>NZ_CM129820.1:0-735000 GCF_053006485.1 Paenibacillus sp. JJ1683
GTGGACAGCCATACCTCTGAACTATGGCAGCAAATTCTATCCATCATACAAACCAAGCTGAGTAAGCCGAGTTACGACACTTGGTTTAAGGCTACCAAGGCAGCGAAACTAAATGACCACTCCATTGTGATTTCTGCACCGACAACTTTTGCCGTGGAATGGCTTGAAAGCCGCTATACCAAGTTAGTCGGAGCAACGGTTTATGAGATTTTGGGCAAACATTTAGAGGTCAAGTTCGTTATTGAAGAGAACAAGCCCGCCGAGGTCGACCTTCAGCAACAACCTCAGCAGCAGCCGGTCGTTCAAGAAGAAGCTGTATCCCATATGCTGAATCCTAAATATACATTCGATACATTTGTCATTGGATCGGGGAACCGTTTTGCCCACGCGGCATCGCTGGCCGTCGCCGAGGCGCCGGCCAAAGCTTACAATCCGCTATTTTTATACGGTGGTGTAGGTCTGGGGAAAACGCATCTGATGCATGCTATCGGTCACTATATTTTGGAGCATAATCCGACCAGCAAGGTCGTTTATTTATCGTCGGAGAAGTTTACGAACGAGTTCATTAATGCCATCAGGGACAACCGCGGAGAGAGTTTCCGGAATAAATATCGCAACATTGATATTTTGCTCATTGATGATATTCAATTCATTGCGGGCAAGGAATCGACGCAAGAGGAATTTTTCCATACGTTCAACGCGCTTCATGAGGAACGCAAGCAGATTATAATCTCAAGCGATCGACCGCCTAAAGAAATTCCAACGCTGGAAGAACGGCTGCGCTCTCGCTTCGAGTGGGGACTTATTACGGATATTCAACCGCCGGATTTGGAGACGAGAATTGCTATTCTTCGGAAAAAGGCGCGGGCAGAAAACCTGGATATTCCTAATGAGGCCATGATGTATATCGCGAATCAAATTGATACAAACATCCGTGAGCTGGAGGGGGCGCTCATTCGCGTTGTCGCTTATTCTTCCTTAACCAATCAGGATGTATCAAGCCATCTCGCGGCTGAGGCGTTAAAGGATATTATCCCATCCAGCCGTCCAAAAATGATCACGATTCAGGATATACAGCATCAAGTCGGGGAATTTTATAATCTACGACTGGAAGATTTCAAAGCACGTAAGCGGACGAAGGCTGTAGCTTTTCCACGGCAGATTGCCATGTATCTTTCCCGTGAGCTAACCGACTATTCTTTGCCGAAAATCGGCGAAGCTTTTGGTGGTCGTGATCATACAACTGTCATTCATGCGCACGAAAAAATCTCCAAATCCATTCAAGTGGATCAGGATCTATTTAAAGTTATCAACAACCTAATAGAAAAAATCAAAAATCCAACCTGAACAAGTTCAGAGCCTATACACAATTTATACACATGTGGATAGGCTTGATTTTATTAGGGTTACAGATAGTTATCCACATATTCAGTGCGCCTATTACTATTACTAATATATTTTAAAGATATACATCACCTATATAAGGCCCGCGTCAACGCGTGCTTGCAGGATTAAAACCCGTAGGAGGAACTTATGAAGATTAGCATTCTGAAAAACGTTTTGAACGAGGCTATACAACATGTATCCAAAGCGATATCCAGTCGGACCACGATTCCAATTCTGAGTGGTATTAAGCTGGATGTGAATCACCAGGGAGTCACACTGACCGCTAGCGATACAGACATCTCTATTCAATCCTTTATTCCGATGGAGGATGGTGACCAAACTGTCGTTCAGATCGAACAACCTGGCAGTGTAGTGCTGCCCGCTAAATTCTTTGTCGAAATTATTAAAAAGTTGCCGTCTCAGGAGATCCGCATGGAGGTAAAAGACCAATTCCAAACCTTTATCTCATCCGGTGCTACTGAAATTCAAATCGTTGGTTTGGACCCTGAGGAATTCCCGGTGCTGCCCAACATTGAAGAAAATCAAGTCATCTCTGTGCCAGGTGATTTGCTTAAAAATATGATTAAACAGACGGTATTCTCCATCTCTACCCATGAAACGACACCTATTTTGACGGGTGTATTGTGGAATCTGGCTGAGGGTGAATTGAAATTTGTCGCCACGGACCGCCACCGCCTTGCCACCCGCAGCGCTCATTTGGAGACCTCTGAAGGCTTGCGTTTTAGCAATGTTGTCATTGCAGGTAAAACGCTCAATGAGCTGAGCAGAATTATTCCGGATCAAAATATGCTTGTGGATATCGTCGTAGCGGACAATCAGGTATTATTTAAGGTGGATCGCGTGTTATTTTATTCCCGCATCTTGGACGGCACCTATCCTGATACTTCTAGAATTATTCCGACTTCCTACAAAACAGAACTGGTTGTGGACACAAAAAGTTTGAGCGAGTCTATTGACCGTGCTTATTTGTTGTCCCGTGAGGAAAAAACGAATATTGTAAAAATGCAATCGTTGGAAAACGGTGATCTAGAGATTTCCTCCAGCTCATCTGAGCTTGGTAAAGTGCGTGAGGAAGTAAATGTGTCTAAATTTGAGGGAGAGCCACTCAAAATCTCGTTCAACTCCAAATATATGCTCGACGTGCTGAAGGTGATTGACAGCGAGCAACTGACGATTGCTTTTACTGGCATTATGAGCCCCATTATTTTAAAACCGGCAGATTCCAGCAATGCGCTGTACATCATCCTGCCATATCGCACAACCAACTAGCGTCACCCACCCGAACAAGCGAAAGGATGAACAGGCCTTGAAACCAATATCTATACAGACCGAATACATCAAGCTCGATCAATTTTTGAAATTAGCCGATTGTGTATCCACAGGAGGCATGGCTAAAGCCCTGCTGCAGGAGGGACAAGTCCGCGTTAATGGTGAGCCAGAAGAACGTCGGGGGAGAAAATTGTACCCAGGCGATACTGTAGAAGTAGAGGACATTGGACGTTTCGAGGTTACGGCAGGAGCATGATCGCCTGAACGGCAAGGACTCCTTTTAGGTGCGGAATAACAAGGGGGACCCTATGTGTTTGTGAACAACATTGTTTTGCAGCAGTACCGGAACTATCAACAGTTGGAGCTGAATGAATTCGGGCCCGTTAATTTGCTGATCGGACAAAATGCGCAAGGCAAAACGAATCTGGTTGAGGCGATTTTTGTATTGGCTTTGACTAAAAGTCACCGAACGTCCCGCGATAAGGAATTAATTTCTTTCGGGGCTACTTCCACCCATCTAGCTGCCGATGTGGATAAAAAATACGGGAAAATCAGATTGGATCTCTCGTTATCCACACAAGGCAAAAAAGCAAAGATCAACGGGCTAGAGCAGCGAAAGTTGAGCGATTTTATCGGTTCGTTAAACGTGGTCATGTTTGCGCCCGAGGATCTGGAAATTGTCAAAGGAACACCGGGGGTTCGCCGCCGGTTTCTTGACATGGAAATCGGACAGGTTGCGCCAGGATATTTGTATCATTTGCAGCAATATCAGAAAGTGCTGGTTCAGCGAAATAATCTGCTCAAGCAAGCTTGGGGTAAAGATATGGCGTCCGTGCAGCTGATGCTGGAGGTATGGGATGAGCAACTTGTTGAGCATGGTGTTAAAATTGTAAAAAAGCGGAAACAATTTATAACAAAGCTACAAAAGTGGGCCCAAGCCATTCATGAAGGGATTGCAGGGGGGACAGAAGAGTTAAAATTAACCTATGTTCCCTCCTTCGGTGAGCCAGAGGAAGAAGATGAAGCTGTCTTATTGGAGCGATTTATGATAAAGTTATCCCAAATGAGGGAACAGGAAATCCGCCGTGGCATGACTTTGGCGGGACCCCATCGTGATGATTTGGCCTTTGCCATTAACGGCAGAGAAGTGCATACGTATGGCTCTCAGGGGCAGCAGCGGACGACGGCCCTGTCTTTGAAGCTGGCCGAAATAGAATTAATTCATGAGGAAATTGGGGAGTATCCTATCCTGCTGCTGGATGATGTGTTGTCCGAGCTGGATCCCTATCGTCAGACTCAACTGATCGAGACTTTCCAAAGCAAGGTACAGACCTTTATCACGGCAACCGGGATTGAGACGTTGAACGCAGAACGACTTAAGGGTGCCCATATTTATCACGTCCACGACGGGCATGTGGAACACTAAGGAGTGAGTGACTGCTATGTATATTCATCTGGGTGGAGAAAAGATCATCCGCTCGTCCGAGCTTGTGGCTATTTTCGATATCTCGATTGAAAAATCCTCTAAAATCTCCAAACAATACGTGAACCACGCCCAACAGCAAAAGCATGTCGAGATGATTGGCGAAGAGGAAGCCAAGTCCATCGTAGTGACTCAGAATACGGTGTATTATTCCCCCATCTCCTCAACAACACTCAAAAAGCGGGCAAACCAGTTTGTTGCCAATGCTTAACCATAGAAATCTATAGAAGTAGGTGAAAGGCATGTCTATGAATCAACCGTCTTATGATGCGGGCGAGATTCAGGTCCTCGAAGGCCTGGAAGCGGTTCGGAAACGTCCCGGGATGTATATTGGCTCCACGAGCGCCAAGGGGCTCCATCATCTGGTCTGGGAAGTTGTGGACAACAGTATTGACGAAGCGCTGGCGGGTTATTGTAACAGCATTCAAGTTGTCGTTCACAAAGATAATAGCATTACCGTTACAGATAACGGCCGCGGTATTCCGGTAAGTGAACACGCCAAAATGAAAAAATCAGCGCTGGAAGTCGTAATGACCGTACTTCACGCAGGTGGTAAATTCGGAGGCGGAGGGTACAAGGTGTCTGGTGGTCTGCACGGGGTTGGTGTATCCGTGGTGAACGCGCTCTCCAGCAAAATGATTGTTCATGTTAAACGGGATGGACATGTATATGAGCAGGAATACCATCGTGGTGCTCCACAGTATGATGTCAGAGTCATCGGTGACACCGAAGAGACAGGTACCCAAACGACCTTCTATCCGGACGAACAAATCTTTACCGAAACGACCGTATATGACTATGATACGCTGCAGACGCGGATTCGTGAGCTGGCTTTCTTGAACAAAGGCATTGCAATTAGCTTGACCGATGAACGGACAGGCGCCAGCGATACATTCCACTATGAGGGTGGAATCAGTGAATATGTGCAGTTTCTGAATCAAAAAAGAGAAGCCCTGCATGAACAGCCGATCTATGTCGAAGGCTCTCGTGACATGATTCAAGTCGAAGTTGCATTGCAATATAACGACAGCTATACCGAGAATATTTATTCTTTCGCCAACAATATCAATACTCATGAGGGCGGAACTCATGAATCAGGTTTCAAGAGTGCATTAACCCGGATTATTAACGATTATGCACGCAAAAATGGCTTGATTAAGGACAACAATGCCAATTTGACTGGTGACGATGTACGCGAAGGTTTGACAGCGATTATCTCCGTCAAAATTCCTGAACCACAGTTTGAGGGTCAGACTAAAACAAAGCTTGGCAACAGTGAAGTTCGAGGAATTGTCGAGTCCCTGTTCGCAGAGAAACTTCAGGAATTTCTGGAGGAGAACCCGTCCGTCTCCCGCCGTGTAGTTGATAAATCGTTACAAGCAGCTCGTGCCCGGGAAGCAGCACGCAAAGCGCGTGAACTTACACGTCGCAAAAGTGCGCTGGAAATCAGTTCGCTCCCAGGTAAGCTGGCGGATTGCTCCTCTAAGGATGCTTCGATCAGTGAACTGTACATCGTCGAAGGTGACTCAGCAGGGGGATCGGCCAAGCAGGGGCGTGATCGTCACTTTCAAGCGATTTTGCCAATTCGCGGTAAGATCCTGAATGTGGAAAAGGCACGCTTGGACCGTATTTTGTCCAGTGATGAAATACGGTCAATGGTAACAGCAATGGGTACAGGGATTGGAGATGATTTTGACATCAGCAAAGCCCGTTACCACAAGGTTATTATCATGACAGATGCCGATGTCGATGGTGCTCATATTCGCACATTGTTGCTGACATTCTTCTATCGCTACATGCGCAAAATCATTGATGCAGGCTATATATACATTGCTCAGCCACCACTATTCAAAGTTGAGCGTAACAAAGTTGTGCGTTATGCGAACTCTGAAGCGGAACGTGACGAGATCATCAAGGAATTTGGAGAAAATGCGAAGTACAATGTACAGCGCTATAAAGGTTTGGGTGAGATGAATGCGACCCAACTTTGGGAAACCACGATGGACCCAGAGAGCCGTACAATGCTGCAGGTAACTGTCAGTGACGCGATGCTGGCTGATACACTGTTCAATACCTTAATGGGTGACAATGTAGAGCCTCGCCGTGACTTTATCCAAGAACATGCGAAGTACGTGAAAAACCTAGATTTCTAATGTGTGTTATTCCATCCTGATGGCTATGTTATCTGTTCATTAGGGTTGTATAAGCAAGAGTGTACAAGGGGCGCCCAAATGGGCGTCCCTTTTCTTGTCATTAACCAGCCCGGATGGATTTGAATATTTAATTTCAATGTTTTAGGCCTTTTTCTTAGAGCGTACAGGTTTACCTGTGGATGCCGTATACCGGCCGTAGCCTACTGCATATCTGAATATTTTATGATAGAGGCCTTTATTTGGGAGGGAAGCGAACACTTTGATGGCTGGTCTTGTATTGACCTCCAAAATCCATGGATAGTTTTGCTGGTCCAATCCCACATCTAACCCGATTTCCCTTAAACGAGGGTATCTTTTTTGTAGCTGCCAGGCTACTCGCTCGCCCATTTTCGATAATTTTTGCTCCAGTCGTACGGCTTCCTTTACATCCATATATGGAGCCACCAATTCATTGAAAAAACGCGTTGTCCCACCGCTGTGATGATTGGTGACGACTTTGTCAGGAGCAGCTACACGTCCTACAATAAGCGTTGTTTCCCAGTGATGTCTCAAGTTCATCTGGGTCAATACCCTCAGATCGAAGGGACGGGCTTCATGCTGAAGAAGAGGAATTCCGCGCTGTATCAGATATGGACGTTTCTTTATACGAGAAGAAACCACCCTATGCAGCTCATCCAGGCTTTCAAAGGTGAGGATATCTACTTCATAGCGAAGTACATACCAAGTTCTCTCCTCGATGATTCCTTCTTCTGTCGGCGGAAGCTGCTCTGTCTGCCTTTCTGCACGCATAACCCCTTTGCCGTAGGTACCATTATCCGGCTTAATATAGACAGTTCCATACACCGCCAACATTTCATTCAGATGCTCAAACGTGTACAAACGTGTTTCCGGTATATAAGCGGCCAATGTCGGATGGGGAAGAATGGCATTTGTTTTGGCCCACTTACTGGATACTCGCTGAATAGACAAGTATTCTCATCCCTTTCTTTTCGAAATATGAGTCATGTACCTGGAATTCACACCCTTTAACAAAACAAGGGAAACTAAAGGACAAGCGCGTAAAACAATGATATAATAGAGAAATACGGCGTTTTTCGGAATTTTGCTAAGTAGAACCCTGACCGTATACGTATTGTATGTGGAAAAGGCCCTTAGGGTGGGGGCTAATCCCCAGTTCAGGGGAATTTGTTATAATCAGGGCTTGTAAGTTGTACAAGAAAATAGCAATCTGCTACAGGCAGAAGGGGAATGACGAGGGTTTTACGCTGTAAAGAGGACAAATGCGTTTAATTGTGCTCTTTTTGTGAAAGTAATATAATTATACAGATGAGGATTTCAGCCAAAATCCTGCGCAAGGAGCGGAGTATATAGGCAGTGTCTTGTTAGGCTTTTCACATAGAGAGCGCTGTATTGAAGGATGAGAAGGAGGACCAGCATGGCGGATCAAAATAACTCGCAAATCATCAATAGGGATATCGGAGTGGAAATGCGCGAATCCTTTATGGATTATGCCATGAGTATTATTGTTAGCCGTGCCTTGCCTGATGTGCGGGACGGACTGAAGCCGGTACACCGTCGTATTCTGTATGCGATGTCCGAGCTAGGCATGTCGCCAGATAAGCCTTATAAAAAATCGGCAAGAATCGTCGGTGAAGTTATCGGTAAGTATCACCCTCATGGTGATACGGCTGTATATGATACGATGGTGCGGATGGCGCAGGATTTTTCCTTGCGTTATATGTTGGTGGATGGACACGGTAACTTTGGCTCCGTGGATGGAGATATGGCAGCAGCAATGCGTTACACTGAAGCACGGCTGTCCAAGATTGCCATGGAAATGCTCCGTGATTTGAACAAAGAGACCGTTGATTTTATGCCTAACTACGATGGTGAAGAGAACGAGCCTGTCGTATTGCCTGCACGTTATCCTAACTTGCTGGTTAACGGTGTCGGCGGGATTGCAGTTGGTATGGCAACCAACATTCCTCCGCATAACTTGGGAGAGGTTATTGATGGTGTACAAGCACTGATCGAAAACCCTGACATTACGCCGATGGAACTTATGGACTACATTCAAGGCCCCGATTTCCCAACAGCAGGTTATATCTTAGGTCGCTCAGGCATTCGTCAAGCGTACCAGACTGGCCGCGGATCTGTGACCATGCGTGCAAAGACCACCATAGAGGAGATTGGCAATAAAGCACGGATTATCGTGCATGAGCTGCCTTACCAAGTGAATAAGGCTCGTCTGGTCGAGAAAATTGCTGAACTAGTACGTGACAAGCGTATTGAGGGCATTACGGATCTTCGCGATGAATCCGACCGTACGGGTATGCGTATTGTGATCGAGTTGCGTAGAGATGTGAACCCGAACGTCGTTCTGAATAATTTGTTTAAACATACGGCCATGCAGTCCAATTTCGGTATCAATATGCTTGCGATTGTAAACAATGAGCCGAAGATTTTGAACCTGAAAGATGTCTTGTATTATTATCTCAAGCATCAGGTTGAGGTTATTCGTCGTCGGACAGAATTTGATCTGAAAAAAGCCGAAGCTAGAGCACACATTCTGGAAGGCTTGCGTATTGCTCTTGACCATCTGGACGAAGTTATTTCCTTGATTCGTTCTTCCCAAACTGCAGAAGCAGCCCGTGAAGGACTGATTGAGCGTTTCTCGCTGACTCTTGAGCAGGCTCAGGCTATTCTCGATATGCGTCTGCAACGCTTAACCGGTTTGGAACGTGAGAAGATCGAGAACGAATATAACGAGCTAATTCAAAAGATAATGGAATACCGCGAAATTTTGGCGAATGAGCATCTGGTACTCAACATCATTAGCGAAGAGCTGAATGAGTTGAAAGGACGCTTCGCCGATGAACGTCGCACTGAAATTACAGTGGGTGAAGAAAGTATTCTGGATGAGGATCTCATTCCGCGTGAAGACGTTATTATTACTGTAACCCATACTGGATATATCAAACGCCTCCCTGTTACTACGTATCGTAGTCAAAAACGCGGTGGTCGTGGTGTAGTAGGTATGGATACCAAAGATGAGGACTTCGTAGAGCATCTGTTCATTACGAATTCACATCATCATTTGT
The DNA here is from genome assembly GCF_053006485.1 of Paenibacillus sp. JJ1683. NCBI lineage: Bacteria > Bacillati > Bacillota > Bacilli > Caryophanales > Paenibacillaceae > Paenibacillus > Paenibacillus sp. JJ1683. The sequence continues at coordinate 9,414 of NZ_CM129820.1, forward strand.
TATTCTTTACGGACAAGGGCAAGGTATACCGGATTAAGGCCTATGAGATTCCGGATTTAAGCCGGACAGCTCGGGGGACACCGATTATTAACCTGATTCAGATTGAGCAGGGTGAGTCGATCAATGCAGTAATTCCAATTGAGGAATTTGTGGAGGATAGTTATCTATTCTTTGCGACCCAGCATGGGATTATTAAGAAAACACCTCTTGATGACTATGCGAATATCCGCAAAGGCGGCCTGATTGCCATTAATTTGCGTGAAGATGACGCCCTGATCGAAGTGAAGCTGACTGATGGACAGCAGGAAATGATTATCGGTACAGCACAAGGTATGTCTATCCGCTTCCCTGAAAGTGACGTACGATCTATGGGGCGTAGCGCTACAGGAGTTAAAGGGATTAGTCTTGACGAAAGCGATGCTGTAATCGGCATGGATATCGTCAATACCGACCTGGATATTCTGATCGTAACGGCCAAGGGTTATGGCAAACGTACCCCTGCTGTGGATTATCGTATCCAGAGCCGTGGAGGCAAGGGGATCAAGACAATTAACGTTACCGATAAAAATGGTCCAGTGGTCGGCCTCAAGGTAGTAAAAGCCGAAGAGGATTTGATGATTATTACAGCTAGTGGCACCTTGATCCGGACTAGCATGGGGGAAATCTCCACGATGGGTCGGAATACGCAAGGGGTAAGATTGATTAATATTCGCGATGATGATTCGGTTGCAACGGTTTGTCGGGCGAACAAGAATGAGGAGCAAGATGAACTGCTTGAGGATTTATTAGAGGATGGAGGAACTGGTGAGGAGCCAACTCTGTCATCTGCTGAACCAACTCTTGGAGCGAATGCAGAAGATACGGAAGGTAACGGTTCAGAATCTTCTGGGGACGAATAAGCCCTGAATATAGAAGCAACAAATTTAGATTGAAGAGACTCTCTGGCTATTTGGTCAAGAGAGTCTTTTTTTCTTGTTCAGGTTGATCAATTCAGACTAGCACGTTTTAAATGGCATAAAATGAATGTACAGGATCATTTCCAAGTAATATAATGACATCATAACTGGCAGCTGGAGCAGCTGTTGTGAGAACAGAGAGGTTGACCATGACAACTGTACCCGTATCCGAATTAAAAGCAGGACTTAAATTGCAAAGCGACGTTTTTACTGAAATGGGCAGCCTGCTGCTACCGAAAGGGCGTATTTTGCTACCACGTGACTTAGAGATTTTAGAGGCGTTCCTGATTCAACAAGTAGAGGTAGGGACGGATGATATTGCAAAATCCAGTAGCGAGCCTACCACTGTTCGATCTGGGACAGCTGAATCGCAGGGAGCTTCGTTAGATGGGCGAGATGAAGCCGAACAATTCCAGGATGAGTATGACAAAATGGTGATGCTTGTTAAGAATGCGTTTCAATCCGTACTTGTCTCTAATTTATCTATATATGAGTTGCGCGGACAACTGGAGTCCTTGCTGGCACATATCCAACGCTATAATGTAATGACCTATACTCCGCCTGCTATGATCGAAGTGGACTATATTTTTCACAATGCCGTGCTAACTTCCCTTACCTCTTACTCCATTGCACAATGGATTGGGTTGCCTCAAAAGGATTGGATGCAGGTGGCTTTTGCCGGATTGCTTCATGATATAGGGAATGCTAAGATGGACCCGTCCATTCTGTACAAGCCCTCCGAACTAACACGAGAAGAGCAAGAAGAAGTACGCCTCCATACATCACTAGGATACCAAATGCTTAAAAATGTGAAGGCTATTAACGAAGGTGTACGTTTGGCAGCTCTTCAGCATCATGAGAAAGTGGACGGTACTGGATATCCATTGCGCCTTAAGGGAGAGCAAATCCATATATACGCTAAAATCGTAGGGGTGGCTGATGTATTCCATGCCATGACTCTAGAAAAAACATACCGACCTGCCCAATCGCCTTATCTGGTTCTAGAGCAAATTAAATCAGAATCATTTGGAAAGCTGGACCCAAGTGTCGTGCAAGTCTTCATACAAAAGTTAACCCAATTTAATAATGGAACCAAGGTGCGTCTGAATGATAACCGTACAGGGGAAATTATTTTTGCTGATCGAGATCACCCGACTCGTCCGTTGATTCAAGTAGAGGGGGAGATCATTAACCTTATGCTTCAAAGAGAACTTTATATCGAGTGTATTGTTACTTAACTGGGTCTTTTCAAAAAAAAAGTTGCGCAATATAGTGAAGATATGATATATTCTTTCTTGTCGCTTCAAGTGTTGAAATAAAGAAGCGAAAAACACTTTTGAAAAAAAGTGTTGACACAAACTTGAATAACATGATATACTATAAAAGTTGCTGAGGGGAACGAGAATTACTCTAAAGCAAACAAGAAATGTTTGATCTTTGAAAACTGAACAACGAGTGAGTAAAATGATTTTGTTCGCAAAATCAAACAATGAGATATTTTATCTCGTCAGTTTCAAAATGAGCTAATCGCTCTTTCGATAAACCAACTTCGGTTGGTCTTTAATGGAGAGTTTGATCCTGGCTCAGGACGAACGCTGGCGGCGTGCCTAATACATGCAAGTCGAGCGGGGTTAATTAGAAGCTTGCTTCTAATTAACTTAGCGGCGGACGGGTGAGTAACACGTAGGCAACCTGCCCACAAGACAGGGATAACTACCGGAAACGGTAGCTAATACCCGATACATCCTTTTCCTGCATGGGAGAAGGAGGAAAGGCGGAGCAATCTGTCACTTGTGGATGGGCCTGCGGCGCATTAGCTAGTTGGTGGGGTAAAGGCCTACCAAGGCGACGATGCGTAGCCGACCTGAGAGGGTGATCGGCCACACTGGGACTGAGACACGGCCCAGACTCCTACGGGAGGCAGCAGTAGGGAATCTTCCGCAATGGGCGAAAGCCTGACGGAGCAACGCCGCGTGAGTGATGAAGGTTTTCGGATCGTAAAGCTCTGTTGCCAGGGAAGAACGCTTGAGAGAGTAACTGCTCTTGAGGTGACGGTACCTGAGAAGAAAGCCCCGGCTAACTACGTGCCAGCAGCCGCGGTAATACGTAGGGGGCAAGCGTTGTCCGGAATTATTGGGCGTAAAGCGCGCGCAGGCGGCTCTTTAAGTCTGGTGTTTAATCCCGAGGCTCAACTTCGGGTCGCACTGGAAACTGGGGAACTTGAGTGCAGAAGAGGAGAGTGGAATTCCACGTGTAGCGGTGAAATGCGTAGAGATGTGGAGGAACACCAGTGGCGAAGGCGACTCTCTGGGCTGTAACTGACGCTGAGGCGCGAAAGCGTGGGGAGCAAACAGGATTAGATACCCTGGTAGTCCACGCCGTAAACGATGAATGCTAGGTGTTAGGGGTTTCGATACCCTTGGTGCCGAAGTTAACACATTAAGCATTCCGCCTGGGGAGTACGGTCGCAAGACTGAAACTCAAAGGAATTGACGGGGACCCGCACAAGCAGTGGAGTATGTGGTTTAATTCGAAGCAACGCGAAGAACCTTACCAGGTCTTGACATCCCTCTGACCGGTCTAGAGATAGGCCTTTCCTTCGGGACAGAGGAGACAGGTGGTGCATGGTTGTCGTCAGCTCGTGTCGTGAGATGTTGGGTTAAGTCCCGCAACGAGCGCAACCCTTATGCTTAGTTGCCAGCAGGTCAAGCTGGGCACTCTAAGCAGACTGCCGGTGACAAACCGGAGGAAGGTGGGGATGACGTCAAATCATCATGCCCCTTATGACCTGGGCTACACACGTACTACAATGGCCGGTACAACGGGAAGCGAAGGAGCGATCTGGAGCCAATCCTAGAAAAGCCGGTCTCAGTTCGGATTGTAGGCTGCAACTCGCCTACATGAAGTCGGAATTGCTAGTAATCGCGGATCAGCATGCCGCGGTGAATACGTTCCCGGGTCTTGTACACACCGCCCGTCACACCACGAGAGTTTACAACACCCGAAGTCGGTGAGGTAACCGCAAGGGGCCAGCCGCCGAAGGTGGGGTAGATGATTGGGGTGAAGTCGTAACAAGGTAGCCGTATCGGAAGGTGCGGCTGGATCACCTCCTTTCTATGGAGAATCGTTTCCTGCGATGGAAACATTCAAATTAGCAGGTACAGCGTACCTGCAACCGGATATTCAATTCGGTTCATCACATTCGTGTGAATGAAATGAATATCCTGGACTTACTCACTCGTTGCTCAGTTTTGAGAGTTCAAACTCTCAAGCTTCGACGAATGTTTCATTCACACATCGTGTGGAACCGAAATATTCATCGGGTTTCGCTTCGACGAAGCGAATTGCACCTTGAAAACTGGATACCGAAACGAAATTGCGTTTTAGAATATTCCTTTAAGCTGATCTTGTGTAAACAAGTGAAATAAAGGTAGCAGATATCGATATTTTCTTTCTGTGAAAGAAAAGTCTAGGTTAAGCTACAAAGAGCACACGGAGGATGCCTAGGCGCCAGGAGCCGACGAAGGACGTGGCGAACAACGATAAGGCCTCGGGGAGCTGTAAGCAAGCTTTGATCCGGGGATGTCCGAATGGGGAAACCCGGCTGTCTTCATCGACAGTCACTACTCACTGAATTCATAGGTGAGTGAGAGGCAGACCAGGGGAACTGAAACATCTAAGTACCCTGAGGAAGAGAAAACAATAGTGATTCCGTCAGTAGCGGCGAGCGAACGCGGATTAGCCCAAACCAAGGAGCTTGCTCCTTGGGGTTGTGGGACGTCTCACATGGAGTTACAAAGGAACCGGTTAGATGAAGAGGTCTGGAAAGGCCCGCCAGAGAAGGTAAAAGCCCTGTAGTTCAAAACTTGTTCCCTCCGAGACGGATCCCGAGTAGTGCGGGGCACGTGAAACCCCGTATGAATCCGGCAGGACCATCTGCCAAGGCTAAATACTCCCTGGCGACCGATAGTGAAGCAGTACCGTGAGGGAAAGGTGAAAAGCACCCCGGAAGGGGAGTGAAATAGATCCTGAAACCGTGTGCTTACAAGAAGTCAGAGCCCGATCTATGGGTGATGGCGTGCCTTTTGTAGAATGAACCGGCGAGTTACGTTCCCGTGCAAGGTTAAGGTGAAGAGCTGAAGCCGCAGCGAAAGCGAGTCTGAATAGGGCGAATGAGTACGTGGACGTAGACCCGAAACCGGGTGATCTACCCCTGTCCAGGGTGAAGGTGCGGTAACACGCACTGGAGGCCCGAACCCACGCATGTTGAAAAATGCGGGGATGAGGTGGGGGTAGCGGAGAAATTCCAATCGAACCCGGAGATAGCTGGTTCTCCCCGAAATAGCTTTAGGGCTAGCCTCGGAAAGAAGAATCGTGGAGGTAGAGCACTGATTGGGTGCGGGGCCCGCAAGGGTTACCAAGCTCAGTCAAACTCCGAATGCCATAGATTTAGTTCCGGGAGTCAGACAGTGAGTGCTAAGATCCATTGTCGAAAGGGAAACAGCCCAGACCATCAGCTAAGGTCCCCAAGTGTGTGTTAAGTGGGAAAGGATGTGGAGTTGCACAGACAACCAGGATGTTGGCTTAGAAGCAGCCACCATTGAAAGAGTGCGTAATAGCTCACTGGTCGAGTGACTCTGCGCCGAAAATGTAACGGGGCTAAACACACCACCGAAGCTATGGCTTGATGCTTTGCATCAGGGGTAGGGGAGCGTTGAATGCGGGTTGAAGGTGTATCGGAAGGAGCGCTGGACTGCATTCAAGTGAGAATGCCGGTATGAGTAACGAAAAGATCTGTGAGAATCAGATCCGCCGAAAGCCTAAGGGTTCCTGAGGAAGGTTCGTCCGCTCAGGGTAAGTCGGGACCTAAGGCGAGGCCGATAGGCGTAGTCGAAGGACAACAGGTCGAAATTCCTGTACCACCGTAATCCGCTATGAGCGATGGGGTGACGCAGTAGGGTAGTGACGCGGACTGATGGATGTCCGTCTAAGCAGTGAGGCTGATGTGTAGGCAAATCCGCACATCGTAAGGCTGGGCTGTGATGGGGAGCGAAAATCACAGTAGCGAAGGTCATGATCTCAGACTGCCAAGAAAAGCCTCTAGCCAGGAGAAGGTGCCCGTACCGCAAACCGACACAGGTAGGCGAGAAGAGAATTCTAAGGCGCGCGGAAGAACTCTCGTTAAGGAACTCGGCAAAATGACCCCGTAACTTCGGGAGAAGGGGTGCCTCGGTAGGGTGAATAGCCCGAGGGGGCCGCAGTGAAAAGGCCCAAGCGACTGTTTAGCAAAAACACAGGTCTGTGCGAAGCCGCAAGGCGAAGTATACGGGCTGACGCCTGCCCGGTGCTGGAAGGTTAAGGGGAGTGGTAAGCCTTCGGGCGAAGCTATGAACCGAAGCCCCAGTAAACGGCGGCCGTAACTATAACGGTCCTAAGGTAGCGAAATTCCTTGTCAGGTAAATTCTGACCCGCACGAATGGCGTAACGACTTGGGCGCTGTCTCAACGAGAGATCCGGTGAAATTTTAATACCTGTGAAGATGCAGGTTACCCGCGACAAGACGGAAAGACCCCATGGAGCTTTACTGCAGCTTGATATTGAATTTGGGTACGATCTGTACAGGATAGGTGGGAGCCGTTGAACCTTGAGCGCCAGCTTGAGGGGAGGCATCCTTGGGATACCACCCTGATCGTATCTAGGTTCTAACTTGGTACCGTGATCCGGTGCGAGGACAGTGTCAGGTGGGCAGTTTGACTGGGGCGGTCGCCTCCTAAAGAGTAACGGAGGCGCCCCAAGGTTCCCTCAGAATGGTTGGAAATCATTCGAAGAGTGCAAAGGCAGAAGGGAGCTTGACTGCGAGACCTACAAGTCGAGCAGGGACGAAAGTCGGGCTTAGTGATCCGGTGGTACCGCATGGAAGGGCCATCGCTCAACGGATAAAAGCTACCCTGGGGATAACAGGCTTATCTCCCCCAAGAGTCCACATCGACGGGGAGGTTTGGCACCTCGATGTCGGCTCATCGCATCCTGGGGCTGAAGTAGGTCCCAAGGGTTGGGCTGTTCGCCCATTAAAGCGGTACGCGAGCTGGGTTCAGAACGTCGTGAGACAGTTCGGTCCCTATCTGTCGTGGGCGTAGGAAATTTGAGAGGAGCTGTCCTTAGTACGAGAGGACCGGGATGGACGTACCGCTGGTGTACCAGTTGTTCCGCCAGGAGCACCGCTGGGTAGCTATGTACGGAAGGGATAAGCGCTGAAAGCATCTAAGCGTGAAGCCCCCCTCAAGATGAGATTTCCCAGTATGTAAGACCCCTTGAAGACGACGAGGTAGATAGGTTGGGGGTGGAAGTGCAGTAATGCATGGAGCTGACCAATACTAATCGGTCGAGGGCTTATCCTAAAGATAAGACGCAATGAAGTTTCGGATCCAGTTTTCAGGGTGTAACCTTGAAGGTATGTAGAAGTACATACAACAAGCGTATAGCTATTCATTCACACGATCCGTGATGAACCGAATAAGCTTACGGAAGAATTTGCGGAGCAAATTCATGTTTGGTGGCGATAGCGGAGGGGTTCCACACGTACCCATCCCGAACACGACCGTTAAGCCCTCCAGCGCCGATGGTACTTGGACCGCAGGGTCCTGGGAGAGTAGGACGTTGCCAAGCAACAAGTAACAAGTAAAGAGGACCATGATCTTATTGAGATTATGGTCCTCTTTTTTGCATATAGATGTAATTTAGAAATATCCTTACAAAAGGAAGGTAACATTTTTGTTACGGAATGTAAGAGCAAACCCTGTATAATATAGGTATTGAATCCCATACACATACGCTGCTATATTGCAGAATTATGCAAACTCCATTATAGGATTTTGTATAGTCAATCAGGCTGGTAAGGAGGGAAGATCATGCGGCGAAATAAATGGCTTGCTCTATTGGTGCTATTCAGTGTCGCTGTCGCGATTCTTACCGGGTGCGTGGAAGAGGAGCCTTCTTGGACATCGTTTGAGGGTGCTGCTAACGAGAAGACGTTTCCAGTTCCCAAAGAAGCTAGTAAAACTGATCGGGCCAGTAGCAATTCGGACATGGACTATGTACGCTATGCACTGCCAGCGTTGAAGGAAAGCGATAGCCTACCTGCTCCTTATCTGGAGGAGATTGCAGCCTGGGGCTGGACTGAGGAACCGAATTTATCTACCTCGAATCAAAAGGTGTTCCAGAAAAATAAACACATGGTGCATTTGTCTGTGCATGATGGTTCTTTTACCGTATTGGTTCCAAAAGACAGAAAAGCTACTGTGAAGAGTAAAAGTGTAGACCTTAATTAAGAGTGCGATTTTCACTCAAGTATGCAACAAAGGATGTATTGTAAGGTCATAATTAACTCATAGCGTATTGGTTGCTGAGCGTATAATGATGAATGATGAGATGGGGAAGCACTTGAAACTGCCGTTGTGTAGAAAGTGGCTTCCTTTTGTATATTTCTGTATAGATCGGTTTACTACTTTTATGACATAGATAATGTGGGTAAAGTTATTTAATGAGAGAACTAAGGGAATATAATTGTTAAATTATAAAAAAGGAGCAACCCGACCCGGGTTGCTCTTTTTTATTGTTTTAAGGCTGAAGCGTTGGGGATGTATTAATTGAAGTTTCGATCTGTACAGATGGGAAGTGAATTGATTTACTGTTGATAGTAGGAGGCTTCTTCATCGGTGAACTTCAACATGCCGTCTTTTCTTTCGCCTATAAGCCGACTCAAGACGTATAAACGCGGTGCAATGAGCCATAGGTGCCAGAAGAGTAAGGATACGGTAAAGGCTGGCGGAGACCAGAGAATGAATACGGCTGAAAAGCAGATACCAATCCAGAGTGTATGTATGTGCACACGACGAAAAATCCTATAGCCTATGTATTGGTCTGTCATATAGCCTAGCCAAGGCAACCTGCGATGGAACGCCCAGCGTTTGCGGAAGGCTGTCCCACCACCTATGTATAGGACAGATCGCGAGATTACGAAGTGTACCCATAAGGTTAGGAAAAGGGCAAGAGCAAACAAAAATACACTAGTCCAGGAGAAGGCTAGAAGCAGAAAGAGAAGCATAATAACAGGCAGTGTGAGGTGACTCCATATCAGCTGACGTGGTATATTGATTTTTTTGATGAGCTTGTAGTGATAGTAGGTAGCTTTGGTTCCGGTTTCCTCTGTCATGCGAACAGTCCTTTCATTAATCTACTGCATCACAAGTGGCTTCCCGTCCACAGCCGGAAAAAGGGACGGTACTTCGCTCATGCGGCTTTAATAAGCATCAATTATTTTTTTGTAATAGTATAGAGCAAGGACATCTAGCGTTAGCTAACCTATTCTATAATTACAGGAAAAGCTCTCACTGATGAAGTGTGCAAAGGCTTCAAGAAAGGGCATCCATACATAGAAGCTTTTCTTATTATATCGGCATATGCGGCTGTTTTTTTAAACATACGGGGTACAAACACCATAATAGCCCAAGGGGAATATATATAGAGTATATCGTCGAATTGGGCTATGAAAAGGTTTAAAATACTAGAAAGTGACCCATACTAATAGTAAAAGAAACAAGGTGGGATGGATATGCATGATCAAGGTGACCACCGCTGCATCATATGCGGACAACACAAACATGAAGGCATTTTTATCGTTTCCGAGTTTATCTGTGATGCGTGTGAAGCCGAAATGGTGCACACGGATGCAACTGACGCCAAATATCATTTTTTTATTGATCAACTAAAGCAAATTTGGGTTCAGAAAAATGCATAATATCCTTCGCTAGCTAGCGTTTGAAGGATGGGCATTCCAAGGTCTGTCGATACGGGCCTTTTTTTCTATGAGTAAAAGTAGGATTCCGCTTGATTTTACGATAAAATAGGGTAGATATAAAGCTTTGTTTGGAAGGATTGCAGAATGATGGGGAAAAAGGCGGTTCATGCACCATTAGTGGAAGCTCTAATACGTTACAGGTCTCAGGGAAACGCTTCTTTTCATGTACCCGGTCATAAAAACGGGCAAGTCTATAGGTATGAGGAAATGGCATCTCTGTTGCAAGAGGTGATGTCTATTGATGCGACTGAAATTACCGGACTGGATGATTTGCATCACCCAGAAGACGTGATTCGTGAAGGTCAGGAGCTGGCTGCGAAGTGCTTTGGTGCAGAAGAGAGCTTTTGGCTTATTGGAGGCAGCACGGTCGGTAATTTGGCCATGATTTTGACCGTATGTACGAAGCCGGGAGATGTACTACTGGTACAGAGAAATGTACACAAATCTGTTCTGAACGGTCTCATGTTATCGGGAGCCAAGGCCGTATTTCTAGATCCGGAAATAGATACACTAAGCGGGCTGGCGGTTGCTCCATCGACAGACACGATAAAGGCTGCTCTCAAGGCCTATCCATTGGCTAAAGGAGTATTACTTACACTCCCTAACTATTATGGGATGGGGCATGATCTGACTGCTGCAGCTAAAGCTTGTCATGCAGCCGATGTGCCGTTGATGGTAGATGAGGCACATGGTGCTCATTATGGACTGCATCCTCGTTTGCCAGTCTCTGCTCTTTCCTGTGGTGCTGATATAGTTGTCCAATCGACACATAAGATGCTTCCAGCTATGACCATGGGAGCCATGTTACATGTGCAAGGACGGAGAATTCATCGGGAACTGCTCCGTCAGCGGTTACCTATGGTGCAAAGCTCCAGCCCTTCGTATCCATTAATGGCCTCGCTCGATTTGGCAAGATGGTATATCGATGCTTATGGCACGGATGCCTTTATCGGGGGCCTAGCAGCAGCAGACGTCTTTAGGAAGGGGCTGACGCAGCTCCCACGCTTTCGCTTGGTAGAACCTACACAGCAGGCAAGTGAACAGTGTGGCGCTCAGAAGGGGATCTCTGAGGCCCTGGAAAGGGCCGAGAAGAGAAGTGATGGGTACTCAACTCAGGACCCTTTTAAAATGGTGCTATATGATACATGGGGTGTACTAGATGGCTTCGGGTTAAAACGTGAGTTGGAGACTTACGGGTGTATTCCAGAGATGAGCGATGAGAAGCATGTGGTCTTATTGTTTACGTTAGGCTCTACAGCTAGGGATGCGAGTCACCTGTTGCAGGCTCTTGTGCATATAAATAATGATATAAGGTTTAAGTGGACGACTGATAAGCCGGAGTTAGCGGGGATAGAGCAGCAGAGACTAGAATTGGATTTTTCCACGTGGAACAATGAGGGAATGAAGGTTTACTCCAGTCCGGTGCAGTTTGGGCTTCAACCGATTAATCCAGATCAGGTGGAGATCGTGCCTGTGGAGGAATCAGCTGGCAGGATAGCTGCTGAAATGTTTATTCCGTATCCTCCAGGTATCCCGCTACTATATGCAGGGGAAATGATCACAGAAGCGATTGCTCTACGGATGATTCGCCTACGTGAGCTGGGAGCTAAATGGCAAGGGATAGCAGATGAAAGTATGCTTACGATTCGGGTATTCCGTTTACAATAAAGATTAGTACTAGAGAATTAACAAATACAGAAGACTGGATAAAAGAAGCATACGCAGCCTGTGGATGACTTTTATTTTTCAGGCAGGAAAGCAGGGAATAACATGAATCGCAAAGGCATTTTTATTACGCTGGAGGGGGGAGACGGCTCCGGTAAAACAACCATGATCCAACGACTGGCGAAGTATATGGAGGAAGAAGGCCATCCAGTCGTCACGACGAGGGAACCGGGCGGCATTGAAATTTCTGAAAAGATTCGTTCTATCATTCTGGACCCTGCTCATACCAGTATGGATGCCCGAACAGAGGCGCTTTTATATGCGGCGGCGCGGCGCCAGCATTTGGTGGAGAAGGTAAAGCCGGCTATTGAGCAAGGAGCTATCGTATTGTGTGACCGTTTTGTGGACAGTAGCCTGGTCTATCAAGGGTTTGCAAGAGGGATTGGCATTGAAGAGGTAGCTTCGATTAATCGCTTTGCGGTGGATGATTGGGAGCCGGATGCCACGTTCTATCTGGATATTGAGCCCGAGTTGGGATTGGCAAGAATCAATGCGTCACGGGGAGAGGAAATGGATCGCCTAGATATGGAGAGCATATCGTTTCACCATAAGGTGCGAGAGGCTTATCTGGAGCTAGCTCGCAAATTTCCGGAACGAATTACGATTGTGGATGCCTCTCCCGCACCTGAACAGGTAGAGCAAGTATTGAAGGATTTGCTGAAAAAGCGGTTTATTCAGAATTTTAACGTATAATTGTCGAAGGATATACGGTAAAATTGAGCTAGGGACAAGGCTGTCTCTAATATGACTTGAAGGAGGAATACAGGATGAAGCTGATTATTGCGATTGTACAGGATAAGGACAGTAATAGATTATCCAGCGGACTGGTGAAAGCTAATTTCCGTGCTACCAAATTGGCCAGCACAGGGGGATTTCTGCGTGCAGGTAATACGACATTTATGATTGGTGTCGATGACAATCAGGTAGACTCGTTGATGAATGTCATTCGCAGCAGTTGCAAGGTACGTGAACAGCTGGTCACACCCGTCACCCCTATGAGTGGGACGACGGACTCTTATCTGCCGTTGCCTGTTGAAGTGCAGGTGGGTGGAGCGACAGTTTTCGTGATGCCTGTAGACCGTTTCGAGCATTTCTGAATCTACACAATAGAACCTATTTTGCCGATATGATAGTGGAAATGCCTGTTTCTCGCTCATACGATGAGAATGAAAAGCAGATCCACTAAAACGGCAGCGCTACAGCGCAGCCCCCGGAAAGCCGAAGAGACTCCCGAGTTCTCTATTGAACTGTTCGTTGAGGCAAAGGAAAGCATCCGGGGAGAAAGCAGGTTTATATGAAAATAAATCCGGGCTACCGCCCTTTACACAGTACATTGTCTACAAATGAAACGAGTGCCAAGCCAATTCAGCCGAAAAGCTTCTCCGATGTTATGCAGCAAAATGGGGAGCAGGCTTCGAAGGAGGAATTGAACCGGCGCTTTAAGGAAATTCAAATGCAGGGAGACCGTCTTGCTCGCTCAATGACGATTCGTGAGTTGAAGGCCTATAAGATGCTGGTTAAACGATTTTTGGAAGATACAGTTCGGCGGGGCGTGTCTATGAAGGACACAAAGGGATGGGATCGTCGGGGACGCAGCAAGCGTTATAAGCTGATTGATGAAGTGGATGAGCTATTGCTCAAAATGGCAGATGAGCTGCTCGATACCGAGCAAGGGAAGATTGAGCTTTTGCAAGGAGTCGGTGAGATTAGAGGCTTGCTGATTAATCTCTCATTTTAATGCAGTCTTATGTTATAAATGAATACAGGCGGGCTGTTGCCACGAAGAAATAATCTGCTTGCTGATCATGCTGGCAGATTATTTTTGACTATGTACATGTGGGCAAACGTAATATGCGAATAGCGGCACAGCTATACTGAAGAACCATGATTTGAGGGTGAGAGCATCACAACATCAACAAACTCGCCTGGGAAAACAATGATTTGCTGATGATTCATCGTTGTTTTCAGTGGAGAAAGTGAGGAAATATGTCTTTCCAACATATATTGGGGCAGGATGTAGCCAAAAAAATGCTGCAAAGTGCATTGCGGAATCACACAGTCAGCCATGCTTATGTTTTTAGCGGACCGCAGGGAAGCGGACAGATGAACATGGCACAGACCTTTGCCAAGGCTTTATTCTGTGAAAAACAGACGGATGATGCATGTGGCGAGTGCTTGTCATGCCGCAAGGTAGAGCACGGGAATCACCCGGACTTGCACATTGTGGAGCCTGATGGAGCAACGGTTAAAATCGATCAGATTCGCGGGCTTCAACGAATATTTTCATACAAATCTGAAAGCTCCAACCCGAAGGTATATATCATTCGACAGGCGGATACCATGACAGTGCAAGCTGCTAACAGCTTGCTTAAGTTTTTGGAGGAGCCTCAGATTCCCGTGGTCGGTATACTCATTTCAGAGAATGGACAGGCGTTGTTGCCTACGATTCAATCGCGGACACAGCAGGTGCCTTTCCACGCTTTACAGCCGGAAATGATGATGCAGGTGTTAATTGGGGAAGGCTATACGGCAGGACTTGTCCGGTCAGTGGTTCATATGGCTTCAGGACTGGAATCATGTAGAGAAATTCTCCAGCAGAATTGGTTTGCAGAAATTAGAAACGTAGTGTTACAATTAGTGAAGGAGTCCATGAGCCGGGGGAGTTCGTCGATTATTCTGGCTCAACAGAAGATTTTTAAAACTGGACTTTCTGAACACCTGGATATTCTGTTTCATCTGTTTCATTTGTGGTTTAAAGATATGCTTCATTTCCGTTACGGAAGGCACGAAAGCATTGTTTTCATAGATCATTTGGAGTCCGTCTCCAAATTGGCAATCACCCGCAGCACGGAACAATGGGTCTCTTATATGGATTTGGCCGCGAATTGCAGGAAGAAGCTCCGTTTTCACGTCAACGGACAATTATGCGTGGAGCAGCTTCTGATTGGGTTGTCCGATACAAGCGGTTCTATCACCGGCTAACAGGAAGGCGCGCTTGTTCCACTCTGCACAATCCGCGACGCCAGGTTCCCGGTTTGTGCGACAGTGAGACTTCAATTGCGGCCATTCTTACAATGTCGGCTACAAATGAGGTTTAGTGGCATACAAGGGGGTTAATTTTTGTATAGTGTAGTGGGTGTCCGTTTCAAGAAGGCGGGCAAGACTTATTATTTTGATCCGCTGGACCTTCCAGTGGAGAAAGAAAACTGCGTCATAGTAGAGACCGCTCGCGGTATTGAATATGGCAAGGTTGTGGTGGGCAAAAAAGAAGTAAATGATTCGGATGTTGTCCTACCCTTAAAAAAAGTCATTCGTATTGCCGGAGATGATGACGCTCTTGTTGTAGAAGAGAATAAATTGGCGGCCAAGGATGCATTCGGTACGTGTTTAAATAAAATTAAAGACCATAACCTTAAAATGAAGCTGGTAGATGTGGAATTTACATTTGACCGCAATAAGATCATTTTTTATTTTACGGCTGAGGGTCGGGTTGATTTTCGAGAGCTTGTAAAGGATTTGGCCAGCATTTTTCGTACACGAATTGAGCTGCGGCAGATCGGAGTACGGGATGAGGCTAAAATGCTTGGTGGAATCGGACCTTGCGGACGTATTCTGTGTTGTTCCTCATGGCTGGGGGATTTTGACCCGGTATCTATTAAGATGGCGAAGGATCAGAGCTTGTCGCTGAATCCGACGAAAATTTCCGGGTTGTGCGGAAGATTGATGTGCTGTCTCAAATTTGAACATGATAACTACGAGAGCATGCGGGAAGAGCTGCCTCAGGTAGGTAAGATGGTTATCACCTCTCTGGGAGAAGGAAAAGTGGTAGGTGTCAATGCAGGCCATCGTACGGTACATGTTCAACTGTTTGAGATCAGTAAGGTCAAGGAACTTCCAATGGACGATGTAGTCGTCAAGTAAACCATTAGGTTGCTTCGGGGTGGAAACTTGGATAAATTAAATGTTTTTGCGCGTATTCACGAAATGGAAACCCAAATGGGACAGTTGCATAGCGATCTGGGTGAATTGAAACTGGCAGTAAAAGAGCTGCTGGAGGAAAATCAACGACTAACGATTGAAAACGAACAGGTGCGCAAGATGCTCAAACGTGAAACCTCTGGAGAAGAAAAGACGGCAAGCAAGCCGAAGCTTCCTCCTCCGATCGTCGTTAAGAATGAAGAGGAGACGGGTGAGGTCGTGGGCGAAGGCTACGACAATCTGGCAAGGCTGTATCATGAAGGATTTCATATATGCAACGTGTATTACGGACATTTGCGAACAGAAGGCGATTGCCTCTTCTGTCTGTCATTTTTGAATAAATAAAAACAAGCCGTAGGAGCAAGATGCCTACGGCTTTTTTGTAAGGAAGTATGAGTAAAAAGCGATTTAGGTTATAGGATAGGAGAGCATTATGTACGAAAATGAAAAGAAGTCTGAACGAATTGATGATCTGCTTTCACATAATCTGCGTATTATTCAGAGTGATGAAGTGTTCAGCTTTTCGATGGATGCGGTCTTGCTGGCACGGTTTGCTGGTATTCCGCTTCAGCGTGGGAAGATTCTCGATTTGTGTACGGGCAATGGGGTTGTTCCCATACTGTTGACGACACGCACCAAAGCATCTATTGAAGGAATTGAGATTCAACCACGCCTGGCAGATATGGCTAGACGGTCTGTCAGTTTGAATGGATTAGAATCTGCAATTGAGATTCGGGAAGGAGACTTGCGTGAGCTGGTTCAAATCACGGGACATGGCGCGTATGATGCGATTACCGTGAATCCTCCCTATATGCCGCTAAATGGTAGCGATATCAAGTTGAATCCTCACCAGGCCATTGCTCGTCATGAAGTGAACTGTACACTGGAAGAAGTCATCCAGGCATGTTCTCGGCTTGTCCGAAATGGGGGGAAAGTATCGATGGTTCATCGCCCACAGCGCCTGGGTGAGATTATATCCTTGATGCGCAGTTATAGCCTGGAACCCAAGCGGATACGTTTTGTTCACCCACGGATTCATATGGAAGCAAATATGGTACTTGTTGAAGCAATGCGTGACGGCAAACCGGAAGTTCGTCTATTACCCCCACTCATTGTATATCAGGAAGATGGGAACTATACTCAGGAAATAAGGGAAATCTATGGAGAAGTAAGCAAGGGGGATTCAGTGTGACAGCAGCTGTACAAAAAAGCTTTAGTAACCGTGAAGAGGAACGGGGAAAGTTATATCTCGTTGCTACCCCGATTGGCAATCTGGACGATATGACCTTTAGGGCAATTAACACCCTAAAGTCATGCAATATTATCGCTGCTGAGGATACGAGGCAAACACGCAAATTGCTCACACATTTTGACATCACGCCGGAAATGCTCTTCAGTTATCATGAACATAATAAAGCTGCCAGTGGGCCTGAGCTGATACGTTATATAATAGAAGGAAAAAATTTGGCACTGGTTAGCGATGCAGGTCTACCGGCCATTTCTGATCCTGGTTCGGATCTGGTCAAGCTGGCACTTGAAGCAGAAATCAGTGTTATTCCTATCCCAGGGGCAAATGCTGCACTATCCGCTTTAATTGCCTCAGGACTGGATACAGAGAGGTTTACCTTCGCTGGATTTCCACCAAGGGAGAAAAAGGATCTAGAGAAGTTGTTACAATCATTTCAGGTATCCCATGGCACGATTCTTTTTTATGAGTCGCCCCACCGTATTGTAAAGACATTGACAGTAATAAAGGAAACATTAGGATCACGCAACGTAGTACTTGCCCGTGAACTGACCAAGCTGCATGAGGAATGGGTGCGTGGAACAGTGGAGCAATGTCTTGCAAAACTAGAGGAGAACCCACCGATTGGTGAATATTGTCTGGTCGTTGAGGGGAAAAACGAAGAGGAAGAGGAACAGGAGCGTCAGGCATGGTGGCAGGACTTATCTTTGGAGTCTCACGTCGCGCATTACGAGTCAGAGGGGCTTACGCGCAAGGATGCCATGAAGCGTACAGCCACAGACCGTTCAATTTCCAAGAGGGATGTATACAACGCACTTTTATGAGTACGTGTGTAAACAAAAAAGGGCCTTCCAACGGTTGGGTTCAAACCGTGGAAGGCAACAAGGAGTATATATGAAAAAGGTTAGAATTAACAATCTCTGATAAGTCTATTATATACTAAAATTCTCAGTTTGTCACAGGTGTTGGGATTTCGGAAATGCAATCTTGGCAAACAATTTTCCCTTTGAAGTAAATTACGTTCTCAGCATTGCCGCAGAAGATACAAGCAGGCTCGTATTTTTTAAGCATGATGCGCTCACCATCAACGTAAATTTCCAAAGCGTCTTTCTCTCCGATTCCCAGGGTACGGCGCAATTCGATTGGAATAACAACACGTCCGAGCTCGTCAACTTTTCTTACAATACCAGTGGATTTCATCATAATAAATCAGGCTCCTCTCGCCGTTTAAAATAATATAAGTGTCATCATTCGACAAAATTTTCTCTTTTCTGATATTTACTATACCAACGATTCCCAAAACAGTCAACCTTAAAAAAGTAGTAACAGCCTAATTATGCAAAAGTATTTAGAACAAAGAGCTTTATTCATGTGAATTACCTTATTTTACGGATGATTTGTCTTGTGTGTCGATTTGGAAATGTCGAAAAGTGATAATTCGACATATTACGACAAACAATGTCGAATAAGGGAGGGCGTTTAGGATTTTATTGTATTTTAATCCATTATTCCGAATATTAAAGGAGCTGATATCTTGCACCAGCCACTCAGTGAAGAAAAAGTTTTTAAGGACCCGGTACATAATTACATCCATGTTCAGGATACTGCGATATGGCGATTGATCAATACGCCGGAGTTCCAACGTTTACGACGCATTCGGCAGTTAGGCACATCTTATCTGACGTTTCATGGAGCGGAGCATAGCCGGTTTTCACATTCACTGGGCGTATACGAGATTACGAGACGCATCATTTCCCAATTTGAACGTGGAGACTTTCCCGACTGGCCAAAGGAAGAAAGACTGGTTGCTCTGTGTGCTGCTTTGTTGCACGATGTGGGGCACGGTCCATTTTCTCATTCCATTGAAGAAGCCTTTCATATGAACCATGAGGATTGGACATGCCGCATTGTACTGGGCGACACGAAGATTAACGCTGTGCTACGGCAAGTGGATGAGATGCTGCCCCACAAAGTCGCGGCGGTTATAGCCAAAACGTATGATAAGCCGATTGTTGTCAACCTGGTAACAAGTCCGCTCGATGCTGACCGTATGGATTATTTGTTGCGGGATGCTCATTCGACAGGTGTTAACTACGGAACGATTGATTTGGATCGTATTTTACGTTTGTTGCGTCCTCATAATGGGAGAATTGTCGTAAAAGAGTCGGGTATGCATGCTGTAGAGGATTATCTAATGTCACGCTATCAGATGTACTGGCAAATTTATTTCCATCCTGTAACACGCAGCTCGGAAATCCTGTTACGTAAAATTTTTAAGAGAGCAAAGGAACTGTTCAAAAACGGATATGAGTTTGGTTTTCTGCTTGATCCGCTGCCCGATCTGTTAAAAGGAGAACTAACAGTGGAGCAGTATTTGATGCTGGATGAGTCTTTGATTCAGACGGTATTTGGCCAATGGAAACGAGAAAAGGATGAAATTTTAAGTGATTTGAGTAGCCGTTTTATGGATCGTAGATTGTATAAATATGTAGAGATTGAAAATATGGATACAGATACCGTTGACCATATTCGAGAGGCTTTGAAAGAGGCTGGATTGCATCCTGAATATGATCTTGAAATTGATTTTCCAACAGATCTTCCTTATGATGTGTTTCGGCAGGGCGGCTCAACGGACAACCAGATTTTACTGCTTGGACGTCAGGGCGAGGTGCGGGAAATATCCGAAGTTTCAGAAATTGTGCGCTCAATAAGTGGCATTCACCGAGGAAAATATCACATGTATTTTCCCCAAAATAAATTGAACGGGGTAAAAGACAGGCTTCCTGCCGAAATAAGGAATTATTTTGTCAAACAATAGACAAATATATAGAAATGTAAGTAAAAAAAGGAGATGAAAACCTTGGATTTATTCGACACTCATACTCACCTGGATGCCCCACAATTTGACGAAGACCGTGAAGAAGTTATAGCACGTGCTGTCGAATCAGGAGTAACACGGATGATCAATATCGGATTTAATCGTGAGACCATTCCATCCACCATGAAGCTGGCTGAGACGTATGATTTTATTTATGCGGCCGTTGGATGGCATCCGCAGGATGCTATTACAATGCAGGAGGGGGATTTAGAATGGATTGCATCGTTATGCAGTCATAAAAAGGTTGTAGCGATCGGAGAGATCGGTCTGGATTACTATTGGGATACATCACCAAAGGATGTACAGCAGCGGGTGCTTCGAAACCAAATTGGTCTGGCACGTGAGCTCAACATGCCAATTGTTATCCATAACCGGGATGCGCATGAAGATATTGTGAGAATTTTACGTGAGGAAAAGGCGAGCGAGATTGGCGGAGTCATGCACTCCTTTTCTGGGAGCTGGGAGACCGCTAAAATGGTGCTGGATATGGGCTTTCACCTTTCCTTTGGCGGGCCCATAACGTTCAAAAATGCCAAGCAGCCAAAAGAGGTACTGGCCCAGGTTCCGCTGGATCGTCTGCTGATTGAAACGGACGCACCATACTTGACGCCTCATCCGTTTCGCGGGAAGCGAAATGAGTCGGCCCATGTGAGATTGGTGGCAGAGGCAGCCGCCCAAATTAAGGGAATTACGGTGGAGGAATTGGTATCCATTACGACCCAAAATGCTTTGGAACGATTTGACATTCAGTGAAAAAGCGAAGAAATCAATCAAAATAAAGAGATAGACGGAGCTAATTATGATTTTGTTGCAGGAAACTCAAGAATATTACAATTTTTTAACCGAATATTTTAAAAAATGTACTTGAAACCTGCTTTACAACATGCATGGAAACAGGATATCATCTTTTCAGTGAATTGTTGTTGAGTGTAAACATCAACAAATCATTTCATGAACCAGTCTCGCTGAGTCCCTTTTGCAGGGAACGGGGGAACCGATATGGCTTACAGTACGTCCGGCGTATGTGCAAGAGAGAATGTCTCTTCAGCAGCCGGCTCAACCGAAATTCATTTCCCGAATGGGATGAACAGGTAGAGAAGCCGTATTTCGATTTCTTTCTGGGTCTTCGGGGTGAATGTGAAGGCGACCGCCATGAGCGGTTGACCTAAGCTAGGGCGACTCTCTACGTCCGAACCCGACAGCTAACCCCGTAAGCGTAACAAGAGAGAAGCCATCTCGTGCATGAGTTTTCCCGCATATTCACACATGTTGGAAGCCACGAAAGAGCTCTCTAGTCTCTTTCTTTGGCTTTTTTTGTTGTGAATAAAAGAAAATCTGTCATCATACTGTGGTTAAACAGGGGAGGACAGCATGCCGCGAAGACGGGTACATGGTGCAGGACAGTCGCAGTACGGGCTTGTCTTGTAGAAAATCTGTTATAGTCACGTCAACGATCAACTATGTCTTACTCCAGACGGCGGGCTATGTAAGGAGGACGGAGGAAATGGGCATTTTCCGAAAAGAGGAGACCCATGAGTCACGCTCATCCAGCATGTCTTACGTATTACGTTGGAAGCAAGAGAATGTGCGCCAGGCTGCTTTGGTTGCTATTTTTCTAATCGCACTAACGATTATGATTTCAATTCTGATGTACACGCAATCAAAAAAACAAGTCTTTTTTGTCATCGATGGTAAGGCATCTGCGGTAGAAACCCGGGAATCCAAGCTCCAAGATTTGCTCAATGAGCATTCTATTTCACTTCAGCCGCATGATACAATTTCCATGCCGCTAAATGGAGCAGTACAGGATGGGGATCGCGTAGTCATCAAACGTGCCAATCAGGTTAAAGTATCCTCAGGCAATAAGACGAAAAAGCTGTACACAACAGAAAATACAGTAGAGGGTGCCATTCGCACTTCGGGCTATAAATTATCATCAACGGATAAAGTTTACCCTGCGTTGGATGCCTCTGTTTCAGCTAACATGGACATAAAAATCGTCCGTGTGAAGAAACAGCAGGTCGAACAGAAAAAACAAGTGCCTTATCAGGTCATCAAAACGGCAGATCCAAGTCTCTATAAAGGCGATAATCGAGTCATTCAAAGTGGCAAATCGGGTGTGGTAGTCCAGCATGTTCAAAAGGTATACCATGATGGAAAATTGGTATCCAAACAGCTGGTCAACAAGGAAGTCGCACAGAATCGTGTGGATAAGGTAATTGCGGTAGGAACGAAGAAAAAACCGGTCGTTCTAGCTGCTTCCATCGGCCCTAAAGATGCAGTTAAGGCTACAAAGGTTAGTTCGGGCAGTGCTGTCCGTAAAGCAGGTATTAATTTTAATTATAGAAAAGTTTTACAAAACGTCTCCATGACGGCGTATTCCGCACAAGAGCCAGGTATCGGTACACGTACCGCCTCCGGCACACGTGTCACGGAAGGACGCACCATCGCTGTCGATCCGAGTGTAATTCCAATCGGGTGGTGGGTGTATATTGAAGGGGTGGGCTTCCGCCGTGCGGAGGATACCGGTGGCGCGATTAAAGGCCACAAAATCGATGTGTATTATGAGAGTTTGAGCCGGGCCAACCAATTTGGTCGTAAGCACGGTAAAACCGTATATGTTATCGGACCTGTAAAGCCGGAAATCAACTAAAACAGGTTGTGTATGTTGAGGACAATGCGATAGTATTAACAACATAGTTATGCCATGCTAAGAAGAGGATACCCTCTTCTTATTTTGTTTTCAAAAGCAGGGAAAGATAAATATATGTTGCTGTGTAGCAGTGGAGGGAAACGAAGATGATCAAGGAAGTGATCGTGGTGGAAGGCCGGGATGATACGGTAGCCATTCGCCGTGCTGTCGAAGCAGATACGATAGAAACTGGCGGTTCAGCCATTAATAAAATGACGCTGCGGAAAATTGCATTGGCGCAGGAACGGCGGGGGGTCATTATTTTAACTGATCCCGATCATGCAGGGGAGCGTATCCGTAAAATCATCGCCTCCAAGGTACCCGGCTGCAAGCAGGCTTTTATACCTGAGGCAGAGGCGACGCGCAAAGGGGATATTGGCGTAGAGAATGCCTCCCCGGAAGCCATCAGACACGCTCTCGCGCGGGTACATACGACAGTGGAAGGTGCCGAACCGCTGATTGAATGGGCGGACCTGATTGACGCTGGACTTATTACCCATCCCAATGCTGCTGCACGCCGTATGGCCTTGGGGAATGTACTGGGTATTGGCTATTGTAACGGAAAGCAGCTACATAAGCGGCTCTCTGTATTTCAGATCAGCCGTGAGGAATTTGCCAGTGCGCTGGCACAAATCGAAAGTGAAGGATTGTGATATCCGTATGACAGGGATTCAAGATATAGCAACACCGCGGCGTACGAAGGAGATTATTCAAAAGCACGGTTTTTCGTTCAAAAAGAGCTTGGGACAAAACTTTTTGATTGATCAAAATATTCTGAGCAAGATCGTAAATGCTGCCGGTTTGGATGATACAAAGGGTGCGCTTGAGATCGGTCCGGGGATTGGAGCTTTGACTGAAAAATTGGCGCAATCGGCTAAGGCAGTTACCGCTGTCGAGATTGATCAGCGGCTGCTGCCCATTCTTGAAGAAGTGCTGGCCCCTTACGATCACGTAAAGGTTCGTCATGGAGACGTATTGAAGCTGGACTTGCGTGAGGTGTTCGCAGTCGATTTTGCAGACGTGAGCAAAGTGAGTGTCGTCGCTAATCTGCCGTATTACGTCACTACACCGATTCTGATGCGTCTACTGGAGGACAAGCTTCCTTTGGAGAATATCGTCGTTATGATTCAAAAGGAGGTGGCTGAGCGCATGGCTGCGTCTCCTGGTACGAAGGATTACGGCAGCTTAAGCATAGCCGTGCAATATTACAGCGAGCCTGAGTTAGTCTGTACGGTGCCGAATACAGTATTTATTCCTCAGCCGAATGTTGATTCGGCAGTTATTCGGCTGCGTGTACGAGAAGTTCCTCCGGTGGAAGTGGTGGACGAGAGGCATTTCTTTGAAGTGGTTCATGCCGCCTTTGCCCAACGTCGTAAAACCATTTCAAATAACCTAAAAAGCCGCTTCTTCACTAAAGAGAACAGGGACACGCTGGAGCCGCTGTTGCAACAAGCTGGTATTGAGCCTTCCCGTCGAGGGGAAACGCTGAGTATCGAGGAATTTGCGCGTCTCAGCGCCGTGCTGTTAGAGGCTGGAATATCCTAAATTGGAACCAAACTGTGCATTCACCCATACGATATAGGAGGGGTGATACAGTGTGATGAGTTTAGGAGACTTGGTCGTTCGGAAATCGTACGGCGGTGATGTCACGTTTCGCGTTGAGGACATCCAGCGGGATAAAGCGATCATTAAGGGGACGGAATTTCGGCTACTGGCTGATTCCCCGGTGAACGATTTGGTCAGAGTGCCGGCAGACCAGGTTAGCGGTAAGACTCAACAGGCCCACATTAAGGCCGGGGAGTCTCTTAATCTTTTGCAACGGGCACGCCAGCAGCAAGCTGCCCGTAGCCAGGCGGCTCTGATTGGAGAGTGGAGTGATCCGGTGGAGTCAACGTATTTTGAAATGCCAGGAAAGGTTCTTCATCTGGATGGAGACCCTGGCTATTTAAGGAAATGTCTCAGTCTATATGAACAGCTCCGTGTTCCCGCAGAGGGACATCACGTTCACGAATCGGCAATGGCGGATACGTTATACCGACTGCTTCCCCGCATTCGTCCTGATATTGTAGTCATCACTGGACATGATGGTGTGCTAAAGCAACCGCAGCCTTATGATTTGTACAGCTTGAAAAGCTACAAGAATTCGCAAAATTTTGTGGCAGCGATTCAGGTAGCGAGACAATATGAGCGTCATCTGGATTCACTGACAATTGTAGCGGGTGCGTGCCAGTCCCATTTTGAGGCGCTGCTGCGTGCTGGAGCCAACTTTGCCAGTTCCCCAGGGCGTATCTTGATTCACGCTCTGGACCCCGTTTACGTGGCTGCCAAGGCCGCATTTACTTCAATCCGTGATACGGTCAATATGGGAGACTTGTTTCACCAGACCATCAGTGGCAGCCGCGGAGTGGGTGGAATTGAAACAAGGGGAAGCTACCGCATCGGTTTGCCGAAGCTTGAAAATTTGTCAACGCTTAAAGTAACGCCTTCAGCGATCTGAGATTCAAATGTGTATGATGGGATTTATCTGAACAAAAGCCTCTTTTTAGAGGCTTTTTGTCATTTTTTATGTATATTATTCCTGTTCGCAAAAAATTAAATTGACAACTTATTTTTCGTGTTGTTATAATATTTAGCTTGATTTGACAATCCCTCTAAAATTCGTTATAATGGACAAGGAAAGAGGTGGTCGTTAGGCAATGGCTAAAAATACGCTGTTGGAAATCAAACGCAGTCTCGACGCACATGTAGGGCAAAAGATTTTGCTGCGGGCTAACGGCGGACGCCGTAAGACCGTCGAACGAACTGGTGTCTTGGAAGAAACGTACCCTTCTGTTTTTATCGTCAAGCTGGATCAGGAGCAACAGACGTTTAAACGTGTCTCCTACAGCTATGCTGACATTCTTACCGAGTCGGTGGAGGTCAGTGTATATGATCCCGACTCTCACACAAGTGTAGTCGAATATTTCGAAACACCTTAATTCTTTTTTACGTGATTTATACCAGCTTTGCAGGTTTAACGGCGACCTCGTCATTTTTAATGGCGGGGTCGTTTTGTATTTGCAGAGCAGGATGAAGCATGATATCTCTGCACATACTAAGGCGGGAATGATCTTCCTTATTCCATTGCCGAAGGAGGCGTATGCATGAGCCGAAGAAGACGGAGTGTTATGTCGGAAGAGCTAAAGTACGAACTAGCCAAAGATCTGGGGTTTTACGACACGGTCAAGGAAGAAGGCTGGGGAGGCATTAAAGCCAAGGATGCGGGCAATATGGTCAAGCGGGCCATTCAGCTTGCGGAGCAGGCGGCTTCTCGCAAATCGTAGCTCTCGGTGGTGCTGATGAAAAGCGGGGATATCCGGGGTCATACCGGGGCATCTCCGCTTTTTTGAACCTCATGACTTGACAGGCTGAGTCTGATATAATATGTTAAGCTGTCTTGAGGGAAAAGTTGAAGGTGGGTGAACGCCTTGAAAATATATGAAAAAGCACCGGCGAAAATTAATTTAATGCTTGATGTTCTACGTAAGCGGGATGATGGTTATCACGAGGTCGAAATGATCATGACTATGGTTGATCTATCCGACCGATTGACGATGTCCGAGTTACCGCGTGATACCATTATCATTTCAAGTCAAGCCGGGTACATACCATTGGATGAAAAGAACTTGGCTTTTCAGGCTGCGCGTCTGATCAAAGAACGTTATAACGTGTCTACAGGCGTCCATATCCATCTGGATAAGCATATCCCGGTGGCTGCAGGATTAGCAGGCGGAAGCAGCGATGCTGCTGCAGCATTGCGTGGACTGAACAAGCTGTGGAAACTCGGTATCTCGGATGCGGAATTAAGGGTACTGGGTGCTGAATTGGGTTCAGACGTACCTTTCTGCATTACAGGGGGCACAGCTTTAGCGAGCGGGCGCGGAGAACTGCTCAAGCCACTGCCGAATCCGCCACAATGCTGGGTGATTCTCGCCAAGCCGCCGATTAATGTTTCGACGGCTGAAGTGTATGGTCGTGTCAAAGCGGATCAGATTACGTACCACCCGTCTGCCCGGCAGATGGAACAGGCGATTCGTAACGCTTCTTTTACCGATGTATGCAACGCCCTGGGTAATGTACTGGAGGATGTGACATTAAAGCTGTATCCAGAAGTGGAGCATCTTAAAAACTCCATGATCCGTTTAGGAGCAGATGGCGTGCTGATGTCAGGCAGTGGACCTACAGTGTTCGGGTTGGTATCTAAGGAAGCCAAAGTGCCACGGATCTATAACGGACTAAGAGGCTTTTGTAAAGATGTATACGCAGTACGACTTTTGACCTGATTTTAGATATTTTCTTCATATTATAGTGGTAATTGTTGTACAAATACGTACGAAGATGATATATTTACTATTAAATATTCGGATTTTACTATATCACTTACATTCCGCCAGCAACCGGCCAGTCCGCCGGTGCTTTATGTACGAAGCGGGCGGCAGGAGAATAGATCGCGAGGAATTGTTGTGAAAAAACTTAAAAGAAGCTCACGATTGGTGGAAATGACACAATTTTTGTTGTCACGGCCGCATACATTGGTGCCTCTTACTCATTTTGCAGATCGATACGGGGCAGCTAAGTCGTCGATAAGCGAGGATCTAGCTATTATCAAAGAAGTATTTGAGGATGAGGGTACTGGCGAGCTTCTGACACTGGCGGGAGCAGCAGGGGGCGTCAAGTTGATCCCACGGCTCTCCAAGCAGCATGCGCTTGCGTTTGCGAATGACTTGTGCGCGCAACTGGAGCAGCCTGATCGCATATTACCGGGAGGGTACCTATATTTATCCGATTTGCTGGGCCAACCAGCGATGATGAACGAAGCAGGTAAAATATTTGCGACCGCTTTTGCCGATCGTCAGATTGATGTGGTTATGACTGTAGAGACGAAGGGCATTCCGCTCGCATATGCAACCGGAGCACAGCTTAATTTGCCAGTCGTGCTTGTACGACGTGACCATCAGGTGACAGAAGGCTCAGCTGTAAGTATTAATTATGTTTCTGGATCACAAAAGAGCCTGCATACGATGTCTTTATCCAGACGTGCAATGCGTGAGAAATCGCGTGTGCTCATCGTAGATGATTTTATGAAGGCTGGCGGCACGATACAAGGAATGGTTGACTTGTTAGCAGAGTTTGATGCTGAGGTAGCTGGTGTCGGTGTTCTGGTAGAGTCGGGCGAGGTAGAGAACGAAGAGCGCCTGTTGCACGATTATATTTCACTGGCAAATCTGACCGCAGTCGATTCTCGAAGTAAGCAAATTACAGTCAAGCTGGGTAATTATTTTGATGAGTTAACAGGGCAGTAAATTGTCACAATTCATCATAAAATACCTAAATATGTCGAAAAGAAATCTTTTCAAAAAAATTACCTGAATTTAGGATACGAATTGTCCAAAAAAAGAAGGAATTCGAAATGCTGTGTGGAATGTATACACCAAGTCCTATTTGGAAAAAGGTGGTGAAACACACATGCAGATTACGGATGTTAGACTCCGCCGAGTGAACTCAGAAGGAAGAATGAAGGCGATTGCATCCATTACAATTGATAACGAGTTTGTTGTTCATGACATCCGAGTTATCGACGGTAACAACGGGATGTTCGTAGCTATGCCAAGCAAACGAACCCCTGACGGAGAGTTTCGCGATATCGCTCACCCGATATCTTCAGGAACTCGTGAAAAGATTCAAGCTGCTGTATTGACTGAGTACGAACGTGCAGCTGTTGATGAAGAAGTTGCTATTGAAGAAGGCGCTTAATTCGCCTAAAGCAGGATTGGGGTACAAAAGAAAAAGAGAGCCACTAACTGTGGCTCTCTTTTCTTTTTGTCTGGAATGAGATATATTCTTTAGTGAGTTAACAGTCAGTTTTAAGGCAACTTGGAGCCATCCGGGCTGCCGAAGCGGCTTTTTCATAAGACAGGGACTAGGCAGCGATGCGTCCTGGGGATGAACGTCCAGCACAAGCTGGCCTGAAAAAATAGCCATTAACCAAAGGTTCGCCGTTATTTTTCAGGAGGATTGTGAAAAGTTAAGCAAAATCTGATCTGGGAATTAACGTTTTAGCCGAGGGGTAACTGTTATTTTCAGGATAGGAGGTTGGACTTGTTGGAAAGGTTGGCAGTCATTCTTGCCGCAGGGCAGGGAAAACGTATGAAATCCAAATTATATAAAGTTCTGCATCCGGTGTGCGGAAAACCGATGGTCGGACATGTGCTCGACACGGTTCGTGCAATCGGTGTGTCCCGCAGTGTAGTCGTCGTGGGTCACGGAGCAGAGGCGGTACAGTCTTATTTGGGACCGTCGGCAGAATATGCGCTTCAGGCAGAGCAACTGGGAACGGGCCATGCTGTCAAGCAAGCCAAGGACCTGCTTGGTCAGGAGCAGGGCACCACAATTGTCATTTGTGGAGATACTCCGTTGATCACAGCGGAAACGCTGGAAGGTTTGGTACAACTGCACGAAAGCCGCGGAGCGGCTGCAACGATTCTGACCGCCGAGTTGGACGACCCGAAAGGATATGGACGAGTTATTCGTGATACTTCCGGGGCCGTGCTTAAGATCGTGGAACAGAAGGATTGTTCACCTGAGGAAGATGCTGTCCGTGAGATTAACACAGGAACGTATTGTTTTGACAATGCCAAGTTATTCGCAGCGCTGGACAAGGTAACGAACGCCAATGCACAGCAGGAATACTACCTGACCGATGTCATTGGTATTTTGCATGGCGAAGGTGAGAAGGTTGAGGCGTATTTGACAGATGACGTGTCGGAATCTATCGGTGTAAACGACAGAGTTGCTTTGTCGGTTGCTGAAGGTTATATGCGCGAGCGTATCGTTCGCAAACATATGCTGAATGGTGTCACCGTCATTGATCCGTCTTCTACCTACATCGGAAGCGATGTTGTCATTGGTTCCGATACAGTATTGTACCCAAATACATGGCTGTATGGTCAAACACAAATCGGAGAAGATTGTGTGATTGGCCCGCAGGCCGAGATCAAGAATACGATTATCCACTCAGGAGCAACAGTGAAACATTCGGTGTTGAACGAAGCGGAAGTGGGAAGCAGTACATCTGTAGGTCCGTTTGCTTATCTGCGTCCAGGCGCGAAGCTTGGCGAACATGTGAAGATTGGTGATTTTGTAGAGGTGAAAAATGCGACCATTGGAGATCATTCCAAGGTGTCTCATTTGAGCTATGTCGGTGATGCCAAGGTGGGTACAAACGTAAATATTGGCTGCGGGGCAATAACGGTTAATTATGATGGATATAATAAATCCATTACAGAAATTGAAGACGATGCCTTTATTGGCAGCAATGTGAATCTGATCGCCCCGATTAAGATTGGAAAAGGTGCTTATGTTGTCGCAGGCTCCACTGTAACACATGCTGTCCCTGATAACGACCTGGCCATTGCCAGACCACGTCAAGAGAACAAAGCCGGATATGCGGACAAAATCCGCGCGCGTGCCAAAGCAAAGAAAAAAAGATCGGAATGACCTTAATCAGCAAGCTGTTGAATCTGTAATGAATGAACCAGCACGGAGGGTTTCTATTAATGACTTATTGCGATTCCAAACTCAAAATATTTACTTGTAACTCCAATCCGAAGTTAGCCCACCAGATTGCGGACTACATCGGAATCCCAATGGGGGAATCCCATACCACATCGTTTAGTGACGGTGAAATTCAGGTTAAGCTGTCGGAAAGTGTTCGCGGCTGCCATGTGTATATTGTACAGTCCACTTGTCTGCCAGTTAACGACAACTTGATGGAGTTATTGGTTATGATTGATGCACTTAAACGCGCTTCTGCCAAAAGTATCAATGTTGTTATGCCATATTACGGTTATGCTCGTCAGGATCGTAAGGCTCGTTCGCGTGATCCAATCACGGCGAAACTTGTCGCTAACTTGATTGAAAAGGCGGGGGCTCACCGCGTAATCAGTATGGATTTGCATGCGATGCAGATTCAGGGATTCTTTGATATTCCAGTTGATCATATGCTGGGAGCGCCAATTCTGGCCCAATATTTCCGTTCCAAGCAAATTGAGAACCCGATTGTCGTTTCACCCGATCATGGTGGGGTTGTTCGTGCGCGCAAGCTGGCGGACTTCCTGAGTGCGCCGCTCGCTATTATTGATAAGCGTCGTCCAGAACCAAATGTCAGTGAAGTGATGAATATCATCGGGAACATTGAAGGTAAGACGGCTATTTTAATTGATGATATCATTGATACAGCCGGAACGATTGTATTGGGTGCAAATGCGCTTAAAGAAGGCGGCGTAAAAGATGTGTATGCATGTTGTACACATGCCGTGCTGTCCGGTCCTGCGATGGAAAGACTGGAGAATTCGCCATTAAAAGAGGTGGTTGTGACGGATACGATCCCGATCGTTCACCCAAATCCGACAAGCAAGCTGAAGGTACTGTCTGTGGCTCCATTAATGGGAGAAGCCATCATCCGTGTGCATGAAGAATTGTCGATCAGCAAACTGTTTGAAATCGAATAAGCGCTGGCTCATTAAAAAAGGGGTTGCTTTTTCCATATGGAAAAGGTAACCCCTATCAGCATGTCAGGCTAAAAGCCTGGCCGAGATATGAATGTGAAGCGTTGACGATTGTATAGTGTGTCCTCGATTTCGACGAAATGCTCATTAAAACGCGCAACGATGCCAATTTGAACATGTACATTCCCGTCATAAATTTGGACAGGAACGGAATGTTTTAAATGATATAGAAAATGGCTGTCATATAAGAGGATATCACCTTGATTGAGCATATCGGCACGCACCTTCCTGTTCACTAAAACTATTTTACCAAAAAATCAAGACTTCGAAAGAGGTGTCAAGGCTAATGAAGTGGATTGTAGGATTGGGCAACCCCGGTCCCCAATACGAGAAAACGAGACATAATGTCGGATTTATGGCCTTAGATGCACTTGCCTCACGCCATAATATCCAGATTACCCAAAGCAAATGTAAGGCATTGATTGGTGAGGGGCACATTGGTGGCGTGAAAACGGTATTGATTAAGCCTATGACATATATGAATCTCTCAGGCGAGTCTCTACGTGCATACATGGACTACTATAAGGCCGATATGGAAGATCTGATTGTCGTTTACGATGATCTGGATACAGAGGTCGGTAAAATAAGACTGCGTTATCAAGGTAGCGCAGGCGGGCATAATGGCATTAAATCGATCATTCAGCATACAGGGACGCAATCCTTCAACCGGATTCGCATGGGCATTTCTCGCCCAGAGCCTGGACATGCTATTGTCGATTATGTTTTGGGCACCTTTCCAAAGAAGGAAAAGGAACTATTGACCGGAATGATAGAAGATACGTGCAACGCTTTAGAATACAGTCTGAATCATCCGTTTGAGCGGACGATGGCTGAATTCAACAAGTAAGTTCTGACGTAGGTAGACGGGCTTAAATGGAAGATTGTTGGACATACTGAAAGGTATAGAAAACTTTCAGGAGGCATATACATTACATGGTTGTTAATTATGTATGCAGACATTGTCGAACTTTCTTAGGGCGAATTGACTCCGCTGCAATAACCGAAGAAAGGTTGGGCTTCCATTCCTTGACCCCTGCTGAACGTAGAGATATAATAGCGTATAATTCGGGTGGTGAGGTGACCGTTAAGGTCATTTGCGAGCATTGCAGTCAGGCACTGGAGAATAATCCGGAGCTGAGTCTGCTCGTAAACCCGCTCCAATAACAGGTATTCAACTGGTCTGATGTACCAGCTTGAGAGGTGAAGCGGCAATTCCGCTTATGGAGCCTTGGCAGCATTGCTGAGGCTTCTTTTTCGGTTTACATGTAACTATTTATAAGCATAAAGGGGTGCCTTTTTTGTTACAAGCACTTATTCAGGCTTTTACGAAGGATGCTGATTATGCATCCATTGCGGCAGGTATTTCCTCAGGCATGAAGGAACAGCTGATATCAGGCTTGTCAGGCTCTTCAAGACAGGTCCTGATGGCCGCACTTGCTGAAGATACTGGACGACCGTTAATGGTCATGACGCACAATATGTTTGCCGCTCAAAAGATAGCAGATGATTTGCAGGAAGCGCTTTCTCCTGATCAGGTTTTATTGTATCCAGCTAACGAGTTGGTAGCTGCTGAAGCAGCCATATCCAGTCCAGAGACGTTATCCCAACGAATTGATGTATTGATCCGATGTGCCCAGGGTTTTCGTGGGGTTGTTGTCGTGCCGTTTTCTGGAGTCCGGCGTCTACTACCAATCCCGGAAACATGGCGTGAGGCTCGTGTTGAGCTGAAAGAGGGAGAAACGATTCAGCTGGAAGCATTTTTGCTGCATATGGTGGAGATGGGATACCAGCGTGTAGAGCGTGTTGAATCCCGCGGGGAGATGAGTGTACGCGGGGGAATTGTTGATTTTTATCCAATGACAACCCGATGGGGCTATCGTGTGGAGTTGTTTGATGATGAAATTGACTCCATCCGTATGTTTGATCCGCAAGATCAGCGTTCGGTTGAAAAGGTACAGGAAGTTACTGTAACGCCATGTAAGGAAGTTATTGCAAGCCACCAGCGTATGGATCAAGCTGCTGATGCCGCTGCTCTGTTGTTGGAGGAACAGCTGGACAAAATGACAGATCGTCAGGCTAAGCAGCATCTGAAAGAGGAAATTCATCGTGAAATTGAGCTGCTGCGGGAGCATGTGTATTTTGACGAAATCTATAAATATATCTCCCTGCTGTATCCTGAACGCAAAACCTTGGCTGATTATATGCCGGAAGATACGATTCTAATCATTGATGAACCAGCACGGATGCTAGAAACAGCCAGGCAGCTAGAGCGGGATGAGTCTGAATGGAATTTGCATTTGCTTCAAAACGGTAAAACTCTACCGCAACTGGAGCTATCGGATAACTCGGATAATCTGCTGTATAATCGGAGATTTCAAACGCTGTTCCTGTCGATCTTTCTTCGCCAGGTTCCGCATACACAGCCGCAAAATATTTTGAATTTCATCTGCCGTGGCATGCAGGATTTCCACGGTCAAA
The DNA here is from genome assembly GCF_053006485.1 of Paenibacillus sp. JJ1683. Taxonomy (NCBI): domain Bacteria; kingdom Bacillati; phylum Bacillota; class Bacilli; order Caryophanales; family Paenibacillaceae; genus Paenibacillus; species Paenibacillus sp. JJ1683. The sequence goes on from NZ_CM129820.1 coordinate 42,830, forward strand.
TGAATGTACTCAAGGCAGAGATGGATCGTTGGCGCAAGGCAGGCACACAGGTTATGATGCTGGCGAGCGGAGATGAACGTCTGGATCGGATGCGGCGAGTGCTTCAAGACTACGGTATTGATGAGCCGACGATGGCGATTGGTAATCTGCAAAGCGGTTTTGAGATGCCGTCTATTCATCTGGCGGTGATTACCGAGGGTGAGATGTTCTCCCAGAAGCAGCGGAAAGCACGTAAGCAGGGGCGACATGTAGACAATGCAGAGCGGATTAAGAGCTATAGCGAGCTGAAGGTGGGCGATTATGTCGTACACCAAAATCACGGAATCGGGAAGTACATGGGAATCGGTACGCTGGAGGTTGGCGGTATCCATAAGGATTACATGCATATCCTCTATGCGGGCGGAGATAAGCTGTCTGTACCGATTGAACAAATTGATCTGATTCAGAAGTATGTGGGCTCCGAGGACAAGGAACCCAAGATTTACAAACTGGGCGGCAATGAGTGGACACGTGTTAAAAGTAAGGTGCGCAGCTCGGTTCAGGACATCGCAGATGACTTGATCAAGCTATATGCGGAAAGACAGTCAGCACCAGGCTTTGCTTTTGAAAAGGATTCACCAGAACAGCAGGAATTTGAGGATATGTTCCCGTATGATGAGACACGTGACCAGATTCGGGCTATTGAAGAAATTAAAAAGGACATGGAGCAGAGTCGTCCGATGGATCGTTTGCTGTGCGGTGACGTAGGCTACGGCAAGACTGAGGTGGCTATTCGTGCTGCTTTTAAGTCTGCTATTGAGGGCAAACAAGTGGCTGTGTTGGTACCGACGACGATTTTGGCACAACAGCACTATGAGACTTTCCGTGAGCGCTTTTCCGGGTATCCGTTCAATATTCAGGTATTGAGCCGTTTCCGCTCGCGCAAAGAGCAGAATGAGACGACCAAGGGAGTTCGACAAGGTACGGTGGATATTGTCATTGGTACTCACCGTCTACTTTCCCAGGATCTGGTGTTCAAGGATCTGGGGCTGCTTATTGTCGATGAAGAGCAACGTTTTGGCGTAACGCACAAAGAAAAGCTGAAAAAACTGAAAACGAATGTAGACGTGTTGACACTAACGGCTACACCTATTCCCCGTACGCTGCATATGTCCATGCTGGGTGTACGTGATTTGTCAGTTATTGAGACGCCACCAGAAAACCGTTTTCCAGTGCAGACCTATGTAGTTGAGCATAGCCAGACTCTAGTTCGCGAGGCCATTGAACGCGAGATGGCACGTGGAGGACAGGTGTACTACCTGTATAATCGCGTACAGGGGATTCAGGAGATGGCTGCCGAGATCAATGCACTTGTCCCAGACGCCAAGGTGGGCGTAGGTCACGGACAGATGTCTGAAACGGAACTGGAGAAAACCATTTTGGATTTCCTGGATGGTGAATATGATGTACTGGTTAGCACGAGCATTATCGAAACCGGTGTGGATATCCCCAATGTGAATACACTCATTGTGCATGATGCTGATAAAATGGGGCTTTCCCAGCTTTATCAGCTGCGTGGGCGTGTAGGCCGTTCCAATCGGATTGCCTATGCTTATTTCACGTACCAGCGAGATAAGGTGCTTACAGAGGTGGCGGAGAAGCGGCTTCAGTCTATCAAAGAATTTACGGAGTTGGGTTCTGGGTTCAAGATTGCAATGCGTGATTTGTCCATCCGCGGAGCGGGTAACTTACTTGGCGCCGAGCAGCACGGATTCATCGCTTCCGTTGGTTTTGACCTTTACTCGCAAATGCTGGCTGAGGAAATCAACAAACGTAAAGTCAGTGTGCTTGGAGAAGAGGATCAATCCAACCGGAATTGGAGTACATCGATTGATTTGGGTGTCGATGCTTACCTGCCGGGAGATTATATTTATGACAGCATCCAGAAGATTGAGATTTATAAGAAGGTTGCAGCGGTCAGTACCTTTGATGAGGCTTCCGAACTGGAGGACGAACTGGTCGACCGATTTGGCGATCTGCCAGAGGCTGTTCGTCATTTGCTTGCCGTGGCTCGCCTTAAAGTATATGGACGGATGTATGGAATCGAGTCCATTGTGCAGCGGGATGACAATATAGTGCTGAAATTCCATGAAGGTCGTCAGCACGCGGTTCAGACGGCCAAACTTGCCGAGATTGGCAATCGCTTTGAAAGACGTGTACAATTTGAACAGGGCACTTCTATGAGCGCACGCATAAAGGGCAAAGGTCTAAATGATCCACAGTTGCTAGAACTGCTGGAGCAATTTTTGAGTGCATTGAAAGAAGCATTCACATTGAAGGAGGAACTGCAAAATGCCACAACTAAATAAAAGAAAACCTTGGAGAATGCTCTCCTTGGGCATGGCAGCGTTGCTAGCTATATCGGTGCTGGCAGCATGTACAAAGCAAGCGGATGAGAATAAGGTCAAGGATGAGCCGAAAGACAACAGCAAGGTTGTCGTGACCTATAAGGGTGGAACGATTACCGAAAATGAGTTCAACCAAGAAATCAGCATGATGAAATTTCTGTACCCAGAGTATGAGGCTGCTTTAGCTTCTGATCAGGTACGTGAGCAAATTGTAAAGCAGGAAGTAGTGTACAAGCTTTTGGCGGCCAAAGCGGACGATAAAGCCAAGGAAGAGGGCGCCAAACAAGGGAACGAGCAGTTGGAGCAGTATAAAAAGTCGGTCGGCGAAGATAAGTTTAAGACATTTCTGAGTGATCAGAAGCTGACCGAACAAGGTGTGAAAGATTACTTCACGCGTGTCATGACGGTAATCAACAGCGAAACCAATAAAGTAACGGATGATCAGCTGAAACAGGAATTTGAGAAAAATAAAGATCAATTCACGACAGCAACCGTGCGCCATGTATTGATTAATTTCGAAGATCCAAAAACTAAGAAACAGCGCACAAAAGAGGCTACTCTCAAGCTCGCCAAAGAAGTAAAGACGAAGCTGGACGGTGGAGCGGATTTTGCGACGATTGCCAAGAAGTATTCGGAAGACCCAGGTTCCGCATCTAATGGGGGGCTGTATGAGAATGCATCTGTAGCACAGTGGGTACCTGCTTTTAAAGACGCTGCCGAGACTCAACCGATTAACAAAATTGGTGAGCCTGTGGAAACAGAATACGGATATCACGTGATCAAAGTGGAGTCCCGCAATGAGCCAACATTTGATAAATTGAAGGACAACGAGAAGGCTGCCCTGAAAAATAAATTGGCAGGGGAAAGTATCCAAAACTTTACCGAAAATGATTTGGCGAAGCTTGATTTGAAAATCAATCTGCCGAAGGCACCTGCTACGCAAGAGAAAAGTGGTGCAACGTCCGGTGCGGGCAGCACAACTACACCGAGCGGAACAACAAGCGGTACGGGCGATAGTAAAGCTGGAACAGCCAAAGATGGAGCTGCAAACGAAGGTAAATAACTGAACATGCATAAGGAATTGGGAACAGATGAATACTATGGTCAGATATCACCATAAACACCATGACCGCGACGTTCTTCGTGACCGCTTCTGGGGGAGTGGAAGCGTCTTTCGATACCGTCAGTAGTTTACTAAATTCTTCTTGAGAAAGTGGGGCAACATGTGAAATGAAAGCTACTGGTATTGTTCGCCGTATTGATGATCTTGGGCGGGTAGTTATTCCAAAGGAAATTCGCCGCACCTTGAGGATTCGTGAAGGAGATCCGCTAGAGATTTTTGTGGATCGTGACGGAGAAGTCATTTTGAAAAAGTATTCACCTATTGGTGAACTTGGTGATTTCGCCAAAGAATATGCTGAGTCCCTGTTTGAAAGCACAGGCCATATTACGATGATTACCGATCGTGACACCATTATTACGGTGGCTGGAGGCTCGAAAAAAGAGTTTCTGGACAAGCAAATCGGTAGCATTATCGAAGGTAGCATGGATAATCGCAAGACTGTGCTGGAGACAGCCAGCGGCTCTTATGAGCTGACGCGAGACCACGAAGAAACACTCTCGTCCTTTGTGACGGCTCCCATTGTTTCGGGTGGTGATCCCATCGGCTCTGTTATATTGTTGAACAAGGATGAAAATGTAAAAATGTCCGAAATGGAGGTCAAGATGGCTGAAACAGCCGCTGGCTTCCTGGGCAAACAAATGGAACAGTAACACCCCGTTTCACCCCTGTATGACGTACAAAACGGACAAAGCCGTTCAACGTTGTACAGGGATTTTTTTCTTTCCGGGAGAAGAGACGGTATAATAGGACTCGTAAAAATGTTTATCCAGGTGGGAGTGGAGACGGAGAATGCAGGAAAATCGCGCCGCTTCGCGGCTGCTACGGGGTGCTGTCATTTTGACAATGGCAGCGGTAGCAAGCAAGCTGATCGGCACATTGCAAAAAATCCCGCTGCAAAATATTGGCGGCGACGGCGTGTTTGGCATTTATAATACGGTTTATCCTTTTTATACGCTGTTCATTACCATTGCAGCTGCTGGATTCCCGGTGGCTGTATCCAAATTTGTAGCTGAGTATGAGGCTGTGGGGAACCGGGCAGCAGGGCAACGTGTTGCCCTGCTATCTTCGCTTGTATTGGGCATATTCGGATTGATTCTGGGGCTGCTGATGTATACGTGTGCGCCGCTAATCGGCCAGTGGATCGACAATGCTCACGTCATTCCATCGGTGAGGGCGGCAGCGGTTGCCTTCTTGTTCGTGCCGGTTATGGCGGGACTGAGAGGCTATTTTCAAGGTTTGCAAAATATGATTCCAACGGCAGTCTCCCAAGTGACGGAGCAGGCGATACGGGTAAGCGTGATGATCATATTGTTGCTGTTCATGCTGTCACAAGGAGCAGGGGCGGATATGATAGCCGCTGGAGCAGTGTTTGGCTCAGCAGCAGGCGGAGCAGCGGGCTTGGTGATCATGCTGTTGTATTGGCGAGGTCACAAAAAGAGACTTAGGCGGCAAGAGACGGCAATGACAACAGTGCAAGCCCAGACTGGTGAGCTTCACCCAACGGAAAGCAACGGCGCTTTGCTAAAGGCGCTGCTACGTTATGCCTTGCCTGTTTGCCTTGGAGCGCTGGCCGTTCCGTTAATTAACCTGGTAGATACATTTACCGTCCCTCGCTTGTTAAAGCAAGAGGGCTTGGACGATACGGCGGTTATGGTGGCCTTCGGCGTGTACAACCGGGGGCTTCCGCTAGTACAGCTGGTCATGATGTTTGCCACCACATTGTCGGCATTGTTCATACCCTCGCTGGCTGAGGCTCGGGTAACCGGAGGTACGGAGCTGGCACGTCGTCAGTGCGAGCAATCGCTACGCTGGTTTTGGTTGTTGGGACTAGCCGCTGCGACAGGTTTGATCGTGCTGGCCGTGCCCGTCAATGTGATGCTGTATGCAGACGACACTGGCAGCACGGTGATGCGCTGGATGGCGCTGACCGCCGTAGGAGGTACGCTCAGCATCATCTCGGCTGCGCTACTGCAAGGGCTTGGCGCGGTTCGTGCGCCAGCTCTGGCGATGCTCGCGGCCGCAGCAGCCAAGGCGCTGCTAAACTGGCTGCTCGTGCCGCAGCTAGGCACGGCTGGTGCCGCCATTGCGGGGGCTGTCGCCTATCTGCTGGCGGCAGTGATCAACATCGCGCTGCTGGCCCGCTTGGTGGGGCTGCGCGGGAGCTGGTCCGCCAGTGTACTCAAACCGGCGGCATTGCTTGTCGCCTTGGCTGGTGCAGCCGGGGCGGCGATGTGGGGCACCAGTGCTGTGCTGGGTGCCTTGGGATGGGCTGCCGGAGGTCGTGCCACGGCAGCGGCGGAGAGCCTGCTGGGAGTAGCTGCAGGCGCTGTGGTGTTCGTGATCGGCCTCGCACGCTTGAGGTTGATCACGGAAGCCGAGCTTGTGGCAGTGCCCAAGCTCGGACGCCCGCTGGCAGCCGTGCTGCGCAGACTGCGTGTACTGGCTTAGCCGGGGTTATACGACTTGCCGCGCGACAGCTGCGCAAGCCATTTTATGAGCCTATACAACTTTGTGGTATAGTAAATGCCAAAGCAAAGGAAGCGGAAGCTGGATTGGATTGCGCCGGGTGTTTTTTCCGAGCATGAATCCTGCTTTTGCGGAACGGAGGATTGGATATGAGCGTAACATTAACGATCGTAGGTCTGGGCTCGGGAGATCCCGATCAGCTTACGATAGGGATATTGAATAAAATGCGGGGGGCTTCAGCGCTATATCTGCGAACCAAGGAACATCCGGCGGTTCAAGTGCTGGATGAGTTTGAAGTGGCCTTTGAGTCATTTGATGCGGTATATGAGACAAAGGAATCTTTTCCAGAGGTATACGAGGAAATTACCAGTCAATTGATGGCAACAGCTGCTAAGGCGGCAGACGGAAGCGAAATCGTCTATGCGGTTCCCGGTCACCCGATGGTGGCGGAAGCAGCGGTGCAGTTGCTCAAGGAGCGTTGTCCTGCGCAAGGGATTGAACTAAACATCTTGGGGGGCGAAAGTTTCCTGGATGAGGCTTTTGTGCGTCTTGGTTTTGATCCGATTGAGGGTTTCCAGCTGTTGGATGCAGGTACACTGGATGCGAGCTGGCTCCAGCCTCAGTTGCACACGCTGATCGGACAGGTATATGACACTTTTACGGCTTCCGATGTGAAGCTGTGCTTGATGGAGCGGTATCCTGACGATTATGAGGTGTATGTCGGCCACGCGCTTGGGGTAGAAGGTGAGGAAGCAGTCCACAAGGTGCCGCTGTACGAGCTGGATCGAGTAGAGGGCTACGGGAACCTATCCTTGGTGTACATACCTCGCAGTGAGGATGAGGCGCTGAAACGGCGTTCTTTTGACCGTCTACATGAGATTGTCGATATTTTGCGCAGTCCAGAAGGATGTCCATGGGATCGCGAACAGACACATCAATCGATCCGCAAAAATCTGATCGAGGAAACGTATGAGGTCATTGAAACTATAGATGAGGATGATCCTGAGCACATGAAGGAAGAGCTCGGCGATCTGTTGTTACAAATTTTGCTGCATGCCCAAATGGAAGAGGAAGTCGGAACCTTCAATGTCTATGATGTGATCCAAGGGCTGAACGATAAGCTTATTTTCCGTCACCCGCATGTGTTCGGTGATAATCAAGCGAATGATGCGGAAGAGGCGCTGCAAAACTGGGAACAGATGAAGGCTGAGGAAAAACGACTTAAAGGTACAACGGCAGCAGACTCTTCCGTGCTGGATGGGGTTCCCCGTGATCTACCTGCTCTTATGAAATCGTACAAGCTCCAGAAAAAGGCAGCTAAAGTAGGCTTTAACTGGGATAGCATTGAAGGCGTGTTTGATAAACTGGACGAAGAAGTGGCTGAGTTGAAGGAAGCGGTTCGGGAAGGGCATTCCGTGGAAGCTCAGTTGCTGGAGTTGGGCGATGTGTTATTTGTTGCCGTGAATGCAGCCCGGTTCATGGAAGTAGATCCAGAGGAGGCGCTGTCAGCCACTAATCGCAAATTTGTGAGCCGTTTCCAGTATATTGAGCAGAAATTACGCGAGCAGGGACGTCGTCCCGAAGACAGCAGCGTAGATGAAATGGAGACCTACTGGCAGGAAGCGAAAAAGCTCCTTGACAGAAATTGATTCCATAGATTTGATCTTTGGCTGTATGGGCCAGTAAAATGAGACATAAGCAGGGTTGAAAACACGCCCAGCTTGAGCAGACTTGCCAATGGGCAGAGTTTTGTAGTAGGATGTTGGCTTAACTGGGGGTCGAATAAAAAACGCCTGTCATTGCAGGATTTTTAAGGACAAGCCCGAATAACTTGTAATAATTCTGAAAATAACTGTAGCCTATAGTTAACATGTTACAGTAGTATTCAGAAAGGCTACGGCCACAGTTGGACCTCACGTCTGCTCCATTTATGGATATGTAGCGTGATGATTATTTTTTGACATTTAGGAGGCTTTTATCTTATGAACAAGACAGATCTGATCAACAATATTTCCAGCAAAAGCGGTTTGAGCAAACGTGACGTTGAAGCTGTATTGAATGGCGTACTTGGTGAAATTACAGATGCACTTGCGAGTGGCGACAAAGTACAACTGATCGGCTTTGGTACTTTCGAAACGCGCAAGCGTTCTAGCCGTACAGGCCGCAATCCACAAACCGGCAACACGATTGAAATTCCAGAATCGACCGTTCCTGCTTTTAAAGCCGGTAATAAGCTTAAAGAAGCCGTTAACTAATGCGTCTTGATAAATTCTTGAAAGTCTCGCGGCTGATTAAGCGTCGTACAGTAGCCAAGGACGTCTCTGAACAAGGGAGAGTGCTGGTGAATGGACGCGAAGCCAAGCCGAGCAGTGCGGTCAAAGTGGGCGATGAAATTACCGTCCAATTTGGCCAGAAGCTGGTGACCGTGCGAGTGGAACGGCTCGCCGACACTACACGCAAGGACGAGGCTGCAAGTATGTACACTTTGGTAAAGGAAGAGCCTATTGCCAGGGACAACGGTTTGAACTGGTAAGCAGACATCTGATTTTCTCATAACGTTGTACATAGAAGCATTCCTTCATATCTTATGAAGGGATGCTTTTTCTTTTGGATGATGAGCTTTCGTCTAATATATGCTCGTGAATAACCAATGCGGTTCTAAATCATGCCCACCCCTTCATAAGCTAAGAACAGAAGGAGGGGTACATGCCATGATTGAACAAGGGAAGTCCAAGCACCATGATCTGCGCATGCAAAGCCGCAAGCAGCTCGACATTTCAGGCGTCAGCAATGTGGAGAGCTTTGACAGTGAAGAGTTTTTGCTTCAGACCGAGCTGGGCCATCTCACCATTCGCGGACAACATTTACATATCAAAAACCTCAGTCTGGAAGAGGGGCTGCTGTCCATTGAAGGTCTGATTACTTCCCTCGTCTACCTAGAGCCTGGGGCCCCGGCCAAAAACGGAAAAAGCCTATTCGGCAAGCTCTTCAAATGAACCCTTACACACAATGGCTGACATTGACGTGGATGCTATTGTCGGGCATAGCGATGGGAGTGGTATTTGACAGCTACCGGGTGCTGTCAATCCGCTTTCATTTTGCCCGTTGGAGTGTTCATATGTTGGACGTGCTGTATTGGGTGGCCTCGGCTTTGTTTATTTTCCGTGTGCTATACGCGAGTAATCGCGGTGAGCTGCGGTTTTATGTCTTTTTAGGACTACTTTTGGGGGTTTGGCTCTATTTTTGGGCCTTTAGTGTTACAACCCAACGTTTTGTGGTAATGTTAATAGAGATCGTTCGCAGACTGACGTTGATCGTGAACAGCATACTGCGCATCCTGATTGTTCTTCCGGTGTTAGCGCTGTATCGGCTGTTACGCAAGCTGGTCGGATGGACATGGGCACTTATTGTGTTCCTAGGAAGGATGCTGATATACATCCTGATGCCGGTTTGGAAGCCGATTCTTTGGTTGATCCGTCCGCTTATAGCGCGCTGGAAGACGCCAGATCTGCTCATAAAGCTAGGTATCAGACTGAAAAATACAGCAAAAAGATGGTTTGGAAGGGGGTAGTATCATGCGTAATTCGTCTGTAGATCGCCATTCATCTCCTACGTCCAAGTCCAATGCGGGCGGGCGCAGGCGAATCATGATTTGGTTGCTATCGCTTGCCGCCTTTGGTAGTTGGGCCATATTCACCTTTTTTTCTCAAGGCATGATCATGGCCGATCGAAGTGAACAGCTCACCCAGAAGGAAAAACAGAAGCAAGCTGCTACACAAACGGAACAACAGCTTCAAACCGAAGTGAATCGTCTCAAGGACCCTGAGTACATTGGAGAAATTGCTAGAAGCAAGTACGGTCTTTACAAACCGGAAGAGACGCCAATCATCGGAGATCAAAAATAGAGGCATTATCGGGCCAATGCTTAGTTGACCTTGGTTCCGCCATTTTGTATAATCAAATCACCACAGCGGGATTTTTTTGCAAAAAAATCGGTTGTATATTTTAAGGGAGGATCATTTTATTCTATGGCAATTGAAGTGGGCACCAAGTTAGAGGGCAAAGTGACAGGCATCACGCATTTTGGAGCATTTGTGGATTTGTCTGGAGGTGTCACGGGTCTCGTTCACATCTCGGAAATCGCCGATAATTATGTTAAGGATGTTAACGACCACCTGAAGATTAATGATGTTGTGACGGTGAAAGTCATTAATGTTGACAAAGATGGCAAAATCGGACTTTCCATTAAGCAAACGATTGATAAGCCGGCAAGTGAAGCCCGTCCCCCAAGAGCTCCAAGACCGGAGCGTACAGGAGGACCAGGCGGAGGAGACCGTTTTGGCGGCGGAGGTTCAGGTCCAAGTCAGGGACGCGGTGGTGGTTTCAACCGCGATCGTGGAGGCCGTTCTTTCAAGCCTGCACCGGGTAAACCTTCATTTGAGGATAAAATGTCACGCTTCCTGAAAGATAGTGAGGAACGCATTTCGTCGCTGAAAAAGAACACCGAAGGTAAACGCGGAGGACGCGGCGCGAAGCGTGTTTAATTCACTTTGACAACCGTATCAACCATACACGGAAAACCGTACAGTCGAAAGACTGCTACGGTTTTTTTGCGTTCTACCGACAAGAGATGCGACAAGCTGTGGCTGCGGGCAATACATTTGGGCGGAGGTGTACAGGCACATTTTTAAGATTAGTAGTTTCATGAAGAAGAGAAGAAGCATCGTACTGAAATGTTGGATGTTTTTTTTGTCGTGTGGACATAATCGTCCGACAAACTCCAACGGTTTTCCGTCTATCTTCTGTGCAAATCGCTAGTCTGGGCATCAGGGTGGACGACATACAGAGGCCGTGCAAGGCGTGGAGTGATACAACTTCCATCTGCTTCCATACGGGCGCAGCTTGATGTACAGGGGGATGCTCTGTCCTTTCGCGCGGCACGTTTTTTTGTCGGAAATTTCTTGGAATAAGACGTGAGGTTCTGACAAACTTTCTCAATCGTTCCGGTTTAAGATGAGAACATCAAATTGATGAATGGGGTGCCTGACGCATGATGGAGAAATGGAACGTGGTACATTTTCCGGGGTTAAAATCTAGAAAGTCCAAATCCAAAGAGCGTATGGAAGGTTGGCCTTCCAGACTCAAGAAACGGCTCGATTCACATAAAATGGTGCAATGGGTAACCGCGCAAAGATGGATGCTGCTATTGTCAGCTATGGGAGTTCTACTGGGACGCGCCACTATTTTGGACGAGCTTTCTCCTTTTGCCCTCGCTTATTTTGCGGTCATTACGTTCCTTCGGCGTGATCTAATGCTGCCTGTAGCTGTATCCGTTGTGCTAGGCAGCCTATTAGCTCCTTACCCATCGTTGTTCATGATTGGTGGTGAGCTAATTGTATTTTATCTCCTGTATCGCGGGCTACGTACCTTCGATCGTCTGGAATTATCCTATGCCCCGCTTATGGTCTTCTTGTCTGTGTTTATGGTCAATTTATTTAACGCCGTGATGGCTCCGGCTTTTACATGGTATGAGCTTGTCATTGTGGGAACGGATGCGGTGCTCAGTTTTATGCTTACATTGGTGTTCACACAGGCCATACCGCTGTTTACGTACCGCAAGAAGGCAAGCCAATTGAAGAACGAAGAAATTTTGTGTCTGATTATTCTATTAGCCTCTGTGATGACGGGAGCAGTAGGATGGACCGTTCATTCACTGTCTGTCGATCATGTGCTTTCACGATATTTGGTCTTGGTGTTTGCTTTGGTGGGAGGTGCTTCGTTGGGTGCTTCGGTCGGTGTGATTACCGGTTTAATTTTAAGCCTGGCCAATATGTCCGCAATTGTGCAGATGAGTCTACTTGCTTTTGCAGGTTTGCTGGCAGGAATGCTGCGTGAAGGGAGAAAAGGTGCAGTGGCCCTTGGCATGCTGTTGGGCTCCTCCATTTTGACGATCTATTTGGATGGGACTGGGGACGTGTTGACATCAACTTGGGAGAGCTGCGCGGCAATTCTATTATTTTTAATGACTCCAAAAAGTTTCTTTAAAGCGGTTTCTACCTATGTCCCTGGTACGCAGGATCACGCCAAGTCCCAGCATGAATATGCCAAAAGAGTTCGTGATCTCACTGCCGAGCGGGTGACGAAATTTTCCCGTGTATTCAGCCAGCTATCGCGCAGCTTCCATCAGATATCTGCGAGTGAGGGAGCAAAACCGGACGGAGAAATGGAACACTTTATGAATGCGGTGGCGGAAGCAACCTGTGCCTCTTGCTTTAAGTGCGAGCAGTGCTGGGACGGCAAGTTTATGCAAACCCATCAGTATATGACGGAAATGATGAGTGCCATTGAGGATAATCCTGATTTGGAGCCGGAGCAGATGCCGCCACAATGGAGCAAGGCATGTGCCAAGACGGGCGCTGTCCTGCAGGTAATGAAGCAGCAGTATAGTCTCTACCAACATAATATGCAGTGGAAGCGCCAAGTATACGATAGTCGTCAGCTTGTTGCTGACCAGCTATCCGGTGTATCGCAAATTATGGAGGATTTAGCGCGGGAAATTCAGCGAGAAGGGCAGACCATGCATCGGCAGGAAGAGCAAATCCGAGAGGCTCTTGATCGACTCGGCTTGTCCATCCAATCCATTGAGATTATTAGCCTGGATGCAGGTCAGGTTGAAATAGAGATTGTCCATGCCTATACAAGGGGATTTGATGAATGTCGGAAAATCATTGCTCCACTGCTGTCGGACATACTGGACGAGCATATAGCTGTCATGCGCGAAACGGCGGCAGATCGCCGCCAAGGCTTGGCTACAGTCATGTTCGGCTCTGCTAAAACGTATGAGATTGCTACAGGAGTGGCTAGTGCGGCCAAAGGAGGCGATTTCTTCTCAGGAGACAGTTATAGCATGATGGAGTTAGGGAATGGGACTTTCGCAGTCTCTTTAAGTGACGGTATGGGGAACGGAGAGCGTGCGCAGCAAGAGAGCAGTGCAGCACTTAACATTTTGGAAGAACTACTGCAATCAGGTATGGACGAAAAATTAGCGATCAAGTCGGTTAACTCTGTCCTGATGCTCCGATCACCTGAGGAAATGTATGCTACGGTGGATATGGCGCTGATTGATCAGTATACGGCCCGGACAACCTTTATGAAGATTGGATCTACACCGAGCTTTATTAAAAGAGGGGAGGAGGTCATTCCCGTATCTGCCAGCAATTTACCGATTGGCATTATACAGGATATCGAAGTTGATTTGGTGTCACTGCAACTCCAGCCAGGAGATATTCTCATTATGATAACAGACGGTATATACGATTCACCGGGTTATGCAGTCAATAAAGAAATATGGATGAAACGCATGATTCAAGAGATTGAAAGTGAGGACCCGCAGGAACTGGCCGATTGTTTGCTAGAACGGGTTATTCGATATCAACAAAATCAAATCTATGATGATATGACTGTAGTTGTTAGTAAAATTGATCACTTTCGCCCAGAGTGGGCCACCCTTCATGTACCTGGCATGAGGTGGTTGGAACGTCCGCGGACGGTGAGCTAGACTGACATTGCCCGGGAAATTGCTTATTCATTTTTAAAAATCCGCATCCTTCGTTTGAATCGTTCCGGATTAGGCAAAGATAGAATCTATCGGAATAGATTAAGAGGAAGCGGAGGTCAAAAAGCGATGAAGCAAATTTTGATCATTACAGATGGATGCTCTAACGTAGGGGTTAGCCCAGTGATGGCGGCTGCCCAAGCTTTACGGGAGGGAATTACAGTGAACGTCGCCGGAGTCATAGATTATGGAACCATCGGCGAGCTTGGGAGCGCAGAGATTCAGGAAATTGCTAAAGCAGGGGGAGGGTTTAGCCAAATCGTCGGTACGAAGCAGTTGGCGCAAACCATGCAAATGATGACGCGCAAAACAGTGGTTCAAACGATTCAGCAGGCGGTTAATAGAGAGTTAACGCACATTTTGGGTGAGGGCGGCGCCCGGCATATCGGTGAACTGCCTCCGGCCAAACGAGCCCAGGTAGTTGAGGTAATGGATGAACTGACAGAAACAAGCCCTCTGGAAATTGCTTTACTCATTGATGCAAGTGCAAGCATGAAGCCTAAGCTGCCTGCTGTAGAGGATAGTATCCGCGATTTGCTGCTCAGTTTACAGTCCAGAAGCGGACTCAGCCGTATATCTGTATTTCATTTTCCGGGTGGACGAATGGGAGAAGACGCAGTCATGGATATCGGGTGGACCTCTGAGCTAGACCAGATCAAATCGATATTCGGACGCTTGCGGATGAAAGGAGCGACACCGACAGGACCAGCCATTTTACAAGTGATTGATTATTACCGATATGTTACACTAGGGGAACAGAAAGATCTGGAAGAATCCTATGGCAAAGGAGAAGGGATGCTCGGTGACTACGTCGTCTGATCCCGTTCTTGCACCCGGAACGGTCATCAAGGGCAAGTGGAAGCGGAGTAGCTATGTCATCCAGCGCTTGCTGGGCCGGGGAGCGAACGGAACTGTATATTTGGTAAAAGAAGCACAGGCCGATCGGCAATTTGCTCTCAAAATGGGAAAGAACACGCTTGATCTGCAATCGGAGATTAATGTGCTGACCACATTACAGTCTCAAGGGACTCAGGCTGCCCTCCAGCGGAATGGGAATCCTTCCTTCTTGTTTGAAGTGGATGATGTAGTGTTACGCAATGGGGAGATCCCCTTTTATGTTATGCGATACGTTAAGGGAGATCCGCTTCATAAATTTGTGGCAGCTAAAGGGTCTGAATGGTATGGTGTGGCTGGGACTGGCATACTGAATCGTCTGGCCGATCTCCATCAGGCAGGATGGGTGTTTGGCGACCTGAAGCCTCAAAATATATTGGTCAATGCCTATGGAGAGGCTGAGTTGATTGATTATGGTGGCGTGTCCCTTGCAGGTCGGAGTGTTAAACAATTTACAGAATGGTACGATAGGGGATTTTGGAATGCTGGTAGCCGAAATGCTGATCCCCAGTATGATCTGTTTGCCTTTGCTCTTTTAACGGTTCATATATTGGAGAGCGAATCGTTAAAGGCGGCTGCGAGTAGGCTGCCGCAGCTACGTAATACGGCAGAATTGACAGTCATCATTCGTCGCAGTCGTGTATTACGCCCCTACGCCGAATGGCTGCTGGGTGCAGTACGTGGAGAATATTCCGATACTCGTGCAGCGGCCCGAGCTTGGTCGCGTCTGGCTTCCGCGCATGTCAGGCAATCATCTGTCAAAAGAGGAAATCCACGCTGGTTGGGATATGCTTTCACGGTATCGCTTTTGCTGCTTGCTGGAGCGCTCTGGATTGCGTTAAGGTAGCAGCATGACTTACATAAGATAACATAGGATCATCATTTTTACGGTCGGGAGAAAAGAGGGTCGTGAATGGGAACAACAAAACCGACCGGTGTTGTACAGGAAGTGCTCGCTTTGGCGCGAGAACATTCCCTGTGGAGCCCCGGAGACCGCATTGTGGTTGCTGTATCCGGCGGACCGGATTCGGTGGCCCTTTTGCACATTTTACATGAAATATCCGTTATACATATGCCATTACAACTTGTCTGCGCTCATGTTCATCATGGCTTCAGGCCAGAGGAATCGGATGCGGAGGCTGAGGAGGTACGCAATATTGCCCGAAAGCTCAAGCTTCCATTTGAAATGATCCGGGTTGATGCACCCGCTTATATAAAGGAAAGCGGCAAGGGTCCACAGGAAGCGGCCCGTGAGCTACGGTACAGCTTTTTACATGATACGGCTACGAAGTGGGAGGCACAGCATATTGCTATGGCTCACCATGGCGATGATCAAGCGGAAACAGTCCTCTTGCACTTGCTGCGCGGTAGCGGACCGGCGGGTTTGGCGGGTATGCGTTTGGCACGCACCGAAAAAAATGTGCAACTCATTCGCCCGCTGCTTCGTATGTACAAGGCTGACTTGATTGAGTATTGTAACTTTTATGGTCTTTCCTATGTGACAGACAGCACTAATTTATCGACCAAATACCGTCGTAATGCCATCCGCATGGATGTGCTTCCTTTTTTGGGGCAATATAATGAGCAACTGACACCGTCCCTGAACCGGCTGGCCGAAACGATGGCTGACGAGAATGATTTTATGGAGGCAGCTACACTGTCGGTATACGAGAAAATGGTGCATTTCAATAATGGCAGGTACATGTTTTCCATCGCATCATACCGTGAGCTATCCGTTGCTTTACAACGGAGGTTGATTAAACTAATATTAAATTATCTGCCTTCGGACAGTGGAAATTTTGATTTTCGTAAAATTGAGACCGTTCGACTAAGACTTCTCCAGGAGACAACTTCTACATGGAGCTTGGACTTGGGCGGCGGTGCGGTTGGAGTCCGCGAATATGACCAGGCGGTTTTGTTTGACCGTACGCAAGTCGTTATGGGTGAATGGAGCTATGGACTGAGCGTATTGCCTATTTCCGGTGAGCTTGAGTTGCCTGAAGCGGGTGGTATACTCCGGTGGCAAAGAGCTTCCTATTTGGATGGACAACATCCGGCGAATGAGGAAGAAGCATGGTTCGACGCAGATGAATTGACTCTGCCGTTGACTGTACGCTCGCGATTACCTGGAGATACCATGTATGTAATGGGATTAAACGGAAGAAAAAAGGTTAAAGATATTTTTATTGATGAAAAAATACCTCCTTCAATGCGTTCCGTTATTCCCATCGTCTGCGACCATTCTGGAGTTGTTCTCTGGATTCCGGGCGTACGACGTTCTGTACATGCTGCGGTGCAAAAGCACACGTCTTCGGTTATATATATGTCATGGCAAAGACGAGAGAGTCCGGGGCACCGGTAATTGCGCAGGAACGGCTTTCATAGTATAAACTTAGGAGGTTTACACCGTTGCAAAATGATATTCAGGAAGTATTGATCAGTGAAGAAGAAATTCAGAGTAAAATCAAGGAATTAGGCGCACAGCTTAGCGTGAAATATGAAGGGAAAAACCCATTGGTGATTTGCGTGCTGAAGGGTGCGTTTATCTTTATGGCCGATTTGGTTAAATCCATTACAGTGCCGTTGGAACTTGATTTCATGGCTGTATCTAGTTATGGAGTATCCACCAAATCATCAGGTGTCGTTAAAATCATCAAAGATTTGGACGCTTCCGTAGAAGGACGCGATGTTCTGATTGTCGAAGATATTATCGACAGTGGTCTGACACTGACACATTTGATTGAATTGCTTAAGAATCGTAATGCCAATTCGGTATGTGTCGTAACTTTGTTCGACAAGCCTGCACGCCGGACAGTTAATCTTGAAGCTGATTACACTG
Source organism: Paenibacillus sp. JJ1683 (assembly GCF_053006485.1). Lineage (NCBI taxonomy): Bacteria > Bacillati > Bacillota > Bacilli > Caryophanales > Paenibacillaceae > Paenibacillus > Paenibacillus sp. JJ1683. The sequence continues at coordinate 60,154 of NZ_CM129820.1, forward strand.
GATTTACACTTCCGGATGCGTTTGTTGTCGGCTATGGTCTGGACTATGCCGAGCACTACCGGAACCTCCCATACATAGGGATTTTGAAGCCGGAAATCTACACCAGCTAATCTCAGCCTCCAGTCCTAGGACTAAATAGGGTCCTTTGTTGAGAAGGGCTTACAGGCTATGGTAAAATAACTTAAGTGTCTCGAGAGGAGGTAGGGGATGAATCGGTTCATCCGGAATTCTGGTTTTTATTTGATTCTTTTTTTAGTTGTGGTGGGTATCGTTCAGTTTGTTAGCAACAGTAACGAAGCCTCCGATCTCCCTAGATATGACCAATTACGGCAAGAGGTTAAAGCTAATAACATCTCTAAAGTAACGGTCCAATTTGACGGTTACGCCTATCTTGTAACCGGTGCATATAAGAAGCAGCCGGCTAATGCTAAATCAACCAATTTTTCCGTATACGTTCCGCCAACGGATCAAGCACTAAGTGAACTGGTGAATGCCAGCGAAACGAACGGGTTTGAATACGTACAGAAGAAAATGGAAGGCGAAAGCATTTGGCTGACATTTTTGACTTCTATCATTCCTTTGGTGATCATGTTCCTGTTGTTCTTCTTCCTGTTTAATCAGGCACAGGGCGGTGGCGGCAAAGTAATGAACTTCGGCAAGAGCAAAGCCCGTCTGTATAACGAAGAGAAGAAGAAAGTTACCTTCGAAGACGTAGCAGGGGCTGACGAAGAGAAGCAGGAGCTTGTCGAAGTCGTAGAATTCTTGAAGGACCCACGTAAGTTCGCAGCCGTGGGCGCTCGTATTCCAAAAGGTGTTCTGTTAGTGGGCCCTCCAGGTACGGGTAAAACACTCTTGGCGAGAGCTGTTGCAGGCGAGGCCGGAGTGCCGTTTTTCAGTATCTCAGGTTCTGATTTTGTAGAAATGTTCGTCGGGGTCGGTGCTTCCCGTGTTCGCGACCTGTTCGAGAATGCGAAGAAGAACGCACCTTGTATTATTTTCATTGATGAAATTGATGCCGTTGGACGTCAACGTGGCGCCGGATTGGGTGGCGGACATGATGAACGTGAGCAAACGCTCAACCAATTGCTCGTAGAGATGGACGGATTTGGCGCAAACGAGGGCATCATCATCGTTGCTGCTACTAACCGTCCGGACATTCTAGATCCAGCCTTGCTTCGTCCAGGACGTTTTGACCGTCAAATTACGGTTGACCGTCCAGATGTTAAAGGTCGCGAAGCAGTATTGCATGTACATGCACGCAACAAACCATTAACGAAGGATGTTAAATTGGACGTGATTGCGAAACGTACAACAGGCTTTACGGGCGCTGATCTGGAAAACTTGTTGAACGAAGCTGCCTTGCTGGCCGCTCGTCGCAACCGTAGAGATATTTCGATGCGAGAAGTAGATGAAGCTATCGACCGCGTGATCGTAGGTACTGAAAAACGCAGCCGCGTAATCAGTGACCGCGAGAAACGAATTGTTGCTTATCATGAAGCAGGGCATACGATTATCGGTTACTTCTTGGAGAATGCCGATATGGTTCACAAGGTAACCATTATTCCACGTGGACGTGCAGGCGGATATGTCATCATGCTTCCGAAGGAAGACCGCATGCTGACAACCAAGCAGGAATTGCTGGACAAAATCACTGGATTGTTGGGTGGACGTGTTTCCGAGGAGCTGTTTATTGGTGAGATCGGAACAGGGGCTTATAGTGACTTCCAACAAGCGACAGGCATTGCGCGTAGCATGATCGTGGAATACGGTATGAGTGAGAAGCTCGGCCCGATGCAGTTCGGAACTTCCCAAGGTCAAGTATTCCTTGGACGTGATATCGGTCATGAGCAAAACTACAGTGATCAGATCGCTTATGAGATTGACCAGGAGATGAATCGCTTCATCACTGACTCCTATGAGCGTGCTAGAGAACTCTTGACGAAGTATTCGAAAGAGGTTCATTTGATCGCTCAAACCTTGTTGGAAGAAGAAACTCTGGAGCTTGAACAAATCAAACGTTTGATCGAGACAGGTTCTTTGAACGGCAATACGAATGAGGGAGAAGGAACACCGGAAAACGGTGAGCCTGTGATCGACAACATCGGTGATGTTCGTGTACGTATTCAAGGTAAGGATGACGAGCCTAAGAATACAACAGATCAACCGAACGATATCCCTAATCTGCAAAAACCAGAGGATGATAACAATTCAGGCAATTCCGGCGGTACTCCACCGACAACAACCTGATTATCTGGTGGATAGTTGAATAAGCATATATGTAAGCTTCGGGGAACCAGATCCTATTGGTTTCCCGAAGCTTTTTTAAATGTGGAAGATTATTGCTAACGTGATTTGACAGACACAGGAACGTTGTGTACATTTATTGTTAAATAAACGGCTGTCGCCTTCCTAGCTTAAAAGGCCAACAGCCGCTGCAATCGACTTACTATCATTTTGAACATATCCGTGAGCGCATACTGTACGATCTATGGTGTGCGCTATTCTTCTGTGAAATCAGGTGAAAGGCATGATTCCAAGATATCTAGTTGATTTTGATGTAGCGGAATTGACCCAATACGAAGCCGACGTCTTAATCATCGGCTCCGGCATTGCGGGCTTATATACAGCGATTAAGGCTGCGGAGAATCGGAAAGTGTTGCTGATTACCAAGAAAACTTTAATGGAAAGCAACACACGTTATGCTCAAGGCGGCATTGCTGCTGTCACATCGGACGAGGATACACCGGCTTACCACATGCAAGATACTCTGATTGCTGGTGCAGGTCTGTGTGAACCCGAGGCGGTCAGAACGCTTGTTCATGAAGGACCAGACGGTATTAAAGAGTTAATACGATTGGGGACAGCCTTTGACCGTGTGAATGGTGAACTAGCGCTAACCCGAGAGGGGGCGCATAGTCATCGTCGCATTTTGCATGCAAATGGAGATGCCACTGGTTATGAAATCGTGCGTGCCTTGTCACATCAGGTTGTCGCCCATCCCGGTATTCAGGTGTGGGAAGAGTGCATGGTCATTGACCTGCTGACTGAGCATGGTGAGTGTATTGGGGCCCTCGTTCAAATGCCAGATGGAGAAAGGTCGTACATCACTGCCAATTCAACCATTTTGTGCTCAGGAGGTAGCGGGCAATTATACCGTTACACGACTAACCCGGATATCGCAACTGGGGACGGTATTGCTATGGCTTATCGTGCGGGGGCAGTTGTACGGGATATGGAATTCGTACAGTTTCATCCTACGGCGTTGTGCCATCCGGGCGCTCCAAGGTTTCTAATTTCCGAAGCCGTACGGGGAGAAGGGGCCGTGTTACGCAACATTCATGGAGAACGCTTCATGGACAAGTACGATTCCCGGCAGGAGCTTGCACCCAGAGATATCGTAGCTCGTGCGATCATCCATGAGATGGAACGCACTCAGTCTACGTTTGTATACCTGGATATTACACACGAGCCGCCTGAGCGGGTAAAGCAACGTTTTCCAACGATTTATCGGACATGTCTGTCATATGGGTTGGATATGACGACAGGCTGGATTCCCATTGCTCCTGCTGCCCATTATATGATGGGTGGTATCCAGACTAATCTATACGGGGAAAGCTCCGTTAGGCGTTTGTTCGCTTGTGGAGAGACTTCTTCCACAGGTGTTCACGGCGCTAATCGCCTGGCGAGCAATTCGCTATCTGAAGCTATTGTGTTCGCCAGTAGGATTATCGAGCGGCTGCATTCATTGCCACCGCTGGTCGGCCATACTTTGATATCTTACAGTGATAACCGTGCAGAGTTCCAGGCTTCATCCGTCGTGGGACAGCGACATAAGCTGCAAGAAACGATGGTTCATTATGCTGGAGTTCGTCGGCATAGTGAAGGGCTGCAAGCAGCTTTAGAAGAGCTGCACGGGCTAGTGCCTGTTTTTCAGGCTGTGATCACCAGCCGGGAAGAGATCGAATTCGCCAATTTGCTCACCTGTGCTTTATTAGTAGCAGATGGTGCGCTACTGCGTGAGGAGAGCCGGGGGGCACACTATCGTGAGGACTTCCCTGAGACAGATGATCGCATGTGGCGAAAGCATGTCCAGCAGCGACGTGAGCAAGGCATAACGGAGGAGAGCGTTCATGACATCTAACAGCGAGCTTTATGGAGAGTTTAGCGGATATCAGGAAGAACTGACGGCACAAATTCGCAGCTGGCTGCGAGAAGATACAGGTTCTGGCGATGTGACCACACGTTGGACGATTGAGCCGGGTCACCAATCCAAGGCTGTCATTCATGCCAAAGAGAGCGGCGTGATTGCGGGTTTACCTGTGGCTGAACTTGTATTTCGAGTAGTGGACCCTTCCTTGTCGTTCACTCCGCTGGTGACCGATGGCCAATGGATTGAAAAGGGGAGCGTTTTGGCAGAAGTGAATGGGAGTACTCATGCGATTTTGACCGGGGAGCGATTGGCATTAAATTTACTTCAGCGGATGTCTGGTATTGCAACGCGGACGCGGACTTTTATAGATCAATTGCATGGACTTTCCACGCGCTTGGTGGACACACGTAAAACAACGCCAGGACATCGACTGTTAGAGAAGTATGCTGTGCGTGTAGGTGGCGGCTCGAATCATCGCTTTGGTCTGTACGATGCGGTTATGATTAAGGATAATCATATTAAGGGCGCGGGTGGGATTGCACAGGCGGTCAGCCGAGCGCGCGCGCATATACCGCATACAATGACGATCGAAGTAGAGACGGAAAACATGACGCAAGTCCGGGAAGCTCTGGAGGCTGGGGCGGATATTATTATGCTGGATAACATGTCCGTCCCAGATATGAAGGAAGCCGTTCGCTTCATTCGTGAACAGGCCCCACACGTCAAAACAGAAGCCTCAGGCAATGTATCGTTGGATACAGTGCGTGAGATGGCTGAGAGCGGCGTAGATGTGATTTCTGTAGGCAGGCTGACATACTCTTTTCATAACCTGGATATCAGCCTTGACCTTAACGCTAAGAAAGATAGGTGACACCGATTGATTCTTGTAGTGGATGTAGGTAATACCAATATTGTTCTGGGGATGTATGAAGGGCGCGAGCTGTTGCACCACTACCGGATCAGCACCTCCAGACAGGCAACCGCGGATGAATACGGCGTACTCATACATAATCTTTTTAGTATGGGCGGCGTATTTAAGGATGACATTCAGGGAGTTATTATTTCCTCTGTCGTTCCGCCGTTGGTTCGTGTATTAGAGGAAATGTGCGATAAATATATAGGCAAAACGCCGTTAATCGTCGGACCGGGAATCAAGACCGGTCTTAACCTGCGTTACGAGAATCCGCGTGAAGTAGGTGCGGATCGGATCGTGAACGCTGTTGCGGCTGTAGAACGGTTCGGCGGGCCTCTCGTTGTGGTGGATTTTGGAACGGCGACGACGTTTGATTGTATTGACGATAAGGGAAACTATCTGGGTGGAGTCATTGTGCCGGGTATCGGCATTTCGACAGAGGCACTGTATCAACGGGCTTCCAAGCTCCCTCGTATCGAGTTGGAGAAACCCAAAAAGGTTATTGGTCGGAATACGGTCCATGCCATGCAAGCCGGGATTATTTTCGGTTACGCTGGACAAGTGGATGGCATTGTGAGGCGCATTAAGGAAGAAATGCAGGCAGAACCTACAGTTATTGCTACCGGAGGTCTTGCAGAGCTAATCGCATCAGAGACAGAGAGCATTCAGAAAGTGTTGCCGATGTTGACGCTCGAAGGATTACGCATCATTTACCAACGTAACGCCGAATAAAAAGTGGATATAAGCTGCCGCTGAGTCAAGCCGATGATCTTATCGGTTTGGATTAGCGGCGTTTTTCGTCTATACTGAAATATGTTACGTTTTTGAACAATTCGGTGATCTGTTAAGGCAGGTTGTTTATATAGTGGGAAATGATGTTTCAAGGATGAGGAAATACTAACGAAAATAAGCAGCATGGCTGCCTTGGATAATAGGGGAGGATATCAATATGGAAAATAAGCAGGATCGACTTATTCGCGGTACAGCCATGGATGGAAGGGTTAGAGCCTTTGCGGTTCGGACAACTCAATTGGTAGAAGAATTGCGGAGAAGACATGATACTTATCCTACAGCAACTGCTGCTTTGGGACGAACTCTCACAGCAGGTGCAATTATGGGTTCCATGCTCAAAGGCAAAGAAAGACTGACCATTCAAGTCAAAGGTGATGGGCCGATTGGTCAAATCGTCGTGGATGCCAATGCTGTAGGGGAAGTGCGAGGGTATGTTACTGAGCCCCATGTGCATTTGCCAAGCAATAGTATGGGCAAACTGGATGTAGCGGGTGCAGTAGGTACAGAGGGATTTATTCATATCATCAAGGATTTGGGATTAAAAGAGCCGTATCGCGGTAGTATCCCGATTATTTCAGGTGAACTTGGTGAAGACTTTACCTATTATTTTGCCAAATCCGAACAGACTCCGTCAGCGGTGGGTTTGGGTGTGCTGGTAGATACGGATAACTCCGTTATAGTGGCCGGCGGGTTTATTATTCAATTGCTTCCAGGTTTGAATGATGATGAGATTACTGCTATCGAAAATGCAGTCGGCTCCATTCCACCCGTTACCGCTCTGTTGGATCAAGGGCTAGAGCTTGACGAAATGCTGCGTTGGATGCTGCCGGACGTTCGAATCCTTGATGAAATGGATATCCATTTTCAATGTGAGTGCTCACGCGAGCGCGTAGAGAAAACATTGATCAGTCTGGGAGAAAGTGAATTGAAGCAATTGATTGAGGAAGAAGGACAGGCTGAGGTCGTGTGTCACTTTTGTAACGAGGCTTATCAGTTTAATAAGGATGAATTGCAAAATCTGTTAGATCAAGCCAAGGCCTAACCGGATAGGCGGTGTAAGCGATGACTACACGGGAAAAGGGATTATGGACAGCTGTCATTATTCTGACCGTTAGCGTCGCCGCCTTGGGTGGTCTTATCATGCTTCGGGGGCTGTTAAAGCCGGGTGATGTAAGCAAGGATGACGGCGATCATACTGTGGCGGAGATGGGTCAGGAAGGCATATCGGAGGAACAGTGGGTAGCGGAACTGAAAAAGCGATATGGAACGAATACGCTGTTGCAAATGTTGAATCGTAAAGCCGTGCAGGCTGAAACCAAGCGTCTCGGTATCAAGATCACCCAAGAGGATTTACAGCAGGTGCTGGAGCAGGATAGCAAAGGGTACGACTCAGAACACGCCTACTTTGAGGAAATGCAGCGACAATTTGGCCTAGATCCGGTTGACTTGCGGAATGAAGCGGAGTACCGAATTGGCTTGGAGAAAATAGCCACGCAAGGTATTCAGGTTGAGGAAACGGAGATTGACGAGTATTGGGAACAGCACCCTGAGGAATTTGCCGTTGGTAAGCAGATCAAACTGGCAGCTCTTTATGTGGCCAAAGCAGAGGAAGCAGAGGTGTTGCTGGATCGGGTTAAGCAAGGAGAAAGCTTCGACACGCTGCTTCGGGAACATTCAGGCTCAGGTAATCTTCTCGGCGAGGATCATAGCGGACAGCTGGGATGGGTGGATGAATATGACCCATATCAACCGGAGGCGATCATGAAGGCGGCAAGAGAACTAAGCTCCGGGGACGTTGCAGGTCCCATCTCCATTAACGATGGCTATGCGGTCATTTATGTACAGGATGTCAGGCTAAAGAGTTCTTCGGATAAGCGGCAGATTCGTCAGCAAATTCGCCGGTCGCTTGCGCTGGCACAAGCCGCTCCTTTGGATGAGGTCGAGAAGAGTCTGCGTGATAAATATGGAGCTCGTATTTTATCTGGGAAAGAGGTACCTTCCGCTTCTCTATAGCGTCGTAAAAGAATCTAGATTTGAAGGAAGCACGGTGCGGATAACGCGGGCGAACAGCATTGTAGCTTATTTACTCGTATTGACAATGGAATTGAAGATTGTTATGATTAGCGTATAAAACCAACTATTTTTATCGGAAATTAAATGAACGGCATAACACGAAGAATGATTTACCTAGAATCATCTACAATATGTTTTCGCAATTTTCAATATATCATCTACAGTCAGGGAGGAATTATCATGGCTAAAGTTGTTAATAACATCACCGACCTTATCGGGGAGACTCCCCTCGTTCGCCTCAACCGGATCGTACCGGAAGATAGCGCCGAAATTTATTTGAAACTGGAATATCAGAACCCGGGCTCCAGTGTAAAAGACCGTATTGCGATTAGTATGGTGGAAGAAGCTGAGCGTGAAGGTCTGCTTAAGCCGGGCGGTACTATTATTGAAGCAACTAGCGGTAACACAGGAATCGGCTTGGCTATGGTTGCTGCTGCGAAGGGGTATAAAGCAGTAATTGTTATGCCAGAAACGATGAGTATAGAGCGTCGTAATTTGCTGCGTGCTTATGGAGCCGAGCTTGTGTTAACACCTGGCTCAGAGGGTATGAACGGATCTGTTAAGAAAATGGAAGAGCTATTGAGCGAAAACCCGGATTATTTCGCTGCCGAGCAGTTCAAGAACAAAGCTAATATCAAAATTCACCGTGAAACGACGGGTCCTGAGATCGTAGAAGCGATTCGTTCCATTGGCGGCACTCTGGACGCTTTTATAGCAGGTATAGGGACTGGTGGAACTATTTCCGGTGCTGGAGAAGTGCTTAAAAAAGAATTCCCTGATATTAAAATCGTGGCTGTAGAGCCCGCTTCTTCCCCATTGCTAGCAGGCGGCAAGCCAGGGCCTCACAAAATTCAAGGGCTGGGTGCCAACTTTATTCCTGAAATTCTAAATCGCGATATCTATGACGAAATTTTTCATGTAGAAAACGATGAAGCTTTCGAGGTAGCGCGTAGAGTGGCCAAGGAAGAGGGCATTTTGTCCGGTATTTCTTCTGGCGCGGCTGTTCACGCGGCCTTGAAGCTTGCTAAGCAATTGGGCAAGGGTAAGCGGATTGTTGTCATTATTCCAAGTAATGGCGAACGTTACCTGAGTACACCACTATACAATTTCGAGCTGTAATTATGTCGTAATTGTGTATACTATACGTAAGGAAACCCTCATTTCCCTGTAACCGGGGGATGAGGGTTTCTTTGTAAGGAGAAGAATGCAGACTTTTGGCAAAGTAATGGAAGGGGTAGCGCACACAGATGAAATGGACAGCTAGAGTGACGGAGGCGCAGTGGCAAACCTGGCAGAAGGAGGGCTGGAGTATACTTCCCTATATTGCTGAGTACCCATTGCCCGGAGGCGGATTGCCTCCATCGTGGCGGAGGGCTTGGGAGGATTCGTCGCCATATGCCTTCTTGCTGGAGAGCGCTAAAGGTGGAAGATATACGTATCTAGCCTTGAATCCGGTTGCTATATTGGAAGGCAAGGGAGAACAAGCAGTTTGGACTGATTTGCAAAGCGGGGAGCATGGTGCTATACATGGACAACCTTTGACAGTCATGAACGATTGGATCGCCCCTTACCGTGCGCCACGTGTACCTGGCATGCCTTTTTTCTCTGGGGGATTTGCAGGCTACCTGGGCTACGATGTAGCTCGCTCGTTAGAGCGTTTGCCAACTCAAGCTGCAGACGATACCGATATACCTGATTATGTGTGGATGCGGGTGAATGAGCTATGGATTTATGATCATGAAACATCATGCCTATACTGTGCTGTTCATATGCCTAACCCTGTCCGCTTCGGTGAATTCAGTAGTCAGACTGATTTGGCAAATGAGGTTATGTTGAATGAGACCGCATCGATACTTGGCAAGCATTATACGGAAGCGGTCCAACGTACAGAACGCATGGTGACTCAGTGGAAGAACATTATACATGCGGGAGAGACTGATCCAGCTTACCCTCTTCGTTGTGCTCGGCTGTCCGAAAAAGGATTAGAGGCTGTTCATCAGGAATCTGAAGGCTGGAAAACGGCATTCAGTCAACAAGATTTTGAACATGCTGTGAAACGTGTGCAGGAATACATTGCTCAAGGAGATGTATTTCAGGTGAACTTGTCGATTCGTCAGCAACGTACGCTTGCAGCCCTCCCCGAGAATATATATGAATGGCTTCGTCTGCTGAATCCTTCCCCTTATATGGGGATGCTGCGCATGCCAGATTTGCGGATCGTCAGTGGCTCACCGGAATTGCTGGTGAAGCTGGAGGATGGACGTGTGAGTGCCCGACCTATTGCAGGTACGAGAAGAAGGGGACTAACACCGGATGAAGATGCCGCTATGGCCGCAGAGCTTCTATCAAGTGAAAAAGAACGAGCCGAGCATATTATGCTCGTCGATCTGGAGCGTAACGATATCGGACGGATTGCTGAATACGGATCGGTGCATGTTCCTGAATTGCTGACTGTCGAATATTATTCGCACGTTATGCATCTGGTTTCTCAGGTTGAGGGGAAGTTAGCCACGGGTCGTACAGCTATAGACGTAATTGCTGCTACCTTCCCGGGTGGAACCATTACCGGAGCTCCTAAGGTGCGTACGATGGAAATTATTGAAGAATTAGAGCCCGTCCGTCGGGGTCCTTATACGGGGTCCCTTGGATGGATTGACTATAATGGTAATATGGAATTAAATATTATAATAAGGACATTAGCTGTTCAGGGCAATACTGCCTATTTACAGACAGGTGCGGGTATCGTCATTGATTCAGACCCGTACAGAGAATATCGGGAGTGTCGGAACAAGGCCAGAGCTGTCATGAAGGCGGTACAATGTGGGGAAGAAGAAGCCGCTTTGAGCAGGAGCGGTATCACAGGAGGGTGAGTTTAATGATTTTGGTGATTGATAATTATGATTCATTTACGTACAATCTTGTTCAATATCTGGGTGAACTTGGCGAAGAAGTAACCGTAAAACGGAATGATGAGATTGATGTGAAAGGCATAGAAGAGCTGGCACCAGATCACATTTTGATCTCGCCGGGTCCATGCACGCCGAATGAAGCGGGAATATCGCTGGATGTAATCAGCCATTTTAAAGGCCGGATTCCGATTTTTGGCGTGTGTCTCGGTCACCAGGCCATCGGACAGGCTTTTGGCGGTAAGGTTATCCGGGCTGATCGTCTCATGCACGGCAAAACGTCACCGATTCTCCATCACAATACCTCAGTATTTGAAGGCCTGCCTTCTCCATTTACAGCCACCCGGTATCATTCATTGCTTGTAGAGCGCGAGAGCCTGCCTGAATGTCTAGAGATTACCGCTGAAACCGCAGAGGGTGAAATTATGGGTTTGCGGCATAAAGAATTTGCCGTAGAAGGAGTCCAGTTCCATCCCGAATCCATTATTACGGACTACGGGCATCAACTGTTGCGCAATTTCCTAAAACGCAAGGTAGGCGTCTGATTTATGAGATATATCGGAGTCAATGGCGTCCTCACGGAAGCCGCAAAAGCCGTGATTCACGTAAGTGATCACGGCTTTTTATACGGAATGGGCTTGTTTGAGACATTCCGCACCTATAACGGGGTTCCCTTCCTGCTGGATCGGCATCTACGTCGACTGGAGGAAGGCTGCCGAATGCTCGGCATTCCTTTTCAACCGGATAAGGAGCAGCTTACGAAACACATCCAGCATCTGATGGTGGCAAATGGGCTGGATGAAGCCTATATCCGCTACACCGTATCAGCCGGTGAAGAGGCACTGGGCTTGCCATCTGGTGACTACACGCGGCCCAACCATATTTTGTTCGCCAAGCCGCTGCCCTCTACAAATACACAAACCTGGCAATCCTCTGCGCTTCAGTTGCTACGAACCCCCAGAAATACTCCGGAGGGGGAGGTTCGATTAAAATCGCTCCATTATATGAATAATATTCTTGCGAAGCGGGAACTTCAGCAGTATGCCGAGGCTGTCCATTATAAGGCTGAAGGAATAATGCTTACAGCCAACGGTTTTCTGGCAGAGGGAATAGTTAGCAATCTGTTTTTTGTGCGGAATAATACGCTGTATACCCCTGACTTGTCTACAGGAATTCTGCCAGGCATTACACGTGAGTTCATTTTGGAGTTGGCGGACCTGCGGGGCATTCCATGTGAGCAAGGGTTATACCACTGGGATGAGCTGAAACAGGCTGATGAAATTTTTATGACCAACTCTATACAAGAAATACGACCCGTGGATTTATTGTTGGAACCGGGAGGCGTAGCAAGTCATTTATCGGTGCCCTTGGCGCAGACCGAGTCCATAACAGCTTTGCTGTTGCATGATTATAGGCAGAAAGCAGGGATGAAGTGAATATACCAACTCTTTATGAACGCAGCTATCAAATGGGGGATGCCAAGCTTACACTCGGGCATTCCACCCAGATTATGGGCATACTTAATGTGACCCCGGATTCATTTTCGGATGGAGGATTAAATTATAATCCAGAGATTGCTGTTTTACATGCATTGAAGCTAGTGGAGGATGGAGCGAATATCATTGATATTGGTGGGGAATCTACCCGTCCGGGTCATGAACCAGTAGGTGTGGAAGAGGAGCTGGCTCGGGTCATTCCGGTCGTCCAGGCAATCCATCGTATTGCACCGCATATCCCGTTGTCTGTGGATACTTACAAAGCCGAAGTAGCCAGACAGGCGCTTGAAGCAGGCGCACACATCATTAATGATGTGTGGGGGTTTAAGGCAGACCCCGATATGGCACGAGTAGCAGCTGAATTCGATTGTCCGGTCATTTTGATGCATAATCGTCACGACCGTAACTATACCGATTTGGTTTCTGATATGCTGTCCGATTTACAAGAAAGTATCCAATTAGCACTGAAAGCAGGGGTCCGTAAGGAGCAGATCATTTTAGACCCAGGCATCGGTTTTGCCAAAGACTATGATGAAAATATTCATGCCATGACTTCTCTTGATACATTAAGTCAGCTGGGATTTCCGCTGTTGTTGGCTACGTCGCGTAAAAAATTTATCCGTACAGCACTGGATTTGCCAGTGGATGATGTAGTGGAGGGAACTGCGGCTACCGTGGCCTTTGGGATTGCCCAAGGGTGCCAGATTGTGCGTGTACACGATGTGGCACAAATCAAGCGCACTGTACGTATGTGTGATGCGATGGTGTACGGGTCTAAAAATCCACTGAGTTATGGTGGGTAAAGCCCGCTTCACGAATCCTTTATGTGGAACTTATATAGATAAAATCAAAAAAACAGGGGGACTTACCTAAGATGGATAAAATGAAATTGCATCGCATGGAGTATTACGGATATCACGGCGTTTTTCCCGAGGAACGTAAGCTGGGACAGCGTTACTATATTGACTTGGAACTGGAGCTTGATCTGCGTGAAGCAGGGGAGCAGGACGCTTTGGACAAAACGGTTAATTATGCTGAGGTGCATTATACCGTGAAAGATATCGTAGAAAAGGAATCTTACCAATTGATTGAAGCTTTAGGCGAACGTATTGCATCTTCCCTACTGGACACTTATACTAGTGTCAATGCACTGACTGTCAAAGTGACGAAGCCGCATCCGCCGTTTGATATTCATTTTCAGGGTGTGACGGTTGAGCTTTATCGCGCAAGAAAGTAGGAACGATACATGAATGCACATTCGACCTCTGAGGCATCAGAGGCTTATATTGCTTTAGGGGCTAATTTGGGGGAGCGTGAGCATACCCTGTATGAAGCCATTACCGCACTGGACGAACATCCGGCGATACGAGTGCTGCGCTGCTCCAGTCTGTATGAAACAGAGCCTGTTGGATATCTGGATCAGCCTTCTTTTTTGAATATGACGGTAGCCGTATCGACAACACTTGCTCCAGAGGAGCTTTTGTTTTATATGCTGGACGTGGAGAGTCGTCTGGGAAGGGTAAGACATATTCCTAACGGTCCACGAACCATTGATCTGGACTTGTTGTGGATGGAAGCGGAACAACTGGCTACGACGGATTTGGAGCTTCCTCACCCTCGTATGTTGGAGCGTGCTTTTGTGCTGGTTCCCTTGGCTGACATTGTTCCGAACCAAGATTCGTCCGGTCTGTACAGTATCGTGCATACTGCATTGAATTCTGTGGATGGAAAGGACGGCATACAGCTTTGGAAAACTTGCAGCTGGCGCAACGACTCCGCGCCTTTCGGAAGCTAAAAGGGTTCACCCAGCAGGAGTTGGCAGACCGAACGGGCATATCTTTGACTGTATTAGGTGCTGTAGAGCGAGGTAACCGTGCAGTAGACCCAGACATGCTAAACATCATTGCCCAAACGCTAGAGATTGAAGTCCGGGAATTGACGGAATGAAGATAAGTATACGATATATAAAGAAGGAGTAAAGGAGGGAACGGATATGCTGAAAATCGGCGACATTGAAATGAAAAACCAAGTCGTCCTGGCACCAATGGCAGGCGTGTGCAACCCTGCTTTTCGCTTGATCGCCAAGGAATTCGGTACAGGCTTGGTATGTGCAGAAATGGTTAGTGATAAGGCCATCATTCACGGCAACAAGCGTACACGCGAGATGCTGTTTGTAGATGAGCGCGAGAAGCCGCTTAGCTTGCAAATTTTCGGGGGCGACCGCAAATCTTTGGTGGAAGCAGCGAAAGTCGTAGACCAGGAGACGAATGCAGATATTATTGACATCAATATGGGCTGCCCGGTTCCCAAAGTGACCAAATGTGATGCAGGTGCTCGTTGGCTGCTCGATCCAAACAAGATTTATGAGATGGTATCCGCAGTAGTGGAATCGGTGAGCAAGCCGGTTACCGTGAAAATGCGTATCGGTTGGGATAGCGAGCATATTTACGCTGTAGAGAACGCTCGTGCTGTTGAACGTGCCGGAGGTCAGGCCGTCAGCGTACATGGCCGTACACGTGAGCAATTGTATACGGGGCATGCGAATTGGGATATTATAAAAGAAGTTAAAGAAGCAGTATCCATTCCTGTCATTGGAAATGGTGATGTGTTAACTCCGGAAGATGCCCGCCGAATGTTGGATTTGACCAATTGTGATGGCGTTATGATTGGACGCGGCGCTCTGGGGAATCCATGGATGCTGTACCGTACGATTGAGTATTTGCAGACGGGTAAGCTGTTGCCCGATCCATCACCGGAAGAAAAAATCCGTATTGCCATTCTGCATATGGACCGTCTGGTGGCGCTGAAAGGCGAAGCAGTAGCTGTTCGTGAAATGCGCAAGCATCTGGCTTGGTACCTCAAGGGGATTAAAGGTTCTGCACGTATTAAGGATGTAATTATGGAAGAAACAAAGCGCGACGATATGGTACGTATTTTGAATCAATTTGTATCTCAATTGCACATGGTGGAAAACGAGGGGGCTTCTACAAGCGCTGCTTCTCCTGTTACTGTTGCGCAATAAGGAAGCAGTTCCGGCTTGTGCATGCGATTGACTTTTCCAATTGCTTGCCCTATAATCGTTCAGTATAAAATCTTGATGTATATTACAAATTGTATGCAGCTCTCAAGACAACAGCAGGAAATGTTCTCATTCCCTCAGAGTGGCATATTATGTTTTGAAAGCGTGCATTCCGATGCACTTTTAAACTTTTCCCATGACAGGAGAATCGGTTGAGATGAGCGATAAAGAAGTCATTCTGACACAGGAAGGCCTTAGAAAGCTCGAAGATGAGCTTGAGAACTTAAAGTCTGTCAAACGCCGCGAAGTGGCTGAACGGATTAAGGTAGCCATCGGATACGGAGATATTAGTGAAAACTCCGAATACGAGGATGCGAAGAATGAGCAGGCCTTTATTGAAGGCCGTGTAATTACTTTAGAGAAGATGCTACGTAATGCCCGTATTATCAATAGCGATGAAATTGACACCGATGTTGTGGGAGTAGGGGCAACTGTAACCGTTGAAGACTTGGAATTCGGGGATATTACAGAGTATGCTATCGTAGGTTCTGCCGAATCCGACCCGCTCCAGAACAAGATCTCCAATGAAAGCCCGGTTGGCAAGGCTATTCTCGGTAAGAAAAAAGGAACTGTTGTAGATGTAACCGTTCCAGCAGGTGTTATTCAATATAAAATCGTGGATATCAAGAAATAAAAACACGGACTTTGGAATTTAATGTAAAAGCTTCCTTGTGGAAGCTTTTTTTCTCTACACCCGAGACGGACCCCGGCCCGTCTATTCATATTGAAGGAGCTGATTTAGCACCATGTCGGATGAAACTACTAACCAGGAATTACAGGAAAATCGCGAGGAATTAAGTGAATTATTGCAAATTCGTCGTGCCAAATTGGACGAGCTTCGCTCATTGGGCATTGATCCTTTTGGACGCAAATACATACGCACGGATGAAGCGGGCGTACTACTGAGCAAGTATGACAGCTTGACCAAGGAAGAATTGGAAGAAAAAAATATTGAAGTTAGCATAGCAGGCCGCATTATGGCTAAACGAGTGATGGGGAAAGCCAGCTTTGCTCATATACAGGATCTTAGCGGACGTATTCAAATCTATGTTCGTCAAGACACTGTACCTGAAGCGAATTATAAAGCATTTGGTATTTTGGATCTCGGCGATATTGTTGGTGTTAAGGGCGTGCTCTTTAAAACCAAGACAGGCGAAACGACGATCAAAGTATTGGATATTGAAGTCTTGTCCAAATCCTTGTATCCATTGCCGGAGAAATATCATGGTTTGAAGGATGTTGAATTGCGTTATCGTCAGCGTTACGTAGATCTGATTATGAACCCAGAAGTACAAAAAACGTTCATTATGCGGTCCCGTATTATTCAATCCATGCGTCGTTATCTGGATTCGCTCGGTTATTTGGAAGTTGAAACTCCAACGTTGCATGCCATTGCTGGCGGGGCGGCGGCGAAGCCATTTATTACGCACCATAATGCATTGGACACACAGCTTTATATGCGTATTGCTATTGAACTTCATTTGAAACGACTAATTGTTGGCGGAATGGAGAAAGTATATGAGATCGGGCGTGTATACCGTAACGAAGGTGTATCGACTCGTCATAACCCTGAGTTTACGTTGATTGAGCTGTATGAGGCGTATGCTGATTATAAAGATATCATGCAATTGACGGAAAACATGATTGCACATATTGCGCAGGAAGTACTGGGCACACAGCACATTCAGTATCAAGGTCAGGAAGTCGATCTGACGCCGCAATGGCGCAGAGTTTCCATGGTGGATGCTGTTAAAGAAGTAACAGGCGTAGACTTTAGTGTGCAAATGAGTAATGAAGAAGCTCATCGCCTTGCGAAAGAGCATAAGGTTCCGGTTGAACCGCACATGACATTTGGACATATCCTGAATGCATTCTTTGAGCATTTTGTAGAGGAAACGCTCATTCAGCCGACCTTTATTACTGGACATCCGGTTGAAATCTCGCCATTGGCGAAGAAAAATGAACAGGACCCGCGTTTTACGGATCGCTTCGAGCTGTTCATGGTCGCTCGTGAGCATGCGAATGCGTTCACTGAGCTGAATGATCCAATTGACCAGCGCCAACGTTTTGAATCGCAATTGCTGGAACGTGAGCATGGCAATGATGAAGCTCATCAAATGGATGATGACTTTATCCGCGCCTTGGAATACGGTATGCCGCCAACAGGCGGGCTGGGCATCGGCATCGATCGTTTGGTTATGTTGCTGACAGATGCGCCTTCCATTCGCGATGTGCTGCTTTTCCCGCATATGCGTAACCGTACAGTAGAATAACATCACATTATGAATATAGAGGATCAGCCGGGGTTCCCGTGTCTAGTTCCTCTTTTTCATAAGAACGGATGGAGAGGAATAGTTCTGATGAAACGCAGCGTCAAGCTTAGTCGGTTCGCATCGCCTCCTTTTATATTGGTCATCGGATATGTATTGATTATTGCATTGGGTACTTTGCTGCTGATGCTTCCTATTGCCAATCATGGTGGACATGCTCCGCATTGGATTGATTCGCTTTTTACGTCCGTCTCTGCTGCTTGTGTCACAGGATTGGTCGTCGTTGACGTCGATTCGACCTATACGGTATTTGGAGAAACCGTCATTTTGGTGCTGATGCAGCTAGGTGGGCTAGGGTTTATGACCTTAGCGACCTTGTTTGCGCTGTTGATGGGACGACGGCTATCGTTGAAGGATCGGCTGCTGCTTAAGGAAGCGATTAACGCTGATAGCATGGAAGGGATCGTGCGCATTATTCGCAAGGTGCTGATCTTTTCTTTTACCATTGAAGCAATTGCGGCTGTCGTCTTAGCTTTGCGGTGGATGCGAGAGATGCCGGTCGGACAGGCGATATATTATGGGATTTTTCATTCCGTATCCCTCTTTAATAACGGGGGATTCGATCTGTTTGGGACCAGCTTTCAACAATACGCTGGAGATTTTGTTTTCAATATGATTGCATCTGTGCTTGTGATTTCGGGAGGATTGGGTTTCCTTGTACTAAGCGACTTGTTCGATTTTCGTCGTACCCGGAGACTGACTTTACACTCTAAAATGGTGCTAAGCGTGTCGGGAGCACTCATTGTCATTGGTGCGCTGGTGATATTTATTTTTGAGTTTACCAATGCACGAACCTTGGGCGGACTGAACTGGGAAGGCAAAGTATATGCTGCTGTCTTCCAATCCGTCTCCACGAGATCATCGGGAACAAGCACGGTCGACATCAGCGGGTTAAGGCAGGCCAGTCAATTTTTTATTATGCTGCTGATGATTATCGGTGCTTCTCCAGGCTCTACTGGAGGAGGAATTAAAACAACTACGTTTCTGCTTATGGTAGGTGCGTTAATCGCCGTCATGCGAGGACAGAAGGAGATTGTGTTTTTCCGTCATAGAGTTCCTCAGGATATCATGATGCGGGCGTTGACCATTATTGTAATGGCGCTATTTATATTCTCGATTGTGGTTATACTGCTCTTAATGACCGAGGATGCCCCGTTTCTCTCTCTTGCATTTGAGGCGGCTTCTGCCATCGGAACGGTAGGGCTGTCTGTAGGAGTGACGCCAGGATTGTCTGACGCAGGCAAGCTGATTATTTGTGTGACGATGTTTATTGGTCGAATCGGTCCTCTTACGATCGCTTATGCCATTCGCCCACGTTCGACCAAGACGTTGTACCGTCGTCCTGAAGGACATATTGTAATTGGATAGCTTATCTATATAAAAGATGCACCCGTGCTGATGACAGGGGCGCATCTTTTTTTATTGCATATAACATAATCCTTTATTTGCAGCATATTATGAAAAATGCCCAATTTGAGAATAAGAGGAAATAGACTAAATAGCCGCAATTTTATTGTAAAAAAACGGCTATTTGTTTCCTTTTATGTAATTATAGACAAAATACTAGGAATATTATGTATAATATTGTATGATAGTGGGCATGAAGGGGGGGACTTAGGGAAATACCAATTTCAAATTTGAAAGGAATCGTCCATTATGTATTTATTTATTATTAGTGCTGAGGTTTTATTTTGGGTTTTTGTTGTTGCAGGGTTAGTCGCAAGGTATATGTTTGGGTTGAAGAAATTAGGGGGCCTTCTTTTACTCTTTACCCCAATTATTGATATCCTGTTGCTGATTGCGGTGTTCATCACGGTGAGAAGTGGCATGGAGATTACGACTGCTACTGGCCTGGCAGCCTGTTATTTTGGTATTACCGTAGCGTTTGGTCATAGGTTAATTAAGTGGGCCGATGTACGATTCTCTCATTGGTTTGGTAAAGGACCCAAGCCTGAACGCAAGTATGGTGCTGCTCATGCAAAAGAGGAGCGTATAGGTTGGTTGCTTCACCTGTTGGGCTGGGCTATAGGCAACGCTTTGTTGCTCGCCATCATTGTATATGTAGGTGATCCGCAGCGTACGGCGGCACTGGAGGGCATCATGCAAACATGGGCGATCGTTCTGGCAATCGACTTTGTTGTCTCCTTCAGCTATACCTTAGCTCCTAAAAAACATAAACATAAGGCTTAGCCAAGAGGAATAGAGCCTCAAGCTTGAAACGAATCAGGATGTTCAAATCGGGAGAGTCATTGACGGTGAAATGAAGTGGTTACTTTCGATAGTGGGATGAGTCTATCGTCGGAATGGAAATATTTATAAGAATATGATATTTTTATATTAAAATCGCTTTGACAGTCATCTTATCGTTGCTTCACCACTTTTTTCACACGCATGGACTCCTTTCGATTTGAACACAGACCAACAGAAACCACATTCACAATTTTTAAAATATTCTTGTCATCTGCCTAAAACGGCGCCTATATAAGTTTGGCAACTGACGAGATAATATTCCAGGAAAGATTATATATGTCTATATATGTAGACAAACGCAATTAAGTTGTTATTATGTTTAAAAATGTAAAAAGGAAAGGTGGTTTCTGTGGCAGTACTACTGAGTGGAAAGAACATTTTGATTATGGGTGTGGCTAATAACAGGAGTATTGCCTGGGGGACAGCCCAATCTTTAGCTGCGGAAGGAGCAAATCTCATTTTTACTTACGAAAATGAGAGGGTTGCAGAACGGGTGCTAAAGCTCGCTGAAACCATTCCGGGTTCCATTGTCTGTCCTTGCAATGTACAGAGCGATGAAGAATTGGATGCACTGGCGGACTTTCTCAAGGAGAAGGTAGGCGTCTTACACGGATATTTCCACAGTGTTGCGTTTGCTAAGGCTGAGGATTTGGAAGGCTCGTTCGTCGATACTTCTCGCGAGGGATTCGCGGTTGCTCAAGAGATCAGTGCCTATTCTCTGGCTGCTGTATCCCGCCGTGTATACCCGCTGATGACGGAGGGTGGAAGTATCGTCACCATGACGTATATCGGTGCAGAACGAGCCATCAAGAATTACAACATTATGGGTGTAGCAAAGGCCTCACTAGAAGCCAGCATGCGCTATCTGTCGAATGATCTGGGTACTTACGGCATTCGTGTAAATGCGATTTCGGCTGGTCCTATACGTACTTTGGCCGCCTATGGCATTAAAGATTTTAACACAATGCTAAAGCATATTGAAGAAACTACGCCCCTACGCAAGACGGTCGATACGTCTGAAGTCGGAGATACGGCGTTATTCCTATTTTCCCATTTATCGAGAGGCATTACGGGTGAAGTTATCCATGTAGATGCTGGATATCATATTACGGGGATGTAAGGAGGGAACGTTGTGCTTATTACGCATACGGATTGCCGTATTATCTCACCTGAAGGAATTATGAGTAGGGAGCGTCTGGAACGGGACGTGGCGATCTTCTCACGGATGTTGACTCTCAGAGGAATTCCTGAAGATAGTAGAGTGATTCTGAAAGCGGCCAATTCTTATTGGTTTGTTGTTTCTCTGTTTTCCCTGTGTCATCTCGCAGTTTCGGTAACTGTGGTGGACGAGCAGACTGTAATTGATGAGGTGGCCCAAATCTATGATGAAGCGGGTGCCTGTTGCATTCTGACGGATTCCGATTTAGAAGTTCCTCATGCTCTCGTTATTCTGATTCAAGATCTCATTCAAGAAGAAGCAGTACACCCGCATTGGGTGGGAGAGCCAAAGCCCGAAGCCCTCGACTTTAACAAGTGGTGCGAGAGACCGGATGCGCTCATTCTGTATTCTTCAGGTACGACGGGAAAACCCAAGGGAATCGTGAAAGCTGGTTCAGCTTTTATGGAGAATATCAGACATTCCATACACGCTATGAACTACATACCGTCTGACCATATGCTCCCCGTAGTGCCTTTCTCTCATTTTTATGGAATTTCACTTATCTTCTCCTGGTGGTTAACCTCATGTTCTCTCATCATCTGCAATCCAAAAAACCTCTGGAGCGTCATTGCAAGTATTACGAAAGACCGGGCGACGGTCGTAGACGCTAACCCCTCTGCTTTTTACACCTTGTTGCGTATGCTAAGCCGAAAACCCGAACAACTGGAATTGATCAAGCAATCCCCAGTCCGCATGTGGTGCGTAGGCGGCTCTCCACTTACTCAAGACCTCGAAGAGAAATTTAACAACATATTTGGACAGCCCCTGCTGAATGGTTATGGCCTTTCTGAACTGGGCAACGTCACGCTGGGGACGCTGGAGTGTCCGAAGGGGTGTGGCAAACCATTACCTGGTGTGGATTTGAAAATACTTGATTCTACTGGCAACCATCAGGTGGACGGTATCGTAGGCGAAGTGTGGATACGAAGTGCCGGATGCATGGAAGGTTATCTGAATCGTCCCGACCTGACACAATCTGTTCTCCAGGATGGCTGGTTTAAGACGGGAG
Source organism: Paenibacillus sp. JJ1683 (assembly GCF_053006485.1). Lineage (NCBI taxonomy): Bacteria > Bacillati > Bacillota > Bacilli > Caryophanales > Paenibacillaceae > Paenibacillus > Paenibacillus sp. JJ1683. The sequence continues at coordinate 82,371 of NZ_CM129820.1, forward strand.
ATCTAGGCTATCTGGATGACGGAATGCTGTATGTTATTGGTCGCAGTGGTAAGACAGTCAACCGGATGGGCTACATGGTCTCCCCAGTCTATATCGAGGACCGGATTGGTTCACTAGGTTACCGATCCTGTGTGATTACTTTGGAGGATGAGGCAAAAGGGACTTTGCTTGTTGCATTCATCGAAAGTGAATCCTCACAGGTCTTACCTGTGCTCCGCAAAGAGATGAATCGGGTACTCCCTTCTTACATGTTTCCCGATCTTTTGCTTCCGCTCGACCATTTTCCTCTAAATCGCAATGGAAAAGTAGATCGTCTGGAGATGGAGCGCACTGCTCTAGAGAAAGCTGCTTCTCGCAAAGCATAACAAGATATTTACCAAAATCGCATATAGGAAAGGGAGAATGTGCCATGAGTATAAATCCAGAACTGGCAGAAAACACGCTGTTTTTGAAAAGGCATGAATCTATTCTGAAATGCCTCAATTATTTGATTGAAAATCGGCAAGAAGTGATGGATATTCTCACACAATTTTCATCCTATCGGGCCGCCAATGCAGAAATTGACTCCACGATCCTCACACTTCAAGGTGCATTGCAAGAAGTGCAGACCCATCAGCCAAGCTGGCAACGATCTATGGCTGTATTTATGCCCTCCAACGTCATTTTGTACTCCTATGCATTATACCTCTTGATTCCATCCCTGTACGTTGAAAATATAGACTTTCGTCCTTCTTCTCACGTAAACGAGTATGTCGATATGCTGCATGAAAAGCTGCAAGCAGTACACCAATTACCTATCTATATTCGCAAAGTTAGCCAGAAGGTGTTCATGGAGAATTCCGTGATGCCAGCTGATATTGTGGTGTTCACCGGGAGCTATACCAATGCGGAGAAGATCAAAAAACAGATTCGCAAGGATCAGCTCTACATTTTTTATGGACAAGGGATCAATCCTTTCATCATTGGACCAGATGCCGATCTGGAGCTGGCGGTTACCGATGTGATTCGCATGAGATTGTTCAACTCTGGACAGGACTGCCTGGGGCCCGACATCATCCTGGTACATCAAGAGGTGAGCGAGCCATTTAAAAACTTGCTGATTCAACGGATTGACGAACTCGTATTTGGGGCCAACAATGATCCGAACGCGAACTACTCCCCTATATTCTATAAAGACACGCTATATTCGGTTTCTGAATATTTTAATACGAACGATAAGTTTATTATTTACGGCGGCGGCATTGATTTCCGTACGAAAAAAATGGAGCCAACGGTTGTATATAGCGAATTGGATCAGAACTTGGAGATTATTGAGTATTTTTCGCCTGTGTTCAATGTAGTTAGCTACCAAGACGACGAGCAATTGATCAAGCGCATTTCCTCCAGTTATTTCAGCGAACGGGCAATGGGTTGCAGCTTATACGGGTCAGAGCATCTGGCAGACGTTCTACGAAAGAAGCACACATTGACCATTAATCAAACCCTTGAGGATGTGGATCAAGGCAATAAGCCTTTTGGTGGCTATGGCACAATGTCGAACTATATTTTTTACGACTATAAGCTCGTTTCGAAGCCGATCTTGATCTCGGAAATTGTCGCAGAATATTTGTCAGAAAAGAGGAGTTTGGTATGACCGCGAGCATATCCCCCTGGGATGCCATCATTGGCTACTTACAGTCGGCTGGGGCCCAGCACCTCTTTGGATTACCAAGTGACGATCTCAATATTGTAGCGTCACTCCCCTCATCCGGTATGGATTTTATTTTGTGCAAAGATCAGCGTAATGCTGTGTTTATGGCTGCAGGCTATGCGCTCACAACTAACCAGATGTCCGTATGTGTTGTGGGGAAAGGTCCTGCGCTCAGCAATACACTTACGGGGCTACTGGAAGCCAAGAACCTGGGTGCCCCGCTCCTGCTCTTGGCGCTCGGCACCGGAGGAGACAAGCTGGGTACCCGATCCTTTCAGGAAGCCGATCAAATCTCACTCGTGAAGCCGCTCGTCAAATGGGCTTATCGTGTTGAGCATGTGGATCGGCTTGTATGGGCGATGGAGCGGGCTGCCTTTTTGGCTATCAATGGAGCACCAGGTCCTGTCTATATAGAATTACCCGAGAACCTGATGGACCAGTCTGTGCCAACAGGGATTCAGTTTGCCCCGCCAGAAAAGCTCTCGTGCTCTCCGTCTGTTCGGGAACTGGATGCGGCATGGAACATCATTGAGAATGCCCGTAGACCACTCGTTCTAGTCGGAGGCGGAATGAAGTCAGGGACAAGCGATGTGATTGAGCGGTTCGCTAACCAACATGGAGCGGCTGTGTTCGCAACTGCCTCGGGACGAGGTGTAGTGAATGAAGACCATGAACTTTTCTGTGGTGTTGCCGGTCTTTATACCGATCTTAGTCTGAGACAAATCTGGCAGGAATCCGATGTGGTCATTACGCTTGGTAGTCGATTGGAAGAAACGGCTACGTTCGAGTGGGATATTTTGCTACAGGATACGCCTTTAATTCAAGTCAATGTAGAGCTGGAGGATTTTGCGCACGAATTCAGAGGCATCAAGGTGCTTGGCGATGGATATGCGGCAGTGGAGCAATGGCTAGAACGGCGCGGACAGGAGCCCGATGGAGCGTGGCTTGAAATGATCAGAGGATGTAAACAGAAGGCTTTTTCAGAGAGGACTAATTATTTGGAAGGGTTGAAAAAGGCCCCCGGCATCCACGTTCCAGAACTGTTGGACATGATTCAGACGGAGTTTCCTGAAGACCTAGTGCTTCTACAAGAGAACGGATTGCAGGATATGTGGTCCTACTTTTATCCATATTTCCGTTTTACCACAGGCTCACTTTCCATTGTCCCCAGTGACCAAACGAGTCTTGGATTCGGTGCGGCCGCTGCTCTGGGGGCAAGTGTGGCGACAGAACGCCCGGTAGTAGCGCTTGTAGGTGACGGTGCATTCAATCTATTTTGTTCAGATTTTATGACGGCGGTACAGTATCAAATACCAGTAATTTATCTTGTACTTAATAATGGCGGCTACGGTTGGCTGCAAAACCAGATGAATTATAAGCATATCTCAGGACAAGCCTTCCCATTTGTTTCGGAGGCGGTCAAGACAGGAATCCAAATTCCCCAGTATGAATTTGTCGAAAGTCTGGCAATCCGCAGCAAGGGGGAGGCTCGGGAGCAGCTTCAGCTTGCTTGGCAAAAGTACAAGGAGAACAAGCTTGTGGTCGTCGAGGTGTTTGCTGATCTTGCAGATGTGCATGAGAAAATTAGTCATGTATATGGCGACTTTCCTCTCTACGAGCAACAGGCTTCCAAGAATTAATTTCAGCGAAGGACGTGGGTATGGTGAGAAGACGTGTTGTAGTGACAGGACAGGGAGTCGTAACGCCGATCGGGCTTCATCTTACAGATTTCTGGAATTCACTGCTGGAAGGAAAGAGTGGAATCGGACCTGTCACTGTTTTCGATACAGCAAATATACCAACAAAAATTGGTGCACAAGTTACGGGCTTTGACCCGTTGGAGTATATGAGCAAAAAGGAAGCCCAAAAGGTTGCACAGTTCACTCAATTCGCTTTGGCGGCTGCCCGTCAGGCAGTCGAGCAATCGAGGTTAGTCATAGACGAACGAAATGCAGGTCGTGTGGGTGTTATCGTCGGCTCTGGAGCAGGCGGCCTCGATGTCATAGAGGAGAACTACAGAAAATTAACGGAGCTTGGTCCTAAAAGGGTCTCTCCTTATTTTGTTTCCTCGATGATGATTAATTCCGCGCCTGGCGAAATTTCTATTGCCATTGGTGCTAAGGGACCTTCGTTTGCTGTGGTCACTGCTTGTGCCACAGGAAGCAATGCCATCGGTGAAGCATTACGTACGATCCAATACGGCACAGCTGATGTCGTAGTGGCTGGAGGAGCAGAGGCCAACTTTAGTCAGCTTGATTTGGCTTCTTTTGCGAATATTCACGCTCTTTCCAGACGTAATGAAGAGCCACAGAAAGCCAGTCGCCCGTTTGATACGGATCGCGACGGTTTTGTCATCGGTGGTGGGGCAGGGGTTCTAGTGCTGGAGGAGTTGGAACATGCCTTGAACCGGGGCGCCACCATTTTGGCCGAAGTAGCGGGTTATGGATGCACAACGGACGCATATCATATCACGGCTCCAGATCCCTCGGGCTCCGGCCCGGCAGAAGCGATCAATATAGCGCTGCAAGATGGGGGCTTAACACCGCAGGAGATTGACTATGTCAATGCCCACGGTACGAGTACGCCATTTAATGATCGCATGGAGATTAATGCTATTCAAAAAGTATTTGGAGAGCATGCGCCTCGGTTGGCAATATCGTCTATTAAATCCATGACAGGCCATTTAATGGGCGGTGCTGGGGCAGTCGAATTAATTGCAACGGTACAGAGCATGATCCACAGCAAAGTACCACCGACACTCAATTGTGACAATCCCGAAGCCCCTGAACTGAATTTTGTACCGCATGTATATCAGGAACGTGAAGTCCGTGCGGCGATTAGTAATTCTTTTGGTTTTGGAGGACACAACGTCTGTCTTGCCGTTCGTAAGTGGGAGGGGGTATAAGCCTGTGAGCGAAGAGCTAATCCATATCCAGGATGTGCTTCCGCACAGGTACCCATTTCTTCTGCTCGATGGTGTGACCGGGTACGAAACGTCGCAATGGGCAAAGGGGTACAAGCTTGTTACCTCAAGCGAATGGTTTATTACAGAAGCTAATCCATACATGCCTCCTATGCTGATCGTGGAGTCGCTTGCACAATTAGCGGCATTCGCTGCGATTGACAAAAGAGGTATTTCATACCTAACCAACCTCAATGGCGTTCGCTTTCATAGCCTTGCGAAGCCTGGGGACCGAATAGATCTCTATTTTGAAGTGGTCAAGCGTCGGCGTGGTTATATTCTCGGAAGTGGCCGGGCTACCGTAGGCGAACGATTGGTGGCTGAGGCGGAAGAAATTGTTTCACTTGATCAATGACGGGGTGGAAGCGCGCGTTAAACTGTCTTTTTGTCCTCCTGACTGCCAAGTGCAGCGGGAGGATATTCACATCACGGAAATAGGAGTGAAATGAGATGAATAACATGCAGTTATTTGATTTAACGAATGCGCAAAAGCGTATATGGTATACCGAATTACTCTATCCAGATACATCCGTGTCACAGCTATCCGGTACAGCCAAGATGAAGGGTCACATCAATATCGCTGCCTTCATGCAGTCCATCAATTTGATTATCAAACAGTATGATGCGTTCCGCATTCGTATTACTTCAGTGGATGGAGTGCCCCAGCAGTATGTCGTTCCTTATGAAGAAAGACAGTTGGAGTGCTTGGATCTTACTCATATCGATAGTATTTCCGAGGTGGAAGCCTTACTTGAGCAGCACAAAAGCAAACCTTTGCCATTGCTGGACTCTGAACTCTTCCAGTTTTTGATTGTGAAGATTAGTGAGGAAGAGTATTGGATTAATATCAAAATGCACCATATTATTTCTGACGGGATCTCTATGGTGGTTTATGGAAATCAACTGACAGCCTTTTATATGGATTTAATTCAAGGAAATGAACCTAAGCTGAGCGATGATTGCTCTTATATTGAATATATTGCAGATGAGAACGCATATGAGCTTTCTGACAGGTACCAAAAGGATAAGGCATACTGGCTGGATAAATTCTCCGATTTGCCTGAACTCACAGGCTGGAAGTCATATAACCCGTTATCGCTAAGTACCCAAGCTGTTCGAGAACATTTTACTGTGCCGGAGACGCTATATAACGAGCTACAGGCATTTTGCCAACAAAACAGGATTTCTCTGTTCCAATTCTTCATGGGTGCGATGTATATCTACATACACAAAGTGACGAATCAGCCGGATGTGGTGATCGGTACCTCGTTCGCTAACCGGGGGAACAAGAAAGAGAAGCAAAAGATCGGTATGTTTGTCAGCACGGCTGCCGCCAGAACATACGTTGACAAGGATGTAGAGGTGTTAAGCTTCCTGCAGGAAGTAGCCAGGGACCAAATGTCAGTCTTGCGGCATCAGAAATATCCATACAATCAGTTAATTCAGGATCTTAGAGAAATGCACGGCAACAAGGATATTCAGCGGCTTTTTGGTGTTTCCATGGAATACCGCCTTATCAACTGGGTTGACTTGGATGACGTGCGCATTTTGACGGATTATGATTTTTGCGGCGATGAAGTGAATGATTTCGTGCTTCATATCGTGGAAATCTTGGATGAAGGCGAGCTTGTACTGGATATCGATTATCGGACAGAGCTGTTCGAACGCAGTGAAGTAACGGACATGGTGTCCCAGCTGCTTACGATCGCCGAGCAGATCATTCATACACCGCAGCTTTCCATTGCAGAAGTAAATCTATTGGGAGAAGCAGAAGAGCAATCCATTCTGGCTCTTTCGGAAGGCGATGTAGTGGATTACCCGCGTGATAAGACCATTCATGGCTTATTCGAGGAACAAGCTGAGCGCACGCCGGACCACGTAGCTGTTCAGATGGGCGAGCAGAGCATTACATACCTAGCTCTAAATGAGCAGGCTAACCAGCTTGCGAGATATTTGCGCACCGAAGGCGTTGGTGCAGATGTACTCGTGGGGATTATGGCGGATCGTTCCCTAGATATGGTCGTCGGCATGTTGGCGGTTTTGAAGGCAGGAGGGGCCTATGTGCCAATTGATCCTGAATATCCTGAAGAACGCATTCGTTACATGCTAGAGGATTCAGGAGTCCGTCTATTGCTCACCCAAAGCCATCTATGGGAGAGTACCACTTTTGACGGAAAGCTTGTGAGTTTGGACGAAGCCGCAACGTATACAGGAGATGCTTCTAATCTGGAGAGCATTTCGGGACCGAACCATTTGGCCTATGTTATCTACACATCGGGTACAACTGGCAAGCCAAAAGGAACGCTGATCGAGCACAAAAATGTAGTTCGTCTGCTCTTTAACGATGACAATTTATTTGATTTCAATTCCCAGGATACATGGACGCTGTTCCATTCGTTCTGCTTCGATTTCTCTGTTTGGGAGATGTATGGAGCGCTTCTTTACGGAGGAAAACTGGTAATTGTCCCATCCCTTACAGCTAAAAGCCCGGCAGCCTTCCTGGAGCTGTTGAAAGACAATCGAGTCACCATTTTAAACCAAACGCCGACATATTTTTATCAGGTGATACAGGAAGAATTAGCACAATCGTCCACAGAACTTAGCCTTAGAAAAATTATTTTTGGCGGAGAGGCTTTGAGCCCATCTCTTCTGAAAAACTGGCGGGCAAAGTATCCTGATGTGCAGCTGATTAATATGTACGGAATTACGGAAACGACGGTTCATGTCACTTACAAGGAAATCACAGAACATGAGATAGAAGCAGGCAAAAGCAATATTGGTAGAACCATTCCAACGCTTAGCGCTTATATTTTTGATGAGCACAGACGCTTGCAGCCTGTCGGGGTTCCGGGAGAGCTATACATTGCGGGGGATGGTCTTGCCCGTGGGTATTTGAACCGGCCAGATTTGACGGCTGAGAAATTTGTAGAACATCCGTATCGAGCGGGAGAACGCCTGTACCGAACTGGGGACCTGGCTCGCTGGTTGCCTGACGGCAATATTGAATATTTGGGCCGGATCGATCATCAGGTCAAAATTCGCGGCTACCGAATTGAGCTGGGCGAGGTCGAAGCCCAAATTCTCAAAGCTCCAGGCGTACGGGAAACGATTGTCCTCGCCCGGGACGACGAACAGGGACAAAAATTGCTGTGCGCCTACTATGTAGCCTCCAGCGATCTTTCGCCAGGAGAATTGCGGTCTCAGCTGGCAACGGAATTACCAGCTTACATGATTCCCTCTTATTTTGTTCGGTTGGAGCAAATGCCGCTTACACCTAATGGCAAGCTGGATCGCCGCGCGTTGCCGGCTCCTGAGGGTAGCGTACAATCCGGCGAGGATTATCTGGCTCCAAGAACTGCAGTGGAAGCACAGCTGGTGCTTATTTGGCAGGATATCCTGGGAGCTGCCCGCGTTGGCGTCCACGATAATTTCTTTGAGATCGGTGGTCACTCTTTGCGGGCAACATTGCTCGTTACGCGGATTCGCAAAGAGCTGGGATGCAGCATTTCGCTGCGTGAAGTATTTCAATCGCCTACGGTTGAATCCCTGGCGCGACTGGTGAAGGAACGCATTCCAACCGTGTACGAGTCCATTCCACAGGCTGAAGAAAGCGAAGCATACCCAGTGTCCTCAGCGCAAAAGCGGTTATACGTGCTGAGACAGATGGATGGGGGAGAGCTCAGCTACAATATGCCAGGTGCCTTCACCGTGGACGGACCGTTGGATCGCGTGCGGCTGGAGTCTGCGTTCAAGGCACTGATCCAGCGCCATGAATCGCTGAGAACCGGCTTTTATATGCAGGATGGAGAGCTTGTTCAGCATGTGCATAAGGATGTTCCGTTCACGTTGGGCTACACAGAGGCTTCAGCGGAGGAGACGGATACGCTCATTCACAGCTTTACCCGTGCCTTTGATCTGAGCCAGGCTCCATTGCTTCGTGTTAGCTTAGTGAAGCTGCAGGAGGAGCGTCATCTGTTGCTGTTTGATATGCACCACATCATTTCAGATGGGGTTTCCATTCAAATACTAGTGGAGGAACTCACGCAATTATATCAAGGAGAACAACTACCAGAACTGCATATTCAATACAAGGATTATGCGGTATGGCAACGGGAACAGTCGGAAAGAGAATGGCAAGACCTTGAAGCGTATTGGCTGCAAACCTTTGAAGGAGAGTTGCCGGTATTGGATTTGCCTACGGACTTCCAGCGCCCTTCGGTTCGGAGCTTCGCGGGTAGCCGTATTGATTTTACATTGGACGAGTCTGGCAATAAGGCGATACAAGAGCTTGCATCCCGTACAGGTACTACACTGTATATGGTATTGCTGGCCGCTTATTCGGTGCTGCTGCACAAATATACAGGGCAGAAGGACATCGTCGTAGGTTCTCCAGTAGCCGGCAGACCACAAGCGGAGCTTGAGGGCATCATTGGTATGTTTGTCAATACACTGGCTTTGCGCAGCTACCCGGCAGGAGAAAAAACCTTTCATGATTATCTTCTGGAAGTCAAGGAAACAGCGCTCAAGGCGTTCGAGCATCAGGATTACCCTTTTGAAAAATTGGTCGAAAAACTGGGCGTAGGACGTGATGTCAGCCGCAATCCGCTCTTTGACACCCTGTTGGTATTGCAAAATACGGAGCAGGAAGAGCAAGACATGGATGGCGTGCACTTTACTCCTTACCCGTTGGACACCGTCACAGCCAAATTTGACCTGTCCCTCAATGTAGAGGAGAAAGGCGCAGAACTAGCCTTTGGCCTCGAATATAGTACAGCTTTGTATCGGCGGGAAACTGTAGAGCGACTGGCCACGCACTTGCTTCGGGTTCTGCATGCAGTCGCGGCCAATCCTCAGTTGCAATTGGCCGAAATTGAAATGATTACACCGGAGGAGAAAGTACAGATCATTGAAGTATTCAACGCGACAGCTACTCCTTATCCAAGGGATAAGACCATTCATGAATTGTTCGCGGAACAAGTCAAGCGTACACCAGAGCAGACGGCGTTGGTATTCGGCGATGTCCGGTTAACATACCTTGAGTTGGAAGACAAGGCGAGCCGCTTGGCCCAAACACTGCGTCGTTTGGGGACGCTAAGGGAGCAACCGGTGGCTATTATGGGCGGACGGAGTATCGAGATGGTGGTTGGTATGCTTGCCGTGCTTCAGGCTGGTGGAGCCTATGTGCCGATCGATCCTGATTACCCAGAAGATCGGGTTCGTTATATGCTCGAAGATTCCGATGCCAAGCTACTACTGGTACAAAAGGGCGAGCTTATAAATGTAGACTACGGTATACCGATTGTTGACCTCAGCAGTGAAGAGGCTTATGCGTCTGATCCTGTCCAAGCTGAGGAGACAGTTCAGGGACCACAGGGACTCGCTTATGTGATCTATACCTCGGGTACGACAGGTAGACCGAAGGGCGTTATGGTTGAACATCGGAACGTGGTCCGTCTGGTCAAAGAAACCAATTATGTGGAGCTGAACGAATCCACGCGAATTTTGCAGACAGGAGCCGTGGCCTTCGATGCCTCGACCTTTGAGATATGGGGAGCGTTGCTTAACGGCGGACAGCTTTATTTCGTAGAGAACGACGATATCCTGATTGCCGATCGGCTCAAAGCAGCTATTGCCAAATACGGAATTACGACCATGTGGCTTACTTCACCGCTTTTCAATCAGCTTTCACTGCAGGACGAGTACCTGTTCAGAGGACTGAAAGCATTGCTGGTAGGTGGTGACGTACTGTCCATATCTCATATAAACCGTGTCATTGAGGCTAATCCTGATCTTGTCCCTATCAATGGCTATGGTCCGACAGAGAATACGACCTTCTCCACCACCTACAAGATTCCGGGTCGTGTTGAAGGGGGCGTGCCGATTGGGCGCCCGATTAGTAACTCGACCGCTTATGTAGTCAATGGATCGCTGCAATTACAGCCCATTGGTGCTTGGGGCGAGCTGATTGTCGGCGGTGAAGGTGTAGCGCGCGGATACCTCAATCGTCCTGACCTCACAGCAGAAAAATTTGTCCCTAGTCCTGTTAAGGAAGGGGAACGCTGCTACCGAACTGGTGATTTGGTTCGCTGGCTTCCAGATGGGAACCTGGAGTTTAAGGGAAGAATTGATGAGCAGGTCAAAATACGCGGTTACCGTATCGAACTCCCCGAAATCGAGGCTCAATTAGCCAAGGTGGAGTCAGTAGTTGAAGCCGTGGTCGTCGTTCGTGCGGATGAGCTTGGAGAGAAGCAGCTTTGCGCTTATTATGTGGCAGATCGTACGCTCACGGCAGGCGAAGTACGCCTTGCCCTATCGCAGGTACTTCCGGGCTACATGATGCCATCCTACTTTATCCAGATGGATCGAATGCCATTAACGTCGAACGGAAAAGTGGACCGCAGATCTCTGCCAGCTCCGCAAGTAGGTGCGCATACGGGACGGAAGTATACAGCTCCTCGTACACCGGCTGAGGAAGCTTTGGCATCTGTCTGGCAAGGAGTGCTGGGTGCCGAACAGGTGGGGATCCATGACAATTTCTTTGAATTGGGTGGAGACTCTATCAAGGCCATTCAGGTGTCGTCACGGTTGCTGCAGGCTGGCTATCGGTTAGAGATGAAGCAACTGTTCAAATCCCCAACCATTGCCGAGCTAGGTGCAGAAATACAAACAGCCGTGCATATGGCTGAGCAGGGAGTTGTGCGTGGAGCGGCTCGGTTGACTCCAGTCCAACAGTGGTTCTTTGGGCGGAAACAGGCAGAGCCTCATCACTTCAATCAAGCGGTCATGCTGTATCGTGAACAGGGATTTGAGGAAAAGGCCTTGCATCATGTGCTGAGAAAATTGGCTGAGCACCATGACGCCCTTCGCATGGTTTTTCGGCAGACCGAGCATGGCTACGAAGCTTGGAACCGTGATCTTGGAGAAGGAGAGCTGTATAGCCTGATCACTGCTGATTTACGGAGCGAATCTAATCCGGTTGCAGCCATTACAACGCTGTCGGACGACATCCAGCGCAGCATCAACCTGGCAGAAGGTCCACTGATGAAGTTAGGGCTTTTCCATTGTCAGGATGGAGACCACCTTCTGATCGTGATCCATCATTTAGTGGTGGACGGAGTATCCTGGCGGATTTTGTTCGAGGACTTCGCAGCAGGCTATGAACAGGTGATCCAAGGACAAGCACTGACCTTTCCGCAGAAAACGGATTCCTTCCGTGATTGGGGAGACGCTATTGCCCGTTATTCGGAAGGACCAGAAATCGAGGTGCATCGGGCGTATTGGAGCAAGCTTGGGGATCAGCCACTCGAGCAGTTGCCGAAGGATGAGGCTGTGGAAAGCCTTTTATTGCAGGATAGCGAAGTGGTGACAGCACAATGGACGGTAGAAGAAACCGATCAACTGCTGAGAAAAGCCCATCGTGCTTACCAAACGGAGACGAACGATCTGCTATTGACTGCTCTAGGCATGGCGGTATCCAAATGGTCTGGTATTGGTAAGATCGCTGTGAATCTTGAGGGGCACGGTCGTGAGCCGATTATACCGAATATCGATATTACCCGTACTGTTGGCTGGTTTACAAGCCAATACCCAGTCATTTTAGACTTGGGAAATGATCTTGAGTTGTCAGCCTTAATCAAATCAGTGAAAGAAGAGCTGCGCCGTATTCCGAATAAAGGTATCGGATATGGGTTGCTCAATACGATGGCGAGTCAGGAGGACGCAGACAGTTTCAATTTGCAGCCTGAAATTTCTTTTAACTATCTGGGGCAGTTTGATCAGGATTTGCAAGGAAGCTCGTTGCAGGTTTCTCCTTATCCGACCGGAAGCGCGCAAAGCCTGTTGGGAGAGCCAGCCTATACGCTAGATATTAATGGCATGGTGACAGACGGAGCCTTGACTCTGACGATGAGTTATAACGGAAAACAGTATAAGTCATCTACAATGAAACAGCTCGCTGGATATATTGAAGAAAGCCTACGGCAGCTTCTTCAGCATTGTGTAACCCAGGAAAGAACTGTATTGACACCAAGCGATGTGCTTGCCAAGGGGCTGAGCATTGCTGATCTGGAGGAGCTTTCGAAGCAGACCAGCCACATAGGCGATATTGAGAATGTATACAGCCTGACGCCGATGCAGAAGGGCATGCTGTTTCATGATATGTTCGAGCCGCATACAGGTGCTTATTTTGAGCAGGCCGCCTTTGACTTTAAGGGTAGTTTTGATCCGACCGCTTTCGGACACAGTCTGGATGCAGTGGTGGAGCGTCATGCCATTCTGCGCACGAACTTCTACAGTGGTTGGGGCAGTGAGCCTTTACAAGTCGTATTTCGGCACAGAGGTGCCAAACTGGTGTATGAAGACCTGCGTGAGATGAATGCACCGCAGCGTGAAGCTTATCTAAAGACATTTGCCGCTGAGGACAAAGCACAGGGCTTCAACCTGGCTGAAGATGAGCTTCTCCGTGTATCGATTTTGCAAACAGATGAAGAGAGCTTCCGTCTCTTGTGGAGCTTCCACCACATCGTCATGGATGGATGGTGTGTTCCATTAATTACACAGGAGGTGTTTGAACACTATTTTGCCCTCCTGGAAGGAAGAGAGCCTCAGCTGGCAGAGGTCCAGCCGTATAGCCGATATATTGAATGGCTGGAACAGCAGGATGAAGCAGCTGCGGCCGACTATTGGAGCCGATATCTGGCCGGTTATGAGCAACAGACGCTTTTACCTCAAGTCGGTGGAGCAGTCAAAGGAGAAGGCTATGTAGCAGAAAAGCTGAACTATCCTGTCAGCAGGGAATTGACTGAACGTCTGGAAAAGGTGGCCAGAGATGCTCATGTCACGATGAATATATTGCTGCAGTCCATCTGGGGCATTGCGCTTCAACGCTATAACGGTAGTCGGGATGTTGTATACGGAAGTGTAGTGTCAGGCAGACCGGCTGAAATTCCGGGAATTGACCGGATGATCGGTTTGTTCATTAATACAATTCCAGTTCGTGTGAAGACGGAAGAACATCTCCCCTTCACAGTCCTGATGAAGCAACAGCAGGAGCAATATATGGCTTCTCATATGTATGACACCTACCCGTTGTTTGAAATTCAGGCTCAGACGGACCAAAAGCAGGATCTAATCTCACATATTATGGTATTTGAGAATTATCCTGTGGAAGAGGAAGTAGAGCGTCTAGGAGATGGCGAGGCTGCCTTTGAGATTGAGGAAGCGGAGCTTCTTGAACAAACGAATTACGATTTTAACTTAATTGTTCTACCGGGCAAAGAGATGAGATTGTTGTTCCAATACAATGCGCTCGTCTATGATCCAGCCACGATTGAACAAATCAAGGGTCACTTGTTTCACCTCATGGAACAAATTGTGGAGAATCCTGCAATTTCCGTGGATGCTCTGGAATTGGTTACGCCGCAGGAGAGAGAACAGATTCTGAGCGTATGGGGAGAAACGGAAGCCAGCTCCAAACACCGTACCACGTTTCACGGGCTGTTGGAGGAACAGGCGGCTCGAACGCCGGACGCGACTGCCATTCTGTTTGAGAACGAGATGCTGACCTATGCCGAGCTGAACGCAAAAGCCAATGGATTGGCGAGAAGACTGCGTGCTGAGGGAATCAAGACGGGAGACCTGGTGGGGCTGCTTGTTGAACGGTCAACGGATATGATCGTTGGGATGTACGGCATTATGAAAGCCGGGGGCGCCTACGTTCCAATAGATCCAGAGTATCCGAAAGAGCGAATCAACTACATGCTCGAAGATTCGGGGACGAAGATGATCCTTGCCCAAGCGCATCTTTTGGAGCATATAGGCTGGATGGGAAGTGTCCTGTTGCTGGAAGAACCGTCGACCTATGATGCCGATGAATCGAATTTGAAGGATACGGCCAACTCTGATGACCTGGCTTACGTGATCTATACTTCGGGCACGACGGGTCAGCCTAAGGGCGTATTAGTGGAACACCGCGGACTACGAAATCTGTCGGACGTATATCGGGGACTCTTCGAAGTTACACCGCAGGATCGGATCGTTCAGTTTGCAAGTCTGTCGTTCGATGCATCGGTTTCCGAGATTATAACGGCACTGAGCCACGGGGCTACTCTATGCATTCCTTCTACGCAAGATATTTTAGATCATGCCCTGTTCGAGCAGTTCATGAACAGCAAGGCAATTACGATAGCGACTCTGCCACCAGCTTACATTATTCACCTTGAACCGGAGCGCCTGCCAGCACTGCGATGCCTGCTAACCGCCGGATCGGCCACATCGGTCGAGTTGATCGAAAAATGGAGGAAGCACGTACAGTACTTCAATGGCTATGGCCCAACAGAGGATTCTGTATGCACCACAATGTGGACTGTCCCGGACAGTGAAGAAACGATGGAACGAGTGTCCATTGGACAACCCATTGCTAACCATCGTGTGTATATCTTGGATGACCATTTCAGAGTGCTGCCTGTCGGCGTAGCTGGAGAGCTATGCATTTCAGGTATCGGGTTAGCCCGGGGCTATCATAACCAGCCTGCGTTAATGGATGAGAAGTTCGTGGACAATCCGTTTACTCCAGGAGAGCGTATGTATCGGACGGGTGATTTGGTTCGTTGGTTACCAGATGGAACTATCGAGTACTTAGGCCGAATAGATCACCAAGTCAAAATTCGTGGCTATCGGATCGAGCTGGGCGAGGTCGAAGCACACATGCTCAGAGTGCCGTTCGTTCAGGAAGTCGTAGCCTTGGCTGTGGAAAGTGAGGATGGCTACAAAGATCTAGTCGCTTACTTTGTAGCTGCTCAGAAGCTTGAGGTATCGGAGCTCCGGGCAGTTCTGTCGGAGATGTTACCTGGATATATGATCCCTTCCCGCTTCGTACAACTGGAGGACATGCCTCTGACGTCGAACGGAAAAATAGATCGAAAAGCGCTGCAGGGCGAGCAAGGATGGGCAGTTGCTTCATCTGAGGCTCCACAGACACCTGTAGAAATTCAATTAGCCGAAATCTGGCAAGAGGTGCTGGGTGTAGAGAGCGCGGGAGTAAAGGATAATTTCTTCCATTTTGGAGGCCATTCACTGCGTGCAGCTCTGCTAGTCTCACGAATTCGTAAGGAGATGAACCGCGAGATTAGCCTAAGAGAAGTGTTCGAGTCGCCTACCATTGAAGGCTTGGCTCGTGCCATTGAGGGCTATACACCGCTGAATTTTGAAGAAATTCCTACAGCGGGAGCGCGAGAGCACTACCCATTGTCCTCAGCCCAAAAACGGCTGTTTATCCTTAGCCAGCTGGAAGGCGGAGAGCTGAGCTACAATATGCCAGGTATTCTTACGGTTGAGGGAGCCCTGAATCGGGAACGACTGGAGCAGGCATTCCGTCGTCTGATTCATCGTCATGGTTCACTGCGCACCCGTTTTGTGACGGTTAACGGTGAACCTGTACAGCAGATCCTACCGGATGTTCCGTTTACGGTGGAATATGCGGAGTTGAGCGAGACAGAGGCAGAAGCTGCCCTTCAGCAGTTTGTTCATCCTTTTGACCTTGGCGAAGCACCACTGCTGCGGGTAGGTCTCATTCGAATTGCACACGAGCGCCATTTACTGTTGTTCGATATGCATCATATTGTCTCGGATGGGGTTTCTATGAATATTCTCATAGAAGAGTTCCTTCACTTCTACCAAGAAGAGGACGTATTGCCTGCGTTGCAGATCCAGTACACAGACTATGCGGTATGGCAGCAAGAGCAGCTCGGAAGCGAGCGTCTAAAAGCCCAGGAAGCTTACTGGCTGGATGCATTCCGCGGAAGCTTGCCAGTGCTGGATTTGCCAGTAGATGAAGTTCGTCCTGCGGTACGAAGCTTTGCGGGAGATCGGATTGACTTCCAGATTGATGCTTCTCTGAGCGCTTCACTCCAGGAGCTGGCTACCCGAACAGGTTCTACGCTGTTCATGGTGCTGCTGGCAGCCTATACGACGCTCTTGCACAAGTACACGGGGCAGGAAGATGTCATTGTCGGTTCACCAGTGGCGGGAAGATCCCATGCCACACTCGAGGGCCTTATCGGTATGTTCGTAGGCACAGTGGCACTGCGTACTTATCCAGAGGGCGAAAAGTCTTTCGAGGCTTACTTGAAGGAAGTGAAGGAAACAGCACTGCGGGCCTATGAAAACCAGGATTATCCGTTCGAGGAGCTGGTAGAGAAGCTGGAGCTTCAGCGTGACCTGAGTCGTAACCCACTATTTGATACTATGTTTGTTCTGCAAAATATCGAGCAGGGAGAACAAGAAATAGAGGGATTGCGTTTCACTCCTTACGATCAGGGCCATCCTGCTGCCAAGTTCGACCTCACGCTGACAGTGAGTGAAGCGGATGGGGCATTGAACTGCACGTTGGAATACGCGACTGCAATCTACAAGCGGGAGACCGCTGAGCGGATGGCAGGCCACTTTGTACAGCTTATTCAGGAAGCTATCGCCAATCCGGGATTGTCGTTGTCATCCCTTGATATCGTGACACCGCAGGAAAAGTCGATGCTGATGAAAGATGCGGACGAAGCCAAAGCAGATTATCCTCGTGACCAAACGATTCATGCACTGTTCGAGGAACAGGCTGTCCGTAATCCGGATGCAGTAGCGGTCGTATGTGAAGAGGCAACCTTGTCCTATAGCGAGCTGAATGAGCGGGCCAATGGACTTGCCAGAACGCTTCGCGAGCGTGGTCTGCAACCAGACGGACTGGCTGGAATCATGGCGGATCGTTCCCTTGAAATGGTCGTTGGGATTTTGGCCATCTTGAAGGCGGGCGGGGCTTATGTCCCTGTCGACCCTGAATATCCAGAGGACCGCATTCGCTTTATGCTTGAGGATTCGGGAGCCAAGCTGCTGCTGACACAAGCGCATCTGGAGACACGTATCTCCTTCACCGGGGACATTGTTAATCTGGACGAGGCGGCTTCCTACAAGGAAGATGTCTCAAATCTGGAGCCTACGGCTGGACCGAATCATCTTGCCTACGTTATCTACACATCGGGTACGACAGGCAAGCCAAAGGGAACGTTGATCGAGCACAAGAATGTAGTCCGCTTGCTCTTTAATGATAAAAATATGTTTGATTTCGGTCCTCAGGATACATGGACGCTGTTCCATTCATTCTGTTTCGACTTCTCCGTATGGGAGATGTACGGGGCATTGCTGAACGGAGGTCGTCTGGTCATCGTTCCATCGCTTACTGCGAAGAGCCCAGAGCGTTTCTTGCAGTTGCTTAAGGACCAGAAGGTTACCGTGTTGAACCAGACGCCAACATACTTCTATCAGTTACTACAAGAAGAACTTAGTCATCGCGCTGCAGAATTGAGTCTTCGCATGATTATCTTCGGCGGGGAGGCATTAAGCCCGGCCTTGCTCAAGGACTGGAGAGCGAAATATCCGCAAGTACAGCTCATCAACATGTATGGCATCACGGAAACGACCGTGCATGTAACGTATAAGGAAATTACGGAACTGGAAATTGGACAGGGCCGCAGCAATATCGGTATCCCGATTCCGACACTACGTGCGTACATTCTGGATGAACAACGCCGTCCACAACCGATTGGCATTCCGGGTGAACTCTATGTGGCGGGCGAAGGCCTGGCGCGTGGCTACCTGAACCGACCGGAATTGACGGAAGAGAAGTTTGTAGCGCATCCGTTTGAAGCGGGCGAGCGCATGTACCGCTCAGGTGACTTGGCACGCTGGTTGCCGGATGGCAGCATGGAGTATTTGGGACGGATTGACCATCAGGTTAAAATCCGGGGTTACCGTATCGAACTAGGAGAAGTGGAGGCGAAGTTGCTCCATGCTCCGTCTGTGAGGGAGGCCGTTGTGCTTGCCCGGGAGGATGGAAGTGGACAAAAAGTACTGGTGGGCTATTTCACTGCCGATCAGATGCTGACAGTAGGCGAATTGAGAAAAGCCTTGGCTGCTGAGCTGCCGGCTTATATGATTCCGTCTTACTTCATGCAATTGGAACAGATGCCGTTGACACCAAATGGTAAGCTGGATCGCAAAGCACTTCCAGCTCCTGAGACCAATGTGCAGACTGGAGCGGTTTATGAAGCGCCGAGGAACGCAGCTGAGGAAGCTTTGGCTTCTGTATGGCAAGGTGTGTTAGGAGCACAGCAGGTCGGCATCCATGATCACTTCTTCGATCTGGGTGGTGACTCCATCAAGGCGATTCAGGTGTCCTCTAGATTGTTCCAATTGGGATATAAATTAGAGATGAAGGATCTCTTCAAATATCCGACAATTGCTGAGCTAAGCCCGTATCTTCAAGTAGCCGGACGCACAGCAGAGCAGGGTGAAATCAAAGGTGCAGCGGAGTTAATGCCAATTCAGCGCTGGTTCTTTGAACGTCACACAGCGGAGCCACATCATTACAATCATGCTGTCATGCTCCATCGGAAAGACGGCTTTGATGAGGCTGCACTCCGGTTGACAATGGACCAAGTTGCGATTCATCATGACGCGCTACGTATGGTTTTCCGGTCTACAGAAGCTGGATATGCAGCTTGGAATCGGGGAATTGGCGAAGGCGAACTCTACACATTGGACATCGTCGATATGAGACAGGTAGAAGACCAGGCAGCTGCTGTTCAAGCCCAGGCCGATGCCATCCAGGCAAGCTTCCACTTGGAAGACGGCCCTCTGTTCAAGCTAGGCTTGTTCCATTGTAATGATGGCGATCATTTGTTGATTGTCATTCATCACCTCTTGGTTGACGGCGTATCCTGGCGCATCCTGTTTGAAGACATTGCAACAGGATACGAGCAGGCATTGAATGGAAAAGCGATTGTTCTTCCGCAAAAGACCGATTCGTATCTTGTATGGTCCGAGCAAGCGGCGAAGTATGCAGCAGGCCCTGCCCTGGACGAGGAACGTTCATACTGGCAGCAGATTGAGGAGACGATGCTGGCTCCACTGCCAAAGGATGAGGATCAGGAACCGGGCACCATTCGGGATACCGAGTCGGTTACGGTAACATGGTCTGCTGAAGAAACGGACCTGCTGTTGCGACAAGCAAACCGGGCTTATCATACGGAGACGAATGATTTGCTCTTGACTGCGCTGGGAGCAGCTATTCAGCGCTGGACAGGCATGGAACAGATTTTGGTTAACCTTGAAGGGCATGGCCGGGAAATGATCGTACCAGATCTGGATATTACCCGTACCGTGGGCTGGTTCACCACCCAATACCCTGTTCTGCTGAACCTGCAAGGTGGGCAGGAAGTATCTGCCCAAATCAAGCGCATCAAGGAGAATTTGCGAGAGGTTCCGCACAAAGGCATCGGCTACGGTTTGCTGAAGTATATGGCACCGGAAAAAGGTACTCGATTCAGCGTAGAACCGGAGGTTTCCTTCAACTACCTTGGACAGTTTGATCAGGATTTGGAAGGCAATGCTCTTAGCCTGTCTACACATTCAGTCGGTAAGGCGCTCAGTGATCACACACCACAGCAATATGCTCTGGATGTGAATGGCATGATTGCCGAAGGCCAGCTATCACTGACGATTACGTACAGCAACAGGCAGTACCGTAAGGAGACGGTAAGTCATTTTGCTGAATTATTACAGTCAAGTCTTAGCGAGGTCATCCAGCATTGTGTGACTCAGGAGCGTTCGCAGCTTACGCCGAGTGATGTTCTGTTCCAAGGACTGACCCTGGAGCAGCTTGATCGACTCACAGCCCAAACGGCCCATATTGGAGAGATTGAGGATGTGTACAAGCTAACGGCAATGCAGAAGGGCATGCTCTTCCACAGCTTGCTGGAGCCGGACTCCTCTTCATACTTTGAGCAGGCAACGTTTGAGCTACGTGGCAGCTTCGATGTAGATATCTTCTTCGAGAGCTTCCAGGCTTTGGCGCAACGACATGCCATATTGCGTACCGGCTTTTACAACAATATCACTGATGTACCGCTGCAAGTTGTCTTTAAGCAACGGCCAATCCCTCTGAACTACGTAGATTTGCGTGCCGGTACGTTGCAGGAGCAAGAAGCCCAAATTCAGGCTTATACTACTGAAGATATGGCTAAGGGATTCAGCTTGTCAGAAGATCCGCTGATGCGAGTGACTGTCATGCAAAAAGAACAAAGCCACCTTGTATTGTGGAGCTTCCATCATATTGTCATGGATGGCTGGTGCATCCCGATTATTACACAGGAGCTGTTCGATTATTATTCTGCCCTGCGTCAGCAAGTACAGCCTGTACTACCACCGGCTCAGCCCTACAGCCGTTATATAGAATGGCTTGATGCACAGGATGATCAAGAGTCTTCAACATATTGGAGCCAATATCTCGAAGACTATGACGGTAATACTGTATTGCCGGAAGCTAAAACGAAATCTCAAGCTAAAGTAGAGGGTTACGTTCTGAATGAGCATGTTCTCCATTTGGGCGCGTCCTTGACCCATAAAATGGATGTTGTCGCGAAGCGCAATCATGTGACCGTCAACACACTCATGCAGACAGCCTGGGGCCTGATTCTCCAACATTACAATGCCAGCTCGGATGTTGTTTTCGGTGGCGTTGTATCAGGTAGACCTGCTGAGATTGCAGGGATCGAGAATATGGTGGGTCTGTTTATTAATACAGTACCTATCCGCGTACAGTCATCCAAAGACGAGGCCTTTGTCAATGTGATGAAACGTACACAGGCACATTCGTTGGCTGGTCGTGCCTACGACACCTATCCGCTGTATGAGATTCAGGGGAAAACAAGCCAAAAGCAAGACCTGATTTCTCATATTATGATCTTTGAAAATTATCCGCTCGACGAACAGGTAGAACAGTCGGGTAATCACACAGAGGACAATCTCGAAGTCGCCAACTTCGCCATGTTTGAGCAAACCAACTATGACTTTAACCTCGTTGTCATTCCAGGCGAGGACATTAAGGTCTGCATTCGCTACAACGCTTCGGTCTACGAGCAAGAAAGCATTGCGCGAATCGGAGGACATTTGTTGCAAATGCTCGATCAGGTAGCTACTCGTCCGCAAGCGACGATACAGGAGCTGGAGATTGTAACACCGGAGGAACGGACGAAGCTGCTTGACTGGGGTGGCAAGGCTCATGCCTATCCAAGTGATCAGGGTCTGCATACCTTGTTTGAGGAACAGGTTGTCCGTACGCCAGATAATATCGCAGCAGTAAGCGGCGATATCCAGATCACGTATCGGGAGTTGAACGAGCGGGCGAACAGACTGGCTTCGACCTT
Organism: Paenibacillus sp. JJ1683; assembly: GCF_053006485.1. Lineage (NCBI taxonomy): Bacteria > Bacillati > Bacillota > Bacilli > Caryophanales > Paenibacillaceae > Paenibacillus > Paenibacillus sp. JJ1683. Next base: position 104,272 of record NZ_CM129820.1, read on the forward strand.
GATAGACCAGGGACTGCGGAGTGAACAAGTAGTGGGTCTGTTGGCGGATCGGTCAGTGGAACTGCTGGTTGCCATCATGGGTGTACTCAAAGCAGGCGGAGCCTATGTACCTATTGATCCTGAATATCCGCAGGAGCGGATTCAGTATATTCTGAAGGACTCCGGCGCTGAGATTCTGCTCACACAGAGCCACCTGACGAAGCTGGCCTCCTTTGAGGGAATGGTTATGGAATTGGATTCTCCGCACATCTATGGAGCCGGAGTGGATAATCCTAATATTCCTGTAAGAGGAAACGACCTAGTGTATTTAATCTATACCTCAGGTACAACAGGGAATCCGAAGGGAACCATGATTAACCATAAAGGGATCGTGAACTACATCTGGTGGGCCAATAAGGTCTATTGTGCAGGGCAACCAACGGACTTCCCGCTGTACTCATCCATTTCGTTTGACTTGACGATGACATCAATGTTTACTCCGTTAATAAACGGAGGAATAGTACGGATTTATGATGGTATAGATAAGGCAGAGGTCGTTCAGCATATTTTGCGCGAAAATGCGGTCGATATTCTCAAGCTGACGCCGACGCATCTCAGTCTCATAAAAGACATGACCATTCCAGCGGAAAGTCGTATTCAGCAGCTTATTGTGGGTGGAGAGAATCTGACCACACATTTGTCCAAAACGATTACCGATCTCTTTGGCGGCAACATCAAAATTTACAATGAATATGGCCCAACCGAAACCGTCGTTGGCTGCATGATTCACCTGTACGATCCTGCGAAGGATACACGGGAATCCGTACCGATTGGATTGCCGTCCGACAACATATACATTCATATCCTGGATGAACAGCTTCGTCTTGTACCGTTAGGTGTGGAGGGCGAAATGTACATCGCCGGGGACGGAGTAGCCCGTGGATACCTGAATCGTCCAGATCTTACCGCAGAAAAATTCATTAGGGATCCGTTCGCTGCGGAAGGAAATATGTATCGGACCGGAGATTTGGCTCGTCGCCTTCCTAATGGAGACATTGAGTACATTGGGCGTATTGACCATCAAGTTAAAATACGGGGCTATCGTATTGAGCTTGGTGAGATTGAGGCCAAGTTGCTGGATATGCCACTTGTGGAGGAAGCTCTCGTTGTTGCGTGGGCAGACGCCAATGGACAGAAGTCTCTATGTGCTTACTTTGTAGCTGATCGGGAAATGTCTGTCAGCGAGCTGAGAAATGAACTGTCTGCCGAACTGCCTGCATATATGATTCCGTCTTACTTTGTCCAAATGGACGTAATGCCTTTGACACCAAATGGCAAGCTGGATCGTAAGGCACTGCCTGAACCAAACTCGGGTGTGAAAGCAGGAGCCGCCTTTGCTGCTCCGCGGACGGATGTGGAGAACATTTTGGCTTCGATTTGGCAAGGTGTGCTCGGCGTACCGCTTGTTGGCATACATGATAATTTCTTCGAACTTGGAGGCGACTCGATCAAATCGATTCAGGTTTCATCAAGACTTCTCCACGCAGGCTACAAACTGGAAATGAAGAATTTATTCAGCTATCCAACAATTGCGGAACTGGCTCAGCGTGTTAGCGCAGTCAGCCGAATTGCAGATCAGGGCGAGGTACACGGAACGGTAAAACTGGGACCTGCCCAGCGCAGATTTTTCGAAGAGCAGTCAAAGGATCTACATCACTTTAATCAGTCGGTTATGCTGTACCGACGCGAAGGCTTTAATACCGATGCGCTCGCCAAGGTTATTCAAAAAATTGCAGAACACCATGATGCGCTGCGACTGGTATTCCGCCAAGGAGAGCACGGAGTAGAAGCGTGGAACCGCAGTTTGGGCGAAGGTGAGCTGTATAGCCTCCAAATCCACGATTTGCAGGATGAAAAAGACCCGGCTTTGGCAATAGAAGCTGGTGCAGAAGCCATTCAGCGCAGCATCTCTCTGGAGGATGGGCCACTCTTTAGACTAGGTCTGTTCCGCTGTGCGGAAGGCGAACATTTGTTGATCGTTATTCATCATTTAGCTGTGGATGGCGTATCCTGGCGTATTCTCTTTGAGGACTTGCAGGAAGGCTACGAACAAGCAGCACGTGGAGAAGCGGTCAAGCTCCCACAAAAGACTGATTCGTACCGTGCATGGGTTGATGGGATTACGCAATATGCCAACAGCCCGGCGGCTGAACAAGAACGTAGTTTTTGGGCAGAGGTAGAAGGAGAGGGATTTGCCCTTCTTCCAAAAGACAAGGTAGACGGCGCTCTTCTCATAAAAGACACCGAGGCTGTTACGGTAACATGGTCGCCAGAAGAGACAGAGCAGTTCCTGAAAGAGGCGAATCGCGCTTACAATACGGAAGTTAACGATCTGCTTTTGACGGCCCTAGGTATGGCTGTTCACGAGTGGACAGGGATCGAACGTGTAGGCATCGTGCTGGAAGGACATGGACGGGAGCCTGTTGTACCGGAATTAGATATCACTCGCACAATAGGCTGGTTTACAAGTCAGTATCCTGTCGCTCTTGAGATGGGAGGCGAAATGGAGATCGGCGCCAGAATCAAGCGTATTAAGGAAGGCCTGCGTCGTATCCCGAACAAAGGTGTAGGATATGGTATTTTGAAATATTTGAGTGACGTATCCACTGGCTCCTCCTTCTCGGCAGAACCGGAGATTACCTTCAACTACCTGGGGCAGTTTGACCAGGATCTTGCAGAAGGAACGATGGAGGTGTCCCCTTACTCGGCAGGGTCTGAGGTCAGTGAGGAGATGGTGCAGCATCAGGCCTTGAATATTAATGGACTGATTACCGAAGGACAGCTTCAGCTTTCGGTCAGCTATAACCATCAACAGTTCCATGTGGATTCGGTAGCGAAGTTTGTCGGTATCCTGAAGGAACGTCTCAGTGAAGTCATTGGACACTGTGCACGCAAGGATAGAACCGAGCTTACACCAAGCGATGTACTCCTCAACGATATCAGCTTGGAGGAAATCGAGGAGCTGGAAGAGCAGACACGGCACATCGGTAGCATTGAAAATGTGTATAAACTGACACCGATGCAAAAGGGAATGCTGTTCCACAGCTTGCTGGAGCCTCATTCAGAGGTCTACTTTGAGCAGGCCACATTTGAAATTCAGGGAGTATTCTATCCTGAGGATTTCAAACGCAGCTTACAGCATCTGATGAAACGGCATGCCATACTGAGAACGAATTTCCATGCTGGATGGGGCGACTTCCCTATACAGATTGTGTTCAAAGAAAGAGCATGCGATTTCGTATACGAGGAATTGCATGAGCTGGAACCGGGCGAAATGGAAACGCGTCTTGCAGCTTATATGGACCAGGACAAAGCGAGAGGTTTTGATCTTGCGAATGAAGCCTTGCTGCGTGTTGCTATTCTACGTACTGCAAAAGAGCATTACCATCTGTTGTGGAGCTCTCATCACATCATTTTGGATGGCTGGTGTATGCCTCTTGTGCTCCAGGAAGTGTTTGAAACGTACGGAGCTCTGCGTGAGCAAAGGGAACCTGAACTTCCTGTAGCAGCATCGTACAGCCAGTACATTCAATGGTTAGAGAAACAAGGCGAGGAAGAGGCATCCTCCTACTGGAGAGGGTATCTGGAAGGCTACGAGCAGCAAACGAAGTTGCCGCAGGCCGTCACACAGCCATCGGCAAAAGCAGAAGCCTACGTGTCGGAGAAGCTGGTATTCACGTTGGATGCGGATTTGACTGAGCGCTTGGAACAAGTGGCCAAACAGCATCAAGTGACGATGAACACGCTGATGCAAGCTGCTTGGGGAATCGTATTGCAACGCTACAATAGAAGTCAGGATGTCGTCTTCGGAAGTGTGGTCTCGGGGAGACCTGCCGAGATTCCAGGCATCGAAAGCATGATCGGTCTCTTCATTAATACAGTTCCAGTTCGAGTTCAGGCCGAAGGAAGCGAAACGTTCTCTCATGTGATGAAGAGACAGCAGGAATTATATTTGGCTGGGCATGCTTATGATTCCTATCCGCTCTATGAGATTCAGGCACAGAGCGAACAAAAGCAAGATTTGATTTCCCATATAATGGTATTTGAGAATTACCCGGTAGAAGAGCATCTGGAAGAGAAAATTGCCAATGATGAGGCTGAATACAAAATTACGGATGTTCAGATGTTTGAACAGACAAATTATGATTTTAACCTCATTGTGCTGCCGGGACGTAGTCTGGAGTTCTTGTATCGTTATAATGCCCGTGTCTATGACCGGGAGAGCGTGGAACGGATTCAAGGGCACTTGACGAAAATTCTGACAAGCGTATCTGTACAACCTGCTATCCGTATTGATGAGCTGGAGCTGATAACGCCAGAAGAGAAATCACAAATCATGGAGGTATGGGGAGACACAGCAGCTCCTTATCCGCGTGAGAAGACCCTTCACGGCATATTTGAGGAAAAAGCTGCACTCACACCGGATCATACAGCACTTATTTTCGGCGAAACGGAGCTTACCTACGGAGAACTTCATCAGCAGGCCAACCGCCTCGCACGTACGCTCCGCGCGCAAGGGGTCAGACCAGATCAGCCAGTCGGCATCATGGTCGAGCGTTCGCTTGAGATGATCATAGGTATCCATGCCATTCTAAAAGCGGGCGGCGCTTATGTTCCGATTGATCCGGAATTCCCTGAGGATCGTATTCACCACATGCTGGAGGATTCGGGAGCGAAGCTTCTGCTGACGAAGAGCCATCTCAAGGATCGTTTCCCATTCACTGGCACGATCCTGGCACTGGATGATCCGCAGGCGTATCATGCGGATGACTCCAATCTGGAGCCAATTGCAGGACCAGAGCACCTGGCGTATATCATTTACACGTCAGGTTCAACCGGCAAGCCGAAAGGTGTAATGATTGAGCATCGCTCCGCCGTCCATACATTGAGCCAGTTGGAAGCTGAATATCCGATGTTGGCAGGTGACCGATTCCTGCTCAAAACGACATTCACCTTTGACTTCTCCGTACCGGAGCTGTTCTGTTGGTTCTTTGGACAGGGGACGCTCGTGATCCTTCCACCGGGCGTGGACAAAGATCCGGTGGCACTGCTGGAGGCTGTGGATGCGAACCGAATCACGCATCTTAATTTGGTACCTTCGATGCTCAGCGTGCTCGTTCAATATTTGAAGGAAAGCAGTACCCAAGGATTCCTTACTCTGAAATATCTGTTTGCCTGCGGCGAGACGCTGCCTGCCAAACTTGTGGAAGAGTACTATAAAGTATCACCTTATGCCGTACTGGAGAACATCTACGGTCCTACGGAGGCGGCTGTATATGCGACTCGATATACAACGAGTCGTGAGACTGCGACTCTAACGCATGTGCCTATCGGCAAACCGTACGCTAACGTCCAAGTATGGATGATGGATAGCGCTTCTCAGGTATCACCAGTAGGTGTGCCGGGGGAACTCTGCATTGCAGGCGAAGGGGTAGCGAGAGGGTACTTCAATCAGCCGGAACTGACAGCAGAGAAGTTCATTCCTCATCCGTACAAGTCGGGTGAACGGATTTACCGAACGGGCGATTTGGCTCGGTGGTTGCCTGACGGGAATATTGAGTACTTGGGACGGATTGATCACCAGGTAAAAATCCGCGGTTACCGCATTGAGCTGGGAGAAGTGGAAGCACAAATTCTGAAGGTACCATCGGTGCAGGAAGCGGTTGTTCTAGCACTGGCTGACTCCAGCGGAAGTACTCAGCTTTGTGCATACTTTGTGGCCGAGGAGGCGCTCGCAGCGGGCGTACTACGCGAGGCACTGGCCAGCGAGCTGCCAAGCTATATGATTCCGTCTGCTTTCGTACAGCTCGCACAAATGCCGCTGAATCCAAATGGCAAATTGGATCGCAAAGCGCTACCGGCACCGGAAACACTTCTGCGGAGCACAGCCGAGTATATCGCGCCGCGTACGCAGACAGAAGTAGAGCTTGCTAAGATTTGGTCCGAGGTGCTCGGCGTACAGGAAATCGGGATCAGGGATCAATTCTTCGAACTTGGCGGTCATTCACTGAAAGTATTGGGCTTGATCCAAAGGATCTCGTCCAGTATGGGTGTTCATCTCCCACTTCAAGCCGTATTTAATCTGCCGACTGTGGAAGAAATGGCGCATGAAATTTTCAAGCTGCAGGCAACAACTGCTGCCGATGAACAAGAAATGGAAATTATCCACTTCCCAGGAAAAGGAGCGCTTAAAGTATTTTGCTTCCCTCCTCGGGTAGGTCACTCTCTGGGGTACTATGAGATGGCCAAGGAGCTGGATGGGCTTTGCGAGGTGTACGGGATGGAATTTATCGGCGACCGTTTCCAGGGTCAAGATATGTTGGATCGATACATCGATGCCATCGTAGATATTCAAGTAGAGGGTCCGTATATATTCTTGGGATACTCACTTGGAGGAAATCTTGCCTTTGAGGTAGCTAAAGCCATGGAAAACCGAGGCCACCATGTTGGGGACATTATTATGGTAGATGCTATGAGAAAGATGTCCAAGGATGAATCGACACCTGAGGAGCTTGAAGAGATTGTCGAGACGGTGCTGGACAGCATTAGGGAGCAGTACAAAGCATTCCTGGCCGATCCAGCCGACAGGGAGCGAGTCATGGACAAAATGTTGGTTTACTCCAGCTACCGCGATGAGCTTATTAACGCAGGTGAAGTTCATGCGAATATCCATGCTATGATTGCAGAGGATGATAGTGTTGGTCTGGATACATCATTAGATAAATTGTTATGGCAACAGGCAACACTTGGCCAATACAAAGAATACGGGGTCATTGGAACGCACGATGTGCTGCTTGATTCCGGTTTTGTTGGGGAGAATGCTAAAGTACTGAGACAGATACTTGGTAAAATTGCAGAAGCCTCATCTAAAAACAAGCCTATTTTGTCTTAATATCAATCAACCAGAATAGTAGTGGGCAACAAAGACGCCCGGGTTCCTTTATAAAGGAAGGACCCGGGCGTCCTTTTTATTTTATGAAATCCGCAACATGCAGAGAGTAGTGCCCTTAATGATCAGTGTTTGTTTTAGCAATGGTTGACCGAGAATAATGGATATTGGAGATGAGATCACGGATGACTTGAATGACGAGCTCAGGTTGATCATGGATAATCATATGTTCGCTCTTTTTGGCGACAATAAGCTTGCTGTTGTTAGAGATGTGGAGCATCTCGCGCTGCCCGATTTGCCAGCTTTGTTCGATCTGATCATTTCCACGCTTACTTATACCGAACTGAGTCAAATTTTGCTGAATGCCTCGGGCAATTACGCGTACAGGGAGGTTGCCCAAATGCTGGCCGCGTATGGCATCTTCGGTAGTGCTCGCCAGATCACCCTCCTCGGCAACAGAGCGAAAGTACTTGGGGGAAGCAACAATGTTCACGAAAGATTTTCTATCTCGATACTCCACCCGACCGTTTAGCATTAAGTTGGGGAACAGACGAAAAGCACCCGATCTTTCTAGGAGAATGGATATGAGCGGCGAGGGATTAACCTTAGGCCGTTCTTTGGCATAGATCTTATTTGTCCGGCGGGCATCATTCTCGGGCCTAGCATCCACCAGAACCAATCCTGCGACTTCGTCTCTGTACGTCTGTGCATAGAGTCTTGAGTACATCCCCCCGAGGGAATGGCCTACAAGGATATAAGGAGCTTGGATGTCTGCATTTTTTAGAGCGGTATGAAGCTCCCGAACGATGTTTTCGCCGGTACGTGGAGTATTTGCCTCTTCGCTCCATGCATAGCCTGCCCGATCATAGGATACAACGGTGGCAAAGGATGATAGCTTCTCGGGAATATCTCTCCAAGAAAGGCTACTTTCCCCGCTCCCTGATTCAAGCACTATCGTTGGAGAGCCGGCACCCATTTTATGAATATGGAGACGATAACCTCCAGCGTCGACCATTCTCCCCAGAGGAGGATGTTGCGACTTATCATGTTTGGATGCAATCCACTCATACACAAATCCAGAGATAACGACAAGCAGTAAGCAGGAGATAACCCAAAACACAACTTTCGTCCAGGTCAGCCTTCGTTGCTTCATATAACATCTACTCCTCTATAAGGTCATTATTCAATTCACAACATCTATTTCATATGAGGTAAAATTGCTTTGGTGTGGTTGGGCCGTGATGAACTTTCATGTAAACATTAAGTTGGAGTTCTGTAGTATCTACCTATTCACTATTAAAGGCTGGGGGGAATGGCGCGGGCGTTCCTTATCATTTATACCCATCCTTTGTTTGTCAAATCATCAATATTAAAGAAAAAAACGAATATACAATCTAGGAACCATTTGAACAAAAGCCTAGGGCCCAGCTACAAACATATAGGTGTGAAAATAATTTAATAAAAAAACTTGCATTTAAAAATCCAGAATGATATACTCTAATTCCGGCCAAGAAGACATAGTAGTTGCGAGCGAGAGACACAAAAAAATGTTTTAAAAAATGCTTGCAAAGTTGGTTCGGAAGTGATATGATATAAGAGTTGATGAGGCGATGAGTTGATTCAACGAAAGAAATGTTTGATCTTTGAAAACTGAACAACGAGTGAGTAAATTGATTTTGTTCGCAAAATCAAACAAAGAGATATTTTATCTCGTCAGTTTCAAAATGAGCTAATCGCTCTTTCTATAACCAACTTCGGTTGGTCTTTAATGGAGAGTTTGATCCTGGCTCAGGACGAACGCTGGCGGCGTGCCTAATACATGCAAGTCGAGCGGGGTCAGTTAGAAGCTTGCTTCTAACTGACCTAGCGGCGGACGGGTGAGTAACACGTAGGCAACCTGCCCACAAGACAGGGATAACTACCGGAAACGGTAGCTAATACCCGATACATCCTTTTTCTGCATGGGAGAAGGAGGAAAGGCGGAGCAATCTGTCACTTGTGGATGGGCCTGCGGCGCATTAGCTAGTTGGTGGGGTAAAGGCCTACCAAGGCGACGATGCGTAGCCGACCTGAGAGGGTGATCGGCCACACTGGGACTGAGACACGGCCCAGACTCCTACGGGAGGCAGCAGTAGGGAATCTTCCGCAATGGGCGAAAGCCTGACGGAGCAACGCCGCGTGAGTGATGAAGGTTTTCGGATCGTAAAGCTCTGTTGCCAGGGAAGAACGCTTGAGAGAGTAACTGCTCTTGAGGTGACGGTACCTGAGAAGAAAGCCCCGGCTAACTACGTGCCAGCAGCCGCGGTAATACGTAGGGGGCAAGCGTTGTCCGGAATTATTGGGCGTAAAGCGCGCGCAGGCGGCTCTTTAAGTCTGGTGTTTAATCCCGAGGCTCAACTTCGGGTCGCACTGGAAACTGGGGAGCTTGAGTGCAGAAGAGGAGAGTGGAATTCCACGTGTAGCGGTGAAATGCGTAGAGATGTGGAGGAACACCAGTGGCGAAGGCGACTCTCTGGGCTGTAACTGACGCTGAGGCGCGAAAGCGTGGGGAGCAAACAGGATTAGATACCCTGGTAGTCCACGCCGTAAACGATGAATGCTAGGTGTTAGGGGTTTCGATACCCTTGGTGCCGAAGTTAACACATTAAGCATTCCGCCTGGGGAGTACGGTCGCAAGACTGAAACTCAAAGGAATTGACGGGGACCCGCACAAGCAGTGGAGTATGTGGTTTAATTCGAAGCAACGCGAAGAACCTTACCAGGTCTTGACATCCCTTTGACCGGTCTAGAGATAGGCCTTTCCCTCGGGACAGAGGAGACAGGTGGTGCATGGTTGTCGTCAGCTCGTGTCGTGAGATGTTGGGTTAAGTCCCGCAACGAGCGCAACCCTTATGCTTAGTTGCCAGCAGGTCAAGCTGGGCACTCTAAGCAGACTGCCGGTGACAAACCGGAGGAAGGTGGGGATGACGTCAAATCATCATGCCCCTTATGACCTGGGCTACACACGTACTACAATGGCCGGTACAACGGGAAGCGAAGGAGCGATCTGGAGCCAATCCTAGAAAAGCCGGTCTCAGTTCGGATTGTAGGCTGCAACTCGCCTACATGAAGTCGGAATTGCTAGTAATCGCGGATCAGCATGCCGCGGTGAATACGTTCCCGGGTCTTGTACACACCGCCCGTCACACCACGAGAGTTTACAACACCCGAAGTCGGTGAGGTAACCGCAAGGGGCCAGCCGCCGAAGGTGGGGTAGATGATTGGGGTGAAGTCGTAACAAGGTAGCCGTATCGGAAGGTGCGGCTGGATCACCTCCTTTCTATGGAGAATCGTTTCCTGCAACGGAAACATTCAAATCAGCAGGTACATGTACCTGCGACCGGATATTCAATTCGGTTCATCACGTTCGTGTGAATGAAATGGATATCCTGAACTTACTCACTCGTTGCTCAGTTTTGAGAGTTCAAACTCTCGAGCTTCGACGAATGTTTCATTCACACATCGTGTGGAACCGAAATATTCATCGGGTTTCGCTTCGATGAAGCGAATTGCACCTTGAAAACTGGATACCGAAACGAAATTGCGTTTTAGAATATTCCTTTAAGCTGATCTTGTGTAAACAAGTGAAATAAAGGTAGCAAATCGTATTTACTATGTAGATACTAGGTTAAGCTACAAAGAGCACACGGAGGATGCCTAGGCGCCAGGAGCCGACGAAGGACGTGGCGAACAACGATAAGGCCTCGGGGAGCTGTAAGCAAGCTTTGATCCGGGGATGTCCGAATGGGGAAACCCGGCTGTCTTCATCGACAGTCACTACTCACTGAATTCATAGGTGAGTGAGAGGCAGACCAGGGGAACTGAAACATCTAAGTACCCTGAGGAAGAGAAAACAATAGTGATTCCGTCAGTAGCGGCGAGCGAACGCGGATTAGCCCAAACCAAGGAGCTTGCTCCTTGGGGTTGTGGGACGTCTCACATGGAGTTACAAAGGAACCGGTTAGATGAAGAGGTCTGGAAAGGCCCGCCAGAGAAGGTAAAAGCCCTGTAGTTCAAAACCCGTTCCCTCCGAGACGGATCCCGAGTAGTGCGGGGCACGTGAAACCCCGTATGAATCCGGCAGGACCATCTGCCAAGGCTAAATACTCCCTGGCGACCGATAGTGAAGCAGTACCGTGAGGGAAAGGTGAAAAGCACCCCGGAAGGGGAGTGAAATAGATCCTGAAACCGTGTGCTTACAAGAAGTCAGAGCCCGATCTATGGGTGATGGCGTGCCTTTTGTAGAATGAACCGGCGAGTTACGTTCCCGTGCAAGGTTAAGGTGAAGAGCTGAAGCCGCAGCGAAAGCGAGTCTGAATAGGGCGGATGAGTACGTGGACGTAGACCCGAAACCGGGTGATCTACCCCTGTCCAGGGTGAAGGTGCGGTAACACGCACTGGAGGCCCGAACCCACGCATGTTGAAAAATGCGGGGATGAGGTGGGGGTAGCGGAGAAATTCCAATCGAACCCGGAGATAGCTGGTTCTCCCCGAAATAGCTTTAGGGCTAGCCTCGGAAAGAAGAATCGTGGAGGTAGAGCACTGATTGGGTGCGGGGCCCGCAAGGGTTACCAAGCTCAGTCAAACTCCGAATGCCATAGATTTAGTTCCGGGAGTCAGACAGTGAGTGCTAAGATCCATTGTCGAAAGGGAAACAGCCCAGACCATCAGCTAAGGTCCCCAAGTGTGTGTTAAGTGGGAAAGGATGTGGAGTTGCACAGACAACCAGGATGTTGGCTTAGAAGCAGCCACCATTGAAAGAGTGCGTAATAGCTCACTGGTCGAGTGACTCTGCGCCGAAAATGTAACGGGGCTAAACACACCACCGAAGCTATGGCTTGATGCTTGCATCAGGGGTAGGGGAGCGTTGAATGCGGGTTGAAGGTGTACCGGAAGGAGCGCTGGACTGCATTCAAGTGAGAATGCCGGTATGAGTAACGAAAAGATCTGTGAGAATCAGATCCGCCGAAAGCCTAAGGGTTCCTGAGGAAGGTTCGTCCGCTCAGGGTAAGTCGGGACCTAAGGCGAGGCCGATAGGCGTAGTCGAAGGACAACAGGTGGAAATTCCTGTACCACCGTAATCCGCTATGAGCGATGGGGTGACGCAGTAGGGTAGTGACGCGGACTGATGGATGTCCGTCTAAGCAGTGAGGCTGGTGTGTAGGCAAATCCGCACATCGTGAAGGCTGGGCTGTGATGGGGAGCGAAAATTATAGTAGCGAAGGTCATGATCTCAGACTGCCAAGAAAAGCCTCTAGCCAGGAGAAGGTGCCCGTACCGCAAACCGACACAGGTAGGCGAGAAGAGAATTCTAAGGCGCGCGGAAGAACTCTCGTTAAGGAACTCGGCAAAATGACCCCGTAACTTCGGGAGAAGGGGTGCCTCGGTAGGGTGAATAGCCCGAGGGGGCCGCAGTGAAAAGGCCCAAGCGACTGTTTAGCAAAAACACAGGTCTGTGCGAAGCCGCAAGGCGAAGTATACGGGCTGACGCCTGCCCGGTGCTGGAAGGTTAAGGGGAGTGGTAAGCTCGCAAGAGCGAAGCTATGAACCGAAGCCCCAGTAAACGGCGGCCGTAACTATAACGGTCCTAAGGTAGCGAAATTCCTTGTCAGGTAAATTCTGACCCGCACGAATGGCGTAACGACTTGGGCGCTGTCTCAACGAGAGATCCGGTGAAATTTTAATACCTGTGAAGATGCAGGTTACCCGCGACAAGACGGAAAGACCCCATGGAGCTTTACTGCAGCTTGATATTGAATTTGGGTACGATCTGTACAGGATAGGTGGGAGCCGTAGAACTTTGAGCGCCAGCTTGAAGGGAGGCATCCTTGGGATACCACCCTGATCGTATCTAGGTTCTAACTTGGTACCGTGATCCGGTACGAGGACAGTGTCAGGTGGGCAGTTTGACTGGGGCGGTCGCCTCCTAAAGAGTAACGGAGGCGCCCCAAGGTTCCCTCAGAATGGTTGGAAATCATTCGAAGAGTGCAAAGGCAGAAGGGAGCTTGACTGCGAGACCTACAAGTCGAGCAGGGACGAAAGTCGGGCTTAGTGATCCGGTGGTACCGCATGGAAGGGCCATCGCTCAACGGATAAAAGCTACCCTGGGGATAACAGGCTTATCTCCCCCAAGAGTCCACATCGACGGGGAGGTTTGGCACCTCGATGTCGGCTCATCGCATCCTGGGGCTGAAGTAGGTCCCAAGGGTTGGGCTGTTCGCCCATTAAAGCGGTACGCGAGCTGGGTTCAGAACGTCGTGAGACAGTTCGGTCCCTATCTGTCGTGGGCGTAGGAAATTTGAGAGGAGCTGTCCTTAGTACGAGAGGACCGGGATGGACGTACCGCTGGTGTACCAGTTGTTCCGCCAGGAGCACCGCTGGGTAGCTATGTACGGAAGGGATAAGCGCTGAAAGCATCTAAGCGTGAAGCCCCCCTCAAGATGAGATTTCCCAGTATGTAAGACCCCTTGAAGACGACGAGGTAGATAGGTTGGGGGTGGAAGTGCAGTAATGCATGGAGCTGACCAATACTAATCGGTCGAGGGCTTATCCTAAAGATAAAACGCAATGAAGTTTCGGATCCAGTTTTCAGGGTGTAAGCATCACATCGTATAAGTTCGAGTAGCTTATATGAGACGAGCTAACACACAGCATTTGGCGATGCTGATTCCTGAAAAGAATTTGCGAGGCAAATTCATGTTTGGTGGCGATAGCGGAGGGGTTCCACACGTACCCATCCCGAACACGACCGTTAAGCCCTCCAGCGCCGATGGTACTTGGACCGCAGGGTCCTGGGAGAGTAGGACGTTGCCAAGCAACAACTAAAGAGGACCACGATCTTACTGAGATCATGGTCCTTTTTTGTATATTTTTTTATATAAGTGAATTTATTTATATTCTTACTCCTTTGTTGCTTACTCAAAGTGAAATATGCTTTTGTAAGTAGAGAGGTACCTTTAAACCGTTTGTTTATAATAGTTGTCCTTCGTAGGAGTACAGTTGTTTGTACAGGGAAATACTACGGGTTAGGGCTGTTGATGAAGGCTTGACACCCCTATACCGCTTTGCTAAGATTGCAATAATATATTTTCAGAGAGCCTTGATTTGTCCATGTCGGACAGACAACAAGACCAATACAGACTAAACATTTTGAAGGAGGATCATCTTGGTGTGGGAAGATAAATTCGGTAAGGAAGGCCTTACCTTTGACGATGTTTTGTTGGTACCTCGTAAGTCGGTGGTACTGCCCAAAGAAGTAAGCGTAGCAACTCGTTTGAGTGATAACGTGAAGCTGAACATTCCTTTAATGAGTGCTGGTATGGATACTGTTACTGAGGCAGTGTTAGCAATTGCGATGGCTCGTGAGGGCGGTATTGGTGTTATTCATAAAAATATGTCGATTGAACAGCAAGCGGTAGAGGTAGATCGGGTTAAACGCTCAGAGAGCGGTGTTATCACCAACCCATTCTCATTGACTCCAGATCACTTGGTATCCGATGCTGAGGCAGTGATGGGTAAATATCGTATTTCCGGCGTGCCTGTTGTAAACGAAGAGAACAAACTGGTGGGTATTATTACTAACCGTGATCTTCGCTTTATTCACGACTTTGATCTTAAAATTAGTGAAGTCATGACGAAGGAAGAACTGGTAACTGCACCAGTAGGCACGACTTTACAAGAAGCGGAAGTCATTTTGCAAAAGCATAAAATTGAAAAGCTTCCACTGGTCGATGAAGGGAACTACCTCAAAGGTTTGATCACCATCAAAGATATTGAGAAAGCTATTCAATTTCCGAACGCAGCGAAGGATGCACAAGGGCGTCTTCTGGTCGGTGCGGCTGTCGGCATTTCCAAGGATACGTTTGAACGGACTGAAGCACTTGTAAAAGCTGGTGTGGATTTGATTGTTGTGGATTCCGCTCATGGCCATCATATTAACATTATTGAAGCAGTCCGCGAGTTGCGTAAAACATATCCTGATCTGACGATTGTAGCAGGTAATGTAGCTACAGGTGACGGAACGCGCGAATTGATTGAAGCAGGGGCATCGGTCGTTAAGGTGGGTATCGGTCCAGGTTCTATCTGTACAACACGCGTAATCGCAGGGATTGGTGTTCCACAAATAACAGCTATTTATGATTGTGCAACAGTAGCACGTGAATATAATATTCCGATTATTGCAGATGGCGGTATTAAATACTCTGGTGAAATTACAAAGGCCATTGCGGCAGGGGCCTCTGCAGTAATGTTGGGAAGTCTTTTTGCAGGTACGGAAGAAAGCCCAGGCGAGTCGGAAATTTATCAAGGACGTCGCTTCAAAGTATATCGTGGTATGGGCTCTATGGCTGCGATGAAGCAAGGTAGTAAAGATCGTTATTTCCAAGATGACGACAAGAAATTGGTGCCGGAAGGTATTGAGGGACGCGTTGCTTATAAAGGACCACTTTCCGACACTGTGCACCAGCTGTTGGGCGGTCTTCGTTCTGGTATGGGATATTGTGGTACTGCTAATATTGAGGAGCTTCGTAACGATACAAGCTTTATCCGTATTACAGGTGCAGGTCTGCGCGAGAGCCATCCGCATGATGTGCAGATTACGAAAGAAGCACCAAACTACTCTCTATAAAGTTCGGCTGTAATAGACTTGACGACAGGCAGAGCGCATTTCGCTCTGCCTGTCTTTTTTTAGAGATACCCCTGTGATAGAATAGACAAGTGTCCGCCTTCTCATGAGGTTATGGATGAATTAGGACGCTTAGGTATTTTGGACGATTCCTACCAGTTAAGAAGATTCGGGCACAGAATGCTCATGACAAGCTATATCTTGGGAAACGAAATGACACTAAATTGTATAATACTAAAACATTAATTCTTTGGCCAAGTAAAGGCTGTAACCACCGTCTCGTTATACATAGCATAGCGGTTCGGGTTGAGGTACGAGAGGAGTTTGTATTCATTTGAAAGCGAACAATTTTAAGAAAAATAATAAACGCAGCATGATTAAAAAGAGTGTGACTGCAGTCATGGTGCTTAATATGATGTATATGTCAGCCTTACCTGTTGTAGGCAATTTCGATTCAAGCGTGGCTACTTTTGCTGCTGGAGCGGCAACAGAGGCAACGAATATCACGGGGACAGGTTCTATTAACCCCCCTAGTCTGGCACTTCGTTCAGCTATTTTGATTGAGCCTTCCACTGGGCAGGTTTTGCTCTCTATGAATCCAGATGAGCCGCTCCCGCCAGCCAGTATGACCAAAATGATGACAGAGTACATCGTAGCGGAGCAGGTTAAGCAAGGCAAACTTAAGTGGACGGATAAGGTTACAGTGAACGAGAATGCTTCTAAGAGTATCGGATCACGTATTTTTTTGGCTCAAGGGGATCAACATACGGTAGAAGAGCTTTATATTGCCATGGCAGTAGGTTCTGCCAATGATGCAACAGTAGCTCTTGCTGAACGCGTATCTGGAACCGAGCAGGATTTTGTGAAACTAATGAATGAAACAGCTCAGAAAATGGGTATGAAAAATACGTATTTTATCAACTCGACTGGCTTGGATCGCAAGGATATGCCTGCAGGGTTTCAACCGGACACAGACCGGGAAACTGTGATGACTGCGAGAGACGCAGCTACTCTAGCAGGTTACATCATTAAGGACCA
This sequence comes from Paenibacillus sp. JJ1683, assembly GCF_053006485.1. Taxonomy (NCBI): domain Bacteria; kingdom Bacillati; phylum Bacillota; class Bacilli; order Caryophanales; family Paenibacillaceae; genus Paenibacillus; species Paenibacillus sp. JJ1683. The sequence continues at coordinate 120,900 of NZ_CM129820.1, forward strand.
TCCAGATTATACACGGTTTACCACAATTCAATCGTACAAATTCCGTCCAACGGATAAAGCACCGATTATTAACTATAACTGGATGCTAGAAGCGAACAAAAATATTACTAACTTTAGAAAGTTTGCTTATCCAGGCTTAGACGGAATGAAAACAGGTCATACGGCTAATGCTGGAAACTGTTTTACAGGTACGGCTGAACGTAATGGAATGCGTCTCATCAGTGTAGTTATGGGCGCTGACTCTGATGCACACCGTTTTACAGAGACGGCTAAAGTGTTGAATTATGGCTTTGATAACTTTGAAGTGAAGCAGGTTGTGGCTCCAAAGACAGTGGTTAAGGGCGTTGAGAATGTGCCTGTGACCAAAGGTACAGAAACAGAAGTGCCGATCGTCACAAAAGATGCAGTAAGTTTTATCGTGCCCAAGGGTGCGAGCAATCCTAAGGTAACCTTTACAACGAATATAACACCAGCAAGCTCTCTCGTGGCACCTTTGAAGCAAGGGGCAAAAGTCGGAACGATTACGTACACATACAAAACGGATGGCGTGGATAAAGGTCAGACGAAAACTGTTGATTTGGTTACAACTACAGCAGTAGAAGAGGGTGGTTGGTTCCGAATGCTTTTCCGGGCAATTGGTGATTTCTTCGGCGATTTGTTCCAGGGAATTAAAAATCTCTTCTAAAGATGAAACGCTAACCGGTCTAACCTGTTCTGCATTACTTATTTTGCAACTTGAAATGATTGTGTATTTGGCGTTCGTACGGTAAAATCTTAAGTTAGAAATCTAAACGTAACCCTTACAGGAGGCAACGACATGGAAACGGGAACTTCGCGTGTAAAAAGAGGTATGGCAGAGATGCAAAAAGGCGGCGTAATCATGGATGTCATGAACGCTGAACAGGCTAAAATTGCTGAGGCAGCAGGTGCTACAGCCGTAATGGCTCTTGAACGAGTGCCTTCGGATATCCGTGCAGCGGGTGGGGTTGCTCGCATGGCTGACCCTACAATTGTGGAAGAGGTAATGAAGGTTGTTTCTATTCCTGTTATGGCTAAGGCTCGTATTGGTCACTTTGTTGAGGCAAAGGTACTGGAATCTCTAGGTGTTGACTACCTCGATGAGAGCGAAGTATTGACACCTGCGGATGAGGTATTCCATATCGATAAGCGGGAGTTCACCGTTCCATTTGTTTGTGGAGCCAAGGATCTAGGGGAAGCATTGCGTCGTATCGGTGAAGGCGCATCTATGATCCGTACAAAGGGTGAGCCGGGAACTGGAAATATTGTTGAGGCTGTTCGTCACATGCGTTTTATCAATGGTCAAATTCGCAAGGTGCAAAACCTGTCAAAGGACGAGCTGTATGCAGAAGCGAAAAATCTCGGAGTTGCTTATGAGCTGCTGTTGGAAGTGCATGAGCTTGGTAAGCTTCCAGTGGTTAACTTCGCAGCGGGCGGTGTAGCAACACCTGCAGATGCTGCGTTGATGATGCATTTAGGCGCTGATGGTGTATTTGTAGGTTCTGGTATCTTCAAGTCGGATAGTCCTGAGAAATTTGCGCGGGCCATTGTGGAAGCGACCACTCATTATACGGATTACAAGCTGATTGCAGAAGTGTCCAAGAATTTGGGGACTCCTATGAAGGGCATTGAAATTTCCAAACTGGCATCGCATGAGCGCATGCAAGATCGTGGTTGGTAAGAAAGAAGGGACCGGCATGAAAATAGGTGTATTGTCGCTGCAAGGCGCTGTAGCTGAGCATATACGAAGTGTTGAACGTGCGGGTGCTGAAGGTATAGCAGTGAAGAAGATCGAACAGCTCGATGAGCTGTCCGGTCTTATCATTCCCGGTGGTGAAAGCACCACTATCGGTAAGCTAATGCGCAAGTATGATTTTATAGAGGCTATACGCCAATTTTCCAATCAAGGGAAGCCTGTATTTGGCACTTGCGCGGGATTGATTGTACTGGCCAAGACGATTCAAGGTCAGGAAGAAGCACATTTGGGACTCATGGATATTACAGTATCGCGTAATGCCTTTGGTCGCCAACGAGAAAGCTTTGAAACTGACTTGAACATTAAAGGGATTGAGGAGCCGGTTCGTGCGGTGTTTATACGCGCGCCTTTAATACAATCTGTCGGAATGGGAGTAGATGTGCTATCTGAGTATAACGGCGAGATTGTAGCAGCCCGTCAGGGTCATCTGCTGGCTTCATCCTTCCATCCGGAATTAACAGACGATTACCGGTTACATCAGTATTTTGTGGATATGGTCCGCGGATAGCGGAAAGTCAGGTTTGTAGTGTAGGAGGGATCACCTGTGTTAGATATAAAGATTTTGCGTAATGAGCTTGGTCGGGTTGAGAAAGCTTTACAGAACAGAGGTAAATCTCTGGATCTGATTAATGGTTTTACAGATCTGGATGTAAGCCGTCGTGAGTTGCTTCAGGAAAGTGAAGGACTCAAAAATCGTCGGAATGTCGTATCTGGCGAAGTAGCCAAGTTGAAGAAGAATAAGGAAAATGCGGATGATCTTATTGCTGAAATGCGCCAGGTCTCCGATCGTATTAAAGAATTGGATGAGCAAGTGCGGGAACTGGAGGTTCAGATCGACGAATTGGTGATGTCGATTCCTAATATTCCTAATGAGACTGTGCCTGTAGGCGCTTCGGAAGAGGATAATGTGGAAATTCGCCGCTGGTCGGAGCCGCGCGAGTTTTCTTTTACACCCAAAGCGCATTGGGAGTTGGCTCAGGATCTAGATATTCTCGATTTTGAGGCTGCAGCTAAGGTGACGGGTTCTCGTTTTACATTCTATAAGGGACTGGGAGCGCGATTGGAACGTGCGCTAATTAACTTTATGATGGATCTGCACAGCAGTGAGCATGGTTATGAAGAAATGCTACCTCCATACATTGTAAATCGAGACAGTCTGTACGGAACGGGTCAGCTTCCGAAGTTTGAAGAGGATTTGTTTAAACTGCGTGATACCGAGTATTATCTTATTCCTACGGCCGAAGTTCCGGTAACGAACTACCACCGTGAAGAGATTATGAATGCAGATCAGCTTCCTAAATATTATGTGGCATACAGCTCTTGCTTTCGCTCAGAGGCAGGATCAGCAGGGCGTGATACACGTGGCTTGATTCGTCAGCATCAATTCAATAAGGTGGAAATGCTCAAGCTGGTTCACCCAGATACCTCTTATGAAGAATTAGAGAAAATGACGAATAACGCTGAGCGTGTTTTGCAGCTGCTCGGACTTCCATATCGGGTGCTGGCACTTTGCACAGGAGATATGGGTTTTACGTCTGCCAAAACGTACGATCTGGAAGTATGGTTGCCGGAGAGCGGCATGTACCGTGAGATTTCTTCCTGTTCCAACACTGAAGACTTCCAAGCGCGTCGTGCAAACATCCGGTTTCGTCCAGATGCGAAGGCAAAGCCTGAATTTGTACATACACTGAACGGTTCAGGATTGGCTGTAGGACGGACTGTAGCTGCTATTTTGGAGAACTATCAGCAAGAGGACGGAAGCATTGTGATTCCCGAAGTGCTACGTTCATACATGCGAGGCATTGAGGTTATAACTCCTAAACAGTAAGCCTTGCATTCTTAAAAATTCTGTGGTAAAATAATTTTGTTGCGCCTGAGTTGTTTAATAGAGGGAAGCAGCTTTATCCATTTACCACCTGGAGAGGTACCGAAGCGGTCATAACGGGGCGGTCTTGAAAACCGTTAGAGTGCAAGCTCACATGGGTTCGAATCCCATCCTCTCCGCCATATTCTAAATAAAACCAAGCCATTCGAATCTGATAGCTGGTACATTAGGCTCTATATGCTAATGATCAGGAATCGTGAAGAATGGCTTTTTTGTTGTATAAAAAACCTGTTTTTTTCACACGTTATCAGATGTGGAGGTGCTGGCATGAATCGAGAAATGACAGTGGATCAGCAAAAGCTGGTAGAGGCCTGGCAGGAACAACTGCCGATTCTTTTGAATTCAGGGGATAAATCACAGGTACAGGCAGATGAAGCTGATAACCGGGCTATACGAATCCATATCGAGGTAGAAGGCCGACAAATGTACTCCTTTAACTTTGCATGTACGTATGTAGATTCTCGGGAGGTACAGGTTAGCTTAGTCGATGTAGAGCGTGACGGACGGTCTGTGGATGAACGAACAGATATCATTCAACAGCTGGTGTCCGATTATACGCGGCACATTCACCAATGCGCCCAAACATTACAGTCATTAACGCACTCGTAGTCATGAAGGTATGAGGAGGAAGGTTACATGACCAAGGCCAAAAACGGATTGGATAAAAACCTGTCCAACATTGTCGATGATTTGGAACAACGTCCAGTCAATAGTCATCAGGCACAGCAAGTGCAGCAGGATCGTAATGATCGTCGTCATCAGGATTCACTGAATCACGATAAAACGGAAGATCTGAACCATCTATAGTCCTATTTTAAATGGTAATAAACGGATTCGTTGATGTGCCAATAATTTAGACTGAGAATGGAGGATGCGTAAATGGGCAAACCTAGAGCTGTTCCTGTTCCCGAGGCTCAGGATTCTGGTGGAAGTAACGAAAAGCGTGAGCGTAGTCATCAACAAGAGCCGTTATCCGGTTCCAAGAAGGTGAAACAGCGCAATCACGTGGATCACCATAACAGACAAGGTTCATAAGCAGTCAGACTTTTCTCCTAAAAATATTAAGAAGTATAGTACACCCTGGTTAGAGAGCCAGGGTGTCTTTGTGCTTATTGCAAGAAAATTTTCCAATAAGTGTTTCGCCGTTTATGAATATGAGTTAAAATAGAGGGTGTGTATTTTTTTGTTAGCATAAAAAAAGGGGTTAATTATGAGAGGAGAGAATCTACACAATGAGTAAAAAATTATCCGTCTTGGTCCTCACTATGGTGTTGCTAATGACGGTAGCGCTGGTAGGTTGTAGCAAGAAGTTAGAACCGAAGGAAGCTGTTACGACTGGTACAGCAAATGCGATGAAGTTGAATTCCTATGAATCCAAAAGTCAATTTACCGTTAAGGAACTGACAATTACCTCCGCTTCTGTGCCAGCTGAGCAAAGTGCAATGGTAACTAGCATGCTGAAAAATGCTGATATTACACTGGATGGCGTATACCAAAAGGAGCCTTTCCAATCTGAAATGACGCTTGGCATTCATTTGAAGGGTGATCTTTCTACTAGCTTTACGATTCCAATGGTAATGACTAAAGATAAATTGTACGTTAAAATTCCTAATATTCCATTTTACCCGCTTCCACAGGATGTTGTAGGTAAATTCCTGCTCATTGATCCACAAGAACTGGCTAAACAAACGGGACAAGAATTTAACCCTGCAACCATGGATCAGGAAAAATCTCAGAAATTTGCGAACGAAGTGATTGCTGCGATCATGGGCGAGTATGATCAAGCTACGTATTTCTTTGATATTGATCCTAAAGATGCTAAATTGCCGCAAGGCGTTGAAGCTAAACAAGTGGTTCAGTTTAAAATCACGAACGATAACGTGAAGCAAGCGACCAATACATTTATCACTAAGGCGCTTCCTAAGGTCCTGGATATAATGTCTAAAGACGAATATGCTGGCATGCTTCAAGTGAAGAAGGAAGAACTGGCTGAAGCGAAAAAAGAACTGCAATCCAACACCAGCGAAGTTAGCAAAAAGCTGGATGAGTTGAAGAACTATTTGACAGTGAAACAGTTTGACATTAACACTGCTTTGAACAAGGATAACGTTCCTGTGTATCAGGATCTGAATGCGAACGTGGAAGTGAATGATCCTTCTACGAAAGATAATGTGAAGTTGTCTGTAACAGGCTATTCGCAATACAGCAAAATCAATGAAAAAGCATCATTTAAAGTGGGGATTCCAACAGCGGACCAAGTCCTCACTATCGAACAACTACAACAAAAAATGCAAACTGTATCTCCTTAAACAGAGGATGACAGGATTACAAACATCATTTCTTCGAATGTGATGTAAGAAAACCGCTCGGCATAGGCCGGGCGGTTTTTTTGTTCATGATTAAGTTGTCCTCTGTGCAGTTGTTCAGATTCGTCACACGTCATCTTCAGCTAGAATCCCGAACATCTGATGATCCTGCCATTCGCCCTGAATCTGTACCAGCTTGCGAGCAATACCTTCCGGTTGAAAGCCACACTTCTGTAATACACGTTGTGAGCGATCATTATGCAGAAGGGTACCTGCTTGGAGACGATGTAGAGATAAGGCGCGGAAGGCATACTGTATGATCAACTTTAAAGCGGCCGTCATATGTCCCTTACCCTGCTCATGTTGATCCATCATATAGCCGACGTCGGCGAATTGTCCAACTCCACGCACCAGATTGGAAATGGAGATGTAACCTATCAGCCGTTCTTGTTTTAAGAGAAAGATACCAAACAAGTACCCTCGATCTTCTTCCGCTTGACGCAATCTCTCACGGATGTAATCCTGTTGTTTTTTTAAAGTGAAAAGTGAATCCTCATACAGTGGCTCATAGGGCGCATGAGAGTCCCTATTTCGAAGTCTAAGGGCGAGAAGGGCTTCGCCATCCTCCAAGCTTAGGGGACGTAAAAAGATACCTTGAGGCGTATTATACAAGCTCATAGGCATAAGAGATCTCCTTTCACGCGGAATTAGCAGTGAGATGAAGAGCTTTGGACTTTTCCTCCTCAGGATGGAGATGAAGGAGGAGACAATTTGGCAGCCGCTCTTTTTTGCCGGAGCTGCCGAAAAAAGTTTGTTAGCATGGAGGCACATTCCTCCTGAAGTACACCGCGGGTTACTTCTGTACAATGATTGAACCGAGGCTCCTGCAATAAATTCATTAGCGTGCCTGCACAACCCGCCTTGGGATCTGTGGTGCCGTATATTAGATGGGGGACGCGTGATTGCACAATGGCTCCAGCGCACATCGGACACGGCTCCAAAGTGACATACAGCCTGCAATCCAGCAGGCGCCAAGCGCCCAAATGCTCACTGGCCTGCCGGATGGCAACCATCTCTGCATGTGCAGTTGGGTCGGTGTCGGTCTCGCGCAAATTGTAGCCGCGACCGATGATTTCATTATCTTTTACAATGACAGCTCCGATGGGGACTTCACCCAACGCTTCTGCCTTGTACGCTTCCTGAATGGCTTCTCTCATCCAATAGGCGTGATCCATAATGGTCACTGGGAAAATGCTCCTTTCAAACGCGGAATTATCCAACGAACAAGTATTCCGTTGTTAACATGATGTGAATAAAATTGTGGATAACACCATACTTGTCCACAGATTTATCCACAGTTTATAATAACATCTGTGTATTTGTGGACTATATGTGGATGATTATCTTAATACATTGTAGGTAAATGCTCGCCTATTGACAACATTGTTCACAGGATGTGTATTTATGTATATCCGGTAAATGTAAATGCTGGTATCCCAGGCACTATTACGGTATCATTGAGTTAGCAATTGCCAGTAATCGCCAGCATACGGCAAGAGGTGAGAAATCAGTGTGTCGATAAAAATCAGAATAACGATCATTTTGTCGGGGTCGGTCCTGTTTATCCTATTGTTAAACATTGCACTCAATTACTACACGACCCACGAAAATCTAAGAAGTGACAGTGAAACCAAAATGGTTCTGACGGCTAAAATCATCGGAGGAGCTATCGAACAAACCCGACATAGCTGGGAGGCCGTTGACAAGCAGCTCGGATATAATCTGTGGCTTTCTGCTACGTTGGCTGCCAATCAGCTCGATCCCGATATTCGTAATATCCAGCAGGAACAGCTACAACAGATAGCTACACTCCACAGGGATATTAATATCTCTTTGATGATCCGAGATGGACAGGGATATAAGGTTGTTAAATCTTCGAATCCTAAAGAGCTAACGTCATCCGATCCATTAATGGGGTATTGGAAAAATGCAGTTGACCAATTATATAAACATGGACAGGTGGCCATGGCGCATGGTCAGAACCTAGATCATTTTTGGACCAGTTCTTTTGATTACACAGATTCAGGTTCCTCACATATTAATAAATGGGGATTTTATTATGACCAAAAACGTAACTACTTAATTCGAATATCCTTCCAGGATACTTCAGTCCAGGATTTTATACCTATCCTGAGCCCAGCTGAGATTGTGAAGCAGACTCAGCAAGTGGATTATCGCATTTTGGAGATAACAGGAATCAACCCTGCAACCTTTGGTGGCGCTACGATGGACAAGAACGGTAACGATCGAAAACACTACTACATGTACAACGAACCGATCCAATTCGGCACGTATCAACTAACGAGAGTGCCTGAGGATCGTTTGGCTGTGTCCAGGGCGATCCTTTCGGGAGAGAGTATCGTACAAGATTGTTATATTAAAGGCGAACGGGTGCTTGTCAGTTACATACCTTTTTATCCGACAAACCGTGATTCCTATGTCATTCGTATTGTCATGAATTATGATACAATCGCTTCTGTTATATCCAAGCAATTAATCAGTTTAGTTGCTATTTCCATTGTTCTATTGGAGGTTGTGATCATTGGAAGCTATGTGCTCGCCAGCCTATTTGTCCGTCCGATTCAGTCGATATTGGGAAAAGTGAACGAGATGGCTGACGGCCATTTTGATACACGGCTAGAAATTAAGGGCGGCCATGAGCTTGCACAGCTGGGTGAGCGCATCAATGCGATGGCCTACAACCTGGGGATGTATACGAGAAGACTTGAACAAATGTATGAAGAAAACCGTTCTGTAAAGGAGCATCTAGAATCGGTTATTAATCAGACGGCAGATGCAATTCATGTAACCGATCAGGAGGATCGTGTTGTTCGGGTCAACCATGCCTTCGAAGCTTTGTACGGGTGGACCAAGAAAGAATTGGTTGGCCGTAAGCTGGAGTTTGTGCCTCCGCAGCAACAGGAGGAGTATGAATTTCAGAAGGAGAGCCTGCTTCAGGGAGAAAGCATCGTATCAAGCGAGACCCTACGAATGCGTAAGGATGGAAGTACAGTAGAGATTAGTATGAGTACTTCACCTATTCTGGATGAACAAGGCGAAATCTTAGGCTTTATCTGTGTCTCGCGTGATATCACAGGGCGTAACCGGATGGAGGAACTGCTACGTAGATCAGAGAAGCTGACAACCGTAGGACAACTGGCGGCAGGCGTAGCGCATGAGATTCGTAATCCATTAACCACGCTACGTGGCTTCCTACAACTACAGCAGCAAAATCAAGTGTTGAATATGAAACACAACGATATTATGATGTCTGAGCTGGATCGCATCAATTTGATCGTTAGCGAGTTTTTAATATTGGCAAAGCCACAGGCAGTACATTTTCAGAAAAAAGATGTTCGTTATATTGTGAGTGATGTTATTTCTTTGCTAGATAGCCAGGCGCATCTGTTGGGTATTGTATTCAACCTTCAGGTTACGGACGAGCCTGCCTTGGTATATGCTGAAGAAAATCAGTTAAAACAGGTATTCATTAATTTACTTAAAAATAGCATGGAGGCTATGAGTAAAGGCGGCATCATCACAATTCATTTGTTCTTAGAGGGAGAAAGCGTTAAAATCTTCATACGGGACCAGGGAACGGGTATTCCCGCAGAAATGCTATCCAAGCTGGGAGAACCTTTTTTCACAAATAAAGAAACAGGTACAGGACTAGGGCTTATGGTCAGCCAGCGTATTATACAGAGCCATAAAGGCACACTGGATATTGAAAGCATAGAGGGAGAGGGAACAACCGCCCTCGTGCAGCTTCCGATTGCCAAGCCCGAGTAACGGGCTGGGGGCAGGAGGAAGTGTGTTCGTAGAAATGGAGGGTACACAGGTTGCGCATTAACAAATTTATCAGCGAAACTGGCTTTTGCTCGCGCCGGGAGGCGGACAAGCTGGTAGAGAGCGGCCGCGTGACGATTAACGGCGAAGTGGCCGTGCTGGGCAGTCAAGCGGAAGAAGGCGATGATGTCCGTGTGAACGGCAAGCCACTGCGCGATAAGTCCGATCACGTCTATATTGCATTGAACAAGCCAGTCGGCATTACTAGCACGACAGAGAGTCACATTAGAGGCAATATTGTCGATTTTGTGGGGCACCCGCAACGGATATTTCCAATTGGACGCTTGGATAAGGATTCGGAAGGTCTCATTTTATTGACCAATGATGGGGACATTGTGAATAAGATTTTACGGGCAGAAGGCAAGCATGAGAAAGAATATATGGTAACAGTGGATCGTCCGGTCACACCATCCTTTGTGCAGGGGATGTCCAGCGGTGTGAAGATACTCGGTCATCGGACGCTGCCCTGTGAGGTAACACGTGTATCTGAGTATGTATTCCGTATTATTCTGACAGAAGGGAAAAATCGTCAGATCCGACGTATGTGTGCTGCCTTCGGTTATGAAGTTAAAAAGCTGCAGCGACTGCGAATCATGAATATTCGATTGGGGTCCCTTCAGAAAGGCGCCTGGCGCGATTTAACAGAGGCTGAAAAGCTGGAACTAGGCCAGATGCTTGATTATACGCTTAGCTAAGGCCAGAGGCCTTCTTATAGCCTTCAGCGCTGGGTTCTCCTATATGGCAGGGCTAGACAACAGGAATCACTAAATCAAAAGGCACCAGCTGCATAAAAAATGCGGCGGTGCCTTTGTTCATATAACATATTCATGATCAACCTTCATTCGAGCTTGAGGTAGGACTAATAACTTGTGTGCCGTTCTGATATTTGCGAAGAACGGAAATTTCGACACGACGGTTTTTGGCGCGTCCTTCTCCAGTCTGATTGCTTGCCAATGGTCGATACTCGCCATATCCGATGGATACAAACTTGGTAGGATCGAGCTGCGGATTGAGCAGCAAAATACGCAAGAAATTGAGCGAGCGCTTGGCACTCAAATCAAAGTTGGACGGGAACTGACTATTGGAAATAGGTACATTGTCGGTATGACCGGATACGATAACATCATAACCAGGAAACTGCTGGAGCATGCTGGAAATGGATTTGGCTAGCTTTCTCGCTTCTGGCTTTACTTCGGCCTGCCCGGATGAAAACAGGGCATTATCACTAATGGTGATCATCAGCTGAGATTGGTTCAGCTTGGTGTTCAGTAGAGTGGACAGGCCGTTATTTTGAATATACTGATCCATTTGTTTTTTAAGCTTCTTTAAATCTTCTTCTTCCCGCTGGGCGAGTTGCTTCTGCAGATCAGAGGTAGAAGTGGCTTTCGATTTTAAAGGTTGCGATACCTCTTCTTTATTTTTGCCCATATCCATGGATTGTGACGACGGATTCGCGGCCGAGTGATCCAGCACGCCAGTACCGCCACTAAAAGCTGAACTCAAGGATTGAGCCATAGTTTCAAATTTTTTGGCATCGAGCGAGCTCATACCGAATAAGACAATGAAAAGAGCCAACAGAAGGGTCATTAAGTCGGAATATGGCAACAGCCAGCTTTCGTCAGCATGCTCTTCATGCGGTTCATGTCTCTTTTTACTCACTGGAATCGCCATCCTTCTGGGTCATCGAAGCCCGTTCGGTTGGAGTTAGGAAGATTGCTAGCTTTTGGCTGATGGCAATCGTCGAGATACCGGATTGAATCGAAAGCAGACCTTCGACCATCATTAACTTAAGTTCCACTTCTTTTTTGGAAAGCCGTTTCAGCTTGTTGGACATTGGATGCCATAGGACATAACCTGTAAAAATACCGAGCAACGTTGCAATAAAGGCGGCCGCAATGGCATGGGACAGTTTTTCCATGTCACTAAGGTCGGCTAGAGCGGCAATCAGACCTACAACCGCACCGAGTACCCCGAGTGTTGGAGCGTACATACCGGCTTGGGAGAAAATTAGTGCGCCTGCGCGGTGTCTATCTTCGGTAGCGTTAATGTCTTCCATCAGAACATCGCGTACGAACTCCTGATCATTACCATCGATAATCATACGCATACCGCCGCGCATAAAGGGATCGTCGATCTCTTCGACCTTGGATTCCAGCGCGAGCAGACCTTCACGACGGGTAATGGATGCCCATTCGGTAAATGTACCGATAAGCTCCTTGCGATCCAGCAATTTCTGCTGGGTGAAAATAATTTTAAACAGCTTTGGCACCCGTTTCATGTCATCCATCGGAAACGCCATGAATATACTTGCTGCTGTTCCGACGAAAATAATCATGTAAGCAGCGGGATTATTGACCAGATTGACGACTGGCGCGCCCTTCAGGATCATCCCGACGACCAGTGACAAAAGCCCGAGCACAAGTCCAATAATGGTTGTAATTTGCATGATACACCTCATCCATGAGAATAGATTTTGAATCCTTTCATGCCGCATGGGTCGTCCTTGCCCCAAGCGCGTCATTATGAGACGGATTATAGTATTTATCGACAAAACTCTCTTTTTTGTTAAGGGCGAATTTCCGGTATAATAAAGTGATTATGTATTGAATCGCTGAACCACTGGAGGAAATAGCATGGGAGTAAAGCATGGGCGCGAGTATGAACAAATTTTGAACGATTTGACAGAGGCTGTGGGACGCATTCCAGATAGCTATGAATTTTTTGAAATGGAAGCAGAAGATTGGGACAGGCTGGACCCAGCGGGGCGCCAGGAAGTCAATGAGGCTTTGGCAGAAGACTTATTTTATGCACTGGGCACAGAACCTATAATCACTGTAGGCAGCGGTGTTGTGATTTATGAGCCGGAGCAGCACCGGATCTATGTACTCATCGGGGATGAGGAGCTGACGTCGGTCCCATTGATTTGATGGCCGTCTTATGGATTTATCAACGGGGCCGTGGTAATATGTACACCAATATATCGTAGTTTTGGCCGCATTTAAGCGGCTAAAAGGCTTCCGTATAAACGGGGAGGAGTTCGTAACATGCCTTTTACACAAGAAGAGATTGAAGCACATCTGGAGAAGCTGGAGGGCTGGGAACTGGAGGAAGGACGTTGGATCGTTCGGAAATATAATTTTTCCAGTTTTATGAAAGGAATTGCCTTCGTGGATGAAGTTGCCGCTATATCTGAGGCATTTAATCACCATCCATTTATTACGATTGATTACAAGACCGTGACTCTGCGTTTGACCTCCTGGGACGATGGCGGTATTATGGCCGTAGATATTAAGGAAGCCCAACAATATAATGAAGCTTTCGAAAAAATGCGCAGCAGTCATTGAGTTTGTAATGATCTGTCGTATATATGAAGAGCGCCTTCGTTATACAACATCGCGGTTGTATAGTGAAGGCGCTCTTATTTATAGAACCCGATTCTGTTGTTCAGGACGATATACCATACAATGGAACGGCTTTCTGCCATCTGGAGTCTGGCGTTCATAGGTATCCGTCAGCTCAAATCCAGCTGCCTTGTAGGCTCGGATAGCCCGCTGATTCCAAGTGAGAACCTCTAGGTCAATTTCATTCTGCGGATGCCGCCGTCTGGCTTCCTCGGCAATGGCCCGGACAAAGTCGGAGCCTGTGCCATGTCCGCATCTTTCGGGATGCATTCCAAGACCCAGCCGGGTCACACCGACCATAGGGAAATATTGAGCAAATCCCGTCAGCTCATTCTCTTCGTCCAGGACCGCAACATATTGCTCTTGGCGAAGCGTGGGACTTCCAAATTCGACTTCAAGTGCCTTCATTTGTTCCCAGGGAAGCCAGCCGTATATGTTGTAGGGGGGATCATAGCGCCACTCACAGATTTCAGCCGCTTGATGCTCGTCCATCGGTACGATCCGGTAGTTGGATATTGAGGCCGGCACTTTTTCATTCCTCCTTATGCAGGTACTTCAATCATTAACCACAGATTGTAGACAAGTTGTAGGAGAATGGCAAGCGTGTTTATTTCGTACCTAAGTCGGGTATACATTCAATAAGAAGGATTTACTGCTCATATGCTCCCCCAGCGGTGACGGTAAAACCGACGATGTTCGCTAAAATTGAAACCTTTTGAGGTGTCAGTTCGTCAGTAATGATAATCATTGCGATGTAGTGGACATAAAAAACCGCAATTCGATTCCGGCCAGAATCAAATTGCGGCTAGGGTTAGCTTGCTGTGCGGTAGTTATTCTACGTTGTCGTCATCAGGAATATCTGAAGCTACAGAATGGTAAGCGTCTGTGCTCATAATTCTTTTTGCACCGACATAACGGTTAGCGTAATAATTTTCGTTCAGTGAGCTAACTACTACACCACGTGAAGTCGAGGAGTGGGCGAATTTCCCTTCACCTACGAAGATACCTACATGGGAAACGCCTCTTCCTGTGGTGTTGAAGAACACCAGGTCGCCTGGTCTCATTTCATCGCGGGATACAGAAGAACCCATTTTGAATTGTGATCCAGATTGATGCGGCAGTTTAATTCCCAGTTTGTTGAATACATACATTGTGAAGCCGGAGCAATCGAATCCCTCGAGTGTAGTGCCTCCGCTTCTGTAGTTCGTTCCTTTGGCATCTTGGATGACCTGGTCCATCTTAGAGTCTGCAAATGCACTGCTGCCACCGAATGTAAAAGATGTAAAGGCAATGGCGAGACCCATGGCTGCGATCGTTAGCTTCTTCTTCAAAAAAAATATACCCCTTCCAATGCCTGCGAGGTTAGCTTAAGGATTCGGTAGAAGGTTCCCCTATGACCACTCTGTTGCGAGATCAATTCACCCAAACTGGTTCCCCCGCTTCCTAGGTGCCAGGAATTAGGCTTAACTTAAGATGTGCACCTTGGAGAGCAGTATTCACGACAACGATGTTTTTAAGATAAAGGTTACAATAAAGATTACAAAGTTGTTACTATCAGTTCACTGCGATTATTGTAACAAAGACAGCAGGCTTTGGCAAATGTTTCATCGCAAAAAGTTACAAAAAAAATCTGTTCCTAACGCTCCAGGAACAGATTCTGTTAACAGTATTCAGTTATGTGCTGTTTGCACGGGAAAGAAAAAAGTTTTTTCGACAGCTGAAAATACAGGAGAGAGCATATTGTGAGGGGTTAGCCTCTCCTGGAGATATCGATGTGCCATAGCCGATACTGTGAACTGATATGCCACAGCCTGACCAGACTGGTAACAAAATGATACGATTGCTGGAGAATCAGCGCCAACATACCCGTCCAAATCATCGCCACGGTGCCAAATAGACCGAAAACTAGCAACACACAAGTACCTAGCAACAGGGATACACCAACAGCCGGAAGAAGCTGGCGAAAGAAGGCGAGCAGGGACGATAGTATGGTGTGACCACTGACAGTGCCCAACTGCATATACAGGATGCACTGCCGAATGACCCAACCGTAAGCTATCCACCCCATGGCATAGGGCAACAAATGTAGCAGGTAAGAGGAAGATTGCAACGTTCCTACTACAATAGGATAGAGTCTCGGTACCACCCAAAAGGCGGGAAGCAGCAGCAAACCCAACTCGATGATGTAATACAATAGCGATGACATACCGTGGCGTTTCATCCCCTTGAAGAAGGACAGGCTTTGCGGTTCAGACGCATCGGTATGCAGGCTTTGATATATGCCAGCTCTAATGAAGGGAGTGATTAGTATGCGCAATACGGTCGCCCCTAGTAATATCCACAAGTACACATGTACTTCCCGGCTGTCCATCAAGGCGATCTGGCCCTCCATCCAAAACAAGGTCTTTCCCAGTTCGTTTTGGCTCTGATCAGGATAACGTAGCAGCAGCGGGATAACGGCAGACTGTACCAGCCTATAGAGAAATACTCCCCACAGCAGACGATACAGAAATAAAATGATAACGATATAAAAGCGTATGCGTACCAGCGCCCAGCCTTCTTTTATAACAGTCCGCATCTATAGACACCTCACCATGACAGACTTCCAAGCAGTGTCTCCAACAGCTTGGTTACACTTACACTCCAACGGGTTTGTTGTTTTTCATCCAATTCAGCCTTCAGGCTATTATTAATATGCTTGTTCTCCAGTGCAATAGTGTATAGAGGATCTACAGTCACATAGGACACGGGGGAAGCGCTTTTGAGTCGGAAAGTTGTACTTTTGCCCGCACCATCCCATGCCTTGAATATCGTTGAGCCATCCTTGAAGGTAAATTGAACAGGGATTTTGGGATAATCTGCTCCTTTTTTGCTGAGCGTCACGACTGCTTCGTATCCATTCTCCAGCTTGTGGTTCATGATGCGATCGACTGAAAAGTCCGCCATCTGGCCGTCATATACATATTGTTCAAAATAGTGGCTCCATGATCGTCCGGTCACTCTCTCCACGACATGTTGAAAATCCTGTGAGGTCGGATGCTTGAATCGATAAGTCTGGACGTAGGTCCGCATAATCCGGTCCATTTTTTTCATACCCACCTGACGCTCAATACCTCGTAGTACTAATTTACCTCGAGAGTAGGCATTTTGTGCATATTCAGCTGCCGATCCATACTTCCAGGACTCACGGTTTAGCGGCTGTGGGGAAGCTACCTGTCCCGATTGTAATGGCAAGTTGGGGGTAAGCCCATATTCTTGTTCCATGAGCCGTTCCTCTGCATAGGAGGTGAAGCCTTCATCCAGCCAAGGCTCCTCAAATTCATTGTTGGCTACCATTCCGTAGAAATATTGATGCCCAATTTCATGAACCAGCGTCCGTTCCAGATTATAGCCAGGATTCAGTTGGTCCGCAGCTGCGGCCGTGATGAGTGTCGGATATTCCATGCCGCCGGCTCCACTGCCTGTTTTGGGTGGAACGACGATGGATAGAGTGGAATATGGATAAGGCCCGTACCATTTGCTGTAGTACGAAAGGGCAGCCTTGGCTGCGCTCATGTAACGTCCTTTGAGTTCCTTATGGGACGGGTCCAGATAGAGCTTGATTTTGACACCAGGAACCTCAGTAGAAGAGAAGGGTTCTTCTACGGCTACGAAGTTGGGTGAAGCAGACCAGGCAAAATCGTGTACATCATCGGCATAAAATTGATATATTTTCTGGCCGTTCTGTCGTACTGCACCACGGGTGGGGAAACCGGTCGCTGCTACGATGTGTGTTTCAGGCACCCGAATCCGTATACTGTAAATTCCAAAGTCGGCATAGAACTCGGAGTTGCCATGGTACTGATGGAGGTTCCAGCCCTCTTCGGCGCGTCCACGTTGTCCTGCAGTCTCATAGACGCTGAGCTTTGGAAACCACTGTCCAGCCATTACAAAATCATCTGTCGCACCCATACGAGCAAAAATGCCAGGCAGTTTGACTTCAAACTTCATATATAGTGTGATTTCTTCGCCACCTCGTACCGGCTTGGGTAGACGCACCTTTATGAGAGAACGGTCGCTTGCGTTACCGTCATCTGGTTGTACATATTGAGTGCGGTGCATGAGAGATAAACCGTCTTCTGTTTTTAGTTCGGTCAGCGTCATGGAGCCAAAGCCGTCCTTAGGCATGGTGTCTCCGCGCAGCTTTCCGCCGGATTCTTTCATAAAGGTGGTTTCCATGGAAGAGAAGGCATTCGGGTATAGATGAAGATACAGATCATTCACAGTTTTCTTACCCGGATGCTTCCAGGTCAGTGTCTCAGTGCCTCGCAAAACCCGTCCTTTTTCCAGAGATACATCAATGTGATATTCCACCACCCGTTTGCTGAGAATTTCCGAAGCGGGCTGTGGAGGGTTCTTGGGCAGGTCGGGCATGATGTTGGCCCCTAGAGGCTTGCCCATATTTGGCGCAAGCGCAGACTCAGGCTCGGAGCCGTATAGTGGTTTGCCTGCGGACTGAGAGACGGATTGCGATTGGGGTTGCCAGGCAAACCATAACGTCCCTGCGAGGAGTCCGAGGGCTAGTGTGGACAATAAAACGATTTTGGTGCGTGCTGGGGTCATACAATGGATACCTCCCGTTGACAAGCATCTACAGCATGTATATGTTTGCTTTCGGGAGATTATTAGTTAAAATATTTATAGTGTAGAATGAGTGTGAAGACGGAAATTGGAGGTCTAGTGACGCATGAGTGAAAATCAACCGGACGGCAAAAAGCAGATTGCACTGAATATTGTCAGTGGCAAGAGTAAACATAAGGGCTTCGGCGCAGGCTCAATCGACCTGAACAGCATGTCCCCGGTCATCATTGACCGCGGAGAGGCGAAAATTGATGTCGGTGCCATGCATGCCAAAAGTAAAGTAGAACGTGGAATCAAGTTCTCTACGAATAAAGAGGACGTACCGAACGGACGCCAGGTATGGCTGGTATGGGTAGCTGTGGACCGTACGCCCGAAGGACGTATGTATGGTGGCGCGACGGCCTGCGAGATGCTGATTGACGACGAAGCCAAACGCGGCTGGAAAATTCTTGCCGATCATGTTAATCGTATGGATTATGCACTCAAGCGCCGTTTCATGCTGGATGATCTCGGCAGCGAAGATAAAGCGGCGCTCAGAAGCCTGCTGATTTCACATAATCAGGAATGGTGGGAAGCTTCGCCTGAGGAATTGAAGCAGGCGCTGGAAGGGTAAGCCTAGCATTAACGAAGTAACAGTATTGTAGAAAAGCAGCCACTGTAGGCTGCTTTTTCCTGTAAGAAGAACCGAATTGGAATCTCTATTTAAGCTCTATGATGCCTTCAATTGTTAGTTTTCTGACCTCATAAAATATGTACCGGACAATAAAATAGTAGTCTACTTCCTTTTCATGTAAGTTATGAACATCATCGCCTTGACATTATGGAAAGGCATTCACTATAATTCAAATAGAAATCGGTTTCAATCCGGTTTTTATTTAATTCGTGGAACCGGTTCCTAAAAAGATGAAGTTTTTTCCTATCGCTGTTTATGAATGTAATCTCTAAATAAGGTGGCATCGTTATGTTTAAATGGTTGAAAAAGAAGGCGGCTCCCCGTATTGAAGAATTCGACATGGTAGCGCCGGTTAAAGGAAAAGTGGTTTCCCTGGAAGAGGTTCCAGATCCTGCATTCTCGACAAAAGCTATGGGGGATGGCATCGCTATTCATCCGTCTGAGGGTAGGGTCACCGCTCCTTTCGCGGGAAAAGTTGCCCATGTCATGGAGAAAAGCAAACACGCTCTGATCATTGAGCATGAATCCGGAGTACAAGTTTTGATACATGTCGGCATTAATACCGTTTCCCTCAAAGGACAGGGATTTAATCCTAAAGTCCAAGTAGGAGATAGCATTAAAGCAGGGCAATTATTGATGGAATTTGATCTGGATGCAATTCAACAGGGTGGATTACCTGTAATTACTCCAGTAATCGTTCCAGACGGGCAAGATATGATCAGCCATGTCGAAATACTGGATAATCCATCTGCTTCTCCAGATGTACCTGTATTAAGAGTTCACTTGAAAGCATAGTTAGCATTTTTGTGTCCTACTATCATGCTCATAGAAAAAATTCTTTGAATGTAAAGGTAAAATATGTAGAAGAAGACTAACCAGGAGATCTTGGTTGGTCTTTTCTTTTAATAAGTAAGTCCAGTTTAGGATAATGTAGAATGGTTTTGAAAGGAGAAATGTATATTGAATGCAAACTGTATTTTGAAATTAGAAAAGGCGTTGTTTCAGGCTTGGTCTTTGGAGTCTAGCTCTAAATGGACAGTCGATAATCCTGCCGCCGGACAATGTGGCGTCACAGCGCTCGTCGTTCAGGACAGGCTTGGCGGTGATATTTTGAAGACTTGGCTGGATAGCGGCTGGCATTATTACAACCGAATCGGTGAGGATATTATAGATTTTACGGAGTCACAATTTTCAAGCCTTCCACAGTATCAGCATGTACACTCCAACCGGGAAGAAGCATTTTCAGACACCAATGCAGAGCAGTATGCAGCTTTAAGCCGGAGACTAGGGGAATCGTATATGGGTACATAATTAAAGTAACAAATTCGACTGGGCAAAGCTGGATATTGACTGCATACGAGGGGCCGGGTGGTTCAGCTATAGGGGGAGATACTGAGAAAGACTCTATAGCAGAAGTTGCGCAGGATTTGCTGAATCTAATTGAGGTCACAAAGCCCGCCAATTTTGAAAACTTGGGTTATTATGAGGATACAGGATCTACTATTCATTATGGATGCAAGGATCAAGTCTGTTTTATCAGGAAAGCACCACAGAGCCATATGCAACGGACGAGTGAAATTACGGGGTGAACAGTAAAATATCAGAAGTAGATCGGTACCTTGTCGAGGGCGGTCTACTTCTTTTTCGTTTAGGTAAGTATTGTTGCTCACGAATAAAACTAATGCAGCCAATGGCTGGGAACGCTTAGAGACGAGGGCAGCCTGGTTTTGCAATTGCCTTTAGCCGAATTTAATTGCGCTTGTGTAAGAAAGATGCTTCCCTCCAGATTAGCCCCACTTAAATCAGCATCTCTAAAGTCTGCCCCGATAAGGTCAGTCATGCTCAAATCAGCTTCTCGCAGGTCAGCAGCAATCAGTAGAACGCCTCTCAGGTTGGCACCTCTCAGATTAGCGCCTCTTAAATTGGCCCCGATCAGGTCTCTACTTTTGATTTTTTTACTCAGTTTATGGTTCTCCATGTTTTTCTTACATTTTTCTCGCACTAACTCACTTGTTTGTACAAGTAAATCATTGACTAGCGCCCTATGGGTGGGTACATGAAGATCTATGAGGGATTTTGGATCTTGATCTGTAAGCTGCTCGGTTTTCGCCATTGCTTCTTGTAACTCGGTATAGATGGAGTGAGTTTCTTGTAAGCTAAGGGCTTCATTTAGGTAATAGAGCATTTCATAAAGCTGCTGCATGATGGGAAATAGATTGAACATTTCATCAGCTATTGCCGGGTCGTCTCGCCAGCTTTTTCCGTTGTATGTAACTTGGGAAATTCTTTGACCTGCCCCAAAGCAATCATATACTGTACAGCCTCGCAAGCCTTTATTCCTCAGGTTCTTATGAATGTCACAGCGATAATCCGCATTTAGGTGTTGACAGGGAGTTCCTCCATCCTTGTTAAAGGCAAAATCAGCAGATTTGGCATAAGGCAAGGCGACACAGCATAAACCAAAACATTTTTCACAATCGGCAGTATACAATAAATACACATCCTTTTATTAGCACCTACTACATGTAATAATACCAAAAAAAGATGCAGGATGGTGTATTGCTAAGTAAAATAGGTCGATTACCCTTTTGCCAAATTCAATTGCCATGAAACACCGTATTTATCTTCGACCCAGCCAAACTGTTGGCTTACGGGCGAGGCTTCAAGGGGCATCAAAACTCGGCCTTCCTGAGATAGCTGACCAAACACACGATGAATTTCTTCTTCCGAATCACAAGTGACGAATAGCGATAAAGCTGGAGTAAAAGAGTGTTTGTCCTGATGGTTATAGTCTATGGCCATAAAGGTTTGCCCTTTGAGGTTGAATACGGCATGTAACACGGTCCCATCTTCCTGATGAAAAATGCTCATGATACCAGACGGCTTAAATACAGAGGTATAATATTGCATGGCTTCCTCTGCTTGACCGGGGAACATGAAAAACGTTGTGATTTTTGGACTAGAATCCTGCATCAGATCAGCTCCCTTGAGTGGATTATAGGTGATAACATTTTTTCTCTTTAGTAATAGAAATATTCATGATTAGAGAAGTACTTCATAAAGAAAGATAGGCATAACTGGGAAGGGGAAACCAGATGATAGATGCGACAGCAAAGTTTATTGAGATGGTGGGTTCAGGCAGGAAACTGGACGCCAGCATTATTTCGGCCTATACGGATGTAGTTGCCCAATACGGAACCGCGGAGGATGCTTGGGAGTTATATTGGCTTTTTGTAGAAGATCCTGATCACTATGTTAGGGGTTTGTTACTTGGGCCGATCATGAGATGCGGAGATGTTGCTCTGGCGCAGGATATGTACGAGCGTTACGTTCGAAATCAGACATCCCAGGAACATATACCTGATGGTGTGCTGCATGTGTTAGGTTATTTGGGTTATGTGGAAGCTGCGGCTGATCTCGTCGCATGGTTGAACGGGCCCTATGGGGCAGCATCCGTGGATGCTTGTTTGGGGCTCGTACATCTTCCATGCGAATCGTTTCGTGAACGATTGGCGACTGAATTGGAAAAAGCAGTAAATCAAAATCTGTTTAATGAATTCTTACCTCTACTGAGCTTTAAATGTACTACAGAGGATATGGTTCCGCGATTGGTGCATTGGGGAGAGCGGCATGCTTCCGTAGACTGTAATGCGGGAATTATTGCTGGAATTGCATTGTTTGGAGAAAAGCAGAAGGATACGATCCGATCTATTTTGTGGAATCCGCTTTGGGAGGCTCATGGAACGGCTACGGGAAGTTGTGTGTGGTCTTATATTGCTATGCAGCATGTAGGGTTGACCTTTAGAGAGCTTATTCAGGATATAAAAAGCTACGATGTATTCAAAGCAGGTGTACAGGCATTGGAGTACCGCTTGGATGTGTTATATGAAATGTTGGAACTAAAGCTCAGCTATAGAGCTCGGCCAATCCGGTTCGCTCGCTGTAACGAGGAATCATTTGCTCAAATCTATAGCGATTTGTTTAGCTGGTCGACGGAGCATAAGGATGACTCTATGATAGGTTGGATGAACGAACATTTGGGGTATGAGCACCGGTTGCTGGAACAGTATGATGAGATTAGGAAACGAGTCGAGATCAAAATGGTGCATGAAATTGAGCTGGAGCATGTCCAGACGGGGAGTTAACCGGGTTGAGATATAAGAAATTTTGGTATAAAAGGACGAAATGACGGAGTTTGGCGGCGATATAGGGATTCGCCCAGTCCACGGGCTGATGTCCCGCATAGGATACATCAGCCTAGAACACAAGGAGTGAAACACATGTCTTTACTGCCACAAGTTCCTTTCGGAACGCAACCGGGTATTCCGGGTCCATTCACACCGTCAGGTCCTTCGATTCCACAATTTCCTGATATACAGGATTCGTTTCCGTCTCCGGTAGGTCCGCCACCAGGGCCAGGCCCCTTTTCGCCCCAGCCTTTCTCACCGCCGCCGCAAGGGCCGTTCGGTCCGCAAGGTGGGCAACAAGCTCAAGCACCAACTTCCCCACCACCACCATTTACGCCACCAAAGCCGCTAGTTTCAACATTTGCGGTTGACCCTGGAGCCATTTTCGGTTGTTTGTTCCGCAATACGTTTGTATGGCTGACGAACGGAGAGCGTTTCTGGATGTACCCTGTCTTTGTAGGCAGAACATCGGTAGCGGGTTTTCGGTGGAGTGGACGTTTCTGGTTTTACTATGGTGTAGACACCAACCGTATTGAGTCGTTTAGTTGTTTTTGGTAATAGCGCAGCTTTAGGGAAGAACGGGGCTTAACTGGGGAATGGCTGATGGCACTGGCAAGAGAGCTATAATGGGCGAATGAAATAAGTGAAGTAAAGATAAAAAAGACTGGGAGAGCGCATCATGGCGTTTCCCAGTCTTTTTTTGCTATTACTCCATCCACCATCGCTTAAAATTGCCCCACCAGGATTTTTTTTCGGCCTGCCGTTCCGCTTGGTCAGTAGGTGCCGATGCCTGTGGGTTATTCTGCCCCGATAGGGTCTCTTTCGGCTCGGTACCGCTAACGAATACCTCCAGCCGCTTGTCGGGACTGTCCGGCGCAGCCAGCTTGCCGCTGGCCGGATCAATATAGGCGCTGACTACGCCGTCAGGGATCGGGAAGATTTTGGGCGGCACATTCTCCAGCGCTTTTTCTGTATATTGTGCGAAAATCGGTGCCGCCCGCCGGGCATCCTGCGTGCTGATGGCCCTGCCTTTGTCATATCCAACCCAAACAGCGGTGGATAGCTCGGGGGTGAAGCCGACCATCCATGCGTCCGTGTTGGTCGTGCCGCTCTTGCCGGCAACCGGGCGTTTGATCAGCTTCGCGACCCGGTTGCCGGTGCCGCCTTCTTCAAACACGCCTTCCATGAGGCGTGTGAGGACATAGGCGGAGGCGGGCTTTACGACCTGCACAGGCGCAGCCTGCGGTGCTTCGTACAGCGATCGTCCGGCCGCATCGGTGATGCGCAGCACCGCTACCGGAGCCACCTTTTGCCCGCCGCTGCTGATGACCGAGAAGGCCGAGGCCATCTCGAACGGGCTGACGGGGGACACGCCCAATGCCAGCGAAGGCACGGGCTTGAGCTCGCTCGTAATGCCCATTTTGCTGGCGAGGTCCATGACCTTATCCGCTCCCACCTGCAAAATGGTGCTGACGGCATAAATATTATCAGACGCCGCAATGGCGCGCCGCAGATCTATTTCGCCCCAATATTTGTCTCCAAAATTTTTGGGCTTATAAGTTTTACGGTTGTTGTCGTAGTGGAACAACGTTGGTCGGCTTTCGAACTTAGACGTACTTGTCAATTCACCGGAATCGAGCGCGCTGAGATACATGATCGGCTTGAAAGAGGAGCCTGGCTGCCGGGTTGTGGCTAGCGCATGGTTATATTGATTCCCTACATAGTTCGTTCCGCCGACCATAGCCTTGACATGTCCGTTACGCGGGTCCATAGAGATTAATGCAGTTTCCAGTCCGTTGCTGTTCTTCATGCCCTCATTGACAGCCGCCTCGGCTGCCTGTTGCATGTGCATGTCCAGCGTCGTATAAATGCTTAGCCCGCCATGCTCAAGCACCGCTTCGCTAATCCCAAGTTGATGAGTCGCTAGTTGGCGAACGTAATCGCGAAACCAGGGAGCGGCTTCCACTGTCCGACGCTGGCTCTCGGGCCGCAAGGGCAGTATTTCTTCATAGGCCTTGCTGGCTTCAGCTGGTGTAATTTTACCGATGAGTGCCATAGAGTCCAGTACAATTTTCTGCCGATCCTTTGCGTTTTTCATATGATTATAGGGTGAATAGTAGGTCGGTCCTTTCGGAATACCTGCCAATAGGGCGCTTTCGGCCAAATCCAGATCCTTTGCGGATTTACCGAAATACATTTGCGAGGCCGCCTCAATGCCATAGGCCCCATGGCCATAGTAAATTTCATTCAAATACATTTGCAGCAGCTCATCCTTGGAATACTTCATTTCAAGCTGTGCAGTATAGATGGCCTCTTTGGCCTTGCGCGTCCAGGTTTTCTCGTGAGATAAGTACAGATTGCGCGCAAGCTGCTGAGTCAGCGTGCTGGCCCCCTGTGACATATCCCAGCGGGTCAAATTAACGATTACTGCCCGGCCCAGGCCTTTGAAATCAAAGCCAAAATGATCGTAAAACTTCCGGTCTTCCACAGCCAGTGTAGCTGCTATTAAATCGGGCGAAATATGATCAAGCTGGACAGGAATAGATTCCTTGCCTCCGGCAGAGAAGGTAGCAATGACTTGCCCCTGACTATCGAGCAGACGTGAATTCCGATCTGTATCGGCGAGTGGAAGACTGGTTGTGTACAAATAAGCGAGCAGAATGCAGGCGGCGATGACCGTCAGAATCGTGAGAGACATTAGCCCTTGAAAGCATCGAAGCCAAAGCGGTTTACGCTTGGAGGATCGCCCGGTAGTATCGGTCATCATGCCACCTCCTTCCATAGTTGATGTTCTCAGTATAGTCAATCCGAAAGCGTCTATTCATCAGATGCGCATACGTATCTATTTTAAACAAGATTAAGCCCTAAAAATGCTTTTGCAGTCCATTCAGGTATCGCTTATAATGCAAAAAGTGTGAAATTCAAGTGTGTTTGGTACAATAAATATAGCAAACTCGGCGTTTGCGTGTTGCAGTTATAAGGGAAAGTCCATGTTTATGCTACCGGATTGCCGGACACATACTTTGATCAGAAAGAAGGTTGGAATGATGGACTTGTGGTTTACGGAGAAGCAGACTCCCTCTTTCGGCATTACAGCAAAAATCAAACAAACCTACGTCTCTGAGAAAACAGATTTTCAAGATCTGGCAATGATCGAGACGGAGGAATTCGGCAATATGCTTGTTCTGGACGGCATGGTGATGACAACGGTTAAGGATGAGTTTGTATATCACGAAATGGTAGCGCATCCGGCCTTAAATACACATCCGAATCCGAAAAAGGTTTTGGTTGTGGGTGGCGGCGATGGCGGCGTTATCCGTGAGGTCATCAAGCATCCTGAAGTGGAAAAGGCTGTATTGGTTGAGATCGACGGTAAAGTCATTGAATATTCTAAAAAATATTTACCTGAAATTGCCGGGGAGTTGGACGAGCCTAATGTGGAAGTGCTGGTCAATGATGGTTACATGCATATTATCGAACACAAAAATGAATACGATGTGATTATGGTCGATTCGACGGAGCCAGTGGGTCCGGCAGCGCCGCTGTTCGAACGTGGGTTTTACCAAGGTATTTTTGAGGCGCTGAAGGAAGACGGCATTTTCGTGGCGCAGACGGATAATCCTTGGTTCAAGGCTGACCTGATTCAGAAGGTCAACAAAGATGTAAAAGAGATTTTCCCGATTGTGCGTGTGTATGGTGCAAACATTCCAACCTATCCAAGCGGTCTATGGACATTTACATTGGGCAGCAAGAAATATGATCCGCTCGAAGTGGACGAGAACCAAATTCCAGAGATGGACACTCGATATTACAGTCCGCGTCTGCACAAAGCAGCGTTTGTACTGCCTAAATTTGTGGAAGATTTAACAAAGTAAACATTTTAAGAAGCGTCGTAGTGATCTTTATCGCCAGTATAGAGCGAAAAGAGCGCTATAGACGCTTTTTTTGTGTTAAATCAGAATGTAGTAGGGATGAGAATATAGTGGACACTGAATTTCCTTTTAAGATAAAAGAAGGAAATTTAAGGGTGCGTGTAGAACATACAAAAAACCAGACATTTAACAGATTTGTAATCGACAGGGGAGGTTTGGTTATGGAAATACATAAATTGGCGATGTACCAAAGAGGGGGAAACTTTTTTGATCAGACGCTCTTTTTATTACCTGTTGGGGTCTCAGACGATCTCCAACGCAGCAGATATCATCTATATGTTGAGTGTGGTGGTGTTGGTGTTCAGTTCAAGTAATTCCTTAATGACGACTATTTTAATCCCGTTGTTCCGGTTGTCAGCTCAAGTGCTTAGTGGGCTTGTTGCACCGATCGTGCTCGGTCGATTTCGACTGACGCAGGTTCTTCTATTTTCCCAGTTTGGGCAGTTCGTCATTTTTACGTTGCTGCTGCTTTATTTGTGGATCGTACCTGAGCAGAGGTCGTTTCTGTTTATTTTTGTAATGGTGTTCGGTATGTCTTTCCTAGATGGCTGGACCAATCCTGCGCGTAATGCGCTTGTACCCCGTTTGGCTACGGGTGAAGGACTGATGCGTGCCAACGGCATGGTAGCGGTCAGTGATCAGGTGGTCAGGTGTGCAGGCTGGGCATTAAGCGGAATTATTGTGGCTTGGCTGGGTTCCCTGAATACGCTTGCAATTGCCTCCTGTTGTTATCTCGTGGCTGTAACTGTCACGTCCTTCATTCGTGATCCGCTGGATCAGAAGCACCTAGGTCTTGAAGCTTCGAATTCCCCAACAAATGCGGAAGAACCCGCAAAGGAAAAGGAAAGAGGCTCCCATTGGAAAGAGCTTGGGGAAGGCTGGAAAATCATTTGGCACAACCGCCGTATTCGTTCTCTGATGATCGTCGATAGCGTGGACAGTATTGGGGGAGTCTCCTGGCTCGGTGTATTTATTTTGGCGTACGTCAGCCAAGTGTTGCATCGTGATGAGAGCTGGTGGGGCTTTATGAATGCATCCTTTTTCTCCGGCACGATTTTGGGTGGGTTAATTGTTGTTGGCTTGGTTAAGCGGTTGCAAAAGAACAGCTTTTTGTACATGCTCGGAGCTTTGCTGGTGTATGTACTGATTACCATTGTATTTGCGCTAAATACCATTCCCGTGGCTGCGCTTGTTCTTTTTGCTGTATCAGGCTTACCTGTTCAAATGGCGGGCATTATTCGCCGCACCTTGCTGCAAAGCAGTGCACCGGCAACCCAACTACCCAAAGTGATGGCAGGGATTGATGTAATTACCAATCTCGCTTTTGGCCTGGCTTTATTATTCATGGGCTGGTATGCTGACCGATTCGGCATGGTGCAGGTGTATTTGCTGGCTGCGGCTATGACTACCATTGCTGTTCTGATCGGCTGGTGGTATCGGCGTGATTTTCAGGAAGACGAACCGATTGATCATCCGACCGCTACGGGAGCAGGGATATGAACTACATAAGCAATAGCTCCTTTCTGTGCCACAACAAAAAAGTCGGTTGCATAAGAGCAACCGACTTTTAAGGAGAACGTTTTTTACGAACGTAACGTCCTGTTACCATAACTGCGATGTTAGGCCGTAGTGAACTGGCTGTTATAAAGCGAGGCATAATGGCCGCCGCTTGCGAGCAGTCCTTCATGGGTACCGCTTTCGACGACATCACCGTTTTTCATGTATAAAATCAGATCCGCTTCGCGGATGGTTGATAGTCTGTGGGCGATGACGAAGCTGGTGCGTCCATCGATCATTTTCATAAAAGCCTTTTGGATACGGGCTTCTGTAAGGGTGTCTATGCTGCTGGTTGCTTCATCCAGAATGAGCATAGGTGGATCGACGAGAATCACTCTCGCGATGGTGAGCAGCTGCTTTTGCCCTTGCGACAGGCTGTCGCCTGACCCGCTGATGACCGTATCGTAACCATGAGGCAGGCGCTTGATAAAGCTATGCGCATTGGCAGCTGTCGCAGCCGCGATAACTTCTTCGTCTGTGGCCTCTGGCTTCCCGTAAGCGATATTGTCCCGAATCGTTCCGCTGAACAGCCATGTATCCTGAAGCACCATACCAAAGTTAGTCCGCAGGCTGTCCCGGCTCATATCGTTGATATTCACCCCATCGATGGAGATCGAACCGCTGTCCACATCATAAAAGCGCATGAGCAGGTTAACGAGTGTGGTTTTGCCTGCTCCAGTCTGCCCGACAATAGCTACGCGGGTGCCTGGCTTGACCTCCAAACTAAAGTTCGTGATGAGCGTCCGTTCCGGATTATAGGAAAATTTCACATGATCAAACAGAATCGTGCCTTTGCTACGCTCCAGCTGTACGGCGTTCGATTTTTCCGGTTGCTCCGGCGGCGAATCCAAAATAGCAAATATGCGCTGAGCAGAAGCCGTAGCAGCCTGAAACTGAGTCAGCACCCCTGTGATTTCATTAAAAGGTTTGGCAAACAAATTGGTGTAGATGAGAAAGCTCGATAAACCGCCTACCGAAATCCCACCCAAAATGATCGAAATACAGCCAATCATAGCGGTGACTGAAAAAGTCATGTTGTTGACCAAACGGGTAGAAGGATTGGACAATGATCCATAAAACTGTGATTTAACTCCCGCTTGATACAATTGCTCGTTTCGGGCGGAAAATTCCTCAAGCGAGCGATTTTCATAATGAAAGGCAGTAACTACCCGCTGTCCGCCAATCATTTCTTCCACATAACCGTTCAGACTTCCTAAAATTTTGGCCTGTTCGCGGAACATACGTTGCGATCTTGTAGTAATGAACCGTGCAACGCCATATGTGATGGGGGCAGACACTAATACCACCAGCGTCATCACTGGACTGATATACAGCATGAGTACAATCGAACCAACAATAGTAATCAATCCGGTGATCAAGGTGGAAAAGCCCTGCAACAAGCCATCCGACACGGCATCCATATCGTTCACAAAACGGCTAATACTATCTCCTTGCGGATGATTGTCATGAAAGCTTAACGGAAGGATATTAAAATGATCGAATAACTCCCGTCGCATATCATTTACAGTCTGAAAAGCAATGCGGTTCGTCAAATATGTGAGCAGCCAACTAAATAGACTGCCTACAACATATACAACGCCTAGTCCAGCTAAAATCTGTGCAATACCTCTAAAGTCTACCGTTCCCTTATTCACCATATGGTCGATAGCCCGACCAATCATATAGGGTCCGACCAGACTGGCGAGCACGCTGAGAATCGCACTGACGATGACCCAAAACGTTGTTGATTTATATTGTCCCACATAGGTTAACAATCTTCTCCAGGTTTCCTTGCCACTCATTGGTCTACCTCCTGCGTTGAGAGCTGGGAGCGATTAATTTCCTGATATACCTCCGAGCTGCTCATCAACTGATCATGTGTGCCGATCCCGACAATCCGGCCTTCATCAAATACAATGATTTTATCGGCATGCTGTACACTGCTTACTCGTTGTGAGACCAGCAGGACAGTCATGCGGGTGCTATTTTCCCGAAGCGATTTCCGAAGGGCGGCATCAGTTGCAAAATCAAGTGCGCTTGAGGAATCATCCAAAATCAGTATTTCCGGATTGCCTACAATAGCTCTGGCAATGGTAAGTCGCTGCTTTTGGCCGCCTGACAGATTAAGTCCACCTCGCGTGATCGGGGCGTCGAATTTTTCCGGTAAGTTAGAAATAAATTCATCCGCTTGCGCGATAGCGGCGGCCCGGGCGACTTTCTCATCGGTGGCATGTTCATGTCCCCAACGGATATTATCCGCTATAGACCCTGTGAACAGCAGTGCCTTTTGTGGAACAATCCCGATTTTCTGCCGCAATTGCTCCAGCTTGTAATGCCGTACGTCGATGCCATCGACACGTACACAACCTTCTACTGCATCATAGAAGCGGGGAATCAGATTCACGAAGGTGGATTTTCCCGAGCCTGTTCCTCCTATGATTCCAACCGTTTCACCGGGATAGATGTCTACGACTACATCGCTAAGTGCCAGTTGTCCTGTCTTATTGTAGCCAAAGGAGACATGATCAAAAGAGATGGCTGGTACTGGGCTCATTTTACCCGTTCTTACCTGATCGAATGATGCAGAATTGGCAGTATCGGAAATCGAAGCTTCCGTGTCTAGGACCTCCTGAATTCTCGCGGCTGAAGTGGCCGCCTTGGTGAACAGAATAATGAGATTCGTCACCACAATCAGGGCCAGTAAAATCTGCGTAATGTAATTAATAAACGCAATAATCTCTCCTTGTGTAAGAGATCCATATTGGATATGGATACCGCCGATCCACAGAATGGCAATAATAGCTCCGTTGACCACCAGTAAGGTGGCTGGGCTAAGTAGAGCAGAAATACGGCCGACACGAATAGCGGTCTGGGTCAGGTCATCTGAGGCAGTATTGAACTTTACTCGTTCAGCTCCTCTTTTGGCAAATGCACGGATAACCCTTACACCTGTGAGATTTTCGCTTAGCACCAGAGCGATTTTATCGAGCTTTTTCTGGTATAGCTGGTACAGCGGAGAAGCCTTCGTAATGACTACATACAGAATCAAAGCCAGAACGGGTGTAGCCGCCAACAGCACCAAAGCAAGGCGGAAGTCCAGTATCATGGACATGATGATCGCCCCGATACAAATAAAAGGAGCACGAATAACCAGACGAATCAACATCGCTACAGCTGTTTGCAGCTGATTGACATCATTCGTAATTCGGTTGATGAGAGAGGGCGTACCAAATTTATCGAGATCTGCATAAGAAAACGATGAAATATGCTTAAACATCGTATTGCGCAGTGTGGTTCCGAATCCTTGGGAAGCACGGGCTGCGTAAAACTGGCACACTAGAGAACTGCCAAAGCCCAGTATAGTCATGAGCAACATTAAAAGACCCATTTGCCAAACATAATGGGTGTCTCCCTTACCAACGCCATGATTAATCATTAAAGCCACCATAGTAGGCAACAACAATTCCAGAATAGCCTCAATTAGTTTAAACAGAGGCCCAAGAATCGTTTCCTTCTTATAGGGTTTCAAAAAAACAGCAAATTTCAGCAAATCAACCATCACCTAACCTGAATATTGTATAAAGTTTTCTATTGTAATTGCATATCTGAATATGATTATGGCATATCCCCAACCATATGAATAATATTTAATATATATTAGAGATATAGGTTTTACATATATCAGGACCGGAGGTTCATGATGGAATTGAGACATCTCAAGTATTTTTTAGCGATTGCAGACGCTGGACAGATTACAGCGGCAGCCAAAAAGCTGCAAATCGCACAGCCTCCCTTAAGTCAACAGCTTATGCAGCTGGAGGAAGAGCTGGGTGTAAAGCTTGTGCATCGAGGCTCACGAAGCATTCAATTGACAGAGGCGGGAATCATTTTACGGAACAGGGCCAAGCAGATTTTGGAGCTGACGGATGCTACGACAAGGGAAATAAACGATTTCGCCATGGGGATGAAGGGGACGCTCACCATTGGAACGGTTTCTTCCTCTGGGGCAACCCTGATGAAAGACAGGCTTTCCGAATTTCATAAAACCTATGCGGGTGTAAAATTTGAAATACATGAGGGAAATACCTTCCGGATTCTCGATCTTCTGAACAAAGGAATTGTAGAGGTCGGTATCGTCAGAACCCCTTTTAATACCACTGATTTAGGGTGTAGATATGCGTCCACTGAGCCGATGGTAGCAGTGATGACGGAAGAACATGATTGGAGTCCCGAACAGAAGAGCATATCATTGGCTGAGCTGAAGAACAGACCACTCATCGTATATCGTCGTTTTGAGCAATTGATCCACGACACCTGTATGAAGCATGGCTTTGAGCCAAACTACTTTTGCAAAAATGACGATGCCCGCACCACGCTTCTTTGGGCCAACGAAGGGCTGGGTATTGGCATGATTTCGAGCTCCGCATTGTCTTTGGGCAGCAATAATCATTTAATTGTTAAGGAAATTATGTGTGAAGATTTGCACACTCGTGTGGCTGCCGTCTGGTTGAAGGATAAATACATGTCTTCTTTGGCTTCCCGGTTCATTGAAAGTTTTAGCCAGGCATCCAGTGTAGCTGACCTACAGTAGTTGAATTTTTTAAGGGCGAAAGCATCTTTTTGTAAAAACTCATTTGAATTGCAATCGGGAACTGGATATAGTAGTACAGTAGGATAGCGATAGAATGGAGTTTGAACACATGCCACACAATGCAAAGGTTCGAATCCGTCTTCATAGTCATCATGACGGAGAAGATGTGGTACAGGAGCTTCCTGGAGAAGCAATCGTTCGCGGGAAGCATCTATATATAAGGTACGAGGAGCCGCAAGAGAGTCCTGAGGGCGGTACGACACGGAACACAGTCAAGATCGGACCGGATGAGCTAAAGCTGATTCGTCACGGTGAGGTACAATCAGAGCAGTCGTTCGCGCTGGGACGCAGGTTGCCTGGATTTTACCGCTCGCCTTATTTAAACCTGAACATGTCTGCGCATACGCAGAAGCTCGATATTCGGATGGATGGATTCACCGGACAAGTGAGCTGGACTTATGATCTATACGTATTTGAGGATTTCTCGGGGCATTTTGCCATCAGTTTGCATATACAGGAGGAGCAACAATCATGACAAGCAATCCACTGGAACTTATTAATCAAAAGGTGACCTCAGCAATCGAGGCAGCGGTGCTGGCTGCTGGAATCGTGGGTCGCGAAGAGCTGCCGACCATTACGCTGGAGGTACCTAAGGACAAGTCACACGGTGACTTAGCTACCAACGTAGCCATGCAGCTCACTCGCATTGCGAAGAAGAATCCGCGTCAAATCGCTGAAGATCTGATTGCGAATATGGACTTAGCTTCCGCTTCTATTGAAAGTGCTGAAATCGCGGGACCAGGCTTTATTAACTTTCGTTTGAACAAGAGCTACCTCTATGCAGTGATCGGACAAGTACAGGAGCAAGGAGCAGATTACGGTCGTGTACAGGTAGGTGAGGGCAAAAAGGTACAGATCGAATTTGTCAGCGCCAATCCGACTGGGAGTCTTCACTTGGGCCATGCACGTGGTGCAGCCGTAGGGGATGCGCTCTGTAATGTGCTTGATTTTGCCGGATATCAAGTCACTCGTGAATATTACATTAATGATGCGGGGAACCAGATTTACAATATGAGCCGTTCCATCGAAGCGCGTTATTTGCAGGAGCTAGGACAGCCTGCGGAGATGCCGGAGGACGGATACCATGGTGAGGATATCATCGGGTTTGCGAAGGAACTGGTGGCTGAGAAGGGCGATTCTCTGTTGTCTATGGAACCAGGAGATCGTGCCGCTTATTTCCGTGAATACGGTCTGGAAAAGGAACTGAATAAGATCAAGCGTGATCTGGAGCGGTTCCGTGTACCTTTTGATTCCTGGTTTAGTGAAACATCACTGTATGATAACGGTGAAGTGCTTAAAGCGCTGAATGAGCTGCGTGACCGTGAGGAAATTTATGATAAGGACGGAGCTACTTGGCTGAACACGACTAAGTATGGTGACGATAAAGACCGCGTATTGATCAAAAATGACGGCACTTATACGTACCTGACTCCGGATATCGCCTATCACCGCGACAAATATGCTCGTGGGTATGACACGATCATCAACATCTGGGGAGCGGATCACCACGGCTATATTCCACGGATGAAGGCCGCAATGGAAGCACTGGGCAATGACCCGGATAAGCTTAAAGTGCTGATTGCCCAAATGGTCAGCTTGTTCCAAAACGGGGAAAAAGTAAAAATGTCCAAACGTACTGGCAAGGCCGTAACGATGGAGGATCTGATGGAAGAAGTGGGCGTAGACGCGATTCGTTACTTCTTCACCATGCGTAGTATGGATTCGCATCTGGATTTTGATATGGATTTGGCGATTTCTACCTCCAATGAGAATCCGGTATTCTACGTGCAATATGCACATGCACGTGCATGCAGCGTATATCGTCAAGCCGAAGAGCAGGGTATTGCTGTACTGCCATTGGCAGAAGTTGACTTGTCGAAGCTGACGGCTGAGCATGAATACGATTTGTTACGCAAAATTGGCGAGTTGCCAGAGGAAGTATCGGTGGCAGCTGCAAACTTTGCGCCGCATCGTATGATTCGCTATGTCTACGAGCTGGCATCCATGTTCCACAGCTACTATAAAGCAGAGCGTGTCATCACGGAGGATGCCGCTCAAACGCAAGCTCGCTTGGCGTTGTTTGGCGCGGTCCGCACGACCATTGCCAACGTACTGAAGCTGGTGGGCGTGTCTGCACCGGAACGTATGTAAGTAAACAACTGCAACATAATGATTTTGTAGTCATATGTATAATGGTTAAAGGAACCGTTCGTGCTGCCCTCTAGGGAGGCTCGTTCGGTTCCTTTTTTTGGTTTGAATACAATAAGTTTGAGTAGCTTAATAGCGTTCCAGTACCAGATTCGTTTTCAGGGAATCGGCAGGAATCAGCCATCCTTTGGATTGTAGCAGATTCATCAGCTTGGTGCGGTTGCTTGCGGCAGTATTGTAATCCGAAGTTTTGAAGGAGATTTCGATGATATTGTCGGTACCCGATCCGTTGGCGCTGCGAATAGGCCATACTTCAACGTCAGTATCCAAGCCCTGAAAGCTGCCCTTATATTTGTTGACCTGTACAAGACCGCGTACTCTGGAGTTTGCCAAGGTATGTTTGCCCCAGTTGCTGCTTTTCCAGTTTTGCAGCTTGCCCGGAAGATTGTCCTGCAATTGTTTTAATGCCTGATCCGGGGAAGGCAGAGCTAATCCTTTGGAGGCGTTCGTTTTCTTATCATTGGAAAAGCTTAATGTCTGCTTGCTGTATCCCCAATCCACCTCAGCCTCATAATTATCATCAGAGGCACTGAAACCTTCTTTATTCGCTTGGGTAAGTGCTGCGTCGATATTCCCATTTGTGATCGTATATCGCTTTTTGTAGGTTAACTCATAATTTTTTTTGTCCTCTTTTTTGCGAAATCTAACGTTCCAGCCCTCGTCATTCAATTGCAAGGAGTCTGTATCAAAAAACTCGACGCTTAATCGTTGCGCATCTTCACTGACTCCGAACTCATTTACAATGCCGCTTTTTAAAGAGCCATCCGCATTGAGGACCTGAGCTGTATCCAGCAGCAGCTTTACCTCATAGCTTGGTGTGGCATTGGCAGCGGCTTGTACGGGCTCTGCACCTTTCCATCCTGTTGCGAGCAGCACTGCACTCAGAGTTACTACTGACATGAATTTAGTGATACGCAGGCTTGTTTTCATTTCATCCTCTCCTGTTCGTCCGAATAGGTTACACGCTTCACTTTACGGGTGATTTGTCAGTCGTATGTCAAGCTAAGATGGTATTCTGGTTAAAAAATACCATAATTTTTATATGACAGCTAAGATTTAATCTTGGTTCCATCATAAATATTTAGTGAATCTGTGAATCAGCGCGGAGCGATGACGATCTTTGTTGCTGACCATATAAATATGCCGCTCAACAGGCTGTCCCGGAATAGGTCTTATGATCAGTAAACCCCGCTCAACCTCTGATTGAACAGCAAGGCGAGAGACAAAGGAGATGTGTTCTCCCAGCATAACCGCCTGTTTGATAGCTTCCAGTGAATCCAATTCCAGATAGGATGGAAGTCGGCGCCTTCCGCGCTCCAGCCATTTGTCAGTCACGTGGCGTGTGCTGGAATCCTTCCCATGCAACACAAAAGAGGAAGAAGCGATGCGCTCGGGTGTTACATCGGTTTCGCTAGCGAGCGGATGAGTGGGTGAGCAGATGAGCACCAGTTCATCTTCTCCCAAGGATTCTGAGAGCAGCGTTGGGGATTGAAACGGCTCTGCCGAAATAATGCCGAGGTCAATTTCGTGGCGAGCGAGCATGTCCTTGATCACGGGCGCTGTTTTCACGGACAAGGCAATGTGAATGCCCGGATGCTCGCGGGCAAACCGATGCAGCACGGCAGGAAGCAGATAAGTAGCAGGTACATAGCTTGCGCCAATCCGTATACTCCCTCGTTGGAGCGTATCGAACTCACGGACAACCCGCTCAGCCTCAGCCGCAAGTGCATTAATCTTGGTGGCATAGTGCAGCAGCGCATTTCCGGCATCCGTCAGGATGATTTTGCCCATACGTGTATCAAACAGCTTTACTCCAAACTCACGCTCCAGATTTTTCATATGAAAAGTAACAGTGGGTTGTTTTAGGCCGAGAACCTCGGCTACGGTGGTAATTTTATGGTGCTTGTTCAGCAGCTCCACAATATGTAACTTTAGAAGACTTAAGTTCACTTAGAATGCCTCGCTTTCAGTTAAGTCAAACAATCATGCTTATTCTCTGGGCAACAGCATCAACCGCCTCTATATAGATTAAATCTATGAGTGTTAACACAATTCATTGAAATAATTAATTTTGTTTTAACTTCCCAATAACACAGGTTGCGAATTCAAGTTTTACACTGGGGTCAGTCACAAGAACAGGCAGGTAATGCGATGAATCAGGATCTATATATTCGCGGATTAAGTAAAACCTTCGGCCATACCACTGCGTTGCATGAGACGAATCTGGTCGTACGACAGGGCAAATTCACCACACTGCTCGGACCGTCCGGTTGTGGGAAGACGACGCTCTTGCGCTTGATTGCTGGTCTGGAGACACCAGATACCGGCACAATCACGATGGGAGAGGAAATTCTTTTTTCGGCTGAACGCAAAAAGGATGTTCCCGCACATCTCCGCCACTTTGGTATGGTCTTTCAGGATTTTGCGTTGTGGCCGCATATGACGGTGTTTGAAAATGTGGCCTTCGGCTTGCGAGCGAGCAAGCGGGGAAAAGGGGCTGTTAGCGCTCAAGGCAAGGAACTGCGAGCAGTGGTGCTAGAGGCGCTCGATAAGGTGAGGTTGTCAGGGATGGAGGATCGCTATCCCCATCAGCTGTCCGGTGGTCAGCAGCAGCGGGTTGCTTTTGCAAGAGCAGTTGCTATCCGGCCTCGACTGGTTTTGTTCGACGAGCCGCTCAGTGCACTGGATGCCGTGCTACGGGAGGAGATGCGCATTGAGATGATATCGCTTGTGCGCGATCTGGGGCTGACCGCCTTATATGTCACTCATGATCAGATCGAGGCCATGTCCATGTCTGATGAAGTAGTGGTTATGAAAAGTGGACATATTTTGCAGACCGGAACACCAGAGGTGATCTATGGTTGTCCGTCTCATCCAGAGGTGGCAAGCTTTATCGGCAAATCCAACTGGATCGAGTTGGAACGGACACTATTTCGACCTGAACATGTCCGTTGGGAACAGGAACAAGCGGATCAGCACACTTTTACAGTAGAGATCCTGCATGTCAGCTATGTTGGCGATCGCTATGAAATTCGTCTAGTAGCCGAAAACGGCGAGCAATGGACTGCGTATCACTCCACCCGCTTGCCCATAGGCGAACAAATGCATATTTGGGTATCACCGCAATACATCCACCAACTTGAAACATAGGGAAAAGGGGTTATATAAGATGATGAATAGGCGTGTTTTTCGTACAGGATGGAAAAAAGGGGCTATGCTTGCTTTAACATTGACTTTTGGACTGGCTGTGGCAGGCTGCGGAACGGCTACGACATCGAAGGATGGGGCACAAGCCGATGGATCAGCAAAACCAGCGGGCGCAGCGGCGTCCACCGATCAGAAGCTGGTTGTTTACAGCGCAGGCCCGGATGGACTGGCGAAAAAGCTGGTAGCGGGGTATGAGGCGCAGAGCGGGGTTAAGGTTGAGTTATTTCAGGGAACGACAGGTAAGATTTTAGCCCGCATGGAAGCGGAGAAGACGAATCCGGTAGCGGACGTGGTTGTGCTGGCCTCGCTTCCGTCTGTACAAGGCTTGAAAAAGGAAGGACTTACACTTCCCTATCCAGATGCCAAAATTGCGGACAAGCTAAACCCGGATTGGTCCGATAAGGAGGGTAACTATTTCAGTACTAGTGCTTCTGCTCTAGGTATTGCATATAACACGAAGTTAGTGAAAACGCCACCTACTTCATGGGCCGATTTGGCGAAGCCTGAGTACAAGGATCAGGTTAACATTCCCGATCCATCGCTGTCTGGCTCAGCGTTGGATTTTATGACAGGCTATCTGAGCGCCAAGGGCGATGGAGGCTGGACGTTGTTTGAGCGGTACAAGGCTAACGGTGTGGCCATGGCCGGTGCCAATCAGGAAGCGCTGGATCCAGTGATTACGGGGGCTAAAGGTGTAGTTGTCGCTGCGGTCGATTACATGACCTACAAGGCTAAAGCCAAAGGCGAGCCGATAGACATCGTTTATCCGACAGAGGGAACGGTCATTAGCCCGCGTCCTGCCGCAATCCTCAAGTCCACACAGCATGAGCAAAATGCCAAAGCGTTCATTGATTATCTGTTGTCGGACGAAGCACAGAAACTAGTAGCAGATGCTTCCCTACTCCCTGGACGCACGGATATCAAAGCTGACAAGCGTGCAAACCTCGACGAAATCCCATTGCTGAAAACCAACTGGGAATGGATGGGTGAACACGGATCAGACGTGACGGAAAAGTTCACGCAAATGTTCAAATAAGCCGATGGGAGGTTTGTCTGTTAAACACATCAGGGGATGGTCCCTGACACTTGCTCTGATCGCGCTTTTTATCCTAATTGTACTGCCGTTGCTGCAAATCTTCATCCAAAGTGTGTATGTTGATGGGACATTTCAATGGGCTGCGCCTTTTCGAACGTTAGCTGCTTCTCAATTTGCAGGAGTGCTATTCAACTCGATCTGGCTAGGCATCTGTGTGATCGCAGGAACGACCGTCCTTGCACTTCCGCTAGCCTGGATCATGTCCAACACCCGACTCGCACACTGGCGCTGGTTGGATGTCGTGCTGCTGATTCCGTTTATGACTCCGCCCTATATCGGTTCCATGGGATGGATCCTGTTTATGCAAAAAAACGGGTATATGGAGCAGTTGCTCCCGGATCTGCATTTCTTAACGGCTTCCTTCTTCAGCCTTGGCGGCATGGTGATGATCATGAGCCTGCATC
The DNA here is from genome assembly GCF_053006485.1 of Paenibacillus sp. JJ1683. Classification (NCBI taxonomy): domain Bacteria; kingdom Bacillati; phylum Bacillota; class Bacilli; order Caryophanales; family Paenibacillaceae; genus Paenibacillus; species Paenibacillus sp. JJ1683. The sequence goes on from NZ_CM129820.1 coordinate 160,707, forward strand.
TGTTTCCATTCCTGTACCTGCTGCTGCGCGGGGCGCTGGTGAGGATTGGCGGCAGTCTGGAAGAGGCGGGTGCTGTCATGGGCGGAGGCTTTCTGTACAGGTTCCGTCGAATCATTTTACCGCTGCTACTATCGGCATACGGAATGGGTGCGCTGCTCATTTTCGTTAAAACGATTGCCGAGTTTGGCACACCCGCTACCTTTGGGCGACGTATCGGGTATGAGGTTATGACTTCTGAAATTCACAAATATATTTCCAGTTGGCCCATCGATTTTGGCAAAGCGACGTCCATGGCCTCGGTGCTGTTAACGGCCTGCCTGCTTATGTGGTATGTGCAATCGGTGATCAACCGAAAGTTCACATACAGACTGGTAGGGGGTAAAGGTTCCCGTCCTTCCCGTCTTCGTGTATCCAGCTGGACTACAGCACTGAGTGTCATGTTCATCCTATTGCTGCTCATCGCAGCTATTGGCATCCCTTACTTTTCAATTATTGCGGCCTCCTCCATGAAGCTGCGGGGAATCGGATTGGCATGGAACAACCTTACACTCGACTATTACAAGGAACTGCTGTCGTGGGGTTCTGAAAGCATGGAAGCGCTACTGAACAGTGTATTTCTCTCTTTGGGTGCATCGACGCTTGCTGTGGTGCTGGGCACCTGGTTTGCGCTTGTTATCGGTGGATCACGCACGAAAATCCAACGGACAGTTGATGCATTCAGTTTACTTCCGAATACAGTGCCGGGAATTGTTATGGTGGTGGGTCTGATTTTGTGGTGGAATTCGCCGTGGATGCCCATTCCGTTGTATAACACATATGGCATGGTCATTCTGACGTATGTTATTTTGTTTGTTCCTTATACGGTGCAGTATGTCAAAAGCGCCTTTACACAGGTGGACACTGGTCTTTTTCAGGCGGGACAGGTATTCGGCGGGCGTCCGTCTTACATATTCCGCCGGATTGTACTGCCGCTGATTGGACCGGGGATGCTCGCTGGTTGGATGATGACCTTTACCATTGCTTCACGGGAGCTGGTAGGATCGTTGCTGATTTTACCGCCATCCGTCCAGACGTCTGCAACCTATATATTTGCCCAGTTTGAGCAGGGACAGGTGTCGCTTGGCATGGCGATGGCTGTTATATCGGTTGGTTTGACCACACTGCTACTGATCTTAATGGAAAGCTTAAACTCGCGGAGAAAGTGGAAATGATGATGACCAAGCTTAGGATTTGGGGTGGAGCGGGCGAACATGGCCGCTCCTGTTATGTTTTTGAAGGAAAGCAGCATCGTATCATGCTGGATTGTGGCGTAAAAAAGGAAGGAACCGGGCAATATCCGGTTTTTCCGCCACAGAAGGTGAAGGAGCTAACTACTGTTTTGCTGTCTCATGCACATGAGGATCATTCCATGGCGCTCCCCTTACTATACAAGTACGGATATCGGGGAGAGGTCTGGACGACCAAGGCTACCGCTGAGCAGCTGGGCTCCTATTTTCGCTCCTGGCAAACTTATGTTGAATCAAGAGGCGGCGAATTGCCCTACAGTGAACAAGATATCCAATCTATTACCTATCGCTATCTAGAAGACGAAACGCCGTCAGGAGTGTGGCATGAAGCTTGTCCGGGTGTGAGAATGATGTGGGGACGCAGTGGACATTTGGCTGGTGCAGTGTGGTATATCGTAGAAATGGAAGGGAAGCGGCTGTTCTTTTCTGGAGACTATAGCCGTGAATCTGAGCTTCTTGCTGCCGATGCACCGGACTTGTGTATGAGGGAGGGGGGAGATGACCTTCCTGGATGCAAGCCAAAGTCCAATCTAGTGGACATATCTATCATGGACAATGCTTATGGTATGGATATAGACCCGCAGCCTATTAAGCTGGAGCGGCTGAGGGTCGAGATGGAGCAGGTATTATTGTCTGGCGGCCATGTGTTGTTGCCAGTGCCTGCCTTTGGCAGAGGACAGGAATTGATCGTATGGGCCAGCGAGCAATTTCCTGAACAAGCAATAATTATAGAGCCTGACCTGTGGCACGGATTGAAACAGTTAAATCGATGGAAAGAGTGGCTACGTCCGGGAGCTTCCACGCGAATAAAACATGTGTTGAACAGTGACAGGGTGTTTGTGCCTCGTGATACTGCGGGACGGATAAGTCTGCTGGAACGGAACACGGCCACTATTATCGTAACAAGAGACGGCATGATGGATTCCCCGCAGGCGCGTTGGTATTATCAATATCTGTCGGATCACCGCAGTATGCTGATCGATGTGGATAGCGGGGAGGGTATTAGGAACATTGTGATATTGACCGGGCATGCTTCCAATGGTTCTTTTGGTAAACATCTGTTGGAACGTGCAGACGCCAATGACATCTGTATAGCTCGGCATTTGATTTACAAGGTGCACCAGGGATTATCGGATGTACGGCAAATGCTGAAGGAGATGCCTAGCAAACAGGTTGTACTCGTTCATGCACCCAAATTGCAGACCGACCTTGTACGAGATGAGTTAATAAGAGAAGGAAATAATGAACATGGAGGTCCTGCCAGAGAAGTTCACTCTTTGGAGCCAGGTGCAACGATAGAGGTTTAGTATTCATCAGATCGTGGTTCACTTTGTGCCCTCTTGCATCAATCGGAAGGCATCCACTTCTCCAAGCTTGGTGGAGATGGAAGTGCGTCCAGCACTTTTACGAAGGCGTAGCGGTGTGGCAGTGCGCTTAAGCAGCGCTTTAATTTCTCCGGGCTCCAGTTCCGGTCTCAGTGAAAGGAGAAGTGCGATGCTCCCGGTCACATGGGAAGTAGCCATAGAGGTGCCGCTCATTTCATGATGCTTTCCATGAATCCAGGAGGATCTGATCTTCTCACCAGGTGCGTACACGTCTACGAATTGCCCCCGATTGCTAAAAGGAGCGATACGTCTGTATTTGTCGGTAGCTCCGACTGAAATCGTCTGGGAATAGCGGGCCGGATAGTCAATACTTCGACGCTTACCCTCATTTCCCGAGGAAGCTACGATTACAATGCCGTTATGATATGCTTTATTCACCATATCAAGCAGTGCCTTGCTACGCGACTTCATACCAAAGCTCATATTAATAATATCGACACGATTTAATACACACCAGTCGATACCAAGAATGATGTCAGAGACATAGGCGGCTCCATTATGATCGAATGCTTTTACAGGATGAATTAAAGCCCGTGGTGCTACGCCAACCATACCTTCGTCATAGTTGGATGCCGCGATGGTTCCTGCAATATGAGTGCCATGGCCGTTGTCGTCATAGGGTAGCATGGTCCGGTTCAACAAATTGATACCTCTGGCAAGGGAATGGCGAAGATCAGGATGATGAAAATCCGCTCCTGTGTCGATCACACCGATTCTGACCCGATTCCCTGTCGAGGAAGGCCAAGCCTTGTATGCACGTACCTGTTTGACTCCCCATGGCATAGAAATGCTTTTCTCTGCTTTCGGTATATAAGCCGTTTCTGCGTGAACCTTTATGCGGGTATCTTCTTCAACGGTAACACCGTGGTGATATTTGCCCAGCCTGTCTCCCCCTGAAAGCGGAGCGATGAGAGCACGGATTAGCCTAGCCGGTTGTACTTGCCGTAATCCCGCAAGCTCAGGTTTCAGCTTCCTGAGATAGGACAGGCATTCCCGGTATTGGTGAGGCTTATCGAACGTGATAATCTGTTTGTTCCGTCCACTGCCGGACGGCTCCGAAATACCCTCATGCAAACGCTGCAAAAAATCCGGATAGTCCATTTGAGACGGTCCCCCTCCGATGAGCCATGCTGAGGTATTGTATGAGCAAGCGTCAGCTACGGCATGGGAAACTTGCCCCTTTTTTATGGAAATAGGCCTGCTTGTCGTGTCAAAGTAGCTATGGACACATACGATACATGGAGGGCATAAGCTCTTGTGCAACAACTTTGGGAGGCCTCTCCCGGAGCGGGTACAGTCGGAGGCGGGGGGAACCCCGTCTTTTTACGTGTGCCGTCTTGTGCAGAGGGATATTCTTGGAAATTATGACGATACCCATGTTTAACTTGCAATTTGCTTCCAAATAGGTTTTACTTAGTTTTGATAATGGATATGTTAGTATTGCATGTATCGTGTATGCTCTGAAACATGTTCTTGTGAATTACGTGTGAGAGGAAGTGTCCCTAGGTGAGTACACCACTCAACTTGAAGATTGACCCGGAGAAAGTCCACGAGACTCCAATGGTGGATTTGGCATTTATGGTATTGAAAGCAGCCAATACTCCATATTATTACCGTGACCTGATGAATGAAGTCGCCAAATTGCGCGGCTTGTCCGACGAAGAAATTAATGACGTTATTGCTCAGCTATATACTGAAATCAACATTGACGGGCGTTTTGCCTGTGTCGGTACGAATCTGTGGGGCTTGAAACGTTGGTATCCGGTAGATAAATCCGAAGATGCCCTGACAGGCGCCAAGCGTCCTCGTATCATTAACGATGAAGACGATGACGACGAAGATGACTATCATGAGGAAGAAGAAACATACAACTCCGATGACGACTTCGATGCAGATAGCGAAGACGAGGATGGCGAAGACGAGCTGTTCGACGGAGAAGATGACGATGATAGTGACGATGACGTAGTTATTGACGATGAAGACCTCAGTGATGAGGAAGATACAGATGATGAAAATGACGATGAGTCGATCGAAGACGACGACGATTCACTTCGTTAGGAACAGGTTGCAAGGGGAGATACGCTCTCCCCTTTTTCATGACCGTTTTCTTGAAACCCCTGCTGATTTATAGCTTTCAGATAGATTTATTCCAATCAGGTTCAAAGGACAAATTAACACAGATAACTTCCTTGACAGCGGATTGGACACGGGGTAAACTATTGCTTGGGCTTATGATTGATTCACTTATATGTTTGCTTTTTGTATAAAAGTGCCCCGTACTACGGGAGTGCTTTTTTGTTTTTTATAGGGGTGTTTTCACTCATGAAAGAGGGCTAAGGGCGGCGGATTGGAAAATATAACCGCTGCCTTCTTCATGGATGATAATCCGTGCAAACGGGTTACGATAACATCATAATGTCGCCTGAATTTTTGCATCTTATCTAGGAGGGTTTTGAACAGTGACGAAGTATATTTTTGTGACAGGCGGGGTTGTGTCTTCCTTGGGCAAAGGGATTACGGCAGCTTCACTGGGGAGGCTTTTGAAGAACAGGGGACTGAAGGTAACGATTCAAAAATTTGATCCTTACCTGAATGTCGATCCAGGTACCATGAGCCCTTACCAGCACGGTGAAGTGTTTGTAACGGATGATGGTGCGGAAACGGATCTCGACTTGGGACACTATGAGCGCTTTATTGATATTAATCTGTCCAAGAACAGCAATGTCACAACAGGCAAGGTATATTCCAGCGTGATCAGCAAAGAGCGTCGCGGAGAATATTTGGGCGGTACCGTACAGGTTATCCCTCATATTACGAACGAAATCAAGGAGCGCGTGTACCGTGCAGGCCGTGAAGCGGGTTCGGATGTCATTATTACGGAAATCGGCGGTACTGTAGGCGATATTGAAAGCTTGCCATTTTTGGAAGCCATTCGTCAGCTTAAAAGTGAAGTTGGGCGCGAAAATGTGATGTACATTCACGTAACGCTCATTCCTTATATTAAAGCTGCTGGTGAGGTTAAAACCAAACCAACTCAGCACAGTGTGAAAGAACTGCGCAGCATCGGCATTCAACCGAATGTCATTGTTTGCCGTACAGAGCATGAATTGTCCTCCGATATGAAGGCTAAAATTGCATTGTTCTGCGATATTGATGCGAATGCAGTGGTAGAATGCCGCGATGCTTCGACTCTCTACGAGGTTCCGTTGAACCTACGTGAAGAAGGTTTGGACGAAATCGTAGTTAACCACCTGAAGCTGACAACACCTGCACCGGATATGACCGAATGGGAAGGGTTAGTTGATCGAATCAGCAAGTTGGACAAAACGGTTGAAATTGCTATTGTTGGTAAATATGTTGCGCTACATGATGCATACTTAAGTGTTGTTGAGTCACTTTCTCACGCTGGGTTTGATGCAAATGCGGACGTAAAAATCCGCTGGGTGAACGCTGAAGAAGTAACGGACGAGAACGTAGCTGACATGCTGGGCGGCATTGGCGGTATTCTCGTACCAGGTGGCTTCGGCGATCGCGGAATTGAAGGCAAAATCAGCACCATTCGTTATGCACGGGAGCAAAAAATTCCGTTCTTCGGTATTTGCCTGGGTATGCAGGTATCTGTTATTGAGGTTGCTCGTTCCCTGGCTGGTCTCGAAGGAGCCAACAGCTCGGAAATTAACCCGGCTACCGATTATCCTGTCATTGACTTGCTTCCTGACCAAAAAGACATCGAAGATTTGGGCGGTACCATGCGTCTTGGCCTGTATCCATGTAAACTGGTGGAAGGTTCCCTGGCAGAGGCTTGCTACAACGACGAGCTGGTGTACGAGAGACATCGTCATCGGTACGAATTCAATAACGAATATCGTGAAGTTATTGAAAAAGCAGGTCTTCGTATTTCTGGTACTTCACCGGATGGACGTTTGGTGGAAATTGTCGAGCTTCCTGAGCATCCATGGTTCCTGGCGGTACAATTCCATCCAGAATTTACTTCCCGTCCGAATCGTCCACAGCCTTTGTTCCGTGAATTTGTAAAAGCGGCATTGCAGCTTCAAGGTTAATGCTGCAGCTTGAAAGACCTCCTTTGGGAGGTCTTTTTTTATCCCATGCTTCCTGATTATGAAAGAATATTCCACAATTATGTATAAGAGCAGGATTTTCTTTTTGCAGGAGCGAATATAGTTTTAGGTATGGGACGGATATTGTACGTCATCGGACGCTGTTATGGCAATAGCTGCATGATCCTCGTTTTAAGATCTTAGGAGGTTAAAACATTGGAAAAGAAAAAAGTATTAATCGTCGATGACCAGAATGGAATACGGATTTTACTGATGGAAGTGTTCGGAAGTGAGGGTTATGAGACCTTTCAGGCAGCGAACGGGAAAATTGCTCTTGAGATTGTTGAGAAGGAACCACCTGATCTGGTTCTGCTCGATATGAAAATTCCAGGTATGGACGGACTTGAAATTCTGAAGCACCTAAAAAGCATGAATCCCGACATCAAGGTTATTATGATGACAGCGTATGGAGAACTGGACATGATTAAAGAGGCGACGGAGCTAGGTGCACTTATGCATTTTACCAAGCCCTTTGATATTGATGAAATGCGGATCGCCGTGAACAAACAACTCAGAGGTGACTAGGGAAGTCATTTTGGTTGAGGACTCTGTTAACAAAACAGGGTTTTTTGTTTGTGATTATGGGAAATACTGAAAGTAAATCCTCTCCTTATACAATTCTATGGAAAAACGGCGTCCTAAGCGTGATTTTTGTATGTGTTGATATGCAAAAGCTTGTTTAGTATTTAACATGGGTTGTGGTATAATAAGCCCGTATGTGATGTCGGCTAAAAATATAGACAAACCCAAACACCTTTAGGAGGACTGTAACCATGCCATTGGTATCTATGAAAGACATGTTGAACAAAGCACTCGAAGGAAAATATGCAGTAGGTCAATTCAATATTAATAACCTGGAGTGGACTCAAGCTATCTTGGGCGCTGCTGAAGAAGAAAAATCCCCAGTAATCTTGGGTGTTTCTGAAGGCGCAGCACGTCACATGGGCGGATTCTACACTGTTGTTAAAATGGTAGAAGGTCTTATTCATGACATGAAAATTACGGTTCCAGTTGCAATTCACTTGGACCACGGTTCTAGCTTTGACAAATGTAAAGAAGCAATCGACGCTGGTTTCACATCTGTTATGATTGACGATTCCCACAGCCCAATCGAGAAAAATATCGAAACAACGAAGAAAGTTGTTGAATATGCACATTCCAAAGGCGTTTCCGTTGAAGCTGAAGTTGGAATGGTTGGCGGTCAAGAAGATGATGTTGTAGGCGACGTAATGTACGCTAAGCTGGACGATTGTGTACGTATCGTTAAAGAAACAGGCATCGATACACTGGCTCCTGCACTGGGTTCTGTTCATGGACCATACAAAGGTGAACCAAACCTGGGCTTTAAAGAAATGGAAGAAATTCGCGATGCTGTGAAAATGCCACTCGTTCTTCATGGCGGAACAGGTATCCCTACACATGACATCCAAAAATCCATTTCCCTGGGTACTTCCAAAATCAACGTAAACACTGAAAACCAAATCGCATTTGCGAAAGTGGTTCGTGAAGTGCTTGCTGCAAAACCAGATGCTTACGATCCACGTACATTCATCCAACCAGGTCGTGAAGCAATCAAACAAACAGTTATCGGTAAAATCCGTGAGTTCGGTTCCAACAACAAAGCGTAATAAGTTCCAACTAGTCATGCCTCTGCATAGACTGGATGCATTTCTTCGATGTAGCTGTAATTATGCTGCACAAAATATTTAAATCTGTACAGTTGAATAGTGTGGTATGGAAAGCACACCGCTTAGCCGGTGTCTTTCCATTTTAACCACTTAAAAAGTTGAAAGTTTATGGTTTCAGTTCATTGTTTGACCGACTGCAAAACACGTAGGGGGACCCTCAAGCTTATGGAAAAATTGATGATCACCGGTGGACGGCCGCTTCAGGGTACAGTTTCCATCAGCGGTGCCAAAAACAGTGCCATCGCCTTGATTCCCGCAGCCATTCTGGCAGAGTCGGAAGTCATTTTGGATAATTTGCCGCTGCTCAGTGATGTGGCGGTGTATTCCGAAATATTGGAGGAGCTTGGCGCAAAGGTTACCTGGGAAGGTAGCCAGATGAAGATAGACCCTTCCTCCATTAAATCCATTCCTATGCCGAATGGACCTGTTAAGAAATTACGAGCCTCTTATTATATGATGGGGGCTATGCTGGGCAGATTCAAGGAAGCGATCATCGGTTTGCCAGGAGGATGTAATTTTGAACCCCGGCCCATTGATCAGCATATCAAAGGTTTTGAAGCGCTGGGTGCCACGGTTACGAACGAGCACGGCGCTATTCATTTGCACGCCAAAGAACTGCGCGGCACCAAGATTTATTTGGATGTCAGCAGCGTAGGAGCAACCATTAATATTATGCTGGCGGCCGCACGTGCCAAAGGCGCCACAACTATCGAAAATGCGGCTAAAGAGCCTGAGATTATAGATGTAGCAACTCTGTTAAACTCCATGGGGGCGATTATTAAAGGCGCTGGTACGGAGACGATTCGTATAGAAGGTGTGTCGGAGCTGCATGGTTGCCGTCATTCCATCATACCTGACCGTATACAAGCAGGCACTTATATGATTGCTGCTGCGGCAACCCGTGGAAATGTATTGATTGACAATGTAATCCCTAAACATATGGAGGCTCTCACTGCCAAAATGCAGGAAATGGGCATCGGCATCGAGGAATATGATGAAAGTATTCGCGTACTGGGTGCACCTTCCTATGGGCATGTCGACGTTAAAGCCTTGGTATACCCCGGCTTCCCCACAGATTTACAATCTCCCATGACCAGCTTGCTAACCCAAGCTCAGGGTGTTAGTGTGTTGAGCGATTTTGTGTACAGCAATCGTTTTAAGCACGTCCCTGAACTGGTGCGAATGGGGGCTAAAATTCGCGTAGAGGGTCGGTCTGCCATTATTGAAGGTGGTCAACTGAATGCGGCTAAAGTGAAGGCTGCAGATCTGCGCGCCGGAGCGGCCCTTGTCATTGCTGGACTTACAGTAAGCGAAGGGGTAACCGAGGTGGCAGGTGTCGAGTATATTGACCGTGGTTATGATCATCTCGTTTCGAACCTGCGTCTTTTAGGCGCAGATGTGTGGCGGCAGACTGAGTAATTAAACCATGTACTTTGTTTGAATTTACTGTAACCAAAGCGGAATAACGGGTAACGCCTATGCAGCCGCTGCTTGGTATAAGATTTGGTCCATACCTAACAATCTTTTATCAAAAAACCGGAATAATTCGGTATAATTCAGGCAGCTGGCTGCATAACTTTATTTGTTTTGGTTAAAATTATGTTGATGGTGTTTATGATATCATTGTCTATCATTTAATTGTATGAATGGACTTAATAATTGAATAGGTGGTTATTATATGGATCTGCAAATTTCCGATCTGGAAGAAATGAAGCTGACCGACCTGTACAAGCTGGCCAAGCAATACCAGATCCCGTACTACGGAACGCTCAAGAAGAAAGAATTAATTTTCGCCATCCTGCGAGCACAAGCTGAGAAGAGTGGATTAATGTTTATGCAGGGTGTTCTGGAAATACTTCCTGAAGGTTACGGCTTTCTGAGGCCGATCAACTATCTCCCGAGTACCGAAGATATTTACATCTCTGCTTCACAAATCCGCAAGTTTGACCTGAGAACGGGCGATCTCGTTTCCGGTAAATGCCGAACGCCGAAAGAAAATGAACGGTATTTTGGATTGCTTCAAGTTAACGCCGTCAATGGAAGAAGTCCTGAGCAAGCTGCTGAGCGGCTACATTTTCCTGCACTGACTCCACTGTATCCGCAAACCAAATTAGTCCTTGAAACTTCCCCCAACCATTTGTCTACGAGAATTATGGATGTACTGGCCCCTGTCGGACTCGGACAGCGCGGACTTATTGTGGCACCTCCCAAAGCTGGGAAGACGCTTCTCCTCAAAGAAATTGCCAATAGCATTTCTACCAACAATCCCGAGATTGAGCTATTTGTCTTGTTGATTGATGAACGTCCTGAAGAAGTGACTGACATGCAGCGTTCTGTCAAAGGTGAAGTTGTGGCCTCTACATTTGATGAACTTCCTGAAAATCACATCAAAGTGGCAGAACTGGTGTTGGAGCGTGCACTGCGTCTCGTAGAACATAAAAAGGATGTTGTCATCCTGTTGGATAGCATTACACGGTTGGCTCGTGCGTACAATCTCGTCATCCCTCCTTCTGGTCGTACTTTGAGTGGGGGTATTGATCCGGCAGCATTTCACCGTCCAAAACGCTTTTTTGGCGCAGCTCGGAATGTGGAGGAAGGCGGTAGCTTGACGATTCTTGCCACAGCGCTGATTGATACAGGATCTCGTATGGACGATATTATTTACGAAGAGTTCAAAGGCACAGGCAACATGGAGCTGCATTTGGACCGCAAACTGGCAGAACGTCGTATCTTTCCTGCGATTGATATTCGTCGTTCCGGTACACGTCGTGAGGAAGTGCTGTTGAACAAGGAAGAACTAGATACGATCTGGGCTATTCGTAAAAATATGACGGAAAGCCATGACTTTGTGGAAGGCTTCCTCAAAAAACTGCGTAACAGCAAAACTAACGCTGAGTTTTTAGCCTCGTTTGATTTGACAGCACCTTCTTCCAGCGGCTCGCAAGGTAGCTCTGGTGGCCAACAACGAAGAACTACGCGTTCTACCACAGCGTCGGTTCCCGCCACAACCAATTAAACCCAACCCATGTATTTTATCTGTTCCGTAAGTAGACAGCCATTACTATTTATTTGGTTAATGGCGCGTTTAATGGAACGAAAGGAGCTCCATAATGTATTTGGTGTATGCCGACGAAAAAGGCAATGTATATGATCATGCTTCTTTGTATGGGCTTGCCCGTAGTGCAGACATGATTGTTGAAATCATGGAGGATGAGCTTATTCCGTTGCCGGAAGGAGCCACACTGGTAAGCCTGCCCAGCACCCGCCCGGTCGGTATGAACCCTGAAACAGGGGAAATGGTCTCTCTTCCGGGAAATATGCAGGCAGTAGGGGCTTTGTTACCCCAAGGCTTTACACGTCTGTGTCTGCCGGGATATGTGAAGACGGATAAGGAGTATAAACTCCCGTTGTTCGGTTATTCAGCCGTTGTCTGGAAAGATGGGGCGTTTTATGTAACAGCAGAGCAGAGTGACAGTCCTTCCAAATGGAATCCCGAAAACTGTGACCGCAATCAAGTTAAATTGGGAGTTCAGCGGATGACAGAGCAGTATCCCGAAAATAGGCTGTACCAGCATTTGTCTAACTGTGCGCTGGGGTACGAATGCCTTACTTCCTCGAATACGTTCCTGAATCGCTGGGAGGGGGGAGTTCCGGTATCTTATTCTTGTAATGCGGGCTGCTTTGGTTGTATATCTGAACAGCCGGATGACAGTGGTTTTGTATCTCCTCAGACAAGAATGAACTTCCGTCCCCGCGTGGAAGAGATTGTAGAAGTTATGTTGGAACATTTGAAGACACCTGAGTCTATCATCAGTTTTGGGCAAGGTTGTGAAGGTGAGCCCTCCACTCAAGCCAAACTGATTATTAATGCGATCAAAGAAGTACGTTCCGTTACAGATATGGGATATATTAATATCAACACCAATGCGGGATTGAATGATCATATCCGGGGAATTGTGGATGCGGGTCTTGATCTCATGCGAGTAAGCACAATTAGTGCATTGGACGACCATTACAATGCGTATTACAAGCCGCGCGGATACACGCTGGCTAATGTGGAAAAGTCACTCCGTTATGCGTCCGATCAGGGAGTGTATACGTCCATCAACTATTTGATTTTTCCGGGTGTAACAGACCGGGAGGAAGAAATTGAGGCAATGATTGAATTTGCCAAACGCACTAAGCTCAAGCTGATTCAAATGCGTAATCTGAATATTGATCCTGAAAGCTATCTGGAGTTGATTCCACCGGCTCAAGGGGAGATACTTGGTATGAAGCAAATGCTTGAGATTTATCGTGAGGAACTGCCGGATGTGGTTATCGGTTCTTACACTCATGTGCCGCCGCAAGGGCTGGCACGTCCCAAATTTGCCAGAACCTAAACGGTCGGGAGTTATTTGAAACACACCGATCTTACACTGTTTTGTGTGCTAAAAAGATGTTGAAACACTTATATTCAAGTGCTATAATTTGAACATGTGTTCATACAACTCTGGGCTGATAGGACGTTCAGGGCGGAAAGAGGTGAAAGTTAATGCAACAGGCTATTCAACCGAAGTATAACGTAACTAATGTTACTTGCGCTTGCGGGAATACGTTTGAAACTGGTTCTGTAAAGGAATCTCTGCGTGTGGAGATTTGCTCCGCTTGCCATCCGTTCTTCACAGGTAAGCAGAAGTTTATTGATGCTGGTGGACGTGTGGATCGTTTCAAAAAGAAATACGGTATGTAATAAGTTGCCGCAAGAGATAAAGTTATTAGAGCCTTCTGCAATTGCAGGAGGCTCTTTTTGTCGTTATTTGCTATTTGCATTTTGTGCAACCATGAGATATACTTATTTTCACCGTGCTAGATGGGGAGGTAGCGGTGCCCTGTAACTCGCAATCCGCTATAGCGAGGTTGAATTCCTGTTAGAGGTGTTGTTGATGTGAGGCTGGTCCCTGCGCACAATGTTGACGGTTGGGTCCTCCGCAATGAGTACTTGTGAACCTGGTCAGGTCCGGAAGGAAGCAGCCATAAGCAAGTCCACTCTTGTGCCGGAGGGTTGCCTAGCCCGAGTTGTTGCTCAGGGTTGCCGCTCGGATCACAACGATCAATAACAGGTGCACGGTATATACTTAGGGATTGAAACATCTTGGCGATTATGCGAAGGTGTTTTTTTGTGCTTATAATTTGAAATGTGTCTGGTTTAGATTCGGACGGGAGTATAGTATAATGAAGTGACCATAAATGGTCATGAAAGTGAATGGGAAAGAGGGAACGCGCATTGGAACATATAGCGTTGTACCGTGCTTGGCGGCCGCAGGCTTTCAAGGACATGGTAGGACAACAGCATATTATCCAGACATTGCAGAATGCCATCCGCGAAAATCGCACGTCCCATGCCTACCTGTTCAGTGGTCCGCGAGGAACGGGTAAGACCAGTGCCGCCAAAATTTTGGCCAAGGCAATCAACTGTGAGCATGGACCTGCGCCGGAACCTTGCAACGAATGCGAAGCCTGTAAACGGATCACGGCCGGAGCGGTCATGGATGTGCAGGAGATTGACGCAGCCTCTAACCGGGGTGTTGAAGAGATTCGTGATTTGCGCGATAAAGTCAAATATGCGCCCACAGAAGTGCGGCACAAGGTTTATATCATTGATGAAGTGCACATGCTGACGACGGAAGCGTTCAATGCGCTGCTCAAGACGCTGGAAGAGCCGCCGCCACACGTAATGTTTATATTGGCTACGACAGAGCCGCATCGGATTCCCGCGACAATTATTTCACGTTGCCAGCGTTTTGACTTTCGGCGAGTATCGCTGGAGGAGCAGACAGAGCGGCTTGACCTGATATGTCAACAGGAGAACATCCAGGCTGATTTGGATGCACTGCAATATATTGCACGTCTTTCAGATGGCGGGATGCGAGATGCGGTTAGCGTTTTGGACCAGATATCCTCGTTTACTGATGGCAGGGTTACGTATCAGCAGGTGCTGGATATGACGGGCGGGATCGCATCCGAGCAATTCGGTAAATTGGCCTTGGCATTACTGAAAGAAGATGTGGGCACAGTGCTCCAATTGATCGAGAACTTTATGCAGGAAGGTAAAAGTGCGGATAAGTGTATGGAGAATCTTCTGTACTATTTCCGAGATCTGCTAATGATCAAGATGGTGCCGCAGGCGACCAAAATGACAGAGCGAGTGCTGAATCCGGAGCAGTTTAAGGAAGTGGCAGATGCTTTTACCAAGGAGCAGCTCTTTGCAATGATCGACACCCTTAATCGTTATCAAGGTGAGATGAAATATGCCGTTCAGCCCCAAACTTTATTTGAGGTAGCTCTATTGAAGTTATGCAGCATTCCGGGGGAAGCGGGAACTGCTGCTCAACCGACTGTACAGCGCTCTGGTGCTGCTGCTGGTCAAGAAGAAGTGGCCGTGTTAAAGCGCCAGCTTGCTGAGCTGGAAAAGAAGCTGGAACGTGCAATGCAAGGTGGCTTGGCCGCTGGAGTGGGTCAGGAGGCATCTTCAGGCGGTCGTCAGGCTTCTGGTGGTCGTGCCCCTGCTCCACGTCTTTCAGCGCCAGCTAAACTTCCTTCTCAGTTGGATCGCTATATCGCTGAGAAGTCAAGCGAAGCGTTCGCAGCGGTGGGGCGCAAGTGGAGCCAGATTTTGCAAGGGGTAAAAGAGGCGAAAGTTACGGTTCATGCTTGGTTTATGGATGGTGAGCCGGTTTCTGTGTTAGAGGACAGTGTGCTGGTCGCGTTTAAAAACAACATTCATCGTGAAACTACCGAAAAGCCTGCCAATAAGCAGGTCATCGAGAAGGTTTTGCATGAGCAGTTGGGTCATCCTTATCGTTTGGTAACGATGATGCAAAAGGATTGGAATGCTGCGATTGAAGGAGTTTCTGACCAGCCTGCCGAAGAATTGCAACTGGAGCCGGAGCATGATGCGCCGGGAAAGTCCAAGGAGCCCTGGATTGATGAAGCGATTCAGCTGTTCGGGGAAGACCTGGTAGTCATTAAAGAATAATGAAATGTAGATGTATACTTCATTAAAGGAGATGATTGAAATGAACAATATGAACCAAATGATGAAGCAAGTGAAAAAGATGCAGGAACAAATGCTGAAAGCCCAAGAGGAGCTTGGTGGGAAAGTAATCGAAGGTTCTTCTGGTGGCGGTGTGGTAACTGTAGAGGTAAGTGGACATAAAAAAGTGTTGTCCATCACAATCAAACCGGAAGCTGTAGATCCTGATGATGTAGAAATGCTGCAAGACCTCGTACTCACTGCAGTCAATGATGCTTTGTCCAAAGCGGATGAACTGGCTAATGATGATATGGGTAAATTTACAGGTGGTATGAAAATTCCGGGCTTGTTCTAGTCTACTCATAAAGGAGAAACACGCTATTGCATTATCCCGAGCCGATTGCAAAGCTGATTGATGCTTTTACGCGCCTGCCGGGAGTAGGCCCAAAAACAGCTGCCCGGTTGGCTTTTCACGTACTGAAAATGAAAGAAGATGATGTGATTGATTTCGCCAAAGCGCTGGTCAATGTAAAACGCAATCTTCGCTTTTGTTCAGTCTGCGGCAATATTACGGACACGGACCCTTGTCGGATCTGTCAGGATAAAACGAGGGATGCTTCCGTCATTTGTGTTGTTCAGGATGCCAAGGATCTGGTGGCTATGGAGCGTACCAAGGAGTTTGATGGTTTGTACCATGTGCTTCACGGGGCAATCTCTCCGATGGAGGGGATTGGTCCTGAGGATATCAAACTCAAGGAGTTGCTGACCAGGCTCAGTGATGAACGCGTCAAGGAGTTGATTCTGGCTACGAATCCGAACATTGAAGGAGAGGCCACGGCTATGTACATTTCACGGCTAGTGCGTCCTTTTGAAATCAAGGTTACTCGTATTGCTCACGGTTTGCCTGTGGGCGGGGATTTGGAGTATGCTGACGAGGTCACCCTGTCCAAAGCACTAGAAGGCCGCAGAGAGCTCAATTAGTAGGTGTAGTTATACGTTATAAGTTCTGAGACTGAAATGTCCTTGGGACATCCTTGATTTGCTTAGGGAGCCGTTACGGCTCCTTTTTTATTTGCATGAATAGATGGCTTTATAGTCGTTTCTGGTTCTAAGTTTGTCCTTTGTTCAATAAGTATGAATAAGGTGGTCTTGCAGACTGTACACATAATTCAGCTTGTGAGGAGGATGAATGAATGTGGGAACGGATGAAGCAAAATTTCCGTCGTCAGGAGAATGGGAAGACAGAAGCGGAGTATCGCCAGGAATTGTTTGCTCAGATTCGAGCTTCGCATGCGGAATGGTTAAGAGCACATCGTTTATTTCATGAAGCTACGGGTAAGGATGAAATCGACTACGCCATTTTTGTTCTGGAAGCTGCGGAGCGTAAATATCAAATACATTTAAAAAGCGCAAAGCAGCAAGGGCTACATCGTTTTCATCTGCCAGCAGATGAACCGGGGTATGCCAATGATGCTGACCGGGTTCACAAACGGAGAGCGGAATGAGAGGGGTAGTCTGGCTTGTCTTGATTGCCTGTGCCGGATTACTGATGTACCTAATCCTCAAAAAACGTCTGAGGATCGGTTGGTTTGTAGTATTCGGAGCGCATATGGCTCTGGCAGCTATTGCACTGTATGTTATCAATTATTCAGGGTGGATTACACAGGTGTACATTCCGATTAACCCAGTGACGATGGGAGCAGTAACGATATTAGGCTTGCCAGGAATTGCGCTTTTACTGGGATTGAAAATAATATTGTTCGGACAGGCTGTCTGAAAAACATTATTGTAGCAGTTGTTAGGGAAGGGGAGTGTGCAAAAAAAGATGGGGTTTGGTTAGTCTAATGCGGTATTGTTTTATTTTATAAATTATAGTTGACGACGAATTCTGAAATGTGATACATTAATTCTCGGCCTTTAAAGCCCGGGAATTTTTTTGTGTGAGCAATGCTTAAATGAAATTGAAAATAATTTTAAAAAAGTGTTGACTTAAATCCCGATCGTATGTTATATTAATTAAGTCGCCGCTGAGATGCGGTGGTGAAACAAAGTGAAATATTATGAAGGTTTGATCTTTGAAAACTGAACAACGAGTGAGTAAACTGATTTTGTTCGCAAAATCAAACAAAGAGATATTTTATCTCGTCAGTTTCAAAATGAGCTAATCGCTCTTTCTATAACCAGCTTCGGCTGGTCTTTAATGGAGAGTTTGATCCTGGCTCAGGACGAACGCTGGCGGCGTGCCTAATACATGCAAGTCGAGCGGGGTTAGTTAGAAGCTTGCTTCTAACTAACCTAGCGGCGGACGGGTGAGTAACACGTAGGCAACCTGCCCACAAGACAGGGATAACTACCGGAAACGGTAGCTAATACCCGATACATCCTTTTCCTGCATGGGAGAAGGAGGAAAGGCGGAGCAATCTGTCACTTGTGGATGGGCCTGCGGCGCATTAGCTAGTTGGTGGGGTAAAGGCCTACCAAGGCGACGATGCGTAGCCGACCTGAGAGGGTGATCGGCCACACTGGGACTGAGACACGGCCCAGACTCCTACGGGAGGCAGCAGTAGGGAATCTTCCGCAATGGGCGAAAGCCTGACGGAGCAACGCCGCGTGAGTGATGAAGGTTTTCGGATCGTAAAGCTCTGTTGCCAGGGAAGAACGCTTGAGAGAGTAACTGCTCTTGAGGTGACGGTACCTGAGAAGAAAGCCCCGGCTAACTACGTGCCAGCAGCCGCGGTAATACGTAGGGGGCAAGCGTTGTCCGGAATTATTGGGCGTAAAGCGCGCGCAGGCGGCTCTTTAAGTCTGGTGTTTAATCCCGAGGCTCAACTTCGGGTCGCACTGGAAACTGGGGAGCTTGAGTGCAGAAGAGGAGAGTGGAATTCCACGTGTAGCGGTGAAATGCGTAGAGATGTGGAGGAACACCAGTGGCGAAGGCGACTCTCTGGGCTGTAACTGACGCTGAGGCGCGAAAGCGTGGGGAGCAAACAGGATTAGATACCCTGGTAGTCCACGCCGTAAACGATGAATGCTAGGTGTTAGGGGTTTCGATACCCTTGGTGCCGAAGTTAACACATTAAGCATTCCGCCTGGGGAGTACGGTCGCAAGACTGAAACTCAAAGGAATTGACGGGGACCCGCACAAGCAGTGGAGTATGTGGTTTAATTCGAAGCAACGCGAAGAACCTTACCAGGTCTTGACATCCCTCTGACCGGTCTAGAGATAGATCTTTCCTTCGGGACAGAGGAGACAGGTGGTGCATGGTTGTCGTCAGCTCGTGTCGTGAGATGTTGGGTTAAGTCCCGCAACGAGCGCAACCCTTATGCTTAGTTGCCAGCAGGTCAAGCTGGGCACTCTAAGCAGACTGCCGGTGACAAACCGGAGGAAGGTGGGGATGACGTCAAATCATCATGCCCCTTATGACCTGGGCTACACACGTACTACAATGGCCGGTACAACGGGGAGCGAAACCGCGAGGTGGAGCCAATCCTAGAAAAGCCGGTCTCAGTTCGGATTGTAGGCTGCAACTCGCCTACATGAAGTCGGAATTGCTAGTAATCGCGGATCAGCATGCCGCGGTGAATACGTTCCCGGGTCTTGTACACACCGCCCGTCACACCACGAGAGTTTACAACACCCGAAGTCGGTGGGGTAACCGCAAGGAGCCAGCCGCCGAAGGTGGGGTAGATGATTGGGGTGAAGTCGTAACAAGGTAGCCGTATCGGAAGGTGCGGCTGGATCACCTCCTTTCTATGGAGAATCGTTTCCTGCAATGGAAACATTCAAATATGAAGCGTAAGCTTCAAAACTCAGGTTTAGGCCTGTTACTCACTCGTTGCTCAGTTTTGAGAGTTCAAACTCTCAAGCGTTTGGTGGCGATAGCGGAGGGGTTCCACACGTACCCATCCCGAACACGACCGTTAAGCCCTCCAGCGCCGATGGTACTTGGACCGCAGGGTCCTGGGAGAGTAGGACGCCGCCAAGCGCAACCACTAAAGAATAATTTTTTTTGGTGGTTTATTATGGGCCCTTAGCTCAGTTGGTTAGAGCGCACCCCTGATAAGGGTGAGGTCGGTGGTTCGAGTCCACTAGGGCCCACCATATAACTTTATATTTCCTTTTGGGGCCATAGCTCAGCTGGGAGAGCGCCTGCCTTGCAAGCAGGAGGTCAGCGGTTCGATCCCGCTTGGCTCCACCAAAAGATTTATCATTGCACCTTGAAAACTGGATACCGAAACGAAATTGCGTTTTAGAATATTCCTTTAAGCTGATCTTGTGTAAACAAGTGAAATAGAGGTAGCAGATATCGACATTTTCTTTTTATGAAAGAAAAGTCTAGGTTAAGCTACAAAGAGCACACGGAGGATGCCTAGGCGCCAGGAGCCGACGAAGGACGTGGCGAACAACGATAAGGCCTCGGGGAGCTGTAAGCAAGCTTTGATCCGGGGATGTCCGAATGGGGAAACCCGGCTGTCTTCATCGACAGTCACTACTCACTGAATTCATAGGTGAGTGAGAGGCAGACCAGGGGAACTGAAACATCTAAGTACCCTGAGGAAGAGAAAACAATAGTGATTCCGTCAGTAGCGGCGAGCGAACGCGGATTAGCCCAAACCAAGGAGCTTGCTCCTTGGGGTTGTGGGA
Organism: Paenibacillus sp. JJ1683; assembly: GCF_053006485.1. Classification (NCBI taxonomy): domain Bacteria; kingdom Bacillati; phylum Bacillota; class Bacilli; order Caryophanales; family Paenibacillaceae; genus Paenibacillus; species Paenibacillus sp. JJ1683. The sequence goes on from NZ_CM129820.1 coordinate 180,844, forward strand.
CGTCTCACATGGAGTTACAAAGGAACCGGTTAGATGAAGAGGTCTGGAAAGGCCCGCCAGAGAAGGTAAAAGCCCTGTAGTTCAAAACCCGTTCCCTCCGAGACGGATCCCGAGTAGTGCGGGGCACGTGAAACCCCGTATGAATCCGGCAGGACCATCTGCCAAGGCTAAATACTCCCTGGCGACCGATAGTGAAGCAGTACCGTGAGGGAAAGGTGAAAAGCACCCCGGAAGGGGAGTGAAATAGATCCTGAAACCGTGTGCTTACAAGAAGTCAGAGCCCGATCTATGGGTGATGGCGTGCCTTTTGTAGAATGAACCGGCGAGTTACGTTCCCGTGCAAGGTTAAGGTGAAGAGCTGAAGCCGCAGCGAAAGCGAGTCTGAATAGGGCGAATGAGTACGTGGACGTAGACCCGAAACCGGGTGATCTACCCCTGTCCAGGGTGAAGGTGCGGTAACACGCACTGGAGGCCCGAACCCACGCATGTTGAAAAATGCGGGGATGAGGTGGGGGTAGCGGAGAAATTCCAATCGAACCCGGAGATAGCTGGTTCTCCCCGAAATAGCTTTAGGGCTAGCCTCGGAAAGAAGAATCGTGGAGGTAGAGCACTGATTGGGTGCGGGGCCCGCAAGGGTTACCAAGCTCAGTCAAACTCCGAATGCCATAGATTTAGTTCCGGGAGTCAGACAGTGAGTGCTAAGATCCATTGTCGAAAGGGAAACAGCCCAGACCATCAGCTAAGGTCCCCAAGTGTGTGTTAAGTGGGAAAGGATGTGGAGTTGCACAGACAACCAGGATGTTGGCTTAGAAGCAGCCACCATTGAAAGAGTGCGTAATAGCTCACTGGTCGAGTGACTCTGCGCCGAAAATGTAACGGGGCTAAACACACCACCGAAGCTATGGCTTGATGCTTTGCATCAGGGGTAGGGGAGCGTTGAATGCGGGTTGAAGGTGTACCGGAAGGAGCGCTGGACTGCATTCAAGTGAGAATGCCGGTATGAGTAACGAAAAGATCTGTGAGAATCAGATCCGCCGAAAGCCTAAGGGTTCCTGAGGAAGGTTCGTCCGCTCAGGGTAAGTCGGGACCTAAGGCGAGGCCGATAGGCGTAGTCGAAGGACAACAGGTGGAAATTCCTGTACCACCGTAATCCGCTATGAGCGATGGGGTGACGCAGTAGGGTAGTAACGCGGACTGATGGATGTCCGTCTAAGCAGTGAGGCTGGTGTGTAGGCAAATCCGCACATCGTGAAGGCTGGGCTGTGATGGGGAGCGAAAATTATAGTAGCGAAGGTCATGATCTCAGACTGCCAAGAAAAGCCTCTAGCCAGGAGAAGGTGCCCGTACCGCAAACCGACACAGGTAGGCGAGAAGAGAATTCTAAGGCGCGCGGAAGAACTCTCGTTAAGGAACTCGGCAAAATGACCCCGTAACTTCGGGAGAAGGGGTGCCTCGGTAGGGTGAATAGCCCGAGGGGGCCGCAGTGAAAAGGCCCAAGCGACTGTTTAGCAAAAACACAGGTCTGTGCGAAGCCGCAAGGCGAAGTATACGGGCTGACGCCTGCCCGGTGCTGGAAGGTTAAGGGGAGTGGTAAGCCTTCGGGCGAAGCTATGAACCGAAGCCCCAGTAAACGGCGGCCGTAACTATAACGGTCCTAAGGTAGCGAAATTCCTTGTCAGGTAAATTCTGACCCGCACGAATGGCGTAACGACTTGGGCGCTGTCTCAACGAGAGATCCGGTGAAATTTTAATACCTGTGAAGATGCAGGTTACCCGCGACAAGACGGAAAGACCCCATGGAGCTTTACTGCAGCTTGATATTGAATTTGGGTACGATCTGTACAGGATAGGTGGGAGCCGTTGAACCTTGAGCGCCAGCTTGAGGGGAGGCATCCTTGGGATACCACCCTGATCGTATCTAGGTTCTAACTTGGTACCGTGATCCGGTGCGAGGACAGTGTCAGGTGGGCAGTTTGACTGGGGCGGTCGCCTCCTAAAGAGTAACGGAGGCGCCCCAAGGTTCCCTCAGAATGGTTGGAAATCATTCGAAGAGTGCAAAGGCAGAAGGGAGCTTGACTGCGAGACCTACAAGTCGAGCAGGGACGAAAGTCGGGCTTAGTGATCCGGTGGTACCGCATGGAAGGGCCATCGCTCAACGGATAAAAGCTACCCTGGGGATAACAGGCTTATCTCCCCCAAGAGTCCACATCGACGGGGAGGTTTGGCACCTCGATGTCGGCTCATCGCATCCTGGGGCTGAAGTAGGTCCCAAGGGTTGGGCTGTTCGCCCATTAAAGCGGTACGCGAGCTGGGTTCAGAACGTCGTGAGACAGTTCGGTCCCTATCTGTCGTGGGCGTAGGAAATTTGAGAGGAGCTGTCCTTAGTACGAGAGGACCGGGATGGACGTACCGCTGGTGTACCAGTTGTTCCGCCAGGAGCACCGCTGGGTAGCTATGTACGGAAGGGATAAGCGCTGAAAGCATCTAAGCGTGAAGCCCCCCTCAAGATGAGATTTCCCAATTAGTAAGACCCCTTGAAGACGACGAGGTAGATAGGTTGGGGGTGGAAGTGCAGTAATGCATGGAGCTGACCAATACTAATCGGTCGAGGGCTTATCCTAAGATAAGACGCAATGAAGTTTCGGATCCAGTTTTCAAGGTGTAACCTTGGAATTACGCTTGATATTCAATATCATTTTATTGATAATCTGAATATCTTGTAGAATTTCACTAAGCGAGTCCGTTTATATGGAGAGATACCCAAGTGGCTATAAGGGGACCCTCTGCTAAGGGGTTAGACTGCGTAAGTGGTGCGAGGGTTCGAATCCCTCTCTCTCCGCCATTTAGGACAAGCTAGTAAATTATGTTATGGCGGTGTAGCTCAGCTGGCTAGAGCGTACGGTTCATACCCGTGAGGTCGGGGGTTCGATCCCCTCCGCCGCTACCATACATACCCAGGAGGCTTAGCTCAGCTGGGAGAGCATCTGCCTTACAAGCAGAGGGTCGGGGGTTCGATCCCCTCAGCCTCCACCATTGTGCCGGTGTAGCTCAACTGGTAGAGCAACTGACTTGTAATCAGTAGGTTGGGGGTTCAAGTCCTCTCGCCGGCACCATTTTTTTTGAAAAATATAGGGAACTGTGGTGTAGAGGCCTAACATGCCTGCCTGTCACGCAGGAGATCGCGGGTTCGAATCCCGTCAGTTCCGCCATTTTTCAGCTTAGTATTTTCGCCGTACTAAAGTGGGAAGGGGTATCCCTCCGCACTTTATTTTTTTGCCAATGGATATGGCTCGGTAGCTCAGTCGGTAGAGCAGAGGACTGAAAATCCTCGTGTCGGCGGTTCGATTCCGTCCCGAGCCACCTTTATATGGAGGATTAGCGAAGTGGCCAAACGCATCAGACTGTAAATCTGCTCCCTTACGGGTTCGGTGGTTCGAATCCATCATCCTCCACCAGTTTTACGAGCCATTAGCTCAGTTGGTAGAGCACCTGACTTTTAATCAGGGTGTCGAAGGTTCGAGTCCTTCATGGCTCATCAGAAGTCATCAACTATAAGTTGATGGCTTTTTTTGTATTGTTATAAGTTATGTTTTTATATAGCTTTTTATTTTAAGGTATCGACGGGTTATAATGAGTTCATTATGTTCGCTTAGTGTTTAATCTATATTCTAAAAAAAGTGAAGTGGTGATCGCGTGACTTTGGATACAGAATGGATTCAGCAACAGCTTCAGAATATAATTCAAGCGCCTTTTACCATAGTGCCTTGGTGCCCAGAAATGATGGCTGAAGGTGAAACAGCCGATTCAGTTATACCGGATAGATCGTTTGTTAGTGAGAATAAATTATATTTTCCGTTTCGTGCATCGGTAGGTGAACTGGCTGCTTTTGCGGTAGAGGACAGATATTTGACGGATCGAGAACGGAAGTTGATAGAAGCGTTACTGGGGAACATGGAACAAGTCTGGCAGAATGGTTCACGCTTGTCGATCAACCCAGCCTATAGCGAGGAAGAGCGGATGAATCGTTTTGGACAATGGCTCATACAGCAGGCTGCCGACCTAAACAGTGAGGAAGAAGTTCCCACTGAATTGGAGCTTCGTGATTCGTTATCAGCGTGTATGGTGCCTTTTTTACTGAATGGCGAGGGAACACAGGATGGGGCTATCACCTATACGCAGCTTCATCGATTGTTAGCGAGCTATTTTGGAGGGGAAGTGCTGCTTACTCCATTAGACGAACAATCTTGGCTGATTCTCGCAAAAAAGGAGCTGTTATTAGGAGCCGACGATGAACGGGATAAAGATCCTGAGACTAGAGAGGCAGATTTTGCGGAACCGCTGGAGGAGGTACTTACGGCTTTTAGCTTGGGGTTATATGAGCTTATCGCGAATGAATGGGTCGGTGTATTCCATTTGGCGATTTCCAAGCCTTCGGTCCCTTTGCAAAGTTTCCCCCACGAGCTGAATTTATTATGGGAGACGATCCATCTTGGCAAGCTTTTTCATGTAACAGAGCACATCCACCTTTCATGGGAGCTTCATTTGGAGAGACTGTTAAATCGCATTCCCAAGGAGCAGCGTGTACTATTTTTGGAGCAGGTAATGAAGTCATCTGTCATACTGGAAGACTCAGAAACGATGGCTACATTGGATATCTTTTTTCAACTGGATTGTAATGTGAGTGAGACAGCCAAGCGTCTGTATGTTCACCGTAATACATTGATTTACCGTTTGGACAAGATTAAACAGGAGACCGGATTGGACGTGCGGACGTTTAATGATGCAGTTTTGGTCAAACTATATCTGCTATTGTACAAAGTGACAAAAAGGAAATAGCATTTTTGTGCAGTTTGCGAATAGCCAGGGTTTAGGTACTAGGGTAAGATACAAGTAGAAAATGTATTCGATTTCAAAACTTGACCTTGGGGAGGCAAAAGCTATGGCTGGCGTACGTTTAGAGCATATTTTTAAGAAATATCCGGGTGCAGAAAAAGCTACGGTTGTTGATGTCAATTTGGACATTCAAGATAAAGAATTTCTCGTATTGGTTGGTCCTTCTGGTTGTGGGAAGTCTACTACACTTCGTATGATTGCTGGTCTGGAGGAAATTTCGGACGGTAAATTGTACATTGGTGATCGTGTTGTGAACGATGTGGCTCCAAAAGACCGCGATATCGCGATGGTATTCCAATCCTATGCCTTGTATCCGCATATGAATGTATACCAAAACATGGCTTTTGGTCTGAAGCTCCGCAAGGTTAAAAAGGAAGAAATTGATAAACGCGTACGTGAAGCAGCTAAAATCCTTGATATTGAGCATCTGCTGGATCGCAAGCCGAAAGCGTTATCAGGCGGTCAGCGTCAGCGTGTTGCCTTGGGACGTGCGATTGTGCGTGACCCACAAGTCTTCTTGATGGATGAGCCACTGTCCAACTTGGATGCCAAGTTGCGTGGTCAAATGCGTGCGGAAATCACGAAGTTGGCTAAGCGTCTGGAAACGACCGTTATCTATGTAACACATGACCAGGTTGAAGCCATGACGATGGGTGATCGGATTGTAGTTATGAAGGATGGTATCATTCAACAAGCTGCATCCCCGGATGAACTGTACAACCGTCCAGTGAATCTGTTCGTTGCTGGTTTTATCGGCTCTCCTACAATGAACTTTATCTCGGGTAAGCTAGTTGAAAAAGAAGGTGCATTGCATTTCACAGCACCAGGTCTGGATCTGTTTGTACCTGAAGGTAAGGGACAGATTTTGAAAGCGAAAGGCTACATTGGCAAAGAAGTGATCTTGGGCATTCGTCCTGAGGATATTCATGAAGAGCCTGTATTCTTGGAGGCTTCTCCGAACACGATCTTTACATCCACTGTGGATGTAACGGAAAATCTCGGTCATGAAATGCTGTTGTACCTGAGCGGTGCTGGAAACGATACGATTATTGCCCGTGTAGACGGACGTTCCAATACTCGTGATGGTGTCAAAGCGAAGTTGGCTGTTGATATGAACAAAGTTCATATTTTTGATAAGGAATCGGAATTGAGCATTTTGGTTGGCGAATAAGATCAGCCTCTGGAAGAGAGTCGCAGTTTTCCCAAGCGGAGAACTGCGACTCTTTTGTATATCATATCCGCTACTAGCTTCGGCATTGCATTCAATGGAAAATTCCGATACGATGGGTGTACAATGGTGCAGGTCTAGATTTAGACAAGGTTCGTTGGCAGGAGTTCCAGATTGGGGCCTCCAACTGTCGGGATAGGGATAGCCTGGAATCCCATTGTTAAATCAAGTGAAGTGTGGACTCATTCAGGATAGACTGCGTGGGGTTGTATGGTTAATAGAATAATGCTACATAAATCAAATGGCGTATAGAATCCGGTTTTTGCAGATGAGGAGAGAATACAATGGCTAAACAGGTAAAGGTATCCGAGCTTGTACAGCAATTCCAAATGGAGGTTATTTCCGGTGAAAAGGGTCTGCGCAGACTGATCACCGTGGACGATTTGAATCGCCCAGGCCTGGAGATGGCCGGGTATTTTGAATATCATACACAGGAGCGGGTACAGCTTTTGGGAAGGTCTGAGCTGGCCTTTCTGGGTATGCTGCCTCCTGAGGAGCGACGGGATCGAATGGAGCGTTTGTGTACAGAGCTGACTCCATGTATTATCATCACACGTGGCCTGGAGGTACCGGCCGAGCTAGTGGAGGCAAGTACAGAGCGAGATATTCCTGTACTGCGGACTAATATGGCGACGACGATTTTATCGAGCCGTATCACAGGTTTTCTGGAAAGAAAGCTGGCACCTACGGCAACTATTCATGGCGTATTATGTGACGTGTATGGCGTGGGAATGCTTATTACAGGCAGTAGTGGAATTGGTAAGAGTGAAACAGCACTGGAACTTGTCAAACGTGGGCATCGCTTGGTAGCAGATGATGCGGTAGAAATCCGGCAAACGTCCGATTTTCAGTTGCATGGAACAGCACCTGAACTCATTCGTCACCTGCTTGAAATTCGAGGTGTAGGCATTATTAATGTGATGACACTGTTTGGTGCTGGTGCAGTTCGTAATAATAAGCGAATTACACTGGTTGTCCGCCTGGAGGCATGGCAACAGGACAAGCAGTATGACCGTCTCGGTCTCGATGAAGAAACTACACGCATTATTGATACAGATGTTCCACTCGTTACGATTCCAGTTCGTCCAGGCCGAAATCTGGCTGTTATTATCGAGGTAGCGGCGATGAACTATCGTTTGAAACAAATGGGAGTTAATGCAGCCCTGCAATTTACAAACAAGCTGACTGCTACGATTTCTGAAGATATGGAAGAGATGGATTAAGGTTCGTTCGGTTGCAAGGAAGGACAAGGAGTGAGAGAAACATATGTCAACGGCAACATTACTGCTGAATCCGATTGCTTTTTCAATCGGGGCAATCAAGGTCCATTGGTATGGGCTTATTTTGGGGCTGGCGGCGCTTGTGGGTTTATATCTCGCCATCCGTGAGGGAAAAAGATTCGGTATTCCGCAGGAATTCTTTATGGATATGCTGCTTCTGGGTGTTCCATCGGCCATTATTGGAGCGCGTATTTATTATGTAGCCTTCAAATGGGAAGACTACCGGGATAATCTATGGGATATCTTTAAAATTTGGAATGGCGGTATCGCGATATATGGTGCCTTGATTGGTGCCATTATATGTGCGGTTATTTATTTCCGTTATAAAGGGTATAACTTCTGGCGTGTTGCTGATATTTGTGCGCCGGGTCTATTAATCGGTCAAGCGATTGGACGCTGGGGTAATTTTGTCAATCAAGAGGCTTACGGTGGACCAACGGAGGAGACTTTTTTGCGCAGTCAGCTGCATCTACCGGATTTCATTGTGAATCAGATGAATGTTAATGGGGTGTTTCACCATCCTACGTTCCTGTACGAATCGCTGTGGAGTATCGTGGGCGTGATTTTGCTGCTTGTGATTCGCCGGATGAAATTTGTACGTGCGGGTGAAATGTTTGCATTTTACTTCATTTGGTACTCTATTGGTCGCTTTTTCATCGAGCGGGTGCGGACGGACAGCTTGGCCTTTCAGGGACCGGACTGGCTGGCTTCCTTTGTGAATGCTCTGTGGTCCCCTATGGTATGGCTAGGGTTTGAACCGGGGTACTTGGACCCGAATTACGGTAATGTACGGATCTCACAGTTGCTTGCTATTTTCATCATTGTGGCTGCCGTGATTTTTATCTTGGTTCGTCGTCGGAAGGGCTCGGCCGTTGCGAGATATAGCGACCCGATTGTCTCCAGCAAGACGGGGATTGATCAGGTACCTGATATGACGCCAGAACAAGTATCCCGTCCTGGGCAGGATGCGGTTTCTCCAACAGCCACAGCGGATAAGCTATCTAAGGAAGACACGGATGAGAACAAGAAGGAGCATCTATGATAAATACGATTTTGTTTGATTTAGACGGTACCATTATGGATACGAATGAGTTGATAATCAGCACATTTCTACACATTTTGAACCATCCAGATGCGGATCCGCTAACGCGGGAGCACATTATTCCTCATATGGGGGGAACGCTGGACGATCAACTCCGTACTTTTACGGGATTAACGGATGTATCTGAGCTGGTTAAAGACTACCGTGCTTATAATCAAATTCATCATGATCAAATGGTTAAGCCATTTCCATATGTTATTGAGGTTATTCAGGAGCTACGTGCACGAGGAATTAAGCTGGGGGTTGTGACAACTAAAATACGACCATCCACGATACGTGTACTTAACCTGTTTAATCTGACTTCCTCTATGGATTACATTGTGACGGTAGACGATGTGGAACATCCGAAGCCTCACGCGGAGCCAGTGCTCAAGGCTTTGGCAGGTTTGAATGCTAAAGCGGAACATACGTTGATGGTTGGAGACAGTTCCTTTGATATTTTGTCAGCTCAGGCGGCAGGTGTGAAATCTGCGGGAGTGGCCTGGTCGCTCAAGGGTGAGGAAACTCTGCGCGGATATGGACCAGACTACATGCTATATGATATGAGGGATTTGCTGAAGCTGGAACTTCAAGGTGTCAATGTATCGTGAGAAAGGTGAACCGCTATCCTGTAGAAGGTCCCAATGCATTGTGGCAAATTTATCGGACGGTGAGCCCTTGGAAAGGCGTTAAGAACTTCATTTTTATACAGATTGCCCGGTATTGTCCTGTGCTTTCTCTGAAAAATGTTATCTACCGCAGAATGCTGGGGATGAAGGTTGGGCAACATGCAGCCTTCGGTCTGATGGTGATGGTGGATGTTTTTTTTCCAGAGCATATCACAATCGGGAACAATTCGGTCATTGGATATAACACGACCATACTGGCTCATGAATACCTTATACAGGAGTATCGCATCGGTAAAGTGGTGATCGGGGATCGTGTGCTGATCGGGGCAAACACAACCATTTTGCCGGGTGTTACCATCGGTGACGGGGCTGTGGTAGCGGCCGGAGCGGTTGTGCATAAAGATGTACCGGCAGGTGCTTTTGTAGGCGGTAATCCATTGCGTGATTTAAGACGCTCTGGTGTGGATGAGTAGTCAATAGTACATTAAGAAAGGCCCCTTGTATATTAAGGGGTCTTTCTTGTGCAGTTTTTCTGTATAATAAGTGGGTAATACATGTTGGTTATGTTTAAAAATTGATAATAGATATTTTTGCAAAGCGATATGGGAGCGTGTTGATTTGGTCAAAAAAGAACGTATACCAGAGCTTGATATTTACCGGGGAATATTAATTGCGGCCGTCATTACCATCCATGCAACTTCAATGGCTTTGATTGATGCGCGTCATTCTCTATTGTTTTATCCTTTTTTATTTTTAAATATGTTTAGCAGCTTCGCAGTGCCTGTATTTATTTTTGTGAGCGGTTTTGTTCTATTTTACAATTATGTCGATCGGCCACTTCGTGGAAAGAGTATGCTTTTGTTTTTTCGAAAAAGACTGATGTTTATTGTGTTACCCTACGTTTTATTTTCTCTTATGTACTATTTGACCTTGGTGACACGTGGGTTGATGCCGCTTAGTGATCTTCCGCTCGTGCTGCTAACGGGAAAAGCGTATACGCATTTGTATTATGTCATTATCATCATCCAATTTTATTTGGTCTTTCCGCTGTTGTTGTGGGGAGTGCAGCGTTTACGTCATTGGTTATCGAGTCCGCGGAGAGCAGCTTTTGTCATTTTGACAGTAGGGTTAGTCATTCAATGGGGGTTTGTACTACTGAACAAATACGTTTGGCAAGAGGAGAGAGGAAGCCTTGCGATTACGTATATCAGTTACTTTGCCTTGGGTGCCGCTGTAGCGATTGGATATGAAGGGTTTAAAAAGTGGCTTTTTCCAGTCCCAGGCACGGTAATAGGTCGCGGTCGATTGATCAGCTGGTGGGCCCTGTGGGCGGCTTGGTTATTACTGGGGGTCGTTTATGTACAAGTATGGTTTGTAGCCTACCGCAAAGCCATTTATGCAGACTCACTGGTCTATGAACTGCTACATAATGCATATGCTCTCGTATCTGCATTGGTGCTGTTTCAGTTATCGGTTTTTTTATATCGTCATACTAGTGATAGACTGCGAATGTTCATCAGTTGGCTGGGAGCATGTTCTTTCGGTATTTATTTACTTCATCCGGCGTTATTACGAGTGTATCGCAAACTGGATTTGCATGGTACACCCATAGAATATGTCTTCTCTGTTGCTGGCGGATGGGTGTTGGCGCTGTTTGGAACATGGCTGATTGTGACGTTGTTTTTTCGATATGTACCATTTTCATGGATCGGTTTGGGGACAGTTCCGAAGTTTCCATCCCAGAGTAAAGATGAACAGGCAAACTACTAAATACTTTGACTTAGACTGTTGGCTTAAGGCTGACAGTCTTTTTTTAGGATTCATGTATTTTGCATTGGATAAAATATAGAGAGGGACAGCGACTTGTCCGGGCTGTAAAAATGGGCTTCTACGTTTGGTTGACGTTCATAAGTAGGGCATGATAATATATCGAATATACTTTAGTTTGTTAGCACTTTACCATGATAAAGATATTGTGAAATCATGAGGTGATAGAGATGTCTAAGCCAAAAGGATTTGAGATTCCTGTAGGGGTTCGAGATTATCTTCCACGTGCAGTGTCGAAGCTGCGGGCCATTGAACTGAATGTACTCGCATGTATGGAGCGTTGGGGTTACCGTCAGATTATGACGCCTACGATGGAATACTACGATACAGTGGGAGTGGCTAGTTCTACTTCTGATCGGAAGCTGTTTAAATTGCTCAACAACCGGGGGACTACGTTGGTACTTCGTTCTGATATGACTGCTCCGATTGCACGGGTGGTGTCTTCGTTGCTAAAGGAAGAAGAAGTACCGCTTCGCCTGTCCTATCACGCCAATGTATTTCGAGCGATTGAGGAAGAGGCAGGAAGAGAGGCGGAGTTTTTTCAAACAGGCGTGGAGCTGGTAGGGGATGATTCACCTGAGGCTGATGCAGAGGTTGTAGCATTGGCCATTGCATCATTGCAGGCAGCGGGTGTTAACTCTTTTAAAATTGCCATGGGACATGTGGGATTCCTGAACGGGTTATTTGAAGAGATCATTCCAGGTCGCCAGGCTGAACAGCAAGCACTAAAAGAACTGTTGCTCAGTCGTGATGTAGTGGGCTACCGAGCGGCGATTGAAGCTTTAGGTTTGGCCCCCGCGCATCGGGATAAGCTGGAGGCCATTCTTCGGCTTCGTGGTGGGAAGGAAATTTGCGAGCAGGCTACCCGCCTTAGTGTGGAGCAGCAGACGATTCAATCCATTGCACATTTGTGCGAGGTGTGGGAAGTGCTGGAGGCATACGGCGTATCTGAGCATGTGTTAATTGACCTTACCATGATCGGTGATTTTTCATATTATACAGGAATGACTTTTGAGGGCTATGCAGCGGAAATTGGGTTTCCGGTATGCAACGGAGGTCGTTATGACAATCTGCTTCAGCAGTTTGGGCGATCGGTACCGGCAACGGGATTCGCATTGAAGACGAACCGAATCGTCGATGGTGTGGATGGAATTTCAATTGAGACGAAGCGTCCGATATTTATCCGTTATGACGAGCAGGAACGACAAGAGGCGCTATCCGCCGCAGCACAGCTACGTGCAGAGGGTTTTACTGTGGTGACAGGACTCACGGGGGGACCGGAGGATCGACGTCGTGAGCAGCAGGATCTGTACGCAGAGGTATACAGCTATACAGCTGAAGGAAGACGGCCCGTACAAAGGGGGGAATTGTCATGACGGAAACATTGAAGGTAGCCATGCCGAAGGGACGGATTTACAAGCAGGCTTCCAAGTTGTTCCGCCAGGCAGGGGTTCCAATTCCACTGGATGTGGACGAAACCCGCAAGTTGGTCATCCCATTGCCTGAGCTGGGAATGGAATTTATTATGGCGAAGCCCGTCGATGTTCCTACGTATGTGGAGTATGGTGCAGCTGACATCGGCATTGTCGGTAAGGATGTTTTGCTGGAAGAAAACAAGGATGTATATGAGCTGCTGGATCTGGGGATTGCCCGTTGCCGGATGTCGGTAATTGCTTTACCTGATTGGCAACCAGGTATTCGTCAGCGGGTCGCTACCAAATATCCAAATGTGGCTTCCCAGTATTTTCGGGAGCAAGGTCAGCAGGTGGAGGTCATTAAGCTGAACGGCTCCATCGAGCTGGCGCCGTTAATTGGTCTGGCAGATCGCATTGTAGATATGGTGGAGACAGGACAGACCTTGCGGGAGAACGGATTGGTTGAGCAGATTAGCATACTGGATATTACCAGTCGTTTGATTGCCAACCGGGTCAGTTACCGGATGAAAAATGGTCCGATTCAGGCGTTGTGTGATCGATTGCATCAGGTGATCCCAACTGAAGTAGTACCGAAGGATTAAAGGAACGGAGCAACGGTTCAGGAACATTCTGCAAGCAAGCAGCAGGTAGGGGGAATGAGCAAATGAAGATCGTAGCAGCCCGTGATTTCAGCCTCCAACGAGAGGTGGATTACGGAACACCGGAGCAAAACGAGGCCGTGCGTACGATTATTCAATCGGTACGCCAAGAGGGGGATGAGGCTGTCCTGCGGTATACGAAAGCGTTTGATGGTGTATCGCTGACAGCGGAGCAGCTTCGTGTGACAGATGAAGAATTGAAGTCGGCTTATGACAAGGTAGAGCCTTCATTTATACAGGCAATTCGAGAAGCGGCGGATCATATTCGCGCTTTTCACCTCAAGCAAAAGCGTAACTCATGGATGGATTTACAGCCAGACGGTAGCTTACTCGGTCAAATCATCCGGCCGTTGAAACGTGTAGGCGTGTATGTTCCAGGCGGTAAAGCCGCCTATCCATCCTCGGTGTTGATGAATGTCATTCCCGCTCAGGTGGCTGGAGTACCGGAGATCGTCATGGTGACACCCCCGGCGACAGGCGGCAAGGCAGGGATCGACCCCTATACACTGGTAGCTGCGGCAGAGGCTGGTGTAACGGAAATATTCAGGGTTGGCGGAGCGCAGGCCATTGCCTCTCTTGCATACGGGACACATAGTATTGAACCGGTCGATAAAATTTGCGGTCCCGGCAACATTTATGTAGCGCTGGCTAAGCGAGAAGTATACGGTGCAGTGGATATCGACAGTATTGCAGGACCGAGTGAAATTGTCGTATTGGCTGATGACACGGCCAATCCCTCTTATGTAGCGGCTGACCTACTTTCACAGGCAGAACATGACGAAATGGCCTCAGCCATACTGGTTACGCCCTCGCAACGCTTGGCCGAAGAAGTATCAGCCGAGGTAGGGCGCCAATTGGCGGAGTTGCCGCGCAGAGATATTGCTGCTGCATCGGTAGAGGCATACGGAGCCATCATTGTCGTTGACAATTTGGAAGAGGGCATTCGTATTGTCAATCGGCTTGCGCCCGAGCATTTGGAGATCATGACAGAGCAGCCGATGGAACATATGGGGATGATCGAAAATGCAGGAGCTATTTTTCTGGGAGCGTACAGCTCGGAGCCGGTAGGCGATTATTTTGCCGGACCTAACCACATCATCCCGACTAATGGAACGGCGCGTTTTTCCTCGCCAGTGGACATTGATGATTTTATCAAGAAGTCGAGTATGATCTATTACAGCAAGGAAGCACTGCTGCGCAATGGAGAGACCATTATGCAGCTTGCCCGGCATGAAGGGCTGGAAGGCCACGCACGGGCGATACAAGTTCGATTGGACAATGAGAAGAAGGCGGTGGATGGCGATGGGGAACGAAAATAACGAAGCAGGGCGTACAGGCAGTGTCAGCCGGAAAACGAATGAAACAGACATTCAGCTGTCATTTGCAGTAGACGGGACAGGGCAGGCAGAGATTGAAACGGATGTTCCTTTTTTAAATCACATGCTAGATTTGTTCACCAAGCACGGACAATTTGATCTTAATGTACAGGCCAGAGGGGATGTGGATATCGACGACCACCATACCGTCGAGGACATTGGGATCTGTCTGGGGCAAACCTTGCTGGAAGCATTGGGTGATAAAAAAGGCATAAGGCGCTATGCCAGCGTCTTTGTACCGATGGATGAGGCGCTCGCGCAGGTTGTTATTGATCTGAGTAATCGACCTCATTTTGAGTATCGTGCAGAGTACCCGTCTCAGCAGGTAGGCAGCTTCTCGACAGAGCTGGTGCATGAATTTCTATGGAAATTTGCGTTGGAGGCTCGCATGACGTTGCACGTCATTGTTCACTACGGGCAAAATACCCACCATATGATTGAGGCGGTGTTCAAAGCGCTGGGGCGTGCTTTGGATGAGGCGACCTCCATTGATCCGCGGGTGACAGGAGTGCCTTCAACGAAGGGAGTGCTGTAGTCCATGTCCATTGCCATTGTGGATTACGGCAGAGGGAATCTGCATAGTGTGAGCAAGGCGGTTGAGCGCCTTGGCTTTGAGGCTGTAGTGACAGGAGATGCTCAAGTGATTCGTGCCTCCAGCGGTGTGATTTTGCCGGGTGTAGGGGCCTTCGGGGATGCGATGGAGCATCTGCGTTCCAGCGGATTGGATCGGGTTATTCAGGAGGTTGCAAGTGCTGGACAACCGCTGCTCGGTGTTTGTTTGGGAATGCAGCTATTGTTCACTCGTGGTGAAGAATACGGCAGTCATGAAGGACTTAATATTTTACCAGGCGAGGTCGTTCGGTTTGCTCCTGATCTGGGCGTTAAAGTGCCGCATATGGGCTGGAATCGTCTGCGTATGACTCAGCCGGAGCACCCGCTGTTGCAGGGCTTGGAGGAAGGGCATGTGTATTTTGTGCATTCCTATCATGCGAAGCCGGAGGTCGAAAGTGATCTGCTGGCGGTGACCGACTACGGTGGGCCCGTAACGGCTATCGTGGGCAGAGGCCATGTGTATGGCATGCAGTTCCATCCAGAGAAAAGCGGAGAAATGGGGATGCGCCTGCTTCGTCAGTTTTTGGAACTAGCAGAAGCGAAAAAGCGAGCGTAACGATTCGTGAGTCTGCATTTTGTGGTACGCCAACTTTGGTCGCTGATTGATGTAAAGGCATATAGATGTTGAATAGCTCACAAGGGGGTCTTAACTTTGTTCACGATATACCCGGCGATTGATATTCGCGATGGCAAATGTGTACGACTGGTACAAGGTGATTATAACCAGGAGACAATATACAACGAAAATCCGGTGGAAGTAGCACGAGAATGGGAGCGCTTGGGCGGCTCCTACATTCATTTGGTTGATTTGGACGGTGCCAAAGCAGGTCAACCGGTGAATGATGCGCTCATTGGACGGATTGCTTCTGCGGTGCAAGTACCTGTACAAGTGGGCGGCGGCTTACGTACGCGCGAGCATGTGGAACGGCTGTTGTCGCTGGGCGTGAGCCGGGTGATTTTGGGCACGGCAGCTATTGAGGATCGTGCTTTTACGGAAGCGGTATTGGGTACCTACGGTGATCGTATCGCCATCGGTTTGGATGCGCGGAATGGCTATGTGGCTACACGTGGGTGGCTCAAAACCTCGGAGGTCCGAGCAGATGAATTGGCTGCTGAGCTGGCCTCCAAGGGAGCTGAAACATTTATTTTCACAGACATTTCCCGCGACGGAATGATGCAAGGCCCGAATGTGGAGGCGATCGCAGCGCTTGCCAAAAGCAGTGGGCGAACCGTGATTGCATCCGGCGGTGTCAGCAAGATGGATGATCTAATCACACTGAGCACCTATGCGAAGGAAGGCGTAGGCGGAGCTATTGTGGGTAAAGCATTGTATACAGGGAGCATTGATTTACAGGTTGCCGTACAAGCTGTAGCAAAGGCATAGGGGGAGTAGGCATGCTGGCTAAACGTATTATTCCCTGTCTGGATGTAAAGGATGGCAGGGTGGTTAAGGGCGTTAATTTTGTGAACTTACGCGATGCAGGTGATCCGGTGGAGCTGGCTGCGCTTTATGACCGGGAAGGGGCGGACGAAATCGTGTTTCTGGATATATCCGCTTCGGTTGAAGGTCGCGCCACGATGGAAGAAGTAGTTCGCCAGACAGCCGGGGAAATTGCCATTCCTTTCACTGTAGGTGGCGGGATATCTCATGTCGATGATATGAAACGCATTTTGCGTGCCGGTGCTGATAAAATTGGCGTAAATACGGCGGCTGTTCGTAACCCGCAGCTGATTGCGGAAGGTGCGCGCAGCTTTGGTTCACAATGTATCGTTGTTGCCATTGATGCCAAGTACAATGAGGCGTGGGGCGAATGGGAGGTATACACGCACGGAGGCCGCACGCCATCGGGTATTCGAGCCTTGGCCTGGGCTAAGGAAGCAGAGCAACTGGGAGCCGGTGAGATTCTGCTGACCAGCATGAACGCAGATGGAACCAAGGATGGCTTTGACCTGCCACTGACTTCCGCTGTTTCGGATACCGTAGGGATTCCAGTGATTGCTTCCGGCGGAGCCGGCAAACAGGAACATTTCTATGACGTGTTTACGTCAGGTAAAGCAGATGCTGGATTAGCAGCAACGATTTTTCACTATAAAGAAATCGGGATTCCTGAGTTGAAACGAGATTTGAAGCGCAGAGGAGTGGAGATACGATGAGCAACGAATTGAACCAACAGCTATCTCTGGAGCAGATACTGGATAATGTCCGCTGGAATGAGGCCGGGCTTGTCTCGGCGATTGTGCAGGATGATGCTACGCTTCAGGTATTGACGCTGGCCTACATGAACCGTGAGTCGCTGAAACTGTCTTTGGAGTCAGGAGAGACCTGGTTCTGGTCACGTTCCAGACAGGAGCTGTGGCATAAGGGGGCAACTTCAGGGAATACGCAGAAGATCTCTTCCATTCAGCTGGATTGTGACGGCGATGCTCTATTGGTGCGTGTCATTCCGAGCGGTCCGGCCTGTCATACAGGCGCAACGAGTTGCTTTTCTCGTGATATTTCCGTGCCAGGGACAGCTGTAGTAGCTGGGGCAGGAAATGCAGGAGCTCAAGTGCAGGCAACCCGTACCAATGCTATTTCCAGTGCTTCAGAAGGCCGCTTTGAGGTGCTTGCCCAGTTGGAGGCAATTATTAAGGAGCGCGAGGAGACACGTCCTGAAGGAGCCTATACGACCTATCTTTTTGATAAAGGCGTAGACAAAATCCTGAAGAAGGTTGGCGAAGAAGCCTCCGAGACGATTATTGCAGCCAAAAACAAAGATAATGAGGAGTTGCGCCTGGAGGTCAGCGACCTGATTTATCACCTGCTGGTGCTGTTGCAGGAGCGCAAGCTACCACTCGATGACGTGCTGGCTGAGCTGAATCGCCGTCATGAACGCCCTCGTCGTGATTAGGACGGGTATTGTAGGGTTTGAAAAGGGGAGGGCTACATGAAAATTGACTATCATACGCATCATTCCCGCTGCGGGCATGCGATAGGAAGTCTGGAGGAGTACGTACAGCAGGGAATTCGACTGGGGCTGGATCAGCTCGGTTTGTCCGATCATATGCCGCTGCTGCATGTAGAACCGGCCAACTATTATCCAGAAATGGCGATGCCTATGGATGAGCTGCCTCGATACGTGGAAGAATGCTTGGATTTGAAGGAACGCTACAAAGGGCAAATTGATATTCGTGTTGGTTTGGAAGGCGACTATATCGAGGGCTGGGAACGCGAAATTGAAGATATCATCCATGCATACCCATGGGATTATGTGATTGGCTCCGTCCACTTTCTCGGTGAGTGGGATGTCACCGACTTCCGTCAGGTACACCATTGGGAAGGCAAAAATGTGCTGGAGGTATACCGCACATATTATGATGCGGTTTCCAAGGCGGCCGCTACGGGTTTATATGACATCATGGGTCATTTGGATGTCATTAAACGTTTCGGCCATCATCCGAAGCCGGAGGAAGAGGATGAGCTACGTGAATTGGAGCGCTCCGCACTCTCAGCGGTGGCCCGCAGCGGTCGGGCCATGGAACTGAATGCATCGGGGCTTTCCAAACCCTGTGCCGAAATGTTTCCGAGCCGACGCATGCTAGAGGAAGCTTTCACGCTAGGTATCCCGTTGACCATCGGCTCGGATGCCCATGATCCGGCAAAGCTGGCTGAGCACTTGGAGAAGGCGCGAGCGCTTTTATATGAAGTTGGCTATCGCGAGCTCGCTGTATTTCAGCACCGTGAACGTTCACGGGTTCCGTTAGCGCTATAATACTTATTTATTGGGTCTTAATGTTATATCTAGTTGCTAGCCGAACGCGCCTTTCATACAGGGGAAATGCGCTCGGCTATTTTGCGTATTTTTGCATATGTATCTATTGGGGTACGAGTACGGAACCGTTTTTTGGAATGAGGTAGGATCGACTGTCAAGTCGTTTTGAAGTTGTGGTATACTGAAGGGTATGAACATGCCAGTTACTTTTAAAGGAGGTGCCTTGGTTATTTATGAAAGGGAAACATCTGCGAGTTTCGGAACCTAGCCCTAAGATTATTGCTTTGCGTTTCGACGCATCTTTCTTTTTTGAGAAAGCTGTGCGCTCGCTTGATCGCAATCATTATGACAAGGCATTGAAATATTTTCGCAAAGCCGTTGAATATGAACCGGATAATCCGGTGAATCATTGCAATATGGCGGGTATATTATCAGAGATGGGGGATTATGCAGGTTCGAATGAGATCCTGTCCTCTGTTCTGAGTGACGTAGACTCGTCGATGACAGAATGTTATTTCTATATGGCGAATAATTACGCTAATATGGAGCAGTTTGAAGAAGCGGAAAAAGCATTGGTCACGTACCTGGAGGAGGACGAAGAAGGCCAGTTTCTTGATGAAGCCGAGGAAATGATGGAGCTGCTCTATTATGAGCTGGACCGTCCAACGAAGCTGAACCGCATTAAGGCCCGGCAGGGAGTGGTCGAGCATGATCAGGCCCGTGTTCTGCTGGAGGAAGGGAAATTTGCTCAGGCAGCCCAACTGCTCAAGCAAATTTCGGAGGAGCAACCGGACATGTTCGCTGCGCGGAATAATCTGGCGCTAGCGTATTACTACATGGGATTGTTCCAAAATGCTAAGGCTACCATTATTCAAGTGTTGGAGGATGAGCCGGGTAATTTACACGCATTGTGCAACTTGGCGATTTTTTATCAGCACGAAGGCGGCGGCCCAGAATTGGATCGTCTGGTTCAAACCTTGGCGGTCACTATACCGTTTCAGGAGGAGCAGGTGTTCAAGCTGGCGACCACTATGGGGATTCTCGGGCGCCATGAGGAGGCTTACAGGCATTTCCGCAGGTTGCTTCATAGCAATGGAGAGAACAATGCGGACGCTTCTTTGTACCATTACACAGCGGTGGCTGCCAGCAATACGGGAAGATATGCGGAAGCTCGGCGGTTATGGAGTCATTTGCAAAAGCAGGATGCTTCCTCGGAGGTTCCAAGGTTTTTCCTATCCAGATTGGAAGAGCTTCAGCAGGAAGGTACACCGCTGCAAGTGCTCAGCTATCACTATCATCTCCCGTTTGAGGAGCAATTCCGCATGTGGGAGAAGTTTGGCGCTGAGCAGGTGCCTGACAGTATGAAGAAGGACCCGCTAATCCGATCATCTTTCTTCTGGGCCTTGCGCCACGGAGACCGAGCGACTCAGCTACAGGTTATTCAGGCGTTAAGCTTGATCGGTGACGATGAAGTGCGTCAGGCACTGGAGTCCTTCGTAGAAGATCCTGATCAGGAGAGTGAACTCAAACGCCGTGCTTTGCAAGTATTGCAAGAGCTGGCAGAGCAGGATGTGCACCATACACACACGGAAACAGAACATCCTGAGCGGTTAGAGGCTGAGCAAGATCCGCATACAACTGAAGGTGACATTTCTGCTTCACCAGTTGATCCACAATGGCAGGCCGTGCTGGACAAGGTACTAACCGTCATGAGCAAATCATCCGATACGGCCATGCAGCATGATTTGAGATCACTTTGGCAGGAGTATTTGGATCGGCTTGCTCCAGAGGTCCCGATGGTTCAGCATACTGAGGGATGGGCAGCTGCACTGGAATATTTGACAGCCAAATTGCATCATCATTCCGTCACCTATCAGGAAGTAGCTGACCGCTATGGTATTTCCGTATCGACCGTAAGCCGCTACGCACGTCAAATTGACAGCGTGTGTGGTATCAAACAGAAGCTAAAGCAGCCGCTCTCCACGTTTAAAAAGCAGGTCTAACATCTGCTCCAAACATCACTTAAAGGAGGCAACAAACGTATGTATAAATCCATAATTATTGGTACAGGTCCTGCAGGCTACACAGCCGCTATTTATTTGGCACGCGCCAACATGAATCCGCTGATCATTGAAGGAATGCAGCCCGGTGGGCAGCTTACCACAACGACTGAAATTGAAAATTTCCCGGGTTTTGAGCAAGGTATTCTCGGACCTGAGCTGATGGATAACATGCGCAAGCAGGCCGAACGTTTTGGCGCTGAGTTTACTTCCGGTTGGGTAGAGGAAGTCGATTTCAGCAAGCGCCCTTTTAAAGTGAAGGTAGAGGGTAAAGGCATCATTGAGGCGGAGTCGGTTATTATTGCTACAGGCGCGTCCGCCAAATATCTCGGCATTCCGGGTGAGCAGGACAATGTAGGTCGCGGAGTTAGCACATGCGCAACTTGCGACGGCTTCTTTTTCCGTGGGAAAAAGATTATCGTGGTCGGCGGTGGCGATTCAGCCATGGAGGAAGCGAGCTTCTTGACCCGTTTCGCTTCCAGCGTAACCTTGGTCCATCGTCGTGACGAATTGCGGGCATCTAAAATTATGCAAGACCGCGCACGTGAAAATGAAAAAGTACATTGGGCATTAAATCGTACTCCTCTGGAAGTTGTAACAGGGGAAACTGGCTTAAAGGGCTTGAAAGTACACAATAATGAGACCAACCAGGATGAGCTGATTGAGGCAGATGGCGTGTTTGTGGCGATTGGCCATACACCGAACACAGGCTTCCTGAACGGACAAATTCATACCGATGAACACGGCTATATTGAAGTGAAGCCAGGCACGACGGAAACGAACATCCCGGGTGTTTTTGCCTGTGGGGACGTGCAGGATAACCGTTATCGACAAGCCATTACGGCTGCGGGAACGGGATGTATGGCGGCTATGGATTGCGAGAAGTATCTTGAAGGCAGCGCTGTCCACGACTGGAGCGAAACACTGGATCAATAAAGAGTGTCTATAATACACAAAGTGGCTCATGTGAGGGGCTAAGCCCCCTCTGTTAAGCCCCGTTGTTTGTTCAGGAAGAGAAAGCCTGGTGCATTTGCACAGGCTTTCTCCTTTTTATGATTATTGAATTTATAAATTTTCAGCGGAGCTGAACAATTCTATAATCGCAAGAAAAATTCCGTTAAGCGTGGTCTGGCTTCCTTGAAAGTACGTCAATAGACGTTTTTCTTACGGAGGCATGAGTTTAAAAGTTCAGCTAATCGTACATTTTTCAACAGGTAAGTGTCCTTGACCGTAACGGGGGCTTCAATTATAGTTGGAACGTAGGATTACTCCTACGAGGCAGGAATTTTAAGCATATATTTTATACCAGATTTTTAAGTAAACATAAAGGTGGCTTGGAACATGTCTGAAAGTATCTATGTAGGTGTCGATTTGGGCGGTACCGCGATTAAAGTCGGCATTTGTAATGAAGACGGACAGCTTTTGCACACATATGAGGGACCAACCGAAACCGATAAAGGTGTAGACGTTGTCATCGGTAATATCGAAAAATATGTGCGGCATATTGTTGAGCAATCTCCTTATGAGTGGGATCAACTAAAAGGTGTCGGTGCAGGTGTTGCAGGTTTTACGAATGTTCGTGATGGTATTATTGTCCTCGCTCCTAATATTGGCTTTCGTGACGTACCGATCCGTGCGCTCCTAGAGAACCGGATTGGCAAGCCTGTAAAAATAGACAACGATGCGAATGTTGCTGCGCTGGGTGAGGCTTGGGCTGGCGCAGGCAAAGGCATAGAAAACTGTGTATGCTATACCCTGGGAACAGGTGTAGGTGGCGGTATTATTATAAATGGTAGAATATACCAGGGTTCTTCGGGTATGGCTGGGGAAATTGGACATATCAGCGTCGTGCCTGATCTGGAGGCTATTCAGTGTGGATGCGGCAAAATGGGTTGCTTGGAAACTGTATCTTCCGCAACAGGCATCATTCGTATGGCCAAGGATGCTGTGGAACGTGGCGACCGGACCTCTCTGGCGCTGGAAGATCACATTGCTGCCAAGGAAGTATTCGATGCTGCTAAAGCCGGGGATGAAGTCGCGTTGCGTATCGTGAACCGGGCTGCCTTTTATTTGGGGAAATCGATGGCAGCGGTTGCCGCTGTGCTTAATCCAGAATTGTTTATTATAGGCGGCGGTGTTTCTAAAGCAGGCGACTTTTTGTTTGAAGAGATGCGTCGCGTATACGCCAAGCTGGCACCTGAGCCGCTTCAAAAAGGGGTATATATCGTACCAGCGGTTTTAGGCAATGACGCGGGTATCGTAGGGGCTGCTGGGTTGCTGCTGCGCTCTTAATCCGGGGTTGACGATAGGGGTAATGACATAGAGCAAAGAAGCAAAAGGAGAGGGAAGTCCATATGACAGATAATTTAAAAAATGCTGCACCGTGGGCAACGCTCATTATTATTACAGGGATGTCAGGCGCAGGGAAGACCATTGCGGTGCAAAGCCTTGAAGACTTGGGCTTCTTCTGCGTTGATAATCTGCCCCCTGTGCTGATTCCCAAATTTGCCGAGTTGATTGAGCAGTCTAACGGTAAAATTGGCAAGGTGGCTCTCGTCATTGATCTACGCGGACGAGAATTTTTCACCGCCTTGTCAGAATCGCTAAATTATATTAAAGATCATTTTACGATTCATTGTGAAATTTTATTCTTGAATGCGAATGACGGTGTTCTTGTACAACGGTACAAGGAAAGCCGTCGACGGCATCCGCTTGCTCCAGATGGTATGCCTTTGGACGGGATTCGATTGGAGCGTAAGATGTTGGAAGAACTCAAAAGCTCCGCTACACAGGTTATTGATACCAGTACGATGAAGCCCGCAACCTTAAAGGCGAGGATTATTTCGAGATTTTCCCATCTGGAGAGCAGTATGCTGTCCGTGAACATTACATCTTTTGGCTTCAAGTATGGTATTCCCATTGATGCCGATCTTGTATTCGATGTGCGCTTCCTGCCTAATCCCCACTATGTGGACCAACTACGTCCACACACGGGACAGGATAGCGATGTATATGATTATGTTATGAAGTGGCCGGAGACCCAGGCGTTTCTAACCAAGTTGTTGGATATGTTGCACTTTTTGATTCCGCAGTATCGCAAAGAAGGTAAAAGCCAGGTCATTATCGGTATTGGCTGTACTGGAGGTAAGCATCGTTCAGTTGCAATATCGGAGTATTTAGGAAAAATGCTGGGTGCCAGCGAGACAGAATCCGTTTCTGTTTCGCATCGGGATGCTGATCGGGACCGGCATTAATGAGGTGAAATCATGAAAGAGACCGGATCACAACGGGAGCGCCCACGTATTGTTGTTATGGGCGGCGGAACCGGCTTGTCCGTCATGCTGCGGGGCTTGAAGCAAAAGCCGCTGGATATTACGGCTATTGTTACAGTCGCTGACGATGGCGGAAGCTCCGGGATATTGCGCAGTGAGCTGCAGATGCCCCCTCCAGGGGATATCCGCAATGTGCTGACTGCCTTGGCTGACGTGGAACCAGTAATGTCAGATATGCTAAAATACCGTTTCGGTGCTGGATCAGGATTGTCAGGCCATAGTCTGGGGAATTTGATCTTAGCAGCGATGACTGATATATCGGGGGATTTTGTAACGGCGGTGCGTGAGCTTAGCCGTGTATTTGCTGTCCGGGGGCGTGTACTGCCAGCGGCTGAAGAAGGCGTTGTGCTCAGCGCCGAGATGGAGGATGGCACGGTGATCACCGGGGAGTCCAAAATCCCGGAAGCGGGCGGACGCATCAAACGTGTTTTTCTTGAACCGACTCACGTGGAGCCGTTGCCTGAGGCTGTGGAAGCCATTAATGAAGCCGATGCGATTCTGATTGGTCCCGGCAGTCTATATACCAGCATTTTACCGAATCTGCTTGTGCCAAAGCTTGCTGAGGCTGTGGTGAAATCAGATGCGATCAAAATATTTGTCTGCAACGTGATGACCCAGCCAGGGGAAACCGACGGCTATACAGTGGGAGATCACCTGCAAGCGATCTATGAGCATGTTGGGCATCACCTCTTTGACTATGTCATTGTGAATAACGGGGAAATTCCACCCCAAGTACAGGAGATGTATGCCGAGCAGGGAGCTAAGCCTGTTCAGGTAGACATGGGCGAGCTGGCTGATCGAGGATATAAAGTAGTGGCAGATACGTTAGTTCTGTTCCGTACGTATTTACGGCATGATGCCGACAAACTGAGCCAGCATATTTACCAATTGGTACAAAACTGGATGTTAAGAAGGAGGTGAGTCCCTTGTCCTTTGCGGCACAAACGAAAAAAGAGCTTACGATGATTGAAAGCCAGCCCTGCTGTGAAAAAGCGGAACTGTCTGCGCTCATACGTATGCTCGGATCCGTACAACTGTCGAATAAAAGGGTGATATTGGACGTGTCCACAGAAAATGCCGCGATTGCAAGGCGGATTTACTCCTTGATCAAAAAGCATTTTCAACTTCACATCGAACTGCTTGTACGGAAAAAAATGCGCTTGAAAAAAAATAATGTGTATATTGTCCGTATCCCCAATGGTGTACAAGAGCTGCTAAAGGAGCTTTATATTGTCTCAGAAGGGTTCTTGTTCACTGACGGGATTAATCGTGATATCATTCGGAAAAACTGTTGTAAGCGGGCTTATTTGCGGGGTGCCTTTATGGCAGGTGGCTCTGTGAATAATCCAGAGGGGTCGTCTTACCACCTTGAGATTTCTTCGATGTATGAGGAGCATTGTCAGGCGTTAGTTGATCTCGCTAATGAGTTTCATCTCAACGCCCGCTGTATTGAGCGAAAAAAAGGCTTTATCCTTTACATCAAGGAAGGCGAGAAGATCATTGAGCTGCTCAGTATCATTGGGGCGCACCAAGCCTTGTTCAAGTTTGAGGATGTACGCATTATGCGCGATATGCGCAATTCCGTAAACCGTATTGTTAATTGCGAAACAGCGAATTTGAACAAGACGATCGGAGCCGCTGTCCGGCAAATTGAGAATATCAAGCTGCTGGAGAGGGAAGTTGGTTTGGAGACCTTGCCGGATAAGCTGCGTGAAGTGGCAGAAATTCGACTCGCTCATCCCGATTTGAATTTGAAAGAAGTCGGGGAAATGCTCAAAGGGGTCGTGAGTAAATCGGGTGTAAATCATCGACTTCGCAAAATTGATGAGATGGCTGACAAAATCAGGGGGGAAAACGGCCTGATTCCGTAAAAAAGGGTCTGTGGGGCTCTTAGCCCCGGTTTTTTTAGTTTTTTTTCTAGTGTCTGTCCCGGGTTAATGTTATAATGTGATAAATAAAATGGAGTAAATAGCGTCCAGATTTATTTGATGAGGGGGTAAGCTGACATGTCAAAACATCCAGTAGTCGTACGCTTGAAAACAGGACTGCACGCCAGACCTGCTGCGCTGTTCGTACAGGAAGCGAATAAATATTCATCAGAAATTTTTGTGGAAAAAGAAGACAAAAAGGTTAATGCCAAGAGCATCATGGGTATTATGAGCCTCGCCATCAGTACAGGTACTGAAATCAATATTAGTGCCGAAGGTGCGGACGCCGAACAGGCTGTAAACGCTTTAGTAAGTCTGGTTAGTAAGGTTGAGCTGGAAAATCAATAAACGAACATCTGCTTTGTGATATGATGTATCTCTTAGTGAAAGCCCCCTTGGGGGCTTTTTTTTGTATCCAGAGAAAAGTATTCAACCCGTCCCACCATTAAGCTATTGATGTATATTTATTTGAATATAGCGACCGCATTAAGTCCAAGCTACAAATAATTAAAACCCCTGTGGTATGCCTTGTTTCGGAAATTTATACCGCTTGACTGCAACCTTTTCCCGTTTTTTCCGTCTGGAAGGTACAAACATTTTCAAGAAAGAGGTTGAGTACGATGAGAGTTTGGACAAAAACAGTAAGCACAGCAATTCTTGCAGGAGCATTATTAGCTGGAGGAGTAGCAGGAGGGCTGTGGACGGGGGCTGATCGCGCTTATGCTGCAACGGCGACGACGGCGAATGGTGTAATTAACGTGAGTGGAAGTGGTGAAATAATGGCTAAGCCAGACATCGCTTATCTCTCCATTGGGGTGCAATCGGAAGGAAATACTGCTGCTGCTGCTCAAAAAGCTAATGCTGCGAAAATAAACAAGGTCACACAGCTGTTAAAAGGAAAATGGAGTATCAGTGCAGACGATATTCAGACAAGCCAGTTCTCTGTACAACCTAACTATACCTATAACGAGAAAGAAGGACAGAAGCTCAAAGGCTACATGGCCAACCATACACTTTCTGTGAAATATCGCAACTTGGACAAAATTGGTCAGCTGCTGGATGAGGCTACAAACTCCGGTGCAAACAACGTAGATAATATACAGTTTTCCGTAGAGAATCCTTCTTCTTATGAGGAAGCTGCTATTGCAAAAGCGTTGGATAACGCTCAATCCAAAGCCAGTGCCGTAGCAAAATCAGCTAAACGCGGCTTAGGGGCTCTGGTGAATGTGACAGTAGATGGCGGGGAAGCTCAGGTTTTCACACAACGTGAGAATGCCATGTCCAAAGCGCTCATGGATATGAGTGGCGGAACAGAGATACAGTCGGGCCAAGTAACGGTGAAAGTCCAAGTGTCTGCCCAATATGAGATGAACTAGTATAGGCCATTAAACGGAGCCGCAAGCGCCTGCAACATTGCAGGGTGACTTGTTGGCTTCTTTTGTCTATTGAAACCGTTTTGTAATGAGTCTGTCATAGCTAATGGCTGTTAGGTGTACAGATTGAAATCAGTGAGTGTACAGATTGTAAACTACATACAATAGGGTATAGATATAATAAGAAAAGTGATCAAAACACATAGATAATACAGATTCACAATAGGAGGAATACTTACGATGAACAAGCATACGAAAAAATGGTGCTCAGCACTGCTGGCAGCGGGAATCTTAGCAGGGGTTGCGGTCGTTCCCGTTTCCTATATTGAGGCAGCTTCGACCAAACAGCAGCAAGCGACAACACAGCAACCCGGGATCGCCATCCAATGGAATGGTAAAACGTTGGCCGCTAAAGGTGTACAAGTGAACGGGAACACAATGATTCCAGTGGCAGCACTGCGTGATAGTTTGGGAATTCCGGTGAGCTATGACACCAAGGAAGGGACATATACAGTGGGGAGCGGGTACAACAAGCTCTATATCGTGGTCTCCTCCTCGGATGCCTATGCCAATGTGAACGGGATCAACACGCGCAGCATGGATGCCAAAATGATCGCCGGGAAGCTATATATTCCTATGAGTCTGCTGAAAGACTATCTGGGTATCGATGCGCAGTGGAATGCAACTCAGAAAACAGTAACATTGAGTAAAAGCCAGCTAAATCCGATCACAATTGCATCTCAGACGCTTCCAGCTTCGAGTAATGCAAAGGTATCCTATAAGATTAAGTATCCGCAAATCAGCGGCAGCCAGCTGAATCCTGAGGCTCAACAGGCCATTAATAATATGCTTAAAAAGCATGCAGAGACAGTATTGGCAGCAGGCAAAAAGATGGTGGCAGAGGGAGAGGTTACAGCAGAAAGACCGTATGATTTCGAAAATGATTTTGCAATTGCCTATAATAAGGACGGTATTCTAAGTGTGATTATGCAGGACTACTCGTATACAGGTGGCGCACACGGTATGACGGCACGTAAAGGATATACGTTCTCGCTTGCTGATGGTAAGCTGTTGCAATTGTCTGACGTATTGAAGGCAAATCCTAACTACAAAAAGTTCCTGAATGCTGATTTGAAGAAAAAAATTGATGCGCTCCAGGCTGGCGAAGGTTTTGAGAAATTTAAAGAGTTGGCCGCAGATCAGAATTTTTATGTGACCAACAGTGGAGTAACCATCGTGTTTGATTTGTATGATTATGCGCCATACGCTTATGGAATTCCGGAGTTTACTTACTCGTTCGCTCAACTGCTGCCTCAGGGCGGTAAGCCTTTTGCGGGACAAAATCAATAATCTGGATTAGTTATATATTGAAAATTAATAGTAAATAAAAAAGACTGCCTACCGGATACGAAAATCCGAGGCAGCCTTTTTATTTACCAGCTATTCAGAAGAAAACCACTTTTCTTATACACCTTCTGGAGAGGAGCTAGTTAACACTTTATCAATAATACCGTATTCCTTGGCATCATCAGCGGACATGAAATAGTCACGGTCTGTGTCTTTTTCGATGCGTTCCAGTGGTTGACCTGTGCGATCTGCGAGAATGCGGTTCAACTTGTCACGCATTTTCAGAATGCGACGGGCGCGAATTTCGATATCCGTTGCCTGTCCTTGTGCACCGCCTAGTGGCTGGTGAATCATAATTTCACTGTTTGGCAAGGCAAAACGTTTACCTTTGGCACCTGCATTCAGCAAGAAAGCACCCATGGAAGCAGCCATACCTACACAAATGGTAGATACGTCAGGTTTAATGTATTGCATCGTATCGAAAATGGCCATACCAGCTGTGATGGAACCGCCAGGGCTGTTAATATACAAGTGAATGTCTTTTTCAGGATCTTCAGCAGCCAAAAACAGCATTTGGGCAATAATTGAGTTGGCTACAACGTCATTGACGTCCGAGCCCAACAAAATAATGCGATCCTTCAACAGTCTGGAATAAATGTCATAGGCGCGTTCGCCGCGGTTACTTTGTTCTACTACCATAGGAACATAGCTCACGTCAAAAAACCTCCCTTAAATCGTTAGTGGATTTGGTGGATATGCCGAATACACATCCCTATTTATAAACTGTTACCGTATTAACCACATGATAAACAATTTCAAACAAAAAGTCAAAGAAAGTCAAACTATTGATTAAAAAAAAGAACGCTTAGCGCTCTTTTTGGTTAAAAACATTATATGGAACATTTAGCCAATCATATAAAACGACGCGCCCGCGAGGAATCGAACCTCGATCTCAGGCTCCGGAGGCCTACGTCATATCCGTTGGACCACGGGCGCAAAGATGAATCATTACAAGCAACCAACTAATTAATTGGAAACAAAGATGATTATATGATATACGGCATTGAATTGCAAGCTTTTATTACGTGCGCATATTCACATAAAAAGTTGAGAAATATAGGTTCAGATAGACTTGCATGTGAAGCAAATATTGGGTAAGATATACGTGGGACTTAAAAAGTTATCCCGGGACATTTTAAGACCAGTTAGAGATATAGCATAGAGACAGAACTTAGAAGTGTGCGGGAGTGGAAAGCATGCGAAAGATATTAGAAATACAGAAGCAGCTTCTGCCCGACCTCATGGATGTTTTGAAAAAAAGGTACACGATCCTGCATCAGATTATGTTGTCCGAAGTTATCGGACGCAGAACACTGGCAGCTTCACTGGATATGACCGAGCGCGTACTGCGCGCTGAGACTGATCTCCTTAAAGCGCAAGGGCTAATTGAGATTGAGAGTGTGGGCATGAAGGTGAGCAAAGCAGGACTGGATCTGCTGGAACAGCTGGAGCCGATTGCGAACAACTTGTTCGGCCTGTCCCAATTGGAGGATCAGATTCGTCAAGCCTACGGTTTGAGGAAGGTGGTTGTCGTTCCAGGGGATTCGGATGCTTCACCGTTAGCGAAGCAGGAACTGGGCCGTGCTGGCGCAAAGGCGCTGCTGAGTGTTATGGATGACGAGGACGTGGTCGCTGTAACAGGTGGCACGACGATTGCAGATGTGGCGGAACAACTGGCATTACCTGCTAACGGCCCGCTTAAGGGCGGATGGTTTGTACCGGCACGCGGGGGTTTGGGAGAGAGCATGGAAATGCAGGCAAATACAATTGCCTCCACGATGGCTCGCAAGGTCGGCGCTCAATACCGTCTGCTCCATGTACCGGATTTGCTCAGCAATCATGCTTACAACTCCTTGCTTGAGGATACGAATATTCAGGATATATTAAGCCTGATTCGAGAGAGTCGTATTATCATTCACGGGATAGGCAACGCCATAGCAATGGCCCACAGACGCAAGCTTGACCCTGAAACCTTTGCCCAGATCAGCAATGAGGGTGCGGTCGCCGAATCGTTTGGTTATTATTTTAACGAAGACGGCGTCGTTGTTCACAGAATGCTGACGCTCGGACTCCGTTTGGAGGACATCAGGCGTACGGAGACGGTGTTAGGTGTGGCTGGAGGCAAGAGCAAGGCTGCTGCTATTCATGCAGTATTGCGTTTCGGACAGGAAGACATTCTTGTCACCGACGAAGGCGCTGCTGCCGAGATTGTAAGCCGTTATTTAAGAGATTGATAAGGTTTTTTAATTGTGTTGTCTTGACAGGCTTTCGGGTCTGTCTTGAATATATAAAACTAAACTAAACGAACTTTGGGAGGAACTCACTCATGACAGTTAAAGTTGGTATTAACGGTTTCGGACGTATTGGACGCCTTGCTTTCCGCCGTATTCAAGACGTAGAAGGTATTGAAGTAGTAGCAATTAACGACTTGACAGATTCCAAAATGCTGGCACATCTGTTGAAATATGATACAACACAAGGTACTTTCCAAGGACAAGTAGAAGTACATGACGGTTTCTTCAAAGTAAACGGTAAAGAAGTTAAAGTTTTGGCTAACCGTAACCCTGAAGAATTGCCTTGGGGAGACCTGGGCGTAGACATCGTTCTGGAATGCACAGGTTTCTTCACAACTAAAGAAGCTGCTGAGAAACATTTGAAAGGCGGCGCTAAAAAAGTTGTTATCTCCGCTCCAGCTACTGGCGACATGAAAACTGTCGTTTACAACGTAAACCATGAAATTCTGGACGGAACTGAAACTGTAATTTCCGGTGCTTCTTGCACAACTAACTGCTTGGCTCCTATGGCTAAAACACTGCAAGACAAATTTGGTATCGTTGAAGGCTTGATGACTACAATTCACGCTTACACTGGCGACCAAAACACTTTGGATGCTCCACATGCTAAAGGTGACTTCCGTCGTGCTCGCGCAGCAGCTGAAAACATCATCCCTAACACTACTGGTGCTGCTAAAGCAATCGGTCTGGTTATCCCTGAGCTGAAAGGTAAATTGGATGGTGCAGCTCAACGTGTTCCAGTACCAACAGGTTCCCTGACTGAGCTGGTAACAGTTCTGGAGAAAAACGTAACTGCTGAAGAAATCAACGCAGCGATGAAAGAAGCTTCCGATCCTGAAACTTACGGATACACTGAAGATCAAATCGTTTCTTCTGACATCAAAGGTCTGACTTTTGGTTCCCTGTTTGATGCAACTCAAACTAAAGTTCTGACTGTTGGCGACAAACAACTGGTTAAAACTGTAGCTTGGTACGACAACGAAATGTCCTACACTGCACAATTGATCCGTACGTTGGAATACTTCGCTAAATTGGCTAAATAAGAATTCCTTATCGAGCAACATCATAGAGCGGAAACAGGTGTTATTGTTTCCGCTCTTTATATATCAAAATGTGCCTTAAATTCCTGTTTCGTAAAATTATAAGGGTGCGGAGGAATATGGAGATGAACAAAAAGAGCGTACGTGATATAGAACTGAATGGAAAACGGGTGTTTGTTCGTGTAGATTTTAACGTTCCGGTTGAGGATGGTAAAATTACCGATGACAAGCGTATTCGCGAAACCTTGCCAACCATTAACTACCTAATTGAAAAAGGTGCAAAAGTTATTTTGGCGAGTCACTTTGGACGTCCAAAGGGTCAAGTTGTTGAATCCATGCGTCTGACTGCTGCTGGTGTGCGTTTGTCAGAACTGCTTAATAAACCTGTTGTTAAGGTGGACGAAGCAGTTGGCGAGGCTGTTAAAGCGAAAGTGGCTGAACTGAAAAACGGCGATGTGCTATTGCTTGAAAATGTACGCTTCTACCCAGGAGAAGAGAAAAACGATCCTGAACTGGCGAAGCAATTTGCTGAGCTGGCTGACATTTTCGTGAATGATGCTTTTGGTGCAGCACACCGTGCTCATGCTTCTACAGAAGGTATCGCGCATCTTCTTCCGGCTGTTTCCGGCTTGCTGATGGAAAGAGAGTTGTCTGTTATTGGTAAAGCCCTGTCGAATCCAGATCGTCCTTTTACAGCCATTATTGGCGGTTCCAAAGTAAAAGACAAAATTGACGTAATCGACAACCTGCTGAACATTGCAGATAACGTAATTATTGGCGGCGGTTTGACTTATACATTCTTCAAAGCTCAAGGTCATGAAGTAGGTCAATCTTTGCTGGATGAATCCAAACTGGACGTAGCTCTTGGATTTATTGAAAAAGCGAAGAAGCTTGGCAAAAACTTCTACCTTCCTGTGGATATCGTTATTTCTGACGATTTCAGCGCTACAGCGAACACGAACATTGTGGACATCGACGGCATTCCTGCAGATTGGGAAGGCGTGGATATCGGACCGAAAACTCGTAAAATCTATGCAGATGTTATCAAAAACTCCAAATTGGTTGTTTGGAATGGACCAATGGGTGTATTTGAAATCGAGCCTTTCGCTGGCGGTACTCGTGAAGTAGCGGAAGCTTGTGCTACAACAGAAGCATACACCATCATTGGTGGCGGTGATTCTGCGGCTGCGGCTGAAAAATTCCACTTGGCTGACAAAATGGATCACATCTCCACTGGCGGCGGCGCATCCCTGGAATTCATGGAAGGCAAAGCACTTCCGGGTGTTGTTGCACTTAACGATAAATAATCAAACGCATTACGCGTAATAAAGGCTTTAGGGCACCTAATAGTTAGGAGTTGAAACCATTGAGAACACCGATTATCGCGGGTAACTGGAAGATGTTCAAAACCGTACCAGAAGCTAAAACCTTCATCGAAGAGATCAAAGGTAAAGCAGAGGTTGCAGGAGTGGAGAGCGTTATCTGTGCTCCATTTACAAATCTTCCTGCTCTGGTTGAAGCAGTAAAAGGTACATCTATTAAAATCGGCGCACAAAACCTGCACTTTGCAGAAGATGGCGCATTTACAGGTGAAATCAGCGGCGGAATGCTGAAAGATCTGGGCGTAGACTACGTTGTGATCGGACACTCCGAGCGTCGTGAGTATTTCAACGAAACAGACGAAACGGTGAACAAAAAGGTTCATGCAGCATTCCGTCATGGCCTGACACCAATCGTATGCGTAGGCGAAAAGCTGGAAGACCGTGAAGCAGGTCAAACCAAAGAAGTTGTAAAAGTGCAAACTGTAGCAGCTTTTGCTGGTCTGGCTAAAGATCAAGCGGCACAAGTTGTAGTTGCTTATGAGCCAATCTGGGCCATCGGAACAGGCAAATCCTCCACTTCGCAGGATGCGAATGAAGTGATTTCCTACATCCGTAGTCTGATTAAAGAGCTGTATGATGAAAATACAGCAAATGCTGTACGTATTCAGTACGGTGGTAGTGTAAAACCTGAAAATGTTACTGAGTACCTGGGTCAAAGCGATATCGACGGCGCGCTCGTGGGCGGTGCCAGTCTTCAACCGGCGTCGTACATCGCGCTTGTTGAGGGGGCGAAGTAAGATGACAGCACCAAAACCGGTAGCTTTAATTATTATGGACGGATTCGGACTGCGTGACACTGTGGAAGGCAATGCGGTTGCACAGGCCAATAAACCGAATTACGACCGGTATTTAAAACAGTATCCACATACTACTTTGACGGCTTCTGGTGAAGCGGTGGGTCTGCCGGAAGGACAAATGGGTAACTCCGAAGTAGGTCACTTGAACATCGGCGCAGGCCGAATCGTATATCAAGATTTGACTCGTATTTCGAAGTCCATCCGTGAAGGCGAGTTCTTCGACAATGAAACATTGGTTAAAGCCGTGCAGCATGCGAAGAAGAACAACACTAAACTTCACTTGTACGGACTTCTGTCCGACGGTGGTGTGCATAGCCATATCAGCCATCTGTTCGCTATGCTGGATCTGGCTAAAAAAGAAGGATTAACCGAAGTGTACATTCATGCTTTCATGGATGGACGTGACGTTATGCCTGATAGCGGCGTAGGCTTTATGCAACAACTGGTCGCTAAAATTCAGGAAGTGGGCATTGGCCAAATTGCAACCGTACAAGGACGCTATTATGCAATGGACCGCGACAAACGTTGGGAACGTGTTGAGAAATCTTACCGTGCAATCGTATACGGTGAAGGTCCTCAATATACCGACCCACTCGAAGCATTGAAGGAATCGTATGAAAAATCAGTGTTCGATGAATTTGTGGAGCCAACTGTTATTGTGAAGGCTGATGGAAGCCCTGTAGGGCTGGTTGAAAGCAATGACTCTGTCGTATTCCTGAATTTCCGTCCTGACCGTGCGATTCAATTGTCTCAAGTATTTACCAATGAAGATTTCCGTGGTTTTGACCGTGGGCCACAATGGCCTAAAAATCTGCACTTTGTTTGCCTGACCTTGTTCAGTGAAACGGTTGGAGGCTTTGTTGCCTATGAACCGAAAAACCTGGACAACACGTTTGGCGAAGTGCTGGTACAAAACAACAAAAAGCAATTGCGTATTGCTGAGACAGAAAAGTATCCGCACGTTACTTTCTTTTTCAGTGGCGGACGCGATGTGGAGCTTCCTGGCGAAACTCGTATTTTGATCAACTCGCCTAAAGTGGCTACATATGATCTGCAGCCTGAAATGAGTGCGTATGAAGTAGCGGATGCTGCTGTTAAGGAAATCGAAGCCGACAAGCATGATGCGATTATCCTGAACTTTGCCAATCCGGATATGGTTGGACACTCCGGTATGCTGGAACCAACAATTAAGGCAGTAGAGACAACGGATGAGTGTGTTGGACGTGTTGTAGATGCAGTTAAAGCCAAAGGCGGCGTGGTAATTATCATCGCTGACCATGGTAACGCAGATATGGAAATTGATGAGCAGGGACGTCCGTTCACAGCTCACACAACGAATCCGGTTCCGTTCATTTTGACTGACGAAAATATCGTTCTACGTGAGCATGGAATTCTGGCTGACGTAGCTCCAACGCTTCTGGATTTGATGCAACTTCCGCAACCTGCGGAAATGACAGGAAAATCTATGATTGCATCCCGCAAGTAAGCTTGATTTAATAAGTATAGGCTTGACCAATAAATTATGAATTACAAAGGAGATTAAGTACAAATGACTATTATTTCTGACGTGTACGCTCGCGAAGTCCTCGACTCCCGTGGTAACCCTACGGTTGAAGTTGAAGTATATCTGGAATCCGGTGCGATTGGTCGCGCTATCGTTCCTTCTGGTGCGTCCACAGGCGCTCACGAAGCTGTAGAGCTTCGCGACAACGACAAATCCCGTTACCTGGGTAAAGGTGTTCTGCAAGCAGTTAAAAACGTGAACGAAATTATTGCTCCTGAAGTAATCGGCTTGGATGCTGTGAACCAAGTAGAAATCGATACATTGATGATCAAATTGGATGGTACTCCAAACAAAGGTAAACTGGGTGCAAATGCAATTCTGGCTGTATCCATGGCTGTCGCTCGCGCTGCTGCTGAAGCTCTGGGCTTGCCACTGTACACTTACCTGGGTGGATTCAACGCTAAACAATTGCCAGTACCAATGATGAACATCGTTAACGGTGGTGCTCATGCCGACAACAACGTTGACGTACAAGAATTCATGGTTCTGCCTGTAGGCGCTCCTACATTTAAAGAAGCTCTGCGTGTTGGCGCAGAAATCTTCCACAACCTGAAATCTGTACTGAATTCCAAAGGCTTGAACACAGCTGTTGGTGATGAAGGTGGTTTTGCTCCTAACTTCAAATCCAACGAAGAAGCTCTGTCCACTATTATCGAAGCAATCGAAAAAGCTGGTTACAAACCAGGTGTTGACGTATTCCTCGGTATGGACGTTGCCTCCACTGAGTTCTTCAAAGATGGCAAATACACTTTGGAAGGCGAAGGCAAATCCTTCACTTCTGCTGAGTTCGTTGACCTGCTTGCTTCTTGGGTTGATAAATACCCAATCATCACAATCGAAGATGGCTGCTCCGAAGATGACTGGGAAGGTTGGAAATTGCTCACTGAAAAACTGGGCAACAAAATCCAATTGGTTGGTGACGACCTGTTCGTAACTAACACTGAGCGTCTGGCTAAAGGTATCGATGAAAACATCGGTAACTCTATCCTGATCAAAGTAAACCAAATCGGTACGCTGACTGAAACATTCGATGCTATCGAATTGGCTAAACGCGCAGGATACACAGCTGTAATCTCTCACCGTTCCGGTGAATCCGAAGACAGCACAATCGCTGATATCGCTGTTGCAACAAATGCAGGCCAAATCAAAACTGGTGCTCCTTCCCGTACTGACCGTATTGCGAAGTACAACCAATTGCTCCGCATTGAGGATCAACTGGGCGAACTGGCTCAATACCATGGCCTGAAATCTTTCTACAACCTGAAAAAATAATATTGCGAAAAATGCTGACAGCCTCTTAGATTGATGGTTTATGATCACGAAGTCTGAGGCCCGAAGCTTTTACGCATGAATTAACCAGACCTGCTCGCTATATGCAAGCAGGTCTGGTTTTTGTTATGAATAATGTATCTATTATCTACACAAGCTTAATGGCTAAGTGTCTTACTGTAGCTGTTGTTATCTACTGGAAGCTGTGGTAGAATAAAAATAGTGTTTTGCGTTAATTTCCGGCTATTTAAAGCATGATATGTGCATGTTTTCATAAAAGAGGCTGTGTTGTTTTGCAAAACAGATGTATAAGCTCAGGAGGTGGGATTTTTCATGGAAATCTTTTTGAAAGTGCTGCTCGTTGTGTTCTCGATTGCTGTTATAGCGGTTGTTTTACTGCAAAAGGGGAAAAGCGCAGGTTTGTCCGGTGCCATCTCTGGCGGTGCTGAGCATCTGTTCGGCAAGACCAAAGCTCGCGGTATGGATTTGATTTTACAACGCGTAACTGCTGTTTTGGGTGCATGTTTTATGATCGTTTCCGTTTTGGTTGCATTTTTCGCAAAATAAGATAAGTATATACCTTAAGCCTTCGTTTCATGGGAAACGGGGGCTTTTTTGGATTTTGGACAGGCAGGGATGCCGTCGATTAAATTCGTGTATACTAGGGTATGAGTATATTAAGAGCCTTGTATCAGGAACAAGGAACATGCGGATTTATTACTGAAAATTAAAGGTCACCCGAGGTGGACAAAATTATGATAACAGAGCAACAACTACTTGATTTCATGCGCGAGACCGCATACAAGCCTATGACATACCAGGAGCTGGAGCAACATTTTGATGTTAAGGATGCAGAAGAGTTTCGTGAATTCCTTAAGCTCTTGAACGCATTGGAGGAAGACGGGAAAATTCTGCTGACCCGCACAAACCGTTATGGTGTTCCAGAACGGATGGATTTGCAGCGCGGGCGTTTGCAGGCCCATGCCAAGGGCTTTGCTTTTTTGATTCCAGAGGACCGGGAGCACCCGGATGTATACATTCATGCTAACGACTTAAAGAGCGCAATGAATGGAGATACGGTACTGGTAAGAGTGACGTCAAAGGGACCTGCGGGTGGCCGATTAGAAGGCGAAGTTGTGCGAATCGTGAAGCGCGCAGTGCTTCAGGTAGTCGGTGTGTTTCAGAACCACGAAGCATATGGTTTTGTTTTGCCTGATGATAAACGTATTAATCGGGACATTTTCATTCCTAAGGACAGCTTCAACGGAGCTGTGAACGGGCAAAAGGTCGTCGTGCGTATTGTGAGCTATCCGGAAGGACGTGCAGCGGCAGAAGGCGAAGTGCTGGAGGTGCTGGGTCATAAGGATGATCCGGGCGTCGACATATTGTCCGTTATTCGCAAGCATCAGCTCCCGGAAGCCTTTCCGGATGAAGTGATGGCGGAA
Source organism: Paenibacillus sp. JJ1683 (assembly GCF_053006485.1). Classification (NCBI taxonomy): domain Bacteria; kingdom Bacillati; phylum Bacillota; class Bacilli; order Caryophanales; family Paenibacillaceae; genus Paenibacillus; species Paenibacillus sp. JJ1683. Next base: position 219,487 of record NZ_CM129820.1, read on the forward strand.
GCGGATCAGGCTCCTGATGCGATTACGGAAGAAGAGATCATACGTCAAGGACGGCGTGATTTGCGCGATAAGATCATTGTTACCATTGACGGTGAGGATGCCAAAGACCTCGATGATGCGGTTAATGTAGAGCGCTTGCCGAACGGAAACTACCGTCTGGGCGTTCATATTGCTGACGTAGGGTATTATGTGCGTGAGAATTCCAAGCTGGATCAGGAGGCATATAACCGCGGTTGTAGTGTGTATTTGGTTGACCGCGTCATTCCGATGCTTCCACATCGACTTTCAAACGGAATATGTTCATTGAATCCTCAGGTGGATCGACTGACTTTATCCTGTGAGATGGAATTCAATGAGCATATGAAGGTCGTAAAGCATGATATTTTCACCAGCGTGATTAAAACAAAGGAACGGATGACCTACACGAACGTTCGCAAAATCCTCGAAGAGGAAGATGCAGAACTGATGGAACGCTACAAGGACCTGATTGATGTATTCCGTACGATGAAGGATTTGGCGTTGAAGCTGCGTGCAAATCGGATGCGCCGGGGTGCGGTTGATTTTGATTTTGATGAGGCCAAAGTGATTGTAGATGACGAAGGCAAAGCTGTCGATATTGTGAAAAGGGATCGTACGATAGCCGAACAAATTATCGAAGAGTTTATGCTGGCGGCCAATGAAACGGTAGCCGAACATTTTCACTGGCTTAAGGTACCGTTCTTGTACCGAATTCATGAGGACCCCGATCCAGAGAAGCTGCAAAATTTTATGGCTTTCGCAGCTAATTTTGGTCATCAGATCAAAGGTCGAGGAAATTCCATTCATCCGCGTGCACTGCAAACATTGTTGGAAGACATTCAGGGTACGAAGGAGCAAACGGTGCTTAGCACGATGATGCTGCGTTCGATGAAGCAGGCAAAGTATGATGCAGAGTCAACAGGACATTTTGGACTGGCCGCGGAGTATTACTCTCATTTTACATCACCGATTCGTCGTTACCCTGACTTGGTAATTCACCGTGTTATTCGTGAGGTGTTGGAGAATGGCGGGGCTTTGACAGATGAGCGTCAGGAATACTTGACTGCACGCATGCCAGACATTGCTCAGCAATCCTCCGAGCGTGAACGTGTGGCTGTGGATGCAGAGCGTGACACAGAGCAAATGAAAAAGGCTGAATACATGCTGGACAAGGTTGGCGAGGAGTTCGAGGGGATCATCAGCAGTGTAACCAGCTTTGGGATGTTCATTGAGCTAGACAACACTGTCGAGGGTCTGACGCGTCTGAGTGCACTTACGGACGACTATTATCATTTTGACGAGCAGCATATGGCGTTAATCGGAGAACGCACCTCTAAGGTGTTCCGCATTGGGGATGAGGTTAAGGTTCGCGTCGCACGTGTGAATATGGAAGATTACACAATTGACTTCGAACTCGTCGATATGAAGCAACGGCAACGCCGTGAACGGACGGGTGGCTCGGGCCAGGGCGGAGATTTTACACGTGGCGAGGGCCGCGGTAAAGGCAGGGGCCGAGAAGGACGTGACCGCAAGGGCGGCAAGGACAAGGCTGGTAGAGAGCGTAAAGGCGGCCGTGAGACGGCTGGAAAGCCTAAAGAGGGCGGCAACGGAGGCATCAGCACTGCAGGTCGTGCAGGTCGTGGTGGCGGAAACGGTGTCGGTACAGGCTCGACAGGCAGCTTCGGCTTTGGTAGTGGCAAGGGCGGATACAATTCGCCAGCATCCGGGGCAAGCAAGCGGCGGAAGAAGACGTCTACCAGCGGGATATTCATTGGTGATGCAGCTACCCCAGGTAGTGATGCCAGACCAGGTGGTGAAGGCGCAGCACGTCGCAAGCGGAAAAAAAAGGGCGCTAACGGCGGGAATAGCACCGCTGGGTTTGTGCGGAAAAAGAAAAAATAGGTTGATATAACTTACTGTTAGGAGATTGGGGCTTCCGAGAGCAGTGAATGAAGCTTACGGATGCTTAGGTATATGAGCGGTTTCTGTCTGTAGTAATGGATAGAAGCCGCTTGGTTTTAGTGTGCTATACGTGTAATGAGAAATGTAGAAGGCTTGACCTTTCTTGCTTTTACCCTCCGAAATTTGTTACAATATATTTCTAGGTAGCTCTTTGTAGCAAGAATTCTAGATTGAATCTAAGTTATTCATAAGGAGTGGTATTCATGGGTAAGAAGGCAGATGGGAAAGTGCTCGCCCAGAACAAAAAAGCTTCCCATGACTATTTTATTGAGGACACCTACGAGGCGGGCATGGTGTTAACGGGAACGGAAATTAAGTCTCTGCGGAATGGTCGCTCTAATATAAGCGATGCTTTTGCTACGATCCGTAATGGCGAAATCCATATTCACAATATGCATATCAGCCCTTTTGAACAAGGTAATCGTAACAATCCGACTGATCCGACGCGCACGCGTAAGTTGCTGCTGCATAAAGAGCAGATTCGTAAGCTTATTGGTCTGTCCAAACAGGAGGGCTACACCATCGTGCCTCTCAAGATCTATGTTCGCAACGGTTATGCCAAACTGCTGCTTGGACTGGGTAGAGGTAAAAAGCAGTATGACAAGCGAGAAACGGCTGCCAAACGTGATGCGCAGCGTGATATCCAACGTGCTCTACGAGAGAAGCAAAAAATTGCAAGATAAGTTACTGCTGATTAGAATGGTACAAATTACGTGGATAAGTTACTTGTTCCTGTAATGGTGCTATTTTATCAAGCTATAATGGCTTCAATCCGTTTCGTTATGACATGTAATATGTTATACTAACGAAGTAGTAATTTTTCAATGCATCTTGATTTAACATGGTTCGAGTGTTGAATCTTAGGATTCAGCTTTTGATATTATGCACTTATGCTCCGGTATTTCCGGATTTATCCGTGGAGCCCTTTTATAATAAGGGGGCGTTTATGGATTCGACGGGGATAGTTCGAGCATGGGTAGCGGGTAGTGGGGACGCGTCCACTTCATCAACGCTAAAGCCTATTAAACGGCAAACAACAAAACAACTACGCTTTCGCAGCTTAATAACCTGTGAGCGTGCTCCTCTCCTGCATCGCCCATGTGCCGGATGTAGGGGCTAACCTATAGTGGGATACGCTGCCACATCTCCGCCTGGGGTGTGCTGAAGAAGACAATCAGGCTGACCCAACGTATAGCCGGTTACGGGGCGATACTCGGGTGACATCAAAACTGTGACTACACCCGTAGAAGCTTATGTGTCGTTATCTTCGGACAGGGGTTCGACTCCCCTCGCCTCCATCGATCAAATCCACAACTTGTAGCTTAAAGATGACTTCTACATGTTCTTTGTAGACGATCACCTTTTCTACATAGCTGCCGATGAACTTCTTGATCTCAGGAAGGTTCCGGCTGGTGATGTGGTCCTGAAAGCCAGAAAGCAGTTGTCGCAGAGCATCCTCTGTGATGGCTGCTTTTTCTTTTACCTGCTGAGCCTCAAGCAGTTTCGTTTCTAGCTCAATCTTTTGCTGCTCCAGTGAGGACAACTTTTCAAGAATGGTAGGATTGTTCAGACCGCCAGCCACCGCATTTACAATGTTATCAATCTGGCGCTCCACACCTTCCAGACTCTTGGTCAGGCGTTGTTGATCGGCTTTGACGCTCGTTTGCTTGGAATTCTGGTACTCATTAAGCTGTTTAGCCAGAACAGGGATAGCCTGATCGTTAAAAATCTTCTCCTGAAGCTGAGCCAGCACGTAGGCTTCAATGTATTCGCGGCGCAGCTCAGGGTTTTTACATGCCTTTGTCCGATCACGGTTACCGCAACGGTAGGTGACATATTTCAGTTTGCTTCTACCGCTGTATTTGGTATTGCCCATCATGGCATACTGAATACCTACGTTTTTCAAACATTCCCCACAAACAATGAGTCCGCTAAGCAGGTATATTTCTTTTGCCTTGTAAGCGCCAGGTTGGCGCTTGTTTTGATTCATCTTTTCCTGTGCCTTCTGAAAATCTTCCTTGGTTACAAGCTGTGGCATACCACCTTCGACACGAATCACATCTTCACTATTTTTATGCCGATTGCCGTTTCGTTTACCAGCCGCATCCTTGCTGTCGGTGAGGTTGAAAATGTAGGTGCCTGTGTATTTTTCATTGCGAAGAATGGTACCTAAGGTTCCCTTGCTGATCGGTTTCCCATAACGTGATGTGTAGCCTTGCTCTGTTAGTTCCCTAATGATCTGGTTGTACCCATGACCAGCGAGGAACATCGAAAAAACAGTTTCGACGATGCCACATTCCTCTTCATTAATGATGTATTTCCGTGTTACAGGGTCTACTGCGTAACCAATAGGAGGCAGACCGCCTGTATGCTTGCATTGGTATGCGGTTTCTTTCATTCCTTTCATGACCTCACGGGCCAAGTTTTTAGAATAGTATTCAGCCATACCCTCCAGCAACGATTCTAGAATGACACTTTCGGGGGAGCCGTCTAGGTTTTCGGTGACGCTGTACAGTTGAATGCCATTTAATTTCAATTTGCGTTTGTATTTAGCGCTGTCATATTTGTCCCGGCTGAAACGATCAAGCTTATGGACAATAAGTACCTCAAATAACCCCTTTTCACTGTCTGCAATCATCTGTTGAAACTGTGGTCGTTTGTCGGAGGTTGCGCTTTTGGCGCGGTCGATATAGACTTTAACGAGTTCGAAGCCTTTTTGTTTGCAGTAGGCTTCAATGGCTCGAACCTGAGCGTCGATGGATTCATCCCGTTGGTTGTCACTGGAAAAGCGAGCGTAAGCTGCGGCGCGTTGAATAGTCATTGGTATAATTACCCCTTTCGATGTAGGCGAAATGATAGTAAATAGAAATCAAAGGCTGGCTCCTCAGAAAAGAGGAGCACAGCAAGATAAAGATAAAGCGAGCCTATTGGTTCAGCGTTGCTTTTTGAGAATGGTATCCAGCATCTGCACAGCAGGAAGATAGTAACATTCCGTTGTTTCCCGCACTTGGTCGATTTGGTTCCACGACGTCGTATCTGGATCAGTACAGGTGTGTTTCAGCTTATGCCTTGAAATACGAGTGACGTAATGTGTGAGTATGATGATCTCCCCCGATGGCTTATTTTTTATTTTGACTAATAATCTCTATGGTCAGTTGAGCTGCTGCAACGATGAGGGCCAAGATTAACTTTTCCAATTTAAAACAACCCCCTTTCCTTCATGCTGACATAGCCATCCTGGCCCAAAATGATATGATCCAGTAGCTCGATACCGAGCAATTCCCCACTCTTTTGAAGCCTTATGGACATGGAAATGTCTTCGCTACTTGGCGTAGGGTCCCCCGACGGGTGGTTATGACAAGCGATGATGGATGCTGCATTGGAAAGAATGGAAAATTTGAAAACCTCCCTGGGATGCAAGATAGATGAATTGAGCGTGCCAAGTGAAACCTGCTGTAAGGCCAGCGGCTGGTTTTTGGTACTCAGCGTGAGAATACAGAAGGACTCCCGATCACAATCACCAATAAACTCTCGAAAGAGTTGGACGGTATCGTCCGGCTTATGAACTTTGCGACCTGAAAACAGCATTGACTTTTCTCGAATTAACTTCAAGTGAATCACTTGAACTCGCTTCATAGTGTTATTCATGTGATAACCTCCAGAGCAGAATATTATAAGATAGACGCTGTTAATAGGCCCATCCTATTTATAATTTCTGTTTGAAGCCTTATTTGAAACGTTTTAACGTGCTTTTAATAACTTGTATTCAAATATACTTAACTAAAATCATCTCGTGATTCATTGGTAAACCGGAGATGACATTCCAAATCAATAGAGCTTTCATCTACATGTAACCATTCGGCAACCGAGCGGACAACACTAGACGTGTAAAAATGATGTTGTTCGAAGGTTATAACATAGTCATGATCTCCGGGCTCAAAGGTAATGAAGTACCATCCATCCTGAACGCTCCAATCTTCGCAGGTACCCTGTAAATGCTTGGTCAGTTTGAGTATAGAAAGGTCATCGAGATGTACTTGATCACAAGGAATGCGGATAACGTAATGCCCTAGGATGCAGACACTCGAATAGATGTATTCTAGCAATTCACTGATTGTGTACGGTTCATTATAAAATTTCATAGTGATTACCCCCATATGATAAAAGTTTTTGGAAAAACAACATAGAAAATGATTACAAACAAATGAAGCTCGTTTAAGAAATCGTGCTCAGTGTCGTGGCGTTGTAGCGACCCGAAAGGAGCGTTTGTGAAATCCTGTGCCACGGCCTTCTTTCCTTGCAGGACATGGCTTTTTTTAGGTTTCGTGGCGTTTGTGACCCTTTTTCTGAAAAAATTCTCTTTTTATTTTTAGGTGATTAAGAATGAAAAGATTTGTCAGGGGGGAAAAGAAGCCACAAGCGCCCCGCTTTCTTCAAACCCCTTACCAGGCAAGGAGTCCAGGCGTGGCGTGCCTTTGATTTACCTGCCACACCTTCGTCCCTGACTGTCCTACAACGCCTCGGATTACCGTTTAATCCAGGTCATCAATGTTATCAACGACTTGGACTTGAGTGCTTTTCATCCAAGAAGGCTTAGGAGCGAATTTCAGGCAAATGCCTTTGATTAAACGTTCCCCGCCGGACTTATTGGTTTCAAATACAATTCCTTGTTCATTCAAAACTTCTTTTACTTTATTCGTCAGTTGCTGGTTGCTGATGTTGGACAGACCGTTATGGCCTTCACGCTGACACCAGTCTACAAAACCAGCTTTTAGATTCTTGTTAAGCAGTCTACTCTCAGGATTAGCTTCAATCATATCCTCAACAAACATTTGAACAGGGTTGATCATTTGGCTGTACTGGTTAGCCAGTTGTTGTACCTTTTTCGACTTTGTAAAACGGTATGAGTGTTTACGTAAACGTTCCAATCCTTTTAACGCGAAGTTCAAAATACCAGCACCCTCCTTCATCAGCTTGTCCTTCAAATTCGGATCTTTTTGCTCGTCTGTAAATGTCTTTTCAAAGGGAAGGATGGTCATTTTACGTATTAGTCCGTAGCTTTTGTCCTTGGAGTAGGGCAGGTTGTTCGTTGCAAATATGAGCTTACAAAACAGCTCCTGCATGTAGCCCTGTTTGAACTTTTCTTCCGTACGAACGGGATCGCCGGAAGCGATAGCCTTTAGGTAGCTCGTTTCAATCCCCTTACTGCCTACTTCATTCTCGGTGGTGATGTTGACCAGTTTGTTAATCATCTCGGAACGGGCAAAAGGTTTTTCCAGGTCATTTAAAGAGAGAGCCGATGTATTACGTTCTCCAATCAGGCTTTTCAGCACATGAATGAGTACAGACTTCCCGTTAGATCCTTTGCCGTAAAAGAGAAAGACTTGCTCGGCTTGGGTGGATGTGGTCAGACAGTAGCCAAAGATTTCGGCAATGAGGTCAATACGCTCCTGGTCCTGATCGAAAATATCATTCAAAAAGGCTTCAAATTTTGGACATGTAGCTTCAGGGTCATACGCGATGGGAACCTGTACGCTGGAATAGAACTTAGGATCATGATCGTCCAACTGGAAGTTACGTAGGTCAAGCATCCCATTTTTTAGGTTAATGTAGTCGCGCTTGCCGTCCATTGGATGTTCCCGTGTGCAATCACGTGTCAAGGCAGTCATGTACTCCGCTTCGATTTTAGAATTCCAGAAATAAGGAACCCAAGTGTGAAGAATTTTTCGTACATTCTTTTTGAGTACATCGGGAAGTTGATCCCGCCATACTCCAGAATTGTAAACATAGTAACGTTGCTCAGGAGCTACAAAAATAGTTTTGAGGTAATGACGACGGATGAATTCAGAAAATAGGTTAGGGTTTAAGCGTGTCGGCTTATTGTTATTATCTAAGGTAAAGCCAACGTCTTTCGGACCTATATTATGCAGAGACTTCAGTTTGGACGTTTTGGACATGTAGGAATTAGGACGAGTACTTTTTTTGGTTTTGGGTTGACTTAACATTTTAGCAGGACTATTCACGATGATTCCCTCCTCATTTGTACGTACATGGTTTTGGAAGCAAGTGGCGATTTGTTGTTCATTACAGCCAAACGTGCGGCAGCGCGTAGGTGGCTTCTTGTTCTGCTGTAATTGACGAATGCGATTCTGACTATGTGTGTCGTGTTTATCAGAAAGCGCAGAAAACTCTAATGCTAACTCCTTTGGGAGTAACTGTACCCACTTAAACCAGGTTTCTTCATCCAGACCCTGTTGTTGCTGGGTGACGTAATCCTGGGCAAAACGGGGGCAACGACCGTACAAGGTTTTCAGGTTACCTTGTACGTTGGTTTGTGCAGATGCAAACGTGTTTTTGTTGGTCGGCACCCGAGTAGGATGCTGAAAAATCCATGAGGGTGCTTCTGCCAGCAATGCACTGGCCTTTAGGGTTCGATGATCCATTGGTATTGACCTCCGTTTGTATGAATGGATGGGGGAAGAACGGTCTGACGTCCACTTCCCAACACGTTTACTTCGCAATGTGACTCCGTCGGGTGTCGCTCTACCCAACTAGTGAACGACGAACCTTCCGGGATTTTGTACAAGTATCTCATTCCTCCACTAGGGGTACTGAATTGCCATGTAGAGGGTACAAACCCTTGGGAAAGGCGCTCTAGGATGTCAAATCCCTTCTCTCCATCCACATCGATGCCGATGATGCTGCTATTTTCTCCTAGTACCAACCCGATGTTACATGACGGGCATTTGGAGAGCCAATGGTTAATCTTGGCTTGGGATGGTGGCGCAGCCTCTTGCCATCCCTTAAACAAAGGAACTTTTCCAGGATGTCTGCACGTTTCTTTATGCCTCTCAGACATCCCTTCGTGATTGTGAGGGCAAAGTGGTATGACAGGTAAGCCCATGGCAGCGTATTTGTAAAAGTAACGCCGTATTTCCTCCGTACGATCTGTAGCATTCTGACTATTTGGGTTGTTCATGATGTTATTCCCCTCTCTGTTTTCTAAACCTTAACCGCATTTCTATCTCTTGAAGAAGGTAAAGCGGCTAAGCGTATTTGGTTATCAAAGAACTTGTTGCAAGCTTGTTCAAGTTAATTTGCGTTGCTTGCATAATAAGAATATCAAAGATAAAAGGACGTTTTTTGTAGTTGAGTAGGATTGAATTTTTGAAAAAAAATGAATAGGGATATTGAAGCTCCCCTGTTGTGTTTTTGAGAGTATTTAAGTTCCCAAAATTCTATCAAGGGCGTTGCTTTTTATATGAATTTCTCGTTTTTTTGAGGTTTTACGTTAAATTTCTCCCGTTTTGAAAAATAACTATAGTTGAATCAAGGGAATTTTTAAAAAAAGAGCGATGAGGAATTACTCCTCACCGCTCAAATTAAGGTTCTTCTCTTTTTCTTTCTTTTTCTTATCAGCTATCTGTCGTAGTTTGTCGATCTGTTTTATGGAAAAATATTTAATAATAATTTTAATCAAATATTTCTTGGATAGGTGTTCAAGGGATTCAGCCATTTCTACTTTGTCTTCTTCTTTTAGCGCCTTATTTTTATTCGTTCTTTCTCGTTTCAGCTTTCTTAACAAGTTATTCGTTTCTTGTGAAACTTCTTTAAGTATTTTTAGAACTTCATTATACTTAGCTTGATTGTACAAGTGCTTTATTGGCTGGTTAGTTATTAGGATTTCCTTAACGATCTTAGCCGCGTGCTCATCTTGTCCTGATATTGTTAATAGAATACGATTATCCAAAATATCAACTTCAAAATCAGCATACAGGATATCTGCTTTATTAATAATTGCCCCTATATTATTGCGTAGTTTCTCTCTGCTTCTTTTAATGGCTGGATTCATCGTTGTAGTCTCTCCCTTCTTGAAAAGTATATATGGAAGCAGGCTAAAAGTTAAGAAGGACTTACGATGACTTACAAAGTGCAAAAAAAGACGAGATTTTACAGCTCGTCTTTCTGTACATCTAGCTCCTATTAAACTAGTAGCTAGATCCGTGTTTAGTTTTTAACAAAAACTCCATTAGCGTATTTGTATTCCTCGTACAGTCCCTGCGAACCGTATGGAAGTAGGAACTGATTGCCAGACATTAAAATATCCGATTGTCCCATACCACTCCACATCAGTTCTAATGGTGAAGTTCCTTGTTCTGAAGCCATGAAATTATATGTGAGTATCCACACATACATGTCGGCTTGCCCATCGCTGGCGACTACAACAATTTCAGGCGTTCCATCTTGAGTAAAATCGTGTTCTTTGACAGCCAGGGAGTAACCAGGCAACAGGTCTCCAAATTCATCAAAGGGACTACTGCCTTCTATGGAAGGCAAGGATATGTTCCAGCCCTGCCCCAAAGCATGATCCACAACTTGTGCTTTCACGCCATTGGGATGATCCAAACCCAGCACAATGTCCATGTTATCCCCATCTAAATGAACAGGATAGGTGAGATCAGCAGCAGGAGGAGTCCAGTGGTTGAAGTTTTTTAAGCTCACCGTTGGGACGGCATCGGATGTTGGCGCTGTTTTCTGTGCTTCCTTCACAGGTGTTGTAGCTACCTGCACAGAAGGAGCGGGTTCCTGTTCAGATGATTTGGCTTCGACTTTGGTTTGAGTCGGCGGTTCTGACTGAGGGGACGTTGATGTGGAAGAAGTAGAGGCGTTTTCTTGCCAAGCCTCTTTATCCGAGGATGGGGGACTTCCATCCAGTTTGGAAGTAACCTCTACTAAAAAGTAAGTCCAGTCCGACAGTTCTTGCCCATCTCCATCAATATCATAAGCAACGGGAGTGAATTGATTTTTGGAAAACACTTGAAATACGGTTTGAATGTTGATGCTCACACCTTGATCGGTGTATGTGGCTTGGTACATAACGTATTTGTTTACATCTTCTTCGTTGCCGTCCTTGTTGACCTGTTTCCAGACGACATTGCTAAAATACTTATCATTGCTCAGGGCTTCGTCCATCGTATGATGGGTGCCGCCTGGAACCGTAGCATCTTTAACCCAGGTGACGTATGGATTATCAAAGCCTCCGCGTGATGCAATGACAAGCAGTAAAATGAGAATCGCCACAATCCCCGCACTTACTATGCCAAATATTTTTTTAGGCTTGTTGCTTAGGACTTGGGGAACGATGGAACTTTGTCCCGTTTCTGTGTTGTCGGAATGCTTTACTTGATTGATCGTATTGGCTAGAACTTGAATGAATGAGTTTGCATCACCGTTAGAACCAGTTAGGATGTTCAGGTTGTTTCCTGAGCGTTCGCAGATTTGAATGTTGGTGTTAAAGGTGCGCCACAGAAAAAGAGCAGTCAGGAGTAAAGGTAAAAAGTTCATGGTGATCAGAGTTACGAATACAAACAAAATAGCAAATACCAGGTCAAACCAATTGATCTTGGAGCCAACAGCTATGGAGTTGATGTGGGTGAGCGGAATGTCCTGAGTCGATGGTTGTAAGGGAAAAGCGCCTAAGATGAGGTTTTGTCTAGTGAGCAACAGCTTTTCGCCCTCTAATGTAGCGGTTGTTCTCTTTTTTAAGTACGTAAGATAACTGAAACCCCCGTTCCATTCAAAAGTAAAATTTTTGGGTGTGGATGGAGTTTCTTCGGCCTTGGTTAGCATTTGAGGTACACCTTTCTACATTAATTTAACGTAGTTAATGAAAATAAATATAAGTTATGAGATTTGTACTATTATGAATTAGTCCAGTTTAGTTATTTGTTGTTTTGTGCAAAAGGCCAGCTTCGGGCTGGCCTTGTTTCCTATCTTTGGAGGGAAAACCTACCAGCTCTACATCCAAAGGTTTCTAAAGATCCATTTACGAATGATCACGGCGAGAATAGCACCAAATACTATACCCGACCCTACATTTGTATCCGTAAGGTAAGCGCCGATTAGCCCAAGGACTGCTCCCCCAATAGCCCATTTTAACAACATTGTCTTCAACCCTTTCAGTATGAAATAGAAGATGATTAAGACGACTTGTCACCTATGCAGAATACTGGTGACATACAATTTGGCCTACTGCTTAAGAGCCAAGCGTACTGACTTCATTTAAACTTAATCCTGGCAAATGCCTAAACTAAGAATCTTTTCCTACATATAAACCAGTCCTTTTTATCATTGTTATTTCCGTTTTTACGTCTTTGGATAGTCAAATTGTACCATAAACAATCCCTTTGGAATATATATTTATAATTATATATTCTATTGACTATTGGAGTGAGGATTACTTGTAGCTATGTTTACTGTAAGGTGATTAATTTGAAAAATATAATGGTATCTATCGGACAAACCATTAAAAACTATCGAAAGAAACGTGGCTGGAGTCAAGAAGAACTGGGTCATCAATCTGGTTTGCATACAACTTATATTGGGAAGCTTGAGCGAGCCGAAAAAGTTTGCAGTGTAGAGGTTCTTGCTAAAATCACAGAATCTTTTGAAGTTAGCCTTACGGAGTTTTTTAGTCACATTCAATCTCCTAATATTAGCGAATCAGAGGAGAGGCTTTTGAAAATAACGAATGAAATTCGCTTTATGGAGAAAAAAGAGCAGGAGCGAGTACTTAAAATTATTGAATTGATATTGGAGGGTTATTAAACCTTCTTTTTTTGTTTGGATTTATTTTCAGATGATTTTTGACTTTAAAAGCATAATGCTATCCTGCTTATGCGTTTAGTTAACCTTTCAGATACTTCTCATTTATACTTATTTTTGTTTCCTGAAAATGAGTGTAAAACTTCATGTCACGAGTTGATTGGTTGGCTTGGTCTGTAAAAGCCTGCTGGAGTGAGGAATCCTCCGTAATAAAGTAATCCCTTCCTTTCTGCTTACCAAACAAGGAAATCAATGCATATTTAAAGCTGGCGGGATTACAAATGCCTCCGGTACCCAAAGGGAGCAGCTCAACGGTCTGTCCAATGGTAAGTTTTTGCCCCACCTCTGGCTGCTCGTCCAGCAATGAGAGTAGACAAGCGAACAGGACGTCTGCATTGGAGCGTAAAGTGATTTTCTCCAAGTCATAGTATTCTGTTTTAACGTCATTCCAAGAAAATTGCCAGATGTGAGGCTCATTGGTGGTGTAGCTGCGGTCTACATTTTTGTAAGCATGACGGTTGCCATAGGCTTTTAGAAAGCGGTCGAGCTGTATGCGGTTGTGTTCGCCAAAGGAGAATTTGGGTAAGATAGCGCGGAAAAAGCTGGAGTAGTTTTCAAGGTCAAGTAACGAACGTGACAAGCTACGGTCGTTTCCCTGGTGATTGATTGTTTGAAGCAATTCATACATGGCTTGAAGGCGATGGGAGTCCGTGATTTCGTATTCGTCAGGACGCATAAGGTGTACCAGGAAGGAAACAGCCTGAAATCCATTCGTCCAGTCTGTCAGCCGCTTCTCCCAAAATTGAAGGATGCCAGTGGATTCTGGGGGCACCTTTTCTGTGAACTCCGGCCACAGCTTGATGATGCTTCTAACTACACTACTTTGTGCAGAGGGCATATCTTTCCGCTGCCACCCTCCGAATGTCCAACCAAGTATTTGTTTTAAAATCGTTGGCGTCACAGTAGCTGGATCACACAAAAGACGCTTCCATTCTTCCAAAGGATACATGGGATATCTGGCGAAAGGAAAGCGAGATAGATGCGTGTCCATTTGCTCTTGAATGAGAGTTGCAAGAGCACGTTTTTCTTTTTCCGTGAAGGTTAGCGTTGCCATGGTTTTCGCTCCATTTCTACATGAAAATAGCGACAGTATGGACATTCACATGCCCGTACTGTCGTTTTTTGGTTGGTAAGATTATTTACAAGGAGAAGGGATCATCTTCTTTTGCACTCTGCATGAACATGATGCGTTGCTCCGGTGTAAGGAACGGATCTTCTAGCGCAATGTAACAAGGATCGGCTAATTCATTCACCCAACGTAAGGCATCTGCAATTTCACCGCCATGAAATACAGGGCTGTCTGACAATACTTCATCCTCTTTTACAATATCTACAATTCCAGTATCCTGGTCTATTGTCACAAACAGACTCGTACCATCCACGTATCTGTTTGTTCCACACTGATCGGTTGTTCTGATGATCACACGTACAAAAAAGGCCTGTTCGGAATGGAGCACTTCATGCTCTTCCAAACAGGCGGGTAGGAACTGTTTTTGATTGTGGGTGAACGGCCTAATCGCTAGCGCCATGATCCAAGTGTTTCCGTACGATTCAGGATTATTTGCAACGTCCCCGTTGTATTCAATGACCTCTTTTAGTTTATTTAGTACATTGTCCTCATTTGCCTTTAAACTTCTGCTAGTTCTTTCAGCCATTGTTCGGCCTCCTTGTGGTGAATTCCGAATTGTGTAAACAAAGTGATGATGTAGTCATTGGTGGTCATGACAGCAATCTTGTAGATTTGGATGTTGCCGAGGTCATACAACTCGACGTATTCAGGGCAACTACCGAAAAGTCCGTCGTCTTCTCGTCTAAGACCTACGAGGCTGAGATCGTGTAGGTTATCCCCTGCCTCCAGGATGAAGATGGGACCGTGAGGCTGGAGGGAGAAATATGGATCATCTTTGTCATGGAATGAGTCGCGAAGCTGGGTAAAGTATTCCTGGATGTGATCCAAGAGGGCGGGGGGAAGCGGGGATACATGTAAAGAATCCATGTCTTGCTGGGTCTGTATGATACGCATGATACAACCTCCTAAAATAAATTAATATAAACAATAAAGTAATTATTTCAAATTAATAATATATAATTTATTTCAAGACAAAGACGGCTTTGGGATAAAAAGTTAAAAAATGAACGGGGCTTTCTGTAAACAAAATCACTTATCTATCCGATACATACATAAGAATCATTTGCTGTTAAAAATAACCTCTTAAACTCGCGATCTGAATTGTATGGTAGCTACGAACACATATAAACACAAGGTAGCTGGCGAACGTGCCTTGTGTCGCTGGGAAGGAGATATGAAAGCATTTGGACGTACTGCAAAACGGAATAGGGTATGAAAGTCTACGCTTATACGGTCCTTTTCAACCTCAGCATATGGAACAATTGCGAATTACCAGGGCCGTTAACGATCATGTATTCCTATATGTGAGCGGCATGCTGTCGGAAGAACAGGGAGCCGCGTGCATTGGACAGGACATGGAGCAGGAACCGATTGTCATACGTCAGCTAGATGAGCAAGGGCAGTCGCTTAGACGTTTATTTCATGGATTAATTACACGCATGTCTGTGCACTGCATACGGGGAGTATACACTTTTGAACTGGAGGCGGCTTCGCATTCCTATCAAATGGATACCAAAACGAAAAGGCGCTCCTATCAGGATATTCACCGTACTTATGATGATCTAGTCACTACAACGGTTCGGAAGTACATGTATGGGGATGCCATTGATACGGTGACTAATTATGCTAAATTAGGTACTTTTGTTTTACAATATGAAGAAACCGATTGGGCCTTTT
Source organism: Paenibacillus sp. JJ1683 (assembly GCF_053006485.1). Lineage (NCBI taxonomy): Bacteria > Bacillati > Bacillota > Bacilli > Caryophanales > Paenibacillaceae > Paenibacillus > Paenibacillus sp. JJ1683. The sequence continues at coordinate 234,938 of NZ_CM129820.1, forward strand.
TAAAGCGTCTTGTCTCTCGCTTTGGTTCGGTACTTGTACCGGAGATCACGGCTGCATCACCTAAGATTTTCTTTGGAATGCCAGAAGGCAAGCAGTACAAGGTGGAACGAGATGTATTTTACAGGGTACGGAAAACATTTCATGAGTTAGATACAGGAAAACCAGGGAAACGTGTTGGCGCGTATGTCACCTATACGATTGAAAATCTGCAATACTATGCGCTGGGTGACTTGATTACGTTACCCATTGGACAAGGCAAAGAGCTGGTCGTTGTGAGGGCAGTGACAGAGTTAAAGGACGGTTTACTCCAAACTCGTTACGATCTCCAAGCCGAACAGGATATTCAGTATGCTCGGTATGAAAATGATCAAGCCATCGGGATTTCACTCACGGGAACGGTGTTGAAAGTACAACAGGATTTGGTACAACTTCAACTGGAAATTGATCCGAAGCAAGACCCAGCTAAAGCTTGTTGGTTTCCCGTAGCCACCCGTTATGTAGCGGAAGAGCATAGCGGCTGGTACGACATGCCTGAAATTGGGGAACAAGTGGAGCTGTATTTACCTACACACTGTGAACAGGAAGCCTATGTGACCGATTCCTTACGACAGCATCGCCACGCCAATGGACAACCAGATGTGAAGGTATGGAAACACGTACAAGGCAGCGGCATCGAAATGTCTGAGCAGGAGCTGATCCTGTCCACTTCCGATGGGTTTTCGATTACACTACATGAGGATACGGGCATCACTGTCAACAGTCCGGGGAATGTACAGATCCAGGGCGGTCATGTAAAGCTGGATGCAAGTCAGGAACTATCACTGGAAGCTGGAACTGCACTATATTTAAAAGGTGGAGCCAGCAGTATGGTGCTAGATGGTGAGACAGATACCAAAGCTCCAGTGATTTATCAGGAAGGTACGGTAAAAGCTCCAGTTTTCGTAGCTGATCTTCCTCCTGTACCTGAGCCTCCATTGATGAGTATTAAAGCCTATGAAGCGGCTCAAACTGCAGCAACAGCCAAAGCTCCATCCAGCAATACTCCTACCGCGAAAGTCACAAGTCCAGCGGCGCTTCAGCAGGCCAATGCTTTGCTGGGTACAGTATCCAAGCTATTAGGCTCTATTCCAGCAGTCGGGAAAGTAGCCAGTGTGATGTTGAATACATCGGGTGGAATAGCAGGTAAAGTGGCGGCAACGGTTTTACAAGTATCCGCAGCAATCCCTGTTCGGAGCAAAGGAACGCCTACCTTGGGAGCATCTAAAGAAGCGGGTGTACATCCGTTGAAACATTTGGCAGGTCTGGCGCTTCAAGGATTGATTAGTCAGTATGAGCATGAGCAAGCGAAACAAGCCTATTATAGCAAGTGGATTTTAGGCAAAGTATATACGAGTGCACGCCATGTGGCGCATTCCGGTGGCCCCCTAGAGTTCGTTCAAAACTTGCTGAAAGAATCGAATGCTATGACTCATGCCTATCAGCAAATTCCTGCGGATTTGAGACAACGCTGGAGGGCGAACTATGACAGTTACATGGCTCAACAGCCGAAGCCGAAGCAAGAGAAAGAATCTCAGTCATGGTGGGATCTTATGGCGGAAGTCCAGCTCCAGAATGCGGAAAATGAAGCCATTATGGCGAAGCAGATGGCGAACGAGTTGGAGTATGCCGCAGATGTGAGTGGAGAAGTTGTATTAGGAGCAGCAGCAGCGGTTGTAGAAGATTATTCGTTTGGATTAATGAATAAGGAATATACCTCAGATCATCCGATGGCGCGTAAAACAGGTGAAGTGATCGGACATTCTTTGACAACTGTAGCCGGAGCCGTAGAAACGGTTGGTGCTGTGACGGAAGGATTCTTAGGTGGTTTGGTAACAGCTTCAGGAGTAGGGGCACCTGTAGGCGTCCTTGCTATGGCACAATCTGTCGTTTTGGGAGCACATGGGACGGCGGTAACGTATACGGGAGCATCCAATAGTGTGGAAAGTGCTAAGGACCTTTATCTAATGTCTAAAAGCGAGGGTCCAAATAGTTCAACGTCGTCTAAACCATCTGGCGGAAAGCCAAGCAAGAGCGAAGGAACACCTGGCTCACAGAAACCGAGTAAACCCAACGAGAAGCCGTCCGGGACTAAGGGGAAGGATAAAGCTCCTAATAAGGCTTCTGCCGATAATCCATTTGATGATGCAGGGAAACTTAAACCGAATGTGAAGTATAAAGCTGGTGAGCATCAGTATGATTATGAAACAGATCATCTGGGTAGAATTGATAAATTTAGTACTGATGATTTAAAATTAACAACAAGAGAAGAACGTTTACCACATAATCCGAAAACGCCAGGCAAAGAGCCAGGCGACCATGCGGGTCATTTAGCAGGAGATAGATTTGGTGGTTCACCAGATCTGGACAATTTGGTTTCACAGTCTAGTAATATAAATTTAAGCCAATACAAAAAAATAGAGAACCAGTGGGCTAAAGCCTTGAAAAATGGAAAACAGGTGAAAGTCGACGCAGAAGTTAAATATGAGGGGGATAGTTTGCGACCGTCCGAATTTAATGTACAGTATGAAATAGATGGTGAGGTTTTCACCAAGAATTTATTGAATTGAAAAGGAGATTATTATGACTAAAGTTTTTGAAGATAGTTTTAGTGAATTACAAGCAGACATGGTTTCAATTTGTATGGAATATGTCAGAGATAAAGCTGAAAAAATCTTTATATATTGTTCATTTGAAGAAAGAGTTATTTCAAACGATTTTTTTTATTGTATCAACGGGAAAGCTGTTAAGAAGCATAAGCTTAATGATGCAGTAGATGCTATAACAGAAAATATGGCATATAATACCTCTGTAGAGCGTCAAAAGGCTGTTATGAATATTATTAATGATGATATTAAAAAAATATACAAGTTATGTAATGAATACAAAAGAGAAATGCCCACAGAGATTAAATTAGTTTATGATGTGAGGGAAAATAGCCTGAAAGCTGAGTATAAATATGATTTAGTATATTCCAATGATCCGGTTAAAACTGCTGATGACATTGCTATGGAGTGGTTTGAACAGATCGAAGCGGATTTTAACAATAAATAAACTTTTAATATATATATTTCACCTGGGTGTGCTAAAAATTTTGTGTAAATCAGTTTACAATCACAACAACAAGATGGTATAGACAAGAATCTTGGTAAACACACTTGATAAGCTTTAAAAGGTTCATTCCAACTTGAACGGTTAAGAGGAATGAACCTTTTTTGCATGTTTAATATAAGGGGGAAGCAAACAATGGCGGAACTTTATATGAATAAGCTTGAGGGAATATTTGGTCAGAAAGACGTTATACGAAAACCTTCAGATGGAAGTACGCCAATACATGTGTTCTTTTACTATGATTTACCTGAAGAAGGTATGCTAACAGCGGTGACGTATGGTTTATCTGATGGTGAATTTATAGGCTGGAAGAACGCGAAACCAGAACTAAGGGAGTAAAGGCATTCTCTTATGCAGATTTGTTTACTTTAGATGAACCTATATCACAAGAGTCTGATATGACAGGTTATTTTGTTTTTGCCTCTGCAATACTAGAAAAAGAAGACTCGGTGATTGAACTGCCCGATAAGACAACACAGTTAGTTGGGATGTACCCTTTGTACAAAGAGGAATTTAATCTAATGAAAAGAATAGGGATCAAAGATAAGATTTTTGGCATAACAAGGACTATGATATATACAGTGTTAATAGGATTAATCTAGCAAAGGCGAATATTTAAAAGCACTTAAAGGTGGAGAAAGGCTCCTCTAACGTCTAGAATAATTTTATGACTGTCTTCGAATTGGGCTACGTTTTGAGATGGCCGAAAGCAAAAACAGGGTGTACCTCTTTTCTTTTGTTGTAGAGATTGCATAGTAATGAAAAACATACTGTTTTAGAAAAATATAATGATGACAGATTAATTTTAATTCTGTTCGATAAAATTAAAAGTTGATATGGTGTGCTCCATTAAATTAGAAAAATAGCGACGGTACCGATGTTGGCATAGAGTGATGCTTTTGTCGGTATCGTCGCTTTTTTTGATTGGAAAAGGGACAGAGGAAAGACGTTTTATAGCTTTACGGTGAGTGGCAATAATTTATATTTACGAAGAAAAATGCAGTTTATAACTATTTATTCCGGTTTTTACCCGTTTAAGAGCAAATATATTACCGTCGTCATACTATTGACTCTTAGTTATCACATCAATAATTTAACATAATATAACTTTTAGATATTATCCCGGTACGTAGAATAAATTGTGTACAAGCCTATTACTGCTAATATAAGGATAATGTAAACAATAATTACGGGTAACCCGAACGCTACTCCATTACCCAATGCAATACCTATTTTTCTCATTATTTTTCGCCTCGTTTTTTATTGTTTATTCTTTTCAAATGGAAGATTAACGAACTGCTTAAACAGCGTTTTGGTCTGATCCGATTTTAAAAATTCAAGTATCAGCTGATGTTTTCCAAAAGCTAGCATAGCTAATATGAGATAGCGAATTAGTGTTACATTCCTGAAAGTGAAGCCACCTGGATAGAACCTATTAATCTGATGTACTATTTCCTTTATAACAGAGTTAACGGTGGGACTTTTGCTTACAGCCTCAATTTCATTCCAGTATTGTTGAATGCAATGGATGATTTCCAGAATGTTGTCATAGTCATCTTTTTCTGAACGTTGTATGGATTCTTTTATTGTTCGTAAGTTCAACCAGTCCAAGAACATATCGGCATCAGCAATAGTTTGAGTTGTAACATTTGGATTAGGTCTAGAGAAGAGCTTTAGCCCCTGACATGTCATACTACTACCTGCTGCTAACAGTTGTACAAGACTGAGGATATTTCGGAAAGATTCTTTCTCTGCCTCCTGTTGTTGTTGGAATTCTTTTAGATCTTGATTTGAAGGCCTTCCTGGTTTTTTCTTGGGTACAGATTCTTCAATCATCTCATTCAAAATGTAATCTGCGAATTCTGGATCTTTAGTCTTGTTATTGACCTCGGTGAACTTATCCTCAATTTCAAGTGCAAAATTATAAACCGCATCCTTTAGCTTATGCCATGAAATATTGTACCCTCGCCAAAACAGTGTGAATATAATGTGTTTTTGATTTATCCCCTTCAAGCTTTGAATCTCCTTTAAAATGTCCAAGGACTCCTCAGTAAAGTGCGACAGAGTTCCTTTGGCTCGGCCTCTCCCTTTTGTATCAGAGCATATTAAACCTAAGTTGATATAGCGGTTTAACTTACTCTCTGTGATTGGTAGATTTTTTAATTGAGCTTTTGTAATTAACTCTTTTTTATCCATAGTCGACCTCCTTATAGCACAATATTAGATCCTAATTAATGTGAAAACTATAGCACTTCCATGCATAAATGTAAGTAGGACTTTCCATACAAGGAAGATGAAGGGGATGTAAATTTGAAAAGTAGAATTCCACTTTCGAGATTTGTGCAAAGTATAAAGCTGTATTTCCGTATTTTTCTAGAAGAAGGCGACGATTTCGACTTTGTCGTAGGGTGACGCTTTCGTCGGTATCGTCGCTAAACAATATTGATAGATATTGAATAATTTACAATATTAAAACGGAAGGGATTTGAACTAGCATGGTGAAAAGTACTGGAAATGACTACAGAAAAGGAGCTGTAAGAGATAGATCTCAAACTTACAATCCTAAAAATGACACGTGGGTCAAAAGGGATGCAAGTAACGGAAGATTTCTAGAAGCTAAAACGTCTGATAACAATCCTTTTAAGGGAGTTAGGAAGGAAAAGTAACTTTTTAATAGAGGGTTAGTAATTTTATATGTGTGGAGTACAGAGAGTAGTTTGTATTTTTTCATTCTAAGCAAAATCAATTTAACTGATTGGTACGCTGATTCAAATAAAAGCAGCGGTTGAAACAGAAGTCATTCTGTCTTGACCGCTGCTTTTTTTAGCTGATCTAGTTTGGGTTTTGTCTATGTGATTTTAGAGTTGAGGCTATTTTATATTTGTTCAATTTTGAATTTATTATCTTCCTTTGAAAAAAACAAATATACCGACATAAAACGACAAATTTTTCATTAGGCAAATGGTATTATTACTTTTGTCTCATTTCGTAGAATTGGGGTGTACTTGAATAGGTCTTATTGATTAATTGGGGAGAGTGGAATATGAAGAAAGTAGGTATGTTGATTTTTTCCTTGCTACTAATTCTAGCACAACCAGGATTTGCACAGGCTGCAACCAGTGGAAAAGAAGAATTAGAGAATCACTGGGCAGGTTCATTAATGAACGAGTGGCTAACCAAAGGGATCTTAAAAGGATACGAAAATGGCAAAGTATATCCTGATCGTCAAGTTACAAGGGCAGAGTTTATAACCATACTACATAAGGGGTTTGATGGCCAAAATACTTATGATGTAGCGGAACAGAAAAGCAAGTTTAGCGATGTGAAGGAGAGCAATTGGTATTACAAGGATGTGTTGAAGGCTGTTGACGAGGGATTTATTAAAGGATATCCCAACAACACGTTTCAACCGAATAAGACTCTGACTCGTCAAGAGGCTGCTGTTATTTTAGCGAACAAGTTGCACCTGAAAGCAGACGATTTAAATCTTTTGAAAGAATATAAGGATTCAAATACTGTAGCTGAATGGGCTAATACTAGCTTTTCCGGTGTCTTAAAACATTCCATACTGCAAGGTTACCCTGATAAGACGCTGATGCCTAAAAACCAGTTAACACGTGCAGAGGCGGTAACCTTACTAGATAAGGCTATTAAATTTGAGGCGTCCAATAAAACTGTAACGATTCCTCCTATTAATTCAGATAGTAGTACAGATATAGAACAGAATGAAAGTACTCAAACGGGTGGCAGTACTACAAGTAATACGGATACAGATAAAAAATCAAAGAAAAATAAAATTGATACAAAACTGGATTCTGATAAGGATGGTTTGTCTGACTATAAAGAAGAAATGATAGGTACAGATAAACTCAAACCAGATACAGATGGGGACGGTTTAACTGATGGTCAAGAAGTAAACCTAATCGGCACTAATCCATTAAAAATTGATACCGATGGAAATGGCGTGAATGATGGTGATGAGGATAGCGACGGAGATGGCTTAACGAACGCGGAAGAGATAAAACTTGGAACTAATCCTGGCAACAAGGATACTGATTTCGACGGTTGGGATGATGCCTACGAGTTAAAGAAAGGTACAAATCCACTAGAGGCTGATTCAGATCACGATGGGTTAAAGGATTCTATCGAGGAAAAATTTAAAATGGACCCTCTTAATCCCGACACAAACGGTAATGGCATTAAGGATGGAGACGAATCCGTTGTATATAAAACTGAGATAAACTCCATTGAACGTGACTCAAATGTTACCCCTTCAGTAAAAATTACTTCTGATGCCAAAGAGGCAACTTCTACAGTAATTACAAATGTGTATGGAATGGACGCCTTTATTGATAAGGATATTCCGGGGTATATTGGTGCGCCTTTTGAGTTCACGACAGATGTCAAATTTGCTACTGCCGCTATCACATTTGAGTATGATCCGAGCTTGGAGTCAGATGATTTCCGTCCGGAAATATTTTACTACAATAAAGAGAAGCAGCTCTTGGAAAAAGTAGAGAATCAAACGTATGATCCGAGTACCCATTCAGTAACAGCGATTGTTCCTCATTTTAGCACCTATATTTTGTTAAACGGTAAGGCATGGGATGCAGCTTGGGCAAAGGAAATTAGATTACCTAAAAAAGACCCTTCAACGGGGCGTGAGCGTAAAGTTGATGTCGTGTTTAGTATTGACACTTCGGGAAGTATGGCCTGGAATGATCCAAAGAAGATGAGATTGCAAGCAGTTAGTAATTTTGTAAGTAAGCTGGAAGAGGATGATAGAGCAGCGATTTATCAGTTCGATGATGATTCTGTTCAAAGAATTGCTTTGACCTCTGATAAGCAGTCAGTACAGGATGCTGTGTATAAGGTAAGTGGGGATGGAGGGACTAATATTTACTCTGCTTTAGATTCTGCATTAGTAGAGCTAGAGCAAAATGGAGAAGACAACCATGATAAGTTTATTGTTCTGTTAACCGATGGACAAGGAAACGTGGATAATTATTATATTGATGATGCGTTACAAAAGGCAAAAAGCGAGAAAATTTCTGTTTATACAATTGGTCTAGGCGAATCTATTGATGAGAGAATGCTTAAACGTATTGCGTCAGAGACCGGAGGTTCATATTTCCATGCTACAACAGCAGAATCGATTGACTTAGCGTATGAACATGTAGCGGACGAAACAATTGACGCCTCATTAGTATTGGACAGTGATAAAGATGGAATCCCTGATTATTTTGAAATTAATGGTGTTCGTCTAAGTAATGGAAAAATACTATATAGATTATATCCAGATAATGATGGTAACTTGTACGGATTAGATCCTAATAATGCTGATACAGATGGGGATGGAATCCCCGATGGAGAAGAGCTAATCCTAGCTTCTAAAAATTATGATCAAGACCCTGTTTATTTTACATTGATTTCAGATCCAACAAAAAGGGACTCCGATGGAGATGGCATAAGTGATACAGTTGATCCTCAACCTCTTATTTATAATGTGACAGAACGCCATAATGTCATGGTTAGTGAACTTAGTTATGTAAACTTAGAATTTATACAAAATAGAGAGTTCGGCGGACCACTAGAAGAAGTTATAAAAACCAAATTTAATGATAGCGATGTTCGCCTTGATAAAGAATTGGAAGGGTGGAAGATCGTTAAGGCTTATGACAGTAAATGGTACGACCTTAGCTTTGGAGCTGTAGCTTTGAAAAAGGGGAATAACATCATTATTGCATTCAGGGGAACTGAACTTGAGAGTGGCTTTGGAAACGGTGCAATGGATGGTATTAATGATTTAACTATATTTTTAAAAAATGATAATTTTCAAACAAGTAAGGCCGAAGGATTCGTGGCAAATGTAATTGAAGAATATCCAAATGCGGATATCTATATCACGGGTCATTCATTGGGTGGTTTTTTAGCAAGTGTTTTATCTTACGAATTAGCTTCATTGGACCTAACAAGTATGTATGGTGACCGAGATGCATATAAAGTATTCAAAAAAAATAATTACCAATTTACTAAGGGAAGAACTTTTAACGCTGCCCCATACTTTGTTAGTGGATACTCTATAGATTTTGTAAGGAAGTGGGGACTGGATATTTTCACTCCGTTTACAGATAGCCCGGTTCCGCCATTAGCATTATTGAGTGATGAATATAATGATAGAATCGAAAATTATACAACAGAAGGTGAATTTTTAAGTCTCCTTAAGGAATATGCTTTTGGTTTGCGTTTGGGGAAAGTATTCGAACCATTCCCAAGTAGTGGCGATATGATGGAGAGGCATTCAATTTCTAAGTTTTATGAGCACTTTCCACTTAATTAAATTGAAATAAAACGTGACAATACAAAAAGGTTACTTTTCCTTTCTTGAATGGAGTGAATATGTTGAGGCCTAAAATGAGGGAAATAGAGATATCTACTGATCAGCAATTGCAAAATTGTATGGATTCAAAGATAACCGTTCAACTTTATCTGTGCGGTGAACTTGACTATACAGGAACCGTCGTTGGGTTTTCTGCTGATTCTATAGAAACAGAATGTGGACTTTATTTAAGAGAGAACTGCATAGTGAAAACAAAAAAAAACTACTTAAAGTTGTTAAAGTACTAGTTTTTAAATATTACGATTATGGAGCTGATTATTCATGTCAAACTTATGTACAACGCTTACTGAAATTTTGCGCAGTATTGAAAAATATCCTAGCATTCATAATAATATTGGTAAGTTATGGAAAGATATTTTTCAACTTCAAAACAAGCCCGACTTTGAAGTGTATATAAAAGATGCGGAATTCAGGTCGTTAATTTATAAAGCAAGGCTTGAGGCAGAAGAATATGGTGGAAAAGAAAGAAATCCGTTTCTAAAGCATTTTGATACATTTATAAAAATTTTTCAGGATTTGAGTTTGCAGAGTAGTGTCCAAAAAATCAAACAGGACGAATTTAGCAATGCCTTGGTAGGCATTGAGTCATGCGCTTTTGCTCTTCAAAAGTCTGATCCTCAGCCAGATGTTAGTAAGGAAGAGTTAGAAGAGTTCATTGTTGAAATTGAAGAACTATTTCAACAAGCTGACAAAATAGATTTTCCAAGTGAATTGAAGATTCAAATACTAGATAACATACACTTTATAAAAAAGGTGGTTGTTGATTTTAAGATTAATGGTTCTAAAGATATTAGGAGAGCAATTGAAGCTAATATGGGACAAATACTTTTGAATCACAAGACGATGAGTGAGACTAAAGGTGGGGCAGAGTATATTAGTGCAGCAATTGGCCTTATGAGCAAGATAAATACATTGTTCTCCTTTTATCATAATAGTCAGGGGCTCTATTCAGGTGCAGTACAATTTTTTAAATCTTTAACCTAGAAAATGAATCAATAGTGAAATTTTCCGTTGAGTGATAAACAAAGAGACTAGAGCTCTGTTTTCATTGTAAACGAGTCAAATTAAACAGGTCCAAATAAGAGCGGCGGTTGAAACAGAAGTAAATTCTGTCTTAATCGCTGTTGTCTTTATTATCCAATTTTAAGCTTGCTTCTCTCTGAAAAAAACAAGCAAACCGACATAAAACGACAAAATTTTAATTGGGTCTATGGTATTATTACCTTTGTTTTGCCCTACATTTGAACAGTTCTTTAGAAGCTAATTATACTTGGGATTACAGAGAAGGAAGATACGAGAAACTCTTATCTGTTTATTCTCAATTGTATTTAAAATAACTGATGGGAGGAACGATAGATGGAATCCGAAAACTATGTTAACAGGACTGACCTACTTGCTCGTTTGGATCGCCTTTTAGATTGGATTAAGAGTTGTGATACTAAAGCCTCTATAGTTATCGCTGGTATAGGGCTATTTCTCACTTTGTTCACTTCAGAAAACTTCTTTAGTATATTGAAAGCAATCTTAACCGGAGCGTTTAGTCATTTAAATTTTTCTAACTTACTTTTTTTAATTTGCTTTGCGCTCGCATTCTCACTCTTTGTATATGGTTCCTATTGTTTAATCAGGGTTCTTGCACCTAGACTGAGTAGCGATGTTGAAATTATGGAGGGTATGCACACTGATTCATTATACTTTTTTGAAAGTATATCTAAAAATAACTTTAGAGAATTTGCAGAAAAGGTACGAGGAAGAAACGAAGCTGATGATATTAATGACATTCTATCTCAGTTATATATAAATGCCAAAATATGCACTGTCAAGTACACGTATTACAGCAAAGGTATTAGGTATGGAGCAATCGGTTTATCAACGTTATTAATACTTTTTATCTTGGGGGTAATTTTATCTAAAGCGGGAGGGTTCCAATGAATTTTAATGGTTACGATTATAGAGAGCGTAAAAAGAAAATAGAGGAAATTTTAGACAATACGGATGAGGTTAAGGAAGTGGATAAATTTCCGAGGGATGCTGACTTCACTTATACTAACGGATATCAGGCTTGGGCAGGTGCTATTTTCGTTGATTTACGGGATTCAACTTCGTTATTCTCAAAGCAGGATTACGAAGTTGAGATTTCTAAAGTCATAAGGGGGTTCACTTCCGAAATTATAGAAATACTCAGAAAAGATACAGATGATACAGAACTTAAAGAAATAGGCATACGCGGTGATTGTGTATATGCTGTATATTCGACTCCGAGCATTGATGACATTTACGACATATCCAATCGTGCTTGTTATATAAACACATATATGAAAATGTTGAACAAATTGCTGGAAGCTCGTGCTCTGCCCACAATTAAAATAGGGATAGGAATGGCCACAAAAAAAACTTTAGCTGTTAAAGCAGGTCGAAAATCTTCTGGTATTCATAATTTAGTTTGGATTGGGGAGTCTGTAGCTAAAGCTTCTAAGCTCTCAGATCTTGGCAACAAGGATGGAATTGGCCCTATTATTATGTCCAGTACATTTCATCATAACTATACGAAAAAAGCAACAGACAAAGAAAAAGGATTTTGGACAAAAGAAGAAGATTCAAAATACGGGGTCTATTACCACGGCAACGTAATTATTACTGATTTTGATAATTGGATATCTAGTGGTATGCAGTAATTTCCTTAATAATTCAGATAGATTCGATTATAAGAGCGCATTTAATTTAACTAACAATCGATAGTTATTCTCCGTGGGATTCAGATGCTTGGCTACATGAATTGGCTAACTTGGAGCTTGGTCCAGTATGAATAAGACCTCAAAAATAAAATAAGCTACTCGCAAAGAGTAGCTTTCCTGTTTTTTCTACATATTTTATTCATTCGTGTGAAAACATATCTCATCTACCAATTGATCGATGACTTGCTGGTTTGGTAGCTGTCCATCATAAGTGCTTCCAAGTCTACATAATTGGATATAGGAAGGGTATCTAATCATTCTTAAGTCAGTAGCATTAACCTGTGTGTTACCGCTGAACTGCCTAAAGTAGCGATCAACCAGTGTGGAGTTCAAGTATATTGAAAGCCCTTTGGCAAATATCAAATCGAGCCCGGCTCCATTGTTATGGTAAAAATTTATTTTATTCTCAAAGGCAACAAGAGTGTTCCTTTTCTCGTATAAAGCTGCAACGACCCTTCTTGGTTCCTCTTTTGAGGTCATTCTTTTCACAACTACATAATTGCCGTCGGGACGTAATCGTGAAGCGTTCTTTTCAGTTGGCAATAAAGCATTATACTTTTTTACATTCAATCTAGGCCATCTTACATAGCCTTGGCCTTGACTGAAATGTTCAGGATATATTAATGGTACGGTATCATACGTATGTTCTTTGAATAGAGTATCTTTAGGTTCTCTAAAGTCTACTATTGGCCCAGTAGATAAAGAAATTTTCAGATCAGTTAATTTACTGGGTAGAGACTCCATTCTAGTCTTAATTTCATTGTCGTCGTTATCCTTTACTATTCTAAATATCGACAGTGGGTCATCAGGTAGTACCAACTCATTAAATGTTACTTGATTTGTTTGAATCTCAGAAATGTTATGGTTTTCGCTAAACGTTAGTGTAACTAGGCTATTGGGTCGAGGGCGTTGCCTGATTGCATGATAGATTACACTCTCCTGTAACACGTCTTCCCCAGTAAATACTTTGGAGCGAGATTCAAACAAGTGAAAGTGATTTATAACAGTATTATTTATTAAATCTTTTCTAAAATTTTTAAAATACTGCCCATTACAAAAACTTCTAGGAGTTATGGCAACAAACTCTCCTTTAGGAACAAGCCATCTCAGAACCAGCGAAACGAATGCTGCATAATAATTAGATACATCAATTCCCATGGATAATAACAGTTTATTTTCTAATGAATCATTAGAAACCTTTTTATAGGGTGGATTCAATATAGCTAGATCAAATTGATCTGACTTTTTAACAAGAGGAAGTAGAGAAACACTTTGGTGTATGAAGTTCTCTTGAATAATTTGACTGCTAAATCTAATACCACATTCAGAACAAAGCTCATGACAAACACTGTATGTCTCTTGAAGTGAGGGAATCAGTTCGATATCAATCTCATAAGCTATAAGTTCAATTTCAGTAGGTGGTTGTTTCCATGAACATATCTCCTGAACAACAGCTGCTCCGAGTACTCCCATGCCAGCACCTGCATCTAGGATTCTTATATTTTTCTTGCGACGGGTTTTAAATAAACCAGCCATAAAAAGCGCAGTCGGTACATCCGTGAAAAACTGCTCAAATGCTTCTTTATTATTGTCTTTTATACGAGTTCTTGTGGAAGTCATAATGTTAGTAATTAACTTAGAAAAATCAATAGGGTGAATGGCCTCAGCATTGAAGACCATTTCACCCCCTTGGATTAAAAGCCCCATATACAGCAACTCCTTGGAATGAAAATATTGACAATCATAAAAAATCATGAGAGTATATAACTGCAACGTTGCAGTTTAAGTGGAAGTAAGGAGAATCTTATATGACATTAAATATGGAAATAGTAAAAGAAATACTTAAAAAGGTTGGGTTCCCAGAACAGAATTGTACTGACACTACAGCAATATGCGTTCTTGCTCTCCAAGATCAGACCCCGCGAAAAGGACTTATACTGGGACATAAGAGTTTATCGGAAGGTGCAAGAATAACAGATATTTTAGAATTTGCAAGAAACGATTTGAACAAGAATTATGCCGAAAATACTCGTGAGACTATAAGGAAACATAGTCTAAAATATCTTGTGGATTTTGGATTAGTACATGTTAATAAGGATGACCCAACAAGACCAGTAAATTCAGGTAACACGAATTATACCTTAGTGGATGAGTTTGCTGAATTACTAACTATTTATAATGATCCTAATTTATTCTCATCTAAAATGCAGGGGTTTGTCAATGTGGCAGCAATTAATAGAAGAAACTACCTAGAAAGCTTAGAGAAACACAAAGTCCAGATCAGTGTTCCCTTTAGGACTTGCGATCCTCTAACACTTTCACCTGGTGACCATAACATTATAGAAAAGCTTATTGTTGATGAGTTATTTAAAGAGGACAACCGTAAGACTCATCTAGTTTATTTAGGTGATACTAAAAATAAAAAGAGACATATAGATCCTTATTTGGTTGAAAAAATTGGGATATCAATTGATGAACATGCCAAATTACCCGATGTTATCGGTTTTGATGAAGTAAATAATGACGTTTTGATTTTTGAAGCAGTGGCATCATCTGGGCCCGTAGACTTTTTAAGAAAGAAGGAACTGGAAGTTTTATTTGCGCAATGTCCCTTTCCATTGATTATGAATACGGTTTTTTTAAAACGCAGAGTATTTCAAAAATTTTCAACTAATATAGCTCCTGATACGAGTGCGTACGTAATTGAAAGTAAATTAAAGATAAGCTATGAAGCTTATGACATTTAGGGCGTGAGTAAACTTTTAATTATCGGAGGAAGTTACAAAATTTGGTGAAATTGAAGGTTTGTTTATTTCTTCGACGGATTTAAAAGCAATGTCCAAAAAGAAATGGCAAGTAGTTTTTTTCGTGTCAGGTTATGGACACAAAGGAGGCCTTGTTTAAGCACTATGACAAACTAGATGAGGAAATAAGGGGAGAGTTACCTTTAAAACGTATACGGTCTATTGCTGTTGCAGAGGATAACTGATTCTATATCTTCATCGGACTAAAACGATGCTCTTTCATTTTTTTAGGCATGATGAGGGTATAGCTAATCAGTAATATTCTGAGGTTAAACAAAGTGATCTGTTTAACCTCAGAATATTTGCTTTTTATGGCTTGTCATATGTTCTATAGAGGAAATGATCTAGAAAAAAGTAGTTACTCACCTTTTTCCATAAAAAGTGGTAATCTTTTATCAAACTCAATGCTTTAAATGTATTATTTCTTGAAAAGTATGTTAGTTCTGTTCCAGATTTATATATTGTATTATGACGGAAGTCAAAATCCTTTGTTCCTTGCGAGTATGTTTTTTGATTCACATAGTGAGGATTGTCGGTACCCATTAAGAAGTATCCCATTCGATATTGCCTTGAGTTCTGTACATATTCCTCTAAGTTCTTAAGGTCACAAAAAACTGCATATCGATTTTTAGGTTCTCTAAGTCCCTCTTTAAGGAAGTATTTTAATTCAATAGCACATGTAGTCACCTTAGATGTACTACCATACCACTCTAAAGTAATATCAATCTTTGATCTGCTTGAATCACTCTTTGAAAGAATGGATTTAGTCTTGAAAGGAGTCTCGAGGTTGATTTTTAGATGGTGGCCAATGCCAAACTCGAATAACTCTCCAACTCTTTTCAAGATATAAGAAAAATGAAGCTGTAGGTCTGCCTCATTGTTAATCTCTACCTTGTAATGATCAATTTGTCCGAATAGGATATCTCGACTCATTGTAATAATTTGCTTTAGCATCTCAACTTCACGAAGTCCATTGTAGCTATAAGAAGGTATTGCTTTTAAGTCAGGGTTATACATAAGAATCAACACTGCCTTCATTTTTAATTTTATTATAACAAGAAAAGATATGAAAAAGCTGTATTAAGAACTAAAAATGGTTTGCAATGTGGCCATTCACGTTGAACAAAGCAGGCTCGTTTTTTCGATGGTTCTTATTAAATTTACTTTTTCAGGGTGTTCCTTAGGTCTCAAATAAAACTCTGCATATGGAATGTACAGTTTGCTTTAGGGTAACTCCCGAATCGATCGAGAGACAATCATCACATAACTCTACATTGATAACTTGGCAATGATACGGTCTTTGTTTTTCATATAGATGACTCACAATCAATAAAAATATCTGATCGATGAGGGGGTTAGTTTGTGTCTTCAATACAATTTGACCGTGCTAAGACTTCTGTTGGTCTATCTAATTTTGTATTATTTTTTGACGACTATCAAGACTTTTATAGGCAGCACATATCGTCTATTCATATAGATACAAGAAAACTTGCCCAGAAGTTATTAGACAATAATCCAAGAGCTAGATCTTTGGGTGCCCAGAAGACTAGGGTTGGTTATGCGGTCGAAATTTTTAAGAACAAGTGGGAAAAGGGCATGTTACAAGCCGTAATTGAATCTAACCATTCAGAAATTACAGAAGAAATAAAAAATAGAGCACAAGAGTTAATAAGATCACTAAACCAATAATCCTGGCAGAATTAAATTTTGATTATCGTGGAAACCAATCAAATTGTAAATACTTTAGGAGGGGACTTAATGGAGAAATGGTGGATGGTAAGGGCAGGAGACAACAATGAGTTGGTACCTGAGTGGCTAGAAAAACAGGTTGCAACAATTGGCTGGAGTTCTCTTGGGGATCCAATGCAATTCCTGAGTAGAGATAAGCTGATTGAGAAGACGCATGTTGTATATTCTAAGGAAAAGCCTAAAGCACGTATTGGGTGGGGACACCAAGTATGGAAGTTCAGCAGAGAAATATCCGTTAACGACAACATAATTACCTATTCAAAAGAAAAACGAGAATACATAATAGGAAAAGTAAACAAGCCTTACTTATATGACCCAACGATGGTCAATGATTACTATCCAAATGTGATTGGAGTTAAGTGGGAATCCAAACATATCCCGCGTGATCAATTATCTCAAGGAGCTAAAAACTCCCTTGGGGGAATATCCACTGTGTTTCGTGTTGATACCTGGGGTGATGAATTTGAGCGCTTACTGTCGGAAGATTCAGTAGTCTCAACCTTTCCAACGGTGTTATCTAATGCAGTGAATAATGTATACATTGATAATTCGGATTTTATCCAGCAAGCAATAACATTGTTAGAAGATGCAATAGATGGACTTGGTGAATGGCAAATGCAGGATTTGTTTGGAGGTTTACTTGAAGGTATGGGTTATCAAGTCCGAGTTAGCCCCAAGGGCCCCGACGGTGGTGTTGATATTATTGCGCACCGGGATGCATTTGGATTTGAAAAACCGATAATAAAAGTTCAAGTGAAGCACCGTAAGGCATCTGCTGGTAGTCCGGAAATCCAACAACTACTAGGTTCTAACCCTATGGGGGCAAGCAGTTTGTTTGTATCTACTGGTGGCTTTACCTCGCAAGCCAAGAATGTTGCCAAACAGCATGGTGTAAAACTTGTAGACCTATCTGAATTAGTTGAATTGGTCGGGGAGTGGTATGAAAAAATGTCATCAGAGAGGCAGTCTTTATTACCCTTAAAAAAGGTATATATCCCGAATGCATAATAATAATAATAATGTAGCGTAATAGGCAATGAAGTTAAGCTACTTCCCCAAATATTCTCAATAATACAACACGTCGAATTGTGGATTTATCGTGCCATGGTTCAGATGTTAGAACCCTTGTCCAATCAAAACCACAATGGTTAATGTTGGACAGGGGCTTTTCATACCAATGATTAATCCTTTGGAACCACATATTCTGACAATTTTATTCCTTTACTAACTTCGGTCGCATATGAATTGTTTATACCAGAAGTTGCTACAATTTCCTTTACACTATAATTGTTTCTTTGTATGACATCCGCATACTTAACACCGAATAAATGTATTTTAGCAACTTGTTTTCCGTGAGGTGCCTTATTATACATGTCACTTAGAATTCTCCCTAACTCTTGAACATTCAAGTGAAGTCCCCCCATTTCGATTTTAATTATATCAATTGTATTTCTGTGGGGTCCAAGATAAATCCTGCTACGAGCTTGATTCAAAGTAAGATTAAAAAGGGGATGGACTTTATTTGTAAAGCTCTCGTCAGGACGCTTCCTCAAGCAATCTAAGTATCACACCACGTCGAATTGTGGACTGGTGAGCTGATAATATATCTATATTTCAAATTTTCACTCCTTATCTTATTCTTGTTTAAAAGTGAAATGATAAAAAGGGAGATTGTTTATGACAGTTATAGCAATGTATCGTTTTGACGACTCTGCTATTTTCGTATCAGATTTTAGGACGACTCTTGGTGATGGGACGCAATATGATGTTATGTTGAAGTTTATAGACTACGATAAAAGGTTAGGCCTTTTCCTTTCGGGTGATGTAGGATTCTGGAAGTCTGTCCTTCCAAAGGTCGAAAATAGATTAAGTGAGATTACTTTAGGTAATATAGACGATCCTGATGGTCCGTTTAGGGAGGAATTAAGGTTTGGTGCATATACTGGTCTAGAGAGAAGTAGAGCTCGTGCTTTAGGATTCATTATCGAGGGTAAAAATAATCGTATATTTCAAGTGGATTTGACTCCAGGTGGTGCGGCTATTTGGGAAGAGATTCCTCAATACAGTGGAGTTGTTATTGGCTCAGGAGGACATCTGTATCGAATTCAAGCTCGAATCGAAAATGCAGCTCGCCACACTGTCATGAACTTTGGTATGGATTACTATCGTATTGCTGACAGTGTAAGAAGGGAAATTGGAGATTGCATGCGAGATGCTGGTGCTGGTTCTTATATGAAACTTGGAGTTTCTCCCTATATGTGTTTATCTAGTCTTGTTGGTGGGCATTTTATGATTCGCGGAGAAGAGGTCGAGGGGACTCAATATGATACAGATGGACCTTCGCGCCCATTTTCCTATCAATTTATACGAAAAACAGATCATACCCTTGTCCTTCGAGATCTTATTGAAGGGGTGGAGCACAAGGTTTATAACTTTAATACTTCCGATGATGTTGACAACTATGAAGTGTTTGACCCCGAAAGGAAAACACTACCGTCTTTCGATATAACAGAGACCCTTTCGGAAAAGGATCATGTATTTCTCTTTCATCAATGGGTTACATATTATAAAGAAGATGAAATGTATAATGTATATCGTAGTGTAAAGAAAATTGAATTTATTGAAGTGCCAGGAAGAAGGAAAATCCAAAAGGGGTCTGCTCCGATTATTTCCCACCGGGATTTCCCTTCTCCAATTGGTGAGAGATATATAGATTGTAGGGATGTGTACATTGAGTTGAATCCGGACAAGGAGGAAGAATTCGAAAAAGATATGGATGAATCACTTCTGTTCGATGATTCCTGGTTAGCTAATCATATTTTTAATTATTACTCAACTTTTTTAGGGGAAATGTGAACCAACAAAACATCTTTTAAGCAAAAGAACTGGTGGCTTACGCTACCTCCCAATACAACCTGTGCATAATTAGACGTCGAATTGTGGATTTGCCGTGCCACGGTTCGCCTCCATTTGAGTAAGACAAGAAAGCCATCAGCCAGTGTTTCTGGTTGATGGCTTTTTATTATGGTTTTAATAATTGAGATAAAGAGGCCTTACAACTGATTTTGGTACTAATTATAGTTAAGTCACGACGATTTGCCTTTCATCTATTGTTTATATCAAGCGATTCCACGCTACAATATCCACTTTTTTACATGCGGATACGCCTCATATTTTCTAAGAAATCTTATGTAATATTTCCCATGCACAAGGTACTTCTCGATAGTACCAACGTCCTCTTTAGCGATATGCTTTGAAGCAAAGGAAATAATAGTTGGCTTCAATAAGTTCACTCTTTTGGGATTAGGTAGAGCCAATGTGAATGTGATTCGCTATTTTAATATCTCTTTTCTTTTAGGGGCAAGACGGTTTTGGGGAGCTTCATGCATTCATTTGTTAGCCATGTTAATTCAAAATAACAGAACGGATGGGGCTTTCTGTAAACAAAATCTTTATTCTATCCGATACATACATAAGAATGGTTTACTGTTAAAAATAGCCTCTTAAACTCATGTTTGAATGGTGTGATAGCTACGAACACATGTAAACACAAGATAGCTGGCGAACGTGCCTTGTGCCGCTGGAAAGGAGATATGAAAGCATTTGGACGTACTGCAAAACGGAATAGGGTATGAAAGTCTACGCTTATACGGTCCTTTTCAACCTCAGCATATGGAACAACTGCGAATTATCAGGGCCGTTAACGATCATGCATACCTGTACGTGAGCGGAATGCTGTCGGAAGAACAGGGAGCCGCGTGTGTTGGACAGAGCATGGAGCAGGAACCGATTGTCATACGTCAGTTGAATGGGCAAGGACAGTCGCTTAGACGTTTGTTTCATGGGTTAATTACACGCATGTCTGTGCACTGCATACGGGGAGTATACACTTTTGAACTGGAGGCGGCCTCGCATTCCTATCAAATGGATATCAAGAAGAAAAGGCGCTCCTATCAAGATATTCACCGTACTTATGATGATCTGGTCACTACAATGGTTCGGAAGTACATGTATGGAGATGCCATTGATACGGTGACCAATTATGCTAAATTAGGTACTTTTGTTTTACAATATGAAGAAACCGACTGGGCCTTTTTAAAGCGTCTTGTCTCTCGCTTTGGTTCGGTACTTGTACCGGAGATTACGGCTGCATCACCTAAGATTTTCTTTGGGATGCCAGAAGGCAAGCAGTATAAGGTGGAGCGAGATGTATTTTATAGGGTACGGAAAACATTTCATGATTTAGATAGAGGGAACCTGGGGGAACGTGCTGGTGTGTATGTCACCTATACGATTGATAATCTGCAATACTATGCACTGGGTGACTTGATCACGTTACCCATCGGACAAGGCAAAGAACTGGTTGTTGTTCGGGCAATGACAGAGTTAAAGGACGGTTTACTCCAAACTCGTTATGATCTCCAAGCTGAACAGGATATTCAGTATGATCGGTATGAAAACGATCAAGCTATCGGGATTTCACTCACGGGAACGGTGCTGAAGGTACAACAAGATTTCGTACAACTTCAACTGGAAATTGATCCGAAGAAAGACCTAGCTAAAGCTTGCTGGTTTCCCGTAGCTACCCGTTATGTCGCGGAAGAACATAGTGGCTGGTATGACATGCCTGAAGCTGGGGAACAAGTGGAGCTGTATTTACCTACACACTGTGAACAGGAAGCCTATGTGGCAGATTCCTTGCGACAACATCGCCACGTCAATGGACAGCCAGATGTGAAGGCATGGAAACACGTACAAGGTAGCGGCATAGAAATGTCTGAGCAGGAGCTGATCCTGTCCACTTCCGATGGGTTTTCGATTACACTGCATGATGATACAGGCATCACCGTCAACAGTCCGGGGAATGTACAGATTCAGGGCGGTCATGTAAAGCTGGATGCAGGCCAGGAACTATCACTGGAAGCTGGAACCGCACTATATTTAAAAGGTGGAGCCAGCAGTATAGTGCTAGATGGTGAGACGGACACCAAAGCCCCAGTGATTTATCAGGAAGGTACGGTAAAAGCTCCAGTTTTCGTAGCTGACCTTCCTCCTGTACCTGAGCCGCCGTTGATGAATATTAAGGCGTATGAGGCCGCACAATCTAAAGCAGCCAATGCTTCTTCCAGTAGTACGGCTCCTGCTCCTACAGCAAAGGTTACAAGTCCAACGGCACTTCAACAGGCCAATGCTTTGCTGGGTACAGTATCCAAGCTATTAGGCTCCATTCCAGCAGTCGGGAAAGTAGCCAATGTGATGTTGAATATATCGGGTGGACTAGCAGGTAAAGTGGCGGCAACGGTTTTACAAGTATCCGCAGCAATCCCTGTTCGGAGCAAAGGAACGCCTACCTTGGGGGCGTCTAAAGAAGCAGGCATACATCCGTTAAAACATTGGGCAGGTCTGGCGCTTCAAGGATTGATTAGTCAGTATGAGCATGAGCAAGCAAAACAAGCCTATTATAGCAAGTGGATTTTAGGCAAAGTATATACGAGTGCACGTCATGTAGCGCATTCCGGTGGTCCCCTAGAGCTCGTTCAAAACTTGCTGAGAGAATCGAACACTATAGTTCATGCTTATCAGCAAATTCCCACCGAGTTGAGACAACGCTGGAGGGCGAACTACGACAGTTACATGGCTCAACAGCCGCAGCCGAAGCAAGAGGAAGAATCTCAGTCCTGGTGGGATCTTATGGCGGCAGTCCAGCTCCAGAATGCGGAAAATGAAGCCATTATGGCGAAGCAGATGGCGAACGAGTTGGAGTATGCCGCAGATGTGGGTGGAGAAGTTGTACTAGGAGCAGCAGCAGCGGTTGTAGAAGATTATTCGTTCGGATTAATGAATAAGGAATATACCTCAGAGCATCCGATGGCGCGTAAAACAGGTGAAGTGATCGGACATTCTTTGACGACTGTAGCCGGAGCTGTAGAAACGGTTGGTGCTGTGACGGAAGGATTCTTAGGTGGTTTGGTAACAGCTTCAGGAGTAGGGGCACCTGTAGGCGTCCTGGCTATGGCACAATCTGCCCTTTTGGGAGCACATGGGACAGCGGTAACGTATACCGGAGCATCCAATAGTGTGGAAAGTGCTAAGGATCTTTATCGAATGTCTAAAAGCGAGGGTCCAAATAGTTCAACGCCGTCTAAACCTTCTGGCGGAAAGTCAGGTAAGAGCGAAGGAACACCTGCTTCACAGAAACCGAGCAAACCCAACGAGAATCCGTCCGGGACTAAGGGGACAGGTGACGTTGTTAGTAATATTAAACTTACAGAACCTTCTTTACCAAAGGGTAGTAAACCTAAAGGTAATTATGGAGCAGGAGATTCACATGGAATAAAGAAACAAAATGAAACAGCCGATTTCTTGGCTGACAAAGGTTATGACATTAAGATGTTGGATGAAATTGATGGTGGAAATGGTTATGGGATTAAAGAAGGATCGAATCCAGATTTTTTAATCGAAGGGAAAGTATTCGATTGTTATGCGCCTAAGCCAGATGGTAAGGTACAAAGTATAATAAAAGAAATAGCAGGAAAGACAAAGAACCAATCTGGAAGAATTGTTCTCAACTTAGACAACTTTCCAGATGAAAAAATTGCAGAAATTACTGGAACAATTTTAAGAAAAGCAAATCCGAATGGTGATTTAAAAAGACTTGAAGAATTAATTAGTGTTAAAGATGGCACAATTACAAAAGTATTTGGAGGAGAAAAGTGAGATGGACTGTGAATTACTTTTAGTTTCAAATTTAGGACCTGAAACATTAAAGAGAACAATTTATAACATAGTAAGCGAGACAGTTAAAGATAAAGTAACTAATTACGAAAACTTTTCTCGTCTTAGCTGCAGATATTTCACAATTGATATTGAAACAGAAGATATTACTAGCATTGATTTTTTAAGAGAAGAATACGGCATGAAAATAAATACAGAAATTAGTGTTCAATTGTTTGGGAAAACATTTTATGAAGGACTGGAGGTCTTATTTCAAACTATTGGGAAGATTTTAAAGAGCTTTAATCCTGATATGGTGTTTTTGGAAAATGGTACAGATCAACTATTTAGAAAAGAAAATGATACTGTAATTGTAAACACAAATTTAGACCAGTATCAAAAGAACTATCTATCTAATAGAATAATTGATTCGCTAAAATATCCATATATTGAAAAAGATTTATCTAACTAAAATAAATTTACAATGTCAGTTCAGGAAATTATCAATGAGTCTGATGAAGGTATAGCTAATTATGGACTTCATTCTCACGAAGAGTTTGAAAAGTATATAGCTAAACAAAAGTATCCGAGTGAAAATGTATTTTGTGTGCCATTAAAAGGTATAGATTATAAAGCATTGATTATTTCAGAGGGAACAAGCAAGTTTGTTGATTTAAAACTTGGTTTATATATGCTTGATAGAGAGTATGATATCTTCATTTATTAGAGAACAGAATTAAGGTTTGAAGATATTGGTAAATTTTTACAAGGCGAAGATTTTATTAAATTCAAATCAGAGCTTTCTGAACATAATCCTAGTAATCTAAAAAAATGAATTTATTCTAAGTAACCTCCCCCAGTAGTTCTGAGCATCACAATACACCAAATTGTGGATTTGCCATGCCATGATTCGCCTCCATTTGAAAAACCCGCTCATAGAGCGGGTTTTTGCTTTTTAGTAGGATCGATTGCGGACTAAGTATATTCCAACTCTACAAACTCCGATTATCCAAATCATTTTTATTATGGGAGCGGCCTTTCCAAGTCATAATAACTGCTTTTATTCTGAGCAAGGAAGGATTCAATTCGATCCATTGTCCGTTCCGATATCAATCCCCTTCTCCATATTAATTTCAGAAATATACATTGAAAATAACACATGGGATGGTTCTTTCTGTAAACAAACTCTCTATTCTGGCCGATACATACATAAGATGGGTTATTGTTAAATATGCCCTTTTGCTTTTATATTTTGAATTAAATACTTATCTTTTTTACGAAGAAGGGACTAACCCTATGAGCTATATGGACGAGCATATTTTAAGTCTCAAAAATAGGCTTAATTATGATGTTGCATCTAATAACGTAAATACGAGTCTTTCTCAAACTGCTATATCCGAACGGGATCAATCCGTTTTCGGGAAAAATCAGGCGTTGCGGTTAGGTGATGAGTTCATTACGTTGGAATGGAGGATGATTTTGGACGGACAAATGGAGGTTAGCGTCCCAAAATCTTTTAGCTTGATGCCACTGGAGCAGGCCCAATTTAAGTATCCTTCGGAATATCGTCCAGAGGTCATTTATACCTCGGAGGATGGAACGGTGAATATCACCTTTAATCGGACAGAGTCCACTTTGGCAGACGAGGAACTTTCTGAGTTTGTGGAGCAAATGGCGGACACTTTGCGAGCTGTACAACCAATCCGTAACTGGCTGGGCACTCAATTGATCGTGAATCATTGCGGTCTGTCCATTGGCATGATCCGTTTTATAGCTGCAGGCGTGGATACGAATTTGTACAACGAAATTCTACTGTTCACCCATGCAGGACAGGTGATGATGGGGACGTTTAACTGTACGGAATCGGACATGGAGGTATGGATACCTGTAGCGGAAAACACAGTGCAGTCGCTTCATGCAGTTTCATTGCCCTTACAAACTACGCTTGAGAAAGGAGCGGATTCGCTATGAGTCTGGGCTACGATAATATCCAAATCCAGCCTTACGAGCTGGTTGAGCTGGAGCAGCTTACCCTCACGAAGAAAATCAACGAGCATACTCGGCTCTATTTTACAGGGATCATCCCGGAAGAGATGCAAGACAGCTATGTGGAAACGACGGAAAAGAACACGGTGATTGAGGTAAGCCAGCAGAATGAATTGGGTGAAAGTAAGCCGCTATTCAGCGGGATTGCGCTATCGGTCGAAGTGAAGGTTGTGCGGGATGTGTACTATCTGGAGGTAGAGGCGATATCCCATACTTATCGGATGGATATTCAGCAACACACCCGTTCTTTTCAATATACCAAAATGACGATTCCTCAGATGCTGGAGCAGATTGGTAAGGATTATGAAGGGTTGGATGTGATTGATGGAGCGACAGGTGGAGAGCCTATCGGACGGATTGCCATTCAGTATCAGGAAACGGATTGGGCTTTTTTAAGACGCATGGCTTCCCGCTATCATACGAGTCTGATGCCTGTGGCGCGTTTTGACAGTCCTAAATTTTATTTTGGCATTGAAGACAGCCCTGCACAGACCGTGCTAGATCATACCCGTTATACGGTACGCAAGCAGATGCTGCCTTTTCGCTACTTTCAGGAAAATGAGCAGGCGAAGGTGAACGAAAATGATTTTATTTTTTATGAGGTGGAGACAGACGAGGTGCTGGATCTGGGCGCTCAGTTGACCTTTCAGGGACACAGTTTGTATGTCATTGAGGCTTATACGGAGATGAGGCAAGGGCTGTTGCGGCATCAATATGTGCTTGCCTCGTACAAAGGCTTACGGCAGAAAGGCTATTATCAGGAAAAGCTGGCGGGTGCTTCATTAGGCGGGGTGGTCGTAGACGTACGTCAGGATCAGGTACGTATCCATCTAGATTGCGACAAGAAGCAGGCGGTCGATCAAGCGCATTGGTTCAATTATTCGACGGTGTATAGCGGCGGGGGACATACAGGCTGGTACGTAATGCCGGAGAAAGGGGACCCGGTTTCACTCTATTTTCCGGGCAGCCGTGAAGAGGATGGGGTAGCAGGCAGTGCAGTCCGACGTGCAGACAGAGGAAGCGGGCATAACAAGCTTTCCAATCCGCAGATGAAAATATGGCGAACACCTCATGGAAAAGAAATTCGTTTGGGACCGGATGAACTGGTCGTGACGGGTAAAGATGGTGCTATTTTTATCAAGCTGGACGATAAGGAAGGCATTCATATTATGAGCAATAAACAGGTAAGTATCTCGGCGGGTGGTAACCTGAGCTTGTCGGCTGGGAAAACGATGAATTTGTCGGCAGGCAGCGAGCTGCGTATGGATTGCAATGGCAGTCATATTCAATTGAGTGGATCAGCGGATATGAAGGGCAGTGAAGTGAAGTCGAATTAGGCTGTAGGGCAGCGGATGAATGGCATCAGCCTGAAGATATGAATTTATGAGAGCTTTAGGTGGTGGTTGAGTACAAATGGAGAAGCCTATGGATGAGTTCAAATCGCAATGGCAGGACATTTTGAATCAGGCATGGTTTCTCATCCGCAGAGACTGGGCACTGAAGTTCAAGGTGACGCAGGAGCAACGGATTCAGGCCTGTGTCGAAGAGTTTCGGGGATATTGCCAGCACATTCGGCAAGAGCAGCTTCAAGGAAGAAAAGGAAGGATCGGTTATATCACGTACTCTATGCTACGTACCATGTGGCTGGAAGAACGGCCTGGTTATCTCGTAGAGATTTCCGATGCTTTATGGATGCTTGATCCGCAGCCGATCCGTTTTGAATGGGATACAAGCTGGATATATTCCTACTGGACCGATTTGCAGCGACAATTGCGAGGGGAGGTAGAGAAGCAGCATGTTTCTCTATCGGAGCTTGAATGGGAGCAGATAATGTTGGAGGCAGTAGTACACATTCATACGCTCGTTGTGAACGTGTTGCGTTTGGCGATGAAACAGGCTGTGTGCT
The DNA here is from genome assembly GCF_053006485.1 of Paenibacillus sp. JJ1683. Taxonomy (NCBI): domain Bacteria; kingdom Bacillati; phylum Bacillota; class Bacilli; order Caryophanales; family Paenibacillaceae; genus Paenibacillus; species Paenibacillus sp. JJ1683. The sequence continues at coordinate 262,439 of NZ_CM129820.1, forward strand.
TGCCGGAGTTTCAAGAGCTGGAGCGAGATGAGACGTTCGAGATTCGTGTGGGGGAATATATGGATCATAGTGTGTCGGTATATCGAGAAGATCGCAGAGCCATGGAGGCCAATGAGATTCGGTCGTGGTTGGAGGAAAGAGAAGAACATGCGTACAGCTATCAGGCGTTGACCCAAGTTGAACTATCGGATGGGGATTACAGCCTGTTGGATTTCCGTTATACAGCCTTTCGCCAAATCAGAATGGAACACAGCCGTCTGCATGGTTGTATCCTGGTAGGAACGGTGTGGCAGGAAAGTCAGCTAAATGGAATCGATTTGACATACAGCGTACTTCATGGAGCCAATTTTAGCGGATGCTCGTTGAAAGGGGCCATATTGGATGTCGTTATAGGTAACGCCGGATATGGATCAGATGCTTCACTAGATTGGGAGCCATTGGGTTTTGCTGGCGTAGATTTCGCAGGGGCGAGCTTGCAGGGGGCCCGTTTTCAAGATGCACAGTTGCGGGGAGCCATATTTCAAGAAGCGTTACTACAAAAAGCGTCCTTGGACGGGGCAGACCTCACGGATGCCTGCTTTGTTGGAGCAGATGTGACAGGTGCATCCTTTAAAGGGGCTTGCCTGATCGGGACTGATTTTACGGGTGCAAACGTACAAGGAGTCATTTTTACCGATGAACAGCGTAGAGGAGCCATTGGTTTGGAGTGGTCTACACAGGTCAGGGATGCTGCTAGCAAAAGGGGGTGGCTGCACTGAGATATTTTCGACTGATGGTAGACGAGCGGGTAAAGCATCGGGTGGAGCCTGCTGCGCTGTCTCCTTTGCAAGTAGAAGATATCCTGACGGAGGCCGAGGGACAGCAACAGCAGGATGAACCTCTTTTTTTGGCTGTACATACCGATCCACGAACAGTGTACCCGGATTTTTTGGAATTTCCCCTACCACTGGTGTCCGATCGGATGAAAGTATTATTGGAGAAATATATGCCGGAACTGAAGTGGAAAGCAGCCATCCTTACCGATTTCCAGCAGGCCAGACAGGAGGTATACTGGGTGCTTCGTCCGCCGATGGTGGACTGTTTGTCCGCACAAACGGAATGGTACCTCAATGGTACGTTGAAGCGTTTGCTACTGAGACAGGGGGAGATAGAGCCTCCTGTTTTTCGGATTGAGGGACTGATCGAACCTTATATCTATATCCATTTGGGCGTGGCAGAAAGCCTGCTGCGCCGATCTTTTACAGGTATTCGAGTGCTAAGAGTTGAGATAGAAGCACTAAGGAGGATGGGGTAAGTGGGAGAAGCCCAGGTGAGACCGGGAACGGGTGCAAAAAAAAGCTATGTCGTGGCAGGAGCGATCTTAAGTTGTAGTTATGGCACACAACCTACCCGTTTGAAGAGACCTTTTAGCCATGGAGTCTACGTAAAAAACAAAGCACAAATGAACATTGGAGATTACGTTCCAGGAGTGAACATTCAGTCTTTTGGAAATTGCTCCAGTCCCTTAAATCCGGCTGTGCAGGCTAGTGAGATGGTAGACATCTATGGCGTGAAGAAGGCTCCGTGTGTTCCAGTCCTGACCATGCCGTGGCTGAATGGGAAAAGTGATGTGAAGATCGAAGGACAGCCGGCTTTGACACAAAACTGTACCCATCAATGTCTGTATTGTGGTCATATTCAAATTGAAAATGATGGACAGGAGCTGGACTAAGGGTCTGTTTCAAAGCTGTTAGGTTTCGAATTGTATTCGGGACGTGTATACAGTTGAACTGAAGGCTGCTTCGCATTCGTATCCGATGGATATCCAGATAAAGAAGCGATCTTATCAGGATATCCATCGTACCTACGATGGTCTGGTCACTGCAATAGTACGTTTAAAGTACAAGTAATATCAGTATGGAGATGGCCTTGATATTATGGGGGTGAAAAGCAACTCAAGGGTCTATCTTCTTCCCTTTTTAATAAAGTGTTGACAAGAATAAAAAAATATTATATCTTTATATCAAGATAAATAAATTAAAGATAAAAACAAACAGAAAATTTTGCATAGGGAGGTATACACATGATTGCGATTTTAGAAAGAATTAATCAGTTGGCAAACAAAGCAAAAGAAGTTGGGTTAACTGAAATTGAAAAAACGGAGCAAATGGATCTTCGCAAGGAATACCTTCAAATCTTCCGGGGCTCTGTACAAAGCATTCTCTTGAACGCTACGATTTATGATCCAAATGGAGATGATGTTACCCCTGAAAAACTTAGAAGAGAGCAGGCTAAAATCGTTAAACCATGAATTTAGCTTTGCTAAATATCTCTAATTTAAAAATCTTTAAATAATAAGTATAATATGGAGCGTGATTTTATGTTGGCGAGTGGATTGTTGTTGATACGTTTGGTAGTAGGATTGCTATTTGTGGGGCACGGGGCTCAGAAGCTTTTTGGCTGGTTTGGCGGTTATGGTCCAAAAGGTACCGGTGGTTGGATGGAATCAATCGGGATCAAGCCCGGAGTATTGATGGCCGTGGCCGCTGGATTGATGGAATTGCTGGGAGGAGCTCTATTTGCTGTAGGACTGCTTACTCCACTGGCTGCACTGTTGATTACGATGACGATGCTTGGAGCGATTGTCAAAGTACATGGTCAAAACGGGATCTGGGCCACCGCTAATGGCTATGAATATCCGCTGGTTCTTATTGCTGTCGTAGTCGGTATTGCGTTGATAGGCGCAGGTCCATATTCCATTGATGCAATACTTCATTAATACATGAACTAAGTCATTAAAAATTACCAATGATAAAAATAAGGATTTCTACAATTAAAAGGAGGATTTTATATGTCACTTCAAACTGCAGGTATTCATCATATTACAGCTTTTGCTGGTAATCCGCAGGCAAATGTCGATTTCTATGCAGGTATTCTTGGACTTCGGTTAGTGAAGAAAACGATCAACTTCGATGCTCCTGAGGTTTACCACTTGTATTTTGGTAACGAGGCAGGAAGTCCTGGAACGATCATTACTTTTTTCCCGGCACCAGGAACTCCCAAAGGGCGAGTCGGAGGCGGTCAGGTGGGCATAACCTCGTATGTGGTACCGCCAGGTTCACTTGATTTTTGGCAGCACCGTTTGCAAAGCTTTGGGATTGAAGTTACGAAAACAAGCCGTTTTAATGAACAATATCTTCAATTCGAGGATAATGAGGGCCTACGTCTTGAGCTTGTTGAACGTGCAGAAGGAGCGAACAGTACTTGGTCTTACGATGGCATTTCGGCTGATAACGCCATTAAAGGGTTCGGAGGCGCCGTACTATTTAGCGTCAATCCACAGAAAACGATGGATGCATTGGAGAGCATACTCGGATTTACGAAAATCGACGAAGACGCCGAATATGCTCGTTATCAATCTGCAGGAGAAATCGGTAATATCGTGGATGTTCCGCTTGCGAAAATGGGCTTAGGCTTTGGTGGAGCAGGCACGGTACATCACATTGCATGGCGCGCAAAAGATTTCGAGCAACATGAAGAGTGGAGAAGCACAGTCCAGCATTATGGCTATCAGCCGACCCCAATCATCGACCGCCAATATTTTAATGCAATATATTTCAGAGAAGCGGGCGGCATACTATTTGAAATTGCTACAGATCCACCGGGATTTGCTAACGATGAACCTGCGGAATCTTTGGGGCAGAAATTAATGCTACCAGAGTGGTATGAACCGCAGCGGGCTCAGATCGAGGCAAACCTGCATACTATTGAAGTGAGAACATTAACAGATAAACAAAAGTAAACGAAATAGCTGCTGTTTTGCATCCAGATAAAGTCACATATATCCACAATCTCATTCGATTGTGGATTTTTCATTCGATGAATTACCTCCTGAAAATGAAATCTTCCGCAATTAACCTATATTTATGATTTGACTAATCTAATATACGACATTATCTATCCAAGACAGAACCTGCTTCCAGGTATATATCTCATGACCTTCCACCCTCTTGTTATTACACCAGCTTTTCAGACTTTACTAACATTTCTCGTAACACATGAGCGACTCGGCTTTTCCGGTTCTCAGCTTTCCTTTGTATCGCTCGTAATGATTGTTGGTATGCTGGGGTGTTGTTGTGATAATAAAACTGCTTGGCAGCAATGCGTAGTGTCCTTCTCAACAACATAGCTGATGGACGTGTTAACCTGGAACGGAGCCCCCTGCGCAATACTCGTAGCGTATTTTTGTAGGTCTCAAAATCCTCGGATGGAGGAATCAGAGCAAATAAATTTAACGAGGAGTCATTGAACCCGTAAGTTTCATACATGATTCTTAAATTTTCCGTATTTAAAACGTTACCTCTAAGATGGGTTGGATGCTCCTGATGATACCCGACCACCTCTTTGATGCAATAAAAAGGGATTTTTAAGCGATGCAGTCTATAGCCAAGATCCCAGTCTTCGAGTCCGTACAGCACAAACCGTTCATTGAAACCTCCAATACGAATTAAGTGGTTGCGTCTGATGGCCACACAACGAGTTACTAGCATCATCCAGGGAGCTACGTCCGTTGAGGCAAATTGTTTCTGCGTATTGGGAGGAACCCTTGTGGGACTAACGACTTTAGACAGTGCGCCCGTTTGATGAAGGATATCTTCTGGCGTTATGACCGGGGTAATTTCATTCGCTGTTTCAAAGTCAGGATTCCATAAGCCGGATTGTGTAAGTATGCTCCGACAATGTTCTTTTTCTTCCACAGAAAAATCAGGGTGATAGTGGGTAAATGCATCGTCCCACGAGTGCGGAATGCCTGAAAGCACAGATTTGGGATACTTGCGGTGATAACGGCTCACGGTTTTAATGAAATGAGGTAGCACCAAAAAGTCAGCGTCACAGAAAATGATGTATAGCCCTTTTGCTCGGCGCAGTCCCAAATTTCGAACGGCAGATCGACCGCGTTGTTCAGGGTGTGACACATAGATAAGAGGATAGGATGCTTTGAAGCCTTCGACCATTTCTTTCGTTCCGTCTGTAGAACCATCATCAGCTACAATGACTTCGAATAGTTGCTTCGGGTAGGTTTGTGATTCAAATGAAGCGAGTGTGAGCAACAGCTGCTGGGCGCGATTATAGGTTGGAATGATGACGCTGTAGCGGATAGCCAATGTGATCTCCCCCCCACCATTCTAATTAGAGAACCTTTGAACGAGATAAATAATAACAATGTATTCAAGGATTTTAGCCTGGTCTAGTCAAACAACCCACAAAGTTCGAAACAGGCTTGGTCCTATGCGGATGTTAATGTGGAAGTGCTGTATTTTTTGCTGATTTGCAGATATGTTTCAGTGGTGTGATGTATATGTCATGGTAGCATTATGCATAAGGATGTAAAGTAGAAGGGACACAAACAAACATGAGATGAAATGGGCATGTTTATGGTAAACTATATGGAGTTATAGAAGACCTGAAAGAGGAGTACTATATGACACAATTTGTCTATAAGCAAATTATTGACGATCTTAAAATGAAAATTTTCGCTGGAAAGTTTGCAGATATGAGATTGCCAGATGAACGTAGTCTTAGTGAGACTTACCAGGTTAGTCGTAGTTCCATTAAACGTGCTCTGACTAAAATGGAGAGTGTCGGAATTATTTTCAAAAAACAAGGTTCCGGGACATTTATTAATCCCTTATACATAAGAAATGAATCTATCTTTAACTACGAGGGCTCTAATCTAGGAGTTACTGATAATTTTCAAATGCATGGCAAAAAGCCAAAAATCAAAGTATTGAGTTTTGAGGTCATTCCACCGACAGAAGAACTACAGCGCGATTTGTTCTTGGACACTCATGATTTTGTTTATAAAATCGTTCGGTTACGTCTGTTTGATGATGATCCATTTATGATCGAAACGGGCTATATCCCCATTAAAATTGTCCAGGATTTAAATCAGACCATTATTGAGGGTTCCATTTTTAATTATTTGGAGGACTCGCGGAACCTGGCCGTCACCAAATCCTTTTTATCTATTTTTGCAGAACCGTCTGAAGAGAATGATCAAAAGCTACTGCAATTGAAAGAAAATGAACCCGTAGGCATTATGGAGGGTGTTTTCTTTTTGGATAACGGTACCCCATTTGAATTTTCGCATATGCGATTTCACTACAAATATTTGAAATTTAATACCTTTGTATCGGTACACTAATGAAAAGACTGGAGAATTCTCCGGTCTTTTTTTTATAGTTTCGCAAAAGGATTAGAGTCTGCAAACTCTTCATTTATCACAAATTTTATTGGTTTATCCTTCTATATATTTTAATGTAAGAGCTTTTTTACTGTCTTTTTAATTTATATTTCATAGTATGTTCAAAATTTCACAAAATTGGACCGTATCACTTATGAAAAAGGTTGAATTAATTCAGTGTAGCGTTATGATGTACATGTAGATGAAATTTCCGGAAATAAATTACAAACAAAAATTACTAGGGAGTGGACACCATGGCTTTATCACCCGTGTTAGAAGATTACTCGTCTAAAACATATTTGGAAAAACTTGATGCATACTGGCGTGCAACGAACTACATTTCAGTAGGTCAGCTTTATTTAAAAGACAATCCTTTGTTGAGAGAACCTTTGAAAGATTCGGATGTAAAGGTCAAGCCTATTGGACACTGGGGCACGATTCCAGGCCAAAACTTTATTTATGCTCATCTTAATCGTGTTATTAATAAATATGATTTGAACATGCTTTACATTGAAGGCCCTGGTCACGGCGGCCAAGTGATGGTTTCAAATTCATATCTTGATGGAAGCTACACCGAAATTTATCCGCAAATCACGCAGGATATCCCAGGTATGAAGAAACTGTTCAAACAATTTTCATTCCCTGGCGGTATTGCTTCACATGCTGCGCCTGAAACCCCTGGATCTATCCATGAAGGCGGGGAGCTGGGCTATTCCCTTTCTCATGGTGTAGGTGCTATTTTAGATAATCCGAATCTGATCTCGGCTGTTGTTATTGGGGATGGTGAAGCTGAAACGGGTCCATTGGCCGCTTCGTGGTTCTCTAACCGATTTATCAATCCAATCACGGATGGCGCAGTGCTGCCGATCTTACATTTAAATGGCTTCAAAATTAGTAACCCAACGATTATGTCTCGCCAATCAAAAGAAGAGTTAACCTCGTTCTTTAAAGGTTTGGGTTGGGAACCATTCTTTGTTGAAGGTGAAGATCCTAACCACATGCATCCAGAAATGGCGAAAGTATTGGATACTGCCATCGAAAAAATTGAAGCTATTCAAAAGAATGCGCGTGAAAATAATGACCTTACTCGTCCGGCGTGGCCAGTGCTTATCTTCCGTTCCCCTAAAGGCTGGACAGGTCCAAAGGAATGGGACGGCGTGCCGAATACAAATTCGTTCCGTGCCCATCAGGTTCCAATTCCGGTCGATCAAAAAAATATGCAGCACGCGCCTGCTTTATTAGAATGGCTGAATAGCTATAGACCAGAGGAATTGTTTGACGAAAACGGTCGGTTAAAAGCAGAGATTGCTAAAATTTTGCCTACTGGCGATAAACGAATGGGAATGAATCCTGTTGCGAATGCAGGTAACCTTATTAAAAACTTGAAATTGCCTGATTTCCGTAACTATGCGTTGGATAACTCCACGCCTGGTAAAGTGATTGCGCAAGATATGTCTGTGTTAGGTAAATACGTTAAAGATGTGGTTGTTTTAAATGAAGAGAATCGTAATTTCAGAATCTTCGGTCCTGATGAAACGATGTCTAATCGCTTGGCACCTGTTTTTGAAGTAACCAAACGCCAATGGATGGATCAAATTATTGAGCCTAATGATGAATTCTTGTCTTCGTATGGTCGTGTCATTGATTCCCAATTATCCGAGCACCAAGCTGAAGGATTGCTGGAAGGTTATGTGTTAACGGGTCGTCATGGTTTCTTTGCAAGTTACGAAGCCTTCCTGCGTGTGGTTGACTCGATGATCACTCAACACTTCAAATGGCTGCGTAAAGCAACGGATCAAGGATGGCGTGCAGATATCCCATCATTGAATGTTGTAGCAACTTCAACGGTCTTCCAACAGGATCATAACGGGTATACACACCAAGATCCAGGTTTGTTAGGTCATTTGGCTGATAAGAAACCAGAATTTATTCGTGAGTATCTGCCAGCTGACGCCAACTCTCTGCTAGCTGTTTTTGACACCATTTTAAATGACCGTCAAAAGATCAATCTGGTTGTTTCGTCCAAACACCCACGTCCACAATGGTTCTCTGCTGATGAAGCGAAAGAATTGGTAGACAAAGGATTGAAGATTATTGACTGGGCAAGTACAGATCAAGGTGGAGAGCCTGATATTGTCATCGCTTCTGCTGGTACAGAGCCAACGATTGAAAGCTTAGCTGCAATCTCGATCTTGCATAAAAAACTGCTTGACTTGAAGATTCGCTACATCAACGTAGTAGACTTACTGAAGTTGAGAAGCCAAAAGTTAGATCCTCGTGGATTATCTGACGCTGAGTTTGATCAATTTTTCACAAAAGACAAGCCAGTCGTATTCGCTTTCCATGGTTACGAGGGTCTGATCAAAGACCTGTTCTTTGATCGTCACAACCATAACCTGCATGTACATGGTTACCGTGAAAATGGCGATATTACAACACCATTTGATATGCGTGTATTGAATCAAATGGATCGTTTTGACTTGGTGAAAGAAGCTGTTCTAAACTTACCTGACGCTGGAAAGTACGCGAATATTGCGGATGAAATGGATGCAATGGTTAAGAAACATCATCAATTCATTCGTGAAGAAGGCATTGACTTGCCAGAGGTAGAGAACTGGGTATGGGAAGGTCTAAAATAAAAAGTACAGTACATGTACTTTTCAGCTTTATGTTGGACAGCCAAGCAGTCAAGCATGAAGTGAAATATATGATTTGGTAGTAGTATAGAAGTGCCTGACCCCTTGACTTCAAGTATGATTTCAACGGGGATCAGGCACTTTTTGATGTAGCACACTGAGAATTTAATAGGGAAGTCACGAGCAAGTGGGTAATAAGTATATGGGAACTGAGTGGTTCGCTGCATTTTGTCTGAATATTGAAGAGGTGTTATGGTATAAGGGAATAGGAGAGGAGGCTGTTAATATGAACCATCAAATTCCGGAGAAGGTATTGAATGATGGCACTAAGGTGCCTGTTATTGGATTTGGAACTGCTGGATTGAAGGGTGCAGATGGAGTAAAAGTGATAGCCGCCGCGATTGATGCCGGTTACCGTCTAATTGACACAGCTTTTAACTATGAAAATGAAGGCGCTGTCGGGAAAGCTGTCCAGCAGAGTTCTATACCGAGAGAAGAATTATTGATTTGCTCCAAACTTCCAGGTCGTCGACATGCGTATCAGGAAGCTATTGTCACGATTGAAGAGTCATTATATAGAGGCGGTTTGGACTATTATGATCTGTATTTGATCCATTGGCCGAATCCCCAAATTGATCGTTATGTTGAAGCCTGGCAGGCGTTGATTGAGGCGAAGAAGCGGGGCTATATTCGTTCCATCGGGGTCTGCAATTTTCTGCCTGAGCATAATGAACGTTTGATTCGGGAAACAGGTATCGCACCGAGCATCAATCAGGTTGAATTGCATCCATTGTTTAACCAGGAGCATCAGCGTACAAAAGATGCTGAACAGGGCATTGTGACGGAATCGTGGAGCCCTTTGGGTCGCGGTCACAGCATGATGGAAAACGAAGAGATTGGGAATATTGCTGCTGCTCATGGCAAAACCGCGACACAAGTGATTTTACGTTGGCATATTCAACTGGGAGCGATCCCAATTCCTAAGGCTTCTTCTGTAAAACATCAGACGGAAAATCTGGACATTTTTGATTTTGAGTTGTCACCAGAGGAAATGAACGTGATTTCAGCGCTTAGCAGGGAAGATGGACGGCTATGGGACCAGGACCCCAATTCCTATGAAGAACTGTAATCTACAACAATGAATTCGAAGGGTTCAAAAATCTGTAGAGGGTTTTTGAACCCTTTGCTTTTTAGTAATAGCGGAAAGGATGCGATAGGCCTGAGTATAGCTATGATGAATGATGAACATTTTTAACCGGATTTGATGTATGATATGGGGGAATGCAGTCTTTTCGAAGGAGGTCATTATGGGTATTTTGTCAAGGTTTAAGGATATTATGAAGGTGAATATCAGCGCCTTATTGGATAAGGCGAGCGATCCGGAGAAGACCATTGATGATTATATGCGGAACTTGAACAGTGATCTGGGCAAGGTGAAAGCGGAAACAGCCTCGGTACTAGCTGATGAGAAAAGAGCGAAAAGAGCACTGGATGAATGTAGAGCTGAGATCAAAAAGCTCCAGCATTATGCAAGTAAGTCTGTGGAAGCTGGCAATGAAGATGAGGCTCGAAAGTTTCTGGAACGTAAAATCTTGCAGGCAGAGAAACTGGAATCGTTACAGACCTCTTATGACTTAGCTTCGGCAAACGCCGTACATATGAAACAAATGCAGGAGAAATTGGTGTCCGATATAGGGCGTCTGGAAGTGCGGCGTGCCGAACTTAAAGGGAAGCTGGCGATCGCCAAAGTACAGCAAACCTTGAATGCTATGGGCGACCATGATTCTGGCTTTGAGGCCTTGGAAGAGAAGGCAAACAAGGCATATGATGAAGCGATGGCGATAGCTGAGCTCCGGGGAGAGACGAAGGACGACCTGGATGCGTTATTCACGCAATATGAGAAGAGTACCAATGCAGAAGATGAGCTGGCTGCAATCAAGCAGAAAATCAATTCCAAAGAATCATAATAGTTTCTACATGAAGAGGTGAGCAGATGCCGGTTATCGAATACAAATGCCCCAACTGCGGCAGCGGTATGGTCTTTGACAGTGAGACAGGAATGTTATCTTGCCATAGCTGCGGAAGAGAGGACAACATCGATACGATTCCTGATCCTCTGACCAATCGTGTTTTTTCAGAAGATGAGGCCCATGAGTATCATTGTAATAACTGTGGAGCAGTAATTATGACCGAAGTGGAGACGAGTGCAACGGTGTGCAGCTTTTGTGGTTCTGCCGTGGTACTGGGTGATCGACTGACCGGGAAGCTGGCTCCGGCGCAGGTTATTCCTTTTTCGATCAGCAAGGAAGAAGCCATAGCTGCGTTCAAAAAATGGTGCAAGAATGGCCGTCTGACACCGAACCGATTTATGATAGCCGACCGAATCAAGGGAATAACCGGTATGTATGTCCCCTTCTGGTTATATGAATTACATAATCAAATTGAGGTTCAAGGTGAAGGTAACCAAGTGAGAACCTATACGAGCGGAGATTACGAATATACAGAAACGAAGCATTTTGATGTATATCGGAAAATCCGTTTGAATTACGTGAAGGTTCCGATTGATGCTGCGGAGAAAATGAATGACGAGCTGATGGATAAATTGGAGCCTTTTCCTTATGATCAGCTCAAACCTTTTAAAACGCCATATCTAGCAGGATATATTGCGGAAAAGTATAGTTATAACGAAGAGGAGCTTTTCCCGCGCGTGAAAGACAAAGTGAAGGAATATATTGATGCTTATATTCAGTCCACGGTGTCAGAGTATACGTCTGTGAGTTACACGGAAAAGCAAATTGATACTACATTAAAACAAGCGGATTATGTCCTGCTCCCAGTATGGGTCATCCACTATGACTACAATCAATTGGAGCATACGTTTGCGATGAACGGTCAGACGGGCAAAGTAGTTGGTAAGCCTCCGATTAGCAAGTTCAAAGTGACAGCTTGGTTTGCAGGCATTTTCGGCATAACTCTCTTTTCATTAAGGTTCATAACTTGGCTAATAATGGGGGGAGGATTCTATTGAAAAAATATAGAGCCATTGTGGCTGTTTTGTTGTTCTTTGCTGTTTTTCTAGCGGTTCCTATGGAAATGAAGGGCGAAGTAGCAACGACAGAGATGAAGCCATTGATTTTTGACGAGGCGAGTCTACTTAATCAGGAAGAGTATGATGTGTTGAACTCTATGGCTAATCAATACGGAGCTGAAAGAGAGACAGACATTATTATTTATACGACCAACAATCCTGACAATATGGATGTTATGAAAATGACACAGGATTTTTATGATGATCATGGTCCGGGTTATGACAGGGCTCATGGAAATGCAGTCATTTTAACGATGGATATGAGGAATAGAGAGGTGTACTTGGCCGGATTTTATAAGGCAGAACGGTATCTGGATGACGACAGGCTTACTAAAATCCGCCATGAAATTACCCCGGATCTGACGAATGGCAACTATGGACTTGCATTTCAAAAGTATATTCTCGGCGCGCACAAATATTTGGCTATCCGCCCAGGGGTGAATCCGGACAGTATATTTTTCAAAGGCTGGCTTCACTTGGCGATTGCGCTGGGATTGGCGTCTATTATTGTAGGTAAGATGGTTTCGAGTTCCGGCGGTCGGGTTACGGTAAATCGGCAGACCTACGAGGATGCAAGCACCTCAGGGGTTCTTGCACATCAAGATCTGTACACTCACACCACGACAACGAAGCGGAAGATTGAAAAGAGCAGTAGCAGCAGCTCATCAGGCGGAGGGGGCGGAACCACCAGCGGCGGTCATTCGCATAGCGGCAGCAGAGGATCATTTTAACGGAAGGGATGGATACAGCACATGGGATTCTTCAGAAATCAATTTGCAAATATAGTAGAATGGGAAGAATTTAGGGATGACATGATCTTTTGGAAGTGGAGCAATCGTGAAATTAAAAAAGGCAGTAAATTAATCATCCGCTCCGGTCAGGATGCGATTTTTGTCAATAATGGCAAGATCGAGGGTATCTTTGAGAATGAAGGGTCATATAACATGGACTCGGATATTATTCCATTTCTATCGACATTAAAAGGGTTCAAGTTCGGTTTTAATAGCGGCATGCGGGTGGAGGTCTTGTTCGTTAATACGAAGGAGTTTACGGTCAAATGGGGAACACAAAATCCGGTTTTGATCCCGACTCCCCAATTGCCAGGCGGGATGCCGATTCGGGCCAACGGTACGTTTAATTTTAAAGTAAACGATTATGTTACGCTTATTGATAAGATTGCCGGGGTAAAGGACAGTTATCTTGTAGAGGACGTTAAAATACGCATTACTTCGGTGTTGGATCAGTTATTGATGAAGTGGATCAGCAGAGAAGGCAAGGATATGTTTAATCTACAGGCAAATGCTTCTGATATTTCGAAGGGCATTCAAGAAGACCTGGATATGCAAGTGATGGACAACGGTATGACGATTACAGGCTTTCATGTGATGAGCTTCAATTATCCTCAAGAAATCCAAGATATGATTACGAAGACGGCTTCTCATGAAATGATCGGTAATCTGCAAAAGTACCAACAAGTGACGATGACCGACGGTATGGCATCGGGGAATGTAAAAGGCGGCGGTGCTGCGTCGGATATGGCGAGTATGATGATGGGCATGAATATAGCCAATGAAATGATGAAAAATTTGAATCCAAGTCAGCAGCCTCAGGCTGAGACTCAGCCTGCACCCGATGCCCCCACTCCTTCTGGCGACGGTAAAAGGCCAAATTTTTGTCCGAATTGTGGTACAAAAAACGAGGGAGCTAACTTTTGTCCGAATTGTGGACAGAAATTGAACGGGTAGCTTTGTAAACCAAACAGCAGTTGTTGCAGAGTATTCTCTGTGATAACTGCTTTTTTATTGTAGTTTGTTCAAGCATTTTCTTTATAAATCTGATTTATTGGATTGAAAAAAGTACACAGGATAAGGTACTATAGCTATATAGTACGCATTTATATTAACTAATTAGGTATTACATTAATAAACTATAGGTATAGGAGCCACAAAGATGACCAAATTCCAAGATCAAATCATTGCGCGGTACAAGTTTGATGATGCAGAGAATGTCGGCAAGGATAGCTCCGGACAAGGTAATGACGGGATTGCTTCAGGCACAGCAGTACCTACGATCTCCCATGCTACAGGAAGAGCGGCTTTGGCACTTGAGGGAGGACCCAACGGAACATCTTATATTCAGCTCCCTTCTGATCTGTTTAAAGATGTAAGCGATAACACCGGTGTTACAGTGACGGCTTGGGTAAACTTCGGCAGATTCACGGATATGTGGGAACGTGTTTTTGACTTTGGTAAAGCGCATACTGGGCCTTATATGTTTATGACACGGAATCTGCGCGGAACTCTTTTCACTGAGGTAGATTTGTCCGTAGACCCAGGAAGAGGCTTTGTCAGGGATGAGTGGATGCACATCGCCCTGTCTGTCATCGGCACAAAAGGCGGTACATTAAGCAGTGCGGGACCGGTGGTATATGTTAATGGTGAAGTGGCAGCAGACGGTTCCATTAGCCAAACCTCCAGTGGTAACTATGCTAAGCTGCGCAAATGGTTCGAAACATTTGCAGATACGACCAACTATAGTAACAATTTTATCGGTCGTTCCCAACATGCAGCCGATGTAGACTTTGCTGGCTCGGTTTCGGACTTTCGAATTTATAAAGCAGGTTTGACGGCGGATGAAATTATTGAGGTCATGTGCGATTCATTGACAGATGAAGAGATCGTGAAGCTTGCCCGCGATAAGTATTTATCATTTCCGACGACAATTATAACCAAAGACATAGCTCTGCCAACGGTTCTGATGGGTGGAAGAGTAGAAGTGACCTGGAAATCCAGCCAGCCTAGCATACTCTCTGACCAAGGTCAGGTTCAGGCGATTACTTCCGCACAGGGAGTCACCGTTACGGCTCTCTTGACCAGAGGTTCAAGCAGGATAGAAGAAAGCTTTGAAGTATCCGTTCTTCCAGAACAGTTGCCTCCATACACGCTGACCATTCATGGGAATAAAGAAGTTGTGGATGTCAGCGAAGTGATGTACGGCTTGTTCTACGAAGATATCAATAACGCGGCAGATGGCGGGATATATGCAGAACTTGTACAAAATCGCTCCTTCGAATCCTTTGAGTTTGATACGTATTCCCATGCTTCTGGTGAATGCGGCTGCTCTACAGGACGGAACCGCAATCCATTGTTCGCCTGGTCTGGTGATACGGACAAGATGGCTCCACAACATAGCGGTGGATTAAATGAGTTTTTGGGCGCAAAAGACAAGGATGTGAACTCTTATTACGTAACAGTAGCGGATGGGGCAACGATTCGAAACAAAGGCTTTTCCGATTCTAACCAGAATTGTGCCATGTCCATCCAAGAAGGTGCCAAGTATGAGTTCACCATCTGGGCGAAGGCCGATTCTGCGGGTACAATCACACTGCAACTGCAAGACTCGAAGGAGAAGGCCATCAGTGATTCGGTAACCGTACAGGTGGAAGGTGGCAACACGTGGAAAAAGTACGGCGTCGATTCCAAGCTGGTGCTGACAGGTACAGCTACGGTTCTGGGACAGCTGGCGCTTACATTTGAAGGCGACATTTCCATTGATATGGTCTCCTTATTCCCACAAGATGTATGGGGGGCGGGAGAGGAAGAGCAATCCCCATCGGCACACGCCAACTATCAGGGTAATCCGAACTACCGATTGAGAAAAGATCTGGTGAACGCACTGGTCGGCATGCATCCGAAGTTTTTGCGTTTTCCAGGGGGATGTATTTCCGAAGGATCATTTATATGGGAAAACGTATATGACTGGAAGGAATCCATTGGGGATATCGAGCTGCGCAAGGAAAACTTTAATGTATGGGGCTATATGATGACCATGGGTCTTGGTTATATGGAATACTTCCAGTTGGCAGAAGACCTCAATGCAGCTCCGCTTCCAGTTATGGCCTGCGGTGTGCTCTGCCAAGCCCGCTCGGATTATGCTCATCCGGCTGGCGGCGCATTAAGAGAATACTATATCAAGAATTTTACGGATCTGATCGACTTTGCGATCAGCGTTGATTTTGAACACAATGAATGGGCCGCCATGCGTAAAAAAATGGGCCATGAAGCACCGTTCGATCTGCGTTATCTGGGCGTGGGGAACGAAAACTGGGGCACAGAGTTCTTCGCCAACTTTGAAGTGTTCAAGACATCGATTGATGAGTACATGGAGAAAAACTACCCAGGATATGAGCTGCACATTATCTCCACGGTTGGCGCTCAAGCAGACGACGATGCCTATCAACAGGGCTGGAAGTTCCTGAGCGGTAATATGGAGGGCTCTGCCAAGGTTGCTTTTGCGGACGGTAACCAGGTGACGGAAGAAACTGTAACCTGGTATGAGAAGCAAAAAGACTATATGGACACCATTGCCGATGAGCACTATTACCGTTCTAATGAGTATCTGTTGAATAATGTGGACCGCTATAATTATTACTATAGAGCTTATAACGCTGATGGCAGTGTCAACTGGAAAGAAACGTCGAAGGTGTTTGTTGGGGAGTATGCCTCAACAGATAAAAATACATTGGCAGGCGCAGTCGCAGAAGCAGCAGTGATGACGGGCTTCGAAAATAATGCTGATGTCGTCCGGTTGGCTGCCTATGCGCCGCTGTTTAACAAAGTCCTGACGGACGGAACGTACAGATGGACACCGGATTGTATCTGGTTCGATGACGAAACTGTATGGTTTACACCAAACTATTATGTGCAGCAAATGTATGCCCAATATTTGGGTAATAAAGTATTGGCCACTTCGTTCTCTACTTACAAAAACGGCCAGCCAATCGACCTCATTCCTCAGGGTGGAATTGAGATCGCGACAGGTAACGCCGAGGTTGTGGTTAAGCGTGTGACTGTTACTTCGAATAAGGACGGCAGTGTGCTGCTGGATCAAGATTTTACCAAGGAATTGAATTCAGCCTGGCAAGTTATTCCTGGCTCCGTGGGATCTACGGTGGAGGAAGGTAAGGGGCTTGTCCTCAAAGCCCAAGATAGCGGTCTGAACGGCCTGTACATCTTGAACGAAAGCTGGAACAACTACAAGGTAGAGGTCGTTGCTTCCCGCATTTCCGGCACGGACGGTTTTTATGTGGGCGCAGGTCTCACGGATATTACCACTGAGAAAAAGAATGTCATCGAATACGCGATTGGCTATGGCGGCAATGCTACCGGCGTGAAGGTTTACAAGCAAGGTATAGAAGGCTATACCATGGGTGACTACTCTTCCAGTACAGCTGCGGGCAACTTGAGAGCAGCCAGCTATGAAGAACTGGCCGATAATACCGACTACACCATCACGGTGAACTATGGGGGAGAAACGGGCAACAATCTGATTTGCTCCTACACGGACGGCAAGACAACCAGCAAAGTGCTGGATTACAAGCTGGAGGCTTACAACAGAGACGTGTTTCATTCGGTGACCCGAGATGCTGAACATGTATATGTGAAGCTTGTAAATGCCGACAACGTAGATAAGGCAACGCAGCTGAATCTACAAGATTTGAATGTTGAGTCCAGCGCCAAGCTGATTACACTAACCGGCGATTCCTCGCTTGTTCATGTACCTAACGTGAATAAGAAAAATGATGAAAAGGTAGTGCCTACCGAACATCAGGTCACACTTCATACAGATTCTGTCCTCTTACAATTACCGGCTAATTCGGTAAATGTACTGGTACTGGATCTAAAGGCGTAGTACCACTAAGAAGTCAGGCGAAGAGTTTTGTGTTTTTCACACACTGGACATATTCATATGAAAAGTTAAAACCCGCTCATTGAGCGGGTTTTTTCTATGAATCGAGTCAGAATGTTGTTGTATCGATTTCCCTGATGGGCATTACTTCGTGCTTCTGTTTACCAATTCACGTGGATTGGTGCCATCGTCTATCGTTAGCGGGGTAGGAGCACCTGTAGCAATTCGTTCCCAAGGTACCATTTTAAAGTTCTGATTTAACTTCTTGCCGTTTTGGAGATTTTCGTCATCTTGTGCAACGAAGATACCATGAGGGAAATTCTTGCCTAATCCATAGCCAAGAACATCAATACCGTCTGTGACAGACGTACCATCTACGGTAGGGCTGTCGCCGATCGTGAAGTTGCTAATATAGGCATTGTCGCCTTGTCGTTCATAGATCGCATAGCTGCTGTTGCCTTGACTGGAGGCCATCAGGTACCCCTTGCCGTCCTTGCCATAATATAATGTGAGTCCCTCTATGTCATCGTGAAGTCTGCGTCCATCTGCAATATCAACACGTTGCAGCGGCTTGGATGAACCGTCTGGCTCGGCGCTATATTTCCAAATGGCGTAATCCTCTTCAGCAATGTACAGCGTACCATATTCATCATCGGCGACCATGCCCTCGGATTGCGTAGCCAGCTTAAACTGGCGGACAAGCTTGCCGGCAATTTTGCCGTTTCCGTTGTCAGTCAACTCATATTGCTCGAATTCGCCCTCTTTGCCCAAAACGAGCGCGTAAAACTTATCTGTCTTGAGGCTATGGTACAAACTGAATCCATATACTTCTTTCATGGTTGCTTTAATAGGTTTATCAACCACGTTGGTTAATGTTCCTGATTCACCGTCAATGGCAAAGATATCGATCGTGTTATTGGTACGATTGGTTGCGCCGGCGATATCAATTTTTTTACCGCCCAATGTGAAACCATAACGAAGATCCACGTTGTTCATTTTTCCGACTTTGATGTTCTGCAGTTGCTTGCCATCTAGATCATAGACTAAAATTCCGCCTCCTTTATTGGTAGCTAAAATTCTGCTTTTATCCGGATCAACCGGATTGAGCCAGATCGCAGGGTCATCAGCTGCATCTTCTCCATCCTCCACGGCTTCTGTTTCGACAGATGGGGTCACTTTATAGGTGGGAACTGCGTCTTTAGGATCTGCATATTTGCTATTTTCTGCTTCAAGCGCAGTAATCACTTTTGTAGGAAGATATACATTTCCATTGATTATTTTAATTTCACGGTCTGCTTTTCCGGTTTGGCCGGCTAGACGATATTGCTTCTCACCGACTGTAAAAGTTCCCACAATGCCATTTTTCAGCTTGACCAACACTGAATGGTCATCACTATCCCATGTAATAGTTGCCCCCAATTTATCTGCTTGTGTTCGTAGTGGTGCATACCCAGATGGTTGAGTGTCTGCCGCATGGATCAGGTCTGGTGATACCAGAATCCCTGTTAACATGGTTAATAATGCTAGTTTAGTTGACTTCATATGTATGCCCCTTTTCTGATGTGAAAATGATATAACCGACTCAGTATAAAGCGACAATATCAAAAGAATACAATCGAAATGTAAAAGAAATGTAAAAGAGACGTAAACATTCAATTGGTGGCTGGTTTCCAGTATTGCTGTCTGTAGTTTTTCGGCGACATTCCGAATCTTTCCTTGAAGCACTTTGAAAAATAGCTGGCTTGGGAGAATCCTGTTTCCTCCGTAATTTGTTGGATGGACCAGTCGGTTTGCAGCAAAAGACTGCGTCCCTGATCCAGACGGTAGTCCATTAAATACTCAAGTGGTGTACGCTGAAAGGTGGCCTTCATGCATCTAGCAAGATAATTTTGATGTACGTGAAAATGCGCCTCCAGGTCTTTATTAGTAATCGCATTTCTGTAGTTTTGTTTTAAGAAAATTTCGATCTGTTCAGCTAACTTGGAGGAACTGCTTTTATAATTCTCATCATATTCCAAACTCTGAAAAATATTCACAAATGTTTGTTGAGTCTCCCATAGAGCCAGCTTTCGGGTTTTTAGAGTAGAGGCTAGTAAATAGTCCAATTTGGAGAACAGCTCATGGGGATTAATTAATTTCTGATATTTGGGTAGATGGATGGTGGTATGTTCTGAGTGAAAATGCAGTTCAGGAATGGGGGTGCTAGGGATAATAAAATTCGGCGAGGATTGGGCACACCACATACTGTTGGTTTGAAAATGAAACCAGTAAAAGGAGGTTTGTTCTGTACATGCCTCTATGGGGAAATGGTGCTTGTCCGGCTCAAGAATGAGAGCATGATTTTCAGTTATCTTCCACGATTCATCTTCCTCACCGATGTGCAGTAGTCCTTCTTTAATGATAATTACGTCAAAATAACCCAAGTTATAGCGATTCGGATGCCAGTCCCCTTTTTGATATGTAGTAAAATTTCCCTCTATGAAATAGGGCAATGGAGGGACAAGGAAAGATAGAAAGTCTGTTTTGCTCATAGAAGTCAGCTCCTTTGTGTGTGAAATCGTATAAGTTTTAGTTAAAGATCGCGATTTTTTTTATAAATTCAGGTTGATAAAATAAGGACTGTAGCAAGGGGCGCTCAGGTTAGCCTGTTCGATATTATCATTACTTTATCCTTATTTTTTCAAAAATGAAAGCGTTCTATTTCCAGGAAGGGATGTTTATTCAATGAAAACGGCAAAGCCAGTGAAGCATGTCATCGTCGATGATTCATTTTGGAAAAAGTATAAGCAGGTTGTGGCGGAAGAGGTCATTCCCTATCAGTGGAAAGCACTAAATGATGAATTACCAGATACAGAACCCAGTCATGCGATTGAGAACTTTAGAATTGCAGCCGGTGAATCCAGTGGGGAGTATTATGGAACCGTTTTCCAAGACAGTGATCTTGCCAAATGGCTGGAGACGGTCGCTTTTAGCTTAAGGGATCATCCAAATTCTGCGCTTGAAAAGCGGGCCGATGATGTTATTGAACTGTTGGGAAGAGCTCAGGCTGAGGATGGGTATCTGAATACGTATTATCTGCTCAAGGAACCCGATAATCGCTGGACGAACCTAAGAGATAATCATGAGCTGTATTGTGCCGGGCACTTTATAGAAGCGGCTGTTGCTTATTATGAAACGACAGGTAAGACGAAATTTCTTTACATTATGGAGAAATACGTAGACCTGATTCAGCAGACTTTTGGTACAGAAGAAGGGAAACGGAAAGGCTATCCGGGCCATGAAGAAATTGAGCTGGCCTTGATCAAATTATACGACGTAACGGCTAAGGAACAATATCTTAAATTAGCGCAATATTTTATCCAACAGCGGGGACAGCATCCAATTTATTTTGTGGAGGAGCAAGAAAAGAGAAAGCATATTCAAACAGAGCCCACCTGGAATGATGATAACAACATTAATTTTGGCCTAGGCTTTGAGTACCAGCAGGCACACCAACCTGTACGGGAACAAAAAGAGGCGGTCGGTCATGCGGTAAGAGCAGTGTATTTGTATATTGCGATGGCGGATCTGGCCGCAAAAACGGGAGATGCTTCCCTGTTACAAGCCTGTGAAACGCTGTGGGATGATGTCACGAACCACAAAATGTACATTACCGCCGGAATCGGGTCTACGGTGAACGCGGAAGCGTTCACTTGCCATCATGATCTTCCCAATGACAGCATGTACTGCGAAACTTGCGCCTCTGTAGGGCTGGCCTTCTGGGCTAACCGCATGCTGCGCTTAGCGCCGGACCGGAAATATGCCGATGTTCTGGAGCGCGCGTTATACAACGGAA
Organism: Paenibacillus sp. JJ1683; assembly: GCF_053006485.1. NCBI lineage: Bacteria > Bacillati > Bacillota > Bacilli > Caryophanales > Paenibacillaceae > Paenibacillus > Paenibacillus sp. JJ1683. The sequence goes on from NZ_CM129820.1 coordinate 283,909, forward strand.
CGATCAGCGGAATGGATCTGGATGGGAAACGGTTTTTCTACGTGAATCCGCTGGAAGTCAATCCTTTTCAAAAATCGAGAAAGGATCAGGAGCATGTAAAAACAGAACGGCAAAAATGGTTCTTCTGTGCCTGCTGTCCACCCAATTTGGCGCGAATGATTGCATCAGTGGAGGACAATATGTACACCCAGACTGATGATACGTTATATACGCATCTGTATATTGCCAGCAAGGTGAACATGAATTTATCTGGCCAAGACGTTGAAATTACACAAACTCATCATTATCCGTGGGATGCGGATCTTGCTCTTTCGATCCATGTAACAGAGCCAACTGCATTTAAGTGGGCACTGCGAATTCCAGGGTGGTGCAAGCAGGCAGAGGTCAAGGTAAATGGGGAAGCTATCTCCATAGACCATCTGGAAAAGGGCTATGTCGAGATTCAGCGTACTTGGAAGGACGGTGATGTGGTCACTTTGCATTTGGCTATGCCGGTCGAGCGCATTCGGAGCAACCCGCTTGTCTCCATGAACCAGCAGCAAATTGCTCTCCAACGCGGTCCAGTCGTGTACTGTCTGGAAGAAGCCGATAATGGGGCGAACCTGGCAGGGTTAAGATTACCAAAGGATAGTCCTATTACAGAAGAGTTTAGCGAGAATCTGCTAGGTGGCATTGTAAAGCTGACCATAGAGGGATATCGGGTAAAAAGTTCGAATGCATTATACAGCTCGGAGCCCCCTGAACTTGTTCCTCAACAAATTACCGCTATTCCTTACTACGCCTGGTGTAATCGGGCCAAAGGGGAAATGCGTGTATGGGTTTATGAATCATAATTCATTCGCATGGGGAGAGGAAAGATCATGAGTACGAGAATTGTGAGTACGGAACCACCTGAAAAAGCAACCAGTACCGTTCCTTTTCATCGTAAAATCAGCTATTCATTAACGGATACGGCTGGCAATCTACTATACTGTGTCATCTCCAGCTATCTGTTATATTTTTATACAGATGTATTCGGTCTTTCTATCGGGATTGCCGGAACATTACTATTTATCACCCGTTTTATTGATGCCATTGATGCCCCGATCTGGGGCATCCTGATTGACCGGACCAAGTCCAAATACGGTCAGAGCAGACCTTATTTTCTATGGCTAGCTGTTCCGTTTGCCGTGTTCATGGTCCTTACGTTTACGACACCCAATTGGAGTGAATCGGGGAAAATTGCATACGCGGCTATCACTTATATCATAGCGGGTATCCTGTATACGGGAATCAGTACGCCGATTACGTCTATTCTGCCTAACCTGAGCACCAATTCCAATGAACGTGTGGTCTTGAACTCTTTCCGTATGGTCGGGGGAAACGTGGGCTTCTTCATCGCCACGACGTTCACATTACCCCTCGTAGCCTTCTTTGGACAGGGAAATGATCAAAAAGGCTTTTCCTTAACGCTCGTTTTATTTGGAATCATGGCGATTATTATGTTTTTCATAGCGTTTGCCGATTTGCGTGAAAATGCGGCAGTGAAAACGAAATCTGTCCCGATTGCTAAAAGCTTTACAGCTATCAAGCGAAACTGGCCCTGGATGCTCGTTGTAGCTGCTAACCTGTGTTACTGGATCGGCTTGAATATTCGTTCGGCTACACTTATTTTTTATCTGCAATACAATTTGGATAGTAAGGACTTGGTACCTTTAATCAATGGACTCACCTCTTTGCAATTGATCTCGATGGTTCTGATTCCGTTTTTCGCTAGAAAATTAAATAAAAATACGATCATGATTATCGGATTGATATTAGCTGCACTAGGTCAAGTCGTGATTTTAATGGGGAGCACAAACTTAACCCTTATTATTGCCGGTTGGATCATAGGTGCCTTAGGATCAGGCTTTGCGTGCTCGATGCCATTTGCAATGTTGTCCGATACAGTAGATTATGGGGAATGGAAAAATGGTATTCGGGCAAGTGGATTCCTGACTTCTATTGGAAGCGCATTCTGTATTAAAGCGGGTAGCGGAATTGGCGGATTATTGCCAGCATGGGTTATGGGTAGCACAGGCTATATTGCTGGAAAGGTTCAAACTCCGACTGCTTTGTCAGGCATTCAGTTCAGCTTCATCTGGCTACCGTTTATCGTCTTCTTGATCGGAATCATTCCTATGTTTTTCTATAAGAAATTCGAGAAGAATGAAGCTTCTATTCAACAAGATTTAATTGCGAGAAGATCATAATCATTCTTATAACAAGAGGTTAATAACGTTTCATAACATGGTCATACTGCTTAAAAACCTGTTCATTAAGCTGAGCAGGTTTTTTCGGTTTTTTCTATTCAAATGTGAGCAAAACCATTGACAGGATTTTCTTTTAGAGTGATACTTCTATGTAGAGAAAAGTGTACAGAATCAAGAGCCAGAGACATCTAGCCTTGCAACTTTATACATTTTTTCGCCATGAAAGACTCTTCTGCTGAAGGGTTTTTTTCAATTTGATAAAAAGAATGTGATAATATGAGTCAACTGAGTGTAAGGATGAGAACGCATGGCTTTCTAAATAGACATTTTTCAGGAGAGTCCATTGATTATCGGCAGATTATCGCCCTGTTTATCCCGCTTCTGATTGATCAGGCTTTTATCGTAGGTCTTAATTTGGTGAACACGGCTATGATTAGCTCGTCAGGAATGGCGGCGGTCAGTGCCGTAAATATGATTGATTCATTAAATATTTTTCTAATTAATGTGTTTGTGGCTGTGTCTACCGGGGGAACGGTTGTCGTGGCGCAGTATAAGGGGAGCGGTAATGACCTTATGGTCTCTAAAGCAACCTCCGGTACCATATCCTCCGTTTCCTTGCTGGCCTTATGCATCAGTCTGTTTATGATCGTGTTGTACAATCCAATTTTAAGTGTGCTGTTTGGCTCCGCCTCGCCTGATGTATTGGCTAACGGCAAGGTGTATCTGCTGGGAAGCTGTATGTCTTTTGTAGGGATTGCGATTGTTGAAGCGGTATGTGGAGCGCTGAGAGGGATCGGCAAGACGAGGGCATCGCTGGCTCTTTCGCTTATCATGAACCTTTCGTACGTGCTGCTGAATGTCGTATTTATTAACTTGTTGGATATGGGTGTACTGGGCATGACGATTGCAGTCAATGTGTCCAGATATGCAGGGGCTGCCTGCGCGTTGATTTATTTGGTCAGGGTAGATGATGACTTACGTGTCCAGCTTAGGGATATGCTTTATTTTAATCTGGCTATGCTTAAAAAGATTCTGTTTATTGGTCTTCCTTTTGCGGCGGAACAGATGTTTTTCAATGGGGGTAAAATTTTAACCCAAATTTTCATTGTGAACCTGGGGACCAATGCATTGGCGACGAATGCCATTTGCTCATCCCTAGCTAATGTGTTCCAAATTCCTGCAAATGCTCTGGCTCTTACAATTGTGACCGTGGTCGGTCAATGCATGGGGCGGCGAAATGTACACGATGCCCGCAAGTTTACCAAATCGTTTATTTGGCTGTCGTCCGCTTCGTTTATTGTAATGGGGCTGATCCTAATGCCTTTGTTTAAGCCGATGGTAGGGCTGTTTCATCCGCCTGCTGAAATTGTAGATGACATTTTTATGGTCATGCTGATTAATACGTTGGCCCAGATTCCGCTCTGGTCCATCGCCTTCATCACACCCTCTGCGCTTAGGGCAGCAGGTGATTCTAAATTTACGTCCCTCACCTCAATGCTGTCCATGTGGCTATGTCGGGTAGTGCTGGGATATGTTTTGGGTATTGTGTTCAATTGGGGAATTGTTGGTGTTTGGCTGGCCATGGATATTGAATGGGGGGTGCGGGGGATCGTTTTCCTCTGGCGCTTCCGCGGCAACAAATGGGTTCAGCATCGTTTGATCGACTGAATAAATCCACTACTATAAAATTGACCTCGGAATGAGGCCTTTTATAGTAGTGGATTTTTTTCTAGACGCATAGGGTTACGTGCGTATTACTCCATGCTGATCCCTATATTGCCTAGCTGCGCTCCCTGCTGCATACGGTAAAAGGCTTGCGCCGTATCTTGTAGAGGGAAGACGCCGTCTATAATGGGATGAAGGGAATGACGCTCCATGAATTGGAGCATATCTGCGAATTCCTCGCTGCTCCCCATAGAGGTACCGATGATGCTAATCTGTGGGAAAAATATGGAGCGAAGCGGAATCTCTATGTGATCTCCTGAGCTTGCGCCAAATGTAACGATTCGACCATCCGGTTTGATGACATCCAGATATTTATCGAACGTAGCGGGTCCGATGCTGTCAAGGATCAGATCCACGGTGTCTCCGTTCATACTTTCTTTCCAATCGCTATCACTGTCGAATGCATGATGAGCACCATGGGCGAGGGCAGCTTGCTTTTTGACTTCGCTACGTGATGTGACGCTGACCTGTGCACCCGCCGCTAAGGCCATAAGCATGGCATACGTGGCTACCCCGCCGCCAATACCGGGAATGAGCACATGATCCCCTTGCTGCAATTGGCCTCTAGTGAAGAGAGCGCGGTAGGCGGTCAAGGCAGACAGAGGCAGTACCCCTGCCTCTTCCCAAGACAGGTAAGCTGGCTTGCTGACGGCATTTTGAACGGGAATGATAACCGATTCGGCCAATGTTCCGTCCGAAGGACCACCCAAAATGGCAGGAACCAAGGGAACGAGGTGCGCCTTTTCCCATCCGATACAAGGATTGATGATTACTTCAGCGCCAACCAGCGAGTTTGGAACGCCAGCGCCTACAGCTTCGATCACGCCTGCTCCATCCGATCCGAGAATGAGTGGAGCATCGTTGTTGGTTCGATCCGCCATGAGGAACAGATCCCGATGGTTCAAGCCCACGGCTTTGAGTCTGACCTTCACTTCGCCGTGCCCCGGATGTCTGTCCGTAACGTCCTTATACATCAGGCCCTCAAGGCCGCTTTTGCCGGTATGTATTACAGCTTTCATTTTAAAGCCTCCTGTAGTCGATTTTAGATGCATTTGCATGTACTTTGAATTGTACAGAGCGGCAAGCATCCGGTAAAATGAACAAAATCGAACGTCAGTATCATAAATGATCATACCAAGCAGGTGATGTATATATGGAAAGCAGTGATTTGAAAATTTTTCGGGCGGTTGCTCGCGAGGGCAGTATCACAAGGGCTGCACAAGTGTTGAACTATGTACAGTCCAATGTGACCTCGCGGATTCAGCAGCTTGAGGCACAATTGAACGTACCGCTATTTCGCAGATCTAACCGCGGAATGACGCTAACATCGGCAGGAGAGAATCTGCTGGAGTATGCAGAATCCATACTGACCTTGCTCGACGAGGCAGAGAAGTCTACTCAATATTCGGCTCAGCCTGCGGGACCGTTGCGACTGGGCTCGATTGAGACGACTGCGGTTACGCATCTAACCTCATTATTGACGGGATATCACGCTCAATACCCTGATGTGCATCTGTCGCTTATGACCGGGGGGACGCATGCTCTTGTACAAAAGGTATTGAATTACGAATTAGATGGGGCATTCGTCTATGGTCCTGTCGATGATCCGAATATAGAGCATGTTGCGGCTTTTGAAGAGGAATTGGTGCTTATTTCGGAACCGGGAGAAAGGGATATGAGCAAGTTACTTGCCAAGCCTATGCTGTTCTTCGATGTAGGCTGCACACATCGGACAACAGCAGAGAGCTTTCTGAACGATTCAGGTGTGGATGCCTATCAGATTATGGAATTTGGGACATTGGAAGTCATTGTGGGTGGTGTAGCCTCTGGCCTGGGGGTGTCCATGCTTCCACACTCGTCAATTGTAAAGGCGAAGGAGGCAGGAAGGATTGCTTCGTATCGTTTACCCGAAACCTATCGTAAATTAGAGGTGTGGTTTGTTCATCGGCGGGATTCGGCTTACTCCAGTGCGCTGTCAGGCTTGCTCCACTGGATGAAAAAGGATGCTATACTTAACTAGGATTAAATTGACATCAGGGGTGTATCATTTGGAAGAACATCATTTATCGAAAAATCCATCTACAGTAGCACCGGGAGAATTTGTGAGGAATGGCGGCTATCAACGACGAGAACCAGATAGGATGGCGGTATTATCAGAGACATACGGAGCCTCTATCTTTTTCAGAAGATGGGCCGCCTGGATGATTGACTTCATTCTTATCGTCTTTGGGTATGGAGGGCTGGTTTATTTCGCAGCGAAGAAACTATCTGAAACGGAAACTCCAAATCTGGTCATGGTAGTGATTCTCTTCTTGATTGGCTCTTTCTGCTATTATCTGTTACTGGAAGGACTTACAGGCTATACGCTGGGCAAGTTTGTACTTCGTATTCAGGTTGTGAATGGAGAAGGAAGGCCGCCAGGCATGATTAAATCGTTGATCCGTACGCTCATATATCTGGTGGATACGAATCCGCTGCTTTTCTGGGGGCTGCCCGCCGGCATCTGTGTGCTGGTGACACCTCGGAAACAACGAATTGGAGATATGGTCGCCAATACATATGTAGTTAAGGTACGGGATTTGGGGAAGGTAGGCAGAAAGAAAAACGGAATTATTGCAGGAGCAATCATCCTGATGACGATCGCTTCGATTGTCTTTGCTGTATCCTTAATTTCTACGCTCATTACTCAAATCGTGAAGCCAGAGGTATTTATCAGTAAGGATAACCAGTTTGCGATTACGGCTCCGTGGAATTGGTCACGAGATAATATGATTAATGAGGAAGCGGATATTTCCATTAAAAATGAATTTACCGATAGATATTTGATTGTATTGTCTGAACCGAAAAGCGACTTTGACAGCAGTATGACCCTTCAAGAATATAAAGGGATTATTGAAGACCATTTGGTGTCAGAAATTACGGACCCCGAATTGGGGCTGGCCTCCGACAGGGTGGTGAATGGATACCCAGCCATTGAATTCACCCTAAAAGGAGAAGTAGACGGGATTCCGATCATGTATAATGTGACCACGATTGAAACGCCTTCGCATTATCATCAAGTGCTTGCTTGGACCTACGCTTCCCGGTACGGTCGAGCCCAGCAAGAGCTGCGCAAGATTAGAGACAGTTTCCGTGAAATGAACATGATGTAACGTGAACATGAAGCAGCTACTATATTCGAAGTTATTAGGGTAAACAAAAAAAGCAGATAGCTCATAGGAGCATCTGCTTTTTTTTATTTAAGCTGAATTTAAAAGATGAACATCAAAAACGGAGCAGGCGGAATAGTGCTGTACAAGCAAAGCGGTGGCGATGGGAAGCCTGCGTAGTGGCGTTATCGTAGATTTATATAGATCAATTGGTCATACAATAGAATGTCTGATCACTCGTAATCCAGCCACTTTCGCCACCTTGCCTTGTGGATGGGCTTTGAATTGAATTGTCACTTCATTTTTGTGGCTCGTCACAGACAGAGGCAACTCATAGGCAAACGTCTCGAATTTATTCATTTCCTCGGATTCCAGCTTGCCTTCTCCCAAATTCTGACCATCTGCAGTGATGTCAAAGTCACGATGAGAGCGGTCGGAGTCCTTCAGATAGGTCACTGCTAATTGGACAGGCTCATCAGGGAGCACCTTCATGACAAAAGAGAACCAGCCCCCAGGCCATGTATCGCGATATTTGCGGTTATAGATGGACCCCAAGCCTACATGTTCGCCAGTAAAGGCATGATCCCGTTCAGGCTGCATTTCGGCAGGCTGCACAACATCCACTGTACGTCGTTCCAGTTCCAGCTGGTACGCTAACGCGGTACGGTATTCTGCCTCTGTTGATGTCCACTCCTCCTTGGAAAAGAGATCCCAATAAACGGTATAAGAACGATCATATATCTGATAAAACGGACGAAGCTGCAACTCTCCGATATAACCCAGGTCGCTTAGATGGAATGTATTCGGCTCGATCCTGTCAGCAGTCAGCTTGGTTGCCAAGGAATCAGCCGATCCGATCAGAACAGATGCCAGCAGACGTTCCTCGTTGGACTCCTGTTCAACAGGACCCAGATCTCCAGCCAGCACAAGTGGACCGTACATGAAGGCAATTCGTCGCGGATTATCTGGCATTTCCTCAACTCTTACTGTCATAGGAATATCGTACTCGACCGTATCTCCATCGTTCCATTCCCGTTCAATTACAATATAGCTGGTAGGACATGCCTCTGCGGCATACTCTTCCCCGTTGATCTTAATCATCATGCCCTGCTCCGCCCAGTGTGGGCATCTTAGTTTGATCGTGAAGAACTTGGGCTCCTTGCTTATGACACGCAGCGTTCCTCGCCCATTTTGCGGAAAGAGAGTTTCTTGTTGGAGCTGTACATCCATCTCGTCCCACGTCACGGTAGAAGGGACATATTGGTTGACATAGATTGTGTTTGCCGTGTGAAAATAAATCGCAGTGCCGTACATAGAGTGACTCTCCATACCGGACCCGACACAGCATGTAAAATCCTCATATTGAGAATTGAAGGACTTGTGTCCTCCCATTTCGAGGGACACAAAATAGCAAACACGTCCATCTACCGGCTGCTGTGAAGCCAGAATATGATTAAACATTGCCCGTTCATAGTAGTCGGCATAAGCTGCGTATGCGTCCCATTCGAACATATGTCTTGTTAATTTCAGCATATTGTAGGTGTTGCAGGTTTCACAGGTGCCTTCACCCAAACGATCATTCAGCTTGCCAGGTTCACCAAAATGTTCATTATAGCTATTGCCGCCGATTACGTAGGAATGCTTGTGAACCACCCGATCCCAGAAAAAGCGGGAGAGGTCCGCATATAGAGGTTTGCCTGTCACTTCGAACTGCCGTGCTGCACCAATGATTTTAGGAATTTGCGTATTAGCATGTCGTCCTGCCAGCGTATCGCGGCTGTCTGCCAGATCATTCAGCACTTCTCCATGATAAAAGCGTTCCGCCAGATTCAGAAAGCGTGTCTCTCCGGAATGTTCCGCCAGATCGGTCAGCACCTCGTTCATGCCGCCAAACTCGCAATGGAGCACCTGTTGCACCTGTTCATCGCTCAGTCCTTGGAATACATCCTCCAGCCAGTCGCCGAGTTTGATTTCCATCGCTAATGCTTTGGGATGATGAGCGAGCAGGTGGGCATCACGCAAGCCTGCAAAGAGCTTGTGCATCGTATATAGCGGTACCCAGCCTCCGTTAAGATCAAAGCCCTGGGAGCGAATATCTCCGGCTTTGACTTCTTCAAAAATCTCTTTCCCGCGCGGAATACCGGAAATGTATCCGTTTCCATGACTGCTTTGACATATTTCCAACTCGTCGATCACATAGTTTACTCGTTCCAGCAGTCTTTTGTCGCCTGTTGAGGCAAACATCAGCGCACAGCCAGACAGGTAGTGACCAAGTGTATGTCCACTGATGCCGCGCGCCTCCCAGCCCTCATAATGAGCCGCTTTGGGCTCCAGTCCCGCATATTCACGAAAACGTGACAATAAACGGTCGGGTTCCAAACTCAGCAGATAGGTCGTATTCAGCTCCATGGCGTGGTAAAGTGGGCCGGAATCAATGCTTACTTTATGCAAGTCAAAAGCTTGTGCTTTCAAAATCATCGCTCCTTAGCTAAGATGAAAGTGTATATTTCTCCACTACATTAGCATTGCAAACGCGGTATGTCAGTAGCTTAACCATACAATGGGTGGACAAATCCGAACATGAATCTAAAGAGGCGATAACATGACCTATCTGAAAGTAAATGTAGATACTCCGATCCAACTAATCTCGGCAGGCGAGTTTGTTTCCGAGGTGCCATGGAAGCATATGAGCCGTTCCATTGAGAACTTTGAGTTGATCCTGGGTGTCCAAGAGACAGTATATATACGGGAGGAACAGGAGGATTTTGAAGTAGGGGAAGGAGATATTCTATTGCTATACCCTGGTCGTACGCACCGAGGATACCTGGAATCGTTGCCGGGGGTTAAATTTTATTGGTTTCATTTCGATATGCCTGCGACCCCGAATATATTATCTATTGAGGAAATGAAGCAGGAAACAAGTGCTATGGACGGGCTTTTGCAGCGTCATGACGTGATGCGGGATATCTATTTACCGCAAAGCGTACAGGCAGATAATGGAGATCGGATTCATATTATTGTCAATCAAATTTTGCATGTCGCCAACTCACATTATCTTACATATCACAGTGCTAACTATTTGTTCACCTCACTGCTGATCGAGATATCTGAACTGGCCCTCAGCCGCTTGATCTCCAATCCTGTCCATTCACAGGGGAATGTGAGCATGAACAAAATTATCGAGTGGACTCGAATTCATGCTGAGGAACCGCTGACCGTGACCGATCTGGCTCGGAAGTTCAATTACAACAAGGATTATATATCTCGTTTATTCAAGCAAAATACGGGCATGCGCCCCTTGGAGTTCATTCACAGTATTCGAATCAACAAAGCGAAGGAACTAATTTCCCGTACAGATATGAGCATTAAGCAGGTTGCGGAGGAAGCGGGATACACGGATGAGAAGTATTTTATGCGATTGTTCAAAAAGCGAGTCCATATGACCCCCTCGCAATACCGGAATGCCTATCACAAAACATTTATGAACAATGTCTAGTCCATTTCCGCTTTACAGCAGGCATGGCTTATCAGACTATAATTTGATAATCTGATTTAAGAGAGATTGAATGAGAGTGCAATACATAATACTTTGTTAAAAGGGGCGAGTGAGATGCTACAACCACCATTAAAGGAAGAACTGACTCGAATACTCGAAGAGCATTCACTTGGTGAAGAATTAAAAAAAGAGATCAATCAAGAAGCTCAAGCTGCTATACAATTTCATCTAGATCATAAAGAAAATTACGAGCGTGTTGGCAATAGTCGAATTGCTGGCTACCCGGATTTGCCCCCCTCAATCGAGTGGCCGTGTGATTCAGACGGAGAATATTATACGTTTATTGCTCAGATCAATCTAAGCGAGTTGCCTTTTTCACCATTCGAGGGATTGCCTCATCAGGGCATACTATACTTTTTTCTTGGGCTGGATGAGCCAGCTTATGATATTGACCATAAAGTCTTTTACTATAACGGTGACACCAGTGCTTTGCAGAAAACATTACCGCCCGCTGGGCGCGTAGAGGTGTCGACGGAGCAACGGGATTTCACCGCCTATGCGATTTCCTTTCATCCGATCCTGACACTACCATCGGAGGGTGAGCTAGGAGATATTCTTGTAGATCAGTACGAAGAGCTTTATGAGCTTCTATACGAACATAGCGACACGGTGTGGGGACAGCATCAGTCTTTTGCCGGGAATACTCGTCGGGATGCTTATCTACGCCGAAACGGGCTGGAGGGTCTTCTATTTAACTGGCATAAGAGTGAGAGTCAGATCCACCAGGAAGCCGAGCAAGCTATGCATAGGGGAAGTACGGAGTATGCGGAGCAGTTACGATCTGAAGTGCTGCCTCAGCTGCAAGAATACCAGGCGAATCGGGAAAAGCACGATCAAGCTTCGGAAAATTGGCATGTTTTGCTCTCTGTATCATCCTTGAATGAGGTCGGTATGTGCTGGTGGGACGCAGGGTATTTGGAGTTTTTTATAGATCAAAGGGATTTGAAAAACCTTGATTTCACGCGAACGTATGTCAATCTGGCTACGAGCTAGCCGGGGCGCCGATGCTGTCATTGAGAAACGTGATACGTCTAAAAATTGGGTCACACTTCATAAACCTAAAGAAGAGAAACAGTTCGCTGGCCTTAAAGCGGACGGTTATCAAATTGATTTTGCATACTATACAGAGGGAAAAGATTTGATTGTCGAATCGAAATCCGGTTCCCCTGGCTTCAAAGGTGTCAGCCAAACAACGATGCGAATTAACGGCAAAGAAGTAATACCTGAGATCATTGCGAAGGGTATGGTATCCACAGGCGTTAATGTTGATCGTTATAAAGATATTAAATTAGACGGAAGATTGGAACTAAATCCTGGCATCTACAAGTACAGTGATCCTGGACGTGATATTGAAGTTGTTTTGAAATAGATAGGGCGTTCGCCGCCTATTCTACAGATACGTAAATGCAAAAGCCCTTCCGGCTTTCCATGAGGGAAGCAGCGGAAGGGCTTTTGTTATATATACTTGCCTATGCGGGGAGTGTATTTATACCCGCTGCACGGTAAACTCGAATTCCAGCTTTTGATCGGCTGGGATTTGATATTCTTCATGTACTGGAGCACCCCAGCTGTCGTCGCCGCCTACGCCCATTTGCTTGCCAGCTACGGTGACAACGGTGTAATACACGTTCGGTAACTCATACACATGGTATGCACTTTCCAGCTCGAACGCTGTATACGGCGATATATTGCATTCCACCGGCGCGGTGGCAGGTGCGGTAATGCGGATGCCCCGCTGGGAATTGTCAGTAATATCGACACGGCGCACGCCTGTACGATTGCCGGATTCCTGTGGCACGACATACCCGGACACGTTATCCGCAGCTTCGTTGCGGAATACGCCAAGTCTAGCACCGAAGGCCCGGTCGATGTAATTCTCCTCTGGTCCCATCGCATACCAGTCCAGATGGCGGTAGTCCGCTGGAACCTTGAACGAAAGGGCAAAGATCGGCAGGTTAGGCAGTCCCGATACACCTTCATAGGTGGATTTTACGTTCAGACTGCCATCCGCCAAGACGGTATAGGCTACCGTTACCTGTACGTCTGCATGAATGCTTAGGGTGTAGCGGAACGTAATGGTCACACGGTCTGCCTGCTCTTCCGTGACCTCGATGTCCACACATTTACGAGTCAGACTTGCAGCGAACCAGCCACCAGCTTCAAAACCGAGTGCGGTTCCCCGATCATTGTCTGTGGTCGCCCGCCAGAACAACGGGGCAGGAGGCGTAGCAATCATCTCACGTCCTGCGTAGCGAAGTGAAGTCAGGCTGCCTGCTCCTTTGGAGAACATGATGCTGAAATCTGCACCGTGAACGCCAATATTTACATCGCCATGCACCACTCGTAGGGCTCCACCTGTAGGAGCTTTCAGCGGATTTGGATTTTCCACAATGAAAATATGCTGTCCGAAGGCTACTTCATGCCCAGCCTCAGCCCAAATCGTCGCTTCCTTCAATACAAGCGCCGTGTGAATGACATATTCCCCAGGCTTCCCGTCTGTGCTTGGGAACGTCAATGGAATATAGGCTTCGGTCTGAGCCGCCACATCCACATGACTCACATTTCGCGTGATCTCTTGGCCTTCATGCAACAGGCTGTATACCAGCTCATAGTCCCCTGTTCCCTCGAACAGGTTTTCGTTGCGAATGGTCACACCTTGGGTATCCGGGATGAGCTTCAGATTTTGATACAGGAATTTGACCTCCTGCATCTTTGGTGAAACCTTCCGGTCCGCATAGACAATTCCGTCCGTACAGAAGCCATAGTCTGTCGGACGGTCGTCAAAGTCGCCGCCGATCGCGAGGTACTCGCGTCCGTAACGATCTTTTTTCATGACCGCTTGGTCGATGTAATCCCAAATAAAACCGCCCTGATACAGCTCGTATTTGTTCTCCAACTCGGTATACTTGTGCATGCCGCCCACAGAATTGCCCATCGCATGCATGTATTCGCAACTGATATACGGCTTTTGTGGATTGTCATTCAAGTATTGCTCGATATCAGCGGGTTTGGCGTACATCCGGCTCTCCATATCGCTGGTATCATCATACGTACGATTGTGAAACACGCCTTCGTAATGTACCAGACGGCTCGGGTCGGTGGACCGGAAATAGTTAGCGACATTGCGTAGCACTTCGCCTGCATACGACTCATTTCCGCAAGACCAGATCAGAATGGATGCATGGTTTTTGTCCCGTTCCAGCATGGAAATGGCGCGATCCATAACGATATCCTGCCACTCAGGCAGATTGGCCGGAATATTCCACGAAGGCTCGACTGCGCCGAGTTTTTGCCAGGAACCGTGTGTTTCCAGGTTCATTTCGTCAATCACGTATACCCCGTACTCATCGCACAGTTCATACCACAGTGTCTGATTCGGATAATGAGAGGTACGGACAGCGTTCATATTGTTCTGCTTGAGCGTCCGAATATCCCACAGCATATCTTCACGGGAAATTGCACGTCCGGTACGAGCGTTAAATTCATGGCGGTTCACACCCTTAAAGATGATGCGCTTGCCGTTCAGATGCATGACCTTGTTCACCATCTCGAATTTGCGGAAACCAACCTTTTGTGGGATCACCTCGACGAGTGTTCCATTGGCATCATAAATTTGAATGAACAACGTGTACAAATAAGGCTTTTCCGCGCTCCAGCGCTCCACTTGCTCCAAGGTTGCTGACAGCGAGGCGATGCCATCTGTAAAGTCAGCTTTCAAAGAAGCTACTATATGTCCGGTGGCATCCTTCACATCGACAGTTGTATGGGCTGTTGCTGGTTGTTCCAAAGTCAGTTTCAATTCCAGCAGGCCCTGCGTGTAGGTAGCATCCAGGTCTGCCTTGGCATGCAGGTCACGTACGTGAATAGCAGGGATCGTATACAGATATACGTCTCTGAAAATGCCAGAAAAACGCCAAAAATCCTGATCCTCCAGCCAAGCTCCCGTACTTCTTTGATATACCTCTACCGCCAGTTTGTTTTCGCCAGCTTGCAGGTAGGGTGTCAATTCAAAATCAGACGGTGTAAAGCTGTCCTCGCTATAACCGACAAATTGTCCGTTCAGCCATACATAGAAAGCCGACTCAACACCTTGAAAAGAAATGAACACAGGTTGCGCGTCAGAAGCCATATTTTCAGGCAAAACAAAGCTTTTGATATAGCTACCGACCGGATTGTGGTCTTGTGGAATATGAGGTGGGCGAACATCCGAATGTCCGTCCCACGGGTACATCGTATTGGCGTACTGCATTTGGCCGAAGCCTTGCGTCTGAATATGACCTGGTACCTGAATATCGCTCCAGCCGCCATATTCAAAGTCAGGGGCATAGAATTCTGCTGGGCGAGTGGCTGGATTCGTCGCATAGTTGAACTTCCAGCTCCCATTCAGGCTGTGACGCCAGGCCATATCGGCCTGGTGTTCTGCTTCCTGAAGCGTGGCGTAATATTTATGATCGGAATAGGCAGGCAAGCGATTTACCGCGAATTTGGTCACATCGGTGAGCCAGTCCAGACTAGGGGTATGAAGGGTCAAGGCGAACACTCCTTATTTTTAATTTAAATGAAGACCGTATACAGAAATCTATTATTTTACCGAGCCGACCATACCTGCGACAAAGTGCTTCTGCATCAGGAAGAATACCAGTGCAGTCGGCAATGTGGACAGGACAATGGCGATCATGATAACGCCGTAGTCCGGTGCATAGCTGGAGCCGAGGTTCGAGATCAACAGCGGGATGGTTTGATTTTCTGGCGTTTGCAGTACAATCAGAGGCCAGAGGTAGTTGTTCCAGCTGGACATGAACGTGATAATTGCGGCAGCGGCATAGGTTGTTTTCATCGTAGGCATATACACCCGGAAGAACAGACCCAGCTCGGATAATCCATCCATCCGGCCAGCTTCCAGCAGATCCTTGGGAAACATCTTGGTGCTTTGACGGAAAAAGAAGATCAGGAACGCCGTAGTTACGGTTGGAATAACGACAGAAGAGAGCGTATCAATGCCGATCCACGGTATCACATTAGAAATGCTGCCGAACATCCGGTAAAGCGGGATCATAATCGCCGCAAACGGAATCATCATCGACATCAGCAGGATATTGAAGACAACGTCTTTCGCTTTACTTCTGTAAATTTCAAAGCCATAACCAGCCAGTGATGCAATGAGCATAGCCAGCAACGTCGTTGAGATGGAAACCTTTGCAGAATTACTGAGCGCAGTAACGATGTCTACTTGTTCGAGCAGATTGTGCATGTTATCCATCAGGTGGGAGCCAGGCAGAAGCTTGCCTTTGGTCACATCGACTGACAGGTTCGTGGAGCTGGATAGCATCCACAGGAACGGGAAAATCGAAATGAATGACACAAGAATCAGAAAGGCGTACGTAAATGCTCTTTTTGTTTTCATCATTTTTTCTCACCTGCCACTTTAAACTGGATAATCGACAAGATAATGATCATAATGACGATGGAATAAGATACGGTCGCCGCATAACCAAAGTCGGATGAATACTTGAAGGACAGATTATAAATATATTGTGAAATAGAAGATGTCGCGTTACCTGGTCCACCTTTGGTAATATTCATGATTTCATCGAAGAGCTGAAGTGTACCAATCGTCGATGTAATCGAGGTGAACAGGATAATCGGCTTAAGCAGTGGAACGGTAATGCTGAAAAACTGCCGGATCGGGGAAGCTCCGTCAATACGGGCTGCTTCGTAGATAGAACTGTCAATGTTTTGAAGACCAGACAGGTAAAAGATCATGTTGTACCCGGTCCAGCGCCATGTGATCGCGATAATAATCGTTACTTTGGCCCAGAAAGGATCTGTAATCCATTGGATTGGCGTGCCAATCACGTGCAGATTCAGCAACAAGGAGTTTACCAAACCGTCAGCCGAGAACAAATACTTGAAAACAACCGAATAGGCTACAAGGGATGTGATACACGGCAAGAAGATGGCGGTGCGGAAAAAGCCTTTGAATTTCAGGTTTTTATCATTCAATAATACAGAAATGAACAGGGCCAGAATGACCATTAAAGGTACCTGGAAAATTAAATAGATAAACGTATTCTTCACGGCGGTGATGAACATTTTATCAGTGAACAGACGCTTGTAGTTATCAATGCCGTTAAAGCTCAGATTAGACCCAGTACCCGTCTTAAAGGATAAGATTAGCGCCTGAATCATCGGATAGAAATAAAAGGCGGCAATCATGATCACTGCGATGGATATGAACAACCATCCTGTCATACCTGCTTTAAGACGTGTTGTAGTCATTTTGGGCGCGGCTGTCTTCATACCATGTCAACTCCCTATGCAGCAATAAAACCTTGAACTCGCAAGCCCAAGGTTTTAAGTGCTTATCGTTTTATTGTTTAGCCTTGGCTAGATGGACTGACTTATTTAAGCTGTGCTTCCGCTTGTCCTTGAGCGTCCTTCAGAACTGCATCTACATCTTTTCCGTTCAGGTAGTTTTGAATTTCAACAGTCATGATGTCCTCAATTGCATAAGTGTGCAGGCCATAATTGACTTTTGGAACTTGTTTAGTCCAATCAGCAAATTTCTTGTATACTTTGTCGCCACCGAAGTAAGCATCTTCCACGTCATAAGCTTTACCGCTGGAAGCTGCGTTCAATGAACCAACAATTCCGATTTTGCTCAGCATATCTTGATACAGCTCTGTATCTGAACCAAATGTTTCTTTCAGGAAATCAGCAGCGGTATCTTGACCGTCCGAGTTGAGGACATACCAGGAGCTGCCGCCGAGGCTGGAAGCATTCACGGATTCAGGTATATTTTTCAGTTTAGGGAAAGGAACTACAGCCCATTTACCGGATTGCGAAGCTTCTGCCTTAATCGAAGGCGTAATCCAGTTACCTGTAGGTACAGAAGCAACTGCACCGCTGTTGAATGCGGCCAAGAATTGACTCCAGTCGGCATTCATTTTAACGATGTTGGCGTCGAACAAGGCTTTGTACGTCAAGAGCGCTTCTTTCAGAGCTGGATTACCAGCCAGGTTTGGTGTTTTACCGTCTTCTTTCAGGTACCAAGAACCTGCAGTTTGGATCATGCCACGGATCAGACCGAGATCATTCGGATCTTGAGTCAGCATATCTTTGCCTGTTTTTTGTTTTACAGCTTTACCGATTTCAATGAATTTGTCCCAATCAATATTGGTCAAGTCAGCTACTTTGTAGCCAGCTTGTTCCAGATAATCCGTTCTTACATACAATCCCATAACGCCGGAATCGAAAGGAACTCCATATTGCTTGCCGTTGTAGCTAGTCGGTCCGATTTTATAATCAGCGAAGTCGGATGCTTTGATCGAATTAGTCATATCATGGAAGGAATCGGGATAGGCTTGCAGGAAGTTCTGTGCCCGGTAATCCTCAATTAGAACCACGTTTGGCAATCCTTTAGTAGAACCGGAGTTGAGGCCGGCATTCATTTTTTGAACGATATCGTTTTGAGCATATTCGACAATGTTTACGGTTACATCTGGATGTTTGGCAACATAGCGATCTTTTGCCAGCTTCAGGGCTGCGATGTTGAAGTTCGGGTCCCAAGCCCAGACTGTAATTTCTTTCTTGCCTGAATCTGTGGTCGTAGCTGCTTTCTCAGAATTGCTGGAGCATGCGGATAACAAGATCAAGCTTGCAATCAGCAGAAGGAAAGACATTTTTTTCATTTTGTTCAACCCCTACTCTTTTTTTATATGTTGCTAACCATGTAGAACTTTTTTGAAAGCGGTTACCTTGTTTATGAATTTAGTTTATCATCCTTGCTTTACTGGCAGTTAGGAATATCTTTATACAGATTGGTCTTATTATTATGATTTATCCAAAAAGGTACCGCTTACATTTGTACTTTCTTTAGACTTAGGTAATTTTTATAGATTGAACTAAAGATTTTCACGAAGCGCCATTGAGCGGCCGGATGGTGCTTCCCATCGCTGTTGTGCCTAGATGGCTAGCACCATTCCGCCCACTCCATTCTTGTTTCACTTCTTTGTTTCGTTCAGCCTATATTTTTTATGAGGTAGGAGGAGCGGGTTTTACGATCAGTGGCAGTGTCATTCTTACTTTGGTGCCCTCGCCCTTCTTGCTGGAGATGGTCACACCATATTCTTCTCCATATAAAAGGGTAATGCGATTGTGCACATTCTGGATGCCGATGCCCGTAAATAGTTGGCGTTTGCTCTTGGGGTTCGGCAGTCCGTCCTGCGCTGTATGCCCGTCCAAATCCATACCATCTCCATCGTCGACTACTTCACAGATCAATGTATCCTCTGTTTTCGACACCAATATATAGATGTGCCCTGTGTTTTTCTCATTAAACGCATGGAAAAAAGAGTTTTCGATAAAAGGCTGAATGATAAGCTTGGGCACATGATACTCCAGACAATCGGGTGATACAAAATAATTTACCTGTACCCGTTGCCCATAACGCACATGATTAATGAATACATAATTTTGCATGTTGGCCATTTCTTGCTCGATGGTGATCGTTTCGCTCACATTGCTGATTGTATTTTGCAGCAAGGAAATGAGTGCATTGATCGTCTCGGCGGCGGTTTCCTTGTTTCCTTTGAGCACTAGCATTTTGATTGAAGCCAATGTATTGTACAGAAAATGTGGATTGATCTGCCGTTGTAGTGCAGCAAGCTCTGCATTTCGTTGGCCTTTCTGCGTTTCTAAAAGCTTATGAATATAATCATTGAGTTCATCAAGCATGTAGTTGTAAGCATGACTTAACTGTCTGACCTCGTAGCTACCCGTGACCGGGATATAATTATCAAAATTTTTCTCGCGTATAGTCGACATTTGCTTGACCAGCCGAGTCAGAGAACGAATCAGGCGACGTGAAATGAGAAAAACAATCACCAAAGCAATCAGTACAATGGCGATACAGATCCAGACAACAGATTTAACGTCAATAATTTGCCCAACTGCGGTTTGCCTATCGATCATGTTCACCAGATAAAAATCAAATGAAGGGATATAGTTGGAAAGAACGATGCTCTCCTTATTCATTACATCCGCATTAATATAGTTTAGTCCCTGTTCATTGATTTTGGTGGCATAGCCCAGCAGCTCACTGGAGCGTTGTCCGATTAGGTCCTGACGGTTGCTCGATACGATCAGTCCTGATTTGTCCAAAATAAGCACATCATTACCGTTACTCGTGAAATTGTTATAAAAACGCCGAAATTCTGGCTCCCGAATGGCAATGTAGATCATTCCGTACAAGGTGCCACTGGTTCGCTCCATAAATGGTTTAGAGGCGATAATATAGGGTGAGGGTTTTTGGACGGTGCTAGTCATTTGTTGATGAAATAACTCCGTATCCATTTGATACATAAGCTGTGCCGGGCGTGCTACACTTCGGGCCGTAATAGCACTGCTCTTAAGCTGCTCCGCAGTTACAGGCCAATAGGAGGAATCGGAGTAAAAGCTCCGTCCGTTCAGACCTGTTACAGCGACACCGACATCATAAGCATCGACGTTCGATTTAATTTGCTTCATTTGCTGTGCCATACCGAAGTAAATCCTTGCCGAGTTAATCGAGTCAGATTGGCCGCTAGTCAAATAGTTTTTGACTGTTCCATTTTCCGAAGCGTGGGTTACAGCATTCACGATAGAGTCATTGAAGGATTCAAAGCTGGATTGAATCTGGCTAAGCACCTTGGCATTGGTAATACTGAATGTCTCAGCGAATAGTCGTTCAGACATTCGAATCGTCACCAAAGAGGTCAGCAACGATACCGCAGTGATGCTGACCACCATAACAATAAAGATTTTGAAGAACAGACCTTGATATTTGATCTTGTGGATATATCTTTTCATATTCGATCTCTTTTCTGCTGGCAGATATGCGCTTGCTCTCTAATGGAGATGCTCCCGGCGGTACTGGCTGGGCGAGTAGCCCTTCACTTTTTTGAACACTTTAGTAAAATAGCTGGGGTCCGAATAGCCTACTGTACTGCTAATATCTGAAATGGGCAGCGTCCCCGATCGCAGTAGTTCAGCAGCTTTTTCAACCCGAATTTTGTTCAGGTACTCGCTAAATCCCTCTGTATGGTGTGCCGTAAAATAACTGGACAAATAAGAGGGGTTAAAATGAAAATATTGCCCAAGGGTCGTCAAATTGAGTGTTTCAGCATGATGTTCCTCAATATACTCCAGCAATTTTTTCATGCTTGCACTACTTCCTTGCTGCGTCTTAGCCAGGATCTGTCGGTTCGCTTCCTCTAAAAAAGTCTCCAGTAACCGTACGGCTTCATGTACATGAGGGGCATCATTAATTGTTTTGAAATACGAATATTTCGCCGCATCCAGTTCCTTCATATCATACCCCTGATTCCCGAGCAAAATTGTAATGTTGAACACGATATTTCCGAGCAGCGATTTGAATTCAAAAGCGGTCGATGTGTAGTTGCCGGACATGGCGGCTACATAGGACCTCAAATCCTGAAAAGCTGTATCAAAATGCTCACGCTTCATCTCTTCCGTAAACTGTTTTAAGTTAAACGAACGATTCACCTGAACAGGCTGAGGGAGTTCATCTTCGATCAGCAGCGCTGTCTCTGGGAAATAAAAGCGGTAACTTAGTAATTTGGGCAGTTCATCCTGATAGACACTGCTAATCTGATTAAAATCATCAAATAGATGACTGACCGCCCAGCCTGTCTGTGGATCGAGCTGCTTTGTCTCTTGAGCAACTTCCCTAACCGCAGCCATCCAGGCATCTAATTCCCGTGGCCCCAGATTGGCTAAAAAAACGGCCGCATACCCATCCGATGGCAGCTGTCGCAGAACGATGTGTTCACAGGCAGAGGCTACTCGGTCTGTAAGCTTGGAAAATAGGTCCGAAGCCGAGGGATTGGTAGAGCGTCCCTTATCTTGCTGTACCGACTGTTCTATACCTATGAGCGCAAAACGGGCGTAAGGAAATGCTTGCTTCACCAGCTCAACGTCATAATCTATGCTATAGCCAGAGATCAATTTTTCGATCACATGATCCATCGTGATTTGATTATTCCCGGCATCTTCCTGATATTGAATGGATGGAATTTTGCGGGCTGTTCGCTGGAGCACCTGAAGCAGCTCATCTGTGTCCAGCTTGGGCTTTAAAATATAGTCAGCCACACCTTGCTGAAAGGTGGAGCGTACGTAATTAAACTCGCCGTAGCTGCTGAGCACAATCACCTCGATATCTGGATAGTTCTGTCTGACGATGCGTGTCAGCTCCTCACCATCCATGATCGGCATTACGATATCCGTAATGACAATATGAGGACGCAAGGCTTCAATCAGCTCCAGCGCCTCTTTCCCATTGGAGGCCTCACCTACAATTCGAAATCCGTATTGTTCCCACGACAAATGATGTTTGATCCCTTGCCGTACCAATATTTCATCATCTACAATTAAAATGTTGCATAGCTCATTCATGACAGCACTCTCCATAATTATATCTATTCAAAAAAGACGCCATTAAGGCGAGGGCCTAATCATCTGACGGACATAGTTGATAACGCTTCCAACTTTAACTAAAATCTAAAGCTTTTAATCTTTACATGCTAACATAAACGGCAGGGTGATTCCAAAAATAATTTAGTTCAAATGGCATACAAAAGACAAAAAAGGCTGCCGAGAAAATCTCGACAGCCTGAACAACCGGGATTACTTTATACAGTACCCCATGTCCGATCTCCTGCCAAATATTTTTCAGTCAAAATAGACAGCAGTTGAATACCAACCTCGTTATGTCCTCCCTCAGGCAGGATCAGGTCGGCGTATTTCTTGGAAGGCTCAATAAATGCCTCGTGCATCGGTTTAACCGTCGTTAAATAGTGATCATGGATCGAATGGATGGTGCGACCGCGTTCCTCAATATCGCGAAGAACCCGACGGAGAATGCGAACATCTGGATCCGTATCCACAAATACCTTAATATCAAGCAGGCTGCGGAGTTTTTCGTCTGACAGTACGTGCAGACCTTCCAACATAACGATATGATTCGGCAGAAGCTCTACCGTCTCGTCCGTGGAACGAGCATGAACCGTAAAGTCATACACGGGCGCTTGAGTTGCTTGTCCTTTTTTCAGACATTGAAGATGCTCAATCAGCAAGTCGTTGTCAAAGGCAAACGGATGATCATAGTTGACCAAAGCACGTTCGTCATAACTCAGATGTGAATGGTCTTTATAGTAGTTATCCTGAGATATGAAAGTCACTTTATTAGATCCCAGACGCTCAACGACGGCGCGTGCGACCGTCGATTTACCGGAACCTGTACCGCCGGCAATACCAATAATTAGCATGGCGTTTCACTTACCCTTCCCTAAATGTATCCCGATACAACTCAAGTATTGTAGCACAATGCACGCTTTTTTTCATCAATGTTGCACGTTGTATTTCTTCCATTTCCGGATCTTGGCCCTGAATGTTTTGAACGGTGCTACGGAATTGATATGAATCCATCTCGCCATAGGCCAGTTCGGATTGGTGCCTGTCCACTTGTGAACGCCCTGGGTGAAGAGTTCTTCATGACTGAGTGTGTCCACCCAATCCAGCCATGTCTGTTCCGCCAGCTTGAGCATATTGCGTAATTCATGTAGAGAGTGGTGGGAATAGGTCTTGTAGAATGTTTGGTATAGTTCGCCTAGTCTATTCCACTTATAATTCGGAGCGGGCATGATAGCGGTTTTTCCCTCCCGTTCGTCTTTGTCCCAGCTCATGACAAGATGAAGCCATCCAAGCTGATAGGCTATCATTTCTGCGGGTGTTTTATCTACTTCGTCGATTCGAGTATCTTTGTGGCTTTCGTCGATGCCCTGGAACTCACCATCAAACCGTAAGTAGGCGGTATGAATGGCTTCTTTTAACTCTGATTTGGAAGCGTAGTCGTAGCTAGACATCTAATCGCTCCTTTACATGATATTGGTGATACTCACCCCTTTATATGTACCATTCTCAATATGACAACCGTATGTCTTATTCAAAAATAAAAAAACCTCGTTTTTTGTGATTTTATGAAACATCATTTGGTGTGTTCGCGAAAAAGAACGAAAAATTAATAGAAAAATTAAGACAAAAGATAAGTAATTAGACATATTTTAATATTTTTTTAAGTGCCTATAATTATTGGAGTATAGCGATTAGGGGCCCTCATTGGTGTATGGATATGATTTCCTCCATCAATACGTTATATACCGTTTGCTTTAGTATTCATAAATCCAATTGAGAAGGGAATTGTGATATGAAATCGAGTTTGTTAAAAAAATGTGCAAGTGTAATGTTAAGCAGTACGTTGGCACTGTCTTTATCATTACCGCTATTAGGCCATGCACAGGCTGATGAGAATGTACAGGTAAGTGATGATTTTGAACAAGGAGAAGCTCAAGGCTGGTCTGCAGATTCGAGGAACTGGTCTGTGGTCAAGAACGGGAATGGTTCTACATACCAACAATCTAGTCGAAGCGAAAGCCATTCCGTAAAAGGCAATACCTCATGGACAAATTATAGTGTGCAAGCAGATGTATATGTAAATGATTTTAATGGCTCTAATCGAGTATATGTGGCAGGTAGATACACGGATTCTAACAACTTCTATGCAGCATCTTTGTACAACAAGAAAGGCGGAGCCCTTGAGATTCGTAAAAAAGTTAATGGCTCTATGAAGACACTGGCTACTAATAAAAAATACAAACTGGACACCCATACATGGTACAGAGTGAAGCTGGAGCTATCCGGTTCGGAAATC
The DNA here is from genome assembly GCF_053006485.1 of Paenibacillus sp. JJ1683. NCBI lineage: Bacteria > Bacillati > Bacillota > Bacilli > Caryophanales > Paenibacillaceae > Paenibacillus > Paenibacillus sp. JJ1683. The sequence goes on from NZ_CM129820.1 coordinate 308,338, forward strand.
AAAATGTATGTTAATGATCAGCTGGAGTTGTCCGCAGCAGACACCAGTCTCACTGCTGGAGCTATGGGTTTGGTAACGTCCAAAGCAGTTGCCCAGTTCGATAATGTGATTGTATCAGGTGCTTCCTCGGAAGGGGAGACAAGTACACCTCCTATGAAGCCGGCTCCAGGTACAGAACAACCGACTCCTGGGGTGGACCCCAGTGTAACCTCCAAAAATAATTATAATTTGACTGGCTTTTCATATGGTAATACGGGTGGTGGGAACATCGCCAATACGGATGCCAATTACAAAAAGGTGTACAATGCTGTAGATCTCAACGAAGCTCTGAAAAAAGGCAGCAAGGTTAAAGTGATTGAGATTATGAATGATTTGGACCTTGGCTGGAATGAAATTCCTAGCGCTGCGAAGGCAATGCCATTTAGTGCCAACAATCCTGTACAAACACATCCTGTTCTAAAAAAGACAGGGGTGAGCAAAGTCTATATCGAGAATATGAATGGAGTTACAATCTTCTCGGCCAATGGTGCGAAAATCAAACATGCCGGTTTTGTCATCAAACGAAGTTCTAATCTGATTTTCCGTAACCTTGAATTTGATGAACTTTGGGAATGGGATGAAGCAACCAAAGGAAACTATGACAAAAATGACTGGGATTATATTACAATCGAAGGTGCAAGCTCCAAGGTATGGATCGACCATTGTACATTTAACAAAGCCTATGATGGCCTGGTAGATGTGAAAAAGGGAAGTAACGGAGTTACGATTTCCTGGTCCTTGTTCAAAGGAGATGACCGCAGTTCCAACAGCTGGGTAACCCAACAAGTCAACGCGATGGAAGCAGATAAGTCCTCCTATCCTATGTACGCTTATTTGAGAAGCAGTGCAGTAGGCATGAGTAAAGAAGATATCATTGATATTGCAGCAGGACAAAAGAAAGCGCATCTGGTGGGTGCCACGGAAATGGCAGGCGACAATGCGGATTTGGAAGTGACGCTGCATCATAATTATTATCTGGATATTCAGGACCGTATGCCACGTTTACGTGGTGGTAATGCTCATGCATATAACATCGTTATGGATGATGCTGGATTGGCCAGAGCCAAAAAAAGAATTACGTCCGACATGGCCAAAGCGATCGCTGCCAAAGGATATCATTTTGACGTCGTGGGTAATGGTGCGATTTCAACAGAAAACGGCGCGGTGCTGCTAGAAAAATCGTATTTAATAGATGTGTTTTCTCCGGTGCGTAACAATCAAAAAGACCCTAATAAAGCGGATTATACAGGTAAAATCAAAGCCGAGGATGTTATCTTTTCGGACAACGGTGCCGTGTTCAGAGGCGGCAGTGACGCTGCGAATAGCCCATTAGCTCCTTATCCAGCAAAGGCTAAGAGCTTCTCTTGGAATGGGTTCACAACGTTGCCATACAGCTATACAGCCGAAGACCCTGCCAACTTGGTTGCTCAATTGCAGGCCAAGGACGGAGCGGGCGCAGGCAAGCTGAACTGGTCGAGTGAGAACTGGCTCAAAACGGTGTACAATACAGCCGCTACGAAAGATGCACAAGTGGAAGAAGATTCCGAGTAGGTAGTTTTGAAAAAAAGCAGTCAGGACAGATGCGCTCTGTTCTGACTGCTTTTGTTGTTAAACACGTTTAGGCTGCGTTCGGTACGAACTTAACCAATAACGACAAATGAGGATACGCCAGCAGGTACGGATCTAACGCGGAATAATACTCCATCATCTCTAAAAGTGCGCAGAATATAAGGCTGGTTCGTAGGTGTGCGGACTCTGTTGAATCGGGCAGTACCAAAGCGGTCGAAGCCTGCAGCTTGGACAAAGGTTCCATCTAAACGCCGGAGTGTTGCAAAAAATCCAGACGTGTTAAAAGGTACACCATCATTGTTAGCCCAGATAACTGTGAATCTACGAAGGGTTTGTGTTGGACTCACATTGCGATATCTCGTAACAGGAACCTTTCTGCCCGTAGATTTCAGCGTTTGTGGAGGACGAATGGCCACTAAAAATCAACTCCTTTGTTGTGATGAGATATTAAATGCACACAAAGGAGTGTTGGACCGTGCTATAAACTACTCTTCCTTAAAATAGGCATATAACGAACTTAGCACCTCATTATGCCCAATCGCGCCGTAGCGTGAAGAGGTCTTTTAACGCGTCTGTAGACAGCTCAGTAATCCAGCCCTCGGTGCTGGTGATAATTTGGTCACTGAGCTGCTGCTTGCTCTCGAGCATCTCGTCAATGCGTTCCTCCAGCGTACCCAACGAGATAAATTTGTGAACCTGAACATCTTTGGTTTGTCCCATCCGGTAGGCTCGGTCTGTAGCTTGATTTTCCACAGCCGGATTCCACCAGCGATCAAAGTGAAAGACATGGTTGGCAGCTGTCAGATTGAGGCCCACCCCTCCGGCCTTGAGCGATAAAATAAACACGGATGGTTGCTCGTCAGGGGGAAGCGTGTGCGATTGGAATTGATCAATCATTCGGTCACGCGCAGTTTTGGATGTACTACCGTTCAGATAGAGCACGGGTTCTTGAAGTTCCTGAGCGAGTACCTGCTGAAGCATCTGACCCATACCAATATACTGCGTAAAAATAAGACAGCGCTCGCCCTCTTCCCGCAGCTCCTTGACCATAGCCAGAATGCGCTCCAGCTTGGATGAACGGCTAATAACCGCTTCAAGATCGGGCTGACTATAACCAGAAGCTGCTGCATCCAGGAGCGCCTCCTTAGTTAAGAGAGCAGGGTGGTTACAAAGCTGCTTCAACTGGGTCAGGGCTGATAAAATAGCTCCTTTACGCTCAATCCCCTCCAGCTTCTGCATCCGTTCCATCAGTTCTTTAACAATCTGATCATAGAGCGCACCCTGCTCGGAGGTGAGGTGAATGTACGTTTTCATCTCATTCTTGTCAGGCAAATCAAGCTGTATCGCAGGGTCCTTCTTTTTGCGACGTAGCATGAAGGGCTGAACCAGCTTTTGCAAATCCAGCGTGCGCTGCTCATTATGTTCTTTTTCAATAGCATTCATGAAGCGATTGCTAAAGGCGCGTGAGCTGCCCAAATAACCTGGATTGATAAAATCATAAATGGACCATAGCTCGGACAGCCGATTTTCAATAGGTGTTCCTGTCAACGCGATACGATGACGTGCAGGGAAGCTGCGCACAGCTGTGGATTGCTTGGTTTGAGCATTTTTAATGTTTTGCGCTTCATCCAGGCAGATCGAATCCCAAGTCATGCTCTGCAGCAGCTCTTGGTCCAGAGTTGCCGTAGCGAAGGAGGTCAGGATGACATCAGCTTGCTCGACTTTTTCGCGGAACAAGTCTCCTTGTTCTCGCTTGCTTCCATAGTGCAGCATGACCTTCAAGGAAGGAGCGAAGCGGCTGAGCTCCTTCTGCCAGTTGCCCAACACCGAAGTCGGGCAAATCAGCAACGAACTGGAGTGCACACCCGTCTCGGCGGCAATGTCCTGTAGGTGCAGTAAATAAGTGATAAACTGCACCGTTTTGCCGAGTCCCATATCATCGGCTAGGCACGCGCCCAATCCGAAGCGTCGCAAAAAGGCAAGCCATGCATACCCGTCCTGCTGATACGTCCGCAGCTCGGCTTGCAGCCCATCGGGTACGTCCAAAGCGGGCCATTCCGATTGCCGTCCGAGCTGGCTGATCAGCTTCAGTAGATGAGCGTTCAGCTCTACTTCCAGTCGGAAGCGTGCCGGGTCCTCCGGCTGCTCGCCCGAGGCGTCGCCTTCAGGCTCGTCGGTGTTACCAAGCAGATGCAGCTGCAGGATGTCCTGAAAGGACAATCCCTGAGTGCTGTCGATCCCGGCCATGGCGCGGCGGATTTGCGCCAGCAGCGCAGGGTCGAGCGCGATCCATTGGCCGCGGAAGCGCACCAAGCGCTCGTTGCGAGCCACGAGCTCGGTGAACTCCGACTCGCTCAGATCGGCATCGCCGATGGCCACACGCCAATCGAACTGGACAATGGAGTCCAGTCCGAACAGCGAGCTGCCCTTCGTGCGCTCTCCCGCCCCTTCACCTGGGCGTACCTTGGCCCGCAGTTTCGGCTTCTTGCGGGTGGCTGCCTCCCACCAGGCCGGCAGCAGCACCTGCCAACCGCTTTCCAGCAGACGCTGGCTGTCGGTCGTCAGGAATTGCCACGCTGCTTCGTCGGAGAGCGGGCGGCTCAGTATGTCATCGCGGCTTCCGGCACGCTGCCCTGCGGGCAAAATAGCGGTCAAGCTTTCCAGCCATCCGGCTGAGCGCTCACGCACATGCGCCGTCCATGCATCAGGCCATGATCCGGATGCATAGCCATCAGCGGCGAGCTGTACAGGCACCAGCAAGGCCGGGTCCTGCTTGTCCTGCAACACAAGCTTGAGCTGCCAGGACGGCTCGTCGTCCTCCAGCTCTGGCTCCAGTAGTTGCAGAAGCGGGCGGAATGGCGCGGTATCAGCTTTCCAGCCAATGGCGATCAGCCATGCCTGAGCATCCAGGCCTGCTGCGACCTGGCGTTGGGGAGCGAAGAGAATCGGATATTCTCTTCGCAAGTCAGCAGCTTCCGCTTCGGTGCCGTACCAGCGCTGAAATACAGCGGCCGAGAACGCCGCTACCAGCCCATCGCGCTCGTTCTCATCCAGGCTGTCCAGCAAGGCAAGCTCTGCCGGTTGGATGTTTTCCAACGCTTCTGCATCCCACTTCCATTGCAGCTTCCCTGCCTGGAACGACGTGAAGCTGGGCACATAGGCTTTCGTTTCAATACAGTGAGCCAATGGAGGGATCAGCCGAAGCCACGGGGCATTGGCCTCGTCCCAGATCCATTCGATATGCTGTAGAAGCTCCTGCTCTGCCAGAAAAGGAATCACTTGCTCCGAGGGCAGCACGATAATATCTGTGTCTTGAACATGCTGAATCTCTAGCTCGGTGCCATAAAATGAAGCCTCATGCCAAGCAAACAGACGTTGCTTCAACATTTGACCGGAAATGCTATAGTTCATGGAGGAATCGCCATAAATTAGCGCGTCTCCATAGGTAGTTAATTGGATGTGCACCGTAATCGTTTCGGTATATTGGCTCATGATAACAATTTCCCTTTCCGCAATTCCTCCTGTAGCGCCCGCAGGCGGCTGTGACGGCTGGTAAAGGTCATGAAGAACAGCTCCCAGCGTGTTTCTTGCTTCATTTTTTTGTACAGCTTGAACAATCGCTTTAACAGCTTAACTGCCGCTTTATAGCTAGATCTGTTTTTTTCCAGCACATAACGTTCTACCGCTTGATGGTAAAAGGGCAGCAGCAACTCAGGCGCGTTCTTTTCGATGGGTTGCAGCACGCTCACTCGAAAACTCAAAGGTTCACTGCGTATGCTTAGCTGATAGTCGATCCATTGCCGCCATTTTTCATGAGCAAGCAGGGCCTCTTCATACATCCCCCCGGCAAATGGAAGCATACCCATCAGCGTGTCCCACATGTCCTGTTCTGCTTCTGGAAGGTGCTGCAAAACCAGCTCCCAATCATGCATATAATCCTGTAAATGATCGTCCCGATGACTGTGAAGGAGGGGGCCGATATGCTGCAGTCCATCCTTGAGACGTACCCAATCTGCGGTCTGTCGCAATGCATGTAAGAACAATAGCAACTGGCTGGAGGAGATTTTTAGTGGAAAAGCTCGTTCCGCCTCCTCTAGTAGTTCCCAGGCTTTATGATCCTGCGCTTGGTAAACATACATCCAGCTCTGAGCCAGCATCCACGGAAGGCGTGCCAACGTAGCACTACGCTCCTTTTCAGCTGCAAGTAAATGCTGTAATTCTTCCGTATATATGCTAGGGTCCTGCCTTGCAGGATACACCCAGTACAGCCAAAACTGATAATATGCGTCTGAAAAATAAGTACCGTTCCGCGACTCTATCAGCATTTTCTCGCGTAAATAAGCTAAAGTTTCTGCCATACGAGCTTCGTGCATCGGTTCATCAGTTAGCTCCAGAGGACGCTCAAAATCACGTTCAATCGCCTCTTTCAGCTCATCTGCGGCGATTTGGGTGTAGTAGCCCATATAGGTATGAGTGGGGTAACCCGTCATGGGGGCCTGAGGTACCAGCTTCTCCAGTACACGCAGATGGGCATGCAGTCCATATAGCTGCTGCATACCGGGTGAGAGCGGCGGCTTCACAGCATAGATCGAAGCTAAAGCACTTTGCACATATTGGGAATTTTGAGTGTGCACATGATTAAGGGCGATACACTGATCGAACAGATCATGCCATTCGGAAACGGGCATGTCCGGTAGGTTGCTTGCTTTTTTACGGAGAGCATCTCTTGTTGCTTCCTTGTGATCCGGCGAAGGGTTCGACCGGAAAGCAGGTGTGGTACGGGTGTCTGCTTGTGTAGTCAGCCGTGTGAATCCTGCCGAATGAGCGTTCACTAATGCATGCACGGAACGTTCCTGTTCATTCGCGTAATTCAGCAATACGGCGATCATATGCTTGCAGTTGGTGCGAACAGGGCATGTACATCTGCTGGCAGCAAAAGCACTCAAGTGGAGATCCACTTCGTAGAGTTCATTCCCATCCACGACAGCCGCGATATGGTCAGCATCAGGCATTGCAAATTCTTTGACCTTTCCCTGCTTAAAGTACTGAAAACCTCGTTTGATCGTCACATCATTAAAATGGTCAGCCACGTTTTGAATGAGCTGCTGCCACTGTATATCATCCATAAGATAGGTTGGTTTCATATGCAATAGTCTCCTAAGAGAGAATAGTTGATCTGATATTGATCTAATAGTAGCTTAACTCTTCCATTATATCAGTTCACGAATATAAATTGAGTGGAGGGGGCAGTTGGAAAATTCCGAAGAATAACCGCTGGGGTAAAAAGTGAAAAACCCCTTACGCTATAGCATAAGGGTGGCATTCATTGGCAAGAACGAGGAGGAAGTATCCCCTACTTCTTCCCATTTGGCTTCTCTGTTCGATGGAAGACCATAGAGATGACGAGAAGCACCAAGGGTACTGCCGCGCATACCACTATTCCAAAGTAACCTATTATTTTATCGAAGTTGCCTATTTCAATAAAATTTTGGGGATACATGCTCAGGCAAAATAACATAATTAACGGGAGATAACAGATATACCTGTTCCACTTTTGGGTGAGCTGGCTGATCCCAGCCACAATATAGAAATAATAATTTGAGGCGGTCATGAAAATTTTGATCGTCCACAAAATGATAAATAATATTTCAAATCGTTCCAGAAACGCGCCGGGGAATTCAATTTGCTGTGCAAAAGAAACGACAGGCCATTGCAGTCGGGAAACTTCTTCAACGGACATACAGCCAACGACCATCGTTACCATTAAAATATACAAACCCATTGCAATCGAGTAGCCGATCCACCCGGCCTTCCATGCTTTTTGTGGGTGGGTCATCACATTAGTTAATATAAGAATGGATTCAAAACCCATTGTAGAGAAAGGTATAACTTTAAGTGATTCAAAGATCGGACGCCATCCTTTATGGAAAACAGGCCGCAAATGATCAAGATTAAAATGGTTGACATTAAGAACGATCAACAATAAAAAAACAATAAAGGTTAAAGGGAAAAAAAGCTCAATCAATCGAACCATTGCATGGAGACCGCCCCAGGTCAGATACCCGATAAGCAGAAGAAATGGCAAGAGAATCATGCTTATCGGGGTTCTCTCCAGTGCAAGACCTTTGAGGAATTCCGCCATCATTCTACATACAAAAGAGCAGATCATCATGCAAAATACAATAAATGCGATATTGATCAGAAGGCCGATGAATTTACCTGCAATCACAGGATTGAACTCATAGAACGTCTTCCCCGGAAATCTATGGCACAATTTAACCTGGATAAAAATGACGACGATTCCAAGCAGAGTTGCCAGCAAAAGTCCCTGCCACACGTCGGGCGTTTGCGTCTTCTCTGCAATGGTTCTTGGTAAACTGACAATACCCACAGCATACACGGTCGAAGTGACGGTAAATAAGGCTTGTATTGTGGATATTTTTTCATGTTTCATGGAAGGTATATTAGACATTATTCACCCTCTCCTTTTGTATAAGCACCAGTTCGCTCGATCTGTACTTCAGCCTTAACATCGATTGGTATTTGACTGAATGTATCTTGCCAATTTTCCTTTACCCGATCCCAGTAAGCGGGATAGTCCACTTTTACTTTTGTGCCAAAACCGACCACATCTGCTCTCATTTCTTTCTGGAGTGTGTTTAGCGATTGGGATACGTTATATTTGATTTCATCCTGCGCCTCTTGTTTAGCGGTTTGAATGAATGATTCCTTCAGGAAGTCTTCAGAATTAACCGTGCTTTCGTTTAGTTTAATATCTGCTTTAATACGAACTGTGAATGAGAGGTCCTGCCCGTTGAGGTGAGGAATAAGTTTAGTGTGGACATCCTCAACTTCAAACACCACGGATTGATTTGACTTTGAGCTCTCAATTCTAATAATTGAGCCCTTCGTTTTTCCCAGCATCCAGTTGATTCCGATGACATCCTCTTCGTCCAGCCAATAAGCAAATTTCTTCGTTTTGCCGCTGATCAGAGCTGCGCCAGAGAAGTGGTTGCCTCCATTGGTTTTTATGCCTTGAACGAGGAAGTCAGCTCCTTGTGAGATATGCGTAGAAATTTCCCCTAATGTTATTCTATAAGGTATTTTTGAGTTTAAATTGCTGTTTTTAGCCATTGCTTCAAGGTCAATAGAAGGAATCTCTTGATGTTTACCGATCTTATTGAGCGCTTCTTTCGCATCGCCTTTTATGATCATAACAAGTGATTTTCGACTTGGTTTATAGGAGCGAGTAAATGTATCTAACAACTGGTCGATTCTTCTTTTTTGTATAGCTTGGTCACTAATCAAAATCAGGCGAATAAAACTATATAAAGGAGCACGGGATACCTGCTTGGCCTGTTCCCTGGAAGCAGACTGGATGGAATCCTTGTTAAAGGTTGTTACGTTGCTGTACATATTTTTTCTGGATTTCTGCGCGATTAAGTGCTGATAGGTAAGTTCCAGCATATTCTGCTGATCCATATCAATGGCGACACCTTGAATAATACTCAAGTTATCGATCTCTCTGCTATCCCAACAACCGGTGAGGAGAGCACACACGATCCATGCGGCAAAGCATTTTTGCACCCAGAGGGTGCGACGAAACAGAAAGGCGTAAGAAATCATAGGTTTACTTCCTTTTCCGGTTAGAATGTGTTTCGTCCTGTGTTTTTAGCATCATAGGACGCTTTCTGAGGTATTTAAAAGGAACCCGTACCAAGGTGTCTTGTTGATCTCTTAGCCGAACAGGGGCTAGGGGTGACATGTAAGGAACTCCAAAGCTTTTGATCTGGACCATGTGTACGCCTAAACAAATAAAGGCTAAAATTACTCCATACAGCCCATAAACCCCCGCGATCATCATAATGGGAAAACGAAGAAGCCGGATTCCGATACTGCCGCTGTACTGCGGGCTTGCAAAGGACGCAATGGCAGTAAGACCAACAACAATAATTAGAAAAGCACTTACAACCGCCGCCTCGACAGCTGCTTGTCCAATAACCAGGCCGCCTACAATCCCAATAACCTGTCCTATCCCTTTGGGTAGCCGCAGACTTGCCTCACGTAATATTTCCAATGCCACTTCCATAATCAAAGCCTCCACAAAAACGGGAAAGGGAATCCCTTCCCTTGAGGCAACGATAGATATGACCAGCTCAGGCGGGATTAATCCAGGATGGAAAGAAATGAGTGCAACGTACAACGAAGGCAGGAATGTTGCAATGAACAAAGCCATTAAACGAAGCATACGGAAAAATGTTCCTAAAGGAAAACGCTCATAATAATCCTCTGGGGATTGAGCCAGCATCCAGAAGGTCATGGGAGCAATTAGGACAAAAGGGGTGCCATCTAGCATAATGACAACCCTCCCTGACATTAAGGCCGTTATCGCTTTATCCGAGCGTTCAGAGGCTTGAATCTGGGGAAACGGAGACCATGGATGTTCCTCGATCCATTGCTCAATAACCCCGGTATCAGAAGCATCATCCACATCAATCGTCTCGACTCTTCGCTTCACTTCCTGAACTAGCTCCGGATTTGCGATATCCGATATGTACAAGATTGCTAATTTACGGGAGGATCTCCTTCCTATGGTTATTTTGTCTATTCTGAAACTAATATCTTTGATGTGCCTTCTAACCATTGCCAGGTTACTTTCCAAATCCTCAATAAAACCTTCCCTTGGTCCTCTAACCAAAGTTTCGGTGCTGGGTTCATCAACACTTCGCGAAGGAAATTTGCCTGTAGAAGCAAAAAAAACATCATCCGTTCCTTCGATCAGCAGACAAGTATATCCCGATAATACTTTGCTTACACACGTCTCAAGGTCTGTCCCTTCTGTCATATCGATCGTAAATGCTGTCTGCTGTATCAACTCCTCCTTTATTTTCTCAGGATTAACTGGGGAGTGGTTTTCACGGACTCCAGTTAAAATGAGCGGCTTGACGATTTGTTCGTTAATCATACTTGTATCCGCAATACCGGAGAGATAGATCATTATGACATGAATTCCCGTTTGGCCTACATTCATTTTTTTGAAGACGACATCAGGAAGATGACCCAGGGTCTTTTTTAGATGGTCCAATTTCGCCTCGAGTGGTCTTGCCAATGACGTTTCCCCCTTCAAAAAACTTAAGCATGATATGCATGTAATATGTGTAAAATAGTGATAAATATTCATGAATCCTTTTGTACAGTACAAGAAAAAAACGAACACCTAATGGTGTTCGTCTCTAGTCATACATAACGTCATATGAACTTAATCAGAATGAGATCATTTTTTGAACTCGTAAAAATGTTCCTCCAGCATACTCAAAGAAAGCTCGGCTGTAGTGGCTACCACGATATCCGCACCTTGCATTTGCGAAGGCGTTCCTACACCAACTGCGAACATCCCGGCGCCCTTGATCGCCTGAATGCCGGCCTGTGCGTCTTCTATGCCGATACAATCGGCAGGCTGAACGCCCAAATTCGCAGCTCCGGCGAGGAAAATTTCTGGGTCAGGCTTGCCATTCCGAATGGACGTAACATCCACCACACTGTCAAAATAGTGTGCTAGCTCCAGCCGATCCAGTATAAACGCTGCATTTTTGCTCGCAGAGGCGAGCGCGATGCCGATTCGGGCTTCACGAAGCTCCTTCAGAAGCGCTTTAATACCGGGAAGAACGTCTGCGGGAGTTAAAGCTGAGATAAGCCGCTGATACTCGGTGTTTTTTTGCATGGCCAGTTCTTGCTTGCCTTCTTCTGATAACGTATCGGACAGGTTACCACGCACTAGTATTTTTTCGAGTGATTCCGTACGGCTGATTCCTTTTAACTGTTCATTAAATTCCCGATCGAAAGGGATGCTGAGCGCTGCCGCCAAGCTGCCCCATGCCTGAAAATGATATTCAGCCGTATCTGTAATGACTCCGTCCAGATCAAAAATAACTGCTTTCATATGCTTTCCCCCTGTCTGGTCCATTTATGAAGCACTGTTCGCCATTAACGATTGCCCACTGGTAATGTGCGTTGGCTGTCCATACAGCTCCAGCGTCAGCGGTTCTCCGTCCAGCAGGGTAATGACTACTTCACCCTCCTGTACGAGAATACTTAGCAAGCGGCCGCGATAGTTGATTTTAAACGTATATTTGTTCCAGTCCTTCGGTAGAAAAGGGGAAAAGCTGAGTGTTTCATTATAGGTTCTCATCCCGGCAAATCCCTGTACAATCGCCAGCCAGCTTCCTGTCATAGAGGTGATATGGAGTCCGTCTTCGGTGTCGTTATTATAGTTATCCAGATCCAGACGGGCCGTCCGTTTATACATTTCGACTGCCTTATCCTCCATTTTGAGTTCAGCGGCCAGCACGGCATGAATCGAAGGAGACAGACTGGATTCATGAACGGTCATTGGCTCGTAAAATGCAAAATTTCGCGCTTTTTCCTCCAGCGTGAACTGGTCTCCAAAGAAATAGAGCCCTTGCAGCACATCTGCTTGCTTAATGAAGCAGGAACGCAGGATTTTATCCCATGACCATTTCTGATTAAGTGGCAGATTGCTCGGATGCAAAGTGGATACAGGCTGCAAATCCTTATCCATAAAGGTATCGTGCTGTACGAAGACGCCTCGCTCTTCATCATACGGATAATACATGTTGTTGATGATATCTTGCCAATGTGCAAGCTCATCAGCTGTAACTGCCAGGCGCTGCGCTTTCTCAGTCGAAATTTGAGGCAAGACCGATAATGTATATTTCAGAACCCATGCAGCCAACGTATTGGTATACCAGTTATTATTGACGTTATTTTCGTATTCGTTCGGCCCAGTAACCCCGTGGATCATATACTGCTGACGACTGTTGGAAAAATGAACCCGATCGGCCCAGAAGCGGCTAATTTCGACCAGTACATCGATTCCGTATTCATGCAGATAAGTCAAGTCACCCGTATAATTGGTGTAATTGTAAATGGCATATGCAATCGCACCGTTACGATGAATTTCCTCGAAGGTAATTTCCCATTCGTTATGGCATTCCACGCCTGTAAAAGTGACCATAGGGTACAATGCCCCTCGAAGCCCTTGCTGGGCTGCGTTATGCTTGGCACCTTCCAATTGTTGGTGACGGTACAGCAACAGATTTCGCGTTACGTCCGGGTCTGCAAGCGCCAGGTACATAGGTACGGCATATGCTTCTGTATCCCAATAGGTGGCACCGCCATATTTTTCACCCGTAAAGCCCTTCGGTCCGATATTCAGACGGGCATCTTCACCGTAGTACGTAGAGAATAGCTGGAAAATGTTAAAGCGTATTCCCTGTTGGGCCTCCGTATCCCCCTCGATTTCGACATCTGCCTTGTCCCAGCGTCTGGCCCAAGCGTCGATATGCTCTTGCTTTAGAGAGGTGTAGCCTTTGTTCACAGCTTCCACGGCAATGCGTTCAGCTTGCGGAATCAATGCATCCTTTTCCATATCGCGTGAAGTGGTGACGGCTACAATTTTTTGCAGTTGGATACGGTCCCCTGGCGAGACGTTATATTGATAGTGGCGTGCAGCATACAAAAAGCTCTCTTCCGTCGTCTGCTCATCCTGTCCCTCGGTTACAATACCCATGGTAGCGTTTACGGTAAAGCGCGGAATACCGAAGGGATTATCTATCGTCGTTGTGGACAGACTGATGAATTGCTCTTGAACCTCACGGGCCTCTTCCAGCCAAAATACCTCGTCATAGTTGGTGTCCTCATTTTTCGTATTGCCGTCCAAATAAGGAACAAGCTCAATGCTTAAAGGCTGATCGCTTATATTTTCGACCTGATAATCAATCAGGCATAATTCACGTGTAGTAATGCTCAGAAAACGCTCTGTAGTGATACGAACCTGGTCGTTCACAGTACAAGCGCGCCGCAGGATTCCCTGCTTCATGTCCAGTTCCTGCACGAAATCGCTGATGTGTGCCGCAAATAAGTCCACTTCCTCTTGGTTTACAATCAGACGGATGCCGATGAAATTCATGGCATTGATGACCTTGCCGAAATATTCAGGATAGCCGTTCTTCCACCAGCCTACCTTTGTTTTGTCAGGGAACCATATACCGGAGATATACGTCCCTTGATGATGATCCCCTGAATAAGTTTCTTCAAAATTGCCGCGCATGCCCATATAACCGTTGCCTATGGACGTTAAGCTTTCCTGTAATCGCATGTGTGTGCTATGTAGAGTGTGTGTTGTCAGCTTCCAACTATCTACGTCAAATAATCGGTTGTAAACCATGATTGCGTACCCCTCTCGGAAAATGAGATCGTTGTTTTAACGGAACCAATATATGAGCGAGTTCAGTATATAGTGCAACCGTTTGCCCTGTCAACGCAAAAAAACTGATTTTATGAATATCCACAAAATCAGTTCTTGTTCATTTCTTAGAGATTCATAGTGTCTGGCTTGATTTGCGCTCTACAATTCGGTGGGGAACAATGATGTGCTTGGTCAATTCTTTCGGGTCTTTAATTTTTTCGATCAGACTTTTGGCAGCCTGATAACCAAGGCTGAAGATATCAATATCCACGGAAGTAAGAGGGGGATTCATCAGCTCAGCCAGCATCAAGTTATTAAAGCTCACCATGGAAAGCTGTTCTGGCATGGATACGCCTAACTGAGCAAGCATTTTCTGTACGGCCATGGCTACAAGGTCATCGCTAACGATCATCGCTGTAGGTGGCGGGGAAGCCTGTAATAACGTGCGCATGTCCTCCAGATTAAAGGGCTCCCTAACCACGTATTCTTTTGGTAGAGGCAAGCCAGCCTCTCGTAGCGCATCTTGGTAGCCTCGGAGTCTTTCAAGATTTACGATGTGTTCCTGATCACCGCCAACATAAGCAATGCGCTCATGATTCAGCCCCGTCAAATAAGTGACCACATCTTTGGCAGCCTGGTAGTTATCGTTGTCTACATGGGTAGTTTCACTGACAAACTGCTGAGGCTTGCCGATGACGGTATAGGGGATTTTCTCTTTATGAAGATACTCCACGATGCTGTCCTTTTGCTTGGAGTACAGGACAATGTAGCCGTCAACGCGTCCGGTCCGGGTCATCAACTTTACGCGGGATAGCAATTCATCACTCGTCTTGCCTGTGACAATCGACAGTGTATAGTTGTGCTCGTTTACCCATTCGCTGATCCCGCGTAGGCTTTCCGGAAAGAAAGGATTCTGAAAGATCGCCACGTCCGATTCAGGCATAATAATGCCTATCGACTGTGTGACACGGTTAGCCAGGCTTTGAGCGGAATAGTTGGGTTCATAGCCAAGCGCCTTCATTTCTTTGCGAACGCGTGCCTTGGTGGCTTCGCTGATTTTGGGGCTGTCTTGAATGACACGGGATACGGTGGAAGTAGCAACTTTAGCACGTTTTGCGACATCTTTGATGGTTACTGCCATCGTCTTCGTCTCCTTTTGCTATCTCAAGCAGAAAATATTATGTTCTATCATACGATATTGCTCCAATTTCAACAAATTAGCGGCTTTTTCGAGTATTTCTATCATCATTAACCAAGATATTTATAACTAGGGTATTGCCAATAGAAAGCGATATCATTATAATAATCGTGCAACCGATTGCATAATATTTTTTATTGAGCACTACCCATGCTATACATACTATAAGGGATGGAGACTGAACGAGCATGAAAAAACTTCTATCATTTGATTTTTGGCAAAAGCTTGGGAAGGCACTTCTTGTGGTTGTTGCTGTCATGCCAGCAGCCGGGATTATGATTTCACTTGGTAAAGTAGTGGCGATGTTGGCTGGCGATATTCATTTCTGGGTGACTGTCGGCGGGGTCATGGAGAATCTGGGCTGGGGCATTATCAACAACTTACACATCCTGTTTGCCGTGGCGATTGGTGGTTCCTGGGCTAAGGAACGAGCGGGCGGGGCTTTTGCGGCTCTAATTGCCTTTGTTCTCATCAATATTTCAACAGGAACGATTTTGGGCGTATCCTCGAAGATGCTAACCCAGGAAGGAGCAACCACTCATACCCTCTTCGGTGCAACGATTCCGGTTAGTGGTTATTTCACCTCTATTTTGGGGGCTCCTGCACTCAATATGGGTGTGTTTGTCGGTATTATCTCCGGCTTTGTCGGGGCCGTGGTGTTTAATAAATACTATAATTATCGCAAGCTCCCCGATGCTCTAGCTTTTTTTAACGGTAAGCGCTTTGTCCCGTTTGTCGTGATTTTATGGTCTGTAATCGTTAGTTTGATCATGTCTGCTGTCTGGCCATTTGTCCAAGGAGGGATTAACCAATTTGGCGTCTGGTTGGCGACTTCGGGAGAGTCGGCTCCTTTTGTAGCGCCGTTTGTCTATGGTACACTAGAAAGACTGCTGATTCCTTTTGGTCTTCATCATATGTTGACCGTTCCTATTAACTATACTCAACTTGGTGGCGTTTACACGGTGCTCACGGGTTCTGGAGCAGGAAGCGTTGTTGCTGGGCAAGACCCGCTGTGGCTGGCTTGGGCTAGTGATCTCAGTGCGCTTCGTGGTACGGATCCGGCAGCCTACAACAGCTTGCTGGGAGACGTAACGCCTGCCCGCTTCAAGGTAGGACAGATGATCGGCGGAGCGGGTATCCTTATGGGGCTGGCCGTGGCTATGTATCGCCGCGTAGATAAAGATAAACGCAGCAAGTACAAGTCAATGATTTTCTCTGCAGCAGCAGCCGTCTTTTTAACAGGGGTGACGGAGCCGCTGGAGTTCATGTTTATGTTCGTAGCGCCCGTGTTGTATGTAGTTTATGCTATTCTTACCGGAATCGCGTTCGGAATGGCTGATATCATACATCTGCGTTTACATTCATTTGGTATGATTGAACTGCTGACTCGATTGCCATTGTCTATAAATGCGGGGTTGGTACAGGATATAATCAACTTCGTGCTGACTTGTGTTGTGTTTGCGGTAGCAACCTACTTTATCGCGTATTTTATGATCGGTAAATTCAAAATGGCTACGCCAGGAAGACTGGGGAACTATACGGATGAGGAGCCTCAAGCGACTTCCGAGGCAGAGAGTACATTAACGGATGGTGTGGCAGCGGTTTCAACTCAAAATCAATTGGCTGCGGATATCATCAAGACACTTGGGGGTGAGCAGAACATTGTCGAGGTGGATGCTTGCATGACCCGTTTGCGTGTGACGGTGAAGGATACAGAAGCTGTCGGGGATGAAAAGACGTGGAAAGCGCTAGGCGCCTTGGGCTTAATTAAAGTAGATAATGGGGTACAAGCGGTTTACGGACCAAAGGCCGATGTGCTTAAATCAGATATACAAGACATACTCAATAGGTGATTAGCTTGAAATTGTTAACCTTAAATGCACATGCTTGGATGGAAGAAAACCAGCACGATAAGCTGAAGCAATTGGCTGCTTTTATTGATGAACAGCAGTTTGATGTCATTGCTTTGCAGGAAGTGAATCAGTCCATGAAAGAGACTCCTTTGTCAGCGGACGATTTGGGCGCGTACTATAGTGCAGACCCTGAAGTTGTCATTAAACGTGATAACTATGCTTATGTGCTGAATGGGCTATTGTCCGATGCCTATCACTGGACGTGGGCTCCTGCGCATGTGGGTTTTGCCAAATATGACGAGGGTTTGGCGATTCTGTCCAAAGCACCGATTACAGCTACGGTGAACGAATATGTTTCCTCGGTACAGGACTATGACAACTACCGCTCGCGTAAAATTGTGGGCATTCAGACTGTGGTGGACGGAGTGCAGGCCTGGTTTGTCAGTGGGCATTATAACTGGTGGAATGATGAGGAATCCTTCCGCGGACTATGGGATCGTACAATCGAAGTGCTCGCTCCTTTAGCTCCGGCTCCTATGTTTGTGATGGGGGATTTCAACAACGCGGCTGAAGTGCGCGGAGAAGGATATGATTATGTATTGCAATCCGGTTGGTCAGACACCTATCCGAATGCAGTAGTACATGATGCAGGACACACGGTCATCAAAGCTATTGCAGGCTGGGAAAGTAATGCGGAGCCGCTCCGTATTGACTATATCTTTTCCAATAAGACAGTACAGGTTCAATCCTCAACGGTCGTACTGAACGGGAAAACAGGACCCGTTGTATCCGATCATTTCGGCGTTGCAGTCAAGTTGGAACTGTGATGAACACAAAGGAGGCCATTTGCTTATGCAAGTGGCCTTTTTCTTATGGATTTTGATTTTAATCGAATAACATATTGAATAACAATCGCAATCAATACTAATATCATATTGTAATAAAAGGGGGTATTGAGGCTAAAACGGTCCATGAGCGCGCCTGCAATGATTGGAGACACAATGGCCCCCACTTCGGACAAAGATACGACGTTGCCGATAAATGAGCTTCTATTGTCTTCAGGAATAACATCTCCTAGCTGCGAGTAAAAGGAATCCAAATAGCTGGCTCCTCCTATACCTCCGATGAACATCCCTAAGTATACAATCCACGGTTCTGTGAACCATAAAAATAAGATAATTTCTATCATGATTAACAATAGACCGATGATACATAGCAGCAAGCGATCCTTGAGCATATCAGATATTTTGCCAATAAAGGGTGCTGATACAAAGGTTGATATGCCGATGATTGTAAAGGCTAAGCTGATTTCTGCTGGGCTCCAATGGAGCTTGTAGGTCGCATATACTGAGAAGTATGTTAAAAATATAGCAAATGCACTCATTTCAAGAAAATGAACGGTGGAATAAAGCAACAACTGTTTCGTTAATTTGAATCTTCTCTGCGATTTTTGAAAGGGGGGATGCTGTGGCTGTGGCTTTAAGGGAGAATTAGCGAAAGTCATTCTTGAAACGGCAACGAAGGATATACAGGCAAAAAAAGCAACGAAATAGAATGGAAAGGATAAAGAAAAATAAGAAACGATAACTCCACTTATAAGAGGGCCTAAAATCATACCAGCACCCTCACTGCTGCTGATATATCCATTGAGCGTGCCTCGATTCTCTGCGGTGCTCATATGGTTGATCGTGACTCTGACGAAGACGGTTAGCCCTATAGCCACCAAGCCTTGAAGAAGTCTAAGTATAGATAAAACAATGAAGCTTCCTGCAACCGGGAACAGAAGCATACAAACAATTTCGGCGATGAGTAAGCTCAACCCCAAGCGTTTTGCACCGATCTTTTCATATATTTGTCCTGCCATGCCTCCACCAAGAAATCTTCCCACATAAAACAAAGAAAATAAAATGCTCATGCCAAGTGTAGATATCCCGAATTGCTCTACATAAATAGCAAAGAGTGGAAGGATCATGCTTCCACTCATGTTAGCAATAAGGCTGATCACGATCATACAGGCAATATTACGATTTAAATATAAGTGTTTTACCATATCCTCGGAGCCTCTCTTTGGTTTGCATCGTGGGAACCGTTTTTCCGATGACTCCTGATTATGCATGAACGGCTTCCATTCGCTAGCGGGTTCCTTCATAGGATACGCAGGCGTACTCTACGCTGTGCCTAAATCCCAATGCCATTTTGGAGGTGTGACACGTATGGCAAGTGTAGGTGTGCCTTTATGCAGGAAAGCCGCCTCCTGGTGGTGGCCAAGCTCCATAAATACGGCGCAGCAGTACAATTTCACCCAAATGATAGGAATTGTGGGAAGCGATATTTCGCAGCAATCCCGCTTTTGTTTCACCTGGGAAATGAGCCAGTGATTCATCCAGTTGCGCGGTTTCGGCAATTTGCACAGCCCGATCTACGCCTTGTAAAAATTCATTAATGACAGCCTGCCATGCCTCTTCGCTTTGCGGTCCAGTTTCTTCGGGCCAGCTTTCCATGACATTGCCCGGAAGCTGGGGCTTCCGTCCTTCCAAATGCTCCAACATAAATTGCTGCCAGTAAATCATATGTTTCAGTAGTTGATAAATGCTGTAGGGCATTTCTGCGTTTTTCTTCCCTGCTAGCTCGACGTTAATGTCTGGCAAAGCCCGAGCCACGCGAATATGTCCACGTTCCCCGACCAGTGATTTAACCAGCGCTTGACCGAATAATTGGTTGGCATCCGACATGAGGATCATCCCTTCTATGAGAGCTTGTTTCTAGCTTAGTCTTATATTACGATTATACAATTATATTTTCCAAAATGTAAATGAACACGTGGTTTAAAGTAAAGAGCAGAAATCATTCTAATAAAGCAGTTGATAATTGTTCTCAATTAAATTATAATAATATTGTTTCAAGAGAAACAATAAACGACATTTATATGTGTTGTTTAGTATATACGGAAACGTTAAGGGGAGCTTTCCGTATATATATATTGTTTCTGTTGAAACAATAGGTGGTGGGAATAAAGCTTTTAGATAGGGGTGTGAACATGGATTACGAAGTGATTGTTGTAGGCGGCGGACCCGTTGGGATGTGGTTGGCTGCTGAGTTGGCATTGGCGAGGGTAAGCGTATGTGTAATTGAACGTTTGGAGGAGCCTATTCGCCAGTCGCGTGCGCTTACGCTACATCCACGGACACTTGAGATGTTTGATATGCGTGGATTGAAGGAGCGGTTTATGAAGCACGGCAGACCTATACGTACAGGTCACTTTGCAATGCTGGATACCCGCTTGGATTTTTCTGTGCTTGATAGTTCCTCCAATTATACATTGTTTATCCCACAGGTGATTACAGAGCAGTTGATTGAGGAGCATGCGCTCAAGCTGGGAGTTGTCGTCCATCGTGGCATGGAAGTGGTATCTGTACGGGAGCAGGAGCAGGGCGTAGAAGTGGTGAGTGTACGCGCGTCTGGACCACAAGCCAATGTATCGGTGATGACTGCTGCCTATGTCGTAGGAGCGGATGGGGCCGGGAGCATCGTGCGGAAACAAGCGGGGATTGCTTTTCCGGGCACGGATACTACTCTGACCGCTGTATTAGCGGATGTAGAGTTAGCCAATCCGCCTGAAAATGGCGTACATTCCGAATATAGTGAACGAGGCGGGGTGATGATTGCCCCCGTGTCTCCAGGTATTTATCGGGTTATTTTGACTACACTTCGATTGATGGATGTCCCGAAAGACGCACCTGTAACGCTAGAAGAAGTGCGCACAGAGCTGTACGATCTGCTTGGTACGGATCTTGGCGTATCCAATCCTCGCTGGTTATCTCGATTTGGGAATGCAACGCGGCAGGCGCAGACCTATCGTAAAGGGAGAATCCTGCTAGCAGGTGATGCTGCGCATATCCACTTCCCGGCAGGCGGACAGGGAATGAATGTTGGCTTGCAAGAGGCTGCGAATCTGGGATGGAAGCTAGCAGGAGTGATTCGTGGCTGGGCTCCAGACACGCTGCTGAATAGCTATCATGACGAACGCTATCCGGTTAATACGCAGTTTTTACGGAATACCGAGGTTCAGACCCGCTTAATGGATTTTACGCCTGCTGTCTTGGCGCACCGCCAATTACATGAGGAATGGTTCCGTCATCCGGAAATTAATCGGTCTATGGCAGAGCAGATTAGTGCACTGGATGTATGTTATCCAGGGGCTGGCAATATACCGCAGCATCCGCTGAACGGGAAACGGTTTGCTGATTTTGAATTGCGGTTGCCTAACGGAGTGACATCGTATGCTTACGATCTTCTTCATGAAGGCCGATTTGTGCTTCTCCATCTTGCACAGGATACTAAGGTATCGAATGAGTTTCGCCATATCTCACTTTCACATATTTCATATGTGGAGGCCGTAGCTGAAGAATTGCCCGTTGGATGGAGAGATGTGCATACGGTTCTCATCCGTCCGGATGGGTATATCGCTTGGGCTGTTTCTGTGAAACAAACGGATATATTGAGTGTTATTAAGGATGCATTATCACGTTAATATAAAGGAAAAAGGTATGATCATGACCATATTGTTTCCTGCGAAACAAATGTGGGCTATAATGAAAGGAGGAGTATGCCAAAGGAGTGACTACTTGTTCGTATGGAGAAGGCGACATCGGTTCAGCATGTCTATGATTTGCTTATTAAGATGAATCACCAACTGGAGCAGCATCAGCAGAGAGAGGGCATGATCTTTCTCGAGGAAATCCGCGAGCACTTTGACGGAATGACTTCGCTCAATATGACGGATGTGCACGTTATGGATTGTATTGGGAGGCATGAGCCGATCAATGTTACAACCTTAGCGGAACGAATGGAGCTGAGCAAGGGGACCGTTTCGAAAGTTAGCACCAAGCTGCTCAAGGAAGGCTGGATTCGCAGAACCCAGCTGAACGACAACAAAAAAGAGATTTATTTTCGGCTAACCCCGTTGGGGAAAAAGCTCTTTCTTGTACATGAGCGGCTGCATGCTAAGGCACAGCATCAGTTATTTGAATTTTTAGATCGTTACAGCTCGGAAGAACTAAATGTCTTGAAGCGTCTGCTGTCCGATGGTGTAGGTTTCTTGGAAGCTATGGAGTAGCAGAAGATGAGTCTCAATTCCAAAGGACATTTAAATCATCGACAATGTGCACCTGTTTATTCTTCATGTGATAGCTACATGGAGAGATGCGGGTGCTTTTCTTTTAATGCAATAGCCGTTTTGCTTCCATATAGAGCACCTGCACGAACTTTTTCGTATTAATGCGGGCTTGAGATAGTGAAGGCTCCACATTGTTTTGCAGCTCCAACATTTTTTTGCGGATTTCTGTAAAATCAAAAAACTTGGATGCATAATTTTCGAACTTAGGATGGGTATAGTCGGTCAGCCCGAGCGATACAATATGGCTTAATGTCTGGAAAATAGCGCGGCGGACACGCTGCTCCGATGCCTTGATTTCCTTGCTTAGCTCTATTGCTGAAGCTGAGTCTCCTAATCGTTTCAACGCTATATTGGCAAATATATCCTTTAGCGAGGGGAACAGATAGGGGGATAGATTGCCTGTTTCCTCCTCATATTGGTCCAAGTATTCCAGCATATCCAGTAAATCCACACTTCCGGCTTCGCCGATCATTCCCATTTCGGAGAGCAGAAACTGTCCCGAACTCACAATGTTTCGGGTCGGTTCCAGTGTCGCTGATGGGCCATTCGATGTGAACATCGACAGTCCTTGCAGTGTGCGCTGGATATCTGTAATCGATTGCTGCATACGCAGGCGTTCGGTTACTTTTTGGATAACTGCAATAATTTCCAGTCGGTTTAAGGGCTTGGCAATATAATATTCAATACCGAGTGAGTACGCCTCACCGATCATGTTTTTGGATTCAATCCGAGAAATCATAATGATTTTTCCGCTAAATTGATCACCGAGTGCACGCACGGTCTGAATGCCGTCACGAAGCGGCATCAGCAGGTCAATCAGCAATACATCAATTCGGTTCAGCTCCAGCAGGCCGCTATTCACGTAGGAACCATCCTCCGCTTCCCCAACAACCTCTCCTAAACCCTCGTCTTCAATAATGTCTGCCAGCATCGAACGAATCCCCTGATCGTCATCTACAATATAAAAACGCATCCGGGCTATCTTCCTTTCTCCGTCAGTTTCCGTAAAGGTAATATGATTCTAAAAGTGGTCTGTAATTTATCTGTATGCTCATCTTCATTCTGTAGTAGTTCAAGCGTTCCATCAAGACTCTCCGCGACTTCACGCACATAAAATAAACCCATGCCGGTCGAAGGCTGTCCTCCCTCATCATACTTGGTTGTGTATCCCGGTGTGAAGATCATTTCCCGTTTGCGCTGAGGAATACCTGGACCGTTATCGGTGACACTAAAGGATATTATATCCTCTTGCCCTGGTAGAAAATGAATGGAGACGTCAATCCTTCCACTGTCTTTCATCGCTTCTACTGAATTGGAGGTCAGGTTGTTAATCAGAGTGAGAACTGTATAAACATGCAGTTTGGGCAACAAAGGATCGAAATTCAGCGTGAAACGGATAGACTTGCCTAGCGATTGGGCGTATTTGCTGTTTGTTCGGACGATCAGCTCGCCAAGTTCCTGTGAGGTCATATAATGCACGTCGCTTTCCGAATCAATGAGCTTGGACAAACCGGCAAAAATCCGCTGGCTGTCTTTTTTAATCTCATGGACTTGTCCGGAAATACGAAGTGCCTGTCTGGCGTAATGTTCTCTATCTTTCAGAGATTCATCCTGCTGCAGCTCGCGGTATAGCTCATAGCTTTCACGGGTGATTTGCTCTGCATGTGACAAAGTTTTGCCTAACTGGACTGACTCCTCATACAAGTCCGATACCAGGAGTAAAATTCGCTCCGTTTGCTGTCTTTGTGCCTCTTCATGCTGAACAGATTGATTTAATCGAATCATATTATAGAACCCAAGCACAAAGAAGCTGCGGATCATGGCCATAAAAGCCACTTTGCTGATCTTAACGATGTCCCAGAAATCACCATCAATGCTTCGCCGGACACTAAGCTCTGCCACACTTGCGGCAACCTCAATTCCCACAGAGAGGATGCCCACACGCAGTGCGCGGTAAGGCTCAGCATTAATGTTAAGAACCTGAAAGAGCAGGCCATAAACCATATAATAAAAAAAGGTAGGTCCATGCAAGGTCATTAATTCTTCAAAGGAAGAGCCGGGATGAAGGTAATGATTGAGTGAAATACGAAATGCAACTACTGCTATCCCTGCAAACACTCCCGATAATGCAGGTGGAATATGACGTATAGATAACAGAAAGAAAAAAAATACGGGCGTACCAAAGCTGAGACGAAATGTATTATCGAACGGGTGAATATTCAACTCACCTGCTAGGGGTACAAAGATAAGCATCAGCAGGAAAAGAAGGGTATTTAGCTTCATCCATATTCACCTCCGGGTATTTGTTTCAGAAAGTCAATGTAAGATAAATTCACAGGCTTAGCATTAATACTTGTGAATTTATAGAAAAAAACAAATACATGTGTAGATAACTGTCGGTTTTTATAGTTCGGATTGTAGTATAAATAACATCATTTGAATATTAAGAGCTGCATACTGCAAAAATATACAAACCAGCCAGGGGGGACATGAAGTGAAAAAGATTAATTTAACAATGCAAATCTTTATCGGTCTGGCTTTAGGTATTATTGTTGGTGCCTTATTTTACGGCAATTCAGGGGTGGAAGTCTACTTAAAGCCGATCGGTGATATTTTCATCCGCTTAATCAAGATGATTGTCGTACCTATTGTAATCTCAACGCTCATTATTGGTGTAGCCGGCGTCGGAGATATGAAGAAACTGGGGAAACTCGGCGGGAAGTCGATTCTGTACTTCGAAATTGTAACGACCATTGCGATCCTGTTTGGTCTGCTTGTTGCCAATCTGGTTCGCCCCGGTGAGGGCGTGGACATGTCCCACCTAGCCAAGAGCGATATCCATTCCTATGTGGAGACTGCGGAAAAGTCAGGCCATAACTTTATAGATACGATTGTGCACATTGTACCTACCAATGTTATTCAAGCCCTGGGCGAAGGAGATATGCTGGCTATTATATTCTTCTCTGTATTGTTCGGACTAGGAGTAGCAGCGATTGGTAACAAGGGCAAGCCTGTGCTGAATTTCTTTGAAGGTGTAGCCGACGCCATGTTCTGGGTAACCAATCAGGTCATGCGCCTCGCTCCGTTCGGTGTATTTGCACTGATTGGCACGACAGTGGCCAAGTTTGGATTAGCCTCGTTATGGCCGTTATTGAAGCTTGTACTGTCAGTGTATGGCTCCATGTTACTGTTTATTGTGATTGTCTTTGGAATTATCGCCAAGCTTTGCGGTACCCGTCTCTGGACTATGGTTAAAATTTTGAAAAGTGAGCTGTTGCTTGCATATTCGACGGCCAGCTCGGAAAGTGTCCTGCCTAAGATCATGGAGAAGATGGAGAAATTCGGGTGTCCGAAGGGAATCACATCCTTTGTCATTCCGATCGGATATTCTTTTAATCTGGACGGCTCCACTCTGTATCAAGCACTGGCTGCAATTTTCATTGCCCAAATGTATGGCATTGATTTGCCGATCACGACCCAAATCACGCTGGTACTCGTGCTGATTATTTCCTCCAAAGGTATTGCAGGCGTGCCCGGCGCTTCCTTTGTCGTGTTGCTCGCTACGCTGGGAGCAGTGAATCTCCCGCTGGAAGGTCTGGCCTTTATCGCTGGTATTGATCGTATTCTGGATATGGCGCGTACGGTAGTCAATGTTTTAGGGAACTCGCTTGCGGCTGTAGTCATGTCCAAATGGGAAGGACAATATGATAAAGAAAAAGGCGAGGAATACGTTGCTTCAATTAAATAAGATACATTGAACCGAATAGTGGATACCAAGAGCACCTTTGCGAAGTAATGCAGAGGTGTTCTTTTTGTTTCCAGACTTGTTAACACACTTCCTTTTTCGACATTTTTCGATGTTTTTTGTATGGATATATAGGTATATGGACACGAAAAATAAGTCTTAATACCTATACGATTATAGATTTATTTATAATGATTCTTAATAAAATTCCGATATTAAATTATACCGTTTTATATAACTGGCTTAGAAGGGAAGATCATATATGTTTCTCAAGAAAAATGAGTCTCAATCACTTGCTCCTTTAGTAGAAGAAAGCCGCAAACTCTCACAAAGAATACAGCAAAAGGATTATTCTGCTGCAATACAGGTTTCCTCAGCATCTCCTGAAATTCAAGAAATCGCAAACAATGTCAACCAAGCGATAGAGTCCATGAAAAATGATGCTCAACATGTTGATATCCGTTTGAAGCTTGTTACCAAGGCGATAGAGATTGGCTTATGGGACATGGAGGTCATTGCGGGTGATCCCGTCAATCCAAGTAATACGTTCACATGGTCAGAAGAATTCCGTTCTATGCTGGGATATCAGAGCGAAAAGGAATTCCCAAATGTATTGGACAGCTGGTCATCTCGACTACACCCCGAAGACTATGACAGATCTTTGGCAGAATTGTCTGATCATTTACTGGATACTACGGGGAAAACCCCTTATGACGTACAGTATCGTTTGAGGCTGAAGCATGGAGAATATCGCTGGTTCCGGGCTACCGGAACGACGATCCGTGACCAGCAGGGAGTGCCGCTTCGTATTGCGGGCGCTCTGTTGGATGTGCACGATCAGAAGATTAAGTCAGAGGAGCTTCAGGCGCTAGTTACAAGATATGATCTCATCAACCGTGTTTTGGTGGAGGCGCCATATGACGTCATTCTGGCTGATGGAGACATTGAGAACCCGGATAATATATTTTGGTGGTCCCAGCAATTCCGCCATACTTTGGGCTTTAGGGATGAGCAGGACTTCCCGAGTGTACTAAGCAGTTGGAGTTCACGCATACATCCTGACGATGCCGAGCATGCGTTTAAGGCTGTAGTCGATCATTTGAATGACTATTCAGATCGTACGCCGTATGACATGGTATGCCGCTTACAAAGTAAGAATGGAGAGTACCGCTGGTATCAAAACAGTGGAAGAAGCATACGTGATAGCAAAGGAGTGCCTATTCGCATTGCCGGAACCATCCGTGATATCACAGTGGAAAAGGAAAAGCAGGCTGTTGCAGACGAGCTTACGCTCAAAATTCAGCATCTCTCCGATTCCATTACAGAAATGGTGAACGGTGTTAACTCGGTTAGTAACCAGGCACAGGAATTGGCTACGGCTCAAGAGCAATCGACAGAGGCAGCGAATCAGGCCAAAGTCAGTGCAGAAGAGACGCAAAACATTTCGAACTTCATTAAAGAGATTGCGAATCAAACGAATCTATTGGGTCTGAATGCTGCAATCGAGGCATCGCGTGCAGGCGAGCAGGGACGGGGTTTTGCAGTAGTTGCAGATGAAGTCAGAAAACTTGCCATCCATAGTGCGGATGCGACCGGGAATATCGAGACCAGTCTGGACGAAATGAAAACACTCATCGAGCGAATTCTGCACAACATCGGGAATATGTCTACGCTGACACAAACACAAGCCGCGCTAACACAGCAAGTCAATGCATCTACGGACGAGATCAACAGTATGTCCAAAGCTTTGTTGGATTTTGCGAGAACGATGTAAGGCTTTAGACTTCATGTAAATAGTAGACCGGGCCATAGGCTCGGTCTCTTTACTGCTTTTGGTAGATGAACTATACTTTTTGAGGATCAATCTAAGATGACCTCAGAGTAATTTCATGTGGAAAAGAGGAAGCGATTTGAGCCTACTTAGTTCAATATTGGTTGGAATTGTAGCGCTGGAGCACGTGTACATTTTAGTATTGGAAATGTTTTTGTGGACGACTCCACGCGCGATTCGTACGTTCGGTACCTCGAAGGAACTGGCAGGAGTGACCAAATCCTTGGCAGCCAATCAGGGGCTGTATAACGGATTTCTGGCTGCTGGATTGGTGTGGGGCTTGTTCTATCCCGATCCTGTGATCGGGCGGCAAATCGAATTATTTTTTGTCATTTGCGTAGTAGTGGCTGCAGTGTATGGTGCATTAACGGCTAATAAGTCTATTTTATTAAAGCAAGGTCTGCCTGCCATCTTGGCATTAATCAGTTTGCTGGTCTTCTAAAAGACGCCCTTAACGGGTGTCTTTTTTGCTAATTCGATCACATAATGTCTGCAATGCTAATGACAAGGGGAATAAACAGTTTTTGAACGATTGTAAATCCGACTATTCCGATTTATAATATTTTTCAATACATACTTAAAGAATTTGGAGGCTAGAGCGATGCGTCGTAATTTGACAGGTATATTCGTATTCATCGTATTAATGTTGGTAGTAAGTGCATGCTCCGGCGGAAATTCGGGATCTTCGTCTGCGACGAATGGTAGTGCGTCTGGCACAGATGCAACTACAGCGGATAACGGACAGCCCAAAGATGGTGGCAGCCTGATTATCGGCGTGCAAGCCGATCCGGTGGTGCTGAATCCGAACTATGCGGGTGACCGGGTAAGTCTGACGATAGATCAAGCGATATTTGCACCTTTGTTCCAAGTGAACAATGGCAAGAAGACGTTTTATTTGGCAGATAGCCTGACTCCTTCGGCAGACAAGTTGACCTATACACTAAAACTGAAAAAGGATCTGACTTGGCATGATGGCGAGAAGCTGACAGCTGACGATGTCGTTTTCACGATTAACAAAATTTTAGATGAGAAGCAGCACAGCTTCTTGAGAAGTAATTTTATGGTCAACGGCAAGCCGGTACAGGCGAGCAAGGTTGATGATACGACGGTGGACTTCAGGCTTCCTCAGCCAGCCCCAGCTTTTGAGGCGGCCCTGGTACAGGTATCCCCGATTCCGAAGCACATTTTTGAGAATGAAGCGGATATTGAGAAAAGCACGAAAAACAACACTCCGGTTGGATCAGGTCCTTTCAAATTTAAAGAGTACAAAACTGGCGAGTACGTTACACTTGAACGGTTCGATAACTATTTTGGCGGCAAGCCGCATCTGGATTCTGTGACATATCGAATTGTTAAAGATTCGAATGCTGCCAATTTGGCCCTGCAAAATGGTGAAATCAATGTAAACTATCTCGACCCACAAAACGTAGACACCATTAAAGCGACAGATAAGTTTGACATTTTCCCTTACAGCGAAGGACGCTTGGCATACCTGATGTTTAATGAAAACAGTGATACGAAGCAGTTGAACAAAAAAGAAGTACGTCAGGCACTTTCTTATGCACTGAATCAGGATGAATTGATCCAGGTATCGTATGGCTCCAAAGATTATGCAGATACTGCAAAGTCCGCTTTGACACAGGATGTACTGTATCACACGAATGATGTTGCATTTTTCAATAATGATGTGAACAAGGCGAAGGAGCTGCTGAAATCGGCCGGCGCTGAAGGGCTGAAGCTGCGCATTATCATTCCGGGCGGCAACAAGGTACAGGAAGCACAGGCGCTGTATATCCAGCAGAAGTTCAAGGATATTGGCGTTCAGCTGGATGTGAACAGTATGGATTCCTCAGCGTGGTCGCAAAAATTCGTTGATACGAATGCCAAGGATTTCGATCTGGCGATCAGCGGCTATATCATGGGGTATGACCCTGATGCGTATCGTATTTTGTATAGCACGGGATCGTCCTCCAACTATTCGCATTATTCTAATAAAGAAGTAGATAAGTTGTTGGAAGAGGGCGCGGGTGAGTCGGATACGACTAAACGTGGAGAAATTTATAAAAAGGTACAAGAAATTTTGGCTGATGATGCGGTTATCTACCCGATTGCATACACCAAAACGATTGTGGCCTTCGACAAGCAGTATGGCGGTATTGATCAGGCTGTGTTGAAGCCGGTCGTGATTTTCGAGGATTTGTCCAAAATTTATCACAAATAAGACAGGGTTTTCAAAAAATAAGCTGGGGTAACCAGCTTATTTTTTTCGAAAACAGCAAGGGGAAGGAAAACGTATGAGACAACTCATCGCCAGAAGGTTGCTGCAAGTTATACCGATGCTATTTTTTGTGTCCGTCGTCTGCTTCGGCTTGATCAAGCTGGCTCCAGGTGATCCGGTTCTCTCTTTTGTTACACCGAATATGCATCTGGAAGATATTGAAAGAATGAGGCATAGCTTGGGGCTGGACCAGCCCGCTTATGTACAGTACATATTATGGCTTAAAAAAAGCCTGACAGGAGATCTAGGTTATTCGCTAATTAATCATCAGCCTGTACTGGATCAGATTCTCGACCGTCTCCCGGCGACAGCGGGGTTAATGGGCGCCTCCATCATACTCGCTGTGTTGATTGCAATTCCACTTGGTTTGATTGCTGCGGCCAATCGGAATCGCTGGATCGACAAGCTCATTAATCTAATGTCGTACATCGGTATTTCTGTCCCATTGTTTTGGCTTGGCATTTTGCTTATTTATCTATTTGCAATTTATTTGCATTGGCTTCCAAGTACAGGGATGCGTACGATCGGAACGGACTCGGTGCTGGATGTAATCAAGCATGGAATTTTGCCATGTTTTGTACTGGCCTTTGGCTTTCTATCTGTCTATGTGAGGTACATCCGTTCCAGCACGATTACGCAGCTTAAGGAAGAGTACGTGCAGATACAGTACGCGTTCGGATCTGGACAGCGACTGGTTTTGTTCCGACACGTGCTCAAGCATGTGCTGCTGCCCATCATTACGCTGCTTGGTATGTCGGTTGCGGATCTGGTAGCGGGAGCCATTGTGACGGAGACGGTATTTTCCTGGCCGGGCATTGGCTCGCTGGGCATGACGGCTGTAAAAGGAATGGATTATCCCGTCATTATGGGGATTACTTTATTTTCCGCTTTGCTGCTGATCCTGGGCAATCTGCTGGCAGATATCTTGTACAGCATGGCGGACCCGAGAATTAAATCAACGAGGTGAAAACATGAATCGGAGCAAATGGCGCAACATCGGGATCGAGCTGATGACGAGCAAAATGGGCGCCGTCGCCCTCATACTATTGATCGTATTCTCGCTGGGAGCGATTTTCGCATTTTTATCACCGCAGGACCCGAATAAGCTGAACGTACTGGAGCGCCTCCAACCACCGGGAGGCGCACACTGGTTTGGAACGGACGATTACGGTCGGGACTATTTTACAAGAGCGCTGTATGGCGGTCGTGTATCCTTGCTGGTGGGCTTTGCCTCTATGATTATTGCGACCAGTATTGGTGCAGTGGTAGGCATTGTGAGCGGCTATTTTGGCGGGTGGATTGACAACCTGCTTATGCGGATTTTGGAGCTAATCATGTCGATTCCGTCTTTTCTAGTTATATTGCTGCTTAGTGTGTTTTTGAAGCCAGGCGTTGGCAATATCATTGTCATTATCGCCCTGCTCATGTGGATGAATATCGCCCGGGTGGTGCGGGCAGAGACGATGACGCTGCGCGAACGGGAGTATGTACTATACGCTAAGGCTTCAGGACAAAGTACATTTGGCATTATCCTGAAACACATCGTTCCCAATCTGATTCCAGTCATTATCGTAGGAGCGACGAACAATATCGCTTCAGCCATTATGATGGAATCATCACTGAGCTTTCTCGGCTTTGGTGTTCAACTGCCGAACGCTACGTGGGGCAGTATGCTGAATAATGC
This sequence comes from Paenibacillus sp. JJ1683, assembly GCF_053006485.1. Taxonomy (NCBI): domain Bacteria; kingdom Bacillati; phylum Bacillota; class Bacilli; order Caryophanales; family Paenibacillaceae; genus Paenibacillus; species Paenibacillus sp. JJ1683. The sequence goes on from NZ_CM129820.1 coordinate 339,979, forward strand.
CCAAGGTTATATTGCACAGGCACCATATATGGCATTGTTTCCGGGATTGCTTATTTTACTGACCGTGTTGAGCTTTAATGTACTGGGAGATGTACTGCGTGTAGGCTTTGAGCCCAAATTAGTAAAACGGTGATTCACAGCATAGATCCATTAACAATGGCTCCAGGAGCGACAGGAAGGGGCGAAAACACAATGACAGAACATCTGCTGTCTGTCGAACAGCTGGAGGTCTCGTTTTTCACTCGTGGGGGGGAGAATCAGGCCGTTCGAGGGGTTAGCTTTCATATTGATGCTGGAGAAACGGTAGGAATTGTAGGAGAATCCGGTAGCGGCAAAAGCGTTACGGCGAAAGCGATCATGTCGATGATTGCCCCGCCCGGCAAGCGGCTGAACGGCGATATCCGTTACCGTGGAGAAAGTTTGACCGCGCTGACAGAAAAACAATGGCGTAAAATACGCGGTAACCAAATCGCAATGGTGTTTCAGGACCCGATGACTTCGCTGAATCCGGTCAAAAAAGTAGGCTATCACCTGGTCGAGGTGATTCGCAGGCATCGAGGATTGAGCAAGGAAGCAGCTACGCAGGCAGCTGTGGAGCTACTGCGACAGGTAGGTATTACTGAACCGGAGCGTCGAATGAATCAATACCCGCATCAATTCAGCGGAGGGATGCGTCAGCGGGTGATGATCGCAATGGCGCTCTCGTGCAGCCCGGAGCTACTGATTGCTGATGAGCCAACTACAGCGCTGGATGTGACGATTCAGGCGCAAATCTTGGAGCTACTCAAGACGCTCAAGCAGCAATCTGATATGGCGATTGCCCTGATCACCCACGATCTGGGCGTCGTCGCTCAGGTGTGCAGCCGTGTCATCGTAATGTATGGCGGCATGGTGATGGAGGAGGGGCGTGTGGACGATATCTTCTATCGTCCTGGGCATCCATATACGCAGGGTCTGCTGCGCTCTGTACCCCAGCGTACGAACGGCTTCCGTGAGCGGCTGGTGCCGATTGAGGGCACGCCCCCGGATCTGGTGAACCCGCCATCAGGCTGTCCGTTCATGGAACGGTGCCCGCACGCGTTTGCCCGCTGTGCGGAGCGGCCGCCGATGGTGGAGCTGCGCCCAGACCAGCGAGCAGCCTGCTGGTTGAACGAGCCGGACGCCGTGCCTGCCGGAGTCTACGAGACGTCCGAAGCGGGTCGTGCAGAGGAGGGGAATGACGGTGAATGAAGCGTTGAGAGAGGCCAACCATGTGGCGGGTGAGGATCAGCCCTTGGTGGAGGTACACCAGCTTAAGAAGCATTTTGTGACCGCAAAAGATTTGTTAGGGCGTAGCTCTGAGGTGCTCAAGGCGGTTGACGGCGTAAGCTTCCGCATCAAGCGCGGCGAGACGTTCGGACTGGTTGGTGAGTCCGGTAGTGGCAAATCGACAGTTGGACGCTGCCTGACACGGTTATACGATTATACGGAAGGTACGGTATGCTTTGACGGTCAGGATATTTCCAAGCTGAATGACAAGCAGCTCAAGCCGCTACGTCGGCGTATTCAGAGCATTTTTCAGGACCCATATTCCTCGCTTAATCCGGGTATGAACGTGCTTGACCTGATTGGTGAGCCGATGGATATTCACAGATTGCATCAGGGCAGTGAGCGTAAGGATGCCGTAGTGGCTTTACTGGAGAAGGTAGGGCTGAAGCGGGAGCACCTGTACCGCTATTCGCACGAGTTTAGCGGCGGTCAACGCCAGCGGATTTCCATCGCTCGTGCCTTATCCGTGAATCCGGAGTTCATCGTCTGTGATGAACCGATTTCGGCCCTGGATGTGTCCATCCAGGCGCAGGTCATTAACACGCTGGAGGATCTCCAGCAGGAGTTCGGGCTGACGTATCTGTTCATCGCTCACGACTTGTCGATGGTGCGGCATATTTCGGATCGAATCGGCGTGATGTATCATGGACGGTTGGTGGAGGTAGCCGACGCAGATGAACTGTATGAGCAGCCCGCTCACCCCTACACGCAGGCGCTGCTCTCCTCCATCCCTGTGCCTGATCCGAGAGCGGTCGGCGAGCGGCAGAATAGCTTGGCTCAACCCGACGGTTCATGGGTATGGGACAAGGATAGCAACGATGCTGGCGAGCTGAAAGAAATTAGTCCCGGACATTATGTGGCGTACCCGGTTAGCCGTTAGGTTAAGATTGGTTGTACGTGTACATAACCTATAGGAGGTAAAAAACGATGACTGAATCAACGAATAGAGTACGTATTTCCCAGTGGGACGCGCTCATGCTGGAATCTTTACGTTCATTAGGCTGGTCCCCTGAGGAACTCATCCGTCGGGTGCAGCAAAATGAGCTGCCAACGGACGGACAATTTGATTATGCGGAGCTTGCCACCGGGCTGGCGGCCAATGAACCGGAGGTGTTTGTCAGCGCGGTAACAGACGGGTATCAGATCAAGTACAATACGATCCGTGGCATTCGTACGTGGATTGCCGTGGCGCTTGGAGGTGAGCCAGAGCTGTCTCTGGAGGAAGGAAGCGAAGCTGTCACATCCGAACTGACGCAGGCCGAATATGATCGGCTGGAGCAGGTGCTGTCGTTAGGTTGGGTCATTCAGGAGGTACGGCCCGCAACTGGCGATACAGCAGGATTGTACCGCATTGTGCCTGCTGCACAGATTAAAAGTTGACTTTGTAGAGCTCGTTCTGCAAAAGCAACAGATGTGGAAGGTTGCGGTATAAATGTTACTATAAGACATAATCTTTCTGGATAATACTTTATTTCGTTTTTTTATTATGAATAAATATATATAAGGGGATTTCACCTAAATATATGCGAAATTTACATCAAGACAAAAAAATCTATTTTATATAATGGTGAAGTGTTCGGGAATTCAAAACCCCTGTGAAATATGGAGCAAAAAACTCGTTCGTGACTAATGTAGTTTATTTAAACGTAGTAGGTAGGATTCTTCTAACTGGCTATTATACCACCTAAGAGATAAGAGAGGGCGTAAAGACGAATAATCTGACTATGCAGGAAGCGCATGATCTCATATTTGCTATATGAGGAACTAATAATTGTCTAAATATTTTGCTATAGGCTAAGCCAGTATGTTTAAAATTTTTTTACCAAATTCCGAAACATTTACTGGGGAAAATAGGCGATATAATTAGGTTGATGTGAGAGTGTCTAGGCCGATTAGGTGCACCGGTTTAGGCACTCTCGCGCTTACCTATCTGCGGACAGAAGACCCCGATTTAGAAGGTGTGTGGATTGAAGCACTACGTTATTCATAATGTCTATGCGCAATAATTTAGAAAGACATAGCCTTTTTTTGGTTTATTTTTGTTCGCCTGGGATATCAATGAAGAAATTTGTTGGATCAACTAGTTTTTGTCCCTGGGTTATTTCCTTCCCATTATTGTCAATGACACTGTAACTGATTTCTCCAATGGCGGACATAAAGTTAAAATGGGCTACTCGATTTTGAATCGTAGGTCTCAGACCATCTTGTTCTAATAACTTATATGGCAAAAAAGATAGACCATTGCTTTCTTTTTTTGTTGAGTCAAAGCGTGCCGTCCATATTAATTCAACATGATCGTTGCTAGCTTTATAGAAAGAGATTACATCCATTTCCTGAATGAAAAACGAATCTGATTTACCTTCAGGAAAATAATAGTCTGTGTTTAGATTTTCGTACCCTTTGGGGGTAAATTCTTTTAAATTGCTAATTTTAGGGAGTTTGATTACTGCTCCTCTGGATACATTAAGCTTATCAGATGTATATTTCTTTTTTATTTCATTGCTTGCCTTTGCTACATATGCCGTTTGAGATTTTTGATTCCAGGAGACATACGCACCGGATGAATCGGCTATAAATCGCAGAGGCACCATAACTCGTCCGTTTCTTAAAGTTGGAGCAACAGGCAATGTAATTTTTTTTGAACCAATGGTTATATTTTTTTGTCCAACTTTCAAAATTGTTTTTTTACCACTACGATCTATTATCACTGTTTTAGTAGTATTATTCCATGTAATGGATACCTCGGGTAAACTTTGAACAGCATTTAACGGGACCATCGTAGTGCCGTGAGATTGATAAACATCATCAGAGGGGATATTCAAATTATTTACGATAATATGTACCGAAGAAGCCCATACTGCTCCCGCACTTAAAGTAAGACTCAAAACAGAAATACATGCAATTTTTGAGATGAAATTCATTCTTTTTACCTCCAAAAATGTATTTGTTGTTATAGATGGATAAAAAAGATAAATGTTGCCTCCATTTAATGATTATAACATAAAATGGATTGTATGAATCAAATTCCGTGACTCTTCTTACTGTTGTAGATCCTTGTTTTAGTATCTGACAGGCTTACTTTATTCCTGATTTTCCCTTAAACCAGTGCAGTTCCGGAAATCTTGCTTCACACTCTAATTTATTAATATAAGATTGTAACATCACTTTGTTATCAGATTCTTCCGCAAAAGAGGGCTGGAAGAGGTTAGGACTGCATTCCATAGAAATTTCACGTTTGTGATCACGTCTTTCCCAATACCGTATTCGCTAAGCAATTCTATAAAGTTAGCGTCTATACTGTTCAATAACTTCTAACGAAATTTACCGCCCTTATGTTCATACGTGTACATAGGGGAGGGAGTTATCAATTTAGTTAACAACCGTTAAATAGAATGAACATCCCTTCTTCTTCGCCTCTACTTCCATAGCACAATGATGGAACGCAGCGGAATCATGGTACTGCCCTGTGCATGCATACATGATGATTAGCGTAGCGGTTCATGATGTGTGCTTGCCATCTTTGATTCCGCCCACGGCTCTTACGCTCCCTGGGCTGCGTGAAATGAACGACAGGAACGTAAAGCGTTTTGGCCGGGGTGTTCTCGCCCGGCCTAAGCGTCTCTAATTATCGGCGTGAATAACGGACCAGCGGTGCGTACTGACTCTTAGGCGGGCGTTTAGAGTCACTAGCATGAGCCAGCTTCCCTGCTCGCTCCCTTACTTGCCGATCAGCGAGCCTATTTGCTATAGATACCCCGGCCGGTTAAAACCAGCCTTTAGGGTTTCAAACGGCTCATAAAAAAAGGGGTGTTCCTGGATTGATCCAGAAACACCCCTTTATCGTGACAAATTACCTTCTTTTGAGAAGTATGTTTATTTTATGAAAATTCTAAACGGATAATGTATAATAATTGTAAATGGAGTGAGAGGAGAGAACTATGCTGACGAAGCTGAAGAATCCCATTTTTCTTATTTTGATGATTTTCTTGGCTACCTTCACGGTGCGAATTGTATATAATAATCCGCCCGACTATATTTATGATTGGTTGATGGGTGCATACGCCGTTCGTTTGATTGGTCGAACGATGTACGAAAAGTATCAGAACAGTCATAGAACCAGTATTATAACCGACACGATTGTAGAACTGATTATGCTTATGATCTCACTCGGAATTATCCTATTTTTATTTATGTCACAAGAAACATGGTGGCATAAGTCGCTTTTTCTCATAGCAGAATCATATTTCCTCATTCACATCGGCATAAATTCTAAAGAAATCATAAAAAAAGGGTGGAATTGATCCACCCTCTCTTTTTGTGTGTTACTTCTTAGGCTACATCATAGGAAACTGTCGTATAGTAAGTGTAGTATCCCATTGTCGGGCCTTCATGCCATTCCATCCAAATTGTTGACACTACTTTGAATCTGTTGAACTGTCTAGGATTGTCGATAAGATTTTGCAGCAGGCCTACAAAATCCTGTCTTTCAGTATAGGTACTGATATCACGAAGAAGGGCTGCACCAGCTACAACTGTAGTAATAGCCCCAATCCATGCATAGACCACAGGCGGAAGTTTTGCCTGAATAGCTTTAGCACACATTTTAATTCCAAATGAACCGATTGCCCATCCTAATGAAGAAGCCGATTTTCCAGTATATTGTTCGACCATTTCCTTTAATTGATCTTTTGAAAGATATTGTGTGTGTTGAGAATGAACTTGTGCCATATTTAGCTACCTCCAAATTTTTTTTAGACGAGAATTGATGGAGTCGCTGACATCTAAATGGCTCCACATTTATTTGATATCAGTCTTCAATTCCCTTTCACTTATGTAGGTGATTTAAGGCTGTAAATTACAACCAAATTGCGGAAACTGCGAAGACATAACCTTTTGAGATTCATGTACTTTGCCCGATTTATCCCCTACACTTATATAGGAGTTGGGGAGTGTAACTACACAACCGCACAATGAATTTTTTTCTGATCAAAGAAAATGCCTTTTGAACTGTTTAGCCCATGCTGAAGAATGTCGAAGCAAAAACGAAATAAGCTGCTTCCGGTAGGTTCCAGAAACAGCTTTCGATAAAGGATTTCTTATTTTTTCATGATTAGTTTAAGAAGTTGGGTTTTCATACTCTGAGTAGCATCCACTTTTGGCATACGTAAAAGTTTGCTTAATCGTTTAATATCTTGATCGAAATATTGAAAGATTGCATTCATGGCCTCTACATCGGATTGGGTTTGGGCAAGTTTTACTAACTTTATAAACTCATCATCTGACATAATTCGCAAAGAGCCTTTTTCTTCCATTTGTTCACCGCCTGTTGAGTGATTTTGAGTTCTCTGGCTACCTGGGCCTCTGTTTTGTCGTTTATGTAAATTTCATAGATGACCTTTTTGCTTGTTTCACACTCTAATTTATTAATATAAGATTGTAACATCACTTTATTATCAGATTCTTCCGAAAAAGAGAGTTGGAAGAGGTCAGGACTGCATTCCATAGAAACTTCACGTTTGCGATCACGTTTTTCCCGATACTGCATTCGCCAAGCAATTCTATAAAGTTCGCGTCTATAATGTTCAATGGCTCCCAACGAAATTTACCTCCCTTATGTTCATATACGTGTATATAAGGGAGGGAGTTATCAAATTCTATTTAACAACCGTTAAATAGAATGAAGATTCCTTCTTTGTAAAAAAATATATTTTGTTTGCTGTTATTGTAACATTATCGAAAATCTCCTTTTTGCTCTTGTAGGCTGTGATAAGTGAACACCAGGGAAAATATCTTGCAGCGAAGCAAGTCATGTTCCTAGATTTCTTCAAGAACCTCCTTACTTCTCTTCAAAATTCCTAGGGATTTAGCCTTTTACAGGGGCACGACGATGGAGTGCAGCGGAATCATGGTGCTGCTCTTTGCATGCATACAATGTTGATTAACGAAGCTCCGGCGTAGCGTCTCATGATGTATGCATGCCCTCTTTGATTCAGCCCACAGCTCTTACGCTCTGTGGGCTGCGTAAGACGAACGACAGGAACGTAGAGCGCCTTGGTCGGGGTGCTCTCTCCCGGCTTAGGCGCTCTAGTTATCGGCGTGAATAGCGCCCCAGCGGTATATACTGGCTCTTAGATGGACTCTCTTCCCGCCTTAGAGCAGTAGCATGAGCCAGCCTCCCCGCTCTTGTCTTGGCTCACTCCCTTACCTACCGATCAGCCATTCTACTTGCTACAGATACCCCGGCTGGTTTTAACCAGCCTTTAGGGTTGCAACCGGCTCATAAAAAAAGGGTGCTCCTGGAATGATTCAGAAACACCCTTTTATTGCGAAAAATTACCTTCTTTTGCGAAGTATGTTTATTTTTATGAAAATATCAAATAGATAATGTATAATAATTGTAAATGGATTGAGATGAGAGAACTATGCTGACGAAGCTGAAGAATCCAATTTTCTTATTTTGATAATTTTCTTGGCTACCCTAACAGTGCGAATTGTATATAATAATCCACCCCATTATATTTATGATTGGTTGATGGGTATATACGCCATCCGTTTGATTGGTCGGATGTTGTACGAAAAATACCAAATTAAGCATAGGAGCAGTAATGTAACCGATACGATTGTAGAAGTGATTATGGTTATGATCTCATTGGGAATTATCCTATTTTTAATTATGTCACAAGAAACATGGATACATAAGTTGCTTTTTCTAATCGGTGAATCCTATTTCCTCGTTTACAGTAGCTATATTTTTAAAGAGATCATACTAAAAAATAAGGAAGTGAATTGATGAAGAATCGAACTATTAAGATTGCAGTTGTTATTGTTTTAGTACTAGCATGGGGCATTTATGGCACTTATTATTTTTTGAATTTAAAGACCTCTATTCAAAAAGCTGTGTTAGATCAGGTCGATATGGATAATGTCTACCTTCAGATCATAAGAACGCACACTAAAATTACTAATGAACCAACCGATTATAACGTGCATGTGATGGAAAAGAGTGGAGTTAAAACAATATTGGATCAATTATCTGGCATTGAGCTTAAAAAAACAAACGGAATGAATAACGGGGATAAAGTTCCTTTTTACTATACTATTATCATCCGCCCGAAAAGCAATCAGGATTCAACATCGAAGTATGAAATTACATTTAAGAATAATAAGTTAGTATCTATCTTTGATCAGGAAAAAAATAATAGGCAGGAATATATGATAACAAACGAATTCGACTACCATTCGTTCAAAAATTCAATCGATAAACTTTTCCAGAAGGAGTAGTTAGTTTGTATAAAAAAGGTCGGTTGTCAAACTCAACCGACCTTTTTCTCAGTTATTTGGGAATCATTCTTAGAAAACTTCCCATCCATTTCCGGAGTGTGCTTTTTGCACAACGCCATTACCCGAAATAAAACGGATAACGGTACCGTCTTGTAGAGTGTACTCAAGGAACGGGAATTTAATCTGATAAAGATCGTATCTTCCACCGTAAAGGGTAATTTGATTGTTGATTTTATCAATGCCCGCAATACCGTTGCTAATGACATTTTCGACTGTCGAACCCGTGCCTGAGGCAAATAGCGTAGAGGCGAGGGAAGCAATTCCCATTGCTACCCCTACTGGTGTGCTTGCAACGAAGACCAGCCCCAGAACCGTAGCTGTTATTCCTGTCAGCCCTGCTACGATTGCAGCTGTGTTGGCGGAACCACCTCTGAAATTCCCGCTCTCTAATGCGACACGTTGTGCTTCACTCATTTTTAGTAATTGATACGGACTTGCCGTTACTGTTGCTGCATACTCTCGTGATCTTGCCATAATATATCAACCTCCTGATTTTTTGTGAGGAATTGATGGAGTCGCTACCATCTAAATGGCTCCACATTCTTTGATGCTAGTCTTCAATTCCCTCTCACTTATGTAGGTGATTTAAGGCTGTAAATTACAACCAAATCATGAAAATTGCAAAGTACATAAATTTTTTAATTCATGTACTTTGCTCGATTATCCCCTACACTTATATAGGAGTTGGGGGCTGTAACTACACAACCGAATATGAATTTTTTCTAGATTAGGAAAATTCCCCTCTGAATTTGAATAGCCCCTCTAGCTAGAATAGGTGCTGGGATAAATCTTTAATTTATCCTGTATTATGGTCAAGATGTGAGAAGAGTTGAGGAGTCCTTTTCAACTTGACTACAGCAAAAGCTAAATAAGCTGCCTCTGGTAGAGTAACCACAAGCAGCTTATCGCCAAGGACGCATTATTTTTTCATGATGAACTCTAGAAGTTCAGTTTTCATGGTCTGGATGGCATCCTCTTTTGGCATCCGGATAAATTTACTTAATCGTTTAATATCTGGATCGAAATATTGGAAAATTGCATTCATAGCCTCTACATCAGATTTGGTTTGAGCGAGTTCTACTAATTTCATAAACTCATCATCTGACATAAATCGTGAAGCGCCTTCTTTTTCCATTTGTTCACCGCCTGTTGTGTAATATGGAGTTCCTTGGCAACTTGGCCTTCTGCTTTATCGTTTATGTAAATTTCATAGATGACTCTTTTACCTGTCTCAGACCTTAATCTATTAATATATGATTGCATCATTATTTTGTTATCAGACTCTTCCGAAAACGAGGTTTGAAAGAGATTAGGCTTGGATTCTAAAGAAATTTCACGTTTCCGATTGCGTTTTGTACGATACTGCATTCTCCAAGCAATTCTATAAAGCTCGCGTCGGTAATCTTCGATAGCACCCATCTGAAATTTCCTCCCTTTTATTCATATACGTACATATAAGGTAGGAGTTCTCAAAATCAATATAACAACCAATTTATAGAAGTAATATTCTTTTTTTAGCGAATATAATATTATTTTGAATTATTTTGAGACTATTTGAAATTTCAGTGTAGAAACCATTGAAATTCTGTAAAGGGTTTGGGCGATATGGGAAAGCTACTACTAGAAGATCAAGTGTATGCTGGTATGGCTGATGAGCAGGAGCAAAAAGAATCATTTCCGGCAAGCGGAAGGAACCGCTGTTGCAAAAAAGAACAGATGAAGTCAAACTCTCTTTTTTTATGCTATATTTTATACATAAAAAAATAGAGTTGAGGTGCAGCATGACATCAATGACGATTGTCGATCCATCCGTCAAACCAGGAATAGTGGCTTATCAGGCAAGTAATGAAGATCAGGCTGAGATTCAGGAGTTAATTTTAAAGACGGCCAGATGGCTGCACAGCAAGGGTTCCACGCAATGGGGCAAATTACTAAAAGGAGAAGATGATCACAATCTGGGTGGCGCTATTTCACGCGGAGAAGTGGTTATTTTCCGAACCTCAGACGATCATCGCTTGGCAGGCGCAGTGATCTTGCAGCAGCAGCCCAGTGCTTGGGATTGTAGATTGTGGGGATTAGACGGGATGAATTCCGAGGGAGGTACCTCCGTGTATCTGCATCGTTTGGTTGTAGATCGCGATAACACGGGAAAGGGACTGGGCCGTGAGCTTATGCAGTGGATTGAGCAAGGTATCCGCTTCGCAGGCAAGGATCGAATCCGTCTGGATTGTATTGCGGGCAATGACAAGCTTAGCGGTTTTTACCAACAATGTGGCTATACTTATATAGGCGAAACAAATGGCTATAACACTTTTGAAAAGATGCTAATAAAGTCATAGAAAACGGAATTATAATTGAAGGAATACAAAAGAAGGAAGCAGGTGATCTGCATTCTTCTTTTTTTTGTTGTGCAGACCTTTACGTCCTCGTGATGTCTTTCTCTTGGTTACTGTCATATCAGAGCCACTCAAAAGAAAAAAATTTATATAAAAATGAAAATGGGGATATCGCGCTTTCTCCTTCTACATATGATGATAGGGAAAGTTTTGTAAGCGCTTCAAAGAAGGGTGATATACAACCATGCGAAGCTACAGGAGGCGGTTAAGGTGGACAATTACATGAGTTGGATAAAAATTGGATTTTTCCTCAGCATTCTGTTTTTACTTGCAACGGCATGCAGCACTTCTCCCAAAATAGAGAATACAGATGGACAAAAGGTGCGGCTTACGATGCAGGTTTGGGGTAACCCTGCGGAGGTGAAGGTGTATCAGCGGGCACTGGATGCATTTGAAAAAGAGAATCCGAATATCGAAGTTAAGCTGGTACCAGTACCGGGAGACCAATATGAGCAAAAGCTGTTGACACAGCTACAGGGAAGTCGCGGACCGGATGTCTTTTATTCATATGAGTCGACGATTGCGCGTTTGATCGGAGCAAAACAGGTGCAGCCTTTGGGTGAATTTTTAAAAAGTGAGGCAAGTGACGTGAAGGCCGAGGATTTTCCGGAAGGATTATGGGGTCCGGCCAAGCGTGATGGGGAAATCTATGGGGTCACTCCTGACTCAAACCCGATGGTCATGTACTACAACAAAAAGGTATTTAAGGAAGCAGGTGTGAAAACACCGCAGGAATACTATGATGAGGGCAAGTGGAACTGGGACGCCTTTGAGGAGGTTACATCCAAGCTGAAGGCCGCCGGAAAGCAGGGCTATATTGCGGAAAACTGGTGGGCTCACTGGTATTCATGGGTGTGGTCGAATGGTGGCCGGATCTTTGATGAACAAGGCAAGTATGTGCTGGACCACAATGAAAAGGGCAAGGAAGCGTTCGCTTTTATGTACGATATGGTGAAAAAGGGAAATGCGGTATACCTTGGCTCACTCCCAAAAGGGCAGGGGGCAGATGCCATGTTCATGTCCAATCAGGTCGGCATGCTGGCGGCAGGAAGATGGCTGGAGCCCTTGTTTAGCCAAAATAAAAGCCTCGACTTTGATTATATCTACTGGCCCTCCAACACTGGTAAAAATGAGCCTGTCGCCATCCCGGTTGCATATGTAGCTGTCAACAAAAACAGTCCGCATGTGCAAGAGGCCATGAAGCTGGCAGCCTTCTACGTCTCTGTGAAAGGACAGGAGGTGCGGCTGGTTGAAGGTGGCAATGCCATGGGTACGCTTGCTGCCGCAGATGAGAGCATCATGAAAAAGGCGACGATTGAGCACTCGGGCTATCTGACTGAGGGACGAGATAAAGGGCATGCTTATGGTTCTGCATTGGCGTATGATGCACAGGTGCCGGGGTTGAACTCCGATATCACGGAAACCATTGACCTGATGTTCCTGGGCAAGCAGGATGCTGCGACAACTATTGAGAAGTTGAACCAGATCATATCCAAGGCGGTCAAGTAAACACGGGATGTGCCGTGACCAGGGAGGAAGGTGACAAGATGCAGAAAAAGCATCAAGCGCTGTGGGGCTATCTATTTATTGGCCCCCAGTTTCTTGGTCTGTTATGTTTTTCACTGCTGCCCTTGCTGTATGCGTTTTACTTAAGCTTTGTCAATTGGGATGGTTTTGGGGTGCCTTTGTTTGTCGGCTTGGACAATTTTAAAGGTCAATTATCTGATCCTGATTTTTGGAAGGCGCTCATTAATACGGTGTACTATATGGTGCTGGTCATTCCGGTGGGGATTGTGTTGGCTCTGCTCGTAGCCATCGTACTCAATAAAGTGAAGGGCAGGGAAATCTATCGCTTGTTTTTTTTCATGCCTGTCGTAACCAGTTCGGTATCGGTGGGGGTCATCTGGATGTGGATACTGAATGGTGAATTTGGCATTTTAAACCACTTGCTGCGAGCGATTGGGATTGTAGGCCCGATGTGGCTTACCGATACGCATTGGGTGATCCCATCGATTGCCCTACTTAGCATATGGCTGGGACTGGGATACAACATGGTCATTTTTTTGGCAGGACTTCAGGGCATCTCCAAAAGCTATTACGAGGCAGCCGAAATTGACGGGGCCAGCAAGTTCCAGCAGCTAAGGTATATCACATTGCCGCTGTTGTCACCAACAACCTTTTTTGTCACCATCATGATGGTCATCAGCTCTTTTCAGGTGTTCGATCAGGCGTTCGTCATGACAAACGGCGGGCCAGCCAAAGCAAGCTATACGCTTGTGTATCACATTTACGATCAGGCATTCATTGATTTCACGATGGGAGAAAGTGCGGCAGCGGCAATGATTTTGTTCGTGATTATTCTCATATTTACACTGCTGCAATTTAAAATGCAAAAGAGGTGGGTGCACTATGGAGATTAGTTGCAGAGGCAGGATGCTCCTGCGCCATGTGCTGCTCGCTGTCGGCTCTTTAATCATGTTTTTTCCATTTTTGTGGACCACCCTCAGTTCTTTAAAGGATATCTCTCAAATTTTTGTCGTTCCGCCACAATGGATTCCCGATCCGTTTGTATGGAGCAACTATCCGGCATCGCTGGAGGCCATGCCCTTCGTGCAGGCGTACATGAACAGCTTTTACATTACGTTTATCATCGTGACAGCGACGCTGATTAGCGCATCTATGGCAGCGTATGCCTTTGCTAAAATCCGTTTTCCGGGCTCGAATATATTGTTTATTTTGTTCCTCGCTACGATGATGGTGCCTAAGCAGGTAACGATGATTCCGCTATACTTGGTGATGGATCGTATCGGCTGGCTGGATACGCATTGGTCGCTGATTGTACCTGGAGCCTTGTTTAATGCATTCGCGGTGTTTTTGCTCCGTCAATTCGTCATGGGAATTCCACGCGATCTGGAGGAAGCAGCAGTCATGGACGGGGCGGGATACATTCGCATTTACTGGAGTGTCATTCTGCCACTCATTCGTCCAGCATTGGCGGCGATCGGGATTTTCACCTTTTTGGGTGCCTGGAACAGCTTTCTTGATCCGCTGATCTATCTCAATACCCCAGAGAAATTTACAGTTCCACTTTTGCTCAACAATTTCAAAGGACTATATACCGCCGATTGGTCACTGATGATGGCAGGTACCACCATCTCCGTCGTCCCGGTGCTCATCGTCTACATCATCGCCCAAAAGCAAATTATTGAGGGCATTACCTTAACAGGCATCAAGGGGTAGGGGCTTTTCCCTACTCCTTTTTATGTACTTTCCGATACTGTAACGGAGTACGCCCGGTGAAATGCTTGAATACACGGCCAAAGTGAGCAATGCTGTCAAAGCCCGTTTTTTCAGCAATGGCGGTCACTTTCCAGTTTGTTTCCTTCAAATACGCCCGAGCCTGCTGGACCCGTACATCCTGAAGATACTCGACCAACGTAAAACCTGTGGTCTGCTTGAAAATGCGGCACAGATAGGTGCTGCTAATATAAAAGTGTCCTGCCAGTTGCTCCAACGATAGCTTCTCGGCATAGTGGATATGCAGATACTCAATCACCGAGTACACGCGCTGCTGCTTCTCGCTGCGCTCAGGCGCTATGGTGTCCGGAGCCGTTGATTGTATGCGGCGGATTCGTATCAGTAGCTGCAGCAGCAGGCTTTGAAGATACATATATCGGTAGGCATGCTCTTGATGGTATTCATCCAGCATTTGCTGGAACAGATGCTCCAACTCGCGTTGTTCTGCTGCAGAGGGGCGAAGCAAAAAGCTTTTTTCAGGCAATAGCAGGTGATTCTGATCGCCGGATGGAGTGACAGACGTGGACGAGCCTACAAACGCTTCATCAAAGTTGATCAAAATTCGCTCATGGCTGCCGTTCCCTTTGTTACTCGTACGGTGGAAATCATGTTTGCTAATCCAGATCAGATCGCCCTTTTGTAGTGCGTATACACGCTGATTAATGTAGTAGTAACGCTCTCCTGCCAGCAGATAATAGATTTCATGCGCTTGATGGACATGGTCAGCAGACATGCTAAATGGCACCGTCCGAAGCGCTTGCTCGATAGCAAAATGGGGAGTGGCGATCATAACGACGTGCTCCTTTATGAAAATATTCATGAGGATAATATATGCATACTTTTTGGACAGATTCACAATAAAAGCGAAGATTTCGCTCTTTCTTATACTATAAAATAGAAGTAATTCATGTAAAGGGTGTGAACCTATTGGCTAAAATCAAATATGCACTTGTGGGCACCGGAGGAAGAGCTGAATTTTTTTACGGTGAAGTTGTTACCGTTTTCAAAGATACATCAGAGCTAGTCGCGTTCTGTGACGTCAACCAGACGAGAATGGACTATGCCAATCGGCTGTTGCAAGAGAAATACGAGCACCAGCTGATTCCAACCTATAAAGCTCACGAATTTGATCGGATGATCGCGGAGACAAAGCCGGATATCGTCATCGTCACTACCATTGACCGGGTGCATCATCGGTATATTATCCGGGCGATGGAGCTGGGCTGTGATGTCATTTCCGAGAAGCCGATGACAGTTGACGAGGACAAATGCCAAGACATTCTGGATGCTATAGAACGCACGGGACGGAAACTGCGCGTCACCTTTAACTATCGCTATGCCCCGCATAATACGAAAATCCGTGAGGTTATCATGGACGGGACACTGGGTGACATCTTATCAGTCAATTTTGAATGGCTGCTGAATACCCAGCATGGCGCGGATTATTTCCGCCGCTGGCACCGGGACAAGCGCAATAGCGGCGGTCTGTTGGTGCACAAATCAACCCATCATTTTGATCTGATGAACTTCTGGCTTGGCTCGAAGCCGGAGACGGTGTATGCGCTGGGTGATTTGAAATTTTATGGCCGGGAGAATGCGGAGCAGCGTGGCGTGACGGAGTTCTATCAACGGGCTTACGGCAGCAAGGCGGCGGAGAATGACCCTTTTGCCTTACACCTGGATCGTAACGAGCATCTAAAAAGTATGTATCTGGATGCGGAGCATGAGGATGGATATGTGCGGGACCAAAGCGTATTTGGCGACAATATCAGTATTGAGGATACGCTCAGTGTCATGGTGAAGTATCAGAATAAAACGGTAATGAACTATTCACTGAACGCTTATATGCCTTGGGAGGGCTTTATCATGGTATTTAACGGCACCAAGGGACGGATGGAAGTTCGGGTGTCCGAGCAATCCTATGTTAATTCCGGTGGCAGCAAGGCAGATGAGGGGGCGCTAAAAGAGAAAACCATCACGATCTATCCTCACTTTGCAGCACCTTACGAGGTCGAAGTAGAGGAAGGCGTGGGGGGACATGGCGGAGGAGATCCGGTCATGCTGCGGGATATTTTCGATAAGCCGGCAGAGGATCGGTTTCATCGTGCGGCCTCCCATATTGATGGCGCATGGTCCATTTTAACAGGCATCGCTGCCAACCGCTCTATGCGCACAGGTCTGCCGGTGAAGGTGGAGCAACTGGTGCGATTATAACGATGGTAAGTAGACAGCAACTTTAATAACAAGAAGCCTCCTCTATCAGATGAATGAGGAGGCTTCTTGTTTGTATTATATATAAGGCGGACTTTATATTTGGTTTATTATATAGAAACCATAGAAACAGTATCAAGATTTAATACTGACAGCTGGGAACCTGTTCCTGTACCAGTAACTTGGAATTCTAAATTAAAGACTGAACGGCCTAATAAAGAAGCTGCTGGAATAGTCAAACTATAACTTTGGTATCTTCCTGAAGGAATACTTATGAGGTTTAGTACTCCACCTGAAAATGTGCTACCTAGAAGTCTAACCCGGAGGATACCAGTGGAACTTGGTGATTCAGCAAAAAATGTTAATCGATATGAACGAAAGGGACTTAGAGAAAGAGTTTGAGTTAATGATGCACTTTGACCTGGCAGAACCGAATAGCGGGCATTTGCCCTGCCTGTATGAGGACGAACGCGCGAGAGAGATACATTACCTACAGGACGCCATGGCGAAAAGGAACTATTTTCAAAACTCCCGTTACGTACTTGAGTAACTCTAAATTTAGTTTGACGTTTAGTTCGATATCTAAGAATTGGAGGGACAACTTTTTTAGTCCGGCGGCTAACTCTTTTAACAGACATCTTGCCAACTCCTTTACTATAAATAGTTAGTATAAAGTATGTGGCTCTCATTTAGAGAGTGTTAGTTATCGGCACATAATTTCTACTATATTCCCGTTTATATTATAGTGAGTGACAAGGCAACCGGTGGGAAAGACACAGTGAAACTACCCGAAAGAGGGGGGCTGTGTCTCTTGATCTGATCGTGAAGATTCCTGACGCTGTGATGAAGATGGTCAGTATTACTACTGGCCTGAAGACTTTGGTCCAGACATATTTTATTATTTATCGGTCTTCAGCTCACGGGTTCCCAGCTGTTGTACAGGTCGATGGTTGTCGGGAAAAATGGCAGCAAACTGATTGATTTGGTCTGCGGACATTTCAATAGGCTGTTCCAATACCGTCCAATTCACATGTTCTGTACATGGCGGGGTAGTCAGTGATCCGTTGTAGCGAACGGAGTGCAGGTCTTTTGGCAGCAGCGTGGCAAGATTTATTTCTCCCTCCAAGTTCGCTTCTTGAGAGATACCTTTTGGCAGTTTGGACCAGATGCGGTTGAAGGCCTTGTTTTCTTTGCCACTTTGTATAAGAACCCCTAAGACAGCTGTGCTTCCGTTGTCGCTTTGATGAACAAAATGAAGCTCCATTTCAGCATTTTTACCGTCTATTTGGTGTTCACTTGGATGATGAAAATGGAACTGCTTTAAGGTGAATGTAGTGCCGTCCACGACAATATTATTGCTGGGACTAGCCGCATTGACTTGGACGGTATGTCCATTATTTAGTATGGATACTTTAGTGGTTGAATAATGAACCTGCAACGGCTGCTGCGTATGCGAAGCTTCCAGATGGGAATGCTCTATGTTGATGGGAGATTGTTCCTGACCGTTACCACAAGCGACAAAATCCTTTTCCAGCTCCCCCCAATGCTCCGGTCCTTCATCCCCTTCGTAGGACCAGTGCGGGCTTTTCTGAACAACTGCATGAGCGTTGTTAGCTGATGACGATGATGCGCGAGTAGTACTAGAAGTGGCGGGTGATGTACATCCTGTTACCGACAGTGCCAAGATTATGGAAAATATGCTGAACAAGCAACCTCTCCAATGTTTTTTCATGTTTCTTTATCCTTCTTCCAAATAGAGTATGTGAAACTTTTTACATTGTAAATTACTGTACAAAGTTCCTGCAAGGGTACAAGGACTTAGGAAAAAGGTAGAAATGGTTGCTTATTATTACCGGGATGTAGAGAGAATAATGGAGTGGTGAAATATTTGTTTGTCCTCTTTGGGGGAAGTAACTATAATAGTGGGGTGTGCATTACAAAATAATTCCATATCCACTCAAAGGAGAGATCTACATGAAAGCAGCAATTGTTACAAAAGACAAGAAAGTTAGTGTAGAAGAGAAACCTTTGCGCTCCCTGAAACATGGGGAAGCGTTAGTCCAAGTTGAATATTGTGGGGTTTGCCACACAGATTTACACGTAAAAAATGCAGATTTCGGTGATGTCACAGGCAGAGTTCTGGGACATGAAGGCATTGGGAAAGTCATTGAATTAGGTGAAGGAGTAACCAGCCTTAAAATTGGCGATCGCGTAAGTATTGCCTGGATGTTCGAAAGCTGCGGTCACTGCGAATATTGTTTAACCGGACGGGAAACTTTGTGTCGTGAAGTTAAAAATGCCGGATACACGGTAGATGGTGCAATGGCAGAACAATGTATTGTCACAGCTGACTATGCGGTCAAAGTACCAGATAATCTTGATCCTGCCGCTGCAAGTAGTGTAACTTGCGCAGGGGTTACAACATATAAAGCAGTTAAAGTAAGCGATATCAGACCAGGACAATGGATCGGTATCTTCGGTATCGGCGGCTTGGGTAACCTGGCTGTGCAATACGCCAAAAATGTATTCAATGCTAAAGTTGTAGCCTTTGACATCAGTGATGAAAAACTCGAACTGGCCAAAAAAATTGGTGCTGACTATATTGTTAACAGCATGAAAGAAGATCCAGTCGCCCGAGCTAAGGAATTAACGAACGGTGCTGGTCTGGATGCAACCGTGGTTACTGCTGTTGCCAAAACACCTTTCAACCAAGCCATTGACGTTGTGAAGGCTGGCGCGCGTGTCGTAGCTGTAGGCCTTCCAACCGATAAAATGGATCTGGACATTCCGCGTCTGGTTCTGGACGGCATTCAAGTAATCGGTTCTTTGGTCGGTACTCGTGAAGACCTTAAAGAAGCGTTCCAGTTTGCTGCAGAAGGTAAAGTTGTTCCTCTTGTACAAAAACGTCCGCTTGAAGACATCAATGAAATCTTCGAAGAGATGGAGCATGGCAAAATCCAAGGACGTATGGTCATTGATTTCACAAAATAAAATGATGTCCAATTCGTAACTCATGAATTCTAAGAGAGAAAGCGCCTGCTGATCTAGTGCAGACGCTTTTTTTTGCTTTACAGCTTATTCAGAATGTTATCCTCCAAAACCGCAGATTTATCCCCGTATTCTTTAATAATATGTCTTTCTCCCCAGGCACAAAGTGAATCCAAAATGCTTTTCAAACTACATCCATATTCACTAAGCTCGTACTCCACTTTGGGTGGAACCTGATTATAACTAATCCGATTGACAATGCCGTCTTCCTCTAATTCACGAAGCTGTTGAGTCAGCATTTTTTGTGTTATGGAAGGCATCATGCGCTTTAATTCACTTGTCCGCATTTTTCCATGAGTCAAATGACACAGAATCACACACTTCCATTTTCCTCCGATCACCTCTAATGTCGCCTCAACAGAGATATTGTATTTTTTCTTCCCCAATGCCGATCCCTCCGTGTATGTCACCTGTAGGGTACTTTTTGGTACCTATATCACTAAAAAGTACGTACTGTTCATAATTGATTGAATAACTCATAATAACATCTGCTGGTCGAAGATTACTATAGATAGGAGTGAAAAACATGTCGCCAGAATCCAAACGAAGTATCTGGCCATTACTGGCTTTAGCCGTAAGTGCCTTTGCCATTGGGACCACTGAGTTCATCAGCGTAGGATTGCTTCCCCTGATCGCTGAAGACTTGCACATATCCGTAACAATGTCCGCACTAACTGTAACGCTGTATGCATTAGGGGTTACCATTGGGGCACCTGTGTTGACCTCGTTAACATCGAGTGTTCCTCGTAAAACGCTACTGCTGTGGATCATGATTGTGTTTATAGCAGGCAACAGCCTTGCTGCGGTCTCTAGTGGAATCACCCTGCTGCTGATTGCACGTGTCATCTCGGCGTTCTCCCATGGAGTGTTCATGTCCATCGGGTCCACCATCGCGGCCGACCTTGTTCCCGATGATCGTCGGGCGAGTGCCATTTCGATTATGTTCTCCGGCTTGACCGTTGCCACCGTCACAGGAGTGCCGTTGGGCACCTACGTGGGGCAGCAATGGGGTTGGCGGGCTGCATTTATGGCCATTGTGGTCGTCGGTGTTGTGGCCCTCATTGCTAATCTGATTCTGCTGCCCTCTACGCTCCGAAAAGGGAATAAGACTCCTTTCAGCGAGCAGGTCAAACTGGTTACGAATGGTCGCTTGCTACTTGCATTTATCATTACTGCCTTGGGATATGGGGGCACATTCGTCGTGTTTACTTATTTATCTCCATTACTTCATGACATAACCGGTTTTGGAGAAAATACGGTAACGTTCATTCTCTTATTGTATGGAATCGCCATTGCTATCGGGAATGTCATCGGTGGAAAAGCTGCAAATCGCAGACCGCTTTCAGCTTTGTTTTACATGTTTCTGATTCAAGCTGTGATCCTGTTTCTGCTGTGGTTTACCGTGCCATTTCAAACGGCAGGTCTGATGACGATTTTCTTTATGGGATTGCTTGCGTTTATGAATGTGCCTGGTCTACAGGTGTATGTAGTTATGTTAGCCGAACGTTTTGCACCCAAAGCTGTCGATGTCGCCTCTGCTGTTAATATTGCGGCTTTTAATGCAGGAATCGCAATCGGAGCATATGTGGGAGGAATTGTGACAGATTCACTGGGGCTTATGCATACGACTTGGGTCGGTGGGGTAATGGTTTTTGTTGCGGTTCTACTGACAGCCTGGAGTCGTATGCTCGAAAAAAGGGATACAACCGCCTTGGTAGGCTAAAACTTTTAAAAAATAGAGAGGAAGATACAAAATGACACAAAACCTACAAAGCACAACAACATTGCACAACGGAGTTCGCATGCCTTGGTTTGGCATCGGGGTATTTAAAGTAGAAGAAGGTTCAGAGCTGGTCAATGCTGTGAAGGCTGCTGTAAAGCATGGCTACCGCAGTATAGATACAGCGGCAATCTATGCGAATGAAAACAGTGTAGGACAGGCTATTCAGGAAGCCCTCTCGGAGAATAATCTGTCCAGAGAAGAACTATTCGTCACGTCCAAAGTGTGGAATGCAGATTTAGGCTATGAAGAGACACGAGCAGCTTATGAAGCAAGCCTAGACAAGCTGGGACTGGATTATCTGGATCTATATTTGATTCATTGGCCGGTTCAAGGGAAGTACAAAGAAGCCTGGAGAGCTTTGGAGTCCTTGTATAAAGAAGGACGGATTAAGGCCATCGGAGTCAGCAATTTCCAAATTCACCATTTGGAAGATCTCATGCAGGATGCAGAAATCAAGCCAATGGTCAATCAGGTGGAATTTCACCCGCAGCTAACCCAAACCGAGCTGCTGCAATTCTGTCAAAAGAACAACATCCAAATGGAAGCCTGGTCCCCGCTCATGCAGGGTCAATTGCTCGATCATCCGGTACTGCAAGACATAGCGAACAAGTACGGTAAATCGGTGGCTCAAGTGATTTTACGCTGGGATGTACAGCAGGGAGTCGTCACTATTCCCAAGTCCACCAAGGCGCATCGAATCGTCGAAAATGCCGATATTTTTGACTTTGAATTGACGCGTGAGGATATGGATCAAATTCAGGCGTTAAATGCCAATCTTCGGGTAGGTCCAGATCCGGATAACTTTGATTTTTAAAATTCAGTCCATCATAAAACGCCGTTTCCTTCTTCATGGAAGGGACGGCTTTTTGTGCATAGTGAAACTGAAGCTACAGCAATCCAATCCTGCCATATGGTATTATAGAATTATATGAAAAGAGAAGTTTTGGACGCTTATGAAAATGAAAATCTCCGGGGGACCTCATGAATAAGACAATTTCAGATATAGCCCAAATGGCTGGTGTATCCAAGAGCACCGTATCCCGTTTTTTGAACGGCGGATCTGTCAGCCTGGACACTAAGCGTAAAATTGAAAAGGTGGTTAAGGCCACAGGGTATGTGCCCAATACCTTTGCCCAAAGTTTAAAGGCTAAACGGACCAACATTATCGGAACCGTCGTGCCACGGCTGGATTCCTTTGCGACATCCCATACGTTAATGGGGATTGATGAGGAGCTGCGTTCCCAACATTACCAGATGCTGATCTCTAATACGAGTCAGGATGTAAAGCGTGAAATCGAAGCGATCTATGAGTTCGCACGACAAAAAATTTCAGGCATCATTCTGCTGGCTGCTCAAATTACAGACGACCACCTGACCGCGATTCGAGACATCAGTATTCCGGTATTGCTGGTAGGCCAACAACATGAGCAGATCCATAGCCTTATCCATGATGATTATCGTGCCGGATATGATATCGGTGCATATGTCCTGTCACAGGGCCACCGTGAAATTGCCTATGTCGGTGTTACTGAAAGGGACGTTGCTGTCGGTGTGCAGCGCAAAGAGGGCTTTAGGCAGGCTGTTCGCGATGCGTTACCTGCTACGTGTTATACGGACGAGACGATGCGAGTCGCAGGATATGATATCAGGTACTATGAAACCGGGTTTAAAATGTCCGATGCACGGATTGCTGCATCTGCCATCTTAGACCAATTCAAGCCATCGTTGATGGTGTGTGCTACGGATAATATCGCGCTTGGGGTAATCAACGCGGCTTATTCCAGAGGAATTACCATTCCGTCGGATTTGTCGGTCACTGGCTTTGGGGGATACGATATTACGGAGGTCATTCATCCTGCGCTAACAACTGTTCAATACCCATATATGGAGGCTGGACGTGTAGCAGCCCAAAACATTGTACGGCTGGTAGAACATAAAACGGTAGAGCAAGTGACGGTCATGGATTATACCCTTATTGAAAGAGAAAGCGTTGACAAACGCTGAGCAGGTGGATTATAATTTCTTCGAAACCGGTTCCATTGCACTCTTGCACAATTGGAATCGGTTGCAAATCCATGGATGAGTATATTTTTTTCATTGTATAGGAACCGGTTCCGTTTAATTTTTTTCATTACATTGGAACCGGTTCCCAAAAATCTAAGTTTTAAAAAAATGAGGTACACCTATGAAAATGACAAAAGAACAAAAGTATCGATTAATCGAGCAGGCTGAGCCCGGTGAAATAGCAAGCTTGCAGAAAAAGGTGGAGCAATGTCCGTGGCGGCAGTCGTTTCATATCCAACCACCGACAGGCTTGCTCAATGATCCGAATGGATTTTCATATTATCAAGGCGAATACCACTTATTTTATCAGTGGTTCCCACTAGGAACCGATCACGGAATGAAATATTGGTATCATTTGAAATCCAAAGATTTGGTCACATGGCATAGTGCAGGCATTGGCATCACACCTGGAGACTACTTCGACTCGCATGGGGCTTATTCCGGCAGCGCGCTGGAGCATGAGGGCAAATTATACATGATGTATACAGGAAATACACGTGACGAAAACTGGATCAGACATCCTTATCAATGCATGGCTGTTATGGATGAGAGCGGTCACATTACCAAGTGGGAGCATCCTGTTATTGGCCATGTGCCAGAAGGTTATACAGACCATTTTCGTGATCCCAAGCTATGGAAGGACGGCGATAGTTTCTACTGTGTGATTGGTGCACAAAGAACAGATTCAACAGGCTGCGTTGTCCTTTATCGTTCAACGGATCTTCACACTTGGCAGTTCGAGGGAGAACTGAGCACGGGGCTGGAATCGTTTGGATACATGTGGGAATGCCCGGATTATTTTGAACTGAATGGAGCGGGTGTGTTGGTCTTTTCTCCACAGGGCTTGGAGTCTTCAGGGGATGAAAACCACAATATTTATCAATCGGGCTACGTCATCGGCAAACTGCTGGATACAGAGACAAGAACACTGGAGCACGGCGCATTCCACGAGCTTGATCGGGGCTTCGACTTCTATGCACCACAGACGATGATTGACCCGCAGGGGCGTCGTATTATGGTGGCCTGGATGGGGCTACCGGATATCGAATATCCGACAGATCCGAACGGATGGGCCCACTGTCTGACATTACCGAGGGAACTTACGCTTCATGAGGGAAAACTCTTGCAGCGGCCTATCCCCGAATTAACCACGCTGCGTAGAAATAGTGAGGATCGGGTAGCTGACACGTTGTCCTCAGAGAGCAAAACCTACGAAGGATTTAAGGGTACTGCCTATGAGATGATCTGCGAAGTAGATCTTTTGGATGCCAAGGCATTCGGTATTGAATTCCGTGCGAGTGAGACGGAGAAAACGGTGATTAAATATAATGCCGTTAGCCGTAAACTTGTATTGGATCGTACGCAATCGGGTGAGCCTGTAGCCACTTCGTACGGTGAAGTACGGCAGTGTGCATGGGACAAGGATCATATTAAACTTCATCTGTTTGTAGATACATCTTCAGTTGAGATTTTCGTCAATGATGGGGAAGAAGTGTTCACCAGTCGTATTTTTCCGCACCCAGAGAGTGACGAAATACGCTTTTTTGCCGACAAGGGAGAGGCTCTCTTCCAAGCGGTAAAATGGAATTTTACATGAGTAGGCTAATTCATCAAGTGGATCGTTAATCATCAAACATAACGGAATGAACGAGGGGATGAACATCATGGCGGAAAACAGAGAGATAGCTAAAGAAGTGATCGAGGCGATCGGTGGAAAGGAAAATATCGCTTCGTTTGCTCACTGTGCAACGCGCCTGCGCATTATGGTGCATGATAAAGAGAAAATTGATCAGAAAAAGGTTGAGGAGATCGACAAGGTTAAGGGGGCTTTCTTCAATTCAGGTCAATATCAAATTATTTTTGGTACAGGAACGGTAAATCGGATTTTTGATGAGGTTGAAAAGCTTGGCGTGACGGGTTCATCTAAAGAAGAGGTGAAGAGTCAGGCGAAAAAGGAGGGCAACGTCTTCCAGCGGTCTATCCGCACCTTTGGCGATGTGTTTGTACCGATTATTCCAGTGCTGGTCGCTACGGGGTTGTTCATGGGATTGCGCGGTTTGCTCACTCAGCCGCAAATTCTCGCATTGCTCGGCATGACGCCGCAGGATATTTCACCTAACTTTTTATTATATACACAGGTATTAACGGATACGGCTTTTGCCTTTCTGCCTGCGTTAGTCGCTTGGTCAGCCTTTAGAGTATTCGGCGGCAGTCCGGTGCTGGGTATCGTTCTCGGTCTGATGCTGGTAAACCCGGCTTTGCCTAACGCGTATAGTGTTGCGGACGGCTCAGCCCATCCGTTGACGATGTTCGGTTTCATTCCTGTGGTGGGCTATCAAGGCTCGGTATTACCAGCCTTCTTCGTGGGCTTGATCGGAGCCAAGCTGGAGCGGGCGCTGCGCAAACGGGTGCCTGAAGCACTGGATCTGATTCTCACACCATTTTTAACACTGTTGATTATGATCACTTTGGGACTGTTTGCTATCGGTCCAGTTTTCCATTCACTTGAAGAATGGGTGCTGCACGGAACCATATTTGTACTTGATTTGCCTTTCGGTATTGCAGGGATCGTCATCGGCTTTTTGCATCAGATTATCGTCGTTACAGGTGTGCATCATATATTTAATTTCCTGGAGATTCAACTGCTTGAAAAGAACGGCGTAAATGCCTTCAATGCTATTATTACCTGCGCAATGGCTGCACAGGGAGCTGCCTGTCTGGCAGTTGGTCTGAAAACGAAGGACAGCAAGCTGAAAGCGTTGGCGCTTCCTTCTTCGTTCTCTGCTTTCCTAGGAATTACAGAGCCGGCTATCTTCGGGGTCAACCTGAGATATATGAAGCCTTTTGTCATGGGTCTCATCGGCGGAGCGGTTGGTGGTTTTATTGCTTCGGTCTTGCATTTGGCGGCTACAGGGATGGCGGTTACGGTTATTCCAGGTACGTTGCTCTACATGAACCATCAGCTTCCTTTTTATATTTTGGCGAACTTGGCTGCTATGGCAGTATCCTTTGTCCTGACTTGGATGTTTGGCTTTAACGATAAAATGCTGGACAAAGTCAAAACAGCGGGTTCCTCCAAATAATATCATTCAGTCAGCACCAATATACGCAGATTCATGCGTGTAACTATAAATATAATGGTCGCTTTTACACGGAGCGCTCTTGTCCCTTAATGAAAAAAAGGATAACTAGAGCAGCATTCGATGTGAAGCGGCCATTTTTTTATCTGTGAAATTCTGCTTCAGGCTATCAGATTAGACGATGGAGGAACGTTCATCCAGAAACTCGGACGGGGAACAGCCTGTTAAGCGTTTGAAGATCCGATGAAAATAGGACACATCACTATAGCCCACATACTCCGAGATTTCACGAATCGTTAGCCGCGACTCCGTCAACATGTAGATGGCGGTTTTAATACGTTGCGTATGTACATGCTCGCTGATCGTTTGGCCTGTAACCTCACGCAGCAGTGTCGCGGCATAATTGGGGGTTTTGCGAATGGCATCACCAAGCTCTTCTTTGGTTACCTTTTCCCTGTAGTGATTCTGAATGTACTGTTTCATATGTTCTACATGCCGTTCTTTATCGCGAGGAACGGTACCTTTGTCCCATTCCTGGTTCATATAAATCATGGCTTCGGTCAGCAGACAGTCAGCCATCAGGGCGTAGTAGCTTGGGTGTTCAGTCCATTGATAATACATCGATTTGATCCGTTCATGCAGCAAATCGTAGCATCCGGGCTTGATCCATAACGGCTGGTCTGTATTCAGTATGGGAAGTGTGCTGTTCGTACATGTTTTGCGGCAATGTATCACATACTTGGTATGGAAAAGCGTAGGAATGCTCTTGCCATAGTAATTCAGATGAGCGGGTAAAAGCAGTGCTTCACCCTTGCCCAGAATGATCTTGCTATCGTTCACCCAATATACACATTTGCCAAAGGTGACCAAAATGAACAGTAAGTCATCGTTGTCGCTATTTGCGCCAGCCTTTTCATACCAGTCCACACCGTTGTCCTGCCGTATATCCATCAATGTAATCACGAAACTCACTCCCCGATGTCTTCAACATTCACTATACTGTAATACATCCATCATACTATAGTTCATAGTCTTGGTGAACGGGTACAGGTAGAATAGGACTATATAAGTTTAATGTAGATAGAGAAGCAAAGTGGAGAAGAAGTTATACAGTAAAGACATTCAGGAGGATGACATTACTATGCTTAAAACGAAAATTATTTGTACTATGGGACCTGCCTGCGACTCCATTGATTTGTTAAAAGAAATGATCCAGGCTGGTATGACTGTAGCTCGCTTGAACATGGCTCATGGGGAGCTGGAGGATCATGTTAAACGTATTGAAAATGTGAGACAGGCAGCGAAGGAAATGAATACCTGTATCCCTGTCATGATGGATATTAAAGGACCGGAAATACGGATTGGCAAGCTGAAGGAGGCATCTGTTCTACTGAAGCCAGGCAGCCAGCTTATTCTGACCACGGAAGAGATTTTGGGGGACGAGCATCGTATTTCGGTGAATTACCCAGATATGCCGAAGGATATCAAAGCAGGTGACCGCATTCTCATCGACGACGGTTTGGTTGATCTGACTGTAACCTCCATCGAAGGAACCGAGATGATTTGTAACATCGTAAGCGGCGGTATTTTGAAGCCGAGAAAAGGTGTGAATCTGCCAGGGATTCATACAACTCTTCCAGGCGTAACAGAGCGCGACGTGAAGCACATTCAATTTGGGGTGGAGCAGCGTATCGAGCTTATTGCGGCTTCTTTTGTGCGTAAAGGCGACGATATCCGTGAAATCCGTGAAATTTTGAAGGGACATCATGCCGAGCATGTACAGATTTATTCCAAAATTGAAAATGCCGAAGGTATGGAAAACCTGGATGATATCATCGAAGCTTCGGACGGTATTATGGTAGCTCGTGGCGACCTGGGCGTGGAAGTGCCGATTCAAGACGTGCCTGTGATGCAAAAAGAAATGATCGACAAGTGTAATCTGGTCGGCAAGCCCGTTATCGTTGCTACTCACATGCTGGAGTCCATGCAGGTGAACCCGCGTCCGACGAGAGCTGAAGTTAGTGACGTGTTCAATGCCGTTATGCAGGGAGCTGACGTAGTGATGCTGTCGGGCGAATCTGCTGCAGGAAAATACCCTGTTGAATCCGTACGGACCATGGCTGCGGTAGCTGCCAGTGCAGAATCACAATTGGATTACCAGGAGCAGTTCGATAAGCGCAGAGCACGCCAAAGCACCAACATTACTGAAGTCATTAG
Organism: Paenibacillus sp. JJ1683; assembly: GCF_053006485.1. Lineage (NCBI taxonomy): Bacteria > Bacillati > Bacillota > Bacilli > Caryophanales > Paenibacillaceae > Paenibacillus > Paenibacillus sp. JJ1683. Next base: position 368,724 of record NZ_CM129820.1, read on the forward strand.
TCAGGGTGCGGTGAGTTCGTCTCTGGAGCTGGATGCCAAAGCGATTATTACCTCGACTGCCAGTGGATTCACGGCTCGTATGGTGTCCAAATATCGTCCGAAGGCACCGATCATTGCGGTTACTCCGAATAACACGGTATTCGCTAAAATTTGCCTGTTGTCCGGTGTATTCCCGATTAAAGGGGATAAGGTAGCCACAACGGATGAAATGTTCGAATCTTCCATCCGTAACGCGCTGAATGCAGGATATATCCATAAAGGAGATACTGTAGTCCTGTCAGCAGGCGTCCCTGTCGCTGAGGCAGGCACGACCAATCTGATTCGGGTATATCAAGCGTAAGTTATATCAAATACAGAAAAGGCGCTGATCCTCTAAGGGTTCAGCGCCTTTTTGATGTTCGGTCGTGTCCTAGGCTTATAGCCCGAACACACTTTTGGCAACGACTTGTGTCAGTTCTGCCTTATGGGCTTGGTATTGCTCTGGGGTAATGCTCTTATTGGCCAGTCGTTGATCCAACTGCTCCGTCAACTGAGCTACCTGTAGATCAACGATAGCCTGAGCATCCTGATTATGGGTTTGTGCAATATCAGCCAAGGTTTGACCATTATATAACGCATCATATAATTGCTCATCCGAGGATATACCCAGTGCTTTCAACAGATCATCATCCTTGGAAGCTTCATTGTCCTGTACATGCAGGGCTCTCTCTGGAGCCAGTGCAGCAGCATTAGCCCGACTTCCCCAAGTAGATGACTGCCCAATAGATAACGCCAGCAACAGTGTGCAGATGACCAACATTCGTTTTCGATTCATAAGTGTAAATCTCCTTTTGTGTTTCATTAAATTTCTGACGGGGTGGAACGGTATATGGATATCCAACGGGAGTGATGTTTATGCCTTTAGCCCATCCGGCTTATGTAGTTACCAGATTCTTAAATACATCATACACGCCCAATCTTAGCGCCAGCTTAATACTCGTTTAAAATAAACTAAAAGAGGAGATTGTAAACAGGTAGCGCTAAAAAAAATCGCAGATAACGAAAAAAGAGTGTGATTTACCCTTTGGATGCTGTTTTTTTCTTTGACCAGATTGTTCGTATCCCATGAATACAGAGCAGCAGTAAGGGGAAAAACAACCCAATGGATAGAGAATAGGGAATCCACGTCTTTGTATCATAGGTTTGTTGGTAAGGGACATTAGGGTACACGATGATGGACAGGATGACTAATAACATCCCGAGAGGAAGCACCAGTTGCCGATCGCTTTTCAGACAAAAGATTTGGGCTATTGCTGTCACTGTGGTGTGCATATACAGCGTGATTCTAAAAAAAAGTGAAATAAACCACATTGTAGCCATGATGGCTTCGATGCGCTGTAGAAAGTTGCCAATGCTAATTTTTTTGGCTAACGCATAGCTAGGATATATATTTCTTGCCGTTAAGTCAGGACCAAATACCAAAATTGTCAATGCAACCACCACGACCAGCATCAATCCGCCAATCAGGCTTCCTATGAAAAAAGCTTTACGGGTTTGATCGGAACGATTTATAGAAGAAGGGAAGATCATGAGCAAAATAATATGAGGTATAAATACTGTGCTAAAAAAGGACAGGGCAGCAGGCCAAATCGGTCCTACTCCTGCCTCCAATACAGGTTGGACATTTTCCAGCTTAATGTTGGATACCACTAAACCTACAAAAGAAATATACAGCAGAGTAAATAAAGGAAACAACAGTTCGGCCGAACGAGCCAGGACTTCGAGACCCAGCCGAGCAGCGAATACTATGATAAGTGCAAAAAGAATATTTACCGCTAGAATCGGCGTTTCCGGTATCATTTGAGTAGTCATAAAATTCCCTAAATAAAATAACACCGGTACAGGAGCATTAATGAATAGTAGGGTGAAAAATAGAAAACCTACGGTTTTGCCTAACCATTTTCCGAGTAGGGTTTCCATCATCTCAACCAGGGTCATCTCTGGATAAAGCGCCGCAAGCTTGCTGTACATATACAAGATAAGAAGCCCAGCCCCGACCCCCACGAGCGCGGCAATCCACGCATCTTGTTTGGCTACAAGTGCCATCCCTGAAGGGACGATGAGGATCGCACTTCCGACCGTAAATAAAGCAGATATGATCATGATTTGTCGTGCTGAGATTTTGATTTGTGCGGGCACCCGTTTTTCACCTCCTCTTATTTTATTAGGCCCATATGGATCAGGAAATTGCTGAATGGTCTATATATGGCTGTTATCCAATCCAGGGGGGTGGGAATGAGCCAGTGTAATACCTTGGCACAACTAATTCCGACCGCAAAAAAGAGTAGGATGAAAAATAACCAAAGCTCTTTTTTAAATCCTTTTTTCCACATGTCGGGGACTTCAATTAAGCTAATTACAGCAGCGACGAGGAATATGCCGATGATTTTTACCATTTGAGATAGCACTTTGGAAAACACCTTCTTTTGTGGAGTGGGGAATTACTCTTTCATATCATTCATAAAGGAGCTACCGATGGTGCCCAAGCGCCGAATCTTGAAATCGACTTTGATCGTTACGGGTAATTCTGTAAAGTGTTCCTCATCCCAGTTTTGTTTCAGTCTGTTCCAAGTCTTCGGGGCGGCGCGGTGAATGGCTTCACCGAATCCAAATATGTCCGTTTTGTAGGATTGCTGGGCCTTTCTAACGGCCGACTTCATAATATCTTCTATTTTTTCTTCTTCTTGCTTTTCAATGTCATAAATCGTTCCTACCTTGGTCAAATCGAGGTCAGTACACTCGACTTCTCCCACGTTGGCCTCAACCTCCATTTTAATATGAATCTGGGGCTCTCCCCTATAGGTGCTTCCTTTTACAGTGGTTTGGGTGCGAATGATTTCGGAGACGACTTTGCCGCCTCTGGGGCAAGCAACGTAGCCGACAGAGCTTTGCACTTTGCCAAGGATAAAATTATAGCCCCTACTTTCAGTTTCATCTAACCATCCGATTAGTCGATCTTTTCTGAATACAGCAAGTCCTGAATACTGTAAACGACTGAACGGAGCGATCTTTTGCACATTATCGCTGGTTTCTCCCATTTCTTTATTGCCAATGATCCGAAGTCCTGTCAACACAGGCTGCTTTCCTTCACTAGTCATAGCTGCAATCAATTCATCCAAGGTTACCGTCGTAGTAGGCGACCAGTTTTTCTGTGATGTTTCCAGGGAAGAAAAAAGGTCATTGGCGGGAATCGGATTTAAAGGCGTCATAATTTTCAACGTATCCTCCGCACTAACGTCCTTGGACACTACAATATAAAAATCAGTGCGGAACTGATGATATCTGGAGAGTAAATCTAAAGATTTTGCCATCCCTTCGGCAGCTAACGACTCACCGATAACACATATGCGCAGGTGAGAAAAATACATTCTCCGGGGGCTAATTGTTGTTATTTTCCGGATCGCTTCAAATATGGTGTCCGCCTCCTCTGTATACAAGGTGGCTGGAGCCCCACCTCCTGCTCCTTTTTTAGCCGATGCTTTGCCAGGGTCCACCACTTGGATAGAGACCCGGAATTGGTCTCCTTGCTTATCGATTCCCATACCGACGGCGATGGCAAGCTCATTCAACTCTCTACGATTCCAACAGCCTGTCAGAAGTAAGACGAGTGCAAGAATCAGGAAGAGAAACGCCTTCTTCCGCTTCATGATGATCCACTCCTTTCTGACGGTTTCTCTTTTTTCTATTCCCGTGATTTGCGGGGCGGAGTGCTGTTTCGACGTTTGACATTTTTCTGATCGACTAACCGGGGACGTGACATCATCATCCAGTGAGGGAATCGAAAGATGGTATCTTTGGTGTCTGCCGGTATGAGAGGTGCAAAAGGAGTCATATAGGGAACGCCGAATGAACGAAGGCTGCACATATGCAGGATCAGGGCAATGCCTCCGACGATAATTCCGAACAGCCCAAAGGAAGCGGCAAGCCCCATTAAGGGAAACCGCAGCATGCGAAAAGCGATAGACATATTGTAGGCAGGAAGAACAAAGCTGGAAATAGCAGTAATCGATACAACAATAACCATTGCCGCAGATATGATGCCCGCCTCGACAGCAGCTTGTCCAATGACGAGTGTGCCGACGATAGAGACGGCTGCCCCGATGTACTTGGGCATGCGAACGCCAGCTTCCCGCAATATTTCAAATGTCAGTTCCATCATGAGTGCTTCAATAAAGGCAGGGAAGGGGACCGCTTCGCGCTGTGCCGCTAGACCGATTAGCAGTGAGGTCGGCAGCATTTCCTGATGAAACGTAGTGATGGCAACATATAAGGACGGACCGAGCAAGGAAATAAAAACTCCGGTATAACGAAGGACACGGATGAAGCTGCTAATGTCTGCACGCTGATAATAGTCCTCCGCCGCATGCAGGAAGGAAACAAATAATGCAGGCACGACAAGCACAAAAGGGGTACCATCCACCAGGATCGCAATTTTTCCCTCCAACAGTTCGGCGGCGATCACGTCTGGGCGTTCTGAATTGTATACTGTCGGAAAGGGGGTGAAGGTTTTGTCTTGGATTAATTCCTCGATATACCCGCTTTCGAGAATGCCGTCTACATCAATGCGATTCAATCGTTCATGTACTTCCTCAACCAATTTAGGGTTCACAATCCCCTTTATATACATGACAGCGACATCGGTCTGGGTTACACGACCGATTTGTTTGGTCTCCAGCCATAGATTCGGATCTTTAATTTTACGTCGAATCAAGGCTGTGTTCGTACGCAATGTCTCAGAAAATCCTTCCCGAGGCCCACGGACGACATTTTCTGAGGCAGGCTCGGTGACCCCCCGATCCTTCCATCCACGTGCGCTGGCCGATATTGCCTGCGTCTCACCCTCAATCAAAATGATTGCATCCCCCGACAACAGCGCATTGTACAAGGCTTCAAAGTCAGTAATATCCCGGATGCTGCCAATAGTAAGGGCGTAATCTTTCAACATTTGCATGACATTAGAGGAGGATTGAATCCGGCATTCCACGTCCCTGGACAAGCTGCTGTCCAGCAACATTGATTCCATAATGAAGTCGGAGACTATATTTTGGTCCACCAAACCGTCGGTATAGAGGATCGCAATGGTCTGGTCACCGTCCTTGCCGATTCGAATTTCTCTTATGACGATGTCGGTGCTGTTGCCGAGCGCTTGTCTGATCTGCTGAAGATTGGTTCCGATATTTGCACTGAGCTGTTCTGCGGGATGTTCAGACTTACTCTCGCTTTGCTGAACGGGTGCCTTTCTAAATTTGTTAAGGGGGGTTCTTTTCCGAAAACGCATGCACGTTCTTCCTCTCTTTGAGGATACTTTTTAATCCAGTATGGACGCTGGAGTCTCTTGGTAAACTTATAGCTGGAATTTCGATAGGGGAAAAGCGAGTATAAAAAAACCTCCTTCACAAAAGTGAAAGAGGTTTTAGACCAACTACATCAAATTACAATTTAGGATTTTTCCCATACTTATTGTCGCCAGGCTGACTGTCTAGGCATGTGAATACAAGCAGCACAATGCTCCCAAAAGGAACCAATGCGATCAGAATCCACCACCCGGTTTTGCCGGTGTCGTGTAGTCTGCGGAAAAGAACTCCCAGAGACGGTAACAAAACAGCCAGACCATAGATAGATGACAATACGAAAGGAAGTCCCAAGAGGAAATCCAACAAGTATAATACCAGACCAGCTATCGCATTGAACAGAGTAAACATCCAGTATTCTGTACGTCTTGCTCTACCTTGAAATCCTACATAGTTTTGAAGCACTTTTAAATACCATTGCATAAATTTTCACCTCCTCATAAAATGTAAATATTTGTATTATGTTCATCGTAAAACAATTCTTTTTAGATATATCGGCAGGTAACATATAGAATTTTACTTGTCAAATTATAACTTTAAACTAGGAATTAAAGCAACACATTTATTAATGTTAATAATTAAACGAATAATTTATAAAAATATAAAATTACATATTGAATTTTCCATATTCATTGAATAATATAGAGATACGATTAACCGCCAGGTTTGAATCGTCCTTCTAACAAAAGGAGGTTTTATTTTTCATATTGGTTGAAAGCGCTTTAATTCGGAGAGGGGGATGATCAGCATTTAATTTAAGAGTGGAGAAGTTAATACAAACATAATCCTGACCGTCTTATTCATTATTGTTTTATGTTAGCAGGAATGTTCAAAACGAGAGGAGATTGATTTATGAAGCAATTATTTGTTCGTAAAGTAACGGCTGCTTCTCTGGCAGGTGCGCTGTTGTTGCCTGCTTCTTTGGTGGGCGCCGAGTCCACACTCAATTCAGATACAGCTGGGATTCAAAGTCTGGAGCAAACCACCCTTCAACCTCAAGGTCTGGATAACATTTTAAGCCAAAGTAAAAAGGCTGTTTCCTTCAAGGAGACTTCCGTACATGATCCATCCATCCTGAAAGTGAAAGATACATTTTACATTTTTGGTTCACATCTGGCGGCTGCCAAGTCCAAAGACCTCATGAATTGGGATACAATTGCGACAGGTGTGGCAAATGGTAATGTATTGATTCCCAACGTCAAAGAGGAATTAAAGGAAGCGCTGGATTGGGCGCAGACAGACACGCTGTGGGCAGCGGATGTCATTCAACTGGCGGATGGTAAGTTTTATATGTACTATAACGCTTGTAAAGGAGACTCCCCGCGTTCAGCTATGGGCCTAGCGGTTGCTGATAAAATTGAAGGACCTTATAAGAATAAAGGAATTTTCCTGAAGTCCGGTATGTGGGATCAACCGAGTGAAGATGGGACGATCTATGACGCAACCAAGCATCCCAATGCCGTAGACCCTGACACTTTCTATGATAAGAACGGCAAGCTGTGGATGGTATATGGCTCCTACTCCGGAGGCATTTTCATTATGCAGATGGATGAAAAAACAGGGAAGCCTTTACCAGGCCAAGGCTACGGGAAAAAACTGACGGGCGGTAACCATGCTCGTATGGAGGGGCCGTACATACAATACAGTCCACAAACGGACTACTATTACTTGTTCCTGTCCTATGGCGGATTGTCAGCGGATGGCGGATATAACTTGCGTGTGGCTCGGTCCAAAACACCGGATGGTCCTTTCTACGATGCTGAAGGAAACGACATGATCAAGGTTAAAGCGAATCCTGACAAACCTCTTTTTGATGACGCTTCCATTGAGCCATACGGCGTCAAGTTAATAGGTAATTACCTAATTCCAAGAGAAATTGGTGATCCGGGAACAGGGCTGGGAACAGGCTATGTGTCGCCCGGACACAACTCGGCTTATTATGATCCCAAGACGAAAAAGCATTTTGTCATTTTTCACTCCCGTTTTCCGGGGAGAGGTGAGCAGTTTGAAGTGCGTGTACATGAAATGTTCATGAACGCCGATGGTTGGCCTGTAGTTGCTCCTTATCGCTATTCAGGAGATGAGGATTCACTGAAAAAGCTGTCAGAGAAGGATGTCATCGGCCAATACTCGTATGTAAATCACGGGAAGGAAATTTCGGCCAATATTAAGCAAGCTGTTACCGTCAATCTGGATCACGGTGGCAAACTGTCTGGCGGAGTGAACGGTACATGGAAGCTGGGGGCAGACAATCAGCTGGAAATTACAGCAGATGGTGCGAAGTACAAAGGGGTATTCCTGCGGCACCGTGATCCAGACACGGGAGCCAAAACCCTTGCTTTTACCGCACTGTCCTCCAAGGGTGTTGCAGTATGGGGTTCGCTAAAGCCTGACCTGAAGGCCAGCAAGATTGTAGCTGCGGTGCAGAAGGATCTGAGTCTAGGCGACACAAGCAACGTTTTTTATGATCTCACGCTACCTACTCAAGCTGCACAAGATACCACGATTTCGTGGGAATCTTCCCGCCCTGAGATTATTTCTGTCACTGGTGAAGTGTACCGTCCAGAAGCCGGTTCCCAGCCTGCAGCAGTTACATTGACGGCGACTATTAAAAAGGACAAAGTAACAGCAAAGAAAAGTTTTAGTGCCATTGTTCCCGAGCAGGCTCAAGGCCCTCAGCTCGCACGTTACTCGTGGAGTGAGGATCAAGGAACTTCGGTTGTCGACAGCACATATAATCAACTCGACGGTAAGGCCTATGGTGGTGCCACATGGGATAAAGATGGGAAGCTTGGCGGTGCTCTTGCCCTGAACGGCAAGGATGGTTACGTGCAGCTGCCCAACACGGTAACGGATGCGAAGGACTTTACCTTTTCCGCGTGGGTGAACTGGAAGGGCGGAGCCGCTTGGCAACGGATTTTTGATTTCGGCAACGGCCAGGCTCGTCATATGTTCCTCACCCCTTCCCAAGGAAGCGGTGTACTCCAGTTTACAATCCATGAAGGTACGGATCAGAGCCTGCTCTCCAAATCATCATTACCTCTAAACCAGTGGACCCATGTGGCGGTTACACTGGAGGGGAATACAGGGAAGCTGTATGTAAATGGTGAAGAAGTAGCTGTAAATGACGGTATTACCTTTAACCCTAATGAGTTGCTGACAAACGAAGCGTATCTCGGTAAAAGCCGCTTTGTCGCTGATGCCTACTTTAACGGCAGCATGGACGAGGTACAGTTATATAACAAAGCGCTGACAGCAGAGGAAATTAAAGCACTAGCGGATTTGTAATTAAAATGAGCAAATAAAGCAGGGGATGGACTTTTTCTCAAGAAGTTCATCTCCTGCGCAACGTTGTGTATATTTATTTCTTGATTACTGGTATAATAGGAAGCAATTGCGGATATAATGTTTTAAGTAGGCGTTAATGACTCACTCTTGTCTAATGAAGACAGCTTGAGGCAGCAATAGATGACATAAGCACTCTGCATAAATTAAATTCTCCAGTGCTTGCGTTTTCAATACACTTATGGTAATATGAGTATATTGAAATTGTGACCTGAGATTCACATATTGTAGAGGGTTATTGTTTTAGGTTGAAATAACCTTGTGCAATATGTGAATTTTTATTTGTAAAAAATAAAGGTCATATAAATATATTTTGGAGGTAATTCCATGCAAACAGGTACAGTTAAATGGTTTAACGCAGAAAAAGGTTTCGGTTTCATCGAAGTTGAAGGTGGAAGCGATGTATTCGTACACTTCTCCGCAATCCAAGGCGAAGGTTTCAAATCTTTGGACGAAGGCCAACGCGTAGAATTCAACGTAGTTGAAGGAAACCGTGGACCACAAGCTGAGAACGTTGTAAAACTGTAATTTTAAATTACAGCCTACTTCAGATGCCCCGAACATAGCGTTTGGGGCATTTGTTTTTATCTGTTCACAAGACCGTTTTTGAACTGATTACATCTTATCGCTTTATAAATCATGAAGAAAGAGGGATGTTTATGTACAATTCACGGAAAAAGCCAATGGATGAAATTCCTGAGGAAATTACAACTGTTTGGAATTGCGCCAGTGATACATGCAACGGCTGGATGCGGGATAACTTCGCTTTTTCTGTCGAGCCGACATGCCCCATTTGCGGTTCTGCCATGGTGAAGGGCGAGAAAAAGCTGGCTGTTTTAAACAATACGAGCTTTAATCATACCAAACAATCCTAAGCGGATACATGTTTGTAGTAAAAGATGCCCCATAGCCATAACGGCGCTGAGGCGTCTTTTTTGTTTTTCTGAGAACAGGCTTTCAATTAGGGTGTATAGAGGATGGGGATAGTATGCTCAGTAAGGTGGAATTAAATTCAGGTAGTGCCTCATAAAATACACCGTGACCACTTCGTTCGAAAGGAATAAGCCTGGAGCCGGCAATTCCTTTTTGAGTTTGGAGCGCTAGAGGGAAAGGGCAGACCCGATCCAGCTTGCCGTGTAGAATCCACGTAGGCACGTGTATACATGGCAAATCGGGCCGTAAATCAGAGTCACGCAGTGAATACAAAGTACAAGCCATGCTATGAACCGAAGCCGCAAAGCCCTGATCACGTAACCAGTCACGTAAACTCTGGCTGACGGGTTTGGCGAACAACATTTCGCCAAATGATGTTACCAGTTGCGGACGATCTGTATAGGCTTGTGTGATGAGTTTATCTACCTCTGCGACAGGAGTGCCGTAAGGAAAGTCGCTGGTTGGGGTAAACCGAGGCGTGGCAGCTCCGATCAAAATTAGCTGATCAACACCCCATCCCCTATGTCTGCTCATGTAGCGCGTGACAATTGCTCCCCCCATAGAAAAACCGATCAGCCGTATATGGCTTAATTGAAGGGCCTGTATAACAGCCAGGAGATCGTCTGCCAGTCGATCATAATTGTAGCCATGCCATGGTCGATCAGACTTCCCGAACCCCCTAAGATCAACTTGAATACAGCGGTATCCGTAAGCAGGCAACTGGGCAACCTGGTATTCGTACATTCGATGGTCCAGCGGCCAGCCGTGCACCATCAAAACAGGGACGCCATCTCCTATATCTTCTACATACAGCTTAACGCCACGTTCCACTTCAATATAATATCCCATGATGCTCCCCCCTTTAAAAATCACGAAATTTCGTTCTCTCTCACATATATGTAGTCAGGGCTTAGCTCATTCGGAAAAGGGGTGAGATCGCCGCTATACAAGTATAGAATTAGTAAAATATGTATGTCATCCTGCATGGGGATAGGATATACTTATGGAATGAAACAGCATTGGGAGAGTGGAACAATGACACCATCAAAAACATTAAAATGGATTACGGGCGGATTGGAGCTATTTTTTGCTATTCCTGTTTTGGGCGGGCTGCTCGTCATAAATTCTGCGTATACTGTATTGTTCTTTATGTTGATTTTCCACATTGTTACGTTGGTACTATCGGTGACTAATAAAGAGACTTATTATGGATCTATTTTAGGGATTGTGACCTCGGTTGTTGGGTGGATTCCATTTGTAGGCTGGTTAATGCACCTGCTCTCAGGCATATTTTTGATGATTACCGCAGCCCAACAGCCGCGAGACCATTATCGTAATCGCAATCCCTACGATGATTATCGCTACTAGGGCCAATATCGCCTCGAAATGATGGAAGATCCTGTGGAACAGGATCTTTTTTAGTTATGGAATCTTCCCATGATTATGGTGTTGTAGTATTGACCATCTGAGAGAATCTTGTCGTTTTTTAATAACCCTTCGATTTCAAATCCATGCTTTTTATAAAGTTCAATGGCTTTATTATTGGTTTCTAGAACTTGTAGGTTCATTTTCTGGATGCCGTTAGAGTCTGCCCAGGAAATAGACTCTTTCAAAAGATTCGTCCCGATTCCATACCCCCAGAAATCCTTTAGTACACACACACCGAATTCAACTTTATGAGCGAATCGACGCAGAACATGACCTTCACATCTTGAAAATCCAACGACTTTATCATGAACGACCGCAACTAAAAATAGATTTTTGGCGTGCTCTGTATCGGCTTTAATAAGCTGTTCAAAACCGGATGTACTTATGAATGCTTCTCCCTTTTCTCTGTCTAAATTTTCAGTCTCTCCATCCAACCGTAAGCGGATTTCAGACAAATTCATCGCATCTTGAATCATAGCCGATCTAATGATATAGCTTACTCCTTGTGCATGAAATTCCTGTTTATTTATTTTCATTACATACTCCTTTTGCTGAATCAGGATAAAAAATGTGATCTCTGGCTTAAGTTAGTTTACCACATATTGTATGAAGTGCATGAAAAATAAGCCTGTCCTCTTCTGTTGTATCGTAGCAGAGGGCAGGCTTATTCATTCTCGATCCGTACAGGGAGGCCGGATGGAGATTTATTATTGTGGAGTGGCTGTGTCAGATTAACAAATCGTTCTTATGAATGTGACTTATCGAGCTACAGCTTTTGGAAAACAGAAGCTGTAGCTATTTTTGCTTATCAGAGGCTTTAGCTGCATTTGGCTTAGCAGGAGCCTTAGCCGCATCTGTTTTAGCTGGAGCTTTACCTGCTTCTCCTTTAGCCCCGTCTACTGGTGGCTTAGAGGGCTTAACGCCATTCACCATATCGGTAATCATTTGCTTCAGATTGGAAACACGCTGATTATATTCGCTTGCGGTAATCTTGCCATTTTGTTTTTCCGTAGCGAGTTTTGACTTCATATCCGAAACCATCACATCAATTACGGAGTTTACGCTCACGCCTTGTGCTTTGGCGATCGTAGCAAGGGATTTACCAGCCTTCAACTGTGTATCCAACTGACTGGAGGACAATTTCAATAGTTTCAGGAGAGCCTTGTTCTCAGCATAGTTTCCTCCTGCGATTTGTGGACCGTTAGCATCGCCAGGGTTTCCCTTAGGTGCCTGTGCTTTGCTTGCAGTAGGAGCCTTCTCAGGTGTAGTTGAAGCAGCATGGGCTGCGCCTGTGGAGTACAGCGCTCCGCCTCCTAAAAATGCCAACGCCAACGTTCCGGCCAAAATTGTTTTCTTGGTGCTCTTCATCTTCATTTTCCACCTTTCGTTTATGGTTTGTTTGGTACGTGATACATCATAAGGGATTAACTTGAATGCTATCTGAGCGCAAGCTGAGCATTTACTGAATGGAATTTGGATGGCAGGACTAGCATTTTAACGAATTGCTATTGTATTACGTGTATTAAGTGATATAATACACTACAGGCACGATAGATACAGCCGAATTAGGGGGAAACACCCATGGAAGAACAACGGGTTGGCTCGTTCCGATTTTTAATAGACTTTAGCCAGCCATTATATGAACAAATATTAAATCAAGTACGAAGCTCCATTGCTAAAGGAGAGATTGAAATGGGAAGCAAAATGCCATCTGTGCGTGATCTGGCGCAGGAATTGCGTATGAATCCGAATACCGTGATGCGGGCGTATCAGGAGCTGGAACGGGACGGATTGACTGAGAAGCGACGCGGTCTGGGTACGTATGTAACTTCGTCCAGTGAGCGGATTGCCAGCTTTCGGGAACAATTGGCTATGTCGTATATAGATCAGTTTCTCGGACAGATGAGCAGCCTGGGATTATCCTGGGAAGATGTACAGCAATATATAAGAAGCCGACAGGACGGAGATCACAAGGAAGAAGGCGAAAAGGCATGACGGAGTCTGTGGTAACCGCAAAGCAACTGATGAAGCAATATGGAAATAAAAAAGCATTGGACCAACTGGATGTCGTCATTCCAGCAGGACGTATTGTAGGTGTGCTTGGGCCCAATGGCTGCGGGAAGTCCAGCCTCTTTCGAGCCATCACGGGGTTAATTCAGCCGGACGGGGGCGAGCTTCAGGTGCTGGGCCAACAGCCTGGCTGGGAAACCAACCGGAATATATCTTATCTTCCTGACCGGGCACGCTGGTATCCCAATCATACAGTTCAGCAGACGCTGGAATGGGGGAAGTCCTTTTTGCCTGGCTTCAATATAGAGGATGCCTATAAACTTGCTGACCATATGGATGTGGAATTGGAGCTAAAGATGGCCGGGTTGAGTCGCGGACAGGAGGCACGTGTGCTGCTGATTCTGTGCCTGGCACGAGAAGTACCGCTTATGATCCTGGATGAACCTTTTGTAGGCATTGATGTCCTCTCTAGAGAAGCGATCGTAGCTGGGATTATTGATTATTTGGAGGATCGGCAACAATCTATACTCATTAGCACACATGATATTCAGGAAGTGGAAGGCTTGTTTGATTACACGGTCATGATGGACCGCGGGCGAGTGATATGGTCTGGTGAATCGGATGATCTGCGTGCAGAGCATGGCTCGCTGAACCAGGTGTTCCGCAATTTGTACAAAAGGGAGTGGAAGGCGTGAATTCATCCGGGCTGTTCAAAGATTTAATACGCCATGAATTTCGAAATAAAGGAAGCTGGAGAAAGCAAAGCCGCAATCGACTGCCCAGATCGTGGAGACTTGTATATTTCTCACTATTTCTAATTGCGGCGTTCGCGATCTCCTTGTACTTCGCTCTTCACAACCAACTCGAATTGACAAGGCTGTGGTATGTCACCCTGGGCTTGCCGTACATGATTGTTTTCATGGGTGTGGGAATGCTGAGAAGAGAATGGGAAAATGACACCTACGGATGGTGGCTGACCCTTCCCTATCCGCGTATGTGGCTAATTAGCGCCAAATGGATTGCTGCTATTTTACAAACCATTGTCGTGATATTGCTCTTGTTTGTAGTAGGTTCTCTATACGCGCTATTTATCTCATCGACCATACAGGCTTATACGTTTGCGGATGCAGCGTCTTTTATGATAGCCGGCTTAAACTGGTTTGTAATGATTATCGCCTTTACGCCGTTGGTTATTGCGCTGGGTCTGCTGACGGCCAGTACCAAATACAGCACCTTGCGGCCGCTTAGCCCAATCCTGTGGATTCTTTTGATGGGTGGAGGAAGCGTCTTTTATTGGTCAGGCGATCAGCGGATTTATGAGCAGTTTCATCATGTTCACAACGGACAGTGGTTTCCTTTTACCTGGCATTTTCCGGTTGCGGTGTTGATTAGTTGGGTTGCTGCATATGCATTGATCCGCTTGAACGCTTATTTGCTGGAGAAAAAACTGTCGATTTAACTTAGGATAAATGACTCTATATTAGAAAGGAATTTCACCATGGCGACAATCTTTATCTATGCATTGATGGCTGTTCTGGTGGGTCTGATGATTTGGTTGAGAACCAAAAGACGAAGGGGCCCGGTAAAGGGAAAAGGATTTCGGATTTTGCTCCCTATGTTTATCGCTTTCCCAGCTATGATGATATCGGTATATCAATTGATGCATATTCCTGGTCAAACGTACGCGCCTCCCGCCTTTTGGGAACTGCTGGTTGCTGGGTTATTAGGGGCTCTGTTTGGCTACGTTATTTTGCTGCATACGGCGTATGAAAGACGAGATGACGGTCTCATCTATCCCAAGCCGAACCAATATTTTAAGTATATTATTATCGCTATTATTTTGATTCGGGTTGTTCTGACTCAATACCTCAGTAGTTTGGGTACGACCGAAATTAGCATGCTGGCCATTACGATGGCGCTGGTATATATCTCAATCTGGCGAATTGGGAGCTTTATCAAGTTTCGGAGGACGTTATCTGTATAACAATATGAATGAGGTAACAGCGGCTTTCTATTCAAAAAGCGTCCATTCGCTTGGTGATAGGAGCCGCTTTTTTTGAGCTAACTTCATTAGTACATGTTATTTATAATAAAATAATGAGGATGATCATACATTGTTATTGCTTTCCATATCCTTTATTCGAAGGTTTGTGACTTGCATGACAACGGTCATAAGTATAAAAATTCAAAGGAGGGTTAATAAGGTTTCAAATGATTTAAATGGGGTTTAAAGTTAGATAGGTGGGGAAGAGTTCATACCTTCGTAGTTAACTGCAACCACATTAGTTACATAAAGAGAAATTGCATTCCATACTCTATTTTACAGGTTGAGAGGGGCTTACATTCATGAAAAAACATACGGTTACTGCTGCACTTGCTGGCTTGCTCGTTCTGTCTTCTGCTGTACCGGCTTTAGCAGCCGACGTAAAACCTACTACGGGTATCCAGGTTTGGGTAGATGGCAAGAAGGAGGCTTACAAAATTGCGCCTATCGTGAGAAATAAGCAGGTGTTGATCCCCCTGAGACAATTGGCTACTAGTTTAGGAATTCCGCTGGACGCCAAGCATATTACATTCAATACGGCGCGTCAAAGCACGACGATTCGTTATGATCAAGCGACGGTTGTACTGGTATCAGGCAGTCCGGAAGCGCAAATCAACGGGATTAAGGTACCACTATCCACCTCGACCATCTTGACCAAGCAAGGGGTAACCTATGTACCAGTTGATGTCGTCAAAGAAGCGTGGGGCAAGCAAGTGATTTGGGACCCGGCCAGCCAGACCTTGCAAATCGGGGTGAGTAATAAGGATAAGGTTGTAGAGATTCTGAAGAGCTTTGAAACGGGCGATACGAAAGCAGCTGAGGCTTGGATCAGCAAAGATCAGTACATTCAGCATAATCCGAGCTTTGCTAGCGGGAGAGATGCCTTTTTGCAAGGGATTAGCCAATCCAAGGGAGCCAATGTGCTGGTTGAAGTCCAGCGGGTTATTCAGGATGGCAATGATGTAGCAGTACATTATAAAAAGTCTATTGCAGGGAAAACGAGCATTGCTTTTGATATTTTCCGCTTCGATAGCAATGGTAAAATTGTTGAGCATTGGGATAACATGCAGGACTCGGCTCCAACCAATCCAAGTGGACATACCATGATTGACGGAACAACACAAGTCACGGATCTCAATCAAACCGAGACAAACAAAACGCTGATCCGCAAGTTTGTAGATGATGTGCTGGTTGGCAAAAATCGTGCAGCATTGGAAAGCTATTATAATGGGGATCAGTACATTCAGCATAATCCTCTTTTTGGTGACGGTGTATCCAGTCTGAAGCAAGCATTATCCGCTACGGGTCAAGGAGCTTCTATTGGATATGATCAGGTGCATATGGTTCTTGGAGAAGGCAACTTCGTGCTGGTTGTAAGTGAACTGAAATCTCCTAAGGGAATCTCAGCCGCTGTCTATGATCTGTTCCGTGTGGAGAACGGCAAAATAGCCGAGCATTGGGATGTAGTTCAGGAGATTCCAGCTAAAACAGAGTGGAAAAATACGAACGGCAAATTTTAAAGAATATGCTCGTCGTGTGATCTGATTAGCACTGTCCAGACCGTCCGGTTCCTGTTAAAATGGGGCAAACATATCAGGGGGTTGGACGGTGGAAGACTTGAAGCAACGTGTGGGTTGCCTGCATGCGCATCATTCGAACATTGCCTATGTGGAACGAGCTTTTGCTTCTTATGAGGTGGAGCTGGTACATTTTGTGGAACCGGGACTTATGCGCCGGGTATCGTCGGATCCGCATTTTTCTTCAGATGATGCCAGTCGCAAGGTAGAAGAGCAGCTGAGCTGGATGTCTCAAAGCGATCTAGACGTTATTTTGATAACGTGTACGAATTATATTGCTTTGGCGGAGAAGGCTCAAGGGTCAATGCCCACACCAATTGTCGCACTGGATGAGCCTCTATTTCATGAGATGTGTGATGATTTGCTGCCACGAACCTTGGTATTCACGAATCCGGCTACCGTAGAGGGCACGATGAAGCGTCTTTATCATACGGCCAATCTATTAGGCAAGCCGGACCTCTCTTCTTTAATAGAGGTCAAGGTGGTGGAGGGCGCTTTTGAACTGATTATGCAGGGACATAAAAATGAGTATGAGGAATTGCTGGTTCGTTCATTGCATGAATTGAGGAAGACTGATCCCAGCAGAGGGCTGGCTGTAGCACAGTTATCGATGGTTGATGCTGCGTTGCAGGTGGAGCTGGAGACAGGGCGGACGATTGCCAATCCCTTACGGTCGTTGGCGAATTTACTTGAGGTTTTGTTAGGTTAAATGAGTATAGCTAAAAGAACTTCCTACCCATTTTGGGACAGTGGAAGTTCTTTTTTTTTGGAAGTGGGTAGGTGGGGGCACTTCTGTACGATTCATTAGTGCTCCTGCTGGTCTTGGGTGATGAGCGCCGCGCCTGCCGATTCTCTTTGGACAAGCGTAACGTACAACCGTTCATGCTCCACGTCTTCCCCGGCAATGATTTTGAGAACCTGTTCAGCGGCTACAGCGCCCCATTTGCGCTTGGAGTAGTCTATCGTTGTCAGCCGGGGCTGAATATATTGCGCCAGCTCGATATTATCAAAACCTACGATATGGACATCCTTGCCAATGGTAAGCTCTGACTGAGCCATTCGATTGTAAAAGCCTACGGCCATTTCATCATTGAGACAAAATACAGCTACAGGTTCCGAATCCGGGCGAGTCTGCTGCTGCAAAATGATCTCAGCCGCCTGCTCACCGCCCGATTTCTCGAAATTGCCGTCAATTTCGATTATCTCGGCGACACCGCTACGCTCAATGGTCTGCTTGACCGCCTGCATCCGCTGCCAGGAATCATAAGAACCTTCTGGTCCGGTCACAACATATAGCTTGCGGTGTCCCAATTCCAATAGATGCTCTATGGCGAGCGCGGCACCTGCTTTGTTATCCAGCAGCACCTGGTTAATGTTAGGATGATTCAGTTCGCGGTCCAATACGACAATTTTATGTCCGCGCTCGGCGTAGTTCAGCAGCTCCTGACTATCAAACGTCTGATCCAGTACGATGGCACCGTCAATCATGCGTTCTGGCAGCATTCGATGTGATTGCTTGCCGCTGCAGACAATGAGGTCATAGCCCTTGCGGTTCAAAATTTCCTTGATGCCGTACAGCAAATCTCCATAAACGTCTCCGCGAAAATCAGTCAGGAATACGCCAATAATTTTGGTTTGCCTTTTCTTGAGATTCCGTGCGGCGGCATTGGGCACATAGTTAAGCTCTTTGGCAATGGCCAAAATACGTGCGCAAGTCTCTTCTGTTACCTTATCGCTACCGTTCAAAGCATATGAAACGGTAGATATGGAAACGCCCGCCTGTTTGGCGATATCTTTAATGCTGACCACAACGTCACCTCCTTGTGTTCGTCTTATATGTGCTATTGTATATGGATTATTAACCACATATCTATTCAAAATGTCGTAGTTCTACATGCAAGCAGCAAAGGGCGATCCCGCAAGATCGCCATTCCTTTGTTGCCTATACCTGACTTTGCTTATGCATCATTCGATTTATAAAATAATCTCCAGACGGTGTACACCATCATGTTCTGCTAACGCCTGCTCGAAAGTCTCACGTTTGATGCGCAAGGCACCGGAACGATAGCGATTATCATCGGCTGGCTCACTTTCCAGAGGGGCACCGTTCAATACTGCACGGCCTTGCTCACCGCTCGTATGCTCTTGCAGCATGCGGTAGACGAAGGTGATTGGCTTTCCTGCAAAGGAAAATTTAAATTCCAATCCGTTGAGATCGTCCGGCAGCACAGGGTCCAGGATCAGGTCCTCGCCTGACTGACGAATACCAAGGACATTCGATATGAGCTGATTCATGTAGATTCCCGGACCGCTGGAATAGATTCTCCAGCCACCCTTGACGGGTACGGCTCCTTCCCGCAGTTCACCAAACCGTTCCTGTGCTTCATAGCGGGTGTTAAATTTACCGTCCGAGCTGCTGAAATACGCGTTGCTTTGACGCCATTCGGCATTCGGTACGGTTGCACGGATGCCGACCGGATTGATGAGCTTCAGGCTGTGCCAAGCGTCATCCTTGCGTCCTAACTTGGCCATGGCTTCCACAAAGCGGATATGAGCGTGCACATATTGCAGACCGACCTCACGTCCAAAGTTGGCCGCTTGCTCTGCGCGCTTGAAGTGCGAACTCACACCGCCATCATATTGAGCAGGGCGGTTCATCAGACGCACACCATCCGGGCAGAGGAACTGCTCGCGGATGAGCTGCTCATGAGCCAATGCTTGCTCAGGCGTGAGCAACTGGCTGATCATGCTGCGTGTCATCGGCAGCAAACGGTAGTGGATTCCCGTCTCGGTGTCGGACGGATGGAGCATGAGCTTGGGTTGACCAGGCTCTTCCATATATACAAAGCCTGGAATAATTCCGCTCTCCAGCATGTAGCGATTGAAGTCTTTACGGATGCCGTTCGCCATCTGATGTAAATCTTGTGCAATCTTATCCGCTTCGCTTACTACATTTGCTGGAGCTTGCTCCAACGCAGCAGCAAAGTTACGAATCACTTGGTAGGTGAGTGCAACCGTCCAACTGCTCGCCATGTATTGCTTCAGTTGCGCATTGGCTGGCTGGAGAGTGTCATCCCAATCGCCATCGCCATAAGCCGATAAGTACGTATCATGCAGGAAATTCTCTCGAATATATTCGATTTCCTTCAGGGCATGTTCCATAAGGGTCGCAGTCTGCTTGGTATAATCGAAAGTATGCCGATGGGTGTAAGGCACATTTTCTCCCAGAATACTGTAATCACGGGTAGCGGTCAAATAATCGCCCAGTACCTTGAGCGGCCAAACGATAATATCCCCATGGCTTTCTTCTTGCTGCACGTGAGTATAGTTGTCAAACATAAACCATTGCGGCCAGTTTCCGCTGTCTTCATACTGATGGCTGAATACAGTTAGCAAAATAGAACGAACCTCGTCAAACTTCTGCACAGCCGAGAAGTATTCTACAGGCCCCTGACATACATCGCGTGTCCCCCAGGCCGCACCGCCATATTGCTCCAGACCGTGAGGTACAGAGTAGTGGACGAGCATATTGTGGGTGTACCACCAGGCCACTGCGTTCACACGGAATAGCTCGCTGGTTTCCTGCTGGCCAAGCGTCAGATGGAAGCCATTCATAAGCTCCGCAAAATATTCCCGATAGCGCTCGCGCTCATCTTCAAAGGAGGCGTGAGGCTCCTTGTGTGCTCGGTCCTTTCCGGTCGAGCGGCCATGCAGCCAGCCCTGTACAGTGCAGGTCCATTCGCTGCTGTCGCCCAGTTCCAAAACGACCAGTGACGCATCAGGAGATGCTCCACCCTGTAGCAGTGCTTGAGCGTCGCTCACATGCTGTAATGGAGCGCCCTCTACGTGCATTCGGTAAAGCAGGTCGGGATAGGCCTCGGCGCTCAGGGAAACGGAATCAGCTCTAAAGAGCAGGTCGTCACCTTCGCGTTCCATATGAAACGGAAGCTCATATTCGTTCACATGCATACACATTTGCTGAGTGATCAGGAATGGGTAGGCTTTACCACTTGCCGAGCGCATGTGAAGCCGCACTTCCGGGCTATCGGCATTCGTATGGTTTGTAATAATGAATGTATCGTCAGCTGTCTTGTAATACCAGCGCACATAATTAAAGCCAATCTCAAACAGGGAAGGCATGGTGAGCAGGCGATATTTTCCTTGAATTCCGACGTAGATACGTTGACCGGATGTCTTAGGAATGTTGAGCGCATTACGAACGTTGGTGATCATTTTGTTGAAATTCGTATTGCCGATCACGAGCTGGGAATTGAATACCCCGTACATATAGGAAGTGGTTGTAATGGTTTCTTCCTTACCTCTAGAGTAATGCCCACCCATTAAAATGTGTCCGTGAGGACGCTCTACACGAAGCTCTTTGGATTTGAGTACGACATGCTCATAGCTATCCGTGAAAAAGGAAAGTAGTGTATCGCCATCCCGTTCTTCTTCCTGGCGTTTCGGGAAAAGCTGATTCACTTCGGCATCGGTCAAGTCCAGTGTGCGCAGCGGTTCACCGATGGTTTGAGCTGGGGCCACACGCCCTGCCTGAAGATCACTTGCCGCGTGTGCTGGTATGCTGGTCTCAGAAGCGTCCGCTAGAACGGTAGCTACTTCATCGCGTGCTTTGGTTACCAGGTCCTGATACTCCAGCTTCGTCACTGCAGCCGGATGGCTCGGCTGGAACAGACCGTAAAACGTAAAGCGAGCTTCCCCAGCGAGTTTTACCCGCTCAGATTGCAGCGCCGTATAAGCGAATTCGTATTGATACACTTCATTGGCGAGCGTGTCGCGGCGCAGTGCTTCCGGCTCATTCGTTTCCTTGTAAGAAAGTCCAAAGAACTGAAATCCGTCTGTCGAGTAACCAACAGTGCGGGTTAACGAGCCTTGTTGAATGTATGGGAATGCCTGACTTTGAGGCTGGTTTTGACGTGAGCAAACGGTATAGCCTCTTTGTTCATCATGATAGACAGTATGGTCAATATATTGAGACAAATAAGCTTCATTACTGCGCACAGCAGCGGTATCGGCAATGCCGATATCCTGACCGTACACAATATCTGCTTCAACATCATCGCCCTGTAGGGTTACATCCCAGAACCATACTCCCAGGCGGCTGAGTGTGAAGGTCACCTGATAGCCTACACCGGCAGTGAACCCTTCCCATATAATCTGCTGATCCGTTTGTCGGATTACGCCGGGCGAACGAACTCCCAGCAGAGGAGTGATGCTTACGCCGGAAGGACGATACAGTCTCAAGTACAGATTGTTCAGGGAACCATCGACTGAATTGGTCAACAGTTGGTTGATCATCGTTGAGCCGTGAGCGATCTTGTACACATCACCGCTGCTTAAGAAGGTAAAAGACAGGTCTCCGGCCCGCAGCAAAATATTTTGGTCTAGACTTGTATTCATCAAAGGGAACGCCTCACTTTCCTGTTTCTTTTACTAACCGAAAACGGCCTTCAGTAGTATCTCGGCTGTTAGGTCCTGTAAAGACGGCGAATTCACCGCTGTCACTGTCAAAGCTCAAATCTGCATGATGATAGCGCAGCTGAGGCTCGGTCAATGTAAACTCCACTTCCCGGCTTTCGCCTGGGGCAAGCAGGATTTTGCAGAAATCTTTCAGTTCCTTCATGGGGCGAACCGTATCACCGCTGATATCACGGACATAGAACTGAACGGTCTCCTCGACTGGACGTGTTCCTGTGTTCGTTACCTGCACTCTAACGGTCAGTTCTTGACCGGGAATAAGAGTATCGCCTGAAAGTTGTAAGCTGTCATAGGCTACATCGGTGTAGCTCAGGCCATAGCCGAACGGGAATAAAGGTTCGTTCGGTACGTCTAGATATTGAGACACGTAGCGTTCTGTTGTGTTCGGATCTAACTGCGGACGTCCAGTATTAAAATGATTGTAATACACTGGCACCTGTCCGACCGATTGCGGGAAGGACATCGTCAGACGACCCGTAGGTTCAGCATCACCGTATAACAAATCGGCAATTGCCGCGCCGCCTTCGCCACCAGGGAACCAGGCTTCTAGTACAGCGTCTGCTTCTTCAATGACGCCGTGCAGATCCAATGGACGACCATTAAACAATACGGCTACCATGGGCTTGTTCAGTGTCTTCAGGCGTTTCACCAATTCCAATTGAGCCTGCGGCAGGCGAATATTTGAACGGCTGCCTGCTTCACCACTCATATCTGAGCGCTCGCCAAGCGCTAGTACGATGATCTCTGCTTGACTGGCAGCATGCAGAGCTTCTGCATATTGCTCCTCTGTTATGTTGTCTACAGAGCATCCTGCCGCTACCGTGAGCAGCGAGGAGGATATTTTCGATTGGAATCCATCAACAACACGAATGGCTTCCTCTTGTGAACCGCTCCATGACCAAGAGCCCAGAATATCGCCGCTCTCTGCAAAAGGCCCGATCAATGCAATATGTTGATTGCGATTCAATGGAAGCACAGAATCATTTTTGAGCAGCACGCATGATTTAATGGCTAGTTCTTTAGCAACCGCACGGTGGGCTTCGCAGAATACCACTTCACGTTCACGCTCAGGGTCTGCGCCGCGTAGCGGATTCTCGAACAAGCCCAGCTTTTGTTTGAGCTTCAATATACGCATCACGGCTTCATCAACGAGCGCTTCATCCAGCTGTCCGTTGCGAATCAGCTCAGGCAGGTGCCCATTGTAGCAGGAGGTCATCATTTCAATATCTACGCCTGCTAGCAATGCTTTTTTTGCTGCCTCCCGTTCATCCTCGGCGATGCCGTGAGGAATAAGCTCTTTGATCGCGGCCCAATCCGAAATGAGTACACCGTCAAAACCCCATTCATCACGAAGCAGATCACGCATCAGGCGCTTGTTGCCCGTTGCCGCTACGCCTTCTACGGTATTGAAGGACGTCATCACCATTTCGCAGCCTTCATCTAAAGCAGCTTTGTAGGAAGGGAGATAATACTCTCGCAGCTGCCATGCGGATACATCTACGGTATTGTAATCACGTCCGCCTTCACCGGCTCCATAAGCAGCAAAGTGCTTCACGCATGCGGCTACCCGCTCGGTATCATTCGTCAGATCATTACCCTGAAATCCGCGCACAAACGCACGGGCAAATTGACTGTTGAGATAAGGGTCTTCCCCAGTAGATTCCATTACACGACCCCAGCGTGGGTCACGTACCAGATCGACCATAGGAGCGAATGTGACGTGAACACCGGATACGGCTGCTTCCCGAGCAGCGATAGTAGCGCTCTCTTCTGCAAGTTCCATATCCCATGAGCAACCCATAGCCAGCGGTATAGGGAAAATCGTTTTGAAGCCGTGTACAATATCTGCCATAATTAAAAGCGGGATACCCAGACGGTTTTTACTCAAATGAGCCTGCTGAACACGAATTGCTTCCTGGGCTCCTGCAAGGCCGAGCACGGAACCAACGTTGTGAACCGTCTGCTCTGTGATGCCGAGAGAAGCCATAGGCCCAGTAATTTGGCCCTCTGTACCCGCTTCTTCAAAAAAGCCACCCACAAGCTGGAGCAGTTGGTCAACTTTTTCTTCAAGAGTCATGTTTTGTAAATAGGAATTCAGGTGTTGTTCCATCATAATCCTCCGTAAGCTGTTTGGTTGGTAAAACAGCTCTCTTTTTCAGATTCATGAGATTTTTTGGATAAAGTTGATTCAAAAAAGTGCTGAACAGGCTAATAGCTAGTATAGAAGCATAATCTTCTGTTGTATTATTAATCGAAACGTTTCTATTGTTGGACTCAGTTGGATTATATACGCTCCCAAATGGAGAGTCAAATGCAAAACGGGGGTTTTTTATAGGACAAATAGCGTAATAAAGATTGAAATAAATGAAAAAGAGATGCGATTCCAAGTAAATAAAAAATAATATCCCTATTGAATACGGTTTCAATTTGTTCTATAATGACTATCGAAACGTTTCTATTGATGAGTATGGTCCTTAGGCTTTAAACATAATTGTTATAACGGTATGCTTTAACTGCTATGTATTTGCATGTATCAGGATTTTGCAAAATTCGATTTCAGTCGCTCCAAATTGCAATATTTGGACATTGGAAGTCGCTTATTGAATTTTTGCAAAATTCATGTGCTTGAATCCGTTATCATATTGCATGATCGGTAAACTGATCATCTCGGGAGGAATTCGTATGATGAAAAGAACATTGGGGATCATTTTGGCAAGCACCTTATTACTGGGGGGTGCGTTGGTAGGCTGTTCATCCAAGGATGATTCGTCGGGCAAAGATGCAAATGGCAAGACGACCATCACCATGTGGGGAATGGGAGCGGAAGGGAAGTTGCTGCCTGAAATTGTAAAAGATTTTGAAAAAGAAAATCCAGATATTCACGTTGATGTACAGGCGTTGCCTTGGGATAACGCTCACGACAAATTGCTCACGGCGGTTGCCTCAAAATCAGGTCCAGATGTTGTCCAGCTCGGTACATCATGGGTGCCGGAATTAGCATCTGCGGGTGCACTAACAGACATCACGCCTTACATCAGCAAATACCCTGAGCTTGAAGCGAAAAATTTCTTCAAGGGCGCTGTGAGTACGGCTCAATTTGAAGCTAAACCGGTCGCCGTACCTTGGTACACTGAAACGCGAGTTTTATTCTATCGTTCGGACCTACTGAAACAGGTTGGATACAATGAAGCACCTAAAACGTGGGAGGAACTGTCCGATGCTGCTCAAAAACTAGCGGCTCGGGGTAAAGGCAAATATGGTATCTCCTTTAGTGCAAAGGAGCAGTCCATGGGCTTTATGTTTGCTCTCCAGAACGGTTCCAAGCTGGTTGACGAGCAGGGCAATCCGCTATTCAACCAAGCACCGTTTGTAGATGCTGTGAAGTATGTAAATACCTTTTTCCAAAATGGCTCTAACGCAGTGGATATTGGAATTGATTCCGTTCAAGGTTTGCAAGGCGAGGGGATCGTTCCAATGTTTATCAGCGGTCCTTTCATGATTAAAGAAATCAAGAGCAAGGCACCAGAACTGGAAGGCAAGTGGAATATTGCGGAGCTTCCTGGCAAAGTAAACAACCTATCCGTTTTGGGTGGAGCTAACCTTTCAATTATGAAATTCAGCAAGCACCCAGAGGAGTCGGCCAAATTCCTGGCTTACCTGAGCAAACCAGAAACACAACTGAAATGGATGGAGCTGTCCAGTAACTTGCCTGCGACTACTAAATCGTGGGAAGATGCCAAACTGAAGAGTGATCCGATGCTTCTGACGATTCGCAAACAGCTGGATCATTCCGCAGCATTGCCGCAACTGGCTGCATGGGAAGAGGTTTCTCAACAATTCATCAAGAGCTTTGAGCGTATTTACCGCGGTCATGCCGATGTACAGAAGGAAATGGATGACTTTAATCAGCAGGCTGCAAGTATAATGAAAAAATAATGATCCATATCCGTCATTGTCAAAGGGAGTGAAGGCATGAAAGGAAGCTCGCAGAAGCTTGCGCCATACTTGTTTATCGGTCCCTCCATCATCCTGTTAACGCTGTTTTCGTTATTGCCGATACTACTGGCGCTCGTGATCAGCTTCACGGATATGGATCTGTCCGGACTCGTTAATTATGAAAGTATTCGCTTTATAGGATTGGAAAATTACACGAACGTGCTTTTGGACCCTTCCTTTTTGAAGTCCATTGGGAATACGTTGTTCTTTGTTATCATTGGCGTTCCGCTGGTGCTGATATTTTCGCTCAGCATCGCGATTCTGATTAACATGGGTAAATCACGTGCTTTCAAAGTATTCCGCGTCGTGTTCTATCTGCCGTCCGTAACGAATGTGGTTGCGGTCGCAGTGGTTTGGAGCTATCTGTATAATCCGACGCTTGGGTTATTCAACTACGTGCTTGGTCTGGTGAATTTAGGTCCCGTCCCATGGCTGACCGATCCAACAGTAGCGAAAATTTCGCTGATTGTGTTAGCGGTTTGGCGGGGCATCGGTTTAAACATGATTATTTTTATTGCGGCTATTAAAGGCATTCCAGGCTCTTATTATGAAGCGGCCCAGCTTGACGGGGCCAATACATGGCAGCAAATTCGTTATATTACGCTGCCGCAGCTTCGTTACGCTATTTTCTTCGTGTCCATCACGACGATGATCGGCTGGCTGCAATTTTTCGAGGAACCTTTTGTCATGACCAAAGGGAAACCGCTGGACGGTACGCTGACGGCATCCTTGTTCATTTACAATAACGGCTTCCAATTTAGTAAATTCGGGTATGCCGCGGCGGGATCGTTCATTCTGTTCTTCGCGATCATCGCGGTAACGCTGATTCAGTTCCGTTTGCAAAATAAAGCGGAGTCCTGATAGAGAGAGGTGATGAGCGTGAAAACAGCTGTTCAGCAAGCCCGCGCCAATACGCGCAGTGGTGAAAAAACATTTCAATGGTTCGTGGCGATTCTCCTGACTGTGGGAGGTCTGTTGATGGTGCTGCCTTTTGCGTGGATGATTTTATCCTCCTTTAAGACAGAGGGCGAGGTAACCAAAATTCCTCCAACCATCTGGCCGGAGCATTTTACACTGGATAATTTTAAAATCCTATTCGATAGCATGGCGTTTGGAACCTACCTGACGAATACGCTGATCATTGTCCTAGCTTCCTTCTTCGGATTATTCCTTAACGCTATGGCGGGTTATGGTTTTGCCAAATTTCAGTTTAAGGGCAAAGGTTTCCTGTTCTATCTGGTGCTGGCAACCATGATGATTCCAGGTCAAGTGACGATGATTCCCGTCTATTTGATTCTAAACCAGATGGGGTTGACCAATTCCATGCTGGGGATTGTGCTTCCTGGATTGGTGGGCGCGTTCGCGATCTTCCTCTTCCGGCAGTTCATGTCCGATATCCCGGAAGAACTGCTGGAGGCGACACGACTTGATGGAGCAGGGGAGTTCCGCACTTTTTTACAAATCGTGCTGCCCATTTCGACGCCGATTATTGCGGTACAGGCGATCCTGACCTTCATCGGTGGATGGAACAGCTTCTTATGGCCGCTCATTATTGCGAACGATGAGAAGCTGTACACCTTGTCCGTAGGTTTATCACTGCTCAAGGGACAGAACGAAAGTCAATTTGCCCTGCAAATGGCGGGCTCGACCTTTATGGTCGTTCCGATTATGATTATCTTCATTATTTTCCAAAAGTATATTATCGAGAATTATACAATTTCGGGAATTAAGTAGGGGTATAATAGGTATGTAAATTGATAAAAACACAAAAACGGAGGACTTCTTAGAAAAAGAAGCCCTCCGTTTTTTGTGATCTTGTTTTATAGAAAAATTAGAAAACCTGGCTAGTCACATTCATTCCTAAGAGGCTGCATCAGGTTTTGTTTATATATGAAAACGGGAGAACGAAGATTTAGAATTCAAAGATTGCGTGTTACGAAGGTGAATAAAAGTTCCGACCTCTAGAATCTTTAAGACATGCATTACATAAACAACGAATAGTTTTTTTGGCAAAGAAAATTATACTTTTATTATATTTAATTGAATATATTTCAAAAGTAATATGTTAACAAATTTTATATAATTATTTTAAAAAAAGTATTGAAGTGCAATAGGAAAATGATTATCTTGGAAATTAAATAAAAAAATACAAAAAAATGGGGTGATTCAAATTGTTCGATCCTATTAACCAAGCAGCTGAAGGAAGTGTTTCCCCTATGACGTGTGTTCTTTGTGATACACGTGAAGCATTGAAGAAATATATGAATTACTTAAATATCGTTCTAGTAGAGAAGAGATAGATAGGTTATTAGCCAGTCTGAAGGAAGCATCGGTTATATATAATAAAGATTTGCCTATTCAAAAGGAATCTAAAAGTTGCAATGATGAGCAAGTAAGTCTATCATCTATAGTCCTTATGCTGGTTCAAGAGTGTAATCTAAGATGCTCTTACTGTTATGGAGGAGACGGAGAGTATAATGATCGAGGGAGGATGGACACAGAGACCGCATTAAAAGCAGTTGATTATCTGTTTAATCATTCTGGCGAAGAAGAAGAACTGAATATTTGCTTTTTTGGAGGGGAGCCACTTCTGAACATTGAAGTTATTAAAGAAGTTGTAGCCTACACTAAGCTAAAACTAGAAAAATCAAATAAACGTGTTACATATAGTATGACAACGAACGGTACCTTGATTTCCAAAGAAATTGAAAACTTTTTATTAGATCATCATGTTTCTATTCAGATAAGTCTAGACGGTGATCAAATGACGCACGATTTCAATCGATATTATCAGAACAGAAAAGGTACCTATGAAATCATTTTAAATAGAACAGAAAGTTTAAGAAAAAAAGGTGCCATAACAGCAAGAGCTACAATTTCATCAGTACAATTGGATATAACACATACACTTACACATTTAATGGGGATTGGTATCCGCCATGTTGCGATGTATCCTGCAGTTGAGATGCTTAGTGAGGAAGACTTTGAGAAGTATGCACAAGAATTCACCAAATTGGTTGTTCATTTTGAATCTTTGCTTCAGGCCAAAAAATATGGGGAAGCACGTCAAATATCGAACATTCTAAAATATTTGCAGATGATTCATTCTTCTTCTAAGCGAGATTATTTTTGTGGAGCAGTCTCGCATATGCTTGCCGTTGATGTGCACGGTAATCTTTATCCTTGTCAACGATTTGTTAATGTAAAGGATTATTCTTTAGGGAATGTGAGGGAAGGGATGGATGTAAGAAAGAAGAGTGGTATGCTTAGTGAGATGCGTTTAGAGAAGAGAACTGTATGCGGAGAATGTTGGGCTAAGAATCTATGTGGTGGAGGTTGTCCTCAAGAAAATATGGTGCTTAGCGGTTCGATTAATGAGCCAGTGGATAAATACTGTAACTTTACTCGTAGTGCAATAATGGATTGTATGAAGTTGTATTTACGATTAACTAAAGAAGACAAGACAAACCTGTTCTCAGCTAAGCAGCAGCGAGAGCAACTATTGGAGGATGCCTCATTTGACAATTGATATTCAAGCTTTAAGTAAGTCATATGGTTCTCACCAAGTACTTAACGAGCTTCATTTTCACATTGATAATGGTATATTCGGGCTGCTCGGAGACAATGGGGCGGGTAAGACCACCTTAATGAAAATTCTTGCCACTTTACTTAGATTCGACCGAGGGGAAGTTGAAATATTCGGACATTCTTTGAAAAAAGAACCTGATGCTATTCGTTCTTTACTGGGTTACTTGCCGCAGCATTTTGATTTCTTTCCAAATGTGACTATTTTGGAATCCATGAACTATTTTGCAGCTTTAAAAGGTATTCAAGGTAAACATCATATTCAAGAGGAGACATCACAGCGATTAATTGAGGTAGGACTTATCGATCAAGTTCATAAAAAAATAAAACATTTGTCTGGGGGAATGAAGCAGCGCTTAGGAATTGCTCAAGCTATGTTAGGACAGCCTAAGTTGTTAATTGTAGATGAGCCTACGGTTGGACTGGACCCCAAAGAACGAATTGCTTTTCGAAACTTGCTTCAGAATTATGGAGAAGACCGGATTATATTGTTATCTACTCATATTGTCCCTGACGTTTCAAGCACATGTGACAAACTACTCGTTTTAAAAGAAGGTCGTTGTCTGTACCAAGGGGCTATAGACGATATGATTCGAACTGTTGAGGGTAAAGTATGGTTGGTTGATGTTGGCAAGCGTCAATTGGAACAATTAAACCAACAAGCTCGAATCACTTCCATTGTGCGAAAGGAAGGAAGAATTCAGGCTCGATTATTGTGTAACTACCCTCCAGATTGTTGTACAGAAGTCACACCTGAAACGGCTAATCTTGAGGATGCGTATCTGTACATTTCTGATTCGGAGGAGAGTTAGCAGAATGGGACAAGTAACCAGAGCCCTAGTTCAATTTGAAGTTTTGCTTATGAAAAAAAGTGTAGTGTTTTTTATAGCACTAACGTTCTCTTGTTTTTTAATTCCTTTATTTTTATATCTAGGAGCAGGGAATAAGAATAACGAGTTATGGATATTTTTGCATCATGGACAAATGTTCTTTACCATATTACTAATGCCGTTAATGTATTCTGTTCTTTATGATAGTGAGAAGCAAAAAATGATCTCTTCTGTTATTATGCCTAAATTACTTAAAGGAGCCCAATATTTTTATTGTAAGAGCTGTGTATTATGGGGAGTGGTTTGCTTATTTCAATTTGTCGCTTTAGCTATGATTGGTGTAGTTCAATGGACGACTCATAGTAAGGCTCCATTCTTGATACTGCTTCAGCTAACAGCAGCAGGTGTAGCAACTATGAGGTATTCTGTTCAAATTACCGTCATATTGAACTTGGTCTTACGTAAACAACTGTATGTGAACATTGTGATGCTCGTTTACCTTCTAATCAGTATTACTATCAACTTTCCTTACATTTCAATCTGGTTTAATCCGGATTGGATTATTTCCAATTTCTTCACACAGTCGTTTTCTTTTGGGCGAGTATTCCTATTTTTGCTTATATGGGTATTGATGAAAGTCAGTAATCATCTATGGATGGCGAGGGTACAAGGATGAATGGAATTATAGTTCGTTTCTGGCTACAGCTTTTATTTCGAAGAGAACAAGCAGTAACCTTGCTCGTTTCCTTTAGTGTGGTTCTTTTATTCAATTTAATAATGAATGAAGGTATTGCAATAACTTATAGTGTTAACTTGTTATTTGTAGCTTTTTTTTCTTTACAGATTGCGAGTATACACAATCGTAATCATACAGAACCGTATATATATATTTCTGTCTTTCCTAATTACCGTCTAATCGCTTACCAGCTTTATGTTTCTTTAATTCTTTCGTTTCCTCTCTTGCTCATGATGGTAGGACTTTTATGGAAATCATTCGCTGATGTTTCACTATGGAATTTGGTTACCATTGTATTTTTTTCTAGTGTTTTTTCATCGATGTTGGGTCTCTTCCTGGGGCAGGTAGTAAAGCATTATGGGTTAGCCTTTACTTTTCTCATTGCTTTTTACCTTCCTATAGGTTTAGTTTCCTGGTCTTTTAATGAAAAGTTACGTTACATATCTCCTATAGTGAATATATTCAACCCCTATATGGTCAACTGGCGAAATCTTTTTGGACTCTTAGGCTGTAGTTTATTATTTTACGGATTAGGCACAATGTTATCCAGTCGGCGTGGAGGCGGCAAAAAGTCTATAATCCCTTGGATTAGTACAGTCCTTGCTTGTAGTATATTGATGGGCGTATGGGGATATGAGAGGCTATTTAATGAGAATGTACAGACATCGTCGTTTCAAAAAATAACTGTGGGGCAAACACAAGTAGAGTATAAGGGAATTAGTTTGTATCAGGCGAGGCAATTTGCCACCCTTTTCGAAACGCTGTATCAAGTGGCTAAGAAAAATGGGACACACCCGGTTCGCTATACCTTGGAAATCACCCGAATACACTCCATGTCATCGTTCGAGCCGAAAATAATAGTTCAAAATTATAATAAACTTCAAATCAATATTTATTCAAATAAGCTTTTAGAGTTTAATTTCGGAATGGATTGGGCGAGTAAGTGGATTGATTACATTTTGCCGCAATCAACTCACTTCTCCAATGAGCAAGTGGACGCATTTAGGCGCGTCAAAAGTAATATCATTGTGGAAGTTCGCAGAAAAAATCCCGGAAATGTCTATACAATTCAGGGAGATTGAGAGCTAAAATAACGAGAATTCGTGAAGAACCAATAATAGTGGATATAAAAGAAAGGGATGGAATGAATGGAACGTGAGATAGACCATTTGAATATAAGAGCTATATTTCATTCATTCCAATATTGGCCGAAATTAACTAGGTTGTTATGGAATACAAAACCTATCTATTTTATTATCATCATCATTGGTTATCTTTTAAAAGGAATACTCCCGATTGCCAATCTCCTTTCCATACAGTTTTTGGTTTCTGAAATAGAAACAAGACCATTATCGCATATGCTTCAAATAAGCACAGTGTACCCTTTAGTTCTTGTGATGTTTTGTGGTCTGCTCATTTCAAGTTTAATTGAATACTCTGATAAACTGTTCCAAATTACTCTGATAAACCAATTACAAACATTGATAGTACAACAAACATCAACATTTAATCTTTCGGATTTTGAAAACCCGCAAGTACATAATTAGCTCAAAAGAGTTCAGAACGACTCGATAGATAGACCTATCCAGATCTATAAAGAACTCATTAATTTGTTAAGTTCCATGGTTACACTATGCTCTAGTATTGCCATTTTACTAGCGTTCAGATGGTGGATTTTACTTATTCTCATTCTTTCTCCCCTAGCATCCTTTTATTCTTTACTGAGGTTCACACAAATTCAGTATATAGCTAAAAAGAAACGTGCTCCTTTACAACGCAAATCTAGGTATATTAATTATTTGCTCACTAATGACAAGTCTTTTAAAGAAATCGTATTGTATCAACTTAGTGACTATTTAACGGCAAGATATAAGAGCATTTTTGATGTTTTCTATAAAGAGGATAAGCATTTAGCCAAAAAACGTATCACTTTATACTTATCATTTCAAGTGATAAGTACATTAGTTATAGCCATAGCTTTGATCATGATTATACAAATAGCATGGAAAGAAAAATTACTTGTTGGCAGTGTTTATGCATTAGTTCAAGCAGTATTATTAACTAATCAAAATATTAACACGGTATCTCAAGGATTGATTTCATTGTGTGATCATAATCTGTATCTGGATGAATTATTCGCTTTTTTTAACATAAAAGAAAAACAAGAGAATTCTAGTATGTTACTAAGAGAATCAGGTATATGTGTTGATTCAACAATAGAATGCATAGAATTTAAAAATGTTTCATTTGCCTACCCAGATCAAAAAGAATTAGCTCTCAAAGATATAAGTTTTAAAATGAAGCGTGGTGAACCTCTTGCTCTAGTGGGCAGGAATGGATCAGGGAAAACAACAGTGATAAAACTTTTAACGGGGTTATATGAAGACTTTGAAGGAGATATTTTAATCAATTCTATCTCGATTCGAAATTACAATAAAGAAATGCTTTACAAGAAAGTAGGTGTTATATTTCAAGATTTTGTCCAATTTGATTTTTCAGTAAGAGAAAACATAGGTTTTGGCAGTATAGGAGATCTTGAACTTGATACTAGGATATGGGAATCGGCACAACATACAGGAGTAGATTCGGTAATACGAGATTTGCCTAATCAATTAGAACAACAGCTAGGAAGAAACTTCGAAGGGGGTATACAGCTTTCAGGAGGGCAGTGGCAAAAGATAGCTATATCGAGAGCGCTCTTCAAAGATGCTGACGTTTATGTGTTAGATGAGCCAAGTTCATTTCTTGATCCAGAATCAGAAAAACAACTATTTCGCCAATTTCGAAATTTTGTTATTGACAGGCTTTGCCTCTACATTTCTCATCGTTATACCTCTGTTTTATATGCAGATAAAATTTTAGTTATGGAAAAGGGTCAGATTGTAGAAGAAGGAACCCACCAAGAACTAATTGAAAGTAGAGGATTTTACTATAATTTATTTTCTGACGAAATTAATACATTCCAGAAAGCGCTAGTTATTAATGATGTACGCTAACTGTGTAATGAGATTCCGGTAATTAGTGGGACTGCGAACAGAATTGTTTTTTACCTTATGAGAAGTAGACTATAATAAAAAAGCGGAGCTTCCCATTGAGAGGCCCCGCTTTTGGGCTTCACATTGGACATTTCCTATATGAGTTAGACAATATTGATGGGATAATGTAGGAATTTTTCTTTTTAGTCTGTAGTTCCGGGTCGTTGTCGCCGTAACTGAAATATTATATTTGTCAGCGAGGAAGGACATATACAGTGTTATATTGGGAGAGGCTGCTTACATATAACAAATTGATAGACGATAAAGGACTGCTTAACAGTCAAAAAGGAATGAAGAATTTATGAATAACGATGATAAAATATACAAAAACATACAAAAAATCCGATATACCTCTAGTATTATTATTTAGAAGAGAAATGGTGGTTTTAAGATGAATGTATCTTTTACATCATCTCACCAATCGCCGTTCCACACCTCAGATAACAACCAACTTGAACTACGGCATTCCCTTCCCCCTCAGGCTGAAAGGAAGAGTATAGACAAGCCGCAGCATTTGGAATGGATGAGGAAAGTAAAAAAGAAGCTCAGGAAGATAAGAAGGAACAATATACGCACCAGACTGCAGAGGAGCATAAGCAAAGTCTCATTACTTATACGATGCATAATATTGTATCAGCAAACAACCAGCTGAAGAATCCCAAAATCACTAAAATGGAACAAATTACATTAGAAAGCGAAGCAAAGGGTTGGGAGAACAAACCCTTCAAGATCAACTGCTTTGCGTGAGAAGGCAGAAGGTCTTAATGAGGAAATTATGGCGATTGCCTCGAATATCAAAGAGTGCATTAGTAAAGCAGTGAATAAGGAACCGACGATAATAGATGGAGATGAACCAAAGGATGAGAAAGAATTAAGTATAGAGGTTGGTAGGGTGTGGACTGAACAAGAACTCAATGCTTATGTGAATTCGGCTAAAGACGAAGCTAAGATTGCAGGTGTGAAGATTAATATCGCAGTTTGGTAGAAATACGTAACCAAATGCTTATCTTTTATTATTAAATACTTAATATTTATATTAAGTATTTAATAATAATATTGACTATGTTAATTATGGTGTGTTATATTGAAAGCGTTAATAAAATGGCTTGTTAGTTTTAGGTACAACAAATTTTATTTTCGTATTCAGAGAGGATGGTTTAGGTGGCAGCAGCTGTAAAAGCAAAGATGATCGTAGACAAGTCTTTTCGTATTGCTGAAGTCGATAAACGCATTTATGGTTCTTTTGTAGAGCACCTCGGGCGTGCTGTATATGGTGGTATTTATGAGCCTACTCATTCAACTAGTGATGAAAGCGGTTTCCGTAATGATGTTAAAGAACTGGTAAAAGAACTAGATGTTCCTATTATACGCTATCCGGGCGGTAATTTTGTATCCGGTTACAATTGGGAGGACGGCGTTGGCCCTGTCGCATCCAGACCTAGACAGTTAGAGCTGGCGTGGAGAACGGTCGAACCGAATGAAGTAGGGACGAATGAATTTTTTAAATGGGCCCAGGATGTTGGCTCCGAAGTAATGATGGCGGTAAATCTGGGTACGCGTGGTATTGATGCGGCGCGTAATTTGGTGGAATATTGCAACCATCCAGGAGGCTCCTATTGGAGTGATTTACGTCGTAGTCACGGTGTAGAGCAGCCACATAAGATTAAAACCTGGTGCCTTGGCAATGAAATGGACGGTCCATGGCAGATTGGTCACAAGACAGCAGAGGAATATGGTCGTCTGGCTGTAGAATCTGCAAAAGCCATGAGGCTGATTGACCCTGACATTGAACTTGTATCCTGTGGGAGTTCCAGCTCCACGATGCCGACGTTCCCGGAATGGGAGGCAACCACACTGGATCATACGTATGAGGTAGCTGACTATATTTCCCTGCACCAATACTACGGCAACCATGACAATGATACGGCTAATTATCTGGCACGTTCTATGGACATGGATCATTTTATTAGTACAGTCATTTCGACTTGTGATTATATCAAAGCGAAGAAACGCAGCAAGAAAAAAATGATGCTCAGCTTTGACGAATGGAATGTGTGGTACCACTCCAATGATGCGGACAAAAAAATTGATCCATGGTCTGTGGCACCACCGCAGCTTGAGGATATTTACAACTTTGAAGATGCATTGTTGGTCGGCAGCATGTTGATTACGTTCCTGCGTCACGCAGACCGTGTAAAAATGGCTTGTATGGCTCAACTGGTCAACGTTATTGCACCAATCATGACCGAAAATAACGGAAAAGCGTGGAAGCAAACGATCTTCTATCCGTATCTGCATGCCTCCCGTTATGGTCGTGGGATATCGCTGATGCCTGTAGTGAACTCCGAAAAATACGACTCCAAAGACTTTACAGATATTCCTTATCTGGATAGCGCTGTAGTTTATGATGAAGAGGGAGACGCGCTGACGGTCTTTGCAGTGAACCGTCACTTGTCTGAATCGCTGGAGCTGACGGTAGATGTACGCAGTTTTGAGGGTTACCGCATTGTCGAGCATACTGTACTGGAGCATGATGATCTCAAAGCGACCAACAGCCCAGCTGGTGAAAAGGTTACACCTCATAACGGTGGCAATGCCAAGCTTGAAGACGGAATTGTAAAAGCCCATTTGGGTAAAGCCTCGTGGAACGTGATCCGTCTTGCTAATTCTCATTAATTCTCATTAATTCTCATTAATTCTCATTAATTCTCTTTCTAAAAGGAACGCACTAGGCTATGCCTAATCAGCCCGCATTCTCTCTTGTAAGGCTACTACAAGAGCAGGAATGCGGGCTTTTTGTATAAAATGAGTCATTTGTCCCTCCATCGATCTAGTGCCCGAAAGGAAGGGATAATTTTAATAAATATTATGTTTATTCCTAAATTTAACTAGGCAAAGATGATCCTTATTCACTAAGTGTTCGTGCTTCATTCATTTTTGTGAAGTTAATTAGACCCAGGTCCGACATTCCCGGGTGAAAAAAGACCCTGTTATACCGTTGTCAATGAATTGATATCTGAAACGAGGGTGTGTAATCCGACTTGAATCCACGTTATACTTTAAAAGATAGCTATTTTAAAAAAGATGGCTGTAGCATTTCGAGAAAGGAATGATCTCTATGAGTCAAACGGACGAATATCGTTTTCAAGTGAATTTGGGCGGCATGATTGATATTTTGGCCAATCATTTATATAGCAGTCCACGAGTGTTTATACGTGAAATACTGCAAAATGCAACAGATGCGATCACAGCTCGCAAGGAGCTGGGGAAGGCTGCTGCTGAAAGTAAACCATTGAAAGAAGACAATACTCTTGGAGATACAGCTTTTGAGAGTAACGACTATGAAGGCAAAGTCATCGTGGAGCTATCCGGTGCCGGGGACCAGCA
Source organism: Paenibacillus sp. JJ1683 (assembly GCF_053006485.1). NCBI lineage: Bacteria > Bacillati > Bacillota > Bacilli > Caryophanales > Paenibacillaceae > Paenibacillus > Paenibacillus sp. JJ1683. The sequence continues at coordinate 406,513 of NZ_CM129820.1, forward strand.
GGTATTGATGATTCAGGATAACGGGATTGGATTGTCGGAAGAAGACATTCACCGGTTTCTGTCGATCATCGGGCAGTCTTCCAAGAAGGGAGCTGACTTGCTGACCTCGGAGACTTCATTTATCGGGCGTTTTGGGATTGGTTTACTGTCTTGTTTTATGGTGAGCGATGAGATTGTAGTACTGACCCGTTCGGTGAAGGAAGGCGTCTCTATGGAATGGAAAGGGAAGCCGGATGGGACATATACAATTCGTCGATTAGAGACCCAATTGCCTACAGGGACGCAAATTTATTTGCGCTGCAAGCCAGGGAGCGAGTTTTATTATGAGCCAGCTCAGGTGAAAGATTCTTTATTTTATTATGGAGCCTTGCTTCCCTATCCTGTCCTGCTGTCTGTAGACGGGGAGACCAAGCAGGTCAATCTTCCATCGACAAGCTGGATGCAAGACCCGGAACAATTACGGAGCCGCCGCGGTGAGGTGCTGGATTTAGGCTATCGTCTGATGGGTGAGCGCTTCAGTGATTTTATACCGCTACGGACAGCATCGGGTAGAACAGGCGGGATTGCATTCATTTTGCCTCGCAGTGTTAATCTGAACAGCAAGCGGCTGCATCGGGTGTACCTGAAGCATATGCTCGTGTCTGACAAAGCGGAAAATGTATTGCCAGAATGGGCATTTTTCATTAAAAGCCTGATTTGGACAGATGAATTGCAACCAACGGCATCACGTGAATATTTTTATGAAAATGAGCAGCTTGATGCGGTTCGTTCTGAATTGGGGACCTGTATTCGCGAAGAACTGCTACGCATGGCGGAATATGAGCCAGACCGCTTGCAGCACTGGATTCGTTTGCATGAGCTGTCCATGAAGGCGCTCGCGGTTGAGGATGATGAGTTTCTGCGGATTATGCATCGCTGGTTTTCCTTCGAAAGTACATTTGGGCGGCGCGAGCTGAGTGAACTGATCCGAGAGGCGGGCGGACGTCCGCTCCATTACACGGCGACCGTGGATGAGTATCGCCAGATTACGCATGTGGCGGCAGCGCAATCGATGCTGGTGATCAATGGCGGATATATCTATGATGCAGAAATTTTGGATAAGCTGCACTGGATCGACGCTACCCTGCAAACAGAGCGGCTCAGCCCTGAGGATGTATCTTTATCATTTACCGGACTGACGCAGGAAGAGCACACAAAGTATTACGGTGTGCTGCGTGTGATGGATGCTGCATTGCAGCCAATGCGTTGCCGTGCTGAGTTGAAGCGTTTTGAGCCTGCGAGCTTGCCTGTGCTTTACACCATTTCACAGGATGCACTAACCTTGCGCTCCATGGAACACACAGTTGAAGAGACAACTTCACTTTTTTCCAATGTGCTAGATAGTCTAAAAGCGGGAGTCCAGCAGAACGCGGGCTACTCGACCTTGTATTTTAATTTCAACAACCCGGTAGTGGCGCGAATTTTTGAAGCTACTGATACACAGATGATTACGGCTGCCACAGAAATGATGTATGTGAATGCACTTATGATGGGTCACTATCCGATGAACCGCAGTGAGCTGGAGCTGATGAACCGGAGTGTGCTGCATTTTATCAATTGGGGATTAGGGAACGGACAGAATACGTAATTGCGTAATAAAGGAGGATTCAGATGGAAGAGACGATATATGAATTGATGGAGCAGGCGCAGGATATGCCCGGAGGGGCGGCGAAGCTGGCGATTCTGGAAGAGGCTGTTCGCTTGGCGGATACTTCAGGTTTGAAGGAACTCGCTTATGAAATTCGGGGAGAGATTGTAGACTGTGCTATTTTTAACGGATATCCATTGAAATCACTGATTGCTTTTTCATGGCAGCTGGGTCAATTTGACCAAAATCCAGAGGAGTACGACCCCGTTGAGCTGTTGTGGAACTACAAATGGATACTCGGGAAGGTGTGCAGCTTTTCCAATATATCGAAGACTCAAATCGAAGATTTGGTGGAGGATATGCGCAGACGTTATGCCGAATACGGGTATAATGAGCGTCCATATTACTATTATAAGTTCCGCATCGCGATGGACATGGGGGAACTGGATGAAGCACGGCGGTATCTGGATATGTTCCGCGTGATTGAGCCAGACAGTATGAGTGATTGTGAAGCCTGTGAGCAGAGCCAGATGGTGAGGTTCTATTACTTGACCGGAGAAGACGAGCAGGCGCTTGCCGTGGCAAAACCGATTTTATCGGGACGGATGAGATGTGCAGAAGTACCGCATGTGACGCTCTCGCAGGTGCTATTGCCGCTGTATCGTCAAGGCGAGGTTGATCAGGCGAAGGAGCAGTATCGCAAAGGCTATCGCCTGGTGCGTGATGACCGTGACTTCCTGAAAACGATCGCAGAGCATATTGAGTATTTGACAGTTGCAAATCCGATTGAAGGCATCGGAGTGGTAGAACGTCATTTGCACATCGCACTGGACTATGAGAGCGGATTGGAGCAAATGTATTTTTACGCAGCGATGGTGGGGTTGCTGCAAAAGCTGGATACTTCGAGCAAACTTCGTTTGATTCGGATGCCTGCGTCTTTTGAATGGGGCAAACAGGAACGTACATTAGAAGAGATCATCGCATATTTTAAACCTCTGGCAGAGTCAGCAGCAGCCGAATTTGATCGACGGAATGGGAATACATTTTATTCGGATTGGATCGGGAGGATCGTTCAACCAGTGTAGAAGAACAGGTAGCTGTGGCGAATATTTTATACAACCCAAACAATGAACGAGTACAATGTTCTTGTTTGAAATGACAGGAGGGATTAGATCGTGACTATGACCCGGAAGGTGATTAATTTTGCACATCGCGGAGCTTCGGGGGTATGTCCTGAAAATACGATGGCGGCTTTCCGCCACGCGTTGGAACTGGGGGCAACAGGTATTGAAACGGATGTGCAGCGTACCCAAGATGGGCATTTGGTGCTAATTCACGATGAGTCGCTGGAGCGCACGACAGGCTGTCCACTAGATGTAAGAGATATCACGCTGGAAGAATTAAATAAACTGGACGCAGGCAGTTGGTTTGATGAGAAATTCCGAGGCGAGCGGGTACCGATGCTGGATGAGTTATTGGAACTGGCCCAGTCCTCGGATACCATTATTAATCTGGAATTGAAAAATAGCGTTCATCTCTATCCAGGGATGGAGGAAGAGGTTATTGCCGCTGTGAAGCGTTTCGGATTGGAAGAGCGGGTGATCTTATCCAGCTTCAATCACGAATCGCTCGCGCTCTGTGCGCAGATAGCCCCTGAGATCAAGACGGGAGCGCTATATATTGAAATTATGGTTCGCCCAGCGGAGTATGCAACCCAGTTTGGGGTTACAGCACTTCATGCCTATAAGCAAGTGGTTACACCAGAAGCTGTGTCTGAGGCTTTGACATTAGGTGTCGTCTACCACCCATGGACGGTGAATGAGCCGGAAGAAATGGAGCGTCTGCTGGAGGCCGGAGTGAACGGCATCATCACAGACTATCCCGATCGGTTGGCGCACATTCTAGCTGTCCACTCTTCTTAAGAGGGAGACGCAGCAAAACTACACTACTACTAGAGATTGTACGGAAATTGTAGTAGAAATGTATTGAAAGAAAAAAGACTCACCTACGTACTCGCTTTCACGAGACAAGGAGAGTCTTTTTTGCTTGAGCCGAAGAGAATATGATCACGACAATTTTGGTTCCGTTCTATTTGATGCCAAGTCTCATACGATAGCTGAACAGGATATCCAGTGTTCTGCCTTCAAAATGATTCTCTACTAGCTTCACGAAGCGAGCTATATCGTCGTCAAGCGTTCGATTGCCAAGTTTGAAAAGACTCTGAATCCCCCCTTGGCTAAGAGCGAGCCCAGTATAACGAGCAGCGTCACATTGCTCACGATTGTGGAAGACAATCTCCCGAGTATAGCGAAATTGTCCGCTGCGGTGCAGATTAGCTAGATGCTGATCCTTACTCCATTTATGAGCTCGTTGCTCTACTGGCGCTTCCTGTTCCAAAACGCCATCCGCTTTGGTGATAAGCTCTGTATAAGCTTGCTCTATCTGCCATTGCAGCACTGGAGGCCAGTCACAGTCAAAGGCCGCAAACACACCGCCTTGAGCCAATACCCTGCCTGCTTCCTGAAGCGTGCTCTCGGGGTCCATCCAGTGAAAGGATTGAGAGCAGGTAATGACGTCCACAGTGCCGTCCTCAAAGGGCAGGTTGTTGGAGAACCCGCTCTCGAAGGAAATAGCTCCTGCCATTGTCGTTCCTGCTCTCTCCAGCTTGCGCTGCGCTATTCCTCTCATGTCCGGGTTAGGCTCGATGCCGACGATTCGCTGAGCGCTGTCTTTCCATATGAAGGTTGAAAGTCCGGTACCGCAGCCAATATCGGCAACTAGCTCTACGTTCCGATCCAGATAGCGGCTGATGATTTCCACCACGAGTGATGGCGCTTCTGGACGGTGCTGATCGTAGTTGTCGGCAAAGCCATTGAAACGATCCACATTACTTTGCAGATTTCCCTCAGGAATCATAGGGTCTTTTCCTCCTTAGCTTCGGCCGGGCGACCGAACAAATTCCGATGTTCTGTACTCTTACATTGTACAAGTTTATGTGCTTAACCAGCTACTTTTGTGTTTTCACAACATCATCGGATTTCGGTGGAGGAAAGTCTCCTATTTTATCATTGAAGCAAGCGCCCACTCACGCATCATGGAGTCAAGCATTGGACGCAAATCTTCGCGCTGCATGCCCATGTGGAGCACCGCTTCCAGATAGCCGGCTTTATCACCAATATCATAGCGTGTGCCCTCCAGCTCCAATGCGAGCAGTTGGTTCTGCAATGCTACTTGATGCAGAGCATCTGTCAATTGGTATTCACCGCCCGCTCCAGTCGACATGTTCTCTAATATGGAGAAAATAGAAGGCTCCAATACATAGCGACCAATGACGGCCTGTCGCGAAGGAGCATCTGCTGGAGCGGGTTTTTCAACAAGCCCGCCGACTTCATGAATAAGACCATTCTGGCGGACAGAGTCAATAATGCCGTATTTACTTACATCCTGTTCTTCCACTGTACGCACGCCGACCACTTGCTTGCCAGTGGCTTCGTAAACATCCATCATTTGACGAATCGCCGGAGTGGAGGAATTCATAATATCATCGCCCAGTAACACGGCGAAGGGCTCATCGCCAATGAACTGACGTGCGCAGCGTACCGCGTGCCCCAAGCCGAGCGGCTCTTTTTGACGGATATAGTGAATGACTGCTTTGCCCCCGATGCTTTGTACTTCACGCAGGAGATCATATTTACCCTTGCTCTCCAGTACTTGCTCCAGCTCTACGGACTTGTCAAAATGGTCTTCGATGGCTTTTTTATTACGCCCCGTAACGATAATGATGCTCTCAATTCCGGACTTGATGGCTTCTTCTACGATATATTGAATCGCTGGTTTGTCTACGATGGGAAGCATTTCTTTCGGTAAAGCTTTCGTAGCTGGCAAAAAACGGGTACCTAAACCGGCGGCAGGAATAACGGCTTTTGTAATTTTTCTCATAGGGACTCACTTTCCTTTCGGGATGGGGAACCGAACACCCAGTATCGGCTCCCGATATAATTGATGATCATTCCGGCTGCAGTGGCGATCAGCTTGCCTAAAGCAAGCGGCAGCTCGGTTTTAGTGTGAAGCACTTGGAGTAATAAGGAGGTTATCCCCAATACGATGAGGTTGATCACGATAAATCTGAGTAACTGACCTTTGCTTGTGTTGTTTGCTTGTTGTTTGCTGAATGTCCATTTGCTGTTCAAAATATAACTGTTGGCTGTGCCGCAGCTGTACGAAATGATCTGCGCCACCACGACCGGCACTCCGGTCCAAGCCAGCAGCATGAAAATGATATAATCTACACCCGTATTCACCAGACCTACGATGCCAAATCGGATCATAGGAAGCAGCTGGGCTATGCGACTTTTCATGGGTTAGGCTCCATGGCCGGATTTGGGTCCAGTATATACCGCGCTGTTGCCGCGTACTGTGCGTCCACCCGAAATCAGGCTGTCACGGGCTCCTTGCATGTACAGGGAGTCGCGCTGTTCAGGAACCTTCATAGCATGCGTCGGACCGTTATCGTATTGTCCACCCAGACGCTCACGGACAATGTAGAGTGGACGCGCTTTGGTTTCGTCATAAATCCGTCCAATATATTCACCCATAATACCGAGGATAATCAGAATCACCCCGTCGAAGATCAGGCTGATGCTAATCATGGATGACCAGCCTTTCATCACATAGGAATCGGTGAAAAGATTAAGAAACAATACATACATCAGATACAGGAAGCCGGACATGGACAGAAGTGCGCCGATATACCCTGCCAGCTTGAGCGGCTTAATCGAAAAGGATGTGATCCCGTCGAGACTGAGCTTGATCATGCGTTTTAGCGGATACTTGGTTTCGCCTGCGAGCCGCTCATCGCGCTCATATTCAACAGCGGTTTGTTTAAAACCGATCCAACTGACCAGGCCGCGTACGAATCGGTTATTTTCCGGCAGTCGTTTCAATTCATCTATGACCTTGCGATCCATTAGGCGGAAGTCCCCGGTGTCAACCGGGATATTAATATCCGTTGATGCTTTAAGAACGCGGTAGAAGAGGCTGGCAGACCATTTCTTGAAGCGAGTTTCGCCATTGCGTTTGAGCCGTTTGGCGTAGACGACTTCATAGCCTTCCTTCCACTTGTTAGCCATCTCAACAATCAATTCCGGTGGGTCCTGGAGGTCGGCGTCAATGACGACGACCGCCTCTCCCACCGCATAATCCATCCCGGCGGTAATTGCTAGCTGATGACCAAAGTTGCGAGAGAAATCAATCAATACAATCGTGTCATCTCTGAGACTGAATTCCTTAATAAGCTGGACGCTGCGGTCCAAACTTCCATCATTGACGAAGATTAGCTCGTAGGGCTCTCCCATTGAGCCCATGACTTGTTTCAGCCTCCGATAGGTTTCCGTAATAACGGCTTCCTCGTTGTACATTGGAATAACTATGGAATAACGGATAGGTTCACTCATTCGTAGTTCCTCCTCATTTATAATGTGATTTCGTATAAAGTACCGCTTCCGCCACGCTCGTCTCCGCCAGGTCCACCTTGGCCATTCTGAGCGCTCGCATTGCTGTTTGTGGTGTCGTTTCCGCTGTCGGTTGCTTTCGCTGCTGTACTTGTTTCCCCTGTTGTTGTTTTCCATTCATCTGTAGGGATTACTTTGCCGTGTTCCTTGATCCATGCAGTGACTTCGGAGTTGCCGCCATCCGGTCCACCGCCGCCACCAGAAATCATAAAGTATTTCACTTGCCCACTTTCAACCAGCGCCTTGATTTTATCGACGGTATAGACCGGATCGGAAGACACAAAACCGTTCATAATAATTACCTTTTGTCCGGCTTCGATCAGGTAAGGAGCGGCTGTTGAATAATTACTTGCTGCGAAAAGATAGGTTTCACCTGTATTGTTTTTTTGTAAGTAGCTCAACGTTTTTTGATCTAAACTTTGACTGCCGTTCGGGCCTCCCATTCCTCTGGAGCGGGTAGAAGATCTCTGTTCCGTGTCAGTACTTGTTTGTGTGCTTGAAGTATTTTCGTCAGAGCTGGAATTGTCTGCATTATTGTTCTGGTTATTCGCTTGTATTCTTTCAGCTTGTTGTCCATTGAAACCTGAACCTCTGTTGCCATCATTGCGGCCTGGCATTCCACCACCGCCGCCAAATTGAGTCGGTCCAGCTTGTGGAATCATGCTGTTGCCACCGTAAACGATTGGTGTCAATGCCCAGTACACAGGGCCGATAAACATAGCGAGTACACTTGCAATAATGGCAAATCTTGTAAACTTCTCGGATTTCATTCGTGCTACTACCAGAAGTGCTGTGCCGATGATCCCTACGATCAATACCGCGATGGACCAGCCGCTACCGATGGTGTCGTTGTAATTTTGTAGAATGAACCAGCTAAATACCGATGTTGCCAATACTGCCACGGGTAATAGCCAGGAGAGCCAGTTGGAACGCTCACGATACTGCTGCCACAATTCTACGAATCCTGCTCCGAAGAGCGCTGCAATCGGTGGTGCGAGCATAATCAGGTAATAATGATGGAAGAAACCTGCTACGCTGAAAAATGCAGCTACGGGAATCAACCAGGCGAGCCAGAAGATAACCTCTCTATGTTTCTGTGTGATATTACGGCGTCGAATACCGGCAAGCAAGCCGATGGAAGCAATGATTACGAACGGAAGCAGCCAGCTGGCTTGGCCTGATAGGGAAGATTGGAACAACCGCAAAGGCCCCTTTTCACCAGTACCGAACATGCCGCCACCGGAATTTCCACCCGGGCCACCACCAGGACCACCCTGTCCGTCTCCACCAGGAGCGCCTTGTCCGTTCCCCCCGAATCCGCCCGGGGGTATTTGACCACCTGCACCAGGTCCGCCTGCTGTCATGTTGTTGGCACCAGAATCATCTGTAGTGGTAGTGCTGTCGGATGATGGAGTTGTCTGGATCTGACCCGTGTTCGTATTGTTGCTATTGGTTGCAGCGTTGTTGTTTTGCTCTGAGCGTTGACCGCCACGATTTCCACCTGTTCCCTGATCTCCTGTCAGGCGGGACAGGCCGTTATAACCGAAGGCCAAATTCAGTACAGAGTTGGTTCCGCTACTCCCCATATAAGGACGCTCATCGGCTGGAGTGGAGTCCACTATGACTGCCCAAGAGAGCGATACAATCAAGAGGACTACTGCCGAGCCTGCCAACGTAATTGCTTTACGTTTCCAGTTAAACTTGGAAGCCAGCAGATAGAACAGGCCCAGCGCCGGAACGATCATATAGGCTTGCAACATTTTTTCGTTAAAGGCGATGCCGACGACTGCAAAAGCAGCCAGGATCAACCCGGTTTTGCTATTTTTAAGGCCTCTGAACAATAGCCAAGTTGCGAGCAATAATGTGAAGACCAACATAGCGTCAATGTTATTCGTGCGGCTAACCGCTACGGCTATCGGTGTCGTTGCCATGGCGAAGGCAGCCAGGCGTGCGGCCAGTGTACCAAAGCTCGGTTTGACGAGTAAGTAGATGAGCAAGACCGATCCGACCTGAGCCAGCGCCTGTGGCAGGATTACGCTCCATCCGTGAAGCCCGAATATATAGGCGCTCAACGTCTGAATCCAGAACACCACTGGCGGTTTGTCTACCGTTACCGATCCTGCAGAATCAAGTGAGGCGAAAAAGAAATTATGAAAGCTCTGCAGCATGCTTGCTACTGCCGTCGTGTAGTAGGTGTTTACGTATTTGTCTTGCCAGATGTTGTATCCGTTCAAAAATGCGGATATCAGCATAATGATGATCAGGGGGATGTCCGCCCTAATCTTGAACCATTTCTTAATCATGTTCATTCCACTCCCTGTGAAAATTCTTTGTTTTTATTCCGTTGTTCTAGCCGCTATCTTCAGGACTGCGGAATGACCAGTCGCTTCCGATCTTGGCCCGGTGAACTACCGGCTTGCTATTATCATGCCATACGTACCTTAATGAGTTCTGAGCGCTCCCTGAACGTTAGCTGAAAGCTGAGATGAGGTGCTTTTTTTACGGCAGGATTCAGGTATATTAGATACAGGTAAAAAATGAACCGACTTTTAATGTGAGAAAAATGCGCCAATATGAAAGGGAAGATTAATGATGAATCCAATACACGGAGTTAAGATTATGCTGGCGGACGATGAGCCTCATATTTTGCAATTTTTAGAGCTTGGACTGATTAATGAAGGGTATGAAGTCAGAACCGCCGAGAACGGGAGTGCAGCGCTCGAACTGGCTAGAGAGTTTCGTCCGCATGTAGCAGTGCTGGATGTGATGATGCCGGAAATGAACGGTTTTGAGGTATGCCAAAGTCTCAAGGAGACAGAGGATAACATCGCAGTCATTATGCTGACAGCCAAGGATGATGTGGATGATCGGGTAAAAGGGCTCAAGCTCGGCGCGGATGATTATATCGTAAAGCCCTTCAGTTTTAATGAACTGCTGGCTCGCATCGAAGCGCGTTTGCGAAATCAGTTCCCAGACCTGTTGGGGGAAGTGGTTCACGGACCCTTTCAAGTGGATGACCGACGGAAGGAGATTCGCTATCAGAACCAGGTACTGGAGTTATCGCCTACCGAATACGAACTATTGAAGTTTCTGGTGTTGAATCACGGAATTGTGCTGAGTAAAAGTCGTATTTTGGACCGAGTCTGGGGGTATGATTTTGGGGGCGAGGACAATATTGTGGAAGTGTATATTCGCTCCTTGCGTGAAAAACTCAAAGATAAGGAGCATCGGGTCATTCGGACGCTGCGTGGTGTTGGGTACCGAGTGGATTTGTTATGAAGGCGGGAGGGAAAAGTCGGAGAAAATATGCGCTTCGTTCTCTCCGGTCCCAGCTTTTGGCCAGAACCTTACTCATTTTGGCTTTATTGCTCGTATTGATCGGTTTTCTCCAATACTTTCTAATGAAAGATTTTTTGTATCGCAGTCGCGCGGAAGCTATGGATACACAGCTGAATTCAATTCCTGCCGACTTATTGATTAAGGATTCGCAGGAAAAGAGCGGAGCTGGGGTCACCGTTCCTCAAGGTGAGACCAATCGGAGAAGTAATCGACCGGGACCGTTTCTGTTTTGGCCGGATATGTCGCTTGCTTCTATAGGTATAGACGGCACCTTCCAGAGCTTGTCCAATGAAAATGGACTTAAACCGCCGCGCCTCACCACTCAGCAGTATCAAGCAATGCAGCAGAGCAAGCGCATGCGTCACGGCTATCAATTAATTACGGATGCTCAGGGAAAAGAGCAGCTGGTTGTGTTTCGCCCACTCGGACCACCAGACCGTTCGTCAGGGTTACTTCAAATGGGCGTATCCACGAATTCTATGCAGGCGCAGTTGATCAATCAACTCCGCACCTTTATTTTATTGTCCCTGATTGCACTTGCGATTGGTTTAGCACTTATGCTTCCTGTGCTTCGCCGCACATTGGTTCCTCTTTCCAGAATGGTCGAGGCAGTCAAACGTATTGATGCGGGCAATTTGGACGAGCGCTTTGACGCAGAGCAGGGTCAGTATGAGGTAGATCGCTTGGCAGTTTCATTTAATGGAATGCTGGAGAGGTTGGAGCATTCTTTTGCTGCCGAGCGGGAATTGCAGATGCAAATGCGACGATTTATTGCGGATGCCTCCCATGAACTGCGTACCCCGCTCACATCCATTCACGGTTTCTTGGAAGTGCTGCTTCGTGGAGCAGCCTCCAATCCAAAGCAGCTCCAATCAGCACTAGAGAGTATGTATGGTGAATCCAAGCGGATGAATAAGCTTGTCTCTGATTTGCTATTGTTGGCTAAGCTGGATCGAACACCGGAGTTGAAGCTGGAAGACATATCACTAGATGCATTGCTGCTGGAAATGAAACCGCAGCTCCTTATGCTGGCAGGCACACGTAAGGTAGTTTTTGATATGACAGCAGGTGTACGGGTATTGGCAGAAGGCGATAAGATCAAACAAGTCGTGCTTAACCTGTTTCACAATGCTGTTCAACATACCGATATGGAGAAGGGCTTGATCCATGTCAACCTATCGGCTGGTAAGAAACTGGCAGATATTCAAATTCGTGATAATGGACCCGGCATGGAGAAGGAACAGCTGGAGCGGATATTTGAGCGATTTTATCGTGGAGATGAATCGCGTACACGCAGCTCAGGCGGAGCGGGCCTTGGTCTGGCTATAACACAATCGATCGTGGAAGCTCACGGTGGGAGCATTACAGCTGAAAGCACACTGGGAACGGGGAGTATATTTAAAGTAACGTTGCCTTTAGCAGGAACAGTATAGTATCGCAGATTATGGTCTAACATAAGAATAGCCCCCCAAACCGCGACTTTGGTTAAATAACGGCTTGGGGGGCTTTTTTAATTGTTAGTTAATCAGCGCAGCTTTTTGTAAAAGTACATGCAGCACCTTGGCAGATGCCTCACGTGTTGTAGGTGCATTCGGCTGGAAGTAGGAAGAGCCTTTGATCGTGGCTCCGTTAATAATCCCTGCCGCACTTACTTTTTCAATACTGTCCTTGGCATAGCCTGCAAAGGATGAAGTATCATGGTACGGTGTGCGTGCAGGACCATCGGTTGCTGTTTTGATTTGAAGCAAGTCCACTGCTTTGCCCAGCACAACAGCAATTTCTTGACGACTGATATTTGCTTGCGGATCAAACTTGTCGTTATTGCGACCTGTAATCAATCCGGCCTCATAAGCGGCTGCCACATCCCCGGAATACCAGCTACCTGCCGGAATATCACTGAATGGTGCAGCAGTACCTGGTGTCAGGCCAAGTGCCCGGGTGATCAAGGCTGCAAATTCTGCACGCGTCACGTTTTGCTTCGGTGAGAATGTTGTGTCGGTTGTGCCGTTAATTAGCAACTTATTCGCTAGCGATCGAATTTCGGATTGGGCATACGACGATGAAATATCTTCAAAGCTAACAGGACGTGTCGCCGCTGCATACGTGGAGAAGCCCGGACGACTTACCTTAACGATGGTAGATCCATCAGCTTGCTTGGTGAAAACGGATGGAACGGGATAGACATTTCCATTCGCCGTATAGAGCACACCGGCTGTATTAGGATCAATTTGACCAGGTACGGTAAAGGATCGGCTAATGAACTGTCCTGGGGCCACTTTGAGCGGTTGATTCTTGCCACCAGTGACAACGTTGACCTCAAACCCTACCGGGGTGCCGATCACATTCGAGCCTTTAAGCTTGCTTGTAAATGTGCCGCTCGCCTCTGCCTGGCTACTGATGACCACTTCAATGCCTGCACCTTCAGGTGCATTTTTTAGAGCAGATACCGGCAATGCCAGGGAAGAACCTGTATTGCTCACAATCAGGCTGCTTCCTGCTGCGGCTTTGCCCAGTGTTGCCAGCTGTGACGAAGTGAGTGATGCCTTAGTCGTTTGGCCTGCTTGGCTAGTAGCCGATAATACGATAGCTGCCGGGCTGGAGCCCGCTGCTGTCACGGCAGCCTGCAGGTCTGCATTAGCTACTGTCAGTGACTGTACATTATTGTTCAACACAACGGCTGTAGGCACAGCTTTTACAGCTTGTCCTTGCTTCACTACGCTTTGCAGTGAAGGTGCAGATGTAGCGACAGGGGTGGATGCGTTCGTTGCAGCAGAAGGTGTAGTATTGCTTCTGCCGCCACCTCCACCACCTCCGCCGCCGCTACTACCACCGGATGCGGCACTATTATCCACACGGATCGATTTCGTGGCAGTGAACAGTTTAGGACCATCGGTATTACGTTCAACTTCTCCCTTTTCATTCAGTTCTGGAGAGCTGACTTCCAGCTTGTAGACGCCATCCTTCAAGTGTTGAATAACCGGCTGACCGTTAGCATCCAGAACAGGCTTGCCATTGTCATCAAATTCAACATAACTTCCGTTAATCCCCTTAAAGGAATATGCGCCTTGTTTGAGGCGAGCGTTAGCTCCTTGTTCTTTGGTAGTGGCAATCCCATCAATCAGACCGATTAGCTTATCATCTAATCCGTATACATAGAGCGCGATCTGATTGGTTTTATCTGTGGTCAGACGGAAAGCCAAATCTGTTGTGCGCTCCGCACCTGTACGACTTGGATAAATAATCGGGTTCGTGAAACTTAGATCCTGCAAGCCGAAACCTGTCGTTGGATTTTCTTTGCCGACATGCACAACGAACGGAAGATGAAGTGTCGGCTGTCCAGCGCTTTTTAAAATAACTTCTCCTTCATATACACCTGTAGCTGCACTCGAACTTGGTTGTACAGACAGGAAAAACGGTTGTGACTTGCCAGGTTCTGCCGAGATGGCTCCATTCGCGCCAACACCCTGCAACTGAACGGCAATGTTGCTCACATCAGGGGTAGCAATAGGCTTAGTCGGATCAGAGGTGACATTATCATGTAAAACGTAGCTGGCTTCATACTGCACAGGGTTTGCGGATAAGTTTTTGAGCTGAAGCTGGATCTGCTTCGCATCACTACCCGGTCGTAACACCCCGAAGCTGGCGGAAGGATTGTAATTCACAACCTCCTGCCGATTAAAGTTCTTGTCAAGAATCGTAATCTTTTCAACGGTTTCCAGCAGGGCTGGAGTCTGAATCGCATTTGCAATGTTTACAAGACCTGCACCTTGGGAATACACATCATATTGGATTTTATCCTCATCAAAGAGTGTAACCGAAGTGTTTGCCAAAGCAGCGCGGATATCAAACGGTGTCCAGTTTGGATGCTGCTGCTTCAGCAGCACCGCAAGTCCAGCCACATGCGGAGATGCCATACTCGTTCCGTTGCTGCGTTTGTAAGCTTGCTCATAGGATGCATCCGGATAGAACTTGGCGAAGGCAGGATACGTCGACAAAATGCCAACACCCGGTGCGCTTACGTCTGGCTTGATACTCAGCAGTTCATCTCCATTGGGTCCACGGGAGCTAAAATCGGCCATGGTATTACCTGAATGATCTGTGCGAATATAGTCTGCACCAAAGGAAACGGAGAATTTTTCTCCAGTGTTGTCTACGATTTGTTTAGCCAGCGCGCGACCTTCCTTACCTTTCATGTCAAAGGTCGGAATAAAGTCAAAGCTGTCACCCAAATTGGAATTTACGTAGTCATCGCGACCTGAAATGCTTTCCCCTAAATCAGCCTTGGTGATGTCACCAGGTTTCGTATTTCCATTGAAAACAATGACGGCTTTCGCGCCGTTTTCTTTCGCATTTGCGATTTTATCCACGAACGCTAGGTTGCCCCGTGAAACGAGGACAATTTTGCCGGCTACGTCTTTTCCTTCAAAATCATCAGCTTGTCCCAAATTAGCATATACAAGCTCATAAGGGGCAGTTCCCATAACGGAGGCAAAGTCCTCTCTGCCTGTCTCCCAGCCCATCAAATTAAAGTCGTAATGTGCATAGGTATCAGTAGTTACGGTTTTCTTTAGTTCACCGTTGTCCTCCCAATAGGAGTCGCGTGTCACTGAGGCTTTGCCTGAGAAGCTCTTGCTTGGCGAAGTGGCTGCACCAACGGAAATCGCTAGCTGGGATGTTGCGGGAGAACCCATGGAATAAAAATAGGGTCCTTGTTGTGCAGCGTTACCGTTCGCGATGACTGCGACTACCCCGGAAAGTACCGCATTATTGATGGCAATGGCATCCGGGGAGTTGGGATCCTTTTCAGAATCTGAACCTAGCGACAGGTTGATGACATTCATGCCATCCTTGACAGCACGTTCAATACCGTCAATGACCTGAGCCGAGGAACCGGAGGAACGACCGGTCTTGGTATTGCGTCCAAGCACCTTATACACGTATAAGTCCGATTTATAGGCAATCCCTTTTTGCACAATATCCGAGGATTTATTTGCAGCTTTCCCGGCAATTGTACCGGAGACATGAGTACCATGTGTCGTTCCACTAAAACCTGTGCCGTACGGATCATTCTCTTTTTCAAGGAACGGTTCCTCGTAAGGGTCGTTGTCCTGTTCAAAAGAGTCATATCCGCCTTTGTAGGCTTCTTTCAAATCTGGATGCTCATAATCAATACCGGTATCAATAACCCCGACCTTGATTCCCTCGCCATGCAATCCTTTGGCCCAGGCTTCAGGCACACCAATTTGGTCCAGTGGTGCATTGTCATAAGTGGCTTCATTGGCTGTAAGTGTTGGTGGGTCCTGCACGGGGATGGAATAATATGTTTTGTTTTCGTGAATGGATTTAACGCCTGGTAGTTTAGCCAATTCTGGAATTTTATTGGCTGGCACTGTAACCTCCAGTCCGTTAAGCACCGTATTGTACTGGTAATTCACTTGAAGGGAAATGCCGTGCTCAGCGGCTTGGTCTACGAACGTTGTTTGCTCGGTGGCGATCGCAGATTCGGCTTTTTGCTCGGATTGAGCGGTGAAAGCTTTGGCGCTTGAACGTGCGGCATATTTGTCCACAGCTAGGGGCTCACCATCAAGCTGTACGATGACTCTGACCTGACGAGAGGAGTCTGTGCTCAGCTCAGGTGAGATAAAGGCTGGAGCCGACTCAATAGTTAATGCTTCCTGAGCTTTTAAAAATGAGTCGATTGGCAGATCTGCAGTAGCGGCAGAACTGAAAGACGGTAGAGATAAGCTTACCGTCAAGGCAAGAGCGAGTGATACGACAGGTATTTTTTGCAAAATGATCGGCTTTTTCAAAGATTTCCCTCTTTTCAATCAAAATATGATATCTCTACATACTAGGATTTGAAGCCACTGCCGTTGTTCTCACGCCTCCCTTAATATCTAAAATAATAGAATTGACCACTGGTGACTAACTTGCCAGTTTTGAGGCATATCTTACCATATTGGTGGGATATATTACTATATGTTTTTTATATTTTTAGAAAAAATAAGGTTAACTTCACATATAGATTCCATGGAAATGTTATGAATTTACTAGATTATTTTTGAAATCAATCGAAGAGGAATGGGAGAATGCAAGATTTAATGATATAATCTGCATTGGAATTGTTGAGGTTACACAATCACGTAAAATGCTTAAGGTGAAGGAGTCGATTATGTTGGCAAAAACATTGATTTTTGGGCATAAAAATCCGGATACGGATACCATTTGCTCAGCTATTGCTTATGCAGACTTGAAAACCAAACTGGGCGCGGACGTAGAGCCGGTTCGTCTGGGCGAGGTTAACGGGGAAACGCAGTATGCGCTGGATTATTTCAAAGTGAGCGCGCCGCGTCTGGTTGAGCAGGTTGCTGCCGAAACAGACAGCGTCATTCTGGTCGATCATAATGAACGCCAGCAAAGCGCGACTGACATTGACAAGGTGCGCGTAACTGAAGTCATCGATCACCACCGGATCGCTAACTTTGAAACAAGCCAGCCGCTGTACTTCCGCGCTGAGCCAGTAGGTTGCACAGCCACCATTTTGAACAAGCTCTACAAGGAAAATGGTGTAGCCATTCCCAAAGAAATCGCAGGTCTGATGTTGTCCGCGATTATTTCTGATTCCCTATTGTTCAAGTCTCCGACCTGCACAGATCAGGACGTAGCCGCTGCCCGCGAACTGGCCGAAATTGCTGGTGTGGATGCAGATCGTTACGGTTTTGACTTGCTTAAAGCGGGTGCTGATTTGAGTGGCCACACGATTGAGCAGTTAGTAAGCTTGGACGCCAAAGAATTCCAGATGAATGGACGCAAAGTGGAAATCGCACAAGTGAATGCAGTAGACGTAAACGACGTATTGTCCCGTCAAGCTGATCTGGAAGCTGCTTTGTCCCAAACCATTGCAGCCAAAAATCTTGATCTGTTCTTGTTCGTCGTAACAGACATTGTGAACAGTGATTCCATTGGTATTGCGCTGGGAAGCCAGGCTCAGGCAGTTGAAAAAGCCTACAATGTACAGTTGGATGACAACAAGGCTGTTCTGAAAGGCGTCGTATCGCGCAAATCGCAAATTGTACCTGTATTGACCGAAGCTTTTAACAGTTTGTAATGATAAAAAATAAGCCTCCTGAACCCGACTGCATGAAGGCAGTGGAAGCAGGAGGCTTATTTTTATTTTTATTTCTTCAGCTCTGCCAAAGTGTCCTCGATACGAAATTCAAATGCCAACTTCAACTGGTCGCTCATCAGGTGCCAGGCACTTTCAGCTACAGCGAGATCCCCGCTATGAGTAAAAGCATGTGCGGCGCCCATATATTTCTTATATGTTACGGGCACATCCGCTTCAATCAGCCGCTTGGCGTACAGCTCAGCTTCCTCAGCCAAGGAATCCAACTCAGCTGTTATGATCAGCGCAGGAGGAAGATCATGCAGCGATTCTGCATAAATAGGAGAAACCAACGGATTTCGCGCCTCATCTGGCGAGCGCAAATAGCTTTCATTGAAGATTTTTGCCACGCGAGGCGGGATCGCCTTCTCAAATTGGGGCTTCAGCTTGGGATCTGTAGCAATATCCAGTGATGGGTAATCCAGCACCTGATACACAATTGGGAATTCTTTGCGATCCCGGGCCATAAGACACAGCGCTGCTGCAAGATTACCTCCTGCACTATGTCCGCCGACCGCAATGCGTTGGGGATCGATGTTTAGTACGTCAGGATGCTTGTACACCCATTGGGTCACATCATAACTTTCCTGTAGCGGAATAGGGAATTTATGCTCCGGGGCCAAGCGATAATCGACATTAACGACGACACAATTCGCTCGTTCGGAAATGACCGGGCACCAGGGATCATCCATTTCAGCGCTGCCCATTATGAATCCGCTACCATGAAAATTGACGAATACAGGGAGTGGATCAGCAGACCGGAGGGAAGGTTCATATACAATTACCCTGGAATCACCTACAGAGGTGGGGATCATTCTCTCAGTCCGATGTACTTTGGGAGCATGCGAAGGCTTAAAATCGGATGCTGTTATCATTCGGCCAGCCGATCTGCGGGCAAGTTTGACGAACAGATTTTGTCTCAGTCTTCGCACCATTTGTCTTTCTCCTCTCTGAGGGCGCTGGGGGTGGTTAGACGCGAACCTTTAACATCTTCAAAAGCATCTCGTACGCGTGACAAATAGGTCTGAAACTGGCAGAGTTCTGATTCAGTAAAGTCTGACATCAGACGTGAAGCCAGCCCTATGAAAAAAGGGTCCATCTGCTGGATTTTACTTCTTCCTTTATCATTCAGAGAAACAAAAACTCCCCGCTTGTCATTGGGATCGTCGTATTTATTTATGAATCCTTCTTGCTCAAGAGAAATGACCATAGAACTGATGGCTGCCCGGCTGACACCCATCTTTTCAGCCAACGCTGAAGGAGATGACATTTCATCTCTTTGCGCAGAAAGTACACAAAGTGCAATATATTGCCCATAGGAGAGACCAAACTCACGTGAACGTTTTTCCATATTTTTTCTTATTTCGTATGTTATAGAAAATAAATCTACCAAAACACCAATCGGTTTATTGCCACCTGGAAATAGGTTATAGGCCAGTTGACGAATTTCGGAGTCCAAAAAAAAGAACATGCGATCCACCTCGATGTAGTTAATTAGTTAACTGTAATTTAATTAACCACTGGTTGCAATGATTTATACAAACTTTGTTCTGCATTTTTTGAAAAAGTATCGGCAAAACGTCACTTCCAGGGTCCGATGCACTGTTCAATACCTTGATCCACAAGAGCTTGGATGGAGGGCTGACGCAAGGTACGTCCTTCTTGCCACCGCCACTCACTATATTGAATTTTGGCGGTAAACATGGGCTTCACCCAAAATGCGTCTTGATGCCG
Organism: Paenibacillus sp. JJ1683; assembly: GCF_053006485.1. Lineage (NCBI taxonomy): Bacteria > Bacillati > Bacillota > Bacilli > Caryophanales > Paenibacillaceae > Paenibacillus > Paenibacillus sp. JJ1683. The sequence continues at coordinate 425,888 of NZ_CM129820.1, forward strand.
ATCCGGTTTGTTAATAAAAGGTCGCTCCGATAGAGTATGTGGCATCAGGCGCTCGGTAAGCTGACGCCAATCTCCACGAGTCAGCTTACCTGTACCCACGTGCCCGATATAGCGCAGCATTCCTTGCTTATCATACTGGCCCAGCAATACAGCGTTGATCACACCCCCGTTCAGGGTATAGCCACCGATAACGGCAATGATATCGCCATAATTTTTGACCTTGACCCATCGTCTGTCCTGTCCGCCCAATGTGTAGGGACTATCCAGTTTTTTGCACACAATACCTTCCATTCCTTGGCTGCACATAACCTGAAAAAGAGCCTGTCCATCAGGATGAGCAGGAGCCAGTTGGATCCGTTCATTCGGTATGATGATCTGATGCAGCAGTTCAAGCCTTTCCTGTAACGGTTTGCGATGAACCCATTCCCCATTTAGATATACAATGTCAAACAACATGTAAGTAGCGGGTACGGCTTCATAGGCTGCCTGAATTCGCTCCGTCCGGCGAATCAGATCCCGGCGCATAATTTCATGGAACGACGGTTTACCGTCGGCACCAAGTGCGATCATCTCCCCGTCCAGTATGACTGAATCTGCCCTACAGTAGGAGGAGAAGCGAGCAAGCTCCGGGTACAACAGCGTTCGTTCATGCTGCTTACGATTGAACAGACGCGTGTTGCCCTGGTCGTGATACGTTAAAATTCTTGTACCGTCCCATTTTATTTCGTAACGCCAAGGGCCTGCATCTATAGGGACTTTTTCACTCAGTTCTGGTTCAAACGGGATGACAGGTTTCATTTCCGTACCCAATACAGCACCTCCCTTTACCTTAATTGGAATAAATATAGTGTCGACGATAGTTCCTTTTTTATGTATGGATGTTTCGCTGTCCCCTAAATAGGGGAATGATAAGGATATCTAGCGTGGGTATCAAGTGAATGCATCGTTCGTTCGCATGGAGTCGTTACGGCATTTCTTCAGTCAGAAAGGGGATTGGTCTCATGAGACAAATTCGCGAGGAGGACCATGCAGTAGTCATGGTGGATGATGGACAGGTAGTTGCAGAAGTAGGTTATAAATCTGTAGATGACCACTCTCTGGTCATTGACCATACATTTGTATCTGAACAGTTACGGGGTCAAAAAATTGGCAAGGAGCTCATCGACAAAGTTGTTGCTATGGCGAGGGAACAGCATAAAAAGGTGATCCCGGCTTGCTCGTATGCGCTGGCTCTGTTCAAGCGCCATCAGGAATACAGTGACGTCTGGCAGCAATGAATATTGCTATCAAGGCGCGTTATTGCATAGCCGACACAACACCGGAGTGGGGAACGATCCCTTCCCGGTGTTTTTTGTGTGCATAAAGCTTGTAAAATGAATGCATTCTACCGTTGATATTGGGAAGTAAGAGTGGTTCCCAAATCGATGAAGCATATTTCCTGGAGAATGGCTGTGAAATTGTTCATACTGTTGTCACTTCACAGGCTATCTATGAGTTCTATATAATATATTATGGTTATGACCGCAAAAATAACGAAAACCTGAATTTAAACGAAGGAGACGCTCATGATGAATAAAGCGAGTGAGGACAAGCAGTACGTTCCAACGAGCAATCGTAATTTTACAGCCTTGATTATCACCGTTTCCATTATAGCCAATGTGATTATTTTGCTGCTGTTCTTTTCGCCGATCGGATACCAGGGGAGTGTTAGTTTTGATCTCACTATTTTCCCAAGGTTGAATGCGATTTTTAACAGCTTCACATTTATTTTCTTGGTGGCTGCATTGGTTGCGATTTTCAAGAAAAACATTAAGGTGCATAAAACCTTTATTCTGCTGGCCTTCGCCAGTACCGTTTTGTTTTTGTTTTCCTATCTGACCTTCCATTACATTTCACCGGAAACTGCAAAATATGGCGGTGTGGGTATCCTTCGGCCGATTTACTTTACGCTGTTGATTTCGCATAGTATACTCGCGGCGATTATCGTACCGTTGGCGCTATTCACAGTTGTATGGGGATGGACGATGCAGGTAGCAAAACATCGTAAAATTGCCCGTTGGACGATGCCTATTTGGCTATATGTGAGCTTGACTGGAGTTTTGGTGTACGTTTTCATGGCTCCATATTATTAATAGATATGAATCCTCTGTGGGTTGATTTGGCAAACATGGCGTCTCTATTGAAGAGGCGTCTTTTTTGTATCCAATAAAAGAAAAATTATTCCTTCTAAATTTATTTTATTGAAAAAATGTTCCTTCTATAACGGTATTTCTGTTATAATTTACCTTAATCAACTAAGAACAAGGGGGTCACCATGTGACAAAGAAAGCGAAAGGCAGGTTACGGTTGCTTGTATCTATGCTGGCGCTGGTTGTACTGCTGAGCGGCTGCGGTGGCGGAGGCTCAAAGCCGGAAAAGGTAGACGGAGGGAAAGTGACACTCCAATTTTGGACCATTGCGCTACAACCTACATTTACCCCGTATTTTAATCGGGTCATTGCCGATTATGAGCAGAAGAACCCTAATGTCAAAATTGATTGGAAGGATTACCCATATGATGCAGTGACCAATAAGTTGTTGACGAGTATCGCTAGCAACAGCAGTCCGGATGTAGTGAATCTCAATACGGAATTTGCTAGCCAAATGGGCTCTAAGGGCGCTGTTGTTGATATGAATGAACACTTGTCGCCTGAGGAAAAGGCTGCTTATTTCGAAGGTATTTATAATTCGACTGTTATTAACGGTAAAGCTTATGCACTCCCCTGGTATACAGGCACGGAAGTGCTTTACATGAATACTAAGTTGGTTAAAGCTGCTGGATTGGACCCTGCCCATCCGCCCAAAACGCGGGAGGAATTGTCAGAATGGGGCCGCCAAATCAATAGAAAAATCGGTAAGGCCGGCTATGCTCAGCAGCTTGTATCCAAGCTTTTTGCGGTTGACGGTATTCCTATCTTAAATAAAGAAAAGACAGCAGCTGCATTCAACACACCAGACGCAGTCACCATGATCGATAATCTAAAAAAACAGATGGAAGATGGAGTCGTGCTTAAGGAAGATGCTGACTTCTCGCAGCAAGTGAAATATTACGCTGGCGAGCAGGTTGCCTTCGAGCTGGCGGGCCCGACATTCATTAATTTTATCAAAACGGCAGCGCCGGACGTATATAAAAATACGATTGCTGTTCCCGTCCCAACCGGCAAAGCTGATTTGCGGCTTTCCAACTCTATGGACCTGGTCGTACCTACCAAGTCGGCACATATAGACGAGGCGGTGAAATTTGCTGTTTTCTTAACAAATGCAGAGAGTCAAACGGCATTTTCTAAAGAGGCCAATACACTACCTTCCACGAAAGAATCGATTAAAGACCCGTATTTTACTCAGTCTGACCAATCATTAGAGGCACAAGCCAAGGTAGTATCTGCACAAAGCTTGGATAAGGCGACAGATTATATGGTCGGTGTGCCTAATGCCAAGGATGTGAACAGCGCGATCGCGCGAGCCTTGCAAAATATTTTATTGAACGGAAGTAATACGAAGGAGACGCTTACTGCCTTGGAGCAGGAAGTGAATGATATTTTAAAGCAATAGGTATGACAGGGGAGTAATGCGAATACTCCCCTGTTCATTTATCAAAATCAGGTGGTGATGCAGCATGATCAAATGGTTGAGGTCGGAGTCCTTTACGGCCTGGGCCTTTATGACGCCGGGACTGTTATTGCTTGCCGTCTTTGTATTTTGGCCTATTATTTACAGCATTCCGCTGGCATTGACGGACTACTCTGTCATATCAGATACCCATTTTGTCGGCCTGGATAATTTTGAAGCAGCGTTTAAGGACCGTAACTTTCTTATTTCGATTTGGAACTCATTGTTGTACGTGCTCATTGTTCCCTTTCTTCAAATATTCTCTATCCTGATGGCTGTGCTAGTGAACAGTCGTATCCCCGGAATTAAAATATTTCGTACGACCTACTACATCCCTGTTGTGACTTCGATGGTAGCTGTGGCCTTAATTTGGAGCTGGCTGTTGGGCAATAACAGCGTAGTGAACTATTTGCTTATACAAGTCGGTTTGATTAGCAAAGACATACACTGGTTATCGGACAGCAATTTAGCCTTGTATGTACTGATGTTCATCACGATGTGGAAGGGACTCGGGTATTATATGATGCTCTATCTGGCAGGATTACAAAACATTCCTCAAGATCTGTACGAAGCCGCTAGGGTGGATGGAGCCAGTCGATGGCGTCTGATTGTTCATATTACACTTCCGCTGCTGAAGCCATACGTTCTGTTTTGTACCCTCATATCGCTCATGTCAGCTATTCGCGTATTTGATGAGGTATATGTGTTAACCAAGGGTGGACCGGGAACGGCCACGTTGACATCCAGCTTGTATATTTTTCAAAAGGGGATGGAGCAGTTTAATTTTGGGTACGCTTCGGCACTTGGCTTAATTGTCGGTGCAATGATTGCGGTACTTAGTATTATTGTATTCCGATTCAATAGGAAAGGCGGTGTCAATCCCTATTGATGAATCTACAGAATGATAAAATGCTGCGCTCGTCTCTTCCTAAAAAAGAAAGCAGTCGCATCATGCGTAGTCTTGGTCGAGTGATCAGAATGACGGTAATGTATGTGCTTTTAGTGCTGCTAGCCCTCTTTTTGATGGGACCGTTTCTATGGCTGCTTAGTGTATCCCTCATGCCAGGCCGTAATATTTTTTCAACGCCGCCTGCGATCTTCCCGACCTTTATTGATTTCGACAACTATGTTCAGGTGTGGCAGTTCATGGATTTCCCTAAATATATGCTGAATACAGTCATCATTACGGTGTTGGGCGTTGTGCTCAATGTGGTACTGGCCAGTTTGACGGGATATCCCTTGGCTGTGTTTCGCTTTAAGGGTAAAAATGTGGTGTTTACGCTGCTGATTGCTACAATGATTATTCCTTCTTACACGGCATTTATTGTGCATTATCTGACCATTCAAGGGCTTCATCTGGGCAATACATATATGGGTGTGGTGTTGCCCGGGGCAGTCTCTGTGTTCAACATTTTTCTAATGCGGCAGACGTTTATTCATATCCCCGCCGATGTGCGTGATTCAGGTAAAATGGATGGCGCTTCGGAGTTTCGAATTTGGTGGCAGCTGGTGCTTCCACTGGTCAAGCCGGCGCTTGCTGTGATTTCTCTGTTGGAGGCCATGTCGTTCTGGAATAGCTTCCTGTGGCCTATCGTTATTCTAAACGATACGGAGCTATACCCGCTGGCAGCTGCACTTACGTATCTCAATGGTCAGTTTGCCTATAATTTTGGCTGGATTGCTGCAGGCACAATGATTTCGGTATTGCCGATCATTATATTGTTCCTGTTCACGCAGCGCTATTATATGGAAGGCTTGGCGGGAGCGGTGAAAGGATAATTCAGAAGTCTCGGCTACGGAGAGCCCGTAAATGGAAGGAGACGATTGCGATGGAACTGTCCAAAAGAATGAGACCTAATTCGGATGTAGGGCTAATACCACAGGAGGTTCAATATTATTTTCGTGATGTGTATGACAGTGGGGACAAACTGGTTATCGCTGAACCGAACCTGATCTGTGAACTGTCCTCTCGCTTTGCAATGAATCAGGAGTATGAAGGTGTGCTTGACCCCGAGGGACCGATCCGACTCATTGCACCTCCGGGGCCCGGTGTTCCGACTGAAACAAGGGGAAGCGTGCAGTTGATGCTCGAATATGACGGAACGCTTACTGCCGATGGATATCGTTTGGACATTCAGAAGGAAGGGAGAATTGAAATCCATGCATCCAATAAAAGAGGGCTCAAATACGGCATGGATGCCCTGCATCTCCTGCTTCAAGTAGAACAGGAACGATGTACGCTACCGGTGATGTCTATTCGGGATGAGCCCTCCTTTCCGGTCAGAGGAATCATTGAAGGCTTCTACGGGAAACCGTGGAGTTTCGCGGATCGGCTGGATGCCGTTCATTTTATGGCTGCGCATCGGATGAACACGTTTATGTACGCTCCCAAGGACGATCCCTATCATCGCGAGCTATGGAGGGAACCGTACCCCGAGGAGATGTTTGCCCAAATCCGCGAATTAAAGGAAGCCTGTGAACGGCACGAGATTGATTTTCACTATTGTATTAGTCCAGGGAATGACCTGAACTTTGGTAGCGCTGAAGATTTTCTCAAATTGACGGAGAAGCTGGCAGCCATGATAACGATAGGCGTACGTCATTTTTCTGTATTAATGGATGATATTGATTACGTCCTTAAAGGGGAAAATCGGCATTTGCTGGGCCGTTCGGGTCACGCTCATGTCTTCTTGACGAACAAGGTTCATACTTGGTTGGCTGAACGTCTGCCTGAATTTACACTGACAGTCTGCCCTTCGGAATATTGGTCCTATTGGGATACCGAATACAAAAAGGATTTCCGGGAGCGATTGCATCCAGATATTAAGGTATTCTGGACGGGATACTTTGTATTTGCTCCACAGATTGGTCGCCAGCATGCTGCCGATAATCATGCATTCTATGGGCATGAGCTGTGGTTATGGGATAACATCCCGGTGAATGATTGTGACCATGATCGGTTATTCCTCGATCCGCTGCGCGGACGGTATTCCAGGCTTCCAGCTCGCGGACATACCGGCATGGTGGCCAACCCAATGAACCAATGGGAGTGCTCCAAGGTGACGCTCATTACGATGTCCCACTATATGTGGAACAGTGAGCGTTATATGCCGGGGCTGTCATGGGAATGGGCTGTGCGGGAGTTAGCGGGGGAGCATGCAGATGAACTGATGTTTTTCTGTCGCCAAAACAAGAACAGCCGACTGGGCGGCAACACGTATGAGGACGTGGACCTTGCCTTGCAAATGCGCGATATCCCTGCGCTGGATTTCTACTTCGAGCGGCTGCTTCACGTTGTGAGCGTCCTACAGAATATATCTGCTAATGATGCGGCGGCAGGCTTCGTGGCACAGGCTACGCCTTGGCTGGAACGTGCCAAGTTGGATGTGGACCTGTGGCATGTGCTGCGCCAAGCTGCGCTAGGCAACGAGCGCCAGAACGATGTGCAGTCGCTAGGAAACCTCATGCAGAGCGAAGCAACTGGCGGACAAAAGCCGCCGCCTCTGACGGACGAGGTCGTGGACGAACTACGACGCGGTATCACGGCTTGCCTAGAAGCAGAGACTCGACTGGGGAGCAATCCAGCGATCCGTGCCGCCGTGCAGTGGGGCTATGTCGATCAGGATGAACAAGGCAAATATCGACTGATCTTGTGAGAATTGGTGATGGTTAAGAAACAAGACAGCATAGCTGCCTTGAAAATTACCATTTGCCGTTAGAATAACGGTAATTTCCAGGAGAGGTGGAGCGTATGGTGAAGCCAAATACCCGATTACTTTTTGTACCGCTGGATGAGCGGCCCTGCAATTATCAATTTCCTTACTTACTAGCACAGGGCACAGACCTTGAAATGGAGCGCCCTCCTTTAGAATGGATGGGACAAAAGAAAATCCCTGGCGATACGACCAGGCTATGGACGTGGCTCGAAGAACGTGCGGCGACTGCTGATGGAGCGATTATTGCGATGGATACGCTGCTGTACGGGGGAATCGTACCCTCCCGGCTACACGGAATGTCGAGTGAGCAGGTCAGGGACAGGGCTAATCGTCTTCGCAGGTTGAAGCAGCTATACCCGCAACTGACTTTGTATGCCTTTCAATTGATTATGCGTTGTCCGCAATACTCTTTGGCTGATGAGGAACCAGACTACTATGCTGATTGGGGTCGTGAGATATTCAGAAAGGGTTTCATTGAGCATCGTCAGGAGCTAGCGATTGCTACCGCAGAAGAGTTGCTGGAATTAGCGGACATCGACGAGCGTTTGCCTATAGAGATTTTAGACGATTATCTAGGGCGTCGCCGTGTGAATTTGGAAGCTAATCAAGTAGCACTGGAACTGGTAGCAGAAGGCGTGATTGATTTTCTGATCATTCCACAGGATGATTCGGCTCCCTACGGCTATACCGCCAAGGATCAACAGCGACTAAGAAGTCGTATTTCCGAGCTTGGGCTGGATTTGAAAGTATACATGTATCCGGGGGCAGACGAAGTGGGTTGTACGTTGCTAGCTCGTTGGGTGAATCGGACGAATCATGTAGTTCCACTGGTATATCCTCGATTGTCTGCTTTGCAGGGGGCGTTCGTAGTCCCGCTTTTTGAGGATCGTTATTTTTACGAAACGTTAAAGTATCAGATTATAGCGGCAGGTGGGCTGATTGCTTCCTCGGCAGCGGAGGCTGATTTGATTTTGCTGGCCAACACACCTGGTGACACGATGGCAGAAGCTTCATCCCAGCAGCATGCGATGGCCGGATATGATGTACATCGGAATCTGGTAGAACTGGTGGAGTACGGTGCTCATATGCATCGTGATGCCAATAAACATATTGCAATTGCTGATGTAGCTTACGCCAACGGCGCCGATCTCAAGCTGCTTAGACTATTGAAGCAAAAAGGACTGCTTTTTAAGCTGGCAGGCTATGCAGGCTGGAATACCAGTTCTAATACGCTCGGTACCGTCATTGCCCAGTCCATGCTTTATGTTCGCTATGGTCCTACGGAGGAGCACCTGGATTTTCTGGGGCTACGCTACGCTGAGGATGCCTGTTATTGCGCTGTGGTACGTACAGCTATGAATAATGGAATTGTGGAGCAGATGGGTTTTAACAAGTTTATGCTCGATGGCTCTAGAGGATCGGTAGCTGAGGTCATTCGCGGACGGCTGGAACAGGCGCTCGATGAATATGTGAACGGGCCGGAGGGTCGCGTGGAAATTACAGATTGCTACATGCCGTGGAACCGTACCTTTGAAGTTGGATTGACCGTTCGGCATTATGCTGAGGAGAGGGAGTGATTCCTATGGAGATGGAAGCTATATTATCCAAGGTTCGGCATGGACTGATCGTTTCCTGTCAGGCGCTACCTGGCGAACCGTTGCATGGAACAGATTTTATGGTCAAAATGGCATGTGCTGCACAGGAGGGTGGAGCTGTAGCGATTCGTGCCAATGGTGCATCGGATGTACGTGCGATTAAACAGGCGATCCCTCTACCAGTCATTGGTTTGATTAAACGGGATTATGATGATTCTGATGTTTACATTACGCCTACCCTCCGTGAAATGGAGGAACTGGTGGAGGCAGGTGCGGATATCATTGCGCTGGATGCCACATTACGACCGCGCCCAGAGGGGGGCAAGCTGAAGCAACTCATAGATTACGCTCATGAGCACGGAGTCACTTCCATGGCGGATATATCGACACTGGAGGAGGCGCTTCATGCGGCTTCCCTTGGTGTAGGCTGCGTGTCCACGACGTTATCCGGTTATACGTCATATTCTACTCAGATAGATGGTCCGGATCTGGAATTGGTGCGGAGAGCGTCAGAGCTGGTTCCTGTTCCTGTCATTGCAGAGGGCAGAATCCATGATCCGGCACAAGTAGAGGAAGCATTTCGGCTGGGTGCACATGCAGTGGTTGTAGGCTCGGCGATTACTAGACCCCAATTGATTACGCAGCGGTTTGCCGATGCCGCAAGGAAGGCAGTGAAATGCATCTATGGAGATGAACGACCGAATTAACACGTATTATCCTTCATTAACGAAATCGGAGCAAAAAGTCGCTTTGTGCGTACTGGAGTGCCCCGCTGACATCATATATTTCTCCGTGACGGAGCTGGCTGACTTTGCAGGTACAGGCGAAACGACGGTTATGCGTTTTTGTCGGAAAATTGGTTTTAAAGGGTATCAGGATTTCCGACTGTCGCTGGCGCAAAACCAGACTTATCGCAAAACCGATATGAGCGAGGAGAACATCGACCCAGATCACGAACATGATATTACCCGCACGGTGTATCACAATATGCTCGATATTTTGCACTCCAGTATGGGGCTCTTGGACCGTTCGGAGCTTAGTCGTGCGATAGCGTGTCTCGATCAAGCGGGTTATGTTCAATTTTTCGGTGTAGGTGCATCGGGAATTTCCGCACAGGATGCTAAAAACCGATTCTTGCGGATTGGGCGGCGCGCCGAGGCTGTGGCAGACGGACATATTCAGTCGATGATGGCCGTGTCCATGAGTCCTGGTGATGTCGCTATTGGCATCAGTGTATCAGGAAGTACACTGGATACCAACGACATGCTGCACAAGGCCAAGCAGAACGGAGCAACAGTTATCGCAATTACGAATTATGCAAAATCACCTATTACCTCCATTGCAGATATTGTTTTACTGACCGCAGGGAAGGAAGCTCCGATAGAAGGCGGTTCAATCGGCGCCAAAATCTCACAGCTATTCGTGATTGACCTCATCTGTGAAGGACTTGCTCGCAAGCACACAAGCCGCACCGAAGAGATGAAGGAAAAAACAGCGAGGGCGGTTATTGAACGAAGTTATTGAGATTCTGCGGTTGTAGATTAGAATATGATACGCTCCGACAGTTCATCATGTTTTTCTATCTATAGAAGGTTTGTGCTAAGAGCTCGTAAGCTTTTATGTGGGGGAACAAGGAGGATATGGTGGTGGCAGTTGCATTGAACAAAGTCATTGGGATCGACATTGGAGGAACTTCCGTAAAGGCCGCCATAGTGGCGCGGGATGGATCGGTACTTGATGAAATCCGAATGGATACAGATGCCTCACGTGGGCGTGAATGGGTGTTGTCGCGTGTGTCTGAGGCTGTATTCGGACTGATGCGTTCATTTGGAGATACCAGTGTGAGTACCCCTATAGGTATAGGCGCTTTAGGTATTGCTACTGCTGGCAGAGTGAACGTGGAGAGCGGTGAAGTTGTGTACGCCACAGATAACCTGCCTGGCTGGCAGGGGACATCCTTGGTGGAGTGGGCTAAAGAAAAGCTGGCGCTACGTGCGGTTGCAGATAATGATGCGAACGCTGCGTTACTAGGAGAAGCGTGGCAGGGAGCTGGGAAGGGCAAACAGCGCTTGGTCATGCTCACCTTGGGAACAGGGGTCGGAGGCGCGTATATGGAAAATGGCCTCTTGTGTAGAGGGGCTCACTGGAGCGGCGGCGATTGGGGGCACAGTATTTTATTTCCCGGAGGTCACCCCTGCAATTGCGGGAAAAAGGGATGTGCCGAGCAATACGTATCAGGTAGTGCCCTGTTACGTCGAGGCAGTGAATACACCGGAAAATTGTACCGTTCGGGGAACGAGATTGTGACAGAGGCCACTCACGGCAATCTGAAGACAATTCAGGCGCTGGATGACTACACGGCAGATTTGGCTGTGCTTCTGGCTAATATTTCGGTGACCCTCGATCCTGAGTTGATCATTGTTGGGGGAGGAGTAGCGGATGCGGGGGAGGTATGGTGGCCCTTGCTCGAAAAGCATTTGTACCAACTGGGAGTTCAAACAGAAGTAAGTCGGGCAATGTTGGGCAATCGCGCTGGATTCATAGGCGCTGCTAGACTAGCTTTTGAAGTGATGGAATCTTAGTACAAAAATGAAAGGGGAACGAACCATGACGCAAAAACGGCTTGATGCCGATGTTGTTGTGATTGGCGGAGGTCTGGGAGGGACATCGGCAGCCCTTGCGGCGGCGAAAGCTGGTATGAGAGTCATCATGACAGAGGAGACGGACTGGCTGGGAGGGCAATTAACTTCACAGGCTGTTCCCCCAGATGAACACCGATGGATCGAACAGTTTGGTTGCACAGCAACATATCGTCAGTTCCGTAATCGTGTACGCGAGTATTACCGTCAGAACTATCCGTTAACCGAAGAAGCCTACAATGATCCGATTCTTAATCCTGGGAACGGCTGGGTAAGTCGTCTGGCCCATGAACCACGGGTAGCTCTACAGGTGCTTGAGGATATGCTTGCTCCTTACTTAAATACGGGACGCGTTCGTGTATATTATCACACCGTGCCTATTGCTGCTCAGACAGATGGAGATTGTATTACTTCTGTTACCGTCCGTACCTCGCATAATCCTGATCATAAGAGTGGCCTCAGAGTGCTGCATGGAACGTTTTATCTGGATGCCACAGAGTGTGGTGATCTCCTTCCCATGGCGGGTGTGGAGCATACGAGTGGAGCGGAGTCACGGGCTGCAACGGGGGAGCCTCACGCACTGGAGTGTGCTAATCCTCTTGATATGCAATCTATCACACATGTGGCTGCTGTAGACTATATCCCCCAGGAAAGCTTCATTATAGAGCGACCGCAGCAATACGATTTCTGGAGAAATTATATCCCGTCATTTTCTCGTTTTCCGATTTTGAGCTGGTTTGCTACAGATGCAGATGATACCAGTAAGCTAAAACAGTTCACATTATTCCCTAACGATCAGGGTATTGTATCCTTATGGGATTATCGTCGTATCGTAGATCCCTCGATATGGAGCGAACCGCTAAACGATGGCGAGGTTACTCTTTTAAACTGGGCGCAAAATGATTATTACCTAGGACCATTGATCGGCGTCACCGCTCAGGAGCAGGCAAAACATCGAGAAGGAGCGCGTGAGTTGACCCGTTCATTAATATATTGGCTTCAAACTGAAGCTCCCCGCTTAGATGGAGGTTTCGGCTATCCAGGAATTCGACCACGGGGTGATTTTCTTGGGACTTCTGACGGGCTGGCTAAAACGGCTTATATTCGCGAGTCGCGTAGGATTAAGGCCAAGTATACGATCTCAGAGTTTGATGTAAGTCGTGAGCTTCGGGGTAAGGAGGGACCCAAACGTTATTCAGACAGTGTAGGTGTGGGCAGCTATCATTTAGATCTTCATCCGACTACGGTATCTCAGCGAACCTTTTACATCCCTAACTATCCTTATGAAATTCCATTGGGTTCACTGGTTCCTGTGAGAGTTCGTAATTTACTTCCTGCTTGCAAAAATATAGGGATGACTCAAATAGCCAATGGTTGCTACCGGCTGCATCCTACAGAATGGAATATAGGAGAAGCGTCGGGAAGCTTGGCGGCTTACTGTGTCTCCAACGGAGTATATGCTATTGAAGTGAGTCGATCAGAAGAACATCTTGGACGTTTTCAAAATATTCTTCTTCGCCAAGGTGTGGAGCTACACTGGCCAGCAGAGGTGTTCGAACCAGAGGGAGTCACCAGCTAGTGAGGGGGCAGCTAGCCCCTTGACTGATTTAACGTAGCAGAAAATGAGTGGATTTATTCATAAAATAAAAAAATGAAGAAAGTGCTTGCTAAGTTGCTTGGATATGTGATATATTATTTGGGCTGACAACAAAACAGCCGTTTCAAAAGAGAATAAGCAGGGTGAAATGATCTTCGAAAAAAAGAAAAAAATAACCCTTGCAATTTTGGGATGAACATGATATGATCTTATAGCTGCTGAAAAACGCAGTGAAAAAGAATTTGATCTTTGAAAACTGAACAACGAGTGAGTAAACTGATTTTGTTCGCAAAATCAAACAAAGAGATATTTTATCTCGTCAGTTTCAAAATGAGCTAATCGCTCTTTCTATAACCAACTTCGGTTGGTCTTTAATGGAGAGTTTGATCCTGGCTCAGGACGAACGCTGGCGGCGTGCCTAATACATGCAAGTCGAGCGGGATTAGTTAGAAGCTTGCTTCTAACTAATCTAGCGGCGGACGGGTGAGTAACACGTAGGTAACCTGCCCACAAGACAGGGATAACTACCGGAAACGGTAGCTAATACCCGATACATCCTTTTCCTGCATGGGAGAAGGAGGAAAGGCGGAGTAATCTGTCACTTGTGGATGGGCCTGCGGCGCATTAGCTAGTTGGTGGGGTAAAGGCCTACCAAGGCGACGATGCGTAGCCGACCTGAGAGGGTGATCGGCCACACTGGGACTGAGACACGGCCCAGACTCCTACGGGAGGCAGCAGTAGGGAATCTTCCGCAATGGGCGAAAGCCTGACGGAGCAACGCCGCGTGAGTGATGAAGGTTTTCGGATCGTAAAGCTCTGTTGCCAGGGAAGAACGTCTTGTAGAGTAACTGCTACAAGAGTGACGGTACCTGAGAAGAAAGCCCCGGCTAACTACGTGCCAGCAGCCGCGGTAATACGTAGGGGGCAAGCGTTGTCCGGAATTATTGGGCGTAAAGCGCGCGCAGGCGGCTCTTTAAGTCTGGTGTTTAATCCCGAGGCTCAACTTCGGGTCGCACTGGAAACTGGGGAGCTTGAGTGCAGAAGAGGAGAGTGGAATTCCACGTGTAGCGGTGAAATGCGTAGAGATGTGGAGGAACACCAGTGGCGAAGGCGACTCTCTGGGCTGTAACTGACGCTGAGGCGCGAAAGCGTGGGGAGCAAACAGGATTAGATACCCTGGTAGTCCACGCCGTAAACGATGAATGCTAGGTGTTAGGGGTTTCGATACCCTTGGTGCCGAAGTTAACACATTAAGCATTCCGCCTGGGGAGTACGGTCGCAAGACTGAAACTCAAAGGAATTGACGGGGACCCGCACAAGCAGTGGAGTATGTGGTTTAATTCGAAGCAACGCGAAGAACCTTACCAGGTCTTGACATCCCTTTGACCGGTCTAGAGATAGACCTTTCCTTCGGGACAGAGGAGACAGGTGGTGCATGGTTGTCGTCAGCTCGTGTCGTGAGATGTTGGGTTAAGTCCCGCAACGAGCGCAACCCTTATGCTTAGTTGCCAGCAGGTCAAGCTGGGCACTCTAAGCAGACTGCCGGTGACAAACCGGAGGAAGGTGGGGATGACGTCAAATCATCATGCCCCTTATGACCTGGGCTACACACGTACTACAATGGCCGGTACAACGGGAAGCGAAGCCGCGAGGTGGAGCCAATCCTAGAAAAGCCGGTCTCAGTTCGGATTGTAGGCTGCAACTCGCCTACATGAAGTCGGAATTGCTAGTAATCGCGGATCAGCATGCCGCGGTGAATACGTTCCCGGGTCTTGTACACACCGCCCGTCACACCACGAGAGTTTACAACACCCGAAGTCGGTGAGGTAACCGCAAGGAGCCAGCCGCCGAAGGTGGGGTAGATGATTGGGGTGAAGTCGTAACAAGGTAGCCGTATCGGAAGGTGCGGCTGGATCACCTCCTTTCTATGGAGAATCGTTTCCTGCGATGGAAACATTCAAATCAGCAGGTACACGTACCTGCGACCGGATATTCGATTCGGTTCATCACATAGGTGTGAATGAAATGAATATCCCAAACTACTCACTCGTTGCTCAGTTTTGAGAGTTCAAACTCTCAAGTTTCGACGAATGTTTCATTCACACATCCGTGTAGAACCGAAATATTCATCGGGTTTCGCTTCGATGAAGCGAATTGCACCTTGAAAACTGGATACCGAAACGAAATTGCGTTTTTAGAATATTCCTTTAAGCTGATCTTGTGTAAACAAGTGAAATAAAGGTAGCATATATCGATATTTTCTTTCTATGAAAGAAAAGTCTAGGTTAAGCTACAAAGAGCACACGGAGGATGCCTAGGCGCCAGGAGCCGACGAAGGACGTGGCGAACAACGATAAGGCCTCGGGGAGCTGTAAGCAAGCTTTGATCCGGGGATGTCCGAATGGGGAAACCCGGCTGTCTTCATCGACAGTCACTACTCACTGAATTCATAGGTGAGTGAGAGGCAGACCAGGGGAACTGAAACATCTAAGTACCCTGAGGAAGAGAAAACAATAGTGATTCCGTCAGTAGCGGCGAGCGAACGCGGATTAGCCCAAACCAAGGAGCTTGCTCCTTGGGGTTGTGGGACGTCTCATATGGAGTTACAAAGGAACCGGTTAGATGAAGAGGTCTGGAAAGGCCCGCCAGAGAAGGTAAAAGCCCTGTAGTTCAAAACCCGTTCCCTCCGAGACGGATCCCGAGTAGTGCGGGGCACGTGAAACCCCGTATGAATCCGGCAGGACCATCTGCCAAGGCTAAATACTCCCTGGCGACCGATAGTGAAGCAGTACCGTGAGGGAAAGGTGAAAAGCACCCCGGAAGGGGAGTGAAATAGATCCTGAAACCGTGTGCTTACAAGAAGTCAGAGCCCGATCTATGGGTGATGGCGTGCCTTTTGTAGAATGAACCGGCGAGTTACGTTCCCGTGCAAGGTTAAGGTGAAGAGCTGAAGCCGCAGCGAAAGCGAGTCTGAATAGGGCGAATGAGTACGTGGACGTAGACCCGAAACCGGGTGATCTACCCCTGTCCAGGGTGAAGGTGCGGTAACACGCACTGGAGGCCCGAACCCACGCATGTTGAAAAATGCGGGGATGAGGTGGGGGTAGCGGAGAAATTCCAATCGAACCCGGAGATAGCTGGTTCTCCCCGAAATAGCTTTAGGGCTAGCCTCGGAAAGAAGAATCGTGGAGGTAGAGCACTGATTGGGTGCGGGGCCCGCAAGGGTTACCAAGCTCAGTCAAACTCCGAATGCCATAGATTTAGTTCCGGGAGTCAGACAGTGAGTGCTAAGATCCATTGTCGAAAGGGAAACAGCCCAGACCATCAGCTAAGGTCCCCAAGTGTGTGTTAAGTGGGAAAGGATGTGGAGTTGCACAGACAACCAGGATGTTGGCTTAGAAGCAGCCACCATTGAAAGAGTGCGTAATAGCTCACTGGTCGAGTGACTCTGCGCCGAAAATGTAACGGGGCTAAACACACCACCGAAGCTATGGCTTGATGCTTTGCATCAGGGGTAGGGGAGCGTTGAATGCGGGTTGAAGGTGTACCGGAAGGAGCGCTGGACTGCATTCAAGTGAGAATGCCGGTATGAGTAACGAAAAGATCTGTGAGAATCAGATCCGCCGAAAGCCTAAGGGTTCCTGAGGAAGGTTCGTCCGCTCAGGGTAAGTCGGGACCTAAGGCGAGGCCGATAGGCGTAGTCGAAGGACAACAGGTAGAAATTCCTGTACCACCGTAATCCGCTATGAGCGATGGGGTGACGCAGTAGGGTAGTGACGCGGACTGATGGATGTCCGTCTAAGCAGTGAGGCTGATGTGTAGGCAAATCCGCACATCGTTAAGGCTGGGCTGTGATGGGGAGCGAAAATTATAGTAGCGAAGGTCATGATCTCAGACTGCCAAGAAAAGCCTCTAGCCAGGAGAAGGTGCCCGTACCGCAAACCGACACAGGTAGGCGAGAAGAGAATTCTAAGGCGCGCGGAAGAACTCTCGTTAAGGAACTCGGCAAAATGACCCCGTAACTTCGGGAGAAGGGGTGCCTCGGTAGGGTGAATAGCCCGAGGGGGCCGCAGTGAAAAGGCCCAAGCGACTGTTTAGCAAAAACACAGGTCTGTGCGAAGCCGCAAGGCGAAGTATACGGGCTGACGCCTGCCCGGTGCTGGAAGGTTAAGGGGAGTGGTAAGCCTTCGGGCGAAGCTATGAACCGAAGCCCCAGTAAACGGCGGCCGTAACTATAACGGTCCTAAGGTAGCGAAATTCCTTGTCAGGTAAATTCTGACCCGCACGAATGGCGTAACGACTTGGGCGCTGTCTCAACGAGAGATCCGGTGAAATTTTAATACCTGTGAAGATGCAGGTTACCCGCGACAAGACGGAAAGACCCCATGGAGCTTTACTGCAGCTTGATATTGAATTTGGGTACGATCTGTACAGGATAGGTGGGAGCCGTAGAGCCTTGAGCGCCAGCTTGAGGGGAGGCATCCTTGGGATACCACCCTGATCGTATCTAGGTTCTAACTTGGTACCGTGATCCGGTGCGAGGACAGTGTCAGGTGGGCAGTTTGACTGGGGCGGTCGCCTCCTAAAGAGTAACGGAGGCGCCCCAAGGTTCCCTCAGAATGGTTGGAAATCATTCGAAGAGTGCAAAGGCAGAAGGGAGCTTGACTGCGAGACCTACAAGTCGAGCAGGGACGAAAGTCGGGCTTAGTGATCCGGTGGTACCGCATGGAAGGGCCATCGCTCAACGGATAAAAGCTACCCTGGGGATAACAGGCTTATCTCCCCCAAGAGTCCACATCGACGGGGAGGTTTGGCACCTCGATGTCGGCTCATCGCATCCTGGGGCTGAAGTAGGTCCCAAGGGTTGGGCTGTTCGCCCATTAAAGCGGTACGCGAGCTGGGTTCAGAACGTCGTGAGACAGTTCGGTCCCTATCTGTCGTGGGCGTAGGAAATTTGAGAGGAGCTGTCCTTAGTACGAGAGGACCGGGATGGACGTACCGCTGGTGTACCAGTTGTTCCGCCAGGAGCACCGCTGGGTAGCTATGTACGGAAGGGATAAGCGCTGAAAGCATCTAAGCGTGAAGCCCCCCTCAAGATGAGATTTCCCAGTATGTAAGACCCCTTGAAGACGACGAGGTAGATAGGTTGGGGGTGGAAGTGCAGTAATGCATGGAGCTGACCAATACTAATCGGTCGAGGGCTTATCCTAAAGATAAGGCGCAATGAGTTTCGGATCCAGTTTTCAAGGTGTAACCTTGAAGGTATGTAGAAGTACATACGACAAGCGTATAGCTATTCATTCACACGATCCGTGATGAACCGAATAACCTTACGGAAGAATTTACGGTGTAAATTCATGTTTGGTGGCGATAGCGGAGGGGTTCCACACGTACCCATCCCGAACACGACCGTTAAGCCCTCCAGCGCCGATGGTACTTGGACCGCAGGGTCCTGGGAGAGTAGGACGCCGCCAAGCAAAATCCTTTAAAGGATGATAAAATTTAATGAATTAGGGCCTTTAGCTCAGCTGGTTAGAGCGCACCCCTGATAAGGGTGAGGTCGGTGGTTCGAGTCCACTAAGGCCCACCATTTCTAGATTGACTAAAAGTTTGGGGCTATAGCTCAGCTGGGAGAGCGCCTGCCTTGCACGCAGGAGGTCAGGGGTTCGATCCCCCTTGGCTCCACCAATATTCCCTGATAGCTCAGTTGGTAGAGCACTCGACTGTTAATCGAGTTGTCACAGGTTCGAGTCCTGTTCGGGGAGCCATATTTCAATACTTCTGAATTTTATATATAAGGTGGCGGCGTAGCTCAGCTGGCTAGAGCGTACGGTTCATACCCGTGAGGTCGGGGGTTCGATCCCCTCTGCCGCTACTCGGAGAGATACCCAAGTGGCTATAAGGGGACCCTCTGCTAAGGGGTTAGACTGCGTAAGTGGTGCGAGGGTTCGAATCCCTCTCTCTCCGCCACAAAATTATTAAATCAGAATTCATTTTGCAAGGCCCGTTGGTCAAGGGGTTAAGACACCTCCCTTTCACGGAGGTAACAGGGGTTCGAATCCCCTACGGGTCATAATTATGGAGGCTTAGCTCAGCTGGGAGAGCATCTGCCTTACAAGCAGAGGGTCGGGGGTTCGATCCCCTCAGCCTCCACCATTAATAATATTGTGAAATATCTTTGATGTCGCGGGGTGGAGCAGTTCGGTAGCTCGTCGGGCTCATAACCCGAAGGTCGTAGGTTCAAATCCTGCCCCCGCAATTAATTTCCTATTGGAAATGTCTCTGGAACTGTGGTGTAGAGGCCTAACATGCCTGCCTGTCACGCAGGAGATCGCGGGTTCGAATCCCGTCAGTTCCGCCATTTTAACTACATATAGTGTGAACTATATGATATAGTTGTAAAATAAAACATGGCTCGGTAGCTCAGTCGGTAGAGCAGAGGACTGAAAATCCTCGTGTCGGCGGTTCGATTCCGTCCCGAGCCACCTTTCAAGTGGGAATTGGCAATGTGCCGGTGTAGCTCAATTGGTAGAGCAACTGACTTGTAATCAGTAGGTTGGGGGTTCAAGTCCTCTCGCCGGCACCATTTTGGAGGATTAGCGAAGTGGCCAAACGCATCAGACTGTAAATCTGCTCCCTTACGGGTTCGGTGGTTCGAATCCATCATCCTCCACCAGTCTTTTTATAATCATATGGCGGTCGTGGCGAAGTGGTTAACGCACCGGACTGTGACTCCGGCATTCGTGGGTTCAAGCCCCATCGGCCGCCCTTTGATTCTTAATTTAATGGGGATTAGCCAAGCGGTAAGGCAACGGACTTTGACTCCGTCATGCATAGGTTCAAATCCTATATCCCCAGCCATTAAGAGCCATTAGCTCAGTTGGTAGAGCACCTGACTTTTAATCAGGGTGTCGAAGGTTCGAGTCCTTCATGGCTCACCATTTATAAGTTATTTTGCGGTCGTGGCGGAATTGGCAGACGCGCACGGTTCAGGTCCGTGTGGGCTAACCCCCCGTGGAGGTTCGAGTCCTCTCGACCGCACCATATTTTGCGGACGTGGCTCAGCGGTAGAGCATCGCCTTGCCAAGGCGAGGGTCGCGGGTTCGATTCCCGTCGTCCGCTCCATTATCCATACGGCGCCATAGCCAAGTGGTAAGGCAAAGCTCTGCAAAAGCTTCATCCCCAGTTCAAATCTGGGTGGCGCCTTGACTGCTCATTATGGAACTAAATATGCGCCCTTAGCTCAGCTGGATAGAGCGTTTGACTACGAATCAAAAGGCCGGGAGTTCGAATCTCTCAGGGCGCGCCATTTATTAAAAAATGTATAATGTCGGGATGTAGCTCAGCTTGGTAGAGCACCTGGTTTGGGACCAGGGGGTCGCATGTTCAAATCGTGTCATCCCGATACTGATTTGCGGGTGTAGTTCAATGGTAGAACTCCAGCCTTCCAAGCTGGTAGCGTGGGTTCGATTCCCATCACCCGCTTTTTGCTATAGCGGATTCTTGTTGCCTCAGTGGTGACACCTTATAAATAAAGAGAGCCTGTCTGGGGACAGAGCTCTCTCTTTTTTTTGTATGTTTATCTTCCATAGATTCTATAAAAGTGTTGACTATCGATAATCCTTGCTATCGGTGTATTCCTTCTGCTCCTGCAGTGAGTATACACCGATAACTGATCTAGTACACAGGTTTTACACTGGTATGGTCAGCTGTATGGAGGTTCCCTGATTTGGAGCAGAGGTCATGCTCAAGAAGCCGCCTACTCCTCTAGCTCGTTCTTCCATGCTGAACAATCCAACTCCTTCTCCTCGGGACTTTCCAGAAAAGCCAATACCTTCATCCCGAATAGTCACTTGTATCGTTTTATCTTGATCCTCTACATCCACGTATGCTTCTGCTACATCTGCGTATTTAGCCACATTCGTCAGTGCTTCCTGTACAATTCTATAGATTGCTATTTCTTTTCGGATATCAAGGCGTTTACGTAAAGTACATTGAAAATGCACTTCGATTCCGTAATGCGAACAGAAATTTTCAATATAAGTTCTTAGGGCCGGTACGACACCCAAATCATCCAGAACTGAGGGACGAAGTTCCCACGCTAGGCCACGAACATCTTTAATGATATCGGTTACCTGTGCACGCAAATTTTCCAAAGTAGCGTTGGGTTGTTCAGCTAGTTGGCTATCTAGTTGAATAATAAGTGAAAACAGGCTTTGACCAATCCCATCATGAAGCTCTCTTGAAAAGCGTTTACGCTCTTCCTCCTGTATTTGCATGACTTGCGTCATCATGGTCTGAAGCTCTGCCTCTACTTTTTTTAATTTAGTTACTTCATTACGGATCGCTAAGTACTGATAGGGTTTACCTTCCTCGTCCATAAATGGAACAATCGTAGTATTCACCCAGTAGTAGCTGTTATCTTTAGCACGATTTCGTATTTCTCCCTGCCATACCTCACCAGAACGGATCGTAGTCCACAGGTTCTTCATGAAGGCTCGAGTATGATAGCCCGAATTAATGAGACGATGATCCTGCCCGATCAATTCTTCACGACTATATTGCGAAATCTCACAGAACTTATCGTTTACGTACTGAATAATTCCTCGATGATCGGTCAAAGCAACAATGGAGGATGTATCTAAGGCAAATTTAAGATTGGATAGCTGGTGGAGAGAACTACGCAGTACATGGAGAAAAGGAGAATTTGGTATATGAATTTCCAAATCATTCAGCAGTTCATCGGTTGACTCCCCAAATGCGGGCTGCAGCAAAGGGTTAGAAGGTTCATTCATAATGGAGCAACCCCTTTTTCAGTGCAAATTTGACCAACTCAGGTCGTGTTTTCAAGTTAAGCTTCTCCATAAGGTTGCTTTTGTGGGACTCTACGGTTTTGACGCTAATCACCAAGTGTTCGGCAATTTCTTTGTTGGCATATCCTTTGGCTACCCATGATAGGATCTCCTTTTCCCGCTCAGACAGGGATTCATACGGTCCAGCTATGCCCTCTTGTTTGATTTTATCCAGATATTCACTCATCAGGCGTTTGGTTGCATTGGGATACAGATAGGCACTGCCTTCGGCCACAGACTGGATGGCAGCGAGTAATTCCTCATGAGGTGCACTTTTTAAAATATATCCAGATGCTCCGGCTTGAATGGCTCGGAACAGATATTCCTCATCATCATGCATCGTTAAAATAAGCACTTCTGTATCCGGCAACTGTTTTTTTAATTCGGTGGTTGCCGTGAGGCCATCTTTGCCAGGTGGCATACTAAAATCCATGAGCACGACATCAGGTTGTAGCTCCACCGCTTTGCGGATTGCTTCATCCCCGTCTGCTGCATCTCCTACTACCTTAATACTGTTTTTGCCGTCCAATAGGGCCATGAGGCCAGAACGTACGACAACATGATCATCCACTACTAGTATACGAATCAATTAGTCATCCCCTCGAACGGTAAAAAAACCGTGCGTTTTGTCATAATCATAGCAAATTTTAGGGATTTCAATCAACAGAGATAGTTAGATGAGCTGTTCATGTTCACTTATATTTATAATTTTATTTTTCTTCAAATATCAATCTATGGAGTGAGAGGGAGAGCACATAGCTGGCCAAGGCGATGAGCGACTTGAGTGGCCTTGGCTACATCAGATTCGGTGAATGTTCTCACTTCACGGTTACCGACAAGTAGCACACCGTTTGGCAAGTCTCCTGTACTGGAAAAGGGAATGGCTACTGCAGAATGTAACTGTTCGGCCAGCATAAGCGCACATTCTTGACGTAAACGTATACTGCCTGATATTAAAGCGCTAACGGTTACGGTACGCCCCAGACGAACAGCCATCCCGGCAATCCCATGACCGACTTTAAAAGAGATAAGGCGATAGCGATTGTTTCGGCTGCCGGAGGCATAATACCAATGCAACTTACCCCCTGACCTGGACATAAATGCAAGTGCAGTGAGATCCCCATAAACATGATCTCGCAACTGGTTCAGTTCATTTCGCATTTCATCCGTTATTTGTAGCATAGAAGACACATCCTTTATCTTAACCAACTGTAGCTCTAATTTATTGTAATTCCGACAGGTACAAAAGTAATTCAGGGAACCCCCTGATCTATAGGCGCAGGAAACACTGACTTTTCATTAGACTGGGTAATCAATAAGAGGTGGGGCGATAAATGGGGCGTTAGATAATCCTGGAAGTGATATTTATCACTGCAAATCAGGGAGTAGGGAGGTGCAAAATCAGGTGTTCTCCCGATAACAACCCAGGAATTAAAACATTATGATAAAGATATCAGGTAAACACGAGGAGGACGCTAATATGCAAGCCACTTGTATGGAACGGTTTAGGGACGAAACGCAGCGCACGGGGATTCAGCTTTTTCTGACGGAAGAGCATTTTGAACTGTTAAAAGATATCATGTCCTGGAAGAAGGTAAAGGCAGGCGTTATGCTTTTCCGAGAGGGTGATGATGCGGAGCAGCTTTATTATATACATTCGGGTCATGTTAAACTCCGTAAGTCGACAGAAGACGGTAAAGAATTGATTCTGACTATTCAGCACCAAGGCGATTTAATCGGGGAGTTTAGTGGGATAGATGGGGAAGAGTATAGTTGCACTGCAGAAACAGCCGATGTGTGTGAATTAGGTGTCGTGCTTGTTAAGGATCTGGAGTCGCTCCTGTCTAAGCATGGGGAAATGGCGCTTCAGTTTATACAGTGGATGGCAATGAAGCAACGAATTATGCAATCACGGTTTCGGGACTTATTGTTGTATGGTAAAACGGGGGCACTAGCGTCTACCTTAATCCGTGCAAGTAATACATGTGGCGTAGCTGTGAAGGATGGCATTTTACTGAATATGAAGTTAAGTCACTCCGAACTGGGTGAGATGATTGGAGCAACGCGCGAGAGTGTGAACCGGATGCTGAGCTCGCTGAAAGAGCAGGGTACCTTGGATACGAGAGACGGAAAAATCGTCATTCACGATCTCAAGGTGTTGCGTGCTATGTGCTGTTGCCCTTCGTATGGCCAATGTGCCCATGAGATTTGCAGACTATAAATTTATGAGCTTGTTAGGCGGGGGCTAAAAGACTCCGTCTAATTGTAAGTCTTCTGACAACAAGCGATTAAAAGGAACGAGTATCGTAGATATCTTAAAAAGAATCGACGGCGCGTTTAGCGGCAAATCAACGATATAGTGTTTTGAAGTAGCCATCATGTTGAAATAGTTGACTAGTAGTAAAAAAATTTTAGATATTGGTTTATTGTTAAATATTACAAGTTGTATTCTGTAGTTAAAAATGATATATTATTTGAGCTGACAACAAAACAGCCGTTTCAATGAGAATAAGCAGGGTGAAATGATCTTCGAAAAAAATAACCCTTGCATTTTTGAAATGAACATGATATGATCTTATAGCTGCTGAAAAACGCAGTGAAAAAGAATTTGATCTTTGAAAACTGAACAACGAGTGAGTAAATTGATTTTGTTCGCAAAATCAAACAATGAGATATTTTATCTCGTCAGTTTCAAAATGAGCTAATCGCTCTTTCTATATTGTTTCATCTTCGGTTCTTCTCATTGGAGTGGATGAAGATGAAACAGGTTGACGTTACTTTGTAACGTCTTTAATGGAGAGTTTGATCCTGGCTCAGGACGAACGCTGGCGGCGTGCCTAATACATGCAAGTCGAGCGGGGTTAGTTTGAAGCTTGCTTCTAACTAACCTAGCGGCGGACGGGTGAGTAACACGTAGGCAACCTGCCCACAAGACAGGGATAACTACCGGAAACGGTAGCTAATACCCGATATATCCTTTTCCTGCATGGGAGAAGGAGGAAAGGCGGAGCAATCTGTCACTTGTGGATGGGCCTGCGGCGCATTAGCTAGTTGGTGGGGTAAAGGCCTACCAAGGCGACGATGCGTAGCCGACCTGAGAGGGTGATCGGCCACACTGGGACTGAGACACGGCCCAGACTCCTACGGGAGGCAGCAGTAGGGAATCTTCCGCAATGGGCGAAAGCCTGACGGAGCAACGCCGCGTGAGTGATGAAGGTTTTCGGATCGTAAAGCTCTGTTGCCAGGGAAGAACGTCTTGTAGAGTAACTGCTACAAGAGTGACGGTACCTGAGAAGAAAGCCCCGGCTAACTACGTGCCAGCAGCCGCGGTAATACGTAGGGGGCAAGCGTTGTCCGGAATTATTGGGCGTAAAGCGCGCGCAGGCGGCTCTTTAAGTCTGGTGTTTAATCCCGAGGCTCAACTTCGGGTCGCACTGGAAACTGGGGAGCTTGAGTGCAGAAGAGGAGAGTGGAATTCCACGTGTAGCGGTGAAATGCGTAGAGATGTGGAGGAACACCAGTGGCGAAGGCGACTCTCTGGGCTGTAACTGACGCTGAGGCGCGAAAGCGTGGGGAGCAAACAGGATTAGATACCCTGGTAGTCCACGCCGTAAACGATGAATGCTAGGTGTTAGGGGTTTCGATACCCTTGGTGCCGAAGTTAACACATTAAGCATTCCGCCTGGGGAGTACGGTCGCAAGACTGAAACTCAAAGGAATTGACGGGGACCCGCACAAGCAGTGGAGTATGTGGTTTAATTCGAAGCAACGCGAAGAACCTTACCAGGTCTTGACATCCCTCTGACCGGTCTAGAGATAGACCTTTCCTTCGGGACAGAGGAGACAGGTGGTGCATGGTTGTCGTCAGCTCGTGTCGTGAGATGTTGGGTTAAGTCCCGCAACGAGCGCAACCCTTATGCTTAGTTGCCAGCAGGTCAAGCTGGGCACTCTAAGCAGACTGCCGGTGACAAACCGGAGGAAGGTGGGGATGACGTCAAATCATCATGCCCCTTATGACCTGGGCTACACACGTACTACAATGGCCGGTACAACGGGAAGCGAAGCCGCGAGGTGGAGCCAATCCTAGAAAAGCCGGTCTCAGTTCGGATTGTAGGCTGCAACTCGCCTACATGAAGTCGGAATTGCTAGTAATCGCGGATCAGCATGCCGCGGTGAATACGTTCCCGGGTCTTGTACACACCGCCCGTCACACCACGAGAGTTTACAACACCCGAAGTCGGTGAGGTAACCGCAAGGGGCCAGCCGCCGAAGGTGGGGTAGATGATTGGGGTGAAGTCGTAACAAGGTAGCCGTATCGGAAGGTGCGGCTGGATCACCTCCTTTCTATGGAGAATCGTTTCCTGCAACGGAAACATTCAAATCAGCAGGTGTATATACCTGCGACCGGATATTCAATTCGGTTCATCACGTTCGTGTGAATGAAATGGATATCCTGAACTTACTCACTCGTTGCTCAGTTTTGAGAGTTCAAACTCTCAAGCTTGGACGAATGTTTCATTCACACATCGTGTGGAACCGAAATATTCATCGGGTTTCGCTTCGACGAAGCGAATTGCACCTTGAAAACTGGATACCGAAACGAAATTGCGTTTTAGAATATTCCTTTAAGCTGATCTTGTGTAAACAAGTGAAATAAAGGTAGCAAATCGTATTTACTATGTAGATACTAGGTTAAGCTACAAAGAGCACACGGAGGATGCCTAGGCGCCAGGAGCCGACGAAGGACGTGGCGAACAACGATAAAGCCTCGGGGAGCTGTAAGCAAGCTTTGATCCGGGGATGTCCGAATGGGGAAACCCGGCTGTCTTCATCGACAGTCACTACTCACTGAATACATAGGTGAGTGAGAGGCAGACCAGGGGAACTGAAACATCTAAGTACCCTGAGGAAGAGAAAACAATAGTGATTCCGTCAGTAGCGGCGAGCGAACGCGGATTAGCCCAAACCAAGGAGCTTGCTCCTTGGGGTTGTGGGACGTCTCACATGGAGTTACAAAGGAACCGGTTAGATGAAGAGGTCTGGAAAGGCCCGCCAGAGAAGGTAAAAGCCCTGTAGTTCAAAACCCGTTCCCTCCGAGACGGATCCCGAGTAGTGCGGGGCACGTGAAACCCCGTATGAATCCGGCAGGACCATCTGCCAAGGCTAAATACTCCCTGGCGACCGATAGTGAAGCAGTACCGTGAGGGAAAGGTGAAAAGCACCCCGGAAGGGGAGTGAAATAGATCCTGAAACCGTGTGCTTACAAGAAGTCAGAGCCCAATTTAGGGGTGATGGCGTGCCTTTTGTAGAATGAACCGGCGAGTTACGTTCCCGTGCAAGGTTAAGGTGGAGAGCTGAAGCCGCAGCGAAAGCGAGTCTGAATAGGGCGAATGAGTACGTGGACGTAGACCCGAAACCGGGTGATCTACCCCTGTCCAGGGTGAAGGTGCGGTAACACGCACTGGAGGCCCGAACCCACGCATGTTGAAAAATGCGGGGATGAGGTGGGGGTAGCGGAGAAATTCCAATCGAACCCGGAGATAGCTGGTTCTCCCCGAAATAGCTTTAGGGCTAGCCTCGGAAAGAAGAATCGTGGAGGTAGAGCACTGATTGGGTGCGGGGCCCGCAAGGGTTACCAAGCTCAGTCAAACTCCGAATGCCATAGATTTAGTTCCGGGAGTCAGACAGTGAGTGCTAAGATCCATTGTCGAAAGGGAAACAGCCCAGACCATCAGCTAAGGTCCCCAAGTGTGTGTTAAGTGGGAAAGGATGTGGAGTTGCACAGACAACCAGGATGTTGGCTTAGAAGCAGCCACCATTGAAAGAGTGCGTAATAGCTCACTGGTCGAGTGACTCTGCGCCGAAAATGTAACGGGGCTAAACACACCACCGAAGCTATGGCTTGATGCTTGCATCAGGGGTAGGGGAGCGTTGAATGCGGGTTGAAGGTGTACCGGAAGGAGCGCTGGACTGCATTCAAGTGAGAATGCCGGTATGAGTAACGAAAAGATCTGTGAGAATCAGATCCGCCGAAAGCCTAAGGGTTCCTGAGGAAGGTTCGTCCGCTCAGGGTAAGTCGGGACCTAAGGCGAGGCCGATAGGCGTAGTCGAAGGACAACAGGTAGAAATTCCTGTACCACCGTAATCCGCTATGAGCGATGGGGTGACGCAGTAGGGTAGTGACGCGGACTGATGGATGTCCGTCTAAGCAGTGAGGCTGATGTGTAGGCAAATCCGCACATCGTTAAGGCTGGGCTGTGATGGGGAGCGAAAATTATAGTAGCGAAGGTCATGATCTCAGACTGCCAAGAAAAGCCTCTAGCCAGGAGAAGGTGCCCGTACCGCAAACCGACACAGGTAGGCGAGAAGAGAATTCTAAGGCGCGCGGAAGAACTCTCGTTAAGGAACTCGGCAAAATGACCCCGTAACTTCGGGAGAAGGGGTGCCTCGGTAGGGTGAATAGCCCGAGGGGGCCGCAGTGAAAAGGCCCAAGCGACTGTTTAGCAAAAACACAGGTCTGTGCGAAGCCGCAAGGCGAAGTATACGGGCTGACGCCTGCCCGGTGCTGGAAGGTTAAGGGGAGTGGTAAGCCTTCGGGCGAAGCTATGAACCGAAGCCCCAGTAAACGGCGGCCGTAACTATAACGGTCCTAAGGTAGCGAAATTCCTTGTCAGGTAAATTCTGACCCGCACGAATGGCGTAACGACTTGGGCGCTGTCTCAACGAGAGATCCGGTGAAATTTTAATACCTGTGAAGATGCAGGTTACCCGCGACAAGACGGAAAGACCCCATGGAGCTTTACTGCAGCTTGATATTGAATTTGGGTACGATCTGTACAGGATAGGTGGGAGCCGTTGAACCTTGAGCGCCAGCTTGAGGGGAGGCATCCTTGGGATACCACCCTGATCGTATCTAGGTTCTAACTTGGTACCGTGATCCGGTACGAGGACAGTGTCAGGTGGGCAGTTTGACTGGGGCGGTCGCCTCCTAAAGAGTAACGGAGGCGCCCCAAGGTTCCCTCAGAATGGTTGGAAATCATTCGAAGAGTGCAAAGGCAGAAGGGAGCTTGACTGCGAGACCTACAAGTCGAGCAGGGACGAAAGTCGGGCTTAGTGATCCGGTGGTACCGCATGGAAGGGCCATCGCTCAACGGATAAAAGCTACCCTGGGGATAACAGGCTTATCTCCCCCAAGAGTCCACATCGACGGGGAGGTTTGGCACCTCGATGTCGGCTCATCGCATCCTGGGGCTGAAGTAGGTCCCAAGGGTTGGGCTGTTCGCCCATTAAAGCGGTACGCGAGCTGGGTTCAGAACGTCGTGAGACAGTTCGGTCCCTATCTGTCGTGGGCGTAGGAAATTTGAGAGGAGCTGTCCTTAGTACGAGAGGACCGGGATGGACGTACCGCTGGTGTACCAGTTGTTCCGCCAGGAGCACCGCTGGGTAGCTATGTACGGAAGGGATAAGCGCTGAAAGCATCTAAGCGTGAAGCCCCCCTCAAGATGAGATTTCCCAGTATGTAAGACCCCTTGAAGACGACGAGGTAGATAGGTTGGGGGTGGAAGTGCAGTAATGCATGGAGCTGACCAATACTAATCGGTCGAGGGCTTATCCTAAAGATAAGGCGCAATGAGTTTCGGATCCAGTTTTCAAGGTGTAACCTTGAAAGTATGTAGAAGTACATACAACAAGCGTATGGCGATTCATTCACACGATCCGTGATGAACCGAATAACCTTACGGAAGAATTTGCGAGGCAAATTCATGTTTGGTGGCGATAGCGGAGGGGTTCCACACGTACCCATCCCGAACACGACCGTTAAGCCCTCCAGCGCCGATGGTACTTGGACCGCAGGGTCCTGGGAGAGTAGGACGTTGCCAAGCACAGAAAAAAGAGCACAGCCTTAATGGTTGTGCTCTTTTTGTATAACCGATTTATTTATCGTCCACATGAAAGGCTCATGCCATGCCTTTGGTTAAAAGCACTAATATATTCTGGTTGTTCCTTGTATAGTGCTGCTTGACGTGCTGTTTCAACTGAGATCCAGCACTGTGCGATGTTAATCTATTTCAACCTCTTCTGTCTGGAGGACACTTAAGGCTTGAAGTTTACGGGTAATTTCCTTTTGCCACTTTGTATCTCCGACTTGTACGGCAAGATTGAGAAGATCCAAATAATCATCGATATGCAGGGAGGTTTTACTAAAAGCTTCTTTCACTGCGGTCCTGCCTCCTTTAAAGTCTATGTGTATTTATCATTTAATAATGATAATCATTATCAAATAAAGATCTTATTCATATTATGCCTGTCTTCTAGATAAATTGCAAGTTATGATATGAATGAATTTTGAAGCACGCAAATGAGGGCTTAAAAAAACAAACCCTTCTCCTTAAGTTCACGCATTGTTCACGTCTTTTCTATGTAACATAATGAAAAGAACAAGCGGGCATTGAGTGTCCACCGACTAGGAGGATAAATTGCGCAATGCTTCAACCAGAGGAGGAAAAGGAACATGAGCAGAGTAAAAATGAAAGCGTTTGCCGTTGTGGCGGCGGGCGCCTTGGCATTGACGCTGGCAGCTTGTAATAACGGACAAAGCGCAAGTCCGGGAAATTCAGGGGAAAAGGGTGGAGGCAATGTAATGAAGGATGTGACGATTACCTTTCAAAACATCAATCCTGATCCGAGCACCCCTTCATACAAAATGATAAAGCAGATTGTAAGTCAATACGAGCAGGATCATCCTCATGTCAAAATTGAATTGGATTCGCTAAATACAGATCAGCAGAAGCTCAAGCTGAAAACACAAGCAGCAGCGAAGGAAGTACCGGATATTACGATTGTAAATCCGGCTGCACAGATGAAGCCATTCGTAGATGCCGGGCTACTGGCACCATTAAATGATGTAGCTGATAAAGAGGGGTTAAAAGATACGTTTCAGGATGGCCTTCTTAACTACTATAGCTTCGATGATAAGCTTTACGCTTTTCCGGATGGTAACAATATAGAAGTGGTCTTTTACAATAAAGAACTGTTCGAGCAGGCGGGAATTCAAAAGTTGCCGACCACCTTTGATGAGCTGATAACAACGGTGAAGACACTGAAGGCAAAGGGAATTACTCCAATTGCTATTGGGGAAAAGGATTCATGGACCGGTTCCCTCCTTTTTATGAATATTCTGTTGCGTACAAATGAAGGACCAAATTTCCTCAATGATGTGCTGGATGGCAAAAAGACGTTTAACGACCCGGCTTTTGTGGAAGCTGTGGATGCATTTCAGGAATTGGTGCAGGCCGGGGCTTTCCCTGATGGAGCTACATCTATTGACTATAATGCAGGCGGTAATATTTTTAAAACAGGGAAAGCTGCGATGTATATTATGGGCACCTGGGAAACAGGTTCTATTGATGCCTCCCCAGTAGCGGGTAAGGTCGGAGCGTTTCAATTCCCTACGGTGAATGGCAAAGGGAATGTGAATGAGTATGTCATTGCGCCGGGTAGCGCGTTTGCGGTATCTGCGAATAGTGAACATTTACAGGAGACGAAGGACTTTCTGCACTATTTTATTACAGAGATGCCCAAGATTCAGTTTGATCTGAAGAATGCAATTGGCAGCGGTCAGAAAATGAAAGGCGATCTGAAGGAAGCGGGTTATTCCGAGTTAGCCATTAGTCTCAATGAGCTGTTCAAAAATGTAAAAGGAGGGGACCTTGCTTTTGATAATACGATGAATCCGGCTATTGCACAGGCGCATCTAAGTAGCATTCAAAACCTGTTTGTACAACAAGAAGACTCTGTGCAAGTTGCGAAGGAACATCAGAACACTTTTGAAGCAAATAAATAATTGAGAATTTTGCAAACATCCAATAGGTGGCTTCCAATGAAGAATGTATAGATCGAAATGGCCTAGTTCGTCTAGATATTGCACTTTGGAGCGACTGGAATCGAATTTTGCGAAATCCTGGAGTAGCAGACTTGAGGGGAGGGAGCGAAAGTTCCCTTCCCTGATTCGGAATCACATATGGCTAAGCATTTCCCAGAAAGATGCTTCGAATCAACACAAAGGAGATTAGAGCATGAATGTACTGAAGGTGCCGGCACGCACGATTGCCGTTTTCGTGCTGCCCTGCCTGTTGCTGTATACCTGTATGGTATTTGTTCCGATTTTGGTATCTGTGTATTGCGGGTTGCTGGATTGGAACGGGATTGCAGAGGCGAAGTTTGTGGGTCTGACTAATTTTAAGCGTATTTTCACAGCCGATCCAGTGTTCTGGCCGTCCGTGAAGCGAACGATGATGTTCGCTGTATTCTCTATGCTGGAAATCCCGCTTTGTCTACTGCTGGCCATTTTACTCAATCGCTATGTGCGTAGGGCAAATACATTGGTAACGATGTATTTTTTGCCGGTCATTCTATCGGTGGTTATTATTGGCCAGTTGTGGAAAACGATCTATAATCCGGCCTCGATGGGTGGGATGCTGAACGGCATTTTAATGGCGGTCGGGCTGGAAAGCTGGACACGCTCTTGGTTGACGGAACCGCAGATAGCGATGTATGCTCTATATTTTGTATCGTTGTGGCAATACTTTGGCTACCATTTGCTTATCCAGTTTACTGGGGTACAAAACATACCCAATGAGCTGTATGAAGCAGCTAAAATTGATGGGGCAGAAGGATTCAAAGCAGACCGTTACATTACGTTGCCGCTCATTGTGCCTATTTTCAAAATATCTATTGTATTAGCCTTTATCGGGTCCTTGCAATCGTTTGATTTGATCTGGGTGATGACGGGTGGAGGACCAGCCCATGCGACGGATACAGTATCCACGTATATGTACAATATGTCCTTTTTATCTATGAAATACGGGTATGGCAGTGCATTGGCTTCGTTTCTCGTAGTAATCTGCTTGTCATTTACAATTGTGATAAATTTTGTTTTCAAACGAATCGAAAATAAGGTAAGCTAAAGGGGATGGGACTGTTGAACGCTTTGAAAAAAACGGGAGTCTTCTCCCTGTTGGCTGTCTTAGTGGTCACGCAGCTGTATCCACTCTTTTGGTTGCTGACCTATTCGTTGAAGACGAATGAAGAGATATTAAGTTCAAGCTTCTTTGCACTCCCTCAAGTGCCCCAGTGGCACAACTACCAGGAAGCCTATGAATCAGGGAGCTACTTACGTTATTTAGGAAACAGTGTGCTGGTGACCGGGGTTACGATGATGTTCGTCATTGTATTAAGCTCGATGACTGCTTATGCAATTACACGTTTTCGCTGGCGTTTCGGGGCTGTTGTGCTGACGTTGTTTTTGGTCGGGATGATGCTCCCCATGCAAGCTACACTGCTACCACTAATGGTGATGTTTAAAAACGTCCATATTCTGAATACGTATTTCTCGCTGATTTTACCCTACATTGCTTTTCAGACACCGATTGCGGTCTTCATCCTATCCGGCTTTATGCGGTCCATTCCCCACGAAATTGAAGAATCCGCCTACATTGACGGAGCGAGCATTTATCGTATCTTCCGCAGTGTAATCTTACCCATCTCGATTCCGCCTATCATGACAGTGTGTATTTTAACTTTCATTAACATCTGGAATGAATACATTATGGCTGCCACCTTTATCTCGTCCGAAAAGCTAAAAACTCTCCCTTTCGGCGTATATACGTTCGTCAGCCAGTATTCTGTGAACTACGGCAAT
Organism: Paenibacillus sp. JJ1683; assembly: GCF_053006485.1. Classification (NCBI taxonomy): domain Bacteria; kingdom Bacillati; phylum Bacillota; class Bacilli; order Caryophanales; family Paenibacillaceae; genus Paenibacillus; species Paenibacillus sp. JJ1683. Next base: position 459,636 of record NZ_CM129820.1, read on the forward strand.
ATTGGTGCTTTTTTAGTCATGGGAGCCTTACCGGTCATTATTATTTATTTTGTCCTGTCCGAAAAAATTACCAAGGGCATGGTAGCGGGAGCGATTAAAGGATAGGCGGCCGATGCGAAAGGAGCGCACGGAGGTATGATGCGCCGTTTTCAATCCATTCAATACCGCTTGTTTGTTCTGTTCCTATTGAGCATGTCCGGCATTGTGCTGGCGGTCAGTCTATTATTTTACAACCGTACTACGGTGCAGTTCCATGATAAGGTCAGCGAGCTTGCACGTAAAAATGTATCTCAGACGGCAGGACTGTTCGAATTGCTGCTCGACAGCTATAACAGTCTCTCCAAGTCGATCAGCAACAATATGGATTTGGTTCGTCTGCTGACGACAGATCATAGTGATTTACCTGCTGTCAATTACATCAACGAACGTACGATTACGAATATCCTTGGAGCCATCTACTATTCGCGGGAGGACCTAATCGGCATTCATGTCATCACAGACACTGGCAAGGTATACAATTATGGAAATTATATGAATGTCATTGATACTCATTACGAGCATACGGAATGGTACAGGGAGATTCGAAGATCGGCGGGCAAAATTGCATGGCTGGGTGTGTATCCTCACTCTGTCATCGACCAAGTGGAAACCAGGTCTGTGTTTGCGTTCGGACGGCAGCTCTATGATCTGGATGAACACAAGCCGATTGGTATTGTTTTGTTTGAGGCTGAACCGCGTTCAGTTTTGTCCGCACTCCACAATTTACGCCTGAGCACTAATAGTCAGGTCTATCTCTTGGGCCATGAAAATCGAATTGTATCGGCGACTTCTTCTGATCCGCCACCAGATCTGCGAAATCTAGAGCAACAGGTCCCGGAGGAGGATGTAATTGTAGATCGGAATAATGAGAAAGTTGTAATCGCTTCCAAACTTCCGTTTGCCGATTGGTCGGTGATTAGTGTGACACCCAGTGAGGATCTGAACGTGGAACTGGCGCAAAATCAAAGGTACTTATTTATCGTAGCACCTATACTCATCTTGGTGTCGGCGCTAATTGCTTCTATCGTCTCCAGGGGCATCTCCCGTCCGCTCAAACGAGTTATTCGGGAAATGAAACGGGTAGAGACAGGTAACTTCCGCCACACGGTAAACATCGAATCCTATGAAGAAATCAACCAGTTGGCTACTTCTTTCAACCATATGGTAAGACAGATTGCAGAACTGATTGAGTTAGTGCGTATATCATCGGTCAGCGAAAAAAATGCAGAGCTGCACGCTCTACAGACGCAGGTTAATCCGCATTTTTTGTACAATACACTGGATATGATCTATTGGATGCTGGATGAAAAGGGACAGGATCAGCTTGGTGAGGTGGTTCTCTCCTTATCCCATATGTTCCGTTACAGCAGTCACTGGGAAGAGGGAGCCGATGTAAGCCTACGGGAAGAAGTAGAGCAGGTCGGCCACTACCTCACCATTATTCAAGCTCGGCTGGAGGGCAGGGTATCTGTTGACGTCAATATTGAAGAACGATGGCTGGATATCCGTGTACCCAAAATGACCTTACAGCCATTGATTGAAAATGCGGTGAAGCACGGACTGGAGCCTCTTCATGCGGATACAGGAGGCAAGCTGCTCGTCAGAGCGGAGGAGTATGGCGGTGTATTGAGCCTGCACATCATCGACAACGGTGTAGGAATGGAGTACGAACGATGGGAGGTGGTCCAGATCGCTTTGGCAGAACCCGGCAAACAGGCGGGCAGCGGGCAGGCGGGAGGCATCGGCCTGCAAAACCTAAATTTACGGCTACGGCACATGTTCGGGGAAGAGTACGGCCTGCGGATCTCTAGCGCACCAGGGGCCGGAACGACAGTCACTGTAAGTGTGCCTCTGCCACAGAAGGAGGAGAAACATGAATATTCTGATAGCTGACGATGAAAATATGATTCGACAGGGGATTCGGCGTACTATTGGCCAAGCTCTACCAACCTGCGGCATTCATCTCGCTGCTTCCACCGAGGAAGCAGCAGGCATTCTGGCGGAGCATCCTGTAGATATTGTTTTGACCGATATCCTGATGCCCGGTATGGATGGTCTGGAATTCATGCGTATTTCCAAGCGAAAGCATCCTCATCTGCAGTGGGTTGTCATTTCGGCCCATTCCGACTTCCAATATGCGCAAAGAGCAGTAAAGCTGGGTGCCAAAGACTATCTGTTAAAGCCAATCGGCAAAAAGAAGCTGCTGGAATGCATTGAAATGTTAGCAGCCGAAGCGCTCGTGGCTTCGCAACAGGCGAACGAGGGCAGGCTTCTTAAATCCAATATGGTTTATTTGCGTGAAGCTGTTTTCCAACGGTATGCACTCGGACTGGATACGGGTAAGCTGGATATACAGCCTTTCGTCGAAAATTATCCAGAATTCCATCTTTTTATGGTTCGCATGGAACCTGATCACAAGCAGACGCATTTGGAGCATTTTATGATTGAAAATGTACTGTCCGAGCTCATTGAAGCTGGAGGCAGTGGCTTTGTCGTTAGTCTAGACCGCCATAGTCTGCTGGGGATTGCAAGGCTAAGGGATGAAGCAGAGGCTGCACGGCTAGAGACGTTGCTTGAATCCCATTTGAAGCGTTATGTCAGAGTGCCTCTGCAAATTACACGTTCAGGTGTTCACCACAATTTCTCATCCATACCTGAAGAGGTAGCGCGACTAAGACGAACACCAGAGGAGATTGCAGCCGCAGCAGCGGATACAGGAGAATGCCTCCGCAAGGGCATGCATACGGTTGATGTAGCATTGCAATATATCCGGGCTCATTTTACAGAGGAGCTGTCACTGGAAAAAGTGGCCTCAATCGTATTTTTAAATCCGGTGTATTTCAGCCAGTTATTCAAGCAAAAGACGGGACAAGGCTATAAGGATTACGTTATTTCCTTGCGTATGGAAGAGGCAAAGCGGCTGCTAAATGATCCTCATCTACGGCTGGCTGATATTTCCGAGCGGATTGGATATCAAGATATGAGGCATTTTACGCAGGTGTTTCGGCGCAAATGTGGAATGACTCCGACCGAGTATCGGCATCAGGGAGTGAAGTAAGTCGGCATCAACGACCGAATGAAGGAAGTTCATCCAGCATCAGACTGTTTCAGGAGTAGAGCGGTAGAGCATCTACTCGGGAACAGTCTTTTTCGTGTCTCCAGCTTGTAGCAATTCAACAAATTTGCGAGCTGCATTGGATAAATAACGATCCTTGCGCCATACGACGGCAGGCTGTGTGAAGGGGAATGGCTCCTTAATGGAGAGTGTGCGAAATCTGTCCCCATATTCTTGTCCCAAGCCAGCGTCTGGAATAATGGTAATTCCCATGCCTGTGGAAACGAGCGAGAGAATGGTCGATATTTCTGGACAGTCCAGTACCACGCGCGGAATAAGATGGTGTTCCTGAAATTTGCGGATGACGGTTTCGTATAGTCCGTGTCCTTCTGTTCGGCGTCCCAACAAGAGGTCATAGCTGGCAGCTTCCTGTAATGTAATTTCCCCACTGGGATGGCGATCTGCCCATTCACACGGAAGAACCGCAACAAAAGAAACGCCCTCCAGTTTAATCGTATGGTACGATTTGTCGTCTACCGGAAGCAGCAGCAGGGCCAGATCAACTTTATTTTGATGCAGCAGCTCTTCCAGATGATGTGTGTCTCCGTGTCCTATTTTAACGTATACCTCTGGATAAACCTGATGAAAGTGACTGAGCTGTTCAGTAATCAGAGACATACAGGCGGATGACGTGCCTATGGCAAGTGTGCCGATTACTCTGTTTTCAAACTCCCCAATTTCTCTACAGGTGTCCTCCATTTCAGCCAATAATCGTTTGGCGCGTGTATACAATGTATATCCGGCCTCGGTAACTTCCCACTTCTTTCCTTCACGGTAAATCAGCTTTACACCAAGCTCGTCCTCCATATTTTTGAGTTGTTGACTCAGTGGAGGTTGGGCCATGTTGAGCGTTCTGGCGGCCTTGGTGATTTGCCCTTCCTCCACGATGACGCAAAAGTAATGCAGATGCTTCAAGTCCATTGGGGATTCCTCCTCATTTCTAAACAACGCTTCGATTTGAATACTTTTAAAGTATGCATTACATATATTATATATATTTTTCGTGTGCAGGGAACGGGCGTATAATTTTTGACAGTAATGCATGGGTGAACATAAAACGATGGGATGGAAGAAGGGGACATATGAAGAAAATCATTGTAGGAATATCGGGAGCGACAGGGTCAATCTTTGGTATCCGTATATTGCAACAATTACGGGAGGCTGGAGTCCAAAGCCATCTGGTGCTATCCCCGTGGGCTATTGCCAACATTCCCTATGAGACAGGCTACACGGTGAAGGAAGTGGAGGCAATGGCGGATGCAGTCTACTCGTATAAGGATCAGGCCGCACGTATTTCTAGCGGCTCCTTCCGGGTAGATGGTATGGTCGTCGCTCCTTGCAGTATGAAGACTCTTGCCTCTATTCGTATCGGTATGGCGGACAACCTGCTTACCCGATCAGCGGATGTGATACTGAAGGAGCGAAAGAAGCTGCTGCTCATGACCAGAGAAACACCATTAAGCAGTATCCATCTGGAAAATATGCTGGAGCTGTCACGTATGGGCGTGATGATCCTGCCGCCGATGCCTGCCTTTTATAATCATCCTGCAAGTATTGAGGAATTAGTGGATCATATTGTTTTTCGCGCATTGGATCAGTTCGGTATTGTCACAACCGCAGCCAAACGCTGGGATGGGATGAAGCAGAATGACTCCAGGCTGCACCAGAATTGAGAAATCGAAAGACGAAGGAGAATGAATGATGGCTTATAAAGACTTTCGCGATTTTCTACACACCTTGGAAAAGGAGGGACAATTACTCACGATCAGCGATGAGGTAAAGCCGGAGCCGGACCTCGCAGCAGCTAACAGAGCATTAAACAATCTTGGAGATAAGACGCCTGCTCTCTTTTTCAACAACATCTATGGATATACGGATGCTCGTATTGCAATGAATGTGATGGGCTCCTGGCCCAATCATGCCCTCATGATGGGAATGCCCAAAAATACGCCGCTCAAGGAGCAGTTTTTTGAATTTGCCAGACGCTATGAACAATTTCCGGTGCCCGTGAAGCGGGAAGAAGCCGCTCCTTTTCATGAAGTCGAGATTACGGAGAATATTAATTTGTTTGATATTTTGCCGTTGTTTCGTTTGAATCAGGGGGACGGAGGGTTTTATTTGGATAAAGCAATTCTAATTTCACGCGATCTGGATGACCCGGACACCTACGGTAAGCAAAATGTCGGCTTATACCGGATGCAGGTGAAAGGCAAGAACCGTTTGGGCATCCAGCCTGTACCACAGCATGATATTGCGATCCATATCCGTCAGGCTGAGGAGCGTGGCGAAAATCTGAAGGTGGCTATTGCCCTCGGATGTGAGCCTGTGATTACAACGGCAGCTTCTACGCCGCTGCTGTACGATCAATCCGAATATGAGATGGCGGGCGCCATTCAGGGCGAGTCTTATCGTGTGGTCAAAGCGAAGGATGCAGATCTGGATCTGCCTTGGGGAGCCGAGGTCATTTTGGAAGGCGAAGTGTTAGCAGGTGAACGTGAGTATGAAGGTCCATTCGGTGAATTCACAGGTCACTATTCCGGCGGTCGCGCGATGCCAGTCATTCAGATTAATCGTGTATATCACCGCAAACAGCCTATCTTTGAGCATCTGTACATCGGGATGCCTTGGACGGAAACGGATTATATGATCGGTGTGAATACAAGTGTACCGTTGTTTCAGCAGCTTAAGGATGCTTTTCCTAATGAAATCGTAGCTGTTAATGCCATGTATACGCATGGGCTGGTCGCTATTATTTCCACGAAAACCCGGTATGGCGGCTTTGCGAAGGCTGTGGGAATGCGTGCGTTAACGACTCCGCATGGATTGGGGTATTGCAAGCTGGTGATTGTGGTGGATGAGAAGGTCGATCCGTTCAATCTGCCGCAAGTCATGTGGGCTTTATCCACCAAGCTTCATCCAAAGCATGATGCTGTCATTGTTCCTGGCTTGTCTATTTTACCGCTTGACCCCGGCTCTGATCCGGCAGGTATGACGCACAAAATGATACTGGATGCGACGACACCTGTAGCACCGGATATTAGAGGCCATTACTCGCAGCCGCTCGATTCCCCGCTGGGTGTAGCGGAATGGGAGAAAAAGTTGAGTCAAATGCTTCGCTAAATATTTTTAAAAACAAAGAAAGATTAAAGGAGTGCTGACAGATGCATATTTGTCCCCGTTGTGAGTCCAATCGTTCAGAAGTCGTTTCCCATTCGCCGGTTAAAGGTGCCTGGGAGGTTTTGTTGTGCCCTGTATGCCTGTTCACATGGCGAACCTCAGAACCGGATAGCATTACTGATCCAGCAAAGTATAAATCGGCGTTCAAGGTAAACCCCCAAGATATTCCGGATGCTGCTCATGTTCCTCCTATTCCAGAGCGGATATAGGGTCGTTCGTAAGTAGCCGTAAATTATGGTATTTTGAAGTTATAGGCCAAATGTAAAGGGGATTATACTTCATGCAGACGCCAAGGATCGGTAAGGAGCTGTTCACGCTGCTGAACGGCAAGGAGTTGGAGCACAAGCAACAAGAAGCAATGATGCTGTTGACGGTTACAGAAGATCAGTGGCCGCACATAGCGATGATTAGTGTGGGCGAGGTTGTAGCGCTGGACGAGGGGAATTTGCGTCTGGCCCTATGGCCGGGTACGACCACGACAGGCAACATGATCCGTACTGGGAAGGCAACGCTTGCGGTGTTCACCGGGGGAAAGGCGCATTATGTGCGATTGTCGCTGGAACATCTGCCTGTTTTGCCCGGGGCCAAGCATGTACGTGAGCGATTTGCTGCTCATGTTTTTGCAGCCAGAGAAGATTCAGCCCAATATGCGGATATTTTGACAGGTGTCACGGTTCGTCTCAAGGAACCGGAATCGGTGATCAATCGCTGGAAAGAGACGGTGGCAGAGTTGTTGGTATAAACCTATCTGATGTTGACAAATCATCTTTGTAATTGCCCAGTTTAGCGTTAAAATAAATGCAGGGGAAAAAGCGTTTACATGGAATCAGGTTAAGCTTATTGGAACAGGAAAGTAGAGCGTAGGGGAAGCTTGTTTCTTTTGAAGAAAAATAGGAGGGATGAATATGTCTCGTTTTGACAAGGTAGATCAGCTATTGCAACAATTCTTAGCGAATGGACCGGCAGGGTGTGGTTGTGCCATTGCACAAAATGGTCAAGTGTTGTATGAAGGTTATCATGGATATGCTGATGTGGAAACTAGGAAACCGATTACTGAAGATACCGTGTATCGCCTGTTTTCCATGACAAAGGTTGTTGTATGCGCAGCTGCCCTTATGCTGTACGAACGCGGACAATTTTTATTGAATGAGCCTTTGTATGAATATTTACCTGAGTATCGTGATTCGTATGTATTCAAAACTGCTCCTAACGGGTACACCTACATGGATAAGGCGGATAACCCTATTTTAATTAAGCATATATTCAATATGAGTGCGGGGCTTCCTTATGCTTCCGAGTTTTCAGAAACAGGAAAAGCTATGCACAAGGTCATTACAGCTTTAAAGGAAAAGCAAGGAAAATATGACCTGCGTACAGAAATTAAAGCGCTTTCTAAAGTTCCACTCGCATTTGAACCGGGAACACGTTGGTTATACGGGTATGGACACGATCTTGTTGCAGGTCTTATTGAAGTCATTTCGGGTAAATCGGTAGGACAATTTTTGAAGGATGAAATTTTTGATCCACTTGGAATGAACAACACAGGTTACCGTTATTGTGGAGATATTGAATCGCGGATGGCCTCCATGTATCAACGGACAGACGCCGGAAAACTTAAAAAAATTGAAGGTTTCCTGGATGAATATCATCAGCCAGATGCTATATATGAAGGTGGGGGCGCAGGTTTATATTCGACAGTCAAGGATTACCTCACCTTTTCACAAATGATGTCAAATGGCGGCACGATAAACGGTGTGGAGCTATTGGGGAGAAAAACCATTGATTTAATGCGCTCAAATCATCTGAGTACAGCCCAACTAACGGATTTCACCAATTCATACCATACAGGTTATGGCTATGGACTGGGCGTGCGTACGTTAATGGATAAAGCAGCTGGGCATGCAAACAGCTCGATTGGAGAATTTGGCTGGACGGGAATGGCAGGCACTTGGGTTTCTATAGATCCGAGCGAAAAGTTCTCTGTCGTTTATATGCATCAGCTCGATCCCAATATGGAAGAGTACCACCATTTGAGAATTCGTGCAGCAGCTTATAGCTGCTTGTAAAAGTGAGGGTATATTTAACGATTTGATCTTTGGTAATACCGATTCTAGTTAATAAGGACCAAATTTTCTTTAAAGTCTAAACTATTCTTTTCCATATGACGACATAAAACGTAGGTGTAGGGATTTTACGAAATCCTTAATTTTTAGCTTTGAAATGGGAGGGAATTAGATTTTGAAGAATAGATGGTCCGGTTTTCTGGCGTTGGTCATCCTGATTTCAAGTTTTACATCATATGCAGGGTTTGCATCTGCAGCAGAAGCAGTGCTTTCCAAGATCGTCCTTTCGTCTAACGAGGTAACTTTGCAACAGGGGGATACAGCTGCGTTGACGGCAACGGCTGTTTATAGCGATGGGACAACCTCGAATGTAACCGTCAGCACAGATTGGAAAAGTGATAATACATCTATTGCTACAGTGTATAATGGTACAGTTTCAGCCAAAGCTGAAGGGGAAGCCACTGTGATTGCGACCTATAAGGAGAAGGTACAGTCAGTTCAGGTACATGTAACGAAAAAGGTTAAGGCGCTGACATCCAATGTACAAAGCCTGAACTTGCGTTCAAGCGGTACAGGACAGATTGATCTGACAGCGACTTACAGTGATAATACAACAGCTCAGGTTTCAGGTGATGCGGCCTGGACTTCGGATAATCAGAAGGTAGCGACTGTAGTCAACGGATTAGTTACTGCTCAGGGAGCAGGTTCAGCTAATATTAAGGCTGTTTATGGACAACAGAACGTAACGATTGCTGTACAGGTGGAGCAGGTTAAACGGCTGGATGCCAGTACATCAGAGGTTTCTCTTTTGTTGAAAGATACGGAGAAGGTTAAATTGACAGCCATGTTCCCAGATGGATCGACTCAGGATGTTACAGAGTCTGCCGAGTGGAGCTCCAGCAATACAGCCGTGGCAGATGTTCTGAAAGGCACTATTACCGGCTATAGCACAGGGAAGGCGACAATTATAGGTAAATATGGCACGATGTCCGCTACGATTGCGGTGGATGTGGATCAGACGAATAAGCTGAAAGCCAGCGAAACCAACATTTTTCTCCGTTTGGATGGATCAAAAAAAATACAGGTATCTGCTGTGTACCCGGATGGAACGGTAACAGATATCACAGATAAAGCTACTTGGACATCAAGCGATGAAAAAATTGCAACAGTGAATAAAGGAACCATTATGGCCATTGGAGCGGGTTCAGCTACAGTGACTGCTAAGTATGGAGATAAGACAGTTTCGATCAAGACAGATGTCGAAACCTCTAGATTTCTGGATTTGAGCGAGGACAAGCTGAGCTTGAACGCCAAGGAATCCAAGAAGCTCAAGCTGACTGCAACGTACGTGACAGGTACGGAAGAAGATATCACAAGTAAGGCAGAGTGGAAGTCCAGCAATGAAGATATCGCTTTTGTCAGCGCGGGGGAAGTCACAGGTTATAAAACAGGTGAGGCTACGATCACAGCTTCTTATGGCGGCAAAACAGCCACAGCTACGGTATCTGTAAATGTACCTGGTGATCTGTCTTTGTCCTCCAAAACGGCGACGATTGATATTAATGAGGATTATACTGCGACTCTGACGGCTACTTATGCGGATGGGCGCAAGGAAGACGTAACACAGGATGCGGAGTGGGCTTCAAGCGCGGAAGATATTGCTTCTGTGTCCAAAGGAACGATTACGGGTAAAGCAGCCGGTAAAGCGGTTATTACAGCGACCTATAACGGCAAAAAACTGACGATAAACGTACAAGTGGGCCTTGTAGATCGTCTGGAAACAGACTCGCGCGTAATTGCACTCGGCGCTCAGGAAACGAAGCAACTGAAAGTAACAGGCGTTAAGAGTGGCGGTACAAAAACAGACGTAACCAAGGACGCCACTTGGACTACTAGCAATGTAAAAGTAGTTGAAGTTAGCGAGGGTTTGATCAAAGCGAATGCTAGCGGTAAGGCAACGATCACTGCTTCATATGGCAAGCAAACCATTACATTTACGGTAGAAGTAGACGTAGCGCAAAAGATTGAAGCGGATGCCATTGCATTATCACTGAAATCCGGGGATCAAAAAACGATTGCGATTGTGGTTAAATCCAGTGATGGTAAAGAAAAGGATGTTACAACTCAAGCTGAATGGAAAACCTCCAATTATAAGGTAGCCACCGTCAAAAAGGGTCAGGTTACCGCGGTCAGCTACGGTAAAGCTAACATTCAGGCGAAGTTCGGTGGGAAAGTGATCAGCGTGCCTGTTGATGTTGATACGCTTAAATACTTACAAACGGACGAAGTCGCCTTGACTTTGAAGGCAGGGCAGTTGGCTAAGGTTACAGCTACAGCCACGTATAAGGATGAGTCGGAAAAAGATGTTTCCAAGCCGGCTGTCTGGTCCTCATCCAGAATTATTGTTGCGACGGTCAAAGACGGTAACATTAAAGCACAGGGCAAGGGCAAAGCTGTAATTACCGTGAAATATGCAGGTAAAATGACGAAGGTACAGGTGACCGTTCAGTAATCTGTAATCGACTGAAAAGAAAAAGAGCAAGCATACGTCTAGAGACGACATGCTTGCTCTTTTATTTTTTAAAGCTTAGAAGCTACGACTTATGCTTCTTGGCCCGTGTGTTGCGTGTCAGTGATTCGGTCAAACGCTTGCCAGTGGGTGTCTGGGCCAAGCCGCCTTTGGCGGTCTCGCGGTGCTTTGATGGCATTGCGCTGCCGACTTCAAGCATTACGTCAATGACTTCGTCAGACGGGATGGCGCTGCGCACGCCTGCCAAAGCCATATCCGCTGCGGCAAGTGCGGTCACGGCTCCCAGTCCGTTGCGCACGATGCATGGAATCTCGACGAGTCCGGCGACGGGGTCGCAAATTAGACCGAGCGTGTTCTTGAGCGCTAGGCCTACGGCGTGAACGGCCTGCTCAGGTGTGCCGCCGCGTAGCTCGACCATCGCGCCAGCGGCCATCCCGATGGCTGAGCCAATCTCAGCCTGACAGCCTCCCTCCGCGCCGGAAATGAAGGAATTATTGGCGATGACGTAGCCAATGGCTCCGGCTGCGAACAAGCCGTGCACCATATGCTCATCATCCCAGCCGAACCGCTCCTGCGCACTAATGAACACACCGGGGATGACTCCACAAGAGCCAGCAGTGGGCGTAGCCACAATACGCCCCATGGACGCATTAACCTCCGACACGGAGAGCGCATAAGCCATGGCGAGTGCGGAGGCGTCGCCGGAGCAGGTTTCCCCTGTCCGCAGATACTCGGCCAGACGCTTGCCGTCGCCGCCTGTTAATCCACTGCGGGATACGGTGTCTTGTGTCTGACCACGATGAACGGCCTCCTTCATGACTTCATAATAATCAGACATTTGGCGGAAGATTTCTTCTTCCGTTGTATTCGTCTCTTGTACCTGCTCTTGAATCATCAGGCGGCCAATCGTGGTGGATTCCTCCGCGCATATGGCGCTGATTTCATGCAGATGGCTAAATCGCATCAGATTCAGCTCCTTTTTTCAAATTAATCATTTTAATTTCGTACATATGTGGTAAGGATCGTAGTTTTGCGATCAGTTCAGCCGTAGGAGGACTGTCCGTTTCGATGGCGGTAAGTGCTTCACCATCTCGGCCTTTGCGATCCACATGCATATAGGCAATGTTAATGTCGGCAGCGCCGAGTGCTGAAGTCACCGCACCTAATGTGCCGGGCTTATCCGAGTGAAGAAGCACCAACGTAGCCAGCTCCCCGGTCAGGTTGACTCGGAATTCGTTGAGCTGCTGGACATGGATGCTGCCGCCGCCGATGGAGGAGCCCAGCAGTGTGCGCTGATCCTCACCCTTCCACAGTTCAAAACGGACGGTATTTGGATGGGGCGCGGGTAGTCCGCTGACGGCAAACTCCACGGCCATTCCAGCCTGCTCCGCCCATTGCTCGGCATCTGGAATTCGGTGGTCGTCTGTATCGTAATTGAGCAGGCCTGCGATGAGTGCTAGGTCTGTACCGTGTCCTTTGTAGGTGTCGGCGAAGGAGCCGTACAGTGTCATGCGGGCACGGTCCGGCTGCATCCCGAGCCAGTGACGGGCAACGCGTGCAAGCCGCACCGCGCCTGCAGTGTGTGAACTGGAAGGTCCGGTCATGGCCGGACCGATAATGGAAAATACATCTTTGAAACGCATGGTGTGGCCCCCTGTATGTTCTAGTACCATAGTATATGGTATTTCCGCGTTTGTGCGCAGCTATGACGGTTCCTAATGCTGACGTACAATGTGAGCGCAAAAAAGGACAGGATAAGGGAGTTTCCCTTATCTCTGTCCTCGTTACCTGAGAGTTTCGTGCGGTGTCCTTACCGCCTTACCCCTTGGGTGGCTTGCGCTCTCTCCAGAGTTGCGTCAGATGACGATACATGGACCTGAGAGATTATCCGCCAGCCGGGTGCTGACGTCTTGCTCCTTCGGTGCCGCCAGCGTGTAAGCCCCTGGACAGACTCTCCCGTCATCTTCATTCGCGTATACCGTTCTACATATCTTTCTTAGCGTAATGTATGCCGTGCTCGGTGTCAATCGCAGGTTTCAATTTTTACATAAACAGGCGAGTTTCCGATAAAAAAGATTAAAATTTACATAATTATGGATGAAATCAGGAAGGAATTAGAAGATTGACAGCTAATCTGATAGAGGACAAGTACATTTATGGAATTATAGGAGGGATATTGACGTATGGTAAAAGGCTTGCGGTTCACAGGTTCACGCTTGAAAGGGGTGCTGCATCTAGCAGCGATCGTATCGCTGTTGATTGGGATCCTCGTTCCATTCGGTCAGGTCAAGGCAGAGGGAGCATTGACAGTAGACGAAGCACTTCAGCGCCAAGGCAGTGGAGGTACAGTGACGGTGGAAGGCTACATCGTCGGACATGCTACCGGATCGAAAACAGCTAATTTTTCTGCTCCGTTTGCGAATGATTTTAACGTACTGATTGCCGACCAGGCCAATGAACGTAGCACGTCTAATCTATTGGATGTGCAGCTGACATCTGCGTACAGAGGGCAATTTGGGTTAACAGGTTATCCTGAACTGGTCGGCAGCAAAATTCGCGTGACAGGTACGCTTGGTGCCTACAATAATTTTGGTGGAGTAAAAAGTCCAAGCGCTGTGGAACTGGTGAGTGGAAGCGAGCCGGGGGAACCAGGTGAACCTGGCGAACCTGAACCTGGCAACCCGGGTCAACCCGGTACTACACTGCCGGATGGAAAAGGCAAAAAGGTGCTGTTCGATAATACGCACGCACAGACGGCTGGTGCAGCAGATTGGGTCATTGAAGGCGCCTTCTCCGACTTTGCCAATGGATTACGTAATGTAGGCTTTACTGTGGATCAATTGAACCGCCCTATTCCTTTTACTTATGGAGAACAGGCCATAACCTATGATAAGCTGCGCCAATATGATGTGTTCATCATCGGTGAAGCGAATGTGGCCTTTAAGGCATCCGAGCAGGCTGCCCTGCTGCAATATGTGAATAACGGGGGAAGTGTGTTCTTCATCTCCGACCATTATAATGCCGACCGTAACAAAAACCGTTGGGATTCCTCCGAGGTTATGAATGGCTACCGTCGTGGAGCCTATACTAATCCGGCCAAAGGCATGACTGCAGAAGAAGCTGCATCGCCGGCGATGCAAGGATTAACAAGCTCCGATTGGCTGGCGACCAACTTTGGTGTTCGTTTCCGTTACAATGCGCTTGGCGATGTAAATGCTACGGACATCGTAGCCGCAGATCAATCCTTCGGCATTACCAAGGGTGTACGCTCGATTGCCATGCATGCGGGATCTACGCTGGCTATTATTGATCCTACCAAAGCCAAAGGAATTGCCTATATCCCGACAGGTACAAAAAAATGGGGCAATGCAGTAGACCAAGGAGTCTATAACGGCGGAGGCCGTGCGGAAGGTCCTTATGCTGCGATCTCCAAGGTGGGTCAAGGCAAGGCAGCATTTATCGGTGATTCTTCCCCTGTAGAAGATGCTACTCCGAAATATGCGCGTGAGGAAAACGGACAGTCGAAAAAGACATATGATGGTTTTAAGGAAGTAGACGATGCCACCTTCCTAGTGCAAACGGTTCAATGGCTTGCGTGGAAGCAGGACTACACGAAATTATCCGATGTGGCAGGCTTAACGCTGGATCAACCGACGAAGCTGCTGCCGTTTGAAGAGCCTGCGGCTTCCACAGAACCGCAACCGGAGCCTTGGTCTGCTCCAGCAGCAGGCTACAAATGGTACGATCCAAGAACGTTCAAGCCGGGCTCCTATGGAGCGGCTTCGTAATAAACGCAAAAAATAATTCAGTGTGAGTGGTTGGATGCTAGTTAGCCGTTTGGTCCTCTGTAGGGGATCAAACGGCTTTTTTGTGATGAAAATTAACCTGTGGTTGGTTATTTTATTACATTTTGTGCCAGGAAGGTCGCGCTACGGCTGGATCATTGATTTTTTAAATGATGTTGATAGCATAATCTTAATTGATATATCCATATACTGGTGATAGGATGTATTCAAATTATTCCGACAAAAACGGTGCGTAATGTTTGTGGAAGGTTTTAACATCAAACATGGTGAGAATAAGCAGGACAAGACCATGGAGAATGGAGGAAACGCGCGCATTGAATATCGAGCCTGTGTTGGAGATTAAAGGATTATCCGTATCTTTTCGTATCAACGATCAATACCACCCGGCAGTCGATCATCTGGATCTGACGGTCAACCCCAATGAAGTGCTGGCTGTAGTCGGAGAATCCGGTTGTGGCAAAAGCGCGCTGGCGCTTTCCATCCCACAATTGCATGACATGGAGCGGACACGTGTCGAAGGAAAGGTTCTTTTTAAAGGCACGGATCTGATCCGTCTCTCCTCAGGGCAAATGAATAAAATCCGCGGAGCGGGCATTGGCATGATCTTTCAGGACCCGCTGACAGCACTGAACCCGTTAATGAGCATTGGCAAGCAGATCGAGGAAAATCTCGATTATCATACGTCCCTATCTACGAAGCAAAAAAGGGAACGTGTACTGGAGCTACTGGAAAGCGTGGATATAACCAACCCCGTACGTGTGTATGAACAGTATCCACATGAACTTTCAGGAGGGATGCGCCAGCGTGTGATGATCGCGATTGCCATAGCTTGCCGACCCTCACTTATTATTGCAGATGAGCCGACGACTGCGCTCGATGTAACCATTCAATCGCAAATTCTTGACTTGCTCAAACAGCTTCAACAGGAGACTGGAAGCGGAATTATTCTGATTACGCACGATCTTGGCGTTGTGGCCGAAGTAGCTGACCGTGTGGTGGTCATGTATGCCGGAGAAATCGTGGAAAGCGCTGATGTTTTTGAATTATTCCGGCATCCACAGCATCCGTATACGCGTTCCTTGCTAGCCTCCATGCCGGGATCGCATACCAAGGGAGAATCGCTGCATGTCATTGGTGGCATTGTTCCCTCATTGCAAGATATTCCTCGCAATAGCTGTCGCTTTGCTTCGCGTATTCCCTGGATTCAGCAGAGAATGCATGAAGACCATCCCCGATTAAAAGAAATTTCCCCCGGCCATTGGGTCCGCTGTACATGTTACCAGCATTTTCATTTTGAAGACGAAACAAAGGGAGAGGCTGCTCATGGCACTACTGGAGCTAAATGATTTGAAGGTTCATTATCCGGTGCGCGGTGGTTTTTTCCAGCGTGTTGTTGATCAGGTAAAAGCAGTGGATGGCGTGTCGATCAGCATAGAGGCAGGCCAAACATATGGGCTAGTGGGAGAATCCGGCTGCGGAAAAACGACGACAGGCAGGACGATTATCGGCCTGAATAAGCTGACGAGCGGACAGATTATTTTTAATGGAAAGGACCTTGCGGCTTTGAGTCGGAATAACCGCCATCCGCTGCGTAGAGACATTCAGATGATTTTTCAGGACCCCTATTCTTCGCTTAACCCGCGCAAGCGCGTATTGGATGTCATTGCTGAACCGCTGCGGAACTTTGAAAGGCTGAGTAATGAGGAAGAGCGGCGAAAAGTGCAGATGCTGCTGGAAAAGGTCGGCTTGAACGCTGATGCGGCCTACAAATATCCGCATGAATTTTCCGGAGGCCAGCGGCAACGGATCGGGATTGCGCGTGCGCTGACATTAAATCCAAAACTGATTATTGCTGATGAACCGGTATCGGCGCTAGATGTTTCTGTGCAGGCACAGGTGCTTAATTTTATGAAGGATGTGCAGCGAGAGTTCAAATTGACGTATTTGTTCATTAGTCATGACCTGGGTATTATCCGCCATATGTGTGACCAAATCGGCATCATGTACCGAGGTCGCTTAGTGGAACAGGGAAGCGAGCAGGACATTTATGAGCGTCCACAGCATTTGTATACCCAGCGGCTTATTGCCACCATTCCCAGTATTGATCCTGCGAAGCGGCTAGAAAATGCTCGAAAAAGGCAGAAGCTTTTATCCTCTTACAAGTCAGAGCTGCCCAAACATTTAGATGCGAGTGGAAAGCCGTTTGCACTAAAATCTGTAAGTCCATCCCATCAAGTCGCGCTACCTTAAGGGAGGTACAGAATATGTGGAAATTTACAATGCGCCGGCTGCTGGTTATGATCCCTCAACTTTTTGCACTGAGTGTGCTTATATTTTTCCTAGCTAAGGCTATGCCAGGGGATGCCCTGACAGGGCTTATCACTTCAACACCCAATCTGAATCCGGCTGCACTGGAAGAACAGCGGCAAAAACTGGGACTCAATGACCCGGTGTGGGTGCAATATGGGAACTGGCTTGTCCAGCTTGCTCATGGGGATCTGGGCAAATCTTATGTACATAAAATTAGCGTTACCGATTTGATTGGCAGTCGTTTGGGGAACACGTTCTTTCTGGGTGTAGTGATTCTGGTTCTGACGTATCTGATCGCCATTCCGCTGGGAGTACTCAGTGGTCGGTATCAGCATAGTCTGCTGGATAAAACCGTGGTGGGGTATACCTATCTCAGCTTTGCAACACCTCTGTTTATACTCGCGTTGCTGCTGCTGTACGTGTTTGGATTCAGACTTGGCTGGTTTCCAACCAGCGGCAGTGTGGATGTAGGAGTGGAGCCGGGGACATGGTCATATTACGTGAATAAGTCGTATCATCTCATACTACCGGCGGTTACAGGCGCATTGCTCAGTACGACGGCTACCATTCAGTATTTGCGCAATGAGGTCATTGACACACGTCTGAAGGATTTTGTGAAAACAGCGCGTTCCAAGGGGGTACCCGAAGGAAAGATCTATTCCCGTCATATTTTCAAGAACTCTTTATTACCCATTGCTGCTTTTTTGGGCTACGACCTGACGGGTGTGATTGCCGGCAACATTTTCCTGGAATCTATTTTTGGTTATCCGGGATTGGGCCAGTTGTTTCTTCAGTCTATCACCCAACGGGACTTTTCAGTCGTGAACGCGCTGGTCATGATCTCTGGCTTCTTGGCACTATTAGGAACCCTTTTATCTGATGTCATCCTGAGCAAGGTCGATCCACGCATTCGAATTGAATAGCGAACAAGTCTAGAGAAAAGGAGGGGTTATGGTGTCTATGCAGGTGGAGGAGGTCTTCTCGCCGGAAATCATTCGTAAATCACCATCCAGTTGGTCTGTACTGCGTCGTGAGTTGGTACGTGACAAAATGGCCTTGATTTCCATTGGGTTTGTGGCTCTGTTCTTGATTTTTATATATGCCTCTGTCCTGTTTGTCAATCAGGATGTAGTCACGACGGTCGATTTGGGCGCGATCCGCGAAGCTCCCGGCTCAGTGCACTGGCTGGGTACGGACCGAGCGGGCAGGGATATATTCGGCCAGCTGGTCATTGGGGCCCGCAATTCCTTTACCATTGGCTTTACGATTACTTTGTTATCCGCCGCCATTGGCTTGACGCTGGGCTTACTGGCTGGGTTTTATGGAGGAATGGTCGATAACATCATCATGCGAATCATTGATTTTATTCTGGTGCTTCCATTCTTGATGCTGGTTATCGTATTTGTCAGCATTGTGCCCAAAAGTGGCATAGGGTCCTTTATTTTCATTATGACCGCCTTTTTGTGGATTGGAAAAGCGCGCCTGATCCGGGCCAAGGTACTGTCGGAGCGGGAACTGGACTACGTGCAGGCTTCCAAAACCCTTGGCACACCCAATTGGAAGATCATCTGGTTGGGTGTGCTGCCCAATCTCAGCTCTGTTGTGATTGTTAATCTAACGCTCAGTCTTGCAGGAAATATCGGGATTGAGACCGGGCTTTCCTATCTCGGCTTTGGCTTGCCAGAATCTACTCCAAGCTTGGGGACACTGGTGAGTTATGCCAATGACCCGGATGTATTGCAGAACAGCTGGTGGATGTGGTTGCCTGCCTCACTGCTTATATTAGTGCTGATGCTGGCGATTAATTTTATCGGTCAGGCGCTCAAACGTGCCACGGATGCCAGACAACGATTGGGGTAAACCGAAGTTCAAGGATAAGGACAACGACAAGGAGGGGTTTACAATGATTAAAAGCTGGAAAAAAGGAATTTTGCCTGTTCTATCTGCCATTTTGGTGCTTTCTTTGGCCGCATGCAGCGGCTCGCCTTCCACTTCGAGTGGAGCAAAATCGTCTGACGGTACAGGTGGGTCAGGGTCCGACAACAAGCAGGTGAATACGACTGCGCTGGCAAAGGCGGTCAAGAACGATAAACCCCCGATTAAGGGCGGCATCATCAATTATGCACTCGTGTCCGACACCCCTTTTGAAGGTATTCTGAACCCTGTATTTTATGATGGAAATCCGGATTTTGAAGTCTTCCAGTTTTTCTACCCTTCCATGTTTTCGATTGATTCCAATCTGAATATTGACGATAAAGGAGCGGCGACGATTTCCTTTTCCGCAGACAATAAGGCGGTGACTGTCAAAATTGATCCCAAACTGAACTGGACAGATGGTAATCCCGTAACGGCAGAGGACTATGCCTTTTCCTATGAAGTGATCGGTAACAAAGACTATGAAGGTCCGCGTTATGATAGTTTTATGACCAACATTGTAGGGATGGAAGATTATCACGCCGGCAAGGCCAAAACCATTTCTGGCATTAAGGTGCTGAATGAGAAAGAGGTTACCATTCATTTTAAGGAACCTAATCCTTCGGTAAAGTCGGGACTCTGGTCCACACCACTGGAGAAAAAGGTATTCCAGAACATTCCTGTGAAGGACATGGCCGGATCTGATCCTGTCCGTAAACATCCGATTGGCTATGGGCCATTCAAAATTAAATCTATGGTCACAGGTGAATCTGTAGAATTCGTCAAAAATGAAGATTATTTCCGCGGTGCGCCCAAGTTGGATGGCCTTCATCTGAAGGTGGTGAATCCGAATGTCATTACCGAGGCGTTGAAAAGCGGAGAAATCGACTGGGCCAGCTATCCGACCACCCGTTACAATGAGGCCAGTAATCCGAAAAATGTACAGTTTCTCGGTCAGGAGGAATTGTCTTATAGCTATGTAGGCTTTAAGCTGGGCAAATTCGATCAGGCCAAGAGTCTGAATATCATGGACCCGAACGCCAAGCTGGCGAACAAGTCATTACGTCAGGCCCTTGGCTACGCGCTGAATAATGAGCAGGTTGGCAAGCAGCTCTATCATGGGCTTCGGACTCCTGCGACATCCCTGATCCCGCCCGCCTTCAAGGGATACCATGATGTGAATGCGAAGGGCATTGCGTATGATCCAGACAAGGCGAAAAAGCTGCTGGACGAGGCAGGATATGTGGATACCAATGGAGATGGATACCGTGAGGACCCTAAAGGTAAGGAACTGGTGCTCCATTATGCAGCAATGAGCGGGGATGCGACAGCTGAATCGCTGGCGAAGTTTTATTTGCAAAATTGGAAGGATGTCGGGCTTCATGTCGAGCTGGTGGACGGTCGTCTGCTTGAGTTCAATTCTTTCTATGACCGTGTGCAGAAGGATGACCCTGGCATTGATATTTTTGGCGGCGCATGGAGTACGGGTACAGATGTAGACCCTAGTGGGCTGTATGGACGCGGAGCCAGCTTTAACTACTCGCGCTTTACCAGTGAAGAGAATGATAAGCTGTTGCAGGAAGGGGTGTCTGTGAAAGCCTTTGACGACAATTATCGTAAAGATATATACAATCAGTGGCAGGCGTATATGAGCGAGGAGGCGCCCATTGTACCGACGTTATTCCGTAATTCGCTGGAGGCAGTGAATAATCGGGTAGCCAATTACGATATTACCCGTGGTAAGGAGTACGATGCAGACGCGTTTGCGAATATTACGTTGACTTCGGAAAAAGCAGAAGTAGGTCAATAATCTAAAAAAAGCGCAATAACCTGCGAAGAAGCGCGAACCGGAATGATCCGATCTCGCGCTTCTTTTGACCTGTTCATGCAAACATTCTTGGATTTTCGAAGGGAGAGAAGGAAGACGGAAATACGTCAGCTTCAATACTTCATAGCCGTATGCGAGGAACTGCATTTTACGAAGGCTTCGGAAAAGATCGGTATCTCTCAACCCACACTTAGCTTACAAATTAAGGCGCTGGAGGAGGAACTGGGCATGACGCTCTTTGACCGCGCAGGCAAGAAAATTAAAATGACAGATGCCGGTAAACTGCTGCTACAACACAGTGCCCATGCGCTCAAGGGATTACAGCAAGCAAAGGCATCCATTGAGGAGCTGCGTACCGAGCAACGCGGAAGTTTACGGATTGGTATCGCATTACCTGAGCTGGAGGAACCTTTGCAAAAGATGCTTGCCCATTTTCATCGGTCATTTCCTAAAATCAGCTTGCACATCTGCCCATTCTTTGATGTAACAGAACAGTTGCTGGGCAACCGTGTGGATGTTGGCATCACCCTACACTCGGGTACAGATGAAAGGCTTGTCCAGCTTCCTCTTCGCACAGAGAACTACTGTCTTATTGTCCCGGTAAACCATGCATTTTCCAACCGTTCTTCCATTATGCTGGACGAATTGAGGCATGTACCCTGGGCGATGCAGCCAGAATGCCATCCCGGTAGGAAGCTGATTGAGAAATGCTTTCGTGATCGCGGGTATCCCTTTGCAATCGTCTTGGAAACTAATTCTATAGCTTCAATCCTGCGCTGGGTGCAGGAGGGACTTGCCGTAACCTTACAGACGAAGTCCCTTGCGGCCGAACTGGATCGTTCGCATTTTTGCACGGTGCCTATTTTGCGTGGTGCGCCTCAAGGTCAGCTAGAGTTGATTTATCGATCTGACCGTTACCAGGGAGAAGCAGTGAAACGATTGATAGATAAGATACAAGCTGTGCTGACAGAGCGCTCCAACTAATGGCAACCCTGATGAGTATCAGAAGCCTTAATGTGTACGAACCTCCAGCCTGCGTGCAATCAGTGACATACTGTAATTAACGGCAAAGTACAGGAAAGCGGCGAACAGCAGAGCTGGAATGACAAAGGATTGATTTTGTCCACCGACGATCTGAATGTTATGCGTCAGCTCCGGCAAACTGATAATGACAGCCAGTGACGTATCCTTAAATAGGGAAATGAACTGGCTGACAATCGGGGGTACCATGCGACGAAGCGCTTGGGGCAGAATGATATGCCATAAGGTTTGAGAATAGCTTAGACCGGAGGAACGTGCGGCTTCCACCTGTCCTTTATGGACCGAATTCAGACCACTGCGCACAATCTCGGCGATCATGGCTCCCTCGAAGATTGACAGTCCTGTGATGGCTGCCCACTTGAGGGAAATTGAAAATCCGATGGATGGCAAAACCATGCCGATGAAGAAAATAATGAGCAATAAGGGCAGATTGCGAATCAGATCAATGATAAAGGCTGCAACCTGTGAGAGCACAGGTAAGCGGGTATAGCGCAGAATGCCGAATACGATACCAAGAGCGAAGCTGAATATGATAGAGTAAATGGCAACTTCCAGCGTGAGCAGGAAGCCCTCCAGTATAAAACGCACATTAGGCCATACAAACAATCCGCTGAAATCCATACGGGCTTCCCTCCTTAGGATGTTTTGGACAGGCGTCGCTCCATATAGAGTACAAGAAAGCTGAGCGGAACCGTCAATACAAGATACAGCAGCGCCGTGATCGCATAGACTGTGATGGGCAGGAAGGTATCCGAGTTAATGAGATCCGAGTAATACATGAGATCCAGTCCGGCCACAATGGCCAGCACGGAAGAGTTTTTGACCAGATTGATGAATTGGTTGCCGATTGCAGGCAGTACAATTTTGATGGCTTGCGGTAAAATAATGCTGATCATCGTCTGGTTGTAATTCAGCCCGGAGGACCTTGCCGCTTCAAATTGTCCTTTGGGTACAGATTGAATGCCGGCACGTATAGCTTCTGCAATGAAAGAGGCTGTGTACACAGTCAATCCAAGCGTTCCAGATACAAAGCCATCCAAGGGGATGCCCAAAGTGGGAAGACCGAGATAAAAAAACAGTACGACAATCAGCAATGGAATATTGCGGATGACCTCTACATAGACAGTACCGATCCAGTTTAGCCATTTAAAAGGCGCAATTCGGAAGATGGCAATGATAGCGCCCAGAATAAAGCTTCCGATCAAGGCAATAACACTAGCTTGAACAGTATGAAGCAAGCCCTCTCTAAAACGGTCGCCATGATCGAGAAGTACGTTGATATCAAAAGTAAGCATCTACGGGTATACCTCCTTATCCAGAGCTAAGAAAGGAAGGAGCACGCAATCGCGGCTCCTTCACAAGATCATTATTCGGGTTTAACCCCAAGCCATTGCTCATGCAGCTTATCGTATTCACCATTGCTTTTCAGTTCCTTGATCGTATCATTAATGGCTTGCAGCAGTTCGGTTTGTCCCTTCTTCACTGCAATACCGTAAGGTTCCTCTGTGAAGTTCCCGCCTACTAGGGTATAATTCGGATCTTGCTGTTGCATGCCAAGCAAAATAGAGTTATCGGTAGTCAACGCTTGCCCTTTACCTGCCTTGAGGGCATTGAAGGCATCTTGATAGTTTTCGAACTCTAAAATCGTTGCTTTGGGCGCTTTTTCGCGGATATTTTTTGCGGAGGTAGAGCCTTTAACAGCGAGCACCTTGGTATCGGGAGTCAGGGACTCCAGACCTGTGATCGGGCTTCCCTTTTTCACAAGCAGGGATTGCCCTGCATTAAAGTAGACATCGCTGAAATCGACCTGTTTTTTGCGTTCATCCGAAATGGTCATCGTGGCGATAATAGCGTCGATGTCCCCATTTTGAAGTAAGGTGATTCGTGTTTTGGACGTGACTTCCTTGAGCTCAAGCTTGGTTTCATCACCAAAAATATGCTTGGCTACAGCCTTGGCGATGTCGATATCAAAGCCCTCGACCTTACCGCTAGCCGGGTCTTTTAGTCCGAACAACTTGGTATCGTACTTCACCCCAATGACCAGCTTGCCACGCTGTTTGATGGCTTCCAGCCCGTTGGAAGCTGCTGCCTCATTTCCTGACGTTGCTGCTTCTTGCTTGCCTCCACAGCCTGCCAAGACGAGCAGACAGGATAATGCAACCAGCACCAAAGTACTCCACTGAAATCTTTTTCTCATCAAGATGATCCCCTTTCGATTTTTATTCCATTAATAGTCTGTTTAATGATGAATCAGACGGCTCAGGAACAGGCGAGCCCGTTCTTCACCCGGATTCTGAAAAAACTCAGCAGGTTGGCTGTCTTCCAGGATCTGTCCTTTGTCCATAAAAATCACGCGGTCTGCCACTTCACGGGCAAAGCCCATTTCATGAGTGACGATGACCATCGTGATGCCCTGATGGGCAAGCGAGCGCATGACATCCAGCACCTCTCCGATGGTTTCGGGGTCCAGGGCTGAAGTAGGCTCGTCAAACAGCATAATTTTCGGATTCATCGCGAGTCCACGGGCGATCGCCACCCGCTGCTGCTGTCCACCGGACAATTGGGCGGGGTAGCTCTGTGCCTTTTCCTCGATTCCGACACGCTTCAGATAGGTGAGGGCTGTTTGAATAGCTTCTTCTTTCGGG
This sequence comes from Paenibacillus sp. JJ1683, assembly GCF_053006485.1. Lineage (NCBI taxonomy): Bacteria > Bacillati > Bacillota > Bacilli > Caryophanales > Paenibacillaceae > Paenibacillus > Paenibacillus sp. JJ1683. The sequence continues at coordinate 484,104 of NZ_CM129820.1, forward strand.
ATGCCCAGTACCTTCATCGGTGCCAGTACAATGTTCTCAATCACCTTTTTGTGGGGATACAGATTGAAATGTTGGAATACCATCCCGATATTGCGACGGAAGGCGTTAATATCAATCTTTTTGTCATGCACAGGGACATCGTTAACGATTAGCTCCCCATCGGATATCGTTTCCAGACGATTGATGCAGCGAAGCAGGGTGCTTTTACCTGAGCCGGAGGGACCGATGATGACAACGACCTCGCCCTCCTTAATCTGAAGATTGATGTCTTTAAGTACATGAAAGTGACCGTAATGCTTGTTGACATTGCGAAATTGGATCAGAGAGCTCACCCCTTTTTTTGACTTGAATACATCGCTTAGTAGACGACTGACATGATTAAGCTCTATTAGAATTTCAAAATTTCTCTCATGATACTATAAGCTTACAATAAAAAACAAGATTTTATGTCAATAAACTTTACGTTAAATATGTTTTTGAATGTATTTTTACTAGTTTAATGTTATTTTTATGATGAAAATGAGTATGTATCCACAATTTAATGTCATTAAATTTGACATAGTTTATTGATCTTCGACATGCAGAGGGAGAAACGTGACAAAAGCAGCGCTATGTTTTACAGTAGGGGAGAAGGAATTTAGGGTAAAGGAAGGATAGACAATGACGAAAGCTATTTCACCGCTAGTCACGGCATTGGGCATGGAGCCCCATCCAGAAGGCGGCTGGTACAAAGAGATGTGGAAGGCCAATTTTCAAATTCCGAAGCCTGTACTGCCGGATGTGTATTCCGGTCCGCGCTTTGCAGCTTCGTCTACGTATTTCTTGCTGCATCCGGGTGAGTTCTCCGAGTGGCATGTGGTCCATTCTGATGAGCTGTGGCTATACCATAGCGGAAGTCCTATAGAGCTAAAATTGGGTGGAAGCGGAGAAGAACCTGGCGAAGAAACGGTAATTATCGTTGGTGCAGATGTGGAGGCAGGACAACATCCACAAGCACTCGTACCAGGAACAGTATGGCAAACGGCACGTCCGCTGGGGGATGAGCCTGTGCTGGTAACCTGTGTTGTTGCACCAGGATTCCACTTTGATGATTTCAAGCTGATTGCCAAGAATTCAACTGAAGCATGATGTGAACTATGGCGGGTGTATTTCTGTAAACGAGCAGGAATAGCCCGCCTGATTTATTTTATCCATAGGAATGGGCGATTTAGCTAGGTTTAGGTGCTTAACTTGGCTTGAACAATGAGACGATGGGTGGGATTCACGAGAGGGTCGCATGTAATTAGCGTGAGCAGCTTATGGTTTTTGAAGCTTTTCAGAACAGACACGTCCATTGGATCGACTACCTTTATACTGTAAACTTTATACATATACTGGCTACCTTGAGCGTTAACAACAATTTTATCTCCAATCTTCAGTTCATGAAGACGATTAAATAAACGTCCAGGAGTACGGGCTCGATGAGCAGCAATAGCAGCATTCCCCACTTGTCCCAGCTTTCCCGTTTCCGGCATATGTACTGCCGCATATTTCATATTTTTCCTCGTCGCGCCTTCCAACACGGGGAGCTTTAAAGCAATACGACTTATGCTAATAGTGGCTATAGGAGTTTGTTCATTAACGCTGACATTGGGAGCGGGGGATGGAAAGGTATGTTGCCGTGCCTCACTAACCGGAGCTTCCGCTACCCGAGTGGACAAGCGAGCATAGCTGTCTGCAAGACTAGAAGGCAATACCGAATTGCTTTTTTCTAGTGATAACTCCGCTGCTTGTAACAGCTTGTGTTGTTCTCGATCCTCATTCCATTCGGTCGCTTTAGGAAACAAAATAAAGAGTAAGCCCAACCCAATAAACAGATAGGAAAGTTTACGCAGATTCAGCAACCTCATCTCCCCTAAGCAATGTACGGATGATACATACTTTGAAAAAAATGCCCCATTTCCGTCTCATTCCACTCGGGAATGAGACGGAAGATCAGGGCAGGTAGATTGCATTTATTTTTGGTTTGTCCGTCTAAATTTTAAAAATACGCCGCTTATAATCATGGCAATGCCTGCCAAATAAAACGGAACGGGGCTACTTTCACCTGTTTGGGGCAACTGATGCACTGCAGGTGGCTCCTCCGGCTCTTTCTCCGGATCATGGAGACGGATTTTAGGTTTGGGCTCGTCGTTCGGCTCCACTGGAGGAGACGGATCTTGATGAGGCATGACGGCTGGCGGTTCAGGCAGTGCTTTGGGTTCCTCCCGGGCTACTGGCGGCGGTGTAGGTGCGGGTTCCTCCTGTGGAGGGACTATGTCCTCCGGAGGCCTTGGCAGTGACGGAGGAACGGTTATAGATGGTGTCACGGGCACCTCGGGATCTTTATCATGTTTTTTCCCGGAGCCTCCCGCTGGGGGAGACGGCTCTGGGTGGGGAGGTGTGCCCGGGTCTACAGGTGTTTCGGGTTCGTTTTTCTTTTCTTTACGATTGGTGATCACAACCCTCTTTATGCCAGAGCCTTGTTGGGGTGCTGCGTCTATTTTGATCTCAAGCTTACCCTCCGTTATTTCATACCCCTCCGGTGCTGCCAATTCTTCCAAAATGTAATCGTCATGAAGTAAGGAGGAAAAGATGATTTTGCCTTCCACATTGGTCGTTTGTATAAGCGGTGCTCTTTTTTGTCCCTTATCATAGAGCGCAAACCGGGCGCCAGGCAGTACTCTGTCGGGAGCATCCTGATCTACCTTGGTCAGCTCAAGGGTTTCGGTTACGCCCCCACCAGAACCGGAGCCGGAAGACGTTCGTACGATGATTTCCTGACTGGTTTCCCGCAGTTCTGTCGTCAAACGATCTCCTGCAAAAGCAACCTTGTTGCTCACCTTAGCTTTATCCTCAGCATGAATGAACGATTGATATTCAAGAATAAAAGCAGTGGAAATATCCTTGGCAAAAGTAAGCTCAAAAGTTTGCTGACCCTGAGTGTCTGTCTTGATGTGAAGCCAGTAATCTCGGTTTTTGATTAATTCGGTGCCCTTGGTGGTATTTCCATTGGCAGCCATGATTGCAGAGTATACATGAAAGGAATCCTCAATTAAGATTTGGTTGTTGCTAGGCTGATCGACTATTTTAGCGTTGGACACATGTGATTGTCCTTCATTGATACGAATGCTCCAGTCGATCTTATTTCCATTTTGTGCGCCGGCCTTAGACACATATTCCCCGCCATGAGGTACCGTAACTTGGGCTGCCCAATCGGAGACGGTTTTTTGTCCATCCAGTAGAAGAGCGCGATTATGAATTTCCTTTTCAATCAATTCTCCTTCCAATGAAGTTTGAAAGGTAATCCAGTACGGAGTCTGTATCGGCTTCTTGAACTGGATACGCAATTCATTACTATTTTGTTTAGTGGGAGGAATAATTGTATATTGATCTGCCGGGATTTCAGCCCCTTTTTGTACGCCATCCCACCATCCCAGCAAGGTCATATCGTATACTTTTACGGAGCCAGGCAGTAACCTCTGACCTTGCAATAAGACATCTCTCACTTCCGCATGATTCAGGATCTTGCGATTATAGTTGGCTTTAATATCCCAGGTAATGAGTTTGGAGCTCGCATCATAGCTTCCTTGCTTGGCCCCATTCCGTTGTGTCATAAAGTCCGGCCAGATCGGGCATTCCACCTCATGCGATGATGTTTCACCATTTTCATATTGATAATCTATAAAGGATTTGTTGCGAAATTCGGGCTTCGTCGTATCTGTTTTCCAATCATTGTTGTAGAGAGTTGAATATTTGATCGTATAAGCTTTCTGAATCGTTTTATGAAAAATAAGTGTAAACCCTTGTTTATAGTCCGCTGATCGTGGAACTAGCTCATAATCCATGGGCGCGAGTAGTTCCGTTGTACCGTCAACACTTTGAATTTTCAGGGTGTCGGGCAACAAGGCGAGGCCCCCATTAGGGAACACATCCTTAATGACAATATTTTTCATGGTGTATGAGTCTGTATTAATGGTGATCACCCAAGGTATGACTTTCGTGTTGTAATTGGGCGTGTCATACATTTTAGTCATAACTCCGCTTGTGATTTCCGTCGATATGATCTTCTGGGTTCCATCTGTGGTGATGATGTTTGTAATTTTTTCATCTTCATAGACGCGGCCTCTAGCCTGGGTCTGATATCGGATGGTATAGGCTGAATCTACATCGAAGTTGAATTGAAGTTTGAAGCCGTTACGGTCGGGATAGTCAACCGGGATGACGGTGTACGCCCACGATGGAAGCTCCTCCAGTGTATTTCCCTTAAATACTTTCAAAGAACCGGGCAGCAATTTTTGAGTTTTGTTGAAATGATCAATTAAAAGGGCTTTGGCTTCGGGGATTTTTGTCTCGCCAAAGTTATATCTTATGGCCCACGAGAGTGTTTGTGTGGCATGATCATACTTTTCAACTTTTTTGGACAAAAATTCACCACGCTCCACCTGAACTGTAGCGGTGGCAGCAACGTTATCTATCGCATCTCCTGAAAGCGTCGCTGTGTTGGAAAAGCGAGTTTCGTTGCCAGTAATGCGGGTGGAGTATTGGATCTGATAGGCAGTGCTAATGCTAGCATCTTGAAAATGAATTGCAAATCCGGTCCCGGCTTGATCCGATTCAATGGCGTATTTACTCGCATTCACTAGGTCTTTGACAACGGTCGTGCCATCGATATTGACTTGCAGATGATAGAGTCGGATAGAGCCTCTCACGAGTTCCAGTCCTGAAGGAGTTGGATCGGTAATGAGGGCGTGTTTAACGGTGTTTAGCTGTTTGTTCACATCAATGGCCCAGTCGATCTGGTGGGTGCCATTTATTTTTCCTTGCTTGCTTAAAGTTGGCCCTGACTGGGGTTTCACATTTACGATGACCGTTTGAACCCCGCCTTTAATTGGAATCGCAATGATGACTTCTGTGCTGCCTTTCACCGTTTCTTTTGTGAATTCGGTTTTAATTTGCAGTTTGCCGCTGACATGGGAATGGTTCTCTACATATTGGTTAAAGGTCATGATGACCTTACCCTGACGATCTACTGTAAAGAACCCTACGGTCCCGTCTGTAGTCACTAGCGGAGATGAGATATCAGTGTAGATGACAAACTGTTCTGGTAAGTGAAAGGTGAAGGTATCCCCTGCTTTATAAGTATCGTCAGGAAGCTCCCATTCATAGCCAAGTTGGATGGCTGATCCAATGTCGAACGTACTACCTGGATTATATACCGCATCAATGACACGTCCGGCTTCGTCCGTTAGACTCAACTTCGTTAGTATACTCTGGGGAGCTGCTTCCTTTTGAGACTTTGAATGAGCTGCTCCTTGCACGGAAGGGACAGTGTTTGGCGGAACCTCCTTAGGGGGTTCAGGGTTTGGGACCGCATATACAGCATCCGTAACGGTTGTAGGATCGGATACAGCACTGTGCGGCAGTTCAGGGGCAGGAGGATCTGCGTAAGCCAGTGTGGTGCTGAAAAAGCTTTGGACAATGAGCAATAAGGCAATAATCATGACATTTATTTTGGTTCCCATGCTCCAAGTGATTCTCCTATTCATCGTAATATGGCAAGCTTCGGCGGGTATGTTGTGTTATATTGTTTTCCTTCCCTCCTCCTAGTTCGAAATTAGTATATTCAGCATGCTAGGTTGACATGACTACCCCAACAGAAAAAAACCTTGATCATAGTGATCAAGGTTTTTTCTTCGAGAGAGGTATAGCAATTTTGTGATGGAGCTATGTAAAAAGGCATAATAAAAAGCTCGTTCACCTGGTAACTGGCTGCCATCCGAGTAGGAAGGCCCTATAGTTTTGCGTCACTGTCTTTCGACAGCTTTGCCATTAGCTTGAATAGCTTGTGCGTCTATCGTCTATCAAACGGAGTACAGGAGACCTCCTATTTACAGTTTGGAGCGGTTTCCCCATTTTTTACGGAAGGAATGAGGTGTTTCCCCTACATGTTCCTTGAATAGGTTGATAAAATGGCTCGTATTGGGAATCCCAACGTACCTTGCGATATCCACAATGGATATGTCACTGGTTTTAAGCCATCCCTGAGCGGCTGTGATCCGGACATTAATGAGATAATCAATTGGAGAAAATCCAATCTGTTTTTTGAAATTTTTAGCAAGATTAAATTTGTTTAGGTTGAACATGTCTGCCAGCGAGTCCAGCGTAATTCGCTCACAGTAGGACTGGTCCAAATACTGCTGCACCTGACGTACTTCGCTGAGTGTTCCAGCATTTACATACCGATGATCATAAGGATGCTGCAAAATATACGTCAGTATTTCACCAATGAGTCTGGACGTTAGCAGCTCGCCGGAAAGGCTTCGATCAGACTGCCCGCAGATTAGAGCATGCAGCTTGTCCAATATAACATATGGATTGTGCAGGGATATTACCGGTTTATTATGCTTGGCAAATTGTTCGTAAAAATGTTCGATCAGGTTGCCGTACAGGTATAAGCTGATAAACTCCCAGGCTTCATCACCGGAGGTGCTATATTGTAAATATTCATCGCAATTAATAAAAAACAAATCATGAGGCTTTAAAATATACTTCTTGTCCCGGTACAGTAATTCTCCCTTACCAGACAGCGTAAAAACAAGCAAAAAAGAGGTGAGTTCTTTCCTTTCTATTGTAAAATAAGAGGTTTTTTGGAAATAGCCTAATTCCTGAATATATAAAAGGGATTGCTTGGCAAAAGCGGAGGGAGTGCGCACAATTACGACAGGTTCGCCGTTCCAGAGGCCCTCGGTGTTTTTTTGGTCTGTTGTCATATTCAATTCCTTTACAAAAAAGCAATTTTATCTAGCTTATCTTGGTTTGATTTACCAATATATAATGGCTGATTAAACATGATTTACTATTTAATAAAAGTTTATTTTATCACATTAAATATGTCTATATATCAAATTATGTGTGTGAGTTTTATAGAAGCCCCGCTTCTTATGGATATTCAACCTGGTTATCCGTATAAAAGGTCGAATATTGTTGAAAGAATTCTGAGGTCATCATGGATTCAAATCCTTTCTGGGGTCAAATATAGGATAGTGTTGAAAAAAATATCTTACATGCCCATTCAACTTTTCCATTCACTTCTCCTTTCGGTTTAAGAAATTTAGGACTTGGTTCTGATAAAATGGTTCGTAAGGCTTATTATTGAAAATGAGATTTTGGACCCAGTGTTGTGATTTGGTTCACGAACATGAATGTAAAAAAGAGAGATATATGCATAAAAAATTACGCAAAAAATGTTCTTATGTGTTGAATTATAAGTGCTCTCAACTTTGGAAATTACACAGGCAATGATATGATGGGTAATACATGTATAGTTGCTTAACTTATCGATAGTCAGTTTGGAGGATTACAGAATGGAAAAACCCAAAAATACGAAAACCGCAGCGGCTTGGTCGCTCGTTATTCTAGGGGCAGGCTTTGCAGCTACCGTGCCCTTCCAGCAATATGGCTGGGCTCGATTGTTAGCCGGAGCCTTTGAGGCAGGACTTGTAGGGGGACTGGCAGACTGGTTCGCTGTCACAGCATTGTTCCGTCATCCGCTAGGCATCCCGATACCACATACGGCGCTTCTCCCCAAAAATAGGGACAAGCTCACGAATGCATTGGTGAATACGGTGGAAAATAACTTGCTGAACAAAGACAGCATTGCTTCTAAAATCGCGGACATTCGTTTGGCGGAGCTGATGCTGGGCGGTGTGGAAAAAGGATTGCGTACACCAGAAGCGGCAGCATCGATAGATGTGCTCGCCAAGCGACTCGTCCAGTCGCTCCCGCTCGCGGAATTGGCTCCGATTATCGTGGCTGAGATCAAGCGACAGGTGACGGACATCGATGCCGGACCACTACTGGAGGCGCTTGCCCGCCAATCCAGTGAGAAGGGCTATGATATTCGCGCACTGGATTACACGCTGGAGCAGGCGGAATCCTGGCTTTTGCGACCGGAAACAGGCTATACACTTGGCACCTTAGGGATGCAGGCTGTCAGTGGTTTGCAGGTGAGCGGGCTGATGCAATTTGCCTTGAACGCCTTCCTCGGCTATCTGAACGAAGAGCGCATGGGTGAAATGATTCGTCATTTCCTGCTGGATCAGGTAGCAGAGCTGCAAAGGGAAGAGCTTCCGCGCCGTCTGGCAGTGATCGACGGTCTGAGAACACAGGTGACCCGATTGGCAACGAAGGAGACGGTTCAGGAAGGGCTGAACGGCTGGAAGGATAGCCTTATTGAAGCTTGGGAAGGCGAAGCGTCCGTGCTCGGTAGAATGGAAGAGCTTCGTACCCGCTTATTGAACTATATGGAAGACGAAGACTATGTGCCGACCTACATTTTACCGTTACTGGATCGGATGCTGGCTGATTTAAGAGGGAATACCGAATTGCTGGACAAAATTAATGCACGAATCGTGGAAGGGATTACTAGTCTCGTGGAAGCCAATCATAGCCGGATTGGTAACCTGGTGCGCGAAAATGTAGACAAAATGGATAACAAATCCCTGATTGCACTGATGGAGGACAAACTGGGACAGGATTTGCAGTGGATACGTATTAACGGCGCAGTAACAGGCTTCCTGATCGGTATTGTACTGACAGGTATCCGTATGCTAATCCAATAATACAGAAAAAGCTACAGATAAGGTTGTGGAAGCATGAGGCTTTGGCATGAACAATTGATTGGCAAGCTGCCCCGTCCCCAACTGTTGGGACAACATCGTGAGTGTTGTGCCCTGCGGGGGAACGGGTGGGGAAAGCCACACGCCACAGTGAATTATGTGTTCGACTATCACCCCATGCTGCTGGTACGCTATCATAAGCTCATTATGGACGAAATGAAAAGCAGAGGATACAATGTTGATCCACTATGGGAACAGCCATTGTATCGTGGTAAGCAGTGTGAACCTTGGGAAGCGGAGCTAGGCGAGGAACTGGCAGGCGCGGACGCATATGTGGAGCATGATGACGAATATATGAAGGAGTGCCTGGATAACCTGGCTTCCAAAGGAATTTTAATAGAGATTGAAGTGATCTAAAAAAGCGGGCTACGGTGTGTTCATCATTCAGATGAAGCGCCGTAAGCCCGCTTTTTAGATGCTTTAATGTCCAAGGTTTGGAAGGGTATGAGTCGCAGGCTACAGAACCCAGCGTGTGACCTTCTCCAGTGGTTGTCTGGATTTTTCCCGCTTGGGTTCATGAGCACGATAACCGAAGGCAGCGATGACTGAAATATCCAGCAGCCCGTCCTCCAGCAGGCCTTCTTCCTCCAAAATGGCATGCACCTGATCATAGTTAAAGCCTTCAATCGGGCAGGAATCAATGCCGATCTGAGCTGCCGCTGTCATCATATTACCTAAGGCAATATAAGTTTGCTTGGAGGCCCAGTCGAATAACGTGCGTTCGTTTTCCAGCAGGCGTTGGTTTTCACCTTGGAAAATCTTATAGCGGCCTGGTAGGGAGGCAAAGTCTTCGTCAGACATACCCTTCACCTCTTTATACATGTACTCCACGTAAGGTGAATCATAACGGACATCCTTACGTGCCAAAATCAAAACGACATGGCTGGCCGCTGGGATCTGCTTTTGACCACCACTGGAGACCGCAGCCAGTTTTTCTCTCAATGCCTGATTTTGTACGACTACAAACTGCCAAGGTTCAAATCCTACGGAGCTTGGGGAAAGTCGTCCAGTTTCGAGAATGAATTGAAAATCCTCCTCCGGTATGATGCGATTAGGGTCGAATTCTTTCGTGGCATGTCTGAATAGAAAGGCATCCAGAATTTCCTGTTTTTTAGCTGATGTATTGGACATGAAATGTACTCCTTTAGATTTGGGTTTAGTTGGTGCTCCATTGGTTTTCTGCTACTATAATGAGAGTTGATATCGAATATATAGTCATCATATAGAAAGTTTTTTGCGGGAACAAGTACGCACATATTTGTACCTTGTAGGTCTGGGGCTATTAGTCTACAACCTGTAGAAAGAAGGGGAATACATGGCACAGGAGATGGAACATACAGTTAGCGTTAATTTTGGGTGTCCTGTCGCGACAACTGTTGGGATTATAGGCGGCAAATGGAAGGGGGTCATCTTGTATCATTTGACCACAGGACCACGGCGCTATAATGAAATTCGACGGACCCTCCCTAATATTACACAGCGGATGCTAACCTTGCAGTTGCGCGAATTGGAGCGTGATGGCATTGTGCACCGTGAAATTTATAACGAGAACCCACCGCGTGTGGAGTACTCGCTTACCCCGTTGGGAGATACGTTAAGACCGTTGCTGGATTTTATGAGAGACTGGGGTGTCTTCTACGGAGAACAGGGTTGCGAGCCTGTGGCGACAACTTCCAAGTCAGGCAAGCATTTTGCTAAAATAGACATGAAAAAAGCCCACCGATGATTTCATAGCAGACGCATGAGAATCATTAGCGGGCGGAATAAGAACGGGATATCTTTATAAAATATAATCTTATTTAAACTCGATGGCTTCGTTCATCTGTGCCCAGGCTGTTTCTCCGATGATGCCCAGACGCCAGATAGCGATTCCTTTGAGGTCATAACGTTTGGCTAAACCGATCTTGGCGTTAACGGTGCTGTCTTTTTCGCTACCCATTGAAATTCCCAAAATGAGCTTATCCCGCGAGGTTTCCTTCAACGCCAGTTTTATGGCTTCGTCCACTTTATCTAGTGGCTCAGGCGTAGATTTTTGTCCGTAATCATAGGCCATGATGATCAGATCGTCCGCCAGATTACCCAGCGTCTTGTAATCATAACCAGTGTAAGAGCTATTCAGCGGATGCAGAACGACGGTGAGCTTGAGTCCCGCGTGATGCGCTTTGGCCGATAACTTTTTAATAAAAGCGTTGTAATCAGAACGAGCTTTGGCCTTATCGCCGCTCCAGCCTAATCCTTCAAGATCTAACGTAATGCCCTTGAACTGCTTATCGGTGGCAGTGCTGACGATTTGGGAAATGGTTTGTTCTTGAAGCTGCGTATTTTCCAAAACCTTGGTTAGCTCATGATTACCGTCTACAGAATAAACCATCAGGTAAGGGGAAGTCCCCTGGCTATCTGCTTCTTGTAGAATAGACTCAGGCGTTACAGCTCCAGCGGCTTGAGGCCATTTATATTCTTTGCCAGTCGTTGTGAATTGTCCGTTCGTATCAATTCGGCTCCAGCCGAAGGCAACGGCATTAAAATTCGGTATTTTGGATTTTTGGTCAAAGGAAGACAGCGCATAGAAGCCTACAGTATACATAGCTTCACGTGGCGATGTAATAGAGACTGTCCGTGTTCCCTGATTCCAGTTGACTGTGGCTCCAAACTGTTGCCCGAAAAAGCCCAGCGGAATCATCGTGCTGCCGCGCACGGTTTGCGGTGCGGCTGTTAGTTGAACGGTTTGTCCGTCTACTGTGGCATTGCGGCTCCCCATTTTGAGAACTACCTGCTTGGTTGCACTGCCTTGCGTTTTGGTAGCGGTGATGCTTTGGCTGGCTTGATCCCATTTCACTGTAATGCCCAGAGCCTCAGAAATAGCGCGAAAGGGAACCATCGTCGTGCCGTCCATCATGGCAGGCTGTACAGGGAACGTCAATGGATATCCGTCCAGCATGATGCTGATCTTACTCGCCTCCGCTTGTGCCATGGGGCTATAGATGCCCGCTGCGGTACTCAGAAGGATAACGCTAGATAACAAAGCCTTATTTACGATTTTCATCCTATGATCTCCTATGCTCAATAGATTGCAATGCTATCATGTTAGAATCGTGAGGTTTCTACCATTTTACCAAAAAAATGATAGATAGGTGAATGTGAAATGATAGGATGAGATAAATCTGAGTATGTATTTAAGCTGAATAGTATAAGAAAACATTGTTATTTCTCATATAAAAAAGCTGACACCTTTTAAAACGGTGTCAGCTTTTTCTTTTTAAAACAGTTTTATATTTTATTGTAACCCAGATTACTTGCGACGCTTGAGTGTAATGCCTACTGCTGCTGCACCAAGCACGACTGCTACGATCGAGAGGACAAGTGCTGTGGTTTGTGCAGCAGAGCTGGCTGGAGCAGAAGCAGCAGGGGCAGCCTCAGCAGCATTGTCCGAGGTAGGTGCGGTGCTGCCGCTATCTTTAGCCGTATCTGTGCTTGCATGACCCTCTGCGGTGCCTGCCGAATCATGTCCGCTGTCTGCGGCAGGAGCAGGAGTTTCCGGTGTGGCATCCGCCGTGATTGTAGTAATAGAATGAGGATTGTTACTTCCTTCATCGCCTGTCCATTCCACAATACTTCCGTCACTGTAATATTGGAAGGCGTCCCAGGCTGCTGCAGTATTCTGATCTGCATTTTGTGCTACAAAGCTGAAGCGTTGGTACTGACCCGCTTGGATTCCGTCTTTTTCGGACGTCCAGGTGACGGTAGTTATTTTGCCAGAGCTGTCTTTTTGGGTGGCTACCTTCCATTCCGGTACAGGCTCGTATTGTTTGAAAACGACCTCTTTGGGAATTTTCAAGGCCACTTTAGTGGTTGGAATGTTTTTTTCCACAGGCACTTTCAACGTGTACGTTTCCCACGCATTAGGTTGTGAAACGGAAGGCTTGACCGTCACATGCGCACTGGCCATACCTGCAAAAAGCAAGGCACCAGCCGCAATTAGACCCATGGAAGTTGCTAACCTGGAAAACCTGGATTTTGCTGTTTGAATCGTTGTATTCATATTTATTTCGCTCCTTTTAAGAATAAAATAATTATTTTTTACCGTCTACTTGCAGAGTGAATTCAGCATCAACCGCATCGAGTGATGCTGTCAGAGCATGTACTTTTACCGCCCATGTTCCTTCGGAGGTTATCAATTCCTGACTGCGGAAAGGCTGCTGCTGCTTCACGGGCAGAACAAATTCCTGTTGATCTTGGTCAGGATTAGCTGGGATAAGCGTTAATGTGACCTGCTGGATTCCTGAAACGGCAGCCCCTTTGCTATCCTGAATGGCTACCTTAAATTCATTGCTGCCCACAGCATTAGGGCTGACTGCCAGTGTAACGCTGTATTCGCCAGTAGTGCGAGTCTCCTCAAACGGTACAGCAGGTGCCTGGCCAGGTGACAGGTGAGTGAGCACCGCTGCCAGTAGCATCACGAGCAGACCGACGGACAGCTCGGTACGCAATCCTCCGACGGCTCGCTTGCTCGCCGCCGCTTGCCGAGCGCTGCGAAACTGGCTGGCTGCGAAGACCAGCATCACTAGCAGTAGCGCTGCTTTACCAAGCAGAACGAGTCCATAGGATGTGTTCAGCAGCATGGAGGGAGCCGGAATGTACAGCACCGCTCCATAGATACCAGTGGCGAGTAGCGCCGCCACCATAGCCATGCCCCAGCCAGCGAAGCGGCGCAGGGCCGTTTGTCGCAGAGTTGCCTGCTCGGATACAGGCAGCTCCAATCCGGCAACAGGCAGGCACACCACCATGACGGCAAGTGATCCGATCCAAAAAGCTGACGCTGCAAGATGGACGAAATCTGCCACAATGGCTGGAGCCGGATGGGTGGCTGCTGCCGGATGCCCGACAAAGGCCTTGGACAGCATGAGGCTCAGCGTGAGTAAAACGGAGCTGTAGCCCCACACTCGGCGCTGGCGATCAGAAATGCTGGGATCGATCGCATAAATTAGCGTTACGCTCAGTAGCAGCACGAGAATCATCTGGATAAACCAGATTTGCCCTGCTCCCGTAAATTGAAGAGCTTCTCCCAGAATAGGGAGTGAGAAGCCCTCCCCGATGGAAACTCCGGCATCCCAAGACGCCTGAAGCGGTAGGCTAATTAAAATGACAGCAGACGTTATGCCGTAGCCGCTCCAGAGCAGCTTAGTCCAACGGGGTAATGTGTCAGAGGGTCGCTGACTAAGCATCTGCTGTTCACTGCGGTTCTTGGCTCGGTTTATGCTCGGGAAGAGGAACAGTCGGAAACAAATCGCTCCAAACAGCAGCGATAACCCTATGTAAAGGAGCCAACGGACAGCAATTAAGTCGATTCGTGATGTCCCAGAGCTTTCAGAAGGGGTAGCTTGATCGGTATACGCATTGGAACCGCTACCTACTTGAAATGGAATCACTCCATTGACTGGGTGTCCATCTGCGGACAAAGCTCTCCAAGTGATGGTGTAAATTCCATTCTTCATTCCTGGAATCAATTGGATTTCCATGGTGGATTGGTGCTCTGGATTGAGCTGGGCTTTTCCTGTGTCGACCCGCTTGCCTGTTTCATCAGTCACTTTGATGGACATGAAGGCAGACTGCAAATCTTCGTTGAAAGTGATAGTCACCTGAGAAGGGGACTTGTCCAAAACCTGATTTTCGGTCGGGCTGGATTCAACGACAAATGCATGAGCCCACGATGAGTGAGGAAACAGGAACAGAAGAGGGAGACACAGCAATAAAAGACAAGCCACACGGGCTGGTCTGGACAGGTACAACATGCCTGTGAAGTCACCTTCTCTCGATTACTTGAAGCGAGGATATCCTCATTTGTAGCATTTTATACGGACAAACCAATTCCTATCTTAATCATAGTGCATATAGCGTGAATAGATGGAGCGAATTATGACATTTATATGAAATTTGAAATAATAAGCATGATGCAAAATGCCACTCTTATGAAAAGTCCCTACTGTGAAAGAAATCGCCTGGATTTCTTTCACAGTAGGGATAAAGTGGAATAGTGTATGAGACATTAGATGCCTGCTTCTATAGACTGCGTGAAAGCAGGTTGCTTATGTTGAATATATTGGATAAAAATAGCCGTTAGATCGGGATCGAATTGGCTCCCCGAACAAGTACGCAATTCTTCGATGGCCTCCTCGAATGTTTTGGTCGGTTGATAGGGACGTTCTGTTGTCATCGCGTCAAAAGAGTCGATGATCGTCAGCATCCGACACAGCCTTGGGATTTGCTCGCCCTTAAAGCCAAACGGATAGCCTCCCCCGTCATAACGTTCATGATGCAGCTCCACAAAAGGAACTAAATCTATGAATCGTTCATTGGCTTCGACAATACGTTTGCCCCACATGACATGAGCTTGTACCATCCGCCATTCCTCGCTAGACAGCTTCTCTTTTTTATTAAGAATATTCCAGGGTATTTCCAGTTTGCCAATGTCGTGAATGAGGGCTCCCAGTAAAAAACGTCGCTTATCCTTCGGACCGAGCTGAAGCACATCGCTCATGTCCGCTGCATATCTGAATACCCGTTTGGAATGCTTGAAGGTGTTAATATCCTTGTACAAGAATAGATTAAGCTGCTGCTCCAGATCACGAATATCCTGTCCGAGATCGACCTCGCGTTCCACTTCATTTAGACTGCCGTGTGTATGAACGATATTTTTGCCCTGTTTCTTGGCATAGTACAGTGCTTTATCCGCTAGATCGACCAGCTGTGATTTGTCGTAGATGTCAATGCGGCTTTGTGCAATGCCTGCGGAGAAGGACAGACACCCGTGTGGGAAAATTTCAACTCCCTCGTAACGGGAATCATTCAGTTTTTTTCGGATAGCATTGACCTTTTCATAAGCTTGTTCAGCAGTATGATCGGGCATAAGCAAAGTGAATTCTTCTCCACCATAGCGGGATACGGTAATATGAGTACCGAACGTTTCCTTTTTGAGAAACTCACCGAGAAACCCCAGTAGCTGATCGCCCTTGAGATGACCGAAGTGATCATTGTATTTTTTGAAATCATCAATATCAATCAGCGCCAGACTTAGGGGAGTATTCTGCGATCTGGATGTATTTAGTTCAGCTTCAAGTGTATTTTCAAAGTAGCTGTGATTGTACAGCCCTGTTCTGCGATCCGTGTTGGCTTTTTCTTCAATCTCACGATACATCGTGAACATTTGCTTGAACGCGTGGGATAAGAGCATGCTTAGCCCCAAGAACAGCAAAAGTCCTAAAATGCCGTTGTAATAAATCAGCGTGGTCAAGACCAAAGACAGGATGAGTGTACATAAGTATACAAGCAGGGATTCTGCCAAAAAAGCCTGTTTGAGCTCATTGAACGACCCTTTATATGCGATATAGAAGTAGATGCCCAAGGTGATTGTGTTTACCGTAAAGTAGCAGATCAATGCGAGCAGGTAGGAAGCAAAATGGTCCTCGTTCAAGGCTCCCTGCGTTCCGCCGCTTAGTTCGAATACGGTTGACGACAGGAAAATGGAAAGTGCGTAAATGGAAAAATTGACGGCATGTTTCCACCAGGACAGTTCTGTATGCCGAAACGCAGCAATGATCACATTGAACAGCAAAATCAAAATGGCAATTTCAGTGCCATGCACAAAAATACAAGCGAGGTACACGGAGGAATCCATGGACTGCTTGTTACTGGCTGGTGGCAACTGGAATGTAAAATGCTCCAGAATCAGAACTGCTCCCAACAGGGAATAGATCGTGACCCACTCTGTCGTCGAATAGTGCAAAAAGGACCAATGGTTCGTATACAAGAGAACGATCAGGCCTACCATACACATGAAAAATACGTATATTCCCGTCGTGGTAACCCGTTCTTGCAGCTTTTTTAATATACTCATCATTTTTTCTCCTGCCTTGTCGTATCTTGATGTCAAAGCTACCAGGGGTGAATGGGATAATTTACAATTTTGTAATCGAAAATTTCACATGAAAAAACAGGCCGGAATCCAGCCTGTTTTGTTGAGCCTGTGCTTCCTTTTTTTCTTTATCGGTGACTAGCCTCCAATTTTGTAACCGGAAGTCAAAGCGATTACGACAGAAGCAACGATAATAGCATTGATAATCACACGGGAGTATTTCAAGTTTTTCATACGGTTCCCTCCCTTCCTTGGAATAAGCTCTGAACTAGGCATGGTGGGGGTTGGTTTCTTGTTGATTATCCTTATTTCTTTTTACGACCATCACATTTTGGATAAACAGGAACATCCCGAAGTTCATGACGACATCTCCAATACTAATCACCTGCGTGCGGGGATAGGGCTTGGAAAGGGGAATGATGTCACCAAGCAATGATAAACGTGTGCTCGCATCCATCATGTAATGTTTCGAGATGACACTGCCGGATTTAAGCATATCTGTATAATAGGGACCCAGTACTTCAGAAGCGCTCAGCGAGACCGGCATCCTGCCGCCATTCACTGCCATAACGATAAAATTCATCAACACGCCGATTAAAATAAGCTTGAATCCCTTATGATGTCTGTTCAACCAGAGAAATATCAATCCGACCACGTAGACTCCCATAAATAGATACCCATTAATGGCTGCCAGCCAAGCCCACTTTTCCTGAGCATAAAAAATAATGAATTGAACCACCAGCAGCAGGGGGAACATCCAACCGGCTATAAGGCGAATATGACTGAAACGGATCAGACCTTGCCGCCAGCCTCCTCTAAACAGGCCTACAATGAGACCCAGCAGCACTCCATCATAGACCATTATCATTCTCCAGATTCTACAATTTTTTTGTTTTGGTTACCGTGTAATTCGACCTGAAATTGGTAAATTCCTGCCTGATTTATAGCAATTTTGAAAAAAAATCGCGGATTAGCGTGTAATTATTCGAAGCCAGACGAAATGAATGATATCATAATATATTGAAGTCATTATTTATATTTTAGTGAAAAGGATGATTATTATCATGAATCGGTTATCCAATACGGTAATGGTTGCCGCAGATATGACCAAATCACGAATATTATGGATTGCCTTTGTTCTGGGTGCATTAAGTGCCTTCGGACCATTGTCCATAGATATGTATTTGCCGTCACTGCCTACATTAGCCGACAATTTGCATACGACTACTTCGCTAGCGCAGCTTAGTTTGACAGCCTGTCTGTTGGGACTGGCCGTTGGTCAGATCGTTGCTGGTCCGCTTAGCGATGTGAGGGGTCGCAGAGGACCGCTGGTGATTTCGCTTATTCTGTACGCCGCGGCATCGCTGTTATGTGTGTTTGCTCCAAATATCGCTGTGCTCATTGCGCTTCGCTTTATTCAAGGGCTTACGGGATCGGCGGGGATCGTGATTTCCAGAGCAGTGGCCCGTGATCTGTACTCGGGCAAAGAATTGACACGCTTTTTCTCACTGCTCATGCTGGTGAATGGTGTGGCTCCCATTGCTGCACCTGTGCTGGGCGGTGTCATTTTGAATTTTGTTTCCTGGCGCGGTGTTTTCATGGTGCTGTGTGTAGTTGGTGTGGCCATGCTAATTGCCGTTGTATTGGGTCTTCCAGAAACGTTGCCAACGAACCGTCGTTCATCCGGTGGCTTGAAGCAGACGCTGGGAACACTCGGTCATCTATTTGCAGATCGGCGCTTTATGGGTTATGCCCTCTCGCAGGCACTGATTACAGGGGCTATGTTCGCGTACATCGCTGGCTCGCCTTTCGTGCTTCAGGATATTTTCGGGGTTTCTCCCCAGACGTACAGCATCATTTTTGCGGTGAATGGTTTGGGGATTGTACTGTTTTCCCAGTTGACGGGTAGACTCGTGGGTCGATTTAGCGAACGACAGTTGCTCTTGTCAGGTCTGATAATTGCGGCTGTAGCCGGGATCAGCTTGCTTACCGTAGCTTTTACCGGAGGCCAATTGTTAGCTGTATTAATTCCGATGTTTTTTGTCGTATCCTGCGTAGGTATTGTGAGTACAACGACGACTTCACTGGCCATGCAGAGTCAGCAACGTTCGGCAGGCAGTGCGTCCGCCATGCTTGGCTTGCTGCCTCTATTGCTGGGCTCCATCGCTTCACCGTTGGTAGGCTTGGGTAGTGGAACAACCCCCGTACCGATGGCGGTTGTTATTGCTATAGCTGAGCTTGGTGCGCTGTTAAGCTTTGTTGTACTTGCCAAGGAAGCACGCTCAAAAGTGTGAAACAAGGCAAAATGGTGACATTTTTCAGGAATGTTGACATACCCCATGGGGGTATATTATGATGGGGATATATTAAATGCATGAGTGCATTACACCACACAGGAGGCTGATGTATGGCTGAGGAGCAACCTGTTTCCCACACTGAAGTCCACGGGACTCATTGTGGAACAGATGGGGAGAAGACAGTTAGAAAAAGTCATCATTCGGCGGAATTCAAGAACAGCCTTGTATCCCGGTTAAACCGTATTGAAGGGCAGGTACGCGGGATTAAGGGCTTGATTGAGAAGGACACTTACTGTGACGATGTGTTGAACCAGATTGCGGCTGTTCAGTCGGCCCTGAATGGTGTCGGCAAGCTACTGCTGGAAGGGCATATGAAAAGCTGTGTCATTGAGCGCATGCAGGCAGGAGAGCAAGAAGTGATTGATGAGCTATTAATTACGGTTAAGAAGCTAATCCGTTAAAAGTAGCAGATATACACATTATGGGTATGGACGTACCCTTGAGGAGGAAACGAAAATGGCACAAGTTACATTGAACGTAGAAGGCATGAGCTGCAATCATTGCGTGAAAGCCGTAGAAGGAGCTTTGGAAAAAGTAGGCGCTACCGGCAAGGTCAGCCTCGAAACGAAACAAGTAAGTGTAGAATATGACGAATCCAAGCTGAGTGTTGAAGCGCTGAAAACAGCCATTGAAGACCAAGGCTATGATGTTGTTTAAGATTAAGATGCTGTATGATGCGTGAACAGGTTTGTTCGAAGAAGAAGCTTCCTTGTAAGGAGCTTTTTCTTTTTGAACACAATATACCCCACTGGGGTATGTAGAAGGAGGACTACCATGGAAAACCGTGCGACCGACGGTGATAAGCATACAACGCTTCAAATTACGGGGATGTCCTGCGCAGCCTGCGCAAGCCGTATTGAAAAAGGTTTAAACCGAATAGACGGAGTGGCGCAGGCTAATGTGAATTTGGCATTGGAGCAGGCGTCTATATCCTATGACCCCAAGCAGGTGGAAATCCCTGAATTCCGCGATAAAATTGCTTCTCTTGGTTTTGGAACTGTGAGTGAAGAAGCCAATTTGAATGTGACGGGCATGACTTGCGCAGCCTGTGCAGCTCGAATTGAAAAAGGATTAAACCGAATACCAGGCGTAACAGGTGCTACGGTTAATTTGGCGATGGAAACAGCTCATGTGGAATATTCTGCTGGGAGTACTACGGTTAGTGATCTGGTAAGCAAGATTGAACAGCTGGGCTACGGAGCGATCCCACAGAGTGCTGAGGACAATATTGCGGATGTTCGCAGTAAGGATATCCAACGTAAAAAATGGAAGTGGATAATATCGGCAGTGCTGTCGCTTCCGTTATTGTGGGCGATGGTGGCTCATTTTTCCTTTACCTCATGGATTTATGTACCGGAACTGTTCTTGAATCCATGGTTTCAACTTGTACTGACAACACCCATTCAGTTCATCATTGGATGGCAGTTTTATGTGGGTGCGTATAAAGCGCTTCGCAACGGCAGTTCAAATATGGATGTGTTAGTTGCACTGGGTACGTCTGCGGCTTATTTTTACAGCTTGTACCTTACCCTGCGTCCGTCTGATGTCATGCAGGGAATGGCGGGAATGCCTGTCATGACCATGCCAGAGCTGTATTACGAGACAAGCGCGGTACTCATTACGCTTATTCTGGTCGGTAAATGGTTCGAAGCGGTAGCCAAAGGACGTTCGTCTGAGGCGATCAAGAGCTTGATGAACCTACAGGCGACAACGGCACGTGTGGTACGTGATGGACAAGAGCTAGATATACCGATTGAACAAGTGCGTGTGAAGGATATCTTTATTGTGCGTCCAGGAGAGAAAATTCCCGTCGATGGTGTAGTCGTGGATGGGCGTTCGGCAGTGGATGAATCCATGTTAAGTGGCGAGAGTCTTCCGGTTGAAAAAGGAGAGGGTTCCCCAGTCACAGGAGCCACGCTCAATAAAAACGGAGTACTTCGTATCCAGGCTGAGCGTGTGGGTGGTGATACGGCGTTGGCCCGTATTATTAAGGTCGTGGAAGATGCGCAAAACTCCAAGGCCCCGATTCAGCGGATTGCGGATCAAATCTCGGGTATCTTTGTTCCCATCGTAGTTGCTATTGCCGTGATGACGTTTCTCGTCTGGTTTTTCCTTGTGACACCGTCTGATTTTGCAGGATCATTGGAGAAAATGATTGCAGTTCTCGTCATTGCTTGTCCTTGTGCGCTCGGATTGGCTACCCCAACGTCCATTATGGCAGGATCGGGACGTGCCGCTGAGTACGGTATTTTGTTCAAGGGCGGCGAGCATTTGGAAATGACCCGTTCCGTCAACGCAGTGATTTTGGATAAGACAGGTACGGTTACGAACGGCAAGCCAGAGCTAACGGATGTTATGGTTGGCGCAAGCAACCTGGCTGAAACGGATTTGCTGCGATTGCTCGGTGCGGCAGAAAAAAGCTCGGAGCATCCGCTGGCAGAAGCTATTGTAAAAGGGATTGCTGATCGAGGTATTGAGCTAGTGAGCCCGACGGATTTTGAAAATATTCCGGGTTATGGTGTGAAGGCCTCTGTGGAAGGCAAGCAGGTATTGGTGGGCACACGCCGGTTAATGAGCAGGGAAGGCATCGCGATTGATGACTCAACCGAGCAGCAAATGAATGAACTGGAAGGCTCAGGGAAAACGGCGATGCTTGTCGCTGTGGACGGTTCCTATGCCGGATTAGTGGCCGTCGCGGATACAATTAAAGAAACGTCACGAGAAGCTGTTGTCCGTCTGCGGGCGATGAACATTGAAGTCATCATGATTACGGGTGACAATGAAAGGACGGCGCGGGCCGTTGCCACCCAGGCGGGAATTGAACGGGTGCTGGCGGAAGTGTTGCCTGAAGGAAAGGCCGAAGAGGTAAAACGACTTCAGGAACAGGGCAAGATCGTAGCCATGGTCGGGGACGGTATTAACGATGCGCCGGCGCTGGCTACAGCTCATATAGGGATGGCAATGGGTACGGGTACGGATGTGGCCATGGAGGCTGCCGATATTACGCTCATGCGTGGTAACCTAAATAGCATTCCGGACGCGATCGAAATGAGCCGGCGGACCATGACAAACATACGGCAAAATCTGTTCTGGGCGCTCGGTTATAACGTGATCGGCATTCCGATTGCTGCTTTGGGCTTTCTTGCTCCATGGTTGGCGGGAGCGGCCATGGCATTCAGCTCTGTTTCGGTCGTGCTGAATGCGCTGCGTCTCCAGCGCGTGAAGCTGTAAATGTTTTGATGTATTAGGCAGACGCATACTGCTGGATATTTGTAGCGAGATCATTTTGTAATTAGAGCAAGTACGCACAATTTTAGCTTTGTGCGTACTTGCTTTTTTGTTGTGTATTTCATTTATTTAATTCATGCAATCCCTCTTCATTGCGTCAGGTTGCTTATCATTGGCGAAAGTTTCATAATATTTGTAGGAGTGCCATGCAAACATGCAAAAACCTACTCGTGTACTCACAGCTTGAAGCAGATAAAGAGCTTATATTATGGATTAGGAGTGAAGCCGTCATGAATGATACGATTTCCTTGTTGATGAACCACCGGTCTGTGCGAAAATTCAAGTCAGACCCCATTACCGACGAGCAGCTCGCAGCTATTGTGGCAGCTGGCCAAATGGCATCCTCGTCCAGCAATGTGCAGGCATATACCGTTATTGCCGTTACCGAGCCTTCCTTAAAAACAAAACTGGCCGAGTTGGCAGGAGGGCAGGCTTATGTTGAGCAATGCCCTACATTTCTGGTGTGGTGCGCAGACCTGTATCGTTTGAAGCAGGTGACGATTCATCATCAGCCAGGCCAGCCTTCCTACGAAGGGTCCGTCGAAAATTATACGGTTGCAACCATTGATGCCGCGTTAGCTGCACAAAATGCAGCGGTGGCCGCTGAATCACTCGGCTTGGGCATCGTTTACATCGGGGGCATTCGTACTAAAATAGCAGAGGTATCCGAGTTGTTAGGGTTACCAGAGCTGGTATATCCAGTGTTCGGTATGTGCATTGGTGTACCGGATCAGGAAACGGGCTTGCGTCCACGTCTTCCACTGTCCGGTGTGTTGCATATGAACGGTTACGATAAAAATCAGACGATGAAAGCTGTAGAGGTATACGACCATACATCAGCTGAATATCTGAAGGAACGTACGGGCGGTCAACGCTCTACACCTTGGTCTGAGCAAATGGCGACGAGATTGACCGAGCCAGCGCGTTTGCAGTTGAAGCCATTTTTGGAACAGAAGGGTTTCTTGAAGCAATAAAGTGGAGCAACGTCAAAAAACGTTGCAATGGATGAGCCGCATTTGAGCAACACGTGTATGTAAAATTACAAGAACCTCCTTAATTACGCATGATAAAGTTTCGCGTATATAAGGAGGTTCTTTGCTTTGACTACAAGTTATGGTTGTGAGCCTTTTAGTAAATAGCTGATATGCCTTTATGAATTAGACAGGGAGTAGAAGCGGCTCGTATTATCATAAAACAATTGACGGACAGTAGCTTCATCTTGACCGGTCAGCTTGCTATACTCGCAAATGACCTCGGCAGTCATCCGTGGATGTGTCTGCTGTCCGGTAAAAGGGCCCTCGAATGGCCATGGGCCGTCTGTCTCTGCCATGACCTGATTAGACGGATACTGTCTTGCCAAACTGCGGATTTCTTCTTCGTACAGGAGATCCGGTGTGAAGGACACATAATAGCCATTACGGGCCATACGTTCGGTCGTGGTGGCAGAGCCCTTGAACCAGTGAAAATGCGCTTGCGTAACGCCGTGTCGTTCCAATAGGTCGCAGGCCATGTCTGCATCTTCATAAACGGCATGCAGCACGATGGGTTTGCTATGCTTGCTTGCAAACTGGATAAAACGCTCCAGCAGCGCTATGTAGGGAGCGAGGTCAAAAGCATCTCCGCTGCGTGAGGCCTCCAGCCGATTGTAATAGGGCAAGCCGACTTCACCCACCGCGACCATCTGCTGTACATGTTCGTCCATCCAGTGGAACAACAGGTCAAGCTCGGCTTGTGATGGCAGAGCCTGTTCTGGATGAAGGCCAAAGGCCGGACGTACTAGCCTGGGCCAACGCTCAGCCAGGCGCAAGTTGGCTTGACTGGAGGCTAGATGCATGGACACAGCTACGATGGCTTCTACATGGTTGTCGACAAGCGAAGCGAGCAATAGCTCCTGTTGTTCAGGTGGGTAGCTGTCTACATGAATGTGTGCGTCGATTAAGGGAACAGTTGCTGTCGCATTCAATCTCAATGCAGAGTGCACATTCCAATCATTCATAATGGTTTACCCCGCCGTCAGAGGTGTTTTTACGGACACTTTCAGCGGTGTCCATATCGCCGTCCAGTTTGTGCTTTTCCTCACGCATCCAGCCAGTCATTGTCCGCTTCCATTCCATAAAGCGTGGATCGAGGGTGATTTCTTCCCTACGCGGGCGAGGAAAAGGAACGTCTACGACATGCATCACTGAAGCAGGTCGCGCCGACAGCACATAAATGCGGTCGGAGAGCAACAGCGCTTCTTCAATGCTGTGGGTAATGAACAGCACAGAGCGGCGGTTCTTCTCCCACATCCGCAATAACCATTGCTGCATATCTGCGCGTGTCAACGCATCGAGTGCGCTGAACGGCTCATCCAGCAGCATTAGCTCCTGCGGGCTAAGCAGGGCGCGAAGAAAGGCCGCTCGCTGCTGCATGCCACCAGACAGCGTATGCGGATACGCCTTCGCGAACTTGCCCAGCCCAACCTGCTCAAGCCATTGCAAGGCTTCTTTGCGCCGTTCACGTTCGCTGACGTATCGGGACTCTGCTACTGCATCCTTTCGCGGTGCATTTTCCTGCCCGAGTAGTATGTTGTCCAGCGTGGTGCGCCACGGGAAAAGGGCGGGCTGCTGTGGCATATAGCTAATATGACCGCGTTCACCAGTCACGTCCTGTCCATGCATACGAATACGTCCCTGCTGCGGCTTGAGCAGCCCGCCGATGATGTGAAACAGCGTACTTTTACCACTGCCTGACGGACCAATGAGGGAGACAAATTCGCCCGGCTTAACGGTAAGGGATACATCCTGTAGTACAGGCAGTGAGCTTCGCTTTTCCCGGAAGGCGAGGCTGATCCCGTCCAATTCCAAAGCAGGAGGAGCAGGTGTCATTACCTGCGGTTCTCCGGCTTGTTGCTGTTCATCAGCCACGGGTGGTGATGTCAAGTCAGTCGGATGCAGACTCATATGTGCCACGTCCTTTCATTAATGCTTTAATGCAATATGTGGAGGCTATTCTTGATCAGGCTTCCAGCGCACCAACCATTTCTCCAGTAGTAGAATAACGACAAACATCAGTAAGCTGAGTGTAACAATAATCCCGATAGCGGCAAAAATGAGATCCGTACGATAGGCAGATTTTTGCAGCAACATATAATATCCAATTCCTTCACTGGCCCCAATCCATTCGGCAATAATCGCGCCCATCACACTGTAGGTAGCAGCGATTTTAATGCCAGAGAAGACTTGTGGCAGGGAGTGTGGCAGCTCTAGTTTTAGAAAAATAGCCCGGCGGCTTGCACCCGAC
The DNA here is from genome assembly GCF_053006485.1 of Paenibacillus sp. JJ1683. Classification (NCBI taxonomy): domain Bacteria; kingdom Bacillati; phylum Bacillota; class Bacilli; order Caryophanales; family Paenibacillaceae; genus Paenibacillus; species Paenibacillus sp. JJ1683. The sequence continues at coordinate 509,639 of NZ_CM129820.1, forward strand.
ATCCGCATGTAGTTCATCATCATACGGTCCGTCCGTGTCAGCCCGTCCATGGCTGCTACAGCCACGGGAAAAAAGCATACTAATGTAATGACCATAAGCTTGGGCAGCACGCCAAAACCGAACCATACCATGAGCAACGGACCGAGGGCGATAATCGGAATGTTTTGGCTAAGGATCAGGAGCGGGTACAAAGCAGATTTGAGAAAAGGAATCGTATGGAGAACGATGGCGATCAGCAGTCCTGTTGCTGTCCCTATAGCAAATCCCGCAAGCGTCAGGCGAATCGTAGCCCATGTATGGGCACCAAGCAACGCCGACTGCGCCATACCCTCTTGTACGATTAGGGATGGAGCTGGCAGCAGCCAGGATTCAATATGTAAATAGGAAACCGCTCCCTGCCAAGCCGCTAAAAAGAAGAGGACCGCCACAAGGGGCGGCCATACGCTTTTCCACCAGGATGCGTTCTTGCCTTTCGGATTCATGGGCGATACTTCTCGGTCAGCTTGTTCATGCTGATGCCCTGTGGGTTATGTGCAATTTTGATCTGTGAAATGACGCTGGGACTTCCAGCTTCCGTCAAAGCCTCGTGCATTTCTTTAACCACTTTCAGCAACTCGTCGAGCTCGCCCTCCATGGTCGTATCCAATGGATTCACCAGATGTTTGACACCGGAACGCTGGATGACCTCAATCGCCTTGTCTACATAGGGGTAAGAGTCTTCGTTATTAGGTGTTTTAGGGATTACTTGAATGCTGAGCAGTGTATTAGCCATGTGAATTTCACCTGTCCTTTATTGGAGTGTTAGTAAAAAAGATATGGTGGTTTAAGGTGGGGAGACCGCTTCGCGTTTCATTTGATCTTACGATCGCTGTTGCCATGGGATTCTTTGAATTAAATTTTAAAGGTAAGAATCCCCCTGAGCGTATGCTTCCGAAGCTAGCTTTCCTAAAGAAAGCTTCAGGCGAACGCTTCGCTTCTCCAGATTCAAATGAACCGCTCCGCTACCAACCGCCTTAAAAGCACTTTAGTTTTTTGATAGGTTGTGTGGCATTTTTACACACAAAGCGCGTAGTGGCGCTTCGTTCACTTCTCTAGTCCAGTCTTATTTAGCGATTTAACAAAATGATCAACGCTTGGGCAAGAAGTCGTTTGTGAAGGCCTTATCGACTTCCAAAGGTTTGCTGAGCAGCTTGCGTTCATACATCCAATCCGAGTAGTTTTGCCATACCTCTGCTTTTTGTAAACCCCATTGCGTGGCATCGTCCTGATAACGCGGGCTTAGCCATTTTTGGCTAGCAAGTACCAGTTTTTTGTCCAGCTCTGGCACAGCTTTAGTTAAGATATTCGCCGCTTCTTCTGGATGGGCGATAGTGTATTCATAGCCTTGTGCAGTAGCGTCCATGAACGCTTTGACTAGGTCAGGATCGTTTTTTATCGTCTGTTCATTGCTCACAATTACAGGTGTATAGTAATCGAGACTTTTGGAATAATCTTTTACATACAGCATATCCAAGGGCTCGCCTCGAAGCTCGGCCTCAATCCCGGTCCATGCGTAGAAAATCCAGGCAAAGTCAATATCCCGCTTCACGGCTGTAAAATAGTCTGCATTGCCCATATTGACGATTTTCACTTTGCTCACATCACCTTGGTCTGAATCCATGATGGATTTCATGACCGCTTCTTCTACAGGAGAACCCCAGCCGCCGTAGCTTTTACCCTCGAAATCTTTCGGGCTTTTAATTCCGCGGTCTACCGGAGCTGCGAAGCCAGAGGTGTTATGCTGAATCACCGCAGCGATGGATACGAGCGGTACGCCTTGGATACGAGCCTGAGTGACGCCTTCTTGATAGCTGATACCAAAAGGTGCAGCATTCGAAGCAACCATTTGGTCGGCTCCGCCTGAACCTGGTTGAACAATTTGGACATTCAAGCCTGCTTTTTCGTAAAATCCTTTGTCCTTGGCGACATAGAGTCCCGTGTGATTCGTATTGGGTGTCCAGTCGAGCACGACTTTAACATCTTTGAGCCCCTTTGCCGAGGTAGACGTTGAAGTGTCGGCAGCAGGAACCTCCTTTTGAGATGTAGGGGGATTGCCGCCGCAAGCGGTCAGAGTCATAGCCATGAGCCACAGACTGATCAGACCCAGGCTTAACATTTTCATGCGCTTCATCGTTGTGTTCTCTCCTTTTTAATTACCCGTTATCCGTCCAATCAGACAGTTTATATTCCCCATTTTCACAAAAATCACATCTGCCGGAAGCAATCTTTCCAACAACTTTATCTTCAACAAAAAAAGCGTCCCGAGATTCCGGGACGCTTGCGCTTGTATATACCAAAGTAAGGGATGTCCTGTTTTAATAAAAGGCACATCTTGCTTAAGCATTCCTACGCTGGCATTACCCAGATCAGGTTGTAAGGGTCAGTGTCTTGGGACACACTCTCAGCCGGCCGATTCCAGCACCCCTGGCATTGTATGGTTTAATGGGTTCGTTTATTCGGGTTTACTACGACGATTATATGCCTTGAAAGCAGGTCTGTCCAGCCTTGAGGGAGCGCTCACGGTTCATTTGTCGAACGACAGGGTACACTTTTACTGTGAGCTTTGATCTGAAAATGGACATGAATCATTCAGATCTGTTTCGGTCATGTTATTTTCAGAACAGCTACACTGTATGTTTAGGAGAGCTGGTGCCAAGTGGCATAGCCCTATAGAATTCTAATTCGTAAAAAGGAGTTGTTGTACTGTGGGTAAAACGGAGACACTGGATCGCAGTCAGCTGGAACAAGCCATTGTGAAGGCTTTGGATAACAACAAATTTTGCTCGTTAGGTACGGTTGAGGGCGGAAAACCGAAAGTACGCTATATGGCCCTTTTTAACGATGGAATGAACATTCATCTGGCGACGGATCGCAAAACACATAAAGTGGATGAGCTAAAGGACAATCCGAATGCTTATCTGCTGCTGGGCTATGAAGTGGGTGGCACGAAGGAAGTCTTGGAAGTGGAGGCTACCGTCCAGATTACAGCTGATGAGGGGTTACGCAAACAAGTGTGGAATGATTCTCTGAAAAAATGGTTTTCCGGACCAGATGATCCCGATTATGTCATCTTAGACGTCAATCCGACTCGTATTGAGTACGTGGGTCAACAAACGGAGCGCCAGGTGTGGACGAAATAGAAACAATATAAACGGACAAGCCAGTAAATTTCCAACTTTTTCAGGAGATTTATTGGCTTTTTTTATACGCAAAATAATTATTTTTTCATAAATATTTTAAGCAAATGACTACTCTTTTGTCTGGCGTTGGATTAAAATAGGAATGGTGGGTTCAAAGCTTACATATATGTGCAAAAGTATGTATATGAGGCATACACCTTAATGAGGAGGGGTATATTTTGTTATTTCGTAAAAATTGGTTTAAAGGGTTTACAGCAGCAATTGTAGCTTGTAGCCTGCTGGTGTTTTCAGCGGCTCCATCCTGGGCAGCTATCGATTCTCGCGATAGCGCTACGGTGAATTTGCGGATCATGGAAACAACAGATATTCATGGGGCGCTGATGAATTATGATTATTATTCGGACAAAGAAACTAATGAATATGGCTTGGTTAGCACAGCAAGCTTGATCCAACAAGCACGTAGTGAAACAAGAAACAGCATGCTGTTCGATAACGGTGATTTGCTGCAGGGCAATCCATTAGGCGATTATATGGCCCGCAACAAAACCTTTGAGAAAGAAGGCGGTGTCCATCCGGTCTATAAGATGATGAACTTGATGGATTATGATGCGGCTACTGTCGGCAACCACGAATTCAACTATGGTCTTGACTTCCTGGACAAATCGCTCAAGGGAGCTGATTTTCCTTACGTAAATGCGAACGTTTATGTTGATAATGAGGGTCAAGCTACTAAAAATTATTTTACTCCTTATCAGATTCTTGATAAAAAAGTAACGGATGAGAAGGGCGAAGAGCATACGCTTAGGGTGGGTGTCATCGGTCTGGTAACCCCCCAAATTATGCAGTGGGATGAAGCTAATTTGAAGGATAAGGTCGTTACGAAGGATATTGTGGAAACAGCCAAAAAGTTTATTCCACAAATGAAAACAGAAGGTGCTGACATTATTGTCGTGCTTGCACACACAGGCTATGAGGATGTGCCGCAAACGCCAATGATGGAGAATGCCGTTAAATATTTGAGCCAGGTAGACGGGATTAACGCGATTTTGTTTGGGCATGCTCACAAATCTTTCCCAGGCTCTGATTTTAAAGATATGAGCGGTGTAGATTTGGATAAAGGAACAATTAATGGCGTACCGGCTGTGGAAGCTTCTTCGTGGGGTAAGGATCTGGGCATTATTGATCTGAGCTTGGAGAAGAGAAATCGCGAGTGGCACGTAATCAACTCTCAGTCAAAAGTGCGTCCAGTTGTGAGTACTACCAATCAGGCAGTGCAGTTTACTCCTGAATTTAAACTGATTGATGCGATCAAAGGAGAGCATCAAGGAACGCTGGATTATATCCGTCAACCTGTCGGAACAACGACTGCACCGATTACCAGCTATTTTGCATTAGTGCAGGATGACCCGTCCATTCAAATTGTGACAAATGCACAGAAATGGTATGTTCAAAACCATCTTAAAGGAACCGAATACGAAAATCTCCCCGTATTATCGGCAGGCGCTCCATTCAAAGCCGGTGGTCGCAACGGTGCCGAGTATTATACCAACATTCCTGAAGGTACAATAGCGATTAAAAACGTGTCCGATCTGTATGTGTACCCGAACACGGTTCATGCTGTAGAAGTTACTGGTGCTGAAATTCAGGAGTGGCTGGAGTGGTCTGCGGGTCAGTTCAACCGCATTGATCCTAGCAAAACTGAGGAACAATCGCTGATCAACAAAGATTTCCCAACCTACAATTTTGATGTGATTGACGGTGTGAATTACCAGATTGATGTAACTCAGCCTGCACGATATGATGCCAAGGGAAATATTATTGATTCTTCAGCCCATCGTATCAAGGATCTGCAATACAACGGGAAGGCTATTGATCCTGCACAGAAATTTATTGTTGCGACCAATAACTATCGTGCTTCCTCCTCCAAACTGGCCAACCCAGATGGCAAACGTATTGTGATGGCAGCACCAGATGAAAGTCGCCAAGTCGTTGTTGATTATATCCGTACGAACGGAACGATTAATCCGTCAGCGGACGGCAACTGGTCTATTGCTCCTTTTGGTCAGGCCAAGGTTACCTTTGAGTCCTCTTCTGATGCCAAAGACGTGCTGGCTGGAAATCAACAAATTTCATACTTGAGCAGCGCGGCAGACGGGTTTGCCAAATACAGCTTGAAAGCTGGCGCTAAGCCTAGTGCAGCAACGACCTCTGTGAAGGAAGCTGCGGCACCTGCGAAAGCAACCGCGAAGCCAGCTGTCAAAACGACTAAACCTGCGGCTGCAAAACCGGCTAAAACAACGAAGCCAAAGGCGTCCAAGTAACTTGGGATTTTAGTCTCCACTCCATAACAGAATGAAGCAGTAAGTCTCTTTAAATAAGAGATTTGCTGCTTTTTTTGATGCCCAATACAACAGTACCGTGTTTATTATGAGTGTAAAAAAGGCTTTGTTTTTGTCGAATATGTACTTAAGTCCTAAGTTGTTGTTCGGAATAAGCTTATTTTTTGTCAAAACACGTAATTATATAGTACTTTTGTTCTAATTGTTTGTGATATAATGGTGAAAAAACCGGGAAATTGTTCCGAGGAGGACCATTATGACTTGCAGCAATTGCAGCATCATATTACCTATTAAGGATCAAGGATTGCTGAAAATTAGGCATTCTAGGGTGTCGCTTACTCCAGCATTAGAGGGCTTGGGTATGCTATCGGAACAAATGAAACCAGAATATTGGTGTGAGGATAACATCGTGTTTCGCTACGACAGCCGTTCACAGTTGGAACAGCTAGTTAACGGACTGGCTCGTCTGCCGCAGGAGTGCTTGGACCAAATGCAAGTTGTGGTGACTGGTTTGCAACATGTTGAGGGATTTGAGGACTGGCTTTTATTTAGTCAATTGCAAGCTCGACTGCAACATCCGGATCTGGTGAGTATTATTAAGAATCAAAACTTTACCAGCCATATGCAGCCTATTGTTGACTACAAGCTGAATATCATCGGCTTTGAGTTTTTGCTGCGTCCATCACAGCCCGATAAGTCTTTTCAGCCTTTCCGATTGTTTGAAGTTGCTCGTGAAGCTGGCTTGCATGCTCATTTGGATCGCTCGGCTCGTATTTCCGCCATTGAAAAAAGTGCGACATGCCTTCCGACGGGAATTAAACGATTTATTAATTTTCTCCCTTCAACTATTTATAATCCGGCTTATTGCTTGAATCATACCTTTGAGACAATTGATCGGCTATCCATGAATACGGAGGATTTTGTGTTTGAGGTCGTAGAGACGGAAGAAATAGACGACCTGAATTTTTTGCATCAAATCTTTGAACAATATCGTACACGGGGAGTTTCGGTGGCACTGGACGATGTAGGGGCAGGTTATTCTACGACAGAGCTTATGAATTGCCTCCAGCCCGATTATGTTAAAATTGACCGCAGTATAATTGATGGCTGTCACAGTAACAGTGATCAAAAACGCCAAATTACTGGGATAGTGGAATCCGCTTTTCGTTTTGGTGGTCAGGTGTTGGCTGAAGGTGTAGAGCAAATGGAGGATTTTGAATTTTGTCGTGATGCAGGTGTGTCGCTAGCCCAGGGTTATTTGTTTGGTAAGCCGGAGCCTACTCCACCATCCAATTTTATACTTAGTAGAGTAGTGTAATCTGAAATAGCGTATTCTATAAAGATATCGACACAAATAACCCGATGATCTATGGTCACCGGGTTATTTGATTTTTTAGAACAATTACATCTTAATTATATTCTTTGCACTATTGAGTCGACCCATATGTCCATCTAATGTTATTACGATTATAGTGTGATCACGTATAAACCCAGCGGAGTAGTCGCGCTACCTGCAACCATGAAGCTAAGAGAATAGCTCGACTGGCCAGGCGGGACGCGGATGTCAGTCAGTCGGCATACCTTGGTATTATCTTGTAGCAAGGGGATACCGTATACATGACCATCTACGCGTACAGACCCGGCGAATGCACCTCCACGTGGATTAGCGTAGATTCGTACGGTACGTACCTCACTACTGTGATTAACGATAGGAATGGTTGCGTTATATATTGTTCCAAATTGTCCGCGATTATCAAGCGCAGGCCCCAACTCGCTGCGTTCCCCTGTAAACAGCAGATCTGCAGGAGTTTCGCCGTTCAGCTTCTTAGTGGCACATGCTCGGTAGTTGGCGCTTTGCCCTACTACATACTCCGGCATACGCGCATTTGTTTCAGAAAAGGACCATACGCCCCGTGGATGCGCCTGTGGCGGGGGTACAGGAGGGAGCGCATCCTCATGAATTTCGCGCAGATCAGTCTGCGTATCTTTGCTGACTACGGTGCGAATCACATAGTCCAGCGTACCGTGACTTTCGGCATATTCTACCGTGAGGTCATAGATGAATCCAGCCAGCGATCCTTCGAGTAGCTCAAATTCCTCCAGCAAGGCGGTGCCTTTGCCGAATTTGTGACGGTCTACTGGCTTTAGACGTTTCATTGTACCTGCCAAACAGCTTTTGGCAATAGATTGCCCGACATCAATAATCCAGTTGCCATCCTCAGGTACAATCTCAAGGGCACGTTCAATATGACGTACTTCCAGACGGGCCATGCTTTTATTCTCTATGGTGATCCCCAGTTTAACAGGGCTGCCGATTTTGTTATAATGCCAGCCGAAAATTCGGTGCTTGACTGTCCGGGTGGTGGTGCGAACCACATCATGCCACAAAGTGGCTTGCTCGGTAGGTACCGTCACGTGGGTAAGCGTCTCCGGGTTATCACTAAGCATCAGGCGGCGTGTTCCCCCCTCAGTGGCTGACTCCACATCCACATGGATGTTGGGCGGGATCACAGCTGACTCCACAATTAAATCCTTTGGCTCCTTGGGCCGAAAGTTCATATCAATTCCTCCCTAAATTCAAGAATGGCACCGCTTTTGGTTCAAGTATATGGGTAGTTCATAAATATAGGTAACGCCAAGTCCATGTATACAACCTGTTTTTCAAAAAAAAATTAAAAAAACATATCGTAGGCTATAGCAGCTCTGCTTGTGTACCTAAGCAAGCTTACAAGTCCCTCATTTCCCTGCACCGACGATTCGCATACAGGTATTGCGTGTATGTTAAGAGCATAAGCTATTGGATGTACAGAGAAGATACAGGAGGGAAACATGCCTAAAAAAATATGGTGGAAGGAAGCTGTTGTTTATCAGATATACCCGATCAGTTTTCAGGATTCTGACGGAGACGGAAAAGGGGACCTGCGCGGCATTTTGTCTCGGCTGGATTATCTGTCTGAGCTGGGTATTGATGTGATCTGGATTTGCCCGATATATAAGTCGCCCAATCACGATAACGGATATGATATTAGCGATTATTATGCCATTATGGATGAGTTTGGAACGATGGAGGATTTTGATGAACTCCTTCATCAGGCGCATGAACGAGGTATCAAAATTATGATGGATTTGGTATTAAACCATACGTCGGATGAGCACCCGTGGTTCACGGAGTCACGCTCGTCCAAGGATAATCCGAAGCGGGACTACTACATATGGCGAACAGGCAAAAATGGCGGATATCCGAACAACTGGGAATCGTATTTCTCCGGTTCTGTATGGAAATATGACAAGCTTACAGACGAATATTACATGCATCTATATTCCGAGCATCAGCCGGATCTGAACTGGGAAAATGAAGAGATGGTGGGTGAACTCTATCGTATGGTGGAATGGTGGTTAAAAAAGGGAGTCGATGGCTTCCGCTTTGACGCCATTGCCCATATTGTCAAAGCCGAAGGACTGCCGGATGCGCATAATCCTGACAAACAAACCTTGGTGCGTGCCTATCAGCTCTTTTCCAACCTTGAACAGGTACATGTACTTCTACGGATGCTGAACGAAAAGGTACTGGAGCGTTATCCCTTAATGACGGTTGGTGAAACGTCCGGTTTAGGGCCAGAGCAGGCACTGGATTATGTGGGAGATCAGCGGCATGAGCTGAATATGGTGTTCCAGTTTGAACACATGTTTATTGATGCCCAAGGGTTAGGAACGGAAAAATGGAAGTACAAGTCGTGGACGCTGGTGGAACTGAAAAAAATAATGAGTAGTTGGCAGACGGTGCTTCATCAGGAAGGATGGAATGCCAATTATCTGAACAATCACGATCAACCGCGGGCTCTCTCGCGTTTTGCGAATGATGGCCAGTACCGTGTGGAATCCGCCAAAATGCTGGCAACCTTCACACATATGCTTGAGGGCACGCCTTATATTTATCAGGGTGAAGAGATTGGGATGACGAATATTGCCTTCCCTTCGATTGATGATTACCGGGACGTAGAAACATTGAATTATTATGAGCAGCAACGAAAGATCGGTGAGCCGGAGGAGCAGATTATGGCCGCGATCTGGCGAAAAAGTCGGGATAATGCCCGCACTCCCATGCAGTGGAATGCCGGACCTGCAGCCGGATTTACCGATGGAGAGCCGTGGATGAAAATTAATGATAACTACACGCACATTAATGCAGAGGCGGAAAGAAATAATCCGAACTCGATTTATCACTATTATCGCAAGTTGATTGCTCTGCGCAAACAACATGAGGTCATAGTCTATGGCGAATACAAGCTGTTGTTGCCACTTGATACAGAACTGTATGTATTTGCGCGCATGCTGGGACAAGAGCGTTTGCTAGTCATTCTGAATTTTTTTGACCGTGATCCAGTGTTCCACTGGCCCGACGGTGAGGAGTTTCCTATCGCCAAGGCGGAGTTGCTTCTCTCCAACTATGAACCGGTAAAAGGAGAAAATTTGCACGCTTTGAAGCTGCGCCCTTATGAAGCTAGAGTGTATAAGCTAACCTTAAAATAAATGTTTGTCATCCTTAAGATGCTAAAAAGAAGGGGAGGCTCATAGAGGAGCCTCCCCTTCCTTAGCGTTGGACTACACAGTTACTGTTTCAGCCAATTCGCGTATTTTGACGATAATCCGTTCTTCTTGATTTTCCCCCTCATTAGGAATAGATTCAGTCGCGTAGGCAGCCAGTTCAGCATGATGATGAATCATGACGGCATGGTGTGCCTCTTTGAACATTGGAATATCATTCGCATCATTACCAAAGGCGATAAATTGACGAGGCTGCACACCTAGCTTCTGAAGCGCGTTCCATTTATGGATATTCTGTGGGCTAATGTCCAGTACCTGTTCATTGCGGTGTTGATGAATGACCACACCCAGCGGTAGAAGCTTAGCAGCCAAGCCTTCCATATCGTCAGCAGTTAAAATGAGTATTTTTACAATAGATTTCAGGGCCGCCAAAGGCAGCTTTTGCGCCAACTTGCTAACATCCACATTGTTGAGTATGGGATGATCAGCTGGGCCTGTATACGCATAATCCCACTCACTGTCAATCAAGTAGGTAGCTTGGTGTTCCTCCAGCAGTGGGAGCAGAGCATTCTGTACTTCCGGAAGAAAGGACTCTACGTATTTTACACTGCCATTTTGGGAGATCATTGAGCCGTTACCGCCAATCAGGGTATAGTTGTGAAAGCGTTCAGGAAGTAGAGGCAGCATGTCGCGGATTGGTCGTGCCGAGGCAAAAATGACTTCATGTCCCGCTTGAGTTAACTGTTCCAAACAGCCTGCAATCTTATCCGACACACACTGCCCCTTGAAGCAGATCGTCCCATCCAAATCAAATACAAAGTGCATAATTTATGTACCTCCAAAAAAGTGCTCTCCAAATCGTTTCTTACGTCATTATATCCATGACCTTCCTTATTCGTAAACTAAAAAGCCCGATTCACACTGTCTGCTAGAGCAGATGTGGATCGGGCTGATGACGGTATTAAGTCATTAAGTTAGAGCTATTTTTAGTGATAATGCTTAACTTTAAGGTCATCCAGGCTTTTGAACTCATATCCTTGCTTACGAGCCTCGTCAATGATCGAGCCAAGTGCCTCGGCATTATCCTTGGATACAGAATGGAGTAAAATGACCGCTCCAGGGTGGAGCTGCTGCATGACTTGGCGATAGGCATAGTCCGTTCCTCGCTGAATATTCGTGTCCCAATCCTTGTAGGCTACCGACCAGAACACACTCGTATATCCGGCTTCTCGACAGGATGCCAATGCTTTTTCATTAAAAATGCCGCGTGGTGGCCGGACATATTTCATTTCCTTTTGCCCGGTCAGCTCTGCAGATGCAGTTCGTACCCGATCCAGCTCAGATCGAATCTCTGCCGAAGAGATGGTGCTCATATCAGGATGGCTCCATGAATGGTTTCCGATGATATGGCCTTCACTCGCCATGCGGCGCATCAAATCTGGTTGGTCTTTTACAAAATGCCCAGTAACAAAGAAGGCGGCCGGAACCTTTTTTGCTTTCAATACATCCAGTACCTTGGGAGTATATCCATTTTCGTAACCGTTGTCGAAAGTAAGAAATAATTCTTTCTTAGTCGTATCCCCCAAAAAGATGCCGCCTTGTCTTTCAATCAGGTGCATAAAGCCTTCTTGTGCGATGGAGGGCAGCTCGCCGCCCTTGCTTTTTTTAAACCCAAAATGATACGGTTGTCCGTCCACAGCTTGGGTAGCTGATGCCGATTCTCCCATAACTGTGGACATTCCCATCATTGCAATGCATAGCCACAAGGTCAATATTCGCTTCATCTATGTTCCTCCGCTTCCGCCCCGGTTCGGGCAAGATGTGTATACTTCGGCATATTCCATACCATCTGCAATATCATGTTCATTTATGCAAAGAAAGAAATGCTTGCACCAAACTGTTAAACACATATTGACATCAATATAAAATCGAAGTAGTATACTCTATAAAACTTACTAAAATACTCGGATTTAATTCGAGTATTCATGCCATAGGAAAGAAATCAACTCAGAGAGATCTTACATACTTGATGGAGCGGAAGGAGTTAGGAGCTATGATTGAACTTAGGAATGTATCCAAAACCTATGTAAGAAAAGGCTTAAGCATTCAAGCGTTAAAGAATATAAATATCACAGTAGATAAAGGAGATATCTTTGGTTTTATCGGATTTAGTGGTGCAGGGAAAAGTACGCTTATCCGTTTGGTCAATCGTCTGGAGAAAGTAACGACTGGTGAGGTTCTTGTCGAAGGGGAGAGCTTAAATGCCTACTCGACCTCCGGGCTGCGAAAAGTAAGGAAAAAGATCGGAATGATTTTTCAGCATTTTAATCTGCTGGAATCGAAAACAGTATTCGAAAACATTGCCATTCCATTGGTGTTGCTCAAGCGCAACAAGCGGGAAATTGAGAGGCGTGTAACAGAGTTGCTGGCATTCACAGGATTATCGGATAAGGCAAATAGCTATCCCAGCGAGCTTTCCGGCGGGCAAAAGCAGCGTGTCGGGATTGCGCGGGCGCTTGCGAGCAACCCGTCCATTTTGCTCTGTGATGAGGCAACCTCGGCACTTGATCCGCAGACCACGCAGTCTATTCTTGATTTGCTTCGCAAAATCAACAAGGAATACAAGATCACCATCTTGATCATTACCCATGAAATGTCGGTGATTCAGCGGATTTGCAATAAGGTGGCCGTCATGGAAAAGGGAGAAATCATTGAGCAGGGCAACGTGCTGGAGGTATTCGGACAGCCGAAGCATCCAACGACGCAAAGCTTTGTACGCACAGTTATTCATGATCAAGTGCCGGATAGTGTGCTGCAAACGTTCGAGCAACAAGAATCGCAACGCATTTACAAGCTGGAATTTATCGGACAGGCAGCTTCCGACCCAGTGGTTCATGAATTGATTCGGAAGCACGATATCCATGTGAACATTTTGTTTGCCAACATGACGGAGATTCAAGAAACGACGATTGGCTATATGACACTCCAATTGCGCGGTGAGCAGCATGCCGTTCAGCAGGCTGTTGATTTTATCAAGAGCAAAGGAGTTCATATTCAGGAGGTGGAGAGTCTATGATGATTACAGGTACCACGATAACTTGGGATCAACTGTGGGAAGCTTTGTATGAATCCGTGCTCATGGTCAGCATATCATTATTTATTGGCGCTCTAATTGGTATCCCTATCGGTATTTTACTCGTCGTCACCCGTCCAGGCGGAATTTTGGAGAACAAATGGCTATACAGTATTTTGAATCCGATCATTAACATTGTTCGTTCCTTACCGTTTATTATTTTGCTAATCGCGATCATTCCGTTAACCCGTCTAATTGTGCATACATCCATTGGGACCAGTGCGGCAATTGTCCCCTTAATTATTTATATAGCACCTTATATCGGTAGGTTGGTCGAAAATTCGCTGTTGGAGGTCAATCCGGGGATATTGGAGGCAGCAGATGCGATGGGAGCGACTCCGTTTCAGGTCATTCGATACTTTTTGCTGCCCGAGGCATTCAGTTCTCTGATTTTGTCGTTAACGACAGCCGCCATTGGACTGATTGGTGCAACGGCTATGGCTGGTGCGGTCGGCGGCGGCGGCATTGGCGATCTGGCGATAGCGTATGGCTATCAACGTTTTGATACGTTAGTTATGCTCATAACCGTCGTCATTCTAGTCGTGTTTGTACAAGGGGTTCAATCCTTGGGCAACCTGCTCTCTCGCAAAGCACGCAGGGGTTAATGAACAAAACGGATATTCAACATATGTAGTTGGCATGTTAGGTTTTAGCATTATTCCATTATCCAAGAGCATCCTCGCTCACTATGAGCAAATTGCAAATATTTAGATTTCACCTCCTCATTTCTGATCAAGAACGCCCTATATCAATGGATAGGGCGTTCTTGTCATTTCTTATATTAGAACGGTCATAGTCATTTTCTACCGCCTCACCCATCCTCGCTAGTTCTGTCTAAATAACCATTCGCAGCAATAAATTAAATGAATACAAGCAGATTAGGCCATGTGTAGTTAGCTCCAAGTCAAGCAATATTCTACGAAACACGTTGTATAGGTCTAATTGTTCAGAATCGGTTCAGTGGGATTTCATATAATTCTTTTAGCATAGTTCCTTGGTTGCATAAATCGTAGAACTAAACATGACTAAAGCCTTTGATATAACAGGATATATGCCAATAAATAGCGTCTAGGAGTGAAAATATTGAAACTTGTAAATCGAAATAAATGGATTGCATCTGCAATGGTGCTGGGGATTGCTTCAGGCTCCATTGTATCTCTGCCTTGGATGGGTGGCGCCCAGACTGCTTATGCAGCGACAGCAGATACGCAAAGTGAAACTGGATTTGTAGCACAAGCTCGCACTTTGGGTTTGATGACAGGTGGTAATCAGGGCGATTTTATGGCACAAAAGAATTTGACCCGCGCCGAAGCGGCTAAGATTTTGTGCAGTCTGTTCCAGTTGGAAGTTAACAATCAGCCGCAAACTTCTTTTATGGACGTATCCTCGGATGCATGGGGTGCTCCCTATATTGAGGCTGTACGTGCAGCCGGGTATATGACAGGCAACGGAGAACTGTTCCGTCCGGGGGATGCCATTACCAAGGAAGAACTGATCGTATCGCTAGTACGCGCAATGGACTTGCAGGATGCAGGTAATGCGGACGCACAGCAAAATGCAGTTCAGGTAGCTCGCAATTATGGTCTATTATCAGAGGATGCTTCTGCAACAGATTTGAAAAATCCGTTGAACCGGGAGAGTGGTGCGGAAGTATTTGTTAGCCTGTTGGATCATCCAGTAGGGGAAGTGAAATCAGAGGGCAATACGGTTCGAATCGGAAATATCCCTTACCAGCTGGAAGGATCTTTGCAAGGTTTGTTCGGTGAAAATAATAAAGCGGTATTAAAAGGGGCAAAAATCGATCTTAACCGTAATTTGCGTACACTCACAGGTGTAAATAAGCTGGAAATTAACGCAGACGGTGGCGTATTTGACGGTAAGGGTGTGTCTTTTGATGGACGCCTAATCGTCAATGGTTCGGTAACCTTGAAAAACATGTCCTCCACAGGCGTATTAGAAATCAAAGGCTCAGGTACCCAGCCGGTATCAGCCATTTTGGAAAATACGACATGGTCTGGTGTTGAGCTTGGCTCTCAAGATGCACAATTGACAGCAACCGGGACGACAAAGATTGACAACTTGACGCTGAAAAATGATGCATCGATCGTGACCGAAGGTAATGCCGCGATTAGTCGTGTTTCATTGCAACAGGGACTTGGCAAGCTGTTGGTTAACGGTAGTATTGGTTTGCTGGATGCATCTCAATATGTGGGCGTTCCTTTTATTACGTTGGCTAAGGGAGCAGCAATCAGCCAGGTTAACCTGCCGGAACAAAAACAGCCACAGGATGTTATTATCAACTATAATGCGATGAAAGAAGCTGTTAGTCTCGTGAATGGTACGACGAAATCGTCCTCTACTGGAGCGGTTGTCACGGATACAGACAGCAAAGATAAGAAAAAACACAACAGTGACATTATCAGCGTAGACCGCAGTCGGCTGGAGACAGAAGTCCATGCAGCCAAAGAACTGCTGGAGCGTGCAGGCGAGGGTGGAACGGATCAAGCACTTTACCCAGCCGGAGCGAAGGAAAACCTGTCCATAGCCATCCATCAAGCTATGCTGGTACTAAACAATACAGCAGCTACACAAGTAGAAGTAGATCAAGCGCTCAGCACATTGAAACAGGACGTTTCTGTGTACACAGCCTCAGCCACAGAACCGATGATTGGAACACAGGAATTAACTAGACTGATTCAGTTAGCTTCGACTACCCTTGAACAAAACCGAATGATTGGTGACGAATTTCCGCCTCTCTGGGATGACTCACTAAGTCAAGCGATTCGATTTGGCAACAATGTGTTGGAAGGGAATGCGCCTCAGAATATTGTGGATCGGGAAGTAGAAAGCTTGGGTCGAGTAATCAAGGTATACAAAACATCAGTAAAACTCAGAGATGCCTATCTGCATTTTCTCGATGTAACGGATCGTGTGGAGAATTTGAAAACGGACAAAGCGCGTTACAAGTCCATAGTGAGGGAAGGATCAAAAGTATATCTGAATCCATTATCTACAACTGAGCAGTTGGAGGAATGGACACAAAAAATAGAAGGTGCCACAGAATCATTCCTGGCACTGCAAGCAGCGGACTTCTCAGTGCTTAAAAATACTTTACAAGAAGCGCAGGTTATCTACGATCAGAGTGGTTCTCAAAATACTGAACTAGACAACCTCATTCAGGAATATACAGAGAAGATGCACACCGCTATGACGCAGCTGGATGTATTGAACTTGAATATGGAGCTGAGTCAAAGGCTTGCGGAATTCACTGCGCCAGTGCCTGCTACAACTCGGGAAAAACTGCAGCAGCTGGTTCAAGATGTTCAACTCAAACTGCTGTCTGACCCTGTGGCTCGTAATTACTTGAATACGGAAATGATGCTTTTAGATCAACAAACAGTACAAGCCCACTTTGCACTCATTATGCCGTTTACTCCTGAGGAACAATTGGTGATCTCTTATAATCAATTAAGTCAGGCTAAAGGGACCTATATTGAAAAATATAACGAGAAAAGACTACAATTGAGAGATAAAGTCATAGAAATGCAGACAGCGATCAATGGAATTTTGATGCAAAATTCAGGCGCATTAAGCGCTGAGGCTCAGCAAGCCTTGTCTTCTGCTTCAGAGCATGCCTCCATCTTCTTGGGGTTGCCCAACTTTGAATTGCAAGACGTTGTCCCTGTATATGAGGAGTTGCAACAGGTACAGAGCCAGTATACTGCACCTATAGCGGTGGATACTATGTTGTTGAATTACAATATCAATTTGGCTAGTAACGAAGTTTTGACGTACGGCCGTCATTATACCGAGCAAGATAACGAAGAACTTCAAGGGCAAATTAATCTGGCAAACCTTGTGCTTAATAATCCGGATAGCACACAGCTGCAGGTAGACCAGGCTAACACAGATTTGATTACAGCGTTTGTGAACTACCAATCCAAATGGATCGTAACTGATCTTGATATCAATGAGATCAAGAACATTGCGAACAATCTGCTTACAGTAAATGGTACAGATCCTACGACGGTCTACTTTCACAGAGTAGTGGATGCATTCAATCGTCTGGACCCGTATTATCCTATGCCGGAAGTTAAGAAAAATTATATGAATCTGGAAGATGCGATTCAGGAGTATAAAGATTTTATAGACAGCCAGCAACAAAGTAGTGGTGGAGCAACGCCGCCAAGCGATAGCAGCGGAACAGGAAGCGGCGACAGTAGCGGTGGAGCAACGCCGCCGAGCGATAACAGCGGAACAGGAAGCGACGACAGCAGCGGTGGAGCAACGCCGCCGAGCGATAACAGCGGAACAGGAAGCGACGACAGCAATGGTAGAGCAACGCCGCCAAGCGATAGCAGCGGAACAGGAAGCGGCGAGAGCAGCGATGGAGCAACACCACCAAGCGATAACGGCGGAACAGGAAGCGACGACAGTAGCGGTGGAGCAACACCGCCAAGCGATAGCAGCGGAACAAGCAGCGACGACAGCAATGGTGGAGCAACATCGCCAAGCGATAGCAGCGGAACAGGCAGCGGCGACGGTTCAGGGTCGATTCCTGGCGGTGGCAATGATGACGGTTTGATTCCTTAATAGGAAAAGTTAGGAACTACAAGGATGTATAGAAGGGGACGATTCCGCACAGATTTTATCTGCGGCGGGCGTCCCTTTTTGTATGGACAACGCTTCTAATGTAGCTGGATAGAATAACCGATACAAAAAGATAGACGTTATTGAAAAGAGCGGGGGATTTATGAAAAAACAGGGTGTTTTATTTTTTATTATACTTCTGCTTGCGGTTGCGTTGCCGGTGTATCCGTTAGTGTCGGGTGTATTATCCGGAAACAGTCATTGGAAAGCTCACAACGGTGTTATTGATTTGCGTAATTGGGACCCCGACAAGGAAGGCGCTGTACAGTTGGGAGGAGAGTGGGAGTTTTATCCTAATCAACTTTTGCAGCCTTCATCTTTTCAGGAGACGCGAGATCAGGATTGGGAAAATCGTCGAAACTCCTCCAAATTGGGATCAGGCACCGGATCTTCCGCCAAAATTGTGGATGTGCCTGGTAGATGGAATCAGTGGATGCCTGGGGGACAGGCGACTGGATATGGAACCTATCATGTTCATGTACTGTTACCTGAAAAAGTGGAGAATCTGTACGGCATCCATATGCAAAATATTCGCAACTCTAGCCGAGTATGGATTGATGGAGCAGAGGTGGGGGCAAGCGGTATTCCCTCTGTTTCGGCCGAAAAAGGCAAACAGGGCAACGCCCCCTTTGTTGGATTTGCTGCAGTAGATGGACATGCGGCTGATATTACCGTGCATGTGGCTAATTACAGCTATTCCTCCGGCGGGATCATTTATCCGCTGCTGTTTG
Organism: Paenibacillus sp. JJ1683; assembly: GCF_053006485.1. NCBI lineage: Bacteria > Bacillati > Bacillota > Bacilli > Caryophanales > Paenibacillaceae > Paenibacillus > Paenibacillus sp. JJ1683. The sequence goes on from NZ_CM129820.1 coordinate 528,216, forward strand.
GGGATTATGCCAGTATTACGCATAGCCGGGAAGTAGCGATGGCGGAGGACACCGTACTGGTCGCTGGATTTTTTATCCCTACTGTATTTTTTATCATGCTGTACCTTTTGCGTAAAAAAGAGAAGGCCTTGCTTTACTTAGCATGCTTTTGCGTCGCGGCAATATTTTACATTCTGACACATGGAGAGAAGCTGCTAGTCTGGGGAATGCCGGATTTGCCTTATGAATGGATATTGAAAATTCAATCGTTCTCTTCGACGCTGTTCTACTATTTTCTGATTCGGTATGTTCATCTTACGACACAGATTGTTATGAATCGGATCGTGCTGCGTCTCTATAGTATTACAACCGCACTGATGCTGGGTATGGGGCTATTGTTGCCTACACTGGTACTCTCATCCTTTGAAACGTTTATCCTTCTTTTTGGTGTAGTCAGTGTGGGATATGTATTACTGATCCTGATTCGTGGACTTGTTCAACGTACGGACGATGCTGCACTGCTAGTCATTAGTATTATGAGCATTCTTATGATTGTGGTGACCAGTTTTGTGTATGTTCTGGGATGGGGAGATGTACGTGGGGTAACAGCCTATGAAATGCTCATATTCGTATTGGCTCAAACGCTGTTGCTGGCCAAACGTTTTGTACATTCGTTCATGGAGGTTGAGAACCTGTCACGACGTTTGCTAACCTTGGATGGGTTAAAGGACGAATTTCTGGCGAACACGTCACATGAGCTGCGTACTCCTCTACATGGAATTATTAATATCGCTCAATCCATGCTAGACCGCTATGGGACACAATTCAATGAGCCGCAAAAGCACAATTTGGCCTTGATTGCGAATGTAGGGCGCAGGCTTTCCTATTTGATTAACGATATTTTGGATTTTTCTAATTTGAAAAATGGAAGATTAGCCTTAAACCGCCGGCCTGTAAACGTACAAGCTGCAGTGAACTCTGTGCTGGAGGTATTGGGTCATTCGGTAGGTAAGAAAAAGCTCCAATTCGTCAAAGAATGGCCTAATTCGTTGCCTAAGGTGGATGCAGATGAACATCGCCTGAATCAGATCTTATACAATTTATTGGGGAATGCGATGAAGTTTACGGAGGAAGGCGAAATCGTAATCTCTGCCAAGACCAGGAACCGCGAAATGGAAATTAGTGTGAAGGATACCGGACCAGGTATTGCCCCAGACCATCTTTTGCACATCTTTGAACCTTTTAACCGAGGGGCGAATGCTGAGGACGAAGGATATAGTGGAACTGGGCTTGGGTTAGGCATAACCCGTCGTCTGGTGGAGCTGCATGGAGGCCATATCCGAGTAGAGTCCAGATTGGGTAAAGGTTCGACCTTTTATTTTACACTGCCCTTAGCGGAGACTGGTACGTCGGCACATGAAGCTCAAAAAAATGTTTTGTCTGAGGTTATATTGCAGCCTGGTGTGACCTCGAGTCAGGATGTGAATCCGCTTGAAGAAGATGGATTGGAGCAAGTGAGGAATGTTCCTTACAGAGTGCTGGCTGTAGATGATGATGAAGTTAACCTTCGGGTGTTGAAGGAGCTGTTATACACCACAGGTTGTAGTGTGGTGGCTGTGGAACATGCTGAGGAGGCGCTTCAGCTGCTGAATAGCCGTACCCGATTTGACCTAGTCATTACGGACTGGATGATGCCAGAAATGTCCGGTATTGAGCTGTGCCGACGGATTCGCGAACGGTATTCTCTCTCCGAACTACCCGTGTTGCTGCTGACGGCACGCGACCTGCCCGGCGATATCCGTGCAGGCTTCATGGCTGGAGCCAATGACTTTCTACGTAAGCCTGTTGATGCTGAGGAATTAAAGGCGCGTGTGCGCACCCTGCTGAACATGCGCCATTCGGCAGAGGAAGCGGTGCGTTCGGAAATGGCCTTTTTACAGGCACAAATCAAGCCGCACTTTCTGTACAATGCATTAAATGTCATTGTTTCGACCGTAGCGGTAGACCCGGACAAAGCAGCGGAGCTGCTTATGGAGCTGAGTCAGTATTTGCGGGGAAGCTTTGATTTTCAGAACAGGGAGAATACAGTTCCGCTATGCAAGGAACTGGAATTGGTAGAATCGTATGTGGCATTGGAAAAAGCCCGTTTTGAAGAACGTTTGCAGGTGACTATAGAGGTAGGGAGGAACATCCGGTCGCTGATCCCGCCATTAAGCATTCAGCCCATTGTGGAAAATGCAATACGACATGGTGTAATGCAGCGGGCCACAGGTGGAACGGTGCGGGTGATTGTACAAGAGGCTGGAGCCGATTTGGTGGTCAGCGTGACCGATGACGGCGTAGGGATTCCGCCAGAGCGACTGCGACACTTACTGTCGGAGGAGCATGTATCCTCCAGTGTGGGGCTGCGTAATATCCATCGCCGTCTGATCCATATGTATGGAGAAGGATTGCAGATTGAAAGCAATCCTATGCAAGGGACGACAGTAAGCTTCCGTGTGCCGGAAATGACCTTATCTCGCCCTAGTGAATGAATAAAAAATACAGTGCATCTGCCGAAAAAAGCTAATGTCGCGCCCGAGTTTATACGATATATAAAATATAAGAAATTAAAAATCGGATGGTAAAGCAGACAGCTTGGTCATGGAGCATTGTAATGGATGGTTGCAGCAGGAAGGGAGCGCGGACACAGATGAAGGCGATATTGATTGATGATGAGAGGTCGGCACTAACCTACTTGGAACGGTTGCTGGAGGCGGACGGACGATTAACGGTCATGGGCAAATATACGTCTGCACAAGCCGGGCTGGATCATCTGGCGGCAGAACGTGTGGATATTGTTTTTATAGATATCGGAATGCCGGAGATGAACGGACTGGAGGCCGCCGAGTGGATTCAACAGCTGGACTCGCATATTCATATCGTCTTTGTGACTGCGTACTCGGAATATGCTATTGAAGCATTCGAACTGCAAGCACTGGATTACTTGTTAAAACCTGTTCATGCCCGGCGGCTTAATAAAACGTTGGATCGGATTGTAGCCACGCTGGCAGATTCCCGTCCTTCCAGCTCGGTCGTCGCAGCAGAGCAATTACCCAAAGTGCGTTGTTTTCAAAGGCTTGAAATTTTGGAGGATGGACAAGGAGCTGTGGGAGCAAAGCCATTCAAATGGCGTACATTAAAGTCGCAGGAGCTATTCTCCTTTTTACTACACCATGAAGGGGAATGGGTTAGCAAGGAGCAATTGCTGGATGCGCTGTGGCCCGAATATCATTTGGACAAGGCTGTTGTTCATCTACACACGTCCATTTACCAAATTCGCAAGGCGCTGAAAGAACGGATGCAAGATACGAAGCTGGAGTACAATCTGGATCGCTATCGTTTGAACCGTAATGGCTGGGTTACAGATGTGGAGCTATTCGAGCGGGGAATTTCCGAGTGGGCGGCGTCTGGTAGCGGCGGTACGCCGCGTATCGAGAGCCTGTTGGCTCTGTACCGTGGCAATTATCTGGAGGAGCACGATTACCCATGGGCGTATGCAAAAAGAGAAAAGCTGCGCAATATGTATCTGGCATGTGCTTCAGAACTGGCTAGAGAAGAGCTCCGTTCAGGTCGTGCCCGGCAGTCCGTCCAACGCTTGCTCAACCTACAGCAGCGTGAACCTTATTCAGATGATATCTGCGGTTTGCTGCTGACTGCTTATGCCCAGCTGGGAGAGTATATAGCTGCTCAAAAGCATTATGAAAGTTTCGTCAGCTTACTGGAAGATGAGTTGGGTATTGAGCCGCAGCAGGTGACACACCAGTTGTACGTGCAATTGAAAACACAGACGCTACCTGCCTAGACTGCTGTACTGGCTCAGGTAGCCGCTCAAAAACCGCTTCAAAAGGTAATTCATTTGAAGCGGTTTTTTTGTGTGGATAAAATCATTTTAATCGCCTCTTTTCGCTATGATCGAATATTCGCCGAGACCTGTTTTCTTCAGCGGCATATGCATATAGCATATCTCTTCACAGTTAGGTCATATTGAGAGGTTTATAAAGCCACGAAGACTTAAGGAGGCCATGGCATTGGGAAAAAGGAGACGAACGGGCTTTAAGGGCAAAAGAATTAGGGTGGATGTTAGACAATCTTCATCAGCTCACACAGGACAAGGCGGTAACCCCATTTCGATCAATGCTTCGGATGTTGGGGTAGTAAGAACAGATGTCAAAAATAAATAATCAGCTTGTGCAAAAGCTACATCCTCGACGTAAAAAGATCGCCGGCAACAAATTATCTAACTTGTTCCCGGCGATCTCGTTTTTTGCCATAGTCGGCAGGTGCTTTCATCAGCATCCGCGCCTACATAACTTATGCCTTTCTTCTCGTCTTCACACCACCATCTTAAGCAGGTTTTACTGACCGGGCAGGTGCTGCCTTCAGCACAGCGTATCCGTAGGGTGGAAGCTCGACATGCAGCCCCTCCGGTCCTACGGACCACTGGCTTTCGCCAAAGGCTACCTCCCATTCCTGCTCTGGAATAGACAGTTCAAAAGTGTGATGCTCATCGGAACGGTTGAATAGCACAAGCAGCACTTCTTCGTCGCTGCGGCGCTCGTAGGCGAGTGAAGCGCCTTCCGGCTGTGCCTCCAGGAAAGTGATGCTTCCTTGATCACGAAGGACAGGGTGTGCCTTGCGAAGAGCGATCAGCTCACGATAAAAGTCGAACAGCTCGTGGTCCTGCTTATCGGTGTCCCACTCCATGCACTGGCGGCAGCCTGGATCAGCATCTCCATCCAGACCGACCTCATCGCCGTAAAAAATGCAGGGCGCACCCATGTACGTGAACTGGAACAAAGCAGCCAGCCGCATCAGTCGCTTGTCGCCCCCGCACAGTGTCAACAGGCGCGGTGTATCATGACTATCCAGCAGATTGAAGGCAACCTCGGATGCCTGTTGTGGATAGCGGGCAAGCTGTCGCCCAATGGCAAAGGCAAAGCTCTGGGCATCGGTCACTTTTTTGACGAAAAAATCATTTACCGCATAGGTGAACGGATAATTCATCGTCGCGTCGAATTGGTCGCCCTGAAGCCATTCAGACGATTCATTCCACATTTCACCCAAAATATATGCATCCGGGTTAGCCTGCTTGACTGTCGTACGGAATTCACGCCAAAAGGCGTGATCCACCTCGTCTGCCACGTCCAGCCTCCAGCCGTCGATACCGATCTCTTCAATCCAATGTTTTGCCACATTCAGTAGGTACTCTTTTACCTCAGGATGCTCTGTGTTCAGCTTGGGCATCATCGGTTCCAGCCCGAATGTATCGTAGGTCGGTGTGCCATCGTTCACTTCCAGTGGAAAGCTATGGACATGGAACCAGTCCTTATAAGGAGAGGCTTCACCTTTCTCCAGTACGTCAACGAATGGCTTAAAAGTACGCCCCGAGTGGTTGAACACCGCATCGAGCAGGACCCTGATTCCCCGCTCATGGCAGGCCTCGACCAGTTTTTTTAATATCTCCTTGTCCCCAAAGTGCGGATCTACCTCCATGTAATCCTCAGTATCGTATTTATGATTGGTCGTCGCCTTGAAGACAGGGGTCATATATATGGCGTTAATCCCCAACTCGCTCAGATGATCCAGATGATCCAGAATTCCTTGTAAATCACCACCGAAAAAATTGTCCTTTTGCGGTGTGCCCCCCCAGGGTTCAGCACCTTCCGGGCTAATGGAGGGGTCACCATTGGCAAAACGTTCCGGGAAAATCTGATAAAAAACAGCATCCTTCACCCATGCAGGTGGCTTCAATATATCAATCGGATTTAGAAACGGGTATTGAAACAGACTGTCTGCATTTTGGGGTTCCTCGGTGGTGAAATCGTTCTCGTTCATCCAAATTCGTTCCTCGCCATCTTCCAGCAAAAATCCATATTTCAGCCGACGGTGAGTAGGCTTTACAGTACATTCGTAGTAATCGAACCTGCCATCGGTGGCAAATTTAGACATCGGAATAAGCTGCCGAGTACGATCCCAGTCGTACTTATCTACGGTAAGAACGTGAACAGCAGTCAGGTCATTTTTCTTTGTACGGAGCCGTAAAATTATCGTTTCATCATCATAACCAAAAGCCCAATTACGTTTCGGGTGGTGGTATATCGCTTCCAGCAGCATCAGATAGGCCTCCTTGTTCACCTGCATTCAAATTTGAAATTGTGAAGCGTATGTCGTATAAGGTAGTTATTAACCTTTTTAAGTGGGTTATGTACCATAACTGCTATAATGCCCATTACATAAAAGAAAAACGATAAGTAGGTGTCTATTATGAAAACAAATGTGCTATACATCGAAGATGATCAAGATATTGGTGCTTGGACGCATCAGTATTTGGAAGAGCGGAATTACGCTGTAACCTGGCTTCGCAGTGGGGATGGAGCTGTGGAAGCAGCTCGCGCGTGCCGACTCGTGATTTTGGATGTGATGTTACCCGGCCTGGATGGGTTCACCATTGGGAAGCGGCTCAAGAAAGAGTACCCGGAGCTTCCCATCCTCATGTTGTCTGCCCGTACGTCCATTGATGATAAGTTACAAGGACTGGATTTTGCTGACGATTATGTGACAAAGCCCTTTCACCCCGACGAACTCATAGCACGTATGGAGATTTTGCTGCGGCGATCAGGAAGCGTGTCCGAAGAATCTTTACAACTGGGGCATCTGTCTGTGTTTCCTCCAGATAATCGTATTGTGAATCGTGATACCGGGGAGGAAATTACGCTGACAGGAAAGCAGTATCATATTTTTGCTTATTTGCTGCGGCATTTGGGCCAGATTATGACGAAGGAACAAATGTATGAGGCAGTCTGGGGAGATCCGTATATCGACGGAGACAAAACTTTAATGGTCCACATTCGGCACTTACGGGAAAAGCTGGAGATTGATCCTGCGGCACCCCGCATCATTGAGACGATCCGTGGTGTAGGTTATCGGGTGAAAGCATAATGAACGGTATGCGTAAGAGGTGGGTATGGTGGCGTCGCAGTTCCCGTCCAGCCCAGAGAGGGCGGTTTCGTAATTCACTGTTGTTCCGCTATTTGGTCATTATTGTGTTGGCTATGATGTTGTTGCCCATTGTATTGCCTGTTACAACCTTGATATATAGCATACTGTTGAATTTGCAGACGGATATCAAGCCTAAGAATCCTTACTATCCCTCTACGACCCAAACTGAACATAGCTGGCATCGAGAAGCTATCGCCTTGAAGGGAGCTAGTCCAGAGCAAATTTCAGCCCATCTGCGCAAAATACAGCAGGATATGTTTCCAGATTCACAAATATTTTGGGTCGATACCGCAGGGTTAACCAGACTGGAGCTACCGACACAACCTACCATTCCAAAACAATGGAGTGCGGCGCAAGCTATAGCTTTTATGAAGCAAGCCAGCTCTGAGGGACCGTTTACAGTCGTGGCCTTTATTGGCGGGGGCAAGGATGATGTGAATCAGGGCTATATGGTGTTAAAAGTACCCCGTTCGTTCTTTGAAAAGTCGTCTAATGAAAATGGCATGTTGATGTACTATCTTCTTTTTATTTTATTGGTTCTGGGGGCTTTTATATTCGTATCGCTTCTGTTTTTTGGAGGCATTCGGCGGAGACTGCTGCGGCTTCAGGCCGCCATGTCACAGCGAGGAGAGGATGGATTGCCCATCCTCGTTGCTACCGGACGCCCGGATGAAATCGGCAAACTGGAAGAGTCGTTTAATCGGATGGTTGAACAGTTGGCAGAGAGTCGAGGACGTGAGCGTCAGGAGGAGGAACTGCGGAAGAGACTAGTCGCCGATCTGTCACACGATATTCGAACACCACTTACGGTTGTGCGCAGCCATCTGTATACCCTGGATGCGGAAAATCTCAGCAGCAAAGGGAAGCAGTCGATTACACTGATGGAAAATAAGTTAAAGGACCTTGGGAGTCTGATCGACAACTTGCTAACCTATAATCTGCTATCCAGTGGCAAATACACCATGAATAACGAGCCGCGTGATATCTTGCGGCTGGTGCGCGAGTGTGCAGCCAGCTGGTACCCAGTGTGGGAAAAGGAAGGCTTTGAAGTGAATATCGACCTGCCTGAGCATAGTTTGGTATGGAATGTCGATGAGCAAGGCTTCCGCCGTCTGCTGGACAATCTTTTTCAAAATGTAGTTCGGCATGCCGCCTCCGGTCGATATATCGGTATTCAAGTACAGAAGGATAACGGAAGAGAGGCATTGGTCATCACAGATAAAGGCCCGGGAATGGAGCAGCAATCCAGTGAAAAAGGAGCTGGAATTGGCCTGGCGATTACAGAGCTTTTGGCGCGCGAAATGAATTTGGAGAGGGAGATTTCTAGTTCATCAGCCGGGACGCAAATCCGTTTTTTAAACAAAACTTAAACTCAGAGTTCCCTTGGCTTTAAACTTGGCACGTTACGATAGGTGTCGAGGTGAGGAACTTGAACGAAACAATTATTGAAACGAACAGTCTCAGCAAAATATACAAAGGCCGCGCCGCGGTTAATCAGCTGGACCTGAAAATAGCACGGGGAGATATTTACGGATTTCTCGGTCCCAATGGAGCAGGGAAAACGACAACAATCCGCATGCTGCTTGGGCTTATTCGCCCAACTCGAGGAACGATCCGTATATTCGGCAAAGATATCCGCAGACATAGACTCGATATTTTGCGTAAAGTCGGTTCGTTGGTAGAGTATCCTTCATATTATGGTCATTTGAACGCCATCGAAAATCTGGAGGCTATCCGTCGTATTTTGAATGTGCCGAAAGAGAACATTGCGGAAGTATTGGAGGTCGTTCGCCTGACCAAGCACGCCAAACGCTCGGTTAAAGGCTACTCGCTGGGCATGAAGCAGAGACTTGGTATCGCAGCAGCCCTGCTCGGCAATCCCGAAGTGCTAATTCTGGACGAGCCCACGAATGGCTTGGACCCCGAGGGCATTCAAGAAATGCGCGAATTGATACAGGCGATGCCCAAGCAGCGGGGGATCACTGTACTGGTATCCAGCCATCTGCTGAGTGAGGTAGAGCATATGGCTAATACCGTCGGCATTATCCGTGAAGGACAGCTGGTCTTCCAAAATACAATTCACAATCTCCGACAAGAGTCCGCAGGGGGGATTCGGATCGTAGTATCGGAGCCGGAAGCAGCCCAATTCATTGCACGTGAGCAGGGCTACCATTCAGTGATGAACGGGGCAGCGCTGGATTTTGACAACATGAATGACGCGGCTGTTGCGCTGCTGGTCAGAAGATTGGTGGAAAACACACATGCTGTATATCGTGTGGAGGAACGCCGCAAATCGCTGGAGGATATGTTCATGCAGGTGGTGGGCAAAGGAGGGGGCTCCTTATGATGCTGCGAGCGCTGACAGCGGATCTGCTCAAAGCACGCAGAAAGGGAATATGGTTCCTGGTATTCCTCGGTCCCCTTGGGCTGGTGGCCATGCAGGGACTGAATTTCGGACTCCGCTATGATTATCTGATTCCGCGATACAAGGGTCGCTTATGGGAAAGCTTGATGGATAACATCGCGTTGTTTGTCCCCCTTGCGCTGGTGCTTGGAGCTACGATGGTCGCTTCCATGTTGGCGAATGTGGAGCATACATCTAACTCCTGGAAGCAGCTGCTGGCTTTGCCTATTTCCAAATTTAGTGTTTATATGGCAAAGCTAACATTAGCCATTGGAATGCTGTGCGTGTCCTGCCTACTTTTGACAATTGGGACTTGGACATTAGGAATGCTTCTTGGCTTTGGGGGAGAGCCTGCACCGATAGGGGAGCTACTGCGGCTCGGATTTTGGCCCTTGGGCGGCACGCTGCCTATACTCGTATTGTTGTTGTGGCTAACGGTCACGTTCCATAATCAAGCGCTACCTGTAACACTGGGCATTACGTTAGGCATTGGGAGCTTGTTTGCTTCCCAGTTGTCCGAATGGTTTCCGCTGGCTTGGCCGCAATTCGCATGGGTTGCGCCACAAGCGTGGATATTTGCGTCCATCGGATGCGGAACAGGTGCAATTCTCAGCCTGCTGACTGCAGCTCATTTTAGTCGAAAGGATGTGGCGTAATGCTTGGAGGATACGTGCGGCTACTTTCTGTCGAACGCATGAAAATAGCAAAATCGCCCGTCTGGCTGCTCGCGCTCGTCAGTCCAGCGATTGCCGTCCTGATTGGTTTGCTGGCGAATCCGGGAGGAAACTGGCTGTTGCTGCTGGCTGCTATGCTTACAATACATGCGATGCTGTTTCTGCCGATGCTGACCGCCGTGTTTGGGTCTCTTGTCTGTCGTTTTGAGCATGGAGGTGGCGGCTGGAAGCAACTGATGTCGTTGCCGTTGTCTCGCACGGGGTTGTACGCAGCCAAGCTGACCATCATCATGGCTATGGTCGGACTGACTCAGCTGCTGTTTGGAGGAGCGCTGCTGGGTGTTGGAGCTGTGCAGGGGATGAACGGACCGATCCCTTGGGCCGTGATCGCCCAAAGCCTGCTTGCAGGCTGGGTTGCTTGTCTGCCGCTGGCTGCCCTGCAGCTGATGGTGTCCTTTTTGTGGTCTAGCTTTGCTGCACCGCTTGCTTTGAATTTCGTCTTCACCGTGCCCAATATGCTGGTCGCCAACTCTCAGACCTATGGTCCATACTATCCATGGACACAGCCTCTATTGGCGATGATGCCGAGTGGGGGAGACAATTTCGGGGCGTTCATGGTGCCAACGGATACACTGTTGATGGTGGTACTGGGTAGCTTTGTCGTGTTTGCGTTTGCTGGCCTGATGATATTTCGTTATAAAGAGATATAAGACGAAATGTGGAAACTGCAAAAGCTCCTTATCCTAAAAAGAGGGTAAGGAGCTTTTTTGCTGTGCTGCAGGTTCGTGTTCTGAATAAGACACTTACTCTATGGGCTTACACTAAGCCTGAAATAGCACGAATATTATCGCTGATCAGACGGCAAGAGGCGTCAAACTTGGCTTGTTCTTCTGGACTCAGCTCAAGCTCGATGACCTCCTGAATTCCTCTACTGCCGATGATTGCTGGAACGCCCGTGCAGACATCAGTGTGACCGTACTCGCCGTCCAATACGGCAGAGATCGCTATAATTTTACCATCGTCATTCAAAATGGAACGGGTAATGTACGCCAGCGCATTGGCAATACCAAAATAAGTGGCACCTTTGCGGGTGAAAATCTCCCAACCGGCATCCCTTGTTTTACGGGCGATGTCATCCAGATCAACGTGTCTGAATCGTTCCTTATGCTGACGCAAAATGTGCAAGAGCGGCTTGCCGCCAATCGTAACGTGAGACCAGGCCACGAATTGCGATTCGCCATGCTCGCCCAAGGCATACCCCTGTACACTGCGTGGATCTATGGAAAACACCTCAGAAAGCAACGTCTTGAGCCGGGATGAGTCGATAGAGGTGCCCGTGCCGATCACCTTGTTGCGCGGCAGACCGGATATACTCTGCACCAGATAAGTAACAATGTCGACAGGATTAGCGGCAATAACGAAAATACCGTCGAAACCGCCCTCCATAATAGCTGTTACAATCTCTCTGGTGATATGCACGGCATCGTCCAATACAGATAGGCGGTCTTGACCCGGTTTAGGATTGGACCCAGCCGTTATAATCACAACATCCATATCCGTGCAGTCTGCATATGTGCCTGCACGGACCTTGGTGCGTGTAGACGTAAAATCCATACAATGGGACAGATCCAGTGCATGGGCCAAAGCCCGGTCATACGTGCGGTCAATCATCATGATTTCGTCACAAATGGACTGATTGACCATTGAGTAGGCACAGCTCGAACCGACCATTCCCGCGCCGACGATCGCTACTTTCCTTGCCTTCCCCTTCATTTATGTTTCCTCCTCGTTCCAACGAACGTTAATATGCTACAAATTATGCCTGAAATCCATTTTACGTTACATAACATAACATATTGCTGATCTTTTGAAAATATCCATTTTTTTGTCCTCATTCCGATAAATTAAAAAAGAACGGTGAATAGGGGGAGCAATTTAGGATTAATCAAAGAATAAGTGTAGATTATCCATATTCTTTTATTGGAAGACAGGATGTAAGGTATCTATTTATTTATAAGTGGTTTCCGTATAAATCATAACATGAGCCATATTCATGGAAGAAAAGTTTACGTAATAATATTGGGAGTATGACATTTATGTGACGTTTCTTAACGAGTCTCAAGAGTATACAGTGCAGGAGCATTCTTAGCGATGTCGCTTCTTGTATGTTTTTAAATTATTCGTTTATGACAAAGGTTCTTAGCAGTCTGCAATATTAGAACTATTTTGCCAAAGGATTTCCAATGGTTTCCGCGAATCCTACATATACAAGCTTTTTCTTTCCATACCATCCGGGGAGGTAATGATTAAATGGAAGAAAGCAAGTCGACGACGGAAGCAGCAAAGCAACTGGGAATCGGGGCGAGTACCCTTCGTAAATATGCAGCGGCGCTGGAGGAACAGGGATATGTGTTTCAGCGTTCCGCTAATCAGTCAAGAATGTTCAGTTCAGAGGATGTTGAGTGCTTGAAGGTGATGCGGAGAGCGTTGCGTGAGCAGCATATGACGATGGAGCAATCCGTTCAGGTGGTACTTGAGAGAATAACCGCTCCCTTCCAACTGGAGGATGAAGAATTCCGCTTGCCACCCATCTCGGATGCTGAGTCACTGACTGCAACCTGGCAAGAAATAATGGCGGCGGCTGAGGGTAGAGAAGAGACGGTCATACAGGAGCAAGCTGCTGCTATGGTTGAGCTGACAGAGTTACAGGATGAAATGAATGTTCCGGAGCTATCAGAGGAACCCATGCAGTCGCAGGAACAGTTCCAGACTTTGACCCCAACCATGGAGTATAGATTGGAGCAAGCACCTGTATCCGTACAAACGCAGGAGTCCATAGAGCCACAAGAACTGGCGCAGATGCAGGATATGGTGCAAACCGCTTTGTTGGAAATGCGGAGCCGTTTGGAGGAACTGGAAGCAGAGCACAGCCGTTTGGTGGAGAAGAATGTTAGCTTATCTAACCAACTAGAGGACCATAAACGTTGGATGAAAGAAAGGGTCGAGGAAGAACGGGATCGGCAGTTAATCACTAATCTACGTACCTATCAGGGCCGGCAACGCAAAACGCGCAGTTCGCTGTTGTCCTGGCTCGGTCTGACACCACGTAGCCGCAGAGAGGCATAACGATCATTATCTTGTCTAATAAGACCATCAGACCTACCCGGCTCTGATGGTCTTTTGGCGTGGATGATATAATAACGGAATACAAGAATACGAGGACAAGTCGCATAGGAAACGTGGCTGCGGCATGTATAGGAAAGGATCTAAGTATGTTTGCTTGGTTGAGGAACATTTATGAATCATGGATAGATTATCCCAAACAGCCTGGTGATTTGCTGAGCGGACGTTATTGTGTTCGTTCGCTTTTAGGCATGGGTAGCTATGGTCTAACCTACCTCTGTCTGGATCGGCACAGCGGACAGGAGGTGGCGGTAAAACTGCCCAGACCGAGCAAACGAGCGCAGGCAGTTCAGCTATTGCAGCGCGAGGCTCACATTATACGAAAGATGGAGCACCCTTATATTCCAAAGTTGCTTGAAATTGACCAACATTCGGACGGAATGTATATGGTCATGGAATACGTCTCCGGTATGACCTTGGAAGAGCTTATCTTTGAACAGGAGCGTTCCTTTACGGAACAGGAATGTATCGTCTACATTTTAGAGTTAATGGAGCGAGTTCTGCATGTGCATGAACGGGGATACATCCATCGCGATATCCGTATTCCTAACGTAATTCACCGCGAAGGGAAGCCGTACCTAATCGACTTTGGGCTTGCTTTGGCCGTGGGAGAACGACAGGAGGATGTATTCACCGAAGCCATGCTGGAAAAGCGCGCACCTGAGCGACAAGATGTCGCCTTCTACAGCGATTTGTATGATGTCGGGCATTTCATGCTTTTTATGCTGTATAGCAATTATGAGCCTCAGCCGGATCAACCCCCTGGAAGCTGGCAGGAAGAATTAATGCTGAGTCAACCTGTGCGTCATATACTGGAGCGGCTTTTTCAAATTCGTCCACGTTATGAACATAGTCGACAGTTTATGCAGGAGTTGGAGGAAGCATTGTTGCAGTTAGAGGTTAATCCATAACTTTAATCCCTAAAAATAAACAGGCATTCGCCGCAAAAATGGGGGAATGCCCCTTACGCATTTGACTAGGTCTACATACAATGATCCTGAAATGAGCGAAGGGAGTGTTGTAAATGAGTCATATGTGTGGAGTAGGCGGTATGGGTTGCGGCGTAGGAGCCTGGACCTCTGTAGGAGCGATTCTGGTACTGTTTATTTTGTTGGTGATTATCTCTAAAACCCTATTTCTGTAATTTCGGTTATAGCCGATTTCCTGTAAAATGCACTGATGTTGCTCTGCGTAACGAAGGGCGCACAACAATAAAGCGAAGGCCCTTGATGAGAAGGGGCTTCGCTTTATAAGCTTAAGGAGCCTGTGGCTTGCTTCTTGTGTTACGTTGTACTCCGCCACTGCTTTTTGTTGTGTGGCTAGGAACTGGAGTAGTGACGGCGTTTATCCTTGTAATATCGGTGACCGTTATGACTGTTCTTGTATCCGTCTGATGAAGAATGGCGTCTACGGTCGTAATAACGCTCTGAGCTGCTGTATCGCCGCTTATGGGAATGAGAGGTGGAATGTAGCAGGCGGTGCAGTAATTTTTTGAGCATCGTCTAATCCTCCTTCTTATCCTATCCAACTGACATAGACAGGTCTTATAAAACGATAATACGCAACAGTGTTAGAACAGGTTCCATTAATTTAAGACTGTAGGGACTTGGCCTGAAATTCTGCAATATCCTTGAACTCTTCTTCAAATTTACGTGAAATGCGAATATAGATCGGCAGTAAATCGCGATAGATATCTACGTGCTCTGCCGCAGGTTTATGCTGATGAGTGGTGCCGATCATACCGGATACTGCATCTAGCGAATCAATTCGTCCTAACGCGTACAAGCCTAGAATAGCTGCACCTAGACATGAGCTTTCCAGACTTTCGGGAATAATGACTTCCTGATCAAAAATATCCGCCATGAGTTGTCTCCACAGCTCCGAGCGTGCAAATCCACCCGTGGCATGAATGACAGACGGTCTGTCGATGACTTCCTCCATAGCGAGCATGACTGTATACAGATTGAACAGTACACCTTCCAGTGCGGCGCGAATCATATGCTCTTTTTTGTGCCGCAGGGACAGGCCGAAGAAAGAGCCACGCGCATTTGGGTCCCACAGAGGAGCGCGTTCGCCAGATAGATACGGAAGGAAAAGCAGACCGTCCGAGCCTGGACGTACCTGTTCTGCGATTTGGGTCAGCACATGATACGGATCAATTCCTAAGCGTTTGGCAGTTTCCACCTCAGAGGCTGCAAATTCATCCCGTATCCAGCGGAACACGATACCGCCGTTGTTCACCGGGCCGCCGATGACCCACAGCTTTTCGGTCAAGGCATAACAGAAAAAGCGCCCCTTCGCATCTGTGAGAGGCTTATCAACTACAGTACGGATGGCTCCGCTGGTGCCGATGGTAACAGCGACAACTCCAGGTTTGATTGCATTCACACCGAGGTTGGACAAGACACCGTCACTGGCTCCGAGCACAAAAGGGGTCGTCTCCAGCAGGCCCATGTCATGTGCATAGGCTGCGTCCAGTCCTTTTAGCACATGAGTTGTCGGCACCAGCTCGGACAACTGCTCCTTCGTCACACCTGCAATAGTGAGCGCTTCCTCGTCCCAATCCAGCTGCTTCAAATTCATGAGTCCGGTAGCAGAGGCGATCGAGTGATCCACGACATATTGGTGGAATAACCGGGCAAAGACATATTCCTTTATAGAAATGAACTTGTACGTCTGGGCCGCAACATCCGGTAAATCTCGTGTAATCCACATCAGTTTTGTCAGCGGTGACATGGGGTGAATGGGCGTTCCCGTGCGTAAGTAAATATCGTGTCCATTGTATTTATGTTTGAGCGCTTCAGCCCATTTGGCACTACGATTATCTGCCCACGTGATGGAGGCGGTCAGTGGTTTACCGTTCTTGTCCACCGCCAGTACGCTGTGCATAGCCGAACTAAAGGAGACGAACAGCACATGTTCGGCGGGTACTCCGCTTTGTGTCATGACCTCTTGCACCGTCTCTACGACAGCTTTGAGAATATCTTCAGGGTCCTGTTCTGCCGCATCTGGCTCAGGTGTATGGAGTAGATAGCCCACATGATGCTGCGCGGCAATATTGCCGTTTTCTTCAAAAAGCACTGCCTTGGTACTGGTCGTGCCAATATCGACGCCGATCATATATCGGGTTTCAGTCATATTCATTCTCTCCTTCACTTACCTTATTAGCTATTATCGTTAAATTAACACATCCAGCAGTATAATCAAACCGAATGCGACTAGGGAGAGGATGGTTCCATAACATTCAAAGAGTAAAGGTGCTAATATGTATAGTTAATTGTATACTTGTCGACAATCCAGTCTGAAAAGAGAACCGCGTCAGTTCGAGTGGGCATAAAGACGCGATACATTTGGCTCTTTGTCGGGTATGTTCCGGCTAGGATAATGTTCTTCTATAGGGGGACAAAACGCTATCGTTAACCGCGTTGCGAGTGTCTCGGTAATGTTCCTCAATGACTCGGGATAATTCTTGATCATTTCCTTGTTTTAAAGCATTTGCAAAGGTGCGGTGCTTGTGAATCGTGACTTGAGATTCTTCGATGTTAGACGCAAAACGTTGTTCTGTCGCAGCCAGCATAACCGTCAGGATCAACTGTCTCATGCCATTCCAGGTATGGAGAATACGGGTATGGCCTGCTTCCAGAACCAGAGCTTCATGAAAATTAAAATCCTGAAGAGAAAATTCAGCGATATCTCTGTGCTTGAGAGCGACTTCCATTTTGTCGATCATCTGATTTAAAGTGTTTACCAATATGGTATTATCCCTATGTACATACCTTTGAACAACAAAATGCTCAATCAGCATTCGTACGTCGAATAGCTCCTCCATATCATCGGGTGTCATGCCGATCACAACCGCCCCCATGCGCTCCAAGCGGATAAGTCCTTCGCTTGAGAGCACTTTCATGGCTTCACGCACAGGAGAACGGCTGGTACCAAAATCGGTAGCAATCTGATTTTCAGATAGAACAGTGCCGGGTGTCTGCATACCACGTATAATCTGAAGTCGGAGTTCGCAAGCAATCCTCTCTCCAAGCGATGCGCCCTGTAACCAGGTTGTTGGATATTTCATAGAATACTCCTATCTTGCAAATAATTTTGCATACTTGTATACAAATTATGGAGTATTATAAACCCCGTTTAAGCCCTTGTAAACGGTATCAATTGACATCGGTTCCATTTCACTGCTTTTAGCGTTACAATAGAAGCAGAAAAAAGAAGCAGTGAAAAGTGGAACGAACATGGATAAGAAGGAGAACATTTAATGATTATCATTAAAACCAAAGAACAAATTGAAAATATGAAAAAAGCTGGCGAAATTTTGGCTGCTTGCCACCGGGAAATTGCTAAAATGATTAAGCCAGGTATTACGACACTGGAAATTGACGCCTTTGCAGAATCATTTATGAAGAAGCATGGCGCAACGCCGGAGCAAAAGGGTTATAACGGCTACCAGTTTGCAACTTGTGGTTCCCCTAATGATGTGATTTGCCACGGTTTTCCGAACAAAACACCATTGAAGGACGGCGACATCGTGACGATCGACATGGTTGTGAACCTGAATGGCTGGCTGGCAGATTCCGCTTGGTCATATGCGGTGGGGAATGTGTCTGAGCAGGCCCAAAAGCTGTTGGACGTTACCAAAGAGTCTCTGTATAAAGGGATTGAGCAAGCTGTTGTTGGTAATCGGATCGGGGATATTTCCCATGCGATCCAAACTTACGCGGAAGCGGAAGGCTTCTCGGTCGTACGCGAATTTATTGGGCATGGCATCGGGGAAGAAATGCATGAGCAACCGCAGGTTCCGCATTACGGACCTCCGCACCGTGGACCACGCTTGAAAGAGGGCATGGTCATTACAATTGAGCCGATGCTCAACACAGGCACATACCGCAGTAAAATTGATGCGGACGGCTGGACCGCACGTACGTTGGACGGTGGTTTGTCGGCACAATACGAGCATACGCTGGCAATTACAGCAGACGGTCCTATCATCTTGACCCAGCAATAAAAGCAGGCATCCATCAGTAACCTACAGACTAGCGAACTAAATGAGTTAGACCTATTACAGAAAAGAGGCTGTCCAGAGGACAGTCTCTTTTGCCACGTGCATTCTAAAAAGAATTTTCTGACGCGGATTTGATTCTGTTAATGGCCCCATATCCCCGTTTCTGCATGTAGTGAGGATGACCGGACTGACAGCCTATAGAAGAAGGTCGTTTTTCTGATGAAGAAAAGACGAACCTGGCACTGAGGTACGGGGGATATAGGGAAATGCTGACGGTGATGGGAAAGCGTATATGTGAAATGTAAAGGATTCTTTTTTGGGGTAAGTAATTTTAAAAAGCACCAAGCCGCCATCAATCGTTAACGTAGATCCAATTATATAGGAAGTTTCGTCAGAGAGAAGCCAAGCGATACCTTTTGCAACTGTTAAAATCGCCAGATGGCTTCAATTGGTACAAATACAGCATAACTGCTAGCACTCCTTGATATTCAACTGCCCTATTAGGGTGTCGTGGAGCTACAGGATTGATACGAATGCCTTGACTTGCATAATCAAGCGCAGTTGCATTGGTAAGACTTTGAATTGCATGTTTTGATGCCACGTAAGCACCGTATGCCAGAAATGCTTTCAGACCAACTATTGAAGAAACGTTGACAATTGATTCTCTGTAAGCATTTGTTGGATCTCAATTTTCATGTTTCAATATACACCTGAATGCATTAATTTTTATGGTACTCAAAAAGGAAGGTCATTACCCTGACTTTAGCTAATGCTGCTTGCTCTAAAGCACCGCCTACATTATTGATCGCCCACTCTAGGAGCCCGTAATATACCTAATCGCTATGCGTGAAAAGCATTTTTCAAGTGCAATAGATCCAGTCAAATACTCACGATAATTATAATGAAGAAAAACAAATTCAAAAGTTTGATGGATACAGTAGTAGAGCCGACTTTCAAAAATCAGTTAGCGGTATTTAATTGGTATTTTTTACATGTTGTAATCAGTAAAGCAAAGTGGTATATTATTTGAGCTGACAATAAAACAGCCGTTTCAAAAGAGAATAAGCAGGGTGAAATGATCTTCGAAAAAAGAAAAAAATAACCCTTGCATTTTTGAAATGAACATGATATGATCTTATAGCTGCTGAAAAACGCAGTGAAAAGAATTTGATCTTTGAAAACTGAACAACGAGTGAGTAAGTTGATTTTGTTCGCAAAATCAAACAAAGAGATATTTTATCTCGTCAGTTTCAAAATGAGCTAATCGCTCTTTCTATAACCAACTTCGGTTGGTATTTAATGGAGAGTTTGATCCTGGCTCAGGACGAACGCTGGCGGCGTGCCTAATACATGCAAGTCGAGCGGGGTCAGTTAGAAGCTTGCTTCTAACTGACCCAGCGGCGGACGGGTGAGTAACACGTAGGCAACCTGCCCACAAGACAGGGATAACTACCGGAAACGGTAGCTAATACCCGATACATCCTTTTCCTGCATGGGAGAAGGAGGAAAGGCGGAGCAATCTGTCACTTGTGGATGGGCCTGCGGCGCATTAGCTAGTTGGTGGGGTAATGGCCTACCAAGGCGACGATGCGTAGCCGACCTGAGAGGGTGATCGGCCACACTGGGACTGAGACACGGCCCAGACTCCTACGGGAGGCAGCAGTAGGGAATCTTCCGCAATGGGCGAAAGCCTGACGGAGCAACGCCGCGTGAGTGATGAAGGTTTTCGGATCGTAAAGCTCTGTTGCCAGGGAAGAACGTCTTATAGAGTAACTGCTATAAGAGTGACGGTACCTGAGAAGAAAGCCCCGGCTAACTACGTGCCAGCAGCCGCGGTAATACGTAGGGGGCAAGCGTTGTCCGGAATTATTGGGCGTAAAGCGCGCGCAGGCGGCTCTTTAAGTCTGGTGTTTAATCCCGAGGCTCAACTTCGGGTCGCACTGGAAACTGGGGAGCTTGAGTGCAGAAGAGGAGAGTGGAATTCCACGTGTAGCGGTGAAATGCGTAGAGATGTGGAGGAACACCAGTGGCGAAGGCGACTCTCTGGGCTGTAACTGACGCTGAGGCGCGAAAGCGTGGGGAGCAAACAGGATTAGATACCCTGGTAGTCCACGCCGTAAACGATGAATGCTAGGTGTTAGGGGTTTCGATACCCTTGGTGCCGAAGTTAACACATTAAGCATTCCGCCTGGGGAGTACGGTCGCAAGACTGAAACTCAAAGGAATTGACGGGGACCCGCACAAGCAGTGGAGTATGTGGTTTAATTCGAAGCAACGCGAAGAACCTTACCAGGTCTTGACATCCCTTTGACCGGTCTAGAGATAGACTTTTCCTTCGGGACAGAGGAGACAGGTGGTGCATGGTTGTCGTCAGCTCGTGTCGTGAGATGTTGGGTTAAGTCCCGCAACGAGCGCAACCCTTATGCTTAGTTGCCAGCAGGTCAAGCTGGGCACTCTAAGCAGACTGCCGGTGACAAACCGGAGGAAGGTGGGGATGACGTCAAATCATCATGCCCCTTATGACCTGGGCTACACACGTACTACAATGGCCGGTACAACGGGAAGCGAAGGAGCGATCTGGAGCCAATCCTAGAAAAGCCGGTCTCAGTTCGGATTGTAGGCTGCAACTCGCCTACATGAAGTCGGAATTGCTAGTAATCGCGGATCAGCATGCCGCGGTGAATACGTTCCCGGGTCTTGTACACACCGCCCGTCACACCACGAGAGTTTACAACACCCGAAGTCGGTGAGGTAACCGCAAGGAGCCAGCCGCCGAAGGTGGGGTAGATGATTGGGGTGAAGTCGTAACAAGGTAGCCGTATCGGAAGGTGCGGCTGGATCACCTCCTTTCTATGGAGAATCGTTTCCTGCGATGGAAACATTCAAATCAGCAGGTACACGTACCTGTGACTGGATATTCGATTTGGTTCATCACGTTCGTGTGAATGAAATGGAT
This sequence comes from Paenibacillus sp. JJ1683, assembly GCF_053006485.1. Lineage (NCBI taxonomy): Bacteria > Bacillati > Bacillota > Bacilli > Caryophanales > Paenibacillaceae > Paenibacillus > Paenibacillus sp. JJ1683. The sequence goes on from NZ_CM129820.1 coordinate 549,461, forward strand.
ATCCTGAACTTACTCACTCGTTGCTCAGTTTTGAGAGTTCAAACTCTCAAGTTTCGACGAATGTTTCATTCACACATCGTGTGGAAACGAAATATTCATCGGGCTTCGCTTCGACGAAGCGAATTGCACCTTGAAAACTGGATACCGAAACGAAATTGCGTTTTAGAATATTCCTTTAAGCTGATCTTGTGTAAACAAGTGAAATAAAGGTAGCTGCCTTGAATTTCATTCACACGTAAGTGTTGAACCGAAATCCAAAGCAAATCGTATTTACGATGTAAATACTAGGTTAAGCTACAAAGAGCACACGGAGGATGCCTAGGCGCCAGGAGCCGACGAAGGACGTGGCGAACAACGATAAGGCCTCGGGGAGCTGTAAGCAAGCTTTGATCCGGGGATGTCCGAATGGGGAAACCCGGCTGTCTTCATCGACAGTCACTACTCACTGAATACATAGGTGAGTGAGAGGCAGACCAGGGGAACTGAAACATCTAAGTACCCTGAGGAAGAGAAAACAATAGTGATTCCGTCAGTAGCGGCGAGCGAACGCGGATTAGCCCAAACCAAGGAGCTTGCTCCTTGGGGTTGTGGGACGTCTCACATGGAGTTACAAAGGAACCGGTTAGATGAAGAGGTCTGGAAAGGCCCGCCAGAGAAGGTAAAAGCCCTGTAGTTCAAAACCCGTTCCCTCCGAGACGGATCCCGAGTAGTGCGGGGCACGTGAAACCCCGTATGAATCCGGCAGGACCATCTGCCAAGGCTAAATACTCCCTGGCGACCGATAGTGAAGCAGTACCGTGAGGGAAAGGTGAAAAGCACCCCGGAAGGGGAGTGAAATAGATCCTGAAACCGTGTGCTTACAAGAAGTCAGAGCCCAATTTAGGGGTGATGGCGTGCCTTTTGTAGAATGAACCGGCGAGTTACGTTCCCGTGCAAGGTTAAGGTGAAGAGCTGAAGCCGCAGCGAAAGCGAGTCTGAATAGGGCGAATGAGTACGTGGACGTAGACCCGAAACCGGGTGATCTACCCCTGTCCAGGGTGAAGGTGCGGTAACACGCACTGGAGGCCCGAACCCACGCATGTTGAAAAATGCGGGGATGAGGTGGGGGTAGCGGAGAAATTCCAATCGAACCCGGAGATAGCTGGTTCTCCCCGAAATAGCTTTAGGGCTAGCCTCGGAAAGAAGAATCGTGGAGGTAGAGCACTGATTGGGTGCGGGGCCCGCAAGGGTTACCAAGCTCAGTCAAACTCCGAATGCCATAGATTTAGTTCCGGGAGTCAGACAGTGAGTGCTAAGATCCATTGTCGAAAGGGAAACAGCCCAGACCATCAGCTAAGGTCCCCAAGTGTGTGTTAAGTGGGAAAGGATGTGGAGTTGCACAGACAACCAGGATGTTGGCTTAGAAGCAGCCACCATTGAAAGAGTGCGTAATAGCTCACTGGTCGAGTGACTCTGCGCCGAAAATGTAACGGGGCTAAACACACCACCGAAGCTATGGCTTGATGCTTGCATCAGGGGTAGGGGAGCGTTGAATGCGGGTTGAAGGTGTACCGGAAGGAGCGCTGGACTGCATTCAAGTGAGAATGCCGGTATGAGTAACGAAAAGATCTGTGAGAATCAGATCCGCCGAAAGCCTAAGGGTTCCTGAGGAAGGTTCGTCCGCTCAGGGTAAGTCGGGACCTAAGGCGAGGCCGATAGGCGTAGTCGAAGGACAACAGGTCGAAATTCCTGTACCACCGTAATCCGCCATGAGCGATGGGGTGACGCAGTAGGGTAGTGACGCGGACTGATGGATGTCCGTCTAAGCAGTGAGGCTGATGTGTAGGCAAATCCGCACATCGTAAGGCTGGGCTGTGATGGGGAGCGAAAATTATAGTAGCGAAGGTCATGATCTCAGACTGCCAAGAAAAGCCTCTAGCCAGGAGAAGGTGCCCGTACCGCAAACCGACACAGGTAGGCGAGAAGAGAATTCTAAGGCGCGCGGAAGAACTCTCGTTAAGGAACTCGGCAAAATGACCCCGTAACTTCGGGAGAAGGGGTGCCTCGGTAGGGTGAATAGCCCGAGGGGGCCGCAGTGAAAAGGCCCAAGCGACTGTTTAGCAAAAACACAGGTCTGTGCGAAGCCGCAAGGCGAAGTATACGGGCTGACGCCTGCCCGGTGCTGGAAGGTTAAGGGGAGTGGTAAGCCTTCGGGCGAAGCTATGAACCGAAGCCCCAGTAAACGGCGGCCGTAACTATAACGGTCCTAAGGTAGCGAAATTCCTTGTCAGGTAAATTCTGACCCGCACGAATGGCGTAACGACTTGGGCGCTGTCTCAACGAGAGATCCGGTGAAATTTTAATACCTGTGAAGATGCAGGTTACCCGCGACAAGACGGAAAGACCCCATGGAGCTTTACTGCAGCTTGATATTGAATTTGGGTACGATCTGTACAGGATAGGTGGGAGCCGTTGAACCTTGAGCGCCAGCTTGAGGGGAGGCATCCTTGGGATACCACCCTGATCGTATCTAGGTTCTAACTTGGTACCGTGATCCGGTACGAGGACAGTGTCAGGTGGGCAGTTTGACTGGGGCGGTCGCCTCCTAAAGAGTAACGGAGGCGCCCCAAGGTTCCCTCAGAATGGTTGGAAATCATTCGAAGAGTGCAAAGGCAGAAGGGAGCTTGACTGCGAGACCTACAAGTCGAGCAGGGACGAAAGTCGGGCTTAGTGATCCGGTGGTACCGCATGGAAGGGCCATCGCTCAACGGATAAAAGCTACCCTGGGGATAACAGGCTTATCTCCCCCAAGAGTCCACATCGACGGGGAGGTTTGGCACCTCGATGTCGGCTCATCGCATCCTGGGGCTGAAGTAGGTCCCAAGGGTTGGGCTGTTCGCCCATTAAAGCGGTACGCGAGCTGGGTTCAGAACGTCGTGAGACAGTTCGGTCCCTATCTGTCGTGGGCGTAGGAAATTTGAGAGGAGCTGTCCTTAGTACGAGAGGACCGGGATGGACGTACCGCTGGTGTACCAGTTGTTCCGCCAGGAGCACCGCTGGGTAGCTATGTACGGAAGGGATAAGCGCTGAAAGCATCTAAGCGTGAAGCCCCCCTCAAGATGAGATTTCCCAGTATGTAAGACCCCTTGAAGACGACGAGGTAGATAGGTTGGGGGTGGAAGTGCAGTAATGCATGGAGCTGACCAATACTAATCGGTCGAGGGCTTATCCTAAGATAAGACGCAATGAGTTTCGGATCCAGTTTTCAGGGTGTAACCTTGAAGGTATGTAGAAGTACATACGACAAGCGTATGGCTATTCATTCACACAATCCGTGATGAACCGAATAACCTTACGGAAGAATTTGCGAGGCAAATTCATGTTTGGTGGCGATAGCGGAGGGGTTCCACACGTACCCATCCCGAACACGACCGTTAAGCCCTCCAGCGCCGATGGTACTTGGACCGCAGGGTCCTGGGAGAGTAGGACGCCGCCAAGCATAAGCCCCTTCTCTGGGGATTTTTTTTCGCCTGTAAGACTGACCTCTATATAGTCAGAATTAAGTGTTATGTCTAAGATGGGGCTATAGCTCAGCTGGGAGAGCGCCTGCCTTGCACGCAGGAGGTCAGGGGTTCGATCCCCCTTGGCTCCACCAATATTCCCTGATAGCTCAGTTGGTAGAGCACTCGACTGTTAATCGAGTTGTCACAGGTTCGAGTCCTGTTCGGGGAGCCATATGGAGAGGTGTCCGAGTTGGCCGAAGGAGCACGATTGGAAATCGTGTAGGCGCCAAAAGCGTCTCGAGGGTTCGAATCCCTCTCTCTCCGCCAGCTCTTATAATAGATATGTGGCCCGTTGGTCAAGGGGTTAAGACACCTCCCTTTCACGGAGGTAACAGGGGTTCGAATCCCCTACGGGTCATAGTAGTATGGAGGCTTAGCTCAGCTGGGAGAGCATCTGCCTTACAAGCAGAGGGTCGGGGGTTCGATCCCCTCAGCCTCCACCATTAATAGTATTAAGAAATACCTTTGATGTCGCGGGGTGGAGCAGTTCGGTAGCTCGTCGGGCTCATAACCCGAAGGTCGTAGGTTCAAATCCTGCCCCCGCAATTAATTTCCTGTTGGAAATGCCTCTGGAACTGTGGTGTAGAGGCCTAACATGCCTGCCTGTCACGCAGGAGATCGCGGGTTCGAATCCCGTCAGTTCCGCCATTTAATTTAATATGCCGGTGTAGCTCAACTGGTAGAGCAACTGACTTGTAATCAGTAGGTTGGGGGTTCAAGTCCTCTCGCCGGCACCATTTTGGAGGATTAGCGAAGTGGCCAAACGCATCAGACTGTAAATCTGCTCCCTTACGGGTTCGGTGGTTCGAATCCATCATCCTCCACCAGTTTTATTGCCATGGTGGTCGTGACGAATGGGTTAACGTACTGAATTGTGGCTATGGCATTTGTGGGTGCAAGTCCCATCAATCGCCCTGTTGAATACATAATGGGGATTAGCCAAGCGGTAAGGCAACGGACTTTGACTCCGTCATGCATAGGTTCAAATCCTATATCCCCAGCCATTAAGAGCCATTAGCTCAGTTGGTAGAGCACCTGACTTTTAATCAGGGTGTCGAAGGTTCGAGTCCTTCATGGCTCACCATTATCATTGTATGCGCGTGTGGCGGAATTGGCAGACGCACTAGACTTAGGATCTAGCGTCTTTGACGTGGGGGTTCAAGTCCCTCCACGCGCATACCTGTTTTTGCGGACGTGGCTCAGCGGTAGAGCATCGCCTTGCCAAGGCGAGGGTCGCGGGTTCGATTCCCGTCGTCCGCTCCATATTTGCGCCCTTAGCTCAGCTGGATAGAGCGTTTGACTACGAATCAAAAGGCCGGGAGTTCGAATCTCTCAGGGCGCGCCATTAATTTCATAAGCCGGTGTGGCGGAATTGGCAGACGCGCGCGACTCAAAATCGTGAGGGAAACCGTGGAGGTTCGAGTCCTCTCACCGGCATCTATTTCGGGATGTAGCTCAGCTTGGTAGAGCACCTGGTTTGGGACCAGGGGGTCGCATGTTCAAATCGTGTCATCCCGACCACTTTTTTTGCGGGTGTAGTTCAATGGTAGAACTCCAGCCTTCCAAGCTGGTAGCGTGGGTTCGATTCCCATCACCCGCTTTATATAGATGAAAGAAGAGATGGCTTATGCCATCTCTTCTTTTTGTATTTATTAAGCTATCGTTTCCCGTTAGATTACGACCGCTTATAATAGCTCTTCTTATTAATCCAGTTAATGCACGGGGCGGACCTTGGTTAATATTTATTTTTTGCTCTAAAAGGTTTGTAGAAGGCACGAATGTCCTGAGCTAAAAGCTCAGGCTCTTCCATGGCAGTAAAATGCCCTCCGCGAGCGATTGAAGTCCAGCGAGTTACATTTAGGTTGCGCACGCCCATTCTTTAGGCGTTAACAATATATCTGCTAGGAATAGTGCAATTCCGGTTGGCACTTTTATGTAGCTCAATGGCGGCAAAGAATGTGAATTTTCATAATACATACGTGTAGTAGGTGGCTTCATGGTCTTATGCGAAAAATAAGGGTCATAAAATGAGTTCAATGTACGATATCTTTGTTCAGCATCTGAAGCAGTCAGGAGTGTCCGATAGGAGCGTATTGGATGGATAAGAAAACAAAGACTATATAGCAGCTTAGAAAAATCAGCGAGACAAGAAGAATTCAGAAAACAGTCAAAGAAATCCTAATTACGATACTGGGTGTTGCTAAAACGGCGGGGATAAGCCCCCCGGATAATCCGGGGGAAAATAGCAAGGAATTAGTTCCTTCCTGATAACTCTGTTCAATGATTATCTTATTACCCTAGTTAATCTAGACACCTTCTGTAGGCTTTTTATACAGATAGCGAACTTTTTATCTTGTATCTTTTTTGATTAGTCCGTTATATAGAGTATCAAGAAGGCTATCTACTTTACAGTTTGTGAGACTGGTTGGGTAGAGCTGAACAATCGGCCAAAGCGGCGCATCAATCCTTCAAGCGGACCAACAGCACGCTGAGCAATCAATAATCCCAGCAGTAGTGTTGCAACTGCGATCATTACGTTGCCGAAAGGAATTCCATCCAGACTGTGCCCAATCTTTGTCAGATCAAGAATCCACACCACTACAAACTGAAAGGCATACATGGTCAGGGCGACACGTCCGACTGCTGCGAAAGGCATTAATACAGCGGAAGTTTTTTTGGATACGAGGCACGTAACTCCCATTACCAAAAATGAAATTCCTAATCCTATCATCGTCTGGAATGTCGAAGCGGTGTGCGGAGCCGTTCCCAAAAGGAGCTGCCACATCGGTGATTCCGTATTAAGAGGCCAAATTGCGTATTCATCCGGCTGTACAGGAGCAGTTCCTTGCACACTTATCAGCCATTGTTCAAAGTGAAGATTCCAATTCGGAAGCACAAAAGCGGCCATTACTTTGCCAATAACAAGCATAACGATACCGCTGCCTGCGAGTGAGAGGGCTGTACGTAATCTGGTGAGGTCAACGCGGCCAATGGCCATACCAGCAACAAATGCAGGAGTCAAGGCGAGGGCAGACATCGGACCTCCCGCGATATCACCAAGAAGATAAGCTTTTGAGAAAATGCTTGATCCAAGAATCATTAGCGGCGGGGCCGTTACGAGCAAAACTATTGCTGTTGTAACAATGGTGCGGGTCGAACGACGAAATAACATGAGGGCCAACACAAACATAGCTGCATAGGCAGGCAAAATGATGCCGTATGAAGTGTTCAGCATAATAAGCAAATAACCAATAATATCAACAAACACCGCACGGGCCAGCATTCGTGCACGAAAAGCGGTCGCCTCTGCTCCCCGATCCATCATACGCTGTCCCATAATAGAATAGGAGATACCGCCGCACAACACAAATAATAGGGTGGTATTTCCGGAAACAATTGCAGAAACGCTTGGATTTGATCCGAAATGCTGCAAATACATTCCCAGCACGGCCAGTCCGCGCGCAGCATCAAGCGCAACGAGACGTCCTTTGATGCTGTGTGTCTTTCTCCGTGGCTCTGTCACAGAGCTTTGGGGGAGATTATCGGTTTCTGTACTGTCGTGAGATGAGGTGGTCCCTGATGTGTCCACTGCTTTATTATCCATGTTATTAGCAACCGGATCTTCAATCTTTGTGTCCCCCTCATATTTTCTGACAGATCTGCTTGTCAGTTTGATGCTACTTAGCAAATTACATTCCTCCCTAAAATATTGAATTCATACATTCCATAAATCCCTGTTGTGAACAGGATTCATTTCACGTTCTAATCCAAATATAGCCTTCAGATGTCGCTAAAATTTGATCAAGTTGTAAACAAAATGTCACAGAGGACAATAACCCTTATCACAAAGACAACCTTACTCACGGCTGATAACCGGAATAAGGTTGTTTGCAAAATCATTCAGGGTTTGCTGGGAACGGCATTGAAAATCGAATTGGCCAGTAGTCGGAATTGATGCTGCGGATGAGCGCCATTGGTTAGATCGTTGGAGAAAACTGTGATATTCTTTTTGTTTTCCATATAGGTGAAGGCCATGATCTTTCCTCTTGCAGCATCGTGACCTGGCCACCAACCTGCTTTGAAGAAGTTTTCTTTATTGCTAATGGTTGCAAGAACTTTTGCGGCTTTAGGTAGCTTCGTAATGTAAGAACCTGTAACGGTGTAGAAATATTCTTCGTTATCGTAAGGGGCTGTAATCACATGATCCTGTTGGACATTCGCCAGGAAGACCCCTTCGTATCTTTCCCATGTCGGTCCAGCAAACGCAAATTGAGGAATCCAGTTTTTCACGTTACCCATCCCCATATTCCCATAAGCAATGTATGGCTTTCCTTTCTCAACAAGTTTGTCGGAATCGAATGTATTCACGAGCACATCGGCAAGCTGCTGATCATCGGTCACTTTAAAGCCGAGATTTTTGAGCACATAAGCTGGTTCGCCGAGAGCGGCTACCGTAGAAGGTTTAAGAACTTTGCCAACGGGTTTGTTATTGCCGAATGCCGTGACATCAAGATAGTATTTTGACACCAGCGGATGCAGATCATCATAGGCCACTGCAAAGTCACCCGCTTCATATCCTGTTCCGCTTTTGGATAGCATCGTAACCACTTTGCCGGATTTAAGTAATTCATTGACCGTTTTGATGGCATCGTTATTGGTGTTTCGGATTAAAACATAGGCAGAATCATTCGGCAATGATGTGGCCGGAATCGATACGGAAGTCACCGGAGTCGTTTTGCCCGCAAACACGCCGGCTTCTCTAATCACATCACGTTCAAATCCTCGCATGACGGGAAAGTCCTGCACAATCTCGCCAGCTACGGAAGCATAATCTGAGACGTTAATACCGTCATATAAAACCATGTTTGCAATGCCGTGTTTAGCCTGATGCATATTTATGATAAATGAACCCGCAGGGTAGGTCTTGCCAGCAGTACTTACAGTCTCTGTCGAGCGTTCAACCGTTACTCCATTGCGGATAAGATACTCAATCATCCGATAGGCTTCCAGCGGATTTTTTTGAAGACTTTTATCGATCGGCAAAACGTAATACTCAGGAAAAAAATTCTCATTACCGTGACGGGGGCGACCAATGACTTGATTTTTTGCATTGACTAGATACCGATCTACGGATCGATCATCGATATTGTTGATTCCACGTTCATATACTTTTAGCTGGTTCAAAAATAACTTTTCTTTCTTTTGCATAACAAAATCAGTTGCTGCAGCGACACTATAATACAATGCTTTGGTCGACTCTTCATTCGATTCAGGTGTTTCCAGCGTATGTCCCATTGCACCATGGTGCATGGCGAAGACAGCTGTATAGGCTGGAGACGCATCGTCCCATCCTGAAGAAGTCCCCTTGGAAACATATTTAGGATTTTCAACTGTTTTACGATGTTCTTCATAAGGAATATGGTAGTAATCATACTTCGTGTTTGCTATACCTGCTTCACCCATCGCTTTGGCCTGTTCTACCATGTTATCCATAAGTAGATCGTACTCAATATTCGGATCGTGAGGCGGTGTGGTAGGCTCGATCAGAAAATTCTTATCAAACCCATGCAGATCTAAGAAAGAAATCGGCGACCACTTGGCGATTTGCTCTGTGATACTGCGTGTTTCAGGCTGGGTTTGATATGAATTATCCCGATTTAAGTCAAAAAATTCAGCATTATAACGTTCGGTATGAACCCTTCCATCTGGATTTTCTGTATACAGGAACAGGAAAAACACATGTTCAAGCGCATCATCCATATTGAGAGTTACCGTACTCGATTTTCCATTGGACAAGGTGGTCTTGTACGTAACATTTTTATCGAGTGCCATAGTCTTAAAATAATTGATAATCGCATCAAAGCCTGGCGCTTCATTCGGATGAATATTGTTGATCCAGATGGGCACTTGATAATCTCCGAATGCGCCGGATTGAATATCGTTCTCCAGCTTTGCAGGATCATTTAGCATGGCAGGGTGAGTTACATTCTGATATTTGTCAATCGTTGCTTGATCTTTGGCAACCATAGTCATAAAAATATCGCGGCCTTCAACGGATTTGCCGATCGACAACGTTTTAATGTATCTGTCGTTTTTTTGAGCTGCCTGTGCCGTAATCGCATCAATCTCCGGCTTCAGCTCATCATAGGTACGGAAGCTGTCGTACGGGACCAACTTAATAGGTGCTTGGGCAACGGTTTTGCCGTTGACTACTGCAGCCAGTTCATAGGTTCCCATCAATGATGCGTACAGTGGACGCTGCAGACTCGGCTCGGCAAGATTCTCCGTACCATAGGTAAGACCGAAATTGATACTGGCAGTGACTTCTGCGTGTTCGGCTTTGACCTGAGTAACGGTGATAAAGGGGGCGCCATTATAACCGCGATTCTTGTACGATTTCCATTCCGATAATGGCTTACCACCATAGGTCCAGCTTATTTTCTTTATATCGGTACCCTTCGGAAGCTTAAATCTAGCCTTAATGGTTCTTTTCTTCGTCATGGATGCCACATGGCTATCCAATTTTAGTGTCGGGGTATTTTTAACCTGCGTTGAAATTATTTTTGTTGGTTCACTCTTATCGTTCAACAACGTGCTTTTTGCACGTTGCGCAGCATCAGCCATAGCCATGTGCGGAGCAGTGATCTCCAGAAGCATGGCGGCGGATATAGTTAATGCCAAGCAGAACCTTACGATCTGTTTTGTACCCATTCTTTTTCCCCCTATAGATAACCGGAAGATCATGTTATGCTCTTCTTTATTCACAAAGAGCATTTAACAGACTATTGTCCGGCAAATAAGATCTAATATATTGTCTAACCCTATTCAAAATCTGTTTTCTGCTTCTGCCCTAAAGAATTGTCTGTAATCGAATGAGAAGCGTCGGAGTTTAGGATGCTTTGCACAAATTGCTTCAAATCCGTTCGACTTTTTACATCCAGAACAGCCGCCTTGCCCACATAAGTTTCTTTTAATAGCTTCATTGGCGGTATTTGTTCATTTCCGTTTAATGTACTTTGGTACCCTACTGAAGCCAAATTCCACATATCAGAGACTGACAAATTGGTATCGATATACGGACTGATTTCCTCAAGAATAGAAGGGAATTTCATAATGGAAGTCGTTGTTTTTACCTTCTCGGCTAATGCCGTAATAAATTGCCGTTGTCTTTTTGTTCTGGAATAATCGGACATAGCATCATGACGAAAACGGACATATTGAAGCGCCGTTTTGCCGTCGAAATGCTGCTGTCCCTGTTTTAAATTAATATCATACTCATGCAGATCGGCCTTGCTTTCATAGTACATATCCTTCTCGACATAAAAATCGAGTCCGCCTACAGCATCTACGAGTTTAATAAACCCCTGGAAATCCGTGTATACATAAAAATGAACTGGCACTCCCAGCAATTCGCTGACTGCTTTCATCGCCGTATCGGGTCCATGCGTAACAGCGGTATTAATTCGATTTTTGCCGTGCCCAGGAATATCCGTATAAGTGTCTCGAAGAATCGAAAACACATGAATACGCTTATCGGTAGGATTCAACGAAACGACCATCATGCTATCGGATCGGGGTACACTGCCCTTGTTGTTCTCGCGAGTATCCACGCCCATCAGCAAAATATTTACAGGTTCGGTTCCCTCCCATTCCGGTGCTTTTAGTGCTTCGACTTTATCAGTGCTCACTTTAACAAATGGGGAGTTTTCCGGGGTTTTACTAAGTCCTTCTAACCCTTTGTAAATGGAAAAGAAATAATAAAAGATAAAGCTTACAGCAGCGACCCCAAGTAACAACGTTACAATCAATATCCTCTTTTTCCTCTGTGTCATGTCATTCTTCCTTTCCAGATTTGTAGACGCGCAGGCCCCTTTCTGTATTAAGATTTTTGCAAGGCTGCTACGAGGAGTGAAGTGTAATATCGGCTACCATCTGGTTTTAAATGGACACCATCTTTATAAAAGTATTCGTCTTTGCCTACACTGGCCGAATACCAGTCCACCACATTGACGTTGCTAAACTCATCGGCGACCTGTGCAATCGTGTCATTCACCGTGTCCTGCCATCCTTTCGGAACCCGGGTGGTGACCAAGATTACCTGTTTGGCTCCGGAAAGAGATTGCAGTACGTCGTGCAGTTGGTTTTTGCTAAACGGACCATTGGTGCCAAGTTCGATAATGACCTGGTCTCCCAGTTTGCCTTGGGCGGCCAATTCATTAATGACTTTTACAGCTTGAGACATCTGCCGGCCAACCTTACCGTCAACCGTCATCTTCGGAAGCTGCTCTTTTAAATAAGGCTCAATTCCGACCGTAACCGAATCTCCAATCATCGTGACGCCCTCGCCGTTTAAGGAAGCAGATGATTGAGCTTGTTCCCCGCTGGTGCTAGAAGCCGCACGCTTTTGTGCAGCAGTCTGCATCTTATCAAGATTGTATAGAGAAGAGTCCTTGCTGCGGGATTCGTGATCATCTGAATTTTGCTTTGCGTGCATATGGAGAACTATGGCACCTAAAAAGATAAGGATAATCATAAATCCCCATAATCCTCTTACCATCCATCCATTTTTTTTGTTCATAGCTAGTTCATCCTTTCCTTTAACATGCTAGTAGGTTTTATCTTGTTTGATAGCATCAATTAACAACGAGGCATAATACTGAGCGCCTTCTGGTTTCAGGTGGACACCATCACCATAAAATAGATCGTCCCGGTTTTCGCTGGCTGAATACCAGTCGATAAGCTGGACATTTTGAAATTCACCAGCAATTTCACGCAGATTGTCATTTACGGTATTCTGCCAACCTCTTGGTACTCTAGTTGTTATCAGATAAATTTGCTGGGAGTCCTGCAGTGAAGCCAGCAAGGACTTCAGTTGACTCTGGTTAAAAACGCCGTTGGTGCCGAGTTCAATAATGATTTTATGGCCAAGTTTACCCTGTTCCCGCAGGCCATCAAGCACATCACCTGCCTGTGACATTTGACGTCCCACCTTGCCATCAATGATTATACCGGGGAGCTGCTTTTCCAGAAACGGGGCGGCATCCAGAATAACCGAATCTCCGATCGCAGTGATCCCCGCTCCTTCTGCGGAGTGGCTTGTATTTTCAGCGGGATGATTTTCATCGGAACAGCTGCATTGTAGTTGTTCTGTCTGGACGGGGTCCCGGTTTACGGCTGCTGGTGCATCAGGTACAGGATCTGGAGCCGGTGAATTCGTCTTCCATGATGCCAGGACGAGAATGATGGCGATAACAATGACGACAAGGCCTAGCTGGCTGCCAGCGCCTGATCTGCGGAGTGATTGCAGGCCAGTCCAAAAGGTCCCACGGCGGATGGGCTCTTCGATGTATTTGTAGGAAAGACCCGCCATTATGAAACTGGCCGTCACCTGCAGAGCCATGCGCATATAGCTGGCATCATCGGTATTTACCACGGGACTTGATAAAATAATGATTGGATAATGCCATATATACAGACTGTAAGATCGCTTACCGATCCAGCTTAGAGGCCGGCAGCCGAGTAATCGTTCCAGTCGGTTGGCTGGATGAACCAGTACAGCGATAACAACCGCAGTAATGAGTGATAAATAAAGAAAACCGCCGCGATACAGCGAATCATCATACTCGTTGGTCTGAGCAATCAGGATAAACAGCATTACAATGCCCAGCACGCCAGTCATATCCAGCATGGTGCGGGATGAAGAAGATACATTGTTGCTCAGTCTCCAACTGGGCCAGACAACCGCCAGAGCCGCTCCGATCAAAATAGCAGACGCCCGCGTGTCCGTCCCGTAATACACCCTGCTCGGGTCTGTTCCGGGTTCGTATATAACGGCCATGGCTATGGCGGATACGAAGGCGCAACCCAGAATGTATAACATCAGTCTGCCTCGTCGCGGTGCAAGGCACAGACCAATCAGTAGAACGAGCGGCCAGATGACGTAAAACTGTTCCTCAATGGAAAGCGACCAGAGGTGCCCGATAGGTGAAGTCGGACCAAAGCTCTCAAAATATGAAACATGATGAAAAATGAGATACCAGTTGTTTACGTAAAAAAGCGAGGATACAAAATGGCCTTCTAATGCTTGCAGTCTGGAAAAATCGGTAATTAAAAGCCACAATGCCACTGCAGTCAGCATAAAGAGCATTGCCGGCAGTAGTCTGCGCATTCGTCTGATCCAGAACCGCACAATGGAAAAACCGTTGCGTGTCCTCCATTCATAAAGGATCTGATCCGTAATCAGATAGCCTGACAGGACGAAGAAAATCTCCACTCCTAGCAGCCCACCCTCTGCCCATCTAAGATGAAGATGATAAGCAATAACAGCAAGCACAGAGATGGCCCTTAGCCCATCCAGACCGGTCATATAACGTTTTATGGGTTGATTTAGGTGCAGATTCGGATTTTCATTCACTATGGTCCATTCCTTGTCCTTATAGGCTAATGATCTTGCTTCATTTACTATAGAAAAAAGATGTCGCGAAAGTTTGATCAACATGTAAACAAATTGTCACAACGGTTGCAAAAAGAAAAACCTTATTCCGGCTGAACAACCGAAGTAAGGTTTTTGACATCCACAAATATAGAAATCCTAATCGCTATTTCAACTCAATGATCAATGACTCCTTACTAGGAGAATCCGTTGGCGCAGTCTGCGAGGAATCCAACTGTTTTTGTCCTTGAAGTAGTACACTTTTATTGTTCGGATTCCAATACATATGCGTTGGCACAATTCCGCGATACACCGGTTCGTTGTACAGTATATTTCTTCCCTGCACCTTGGCTACGTAAGTGACATTTTGATCATACACGGTGTATGCGATATTTTTCCTGTCAGGCGAAAATTCAAAATCAAGCACTTTTTCCAAAATGACAGAGAGCTCGCCGTTTCGCTGATCATATTCGTACAATGAATTATCCGTTCCGAGAAACACAAACTGGTCGTTATTCATCCAGGCTACTGAATCTCCACCAATCTGACGCTCGTATTGAAATTCAATATTCTTTCCTGAAATCTTCCCCAGGGTTAGCACCTTTTTCTGACCTTGTTTTGCACCAAATAACTGTAGCAGTACGCTGCGGCCATCATTTGCAAGGTTAACACTCAAAAGTGTGTCTTCCTTTAGGATCCCTTTTAACTGATATTTGCTGGAAGTTTGAGACCCAACATCGTAGATGTATAGGCTATCAGCTCCATGATCAACCAGGTTTTCTACCAGGTAGCTGATATACGAACTGTTGGACGACCAGGAAACATATTGTACATAAGATTCGTTCCTGGTGCTGATCCTGTCTATTTCCTTTTCCTTGCCATCCTGCAAGGAAATAAGCTTTAAGGTTGTCTCCGAGGAAGAAGGGGAAACTTCGCAAATATATTTCCCATCGGGGGAAAGTATTGTATTGGAAGTTACCTTGTCTATTTCGGATATGACCTTGCTTTGCTCATACGGATAAGTTAAACGTTCCAGCGTGCCTCGCTTCAGTATGGTCATGGCCCCGAACGATGCGATGATGGCATCTCCAGACGACCAGCCCAGCAGCTGGCCCCGATTTGCAAAACGATCCGGAAGCCGATATATTTTTTGGACCTGAAACGGACGAGAGCTTTGATCGGTACTGGAAACTTCATTGCTGTCGGTGATGACGACAGTCTCTGTTTTTGGTTCTGAACCGCATCCTGACAGCAGTAATATCACGAGAGATACGACCAGCGGCATTACAACATATTTATATTTATTGCCCATTATTCATTCTCCGTTCCCCGCGGTTTCCAGCGCTTTAAATTCCACCGTAACGATAGTTTCATTATGCTCATTTGTAATTAAGATGGAACCGGCAAGTTCTTCAACAATAGATTTCACAATGCTGAGTCCCAATCCTACACTGCCTTCTTCGGCGCTGTCGGAATGAGCCGGATAAAACGGCTGTAATAGGCGTGACAGATGTTCTGCTTCAATTGGATCGCTTGGATTGCTGAAGATCAAGCGAATCTTTTCTTCTGCCCGCACCGCTTTTACCGATACTGCCGAAAAAGGCAAACTGTATTTAATCGCATTATCTATCAAATTGATGAACATCTGTCTGATTCTGTCCCGATCGGCCAACATGATCAATTCCTCATTAATCTCATATTCAATGTTTTTTTTATAGCGCTGAGAGCGGATCATCATTGATTCACACACATCCTGCAGGATCAGCCCGATATCCACCCGTTCAAGCTCTTGGAGCATGATATTTTTGCGTGAAACTTCCAGTAGTTTTAGCACCATCGCATGCAGGCGCCTGCTCTCCTCGATAATATGATTCATTCCTTTATCAAAAAAAGCACGGTCTTTCTCACCGTTAAGCCTGATCAGCTCCGCATATCCCAAAATGGAGGTTAACGGCGTTTTCAGTTCGTGAGTAATATTGTCAAAAAAGCGCTTTTCCTGCTGGTGAAGCTGCTTTAAATGGTCCCGATCCTTCTCAATAATATGAATTTGTCTGCTAATTTGACCAATCATATCGTTAAAATTCTCAGCCAGTCGGCCAATTTCATCCCTGCGTTTAAAATGTAGGCGGATATCCAGATTTCCGTTTTTTACCTCGGTGGAGGCCTGCGTCAGTCTGGTCAGCGGGATGGTAATATGCCTGGAAAGAATATAGGAAAACAGAAAGGCTGCCGCAAAAATCGCTAGGGCAATATAGAGGGTAATCTGTCGAATCTGTCCGGTTTGTTCGTAAAGTGAGCTGAAATCTTTGTAAAAACGCAGGATGCCCACCTTTGAACCGTCTATAACAACCGGATAGGAGAAAAGAACAGTCGTCTTATTACGATCATAAGTAATGCTGTACGCTGTATTGCCATCAATCGCTTGCTGCAGATCGCTTTGCATTTGCTGCTGAAATATGGAGCTGTCTGGGGCATAAAGCAATTTGCCTTCCACCGTATACACGCCAATACTGCTGTCCGTGGTATGGTTCAGATTAGTGGCTATCTCCCTGGCGATTTCTCCAAAATACAGCTCATTGCTGCTGAAATGGTTAATCAGGAAAGCCTGGCGTACATACACATTGCTATTATTTTTCAGTCCGACGAGTTCGGAGGTAACCAGATTCTGATTGCTTGTCTGGATAAATTCCTTGACTGTCTGATTAAGCACGACAAAAGAAAGCGAGAAAATCAGAAAAAAACCGATCAGAAATTTGATGCTGATTTTACGTATCATGCTTAACCACCCATTTTTTAAAATTTGTATCCGGCTCCGAGGACGGTAGTAATGCATCCCGTGGTCCGTACAAAAGCAAGTCGGTAATCGGAGCATCATTTTCAATAATAAGAATCTTTGCTTTATTCATCGTAATCCTCATCTCTAATTTTAATACGGCAGGTTCATAACATCGTCCATTATATTAATCATTCAGGAGAAAACAATCAAATGTATAAAGAGAGAACCGACAGCCCTCGATAGACTAAAAAGACCAAAAAGACACGGTTCCTGTGGGGAGAACGTGTCTTTTTGGTCTACACAGCAACATGCGAGTGTGCACGTTAAATATCCGTTGGTCAGATGCGGACTTCCGTCTCGTCCGGAACGAACTGACGATATTGAAAATACATACGAAGCCGCCAGTGTAACAAGGTCCCGAAGGCTAGGATGAAAAATAGCCCTGCTGTTTGCGGAATGGTAATGTAATGCTGAATAAATTCATGCAGCAGCAATCGGACGATCAGTAGGCTGATCAGGATAAAAAAGAAGGTGCGTGAGCGTTGCACGAAAACCAGCCCTTCTTGCAACTCAAATTTAGTGCTGCGGATCAACGGGTAGGAAAAAATAAACCAGCCGACCAGAAAAGCGCCCAGCGCCCAAAGCCAGGGAACCCGTACTTCCGGTACCACAAACATCATAAAACCGGTGCTCATCCCGAGCGGAGGAATGATGATTTTTTTGGCATTAATCGGGCGATGACCTGTCTTCATACGGATGAAAATAGCCGATATAGCGATTAAGATCATACCGAAAGTTGCGCCATATTGCAGCAATGGGGTGCTGATATGAAACATGGACTGGCCCCCTCTATAAGGAATATAAGCGTTATTGGACAGACTGCAAACCTTTTACATTATAGCACATATGCAATGGATATATTTAGTTACAGTCTTTCCTCCGGCAAGCGGATTATACGCCTCTTGGTGGTAACCGGCCCTATAATCGGGGCTCTTTCATCTTATGCGAGTTCTTGTGCTTGTACCTCTCCAGCAGCAGATTTTTTCTCTTGGCGCATGACATAACCCATCGCTACAATAATAAGGATAAAAGCAATGAGTGCAAGCAAAGGAATGGTGATGAAATCCAGCCAGTTCAGATAATCCTGTTCACAGGATACTCTACCGCAAGCCGTTGAAGTTTGCGTGGCTGCTTTGGCGGCTGCATGGATACGCTGAATGATAAAATGATAGGCCGAAATCGCACCTCCAATGATAGCTAACGGCATAACGTAAATCCGTATTTTTGTGTCACCTCGGAAATATGCGATTCCGAGTAGAAGGGTCAGGGGATACATCAGAATACGCTGAAACCAGCACAGTTTACAAGGTTCATATCCCAAGATCTCGCTGAGATACAGACTGCCCAATGTCGCCACACAAGCTACTACCCAGGCGGCAAATAAAGCAATATCCGTTTTTTTAAACGATCCGATCATAGTAACGCTCCTTTTTAAATTCAAATGAGAACAGTATGAACTCATCGTGTCTTGTCCCATCGGCAGGCATTTGCCGATATGCATGTCTTTATCCGTATTGTACTGTATTTTGAGTGCGGGGTCATACTTAAACATATTGACATCATTCACTATCATTTTTATAATTGCAGTAGTTTGGGAAGTTAATGAAGATTCAAGATATATATTAAGAAATTAGGAGTGTGCCCAGAATGTCGAGCAGCCGGAAAAATGAAACCTTATCTGTTATTAGTGAAAGACACGCGGTAAAAAGCTATGTAAAGGATTTTAAAATGCCAGAGGAAGATCTGGAAGCAATCTTGACTGCCGCGGTAGAAGCTCCTTCCGCATGGAACCTTCAACATTGGAAATTCCTCGTTATCGAAAGCGAAGCAGACAAACAAAAATTGTTGCCTATCGCCTACAACCAAGGTCAAGTAGCAGAGAGCTCTGTTACGATTGCCGTACTGGGTGATCTGGAAGCGAACCGTAATGCTGTCATTTATGATCAAGCGGTAGAAGCAGGAGCATTGCCAGCGGAAATCCGTGACGCATTGGTAGGACAAATCAATGGCGCGTACCAAAACCCGCAGGTAGCTCGCGATGCAGCGATTCTGAACTCTGCTCTTGCAGCACAAAACATTATGCTGGCTGCTAAATCTTTGGGCTACGATACTTGCGCAATGGGTGGATTTATTCCAGCACAATTGATCGAGCAATTCAATATTCCGGCACGTTACCTGCCAACCATGCTTATTAGTGTAGGTAAAGCACAAGTACCAGCACGTCCATCAGGACGTTTCCCACTGTCTGACGTTGTTGTAAAAGGCAGCTTCTAAGACGAATAGTGAATATAAAAGGGTGTTCCTGCAACCATTGTGGCGAGGAACACCCTTTTTTACGTCGTTTTGAACTGTCAAAATCCTTTTATTTCGTACCTCGTTTAGTCTGAGCGTTTGGACACGAGATACACCAGTTCCAGCGTCAGGATCGGTAGAAAAACAGAAGCTGGATAGGCTAGATAGCGCGGCTCCCACTGCGGCTTGAACTTATCCTTGAAGCGTCGGAGCCCCTGGAAGCCGTAAAAATGTCCCCCGTATTGAAAAACAAGTCGAGCCAGCTTTTCCTCGCGCAGTGCCTTTTCGCTTTGTCCTACCTGGGACAGCGGTGCCATGCCCAGATTAAATGTCGTATATCCACTCTCCTTGGCCCACTCAATGACCCGTGTGAATAAGTAATCCATCGTTCCATTGGGTGTGTCAGGCAGGTGACGCATCAGATCGATAGAGACCGTCTGCCCATGATCATAGGCAGGGGCCATCGTGGCGAAAGCAATAACCTTCCCTTCAGAGTCTTTCAGCAATGCAATTGGAGCCAACTGAAGGTAAGGTTCTTTGAACCAGCCGAGTGAATATCCCTTCTCCTTGCGCCCGTCCAGCCAAATATCCGAAATATGACGCATCTCCTCAATCAATGACGCCTCTAGAGGAGGCTGGATCATTTCGAATGAATAGCCTTCGCGGTCAAAGCGATTTTTGGCGCTTCGCAGCGCCTGATTGCTTTTGCCCGTTAGTGTAAAGGACTCCAGCGGCACGAGCGCTTCCTCGCCCAATTTAAAAAAGCGATAGCCGTTCTCGTGATAGATGGACAAATATTCCGGTGATGCTTGATAAAATACAGCCGTCAAAGCATAGCGATCTGCGAACCGTTGGAATTCCTGAATGGCTTCACTCACACGTTCCTTTGGACCGAGGGGGTCACCTAATACAATTAGTTTGTCCCGACTGCGAGCATAGGGGAGAACTACCTGTTCGTCCTTGGTCCAATACAGATATTTATCGCCGAGAAAAAGCATATGAGAAACGAGATTACCACCCTGTCGTTCCAAAAATTCTTTTAGCTTAACCAGTTCCTGTGCGTCGGGTAGATTGCTGATGCTACGTTGAGGACGAAGAAAGAAATACACCGTCAAGAATACCCATGCCAAAATCAAACTAAATACGGCTGTAACTCCGTAATCGCTGCGGTTCATAAAAAAGTCCAGGTGGACCTTGGCATGCAAATGACGCATAAATGGAGTATTGGAGCCTGCCCCGATTATAAAATAAGCACCCGTTACGAGTAGAGATAATCCGCCCCATATTAAAATGTTGTGCCGATTCAGCGGCGCACTGACCCGATAAAATCGTGAACGCGAAATCCACAGCATTAATGCCACGAACAGCAGGAATAAGGCTTCTTCAAAATCCAGACCTTTCGTGAAGGTGAAAATGGCTCCTGTCAGCAGCAGTATCAATGTTAGCCGCAATGCTCTGCGAATACGCAGAGAAATTCCGTGGGACAAAACGACAAGCATAATTCCGATGATGACCGAGATTTCATGCGATAAGCGCATAACGGGTAGAGTGAGCAAATGTTCAGCAAAACGGAGCCGATACAGTAGACCAGGCGTAGCGGCCGACAACAGAAGCACTACGCCGGAGATGAGTACCAGCTTGCCAAGCGCCCACACCCCCAGATCGGCTAAAAACCGAAATTGACCAGGCCAGCCCCATACCTTCTGCCAGGCATTCAGGGAGTAATCCCAGCCTGTCTCAGCGAGCTGGCTCAGGCGCTCGTTACGCGGGATCATTTCCAGCGCGGCTAATACCAGGCCGATGAGCCACGGAATGATGAAATAAAAGACGCGAAAGACCAGCAGCACAGCCAGCGCCCGGTCCGAGTTGGCTCCTGCCATTTGCAGCCCAAGCAAGGCAATAATATCGAATGCGCCGACGCCTCCGGGTGCAAGACTGATTAACCCTGCAATTGCGGCTATCACATAGATACCGAACACAGCATGGAGCGGCAGCTCATGGAGCAAGTGCGAGCCAATCCATGCAAAGGTAAGACCAGCCAGAAGCCATTCCAGCAGAGAGGCGCCAATGGAGGCAGAGATGGTGAACCAGGAGAGCTGTCCTTCTCCCTTGTTGAACCATGTGGCATACTTTTTGGAGCGCTGCATGATCAGAAATAGAGGCAGGTATAGTGCCATACCCCACAGTGCCCAATGAAGCCATGGGTGAGCATCCAGCACAGGCTGCACTGGATACAGATGGACAATAGCACCCCAAGCCAGCAAAGATAGTCCGGTAATAACGACAGGCGAAAGAAATACGACCGCCGAGGTGATAACACCCAATGGCACACCGCTCTTTTTATACAGCACAGTGCGCAGTCCAGCTCCTGTAAAGCCGGCGAAGCCGAAGACATTATTGAAGGTATTGGAGATCCAGGCGTACCGGAATGTCGTTCCAGGCTTAACCTGAAGCTTATAATGATGCCTGATTACATAATCGTAAGCACTCATAGCTGCCACGGCTGCTAGGGAGAATAAGCCAATTTCGATGAGAAATGCGGCATCCATTCGCCGCAGCTCATGAAGCATCCGTGCAAGATTAAAGTCTTTTAGCTCTCGTCCAGCCTCCCATATAATAAAAGCCAGTACAGCCAGCGGTAGCAAAATACGCGTTAATCGCTGCCTATAGATGGTCATGATGTACTGTACGATTTTAAAGGATTGGATCGGTTTGTGATTTGACTTCATAGATTCACCTGCTTGAAAAAGGATAAGATTGAGACTGATAATGCGCGAAAAATTTTCTGCCCAAATAAAAGGCTTCGTTATATTATACCTGTAATAATAGCTTGAATAACAACAGAAGGGTTACGAAATGGGAGTTCAGATTGATTGCTGTAAATAATTCCAATATAATGATGGAAAACCTAGTAAATTGCTTGGCATTGGAGCTGACTGGATATGAGTATATGGGATCGTAATCTTTTTATACGTCGATTGGAGCTATTATGGCCTCCAGATGCTGACAGGAGCCAATACCCTTTTAACTTAAAGGCTCTTCAACAGTGGAATGAACTCAAATTCCATCCTTTCGTTACCTATATTGTTGGAGAAAACGGTGTAGGTAAATCGACGCTTATGGAGGCAATCGCGGTCGCGTGGGGATTTAATCCGGAGGGTGGCACTAAAAATTTTAACTTTTCTACACAAGCCACGCATTCCGCGCTACATGAGCATATTCGGTTGGTGAGAGGGATCGAAAAGCCGAGAGACGGCTTCTTTTTCCGGGCGGAGAGCTACTATAATGTGGCGACTCATATCGACGAGCTGGATCGAGAAGGAGGAGGGCGACCCATTCGAGATTCGTATGGGGGGAAGTCGCTACATGAGCAGTCGCATGGCGAGTCTTTTTTTGCTGCATTTGTGCATCGGTTTGGAGGACAAGGATTGTATATTTTGGATGAGCCAGAGGCAGCACTCTCGCCCTTACGCCAGATGGCCATGCTTGCACGGATTCATGAGCTTGTGCAGCAGGGATCGCAGTTTATCATTTCTACACATTCCCCCA
Source organism: Paenibacillus sp. JJ1683 (assembly GCF_053006485.1). NCBI lineage: Bacteria > Bacillati > Bacillota > Bacilli > Caryophanales > Paenibacillaceae > Paenibacillus > Paenibacillus sp. JJ1683. The sequence goes on from NZ_CM129820.1 coordinate 572,112, forward strand.
TCTTGATGTCTTATCCAGATTCGGTCCTGTATCATCTGACACATGAAGGGATCGACACACGGACGCTAGAGGAAACCGATCATTACATCATCACCAAACAATTTCTGAATAACAAGGAAAAGTTGTTGCAGGAGCTATTCGAAGATTCACCATAAGGATATAGGAAGTTTGGTAGTATCCATTTGATGAGGAGGAAACCGTATGAGTTCAAATCTCGATGTAGTTATTCAGCGGATAGCGGCTTTCAAGGTAGCAGCGCTGACTGCGCAAGCCCCTTTTGCAGAATTGGGTGATGAGGTGCGCAGACAGTGGCAACAAGTGCAACAGAACGTTCCAGAGAACCACTCAGGTCGTTTGGACGCAGATATAGGCTATGTGTTAACTCCCCAATGGACAGTTGTTGAAGAGAATGGAAGTACGGCGGTCAAGGTGGGCGTTAAAGTGTTCTCGTGGAATGAAGTGCCGGATAGTCTTGAACGCATTGAGGTGCCTGAAGGAGAGTATGCGGTGACCCGTTTTCAGGGAGATCGGGAACGATTAAATACGATTTATGATGACCTATTTGCCTGGTTGGATCGTAATGGCTATGAGCGTAATACGACAGAGGGGGTATATTGGATCGAGTCCAATCGACTGAAGCCGGTGAACCCTTTTGATATTCCATCCGCAGAAATTCAGAAATTTGATTATGATATTGCGATCGCTATTGTACAAAAATAAAGGATGGTGAAACGTTATAAGAGGGACAACCTCATGATTTAGTGGTTGTTCCTTTTTGCTACCTTGTCAAAGGTAACATTCAGGGTTATCGGAAGTATTTTATGATTGTTATTTGCCTCCCGCTCTATTAATATAATGAAGAGTTTTGCGGAAATAGTTGCAAAATAAGAAATTCGTATACGAAATAAAGAACCTGAGGAGGACAAAACGCAACATGTCGGATTCACAACAGTTGAAAATGGGGCCGCTCGTCATTTTGATGATTAATATGTTTATTGCCATGCTGGGGATTGGACTCATTATTCCGATCCTCCCCAAGTTCATGGGTTCCTTGGGAGGCAGTGGTGAAACGGGAGGCTATCTGGTTGCCGTGTTTGGCTTGACCCAGTTTATGTTTTCGCCGTTAGCTGGGGAATGGTCCGATAAATACGGACGTAAAAAAATGATTATTATTGGTTTGGTCATCATGACGGTGTCTTCTGTATTGTTTGCGATTGGACACTCGTTGACGATGCTGTATATTTCCCGTTTGCTCGGGGGTGCAGGAGCGGCATTTATGATCCCTCCAATGATGGCTTATATTGCCGACATCACAACAGTCCATAACCGAGGCAGAGGAATGGGGCTGTTGGGGGCCGCTATGTCGCTTGGTTTTGTGATCGGTCCTGGTGTAGGCGGTTTGCTGGCAGATATCTCGCTTCGTACACCCTTATACGTTTCGGCGGCGGTATCCGGTTTAGCGGCACTGATTTCATTGATTTTACTGCCCGAAACCCTGTCGTTGGAGAAGCAGTTGAAGTTTCGAAATGTTAAGGTGAAAAGAGACAATGTGATTAAACAGTTTGCGCTGTCTTTCCGCAAGCCGTACTTTATGTTGCTGATTATGATATTCACGTTAACTTTTGGCCTGACGCATTTTGAAACGATGTTTCCGTTCTTTGTAACAGGCAAGTTTCATTACAATGAACGTGATATTGCTATCATTATTACGGTAGGTGCATTGGTCGGGACCGTGATTCAAGCTGCGGTCATTAGTCCGATGTTGAACCGTTTTGGTGAAAAAGGTGTGATTATCGGTTCTTTTCTGTTTTCCGCGATTTCCCTTGTGCTTATGCTGCTCTCAGGGAACTTTTATTATGTACTCGGAGTATCACTTATCTTCTTTACCGCTACATCGTTGCTGCGACCAGCCATTAATACGGCCTTATCCAAAATGGCAGGAGATGAGCAGGGAGTTGCAGCCGGGATGAACAATGCTTATATGAGTATTGGTAATATTCTGGGACCTGCGCTTGCGGGTACATTGTTTGAGGTGCATATCAATTTGCCGTACATTTTTGGGGCGGTCATTCTCATGCTTAGTTTGGGGCTGGCTGTAAAATGGAAAAGTAGAGATACGAAATCCACAGCGGTTTAACGTTATTTTCTCTGTAAACATAGTCTCTTTTGGTGTGAACTGTGACGTTCTTATGAACCACAGATTGCAGCGAAAGAGGCTATTTTTTTGCATACATAGCCACTTGTTAATGAAACGGCAGAATCTTGGGTAATAATGCATGATAAGTTTATAACCAGATAAAAAGTAGAACTTAAAAGTCGGATAACTTGTGAGTAATACGCTAAAAGGAGCTGAGATCAGATGGAAGAGCGGAATGAGCAGTTGTTTTATATAGGAACTTATGCGTCTCGTGAGGAAAGAGGAATTTATATAGGCTCTTTGCATACGGACAATGGTGATTTGCGTATGGTTGGAGGTGTGGAAGGAATCGAGAGACCTTCTTTTCTGGCACTGCATCCGAATGGGGCGAAGTTGTATGCTGCCAGTGAAACAGACCAAGGCGAACTGTACACATATCAGGTGAACACCCAGACGGGGGAATTGCATCCTTTGGATCGAAAAGGAACGGAGGGAGCACATACTTGCTATGTATCCGTAACAACAGATGGACGCTATGTGCTGGCTTCTAACTATTCTGGGGGCAATGCCGTTGTATTCCCTGCAACAGAAGCTGGAGGGTTGGGAGACATGTCGGGGCAGGTTCAGCATACGGGGTCAGGGATTCGCCAGGACCGCCAGGATGCGCCACATCCACACTCGATTATTCCTGATCCTTCAGGACAGTATGCTATGGTATGTGATCTGGGGCTGGATCAGATTATAGGTTATCGTTTGACAGAGGATGGGAAATTGGTAACCCACCGTGAGACAGATTTGCCACCTGGTTCCGGCCCACGTCATCTGGTTTTTCATCCCTCGGGTCGATATGCCTTTGTCGCCAATGAATTGAATAATACCGTCGCTGTGTTTGGTTATAACGAACGTAATTGTAAGCTTACCTTGCTGCAAAGTCTGTCCACACTGCCAGAAGGCATTATCGATGTAGAAAATACAGCAGCGGATATTCGGATTACACCCTGTGGACGTTTTCTGTATGTATCCAATAGAGGACATGATAGCATCGTACTCTACCATGTCGATCTAGACAGCGGGAAGCTGAAGACGATTGAATGGGTCGAGAGTTTCGGCAGTACGCCGCGTAACTTCAACATCTTGTCTGGTTATTTGCTAGTGGCGAATCAGGAGGGAAACAACATTGTATCCTTTGCTATCCATGAGGATGATGGACGGCTGACCCGAACGGGATATGTATTGGAGGTTCCTTCACCGATATGTATTGAACCTGTACGTTAATTACACAGCGCATGGCAAAAAAGGGTCGAAGGACCAGTAAAAGAGGATAAAGTAAAACACGGCGCTTTGTCTCCCAAGAAAGGCATGGGCAAAACGCCGTGTTCAGGTTTTGAAGGAGTCTAATGATTACTTGCTGCTCTCGCCAGCTTCTACCGTTGCTGTTTTGGTATGGTTTTCCGCAGGTTTGTAGTACAAACGGAACAGGATATCCTGGTTATAGTTACCGAATCCGGTACCGAACAGGGTTACCCCTCCAATATGCTGGGCATCATCCAAAATAGCGATACGGAATTTCCATTGCTTCTGGTCAATCAGCACGTCGCTTAGAGTCACATCGGATATCTGCTTGCCATCCATAAAGGTGCCTTCAGACGTAACGCGAAGTCTCTTAAGTAGGCCATACTGATTGATAAAATCAGGCCACCATGAAGGTGTATATTTACCACGATTATCCCCAAAATCCCCTGGACTGGTCCAAGTGCCCAAATTCACATCATTTAGGAAAAATGTGATGTCTGAAGGCCAATTATCATTGGTAAATGGGGCTTCTGATGATAATTCCATTGAAATTTCCAGTTCCTCAGCTTTTTGACTGGACAATAGGAAATTCGGCACTTTATAATCCATATACCCTTGGCTAAACCACAGAATTTTGGAATTGAAGCGCTCAGGGTCCAAGAATGAACGAGGCTCATCAAATTCTCCGATAATCTTTTCGACGGTGGCTAGACCGCAGGTGGACTGAATCTCAAAATCTGTAAAGTGTCCGACGGAAATCTCCGTCTGATGAAATTGCCGTACATCCTGCTGATAGCGTGGCATGGCGATTTCAATTTTGTCCGTAGCCAATGAGCATACTTTCTGAACCCCGCCTCGTCCGGGCAGCATTTTAGTCGAAATAATGGATGCCCTTTCCAGTTTCTTAACATGCATTGTCATAATCGCACTACTGAGTCCCAGCGCTTCCGCTAGCTCACGTATATTCATCGGTTTCTCCGCAAGCAGAACAATCATATTCAGCCGAACCTCACTGGCCAGCGCTTCATAAACGGGAAGTGATTTTTCAGAAATGTCCAGTTGCATAATTCCTCCAATTCTAACGCACATCATAAATTGATGGTAGTTTAACATATATGGATTTTTTTCAATATTCATACATATAAAACGATATGATTTACATTTATATAAACAATATACCCTTTCCTTGATCGCTGGCACAAGCCTAACCCGGCAAAAAGCCAAAAATTGTTCAAAAAACAGGACACCCCATGAACTCTTTCTTTGTGTGTTGGGATGTCCTGTGATGGTATGTGATTTGCGGGATGTATACGGGATCTATTTCAGGCGCACCTGGTGTTTAGGACCGCATATGTTCATCAGCCACAGAAGAATCAGCGGTTGTATCTTTATCAGTTGTGTGTAATTCCTGGTGCTGCGAACCATCGGCCTTCATCAAGCCGGGATGACCCACATAAGGACGATCACTTCGCGAGCGACCTCGGGTAAGTCGGAAGCCAATCAAGAACAGCACAAGCTGTGCAGCCAGTATGTAGGGAGATGCTTCTGGCCCGAGCCACTGAAACAGGGCGACAACGGCGATGACCATACACAACAGGCTTGTTGGGAAATGGGATGCCGTCACGTCCAGATCATTTTGTCTACGCAGGGTCATCAGACGATAGACATACAGCAAGGCGATTAAGCCAGAAACGAACCTTATCCATGCATACCCTATAAGCCATGAGGCAGATTGTGTGGTGTCGGGTAGACTAACATCGACATGACTGTAGGTTATCAGTTCTATAACCAATCTTGAGATTAACCAGACCATTCCCGCCAGCGCCAGCGGACCGGCCGCTGGGCGCAAGAGTTTCCATAATGCTGTTCCCCAGCCTGGAGCATGGGATTCCAGTAGAACAAGTCGTCGTTCCTCGATCAGTTTGTTCATTTCACGCTCCAGTGATTTGAGAAGCAATTCCCGGCGGAATGGATCACATTCCCGAAGGGATGCTTGAACCTGCTCTTGAAGGTGAGGGGTCAAATAGGGGGCGGCCTTAGCCTCCTGAAGAGCATGAATTAGTCCATTCTGGTGCTGCTGCTTTTCGCTGTTGTTGATCGCGTTCTGGGTAGCCGTTTGGAGATAACCAGCTAACCGGCCATAGATACGCAGTGATTCCTGTAATTCTTCGAGCCGCTGCTGACGCGAATTGCGAAGCTGGGCTGCACTGTGAACATACAGCCATACCAGTAAGGACAACGCCAGCAGGAAGGCGATCAGACCGGGTGAGATATATGCGGCTAATGCCGCGAAGTCCGTCGGGGACACCCGCAATCCCTCCTTCCATTGTTCTTTCTACACTATTGCACAGACCACACAGGCATTTCAAGGGCTTGTATATCTCTAAACTAAGAACTATGAAGTATTTTTTGGTAAAATAGACAAGATTACAGCAGGAAGGGAGATTCGGCATGAATAAAAAAATTGAATTTGCAACAGAACATCATGAGACATCGAATCAACCGTACGAGCTGCTTCGCGTAGATTACGCCATTCCAGCCGTCGAGGAATATCGGGCTTTACGCAAGGAGGCTGGTTTATCGCAAATTACGGAAGAAGCGGCAGCTAAGGGCCTGCCGAACAGCCTATTTACTGTAACGCTACGTCTTGGACAGGAATTGATCGGGATGGGCCGGGTGAGCGGTGATGGCGGTGTGTTTTTTCTGGTTACGGATATTGCAGTCAAGCCTTCCCATCAGGGGAAGGGCTATGGGCGTAAGCTTATGGAAGAGATTATGGAGTATTTGAGACGGGAGGTTCCGGTGGGCAGCTTTGCAACGCTGATTGCGGATAAGCCAGCCGACCGGTTATATGCGCAGTTCGGCTTCCAACTGGTCAGTCCGGGGTCGGAAGGGATGTACTGGCGCCAGCCGGGGGGACTGTAAGCTGAAATCCTGTACGAGTTTGAGCTGGTTATAAAACGGATAATTAACAGTAAGAAAATTATAGATAGGAAGAAGGCAACTTAATATGAAAGTAATTATTTTTGGAGCAACAGGAACAATTGGCAAAGCGTTAGTAAAGGAAGCGATCAAGCGTAAGTATGAGGTGACGGCGGCAGTGCGCGATCCGCAACGAGTGACGGAGCAAAGTGAATATTTGACGGTGGTTCAGGCGGATATTCTAAACCCGAATTCCGTTACAGAGGTAGCCAAAGGGCACGATGCTATCATTAGCGCCTATGGTCCCAAGTTTGGAGCTGAGGAGGAACTGCTCGAAGCAACTCGTTCTTTACTGGAGGGAACACGGCGTTCCGGCGCGGAGCGCATACTTGTCGTTGGCGGAGCGGGCAGTCTGAAAACAGAATCCGGTGAGCGTCTCATGGATACCGCTGAGTTTCCGGAGGAAGTGAAGCCGCTGGCGGCTGCGCACGCTGATGCCCTGGAGCTGTACCGTGCTGCGGATGTAGACTGGACCTATTGCAGTCCTGCTGGAATTATTGAACCAGGTAAACGTACAGGACAGTTCCGTATTGGCTTGGATCATTTGGTGGTTGATGAATTAGGTCATAGTCGCATCTCTGTCGAGGATTATGCGGTAGCCCTGATTGATGAGTTAGTAGAAGGGGAATTTGTCAATTCCCGCTTTACCGTCGGATATTAATCAACAGGGATGGCTATATGGGAGGCGAAAAAGCATGTATATGGTGAACGCCGAACAAATGCGGCAACTGGATCGGTACACGATTGACAAGCTGGGAATCCCGGCCCTGATCTTGATGGAAAATGCCGGGCGAGCAGTAGCTGACGAGGTACTGAAGCTTTGTGCGGAGAGACGTGGAACAAGCGATGGCATAAATGTGGTCACACACACAGGACCGGGGGATGTACCAGGACATGGCGGTGTTATACGGACGGATTCATCGAGCGGTGGGCAATATGACGTACGTGAACGAGCACACTGGTATATCCTCGTAGGTAAAGGCAACAACGGCGGTGACGGACTGGTGGCAGCCCGCCATCTGACCGATGCAGGTCTGCGCGTCACCGTTGTGTATGCCGAACCGCCTGCAAAGCTACGCGGTGAAGCGGCTGCCCAGCGCGATATCATCGCGGCGCTGGATATCCCGGTTATCCTCTATGGTCGGGATAACCTCGACCTGCGCGGTGCCTCTGGCATCGTCGATGCCCTGCTGGGCACAGGCACGCAAGGTCCACCGCGCGAACCTTACGCCTCGCTGATTCGCGAGGCTAATGCCAGCGGCGCGCCGATCGTGTCGGTAGACGTGCCTAGCGGACTCGACGCCGACACAGGTGCGCTGCACGAGCCGTGCATTCATGCGCGTGTCACCGTATGCCTTGCCTACTTGAAGTGTGGGCTCGCCCAATATCCGGGCGCCGGAAACGCTGGTGATGTGGTGGTACGCTACATCGGTATCCCGCCCGGCCTTGCCCGTGAGCGTGGCGTGCAGCTGCGGCTCCTGACCAGCGATACGCTGCGCGACGCGCTGGACGTGGACGTCAGCCGCAGCCGTGTGCCGGACGGGCACAAGGGCACCTACGGCCACGTTCTGGTCGCAGGCGGGAGCCTGCGCATGAGCGGTGCGGGCCTGCTGGCCGCACGTGCCGCCTTGCGCATCGGCAGCGGGCTTGTGACGTGGGCGGTGCCCGAGGCGCTGCTTCCGCGCGTCATTGGCGCCGCACCAGAGCTGATGCTCGCTGCCGCAGCAACAGGCAGCGACGGGGAATGGAACGCCGACTCCGCAGATGAGCTGCTACAGCTCGCGCAGGCGCGCGATGTGCTGGCCGTCGGGCCTGGCCTCGGCCGCTTCGCAGGGGACACTGGCTGGCTGCGCCGCCTGTGGGAGGAATACAGCGGTCCGCTCGTGCTTGATGCGGACGCCTTGAACATCCTCGCCTCGGCGGGGCCTGAGCTGGATGCTTGGAAGTCGAGAGATGCGGCAATCGTGTTAACGCCGCATCCCGGTGAAATGGCACGTCTGCTGGGAATATCGACAGCGGAGGTGCAGCGTGACCGTATCACCCATGCCCAGGAGTACGCCCGGACACGCGGAGTCACGCTGGTGCTCAAGGGAGCACGCACGGTCATTGCGTGTCCCGATGGAGCGACCTACGTCAATACCACAGGCCACGCCGGGATGGCGACAGGCGGTGCGGGCGATGTGCTGACAGGCATCATCGCAGGGTTGTTGGCCCAAGGCTTGAACGCTTCACAGGCAGCAGCCTTTGGCGTGTATCTGCATGGTGCGGCTGGAGAAACGGCCGCGCGCCATCGCCAGCATCCCGCCTCAGTGGTAGCTGGCGACATCATTGAAGCCCTATAATCCATAGCAGCAGTGGCAGGAGGAAGGCCAGCATGATCTGTACTCCATATTCACGGTTCAGCCAGTGCCTTCCGCCATAATAGAGCAGTGTAATCCCTGCACCTGCCATGCCGTTGCTCCACGAGATGCCCGTTCCAGCAGGCGACATCAAAGATCCTAGCAGAAGAAAGACACTGAACCCTACGGCAAGATATAGCGTGAACTGCTCAGGCTTGCGAAGCCAGGGCAAAAGATCACGTAGTGCATCAGCGGCAAGAGCCGCTGGAAGGGCAAAGCCATAGGCCCATAACTGCGCGGTCAGTTCACCGCTATTGCCTGCTATACTCACAGGTAATCCCGTTATTTCCTCTGTCAGATAGCAGTAGACCCATAACAGACCAAAAACCAATCCTCCACAGGCAAGCTTATTCAGCGCATAACAACCAAGCTCCATTCGCCAAGGCATTTTAGAATTAAATTCATTCCAAGGCTGTCTCATATTGCGACTCCCTCCTCATTTCAATCGGTAAATCAAAACCATTCAAGGAATTTATTCTCAATTACAATCCGCTTACCGTTTACGACATTTGAGTTTACGTTAGCTGTGTATCATGTTCCTAAGCAAAATAAAGATTGCGGATAGCCGCGGTACGGAAAGGCGGGGATTGCATGATACAGGCGGTTATTTTTAATCTGGAAAGTACATTGTTAGACCCCGGAGGTCGGGGCTTAATCCAGGGAATGTGCGACATCTTCAGATGGAAGGGTATACAGGTAACTGAAGAGCAGGTATCTCATGGACGGGGACTGCCCATCCGGGATCATATTGCGAATGTGCTCGGACTTTCAGAGGTTCGTAGAAAATGGTTGGAGTGCTTTGGTGCGCATCCTGGCAGAGTGGATATTGAGCATATTTATCTTGAGCTTGTCCCTGTTCTTCGCTCTTTGATCCAAGGGGCTGAGACTGCTGTCGGTATAGATAGGGCGTTGCAGGAGCTTCAAGATCGCCGCATTCAGTCAGGCGCTACTGCATCCTGCCCGATGGAAATGCTAAGTCATGTATTCACGCCTGCACAGTCACCCTATACGCTGGATTGTATGGTAGCCCCATGTGAAGTTTCGCAGGGGAGGCCTTATCCTTGGATGATCTATGAAATTGCACATCGCCTGCAGGTATTCCCGCTTAGCGATATTGTGAAGGTAGGAGACACAGCAGCCGATATGCAAGAAGGACGGAATGCCGGCGTTTGGACGATTGGTGTGTTGAACCATAACGAGAGTGCTTTGGCCGCGAACCACACTACAAGCTGTGAAGTGGACGATAGGGTAGCCGAGGAACGACGCAGACAAAGTATATATGGTTTGAAAAGGGCAGGGGCCCACATCGTGATGAACTCGGTCGCTGACTTGCCGCGTATTTTGCGTGAAATTGAAATGCTCCAGCATACGGGAGGCTATCCTTCTTATATGAAGCCGAAGAAAACAGCTGCGACTCCCCCATCGTGAGCATAACGGCTATAACTCTTAAGTGCTTAAATTGACCTTCTAGGTTATATATGTATGCATCTACCTGGATAAAGGTGTACTCAGCTTGGCTTTCTAACCTCAAAAGGAGCATTCGCTATGTTAGCGAATGCTCCTTTTGAGTGTACTTCTTTTCGTCTGTAAAATGACCCGTAAGATGGACACTTTCAATCAAGTGTCCATCTTACGGATCACAGTTCATCGAAATCATTACTGGTCGGAACTTTTCACCCGGAACTGATCAGCATGACGCTGTAGATTGTTGGAGAGTGTGGTCAGATTACGGGCTACTTCGGATAGTTCTTTTACCGCTAGGGCCTGCTTCTGTGCGCTTGCGGATACATCTTCTGTCATTCCGGCAGTTTGCTGCGCCGCGCTGGCTGTGTGCTTCAGATGTTGATCTACGCTGTGACGTACCTCCTGCATTTCTGTGGTCAATTGGGCCAGATGTGCAGCCAGTTCCTCAACTTCCTCTGATACCTGGGTGACTTTATCAACAGACTGTAGACATAATGCAATTTGTTTTTCTTGTTCATTGACAGTGTTTATATTTTCATCAAATTGATCGCCCATTTGCTCAATTTGCTCGACAAAACTACTTAAGATTTCGTCAATTTCACGAATAGATATGGCAGATTGTTGGGCAAGTTGTCCCATTTCATGAGCTACGACAGAAAAACCTTTACCAGCTTCCCCTGCACGCGAAGCTTCAATCGAGGCATTAAAGGATAAAATCTGCGTCTGCTTTACGATGCCCTGTACCTGCTGTCCAATGTTAGCTGCTTCGCGGGACTTTTCAGTTAGCGCGTGTGACATACGCTGCATTTGCTTGATTCGCAGAGCGCTTTCTCGTCCCTTCTCCAATAGTAGTTCATGTTCACTGGCTACCTGATTACGGACTTCATTGAGATGGCGCGCCGTATCCGTAAACTGGTGCACATGGCTTCCGACTTCATCCAGCGTTTGTCCTAAGCGGTCAGATTGCTGAACCGACTCTATCGTTTGATCTGCTTGGTTTGTAGATACATCGGCAATTTGTTGGAGTGTGCGGGACAGTTCCTCGGTTTGGTGAAGGGTTCCTTCTGATGTCACGACGATATTCTCGGATGCTTGCTGAAGTGTACTCGAACTGCTTTGAATGTCCACAATCATATTGGACATGGCTTCTACCATCCGGTTCGTCAAGCCGCTGATTTCACCTAGCTGATCATACGTAACTTGCTGCGATGTAGCCGTAAGATTGCCATCAGCTACTTGCTCCAGTGTATCTTTAATAAACCGCACTTGACGTAGTATTCGACGTGTTACCAGCATCATTGCCGCAATAGAAATGATCAGAATGATGGAGACCACAGGGATAACTAGCCGATAGGCCTCAGGCAAGGTTTTCTCGTATACTTCAGTTACAGAGGCTAGGGATCTGTCGATTCCCAGATAGCCTATGATGGTTCCATCTGTATCTTTAATGGGTGTAAAGGAAGAAAACATCGTTCCCCAATCAGGGTCCGTTGTGATATCTGTAGTTACCGTCTCCCCTTGTTTCAATCTATCTGCCGTTTCTTTACGGGTAAAACTTACAGGACTTCCAAAAGGACTGTAGTCTTTGTCGTCCCAAGCAGCTCCGTCCACTGTAAGCTTCCACTCATCGCCAACACGATTGTACATATACATATACAGGACTCCGCTTTGCAGCCTGAGCGTATTTAACTCGTTCCGAAGTTCTTTATACTCATTGCTCTGCTCGGATGGATTCGTGTTTAAGCTTTTGACGGCTGATTTGTCCAGTAGCTTGGCCGTATTCACCGCCAACGCTTCATTGTTAAGCTGCATGGTTGATAGAGAAGCATTCTGAATAGATAGTTTGGTCGTCCACAGAATCATGACGCCAATCACAACTAAAGGAATGAGCAAGATGAAGTAGAGTTTGGATTGTAATCCCATTCTTTTTTTGACTTTGCTTTTCATAATATGCTCCTTACTATATTATTTCACCTTCCTATATATCGTGTTTAACTAGGAAAATATGAATAGTAATTCATATGTTTCATGAATTTTTTGCATATTTACGCAAGTTTCATCCCCATAGAAAAAAGCCTTAGCTCAGCAATAACCGAGTTAAGGCTTGTAGCTTATGATTTACAAATCGTCAAATCCATTGTCATCTCCGACCTTGCCATAATTGCGTGATTTTGCTTCAAAAAAGTCCGTTTTTGTTGCATTCAGCGCTTCATCGGAAAATGGCTTGATCCAAGGCATACAGTTTACATCTACACCTTCGTATGCTTTGTCCATACCCAGAAGTCTCAGGCGCATGTTTGCCATGTATTTGATATAATCGCTCAGCTCGTTCAAGTCAATGCCGCGAACCTCTTTGAGCGTGTAATGCGCCCAATTCGTTTCCAGTTCCACAGCGCGGTTGATCATACGATAGACATAGTCCGTATTTTCCTTGGTATTCAGCTCAGGGAAATCAGCCAAAAGCTGCTTGAACACTTCGGCAAAGAAGTAGCAATGCTGATTTTCGTCGCGCTGAATATACGAGATCATCTGGCTGGTGGCCATCATTTTTTGGTCACGGGCCAAATTGTAAAAGAAAGCAAATGTACTGTAAAAGAATATGCCTTCCAGAATCAAATCCGCTACCATGGCTTGGAAAAAGGTTTGCGGGTTCTGCTCATCGCGGAACTCTTGATAAATGTCCGAGATGAATGTGTTACGCTCCAGCAGGACAGGATCATTTTTCCAGTATTCAAAAATTTCCTTCTGCTCCTGCTCTGATACCAGGGAAGACAGCACGTAAGAGTAGGACTGGTTATGCACGACTTCCTGTTGTCCGATAATGGCCGAAATAGCTTCCAGCGAGGAATCGGTAAAATATCGTTTTACATCTCCGACAAACATGGTTTGCATGGAATCCAGCACAGCCAGCAGGCCAATATTAATTTTGAATGTGCGCTGTTCTTCGGCATCCAGCATAGGGAACTGGGACGCATCCTTGGACATCGGAATTTCATCCGGAATCCAGTGGTTTAGCAGCAGCACCTTATATAGTTTGTACATATGCGGCATCCGAATATCGTTCCAGTTCAGGATACCGGAGTTTTCGCCTTCAATAATACGGGTAGAGCGGTTAGGCGCTTCCGTGTTAAAAATCTTTTGTAACTGCATGAGAGCCTCTCTCCTTTAGTTTAGGATGCGCAGCTTTCGCATTCTTCAATCGTCAGTGCGCGGCTGCGTACATAATAGGTCGACTTCATACCCGATTTCCAGGCATGAATATGCAGCGCTAAAAATTCGGTAGCTTTAATATCTGGGCGTACATACAGATTAAAGCTTTGACCTTGGTCAATATGACGCTGACGTGCAGAAGCCATGTTGATCGAAGCGTGTTGATCCAGCAAGAAAGCTGTTTTGTAGTACCAGATGGTTTTTTCATTCAAATCTGGTGCAGGGTTAGCGATCTTGTAGGTTGTTTTCTCTTCATAGGAAAGCAACTCATACAGTGGATCAATACTAGCGGTAGAGCCTGCGATAATGGACGTAGAACCGTTAGGCGCAATGGCGAACAGCCATGCGTTACGGACACCGTTTTGTTGGACTTGTTCCGCAAGCTCGCTCCACTCGGACGTAGTGACGAATTTGCCTTCACGTGTACCGTCTGTATAGCCACGGGAAGTGAAATAATGCCCGGTCGACCAGTCAGAACCCTCGAATTTGGCATAACGGCCTTTTTCTTTCGCCAGCTCCATGCTGGATTTTACGGCCAGGTAGTTAATTTTTTCATACAAATGATCATTATAGGTTACCGCTTCATCGGACTCCCAGCGGATGCCCTCAAGTGCGAGCAGATGATGCAGCCCAAATGTACCCAAGCCGACAGCACGATATTGGCTGTTCGTGTATTGGGCTTGCAGCACCTCAATGTTGTTGATATCAATAACATTATCCAGCATACGTACCTGAATCGGTACGAGACGATCCAGTACACCTGCTGGAACGGCACGAGCCAGATGGATGGAGTTCAGGTTGCACACAACAAAGTCGCCAGGAATTTTGGAGATAACGATGCGTGTTTGTCCGTCCTTGGTGACCAGTTCTTCTTTTTCCACTACCGTTGCAGATTGATTTTGCATAATTTCCGTGCACAGGTTGGAGGAATACACCATCCCATGGGCGCGGTTCGGATTAGCACGGTTTACTGTATCACGGTAGAACATGTACGGCGTACCTGTTTCCAGCTGTGATTTCATCAAACGCTTCATGATGTCAATGGCAGGGACCGTAATACGAGAGAGAATCGGATGCTGTGACGCCTCCTCATACTTCTCGCGGAAGGAGCCTGAACCGAAGGCTTCATCATAAAAATCCTCCAGTCCCAGGGGACGACCCTTGTCATCCTTCCAGCCCATCACCTTCTTCACTTCATGCGGACAGAACAGATTCCATTCGCCCCGTGCTTCGACCCGCTCCATGAACAAATCGGGCAGACATACGCCGTGGAACACGTCATGTGCACGCATCCGCTCATCACCGTTGTTCAGCTTCAGGTCCAGGAACGCCAGAATATCCTTGTGGAATACGTCCAGATAAACGGCAATTGCCCCTTTGCGTGTACCCAACTGGTCTACGCTAACAGCTGTATTGTTCAATTGGCGAATCCAAGGGATAACGCCAGAGCTTGTATTTTTATGTCCGCGGATATCGGAGCCGCGCGCCCGTACTTTACCGAGATATACGCCGATGCCGCCGCCCATTTTGCTAAGACGGGCTACATCGGTATTGGAATCGAAAATACCTTCCAATGAATCGTCTACGGTGTCGATAAAGCAGCTGGAGAGCTGTCCGGCTACCTTTTTTCCGGCATTGGACATGGTTGGTGTAGCTGCCGTCATGTACATGTTGCTCATCGCCCAGTATGCTTCCTTGACCAGCTCCATACGCTTGTCGGCCGGCTCTTGATGCATCAGGTACATTGCGATAATCATGTAGCGTTCTTGTGGAAGCTCCATTACGCGTCCGTCAAAATCATTGGCCAAATAGCGCTCAGACAGCGTCAACAGTCCAATATAGTCGAACAGCAGGTCATTCTGCGGCATTATGGAATCGCCGAGCTCATCAATCTGCTCCTTGGTGTAGCAGTCAAGCAGTTCCTGACGGTAGATTCCTTTTTGCACTAGATCGGTGATCAGTGGATAAAAAGCGCCGTAAGGTTCGTCTGCATAGGATTTGTAACGGCGGTGAGTAGCTGCTTTTTTATATAGGGAAGTGAGCAAAGCGCGTGCAGCGGCAAATTTCCAGTCCGGTTCTTCCTTACTAACCAGTTCTAGAGCAGCCATTGCAAATGCGTTGCTAATCTCATCTCCAGTGACTTCGTCCCGGCGGAGCTTACTAGTTACACCGCGAATGAGTCGATCTTTATCCAGCTTGTCCAGCCCGCTGAGTACACGATCAGCATATACGGATATACGTATTTCATCAAAAGCCAACTGGCGATTGTTTGGTTTGGTTACGAGTTGTGGCATAGGATTAATTCCTCGCTTTCTTGATTTGGAATTCATACTTAGGGAATAGGCATGAAAATGATCTGAGAAAAGAAACTGGTGAAAAAAGCGATGATCAGACAGCATTTTGGGGCTGTATGTAATCCAATAACATAGAAATAGCGATGCGCCTGCCAATGAAGGGAAAAAGATGGTTTCCGTAGGAATCATCGGCTACATCACTATATTTAGAGGTGTTATGAATATTTAACCCAACATATTGTGTATATAAACTTAAAATTTCAAATAAGTGCAAGGAGTATTATAGCAACATTCGAAGCCATACGTAAAGGAAAAGGAATGGAAAATCAAAATATGCAGAGAATTCGCGGGCTGTATTTGAATTGAGACGGAGTGAACGGTACAATAAATGATAAAGAGGTTTCCTACTAAAATAAGCCGTATACATATGGAACTTTTTTGAAGAACAAGGTTGCTTTATCGACTGAGTTTTTAGAATTTTAAAAAAGATGATTTTTTCAATTTAAAGGAGGAACTTGGTGATGGCCATTGCAGAAGTGACAGTAATCCCGATTGGAACGGGGAGTACGAGCCTGAGCGACTACGTTGCTCAAATGCAAAAAGTGTTGAAGACGCAAAAGGGAATTACCTATGAACTTACCTCTATGAGTACGATTATTGAAGGTTCGTTGGACGATGTGTTCACTGCTATTGCTGCGCTACACGAAGCGCCATTCCTAGCAGGAGCCAAACGCGTTTCCACCTCAGTCAAAATTGATGATCGCCGTGACAAGCCTTCCTCCAGTCGCCAAAAGCTGCGATCCGTCGCAGATAAGCTATCCGGAACCACGGCAGGGAATGTTACAGAATTAAATCCAAATCTTAGTTGATAAAGTTGATGTAAGAGATTGATTTTTATGTAACTAAGAGTATAATAGTTTTTGTTGTCAGTCACACTGACCTGCTGGTGTAGCTCAGGGGTAGAGCAACGCACTCGTAATGCGTAGGCCGGGGGTTCAATTCCCTTCACCAGCATCTTATAAAACTCAAGCACAGCGCGGCTTCCAAGCTTTTTGGAGGCTGCGCTTTTTTGTGATTTTGGACAATCAACAAGCTCTACAATATACATACGCCTATGCGGACTTGGATTGGGTTAGAGAGACTGATGATGATACCATCTATTGGGTAGAAATGTATCAAGATTGGGCACGATGCAATATTTATGTAAATAAGCTCTTGTCTGGAGATGTCAGCGTGCTCTCAGATTATGTCGAATACATAGCCGAAACAGCAGATACCATGGAAGGTGAGAAACTTTCAAAGCTGTTAAACGTTATGATAGCTGCTAATCAATATAATTTGGATGTTGATGATGTACTTTCAAGGTTTAAAAAAGACATTGATGCCTTTACTCAACTCCTGACATCTACTGATATGTACAGCCAACAAGTAGTACCCGACTACATTGCATGGTTTGGTTACGAACTGGCCTACTATTATTTAAACAGAGAAAGGTACAGTGATGGTTTTAAACAATTGTTATTTGCAATGGTAAAGTCACATATAATAAATAATGAGACTTACTTTATAAATTGTATTGGCTTGTTTATGCGTTTCCAAGTCTATGCGACTCCTGAAATCAAAACAGAGTTCTCCAATCTAATTGAAAAGGTGTGGGTAGGTAATGTTGAGAAAAATAGGACTGTTAATTGTTGCGAGTAGCTTTTTAGCTTTCATGACTGTACCTGGTATCCAGATTCTTGTACAGGTTGGAGGTTCTTAAACGTCATTAAAAAGCTCTGCTAACCTTATGGTCGGCAGAGCTTTTTAGTTGAAAAATTGCTTACAGACGGACATTTAAGGCGGAACTGATATGAATCAACTTTAAATGTATGTTGAAAATAAAGTTTTGATAACTACAATAAAAGAAACAACGGTAGGCTAGGACGAGAAAATATGCCCTAGACTGTCGCTGCTTCATCTGTTTCATTGAACTAACGTTTCCCGTTAGCGTAATGGGTTCATTGTCATTAGCCTCAACCGCTTACCTGTTTGCTCAGACTCCTGGCAACAGCTGGGGCATGATGCTTTTGCCATAATCCAAGACGTACTTATTAATCTCTGAGACAAGTTTTGTGTCCTTAGTTTTGTAGTGCACCTTGTTAATTACGAAGTAACCTGTACTAGAATATTGCTCATCACTCGAAAACATCAACGTAAAACGATAAAACAAAAAAGCCGCTAAAATAGCGACTTCAAATGGGACTATGCTCTTGTCCCCCGACAGTTAATCCAGATACAAAATCTCAATCTCGCCCGGAGCGAAGGATTGCTCTGCGTAATTCCCCCCCCAATCACAAAGCGATCTCAAAATGGGTTCAAGTGATTGACCCAGTTCCGTCGTTGAATATTCCACCTTAGGCGGTACCTGATTGTACATCTTTCTGCGAATTAATCCGTCTGTTTCCAGTTCCCG
This sequence comes from Paenibacillus sp. JJ1683, assembly GCF_053006485.1. Lineage (NCBI taxonomy): Bacteria > Bacillati > Bacillota > Bacilli > Caryophanales > Paenibacillaceae > Paenibacillus > Paenibacillus sp. JJ1683. The sequence goes on from NZ_CM129820.1 coordinate 590,346, forward strand.
AAGAGTTTGAATCAGCATCTTTTGCGATATATTATGAACGAGTCGCTTAAGCTCTCCCGTCCGTTTAGGTCCTTTTATTAAATAGTACAGAACAAGCCCCTTCCACTTTCCTCCGATAACCTCTAGTGTAACTTCCAGTTCACAGAAAAATGTTTTCATATCAATGCACCATCTCCCGATCTAAGAATATCCCCTTCATGTATCGCTTGATCCTTCAAGGATCACTGAAGGAAAAATTGAACGTTACATGGAGGGGATAATACAATCGCATTTAAGTTGATTTAAAAATCTTTGTCGTTTGAAAATTATTATGTCCTGGTTAAACTTGAGCTACTCCGCCATCTACGAATAATTCAACGCCGTTCATATAGCTGCTTTCATTAGAGGCTAGGAACATGACAGCATTGGAGATCTCTTCAACCTGCCCCACTCTGCCGAGCGGAATATCATTTTTTGCCTGTTCCAGTAAATGATCTAGTTCAGAGCCAAATAACTCATCGTACGCCGGCGTTACGATTGTTCCCGGACTAAGGATGTTTATACGAATTTCGGTCCCTCTCATATCAAGAATCCAGCTGCGGACGAGCTGTCTGATCGCTGCCTTGGATGCACCATAGATACTAAACGCTGGCATCCCCGTCGAGCCAGCAGTGGATCCCGTTAGAATAATCGAACCTCTTTTATTTGGAAACAAAGCTAATGCCTTTTGTACTGTAAAGATGGTTCCTTTCACGTTGACATCGAAAGTCTTGTAGTAGTGTGCTTCTGTAATTTCTCCTAATGGAAGAAATGACCCTAGTCCGGCATTTGCAAAGAGAATGTCCAAGTGTCCCTTTTCTCGCTTAACTGTTTCGAATAATATATCTAGATCTTCCGATTTAGATATGTCACCTCGGACACCTGTAACATTCTTTCCGATCTGCTTTACTGCTTCATCCAGTTCACGTTGTCTGCGTCCCGTGATAAAAACGTAAGCCCCTTCTTTTACGAACTGTTGTGCCGACGCGAGACCGATGCCGCTTGTACCTCCGGTTACAACTGCTACCTTCCCGTCAAATTTCCCCATTCTATTACACTCCTTTTATAATGATTTATATGGTATAGAATGCTCTGTCTGCTTCATGAACCTCCTATGAACGATAGTATGGGGGAAAAGTTACAAGAAAAACAGTACCCACTTTTTTGTGATATAGTCACCAAAAAGTGACAATTGAGGCGGCACAAGCGTTTGTTTTTACAGCCTAACAGATGGAAGTGAGCTCCATTAAGTTTGAGATTGTATATGTGCTTTTAATTTCTGCCGGACTTATTTGTCCGGTTCTGTTGACCCAACAGGTGTCAATCCCCGACTGAAGACCACCTTTGATATCCGTATTTAATGAATCTCCAATGACAAGCGCATCCTTTCTATTAAATTCTGAAATATGACTTATGACGTAATTGAAAAATTCTTCCTTCGGTTTTTGATAACCAATGCTTTGCGAATCAAAGATATCCTCGAAAAACTTATATAGCCCAGACTGCTTCAAGCGTTTGATTTGCGTGTGAGTAGTACCATTCGTGATTACGAACATTCGATGGGTCTTTGATAAGCGATGACAGACATCCATTGGGCCTTCCATAAGCAATTGGTTTCCATCTCCCAACAATTCTCTATACAAACCTTCCCATTCCAAGCCGACCACGATTTCCCCCATTCTCAACATTGTAAAAGAGGGCTCCATTAATTACTCACCACATGATACCATGTATTTGAACTATCCTGCCCGTTAGCTTAACATCGGATGCCAGCTATTAAGGAACTAGAGATAAAGAAGTGCAAGCGTGCAGAGGACATAAAAGTTAGGTTGCTTGCTTTAGAGCAAGATACCTATATTATAGGGACGGATAATTCCACACTACAGGATATCATCATCTGGAGGGGGGATCACAATCAAAAGAACATCATGCTTGCAGGGGACGAGAAGGGGACTTTAGAGAGCATTAGGGCGAACGTAATTCAATAATTACAGACTTTGGGGGTATGTGGATACTAACGGGAACTGTACCGGAACGCACTCGTTATATATTAATTTAGTAAGAAAGGTGTTCCCCTTTTAATGAGAAGCACCTTTTCAAAATACTTTAAAACTTTTTGAATTTGTGGCTCTTCCAAACCGTTTTTATCTAATCCGGAAGGTTCAGCAGTGATTCCTTTATCAAGTGTCTCCTCAACAAAGGATAGAACAGCCTTTCATTTTATTTATTAACTAAAGCAGACAATTCACCTTCAAAGACTTTCTCTTCTTTGTCATTAAAAGTGGTCAGCAAAACAGTAACTATTCCTGTTTCACTTCGTTTTTCCCTAAGCTCAGTCACCTCCACAATTGTATGTAATTCATCTTCCGGGTACACGGGTTTTATAAATCTGATATTGTTAAAAGCAGTTCCCGCAATGACATCGTCACCATAAATACCTGTTTCAACCCAAAGCTTAAAAGAAACTGCTAGCGTTTGGATTCCTAAGGCGATGATTCCATTAAATCTTCCCCGCATTGCTTTATCTTCGTCCAAGTGCATGTATTGCGGGTCGAACTCAGCTGCAAATCTCGTGATATTCTCTTTAGTTATCTTTATGGACTTGGTTTTAAATGTTTGTCCGACAAAAAATCGTTAAATTTCATAAATGTACTCCTTTGCTGAGATTATGTGCTGGGTGGACTCCATTTAAAATTTATGGCTTGATTATAACACTTGATAATAGTACTTAGTACTAATTATATAAATATGCCCATTTAGAAAAAACACTAGAATATATTGTAGCGACATCAGCGACTAACGAAAACGAGAAGATATCAAATCTGCTCAATGTTATAATTGCCGTAAACCAATGTAGCATAGATGTAGAAGATATACTCCTCGATTTGAAGCGGAGATTAATTCGTTTTCTGAACAGCCTTTATGATTATCGCGGCTAGCTTTTTGTTGTTTATTGTAACTGTGCCTAATCAAGCCTTTAACCACCACCATCGTATCCAGCCTCAAGTTACCATTGGAGGAGCTTAAACGTAAGCAAAGCAAATCCCCGCTAACCTGAACTGGTCGGCGGGGATTTTTGTTGAACAATCTAAGGACAGTATGTTGTACAGTACCCCTTGTACAAATTTATGATTCCCAGAAGTGAAAAATTTATGTGTAATTAAAAGCAATGCTGCATTACAAATAATACAAAATAAGCTGTCTGGTGCACTTCAATGATATGAAGGTCTTTTACTTTTATTTTAGAACAGAAACAGCTACAATTATCGGTTGCTGTCTCCTTGTGTTTATTGAGCATCGTTTCCCGCAAGCCCAATAGTTGATGTTATTAACCCGCTTATTAACCTGCTTATTAACCAAAGGGAAAAATAGGAAACTTCTTGAAGTCTGGTCTGTAGTGCACTGATATGCTTGACCTCTGGTATAGGCATGCATGTTTCTATTTCTACTGACCACTTCAACCGTTGCGGCAAATCAACATGTTCGTGACTACAGCAGCTGCTAATTATAAGCCCTTTTCTTCTTCTTCCGAATTAGCATGGTCAGGAAAAGGAGGACAGGCAGTGCAATCTGAAAGATAGGCCAGATCTGAATCAAAGCTACATGGAGACCGAACCACAAAAATTCAGTTAACCTTGGGGAGAGAAACGTAAGAGCATATATGATGATGCTTAGCAACAGTAACGCAGGCTTATATCTAAAGGGGGTTATCGTTTGAAGCCCTATGACGGCACCAAACATAAAACCCGCCGTTTTGACTCCGATTCCAATAAATAGAATCATCGTAAACAGGACATCAGCTCTCTCAACGATCTTCGGAAGTTGAATTAGTTGAGTAACCTCAAACAAGGGATAAGTGCTTGATGCCGCCCATTCTGGACCTAGAACCAGGACTGATAGTTCATTCATTACGATAAGGAACACAGCAGTGAACCAGTAAGCAATGACGATCGACCGATTTAATTTACGTTTATCCGTGACGATTTTGAATAGCACAAGAAAAAGAACCGTCTGCCCGAAGGGAAAAGACACGATCTCGGGAATGGCAGCCTTCAATACGGGGGTTAAACCGTTCTCCAATACAGGAAACAAAAATTCAAAGTGAATGAGTCCTGTAAAAGGAGTAAGCACTAGTAGAATGCCGTAACCAAACGCCAACAGAAGCAGAAATAAATGACATAGAAGGAACCAGACTCTCGGTCCAAACCAAACTACATCAGCACAGACAATTAACGCTATAAGCGTAATGACTTCAGTAGGGGTTCTGTTCAGCAATGTCAATGCTCCGAGCTCACCCATGTCCCTGACACTCCTGGAAGCTTCGTAAGCAAAGTAACCGATGAACATAAGTCCCCCCAGACTACCTATCCATTTTCCCCAATAATGGCATAGGAGCTCGTACAAATCCCGGTGTGGGTCAAGCTTATGCATGTATAAGTACATCATAAGCAGTACGAAGCCTGCAAGTGCACCGATCAGCATGGCTAGCCATGCATCCTGCTTGGCTTTAGCTCCCAATAGGAATAACGTTGTACTGCCTACCTGAAACAAGGAAAAGGCGATAGCTAACCCGGATACCTTGGTGACGGTTTTATTCATACTGTTTAAGCCCCTTTATACAAATGGGTTAGGATTGACTTCCGATATGCTTCTGTAGGAGGCCAGGACGCTGAATCCGTGCATCCACTCGAATGTCCAGTTCTATCTTCTTGAATTCCTGATCCCAGTCTTTTTTCACAGTCTCCCACTCCCATGGGAACCTCCGGTGAATCCGGTCAGCAAAACCAGTTGCGTCTACACCAAGTTCCTGAAGTTTAGCCCAGCCCTCATTTATCGTACTGGTCACTTCTTTTGCAATCTCTTCTTCCAGATCATGTATGGTCTTCGTCTTGGACATATCCTTAGTGCATGTAGTTTCATTTAAAGTCCCGTTAATTTTCACTCTAACCTGCATAGTGTAATGAGAACTCGTTTTTCTGGGTGTAAGCTTTACATTAGCAGAGTTTACTATTATGGAAGAGTACATTTCCCTGCCGGGTTGTTCGCTGCATGAGAACGAAATTTCGGTGTTGTTAACTTTTTGAGACAGATAAGATACACCCAGACTCTCTTCCTTGTTGAGAAACCCTTTGAGCTTTCCTTTTTGGAATACCGCCAATTTAGTCAGTGCCAGCTTGAGCGGGGCCGAGGTTTTTTTGAAGACATCCAGACTCTCTGCTTCCTTTTCATCCTGATAATCCCTTTCTCCGATCATCTCGGCGACAGGTACTCCAATAGATTTGGAATCCGAGTTCATGCTTAATACGAAATCATAAACCCTAACTTTCGGAAATACCGATAAAATATCGCTCTCTTTGTCGACCAATTCAGCCATGGCGGCGCCTTGAAGTTTATCAGGCGGCAACAATTTCTTTAATAGATCGGATGCTAGTCCATCCGTTACAATCATATTTACCATCTCCCTCGCTTCTGTATTACGAAGATAAAAATCGATTAAACGGTCCATTCCTTTCTCAGCCGCTCTTTTACCGATAAATACAACACGATTATGTGCTAAGTAAATTTGTCTTGATGTTTTCAAATTGCTGTACGATAAGGCCTGGTTATAGGTTTTGGACTTTACTGAGAATACATGGGATGCCGGTTGAGAAGACCCTCCCGTTCCTCCTCCGGTACCACTTGCAAGGGAGGAGGGAATAATAATCTGATAGGACATCATCCACTGTCCGTCGTCCATCATATCTACTCCTGTAGCCGCAGTTACCCACAGCTCATTCAGTTCGACTCGGTTCCAGCAACCTGCCAAAATGAATAATATGACCAAAGCAAAAATAAACCTGCCTAATTGGGACATATCGGTTCCTCCTTACGCCATGGGATCTCGTCCGTGTTCCCCCGCCTGTTCTGCAAATGATTCCTGTTCCGTTGCCTGTCTTACTGGATTGACATCCCCAATCCTTTCCGGCCGTTTCTTCATCTTCCACCAAGGTACACGCACAAACAGGTCTTTCATATTGCTCGTATAGAAAGGTGCGAGCGGCATCATATAAGGAACGCCGAACGAATTCACAGATACTAATCGAACGAGGATGGGAACCAAGCCCGCCAAAACGCCGTATAATCCAAATAAACCCGCTAACAGCATGAGTCCAAACCTGAGCAAACGAACAGCCCCCGCCATATTGATCGCAGGTAGTACAAAGTTGCAGATAGCTGTGAATGAAACCACAATCACCATAGCTGCGGAAACCAATCCCGCCTGTACAGCAGCTTGTCCAAGAACCAATGCCCCAACGATAGAGATTGCAGGCCCTACGGCGCGCGGCATTCGTACTCCTGCTTCGCGAATAACCTCGAAGGTCAGCTCCATTAGCAATGCTTCAAGCAGGGCTGGCAATGGTGTATTCTCTCTCTGTGCAGCCAAAGTGATGAGCATTGTTGTAGGCAGCATTTCCTGGTGAAACGTAGTTGTTGCAATAAAGAATGAGGGTAATAGCAATGCCAAGAAAAAGGATGCCATCCGAACGATTCGAAGAAAAGATGCCAGATCATAACGTTGGTAGTAGTCTTCACTGGATGCGATGAACCGAAATAAGGTTACGGGAGCAATCAGTACAAATGGAGTCCCATCAACCAATATCGCTACTAACCCTTCGAGCAAGCTGCCTGCAACAGTATCCGGGCGCTCAGTGTTATATATGGTTGGAAAGGGTGTCCATACCCCATCTTGAATAAATTCCTCGATATATCCACTTTCGAGAATACTATCAGTGTTGATGGAATCTAATCGTCTGGAGATTTCCTTAACTACCTCTGGTTCTGCAATGCCTCGAATATATGCCACCGATACCTTCGTCTGCGTGTATGATCCGATAATTCGAGAATCAAAGTGGAGTTCAGTTGATTTGATCCTTCTCCGGAGGAGTGCAATATTGGTGGATATATCCTCCGTAAACCCCTCTTTAGGGCCGCGAATTACTGTCTGCGATGTTGGCTCCTCAACCGCTCTTTTAGCCCCCCCGCTGATAGAAGCAGCAAAGGCCTTGGTGCTTCCTTCGACAAGGAGAGCCACCTGTCCATAAAGAACGGCATGGATAAGTGCTTTCTCATTTTCAAGACAAGTTATACCCCCAATAGGAATACGATCCATCAACCAACTTTCAACATTACGATCAGAGAGATCCCCATTTCGAATACCTGCAGTGAGCTCCTCCAGCAGTGTCGTTAAAATTTGCTGATCAATCAAGCCTTGAAGAAAACCTACAGCGAGAACCGGATTGCCCTGTTTATCGTTCAAACAACGAAGAATGAAATCCGTGCTATGTCCTATTTTCTGCTTCAGCATGGTCACGTTGTCCTTAAGCGTGCCACTCAGCTCTTTGGATATTTTAGTCGATTTTTCGTCATTAACTGGTTCAGAGTTCATGCCATTTTTAGATCGTGAAGGCTGTTTAAACAGCCATTTTTTTAACTTGTCAACCATGCCATATAGTTCCCTTCTAGATATCGGTCAACTGTAATATGCTGCTATTCCACAGTTTATATGTACTGTTCTTGTCAAAAGATGGTCGCCTACCAATCCATTGCAACTATGTTTATATTGTGGAGAGGTCCATTAGCTTAACGTCGCCGTTCAGTCTACAAGCTTTCAGCAGACAGCCGTAAGATGCCATCTATTAAGGAGCTGGAAGCGTACAGAGGACATAATAGTTAGGTTTATGGGGGCGGATAACTATACTACGGGATATCGTCATCTGGAGGGCTGGGATTACAATCAAAAGAACATCATGCTCGCAGGAGACGAGAAGGGGACTTTGGAGAGCATTAGGGCGAACGTAATTCAATAATTACAGACTTTGGGGGTATGTGGGTACTAACGGGAACTGTACCGGAACGCACTCGTAATGCGCAGGCCGGGGGTTCAATTCCCTTCACCAGCATCTTATAAAATTCAAGTACAGCGCAGCTTCCAGGCTTTTTGGAGGTCGCGCTTTTTTGTTGGAGCGAGCATTTTTCTAACGTTCCCTTATGGTGGATGAATACCGAAAGCGGGTTGCACCAATGGCTGCCAAGTGGAATGAATAGCGCAAAAGCAAAGTCAATACGGTACCGCCGAAAGATGGGGAGCCAGTAAACGGTCAGCAAGAAGAACAACAACATGACGACGGTGTCGCGATGAAGGAAAGACATGGATGCAGATAAGCATCGGCTTGAGCAGCGGCCAGATAAGGATTCCAAAGCTGGGCTAAAACACAAATATTAACTATGCATTAACGCCTAAGGGAAAATTGAATAGCATACACCGTAACGAAAAAATTCCTGAGGGAGTGGGTAAAATGAAGAATGCAAATCAGAATAGACAAAGTGGGAAACGTGGGTTAGGAGGACCGACGTATCTACTAAATCCAAATCAAGTGGCCTCGTTTATAAATCAAACTGTTGACTTTACACTTAATAGTGGGCAAAGAGTTTGTAGAGTCTTTATACATTCTGTATCACCCGAGACTAACCCTCAAAACTCAACTTATGGAGACTTCACTTATCTAGTTTTCCAAAATGGGAAGTTCTATATGATATCAAATAATGCAGCTAACATCTCACAAATAGGATTGGCCGGTTCGATTTGTATGTAAAATAAAGTGAGCACTCTAAACGGAGTGCTTTTTCTTTTGCATTTATACGACAGGATGTAAGCCATTTTGAGTGCTCTTTCCGTTACATGGGAATGCCGGAAGGAGTGCAGAAGAGAACAGAGAGAGGGCATGCACACGCTCTGACAGCCTATTAGCCACCCACTCGAATAGTGGAAATCAACTCCAATAGCCTTTTGAACATTTACACTACCTCTTTCATAGTATATGGCAGTTGATAAAGAGAGGAGGCTACTGATGGAAATACCAATAACAGGTTTTGTTGTTCATTCCGGTGATTCCGGCTCTAACCATTCGCATAAGCTTTTTATTAGTTCGTGGGATGGTAGACCAGTTAATGTTCACGTCCATCTTTTTAAAGGGAATACATCACTTGATGTGGGACACTACCATCATTACGCTGGGGTAACAGAACCAGCTCCAAGTGGTGTTCCGCATGTTCATAATTATTATGCAGAAACATCATTTAACGATCAACATACGCATTTAATTAGAGGAACTACAGGACCAGCCATTCCCTTGACTGGTGGTGGGCATTATCATCATTTTGAAGGGTATACAACAGTAAACGGTAGAATTCCTCATGCCCATAGGTACAGTGGAAATACTGGAGATGAGAAAGAATATCGACATTAATCAATTAGAAAAACTCAACCCGCTACAAATAGTGGACTGATAGAGTTGGTGCTGACGCTTAGATAGCAATTTGGATGGGAGTTTCAATTTAGAAAGCACTAGAATTTTACCTGCAAGGACCTATTGATGAAATGAGTGTATATTTAGCTCCTGTAGTAGAGGCAGGTACGAACCAGCAAACAATTGTTGAAGTAATGCCCAAATATGGTGAAGCTGTGGCCGATATACTGTAACGTCCCCCTGATTATCGGCGTATCCTCCGGCTGGATAGCGGCCCGCCTCGCTTGGCATTTTTGCGGACTTCCGCTATTGCCGTGCCCCAGATGAACTTTAATTAAACCAAGCTATCAAACAAAGGAAGAAAGCTCCAACCTTTTCTGGTTCGGGGCTTTCTTTGTTTTGCCCAAAGGTCACATCATATTATTAAATAAATTAAAATAATTGCATTTACATTCGTGGGGGTGGTGATTGTGTAACATGGCGAGAGAACGGAGTCCTGAGCGGGACAAGGCAAAACAGATGTGGCTAGAGAGTGACGGAGCGAAGTTACCATTGGAGGAGCTTAAACATAAGCAGAGTAACTCCTCGCTAACCTTAACTGGCGGCGGGATATTTTCTTTCTATTTACCTGCATGCCCAGTCACAGTGTGTATTCACACATATATTAAGGTGACGACAAATAAAGGAGGGCTAAAGTTATGAGTGGATGCGCAGGTCCAGCTGTTTGCGGTGCGTGGACTTCTACAACAGCAATCTTGGTGCTCTATATCCTTTTGGTTATCATCCTTAAATCATGTTGGGTGTAACTTTTTGAAAAGATTGTATAAATCCCGCATTCATCAAGTTTCTTCCGAGATTTGCCCGAAATTAAATTAGATAGAGAGCTCTGCTAACCTTATGGTTGGCAGAGCTTTTTAATTAAAGAAATTGCTTACGTTACGGAGAATTTTAGTTCACCTGGGTTCGTAGGCACCGTTTGTTGGTCCCTGTGTTTATGGCAAAGAACGGGGAACGGGGTAAGAATTGAGAGAGGACAAGTTAGGGAATTATCTACGGGACAGACCCTATAATCCGAGGTCTAGGATACCCGTTACGGACTACTGCCGGTTAGTTTAACGGTGTACTTTACTTCCAAATTACAGGGCGATGGGCTATTTATTATTTAAGGCAGAACCAATATTGAATTCTATGTCACGCAGGTGACTGATATCTCTCATCGGTGGGCGTCCGAATAAGCGGGCGTATTCTCGGTTGAACTGGGAAGGGCTTTCGTAACCGACGCGAAATCCTGCCGTAGCAGCATCGTAGCCTTCCTTGAGCATCAGCCGACGTGCGCTCTGCAATCGAATGATCTTTTGATACTGAAGTGGGCTCATACCCGTTACTCTTTTAAAATGCTTGTGAAAGGTTGTTGGGTTCATGTTCACTTTTTTTGCTAACTCTTCAATGACTAGCTGTTCAGAATAGTCACGATTGATTACATGTATTGCATTTGAAATACCTTGTGCATAGCTTCCGATCACAACGAACTGCCTGAGTAACGTTCCTTGCTCTCCCTCCAGCACACGATAAAATATCTCCCGGATGTAGAGTGGAGCTAGTATCTCGATATCCGTGGGTGAATCTAAAAGATTGACGAGGCGTAGAATCGCATCTAACAGAAAGGAAGTGGACGGATTAACCAAAATGCCCCTTCCTGTGTCTCCCTTTTTCTGTGAACTAGATTTCTTGCTTATATCTATAATGACATCAGGGCTAAGTGTTAATTGTAAACTTAGGTACGGCAACTGCGGAGAAGCATGAGTAATTTTCCCAATCACTGGTAGATGTACGGATGCGACCATATAACTGGACGAATCGCATATGAAGCTTTCCCCAACAAATGTGACGGTTTTAGAGCCTTGGGCAATTACGTAAAGAGAGGGCATGTTGAGGGTATGCGTCGGTTCCGTTTCCGCGGATGTGCGCCTGAAACAAAGCTCTGGAATCGCAGTTTGGTGTAAACCGTCCGTAGACGTATGCCGTGCAATTTGCTTAGCTAACTCCGTAATGAGTTGGTTCAAACTTATTCACCAATCCTTTTTCATTTAAGCTGATATGAATATTGTAACTCAAACTAGACAGGATTAGGCAAGGAACGCGTATGAATCGTCTACCTGCTTTATTTTGATATTTCTTATAATTCAAGGCGAAAGACAATTTCCAGATGAAAGAAGGATTCGGCTATGAGATTAATCCAGAATACAACCTTGTCCGGAATCAAAGATAAAGTTGTTGTTATTACGGGTGCAAGCAGTGGGATTGGTGAAGCGACTACGCTTTTACTGGCTGAGCATGGGGCAAAAGTCGTACTTGGGGCACGACGACCTGATCGCCTTGAAGCTCTTGCGGCCCGTATCGCGGAGGCTGGAGGTGAAGTCGTGTATGCTAGCACAGACATCAGACGGCGGGAGGACGTAACCAAGCTCATCCATTTGGCATGTGAGCGATTCGGCACGATTGACGTTCTCGTGAACAATGCCGGCGTGATGCCGATTTCCCCCCTTGATGACTTGCGTGTAGAGGATTGGGAGAACATGATCGACGTCAACATTAAAGGTGTTTTGTACGGCATCGCCGCAGCACTGCCTGTCTTTCGCAAGCTGGGTTCCGGACATTTCGTCAATATTGCTTCTACAGCGGGACATAAAACTGTACCGAACCAGTCTGTGTATTCTGCCACGAAATTCGCTGTCCGCGCCATCTCCGAGGGTTTGCGACAGGAAGCCGGTGATAAGGTGCGGGTAACGATCATTTCACCCGGTTTGGTTCGGACGAATTTCGCTGAAGGAGTGACGAATCTGGAGGTGAAGGCCCGGCTCGAAGAGTCTCGTGACCAGTTCGCATTACCACCGGAGGCGATTGCCCGTGCCATTGCGTACGCGATCGAGCAGCCGGTTGACGTTGATGTGAACGAGATCGTAATTCGCCCCACATCTCAAGTGTAAGGTATAAGGGGGATGATAAGTAAGCCAAACGAGCAAATGTACTCGTTGAGGCTTGCTTTTTTTTTTGCCCCTATAGGAGCTGAGCAACCCACATTAAGAACCGGCTGAATGGCTTTTATTTATTTTTAAAAAGGCATTGAAATCTTTGTAACCCTTAGTTATAATACGAGACATAACAAATTAAAGCGCTTACATGAGAGGGGGTGAAGCAAATGAAGATTGCGGGAATGAATATTACGTATAGGCATTTTCCTTTCGAGCACTTCCTGGATCACGTGACTGAACTCGGGATCGAGCACATCGAGTTGTGGGCGGGCGAGCCTCATTTATACGTCTACCGGAATGTTCTTGGCAACTTGAGGCACATAAGGCATCAACTGAAATCCCGAGATATGAAGGTCGTCTGTTATACGCCGGAACAGTGTGTCTATCCCTTCAATATTGCTGCTTCCGATTCCCAACTGCGGCAGAAGAGTATCGTATACTTCATAGATAATCTGTACGCGGCTCTGGAGCTGGAGACCAATATGATGCTTGTGACTTCAGGAATAGGGGACTTCGCTGTATCACAATTGGAATCATGGAAATATGCAAGCGACTCCATCTATCAGATATCCAGGGTGGCGGAGAAGGAAGGGGTGACTTTAGCGTTGGAACCTCTGACCCGATTCGAATCGAATCTAATTATCGATGCTAAGGGAATCAAGAGGATGCTGGAGGAGATCCGTTCCCCGTCATTAAAAGGGATGATCGACACCGTTGCGATGCAGCTCGCTAGCGAGACACCCGAAGATTATTACTCCCTACTCCCGGAGATGGTCCATTTCCACCTGATCGACGGTGACGGCACGTCTGATGCGCATCTCGCTCTGGATGATGGGGTGCTGAATTGGCGGGAATATCTAACCAGTCTTCAGAGCCATCATTACGAGGGAGCTTGTACACTAGAGATTATGGGGTTCAATTATTATCAGAATCCACAGGAAGCACTTAGGGAATCAGTCAGGAAAATAAGGGGAATGGAAGTCTTATCACCTTGATTTGGAGGAACTCGTTATGAGTAATGACTCTCTTACACGAAAACTGGGCTTTTGGTCGGCCCTAGCCATCGCTGTTGGTACTACGGTAGGTTCCGGAATCTTCGTCTCTTCCGGTGATGTTGCAAAAGCTGCGGGTATGCCTTCGATCTCAATTCTAGCCTGGATTATTGGTGGAGTTATTGCGATTCCGCAGGTCATGGTGCTGGCCGAGTTGGCGACTGCCTACCCGCAAAATGGAAGCGGTTACGTATACTTGAATAAAGCAGGATGGAGGCCCTTGGCCTTTCTATACGGATGGGCAACCTTCTGGGCCCTCGATCCTCCGTCCATTTCAATTATGGCTCTGGCCATTGTTGCATACCTGGCGAGCTTCTTCCCTTTCTTCGTTGGAATTACCGGTAAACTGCTAGGAGTAGCGATCATTCTGATCATCACGTCCATCCATTACCGTAGTGTTAAGGCAGGCGGTAGTTTTCAGGTCATTATTACGGCTATCAAAATCATCCCTTTCCTGATTGTCATTGTGCTGGGCCTCATGTATATGAACTTTGACAACTTTGCTTACACGCCCGTCGCAGGAGCGACAAGTTCAAGCTTAATTGGTGGCGTATCTGCCACGACGTGGGCTTACACGGGAATGGCCGCCATTTGTTTTATGGCTGGAGAATTCAAAAATCCAGGGAAAGTTCTCCCTCGGGCCTTAATTAGTTCGGTACTGATTGTATTGGGTTTATATACGCTGCTTGCGGTATGTGTCACCGGCCTAATGCCGTTCGATAAACTGATGGGTTCCAGCTCCGCTGTGTCCGACGCCGTCAAGTACATTCCCGGATTATCCGGCATGGCCTCATCCTTTGTAGCTGTTACCGCGATTATTGTTATCCTGGGTTCCTTGAGTTCTTGCATTATGTTTCAGCCTCGCCTGGAGTATGCCATGGCGAAGGATGGGCTGTTCTTTCAGCGTTTTGCGAAAGTTCATCCCAAATTCGAAACACCAAGCTTTTCGATTATTGCTCAGGTTACGTTGGCCTGTATTCTTGTGTTCTTCAGCAATTTAACCGAACTGCTGGGTTATTTCACGCTGATTCAGCTGGTCATTAACATTCTAGATTTTGCCGCGGTCTATAAATGCCGTAAGAGAGAGGATTATAACCCGATTTACCGCATGCCAATGTGGAGAGTAACCACTATTCTGGCTATCCTTGGGGCAGGATGGCTGGCTTGGGGAACCTTTACGTGGGCTCCAGTGCAGGGCATGATTGCCGCGGCGATAGTCATCGCAACGGGGTTGCCTGTGTATTACTACTGGGAGAAGAAGTATGGATCTAAAAGCAGTCATGACAGTAGTAATATAGTGACTTAGTCCGGATGAACTGAAGGGGGCCGATGCTGACTCGCTGATTTCCTTCAGATTTTACAAAAATAGTTGTTTTAATTGTAATGTCTGGTTATGATACTATATATAATAAATAAAAATGGATGATATTGGAGAGGAACCGATCCAGTATAGGGAGGGAACGTAAATGTTGAATTTTGACGAACAGTTATTCCTTAAGCTTGTGGAACAAGAGGGCCTGGCCTTTAGAGGACAAATTGAAGAGATTGTAGACGGGATTGCCAAGAAAGGGTACAGCAATATTTTTCTGATTGGTGCGGGTGGCACAATTGCGATGATGTATCCTTATGAGTATATTCTGAAATCAAGCTCGACCATCGATGTGCATGCGGCGATTGCTGCTGAGTTTATGGTGATGAACAACAGACATTTCAGTAAGGATTCCGTATGTATTTTTACATCTGTGTCGGGAACCACGCAGGAGACTGTTGCGGCAGCCGAGTTCTGTAAGGAACGGGGAGCGACTACGATTGCACTTGTGGCAGAAAGGGATACTCCATTAACCAAAATTGTAGATCACTGTATCACAACCGGCTCGGAGAAACATTCCTTTGATACATTCTTCATGCTCCTGTACATGGTTGTGTTCCGGTTCATGTATAACAACAATGAGTTCCCTCAATATGAACAGTTCACGAAGGAAGTTGCCTTATTGCCGCGTGCGATTCTGGACGCAGTCAAAACCTTTGACCCTAAAGCGGAAGCTTTTGCAAAAGAACATAAAGATACTGACTATCATATGATGGTTGGCTCCGGTAACCTGTGGGGGAACACGTACTCCTACGCGATGTGTATCCTGGAAGAAATGCAGTGGATTCATGCGAAGTCGATTCATGCGGCGGAATTCTTCCATGGCACGCTTGAGCTTGTGGTTGAAGATACCAGTGTTATTCTGCTGAAAGGCGAAGATGAGACAAGACCTCTGATGGACCGGGTGGAAAGATTCGCTGAGAAGATTACGAAGAAGCTGACCATTATTGATACCAAAGACTTTGCCATGGAAGGCATTAGCGAGGAGTTCAGAAAGCATTTTGCCGTAAGTATCAACTGGTCTGTACTAAGCCGTATCAGCGCCTACCTGGAGCGTGAGAGAAATCATCCGTTAACACTTAGAAGATACTATCGCCAAATGGAATATTAAGATACGCAGCCTTAGTTCATTCTATATTGATGCATTTGATTTGAGCACTACTTCGTAGTGCTCATTCTTTAATAGCAGGGAAGGCGGGAGCAAGATGAGAATCATTACAGTCGGGGATAATTGCATGGATGTCTATCAAGCAAGCGGCAAAGCCTATCCTGGAGGCAATCCGGTGAATGTTGCCGTCTATTTAACTGAAATGGGTGCAAAGACGGCCTATCTGGGCTGGGTGGGCACCGACATTTATGGGGAGATCATGATCCAGGCTATTCAGGACAAGGGTGTGGATACTTCCCGAATTTTAAAAAAGGACGGAAAAACAGCGGTAACCCACGTGGAGATGGTGGAGA
Source organism: Paenibacillus sp. JJ1683 (assembly GCF_053006485.1). NCBI lineage: Bacteria > Bacillati > Bacillota > Bacilli > Caryophanales > Paenibacillaceae > Paenibacillus > Paenibacillus sp. JJ1683. The sequence continues at coordinate 606,565 of NZ_CM129820.1, forward strand.
ATGACCGGAGGTTCGGCGAATACGACGAGGGAGTTATGGCACAGTTTTTCCTTACAGCAGAAGAGATCGATTTTGCTGTCAATTATCAGCTTGTCCACTCAGGGATATGGGGCCATGCCGATCCGTACTTTCCTCTCTTTAAGGAAAAGGGCCTGATCACTTCCTTTGATTTCTCGGATCAGTTGCAGGATGATCGGGTACAAACGTTAACGCCCTATGTAGACTATCCATTCTTTTCGTACACTCAGGATGATGATTATATCCGCCAACTTTTGGTAGAGGTCAAGCAAAGAGGAGCGCAGATTGCTGTAGCTACCTTGGGGGAGAACGGTTCGCTTGCTTACGATGGGGAACAATTCTTTCCGCACGGCGTGGGTAAGGTGAACGTCGTGGATACGATGGGAGCTGGGGATTCCTTCATTGCCGGGTTCCTTTACGGCCGATTGAAAGGGCTTTCAGCGGAGGACTGCCTGGAGCTTGGGACAATTACAGCTGGGAAGACGATAGGTTATTTCGGTGCATGGTGACTGGAGATGATCATCAATGTATAATACTTATTATAATCATTGATGGATAAGGATGAATTTACCATGAATTTGAATCCTTCAACCCCCCAGCCGCTGTATATGCAGATCAGGCAAATGTTGAAGAACGATATCCAGGACGGACGGTACAAACCGGATGAACAGATTCCAACCGAAGCAGAACTCTGTGATACTTATAGTGTAAGCCGAATCACTATACGGAAAGCAATTGAGGAGCTCGTGCGGGAAGGAACCCTGACGCGAATTCCTCGTAGAGGCACCTTTGTAGCCTCCAACAAATTTCATAATGAACTGTTATCCGTAAGCGGTTTCTCGGAGTTCAGCCACCAGCTGGGCATGATTCCAAACTCACGGATATTAAGAAGCGAAGTAATCCCGGCATCTGAAGAGGTGGCTGGACATCTTCTTATTGAAGAAGGCAGCCCTGTGTTGGAGCTTGAACGCTTGATGTATGTAGATGACCGCCCGCTTTTTTATGATATAGCCCATTATTCGCTGACCCGGTTTCCGGATTTGGAAAAAAAGATCGCAATGAAAGAATCGACTTACAAGATTCTGGCGGAGGATTATAACACCGAGATCGTGAGCAATGACAAGATCATTGATGTGATCGGTGCGACTAAAGATTATGCGAAATTTCTGGAATGTGATATCGGGGCGAACTTATTCCGGATATTGAAAATTGCTTTTGATGCAAACGATGAGCCTGTTCATCTCTCTACATTTATGTGTGAGACGAATCGGGTCAACCTGACGGTCCACCGGGCAAAATAGGTTATGCCCATCAGCATGGCTTATTTTCCAAAAAGGATTTAGCTTCGAAACGATTATACGGGTACTCCGGGACGTAGCTTTATTCATCAGAATTGCTTCTTTTACTTGGACCATGGAGTCATAGGCTCTGCTGGCTTAGCACCGGCAGGCCTTTTTTGTGTGTTGAAATACGAAATTATGTTTTTGTAAGATGATTGCAGGAGTGGTATAGAATTAGATATTTCAACCATAATAAGACAGCCTGTTTAATCCAAACGTAAGAGGAGCAGAAGAATGTGAAAAATAAATGGTTACTGGCATTGTCGTTAACCTTGGCGCTCGTTTTTAGCATGAATCTACTAGTTGTCGTGCAAGCGAAGGCGGGGGAGGATAAGGGGAACATTTGCCTAAGTCCCAAAATGGTGCAACTGAAAGTCGATATGCAGAAGGTATGGATCGATCATACGATATGGACGAGAAGCTATATTGTCAGCGCCATATCTAATCGTCCAGACCAAAAGGATGTATTGGACCGACTTTTACGGAACCAACAGGATATAGGCAACGTGATTAAGCCTTATTATGGGGAAGCTGCTGGGAATAAGCTGGCTGATCTTCTGAGAGAGCATATTTTGATCGCAGGGAAAATCGTAGCGGCTGCCAAAGCGGGCAATCAGGCGGACGTGAAAAAGCTAGAGGCGGATTGGCATACAAACGCCGACGATATTGCTAAATTTTTAAGTGAAGCGAATCCGAACTGGCAGTTCAAAACGCTACAAGATATGCTGTATATGCACCTTCAGTTGATTACGGAAATAGTCCTTAACTGTATCAAAGGAGACTGGAAAGCAGATATTGCCGCAACCGATAAAAATGAGATCCATATGATTCATTTAGCGGACTTCCTGACAGAAGGTATTGTCAAACAGTTTCCTGAAAAATTTTAAGCGAGCATTATAGACGCTGCAAAGCAGATTAGCTTTTTATAATCACCCCAAAGGTGGCTATGGAAAGCTTTTTTCATGTTATGAGATAGACATTACCTGACAGCTAGCGTTTCTTTGGAAAAGCATAATAATTAATGACTTTTAATTAGAGTATGAACAAGGTGTACACTAAAAATATGGATCTTAATCCAAATCAAGTTGGAAGGCAAGTGTAGGTTTATTGAAAATAGGCGGTTTACAAATATTTTGCCTAAAAGGTATATTGTCCGTAAAGCAATTTAAGCGTGACTTAGATATGAGTAGATGAAAAAAGGACTTCAATGGCATATTAGCCGATATGAAGTCCTTCATAAAGTTTATTTGGTTGAATACTCACTTACTTCGAATGTGAGAATTTTGTTGAAGATTACGTAGTCTTTGCGATTGCTGAACGGGCCTTTGTTATTATTATGCTTATCGATGGCAAAGAATGAAGCACCTCTGCCCGCATCTTTAGCGTCATACCAAGCGATGAAGGCATTCAATTCTTTTTTACTCAGATCGAATTCTTTATCAAGTCCATTGTCCATCGTTACAGTTAGAATGGCGCGATCACCAGTTGGTTGTGAGGAACCATCTGTATCCGACGGATCTGGCGTTGCAGAAGGATCGGGAGTTTGAGTGGCAGGGTCGTAACCCCACATTTCCATTTCATGAATGGACAGATTAACTTCCTTGCCAGTAGCTCCATTATTTTTAGCAATATTTATTTTGTAGGTTTTAAATTGATCTTTATTATTAAGTGAAAATTCATTAGCACCTTCGGTAAAAACATATTCGGTTTTATTATCAAGAACGGTCCAATTTTTTCCGTCATTCGATCCCTCGAAAGTCCAAGTACTAGGCATATCCTTACCAGCATCTGGTGGTCTGTTAGTAGAATAGCCTCCGTAATAAAGAACATACTTAGTAACAGTTTTCGGAGTTGGAAACTCATAAGCAAGCCACCCATTTTTAAGCGACGTTCCCCATGAGGTATAATTTCCAGCCGTGCTATAGTTCGGCTTTCCATCAAATGCTTTATATCCTTCAAGACCGCTGTATGCGGCACTATTGGTGACTTCACCTGATGGGCTAGTGTTTGACGTCATTTTAGGTATTAGACTGGTTGCTTCTGGTGTTGCTGCATGTGTTATTTGTGCGAACCAAGGAAGAAAGAATAGAGAAAGTAGAATAGGTAATAGTTTTTTCATGAATAGTCCTCTTTTATTTTGTTTGTTCAGTATTCGTACAAAAGCGAAAGAAAATTGTTCGAAATCTATAGAAATAACATTAGTAAACAAAGTTTGATCTTGAGTAATATAATGAGGACTCCATTGGTATTTAACCATATAGAGTCCCTCTTATTGTTTATTTAGTTGAATACTCGCTTACTTCAAAGGTGAGGATTTTGTTGAAGATTACGTAGTCTTTACGGCTGCTGAATGGTCCTTTGTTATTATTGTGCTTATCAATGGCGAAGAATGAAGGGCCTCTACCAGCATCTTTAGCGTCGTACCAAGCAATGAAGGCATTCAATTCTTTTTTACTCAGATCGAATTCTTTATCAAATCCATTGTCCATCGTTACAGTCAGAATGGCGCGATCACCAGTTGGCTGTGAGGAACCATCTGTGTCCGATGGGTCAGGTGTTGTAGATGACCCAGGTGTTGTAGATGACCCAGGTGTTGTAGATGGATCAGGTGTTGTAGATGGATCAGGTGTTGTAGATGGATCAGGTGTTGTAGATGAGCCAGGTGTTGTAGATGAGCCAGGTGTTGTAGATGACCCAGGTGTTGTAGATGACCCAGGTGTTGTAGATGACCCAGGTGTTGTAGACGACCCGGGTGTTGTAGATGGATCAGGTATTGTAGATCCCCCCGTAGCTTGATAAGGTAAGAATCCCTCAGGGATTGGATATTTAAAATTACTTGCCCCAAAGTTAGCAGTGAGTGTTCTTTCTTGCGATGAGCCACTCATAATCATTGGGAACACTTGTGATCCAACAAGTTCCGAAGGTTTTGCACTGTTTTCTCCTTGAGAAACCCCATTTTTGTACCATGTGATCTTGTCGTTATCCAAATCTAGAGCTACACCAATCACGTCTTTATCGGCGAACGATGTACCAAAATTAGTTCTTTTAAGAATGTTTGATGTATTTTTTGTCTTAATAAATAATTCAGGGCTGTATCCATAGTCTAAAATTAAATCCCATGAGGCTGACGGTAATGTGTCTGTTTCTCCAGTAATTCCTATGGCAGCTGCGGAAGTAATCCAAGTATTATCTTTTATAGTTATTTCCCAATACCATTTACCTGAGGTTTTACCTGTAGTTGCTTTATCAGCTTCATTAATTTTTGTGAAAGTTCTTACTAAAGAACCATTTGTCCAAGTCACATTTGTTGTCTCAGCTTTTGTAACTGTAGGGAACAATGAGAACACCAAAACTCCAATAAGAAGGGCTAATGTTATTGTTCCTAGTTTTTTATAAAGATTTTTCATGACTTCCTCCTAAAATTATGTAATAACAAGTGAATTATAGAACTTGAGTGGGATAATTGTCCAAACATTAAATGATATATATTCAAATATGAGTTATATTATGGAATTTAATTTTCATGAGGATCATGAGATAACATACGCAGAAATGCTTGTTGCAGAAGGAATCTATATATAATCTACCGAATGAAAATATTTGAGGTGATCGTTGTGAAACGTACATATAAAGTATTGAAGACAGATATGGAACTGTTCGGAGCCGCTTTGGTCCAGGCGCATGTATATGTGGTATCCGTTGATGAGGAATTACGCGTGACGTTTGAGGATTGTGGGGGAATAGTAGAGGAGATTAAGCCAGAATCGGCCAAGATAGCAGGTAAAATTTTTATGAGAGACCAGCTTGAGTTTCGGGTAGACTTGGTAGCGGAAGAAAACCCTGAATGATTTAATAACTCCGGCTCAATTTCGAAATTGGATTCGTATGAGACGTTGAACTTCGATATTCATAATGACCTGTTATATCCCATATGACTAAGTAAGTACTTTTTTGCTCATTTAGAGGAGGGATATCATTGGATGCATTTGTTTCACGCTCATTAGATGAAATACGTTTTTGGTCCAGGATTATGAAGGAGCATTCCTTTTTTCTGGGGTTAGGCTTTAGAGCGGAAGATACTCAACTTAAAACAGAAGCCAATCGGTTTTACGCTATCTTTGAGGATATTGAGAAAAGATCGTATGAATTTAACATCAATACAGATCCTTATACAATCAAAGAGTTTAATACGGAAGTACAGAATGCGGCGACAAATATTTGGGCATTTAAGAGAATGGTATTGGGGCTTATATTACAATGCAAACTTCCTGGACAAACCAATTTCCCCCTGCTGGTAGATCATGTAAGCCGGGAAGCGAATTATTTCAGAAATCGTTTAGGGGAACTCAATTCAGGAACGCTTGAACCATTACCCGATGCTATTATTGATGAAAATATTTTTTTCTTAAAGATCATGGCCGATCACGCAAAATTCATAGGCCATTTGCTGGATCCATCCGAACGCAAACTGGTTGAACAAGCTAGGGAGTTTAGTAATGACTTTGATACACTGATGTTTCAGGCGATTGATTTAAGTTATATGCGTCCACAGTCGCAGACCGTTCCACTTCTGAGTCAATTTGTGGATGAAAACCGTATCTCTGTTAAGTCCTTGCGAGATTTTAAGAAAACAGCGCGTGATTTGATTGACGAGTGCCGAATAAAAAGCATTATCCATCCTCTATTAGCTGATCATGTATTTCGTGAAGCTGAGCGCTTCCTTTTTATTCTCGAAATGTTTGATCAGTCCTTATCCGGCGTTAAGGTGAATAAGAAAGAAATCATGCACTGAGATTCCCAGCAAAACGAATATAGTTTCTGTAAAATGTGCATTGGAAATAAAGTTTTAGATTGAGCAAAAATTCAAACAGCGGCAGAACAAGACTTAAAAAGTAAAGTCTTAGACTGTCGCTGTTGTCATTCAACTAACGCATTCTAATAGGTGGTCATAACTTTTCTTTTCCATTAACTTTCGAGACCAATATTCACTAAACTTAGATATCCTCTGATGGATTGATAATCGCCAGAACCTGATGGTCCTCCCACTTTCCATTAATTTTTACGTTGCTTCGAGAAATGCCTTCTTTGTGAAAGCCAGCCTTCTCAAGCACACGGATGGACCCTGGATTCTGAGGAGAGGCTTCTCCGACGATCCGATGAAATTTTAGTTCATCGAAAGCGTAGCGAACCACCTGCTTCACCGCCTCCGTCATATAACCATTGCCGTTATAAGCTTGGTCTAGGCTGTATCCGATCATACAGCTCTGAAGTGGTCCCCTTACTACAAAAGATAGACCTATGCTGCCTATAATCTGATTGTCTTCCTTGTGGCACACCACGAAGGAATATTTCCGATCCTCTACCATGTCAGCCTTACTCTTAATAATCGTTTGGAGCTGGTGCTCCTCCGTATAGTGCTCTTCTTGGTGGCTTGGCGAAAACGTATCAAAGAACTCCCGATTGCGTCTGTACATTGCTGTCAATTCTGTGACGTCCACCTCTTCTGGGAACCGGACGTATACTTGTTGCTCCGACATTTGCACCATCCTTCCATACAATGATATTGAAGGAATTATATCACAGGATGAAGATGTAGAATTGATTGGATGAGTGGTGTATGCCAGGTAGCATTTCTCTAGATTTCAACTAAAAATATATAGCGAAATGATCATATTGGATATAGTATTTTCTAAAAAAGGGAGGTTAGGAAGTATAAATAATGCTTACGAAGTGCTCGAAGAGCGAATATTCGAATGGGGAACTTCTAATGATGAAATATAGCGATTTATATCGTAGGGTCCCGGGCAAGAGAGAATAAGCCCTTTGATGAGTTTTCTGACTCGATAAGACGGGAAATGGAAACCACATCATCCCTCAAACCACAATAATCCCAGGTACTCCTCCGATATCTGAAGAGGCTTATCTACAGGTTGTTAATATAAGAGTATAAATATACGTATCCGGTTGGATTTTTTTCCCATATTCAAACCTAGGGGGGCAACATGATAAGCATAGATAAGAAGTCGGACACCCTCATTGTCGTGCTGCATGAGATTTATGGAATTAACCAGCATATACAAAATTATTGCAGCTTATTATCAGATGAGGGTTATGACGTGATTTGTCCAAATTTAATAGGCAAAGAAACGCCTTTTGACTATTCGCAAGAGGAAGCTGCCTATGCCCATTTTATGAAAAATATAGGATTTGAACACGCTTCCTATCATATTGAAAGTTTATTATTAAGTATTCGAGCTCGCTATAAAAAGGTATTTATCGTTGGATTTAGCATCGGGGCAACGATTGCCTGGCTGTGTAGCAAAGAAAAATATGTTGATGGAATCGTAGGATACTATGGCTCTCGTATTCGAAATTATTTGGAAATAACTCCACATTGTCCAACACTGCTTTTTTTCCCACAGGAAGAAATATCATTTAATGTGGATGAGCTCATTTCAGCTTTAGACAACCATAATATCCGGGTACATAAATTCAGCGGAAAGCACGGATTCAGTGATCCGTACTCTCCCCGATATCACGTACATTCAGCTCAGCAATCATTTATCGAAATGGTAGAGTTCTTTAGGAAGGCTGATCAATAAAAGCAGTCGTTTGCTTCCAGCCCACACCTTTTTCACTGTTCTGGGGAAACGCACAGTCATGATGTGCGGATTAGTCATATGTATATACATCATTGACTATGAAAAGGAGATGTATGTGGCTGTGGCTACCTTTTATCAAGCTTTCAAGCTGAAGAGTCGGATATGGCGAACGATGCTCAAACGGAACGGAGTAACAGGGATTGGAGTAGGTTATGCTGATCCCAATAGACCGGCAAAGGGCGCGGCGATTGTGGTATACACCTTGAGAAATCTTTCGGCTGTGACGCAAACCAAATTGCAGGCAGTAACTCATAATATAAGTCAGGCTTCTGCGGTACCTATCCGAATTTTAGGTGTGGGTTCCTTCAAAAGGGAAGCGGCGACTCCTACCCAAACGAACCCACGCCAAAGATGGCGCCCCGTGCCCGGTGCGGTCAGTGTAGGAACGACGGTTCCCACCACTGCTGGAGGAACCGGAGGACTCATTGTTATTAAGAATAATACTTTGTTTATTTTGAGTAATGCCCATGTCCTAGTCCCAACGAATACAAACCAATTTCACAATACCATTCAGCCTTCTCCGGCAGATGGCGGCAGAACGGCGGATCAGATCGGGAGAGCTTTTCAATTTGTCCCGCTTACTACGACAGGTGTTAACTTTCAGGACTCTGCCATAGCTATTGCCAATTCAAATAGTCTGCTTAATCCGAGGTATCTGATTAACCAAAGTGGTGGTCTTATTACCGTGCCTGGGCACTTATTGAGCTATCGTCTGGGAATGACGTTTAAAAGAATGGCTAAAACAAACGGCTTCGCCAGAGGAGTCGTGGAGGCGATTGGCGTGGAACAAAGAGTGAGGGGCGATTCGGGAATCGAGATTTTCCGTGATCAAACCGTCATTCGTTTTACCCAGGGACGAACTGGACCTGGAGATTCGGGTTCCGTATGGCTGAATGACAGTAACGATCGGCTGAACAATTATGCAGCCGCAGTTCATTTTGCCGGATCTACCGATGGAATGCGTTCTGTATCTTTCCCAATTGAACGGGCGATGAGAACCTATGGAACCTTGGTTGCCATTCCGGCTGCTGCTGGAGGATATAAAGCAGGTGTGGCAAAAGGAAAGGCTCCAAAAAACAATTATGCCTATGTCCGGCCATTGACGAGGAAACAAAGATCCTTGTCCCCAGTCATAACATTCAATGCGGGACAAAAAAAGCATTAGAACTATGATTATCTAGCTGATCTCTATCGAAAACACCTCTTTAAAACCTCTTTTACCCTCGGCTGTAATGCGTATCGCTCGGGTTGTGGGCAGATGCTCGACCCAATGTAATTCGAATAATCTGTCCAGAAGAGCACTTCCTAAAGCACCGGCAAGATGATGGCGTCGTTCACTCCAATCCAGGCATTTATGTGAGAAGGAGCGACGCTTTTGTTTTGTATTCTTGAGGTTGATCTGAAAGTCAGCAAAGAAAATCTCTCCTTGTTGGGTGATATGAAGTTCGTCCTGATCTTCGGAAAGAATCCCCTTTTGCATGAAAAAACTCATGATCTGTACGCCTAAATGACCCGCAACATGGTCGTAGCAAGTTCTTGCCAACCGTATGGCCTCGTTTTCGGAGGCTTGCTTGAATGACTTGATTGGAACAGGTGGAGCTATGGACAAAAGTGACTCCATCACCTGGGCAACCTCGGGGTCTTGAATGCCATAGTAACGGTGCCGCCCTTGTTTTTCTACAGTAATGACTTGTGCTTCGGTCATTTTAGCCAGATGGAAGCTGGCGGTTTGCGGTTTGATACCTGCCATATGGGCTAATTCACTTGCCGTGTGGAATCTACCATCTAATAAAGCGGTGAGAATAGCTGCACGGGAAGGCTCGCTGACGAGAGAAGCAATCATGGCTACATTCGATTGGGTGCTCATGGCACGGTTATCCCCCTTTGTAATCCATACTTCGATGAAGGTTGAAATGTTTACATTTTACAATAAGGAGGCAGATCTGAACAGAAGGAGAAGAGAACATGGACTCAATGAATCAAATAAATCAATCGAATGTCAGCCCAAGCATACAAACGATAACCCCTAGCATTTTATATTACGGAACCCCTGTGATTTTACTCAACACGCTGAATGAGGATGGAACGACCAATATTAGCCCTATTTCCTCCTCGTGGGCATTAGGAGATTGTGTGGTACTAGGCATTGGAACAGGTGGCAAAGCATTAGAAAATATGGAGCGGCATCCCGAATGTGTAATCAATGTTCCTGGGCCTTCCATGTGGGGAAATGTAGAGCGTTTGGCTCCTTTTACAGGTAAGAATCCCGTTCCAGTGGAAAAAGAGAAAAATGGATTTTCATATCAAAAAGATAAGTATGAGATCAGCGGACTGGCTGCGATTGAATCGAATAGAGTCAAGCCCACCCGAATCAGGGAGTGCCCTATTCAAATTGAAGCCAAGGTGAAGGAGATGCGGATTCCTGACCATTCTCCTTATTTTGCGATCGTCGAAACCCAAGCCATACAGGTGCATGTTCATCAGGATATCATCCTCGGAGAGAATCATATTGATCCAGCAAAGTGGAGTCCGCTCATCTATAATTTCCGCCATTATTTTGGTCTGGGCGAGCATTTGGGCAAAACCTTCCGATCCGAAACCTGATTATTTAATAAAATAATAATATCCTACCTGAATAATGAGAATTATCTTCCCAAATCGTTCTTTTTGTGCGAGAATAGTTGAAAAATCATCCAAGACTACGCATACAGGAAGAGACGATTCATACAGCACGTATAACAAGGGAGGCAATAATCATGTCAGAAGAACGCAAGCTGTCATTCGAAACCCTCGCTGTCCATGCCGGACAAGAGATTGATCCTAATACCTTTGCCCGCGCCGTTCCGTTGTACCAGACCACTTCATATGGATTTCGGGATGCCGAGCATGCGGCTGATTTGTTCTCGCTGAAAGAATTCGGCAACATTTATACGCGTCTGATGAATCCGACTACGGATGTATTCGAGCAACGAATTGCCGCACTGGAAGGCGGAGCTGGCGCGTTGGCCACAGCTTCGGGAATGGCGGCGATTTCCTTCTCCATTCTGAACATTGCAGGAGCTGGAGATGAAATTGTATCGGCCTCCAGTCTGTATGGCGGTACATATAATCTGTTTTCTACTACACTGCCGAAATTGGGTATTAAGGTGCATTTTGTCGATTCGGATGATCCGGAGAATTTCCGCCAAGCCATCACGGATAAAACGAAGGCCATATTTGCCGAAACGATTGGCAATCCACAGGGAAATGTGCTGGATGTAGAAGCTGTAGCGGCGATTGCACACGAATATGGTATTCCGCTGATTGTGGACAACACGTTCCCAAGCCCCTATTTATTACGCCCTATCGAATATGGAGCAGACATTGTTGTGCATTCGGCAACCAAGTTTATTGGCGGACACGGTACGTCTCTTGGCGGGGTAATCGTGGACAGTGGCAAGTTTGACTGGAAAGCGAGTGGTCGTTTCCCCGGACTGACTGAGCCGGACCCAAGCTACCATGGAGTTGTATACACCGAGGCGGTGGGACCTATCGCGTACATTATCAAGGCACGGGTGCAATTGCTGCGTGACTTGGGAGCAGCCATTTCTCCGTTCAATTCATGGCTACTGCTTCAAGGCTTGGAAACATTGCATCTGCGGCTGGAAAGACATAGTCAGAATGCCCTGAAAGTAGCGCAATACCTCGAAAGTCACAAGGATGTGGAGTGGGTCAGCTACTCTGGATTGCCGAGCCATCCATCCTATGAGTTGGCCCAAAAATATTTGCCAAAAGGACAAGGGGCAATCTTGACCTTTGGTATCAAAGGCGGGAGTCAGGCGGGAAGCAAGCTGATTGCGAATGTAAAGCTGTTTTCTCATCTGGCGAATGTTGGCGATTCCAAGTCTTTGATTATTCATCCGGCAAGCACAACCCATCAGCAGCTGAGCGCAGAAGAACAGGTGGCTGCTGGAGTCAAACCGGAGCTGTTACGTTTATCTGTCGGGACCGAAGCGATAGACGATATTTTGTATGATCTGGAGCAGGCAATCGCGGCCAGTCAACAGTAATAAACAGTAGTTGGCGGCTTGTTAGCCCAGTGAGATAGGGCATTTTTGCAGCAGTCGCAAGTGATTTGTGATTCCAATCGGGTTTTGTTTAGGGTTTGAGCAGGCGGGGGGTAACCTCTGCCTTTTTTGTTTGTTGACATCATACCCCCATAGGTATATATTATACCCCATAGGGTATATGAGGAGGGGAAGAAATGGGTAAGAGGATAGTTATTATTGGCGGGGTAGCAGGTGGAGCTTCTGCTGCGGCGAGATTGCGTAGATGGAATGAGGAAGACGAGATTATTCTGTTTGAACGCGGTGAGCATGTTTCTTTTGCAAACTGTGGTCTTCCCTATTATATTGGGGGGACAATCCAGGCACGGGAGAAGCTGTTTCTCCAGACGCCTCAAGGCATTAGAGACCGATTTAATATAGATGTTCGGGTGCTGAAAGAAGTAATACAAATAGACCGCGAGCATAAGCTTGTCCGTTACTGCGATATGATCACAGGAGAGATGGATGAGCAGGCGTACGATATTGTGGTATTGTCGCCGGGAGCCAAACCGATGATACCAGACATTCCCGGACTACATGAAGCTACAAATGTATTTACGTTAAGAAACATTCATGACACCGACCTTATTAAGGCATATGTAGATGAAAGGCAACCCAAGCATGCCACGATAATTGGTGCTGGATTTGTTGGGCTGGAGATGGCTGAAAATTTGCGGGAGCGTGGACTTGCAGTAACCGTTATGGATAAAGGACAACAAGTGTTGAATCCGCTTGACCCTGAAATGGCCAAACTGGTGGAACAGCATATGCAGCTGAACGGGGTGGAGATGCGTTTAGAGGAAGGAGTCGCAGCTTTTGAAGAACAGGGTACACGGCTACGTTTGACCTCTGAGGAGATGCTTCAGACGGATATGGTTATTTTGGCGATTGGCGTTGTGCCTGAAAATGAGTTGGCCAAGCAATGCGGATTGGAACTAGGTTTTCGCGGCGCTATTCAGGTGAATGCACAGCTGCAAACCAGTGATCCGTCCATTTATGCGGTAGGTGATGCCATCCAGGTCAAAGACCGCAATCATGGGTTTGCAACGATGGTATCGCTGGCCTGGGGAGCCAATCGGCAGGGGCGTTTGGCAGCGGATCATATTAATGGTCAGCCGATTTCCTATGATGGTGCGCTCGGAACATCCGTAATTAAGACCTTTGCATTGACCGCAGCTTCTACAGGTAACAATGAAAAAACATTGCAGCGGCTGGCTGTTCCTTATCAGGCTATTCATATTCATCCTGGTTCACATGCCGGTTATTATCCCGGCGCATCACCCATTTCTATGAAGCTGCTCTTTCATCCGAAGACCGGGATGATCTACGGAGCGCAGGCTGTTGGGGCTGACGGAGCCGACAAAAGGATTGATGTTATTGCGACGGCGATTCGCGGCCATTTAACCGTCCGTGAGCTGGCAGATATCGAGCTTGCTTATGCACCTCCTTATTCTTCAGCTAAAGATCCAGTGAATATGGCGGGTTACGTAGCTTCGAACATCCTGGATGGGCTGGTCCAGACGATACAGTGCCATGAAGTTGACGATTTTTACCGCAATGGTGGTCTTGTTATTGATGTCCGGGATGCGATGGAGCTACAGGGAGGAGCGATTCCAGGTTCTATTCATATTCCACTGGCCGAGATCAGAGAGCGGATGTCGGAAATTCCTCTTGATCTGGAGATCGCGGTATCCTGCCAAGTCGGGCTACGCGGCTATCTAGCGGCCAGAATTCTAACCCAATCCGGATATCGGGTGAGAAACGTTGATGGCGGCTACAAGACGTATTCAGTTATGGCTAAACGTAATCATCTTTTGAAATAGTTCATCACCCATCCAATTTGATTCAGATGATCCGTTACTTCGCCGTGCAGCGCACCAAAGAAGGTATCTTGTAGTTCTACAGTGATGGTGCCTTTTTCGGATAGTGCATGGTAAGCCTGTTTAAGCTCATCCTCACTCTCACAGTCGAGAATGATTTGGACATGCTGTGCTTTCAGTGGTTTACCATAGGAATCGGAAAAATGGATATGGCTGCTGCCCAGGTGCAGTTCGGCATGTAAGAGCCTGCCGTCCTGCTTGTTCAGTACTTTGATTTTCCCGCCTAAAACAGATTGGTAGTAGTCAACCGACTGCTGCACATCGTTCACAATGACAAAAGGACTTGCACTTCTCATAAGATCAATTCCTTTCATTTCTTCTATGTAGGTTTGTCTGCTACTATACATTATTTACATTGTCGGCAGGGTTTAGCCCTTTTCTAATCAAATTATGGCTTGGTTCACTGTGTGACGTCTGTTACAATAGAAGAGGTATATATGATGGATAGAAAAGAGGTCGAACAGGTGGGCACTTCAGCGATTTGGGAAGCAGTTATCTATTGGGTGATCTTGGTGATTTCTGCTCTGTGTGTAATTGCAGTATCTGGTAGTCGTAAGACCGCAAGCACAATTATTTTGGCACCCGTTGTTTTGTTCTGTACCATATTTATGATGCAGGGCTCGGTGTTTACTGCTATGAAGCACCCGACCATGGGGGCTAATGTCGGCTTGGGTATGGCGTTTCTGACCACATGGGTAGTCAGCGGAATATTGTTTGCTATAGGGCTTGTGATTGCTTTTATTAAATATAGCAAAAAGAACAAGGCGTAGTTCAGCCTTAACCTCAGATGAACAAAGGCTTTCGGTGATGTACCGAAAGCCCTTTTTGTATTCTCAGTTAACCATAGAGGATGTCTTCGTTCATCTGCGTCTTCTCATGAGCAAAACAACGATCAGCGCAATGATGATCACGATCAATAGAAACTTCATATTCGATAACCTCCTTGATCTGTCTCCTATTTGATATTAACCATTTTTGATAAGTGTGCACCGATGCATCCTAAGCAAGTATCTATTGTCAAATGTTTGGCGAAAATGTGATTGTGGGATCAAAAAGATGTTTACAGGCTTAGCTGGAAAGTGTATACATAAAGTAAGGAGGCGATTGCCATGAGTGATCGTACATTTCATTTATTTTATATTATTTTCTTGACGGTTTTGGCGCTTGGAAGCGTTGGAGGAATCTCTTGGTGGTTGCGCTCTATCGGTCGTCAGGAAAAGGAAAAAAACTAAATTCAGCATGGGCATACAAGCCCGTATGCATCTTCCAGTAGGAGGGTGCATTTTTATGTGTTATAATGGGAACATATGTTCTTTGGGAGGGGTAACGATGTTGCCGGATTTGGAACGGAAGCTACTACGTATTTTGTATAATTATTTTGCCCAGCATCGCCATATGCCTACAATGGCTGAATTGTCAGCAAAAACGGGTAGGCGAGACTCTGAAATTACAGCTGCATTGCGACATATGGAACAAGAGCGCTATATCACATGGGAAACTAACACAGGTACCCAGCATATTGTTTTACTGGAAGGATGGGAGCGTCCTTCCAGCTACAAGTCTGCCCAAGTGGAAGCTGGACGCCCTACTACCCAAAAGATACAGTCCGGTAGTATGGAATATTGGACGAACTATTAGTAGCCATATAAAGCTGGAAAATTAATGAGTTTTTAAGGTGCATATCATTTTGTTTTAAGAAAGCAAGACTATAATGACCCTATTAACCCCTTTTTGATCAAGCTATAGGCCCTGTCGATGTATCGGCAGGGTCACTTTTTTGTTCATAGATGCGTTTTCCGTATATGAAAAATCCCCCGGGGATCATCCGGAGGATCTGCGCAGCTTGCGTATACTGCACGGCCTGCTCAAACTTCATCGTTTGACGGCATAATATATATTTAACCCCTGCTACCTTGTATTATATGGTCAGCATGTTCATAAGGGGCAGTCTGATTCCTCTGTTCATTTTCCAAACGACAAAAGCCCTACCTCTCTTTCGTCCTTGCGGCTCCGATGACCGCGCCAGTGTGAATGTGAAAATCTTCGGCAAAAGCTCAAAATTCTACATTAGGGTTATACATAAAATTTGGAGAAGCTCCATGCGGTGATAGGAGTATAGCTTCTTGCGTGGAATCCTATGGGGTTAATACATACTAATACAGTATAACAATAATGATTCTAAAACACAAGGGATTTTTGGTTTTTTTGATTGTAGACTGGAAATAATGCACTTTCTGCAATGGATTAGACTTATTTACATTTGCAGAGAATGGAGACTGTGATAAATTGCCCTGACAAAGCACTTGAATTTTGAAATAGTGTAGTTACACGAAAGATGGAAGGAAACAAGAACTATGACTGCCTCAAGGAAAGACAAACAAACATCACAGAATAACTCGCCCTCAGTCTGCACATGCATTAATCTGCGTCGTGCCTCGATGGCTGTAACAGGGCTGTATGACCAGTATCTGGCTCCAAGTGGACTCCATATCAGCCAGTTTTCGCTGCTCAAGCACTTAACGGTACTGGGACCGGTAAGCGTAAGCGAATTAGCATCGGAGATGCGACTCGACCGAACCACGCTTGTGCGCAATTTGAAGGCACTGGAGCAAAGCGGGTATGTGGAGGATACATCCGCTGAGGGAAGCCGAAATCGCTGCCTTACCCTGACAGAGAGAGGAAAAGCGTTATATAACGATGCAGCAGAGCTCTGGGAGGAGGCGCAGTTATTTTTACAGGAGTCACTGGGAAGCGCCGATTTGCAGATATTGACCGCACTGTTATCCAAAATTGAAAAATTGAGACTGTGATTAGCCTTCGCCTAATAAGGGAGGCCATGTTGACCTATTCGTGTATATACACGAATAGGGGGTTCAGATATGTAACGCAGCCACTCATCGGTCACCGGGTATCCGCCAGGAATTCGAGAGAATCACAATAACTTAAGAAGAGGGATGTGGATAGGATGGTAACGCCCGTACCAGACATGAAAGAACTTATCGCAGCCGAGATGAAGACCTATGTGAGCGAAGACAAGCGCAATTTCTGCGAAGAATTACAGAGCCCTTACTACGAGGAACCGATTATTCAATTTGCAGAGGCCAATGATCCTTTGTTTGAGGATTATAAAAGAGTGGTGGGCCCCGACCATGCTACGCCGCAGGAAGCCTTCGAACGGACCTTCGGCACAGGAAGTTTTGGTGGAGGCACCGTTGTCAGTGTTGTGCTGCCGATCAGTGAGACGATTCGCAAGGCCAATCGTGCGCAAAAAGCAAGAGCCTCCAGAGAGTGGGCGCTGCTGCGGACCTTTGGCGATGAATATTTTTTGCGGTCGGCAAGGCACCATTTGGCGGGATATCTGACTGGACTTGGCTATCGAGCTGTGGCGCCGCTGGATACGGATTGGTACAACATCCACGGTGCCACAGGTGGTCCGGTCTCTAATTGGTCGGAACGGCATATCGCGTATGCAGCCGGTCTCGGCACCTTCAGTATCAACGATGGCTTCATCACCGAAAAAGGAATTGCCATCCGCCTGCTGTCTGTAGTAACGGATCTGCAGGTGCCGCCTGATGTCAGAGTATCCTCGAACCTGAGCCATACCGGTAACTGTCTGCTGTGCAGCAAAGGCATTTGTGGTGTGTGCATTACTCGCTGCCCTGTGCAGGCCATCAGCAAGGAAGGCGGTCATGACAAAATCGCCTGCATGAAATTTGTGTACGGCGAGGAATCTCGAAAGTGGGCAGTGTTAAACGGCGGTGAGGCTGAATCGGGTGCCGGTTGCGGACTTTGCCAGACCAAGGTGCCCTGCGAAAGCCGCAATCCGATGCGGACCGCTCGCTAGTGTTATTTTCCTAGAATTCATGCAAATTGCTCATGGAAGAAGGTTAACTTTTGACGGCTGGACTCCGATATTGAATACAAAGATATTTTATGAGCGTACGGATGAAAAGAGGGGTAGCATTTTGCCGATCTATAAGCGCTTTATTCAGCATGTTATCCTGAACTATATTATAGGTTCATTTATTGCTGTACTACTGGTATGTATGATTTTTGTATTTTCCACGTTAAATGTAGCCCACTATGAGCTTCTGGGTCTTGTCAAAATTGTTGCATTTTCCAGCGTCATTATGATTGTCTGTGAAACCATAGTGTTTCGAATGCACTTAAGACCCGTTCATCGTTTTTTCCAAGGCAATCAGGAGACGCTCAAGGATGTAGAAGCGGTGTATATCCGGGTTCATCATCTGCCTAATTTGTCCGTTTTACGTATTGTTGGACCGCATTTGCTAGGCTTCTCTATCCCGGCAGCCGTCATTGCATTATGGATGATACATACTGGACAACTTACCTTTCCCTTTTATTATGTAGGAATCGCCTGTATAGGAGCTTGTTTGGTCGCTTCCATGCATGCACTGGTTGAATTTTTTCTGACCATGAGAGCAATCAAACCGCTGCTGGAGGAGATTCGGGATCGAACCTATCAGCAATATGGATTGAACCTGTCCCTGCGAGGTCGAGTTCTGTTGTCACTTCGGCATAAATTTCAGTTAAGTGCAACGTTAATTGGTGCTTTTCCTCTGTTTCTGTTTTGTTTAGCTACGCAGATTCGGCTGGAACGTTTGGAGGCGGCGGATTCCGGCTCCTATTGGGCATGGGCGGGTACGATTTTAATATCTGGTGTAGCCTTTGCCTATTTGGGAGGCAGGCTGCTAACCCGTGAGATCGAACAGCCGATCCATCACTTGTTGGAAAAAATGAATGAAGTGAAGGAAGGCCGCCTGAACAGTAACGCCAGTGACTTGTATTCGGACGAGTTTGCGGAGCTGGTCGAAGGATTTAACATGATGATCGAGGGCCTGAAGGAACGAGAGGAAAAGAACGGTCAGCTATTAGACAGTTACTTTGCCACTTTGGCTGCAGCGTTGGATGCGCGGGATGCCTATACCGCAGGACATTCGTTGCGCGTGGCCGAATACTCTGTACTCATTGGGCGAAAGGGCGGCTTGGGCGAGACGGATCTTGACTTGCTGCGTAAAACAGCCTTGCTGCATGATATCGGTAAAATCGGTGTGGCTGACGCTGTGTTGTTTAAGGATGGCAAGCTGACGGACGAGGAGTTTGACCAGATTAAAATGCACCCGGTTATGGGGGAGAGTATTCTTCGGCAAGTGGAGCCGGCTTATGCTATGGCCCCTTATCTGCCCGGCGTGCGCTCGCACCATGAGCGTTATGATGGCAAGGGATACCCTGACCAGCTCTCCGGGGAAGACATCCCACTATTTGGGCGCATCATAGCCGTAGCAGATGCCTATGATGCGATGACGTCGGATCGTCCCTATCGGAAAGGTATGAAGGAAGAGAAGGCGGTTATGATATTGGAAGAGGGTAAAGGAACCCAGTGGGATCCTTACTTTGCCGAATTATTTGTCAAGGAGTGGCGCCGGAACAAAGGCATTCCAAGCTGACTCTATAGATACTCCCACTAGGGCGAGCCGTTGCGGTTCGCTTTTTTTATACACACACGCAAGCCTCTTGGATATGTCGAAAGATGGGGCTTCATGTTATGATGTACGAGTAAGGCAAAATCGGCTAGCATAGGCCTGGCATCCAATTTCTCGCGCAATGGGAGTGTGAATCCATGCAATTTTCAACGATGTTTATAATGAATTTGGGGATGCTGATTGCCGTTGCCTATGTGGCGAACGTGATTTATAAATATGGCTTGAGTCGTACGTCTACGCGGTTCAAATATGTCAGCTCAGTGTTGCTGGTGGTATTTGGCGGATGGGTCAGTTCTTGCTTTGGCTTTAATTTCAATGAAACGGTTATTTTCGATCTGCGTTTTGTTCCGCTCATTATCGCAGCATTGGTGTATCCCCGTTCCTACACGCTGATTATTATTGGGGTAGCAATCGGTCTTACGAGATTTACTTTCGGCCTGAATATGGCGGCGTGGGTCGGTTTTCTGAATATGAGCATTTTGGGCATATTATGCGCCGGTTTGAACTACTGGATGCGCCGCTCCACTTGGCGCTTGATTATTAAGGCATCTGTAACCATTTTAGCGGTTAATATTGTAAATACGTTAAATATTGCCTTCCTGGGCGTCATTCCCTGGCGTTATTATGTAGCAGAGGTCGTTCCTCTTACACTGCCTATCGGCGTTATTCTCAGCTTTTTATTTGCACTGATATTACGTGATTTTCAGATGGAGCAGCAGCGAAACTATCAGATTCAGCAGGCGAATGAGTTGTTGTCAGAGCAGCGTGATCAGCTGCAAAAGGCAAAGATTATTTTAGAGGAACGCGCCAAGCAGCTGATGATGGCTTCCCAGTATAAATCGGATTTTATGGCAACGATGTCGCATGAGTTACGTACACCTCTTAACAGCATCATTAACCTGGCACAGATTATCAATGAGCAGGGAAAAGAGCTGGATGAGGACGAGCTATACCAGTACAGTGATCTAATTTATGCCTCGGGCCATGATTTGCTCCAACTGATTAATGACATTCTGGACTTATCCAAGGTCGAGGCCGGGCACATGGAAATCGTAAGTGAGCCAGTCAGTGTGCGTGAGATTGCGCAGGGGATGATGATGCATTTTGAAGTCACAGCGAAGGATAAAAACCTGGAATTCAGCTTGAACGTGCATGAACATGTACCGGATGAAATCCGATCCGATTCCAAACGAGTACAGCAAATTTTACGTAATCTATTGTCCAATGCCTTTAAGTTTACTCATGAAGGGCGTGTATTGCTGGAAATCAGCACACAGCATCTGGATCGAAAGGGTCAGGAGGGAGATTGGGTTGTATTTGCTGTAAAAGATACAGGCATCGGTATATCCAAGCTTCAGCAGCATGTTATTTTTGAGGCATTCCAGCAGGCGAACGGTTCGATTAATCGTAAATATGGTGGAACCGGACTGGGGTTGTCCATCAGCCGTGATTTTTCCCGCTTGTTAGGCGGATTTATCCGTCTGGAGAGTGAAGAAGGCAAGGGAAGTACTTTTTCCCTGTACCTGCCTATGTGTCCGTCCGACAGCAAGGAGGCGGACGAACAGCCGTTTAAACTAACCTGATCGCAATCATGGGACAAGGAGCGTTAGGAGGTATATCATGGAACGTAAAGCGGTCGTTGTGGGTGGCACAGGGCTTGTCGGGGGTTATGTTGTACGGGAGCTACTGGTGCAAAAAGAATACACCCGCGTCATGGTTTTGGGCAGGCGTCCATTGGACATCAAGCATCCCAAGCTAGAGCAGGCGCTCATCGACTGGGAACAACCACAGAAGTCGGCCTTCGCCCTCGAAGGGGTGGATGATGTGTTTTGCTGCCTTGGGACAACGATGAAAAAGGCTGGCTCTAAGGAGCAGTTTCGACAGGTGGATCTGGACTATCCGGTTCTGACAGCCCAGTTGGGCAAAGAGGCTGGAGCAGTACAGATGCTTGCGATCTCTGCGATGGGCGCTGATCCGGATTCACGTGTGTTTTATAACCGTACCAAGGGTGAGGCTGAAGAGGCGCTTGCCGCGATTGGATTGCCTGCACTGCATTTGTTCCGTCCGTCGCTCATTTTGGGAGCGAGATCTGAACGACGATTTGGCGAAGCCGCTGCCACGATTGTCATGAAAGCGCTAGATGGCCTAATGACGGGCAGGTTCGCTTCCTATCGTGCCATTCCCGCTTCGTTCATCGCACGAGCTATGGTACGAATTGCTCTCGCGCAGGCGAGCGGTGTACATATTTATCCGAATGACATCATTCGGGTCATCGGTGCAGAACTAACCTCCGATGATGAGGAGCCTGGTACAGGAACAACTCCTGATGACAATGTCTAAAACCACGCTTAAGATTTAGAAATGATAATAACGCCGCTGTTGCCCGATCATTCGGACAGCAGCGGCGTTATTCGTGTTTTATGGGTGGTTTGTATTTTGCGGCACATCGATCGTAATTTCTAATTCATCGATGTAATGGCGTGTCCAGTTACCTTTAGCATCGAGTAGGGCGCTACCTCCTGATTGGGTTGGCAAGATATATGGCTTGAAAATGATCTTCTGGGGAGTGTCCACAAAAGGAGTAAACAGTGTGATCATTTTGCTGTCACGTTCTTTGGTATGGGGAACTCCAGAACCGCTCAGCAATTGAAGTTCTCTTCCCTGCTCGTCGAATACAGCATAATCGAGTATCTCCAATTCCTTTTTGGTGTACTGATTCGTGTGTCCATTCTTCATGTTATTGTACTCTCGTTCCACGGTGTACTCATCCGGCATATGTGCAATATCAGTCAGCATTTTGAACGATGTTGTAATCTTGGTCGTGATAGGGGTCATTTCTAACTTTTCTACCGTAAATGCAAGATAAGGATTAGATTTGCTCATTTGCGGCTGAAGTATCTTGTTATTTATTTTAGTTTTGTGAACCGTGGTTTGTATGCGGAACGGCTCGAATACACCTTTTAACTTTGCATATACCTCTAGCTCAAACTGATCTGGTAAGGCGGCTTTACCACTGGCAGGGTCACGCATATACGCAATCAGCATAGAATTATTGTCTTTGCCCGGACGACCATACATGAGATTAAAGGCGCTACTGTTGCTGTCGACCGACGTCCCATTGATGAACAGGTCTATTTTCTCCACCATATCCTCTTCCTGCCCTTGCGTATTGGTAGTGGGATACAGGGGTTCATGTTGTGAATCCCCACCGCTCTTTTCCAACGCCACGACCAAGCGTGTCCCATCAAATATGATTTGAGGTACCTTCAATGTAATACCGTCATGGGTAACGCTAAGATTCGATGAAGTGGCCAACCCTTTCTGGTCAGCGGTTTGCAGCCCAAGATCCCCGGCTAGCTTGAACACGCTATCGACAAGGGGGACCTGTTTCAATGATTCCGCCATTGTAGGCGAAACATAGGCGCTGCCAATGATCATAACGCCAATGAGCGCTGCAGAAGCAGCGGTAATTGCAGTTCTCCGAAGAAACCTTTTAACGGGTCGATGAGAGGATGAACGGTCGGGTAGCAGGTCAGAATCTGATTCCATTTGTGCATAAAATGCGTCTAGGCGTTGCCTTACCAAATCAGGGATGTCTGCCATATCTGCTTCCAAGTTTTCTTTCTCCAATTGTAATTTATCATCCAGCTTTTGTTCCTGATTCTCATACTCTGAAGGATTCATTGAAAGGTCACCTTCCTTTCTCCGCGATTTTGTAGCAGATCCATTAATGTTCTGCGAGCACGGTGCAATCGTGTTTTGACGGCACCCTCTGATAGGTCCAGTAGCTCTGAGATTTCCCTGATCGGCATATCACGCAAATAGTGCAGGGAAATCACGGTTCGCATGGATTCCTCCAAGTGGTCGATGGCCTCGCGCAGCTCGATTTTTTCGTATCCGCCCGAGGTGGACGGTTCCTTTATAAATTCCGCGACGGGTACAACCCGTTTTTGCTTGCGGATCATGAGATGGCATTCATTAATGAGAATACGAAGCAGCCATGTTTTAAAATAGCGAGGTTCACGCAGCTCACCCAGAGACTTGTATGCTTTGAGCATCGCTTCTTGTATTGCGTCCGCGCAATCCTCATTGCTGCGAAGAATGGAACGCGCCATGCCATACATATCGGATTCCATCTGTTTCATCAAGGCGACGAACGCCTTGCGATCCCCGTGCCTTGCTTGGTATACGTTTGTTTCGAGATTCAAAGGATGGTGCTCCTTTCCCGTCTATACTAGCTATGATCAATGTAATTGTACCTGTATTTGAATTTGTACAATCTATTGTGTAGCAGGTTACAAGAATTAGATGATACATGGGCGCTAAAGGTTACAGCGGAAATAAAATTATGTAGCACCATCGCAGTAAGGTATCTTTAGAGAAACCTAACGTGTCAAACCGTCGCACGGAATAGTGGCTTTGGACTTCACATGCTATAATACGGTGAACCAGTATCAGGAAGGAGAATCCAACCCCTATGAAAAAAACAATTGCTACTGAAAAAGCCCCCGGCGCGATCGGGCCCTATAGCCAAGCGGTAGAGGCAGGCGGGTTTATTTACACCTCAGGACAGCTTGGGCTGAATCCGGCAACAGGTGAGTTCGGCAAGGATGTACAGGAGCAGGCTCGCCTGTCCTTGAGCAATGTACAGGCCATTCTGGAAGCGGCAGGCAGCAACATGAACCAGGTTGTGAAAGCGACTGTATTCCTGAAGGACATGAACGATTTTGTCAGTGTCAATGAGGTGTACAGTTCCTTCTTCGAGCAACCATACCCAGCACGGAGTGCGGTGGAGGTAGCTCGTCTGCCTAAGGACGCACTGGTGGAGATTGAAGTCATTGCATTGAAGGGCGAATAAGTTACCAGGGTTCGTTCATAAAATAAATAGTTTGCATGGAACCGGGGGTCACTACTATAGTGGCATCCGGTTGTTTTGAATGTAATGAGTGCTGTTCGGAGTGTCCAATACATAGGCTCTGAACAAGGGATTGAAAGAAAACTGATCTCTGGATTAGAAGATGTGTGTTATTTTAGTGTCGCAACCGGGAAATTACGCAGATATTTTGACTGGAATAATGTTAAGGACCCTTTTAAAGTGCTTAAGGGAATTTCTCAAGCATACCGGATTATAAAGAAAGAAAAACCGAATATTATTTTTTCAAAAGGCGGGTTTGTTTCCGTTCCTGTGGTATTGGCTGGGTGGTTGAACAGAGTCCCCGTCATCATCCACGAATCCGATCTTACCCCTGGATTAGCGAATAAAATTTCCAGCATGTTTGCTACCGAAATTTGTACTACTTTTCCTGAAACAGCTGAATATTTTCGCTCAAAGAATACCCGATATATTGGTGCTGTTGTGAGAGATGAGCTAAAAGAGGGGAAGGCGGCCAAAGGGTTAGCCTACTGCGGTTTTACTCGAAATAAGCCCATCATGCTCATCATGGGTGGGAGTTTAGGCTCCAAGAAGATCAATGAGCTGGTTTGGCTGAATTTAGAGGCTTTGCTCGCTCAATTTCAAATCGTGCATATTTGTGGTAAGAACCAAGTGAATGATTCTATTCGTACGAATGGTTATCAGCAATTTGAATACATAAACGATGAACTGGCGGATGTAATGGCGATGGCAGATATGGTTGTTTCCAGGGCAGGTTCAAATTCCATTTTTGAATTCTTGACGTTGCGTAAGCCTATGCTGTTGATACCTCTTTCAAAGGCAGTCAGCAGGGGGGATCAGATTCTAAATGCAAAATCATTTAAAGCACAAGGCTTGTGTGAATTTTTAGAAGAAGAAGAGCTGGAATCTGAACGCTTTGTCGATATGATTCTTCGTTTGTATGAAAAAAGGTCGGATTACATTCACAATATGGAGAAAATTAATACGGATCAATCGACAAGCAAGCTTTTAGATTTGATTAAAGTCTATGCCTGATTATATTTTAGAAAAAACAAAGCAAGCGAGCTTGGGCTAAAATGATTCAGACCCATGCTCGCTTGTGCTTGTTGCTAGGAGATGATATTCGTTTCCTTTAATCCCGGTCTCGATTACGGGCAAAGAATAGCCATAGCGCGTACACCAGGATGATTGCCGACAAGACCCATGCAGCCAGCCGTACATTTTCATTGTTTGGATGCTCGATGGCGATGGCGACATAGGCCCATACAAATACAAGTGGGTAGATGCTGTCACGATAAGGAAAGCTGACCAAGATGGCCAATACGGTGCCAATAAACAGGATGATGATCGCCCATAGCGTATCGCTGAGACCCCAGCCACTCCATTCATTCTTTTCCAATGCTACTGCAATGTTGATGATGGTAGCCACAGATACCCAACCGAGATTCAGACTGAAAGGAAGCTTGACGAACCACATTTCTCCGCGAGTTGGCTGCGGTGTACGAGTACGTGTATATACGACGAATAGGGAGAGCAAGTATAAAATAATGACGATCACGCACAGTTCTACGTATACATACTGCCATAGGAAAATCCAGATGATGTTGAAGAGACAGCTCAAAATAAAGAAAATACCGATAGATTGAACGCTTGTCTTGGCTTGCCCTGTTGATGTAGCTTGGTACACGGCAAAACAGGCGAGTAGCACGTAGATGACCGACCAGATGGAAAAAGCGTAACCTGCTGGCGTAATTAAGGTAGGATACATGTTGGATACAGCAGCGGTGCTTCTTCCGCCAATAGGAAGTGTAGAAGCCAAAATATTAACGAGAACGACAGCGATGAATGCAATAATATTCCACCATTTATACGGATGGCTTCGTGACATAGGAATAACTCCTCCTCAACGAATGATATTCAAAATGACCGACTGGTCACTATCTTCTACTATGAATATACCCACTTTGCTTTCAAATATGTCCGAACGGGGAAAAGTTTCTTGATCCCAATAAAATCATAAAAAGTAGTATGTATATGCATTCATATGTAGTACAATGGTAAAAATTTTAAGCACTATATAAGCTGAAGGAAGAGTTCACGTGGCGTGCCAACTATGCAGCCAGAAGATGCTTCCGATGTGCATTTTCTTAAATCAGCTTATATAGAAGTAAGGGGATCAGTAGAATGAGAGGATTAGAGAAAGTAGGAAAATTTGTAGGTGGGACCTTTTCCATCTGGGTGCTTTTATTTGCATGTTTGGGATTTTTCTTTCCTACGGCGTTTACAGGGTTGAAAGGATACATACAGTTATTTCTGGGCATTGTCATGTTCGGGATGGGGCTGACTTTATCTGCGGCCGACTTTCGTGAAGTGTTCCGGCGTCCAGTGGATGTGGCTATAGGAGTGGTAGGGCACTATCTGATCATGCCGTTTCTCGCCTTTGTATTGGCATTAGTATTGCAGCTTCCACCGGATATTGCGGTGGGTGTCATTTTGGTCGGCTGTTGTCCAAGTGGAACTGCATCCAACGTAATGACGCTCTTATCCAAAGGTGACGTGGCGCTTGGCGTATCGATCGCTTCAGTGTCGACGCTGATTGCTCCACTGGCAACCCCAGCGATGATTAGTCTGCTTGCTGGACGCTGGATGAATATTGATGCGAAGTCGCTGATCATGGATATCCTCATCGTGGTTATTGTCCCTATTGTGCTGGGTGTAATCGTCAAATCGCTATTCCGCAGACAAGCGGAAGCCAGTGTCAAGGCGCTGCCGCTCATTTCAACCATGGCGATTGTACTTATCGTGGCTATTGTGGTTGCAGGCAGCAAAGGCAAAATTTTGGAGACAGGTCCGATTATTTTTGCTGTGGTTATTTTGCATAACGGTATCGGCTTTCTGCTCGGATATTGGTTTGCCAAGCTATTCGGCATGGATCTTTCCAAGCGTAAAGCCGTTACGCTGGAAACAGGAATGCAGAATTCCGGGCTGGGCGCTGCGCTGGCAGCGGCCCATTTTAATCCGATTGCTGCTGTACCGAGTGCGATTTTTAGCGTGTGGCATAATATTTCCGGCTCGTTGCTCGCGACCTGGTTTTCCCGCCGGGAGGAGAAAGATAGCATAGCCGGAAGCAAATAAGCGACTGTCAATAGCTGATGTAAAGTGGCTAAATTTCGGACTTTTCGGACAGTTTAAGGGAGGTCAAAAAGGTTGGATTTGACTTTATAGGGGCGGATCATTATACTGTGGTTATTATAACCACTGTATTTAAGTAAGCAACAGCAAAGAGGCTTCGTCATGGAAGGAAAATGACATTGAATTCGTATTCGTTTCATGCTCAATAGCCCTATATGATCTGATCTGACTTAAACTGAAGGAGAGAGAACGAATGAACCCGAAATATAATCCTTTATTTGAAGCTTATACCCTGCCATCCGGTGTTACATTGAAGAACCGCATTACGATGGCTCCTATGACTAACTTTGCTTCCCACGAAAATGGCGAAGTCAGTGACCAGGAACTGGCATACTACCGTGAACGCTCCGGTGGTGTGGGCGCGGTTATTACCGCTTGTGTGTATGTAACTCCAGATGGCAAAGGATTTGTTAATGAGTTTGGTGCGGACAAGGATGAAATGATTCCTAGCCTGCGTCGTCTGGCGGATACGATTCATCAGGAGGGCGCGAAAGCGATTCTGCAAATTTATCATGGTGGCCGCCTGTGCCCACCGGATCAGATTCCAGACGGACAACCGATCAGTGCAAGCGCAGTAGCTGAGGAAAAAGAAGGCGCACCTGTGCCGCGTGAAATGACATCTGACGATATCCACCGCGTCATCCGCGCCTATGGCGAAGCAACTCGCCGCGCGATTGAAGCAGGCTATGATGGTGTAGAGCTTCACGGAGCGAACGGTTACCTGGTGCAGCAATTCTTCTCTCCGCATTCCAACATTCGTACCGATGAATGGGGAGGAAGTCTTGAGAAACGCTTGACCTTTCCGCTGGCAATTGTTCACGAAGTGAAGAAAGTAATCACAGAGCATGCGAAGCGTCCATTTATCTTCGGATACCGCTTGTCTCCTGAGGAAGGACACACGCCAGGCATCACGCTGGATGATACGATGGTGCTTGTAGACCGTCTGGCGGATGAAGGGCTGGATTACCTTCACATTTCCGTAAATCATTTCTTCGGCGGTTCGTTCCGCGACCGTAGTGACGAACGTTCACGTACGGTTCTGATTCATGAGAAGGTTGGGAACCGTGTACCAGTCATGGGAGTGGGTTCCCTGAATACACCAGACGAGGCGCTTGCAGCACTGGAGACAGGTGTACCGCTTGTTTCACTGGGACGTCCGTTGCTGATGGAGCCGCAATGGGTTCAGAAAGTGCAGAACGGCACAGAGGATACCATTCGCACGACATTGTCCAAGCAAGCCCAGCAGGAGCTGGTCATTCCTGACTACTTGTGGGGTGCGCTGACGACTATACCTGGCTGGATGCCTGTTACGGACTAAATTTTGAATAATAATACCCTAGGCTGCTTTTATGCGCCTGGGGTATTTTCTTGTCTCGTGACTGTGAATTACAATTACGTAGGAATAACACAGAGAGAAGGTAATGATAATGTTCCATGAAACGAATAGTGTGATTTCGATGAAGTCCACCCATCCAGGTCTACAGATTCGGCTTTTACAAGTAAAGGATGCAGAACGTTTATTAGAAATTAGACGCCAACATTTTGAGTTTTTCAAACCATTCGAGCCAGAACGACCTGAACATTACTTTACCCTGGAAGAACAGGTGCGTCTGATTTCCAACGGCTTGGAAGCTGCACAAGCTGGACAGGGATATACGTTTGGACTTTTTTTATCGAAAAATGATAAGCTGATCGGCAGAATGGAGCTGTCTGGTGTCGCTAGAGGTCCCTTCCAAAATGCCAATCTGGGCTACTTCGTAGATCCTGCATATCATGGACAAGGCTATGCTACCTCCGCAGTGAAGGATATTGTCCGCTACGCCCTGAATGAGTTGGAATTACACCGTATTCAAGCTGGAGTCATGCCAAGAAATTCGCCTTCCCATCGAGTGATGGAAAAGGCGGGATTTCGCCGCGAGGGGCTGGCTCTCAACTATTTGAAGATTAATGGTGTGTGGGAAGATCATGTGTTATATGCGATAACGGCTGAGGATTTGCAGAATGACGCCTTCTGAATTCGCCAGGCGTAACTCCCTCAAGTTTTTTGAACACCTTGCCAAAGTATTTCTCATCCTGATATCCGACCATACCGGCAATATGGTGAAGGCGCAGCTTGTCATTCAGCAGTAACAGCTTTGCCTTGCTCATCCGGATCTGGCACAAATAATCGGACAGATTAACCCCGTACTCCTGCTTGAATTTACGAGAAATGTATTCCCGGCTGAGGTAAAAGCGGCTCGCTATATCCTGTAGGGAAATATCCTCGTCATAGTGAGCATCCAGATAGCGGGCAATATCACGGATCGTCGGGTTGTTTGGGCTATGGCTTGGCGTAAGTGCCTGACCGGCTGCCAGCAATCGATTTTCGATCTGTTTTTTCCATAAAGGTAGGGAAAGCACCCCACGGTTGTCGACTGGCAGGGCAGGTATGGAGTTGGACTCATCTGTCAGCTCCTCGCCTTCGGCATCTCCAGGTCTGTCATTCAGCCAGCGAGCCAGCATCCAATCCAGCTCTTGATTCCAGCCAGCGAGCTGCTCTGCTGTAACCGAAGGCAGCACGGCTACGGCTGCCACCCAGTCGCCTACCGCTGTAGATACGCGACTGGCATTACAGCTGAGCGCACTAAGCCGTAGTTCCTCTTCCATTTCAGACAACTGGGGAAGACGAACGGTCTGCCGGGCCGGAGAACTCTCATGTATCCAGTCGGTGGCCTGCAACATATCCCGTTTCCAGAGCGCTTGCCGTGCTTCTTGGTAGGCTGTGGCTGCCCCCATCGGAAAGGTTCCGAAAGAACCAACCCCGATGTGCATATAGCAGCGCAGCGCCGTTCTAATCCCTGCGTGAATCTCCTGCAAGAGCACTGGCCAACGAGCCGGCTCGGCCCAATACAGCAGAATAATTTCGTCCGTACGCTCCAGATGACGGAATGCAATTCCGGTTTGAGAAGTACCCAGAAATTCGTTGCAAATGTTAATGAGGGAAAAGCCTAGAAGCGCGCGGCGCGTTTTATATTTGTCCAGTATATCGGCATCCAGTTGAGTGGTACTCATCACTGCTGCATTACAGATCTGAATAGCTGTGGGAAGACGCAGCTCCTCACGTAAGGGAGTGATGGATAGCGCCGTACCGGAAATGAGTTCGGTCAGGAGTTTATCAGCATAGTGCGGCCTCATCCGGTTGACCTCCATAGCCTGCATGGTCTGCCTGTTCCGGTCTTGCTCCGCTGTCCGCCAAGCTTGAGTGGCTTTACTGAGCGCCTCATTGATCTCTACCGGATCTACGGGCTTAAGGATATAGTCCATGCCTCCCCGGCGAATGGCCTGCCGAACCAATTCAAAATCATCATAGCCGCTGACCACCACGACTCTGGTAGCTGGAGAATTGGCTTGAATCCACTCCATCAAGGCTACTCCATCTTTACCAGGCATTCGCATATCTGTGAGTACCACAGGCGGGGAAAGTGCGGTAATAACCTCAATCGCCTGGTCGCCCGATTCAGCCTCAATCACCTCGCTCACACCGTAAGCTTCCCAATGTACAAGCATCCGAATGGCGTGACGTACATGCCTTTCATCATCCACAATTAGGACCTTCATTGACAGATCACTCTCCCTTAAAATGAATTTCTGTATGGGGCTCGGTGCGAATTTCAAGTGTGAAACGAACGCCATGAGGCAGAATATTGTCTACACACAGGGTATTAGAACCATCATCCGAGTGAAGCTGGATACGTAATAGAACATTACGAAGACCAATAGAGTTTTGCTCATCAGTGTCTGATTCTTCATGGGCTTTCAGCGGACGTTGCAGCATATGCTGAAGCTGCTCCAACTCGGTTGGTGGAATCGAAGCGCCGTTATTTTCTACTTCAATCCTCACAATGCCTTCCCGGATTCGGCAGGCTGTAATACGAATCTTACCGGTTCCCAGCCGGGGATCGGCACCGTGTTTAAAGTAGTTTTCCACCAACGGCTGGAGAATCATTTTAGGCACCCGATCATTCAGAACTTGATCATCCCATTGATAGGTGACTTCTAATTGCTCACCGAAGCGTTCCTTTTGCAAATCAAGATATTGTTTTACATGTTCAGCCTCTTCCTTGAGTGTAACAACCGTATGGTTCCGCATGTTATAGCGGAGCATTTTGGCAAGGGAAGAGAGCAGCGAATAGATTCGCGGCACCTCATGCTGTAGAGCCAGTGTTCCAATAGACTGTAGCGTATTATATAAAAAATGAGGATTAATCTGTGCCTGAAGCGCTTTCAATTGGTGTGTCTTGTTTGCCAGTTCCAGCTTGTATTCCTGCAAAATGAGGTTGTTGATGGTATCCATCATCTGTCTAAAACGACGCGAGAGCACTCCAATCTCATCGTTGCTCATGGCTCGGATGTCTACATCCAGCTGACCAGACTGAATCTGGTTTATGTAGCGAGTCAGCCGCTTAATCGGTTCCGTAATTTTTATTGAAATCCATAACGTGGCGACAATAACGAGCAGCAATGCTGCGCCTGTAATGACCGCATTGATCTGGGTCAGTTGGGTAGCTCGCATATAAAGCGTCCGATGAGGGATTTTCTTGACGAGTGTCCAGCCTGACAGGTTGGCATCCAGTTTGCCATATACGTGCAGTGCTGTATCATCTTCAATTACACCGTGCTCGTCTTCTTTAGAAATTCGCTTGAGTAGGCCAGATTCCTTCCAGTGTGTTCCAATGGATGATTCTTTTCCACTATAGATGATCGTTCCGTTCCGATCAATTAAAAACAGCTCCTCTGTATCTGCATCATACAATTGACGGCAAATACTGCGCAGTGCCTCCAGATCAACGTCTATAGCCAGTACCCCAAGCGTTTCTGAAGACGGAATGTTCCGAATCGCCCGGTGGAGTGTAAATACCTGCCGCTCTGTGCTGTGCTCCGCATAGGAAACCGCCGAAAAGCCGTACAAATGCTTTATATGCGAGGGTTGTATGAACAGTCCGGAAGGGCCGTAATGGATAGAACCGGTAAAGGGCTCCAGCCGGAACTCCCGTAAAGGAACCGTGCTGGTAATCAGCGTAGATTGCCCAGCCTCAAACGAATGCAAGTACACCTGGTCAATACCTGAGGAAGCATTCATCATCGTTTGCAGCGTGGTGTAAATCTCGGCAACGGCCCGGTAATCATCTGGAATTTTAGCCAGGTTGCGCAGAAAATGAGGGTCATTATAGACTCCGATCGATGCGCGATTTAATCCCTGTAAATAGTTATCCAGATTCGTAATTCCCTGAAAAATAAGCCGCTCATTTTCTTGGGTGGCCTGCTCCCGTAAGGATTGCTTGGTGAGGATGAAGGTCATGGTCATTGAAAGCAGCAACGGAATGGTGACCGCAATGAGTAGAAACCAGATTAGGCGAGAACGAATGCTATGAAATTTCATGCAGGTAAGCTCCTTTCACAATTCAAGGCAGGCCTGAGGTCAATATTTTCCCCCTTAATGGTTCACGATCTTGCGTGTTCTCCAGAGCACTAATTCGACATAATGAACATGTGAATCGCATATCCATACGGAT
The DNA here is from genome assembly GCF_053006485.1 of Paenibacillus sp. JJ1683. Classification (NCBI taxonomy): domain Bacteria; kingdom Bacillati; phylum Bacillota; class Bacilli; order Caryophanales; family Paenibacillaceae; genus Paenibacillus; species Paenibacillus sp. JJ1683. The sequence continues at coordinate 639,692 of NZ_CM129820.1, forward strand.
TCAACGTCCACACTGCTTGCAAGGATGCCGTAGAGGAGCGTTCCAGACACCAAAGAGAACAAAGGGGGGATCGGTTTGAATCGCGCCAAGTCGTCGCAATGGCTCCAGCAATGGATTTTTGTAGGGCCATCGACGTTATTTTTCGTTATCATTATTGTAATCCCTTTCATGCTAGGAATGTACTATTCTTTTACAGAGTGGAATGGGGTAGCCAATCAGGCAAAGTGGGTCGGGCTGGATAATTTCAGTCACATTTTATTAAATGACGACAAATTCGGGACAGCGTTCTGGTTTACCGTCCGTTTTACGGTGATTGGAGTGGTGGCAGCCAATATCTTTGGTTTTCTGCTGGCGTATTTTCTAACCAAGCCGCTAAAAACAAAAAATGTGCTTCGAACTATTTTTTTCATGCCTAATGTGATCGGCGGTCTGTTGCTCGGTTTTATCTGGCAGTTTATTTTCGTCAAGGGATTTGCAGCGATCGGCGAGAGTACGGGGTTATCCTTCTTCAACCTGTCCTGGCTGGGAGATGAGATTACGGCCTTCTGGGGCATTGTGATCGTGTTTATCTGGCAAACAGCCGGATATTTAATGGTGATTTATATCTCTTCCCTGACCAATGTGCCCCGGGATATGCTGGAGGCAGCGGAGATTGACGGAGCGAGCCGGATGCAAATCTTGCGGTCGATTATACTGCCTTTGATCATGCCCGCCATTACGGTATGTCTCTTCCTGGCGATATCATGGTCGTTTAAAATGTTCGATCTCAACCTGTCATTGACGAAGGGTGGTCCTTTTGGTTCAACGGAGTCAGTGGCGCTCAATATATACAATGAAGCGTTTGTCAATAATCGTTATGGGTTGGGAACGGCTAAAGCACTTATTTTCTTTATCATTGTTGCTATCGTTACGAGCCTTCAGGTACGCCTGACAAAAAGCCGGGAGGTGGAATCGTAGATGGAAACAAACAATCGCTACCGCGTTGGAACCTGGGCGACTGAGTTGGTGATGATCCTCGTCGCATTGGTATTCCTCGTCCCGTTTTACTTTTTGTTCGTGAATTCGGTCAAAAGCTTTGGTGACCTGCTCACGGATTCTGCGGCCTGGCCACAAACATTTGTATGGAGCAACTATGCTAGAGCTTGGAGCATTACGCGTTTTCCTGAAGCGTTATGGAACTCATTCGTGGTTACGGTGGTCAGCAATCTGCTGCTCGTACTGATCAGCTCAATGGCTGCTTATCGAATGGTTCGGCATCCAACACGTTACAATCGGGTGCTGTTCAGCCTGTTCGTGGCCGCGATGGTCATTCCTTTTCAATCGGTGATGATCCCTTTGGTCAAGGTTGTAAGTACGCTGGATTTAATGAACAGTATTAGTGGTCTGGTAATCTGTTATCTGGGATTTGGGGCTCCTATGTCCATCTTTCTCTTTCACGGATTCGTCAAAGGTGTGCCAGTCGAGGTGGAAGAAGCAGCTACAGTAGACGGTTGCACGCCTTACGGGGTGTTTTTCCGGATTGTATATCCGTTGATGCTGCCCATGATGGTAACAGTTATTATTTTGAATACACTCTGGATTTGGAATGACTATCTACTGCCTTCTCTCGTGCTGCAAAAGGCTGAATTGCGCACCATTCCGATTGCAACCTATGCCTTTTTCGGACAATATACGAAGCAGTGGGATTTGGCATTACCTGCTCTGGTGCTGGGTATCTTGCCGGTCATCGCGTTCTTTCTGGCCATGCAAAAATATATTATACAAGGGATTATGGCAGGTTCGGTTAAAGGTTGAGTGTTGATTATGGTGCTATGAAACCTAGAATAGAAAGGAACATAAATATGAAAACGCATACTGTTAAAAAGAAAGCCCAAGCACTGATTTTGCTTTTTGCAGCTTTTGCTCTGGTTTTGGCGGGATGTAACAGCAGTGGGGGGCAAAATGCAAGCAATGAGGAAGTTAAGGAGAAAACCATTCACATTTTTCAGTTTAAAGTAGAGATTGCAGAAGCACTAAATCGCATGAAGGGGGAGTATGAAGCGACTCACCCGGGGATTAAGCTCGACATTCAGACCGTAGGTGGGGGTAGTGACTATGGGGCGGCGTTGAAGGCCAAGTTTGCTTCTGGTGAACAGCCGGATATTTTTAATGTCGGCGGATATCGTGAGCTGGATACGTGGATGGAATATTTGGAGGACCTATCCGACCAACCTTGGGTTGGTGATGTGGTCGATGTCGCCAAAGAACCGATGACCAAGGATGGCAAGCTGTACGGTCAGCCAATGAATCTGGAAGGATACGGCTTTATTTATAACAAGGATTTGTTCAAAAAGGCTGGAATCACCGAGCCTCCTAAAACGCTGTCTGAGCTGGAGGCTGCTGCGCAAAAGCTGCAAGCCGCAGGGATTACACCTTTCTCCAATGGATACCAGGAGTTTTGGGTGCTGGGCAATCATTTGCTGAACGTGGCATTTGCTAATCAGCCAGACCCGTCGGGCTTCGTCAAAGGACTGAATGATGGCACAGCCAAAATTCCGGGCAATGCTGTATTCGCCGAGTGGATCAAGCTGCTCGATCTGACGCTCAAGTATGGCAATTCGAAGCCGCTCACGACTGATTACAATACGCAGGTAACGAACTTTGCCACTGGCAAGGCTGCCATGATGCAGCAAGGGAACTGGACTCAGGTCCAAATTGACGGAATTAATCCGAAGCTGAATCTGGGTATTCTGCCTATGCCGATTGGTGAAGATGCAACAGCCGGAGATAAGCTGTTTGTAGGTGTCGCCAATAACTGGGTGGTTAATAAAAATTCGTCTGTCAAAGCTGAGGCCAAAGAGTTCTTAAATTGGATGGTGACATCCGAGCAAGGGAAAAAGTATATCACCAAGGAATTTAAGTTCATTCCAGCGTTCAAGAGCATCAAAGGAGAAGAGGCCGATATGGGCCAACTGGGTGCCGAAGTGGTGAAATACAGTCAGGAAAATAAACTGCTGGGCTGGTTCTTTAGCCGTTATCCTGAAGGAGCGCAGCAAGAATTCGGAAGTCAGATGCAAGCTTATGTGGCAGGTAAATCGGATGCTGGGAAGCTGTTCGAGGATTTCCAGAGAACATGGGATAATTTGAAGACCAAATAATTAAATAAAATACGCAGAAGAGCCTTCGTATGTCAGGGAGATTGCATGATCCTGAACATCCGAAGGCTTTTTTGTTAACATAATTATACATTATAATAAAGCAGTACAATATCCCCGCGGCGTTCTATTTCTTGGAGTTCAAATGTACTTGGCAGTGTTCCTTCTGGAAATAACGGTATTCCTTGTCCAAGCACTTTAGGAATGATCGCAATGATCGCCTTTTCCAGCAGTCCAGCCTGCATGAAGGCCTGAACTAACTGACCTCCACCTACTAGCCATACCAAACCTTCCGATTGTTTTTGCAGACGCGGAACTAGCTCAGACAGATCCTCGTCCGTAAATGTAACATGCGGTGCTTGCTCATGCTTCGCTAATGACCGGGTGAGTATATAACAAGGCTTGCCAGCATAGGGGAAATCATCGGAAAGCTTCAATACCTCTTCATACGTCAGCCTGCCCATCAGTACCGTACCTACAGTGTCGTAAAAGTCGGCATATCCATTGTCGCCACCATCCCCTTTGACATCAAACAGCCAGTCTACCGAGCCATCCGGCAGTGCAATATACCCGTCAAGACTCACGGCAATATACAATACGACTTTGTTGGATTTTATAGCATCCATGGTTCATCACTCCTTTCTATCACCTATGTTACAATCTATTTATGACATACTTTGTCGTAGTAAAATAATCGTTTAAACTTTATTTTTATTAGAGGAGTACCTGATGAACGAACGCAGAATCGCACTTATGAGGATACTGGATTCCCGAAAAAAATATACGGCACGTGAGCTGGCCGAGCGGTTTGGTGTCTCCGTCAGGACGATTCAAAGAGATCTCGACTATTTGCAGCAGACCGGGTTACCCCTGTATACCGAAACCGGACCTCATGGCGGCTATCGGGCACTTCCCAATCGACTTCTTCCTCCCCTTCATCTTGCTCGTGATGAGGCTTTTGGTCTTTTTCTCATGCTGCAGCTGCTGGAAAATATCCCGGACATCCCCTTCGGGTCGGTGCGGGAGCATTTATCCGAGCACTATTATGCCGAGCTTCCTCAGGATGTGCGGGATAGCATTGATCAATTCAAGGACTATATCGCTTTTCGGATGATGCCGACTCACGCAGAGTCACCCTACACCTCGCTCATTTTGGAGGCTGCGTTGAATAAACGCCGGGTGAACATGCTTTACCGCTCCGCTTCTGGGGACAAGTGGACGAAAGTATATCCGGTGGGGCTCTATTTTGATCACGGATATTGGTACATGCCTGCGCAAAGCAGAGATCGGATCATTTTGTACCGCTCAGACAGAGTGATGACAATGTCCATACTGGAAGACACCTTATCCGGCCTTCCCACCCTTAAGGAATGGTTGACTGCGGAGGATTCGCGTACGGGAATTCCGTCCAAAATAAAATTTACACCATTAGGTGCTCGGCTGGCGGAATCAGACCCCCTCTTCCAAAATGTTTCTCATGAGAAATCGCGGGGTCAGGAATGGTACGGACATATCCCGGTCGAAGAGTTTAAATATGTATCCAGACTTCTGTTAAAATACGGGCCGGAGGCCGAGGTTATATATCCGAAAGAGCTGCGTATGCAAGTCAAACGGCTGCTGCAAGACAGCCTGAATCCTTATCTGAAGGATGATGAGGCCGATCAGGAAGGATAAGTCTCTTAATTGTTAATTACATGAATATTTAAGGTTATTAACGTATGACTTTCCAATTATTTTTGTGATAAAGTTTTGAAAAGAGCCCGTTTTCGTATATGATGAAGAGTAATAATTCAAAAGGCTGGACGGGAGACAGATATGAATCAACCGCTTTATGGAATATGGCTCGGAGATGTGTTTTTTTGCTTTTCTGGTGAGACGTCGGAACCACGTATTGATGCGTGGAGCAGTGTGATCCGCAGGCTGACGCTGAAGGGAGACCTTCGGCCGTTTCGGCAGGCTGCGTTGCGTCTTGCCGAGGTGCGGATACCTAACAATGCTCGCGTGGAAACCGCGGGCAGAGGTGGCAAAAGACGTTCCATGCTGGGGCGTACGCTGGAGGGTCTGGCACTGGAACCTCGCGAGACGATGGCTCTGCTGACTCGCATGGACGAGAAGGGCTGTGCGGCTTCGGGCATTACGCTTGGCGAGGAAATGCAATATTGGCAAAAGGCTGCTTATTTTGCGCTAGAGCTGATGCAGCGGGGCGAAATCGTGCCATCACTTACAGAGGCGCGTCCCTCTGGACCGCGACGACGCGGTCCGGATGCGGCGGTAGGGGTGTGGATTCCTCGGCTTCGCGAAGAGGAGGACATCCGCCGCTTTCATGAGCTGGCAGCTGCGATGCCGGCTGTTTGTATGGCAGCTCCGGCCGTTTTTGCGGGCAAGGAGCCAGAAACACGTGAGGATGCAGCTGGAATGGTGCTGTATTCCTTCTTGTGTGCGGTCGTTCATGCAGAAACGACCGCGGTGCTGGCTGCGTCAGATCGTGAGCTGGGACGATATCGGGCAGATTATCGGCGCGGAGGATCACCGCTGGCGGAGCTGTGGTGGAACAGTCTGTTGACGGGTTCGCGTCAGGTTGCGATTCAGGGAACGCCTGCTGAGATGGAGGAGCTGGTTCTTCAGGCGTCCTCTCTTGAGGGAAGCACGATGCCTGTCACCGAACGGGAAGCCAAGGAACCCATTGAAGGGCAATTGCGTCTGTGCCTTCGTTTGGAGCCTTCTTTGGAAGAGAGTATCCAGGAATGGCGCATTACCTTTTGGGCAGAAAGCGATGCAGAGCCCGGATTACGACTGCCTGCTCTGGCATTGTGGGCATATCCTGAACGTGATCTGGTTCGCGGTGAAATTGTGTACCGTCAAGTGCAGGCGCAACTGCTGACGAGACTCGGACAGGCGGCTGAAGCGGCACCTATATTGCAGGAAGCATTAAACCGCCCTTATCCCGAGGGGTTGACCCTGGAGCCTGAGATGTTCTTCCGCTTCCTGACGGAAGCCGTACCTTCTTTACAAAAGAACGGTATTACTGTGCAAATGCCTTCACGCTGGAGCCGGGAGGGGCGAAGACGTGCAGGCTTGCGGCTTAAAATGCGCTCGACAGAGCAGGGGGCCAAGCCAGATGGTGTGATCGCCGATACATCGTCTGTTGGCATTAACCGCATGATTTCGTTTGATGCCGAGGCTGTGCTGGGGGATACGGCCTTGACGATGGAGGAACTGGAAAGCATCGTCGCGGCCAATTTGCCATACGTACGTCTCGGAGGGGAATGGATCGAGGTAGACCCCAAGGAAATTCGTCAGGTGCTGCGCTTTATCAAGCGTGGAGAAAACGGTGAAATGAGCTTGTCCGAATGGATGCATTTGGCTGCGGAAAATGAAAGTGCAGGCGAGGCCTCATGGAAGGGCTTGTCTATCTTTGGCGCGGAATCCGCCGGATTGCTTGCGTCGTTGGCTGAGGGAGGGGTACTCCGTTCCGTAGAGCCGCGTCCTGTGCCGAAGACGCTGCATGGTGCACTACGGCCGTATCAAGAGCGGGGTTTTCAATGGCTGGCTGCGATGCGCGGATTGGGCTTTGGTGTCTGCCTGGCGGACGACATGGGGCTGGGTAAAACGATTCAGGTTATTACCTGTCTGCTCGATGGTGGCATCGGAGCAGAGGATCAGCGTCCGGCGTTAATCATCTGTCCGACGTCCTTGCTTGGCAACTGGCAGCGGGAATTGAAGCGCTTTTCACCGGATTTGTCGCTTTATATTCACCATGGCAACCAGCGACTCCACGGGGAGCAGTTTCAGGAAAATGTACGCGAGTATGATATCGTCCTCACTACCTATCATTTGGCGGGCCGGGACGGCAGCGATTTATCTGCGGTCTACTGGTCTTCCATCGTGTTGGATGAGGCGCAATATATAAAAAATGCACGCACTAAGCAGGCACAAAGCGTCATGAAGTTGTCCGCACCACATCGGATTGCCATGACAGGTACTCCGGTAGAGAATCGCTTGAGCGAACTGTGGTCTATTTTCCAATTCCTGAATCCAGGGTATCTTGGTACAGCGTCTTCATTCCGCCAGCGGTACAGTCTGGCAGGAGAGGAACGGGGGTCCGCGTTGCGTGAGCTTCATCGTCTCGTCTCCCCGTTCATGCTGCGTCGGCTCAAAAGTGATCCGGATATCCGCAAGGATTTGCCAGAGAAGCTGGAGTTGAAGTCCTATTGCGTACTGACACCAGAGCAGGCCGGATTATACCGCGGTGTGGTGGATCAATTGTTGGGAACACTGGATGGACAAGTCGGTATGGCCCGCAAAGGGCTTGTCCTGTCGTCGCTGACCAAGTTGAAGCAAATCTGTGACCATCCGGGTTTAATTATTCCAGGCCGTGCTGACAGCAGTAAAGCCGAAAACTCGGGCAAAATGGAGCGACTGCTGGAATTGGTAGAAACCATTCGCGAGAACGATGAATCGGCGCTGATTTTCACCCAATATGTGTCGATGGGAGAACTACTGGTTTCCCGTTTGGCCAAAATTTTGGGAGAAGAGCCATATTTCCTGCATGGGGGACTGGCGAAAACCAGACGGGACGAAATGGTTCACAACTTCCAGCAGGGAAAAGGACCGAATATATTCGTACTTTCCTTGCGTGCAGGTGGCGTGGGTCTGAACCTGACGCGTGCCAGCCATGTCATTCACTATGATCGCTGGTGGAATCCTGCGGTGGAAAATCAGGCGACAGACCGGGTATTCCGTATTGGTCAAAGTCGCAATGTACAAGTGCACAAGTTGATTTGTCAGGGGACACTGGAGGAAAGAATCGATGAGCTGATCGAGAGCAAAAAGGCACTGTCCGAACAGGTTGTCGGCTCGGGTGAACATTGGCTCACCGAAATGTCTGATGATGAACTGCGTGGTCTGATTGCGTTGCAAAATGATGTATGGATCGAGTGAGCAGAGAAAGGATGAAGGCGATGACGAGACCGCGAGTGAAGCTGGACGTAACTGACGGTCGATGGATCGTGGGATTTGACGGAAATGGGCCGGAAGGTGAATCGACGGGTGTACCTTCCGCACAACCCGTCCAATGGACTGGCCCAGTGCCTGTACTGAACCTGGAAGAGCGAGGGGCATGGCTGGAGCAGCTAAAAGCGGAGCCTTTGGACATCTACCGTCTCCTGAAAGGAGAAGCCTGCCTGTCGCTGGATGAAATTGTTCAACTCGCAGCTGAGACCGCCGTTTCCAGCAGAGAGAATGGAGTGGGTGCAGTCGAAGACGTGAAGGAAGCTCTTCAGGCTGGACTGAAAAACGAGCCCCAACACTGTCCGGCGTTGATCGGAATGACGCCGGAAGAGCTGCTGGAGTACGTGTTTAGTGCTTGGGCTGGAGAGTTATCCCATGTGCAGAGAACCTCCCCCGCGCTTGAGCCTACCTCACGCGCGGAGGGCGGACGCAGCGGATCGGCAGCAATTAGCGAATGGATTGCAGAATCCGCAGCTGAAGGAGCATTGCATCGTCCCGGAGCAGGCTTTCATGCCATTGAAATCCATCTGCCACAGAAACTTGCTTTCAAGAAGGAAACTGATATTACGTCTTTGCTGCCGAGGTTACCCCGTGCTGAAGAAGCATTGAAACTCATACGTGAACGGGTAGCCGAGCGAGCTCGGGCTGCAATCCCGCAAAAACGTCATAATCCGTAACAATTCGGGGATATGCTTCCTTTTTCGAGACTGTTCACCTTCATTGGATAGGATAACAGCTTCGAAGTGTGTCCAAAGTTCAGTTACAATGGGGAAACGGAAAAGTTACTGCAAGTCATGTATCAATTGCAATATTGGAGGAGATACCAGCATGAAACGACATATACAACAGATGCGCACATCTCAGCGATGGACTAAAGCGCTTATTCCGGGGCTGATCCTGCCGGGTCTATTGCTAGCAGCGTGCCAGCAAGGAGGATCAGGTGGACAGGAAAGTGAGCCATTAAAATCGTCTACAGCGGTACAGGAGAATGTACAGCCTTCCACCCAGCCGGATGCGGGGAATGGCAGCGCTAGCGCTGGACAAGCCACCGCGGGTACTGGAAGCGGACAAGCTGACCCTGTAATGGCGTTGCGGAGCCAGAGTGCGCTGCAAGCTACGGTTAAGGAAGAGGATGGAACAGCGGTTGTTACCAATGCGACTTCAGATACAGTCGTTGTGAACAAAAAGCGCAGCTTGCCTGTGGGCTATGTCCCGGATGATCTGGTGGAGCCGCAGGTGCCTTTTTCCTTCGAGGGACCGCATGAGAAGCGGCATTTGCGTAAGGAAGCGGCAGAGGCACTGGAGAAGCTGTTCGACGGTGCGAAAAAGGACGGCATTGAGCTGCGTGCGGTATCGGGATACCGTTCCTATAAGCGTCAGGTGTCTATTTTCAACAACAATGTAAAGACAAAGGGGCAGGAATATGCCTCTAAAGTCAGCGCCGTACCAGGTACGAGTGAGCATCAGACGGGATTGTCCATTGACGTATCCAGCCCCAGCGTAGGCAATGAGCTGGAGCAATCCTTCGGTGCTTCTAAGGAAGGTGAATGGCTGGAACAACATGCACCGGAATACGGATTTATTATTCGTTATATGAAGGGTAAAGAAGATGTGACCGGCTATGTGTACGAGCCTTGGCATATCCGTTATGTGGGAGTAGACATTGCAGAGGATGTAGCCAAGCAGGGGCTGACACTTGAGGAGTATTTCGACGAAAGCAATATCAAACTATAACCGCTACAACCAAGCCGTAATCCTGGGGATTGCGGCTTTTTGTCGTATTTTTCTTCCAAATTGAACCTTTTCAAGGTAGAATCTCGTATAGTGAACGACGACAGATGCTTGGATTTATAGTAAACCTCATGACAGAAGCGTACAGGAAGGGAAGGGAATCATCATTTATTATTCATTAACGTATCGCGAATGGTCAGAAGACACTCAAAAGGAACTGCGCAGCCTGACACGGGAATCCGTATCGGGAGATGAGCTGTTCCTGCGCAAGCTTGTAGACGCTACGCGTCTCCATGACAAACTGTGGGCGCATATCTCGAATGAAAGTGAGGAGCATACGGATCATTCCGTCTATGTAACCGAATTTACGGGGGAACGTGCGAAGCCTTACGGCGCGTCGATCACAGACCTCGTCCTGGCTAGTGAGGGAGGCTACAGCTCCACATTCAGCGCCTTGTACTGGGTATGGCATGAGCCTGCGTTCCGCAGTATGGATCAACGGGAAGGCTCGGTATTTACCTTGGAGCTGGCCCAACGGCTACTGGATCACTATACGGTTTTGGGTGGCAAAACATACGAATTTATATATTCAGTATTGGACCCTCAGCTGAAAAAGGTGCATTTGTTTGTGAAGGAGGTCGATCTGTGATGGAGTATTCTTGGGAAACCATGAAATCCAAGCCCGGCTCTCGTGCACGGATGGCGGCCTTTGCCCTGATGTTGGCTGTCCCAGCCGCTCTGACGGGTTGCGGTGACGATGAGTATTATGACTGCGACGAGCTCCCCGTATCGGAGCAAACGGCCTGTCGGGATTCAGGCAGCAGCGGGTATTATTATGGTGGATCGACCTATTATAGCGGAGGCTCCTCATATCATAGCAGCCGTTCATCTTCCAGTTCTTATCGCAAGAGCTCGTCTTCATCTTCCAGCTCACACAGTGGTTTTGGCAGCAGCGGCTCACACAGCGGCTTTTTTTCTGGGGGTTAAGATGAGCATACGTACGATTCGGCAATTGCCTTATGAACATGACGAGCTTTTTCAGGGTGAAATCAGCCGTATGATTCCGTACCATCGCATGTACGGCAAGTCCTATTGCGTGCCGGCCTTAACGGTGTATCGGGAAAGCGAGCTGGCAGAGCTTCAGGCTGCTTCTGAGGCGGTACATCGTATTTATCGCAAGGTTCAGCAATTCATCCAGCGCTATATGCCGGATGAATACCTGGTGGAGCGGTTGGGAATTCATCCAGGCTTGCTGCGTGCTGCACGTATGGAGGTCGCGCCGGATGGGATCACCCGACAGGACTGGATTGTGGGGGAAGCGGGGATCAAGTGCATTGAGAATAACACCGATACCCCAACCGGGATTCCCGAGGTGGCTTATCTCGAAGGAAAGCTGCTGGAGGTGCTGCATAGTGAGGGAATGTCAAGGGATGACATTGCTCTACATGGACCCTCATCTGGAATGGATGAGGCGATTCAGTCTGCCTTGACGGAGCTCATTCATTTTTATAGCCGTAAGGGTTTGGGGGCAAAGGTACACTTCACTTGCTATGATTGGCATGTTGAGGATCAGACGAATACCAAATATATTATGCGTTTATGTGAACAAGCCGGGTTTGAAGTGGTTTATGCGCCATTGGAAGAGCTGGAAATTATCCCGAACGAAGGATTGTATCACCGGGGAGAGCAGATTCACATCCTCTATCGCCTGTATCCGCTGGAATACCTGATTGATGATCGGGAAGAGGACACGGGGCTTGAGGTGGGGCAGGCGTTAATGGATATGGTGGCAGACGGGAAAATAGGACTAATTAATCCGCCGCAGCATATCATTACCCAGAGCAAAGGGTTCACCGCAACCGTATGGTCACTGTACGAGCGCAATGAGCAGACACCAGCGTTCTGCGGTTTTCGTTTATTTGACGACCGGGAGCTGGAGTTCATACGAACCTACCTGCTACCTACATACTTTGAGCCATCCGTGTTTCTGCAAAATCAAGAGCCTTATGTCGCCAAAGGTATATGGGGACGAGAGGGTAAAGGGACGCATTTGATTGAGCAGCCTGAACCCGAGGAGAGACTGGAAGGCGTCTTGGGAGTGGTTGAAAATGTGAAGGCTGACCAGCCTGATCTGCTTCATCAAGTTGATGCTCCACTAACGCCTGAACAGGAGGAAGCCGCACATATTGCCGCTTATTACGAGGGACAGCCTAAGATTTATCAGCGGCTGTGGCCCATGCAGAGCGCAGAGGTGCAGACCGAGGAAGGGCTATTTCACGGCTACGTGCTGACAGGCATATTCGTGATCGGGGGGCGTTTTGCGGGGGTCCTGCCGCGAATCGGTGAAAAGGTAACAGGGGATATGGCCTATTATTGCGCTGCCGCCGTTGCCAACGAACCTTCTAATCCACCCGCTGTATAAGCTGAATTGCACAATGTACACTATTCGAACAGATCTGTTCCTATTCATAAGTATCATAAGGAGGAAAAAAATTGGACTCTCATATCAGTTTGGGCAACGCATTGGGCAATGTAGGTATCGGCCTGCTTATCTTGTTTGCCATCTTAATCGTAGGTTATTTTGTGTTCAGCTTGCTGACACGTTATAACGATAATAAGGAAATCGCACGCGGAAATGAAGCGGCAGGTATCTACATGGGGGCAAAGCTGCTAGGCCTGTGTATCATCGTGGGAATGGTGTCGTATAGCAGCCATTCATGGCTCGATATGCTGACCTGGTCGGCCGTAGGCATTGTAGTGCTGTGCCTGGTCTATGTGATTTTTGATCTGGTAACGCCGCGTACCAAGGTGTGCGAGGAAATTGCTAAAGGCAATGTGGCTCTGGCACAACTGCTACGCTCAATCATCATCGGGGTATCTTTTGTCGTAGGTACATTTTTGATGTAGTCGAAATGATGTAGTTAATATAGAGAAGAGGTACAAAGAATCTGCAAAACCGGACAACGGAGCTGCAGATTCTTTTTCTTACGGGGAATTGTATTCACTTGGTGGGGACTATTCTACAAAGGTAAGGGTGATACTGCATAGCAAAAAGAAATGTGCTCCAGATATCAAACCAAATTGCAAAGAAGGGAATTCTGAACATATGAGTACCTTTACCTCCCCAATCCTACCCATTCGGGTGGGGATCATCGGCTTGGGCTTGATCGCTGAATATCATATCAGATCATTACACAGCATGTCGGGGGTATCGATTGTGGCCGTTAGTGATGTAAATGCGAACCGCCTTCAAGTCATCGGAGAGCAATTGCAACTGCCTGCTTCCAAGCGGTACTCCCATTATGAAGCGTTGATCCGTGACCCAGGGGTAGATGCGATTCTGTCGCTGACACCCAATGATGTGCATTTTGACATTATTAGGATTGCGCTGGAAGAACACAAAGCTGTACTGGCAGAAAAACCATTGACGCTCACGTGGTCTGAGGCAGGTGAATTGAAAAAGCTGTATACTGCGAATCCAGTGCCTTTGCTGGTTCACTACAAGCATCGCTACGGAGCGGCCTTCCAATATGTCAAGCAACTGCTGGAAGAGCATAAGCTGGGTAAAATCTACAATATTCAATTCCGCTATCTAATGGATTCATTTTCACCGTATCGTCAGCATCCGTATACATGGCGACACAATTTAGCCAAGGCCGGCTCTGGAGTCGTGGGGGATACTGCCTCACATATTATTGATCTGGCCCGTTTTCTGATTGGTGAATTTAAAAGCGTCGCGGCGCTGCTACATATCATTACACCTGAGCGGCCCGATCCGGTCACGGGTCTGCCTGTAAAAGTGGATGTGGAAGATCTCGCCGCCTTTCATGGCATCATTGGCGATAATACCGTGGGTACCTTCATCACTCACAAAAATGCCATCGGCAAACGTCACGATATCGAAGTGGATATCTACGGCGAGCTCGGTACGCTGCACGCTAGTCTCAATAATCCGGAAAGTATTCGCATCGTGCTGCGTGACCTGGAACACCCGGATGCCGAATACGAAAATTGGGCTGTTCCACCAATCTATAATCATACAGCCGATGGCGATTTTGTTAAGCTGGCAAGGGGGGAGTTCGTGGACCGAGCCCCATTGTTCGATGACGGATACAAGAATCAGTGGGTACTTGAGAAAATACTGCAATCCTGGAGAGAGAACGGGCGTTTAGTAGAAGTGTAAGGAGGCCCTATCTCTTATCTTGTTGCGTTCTTGCCCGTTTAGCCCCAATCAGCCTCCAGCCTGTTAACAATGCCGACACAAGACAGATGGAGGCAGACGTCATAAAGACTACATGCATGCCTGACAGAAAAATTTCAGGATGACCCGGAACTAAGCCGGTGACCCGATAACCAGCCTCTTTACTCATAATATAAAAGAGAATGGATGTGGCCAGCGTGATCCCCACAACCATACCGACGTTGCGCACCAGCGAATTAACACTTCCGGCCGAGCCAAGCTGTGTACGGGGTACCTTGGACATTATCAGCGAGTTGTTCGGCGATTGGAATAAACCACTGCCAATACCCAGCATGGCAATCCACAGACCGACGAGCGGGATGGAGCTGCCTGCATGCAGCTGGGCTAATCCAATTTGGGCAACGACCATAACGACCAGCCCGGCGAAAGTGAGCAGTTCAGACCCGATTTTATCGGAAAGTGCACCGCTGAGCGGGGCTACAATAACCATAGAGATGGGGAACAACATCAGCAGAAATCCGGCATAAAAAGGCGACAAGTTCAGCATATTCTGCGCATAGAAAGGCGAAATGATGTTAAAGCAGAAGTTAGCGACAAACACCAGAAAAGCACACAAAATACTGAGCGAAAACAGCGGATTTTTGAATAGTGCGAGCTGTAACAGTGGCTGTGGACGACGCAATTCCAACCGAATGAATACAGCAAAAGCAACTACAGCCACCACCAGCGAAGCAATAATACGTGGGTCTCCATACCCAACCTGCTGTCCCAGCAGCAATCCGACGAACAAGGCGAGAATAAAAATAGCAAACACCAGGCTACCAGGAACGTCAATCTTCTCCTTCACCTTGATCAGATCCTTCGGTAGAAGCTTCCAGCCAAGAAAGACAGCGACCAGGCCTATCGGTACATTCACCCAGAAAATGTATTGCCAGCCCAGCGAGGAGACAATAATACCGCCCAAGCTCGGCCCGGCGATACTGCCCAGAGAAACGAAGGTTCCGATGAGGCCAAGCGCTTTGCCCCGTTCAGTGGACGGGAAGATATCTGTTACGATCCCTTGGCTGTTCGCCATGGTCATGGATGCCCCAATCGCCTGAATGATGCGGGAAATCAGCAATAGGGAGAGTGAAGAGCTAAGACCGCACAATAGGGAGCCGAGAATGAATATGATTGTGCCGATTTTGAATATTTTGATTTTACCGACCATATCCCCTAGCTTGCCGAAAAATAAAATAGCGGTACATATCGCCATTAAATAGGCGGTTGTCACCCATTCAATTTGTGCCACGGGTAAATGTAACGTGCGAGACAACACAGGAAGAGCAATATTAACAATGCTTCCATCCAAAGTGGACATAAACGTAAACAGATTTAAAACAATCAAAATCATCCAACGTTTCTTCTGAACTTCGATATTCTCTTGATAGGTTGCAGCAGTTGTAGCAGTTGAACTCATTATGAACACCTCTTTATCGTTGAAAGCCCTTTTTATTAGTTGCATGCGCAACTAAATGAACGGTTCTAGTGTACAGCAAATTAGTTGCGTGCGCAACAATAGTATTGTAAACTTTGTTTTGGTCCCAGCTGGGGATTGCCATTTTCAAGCCAATGAGGTGTATTTGATGAGGAAAAAACCGATTGGAAAGCTAATTTCCCACCTGTACCGTCGAAATCAAAAAATACTGTCCAAAAAACTGGCTCCTTATGGAATCGGCAGTGGGGGACAACACAGTTTCCTAAAGCTGATTTTGCAGCGGCCGGGCATTACACAGGAGCAGCTGACGAATGAACTTAAATTTGACAAGGCAACCACGACACGCTCTGTAAAACAATTAGAGGAATCAGGCTACATTGAACGTAAAACGGACCCCAATGATCGTCGTTCCCAACTTGTGTCTCCTACGGCCAAGGCGTTAGAATTCGCTCCTGTCTTACAAGGGATATTGGACGAGCTCAATGCCGGTCTTGCCCGCAATTTATCCGAAGAGGAAGAGGACCTTCTAATCGACTTACTGCAAAAGATTAGTACAGATCCTGACGAATAAATAAATCAGGAGTTAGCATAGAGGATCGGCGGGTAAAAGAAAAAGGAAAAAAGAAAAAAGCAGCCATTTTCAGAGAATACTCTGTGGTGGCTGCTTGGTGCAGTCTGAGGGTTTATTGCACGGGAGAACGGTCGCCGCTTATATGGCATTCGCAATTCAGTCCAAGCTAATCCCTTCGAACGCATTCATGACTAATTGTCGTACATAGGCATCGTCTAATGGATAACCAGTCACCAGCAATCGATAAAAAATCGGCCCATAAATGAGATCGATACATAATTCGACATCAAGATGCTCCTTCAATTCCCCGCGCTCTATTCCCCGCTCAATAAGATGCCTGGCCTCAAGTCGCCGAGGATGAAAATATCGGGTTCGGTATGCCTCTGCTAATCCTGAATCAAGTTGCCCTTCACCAATTAACTCCGTAATGATTTTACCTTCTCGACTTATTAAGAACCGCACTAAATTCGTAGCATGAATGAGAATATCGTCCAATACACGGCCTGTATCAGGTACAGGCAATCTTGCCATGGTAGCTGACAGGAAACCATCCATTACTACGGCAGCTTTGTTAGGCCACCATTTATAGATGGTGGCTTTGCTGACTTTCGCTCGCTCAGCAATTTTTTCTACTGTTACCGCTCCAAAGCCTTGTTCCAACAGTAGTTCATAGGAAGCGGTAAGGATAGATTTTTGCGACTCAACATTACGCGGACGTCCTCTTTTACTCTGCACTGGAATGCTCACCTTCTTACATAGATATAAGAAACATAAAAAAAGTAAACTATACGTTCAGTATATCAAATATCAGGCAAGAATAAAAAGTTGAATTTGCCTATTTACAAAACGAAACGTTCAGTATATTATTTGATTATCGAATTAACGAACTATACGTTCAGTATTTAAATTATTGAGGAGGATTATCATGCAAAGAGAACAACAAGCTGTAGAAGGCAACCGTATTTCAAATTGGATGATGTTTCTGTTGGCAGCAGCATGCGGCCTTATTGTTGCCAACCTTTACTATGCTCAAACTCTGGTAGGGCCTATTCATGTGGCGCTGGGTCTTTCTTCCACAACAGCGGGCTTCATTGTCACCTTAACTCAAATCGGTTATGTTGTGGGATTGCTGTTTATCGTACCGATTAGTGACATTATTGAAAATCGACGTCTAATGATCGTATCGCTCATCATTACAGTCTGTGCATTGCTCGTTGCTGCCTTCGCCCCCAATGCCACGTTGTTCCTTACTGCATCCTTGTTCATTGGGGTTGGATCTGTAGTTGCCCAAATACTGGTGCCGTATGCTACCTATTTAGCATCCGAAGAGCAGCGCGGCCGGGTTGTAGGGAATGTTATGAGCGGACTCCTGCTAGGGATTATGTTCGCACGTCCATTGGCAAGCTTCATAACCAGCATCTGGGGATGGCAAGCCGTATTTATTATGTCAGCCATTGTTTTGACGCTGTTGACGATTCTCCTGTCGAAAGCACTTCCGGAGCGCAAGCCTGTGCCTACGGTATCTTACAGTAAACTGATTTTCTCACTAGGTACTCTGTTCAAACAAACGCCTGCATTGCGCCGGCGTGCCCTGTATCAAGCCTGCTTATTTGGCGCCTTCAGCCTGTTTTGGACGGTTGTTCCTCTACGCTTGGCGGATGATTTCGGCATGTCTCAGCAAGGGATTGCACTGTTTGCTTTAGTAGGTGTAGGCGGCGCAATAGCTGCTCCGATTGCCGGGAGATTGGCTGACAAAGGCTGGAGCAAAGTATTAACCGGGCTAGCTATGGTCATTGCCGCCTTGTCCTTTTTGGTCATCTATATTTTTCAAAGTCATTCGACGGTTGCGCTCATACTTCTCTTTATTTCAGCCATTACACTGGATATGGCTGTATCGGGAAATCTTGTGCTTGGACAGCGTGTTATTTACTCCTTGGGAAGTGAAGCGAGAGGGCGTCTGAACGGATTATTCATGTCTATCTTTTTCATAGGTGGAGCGATTGGATCATCATTAGGTGGTTGGTCTTACGCATTAGGTGGTTGGAATTTAAGTGCTCTGATTGGAGTCATCTTGCCTGTGCTGGCTTTACTGTACTTTTTCACTGAGAAAGAAACGAGTGGAGACGTACGAAAGAAACAAAACGGGTAAAGATCATCTTTAGGCTATGCCGTACGCAAAAGCATGATCATTAAAATGGCTGTTCCCAAGAGAAAACAAAGGGGCGAGTAGAGCACGGTGTCCCATTTTGCAAAAACAGTTCCTTTTTTTCTCTTGAAGAACCCAACCCATTTGAAATCTCCTATTGAACGTAAAATAAATAAGCTCGACAACAAGCCTGCACCGTAGGAATAGAAGGAATAGAAGGAATGAAAAAACCGAAATGGTGCAACTCCCCCTAGCTGCAGGACGAACCAAGCGGCTAAAGCTAGTAAAAAGGCAACAATTGATGTCCCTATTTTGGAGGGTTTAAAGAGCAAATCCGTTCCCGTGCTTGGGATCGCTGCCTTAGCGCCTGTTTGTCCGCCGAATACCCAATATACATGCATGCCGCTCAGTATAAATAAAATTCCGCCAACTGCCCATGTAAGTAACTCCAACATCTGACTTCCCTCCTTAATTTGAAATCCACTCTGTCCAAATCATATGAATATGCTGTTGAATGGCTTCTTCACTTAACGTCTCTTGCTTGTGACGCTCATACCAACCCAAGTAGTAATGGTACAATATCCATGATCTCTGAAAGGCTTTTTCTGGCTGCATTCCCTTCTGGATTAAAAGCTCTTTCATAAACTCCATTCTCATCTGTTCAACTTCATCGAGTAAAGCACGGTAACTATCATCCTTCAATGACAGCCTGCGTAGATAAAACAGAAAATCTCCCCGTTTCGTCTTGCCGAACATCTGGGTTAGCACTTCTCGAATCCGCTCATCTGCGGCAGCATGGGTGATGGACGCGGCCATAACCTGTTGCGTCGTCTGTGCCTTCCATGTCTCTACAATCTGTCGAATATAGCTGCTGCGATTGTTAAAATACCAATAAAAACTGCTCTTACTGCACCCTAAAGCAGCGGCCATTTTTTCAACAACAAGTTGATCGATTCCACCCTGCTCAAAACGTTCCATTCCTTTTTGAATCCATTGTTCTTCTGTGACAATAATCTTAGGCATCTCTCGCGCTCTCTTTCTGTACGGTATCGTCTAGATAAAATGATTTTACAATGGTTTTAGTGGTGTGTAAATATAAGCCGATTCGTCTCCACAGCCAGATGATCAATAACGGGCATAAAATTACATAAACGCCCACTTGAAATACCTGTGAATTTGAACTATAATGCTGTAGCATATAGTAATATTCAAGGCATTGACCAAAGACATGATTTCCTTGAAGGGCCGTTCAGAGAGAAAAGCCAAGGCTGAGAGCTTTTCCGGCAACCGCATGTGAAGTTACCCCTTTGTAGCCGTGACGTTGAACGTGTAACTGTTTAAGCTGGCAGTGACATCAGTAAGCGCCCACCGATTTATCCCCGTTAACGGATACCAATGGAGGGCCACGCAGGTCGTGCATGAGCATGTTCCGATGAACATGAATGTACGTACAGCAGCGGGCCGAACTAGGGTGGAACCACGAGCTGAACGCACTCGTCCCTTGAGGGAGAGAGGCGTTTTTTTGCGTTCAATTTTGATATAGCACACAATTTGAAATGGGGGCTTTAATCGTGAGTATTCAAGTGAAATTGCCGGATGGAGCCGTACGCGAGTACGAGCAGGGTGTATCCATCGCCGACGTGGCGGGTTCGATCAGCTCCGGTCTGAAAAAGAATGCAGTAGCAGGTAAAGTGAACGGGAAGGCTGTCGATCTGAACACCGTTTTGGATCAGAACGTTGACCTTGAAATTATTACGCTGGACAGTGCGGACGGCCTGGAAATTTATCGTCACAGTACAGCGCATTTGCTGGCACAGGCGCTCAAACGCATTTACGGTGAGAAAAACGTGAAGCTGGGGATTGGTCCGGTCATCGACAGCGGCTTCTACTATGACATTGATATCGAAAACCCATTGTCCGTTGACGATCTGGCGAAGATCGAAAAGGAAATGACGAAGATCGCGCAGGAAAATCTGCCGATTACACGTCGTGTGGTCAGCCGTGAGGAAGCCACTCGCATTTTTGGTGAACTGGAAGATCCATTGAAGCTGGAACTGATCCGTGATTTGCCGGAAGAAGCGGAAATTACGATTTATGATCAAGGCGAATTTTTTGACCTGTGTCGTGGTCCGCATTTGCCATCAACTGGCCGTATCAAAGCGTTTAAACTGTTAAGTGTAGCGGGTGCATACTGGAGAGGCGATTCCAACAACAAGATGTTGCAACGTATCTACGGAACAGCTTTCCCGAAGAAAGCGCAACTGGATGAGCATCTGCACTTGCTGGAGGAAGCGAAAAAACGCGACCATCGCAAGCTGGGTAAGGAACTGGAACTGTTCATGTTCTCCGAAGAAGCACCTGGCATGCCGTTCTACCTGCCTAAAGGTATGGTTGTCCGTACTGCGCTGGAAGATTACTCCCGTGACATTCAACGTTTGCATGGCTATGAGGAAGTACGTACACCGCTGATGATGAACAACCGTCTGTGGGAACAATCAGGACACTATGACCATTACAAAGAAAACATGTACTTCTCCGAAGTAGACGAAACTACATTTGCTCTGAAACCGATGAACTGCCCGGGGCATATGCTTGTGTTTAAAAATGAACTTCATTCTTATCGCGACCTGCCGATTCGTATATCCGAATTTGGACAAGTGCATCGTCATGAGCTGTCCGGTGCGTTGAACGGTATGATGCGTGTTCGTACATTCTGTCAGGATGATGCGCATATTTTCGTGACACCAGAACAGATTGAAAAAGAGATTACAGACGTAATCAAGCTGATTAACGAAATGTACAGTGTGTTTGGCTTTGAATTCACAGTGGAATTGTCCACTCGTCCAGATGACTTTATGGGTGAGCCAGCGCTGTGGGATCAAGCGGAACAAGCTTTGCAAAACGTGCTGGAACATCTGGGCATGAACTACCGTATAAATGCGGGAGATGGAGCCTTTTATGGTCCGAAAATTGACTTCCACATTCTCGATGCGCTCAAACGCAGCTGGCAGTGCGGAACAATCCAATTGGACTTCCAAATGCCTGAGAAGTTCGACCTCACTTATGTGGGCGAGGACAACCAGAAGCACCGTCCAGTCGTTATTCACCGTGCCATCTACGGTTCGATTGACCGCTTCATGGGCATCCTGACTGAGCATTTTACAGGTGCATTCCCATTGTGGTTGGCTCCTGTTCATGCGAAGCTGTTGCCTGTATCCGAGAACTATATCGAGACTGCCAATGAGGTGCAGGAAGCGTTGCTGAAAGCGGGTCTGCGCGTCGAAGTGGATACTCGGAATGAGAAGCTTGGTTATAAAATCCGTGAAGCGCAATTGGAGAAGGTTCCATACATGTTCGTTATCGGGGAAAATGAAAAAACAACCGGTACTGTAGCTGTGCGTAAACGGGGCGAAGGCGATCTGGGATCATTCAGCATTGCGGACATCGTAGAGAAAATCAGCACAGAGATTCACGAGAAGCAGTAATATTGGATTAAAAAATATATAAAAGAGCCGTCAAAACCATGATCATAGTGGTTTTGACGGCTCTTTATTTATACATCATACATAAGTTCCTAAGCTCCAGCACGAGAGAGGGAACAGCCTCGATTGAATGCTTTAGTTATCCTGTGCCTGTATGCCTAGCACGTCTGCGACCGAGAAGTGGCGTGATCTGCGGGGAGGGAAAGTGCCTTCAAAGCTGACTCCTCGGCTCGTTTGACCGAGGCCTCTTCCACATCCTGTTCCTCGCTAAGCGATAAAATTTCGCCACGCAATTTGAGCATTTTCTGATCCAGTTCGTAGGTTGCACGTGCAGCTTCGGTCAACCCGTTAACCACGTGTTCGGGCACTTTCTTATCAAACTTATAGTACAAAATATGCTCCATACTGGCCCAGAAATCCATAGCCAATGTGCGCAATTGAATTTCGACCTTAATCCAGCGTGTGCCCTCAAACAGGATTAGCGGAATCTCCACAATGACATGTAGGCTCTGATAGCCGTTGGGCTTAGGATGGGCAATATAGTCCTTGACCTCTAGAATCCGAATGTCTTCCCGTGTGCGGAGGTGATCCATCAGACGATAGATATCTTTGACAAAAGCACATACCACGCGCATGCCTGCGATATCATGAATTTCACGCAATATATTGTCCAGGGTGACCTCATGCCCTTTGCGCCGAACCTTTTCCACAATGCTGTGGGGTTCTTTGATCCGGGTTTTAATGTGCTCAATCGGGCTAAAACCATCTATCAGTTTCCATTCCGTCTGGATCAGCTTAATTTTATTCTTTAACTCCTCCAGAGCGAGTTGATAAAGGACGGGAATCTTTCTCCATTCCTCTAGTTGCTTGGCGTCAACACTGTTCTGGTCCAGCTGTAGCTGAAATTCCTGCAAGGGCAAAGGGACAGCATTCAAGTGCTTCCAATCCGGTTCATTCACAGAGCATTCTCCTAAATGAGGCTTACGATGTCCTCGATCTATTTCGTAAAAATGGATTACCGTATATATTGTACACTATGTCAAAACGTACAGGCAAAGGAGAGACGGACAAAGAAATAAGAAATAAAATAATAATTATAGTGGTAAAACCGAGTAATCCGATGTATAATTGCAAAAATGCTGATTTAAAGCATTAAATTTTTTCGAAAATAGCACAAATGTTGAGTAGTCGTTATTAGATCAAAAATATAAATTACAGAAAATGAGGATGAGCAAAATGGCAAAAGTAGAAAGTTTTCAATTAGACCACACGATTGTAAAGGCTCCTTATGTAAGAGCAGCGGGAG
This sequence comes from Paenibacillus sp. JJ1683, assembly GCF_053006485.1. Taxonomy (NCBI): domain Bacteria; kingdom Bacillati; phylum Bacillota; class Bacilli; order Caryophanales; family Paenibacillaceae; genus Paenibacillus; species Paenibacillus sp. JJ1683. The sequence continues at coordinate 662,750 of NZ_CM129820.1, forward strand.
TAGAGCATGATGAAAAAGGAAGCACGGTACAAAAGTATGACTTGAGATTTCTGCAACCGAATGAAGACGCACTGCCAACAGCTGCTGTACATACGCTGGAGCATTTATTGGCGACGTATCTGAGAGACGAAATCAAAGGCATTATTGATATTTCTCCTATGGGCTGCAGAACGGGATTCTACTTGATTTTATGGAATGAACACGAGCCTGAGGAAATTGCACTTGCTTTGGAAAAAACGTTGAAAAGAATTCTAGAAACGACAGAAGTCCCGGCTGTTACTGCTTTGGAATGCGGGAACTATAAGGACCATTCTCTTTTCTCCGCTCAGGAATATGTGAAGATTGTGTTGGAGGCTGGCATTAGTCGCGATCCTTTCAAAAGAGTATTTTAAAATCTATGATCTCAATAGACCTATCTCATCAGACAGCAGTAGTGACAGGCGGTAAGTCGGGTATAGGCAAGGGTATTGTAGAGCTTTTCATTCAAAGTGGAGCTAAAGTGATCTCCGCTGATATTTCTTATGAAGAGCCGTATAGAGTGATCAATTCACAGTTGGTTGAAACTCAATTGGACATATCCAAGCCGGATGATATCGAAAGATGGTGCGATCTGCTCATTAGCAAATCAGGAGTTCCTGACATATTGGTGAACTGCGCAGGTACTTCTACGATGGATTATGTCATTGATAGTGAGTTGGCTGATTGGGAGAAAGTATTTTCGATCAATTCAACCGGGCTGTATGTAGCGTCCAAACGGTTTGCCAAGGAAATGGTGGATGCGCGTAAACCGGGGCGAATTATCCAAATTGCTTCACAGGCTGGAAAAAATGGATATCGGGCTATGGGCGGATATTGTGCATCCAAACATGCGGTTCTCGGCTTGACCAAGGTGATGGCCATTGAGCTTGCTCCGCATCAAATTTTGGTGAATGCGGTTTGTCCAGGTATCGTAGAAACGCCGATGAAGCATCGTGAGCGGATTGAAGGGGGCGTCATTCGCGGAATGACCGCCCAGGAGATATATGAAGAAGATTGTTCGCAGGTACCATTGGGGAGAACCGCCGAGGTAGAGGATGTCGCCAATGTGGTGCTGTTTCTGGCAAGTCCGCTCTCCGCATATATGACAGGACAAGCGATTAATGTTACAGGTGGAATGACGATGCACTAGCATACTAGCATGATCTGGGGGAAAACAACATGAAGAAATCGTTCGTTTTACTATTAGGGATTAGTTTATTACTCGTAGCCGCAGGGTGCGGTAATAAAAGTACAGACAGTAATGGCTCCAGCTCCGCTTCCGGTGCGGAAACGCAAAAGGTAGTCATTGGCTCTATGGGGTCTGACGCGCAGATTTGGAAGCATATTGCCCAATCCCAGGCCGCCAAGGATGCCAAGCTGGATATTGAAGTAAAGGAAATTAACGGTGGAATCGAAACGAACAATGCGACTAGACAAGGCGATGTGGACGTGAATGCATTCCAATCGTGGGCATATCTAGTGAGCTATAACAAAGAGAGCAAAGCCGATTTGAAGGCGATAGCCACCACCTATCTGGAGCCGATGGGGATTTATTCGCAAAAGTTCAAAAGTATTGATGAAGTGACCGACGGAGCGTTGGTGGCTTTGGCGGACAATCCGGCGAATACAGCAAGAGGTTTGAAGCTGTTGGAAGCATCCGGTTTGATTAAACTTAAAGCTGACTTTAATGATGCTTTAGGTACAGTCAATGATATTACGAGTAACCCAAAAAACTTGAAATTTGAACTCATCGACGACAAAACTGGTCCACGCGTGATTCAAGATGTAGGCTTGGTGTTGATCGGGAACACGATTGCTTTAGAAGGCGGTCTGAATGTACTGAAGGATTCCTTGTTCCACGAAGAGATCAGTCAGGCAACAAAGAACAATATTAACGTTCTGGTAACTTCATCGGATAAGGCAAACGATAAGGGACTACAAAAATTAGCGGATCTCTATCATAACGAGGATACTCAAAAGTACATTAAGGATGAATTTGGCGGTACCAAAGTAGAGGTTAAAGAACCTGTTTCTTATTTGGAAGGACAAACTGCAAAATAAACATAAAAGAGGTCAGCCAGTTTTCTGGTTGACCTCTTTTATTCGTTAGAGGCTTCTACTGGTAATTTCAGTAGTCGTTTTGCATTTGAGCATGGGTTTCGGCTCGATAATGTTTGGGAGAGAATCCCTTTACCTTTTTAAAAATTTTTGAGAAGAGTAAAGGGTCATTATAGCCGACTGAACGGGAAATATCGCCTATCGAAAGTTCAGCGTTACCCATCATTTCACAAGCTTTGTTGATCCTGTAGCGAATCAGATAGTCCTGAATGCTTGTGTTTACTCGTTGTTTAAATAACGAACATAAATAACTCCGATTGAGTCCGATAAAATTTGCAATATGCTCAATGGTAATTTTCTGAGCATAATTCATTTCGATAAAATCCTTCACTTTTTCAACATAAATTTCCGCCCGACCTTCCTTTTGTCCAGAGAACGTTGCCGGACTGAACTCAATTAGCTCCGATAACATTGAGTAAAGCAGCCCGGCCAATCTGGTTTCCCGAGCTTTATGATACCCACTTGATTCGTTCATTTGCTGCAAATACTGATAAATCAAATGCTCTCCTTCAAAGTAGAGGATTGGGGACATCATCGTCAGGCCTGCCTGCTTGAGGAGTGTTTCTGCCAGTGCCCCGTTAAAACCAAACCAGCAATAAGACCAAGGATTTACTACATCGGCTTGATAATAAGTGATGACTTGCGGGCAGATTAGGAACCATTGTCCTTTCCGTAAGCGATAACTGAACCCACCGACCTCGAAGGTACCCTCCCCGTCCAAAATATAATGGAGCAGATAGTGATCTCTTATAGCAGGTCCAAAAAAGTGACCGGGTATGCATTCCTCTATGCCAAACTGAGTTAGATACAATTCAGAGTGCTGTTTACTACGTGGCAAATACTCAATCACGGTATATCTCCTTATGTAAATTATCAAGCATTATAACATAAATAGTGAGTACCATGCCATGTACTTCATATCTAAAATTAATATATGATTTCTATAGAACCTATTGCTATATCATTAAATCTTATCAAGCTTTACACCATATGGACTTAGTTGATGGCTGTTACAAAAGGGTTGTTCTAAGTGCCATTTTAGGTGTGGATCTCCGATGATTATTATCTAAGAGAGGGGTTATTTTCCCAATGGGTATCATTGTTCAAGAGCAACCGGGGCTGTTTCATTTGCAGTCGTCGGGCATGAGTTATATTATTCAGATTGTCGATGGATTTCCTGTGCATGTATACTGGGGAGACAGGTTGAAGCACCGTGAGCCCATGGCTGATCTATTGCTTCACACTCCCGCGACGGCTGGATTAGATCGGCTGCCGCAAGAATACCCGCAGTATGGGAGTGGAGACTTCCGTACACCGGCGTATCAAGTAGAGCTTGAGGATGGAACACGCATCACGGAGTTAAAGTACGATGGTTACCGGATCATTAAGGGAAAGCCATCTTTACCCGGGCTTCCGGCCGTTTATACCGAGAATGAAGCCGAAGCGGATACGTTGGAACTGGAATTAAAAGATGCCTTTTCAGGTCTTAAAGTGGTTCTTCTTTACACCGTCTTCGCGGATCGAAACGTAATCGCTCGTTCGGCTCGTCTAAGTAATGCGGGGGAACAAAATCTTCGACTCCTCCGCGCGCTAAGTGCCAGTGTCGATTTCGCGGGAAAAAGCGATTTAGAGTTCATGTATCTTTCGGGAGCATGGGCACGGGAAGGGAATATTACCCGCAAACCGATTCTTCAAGGTGAAACCCGAATTGATAGTAAAAGAGGCATGAGCAGCCATCAGCTTAATCCTTTTACTGCATTAGTCACGCAGGAGACCACGGAAAGCCAGGGTGAGGCATTCGGCTTTAGCCTTGTGTACAGCGGAGGCTTTGAGGCGGGAGCAGAATTAGATTCATTTGGCTCTACACGGTTTAGCATTGGCGTAAACTCGTTTGACTTTTCATGGTTACTGAATCCAGGGGAGAGCTTCCAAACGCCAGAAGCCGTTATGGTTTATTCCGGTCAAGGACTGGGAGAAATGTCGCGTACATATCATCGCTTGTATCGGACTCGGCTTTGCCGAGGGACATATAGGGATGAAGAACGCCCTATTCTGGTCAATAACTGGGAAGCTACCTATTTTGACTTCAATGCGGATAAGTTGGTATCGATAGCGAAAGAGGGGGCTGAGCTAGGCATCGAACTCTTTGTCCTGGATGACGGTTGGTTCGGAAAACGGGATTCTGACAATTCGTCTCTCGGTGATTGGTACGAAGATCGCCGGAAGCTGCCAGACGGACTGGCCGATGTCGCGAAACGCATCAATCAATTGGGGCTTAAATTCGGGCTCTGGTTCGAGCCGGAAATGATCTCTCCAGACAGCGAATTGTACCGCAAGCATCCAGACTGGTGTCTTCACGTTCCAGGACGGCGGCGTAGCGAAGCCAGATGGCAGCTGGTGCTGGACTATACTCGCAAGGAAGTGCGCGATTACATCTACGATTCGCTGGCTGCCATTTTCTCCAGTGCTCCAGTCTCTTACGTGAAGTGGGATATGAATCGCTGCCTGACGGAAATTGGTTCCGCTGATCTGCCGCCGGAACGCCAATCCGAGACTGCCCATCGCTATGTTCTTGGATTGTATGAGCTGTTAGAGCGCGTCACCACCGAATTTCCGCATATTCTTTTTGAGAGTTGCTCAAGTGGTGGAGGACGTTTTGATCCAGGCATGCTTTACTACATGCCTCAAGTCTGGACTAGTGATAATACCGATGCGGTGGAACGCCTGAAGATTCAATATGGAACTAGCCTTGTCTATCCTGTAAGCGCCATCGGAGCCCATGTGTCGGCCGTTCCGAACCATCAAGTTGGACGCATAACGCCCCTTGATTTTCGAGGTGATGTCGCCATGTCTGGAAATTTTGGATATGAGCTTGATCTCACGAAATTTACTGATGAGGAAAAAGAGACGGTTAAACGTCAAGTCACAGCATACAAGCAGATTCGTGGCTTAGTACAGAAGGGTGACTTGTATCGCTTAAAGAGTCCGTTTGAACATAACGAGTCGGCTTGGATGTTTGTTTCCGAAGACCAAGAGGATGCCGTCGTCTACTATTTCCAAGTGATGGCTGTCCCGAACGCGCCTTGGCGAGCTCTGCGCCTTGATGGACTAAATCCAGAGCTCGAATATGAAGTTCAGTCAGGAAATAGCGGGCAAAAGTCTATCCATGGGGGGGATAGGCTTATGAAGTTGGGCCTCCCTCTTGTCTACAGACAGAAAGACTATGAAAGTGGATGGTTCAGGCTTCGGGCCATAAGGTCCAGCAAGGCTTAGGGCTTAAAGGATCAGTACAACAGTACAATTGGCGAAAGATAGAAAACAATTGATTGAGTTATGCATGCCCCTTTTTATATGAAAAGGGGCATTTTGCGCGCAGCAGCCGTACTGATCGGGGAGGGCAAGCCATGTTTTTTATACGAATGATGAATGATATGAAACTAAGGAAGAAGATGACGCTTACATTCATTTCGGTAGCTGTTCTTCCCTTGCTGTTATGCGGCCTGTTTCTGACGGGGAAGCTTCGAGAGGCCGTCATTAAGGACGCTTTTATGCAAGTATCCAACAATGTCGAGCGGGTCCAAAATCGTACAGAAGAACTGATTAAAGTACCACTGGACATCTCGTATCGGCTAACCAATGATAACCGGATGAAAATGGTGGCTAGCCAGAAGTATGACAGCTACATTGAAGTCATTCAGGCTTACCGGGAGTATACAGGTATTCGTGACTACCTCCAATTGTACAAAGAGATATCCGGCATCCGAGTCTATGTCTCTAATCCTGGAGCATTGAACAACTGGGAATTTATTCAGCCGGACGAAAGAATCACAACCGCAGATTGGTACAAGGAGGCCATCGCACAGAAAGGATTGGCTGGCTGGAACTTAATCAAGGATGAGAGGGACGATGCCGATTATCTCAGCCTGATTCGTTCATTCGCAGTGAATTCACTAGGGCAAAAAGGAGTATTGGTCATCAATGTTAGTAAGCGCCAATTAAATTCAATCCTGAATCAGGAATCGTTCCCTACCTTGATCGTGGATAACCGGAATCAGATCGTCGCGTCCAATGAAGCAGAGTTGTTCGGAAAGAATCTATCTGAAATTCATGCCGACGAGAATATACTTTTCCAACAGGAAGGAAGTTACAACACACTCATTAACGGAAAAGCGTCAAAAGTGGTGATCGCAAATCTAACGCCACAGAACAGCTGGAATGGACTTCGCATTATTTCCGTTTTTTCCGTTTCCGAGATTACCCGAGATGCTAATCAAGTGATATGGCTCGGTGGAGTCGTGATCACGGCCAGCCTGATATTTGCAGCCTTACTTATCTATGCTTCTGCTTCGCTATTATCCAGAAGGATTCTCCGCTTGAGCAAGCATATGACCCAAGTAGGGGCGGGCTCATGGCAAACCTATCTCCATATCGACGGAAAAGATGAAGTTGGTCTACTATCGAGAGAATTTAACGCGCTCGTCAGTAACGTAAACCATTTGGTCCAGGAGGTTCAAGAAACGAATCGTCAGAAAAGTCTGGTGGAGCAAAGACAAAACGAGATCAAGTTCAAAATGCTGGCAAGCCAGATTAATCCGCATTTTCTCTTCAATTCTTTGGAGTCCATCAGAATGGAAGCCCACATTCGCAAACAGGACGATATCGCCAAAGCAGTATGGCAGTTGAGCGCGTTGTTACGCAGCAGTCTGGAGGCCGGTAACGACAAGATTCCGCTGCGTAAAGAGCTTGAGCGGGTGTGCTGTTATCTTGATCTTCAAAAGTTCCGGTATGAAGAGCGTTTGGAGTATCGCTTAACGATTGATCCGGATTTGGAGGAAATGTTGGTTCCACCTCTGATTATCCAACCATTGGTGGAAAATTCTATTGTACACGGTCTGGATAATCAAGCAGAAGGAGCTGTCATTGAAGTGAAAGTAAAGGAAATCCCAGAAGGGGTCCGAGTTATGGTATGTGACAACGGCGCCGGTTTCACAGGTGATCGTCTCGTCCTTGTACGAGAAGAGCTTGCTGCATCCGTACATGAGCAGGAGGTCCAGCGAATTGGATTGCGAAATGTAAACGATCGTCTTGTCTTATTGTATGGGACCTCTAGTGCCTTAAGCATTGAGAGCGAGCCGGGGAAAGGCACTTGTATTCAGTTTTTCATACCTGGGGGTGAATCCAAATGATTAAGGTAGTTATCGTTGACGATGAGCCGAAGCTTCGTCAAGGCCTTCAAACGCTGATTCCATGGGAGAGTCTTGGGTTTACCGTTACAGCTACGGCAGCCAATGGAAAAGAAGCATTGGAAGTCATCCAGGAAAAGTCCCCCGATGTCGTAATCGTCGATATCCGCATGCCGGTTATGGATGGCTTACAGTTGATTGAGCACTTGAGATCTGACGGTCATCATTTACATTTTATGATCCTCAGTGGATATGCCGACTTCGAGTATGCCAAGCAAGCGATCAAATACGGGGTGTGCGGCTATCTCCTTAAACCGGTGGACATTGGTGAAATGTCGGCCAGTTTAAAACAGATACGCGAGCGGATCGAAGAGGAGCGCCTTCAACGGGAGTGGCGTAAGAAGGAGGTTATAAATCGGGATTTATACCTGCACAGCCTGCTCGTCTCTCAAGATAAGACGGAAGATCCCACCAAGTTGAGAAGTAAGGCAGTAGAAGCAGACTTGTTGTGGACCCACTACGAAGTTGTGGTCGTGTATCCGCGCGTTTCCGAAGTGGACCGTTCCGATGTCGCATACCAGCTTTCAAATGGATTGAAGGCAACGATCGAGGGGCAGATGATGGGGCTTGTCACAGTAATCCCGCCGTATACGGTCCTTTTGCTCAACGAGCCGCTGCGTGGAAGACAACGACGCGAAACTCTGTACAACGAGATTCGTAACGCTGCGGATAAGGTCCGGTTCGCCGCTGCAACCGGAGGGGGAGTAACTGCTCCCGAAGATATTTGCAAATCTTTTTTAAAGGCCCAGGAAGCGGTAAAACGATCCTTTTTCAGCGAGAAGAACCGACTGCTAGATCCGTATCCTTTCTTTTCTCCTTCGCTGGCTTCCCCCGGATTGTCTGTCGATAAAGCTGAAGAAACGATGGAGGAATTCATCTTCCGCCTGTATTACAGTCTGGAAGTAGGAAACCAGAATGTCATACTACCATTGTTGAACGAGGTGGCAGCATTTTTTCTCCAACAGGGGCAAGATGAAAAGTCGATCAAAGAGTCGTTCTTCTTTCTATCCAATGCGATCATTCACAAGCTGACCGCGGGGTTCTGTATCGAGTTGAAAGAGACGGAGGAAGTTTCCCGTTTTTTGAATGGGATATACCAGCATGATCACCTAGATGACCTTTTGGAAGAGACCTACCGTTTCCTGCTAGCTTTGGCGAAAGACTCCGAACCTCGTGGAAAGGAGCAGGAATTCAAAAAAATGATCGACTTTATTCACAAGCATTATGCAGACAACCTGAGGCTGGAAGCGTTAGCCGGACTATTAAACTACAGTACCGCCTATTTGGGCCAGCTCTTTAAGAACAAGACAGGGGAGTACTTTAACACCTATCTGGACAGAGTCCGTATCCACAAGGCAAAGGAGCTACTGGATCAGGGAATGAAAGTTTACGAAGTCGCTGAAAGCGTGGGCTACACAAGCGTCAACTACTTTTATAGCAAATTCAAAAGGTACGAAGGCTGTTCACCGTCGGAATATAGAAATCCATAATTTGTGGATGATTTTTCCCGAAATCCGTTATCTGGGCTCTGACTCTCCTCTGTTTTATGATGGATTTTAAGAGAGGGGATGAGAAAATGAAAGCGGTAACAGAAAATTCGGAAAACGTATACAAAAAACCGAAGAGGAATGCTTGGAAGGTATTTAAAAGCCAAAGGTATCTTTACTACATGTCTATTCCGTTTGTTATTTGGGTCTTCGTCTTTCAGTATTTGCCGCTATGGGGCTGGACAATGGCATTTCAGAAATACAGACCCGGTTTGAGTTTTTTTGAACAGAAGTGGGTGGGCTTGGAGCATTTTCGTACTTTGTTCCAAGATGATCATTTCTACCAAGTACTGCGGAACACGTTGGCTATGAGTCTTATGGGACTGGTCGCTGGTTTTATTGTACCGGTTGTCTTTGCTCTATTGCTCAACGAGGTCCGCATACAAGTGATAAAACGATTTGTTCAGACCGTATCTTATCTGCCACACTTTGTTTCATGGGTGGTTGCTGCAGGCATCGTCACCAAAATGCTTTCAGCGGATGGCGGTGTCGTAAACGATATGCTCATGGGTCTAGGCATCATTGATCAGCCAGTCCAGTTTATGGCCCAAGGTAAATTATTTTGGTGGGTTGTAACTTTCGGAGACATCTGGAAGGAAACGGGTTGGAACGCCATTATTTATCTGGCTGCCATCGCCGGTATTGGTCCTGAATTATACGAGGCTGCGCGGGTGGACGGCGCTAGCCGATTCCAGCAAATGTGGCACATTACGCTGCCGGGAATCCGGCCGACCATTATCATTCTCCTAATTATGTCTATTGGCCATCTGCTCGGTACGGGATTCGAGAAACAATTTCTGCTGGGCAATCACCTGGTCATCGATTACTCTGAAGTACTTGATTTGTATGCGCTTAATTATGGTCTGGCGATGGGACGTTACTCTTTCGGAACGGCCATTAATATTTTCAATTCGGTGATCAGCCTAGTCCTATTGTTTGCGGCTAACGGAATCTTTAAGCGCTATACCAACGAGAGCATTATGTAAGGAGGAGAATGGACATGGAGGCTGTCAAAAGCACTACGCCGGTCGGCGGATTAAACAACAAGCTTCAGGCGAAATCGCCACAAGACCGAATCCTGGGGGTAGTTGTTTATCTTTTCATGATTGTGGTCACCGTTCTGACGATCTACCCGTTCTTAAATGTGCTGGCTATCTCTTTTAACGATTCGGTAGACACAATTAGAGGGGGAATCACCATCTGGCCAAGGCAATTTACGTTGAAGAATTACGATTTGATTTTCACCTATGAGGGGTTAATTACTGGATTCAAGATCTCCTTTCTGCGGACCATCATTGGCACCGTAGCGGGTTTGGTCAGCGGCTCGATGCTTGCCTATACACTTGCCCGAAGTGATTTTCAAGCTAGAAGGTTCATCTCCATCTTTCTTGCCGTCACTATGTATGTTTCCGGGGGATTAATTCCAGGTTTTATCCTGATGAAGGAACTGCATTTAATTGATACATTTGCCGTCTATATTTTACCAGGTCTTGTAAGTGCGTTTAACGTCTTCATTATTCGTTCCTTCATTGACGGTCTGCCTTATGCGTTACAGGAATCAGCCAAGCTGGATGGTGCCAACGATTTCACAATCTACTGGCGCGTTATACTTCCTCTTTGCAAACCGGCATTAGCGACCGTAGCGCTCTTCTTGGCGGTTGGGCAATGGAACTCTTGGTTCGATACTTATCTGTTTAATGGGTCCAATGAATCGTTGACGACCCTGCAATATGAATTGATGAAAATTTTGCAAAGTACGACAACAAGCGCAACCAATTCCCAGGACGCTGCCAATATGGCGGAGCGTATGGCACAGGTATCCCCGGAATCGGTTAAAATGGCAATTACCATCATTGTTACCGTGCCGATTCTTATCGTCTATCCTTTTTTACAAAAATATTTTGTTAAAGGTATGACGCTTGGAGCGGTAAAAAGCTAAAACGAAGCAGCAAACATTCATTATACAGGGAGGGTTCGCTCCATGAAGTCAAGAAAAAACAGAATGATCGTATCTTTCGTAATGTCACTGACTTTAGTGGCTACCCTAGCAGGGTGCAGCGGTAATAATCCGTCTGAGGCTACCAAGGCCGTAACTACAGGTGACATCACGCTTACTTATTTTTCGGAAGACTCCAGCACGAATTGGAATAATATGAAGGATGAAGTCGGCAAGGTCATCGCGGAAAAAACCGGAGTAACTCTAGATGCTGAATTCGCTGTCGGTGACCCGGTCCAAAAGATTTCCTTGATTGCAGCCACAGGAAACTATCCTGATTTAATCGCTGCTAAGGCGGATGTCGGCAAACTTGTCGATGCTGGCGCAATCATTGATTTGACGGATTTGATCGACAAGCATGCACCAAACATCAAAAAAATGCTAGGAGACAAGCTTGTTCGGGCGAAGTACAGTTTAGATGACCAATCCATCTATGTTATTCCGACCTGGTCCGCTGTCGAAGAAGAAAAAATCAAACCCGACGTAGGATTTAAACTCCAGCACCGTGTCGTCAAGGAAGCGGGATTCCCGGACATTCGTACAGTACAGGATTTCGAAAAAGTCATTAAGGACTATATAACCAAGCATCCGACGGACGAAAATGGCAACAAAAATATCGGACTGTCCCTAAATGCCGACGATTGGCATATGTACCAGGTAACCAACTCAGGCTTCCAAACGACCGGGGGACCAGACGACGGCGAATACTACATTGATCAAAAAACACACCAAGCGACTTATCATTTCCGCCGACCGGAAGAAAAGGAATATTTCCGTTGGTTAAATCACATGAATGCCATTGGATTGCTTGATTCGGAAAGCTTCGTGCAGAAGACCGATCAGTTTAAGGCAAAAGTGGCTTCTGGCCGCGTACTGGGTCTGGCCGATCCGGAATGGGACTATGGCGATGGACAAAATGCACTGAAGGCGGAAGGCAAATTCGACCAGACTTACGGTCATTACCCAGTCACCATGAGCAAGGAGTACAAGGATACCAACTTCTGGCTGCCTGGTTTTGATGGGGGATACGGAATTTCGATCTCAAGCAAGTGCAAGGACCCGGTACGCGCTATTAAATTCCTCGATTTTCTGGCATCGGAAGAGGGTCAAGTCCTGAATAACTGGGGAATTGAAGGCAAGCATTACACGGTTAAAGACGGCAAACGGACGATTATTCCGGCTGTACTTGAACGGATGAACAATGACAATGCGGCTTTCCAAAAAGAGTCCGGAATCGGTCTATATTGGAACTTGATGGTCCATTATGGTGATGGCATCAAGGACTCAACTGGCAACTATTTTACTCGTAGTTATCCGGAACTGCTGACGGCGACTTATAACAAGTCGGAGAAGGAAGTTCTGAAGGGCTATAAGATTGAGCACTGGAAGGATCTATTCCCGAAGGAAGATGAATTCCAACCGAGAGCATACGGAGCAGCTTACACGATGTCTCTTCCCAATGACGATCCGGCTGTTATTCTCGGAGCCAAGATGAAGGATATTACATGGAAACGAATTCCGGAAGCTGTCATGACCAAGCCGGAAAACTTCGACAAGGTTTGGGATGCCTATATGGCAGAACTGGAGAAAGCCGGAGTACAAGAAATGGAAGAATCTTTTACCAAGCATATCCAAGACCGAATTAAGCTGTGGTCCACTAACTAACTTGATTCACATAAAAGAACGGGGCCGTTTCCACTTTCCTACCGGAAAGGAGACGGTCCTTTTTCATAATGGTTTGCCATAGACGACTTTTGCTCAAGGCACAAACAAACAGCGGCTACCCCGGATATTTTAGAGGTGGCCGCTGTTTGTTTAAAGTAGACTACTTCGTTACTTCATGACGCTGACGGGACGGTATAGTTACGGATACGGTAATTCTCATAAAAGCGCCTTACTCCGCTTTATTTTTGGATAAAGTAAGCAGGTCTTGAGGAAGCTCATCCCTCGTGATCACGTAATCGCTGTTGAACACTTTTATGAGATGATCCAGGGAGTTATATTGTCCATTGCGGATGAAGTCGCCCGTCCACGTAGTGAAAAAGAGCCAATGCGCTGAATATGTTTGAAGCAATTCGGGATCGCTAATCGGGCCGTTTTCAGACAGACCAACCAGCTTCTTACCCTGCACGAGATTTACCAAACTGTCGTACTTGCCGATACTTGGGCTATAATTAGCCGCCTGGTTGTAGATATCCACACTTACAATATCGACGACATCGTCCCCTGGATACCAGTCGGGACTCTCGGAGTTCCATACCCAGATCAGGTTGTTCAGGTGATGGTAGTGTGTTAGGCGGTCGTACATGATACGGTACAGCTGCTTGGCGGAGTCTGGACCTTGGGCGCCCCACCAGAACCATTTGCCCTCCGCCTCGTGCAGCGGTCTCCACAGCACCGGAACGTGAGCGTCTTGGAGGCGTTTCAACTGAGCAGCAATGGCATCGATATCCCTTAGGATAAGCTGATACTCTTCCGACTCGGGATGACTAAGTGCATATTGAACGTCGAATGTAGTAGCGTCCGTGTAAAACCCGCGCCACCATTCTTTACCGGGAATATCATACAGTCCCTTAGGAGCATTCCAGTGCCATGCGAATGTGACAAGTCCACCTTCTTGGGCCCATTGAATTGCCTTTTCCACCTCAGTTGAGGTGGCGCCATGCTCGATGCGAGAGGGGGAATAATCCATCATGTCCATTGATAACATGGCAGGATACTTTCCAGTTTGGTCTTTAATCCACTGTGCATCCTCCAAAGTGTGCTGACCGGAAAGAATGTGGCTGCCGTAACTATCCACGAGATAACCCATGAGTGCCGTGGTTTCCGCAGTCGCATTCGGGTTTACTGGCTTTTTCTCAATTTGATGCAGTTTCGGGGGGGACACTGCTGATAGCTTGACGTAGTCGATATGATATTGGTCCGAGTCGACATTGAACTGTAAGATATTGTTTCCCGAATTCAGCATCAGTTTACCGCCGGATACCTCTGTGTAGCTTGCTGTTGTCGGCAGTGATATTTCGCTGTTCTGGCCGTTGACCACCAATTGGGTCTTTTTGTCTCCATTGGGGTTACTGTAACCGATTGCGAGATTGTAAAGCCCGCTTGAAGGTGCATTATAGGCAAAGGTTAACGAACCTGTGCTTTTGAAGGCGGCGTAACCGCTACCCGAATAGCCTGTATCAGCAGCTTCGATCTTGACCTCACCAGTAATGACTCCGTCTTCGGCTTCCATTTTGCTAATTGCAGCAGGCAGATTGGCGAATTCAACCTTCACGTATTCGATCCCGTAATATCCCCAGCCTCTTGCAAAAGTAAGCTCGTTTGTGCCGGCATTCAGCATGATCTTGGTTAATATTTTCTCGTTCACTGCCGCACCTTTCGGAGGAGCAGCCAGCGTTATGTTCTCAGACATTGTGCCATTGACCTCGATGCTGGTATCCTTGGAGCCAGTGCCCGCCGGAATGTAGTAGCCGAGGCTCAGTCTATAAAGACCTGCTGTGGGCACGTTCACTTTAAACGTGGCCGTCCCGTCGGACTTGCCGGAATTTGGGTCGTAGTCATAAAAGAAGGATACATAGCCATCGCCTTTATAAAGCGTATCGCCGGTATAGGGGGTATCCCGTTTTTCTACACCGTAACCTTGAAGAATTGCATCTTTGGAGCTGACGACGATAGAAGAGGAATTGTCGTTAGTGGATGAATCTTGACTTGCATTCATCAACGTTCGGTCTTCAACATCGGTGACCAAGTGAGTTGATTCTGCTTTAGCTAAGCTTGGAATTAAACCGAGAGATACCAACAAAAAGGATAAGAGAACAAAACTGAGAATACTGAAAAACCTTTTTTTCCATGGATCTGGCATATGACTCACTCCTTGAATTAGTAGTTGTTACCGCCTTAATTGACCTGCAAAACATATTTTGGAAAACGCTTTCATTAGTGCGTACATATGAAGTACACTTTGAAGTAATCGATGACAGGTGATTAAGGACTAGCTTGCACTTGTAAGCATTTTTTCTTCATTTGTATACGTTTTCAATATTTGGTATTCGTTTTTTGGCACCTCACCTCTCTTTAATTTCATCATAAATTAGAGGTGAGGCAGGAACCATACAATGAATTTCGGAGAAAATCATCCTTAAATTATGGATTTTTATACTCCGGTGGCAAGCAATCTTCATATATTCTTTGAGATGTATAACACAAGATTATTAAGGCTATATGGGGTAAGCGGGAAGGATAGTTTCAATTTGTGGTATCATGCCAATAAGAAGATTACCCACATGGAAATGAAAGGGACTAATACATGATTTCTCATCGACTGCTTACCTACGAAACTATTTATCAATTAACGGACCAGATTCATAGGGATCAACACTTGTTATTCTATAGCTATTTAACTCAACGTAAGGAGCAGGCTAAATTTGTTGGTCAATATGTAGATGACAAGCTGACAGGGGTCTTAGCATACTTTTGTGGGCTCTCCTTCCCTGCGTTTTCTTTCCACTGCATAAACCGAGAGAAACTTAACTTTTCAGCTCTTATTGCTTTTACAGAGGAACTCATTCAACTTAAGAAAAATACCGTTTGTGGTACAATCCTGTGTGATTGTGACCTACAACTTTTTCAGTCTCATGGGCTCATAACGGGTAACCCACAACGTTTCTTAACAATGAAGCATAGGGATCAATCGAAACTGCTCGATTCAAACGTGGCTGAGCTAGTTAAGGAAAATGACATTTCAGATATAGTGGATTTATTGCGAAATGGGGGCATGAAATTTTTTACGAGCAGCGAACTTGAACAATATCCTTTCCTTGGGATCAAGGAATGTGGCCATTTTATTGCCGCAGGCGGCTTCCACTTTTATGATTCTAAGCTTGTGGAGCTCGGGAACATATATACAAGCCCTGCTCACAGGGGGAAAGGACTAGCAAAGCACTTGACGAGCCAACTTACAAAACTGGGTAGAACACTATCATCAGATGTCTATCTGGGAGTAATGGAGGAGAACCAGGCTGCTGTACAACTTTACAAAGGATTAGGATATGAGGTTACGGCTGAGCAAACGATTGTTGATTTTAAACTATCTATTGATTGACGAACGAGGAGGGAGAAGGCCCTGGAACAGAATGATATTAATGTTCATCAACTGGCTGGCGAGATCCGTCAAATTTTACACAAGAGAATGGATAAACTAGGTATAGCATACGGCATCGTTAGCGAATTTAGTTATAATCCTGAGGAGCCACCATCTTGGATTATTAGTATCGAGGATTCTGAAATCGTACTCACCTCGGCCATCTTGTTCCAATATCTGAAACGGCATCAAAATTTGAAGGATGCGTTAACTCATTTTATGCGCGATCACTTTTCATACTTTAATTAAACAGTATCCACTGGATTATATAAAACTTACTTAAAGGTACATATCATATAGTCAACAGGAGGGTACAAAATATGTGGTTTGAGAAGAAAGAAACGCAACTGGATCGAATACAAAACAAACTGAATCAGACTATGAGCAAAGACGCAGACTTCTCGGTGTTTGGAGCATCCTCACATCAATATAAGGTTAATGAGAAACTTACAGCAAAAGAGCTGGCGGACTGGCAAGCCCACAATCAGGTCACACTTCCTGAGCCTTACGCCCAGTTTTTAACGAACGTCGGCAACGGAGGCGCCGGACCCTATTATGGAATTTATCCGATTGAAAAGACAACTTCCTATACCGAGCACCGGGCACTCCTTGCAAAATCCGTTTTGCATCCCGGGATGACCAAAGAGGAATGGAACAACCTGATTGAGCCCCTGACCAAGGATGAGGACATCCCCGACGAGGAATACGATGACGCCCGTAATAAGGTGCTGGGCGGCATGTTGTGCATAGGCACCCAAGGTTGCGAATACGACATATATATCGTACTTGAAGGGAAATACAGGGGGAGAATTGTGTACACCTCCGATTTTCATCCCGATCATCCCTTTTTCTTTGTCTATGAAGACAGCTTTCTGGACTGGTACGAACGCTGGCTGGATGAAATTATTCTGGATTATGATATTGGGTGGTTTGGCAGTCGAATGCCGGGTGATGAGAATGCGCTGATCCAGATTTATCAGAGCGCTCCAAACGAAGAAATCCAAGCAAAAGCGCTTGATGGAATGTTCAAATTTAAAGTAGTTTCTCAGCCAACCCTTGTTTTTTTGAAAAAAATTGCGGAGCAAAGCCCAAAAAATCGAGCCACAGCTGTTCGGCTAATCTGCAAAACTTCTTTTGACACGGGAAGAAAATATCTTCTGGAGCTATTGCAATCAGATGAACATGAGGATTTTCTGCAAGCTTTAATGATTCTGCACGCTTCCAGTAAAACAGTAAATTTAAAGGAATTTATTCCAGCGATTTTGCACAGTCTTGATAGGATTCACGACCCGGAAACGTTGCGTTATGCAGGATATATCCTGGAGGATTACGGTGCGATTACGCTCCAGAACTTTGCACCTTTCTTGTGTGACGCCGATCCGAAAATGCAAACCACTGCCATCTATGCCGCACGCAGTTGCGAAAACAAGCTGGGAAGCTGGCAGATCATTGAACAGATGTTGGTGGGCGACGACCCGCATGTTCTGAAAAACTCAATTTTATATTGGGGCGTTATTCCACATGAGAAGTTGCTGCCTTACTATCAGGCGGTATGGCCGGAATATAAAAGAAATCCGAATTTCAAAGAAAAATTTATCAGTTGTTTGCAAGAACTGCATTTGCCAGATGATTATTTTGACAAGGGCGAATCGTGAGAAATGAGATTTGGAAATGACGATGATAACGTGCTAGTCAATCTACTAGGTAAATCAATAAAAAGCGAATTGAAAAAAGGGCAATCCAGCAAAAGGACAGCCCCATAAGCGAGCTATTTTATTGAATTTTTCGTTGCCTTATACATATTTTCTACGTGTTCGTCTACTTCGTCTCGTGACATGCGTAAGCGAGGCACAGAGGTACCAAATCCGATTTCTATTTTTCCCTCTTCTAATCCTTTGAAAATTCCATCTGCGAAGGCATCTAACGGCTCTCCATGCGTATGCAACCCTGCTCCACCTAAATCTGTATTTACTGCTGGCGGGACAACTTCAATTACCTCTACAGACGTATCAGAAAGCTGGTGTCTTAGGCTGATTGTAAAGGAATGAAGTGCCGCTTTCGTTGCTGAATAAATCGGAGCAATCACAAACGGCGTAAAAGCTAACCCAGAAGTGACGTTAATGATAGTCGCCTCTTCTTTTGTTGCAAAATAGGGAGCGAACAACATGGATAGATGGAAGGGTGCTTCAATGTTAGTGGTGATTTCTTTACTGAAATAATCCCAATTGCTTTTTACATCCGTTTTTAGAACGTTAAAGCGTTGTTGGATACCGGCGTTGTTAACTAACACATTTACTTCTGGATAGTTGGCTGTTACCCAATCCGATAAAGCTATACGCTCGGATTCCATATTCAAATCACTTACATGAGTAATAAGACTAGGCAATTTCTCTTTCGCTTTTTGAAGTACATGTTCACGCCGTCCAGAAACAATGACTTTATTTCCAGCTTTTAAAAATCGTTCTGCAAAGGCAAATCCTATTCCAGTACTTCCACCGGTAATTAGTATTGTATTTCCTGAAAGTTTCATTATATGTTCTCCCCTTTTATTAGTTTTCGTTCTTGTTTCCTGAATGCGCTGTGCCTAAACTGTAACTTTAACTTAGATAAAATTATATATAAAAAAACGGCAGACTAGGATTTTATTCTCATATCCTAGTCTGCCGTTATTTATTTTATTTAGTCTGTCTAAAACTTATTTTCGCAAAGAACAGTTCCATCCGGCTATGTGCACCTCACATTTATCTGGCCGGGATGTTGCGCGTTCCCTCCGTCATCGGGGAGGAGCAAAGCGGACACACCGGCGGCGTGCCTGCACTGGCCCCCGTTGTGCGGCGTCCACCTACTGTGTCGCGCCGCATCCATGCCTTGCAGGCGGCGTCCGTGCATTTCCACACAGGCACATTGACGCGTGGCTCAGTCTGCGACTTAGCCGCCGCCGAAGCCGTACGTGCTGTAGGGGTTGCTGGGGCTAATCCCGGCCTGCTGCTCACACGGGTTGCCGTGTCAGACATTGGCGAACCACCGCCAGCCCGGCTGCCATACCCCGAAGTACCCTTCGGTTGGCCGAAGCTACTGCGGCGCGTTTCTGGCTTGGAGACTTCAGGGGTGACCCCATAGGCTTCAAGCAGAAAACGCGACACGGCGGCAGGCTTGCCGTGATTGGAGGCGGGGGAGGTGATATACAGCAGCTCCTTCGCCCGGGTAACGGCTACGTAAGCGAGGCGACGCTCTTCCTCCAGCGCAGCATCGTTATCCACGGCTGTTGCGGGGGCGGCGCCTGCCCGACGATCCTCTGGCAGCTCGCTGTGTAGAGCTGAGCTGTGCGGCAGGATGCCTTCGCTGGCCCCGATCCAATATACGCAAGGGAACTCTAGTCCCTTGGCTCGGTGGATCGTCATGAGCCGAACAGCATCGCTGTCTTCCTCTCTGCGCAGAGATTCCATCTGGCGGTGGCGCTCGGAAAGCTCGTCCGCAAAGTTGACGAATGCCTCTACCGTGTCAAAGCGCTTGGCTGCCGTTTCGAGCTCCTCCAGACTTTCTTGCATCGTTTCCTTATAATGTGTCCATGCGCCTGTATCTCCGCTTTCCAAATATTTGTCATAAAAGACGCGCCGCATTTCTTGAATAGCATAGGCAGGCTTCATGGTAGTGAGACTGCGAATCAATCGAATGCGTTCTTTCACCTGTTCACGCTGAAAATCACGTAGTCGATCCCAACGGCTGAGGTGGATTAGCGGGTATTTTTTAGCCTGCTGCTTCTCTTCACGCATAATCCATTCCATTCCGGCCTCACGAGAGACATACAGCGGTCCAAGGGTGCTTGGAATAGATTCCATTCGCCGGGGATTCAGCGACAAACGCAAGTGATCCATTAAGGGACGAATCAGAGATTGATCGTAAAATACGGCTCCCGCTCCGTACTGAATAAATGGGACATCCCGCATAATCAATTGCTCAAAAATAGATCGGCTTCCGCTGGCTGTCCGGTGCAAAATAGCGATATCCCGGTAGCGAAGCCGACCTTCCTCTACCTGCCCGAGTAGATGAGTAACAATATGTCCCGCCTCTTCCTCAGGCCCGGATGGGGTGGCAAACTGTGGCGGCAAGCCCTCACGCCCAGCAGCCGCAAGACGTTTGGAACGTCGATGAACATTTTTAGCGACGATGTTGGAACCCAGCCCCAAAATGCGCGCATCACTACGGTAATTAATATCAAGGGTGATGACCTTTGCATCTTTATAGACCTTGTCAAATTCCAGAATGGATTCCTGGCGGGCTCCGTTAAAGGTATAGATCGTCTGGTCATCATCTCCGACGACCATCAGATTGCGATGCCTCGCAGCCAATCGCTGCACCATTTCGTATTGTAGGGCATTCGTATCCTGGAATTCATCGACCATGATATAGGAAAAACGCCGTTGAAGCGGCTGAAGCACATCCGGGTCACGCAGGAGAACAGAGGCACGCAGCAGAATATCGTCAAAATCCATCTTATTGCGTTCCTGTTTCCACGCTTCATAGGCGAGCATGGCACGCTTGGCATCCGCTTCCTCGCGCATGGTTTCCGGCAACTCGTCTGCGCTACGACCTTCCGCTTTCCAGGCGGAGAGTGCGGACAGCAGGCTTTCCGGCTGGAAAGCCTCACTCAGTCCAAGCTGGCGTAGCATCATTTTCATAACGGTATGTTGGGCCTGCGTTTCACCGAACACTTCGTCTTGCACGCCGCGATGACGCAGCATCGCCAAAGCGAATGAGTGGAAGGTACGCGCCTGTACTGCGCGTGCAGCGGCAGGTCGCACACCGGGTAATCCCGCGATGCGCAGCTTCATTTCGGCAGCTGCTTTGCTGGTGAAGGTCACCAGCAGGATGGAAGATGCAGGGACATCCCGCATCGCCATAAGGTAGCCTGCACGGGCTGCCAGCACCGTGGTTTTGCCGCAGCCAGCCCCTGCCAGGGTGAGAAGGGGGCCTTTACCATGGCGTACAGCCTGAATCTGCGGGCGGTTCAGATGAATGCCCGCATTCTCTATAGCACGAAAATAGGCCGCGTCTTGGTCGGTGTCGGGTACCAGCGTTATACTGGTATCCATAGAAGCTCGACGTGCCTGAGGGCTCGTCGTTGAATAAGGAACCCCGATGGGTCGGGGGTAAAATGCAGGATTTGGGTTCATGATCCTGAAACCCCTTTCGTTCTTAAAATCTTCCATTTTCACAAATGGGGGTAGTTTTTGGTATGATAGAGTTCTAGTCAGCTTTAGATGATGATAAGAACAAGGCGATGGACTAAAATGATGCTGAATTCATGCGGATCTATAGCTGGAGCGTCAGAACGTTAATAGGTTGACGCCAATGCCTATAGCCTTCAAACAGGCAATATGACCGCATTCCATTATACAGGAGTTCGAGGCTTGCCAACAGAAAAAAACTTTGGGATATACGGACGGTACAGTGAAATCCGGCTGGATATGGGGAGGAAATAACGATGAAGCTGATTCAACGTATAAAGGAAGGCGCTAATCGCGCAACAGAAAAGGCGCAGCATGCTGTCGAGATTAGTAAGATCAATTCGCAAATTACAACAATTCAGCAGGAAATGGATGTACACTTTTTACGAATGGGTCAAATCTTTTACGAAGGTTACCGGGCATCCGATATGTCAGTGGCTGAAACCGAGATGACACAGTTGTCTACTGCTTGTGATGAGCTTCAGGATGAAATTGATGAGCTGCGTAGTAGAATTGCAGAATTGAAAAATGCCCATTTATGTACCTGTGGTGCAGTTGTGCCGCTGGATGCGAACTTTTGCCCCAAATGCGGGCGCAAGCTGAATGAAGGGCAGGCTGCCTCCAAGCAAGTAGCGGCCGTGCGGGAAGAGGTGCCGACAGACGCCTATTCGTTTGATCTGCGCAAGTCAGAGGCAGTGAAGGATGCTGCGCCTGCTTACACGGAGTATGCAGTAGATGAAGTCATCGATCGGCATGAACAGGATGAGCGGTATGAAACGCATGATCCAACGGAATTAGACCGCAATTACACAGTGTCTGATTTTACTCCGGAAGAAAAAGCTGCATTTGATGAAGAGTGGGAGCGTCGTCGTCAGGAAGAACTGGAGAAAGAACACCAGCGTCTTGAAGAACTGGAACGTGAGCGGGAGCGTCAAGAGGAGCTGGATGAGCGCATTCGATATTGGAAGGCCAACAATTCCGGGACCGAGAAGCCGGCAACACCGTCTACGCAAATACGCGAAAATGTAAAATGTCAAATCTGCACAGCGGAACTACCCAAAGGCTCCAAATGGTGCCCGCGCTGTGGAGCTGAACAGATTTGACGCAGCCGAACAGGCTGCCGCAGGACACAGACATAACGCCGGGCAGCATAGGGGGAACAGAACATATGGAGCGTTTGCTGCAACATCTGCGGAATCTGGGTTTTACGGAGATGGAAGCCAAGGTGATGGTCGAGCTTTCGAGACAAAATGCAGCGTCCGGCTATGAAGTGGCTAAGCGTTTGGGGGCATCGCGCTCCAACGTGTACGCAGCTTTGCAGCGTTTGGCCGGACAGGGATATCTCAGAGCGAGTGCAGGAGAACCTGTACGCTACAGCATGCTGCCGCCGGGTGAGCTGACCCGGATGATTGAAGGGCAGATGCGGGAATCCCTGCTGGCGGTGGAGAAGGAGATGCCACGAACAGAACCAGCCAAGCCGACCTTTTATAATGTGGAAGGTGACCGGAAGGTGCTGGAAAGCCTGACACGCGAGCTGGAACGGGCTAAGCATGAGATTGTGCTGGATTTGTGGCGTGAGGAAGTCGAACTGCTGCGGGAAGAGTTGAAAAAAGCCGAGAGTCGGGGTGTGCGACTCCTATGGTCCTGCGACAACGGAGAAAGCATGTTGGGGCCGTGGCTACCGCGTGCATCTGGTACAAACGGCCAGGAACCGTCAGGGCGCAAGTTTTCCTTTGTTATTGACCGGCGTTGGTGCATGCTGGGAATGCGGGGAGAGAATTGCCCGACACAGGCGCTTATTACCGAGCATCCGGTGATGACAGGTTTGCTGCTTGATCATTTTGCCCAGGATCTTATTTTGTATGAGCTGGAGCATGATATGGGCAGCGAGCTGTCGACCCGATATGGCTGGCGGTATGAAGGCATTGTCGGCAAATATATGTCAGCCGGAGAATAGGGTTAAGGATTACTGGGAGGGAAGTTCCATCAGAGCCCGGCATACAGATGTAATATAGCCCGCTTGATGAGGAACAAATTGATCCGGTGTAATCAGGCGGCGAGTTTTTTCCGGGTTCGGCCCCGACGTAATACCTTGGGCTTCGATAAATGGAATATGGCCTTCAAACAGGGCCAGTGCTTGCTCAAGGTCTGCTTCGTACAGTCCAGCTACTTCTTCCTGCTGGAGACAATAGGCTTCCAGGGGCTGGTTGGACAGCAGTCCAAACACCGAGCTGATCTCCCGATCCCAAAAAGAGGTGCCCTGTGCGGTACCTTTACTTTCATACCGAACGGTCATCAGCGGTGTTAAGGAGGTAAAGGGAACATGAATGCCCAGTTCTTCCTCCAGCTCGCGAGCTGCCTGGGACATATCTTCGCCTGAGGTCAAATGCCCTGCTGCTGTAATATCGTAGCATCCGGGGAAGGTGTCCTTTGTATCCTGACGCTGTTGGAATAACAAGCGGCGGCCTGTCGAAGTGTCTCGTGCCAGCCAGCAGTGAAAGGTATGGTGCCAGTATCCCTTGGCATGTGCTTCCTGTCGAGAGGCTGTGCCAAGGGGGTTGTCTTCATCGTCATAGATATCCAGAAGCTCGCTAGTCATCGTGGTTCCTCCTATAATCAGCAGAAAATCAAAGTCTTACTTTACAGTATAACGTGTTTTCCACCCTGACGATATGATGGTCGATGTGGAATGTGGAGTAGCTTTTGGGGTATGCTGGAAACATGGAGATTTGCGCCATAACATAGGTTTATGATTGAAAGGAGCGATTTTACATGGAATGTATTGTACATTTCCGAGTGATGCATCCAGAGGAGCCCAAAGAACTGCGCGGGCTGATTATGCTGGAAAGCGGAGGCAAGCCGGGGATTGACCAAATAACAGATATGTTCAAAAATATGGGCTATGATGTGCGTCCAGACAACCCGGAGGAATTGATTTTTAAACCAGTCGATGCCAGAGCGAACTATACATATATCCGGGTTATTGAGCTGGATACGGGTGAGGAAGTTTACCAAGAAGACAGAGATTTGCGCGCGATTTTGGAAAATTTGTTGAATAAACATTAATTAAAGATCAGGAGAGCTAACCAATGGAATGAGGTCAAGCGATCCTGTCGCCATTCTTAGGAACGGAGAACCAATGATGAGATTGTATATTATCCGACATGCAGACCCTGATTACCCTAACAACACTATCACGCCGGAGGGACATTTGGAAGCCAAGGCACTGGCCAAACGACTGTCCAGTCACGGATTGGACCGTATTTACGTCTCTCCGTTAGGGCGGGCTTTGGACACAATGCGCTACACCACCGACTCTCTCGGTATGACTTATGAAGTGGAGGACTGGACGCAGGAACTGGCTTTAAAGCTGGAGGATACTCCATACGGTCGTCTTTCCCATTGGGATTTGCCTGGTGAAGTGATTCGTTCCGGGTCGCCTCTGCCGACTCATGACTCTTGGAAGGAAATTTCCTATTATCAGGGGACGCAAAGTCCCGAAACCTTCGAGCGACTGAAGGTTCATTCTGATGAATTCCTGAAGCGGCAAGGCTTTGAGCGGGTGGAGGGCAGGTACCGAATTTTGAAGCATACCGAAGACAGGGTAGCCGTATTTTGTCATGGTGGCTTCGGGCTGACCTGGCTTGCACATCTGTTGGAACTACCTTTGGCTTTGGTCTGGTCCGGTTTTTGGATGCCGCCTAGCTCTGTAACCACCATCTTGTTTGATGAACGCTCCAAGGAATGGGCAGTTCCCCGTTGCATTGGCTTCGGTGATGTCTCCCATTTGTACGCAGAAGGTTTGCCAGTCAGACCTCGGGGTATTATTACCAACTTCAATTAATGGGATTTCTATACGATGCCAAAACGGCTTAAGACGAACCACCGTCTTAAGCCGTTTGTTGTATTCATAGGAGTGTAGGTTGAGTCAGCGTGATTCAACGAATCCCTCTAGCTTGGATGTGCAATGTGCACAGCGGGTAGCAGCTATAGGAATTTCGGACAGGCAATGTGGGCATTCCTTGATCGTTTTTTCCTGAGGAGGTTTTTCTTCCTCTTTGCGCTTCAGAATGTTAATCCCTTTGACCAGCATGAACACACAGAAGGCCACGATGAGGAAGTCCAGCAGGACATTAATAAACTGACCATAGGCAAGGACCGCAATTCCTGCTTCCTTGGCTTGTGCTAGGGTTTTGCGTGTACCGTCAGCATTTAGAGGATCGGCAGCTTGTAAAGCTACATATAAGTCTGGAAAATTCATGCCGCCCAGAAGTTTACCAATCGGAGGCATAATAATATCGTTCACCACAGAAGTGACAATCTTGCCAAACGCTCCACCAATGATAACGCCGACCGCGAGGTCAATCACGTTACCCCGTACAGCGAATTCTTTAAATTCTTTAATAAAACCTTTTCCGCTCATGTGATGTACACCTTCTTTACATAAAATCATTTATTTATAATACATGCTATGCCTACTGAGGGCAATTCCAAATTGATGTATTGCACTTTGTCACAAAACCACATGTTCATTTGTCTTCTATATGTAAACCAATAATGGAGGCGATATATCGTGAGTTTAAGATTTAATCACAGAGCAGTGAGTCCTAGTACATTCAAGGCAATGATGGAGATGGAAAAATATATTTCCGGCCGTTTTACAGACAAAGTATTGTACGAACTATTGAAAATTAGAGTATCCCAAATCAATGGCTGTTCCTATTGCCTTGATATGCATGCAAAGGATTTGCTAAAACTAGGCGATTATGCTGACCATATTTTGCAGCTTGCTTTATGGCGGGAGGTTCCTTTGTTCACGGAAAAAGAACGTGCTATGCTTGAATTAGCCGAAGCGGTCACTCATATCTCAGAGCAAGGGGTACCTACAGACTTGTATAATCGGGTCAGAGAACATTTTACAGAGGAAGAGTACGTAGATTTGATTACCGCAATTAATGTGATCAACAGCTGGAACCGGATTGCCATAGCGACCGGAATGTATCCAGGCAGTCTTTAATGAATGGGGGCTATGTTTTGTCTGGCAAAGAATACGGAATTGAACAAGAATCGGTGGATGTAAGTCTGGAGGAGCTGTATCAGAAATATCGCAAATATTCTTTTGCCATTGCTTATCGCATGCTTGGAACGGTGACGGATGCCGAGGATGTCGTTCAAGACTGCTTTGTCGAGCTGGAGCATAAGCCCCTGAATGACATACAGAACCCCAGAGCCTATGTAGCCAAAATGACGATGAATCGGTGCTTGAATCTGCTGAATTCTGCGCGCAAGCAAAGAGAGACGTATGTAGGACAGTGGCTGCCGGAGCCGCTGGGTGAGAGCGCGGATCTTCCTGCCGATTGGTTAGAACGTAAAGATATGATATCTTACGCATTTCTGGTTCTGCTGGAGCAACTAAAGCCGATAGAGCGGGCTGTTTTTGTGCTGAGAGAAGCTTTTCAGTATGATTATAAAGATATTGCGGAATTACTGGGCAAGTCCGAGAGCAATTGTCGTCAGTTGTTCAGTCGCTCCCGCCGTATTCTATCTTCCGGAGAATCTGCTCCTGAAGCTCCAAACAGTCCTAGTATAAATAACTCTTCCCGGGTAAAACTGCTGGAACGTTTTACAACTGCTTTTCTCGCCTACGATGTGACTGCTATGCTGGAACTACTGGCTGAACAACCTGTATTCGTGTCAGATGGTGGAGGTAATGTGCATACGGTGATGAGACCGATGGTTGTACGCAAAGGCGTTCTCGCACTGTTGACCTCTCGTCGGGTATTAACCGTTTTACGAGAAAGAGATGTGGTCCACACGGTCATCAATGGTGAGGTTCAGCTGGCATTTCTGAAAGACGGTGAAGTGAGAGAAACCTTGTGTCTCAGACTGGCACCGAACGGGGAGCATATTCAGAATTTTTATTTAATGGTTAATCCAGATAAGCTGAGACACATTCATATAATGACAGAAGAAGTAAGCGTAAAAGAATGAACTGCCCAAACGGAAAAACCTTGAATCCTTGTTTAGGATCAAGGTTTTTTTGCTGTTTTATAACTGCCGGGCTTGATGAAGAGCCAGATCGCCTATCCAGGGAAGCTTGAGCCACTTTCCTTGTCCCGCACGAATTAACAAGATAATCCACAAGGCAAGGCTTGCCAGCGTTAGCAGGGAAGCGAGCAAAGGACCGAGTAGCGGAATGAATCCGACTAGCACATGCCCGATCATGAGGGCTACAAAAAGAAGTATGGATTGCAGTGCGTGAAATAATACGAACCGGCTTTTCTTTTCCAGCATGACAAAGGCCAGCGCTCCAATAAATGCGAACAAATAGCACAGGACAGCTGCTATATTTTCATCCAGTCCTGTGGAAGACTTATAGACTGACATGTCAGGCATATCCTCCTTTATAAATGATTCAAGCTAAGTCTCCGTACTATACAAGCTATGAGGACAGGATTGAAGGATATGCCCGATCTCAGTAAAAAAATTCACTCTACACAAAACATACTAACTCATTGAACCACTTCCTTACGAATTGCCTGATAGTCTTTCCCGAGAATCCGTTTCTGTTCCCGCCAAACGTTTTAGTAACGTATTTCTCCAGTTTACGGACAATTCTTCCACTTCGAGAATTTGTTTAATACCCTCGATATGATCCTTCTCTTGATGCATAATTCGATTGGCGAATGAAACCGTAATTGCTTTCGGATGGCGATGAAGGAGGGATAGTCCGTCGGCTTTAGAGACAACTCCCTCTTCCAGAACGCGGAAGTAGAATCCCGTGTAGCCTGTTTGCTGTACCTTCAGGGGCATGTCGGGTACGCCGTACTTGAGGGACAACTTGTAGCAAGGCTGTCTCGGCTGGCTAACTTGAACGATAGCTTTGCCAAGCTTAAAGACGTCTCCAATGCAAACGTCGGATTCTAGCAAACCCTTTATCGTTAAATTTTCACCGAATGCGCCGTAATCGAGCGGACTCCGCAATTCATTTTCCCAGAACGGGTAGTGCTCGTAGGGATAGACGCATACAGCTTTCTCGTGCCCTCCGTGATGAACTAGATCGCCCTGCCCATCCCCTTCGAAGTTTAGATAAGATAAATACAGATATTCATCTGTGGCCGACTTGAATATCCCCGTAGAAACATCCTTCTGATTAAACCGGATCTGCTTGGGCATGCCGACATTAAGAGAAAGGATTTTAATAGATGCCATTCGGATCACCTCTACTCCAAATTTTGGTCAACGAGTTTCGCTAGATGCTTCTATATTCACGTTCCTGCATTCCTGTTCCGCTTTCATCACGTCCATGATGACACCGCCTTTTTACATTTCGGTAATTTCTCTTGTGACTCTGTTCGTCCCCATTTCCATTTTACACTTCTCCATGTGCTATTTGCGAATTAGAGAATGTGTATAAAAATACGAAAAAGGCTGAACGAAAAAGATTCGTTCAGCCTTTTAAACGGTTATACACATGTTTTGCACATGTTGTACGCACTTTATCCACCGCATAATAGTGTTTATCCACAAAAACAACGTGGTTTATACACAACTTGTGCACAAACTGTAGACAATATTACAATAATTCATAGTTTGCGCACAGTTTGTCCACAAACTATCAACATATTGGTAGTAATTGTGGATATACTTCCGTAATTATCGGTCACCAGTTTTTAAATGACGGCGCGGGTGTGTGATTTTACCCATTTTATTCTTGTCATCCTCTTTGGGGATAAGTCGTTCATCGGTACGTCCTTCGTGATGGTTCTCAAAGGCATATTCGGTCATTTTCCACTCAGAAGTACCCAAAACAACATCAGCGGGAAAGTGCTGGCCTCTGTGCAAATGCTGCTCATGTCCATCCTCATCCACATAAATACCATCCACTTCTACCTTTTCACCCGTTAGTGGGAGTAAATCCTTTCCTTTGTGTTCCATTGGTATCCCCTCCGTCTGGCTTATTCTTCGTTAATTTGTCCGGACGGAGGTTCTTTTATCCACAAGCTGCTGTAAAATATCCTCGGCAATCTGGTCTGCGGGATGAGGTTTGCGAAGTAACTCAATCGCCTGCTTCATTTCCTTAGCAAGAGAGGGAGTGGAGATCAGATCCAGACAATGTTGAATCAGTTCCTCCGTTGTGCGAGCAATGCGGGCAGCTCCTTTTTGCTGCAGATACAGAGCATTATTTAGTTCCTGACCGGGTACGGGTTTGAACACCAGGATAGGCAAACCCGATGCGATGCTTTCCGAGAGTGTGATACCGCCGGGCTTTGTAATCACCAGACTGCTTGCTCGCATAAGTGCTGGAACGTAGTCCACAAATCCGTAGGTGTAGATGTCGGGGTGGTCTGCATACAGCGCATCCAATTCTGCTTTCAGCTGCTGATTGCGTCCGCAGACGATCAGCAGTCGAAGCTGCGGCAGCTGGCTTAAATGATGACAGATATCCAGTATGCCGGATAACACACCATACGCACCTGCCATAATGAGCAGCGTAGTCGTCTCAGCCTGTAACGGTGGGATTACCTGTTGCTGATCAGGGGGTTCGTTGACAGATAGGCTATAAAAAGAAGCGTGAATCGGAATTCCAGTCGCGGTAATACGTTCGATAGGTATTCCCCGCTGTGCGGCCTCCTGCTGCAGATCTTCAGTGGCTACATAGTAGCGGTCAATATCGGGATGCAACCAGCGCCCATGCAGGTCAAAGTCTGTAACCACGTTGACAATAGGCAAATTCATTCCCATTTTGCGGCGTAACGCCGGGAGAGCGAGCTGCGGGAACGTATGGATCACGAGGTCCGGCAACTCCTTTTTCAGTGTGAGAGCAAGTTGACGCATTCCGAATGAATGCAACACATGGCCAAAGGCTGATTTAGCCTGCATACCGCGCGTGATGTTATAGACCCAGCCGTAAAGTTGTGGAATGGTTTTGAAACTTTGCATATATACAAATTTGGTCAGCCCATTCAACCATGGATGAGATTCAGCCATCAGGTCGAGTAGTTGTACCTCGCAGTGTCCGAGTCTTCGCAGACTATCCATGATTGCCCGAGCGGCCTGCACATGGCCTTCCCCGTAGCTGGCGTATAAAATTAGAATTTTCGGTGCTGAGACTTTCATGATTGTTTAGCCCCCTATATTCAATAAGCACATGTAGCTCATTTTAGGAACGTTCCAAGTTGAGGGAGGATACGGCTGGCAAGACGAAACGCTCTAGCAGTGTTCGTGGGTTTTTCCAACGGCTCACCTTGCTGTCTGCTGTAAATACCACGACTGCATTCGCTTCCGGTATCAGATATATTTGCTGTCCTCCATGTCCGTGTGCACACGCATAGTCAATGCCGTGGAGTCGTCCAGTCCACCATTGGAATCCGTAATCTCCGAATTCTGGATAGCCTTCAATCTGTCGCTGCGTCGCCTGATGCAGCCAATCGGCTGGAATCAATTCTCTTCCATTCCAGATGCCTTGATGAAGGCAGCAATCGCCGAATTTAGCCATGTCTCGCGACGTCAGATACAGTCCGATATGGCCCATGGTGTAACCCTCTGGATCTTGTGCCCAACCACTTCTCCCGAAACCTAACGGTTCGAATAAATGCTGGAGAGCGTACGTATAGGCGTCCATGCCACAGCAACGGGTCAGGAGCACGGACAGCAGATGTGAATCAACACTGCGATATTGGAATACCCCGATTTGATCCTCCTGTACAGGTAAGCGAAGGGCAAAGGACGGCCAGCTCTTGCTGCGATGAAAACGGTGGATAAAGGCTTCGCCGAGCTTTTTGCCCGTCTGCCAATACAAGCCTGACGTCATAGTCAACAAATGACAAATCGTAATCCGCTCTAGCAGTGTTTCCTTCCGCCGGGACAAATACTCAGGCAACAGCTTATGCACAGCCGTATCTGGTCCGGGCATATCCCCACGTGCCATAGCCATGCCGACGAGCGTGGAAGTGAAGCTTTTGGTCGCGGAACGCAAATCGTTCAGAGCGCTTGCTTCATGACCGTTGTAATAGCGCTCCCAGATCAGCTTGCCGTGGCGAAGCAGGAGAAAGCTGTGCATTTTCGGAAATTTAGCTCGGATTTCATGATCTGCCTGATCAAGTAGGGAGGCATCGATGCCTTCCTCTTCACAAGTTCCGAGGTTCAGCGCAGACAGACGGGCAACAGGTGCAGTGAACAGTGGAGCATAACGGCTCATCCCTTTCCCCCCTTTTTATGTTTATTTATTTTACCCCAAACACATACGCTCCAAAAGCCGATAAATAAGGTATACCTCTATGCAGCAGCTAATTGAGAACTCCAAATGCTATGAAGCGTAAAAGATAGGTAAAATCAATGTAAATTTACTGGAAAGCTGAAAGCTGTATCTGAATATGGTATAATGGGGTAGTGATTCAGCCAATAGAAAATCGGTTAATAATAGTGTCAGGTACATGCCTCGCGTAAGGCATTCCCGACCTAAGCTGCACTAGACATACTACTTCACTGCATAAGGACATCAATACTTTTCGGCATTCTCTTCAACGGAGCACTTATTTTCAACGTTTTGGGAGGGAGTTACATGGCAACGAAAGGTCACAATGAAGTTAAGGAAAGTCTGCGGGAAATGACTCGAATTTTCCGGCCTAAGGATCCCAAAAAATTTGTAAAGGAATATGTGCGAAAATACCGGATAACAGGAGGGTATGAGGAAGAGTTGACCATGGTGGTGGAAAACGAACTCGGCCGCATCAATTCTTCAGTATCTTAAAGGGTTCGCTTACCCGAACAACTAGAAACACGACTTTTATAAACCGTCTTTCCCTAGAGGAGACGGTTTTTTTGTGTCCGTCCTGCATACAATGGGATAGGTTTAGTGAATTTGTATGCTCAAAGGAGGCGGATTCCAATAGAAATAGCGATACGAACACCGGAGGAAATCGGCTACATCAGGGAGGCCGGGCGTATTTTGGCAGATTGCCATCGTGCGCTGGAAAGTCGTATTCTTCCGGGAATCACAACGCTTGAAATCGATGCTTGGGTGGAGCAATTTCTATGCAAGCGTGGAGCTACGCCTGAACAAAAGGGCTACAAGGGGTTCCCTTATGCGACCTGCGCTTCGGTCAATGAGGTGGTATGTCACGGCTTTCCCTCGGAGCGGGTGCTTCATGATGGGGATATTGTAACCATCGACATGGTGGTTAACAAGGACGGATGGCTTGCTGACCGGGGATGGACCTACGCAGTGGGTGACATCAGTCGTCCGGTAGCAAGGCTGTTGCGGCAGACCCATAAGGCGCTGATGCGCGGCATCGAGGTTGCCCGCCCCGGCCGGACATTAGGGGATATTGGGCATGCGGTCGAAAAAGCGGCAGGCTGGCGACGGTACGGTAACGTCAAATCTCTGATCGGGCATGGGATTGGCCGCCAAATACATGAACCGCCGGACGTTCTCCACTACGGTCGTGCTAGAACGGGATTGCCACTGCGCGAAGGGATGGTGATTACCATTGAGCCGGTATTTACCCTCGGACCCGAAGGCGCGGTGCTCTGGGGGGATGATGGTTGGACCATCAGCACAGCAGACGGCAGTTGGGGCGCTCAATATGAGCACACCATTGCGATTACAAAGAACGGTCCTTATATTTTGACCTCATAAAAGAGTATTGTGCCATAGGGAGTCCAATGTGCGGGTTGTGTGCATAAGACTCTCTTGGTAAGTTTTTTTAGGATGGCATATCCGCTTCACCAAACAATGAGCTACTTGTTATAGATCATAGATCGCGATTCGGATCGTCGGTATAATAGGAGGCATAATATTGGAAACTAGGAGTGGAACCCACATGATGATTAGGGAAGCGATGATATCAGATGCCGAAGACATCGCCAAGGTGCACGTAGACTGCTGGAGAACGACATACAAAGATATCATGCCTGCCGAGGTTCTGGAACGGCTCTCCTATGAGCAAAGAACAGAATTGTGGAATGCGAATCTATCTACTGAAGACGGTCATCTCGTATATGTGGCTGAAAATGAGAAGGGGGAAATGATCGGATTTGTGAGTGGAGGTCCAGAAAAGTCAGGGGAATATCCCCCGTACGGGGGAGAGATAACGGCTCTTTATGTTTTGAGTGAATACCATAGTTTAGGGCTCGGCAAGAGACTATTTCTGCGGTTGCTTCAACACTTTAATAGTATGGATATTCACTCTGTCATGGTGTGGGTGCTGGCAGATAATCCAGCGTGTACTTTTTACGAAAAGCTAGGGGCCAAGCCTGTAGTTGAACAGCATATTATTAATATGGGCGGCAAAAACCTGAACATGGTGGCTTATGGCTGGCTGCTATTCTGATAGAATACGCTTTTGTCCTTCCAAGGCGCGAATAGGCGCGATATTTTGCGTGAATTCCAGTGTTCCCAAATAGCGTCCTTCGGAATCACGAACGGCAAAATAACGGATGTAGACAAATTTGTCCTTGATTGGAATCCAAAAATCTTCAACATCCTTGCGTCCGGCCTTAAAATCTTCCAGCAGTTTCTCAACGACATGCACGCTTTGCGGCGGATGGCAATTTTGCACGGTACGACCAATGACGGCCTTAGTACGGGCAAAGATACGTTCTTTACCGTGAGAGAAATAGCGAACAACATCATTTTCATCGATAAAGGTCAGATCCACAGGCAGGTGATTCAACAGTAGCTCCAATTGTTGTACGGATACAATCCCTGTCTCGAATCGTATGAACCCTTGCGGAGTACCAGAAGTGGAAGTGTCTTCTGTTTGCTCAAGGGCTTCTACAGGTTCCTCTGCCCGTTCAGGTATCCATTCACGCTCAGGAGCGGTCAGGCAGAACCCGATTTCCTCGCTTTCCCGGGCTATTTTCAGCCATTCATCCTCGGTCAGCTTACTGAGTGCCATCGGCAGCAAAATATTCTCTTCCTTGAATATCATTTCATTCACTTCACTCATGATATGAGCAAGCGCCTTCCCAATCTGATCACGATCTCCGTTATATTCGGAAAGCAGCTTCTTCGCATCCTTGATTGCGGCGCGAATGCCGTCGTCCACCCCCCACATCACTTTGGTTGGACCAAAGATTCCATAGCGTTCTAGATAAGGAAATACTAGATTTTCTTTGCGGCTATAGTGTTTGTCGACATCCATCAGCAGACTTAAATCTTCAAGCAGCTTGTAAATAACCTTGGGGCTGTCGTCCTTTTGAAACTGCTCTGCATGGAGGGCCAGCTTAAAGTTGACCAGACGTTCGATCTCACGATTTTCCAGCTTGAAGGTGTGAACAGGATGTCCTGGTTGTTCCTCCGGTCCCGAAGGACGATGAATATCCTCAATAGAGCCCTTGAATATCGATGTATGAACGGAACAGAGACGTTGGACTTCCGACACCGGAATTCCCTCTTCGGTCATCAAGGCATGCTCCATCGCTGAAATTTCCGCCACGCTTACCCCACCAACAGCCTCTGTAAAACGCGCTTTAACTTCCTCCACGCTTTTCCCGGCATGTAGTTCTTTAATAATTTCCTTCAATGTTCGCTGACGCTCCGTTAATTCCTGTGCTGTATGTTCACGGTTGTTAATTAGCTCGCTCATGATCGTTAACCCCTTTATTTTTGAATGGTAAAACCATGTTGCATAAATGTCTGCTGCACAGTTTCCATACTTATTTTCTTCAACGCAATTCCCTTGGACAGTGTCATAAAACGTCCTGCGGTTTGGAGCATGCCGGGCTTGGCAATATCGTGAAAACCCAGTTCTACCATAATGTCCTTCACTTCAGGATAACGATTAACAAGGTTAAATATGGACTCATCCCAATGCAGTATTTTATCCATTTGTTCATCCCCTCAATTGAGAACGTTTTTCATTTACAGAGTAGCATAGGTCCAAACGAGCTATTGTGATTGTACGCACAATATTGTTCAGGTAGTTGACAACGGTAAATCTTGGTTTATATACTGTGTATAAAGATATATACAGTAATAACACTGAATACGGTGGTAACACCTTTGAAATGAAGAGCGAACGAAGTTGTTATTACACAAGCAGTGCAGAAGGGATCAGGATAAGAAAATGACAATCATGAAGCAGGCATGGATGATTACCCGTCAGGATTTTCGCAAGAATCCATATGCAGGACTATGGACGTTGCTGTTTATTGCGTATTTGGGATTTACCATGAGTTTTGCGGTAAGTGTGCAATGGGGTGAGCATGCAGCCTTGAGTCCAGTAGCTGATTTCATCATGCTGACGTTGATTCCGTTTTTAGGGTTCATTTATAACCGTCGAGCGTTCAAATATTTACAGGAAGATTCTTATACGCACATGCTAGCCTTTTTCCGCACCTTGCCTATACCGATGAAAGCGGTAATTATGAGTCGAATTCAACAGGCGGTGTTGGCGTTTGTTGCGAATAGTGTGATATTTTTTGCTCTTTTGTTTACATTGTCAGGTACGCTTCGGATATATGCCAGCACAGGATTCTTTGTATCGTTTGCTCTGACCTGGATAGGCTACGGAATGCTCATTCAAGCCATTTATATTCACTTGGAATTTTTGAAAAGAGGAAAAGAGTACTTCTGGCTATCTATTGTGATCATGCTAATGTGCGGGATGGTTACGATTATAGCTCGAGTATGTGGGGCCAACCTGGTATCGATAACGGCTTCTTATAGTAAGGAATGGTTGCTGTTGTCCCCGGTGATGTGGGGAGCATTGTTAGCAGGAGTTCTGGCTATGTCAGTGTCCTATCGGGTGACACAGCGTAAGCTCATGAAACGGAACTTAACTTAGTAGTATGTGTACAAAAATAACAAAAAAAGGGGGGGAAAGCAGGTGAATATTCCAGTGCAAATTGATGAGAATAGCGCGGAACCGCTGTATGCGCAGATTGAAAAGCAGCTTCGTTCACTCATTGTAACCGGACAGATTGCAGCGGGAACGCTGCTTCCCTCCATTCGTGAGTTTGCGGGGACGCTCCGTTGCAGTGTAATCACCGTCCGGCGAGTCTATCAGGATTTGGAGAACGAAGGCTTGCTTCGTACCCGGCAAGGAACGGGCACCTTCGTCGCTCTGGTCGAGGATGATATGCGCTCAGGTTACCGTCTTAAAGCGGTGACTGAGGCATTGGAAACGGCGATTGCCACAGGCATCGCTGTACAGATGAAAGAGCGGGAGTTATTGGAGCTTTTTGCAGAAATGGTGAAAAGAAGGTATGAAGTCCAGGTGAGGGAGTGACAGCCGTGAATAATCATGTGGGAGTTCCTACGGAAATACAGATGAAAGCACCAATTATTGAGATGAGCCAGGTCTATAAAACCCGGGGTGACCGGAAAATTGGACCGATTAATTTAACGGTTGAACCAGGATATGTGGTCGCTTTGGCTGGACATAACGGATCAGGGAAAAGCACATTGATTCATTTGCTGACTCAGCTTGTTCATCCGGATTCCGGTGAGATTCGTTGGTTCGGTCAAGCATACCCCGACGGCATGCCGGCAGATACACGACAATGGGTTGGGTATATACCGGAGCAGCCGGTTCGCGAGGAGGATCGACTAACTGCAGAAGCAGCAGCGGCTTTTAGAGCATTGTGGTATCCCGGCTGGGATGAAACACGTTTTCAGCGTCTAATGGACCGCTTTCAGGTTCCAGCACATACGAAATTATCGAGTATGTCCAAGGGACAGCGCCGGAAATTCGAACTGGCTGCTGCCTTGGCGCCGCACCCCCGTGTGTTGCTACTGGATGAGCCTTCATCGGGTCTAGACCCTTTTGCCTGGAAGATCATGCTGGAGGAACTGCGGGATTGTATGAAGAACGGTAAAACGACGATCATTATTGCTACCCATATCATGGACGAGATCAAGCGTTTGGCGGATTATATTGTCTTGATGCACGATGGCAGGCTGCTTGGCAAGCTGGAAAAAGACCATCTGCTCGAAAATGGCAAAGAAATGTGGTTTGAAGGTACACCAGAGGAGGCATCGGAGCTTCCGGGAGTTGTAGAGACGGAGAGTGATGGGAATTTACAGCGAATTATAACGCTGGCAGCTGGAGAGACCAGTGCCATATTGGAACAAGCGGGTATTCGCCCCATCCGTGTGCGCCGTCTGGAGCTGGATGATATTTTAGTACATTGGTCTGCGGGACAACTATCGGCGGATACAGAGACATTCATGAAGAAGGAAGGGGTAAAGCAATCATGAGCATGCTGCAATTGGAAAAGGTCGTGAAGCAATATGGGAATCATACGGCGGTAAACGGAATATCCCTGAATGTGAACGGTGGCGAGATTTACGGACTGCTGGGAGGCAATGGAGCAGGCAAAACGACAACGATGCGCATGGTGCTCGGCCTGATTTACCCTGACGGGGGAAGCATTCAATATGAAGGCAAGCCCTACAGCAAGGAGCTTCAGCGGACAATGGGCTATTTGCCCGAGGAGCGTGGACTGTACCCCAAGGTGAAGGTGAGCGAGCAGATTAATTACTTGGGCAGGCTGCGGGGAATGTCGGCCAAGGAGGCAGACAAAAGTCTACGCTACTGGCTAGAGCGCTTTGGAGTGCCGGAATATTACGACAAGCGGATTGAGGAGCTATCCAAGGGAAATCAGCAAAAAATGGGCTTTATTGCCGCGGTCGTGCATCGCCCGAAGCTGCTCATTTTGGATGAGGCCTTCAGTGGGCTGGACCCGGTGAACGTCGAATTGCTCAAGGATACGGTGAAGGAACTGCGGGATGAGGGTGCTGCGATTTTATTTTCAACCCACCGTATGGAGCATGTAGAGGAACTGTGCCGACATATTACGATTTTGCACCGCTCGAATACCGTAGTGCAGGGAAGTGTGCAAGAGATTAAGGGCCGTTACCCACGTGAAAAAGTTCGCCTCATCACTACAGGTGAAGTGAACGGACTGGAACAGCTGCCGGGCGTACGCCGTGTAGAGAATATGGATCGTGGCTGGATGCTGCATATTGAGCAGCCGGATGCGGCGAAGTTAATTTTGCAAACAGCGTTGGGACAAACGGATGTGGAGCATTTTGAGATCAAGGAACCTACGCTCAACGAAATTTTTATAAGAGAGGTGGGAGATTCCCATGAATAGACTGGGTACGGTGATCGGGTTTACGTTTCGTCAGAAGGCGAGGACCAAATCCTTTATCATTACGACACTGGTATTGGCCTTGCTCATTACGCTGGGCATGAATCTGCCGTATTTGATTTCTTTGTTTAAAGGAGAAGGGGCCGGAGGTTCCGGCACAACTGCAGCCGCACATCAACGCTTGGGTCTGATTGCCGGGAACCAGACAGAAGTGGCAAATCAGCTGGAGCGATTTACTAAGGAGCAGTCCAATCCGGCAGCCATCTGGGTACGTTATGACAGCGTACAAGCGCCGGCAATGCAGCAAGCCTTGAACAACGGAAAGCTGCAAGGTTACGTGCAGTTCACGGAGCCTGCCGCCAAGGGAGACACGTTTCCTAAAGTGGAATACGTCTCTGTAGAAAAAGAGCCATCTCCGGCTGTCATTACATTGGTGCAAACGGGACTTCAGGAAGCAAAGGTCAAGGCTATTATGGGCGACAAGTCGCTGACCAGCGACCAAATCCGTGAAATTAGTACACCTGTATTGGTGGATAGGAGGGAAGTAGACAGTCCGTCTGAGGCAGGGGGAGCTGCGGGGAAAGAGGAAAAAGCGACCTCCATGATTAACTATGGTTTGGTCTATGTATTGATGATTTTATTCTTCACCTCTTCCATGATGACGGGGAATATGATCGCCGCAGAGGTAACATCGGAAAAAAGCTCACGGATCATGGAGATTCTCATCACAAGCGTGTCGCCGTTGACCCAAATGTTTGGGAAGATTATTGGTATCTTCCTGGTAGGTCTGCTGCAAATTGTTGTTTTTGCAGCCGTTGTGTGTGCCAATCTTATGCTGCCGCATAATAATGTCATTCTTAGCTCGGCCGGGCTGGATTTGTCTCAACTGAATATTGCGGTGCTCGGCTATGGTCTCATATTTTACATTCTCGGCTACTTTCTGTACGCGGTATTGTTCGCCGCGGTGGGCTCCATTGTTAGCCGTACCGAAGAGTTGGGGCAGGCAATCATGCCGATTACCGTGCTGTCACTCGCAGCCTTTTACATCGGGATCTTCAATATTGCCGCACCTGATACGATTTTCATTAAGGTGGCCGGATACATTCCGTTCTTTTCTCCGACCGTCATGCTGCTACGCATCGGACTGGAACGGGCGAGTCTGCTGGAAATTTGGCTGTCACTAGCCATTCTAGTTGCTTCTATCCTATTATTTGGCTGGCTGGCCGCCAAGATCTACCGTACGGGTGTCTTAATGTATGGCAAACGACCTTCGTTCAAAGAGCTAAGAAAAGCGATGAAGGCTTACAAGATTTAATAAATTTAGGTGTAGGAGAACATTGTGAGTAACCATTATAGTTGAGACAAATGTAATTAATAAATGAGACTTTTTTGAATATATGTTTGAGACAAAGTGGGGGCCTTGATTCATCAGAAGTACCGATGGATCAAGGCTTTTCTACTTTATATGGTGATGATTAATAATTGGTGATGTTTTGAGAGGAGAAGTTAGATTTATCATTAAATAAATCAATAAAGCTTATGACTGAGACAAGATTCCTTTAACAAACAATGAGACACTGTGCTTGTAGAACTCTTCCTCGGTGACGAGTTGGGACTGATATTGCCGGTGAATCAGCTCGCTCATCTGAAATCCGTAGCACATCGAGAGGAAAGTCATGGCGGCAAGACGCTCATCCTGTCTGGCTATAACTTTTTTCTTCTGCAGGCGTTCAAAATATTCAACCAGCAAGGAGTGCAGCTTCACCGGCGGATCGGCCAGCACTCTGTCCAATTCGGGAAGCATTCCTTTGTCACGGATGCCAATCAAAATGATGTCCGCATTTCTATGGAAAAACAAGCGGTACTGCTGACTTACATTCAGCAGATCTACTTCCGGATTATCGGTCGCATCCTCTTTTAACAGCTTCTCAAATTGCGGGATATCCGAATGTCTTTCAATGATGGCTTCCAATATGCCTTGCTTGCTTCCAAATTGCCGGAAAATCGTAGATTCATTGACCTTAGCTTCCGTTGCAATGGCTTTGGTGCTTACTCCCCGATAGCCCTTCTTTTTGATGAGCCGTGTCGCGGCTTCAATGATTCTGTCTGAAGTTTGCATTGCATTTCTCCTTTTACATATGTTAAACCTATTCTACTACAAGATTTTGTATATGCAGCAGGGTCGGGGTTCATCATTTTCATAAACGTTTATTTAAGGCAAATCGCTTCTTTTTTCCCAGCGGCTTGGTTCAGTAATCTTGACATGATCAGGCACCAATTGCGTGAGCGAGCCTAATTTATCAAATGTAATCTGGATTCGGTCAGAGGGCAACAGCCATTGTTCGGTCTCGATTGCGCAGCAATCCGGTATCGTCCCCATTCCTATAATCGTGCCCGGGAGCGGCGTGAAAACTTTGAGAATCTCCTCCATCACTTTTGCAGGGTGTACAGAATACTCGGATGTGCTTCCCTTCCAGTGCAGTCTCTCCCCGATCCGTACATCCACATCCAGTGCCAGCGGGTTGCCGATTTCATCCGGCGTAGCCAGAAATGGTCCTATTCCTTTGCTGCGATCAAAATCTTTGCAGCGCGTCGGTCCAGTCAGCGCCAGGAAATCAGGCCACTGCACATCGCGAACAGTACTGTCGTTAAAAATAACATAACCTGCAATGCAGTTCCCCTTCCCTGTAACAAAGGCCAGCTCCGGCTCGATATCCAGGTAGGAAGAGTACGAAGGCCAATGTATCGTATCCCCATCGCCAATTAATGCGTTATGGTTACACTTGTAATAACTGAAAATTACTTTATTCGGATCTCGCTGGAATTTTTCAGCAATTTTTCGTTTAAGTTCTTCTCTTTCCGGTCCTGTGTATTCTCTTTGCAGCAGATTTACGCCAGCATTTCTCAGATGTCTTGGCGTCAGCCCGAAATCGATAAGCGCAGCCGGATGTGGAACCGGCGGCAGCAATTTTACCGCTGCAATCGGGCAGACTTCATTTTCATTGAATTGATGCGACAGTTCGACAGCATATTGCATCAATTCCTTAGCGGCATCATAACTTGCCGGCAAATAATGAAGATAGCTGTCCATACTTTCAAGACTGTCAACGAATGTTCCCTGCTTTTTCATGATTGCGGCAAAAGACACGACAAATTTCTCGTTAATTACAAGCCCAAATAAAGGTTCCTGAGATGTCTTGGTTTGAAAGGTTACTAGCTTCATGTTGCAGCGCCACCATCCATGTTGTTTGATGTTGTTCTGTTACTATCATATTGCATAACATAAATGCATGCAAGTGCTTGCTTGCATTTATGTTTTCGATTCTCTATATTAAAGACATAATCAGTGTGCTTTACCCCAAAAACATATACGCAAAGGAGAATTTCCATGAAGTATGGACGTATTATCCAAAAACCTCGCGTTAAATTTTTTGAAGTCGCAAATGGCGTCTTTGCCGGTATTTCGCCGTATCGCGGCATCAGTTGGGCCAATGCCGGGTTCATCAACAAGGGCGGAGGGCTGGTGTATGACACGTTCTTCGATTTGTTCCATGCGCGGGAAATGCGGGAGGCTTTTAAGGAAGTAAGCAACGGCGGCTCTCCCGCATATGTGGTGAATTCGCACTATAACAGTGACCATGCCTGGGGAAACAAAGTGTTTGAAGATGCTTGCATTATTATGCACAAGGAAGCGTCCAGAGAGCGTCTCACCGAAAATATCGCCTGGATGGATAGCGTCATCAGAAGAGGAAAGAATTCTCCGGAATCGACTTCGGGCGAACGGTTTTTTGCAGCGGAATTTGAAGGATTCGACCTGGAAGGCGTAGAATGGGTGCTCCCGAATATTGAGATAAAGGACGATATCAACATCCGTCTTGGCGATATGGAAATTATGATTTACAACGTAGCTCCGGCCCACTCTGACAGTGACTTGCTGCTGTGGATGCCAAAAGAAAAGGTGCTGTTCGCCGGCGATGTCGTGTTTAACGGTTGTACGGCATACAGCGAAGAGGGAACCCTCAATTGGGTTAAAGTGCTTGATCGCATTATTGATGAAATTAAACCCGAAATCGTTGTTCCAGGACATGGCGCCATCTGCGGCCTGGACTTCGTGAAGGAGCAAAGAGACTACCTCCTGAACCTGATTAGCGAGTTTAACAAGCATTACAATGACGAAATTGATACCTTGTCCCTGACCAAGCAAATTGATATTTCCCGCTTCCTTCATTGGATTCAGCCAGAACGGTTGTATGTTACAGTGGATATCCTATTGAAAAGCAAACGAGGGTTACCACCCCTTCCAATTTGGAACGAGGTGCCTGCTAAGCTGGAAGACATGAAAGCTTTTTTGGCCGGAAAATATGGCGATCAGATCAAGCCATGGGACCCTATGAGTGTTTGGCAAGAATAGCAAGTTGAAGCTAGCGTACGAAAAACAAAAAACGGCCTTGTCGCAAACGATGCGAACAGCGGCCGTTTTTTTTATTGTTCCACGGAATTAAAATCGGCGTTTAGAACCGATTATAAAGAAATGGAGATGGACTTATGACTAACTTAACTTTCGCAGCTCAATCATGGGAGAAAAAACAGAGAGTGGTAAGGCAAGGCAGTGTCTGAGCTTGGAAGTTTTCCACCCATTCGGATACGGGTCCCGGATTCGCCGCAGTACACACCGCAGCAGCCGAAGAGTTAAGGAGCAGTTTATAGAAGGACTTCGTGGTGTAGTGGAACGGATGAAACGTACTGAAATCACCTTGCGTCAGGCACCCGGATTTGAATAAAATCCTTCATCCCGGTTTCGATGCATTTAATGCTACAGAGTGGTTTTTACTAGTTAAAATGCAATACAGCATCATCTATTGCAGCTAGGGCGTTTGTAACATTTTTTAGAAAATAACGATGTATAAATTGCCAAGTAGAAGTGATGTAACAATGTTAAATGTAAATAAACAGCAGCAACGTCGCGGCTGGAATGGCGTTGTATCTGCTTTGAATGTTCTATATGTTGGGTTCGCGCAGCTCTGTCATGGCAAAGCCCCGCCCGAAGTGATTCTTCTAAATTCATATTTTTTACAAGAAAGCAATTCTAAAACCACGA
Organism: Paenibacillus sp. JJ1683; assembly: GCF_053006485.1. Taxonomy (NCBI): domain Bacteria; kingdom Bacillati; phylum Bacillota; class Bacilli; order Caryophanales; family Paenibacillaceae; genus Paenibacillus; species Paenibacillus sp. JJ1683. The sequence continues at coordinate 706,244 of NZ_CM129820.1, forward strand.
TAACATTGTCCCGCTGAAAGTCGCTATTTTAAGTTGAAATTAAACATTGAAAAAGCTTGTCGCTGGCAAGCTTTTTTTGATGTCTTTGAGCTAATAAAGATAATATGAAACCTATACAAGGTGGATGTATACTTATGCATTACAGTAATGAGGATATTCTCATTAATTATGATTTTTATGGCTTACATGAGTTGGATAGCGATAATTTTCTCACTAATTATGACACCGCACATTGTGAGTAACCATTATAGTTGAGACAAAGTAGGGACCTTGATTCGTCAGAAGCACTGATGAATCAAGGTCTTCCTACTTTATATGGTGATGAATAATAAAACAGCAATTTAGTTTAACCCCAGAAACAATTATGGCGAACAAGTGTTCTTTACATATATTATGTATGAGTATATAATCAAAACGAAACGGAGATCTGGTGTGCTAGATAAAGCAATGTAGATTTTTCTTTAGTATAAGCACATTATAAATATATCAATTGGAGGAGTCTGTATGCCATATTGTAAAGTCAAGAATGCCAATATATATTACGAGGAAATTGGTACAGGCAAACCGATTATAATGATCCATGGTTTTACACCAGACCATCGGTTAATGAGTGGGTGTATGGAACCGATATTTGAAGATATCCCCGGTTGGCGTCGTATCTATCTTGATTTGCCTGGAATGGGACAAACAATGGATTACGATCAAATATGTAATTCAAATGATATGCTAGAAGCAGTTATAAATTTTATTGAAACTCTTGTCCCAAACCAAGATTATCTCATAGCAGGCGAATCATACGGTGGTTATATTACAAGAGGAATAATTAATAGACATAAAGATCGTATTGGTGGAGCTGCACTGATTTGTCCATTAATTGTTCCTGAACACAAAAGAAGAATACTTCCCGAGCATTTTGTTGTTCATCGTGATCGCGAGTTTATGGGCACCTTAAGTGAAGAGCAAATAAGTGATTTTAGCGCAAATCAAGTCGTTCTCGATGAATATAATTGGAAGAGGTATTCAGAAGAGATCGTTGCAGGTTGTAAGATCGCTGACTACGATTTTCTTAGCAAGATTCAAAGAAACTATGGATTTTCCACCAATATAGATGAATTAGTATTCGATAAACCAACAGTATTTACTCTTGGACGACAAGATGCAGTCGTTGGTTACATAGACGCTTTTAAAATTTTAGACAATTATCCTAGAGCAACCTTTGCCGTTCTAGATCGAGCAGGCCATAATCTTCAAATTGAACAGGCTCTATTATTTGAGTCACTTATTCGTGAGTGGCTTGAAAGAGTAACAGAGTTTGGATTTTAGTTGTATATGAATCCATTGAACTAACGGGCAGGGAATTAATCTGTACTTATTCAGAAAGCTCTGAAGCGTAAGCTACCGATCTTGGAGCTGGAATCGTTCGAATCTCAACTGAACATCTACTGAAGAATAAAGGCTGTGCCGTCGTACGTAAATAAATAGTCACTTCAAAAAGATGAGTCGCTTGGCTCGTCTTTTTTTGTTTTGAATGATTCAAGTTCTCATCTCAGGCGTGGATAAGAACTTGAATCGATGACTAAATGCTAAACAGGTACCTCTTCAGTGAAATAATCCAACACCATACAACCAGCTCCTTGAGCCACAATATTGTAGGCTTCAGTGGACTTAATGATTTGAACATGACTATCAGGATAAAATTTTAGTCGATCTTGTGCTGTTTTAGCTGCTACCTCAAAAAAACGCGGTTTTGGTACTAAAGTTCCTCCGAAAATCACGATCTCAGGACGTAACAGAAAAATCAGATTACTGAGACCCACACCAAAATAATAAGCTGCATCCTCAACAACTTCTAAACAGAGCGCATCGTTTTGCTCTAAAGCATATAAAATGTGGTGTAAATTGATCTCTTCGAAATCGTTAACTTCGGTCGTAAGCATTGAAGGCTTGCCACGCTTCATGAGCCTAACCATTTCGTCACGAATAGCAGGCAAACTACTGTATGCTTGGAGACACCCATATGAGCCACAAGAACAACGTCGACCATGAATATCAATGATGATGTGCCCAAAGGTATCATCCATATCTCTTTTTCTGCTAACCAATCTGCCTTGAAAAATAGTACCGCATCGAATTCCAATATCACTGGATACAAAGACTAAATTATCTGTTTCTTTCCAAAAGTTCATACGATATTCAGCTAGCGCAGCCAAGTTGGTCCCATTCTCCAGAAATACAGGAGTGTTGGTTTTATGTTTTAAATATTCAATTATATTTATATCCCATCCACCTGCAGGAAAAAGTTGGGGATGTGAAATGACTCCCATTGCCGGATCAAACGAATCGAGAACCCCAATGCCGATGCCCAACAATTTCTCCCTAGGAACGTTATGTTCAGCCAGTAAATCCTCAACGCACTTTGCTACATAATTTAATGTGTACTCTCCAGTACATTCGGTGGTCATCTTTAATTTTTTGACGCCTATAATATTTAGCTTTAAATCAAGCAGCAAGACAGTTGTGTATAAGCTTGTAATCTCAACCCCAATCAAGTTGTAAGCATCCGGTTTGATCACATAGGCCAGAGGTTTACGTCCACCACTTGATTTTCCAATCCCACTATCATAGATAAGATCTTCTGCAACAAGTTCGTCAAGTAAACGCCCACATGTTACATGCTTAAAACCAGTGTGCTCAGCTAACGTGTTAATGGTTACAGGACCTAATTTACGAACTAAGCTATATAACAGTTTTAAGTTTTTCGCTTTGGGTGATGATAACTCTTCAAATTTATTTAACATATAACTTCCCCTTGATCTTTAATACAAGATGTTGTTTTCAGACATAAATATATAGTTACAATTATTATCGGGCTTTTTTGATGATATATCTACTCTGATTATTAAATCTGTACAATTTTGGATGTTTTAGATACACGTTGAGCTAATGAAGAAAACATGAATTAACTTTTGATAATTAGTATAAAAAGAACTGGAGATAATGACGAATTATTTAACATTTAGTTAGTCTTTTTATATAAATGATAAATAGTTATTTACAAAAGGTAGTTAAGCTATTACACTAATCAATGAAAGCTGTTGGAGCAGCAATTTGAAGTGATTGATACAGATAGCTTACAGCAAACTATTTTAGGAGGAATTAAATATGCATAAAATGCAAGATATTTTGGAAACCAGAGACTTTATCATGAGTAAAACATCATATCGTCCGACGATCGGAATGATTTTGGGGTCCGGATTAGGGACACTGGCTGACGAAATTGAAAACCCTTTCACAATACCTTACAGCGAAATTCCTCACTTTGCAAAATCTGAAGCGGTAGGTCATGCCAACGAATTGGTCATTGGCGAATTAAAGGGGAAAACTGTAGTCGCAATGAAAGGACGTTTTCATTACTATGAAGGCTTTTCTTTGGATGAAGTGACTTTTCCGGTGCGTTTGATGAAGGCCCTGGGTGTAGAAAACTTGCTCATCACCAATGCTTGTGGCGCCGTTAATAAAGACTTTAAACCGGGTGAGTTAATGTTGATTACGGATCACCTCAATTTGGTAGGTACGAATCCATTGATTGGACCGAATAATAACGATCTGGGTACTCGTTTTCCTGATCTTTCTCAAGTGTACAATGCTGAATTGCGACAAATTGCTACGGAAGTTGCAAAAGCACAAAATACAACTTTACGCGAAGGCGTATATTCCTGGTGGAGTGGTCCAGCTTATGAAACCCCAGCTGAAATTCGCATGATTCGTACATTAGGCGCAGATGCTGTTGGAATGTCAACCGTACCAGAAGCCATCGTAGCTGTTCACGCGAATATGAAGGTTCTTGGAATCTCCTGTTTAACCAACATGGCTTGTGGAATTCTAGATCAGCCTCTAAGTCATGACGAAGTAATTGAGGTAGCTGCCTTGGTAAGAGAGAATTTCATTGCTTTAGTTAAGGGAATTGTAGAGAAGGTTTAGTAATTATATAAAATCCGATGAAGAAAAAGGCGAGGTTATGAAAGGGTATATATATGTCATATTAGGTGCAATTTGTTATGGTTTATTATCGACTTTTGTGAAATTAGCCTATAAAGATGGTTATATCGTGAATGATGTTGTTGGAATACAGCTCCTCTTAGGATCGATATTATTATGGGGCGGAGTGCTGGTTACTAAAGGCACGAAGAGTACAAAACAGAAGAAGTTTGTAACGCCAGGTAAAAGGGAAATAATATTATTAGTTACCGTAGGGGCTACAACGGGGCTTACAGGAATGTTTTATTATCTTTCACTTCAATATATTTCAGCTTCTTTGGCAATTGTACTCCTTTTTCAGTTTACATGGATCGGTGTGTTGCTAGAGGCAATTTTCAATAGAAGAATTCCTGAAAAAGGAAAGTTACTATCCATCATTCCTTTACTTATCGGAACGATAAGCGCAACTAATATTTATTCAACTGGAATTTCAGCCGTTCATTGGCTTGGCTTTTTGTATGGTCTGCTTGCAGCATTATCTTATTCTATTTTTATGATCGTTAGTGGTAGGGTCGCCGTTCAAGCAAATCCGATGATGAAGACAGCTTTCATGACTACCGGAGGCCTCATCGTTTGTTCGATCATTTTACCTCCAACGTTTTTAACAGACGGAAAGCTTTTATTACAACTGGCTGTACAATACGGGTTTGTTTTAGCTTTTGTCGGTCCCTTCCTCTCCACACTGCTTTTCTCTAAAGGTGTTCCGTTAGTGGGATCAGGAATAGCATCAATATTAGGTGCAATGGAGCTTCCAACAGCCTTATTAATGTCTGTCTTTGTCCTGAATGAGCACATTGGTGTTCCGCAATATGTAGGGATCGTTCTTATCTTAATTGGAATATCATTACCAAAATTACTGAAAAAAAGTAAAAAGGACATCTTAACCATTTGAAACGTCCTTAGATGGATAATAATCATAGATTAGGGAGGCATATAGAATGAAGAACAAAGATGAACTCTTTATGAAAAAGGCAATTGAGGTTGCTCTACAATCCCGAAATGAAGGAAATGAGCCCTTTGGTGCAATTTTGGTCAAAGGGGAAGAAGTCGTAATGGTTGGGGAAAATAAAATTAATACGTTTTGTGATCCAACGCATCATGCAGAAATCGGTTTAATCCGGAAATTTTGTTCTGAAAACAATGTATTTGATTTGAGCGAATACACTTTGTATACAAGTTGTGAACCTTGTGTAATGTGTTCTGGCGCCATGGTGTGGTCTAATCTGGGCAAAATAGTATACAGCGTATCACATGATCAGTTAGCTGAAATCGCCGGGAGCAACATCATGATTGCTTGCAACGAAGTGTTTGAGAAAAGCCCTCAAAAACCTGAACTGGTTGAACAAGTACTCAACGAAGAAGGTTTAAAAGTATTTGATGGATACAAATTTTCTCATTAAATAACTTTTTAAAAATATGAGAATCTATGAATTCATTGGGCAACTTCACTGGATAGTGAAGCTGTCCTCTTTTATGTATCGTTTTACTGCTTGAAATCTAAAAAATAATGCTTCAGATAAAACAAAGGTGCGTGTTGAGAGGAGAGATTGATATATGAATAAACGATTTCAACGAATTCATTTAATTGTCCTAGATTCAGTCGGTATTGGAGAAGCACCGGATGCTGCGGCTTTTGGAGATGAGGGGGCTGATACGTTGGGGCATATCGCAGAAAAAATGAATGGACTGTATATGCCTAACATGGCTGCACTTGGATTGTCCAACATTAAAGAAATTCAAGGAATACCGAAAGCTAATCACCCAGCGGCTTTTTGGACCAAAATGCAGGAAGCCTCTAACGGGAAGGATACGATGACAGGGCATTGGGAGATCATGGGGTTACGTATAGATGTCCCCTTTCAAGTGTTCCCGAATGGTTTCCCTGCCGCTTTGATTGAAGAACTTGAAATAAAATCAGGGAGAAAAATCATCGGAAATAAACCTGCCAGCGGCACTGAAATATTAGATGAGCTTGGGGAGGAGCATATGAAAACGGGGGCTTTGATTGTGTATACATCAGCGGATTCCGTTCTGCAAATTGCTGCTCACGAAGAGATTGTACCATTGGATGAATTATATCGTATTTGTGAGATTGCGCGTGAAATGACTAAAAACAATGATTATATGGTTGGCCGAGTCATAGCTAGGCCGTTTGTAGGAGAGCCGGGACAGTTTAAACGAACGGCTAACCGGCATGACTATGCACTGAAACCTTTTTCCCGGACGGTCATGAATGAATTAAAGGATGCTGATCTGGATGTAATCGCTGTAGGGAAAATTTCAGATATTTATGATGGGGAAGGCGTTACTGAGGCGATCCGAACGGTATCCAACATGGATGGAATGGACAAGTTTATTCAAGTTGCACAAAAGGATTTTACGGGCTTGTCTTTTTTAAACCTGGTTGACTTTGATGCCCTTTTTGGTCACCGCCGAGATCCGCAAGGGTATGGCAATGCACTGGAGGAATTTGATGCTCGGTTGCCAGAACTGTTAGAAAAGCTTACCGAGAAGGATTTGCTTATATTGACTGCGGACCATGGAAATGACCCGGTTCATCACGGAACCAATCATACACGTGAATATGTGCCGCTACTCATCTACTCCAAAGCGTTTTCGGAAGGCCGAGAGCTGCCTCTTCGCAAAACGTTTGCAGACATTGGAGCATCCGTTGCTGACAACTTTAGGGTCAAATTGCCAGACCACGGTACCAGTTTTATGCATGAATTAATGATAAAAAGATAAACGTTGTAGCGTGCTAATCCAGCACTTGGATTAAACGAATTAAACCAAATAACTTCCGCTTCTACAGGGGTCATTTGGTGTGGAAAAAAACAAACTTTTATTATTTTATGTAAAAAGAATAAAATGAATATGTATATTATAAGTATTTTATTATGAATAATTCATTACTTTTTATAAAATATATATTTAGTTCTTTACTTTAATGACTTTACCTATTACACTATGAATAACAAAATGTAAGCCTTTCCAAGTGTGTCCGATAGAAGAATCGACGGAAGAGTAGTAACACAACAACTTGAATATTCAAGCTCAAAAGGGGACAGGAAAAATGGCAATGAAAACACGGCTTAGAATAATGAATTTCTTTCAGTTTTTCATTTGGGGATCATGGCTTGTTACGCTAGGCTCGTATATGATCAATACATTACATTTTACGGGCGCACAAGTTGGAATTGTTTATAGCTCAAAAGGATTAGCCGCGATCATCATGCCTAGTCTTGCAGGCATTATTGCGGATCGTTGGATTAAAGCCAATAGATTATATGGAATATTCCATGTTCTAGGTGCGATTTCTTTATTTATAGCAGCACACATTTCAGATCCAATGACTATGTTTTGGGTGATATTTTTCAATTCGTTGGTTTACATGCCAACAAGTGCTTTGACAAATGTTATATCATACGTTGCGCTTGAGAAAGCGGGATTGGATACAGTAAAGGATTTCCCACCAATTCGCGTTTTTGGAACAATCGGGTTCATTATTGCCATGTGGGTAGTTAGTCTTAGCGGATTTGAGTTAAGCAACATTCAGTTATATATAGCCGCGAGTATCTCGCTCTTGCTAGCCCTATACTCACTTACGCTGCCTGATTGCCCAACCTCTAACGAGAAGAGAGAAAAGTCATGGATTAGTCTTTTAGGCTTGGATGCGTTTGTACTGTTCAAACAGAAAAGAATGGTTATATTCTTTCTTTTCTCAACACTTCTAGGTGTTGCCTTGCAAATAACCAATACATTTGGTAATCCGTTTTTGCATGATTTTGGACTGAATCCTGAATTTAAAGATAGCCTGGTCGTACAGTATCCATCTATTTTATTATCAGTATCACAGATTGCTGAGGTGTGTTTTATCCTTGCCATCCCATTCTTTTTACGTAACTTTGGAATTAAAAAGGTTATGCTCATTAGTATGGTGGCTTGGACATTACGTTTTTTATTTTTCGCATATGGTAACCCATCTGGTGTGGGATTCACTTTCCTTCTGTTATCCATGATTGTGTACGGCTGTGCATTTGATTTCTTTAACGTCTCTGGAGCCATTTTTGTAGAGAAAGAAGTCGATCCTCGTATTCGCGCAAGTGCGCAAGGCTTATTTTTAGCCATGGTTGATGGAATCGGAGCATATGTAGGCGCCATTGCAAGTGGAAAGGTTGTAGATTATTTCACAGTGGATGGTGTGAAAGATTGGCAGAGTATCTGGTTGATTTTTGGGGCATACACACTTGTACTTGCAATTGTTTTTGCCGTAAGCTTCAAATATAAACATGATCCAAATGCTATGAAAGATGTATCTACAAGCCATTGAAATCAAGAATAAGAGAAGGTTAATGTTTTTCTGCATTGCTGTTTATGATTTTAGCTCTTTATTTCATATTTAAAGGAAGCAAAAGATCGAATGAAGTGAAATTGGCTTCACATCAGGGCAAGATATTTATACAACAATAAAAGAAAAGCTTGGTGAGATGGCGAGCCTTTATCTGTTATGAACAGTGAGGGGCTCGCCATCTGTATAAAAGCACACCGTATGTTCAAACATATTAAGCCGTTGGGTTGCATCAAGCCATTGTATACATATAAGTCCTGCTGACAAAAATTTTAAAGAAACTGACTCAAATGTATTGACTTCGAGTTACACGAAGATGGTAGGCTACTACTTATAAACAACATACTACACTCATTAAAACACCATTTTATTGTAAAGTGAGGTCAATTCAATGGAATTTGTGAAGCTTGGAAATACCGGTTTGGATGTATCACGGCTTTGTCTCGGCTGTATGGGGTTTGGCGATGCGAAACGTTGGATTCATCAATGGGTACTTGATGAAGAGAGTAGTCGCCCGGTTATTAAAAAAGCGCTTGAGCTTGGCATCAATTTTTTTGATACGGCTAATGTATACTCTCTTGGAACAAGCGAAGAAATTTTGGGACGCGCGCTCAAGGATTATGCCAGCCGGGATGAAATTGTAATCGCAACGAAAGTTCATGGACGTATGCATCAAGGACCTAATGGCGCCGGTCTTTCTCGCAAGGCCATCATGAGCGAGATCGATAAAAGTCTGAAACGGCTAGGTACTGATTATGTAGACCTGTATCAAATTCACCGTTGGGATCACAATACGCCTATTGAGGAAACGATGGAAGCCTTGCACGATGTAGTGAAGGCAGGAAAGGCCAGATACATTGGGGCATCCGCTATGTATGCTTGGCAATTTCAGAAGGCATTGCATGTTGCCGAGAAAAATGGATGGACTCGGTTTGTATCCATGCAGAATCACTTGAATCTCATTTACCGTGAAGAGGAGAGAGAAATGCTTCCATTGTGCAGGGAAGAAAAAATCGGTGTAATTCCATACAGCCCGCTTGCATCGGGAAGATTGACCCGTGATCCGGAGGAAACAACCTATCGATCTGAAACCGATGATATTCAAAAATCAAAATATGATGCAACAGCAAATGCCGACCGATGGATTGTGGAGAGGGTTGCAAACATTGCAGAAAAACATGGTGTTCCCCGCGTACAAATTGCACTTGCCTGGTTGTTGCAAAAAGCACCGGTAACTGCTCCTATTATCGGTGCTACAAAAATATCTCATCTTAAAGAGGCTGTAGCTGCACTTACTGTGAAATTAACAACGGAAGAAGTAGCATTCCTGGAAGAGCCGTATGTGCCGCACTCTATTGTTGGTTTTAATTAACTGACATAGGTTGAAAATTGCTGTTTTGGCATAGCAAAATTTAAATACCTGATAGAAATGATGAAAAACTACTTTCCGGGAGGTTTATATGCAAAAAGTAATACTGAACAATGGTGTTGAAATGCCTATCATTGGTTTTGGGGTATATCAGATTAACGATGCGAATGAATGCGAACAAAGCGTTTATGACGCTCTTATGGCAGGCTATCGTCTAATCGATACCGCTGCGGCTTATCAAAACGAAGAAGCAGTTGGCAGAGCTATCTAAAGGTGCCACACTTATGAAGGAATACAATGTACAGATTGAGTCTTGGGGGCCTTTTGCAGAAGGCAGAAATAATATGTTCCATAATGGAGTGTTGGTGTCACTGGCTGAAAAGTATCAAAAATCCGTGGCTCAGGTGATTTTACGCTGGTTAACACAAAGAGAAGTCGTCGTAATTCCAAAGTCCGTCCATAAAGAAAGAATTATTGAAAACTTCAATATCTTTGACTTTGATTTAAGCATAGAGGATATGGAGACAATTGCTGCACTAGATATGAAACAAAGCAGCTTCTTCTCACACAATGATCCGGAAATCGCAAAAGCGCTTGGCACGACCCGATTTGAGATTTGATGCTATCATTCTATTACAAAAAGTCGACGCAGAAATCTCCTAACAAGTCTTCAATGGGCAGGATGTGATCGGCGTTTCTTTTGACCAATAGGCAGGATTGGTATCATCCGGGATCACTTGATTTATAATGTCACGGTAGTGCTCTTCTTTGTTGGTAATAAATTCTGCCATAAATTTTACTTCTTCTAATTGAGCTAGAACCGCTTCTTTTTGCTTGCGTATTATTTCATAACGTTCCTCAATGGTTGCATCGCCTTCCAAACATAGGTCTACATATTTTTTGATGTCTTCGACGGACATACCACACTTTTTTAAGTTTTTTGCACCTGTAAGCCAGTGTATGGAATCGTCATTAAAAATACGGTTATTGTTTTTATCACGCTGTAAACCTGGAACTAATCCTTTATCTGTATAGAAGCGAATGGTGTGTACAGTTAAGTCAAGTAGTTCTGCAACTTCTTTCACAGTATACATGCTACCCCTCCCCAATTTCATGTTGAATGAAGCTATTTAAATTATTATTTCCTTCGTGTTACTCGAAGGTGATGGTTTAAATAATACTTTAAGCTTCGATAATTGTAAATTCCGAATACAGAACAAAACTTTTTAACATTGTTGACTTCGTGTTACTCGAAGGTTGTATGATTTTAATTGTTTGGGGCTAAGATGATTTGATATTTAAAAACGAATGACAAAAGCCGAGGGTAAAAGGGATGAGTAAAATTATATGAAAGCAATGATGTTAAGAGAATTTGGCGGACTCAACCAACTGAAGCTGGAAGATGTAGAAACGCCTGTACCTGGTTCGAAAGAGGTTGTCGTGCGATTAAAAGCAGCAGCTCTTAATCGCCGGGATTTGCTAGTCATACAAGGCCGATATCCGGGGACTAAGGTACCTGCTATTCCCGGCTCTGACGGCGCAGGGGAAATTGTTGCGGTTGGAGATGAGGTTTACGATGTCTCAATTGGTGATGAAGTGATCATCAATCCAGGTTTGAACTGGGGCAACGATATGAACAAAAAAAGGGCTGAATTCACAATTCTCGGCGTTCCTACTAACGGAACGTATGCCCAATATGTAAAGGTACCAGCGGAAAGTGTCTATTCAAAGCCGTCCCATTTATCTTGGGAAGCAGCAGCAGCGCTCCCGCTCGCCGGTTTGACCGCCTACCGTGCTCTCGTGACGAAAGGCAAGGTAAAGAAAGGCGAAACCGTTCTGATCCCCGGCGTTGGTGGAGGTGTAGCTACCTATCTCGTTCAGTTTGCAGCCGCACTCGGAGCTGAGGTTTACGTGACATCCAGCAAAGAAGAAAAGATCGAAAAAGCAAAAACATTGGGTGCAACCGGAGGTGTCAACTACACAGCAGATGATTGGGTGGAGAAATTGGAGAAACTAACTGGCGGCATTGATCTATCCGTCGACAGTATTGGCGGCGAGGTGTTCAATAAACTGCTGTCACTTGGCAAAATCGGAAGTCGAATCGTCAGCTTTGGGGCGACGAGAGGTCCGATTCCGAATCTGCTTCTACCCAATATGTATGTGAAAGAAATCTCGGTGTTAGGCTCAACGATGGGAAGCCAGCAAGATTTTGCTGATATGGTCAAACTCATAGAAGAACACAAGATTGATCCTGTTTTGGACGAGATTTATCCGCTGGAGGAAGTGACCGAGGCACTGTTCAGAATGGAAAAGGGAGAAAATTTCGGGAAAATCGTTTTGACCATTCCACAAGATTAACGAGAGCATGGAGTCACCAATTGCTGAAGAATAAGGGCTATGACGTCGTACGTAAATAAGCAGTCACTTCCAAAGATGAGTCGATAGGCTCGTCTTTTTTGTTTGATGATTCAAGTTCTCATCTCAGGCGTGGAGAAGAAATAATCCAACACCATACAACCGGCTCCTTGAGCCACAATATTTTAAGCTTCAGTGGACTTAATGATTTGAACATGACTATCAGGATAACATTGTAATCGATCCCGTGCTGTTTTAGCTGCTACCTCAAAAAAACGCGGTTTTGGTACTATAATAAGCCGCGTCCTCAACGACTCCTAAACAAAGCACATGTTTTGCTCTAAAAAAGAGTATGGCCGTATAGGGAAAGTCCTTTTCTTTTATGAAAGACCTGGATGAGACTAAGCGGAATTGTGTTCAATAAATAAAAAACTCTGCCAATGAGAGTGTAGAAACGACGTGGGGGGAAATACGTAACTTTCCTAATCTAGTAGTGGAAACAATCGAGTCTGTAGACGCTTTTGTTAAGGGGGATGCAGTTGTTTTAGTTAATCGACAAACAAACGAGATATTGACTTTCTTAAATAAAAAAGGAGATCGTTTATCAAGTAAGTTAAAATCAGAATTAGATTTGACTAGAGAGTGAGGACGACTATGAATAACTATATAATATCGTTTACAAAAAAGTTTGATTATTTTTTCGAGCAAAAAGAAATCTCAAATATTATCTATTTACATGATGAGGATGATAATGAGAGATTAGACCATGTCCTTTTCCTTGAGAAAGGTGATGGTAATGTTATAGGCTTATATATAAGAGGCATGAATCCGTTAATCTCAGTGAATAGAATTTACGATTTGGATGATTTTAATTTATTTGCAAGTTATGAAGGATTGATTGAATCTAAAGAAAATATTAAACTCAGAGTAGAATATATAGGTTTGTTTTTTAGTACTCAATACAACGAATTATTGGGTTTCTATTTGGCGAATAACGATGTATCTAGTTCTATATTTATATTATTTTCACAAGATGAAATTTATGTGGAAAAGGATTGTAGTAAATATGAGGCTAGTAGGGCGCTTGAGAAAAGGTTTTCGACTGAAGGTTTTATAACATACGAAAAAAAATGTGAGACTGACTGGAAAAAAACAAACCTCTAATCGGAAAAAATTAAGTATATAAGCCTAAGCTTCGCTCTACTCAGAAATAATATTTTAGATTCCTAATATTGGACAGTGTTTTAAAATCAAAATAATATAATTGAAAAGATCACTGAAGACAAGAATATAAACACATAAAAAAAGCTGTCGAGAAAGTTTCTCGATACTCTGAGCACCGGAGAAATCTCCGGTGCTTTTTATTATTCGAGAGCGATAATATTACTCCTTTCTACATAGCAACTAACCATATGGCTGGGATAAAGCAGCAGTTGTATGTTGAGTATAAAAGGAATATAATTTAGATATCTAATATTTAGATATCTAAATAAAATGTCTAAATATATAAATTTTGAGTAAATTGATAATGATAAAAGGAGATATCAACATGAATAGACTGGCAGGTAAAATTGCTATAATCACAGGCGGAGGATCAGGGATAGGAGAACGGATGGTCGACCTCTTCAGTGAGGAGGGAGCTGTAGTTATTGCTGCAGACATCAATGTTCAAGCTCTTGAACGGGCTAGTAATAAAACGAATGTGTACGGAATGAAACTGGATGTTTCTTCTGACGAGGATTGGAAGGCTCTTTCCGCAGAAGTGAACAATAAATTCGGTAAAATTGACATTTTGGTTAACAATGCAGGAATAACTTCTGAGAAAGGATATCAGGATATCGACCTAAATGACTGGCATAAATTAATGTCGATTAACGGGTATGGACCGTTTGCAGGTATTAAGCATGTAGCCCCGTATATGGCTGCCCAAAAGAGCGGCGCTATTATTAATATTTCTTCTTACACCGCTCAAATCGGTCAGGGATTTAATCATTATTCCGCTTCAAAAGGTGCTGTACGTGCTTTGTCGAAGGCTGCGGCAACAACGTTCGGCCGGTTTGGGGTCCGTGTAAATACGCTTTTTCCGGGCATTATTGAGACACCAATGACTGAAGCCCTTAGCACATCTAAAGAAATGCTTACCCACTTAATTCAAGCGACTCCATTGCAGCGACTTGGTCGACCTGATGATGTAGCTAACGCTGCTTTGTTTTTGGCTTCTGACGAGTCTTCATACATTACGGGATCGGAGCTTGTTATTGATGGCGGTTTTTCTGCCCAATAAAATTAGAATTCACTTTACTGGGAAATGGATTATGCCTGACCTTCTTTCAGTAAAGAATGACTTTTATACAAGCCCCCTATACAATATAGGGGGCTATTACTTCATTTGAGAAAGCAGGTTAAAGAGTATTAATGAAAGAACAAAATATTTTTACGCTGATTCATGCTATGGACCAGGTTACCAATAACCTATTAATTAAGTGGAATAAAATGTTTAATGAGAATCTAGGGGTATCACATATCCTTATTCTTTCGTACTTAAATAATTACGGAAAGTGCCGCCCTTCTGATCTGGCCAGGTTATTGGGGCTAACTCCTCCGACATTAACCCATCTATCTGGAAAGCTTGTAAAAAAGGAGTTGGCTGTACGAGTGGCGGATGAGGAGGACCGGCGGATTGTGTACCTGCAAATAACTGACGCTGGTGTCGGAATGCTAAATAAAGCGCAGGAAGACGGACGACAGCTTAGAAGAGAACTATTTGAAAACCTAACTGAAGAAGAAAGAGAGGCCTTGTTGTCTGTTTATGAGAAACTAAATAAGGTCATGAGTGAGGATTGATACAGGTAATCATAAAAAAGCCGCCATGTTGGCGGCTTCTTTTTATTAATAATTGTAACCGCTCCGACTTTAGGAAGCAGAGAGCGTACTGCGCTTATTCTTAGCGTTGGCGCGGTCGCGGCGGCTCAGCAGAAATCCGACCAGAGATGCTGTGGATTGCTGAAAAATCATTCCGAGTACAACGGGCAGTGCTACGGGAGCCGGGAAGTAGGTGATGGCTAGCACAGCCCCCGCGCTAATATTGCGCATGCCGCCGTTGAAGACCAGCGCCGTTCGGTCTGCATTATTCCACCGCATCAGCCATGATATGAGGTAACCAATCGCATATCCAGTGGAGGCAAGGATAATGATGGAGAGACATACTCCGACAAGCTTGAGATTAAAGTCAACCAGGTAAGGTGCGATGACAGATCCGTTAATCATGACGACCAGAGCCATAGCTAGCTTGGAGAACGGGCCCAGCCGAGGCCCCCACACCTGCTTAATCTTTCCTTTGGTCCATTCGTTCAGCACCATGCCAATTAATGAAGGAACGACAATCATCCAGAACAGGCTTTGCATCATTGCCCAGGTGTCGAGCTGGACATTCGCTCCGATCAGCAGGGACATAATGCCGGGCACAGCGAACGGGGCCAAAATTGTATCGATTAGAATGATCGCCAATGTAAGGGCTGTATTGCCTTTGTAGATATTAACCCAGACGAAGCTGGAAATGCCAGTAGGGATAGCTGCACCAAGAATCAGTCCAGTAATCGTATAAGGATCGTCACTGAAAGCCAGATGCCCAAGCATCATGGCGAGCAGCGGCATGGCTAGGTGAAGAATAAACAGACAGGCGATCAGCGGACCCGGATGCTTGATTACATGGATAAAATCCTTGAACCCCATGCTGATGCTGCCCGCGAAGGTCATGAAGGCAAATAGCCAGGGAGAAAGCTCGGTATATTGGGACAACGGCGTACCGATCAGGACGCCGATTAGAATGCTGATGGGTGTGATTAGCGGCATAGCTGAATTGAGTCTACGATTCAACGTTAGGAGCATACAAAACTTCCTTTTTTGTACTTAAGTATAGACCTTGCCCCTTGATCCGTAAATGATCCGTGTAGGGGGAAGATCATCTATGGATCAGCCCTTTAAATTATTTCGGTACGCCAGAGGAGAGCAGCCCATTATTTTTTTGAATAGCCTGGAGAAGTAATAAGGGTCCCTAAAACCGAGTTGTATGCTAATTTCTTTAATAGAAGCATTCGTTAAATCCAAAAGCTGACTGGCTCTTTGAATTTTCATTCTTAAATAGTAATCGACAGGGGAATACCCGGTTGATTGCTTGAATATTAGGTTTAAATGCTGCTTGGATACCTGAACATGCTGGCTAAGCTCATCAAGCGAAACGGTGGATTCCAATTGTTCGCCCATATAACGTATGGCCTTATCGACATGGCTCTGGTACGTGCTGTCTTCCTTGCGAGCTGCAACGGATACAACAAAACTCAGCAGATAGCGGATGGTTTGCGATACTTGAACTAAATGTATCATGGAGTATGATTTGTTCAGTAAAAGGTCGTAACACTGATGAAATAGCTCCAGCAGTTTGATTTCATCACTGGCAGCCAGCGAAATATACATTTTAAACGGCTCAAACAAATCCATAAAATCATCCATTTGATCCCCTTTAAGATGAAACCAGTAAATTGTCCATGGATCTTCATCGTCAGCCCCATAAGCATGCGGCATGTCCCTAGGAATGTACGCAAATCTTCGCTCTTTCAGGACAATGGTTAGGTTATCCTTGGTTTGTATCCAGCCTTTTCCGCTCGCACAGTAAATGAATATATGAGAGTCGCAGCCATTTGTTCTTTCACGAAAATGATGACGGGCATGGCTAAAGCGGCCTATATCCGTAATATATAAATCTTTCGTAAACGGATTCATTTTTAATTTTTTCAGCATATAGGGAGGAAGGGCATATACCTTTTTACGTTCAAAATCATCGGCTTTTTTAGTCATAATCTATTTATCTCCCAGCCGTAGGCGGCTCTAATGATGAAATACGTATATAGTCCATCATAAACAGTGGATTGTCAATTGTCTGTGATACCGCTTACTTGTAAGCTTTGATATAAGAGCGATTATGAGGGAGTGATGAATTGAAAATGAAGGTAACCGGTCAAAGTGAACAGGCTGTAGAAGGGCTGCGGAAGGCTTGTAGATTAAGGAGCATTGAACCCTATGGACTGGAGCTGGGAAGGAAATCACATGAGTAATCTGATGAGAAATGTACCGCGTAAATTGACGATCACGATGTGGGACTTCTCTTGGTATACCATGACACAGGAGGGGGAGCCCTACAGCGACCTGGCAGCTCGTTTTCAGGAAGCGGTCGAAAGAGGATACAATACGATCCGAATATGCGCTATGCCCTTTATGTTGTTTACGGTGGATGGCAAACGCCCAGGTCCATTGGAGTTTGCGAGTCTTGGAAAAGTGGGCCAGCGTACGCGCTGGTATAACTGTCGCGGCGGTGCAGTGCTGGATGGGCATGCTCATTTGCTCGAACTGTTTAGACAGGCAAAGGCTCATAATTGTTACATTATATTATCCTCTTGGGAATATCAGCAGAGTCCGACCTTCCTGGCCCATGCTGAGCTTAGAGATGAATTAGCTGCGATCCCACCTAAGGAAAGATTCATGACGATTGCAAAATCAATGGATCAGTTGATTCGTTTTGTTACAGCAGCAGGCTATAGGGATCAGATTATCTATACAGAGTTACATAACGAAGTGGAGTTTGGGCAGTTAAACGCTGTCGGAACGTCTGAAGGCATAGCGGAAACAAACATACCAGCGCTTATTGAAGCAATGCAGCCCTACGTAGAAGAAGCGATTGAATATCTTCGCCAAAGCCATCCAGATATTATGATGACAGCCAGCTATACGTTAAATGAAGCCTACCCCAAAGCTTACGTCGCGCGCAATATGCAGGTGGCCCATTTTCATCTTTATATTAAAGGGGTGCTGAATGAGCTGATGGAAACGGCGGGGCTTGATGATGAGTTGGCGCCATTCCCCAATCCATTTGTCCAATCTCTATTGAGGGAAGATGCTCCTCCATTTGCAGAGTGGGACCTGCCCCCAGAGCAGAAATGGCGGATGGAGGGCAATCCCGTTGGGATGAGGCTTATTTATTTACACGACTGGGTAGATCCGGATCAATGGGATTTATTTTTGTACGATCGGTACGGAGATCATAAAATGGCCATGTTGCAGAAGGCCGACTCCCGATTGGAGGAGATTCATGAGTGGACCCGTCGTTCCGGTATTCCAATTGTCATAGGAGAAGGATATGTAGGCTATACGCCCCTGCATGCCCAATTTGAAGAAGGCCCGGTTGGTAAATATATAGCCGAATATGTGTTGCGAAAAGGAATGGCACTGGGGTTCTGGGGAATGACCCTCTGCTCCAACTGTGCTCCGCATCATCCGTTCTGGAATGATATAGCCTGGCAGCGCAAGTGGAACCAATTTATCCTAAATTCAGATTAGAGGTTCCTCCTAGACAATCTATTGTCTCTGAGATAGCTGGTGTCATTCAATATGAACGATTGAGGGGAGTGAACTCATGAGAAACTATCGAATTACGGTCCAAGATGATCATAAGCATATTGTGAAAGGCCAACTCAGACTTGGCGGCATCAATCCAAAGGGAGAACAAATCGGCTTCACCAACTATTTTATGGAGAAGGATGGAGAGCCTTTTTTCGGGATTTGTGGTGAATTCCATTATGCACGCTATGATGAACGCTATTGGGAAGACGAAATTATTAAAATAAAAATGGGTGGCGTCAATATTATTGCGACTTATGTTTTTTGGAATTTACATGAAGAAGTCGAAGGTATTTTTAATTGGAGTGCGAACAAAAACCTCCGCTATTTTATTGAGTTATGTGGCAAACATCAGCTCTATGTCATTATCCGAATCGGACCCTTCAATCATGGCGAAATCCGAAACGGCGGTATACCGGATTGGCTATTTGGCCGCCCATTTGAGGTTCGTTCTAATGATGAGGGATATTTGTTTTATACGAGAAGAATGTATAACGAAATCGGTATTCAGGTTCAAGGGTTGTTATATAAGGAGGGGGGGCCGATCATCGGCACCCAAATCGAAAACGAGCATCATCATTCCTCTGCTCAGTGGGGATTGACTGTAGGAATTAATGATATGTGGTTAAACTCTGGGAGTGACGGTAATTCACATATGTTAAAACTTAAAGAAATAGCTCTGGAAGCGGGGATTGATACTCCGATCTATACGTGTACAGGATGGGGAGGAGCGACAACGCCTGTTCCTGATATGCTGCCCTTATGGGGCGGATATGCCTACTGGCCGTGGATCTATTATGAAGAGGAACGGTTGAAGGGGAAGGATGAGCATCCTGCGACACCGGAATACATTTTCCGAGACAAGCATAATAACAAGATTCCGAAAAGCTACAATTTTGAGCCCCTATACGCCCCGGAAGACTATCCGTACGCTTGCTGCGAAATGGGTGGCGGTATGGTTCAGTTTTATAAATACCGGTTTGCCTTTCCCTATCGCAGTGTTCCAGCGATGACTGTCATGAAGGTTGCAGAAGGCTGTAACCTGATCGGATACTATATGTATCATGGGGGTTCCAATCCGCGAGGTAAGGTTAACCCGTTCACAAACGATATGGCTACACCTAAAATATCCTATGATTTCAATGCCATGATTGGAGAATTCGGTCAAATAAGGGAGTCATACCGAAGAACAAAGCTACAGCATTATTTTCTTTCAACGTTTCAAAAGCAATTCTCTCTGACGAAGACTATTTTGCCAGAGGACACGTCCCCAATGGACCCATATGATGTGGATACCTTACGATATGCGATTCGCTCCAGTGCCGGGGCGGGGTACCTGTTTCTAAATAATTTTCAGGACCATGTTGAAAATTACGACCTGTGCAATTTCAATGTAAGCATTGAGCTGCCTGAGGAAACGATTGTAATCCCTAGTCAAGGTGAACTGACATTAGGACGGGATAGCTTCGCTATTTTGCCTTTTAACCTCAATTTGGATGGAATAAAGCTCAAATATGCAACAGCCCAGCTGATAACAAGGATAGAAGAGGATGGAGAAATATATTATTTTTTCTTTGTACCAGACGGGATGAAAGGAACGTATGCATTGGAATCAAAAGATATCATCCGTGCCACAATCGACAAAGGTTTGATAGAACAATTGGATGGGAATACGATCATTCAGGTTGCTGAAGAAGAAGAGAGTGTCATTCGCCTGGTATCTGAAAGTGGCCAAAAAGTCGCCATCTATACGATGACTGATGAACAAAGCTTGGAGTTTTGGAAGGTCAACCTGCAAGGTCGGGACAGGGTTATCTTTACAAGTGCCAATTTACTTGTATCTGGAGCAGAGATAAGACTGGAATCAACAGATCAGGAGACTGTAACACTCAGTGTATTCCCGGATTTTGACGACTCAATCACATCCATATCCGGTGGAGAGTTGCTTGCAACAACAGAAAGTGAATTATTTACAACGTATCAGTTAAGAGTTCCAAAGAAAGAAATACACTTCCATCTGAAAAGGGTGAATAATGATAAATTCGTCCTTGATTTTGAAAAAAATGCCCTTGATGGGATCAAAGAGGCTCTGCTGCGTATCAATTATACGGGAGATATCGGTTATGCATTTATTGATGGCGAACTCATTCACGATAATTTCTGCAACCATACGACCTGGGAAATAGGTTTAAAATCATTTGAACATCGGCTCATCGAGCGAGGGATGTACGTATATGTTTCTCCAATTCGAAAGGGCAGGGTTGTAAACAGCAATACAACCATGGCTGGCTGGAAAGAGACAACGGAGGAACGAATCGCGAACATTGGCGCGGTCAGCATAGTGCCTGTGTATGAAATCAAAATCACTGTATAACCCAGAAAGTGTAAGATCAAAGACGCTCAGCGAGTACTTTTAATACGAAGTATAAAAATGTAATAGCTCATGGTGGTTCAACCATGAGTCTATTACATTTATTTTCCTATATTGCTATTAGTAGATACCGGCTTTTTTCGATGTTTCTTTGATACCGTTGGTTCCTTCTACCACAGTGCGGCCCCAATCGGTCAGATTGCCGTTAGGTCCTGTTACAAGATCAAGATAAGAAAGGTTGGAGCTATTACCGTACCAGGACCAAGCTAACCAGCCTATGCCTTTGGATTGGCCGTATCTCATGATTTCTGTCTCGTCGACGTCTGCACCCTGGTGGTAACCGCCAAATTCACCAATAATCAGAGGGAGTCCTTGATTCAGAACGTTATCAATATTGGTTCGAACTGTTTGAACATCTTTACCAGCGAACTCATACATATGGATGGAGAATACCGTATTCTTCAAAGAATCAGCTGCAAATACAGACTTACCGAAGTCATTGATAGATTGAGGATATTGCCCCCAACCAGCACAATCGACGATGAGCGTATTTTTGATACCTGCGTTTCTCAGCTTGGGAATCGCTTGCTTATACCCATCTGCCCAGCCGCCTCCATTCCAAGAGCCATACCATTCGTTCGCAATGTTCACGATAACCCGATCTTCTTTGCCGATCAGGGCATCTTTTATGCTAATCCAGTAATTCACAGCCGCATCCAAAGACGCATAGTCGTCTTTACCCGTAGCGTCATGAACCTCAAGTACAGGAATCATTTTATAACTTGTGACTAGGGAGATAATATTTTTTACGGAATTTATGTCATCCTTGGTGTATTGTGTTCCGTTAGAAAGGACAATCCGAACGGTATTAGCACCTGTCTTGGCAATGGCTGGGATGGCAGTATAAAGATCGTTTTTGTACCAAGTGTGAGCATGATTGACGCCTCTCATAACGAACGGCTTGCCTGTAGAGTCATACAATTTGGTACCGCTTACATAAAAATCTGAAGCAGCTTGCGCCTTGGAGAAGAATCCCCCCAAACCAATCATGATAAGCAGACCAGCGAGTCCAGACAATAATGCTTTTCTTAACAATGTTTTCACTTTTATTCCTCCCTAAATATATTATTCAACTTCCTGCTATATAGAGGTGGAGTAGGGGGGCAAGTATGTAATAGCAGTAAGCTAAACACATTATGAAGCGCTTTCATTTTTGTTATTAGTTATTTTTCGTTATTCTACCATTTGTGTTTTTGTTATTCAATTGATTTTTTTAATTTATTTTTGTTTTCAGATCATATCTGTATAGGTTTCTTATTGAAGTGTGATTTATAAAGGTTTTATTATAACTTTTCTCTCTATTATGATATGTTTACTTGATTTTTCTGTAGGATAAGTTAGCTAAAAATAATAAAATAAAACCTAACTATTTTGATGATTGATTTGTTGGATATAAACCAACCTAACGATATGTTTGGTTAGCTATCAGGAGTTATGTGAGGAACCGATAGTATAGCTTCATGCCAAGCTTCACCCCGGTATTAAATTATTGTATGATATTCTCGTAATACTTTTACCAGAATGGATAGGGGCAAGATGATGAGAAAACCAATCATAGCAGTCGATATGGACGATACGATCTGTCATCTCGTCAAACGGGCTATATACCATAACAATAGTGAATTTCCCACTCATCCGCTTCGTTATGAAGAAATGTTAGATTGGAACACCGATCATCTACGTCATCCCCAAAGCACACATGATGTATTTTATGGACGACCGGGTTTGTTTGAGGAACTTGAGCTATATGACGAGTATGTCGTAGAAGAAATGGAGAAGCTTTGCAATGCTTTTGATGTCATTATTGTGACAGCGGCAGAACCAAAAACCGTCGTGGAGAAATGGAATTGGCTTCAAATGCATATGCCATTCATTCCGATTGAGAACTTTTTCCCATGTAAACGAAAGAATCTGATTAACTATGATCTCCTGATTGATGATGGTCCTCATAATTTAGTGCCTGCACTGCAGGAGGGGAAGCAAGTGCTTTGTATTCCTCATCCATGGAATATGAGGGCAAGAGAGCAATATGAGTTTCCGGTTATGGCATCTTGGCAAGGAGCAAAAGAACGAATCGACTCCATTTTGGGAGTTCTGAAATAAGAAAATAGATGCATTCGTAAAATAGCCAGCTCACTTGGAGCTGGCTATTTTGCTAGACATAATAGACCCCATAATAGAATAAAATGGTACAATTGATACATATTCTTCATGCGGAGGGATGCATGTATGATCATGACTATGGGGCAGATGGTGATTCATCTGACAAAGGGAATAGACATACCCA
Organism: Paenibacillus sp. JJ1683; assembly: GCF_053006485.1. NCBI lineage: Bacteria > Bacillati > Bacillota > Bacilli > Caryophanales > Paenibacillaceae > Paenibacillus > Paenibacillus sp. JJ1683. The sequence continues at coordinate 729,522 of NZ_CM129820.1, forward strand.
ATACGACCGTAGATCTGCTTAACCCAGAGCTTAGGGATACTGAGATTCAAGGAATTGTAACCGCTTTCTGTGCGTCGCAATATGTGATAGAACAAGCTATTTCGCTTGGCGCGAATTTTATCATTACACATGAAGGTCTGTATTATAGCCATCACGGGATGCAGGAATGTTTGCTTCATGATCCCGTATATTTGCACAAATCTCGCCTGGTCGCTGATTCAGGCGTAGGTATTTATCGCTTTCATGACACCATACATCGTTATCAACCGGATGGAGTCATGGTTGGACTTCTCCAGGCGCTTAACTGGCACCGCTACGTTGTGAAGCAGCAGCCCTCTTCTGCCATTTTGGCTATTCCGGCTATGGAAGTTAAGGAGATCGCTGAATATATGAAAGCCAAACTTCAGATTCGTTATGTACGAGTAGCCGGCGAGGTATCCATGCCATGTGAACGAGTGGGAATCTTAGTCGGATATAGGGGAGGTGGTGAACTAGCTATCCCATTATTTCTACATGAAAATGTGGACCTGATCATTGCTGGTGAAGGGCCCGAATGGGAAACACCAGAATATGTGAAAGACGCTGTCTATCAAGGTCAAAATAAGGCACTTATCATGCTGGGACATGCTGAAAGTGAAGCACCTGGTATGAAGTATCTTGCTGAAACACTTTCCGTCCAATTTCCAACGCTCCCCGTCTACTTTGTTGAGGATCGCCCCGTGTTTGAAATATTGTAAGAGAGAACATACCTATGCTGATGATCATCCCGCACTGTTGTTTATATCCGTTCATCTACTTTATGAAATGGAGGCAAGATAATGGGAAGCAGAGTGATTATGCCGTTCAGAACGGACTGGAAATTTTTAGAAGGCAATTACACAGGCGCTGAGAAGACAGACTATAACGATGGGCATTGGCAGGACCTTCATATCCCTCATGATTGGAGTATTGAAAAGTCCTTTGATCCACATATGCTGTATGGCGGCAATCAAGCTTATTTGCCCAGGTGGTCTGTTGGGTGGTACAGAAAGCATTTTAATGTGAAGCCCTCCTCTCCAAAACAGCGCGTATACATACAATTCGATGGCATTCACAGTAATAGTGAGGTTTGGCTCAATGGGCATTTTGTGGGCAAGCGGCCCTATGGGTATGTTAGCTTTCAATATGATTTGACTCCATATATTCGGTGGGACGAGGATAACGTAATTGCGGTCAAAGTGGACAATACGCTTCTTCCGCCTGACAGATGGTATTCGGGGGCCGGTATTTATCGTAATGTGTGGCTGATTTATACGGATTATCTTCACGTAACCGAATGGGGAACTACTATTACCACACCTGAAATTTCGCCAGATGAAGCCAAGGTGAGTGCCAGAATTAAGATCAGCAATCACCATGAGCATGCCGTAGAGTGTACGATTAAGACTGAAATACTGGATTCACAGGGACAACTAAAAGGAAAAATTGAAAACCGAGTAGCTCTTGCGGGCTTTGAAACAGAGGAAATTGAGCAGAGAACGAGAGTTATAGAACCAGAATTATGGTCACCGGACAACCCGGTGCTCTATGAAGCCCAAACGACGATCTATTGCGACAATACTGAGGTGGATCGTTATCGTATCCCTTTTGGCATAAGAGAAGTGATCCTCGAATCTCAAAAAGGATTATTGCTAAATGGAAGCAGCTTGAAGCTGAAGGGAGTGTGCATTCACCATGATTTAGGCTGTCTAGGGGCTGCTTACCATGATACGGCCATGAAGAGAAGGCTGGAGAAGCTGAAGGAAATGGGCTGCAACTCAATCCGTTTTGCGCATAATCCTATGGCGCCCGAATTATTAGACTTATGTGACCATATGGGTTTCTTGGTGGTGGATGAGGCTTTTGACAAATGGAAATCTCTTTCCTATGAGCATGTATATGATGAATGGTGGGCAAAGGATCTGGAGGCCATGCTTGTTAGAGACAGAAATCATCCTAGTGTTTTTATGTGGAGCGTTGGTAATGAAGTGGAGAACCAAGGTCAACCGTCCATGCTAAACATGTTGGAGCAGCTCGTTGCCTTTTGCCATGAAAAGGATCCAACCCGGCCTGTTACCTGCGCGCTTGAGCCGCATAATACACCGATCAGCTTGCGTGATGGTTCGATTGAGGCCAAGGTGGAGCATACCAAGCTACTGGCCCAACGAGTGGATGTACTGGGGCTGAACTATCAGGAGCAGTGGTACGAGCACTATAGAGCGGCCATGCCGGATACGCTTATCCTTGGAACAGAGACGTTCCCATATTATCGGGGGAAAGATAACCGGGTTAAAGGTTATTTGCCCCTGAATCCCTGGTTTGATGTCGCTAATCATGATTATGTGATTGGTCAATTTGTTTGGAGTGGAATCGACTATTTGGGAGAAACAAGCTACCCCTCCAAAGGGTGGTCCTCCGGCCTGATTGACACGTGTGGGTTTCGCAAACCTGTATCTTATCTCCAGCAAAGTCTTTGGTCTGATCAGCCAGTTGTGCACATAGCCGTATTTAATGAGCATATGAAATCGGAGTATAATCCGACATGGACAATGCACTGGAAATCGCCAGCTATGGAAGATCATTGGACATTTCCTGAATACGCAGGAAAACTGATACGGTTGGTTATCTTTACCAACTGCGAGAGCGTAGAATTGATCGTGAACGAGGAATCATACGGTGAGAGAAAGTTGGCTGATTACCCTAATCATTTAATCCTATGGGAGCTCCCCTATACACCAGGCAAAATTCGGGCTATAGGCCGCAATGGGAATCAGCAGGTTTGTGAACATGAACTGACTACCGCCGAGCTTCCTTATGCTCTAAAAATGGAGGCTGATCGGGCGACTCTACCTGCTGATGGGCATGAGATATCTCATGTGGAAGTAACCGTTATCGATCAACACGGGATCGTTGTACCTAACCGGGATTTTGATTTGAGCTTTGAGCTGCATGGTGATGGCCGCATCCTTGGAATAGACAATGGGGATCTCACCAGTGATGAACCTTTCAAGGGAAAAGGAAGACGAACACACAGAGGAAGGTGTCTTGTAATAGTACAATCCGGGGATGTAGCTGGTGAACTGTTGCTACAAGCCTCAGCAGATGGGGAATTACAGGGAGAAATCAGCTTGAAAGTGGAATAAAGGAGAAAATGAATTTTTGCCAGCTCTTGCAGCTGGCTTTTTTTGCGTGAAAACTGAATATATTTCAGAATTGACATAAAAAAAAGGAAGATTTATAATTTCGTTATTAATATTAAAGTAATTAATTGAATAGTTTAGTGAATGGGGTGTTTAATAGTGAACGAACGAGATTTCAAAGATGGGCTTTTCACCGAATACGCACGGATCGGAAAATGCTTGTCCAGCCCGAAAAGGTTGGAAATTCTTGATATTCTCATACAAGGACCCAAATCAGTTGAAGTTCTATCTAAAATGACTTCGATGTCCGTTGCCAATGTTTCTCAGCATCTACAAACTCTATATCAGGCTAAGTTGGTTCAATCCAAAAAGCAAGGAAACTTTGTCTATTATGAACTTTCTGACTCATCTGTTTTGCACTTTTTAAATTCATTGTATGACCTGTCTGAAAAGCAGTTAATAGAAGTTCAACACATTAAAGAGCAATTTTTGGGTCAATTCTCAGATGTTGAAGGAGTCACAATGGAAGAATTGGCAATGCGGATGGAAAAAGGGGAGGTCACACTTCTTGATGTACGGCCGCGAGATGAATATGAAACTGCTCATATACCGGGAGCTGTTTCCGTTCCAATTGAAGAATTAGCGGAGCAGTTATCTCTGTTGCCAGCCGACTCGAAGATTGTGGCTTATTGCAGAGGCCCGTATTGCTTAATGGCGGTTAGGGCTATTGAATTGTTGCAAGCTCATGGCTTCAAAGCTAGACACTTGGATAAGAGTGTTCACGATTGGAACGACTTTATTCTTAACGAAGTGACAGGATCATGAAGCTTGGAATGTTTTTCGTTCTGCAAATGTAGCTTGTCGAGTGGACCGATAAGACCGTCGCTTTTTGATGGAAAAAATAGATAACTGTTCTGTAGGGAATCAGGGGAGGATGTTAGCCTTAATGAATTTGACGAATGCTTCGCAGAAGAAGCAAGCGCTTATCAATTCCTATGTGGAATCTTCAGATAAGCAAAGAAAACTGTATCGTCGTACGCTTATCACCGTTATTTTCTCTCAAATTTTTGGAGGAGCTGGACTGGCTGCCGGAGTAACCGTTGGTGCGTTGTTGGCGCAGGATATGCTGGGTACGGATAAGTTCACGGGGATTCCTACAGCACTATTTACACTTGGATCAGCGGTTGCAGCACTTCTCGTCGGTCGGTTTTCCCAAAGATTCGGCCGACGAATGGGATTGGGACTTGGTTTTATCGCAGGGGGAGTTGGGGCGGTTGGTGTCGTTGTAGCAGCTCTTATGGACAGTATTACCCTGCTTTTAATCTCCCTTCTTGTTTATGGATCGGGAACGGCTACAAACTTGCAGGCTCGTTATGCCGGTACAGATCTCGCAAATTCAAAGCAGAGAGCAACAGCTGCGAGTATGGCTATGGTCTTTACAACGATCGGAGCGGTAGCCGGTCCCAACTTAGTTAACGTTACGGGAGAGTTTGCGTTATCCATTGGAGTTCCCAGTTTAGCGGGACCTTTTCTTTTAGCGGCTGTAGCCTATACATTAGCAGGCATAATATTATTGCTACTTCTTCATCCAGATCCTTTATTGGTAGCCAAAGCAGTTGCGAATCAGACAGCACCAGGAAGCCAGTCGAATTCTGATCCTGAGGCTACTCGTGATGGCAGAAAAGGAATTACTCTTGGCGCTTTAATCATGATAATAACTCAAATTGTCATGGTTGCGATTATGACGATGACTCCCGTACATATGAAGCACCATGGACATGGACTCGGCGAAGTAGGAATAGTCATCGGTTTTCATATTGGCGCTATGTATCTTCCGTCCCTGGTTACGGGTATTCTTGTCGATAAGATTGGTCGTATAGCGATGGCGATGGCTTCAGCTGTAACGCTACTTCTCGCTGGCGTAGTAGCTGCGCTGGCTTCCACTGATTCAATGGTTATGCTTATTGTGGCGCTTTCTCTTTTAGGGATAGGGTGGAATTTTGGACTGATTAGCGGAACCGCTTTGATTGTAGATTCGACAACAACATCTAATCAAGCTAAGGTACAGGGATCGGTGGACGTACTTATTGCTTTGGCAGGAGCTTCGGGAGGAGCACTGTCCGGGATGATTGTAGCAAATTCAAGCTATTCCATACTTTCTTATGCGGGAGGAATTCTGGCACTGGCGTTACTTCCTATCATGTTATGGATGCGTCCAAAGAGAGCATAGACTAGCAAAAAACGACCATTTAGTCGTTTTTTTGTGTTTATCTAACTGTCAGGGGGAAGGAGCTTGCATGAAAATCGAATAGAGAAAGTCC
>NZ_CM129820.1:737500-927500 GCF_053006485.1 Paenibacillus sp. JJ1683
ACACGGAGGATGCCTAGGCGCCAGGAGCCGACGAAGGACGTGGCGAACAACGATAAGGCCTCGGGGAGCTGTAAGCAAGCTTTGATCCGGGGATGTCCGAATGGGGAAACCCGGCTGTCTTCATCGACAGTCACTACTCACTGAATTCATAGGTGAGTGAGAGGCAGACCAGGGGAACTGAAACATCTAAGTACCCTGAGGAAGAGAAAACAATAGTGATTCCGTCAGTAGCGGCGAGCGAACGCGGATTAGCCCAAACCAAGGAGCTTGCTCCTTGGGGTTGTGGGACGTCTCACATGGAGTTACAAAGGAACCGGTTAGATGAAGAGGTCTGGAAAGGCCCGCCAGAGAAGGTAAAAGCCCTGTAGTTCAAAACCCGTTCCCTCCGAGACGGATCCCGAGTAGTGCGGGGCACGTGAAACCCCGTATGAATCCGGCAGGACCATCTGCCAAGGCTAAATACTCCCTGGCGACCGATAGTGAAGCAGTACCGTGAGGGAAAGGTGAAAAGCACCCCGGAAGGGGAGTGAAATAGATCCTGAAACCGTGTGCTTACAAGAAGTCAGAGCCCAATTTAGGGGTGATGGCGTGCCTTTTGTAGAATGAACCGGCGAGTTACGTTCCCGTGCAAGGTTAAGGTGAAGAGCTGAAGCCGCAGCGAAAGCGAGTCTGAATAGGGCGAATGAGTACGTGGACGTAGACCCGAAACCGGGTGATCTACCCCTGTCCAGGGTGAAGGTGCGGTAACACGCACTGGAGGCCCGAACCCACGCATGTTGAAAAATGCGGGGATGAGGTGGGGGTAGCGGAGAAATTCCAATCGAACCCGGAGATAGCTGGTTCTCCCCGAAATAGCTTTAGGGCTAGCCTCGGAAAGAAGAATCGTGGAGGTAGAGCACTGATTGGGTGCGGGGCCCGCAAGGGTTACCAAGCTCAGTCAAACTCCGAATGCCATAGATTTAGTTCCGGGAGTCAGACAGTGAGTGCTAAGATCCATTGTCGAAAGGGAAACAGCCCAGACCATCAGCTAAGGTCCCCAAGTGTGTGTTAAGTGGGAAAGGATGTGGAGTTGCACAGACAACCAGGATGTTGGCTTAGAAGCAGCCACCATTGAAAGAGTGCGTAATAGCTCACTGGTCGAGTGACTCTGCGCCGAAAATGTAACGGGGCTAAACACACCACCGAAGCTATGGCTTGATGCTTTGCATCAGGGGTAGGGGAGCGTTGAATGCGGGTTGAAGGTGTACCGGAAGGAGCGCTGGACTGCATTCAAGTGAGAATGCCGGTATGAGTAACGAAAAGATCTGTGAGAATCAGATCCGCCGAAAGCCTAAGGGTTCCTGAGGAAGGTTCGTCCGCTCAGGGTAAGTCGGGACCTAAGGCGAGGCCGATAGGCGTAGTCGAAGGACAACAGGTAGAAATTCCTGTACCACCGTAATCCGCTATGAGCGATGGGGTGACGCAGTAGGGTAGTGACGCGGACTGATGGATGTCCGTCTAAGCAGTGAGGCTGATGTGTAGGCAAATCCGCACATCGTTAAGGCTGGGCTGTGATGGGGAGCGAAAATTATAGTAGCGAAGGTCATGATCTCAGACTGCCAAGAAAAGCCTCTAGCCAGGAGAAGGTGCCCGTACCGCAAACCGACACAGGTAGGCGAGAAGAGAATTCTAAGGCGCGCGGAAGAACTCTCGTTAAGGAACTCGGCAAAATGACCCCGTAACTTCGGGAGAAGGGGTGCCTCGGTAGGGTGAATAGCCCGAGGGGGCCGCAGTGAAAAGGCCCAAGCGACTGTTTAGCAAAAACACAGGTCTGTGCGAAGCCGCAAGGCGAAGTATACGGGCTGACGCCTGCCCGGTGCTGGAAGGTTAAGGGGAGTGGTAAGCCTTCGGGCGAAGCTATGAACCGAAGCCCCAGTAAACGGCGGCCGTAACTATAACGGTCCTAAGGTAGCGAAATTCCTTGTCAGGTAAATTCTGACCCGCACGAATGGCGTAACGACTTGGGCGCTGTCTCAACGAGAGATCCGGTGAAATTTTAATACCTGTGAAGATGCAGGTTACCCGCGACAAGACGGAAAGACCCCATGGAGCTTTACTGCAGCTTGATATTGAATTTGGGTACGATCTGTACAGGATAGGTGGGAGCCGTTGAACCTTGAGCGCCAGCTTGAGGGGAGGCATCCTTGGGATACCACCCTGATCGTATCTAGGTTCTAACTTGGTACCGTAATCCGGTACGAGGACAGTGTCAGGTGGGCAGTTTGACTGGGGCGGTCGCCTCCTAAAGAGTAACGGAGGCGCCCCAAGGTTCCCTCAGAATGGTTGGAAATCATTCGAAGAGTGCAAAGGCAGAAGGGAGCTTGACTGCGAGACCTACAAGTCGAGCAGGGACGAAAGTCGGGCTTAGTGATCCGGTGGTACCGCATGGAAGGGCCATCGCTCAACGGATAAAAGCTACCCTGGGGATAACAGGCTTATCTCCCCCAAGAGTCCACATCGACGGGGAGGTTTGGCACCTCGATGTCGGCTCATCGCATCCTGGGGCTGAAGTAGGTCCCAAGGGTTGGGCTGTTCGCCCATTAAAGCGGTACGCGAGCTGGGTTCAGAACGTCGTGAGACAGTTCGGTCCCTATCTGTCGTGGGCGTAGGAAATTTGAGAGGAGCTGTCCTTAGTACGAGAGGACCGGGATGGACGTACCGCTGGTGTACCAGTTGTTCCGCCAGGAGCACCGCTGGGTAGCTATGTACGGAAGGGATAAGCGCTGAAAGCATCTAAGCGTGAAGCCCCCCTCAAGATGAGATTTCCCAATTAGTAAGACCCCTTGAAGACGACGAGGTAGATAGGTTGGGGGTGGAAGTGCAGTAATGCATGGAGCTGACCAATACTAATCGGTCGAGGGCTTATCCTAAGATAAGACGCAATGAAGTTTCGGATCCAGTTTTCAGGGTGTAACACCTTGAAGGTATGTAGAAGTACATACGACAAGCGTATGGCGATTCATTCACACAATCTGTGATGAACCGAATAAGCTTACGGAAGAATTTGCGAGGCAAATTCATGTTTGGTGGCGATAGCGGAGGGGTTCCACACGTACCCATCCCGAACACGACCGTTAAGCCCTCCAGCGCCGATGGTACTTGGACCGCAGGGTCCTGGGAGAGTAGGACGCCGCCAAGCAAGAAAAAAAGGCACATCCCATTAAGGGGTGTGTCTTTCTTTTTGGAATTAAGCCGATCTTAGAAATGCGATTTCATTTACGCACTTTTTTATGAAAAAAACAGTAAGATATTCATGTGCCACTACTCCTGTGCTTACTTAACCATTTACTTCTACTTTTACAGTAAGTGTAGAAGTGTAAACCAGCAATTACATGCGTGCTTTATAAGAAAAACGACCAAGAGAAGTACCTTCCTTGGTCGTTTTTCTATACTTGTTATTTCCTTGTGTTATCAACCATTCTCTGAAGCACACTCTCAAAGATATGAAGATCGTCCTGAGAGATCCCAGCAATGGTGTCTTGCTTAAACTTCTCAGCAATCGGCAGAAGCTTAAGGCAAACCTGCGTACCAAGATCGGATAATTGAATTTGTTTCATTCGTTTGTCTGCATCATCAATACTACGAAGTAAATATCCTTCGGCTTCTAGTTTTTGTAGCAGCCGCACGACACTTGGCTCCTTAATCGACAATTCTTCTGCGAGTTCCCGTTGAGTCATGGATTTGTGTGTATTGATATAATACATCGCAATCCATTGACTCCTAGTAATGTTATAAGGTCGAAATTCTTTCTCCAAGGCTTCCGAAAAGATTTTTCCACTACGATTGGTAATAAAAGCAAGACAATCCTCTAAGTTAAACATGGCCACACCAACCCATTCAACTGAACTATATTTCTTATACATCAACTTAAGTATAACAGACCTTTGTACTTTTCATCATATCAGATACTAACAACTAAAATAAATTACTTAGCTAACTATTTATTTTTGAAACTAAGAGTGCTACAATTTCCCTGAAGAAAGTTATTTATTTCACAAAGTAAACGGGAGGTTATATTTATGTTAACTACATTTAAAGCTACTGCAAAAAAATTACCTGAAGGGTTGCAAGTGGAAGCTCAATCCAGAGGGTTCAAAATTGTGATGGATGAGCCTGAAGATTTTGGTGGAACCGACAAAGCGATGAATCCGGTTGAAGCACTTCTGTGTGCGCTTGGTGCATGTCAGTCGATCGTTATTGCTGCTTTTGCCGAAGGCTTTGGGTTCTCATATGAAGAATTCCATGTAGAGCTGGAAGGAGATTTGGACCCGGATGGGTTCATGGGGTTAGCGGATGTTCGATGTGGATTTCAGGAAATACGTTTTGCCATGCACTTTAAAACGACAGAGAGCCAAGAAAAAGCAGAAGCTTTTGCAGCGTTTGTCGAAAAGACTTGTCCGGTTGGGGATTGTTTGGCTAATGGGGTTAAATTGGTACAAGCAGGCGTAGTCAGACATTAAATTTTTCGCTAAAAGGGCTCAATGAATTCTCTTTTGGTCGTGAAGGGGTTTGAAAAAATTATGGAAGTTAAAATGTCAATGATCCCTGGAGGAAAAAAAGGGAAAGCTAGCAAAAATCACGTCCAGCTCGGACAGAACGTTTCCTTTGGGGATGTACTTCTTGAGGTTGAGACAGGCAAAGGTGTTCGAGAAATTACAGCAAATGTCGAAGGAAGTATTAGTAAAATCCACTTTGAAGAAGGCGACGAAGTATCCTCTAATCAGGCCTTATTTACAATTGAAGCTGCTACCGAAGAGGGGACGTCTACAGTAGCATCACAGGCTATCAAGGTGGAACAACCTATAGTGGATAAGAACGTGGATTTGCTAATTATTGGAGCCGGACCTGGAGGGTATGTGGCAGCGATTTATGCCGCTAAAAAAGGAATAAAGGTGGCCTTGGTGGAAAAAGAGGAATTGGGTGGCACCTGTCTTAATGTAGGTTGTATTCCAACTAAATCCCTGGTGAAGTCTTCTGAGATTTGTCACCATATCAAGGAATCGTCTTTGTTTGGTATTCATGCGGGAACAGATCTTCAAGTCGATATGAAACAGGTCATTCGTCGTAAAGATGAGATCAAAGGAAAGTTGATTTCGGGTATTGATTATTTAATGGAAAAAAATAATATTGAAATTATTCGCGGTCAAGCTGCCTTTTTATCTGCCACACAAGTAAGCGTCAAAGGACTACGACATTACCAGGTTACAGCAAAAGATATCATTATTGCGACAGGTTCCAAAATTACCAAAGTGAATATTCCTGGCATCAATCTTCCTTTTGTAATGAATAGCACCGATGCCCTTGCCTCTACTGAACTACCAAAAAGTATTACGATTATTGGCGGTGGTGTGATTGGTATGGAGTTTGCCTTCATTTATCGTAATTTCGGCGTAGAGGTTCACGTGGTAGAATTTATGGATCGTTTGTTGACCATGGTTGACAGTGATATTTCAGAAGAAATTAAACATTCGGCAGAAAATGCTGGGATTCATATCCATACCCAATCCAAGGTATCTAAAATCCAACAAGCGGACGATGGACAGGCTATTGTCACCTATGAAAACAAACAAGGTGAGCATTTGTTAGTTAGCGAGAAAGTGCTTGTTGCAATCGGACGTGAGCCCAATTTGGACGGACTGGATATTGAACAAGCGGGTATCCAGCGCAATGAGCGTGGGAAAGGCATTGCTGTTAACGAATATATGCGTACAAACGTCGAACATATCTATGCGATTGGTGATGTGACGGATATTATGCAGCTTGCCCATGTCGCCTCCCACCAGGGGATCACGGCTATTGATGCCATCATGGGTGGATCGGAAGGTATGCACTATGCTGCCATTCCCAATGTCATCTTCACTTCACCCGAAATCGCAAGTGTTGGTATATTAGAGGATCAATGCAAGCAAGAGGGAATGGATTTCAGTGTAAGCAAAGTTTCGTTCTCCAGCAATGGGAAAGCATTAACGATGAATGAATCGGAAGGCTTTATTAAATTGATAAAGGATAATGTGTCACAAAAAATTGTGGGTGGATCGATCATTGGTCCAGATGCATCATCTTTAATCAGTAGCCTGACATTGGCGATTGCCAATGAACTGACGGAGCAGCAAATCATGCAAACCGTTTTTTCTCATCCAACGACAGGAGAAGTGATTCACGAAGCCGCGTTTGGCCTTAGCATTGGAGCGCTCCATCAAGCGTAATATCAAAAATAAAAGGAATACTTCTAGTCTGAGTAAGCGGACAAGGAAGCATTCCTTTTTTATTATTGGATGTTCATGTAAGGTACATATACGAAACTGGCCCTGGGGGATGGAGAAAAAGCTTGTAATGATGAAGCACTAAAAACTGGAGGCCGTTGCCCTCAGCTTATCATACTGCCCAGGTATTTTTGACAAAAAAGTGCTGGATGCGATCAGAATAATATATTATAATACTACTTATTAAAAGATTTATAAAAAGTCTCGCTAAGGAGCTCATCGATGACAGGAGAACCCTCCATGAATCCTAGGATAGTTCGTAATATTTTATTTTTGTTATTCGCTTTACCGGGTGTAGCTTTTGCTTCCTGGGTGTCCCGCACGCCTGTCATACGGGATATTTTGCATGTCTCGACTGCCGAAATGGGGATTATTATTTTTGGATTAGCCGCGGGTTCCTTATTGGGATTACTTAGTGCGGGCAATGTTATTTCTCGTATAGGTGGACGGTCGGTCATTCTGGGAAGTGCGCTTTTGATTGTGATTGGTTTTGTCATTGTAGGGTTGGGAACTGCATTTTCGCTCACGAGCATCGTGTTTGTTGGTTTGGTCATCTTTGGTGGTGGCTATGGCACAGCAGAAGTAGCTCTTAACGTCGAAGGTTCTGCGGTAGAAAATCAGTTGAATAAAACGCTCTTGCCCGCCTTTCACGGTTCGTTTAGTTTGGGGACCCTTGTAGGGGCTGTCATCGGTTCTGGAGCAGCTGCACTACACATACCTGTTGTGATTCATTTTGGAGCTATGGCTGCCATGATTGCCACGGTAATTTTGTATTTGTATCGTTATTTGCCCCACGATACAGGTAAAGAAAAGGTTATTTCTACGTACAAGGTTATTTCTACATACAAGGTTGGATCTAATATCAAGGTTCAGCTTGCTGTCTGGAAAGAAAGGCGAATCCTACTGATTGGTATCATCGTGCTCGGGATGGCGTTTGCAGAAGGGGCCGCGAATGACTGGCTGCCGCTAACGATGGTAGATGGTTATGGCGTGGACTCCTTAACAGGCTCCTATATGTATGGGCTATTTGTGGCAGCGATGACCATTGGACGTTTCACGGGTGGATTTATACTGGATAAATACGGCCGCGTCCCTGTGTTGAAAGGAAGTGCTGTCCTGGCTGCTGTGGGTATTACTCTAGTGATCTGGGGGCAGCATGATCTCTTAGCCGGATTGGGTATCTTGCTGTGGGGGCTTGGAGCTTCACTTGGTTTTCCTGTAGGATTGTCAGCTGCAGGAGATGACCCTCATGGTGCAGCTATCCGGGTAGGAGCCGTAGCCACAATTGGTTATATTGCCTTTCTAGTGGGTCCTCCGGGATTAGGGCTTTTAGGTGAACAGGTGGGTCTCCTGCATGCCTTAATTGTAGTGCTTATTGGCGTTATGGTGGCTGGTTTGATATCGGGTGCTGCCCAGCCTGTGGGGATGAAAGAAAAGAAATGAATTAAAATATAAAGGAGATTGTTACATGTCTATGAAAACGGAAAAACAAAAGATGCTGGATGGGGAGCTGTATGTAGCTGCTGATCCTCAATTAACAAGTGAAAGAGAGTATGCGAGAAGATGTGTACGTCTCTTTAATCAGACGACGGAGGCGGATAGCGATTATCGTGAAAAGTTACTTAAGGAGCTTTTCGGATCAACGGGTGAAAATATAAACATGGAACCCAACATACGCTGTGACTATGGATACAACATCCATGTTGGGGAAAATTTCTATGCCAACTTCGACTGTACTATTTTGGATGTTTGTGAGGTGCGTATTGGAGATAATTGTTTTTTGGCCCCAGGAGTGCATATTTACACAGCGACTCATCCCATTGATCCATTTGAAAGAATCGCTGGGGCAGAGTATGGCAAGCCTGTAACGATTGGTAACAATGTATGGATCGGCGGTAGAGCTGTTATTAATCCCGGTATTACGATAGGCGATAATGTCGTAGTGGCATCAGGAGCAGTAGTAACCAAGGATGTTCCAGATAATGTAGTTGTAGCTGGAAATCCAGCACGAATAATTAAGCAAATTGAAATCTCATAAACACTATACAGGTCTAATCATTTAATATTTGTACCGATGATCCTATTAAAAGAGCTCTTTATTTTAATAGGATCATTTAATTTAAGGGCTTTTACATGTATGCTCTTTAAGAATTGAACTATACAGAGTAATAAATGATCATATTCATCCGTACCAGTGTTTCTCCCGAATTATAGTATATATGTGGACGGTCTGCTTTAAAGCGGATCGAATCTCCAGCTTTCACCGTGTACATTTCTTCGCTAACTTTTACCACCATTTCACCCTCAAATACGGTAATAAATTCTTCAGTACCCTCACGGTGTGGGGCAGAACTCAGTTCCCCGCCTGGTTCAATCTCTACGGTATAGACCTCAAAATTTCTATTTCCTTCATAGGGGAAAAACGGATACAAGCGATAGTGATTGCTTTCTTCAAGCACTTGTACTTTGCTTTTAGGAACGACTATGGCATCGGCAGGCGGCTCGCTAATCAGGGCAGTGAATGATATTTTCAGACCGTTCGCAATTTTCCATACCGTTGTAATCGAAGGATTAGATTCTCCGCGTTCAATCTGGCCGAGCATCGTTTTACTGATCCCCGTCAGGTCAGCTAATTTATCTAAACTCAATTTTCTTTCATTTCTTAGATGTTTTAGATTTTTACTTAAAATCAAATTAATATTCTCCATCATTTCTTCGTCCCCTCTTGTGCTGTATAAAGAACATGATGTACAATCATGAAGTACAAATGTGCGTTTCAACGTACATTTTATTCAATTATAACACACTGGAGTTGATTGTTGCATGCCGTTTATTCCATTTTTATCTTATGTACTTGTTACTAGCTTTACGCCAGGCCCCAACAATATTATGTCATTGGACAGTGCCAGGCGGTTAGGTTTGAAGAGAGCTTTTCCATTCTTACTGGGAATAACAGCAGGCTGTTTCGCTATTATGCTGTTAGCCTGCTATTTTAATCTAGCTTTATATCATTTCTTGCCTCGGGTTAAAATCTGGATGAATGTTCTTGGTAGTCTGTACATGCTTTACCTGGCAGTAAAAATAGCAAAGAGCAAATCTACTTCGGAGGATAATGACCACAATGAAGGATATTCCTTCAAATCGGGACTGCTGCTGCAATTTATCAATTTAAAAATCATTTTGTATGGTATTACGGTCATTTCAACGTTTGTAATGCCGTATGATGTGTCATATATGACAATGATAACGATCTCGTTAATCCTGACCTGTATTGGTTTTGTAGCTGTCATGTGCTGGGCGATTTTCGGCGCCATGTTTCAACGCTTTTTGAATAAGTACGAGCGCTCCTTCAATATCATAATGGCCTTATTGCTCCTTTATAGCGCACTATCTATATGGATTTAAATAAATACCGTATTCACGATTTAAAAGATGGGTTCCTGACTTATAAGCAGGAGCCTTTTTCGTGTGAAATAGAGTTTATTGAAAGAGTCATGAAATACAATCGGACAGAATGGATGAGTTTTCTGGTCATTTAGCTGTAAAACGGGTATTACCTTAATACATAAAGTATATTGACAACTTGTATATACATGATTTAATCTTGTATATACAAGAAGTTGAAAGCGTTATATTAAATTCTTTTACGCTACTTCATTTCGTAAGAAAGGAATGAGCATGAATGGAAGCAATGAACAAGGCTTTAATTCCTCAAGATCAAGACTGGTGGCGCAAATCGGTCGTCTATCAGGTTTATCCCAAAAGCTTTAACGATACGACGGGCAAAGGAACCGGTGATATAAGAGGTCTGACACAAAAGCTGGATTATCTGCAAGGACTGGGTGTTGATATTATCTGGTTGCAGCCTGTATATGTCTCGCCACAGCGCGATAACGGGTATGATGTAGCCGATTATTGCCGGATTAATCCTGAATATGGAACAATGCAGGATTTTGAAGAATTGAGCCAGGAAATTCGGGCGCGTGGGATGCACTTGATGATCGACATCGTGGTTAACCATTCTTCCACAGAACATGTCTGGTTTCAGCAGGCGCGGCTTTCTAAGGATAATGAGTACAGGGATTATTATATCTGGCGTGACCCAGCACCCGATGGAGGACCTCCGAACAACTGGATTTCCAAGTTTGGTGGACCAGCTTGGCAGTATGACGAGGCGACAAACCAATACTTCTTGACACTGTTTGATAAGACGCAGGCGGATTTAAACTGGGAAAATCCCAAAGTTCGCCAAGAAGTTGTTAATGTGCTGGAGTTTTGGGCTGAGAAGGGAGTTAGTGGCTTCCGACTTGATGTCATTAATTTGATCTCCAAGGATCGGCAATTCTCGGATGATGATGGAAGCACGGCTCCTGGGGACGGGCGTAAGTATTATACGGATGGTCCGCATGTGCATGAATACCTTCATGAATTACATGAGAAAGTATTCTCAACATATAACAGCGTCACTGTAGGGGAGATGTCCTCCACCTCACTGGATCATTGTATCCGTTATTCCAATCCAGAGAGAAGAGAATTATCTATGACCTTTAATTTTCATCATTTGAAGGTGGATTATCCTAATGGGCAAAAGTGGGAACTCATGCCTTATGATTTTGAAATGCTGAAAAGGCTATTTTCGGATTGGCAGATTGGCATGCAACAGGGTGGCGGCTGGAGTGCATTGTTTTTTAACAATCATGATCAGCCAAGAGCGATCTCTCGCTTTTTGGATGATGGTGAATACCATGTGGAAAGCGCCAAGCTACTCGCCACCACGCTACATGGACTTCAGGGAACACCATATATATTTCAAGGTGAAGAGATTGGAATGCCCAATCCGCAGTGGTCAGATATTGAAGAGTTTCGGGATGTTGAATCGCTGAATATGTATCGTATCTTGCAGGAGCAAGGCAAAAGCGCAGAGGAAGCGTTGGATATCATTCGAGAGCGGTCCCGTGATAATTCGAGGACACCGATGCAGTGGGATAATACTCGCAATGCAGGTTTCACTACAGGCACGCCTTGGATTAAGGTAGATGAACGATATCCACATATCAACGTTCAGTCCCAGTTAGAGGACCCGGACTCGATCTATAATCATTATCGTAAGCTGATTCATCTGCGTAAGACGGTACAGGTCATCACCGATGGGGATTATCAACGCTTGGATGAAGCCCACCCTCAGGTCTATGCCTATCAACGCAGCAATGAACAGGAGACTTTGGTCGTCATCTCTAATTTTAGCGGGCAGGATGTACAGTTCCGTATACCGGATTCATTTTATTCATCATTAGATAATCAAGCAGGGGTTGCGGCTGAGCTTTTAATCGGTAATACCCAGCACGCTCCGCAGCTAAATCAGGTGGTCTCTTTGACTCCGTATGCTTCCTATATGTGGATTGTTCGTTAACCTGAGTGAATAGTATGGAAACATCTAGTAGTACCCCGGTAGTACATTTATTTTTAAGCCGGGGTGCTGCTTTAAAAATGAGCAAACGTCGAGGGAGTGGACTAGATGGCGATTGAAAGAGCACAGGTGGAAGACATTGTAAAAGCCGTTGGTGGTAAAGACAACATAGAGGCCTCTACGCATTGCGTAACTCGTCTGCGATTTGCCCTTTATGATGATAAGCTGGTCGATAAAGAAGCACTCGAACAAAATGATCTGGTCAAAGGCCAATTTTCTTCACAAGGACAGTATCAGGTCGTGATTGGTCCAGGTCTGGTGGATAAGGTATATGACGAAATGATCTCCATTACAGGAGGCAGTCGGGCTTCTAAGGACGATGTTAAAAACGCCGCTAGTAAAAAACAAAACCCGATTCAGCGTGCCATCAAGACGCTGGCAGATATCTTTATTCCGATTTTGCCCGCGATCGTGACTGCAGGTTTATTACTTGGGATCAATAATATTTTGACAGGCAATGGAATCTTTTTCGAAGGAATGTCTCTGGTTCAGGTCTACCCTCAATGGACCGACTTTGCAGCAATCATTAATACCATTGCCAGCACTGCTTTTACATTTCTACCTGCTTTGATTGGATGGTCGGCTGTTGTCCGGTTTGGCGGTAGTCCTTTACTCGGGATTGTACTGGGTTTGATTCTGGTTCATCCAGATCTACTGAGTGCATACAGCTATGCAGATGCCGTGACCAAAGGGACCGTTCCGGTGTGGGATTTGTTTGGCTGGCACGTGAACAAGATTGGTTATCAGGGACAGGTTCTACCCGTTTTGGTATCCGCTTACGTGCTCGCACAAATTGAGAAATTCCTCAATAAGAAGATAGCGGATTCATTTAAGCTGTTGCTCGTAGCTCCGATTACATTGTTAATTACAGGATTTCTTGCTTTTACAGTGATCGGTCCGGTTACTTTTATGATTGGTAATGCAATTACGTCTGGTCTTGTATACGTTTTCGATTTGGCTCCTGCGCTGGGTGGCTTGATTTATGGAGGCTTTTACTCCTTGCTGGTCATTACGGGAATGCACCATACTTTCCTGGCGGTGGACGTGCAATTAATTGGTACGCAGGGTGGCACGTTCCTATGGCCGATGCTGGCACTGTCCAATATCGCTCAGGGGGCCGGAGCACTGGCCATGATGCTGGTATTGAAGGAGCAAAAGGGAAAAGGATTGGCTCTTACCTCTTCTGTGTCTGCGTTTCTGGGTGTGACCGAGCCTGCCATATTCGGGGTGAATATCCGGTATAAATATCCGTTTGTATTCGGAATGATCGGTTCCGGTATCGCAGGTATACTGCTCACCGTAAATCATGTGTTGGCTTCTTCCATTGGTGTAGGAGGGATTCCAGGCTTCCTATCCATTTTCCCAAACAACTGGGGCGTATTCTTCATCGGGATGGCAATTGTATTGATTGTACCGTTCGCTTTAACCTTCATGTATGGGAAACTGCTAAGTAAACGCCGTCAGACTCCTGCTACACCAGCTAACGACTCCGTACAGAAAGATTCGGGCCGTCAAAATTCTGCACTGGATGTGCTTGAAGTAAAGACCCCGGTATTGGGGCATGTGGTGCCATTGGAGCAGGTTCCTGATCAGGCTTTTGCCGAACGGCAGATGGGGCAAGGTATTGCCGTGGAACCGAGGGATGGTCGGATTCTTGCCCCTTTCAGTGGAAAAGTCATTCACATCATGGTGAAAAGCAAGCATGCCTTGATTTTGGAGCATCCGACAGGTGTACAGATACTGGTACATGTAGGAATCAACACGGTGTCATTGAAGGGAGAAGGATTCACCATGCATGTGGAGACAGGTCAAACTGTGGAGCAGGGCCAGCTACTGATGGAATTTGACCGTGAGCTGATTCAGAAATCGGGATATCCCATCATTACACCGGTTATTGTCCCCGATGGGCAGAATATGATTGAATCAGTTGAGGAATTGCCGGGTGAGGCGAATGATTTGCAATATATCTTAATGAGAATTCATTTGAATTCTTCATCAAACAAAACGGATTAAGTCAGATTCATCCTGCTAGCCTATTTTAGTAACCTGGTCAGTGAAAGAATGCTACAATAAACGTGGTGATGAAAATTGACTAAGAATATATTTTTGCAAATTTATCAAGAGTACTCGGGACGAATCCAGACAGGCGAATTGGCTCCTGGTTCGAAAATGCCCTCTGAAAATGAATTGGCCCGGGAGTATGACACTTCTCGTGAGACCGTGCGTAAGGCACTTCACTTGCTTGCACAAAATGGGTATATCCATAAAATAAAGGCTAAAGGATCTTTTGTTCTGGATATAGGACGGATGGATTTTCCCATAGGGGGATTGGTCAGTTTCAAAGAAATGTCTGAGCGGATTGGGCGTAAATCACAAACGATTGTTCATGAAAATCAGTTGATTCCCGTTCCAGATGATATAGCTACTCATCTTGAGATTGACAAAGACAAGTATTTGGTCTGGAAAGTCATTCGTGCACGTGAAATAGAAGGTGAATGTGTCATACTGGATAAAGACTACTTTCGATCAGACATTGTCCCCGTGCTTACCGAGGAAATTAGTCGTGAATCTATCTACGAGTACCTGGAAGGGGAGCTCCATCTTCAAATCAGTTATGCTAAAAAGATCGTTTCTGTAGAAGATGCAGATGAAGAAGATCGTAAGCTGATGGACCTCCAAAACTATACTCATGTGGTTGTAGTCCGTAACTATGTTTATTTGGAAGACACCACATTGTTCCAGTATACCGAATCAAGGCATCGGCTGGATAAATTTCAATTCGTCGATTTTGCCAGACGTTCCCACGGTGAAGAGAGAAATCTGAGTTTTTAAGCTGACCCATTAGAGTTGACCCAAGAACGAGTGATTAATTTGGAATAGTTCAATGTGGTGGAAAGCCCCTCTTCTAAAGAAGAGGGGTTCTTTTTTGACTCGAGGACAAATTTTGAGTAGATGTTGACTATTCGGCTGAGGAACCTAAATCCGTAATGGTTAGCTTAACATCGAAGGTTACGGGGATTTTACTGAACTTATAATCCCAATCATCTTTTACTTTTTTCCAAATCTGAGGTTTTTCAATATGCAAACGTTCACCAAAACCGGCCACATCGACTTTGTATTCGGCTTGTAATTTGTGCATAAGGGACTTAATCCTTTGAGTCACTTGTTTTTCAAATTCTTTCTCTGCCTCTTTTATGTTTGACGTCTCAGTCGGGTTCACTGTCTCATCCCAGTTTTCAATTAGACGTCCTTTGGATTCAATTTTTACATGAAAAGAGATGTCGTTTCCGTTGGTCATCTTGATCGTCATTTTGCTTTTTACCGATTTAATTTCATAGGTTATGGCTTCATTATTCTTATCATACGTTTTGACAGCTCCGCCCTCGACATCACCCTTAACCCATCCGATACTCTCCACGTCTTGTTGTCCCAAAGTACCGATCCAGTGACCGGTATCTCCTTTGATAATGCCAGCACCTGAAAATTCTAATTCCCCATCGGACTCAGTAATGTTTTGCAATATATAGCTTTTTTTGGAATGCATCATCCCATCCAATTCAGACAAATTGACCCCTGTCATGACCTTGCTGGTTCTGAAATGGTTACGAAGCATATATAGAATATGAATGGATGGGACTTCTTCCTTATATTTGGTAACTAAAGTATTAGCTGCTCGTCCTTTGCTTAAGAAGACCAAACAACTCGGACGAATATCATTATCACGAAGCACAAAATCCATCAATTGCTGCATCGTCTGTTGTTTTGCCAGTTCGGTAGAAATCACCATAACCTTTAGGTGGTGGCCAATAACGGGGCGATCCAAACGGAGAGAGAGCTGTCGAAAAATTTCAAGCAAAGAATCTCCTGTGCTGGTTATGTTGTTATAGTTTGGCTCTTGTCCCCCTCCTCCACCTTGCTGGCTTGGGCCACCAGATGATTTTTTGGGAACGATTTGTAAACTGGCCGTAATTTTATTTTTCTTGAAGTACCGGCTTCCTTTCTTCTCCAGATCCTGTTCCAATGGAGTGAGCTCTCCACGGTCCAGAGCCAATCCTGTATATATGCTAAGCTCCTCTACTTCTTTACTGCTCCAGCAGCCGACTTGAGTGACCAGAAGAATGGAGGCAAGCAGTACAGATAAGATAGACCGTCTACACATTTTGCTTCAATCCCTTCTTCCTGATCATCAATACGATGGAGAGAAATACCGGTATCATCAAAAATAATATGATCCCCATGTATCCAATCGCGTCACCGAGACTAAACACTTCCATCATACGAATAGGAGTCATGGTGGAGATAAAGATAAGCGGAATTAAACCGAAAATCGCATAACGATATTTGAGACCAAACACTTGTGAGAGACCTAAAGATGCATTGAAGAAAAAACTGCAGAAATTACAAAACATTTGCATCACCCAGATCACCAGCAGTGGAAACTCCAGACGCTCAAAAAGAAATCCGGGGATCTCAAAACTTCGCATCAAATTAATGGTAGGCCAAGTACTTGTCACCGTAGAATCTACTGATAGCCCGCCGATCACCATAACTACAGTCAAAAAATACAAAACTAAAGGGATACTGATGCCCGCTGCCATGGCCTTAAATGCTTTTTCGGGCTGCTGCATAAAAGCGACCAGTGTCATGACGACTTCACATCCAGCAAAGACAAGAATAGTCGATTTCAGCCCCTTGATGACGGGGAAAATTCCATCACTCAATACGGGACGAAGATGATCAATTTGAAAAATTCTTAAGCTAAAGACAAAACAGAGAAGCAGAAAGAAGAGACTGATCGGAAGTACAATCTGGTACAGCCGCGCGATGGAATTAATGCCTCCAAAAACCAAATAACTCCCTACCCAGATGAATGGAATCACAATCGCCCAGATGGGTGTGCCTTCCAGTAGGAAAAATACGGTTACCTCAGCTAACACACGGATCTCAAATCCGGCTATGATAATAAAGTAAATAATTAATAGCACGCTTAAGAATCCTCCCGGAACAGTGCCTACAATTCTTCTGGAGTATTGATATATGGTGTTTCCAGGAAACTTTTGACTTAACTTCACCATGACCCAGATGACGAATATAACAATACCTCCGCCGATAAGGACAGAAAGCCAGGCATCAGGAGTCTGCACTTGTTCAGTTACACCTCTCGGTAGCGTCAAGATCCCTGCGCCCAATACGGTATTGGTCAAGAATACAGCCGCCTGCTTCGTTGTGATCTTATCATCTGAGTTTCTAAACACAGTAGCTCCTCCTTCGTATTGGGCATCATGATCGTCGTTTGCGTTGCTGTGTTTTCATCATGACAGGTCTTCGTTTCATCAGAGAAATAGGAGCTCGGATGTACAGATCCTTCCAGTCGCTTGGTCGCATGGGGGAAAAGGGAGTTACATATGGTACACCAAAGCTTCTTAACTTCGTCAGATGGATACAAATTAACAGAAAGAACAATATGGTTCCAAACATGCCCAGCATTGCTGCAAAAAACATTCCGACAAAACGCAAAAGGCGCAGGGTTATGCCCGCACTATATGTTGGTATGGAAAACGAAGAAATGGCCGTAACCGCAACCACAATGACCAGGAAGGGACTAACGATGCCCGCATTGACAGCAGCATCACCGATGACCAAGCCTCCTACAATGCCCATCGCAGGACCAATAGGTTTGGGCAAGCGAATACCGGCCTCCCGTAGAATTTCGATAGAGATTTCCAAAATCAGGACCTCAATGACGGATGGGAAAGGGACGCCTTGACGGGTTCCGATAATGCTAATGACCAGCTTGGTCGGAATTAAACCGGGATGAAACGATATAAAAGAAATGTACAAAGCAGGCCCCATAAGCGCTATAAACGCTCCGCTAAAACGAAGCAGACGTAAAAGTGTTCCTGGAATCCATCGCTCATAATAGTCCTCGGGAGATTGAAGCAGCATACTGAAGGTCACCGGCACAATAAGTGCAAAGGGGGTACCATCCAGTAAGATCGCAATTCTTCCTTCCAACAAAGCATTAATGACACGGTCGGGACGCTCTGTGTTATGAGCCTGTTGGAATGGACTTAAATAATTGTCTTCGATAAGTTGTTCCACATATCCGGATTCAGGTAAAAAATCCATGTCTATTTTTGATATTCTGCGGCTTACTTCTTCAAGCAGGTCCGGATTCACAATATCCTTTATATAAGCGATAACGAGATCCTTTTTGATTCTGCTTCCTACTTGGAATTTCTTCATTTCCAGACTCTTATTTAAGCCTTGGCGGCGAAGCATCGAAGTATTTTCACTCAATACTTCCGTAAAACCGATTCTGGGACCCCGAAGCAATGCTTCAGAGGTTGGCTCATTGACGGAGCGAATAGCGCCGTTAGGCGGGCCCACCAGTAGCGCTTCCTTCATTCCTTCAATTAATAAGGCGGTATGACCTAAAAGGATGAACTCGTACAGTTCCTCCATACGGGTAACTTCACTAATTTGCGTAAGTGGCATCAGGCTTTCTTTTATAAAAGAGTTACTTAAACCTTCCGGCTGCTGTTCCTGTTGGTCCTGGCCCTGCTGGCCCTCAAACATCAAGACCTCCAATACCTGCTCGCTCATAAGCTTTTCATCCTGCATACCATCTATGAAGACTAACATGGACCGAGCATGAAATTTCTTCACCATAAACTCACGAAAATGCACATCACTATTTTCGCCTATAGCCTCACGAATTGTCTGTAAGTCGGAATCATAATTTCCTGTAATTTTAGAGCTTGGTTCATGTCTTTGATCAATGGGACCTTTGTTATGCTTAGATTTGGCTCCCTTACTGCCGACAAATGAATAAATCGAGGTGTTTATATAATAAATTCCTAAAGGAATAATCAACGCGAGGCCGGCTTGAAAGAGTGTACTCCAGCTAGGAAGATAAGTAATGATTTTAGACCACATGATGATTACCTCCAAACAATTCAATTCATTTTCCCATAAGATACAAGTTGTTCATAAAGTATTCCTTATAACGGTTGTATTTACGCATGAATTGGAAAGATTCATTCGATGACACGGCTATGATTTCCGGTCCTTACCTTAATCCCTTGAAATAGAATAGGGAAATCCCTAAATATTCATAATTTTAACTATATTGTGATTGAAATCACATATAGACCTATCTACTGTATTAGAATAGAAGCATAAACAATATTCATTAGAAACGTAGAGATGTCGTCGGATAGGAAGTAGCGTCGAATGAATGGAGGAACCGGTATATGATAAACAGTAAAAAGAAGCTTGTGGTTATAGGGAACGGGATGGCTGGTATCAATACGGTCGAACAAATTTTAAAATTAACGGATAAATATGAGATTACAGTCCTGGGAAGTGAGCCGCATCCAAACTATAACAGGATCATGCTCTCTTATGTGTTGGAAGGTAGTAAAACAATAGATGATATCATACTGAACGATTTGCAATGGTATGCGGACCAAGGGATTACTTTATATACAGGAAAAATGGTTAAAAGCATCGATGGTGAGCACAAGAAGATTCGCACCGAGGACGGACTGGAAATTGATTACGATGTAGCTTTGGTAGCCACTGGCTCACAGTCGTTTATTCTGCCTATTCCGGGTAAAGAATTACCGGGCGTTATTGGTTTCCGAGATATCGCCGATTGCTCGGAAATGCTGGAAGCAGCGAAAACCTACAAAAAGGCGGCTGTCATTGGCGGAGGTCTATTGGGGCTGGAAGCAGCTAAAGGCCTGGTCAACCTGGGGATGGATGTTACGGTCGTTCATTTAATGGAAGATTTGATGGAACGTCAGCTAGACCGGGAAGCCTCTGCGATGTTGAAAGCAGAGCTGGAACGCCAGGGAATCAAGTTTGCTATGCAAATGCAAACTGCAGAGGTGTACGGTCAAGATCGGGTACAAGGACTGCGCTTCTCGGATGGAAGCGAGCTGGAAGCGGATTTGGTCGTAATGGCCGTCGGAATCAAGCCTAATATCCAGGTAGCCGTGGAAAGTGGTATGGAAACGAACCGTGGGATTGTGGTCGATGATTTGATGAGAACATCCTTGCCGGATGTATATGCCGTAGGGGAATGTGTTGAACACCGTGGGGTCTGCTACGGTCTGGTAGCTCCGCTGTTTGAACAGGGAAGTGTAATTGCCAAACATTTGGCAGGCGCGGATACTGAAGGTTATGCAGGATCGGTAGTTTCCACCAAGCTCAAAATTTCAGGGGTGGATGTTTTCTCAGCTGGCGAATTCATAACCCAGCCTGAACATACGGTGATTGTAGCAAAGGATGAGTGGAAGCGCACATACAAAAAAGTGCTGCTTCGTGACAATAAAATTGTGGGGACAGTACTGTTTGGCGATGTGAGCGAATCTGCTAGTCTTCAAAAGTATGTGCGTCAGCAAACGCCAATGACAGATGAAATATATGGACAGCTTATGGGTACTGGATGCAGCAATCACGGGGCGAAAACATCATCCGCTGAAACGATGGCCGATGACGAAATTGTGTGTGGCTGTAACGGTGTAACTAAAAAGGCGATTGTGGATGCAATTAATGAAAATGGACTAACCACAGTCGACGAAATTAAGGCATGTACCGGAGCTACGCGTTCCTGTGGTGGATGTAAGCCAGTTGTTGAGCAAATTTTGCAATATGTTCTTGGAGACAGCTTCAAGACGTCAGCCAAGCAAGGAATATGTGGTTGTACAACATTGAGCCGGGATGAGATTGTGGAAGCGATCAAAACCAAAGGGCTGACAACTACGCGTGAAGTGATGAATGTACTGGGTTGGCATAATGATGAAGGATGCTCCAAATGCCGTCCGGCGCTGAATTATTATTTAGGGATGATTAACCCAGATACCTATGAAAATGAGGGAGATTCCCGCTTTGTAAATGAGCGATTGCATGCGAACATTCAAAAAGACGGAACGTTTACAGTGGTGCCAAGAATGTACGGCGGTGTAACGACTCCAGAGGATCTGAAGAAAATAGCTGATGTTTCTCTTAAATACAACGTTAAAGTCGTTAAAGTAACTGGGGGACAGCGGCTGGATTTGATTGGTGTCCGTAAAGAAGATCTGCCTAAAGTGTGGGAAGAACTCGATATGCCTTCAGGATATGCCTACGCGAAATCACTTCGTACGGTTAAAACCTGTGTTGGATCGCAATTTTGCCGTTTTGGTACACAGGATTCGATGGGAATGGGAGAAGTGCTGGAACGGAAATTTGAACGACTGGATTTCCCAGCAAAATTCAAATTAGCAGTTAATGGCTGTCCACGCAATTGTGCGGAATCATGTACAAAAGATATCGGAATCGTAGGCAATGACGGGGGCTGGGAGATCTTTATCGGTGGAAACGGCGGTATTAAAGCACGGTTGGCTGATTCACTCTGTAAAGTAAAAACGGACGCTGAACTGATTGATATTGTAGGAGCCGTGATGCAGTTCTATCGGGAAACAGGGCAATATCTGGAACGTACTTCGGAGTGGGTGGAACGGATCGGTCTGGAAGAGATTCAGAAGGTTGTCGTTCACGATACCGCTAATCGACAAGCTTTAGTAGAACGTATTGAATTTGCACTACAACAGGTCGAAGACCCGTGGAAAAAGATCATCAATGATGAGGATACACGTAAAAATCTATTTGAAGTTGTCACTCCATCTATTGTGTAATTGTATCTAAAATGCCTGAGGAAGGGAGCAATCAAGCAAATGATCAAGAATGCCGAATGGCTTGTCGTCGGTGACAGTAAGGATTTTCCGACTAGAATAGGACGTACCATCCACATTAAAGGGACTGAAATTGCTGTTTTCCGCACTTCGGAGAATGAGCTTTATGCTGTTGAAAATACCAACCCTCATCCCAAAGGAGGTCCTCTTACAGAGGCGATAGTATCGGGACATTATATTTATGATCCTTTGTATGACTGGAAAATTGATTTGCGGACGGGTACCGTTCAAGAGCCCGATCACGGGCAAATTAAAACGTTCGCCGTCTGTGAAGAGGGAGAAGAAGTGAAAATATCGCTCGAAACGGTTTAATTTATTTGAAGGAATAAAAATAAAAAGGGCTCGACAGGAATAATCCTGTGGGCCCTTTTCGTTTTGGATTAGGTAATGGTAACGCCTGCACTTGCGTAGCCCACCACGGTATTAACGAGAGAAATTCCTGTAGCTGTGGCAGAGAAAACCATAAGCAGACGGGTTTGTGCGGTTACGGGTATTGCCAACCCAGTAGCAATACCACTAGAAGTCGTTCCTAATGCAACGATGTCAGTTAGCGGGGGGGTCAATGTAACGGTAGCTCCGGGAACGGCTATAAAGGTGTTATTAGGTGTCGGGGAACTAAACAACTGGGCAGTAATGCTAACGGATGATCCCAAGAGGGTTAGAGCAGCAGTTGTACTGAAATATCCGGCAATGGATGTGATTACACCACCCCGTGGAACGGAGAAAGCAAAGTTAATGACTGGTCCTACAAGCGTACCTGTGAGATCAATGATACCGCCTACGAGACTAATGCCTGTTGCTGAGCTTCCAAAGCCGATTAAACTTGTGGTTCCAACCAGTCCGCCGGCAATGGTTGTCAAAATTGCTGGTCCACCCGAAGCAAATGGGATGATTGCCCCCGAACCAGTGGCTCCAGTAACGCCTGTAACCCCTGTGGCTCCGGTAGCTCCGCCAACACCTGTTGCGCCCGTGGCTCCGGCGAGTCCTGCCGTGCCCACCGCGCCCGGCAGGCCATCGGCGCCAGTCGGTCCCGTAGCTCCAGCAGGCCCGACCGCGCCCACCGCGCCCGGCAGACCATCGGCCCCGGTCGGTCCAGTGGGTCCAGCAGGACCGGCCGCACCCACCGCGCCCGGCAGGCCATCGGCGCCAGTCGGTCCCGTGGCTCCAGCAGGCCCGACCGCGCCAACTGCACCCGGCAGGCCATCGGCGCCAGTCGGTCCCGTAGGGCCTGTTACACCTCCGGGAGGTCCAGCAGGCCCTTCAGGTCCGGCGGCCCCGATGGGCCCTGCGGCTCCGACAGGCCCGGCAGGTCCAGCGACACCTACAGGTCCAGCAGCTCCCGGAGGCCCAGCAGGTCCAGCAGGTCCTTCAGCTCCGACAGGCCCAGCGGCACCTACAGGTCCTGGAGACCCGGGAGGTCCTGGAGGGCCCGGCACACCTGCTGGACCAGGCGCACCACCAGGCCCCACAGGTCCCGGAGGCCCTTGTGGGCCGGGCTCCCCTGACAAATACGGTTCACTTAGTGCGTTGCTAACCGTCGTTCCCGCAGTTCTGATTGCACGGATTAAACTGTCTTTAAGAGTTGGACTGAGGGATTCCTGTAGAACGATGGACAATAGGGCATCCAGCAGTTGCTGTAATGTAGTACCTACGCTGATCGGAGAGAAAGGCGTGGCTTCTAACGCTACTATAGCAAGCTCCAACGCCGCCAGTAAATCTGCCCTAGCCCCGCCTCTAAGTCTTAAACTTTTCGCCAGAGACAGTAATTGTCTTAAAATCTGTTGCAATAAAGATACATTAGCCGCAGAAGGGTTTGCGAATACAAGTGGGATGATCGAGGTCAATTCATTAATAAGCTTGAGAAGCGTTTCGATACTTCTAATATCTCTTGATGGTTTGCAGTCCTCATCTTTTTTTGAAGCACCACTGAACCTGAACGGTCTTTTATGTTTCATGCTCAAGTATCTCCTCCTCATTCTGCCTACTGTAGAGGTGACAGATGGTTAATCGCCCCGTTTTACAGATATTCATAATATATTTATTGAAGTGAAAAGGGTGAATACACAAGCAAAGCTTAATAAAATATTGATAACAAAAGCGCGGTTCCCAAATGCCTGGGACCGCGCTTTAGTGTGTAGTCTATTAGATTATATGTCTTCGGCAGATTTATTTGAAAATTCGTACCAGCAGTTCAGCCATCTCGCCTCTGCTAATGGCGGCTTTCGGTTTGAGCGTTCCATCAGGATACCCGCTGATCCAACCCGAGCCTATGGCTTTCTCGAATGCTGTGGAAGCCCAGGAAGCAATCTGCTGATCATCCTTGTAGGATTGCAGTCCAGTAGGACTGGAAATGGATGTCTGATTCTGTATCGCGTGTGACAGGATCACCATCGCCTGTTCACGGGTAAGGCTCTCATTAGGTCCGAACGTCTGAGCAGTTAGCCCTTGAATCCATCCCTGACGGTAAGCGGCATCCACGGCCGATCCAGCCCAGTGCCCCTTCATATCTGTAAATGAGGTAGACAGGCTCTCGTCTCCAGTAGTTCCTAAAGCCCTGATCAATGTGGCTACAAATTCTGCACGGCTCACCGCACGCTCAGGGCGCATGTTGCCGTCTTTATAGCCCTGCATCCAGCCTTTGGCTGCAAGAGATTGTAGGGACTTCGCTGCCCAGTGACCTTGTAGGTCCGGCCATACCTGAGCTGGTTCTTGCGAATCTGACGAATGGATGGGGTCATTTTGTACACGGGTCTGATCAACCTGAGACGCGTTCGTAGAGACGGCAGCGGCAAAGGTACCTAATCGAGACGTATTCAGACTCACACCCGACAAAATCCCTTGTGAATTCACCACAGCAGTACCTTTTAGAATCTCACGTTCACCATTTTCATACATCACAAGAATGGAGAATTGAGGTTCAACATTTTGCAATTCACTTGAGGATACGCTATCCAGCGGCAGAACGATGGACGAATTCCCTGTCACGTTAGCTTTAATTTCTACAGCCGGTCCTATCAGCTTCAGGTTGGGTTGCTGCTCGGCCCAATCGCGAAATTGCTGATCTGCCTGCTGGAATGACATGGTGACGTCCTGCTGACCTGAGGCGGCCATGCTGGTTAGTGTGTCACTGGATACCATCAGCGTCCCATATTGGGATATCACTGAAGCTCCGAGCTGATCCCATTTATTTAGTACAGAATGAGTGAGGAGAACACGACTCATTTGCTTTTCCTGCTCCAAACGAATGTCAGCGTATGCCTTGCCTTCACGAAGTGCTTGTTGGATCTGTTCATCCAGGAATGCCGCAGGAGGAACAAAGAGGGAGACTGTTTTCCCTTGCTCTAAAAATCCTATCTGTTGTATGCCAGCAGATAGATCCTGATCCTCATTTTTATCTTTATTAGACTTGCCTGTGTCCACACTTACTTTGGCAGGGACGATGACTTCTATGGCCTGCGTCAAAGCATGAGAACCATCACTTACCTTCATGACATTCAGCATGACAGTGACAACGGAAGGGGTGTCTGCTTGAACAATAGTTCCGTCTGTACGCACAATGTCTGGCTGACTGCTGCTGCTGATGGTCACACGGAAGCCATTAGGTACGGCAGGCAACCTAAGCAGTGTATCACTTGTTGTAGGGGCAGGTATGCTTGTGATGGAATCCGCGACACGCTGCGCGGTTAATCCTTGCGGATACACTAGCCCTGAGGGAGCGCTCTTCATGCCATTTACGTTCTGCAGCACATAGAAGCTGGCTCCTTCGGGTACAGGTGTAAATGTATATTTTCCCTCACTCGAAGCGATTCCTTCCGCTATAAGCTCCTGCTGGGCATTATACAGCTCAAGCCGTGCGCTCGGTAAAGCGCCTGTGACAATCACAGAGGCAATATCCTCGTCGCCTGCTGCGGCTGCAACAGCACGGGGCAACACGTTTATACGGCGTTCTGCCGGTTCTGCGGTCCAACTTCCATTGTCGCTATAAGCATAGTTCAATACGTATACACCAGGTACATTCGTATCGACATTGCCGATCCCTGAAAGATCGGGGACCAGGATATTGCCGTATACACTGTCCAATACACTGGCTCCCGGATCCGTGAAGCTGTCGCCGGTTTCCAAAACAATTGGATTATTGCCGTTCAGTCGTACATAAGGTGTATTCGGCAATGCTTTCAGCACGGTGATCGTGAATGTTCTTTGGACAGAAGCTATGCCTTTAGAAATCATAGCAATTAACTGTACATTCATATCACCGTCTGTATATTTAGGCCGATTTACCTGACCACTATCACTGAGGATATCCGGTTGATCCGAGGACCAGTCGATCTGGGTATCAAATGCCCCTGTACGAGGCAGGGCGATGGAATCCTTAATCCCTTGCGGGTAATCCAGATTCAGTGTATTTGCCGCCAAATTCACTGCTTCATCAGCGCTTACGGGCAATGCAGGTACGAGCAGACTGAAGGTTTTTCGAAGCTCAACCCCACCTCTTGACACAACCGCCTCCAGCGTGATGGTCTGATCGCCCTGTACATAGGTTGGGAAGGTTACATGTCCAGTATGATCCAGGAACTCAGGTTGACTCGACGACCATGACACCTGAACGCCATTCAGCGCATCCTTTGCCAAATATACGTCTCCGGTTACTGTCGTTAGCGGTAGTTCCAGTGCTCTGTATGCTGCGTCCACGGCTTCAGTGTCGCTCATCGGCAGACGGAGTACGTGTGCAGTAAAGTCCTTTGTTTTCGTTAAGCCTGCAAGTTGCAGGGTAGCCGTTAGGGTAACGTCCGTATCTCCACTACTATAAGGAGGTCTGGTGAGTGTTCCATCTGCTGCAATGACAAGAGGTTTGGACGAGGACCATTCGATCTGCACTCCACCATAACCGGAGAGAGGGAGTGATACATTTTCTTGTACCGCAGACAAATCACCAAGCGATAGGGCATCTGCTGCTTGATTTAATGTATCTTGAGCAGTCATCTTTGAAACGGTAACTTCGAAAGTTTGGGTATCCGAGGCGGTTCCTTTCGCAATCGTTGCTGTCAGTTTTACTTTTTGGTCACCCAAATCGTATCGCGGACGTATTACAGCGCCTTCGTTCGTAATGACGTCAGGAGTATCCGAACTCCAGCTCACCGTCGTATCATTTAACCCAGTGAGTGGCAGTGTCAGCTTTTGGGATACCGAATCCACTGTATCTCCAGGAGAGAAGCCTAAAGTAAGGGCGGCTTTTGCCTGTGCAACTCTCTCGGCATCGGTAAGTATGGTCACTTTGACCTCTGAAGGAGTGCTCTCCCCTTTAGCATTCACGGCCTGAACCGTGTAAACTGCTTCACCTGGCGGCAATGCTGAAGTGTCTATGAATTGGGTTAAGCTGCCTGTATAGAGCGTTACGCTATCTCGCATGACTTTGTATGAGGCTGCATAAGGAACGGCATCCCAGCTTAACTCCACGGTATTTCCATTTTTAGTACCTGTAAAATGACCCGGAGCTTGTGGAATGGGGAGTCGTTCCCCATAAGCTGCGAATTCCATGATGGAGGCCCATTGATTGTTTCTTGCATTTCCTTGATCAATATATAATCGAAGGTATCGTGTAGTTACAGGAGTAATGCTCTTTTGAAAATTAGAGCTCACATTATTCTGCACAGTATCCACAGTCGCCCAATTAAATCCGTTGCTACTCGTCTGCAATCGGAAACTGTATGGATCACGTTCATCGTTCCATCCATAATGGACACCCATACCTGTAACAACGTATCGATCTACGATATACCAGTCTCTCAGATCTACCTCGATCCATTTTTCACCGTTGCTGGCTTGATACCAGCGGCTTGTCGGTTCGATTGACCCATCCACAGCCTTGGAGGGATCATAGGGCTGGGTGTAGCCACTTGATGTTGTTGGTTTGTTAAACACTACATTTTCCCAGCCGGCAGCATTGGTTTCATTCGTCCCTATGAGCAAAGCCGCACCGCTGATAAATGGCAGCAGTGGAATCAGCACACGGTAGGGTTTTAACTTGTTGCGTGTGAAGTTATTTCCTTCGAGCACGCTATCACCTCTTCTTTATTAAATAGCACACCACTTGAGCGTGTTCATATTATGGGCGGGACGGGTAATCCCCTTCGATTGCGATGTAGTAGTTTACATTCGGCAACGGGGAAGCTCCACGCAAGTCAGGCAATGCAAATGTACGCACTCCATCACCGCCAAAATTAGTGCCCAGCAGACTGTATAATGCTGAATACTGAGCAATGGGCAACAGCTGGCCTTCGCATTTTAGCCAGCCCTTAGGAGCGAACGTGTATGGGTACATCGTAATTTCCCCCATATAAGGCTCATAACCTGCGTGTGCCTGTTTGGGGCTAATCGCTGTTCCTCCTAACAAAATGACCGCCAACAGACTCAATACGGCGGCTTTCTTCCAAAAATGATTCTTCATACCTACAACTCCTTTAGATTCGAATAATGGACCACGAATTCAACAAATTTGTGACATTAGTCATAGAATGAATAGATATTATCATGGATTTCCATTTTTGCAATACAGCTCATCTATCAAATTCACCTTTTTATTCCTTTTATGAGCAAAGAAATTTGTTCCATCTGCCTCATCTTTCATGCATCTTTTTTCTAATCCAGGTAAATCTATATACAAATCCTATGGAAGTGAAGGAGGAGACAGCGTGTGGCAGGTCATTGGAACTCATGCGCCCAAATGGAATATATGGGTGGAAGCCTTCTTTTTGTTCATCATACCTTTGATTATTTTTCTGACAGTACGACAACTTAAAGCGCTGGATGGTCGAGAGAGCAGACGTATGGAACGATTAAAGCTTATGGAAGAAGAAGATCGTTCGGAGCAGGCAGATCATAATCCATCTGTCAGTGAGGCAGAGAAGGAAAAGGGGACCTTTACCGAAGATTATGAAGCCAACATAGCAAAAATCAGACAAGCAGTTGCAGATATGGCAGACGTAAACGAACGCTCGATTTTTCTGGAAAATCTGAACGCTGTAAGCACACTTTTTTTTGTGGATGGATTAACGGACAAGGTTGGCATGGATCAGAATATATTAAAACCGCTGATGGATTGGGGCAGCTCCGGGCAAGAGAAGGGAGAGCTTCCGCGAGGAAAAGAGCTTCGGGATATGATTGTTCACCAGGTCATGCTGGTATCGGAGACGGAGTATACGTTAGAGGTGCAGTTCTCCTTGCAAAAGGTGCTGTTTGGTTCAGTCATACTCGTGATTCAGGGCATACCGGGTGCTTTTGTGCTGGGTACACCCAAGGGAAATACACGAGGAGTGGAGGATCCCATATCGGAATCGGTGCTGCGCGGACCGAGAATTGGTTTTACAGAGACACTCAGCGACAATACAGCGATGCTGCGCAGGCATGGAGAAAGTACAGAACTGGCCATGTCATCCTTCAAAGTCGGCAAAAGAGTGGAAAAACAGCTCATGGTAGTGTATTTCAGAGACATTGCCGACCCGGAGCTTGTAGATGAGGTGAAGCGGCGGGTCCAAACCATTGATATGGATGAGGTACTGGAGTCGGGCTATGTAGAGCAGCTTATTGAAGATAATTTTCTTAGCCCATTTCTGCAAATTCAAAATACGGAGAGACCGGATCGGGTCATGGCTGCATTGCTGGAGGGACGTGTCGCGATTCTGCTGGACGGTACACCTTTTGCGCTTCTTATGCCTGTAACGTATGGGATGATGCTCCAGTCTCCCGAAGATTATTATGAGCGATGGCTACCGGGGTCGCTGATTCGATTTCTTCGGTTTATGGCTACTTTCATATCGTTATTTGCTCCAGCGCTTTATATCTCCTTTATCTCGTTTCATCCCGGACTGATTCCAACCAAGCTGGTCATTTCCATTATCAGTGCTAGACAGGGAGTGCCGTTTTCGACGTTGATTGAGGCCCTGATTATGGAGATTTCCATTGAAATTTTACGCGAGGCAGGACTTCGGCTCCCCAAACCCATCGGTCCAGCGATGGGTATCGTCGGCGGTTTGATTATTGGACAGGCGGCTGTTGACGCCGGGATTGTAAGCCCGATCCTCGTCATTGTGGTGGCAGTCACAGCGATTTCTTCCTTTTCCGCCCCTGTATACAGCGCTGGCATATCCATGCGTGTTCTTCGTTTCGGTGCCATGTTCACGGCGTCCATCTTTGGCTTGTATGGCGTGATCATGTTTTTTCTGATGCTGAGTATTCATATGGTTAAATTACACAGCTTTGGTGTTCCGTTTCTTAGTCTAACGACCCCCCGTTCGTTCAAAGACTGGAAAGATTACTTCGTACGAGCACCGTTGCAATTTATGAAAAACAGACCCATTCTTTTGAAGCATAAAGACCCTAAGCGACAAGGATGAGTTCAACACAGGAGGGAGCAAGATGGCCCGTGGGAAAAAAGCGGATAAGATTACAACGTTACAGACAACGGCAATTGTGGTTTGCTTTATGCTGGCTGCCGGGTTGCTTACCCTTCCAAGAGTAGCAACTGAAGCTGCAAAAACACCGGATGCGTGGATATCTGTCATTTTAGCAGGGGTGGGCACTTTTCTGTTCGGATGGGTTATAGTCAAACTAAGCTCACGGTTTCCAGAAAGTACCTTTTACCAGTATGTTCAGCAAATAACAGGCAAATTCATTGGCAAAGGGATTGGCATGCTGATTGTTATTTATTTTGTTTGTATAGCCGCATTTGAAATCCGATCTGTGGAGGAAGTAACGTCGTTCTTTCTGCTTGAAGGCACTCCGGCGTGGGCGATTTCAGCACCTTTTATGTGGCTCTCTCTGTACCTATGCATGGGGGGAGTGGGTTCATTAGGAAAGATATGTCAACTGATATTTCCGGTTTCGGCGGCTATCTTTTTGCTGATCTGCTTGCTGAGTTTAAATATTTTTGAATTGAATAACTTGCGTCCTGTCTTGTCGGAGGGGGGAATGCCAGTGCTTAGAACGCTCAAGACTACAATCCTGACATTAACGGGGACAGAGTCCTTGCTGATTATTCTTTGTCGGATGGAAAAACCTGAGAAAGCAACCAAGGCAATCGGACTGGCGATTGGGATCGCGGTCGTTTTTTATACAGCTACGTTGATCCTGTGCATTGGCGCCTTTTCAATGGAAGGGGTGTTGAGCAGAACCTGGCCATTTTTAGATTTGGCCCGCAGCTTTGAAGTGGAGTATCTGTTGTTGGAACGGTTCGAGTCCTTATTGCTGACCATTTGGATCATGCAGATTTTTGCCACATTCAGTATTGCTTTTTATTGTGCTTCGCTCGGAGTATCTCAAATTTTGAATAACTCTTATTCCAAGATGTTGTTCATTTTGCTTCCGTTTATCTACCTCTTGTCCCAAATTCCGAAAAACTTGAATGAGCTATTTTCTTTTGGAACGGTTATCGGAAATGTAGCGTTCGCTTTATTCGCGCTACTTCCACTGCCCCTGCTGCTTATTTCTCGCTG
This sequence comes from Paenibacillus sp. JJ1683, assembly GCF_053006485.1. Classification (NCBI taxonomy): domain Bacteria; kingdom Bacillati; phylum Bacillota; class Bacilli; order Caryophanales; family Paenibacillaceae; genus Paenibacillus; species Paenibacillus sp. JJ1683. The sequence goes on from NZ_CM129820.1 coordinate 768,504, forward strand.
GAGAGGGGTGGGGTCATGAAGAGAGTCCAGTCAGGATTACTCGGATTGATGGCTCTCCTGATGTGCTGTACACTTTCAGGTTGCTGGAGCAGTTCCCCAGTGGAGGATCTAAATCTGGAGACAGGTATTGCTTTGGATATAGCGGAAGAATCCTCGCAAGAAAAACAAATTAATCAGGAAGGGGGAGATTATCCAAAAAAGGAGTTAATTACAGGAACCTTTCAATTTGTCATTCCAGAGGAAAGTGGCGGCTCCAACAGCTCCTCTCCACAAGCAAAGAAATTTTTTAATATTACGGAAACAGGCGATTCCGTTTTTGAAATGATAAGAGAAATTTCTTTACGGACCAATCGACCTCCCATTGGGCAACATTTGAAAACGGTTATTATCAGCTCCAGTCTGCTTCGCAAGATTCCGTTGTATGAGCTGCTGGACTTTTTCTTGGGGGATAATGACATTCGGCCGAGTGTACTGCTGCTGATTAGTACAGAAAAGGCGGGAAATACACTCCAGGAGAAAATCCCTGGTCAGATTCCTGCCTATATTTTAAAGGATATTTTCCAAAACCGGAAACGGAACGCACGGTTGATAAAGCCTATGGCCTTGGTTAAAGTGATCGGACCCATGAAGGGCGGAAGAAGCTTTATATTACCCAATGTCATTACGGCGGAGAATGAAATCAAGCTCGCAGGTGCGGGAATCATCAAGGGAAAGACACAAACATACGGTGGTTATCTGAATGAGTCAGAGGTTGAGGGTCTTATGTGGATCAAAGGCGAGCTGAAGGGAGGCGTGCTGAAAAGCAGCGATCCGAAGACCGGTAAAAACATAGCATATGAGATCAAAGCGGGTAAAAGCAAGATCAAGGCCATCGTCCAGGGGGACGACATTTTCTTTCAGGTAAAAATGACCTCAGAGGGACGTGTTTCGGAGGTGCATATAAAGAATGAAGATTTGCGCAACAATAATGTGCTTGGACAAGAAGAGAGTCTCTTTCAGGAGAAAGTGAATTCATTAGCTGAACAAACCGTAGCTAAGATGCAAAAGCTGAAGGTTGATGTCGGAGGTTTCGGAGAAGCCTTGAGGATCCAACATCCTAAAGTTTGGCATAAGGTCAAAAAGGATTGGGATACCACTTTTAGCACCATTCCTGTACGGTTCAGCACAGATATTCATATTGAAGATTACGGCTCTTCGATTACGACGGCAGACTAAAAGGAATTTCGTTTGCATCTGTTATAGAAAAACCTTCAATACCACGAACCTAAGTGGAATTGAAGGTTTTTTAGTCTATTTAAACAGAGACAGTGTTTCTTTCAGCCACGTAATATAGCTTTCTTCCCGATTAATGGCACGGCTCAGCACCAAATAATGACCGAATTGACTAGAGCCGGGTACTTGAAAGTTCTCGTCCAGCCGCTGGAGAGAATTTTTACTTTCGTACAGGTATTCCAGCTTTTCTTCACGTTTGGCAATCTGATCCTCGAACAAGCGCTTACTTTCTTCCTTGGGGATGGCTGCTGAGAAATACAGCATGAGCATAAACTCATCCTTTTCTGTTTCCGGTAACTCTTTGGCGCTTAGCAGCCATTCGGTCAGCTCTTGGGTCCCTTTGGGGGTAATACAGTACAGCTTCTTTTCCAGCTTGGCTCCTGTAATGGAGGTGCGGTATTCAATGAGTCCCTCTTCGGTCAGTCTTTTGAGCTCGGGATAAATCTGACTGTGCTTAGCACTCCAAAATTGTCCAATTTCCTGCTTGAATTGGCTCGTAATATCGTAGCCGCTCATTTCCTCTTTGTGAACCAGACCCAAAATGGCATATTTTAATGTGCGTTTCAACGTAGCTCTCCTCGCAATGGGGTATTTGACAATAGTATATCACAGCGCTACAATTTATATGTATCTTAAAACATGTTTATATTTACATGTTTGAATGATTATTATTTATTATTTTGGTGTCTTGTTCAATTCATAAACTCATAATAAGGAAAGAAGGATGCAAGATGGACAAGTTTATCGGCAGTCACATGATTTACACCTATGAGAATGGTTGGGAGTACGAAATATATATTAAAAATGAGGATACGATTGATTATCGCATTCATAGTGGTATGGTAGGCGGGCGCTGGGTACGTGATCAGAAGGTCAATCTGGTGAAGCTGGTAGAGAATGTGTATAAAGTATCGTGGACCGAACCGACAGGCACAGATGTTTCCCTAAACTTTATGCCTGAGGAAAAACGTATGCATGGCATTATTTTCTTCCCTAAATGGGTTCATGAGCATCCAGAAATCACGGTACGCTACCAAAACGATTTTATTCCGCTGATGGAAGAATCGCGTGAAAAGTATGAAACCTATCCGAAGTATGTAGTTCCTGAATTCGCGGATATTACGTTCATTGAAAATGCAGGTGTGAACAACGAACAATTGATTTCTCAGGCACCTTACGCTGGAATGACAGACGACATTCGCGCAGGGAAGCTGCAAGCATAATCGAACATGGTTAATAGAAGTTGTGCAGCCTGAGCCTGTGGTAAGCAGTCTCAGGCTTTTTTACGTAAACTGGAGAGTGGATTACCTATGCAGTGGTGGACGATAGCTAGAATGAATAGTAGACCAGCCCATGCTCGATAAGATATGAACGACTAATCCGAGGGTGGAGGGTGGTCGCTGTTGGGGAGAGAATGTACGAGTTCGCATGGGCAGCCAGATCGGATAGGGCAGATAGAGCCAACTCTGTTTTAACAGGTCCCCAGTGATCAGCGCGGTGTTTAATATATTGTTCGGTCTCGGTCAAGGACAGACCTTTGAGCGAGGTAAATACGGAAGCCCAGCGGACGAGATCAAAGGTGCCTTTAATTTCAGGCAGCTTATATTCCGCCAGGCCTTGAGCGCCGTTACACGACATAGTAAGCAAGCCGCAGCAATGGTGTTGATACTGTTCAGGATCAGGAAATTGACGATGGTCGTATTGGATAATTGCTATGGAACCAATGCATAATTGCGTCGTTTGCAGCGTTGAGGGCTGGGCAAGCGTCAGGTTCATACTGGAACGGCCTCCTTCTCGGGATCGTTGTAATAGGGATGGAAGAATCATACGTCACAGCGGATGTAATGTAAATCATGAATATAAGCGTAAAACAAGAATATGTAGCGGAAAACGGATTTTAATGGCAATGGAAACGGATACTTGTATCCGTCTCTTTCATTATCTTGACGATGGTCTGTATATTACAAAAAACAACCCCAGGTCACCCCAGGGTCGTCTTTACAAGAAATATATATCTGCATTGCAAAATGCTTGTTTAGCTGAATCACACGGGTGTTACATCCTGAATGGCTTCTTCTTTTTCCTCTTTCCAGATCACGTTCTCGCGATAGTTAGATCCCCAATCGTACATCGCTCGCAGTACCGGGATCAGGCTTTCGCCATGCTCCGTCAGTGAATATTCCACATGTGGAGGGACGACAGGATAGACTTTACGCAGAATGAGTTGATCTTCTTCCAGCTCGCGCAATTGGTTGGTCAGCATTTTTTGCGTAATGTGGGGGATCAGCTTCTTCAATTCACCGAACCGCTTGGTGCCTTCCATACCAAGATGCCACAAAATAATCAGCTTCCATTTGCCACCGATGACCGCGAGAGTCAATTCTTTATCACAATTAATCAGCTTCAAATCAATCCGGTCTTTTACAGTTGTGATGTTCATCGACCTCCTGTCCGTAGTTATTCCAAGTATACTATGCATAACTACAGTACGCAAAAGGAGATACATCCATTTTGGAAACTATGCATACGATGGGATACGAATAGACTGAAATCACAATCTGATGATGTGCGCCAGGCTGGAAGCTTCCAGAAATCTACGACGTTTAAGAAGGAATAACGATGGTGTTAAAGGACTCCGGCTCCAGCCCCAAACGGTGTGTTATTTCTCCGACAGACAGGTTCAGCACGCGAGATTCCTTGAACGGGTTGGCGATGACCAAAGCCCTTTGTCCGTCTGTATTTTGAAAAGCAACCGCATTTCCAGCCCATGAACCTTGAATTCCAATGCGTCTGGCCCCTGGCAATACAAAATGAGAAAAGTGCTTCATAACGTAATATTCCGGGTTCAGCATAGGTTTTCGATCTGCTGGATCAACGGTGATCATCGAATTTTGCTCCCAGCCCCATGTGCTCTTGCCTCGTGGTTCCAAAACCATATTCCAGTAAATATATGCATTCACGCCATTGGTGAAGTAGTGTTGGTACAGGTTATATACATATTTGGCGTAGTCCCATGAGTTTTCTCCGTTTCCGCATTCATTTTCGGTCTGCATATAACGAAGCTCAGGATAGCTGGCTACGGTACGCTGAATGGCATTTTTACCTGCCCACTGATAACCTACACCTTTAATATATTTATAGGCCTCGGGGTCACTCAATACGGTATGGGCATACTCATCGAAGCCAGTTGAAGTTTTCTTCATTAATTCCTCCCACGGATCGGGAGCGTTAATAGTACCCAGCCAAATTTCCGTATCCAGTCCGTGTTCTTCAAAAGCAGGCCCCAAATAGTCGCGAATAAATTCACGTAGTTGTTCTCCGGTCCATACGCAGGAAGGGAATTTCTGATCAGCAATGACTTCATTTTGAACATGAACCTGATGAATCGTAATGCCTGCCTCGCGGTATGCCTGAACAAATTTGACAAAGTACAACGCATACGCTTTCAAGATATCCTTTTCCCAGCGCAACGTTCCGTAATTGTAGGCTTTCGGTGATTTCATCCATGTCGGCGGACTCCAGGGTGAGGCGAACAGCTTCAAGTCTGGATTGAGTTGTAACGCTTCCCGAATAAAAGGAATGAGATATTGCTGATCGCGCTCAATGGAAAAGTGCTTCATCTCTATGTCGCCGTCCGTTTCATTATGGCTGTACCATTCCAGCGCGTAGTCACTCGCTCCAATAGGAAGTCGGCATATCGTGAATTTGTGCTCGCCCTCCGGGTGAAAGAGAGCATGAAGCACCTGATCCCGCTCTTCGCTGTCCAAATGATTCAGGGCCACATAACCTAATTCATTAAAACAGCCGCCAAAGCCTTCTACAAGCTGATATGTTTCTCTTGTAAAGGTTAGGTTGGCACTCTCTTGGGTTTGGGTCAAATGATGAGCTTGGGATTGCCAAGCATTAGCTTTGGAAGTGGAAAACCACTGAATGGTTTGATTGCTCATGTGTACCCCTCCTGTTCAATCTTTTTGTATCTCTACTTATTATAGGGTAGGATCGTAGGGGAAGAGATGGTCTGAGCGAAGACAAATTTGCCCTTATCCAAGGTGAAATTTGCGGATGAGAAGTTTCCGTAAATAAGAAGTGGCGAGAACACATAAAGTACACATCTCTTTGATATGCTGTTGTCCTAGAATGACCGAAAGAGGGAAGTCGATTTGAATAAAAGAGTTCTTCTCGTGGAGGATGAAATACGTATTCGTGAAGTGATTGCGGATTATTTTAAACAAAATAATTGGGAAGTCTATGAAGCAGGCAATGGAAAAGATGCACTCCTCTGGTTTGATTCGGTGCAGCCGGAACTCATTATACTCGATATTATGATGCCTGAGCTGGATGGTTGGGAAGTATGCCGTCAGGTACGCAGCCATTCAGGTGTACCGATTATTTTGCTGACGGCCAAATCCGGTGATGATGATAAAATATTGGGCTTTGAGCTGGGGGCAGATGACTACGTGACCAAGCCTTTCAGCCCCAAGGTGCTGATTGCTCGCGCGAACGCGCTGATGAAACGGGTAGAGGGACATGTGCAGCCGGAGTCGCATATTTTGCGGTTCGGCAGTGCTATGCTCAACACGATGGCTCATCGGCTTGAAGTGGATCAGGCGGAAGTTGAGCTGACGCCCAAGGAGTATGAGCTGCTGCGGCTGCTTATACATAACAAAGGCATAGTTGTTTCACGAGAGGCGATACTGAACCGGGTGTGGGGTATCGACTTTGAAGGGGACACACGAGTTGTTGATACGCATATCAAAAAGCTGAGAAGTAAGCTGGGCCGTGAATCACGCCATATCCGCACGGTTTTTGGTACAGGCTACAGGTTCGAGGAGGAAGAATGAACAAACGGGGAGTTACCTTTAAGTTGTTCATTATGACGGTTGTGTTTTTCCTGTGTTTTTACGGAATGGTGATTTTAAGTCAATTGCTGTTTTTTGAAAATTTTTATCAGAAACAGAAGATTGGGCGTGTGGAAAGTCGTTTGCAAAGCTTCGGTCAAAGTTATGTCCAGGAAGCTTGGGGGTCTGGCAGGGTTTCGCGTGAGGCAGCTCGTTTTATGCTTCAGAATAAAAACCAGTTGGCGATTGTAACGCTGGACGGCAAAGTAAAGCTGGATGATGCGTTTCATATCAATCTCAGAAAAGCAGATGGTAAAATCGTTAAAATATCGTTGTCTCTGTTTATGAGCGAATACGGAGATGAACTGAGAGCTGCGCGGATTCAGCCTGGTGACACGGTGACCGTTGAAGGTGAGATGTTGGGAACTGACGGCATCTCCTCTGCCTATTTAATTTATCCATCAGGCATACAGAAGCTTGGTTTCAAAAATATAGGATCAATTTCAGATGAGACAAGCACAGATGACAGTGTAAGACTGTCCGGTACGGTGACAGAGATTGTGCTGCCGGATCTGAAAACATGGAGTCAGCGCCAAGGTCTGCTGTATAGTGCGCTGGAGGAATGGTTTCCTTTATCCCAAGAGCATCTGGGGAAGCTTAAAAATTTCGAGGTGTTGGAGGAAGAGTGGACGGAACCTTGGACAGGGGTACGAAATGCCATTATCGTCCATCCTGTTCGTCAGAGCACAGGCGAGATCGACCTCTTGTTCACTGTGACATCGTTGCAGGAAATCAGTGAGACGAATGAGGCTCTACGCTGGTTTTATCTGTATCTGGGGATCGGCGGATTTGCACTCATTCTGATTTTGTCCCTGTTCTATTCCCGAATGGTAACCCGTCCGCTCATTACTTTGAATAATACCGCCAAGCGGATGGCCAAGCTCGATTTTACAGCCCATACGCCAATCCGGCAGAATGATGAGCTGGGTAGCCTGTCCTACAGCATGTATACCCTGTCCCAGAACCTGGACACAGCTTTGCGTGAGCTTCAGGAGGCCAATCAGCAATTGGTCGAGGACATGGAACAGAAGCAGAGAATGGAGGCTGTACAACAAGACTTTTTTGCCAATGCTTCTCATGAGCTGAAAACCCCGCTAAGTATTATCAAAGGGTTTGCAGAAGGACTGCAAGATGGAGTCAGCGCCGGGAAGCAGGACCATTATATGAAAGTCATTGTAGAGGAAGCGGACAAAATGGAGCGATTGGTCAAGGATATGCTGGACCTTGCCAAATTGGAATCTGGAACCCTCAAGCTTCGCAAAACGACCTTTATTTTGAGCGAGCTGGTGGAGGAGGTTGTGGATAAGCTATTCCATCTGTTGAAGGAGAAGCAGCTGGAAGTGGTCATTATTCCTGCCAATGAGCTGCCGATTCATGCCGATATAGGATGGATGGAACAGGTGATTATCAACTTTGTTGTCAACGCCATACGGCATGCTGAGGAAGGAAGCTCGATCACGATTCGTATCGAAGGCTCTGGGGAAGTCAATACGTTTTCCATTGAAAATAAGGGGGAGACCATCCCAGACGATCAGTTGGAGCTGATATGGAATCGTTTTTACCGGGCCGAGCTCTCCCGCAGCCGCCAGACAGGTGGGACAGGACTCGGGCTATCGATCGTTAAACGAATTCTGGATTTACACGAATTCCGCTATATGGCGGAGAATACCAAGGACGGCGTCCGTTTTGTCGTTATATTCGGAGGCTAAGCTATGGCAAAGGAGTTAACAAGTATGAAATGGAATTGGTTGCCCTCACTTTGCACACTTGCAAACCTGGGGGCAGGGGTCCTATCCCTATACTTCACGATTCATGAGCAATATATGACCGCCTTTACCCTCGTGGTAGTGGCTGCTTTATGGGATGTACTGGACGGTTTGCTGGCAAGGCTGCTGCATTGCTCCAGTGATTTTGGCAAGCAACTTGATTCACTGGCGGATGTGGTCTCATTTGGTGTTGCTCCTGCTTTTCTAATCTTGCAGTACAAGCTGGGAGATACCCACTGGATAGGACCGCTTGTAGCCGTGTTGTTTGTGATATGCGGTGCGGTGAGGTTGGCGAGATTCAACCTGATGGCTTTTAGCAAAGGCTTTGTGGGTATGCCCATTACAGCTGCGGGCGTGATTTTGTCCTTTATGTTTTTATGGAGTGAGCATTTGAAGCCGGGATTGTTGCTGGCACTCATGGTAGTGCTGTCGTTCCTGATGGTTAGCCGTATTCCCTTCCCGTCCTTCAAAAAATAATCGGTCAGGAGGTGGCGCCTCTATGGAATGGGCCATCAGCATGATTACACAATACGGATATATTGCTATTTTTGCACTGCTTGCCCTTGGAATTATAGGGCTACCCGTTCCTGATGAAATTATTATGGTGTTTGTCGGCTACCTATCCTCTATCATGGTACTGAATTATTCCGTGTCTATATTAGTCAGTTTCATTGGGGCGATGACAGGGATGATGATCAGCTACACGCTAGGCAAAAAGCTGGGTCAGCCGCTGGTAGATAAGCACGGCAAGTGGGTGGGACTGACACCAAAGCGGTTTGCAAAGGTAAAAGGGTGGTTTGCGCGCTTTGGGTTGTGGACCATTTTGTTCGGTTATTTTATTCCAGGAGTCAGACATGCGACAAGCTATTTGTCGGGGATTAGCGCGATGCCTGTACGAAAATATATGCTGGTGGCCAGCGCCGGTTCTCTGGTATGGACACTGATCTTTATCTCCATTGGTTACATTGCCGGGGCCAATATAAACTTTCATTAAGGTGACCGCAAAAGTAATGTAGCATTTTTCACGTATTGCACCGATAATATAAATAAAAGAACCTGTACAACCAGTGAGGGGATCTGTATTGAATGCATTAATGAAGTATATTGAAAAGTTACCTGGTTTTCTGCAAATGATCTTGAATATCTCGCTGTTTCTGGTCGGGCTGATTTTAAGCTTCTTACTTCTAAAAGAAACATGGGCCATATTTTCATATGTGTTCTTGTCTACAGAAGACGACAAAAATTACTATGAATTCACGGAAGAACTGCTTGTATTCTTTTTGTATTTTGAATTCATTGCATTAATCGTTAAGTACTTTAAAACCAATTTTCATTTTCCATTACGTTATTTCATCTATATTGGGATTACGGCCGTCATCAGGCTCATTATTGTGGACCATGATGATGCTAAAAATACATTCTGGTGGTCCATTGCTATCCTAGTCATGGTAGGTTCTCTATTGATTGCTAACAGTAAGTTGTTAAAGAGAGAAAGTTGATGCCGAGGAAGATTGCAAGGGTGACAGTCAAGTGGGAGAGAGGGAATAAAGACGAATGGTAAGAAACTGGATGAATCATGCGGGCGTCAGGCGGGCAGCCGTCCTTGCGATAATCGTTTTACTGCTCTTCATGTTAAGAAGCATGATGAATATTATTTTGTTAACACTGCTGCTTACGATTTTGATTGGCAGCATATATAACGGTGTGAATAAGCTGATCAAGCGGTTCGCCAATGTGCCGCCTATGATTGTGCTGCTACTGGTATACGGGTTGCTGATTCTGATTATCGTGTGGGGAGTTTACCGCATGGTGCCGCTAATCAGCGTACAGGTCAAGCAGGTGTATCTCATGATACAGCAAGCTTACATGTACCCTGATCGTAACCAATGGAATGAAACGATTATTGAATTTATGGACACGCTCAATGTTCAGCGGTTATTTGAGCCTGGCTGGAATGCGGTAATGAAAATTAGCCAGTTGGGAACACAACTGCTGGTATCAATTATTTTGAGTTTGTTCTTCCTGATGGAAAAATCCTATATTACACGCTTTACAGCTACGTTTGTGGATAGTAAGCTGGGTTGGTTCTTCAAGGAAGTGGGCCATTTTGGACGCATGTTTCTGGGGACATTCGGGAAGGTGCTGGAAGCTCAGCTATTGATTTCACTCATCAACTGTATATTGACGACGACGGCTCTTTGGATTATGGGTTTTCCCAATCTGCTCGGCCTCGCGCTCATTATATTCTTGTTGGGGTTGGTGCCAGTGGCGGGTGTATTCATTTCCCTGATCCCGCTCGGTCTGATTGCTTTTAGCGTCGGGGGAATCAATTATGTGATTTACTTGGTTATTCTGATCGTAGTTATTCATGCGATTGAAGCCTATTTCCTGAACCCGAAGCTGATGTCATCCAAAACCAATTTACCGATCTTCTTTACCTTTGTTGTATTGATCTTCTCTGAGCATCTGATTGGGGTGTGGGGCTTGATTGTAGGTATTCCGTTGTTTGTTTTCTTCCTTGACCTGATCGGGGTACAACGCAAGCAAGAGAAGGATACCTAATCTATTTACGACAGATACGAACATAGTAGTGACCATTGATTTTTCATGACGAATGCCTGCGAAGCCGCAGGCATTTTTCGATTTCCTGGTATTCCTCATTTTATTCATGGGAAAGATGGCTGACGCTCATCACCGTTCAGGAGGAGTCCAACGGTACGCTTCACTTTCTTGGGGATATCGGATACCGTCAGGGTAGCTTATCAGCTCGATAATCGTTCCCCAGGGTGATCTTCCATATACAAACTGGTTGCCTGTCCCTGTTTCAATACCGGATAGCGTATGCGGAGGGGACAAGAGTGTTCCTCCTGCTTGTTGAAAACGTGCCGTCGCCGCGTTCATGTCATCCACATAGACAGCAAAATGCTGTAGGCCATAGTCTGCTAATTGGATAGCGAAGTTTTGCGGGGTGTTTTCCAACTGAAATAGCTCAATTCCAGGTCCTTCATGGATGCGAAGCAGACGAATATGAATGATACGTGCGCCTCGTTTGAGTCCTAATTGCTGTTCTGTTTGTTCTCCTTCTTGTGGAGGCTGCTGCTTGTTGAGGGCATCATAGCAGATGTCAGCCCCGAAGGCGTTCTGTAAAAAGGTCGTTGCCTGTTCCACGTCAGGTACCGTAATTCCAATATGATCTATTCCGCGTACGGGATGTTGTTTTGGGGTCATGTATACGTCTCCTCCTTCTCGTATCTATTGTTTTTACCCATAATCTAATGTTTACCCACCAACTTTTTAATTCTCTAGTTAACTGTAGTACACTGAGTATCCAAGATAAGATATTGTTAAAGGAAACGAGATGATATAGATGAGACAAAAAATTAAGGTATTGGCTATATCAGGGAGCCTTCGTCAAAAGTCTTCCAACACCGCGCTTATGAAGGCTACTATTGGATTGTCTTCTGAAAATAAAGCTGAATCAAGAGGGCATCATTACAAACGCTGATACTAGACAGGAGTTGGAAGCATTACTTCAAGGGCTTGAGCAAGCATGTCGAGGACAGGCATAGAAAAATTCAAAGCAGATCCTTCATCCTAGAAGGATCTGCTTTTTCGGATGGCCACCTACTACGTATTCAACGGCAGGTATTCATCAGTTATCTAAATGTTAGAAGTGTTCAATAAGCTCTCATAGACCTTTAAACGGGCATACACCGTTTCAAGTATCGGATATGAGACATTACTGCCAGAAGCCAATGCCAGAAGTGCACCGTGCAGATGACTTGCTTCAACCGGTAGATTTTTCTGCATATCACGTTGCATGGATGACATCATCGCAGGCTTTAAGGAATCCATCGTTTTTAGTGTATGTGCTTCCATTTCTGAATGAATAGGCATATCGGCGTTGCGTGCGAGTGTGACGATCTCATGCAGTAGCCTTTCATAGATTGCACGCGATTCGGGCGTGGCGAGTATAGCTCCGACGGAGCTACCCATGAGGGTTGTGATTCCGCTCATGCTGGCAATAAATATATACTTCTGCCAAATTTCACGCTGAATGTCATGACTGTGTGTGACGGTGAAGCCTGCATGATCAAGATGGCTACATAGTAGTTGCGCACGCTCTGAATTTGCTCCATCCCATTCCCCAAAAACAATGCGGTGAAACGGGCTTGTCTGAACGATAGAGCCTTTGTGATTTAACGTCGTTTCGATATAACAAAGCCCACCCAGCACTTTTTCAGTTCCGAAATATTCGCGCAAAGATTCAAAATGTTCATAACCGTTAAGTAAAGGAAGAATCATGGTATCTTTGCCGATATAAGGCGCAAGGTCGGGCTGCAATAGAGGCAGATGGTACGCTTTGACCGCGAGAATAATACAGTCAAATGGCTCAGCAGCTTCACCATAGGTAATAGCCTGGATCGGTGTCTGAAAATCTCCGTGCACACTTTGAATCGTCAGACCGTTTTTTGCCAAATGAAGCTTCTTGGAAGGGCGTACGAGAAAGGTTACATCTTCCCCCTTTTGAACCAGGCGTCCCCCAAAATAGCCTCCAATAGCTCCTGCACCCACAACTAGAAACCGCATCATAGGGTACCTGCCTTTACTTTTTGTTTCATTTCCTTTAGTTGCAAAACATTAAGTGCCTTCGAGTTTGTCATGATACATTCAATTCCTTTCCTACCTTGGTTTTGGAAAAACAAAAAAACCTTCCAGCACATTGCTGAAAAGGTCCGAAAGGCAAAAAAAGAGTCAATTTGCGACCGTTCTTTTGTCTCGGTCCTTTCGGATCAGAGCAAAATCCAACGAGTTCACCTCCATAGGCTCACGCTTATACTTATTAAATTATACCTTACCAGAGTACCGTTCGAATATATCGATACAGCCTCTCAGGGAAGTATACCAGAATATCAGGTTCCTGTCCCATATAAAGCCAATCCGAACAGTGTGTATACGATGGTATCCATAAAGCACGAACCTAGTATATATGAAGCGCATGAAGGTGATATAATAGGGCGCAAATAAGTTTATAGACCGATAACTTGGAGCAGAGGAGAGAAGGCTGGTGTTTGAGCAAATTGTAGCGTATGGTCTGAGCCAAAAAGAGGCCGTTAAGGATTATCCATTTGGAGCTGATCCCCTGGTACTAAAAGTAGGGGGCAAGATGTTTGCTCTCCTGACTGAAAAAGATGGCATTAGCCACGTATCCCTGAAATGTGATCCGGTCATTGCAGAAAACCTGCGTCAGCAGAACAAGGCAATTAAGCCAGGCTATCATTTGAATAAAAAGCATTGGAATACGGTAGAGGTTGATAATAGCTTTCCGTTGGAGGATTTGTACAGCATGATCGACCATTCGTATGAGCTGGTCTTCAAAAGCTTAACCAGAGCGCAACGCGAAGCGATTACGATGAGGATACGGGCTACGGATCTGTAAAGGGCTGGTGAAGCCCTTAGTAACAATTTTATAGTTTTACTTGACAGAAAACCACTAAAGATATATTCTTAATTTAAAGATAATTTATTTGAAAATAATATCAAGGAGTGGAACTGAATATGAGCGAACTGGTGAATGTTATTCAAGAGAGAAGATCGGCTTCTAAATTTATTCCTGATGTTACTATAGATGCAAAAGAACTGGAAGAGATATTTCAGCTGGTGAAGTTTGCTCCATCGGCTTTTAATTTACAGCATGCGCGTTATATCGTAGTGCAGGATGCAGAGATCAAACAAAGGCTGCATGATGAGGCAAGTAAGCAGTATAAAATATTAACCTCTTCGGCTACCATTGTAGTGCTGGGTGATACAGAGGCTTATACCAAGGTAGCTGACCTCAACGAAGGGTTCCTGAATTTGGGTGTTCTGAGCAAGCAGGAATATGATAGCACCGTAGAATCAGTAACTCAGTTTTATCGCGAGCGAGGACCTGTCTTCCAGAGGGAAGAAGCGATTCGTAATGCCAGCCTGTCGGCTATGCAATTTATGTTGATTGCCAAGGACAAAGGCTGGGATACTTGCCCAATGATCGGTTTTGACCCGGCGAAGGTGCAGGAAGTATTGAATATCCCCGAGCAATTTGTGCCTGTGATGATGATCACCTTGGGGAAAGAGGACGAATCGGGGCAACGGGCAAGAGGATATCGCAAGCCGGTTGGACAGTTTGTTAGCTACAATGGATTTTGAAATTTGTAAATCATCATGTTCATTAAGGAGTGACTAAGATGTCTTTGAAAACCGCTGGAATTCACCATATTACGTCCTTTGCAGGCGATCCACAGGGCAATGTTGACTTTTACGCAGGTGTGCTTGGTTTGAGATTGATCAAAAAGACAATTAACTTTGACGCTCCAGAAGTATATCACTTGTATTTTGGGAATGAAAAAGGCAGCCCGGGCACGATCATTACCTTTTTTCCGGCTCCGGGTACACGCAAGGGTAAAATTGGAGGCGGACAGGTCGGGATTACGACGTATGTTGTGCCGCCGGGCTCAATGGATTACTGGGAAAACCGTCTGCACAGCTTAAAGGTATCCTTCACGAAGGCTACTCGTTTTGGCGAGTCATTCATCCAGTTCCGAGACAATGAGGGCTTGCATCTGGAACTGGTGGAGCGCGAGGAAGGCCCGGTGAATACGTGGACAGCCGGAGGCGTGCCTACAAATAAAGCGATCAAGGGCTTTGGAGGAGCAGTGCTCTACAGTGCGGATTCCAAGCACACCCAAGGCGTGCTGGAGAATGTACTGGGCATGACTCCCATCGGAGAAGACGCAGATGCAGGCTATATCCGTTATCAGACGACTGGGGATCTAGGCAACCTGATCGACATTCCGGTCAAAGATGTACCATGGGGGAACGGCGGCGCCGGTACGGTTCACCATATTGCGTGGCGCGCGCAGGACGATACTGAGCATCAGGCGTGGGACGAGTGGGTTCGTCAGCATGGTTTTGGGACCAGTGGCATTGTAGATCGCCAATACTTCAATGCCGTATACTTCCGCGAGCAAGGCGGTATTCTATTCGAGATCGCAACCGATCCGCCCGGATTTACGGTGGATGAGGAATTGAATGAGTTGGGGCACAAGCTGATGCTGCCTGAATGGTATGAGTCTCAGCGCGCCGAGATTGAGTCTAATCTGGTTCCCATCGAACCTAGAGTACTCCAACAGGATGAATCGGTTTAAGCTGGACAATCACATACGGAACACCAAAAGGTCCAATGCAGGAAGATTTCCACCCTCATTGGACCTTTTGGTATCTGAATGTCATTAGTGTAAAAATAAGCGTGGAAGAGCTGTTTAGATCATGAGCAGCTCACGAATTTCCAGTTCGGTCAGTGCTGAAAGGCTTTCTTGCCCCGGCTGAATGACCTGGTCGATCAGATTTTTCTTTTTTTGCTGTAGCTCATACATTTTGTCCTCTACTGTACCTTGGGCGACGAGCCGAATAACCTGCACCACTTTTTTCTGGCCCATTCGGTGTGCACGGTTGGTCGCCTGCTCTTCTACAGCGGGATTCCACCACAGGTCATATAGAATGACGGTATCTGCGCCGGTGAGGTTCAGACCCGTACCTCCTGCCTTGAGGGAAATCAGGAACAGCTCGCGTTCTCCTTCGTTGAAGCGACTGCACAGCTCGACTCGTTCGGGGGCGGGAGTCTGTCCATCCAGGTAAAAGTAGGGGACCCCCTCACGAGAAAGCTCACGTCCGACCATTTGAAGCATCGTGGTGAACTGTGAAAAAATGAGCATCCGCTTCCCGGAGCTGAGACATTCCGTAATAATCTCCAGCAGTTGTTCAAATTTGGCCGAGCTTCCCGTATATCCTTCGATGAATAAGCCCGGATGACAGCAGAGCTGCCGAAGTCGGGTCAGACCTGCGAGAATTTTGATCCGGTTTTTCTGAAATCCTTCTTCGTTAAGATGCTTCAACGTTTCATGCTGGAGCTTGGCCAGATAAGCCGTGTACAGCTTTTTTTGCTCTGGCAGGAGGCGTGATACCTGCACGGATTCGATTTTCTCCGGTAGTTCCTTAAGAACATCGCTCTTCAGACGGCGCAGCAGGAACGGACGAACCCGCTTGGCAATCACATTACGAGGCAGGTTGTGAAACGCTCTTTTTCCGCCGGGAAATAGCTCAGGAAATACAACGTCGAAGATGGACCAAAGTTCTTCCAATGTATTCTCGATTGGCGTTCCTGTCAGGGCAAAACGGTAACGGGCTTGTACATCCTTAACGGCCTGTGCCGTCTGGGTAGCATGATTCTTGAACGCCTGCGCTTCGTCCAAAATGAGCGTATGAAACGATGGCTTGCTGTACACATCCGCATCGCGTCGCAGCAGCGGATAGGAAGTAATAATAACGTCATAGCTGGTGGCATCCCGTATAATTCGGCTCCGTTCCTCCGGGCTGCCATCAGCAATAATGACGCGGATATGCGGGGCGAATTTCTCCAGTTCATTCCGCCAATTGTACACCAGTGATGCAGGGGACACGATCATGGCTGGAAGCTGCTGACTGCGAATTTCCGGCAATACTGACACGAGGAAGGCAATGCTTTGCAGTGTTTTGCCCAGCCCCATATCATCTGCCAAAATACCTCCAAAACGGTAATGTGCTAAGGTCTTAAGCCATTGAAAACCATAGACCTGATAATCTCTCAAGATTGGAGCAAGCGTGACGGGTACTGGAAAGTCGAGATGGTCAGGATTGCGTATATTTTCTAGCAGCTGGCGAAAGGTTTTACCCAAGGTCAGGCTTTTTACATGATCGTGAGGATCAATTAAATACAGACCCTGCGTGACCGGGATTCGAATCTGCGCTGCATCCAGATCGCTTTTGCGGATACCTGTTTCGTTCATGAACCGAATTAATTCCTTGTACTCCTCTGTTTCCAGTGGCAGCAGGGCACCATTCGGCAGACGGTGATATTTCTGTTTTTCTTCCAACGATTGGAGCAGCTTGCGAATTTCCGATTCCGGTATACCCTCAATATCAAATTTAAATTCAAGCCAATCCGTACGTTCATCCCACTCCGCCCGTATTCTTGGGACAGGCAGGGTATTATTGATTTTCGATTTGACTGCACCCGTGGCATAGACGTCCAGCAACTTTTCCAGTTGTGGAACCGTATGGTACAAAAAGTCATACTCCGCATCTTCATCTTCCATAAAATATCCGCTGTCTGTTCTGGCAAAGGAGCTATGCTCCATCAGTTCCAAAATCCGTTGCTCCTGTTCCCCATCACGTATCAGAATCCGGTCGTTACCTGGCGTTCGTGCATCTGTTTCCAATGGGTTGATGATGATGTCTCCATATTGGAATTCCAATCCTGCCAGTAGTTTGTCTCTTATTCGGTCCAGATACAGCTTGGCCTTCAACGGATGCTGGGCGACCCGCTCTGAGACAGAACGGGTCATATGGACACGTCCGAGCTTCATTAACCCGGGCACGACCTTATCCATAAAAGCTTCCATCTGTTCTGGTGCGATCTGGACTGCTCGTCTGTGATGTACCTCGACCATTCGTTTTAGCTCGGACAAACGCCGTAAGGAATCATCCTTCTGCTTGACAAGCTTGCCATCGGCAATGACGACACCATAGTCCTCCATGATGGTCAAGTCATCTAATCCTTGAATGCTTAACTGGTAGCCCTCGCTTGTGGATTCGGCCTCATCAAATTCAAATTGCAGCGGAAGCATCAGGTCGGACTGAGGAATACCTTCGCTCATGTTACCGTGAATTTCAAAATAGACGCCCTGTGCTGCTGTCAGCAAGGGGAACAGCCTATCCCAAGCGGCAGGCGGGATGAGAAGCATTCGCTCGCCACTCATATGACTGCCGGAGGCTGAATACGTGCCAGAGGTTTCCCGAATCATGCGCTCCTGATGGCATACCTGGGATAATTGCTGTAGGATCGCATCATGTTCAGCTCGGAAGCGGTACAGCTCAGGCTCGTAAGAGAAGCTCTTCGTGAACATGTAGCTATTCCCACGGTCGATACTGTCCAGAAACGGACGGATTTTCTGAACGATGTATAATCGTTTGGGTCCAGCCTTCATTTCCAATCCAAACATATATTTTTGGTAACCGTAGGCAAAAGGCCGGATGACGAATTGAAAATCCAAGATCGCACGAGTATCCAGCAGCGTAGGAGTGCTGCGAAGCGGTCTCTTGCGGCCGAATAGTTTTAACATACTGTCGGTCAACTGGAGATCCCCTTGTGTGATGCCAGAGGATCGTGAAATTCTAGCAGTGTGTTCATTGGGGGTATCTGTAGATGTGTACATCCCGTCTGAACCCATGCTCCCCGCTGGATCTGGGGCAGTGCCGGGATGAAGTCTGGAGACATAGGAGCGTACGGATAGACTTTTTCCACGTCGCATATCATAGGCGTTAAGGAGAACAGCAGCAATATGTTTGCAATAACGTCCGGTGGTCTGAAATGAGCTACAGGTACATTCCGCGCGGATACTGCCGTTGGGCCGGATCATCGCAGCAACGGCATAAAAGCCGTTTCCTTTGACTGTAGCTTCATACACACCTTCATTATGATCTATTTGTGTAAAGGCCACCTTTTTGGCCCGATAATAGGCATCCCCGTCGTCATAAGCAGATTGACTGCATAGTTGTCTGATCGCTCGCCGGGTAAGTTCAAAACTCATGGTTCGTAATCCTTTCCTGAGTTATTCCGTTTTCTACATGATAACAGAACAGACCGGGTGAAGGACACTTGAGTGCGGAACGTAACTTTAGGAAAAAGAAGAGAAGAAAAAAAGCAGGCCTTGGTCCGTCATTGAACCAAAGTCTGCCAGGTGGCTACAGCTATATTATATGTCGGGCAACCCTTCTCCTTGCTCATGAACTCCCAGCGCATTACGTGCCATATCCATATACTCTTCCAGACCAGACTTAAGGGCGAATTCGGCGATAAGCACAGGGTAAGCTGAAGTTAATTCGACGATATGATCGCTCATACGCGGCCACACACGTCCGCCTGCTGTCTCATAAAGCTTCAATAAACGAGCAAGCTCTACTTCTCCGAATAAAGTATAGTAACTCGTAAAATCAATTGCCGGATCAGCTACTTCGGCCTCAGTCCAGTCTAGTATTCCAGTAACCTCTGTATTCGAAGAGACCAGAATATGACCTGGGTGCAGATCGCCGTGCACAAATGCGGAATATGCCGGCCAGTAGCTATCGTCAGCTAGCCACGCCTGCCATCGTTGCCACAGCTCCTCGGATACACCAAAGACGCGCCGTGTTTCTTCCATTCGCTGAGCCATTAATTGCCGAACTTCGTCGTGCTGCTTTACGCGAACACCGAAATCAGCTGCCCGTTGGTAATCTATCCGGTGCAACGCGGCTAAGGCCTTAGCGAATGAAGCAACGAATCTATCCGTCAGAGCGTCAGGGTTGATGAACCATACATAGCTTTTTGTTTCCATATCAATAGTAGCAGCGGGAGTTCCCCCCAACTGAGGATAGGCGATGAGCTTTGGACTATATATTTGCCAATCAGGTACCGCTATAGGAAGAGTATCACGAATCATCCGAAGCACCTTATGCTCGTAAGCGGCAGATTGAATCACATCTGCTCGTCGCGGTGTACGTAGAACCCAAGGGGTATCGTGGATGTCCTTGGCGAATACGGCTCGGAAATCCAGCCCGGATTCATTGAGTTCCAATCCTTCATGTTGTATGTGAAGCCCATTGCTTTGGGCAAGGGCCAATATATCGCTAACGTCATTCGGGTTAGTCAAGGGACGCTTTTCAGTCATATGAAACACACCTCATTGTTCAGATTTGGTCTTAAAAAAGGCAACTTAAACAAGCCTCAACCCTTTCATGTAAAAAAACGGGTTGAGCTTCATTGAGAAACCTAGCCTTTTATCTGAGACGCATGTAGTGAGTACACATGAATGAGCAAACCTCCTTTTACAAAATAGGGTATCTAACCCAGCCCTAATATACCATCCGACATTCGAGGATGTCTACAATATACGGGATAATGTACATAGCTTCCCCAGTTCGCTTATCTGTGGACTAGAGAAGTTTTTACAAGCTGCACATTGCAGGATACAATGGAAGTATTAGAGAAAGGAGACGGATACGTTTGCAAAAAGAAGACAATAAGACCGATTCCAAATCCGGCTCATCCAAATGGTATCTTGGTAGTGCAGCAGCATTGCTCCTGCTGAAAGGCAAATCGTTACTTGCCCTTTTAAAATTCAGTAAATTTGGCGGTGCGCTGATATCTATGGCGTTTACGATTGGCACGTATGCGATTATATACCCGTGGGGATTTGCGGTTGGGTTCGTGTTGTTGTTATTCGTGCATGAGCTGGGGCATGTATTGGCTGCCAAACGCAAGGGGCTTCCGGTGTCGACACCGTTATTTATTCCATTTCTCGGTGCGTTAATCACCATGAAACGACAGCCTTTGGATGCCCAGACAGAGGCTTACGTGGCCATGGGTGGCCCGTTATTGGGGACAGTTGGGGCTATGGCCGTATACGCAGGAGCGTATGCAACAGACAGTCCACTTTTGTATGCACTAGCATATATCGGTTTTTTCCTGAACCTGATCAATTTGCTGCCGATTCATCCGCTTGATGGAGGACGAATTTCTACAGCAGTGACACGCTGGTTATGGCTGGTGGGTCTACTGGGTGGGATTGTAGTGATCGTGTATTTGAAATCCATTTTATTTTTCTTTATTTGGGCACTATTTGCCTATGATTTATACAAAAAATATGTCAAACGCAATAAAGAAGGCGTCAAAGTTCAGTCGTTATTACAGAAGCCGCTGGTTAACGTACAGCATTTGTATGAGCAAGGATATCCGCTGCCTGGACCGGAGCATACGCGCAGATTATCCTTTAATACCTACTCGGATCTGGAAGGGCAGCAATATGTAACGGTATATATGGAGAGTCTGGATGTGGAGCATACGCTTCTGCTGCCACAGCAGTGTCTTGTCCAGCATGTATGGCTGAACGGTGTAGAACATATACCTACCCCAGATGCGTATCAGCTCAGATTGCTATGTGGGATTGACTACATTCCATTTGAAAATGATAAATATTACGAAGTACCCGCATCATCACGCTGGAAATTCGGTATCGGTTATATGGGCTTGGCCTTATTCCTGATAGGGATGATGTATGTTGTACACCAGCACATAGGAGATATCAGGCTATGATTCGCAGGATAGGAACTTCACCATCAATTTAGATTATTAAGGCAATGAAACTCATTGGAAAATAAAATAGAAAGAGCGCGACAGCCGAATATACGGTGTCGCGCTCTTTTTCATATGATTAACGCAGTGGAGCCATTGCTATCCTTCCTTATTCTAGCTCCTCTGCTCATCAGTAATCGGTTTTAACGTCTGGCGGTACTTAAGTGGGCTGGTGCCTGTCCAGCGCTTGAACTGTCTGCTGAAATGAGCCAGACTGGAGTATCCCAGTAGGGAAGCTACCTTGTTTAGCGGTAGATTGGGCTGCTGGATCAGCACCTTAGCCTCATGCAGCTTGGTTTCCGATAGATAGTGACGTGGTGAATAGCCGTAAACCTTGCGGAACACTTCCTGGGCATAGCCTGGACTGATTCCAAGGGAAGCCGCCACATCTTCAAGCCGGAACGTCTGCTCGCCAGATTCATCCTCTCGATAAGGTTTGAACCTCGATTGAATAGCTTCCATAATGGCCTTGGCATATTGAACGGATGAAGGTGCAATTCTCGGCTCCAATCCCGTAGAAATCATTTGCGAGAATATCCCGAATAGCTCAAACAAAGCAATCTGCATGCGAAAGCGGTCCGCTGTCGTATATTCTCCGTTCTCCCGCACCATGCTGATCCAGCTATGGACAACTTTCTGCAGCTTGGTATTGGTTTCAGTGCCTGCCGGGAAAAAGAGCTGATTGCTTTTAATCATCTCTTGACGGAACAATGGATCATCGACATTAAAATGGGTGCTAAAATAATACATTCCATCAGGGGATACACACTGACTCACATGCTTGAACCCCGGCGGAATAATTAAAATATCGCCTTCCCCCACCGAGTATATGTTATTCTCCATCATCGTTTCCTGACGACCTTCTAGAATGAGTGCAATTTCAAAACCGATATGGGACTCCTCAGGCATGCACCAATCCGCTTTGACCCGGTGAATATGGGCACCAAAAAACTTCACATTCCAATCAATAATAGGTAGCCATTGGCAATCGTGGAATAGAGCTGGATCAACATCTGGATTTAATATCATCAGATCACCTTCGATTAGGGCAAATTTTACACCGCTTAGACAATCTCATTGTACCTAACATTTATCTATAATAAAAGAGCGCTTACAAGTGTTCTGATATAAGCCTTTACATAAAAAAATCGCTTATATGTAGTGATTTTGAAAGCGATGCCATATTGTAATTAGGAGGAGCTATGGAAACAACATCGAAAGAACGTGTGTCATATTACGTTTACTTTTTGGGGAGTAACGCAATTCTCTGTCTGGTTGCCTCTTTTGCAATGCTATTTTATACGGATTATGTTGGCATATCTGTTTCTATTATTGGTACTTTATTCGTACTAGCCCGTATATGGGATGCGCTTAGTGCTCCGATCTTCGGTGTGATCATAGACCGGGCCAACCTAAGGGGTGGCTTGTTCAAACCCTGGACAAATCTGGCTTCTATTATTTTGCCAATACTTACCGTACTTATTTTTCTCGTTCCGAGTGACGCGTCACTCACCGTCAAGGTGATTTATATTGCCGTCACGTATCTGGTATGGGAAATGTGTTACACGATCAGCGATGCGCCTGGCTTTGGTTTGGCTACACTGATGACGAAAAATACGCATGAACGTGATCTATTAATGTCCAGAGGTCGGACGATGGTCTTCTTGGCCTTTATGGTCATCTCCTCGTCTTCGGTAGCCGTAGCCGATCAGATCTCCTGGCCAATTTTGGCGCTAATCGTTGCTGTAGCAGGTTTGATTTTAATGAACTTTACTCGCTTTAATGTCAAAGAGCGTTATTCCAACAAGGCAGAGAAGGTTACGCTCAAGCAGATTATGACGTATCCCATGCAAAACAAGCAGCTTTTATTTTACCTGATGTCGTTTATGACACTGTCCATGACCAATCTGCAAGGGATTGTCGTCAGCTACTTTGCCTTATATAACTTGAAAAATCCTATCTATATTTCAATTCTCATGTTCATTTCCTTGGGTGTGCAGCTGCTCACCGCATTAATTTTACCGCCGATTATTACAAGATTTGGCAAGTGGAAAGTGAATGTCATCAGCTTGCTTGGATTGTTTACTACAGGCCTGTCCTTATTTGCAATCGGTTACAGCAACCCCATTGTAGTATGCGTATTTGCAGTTCTTTTTGGCCTGTTCAGTTCCGCGCCGCAGCTTATGGTACCGATGTTTACCGCCGATTGCGTGGAATATGGCGCATTCAAAAAAGGGGTGCGTGCCAGCGGAACCGCCTTTGCTACCCAAACGTTTGCAGGAAAACTGGGGGGAGCAGCAGCCAGTGGAATTGTGGCCTATGCGCTTGCCTTTGCCGGCTACATTCCGAATGTACCGCAGACCGGACAGGTGCTTACGTGGATATTTGCGCTTTATGCGGTAGTGCCTGGTGTGGGGGCCTTAATTACGGCAGGGCTGTTCGCATGGCTGTACAAGATTAAGGAAAAAGACGTAGAGGGCTGGCTGGCAAGTGCGAAAAAAAATCAACAGCAGACGGATCTCACGAAGCAGGAAGTTGCTGGTAATACGATATCTGTTCCATCCCTGAAAAAGCCGCATAACAGCCACGGTATTTGAAACAAAGCTATATAAGTTGAACACGAAAAAAATCCCATGGAAAACGGAGTAGGCGAAATGGGATATGACAATTACCATGAACTTATAGGAGGACGACTCGATGAAAAAGCTGCTGTACGGTGTTGCCTATTATGATGAATATATGCCTTATGACCGTTTGGACCAAGATATTCAAATGATGAAGGATGCGGGAATTAACGTGGTGCGGATAGCCGAATCTACTTGGAGTACACATGAACCGCAAAATGGAGTGTTTGATTTTACCTCCGTGGATCGGGTGCTGGACGGTATGCATAAAGCCGGTATTGAGGTGATTGTGGGCACGCCGACATATGCTGTGCCCACATGGCTGGTGAAGGAGCATCCCGATGTATTGGCGACAACGCCTCAGGGGCCGGGCAAATACGGAGCTCGCCAGATTATGGACATTACGAACCCGGTGTACCTGTTCCATGCTGAGCGAATCATACGCAAGCTGATTGGACGGGTGAGTCAGCATCCGGCGGTCATCGGCTTTCAGACAGACAATGAGACGAAGCATTACCATACGAGCGGTCCCAATGTGCAATTACAATTTGTGAAGTATTTGCGGGAGCGGTTTGAATCACTGGATGAGCTGAACCGCAAATTTGGCTTGGATTACTGGAGCAATCGCATCAATAGCTGGGAGGACTTCCCTTCGGTGGTCGGAACGATTAATGGAAGCTTGGGCGCAGCCTTTTCCCAATTCCAGCGCAAGCTGGTAACGGACTTCCTGGCCTGGCAGGTTGCGCTTGTCAATGAATATAAGCGGGCAGACCAATTCGTTACGCAAAATTTTGATTTTGAGTGGAGAGGTCATTCCTTTGGGATTCAGCCGGATGTGGATCACTTTGCTGCATCTCAAGCGTTTGATGTGACAGGTGTAGATATTTACCATCCATCCCAGGATGATCTGACTGGAATTGAGATTTCCTTTGGTGGTGATGTGGCACGTTCAACAAAACAGAATAATTACCTGGTGCTGGAAACGGAGGCGCAGGCGTTTACACACTGGGTTCCTTATCCGGGACAATTGCGACTGCAAGCGTTCAGCCATCTGGCTTCCGGGGCCAATATGGTAGCTTACTGGCACTGGCATTCCATTCATAATTCCTTCGAAACCTACTGGAAAGGTCTGCTCAGCCATGATTTTGAACCGAATCCTGTGTATGAGGAAGCACAGACGATAGGGAAGGATTTTGCGAGATTATCCCCACATCTGGTCAATTTGAAAAAGAAAAATAAAACAGCCATCCTGGTCAGCAACGAAGCGTTGACATCCATTAGCTGGTTCAAGTTTAATATGAACAGTCCATTGAATTACAACGATATCGTACGCCGTTTGTATGACGAGCTGTACAAGCTGAATATCGGGACGGATATCATCCATCCGGGTACGGAATCGTTTGATGACTACGATCTCTTGATCGTCCCGAGCCTCTATTCTGCGCCAGATACACTGCTGGAGAAGCTGAACCGCTATGTCGAACAAGGCGGTCATGTAGTTTACACATCCCGAAGCGGATTTACGAATGAGCATGTGCAGGTAAGAACTTCCCAGCAGCCGGGTGTGATTAGCGAAGCCTGCGGCATTCATTACAGCTTGTTTGTGGAGCCAAAGAACGTGACGCTTAAGGATAATCCTTTTAAAGTGGCAGCAGAGGACAATCAGGTAGATACGTGGATGGAGCTGATTACCCCAACGACTGCGGAAGTATTGGCTTATTATAATCACCCGCATTGGGGCAAATATGCCGCGATTACGCAAAATCGCTATGGTCAGGGAACGGCGACCTATATCGGCTGTATTGTCAGTTCGGCGGTCATCCGCGAACTATTGAGCTCTGTAGCCAAAAAGGCAGACGTATGGGGACTAGATCAGGAAGCTTCTTATCCGATCATTGTCAAATCCGGTACGAATGATTTGGGGCGAACGATCCGGTACTATTTTAACTATTCCGAACAAGCAGGCTCGGTGATATATCCGCACGGAGACGGCAAGGAGCTGATCGGAGAGCAGAGGATTACCCAAGGACAAATGCTCCAGTTGGAGCCTTGGGGTGTTATAATTATCGAAGAAGCGTAAATGATGAATAGTGAGCTGAAACCGACGTACGAATCATTTTATATAGTATCGGCCGGGAGTATCCGGCAAGTGAAGCGCCCCTGCGAATTGCGGGGCGTTTTCGCATATGGCTGAATAGAGGAGTGCATCGCTATGCCAACCCGAGCAATCCGCTGGTTTCGGGCGCTGATGGCCCCGTATCGACGTAGCATTCAGCTCAAGCTAGTCTTGACGATGATTGTTCTATCTGTGCTGCCGGTCATTGCTGTCACGGTGCTGGCTGCGGAGAAAAGCAGATCGTCTATGGAAACCGAAGTGGTCGAGACGAACATGTCCAACATGAAATGGACGGGCATTTATATCAGCGACCAGTTAGATCGTCTGAATCATCTGATTTACAGCATTCAGATCAGCCCTGATCTAAGCGATTATTTGAATGAACGAGAACCCGACAATCTTTCAAGCCAATTTAATGCCCAGCGAAAAATGCTGAATACGCTGGCGAATGTGTATTATTCAGCCGGGAGTCATGTCATCGGTATTCAGTTGTATTTGAAGCAATCGCAAACCGTGTTCACCTTCAATAGTATGCAAAATGAAATTACGACAGTGGGCGGTATTCCCCCGCAGTATGCTGAGATGTGGCAAGCGAATAAGGATTATTCGATTCGACCAAGCTCCGCTGACCCGGAACGCTTTACACTGACACGCAGTATTCGGCGTTTTGAAGACCAGAAGCAGACGGGGGCTATTTCATTGGAGGTGCTGTGGTCACAATTCGATCAGACGCTGGGTCTGCTGGGACGAGGGGATCAGCATCAAGTGTTGATTACAGATAGGGATGGCAGAGTTATGTATCCAGTGCAGGCTCGGCAATCGCCTCCTCCTGCAAGAGTGCAGGCTGCTCTTCGTGACGTTAAGCCGGGTCCGGGGATGCTTCAAACTGCCGAACATTATGTGTTCTACAATGATCTGGATGTGGTTGGACTGAAACTGGTCAAAATCATACCGACTTCCTCCATTAACCACAGTGCCTTTTCAACCATGCTGTATGGTATTGTCGTAGGCGTGATTTCAATCATGGTTTCCATCTGCATCGCTATTTTCATCGCATGGCGGACCGCACGCCCGATTGTCCGTTTGGCGCGTTCAGTGCAGGAACTGGATATGATCAAGGGACCGGTTGGGGAACCAAGTATACGACCGGATGAGATTGGGTTGCTGGAAAGAAGTTTGCATGGGATGGCAGGCCGAATACGTGAACATATCCAGACAGAATACAGTATCAATTTGCAAAAAAAGACGGCTGAATTGAAAGCGCTCCAGGCGCAGATTCATCCTCATTTTCTGCAAAATACGCTGCAAATGATCGGAAGTATGGTGTTTTCCCAAAAGCCGGAGGATACCTATGAAGTCATTCGTTCGCTGAGTGAGATGTTCCGTTACGTGGTGAGGGAGCCTCAGGATATGGCCTCTCTGCGTGCAGAGCTCGATCATGTGGGACATTATATGCGCATCCAGCAGCGTCGTTTTCCGCAAAGATTGGTATTTCAGGTGGAGACAGAAGAGCAGGCAATGGATATTCGTTTGCCGAAGCTATCGCTTCAACCATTGTTGGAAAACGCATTTCAGCATGGTCTTGATCGCAAGGCAGGGGCGTGGCGAATGGCAATCCGCGTGGAGATTATGAAAGAAGATGTGTGCATTACGGTCAGCGATAATGGTAACGGTATGCCCCCCGACAAGCTGGAAAAAGTTCGAGCTAGGCTGGAAAACGCATCGGAGGAACCAATTTGGGCGCAGGGCAGTCATATTGGATTAAGCAATGTGTCTTCACGTATACGGATGAATTTTGGAGTGCATTACGGAGTGACGATAGATAGTGAGCAGGGAGTCGGTACATGTGTCACTATTCGTATTCCATTCACCTCAGCAGAGGAGGGCAAAGTATGATCAAGGTATTAATCGTTGACGATGAGCCGTGGAACCGCGATATTTTGAAGACATTTGGCACATGGGAAAAGCTTGGAATGGTGGTGGTGGGTGAGGCAGAGGACGGAGATGAAGCATTCAGGCTGGTCGGGGAGTTAGCTCCCCACATTGTGATTACGGACATGCACATGCCAGGTGCGGACGGAGTGGAGCTGCTGCAAGCGCTAAATAACCAATATCCTGATGTGAAAATCATTGTCGTGAGCGGATATGATGACTTCGCGTATGCCAAACATGCGATCCGTTACAAGGCTATTGATTATTTGCTAAAGCCTGTCAATCCTGTCGAGCTGAATGCGGTGCTGCTCA
Source organism: Paenibacillus sp. JJ1683 (assembly GCF_053006485.1). Lineage (NCBI taxonomy): Bacteria > Bacillati > Bacillota > Bacilli > Caryophanales > Paenibacillaceae > Paenibacillus > Paenibacillus sp. JJ1683. The sequence continues at coordinate 796,667 of NZ_CM129820.1, forward strand.
AATGCAAAAACGATCTGGAGGTCAAGTTGGCCGAACAGCAACCAGAAGCAACAGAACTGGATTATGAGTTTTTTCACAAGTTAACCCGGTATAAGCAACTGCTGCGTCTTTATTTTAATGAGCTGAATCGTGACGGGGTGAACTTAACATGCAGACAGGTTGTGCAGGAGTTGGAGAGTTATGGAGCACCAACTCCACATATGCTGGGCAGGCTGGTGCAGGAGCTGCTTTCTCTGCTGAAAGAGCTATCAGCGGATAACGGGCTGAATACTTCTACGGCAAAGGGTGGATTTCCACTTTCGCAGGCTGTTCTATCCTCTGTAGAACATGCGCTGGAATTCGTATCGTCATGCTATATTCAGGAACTGGATCAGCTGATTCGGCAGCGGAAATACAAAAACAAGCTGAATTTGGAGGAGGTACGGCGGTATATCGATAGTTACTATGCTGGGCCGATCACACTGGAGCAGTTGGCGAAAAACTTTTTTGTGAGCAAAGAGTATATGAGCAAGGTATTTAAGCAGGAGTACGGTCAGAATGTAACGGACTACATTGTAGAACGGAGAATGGAAAAGGCGCGGGAATGGCTGGCCAATAAACAGATTTCAATTAAAGCCGTTGCAGAGATGGCTGGGTACGAGGATGTGTCTTATTTTTATCGGGTATTTAAAAAGCATTTTGGCATGGCCCCCGGTGAAATGAGAAAGGAAGTTTAAAAAAATCCAATTCAATATGCTAACGGTGTCCAATGGCAGAAGTGGCCTCCCACCCTATAATGAAAGCGTATACAAAATCGTTATTTTCAACTTAGGGGAGGTCATTTTGCATGAAGATGTGGAAAGGTGTATTGAGTACGATGCTGGTTGGCACGTTGTTGGCCGGATGTGGAGCGAATTCTTCAGGCAGTGACAGCAGCGGTTCCGGTGGAGACGGCAAAACCGTAAATCTCAAAATGTTTATTGCTCAGCCCCGTTTGAAAGAACACTACGATAAATACATTAATGCGTTTGTAGCCAAAGAGAAGAAAGATAAAAATATCGACGTTACCGTTCAACTGGAGATGCCGCCTGCTGACAATGCCGCACAAATTTTGAAGACAAGGCTCGCATCAAACGATGCACCGGACGTATTCGCACTGCATGCGGTGAATGAAATTCCACCGTTTTACAAAGCGGGATACTTGGAGGATTTGTCCGGTCAGCCATTTGTCAGCAAATTGATGGACAGCGTTAAGCCCTCGGTGACAACTCAAGACGGCAAGGTTGTAGCGGTTCCTTTGGAAACGATCTCCTGGGGCTATTTGTACAATAAAAAGATATTTAAGGATTTGGATTTGAAGCCGCCGGGAACGTTGACCGAAATGAAGGCTGTCGTCGAGAAGCTGAAAGCGAATCATGTGAAACCGTTCCTGTTGTCCTACAAGGAATCCTGGATTCCACAGTTGTTCGTGCCGCTCACTGCAGGTGCAATGATGAACACACAGAATAAGGATTTTATCGAACGGATGAATCAGGACAAAGGCTCATTCTCGGAAATGAAGAGCATGTTCGATATTATTGATCTGGTGAACAGTAATGGTACAGATAAGGCGCTGGAAATTGGCGGGGATGATGGGTCGGCGGCCTTTGCCTCAGGTAAAGCGGCGATGTGGATTCAGGGGCCGTGGTTTGCGGAAACGATTTTAAAATCGGATCCGAAGATGGACTTTGGAGTAGCCCCGCTACCGATTAATGACGATCCGAATGCGACCTTGATCAATCTGTCCACTTCGACTTCGCTGGCTGTATCCTCTACAAGCAAGAATAAGGAGGTTGCACTCGATTTTGTTAACTATGTGTTGGACGACAAGGATTCCAGCGCGTTCTATGAAGCATTGAAATTTAACCCTATCTCCAAAGTGCATACGTTTAAAAGCTATCCTTGGGTTAATGATGCTACCGAATATGTGAAAGCAGGCAAGTCGTATCAAGATCCATCCATCCCGCAGGCGGTCAAGGACGAGGCAGGCAAGTCGCTACAATCCTATTATGCTGGTCAGCTCTCGCAGGATGACGTCATTAAGGCGCTGGATAAGGCATGGAAATCGTATAACAAAGTGAACAAGTAGCGGGAACCTACAGAATGACATCGGGAGGGAGAGACTCCATGCCTTTTAAAATCTACAAAAAATACGTCATGCTGCTGGCGTTTACTGCCCCGGCACTGATCTTTTACGCCATCTTCCTGCTTATTCCAACGATCAGCGGCATGTACTACAGCTTTACAGACTGGAACGGATTGAATCCCAATTACAACTTTATCGGCTTGGGGAACTTTGTGGAATCCTTGAAGGAAGACCCCGATTTTCTCAATTCCCTTTGGTTTACACTTAAATACGTGTTGGTCATGATCGTGCTACAAAATGTACTTGCGCTAGTACTGGCAGTGTTGATTGAATCACGCACACGCAGCAAAGGATTTTTTCGGACGATATTTTTTATGCCCAATATGATCAGTACTATTATTAGCGCATTTATGTGGACATTCGTTTTTTCCTCTGTGCTGCCGCAGATTGCCGAAAAGACGGCTATCGCCTTTTTAGGTCAATCATGGCTGGGTGATCCGAAAGTATCGTTCTTTTCCATCATTATTGTCTCGCTCTGGAATGGTGTGGGATATATGATGATCATCTATCTGGCTGCACTTCAGGGTGTACCACAAAGCTTGAAGGAGGCTGCTATTATTGATGGAGCGAACGCATTTCAGACATTGCGAAGTGTGACGCTGCCGATGATTACCCACGCGATTACGATCTGTTTCTTCCTGACACTTAACGGTGCCTTTAAGGTGTATGAGGTTGTGTATGGACTGACTGGCGGAGGACCGGGACGCAGCACACAGGTAATTACGATGAACATTTATGAGGAGGCCTTCTCGAATAATTTCCGTTATGGCTATGCGAGTGCTAAATCCGTTATTTTGTTCGCCATTGTGCTCATCTTTACTCTGATCCAGCTGCGTGTCATGAAGAAGAGGGAGGTGGAGGCATGAGGCTGAAAAAGGCTAATTCCTTGCTGATCACGCTGATGCTGTGCGTGGGCGCAGTCGTGTCCTTCTTCCCAATCTACATGGCGGTCATTAATTCGTTTAAAACACAGGGTGAGATGTTTGCATCCTTTACGGCGCTGCCGACGAAGCTTCACTTTGAAAATTACAGCCAGGCCTTTCATCAGACCCATTTGCTGAACAGCGCTCTGAATTCTACGATTATTTCTTTTATCGGCATTGGCGGGATCGTGGTCTGTTCGGCACTGGCAGGCTACAAGCTGTCTCGTACAAGTGGAAAACTGAGCAGTGCGATTTTCTTTCTGTTTGTTGCGTCCATGCTGGTGCCTTTTCACTCTATAATGATACCGCTTACACGAATGGCAAAAGATTTGTCTGTTCAAGGCAGTACGTACGGCTTGGCTTTGATCTATATCGGTTTGGGCGTGAACATGGCCATCTTTTTGTATCATGGATTCGTCAAATCCATCCCGCGTGAGCTGGAAGAATCCGCGCAAATGGACGGCTGCAATGAGTTCCAAACGTTCTTTCGCATTATATTTCCCTTGCTGCTGCCGATCACCGTCACAATTGCCATTTTGGATTTCCTGTGGATTTGGAATGACTTTTTACTTCCACTTTTGATGTTGACGGATGTGAACCATTACACCCTGATTCTCTCGACCAATATGTTGTTTGGAGAATACAACAAGGATTGGTCGCTCATTCTGGCTGCGCTCGTGCTGACCTCCATCCCGGTTATTCTGATCTATGCCTTTTTTCAAAAATTCATTATGGAAGGCATTGCGGAGGGAGCAGTTAAGGGATAAGCTGTGCTTCTCATTGCCCAAAAAATCCTTTCTTAACCACGAACGTTTTCAAAAGAGACTAAACAGCCTGAGCCCCTACGAATATGGGACTCAGGCTGTTTAAATAGGGCTTATTAATAACTGGCTGCTTGATAGGGAACTTCAGTTCATAAGGGCATGCTTTTTTGTCGTGCTTGATGACGTCCTAATCTTCCAGGAACTTGCTGTCTTCTTGGGATAACACGTACGATGCCTTGCTGCCGAACCGGGAGCCGGACGCTTACTGTGAGCTTTACTTCGCAAACAGCGTGCTGCTATTCGTATTGTTCTGCGGAGCATAAGCGCCGTCCCAGGTGATAAAGAAGCTTGCTCCAGTGTAGACCTCATTCAGGGCACTGCTCCAAAGCGAATAATCGAATTCCTTGAGCTGATTATTGTTGCGATCCACATGGTCGCCGCCCACGGCTGGTCCAATCTCGCAGAAGCCATAAGTTTTGCCAAGTCCTTTGATGTCATTGTAAGCCATCTTGATTTCATTGTCATTGGATGGATCGTCGCTGTAGGCGTCGATGCCAATCCAAGTGACATAGCTGGAGCCGGGGTAATAAGCGGCCGCGTTGGCTCCTTTATTTGGAGCATAGACAAAATTGACGTTGGACATGCCATGGGTCGTCACGATGTAATCGTACAGATTGATGTACAGGTTCTTATAGTCTGTCGTGTTCTTGTTTCCCCACCAGAACCAGCCTCCGTTCATTTCATGGAAGGGTCTGTAGTAGACGGGGGATGAGTCAAACTTTTGCAGGCTAGTCACAACATTGTCAATCTGAGCCTTATAATTTTGCAGCCATACGGGGCTGGATGAATTGATGGATGAAATGTCTGTATTGGCCAAGATCTTAAAATCGGAATCAGACATCGGGGCGTTTACATTTCCACCCTGGGGATTGGGCATGTGGGTAGAAATGGTAACGATTTTACCTAAGCCTTGGATGGCTGAGGCGCTATGGGAGGTAATGGAGGCTGCATCGCTCCCCCCGTAGTTCCAGTTCAGCAGATCATAAGAGACGATGTCAGGGTTGTAGGTCTGGACAGGACTGGTGTCTACACTTCCGTCATAGCCCAGGAACATGCCAGTATAATTGATATTACTCTCCGCGCCTGCCGTCATCGGTAGCGCGAATAATAACGCAGCCCCGGTCAGGGCGGTGATCAAGCTCTTCGTTTTCTTGAATGAATTCATATTGGTTGGTTATCCTCCTAATGTTTTATATCTTGCTATCGGTTAACGCAAGATAAGGTGTGTTAAGTGAAAAATGTTCTAGTACACTACCTCCTCGGATCGGCTGGTTGACTTTTACTATCAATCACAACGTACATTATTTTTAGCGAGTTGATCCCATCTTCCTGTAGGAAAGGGCTTTTTAGCGAATCCTCAATTATATCGACTGCAAGGAAAAAAACTAAAATAGTTCTATTGAAGTAAAAATTATTTCATATAACAATAAACTATCAATTTCTGCAAACAGTGGTAGAGGCTAAGTATGTGAAAAAGAAAATATTTCCGGTTCATTTTTATGAATTTTTAATTCACTCTTATGAATTTTGATTGCAATTATTGTTATTCTTGTACTATATAGAGAATTCATACTCGCACACTTGACGTTACATCTATTTCTACACACCATTGTTTTTAACAGAAATTAAGCAGCCTAAGACCGTATGAATATCGGACTTAGGCTGCTTAAGGTTGCTTTTCTATTACTGTTTACTTAACAGAGATCAGTTCAATTATAGGAGGACCTCTTATTTTGGTATGACCACATATCCAACTTTCACTCCGACAAACAGCTTATTATGAAAAATAAAAGCGAAATGATGATTATAAATAGATAAATACTAGAAATTCGTCTTCCAATAAGAGCTCCAAAATCTTCAGAATTTTTATATCCAATGATTAAGCTAGGAATAAAAAAATACTCGATACAAAAATAGTGTAGTGGAACCCAGTATTATTAACAGGATTGGACCATGCTGACATTCCTAAAAAGGAAAGCAACTGGTCTCCGAATATGTAATCGCCAAATTCAAAAGAAACAGCCATGCCAAGAAGAGATAACAGCAGTGAAAGTGATCCCCGGCCTATTTTCTTTCTGTTGTTTCTCAACACTGTGAAAATAATTAGTAAAATCACAATTGCCTGTATGCTGTATGTCAATATCATTGAAAACATGAAATACCTCCTCGAACATTAGAATCAAATGATCGAATGCCAATTTCGCGAGTGATTATACCATATTTTGTAATTCTTTCATATATAGTTCGATACGGAGTTCGGTAGCGCAGCGGTCCGTTTGGAGCTAGAGAAGCAACAGCGATCGTAAGATCAAATGGAACGCAGAGCGGCCTTAGCCATACAATATTTCATCTGAAAGTAAAAGGAGATGATTATGTTGGCTACCTTCTCGGCCGCGCTTCAAGTGAAAAAGCGGATGGCCAAGCGAGTCTTAAAAATGTCCGGTGTTCACGGCATTGGCGTAGGCTACAGGGACCCTGCGCACCCCAAAAAGGGAGCCGCTGTCATTGTGTACACGGACCGTCTAGCGTCGGCCTCTACTGGACTCTTGTCGGCCACTGCCTTAGGGAAGAAATCGAACGTTCCTGTCCGAATTGTAAAGACTGGAAAAATCAGGGCTAATGCTACGGACTACAAAGTGCGCATCCGCCCGGTCATCGCCGGCTACAGTGTCGGGACGATTGAAGGCTCTGGTACAACCGGACTTATCGTTGCCCCAACTGGAGCGCCGGCTACACGCTATCTTTTAAGCAATAACCATGTGCTCAATCCCTCCAATACAGACAATCGGGAGGCTACAATTCAGCCAGGCGGAGCCGATGGGGGGACGGTTGCCCAGGATCGTATAGGACGACTGTATCGTTACGTACGCTTAAATCCCACTGGAACGAACCTGATTGATGCAGCGCTTTCGCTTCCGACCCGCAACAACCTGCTCAATCCCCGTTATGCTACAGTGGGAGCGATTCCGGGTCATGTTACCGCCTATCGCATAGGAGAAAGATTGAAGAAGGTAGGGCGTACGAGCGGGCGGGTTAATGGCACGGTAGAGTCTGTCTATACGGACTTGCAAATCAATTATGGTGGTGAGTTGGGCCTGCTGACCTTCGAAGATCAGACGGTTATTAGAGGTACGACTCCTGTATCACTACCCGGGGATTCCGGCTCTGTATGGCTCAGACAGTCCGATAATTATGCAGCCGCGGTCAACTATGCAGGCACGGCAGATGGTCGCTTATCCATAGCCTTTCCAGTGCAGTGGGTCATGCAGGTATTCAACACACGAGTAGCCCGCCCCAGCGGGGCAGGCAGGGTACTCAGGGTAGATACAGGATCTTCCCCTCGTTCCTATACTAGACAACTCACCAGTGAGGAGCTCGTTCGCTTAAGACCAAGAACGACACGTATTAGACGAAGCTAATTGCTCTGCAGATGGAAGAGCTACGGCTAGACCCCTCGGTAAAGTGGTCGATTTACCAGCTTTCCATAGGAAGGCTCGCTTCGGAAGCATCATCTCCCCGGATTTCTCCCCTGATTGCAGAATTGAGATAAGAAATCCGGGGCGGAGGCGATGGGAAGCACCCACAAAAATAATTCACGATACCAATCATTTACGACGCCAATGATTCACGGTACGAATCATTCATAATACAAATCATTCACAATCTAAAACGTTAATGGCATGAAAGGAATGCATTAAATTAAATTTATAATTACATTCTAATCGGCCCCTTCAGCATATGCTTGGACTCTCAAATCATGGGCTGTAATGGTGCTGCTTGCCGAGGCCAAGCCCCTGATTTCCTGAGCAGTCAGAGCTCTGTTGTAAATGATCAGCTCATCTACTGCACCGTTAAGATAAGGATCATCAAACTGGGATTTCCCAATGTAGTTCCAATCTGTCAGTCCAAGGCTGGAAGGTCTCAGCGTCATACCCGTGTTACGTGTCGCCTCTATACCGTCCACATACATAATTCCCGTAGTGCCTGACAGAGTTACTGCGATATGCTTCCACACCCCTGTCGCCAGTTCCGGGGCGTTCAGCTGCTGTTCCTCTCCGTTCCCCAAGACAGTGATGGCAAAACGCATACCTGTCCCTTCGGCCTTCGGGGTCAAAAACATATACCGATCTGTTCTTGCTCCAAAATCAAACAGACGAGCCCAGCCATTATGCGTGTTCACTCGTACCCATGCTGCAATCGTAAAGTCATTTAAACTGCTAACTATTCCGCCGGGCAGGCTGGCATAGGCGCCAATACCGTTAAGGCGCAGGGCATTGCCATTCCGCCCCGCACTCCACGAGCCGCCAATTACACTGGCCTGCTGCCCATAACCTGACGAATCGGCTGCGGTTGATCCGGCCGTTTCGTTAAATTCATAATGGGCTATAATGTCCCCAGCGGGAGCTGGAATGCCTGTACTGGACTGAATGCGGATATCGTAGTTGGCTGCCGTACCGATATTCAGGCTGGTTGTAGTCGTAGCACTGTTAACAGCAGTGACTGAGCCGGTTTTTGTGCCGTCTACCAGTACGTCATACGTACCTGTCGCGAGTCCCGTTATTGTCACAGTAGTAGTATGAGCTGTGCCTGGTGTCGTATTTTTCAACATCAGACGGATGTTGTTCTTGGATTTGGACACGACGGCCAAGGTATATTGGTCCCGGTTCAACTCCAGACTCAGCTTCTGGGTAATCAGATGCAGACGTTGGAATACGCCGTCTTTTGGAGTAACCGTATAGCTGTTATTGCTTTCTGTAACGTCACAGCCATAACCGAACAATCCGAATATGGGATCGACAGCAACATCCGAACTTAGGATTTTAATGGCTCCAAACAGCCCCAGATCGGCTTCCCCGGACATGCCGCGCCATCCGTTAAAGAGAGGGCCGCCGTCCAGACCAAGGGCGCCGTAATTGCCCTTACCTGCCTGATATGTCCACGATACTGCCCCGATATTGGCAGGGTCCGGGCTGATCTGTCCCGAATTAATCGCCCCGATGTTCGCCAGTTTGGCGGCATAGGATAGGCGCTGGTCCACTTCTGGCTTGGACGAATAACGACGTGTCCAGTCATCCATCGCATAGCCCGCCAGCGAAGTGGTGTACTGGAAGTTCCACCAATTCTCTCCGGTGATTGTGACCGGATCGGCGTAATAGTACCAGACAGGCATATGTCCGCGTGCGGCGCGTGTTTTGGCATTGATTTTGCTCATCATTGTCGTATTGCCGTTCATTTTGGCAAGTGTATATACCGCCTCTTCGCCTGTATTGTCATAGTTGTACTCAGAGCCATAGGGATAGGTGGTGTTTTTGAAATTGTTGTACTTGGTAGCCATTTTGGCAATCATGTCGTTAGCCTCAGTAGTCAATCCTTCTTCCTGAAGCGCCTTAATCATATCAGGTGTGGTCAGTTCACCCATAAGCCCTGTGTTCCAGTTATAAGCAACAGGACCTTCATACAACGCTTTAAAAATACGATAAGCACGTAGCAAATATGTGTTTTTGCTATTGCGATAGCTGACCAGGTTGGGATACAGCTTGGCAAGTTTATACATGCTGAAAAACGTATTATAAATGTGCGGATAGGCATAGCCCCGGTATGTTGGTGTCGTATTAGGTTGTGGCATCAGGAAATCAGGGACCAAATAATCGGTATGATGGCCTTCCATCAGATTCGTCCAGATAGCCACCTCCAGATAATCATCGACAGCCTTGATCTCAGACGCCACGGGCTTCTGGACATTTTTCTCCGCTAGAAACTGGCCGTGAGTTAATCCCCAATCATCACCCCAGCCCCAGTAGCCAGCAAAGCTGTTGCGTTTGGCCTTATATTGCATCATCCAGTCGTCAAACACCTTGTCCCGCAGGTCTCCCGGTACGTTCCATTGGGTGCTGTTAACCATGAAGGTGGAGTGACGCTGAAGTGCAGTGTCAACCGGCTCAATGGCATAGAACTGGAGAACGGTTTTTTCGCCGTTACCGTAATTTACTGTAATATTGTTGTGACCCAATCGTCCCAGTGTAAGCTCATATATTTTGTGGTTTGTAGGGGTATTTTCCAAATAGCTGATGGTCGTTTCGGAGGGATACTGCGCTGTGACAGAGGTAATGGATTTACGGGTATGCAGATCGAATTTAGCTTTGAGATTGGTCGGGACAATCATACCCGGAACCACGGTCACATCTACATGCCCCTCGCTGTATAGCCTGTCCTTTACAGCCTGCTCGTCCGTTACCTTGTAGAATTTAAAGGCATACGTTTTGCTTTCACCAGGGGCCAGCGACAGACTGGTGCTTCCGAGATAACCACGGTTGGTGCTTTTGATGACATTGGAGTGGATATAGAACACATTCAGTCCCTCAGACCAGCCGCCTTGCTCCATAGCCCATGTACTGCCAGGATGCTCCTCGACTCTCCAGTGGTCCTGATATTCGAGACCAGCACCCGTTGCGGCATCAGGTAGCAGCAGGATATACGGTCCGATGCCGCTAGGTCGTCCAGCTGTAATAAAGGAACTGTGATGACCTACAAAGGAGTGAGAGAGTACCCTGGTTTCATAGATTTGTTCATTATTGCCACCGGACCAGTATTCGTTAAAAGGAAGCGGCAGCCCCCAATCTCCGATTTCCAGTGCTTGATTAGAAGTATTCGTTACTTTCATTTGCCAATGTAAATAGTCGTTAACCAACGAATAGGTTTCTTGTAAAGTGAAGTTGCGTATTCCCTGATGGTTGGAGGAATTTTGATAGGATACCTGTACGCTGTTACCAGAAGAGATGATCTGGCGCACATCAGCAGAATTGCTTGTCCATGCCCGAGTCCACGCACCGTTACCGAGACGATAGGTGAACATGAGTTCACCCAGCCACTGATGATCTGACGTATTTTGTTTAGGTGCGTTAGAGCCGTTCATGACATAATTCGTATTGAAGGTGTCTCCTGTCAGACGTAAGGAAGAGATATCCCCATAATCCCCGATTGAGATGGAGAATATTTGATTAGATAGCTGTACTGCCATGCTATCAACCTCCTAACAAAGGTTCGTGAGTGTGCTCACATGTTAATATATGTGTCAAAAATACTTTTGCTACCCTATGCGTGAGAATTAATAGAAAATAGATTCATATAGATATCCTAGGAAGCAGAATAATCAAAGGACGTGAAGTAATGAATTTGGCTGGAATCGTTAAATAAGAAATAATGGCTGAACTAAGAAAAGATAATATAGAGGTATTATCTTTCATTGCTTGTACTCCTCTAAATCTGTATGGACAATTATCTTAAGCATATACATACGCATATACATATTTAGGAACTTTTGAAACTAGGAGGGGATATTATGGCTTGGAGCACTTTTGGATCCTTTAACTATCCGGATAGGTTTATCCGTCACCGAAACTTTCTCGGGGAACTCGACCTACTCCGTATGAATAGCAGCGATTCAGATAAAATGGATGCTACGTTTAATTTGGAGTGGATTGATGAAAGCCGAAACTTAGCAAGACTTCGTTCCTACAATTTCCCAAATTACTTCTTACGGCATCAAGGTTTTCAAATTAAGCTTCACCCGGACAATCCGGCAGACCCACTAATGCAGGCAGACTCAACTTTTATCGTAGAACAGGGACTTGCATATCCATACGGTTGGGAGTTTATATCTTTTCGTGCAATCAATCTTCCTCCTAGGCACTACATTCGTCATCGGAATTTTCACCTTTATGTCGATTTTATCCCTCAAAATGACCAATTAGCCCTTAAGGATTCCACGTTTCGGATAACGGCGAAACCAGCAATTATGTGGCGGTAATATATTAGCTGATATTACTAGGAATCAAAAGACGCTAAAGAAAAAAAGTGTTGATTTTCGGTGAAAAGACCACTAGAAGAATATAGAGAGGCTAACAGCTAAACTGTTGGTCTCTTTTTTAATATTTAAGTATTATTGAAACAGTGTCAGACCAGTTAAGAAAATAGACATCGTGCATAGGACTTATCGAAATATATTCATAGTGGAGGTAGAGCTATAATGAAAAATAAAATGGAGTCACCGAAGATTCCTGCGGACTTACCCGTATTAAATGAAGAAATACGCTCCATACGATCCAAAGACGAACTTAGTACAGGGTCTGTAGAGGATATTATTTTAGACAATATGGAAGCAGTTAAGGTTTCATTAGAGAAGATGGTCTTCAAAAGTGTCACCATCATGGAATCATCATTGCCGGAAAGTGAATGGACAGACATCATTTTTGATAAATGCGATCTGTCTAATATTAATTTTTCCGGCTCCTTTATCCATCGGGTAGAGTTCAGAAATTGTAAATTGCTCGGAACGGATTTTTCGAGAAGTAGGCTCCAAAACGTTCGTTTTCTGGATTGCCTAGGGGATTATTCGATGTTCCGTTTTGCTAATTTCAAGCAAGTTGGTTTTGAGGATTGTTCTTTGATAAGTGCAGATCTTTATCATGTAACACTACAAAAAACCTCTTTTGCCCGTTGCAATCTGGATCAAGCCATCCTGTCGGGGGCCAAGCTCAAGGGAATTGATCTCAGTGATTGCGAATTTGACGGATTACAAGTGGAGATAGAAGACTTGAATGGTTGCATCATCTCACCGCATCAGGCTTCATCCTTTGTTGGCCTTTTGGGGCTAGTGATTAAATAAGGGGTTCAGGGCAAAGGTAGCCATAACAAAGAAAAGATCCGCCTAAGCGGATCTCTTGCATTTATTGATAGCTTATTTCTTTTTAATCACCGGACGTACAGGCTTCGTTGTCAAGACATTAAGCGCGTCACGTACTTCTGTGGCGAAAACAAGCGGCTTTTCTACTTTTTCAAAGTGGATGTACCAAAGGTTAGGGTTATCAAATAGCCAGTGATTGTGGAGTGCCGTCACTTTGATATCATGGTTACGAAGTCGAGAAATAAACGGATTAATTTCTGCGGTCAGAATCACAGTTTCGCCAAGACATAAACCTTTTCCGTTACGGCCAATGCTTTCGAAAGAAAAAGCTTGGGGGATGGCAAGAAAGGATCTGGCTCTTTTCCCCAAAATGATCGGCTTGATGTTATTTCTGACTGTAGATGCAGTACAAACTCCGTTAATGATTTGAGGTGTTGCTTTTAATATATCAGCAAATCGTTTACAAAGTGGACTAACTGCCATTTCTCTCACTCCAATTCTTTTAAGTTACTAGCATCATATGAAAAAGTAAGGGAATGGAAAGGGCAAGTCTTCTTTATCGTTAGTCTAATTTGCTATATATAAAGTGCGAATGGAGCACCCTTTTAAAGCCTCAGCTTTGCTCCGTGATACTCATGTTTAATACGGTCCCAGGCCTGGCGCAGACGCTTAACACCTTCGATAATCTGCTGCTCCGTTAAGTGAGCAAAGTTAAAGCAGGCTGAAGGAGGCCCCGGTGTCAGTTGGTAATCAGCAGCATCACGCCATGTGACTCCATAAAATCGTGCTGTTTGCATCAAATGATGATACGGGGCAGGTCCATGCTTCCAGATGGCATAGGCGTGTAGACCGCAATCGTTCTGCTGCCAGTGAAACAGCTCACTCAACGGCTGTATTTCATGCTGGAATACGTCGTAGCGTGATCTGTATATTCGAGTCATCCGCCGCAAATGACGAATGTAGTCTCCGCGCATCATAAAACGTGCCAGTGCACGCTGTTCCAAGCGGGCAGGCGGCAGGGGATCGTATAGTCGTTTGGCAGCAGTCAGCGCTTGAGCTAATGCCACAGGCAGGATGGCAAACCCGAGTCGAAGGCTGCTGAACATGCTTTTGGAAAAGGAACCGACATAGATGACACATTCCGCGCGATCCAGTGCTTTTAATGGTTCAATGGGGCGTCCTGCCCAGCGGAATTCACTGTCATAATCATCCTCAATGATCCACGCCCCCTTGGACGCTGCCCATTGCAGAATATGTTGACGGCGCGTTAATGGCAATACAGCACCGGTTGGAAACTGTCGTCCAGGCGTAACAAACAGGAGCTTGGCATCCCAATCCTGTGGAATAATTCCATGCTGATCCAGCTCAGCAGCGTATATCTGTCCGCCTGAGGCAGTAACTGCACGGTAGATGCCGGAATAACAGGGATTCTCCAGTACAATGTTATCTTGTTCATGAATAAGCAGCTGACTTAATAACGTGATCACTTCCATGGAACCACTGCATAATACGACTTGATCCGGGGTAGCCGTAATTCCGCGTGTTCTGCCAACATGATGGCAAATCGCTTCACGCAGTCCTTTATCACCGTTCACTGGTGCAGGCGTCGAGTCATCCGAAGGCTTTTGCAGGTCCTTGCCAGCGGCAGCCAATGCACTTTTCCATGCGATCTGTGAGCTGCCCTCCAATACATCTTCTTCTGCTTGAAAAGAAATCAAAGGCTGCTGTGCACCGTCTCTATCCGTAGCAGACACAGGAGCCGAGTATAAGGCCCGTTCTCTTTCGAGCTGCATTATTCGTTGTCCCCATGCTGACAGAGCAGGGGCTTTTTGTTTTGCAATAGGCGGGGGTTGGTTCTGCTGATCGATTAGAGATTCGTCTGGCAGCATTGCAGTCTGTTCCATAACAAAGGTTCCTCTGCCTACTACCGAATTCACATATCCTTCTGCCAACAGCATATCGTATGCTTCTTTAACACTTCCGCGCGAAATGCCATACATCACAGCCAGATCACGACTGGAAGGCAGGCGCGTACCGCTGGCAAGGGAGCCAGTGAGAATCCCCTCTCGAAGAGCGTGATACAATGCCAAGTATTTCAAATGATATTTTTGAATTGCACGCTGATAAGCAATCGTAATGTCCATACTTTTCTCCTTATATTGGACCAGTCATTTCCGTTCATATTGGATCTTTTTAATAATCCATTTTCAACATAATCTGAAATGTATCATTGGTCAATAGATGGAAGGAGAGTCCCCTATGAGAAGAAAGGAATTTACGGTAGAAGAACTAGAGGAAATAGAGCAGTTTCTAAGCGAGGTCAGTTTCGGATTTTTAGGCATGAACAGCGAGGATGGTTTTCCGCGTGTGGTTCCCTTGAATTTCGCTTATGGAAATGGCGTTTTTTATATTCATGGTAGCCGTGCTGGAGAAAAGATGGAACGGATGAAAGAGGATAATCGGGTTACTTTTTCAGCTGCCAAAGAATATGCGCTCATTCCATCTTATTTCACGGATGAACATATGGCATGTCCTGCGACCTCATTTTTTAAAAGTATTACCGTGCGTGGTCATGCGGAGCCTGTAGTGGATTTGGAAGAAAAAGCATCAGCATTTTCCATTTTTATGAGTAAGCTGCAACCGGAAGGCGGATATGACACGATTGATGCCAGCGATTCTCGGTATGCCTCACGTTTGAAAGGGGTCGCTCTGATCAAAATTGTACCCGAGGAATGGACCGCCAAGTTTAAATTCGGACAAAATGTTAAAGATCAGGAGCGTCAGCAAATTATCGACGGCTTGCAACAACGGGGGCTGGATGATGATCTGATAACGATTGAAATGATGCGCAAATATGGTCCTCATCACTGATATATATCGAAAGTCAGGATTTCACAAAATTCTCAAGTATAAATATTAAAATTCGGCGTAATAATTCCTGCTCGCTCATCCATCTAATTGGTTAATTATACCTTGAAGGGGGATACCCTTGATTTTCCGTAACATTCAGTCCTTCTATATTAGGACTTTTGAAGGAAAGGTATATATCATCCTCAAGCCCGTTGTTCTTACTGCAAAGGAACTTTATAATACGATAGATTTGTGGTGTAAGGGGGCAAAACCGTGATGAGAGCAGGAGTCAGAAGTCGGGAAAGTCGGCGGTTGTTACTGGAAGCGGGGGCTGAAGAGTTCGCTCAGACGGGGTTTTACCAAACTAAGGTAAGTTCGATTGCGGCACGTGCAGGATTGACGCAGCCGGATTTTTATATTCATTTTGAAAGCAAAGAACAAATGTATGAGGAGCTTGTGGAGAGCTTCCGTACTTTGGTGAATGAGACGGTACAAAGTATGAAGATTGGCCCGGACCTAAGCGAAGCTGAAGTTTTGAGACGGGGACAAGCTTTTCTGGAAGCTATTTTTCGCATGTTGTCTAATAATCCGGCGATCACTCGTGTCGGTTTTTACCAGGCGGCAGACTCGGTACACATCAAGGCGGAAATGGCGGAGCACATCAAGAAGCATCTGCTGGCGGCACAACGATGGGGTTCCTGCCGTGAGGAACTTGACCCTGAACTGACAGCAGAATGTGTGATCGGTTTGATAGAACGGCTGACGTTAACGAAATTGCTGCCTGGACGTGAAAGCCCGTCTGTACTTGCCAAGCAGGCAAGAAATCTCCTGTATCACGGAATGCTCGCATCCGAAGAATAACTGGACCCCAAACCCATAATTGGGCAGCAGGCGCGGCATTTGTCCCTATCATGGACGGTGGCATAAGCATAAGATGCTTTTGTAAACCATGAAGGGAGGAATCACCATGTCTGGAGTAGGCGCTGGTTATGGAGCTTTTACATCTACAGGAGCGATTCTGGTACTTTTCATTCTGCTCGTTATTATTTCCAAAGCATTCGTTATCTAATTCTCAGTTGAAGAATTTGATTTCGAACGATTTGTTGTAATCGACAGAGGGAGGAGGAATTTGAGATGGGTGAAGTAGATAGAAGCTGTGGCGGTGGCGGCTACGGCATGTGGACTTCCACTGGTGTCATTTTGGTACTCTTTATTTTGCTGGTTATCATCACACGTACTTTCTTCATCTAAAGTGATATTCATGGGCTTGAGCGCCGATGCTTCGGGTCTATGACTATGCAATCCCAAATAGGAACCGTCTCTAACAGAGGCGGTTTCTTTGTGTTTAAAAGTTTACGTTGACGTTAACGTTATATAGGCGTAGTATTTATATATAATCTTTTTCATAAGGTGGGTGTCATGGTTACGTATAAAATTGATGAGGTCGCGAAGCAAAGCGGTTTGACCAAGAGAACTATTCGTTATTATGAGGAAATCGGCTTATTGCCCTCCCCGCAGCGCAGTGAAGGAAATATGCGGCTGTATACGCAGGAGGATGTGGATTTACTAAAAAAAATAGTGAGTGCCAAGGAAGTGCTTGGCTTTTCTTTGCAAGAACTTCAGCGGTACATGTCCGCAGCAGAAATGCTCAAAGGGCAGCGGGAGGAATATCGCGAGCGCACAGAGCATTTGCAGCCAATCGAGCGACGGACCATGTTGGAGGATATGGAACGTACGCTGAACGAACAGTTGGACTTAATGGAGGGAAAGATCAACAGTATCCGTATGCTCCAGACAGAGCTGGAGGAGCTGCGGGTTAGGGTGCGTGAACGTAAGGTTCTTCTGGATGAGGAACTTGAGCACGACCCATCATAACAAGAACATTTACATTCAGATGTGGAGGTAACATCCTATTATGAGTTCACAACATGCATTACCTGAAGAGTTAAAAGAACGCTCAGGCTTGCTGTCTCAACCTAAAGCGGTATGGGCGGTCGCCTTTGCCTGTGTTATTTCATTTATGGGTCTGGGATTGGTCGATCCGATCCTGCCGGCCATTGCCGATCAGCTTCATGCTACGAAAAGCCAAGTGTCACTGCTGTTCACCAGCTATAATCTGGTGACGGGCGTTGCGATGCTGATTACGGGCGTTGTATCTAGTCGATTGGGTGTCAAATGGACGTTATTAACCGGCATATTATTTATTATTGTGTTTGCCGGACTGGGCGGCACGGCTAGTACAGTTGGCGGAATTGTGGGCTACCGGGCAGGCTGGGGCCTGGGAAACGCTTTGTTTATCGCAACAGCGTTGTCTGCGATTGTAGGTCTGTCCACTTCTGGAACAGCTAAAGCGATTATTTTGTATGAAGCGGCCTTGGGGCTTGGGATTTCAGTCGGCCCGTTGCTAGGCGGTGAGTTAGGTTCCATTTCCTGGCGCGGTCCATTTTTCGGTGTAGCTGGATTGATGGTTATTGGCTTTTTGTTCATTACGTTTATGCTGCCTTCGATTCCAAAGCCGAAAAAACGCGGTTCCATTGCGGACCCATTCAAAGCGTTAAGTTATCCTGCCTTGTTCACGCTCGGCATTGTAGCATTGTTATATAACTTTGGATTCTTTACGTTGATGGCGTATTCTCCATATGTCATGCATTTAGACGAGCATGGTTTGGGTTATGTGTTTTTTGGTTGGGGAATTATGCTGGCCTTTACCTCGGTGTTTGTAGCTCCAAAGATTCAAGCACGCTTGAGCGTGGTATCTTCCATTAGTATCATGCTGACGTTGTTTGCCATTGATTTAGGTGTTATGGCGATTGGGACTTTAGCTGGTTCGCCAACGACTGTCATTGTCGCGGTCATTGTGGCTGGTATTTTTCTGGGGATTAACAATACATTGATTACAACCGCTGTTATGCAGGCTGCTCCAGTGGAGCGCTCCACAGCATCTGCGGCTTACAGCTTTATGCGTTTTTTGGGCGGGGCCATCTCACCATGGCTTGCAGGGAAGCTGTCAGAGTGGTATGCAGCAGAAACTCCGTTTTATTTTGGAGCATTGATGGTACTGATTGGCGTAGCTGTGCTGATCGTACGTCGCCGACATATGCAGGATATTCAGGTAGATGCACACTAACATTGAACTTCTGGGGAGGAAAAGAGTATGAGCGAATTCAAACAGATTCTGGTCGCGATAGATGGTTCGGAACACGCTATGAAGGCATTGGAGACAGCCAAAACGTTATCCAAGCAGCTTCAGGGAAACCTGCATCTGACCGTATTGCATGTAAATCCGACTTTATCCATGAATGAGCCCCCGGTTGGGATTGATGTGGATGAGCGGATCGAAGAGGAAGGTCGCCATATTCTGGAGCCTGCAGCCGACTATTTGAAGGACGAGGGCATTTCGTACCGTATGCTGGCGGGTCATGGTGATCCGGCGAGTTTCATTTGTAAAATTGCAGATCAGGAAAAGGTAGATCTGATCATTATGGGAACACGGGGACAGGGACTTGTTTCGGAGCTGATCATGGGTAGTGTGAGCCATCATGTGATTCAGCACGCACCTTGTCCAGTGCTGACAGTGAAATAGTATTAAATGAGACATTGATATAGAGCAAAGGAGGAAAAAAGCATGCAGCAGCACTTATTTATTGGCGGTGAATGGAAAGCAGCTTCATCATATACGACGCTGAAATCACCGTATTCCGGGGAAGTCATTGCCGAGGTAGCAGAGGCCACTGCTGAGGATGCCAAGACCGCTATTCAGGCGGCTTCTGATGCACGTGCAGAGATGCGGGCCATGCCAGCGCACCAGCGGTCAGCTATTTTGGAGAAGCTGGCTGACCTGCTGGAAGAGCAGCGTGAGGATGCAGCGCGTACCATTGCACGTGAAGCGTCCAAGCCATGGAAGGCTGCGCTTGCGGAAGTTGATCGGACGGTACAAACCTACAAGTTTGCAGCCGAAGAAGCCAAGCGCATTCACGGAGAGACCATTCCGTTGGATGGAGCACCAGGCGGCGAGGGCCGTATGGCCTACACGCTCAAAGAACCCGTCGGGGTAGTAGGAGCTATTACACCATTTAACTTCCCGATGAACTTGGTCGCTCATAAAGTGGGCCCTGCGCTGGCAGCAGGCAATACGGTCGTATTGAAGCCTGCGGAGCAGACACCACTGTCAGCTTACTTGATCGCGGAGCTGTTGGAGCAGGCCGGGTTGCCTGCGGGCGCTCTTAACGTGATCAGCGGCGATGGCAAAACGATTGGCGACGTACTTGTCACTGATCCACGTGTCAGCTATATCACCTTCACCGGTAGCCCGGCAGTCGGTACAGAAATTCGCTCCAAGGCTGGCTTGAAGCGGGTTACGCTGGAGCTGGGTTCCAACGCGGCTGTTATTATTGACCGTGATACAGATGTGGACGCGATCATCGACCGTTGTGTGAGTGGAGCCTTTGCCAATCAGGGGCAGGTATGTATCTCGGTTCAACGTATTTACGTTGTCGGTGAGCTGTATGATACGTTCGTGTCCCGATTTATAGAAGCGACTCAACGTTTAAAAATCGGAGATCCGCTAGACCCGGACACGGACGTATCGGCGCTCATCTCAGCCAAGGATGTCGAGCGTGTTCGTGTGTGGCTGGAGGAAGCAGTCCAAGCAGGCGCGAGAATCGCTCTGGGTGGTCATGCCGAAGGTGGGATTCTGGAGCCGACCGTATTGCTCAATGTGGACCCGACTTCCAAGGTGTCTTGTCGCGAAGTGTTTGCCCCACTTGTGCTGATTCATTCCGTTAGCTCTGTAGATGAGGCTGTGAGCCATGTGAATGATTCAATTTATGGCTTACAGGCGGGAATTTACACACGTAATATCACGACCGCGCTGGATGCAGCGGACAAGCTTGAGGTAGGGGGCGTGATGATCAATGACATACCAAGCTTCCGTGTTGACCATATGCCGTATGGCGGTGTGAAGCAAAGTGGCACTGGACGCGAAGGTGTAAAGTACGCTATGGAAGAAATGTTGGAAACCAAGCTGATCGTTATTAAACGGTAAATAGCTGTATAAAAGCCTATCTGATGGACATGGATAATACGTTTTACGTATATCTGCTCATTAGATGGGCTTTTTTTTCTCATTATTTGCGCGAATGTCAGATGAAAATAAAGTGTTAGACTGAAAAATATTTGGATAAAGCGTATTTAGCTTGAGTTTTAGACCGTTGGAACTGTTCCACCGTCAATATTATATTCACTTCCTGTAATAGAAGCGGCCCGGTCGGATACCAGAAAAGCAACAAGCTCAGCGACTTCTTCTGGTAGTCCTGGACGACCAATTGGAATTCCTCCCAACGAGTCCATTAGTTGCTTTAATGCACTTTCTCGATCGCCTGTAGTCTCAGCAATCCGATCAATCAAACTTTGTGCTGCCTTCGTTTCGATAAAGCCTGGCGCAACTGTATTAATACGAATGCCTTGAGGCGAAAACTGCTTGGATAATCCTTTGCTGTAAGTAGTTAAAGCTGCTTTGGCCGCAGCATAAGCCAATGTTGCATCATATAGAGGCAAGCGACGTTGAATAGATGAAATATGAATAATAACACCTGAACCCTTTTCCACCATAGCCGGCAGCAGTCCACGGTCTAAACGGACGGCAGCAAACAGATTGGCGTTAAAAGTTTGCTGCCAATGCTCGTCCGTCAAGACAAGAGCTCCCCCGGATGGAGCTGACGAGCCTCCAACATTGTTGACAAGAATATCTACACCGCCTAGGCGCTCAAGAACGCTGGTTACCACTTTATCTACACCTTCAGGCGTACTAATATCGGCTGGAATAAATAGGTCCGCATTTTCTAAATTAACTGGAGTAGTTCGAGCCGTAGTAATTACAGTAGCACCTGCAGCTGTAAGTCTCTTAGCAATAGCCTCTCCCATTCCTTTGGTACCGCCTGTGACCAAGGCCTTTTTGCCTTTAAACTCACTTAAAATGCTTTCTAATTGAAAACTCATATGAATAATTCCTCCTAATTTTGACAATGTGGTTGAGAACTACCTCTAGGTATCTCACTCCGAGTTCACTTGTTTTGCGAACCTTACACACTATCGACAATGATACCCCGGTAACGCCCTCCCCGCAGTCGATGCTTTAGGGCTTTTTGATAGGCTGGACTAAAGTACCAAGCTTGTGCTTCCTCAAAAGTGGGGAATTCCAAGATGGCCAGCCCTTCAATATTGGGTCCTTCCAGTACCTGGTATGCGCCATACATTGCTAGGGGGTTGACGGAATGTCCCGCCAAACCTGCCGGTGCCAATTGAGAATAGAGTTGGAGTTCAGTTTGATCGGTACTCTGTTCACGTATAAAAACAACATAAGCGGGCATATACGTTTTCCCTTTCTTATTTTTTAATTTCTTTATGGAAGTGTAATAATCAGTTCTTTAATTTTATTGTTGTTTACTAGAAATTGATGTTTAAGTAGGAGTGGGTCGGGAAGATTCGATTTATCAAAGTCTCCGTCTACTTTCGCAATTACGACGATGGTATTATTAATGTCATCCATATCCACGATCTCGAAGGTGACATTTGGCTCCAATATTTCTGCTTCACACCATGATTTTATGGCTTCCATACCTTTGATTTCGCGATGGTTATCCAAGATCAACGCATCTTTATCGAAAGCAGAAGTAAATGCTTCAAGCCGGGATTTGTTCGCTGATGTAAAGTAAGTTTCTACTACTGGTGGCAGGGATCTATGTGGATTCATTGATTCTTCAACCTCCTATGGTGAGTATGTTGTGAGCGATAACTTCAAACTCATCATAGCAGTAATAATATGACTACATGATGTCATATTATAGAGGATCATTTAAATTTCTTTTCATCGTTTCTAAATGAGACAATATTCTTGTACGTACTTGTTCGGGGCTAACCTCTATAAGGAGGGGACCAAAGGATAGCAGATAACTGTCCAACCAATTGCCTACAGGAAATTGTGCCGTGACGGTATAAGAGCCGTCTTCCCTCTGAGTAATTGTTTTCTCGGCAAATTCATCGTATACGCGGTAAGCTCCTTGAGCAGAAATGTGAAGAGTTACTTCAATGGTATGAAGCAAGTCGTTCACCTTTGTATCTGTAGCTGCTACGACTGTTCTTGGCTCATAACTAATTTCCGTAACTACAATCTCTTTCATTCGGCTAATCTTAAATACACGATAACTTTCGGTATTTAAACAGTAACCCTCCACATACCAGGATTTATCTTTAAACAAGAGCTTGGCAGGTTCGATGCTACGATAACTCTGTTCCCCGGCGACGTTATAATAGCGGAACTTTATAACACGGTTTGTGATTATCGCGTTGCGTATAAGAGTGAATAGCTGTCTCTGGCTGTTTTGGCTTCCCCATGGCGAAAAATCTACTTCGATCCAGTTTCCCATTTCTTTTTTAAAAAGCCTACTCAACTTGCTTAGCACTTCTTCTACCTGTGGAATGGTAGCTGTAGCCACACTCTGAAGGGCCATTAAGATATCATCTTGTTCCTGCTCGGACAGTAAAGAGGTGTTAAAGACATAACCCTCCATCAATGATATTCCGCCACCCTTGCCTCTACTGCTGTAGATGGGAATCCCAGCTGCGCTTAAGGCATCTATGTCCCGATAAATCGTTCGTGTGGAAACCTCAAAATGCGCTGCCAATTCATCAGCAGTCACTTTTTTCTTATGGAGTAACATATAAACGATTTCAAAATGTCTGCTTAACGGCATAAGCTTCACCTCACTCGGTAGCATACATCTTATAACATGACATTATAAAGTCATATTAAGTGATTGCTCTACATCACACTCTAATGGGCATCAACTGGGGAACTTTATTTTCTTTGGACAGCGATAATAACACTGCCTTGGATCAGATCTTTTTACAATTCTTTATATAAAGTTGAACCAAAAGCACTTGCGAAATAAAAAGGAATAAACTATACTGAGACCAATCAATTAGTGATTGATCAATTACTAATTGATTAACAATCAACGTAGGTGACATTTATGAGCAGCATACGCTTCAAGTTGACTGAACGTATCTTTATTGGAACTATGAATTGATGCAGATTCAGTTAGATGAAGATGTATGAAGCTAAGTAATTGATCAATCACTCATTTTATTAGTAAATGGAGGAGAAGAAAATGAAACATCTTATTATTTACGCGCATCCATCACATGAAAGCTTTAACCATGCAATTTTGACCACAGCATTGAAGGGGCTAAAGCAAAAAGGGCATGATGTGGTGGTTCGTGATCTATATGATATCGGCTTTCAACCTGTAGTCAGCAGTAGCGAGATTATTGGAGGAATCGGAGAAGATATTGTGCGGGAACAGAAGTTTTTGCAATGGGCAGAGGTGGTCACCTTTATTTATCCGATATGGTGGACGGGGATGCCAGCCATAATGAAAGGGTATATTGACCGCGTATTCTCTTACGGGTTTGCTTACAAATATGTAAATGGGGTGCAGATGGGGCTGCTTAAGGGGAAGAAAGTCATCATCCTCAACACACAAGGGAAATCACATGCGGAATATGCCAGCAATGGCATGGATCAAGCACTTCACTTGACGTCCGACAAAGGCATATTTGAATATTGCGGACTTGACGTTATGTATCATATATTTTTCGAGTCGGTACCCCAATCCGATGAAGATACACGTAAAGAATGGCTTCGCCAGATTGCAGGCATACTTGGATAAGGGCCTTGAGCCTGGCTGATTTGAGTAACATCAATATAAGACTGTGTACCGTAATTAACCAAATTACTTACTTCATTAGTGGTTGCGAAGTGTGGTTGTGGCGATCCCATCGAACGATTAGAAAACGTACTTGTTGGAATGGGCAAGTTCCTATAAGATATTTTTTGAAACTCACTGTCCCCAAAAATGCACATCTTTACAGGTAAAAGTATTTTGGATGAGTTGAAACAACATTAAAATGAATAAATAAACGAAATGACCTTCTTTACGTAGAGAAGGTCATTTCGTTTAATTTAGGCGTTACTATTAATTGGCATAGTTTTATTAATAAGGCGTTGTCGCTTGCAAGTCATCTAGTAGTTCTTTGTACCTAGTTCGAGGATTTCGCAAATGTGTTTCCTACTTTTTGTCGGTTAGCTATGATGCTGCGTATCACGGTTCAAAATTAGCTGTACATGATGAAATCTCTGGTGTATACCTATGTAGGATAGCAAGCTGTAGTTATAGCATTTTTTTGAGCTGGGATATACGGGCTTGGGAAACCTCAAGCATTTTGGCATATTCGTGCTGTGCTGCATTGGGTTGCTTTTGCATTAATTCTTTGAGGCTTTCAATCATCTGCTGTGTCGATCTCCGTAGACGCTTGGACTCTTTAATCGACCGTTGTCCGTTGGCTAAAGCCGATTTGGCTGGTCTTAGGACAGGGCTAAAATTTAACCCCTTCTTTAAACTTTCAATACATTCTTTACAAATAAAACTATCTCTAAAATAAGTCAATTGTTCGGCTGAACCACACATTTTACACGTCACCCCGGTATATTTTCGAAAGGCGAGAATACCGGTTTCCTCATCTGCAAAAATCTCAACGGGGTCACCCACATTAAAATCCATAGAAATTCGCATTTCTTTGGGAATGACGATACGGCCTAACGCATCTAGGGGACGTGTCATACCTGTACTTTTCAAATGATAACCTCCTTTTTTTATATCCTTATAATACTAAATAATTATAGTAAAAAAGAATAGGCTTAGAGAAGCAATCGCATATATTAAGTAAACTGTTGAAAAGTATACAAGTAATTCCCAAAATATGTTTTTTTAATTGTGGAAAACGTGTTGAGGAATTATAGGGGATTACCGATATATATTCAGAATGAATATTCTAGTTGGCGAAGGAATTTTTAGTAATATACGATAAGGAGCTGTGAATTACATATGGCAATCGATTTGGTCACTGCTATTCCTGCAGTCATTATAAAGGTCGGCGGATTAGTAGATCAGCCCGAGCAATTCACCGCCGAGGCGAAGAAGGCTGCTGCTATGCTGGGAGAAGAGGCATTGCCTCTATTCCCGCGTTATTTTTTTGGAACTGGGTTGCAGAAGCCTGAGAGTTTGGCAGGAAAGTACGAAGGGTTGGGCGACTGGCTGCATATTCAACAGGATGCGATTTTTGAGATTATCTACAATTACAGGGAAAAAGCGATTCCCATGCTGTATGAGGTGGCGTTCGGGGTGTACGATTGGACGCAGTATAAGGCAGTGAGGATACTAACTCGGTTAGCCCGTGAAGGTGTTCAGACCGAGCAGATTGTGGACGATATTATCAGCCATGTCGACGATTTTCGTTATGAGGCACAAATGCCTACATTTTATTTTCTGTCGGGACTGACGGGCAATAAGAAGGTTGCCGCGCTGCTGCAAAGGCATTTCCTTGAGAATTTGGAATACGATCCGATTGATGCCTTTGATATTTTTGAGAATTTGTACCGTTGTTCGCCTGATGTTGCTAGGAGACATGCCGATTTTCTCAAAGCCATTGCCCGCGGTGAAGGCCTAGAAGGCCGCTCCCCGTTACTGGACGGAGCGATAGGGACTACCGATGAGAACGGCAAGCAAGAGTACCACTGGCCTGGTGATGAACCTGTCGAAGAGCATCACCAATTACGAGCGGCCATATTCTATTACCAGTTGAATTCTCAGGATGAGGAGGTCAATCGGCTGTTAGATCAATGGGAAGTGAGCCATCCAGAGGAGAATGTAAGGAGTTATATTGGGAAATTGCGAGGGGAAGGACAGGGAGAGAGCTAGCTGTTCAGTTGGTGAATAGAGAAATGCTAATTTTGCACTCTTTTCTATGAAAACTTATACTTATCGTTACAGCTGGCTTGAAGCGAAAATAAAAGAATGAGGAGGGGATCAACCATGTACTCCATTAAAGAAGTTGAAATCAGGAGTGGATTGCCCGCATCTACCCTTCGTTATTATGAAAAAGAGGGCATTCTACCTGATGTTGGTCGGGATGAGGGTGGGAGAAGGGTATATACCGAGAAACAAATGGATTGGATCAGGTTTCTTATGGCTATGAAAGATACGGGAATGACCATTGAAGAAATTAAGGCATATCTTGAGCTAAATGTAAAAGGAGAAGCCACAATCCAAGAGAGAAGAGACTTCCTGGTTGCCCACAAAAAGAAAGTGGAAGAACAGATGGCCCAAACGCAGCGCAATTTGGAGAAAATTATTCAAAAGATAGCTTTTTACGATCATGTGGTCATGGGAAGAAGCTTCTCTTAGTCGCCAAATTCAATTGAATATAAGAAGCCCGCAGCCTATTTGAAATACGCTGTAGGGCTTTTTTTTGCATAGATATCTAAAGATACCTACTGTAGGTCGCAAGTATGAAAAATCGTTGGCAATTAGCGGTTCACGATGTGCTTACAGGGTAAAAGTGTATTACCAAGGTGGGGAAGTGGGGGTGTTGACTCTCACGCCACGTGAGACTGTAGACTGTGAAAGCAAGAGAGGTGAAGCGGAATGGCTTATACAGTAAAGGAAGTATCTAATCTGTCGGGAATCAGCGTTCGAACTTTGCATTATTATGATGAAATTGGATTGCTGAAACCACATCATATCGGAAATAATGGATATCGCTATTACGAGCAGGAACAACTGTTGAGGCTTCAACAAATCATGGTGTACAGGGAACTGGATTTGCCTTTATCCGAAATTGGCAATGTGCTAAAGCAAACCAAGGAGCAGAAAGCCGAGGTTTTGCAGGTGCATCGAGCCAAGATTGAGGCCAAGGTCTTCCGCTTGCATACTCTCCTTCAGACCATCGACGAAACGGTGGCTCATTTGAAAGGAGAACAAACGATGAAACCAGAGCAAATGTACCAAGGGTTTAACCCGGAAAAACAGGAAATGTATGAACGTGATCTGACGGAACGTTATGGTTCACAGGTCGAAGAAAAGATCCAGGAGAGTAAGACCGCGACGACGAACTGGAGCAAAGAGGATTATTTGGATTCACAGGCAGAGGCAGATCAGATTCATCGGGAGCTGGCTGAAGCCATGCATAAGGGATTGAAGCATAACAGTGCAGAAGTACAGGCGCTGATCCGCCGTCATCTTCAATGGGTAAGTCGATTCTATACCCCTACAGCAGAAATTTATAGCGGGCTGGGAGACTTGTATGTAGAACATGAGGACTTCAGTAAAATGTATGAAGGCTATCGCCCTGGGCTAGCTGAATATTTGCGAGACGGAATGAAGGAGCTGGCCAAACGGGAATTAACCTAGAGCAACAGCTGATGAAAAGGGCTATAAGTAATATGAAAAAGGGTGAACAACAACCCCATCGACGGCCTGCTGTTCACCCTTTTTTGTGTAAAGTAGCTTACATGCTACTTGGTGCTGTTCTCATGCTTTGCTGACTGCTATTTCCGTACTGCTGCATGCTACCACTGCTTGCAAAATGCTGCCCGGTCGTCCCCATGTGTTGCGGAAAGCTGTGGTTCATGTGGCTTCCTGCACTAAAGGTGGATGGTTGCATACTGCGAGAAGCATAGTTATCGCCAAATCCAGGTTGAGTCATTTGGCTGCTTGAGCGGATGGAGTTTTCCAATTGGCTACACAGTTGAATGACTTGCTGGTATTGCTGCATCGCTTGCTGGTGATGCTGAATTGCGGTTTGAATCATTTGAGCTGCGCTACGTTCGCGTTGCACTAGGCTTTCAAGGCTAGATGCGTTTTGTTGCTCTTGTTGCAGCAATTGCTGATACATAGCAGTTCCTTGCTGTGTTTGTTGTACCAATTGCTGCATAATTTGTTCACATTGATGAAGTTGTTGTTGTGGAGCCATGTTGTTGAACATTGATCATCAATCTCCTTCGCCGGATAGTTTAGGTTTTAGGACCCTCATATATTGTGGCGAAGGAAGACTATATATATGCACAATTTTTGGTTACAGGCTGGATACCAGAATAGCCGTAAATTCCTCTAGGAATACACGATCTTCCTGATCAAATCGGCTTTTTAGCGGGCTGTCAATGTCCAGCACTCCAATCAGCTCATCGTTTTTGATTAGAGGGATAACGATTTCGCTATTGGAAGCAGCGTCACAGGCGATATGTCCTGGAAATGCATGTACATCGTCTATGACAAGTGTTCGCCGTTCAGCTGCTGCGGTACCGCAAACACCACGTCCCAGTGGAATCCGTATACATGCGGGTAAACCCTGGAAAGGTCCTAGTACAAGCTCAGTCCCATCATAAAGATAGAAGCCACTCCAGTTCACATCTGGAAGAAAGTGACCCAGTAAAGCTGAAGCGTTCGCTAAATTGGCAATCCTATTGGATTCATCGTGAACAAGTGCCCGGAGTTGTCCGAGAACGGATTCGAATTGTTCCTGACGTGTTCCTTCGTAAGGGATAGTTTGAAACATGTAGAGTCCACGCTCCTAACATTAAATTTTCATATTAACTGTTGTATATATCACCAAAAATAGGTAATTGTGCAAATCACTTTTACCATTGGTTAATTAATTTAAGATATAACGATTGTACATATTCAGTCAAGTAGAAAATAGCACTACTGCCTTGGAATAATCTCCTTTCTCTAGCACCACAATTCCTTTCTCTACAAGCAACGCTGACGGCAAAGCATTATGTCTTAGCGGGACATATAATATAGAAAGTAATTCAATGAAGGGTTGCCCTCATCTGTTTCCAGCTTCTCCCCTATGGGTAAAAACAATGTAACATGTTGGCTTAGGCCAGGGAGGAGTTACAATTATGCATGCAGATGTTCAGAACTTGTTTATCCGTATACAGATGCTTTTTTATGCACATCAGGACGATTTGACCGTGAGAGATATACAACCAGTTCTCGAAGAACGCGGATACCGTGTAGGAGAACGTGAAGTCAAGCAGGAACTGGAAAACCTGACACAGGAAAACTTTCTGACACCACATGATGATATGTTCAGCCTTACCGGCGCAGGGATCGAAGAATTGCAGGAAATTCAGTCGATGCTAGGCGTATTGTACGAAGATGTTGTGAAAAATCCAGCGCATGTCACTGCCCGTGCTTCTTCTTAAAAGGATAAGAGACACAAAAAATCTTATAACAATAAAAGGTAGCCCTCTTCATTCCTGATATCAGGAAGCGGAGGGCTAATTTGATTTATAAGGGCCTGTCCACATGAATAAGGTTGTGTTTGTTGGAGGTGTATGCTTAAATGTAGCGTATATTTGTTGTCATTGAAATGCTGGAAGGATGATGGAACATGTGTGCATATGCATGTAAGGGGCATATCCCACTGCTGGAAAGCCCGCGTCTTCGGCTGCGAAGGATGGAAAGCCGCGATGCGGCTACGATGTTCGCTTGCTGGTCTGACCCGGAGGTTCACCGTTATATGAACCTTACCGGTATGTCAGGACGAGAGGATGCAGAGGATATGATTGAGCTGTTGAATGAGCTGGCGAAGACGGAAGATGCGCTGCGCTGGGGGATCGAGCTGAAGGAGAACGGGAGGCTGATTGGAAGCTGCGGCTTTAATTATTGGCAGACGGAGGGAGCTTATAAAGCCGAGATTGGTTATGAGTTGGCCCAGCCTTATTGGCGCAAGGGCTATATGACTGAGGCGCTTCGCTTAGTGCTTTCATTCGGATATGACACGATTCGATTAAATCGGATCGAAGCGCTGGTGGACCCGCGCAATACAGGCTCGCAAGCCCTGCTGTCCTCGATGGGCTGGACCCAGGAAGGGCTGTTACGGCAGGTACAGCATACATCTACAGGCTTTAAGGATATGCTGATGTATTCATTACTGCATGAAGAATGGCTCAGATTGGAGGCACAACGAAATGCTGTTTCAGTATAACGGCGGTTCGTCGCCGCTGCACAGGCTTGGACCGTTAAGTAAGCTTATATGGGTGGGATGCTTTAGCCTCCTGTCGATGGCATGGGATTCGACAATACGGGAAGCGGCACTCCTGGTGGTACTGATCGCTGTGGCTGGCTTCTGCGCACGGTTGACCCTAGCACGCCAACTTCGCGCTATGTCGTTCCTGATTGGTTTAGGTATTCCGTATTTTATACTGTCTATCCTAGCGATTCGAGAAGGGAATACTGTCGCTTCATGGGGACCCATTGTGATTACAGCGGAGGGACTGGATATCGCGGGGGCATTAACGCTGCGGATTTTTGTATTGTTTTTGGCATCCTATATCTATCTCTCGACGACCGATCCCCGAGATTTTGTGCAGGCTTTGAATCTGCGCTTGCGTGTACCTTATCGATTTGCGTTCGGAATTTCAGTGGCGCTGACATTCCTGCCCTTATTGGAAGAAGAGGGGCGAACCATTATGGCTGCACGGCGTGTTCGGGGGCAGGAACCACCACGAGGATGGGGCAATCGGATATCATGGTGGAGCGGGTATGCGGCTGCTGTATTGGTGAATGCCGTGAGACGGGTTCAGCAGACAGCACTGGCTATGGAGGGCAAAGGTTTTGGCGCATATGCAGAACGGACGTATCTTCGTACACTGGAGAATGGGCGTTTAGGCTACGTATGTGCAGTGATTGCTGTATTCGCTACGGCTGTTTTAGGGTGGATATTATAAAGAAGCACCCCCTTTTTTTGCTCTCATTGTCAACTAGTAAAATAAAATTAGGTTGACAATAAGACGGCGGATGAATACATTTATACAGTAACAGTTTGTACAAGGGCCAGAGCTATGACCTTGTATACTAGATTATGGAGAGGAGTCAAGAAATACATATGAAGGGATCTCGTATTTTTGCCAAGTTTACAACGCTGGATATCGTGTTAATGGCCATGCTGGCTACGTTGAACGGCGTCATGACTGTGTATTTGTCGATGATTAACAAAACGTTAAACAGTCTGGGAGGGCCGATCGCAACTTCCGCTATTGTCGGGCTGTACATGATATATGGTTTGCTGGCCTATTATATTATTCGTAAGCCAGGTACGGCGGTAATTGCTTATGCCTTTGGCGCGGTAGTGCAGTCTTTTATGGGCTCTGCCTATGGAATTGCATCTATCATTGCGGCAGCTGTCTGCTATATGGTTGCGGCGGAGCTGGTATTTGCTCTTTTGCGGTATCGCCGCTGGAATGCAGTTTCACTAATGCTGGTGGGCGGAGCCATGGTTCCGCTGTGGTTTATCGTGGCAGCCAATATGTTTGGCTATATGCATTGGGGCTGGAAGGTACTGACGATCGCACTGGTCGTTCGTATCCTAAGCGGCATTGTCCTGTGTGGTCTGCTGACGAAAGTACTGGGCGATGCCTTAAATGGTACGGGTCTGTTAAAACGCTTTGAATTGGGACGCGCTTCACGGGCATAACCAAGGCTATACGTGGTTATATCTTGAACAATGGGATTGAGGGTATTTCGGTTATGAATGAACGTAGTAATCATGATTCTGGGAATAGAATGGCCGTGTCCTTGAGGAATTTTGGCTATCGGTACGATGACCAGGTGGAGCCAGCGTTACATGGTCTGACGCTGGACATTGCGGTGGGTGAGCACATAGCCATTGTTGGAGCTAGTGGGAGTGGAAAGTCTACGCTGTGCCAGCTGCTTCATGGCGGGTTGTCCCGTTCTGGCGAGGGCGAACGGACTGGCGAGCTGACCGTGTACGGGATGGACCCCGACACCGCTGAATTGGCTACGGTCGCCACCACTGTCGGCGTCGTGCTTCAGGACCCGGATGCCCAGCTAGTGCAGGGAATCGTCGAAGACGAAATTGCTTTTGGGCCGGAGAACCTGCGCGTGCCTCCGGCAGAAATAGAGCAGCGCCTGGCCGCTGCACTGGAGGCCGTCGGCCTGGCATCCGAGCGCGGCTCCTTCGTGCGGCGCCTCTCGGGAGGTCAGCGCCAACGCACCGCCATTGCTGCGGTGCTGGCGCTGGAAACGCCGCTGGCCGTGTTCGACGACGCAGTTGCGCAGTTGGACCCACCGGCGGTACGGGACTTCGTCCTGCTATGTCGGCGGCTCCATGCCGCAGGCCAGACGGTGATCACTGCGTCCAGCCGCATAGATGATGGTGCGCGTGCAGCGCAGCGCCTCATCGTGCTGAAGGGCGGGACTATGCTGCTGCAAGGCCCGCCCGAAAAGCTGCTGCGCGAGCATGGTGCGCAGCTGGCAGCCTGGGGGCTGCTTCCCTCTTCCGCGGGGAGGGAAGACATGCCGCGTGAGCCGGGGGTGAATTCCGGCTCGGCGGCTAACTGCGCTGGGCAGCCGTTGCTGGAGGTGAAGGGATTGCCCTTCACCTACCCCGGTAGCCAGCGCCCGGCGCTTAAGGGCGTGAGTCTTGCCCTTGCGCCTGGCGAACGAGCCGTAATGCTGGGCGAGAACGGCTCTGGCAAAACCACGCTGGGCAAGCTGCTTATGGGTCTACTCCCCGCACCGAAGGGATGCATGTGGTGGGAGGGGCAGGATATGTCGAAGCTGCCCATTCACCGACTGGCTGCGGGGATTGGCTATGTGTTCCAGCAACCAGAGCATCAGTTTGCAGCTGCAACGGTGTGGGAAGAATGCTTGTACAGTGTGCGCGCCAAGTTTGGTTTACGGATCGGAGATCCGATTCCCGCCGCCTATGAGGAACGAGCGCATCGCTTACTGGCAGCCGCCAGGCTGGATCACCGACTGGAGGTCTCGCCGTATCTGCTAAGTGGAGGCGAAAAAAGGCTTTTGAGCGTTGCGGCGCAGTTTATCCTCCCCAAAAAGCTTTACATTTTGGATGAGCCGACTGCGGGAACGGATTACGAAGGGGCAAACATCCTGCTCCATATGTGCTCAGAGCAGTCTGCTGAAGGCGCGGCTTTTCTGATCATTACCCACGATTTGCAGATAGCTGAACGCTTTGCCAGCCATGTTCTTCGTATGGAAGAGGGGTATCTCTATAAAACGGAAGATAGCTGGATTAATCATACGATTACAGTTGACAAAAATTAAGGATATGTAGACAATAATATATATACATCGTACATAACAGGCGGCCTATATAGGCCGCCTGTTTACGATTATACAGTGCGGGTAATCATCCAAGCTGGGAAGGAAAACCGTACAGATACAGCACAGTTTATACAAAGAAGGGATTTGTGATTTGCTTGGGAAACGATAAACCTATGAAGCGCGGACTCGTGCTGACAGGTGTTCTATTGGCCACCTTTCTGGCCGCGATTGAAGGAACGGTTATCGGTCCAGCGGGACCGACAATTGTTAGTGAACTGGGCAGTGTGAATTTGCTCAGCTGGATTTTTACAGCATATTTGTTGACGATGGCTGTAACTACGCCTATTTTCGGCAAGCTTAGCGATTTGTTTGGCCGTAAACCCATTTTTCTAATTGGGTGCTCGTTATTTGTGATTGGCGCTTTGCTTTGTATGCTGGCTGGTAGTATGGAGCAGCTTATTTTATACCGGGCTATTCAAGGGATTGGAGCAGGCGGTGTCATTCCTGTTACCTTTACCATTATCGGTGATATATACAAAATGGAGGAACGTGGTAAAGTCCAAGGCATGATCAGCTCGGTATGGGGGATTTCTTCCCTTGTCGGGCCTCTCTTGGGCGGTTACGTGGTCACCTATTTTGGCTGGGAATGGATTTTTGGCTTTAACGTTCCCTTTGGATTACTGGCTATGTTCTTCATCGCCCGTTACCTGCGGGAACAGGTAAGCAAGCGTACCGCACGTATCGACGTGGCGGGAGCAGTTACCTTTACCATCGGGATGACGGCACTCTTGCTCGTATTGGCCCTGGGGGGACAGTATATCGACTGGACTTCTCCTGAATTGCTGGCCTTGGCTGCCGTGGCCATTTTGTTCCTGGTTTTGTTTTTGGTTATCGAAAAGCGCGCTCAGGAACCGATGGTCCCTCTGAAGCTGTTTCGGATACGGGATATCGCTTTTTCCTGTGCCGCTGCACTACTCGTCAGTACCCTGCTAATCGGGCTGACTAGTTATCTTCCCCTATGGATTCAGGGCGTACACGGTGGAGATGCCGCTTCATCTGGTCTGGCGCTGGCCCCAATGTCGGTAGGTTGGTTGTTCGGCTCCATGATCGGAGGACGCATTTTGCTGACGCTGGGCTCGCGTCGAACCTCTTTGATCGGGCTGACTCTGATTGTATTGGGAGCCTTCGTCATGACCTTGATGAACCTAACAACTCCAATCTGGCTTCTGTTCCTGTCTACGTTATTGTATGGACTGGGATTTGGCTTCTCGATAACCGTGTTCACGATTATTGCTCAGTCCTCGGTCGGATTCCAGCTGCGTGGCGCGTCTACAGCCTTGAATACGTTCCTGCGCACATTGGGACAAACGATTGGGGTTGCAGCCTTCGGTTCATGGCTGAATTATCGTATTGCTGCCCAGACAGCCGACGGACAGCTCACTCAGCAAGGGGTTACACAGGAGGATATTAATGGTCTGCTTGCCCCGCATGCTTCACAAAGTCTAAGTGACAAGGTTGCCGGATTACTCCGGTCTGTACTGGAAAACAGTCTGCATTCCCTATTCGTGATCATGGTCGTTATTGCGGTGATTAGCTGGTTTGTTGTCTTAGGTTTGCGGAACCGCCCACCGGGTACGGAAGAAGAGGCAGATCAGCGTGTGAAGACACCACAAAGAGAACACGCATAAAAAAAATATACTTCTTTCATATTAAAGAGACAGTCCGGTACACCAATAAGGGGCCGGGCTGTTTCTTTATGCTAAGGTCTCTTCTCCTACTGATTTAGCAAAATAGCCACTTCGTATAGGACCGATAAATTCCCCAATATACAAAAAGGAAATAAAAATCCCCTAGAGATTGCGATATATTCATATGATATAGGTTACAAAGTGGTAAAAAAGTCTTAAAAAATTGTAACAAAAAAGCTGTTTCTAAATTGAGCTATAGGGTACTAAGGAACCATTTTTTTGCACCCGCTTACAAATCGAGCATTTTATGAGTATATTTTGAACAATTTTGCATGTGAATGAAGCAACCAACCAAGCAAAATGGGATACGGAAAAAAATCAAGTAACAAATTTTTCTGAATGTAATAGGAATGAAAAAAATAGGTATTTTCAGAAAATTACTAGGAAAATATGAGGATGAAATTCATAGAGGAATCTGTTTTCTTCCCTCACATAATAGGGCTTTTCAGTCTATATCAATCGTTTGACATACCATATAAAATGGCCCTAGCCAACGAAAAAGTTGGGCTTCAACACTAGAAAGCATAATTACATTAAGGGAGATGGAGTACTTGAAGTTTAACAAATGGTTCAGTAAAGCAGCCACTGCAACAGTAGCAACTACCTTGCTGTTAGGAGGCGGCGTTCAGGCTTTTGCAAAAGAAAATGATAAGGCTGATTTCAATGCAGACAATGCATTCACCCAAATTACGCGTAATGACATGCTGAATATTTTCAAACAGCAAGGCAAAGAGAAATATGAGGTTCCATCCTTCGATGCCTCTACAATTAAGAATATTCCTTCTGCTATTGGTCACGATAGCTCAGGTAAGCAGATTGATCTGGATGTTTGGGACAGCTGGCCGTTGCAAAATGCCGATGGTACAGTAGCTAATTACAAGGGATATAATATCGTATTTGGACTGGCAGGCGATCCTAAAAGAGGCGAGGATACATTTATATATCTGTTCTATCAAAAAGCGGGTGATACTTCACTGAGCGGCTGGAAAAATGCTGGTAGAGTCTTTAAAGACAATGATAAACTGCTCTCCAACGATCCGATTCTCAAAAATCAGTCAGAAGAATGGTCAGGTTCTGCTACCTTAACCTCTGATGGACATGTACGTTTATTTTATACCAGCAGACAGCCCTATGATCCGAATAACAAATTATACGGCAAGCAAACCTTGAGCACAGCTCAAATTAATGTCTCTCAGCCTGATGATAAGACACTGAAAGTAGATGGAGTCGAGGATTTGAAATCGATCTATGACGGTGGAGATGGTAAAACCTATCAAAATGTACAACAAAGCGTCGGAGTGGATATGGATAATCATACCCTTAGAGACCCTCACTATGTCGAGGATCAAGGCCACAAATATATTATATTTGAAGCCAACACAGGGACAGAAACAGGCTACCAGGGCGAAGAATCGCTTCAAAACTCAGCTTATTATGGTGGCAATAAAAAATTCTTCACGGAAGAGCAACAAAACTTGCAACAAAGTCCTAAGAAAAAAGGAGCTGAGCTGGCGAACGGCGCACTGGGCATCGTTGAATTGAATGATGATTATACATTGAAAAATGTAATGCCCCCTTTGCTTGCATCCAATCTGGTAACAGATGAAATTGAACGGGCAAATGTGTTCAAAATGAACGGTTTGTGGTATTTATTTACGAGTACAAGAGGTTCCAAGGTGACTGTAGATGCGATCGGTGACGATGATATTTACATGTTGGGTTATGTTTCTACTTCCTTGACAGGGCCTTATAAACCCCTGAATGGAACCGGTCTCGTTCTTCATCAGGATCTGGATCGTGATGATATTACCTGGACATATGCTCATTTTGCTATCCCGCAAGGCAAAGGCAATAACGTAGTCGTTTCGAGTTATATGACTAATCGTGGACTCTTCCCAGATCACAAATCTACTTTCGCACCAAGCTTCCTGTTGAATATTAAAGGCTCGAAAACCTCTGTTGTGAAAAACGGTATTCTGGAGCAAGGTCAAATTACGATTGATCCAGGAAATGACAAAAAAGATAACCAAAATGAGTATGGAAAGAAATAAGTAGTTATAAGCAGCATGTCCGAAGGCGACAGCTTTGGTAGATTACCGATCTGTCGTCCGTCGGACGATACATAACAATGCAATGAGGGGTAAGGAGGATCGTCATAATGAGAAAAAAAGCCTTCAAGAACATTGGAATACGATCCGTAGTAGTTATCACAGGCTTAACTATTTTCATAGCTATGGGGTGGAGTATGTACCAACAGGATGCAGGCAAACCTCAAAAACCTGCAGCAGCTCCAAAAAACCAAGCCAATCAAAGCAAGCATACAACACCGACCTATCGGGCCGCCTATCATTTTACCGTCCCGGATAAGTGGAAAAATGATCCACAGCGGCCTATTTATATGGATGGGCAATATCATTACTACTATTTATATAATCGTGATTACCCTCATAAGAACGGTACAGAATGGCGACATGCCACATCCACCGACCTGGTTCATTGGAAAGATGAAGGGGTGGCAATTCCTAAATATACGAATCCGAATGGAGACCCTTGGTCCGGTTCGGTCGTGATCGACAATAATGGCACCGCAGGTTTTGGAAAAGGCGCACTTGTAGCCATTGTCACACAGCCCTCCGCAGATGGAGGAAAGCAGGAACAATTTCTGTGGTACAGTAAGGACAAAGGCAAGACGTTTACTTCTTATCGCAACAAGCCCGTGATGTCCAACCCTGGCACGAAGGATTTCAGAGATCCCAAGATCATCCGGGATATTCAACGTAATCAATGGGTGATGGTCATGGCGGAGGGAACGAAGATTGGCTTTTATAAGTCGAAAAATTTAAAGGATTGGCAGTTTACGAGCGGCTTTCAAACGGAAAATATCGGACTTGTAGAATGTCCTGACCTTTACCAGATGCGCGCGGATGATGGGACCTATCAATGGATTCTAGGTGCAAGCGCCAATAGTAAACCAACCGGCGGACCCAATACGTATGCCTACTGGACGGGGGATTTTAATGGAGAAGCATTTCTCCCTGATCGCAATGATCCTGGTTGGCTGGATTATGGCTTTGACTGGTATGGTGCGGTTACGTTCGAGGACGGCAAAGCCAAAGACCAATACAGTCACCGTTATGCGCTGGCTTGGATGAACAATTGGGATTATGCCAACAACACGCCTACTTTGAAGGAAGGCTTTAATGGCATGGATTCGGTTGTTCGCCAAATTCGGTTGAAGCGTACAACTGATGTCGGCTATCGCTTGGTTTCACAGCCTGTATCAGCTTTGGAGCAATTCCCAACTGCAACGGAGTCATTGGGGAAGATCCAAGTAGAGGGGAACCACAAGCTTCCGGTAGCAGGTGATGCCTATCAGTTAGAAGCAGATGTATCTTGGTCAACGATCAAAAATACAGGCTTGAGGCTTCGAGAGTCTGCGGATGGCAAGCGTCATGTAGATGTGGGTGTTTCGGTGGAGGGTCAATACTCTTATGTAAACAGAGCAAACACCGGGCAGCCGGATCAGAGTGGTAAATATGTAGAGAGTAAGGCGCCTTTTGATACCAATAAAAAAAATGTCCACTTGAAGATTCTTGTCGATAAAACCAGCATCGAAGTCTTTGTAGATGATGGAGAAGTAGCTTATTCCTCCTTAATATTTCCACGCTTAGAGGATCAGGGAATTACTCTTTTTTCAGATGGCGGTAAGGCTATTTTTAATAATGTAGTGATCAAACATTTTAGTCGATAACAGGTCTTATGCTGCTCGTAAGCTTAGGCATATTTCGCTCAGGTATATATAAAGTCCACCCATAAATATAAGGGTGGACTTTTCTGTGTAAATCTAAATTTTCGTTAGCACAGCTATAGGATTGTTCTTTTATTCACAATTGGACAGTTG
This sequence comes from Paenibacillus sp. JJ1683, assembly GCF_053006485.1. Taxonomy (NCBI): domain Bacteria; kingdom Bacillati; phylum Bacillota; class Bacilli; order Caryophanales; family Paenibacillaceae; genus Paenibacillus; species Paenibacillus sp. JJ1683. Next base: position 835,753 of record NZ_CM129820.1, read on the forward strand.
CTAAAATTACTATTCATTCTATTTGTGATAAGGTGACAGATTATCAGCGCTACGGCCCAATTTTTTGAGCAAGCCGATGAGTTGATCTCTTTCGGTTTCGCTGATTCCGCTAAAGGCACGTTCAATCTGACGTGTATAATCAGGATAAATTTCGTCCATGACGCGTTGTCCTTCGTCCGTCAACTCTGCATATATAATACGACGATCTTGGTCGCACGGGTGACGGTGCAAATAACCACGGCTCTCCAGCTTGTCGATAACATAAGTGACATTTCCGCTTTGCAGAAGCAGTTTGGCTCCAATTTGTTGAATTGGTTGTGCTCCCTTGTGATATAAAACTTCCATCACGGCGAAGGCCGTTGGGTTGAAGCCCACCGTTTTGATGCCAGCAACCGCATGTTCGTTTACACTTTTGAATGACTTGGCAAACACGCTATACAAATGCATAGATTGCTGTGTCACCAATGTTCGGTAATCTATCATCTTCATTCCGCCTTTATGTATGGATTTGGGCATCCTTTGACCGCTCGGTTCGGATGACCGGGCAACCATACCCTTACTACTAGCATAAAGGGATTTACGTAGGGAAAACATGCGATTTGTCACAGTAGCTGCTTTTTTAATTATTTAATTTCAAAGCTTTAAGGTAAATTTTTGAAAAATAAAGGTTTCGAATGTAAAAATACCGTTCCGATTGGTTATATTAACAAATAACATACCTAATGGACCCAAATAACAAAATAAGATAAATTCAGAGGAGATGAAGCACATGGATACGGGTTCTTTCCGTTTTCAATTTCGTGATCCGCAGCAAGCCGCCCAAGCCTGTGAAACATTAAAGGAAATTGGATACTCTGCCAGCACGAACGGTGATACAGGCCTCAGTGTTCACGTTGAGAACCAGGATGTGCTGTCTGCATTAGAGATTTGCCAAGCTTATGAAGGAAGTATAATTGAGACAGGAGTTCTCACTTATCGTCCAGGTAAACAAAGTAATATCGGTGTGCAAAATCCAGGTTATAGCCCGGAGGATTGGATTATTCCAGCGCACATCATTAATGAGGACTGGAGCGAGGCGTATAAAAGCGGCTCTTCCCAAACGTTTACGAACACAACACAGGAACACAACGTCAGCTCTGATCAACAACCGGAAGACGATGTGGACGGTTTTTCAGGTAGCGTCCATACCTAAATAATGGTGTTCACCCTTGCTGCTCACTTTGGAACAAAAAGGTTCCTTCAAACCATGACTAATGGTTTGAAGGAACCTTTTTTCATAATGAGAAAAAGCTGAAAAGGACATTGTGAAAACTAAGGTTCTTGGATCGTGCATAAGGGCAGTAATCGTAGGAAATACCAAAAGAAGTTCAGAAAGGAGGTTTTGATCTTGCAAAAACTCGGAGTTCACGAAAAATTGGAATTGCATGAGCTGCTTACGTTTAAAACAACTTGTATCACAAAAACTCAAGCTATGCTGCCTTTAGTCTCAGATTCAAATTTGAAAAATATTTTACAGCAGGATATCAGTGGCGGTACACAAGATATTCAACAGCTTAAAAATCTGCTTGTATAATGAAGGAGGATTAACGTGAATTCTTTTACTGGGAATATGACTGGTACGACTCCCATGACCGATCAGGTGATTGCTGCCGATCTGTTAATCGCAGCTAAAAATGGGATCAAAAACTACGCCGCAGCGTTAACAGAGTCCACTAGCCCGGAAGTTCGGAATGTTCTGTGTGACCAATTGAGCAAAGCTGTTAATCTTCATGAGCAAATTTTTAATTATATGAAGAACAATGGTTACTACAACGCCTATGATCCAGATCAGCAAATTCAAATGGATATTCAAAATGCAGACAAGGCACTTTCTTTGCCCAAAATGTGAAACGTTTAATTAAAAAGAAGCACCAGCAAACTTTAATCGAGTTTGCTGGTGCTTCTTTATTACAAATTGAAAGAACTTCACATGAAATATGGAGAAGAAGGAAATCATAAAAAAACAAGGTATCGGTCTCAAATTTAGAAATAGGGTGATTTTCTTATGAGCAAGCCTTCAGCGGGCAAACAAAAAGATCAAAAACTAAAATGGTGGCAGCTGAGCTTGTTAGGAGTTGCAGGCACCATCGGTACAGGGTATTTTCTAGGGTCCAGTTTAGCGATTTCCATTGGTGGTCCAGCCGTACTGATTGCTTACTTTTTGGCAGCAGTTGGGACGTATGTGGTGTTTGACGCTCTTTCGCGTATGACGGCAGATCATCCAGAACAGGGCTCTTTCCGTTCCTATGCCCAAAAAGCATTTGGTAATTGGGCAGGCTTCGGCAGTGGCTGGGTATATTGGTTCTCAGAATTGCTTATTAATGGGAGTCAACTAACCGCGCTGTCTATATTTTCACGTTTTTGGTTTCCTCAGGTACCGATGTGGATTTTTGCGGCAGGCTTCGGGCTCTTAGGGCTTGTGATTGTTTTTTTTGGCAATAAGGGCTTTGATCGTGTAGAAAATGTACTCGCCATTATTAAGATGGCGGCTCTTGTGATGTTTCTGGTCCTAGCGATTGCGCTTTTGGCAGGCTGGATCGGAGGAAGTAAATATAATCCGAAGTTTCCCCTCAGCTACAAAGACTTTTTTCCAACCGGTGGCATAGGATTATGGTCATCTTTTATTTTTGCCTTTTATGCATACGGAGGTATCGAAGTGCTCGGAATTATGTCTAACCGACTTCAAAACCCGGAGGAAGCACCCAAAGCAGGAAAGGTCATGCTGATTACGCTGGTTGTAGTGTATGTGCTATCGATTGGGCTGGCTGTGTCTATGGTACCATTAAGTGCCTTTAATCCGAAGGAAAGTCCTTTTGTGCTTGCGCTCAGTAGCGATCATCTGGTCTTTGTGCCTCATTTGTTTAATGGAGTCCTGATTATTGCAGGATTCTCAACGATGACAGCATCGCTATATGCAGAGACTTCGATGATGATTACTCTTGCCCAGGAAGGAGATGCGCCCACACTGTTCTCACGGAAGTGGAAGGGCAAATATCCTCTGTATGCACTTAGTTTGATCTCTGTTGGATTAATCTCTGCAATCGTATTATCGTTGCTGCTACCGGGAAAAGTGTATGAATATATCACAACAGCTGCAGGCTTAATGCTGCTATATAACTGGTGCTTTATTTTGCTGTCTTCAGGTAAGTTACTGGAATCAAGCACATCGAGCAATATTAAACGCTGGATTGGCTTATTGCTGATCGCTTTGGCTGTAGTAGGGGCCTTTTTTCATAAGCTTAGCCGCCCTGGGGTTTACATCAGTTTGCTGCTAGTCTTGTTAATTGCCATATGTGACCTCATTGTACAATGGGTGCGTCGAAAGCACGGCAAGGAACCTCGTTAACTTTATCAAGAAGACAAGCGTTAGCGTAAAAAAAGTAATTGAAATGCCTGTACACCAAAATAAAAGCCAAAGCCTACAAGAGACAGACCTGACATCCAAGAGATGGTTTTAAGCAATCCGGGTCTGAGAAATCGACGGAAAACACTTGAAGCGGCTGCCATCGTCACATCCCAGGCCAACACGCCTAGTACAATCGCTCCGCTGTAAATCAATAGCTGTTGTACTGGATAAGTATTAGCGACGTTGGCCAGTATGGATCCGTAAATCCCAAGCCAGAAAAGGATGGAGAGAGGATTAAACAACGACATCAGAAAGCCGGCTACAAAGGAGTTGGTCAGGGTATTACTATTTCCCCTTAATTCGGATTCTGAAATCACACCAGCATTTTTGATGCTTTCAAGACCTGTATACACAAGCACGAAAAAGCCAAACAGCCATAAAAAAGCTTTGACAAATGGGGAATTAAGAAGATGGATCATTCCCAAATAGACAAGCATCATATAGATAATGTCTGCTGTGATTGCACCTAGCCCAATAAACCAGGCGTGCCAAAATCCATTTTTAATACCTCGATCTAATTGCGCAGCATTGATAGGTCCAATGGGAGCTGAAAGAGACAGACCCAGAAAAACATAACTGATAAATGTATTAATGGTGTTTTCCTCCTTGATTATTTATTGGACGTTATGTATTTGTCTCATTTAGTTTATTCGGACAAACCCATGTGTAAGACCATATTTTTGTGCGTATATGTAGCCACAGCCTCGTTATTTGCTAACCCAATGAATCCAATCCCAAAGGAGCTCTAATCCTTATACAAAAGGGTTAGAGCTTTTTTTAATGAGAGGCTTGACACTTTTAGTGAAAGCGCTTATATTTATCTCGTAAACAATACGTTATATAACGTTATATAAAAGGAGAGATAAAAAATGAATGTACAACAGACGGTTCAGACGATTTATGAACAAGCGAATGGGGAGATTTCCGAGGTTTATTTAGTGGCCTGCGGGGGCTCACTAGTGGATATGTATCCTTCAAAATATTTTCTGGATAGTGAAGCAAGAAAACTGGTAGCAGGCATGTATACAGCAAATGAGTTTGTACATGCGTTGCCTAAACGATTGGGAGCACACTCAGTGGTCATCGTTTGTTCCCACGGTGGAAATACTCCAGAATCGGTCGCGGCTGCTAAATCAGCCAAAGAGAAAGGTGCTTATACCATCGGCTTAACCCACAACAGTGAAGCGAACCTGCTCAACTATTCGGATTATTCCTTCCTCTACGAGTGGGGTGATGAGAGCGATGTTAAAGGCAACCCGATGGCTATTATTTTAGAACTTACGGTTGAACTGCTGCAAATCGCTGAGGGATATGCGCATTACCCGGCTTTCCAGAACGGATTGGGGGCAATCAATGGGATTATTAACCGTGCCAAAGTCCAAGTTGAACCACGTGCCCAAGTATTCGCAGACAGATACCGCAACGAGGAACTCTTCTATATCCTGACCAGCGGAGCGTCTTATGGACATGCTTACGGATTTGCCATCTGCTCGCTGATGGAAATGCAATGGCTCCATGCAGCTTCTATCCATTCCGGTGAATTCTTCCATGGTCCGTTTGAAGTAACGGATAAGGAAACTCCATTTATTCTGATGATCAACGAAGGACGCACACGGGCGCTGGATGAGCGGGCACAGACTTTCCTGAATCAGTATGCCGAGAAAGTGGAAGTGATTGATGCAAAGGAGCTTGGCATCGGAACGATTGCAGACGAAGTAGTAGAGTTTTTTAACCCGGTGTTATTCTACAGCATTGTATGTGTGTATCGTGAAGCACTAGCCAATGTACGCAATCACCCATTGGAAACTCGCCGTTATATGGGCAAAGTAGCTTACTAAGCGCACCTACCAACAGGAGGAAACCATCATGAAGGTTCTAGGCATTGGCGATAATGTGGTAGATAAATATGTTCATCTGCGTATGATGTACCCTGGCGGCAATGCGCTTAATTTTAGTGTGTTTGCCAAAAAAGCGGGAGTGGATGCAGCCTTTATAGGAGTGTTTGGGGACGACAACGAAGCACGGCATGTAGAACACACCCTGCGTGAGCTTGACATCGATATTTCACGGTGCAGATATCACAGCGGTGAGAACGGCTGCGCACGTGTAACCCTGGAAGACGGAGACAGAGTATTTCTGGGCAGTAATGAGGGGGGAGTGACACGTCTCTTTCCATTGGAACTGAGCGAAGATGACAGGAACTATCTTGGCGGGTTCGACCTAATTCATACTGGCTTGTACAGTCATACAGGTCACTTGCTGCCTGAATTAGAGACGCTAGGAATCCCTATTTCCTTCGATTTCTCAGATGATTTTACAGATACACAAGTAGAACAAAATATTACGTATGCCGATTTTGCATTTTTCTCTTGCAGCCATATGACGGATGAAGAGACACAGAATTATATCCGCTCCAATCGAAAAAAAGAGGGACAAATTCTGGTCGCGACACGTGGCGGTGACCGATCCATCGCCTATGATGGTACGAAGTTCTATTTTCAAATGCCTGATTCCGTTGACGCTGTGGATACCATGGGGGCAGGCGACTCTTATATAACTGCTTTTTTACTGAGCTTTTTGGAAAAAGGCAACATTCAGGATGCTATGGCAGAAGGCTCAAGGCTTGCCGCCCAGAGCTGTCTGGTAGAAGGTTCCTTCGGATACGGCGTTCATTATTGACGATCCTTTTCGAATATCTTCACTTGTAAGAATATGTAACCTTTGATACTCTAAGTGAGAGTGATATAACGTTATATGACAAGTGAGGGTACATTATGTTAAATTCAGACCAAGCGGAGCCATTATATATGCAATTACAAAAAGCGGTCAAAACCGCTATTCATAATGGAACATTTACGCAGGGAAGCCGTATACCGACTGAAACAGAGTTAAGCGAGATGTATAATGTAAGTCGTATTACCGTAAGAAAAGCAATTGCCGAATTAGTTCATGAAGGATATTTGACCAAACGTCAGGGGAAAGGCACCTTTGTCAATATCCCCAAGATTGGACGGAAGATTGAACATGTCATCAGCTTTACGGCTGCTTGCAAGTCCAATGGTCTTTCTTCACATAGTGTGGTCACAAAACGTGAAATCGTAGATGCAGATGAGGAAATTGCACATCAGTTGCAGTTATCGCCAGGAGAAAAGGTGCTATTTATCCAGCGTAAAAGATATGCGGATGATCGCCCCCTGATGCTGGAAAACAATTTTTATCCTTATGACCGTTTTGCATTTCTAATGAACGAGCAGTTGGAGGGGTCTGTATACGAGCTGCTGCGGCAAAAATACAGCATTGATCCTAACCAGCCGGGAGAGACGATATTACAAATTGCTTTGGCGGATGAAAATCAGGCCAAGCTGCTGGAGACAGCGATCGGACAGGCGTTGTTTTACATGCATACAATGATCTATGACCAGCATGGAAGCCCGGTTCATGTAGGAAAGCAGTACATCATCGGAGACCGTTATCAATTCTCCATATAATCCGTTGCCTGTAATGCAAGGCGGTTCAGGTAAGTGTGGCTTCTGCTTCCATCCAATAGGGAGAAGCAGAAGCATTAACATAACGTTATATTACGTCATATTGTTAGGTGAATCAATCGTGAGGTGGTGAAACTGTGCAAGGGAAGAAAGATGCATTAGCAGACAAAGTTTTACTCTCCCATGCTATTTTTAATGGATTGGAAAATGAAGCTTCGCCCGGGTTTGTTGCAGTCCGAGGAGAACGTATTGCAGCGGTGGGGCGTCCGGAAGAGGCACAAGCCTGGATAGGTGCGGAAACGGTTGTCTATAATCTGGGCGATGCCTTTATCATGCCGGGAATCCATGACAACCATGTATTTTTTACCGGATACATGTCAATGCATCGGGGCGTGGATCTGGCGCATACGGCCTCCAGTGAAGAAGCAATGGAACTCTTGCTACAAGAGGCAAACAACCTTCCGCCAGGAAAAGATGTAACCGCTTACGGTTGGAACGAGGACAGATGGGGGAAGCTGCCTGAGTCAAGCTTGCTGGATGGATTGTTTCCCGATCGGGCGGTCATCGCTATCAACCGAAATAAAAGCTACTGCTGGATGAACCGATTGGCTGAGGAGAGATATCAGTTTTCGCCGGATCAATGCAGTGCCGAAGCACGAGCTTTACTGCTCCAAGTTATGATGCAGGACCGTAGCCTTGTCCAACAAGAGTTTATGGAATTTTGCCGTATGTTGGCTGCACGAGGAGTTACTTCTATAAAAGATATCGGCTTTGACCGACATAGTGAGCTGCTTCCCATTCTAGATGAGTTGAAGGAAAAAGGTGAATTGCCACTCAGATTTCATTTCTCGCTGGAACCAGTTGTTGAACCGTTTGATATAAACATTGGTATCAAATATAAAGCACTTTACAATGGAGACCTTATTCGTTTCCAAGGTTACAAGCTGATGCTTGACGGCGTTGTAGCAGATCATACAGGGGACATGTTGGAGCCTTACGCAGATATGCCTGGGGTCACGAATTTGAGGACAGTTGATTATGAGAAGATTGAAGCCTCTGTTCTGGAAGCGGACAGCCAGGGGATCAAATGCTGCCTAACGGCAGAAGGCGATGCAGCAATTCGCCAAGCCGTATCCATGATTGAAAAATGCCGCTTGCAGCAGGGCAATCACCTTATCAGACATTCGATCAGTGATCTGGAGTATCCTCATCCAGATGATCTGACCAGAATGGGAGAGAACGAAATTTTTGCCGAGGTCTATGCCCAGATTCTGCTGCTCAATCCTTCTTACGAAGAGGCTTATATGTCTGCAGTGGCAGGCAAACAGAATGAAAACCGCTTTTATAATTATAAGTCCATGCTGGAAGCTAACGTGCCGATCACCATAGGTACTGATTTGCCTTTATTTATCACCAGTGTCCCCGATTCGCTGTATGCAGCCTCTCACCGATTATTCCCGGATGGCTCGCCTGCTGGAGGCTGGTATCCTGACCAAGGAATGCCGCCATCCGAAGTTTTAAAGGCATGGACAATTAATGGAGCCAAACATTGTTATATGGAAGAGGTGACAGGTACGCTGGAGGCTGGAAAATATGCTGACATCGCCGTTTTTGACCGCGACCTCCTTAATGCATCCGCTGATGACATCAGGGATGCCCAAGTGATATTGACCATTATGGGAGGGAAGGTTACGTATAACCATTCTTGGAATGAGGGATAAACATGAACATCACGAATAAGAAATGGAAATTATCCTTGCCCCATAGCTATACCTTAATATTTTTGATTATTATTACAGTCGCCGCGTTGACATGGATTGTACCCAGTGGTCAATTTGAGCGTCATGAAGTGACAGTGAACGGTGTGACCAAAACGGCAATCGTTTCAGGAACCTATCACTCTGTACCCAAAACGGGGGAGAACGGTGATTTGAGACAGGGCATCCCTCAGATCCTTAGCGCTCCGATTGAGGGGATTATCAATGCCGCCGATGTCGTCTCTTTTGTTCTTATCGTAGGTGGCTCCTTCGGTATTATTCTGCAGACAGGCGCCATTGATCGTGCGCTGACAGCTCTTGCCAGGCGGCTAAAGAATAAGGGGATTTTGCTTATTCCCATTGCTATGGTGATCTTCAGTCTCGGAGGTTCTACTTTTGGGATGAGTGAAGAAATTATCCCACTTTATGCGATTTTCATTCCGTTAATGTTTGCCTTGGGTTTTGACTCTATGACAGCGATTCTTATTTTATTTCTGGGAACGCAAATTGGCTATGTTGGTTCGACGGTCAATCCATTTTCGGTGTTGATTGCCCAGGGAATCGCAGGAGTGGAGGGGAATCCTCAGCTCTGGCTGAGATTTATCGAATGGCTTGTATTTACGGCGATTTCTATTGCTTTTACGATGTGGTATGCGCACCGGGTTAAGCGAAATCCAGAGAAATCCATCGTGTTTCAGAGTGATATTATAAACCGCGAGCAATTTATAAAGGAAAGCACAGATGAGGACGTCGTCTTCACATTTCGGGACAAATTAATTATAGGTGGATTTATTGTAACGCTTGGAGCAATTGTTTGGGGGATTTTGGTCAAAGGCTGGTATATGACGGAGATCGGCGCCCTTTTCTTTGCCCTTGGTATTTTTGTTGGGGTTGTCACCAAAATGAGTCAGAAGGAAATAGCTGAGAATTTTGTAAAAGGATGCGGTGAATTTATCTACGCCGCGGTGATCATAGGCCTCGCCCGCGGAATTCTGATTATCGCAGAACAGGGGATGATTATAGATACCGTATTGAATGCACTTGCAAGCGTCCTGGAAGGATTGCCAAGTTATTTATTCACGACTATTATGCTGCTTGCGCATAATATCATTACTTTCCTCGTTCCCTCTTCTTCAGGGGAAGCTGCACTAACCATGCCTGTACTTGCACCGCTTGGCGATCTTGTAGGCATCAATCGTGAAGCTGTAGTCACAGCGTACCAATTTGGTAACGGGTTAACCAATCTCATTTCACCCACAGGCGGAGTGTTGCTGGCAGGATTGGCCATTGCCCGGATCAGCTTTGGACAGTGGCTGAAGGTAATCTTCAAACTATTCCCGATCCTATGGCTGATTGCTGCTATTTTTGCTGCTATATCGGCTGCGGTGGGTATCTAATCAATCAAGTGAGGGCCCCTGTCTGTTAGAGACAAGGGTTTCTTTTTGTGTTGGTGAAACAAGTCCTCTCTTATGTAGGAAGGCTACTCATTTCTTTCCCAATAGGGTGTATAAGTTTACGTGGAAAATAAATAATATGGATAGCATTTTCCTAAGGAGGAAATAAACTTGATGCTTGCTGATAACAGATTACTCATTGCTGCTTTAGGCGGTGTTAATGAGATTGGTAAAAATATGTACCTTATCCAATATGATCAGGATATTGTCGTCATTGATTGTGGTTCCAAGTTTCCTAATGAAAATTTGCCTGGTATTGACCTCATTGTACCAGATGTCACCTATCTACAGGAGAATCAGGATAAAGTCAGAGCGCTCATTGTAACGCATGGCCATGAGGATCACATCGGGGGCATTCCTTATTTACTGAAGCAGATTAATATCCCCGTATATGGCACAAAACTCACTATCGAATTGATTAAAATTAAGCTAAAGGAACATAACCTTTTACGTGATGCTGAGCTTCATCTTATAGATGCGGATTCAACGATTCAGGCGGGTTCGATTCAGGCATCCTTTTTCACCACTGTACACAGCATCCCTGATTGCTTGGGCGTCTTTTTCAAGACACCAGAAGGAAATGTGGTTCATACCGGGGATTTTAAATTCGACATGTCTCCTGTCAGCGGACCTTTCCCTGACCTTCATCGCATGGCTGAGATTGGAAAACAAGGAGTTAAAGTGCTTCTTTCCGAAAGTACAAATGCCGAAAGACCAGGCTTTACTCCTTCGGAGCGTTTGGTTGGCGGGCATATTTTGGACGCTTTCGCCAGAGCCAAACAGCAAGTTTTCATTTCTACATTTGCTTCCAATGTTAACCGTGTCCAACAGGTCATTGATGCGGCTGTGGAGACAGGCAGAAAACTTGTTTTACTGGGACGCAGTATGATCAATGTGGTGTCCGTGGCTAAGGAGCTGGGATTCTTGCACATGCCGGAGGACTTGTTGATTGAGGCTGGAGAAACGGAGCGGTATCCTGCAGAAGAAATTGCAGTATTATGTACAGGAAGTCAGGGGGAACCGATGGCTGCACTGTCCCGACTTGCCAATTCTCTGCATCCCAAAATCGAAATTTTGCCTGGTGATACTGTGATCATCGCTGCAGGAGCTATACCCGGGAATGAACGAAATCTTTCCCAAGTCATCGATAACCTGTACGTACTGGGCGCCAACGTGATTTATGGATCGGGCAGCGCCACGGGGATGCACGTATCCGGTCATGGCAGCCAAGAAGAGTTAAAATTAATGATGACCCTAATGAAACCCCAGTATTTGATTCCTATACATGGTGAATTCAGAATGCTGCATCAGCATCGTCAGCTAGCAGAGTCAGTAGGGATTCCGATGGAGAACGTATTTATCGTCCAAAACGGTGAGACGATTCAAATCGCAGAGGGAAGGGCATCCTTGGGTCCCAAAGTACCATCCGGCAATAGCCTGGTAGACGGGCTGGTAACTGGTGATGTAGGTAATATTGTACTGCGGGACCGTAAAAAACTTTCCTCAGACGGAATGCTGATTATTGTGATGACTCTGAGCAAAAACGAGAAGCAAATGCTCGCTGCGCCAGAGGTTATATCCAGAGGCTTTGTATATGTTAAGGATTCCGAAGAATTGATGAATCAGATTCGCGACACGATTATGACCACAGTGAACGAGTTAACAGAAATCGAAATGAGTCAGTGGGGCCTGATTAAGCAGATGTTAAAAGATAATGTGGGTCAGTTTATTTACAGCCAGACTAAAAGAAGACCTATGATTTTACCTATCATTATTGAGGTATAGGCATAGCGGTAAACGTCAAAACAAGATAGAGCGTATTCTTTACGCGATTAATCAAAAAAAGACTTAAACCAGTGATACAACTGATTTAAGTCTTTTTAATTTCCTTTTCCTATCTCCCCTAAAAAACGAGGATGCAGTGGTGGTATGCAGCGCAGCGGAGGATTTGAATCTTGAGAAGGGCCAGCGATCATAAGATCAATGCCTACGCTAGTGCCTCCCACTCCTACAGCATCTCGTTTAAAGCCGCTTGCGTCCCTGCTGTATGCCCTGTCGTAAACGCAGCCGTAATATTATAGCCTCCAGTGTAGCCGTGAATATCCAGAATCTCACCGCAGAAAAACAATCCAGGCATCAGCTTGGATTCCATTGTTTTCGGATTAATTTCCTTCAAGTTCACACCGCCCCCGGTAACAAATGCTTCTTTCAGCGAGAGCGTACCATTCACACGAATGGGAAACGCCTTGATTCGCTGGGCGAGTTCTTGCCATTGCTGCTTGGGAATATGATCATAGGTCAAATCTTCACGCAGTTCAGCTTGCTGAAGCAGTAACGGAATCATGCGTTCCGGTAAATAAGACTTAAGTACGTTTTTGATCGCCTTTTTTGCATCGACCGATGCCAGTTCCAGCGTCTCACGGTAGACTTCATCAGCATGTTTATGAGGCTGTAAATCGAGAGTTAATAACACCGTGTTTACCTTATCCTTTTTCATTCCCTTGACGACAAACTGACTGCAACGCAAAGCAGTTGGACCAGACAAACCAAAATGTGTGAAAATCATATCTCCTTCATGAACGACAACCTTCTTTTGTTTCGCATTCCATACGGTCAGGCTGATGTTTCGTAAGGAGAGTCCCTGAAGCTCTTTTGTCTGGATGAATGTCTCGCCTGACGTTAGCGGGACCTCTGTTGGATATAGTTCCGTAATGGTATGCCCTGCTTGCTCTGCCCATGCATAGCCGTCACCTTCCGAACCTGTATGAGGGACGGACTTGCCACCGACAGCGACTATGACGTTACGGCTACGCAGCATTTCACCGGAACGCAGCCGCACGCCAGCCGTATGACCTTCTTTGTAAATCACTTCTTGAACAGGACAGCTTGTCCGAATTTCGACTCCTTGAGAGCGTACCTTATTAATCAAAGCGTCGACGACCGTTTTGGCTTTGTCCGTCACTGGGAACATGCGCCCGTTGTCTTCTTCCTTTAAGGCTATACCTAGTTGTTCAAAGAAGGCGATGATATCCCGATTGCCGAAAGCAGCCAGGGCACTGTGCAGAAAACGGCCATTGCCGGGAATGTGGCGAATGAGTTCATCCAGCTCTTTTGCATTCGTGACATTGCAGCGACCTCCGCCGGAGATCCCCAGCTTTCGTCCGAGTTTATTTCCCTTTTCCACTAAAAGCACCTTGGCGCCCTCGCCACTAGCAGCCGCCGCGGCCATTAAGCCGGCTGAGCCGCCTCCGATCACAATTACGTCGTAAGTCATAAGCCTCTTCCTTTTCGTCGACAAATTTTCAAAAAATTCAGAATCGCGTAACAAATTTTCCATCATATCGTAATCCCGTCTCTTTAGATAGACTCTGAGCACAGTAGCTGTGTATATCTTCTATTTTATAGGAGTAAGTAAAAAACCGTAAAAACGATCCTCTTATATATATCCGGTATTTAGCAGAATTTGTCGTTCTACACCGGGATTTTAACACATATATTGTAATATATTGTAGCCTGTGCTTTAATTCAACTAACGGCGTCAAGGAAAGATGATGAGGGGGAGAAGTCCTTGTTAATTGCGTTAAAGGAAAGTGTGCTCCAAGTTCTCCTTGCCGTTATATCGGCGGTTTTTTTCTCTATATTAACGGATTATGGAGACAAGAAAAAGGTTTGGGCAGGCCATCTGCTTCCCGGACCTCATCAAGGAATACTTTATTTGTGTTGCTTGCCAGCCATATTGCTATGTTCGCTCTTTCAATACCAGCCTCCATATGGCCTACCTTCCAATCTCGGTATTATTCCCCTTACTGTGGGCGTCATGTACGGTACACGTCGCACTTCCTTTGTACTTGCTGCTTCTGCATTGACGGGTGTCCTAATTATAGCGCAGTCGATAGAAATGTCCCCAATGTATGTGGGCACTGCTTTTATCCTTTTTCCTTTTATGCTACTGCATGTCAAGTTTTTTCAAAGAGGAACATTGTTGGACAAAAAGCTCGTAATTTTCACATATGTTGTGGCTGATATGCTGCTTAAGGCTTTATTACCGCTATTGTGGGGCAAACAGAACATTTCAGTATACATTCCTGATCTGCTTACAACGTTTTGGAATGTTGCTGTAGGTGTGTTGGCAAGTTTTGCGGTCGTAAGTCTGATGCATAATTCTTTTGAGAAACTGACGCTGCGGCGAGATGTAACTGAGTTTACGAGCAAATATTTAATCGAAGTGGATAAGCTGCGTCAAGTCATGGATTTGATGCCGTTATCTCTTGTTACTTTGGACAGCGAAGAACGAGTTATACATATGAACAAAACGATGTTGGAGCTCTACCGGGACTTCGATCCCTTTATTACGCTGCCTGAGGTCGTAGGCCGTCCCTTAAACTCGTTGTACGGTTTTAGCGCTTCACCTGTAGTTAACGAACGAGTTGCGAAAGCATTGGAAGGAGAAGCAGGCGCTGATTTTATAAATGTATCTCCCAAAGTATTCTTTTCAAGTTTCCTCCCTTTTCGGGATAAACATATGAATCAAACCACAGGCGTCATTATCGCCTTGCAGGACATTACAGAGCTGGAGACGCTCCGCAGTGAGCTGGGCAATTTTGAGAGGCTCAGTCTGGTCGGGCAGATGGCCGCGGGCATTACTCATGAAATACGTAATCCGATGGCGGTTGTGCGCGGGTTTTTACAGCTTATGCGCGAGAAAAGCCCTGATTCTCTAGGCCATTACTACCGCATCGTAATGGAGGAGCTGGATCGGGCGAATGGGATTATTAATGATTTTCTTTCCCTGGCCCAGAATCGGATTGTCGAGAAGGAGCAGTGTCATCTGCATGACATCATTCGTGAACTAACACCTCTATTGTGGGCAGATGCCAACCTGAGGGGACAGACGATCGAGTTAAAGCTGGAGGATCATGTAACAATGCTGCATCTGAACCCTAAGGAGATCAAGCAATTGCTGCTTAATTTATCGCGTAATGCGATGGAAGCTATGGGGGAAAAGGGCGTGCTGACCATTTCTACTCATGAGGAAGGGGATTTTGTCGAACTGGAAGTGAGGGATACCGGTCCGGGAATTCCGCCAAAACAGCTTGAAAAGCTGTTCCAGCCTTTTTACACAACCAAAACGAAAGGTACAGGTTTGGGTCTGGCCTTATGTCAAAGTATAGTGGAGCGTCATCACGGTACGATTGCCGTAGATTCGGTGGAGGGAATGGGCACACAGTTTAAAGTCCGTCTGCGCAGAACCATTCCGACTTATCGGGAGCATTCTGAGCCTCCTGTCATAAATTCGATACAGAAATAATTGTGCAAAGATGTAACCGGATTTTTTGCAAATTACGTGAAAAAGATTGTATAATGGGCTTTAGATGTCCATGCCTTTACTACGGCACAGGATGAAATTAGAAACGTAGTATACATGATTTAATGAAAAGGAGTGAAAGAATATGTCTATGTCTTTCGATCAATATATGAGAGATTCAGTTCAGCCTATGCGCGATGAACTGACGAATCTTGGGATTCAGGAATTGCGTACTTCTGAAGATGTGGAGGCCAAGCTGCCTGATGCTAAAGGTACAGTGCTGGTGGTTGTGAACTCGGTATGCGGTTGTGCCGCAGGCCAATGCCGCCCGGGTATAGCTGAAGCGCTGAAGCATGATATTACGCCGGATCATCTGTATACGGTTTTTGCGGGACAGGATAAGGAAGCAACGGCGAAGGCTCGCGAATTTTTCGCACCGTATCCGCCATCTTCCCCTTCGATCGCGCTGCTGAAAGACGGCGAACTGGTTCACTTCATCGAGCGTCATCAGATCGAAGATCGTTCGGCAGATCAGATTGCTGCTGATTTGACCGGTGCATTTGACCGTTTTTGCCGGTAAGACTGCTCAAGCTATGCCCCCGCATTTTTCGCCTGCGAAACTTGCCGGGGCTTTTGCGTGTTGGCTTGTGAAGGAAATTCCTAAAAAAGAGGTGCTTATCTGATGAGTTTGCAGGAACAGATTATTGCTGAATTGGGAGTACAGCCTACGATCAACGTAGAGGCGGAGGTCCGCAAGCGTGTGGATTTCCTCAAGTCGTACGTAACAAAAACAGGAAGCACAGGGCTGTTGATCGCCATTAGTGGCGGGATTGACAGTGCCGTAGCTGCCGCCTTGTGCAAGCAGGCTACAGATGAGTTGACGCAGGAGCAAGGGCAAGAATACAAAACGCTAGGTGTATTCCAGCCATATGGTCAACAGGAAGATATTGATCATAGCTACGCAGTGGCTAAAGCGTTCAATTTGAAATATGCTGGGGAAACGAACATTAAGGAAGCCGTGGATGAGGTTGCCGTGGAAGTGGAGCATGCATTAAAGGATATGGGTCTGGAACGTTCCATCACTCCGCAAGTGAGAGGGAATGTAAAGGCAAGAACACGTATGGTGGTTCAGTACGCACTCGCGAATGAACTGAACCTGCTCGTCGTGGGTACAGATCATGCTTCAGAAGCCATTACAGGCTTTTATACCAAATGGGGCGATGGTGCGGTCGATATTACACCGCTCAGTACGCTCAACAAACGTCAGGTACGTTTGTTAGCCAGCTATCTTGGAGTTCCACAGGCTATTTTGGACAAAGCGCCTACAGCAGGATTGTGGGAAGGCCAGACGGATGAAAAGGAACTGGGAATCTCCTACGAAGCAAACAGCGACTATCTGGAAGGCAAGGAAATTGACCCCGCAGCCCGCGAAAAGCTGGAAAGCTATTTTACACGTACAGCACATAAGCGGACAAGCATTCCAGGAGTGTAAGCATGAATCATTTTGGAATTGTAAAATGCTGAACTAAATAAATGCGGCGATCCGCCCGGCGGATCGCCGTTTGTATTGAGAGGGCTATTGCCTAATTGGTGATCCAGTCAATGAAGCGGCGGGTTTCGGTAATCGCCTGATCCAGTTGAAGACTGCCTCCCTGGAATGGGTGAACCGTATTAAAAGTATGATTGCCGCCTTGAATTTGTACCCACTCGATATCGGGACGAACGGAGGTGAGCTGGGCAGAGCCTTCCCGTAGACGTTTGGAGTCTTCGGTTCCCTGGATAAGCACAACTGGGAGCTGGCTGTTGGCAAGTCTGTCTACAATGGCAAAACGCTCGCGATTGTGCTCCAGGTCGTCCAGAATGACAGCATCCAGCGGAAGCTGTTGCCCAGTTCTGGCGTTTTGCACATAGCTGCGTCCCTTGGCACGCATTTCTTCTTTTTGCGGTAAAGTAAACAGATCAAGATCCGTTACGCCATTCCATGAAATGACGCCAGCAATCTCGCCGGGATGATCTAGAGCATATACAAAGCAGCTTCCCGCACCTCGGCTATGTCCTAACAGAAACAACGGCAATTCTCTGAATTCATGGCGTGCTCTCAGATTGGACAGCAATAGTACCAAATCCTCTTGTTCGCGGCTATAGGTGTTGCGTGCGAACTTTTCCAGCTCGGTAAAATTCTCCAGATCCTCACCTATGCCATTATGTGAAAAGTTGAAGGTTACCACATGGTTATCCATACTCAATGCTTCTGCTATAAAGGGGAACATACCCCAATCCTTAAATCCTTTGTAGCCATGAGCGATGATGAGCAGGCTTTTGGCCGTATTTTTAGCGGGAAACCAGGAGGCACGGATCACCGCATCTGTTCCTGCATCGGTACCTGCTTCAACCACAATCGTTTCTGACATCCTATCCTTCCTTTCTACGGGAGTTTTTAAACCGGCATATCCGCGAATTTCAAGCATTCACTGATTGCCTCTCTCATTTTAACATATTTTGGTGACGCTTTTACGCCTTTGCGACTCGCCAGGGTGTGGACGCACTGTTACAATAGATCCAGTAAAGTAAAAAAAGGGCGGGGAATACCCAAATGATCTACGGAATTGGACATGATGTGCTGGAAATAAGCCGTATGGCTCATATTTTGGCAGGTAAATATGCAGATGCATTTTTGAATCGGGTGCTGACCCCGGCAGAACGCGAGCTTGCAGTGGAACGTAAGGGAAGGCTAGCGGAGTTCGTAGCAGGGCGCTTTGCCGCCAAGGAAGCGGTAACGAAAGCCTTCGGCTGTGGAATTGGACAAATCATCGGGTTCAGTGATATGGATATTCTACCTGAACCTGGGGGGAAGCCCGTAGTTTATTTGTCTTCGTCTGCGTGGGATCGACTGAGATTGCCGAATACGGGTGACTCGAATTACAGCATTCACTTGAGTATTACACATCAGCCTAACATTGCCTCTGCTTTTGTGATTGTCGAATATAAGGAGACGTGATGGGATGACTACAAATACATTGGAACAAAAGCGTTATTTTAGCTTTGAACTGTTGAATTGGTATACACGTAACAAACGCGACTTGCCGTGGCGCCGCCATCGCAATCCTTTTTATATCTGGATTTCGGAAATTATGCTTCAACAGACACGTGTCGATACGGTCATTCCGTATTTCAATCGCTTTATTTCACGTTTTCCGACGATTGAAGCGCTGGCGGAAGCGCCCGAGGAGGATGTGCTCAAGCTATGGGAAGGGCTGGGGTATTATTCACGGGCCCGGAATTTGCAAACGGCAGCGAAACAGGTAGTTGAGCTTCACGGTGGGCAGGTGCCGGATGATACGCAGGCTGTTGCGGCACTGAAAGGTGTAGGTCCATATACGACGGGGGCCATTATGAGCATTGCCTTTAATCGACCAGAGCCTGCTGTAGACGGGAATGTGATGCGTGTGCTGTCACGTTATTTCCTCATTGAAGAGGATATTATGAAGGGTAGCACGCGGTCGCATATGGAAAGTCTGGTCAGGGAGCTGATCCCCGAAGGGAGAGCCTCTGATTTTAATCAGGCGCTGATGGAACTGGGAGCGCTAGTCTGCACGCCAAAGTCGCCCCATTGCCTGACCTGTCCGGTCATGGAGCATTGCTCGGGCAGGCTGGCAGGCCGCGAGGAGACGCTGCCAGTCAAAACAAAAGCGAAGCCGCCGCGCCTGGAGCCGCGTTCCGTCGCCCTCATCGAGGGTAGCGGCACCAACGCAGGCCGATTGCTTGTGCGCCAACGCCCGGCCAAGGGCCTGTTGGCCCGCATGTGGGAGCTGCCGCATGAGCTTGCCGGGCCAGAGGATTACAACGGCCCGGTGCCCGATGAGCCAGCCATGGATCACCTGGCGGCTCATTTGTTGGCAGAGGGCGTGCATGCGCGCCCGGTGCGGTTTGTACGTGAGGCGGAGCACACGTTCAGCCACATTCACTGGAACCTGCGTGTGTTCCAGTGTGAAGAGGTCGCCGCCCCTGCCGGGAAGGCGGGCGAACAGCTGCTGGCTGCCGAGCAGCGGGCCAGCTACAGCACCGCGGCGAAGCCAGGTGCGTTGATTGCGCTCGCTGAGCAGGCGGATCAGGCGAGTAGCACCTTGCCAGCGGGGTACCGCTGGATCAGCGAGGCGGATATGTCCACCTTGGCGTTT
The DNA here is from genome assembly GCF_053006485.1 of Paenibacillus sp. JJ1683. Lineage (NCBI taxonomy): Bacteria > Bacillati > Bacillota > Bacilli > Caryophanales > Paenibacillaceae > Paenibacillus > Paenibacillus sp. JJ1683. Next base: position 855,377 of record NZ_CM129820.1, read on the forward strand.
CCCAAGGTGTTCCTTGATCTGATCACCGAATATTATGCGAAGCAAAAAGAGAACTGATGTTAATAAAATAACTGTCGGCAAAAGATAAAGTATTAGACTTATCCTAGAAAATGGAAACAGCGACAACTAAGGACGAGAAAATAAAGTCCTAGACTGTCGCTGTTTCCATTAAACTAACGTTTCCCGTTAGTCCAATATCCTTTACTGCTGGGAGATCAGCAATTACTTCATTTTTCAAAAAGAAACCAAAGTAGAAATTTATTGAAATAATATGCAGAAGATATCCTAATGTTGATAGCTTCATCGGCCGAGCTGAGAGAATTGCGGGACGAACGATGCTCGTTGTTAAAAAACATTTGACACGAGAAAGACATAAAGCTAACAAAGAAATTGCAAATATCTTTGAATAATTGTTTTTAAAATTTTCAATTATTTAACCACTGCCAGTTGATTTCGACAGAGTCTATGACCAGATATTTTCAGTCTTCTGGTACGCTTAGCAGTTATAGCATGTGGAATACGTTGCTATGCAACCCGTCTCTACGGGATGCTAAGAGCAACAAGTTTAAGATGACAATGGTTTATGTTTTTAGGCGAGCCAGGTACTTGACATACGTGATCCGTAGCTCTAAAATGAGCTAAGTCATTATGGACTCGATGAGTCGATAATCGGAGCGCAAATGAATTATTCTTAACTCGACTATGCACTTCGTGTCCATGCGATCAAAGGAGCTGGTTCTTTGTATGAATGCAAGCTGAATCACGCACCTTTTTTTTGCTCAATTACAGACATTGAGTATCTATAATATCTTATTATTAATTTGAGTATAGGACACAGTGACAGATCGTATCACTTAAAAGAACTTAGATTAGGGAGATGACAAACGATGAAAATATTTATGACAGGCGTTACCGGATATATCGGAAGTTCTGTGGCTAAAGTATTGCTCGATGCAGGGCATTCTATCTATGGTCTGACCCGGAGCACCAGCAAAATAAACGAGCTGAAAGAGCTTGGAGTGGAGCCTGTCGTGGGCACACTTGGAGATACGGAAATACTGGCTGATTACGCAAAACGGAGCGATGGAGTGATTCATACAGCTGACGTTGCTCACCGCAAGGCTATTGAGACGTTTATTAGCGCTTTGCGCGGTACAGGAAAGCCGTTGATTCACACATCCGGTTCAGGCAACGTTGGGGATGATGCCAAGGGCGAATTCCAGAGCGAGCAAATCTATAACGAAGAAACACCTGTAACAAGGGACTTGGAATCGATTCGAGTCAATGAGCTGGTGCGTAAAGCAGGGGTCGATCAAGGAGTACGAGGCATTGTCATCGTACCTTCCATGGTGTATGGAACGTCTCTCGGACTTCCAAGAGACAGCATTCAGCTTCCAATGATTGTACAGAAATCGAAAGAAATGAAGGCCGGAGTCTACATTGGCAAAGGTCTGAACAGATGGTCGAACGTCCATATTCGTGACTTGGCCCAATTGTATCTTCTTGCACTAGACAAAGCGCCATCCTCCTCTTACTTTTTCGCAGAAAATGGCGAGGAATCGTTCCGTGATCTAAGCCGTTACGTAAGTGAGGCGCTTGGATATGAGGGACGCACGATGAGCTGGTCTCTGGAAGAAGCGGTTGGTGAATTTGGCCTTCTGGCTCAATATACACTTGCGACGAATTGCCGAATTCGCTCTGTGCATACTCGAAACTTGCTTGGCTGGAAGCCTGAAGCCGAATCCGTGCAAACTTGGCTTGCCAATAGCTTTTGAAGATTGTGATATTGATCAGGGAGGTAGAAGGAAGATGACCGGAGACTGAGGCCGAAATATATGATCTTGCGATTGTTGGCGGTGGCCCTGCTGGACTGAACGCTTGCCTTGGTGCTGGCTCGTTCACGCAGACGGGTACTGGTAATCGATAAGGAGATGCCAAGAAATCATGTGACAAAAGAGTCTCATGGCTTCTTGACACGTGTTGGGATTACGCCCGGCGGATTGCAAGGGAACAGATATTGAAGTACCCTTAATGATTACATTCTTTCTAACGCGAGCCATTTCGATATGAAAGTAAACAAATTGGATTTAGAAGCAATATTGGCACTGTGTAGCAATAGCAGCTCGGACTAAAACTTTATTTTTTGCGTACAACTGACGATTTGCCATTAAGCTGACCTGCCCGTTAATGTAATGAAGTTGCCGGTCAACACAGGCAGCTTCATTCTCGTCGTTTATTCAATTATCGTTTCTACGTTAGCATAATGATTTACAGTGATACGGTTCACCGCGCTATCTCTAACCGCTAAGTTTAATGGTCATCTACCCGGATGGCCTTTTAGCGTTATAAGCTACAAATTTTACAACGATTACTCCGATAACGGGACGATAGCATCATGAGAACAAGTCGTAGGAAACGAACGCGTTTACGAAATGGTTTGTAAAATGCGAATGATTTCTTTTTCGATAACTGAATCGTCAACAGTATCCAGATATTCTGGACTAATCACTTGATACTGTTTCATTCTATAAAACTCCATAAGGGCTTGTTTCAAGGTCAGATCATACCATTGAATACTAAAGGTCGGTTCCATAATGCGCCGAAGCGTCGCATCATCTTGAACTAAGGACAGCGCAGCGTGCATTCTGTTAAAAATCTTCTTATCCATACCGGATTGAAAAAATGATTGTAAATTTTTTATTCTATTTTGTTGAGCAACGGAAATTTTTTCAAAAAGTCGTGGATAAAACTCCTTGAGGTCTTGCAGGAACAAATCGGATAAATAAATAACACCTATTAACGATTCCAGAAACGTTTTTTGAAATCGATCAATATATGAAACGGAATCATCATATACAACGGTGTCAGCCTGCTGCAAATACTGAATTCCATACTCTACAACCTGTTCAATGATTTCATCTTTGGATGAAAAGTGCTTGTAAAGCGTCACTTTACTAATATCCATATGTTTTGCGATATCTTCAATTTTCAGTTGGCTGAATCTGGTTCTTCTAATTACAGGTTTGATTTTATTTAGATATTGATCTGCGCTCACGGGTTTTCTCACGATTGAAGCCTCCTCTAATGCTCATCAAATCATATTATATCAAAATACCTGTATCAACAAACAATATTAAATAAAAATATTAAATTAACTAATATTATTAATTTAGTTTACTTAGTTAATTTGTCGTTGTATAATCTCTCTTGTAATGAATAGCCAATCGAGGAAGGGATAACGGTCTCAAAAGCGATATATATTTCTCGAAATCACATTATTAAAAAAGGAGAATACACAATGAAAATCACAGTTCTCGGCTCACTCGGCAATATCAACCGCAACTACCTGCCATCCCTAATCGCAGACGGCCACGATGTCACCGTCATCACAAGCTCCAAAGATCGTATCGCCGACATCGAAGCGCTTGGTGCCAAACCAGCAGTCGGATCAAACCTCGACGTCGAATTCCTCGCGCAGGCCTTCGCAGGTAGTGACGTCGTTTACCTCATGATTTCGGGTATCAACTATGCCTCTGGCACCGACATGTGGCAGACCGCTATTGATCTTGCTGAAAATTATAAGGCCGCTGTGCTAAAATCAGGCGTAAAAAATGTCGTCAACCTCAGCTCAGTCGGCGCCGACAACGCAAACGCCGGCATTCTCTACAGCTATCATTTTGCAGAAGACGCGCTAAACTCGCTTGAAAGCGTGAACGTTGTCCACATCCGGCCTGTCGGCTTTTACAGCAATCTTTTTGCCGACATGCAAAGCCTCAAAACCCAGCAGACTATTTTCAGCCCAATTTCTGTTGACATCCCACAAGGCTGGGTCAGCCCCGTTGATATTGCAAACGTCGTTTACGCCATGATTTCTCACACCCCAGCGGGTAAAAGCGCGAAGTTCATAGTTAGTGACTGGGCCACAGGCAACGACTGGCTCAACGCCCTTGCAGAGAAAGGTATCGAAGCCAAATACCAACAAATCCCCGTTGAAACTCTTGCTGAGAATATGAAAAAAATCGGCTTCCACGAGAACACTGCCAACGAGTTTGCCCAAATGAACCGCGCCTGCGAGAACGCCGACGAGTTCTACGCCAGCCTCCGTGCAACCGACTACCACCTTGGTAAAGTCAAGGTCGGAGACTTTGCGGAAGTTTTTGCAGACGTGTATAATAAATCTGTTTAAACAGTCCAGAATGCTGTTAACCTGCGGATGAGAATGCGTCTAAGTGCGCTACTTCTTTCGATAACTTGACCCGGAGAATCTTGGGATGGCAGCCTGTTCATCCTGCTCTAATCTCAGACCTCGAACAGGGTTTTACTCTGACTTGGTTTTGACATATAAAGAACAAAGCTCGCTGAAGCGATAGCGAGCTTTGTTCTTTATTGATAAATGCGCACAAAAAAAATCCTTACCTGTGATAGGTTCATATCGAATGACTTTAAACTAACCTGCCCGTTCGTATTATGAGATCAACCAGTTCTTTCTGGTTGATCCTTTTTTCATTTGCATAGAGGATTAAGGTAGCCTGGTCGAACGTACCTGCCCGTGGGACTTGATCCCGAGCGCTATAGTGTTCGCCCTACTTGTCATGACCATGATTGAGGCTGGTTGGGACGTAAGATCCCGTATAACAAGCGATGCTATGGAGCGACAAGAAGAACCTTAGGGATGCCGGGGAATCTAAACTTACAGGGAGAGATGAAATGAATCCAGTTGTCGGTCTAGATATTTCAAAAGAAGAAAGTCATGGACAAGCCTTTTTAGCGCGCGGAAAGCCCTTCAGAGGGACATTCCACTTCGAGCACACTCGTGATGGCCTAGCAAATTTACATCAAGTTTTGAAGGATGTTGAGACTGCATCCAAACTACGTCCTCTGCTTATTCTAGAAGCAACCGGCCATTACCAAAGTCCCGTTGTTCAGTTCCTAGAAGAACATCACTACATTTACATTATCATTAATCCGCTCATCTCAAATCGGCTTAGAAAGTCTCAACTTCGTAAAGTAAAGACGGATGCTGCGGACGCTTACCTATTGGGAGAGTTGTACTACAAGGAAGAGTTTGAACCTTTTAAAAAAAGAGGTGGCAACTTCTCAATCTGCGCTATCTTACAAGACAGTATGAGTCCCTTTCAAAGATGTGTGTACAGACGAAGCTGCAATTCCAAGCCGTTTTAGATCAGGTTTTCCCAGCTTACAAAGGCGTCTTTGGAGCTATGTATTCCCGTATTTCACTACGGTTTTTAAGTAAATTTCCAACCTCATATTCAGTTTTGCAGACGGATGAAATTACACTCAAAGCTAAGATGAAAGAACTACTTTCTTCGAAACGGGGGCGTTCAGAGGGCTGGATTAACCAACGGGTTCAGCGACTGCTAGACGCGGCAAAGCAAAACCCATTTCAGCAAACCATGTATGCAAGCCACTTAATCAATTTGAAAGTTCTTATTACCCTTATTCTTCAGTACCAAGAGCATCTTGCTGAACTGGAACAGAACATAGATGCTCTGGTTGAAGAAATTGAAGAGTATGAATTAATTCAGTCGATTCCCGGTATTGGGCATAAAATTGCTGCAACAATTTTATCTGAAATTGGAGAAGTCGACCGATTTGATCATCCTAAAAAGCTAGTGGCTTTTGCAGGCATTGACCCGAGTGTCTTTGCTTCCGGTAAATTTACAGCAACTCGAAACCGAATCACGAAACGTGGTTCCAGACAGTTGCGTTACGCACTGGTAATGGCTGTCCAGTGTGGGCTTATACGCTCCCGAAATATGCGACTCAAAGCGTTCTATGATCGCAAGAGAGCAGAAGGAAAACCACATAAAGTAGCTCTAATCGCATGTGCAAATAAGCTCATCCATTGGCGTTATGCAATCTTGAAAAACAAAAAGGAATTTCGTCCAATTTAAAAGATTATCATTGGCATAACCTTCCAAGACACAACGGAAATTGGAGGGTTATTTGGCATGCTCATTTTAACTATACCACATGATTTAGAATCACTTTACTGGTAATCTTGACAAGCTATTAGCTGGTATAGCCTAATGAAGCAACGTCAGTCTAATACTTTATTTTTTAGTCTAGAACTTTATTTTCTTTTGAAAATAGCGGCAGTATGGACTTGAGGTTACTCCATGCTGCTGCTATTTTTTTGTTTCTGGAATGAAAATGCCTAACTTAGTTACGAACAAAGCGTGTTATTTCTGGTGATGTTTTCGGTATTCGGATGGGGTCAATTTGTTGACCGTTTTGAACATCTTGGAGAATAGGAGTACATCTTTATACCCTACAGACCGAGCAATATCTCCGATTTTCAGGGAAGTATTTTTTAATAGGGAGCATGATTTTTCAATCCTCAAATGCAATAAAAATTCCTGTGGTGACTTATTGAGTTGCTGTTTAAATAAACGATGCAAATACGAACGGTCAATTGAAATGTACTTGGCAATGTCACTTACGGTAATGAAATGTGAATAGTTTTGCTGAATAAAGAGAAGCGCTTCTTTAATATACCGCTGCTGTCTTACCTCATTGTTGACTTCCTGATTAGGATAAAGTTCAAACATCAGATATAGAAATTCATACAACTTGGATGCAAGCAGCAGGTCTTTGTTGGATTTCAGCGTAGAAGAAACGACGATGCTCTCCATACAGCGGGCAAGGCTGCCCTCGGCTTCGAACTGGAAAATGGGATTATCCCTATTGATACAGGTTCGGCTTAGATATTCTTTGGCTTGCACCCCATTAAAACCGATCCAGGCATATTCCCACGGGTCGACTTCATCCGCTTCGTAGTAAATTAAAACCTTCGGCTCAATAAAGAAAGCATCGTTTTTCTCCAAATGATAGATTTTATCGTTGACTTTAAAGATCCCTTTTCCTTTTAAAATAAAATGCACCATATACCCGCTTCGAATGGCTGGACCATAAGAGTGTTTGCTGGTACAGCTCTCTTTGCCGCATGTGTATAAATTGAGATCCAGGTTGTTATAGGAATGATTGGAAAAATGCGAATTCATTTGGTTTCACCTCTTAATTCATCTCTGCATATTATCACACCGTTTCATATAGAGTCTACATTATTCCATATAATTATTAAAACTATTCAATTATTATTAGGGTGTAAGAAACAAGGAGACAACATAATTTATATTTTTTGAAAATATTACTATTGGCGCTACAAGGGGGTTACTATGGCTATATTCATCGATAAAGAGAAGCTTTTATTCCATTTACAAGGCAGCAATACGAGTTATGTCATGCAGGTTATACGAGATGGTTATTTAGCTCATCTGTATTGGGGGAAGAGAATTCAGACCTATCGGGGGAGCAACAAAATCATCTTCATGGATAGAGGATTTTCACCTAATCCCGATGGGGCGGATCGAGCCTTTTCACTGGATACCATCCCACAGGAATACCCGTCATTTGGAAATAGTGACTTCAGGATTCCTGCGTATCAGCTTCAATTGGAGAATGGTTCTACAGTGACAGATTTTCGGTATAAAGAACATCGGGTTTACCAAGGCAAACCAAAATTGAAAGGGCTTCCTTCTACGTATGCGGAGGATGATGGCGAGGTAGAAACACTGGAAATCATCCTTGAAGACCCATTAATTGATGTAAAGGTTGTACTATCCTATAGCCTATATCAAAAGTGGGATGTCATTACCCGTTCAGTCCGTTTCGATAATGAAGGTCAGCAGCAGCTAAAGTTGCTTAGAGCATTAAGTGCTAGTGTGGATTTTCGTGATGATGAGTATGAACTCATTACCTTGTACGGTGCGCATAATAATGAAAAAAATATAGCAAGACGAAAAATTTTACCCGGGATTCAAATGGTAGACAGCTGCCGCGGAGCCAGCAGCCCTCAACAAGCACCCTTTATGGCACTTGTAAGGGAAGGAACAGATGAAGAACAGGGCGAAGTGTACGCCTTTAATCTGGTGTACAGCGGGAACTTTACGGCCCAGACTCAGGTTGATTCCTATCGGAACACTAGAGTTACGATGGGGATTAATCCTTTTGATTTTACATGGTTGCTTGAACCAGAGGAATCCTTCCAAACGCCAGAAGTCGTCATGGTATACACCGAAGATGGCTTGGGTGGTATGTCGAGAATTTATCATGATTTATATAGGAACAGATTATGTCGTGGACCATTTCGTGACAAGGAACGACCGATCCTGATTAATAATTGGGAAGCCACCTACTTTGACTTTGATGCCGACAAGATTGAGCAGTTGGCGAAGGAAGCTCAAAGTGTAGGAGTGGAGCTGTTTGTATTGGATGATGGATGGTTTGGAAAGCGTGATGATGACAATACTTCATTAGGCGATTGGGTGGTGGATCGACGCAAACTTCCAGATGGCTTGCCGGATCTTGCCAACCGCATTCGAAATCTGGGTATGGAGTTTGGCTTGTGGTTTGAACCTGAAATGGTATCCATAGACAGCGATTTATACAGAAAGCATCCCGATTGGTGTATCCATGTCCCTGATCGTCCGTATACGTTGGGCAGAAATCAGCTTATGTTGGATTTATCGAGGAAGGAAGTGTGTGAGTACATCGTTAAGTCGGTTTCCGACATTTTATCGGATGTTCCAATTACTTATGTGAAATGGGACATGAATCGTCACATGACAGATGTGGGTTCGGCCGCTTTACCACCTGAAAGACAAAGGGAGACGGCGCATCGTTATATTCTGGGGCTCTACAGTGTTATGGAAGAGCTTACATCGAAGTTTCCTCATGTCTTATTCGAGAGCTGCTCTAGTGGAGGAGGCCGTTTTGATGCCGGTATGCTCTATTACATGCCTCAGACCTGGACAAGTGATAATACGGATGCCATTTGCCGACTGAAAATTCAATGGGGAACAAGTCTTGTCTACCCTCCGATTACGATGGGCGCACACGTCTCCACGGTACCTAACCATCAAGTGGGCAGAATAACTCCATTGGAGACCAGAGGTTATGTCGCCATGGCCGGGAATTTAGGATATGAGCTGGATCTGACGGCATTAACCGTTGAAGAAAAAGAAGTGGTAAAACAACAGATAGCTCTGTATAAAGAAATGAGATCGATCATTCAGTTTGGAAAGTTTTACAGAATTATTAATCCATTTGATGAAAATGAAGCCGCATGGAACTTTGTGTCAGAGGATCAAACGGAAATGGCGGCCAGCTATTTCAAGGTTTTATCCCAACCGGCTGCTGCGATTAAAACGTTAAAATTCAAAGGTCTGAATCCAGACTACGTTTACAGAAATATAGAAACGGGTGAGCTGTTCGGTGGTGATGAATTAATGCATGTTGGCATAACGCTTGCCAGGGTGAAGCAGGACTTTTTAGGCATGTTCTGGAGATTTGTTAAAGAGGACATCTGATTCAGCTAGAGGAGGTTTTACTAGATGGAAGCAAAAGAAAAGCAGTATAAGCAAATATCTCAAGAAATTTTAAAATATATCGGTGGTGAAGAGAACATTATCGGTGTGGCCCATTGTGCCACAAGACTAAGAATTGTCCTTGAGGACAATGAAAAAGCGGAATTAAAGAAGATTGAGGATATTGATCTGGTTAAAGGTGTTTTCATAGCAGGGGATCAACTGCAGATCATTTTTGGAGCAGGGTTGGTCAATAATATCTATGCTGTGTTCTCCAAACTGACTGGAACGGAAGATATGTCATTAAGTGATGTCAAATCGAAGTCCGCACAAAAGCAAAATCCTTTTCAGAAAGCGATTAAATCGCTGTCAGATGTCTTCATTGAGATCATGCCTGGAATTCTTGCCGCCGCATTGTTAATGGGGATCACCGGTCTTCTAGGTCAAAAGGGGCTATTCGGCCCTAAATCGATTGTGGAGATGTATCCAATTTTCCAAGGGATCAATCGCTTTGTTCAGATCGTTTCCACAGGGATTTTCACCATCCTCCCGCTGCTTGTTGTGTATTCTGCAACCAAGAGATACGGTGGTCGTCCAATTCTCGGGCTTGTGCTAGGTGCGATTATGCTTCATCCGGCCTTGGCGGATGCTTTTGAGGTAGCTAAAGGAAGCCAAAATCCGGAATCGATCAGTCTTTTCGGGCTTCCCGTACAGTTGGTTGGCTTTCAGGGCGGTATTATTATTGCTCTAATGATGGGATATGTGGTAGCCAAGTTGGATCAGTTTTTTAACAAAAAGGTTCCAGACATGATTAAACTATTTTTGGCCCCTTTGCTGACGGTCTTTGTTTCTTCCCTGCTTCTGTTTACCATTATCGGTCCTCTTGGGAGAGAGTTGGCCAGTCTGGTGACTGTTTCGTTGCTCTGGATGACGCAAAACCTAGGGATATTCGGCTTTATGTTTTTTGCAGGTATTCAGCAGATCATCGTTATTACGGGTTTGCACCATGTTATGGGCGCGGTAGAAGCACAGTTGTTAACCGATACAGGCAGAAATTTTATTAATCCGTTGGCATCGGTAGCTTTGATGGCTCAAGGGGGCGCCGTTTTGGGGTATGTTCTTTTGAATCGCAAAGACACCAAGGTTAAAGAACTGGGTTACTCTGCATTCGGGTCTGTACTTTTTGGAATCTCGGAACCAGCCATCTTCGGGGTCACTTTAAAGTATAAATTCCCTTTAATTGCTGGTTGCCTTGGAGGAATGGTTGCAGGGGCATATGTATATTTAAGCAAGCTGACAGCCATAGGATTCGGAACCACGGCTCTTCCTGGCTTTGCAATTGCAGCATCAGATAACCACGGTCATATCAATTATCTTGTTGCTCATCTGATTGCCCTGTTATGCGGAGCATTATTTACATTGGCTTACGGTATGATCAAGAGCAAGAGGTCAAAAGTAATATCTTAAGGAATGAATCGAAGTTTATGAATAAAAAGGAGTAGAAAGAGCTTGCAGGCTCTTTTCTACTCCTTTTTATTTGGGGGTATCGTACTTATAGGGAGGGATCGCTCTCAATCAGCCCTTTGCCGATTACATTGGCTGATACCGGAGGCTTGCCGAGCTCGCGCGACCATACGGATAACTGCCCGATATGATGAATCTGATGGGCAATGACATGGCGCATTACCTCGCCCCAGGCATCAATCGCAATTCTGCCGTCCGGGAGGTGATCTTCAAACCTTTTTCGTTCCAGACCTTCATGCCAGGCGAGTACGAACGGCTCTACATCGAGTCGAAACTTTGCATCCAGCTCGCGGACTTTATCCAGCGTATTATACTGAGAGAAGTCTTCCTGAAAATCAGGTTTGCCTTGAATGATTTGAATCCAGCTCCATTCTACATCAACGATATGAAAGAGCGTTTTTAGAATTCCGCCAACCCCGCCGATGCGTTCTTTCAGCAGTTCCTCCTGCGGCACCTCTTCACACCAGCGGTACCATTGTTCCCGAATCATCCAATTGTAACGAAAAAAAGTCTGCATCCATTACCCTCCAGGGACTGTAATAAAAAATGGTTTCCACCAGTTTACCACAGAATGCCAAAAGGGCTGTCTCATTCGTAGAAAATCTACTTTTGAGACAGCCCTCGTGATTCAGGATAAGAATGTTGCTACTGGCTTATTTCTTTGCAGCAGCGTAACGTTTGTTGACTTCATCCCAGTTGATTACATTGTAGAAAGCTGCAATGTAGTCTGGGCGTTTGTTTTGATATTTCAGGTAGTAAGCATGCTCCCAAACATCCAATCCAAGAACCGGAGTCAGACCTTCGAACAGCGGGCTATCTTGGTTTGGAGTGCTAGTGATCGCCAATTTGCCGTCTTTGCCGACAACCAGCCAAGCCCAGCCGCTACCAAAACGAGTTGTAGCTGCTTTAGTGAAGTCTTCTTTAAACTTGTCATAGCCGCCCAGTTCGTTGTTGATGGCTTCAGCAATTGCACCTGTTGGCTGTCCACCGCCGTTAGGAGCGATAACTTCCCAGAACAGGCTGTGGTTGTGGTGTCCACCACCGTTATTGCGAACCGCAGTGCGGATGCTTTCAGGAACGCTGTCCAGATTGGAGATCAGATCCTCCAGGCTTTTGCTTTGCAGTTCAGGAGCGCTCTCCAGAGCTGCATTTAAGTTCGTAACATATGTGTTATGGTGACGATCATGGTGAATTTCCATTGTCAGTGCATCAAAGTGTGGTTCCAGTGCGTCTTTTGCGTAAGGAAGTTCTGGTAATTGAAATGCCATAATAAAATCCCTCCTGGTTATATGGTTGGGTAAGTGTTCCTATGTAATAATACCCTCGATAGTTATATTAAACCGCATTCGGCCTATTTTTTCAACATTTTTGTTTGTAAAATACCAAACTGAGCAATAGGGCCTGGTAGCTAGCATGTCCAAAAACCCGATTGGAATACGTAATACATAGGTAATAAGAGGTAAATTTGCCCCTCAAAAATGTAAACGCTTTATATACAGCGCTTACATGAGAAAAAAGGATGTATTCCGTCAAAAAGTATGGTTTAATGGTCAAGGAAGCAGAATTTTGGGCTTTTTTGTCGTCTGCTATAAGCTGTCATGTCTATGACATGACGAACTTGAGGGCACACACCCTTTTCCTGTTCTTCATTTCATATATAGCAGATCGTATGCATTTTTATCATAATGCCTTGTGATTAACACCATGATAAGCGCTTTATGGATTTATGTAAAAATGACGGTGCTGTCTCAATTTTTTTATTATGCTTACGAAAAGGGAGATATTACTTATGCACGTTCGTTCCTTTCAATTAAGTGATGTGAATTCAGTAACGGAACTCATGCAAATTGCCTTGTCAGAGGAGTGCTACAAAGAGACGGTGGGTGCTTTTGCCCGTCAGCTTTCGTGGGATTCCGGTTTGATCGTCGTTGCCGAAGAAGAGGGAGAGATCGTTGGTGCCCTTATTGGCACGATTGATCAGAATCATGGTTGTTATTATCGTATTGCTATTCACCCGGATCATCGTCGGATGGGAATCGGGAAATCGCTTGTGGAGTCCATGGAGCAGCGTTTTCAGCAACGTAAGGTTAGCCGTATTTGGGTAGCTGGGGACAAGCATAACAGTGCGGCCATGCCGTTGTACGAAGCTATGGGCTACGGAGCAAGCCAGATTTTACAGGCGTTTCAGAAGCTGAGTATTTTGGCACCTCATTAATCGGTATTCGATATACAGAAACGAAGTATAATATTTACATTTAGAGCATATCTGAGTAACCGTTGCAATCGGGTACGGGATATGCTTTTCTATTTATAACAGGGTTGAGGAGGTTAATTATGGACGCTTTGGCTCCTTCGTCAGACCCGCTTCCTTCACCGGAAACGTCCAAACAGGCAGGTCGCTCTGGTTACATACGCGATTGGTTAGTCACTCTGCTGATCGCGATGGTTGTCTTGCTGCTTCTGAACCTGTTTGTATTTAACTTGTCTACGGTCAGAGGACATTCGATGCAGCCGACGCTAATGGAAAGCCAGCATTTGTTCGTTAACAAGCTGGTTTATAATTTTCATGATCCGGGAAGAGGGGACATTGTGATTTTAAAAGATCCCGATTCCAAACTGTCCAGCCCAAGATTTTTAGTGAAAAGAGTCATAGGTATTCCCGGAGATGTCATTCGGATTGAGCATAATCATTTATATGTAAACGGTGAGCTGCTAAATGAACCGTACACCAACTCGGACGTGGAGGATGGTGATTACGGTCCTTTTACGGTGGAGCCAGAACACTTCTTTGTCATGGGAGATAATCGCCATACGGCTGCAAGCAAGGATAGCCGGTACTTTGGCAGCGTTAAGTCTGAAGATTTACTGGGACGTGCAGAGTTTATATTTTGGCCGATCTCGGAGTGGAAGTGGCTATAGAGCAGTTATGAGTCTGAAATCAATGCGGAATACGTGCGACCCGATCAGAGCTACAACGGATCAGCGATTCCCAATCAGGAAAGGAAGAGGACGATGAAAGAAGTGATGGTTTATACCGACGGTGCTTGTTCGGGGAACCCGGGCCCAGGGGGCTGGGGGATTGTTTTGCTGTATGGAGAGCATCGTAAGGAGCTGTCGGGTGCCGAAAAGATGACGACAAACAACCGCATGGAGATCAAGTCGGTGATTGAAGCGCTGAAGCTGCTCAAGGAGCCGTGCCGTGTAAAAGTACACAGTGACTCTGCCTATGTCGTCAATTGCTTCAAACAAGGCTGGATTAAGAATTGGCTCCGTAATGGCTGGCGCAACAGTAAAAATCAGCCGGTGGAGAACAAGGAACTTTGGGAAGAACTATGGGCACTAATGGGTAAGCATGAGGTTGAATATGTGAAGGTGAAGGGCCACAGTGACAACGAACTGAATAATCGCTGTGATTTTCTGGCGACGAGTGCTGTTAAAAATTTACGGTAGCATCTGCTGCTATTTTCTGTTGAAATTTGAGATAGGAGAATGATACATCATTCTCCTATCTGTCACGAAGAATTGTGAAAGAGAGGTGAGTATCGGATGCAACGCGAACTAACTCGGACGGCGACCGGAACGGCTTCGACTTGGGCTTCGCTCAAGCAGGAAATTATTGAGGCAGCTCCAGGGCTGGGGATTGATTCCATCGGGTTCGCATCCGCCGATCCCTTTCTGTCTCTGAAAGCTATATTGGAAGAGCACCGTGCTAAAGGCTATGAATCCGGCTTTGAGGAGCCCAATATTGATAAGCGTATCTATCCAGAGCTGTATGGCTCGCAGCCCGCATCCCTGATTGCCATTGCGGTGGCGTATCCTTCGAAAATGAAGGACCCGCCGAAGTCGGACAAGGGAAAATACCGTGGTATTATGGCGCGTTCAGCCTGGGGCAAAGATTATCATCTGGTACTGCGGGAAGCGATGGAAAAGCTGGAGGCTTTTATAAGTGAGCGGGTACCTGATGCACTGTTGAAAAACATGGTGGATACCGGAGAATTGTCAGACCGAGCCGTTGCGGAACGCGCAGGAATTGGCTTTAGCGGCAAAAATACGATGATGATATCACCGACACTGGGGTCATGGATTTATCTCGGGGAGCTGTTGACGAACATTCCCTTCCAGCCCGATGAACCGGTTACGGATGGTTGCGGAGAGTGCACCAAATGTTTGGATGCATGTCCTACCGGTGCGCTTGTAGGTCCGGGACAGCTGAATGCCCAGCGGTGTGTGTCCTTTTTGACGCAAACCAAGGGCTTTTTGGACGAGGAGTTTATGCTGAAAATAGGGAATCGGCTGTATGGATGTGATACGTGCCAAATCGTATGTCCCAAAAATCGAGGCCTTAACTGGGATCATCATCCCGAGCTTACACCCGATCCTGAAATTGTAAAGCCGTTGCTGTTACCATTACTGGATTTGAGCAATCGCGAATTCAAAGACCGGTTTGGTCAAAGTGCAGCGGCTTGGCGGGGGAAGAAGCCGATTCAACGCAATGCAGTCATTGGTCTTGGAAATTTCAAGGATGTTAGCGCGGTGCCCAAATTGACGGAGGTTTTATTGGATGATCCGCGTCCCGAGCTGCGAGGCACGGCGGCGTGGGCTTTGAGTCGAATAGGAGGGGAAAACGCTATGACAGCGATCAAGCAAGCATCAGAGAAGGAACAACATGAGCAAGTACGCGAAATGATCGCGCAGGCGCATTCCAAGCTAGCGGAACAAGAGCAGGCAGAGCAGCAAACTTCTGCTGAATTAAAGACGGAGGATTCACAGGGTCCAACTAAGATTTATTATGACGAAATGGAGACGCCTGTGGGCACTCTGACGCTGTGTGCTACGGATCGAGGGCTATGCCGAATTGACTATGGCTCTTTTTATGCGAAGGAAGCACTGCTTCAGCAATGGGCCCGGACATGGGTCGGGGAATATGTCTATGTACAGGAGCCGGAAAAGCTGCGCGAAGCTGCAGAACAACTGCGTGAATATTTTGCGGGAGAACGACGGGAATTCAGTATAGCCTATGATTTGAGAGGCACTCCTTTTCAAGAGCAGGTATGGCGCGCACTGCAAAATATTCCGTACGGACAAAGTGTGTCCTATCAAGATATTGCAGAATCGATTGGACGAGCCAAGGCGATACGTGCTGTCGGCGAAGCCAATAACAAAAATCCATTGCCTATCCTGTTTCCATGCCACCGTGTATCGGGTGCAAACGGTAGTTTGGTTGGCTATGCCGGAGGCTTGCCAGTCAAAATGAAGCTGCTGGATTTGGAGAAGGAATAAGGACATATGTTTGCAAAAAGTAATTTGCTAGCTGTCCCATGTTTTGCTATGATAAGTTCGTGTAATTCAAGATGTCTCATATAAATATACAGAGGTGACGACTTCGTGGTGTGGAATATTGTCATTCCGATTATTACCCTGATTGTTGGCTTGGTCGGGGGATTTTTCATCGGTGCTTATTATCTTCGCAAACAGCTTGAAAAGATGCAGAACGACCCTGAAACGCTGCAAAAAATGGCCAAACAGATGGGCTACAACCTGAATGGGAAACAGATGCAAAAAGCCCAGCAGATGATGAAGAACCAACAGTTCTCCAAAAATCAGCCTGGTGCGCGTAAAAATCAGGGCCGTCGGAAATAATGAGCAACGTGAGTACGGATGCCGCATGAGGTTGCTGCATAGAGGAGGATTACTGTGGCTGGCGTAAAAGATTATATTAACCGCAAAGCTGCGGATAACCGGGATAAAATCGAGTACCATGTGGAGCAGATTTTAAAACTGATCGGTGAGGACCCCAAGCGTGAAGGTTTGTTGGAAACACCGGCACGCGTTGCGCGCATGTATGAGGAAATATTTGCGGGTTATGAGGTTGATCCACGGGATGCGCTGGGTGTGACATTTGACGAGAATCACGAGGAGCTTGTAATCGTGAAGGATATTGTCTACTACAGTCAGTGTGAACACCATATGGCTCCTTTCTTCGGAAAAGTGCATATCGGCTATGTACCCAGCGGTAAAATTGTAGGACTAAGCAAGCTAGCCCGTTTGGTGGAGGCGGTGACCCGCCGATTGCAGGTACAGGAGCGTATTACATCGCAGATCGCTGATATTCTAAATGAAGCGGTCTCCGCTCACGGAGTTATGGTGGTCGTGGAAGGCGAACACTTGTGCATGTGTGCCAGAGGTGTCAAAAAGCCTGGCAGCAAAACGGTAACATCTGCCGTACGCGGTACGTTCCGTGATAATGCAGCACAACGCGCAGAGTTCTTGTCCCTGATCAAGGAATAATTGAACAGAATGCAATGGTTAGTGATAAAAAAAGGTGGTTTACGCATAGGCGTAGCCGCCTTTTTTTGTTAACATCGGTAATAGTGACAATGGGATAGCTACTGTGAAGAAGATGAAATAAAAAAATAGCAGCATGCTGCCTTGAAAATTACGATTAGCCTATGGATAACAGTTATTTTTAAGATAGGGGATAACGTATGGATCATTTACATAGCTCAACAGAAACAACAACAGCATTGCCTGAGTTGCAATGGTTGGAAGCGCCACTGATGACTACTCAGGAAGACGTATTGTTTCCGCTGGCTTGGGAGGAGCTGGCTTGTCGGCAAGTAGGGAAAGGAGCTGCGCCCATTTTGCATGTATGGCGGCATCCGGCAGCGCTTGTGATTGGTCACCGGGACCGCAGGCTTCCCAACGCTCCACAGGCGATGGAGCGAGTGCGCAGTTCAGGAACGTCGGTATGCGTGCGTCCTTCAGGTGGAGCAGCTGTCATGCTGGACAGGGGGGTACTGAACCTGTCCTTGATCCTACCGAATCCGCAGCGGGCCATCAGCCTGCATGAGGATTTTCGGCTCATGGCAGGGCTGATTGCCGATGCGCTGGCCCCGTGGTCTGCCGAGGCGCAGACTGGAGAAATCATCGGGTCCTTCTGTCCCGGGGATTACGATGTGAGCGTCCGAGGACGCAAGTTTTGCGGCATTGCGCAGCGGCGTCAGGCCAAGGCGTATATCATCACGGCCTTTGTGATGATTGAGGGCCACGGAGCAGAGCGCGCACAGGCGGTGCAGCAGTTTTATCGGGAGGCAGCCGGGGATACACCGGCAGGCGTGCAGCAGCCGGATTATCCCCGGGTTAATCCGGCAACGATGGGCAGCCTGGCAGAGCTGGCCGGAGTGCCGTCTGTCGAGGCGTACACAGCATCGCTACGCCGTGTAGTCGAGAGTCGGGCGGCCATTTTGCCTGCCAATGGCTCGCTGGTGCAACCGGAAGAATTGACTGGACAAATAGAAGCGCTCAGAGAGCGATACGATTTGCAGGTATAATTTGTTTTAGCTTAGAATGGTTGCCATCTCAGCTTGGAGGCTTGAGCGTAGCGCGCTTCCACTTCAGGCCAGTTGACGACATGCCACCAATCTTCGATGTATTTATTGCGTTCAGCCTGATGCTTTAAGTAATATGCGTGTTCCCACACATCGATCGCCAGCAGCGGAATAGACTCCCATTGAGTCAGGTTCTGGTGCTTTTCGGCCTGCAAAATTTCAAGCCGCCCGGCGCGCGGACTCCACACCAGAATGGCCCAGCCGCCGCCTTCGACCTTTTCGGCTGCTGAACTAAATTGCTTTTTGAAGGCATCGTAGCTGCCAAAATCCTTTTTAATCTGTTCAGCCAGCGGTCCGCTTGGATTTCCACCGCCTTGAGGGCTCATGATCGTCCAAAAAAGAGTATGCAGATAATGACCTGCACCGTTAAATGCCAGTTCACGTTCCCAATGCTTTACGAGGTCAAAATCACCTGTTTTTCGGGCTTCTTCCAGTTTCTTTTCCGCTTTATTCAGATCATTCACATAGCTCAAATGATGCTTGTCATGGTGAATACGCATCGTTTTTTCATCAATGTACGGTTCAAGCGCATTATAAGGGTAAGGAAGCGGAGGGAGCCGATGTCCGCCAATAGGGACCGGGCGACCAATTAAGGACTTTTCTGCTGGCGAAGGTTGCGCCTGGCCGGACTGGACGCCTTTAGTGGCCCCAGAACCTTCTCCTCTCATGCCGGCATGCCGCTCTCGAAACGCTTGTTCTGGGTAATCCTTACCCTCTGCCGCTACATGATACAGCCCAGCGGCTCGCGCGATGGAGCCGGGCTCTTGAAAGGGAGTGGTTGAGATCAGGAAATATTGACTTTCATGTGCTGCGTGTATTACAACTCCGGCGGATTTTGGCTGTTGACGCAATGCATGACTGTGTTCAGTCAGCAAACCTAGCTGCCGTACATATTCTTGTGATTGACGGTTCGCGGTTTGCAGCAAATCGTCCAATCGACGATTTAATTCCTGTGAGGCAGGCTGTGAATTCAAGCCTGATTCAGACAACGATTTCTCTCCAGTCGCTGATGCGTCTGATCCCCTTGAATGTGCTGATGATTCATCCAGCTGGTGTGTATGTGCTTGAGGAACAGACGACTCTTTTTTCCATTGATGCTGCCATGCCTGTTCTGCCGGATCAAGCGCACTCCGTTGCTCTTCGAGCAGCTCGATGGCGGTGCGTTCCGTTTGTTCAAATACGGTTCGCCAATCATCCAGCAGCCGCACATAAGCAGGCTCTAGCCCTTCAGTAGCAGATTTAATCACTTCCACGTGCCAACTTTCCTGCTGCTTCCAATGACGAATTTCCTCCAGCACACGTAAGGGCAGGAAAGACCCATAAGTACTCAGCATTCGTTTTTACCTCCCGTATCCCACTATGGCTATCCGGCAGATCTAGCAGATCTGTCCTGGATGCATATGTACCCAGTATATTCGCCGTCTCACCGTGAATATGTCTATGAACTTCCTTCATCAGGTTATACCTGTTGCGCAGAACAATAATTACTCATGGAAAATAAAAAAAAGAAGCCCGTCTACGGCACGGGTTAAGTGTCCATAGGCAGGCTTCTTTAAGACGATGATTACTTGTTTTGAAAATAATTTCTTACTTCGTAGTCGTTTGTTTATGGGCAGCAGCAGTGGTTTTCTTGTCCTCCAGCTCCTGCACACTGCTTAGAAATGTCGATACCCGTCGCAAATATTCACGGGGATGCTCTCTGAAAATAAGCTCATGTATCCCGTTTTTGACAATCCATACACTGGAAAGCGGGTTGGTTTGATTGGCAGCAAGCTTTTCCGCAATGGGGTAAGGAGCCTTTTCATCCTGTGTACCATGCACAAACATGATTGGAAACGGATAGTTCTCCTTTTTAACCTCTTGATATGGAATCTGATGCAAGCTGGTGCCGTTTAAGACTGGAAACAGCAACTCCAAAATTTCCAAAGACGGATGTCTCGGCAGATTAATTTGATTGTGAATGTTATGGTACAGTGTATCTGGCTCCAGCAGGAAGGTACTGTCCAAAATCATTGCGTCCACATCCTTGGTTTGCAAGCCCGCCTGAAGAGCGGTTCCTGCTCCCATAGAAAAGCCCCATACGATAATTTCCGACGAGCCGCGTTGCTTCGCAAGCTGAATCGCTCCAAGAAGCTGCTGGGATTCCGCCTTACCTCCGGTTGCGACGGCCTTGCTGTTTTGTGACGCGAATCCATAATCAAACATGACCACATTAAAGTTCAGACTGTGGGCATAATGCGCCAGATCATACATAGGAATCCAGCTTTCTTCGCGATTAGCCCCGTAACCATGACTGAAAATAATGGTTTTCCGCGATTGATCCGCCGGGATATACCAGCCTTGTACGATACGGCTACCATCCTTGGCTGGGAAGCTGACATCTTCATAAGGCATGCCTTTGGCCTGCATCGGATTAGAGTACAAGGGTGCGACGGTGGGATTCGTAAGCACCCAGGCGATGTAAGCATGCAAGGCAATAAAGCAAAACAACAGAAAAAATACGACCGACAGCAGCAGAGCAATCACAACGTGCTTGAACCGCAGCATACGGGGATTAAAGAGTGGGGTGGACGGCTCCTGAACAGCGGTCTGTAGCTGAGCGTTGCGCTGGGATGTCGAAATCATGTAAGAGCCTCCTTATATAAAATTGATCTTCGAATCATAAAATTTAGGTATAATTCCACTTGAAAATAGTAGGGTATGTCCGTATAGATACCTATTATCGTATGATGGCTATTATCCAAAGTCAACGCCTGAACCGGAAAAGTAAAAATGATGCAAAGAATTGTCGATGTTTGTTCTTGTTCTGTAATATGGTTGTCACAAAAACATCGGTTTACAGTAGCCGCGACTATTCTATATAATTTATGTAACCATGTTTCATAGTGTGAAACGAATATGGATACAAGAGGAGCGGTTCACGATGGAAGACCGTAAATTAACCGTCCGCGCTGTAGAGCGTGCACTTGATATACTGCTGTGTTTTACCGCAGAATCTGATCTTGGTCTAACGGAGATTGCCTCCCAAATTGGTCTACATAAAAGCACTGTTCATCGTCTTTTGACTACGCTGGAGGATCGGGGATTTGTCGTTCGGAATGCCGAAACGGAAAAATATAGGCTTGGTTTTCGCATATGGGAGCTGTCCACGCATCTGTCCCAAAGCGATGAGCCGGCGGTGTTGTTACAGCCTGCAATGGAAGGACTGCGTGATCGCTTAGGGGAAACGGTCAGCTTGTACCTGCGGGATGGAAGCATGCGTATTCGCATACAAGCCGTGCAGAGCAATCAGGCGATCCGCAGGGTTGCGCCTGTAGGTGCGCGTATGCCGCTGGCTGTGGGAGCCTCCAGCAAGGTGCTGGCGGCCTTTATGCCACCACAGGAGCTGGAGGTATTGCTAAGCAGTGAAGAATGGCCACCTTCGGTAGACCCGGAGGTTTATAAAGCCCAGCTGCAGGACATTCGTGAGAAAGGCTATGCGACCAGCTATGAAGAACGTGAGCCAGGAGCTGCGGCTGTGGCCGCGCCTATTGTGAACCGAAAGGGACAGGTCACGGCGGCTTTATCTGTATCCGGCCCGGTCAGTCGACTTGCGCCCGAGACGCTGCATGAGTTTGCACCGATTTTGATCGAAGCAGCCAAGGAAATGGGGCTTATGCTTCCGTGACAGTAATCAATACAAAAGGAAAGCATACAAGGGTTGCCAAAGCTATAAATTTAAAGTAGTCTGATAGAGATGGCGGTATGTCTGTTATAGCCACCAATTCATGTGAATAGAAAGTATCACAGTTACTGGGGGAGCCTGTAATGCGGGCTGAGATGGAATCAGGCAAGATTCCGGACCCTTTGCACCTGATCTGGATCATACCAGCGTAGGGAAGTAATCGGCCATTGAAATGTATACGCAGCTGCTGTCTACGGCCGCGCATTGGAATATGATTATTCCACGTGCGATCGGTTTGGATAGCTGTCTCGTTTGATTAGCCGGTTCCCTAGGGAACCGGCTTTTTTGCATAGATCAGCGCCACCCTGGGAATGGTTCCGGATCGGTGTGTCATTTCAACGATACGGGAGGAATGGATCATGAAACCGACAGAAACAAAAGGAACAAAAGAAACAGGAATGAAATCAGCAGATGCAGGATTGGCGGGAATAATAGAAGTAGAGGGAGAGAAGGCCAAAGCGGAGCAAGCCAGTGGGCTACAGCCCTTTCCGGGGAGCCGTAAGGTGTATATTCAAGGTTCTCGGCCAGACATTGCCGTGCCAGAGCGTGAAATCGCGCTGCAACCCACACATACGCCGCAGGGAACCGAGTATCATGAGCCACTGCGTGTATACGATACCAGCGGTCCGATGACGGACGAAGCCTACCAGGTCGATATCCGTCAGGGATTGCCACCATTACGGCGAGCTTGGGCACTGGAACGGGGGGATGTGGAGGCTTATGAGGGCCGCGCCGTCAAGCCGGAGGATAATGGACTGAAACCCGGCTCCAAACGGGAGACAGTGGAATTTCCCGGCGTGACCAACCGTCCGCTACGGGCTTCGCAAGGGCGTACTGTGACGCAAATGCACTATGCGCGGCAAGGGATCATTACGCCTGAAATGGAATTTGCGGCGATCCGCGAAGTTGTAGAGCCCGAGTTTGTACGACAGGAGCTGGCGGCTGGACGAGCTATTTTACCTTCAAATATCAATCACCCGGAAAGCGAGCCCATGGTCATTGGACGCCATTTTCACGTAAAGATCAATGCGAACATTGGGAATTCCGCAGTTACGTCCTCCATCGAGGAAGAAGTGGAGAAGATGACCTGGGCTGTGCGCTGGGGCTCAGACACCGTCATGGACCTGTCTACAGGCCGGAATATTCATACAACGCGCGAATGGATCATCAGGAATTCTCCCGTACCGATTGGAACGGTGCCGCTATATCAGGCACTGGAAAAGGTGAACGGCGAAGCTGAGAAGCTGACGTGGGAGCTGTATCGAGACACGCTGATTGAGCAGGCGGAGCAGGGAGTGGACTATTTTACGATCCATGCGGGTGTATTGCTGCGATATATACCGATGACGGCGAATAGAATGACGGGAATTGTATCCCGGGGCGGGTCGATCATGGCAGCCTGGTGCCTTGCACACCATCAGGAGAATTTTTTGTATACGCATTTTGAAGAAATCTGTGAAATTATGAAAGCCTACGATGTGGCCTTTTCTCTCGGGGATGGTCTGCGTCCAGGGAGTATCTATGATGCGAATGATGAAGCACAATTTGCAGAGCTAGAGACGTTGGGCGAGCTCACGCAAATTGCATGGAAGCATGATGTCCAGGTCATGATTGAAGGGCCAGGACATGTCCCTATGCACAAAATCAAGGAGAATGTGGATTTACAAATGGAGATTTGTAAGGAAGCCCCCTTTTATACTTTAGGGCCGCTGACGACGGATATCGCACCAGGATATGATCATATTACCTCAGCTATCGGGGCAGCCATGATCGGTTGGTTCGGGACGTCCATGCTGTGCTACGTTACGCCGAAGGAGCACTTGGGTCTGCCGAACAAAGATGATGTCCGCGAAGGAGTTATTACCTACAAAATTGCCGCACATGCTGCCGATCTGGCGAAGGGTCATCCGCGGGCACAGCAGCGGGACGATGCTTTGTCCAAGGCGCGTTTTGAATTCCGCTGGCGCGATCAGTTCAATCTCTCGCTTGACCCTGAGCGGGCATTGTCCTACCATGATGAAACGCTACCAGCAGAGGGGGCCAAGGAAGCCCACTTTTGCTCGATGTGCGGTCCCAAGTTTTGCAGTATGCGTATCACGCAGGACATTCGTGCCTATGCGGCCGAAAAGGGACTGAATACTGAGGAAGCCGTTGCCGCCGGGATGCGAGAGAAGGCAGAGCAGTATCGGGAAGCTGGGCAGTAAAAATCGGTAGCGATACAAAAGTCAATCAACTGGGAAGCCTCAACGAAAAGTACAGTTAAGCTCGTCAGAGGTTTATTTCCATAAACGTATGAGCAAGGTTTAGAAACGCGTGAGTAAAAAAAGGCCGTGGTTCTCTACAGTCGATGTAGAAAACTACGGCTTTTCAGCTTATGTAAAGCGGGATCATGCTACCGGATTAACGGAGCTTTATTTTTTACCCATTTTTTCATTCAAAATGTCCTGAAAGCTGAGCTTCTTCTCCGAGCTGTCTTCTTTCTTCTGCATACTCACCGCGTTGGCACGTTGGTATTGGTGGTGAAAAGGCATCAGGGTGTGGACAGTTAAGTTCATTGTATTCATGTGGTCATTCCTCCAATTCCATTTTGTCAAATTCAGATTGAGTTGCTTAGGACGTCTGTATAGGACTATGTATATGTACTTGATGTCGTAATGCCGTGTAGGTTGCTTGGTAATGTTTCAATCATTATACCCGCATTTATCCAAAGTAAAACGCTTTTGACATAAAACAGGAAGATGGTCGTATGTGTCCAAAATGTGTATTAGGAGGATGGTCATTTTAGGGGAAAATGTGCCTAGGGTCTAAACAAGGGCTAGAGGCCCGTTTTCTCAGTTTAGTAGTCGGGATTGTGTTTTTTTGTCGAATAACCTTGTATTAGCGGAATTTTGCGGAATTCTAAGGTTGGACTAAGGCAGTCTGGTGGCGAATTAAAGTGTCAAAGTTGTATTGACTTTATGTTGGGTAGTAGATACCATGAACTGGTTGTCAGCGTATTTTGGCAAGAAGAGTCAGCCAATCCATCTGGCAATTCATCCGTTGAAATGTTAGAGAGAGGATTAGAGCATATATGAAAAAAAGTATTGCAGATATCGTATTTATTATTCTGGGTGCGTTTTTTTTCGCGCTGGCTGTTAATCTGTATGTGATCCCGAATGAATTTGGCGAGGGGGGCGTTACAGGGGTCACGATCATCTTGTACTACCTGTTTCAGTGGTCTCCCTCGATCGTCAATCTGGTCATTAATGGCTTGCTGCTGATTGTCGGATATAAATTTTTGGACAAGAGAACGACTCTGTATACTATAATTGCGGTCGCTTTTAACTCGCTGTTTTTACATTTAACAGTCAACTGGCGGATTGATTCGCATGAGCCGACGATTAATGCCGTATTTGCCGGAGTTTTGGTAGGGGTCGGCATTGGCTTAATTGTACGGGTCGGTGGTACAACGGCAGGAACGGTCATTTTAGCCCGGATTGCTAACAAGTATCTGGATTGGAATATCAGCTATGCCTTGTTGTTTTTTGATCTGATTGTCGCCTTCTCTTCCTACTTTATTATTGGCCCGGAAAAATTAATGCTAACTATCGTTATTTTGTACGTCGGTACGAAAGTTATGGATTTCATGATTGAAGGATTGAATCCGAAAAAAGCGGTCATGATCATTTCGGAGCATCAAGACAAAATTGCTGAGATGGTCATTACGCAGATGGACCGTGGAGTTACCGTCCTGTCAGGCCACGGATATTACACCAAAAATCCAAAAGAGGTCCTATATATCGTCATTAGCAAACAAGAGGTGTCGGCGCTTAAAAAGATTGTAAAAGCTATCGATACAGCAGCATTTATCACCATTCATGACGTACGGGACGTATTTGGAGAGGGCTTTTTGGATATTTCGAAGTAGTTTAGCAATGCGAAGGCAAGGATATAAGAGAATACAGTGGCAAGCCGGTCCTGAGAGGATCGGCTTTTTTGCATTTAGCAGTGAGAATGTCTTTTGCTAATCGCATAATTTCTCTTTTACTTAGCCGTGGATATAAAAATATAAATTGCTGATATGTGTATAATATGAATTGAATCAGCTCTAAAAGGAGAACTTCCATGCGAAATAGATTAAATATTTTTAATGTGTTGTCCTTTCTTGTGTCCGCTTTGCCTTTCGTCATCTACCTTTTCATGTATCCGACAATGCCCAGAAAGGTAGCAATCCACTACGGTTTTAATGGGGTGGCTGACCGTTTTGTTGACAAATCCTCTCCTGAGGTATGGTTGTTATGTGGACTTAGCCTCATATCATTTATGATTATGCTTTTGCTTCAGCCTATTCTCAGACGTCGATTCAAGAGCCAAGAAGGCTCTGAAATGTTGAAAAGCCTGCCTGGTCTCATTACAGTTCTTATATCTGTTGTATTCTCGACCATAGGCATGTGTTTTCTTCTGAATGCTTCGGGCATGTAAAAAATCCCCTCTCCATTGCAGTTTACACCGCATTTGAGAGGGGATTTTCATTATTCACTCGATCATTACGCTTGAATCATTTGACGCAGTACGGTTTGCAAGATACCACCGTTGTGGTAGTAGTCGATGTCAACGGTGCTGTCCAGACGAGCAGTGACCGGGAATTCGAACTTGGTGCCATCCTCGCGTTTGGCTACAACCGTAAGTTCTTGACCTGGTTTCACGTCATTGTCAATGCCGAGGATGTCGAAGGTTTCGCGACCGTTCAGGCCCAAGCTGGACCAGCCATAGCCTTCCTGGAATTGCAGCGGCAGTACACCCATACCGACCAGGTTACTGCGGTGAATCCGCTCGAAGCTTTCTGCAATGACGGCTTTAACACCTAACAACAGCGTACCTTTGGCTGCCCAGTCACGTGAGCTGCCTGTGCCGTATTCCTTGCCGGCGATGACGATCAGGTTCTGATCGGCTGCCTGATATTTCATGGACGCATCATAGATGGACATTTCCCCATCTGTAGGCAAGTACTTGGTCACACCGCCTTCGGTGCCTGGAGCTACATTGTTGCGGATACGGATGTTGGCGAATGTACCGCGCATCATGACTTCATGGTTACCGCGACGGGAGCCATAGGAGTTGAAGTCCTTGCGCTCTACACCATGCTCCTTCAAGTACAGTCCTGCCGGGCTGGAAGGGGCGATGTTGCCTGCTGGTGAGATGTGGTCAGTCGTGACCGAATCATTCAGCAAGGCAAGTACACGGGCATTACGGATTTCCTTGATATCCTGCACACCATCCTGAAGTCCTTCAAAGAACGGCGGATTTTGAATATAAGTTGAGTTTTCATCCCATTCATACAGTTCGCCTTCAGGAACCGGAATGGAATTCCATTTTTCGTTGGCCGTAAATACATTTTCGTATTTGCGACGGAACATATCCGGGCTCAGAGACAGGCTGATCGCTTCCTTGATTTCTTCGGAAGTAGGCCAGATATCTTTTAGGTAGACAGGCTGATTGTCCTGATCGTAACCGAGTGGTTCGTTCACCAAATCAATATTTACCGTGCCGGCGAGAGCATAAGCGACTACCAGTGGCGGTGAGCCGAGATAGTTGGCTTTGACTTGCGCATGCACACGTCCTTCAAAGTTCCGGTTACCGGAAATAACTGCGCCAACGGTCAGATCATTGTCTGTAATAGCCTGACTCACTTCGTCAGGAAGGGGTCCAGAGTTACCGATACAGGTCGCGCAACCATAGCCTGCCACATGGAAGCCGAGGGCTTCGAGCGGTTCGATCAGCCCGGCTTTTTGCAGGTACTCCGTCACGACAAGGGAGCCTGGTGTCAAGCTTGTTTTAACATAGCCTGGCTTTTTGAGCCCGCGCTGTACTGCCTTTTTGGCGAGCAAGCCCGCGCCTAGCATAACGCTCGGGTTGGAGGTGTTCGTGCAGCTTGTAATCGCTGCAATCACGACTGAGCCAGTACCCAGCTCGCTGGTGGAGCCGTCCGGATGGGTCAGTGGAACCTTCTGTGCGATCTTTTCATCGCTCAGTCCATAGCCGCCTTTGTCTACCGGGGTACGGATAATGCCTTCGAAAGTTTCTTTCATGCGGCTTAGCTCAACACGGTCCTGCGGACGTTTGGGTCCTGCGAGACTCGGTACAACCGAAGCCAGGTCTAGCTCAAGCGTATCGCTGAACACAGGGTCTGGGGTATCGGATGTGCGGAACATGCCTTGAGCTTTGTAATATTCCTCTACGAGGCTGACTTGCTCATCGGAACGTCCAGTGCTGCGCAGGTAAGCTAGCGTTTCGGCATCAACCGGGAAAAAGCCGATCGTTGCGCCGTATTCCGGTGCCATGTTGGCCACGGTCGCACGGTCAGCCAAGCTAATGTTGGCCAGACCTGGGCCGTAAAATTCTACGAATTTGCCGACCACTCCTTTTTTACGCAGCATTTGCGTGACTGTCAGCGCCAGGTCGGTAGCGGTAGCTCCTTCCGACAGGCTACCTGTCAGCTTGAAGCCGATCACATCGGGAGTGACAAAATACAGCGGCTGCCCCAGCATACCCGCCTCTGCCTCGATCCCGCCGACGCCCCAGCCTACGACACCGAGTCCGTTAATCATCGTCGTATGGGAGTCCGTTCCCACAAGGGAATCCGGGAAGACAACCGTTTCGCCGTCGATGGTTTTGGTGGCAGCCACGGAAGCGAGATACTCTAGATTAACCTGATGAACGATACCGGTGGACGGCGGCACCGCACGGAAGTTATTGAATGCCGTTTGCGCCCAGCGCAAAAAACGATACCGTTCTTCGTTACGTTCAAACTCTACATTAATATTGTAGTCCAGCGCGTCACTGGTACCGAAGGCATCAACCATGACCGAGTGGTCGATTACGAGATCGACGGGAACGAGCGGGTTGATTTGTTTCGGATCGCCGCCCGCTTTTTTCACCGTATCACGCATAGCTGCCAAATCGACAACCACCGGGACGCCAGTAAAATCCTGAAGCACGATACGTGCAGGAATGAACGGAATTTCCTTGTTGGTGTCACGATCCTCAGCCCAGCCTGTCAGCTGCTGCACGTGTTCTTCTGTAATGGCGCGTCCGTCAAACTGGCGAACCGCTGCTTCCAGCAACACTTTAATGGAGAAAGGCAGCTTGGCAACACCGCTTTTTCCTTGTTCCTCCAGTGCCTTAAGACTGTAGTAGCGATAAGGCTTCCCGTTAACTTCCAAACTACGGGCAATGGAGAATTGATCTTTTCCTGACATAAGTATTACCTCCTTGAAGTGGATGCTTGCGGGAAAATAGGGATGTCTTTTTTCGACGTCATGCACATTTGGTTTTAATTGGTTGCGTTCTCAATTTCATCTTCAGTGGTACATTGTAAGTTAAGAGGTTGAGATGAATGTAATTCGTTTCATTAGATGAAACATGATTTCAAAATGATTGCTTTTGGTTTAAGTATACCGTTTTCAGACGGTTCCGTAAAGTTTTTTTGACCTAAATTATGCGTGTTCAGACTGGAAAATAAAACGTTCGGTTCCCCTGCGTTTCGATGTTCATACCAAGCTTTAGAGATTCATACTTATAGATAGAGAGCATATCCGACCAGAGAGGAAAGAAGGAAGTTATATATCAGCGTGGTTATCCCCGAATAAGGATAGCGAGACGAAAAATGGAGGGATAGGGATGGGGGAGCGGGAATGGAAACAGGCCCTTTTTGCTTATGTGAATCAGTACAATCGCAGTGAGGTAAATGGTGTACCACAGCCGGATGAGTACCTGGAGGTGGGCCAGCGAATGGAGCGGGCGGCACGTGCGGCCAGATTGGAGCAGTGGTACAACGAACGGGACGCTGTTCCCCTGCGCAGCGAGACACGCGCCAAGCCGCTACGAATAGTGCAGGATACCCCGGATGAGGCAGTGGTCGATGTACAACTGCATGTGAGGCTCTTTTATGAGAAGGGCGGGATGACGCACCGGGAGGATCGGATTGAACGGGAGCGTCTAACGTTTACACGCGAGGGCGAAGCCTGGCAGGTGACGAGGATCGAGCGCGATCCGGCAGAAAGAAAGCCGGCGGGAGGAGAGGTTCCTTTTGAACAAGCGTCGTTTAATCAGGGAGGAAGTCTGCCGCTATTGAATCGTGGTGTGCTGGGCTTCGGCTCATCAGCACGCCCCAGTCGATATCGTCGTGAAGAAGCAGCGGCCTATGCAGATCAGTGGTGGGATAGCTTTAACCCGGAGTTTGAGGCGTTTGACGTGGATTGCACCAATTATATCTCGCAGTGCCTCTTTGCAGGTGGTGCACCGATCCACTATACTGGTAAAAGAGAATCGGGCTGGTGGTATAAAGGACGGGTCGCTGGACGTGAGCTGTGGAGCTATAGCTGGGCGGTTTCCAACAGTCTGGAGCGGTATTTGGGCTCCAGCTCCTGGGGGTTGACCGCAGAGCAGGTGAGTCGACCGGAGCAGCTCATGCTGGGGGACGTCATTTTTTATGATTGGGATGGTGACGGAACTTTCCAGCACAGCACGGTGGTAACGGCCTTTGATGCTGGCGGCATGCCGCTAGTCAATGCACATACGGTAAGCTCTAGACATCGTTATTGGGACTATAAAAATTCGTATGCGTGGACGGACAATACGGTATATCGCTTTTATCACATCGCCGACTATTTTTAAATGAGATGATGGATAACAGGTACAGTGAAGCAAATCAGGCACAATGACGAAAGCAGGAAAGCGGAGGATAGGCATGGCAAATCAAAAATTGACCGTAGGGCTGGTGTACGGTGGTAAATCGGGCGAACATGAGGTATCGCTGCAAACGGCGTATGCGGTAATGAACGCTTTTAACTATGAGAAATACGAGATTATTCCTTTTTATATTACGAAGGCTGGCGATTGGCGTAGAGGGACGCTGTTAAGTGCGCCTCTGACTACTGTAGACCAATTGAAGCTGGAGCACGCTGAGGGCGGCACCAAGGCGGCATTAGATACGTTGTTCGGCAAGTTGTATGGAGAGCAGACGCTGGATGTACTGTTTCCGCTGCTGCACGGCACCTTTGGCGAGGACGGAACGATTCAGGGTCTGTTCGAAATGGCTGATATGCCCTATGTCGGGGCAGGCGTGCTGGCTTCGGCAGCAGGTATGGATAAAGGCGTCATGAAGA
This sequence comes from Paenibacillus sp. JJ1683, assembly GCF_053006485.1. Taxonomy (NCBI): domain Bacteria; kingdom Bacillati; phylum Bacillota; class Bacilli; order Caryophanales; family Paenibacillaceae; genus Paenibacillus; species Paenibacillus sp. JJ1683. The sequence continues at coordinate 886,548 of NZ_CM129820.1, forward strand.
AGCTGTTTGAGCATGCAGGATTGCCGCAAGTGAAATACTGCTATTTTAATAGTACACAGTGGGCACAAACCGGTCATGACTTGGTGCGTAACATAGAGACTGAGTTGGGTTATCCTTGCTTTGTCAAACCAGCCAATCTGGGCTCAAGCGTAGGTATTTCCAAAGCCAGTAACCGGGAAGAACTGGAAAAGGCTGTAGATCTGGCTCTGCAATTTGACCTGAAGGTGATTGTAGAGGAGTACGTCGATGCCCGTGAGATTGAGGTCAGCGTACTTGGGAATGATGAGCCGATTGCCTCGGTACCAGGTGAAATTGTATCGTCGAGTGATTACTACGACTATGCTGCCAAATATACCGATGGTCAATCGGAAATGCTCATTCCGGCACCACTGGACGAGGAAGTGGCAGATCGTATCCGTGAAGCCGCATTGCAAGCTTTCCGTGCTCTGGAAGGTTGCGGGATTTCCCGTGCCGATTTCTTCGTCAGACGCTCAGATGGACATATCCTTATTAATGAAGTGAATACAATGCCTGGCTTTACACCGTTCAGCATGTATCCATTATTGTGGAGAGAAACCGGCGTATCCTATGTAAGTCTGCTGGATCGCATGATTGCTCTTGCACTGGAGCGTTATGAACGCAGGTCGGCACTGCACTATGAGAACTCATAAACGAAAAACGAAGGGGAGCTGATCACTCTCCTTTTTGTTCATATATATTGATAGACTTGAGCATTTTACCAAACCCTTAAATATGAAAGGTGGCGGCTAGACATGGGCTTTCAAACTGAATTTAACTCGGTGTGCAAATTCAAGAGCGAACAAGAACTTTATGAACTGCTGGAATATGGACGTGGCAAAATGGTTAAATCCGGCCTGCGTGTTTTTCCGACAGGACAGAAGGTCATCGCTTACAGCGTGGATAACGTGGCAGTAGCCATCGTTCAGATTGTGGGCTGTATCGCTGAAATCAATTTCCAAGGTGACGAAGTGACCGAGGTAGAAATGACTCTTATTCGTAAGCTGAACGAAGAGGAGTCAAGAATTCAGACCGCGTTGGCAGATGAAATGTTTTTTGGAGCACAGCAGCAATCCTAGCTGTTTGTTTCTTTCAGTTTTGTGCAAATCACCGAATCAGCAGATGCTTTTCCGGGTATGATCAGTAGAAAAGGGGTTTAGGTCACAGAATGAAAGCGGCCTTGCCATCTACTGCGAACTGCTGAAAGGAAGGACATCTATGATCGTAAGGTTCGGTTATGTTGCCATGTCAGTCACCGTGCAAAATGCATCCCCTTCTAAAACCATGACTATGGCCAGCTTTAACAAGATCGGAGACCGAGAAGCCGCGATCCGCAAGCTAGAACGAATTGCAGCCGAAAATCTCCACAATACATTGAGGCTGCTGCGTCATAATCGTGCGAGTGATATTCAGGTCTATCGTTTCTCATCCAAGCTGATTCCGCTCGCGACCCATCAGGATCTGCGGGACTGGGACCCATTTCAGGCGCTTGCCGCTGATTTTGCAGAGGTGGGGGACTATGTCAAAGCGAATAAGATGAGGGTATCGTTTCATCCCGATCATTTTACAGTGCTGAGCACTCCCCGTCCTGAAGTGTTGCAAAGCTCTATTCATGATCTGAAGTACCACGTGGCGATGCTAGAGGCTATGGGACTTAGTGCCGAAGCCAAGAACAACATTCATATTGGTGGTGCATACGGAGATAAGGTGACCTCAGGTCAGCGTTTTGTAGAGCAGGTTAGTGCGCTGGATCTTTCATTAAGAGAACGGTTAACATTGGAAAATGATGATAAAACGTTCAATGCGGTGGAAACACTGGAAGCTTGCAAAATAACAGGCTTGCCGATGGTTCTTGATATTCATCATCAATGGGTCAATAACGAGGGAGAGAAGCCGTGGGAGCTTTGGCCGGATATATTGGATACCTGGAAAGGGGAATTGGCCCAAGCCGGATCTTCTGCGGATCATCCATTGCCGCCCAAAATTCATGCGTCCAGTCCCAAAAGTGAAAAAGACCCTCGTGGTCATGCAGACGGTGTTCTGGTGGAGCCATTGCTGACCTTTCTGCGTAATATTGCTGGATATACGGATCGGATTGATGTCATGCTTGAAGCCAAACTTAAGGATGAAGCGTTGTTCGGATTAATGAATGAACTGCGTCTTCAGGAAGATAACGGGGTCAAAGTGTTGGATGGGGCTTCCATAGAAATTACGCCTTAGAAAGCAGTATTTCGCGGATAAAGCTTCCATATGGAGAAACTTTATGAAGCTTATTGTGTATACTAGAATGTGTAAACTAGCAAACTTGTACTGAAACAGAGATGGTTAAGAGAATGTCTGTTGGGCAGGCTCGTAAACCACGTAACAATGATATAGAAAGTAGAGTGAACACGTTGAACGAACATGAAAACGAAAAGGTTCCCTATATCGTATCAGGAAAAAGCTATACGGCCGTGGCTATTAATGCGGCATCCAAAGCCGGGGAATGGATTAAAAGCAGGCTGGGCACAGTTGAACAATTGAATACCAAGCAGTCGCCGACCGATCTAGTGACAGAGGTAGATAAAGGTGCAGAACAGATGATTCGTAGACTCATTCTCACCCATTTTCCCGATCATGCCATCTTGGGTGAAGAAGGGGTAGAGCCGGGAGCCGAAGCTTCAGCCCGAGCATTAGAAGCTGCCCGTGAAGAGGAATATTTATGGATTATTGATCCGGTAGACGGCACTACCAATTTCGTGCACAGTCTGCCGTACTACAGTGTGTCTATTGCCTTGGCTCATCGTGGTGAAGTGATTGTCGGGGTAATTTATGATCCGTCCCGTGATGAAATGTTTGTAGCGGAAAAAGGAAAAGGCGCATATGTCCACGGCAATCGCATGCAAGCATCGAGAGAAGAGACGCTGGGAGATAGCCTGGTGTGCATCGGTTTCCCGCCGGATCGTACGTATGCACAACCGTTGAATATGAAAATTACGCAGGTTCTTACACCTCAGGTACGCGGCATTCGGGCGCTCGGCTCGGCAGCGTTGCATCTGGCTTATGTGGCGTCGGGACGTTTGTCTGCTTATTGCGAAATCGGTTTGAATGCCTGGGATGTGGCAGCGGGCGCTTTGCTGGTACAGGAATCAGGAGGTACCATTACGGACACATTGGGCCAACCTTATGACCTGAGTGTACGGCATATTGTAGCTACGAATACAGCTATTCATTCTCAACTTATTCAAGTGCTGAAAGAAGCAGACGCAACCGGGTTATAATACTACGTACACCATCATTCTGAAGGAGGAAATCGCGATGAGCCAGTCCGAAGAATTGGAACGCCAGCTCAGTGAACTGCTGACGGAAGGCGAAATTCGTGAGAATGAGGCCAAAAAACGGGAACGACTCAGTCCCAAATATGAGGTGCGGGTTCAGACTCAAATGGACCCTATTGTCGAGGAGACGCGTAAATACCGGAGTATGGCACGTGAGCTTGATGATCGATATGACGAATATATGAGCAAGGCGGACAAATCGAAAGCAACCGATTAACGCTAAGCAAACCCAAATACCTCTTGCCGAATGACCAAGGCATGGGGTATTTTGTATAATATATAGAGTTTTCTCCATTTTGAGCTGGACGGGCAGGACGTGCGAAGGAGGCGACGTGTACTGATCACCTATTTTAAGAGCGCTTACAAAAATGCTGGAATCCATCATAAGATGGTACTGCTGATTACGGTGCTCATGCTGGTTAATTTTGCGGTTGTTGCAGTCATACTTAAATACGTATTTCATATTTATGATAATCAAATGTATAAAAAGACATCTGAAGTACTCAATATTTCTTCGATTGGCATTGAAAATGAACTGAAGGATGTTGAAAAAGTTACGTTTAAGGTAATAACGGACGAGCAGCTTCAGCGTTATTTGCTCCAATTGGAAAAGGAAACATCACCTTATGTCAAAACGGTACTGCGCAAAAAAATAACGAATAGGCTTATTGCCTTCGCCGGCTCTGAAACCTATGTCTATTCTATGATGGTAATCGACAAAGAGGGACAGGTCATGAGTGCGGGCAACCGCGAAGGTATCCCCCAAGAGCTTCGATCCACTCTGTCGGAGTTGGCAGACGAATATGACGGCTCCCATGCATGGTATGCGGCAGGTCATTCCTCCTTGCTGGCAGCGCGGCAATTCAAATCCTTTACCGATTCCAATTTTACGCTGAACGGGCTCGGCACGCTTGCGATTCGTGTACGAATTGACCGGATTGTAGCGGATCGTGTGCAGACCTCCGGCCGTGACGGACAGTTGATGATTACAGACGGAAGACGGATGATTTATCCCGAAACACCGCTTTTGAGTGAGAGCGATATTCAGGCAGAGCTTGGGCGGAAGCAGCCTTACGGGATCGCGACCTATACAGGCGGAACCTTTTTTGCTGCTCAGATCAAATCCTCATATACGGGCTGGACGTATTTACATATGACTCCCTTTGATGATATGTTCCGCAGTATTACGATAATCAAAGAAATTGTAAGCGCTATTTTTGTAATTATGCTGCTTATTGCATTGGCGCTGGGCGCGAGGCTGTCGGGCAGCATTACTCAACCGATTGTTCAGTTGATCCAGAACATGCGTAAAATAGAAAAAGGCGACCTCGACCGTCTGGAAGAGGAAGCGCTTGGGGCGGTACCCCTTTCCACACAGGATGAGGTTGGTCTCTTGCATCGGACGTATAAGAAGATGATCCTCCGTATCCGCGAGCTTATTAATGAGAATGTTGCCAAGCAGCTATTGCTGCGGGAAACAGAGCTAAAGGCGCTTCAGGCACAGATAAATCCACATTTTCTATACAATACGTTAGGATCTGTGAACTGGCTCGCCAAGGCCAACAAGCAGGACCGGATTTCAGAAATGGTGGAAGCCCTTGCTTTTCTACTACGCAGCACGGTCAGTTTTGAAGAGCAGTTGATTCCGCTTCAAAAAGAGCTGGATATCGTAAGGAGCTACGTAACGATCCAAAAAACACGTTTTGATGAGCGCCTCGATTTCCACCTCGATGTCCCGGAAGAGCTGATGGATGCACAAATTCCGAAGCTAACGCTTCAGCCCTTGGTGGAGAATGCGATCCATTATGCGCTGGAGCCGCGTATTGAACCGTGTCGGATCACGATTGTGGCCAGAGAAAGCGAGGGAGCGCTGTTCCTGCGGGTTAAAGATGACGGACCTGGAATGAGCCCGGATTTCTTGGAAAAGCTACGCAGCGGTCAGATCACAACCCGTGGGCGGGGCATTGGACTTGCAAATATTCAGGAACGGATTAACCTGACATTTGGTACACCTTGGGGGATAGAACTGCACAGCGAGTCAGGAACAGGTACGTCAATTCATGTCTGTATTCCATATGTGAAAGGGGATCAGGGTCGTGTACAAGGTGCTACTGGTTGATGATGAGCGTATGATTTTGGAAGGTATATCACAGGTGGTCGATTGGGGCAAGGCCGGAACACAACTGGTAGGTACGGCGCGTAATGGGATTGAGGCATATGATCAGATCCAGGCGAGCCCGCCTGATTTTGTGATCAGCGATATTTCCATGCCAGGACTGGACGGTATCGGACTCGTTGCTAAAACGACGGAGCATTTTCCAGACGTTCGTTTTATTCTGCTGTCTGGCTACAAAGATTTTGACTATGCCTGTCGGGCCATGCAATACGGGGTAAAGCACTACTTGTTGAAGCCCTGCAATGAGCGGCAAATTCATGAGGCTCTGACTGAGCTGGGACAGGAGCGAGAGGAACAGGAAGAACGCAAGCAGTTTGTGAACCGGATGAAGCTTGATTTTCAGCGTATGCTGCCGCATGTGAAAGAGCATTTTTTGAAGGAGTTTATTTCCTATAAAACTTACGGCAGCCGTGATATCGCTTTTTATGAGCGTTTGTTCGGTCTGGAGTTGCAAGATAAGCAGGTTCGAATGCTGCTGCTGCGGGTAGAGGAGTCCCACGAGCCGGAGCATTTGTTTGCTTTGCAAAATATAGCAGGGGATTTAATGGATCATGTCTTGCTCAGTACGACGATGCAAGGGCAGCTGCTGATTGTGCTGGAAAGTGCGGATGACACGTCTGGGTTTATGAAACAGATTGAAGCGGTACGTACGACGTTCCACCGTTTTTATAAGCTAGAGGTGACCGTCGCAGTTAGCGAGTCGGATAGCATGCAGCATTCGCGGGGGATGTACCGGGAGACATTGCATTGTATGAATCACCGCTTTTACACCGGGGAGGGCAGCCTCATTACGAAGGAAGATTTGGCGGCTGATGACACCCGGGAGATGGCAGATTTGGAACTGGACGAAGAGAAGTTCGGTCTGCTGATCAAGGCTGGAAATAGGGAGGAAGTTGCACAGGAAGTGGATCAGCTGTTCGGCATCCTGTCCCGTATGAAGCTGGAAATTTCCGTAACCCGTTCTTATGTGCTACAGCTATATGCTGCCATGATTCGTATATGTCCTGAAGAAGAGCGTGCGGCGTTCACGAGTCGAATGGTCGTGCTGGCAGAGCAAAAAACATTGGCATGCCTCAAATCTTTTGTACAGGAAGCCGCCGAACGAATGACCGCAATTTATTATAAAAGCAATGTATATCGCCAATCTTCCACGGTGGATAAAATGATCACTATTATTGAGCAAAACTATAGAAAATCCGATCTTTCGCTGAACGGAGTGGCGGGTCAAATGCTCTATATGAATTCCGACTACTTAGGGAAAATCTTCAAAAAAGTGACGGGGGAAAACTTTTCACACTATGTTAACCGTTACCGGATCGAGCGCGCGGCTGAGCATATTCGGGAGACGGGAGACGTAAAGGTGTTTGAGCTGGCGGAATGGTTCGGCTTCGGCGGGAACGCGCAATATTTTAGCCAGGTGTTCAAAAAATGGGCAGGTATGACACCCTCCGAGTACATTAAATCACACGAACGGGGATGAGCAGCTGAGTCCCTCTGTTTTTTAAACCTTTGAAATCTGATTTGTGTATTCCAATGTTTCTCTGCTTTTGGGAAAATAACAACAGGAGCAAATGTAAACGCTATCAAACAAGCGTAAGTACATTGTTACTCGTAATAAGGCTCCTTTCTAGAACAGCGAAAAGGGGAGAGATAGGTGGGCAAAAAGGGATGGTTTCTGGTCATAGCGATGCTGCTCGTGTTGACGACGGCATGTAGTGGAGCAGACGGTGGAGGCAATTCGGGCGCAAGTGCAGACGGGAAAGTAAAGTTGCGGATCGCTTGGTGGGGATCGGATACGCGCCACGAATATACGCAGAAGGTTATCGATTTGTATAAGCAAAAAAATCCGAATGTAACGATTGATGTGGAATATGCCTCTTTTGATGACTACTGGAAGAAGCTCGCACCGCAGGCGGCAGCAAACCAACTGCCGGATATCGTGCAGATGGACATTTCGTATATTAGCCAATATGCGAAGAACGGCCAGCTGGAAGATATGGCGCCTTACTTGAATCAGAAAATCCAAGTCGCTGATGTAAACGAAAATGTACTCAAAACCGGAATCATTGCCGGAAAGCAATATGGTATTCCAACAGGTGTCAATGTGCTGGGCTTCCAGTACGATCCGGCACTGCTCAAAAAAGCGGGCATAGACAAAATTCCTGATGACTGGACATGGGACCAATACAAAGAGCTGGCTTTGAAGGCAGCCTCCAATAAAGTTTACTTTGACAGCTCCATGGCTGCGGATATTTTCTTCCACTACTATTTGCGGACACATGGAAAATCTCTCTACAATACGGAAGGAACAGGATTGGGGTATGATGACGATAAGCTGTTTGTTGATTTCTTCGGTGGTTTAGCTGAGCTGATTAAGAAGGGGGCGACACCGACTCCTGAAGTCATGAACCAAACCAAGGGAATTCTTGAGGAATCGGATATCGTAAAAGGAACAGGTATCGGCATTTGGCAGTGGTCCAATCAGTATGTGGGCTTACAACAGGTCGTTAATCGCCCAATGGCGCTTGCTCCGATGTTTGGACCGAATATGGAAAAAGGCGTGTATATGCAGCCTACCATGTACTGGGCGGTGGCTTCCCGTTCACAGGTGAAGGATGAGGCCGCAAAGTTTATTGATTTCTGGATGAACGATGTTGAAGCGAATAAATTGATTAAAGGCGAACGCGGCGTACCGATTTCTGCCAAAATCAAGGAAGCTGTAGCGCCGGAGTTGAGCGAGGCAACGAAGCAGGTGTTTGAATTTGTGGCTTCCATGGAGCCAAAAGCTTCTCCAATGAGCCCGCCGCCACCGGTTGGATCGCCGGAAGTGATTGCTACATTGACCGATTACATTGAGCAAGTCAATTTCGGACAGATGACGCCTGAAGACGCAGCGGTCAAATTCCGGGCTGATGCGAATACCATCCTTGCGAATAACAAGCAGTAATAATGCAGGGTTGAAGGACCGATTCGTTAGGTTAACCGTGCGTAGTGCAAAGCATGACTTGCGCACGGTTGATCCGACGAACCCATTGCAGAAGCAACCTCTGTAGATATCACAATATAGTTCATATAACAACGATTATATAATATCTTTAAATTAGCAAATTCTTAAAATGCAACAGAAGGGAGGCTTGATGAGCTTGCGAAATCATCAGAGCTTGAAAGCCAATATGACCGGATATGCGTTTATCAGCCCGTTTATTGTGGGCTTTCTGGCATTTACGTTAATTCCAATGTTTATTTCGCTGTATCTGTCCTTTACGAGCTACAATCTGTTCACCCCGCCCAAATGGATTGGTCTGGGTAACTTCGAAAAAATGTTCACAGGTGATCCGAAATATTGGAATTCGATCAGGGTCACATTTACGTATGTATTGGTCGGTGTACCGTTGCGACTGATTTTCGCGTTGTTTGTGGCGATGATTTTGAATACCAAGTCACGCATGGTAGGCACCTATCGGACGATGTATTATCTGCCTTCTATTATCGGGGGTAGCGTTGCAGTGTCCATCATGTGGCGCAATATTTTCAGTAATGAGGGCATTGTTAACAGCTTGCTTTCGGCCTTGGGGGCAACCCCAGTGAAATGGTTTGGTGATCCGAATGCTTCGCTCATGATGCTGATCACCTTGTCTGTATGGCAATTTGGTTCATCCATGCTTATTTTTCTGGCAGGGCTGAAAAACATTCCGCTTGAAATGTACGAGGCATCCAGTGTAGATGGCGCTACGCCAGTACGAAAATTTTTCAGTATTACGCTGCCACTGCTGAGTCCGATTATTTTATTTAACTTGATTATGCAGACGATCAGTGCGTTTATGACCTTCGTCCCAGCCTATGTTATCTCCAAGGGTGAGGGTGGTCCAATGGATGGAACGATGCTGCATTCACTGTATCTGTTCCGGCAGGCGTTTATGTTCAGCAATATGGGATATGCGGCAGCTATGGCCTGGGTCATGCTCATTATGATTGCGATACTGACAGCGATTTTATTTATGACATCCAAGTTCTGGGTGTTCTATGAAACGGAAAAGGGGCGCTGATACCAATGGCATGGAAAACGTTCAAATGGCCAATTTATCACATTCTGGTTGCTGCACTGGCGCTCCTAATGCTGTATCCCGTGTTCTGGATGCTGTTCAGCTCTTTTAAAGAAAGTCGGACGATATTCGTCACGGCCTCCTCACTTTTCCCTACAGAATGGATTTGGCAAAACTATGTAACAGGCTGGAAAGGCACGACTGGTTATAACTTTGGCACATATATTCTGAATTCGCTCACGATCGTAGTGATTTCCACGATTGGTGCTGTGCTTTCCTCCTCATTGATCGCATTTGGCTTCGCACGTTTGAAATTCAAAGGGCGTAACTTGTGGTTTGCTCTGATGATGGTGACGCTGATGCTGCCGGGGGATGTAGTGCTGGTACCGCAATATATTATTTTCACCAAGCTTGGATGGATCAATACGATCTTACCGTTGGTGGTGCCATCCTTTTTCGGGATGCCGTTCTTCATCTTTCTGATGGTGCAGTTTATACGGACGATTCCAGCAGAGCTGGATGAAGCGGCGACGATTGACGGATGCGGCAAGTTCCGGTTGTATTTTCGAATTATTTTACCCTTGCTCAAATCCTCGCTGGCTACGGCGGCAATCTTCTCTTTCTACTGGAAGTGGGAGGATTTGTTAGGCCCGGTACTGTATCTGAACTCGCCAGAAAAATATACCGTATCGATTGCACTCAAAATGTTCCTCGACAGCGAGTCAGCCTCCAACTGGGGAGGAATGTTCGCGATGTCCATCCTAAGCCTGCTGCCTGTCATCGCTGTATTCTTCGCTTTCCAAAAGCAAATCGTAGAAGGAATGAGCACGAGTGGCCTGAAGGGCTAAGACCTAAAAAATGCATAGCGTGAGGATATAAAGCTCGCGCATAGAAATGGGCTGCATCTGGATATGCATACGATGAATGATGAGGTCTTTAGGGTGATGGCTGAGGGGTGAGTAAAATGTGGAAGTTTGACTTTGGTCCGGGGAACCTGCGGAGGGCTACAAGGCCGTATCCCCGGATTGCATGTATACGGCTGAGCAAGGCTATGGCTTCGAGACTACGGAGCATGTGTATGGCCGACAAAGGCAGAATCCAGCCAAGGATGCACATACACGGCTGCGAAGCAGCTTTTGTATTCCACTGAACGCTTCGTTTGTTGCAGATGTACCGGACGGAATAGTTTTGGTCACCGTATTGCTTGGCGATCCACTGGCGGAAACGATCACGCGGCTCCGGGCTGGTGAGGGCAAGCATATGCTGCCTCCCGTCCACACGTTGCCAGGCCAGTTCACCGAGGCAATGTTTACGGTGCCTATCCGGGATGGTAAACTGCGCCTCATCGTATCTGGCACTGCACCGAGACTCAATGCGCTGGAGATTGTGCCAGCACCACAGAATCTCCGGCTATTCCTAGCCGGAGATTCCACGGTTACGGATCAAGGGATGTCCGGCTATCCGTACACAGGCTGGGGACAGGCTTTGCCGGCCCTGTTCAAGCATGATGTGTGCGTGGATAATCACGCTGTATCGGGGCGAAGCTCCAAGAGCTTCGTGGACGAGGGACGGTTGAACGTTATTTTGGAGGAAATGAAGACAGGAGACTTCCTGTTCGTCCAGTTCGGTCATAATGATCAGAAGCCCGATCTGGAGCGGGCCACGGAGCCTTTTACGACCTACAAGGAGCATCTGCGTCTGTATGTCGACGGAGCGAGAAGCAAGGGCGGAACCCCGGTGCTGATTACGCCTGTACATCGTCGCTATTTTAACGTGGACGGTACGTTGTCCGACACACATGGCGACTATATAACGGCGGTTCGCGAGCTGGCGGAAGAAGCGAACGTGCCGCTTATTGATCTGTCTGCCCGCACGCAGGAGTTATATGAAGAGCTGGGCCCCGAAGACAGCAAGGAGCTTTTTATGTGGCTGCTGCCTGGGGAATACATGAACTTTTCCGGCGGTCTGGAGGACAATACGCATTTTCATGAGAACGGTGCGGTCCGGATTGCAAATATGGTGACGGCGGCTGTGAAGGAACTGAATTTGCAACCGCTGCGCATGTACTTACGTTGACGGATGACCTTTTTTGGAGCAGATGGCAAGGAGGGCAACTAACGTGAAGCTTACCAAAGGAGGAGACGTGGAAATGCCCGCATTGAGTTTTGATGAAGAACAGATTAAACAGGTGATTGACCGGGTAGTGGAACGCACGTTTCAAATGCACTATAGCTGGGATTGGCCTGGCGGAGTAGCCTTTTATGGAGTATGCGAAGCCTATGAAGCGACAGGCAATGAACAGTATTTGATCAAGCTGAAAGAATGGGTTGACGAAAATATTGAGGATGGACTTCCACCTCTGTCGGTAAACGGCGTTTCCGTTGGGCATTGTTTGTTGACACTACATCAGGCTACAGGTGAGCAAAAATACCTGGATATCGCTATCGAGATGGCAGAATTTTTGACGAAAAAAGCTGAGCGGTTTGCCGACGGCATTTTCCAGCATACCGTGAATTCACTACATGATGTATTTCCGCAGCAAGCATGGGTGGATACGATGTTTATGGCCGGTTATTATTTGCTGCGGATCGGTCATTTGCTAGGTAACAAGACATATTGGGAGGATGGAATTCGGCAATATCACGGGCATGAAGAATTTTTGCAGGACCCGGATACGAATTTGTATTACCATGGCTGGGATCATGCGAACCAAAGCCGCATGTCGGGCGTATACTGGGCGCGCGGCAATTCATGGGCAGCACTCACGATGGCCAAGGCGCTGAAATGTGTCGAGGTGCAGCATCCATCCTACATGATCATTGACGGCTCACTGCGTGACCAACTCAATGCACTGGTGCGGCTGCAATCCCCAGAAGGATTGTGGCATACGGTGCTGAACGATGATACCTCTTATCTGGAAACCTCTGGTTCGGCAGGAATTGCGACTGCTTTGCTTATGCAGGGCCGATTGTTTAACAAATACACGCAAAAGGCGATTGACGGTATCCTTTCCCGTATTAAAGAGGACGGCACAGTGACTGGCGTATCCGCTGGAACTGCTGTAATGAACGATATAGATGGCTACCGAAACGTACCCTACAAACGCATTCAGGGGTGGGGTCAGGGCTTGGCGCTTGCTTTTCTGGCTGAACTGCTGCGTACCCAGGAGAATCCGTACGGGTAGAAAAGAGGCATAGAGATGTAAAAGTATTCATAGCTGAAAGGAGGCCATTGGCATGGGAGATACTGAACGGTCACAGGAAAAGGCGGCTAATCAGCCGCGGGGAAGCTTATTCTGGGTCATTCCCGACGGGTATATTCCACCGGAAAGCCGAGGAGAGCTGCTCAGTCATGAAAGTATATGTGTGCTGAACTGTGGAAACTGTGCGGCAAAGCTGAGCATAGACATTTATTTTGAAGACCGCGAGCCGTTGGAGGGAATGATCGAGGTGGTGGAAGGAAGACGAACCCGCCATATCCGAACAGCCTCGCTGGAAAAGTCCGGCGAACGGATTCCGACAGGTGTTCCTTACGCAATTACGGTCACTAGCGATGTGCCTATCATTGTACAATATAGTAGACTGGACACCACACAGCCGGAGCTGGCATTAATGAGTGTCATGGCGTACCCGGTATAGTCCGACGAAGACAAAGAAGATAAAAAAAGAAATCTCCAGGCTGGAATTGCCCAGCTTGGAGATTTCTTTTTTAAGACAAGATTTGTGCCTGCTCTTAGTCCATTATTGCGATTTTGCCGAAGTTGTTTTGATCGGCGCGAAGCTTTTTCGTCCTCCGAAATTGGTGCCCACTACACCGATAATAATCACCACAGCACCAATAATGTGATAGTAGGCAAGCTGCTCTTTCAAAATGTAAGCACCGGCAATCATGGAGATAAGGGTGGATAAATTACCGATCACACTCATTTTGGAGGCTTCGATCCACTTCAAGGCAAAGCTCGATAACAGCGAGGTGACGAGGGTAGACAGTATGCCCAGATAAGCCAGTGCTAGCCAATAATCTGGCTTTACCAGCGGCGCGGTATAGGCGCTCATAGAGCCGTCTATGGCATGATACCCCAAGGCCGCCAGGTTAAAAACGATACATCCTAAAATGGAGGTAACGTAGGTCAACTCCATCGGACTGTACTTTTGCGTTAATGGACGAGCCAGCACGTTATAGCCAGATAGGCATATAGCAGAGAGCACGAGCAGAACAATACCGCCAAAGCTATTGGAAGCTAGCGGTGCTCCGCTCTTCATCACAAATATAAAAACCACACCAAAGACAGAGAGTAGTAAGGAAATCTTTTGAAGCACTGTTGTGCGCTCTTTAAGAAAATAGGAGGCTAACAGAAGTGTAAAGATAGGAACAGTAGCTTGAATAATTCCACCTTCCGATGAAGAAGTGCTCATCAGCCCGAACGCTTGCAAGGGGAAGAACAGTAACGGTGAAAGCAGCGCCAATGGCAAGATACGCAGCACATCACGCCACTTGATATTGATTTTAATCCAACCCAGCAGCACTGGAATGGTCAAAGCAATCAATGACAACGCGAAGCGGTGGGCGATCACATCCAGTGGGCTTGCCTCCGTCACTGTCAGTTTTACAAATAAAAATGAGAAGCCAAGTATAGCTGCATAGCTGAGAGCTGCCAGATAGGCGACCCCATTTCTGGAACGACTGTGCATAATAAACCTCCGTAATCATGATCTCAACTTGTGGTTCTCTCAATATAACCGGATGGCATAACCAGATACAATTCATAAATTTCACAACTGTACGGGTACAGTTGTGAAATGAAAAAGAGCTGGAACGCAGCCCCAGACGTCGGATACCCGTCTCTAAGACTACTTTCAGCTCTCATCCTATTCATATATTATCGCTTACTGCTCTGCTTATTTACCTTGTGACATCGCACGGAACGAATCGTCCGCTGCTTCCAGCGTGGCATCCACGTCTTCGTCCGTATGCGCTGTTGTGAGGAACCAAGCTTCGAACTTGGATGGTGCCAGATGGATACCACGATTCAGCATGTGACGGAAGAAGGATGCGAACGCTTCGCTATCCGTGTCCTGCGCCTGTGCATAGTTCGTGATCGGATGATCGCAGAAATGCGTTGAGAACGCTCCGCGAATGCGGTTGATCGTCAATGGCACGCCGTAGCGATCAGCGGAAGACTGAATACCGTCCGTCAGTCTCACAGCCAGACGCTCCATCTCTTCATACACGCCTTCTCCTTGAAGAACTTCAAGACAGGCGATGCCTGACGAGATCGAAGCCGGGTTGCCCGCCATTGTACCTGCCTGATAGGCTGGGCCGAGTGGGGCAACCTGCTCCATGATCTGCTTGCTGCCGCCGTAGGCACCAATCGGCAGACCACCGCCCATGATTTTGCCCAGCGCGGTCAAATCCGGCTGAATCGCATCATGATTGTCGAGACCTGCATACGTTTGGGTTGAGCCGTAGTGGAAGCGGAAGGCGGTAATGACCTCGTCATAAATGACAAGGGAGCCGTTCACCCGCGCCATCGAGCACAGCCCTTCCAGATAGCCTGGCTGTGGCATCACCATGCCGAAATTACCGACAATCGGCTCCACCATAACTGCCGCCACATCGTCGCTCCAGCGCTCCAAAGCTTGGCGCAATGCGTCAAGGTCGTTGAAGGGCACAGTAATGACCTCGCTCGCAATGTTGGTTGTAATACCTGCGCTGTCAGGTATGCCTAGTGTGGAAGGGCCAGAGCCTGCGGCTACAAGTACCAGATCCGAGTGACCGTGGTAGCAGCCGGCAAATTTGATGATCTTGTTCCGCCCCGTATAGGCTCGTGCCACACGAATTGTCGTCATGACCGCCTCTGTGCCGGAATTCACAAACCGGACTTTATCCATAGAAGGAATAGCCTCTTTCAGCATCTTGGCCAGTTTGATTTCCAATGCCGTCGAGGTTCCGTACAATACGCCATTCGCAGCCGCTTCGCTGATAGCCTTGGTAATATGGGGGTGAGCATGTCCGGTAATAATAGGACCGTAGGCCGCCAAATAATCGATATACCGATTATCATCCTCATCCCAGAAATGAGCACCTTGGGCGCGTTTCATGAATACTGGAGCGCCACCGCCCACAGCTTTAAAGGAGCGTGAAGGGCTGTTAACGCCCCCGACAATATGCTCCAGGGCTTCTTTATATAGTGCTTCGGAGTTTTCCCGTTTCATCATCAAAACTTCCTTTCCGTTCATTAAAATAGGGTATACACACGCCAAAGGGCAGCGCTCACGGCTGCCCCTGCATACATCATTATAGCTCTTTTTGTCCTGTCTTTGTTGTTGATTGTGTGGAAGCATCCTCAGTACTGGTTTTATTGCCTCCTGTAAAGGAAGCTTTATCCGTCTTGGAGGACGATGCACTATCCGGCTGTTTCGTTTCGTTCTGATCCTTATTTTGTTCCTGTGTTTGTGTAGGAGGATTATTAAATATATCCTGTACATAAGATTTCAGTTCTTCCGGATCACGGACGGTAAGAACTGCCGCGCCGCCCACATTTTCTTCGCCAAGCAGCTTCATCGGTGGAACCTGTTCGCTGCCTGCAAAGCTGCTTTGGTACCCCACATTCGCCAGCTTCCACATATCGTTAACACTGAGATTCGTATCAATGTACGGGTTAACCTGCTCTAAAATGCTTGGCAGATTAGCAATGGAAGTCGTGGTCTGCATTTTCTGGGCTACAGCCTCCAAAAATGCCCGTTGCCGTCCGGAACGGGAGAAGTCGGACATGGCATCGTGGCGGAATCGCACATATTGAAGCGCCGTCTTGCCGTCCAGATGCTGCATACCCTTTTTCAAATCAATATCGTATTCATGCTTATCCGCATTACTTGTATAATGCATATCTTTTTCCACTTCAAAATCAATGCCGCCTACAGCGTCCACTAGTTTAATAAAGCCTTGGAAATCCGTATACACATAATATTGCACTGGAATGCCCAATAGATCGCCAGCCGTCTTCATGGCCGTATTGGGTCCGTGGGTAATGGCGGTGTTGATCCGATTTTTTCCGTAGCCGGGAATATCCACGTACGTATCACGCAAAATAGAGAACAGGTGCATTTTTTTCTTCACAGGGTCCAGCGATACAACCATCATGCTGTCCGATCGGGGGACTTCCCCTTTCTGGATGCCACGACCATCGACACCCATCAGCAAAATGTTGACCATATCGGTACCTTCCCACTTGGGCGGTTCTGGTGTACGAACCTGATCGACCTGCTTTACATTTTTGAAGGGGGAGTTAGCACCCTCTTTATGCAGATTATCCAGCTGATTATAAATGGATGTAAAATAGTACACGGCAAAGCCGACAATCGCGACGATTACCACGGCTAGAACCGACCATATCGTCCTTTTGGTTCTGCTTGTCATGGATGCTCTCCCTTTCGCTTTTCAGTTCATTACATTATAATTTCTTTTTGGAGCACAATCAATTTAACTATGGATTTTACAAATCCTGATTGAGAGGTATAACATGCTGGCAATTGATGTGCAGGATCTGCGCAAAACATTTAAGGTTCAAAAAAACCGCGAGGGCTTAAAAGGTGCCTTCCTTGATTTATTCGCCCGCGAATACAACGAGGTGGCTGCGGTCAAAGATATATCCTTCCGTATTCCGCAAGGGGAAATATGCGGTTATATTGGTGAGAACGGGGCCGGAAAGTCCACCACGATTAAGATGTTGACAGGTATTCTCGTGCCAACATCGGGACATCTCAAGGTGGGGGGCTATGTCCCTTATGAGGATCGCGAGAAGTTTGTAGGTAACATAGGCGTTGTTTTTGGTCAGCGCAGCCAGCTTTGGTGGGACATCGGCGTGATCGAGTCTTTTCAACTGCTGCGCAAAGTATATCAGGTTCCGGCTATGGACTTCAAACGTAGGCTGGATGAGCTGGTAGAAAGGCTGCAATTGCAGGATTTGCTAAGCCGCCCGGTGCGCAAACTTAGTCTTGGACAACGGATGCGTTGTGAACTGGTAGCTGCTTTGCTGCACAATCCGTCGATTGTTTTTCTGGACGAGCCGACCATTGGGCTTGATATCATGGTGAAGTCCGAAATTCGTGAGTTTTTGAAGGACATGAACCGGGAACACGGGACTACTATTTTGCTGACGACCCATGATTTACAGGATATTGAGGCGCTGTGCTCGCGCGTCATTATGTTGGATGATGGGAATATCATTTATGATGGTGGACTGGATGACCTCAAGGCTCGTTGGGGGACAGGTCGGGAAGTACGGTTCCAATTTGGTACGACGACTGTGCTGGAGCAATTGCAGGCATGGACAGCCGATATGCCATTGACGTGGACTATGGATAACGATTTGGCTGCCAAGGTGTGGATTCCTCTTCATATTAATGTATCGGATGTGCTGGCTAGCGTAGTTGGCCGCACGGACATTACGGATATCAAAATCATTGAAACCAACACGGATGATATCGTTCGCAGTATCTATCAGTCTGGCTCGGCAGAACGCCAAGGCAATCCGCTAGTGGAGGCCAAAGTTCATGCTTAGCGTATATACCGATTTTATTCGTATCCGGTTTCTCACGATGCTTGCTTATCGTGTGAACTATTATTCGGGCATACTTATTTATTCCATGAATATCGGCGTGTATTATTTCACATACAAAGCGATCTATGGCGATGCGGGTAGTATTGGAGGCTTTACTGCTGCTCAGATGACGACCTATGTAGCCGTATCGTGGATGGCGAGAGCCTTTTATTTTAACAATCTGGATCGCGAAATATCGACAGATATTCGTGATGGAAGCATTGCTATTCAGATGATCCGACCTTATAACTATGTACTTGTTAAGTTTATGCAGGGACTCGGTGAGGGGATGTTTCGCTTCCTCCTATTTATGATTCCAGGTATGGCGATTGCGATGCTGCTGTTTCCCGTGAAGCTGCCTAGTGATCCGGTAGCCTGGATCGGTTTTCTGGTCATGCTGTTTTTCAGCTTTCTGATCAACACTCAGATTAATATTATTACGGGATTGACGGCCTTTTTTATCGAAAATAATGAGGGCATGATGCGCATGAAGCGCGTAGTCGTAGACCTGTTTTCAGGGTTGATTTTGCCAATTAGCTTGTTTCCGGGCTGGCTGGCAACAATTTCCCAATGGATGCCTTTTCAGGCAATTACTTATTTGCCGGGCTCTGTATTTACGGGACGTGTAAAAGGCGTTGGCATATGGAATGTGCTGGGTATCCAAATCATTTGGCTGGTCGTTCTGCTCGTGCCGATGATCATCATTTGGCGGCTGGCGCGCAGACGTCTGTTCGTGCAGGGAGGGTAAGCCGATGATGTACTATTTGGGTCTCATTAGCGAATATTTGAAAAATTACATGAAGTCACGGCTCACCTATCGTGCCGATTTTTGGGTAGAAGTCATTTCGGATCTGCTCTTTCAGGCCACGAATCTTATTTTTATTTTAGTTATATTTATGCATACAGACAGCTTGGGTGGCTGGAGTGAAAATGAGGTCGTGTTCGTTTATGGATTTTTTATGGTTCCTTACGGACTGTTTAGTTGTTTCGTTAATCTTTGGAACTTTAGCGAGCGTTATATTGTAAAAGGTGAACTCGACCGAGTAATGACCCGTCCTGCGTATAATCTGTTCCAGATTTTCCTTGAAAATGTGGACCCACCCGCGCTGGTTGGCTCAGTGATTGGTCTGATTATTATGGGGATCAGCGGCGCACAGATGGATTTGGCTATGGAGTGGTGGTTTATACCAGCGTTGATCGTTTTGAGTTTAAGTGCCGTGGCGATCTATACGGGTATATACACCATATTGACTTCTCTTTCATTCTTTTCGGATGCGCCCACAGGAATTATCCCGCTCATGTACAATATTCAGGGTTACGGACGTTATCCGGTAACGATCTATAACCGTGCCATTCAGGTTGTGCTGACCTGGATACTGCCTTTTGCTTTTGTGGGCGTATATCCGGCTTCCCTGTTCCTTCAACGAGAGGACATGCGCCATATGGCGCTCTTAACTCCTGTGATGGGAATTGTTTTTCTGACACTGGGCTTACTGGCCTGGAACTGGGGGATTCGGCGTTACCGGGGGGCTGGCTCATAAGGACGGATGATATAAGAACCCCTACAAGATAGGAGATGATAAGATGTCCACGACATTGACCGTTATTGGACAAGCGGCACCGGACTTTGAATTGCCTGGGAGTGAGGGAAAGAGTGTCAAGCTCTCGGATTATCGAGGCAGTAGGGTATTGTTGTACTTTTATCCCAAGGATTTGACCTCTAGCTGCTCGACCCAGGCTTGCGATTTTCGGGATAAACATGCGGAGTTTAAAGGCTTGAACACCGTGATTCTCGGCATAAGCCCCGATCCACTCAAGCAGCATGACAAGTTTATTGCCAAGTATGGCCTACCTTTTCTGCTGTTATCTGATGAAGAGCATCAGGTGGCTGAAACGTATGGTGTATGGCAGCAAAAACAGATGTACGGCAAGCAGTACATGGGTATTGTTCGTTCTACGTTCCTTATTGATGAGAATGGCATTTTAGTTCATGAATGGCGTGGTTTAAGGGTAAAAGGACATATTGATGCCGCGCTGGCATACATTCAGGATATGGCATAAATTAAAAAAACCTTTTGGAATCGGGTTATGCTTTTTAAGCATCGGTTTCAAAAGGTTTTTTATTCATTTTTGGATGTATTTTGCCGATGTTTCCACTTTTGCCGACAGAGGTAAACAATCCACAAAAGAAGCGGAATGATCAAGCCGTTCGTATAATGCCAGGCAGCCATGGGATAAACAAGAGTTCTTACATAATAAAACACATTGGGGGTTATCAAAATGGTCATACCAAACACAATCGCTCCTGCGGGTATGACGAATGGACGACTATTAGAAATCCGGAACAACTGGGGTGTTCCAAAAGTGAAGGCGTAGAAGAAAAGAACTCCCTTGAAATAGGCAGCCAGTGCCCAGGTTAAAGCAACAAGCGATTCAACGCGTGTAATATAATTCAGTTCATTAATTTTTGTCGTGAGTACAGAAGAAATGTATGGACTGTAATGGGTCACAAAGGGTCCAATCACAAGCAGGGAGAGCAGCAGAAATAGGCTAATCACGATTCCGCCTATAAGGGAAGCGAGCAATATGTCCTTTTTAAAATGGGCTTTTTTGTTTACATAAGGAAAAACCATAAGCATAATAGACATTCCGGCAAAAGGCATTGCCGCGCCTGGAACCATTCCTTGAGCAATAGGAGCCAATCCATTTTCCAAAACAGGCCGTACATTGAAAAGCTGAACTTGTGGCAGGAGTGCAAGGAACAGACCAGAGAAAATTAATATATATGCTGGTAATAGCATCTCGCTAACACGACCGAAAGCTTCAATTCCGGCTAGCGCAGTAAGCACCATTAAGGCTATTCCCATAGCGAGCAGAACACGCAGAGGGGTTTGTACAAATAATTGTGTAGTCAGAAAATCGCCTACCTCTCTCGCAATAAGAGCGGTGTTCATTAAAAAATAAAACAGATACCAGCAGGAGACAACGGTTCCGAACACGGGCCCCAAAATTTTGCGAATCGCTTCAATAAGTGTAAGGTTCGGGTAGAGCTCATGAACACGAATAAGCACGTAAATTATGATTAAGCCCAGCGGAATGGACAGCATGGAGCTGATCCAGGCATCCTGATGAGCAATATGTGTAATCATAGTCGGATAGAATAAGAGCATATCCCCGATTAAACTCATAAACATCAGGACAGTCACTTG
Source organism: Paenibacillus sp. JJ1683 (assembly GCF_053006485.1). NCBI lineage: Bacteria > Bacillati > Bacillota > Bacilli > Caryophanales > Paenibacillaceae > Paenibacillus > Paenibacillus sp. JJ1683. The sequence goes on from NZ_CM129820.1 coordinate 907,913, forward strand.
CCGAACGCTAATACGTGTTTTTTTTGACATGTGGCTGTCTCCTTTCTAAAAACCAAATACATGTGACACAAAAGCGTTAACAGGGTTGTAGATGATTTCAATCAGTACCAGCGGGCTTGGCGTAACCTCTGACTTGGCGGCAAGGACACTAAGCCATGTGCCTATTCCGAGCATAATGATGTACACGAACATATCTTTAAAGCGATGTTTTCGATACAAGCCTGGCAAATCTTTGGCAGCAATGGCTAGACCGATACAGATAATAACAGTGGTGATTAGCACGGTGAAGGCTCCTTTCGTTAAAGGGTGTGGATCAACTGGGTTCCAGGCTGTGGCGGCCTTTCGATCTTAACTTGTATACGATAAGCAGCAGCGAAGGAAGGACAATAGAATCCGTCAAATCCCAATAAATCCAGGCGTTGACGATCGTATCCAGATAGTAAGTAATATTAGGCGCCGACACGATAATCAGACCAAACAGGATCATGAAGCTAGGACCAAGAAAGGTCCGAACATTATTTAATCGCAGTAGTTGAGTCATTCCTAAGGTAAAGGCATAGAAGTGTAAAATGGTTTTAACAAAAGTAGTGATAATCCAGGCAGTACTCATCATGGATTCAATTCTCTGCAGGAAATTCCCTATGTTGATCTTTTTAGATAGCGTATAAGAGGTATACACACTATGTTCGGTTACAAAAGGGCCCAGAACCATGAGAGAAACCAGGAGGAGTACGCTTAACAGAATACTGGCCGTAAGTCCAGATAGTAAAACAGATTTTTTTAGACCCGGTTTTTTGCTCACATAGGGAAAAATCATCAGTAAAAAAGCTAGTTCACCGAATGGGTAGGAGAGCGCAAATAGGCTGCCCTCCATAATTTTAGGAATACCTTGTTCCATAATAGGCTTAAGCTGCTGACTGTCACATTGGGGAAGCAAGCACAGTATTAAAAACAAAGCGAAAGCCAAGCATAATGGAAATAAGATTTGAGCCGTACGCGCAATTGGTTCCAATCCCATATACATCCCCCACATCAGCACAAGGATGAAGAGTAAATTAATAACAGGAAGAGGTGTCATTACATAGGTCTGGCTGTTCATAAAATCTCCGACTTCTCTTAAATAAATCGCTGAATTCATCATTAAATGGAACAAATACCATATGGAGATGAGGGCGCCTAGCCACGGACCCAAAATTCGCTGGCAGAGCTGCACAAAGGTGAGATCAGGATACAGCTGATGTACCCGCAGGAGTAGCAGTAGTACAGCCAGTCCTGCAGGGATGCTAAGTAATGAGCTGATCCAGGCATCCTGCTTGGATATGCTAGTAATGAGGGAGGGATACACCAATACACAGTCTCCGATAATACTCAAAAAAACGAGTACGGCTATATTTGTAATGCTGATACGCCCTTTCTCCTCCACCAAGCTCACTCCTTCATTTCTTTTTGGAACGATTCAAACAAGGAACCAATTTTTTTGATCGTAGTCTTTGCCTTATATTCAATTTGTAAGTCCATAAATGGATTTTCTTTTTCTTCTTTTAGTCGTTTCCAAAGCTCAGGTTTGGACTGGTGGATCAGCTGACCAAAACCGAAAATGTCTGACTTAAACTCACGTCGAACAGTCTCTACGGAATGCTTCATAATTTCAACAATTTTTTCATTGCTTGCGGCCTCAATTTCTTTAATATCAGCCATACTGCTTAACTTCATATGCTTACAGTTGACCTCTCGTACTGTGCTGTCGTTGGTAACGGATATGGAGATAACAGGTTCTCCATCGCGAATGATCACTTTTTTTTGGGTGTTGCTTCTTAAGGTTAATAAGGCGATATTACCTCCTCCCTGACAATCGGTGTGCCCCGTTGTAGACTCCACTTTATCCCTGATGTAACTGAGCCCTTTACTGTCAAAGTCATTGATCCATCCCAGCAACCGGTCTTTTTTGAATACACCATTACCTGAAAACCGCAATATGGTTTCAGGCGATATGCTTTTGGTGGCATCCATACCTTTTTCATTGGTCGATTCTATATCTCCCACAGCTTCCAATGCGGGCAGAGTGGACTGGATGTCGGGATTAACCAGATCGCTAAGAAGTTGATCCATGGTTACTTTGGTAGCAGGAGCCCAGGTTTTGGTTAAGGTATCTAACGAAGCAAATAATTTATTTGCCGGCAATTTTTCCATTGGAGTGGGGATCTTTAACATCGTAGAAGCCTTGTTATTCTTGGCTATCGCAATATAAAAGTCACTTCTTGTAAAAGGCTCTCGCATCATGGCTTCAATCGCATCAGCAATTCCCCTTCTCGCATACTCCTCACCTAAAATCAGCATACGAATATGAGATAAATAAATGGAGCGCGGACTTGTATTCGTCATTTTTTCAATGGCCTCTTGAATCGTGGGTGCAGTGGCCTGATAAGTAACGACTGGAGGGCCTGCACTTGGTGATGATTTGGAAGCTACAGCAGAAGGAATGACCACCTGAGCGGTTACCTGATACTGGTCTCCTTCCATATCCACACCGATCCCAATAGCGATGCCCAGCTCATTTAATTCTTGGCGATCCCAGCAACCACCTAACAGTAATGCAATCAGGCCCCAGACGAAGAACAAATGTATGGTCTGCTTCATGGCTGATCCCTTCTGGTTTTTGATTTATTACCGATCCGTCTTTTTTTCGTTTTTTGGCGAATCGTATTTTGGATAGAGATGGATTGAGGCCGTGTCTTCATGCGAGGCCAAGGTAGGCGAAACAGCGTATCTTTCAAATCACTTTCCACATAGGGACCGAACGGGCTCATATAAGATACTCCGAAGGATCGCAGACTGGTCAAATGCAGTAAAAGTACGATTACCCCCATCAATATTCCAAGAAGCCCGAAGGCTGCGGCTAGCATCATTAAAGCAAAGCGGGCAATACGAACCGCAATGGAAAGACCGTTTTCCGGAATAACATAGCTGGAGATCGCTGTAATGGACACAACAATAACCATAGCCGCCGAGACCACTCCTGCATCCACGGCTGCTTGTCCAATGACCAGTGTACCTACGATGGATACGGCCTGCCCGACAGTCTTGGGAATTCGAACTCCTGCTTCACGCAAAATTTCATAAGTTATTTCCATGAGCATCGCCTCGACAAAAGCCGGAAACGGTACGCCTTCCCTTTGGGCAGCGAGACTGACCAATAAGTTTGTAGGAATCATCTCTTGATGAAAGGTAGTTACCGCAATATAAACTGCTGGCGCAAGCATAGCGATAAAAAAGGAAAAGAAACGCAGCAAACGCAACAACGTGCTGATATCAGCACGCTGGTAATAATCCTCTGGTGATTGGAAAAATTGCACAAACAGTGCAGGAATCAACAGAACAAAGGGTGTCCCGTCCACCAAGATAGCAATTCGGCCCTCCAGCAGGCTGGCAGCGACTGAATCCGGACGCTCGCTGTTATAAATGGTGGGGAACAGGGTGAAGGTTTCATCCTGAATTTCCTCCTCGATGTAACCCCCTTCCAGAATTCCGTCAATATCAATTCGGTCCAAACGTTCTCTCAGTTCCTGAATAACTCCTTCGTCAGCGATGCCTTTGACATACATTACGGCCACATTGGTGTGGGTGACTTGCCCGATCTGTCTTGTTTCCATCCACAGGCGCGGATCGCGGATTCGCCTACGAATTAGAGCGGTATTGGTTCGTAAATTTTCGGTAAAAGCCTCCATTGGACCCCGTACGACACTTTGGGATTGGGGCTCGCTAACACTGCGATCCTCCCAACCGACCGCATCAATCCATATGCCCTTTGCGTATCCGTCCAGCAAAATGATAATACTGCCGGATAACATTTGATTGAATAGGGCGTCCATTTCATCCACACTACCTGAGTTACCTGCAATCAAAACTTGATTCTTCAAATAGTCGAATGGTTCTGCGCCCTCCGGTACATGATGTTCATTTACTCGCATCAATGAACGGAGAACCGAATCATGGAGCAATTGAGTGTTAACCAGACCATCGATATAAAAAAGAGCTGCTGGCCATTTTTGCATCCATAATAGCTCTTTAATGATTACATCTCCGCTGTTTCCAAAGGAGCTATCGATATGATTTACATTATCTTTCAAGTTAGAGGATACATGAGTAAGTGGACAACTTTTATTCTGATTTGGCATACGTAAAATCCTCCGATATTGGAGTTTGTTGGCTTAGTATGCTCTGAATATATGAATTTATGCCTTGACGGCTGCAAAGTAATCTGATGATTAGTGATAAATGGTTAATTATATTTTTGTTTAATTTATGGAGTCTGTCGTATTAGAACTGATTAGAATGGTAGATTGGCAGTATAGGGAGTTATTCGCTGCAGATAACATTAATGGAATTGGGGGGGCGTTTCTCCGTATCGCTTTGTTGGGTTTTAATATAACGGCTTATGGGTTCGGGATTTAGCGTAGGTGCTTACTGTTTAGTGGGTGATTCCTTTTTTGGTCCTGTCATCTGCGGAGAGTCTGCTTATTACTCGCATATTTGGAGACATTATTAATTCAGGAGACCCCATTGTATTTACAGGGTCCATTGTTGGGTATGCTGACGACGTAGAACCAAGGTATGATCGGAATGTCTATGTTTGGAGCAGGGGTAGCTCGAATCATGAGCCGCGAATGTGGGCTCGGCTGAAGGAGTTTAACTATTCCGTGTCATCCTTGTGGCTGGTTTTTACTGATTTTTTGGATTTGTATAGCGATCCAAACAGGAAGCTTCTCCATCGATATATAAAATACAGCAGGATTACGAATCCAACCGCTGCTGCGATTCGTAGTGCGTACAGCTCTACCAAATGGAAAATGGCATCCCATTGCGGGCCAAACAGCTTGCCGATGCTTAGAAAGAGGACGACCCAGAATAAAGCACCGCTGTAAGCATACAGGACAAATTTACGGAAAGAAAGAGCTATAATTCCAGCAAAATAGCCAGTAAAATGCCTGACACCTGGGATGAAATATCCAAGGAAAATAAGCCAGTATCCATAACGTTGAAACCATTTTTGTGTTTTCTGTAGCTTGTCCGGCGATAACAAAACCCATTTGCCGTATTTCTGAATAAAGGGAAGTCCAGCCCATTTTCCAATAAAGTAGGTAATGGTCATACCGATGGTTGTGCCCAAAAAAGCTAACAGCACCAGCTTGCTGAAATCCAGAGTACCGGCATAGGAGAGATATCCCGCATAAGCCATTGTGGTTTCCCCGGGAAAAGGCAAGGCAATAAACTCCAGCAGCAAGCCGAAAAAAAGGACGCCGTATCCATATTCTTCGAACAATTGCGCAATCCATTTCAGCACATCCATCGTGTACACTCCTACGGGCAGATTAAGTAATTTAGAATCAATTTATTTTATCAATCTTTTCATGACCACTCAACTATGGTTGATTTCTTGACGTGTTGTTTTATCGTTGCGTATAATGAAACGAACAATTGAGGGAGGCACGGTAATGAATAAGCCTAATGAAATCGTTGTAGTTCTCGATTTTGGAGGACAATACAACCAGTTAATTGCAAGAAGAATTCGGGATCTCGGCGTATATAGCGAGCTCCTTCCATACAATACGCCTGCGGAGAAGCTGAGAGAGCTGGCGCCGAAAGGGATTGTTTTCTCAGGCGGACCTTCCAGCGTATATACAGACAATGCTCCTCAGGTGGATCGGGCAATTTATGATCTTGGCATCCCTATCTTTGGTATTTGTTATGGTATGCAGTTGATGGCTCATCAACTGGACGGTAAGGTAGAACGTGCGGGCAAGCGTGAATATGGCAAAGCAGACGTGCAATTCAATGAGGATGCCCGTTTGACTAAAGGGCTGGATTCTCGTCAAACGGTATGGATGAGCCATGGCGATCACGTTACAGATCTGCCAACTGGCTTTACACTGGATGCGGGAACAGAGAGTGCTCCGATTGCTGCGATGAGTAACCTGGAGCGGAATCTGTATGCGGTACAATTCCATCCAGAGGTGCGTCATTCTGTTCAAGGTAATGAGATGATTAGCAACTTCCTGTATGAAGTGTGTGGTTGTGAAGGCAACTGGACCATGGAATCGTTCATTGAAGAGCAAATCCGTGAAATCCGCCAGCAAGTAGGCGACAAGAAAGTACTGTGCGCTTTAAGTGGCGGCGTGGATTCTTCCGTCGTAGCCATGCTTATTCACAGAGCGATCGGCGACCAACTGACATGTATGTTCATTGATCACGGACTGCTGCGCAAAGGTGAAGCCGAAAGTGTAATGGAGACGTTCGTTGGTAAATTTGATATGAAAGTTGTCAAAATTGATGCACGTGAGCGTTTCCTGTCCAAACTGGCAGGAGTGGATGATCCAGAACAAAAACGTAAAATCATCGGTAACGAGTTTATTTACGTCTTTGAAGAAGAATCCGCTAAATTCGATGATTTTGACTTCCTGGCACAAGGCACGTTGTACACAGATATTGTAGAGAGCGGAACAGCAACGGCGCAAACCATCAAATCGCACCATAACGTGGGCGGTTTACCGGAAGACATGAAGTTCAAACTGATCGAGCCACTGAATGCTTTGTTCAAGGATGAAGTGCGTAAAGTCGGTGAAGAATGTGGACTTCCGGCCGAAATTGTATGGCGTCAGCCATTCCCAGGTCCGGGTCTTGCCATCCGTGTATTGGGCGAAGTGACAGAGGACAAGCTCAAGATTGTCCGTGATTCTGACTTTATTTTGCGCGAGGAGATTGCCAAAGCGGGTCTGGATCGGGAGATTTGGCAATACTTCACCGCTCTGCCGAATATGAAGAGTGTTGGCGTTATGGGCGATGCCCGTACGTATTCCTACACTGTAGGTATTCGCGCAGTAACGTCGATCGACGGTATGACCGCCGACTGGGCACGTATCCCTTGGGACGTGTTGGAGAAAATCTCCGTTCGTATTGTCAACGAAGTGGACAACGTCAATCGTATCGTGTACGACGTAACTTCCAAACCACCAGCAACAATCGAGTGGGAATAATCAATCGACACTCCGTACACTGAAAACCGTTGATTTTATGCCGTTTAGGTAAAACTCATATGACTTTCCGAGACCAAAATTCTTTTGAATTGTCTCCAAGATTGTCGCCAAAAACTCTCACCGAATGATTGTCGGTGGGAGTTTTTATCTAGGCTTTAGCCGGTTGAGTGCGTGAAAAGCGCGAAACATAAAACCACCTGCTATTGAAGTGATCCCTTAAAGATAGACATTATCTAACTATTGAAGGTGCAGTTCATTGGACGGGTGGTTCTGATTATGGCTGAAAATGTAGACAGATTGGAGACATGTGATTGCAGGAGAAGGATCTACTGAAGTATCGTATACAGATGACAAAAATACAAGTCGAATCTAGTCGCGACACATGTGGCGTCGGTCATATTGATGGTTCGTAAACGAGATGTGGCAAGTTCGCTTAACTTATCGATGTGAGTTCGATAATGAGTAAATCTGAAGGGGGAGTGCAAGATGCACTACCTCTTTTTCTCGGCATCAAATCCCATATATGCATTTTCCATAACGAAATATCCACATCGAGCTCTCATTGTAGTACACTAGTCGTATAATAGAGATCTTATGTCTTAATTTAATTACTCCCAATATATTTGGTCAGAAGCGAGACTTTCTTAGATACGGGGGAATTACAATATGATATTAATAGATCTGTTTGCTGGGCTTGGTGGCTTTCATCTAGCCTTAAGTAGCCTAGGACATACATACGTTTTTGCACTCTCGAAACATTGATATCGAGCCACGTGGGGATATAAGAAAAAATAAAAGTGGGCGGTTCCTTGTCAACTGTTTTCAAAGGATGGTGAACAAAAAGGTTTTCAAGATGAATAGTCAGGGAACTTGGTTTACCGCATATTAAAAGTTTTGATAAGCCAACTCTCTAATCGTGGATAACATTCCATATTTACAAAAAAAGAGGGGATAGTGATAGAGCATAACACTATTATTCCTTATTTGATAATCTTGTTGCCGGTGAAGAATTCAGGAAAAATCTTAATTACGGAGGATTATGCAAATGAACCACGAAGCCCAAACAGAAAAGAGTTTCATTGAAATCTTAACTCAACGGGAAAACCAATGGACATATCGTGATGATATAAAGACCGAAGCTGCTCTGTGGGATAATTTGCGAAGACATATCAATCGTATTAACTTGGCGCGACTGGACGGTGTGCCGCTTACAGACAAAGAGTTCGAACAGTTAAAAGTTGAATTTATGAGACTGACAGCTACTCCTTTTAACGCTTCTCAATGGCTACGAGGCGAAAATGGTGTTGCCGCCATTCATGTTGAGCGAGAAGATGTGAAACGTGGTAGGGTGTCGCTTGTGCTATTCAGCAATAAGGATGTTGCTGGCGGCATTTCAAGCTATGAAGTTGTAAACCAAATTAAGCCAGATACAACTACTGATATGCGTGGCGATGTAACCCTATTGATAAATGGCTTGCCGATTATTCATGTTGAATTAAAAGCTGAATCTGCCAAAGATGGTTATATGCAAGCGTTCGAGCAGATACAACGGTATGCAGAAGCTGGATTTTTTGATGGCATTTTTGCGACCACCCAAATTTTTGTAGTTAGTAACAAAGTATCTACAAAATACTTTGCACGTCCTGGAGCCAACACTTCTAAAGCCTTTGAAGCGGCAAAGAAATTCCTGTTCAACTGGAGAACGTCGGATAATGAGCCTATCGAAAATCTTTACGATTTCACAAGGCAGGTTTTGAGTATCCCTTCTGCCCACGAATTGATTAGCAAATTCACTATTTTGGTGGACGATCAGAAAAGCCAAAAGTTTTTAATGGTTCTAAGACCGTACCAAGTCCACGCTATTCAAAAGATTATCGGTCAAGCGGCGAAGCATGAGGGAGGTTTTGTTTGGCACGCCACCGGCTCAGGGAAAACAATAACAAGTTTTGTGGCAACCAAACTTTTAGCACAGATATCCATCGGCGTAGACCGCACCGTTATGGTTGTTGATAGAACAGATTTAGACAGCCAAACCAAAGATGAGTTTAGTAAATTTGCATCTGAGTTCCACACAGGGTTGGCATCGGGCAATGTTAAAGATAATGCGCTTATTGTCGGCGTTGATAATCAACGTCAACTTAGCAATAGCCTATTAAGCAATAAAAATAACAACACCATTATCGTCACAACCATTCAAAAATTGAGTGCGGCTGTCAGAGGTGCTAAAGAAACGGAAAACAATAAATTCGAGAAGCTGAAAAGCGAACATATTGTTTTTGTGGTGGATGAGTGCCATCGTGCAGTCAGCGATGAGCAGATGAAAGAAATTAAAAAGCTCCTGCCTAACTCAACATGGTTCGGCTTAACTGGCACGCCAATTTTTGAGGAAAACCAAAAACAAGAAAACGGAACATTCGCAAGAACAACACAACAACAGTATGGAAACTTACTCCATGCCTACACAACGAAAAATGCTATGGACGATAACTCCGTTTTGAACTTCCAAGTGGAGTACCATTGCCTATTGGATGAGGATAGCAAAGCAGAATTTTTGTATAGAACGGTAAAAGAAAAATACCCGAAGCTTGATCCTATCAAAAAACTTGCCGACATGACAGAAATTGAAAAAGAGGAACTGCAAGACAGAGAGTTATTTGAGCGTGATGATTATATTGAAGCGATGCTTAAAAAAATATTCAAGCGCCAATCCGTGATAGAGCGTTTCAAGGTGATAAACGGATACCCGACTATGAGTGCTGTTTTAACAACACACTCTATCGCTCAAGCTAAGCGTATTTATCACAAGCTACAAGAAATGAGAAGTAGTGGAATTTTGTTAAATGGGCGAGAGTTAGATGAACGCCACACGCTTCGTGACCCTGATTTTCCGAGAGTGACAATCACTTATTCCACTAGCGAAACTCAAGGTGAGATGAACGAAGCGCAAGCAGAAGTCAATGCCATTATGCAGGAATACAACACTGTTTTTGGTACGAATTACACAGATACCGATCAGTTTAACAAAAATATTAATAGCCGTTTAGCACGAAAAGACGCCCAATATCAAAAGGACGGAAAATGGCTTGATATGGTTGTTGTAGTTGACCGTCTGCTGACAGGATTTGACGCGCCTACGATACAGACTTTGTATGTTGACCGAGAACTGAAATATCAAAAGCTGCTACAGGCATTTTCACGCACAAATCGTATTGCACCTGGCAAAGAGCATGGCATCGTGGTATCGTTCCGAAAACCTGCTACTATGCGAAAAAATGTAGAGGATGCCATTCGACTTTTTACGAACCAACAGCAAAATTGGGAAGCCTTAGTGCCACAAGAATATGCTGAGGTGAAAGCCGCATTTTTAACGGCACATGAGGAACTTCAACAAGCAAAAGACGATCTGGAAGACGACCCAAATAATATAAAAAACAAGATTGCACAAGTAAGAGCCTATCAAAAACTTGAAAAAATCCAAAGAGCCATGAAAAGCTATGAGAATTATCAAGAAGATTTTGAGGAATTTGAACATATTGTGAAGGTTCTTCCCGAAGAAAAGGGACATTGTGAAAATCTAAAAGCTGAAATTCGAGCCGAGTTAGAGGATCAAACTGTGGATGAGATGGAAAACTTGCTCCAAGACATCGAATTTACGAGCGAACAAAGGGCTGTGCATGAGGAACGCATTGATAGCTTCTACATAAATCAGCTTCTGAACAGATATCAGAAGTCTTCGGACAAAACAGATAAATATGATTTGCGTGAAAAAATTATGAAAGAGATTAATACAAAGCCCGCATCCGTTCAGGCAATATATAATGCCATCTTAGACGTCATTGACAACAATCGACCGACAAAGGATTGTACGGCTTATTTCGCTGATGAGATTGATTATATACTACAGAATACTGCTGAAATATTGAAAGTGCCTGTCGCTAACCTGCAAACCAGCTTTAACGAATATCGCCCGAATAGCGGGGTTGTGCCTTTCATCAATGTAATAAGCGAAGCATCAGGGTTAAGCAAAGAAGATTTTGAAGCTATGTTTAACGAAAAATACAGAAAGCGTCTTCTCGTTATAGAGCATTATTGGAAAACTGTGTTAGATGAAAAATTAGTACCTCTAAGAGATGAATGTTAAGGTGGGAATTATATGGACTTGAGTAAGTTATTGAGAAAACCACCAGCTGAGGATTACCAACAAGTTGACACGTTCTGGTTTCCAGAAGAAAGGGAAGACTATGAATATAGTGATGAAAATGAGGATGATACCTCCCTGCTAATTGGGCAACATATAATTTTAGAGGCTGGACAAGTATCTTTGAACTACTACTGCACAGAATGTGAGGACTTACGCACTTTTAACTCTGATAAAGAGCAAGGACTTCGAGGAATTATTGTAAATAAACAAGTAATTAGCATTGATTGCATTTTGCAATGCAATTGTGGTTCAGTTGTCCATACTTGGTTTTTAGTCGAAGCCGAAGAGGATATTCGGTATCAGTCACCTAAAGTACGCATATTGCATTTTAGAGAAAAATTAACTGACTGTGTGAAATTACAATCTGAGAAATACGGCGAATTTAGCGAATGGCTAGAAAAAGCAAGACGAGCATACCGGGATGAACTGGGAGCGGGCGCTGTTATATATCTAAGAAAGGTATACGAATCCATAACTTATAGTATTGCAAATGCCAATAACATTCAACTTAATAAGGAGAATGGGAAGAGACGCTCTTTTTATGACATACTGCAAGAGGTGGATAAGGAGCACTCGATTATCCCAGTGTCTTTCTCTGAAAATGGATATAAGCTCTTCAGCCAGCTTAGCGAAATAATACATGGTGATGGAAGCGAGGAAGATGCGCTTGAATACTTTGGAGCATTGTATACATTAGTCACCAGCATATTAGATAATGTAAACAAGAAAGAAGAGTTAAAAATCGCGGTACAAAAATTTAACTGGTCTACGAATAATCCAAGTACAAATTAGTGCTTGTGCCAGTAATCAACTCTTAAATAATCGTGTCTACAGGAAGGAAGTAAATATATGAGCCGTTTAGATCAACAATTATGGGCAAGCGCCGATATTCTTAGAGGGAAAATGGATGCGAGTGAATACAAAAACTATTTGCTCGGTCTAGTTTTCTATAAGTATCTTTCCGATTTGGAGCTACGCGCCGTGTACGAAGAAGCAAACGGAAAGCCCGAAGAATACCCATCCCGTGATATCCAATTTGCCGAGCTTACTGATTGGTATAATGATGATGCCGAAGAGCTAAAGAACACCATGCGCCGCAAACTCGGATATTTTATAGAGCCGCAATATCTGTTTTACATGCTCCGCAATAAAGCATCAAAATATGAATTTCAAATTGATGACTTGCAGACTGCCTTTATCGAGCTTTCTCGTCAAGGCGAAAGTTTTACCAGCTTGTTCGATGATGTTGACTTAAACTCTACGAAGCTCGGATCACACGCACAGCAAAAAAGCACAACCATTATGGAAGTTATAAAAACTTTAGATGAGATAGACTTGTTTGGGCATGAAGGTGACGTTATTGGCGATGCTTATGAATACCTTATCGCCCAATTTGCCGCAGGAGCAGGCAAGAAAGCCGGAGAGTTCTATACCCCGCAAGCTGTTTCAAAAATCATTTCAGAGATTGTTAGTATCGGGCAAGAGGAACTAGCACCATTCCATATTTACGACCCTGCTATGGGTTCGGGTTCGCTGATGTTGAATATCCGCCAGTTTCTAAGCAATCCCGAAAAGGTTTATTTTCACGGACAGGAGCTAAACACCACCACTTACAACCTTGCTCGAATGAACCTGATTCTACACAACGTTGACCGTGAGCAAATGCGGCTCAATAATGGTGATACTTTAGATGCAGACTGGCCGACAGACGAGCCTTTCCTTTTTAACGCTGTTGTTATGAATCCTCCATATTCTGCGAATTGGAGTGCTTCCGATAAGTTTTTAAGTGACCCACGTTTTGAACGCTATGGAAAACTCGCACCAAAATCTAAAGCCGACTTTGCGTTCTTGCTACATGGCTATTACCACCTAAAAGACAGTGGTACGATGGGAATTGTACTGCCGCATGGTGTTCTGTTCCGTGGTGCTGCCGAGGGTGTCATTCGCAAGGTGCTTCTTGAAATGGGCGCAATAGAAGCTGTAATTGGCTTGCCCGTTAACATTTTCTATGGAACAAGCATACCAACGGTTGTACTTATCTTGAAGAAAAACCGTGCAAGTCGTGATGTGCTTTTCATTGATGCTTCTAATGAATATGAAAAACAGAAGAATCAAAACACCTTACGTCAGCGAGATATTCTGAAAATTGTGGATACCTATAAAAAGCGTGAAAACATTGTGAAATACGCACATTTAGCAAATTTTGATGAGATCGTGGCGAATGACTACAATCTCAACATTTCTCGCTATGTAGATACCTCCGAGGAAGAAGAACAAATCGACATTGTAGCGCTTGGGCGTGAAATGTCGGACTTAAATTTGCAAATAAAACAAAAAGAAACAGATTTCTTAACCCTGCTTGATGAGCTTGCTGTGACTGACGAAACGAAAGAGCTAATTGAAGCTACAAAGCGGATTTTTGTGTGAGGTGGTGGAGATTATGACAGAAAACAATCAGAACTTAGTACCTGAAATCCGATTTAATGGCTTCACTAACGCTTGGGAGCAGCGAAGGTTGGGGGAGATATACAAAGAAAGAAAAGAACGAGGGATAGATTCTTTGCCTATTCTTTCTGTATCTATCCATCATGGAGTATCTGACGAAGAATTAGATGGTCATATGCTGGGAAAAGAAGTTCGTAGAAGTGATGACAAGTCATTATATAAACGTGTTTATGCTGGTGATCTTGTCATTAACATGATGAGAGCGTGGCAAGGCGCTATTGGAGTCGTCAAGTCGGACGGCATGGTAAGTCCCGCTTATATAACAGCTATCTCAAATTCTCATGTTTATCCCCTGTTTATGGACTTTTATTTGCGTCGAGATGAACCTATCATTCAAATGGACAATCTATCGCAAGGAGTTACTGACTTTCGGAAGAGGCTATACTGGGATTCGTTTATTGACATAACATGTAAATTACCTTCTCTACTAGAACAGGAGAGAATCTCAGACTTCTTCCATACCTTCAACAATATTATCACTCTGCATAAGCGTAAGCTGGACGGGCTGCGTGAATTGAAAAAAGGTTATTTGCAACAGATGTTTCCACAGGCTGGGGAGAGAGAGCCGCGAGTGCGGTTCGCGGGGTTTAGCGGGGAGTGGCAGGAACGGAAGCTGGGAGAATTATTTAAAGAGCGTAATGAACGAAGTTCCGAAGGCGAATTGATTTCTGTTACAATAAATTCTGGCGTAATAAAGGCAAGCGAATTAGAACGAAAAGATAATTCGAGCGAAGATAAGTCCAATTATAAAAAAGTAGAGGTAGGGGATATTGCGTATAACTCCATGCGAATGTGGCAAGGTGCAAGCGGTATCTCGAATTACGCCGGTATTTTAAGCCCCGCGTATACGGTTATTATTCCCAACGAGGGAGTTGATTCGTTGTTTATTTCGTATATGTTCAAACTGACTAGAATGATTGAAATATTTCAATCATTCTCACAAGGATTGACTTCAGATACATGGAACTTAAAGTTTCCCCTGCTGAAAGAAATATACGTAACAGTGCCTTGCAGCAATGAGCAAGCCGCGATTAGTGATTTCTTCCGTATAATCGACGAGCAAATAACCGCCCAAGCTATCAAGCTCGAGCAGCTAGGGCAGCTTAAGGCGGCGTATTTGCAAAGGATGTTTATATAAGTGCGGATAAATGCCGTACGATTTTATCGTTATCTTGATTTTCTAACTCTTGAATGATGTGCAAATATGTTTCCTGCAAGAAAACACAGCAGCTTCAACAAGAGCAGTTAGAATTGGTTCGCGCCATGACTCGTAAAATGATCGATGATGATACGTTTCAGATGAGATAAGCAATACCGCTTTAAAGGATGAACAACATGCTTTGAAGGCAAGAGCGGCCATCTTGGAGGCGATTCTGAGTCGGGGTGAAGCCAATGAATCGTGCAGAAATTCAAGGAAGAAGTCAGGCGTTTTACAGAGTTGCAAATTAATGACGAGGAAGTTCTCCGAGACGTGCAGCAGCGTTTGATTGGACGCATCGAGATCGAGTTGGATGATGGAATTGTTTATCTACTATAATTTTGGTAATCCGTTGTCTGCGGGGGAGTAGGATTTTAACGGCTATTATGATAAAGATGAAGAACCTTCAATCCACATCTATCTTGGTATTGAAGGTTCTTTTTTTTAATTCTAACTTACCATACGATCTTTTTCCCGGTTGCAGCCGATTCCTCGATGCGGTCCAGTAACTGATGTAGTTTTAAGGCATGGTTGAAATCGGGGGCGAGACGGGTGTCCGTCAAAATATCCCTGGCAAATACATGATGAGCTTTGGCTACATTCAGGGTTACCCCTTCTTTTGGGAAATCTAGGGTACTATCAGGTTCATGAGCTATACTGATTGTTTCAAAAACACCGTTAGGCGCATGACTCTGCTCACTACTTGGATCATATATCAGTTTTTCAAGCGTCAGATTCCCAAATTGAATATGCCCAAGCGAAGGATTCTGTGACAAACGCAAAATGCCCTTTTTCCCCTGAATCTCTAGCTCAAACTTAGAATTCACTCCACCTTGAATGTGAACGGATGTCGGTGCTCCATTTTCCATTAGTCCGTGAATCAGAATTTGATCGGCAGTATCCTTGGAAATGACTTCACCCGTTTCATGAATAATGGCTTCATTATAACGGGAGGATGTGATGGCCGATAGCTCGCGGAATTCGCCAACGATGTATTGTAGCGCATCCAAGGAATGCCCTCCGTTAATGGTCAGTAGGTTGGCACCACTGGCTCTATTCAGCAGATAAGACGTATCCTGATTTGTTCGTCCTCCTTTGCCGGGAGTAGCTACTTGCATATGACAGGATACTATTTCACCAATTGTCCCGTCTTCCACCAGCTTTTTCATCATTTGCACCTCAAAATCCTGACGTGCCTGCAAGCCGACGGTATGATGGATGCCCGCCAGTTCCGCCGCCTTAGCCATTTCAGTAGCTTCCGCAGTGTTGGCCCCCAGAGGCCACTCACAAAAAATATGCTTTCCCTCTTGAATAGCCGCCATCACCGCCTCATAATGATGGGGAACTTTTACGCTCACCACGACCATGTCCACATCCTCGGAAGCTGCGAGCTTTTTGGCATCGTCAAAAGCTAATGTTGCCCCTACGTCCTCTGCACTTTTTCGTGCACTCTCCATACGGGAAGTGCCGATGGCCGTGATATCCAAGCTCGGGTGCTTGAGCAAAGCAGGAATATGCGTTTGGCTGGCCCATTTGTTATTCATCGAACCTCCTATGATACCTGCACGAATCTTCTGTTTAACCATGTGCCATCCCTCCTAATTTTAAAATGTGAGTAGAAAATAACGCTTAAGCCCAATATAATACACTTAACTCATAAAGAATAATGCTTGTTAATGATGTAGATATCATTTTATTTGATGGGAGGTAAAGCGGTGGATATTCAAAATATGCAGGCATTCGTTTCGGTGGCAGAGCTTAGAAGTCTAACAGAAGCTGCCCAGAAGCTGAATCATCTGCAATCGAATATGACGGCAAAAATAAAGAAGCTGGAGACCTATTATGGCACAGCGTTATTTTACAGAAAGCCTCGTGGTATGGAACTGACACCCGCAGGCGAAATTTTATACGCTCAGTACAAGCAAATTTTGCTGCTATGGCAAGACACGGAGATGAAAATGAGACCCCAGGAGGAAAAACTGCGCGTCGGCACGATGCAGTCCATTGTAGCAGGCGAAACAACAAGGGCGCTAACGAAGGTATATGAGATGTATCCGCAGGTTTCGGTGACATTAAAAACGGGAACCACCACGGAAATGGAACAATTCATCCTCGACGGAGAGCTTGATATTGCTTTTGTTACAGGATATCCTACCAACCCATATATTCATTATCAAAAAATATGCCGTGAAGAGCTGGTGCTGGTGGGGAAAGGTATACACGAAGGTTCGGATCTCCAGCAAGTACTACAAGGAGCTTCTATTATCATATTGTCGGATAGCTGCCTGTACCTCACGCATTTAGAGAAGATGTATCAGGACATGCAATTGACCCATAGCGAGGTTGTCGAGGTTGGAATATTTGATACGATGGTGGAATTCGCTCTAATGGGAATGGGAATTACCCTTATGTCCAAAAAGCTGGCCCGGCAATTTAAAGTAGCATCCTATCTACCCGTTCCTCCGGTTTTTGGCTATATGGATACATATTTAATATCTCGTCCCAATCACAAAATGACAGCAATTGAACATAAATTTATCGAAATCAATAATATGATCTAATAGAATAGGAGAGACATCGAATGCCAATTAATCAAGGCAAATACCAAGGTAGCCATGCTGTATTTCTGGGCGATAGCATTACGTTTGGATATGACTTGCGTGATGGAGAAAAGCCATAGCCCCAACTTTTTTGTGATATGTAGACTTGTCTCATGGCTTGTTTATTTATAGTGAGGGTGTATAATACTTGATATATCAATTGATGGGTCAAGTATCAGAAGGAGGAGAGATAGTCATCGAACATTGCTCTGAAAAAAGCCAGTTATTTTATCGCATGCATCTTTTGTGTAAAGAAATGAATAACGCTTTTGAAGCACAGTTAAAAACCAGCTTTACCAAGGTCGAAATTTTGTATCATATTGACCATCGTCAGGAATTAAGTCAGCTGGAGCTTCAACATCTGCTCGTTCTGGATGGTGCAGCAGTGACCCGGCATCTAAAAAGGCTGGAAGAGGAAGGTCTGATTTTACGCAGTAAAAAAGAGCAGGATAAGCGTGTAACTTATATACGTTTAACCGAATTAGGGATTCAAGAGCTGCAAGTTTTGACAGAGCAGAGACAAGCCTTTCAGGAACAACTTCTCTACAATTTTCAAGACGAGGAAATTGTGGCTTTAACAGATGCACTACAGCGTATGTCTAGCAATGTGAAGAATATGTAAAAATGTGCGAGGACAAAATGATTTTGGAGGCCACTCGATGAAGATTTTAGAAGACTATTTTCACTACTATGATTTAGCAAAAGATGATGAGACGAGCAGAGAACGATTAATCAGCCTTTTTTCCGAGAAGATTGAGTTTGTATTGAATGGTAATCGAAAACAAGGGATGAACAGTTGGAAAAGCTTTTTGAACATGTTCTTCGAGGGGACGCTCGAAATCAAGCATATGTATGAGGGGTGGAAGCTTGTTTCCGAAGAAGCTGATACCTATCAAACTAAATGGGCAGTGTGCGGTAAAAAAGTAACAGGCGAAGTTTATACACTTACTGGAGTGGACAAAGCCCGACTGGATACAGAAGGGAAGATCGTTTATCTGGAAAATATACCAGATACAGCGGATGCCTTTGATAAGTATAAAAATATCTGATTATCCTAAATAATAACCCGCCAGCTGTATAATAGCTTGCGGGTTATCTATTTTCCGAACAATACATATGTGTTCAATTTGTAACATTCGTTTTTTCTGTTGACAAGCCGTAGGCGAGAGCCTAAAATAACGGATGTAATATAGCGTATATGAAGGCGAATATTACAGCAATTGAACGACAACAATACGAGTATGCTTTGCGTAGGAGGAATTACGACTCATGGAGCGTTTCTTTAAATTAAAGGAACATGGCACGAACGTCCGCACCGAGATTATTGCGGGGATCACTACTTTTATGACCATGGCTTATATCCTGGTGGTCAACAATACCTTTTTGGGACCAACTGGAGCGGGGATGCCTAGTGAAGCTGTTTTCTTTGCGACAGCAGTAGGTGCAGGTTTAGTAACCATTCTGATGGGCTTGTTTGTAAATGTGCCGATCGGTATGGCACCAGGGATGGGCTTGAATGCTTATTTTATGACTGTAGTCTTGAGTTCTAATGGGATGATTACTTGGCAAGCGGCACTTGGCGCTGTATTTATATCCGGTATCGTCTTTCTGATTTTAACTGTTACCCGGGTTAGACAGATGCTGCTTGTTGCAGTTCCGGAAAATTTAAAAACCGCTATTACAGTTGGTATCGGCTTGTTTATCACAATTGTTGGCTTCAAGCTTTGTAATCTGGTTATGGTGAGTATTGTTCCAGGGACAGATGTTGGTCAACCGGTTCCGGGTCATGCTTTTAATTTGGTTCTAGGTAGCCTGGTACATCAAAAGGATGCGCTGCTGGCGCTAATCGGGTTGCTCATTATCGCAGCGTTGATGGTCGTTCGGGTCAAAGGCGCATTGCTGATTGGAATCGTAGCTACTACATTAATCGGTATTCCGATGGGTGTAACGAATCTGAGTAGCTTGACAACAGGCCACTGGATTCCAAATTTCAGCAATTTGGCAGTAGGTCAGCTAGACCTGAAGGCAGCTTTGCATATTGGTTTGTTTGATA
>NZ_CM129820.1:932500-2465000 GCF_053006485.1 Paenibacillus sp. JJ1683
ATTCCTTGTCAGGTAAATTCTGACCCGCACGAATGGCGTAACGACTTGGGCGCTGTCTCAACGAGAGATCCGGTGAAATTTTAATACCTGTGAAGATGCAGGTTACCCGCGACAAGACGGAAAGACCCCATGGAGCTTTACTGCAGCTTGATATTGAATTTGGGTACGATCTGTACAGGATAGGTGGGAGCCGTTGAACCTTGAGCGCCAGCTTGAGGGGAGGCATCCTTGGGATACCACCCTGATCGTATCTAGGTTCTAACTTGGTACCGTGATCCGGTACGAGGACAGTGTCAGGTGGGCAGTTTGACTGGGGCGGTCGCCTCCTAAAGAGTAACGGAGGCGCCCCAAGGTTCCCTCAGAATGGTTGGAAATCATTCGAAGAGTGCAAAGGCAGAAGGGAGCTTGACTGCGAGACCTACAAGTCGAGCAGGGACGAAAGTCGGGCTTAGTGATCCGGTGGTACCGCATGGAAGGGCCATCGCTCAACGGATAAAAGCTACCCTGGGGATAACAGGCTTATCTCCCCCAAGAGTCCACATCGACGGGGAGGTTTGGCACCTCGATGTCGGCTCATCGCATCCTGGGGCTGAAGTAGGTCCCAAGGGTTGGGCTGTTCGCCCATTAAAGCGGTACGCGAGCTGGGTTCAGAACGTCGTGAGACAGTTCGGTCCCTATCTGTCGTGGGCGTAGGAAATTTGAGAGGAGCTGTCCTTAGTACGAGAGGACCGGGATGGACGTACCGCTGGTGTACCAGTTGTTCCGCCAGGAGCACCGCTGGGTAGCTATGTACGGAAGGGATAAGCGCTGAAAGCATCTAAGCGTGAAGCCCCCCTCAAGATGAGATTTCCCAATTAGTAAGACCCCTTGAAGACGACGAGGTAGATAGGTTGGGGGTGGAAGTGCAGTAATGCATGGAGCTGACCAATACTAATCGGTCGAGGGCTTATCCTAAAAATAAGACGCAATGAAGTTTCGGATCCAGTTTTCAGGGTGTAAGCATTGCATCGTATAAGTTCGAGTAGCTTATATGAGGCAAGCGAACACACAGCATTTGGCGATGCTGATTCCTGAAAAAGAATTTGCGAGGCAAATTCATGTTTGGTGGCGATAGCGGAGGGGTTCCACACGTACCCATCCCGAACACGACCGTTAAGCCCTCCAGCGCCGATGGTACTTGGACCGCAGGGTCCTGGGAGAGTAGGACGTTGCCAAGCAACGAGTAAAAAGGACCATGATCTTTTTGAGATCATGGTCCTTTTTTGTGTTAAATATCAGTAGAATTTTTAATTAGTTTAAGTTAGTTATAAGTTCGACTGAATCTGTGGATATTAGCTAGTAAATAGATAGACATTTTTTAAAGAAAATTAGTACCAGGTATTAGTATCTGATGTTATAATATGAATAAGGATTATAAAGGAGAGTGATCGGATTGTTGAATTCAAAAGCAAAGTTAACGGCCCTTGGCACTTATGTACCTGAACGGATTTTGACGAACGCCGACTTGGAGAAGCTTGTGGAGACTAGTGACGAGTGGATTGTACAACGAACGGGTATGCGGGAACGACGAATCGCGGCCGAAGATCAGTATGTATCTGATTTATGTATACAAGCTATTAAACGTATGGTTAACCTTTATAACGTAAATGTGGACGATGTTGACATGATCATTGTAGCGACGAGTACACCTGATTACTATTTTCCAAGTACGGCTTCCCGTATTCAGGCTTATTTTAATATTCCCAATACAGGGTCAATGGATGTTAGTGCTGCATGCGCAGGCTTTGCCTATGGACTTCATTTGGCAAATGGTCTGATTACGGGTGGTCTACATCGCAAGGTTCTAGTGATTGGAGCCGAAACATTATCCAAAATTACAGATTATACGGACCGGACGACATGTGTTCTTTTTGGAGATGGAGCAGGGGTTGCACTTGTTGAATATGACGAGGATGAAGGGTCGTTTTTGACTTCAGATATAGGAACCTTTGGGCAAGGAGGAGCACATCTTTATCGCGCAGGATTATCTAACTATTTGGATGGAGAGAAGCTGCAAGATAATGGTTTTATCGCTCAAAATGGACGTGAGGTTTATAAATGGGCTGTACGTTCTGTCCCAGCAGGAATCGAGCGATTAATGGATAAGGCAAATATGGGGAAAGAGGATCTTGACTGGTTTGTACCTCATAGCGCTAATCTGAGAATGATTGAGTCCATATGTGAAAAGAGTGCAGTACCTTTAGAAAAGACGCTGACGAGTGTAGAGTTTTATGGCAACACTTCGGCGGCGTCCATTCCGTTGGCTTTACAGTGTGGATTGGATGATGGGCGTTTAAGATATGGACAACATGTGGTGTTATATGGATTCGGGGGAGGCCTGACGTATGCGGGTCTGTTATTAAAATGGAGTGTGCCTGATTTGTAAGCTGCTAACTAATGCATGAGCAATAGTAATAGTGTGTAAAGATCGTGTTAATAAAGAGACGTTGGTTGGCATTAGATTTATCGTAAGATGGCAGGATGGTATAATTAACATTATGAGAGAAAGGAGCGTAACATGAAGGTATTGGTATTGGCAGAAAAACCATCCGTGGCCAGAGAGATTGCACGTGTGATGGGCAGCCGTGAGAAGCATAAAAGTTATATAGAAGGACCTAAGTATGTAGTGACATGGGCTTTGGGTCATTTGGTCGGATTAGCAGAGCCTGAGGATTACGATTCTAAGTATGCGAATTGGAACTTGGAGGACTTGCCCATTCTTCCGAAGAACTCCAAGTTAAAGGTATTGCGGGAGAGCAATCATCAGTTCAAAGCTGTACAGCAGCTGATGAAACGACAGGACATTGGAGAACTTATCGTGGCAACAGATGCTGCTCGTGAAGGAGAATTGTTGGCGCGTTGGATTATACAAATGGCAAACTGGAGAAAGCCTTTCCGGCGTTTATGGATTTCCTCGCAGACGGATAAGGCAATTAAGGCAGGTTTCGCGAAATTATTGCCTGGCCAGCAGTTTGATCGTTTATATGAATCGGCTCGCTGTAGGGCTGAAGCAGACTGGATGATTGGTCTCAATGTAACCCGCGCGTTAACGGTTCGTTATAACGCCCAGCTTTCGGCTGGAAGAGTACAGACACCGACACTGGGGATGATTATGGAACGTGAGAAAGAGATCACCCAGTTTCGTTCTCAAGAATATGATACGTTGACGGCGGATTTTGGTCATTTTCAGGCAACATGGCGTGCAGAAAATGGGGATTCACGTATGTTTGACCGTACTCAGGCAGAGACTTTGCGCCGCAGGCTTGAGGGGGCCAAAGGTACAGTTGTGAGTGTTAAAAAAAGTGAAAAAAGCGAGCCTCACCCGCTCGCGTATGACCTAACTGAGCTGCAAAGAGATGCTAACCAGCGCTACGGCTTCTCGGCCAAGCAGACGTCTAATGTTCTTCAGCGTCTATATGAGCAGCATAAGCTGGTGACTTATCCACGTACAGACAGTCGTTATCTTACCTCCGATATGGTGGATTCCCTTAAGGAAAGGCTCAGTAGCGTAGCCGTGGGTCCGTATGCTTCTTTAGCACGTCCGCTATTGCGTAACAAATTGCCAATCACAAAACGAGTTGTAGATGACAGTAAAGTCACAGATCACCATGCGATTATTCCTACTGAGCAGACGTTATTGCTTAATCAGTTAAGCCCAGAGGAGCGTAAGCTGTATGATCTGATTGCACGCCGTTTTATCAGTCTGTTCTACCCACCTGCACGTTATGATGCTGTAGCTGTATCGGTCATGGTGGGGCAGGAAACATTTCAGGTAAAAGGTACAACCATAAAAGATAGCGGTTGGCGTGCTGTGTATGACGAAAGTCATTATGAATTGGACGAGGAAGAGACAGATGATCGTGAAAGTAATGGACGGGGCGTTATTTTGCCTGAAATGAGAAAAGGAGACTCCGTCCAATTGCAGCGTTGTATTGTACGTGCTGGAAGAACGATGCCACCGAAGCGCTATACAGAAGCAGCCCTGCTGGCTCAGATGGAAAAGCATGGCCTGGGTACTCCAGCCACCCGTGCAGATCTGATCGAGAAACTCGTCAGCTCGGATACGATAGAGCGCCAGGGGAACGTGATGCATCCAACTGGCAAAGGCAAGCAACTGATCGAGCTGGCGGCTCCACAGCTGCGAACGCCCGAATTGACGGCACAATGGGAAGCGGAGTTAGAACGGATCGCCCGTGGTCAAGGACAACCTGAGCCATTTTTGAATTCTATCCGTGCTATGGCGAAAGAATTGGTTTCTACTGTGAAAAATAGCAGCGCGGAGTACAAGCCACATAACATAACAAATAGCCATTGTCCGGATTGTGGTACAAAGTTGTTGGATAAAAAAGGTAAGAAAGGGAAGTTTCTTGTATGTCCAAGTGCGGATTGCGGTTACCGTCGTTCAGGCGAAAAACGCTTGTCCAATCGACGTTGTCCGCAGTGTCATAAGAAAATGGAAATGAAAGAGGGCAAGGCAGGTTTGTATGTAAGATGCTTATCCTGTGGCATTACGGAGACGCTGGATAAGGACAAGCAACGGGTAAACAAGCGGGAACAACAAAAGCTGGTAAAACAGTTTGAAAAGAAGGAATCTTTTGGCTCCAGCTTGGGTGATTTGCTAAAAGCAGCAATGGAGCAAAAGCAGGGCGAATAAAGATTGCCAGAGCGTGCTTCAAGCTACACAATTAACGGGCATATGATGGGTATAAAAAGGCTTTCTCCTTGGCATGGTAAACCGAGGAGGTGAGTACTTATGCCCAAACATAAGCCGCTTAAAATCAATAATCAGCAAAATAAATCAAGTATACTGGAGGAAGAAATTGCTGCTCATCCAGAGAAGCAAGCTAAATATCCTCCAAGCTTGAATGGGATTCCCAAACAGCAGTCTTGATGCCTGTATATAAGGGAAACAATTGGCCGTATACGACCAAGACGTTTGGATACCAGATGTAATCGTTATGGGTGCTCAGACATTGTCTTGCATAAAAGAAGCAGCAGTACGGCGATCAACCGTAACTGCTGCTTCTTTTTCATAATAAGGATGTTGTATTTGTATGATTTGGGATGACTGCGCTTAGTATTCATTAAAGAAAGATTGAATTTGGTTCACATCGTGCGTCTGGGTCAAAGCGAGCATGAGCAGAATCCGTGCTTTTTGCGGATTGAGCGAATCGGTGGACACAAAGTTCGATGCTGCGTCTTTTGTCGATGGGGACACAACTCCAC
Source organism: Paenibacillus sp. JJ1683 (assembly GCF_053006485.1). NCBI lineage: Bacteria > Bacillati > Bacillota > Bacilli > Caryophanales > Paenibacillaceae > Paenibacillus > Paenibacillus sp. JJ1683. The sequence goes on from NZ_CM129820.1 coordinate 937,766, forward strand.
TTCCTACGCGGCTAGAGCGGGCAATAATAACTCCTTTTTTGCCTGCGGCCTCTGCGCCTTCTGAGGAGGTCTTGGATAAGGAACCATTACCGGAACCAGCGACCACTATGCCCTTGGCGCCAGCTGCTACGGCAGCATCATACAGGTAGCGACCGTTGTTTTGATACTCGTATAGAATATCTACTTGCGGCAGCTGGGTGAGATTAGAGACGTCGAATACAGAAGAAGTCGTATGCTTATGAGTGGATTTGTTGTAGTAGTATACTTGATCGCCCACTACAGCTCCAAGGTAGCCCTGCTCCACAGACTTGAACGTATCGACTGCAGTTGTGTTCGTTTTTGTGATGTATCTTGCTGCACCGATGCGATCGTTCAGCAATACGAGTACACCTTGGCCTTTGGAGGCCGAAGCTCCGGCAACTTTTACAGCATTATAAAGGTTGAATGGACCATCGGCACTGATGGCAGTAGCTGGGCGCATAGAGCCAACAACAACTACAGGCTTATCGCTCTTAACGACAAGGTTAAGGAAGTATGCCGTTTCTTCCAATGTATCTGTACCATGAGTAATGACAATACCGTCTACATCGTCTCTGGCAAGCAGCTCGTTGGTGCGTTTGGCAAGTTTTAAGAGGATTTCATTATTAACATCGGGGCTACCCACGTTAACCACTTGCTCACCACTGACATTTGCAATACTTTTCATCTCAGGAACGGCATTGATTAAGGTTTCAACACCTAATGCGCCTGCTTTGTAGCCAGTTGTATCCGTGTTGACGGAAGATGACCCTGCAATGGTTCCTCCTGTGGCTAGTATTTTAATATTGGGTAAATGATTAGTTTGTGGATTTTCAGATTTGTCTGAAGTTGTAGTGTTAGAAGTAGATACCGTTGTGCTGGTTGTAGCTGCTGCCGCAGCGTTAGCAGTAAATCCACCACTCCATAAGGTACTTCCGAGAATAAAGCTGGCCAACAGGGGAATCATTGTCATTTTTTTCATGTTAGTCATATAAAGCTCCTCTCCAATCTAAAAACTCAAAGTATTGATGATAGATTAACTGACAAATATTTTGTCGAATTACGTTAATATCACGCATTATAGAGTGAAAAATCGCTTTTAGTCAATATATATGTTAGAAAATATAACTTTAAAACTCGTTTTTTATATATGTAATCGCTTTGAATGCAGCTAAATGGAAAATATTTATAAAAGAAAACAACAAGCAGAAATCTCATAAAGAGTCTGCTTGTTGCTTTTGATAAAAGGTGAACAACTGAGTGTACCTTTAATTTTATTTAATGAGAGTGACAAGGTGAAGTTGATGTTTTACGGTATTTACATGGTTCTACAGTTGAATACAGATTCCATGATCAGGGGTTTTTGCTATGCTGTTTTGTTGGCAAGCTAGCGCTGGGAGTTCCTTTTCCTTGTTTACGGTTACGTTCTGCCTTTTTTGCATTTTCTCGTAGCTTTTCAACGTATTCATGGGTGCTTTCCATCGTAGTTCCTCCTTTAAGACAAAATAAATGCACTCGGGAATTGCCCTCATACACCGTTACTATTTCCGCAAAAACGTTTTCCCAGTCAGAGAAGGCGTTGTTTCTATAAAAGGGGTGAGGTTATAATGAAGAAGAGAGCCCTATATAAGTCCTAATACCTGAAACTGGTACGGTGTGCAAAAGGAGGAGAGACATTGCAGACAGGCTTGTTGGTATGGCTACTGTTCATTAATGCAGTAGGCTATCTGGTAATGTCGGAAGATAAAAAGAGAGCACGTAAACACCGTGATCGTGTACCTGAACGGACGTTGTTTTTGCTGGCCCTGATCGGGGGCGCATTGGGTGTACTCATTGCGATGTACCGCAAACGCCATAAAACACGGCATATGACCTTCAGATTAGGTATTCCTGCGTTGCTATTCATTAACGCATTGCTCTATGGGTATTTTTTACGCTAAGGCTGGGAGTTTAGCTTCTCATAGGGAAGTTTAATGATGATTGAGAAGGCTATTCTCAGCCATTACATGATGTATGAAGTGAACAACCACAGGAATACATAATTTCAGGCTTTGATTTAACAAACTGAATTCGGAAGAGGTGCGTATTATGCTATTTTCAAAAGTATTGCTTGCTTATGACGGTTCGGATGCTTCCAACAAAGCTTTATTGAAGGCGGCTGAATTGGTGAAGGCATCACCCTCCTCGAAGCTTGAGGTAGTGACAGCATTCGATTTCCCGCGGATTTTTATGGGCGAAGGTTTGGCTCCAATTCCAGCTTCGGTGAATAAAGAGTATTATGATTTGGCTGAGCAAACTACGGATGAAGTTAAAAAGCGGCTTGCTGAGCAAGGTGTAGACGCCAAGGTAGAGCTGATTCAAGGCTCGCCGGCCGAAGTGATTTTGGATTATGCCAATGAGAATGGCTTCGATGTGATTGTGATTGGCAGTCGCGGATTGGGTGGTATTCGTGAATTTGTATTAGGTAGCGTAAGTCACAATGTGGTGCAGCATGCACGTATCCCCGTGCTGGTCGTAAAATAACGAAGTAAAAAAGCAAAAGTCGGATCACTACCTGTACAGGAAGTGCCGGCTTTTTATTTTTGTTGGAAAGATGTATTGCTGGCCGTTACCAGTGTAGGTAGAGTGATAGCTAAATGTAATACAATAGTCCTGAGGTATGCATATAAAGGGCTTGGTTTTTGTTAAACACGAACATTAAATTGTATCATTATGACAATGTTCGTTTTCAAGTTGACACAGGGTGTAGGGAATTGTTAAACTATGAAGTGTATTGTCGATAAAAAATGAACTTTAGGTACAATTTAATTAGGTACACATGTTGGAGCCGAAATCCATCACGATTATGCTGGGAAAGTATATCGTTGGGTATGGAGTAAGCACAATCCTGACTCGTATAATGCCGGGGATATGGCCCGGAAGTTTCTACCTGGAAACCTTAAATTTCCGGACTACGGGAGACATACGGCTGAAGCCGCATTGGATGCGGTGGAACAGGCTTGCTTTTGGCATGCCTTTAAGAGGCTCTGTCGTTTGTTTTTTCGTAGTCCGGTGTCTTGAAAATAACGTTATTTTCGAGTGCCGGATTTTTGGCGCTTATTGATAAACAGGGAGTGAAGGACATGTCAGTGCAGGTCGCTGTCATTATGGGCAGCACATCAGACTGGGACACCATGCAACATGCATGTGCTGTGCTGGACGAGCTTGAAATCGGATATGAGAAAAAAGTAGTATCAGCCCATCGTACACCGGATTTAATGTTTCGTTATGCAGAAGAGGCCGCCGGGCGCGGACTAAAGGTCATTATTGCTGGAGCGGGTGGGGCTGCACATCTGCCGGGAATGGTAGCTGCGAAGACCTCCTTGCCAGTGATTGGTGTGCCTGTCCAGTCGAAGGCTCTGAATGGTCTGGACTCCCTGCTCTCCATTGTGCAGATGCCGGGTGGTATTCCAGTCGCCACTGTGGCAATCGGTAAGGCAGGCTCTACCAACGCAGGGTTGCTGGCTGCACAAATATTAGGTGCTTTTGACGAAAAGATAAGTCAGCGGGTTGTGGCAAGACGCGACCGTATCCGTGACGAGGTACTGGAAGGCAGTGACTCGCTATGAATGAAGCATGTGAATCCGCAGGCCGTATTCGCCCTCCTGGCACAGTGATTGGAATTTTGGGAGGCGGACAATTAGGCAGAATGCTTGTACTAGCAGGAACAAACCTAGGCTATCGCTTCGTGACACTGGACCCTGCACCGGATAGTCCGTGTGGACAGGTGTCAGAACAAATCCGTGCTGCCTATGATGATGAGCACGCGGCCAGAGAACTGGCTGAACGGTGTGACGTGATCACGTATGAGTTTGAAAATGTGGATGCGGGTGTAGCCGCGCTTTTGGAACAGGAATCCAGTGTACCGCAGGGCAGCAGTCTTTTGTACACGACACAGCATCGTCTGCGGGAAAAACGTTCTATTGAAGCAGCTGGTGTTCCTGTCGCTCCATATCGTGAAATTAGCAGTCCTACTGATATGGTTCAATCGGTAGCCGAACTGGGTGTGCCGTGTGTGCTCAAAACAGCAGTCGGAGGTTATGATGGCAAGGGCCAAGTGGTCATTCGCCAATCGGAGGAAGCCACGAATGCCTACGAGCAACTGGCTGGAAGCGGTGCGGAACTGGTGTTGGAACAGTTCATCCGTTTTCGCTGCGAAATCTCGGTGATTGTAGCTCGCAGCACGAACGGTGAAGCCAAAGCCTTTCCGCCTGCGGAAAACATCCACGTGAACAACATTTTGCACACGTCGATTGTACCCGCACGCGTACCTGAAGCTGTCCAGGAGGAAGCACGCAAATTGGCGCTGGCTGTGGCGGAGTCATTGGATGCGGTGGGACTGCTAGCTGTGGAGATGTTTGTCACCGAAGACGGACAATTATACGTTAATGAGTTGGCACCACGACCCCATAACTCCGGCCATTACACGATGGAGGGTTGCGCCACCTCGCAATTTGAGCAACATATACGTGCGATTTGTGGTTTGCCACTGGGCAACACGAAGCTGCTGACTCCGGTGGTGATGGTCAATGTACTAGGTGAGCATTTGGAGGACGTAATTCGAAGATTCGGACAATCAGATGCTGAAGCTGAAGGATTGAGTGTTGTACCAAAGCTGCATTTGTATGGAAAAAGTGAAGCCAAGCCAGGCCGAAAGATGGGACATATTAATCTGTTGTGCCAGGATACGGAACAAGCGCTGGAATGGATTGATCAAACCAATATTTGGGGGAATAAATAGCCATGATCGAACGCTATAGCAGACCGGAAATGAGAGCGATTTGGACGGAAGAAAATAAATTTAAAGCTTGGCTGGAAGTAGAACTGTGTGCCTGTGAAGCATGGGCTGAGTTAGGGGTTATCCCAAAAGAAGATACCGTGGCTCTGCGTAAAAATGCAAGCTTTGATATTGAACGGATCTATGAGATTGAGCAGGAGACAAGACATGATGTCATTGCTTTTACCCGCACGGTATCCGAAAGTCTTGGCGACGAGCGCAAATGGGTACATTATGGCCTAACCTCTACAGACGTGGTTGATACGGCTCTGGGCTATCTGTTAAAGCAGGCGAATGAAATTCTGGAACGAGATATTCTGAATTTTATTGAAATTTTGAAGGAAAAAGCATTGGCTTACAAGCACACACCGATGATGGGACGTACACATGGAGTGCATGCTGAGCCGACCACATTTGGACTGAAAATGGGCCTGTGGTACGAGGAAATGAAGCGCAATCTGGAACGTTTCCGCTATGCTGCTGACCAAGTACAATACGGTAAAATGTCCGGTGCGGTCGGAACATACGCCAACATCGACCCGGCTGTGGAAGAATTCGTATGCCGCAAGCTCGGCACCAAGCCTGCCCCGATTTCTACACAAACGCTCCAGCGCGACCGTCATGCTGAATACATGGCCACGTTGGCGTTGATCGCCACATCGTTGGACAAGTTTGCTACAGAAGTCCGTGCATTGCAAAAGAGTGAATTCCGTGAGGTGGAAGAAGCTTTTGCCAAAGGTCAAAAAGGATCTTCCGCGATGCCACATAAACGCAATCCGATCGGAAGTGAAAACATCTCCGGTCTGGCACGTGTGATTCGTGGGCATATGGTATCGGCGTATGAGAACGTAACGTTGTGGCATGAACGCGACATTTCGCATTCTTCTGTAGAACGTATCATTCTGCCAGATGCAACGATGCTGTTGAACTATATGCTGAACCGTTTTGGCAATATCGTGAAAAATCTGACGGTCTTCCCTGAAAATATGAAGCGCAATATGGCGCGTACGTATGGTGTACCATTCTCCGGCCGCATTATGACGAAGCTGATCGACAAGGGCTTTAGTCGTGAAAAAGCTTACGATACCGTACAACCGCGTGCGATGCAGGCATGGGAAGAGCAACGCCAGTTCCGCGAAATCGTCGAGGCGACTCCGGAAATTACTGCCGTGCTCAGTCCGGATGAAATCGAGGATGCGTTCAACCCGGCTTGGCATTTGAAGAACGTGGATACGATCTTTAAAAAGCTGGGATTAGGGGAGTAGAGGGAAGGTTGGCGCTTGGAGAGGCCGCTGCGCGAACGGATCATTCTTACGATTGCTGTTGCCCCTGGTTTCCTGGAAAATCTGCAAAGGTTGGAATCCAGGGGCAAAGGCAAGCGCTAACGCTTCTCCAGAACGATTCCGTCCGCTCCGCTGCTTCCAGCACCAACCACGTATGGGAGCAGAACTAGGGAAGATGCGGCACATAAGATGCCGCACCTTCCCAAGAGCGATGGAAAAGCGTGTTCCACTGCTTTTCTATCACAGACCACTTGCTCGTGAGGGCTGCCGAATTTGCGCAGCAAACAGCCCGCAGTCCTCACGAGCACGCACAGGCTCAAGAAGCGAAGCCTTGAGCCAGCCGTTCGCACCAACGTAAAAGTGTTGCTGGATGAGGGCTTGTGCGAACAAGCCTTCATCCAGCGAAACGCGCTCACTTCACCATAGCTACAAAATACACGCCCTCACCTTGCCCATTAGCCAACCCTTGCGGGAGTCCCGAGGGCAGCAGCCCTGGGGGTCCTCCCTGAGGGGAGGATTTAGGAGGGGCAAAGGTTCGATTTAGGAGGGGCCATACTCTTTTGAAAGAGGTGTAATGAAATGTCATTGTCTACCGCCGAAGGTCTGATTCATGCGCCGCTTTTGTACAAAGGCAAAGTGCGTGAGTTGTATGATCTCGGAGAACATTTTCTGATTGTCGTAACGGACCGGATTTCAGCTTTTGATTATGTGCTGGAGCCGCCCGTGCCGGAAAAAGGAAATGTATTGAATAAGCTCAGTGCTTTCTGGTTTGAGCAGACGAAAGATCTGCTGGAAAACCATGTCGTGCATACCGATATAGACAAGCTCGGACATGTCATCGACGAACAGAATAAAGAGCTGCTAAAGGATCGGATCATGGTCACGCTGAAGGCTGAACGCATCGACATCGAGTGTGTGGTGCGCGGATATATTACCGGAGGCGGCTGGCGTCAATATGAACAGACCGGTGAGGTAAACGGTATTCCATTGCCTAAGGGGCTACGTAAGAATGAACGCTTTCCCAAGCCTTTATTTACACCGGCTGCCAAAAACGACGTCGGTCACGACGAGGACATTTCCCTTCATCAAATGAAGGAACTGGTCGGGGCCCAGCTAACAGGTGAACTTGAGGAAAAAAGCTTGGCATTGTACGAATTTGCGCGTGCTTTCTGCGAAAAGCGAGGAATCATTTTAGCGGATTGCAAGTTTGAGTTTGGTCTTGTTGATGGCAAAGTGATTTTGATTGATGAAATTTTCACCCCGGATTCATCCCGTTTTTGGGCGCAGGAAAAGTATGAACTAGATGTTGAGATTGACAGCATGGACAAGGAGCCGGTACGAAGCTATTTGGCATCCTCCGGTTGGGACAAGAATAGCAAGCCCGATCCGTTGCCTGCTGAGGTCGTAGAAGAAACAACTGCAAGATATACGGATATTTGGCGGCGTCTGACGGCACAGTAAATAGTAATCATAATTCAACCAATAGGATTCACTCATTCGGAGGAGGAACTGAAGGAACATGATGAAAGCAACAGTCTATGTCACGATAAAGCAAAGCGTTTTGGACCCGCAGGGGGTCGCGGTGCAAGGCGCACTGCATTCTATGGGTTTCGGAGAAGTGGACAGCGTCAGAATTGGTAAGTATATGGAACTGAATCTGGATACAACAGACCGCGAGAGTGCAGAGAAACGCGTCATCGAGATGTGTGAAAAGCTGTTGGCCAACACGGTCATTGAAGACTACCGCTACGAACTGGAGGGCTGATTCCATGAAATTTGCAGTTCTGGTTTTTCCGGGCTCCAACTGTGATATTGACTGCTATAAGGCGATAGAGGACACGGTCGGTGAACCTGTCGATTATGTTTGGCATACGGCAACGGATCTGTCACCTTACGATTGTATTCTTGTTCCGGGAGGCTTCTCCTACGGGGATTATCTGCGGTGTGGTGCGATTTCCAGGTTTGCTCCGGTGATGAAGGAAGTAGCCAAAGCGGCTGCCGAGGGCAAATATATTTTGGGGATTTGCAACGGTTTTCAAATTTTGACCGAAGCCGGGCTGTTGCCAGGAGCTTTGCGCCGTAATCTGTCGATGAAATTCCTTTGCCGTGATACGGTGTTGCAGGTTGCGAATAACCAAACGCCTTTTACAAGAGATTATGCTGCTGGTGAAGAGATCATTATTCCGATCGCACATGGTGAAGGCAACTATTACTGTGATGATGAGACGCTGGCTCGTTTGCAGGCGAACAATCAGATCGTATTTACGTATAAAGATAATCCCAATGGTTCCATGACGGATATTGCAGGGATTTGTAATGAACAAGGTAACGTGCTGGGCATGATGCCCCACCCGGAACGCGCAGTGGACGCATTGCTTGGAACGGATGACGGCAAACGTATGTTTACATCTATTTTGAATGCTTGGAGGGATCGTCATGGCGCAGCAAGTGTCCGCTAAGGAACCGACGGCAGAGCAGATTGCCGAACATAAACTGTATCAGCAGATGGGTGTGTCGGACAGTGAATATGCGCTGATCTGCGAATTCATGGGGCGTCAGCCGAATTATACGGAGATTGGCGTGTTCAGTGTTATGTGGTCAGAGCATTGTGCTTACAAAAACTCCAAGCCGTTGCTGAGACGTTTCCCGACGAGCGGACCGCGAGTTCTGATGGGACCCGGTGAAGGAGCAGGGATTGTTGATATTGGAGACAACCAAGCGGTTGTATTTAAAATCGAAAGTCATAACCATCCATCCGCTGTAGAGCCTTTCCAAGGGGCAGCAACTGGGGTAGGCGGCATCATCCGTGATATTTTTTCCATGGGCGCAAGACCTGTTGCCGTTTTGAACTCGCTGCGTTTTGGCAAGCTGGAGAGCGACCGTGTGAAATATTTGTTCGAGCATGTGGTATCGGGTATTGCGGGCTACGGGAACTGTATCGGTATTCCGACCGTGGGTGGAGAGGTTGTATTTGACGAAAGCTACGAAGGCAATCCGCTGGTTAATGCAATGTGTGTTGGACTGATTGACCATGATAAAATCCAACGTGGTGTGGCAAAAGGGGTTGGTAACCCGGTGTTCTACGTAGGCCCACCAACAGGACGTGACGGGATTCATGGAGCAACTTTCGCATCCGTTGAGCTGACAGAGGAATCCGAAGCGAATCGGACTGCGGTTCAAGTAGGCGACCCATTCATGGAAAAGCTGGTTATGGAATCATGTCTGGAACTGATCGACAGCGGTATTGTACTGGGTATTCAGGATATGGGCGCAGCGGGACTTACCTGCTCCAGTGCTGAAATGGCAAGCAAGGCGGGCAACGGGCTTGAGCTGTACCTGGATCAGGTACCGCAGCGTGAAGAGGGCATGACACCTTATGAAATGATGCTGTCAGAATCACAGGAGCGTATGTTGTTCGTTGTTGAGCCTAAGGATGAAGCACAGGCGCTTGAAATTTTCGAGCGTTGGGGCGTCATTTGTGCCAAGGTCGGTAAAGTGACGGATGACGGTCGTTTGCGTTTGTTCCATCACGGTGAAGTGGTGGGTGATATGCCAGTGACGGCGCTGGTTGACGAGTGTCCGATCTATGACAAACCTTCCGAAGTCCCTGCTTATTATGAGCAAAATGCTGCGATTGACACACTTCGGTATGCAGAAGTAACAGACTTGAACGGCGCGCTGAAAAAGGTGCTATCTTCACCAAGTGTAGCTAGCAAGAAATGGGTATACGAGCAATATGATTACATGGTTCGCACCAGTACGGCCGTTCGTCCGGGTTCGGATGCAGCTGTAGTGACCGTACGTGGCACCCGCAAGGGACTTGCAATGACTACGGACTGTAACGGACGTTATGTATATCTGGACCCTGAGGTAGGTGGACGGATTGCAGTCAGCGAAGCAGCTCGAAACATTGTATGCTCCGGCGGAGAGCCTTTAGCGATTACGGACAATCTGAACTTTGGTAACCCTGAAAAACCGGATATTTTCTGGCAAATGGAAAAAGCCGTAGATGGTATGGCAGAAGCTTGCCGTGTACTGGATACACCTGTTATCGGGGGCAACGTTAGCTTGTACAACGAAAATGCCAAAGGTTCGATCTATCCGACGCCTGTAGTCGGAATGGTCGGTCTGGTACATGATACAGATCATATTACGACACAAGGCTTCAAAGCCGAAGGCGATGTCATTTTCCTAGTGGGAGAGACGAAGGCTGAGCTAGGAGGCAGTGAGTTCCAGGCTATCGTGCACGGTGTATCCGAGGGACGTCCGCCTGAGCTCGATTTGAATGTAGAGAAAAAACTGCTGACTGCGGTACTAGGAGCGATTCAGGCCGGATGGGTACAATCCGCACATGATCTGGCAGAGGGCGGTTTGGCTGTAGCACTTGCCGAATCTGGAATTAGCGGCGGATTGGGAGCGCAGGTTAACGTAGAAACGTCTTTGCGCCCTGACCATGCTTTATTCAGCGAAAGTCAATCCCGCATTTTGTTATCTGCATCACCGGATAAAGCGTCTGCGCTGGAAGCACATCTGCGTGGACTGGAAGTACCAGTTACCGTATTGGGAAAAGTTGAAGGATCACAATTGACAGTTGAGGTGAACGGACAACCCGCTTTGAACGAGGCAGTCGCCAGTTTGAAGCAAATCTGGGAGGATGTCATTCCATGTCTGATGAAATAACAGCACGGACGTTGTGGACTGGAGATTATTATAATGAAGGCTCGGGTAAAGAGGGGCTGTTTGATAAATTAAAAGAGGAATGCGGCGTATTCGGGGTGTACAGACACTCCGATGCCGCTTCCCTAGCCTATTACGGCTTGCACGCGCTTCAGCATCGTGGTGAAGAAAGTGCAGGGATCTGTGTGAGCAGTGGAGACGAATTCCATTATCATCGTGGAATGGGACTTGTCAAAGAAGTATTTAATAAAGACTTAATGGCTTCGTTGACAGGCGATATTGCCATAGGACATGTGCGCTATTCGACAAGTGGAGACAGTAAGCTGACGAATGCACAGCCTTTGGTGTTCAAGTATCGTGATGGTGATTTGGCGGTAGCGACGAACGGAAATATCGTAAATGCTTTGCAAATTCGGCATGAACTGGAGCAGGGTGGGTCTATTTTTCAAACAACCAGCGATACCGAAGTAGTAGCACATTTGATCGCTCGGTCGTCCAAGGATTTAGTGGAGGCTGCCAAGGATGCATTAAAGCGTATTGTCGGTGGGTTTGCTTTCCTTATTATGACCAATGACAAGCTGCTTGTGGCTTCTGATCCCAATGGCTTGCGTCCATTGACGATGGGCAGATTGGGCGATGCTTATTTGTTTGCATCCGAGTCTTGTGCCTTGGAAACCATTGGTGCAGAACTGTTGCGCGATATCGAGCCAGGTGAACTGCTAGTTCTGGATAAAAACGGACTGCACGAAGACCGTTATACGGAAGATAAGCAGCGTAAAGCGCTGTGTGCGATGGAGTATATTTATTTTGCTCGTCCTGACAGTGACTTGAATGGTTCTAATCTTCATGCAGCACGCAAACGAATGGGCAGCCAGATGGCGCTAGAGGCTTTTGTCGATGCAGATTTGGTTACCGGTGTACCGGATTCCAGCATATCGGCTGCAATTGGTTATGCAGAGCAAACAGGTATTCCCTATGAGCTGGGCATGATTAAAAATAAATACACTGGACGTACCTTTATTCAACCGAGTCAAGAGCTGCGCGAGCAGGGTGTGAAAATGAAGCTGAGCGCTGTACGCCGTGTTGTTGAAGGTAAACGGGTCATTATGATCGACGACTCTATCGTTCGGGGCACCACATCTCGTCGAATCGTAAATATGCTGCGGGATGCGGGCGCGTTGGAAGTACATGTACGAATTACCTCACCGCCTTTCAAAAACCCGTGCTTCTACGGTATCGACACGCCGGACCGTCGGGAACTGATCGCTTCGTCCAAAACCGTGGAGGAAATTCGGCAAGAGATTAACGCCGATTCGCTCTATTTTATGAGCGCCGAGGGATTGATTGCCGCGGTAGGCGGACATAACGAACAGGATTACAAGGGCGGTTTGTGCCTGGCTTGTTTCGATAATGATTATCCGACACAGGTAGATTTTAAAGGCGAAGAAAAGTTCGGGTGTAGTTGTTAATATAGGGAACAAAAGAGGTACAGAGGTGCATGGAGGCATGGGATGGCGGTTCTGAGGGGACCACTCCGCGTGTGTAAGGTTCTTACGATCGCTGTTGCCGCTGGATTCTTGGAGTGGAATAACCCCTTACAGGGTTAGAATCCAGCAGCAAAGGCGAACGCTTTCGCTTCTCCAGAATCCTTCCACCCGCTGCGTTCCTCAGGTGTGCAGCATTTTGCAGTAGTGCCTGTACCTCTTCTGTTCCCACCGGGAAGAGGTTAGGTAAGGCCGTTAAAAACTCATGGCATAACTATTTCATGCCATGAGTTTTTAACAGGCGGCTTGTAAAGCCGCCTGTTAGCCAGCGAAGCGAGGCTCAGGCAGCAGGCAGGGCGGAAGCTGCCTGCCTCAAGGGCCAAAGAAGTAAGCCGCCCGTTGGCGCTGCTCACTTCTTTGGCCCGGCACGTCCCCGCCTTTGCGAAGCAAACAGTCCGGGACGTGCCCCCGCCGCCGTCACTACCAAAGGCGGCCACGCATCAAAGCGTGTCATTGTGAATTGCGGAAGACCCGCAATTCACAATGGAAAACACGCGACGCTCATTACGAACCACCACCAAGCAGCACCCAATCCTACGCATCTGACCGACTCTTGAGGGGTCCAGGGGGAGCATCCCCATGGAATCCTCCCTGCTAGGGAGGACTTAGGAGGGTCAATCATTTGAAGGAGTGTTCATGAATGTCCGAAGCATACAAAAACGCAGGGGTAGATATCGCTGCTGGTAATGAAGCAGTAGAACGGATGAAAAAGCACGTAAAACGTACCTTCCGTCCGGAAGTGCTCACGGACTTGGGCGGATTCGGTGCGTTGTTCGGCCTGAATAAAGATAAGTATGAAGAGCCTGTACTCGTTTCCGGTACCGATGGTGTCGGCACGAAGCTGAAGCTTGCCTTTGCAATGGATCGTCATGACACCATTGGCATTGATGCAGTTGCGATGTGCGTAAACGATATTGTCGTCGGAGGTGCAGAACCTCTCTTTTTTCTAGATTACCTTGCTTGTGACAAGGTTGTGCCCGAGAAGATTGAAGCTATAGTCGCTGGAATCGCAGAGGGCTGCCATCAGTCAGGGTGTGCGTTGGTCGGCGGCGAAACCGCAGAAATGCCGGGGATGTACAGTGAGGGCGAATATGATATTGCTGGATTCACCGTAGGGATTGTAGATAAGAGCAAAATCATTAACGGTAGTTCTATTGCTCCTGGAGATACCGTAATCGGGCTGGCTTCCAGCGGTGTTCACAGTAATGGCTTTTCACTGGTTCGCAAGCTGTTATTGGAACAGCAAGGCTATGATTTGCATGATGAAATTGAAGGCTTGAACGGCAAGCTGGGTGATGTACTGCTGGAGCCTACGAAAATTTATGTGAAATCTGTGCTGGCGTTGCTGGACAAGGTAAAAGTTAAAGGCATGGCGCATATCACGGGTGGCGGTTTTATTGAAAATATCCCTAGAGTATTACCGGATCACGTCAATGTAGATATACAATACGGCACATGGCCAATTCTGCCGATCTTCCAGCTCATGCAGGAAAAGGGCGAAATCTCTAACAAAGACATGTTCACTACCTTCAATATGGGGATTGGAATGGTGATCGTTGTTGAGGCAGAGCACGCACAGACTGCATTGGAAGTTCTGAAGGAACAGGGTGAAGCTGCGTATGTGATCGGAAAAGTAACGGAAGGCAGCTCGATCGTGACCTTTACGGGAGCCGAGGTATAATGGGCAATTACCGGATTGCTGTTTTTGCATCAGGCGAAGGGACGAACTTTCAGGCTTTGGTGGATGCGGCCGCACGGGGTGAACTGGGCGGCGCCTCGGTAGAACTACTTATCTGTGACAAGCCTGCGGCTCCGGCTGTAGCTAGAGCACAGAAAGCTGGAATTGCTTGTCATACTTTTCGCCCTAAGGAATATCCTGCCCGAGAAGACTATGAGCGTGAATTGGTGGCTTTGCTGGAGCAGAAATCGATTGACCTCATCGTGTTAGCAGGCTATATGCGTTTGCTATCCAGTGTCATGGTTGATGCCTACGCTGGGAAAATCATCAATATTCATCCGTCACTGCTTCCGGCATTTCCAGGGAAAGATGCTGTTGGACAGGCATTGGCCTATGGAGTCAAGGTAAGTGGAGTCACCGTCCATTTTGTGGACGGCGGGATGGACACTGGTGCGATTATTGCCCAACGTGTCGTAGAAGTTCACGATCATGATACAGCGGAATCCTTATCCGCAGCCATTCAATCCGTGGAACGTCAGCTATATCCAGAGGTAGTTGGTAGACTGGCTCAAGGCAAAATCCAATTGAATGGCCGCAAGGTGAGCTCACTTCTCTAAAGATAACTGTAATTTGTCATATCATTGTCATAACAAGGATACTGTACAGGCATTTTCCGATATTTCTCGGGAAATAAATTGATAGAAGAGAAATTTGCAAAATTCTGAAAGAGCTAAAGGAGGAGACAGGGTGAGTATTAAAAGAGCGCTCGTCAGCGTATCAGATAAACGGGGAATCGTGGAGTTTTGTCGCGAGTTGTCCAAATTGGGTGTGGAGATCGTTTCGACAGGGGGAACGAGCAGCTTGCTGTCGAAGGAGGGCATTCCTGTCATCGGTATTTCAGAGGTAACGGGATTTCCAGAAATTATGGATGGACGTGTTAAAACACTCCACCCTGCAGTACACAGCGGTTTGCTGGCTGTTCGGGATAATGAAGAGCATCAGCGCCAGATGAAGGAGCTTGGATTGGATTATATCGATCTGGTCGTTGTGAACCTGTATCCTTTTGCGGAAACGATCGCCAAACCCGGTGTAACCTATGAAGACGCGATTGAAAATATTGACATCGGCGGACCAACAATGCTTCGTTCTGCGGCAAAAAACCATGCTTTTGTCAGTGTAGTGGTCGATGCGGATGACTATAGCACTGTACTGGAGGAAATACGTAAGGATGGCGACACGGAGCTAAATACTCGTAAGCGTTTGGCTGCAAAAGTGTTCCGTCATACGGCGTCATACGACGCTTTGATTTCCGATTACTTGTCGAATGTGACAGGTGATCCTCTGCCTGAGCGTTACACTGTAACCTATGAAAAAATTCAGGATTTGCGTTATGGCGAAAACCCTCATCAACAGGCGGCATTTTATCGTGAGCCTTTGGCGGCCAAGGGTACACTAACAACAGCGAAGCAACTTCATGGTAAAGAGTTGTCTTATAATAATATCAATGATGCGAATGCAGCCCTGCAAATCGTCAAAGAATTCAGCGAGCCGACAGTAGTTGCAGTTAAGCATATGAATCCTTGCGGTGTGGGAATTGGCGGCAGTATTTATGAAGCGTACAGCAAAGCTTACGCAGCAGATCCAACCTCGATTTTTGGCGGCATTGTCGCGGCTAACCGGATTATTGACGGCGATACAGCAAATAAGCTGAGTGAAATCTTTTTGGAAATTGTATTGGCACCGGGCTTCACGAAAGAAGCATTGGAGATTTTAACGAAAAAGAAAAATATCCGTTTGCTTGATCTGGGTGAGCTTTCCCCATCTGAGGCGAAGAGCCGTTTCGTCGTGACTTCCATAGAAGGCGGCATGGTTGTTCAGCAAAATGACGTTCATGCTGTGGACCCGGATGCACTTACAGTTGTAACAGAGCGTACGCCATCCGAGGAGGAACTGAAACAACTTTTGTTTAGCTGGAAAGTGGTTAAACATGTGAAATCCAACGCTATCGTACTGGCGGCAGATAATATGACTATTGGCGTAGGCGCAGGACAAATGAACCGTGTCGGAGCAGCCAAGATTGCGATCGAGCAGGCCGGTGACAAAGCAAAAGGTGCCGTATTGGCATCGGATGCATTTTTCCCGATGGGCGATACGCTGGAGTTGGCAGCTAAAGCAGGCATTACAGCAGTCATTCAGCCGGGCGGTTCCATTAAAGATGAGGAATCTATCAAGGTTGCTAACGAATATGGCATTGCTATGGTCTTTACAGGCGTGCGTCATTTCAAGCACTAAGTTGTGTGAGTTGTGGATGCAGCACACCTGAACGATCATAATGGGGCGGGAGGAATCACCTGAATGGATATTTTGGTTATCGGAGGGGGCGGCCGCGAACATGCAATTGTGTGGGCGCTGAAGAAAAGCCCCAAGGCCGGACAAATCTATTGTGCGCCAGGTAATGCTGGCATCGGACAATTAGCGGAGTGTGTGCCGATTCCGGTGAGTGAGTTTGACGCGCTGACAGAACTGGCGGAATCCAAAAAAGTCGGACTTGTCGTAGTGGGCCCCGATGATCCACTGGCAGACGGCATTGTGGATGCATTTGAAGCGAAGGGCATTCCAGTATTCGGACCGCGTAAAAATGCAGCGGAAATTGAAGGCAGTAAAATCTTCATGAAGGATTTGCTGCACAAATATCAAATTCCGACAGCAACTTACCGCAAGTTTTATACCTATGAGGAAGCACATGCCTACTTGAAGGAACAGCCTATTCCGGTGGTCATTAAGGCCGACGGATTGGCAGCAGGCAAAGGCGTGACAGTTGCTTACTCGATGGAGGAAGCGGAAAAGGCGCTGTCCGATATTATGGTAGCGAAGGTTTTTGGAGAAGCGGGTGCACAGGTCGTGATTGAGGAGTTCCTTGCTGGACAGGAAATGTCGATTCTCTCCTTTGTGGATGGTGAAACGGTTCGTCCAATGGCAGCGGCCCAAGATCACAAGCCGGTTTTTGACGGTGACAAAGGACCGAACACAGGTGGCATGGGAACGTATTCCCCGTTGCCTCACATAGCCAATTCCATTATTGAGGAAGCCATTGAGACGATTATTAAGCCGACGGCCAAGGCTATGGTTGCTGAAGGACGCCCGTTCCGTGGTGTTTTATTTGCTGGACTGATGATTTCGCCGGACGGCAAGCCGAAGACCATTGAGTTTAATGCACGTTTTGGTGATCCAGAAACACAAGTCGTATTGCCTCGCCTAAAATCCGACTTGCTCGATATTTTTCTCGCTGCTGTGAACGGCACACTGGATCAGGTGGAGATCGAGTGGAAGGATGAAGCTGCGGTGTGTGTGGTGCTGGCATCCGGAGGTTATCCTGCAGCCTACGCCAAAGGGATACCTATCCAAGGATTGGATCAGGCAGATGAAGCCATCGTATTCCATGCCGGCACAGATATCAACGAACAGGGTGAGTGGGTAACGAACGGCGGACGCGTATTAGGCGTGGTTGGTTTGGGACGTGACATTGCCGAGGCACGGGACAAAGCTTACGAGCAGGCGGCTCGTATTACCTTTGAAGGCAAGCAAAACCGTACAGACATTGCGGCAAAAGCATTGCTATAACAGCAATATATAGGATAAGAGGACCTCTGCGGAGGTTCTCTTTTTTCGTTTGACAAAAGTATACTTATCCTATAGGATTAAAAATAAAAAACTGACTGACTGATCAATCGGGAGGAGGAAACCCATGCAGCCACGCAAGGCGAAGCAATCCAAAACCCTTTCGAATGACTCACCTGTTGATCACGGGGGAGAAGAAACAGACCGCAGGACTCAGCTTCTTCACATTGCGTTAAAGCGGTTTGCTGAGCAGGGTTACCACCAAACGAAGATTTCAGATATTGTGGTGGAGGCAGGAGTAGCTCAAGGCACATTTTATTGGCATTTTAAAAGTAAAGAGGCTCTGGCACTGGAGATTATCGCAACAGGCCGTGAACAACTTTTGTCAGCGATCGGGCAGGGGTATCGCCGTGATGCAGGAACGCTGGCTGATATGGTCAAGGCATCGGAAGCGCTGTTTGTTCGGCTATTTCATTTTGCATTGGAGAACCGTTATCTGATGGGTTTGCTGCTGATCGGCAGTGGTGTCGATGAACCCGTGCGGCAGAGTATCCGTGAGACCAGAACTGCGATGGAGCTTGCATTCCGGCGCAATATGGAGAGAGCAATCGAGCTGAACATGTTGCCTGCCGAATTAGATGTCGAATTAAGGGCAGCACTACTCATGAGCATGATCGAAGGGATCATTATACGCTGGTTATTCGGTTCAGAGGGAACACATGACCACATCAAGCAGGTATCCGCTACAAGATTGGCAGAAGAGGCTGCTAATTTTGAATTTTACGGACTATTAGGTCAAAGCTAGACGGTCAACATCGCATGAATGAGTAGTGGGCAACAAATAATATAGCCAAATTACACATACAAACTTAAACATTTACATCTAGACAGGAGAGAACGATACATGAAAACACGTAAAAAAGGATTCTTGGTGACCACACTCATGGCCCTGGCATTGTTCAGCCTTGTGCTGAGCGCTTGCGGTACCAAACAGGAAGCTTCCAATGCCGGAACTGGAACGGGCAGCAATAATGAAGCAGCCGCCAATCAGCTCGAAGCCATCAAGAAGGCCGGTGTAATGAAGGTAGGCATGATGGGCACTTACCCGCCGTACAATTTCTTGAACGACAACAAGGAGTTGGACGGGTTTGATGTGGATATTGCCAAAGAGTTGGCGAAACGGATTGGAGTAAAAGCGGAATTCACGGCCCAAGAATTTTCGGGATTGATTCCAAGTCTGCAAAAGAAAAAATTCGATGCAGTGGTTAGCCAGGTTGCGATTACAGAGGATCGCAAGAAGGCCATTGACTTCACAGATCCCTATATCACCAATAATGTGAATATTATCGTGAATAGCAAAACAAATGACATTACGAAGTTGGAAGACTTTAAAGGCAAAACCATTGGTGTCGGCTTGGGGACAAATGATGAATCTTATCTGCGCAACGAAGTGCTGCCAAAGGTAGGCGATTTTGAGATCAAAACCTATGATGATGTCATTACTTCATTGAAGGATCTAAACTCTGGTCGTATTGATGCAACCATTAACAATCTATATGCTCTTAAGCCCATTATCGACAAAAACGGGTTCCAAATTAAAGCCGTAGGCGAGCCGATTAAATCAGACCTAGCAGCTGTAGCCATTAACCAGAAAACTCCTGAGCTCAAGGAAGCCTTGAACAAGGCTCTGAAGGAAATGAAGGAAGACGGCACTTACAAAACAATTTTCAAAAAATGGTTTGGCGAGGAGCCAAAAGAATAACGTAAGCCTGTTACAGGCGTCTGGCTCCAGTCTTGGCTTTTATGCTGACATGGGGCCACTCGTCTGAAAGAAGGGAATATATAAACGATGCTAGAATTAATGTGGGAGAACGTCCCTTTTTTATTGAAGGGTGCTTACTATACGCTGTATATAACGATTGTTTCTATGTTGTTTGGTCTAATTATTGGTTTGATTGTTGCAGTAGCGCGCTTGAAGGGGAATCGACCTATTCGTTGGCTGGCTCGCATGTATGTATCGATCATCCGGGGAACGCCGGTTTTGGTGCAGATTGCGGTCATTTATTATGGTTTGGATGATTACGGAATATCTTTCGGATCGTTAACGGCTGCTTGTCTCGCGCTTAGTATTAATACAGGGGCGTACTTATCGGAGACGTTCCGTGGAGCTATTTTAGCCGTGCCACAGGGACAGACCGAGGCTGCTTATGCGACGGGAATGTCGCCTGGTCAAACGATGTGGCGTATCATTCTTCCACAGGCGTTGCGCATTGCAATTGCACCGATGGGGAACACGTTCGTGGGTATGCTTAAAGAAACGTCGCTTGTATCGGTTATCGGGGTTAGTGAATTGATGCGACAGGCACAGCTTTTACAGGCGCAATATTTGCGCTACATGCCGTTTCTGCTCGAAATTGCCCTGATGTACTGGATTATGAGCATTGGATTCTCCGCTATACTGGAGCGGGTGGAAAAGCGTCTGGCTCGAGCTTATTAAGGTGGAGATGATAGATGATGATAACAACAAACGGATTAGGTAAACGATTCGGACAGGTAGAGGTTCTGAAAAGCATTGATTTTCAGGTTGCCGCTCGTGAAATCGTCGTATTGCTCGGTCCCAGCGGCTCAGGTAAAAGTACCCTGCTGCGTTGCCTGAACGGACTGGAAGAGTTGTCTTCTGGCAAGTTTGAGGTGAACGGGATTGAGGTTAATGCTATGGCTCCTGTTCGTGCCCGCCAAGCAGCCATTCGTGATATTCGCAAGCAGACGGGGATGGTGTTCCAGCAATTCAATCTGTATCCGCACAAAACAGCTATCGGCAATGTCATTGAAGGACTGCTGACAGTTAAGAAAATGCCGCGCGACAAGGCTATGTCTATCGGACAACAGCTACTGAAGCGGGTGGGGTTACTGGATAAGCAGGATGTACATCCATCTCGTCTGTCTGGTGGACAGCAGCAACGGGTAGCTATTGCACGTGCACTGGCGATGGACCCGGCGATTATGCTGTTCGATGAGCCGACATCGGCGCTTGATCCCGAACTCGTGGGTGAGGTGCTGGGGGTTATGCGGGAGTTGGCTCAAGATGGAATGACGATGGTCGTCGTGACGCATGAGATGAAATTTGCCCGCGAGGTGGCAGACAAGGTTGTATTTATGGCGGACGGTATCATTGTAGAAGAGGCTGCACCACAGGCATTTTTTGATGCTCCCCAGCATGAGAGGACACAAAAGTTTTTGCGTCAAATTAGCGAGTTTTAAGTTAGAGGATGAATCATAGATTATTAAGATGGAAAGAAGGCAATTGATTATGAAAGTATCTACAACTTGGCACGGCAAACGCGCATTTACATCGGAAGGACCATCCGGTTATTCCGTAGGGATGGATGCTACGGCGGCTTATGGCGGCGATGGTAAAGGGATGACACCGATGGAACTGCTGCTTGCAGGTCTGGCGGGATGTATCGGTATTGATATTACGATGATTTTGGATCGTTTTTTGTCGGACATTACTCGAATTGATATTGATGCAGAAGGTACGCGCAAGGAGCAAATGCCAACAGGATTTACAGCGATTGATCTGACGTTCCACGTAGATGGAGATATTCCAGATTACCGCGTATGGAAAGCGATTCAGATGGGGAAGGAAAAATATTGTGCAGTATCCGATTCCTTAAAAGCGGAAATTCGGATGCACCTCATTTTGAATGGAACAGAAGTACCCTATCCAGCGTAAGCGTTGAGGGGTGAGGAGAGTCAGCCTGTGTTATATACAGGAGGGCTCTCTTTTTTTATGTTGTCTGACAATATGACGCATAATGAAATCTTGTGTGTGGAATGCATATCGAAGTTACTGTACGATGAATCGTTTAGAAAAGAAACCAATCAGCGGATCGGTCTACAGGTGGGGAGATAATGCAGCTAAACGCTACGTTATCGTGCAGCGTTTAGCTGTAATGGAGAACTTGTCCTTTATCCGCTGCTTTTTTGTTTGCGTTCCCGCAGCAAGAGATACAGGAAATAGGGCGCGCCAATTACGGCTGTCACGATGCCGGCGGGGATTTCGAGCGGCGGCTTCAGCCCCCGTCCGAGCGCATCGGCAAGGACGAGGATCAGGGCACCGATCATGGCTGCGCCGGGCAATAGATAGCGGTGGCGATTACCAAACAACCGCCGTGCCAGATGTGGTGCCAGCAGCCCTATAAAGCCGATGGAGCCGATGGCAGCGACACAGGAAGCAGCTAAGGCCACAGATACGGCCAGCAGTCCTGTGCGCATACGCTTCACGCTAAGTCCCAAACCAGCGGAGCTTTCCTCATCCAGACTCATAATATCCAGCTTGTGCTGTAGTGTATAGGCGAGAGGCAGCAATACAATTAACCATGGCAAAAGCCCATATACTTCATCCCAGCCTTTGCCCCACAAGCTTCCAGCTAGCCAAGTCAGCGTATCGCTGGCTTCGAGTGGATATTTGACCAGAATATAATCGGTCGCAGCCTGGAAGATAGCACCTACCGCCAGCCCGGTTAAGGCTAGCATATTAGGACGCATGCCTCCCCTCATCGAAAGCTGTACGAGCAGTAGTGCAGCTAACCCGGCACCGACAAAGGCAGCGACAGGCAGTAGCGCCACCGGGGATGAGGGGAGCAGCACGATGACGAGAACCGCAGCAAAGCCGGCTCCCTTGGATACACCCACCACATCCGGCGAAGCCAGTGGGTTGCGAATCATGCCTTGCAGTAGCACGCCGGCTACAGCAAGACCAGCACCGGCCATGATGGCCAGCAGGTCACGAGGCAGTCGATAATGGTGAACGATGAACCAGGAAGAGGCATTTCGGTTAGTCAGCGCCGTGATCAGCTCAGCGGGCGTAATGTAGGTGCTGCCCACGCCGATAGCTATAAAGGAAACACCCATCATTATCACGAGTAAAATCCACAGTTTTTTCATCGTGAAGCCCTCCCGTTCTTGTGCGCCAGGTATAAAAAGAAGGGCGCGCCCACCAGCGCAGTTACGATACCAACGGGCGATTCATAAGGAAAGGCAATAAATCGTCCAAGCACGTCCGCATATGTCAGCAGCAGAGCTCCGCAGATTGCAGACAGGGGGATGACCCGTTTGTAATTGTCGCCTGTAAATACCTTAATGATATTCGGCACCATCAGACCCACAAAGCCGATGGCCCCGGCTACCGCTACAGCAGAGCCTGCCAGCATAATAACTGAAACTGAGGCCAGCAAGCGGACAAGACGTACGTTTTGCCCCAGTCCCTGTGCGACCTCTGTACCGAGGCTAAGCACAGATAGCGAGGGGGCCAGCGCCAGTGCAAGGATCATACCGACGGCGAACCATGGCAGCACCAGACGCGTGTCGGCCCAAGTAGACCCGTCGATGGCTCCGGCGAGCCAATACAGTACATCGGATATTTGCTCGTTGAACACGAGCAGTCCCTGAGTGACAGAGGCCAGCAGCAGATGCACAGCCATCCCGGCAAGAGCCAGCTTGACTGGCGTCATGCCCGCCGTTCCGGCCAGCGCATATACGAAGGAGCCACCTGCGATCGCTCCGGCAAAAGCAAAATAAATGCTGCCGGACGACCCGATATTGGGCAGCAGCACGACCGACAGGACGACAGCCAGCGAAGCGCCAGAGCTGACCCCAAATACCTGTGGCGAAGCCAGCGGGTTGCGTGTGATGGCCTGCATCAGCGCTCCGGCCACGGCAAGCCCGGCGCCGACGATCAGACCAATGACGGCACGTGGCAGGCGTATCGTCAAGATAATGAGCTGATCCTTGGACGGATGCTCGGTGAATAGTGCAGTCAGCATGGTGGGGATGTCCATCCTGACTGGGCCAATCGCCACGCTCAGCAATAGTCCAGCCAGCAGCGCGAATAGAAGTGCAAAGAAGACCGGCTTATTTAGCCGGTCGCGTAAGGCTTGTCCGATCAACGGGAGCCGTCTCCTTTAGTTTGCGCGGGATACAGAAGCGAAATCGCTTGCTCCAGTATTTTCTCGGCAGAGCCGAGTCCACGGTACCGGGTCCACAGTGCCCGGTTTACTTCGTAAACTTCCCCTTTTTTCACGGCCGTAATGTTTTGCCATAACGGATTTTGCTTCCATTCTGCAAGCAGCTTCTCATCGGCTTCCACTAAGAAGATCACGTCCGGATCAGCTTGTGCAATCTGCTCCAGTGTCAGCTTGACTGTAGGCTCGCTTGTATTTTGAAGGGCATTGTGGATGCCTGCTTGCTCCAGCAGTTGTCCATCAAAAGATGAAGCGCCGTGAGCCGATAGTGAATCAGAACGAAATACCCCAAGCAATACGCTACGTGACTCACCAGCTTGGATGCCTTCTTTCAGCTTTGCCATTGTAGCTTTATGTGCTGCGAGAATTTGCTCACCCTTTTCCTTCTCACCCAACGCGTCAGCGATAACGCCGAAGGATGCCAGGTTTTGCTCATAAGAGGAATTGCGGCTCTTTAGAACAATGGTAGGAGCAATCTCACTTAGTTCTTTGTAAATGCTCTTATGACGGTTCAGATCAGCAATAATCAAATCGGGCTTCAAAGAGCTGATCGTTTCCAGGTTCGGCTGTTTGCGTGTGCCGACAGGTGTAAAGTCGATTCTTTTGCCAAGCAGCCCATCGATATCATCATCATTTTCCTGAGCTATGCCGACAGGCATCACGCCCAGTTGGGTAGCAGCATCGACAAAAGAGAATTCCAACGTCACGATTCTTTTGGGTTTGCCTGTAACTTTGGTTTCTCCCATCTCATGTTTGATCGTTCGAGTGTCGCCTGTGGTTTGAGGTGCTGCTGCGTTATTATTTTGTGACTGGCCTCCACATCCCGCCATAACGGCCGTCAGTAGTACCAGAATCGCTGCAAGCAGCACGCCTGTACGTAGTGGCTGTTTCGGTGTTGCCATATGTTGTCCCCCGTTCCAAATATGCTTACCAGAGAAACTGATAATCATTATCAATTAACTAACTGTTGACCATTCTAGCAACCGGGAAAGGGGACGTAAATAATGTGATCATTTAAACCGTTTTAGCCTATTATGAGAATTAAGTTCATTAAAATCACAAGCGAGATGAGAGGATGAAAGAGACCAGACGTATGAATTGGTGGTTTATGCATTTTCCTGCCGTCTGCGATAGATACGCTCCGGTCTGCCGACAGTTCCGTATACCTGATCGTGGTGAGCATCGCCACTTTCCACTAAATATTCCAGATACCTTCTGGCGGTAGATCGGCTCATACCTAGCTCAATTCCCACTGTACCCGTAGTTACCTCACCTCGTCGGTTCAGGAGATCAAGCACCTTTTCGCAAGTGACTTTATCAATGCCTTTGGCCCATAGCTCTCCTACTCCGTTACCCGTCATCCGACCCGTGCCCGCGCTTTGAAGCAGACGGTCAATTTCCGATTGCTCCACCGTAGAGTGTTCTTCTTGCCATGTTGTGACTTGGCGGCGAAAACGAGCATATTCCTCTAAGGTCGCCCGCAATCTCTCGAATACGAGCGGCTTTACGATAAAATCAAATACGCCTGCTCGAACCGCTTGTACCACAGTTTCAGCTTCTTTGGCGGCAGTCAGCATAATGACATCTGTAGCTGGATAGTGTTGCTTGATGAACGATAGTAGGGTTAGACCATTCGTATCGGGAAAATAAACATCCAGCACGGCTAAAGACGGTCGCAATACATCCAGTTGAAGCTTTGCCTCAAATTCGTTCGTTGCTATTGCACATACGGTGAACCCGTCCACCTTTTCAATAAATCGTCGGTTAATCTCCGCAATTCGCGGATCATCTTCAATAATAAGAACCTCAATGTCCGATAAAACCCGCTCATTCATGGCCGTGACCTCCTTTTACATCATGATTCGTATCTGTCTTAATTAAAGGAATGTATACTTCAAAAATGCTACCTCCACCAGGCCGTTCATGTACTTTTATGGAGCCACTCATTCGTTCGGTGTACTCCTGCACGAGAGCAAGGCCATATCCGTGTCCTTCCTCTGCTTTAGTTGATGCTCCCTTAACGAACAGTTTTTCCTGGATATCCTCCGAAATACCCGATCCATTATCCATAACTTCGACGACGATGGCTTCAGTCATTTCTTCAAGCCGGAACCAGACCTGTCCGTCAGGTATAGAACCTATTGCAACTGCTTCCATAGCATTGTCCAGCAGGTTTCCGGCAATGGTAGCAAGAAGCGACCACTCCAACGCAGGAGACGGGGTTGTAAATGCTCCTTTTATATATGAATGGAGTACAATCCCTTTTTCCAACGCCTGTTTTTTCTTGCTGATCAGCAGGCTGGCGATGATTGAATCGGGTGAAAGAGAAGACGAAACGGAACTATGTACACGATACTCTTCCGATTCCTGAGTAATAAAGTCCACTGCTTCGTCATAACACTCCAACTGAATCAGGCCGGATATGAGGTATAGCCGATTGGTATATTCATGTGTTTGTGATCGTAACACGTCCGCATAATCCTTGACCTCTGTCAACTGCCGCGTCATGCGAAGCAGCTCTGTTTTGTCACGCAGGCTGGCAACGGTGCCTAGCATTCGTCCGAATCGATCCTTGATCGGTACACGGCTGACGACTACGACTCGTTGTTGGATCTCAATTTCCTCATTGAATACGTTTTGTTCCTGATCCGGCTTCATGCTAGGATTCTTTTCGATAAAATCTGTAGCAAGTACATCTGCCAGCTGATATGCGGCGCCCGCCAAATGACGAAGCTCGCATCCATAGAGGCTAGTTTCCGGAGGAAGACCAAGCAAACGGACGGCTTGTGGATTGGCAAGTGTGACTTGTCCACTGCTATTAACCGCGATAATCCCTTCACCTATGGATTCGAGAATGGCTTGCTTTTCCTGATACAAACGTCCAATCTCCACTGGCTCCAGCCCATGCAGTTCGTGCCTTACCCGTCGTGCTATAACCAGACTTCCTAATATGCCGATCATTAGCGCGCCTACCATGAACCACAGCCATGTATATGTGTATGTACGAATATTTTGCGCCACATCTGTCATCAGGAAACCTACAGAAACGAGTCCGATAGCTCGGCCTTGTTCATCATAGACTGCGGTTTTGGCTCGCAGTGACGGTCCGAGAGAACCGGTGGATTCCGTAATAAAGGAATGTCCTTGTAGCACCTTATTATTCAGCGGGTCCATCATAGGCTGCCCGATGCGTTCCGGGTTAACATGCCATTGCCGAATGAGATGACGATCTGCAATCGTAATAAAATCAGCGCCGGTGCTGGCTTGGACAGGTTTCACTGCTTCGTTGATCCGAACACGTAATTGCGTCGTGTCGGTCTGTTCTAGAGCATCCCTGACCTGTGCATCTACCGCAAGCGTATTGGCCACAGTCAGTGCCCTTTTCCCAATCTCTTCGTACAAGGCGGAGGTAATCATATAACGCAAGGATAATCCCAACAGCCCGGTAACGACTAGCACTAAAAGGGATATGAATACCATTAATTTTGTCTGAAAACGCACATGCCTTCACCGCCATTAAACAAAATATAGGAGCAGTTGATCAGCGGATAAACACCCCAATATGAATCATTTTACTGTATTCCAGAAACGGCCGCACTTTTAATCTATCGAAAGAATGGTCTATAATAGAAATAGTTACATAATACGAGGAGGAAAATATTATGATTATTATTCATGCAGATATGAAAGTTTTACCAGAAAAGAGAGAGACCTTTTTGCAACAAACCCAAGGGTTGATCAGCGCATCACAAGCTGAAGAAGGCAATGTACGCTATACGTTAATGCAGGATTTGAATGATCCCAACGCATTTACGATGGTTGAAGAGTGGAAGGATGCTGCTGCTGTAGATTTCCATAACAAGTCTGCCCATTTCCAGGCATTTGTTGCTGCAGCTAAAGAATTGTTGGCTGCTCCGCTTGAAGTGAATGCTTTTCAGGATGCAACTAAACTGTAATCATCCCGTTGGATAATTTATAACTAGGAATAGGAGGAGATAGACATGGGGAACATTGCGGATACAGCTTTACTAAATAACGGAGTTCAGATGCCTTGGCTTGGTTTTGGTACGTACAAGGCGGAAGGCAATGAGGTCTACGAAGCAGTCAAAACAGCTATTGAGGTCGGTTATCGTCACATTGATACCGCGGCGATCTACGGCAATGAGGAACTGGTCGGACAAGCCATTCGTGACAGTGGAGCGGACAGAGACAATCTGTTTGTGACCACTAAGCTATGGAATCAAGATCAGGGCTACGATTCAACACTGCGTGCTTTCGAGGAAAGCCGCAAGCGGTTGGGCCTGGATATCATTGATCTGTACCTTATCCATTGGCCTGGCAAGGACAAGTACAAGGAAACTTGGAAGGCGTTCGAACGGCTGTATGAAGAAGGAAGCGTACGCGCGATTGGAGTAAGCAACTTCCAAATTCACCATCTCGAAGACCTCCTGAAAGACAGTAATATTGTACCTGTCATTAATCAGGTAGAGCTTCACCCGCGTCTGACTCAGCAGGAGCTGCATCAATACTGCCGGGAACACCAGATCCAGCTTGAATCGTGGAGTCCTCTGATGAAGGGGAAACTGACGGAGCAGCCAGATATCGTTGAGATTGCTGCCAAATACGGCAAAACGACTTCTCAGGTTATTTTGCGTTGGCATCTGGATCGGGGAATTGTGACGATTCCCAAATCGGTTACCGCGCATCGTATCCGTGAAAATGCCGATTTGTTCGATTTTGAACTGACAACTGAGGATATTAACCGAATTAATGGTCTTCATCTGGATGAGCGTGTGGGTACTCATCCCGATAAGCTGTTGTTCTAATTGAATATGTAGATGTACAAAGAACCTCCCATTCTGCGTTTATCGTGGTTTGGGAGGTTCCTTGTTTATCCCTACTGATGATTTATTTTGCGATGCAGTAGGAAGGAGTAGAGTACAGGAATGACGACGGATATAAACAGCCCGGTGAGAAAAATGGCGGTGCCCGCCACTCCATCGACCCATGCCGCTACCAAGCCCGAAGCACCACCGAACATCATCATAGGTCCGCCAAAACGGTGCGTTTTACGCCATACCTCCGGATTGGACAGAGTCCATGGCGTGCGGATACCGAAGGTATAGTTTGGCTGTACCTGAGTCATATAATTACCCAGCACCAGCAGCATCAGACCCAGCACTCCATAAAGGATCGTAAGCATCTGTAGCCGATAATTCAGGTTATACAGCAGCATTCCCCAACCGGCTATAGCGAGAATGAGCGAAGTGCCTACACGCGTAACCTCATAGGCTTTAGTAAATTTCTTGAAATTTGCTCTGTTGGGGTCCATGTAGCGGGATAGCCGAAGGAGCAAAGGCACCAGCCCCAATAGCACCAGCATGAGAATAGAACTGTTTTTACTCATATACCCGTCTGCGGTATTGTCCATGCTAAAATGAGAGGCCAGCACATCGGGAAGCCGGTTATACAGTAGTAAAGCGCCTATAGCAGGTGATAAGGCAAGCAAAGTCGTCAAAACATCCGTCAAGCTCCAACGTGTTCGGAACTTCATTCAGACCCCTCCGTATCCTTAATATCATTCGAAGTTGGTTTTACAGGGGCATCCGATTGGGCGATACTGAACATCCAGCCGATGACATCCGCCACAACTGTTGTATGCAAGGTGTAAATAATGCTTTGCCCCTGTCGCTCATCCAGCACAAGCCCCGCCTGCTTCAGCAAATTCAGATGGTGGGATATGCTGGGCTTGCTGATTTGAAAATGCTCAGCGACGTCGCCCGCGCTCATGCTTTTCTCTTTCAAAAGCTGCAATATTTTGCGCCGGGTCGGATCAGCCAAGGCTTTGAAGGCATCATTCAAAGTTTGCTCACTCCTTTAGATATTTAGATAATTCTCTAAATATCTAATCACATAGTAAAATAAAGCTATACTACATGTCAATGGAACAAGACATCATTTTAGAAAAAATTAACGAGGTCAATTATGTTTGTATAAAGCAGTGAAATGGGCTATAATCAAATTATACAAAAATAAGATTCTTAATTTAAAGTTAATTGGAGGAGGGAATAGATATGAAACACGTCTTTCGTAAAGGAAATGATCCGCAAGCTCCGGTTATTTTGCTGTTGCACGGTACCGGTGGGAATGAACAAGACTTGCTACCATTGGCTGATTTGGTTGCACCAGGCGCATCTGTGTTAGGTGTGAGAGGTAATGTGCTGGAAAATGGAATGCCGCGCTTCTTTCGCCGTTTGGCAGAAGGTGTGTTCGACATTGAGGATCTCGTATTTCGTACCAAAGAACTAAGCGAATTTGTTGATTCAGCTGCAGAGCAATATGATTTTGACCGTAACAACGTGGTGGCTCTGGGCTATTCCAATGGAGCCAACATAGCAGCCAGTATGCTCTTCCATGATGCAAAAGCGCTGCGTGGGGCCATTCTCCATCATGCTATGGTGCCATTGCGAGGGCTGGAACTGCCGGACTTGAACGGTGTCCCTGTATTTCTGTCTTCCGGTGAAAATGACCCGATTGTTCCAGCGGCGGAATCTCAGGAGCTGCAAGCCCTGCTGGAAGGGGCCGGAGCACAGGTAGAAGCCTACTTGGAACGCAATGGTCATCAATTGACTCGCACTGAAGCCGAAGCCGCAGGCCGATGGTTTGGAAAGCATTTTAATGTATAAAATAACTCGATAACGATCAAGCTACGGTTTAGCGCTCTAGTGAGCGATTCTATGATTAGGAGGCGTCAAACCGATGGCAAAACCGGATAATCGAGCAGATAATGTGGAGCATTTACAACAAAATATTCAGAATACATTGCAGAATCTTCATGAGGCTGAAGGATATCTAAACGAATTTTCCTCTGAAATCAGCAATGAGGAGCGTCAGCAGATCGAAGAAAAAAATAATCGTCGTAAACAAAGTATTAGATCATTTCGAGAAGAAGTGAAAGACGAAGCAGCACATTCGCAAGAGTAGTTAACATAGCGCGACCCAACTCCGAGTTTCAATTGGAGTTGGGTCGTTTTTTTATGCAGAAATCATCATATTCCCATCCAATTCATTTTCCCCCTATAATGCAATGAGATCTATTTTACACAAAAACGAATTTTTTTTGAATAATATTGTTGTAAACTAATTTGTATTGATGTTAAATAATAAAAGAAAGCGCAATCATTTACGAATTAGGATTTCATCATGCGAAGGGGGAAGGATATGCTGCTGCGAAGAAAAAGCATGGCTTTGATGCTTATGGCGGTGGTTTTGATGGCTGGACTGCTGCAAGGTTGTTCTTTCAAGACTGATGAAAAGGATGGGCCGGGAACAGAACTTGTATTATGGACATTCAATGAACTGCATGAGAAGTTTTTTCTGCAAATGGCTGACCAATGGAACCAACAGCACCCTGATGAATTGATTAATTTGAAAGCGAATACATTTCCTTATGACAACCACCACAGCAAGCTCTCGATTGCGTTGCAATCAGGGGTGGGAGCGCCGGATATCGCGGATATTGAGGTCAACAAAATTGGTAATTTCCTCAAAGGAATACCGCAATTGGTCCCGCTCAATCCGGTGATTGACCCTGAGATCAATAACATTGTGCCTTCCAGAGTACAGATTTACGGCAAAGACGGTAAGTATTACGGCATTGACTTTCACGTTGGAGCCGAAGTGATGTATTACAATAAAGAGATTATGGATCAGGCGGGGGTAGACCCGGATTCCATCGTTACCTGGGCAGACTACGCTGCTGCTGGCAAGCAAGTGCTGGCCAAAACGGGCAAGCCGATGGCGACCTTGGAGACCAATGACCTGTGGAGCTACTGGCCGATGATCTCCCAGCAAAATTCAGATTTTTTGGATGACAAGGGCGAATTGACACTGGATAACGAAACCAATATTAAAACACTTGAGTTTCTCCAACAGATGATAAAAGACAAAATCGCTATTCCCGCACCGGGCGGCGGGCATCATATGGAGGAATACTACGGGTTTATGAACAAAGGCGGGGCCGCTTCAGTGTGGATGCCGATGTGGTATATGGGACGTTTTACGGATTACATGCCTGACTTGAAAGGAAAAGTCATCATTAGACCGATGCCGGCGTGGGAAAAAGGCGGCTATCGCTCAGCAGGTATGGGCGGGACCGGAACGGTAGTCACGAACCAATCGAAGCACCAGGATTTGGCGATGCGTTTTCTAGCCTTTGCCAAGCTGTCCAAGCAAGGGAATGTGGAGATTTGGAAGCAACTAGGGTTTGATCCCATCCGCAGTGAAGTGTGGACTATGCCGGAAGCCAAAGCCAAAAATAAATTTACGGATTATTTCGGAACGAATATTTTTGATACGCTGATCGAAGTAAAAGATGAAATCAATGCGGTGCATATTGGACCGAAAACGCCTGACATCGCCAGTGCTGTACGTAATAAAATACTTTATCGGACACTACAGAGTGGCGAAGATCCAGCCACGGTGCTGCATGAGCTAGCAGATGAACTGAGATAGACCCCAACAGGAAAGGGAGTGAGATTCATGGCAACGCCCGTTCATACGAACGCTAATGTACCGACAGGTCAGCCGCCAAAAACTCAGCGTCCGACCAGAAGCCAATGGAGCCGCTTTATTCATTCCAGTCGTACGGCACCGTATGTATTTGTCCTTCCATTTTTACTGTCCTTTGCGCTGTTTTTTGCGTATCCGGTCATCTCGACGGTCATTATGAGCTTCCAGGAAGTCCTGCCAGGGATAACAACTTACGTTGGCCTGGAAAATTATAAGGATTTAATGAATCCTACATTTGGAAAAGCAATTTTGAACAGCGTCCTGTACACGCTGCTTACACTGGTCGTGTTGATTCCTCTGCCACTGGTACTGGCGGTATTGCTAAATTCGCCTAAAATGCCGGGTAGAGGGCTGTTTCGCTCCGTAATGTTTATACCCGCACTCACCTCAGTGGTGGTAGCAGGAACAATCTTCCGACTCATGTTCGGGGAATTGGACGGCTCGCTGATGAACTCCCTGTTGGGGATATTCGGTCTTGAGCCTTACAAATGGCTAATGAATGCGAACACCGGCTTTTTAGCGTTGATCGTGCTGGCCTTATGGAGATGGCTGGGGGTAAACATGCTGTACTACATGTCGGGGTTACAGAACATTCCTCCCGAGTTGTATGAAGCTGCTCAGATCGATGGGGCCAGCCGCTTTGATTCATTTTGGCGGATTACGATTCCTATGCTAAAACCCGTGACAATCTACGTATTTACGATCAGTATTTATGCCGGATTGTCCATGTTCACCGAGAGCTATATGCTGTGGAACGGAAACAACTCTCCGAATGATATTGGATTGACGATCGTTGGCTATCTCTATCGCCAAGGTCTGGAACAGAACAGCATGGGCTTTGGAGCAGCGGTGGGTATTGTATTGCTCGTATTCACATTAGTACTGAACCTGATCCAGCTCAAATTTTTTGGCATGTTTCGGAAGGAGGATTAAGCGATGGCTCAGAAACAAAAAGGCCCGTTATCTGCATTTCTCGTTGTCCTGTTCATTCTGTTTGCCGGGTTCGCCCTGTTTCCGCTATTTGCCGTGACGCTTGCCTCATTCAAGCCATCAACGGAGTTGCTGCGCTACGGCTTGAATCTCAAGCTGGAGTGGGCCATCATGTCCTTAAAAAACTATGCGTTCATCTTTCAGGGGACGACGGATTATTTTCAATGGTACTGGAATAGTCTTGTCATTACCGTCTTGTTTACGGTGTTATGTCTGATATTGTCCGCGATGGTCGGGTATGGCCTGGAGATGTATCGTTTTAGACTGAAAAATGTGATTTTTACACTGGTGTTGGTCGTGATGATGATCCCGGTAGAAATTATTATGCTGCCACTTTACAAACTCATGATCGGTATGAAGCTGATCAATACGGTATGGGGTGTGATTTTGCCATTTGTCGTCGCACCGATTCCGATCTTTTTCTTCCGTCAATATTTAAGCGGGGTACCCAAGGACTTTATGGATGCTGCACGGGTTGACGGCTGTTCAGAGTATGGTATTTTTGTGCGGATTATGATGCCTCTGATGGCACCTGCCTTTGCGGCAATGGCTATTTTACAAGCTATGAACAGTTGGAATAACTTCCTGTGGCCGATGATCGTATTGCGTACTAACGACATGCTGACACTGCCAATCGGTCTGTCCAGTCTGCTGACGCCATATGGCAACAATTATGATGTGCTGATTGCCGGTTCAGTCCTGGCTATTTTGCCGATTCTCGTCGTGTTTCTGTTCTTCCAGCGTTACTTTATTGAAGGGATGACTGCAGGCGGGGTGAAAGGATAATCATTGCGGTGCTGAATGAGTCGACTGAATACAAGAAATGTATAGAGTCAGGAAGGGCGGGCCGGGCATTGTCTCGGCCTGTTTTTTTATGAACTCAATGATTTTCATTCTCATTTTCATGACTATCAACTGCACAAGCTATAGGTAAACGTGGTATGATGTTTGAAAGATTTCAAATACAGCACTTTGCATAATTCGATTCCTAACGCTCAAAAGTTTAATATATAGACGAACTAAACCGATTCGATCTATATATTACTGATTTGAAATCGCTCTTGGGATTTATGCAAAATGCTCAATACAGAAATATTCAGGCGGAGCGTGGAGAACCTATGGAACCAACAGAAACCCAGAAAACTGAGCCGGCCACAGCGTCAACCGTTGGCATGGAGGATATTGTACGGGCGCATCATATGCTGCGTGAGGTGATTGTTCGTACACCTTTACAGAGGGATGCCGTCCTATCGGCCAAATATAACTGTAATGTGTATCTGAAACGAGAGGATCTCCAAGTTGTGCGGTCCTTTAAAATCCGTGGAGCTTACAACATGATCCGCAGCCTAACTCCTGAGCAAATGGAAAAAGGGATCGTGTGCGCGAGTGCGGGTAATCATGCGCAAGGTGTGGCTTTTTCATGTAATGCGCTTGGCATCCACGGTAAAATATTTATGCCGAGCACAACGCCCAATCAGAAGGTGAAGCAGGTACGTCGCTTTGGCGGAGACAGTGTAGAGGTCATTTTGACCGGAGATACGTTTGACGATGCTTATGACGAGGCCATGAAGGTATGCAACGAACAGGAAATGACCTTTATCCATCCGTTCGATCAACCGAAAATTATTGCGGGCAATGGCACGATTGCGATGGAAGTGATGGAGAGCCTGGATACACCTGCGGACTATATGTTCGTGACGATTGGCGGCGGCGGTTTGGCGGCAGGCGTAGGCACATATGTTAAAACTGTGAATCCGACCACCAAAGTAATCGGTGTAGAACCCCTGGGCGCAGCATCGATGACGGAAGCGATGCGTTTGAACAAGGTCGTTACACTGGAGCACATAGACAAGTTTGTTGACGGGGCTGCGGTGAAGCGAGTAGGTCAGTTAACATATGACATTTGTAAACATACCTTGGATGATATTGTGAAGGTACCGGAAGGCAAGGCATGTACAGCGATTCTGGCGCTGTATAATGAAAATGCGATTGTTGTGGAGCCCGCGGGTTCGCTGCCTGTAGCAGCACTTGATCTGTATCGTGAGCAGATTCAAGGCAAAACAGTAGTCTGTATCGTTAGTGGTGGCAATAACGACATTGATCGTATGCAGGAGATTAAGGAACGCTCCCTGATTTATGAAGGACTAAAACATTATTTCATGGTTAATTTCCCGCAAAGAGCAGGGGCACTGCGTGAGTTTCTTCAGGATGTGCTTGGACCGGACGATGACATCACAAGGTTTGAGTATACGAAAAAGAATGATAAGGAAAACGGCCCGGCGCTGGTCGGCATTGAGTTGTTCCACAAGGAGGACTATCTTCCTTTAATTGAACGAATGAATCGCAAGGGGATTCAATATACGGAATTGAACAAAAATGAGAATCTGTTTAATATGCTAATCTAAAAAGGAGCCTATGGGCTCTTTTTTTTGTATGTGCAATGTTATTGTAAAAAGAAAATAAACCATTAGACTGGGAACGGCATTAAGCTACCGGGCAGGATAGCTGGTTCGCGAAAAATAATAATGACTACTGTTAGGCGCAATAAGGTACGCCTATTTTTAATCTAGGGTAAGGAAAACTACTGTATTACATTTTTGCTTTTAAAATCATGGAATTTTCGTGAAAATAAAAGTATTTTCCTCTTAATTCACTTCATCCCCCTTTAATCATCCATGTAAAAAAGTGTTTTATTTATATAAGCTTATACGGAAGCGAAAGCTTTTTTAAGCGGCAAAAAATAAATAAAGGAGATTTTTTTCGTGAACTTAAACACTGCTCTTATAAGAAAAGGCGGTGCAAATGTGTCGTCTTCCAAACGTCTCCCATGGGTCGGGTTGCTGGCTTTAGCCATGGCGGGATTCATCTGCATTCTTACGGAAAGCTTGCCTGCTGGATTACTGCCGCAAATTGCACAGGATCTAGGGGTCACAGAAGCTCTTGCCGGACAATTGGTTACTCTCTATGCGGTTGGATCTCTTCTAGCCGCCATTCCTTTGACAACGGCTACCCGTGGGTGGAGGCGCCGACCGCTTCTGCTGCTGTGCATCATCGGCTTTCTTGTATTTAACACCATCACCGCGTTATCTTCCGTTTATGTGCTGACGCTTGTCGCGCGTTTCTTCGCAGGTATCTCAGCAGGTGTTCTGTGGGGGATGACGGCCGGTTATGCGCGGCGCATGGTGCCTGATTCGCTGAAAGGAAGAGCGATGGCCGTAGCCATGGTCGGCACCCCGCTGGCATTGGCGCTGGGCGTTCCACTTGGTACTTTTTTCGGAACATATACTGGGTGGCGTCTCATTTTCGGAGCTGTATCATTACTGACTGCAGCCCTTATTGGCTGGGTGCTCTGGAAGGTGCCGGATTATGCAGGTGAGCCTGCCGGTGATCAACTCCCTTTTCACAAGGTTTTCCTGATTCCCGGTGTACGGACGATTCTGTTTGTCGTTTTGGCATGGGTACTAGCTCATAATATTTTGTACACTTATATTGCACCGTATCTTGCGGAAACCGCGTTTGCTCAGCGAGTGGATTTGGTTCTTCTTATTTTCGGAATTACCTCGGTAGTCGGCATTTGGGTGATAGGCATGCTGATTGACCGTTTTCTAAGAATGCTGGTTTTAATCAGCATCACAGGATTTGCTGTGGCTTCTGCAGCCTTAGGAATAGGAATAAATCAACCTGAAATCATCATTCTTGGTGTTACAGCGTGGGGGCTTACGTTTGGCGGGGCAGCCACTTTACTACAAACAGCAATAGCACAAGCTGGGGGAAAAAGCGCAGATATAGCCCAATCGATGCTGGTTACTGCATGGAATGTGGCAATCGGCGGAGGAGGCATTATCGGCGGGCTTCTTCTCGAACTGCTTGGAGCCGGATTTCTTCCGGGCTCATTAATCATCCTGCTGCTTCCCTCTTTGCTTGCAGTTTGGCTAGCTAAAAAGCATGGCTTTCCTTCCTAAAGAAATCCATGAGTATGTGTAACATAAGCAAAAAAATGAATCCGCTGCATGGCGGATTCATTTTTTTGGGATTAGAGAATTACATCTTATGCAAGCAAATTCGTTTCTCCAATGAAATTTTTATAAGCGATCGGTGAAGACATTACGATCAGAGTCGTATAGGTTCCGTATTGATCGCACCGGTTTTCAAACTCTTCCAGCTCCTGGGTTGTTTCCGTAAGGACCTTCAATAAATAATTATGCTCTCCGCTTATCCGGTAACATTCCGTTACCTCCGGTGATGAACGACAAAAATCAAGGAAAGGATAGCAATTCCGGGTCCGAACAAGCATATAGGCTGTGCATTGCTTACCCACTTTTTGCGAAGAAATGACGGTTCGGTATTCCTCGATAACCCCCTTTTCTTCCATGCGTTTTACACGTTCCGTTACGGCTGGCTGAGACAGTCCCACCAGCTTTCCTAAATCTGTCATTGATAATCTCGCTTGGTTCTGCAAATGGAGCAGGATATTTTTATCGATTTCGTCCAAAAAAATCGACTCCTTTGTTTTAAAAGTTATTTCTTTCAAATACCTTTAGAATCATCGAAAATTTCTTTATTTAACTTGTTTGTTTTATGCAAGACGGAAGAAATTATTTATATAATAAACACACTTGCTATAAATAATCAAGTAAATTACAGCAGGAGAGGATGAGAAGCATGAGAAAAATAGATCTGGAATTGCTGCATAAAAGCGTCAATGAGGTAATTGACCACACACTTGAGGAAAAAAGGATTGTGGGTACCGTTGTCCAAATTGCATTAGGCGGAAACCTTGTTTACAACAGACCTGCTGGTTGGGCCAACCGTGAGCAGAAACGACCGATGCAGGAGAATGCTTTGTTTAGATATGCTTCGGTAACCAAGCCGATCGTGTCAACGGCAGCCTTAGTATTAATTTCGCAAGGGAGATTGCAGTTAAACGATCTGGTGGAAAAATGGTTGCCCGCCTTTCGTCCCAAACTGCCAAACGGAAAATATGCCTCCATGACCGTTCACCATCTGATGACCCATACCGCCGGCTTAACCTACCGTTTCTTCCAGGAAGAAAAGGGAACTTATGAGCTTGCCGGGGTATCGGACGGCATGGATCTGGCGGGAATTACACTTGAAGAGAATCTGCAAAGACTCGCTTCTGTCCCACTTCTATATGAGCCGGGGAAAATGTGGAGGTATTCCATAGCAACAGACGTGCTCGGAGCGGTCATCGAAAAGGTTACAGGAATGCCGCTAAGTGAAGCTGTACGGTTGCTTGTAACTCATCCGCTTTCCATGATGGACACGGATTTCAAGGCCGTGGATACGGACAGATTGACCACGGCTTACGCAGACAGCGCTGGAGAGCCCCGGCGCTTGCAGGATTTTGATACCGTTCCTTTCGTGGAGGGGACGGCAGGATTCCTCCTTTCGCCTAACAGATTTACCGATAAGACAGCTTATCCTTCCGGAGGAGCCGGCATGATTGGCAGCGCAGGAGACTTTCTTAAACTGCTGGAAGCTTTGCGGCAGGGAGGAAATCCGATTCTGCCTCAGGCTCTTGTCGCAGAAATGACAACCAATCAAATTGGTAACCTTGTGATGCCCTATTGGCCGGGGAGAGGCTTTGGACTTGGTTTCACGCTGCTTAAAGACCCAGCGGATGCCAATACACCGGAATCGCCGGGAACATGGCGGATGGGCGGTACCTATGGTCACTCCTGGTTTGTTGATCCGAGTGAGGAGCTTAGTGTTGTAGCGTTCACCAATACAGCACTTGAAGGAATGTCAGGCAGGTTTACAACGGAGCTGTGCGAATCTGTCTACAAGGGTATTCGAGGAGTTAAGTAAAGAGTAAAAACGTTATCTTGAACAAATATTCGGAATCAACAATTCCAGCTAGAACTATATTTTCTTCATACAGTTATGCGTAGTTTATGAATTTCTTTTTATTTGAAATAAAGCGTTTACAAAACTGAAGTTAATAGGTTAATATATGTGTAACTTCATAAGCGAAAACGCTAACGTAATAGACGTATCACCAGATTTCTCATTATAAGATACTTATTCGGAGGTGCGAAAGAATGTTGAAAGCATGGAAAAAATCAGTACAGGGTAAATTCGCCCGAACAGCGTTTGCTGCCGTAACTTCGGCTGCTTTGTTGCTGTCCGTGGTGCCGTCCACATCGGCCGAGCATTGGGCGTTAACAGGCGATGTGGCAGTACATGATCCGTCCATCACGAAGGAAGGCAATGCATGGTATATTTTCTCGACAGGGCAGGGGATACAGGTTCAAAGATCGGATGACGGACGCAATTTTTACAGATTGCCGCAAATCTTCTTGTCGCCGCCATCATGGTGGAAATCGTATGTACCTAAACAAACCCCAAATGATGTGTGGGCACCGGATGCTCAAAAGTACAATGGACGTGTGTGGGTGTACTATTCCATTTCTACTTTCGGGTCGCGCACTTCGGCCATTGGCTTGACTTCAGCAACAAGCATTGGTGCAGGAAGCTGGAGAGATGATGGACTAGTGCTGCGCACGACGGATTCTGACGATTATAATGCGATTGACCCGAATCTGATCATTGACGCTTCCGGTAACCCGTGGCTTTCCTTCGGTTCATGGAATACGGGCTTGAAAGTGACTCGACTGGATAAAAATACGATGAAGCCTACGGGTCAGATTTATTCTATTGCTAGACGTACAGCTGGTGGTTTGGAAGCACCGCATGTTACATACCGCAACGGCTATTATTATCTGTTTGCTTCCATTGATAACTGCTGCAAAGGCGTGAACAGTAATTACAAAATCGTTTATGGCCGCTCCACCAGTATTACCGGGCCGTATGTGGACAAGAGCGGAAAAAGCATGATGGACGGCGGGGGAACGATATTGGATGCGGGGAATGATCGCTGGAAGGGACCGGGCGGACAATCTGTCTATAACAACAGTGTGATTGCGCGTCATGCCTATGATGCCACCGATGGCGGAAATCCAAAGCTGCTGATTAGTGATTTGAAATGGGATTCAGCAGGCTGGCCTACGTATTAAATAGCGGATTACTTGAAATCATTCACAGCGATCTCACATAGGTATATCTAAAAACTGTTCCTCCTAATGGGGGAACAGTTTTTGGCTTGCAATGTCATAGAAACATGCTATTATGTATCAAGTTGATAATCATTATCATTGACGTTATCGTAATGAGAGCCATGGTGGCTTTCAGGTATGGAGGGAGTGACCTCACCGAATGCAGTCTAAAGACAGCATGGACAAACATACAGCTTCGACAGAGAGGACCGCACCTGAAGTAGCCTCTGTAGTCTGTCCGGTGCTCCGAGCGGGTAGGATTCGGCAGGCGTTGTTGTTCACAGCTTCTGCTGTATTATTGGCCTTGGCCATATTCGCTGCCATTTCTTTTGGAGCCAAAGACCTGACCGTAAGCACGGTATGGTCGGCAGTATTCCACTATGATCGTTCGCTGATGACACACAGGATCATTCATGAGCTGCGATTGCCGCGTGTACTCGGTGCAGCTATCATTGGGGCTGCCCTGGCGGTTGCAGGCTCCCTGATACAAGGCATTACACGCAATCCGTTGGGGGATACAGGTGTGCTGGGCATTAACGCAGGAGCGATGTTTGTAGTTGCAGTGAGTTTTGCTTTTTTCCCCGATCTACCTTATGGGACGTTAATTATATTGTCGTTCCTGGGGGCACTGATGAGTACCTTACTGGTATTCGGGCTGGGGGCATCCGCGCCG
The DNA here is from genome assembly GCF_053006485.1 of Paenibacillus sp. JJ1683. Lineage (NCBI taxonomy): Bacteria > Bacillati > Bacillota > Bacilli > Caryophanales > Paenibacillaceae > Paenibacillus > Paenibacillus sp. JJ1683. The sequence continues at coordinate 978,736 of NZ_CM129820.1, forward strand.
GGAGGACTGACACCCATGAGACTAACGGTGTCTGGAGCTGTGACAGCAGCCTTGTTAGGTTCCATGACTTCGGGAATTGCGATTTATTTTGATCTAAGTCAGGATCTAGCCTTCTGGTATGCGGGTGGTGTTGCCGGAATCAAATGGTCGCAGCTTAAGATTCTTGCGCCGATTTTGCTTATTGTGATCGCTTGGTCTATGGGGCTCGCACGCTCCATTTCATTGATTTCAATGGGCGATGAGGTAGCATTGAACCTGGGACTAAATCTCAGGCGTATCCGGCTGTTGGGGTTGCTGACTGTGGTGGTCCTGGCTGGGCTATCCGTATCGGCTGCCGGGGCCATCGGCTTTGTAGGCTTGGTCGTTCCACATATTGCTCGCAAGCTGATCGGTGTGGATTATCGCCAGATCGTACCATTGTCTGCATTATTGGGAGCCGTGCTGCTAGTGCTGGCTGATTTGGGAGCGAGAATGGCGAATCCACCGGAGGAGCTAGCTATTGGAATTATGGTGTCTTTTATCGGAGTACCTTTTTTCCTCTTTCTCGCTCGTAAGGAAAGGAGGGAATTATAGTGAGTCGCTCTCTAGGGACAGGGGATACAAGAACGATCAAGGCTTGGCTCGTTTGCTTCGTATTGGTGGGAATCAGCTTTGCTGTCCTTGTGCTGGGTTTGAATACCGGAACGATTCGTATTCCACCGCTACGCGTGCTAGATACACTGTTTGGCGGCGGGAGCGGACGTGATCATATGGTCCTGTTTGAATACCGTCTGCCGCGGATTGTTGTAACAGTGCTGGCTGGAGCGGGACTAGGTGCAGCCGGGGCAGTCATGCAGGGCTTATCGCGAAACGCACTCGCAGATCCGGGAGTGCTGGGCCTTCATGCGGGGGCTGCGTTGGGCCTGGTGATGTATGTTAGCTTTTTTCGCGATCTGGAAGGATCAGTAGCCTTGTTCATTCCCTTGTTTACCTTTGCAGGAGGTGTCGTTGCGGCGGTACTGATTGTTATGTTGTCCTATAGTGGCAGCAGAGGAATCGTGCCTGTGCGATTGATTCTGTCCGGTATCGGTGTAGCCTCAGGGCTCAGCGCCATAACGCTGTATTGGTCGTTGCGGCTGGATGAGGATACGTACGCATTTACCGCACGTTGGTTGGCTGGCAGCGTATGGGGACGGGACTGGATACATGCAGTGGCTTTACTACCGTGGATTGTCATTATGCTGCCCTACGTTCTATCTCAGACACGTAGCCTGAATAATCTGTCGCTGGGTGATGAGACCGCAGCTGGAATTGGTACAAGTGTGAAGCGCCAGCGCTTGATATTGCTTGGCGCAGCAGTGGCTCTATCGAGCGCCAGCGTATCCATGGCCGGAGGCATCGGTTTTATTGGGCTGATTGCGCCTCATCTGGCTCGCCGTCTGGTTGGACCGATGTATCAGCATTTGCTGCCAGTAGCCGCTTTGGTCGGGGTCGTTATTCTGGTCACAGCAGATACGATTGGTCGTTCGGTATTTCAGCCGAATGCGATTCCAGCAGGTGTAGTGGTTGCTGTGGTAGGAGCTCCGTATTTTTTATTCTTGTTGTCCCGAACCAAATGACAATAGGATTAGGTTACATATGAAATCTAAAGCTGCACATGATGCAGCGTGCGGAACAACAACGAAGTAGAAGTTTTGACGATTTAACATTATAAAATAGAGCTTCTATAGTATAGGAGAGAATATTCATGAGAAAAAATAGATTTGAGGGTTCAGGGCTTAAACGTTCATGGGTAGCCCTGTCTCTTGTGGCATGCATGATCATGCTGTCCGCTTGTGGACAAGCAGCAGACAAACAGGCTAGCGATACGAAAGCGGACGATAGTGCCCAAACCACCATTAGTACGGATTCGCGTATTGCCTCAATGTCTATTCATTTGACAAATAATCTTCTGGCATTGGGCATTACTCCAGCAGGTTCAGTTATTGGTGGAGATGTGAAGGATTTTCTGCCCCATGTAAAAGATCGTCTTCAAAATACTCGTAAGCTGGGAGTTGTCACAGACCCTGATATGGAAGCGGTACTGGAGCTTCAACCTGATCATATCTTCCTCGACAAAAAATATTCGGGAACTGATGTGGCCAAGTTTGAAAAAATTGCACCAACCGAGGTTTTTGATTTGGATGAAGGTACATGGAAAGATCAATTGAAAAAAATAGCTGCTATGGTTAAACATGAAGCACAGGCAGACACTTTTCTAAAAGATTATGATACACAGAGGGAACGGGTCAAAAAGCTCATTCATTCCAAAATCGGAGACGGGACTGTCATGGCTGTACGTGTCACAGCGAAAGAAGTTCGTGTCATGGGGATGAAGCGTCCAGTAGGACCGTTATTGTATCAGGACTTAGGCTTGAAGCCAGCCAAAGGTGTGGAAAAGATCAACAAGGCCTACCAGGTTGTATCCCAAGAGGTTTTGCCGGATTATAATGCCGATGCCATCCTGGTGATTATTAGTAAAGGTACGGATGCGCAAAAGGTATACAAGCAGCTGGAGGGGAATACAGTATGGCAAGGACTTAAGGCTGTGAAGCAAGGTCATGTCTACATGCTGGACGGACAGCCTTGGCTGGACTATTCCGCGATGGGGCACAAAATTGCATTGGATAATGCAGAACAACTATTTTCCAAATAAATGCTAAAGTACAGCAAGCCGTATTTCCCATGCATCTTCTTGCAGGTGGGGATACGGTTTTTCTGACGATCCCAAGCTTCAAGTGAGATAGCTGATTGCAAATAAAAAGGAGCTGCTACGATTCCGTTATGAGGCAGCTCCAGCACTGTGAGAATTGCGAGGTTATGAATGTTTTTTACGCAAAAAAATCGGTTTGAGTCCAATAAAGCCAATAGCCGCAAACACTAAATTCATCCATGGTGAGATTTTGAATACCGGCAGCACACTGCGCAGCGCAAGTCCGGCGACAAGAATGACAACAACCAGTACTACATACATCAAGATGGATTTGAAATTCATTTGGGGCTTCACGGGAGCATGGTCTGGTTGTTGTGTCTCCTCACCTTCTTCCGGACGATCCATGAAATTCATCAGTGCTTCAACCAGCAGAATGGCACCTGCGGCGATGATGATGAGGGTGGAAAGGCTAATTTTTTCAAAAGGTTTGATATCCCCGTCTGTAAATGTGATAAACCAACCGATAATCGCCTGTGTCAAGAAAAACATGGACAAGGCAACCCATGCAATAAGCGTATAATTTTTTGCTTTATTCATTGCTTCCTCCTGCTTTATGATCGTATTCCAAACTGATGGAATCGCCATTTTGTAACAAAGACAGTATACGTGAGGAAACGCCGGATGGCAAAAGGCTTATCCATTATGTATATTACCGCCGCATTCTCCTCAAACTGGATACAGGGTGAGCGCATGGAGCAACCTGAATATAAAACGTTGAGAGGATGTGGCATCATGGAACTGGAGAACCAGGCAGATTATTCGGTCCAAAAACGACTGACAGGTGCTCCGAACGGGAACAGTGGGGGAGCCTTGCTTGCAAACGTGAGTCACCGGAGCGTTCAAGGGACATCTCCAACGTACCGTATATTGGACGATACTGAATTGGCTGAGGACACAGAATTTGCAGGTGAACTGGGTGAACAGAGCTACCGCAGCCTGTGGCATGAGGATCAAAATAACGGCGCCTCTTGTAAACTGGAGTGGGAGGGACGAGTCGAAACCCACCAAATGTTCAGGCACAGCTACGAATAGCAAGTCGTCTACTTTAATGTAGAGATTGCACTCTAATAAGCGAGTAGTATGGCGTTCTCCGACAAGCATTGGGGAGCGCCATTTCTTTACTTCCATATCGGTATGAACTGACAGGTTGACAAGGAAGCAGGGCGATGATAGACTGACTTTACTATAAAACTTATTAAACTTATCGGAATTAAAGTGAATGAATATTCTGGATGGATATTCCACGTTACTATATGAGCTTGAATGATGAAATGCTGTAATGAAGCTTGAAACAGGGGGAATCAGGATGGAACGGCAAATTGGAATTCGTTTTGAAAATGAGGAACTGGCCGCTACAATTCATTATCCAAACCGTACAAATGAGGGAGAGCGTCAAAGACGTGTTCCACTCGTTGTCATTTGCCACGGTTTTGTGGGCAATCGAATCGGAGTCGATCGATTATTTGTCAAGACTGCGCGTGAACTGGCTGAAGGGGGGTATTTTGTACTGCGCTTTGATTTTGCCGGTTGTGGAGAAAGCACTGGTGAATACGGCAAGCAGGGGCTCGAATCCATGATCAATCAGACACGCACCGTGTTGGATTACGCCGTGAATTGCGCGGACATTGACCCGACCAAGGTGACGCTGATCGGTCACAGTCTGGGGGGCGCAGTTGCCCTTCTCACAGCCGTTCGGGACAAGAGAGTACAGAACCTGGTCCTTTGGTCAGCTGTCGGTTATCCGTTCAACGACATTGTCAAAATTACGGAGCGAAGCGTATACGACGAATCTGTTAAAACCGGTCATGCAGACTACCTGGGCTATAAGTTCACACCAGCTTATTTTGAGTCATTAGCTCAATTCCAACCGTTCCAGGAGGCCGTTAAATTTAACGGTGATGTGCTCGTTATTCATGGCACCTCGGATGATATTATTCCTGTGGATTATGCGTTTCTGTTTCAAAAGGTATTCTGGATGCGTCCAGAAGGACGCTGTGATAAGGAAATTATTTTTCAGGGAGATCACACTTTCTCATCAGGTAAAGAGCGGCAACAGCTGATTGACCGCACACTGGAATGGCTGGATGAACAAGAAAATATTCAACGGGATTGGCAGCACTGGATGATCTGATTTCAGGGTGTAACGGTTTGTATTGGAAATTGTGCCTCCGCCGGAGTAAAATGAAAGAGTAACACTATACTGGCGTGTGGAGGTTGGCAGCGATGACATTACCCTCAATTTTTGTTGCGCATGGTTCACCGACACTGGCTGTAGAAAATAACGCATATACCAGTTTTCTTGCAAAGCTGGGCGCGAGCCTGCCCCGACCCAAAGGAATTGTCATTTTTTCCGCGCATTGGGATAGCCCCGATCAATGTATCGGCGCGGATGATCAGCATGCAGCGTTGCACGATTTCTACGGCTTTCCTGAAGAAATGTACACTCTTGATTACCCTGCACCAGGCGATCCAAAGCTGTATGAGGAGATAGGGCATCTGTTCAGTCAGCATAACCTGTTCCACCAGCCGGTTCGGAACCGGGGACTGGATCATGGAGCATGGGTGGTTTTGCGGCATATATATCCTGATGCGGACATACCGGTCGTACCCTTATCCATTGATTCACGGCGCGATCCTCAGGAGCAATACGAGATTGGACGGATGCTGGCGCCACTGCGTGATCAAGGGATTTTGATCCTCGGTAGTGGAGGCTTGGTCCACAACTTGCGGACACTCAAGCAGACGAGTGAGCCAGCCGATTGGGCCGTTCAATATGATGACTGGATCGCACAGCAGCTTCAAGACTGGAATTTGCGTCATCTGTTCCAATATGACAAGAAGGCTCCGTATGCCAAGCAGGCGGTTCCTTCGTATGGAATAGAGCATTTTTCACCTTTGTTTTACGTGATGGGAGCTGCCGATCATGATCGCTCCGCGCGTAAGCTTTTTCAGTCGTATGTCCTTGGCTCATTGAGTCTCAATTGTTGGGCTTTTGGTCAAGAAAGTGATCTGTAAATGTAAGAATAAGAACTTCCGAAACCACATGATGTGTGGGGTTGGAAGTTCTTTTGGTCTGTTCCTCTTTGATTAATTAGCAGGCACGTTCTTTTTTAGCCAGGCGGATACTTGCGTAGTTCGCTTATCTTCATTTTGATCTAGTAGTGTCATAAATGCCTTTAGCTTTTGAATGTAGGGACTCTTCGAATCCCTGTTGCGCTGAACGACGAGCTGATATCCTTTTTTGGCATTGGGGCGAATCTTGTTGGTGTCATCATCGAATAATGGTGTATTGTTCGTACCATAAAAAGTATAGAAGAAATAGAGATCATGTAATGATTTGACTGCTTGTGTACGATTGGAATGTGGATATTGGGTTATAAACGACTCTTGCGCCAGCACTCTTCCGGCTAACTGTTGATAACCGATGTGTAATGCTGCATCCTTGGTAGTCGGCTGTCCAGATTCCGTCGCCATGATGTCAATATAGTCGCGGATATCTGCTGTAATGTTATTTCCGAATACTTTATATTTCTCATAATTGATGACTGGGTAAAACATGCCTTCTGCGGTTTCAAGTTTGTAGCCGGCATCTCTTGATTGAGTGAGTAGCTTTTTCAGCTTTGTATCACTTGTCCGACTGATTACATTAGTGAACGAATCACCAGGTTTATAGACTTGATTAATCATAGTTTGAATAGAGGTCGGATATAAGGCCTGTGCATATGAATCCAATTGCTGTTTTTGTGCATTTTCCAAGTGTAGCACTAGGATGGTAGCTTGAGAGGCCGGAATGGATTGGATATGCTTTTGTAAATAAGTGAATGCCTGAGGTAACTTGCCTGGTTGGCGTAGTAGCTGCTCGAAGGTTTTCGAAATATGTTGCACACCTTCTGCTTGAGATATTGTAGTAGATGTCGCTGCTTTGGCTGATGTCGTAGATCCCAATCCGATCGTCTGTACTGTGAAAGTTACTGCTGCGAGCATGAGGTAGGCTTTGGTGATTTTTTTCATGATATAACCCTCCATTGCGTTCTTTGATGTAACTGTAGTGTACAGGGTAAATGTATCGTGAACATTCCATGTTGTATCCAACTTGTAAACATTTGTGGGGGAAGATGAATCCTAAAAAGGAGTCTCCAAGTCAGAGTGGACTTGAGGACTCCTTTGTTCATTTAAATAGAGGAGGGGCAGCATGGTCACACATACAAGCAGCATAGCTGCGCAAAAACACCGAAGAGAAGGAGCGTAGCTGTACAAAAACACCGAAGAGAAGGAGCATAGCTGCACAAAAACACCAAAGAGAAGCAGCATAGCTGCACAAAAAAACAACCATTAGCCAGAGGATAACGGTTGTTTTTTGGGTAGTTAAGCTATTTTTCGATTGGGGTCCGTTTGATAAGTATCTTTATTTTTACCAAACAGTCCACGCAGGAAGGGCAGTACCCAACGGTCAAAGCCGATTCTTCCGGCATTTGCACCAGCAACGATAAGGAAGATTTCAACCAACAGGTAGATTGCATTGGTGCTTACTGTACCCGAGAACAGGAACGAGAAGTTCATAACCATAGCCATCAAAGTAGCCAGTGTAGTCAATGTACCAAGCAGTAGGCCAACCCCGACCAAGAACTCACCCAATGGGATCAGGACGTTGAACAAACCGACATTCGGCAGAGCAAAGGCTTCAAGGAACGATCCCCACCAGCCTTGTACAGCGGGATGATCTCCACCTGTTTTAGCAATGGCCCCCGAGATAAATCCACCTGCATCGAATCCGCCAGTCAGCTTCTCAAGTCCGTGGGTCATCCATTCATAACCTAGATAAACCCGTACTACAGTCAGCAGCCACATTGCTACTTTGTTCTCACGTAACCAGTTGTTAAACATTTAAACCACTCCTCTTTCTTAATCTATAATGATGGGTTGTATTTCATTTTGTTTGGGATGATCATCTTTGCTACACCTTTATTGTATTAGGTTCAGTTACAGTTATTTGTGATAAAAATCACAAAGTTTAAATATTTTTTTAAATTTTAATGTCTTCAGATAAGTATTCTATAGAGAGGTAATGCCTCAATCAAGACAAAAACAGGAAATAAAGCTTATAATGAGAAAAATAACTATGTGGAGGGATGAACTTGTCCGGGCCCATGTCTCAACGAAATCATTGGCTGCGTGTGATGACCTCAGCTCTGTTATGCATGACAATGATGTCTTGTTCTGCTTTGTCCAATACGGGTGAATCTGAATCCGTTCCCAAACCAACCCAGCAAGAAACAGAGAAAAAGGTGCTTGAACCACCTAAGGAGCCATCTGTTCCGGCATTTACAGCTCCGCTTACCGGGCTTCCGGTGGAGCAGTCTGTTATAGAGCGGCCGCTGGCTGTCATGATTAACAATGCTCCGGCTGCGCGTCCACAGGCGGGGCTTAGCCAGGCAGACATGGTATATGAGGTTCTTGCAGAAGGCGGAATTACCCGTTTGGTAGCTTTTTTCCAAAGTCATGGTGGTGATGTGAAGATCGGTCCGGTCCGCAGCATCCGACCGTATTTGATTGAACTGGGCGAAACCTATGGTGCGTTGCCGATACATGCAGGGGGAAGTACAGATGCCTATGCGATTTTACAGCAGCAGCGGAAGGAGCATCTGGACGAGATTTCAAATGGAGGGGTTTACTTCTGGCGAAGCAAAGACCGTCGTCCTCCCCATAATTTATACACAGATGTGAGCAGACTGCGTAAAGGAAGCGATAGCAAAGGGTATGCCAAGCAGACGGAGGTTCCAGTATATCGTTATCTTAAAACTGGCGAAACTCCAGTTATGGTGGACGAGAGTGGTGCCTCTTTGCACATCCGATTTTTGTTAAAAAGCTATCGCGTATCTTATACCTATGATCCAGCTGATCAACGATATAAGCGTTTTGTGAACGAAAAGTCACATCTAGATCAAAATAATAATCAACAGCTCTCAGCGGCCAATGTGATTGTGATGAGTACGAGGCATCGAACGTTGGATGATGTAGGTAGACTAAGTGTTGAGCTGGACGGTAGCGGAGAAGCCATGGTGTTTCAACAAGGAAAGCTAATACGTGCTGAATGGCAGCATATATCTGGCGATGCGATTCGGTTTATGAAAAATGGGGTTGAAATCCCGTTAACGCCAGGTACATCCTATATACATGTGGTACCTGCAGATACTTCACTAGCCGAACATGTAACAACAGAAGCAAATTAGAAAACGTAATACTCCTTTTTAGGGAAAAATTGTCGGATAATGACCTTCCATGTCGGGCATTGTATACGTATATCTAGAAATTTGCTTTTACAAACATTACAAAAACATTGATGAGTGTGATAAGATAGCAAAGGTTGTCTATTGCAGTCGAAACAGGTTGCGGATATTTTCGTAAAGGGGTAATCGTTATGAGATTGAAGAAAAAGGATATATTCTTCGAGACGTTGGAAAATATGGCAGATACGATCGTGCAAGCAGCCGATTATTTTGCCCAACATACTTCAAATCTTCAAGATGTGACTTTGTTTACCAATGAGATGAAGAAGTATGAAAATAAGTGTGATGATTACACACACACGATTATTACTGAGTTGAACAAGACCTTCATTACGCCACTCGAACGCGACGACATCATGGAACTGACAACGACCATGGATGATGTGCTGGACGGTCTTGAAGCGACAGCCTCTCGTTTTTATATGTACAACATTACAGAGCCGGACGAGTATATTGTGCAGTTCGCTGATATTTTGCGTCAATCAGCTTACGAAATTCAAAAGGCTGTACATTTGCTTTCACAGAAAAAATTGCTGGCTATTCGTGAATACACCATTCGCCTGAATGATTTGGAAAATCAGGGGGATGAATTACTGCGTATTTGCATCAAAAACTTGTTTGCAACTGTAACTGATCCTATTGAGCTGATTAAACGCAAAGAATTGTACGAACGCCTTGAAACGACAACGGATTCATGCGAGGATGTTGCAAATATGCTGGAATCCATCATTATGCGTAACTCGTAAGGGAGTCCTTTTACATGGATACAAGTTTACTGGTACTAGGTATTGTTATTTTTCTTGCTCTGGCATTTGATTTTATTAATGGATTTCATGATACGGCGAACGCAATTGCTACTTCGGTCTCGACCCGTGCATTGACGCCGCGACGTGCGATTATTATGGCTGCGGTTATGAACTTTCTCGGAGCGATCTTGTTTACCGGGGTTGCCAAGACCATTGGTGGAAGTGTCGCTGATCCAACCAAGCTTACGAACGGAATTGATATCGTCATTGCGACGTTGATCGCCGCCATTATCTGGAATCTCTTGACTTGGTGGTTCGGTATTCCTTCATCCTCTTCCCATGCATTGATTGGTGCGTTGGCCGGAGCGGTGTATGTAGGTGCAGGACAGGATAAATTAAATTGGAGCGGCTTCATCGGGATTGTTGAGGGCCTTATTTTCTCCCCGCTGATTGCTTTTGTTGTCGGTTACATTGTGATGATGATTTTGAAATACATCTTTGCTTATCGCAGTCCGCATACGGTGAACAAGGGTTTTCGTACCATGCAGGTGATTACGGCAGCTATTCAGTCGTTTACGCATGGTACGAATGATGCTCAGAAGGCGATGGGGATTATCACGTTTGCACTCGTCTCGGCAGGGTATCAAGACCATTTGGAAGTACCTATGTGGGTGAAAATCTCAGCTGCAACAGCCATGGCACTTGGTACGTCTATTGGGGGCTGGAAGATCATCAAGACGATGGGAACTAAGATTTTTAAAATTGACCCAATCAATGGATTTGCAGCCGACGTTTCGGGGGCTTCCGTTATATTCACAGCTACTTTGCTTCATTTGCCGGTAAGTACCACTCATGCTATTACTTCGGCGATTCTGGGTGTAGGGTCTGCGAAGCGTTTTAGTGCGGTTCGCTGGTCACTAGCTGGTCGTATTGTAATAACCTGGGTAATAACGATTCCAATTTCTGCGCTATTGTCAGGTTTGATATTCAAAATTCTTTTCTAGTTTTCTTCATGGTTTCTAGAAAAAGAACATACAATATAGGATACACAATAAGCTTCCGTCCGCTTTTTGCGGCAGGGGCTTATTGGCATTCTCAGGCAAAAATACATCTCTAAAGTTTACACATCCAGATAGTTCCATGAGATGTTTTTTAAAAAATACCTGACATCAAAGTAGTCAATTTTTAATAACTCCTGTAGAATAAACAGAAAACTTTGAACCGTTCAACTGACTGGAGGATCTTATGCAAAAACCAAGAAAACTAATAGCACTCATGATTTGTTTGTTTTCTGTGGTTGCCCTGGCCGGTAATTTCGGTGTAGTGGCCCACGCAGAAAATAAAACAAAGTATGATATCGGCACGGATACAACGTTCGCGCCTTTTGAGTTTGAAGATGTAAATGGTAAATTTGTCGGAATTGATATGGATTTACTGGCAGCTATTGCTAAGGACCAGAATTTTGAGTATACCGTTAAGCCACTTGGCTTTAACGCGGCAGTGCAGGCCCTTGAAACGAATCAAGTGGATGGTGTCATTGCCGGGATGAGTATTACAGATGAACGCAAGCAAAAATTTGATTTTTCTGAGCCCTATTTCGACTCAGGTGTTGTCATGGCGGTCCGTAAGGATAATGATACGATTAAACGCTATGAGGACTTGAAAGGACAGCGTGTCGCTGTCAAAACAGGGACACAAGGCTACACATTCGCGGAATCCATTAAGGAAAAATATGGCTTTACTACCGTTCCGTTCGACGATTCTTCTCAAATGTATGATGAAGTTAAAACAGGTAACTCGGTTGCCTGCTTTGATGATTATCCGGTACTGGCATACGGTGTGACTCAGAATAATGGTCTTAAGCTGGTGACTGATAAGGAAAAAGGTGGCTCTTACGGTTTCGCTGTCAACCAAGGCAAAAATGCGGAGCTGCTGGAAAAATTCAATGCAGGGCTTGTGAATCTTCGTAACAGCGGGGAATATGATAAAATTATGTCCAAATACCTTGGAGAATCCGGCAAAGGTGTGGCTCCTGTAGAACGCAGCCGCTGGGAACTCATTTCCGCTTCGCTGCCTGCGTTGATTAAAGGGATGGGAAATACGCTGTTGTATACCCTGGTATCCTTGCTCGTAGCCTTTTTGCTGGGATTGGTGTTTGGCTTTATGAAAGTGAGCCATAACAAGGTGTTCCGCGGTATTGCAACTGTTTTCGTTGATGTATTCCGTGGTATTCCACTGATCGTACTTGCATTCTTTATTTACTTCGGTATCCCACAGGCACTCGATTTTAAAATGCCGCTTTTTGTCGCGGCGGTGTTGACGTTATCCCTAAACGCTGGTGCTTATGTGACCGAAATTATTCGCGGGGGTATTCAGTCCATTGATCCGGGACAAATGGAAGCCGCTCGTTCGCTTGGTTTGCCGTATCGGACAGCCATGCTGAAGATCATTTTGCCACAAGCCGTGAAAATCATGATCCCGTCGTTTATCAATCAGTTGGTTATTACGTTGAAGGATACGTCCATTCTGTCGGTTATCGGTCTGGTTGAATTGACTCAATCGGGCAAAATCATTATTGCACGGACGTTCCAATCCTTTGATATTTGGCTGGTCGTTGCGGTGATGTATCTTATCGTCATTACAGTCCTGACCAAAATTTCCAACCGTCTTGAAGGGAGAGTTCGCCGTGGGTAAGATTATCGTTAAAAACCTGAAAAAAAGCTATGGCAGTAACCAGGTGCTGAAAGGCATTGACATGCAAGTGCGGGAAGGCGAAGTTGTATGCGTCATTGGCCCTTCTGGTTCAGGGAAAAGTACGTTTTTACGTTGTATGAATATGCTGGAGGAAATTACAGCTGGTGAGGTCATCGTCGATGATTACAAATTGGGTGACAAAAACGTGGACATTAACAAGGTCCGTGAAAATATAGGGATGGTGTTTCAGCATTTCAACCTGTTCCCGCATATGACGGTGCTCAAGAACATTATGTTCGCGCCGACTGAGCTGGGCAAACAGACGAAGACAGAGGCCCGCGAGACAGCTATGAAGTTGCTGGATCGCGTAGGTTTGGCCGATAAGGCAGATGCATTGCCAGGACAGCTTTCCGGCGGTCAGAAGCAGCGTGTGGCGATTGCACGCGCGCTGGCAATGAATCCAGACATTATGCTGTTCGACGAGCCAACCTCGGCGCTTGATCCTGAAATGGTGGGCGAAGTGCTCGGCGTAATGAAAGATCTGGCTCGCGAAGGCATGACGATGATGATCGTAACGCATGAGATGGGCTTTGCGCGTGAAGTAAGTGACCGTGTCGTATTTATGGACGGTGGTTACATCGTGGAAGAGGGAACACCGCAAGAGGTATTTGGTAATCCGAAAAACGAGCGGACTATAAGTTTCTTAGAAAAAGTATTGTAAGTGGGCTAGGGTTTACTTTGAGCGCAGATAGAGATGTGTGTGACGCTCCGCGTTCCATTTGATCTTCCGATCGCTGTTGCCTCTGAATTTTTTTGGATTATGTAACACATGAAAAGGTTAGAATTCAGGGGCAAAGGCGAGCGCTTCGCTTCTCCAGATTCAAATGGACCACTACGCTATTGCCCGCTGAATCTGCTCCTTTCTTGGCAAAAGCCGGCGCCACTTTTAAATGAGTGGGTATAGGCAGCGGAATTGGCGCAGCGCTCTGCTTGCTGCGCCGAGGGGGATATAGCGAGTAAGCATCATTCGATTTGAATGGTGGAACAGGGCATCCCACAACTGTATAAGAAATGAAAAAAGATTTAAGGGGTAACGAATGAATTATTTTAAGGATATCTTCGGGAGCGTGCTGGCCCGGAGATATCCTTTTCTTCATTAGAGCATATGAAACCTAGAACTTGAGATTTGTATAATGTTGAATGGCTTATATAAAATATAAATAACATATAAGACGGCAGTATAAGCGAGGGGGACGTACGGTGATACGTACATTGACTATAGGGCACGATCATCAGGTGACGGTGGGACAACCGTTAGAGCAGATTGTCATGGAAGATTACATATGGATCTGGGCTGACTTTAACGAGCCTACAGATCAAGAGTCAGAGCTGCTGACGAGTTATTTTCATTTTCACCCGCTGGCTGTAGAGGATTGTATGCATGTTCTGCAACGTCCCAAGCTGGATTATTACGAGAATGTACAGTTTCTGGTGGTACATGCGCTTGATGTAGATACATTAGAGGCGGAAGAGGTAGATATGTTTATTAGCAGCCGTTTTTTGGTTACATATCACCATCATGAACTAGAGGAGCTGGATCAGGCCTGGGAGCGGATTGTCGAGCATGCGAACGAACGCAAAATATGGTCTCGCGGACCGCTGGCTGCAGCTTATACGGTGATGGACAAGCTGGTAGACAACTATTTTCCAAGCCTTTTCATCATTGAGGATGAATTAGCCGAACTGGAAGGTTTGGGCGCACACGAATCGGTAGAGGAATTAATGAAGCAGGTATTTGACCTGCGTGGCAGGTTGCTCAAGCTGCGCCGTACGATCGTACCGATGCGTGATCTGATGTACCGAGTTTTGAATTCGCAGCATGTGCAGGGTCAGGGGGATCATATGGCTTATTTTACGGATATCTATGATCATTTATTGAAACTGACGGACATGCTGGAGGCCGACCGCGAGATGACAGCCGACCTGAGAGACAGTTACATATCGCTTAATTCCAATCGCATGAATTCAATTATGAAGACGCTGACCGTAATTACGACCGTTTTTATGCCCTTGACGCTGATTGCAGGAATTTATGGTATGAATTTTTCGAATATGCCCGAGTTGGGCTGGAAATATGGATATTTTGGCGTACTGTTCTTTATGTTCTTATTGAGTGTTGCGATGGTGGTGTGGTTTATGCGTCGAGGTTGGTTTAAATAAAATAGCCTACTTTCTTGTGCGTTTGCGCGGACGTCTGCTTGGGGTAGTGGTACTTTTGCGCTGTGTCTTTTTCCGGCGTCGGCGTGGTGGTGTATATTCATCCAGTTCCTCAGTAATTGGTGTTGTCGTTTTTTTGCTTGCGTTTTTGTTGAATGCTGGGAGCGAGCCCATAATCAGTTTTGCCATCGGAGCAAATTGCTGCACGCTAGACATGATCTTTTGTACCTTGCCGACCGTAGCAACAATCCCGTCAATACCGCCCATACGGTCAATAATACCTTTAATATCGTTGAGATTACCAAGACCGCCAAGCAGCCCTCCTTTGGCTGGGGCGGGGTCTGGCGTGACCACGGCGGCATCTGTTATGCTCGCTGGTGCCTCATAAGGCACCACGGCGGAGGAATCAACTTGCGGAACTTCGCTGTAGGGATCGAGTCCAGGGTAAGGAGTTGAACTATACGGATCGGAGATAGAACGCGTTTGCACCCTCCGATGATAGTAATGTCCAGGCATGAGATCACATTCCTTTGCAGATTGATACTCTACTGTATGTTACAAACGCACAGTGGGTTTAGGCGCGTGTCCTGAGATTAGGTATAAAAGCGGATTTGGGCATTTGTACAGGAAGTTTCTGTAGTCATATAATGTTGTTCTGTAATGCGTGAAACCGTTAATGCTTGAAAAACTAACTATTTGTCGAGTACAATGAGGAGAGATTGTAACCTTTGGGAGATGATAATCTATGCAGCTTAAAAAGCTTAATGATAAAAGTATTGATCAATTGTTCGAAGCTATTTTAACTCTTAAAAATTTGGAAGAGTGCTATGTATTTTTTGATGATCTGTGCACAATTAATGAAATTCAATCCCTCTCCCAACGTCTGGAGGTTGCCCGTATGCTTGGTAAAGGCAGCACATATAATCAGATTGAAGCTGAGACAGGCGCCAGTACAGCCACCATTTCACGTGTGAAACGTTGTCTGAACTATGGGAATGACGGGTATAAAATGACTCTGGAACGTCTGGGTCGCTAATGCAGAGCCCTGGGATACTGGTCATCAGTCATGGCTCTAGAGAGCCATATTGGGTGGAACAGGTGGATCAGGCAGTTGCAAAGCTTCAATTGCTGGAAGCAATGCCGGTAGAGGTTTCATTTTTGGAAACGGTTAAAGGAAGATTGATTCAAGATGGGATTGACCGTCTGGAAGCCTTGGGGGTAACAGATTTACTGGTTATTCCTTTGTTTGTGTCGTCAGGCAGTACGCATGTAGATGAAATTAGCTATGCGCTGGGAGTCAAAGCTGCGCCAGACAAAGAAACGGATTTGGAGCCGTTTCGATTGAAGGCACGTGTGCATTTGGGTAGTCCATTGGATGATGGCGAAGATGTTGCCCGCATGGTGTGGGACAAGGTTCGCCCGTTGTCGGTCGATCCTGCGAGAGAGGTCATTTTACTCGTAGGACACGGGAGCGCGCACAACGGCTTTCTTCAGCGCTGGGAGCAAGGAATTTCCTCGTTGGCCCGTACGGTGCAAAACGTGAGTGGTATCATCACGGATTACGCTTTGCTAAATCCTGAGGGTGTGCATGACAAGGCAGCGTATTGGAATCAGGAGCGGGGTCATGATGTTATTGTGGCACCGCTGTTTTTGAGTTCGGGTTATTTTACAAGTCATATGATTCCCAAACGCTTACAGGGGCTCGAATACCGTTATTCAGGAGATCCTTTATTGCCGCATCCTTTGCTTACAAGCTGGATGGACAGACAAATTTGTAAACTGTTACAGAGTATGCAGAAACAAGCAAGGACTGACAATAGATAAGATGGTCTGAATTCGGCGATAGTCTTTCTAACCTGAAATTCCCTTATTTGGATAGTGACTGGCTTCTTTTATTGTAAAAGAGGTCTTTTTCCAGTATGATGATATTTTGTACAGACTGAATGTGATGAACTGCGATGTGAATATAAATATCATTAAATATACGGGTGGCGTAACGGAATGAAAAGAGCTAGATTAATCTATAACCCGACCTCTGGGCGTGAGGAAATGAAACGTCGCCTTGCGGATGTCTTGCAGCGCCTGGATGAAGGTGGCATTGAGGCCTCTTGCCATGCAACTACAGGAGAAGGGGACGCAACGCGTGCCGCAACAGAGGCCGTTGAGCGTGGCTATGATATGATTATTGCCGCTGGTGGCGATGGTACATTGTATGAGGTCATCAACGGGATGGCTGAAAGGGAAAACCGCCCGCCTCTGGGTGTGTTTCCTCTGGGAACGACGAATGATTTTGCCAGAGCACTGGGCATTCCCAAGCACTGGGAGGATTATTGTGACCTCGTTATTCGTCAAAATCCGAAGCCACTGGATATCGGAAAAGCCAATGACCGCTACTTTATCAACATCGCAGGCGGCGGAACTTTAACCGAGCTTACGTATGAAGTTCCAAGCAAGCTCAAAACGATGATTGGCCAGTTGGCGTATTATTTTAAAGGTATGGAGAAAATGGTCAGCCTTGCTCCGCAGGAGCTGATCATCAAGGCAACGGGTCAGGAAGTGATCCACGACGAATTTATGCTTTTCCTGATCGCGAATACAAATTCGGTGGGCGGGTTTGAAAAGCTTGCTCCTGGGGCGACAATAGATGATGGACTGCTCGATGTCATCGCTGTGCGCAAATGCAATCTGGCGGAAATGATCCGCTTGGTTACACTTGCGCTGCGCGGAGAGCACTTGCAGGACAAAAAAATCGTTTATTTCAGAACCGATTACATGGAAGTGACCTCACCTGGCTATGTCCAGCTTAATCTGGATGGCGAATTAGGAGGCACTCTGCCAGCGACCTTCCGAAATCTTCCACATCATTTGAATGTGTTTCGGTAGGAAGAGGATCGGAAATGGTTTTGTTTCCGGTTGGTTGAGTAGTTCGATATAGACCGCAGAGTAGATAGTTGTTTTTTGTAGGGAACATATCGGTCCTTGCCGTTCTCCGTGGGGAGTAACGGCATTTTCGAGTTGATGTTGAAACATCGTCTAGATGACGATTTGAATGATATGGCTGAATGAAGATAAGCATGAAAAGAAGAACAGAAAGAAGTGACCATCATGACGAATAACCGTAGCGGACGTGGAAAAAGCCGCCGGAATACAGCAACAGCAACTCCAGTTCAAGGAAAGCAGCACCACAAGACCATACAGGCGAAAAAAGAGAGAGAACTGGAACAGTCACGAGTTGGAGCTGGGAATAGAATGCTTCGGGCTGGAACCGAAAGCAAAAGTGGAAATATGGATAATTCGGATCGAAAAATGCGGGGGGATGAACGGAAATCTCGTCATTTTTCCAAAGGTGAACGGAGTAACGATAGACGGAATCAGGAAGCTTCCAATCGTAGCAGGTCTAATGCAGAGCGTAGCGATCTGCCTGTGCAAAAGAATGATGAGGCCGTGATAGACATCATCGGCATGAACCATGATGGCGAGGGTGTAGGGCGTGTCGAGGGTTTTACGCTGTTCGTTCCGGGCGCGTTACCAGGTGAAAAAGTACGGGTCAAGGTGCTGAAAACAAAAAAGCAATATGGCTATGCCAAGCTTCTGGATATCGCGCAATCTAGCCCTGACCGGATCGCAGCTCCGTGCGCTATCTACGATCAATGTGGCGGTTGTCAGATCCAGCATATGAGCTACGAAGCGCAGCTAGGCTGGAAGCGACAGCATGTGGTGGATGTGCTGGAACGTATCGGAAAGCTGAGTGTGGCTACGGAGTCCAGTGAGCATATTGCAGAGGTTTTGGCTGACTCTGCGGATGGAAGTGCAGACCACATGTCGCGTGTACAAGGCGTAGTCGTGCATCCTACACTCGGTATGAGTGAGCCTTGGCGGTATCGCAACAAAGCCCAGGTGCCGATTGGTGTCACCGAAGGTGGGCTTGTCGGCGGCTTCTACGCACGCGGCAGCCATCGCATCGTGGATATGAACACTTGTCTCATTCAAGACGAGCGCAATGACGAAGTTGTCGCACGTGTGAAAGAGATTGGCCGAATGCTGGGCATCAGTGCATATAATGAAGAAACCGGACGCGGGCTGTTACGCCATGTCGTTGTGAAGACCGCTTTTCGCACAGGTGAAATGATGCTGGTCCTCGTCACAAATGGGCGAGATATTCCGCACGCAGATGCGTGGATCGGCAGTATTCGTGAGCACATCCCACACGTGGCAAGCATATGCCAGAACGTGAACACGAAGCGAACGAACGTTATTTTTGGCGACGAGACTCGTGTACTGTGGGGTCGTGACGTGATCTACGACTACATTGGAAACGTACAGTTTGCGATTTCCCCAAGATCCTTTTATCAGGTGAATCCCGTACAAACGGAAGTGCTGTATGGCAAAACCGTCGAATATGCCGGGCTCACAGGCAAAGAAACGGTGATTGATGCCTATTGCGGCATCGGTACGATTTCTCTGTTCCTCGCTCAGCATGCGGACCAGGTGTATGGGGTGGAGATCGTCAAAGAAGCCATCGACGATGCACGAAGTAATGCGCTATTGAACGAAATGCGTAATGTGAAGTTTGAGGTAGGCGCATCCGAAGATGTCATTCCTGCTTGGAAAGAACAAGGCATCACCGCCGACGTTATCGTCGTCGATCCACCCCGCAAGGGCTGCGATCCACGCCTGCTCGACACCATTCTGGAGATGAAGCCAGAACGCGTGGTGTATGTATCCTGTAACCCAAGCACACTGGCGCGGGATTTAAGGATATTGGAGGACGGCGGGTATAAAACAGTGGAAGTACAGCCTGTAGATATGTTCCCGCATACAGTGCATGTGGAGAGTGTTGCGCTGTTGGTCAGAAAAGACTAATTGTTGAGGTGCATTGGCGTTTGAAAAAGGTGAAAATCAAAACAAACTTACTGATAAAAACATCAATAAGATTATCGAAACGTACCGAAATCGTGTAGATGTTGATAAATATGCTCATGTGGCATGCAGCTGAAAATTTTGGGTATTCATGTGTAGAAATTGACGAAAAGGGTCAAGGATATTATTCCTCGGCTCTTTTTTTAAGCCATTCGCTTGGGAACGGCATAGGCTGGGGAAAGTTATGCCGTGCAGTTTTCTATGAACTGTGGCGCAGTACGTTTATAGAAGATGACAAGGAGGGGCGGCGCTCTTCCTTTTTTTGTGAGCTTTTGGGGAGTATGCTCCTCTATTGAGTATGATATACTCATTTAGATGTCTATGCTTAACATATACTGCCGTTTGAACTACGTTGCTTAAACATGTGATATGTGAAGAAGAAGCAAGGACATGAGCAGGTTAGCTTTATCATTTTGGGACCACAGATTTGTCCTGGTATTTATAGAGGAGTTTTTGATATGACGAATAATTTTTGGCGTGATTTGCCGCGACCTTTTTTTATACTGGCACCGATGGAAGATGTGACGGATGTTGTGTTTCGCCATGTCGTAAGTGAAGCAGCCAGACCGGATGTGTTTTTTACGGAGTTTGCGAATACAGAGAGTTATTGTCACCCGGAGGGGAACAAAAGTGTACGCGGGCGTTTGACTTTTACAGCGGATGAACAGCCCATGGTGGCCCATATCTGGGGAGATAAGCCGGAATATTTCCGTGAAATGAGCATTGGTATGGCGAAAGAAGGCTTCAAAGGCATCGATATTAATATGGGTTGTCCTGTAGCGAATGTAGCCGAGAATGGGAAGGGAAGCGGTCTGATCTGCCGTCCCGAAATCGCAGCGGATATCATTCAGGCCGCCAAAGCCGGGGGACTGCCCGTCAGTGTGAAAACAAGGCTTGGTTTCACTGCCGTAGACGAATGGCGCGACTGGTTGACCCATATTTTGAAACAAGACATTGTGAATTTGTCCATTCATCTGCGGACAAGAGAGGAAATGAGCAAAGTAGACGCCCACTGGGAGCTGATTCCGGAGATTAAGAAACTTCGTGATGAGGTGGCACCAGATACACTGCTGACCATTAACGGAGATATTCCGGACCGTCAGACCGGCTTGAAGCTCGCTGAGCAATATGGAGTGGATGGCATTATGATTGGGCGTGGTATTTTCCAGAATCCATTTGCGTTTGAGAAGGAGCCGAAGGAACACAGCAGTGAGGAATTGCTTGAACTGCTGCGGCTTCATCTAGATCTCCATGATCATTATTCAGTGCAGGAGCCACGTTCGTTCAGCCCTCTCGCCCGCTTCTTCAAAATATATGTTCGTGGATTCCGAGGGGCAAGTGAACTCAGAAACAGCTTGATGAACGCCAAATCAACAAGTGAAGTGCGTATATTGCTTGATGAGTTTGGAAGCAAGGATCATGATGAGGTAGAGGAACGTGGAAATTAAATTGCCAAGTTGGGGGACGGGCTGTTAGTAGACATTGAAAACATAGGAGGATATATGTCCTGGAGTAAATTGAAGCAACAACTGGAGAGCTTCCTCTATCCTGCGTTAGACGGAAGGGTTGAATACCGAGCGACCAGTTATCGTTATTTACCTGATAAATCTGGAATTTGTTATATAACTGTAGATAAGAAGAACATACTCAATATGAACGATTTCACTAGTCCAATCAAATGGTATCAGACGGAGTTGGAAATCAAGAATGATCCCAATATCCAAGTTCCTATCAGCAATGAAGAAATTGAAGCGGTCAGAAAAGATGCTAATGGGAACGTTCCGGAAGATCGTCTACAAGTAATTGCAAGAGGTAGAAAAATCTCAGAACAAGCAAAGGAGCTTTTGTCAGCACAGGCCTCATTAAGCAAGTCTAATTTTAATGTTGTAGCTAATAAATTTTTAACTACTTCTATAGAGGACAGCTTAGAGAGTAATGATATCTTATTAAATATTCTAGCTTTAGTGGACAGACGAGTAGGAAAAAAGCGAATTTTAAACATGTCTGAGAAGATGAAGTTAAAGCATCCGATTGTGCAGTATTTTTATGAGTTACGGCGCAGTACGTTATGAAAAAAATAACTTTCAATAATGGGGACACTTCGTGTCAGGGTTGTTCTCACTGAAAACATGAATGAAGACTTGAAAGAAATCGGGGAAAAGTGGAGTGGAAAACAGGGCAAACCGGCTTCCATTATCATGTCTTTACCCTGTTTTTTATATCGGGCTATACCGCCTTGATTCCTACTTTGCAGGCTGGGTATCCCGTTGCTAAATTGGACACAAGCCTAACGAAGGTGAATGAAACGGTTAAGGAAAATTCGCGGCTTGTGTACGACTCCATGCTAAAGGGGCTGCGTCAGGCTGTAGAACATGAGATCAAAATTGGGGTTGGAACGGATGCCGCAATGTCTTACGTCACTCACTATGATATGTGGCGGGAACTAGACCACTATATGAGACAAACGAAACTGAATGCGGGTCAGGTCATCGAACGGGCAACAAAGTCTAATGCGGAAATCCTAGGCATTGATCACCTTACAGGGAGCATTGATATCGGAAAACAGGCAGATTTAATCGTGCTGGAGCACAACCCTTTGGACAACATAAAAGCTTTGTCAAATGTAGCTATGGTTATGGTGAGGGGCAATCTTATACCAACACCATCAGTGACCCGAATTCAGGAAGTGGACGAGCTGCTGGATTCAGTTCGGCAAAATTAAATCCATCCCGTAAACTCCAGTATAGACGCTTTCGCGGATTGTGCTTCGGATTGCGCTCCTTTACGCCATTCTTTGGGGGGCTCTCCCATAAGCTTGGAGAAGCATCGGTTGAAGCTGGAAATGGAGCGATAACCGACTTGCTCGGAGATCGAAAGAATGGAGTCTTCTGTGCTTTTTAACTGCTTGCAGGCCTCTTCGATTCGGGTGCTGTTTAGGAAATCGAGGGGCGACGTTCCCATAATCTCATGAAATTTTCTGCGGAAATGGGTTGTACTTAAATGGCACAGATCAGCCAAAAAATCTATGGTAACGGGCTTCATGTAATGTTTAGTGATGTACTCCAAAGCCGGAGAAATGACAAATTCGCTTTTCAAGCTATGCTCTGTTTCTTGATTAGCCATTGGTTTATTCCTAGAATGAATTCTAAGGAGCTCTATATAAAGGGATAGCAATAAGCCGTAGGCGCTTTCCTGGTAGTAAGGGTTCTGTTGTTGTAATTCCTCTACGACCGAAGTCGCAAGTGTATACACCTTGGGATGCTGCTCCTTGTTTAATATACAGTTCGTTCCCTTCATCACCCACAAATTGGGCTCAAAGTTCCTGTAAGCGCTCTTAAAAGAATGTTGGAAAAGGTCCTCTGGCGAAAAAAAGATATAAGACCAAAGGCTGGCTGTATTTGGCGAACTGTACGTGGTGTGAGGAAGATACCTGGGAATGAAAGTTACATCCCCGGCTTTGAAGGGGACAGTTTCTCCTTTGATCTCCATGAAACCGCCATCCGAATAGCAAATACCAATCTCCAAATGGTTATGAAAATGGAGGTGCTCACTTTTAATATCTGAAATCTTCCAACGTTCACCACTTAATAGCAACACAGGAAAGTTGATGGGCAAGCTGTAGTGTCGGTATTCTATAATGGGCTTCTTTTTTCTGGGCATATTCGATACTCCCATAACTTGGATTTGAGTGGATTATAGGTGAACGCTATGTCAGGTTTAGCCAGCAGATATACATTAGCATTTTGCAAAATTCGATTCCAATCGCTCCAAGGTGCAATATATAGACGAACTAGACCATGTCGATCTATATATTGTTTATCGGAAGTCGCTTATTGGATTTTTGCAAAATCCTCACATAAATGATTGGAATTGCGCAGTTTTGTTGCGAATGTGCTTAGATTGAGACTATTTTACTGCGTACAATGGAATAAGTAAAGCGTTTCCAAAACAGTGACGAACCGCTCTCAAGCGCCTTTGGGGGCGTGTGCACTAAGAGAGGGGAATAACAA
The DNA here is from genome assembly GCF_053006485.1 of Paenibacillus sp. JJ1683. NCBI lineage: Bacteria > Bacillati > Bacillota > Bacilli > Caryophanales > Paenibacillaceae > Paenibacillus > Paenibacillus sp. JJ1683. The sequence continues at coordinate 1,002,341 of NZ_CM129820.1, forward strand.
TGCTTCAATTAACTTATGACAAGGAAGAGATATTAAGAGTTATTGATAAAGTCGTCAGAAAAACGATGGCGATGGATTTAACATGGGATTGGCCCTGCGGTGTGGCTTATTATGGTGTATCCAGAGCCTATACCCAAACAGGAAATAAAGATTATTTAAATATGCTTGTCCAGTGGGCAGATGAATACATCGAGCTGGGTTTGCCGCACTGGACGGTTAATACATGTGCCATGGGCCATATGCTGATCACATTGTATGAAGAAACAGGAGACCAGAAATATTGGGATATTGTGATGAGCAAGGTGGATTACATCCAAAATAATGCTCTCCGGTTCGGAGATCGTGTTCTGCAGCATACGGTATCCACTGCTAATGATTTTCCAGAACAGGCATGGGCAGATACGTTGTTTATGGCGGCATTTTTTCTGCTTCGAGTAGGAACCAAATTAAAGGACGAGAAAATGATCCAGGATGCCTTAAATCAATATTACTGGCATATCAAATACCTGCAAGACCCTAGCAGTGGTCTCTGGTACCATGGCTACAACAATGTCAAACAGGATCATATGTCCGGATTTTTCTGGGGAAGAGCGAATGCTTGGGGAGCATATACCATGTCGCAAGTCAAAATTCATTTGAAAGACTGGTATTTGTATCCGCCGTGTATGGACGTGGAATGTTCCCTTCGGGATCAACTGGCGGCACTGAAAGGTGTCCAAACAGAGAACGGCTTATGGCGGACGGTACTGGATGACGAGGAGTCCTATGAAGAAGTATCTGCATCTTGCGGTATTGCGGCGGCCATGATCAATAACGGCAATCCGCTGCATACCAAATACGTGCAAAAGGCACTGAAGGGCATCTTGAACCATATTAGCGAAGACGGACGGGTACTGGGTGTATCGGGCGGCACAGCGGTTATGAAAGATCGGGAAGGGTATCGCAATATTCCAAAAGACTGGATTCAGGGCTGGGGACAAGGCTTGGCGTTGGCTTTTCTATCCGATATGTTGAATTAGGAGGGATCGAAGTTGTCTAAACAAGCAACGGGGGCCTTTACACTACCGGGGGAATCTGGTTATGAGGCGCTGACCCTGAAATTAGCTGAACGATGGGGTGCCGATGTCATCCGTGACAGTGATGGCACGCAATTGTCCGATGAGATTATAAACGCTGGATACGGCATTTATTCTACAATCTGTATCATCAGAGATCATAACGAGTGGGCGTCCCGCAATCTGGATAAGCTGCAGCAGTGTTTTTTAATTACGAATCCGAAGGTAGCTGTACAGGATTATGTATCCATCTATCTGATGGAGGATTTTTTTGCAGAACAATTCAAAGTGAATGATTCCAAAGAGGCGCTTAACTACTGGCAGGTTTTTGACAGAACGACCGGGGAAGAAGTTCCAAGAGAACAATGGAATTATGAAAGGGAATCCGGAAATGTGGTCATTACCGGAATTGCTCCTTGGCATAAATACACGGTAAGCTTCATGGTCTACCGGATCTGGGAAGAGATTTCCATGTACAATCACACCACGAATCATTGGGACAAAGAGCATTTGATGCAGATTGATCCTATTTATACAGAAACGCAACAGTATCTGCTGGATTGGATGGAAGATTGGTGTCTTCATCATAAGGAAACCACGGTTGTCCGGTTTACCTCCTTATTTTATAACTTCGCCTGGATTTGGGGCAGCAATGAGCGCAATCGCCATCTGTTCTCTGATTGGGGGTCATACGATTTTACGGTAAGCTCAAGAGCGCTTAATCTATTTGCCAAGAGATATGGGTATTCGATGACTGCCGAGGATTTTGTGAATGGTGGAAAGTATCGCGTCACACATATCCCGGCTGAGCAGCGCAAGCTGGACTGGATGGCATTTATCAATGATTTTGTAATCGAATTTGGCAAGAAATTAATTGATATTGTGCATCAGCACGGCAAGCTGGCCTATGTGTTTTATGATGACAGTTGGGTTGGCATGGAGCCTTATAATGAACGTTTTCAAGAGTTTGGATTTGACGGATTGATCAAATGTGTGTTCTCAGGTTATGAGGCGAGGCTGTGTTCAGGTGTAAAAGTGAATACGCATGAGATTCGGCTGCATCCCTACTTATTTCCGGTTGGCTTAGGCGGGCTTCCTACCTTTATGGAAGGGGGCGACCCCACGCTGGATGCCAAAAAGTATTGGATTAATATCCGGCGCGCCCTGTTGAGGGAGCCTATTGACCGGATTGGACTGGGTGGATATTTGCATCTTGTAGAGCCTTACCCGGATTTTTGTGATTACATCGAAAAGATTGCCAACGAGTTCAGAGAAATCAAAGAACTGCATCATGAAGGCAAACCCTATCACATGAAGACGAAGGTAGCTATTCTGCACAGCTGGGGAAAATTGAGATCGTGGACCTTGTCTGGTCATTTCCACGAAACATATATGCATGATTTGATTCATATCAATGAGGCTTTATCCGGATTGCCGGTTGAAGTTCAGTTCATTGATTTTGACGATATCCGTCAGGGAATACTACAGGATTGTGATGTAGTGATTAATGCGGGCTCTGCTGGTACAGCATGGAGTGGCGGAAAGTACTGGGATGACAACAAATGTGTAGACTTACTGACCCAATGGGTTTATGAGGGCGGCACCTTTATTGGCATCAATCAGCCTTCAGCGGTTGAAGGTCACGACAGCTTTTTCAGAATGGCACATGTCCTCGGTCTGGATGAGGATACAGGCTCCAGAGTAGCTCATGGAAGATGGACATATGAGGTTAGGGATGAGCATGGTTTGGTGCCTGAAGGGGCAAGTATAACGCCGAAGAATAGGATTTATCTTACGGATGGGGCAGCTGCGATAGCGGGTGAAACGAATGGAATGATAGCACTATCCACTCATGCCTTTGGTAAAGGAAAGGGAATTTACCTTCCTTCTTTCGAATTCAGCTGGGAAAATACAAGATTGCTACTGAATATAATCCGCTTTGCGGGCAATGAGCTCAATGAAACGAAGTATATTACAGATAACTTATATACAGAGTGTGCTTATTATCCAGAAAGTAAAATGTTGGTTGTTATTAACAATAGCGATCAACTGCAAAAAACGACGATTGAAACGGACTATGGCAAACAAACCATAGAGTTAGAGCCCTATGACACCATGATCACCCATATCGGCTTAACAAAATCGGTATAGGACATAAGAAGTAGCGGTATCAAGCCCTCCTTTATTTTAAGGAAGGGCTCTTTGTTTCAGTACCTCCAGAAAATCCAGCCAATTTACCGGGGATTTTGTCCATTCAAAAGCATTTAGTCCTTCATTAACTATAAGTATAACAATGAAGGAGATGATTTCTTTGCGAAAGGCAACTTTAGTGAAAATTAGAAAAGCGGAAGCAAAATTGGGGAAAAAACTGAAAAAAAGAAGCCATGTGGTTATGAATGTTAAAAAAGCCATTCGTGTAACTCAACTTGGAGATGGGTTTGCACGCTTCACTTTCGCTCCGGTCACTATTTCTCCTAATAGCTTTAGAAGCACTACGATTAACGGTAACGACTACAATCTGATTAGCGGTTCATGGATTTTCTCGGGAAATCAGCAAGGGTTTCTGCTCGATAACTATTCTGCGGCGGAAGACAGATGGTTCTTTACTGCATGGAATCCAACGGGAACCACAAGAACAGTATCTTATGCTGTTATCGCCAAACGGAAGCCATAATACCAATGTCATCGTTAGCAGGGAAAAGGAGCTTGAGGCTTCTTTTCCCTGCTAAAATGTAGAGAGCATTTTGAACAAACCTTCGATGATCTTATAATTTTTGATAGTGGTTTAAGAGGTGCTCAACCCTTTCTTTAATAATCTGTTTTAAAGATTCAGGCTTCACGGATCGTACATAATGACCATATCTCATAAAGTAATTAGCGATAAACTCTTCTTCTCCAGGATTATAGAATCCTTTTATGACTGTTTTATGCCCCTGTTCTATTTTCATAGAGGGATAATGTTCTTTATAAAAGATATCCTTGGCTTGTTCTACAATTTCTACTTCAAAATCAATGCTCTTCTCAGATTGATACATTTCTAATGAACGAATAAGGAGTTCATCTATAGAAAAGTGAGAATTGATTTCCTCTTCTTCTATTGAGGTGATTCGATCACATCTGAAAACCCTATATTTGTTCGTATTTAACTCTATTCCAGTAGCGTACCATTGGCCAAACTTAGCGGAAATCTTGAAAAATTGAACATGATAACTTTTGTTCTGGTTATTTTTTGAATATTGAATCTTACAGTACGTCTCATTAAGAACGCTGGTTAGAATTTTATCTAAATAACGACTAACATGATTATGCTGATATATTTCAAATTGTAGAACCTTTTTCATTTTATGAATCTGGTTTATTTGTATTTTAGAAAGACAGTGTTCAAACTTTTCATTGAGTTTATTAACACTTAAATGAAAGGGTGTAGATTGATAAGCTTCTAAGGTCAACATTGCAAAGTATAGAGCATACACTTCATCCATCGTAAAAATAATAGGGGATAACAGTCTGTTTTTTAAGATACCATATCGTCCATGTCGGCCATGTTCCGAATAAATAGGCATACCTAATTGTTCTAATGAACTAATATCACGTAGGGCTGTACTTTTTGAAATGTGGTATTTATCCATGAGATCATTTAAATTAAAGTACTCTCGACTGTTTAAGTATCTAATCATGTCATTTAATCTTTCGGGTTTCTTCATACATAAATCTCCTTATAAAAGGTGTCATGTTTTGATACCTTTACAAATGATAATAGGTTCAAGGGGATATATCAAATCTATAAGATATCTACCTAAAAGCATGATAAAAAAGGAGATTGAACCCATGAGTACAACACTGGAAGTAGCTATTTTCTTATCCATGAACGGAAAAGCAAAGGAAGCTATAGCTTTTTACAAAAAACATTTTAACGCAGAGGAACGATTTCTCGTTACTTATCAGGACATGGCCCAACGTGACAGCTCAATACAGCTTACTGATGAAAATAAAGATTATATTTCTCATTCTGTCTTATTGATCGGAAGAACAAAGGTTATGATAGCAGAAGAACCAATGAATCCCAATGAGGAATATACCGTAGGGAATAACATTTCATTATGTATTCAAAGTGCTGACAGAGAAGAAATTGAACATTTTTATCATAGTCTAATAACAGATGAGCGAGTGAAAATCATTGTTCCTTTATCTAGTAATGTGTTTAGCCAAGCCTATGGTATTATTGAAGACCCGTTCGGTATCCAAATACAATTCATGTATGATCATCGGTTACAATAAAAAAGTAGGTTAAAAAAAGCACAACAGCATGGTGAAAAGTGGATAATAAATGGATAGAAGTAAAAACTAAAATGGGCAAATCCAAGATACCACAGCAGAAAAGGAGACACTATGACGGAGAAAAAAGAAATAGCTGATAAAATAGGGTGGAACTTCGACAACAGTTATTCTCGTCTGCCGGAATCCATGTTTACGAAGCTCAATCCAAATCCTGTTCGCTCACCAAAGCTGATCATTTTAAATCATCCGTTGGCAGTCTCACTGGGTTTGAACGAAAATGCGCTGCAAAAAGATGATGCCGTAGCGATATTGGCCGGCAATCAGGTTCCCGAGGGTGCTACGCCTCTTGCTCAAGCTTACGCAGGACATCAATTTGGGCATTTTAACATGCTAGGAGACGGCCGTGCTCTACTGCTCGGCGAACAGATCACTCCCTCGGGCAAACGAGTTGATATTCAGCTCAAGGGCTCAGGCAGAACGCCGTACTCCCGTCGTGGTGATGGCCGTGCGGCACTTGGGCCGATGCTCCGCGAATACATCATCAGCGAAGCGATGCATGCGCTAGGTATCGCTACCACCCGCAGCTTGGCGGTGGTAATCACGGGTGAGGCGATCTTCCGGGAAACAGAGCAGCCCGGTGCCATTCTGACTCGTGTGGCTGCCAGTCATCTTCGCGTCGGCACCTTTCAATATGTCTCAGCATGGGGCACTTCCCAAGATCTGCGTACTCTGGCTGATTACACATTGGAACGACACTATCCGGAAGTTGCCAATGACGAAAACCGTTACCTTTCACTGCTTCAGGAAGTGATTAAGCGTCAGGCGAAGCTGATCGCCCAATGGCAGCTGGTGGGTTTTATTCACGGAGTGATGAACACTGACAATATGACTCTTAGCGGAGAAACTATTGATTATGGTCCTTGCGCCTTTATGGATACCTATAATCCTGAGACGGTGTTCAGTTCCATCGACATGCAGGGCCGCTATGCTTATGTCAATCAGCCGCATATCGCTGCGTGGAATCTCGCGCGATTGGCAGAGACCCTCTTGCCACTGCTGCATGACAACAGAGAGCAGGCTGTCAAAATGGCCGAGGATGCAATTTCAGATTTTGCAAACATGTTTCGCCATCATTGGCTTGCGGGAATGCGGGCCAAATTGGGGATCTTTAACGAAGAGCCGCAGGATGAGTCCCTTATTGAGGATCTTCTTAAAATCATGCAGAAGCATCGCGCGGACTACACCAATACCTTCCGTGCCCTCACTTTAAACAAGCTGGAGGATGCGGTTTTGTTCAGCACGGCGGATTTTACCCAGTGGCACGAGCAGTGGCAGGCGAGGCTGGACAGACAGCAGGAATCCGAAGCCACCTCGTATCAGCTGATGCGCAGCAGCAATCCCGCAATTATCCCGCGCAACCATCGGGTAGAAGAAGCACTGGAGGCTGCGGTGGAACGAGAAGATTACCGAGTGATGGAGCAGCTTCTTGAAGTTCTTTCGAACCCTTATGCTTATTCTACCGAACAGGAAATTTACTCTACATTGCCTGAGGAATCCACTTGTCCTTACCGAACATTTTGCGGTACCTGATCTGTAGTAGTCATGCTGAACAATTGGCTGATAACGTATTTCATGCGTTGGTGGAGAAGAACAACTTTCTCTCACCAACGCATTTTGTTTTTATTTTGAATCTGTTCATTTACAGATGAGATCCACCACTTGCATCAATCAATTGACCCGTTATCCAGCGGCTATCCGTTGAGGCAAGAAAGGCAGCTATATCTGCAACATCTTCAGGCTCTCCCCAGCGTTTAAAGGTTGATAGGCCAGCGGCAAATTTCTGTCCGTCAGGATCTTGTAAGGTTCCGCTATTCATCTCTGTATTGATAATGCCTGGTTGGATGGCGTTGACGGTAATATGACGGCTCCCAAGTTGATGAGCCAAAACATGCGTTAGTGTGTCGATGGCCCCCTTTGACATGCTATATGCAAAAACACCAGGGGAGGCCACGCGTGTAACAAACGATGAGAGATTGATAATGCGGCCTCCATCTTTTAGACGCGGCAAAGCTTGCTGGGTAACAAAAAGAGGTGCTTTGACATTCATGTTCATGACTTCGTCAAAAGATTCTTCTGTTGTCTCTTCCAGAGGGACAATTTGACCTATTCCAGCGTTATTGACGAGAATATCAAACCGATTATCGCCTGTACATTCCCGAAGCGCTTCATCCAATTTCGCATATAAATCATGAATGCCGTTCAGGGCACTGAAGTCAGCACCAATCGTAAATGCAGCCCCTCCAAGTTGCTCAATTTGATGAACCACCTCATCTGCTTCTTTATGCCTTTTTCCGTAGTGTACTGCGACAATGGCCCCCTCCCGAGCCAGACGTAATGCAATGCCACGACCGATTCCTCGACTTGCACCAGTTACTAAAGCGATTTGACCTTTTAACTTACTCATGTCTTCATCTCCTTGTTTGGAATTCATGCATAGTTATATCACAAGGGTATGTTTGAAATGTTGCTCTTTCATTCGGAGCTTATGTTTTACACTGTATGGATATAGGCTTTAAACAAGCTTAATATCGTGATATTTATCATTGAAAAAACACGTATCTTCAACGCTCTAATGCATTACATTGAATTGACCAATGTTCAGTAAAATGAATCTCCTTCCTTTCCATTTCATGTCTAAAAATGTCTGCTAATTAGCAGTTGTATTTAGACGTTTTTTGTCATACAATGCATCTAATGCTACGGACTCGGTCTTAGAAACAGTAAGGTTTGGACGGCAAATAGGACGTGGTTGACTTTGTATATTTATGAATCGTGGAGCTACTGTGTAGTCGTTCGATCAACCACGTCAGTCTGAAAATTAATAATGTTTGGGGGCAGTTTTCCGGATCATTAGCATTTGATGACGAACATATACGAAGGGGAGCGTTCTTTTGGAATCGAAACAATTAACGAGAGGGCTGAAGCCACGACACGTTGAGTTGATTGCGCTTGGGGGCACGATTGGCGTTGGCTTGTTTATGGGATCGGCAAGTACGATAAAATGGGCAGGTCCTTCGGTGCTGTTGGCTTATCTCTTAGCTGGGATTATTATGTTTTTTGTCATGCGGATCATGGGGGAAATGCTGATTCTTGAACCGGTGACGGGCTCATTTGCTACCTTTGCTCATAAATACATCAGCCCTTTGGCCGGTTTCTTGACCGCTTGGAGCTATTGGTTCTTATGGGTTACTGTGGGAATGGCGGAGGTCACTGCGATTGGGGTATATGTGGGCTACTGGTTCCCGGATATCCCGCAATGGTTGCCGGCTTTGGCAGGTGTAATTATTATTGCGCTGGCCAATTTAGCGGCTGTGAAATTCTATGGAGAATTTGAGTTTTGGTTTGCGATGATTAAGATTATCGCTATTATCTTCATGCTAGTAGTTGGTACGGGGATGATCTTCTTTGGCCTCGGTAACGGCGGACAACCGATAGGTCTATCCAATCTAGTCAGCCATGGTGGTTTTTTTGCAGGAGGGTTAAAAGGGTTCCTATTTGCACTATGTATTGTAACGGCGGCTTACCAGGGGATTGAGATGGTAGGCATTACAGCGGGTGAAGCAGAAAATCCGAAAATGACCCTGCGAAAAGCTATTAAAAACATCATCTGGCGTATTCTGATTTTTTACGTAGGGGCAATCTTTGTCATTGTTACGATTTATCCTTGGAACCAAATTGGCGAGATTGGCAGCCCGTTTGTTCTGACTTTTGCCAAAGTAGGAATTGTAGCTGCTGCGGGTATTATTAACTTTGTTGTACTTACAGCTGCGATGTCAGGTTGCAACAGTGGTATTTATAGTGCGGGCAGAATGTTATATACATTGGCTAAGAACGGACAAGCTCCTAAGTTCTTCGGGAAGGTTTCCGCAAGCGGTGTCCCTAGAAATAGTATAATAACGACCATTTCATTGCTACTGGTAGGCGTGTTATTTAACTACCTAATGCCTGATTCCAAACTGTTTTTGTATATTTACAGCGCTAGTGTTCTCCCGGGTATGGTACCGTGGTTTGCATTAGCCATCAGTCAATTTAAATTCCGGAAAAAGTGGAAAAACGAAATGGAAGATCATAATTTTAAGTCTCGTTTTTTCCCGATCAGTAATTACATCACTATTATCTTTTTGTTGCTGGTGATCGTTGGAATGTGGTTTAACCCGGACACACGCTTGTCGTTGATTGTCGGGGCAACCTTCATGGCGATCGTCGTTGTTGGATATTTTGTCTTTGGTATAGGAAAGCGGCAGAGAATTGAAGAATTAGAGAAACACGAATAGGCTGCTCAAGATGTACTATTTGCCGAGCGTAATTCAGATGTCCTGAGTTGCGCTCGGCTTTTCTTTTTATATGAAGAGGAATAGAGCAATGGAAAGGCTGTGAGTGAGGTGAAAAAGTGTGTGGTTAACCTGTTCGCACTACAAGTGTAAATATAAATACAAAGAAAGTGAGAATTGAAACGGAGAAGTTCATTATTGCCGTACTCTTACGAAGAGCCTTAAATTCTGAGATGCCGGACAATAAAAATACAAGTCCTAGAAAAAATTGTGCGATGGTGTATGCGTGCTTGTAAGTATCGGGATATGCGAGGGATAACAGGGACGAGATCATAGCAACTACAGCAAATATTAGAGTGAGAATTCGATAGATATCCATTTTCTTGAACATAGATAAGTGCACCCTTCCTTATATACCTATTATTCTAAGGGGTAAATCTTTAGATTTCAAATAAAAGGAAGTGGACGTTGACAGCTTTTTGTTTTGCAAAAGGAATGCGAAGATGCCCCAAGCCATGCTTGAGACACCTTCAAATTAAAACTGCTTTTACAACTTATTGATTTACCTAGCTTACATTGTGCTAATGTCAATCACGAATCTGTACTTCACATCAGATGCTAATACTCGTTTGTAAGCTTCGTCAATCTGGTCAGCTGATACCACTTCAATTTTAGGAACAATATTGTGTTTCGCACAGAAATCCAGCATTTCCTGTGTCTCGCGGATACCTCCTATCATTGATCCTGCAAATGAACGGCGATGTCCGATAAGGGACATCACATTGAGTGACATCGGCTCCCCGGGGGCACCGACGTTCACCAAAGTTCCGTCAAGAGTGAGTAGTGCAAAATAAGCGTTCAGATCTATGTTGGCACTTACCGTATTAATAATCAAGTCAAAGCGTCCAGCCAGTTTTTCAAATGTTTCTGGCTCGCTTGTGGCATAATAGTGATCCGCGCCAAATTGCAAGCCATCTTCTTTTTTCTTTAATGTTTGTGATAGAACGGTTACCTCAGCACCCATAGCATGTGCGATCTTGATAGCCATATGACCAAGGCCTCCCATGCCCACAACTGCCACTTTCTTATCTGGGCCAGCTCCCCAGTGGTTTAACGGCGAATAAGTCGTAATACCTGCGCAAAGTAATGGAGCAGCCACGTCAAGCTCAATATTATCTGGAATTCTTACTACAAAATCCTCAGTTACGACAATGTGGGTGGAATACCCGCCTTGTGTAGGCTCGCCGTATTTGTCAACACCAGCGTAGGTAGGGACATTTCCTTTAAGGCAGTATTGTTCCTCTCCTTTACGACAGTTCTCGCATTCGCCACAGGAATCAACCATACAGCCAACTCCTACCCGGTCACCAACTGTGTACTTTGTAACTTTAGCTCCTACATCCGTAACAATCCCTGCAATTTCATGTCCAGGTACAAGTGGGTAGTTCACGGGTCCCCATTCGCCGTGAGCAGTGTGGATGTCAGAATGGCATATGCCAGCATATTTAATTTCAATCAATACATCATGTGAATCAAGATCCCGTCGTTTAATTTCAGCCGCTCGAAACGGTTTGTCTGGGCCGTCGACAGCTCGTGCTTTAGCAGTAATCATAAATAGCCTCCTAATTACTTATATTTTTCAAGAGAAAGTAATTGTATTGAATACAAAGTGAAAACTAAGTGAAGTCGATTGAAGTTTTCCTCTTGCAGATCAATGTTAATCCTTATAGTTAACTCTAAGTCAAGCAACTACCTATATTCCTTTTAAAAAATTATGCTAGGAGACTTTGACACTCAACCAATAGCTTGATAGAATCCCTTTATACCTAGAGTTAACTCGAAGTCTATATCATTAAGGATAGGAGATACATGATGAAGACATATTCGATCAGCGAAGTTGCTAAAGAATTGAATCTTACAGCATATGCCTTGCGTTACTACGACAAGGAGGGACTTATGCCTTTTGTAGAACGGACATCTAGCGGAACAAGATTATTTAAAGAATCCGATATTGACGCTTTAAAAATAATTGAATGTCTAAAATCCACCGGAATGCCGATCAAAGAAATTAAAAATTTCATTGATTGGTGTTCTGGGGGAGATTCCACACTACAACAAAGATATGACATGTTTATCGAACGAAAAGCGACTGTAGAAGCACAAATGGAGGAACTAAAAAAAACAATGGAGGTTATTGAACATAAATGCTTATATTACAAAACTGCATTGGATGCCGGAACGGAAAATATTCATAAAAACAATAATATAGGGAGTCACATGACTAACTAACAGAAAAGACATAATTTATCCACACTTCCTTCTAATATTTAACTGTTAGTAGAATTATTGAAAAGCTATAATTCTAATGATGATTTGAGTGTACATGAAGAAAAGAGGTTGTGGGTATGATGTTGAAAAAATGGCCAGTAGTATTCATGCTAGGTATTATCATGCTGGTATCTGTAGGCTGGAACAGTGGAATATCTTATGCAAAATATTATTACGAATACACTTGGGATCAGTACAAGGGGACTGAAATCAAGACCTACAGGCTGACACCAGTAGCTGGTAGAGCCGGATCTATGGATCAGGAAAAGGCCCTTGCTGCTATTGGCAAAACTCCAAATGTGTATGGAAAGTTCAGTGGCTATCAAACAGATAAAATAACTGAATTTGCAACCAAGAGTGTAACGGATGAGGTTTATCATTATGCGATTGTTGATTTTAATACCGATAAGGAGCCAGCAATTGTAGAATACGTGAATCCAAAAGGCGGAATTCCTCATACATGGAACGGAACTGATGAGATTCGAATTTTTATGAGAGGATCTGAGGCTGCTTCTTTGGCTGAGCTGTTTTATGAGGGAACTCCAAGTGAAGGACGCTATCATTTTAATGCTAACGATGTCTACTTAGTTACATTCTGGTCCAGCACAGCACAATCAATCACGGGAATGTCTGCTGAAGAACTAGTTGAGGAAGGACCCTCTACGCTTATAAATCGAGAGTGGGTAAGTCAAATAAAAGACAAAGATCCTGCTGCTTATCCGCAAAACGGAACTCTAAAGGGCTACTTTTATATTTATAAGGGTTCTGAGTTGAAAAAGGATTAACGAGCAGCCAGGACTTAATAAGTGTATCTTACACAAAAAATGAGATAACATTTTGTATTCAGACGAATGCGGATACAGATGTCATCTCTTTTTTTATTTATGTGTACATGATTAAAATGATAGGCCCAAAAGGTGATAAGTATTTAATTGCCAATGAAAACCATTGTTTAGTGATAGGGAATTAAGGCTTAAAAAAATATGGTGAAAGAGCAGGACAGCAGATTGCTCAAACCACTTTTTTTGCTGGCTTTATTCAATCCTAGGGAGATTATTCCGATAATTCAAGTATATACAGTTTGGTGTTAACAGTAATGAAAAACCGTTTGAAAACAAAAGAGGATGATTTTCAAAATTGATATGAAGGTACAGGTGAAAGTGGCCCAGTGCTATCTCGTAAAGGAGGTGTAATGATCTCAAATAATGAATTATGAAAAAAAGTTAAAACAAATTAGGCATTACATGGCTGGTTTACTGGCTGTCTGGTTGTTCTGTATACATAGTGCGCCTGTTTTTGCGGACAGAGCCTTTAACGATATCGAACATTCCTATGCAGCTGATGCGATTGAGGCCATGGCTGCTCAAGGTTATGTTACGGGTTATCAGGATGGGAGCTTTCGACCTTTACATTTTATCTCGCGTCAGGAATGGGCAAGCATTTTCGCTAAAACCTTAAAGCGAACATCGAATAACAGAGGCGTAACTTCTTTTCGGGATGTGTCACCATGGGCTTTACCTTATGTACAGGCCTTGCAGGAAGAAAGCATTACGAAAGGGATTAGTGATCAATTATTCGGTGCCAAGCACAATATGACTCGTCAGGATATGGCCGTTTGGTATGCCCGGTATTTTGGTGTTACTGATGATACCCGATCTGCTGGTATATCCAGTTTTGTGGATCAACCTAATATATCAAATTATGCACAAACGAGTGTATGGCTGATGGAACGGTTGGAACTGATTGAGGGGGATACAAATCATTATTTCCACCCTAAAGAGTCTGTGAGTCGGCAGGACGCCACGTTGGTTGCTTATCGGTTATGGTTAGGCGGTGACGTTCTGAAAGAACGTGCCAAGCGTTTGCTGGAGTCATTAGAAAATGGAGCTGCAACGATGCCTCAGGCGACCAGCCAACAAGAATCGCACAAGATTGCGGTCGATTTGACACCGGAAATTAGGCAACAACCTGTGAATTCGGAAATTGATGAGCCTAAAAGGCATCGCCCAAGACCTGATTCACCAGTCTCCCCGGTGACACCACCGGAGCCGAAACCGGAACCGCCAATCACACCACCGGTGCCTAATCCCAAACCACCAATAATTCCGGTTGACCCATCGGTGATTCCACCGGACCACTCTTCGGATTTTTTGGTCGATGAAGTCGTAATCAAGGCGCAGGAGCTAGTAAATCAGCCGGAAACGTACCCTTCGTATCAGCTATCCTTTCAGCTATACAATGAAGGACGACCAGTAAGCATTCCTGCTGCCAGTGTCACAAGTGTTACGTACACATTTAGTGATGGGTTAGGTGTCTTTGATGTACAAGGGAAAATCGCACATCCCGAAAATATACCGGCTGCGGACAGCTTCATTCCGGTAGAAATGAAGGTCACCATTGCCAAACCTTATCGGGTTCTTACAGCTCAGACCAAGCTGATCGTGAAAGGGAAGACTCCGCCGGCAGAGCCACCGAACGTAATCAGGTCTGTATACTTGGCCACGTATACCATTTCAGAGGCGGCAGCTTTAGATCCGGCTGCTTGGAAAATGTCCTACGTATTTCGTAATGCTAAAGGAGAGATTATAGCTCCTGAAATGCTGCCATCAGACTTGATACTTCGGATAAAGGATTCCAGAGGAATATTTGAAGAGGATGGAAAGATTGCCAACCTGCATTTGATTCCAGCAGTGAACTCGGTTATTCCATTAAAAATCACAGTTGAGTCTCCATCCCAAGGGATTCTCTTCACATCCGATGCGGAATTAACGGTAGAACCCGGGGGACGTAAAAAACAATACTTTGCTGTCTCCATCATGCTGCAGGGAAGCGCGACTACCGTAGATCAAATCAAGCAATCTCGTCAATTGCTGATGGATCACTTTGGTCCCAACATTAAAGTGACATGGGCGATGCAAAACGGATTTGTTTTTGTAGAAGCGAATCGGCCGCAGCTTGAACAGGTTCTGGCATTTGTCGATCAGTATGGAGATGAAGTTGGGATTCTGGCGGGGTACCCGAACCAGTCCGAGCCCGGGCTTCCTGTTTGGGAAGCAAAGATGGATGAGTGGCTGTATATGTATCGTTATAATGCATTTAATGAGCTGCACCAATCTGGTTCGATGGGATCACCATCCGTGTTTGAAAGCATGGATACAGACCAATATCGGAAGTATCTGCCGAAATCATTGACCAGCTTTACGGTGAATCCCGAACAGACTCAATGGCTTAAGGATCACTATAGAATTACATCGGCGATGGGATGGTCGGCTACACAATATAATGTCAACGGTATGTATGGTGAGGGCTCACCTTTGATGCCTTACTGGTCCCATAAGGACAATCCGATTGTTCCCGCACAAGGAATTGCTGATAATAGCGGTACCGTATTCATGAACTCGGTTACGATTGATCCAATTGGATCACGCTATACGAAAGATTCCTCACGCTGGACTCTTCATCCGGGTGATCCCTATGTGACGGAGACGGATGCGGCACCACAACTGTATATAGTACAGCAATATTTGGATAACCCTTATCAACGTATAAATACGGTAAACTACTTGTCCATTATTTTGGACATCAACGCACTTGCCAACACCCATAACATGGCTCCAATATGGGAGAACTTTGTGAATCATTTCCCGCTTGATCGCAAGGTCGAGATTGTGGGTGTAGACGGGCTGAAACAGATTTATGAATCGGTAGCAGGAGCCAATAATGATCATACCGAGTTTACGCTCATGTTTAGAGGTTCAGGAATAAAGACAGCTATGGATTCCAATAATTCACCGGCAAATCTGCGCTATTTGTGGACTGAAAATGCCTCACAGCGGATTATTTTATCCAAAGAGGATGGAGATGCGGCATGGTCCATTATTGACTTTACCGATTATACCCCAAAACCGGTTCCGAAGATGGCTTACAGCCCGGAAAATAGTCACACGGACGTAAGCTATGTCACTGGAAGGAACTTCAAGCTATGTCCAACAGCTCCTTTAACAGCAGATGAAATTCAACGCGTGAAAACTCGTTTGAAGGAAATCTATTTCGTGGAAGAAGTGAACTATCAGTAGGCGTTATTATGAAGTGACCATATTTTTAGGAGCTATAGTTTTATGTAAAGAGGGCGTCCCAAGCCATGGAAATGGCTTGAGAGCGCCCTTTGCCTTTAATAAGGATATTCCGCGCTTTATACCCACTCCACAATCTGATCTACAGGTCGCCGAGTTTTGTCGCGCGGCTCGTTCAGGCGGTATCCAAAAGCCACCATACAAGAAATACCGAAATGCTCGGCATCCATAATGCCTTCTTCGGAGAGGATGCGTTCAATTTCTTGTTTATTAAAACCTTCGATAGGGCAGGAATCAATGCCGATTTGAGCTGCGGCAGTCATCATATTGCCCAGTGCGATATAGGTTTGTCGGCATGCCCACTCGAACATAGCTCTTTCATTTTCCTCAAGCGCAAAATCTGATTTTAGGAAGGCGTCATATACCTTCTCTTTGCCTTGCATCACTTCAGCAGGTAATTGCTGCACGTTTACCATCATATTCTTGATATAATCGGATGAAGCTACCATATCTTTAGGCAATCTAGAGAGAATAAGTACGAAATGGCTTGCTGTTGGCAACTGTTTTGTGGCCCCCCAAGAATAGGGCAGCAGCTTCTCACGCATATCTTTACTTTGGACGACAACAAATTTCCAGGGTTCAAAGCCAAACGAGCTTGGGGATAAACGACCGGTTTCAAGAATAAACTCAAAATCGGAATCGCTAATTTTCTTATGACTATCAAATTCTTTTGTAGCATGTCTGAACTTGTATGCAGCCAAGATTTGATCTTTAGTGGTTGTTAAGGTTTCCATCGTGATTCCACTCCTTATGGTTGTGATTGAAATTGACGCTTACTAAGTGCATGACTAATATTAGAATATACATGACCATTTTTGAAGTACGCACATTAATGTGCTGTAGTATATAAAATGATACCAAGGAGGAGAAGGGCCAATGCGCAATCGGAAAGGCGGTTTTGGTGAATGTACCGCTGGGAATGATCAGGCGTGTCCTGTTGAGTACACGTTGGATGTGATTGGGGGCAAGTGGAAAGGGATTATTTTATACCATCTCATGCATGGGACTAAGCGATTTAGTGATTTTCGGCGGATCTGCCCGGGAATTACCCAGCGTATGCTGACACTCCAATTGCGCGAGCTGGAAGAGGACGGTGTCGTTCATCGTGAAGTCTACCAGCAGGTTCCGCCTAAGGTTGAATACTCTCTCACCGAGTTTGGAGAAACACTCATCCCGATTATTAATCTGATGAAGGATTGGGGAGAAGAATATAAAACAAAACAGCGATCACCGGAAAGCAGCCCTTCAGCAACCTAGCCCCAATTTGTAGGTTTAAGAAGCAGCCGCATCCAAAAGACCTGACCATCATTTTGGCAGGTCTTTTTATTTTAAAAGTGAAATAATAAAAAGTTCGCTTTGCAGTTGACAGCAAGGATGACGCTTGATATATTTCTTACGATATTGATAATCATTATCATAATGGTATAAGGCTATTACCATATTACATAGGGGGCTAATAGGTTGAGGAAAAAATCGATATTTATGCTGGCTACTTTGATGCTTGTATTGGCTGTATTTATCAGCGCATGCGGCGGAAATAACACTGAAGGTAATACCGCTTCAACTTCAGGAGATAAGCAAGAATCGGCTTCTACTGGAGAGACGAGAAGCTTTAAATCGGTTAAAGGGGATATTGAGATTCCCGCTAAGCCACAGCGTATTGTAACGGATTTTTACGGCGGAGAACTGCTGTCTGTTGGTGCTAACGTGGTGGGTGTGGAGCCGACTGCGTTTCAAAATCCTTTTCTGACTGATTTGCTAAAGGAAAAAGGAACCAAAGAGGTGGGTGATCCTACCAATTTGGAAAAGACGCTGGAACTCAAACCCGATCTGATCGTGGTTATGAAGGATACGAATTATGAAGCTTTGTCTAAAATTGCACCTACCCTGTACATTCCGTACGGCACCACGACTAATATCTATGATACGGTCAAGCTGTTCGGCGATATCACTGGGGAAAAGGAGAAGGCTGAGCAATTTATTGCCACCTTTGACAAAAAGGCTGCTGAAGGCCGCGCTCGTCTGAAAGGTGTTATTGACGAAAAGGCAACTTTCGGGTTGTATGAGCTGACGGACAAAAACGCACTTTGGATTTTTGGCGACAATGCAGGACGAGGCGGACAAGCCGTATACAATGCGCTCAAACTGAACATGCCGAAGAAGACAGCTAATTCCAAGGAACAAACCGTACAGCTTTCAATGGAGGTACTGCCGCAGTATGACGCAGATTACATGTTCCTGACAACCTATGATCCAGACAAAAAGGGAACCGCGCTTAAGCAACTGAAATCGTCCGCTGTGTGGGGCAATCTGCCTGCGGTGAAGAATAATAGAGTGTTCTTTAATGATTTTGATACGTACTATCGCTATGATCCGATTGCTATTACCGGACAGATTGATATGATTGTGGATATGCTGGTTGAAAGAGAGAAAGAAAATAAAGCTAAAAAATAGGTGAGTTTTGTGTTGTAACAAAATGTCGAAGGCAGATAGGAAGCTGCATACTACACGCAGTATATAGCAATAAAAGACCAGTCCAACATAAATCATGTTTGGACTGGTCTTTTATATATTATTTCGTCGTAATTACGATAGTATCTTCTTTTTGTAGCCAATCTACCTTGGCTCCCAGTGTCTCGCTGATGAGCCTCAGTGGAAGATAACCAATACCGTTCACCATGAAGGGCGGATTGGTGAGTTCTACAGATTTACCGTTCACTTTTGTTTGGCTGGTTTTAAAATTAATTTCTAGAGAGACGGGAGGGTCTCCCGCCTTGGACTGATTCATTTTCGCTATTTTGCTGTTGAAATCATAAGTGATGTCGGCCCCCAGTTGATCAAAAACAGAACGCAGGGGAATAAACGCCTGCCCATTGCGGGTAATCACACCGTTGCTTAGAGGGACAGGTGTACTGTTGAGACGGACGAGAATCGGCTTTTGTACAGGAACTGGCGTGCTATAAAGAAATTCATAATCGCCTATGCCGAGTTGCGCGTGTTTGTTAACACCCCAGCCCCACAGTGCGCCGTTTGCCTTTTGCATGATGACGTGCCGTGGGCCTGCCTTGATGCTTTGAATATTTTGAGCAAGTAATGTAAAAGGGACATTGGAGGATAATTTTTCGCCATCTAGAGATGCAACATATACATTACCAGCAGTGGTTAGAGCAAGAAGGGAGCGCTCAACGAAAAAGGCGTCTTTAACGTCCTTTACTCCTGTTAGCAGTACAGGGGGATTCGTGTTGTGATAGGTTGTATTGTCTAAGGCACCTGTAACTGTAGCCCCCCAGAACCATAGCCGACCTTGCTGATCGATGGCGAGATTGGAATACCTATTGGCCTTGATGGTCTTGATGTCCGATAAGGCATGAATTTGCGTTACGGATAGCGTTTCGGACGGAGTTACATTTTTATCAAATTCTTTGGCCCACGTCCACACGGTACCATCTTTTTTTAAGGCTATGTTTTTAGCGATTGCCGTAATGTCTTTTAATGATGAAACAGGTTCGAAGCCCTGTAAGGCTGTTGTGTTTTTCCATACACTGCCGTCTTTTCTTAGGAATATCCAGCGTTCCTCATAATCCGGTCTTTCCTCATAATAACTATCGATATGGGCAACCTCGTCGATGCCAGATAGGGTATGAAAAGGACTGGAGATGTTTCTATTGTCGAGTTGATCAGCGAGAAATATGCTGCCTTCGTTGGTCAGAGCGAGTACATGATCATTCAAACTACTTACAGCAGCGAGGTTCTGTAGTCCTTCCAGAGGAACAAACTTCACAGATTCAGAAATGTTGTTTCTAGGCACATACCAAGCAGAGTGGTCTTGCAAGGTAAATACCAGATCACCCTCGTTGATGATATTAGAGAATGTTTTTATTACGTTTGGCTTACCCTCTACACGAGTCGGTACGGATTGATTATAGCCCCACAGCCACAAGCTTCCATCGGATTGGATCAGACTTCCGGAATCATAGGAGCGAATATGCGATGTAGAATCATTTCCGGCCGCCCACACCCTGGGACTGATCAGTAATAACGTAATTATACTGAGTAATAGACCACGTCTTTTCATACGATTTTCCTCATTTCTTGATCAATGTGTATAAGAGAAAAAGTAATCTTAAAGAATATCCCTAATCCATAGACGAAGAAAGTATAGAAAAGTTTTCCAAATATAATGAATCAAAATAAAATAACCTCCAAATCCAACAAATAAGGATGGATTTGGAGGTTATTTCTGTTAGCAAGTAGGTAGAATATATGGGTTAGCACAGCTAGAGCGCAGTATGAGCTAACTACTCGCTATTCGACTGCGTATGGTCAACAAGGTTTGCTCTTTAATTTGTCCGATTTCACGGAGGATTGTGGCTGTTTTGGCTTCGTAGGATTGTTTGACATCCAAGTCTTTTAGCGAGGCAAGGTTAATATCAATGGTGAGCAGGGCGGATTGAGCGGCTGCTTCAAACAAAATCGCACCGATGCCCAGATCAGAGATCACATTTTTATTGGATATTTCCACAATATTGTAGGCTTGTGATAGTCCGTCCCGGCATACTTCCAGCAGGCGCATAGGTACTTCAATGGCAGCAATCACAGCTGTTTGTAAGGAATGGGTACGATAGCGCTTTTCTTCGTCTGTTTCTTTGGGCAAACGCAGCGCGGTCATGTACTGTTCAAAGGATTGGATGTCTGCGGCCATCAGTTCCTCACAATGCGTAGACAATCTTTCCATACTGCTAATGACTTGCACCATTTGTTCACGGAATTGCGTGTATTTTTCTCCTTGTGAAAGGTTGGCGGTCATGGAGGTCATCGCTGCGCCTAGTGCCGCAGCCAGCGCGGATACACTTCCTCCACCAGGGGTAGGCGCTGCACTTGCAGCTTCTTTCAGAAAATGTCCGATGGACTGGTTCCACGACAGTTCACTCATGAATAAACCACCTCTCTGGAGTAATGTTGCAGATGTATCGCTTTGAGCAAGTTTTTGTACAAAATTGCGGTCGTTAAGGTGCCTACACCGCCGGGAACGGGAGAAATGGCATGTACCTTTTCTACAACGTCCTGAGCAGCGTCCCCCACAATTTTACCCTCCAGCGTCTCATTAATTCCTGCATCCACGAGAATCAGACCTGGATGAACCATATCCTGCGTAATCACATCAGGACATCCGACTGCGACGAAGGCAATGTCTGCATGGCTCAGATGCTCTGCAATATCACGCGTACCTGCATGACAGGCGGTGACGGTGGCATTTTCTCTTTGCAGCATGTGGAAAAGGGGAAGTCCCACTGTTTGCCCGATGCCCACGAGCGTGACATTTTTGCCTGCCAAGGAGTGGCCGTAATGCTTGAGCAGTTCAATACAGGCTTGAGGTGTAGCGGGGTATAGCCCTGCGTCACCCGTAACGGTAGCCAGCTTGTTATCAGGCGTAATTCCATCAATATCCTTGTAGGGGGCGATGGATTGTTTAATAACGGAGGCAGAAAGATGTTGCGGAAGCGGGAGTTCCAGCATAATGCCATGTACATGGGATGCATCATTTAAGGTGCCGATCAGATGCAGAAGCTCGGCTTCGCTTACATGACGATTAAAAGTATGGAGATGAAATGAGATGCCCAGCTTCTCTGCTATTTTTTGCTTGGTCCGTGCATAGTATGCAGATGCCGGATCACCCTCTACCAACAGGGTTGCCAGATGGGGACGGTGTCCTTGCTGTTTCATTTGCTCTACTTGGGAACGGATCGTTGCATACACTTGCTCAGCTGCTTCTTTGGATTTCATGATAATAGCCATAGTCCGAGCCTCCTCTGAATTTATCGCATAATGGAATCAACAGGGTGTCATGGTCTTAGAAAACGAAAAAAAGTATTTGCACAAGGTCGTCAAGACAGACGAATCCTCTGCAAATACTTCTCCCAGGCGAACGGTACGCTTGATTGTATGCTCCCTCGTGGTTCATTCCACTGACTTCGCCAGTCACATACAGCGTTATATACCTTATATTTTAACAAAATAACAGCAGAAAAGAAACCCGTGAACATTTGCCAAACAGGTTTGGTTAGTTGTCTATATGACAAATGTCATATATCCGAACTGACGTTTATG
Source organism: Paenibacillus sp. JJ1683 (assembly GCF_053006485.1). Taxonomy (NCBI): domain Bacteria; kingdom Bacillati; phylum Bacillota; class Bacilli; order Caryophanales; family Paenibacillaceae; genus Paenibacillus; species Paenibacillus sp. JJ1683. The sequence goes on from NZ_CM129820.1 coordinate 1,024,574, forward strand.
ACTACAGCAGATACAGCGGTCTCCTTATACTGAGCTTAGATCAACATGTACGCCTGACAGGATTAAGGTATGGGCTGCATTTTAAAGGAGGATCATAATGGGTATGACACAACTCCCGTTAGCTCAATTGAAAAAAAATATGGCTCCCTACGAGAAAATAAACACGAAATCCAGCGTTCTGCAACTGTTCAATACCTTGGGACCGCTGATCCTATTGTGGTATGCCGCTTATCTTAGCCTAGCGGTTTCTTACTGGCTGACGCTTCCCATTACCATTATTGCGGCAGGGTTTGTGGTACGGACGTTTATTATTTTTCACGATTGTGGTCATCAATCTTTTTTCAAAAGTCGCAAGCTGAACGATTTTGTGGGAACGATTACAGGTATTATTACGCTCTGCCCTTATCACCAATGGAAAAATAGTCACGCGATCCACCATGCAACCAGCAGCAATCTGGATAAAAGAGGTACAGGTGATATGTGGGTGCTCACGGTAGAAGAGTACACAGCAGCTACCACATGGACACGGCTGGCCTATCGTATATATCGAAATCCTTGGGTTATGTTCGGTCTAGGTCCAATCTATACTTTTTTGATTTCCTATCGGTTTAATGTCAAGACAGCCAAACGTAAGGAAAAGATAAACACCTATGTGACGAATATATCCATTGTTGCATTGTATGCACTGTTGTGCTGGGCTATTGGTTGGCAGGCATTCCTTCTGGTACAGACGCCTATCTTTTTTGTCTCTGGTATGTTGGGAATCTGGCTGTTCTATGTGCAACACCAGTTTGAGGATTCGTATTTTGAGCATGATGAAGAGTGGAGTTATATTAATGCGGCCGTCGAGGGCAGTTCTTACTACAAGCTTCCTAAAGTATTGCAATGGATTACAGGTAATATTGGTTTTCATCATGTTCACCACTTGAGCCCGAAAGTACCAAATTACAATTTGGAGAAAGCGCATGAAGCGACACCGTTGCTGCAAAAGGCGACCACGATTACGGTGAGTAGCAGTCTGGAATCTTTGAAGTTCCGACTATGGGATGAAAGTACCAAAACCTTTCTGACCTTTAAACAAGTAAAGCCGCTGCTTAGCAAACGTGTTGGCACTTCAAAACCCATCCCTACGCCTGTTGTAGGCACGGAACGAAAATAACGTTGTATGGAATTTGGTATGATAAAATAAGGGGTATCTAAAGTAGAAAAGGGTGGCAGGATGCAAAAGTGGTATCAGATTTTCCAAAGAAATACGGGACTTAGCCCTTATGTGTGGGTTGTCTTTTATATCCTGCCCTTTTATTATTTTAGCTCTTCATCTACAAGTCATATTATTCTGGGAACTGCTATTATTTTGGTGTTTTTTGCTTGTTATGTACTGGCTTTTGTCTCTCAAGGCTGGCTCATATACTTTTGGACCAGTGTGCAGATTGCTATATCGATTACGATGACGCTGCTATTTAGCTATATGTACTTTTCCATATTTATCGCTTATCTGATTGGTAATATGAAAAGTAAGGCTGCATTTACGACGCTGTATATTATTTTAATGGTGATTACGATTGGATTAATTAATTACGGGTTTGTTTCACAGAATCCCGTTTTTATTAAGCAGATTCCTTTTATCCTGCTCAATCTGATTGGTGTGATTCTCCTGCCGATTACGAACTTTAATCGCAACAAAAGTGATCGGCTTCAGGTCCAATTGGAGGATGCCAATAAAAAAATATCGGAATTGATTAAGTTGGAGGAACGGCAAAGAATCGCGCGTGACCTGCACGATACCTTGGGTCAGAAGCTGTCACTCATTGGATTGAAGAGCGATTTGGCGGGCAAGCTGCTGGACCAGTACCCGGAACGGGCTCATGCCGAAATTAACGATGTTCGTCTTACGGCGAGAAGTGCGTTAAAAGAAGTACGAGAAATGGTTACTCAAATGCGCGGCATGAGACTAGAGGATGAACTGCTGCGTATTCGGCAAATTTTAAAGGCTGCTCACATCGAACTGACCTTGGAGGGCGACCCGAAGCTGGAGCATACGTCATTAATGAATGAAAATGTGCTGAGTATGTGTATGAAGGAAGCCGTAACCAATGTAGTGAAACACAGTGGAGCTACCGCTTGCTCCATCACCATTGAGCCGTCTCGTAAGGAATTGACCCTGCGGATTCAGGATAATGGAGTCGGCATTACTGGAGAATATGGGGCTCTTCGGGGAAATGGTCTGCAAGGCATGAAGGAAAGGCTCGAATTCGTGAACGGATGTATGGAACTGCGTTCAGATCAGGGAACGACCCTGGTCATTAAAGTGCCTAACATCACTGAAAAGCCGAATGAGGAGGTGGGGCCATGATTCGAATCGTCATCGCAGAAGACCAGCGTATGCTGCTGGGTGCTCTAGCCTCCCTGTTGGACTTGGAAGAAGACATGAAAGTAGTCGGAAAAGCAAGCAACGGGGAAGAAGCTATAGAACTGGTGAAGCTGCATCAGCCAGACATATGCATTATGGACATCGAAATGCCGATCAAGAGCGGATTGGATGCGGCAGAGGAACTCAAAGGCTTGAATTGCAAGGTGCTTATTTTAACAACGTTTGCTCGCCCCGGGTATTTTGAACGAGCGATTAAGGCGGGCACACACGGTTATTTACTCAAGGATAGTCCCAGTGAAGAACTGGCTTCCTCCATTCGCAGTATTATGGCAGGTCGGCGTATTTACGCTCCAGAACTGGTTGATGATGCTTATGCCGAGGTCAACCCGCTGACTGAGCGTGAAAAGACCGTTCTGGCGCTTATTGCTGACGGAAAGAACACCAAAGAAATTGCTGGTGAACTGTATTTAACAACAGGGACAGTGCGGAATTATATTTCAGTCATTCTCGATAAGCTGGGTGTCAGCAACCGGATTGAGGCCATTACACGTTTTAATGAAAAAGGTTGGTTTAAATGAGAGACAGACAAAATATTAAGCAGGACAGGGCGCTATGAATCCAAACATAGCTGCTCTGTTTTTTTGTTTTATCCATAGATTTGCTATGCCTCTAGCGTACTTCCTTGTGATACAATAGGATAGTTGTCCATAGGATGGACCCGGAGTACAAGGAGGAGCAGAACCGCATGAAACAAGCCCCGTTTATAGCCGTTGAAGGGCCGATTGGAGCCGGCAAGACGACGTTGGCTTCGATGCTTTCAACCGAGCTACATTTGCCGATGATCAAAGAGATTGTCGAGGAAAACCCGTTTCTCGATAAATTCTATCAAAATATAGATGAGTGGAGCTTTCAGCTGGAAATGTTCTTTCTCTGCAATCGGTATAAGCAGCTAGAGGATACTGGCCTGCAATATATCGAGAAAGCTCAGCCTGTGATTTCAGATTACCATATCTATAAAAATCTGATTTTTGCTGAACGTACACTTAAAGGTATAAAACTCGAAAAATATCGCCAAATCTATCATTTGCTCACCGATGATATGCCTAAGCCGGACATTATCGTTTATATTAGAGCAGATTTGGATACGTTGCTGAGCAGAATCCGTAAGCGCGGACGCTCCTTTGAACAGGAGATGGACCCTGCCTATCTGGAGCAATTGATTACGGATTATGATAAAGGCATTCAGTTTCTCGCCGAACAGTCACCTGCCCCGCGTATATTGACCGTGAACGGGAATGAAATTGATTTTGTAGAAAACCAGGCACAATTTGAACAAATTGTTTCCGATGTAAAGGAGCTTATATAGTGAATAATTACAACATTCCTGCAAATGCCCTGATTACGGTAGCGGGTACGGTAGGTGTAGGTAAATCCACGTTAACAGGTGCTTTGGCCAGTCGTCTTGGTTTTAAAACCTCGTTAGAGCAAGTCGATCATAATCCGTATCTGGAGAAGTTTTATCACGACTTCGAACGATGGAGCTTTCATCTGCAAATCTATTTTCTCGCGGAACGCTTCAAGGAGCAAAAGAACATTTTCTTGTCTGGTGGAGGTTTTGTGCAGGATCGTTCCATTTATGAGGATACGGGTATTTTTGCGAAAATGCATGCTGATCAGGGAACAATGAACCCTACCGATTACGAAACATATACTAGCCTGTTTGAGGCGATGGTCATGACCCCGTTCTTTCCGCACCCTGATGTGCTGATCTATCTGGAAGGCAGCTTGCCCTCCATACTGAGTCGGATCGAAGAACGCGGCCGCGAAATGGAAATCCAGACCGAGCGATCCTATTGGGAGCAAATGCATCGCAGATATTCCAATTGGATCAACGAATTTGATGCCTGTCCTGTACTGCGTCTAAACATTGATGAGTACGATGTACACGACCCTGCCTCCATGGATGCCATTTTGACAGAAGTGGGCAAGGTAATCTCCACAAAGTAGAGATATAACCCCAAAAAGCATACAAGGACTGTGGTACAATCAGTATAAATTAAGCTGATAGACCGCAGTCTTTTTTAATATGTGGAAGTATGAGGGATGACAGGCAGTATAGTGGACAAGTCTTGGCTGGAATGCGAGAATAGGAACATATATTAATTGTAATGACTCACGGGAAAGGATGGGATACTGTGATGCGTTTTGGTATCGTTGGAACGAACTGGATAACGGAAAGATTTATTCAAGCTGCGATAGAGACAGACGAATTTTCCCTGACCGCGGTGTACTCACGAACAGAGGAGAAAGGCCAAGCCTTTGCTGATAAATATAGCAGCCAGCCGGAGGTTTTTACAGATCTGGCGCAAATGGCTGCAAGTGATCAGGTGGATGCCGTATACATTGCCAGTCCTAATTCCTTACATGCAGAGCAAGCGATCTTATGTATGAACCATGGAAAGCATGTGCTGTGTGAGAAGCCTTTTGCTTCTAATGCAGCAGAGGTGCAGAGCATGATCGAAGCCGCGCGCAACAACGATGTTCTGTTGATGGAGGCTGTTAAATCCACGCTTATGCCCAACTTTAAAATTATAAAGGATCATATGTATAAAATAGGCCGGGTTCGGCGTTATTTTGCAAGCTACTGTCAATACTCTTCACGCTTTGATGCTTTTAAGCAGGGTAAGGTGCTGAATGCCTTTAATCCGGCTTTTTCAAATGGTTCCTTGATGGATCTGGGAGTGTATTGTTTGTATCCGATGGTGGCATTGTTCGGCAAACCGGATGAGATCCGAGCGGTGGGTGTGCTGTTATCCTCTGGTGTGGACGGCGAGGGCAGCATCGTGATGAAGTATCCGGATATGGATGCGATCGTCATGCATTCCAAAATTACAGATTCCTATTTGCCTGCCGAAATTCAGGGTGAGTATGGAACGATGGTAATCGACAAAATCAGCCAGCCCTATGAGGTGAAAATTCATTATCGGGACGGCACGATTGAGGATTTGACCAAGGCTCAGACGCGTGAGCCCATGTATTATGAAATTCAGGAATTTATGGATCTGATCAAGAGTGGGGAACGCAACAGTTCTATTAACTCTTTGGAGTGTTCACTGGCAGTCGCTGAAGTGATGGAGGAGGCAAGACAACAATTTGGCCTTCGTTATGAAGCGGATTTGAAAAATACTTCTGCACATTAGTCTGTGGCGCATAATCAAGATTAACAATGCACAAAAGGCTACCGATTTTGCATAACTTTGCAAATATACGGTTAGCCTTATTTGGCTTTGTAGGTCTAAAAAGGTAATCCATGGTGATGACGAGAGTAAGCAGATTGTATTCTTTTTTTATTGACAGATTCTCTTTCATGTCTTAAGGTGTTAACAATACATGATCAATATCAGTTAAATTATCCCATTTTTGTCCACGAAGATTAGGGAGTTTTTTTTAAGTTTTAAATCCGATTAAATCAACCGGATTACTAAATAAAATGGAGGAATACATCAATTGTAGGCGCAAGGGGGAAGCGGTTTGATAAAGTTTGAGCAAGTTAGCAAAATATTTTCCTTACCCAATCGCAAGGTAAATGCACTGGAAGAGGTATCGCTATCGGTTGGAAAGGGAGAAATTTTCGGCGTGATTGGCTTTAGTGGTGCGGGCAAAAGTACGCTGCTGAGGCTTGTCAATTTACTGGAGCGTCCCTCAGAGGGACGGATTGTCGTTAATGATCAGGATATTACCCAGATACGTCCCAAGGAGCTGAGGAATTTAAGAAGGCGGATCGGGATGGTATTCCAAACCTTTAATCTGTTTAACTCTCGTACTGTGTACGGGAATTTGGCTTATCCGCTAAAACTGGCTAAACTTCCTAAGGCTCAGATCGATGCCCGTGTTAAGGAATTGCTACAATTTGTTGGATTGGAGGACAAAGCGGATTCCTATCCAGAGCAGCTATCTGGTGGGCAAAAGCAGCGGGTCGGCATTGCCAGAGCACTGGCGAATTCGCCTGATATTCTGATCTGTGATGAAGCGACCTCAGCACTCGATCCGGAAACGACAGAAGACATATTGAAGCTGCTGAAAAAAGTAAATGAGGATTATCAGATTACCATTTTGCTCATTACCCATGAAATGAATGTGATTCGTAGTATTTGTGATCGTGTGGCAGTAATGGAGAATGGTAGGGTGATTGAGCAAGGGAGTGTATTCGATGTATTTGCCAATCCACAGACGAAGACGACGAAAAATTTTATTCGTTCTGTACTGAATGACCAACTCTCACCCAAGCTGCTGGACAAGATTCGGGAGCATCACGTCGGCCGATTGTACAGACTTGTTTTTCGAGATGGGGCGACAAGTGAACCAGTGCTCTCAAGAGCGACACGTAAGTATAATCTGGATTACAACATTGTATATGGAAGCATTAATGAGCTGCAGGGGGCGCTGTTTGGAAGTTTAATTGTTGAATTAATCGGTGCAGAGGATGAAGTTAACAAGGTCGTGGAGGAACTGCGAACGACGGTGGAAGTCAGGGAGGTGGTCGATCATGAGAGTTAATTGGGATACGTTTTGGCTCAAAATCGTGGAGGCTACAGGGGAAACGCTTTTGATGGTTGTTGTCACGCTGATTTTTGCTAGTATTCTGGGACTTATGATTGGTTTAGTGCTGTATGTGACACGAAAAGGGAGCTTGTTTGAAAACAAATTTGTGTTTATGTCTCTAAACCTGCTGATTAATATCATTCGCCCGATTCCGTTTATTATTTTTTTAGTGGCGATTAGTCCGGTTACACGGTTAGTTATAGGAACTACGATTGGCACCTCGGCAGCTATTTTTCCAATGACTATTGTAGCAGCCTTTGCAGTTGCAAGAATTGTAGAAAACAATCTGGTCTCCATTGATCCAGGGATGATCGAAGCAGCCAAGGCGCTGGGGGCAACCCCCTTTCAGATCATCACGGGTGTGCTGATTCGGGAAGCACTGGGACCTTTAATTCTTGGTTTGACGTTTATTACGGTGGCCTTGATCGATTTCTCTGCTATGGCTGGCACTGTGGGCGGAGGGGGTCTCGGGAATCTGGCCATGACCTATGGTTATCAACGATTCGATACTTCGGTTATGATCGTCACGATTGTTTTGCTGATCGTCTTTGTACAGGTCGCCCAATATGCGGGGAACTACTTGTCTCGTAAATTCCTACGTCGTTAATTGGAAAACAAGGATTATACATAATGATAAAGGAGAAATGAAAATGAAAAAAATATTTCGCTTAGGTTTGCTGGCTATTCTTAGTGTCTCGGTTCTTTCTGCTTGCTCAGCTAATGGTTCAGGCTCCAATGGTAATGAAAAAGTACATGTTAAAATTGGGGTTTCAGGATCAGAGGATACGTATTGGGATGTGCTTAAGAAGAAAGCAGAAGCCAAAAACATTGAAATTGAGCTGATCAGCTTTTCGGATTATACCTTACCCAATAAGGCACTTGCGAATAAAGAGGTAGATTTGAATTCCTTTCAGCATTTGGCCTTTCTCAGCCAATTTAATGTAGAAAATGATGTGAATCTCGTCCCTATTGGTGCAACGATTATCGCTCCCATGGCGCTGTACTCCGAAAAATTCAAAAACGTATCGGATATTCCTGCTGGCTCCAAAATTGCTATACCGGATGACCCCTCCAACCAGGGACGGGCTTTGAAATTGCTCCAGTCTGCCGGATTGATTACATTGAAGCAAGGCTCAGGCCTGTATCCGACCCCAGATGAGATCGAAGGGAATCCCAAAAAGCTAGAGATTGTTCCTGTTGTCGCCCAACAGACGCCGCGCGTCTTGTCTGATGTAGCTGCCTCAGCCGTGAACAGCGGTGTTGCTACGGATGCCGGGCTCAAGCTGGATGGAGCCATTTACAAGGATGATGCAAGCAGTGAAGAAGCGAAGCCATATGTGAACGTGTTTGCTGCCCGTGCAGAGGATAAAGATAATGCGACCTACAAGACGATCGTGGATTTGTACCATGACGCTGATGTAGCCGAGGCTGTAAAGCAGGATTCCAAAGGAGCTAATGTCGTAGTAGACCAGTCTGCCGAGGAGCTGCAGGCTACATTGGATAAGCTGGTGGCGGATGTTAAAGCGCAAAAGAAATAAGGATATCTGATAGAAGTTAACTTGGAAGCATATAAAAACTACTATTATTGAAATGAGGAGAGATTGCGATGAGTACAGCGAATACGGTGGATACCCAAAGACAGAGGATTATTGAGAAAATTGAGGAGTCTCGTCAGCTCTACACGGAGACGAGCCGGTTTATTCACGCTAATCCCGAAATCGGCAATCAGGAATTTCAAGCTTCCAAGGCACTGACGGGTATTTTGGAGCAAGCGGGATTTGAGGTAACCCGTAATGTAGCGGGACACGAAACCGGATTTGTTGCTCGCAAGACTTCGGCTAGACCAGGTCCGAAAATTGGATATCTGGCTGAATATGATGCACTGCCCGGTCTGGGCCATGCTTGCGGCCACAATATTATCGGGACCGCAAGTACGGCAGCAGCTATCGCTTTGGCACAGGTGATTGATGAGACGGGGGGCGAGGTGTATGTGTTCGGTACTCCTGCGGAAGAAGGCGGTCCTAATGGAAGTGCAAAAGGCAGCTTCGTGAAGCACGGGCTGTTCGAAGGAATTGATGCTGCGCTGATGGTTCATCCATCAGGTGTGACCCGGCTGACCTCACCGAGCCTGGCAGTTGACCCGCTAGACTTTCATTTTTACGGCAAAGCGGCTCATGCCGCAGGATCACCAGAGCAGGGAATCAATGCGCTCGATGCGGTGCTGCAATTGTTCAGCGGGATCAATGCTTTGCGCCAGCAACTGCCGACCGATGTGCGTATTCATGGCATCATTACGCATGGAGGTGACGCACCCAATATCATTCCGGATTATGCGTCGGCGCGCTTTTTCATTCGGGCAAGCACTTGGCAGCGCACAGAGGAGGTTTCCACGAAAGTTCGCCACATAGCTGACGCTGCTGCTTTGGCAACGGGAGCCACTGTGAAAATCGAACGTTTTCAAAATGAAGTGCGCGACTTCATACTGAACGATACGCTGGACGAGGTCGTCGGTCGTGAACTGGAAGCGCTGGGAGAACAGGTGGATCGTGGCCCTCGTGCCGGGCTGGGTTCGACAGATGCGGGAAATGTGAGTCATGTTGTCCCAACTGCACATGCTTACATTAAAATCGGCCCGGATGATCTCATCGCTCATACGGTAGAGTTCCGGGAAGCAGCGGGTTCTGTCAAGGGAGAGGAAGCCTTGGTGACTGGAGCCAAAGCGTTAGCCTTGTCAGGCTTGGAGCTACTGGTGAATGAAACCCTGCTGGTTGCGGTGAAGGAGGATTTTAAGCGTACGCATCCAGCGGCGCAGTAAGCATCAGCGCTTTAATAACTTCTATCCTAATAGCATAAAGAGGATATCTTACTGTCTTGTTGACTGTAAAGATATCCTTTTTTATTTTTACAAAGCACTGCATCTCAGCAAATAACGTATTAACAATTGATTGTTATGATCATGTTTATAACTTTTACATATTAACTGCACAGAGGAGTGTACACATGTTTAAGAAGTTTCAAAAATGGTCAGCAACATCTATGTCTGTTGCTCTTGCACTAGGTTTGATTACTGGCATGTCAGCTTTGCCTGTTCATGCTGAGTCATCAGGGAACACAGATCAAGGTATTAGTAAAGTTACAGTTACATTTTATGGAGACACCAAAGCCTCCAAAGGATTTACCTGGTATACCTCAAAACTTTTCACGAAGAGCACGGTTCAAGTAACCAAGAAAACCGCTTCTGAAGCTGATTTTACGAGTGCTCTTACATTCGAAGGTACTTCCTCTCCATCAACCAATTCACCAGAAGAGCTTGTCCATAAAGCCGTAGCAACAGGTCTTCAAGCGGACACAGCTTATTATTATCGTGTGGGTGATGCAGCGCGTGGGATATGGAGCGAAACAGGTACGTTCCAAACAGCTCCTAAGAGTGGTGAATTTACCTTCATTGATCTAGCTGATACACAAGCAAAAAGCGAAGATGAAGCCATATTGTCTTCACAGACGCTCGAAAAAGCACTTCAAACCGTAGGTAATGCTCAGTTTGTAGTTCACAACGGGGATATCGTAGATACCGGTACCAAAGAAGAGCAGTGGAACTGGTTGTTGGGGCATTCACAAAAAAGCCTTTTGAATACAACCATTGTTCCCTCAGCAGGTAATCATGAGGATGAGAACTACGCTTTTTATGATCACTTTAATATTAACCAACCAGCTGGTTCAGCTACTAAAACAGGAGCGTACTACTCCTTTGATTACAGCAATGCTCACTTTATCGTACTGAACTCCAATGAGGACTCAGAGAAATATGCCAATTTTTCTGAAGACCAAGTCGAATGGTTAAAGAAAGATGCTGCGGCAGCCAAAAAGGCAGGTGCAAAGTGGATCATTGTGAATATTCATAAAGGTCCTTACACTACCTCTAACCATGCAACAGATGCTGACATCATGGATAACAATGGAGTTCGTAACCAAATCGCTCCACTCATGGACAAACTTGATATCGACTTTGTCGTGCAGGGGCATGATCATATTTATGCTCGGACGAAACCAATCAACCAAGAGGGTAAAGCAACAACGCCAACCAAATTAAAAGATAGATTAAATGAAAAGACGATTGAATATAGTGTGAATCCGGATGGAAGTATCTATGTCATCCCGGCAACCGCTGGCCCCAAGGTCTACTACAAAAACCCAAGTGAAAAACTTGGAGATAAGTACTATAATCTCTTTGAACTAGCTGAAGAGAATCATGCGGCAGTTTATGGCCCAGATCCGAGTGACAATCGTAGACCTGTACGAGGACAGGTACAAAATTTTGTGGGCATCACCGTAGACGAAAATAAACTTACAGCCGTAACGTATGAAATTGATCAAAACAAAAATGATGCCAAACCTTTTATTGTGGATCAGTTCGGAATCATCAAAAAATATTAGTATATATTGATTTAATGGTCTCTAAATGATCATACAAGGATATCCTACAGTCTGTTTGGCTGCAAGGATATCCTTTTTCATTTCCTTATAGGGCCGGGACTTTCTTATAGAGAGACGTCTGAAGTGGTGCTTGTAATACTTACGCCCTGTTCGGAAGCGGGTACATCGTACATAATGCTATTAACAGTCCAAAGTTTAAAAGTAGAGTATTCAATTTTACATAGATAATTTTTTTGCAAAATAAGGGAGGATACAACGATGGCTTATCAAGAAATGAATGGAGTACGCGTATGGGGAGCACCTGATCCGGGGGCACTATCTCAAGCCCGCACATGTGCCGAAAATGGCAATGTGATTCAGGCGCTGCTGATGGCAGATCATCATAAAGGCTACAGTCAGCCGATTGGTGGTGTGGTGGTATATGACGGACAAATTTCACCTTCAGGTGTGGGGTATGATATCGGCTGTGGAAATAAGGCGGTAAGAACCAAGCTGTCTGCAGCAGATATTATGCCGCGTATTTCAACCGTGATGAATGAGATTTCACGTCAGATTTCGTTTGGCGTAGGTCGTGTGAATGAGGTTCAGGTAGACCATGAGCTGTTCGATGACCCGGATTGGGCGGTATATGCAGCGATTGGGAAGCAAGAGCATGACAAACTGAAGTCCTTGGCGAGAGAACAGCTGGGTACAGTAGGAAGTGGTAATCATTTTGTTGATGTATTTGTGGAGGAAGCGACAGGACAGGTCTGGATTGCCAATCATTTCGGCAGCCGGGGCTTTGGTCACAAAACAGCAAGCGGGTTTCTAAATTTGGCCGCAGGACGGGAGTTCCTCGGAAAGGCGCCAGGAGAACATATGGATCAGCCGCCTGTGCTGCTGGATATGAACAGTGAGCTGGGGGATATGTACTACCGTGCGATGCGCCTTGCCGGACGTTATGCTTATGCCGGACGCGACTATGTGATAGAACAAGTGCTTGGTATTATGGGGACTGAAGCGGACTTTACGGTGCATAACCACCATAATTACGCGTGGAAAGAACAGCATGATGGACGCGACACCATTGTGGTCCGCAAAGGTGCAACCCCCTCGGCCCCTGGTCAAATGGGCTTTATTGGAGGAAGCATGGGCGATATCTCGGTGATTGTACGTGGAAAAGATTCGGTAGAAAATCGGGATTCCTACTATAGTACAGTTCATGGTGCAGGGCGTATTATGAGTCGTACCCAGGCAGCTGGTAAAATGAATTGGAAAACCCGTACGCGTAGCGGTGGGCAGATTACGGACCTACAGATGAAGGAGGCCGTTCGAAACTACGGTGTCGAGCTGCGCGGAGCAGGTACTGATGAGAGTCCGTTCGTCTACCGCAAACTGCGTGAGGTGTTGGACGCTCATTCCGAGACCGTGGAAGTTATGCATGTGCTGAAGCCGATCGGGGTATGCATGGCTGGGGCCAATGAGTTTGACCCTTATAAGGATTAATGAAATGATTTAACAATAAAAAGGGACTATACCCGACAGGAATGATCATTCGTCGGGCATAGTCCTTCTGAGTTATGTAGTGCCTCTCAATCTTACAGTTGATCAGCAAAAAGCTGTTCTTTAATATAAGCGACAGGCATTTCTTGTCCTGTCCATAATTCGAAGGCAAGTGCGCCCTGCCACAGCATCATGCCCAGACCGTTAATGGCGGTTGCACCTACAGACTCAGCTTGTTCAATCAGCTTGGATTTGGCTGGGCTGTATACAACATCGGTCACGATCAGATCGGAACGAAGCATGGACACATCTTCAATGACACTTTTACCTTCCAGCGGTTTCATACCGACACCTGTACCGTTAGCGAAAATATGACTTGTAAGAATCTCTTCACGCAGCTTCTCTTGATTCTCTAATGCATAGATATTCGCCTTGACTTGGGCATGTTTCATCTCTTCATTAATAATACGAACATTCTCTTCCGCCCGGGCAAAGAACTGGTCATTACGAGCGAAAATTGAAATTTCAGCGAGACCAGCCCGAGCGGCTTCAATAGCAATCGGCGTTGCAGCACCGCCTGAGCCGACGAGTGTCATTTTCTTACCTTTCAGATCAATGCCGTGCTCCTGCAAGTTACGAACATAACCAGATCCATCTGTACTGTAGCCTTTCAGCTTACCATCCGTATTCACGACGGTATTGACAGCACCTGTAAATTTAGCGCTGTCGTCCAGCTCGTCAAGGTACTGTAAGATCGCTGTTTTGTTAGGCATGGACACGTTGTAGCCGCGTATGTTTAGAGCGCGCATTCCCCGTACTACTTCTTCGAGTTGTTCATTGCCTACTTCAAAGGCCATATATGCGTTGTTCAGCCCCAGTTTTTCAAACGCAAGATTATGCATAGCCGGGGACAAAGAATGTCCGATCGGTGTAGCAAGCAGTCCAATTAATTGTGTTCTTCCGTCAATACGTCCAGCATTTTTCATAATAAGCCTCCAAGTGATCTGTGTAGTTTAATGAAACACTTTTTTATATCGATAAGCAACAAACACGGCCAGCAAAATGCTGACTACAGCAATCGCAATATCCAGAATGAATACCGAGGTAATTCCCAGACTTTTGGACATGCTCCCGGTAGCCAAAGGCATCAGGATGAACGATAGGCTGGCTGCTATGTTCACGAGAGAAGTCGTAGTTCCTTTGTTCTTGCGGAAAAATTCCGTCATAACCGTGAGGGCAATTTGGAATATGCCTGCGGTGGACAAGCCGATTAAGAATGAACTGATCAAAGTAGCGACAGGATTGTGCCATACAATTAAAGCCAGCAAAGAAAGCAGGGCAATAAGCGGGTACACAATCATGACGGTAATGGGCTTAATGAATCTACCAAGTACCACAGCTAACAAAATAACGGAAACTAGTGAACCTATACTATAGTAGCTAAGCAGCTTAATGGCGCTGGCTTTGTCCATGCCCAGAGCCTCTTGTCCAAAGGTAGGAAGCCATAGCTGCACGATCATGAACAATACAGTGGAAGTAAAACCGATAATAATCAGAGACAAACCTTCTTGCCAAAACTTGGGCTCGCTGTGGAACGAATCCGTTGATTGACCAGTCTCGGTTGGAGCCTTTTGTTCCTCTGCTTTGTGGTTGGGGAAACCGGTCATCGACAAGAAGATCCCGTTCAGCAGATAAATTCCTGCAGGAATAAAGAAGGAATATCCATAGAACATATCGTGGTTAATAAAAAATGCAATCATGAACGGAATAACAATGGCACCGATCGAGATGGATGCTTTGACCAGGACGGTTGCAGACCCGGCTTTTTTTCCGAACCCTTCAATGAGTGCTGGATAAGTCCCCGCATCCATCATAGAGTTGCAGAGCCCTGCGATAATGGCAAACACGAATGCCAACGTGTAGTTAGGTGCAAGCGGAATGCCGATCAGGAAGATTAAATAAGCAAATGATGCAATAACAATGAGTGGTTTCCTTCCGTATTTATCTGACATTTTTCCGGCTACTCCGAGAGCAAGCAGTTTACCGATTCCAATCGCTGACACCAGATAGCCGATGGCTGCTTTATCCGTGTTCAATTGCACGGTCAGAAAGCTCATATTCGACGAGAGAATAACATTAATCATACCCAGAAGAAAATAGTTGATATAAAGCCCTGTTGCCATTCTGATATAAGGATTTTTCATAAGTGTAACTCCCAACTTAAATTTTAGATCAATGGCCTAGATAGGCATCGTCCAGGTCTATTAAAGTGCGCCCACAAACAAGTGAAAATATTCACATAATGTCTATGTCTTAATTATATAAGGGGTGTTATTATAAATCCAATGCATATTTTTATCGTTTTTCATAGTTTGAATCTATAATTTAAAATATGAATTAAAGAGGGAGCGTACATCCTTATGAATCTGAAGCACTTACAATATTTTCGTGTACTTGCAGAGATGGAGCATTTTACCCAGGCAGCTGCGCGGCTATGTATCACTCAACCCAGTTTAAGTCATGCGATTTCAGAATTAGAAAAGGATTTGGGCGTTCATCTGTTTGAAAAGCAGGGGAGGAATATTCGGCTAAACAAATACGGGCGATTTTTTCTGAAGTATGTGGAGCACGCGATGGATGAATTGGAAAAGGGGGAGTATAACTTACGGGAATTAGTGAGTCCAAGCCATGGGAATATAGATTTGGCGTTCATTTACACGTTAGGTTCACACTTCATTCCAGCGATAATCCAAGCCTTTTCAGCTCTGGATGCCCGTAAAGACATTTCCTTTTCGTTTCACCAAGGGAATACGAACGATATTATTCAAGGCCTGAAGCAGGAACACTATGACGTGGCGTTCTGCTCTCACGTGGAAAATGAACCAGATGTAGAGTTTATTCCGCTGGCTCAGCAGGAATTGGTGGTCATTGTTTCTCCTGATCATCCGCTGGCTTCTCTGGATCAAATTGACCTCAAAGATACAGCGGATTACCCGGTGATCTTCTTCAACAAAAAGAGTGGGGTTCGGCCCATTATTGAAAATTTGTTCGCCAAGGCAGGCGTTACGCCACAGATTATTTGTGAGATTGAAGAAGATACGGCAATGGCTGGGCTGGTGTCTATTAATTACGGGATCGGAGTTATGCCCCGCATTTCATCGTTAGATTATTTTAACGTCAAAACATTGCCTATTGTAAATCCAGAATACGAACGTTTTATCTACCTAGCCAGCATTAAAAATAGATATTTATCCCCGGCAGTAGTAGAGTTTCGGAACTTTGCCCTAAGTTATGGCAAGGAGTTTTATCTGAAAACGCATCAGCGTGTCTAAGCTGGAGTCTCGCAATATTTAAACTTGATAAATTTTAAATTGTGTTCTATACTTCATCATCGACACAAGCAATGTGAAATGATTCACGTTTTGATACTACAAGACTTACTTACAAAAGCAGGTGATTTCATGATGAAACGTTCTTCTACTCCCGTGGCGACAGGTCTGTATGTGAACTATCTTTTGTTCGGCATGTTTAATATTATACTGGCGTCGCACATGTCCTTTTTAACAGAGCATTTGCATACAGATCAGGCGGGCATTAGCCTTTTGGTTTCCGCGATGGGATTTGGCAGACTGTTTACGCTGTACATATCCGGCGTGCTCTCCGACCGCTATGGTCGCAAACCGTTCATTGTGGCCGCAGGGCTGCTGATGGCCGTATTTTTGGTCGGTATACCACTGAGTCCCACCTTTGAGATGGCGATGGTACTGGCTGTGCTGGCAGGTGTAGCGAATTCTTTTCTTGATTCAGGTACTTATCCGGCTCTGATCGAGGCTTTCCCCCAATCCTCTGGTTCGGCTACAGTGTTGGTGAGAGGTTTTATATCCATTGGGGCGGCATTTTTACCGCTAATGATTATCTTTTTTATGAATCACGATATTTTTTACGGGTTCTCTTTCTTTATACCAGCATTGATATTTGCATTAAATGCGGTCTACTTGTTCAGAATGAAGTTTCCAGACATGCGGGTACAGCCCACCAAGGAGCAAAGTGGCGGTACTACTGTATCTAGTGCCGAGCAGACAGGAAATTTAAAGGCAGATGATGCGAGTAAACCGCGGTTTTGGCAGGAAGGTGTATGTCTTATTCTGCTTGGATTTACGGGGCCTACTTTGCTGTATATTGTGCAGTTATGGCTGCCTACGTTTGGACAACAGTTTATCGGCATGACGGAATCAGAGTCTCTCAGACTATTAGTTTATTACAATATGGGTTCGCTGGTTTCCGTGTTTGTATTGGTCATTGTGTTGAGAAAATGGGTTAAACCTGTTCATATCATCCTTATTTATCCTTGTATTTCCTTGTTGGCTTTTGGAGCGCTTCTTCTTTTCAAATCAGGGGCTGCCGCCATTATCTGTGCGAGTGTCATCGGGTTTTCCATATCGGGTGTACTTCAGCTGACGTTAACCGTAATGAGTGAATTTTTTAGTCAACGAAAAGGACAGATTACCGGGTTTATTTATACCGCAACTTCGCTATCCTATACGCTCATCCCCGTGTTTACAGGCTTTCTTTTGAAGCATTCTCAGATTTCCAGTGTGTTTATGCTGGCTATTATCGTGAATGTGCTCGGGATCGGACTGGCGGTGTTTGTTAACTTTCGTTACAGTGTCGTTTTTCCTGCAAAACGAGAATTGTCTCCTCAAATTGTACTGGATACGAAATAACTAGCGACTGAACCTAATCATCTGCATGCTTATTCAGAATGCGTTATACTATGAATTATTGTGAATGTTCGACTTGAAACTGTAATTGGGGAGTGAGATAGATATGGCAAAAATCGTAAAGGTAAAAGATGTACGGATCGGTGAAGGAGCGCCTAAAATATGTGTCCCCATGGTGGGAGAAACGTTGGAGCAGTTGAAGGAAGAGGCTGCCCATTTACGTACACTCGACCTGGATATCGTAGAGTGGAGAGTCGATTTTTTCGAGCATGTGGAGGAGCTGGAAAAGGTAAAGGCTGCCTTACATGAGATTCGGTCTATTTTAGCCAATATTCCACTCGTATTTACGTTCCGTAGCGCCCGAGAAGGTGGAGAAAAGGAAATCAGTGCGGCAAGCTATGTAGAATTGAATCGTACAATAGCCGAAACGGGACAAGTAGATATGATTGATGTAGAGCTTTTTAATGAGGAAGCTGATGTGAAGATGCTGATAGAAGCGGCACATAAGCATAATGTGTATGTGATTATTTCTAACCACGATTTTCAAAAGACGCCGTCGAAGGAGGAAATTGTGTCCCGGTTGCGTAAGGCACAGGAATTAGGCGGCGATCTGCCTAAAATAGCGGTGATGCCAACCAATACAGCCGACGTCCTAACCTTGTTGGACGCCACACGCACCATGGCAGAAGAGTATGCGGATCGGCCGATTATCACGATGTCGATGGCGGGAAAAGGTGTCGTGAGCCGTCTGACCGGAGAGCTATTTGGTTCAGCGTTGACTTTTGGTGCTGCCAAGAAGGCTTCTGCACCAGGACAGATTCCTGTCACTGAACTGAGAGAAATATTGCAGGTGCTGCATAGCCACTCTTAAGAGATGCAATTACTACCCACTAGCGAGCAAGGAATTCATAGTGAACACAAAAGGAGGACCCCATGCGATAAGCATGCTGGGGTCCTCCTTTTTGTAATGCTTAATTCAATCCCCGAGTAGGTTCATACAATTCCCAACCCAGATTCAGTGTTTGAATAATATAGTCTGCGACTTCTTCCGCATCCAACTGATCGGTATCGATCTTGGAGTGATTCACCGCGTAAATGTCCTGTCTGGAACGGAAAAGATCTTCAATTTCCTCTAACGTCTTGTTTTGCAGATTAGGGCGGGTGTCAATCAGCATCTTGAGCCGATCTTTCCAGGAATCCCAATTTAAATCCAAGAAGAACACAATGGAGGAAGCCAAACAAGCCTGCTTCACCTCTTCCTGTAGAAACGCGCCACCGCCAACAGAAATGATTTTAAGACGCGTATTGCTGCACAACTTCAAAATATGCTCTTTTTCAATCTCACGGAAACGCTTCTCTCCGTAAGTTTTGAAAATTTCTGTTGTAGGCATGTTGTACTCTTGTTCAATCTCCTGATCAATATCCACGAAATCGCGATACAGCTTGCGCGCTAGATGGGAACCGATCGTTGTTTTGCCCACGCCCATAAAGCCGATGAGCACAATATTTTGTTCTTTTAATGGAATCTCACTATTGTTTTGCACATAACCACTCTTTTCTCACCAGTAATGTTGAGATGTAACGCTTCAAAGCACTAAATACATTATACGTTCATCAACCGTGTCATTCAATAGTATAGAGCACATCAGCAATGAGGTATACGATAAAAGAGACTCTGATTACCAATGGAGTGATAGAACAGCAGGTAAAAAACTAGGTATTCAAGTGTTATGTAATGCGTAAATGGAAGAAAAACAAACTTGTACAAGTATAAAAGAGGCAATATTGTGTACTTAATTGAAAAAAAGGACATATTTTGCCGAAAAACGTATTGAAATTATTGGAAGTAGGAATATAATAGAGTTATGCAAATTGTAAATGTAATCGCTCTATTTACAATTTGTGATTGATTTAATTTATAAAAAAGAAGCTACTTTGAACCAAAAACCAAGTATACATATGCAAATAATTAAATATCACTTTACGGACATGTATCGGTCAATGGGTTCATTGTACGAAGGTGGTGATACGGTCTACGCGCTTACGCTCTAGTCAACGAAGAATTGGAGATAAGAATAAAAAACGATCTAGGAGAGGGATGAATTGAAATGAAAACAAACACAGCTAAAGTATTGAAAAAGGGCATGAGTATCGCTTTATCCGGTATGTTAATCGCGTTATTTGTCGGCAATTACTCTGCCCATGCAGCTCCAGAGGTCGTTCACAAGACCATACTTGTTAAAGCTGGAGAAGTATACGATGGTAAAGGCAAGACCGTAGTGGCTGACCCCGACACCTTGGGAGATGGAAGCCAGAAAGAGGCTCAAAAGCCTATCTTTAAGCTAGAAAATAATGCAACGCTGAAAAATGTGATCATCGCTGCACCTGCTGCGGATGGTGTGCATGTATATGGCAATGGCACCATTTCCAACGTAACGTGGGAGGATGTCGGTGAAGATGCATTGACGCTTAAAGAACCAGGCACGGTGAACATTACAGGTGGTGGAGCGTTCCATGCATATGATAAAGTATTCCAAATCAATGCCGAAGGCACGATTAACATTAAAAACTTTAGAGCCGATGATATCGGTAAGCTAGTTCGCCAACTTGGGGGCTCTACTTTTAGAGTGAATATGACTTTGGATAACTCGGATATTTCCAACGTTAAGGATTCGATCCTCAGATCGGACGGTCCTAACAGCAAAGCTAAAATTACGAATACTCGTTATCATAATGTAAAACAATTGTTCAAAGGTTTTAAATCTGGCAATACGAGCGAGTCCGGCAATACTAAATACTAATCGTTAGCGTAGGATAGGAGTACGGATAGGAAAGGGGCTGTCCAACAGGTCGTATGATCTGATAGGACATGCCCCTTTTTTGGTATGTTAAGTTAACCCTAAGATGATCTGGGCTTCGTTCAGAACGAGGACTATGTTATGATCGTGCTATTACATTTTATACAAAAAAGTTGGGTGGCTATGAATCTATTTCATCAATATGTGAATCATGACGGTACTTTAAATAATACGCTGGTGCACAGTCGTGAAATTTTATATACAGGTACGAATGGCCGACATGTGGAACGTTTTTACGTGTCCTCCTCTGAAAGTTATATATTTAAACCCCTGACCAATGATGATCAGAAGGGACGGGAGAGATGGGTGTATGAGCATGTGCTTCCAGCATTATCACCCATCTATCCCCAATTGCTAGCTTGTTCCGATACAGACGCAGATGGCGGAGGAGAATGGATGGTGTTTGAGGATCTTGGTCCGTTACATCATCTACATGCAGATGAAACCCTATTGCAAGCTGTTGGATTTGTCGCAAGGTGGCATGCTTTGCCGCCGGGTCGTTTTACCGGGATGCCATTGCGTGGACCGAAGCCGCTCATCCAGGAGATGGTTTCCGAGCTGCACACACGCAAGCCAGATATGTTAGAGCTTTGCAGCTCACTCGGTTTTTCGAAGCAGCAGATGCAGCGTATTTATGCACAACTGGAGCATCTATCTTTTTCACACCAGCTTGTACTGTCTCATGGTGATCTTCATCCGGGTAACTATGCGTTGAGTGGGGAGCGGCTAAGGGTGCTGGATTGGGAGCATGCACATCTCAACACACCGCTGTGGGATGTATATCACCTAATCGACATGTCGCATCCGTTGTTCCCTCGACGAATGACGTCTGAATTGCGTATTCGTATGCTGGACACCTATCTGGAACAGCTGGAGCTGTTGGGGATAAAGGGTGATCGAACGGCATTTATACAGGAGTATGGTATGTTTGCTGTGGTATTTTCGCTCTGGATGTTATTGCTAATCACAAGTGATCTGCAAAGGATTGGAACGGAACTGCATAGAAATAGTGACAAATGGTCAAAAGAGCAATTAGAGTCCCAATTGGATGCAACGTTAGCTTGTTTAAACCAATGTACAGCGATGATGGATGGGGTACAAGTCCAACCATGCAAGTAGTGGCTTAAGGCACAGATTCTATATAGTCAGCCAAAGAAGGTAGGGAAATAAATCCATGAAAAAAGTCGGTTTGGTCATGAGAAAAATACAATTTGCTGAAGCGCAAGGGCCTCGTATTTTTGCAGAACGTCTGAAGCAGATCGGATTGGAACTGGGGGTAGATATCGTATTTGTATCGCCGGAGCGCCACGTAAGTAGCCATGACTGGCTTCCAGGCTATGAGCATGAAAAGAGTGACCTGGTCAATTATGACATTGTACTGGATCAACTGCATGAGCAGCAGATTGAGCACGTTATTTATACGGTATCTGGCTTTACTTATTTGAACATGTTTTTTAAAAACAGCGTACTCTTTCCACATAGTTTTCCAGATCCGGCACTGACAGGCTATGAGATGATGAAGCCTTTTTATCAGATTGTGGACAAGGCTATCGTACAGACTGCCTTTCTCAAGCAGGAGATGGCCTCGAAGTTTGGCGTAACCGATGTGACAGTCATCCCGATCGGATTTAATGAGCGGCTGGTGGAAAAGCATTTTGATCCCTCACAAGTGGTGGAGAACCGGGTGATGTGGATTGGTAGAGATGAGGAGAATCGGCGTCCGGATCTGGTACTGGAGTACGCACGGCATAATCCCGACAAGGATGTCTATATGGTGTTTGGCGGTGAACGCTATAAGGAAAGCATGAAGAAGTACGACATCCCGGACAATGTAAAACTTCAATTTGCATTGACGCAAGACGAGGTGTTCGCACTGATGAACACGGCGAAGGTGTATTGGAGCTGCTCCAAATTCGATACGTTCGCCATGCCGCTGACCGAAGCGCTCGCGATGGGGAAGATCGTGGTGAAGCCCGAGCATCCTTGCTATGGGCACATCAGCTCTACGCATTCCTTTTCAGGGAATGAGAAAAATTGGTTTGAGCTAGTCAATATGGCTGCCGCCTCACCTCGCCGGGTTTCTATGGAGAATCAGGTATACGCCATGGAACAGTTTTCGAGTCAGGTGATGAAGCAGGGATACCGAGACTTTTTTGATGATTGGTTAAGCTGAACGACGAGGCAGGATGCGTGGATGTAGACCATAAAAAAGGGACTTTCGCTCTAATGGACGAAAGTCCTTTTTCTTATGACTGTATCTCTGCTATCGCTTCAGTATGAGCCGTCTTGCGATCCATCATGTAGCTGACCAGCATCAGCAGCAGACCGCCGACAGTAATGAGTGATGCAACCCATGGAATGGCGGGTAGCCCCATTTGGTTAATCACGACTCCTCCGATAAAAGCACCGCCTGCGTTGCCCAGATTCAATGCGGAATGGCTGGAGGTAGAGGCTAGCAAAGGAGCCTCATAGGCCAGATTCATGATACGAACCTGAATCCCCGGCATGATGCCGAATGCGGCAATCCCCCAGATAAAGACAGTGATCACGGCCAGTACCTTGTTTTGAAGCGTAAACGTCAGAATGGCCAGAATAATGGCCAGTACAGCATAGTTTGCAACCAAGGACGGAAGCAGCTTCCAATCTGCGAGCTTGCCGCCAACGATGTTGCCAATCGTGACGCCTAGGCCGAACAGGACGAGAATCCAGGTAATGCTGTGTTCGGCAAAGCCACTAATATCCGTAAGCATGGGCGTAATGTACGTAAAGACAGTGAACAAGCTACCACAGCCAACTGCACCTGTCAGCAGCATCAGCAGCACTTTTGGATTAAATAAGCTCTTGACTTCTTGCTTGAGACTGGAAGGCTTGTCCTGCTGAATCACCGGAATGTAACGAATAATACCGAAGAGAGAAATCAAGCCGATCACAACAATGGCTCCAAAGGAAGCGCGCCAGCCGAGCTGCTGTCCGATAAAGGTGCCGAAGGGCACGCCAATAATGTTCGCTACCGTCAATCCGGTTAGCACCATAGAGATGGCCCCTGCCCGCTTATCAGGACGAACCAGCCGGGCAGCGATCAGGGAACCGGCACCCAGGAAGGTTCCGTGCGATAACGCAGTAGCCATACGGGCCGCAATCAGAAGCTCGTAGTTAGGAGCAATGACGGAAAAAAGATTTCCTAGAATGAATATGGACATCAGCAGACACAGTAGCTTCTTTTGTGGAACCTTATGGGTTAATACAGTAAGCACAGGTGCACCAATGGCTACACCAAGCGCGTAACTGGTGATTAATTGCCCGGCTTGCGGAATCGTAACATGAAGATCATGGGCTACATTGGGCAGAAGTCCCATAATGACGAATTCGGTCATGCCGATGGCGAAGGCACCAAGGGTTAACCATAGCAAGGAGGGGGGAAAGCGATTAGCTGTCATATTTTCTTGAGTACTCATAAGTTTCTTGTATCCTCCTGAAAAAATAGTAATGCGAGTATATCATTCCAGGCGACATCTGGCGACCCATTTTGCAAGAATTTTACATACTAAGCTGATAAGGTTTGTGTAATTTACAAAAGCGACAGGTTGGAAGGAGCCAATTATGTTATTTTGGTAGTATGATATGAAGATAGGGAATGACGTTGTAAGGAATAATCCGGGGAGGATATAACGATGACACTTAAAGTGGTACATAGGATTACGGACTTAATCGGGGATACGCCTTGTGTGCGGCTGCAACGGCTCACAGGACCGCAGGATGCGGAAGTATATGTGAAGCTGGAGTATTTTAATCCAAGCGGTAGTGTTAAAGATCGGGCCGCGGGCAACCTGATTGCCGAGGCGGAAAAGGCGGGGCATCTAAAGCCCGGAGGCACCATTATTGAACCGACCAGTGGCAACACGGGAATTGGTCTTGCGATGAATGCGGCAGCCCGAGGTTACCGCGCAATTTTGGTGATGCCTTCGAATATGACGAAGGAACGGATCAATATTTTAAAAGCCTACGGGGCTGAGGTCGTACTGACACCAGCGGAAGAACGGATGCCAGGAGCGATTCGCAAAGCTCTTGAACTGGGGACAGAAATTGAAGGAAGTTTTATCCCACATCAGTTTGAAAATGAGGCCAACCCCGATATCCACCGTACAACCACAGCACTTGAAATTTTAGAGCAGACGGAAGGAAAGTTGGATGTGTTCGTCGCTTCTTCGGGAACGGGTGGGACCATTACGGGAACAGGTGAAGTGCTGCGCCAGCATTTGCCGGATCTGCGGATTGTTGTGGTCGAGCCTAAGGGTTCGCCCGTACTGTCCGGGGGAAAGCCCGGTCCACATAAGCTGGTGGGAACGAGTCCGGGCTTTGTTCCTACCGTGCTGAATACGGAGGTGTATGACGAAATCATCCAGGTTTCCGATGAGGATGCGATTGCTGTGACACGAGCAATTGCTGCTCAGGAAGGGATTCTCGTCGGGCCCTCCAGCGGAGCTACAATATGGACGGCCATTCAGGAAGCTCGGCGTTTGGGAGCAGGCAAACGGGTACTCTGTATTGCCCCGGATACCGGAGAGCGTTATCTGAGCATGGGGATATTCGGATAAATAGACGCGAATCGGGGCCAAAGTGATACATGACCGTAAGTAAGTGGTAAAATAATTGTGTGATAGCGGTTTCAAGAGCTGTTTGAATATTGATAGCACGAAATATTTGAGGATTGAAGGAGGAGCAGCATGAAGATTATGCCTATACAGAAACGAGGGATCTCCAATAGTCGGCTGGTGCTCGGTTGCATGCCTTTTGGTGGAGAATGGAGCCATGCACCGTTTACACAGGAGCATGTTGTTGAAGCGGAGAGAGCTGTAGATGCTGCACAATCCATCGGAATTACGATGTTTGATCATGCGGATATCTATCGTATGGGAAAAGCGGAAGAAATTTTCGGTCGGATTTTAAAGGGACAGCCAGGCTTGCGTGAACAAATCGTCATTCAATCCAAATGCGGAATTTTTCTGCCGGATGGTACGCTCCCGGGTCGTTTTGATTTCTCATATGATCATATTATGGAGTCCGTGGACGGTATCCTGAAGCGTCTGAGTACTGAATATTTGGATATCCTGCTGCTGCACCGCCCCGATCCGCTGGTAGAGCCGGAAGAAGTAGCAAAGGCGTTCAGCGAGCTTAAGACATCCGGCAAAGTACGGCATTTTGGCGTTTCCAATATGAATGTAAGCCAAATTCGTTTTCTGGAGCGCAGCCTAACGGAGCCGCTGATTGCTAATCAGCTGGAGATGAGCCTGGCACATCTGCATTTTATAGATCAGACCGTACACGTGAACCAGCAGGCAGGGACGAATGTACATTTTGGCGAAGGTTTGCTGGAATATTGCCAAACCGAGGATATTCAGCTCCAGGCTTGGGGACCGCTGGCGCAGGGGCGTTTTAGCGGAGGTTCTCTGGAAGGAAAACCTGAGCATATCCGTAAGACGGCAGAACTGGTGCAGAAGCTGGCCTCTGAAAAGGGGACGACACGCGAAGCGATCGTCCTGGGCTGGCTTATGAAGCATCCGGCACGGATTCAGCCTGTCATTGGCAGCGCCAATCCTGAACGAATCCAAGCATGTCAGGATGCAGAACGCCAGAGCGAACTGATGACCCGTGAAGAGTGGTATCAATTGTATGTAAGTGCGCGCGGACAAGCCTTGCCGTAACTGGTACTGCGGACTAGCTTGTTACAGCAGACGTGTGCGGATGTAAGTGTATGACCTCGTTTCGTTTATACGTACTGTAGTTTAATAGGCTCTCCTTTCGTCTCATTAACAGACGGAGGGAGGGCCTTTACATGGATAGATCCTAATTTCTGCAGCAGCTATTCCTCTTCGTACCGTGCGAGGGCTTTGGCTGTTGTTTCTTTCATTCGTGAGATTAGCCGTGAGCCTTGGATGACCTTGACACGTTTGCCAAGGAAACGGATTTTGGATAGCACATATTCACATTCGTCTGCCTGGAAGGTGAGCGTAATACGATAGGTATCAGCTTCCTGTACATATTCGACCTCTTTTTCAAAACAGGAAAAAGCATATAAAATACGAGACATTTCACCGTTGTATACAGGAATAATTTCAATGATGCCCTGTTCTTTGCGCGACTCCAGTATACCGAGTATTCGTTGGGTAAACTTCTCGGCTTCTTCAGGAAGAATCTCATCCTCCGTAACGGTTACGATGTTGGATAGTTTAGTAGACATGAATGCGCGATGTCGGCGATTATACCATAGCAGACTCCATTCTTTTTTGACCATGGAAAACTCCAGCTTATAGGGAAATCCGGACATTCGCTCATGCAGGCGACCGTTGCGCAGTTTGTAAGTCATACAGATGCCGGAGCGGGATCGCAGAATGGAACGCAATTTACGCAGGAGCGGATGATAAACCGAAGCAGCAGGAACTCCTGCCTTTTCGCGTAGGCTGCCATCGGCCTCCAATGGCTCGTCGTCTGCAAGTAATTGCCGAAGCTTATCAAGTGTAGACGGGGTAAAAGCCTCTGTCGCTGCCGAGTCTGCAAGCATGGACTTAAGCCAGACTCTTTCCTGCGAGGTGGTAGCAAAAGCGCCCGATTCATCCAACCGTGAGACAATCTGATAGTTAAATATTTTCTCGAACAGGCTCATAATAGGCTTGCAGCTCCTTCCATTCCTGTCTGAATTCCTTACGCAGCCGCTGGGGCTCCAATACCTCACAGCTTGATCCGAAGCTGCGAATCCACGGTTTAATCTCAGTGATTCCATTCACTGTGATTTCGTAGATAAAGGATTCACTTTCTTCCTCCGTAATCGTACCCCATTGTCCTTGTGACAGCACACGTTCCCGAATAAAGTTGCGTTTTGCCCCTTCGGGATTAAAAAAACGTACCCTTACCTTCACGGGACGACCCGTATCAACAAGCCAGCTGTACCGCATTTTTTCCTCCAACACGGCTAACAGGTCGGCATAAAGCTGTTCTGGGACAGGCTTGCCCTCCACCAATTGGGTCATGCCCTCCATACGAAATTTCATGATTCCTTTGCCGCCCACATGACCAAGCACGTACCAACGTCCATATTGATGATCATAGATGACTTGCAAGGGCAGAATGGTATGTTCACGGCCTTCAGTCTCTTTTTCAAATCGTGGGTTGGTGTTCTGTGACCCGTACATGCTTCGTTTGGATGCCGAAAAATATAAAAAGTTTACGCAGCGGCGTTGCCGAATGGCATGCAGAAGCGGATGAATATGGGCTTCGTCCAGAATGCGTGAATAATAATGGTATTTATATAAAAAAGGCTCTGCCATCTCCCGATCTCCGAGCTGACGGCGCATGGCCTTTTTAAGATGATCTCGCAACAGATATCCCTGCACAGAGGGGAGCTGAGTGTTGGCCATAACGTCCACAAAATCATATAAGTCCAGTAATTCCTCGTCCGTCAGTTCTGTCACCAGATCGTTACGGACAGCATAGCGATAGGGTCTGCCGCCAGGCTCCTTACGAACTACGCCGACTTCGACCAGATATTTCAGATCAGAACGGATTGTTTTTTCATCCGGCAGTGCACTGTCGGAAGGCAGCCCATTGCAGCAAGCGTCCAGCAGTTCCATGGTGGTCATAGGCTGTGATTGCAGCGCTGTCAGCAGAAGGGATAAGCGGACGCTTTCCGATTCCTTGAGCGATTTGGCCCGAAACAGGAATAACAATAACGGATCAGCGGATTCGTAATAATTAAAGCGCAGCATCTCATTAAAATCATGTCCCTGTTCCGCAGGAAGCTGCTGTTGTACGGATTGGACGATTTCCTTGAGGCGCCGGATCGTCTTATCAAAGGTATGTACCGAAATGCCAAGTCTGTCTGCAAATTGCTGCCGATTATAAGCGCCGCTGGTTAGTGTGAGCATACGCAGGAACTGAATTTCTTTATCAAAACTCTCTCTCGCCATGATGCATTCCCCGTTTCTGTAGCCGTTCTCCGAAAATAAGTATCCCTTTATTCTAACAGGGAAGGGATGCAGGAAAAAGGTAATTTATTCATCTTTGTAATACTTTCACCATGTTCATGACTTCCAAAATAAAGGATTATAGGGATATAAGGTAGCACGATAAGTAAAAAGTCATACATAACAGAAGGGTGAGGCAACATGTTTGGACGATTCAAAAATGAAGTGTTATATCCATGGGGAGGTAAGCTTTCGATTTATGAAACGATTAAGCAGGGATTGGACTCTCAGGGCAGGCTTACGGATGATCATTTGCCGGATGATGAAGAATACTGGGCAGGTCACACGATGCGTTGGGTGGCAGGAGGGCTGGATGGAGCGTTTGGGCATCACGGCGCTGGCGGAGATGAAGAGACTGAGAAAATTAAGGAGCTAGCACACTTGTTGTCCAGACAATGCCGCAAGCCAGGGATGAAAACAAGACGTGAGACGTATGTACGCTTGATGGAGGAAAATGCGCTCAGCCTGATTGATCCGCTGCTAGATGCGGTGCGCGAACATCCAGCAATTCAGCCGGATCGATTGTATGAGGAAGCGCGTTGGCTGGCCGAACACGGAGCACATCGCAATGTGGTGAAGGTCGGTATTGCGCTGCTCGGATTGCTGGAGACAGAGCAGCACCACGAGCTTATTTTAACGCTAGCCAAGCATGATGAATTCACGCTATATGCGGCTGTAGCTATCCGTAATATTTCGGAGCAGGCCAATGAGCAGTTGTATAATTTAGCCTTACAGGTACATGGTTGGGGACGTATTCACGTAGTAGAACGGCTGGAGCCGGCGCGGCAGGAAATACGTGATTGGTTATTACGGGAAGGATTCCGCAATAATGTCATGTATGAGTATCTTGCTTATGAGTGCGCTCATAAAGGCGAGCTGCATACAGCCATCGCTGTACCGCATATTGATCGGGAGTTGTTTGACGGAGCAGGCGATATACTGTCGGCTTTGCTGGCGGCAGGCGGACCTGCGGAAAGTATAGACGATTATGAGCATGCCGCAATGGTCATAGGTAACTACCTTCGTCATGCTAAGACTATGTGTACGACTGTGAAGCATCTTACGATCATCATGGATATTGCGGACTTCCTCGATGAAGAAGACGATTCATGGGAGGCACGTTATGAGCATGAATGGACGCCGGAATTACGTAAACGTTACGCGTCGGTATGCCAGCAGATGATGGACGATCCGCAGTGGATGAAGCTGGTAGAGCAGGAACTACATCATGCAGATTCACCGCATCTTCACTGTGCCATTCGCGCAGCTCGAATGCTAGCACTAGATGTATGGCCCGTGCTATTTGATCAATTAAGCAAACACCCAGTCAAGCCTAATCTGTACTTTGAACTTAGCAAGACAGAGGATGAACAGCGGGCATGTAAGCTGGTGGCTTTTGCAGAAAAGCACTTGCCTCTGGGAGAGATAGCTTCCGGTCCTGCTGATGTGCCGGGCTTTGGACCGGAGTATGAAGCGCATCAATGTCTGGGGATGCTGCTGCAACTATTGTCTTCTTACGAAGGGATGGGACAAAAGCTAGTTGCTACCGGACTTTGGAGCCCGGTGACCTCCAATCGCCGTGCAGCGCTTCATGTACTCAAGGAATGGCCTTCTGAGATGTGGGGAGAGGCAACGATAGAGCGCCTTCGCTGCTTATCGGAAGCTGAAACGGAGGAGTCGATCAGAGAACAGATTCGGGAAATACTTTAAGGATAAGGGAGGGAACAACATGACAGATGTGAAGCATGGGCAGGGTTTCATTCAACCGGAAATGCGCGACACGATTTTGCGTGAGCTGCGCGCGTTGGAGCAGGAAGAGCAGGTGCGCATTGTGTACGCCTGTGAATCAGGCAGTCGGGCATGGGGGTTTCCTTCACAGGACAGTGACTATGATGTACGATTTATTTATGTAAGACCCATAGAATGGTATTTATCTATTTTTGATAAGCGGGATGTGATTGAGCGGCCAATCAGCAATATGCTGGATATAAACGGTTGGGATTTGAAAAAGGCGCTCCATTTATTTCGCAAATCCAATCCGCCTTTGCTGGAATGGCTGCAATCTCCGATTCCCTATCTGGAGCAATATTCAGTGGCCGATCAGATCCGTGCAATCTCGCCGTTAACCTTCTCTCCGAAGTCCTGTATGTATCACTATCTGAATATGGCACGGGGAAACTATCGGGACTATTTGCAAGGTGAACAGGTGAAAATTAAAAAATATTTTTACGTGCTGCGTCCGCTGCTGGCCTGTGGCTGGATTGAACGTTACAACAGTATGCCTCCTATCAAATTCGTAGACTTGCTAGCGGAATTCATTCCGGTAGATACCGAACTTTATCAGGTGATCGAGCATTTGCTAGAGCGTAAAAAAGCGGGCGAGGAGCTGGATATGGAGCCGCAGCTTTCGGTGGTGAATGATTTTATTGAGCAGCAAATTGCTTATTTTGAACAGAAGGCGCCTTTGCTTCAGCATATGGAGGGCGGACGGGATCAGCAATTGGACGAGATGTTCCGCGCTGCGGTGAATGAAGTATGGAAAACATAAGCTGGGAAGGAGAAGTGGAGTATGCACATCACGCTAAAAGCAACCGGAAACAATGCCGGGATGATTTCGCATTTGCTCGCCAAGAACCCTTACAATACGTATGATCGCACGGAAAAGGGTGCTCGTGTACGCATGGTGTACACCGTTTTTACGGAGGAAGAGGCAGAAATCGTCATTCAGGCCTCGCCAGATTCGATAGATTTGGTCAAAAATAGTCCGGATAGCTATGACATTACACAATATATTAATGATCGGGAGTTTGTAACCAGCAGCTTGTTTTGCACCTATATTCGCGGCGCGCTTGGCACGGCCTTGAACGGCAAACCCAAGGAAGACTATGCAGCATGGGTGACGCATCCTTTTGCGCTGGAGTTATCGTTTGGGCCTGTTGCGTCAGATTTGCCGGATGCTGTGGTGGAGGGACTATTTGCGCCGCTGGGCTATCAAGTGACCATCGAACGAGGGAAAGCGGATTATTCTTTTCAACTGAAAAATCGAAGCACCGTCAGATATGTCACGCTAAGTGGCCATCAGACGGTGCAATATGCGCTGCGTCAGTTATTGCTGTTAATTCCAGTGTTGGATAATTATAAGCACTACTATATTAGCGAAGAAGAGTTTGATAAGCTGAAACGTTACGGTGAAGGCTGGCTGCAAGAGCATCCGCTGCGCGAGCTCATCATTCGACGCACGCTTCATTTTACCAATCTGATTGAGCAATTTGAGCAATCTGATTCTGCTGCTACACAGACTGAAAAACATGCGGTCCAAGAACAAAACCATAATCACGAACAGGATCAGCAGCAAGATCAGTCACTGGAGGAAGGAAAGCAACAGCCTGTAATGCGGCTAAATGAGCTGCGGTATCAAGCCATTATGGATGTGATTCGCAAGCTGCCCCGAAGACAGAAAATCGTAGATTTTGGATCAGGGGAAGGGAAGCTTTCGGCTCGGATGGCTCGAATGAAGGGCATTGAAGAGATTTGGGCGGTGGAGCCGTCTGCATATGCACAGGTGAGGGCTGTGGAGCGTTTTGCCAAGCTGGAAAGGCATGCCGATGCAATTCGCCCTACACCTATGATGGGCTCTCTCTTTTATTATGATGAACAACTGCGGGGAAAAGATGTGATGATCCTGTGTGAAGTCATTGAGCATGTGGATAAGCATCGTCTGAATCGGGTGATGGATACGATTGTGACAGAATATCAGCCGGGTGTGCTGATCGTGACGACTCCCAATCGAGAATATAATGAGGTGTACCGTATGGATCAGCAAGAGCTGCGGCATGGCGATCACCGTTTTGAATGGAGCAGAAGCGAGTTTCGTGAACGATGCGAGCATTGGATTGAGGAAGCTCCTTATTCATTAGCGCTGGAAGGGATCGGAGAAGAGGTCGAAGGCTTTGGACAACCGACCCAAATGGCTGTATTTACGCGCAGAAAGGAGCCGAAGAATTCATGAGCATTTCATCCGAACGAACGATTAATCTACCGCATGCTGGACTGGTTGTGTTGGTAGGGGCCTCGAATAGTGGCAAAACCACTTTACTGGACAGGCTGGTGAGCGAAGGGATTCTATTGAAAACGGAAGTGGTATCCTCAGATCATTTTCGCCAGCTGGTCGGAGATACGGAATTTATAGACTGGAGCGGACTTCCAAGGCTGGAATCGGACGTGCTGTTTTATGAGTATCAGCAGATGTCAGCCAAGGCGTTTGAGGCGATGGATACCATTCTGGCTATGCGCTGTCGTCTGAATAAGCTGACGGTTGTGGATGCCACCCATCTGTATGCTGAGGATCGCCAGAAATATGTACAGCTGGCAGCCAAAGCGCATGTACCAGTGATGGCCTTGGTGCTGGATGTGCCCGAATCTGTGCTGCTGGAACGTGATGCAGGTAGGGCGCATCCCCGTGGTCGCCAACGGGTCAAGCAGCAGGCACAGCTGTTAAAGCGGAACCTGCGCGGTATCCGGGAAGAAGGTTTTAACGCTTGTTATGTCCTCAAGGATGTAGAAAAGCTTAACTTCGCCCGCCGTGCTCAGCCGCTGTTTCATGATATAGGTGCAGGCATTGATATCATTGGTGACATCCACGGGTGCTACCGGGAGATGCTGGAGGTGTTAGAGCGGCTCGGATATATGGAAGATACGGAAGGACTATACCATCATCCATTAGGCAGAAGACTGGTATCCGTTGGGGATGTGATGAGCCGTGGCCCAGAATCGTTACTAGCGGTGCAGTTTTGGAAAAAGCACGTGGATGCCGGACTCGCCTACATGATTGATAGCAATCATGGCTGGAAAATCGGTCGTTATCTTGATGGAAGAAAAGTAACTCTCAATCATGGAGATGAACGATTCGCAGAGGAACTGGTTCAATATGAACAAAAGGTGGGCAAGGCAGCAGCGGAACAGCTTAGAGGCGAGCTGAGGGATTTTCTGCTACATGCGCCCTCTCATCTTATTTTCGGCAGAAATGGGTTGCGACACCTGGTTGTGACTCATGCGGGGATTAAGGATCATTTTATTGGCAAACAGTCGGCACGTATTTCTGATTACTGTCGTTATGGAGATACGGATGGTCAGGATGCAGACGGAAAACCAATCCGCAAAGATTGGTTCGTAGACCATGAATCGGGAGAAATAGTAGTATGGGGACATGACCCGAGACCGCAGCCTACGATTGTGAACCAGACGGTGAATATTGATCAGGGTGTGGTATTTGGCGGCATGCTGACCGCTTATCGTTATCCGGAAAAGGAATTTGTCAGCGTTCCGGCTCATGAGAATTATGCGAATGACCCCGATAGCCCACTTGTCCGGTGGCAGAAAAAACGGTTTTCCCCGCCGAATTTACGTAAGCTCATCGCTGGTTACAGTGTACTGACGGAATCGTATGGCGAAGTGCGCGTACAAGGAGAATGGGTCAAATCCGCTATAGATACCGTGTCACATGTGACAGTACCGATGGAGGAACTGGTGTACATTCCACCAACTATGAGTCCTGCTCCCACGGTTTCCGCAGAAGAAGGATATCTGGAGCATCCGCGTGAGGCGCTGGCTTATTATCGTGGTCAAGGCGTACAAACGATGGTAGCGGAGAAAAAGCATATGGGTAGCCGGGCGATTTTGCTATTATTCAAAAACGAACAGGCTGCTGTCGAATATGTAGGATACCCGACATTAGGCACGATCTACAGCCGCAGCGGCCGCCCTTTCTTTGGACCAGGCCTTGCGAAGCAGGTCTTGGAAAAGCTGAATGCCGATCTACAGACTGCCGGGTATTTTGAGCGGAATCAGACGGATTTCGTGTTGCTGGATGCAGAAATAGTACCGTGGAATCTCAAGGCTCGGGAACTGATTGCCGCACAGTATGCGCATGTGGGTGAAGCAGCTCTGCTGGATCGCAGTAAGCTGGTAGACAAGCTGAAGCAAGCGAAGGCTGCAGGCCGGGAGGTTGGAGACTGGCTGGAGGAAATGGAACGGAAATATGGCAATGCCGTAACGTTCCAAGAAGCTTTTCAAAAATATTGCTGGGATGTAGACGGGCTGGATGAAATTCGTATTGCACCGTTTCATACACTGGCCCACAGCGGCCGGACGTTTTTTGACCAATCTCATCTTTGGCATATGGAGCACAACCGGGAGCTGGCAGGACTGTCCTCGCTGTTTATGGAGACAGAGTATCGGGTCATCACGGACGAAGCAAGCGAGGAAGAGGTTATCCGCTGGTGGAACGAGATGACAGAGGATGGTCATGAGGGCATTGTGATCAAGCCGGAACGCTTTTTGATGAAAAATCGGGACAAGATGATTCAGCCTGCAATCAAGGTGAGAGGCCGGAAGTATTTGCA
Organism: Paenibacillus sp. JJ1683; assembly: GCF_053006485.1. Lineage (NCBI taxonomy): Bacteria > Bacillati > Bacillota > Bacilli > Caryophanales > Paenibacillaceae > Paenibacillus > Paenibacillus sp. JJ1683. The sequence goes on from NZ_CM129820.1 coordinate 1,059,461, forward strand.
TATCATTTACGGTATGGATTATCTTGCCCCTGAGAATTTAAAGCGTCTGAAGCAGCGCCGAACGAACAAAAAGGAGCGTCATGCCCTGATGGAAGGAGCGCTTGGTATGGAGGGCGTGGAACGTTTTGTCCGTAAGGATACGGTGGATCGTATTCATGAATGCGTCCTTGCCGCGCTATCTTTGGAATCGGAGCCGATTGATCCGAGATTGTAGTTTGCGAAGGAGGGATTGAGATGGATAGGAGTACACCGTTAATTGATATTGGTGTGAACTTGATGCACCGTTCGTTTCATGCAGATCGGGAACAGGTGGTAGAGAGAGCAGCGGCTGCAGGAATTACACCGTTAATTATTACCGGAACCAGTGTCCGGAGCAGTCGGGAGGCTGCTCAGTATGCGGCTCGTTATCCGGGTAAACTGTACATGACGGCTGGCGTGCATCCCCATGATGCCAAAAGTTGCAGCACAGATACGATTCAGCAGCTCCGCCAACTTGCGGCTCAGCCGCAGGTCGTATCCATAGGGGAATGCGGGTTGGATTATAACCGTGATTTTTCTCCGCGTGATGTACAGCGCCGATGGTTTGGAGAGCAGATTCAACTGGCGGGGGAGCTGCATATGCCTTTATTCCTGCATGAACGAGATGCGCATGAGGACTTTGTCGCTATGTTGCGAGAGCATCAGGGGCTTGTTGATAAAGCGGTGGTGCATTGTTTTACCGGTACTGCACAGGAATTGCATACGTATGTGGAGATGGGACTGTATATCGGTATTACGGGCTGGATCTGTGATGAACGGCGCGGCAAGCATCTGCGGGAGCTGGTCAGGGATATTCCATTGGACCGGTTGATGATTGAAACGGACGCTCCATTTTTGACCCCGCGTAATTTGCCCGTGAAGCCCAAAGAAGGGCGTAATGAGCCGGTGTATCTCGCTCACATCGCCGCTACGATTGCCGAGTGCACAGGCCGCAGCATGATGGAGATCGAAATTGCGACGACGGAAACGGCCAAACGTTTCTTCGGATTATAGGATTGTCAAAGCCATGGATGTGGTATATATTATAGTGAATTAAAAAGCATTGTCGGGAGCTTGAGATAGTCAGGCTGAGAGGGTGGCCCTTGCCGCCGACCGTGAAATCTGATCTGGGTAATGCCAGCGTAGAGAAACCTAGAACACCTTACAAGAAACAGGAATACCGCCGATTAGCGGCGGCTAGTCGATGGATACGTTTCATATCCTATATCAAGTTAATGAGCTACAGTCTGTAAAAAGTTGCAGACGGACAAGCGTGTCTTGTTCTGTACCTGACTTTGGCTTGGTTTCAGTGCAGTAGACTGCTGTGCTATATGAGATATGTCGACAACTGATAATGTATGGTGATCATTTTATGACTGCGCATAAAGCTTGCCTGGAGATTCAGCTCCGGACAGGCTTTTTTTTATGGCCAAATGGCCTATTTTAAAGAAAAAGGGGAGCGTATCAACAATGAATACGAATGTAAGAGCGTCCAAAGGGCTGAAGCTGACTGATATTTTGGTCACGATTGTAATCTCCGTGGTATTCGGGCTGGTCTACAAAATATGGGGACCTGCCTATGATTTGATGAAACCATTCGGTCTGCACGCCGAACAACTAATGTATGGCATGTGGTTTATGGCTGGCACGTTCGCTTATCTTATCATTCGCAAACCGGGTGTTGCGATTTTGGCAGAGGTGGCCGCGGCAACCGTCAGTGCTTTTTTGGGAAGTGAATGGGGCATGTCCACCTTGTACTATGGTTTGCTGCAAGGCTTGGGAGCGGAGCTGTTCTTTGCGATTTTTCTGTATCGGAACGCCAACCTGTGGGTTGCTTCACTAGCTGCGGCAGGAGCGGCTGTCACTTCTCTGATTTTAGACTTCAGCTATGGGTATATTGATCAGCTATCGACCTGGAACTATGTTTTGTATATTGGATTTCGGATGATTGGCAGTATTGTGATTGCTGGAATATTCGCTTTCTATCTGGCTAAGGCATTGGAAGTAACCGGCGTTACGCGAAGTTTGAGACCGGCAACGGAACAAGATTATAAGGGGCTGGATTGATGAGTCCGACCAACGAAAATGTGGTGGCTTCGATCACCCGTCTTCGGTTGAAATTCCCCGGTGAGCAAGAGCTGCTTTTTCACAATATGTCCTTATCTGTTCGCAAAGGGGAAAAGCTGCTGCTACTGGGGCCGAGCGGATGCGGCAAATCAACGCTGCTTCAGGTGCTGAGCGGTCTGATTCCACGCACGATAGAAGTGCCTATGAAATGCGATGCTGCCGTGATCCCGAGTCTCTCTGGTATTGTATTTCAAGATCCCGACACACAGTTTTGTATGTCATATGCAGACGAGGAACTGGCTTTTGTATTGGAAAATAAGCAGGTTCCAAGGGAGCAGATGCCATCCCGTATTCGCGAGCTGCTAATGCAGGTTGGTCTTCCAACGGATGATATACATCTGCCCATTGCCAGCATGTCACAAGGAATGAAACAGCGGCTGGCGATTGCATCGGTGCTGGCTATGGAACCGGAAGTGCTTTTTCTGGATGAGCCGACAGCCTTGTTGGACGAGGAAGGTACTACACAGGTGTGGGATACCATTCGCAACATTTCGGCAGACCAGACGCTGGTGATTGTAGAGCATAAAATTAATGAAATTGTCCAGGATGTGGATCGGATTGTGGTGCTTTCTGCTCAAGGGGAGATTATTGCGGACGGAAGGGCGGAAGAAGTATTTCATATACACCGGCAGGTATTATCCGAGTATGGCGTATGGTATCCGGGAGTATGGGATGAATCGTCTTCACCACGTTGGAATGATTCTATGAAGCAGCAGAATGATGCGTTGCTTGCGGATAGTCTGTCCACTTCAGCATGTACAACAAATTTGCTGGAGTTGGAACATTTTAGCGGACTTCGGGGAGGGAGCTCAGTCATTTATGTGGAGCAAGCGCAGGTGAAGCCTGGCGACTGGATTGGTGTGGTCGGTGAAAACGGGGCTGGCAAAAGCTCGCTTCTGCTCTCTATGATGCGCTTACTTCACACGCAGGGGCGTTATCGCGTGTGCGGAGCTGAGGCAGGCAATACGGATCAACTGGCTGAGCGCATTGGGTTCGCGTTTCAAAATCCAGAGCTGCAATTTGTAGCGAACACCGTGCGAAGTGAACTGGAGTATTCGTTACCCAAGAGTTTGTTTACCGCTAAACAGTGCAGAGAACGAGTGGATCGAATGCTTATGCAGTTCGGATTGGAGCGACTGGATGAACGCCATCCGTATCAGCTCTCGCTGGGCCAAAAAAGGCGGCTGAGTATTGCTACGGCAATGATCCGGGAGCCGGAAGTGCTGCTGCTGGACGAACCGACTTTTGGGCAGGATGCGCGTAATACCTTTGTCATGCTGGATATGTTGGAACAGCTAAGAGCGGCAGGCACGGCCATTGTGATGGTTACGCATGACCCGGAAATTGTCCGTCGATATTGTACTGATATATGGCGGATTCAGAAAGGGGAACTACAGTATGAGTCTGTCCTTTCCTCATCATGAAACATGGCTGCATCGTGTGAATTCGGGCCTAAAGCTCGTAATGTTTTCTCTGCTGTTTGTGATCGTTATAGTCATCCATGATCCGAACGTTATGTTTAATGTTACATGTGCTATGCTGCTGTTGCTTGTCTGGTCAGGCCATCCATGGAAGCGGCTGCTGCTGTACGGATCTCCCTTTATATTGGTGTTTATTTCAACCTCAACAGGCATGATGATGTTTGGCAAAGGAGTGACGACCTGGTGGACATGGGGCCTGATCCATATTACGCAGGAAAGCTTTTACCGAGGGATGCATCTGGGCTTTCGTGCACTGAGTATGGCCGCAGCAGGGTTGCTGTTTGGTTTAACGACTCGTCCGGTGAGCCTTTTTTATTCACTGATGCAGCAATGGAAGCTCCCTCCCAAGTATACGTACAGCTTTTTGGCAGCTATGCGGTTGATGCCGATGATGCTGGAGGAATTTCAGGCTTTGAGACATGCCCACCGTATTCGAGGTTTGCACCAGCATGTGTCCAAATGGAATATGTATGCCACACTGCGCAGGTACGCAATTCCGCTGCTCGCTCAAAGTATCCGGCGTGCGCAGCGCATTGCTATAGCCATGGAAGCCAAGGGCTTTGCTAATGAAACCAAGCGTACGTATTATTATGCAATCGGCTATTCGGCTGTAGATATTATATTTATTTTGTATTTTGTGGTGCTGCTGATGCTAGCTTGGGGACTTGGTACCTGCTTTCCTTATGTGGGGGTATGGGATGTACGTTAATTGTTGTCAAAAGGCTTTGCCCGATTTCTGCTCTGTGGTATATTAATGCAATGGGAATTGACGGCTCGTACAGACCCGCCTGGGCTGGCGGGCTTATTACATTTTCCCGCAGTAATGGATCATCAGGAGGCCAAGTTTCATGATTACGCTGCATCAGGTAAACAAGCATTATACCACCTCAAGCGGCCCATTTCATGCGGTTCAATCCGTGTCTCTTCAAGTGGAGGAAGGGGAAATTCACGGTATCATAGGTGCCAGCGGTGCCGGCAAGTCTACGTTGCTCCGGTTGATGAATGTATTGGAAAGGCCGGATGAGGGAAACGTGGTTGTGAACGGGGAAGATCTGACTCGCATGCCGGAAAAACGTCTCCGTGAAGCGCGGCGATCCATAGGGATGATTTTTCAGCATTATCATCTTGTTCATAATCGGACGGTAAGTGGAAATGTAGCAATGCCGTTGGAGCTGGCAGGTGTCGCGAAAAAAGAGCGAGCGGAACGCGTGCGCGAATGCCTGCAATTCGTTGGTTTAGCGGATAAGGCAGAACAGTATCCGGCACAACTGAGCGGAGGCCAAAAGCAACGTGTGGCGATTGCCAGAGCATTGGCGAATCGTCCTGCGGTGCTGCTTTGTGATGAGCCGACCTCAGCCCTTGACCCGCAGACGACCGCTGATATTCTGGGCGTGTTAAGGGAGATCAACCGTGAACTGGGAGTTACCATTGTAATCGTCACACACGATATGGACGTGGTACGCAATATTTGTACCCGTGTATCCGAAATGCGGGACGGGCATTTACTTTCAACGAAACATGTAGCTGACCCTATGGTAGGTTCAACCTTGGAAGCAGGTGAAGCTGATGAATGACATGTTGAACATCATTGCACAGTATCAGTCAGAGATATGGAAAGCCATCGGGGAGACGTTTATCATGGTGGGGATTTCTATCGCAGCAGCTGTACTGTTAGGGCTTCCGGCAGGAACGATTTTATATTTGTGTGGTAAAGGGCAAAAATATGAAAATCGACTGCTCTTCACCATACTGAACAGTCTGGTCAATGTCATCCGCTCGTTTCCGTTTTTGCTGCTCGTGGTGTTTATGATTCCATTTACACGTTTGGTGGTAGGCACGGCGCTGGGCACGATGGCAGCTACGGTTCCCTTGTCAGTGGTAGCCATCGCCTATTATTCGAGACTGGTGGAACAATCGTTGCTTGAGGTGCCCAAGGGTGTGATTGAAGCCGCTACGTCTATGGGAGCATCCACGCTCCAGCTTATTTTTAAATTTCTATACGTGGAAGCCCGTTCCGGACTTGTACTGGGTTTGACCACATCCACCATTAGCTTCATTTCCTACTCCACGGTGATGGGCATTGTGGGCGGCGGCGGGGTAGGCGATTTTGCCATCCGCTATGGTTACCAGCGGTTTGAAACAGGCTTGATGGCGTTCACCATCGTCGTTATGATTATTTTCGTACAAACGATCCAGTTCACCGGAAGCACCATATCCCGCCGGATCGACAAGCGGTAAACGGCAGATTGTATGGCAATTCACTTGCAACACCCACTATGGGAAATAAAAATAACTTTACAGTACCTCAAAAGCGGAGAGAAGGATTTGAATCTGGAGAAGCGTTAGCGTTCGCCTTTGAAATGGGATTCAAACCTATCATCACTTTAAATGAGAGAATCCCATTTCAACAGCGATCGGAAGAACAATCTGCACGCGAAGCGGCTCGACCTCCCACTGTAACTCATTTTTTATCTTCCCAATCACAACTAATTTGGAGGTTCATCATCGAATGAGTCGGAAAAACAACATGAAAACGAACTTGAAATTACTTACACTATTTGCAGTGGTTATGCTGCTGGTTGCCGGATGCGGTGGTCAGAAGCAGGCTACACAAGAAACAACAACTAAAGAAGCAACATCCCAAAAAGAAGTGACCTTGAAAATAGCCACGCTGATCCCACCGATGACAGATGTGCTGGATATCGTGAAGCCACTGCTTAAACAGGACGGAGTCAATCTGGAAATTGTTGTGCTGTCAGACAATATCCAACCGAACAACGCATTGGCAAGCCGTGAAGTGGATGCTAACTTCTTTCAGCATGCTCCGTTTATGCAACAATATAATGAAAGCAACAAATCTGATTTGGTAGCGGTAAAACCGATTTACAACGCCATTTATGGCGCGTACTCCAAAAAATACAAGAACGTTAAAGACCTGCCCGAAGGTGCGACGATTGCCATTGCCAATGATCCGGCTAATACCGGACGTTCTTTGGTAATGATGGAGCAAAACGGTCTAATCAAGCTTAAAGAAGGTGTAGGCTATAATGCTACACAGGCTGATATTATTGAGAATAAGAAAAAGTTTGTGTTTAAAGAAGTGGATTTGTTGATGCTGGCGCGGTCGCTGGATGATGTGGACATGGCTGCCATGTATCCTGCATATGCCAAGCCGCTCGGTCTGACACCGAAGAAGGACGCGCTGATTACCGAAAAAGATGATACGCACTTTGCCATTAATTTGGTAGCGCGTAAGGATAATGCAGATTCCGATGCCATTCAAAAGCTGGCAAAACGAATGACCGGACCGGAAGTACGCAAATTTTTTGAGGACAATTACAAGGATAGCGTTGTTCCAGCATTTTAAATAAATAAGTATTGAAACATTATTTTTGATGATATTTGACCTGTATAATGGAGTGCAGTCTGTGAAGAGCAGATGGTCTCCCTTGTGCAGGTCTTTTTCTTTTTCATCCTTAATATGGGTAAAATTCATCGAAATCAGGGTACAAAGTCTTATTTTTTAAGATTTTAGTGTATTACAGCACTGTGAATTTTGGTCATAAAGGGTGATAGAGTAATGATAAGGAACCTATTAAAATAAATATACGAACAAACATTCGTTTTATGTTTTGTTAACGATGTTTGTAGGAGGGTCGAGAAATTCAGCTGACAACGGTTCAAAAGCGTCAATAAAAAGGAAGGGAAACAATATGAAGCTGTTTGTAACTGTAAAAAGTTTGGGAAAGCGTAAACCCGCACTCGCACAACAGGAAATAGAGCTGAGCCCTACTCCAGAAACATTGCGAGATTTGATTACAGCAACCGTTGCCCTGAATGTTCAAAAGCTACGGGAAAAGCAGGAGAGTGTCGCGCTGATTCCGTTCCTCACGGGAGAGGAAATTCAGGCACAAGGCGAGACAGGCAAAGTTGGATTCGGTTCCATATATAATGATGGTGTTCCTAATATTGAGGCTGCCGTGAACACGGCGATGCAGGCCTTTGAGGATGGTTTATACAGGGTTTTTGTATGTGATGAGGAAGCGATTGAACTGGACGCTCCTTTGTCACTTCATGCAGGGGATGAGATTGTATTTATACGCTTCACAATGTTGGCTGGAGGCCTATGGTAGAGGAGGAGACGAAATATGCATCAGGAGAACAATGAGCAAGAATATTTCGCCACACTGAAAGAGCGCACGACGCAACTGGGTGGACAACAGCAGGAGTTGTCTCAGTATGTTGTGGAACTGGGTAAGCTTCATTACATACAAGAGGTTGAGGAGCCATTTATCAAATGTCAGCAAATACTGAAAGAACGGGCGGCAGAAAGCGGAGAACCGCTGTTCAAGCCACTGGCAGAAGTGTTGCGTTCTCTAATTGGACAAACAGCTGGCGATGTGTTTGCACATCTAACCGAGCATGTGACCGAATATCCTTACAGCACTGGGTATGAGCGCAGACCGTTTCGCACTTCGGATATTACCGCTCATACTTCCCGGGTTTATAAAAAAATGGTGCAGTTGATCCGAATGGACTGTATCGGATTCTCTATAATGGATTATTTAACGAAAAAGGATTACGAACCAGGCAGGGATTACCGGATTCAGGAAACGATTGGGGATTGGATTGCTTACGAGCTAGACAACGGCAATTCACAGGTGCTAGAGGCGCTAAAAGCTATTATTTATGGGGATAATCAGGCGGCGCTACTTACGCGCAATATGATTAAAGGCATGCTGCTAAGCCATCAAGATGAGAATTATCACATGATTGGCGATCTGCTGGCAGCGGCCAGGCTTCAAGAGGGATTACGCCAAAGCATTGTGGAGCAAATGGATGAAGGAACTCCTCAGGCTCTCATTTATCTGTTAAAGGTGATCATCGACCAAGGCTTCATTCGATACAGTTCGGTAGTGCGGGCGCTTGCAGTCTGGACGGGCATGGGCCTGGAATCCGCCAATCAGCGGGTCGTTCGCCAACTGATCGAGCAGGCATATGAAGCATTGACTCGCAGTGAACTGCGCCAGGAATGGCTGACCAGCTCAAATGCTAACGAACTATATATGAGTTTGTGGGCTACGGCAGTACATGAAGAACGTGATTTATATGGACAGGTTCGCCAACTTATGGAGCAGGGAGCAGCATACCAGAAGATTGTAGCACAGTATGTACTGTCTAATACTAAAAACAAGGATCTGCGCCTCGGAATTGCGAGAGAATATCTGGATGAGACGGACCCGGAGCTTCGCTATTGGATACTGACGAACTATACAACTGATTATTTTTATGAATGGGTAGAAGGCGGGACGGTCGCGGATCGAATCGTTAAAGTGGCGCGCACTCCTTTGCTGGAGAGCAAAGAGGAGCGTCGTAAGGATTTTGAACGACTTCATAATCTATTTGTACATATGAAAAAGGGTGAGTCTACCGAGCCTTCCAAGGTGCTGGATTATGTAAACCTGTATCACCGCTCGGATGCACCTATTCAAAAAATGCTGTATCTCGCTGGTTATGATATGGATGCTTCCTGGATTGGGGAAATTATAGCCTTAAAGGATCAGATTAGCCCTAATCTGCGCGGCGAGATATTGAATCATTTTGTGCAGAACCCTGAGGATGCGGTACAGCGTGATTTTATTTTTTCCAGCTTGTCTGACAAAAGTATGAGTATCCGTGAGTTCGCTGTGGCCAAGGCGCGCAAGCTGACGCTGTCGGAACCAGAAATGCAGCAAATGGAAGCTTTATTAAAGCTCAAGACAGGCTCGTTGCGACAAAGTGTCATTGGTGTGTTGCTTTCACAATCGGAAGATCCGCTCGCTGGCTCATTGGAACGCTTGCTTCGTGCGAAGGCGGAACTGCAACGATTGGGTGGACTGGAAATATTGACAAAGATATATGCAGACCCGGATCGTGCCCAGCAGTATGAAAATCTGCGGGCTTTAGCGGATATCATTCAGCAACCCACCGCCAAAGAGGAGCAACTGCTGTCCAAGCTGGGACAGGAGGATGCTTATACAGGGACAAACGGCTTTGGCTTGTACGATCCGAATGTCAAGGAAGCTTGGTTGGAAGAGAAGGTTGATCTGGGTGATTTCCGAATGGCCGATGTTTTTGCTAGTCCATTGGAGAAGCTCAAGCAGTTCTTGAGTGGACTGGATGAGCTTGTTCATCATCATCGTGATGTGGAATATACTGCGGAGTATTATTCAGGCTACAAAGATACATTGCTTATTGGGACGAATCTTCGCCCTCTACGACTGGTTCAGGTCGATGAAGAAGTAGATTCCAGGCTGTCTTTATATCCTCTTTATGAGGAATGGGAACGTTATTTGCAGGAAAGCGGCATAGAAGCACGTGATCTGCTGGAGCTTGTTTTTTATGATCGATTGGAGCCAATGGACCGAACGTTGGATCGCTACTATCGATATTTCTCATTTAACTTTGGCTATTCAGAACAAAGCAAGCAAAAGCTGCTAGAAGGATGGCGTAAAGACTTCGCCGAACAAATGTATCCTTTAGAGCGGATTAACGAGGTTCAAAAGTGGATGGCAGAGCTGACCTATTCCGATCAGGTAAGCACATTAATTAATGCTTATTTTATGGACACAGCCGGTTCCGAAACATTTGACGTAATCGACCTTGCCTTCAATTCACTAATGCAAAGTATGCCTAAGGATAGACCTGTAGAGGATATGGGAATGTTTCATTTATTGTCCGGCCCGTGGTTGGCATTGGAGAAAGGGCGAGTCCATGATAATGAGTCCTTTAAACGTTTTTTCCATACCTTTGTGAACTACGCAGAATGGCCAGGCATGGAAAATCGTTTTTATTCTCCGCTGGATCTGGAGGATCACTTCAAAGCCTATGAAAAAGGACTGATCAGTGTAGGTGAAGTGTATCGGGAGCTGCTGGCCGGTAGTGAAAGCAGAAGGCATATGAGCACCTTAACCAATGCTCGTAATACATGGATTTCCAGCAAGCCAGAATTTTTGGAGATACGTCGTACGGTTATTGATCGACTGCTAGAGGTTGAATTGGTTCGAGGCGATTTGCCTACCGAAGCCACGTCAAAGGTGATGGGTCTGAGCCGGATTGAAGGCATGGATTATTTTATCCGTATTCTGGAGGGGCTCGACAAGGAAACGTTCGTGCGTGGTTATGTGTATGGCTACGGTGATCGTATTACCAAAAAAGAATCGTTCAGCCACTTGCTCAAGGCATGTTATCCAAGTGATGGCGAGGATGCTGCATTACTCAAGGAGAAGCTGAAGAACACTAAAATTACAGATAAACGTTTGTTGGAGGCGGCAATGTATGCCCCACAATGGATTGAGATTGTAGCAGGCTATCTCGGGTGGGAAGGACTTCGCAGTGCAGCATGGTACTTCCATGCGCATATCAATGAAGGCTTTTCGGCTGAGAAGGAAACGATTGTAGCTCATTATTCACCGATAGCTCCGCAGGATTTTAATGATGGTGCCTTTGATATTCACTGGTTTCATGAGGCCTATGAGACGCTGGGCGAGGAACGATTTGATCTGCTGTACGACTGTGCCAAGTATATTTCGGCTGGAGCCAATCATCGTCGATCCCAATTGTTTGCGGATGCGACGTTGGGTAAGCTGAAACGGAGTGAAATGGAAAAATCAGTGGAAGACAAGCGAAACAAAGACCATTTGTTGACCTACAGTTTGATTCCACTTGCCGAGCCGCCTGAACCAGATGTCCGCGAACGTTATGATTTTATCCAGAAGTTTCTGGAACAAAGCAAGAAATTCGGGGCACAGCGTAAGGCTAGTGAGGCACTGGTTTCACGGATTGCGCTCGGGAATTTGGCACGTAATGCAGGTTATGATGACGTAACCCGTCTCGTCTGGGACATGGAAGCTCGCAAGCTGGATGATCTCCGCTCTTATTTTGAGCCCCATGCCTTAGATGAGGCTACAACGATACAACTGGTCATTGATGATGAAGGAACGGCAGATATTGAAATTGTCAGCAAAGGGAAGACGCTGAAATCCATTCCGGCTCGTTTCAAGAAGGATGAGTATGTTACGGCGTTGAAAGAGCTTAAAGGAGATCTGGTAGACCAATATCGCAGAGCTCGCAAAGAATTAGAACGCTCTATGGAGTCTGGTACGACCTTTATGGTGAAGGAATTAAGAGGATTGTTAGGCAATCCTGTGCTTGCTCCGCTGGTGAGGACACTGGTTTTCAAAGCTGGTGATCACCTCGGTTATTTTAATGGGGATACGTTAGTGTTGACTGCTCCTTCTGCTGAACAGCATACTATTGGAGAAGAGGATAAGTTGGTTATTGCACATCCACTTCATTTGTACGAAAGTGGTCGTTGGAGCGAATTCCAGAAGGACTTATTCGACCGCCAGATACGCCAGCCATTTAAGCAGGTGTTCCGTGAGCTGTATCTGCTGAATGCTGATGAACGTGCCAACGCGACAGTTTCCCGTCGGTATGCGGGACATCAGGTACAGCCGAATAAAACGGTATCCTTACTAAAAAGTCGCCAATGGACAGTCAGCTATGAAGACGGACTCCAGAAGGTGTACTATGCCGAGAATCTGATTGCGAACCTGTATGCCATGGCCGATTGGTTCTCACCAGCGGATACTGAGGCTCCTACACTGGAGACCGTGCAGTTCTTTGATCGGACAACATATAAGAGCGTGCCTTTGGAGGAGGTTCCACCTGTTCTGTTCTCTGAAGTTATGCGGGACGTGGATCTGGTCGTCAGTGTTGCTCATGTAGGCGGCGTTGATCCAGAGGCTAGTCTGATAACCGTTGAAATGCGTAAGGTCATTGTACAGGAATCCCTTCGTCTGCTGAAAATTAGCAATGTACGCTTAGATGGGAATTACGCACGTATAGATGGGAATCTTGGCGAGTATGCGGTGCACCTCGGAAGCGGTGGGGTCTACAAGCAAGCCAAGGGAGCACTGCACATTATTCCGGTGCATTCGCAGCATCGTGGTCGCATCTTCCTGCCGTTTCTGGATGAGGATCCAAGAACAGCCGAGATTCTATCCAAAATAGCGTTGCTGGCTGATGATCAGAAAATCAAGGACCCACAAATTCTTGAACAGCTTCAAGCGTAGGATAGAAATTGTAATATAGAGAAATTCATAATTAACTCAACGTTCGCATCTAGACAAGGTTTCAAATCATCGACTGTGCAAGTGGAAGCTAAGTTTAGCTGCGGAGGTTGAGTTATTTAATATCAGGTATGCATCGAGCTCGAATAAGGAGTTATGCGTAAAAAGTTGTTCCTGTGTTTTGAAGGGAAGCTTACGACATCACAATTGACGATAATAGGAGAATACAGCGATGGTAAATAGCATCCTTTTACAAGAGTACACAACTGAGTATCAATCGCAAGTTGTCGATTTAATTTTACATATTCAACAGAACGAATATAATATCGCCATCACTAAAGAAGATCAGCCTGATCTGCTTGATATTGAAAACTTTTATCAGCATGGTAACGGCAACTTCTGGGTGGCTCTTCATGAAGGAATCGTAGTAGGGACGGTTGCCTTACTAGATATCGAAAACCATAAGACGGCGCTCAGAAAGATGTTTGTCAAACAAAACTATAGAGGCAAAACCTTTAATGTTTCGAATCAATTACTTCAGCATGCCATAGGATGGGCCAAGGAACGGTCTGTTGAGGGAATCTATCTTGGAACAACACCGCAATTCGTAGCCGCTCATCGTTTTTATGAGAAGAATGGATTTGTTAGTATAGTTCTTGATGAATTGCCAATGGGCTTTCCAGTTATGAAAGTAGATAAAAAGTTTTACAAATACACCATTCAATAAATGGCCTGAACCAAGACGATCCTAAAGGAAATTCCTGCTCAAAACTGACTTCGTGCTCGCCTCGCTGCCTTCCTGCCGAGCTGCAATACAAACTGCCGCCGAGCAGGAATTTCTTTTGTTTAGGACAGGTGTTTGCTAGAATGAAGAAGACCGTGTAAGCCAATGTTAACTATACAACTGGGAGGGATACAAGTATGAGCAAAAAGATTAAATGGGGAATTGTCGGTACGGGATGGATCTCAGATCAGTTTGTTGCCGATCTGCAACATGTTACGAATGGAGAAGGATACGCCGTTGGATCACGCAATATTGAAAGCGCTACCGAATTTGCAGCCAAGCATCAAATGGCACAGGCTTATGGTAGCTATGAGGAATTAGTGCAAGATTCCGAGGTCGATGCTATTTACATAGGGACTCCTCATCCTTTTCATAAAGAAAATGTTCTAGCAGCTCTACGAGCGGGCAAAGCCGTCTTGTGTGAGAAACCCTTCACCGTCAACAGCAAAGAGTTGGAGGAACTAATCCGTTACGCCCGTGACCATAAGCTATTCCTGATGGAAGCCATGTGGACGCGTTTTTTGCCTCCGATACGCCAAGTGCAGGAGTGGCTACATGCGGGACGTATTGGTGAAGTGAAGTTGGTGAAGGCGGAATTCGGTTTTCGCATAGATTGGAATCCAGAGGGAAGATTATTGAATCCCGAGCTGGGCGGAGGGGCATTATTAGATGCGGGAATTTACCCCGTTTCTTTTGCTTCGATGATCTTTGGCCCTGAACCAGAGCATGTATGGAGTACTGCTTATATCGGGGAAACTGGCGTTGATGAGACATTTTCAATCATGTTGGATTATGGAAAAGGACGTACAGCTATGCTTAATGGGGCAGTTCGTCTCGGACTGACGAATGAAGCTTATATCCATGGAACCAAGGGCTATATTCACATTCCGTCGTTCCTGAATGGTACATCGGCTACTTTAGTTGTGGACGGTGAAGAGGCGCAAAACTTTCAGGATGATCGTTCCTCTACAGGCTATGCTTTTGAGGCAGAAGAAGTTGGGCGCTGCTTGAACGAAGGTTTGCTCGAAAGCTCTACTATTTCTTTGGATGAATCATTAGGAATTATGAAATTGATGGATCAGATTCGTTCACAGTGGGGACTTCGGTATCCGTTTGAATAATCACATTGAATCCACAGTGCTTCCAGGGACCGTTCAGGTTCCTGGATTTTTTTGTTACCCAAACTTTTTTTATACATAAGTATTCCCAATTTCCTAAATAGAGGCTTTGGTCGCACGCTAAAAAAGACCATAGAAGCATGTCAAAGTGTGGGACATATGAATCATTTTTTATGATTATAAATAGTTAAAAATACGTCATTAAAAAGTTACAAAAGTGTAATCTTGTGATCGGTTAACTGAATTGTTAGCGTTCTCTTTTTATGAGAAAGAATGAAGGTCCTAGTGTTCTCCTTCCAAAAACTTTCAATGAAATTTCCGAAAATGTGCGGTAGGGTGGTAAACGTGTCACTTGAGCCATTGCGGCTTTTGCTGATTTGCTTGCTTACCCCGTGGCTCTGGATTTTTGTTGGAGCTCGCAGGGTCGAGAGCCTTTGCAAGCCTGTGAGCGTTGAATAGGCATTCACCTCATGACCAAACATCAAGGAGGAATTACAAACGTGAAAGTAAAATCAACATGGGTGTTCCGTATGGTGATGATGACAGTCATTGCGGCTGTTGTGATCGGACCTATGCATATTGCAGGAGCGGCAGGAAGCCGGACAGATCGGCCTTGGATGAACACGTCCATGTCGGCTGAGAAACGGACAGCATTGCTGTTACAAGAAATGACGCTGGAAGAAAAAATAGATCTGGTGACTGGTAAGGTCAACAATTATTATGGATTTTATAATAATTCGATGGAACGGTTGGGTATTCCAGCGTTAAAGATGGCAGATGGACCTGCGGGTGTGCGGATCGCCAATCCGGATGTGCAGGACAAGCAATCAACTGCGTTGCCGGCCCCTATTGCACTGGCTGCAACGTGGGATACTCAGGCTGCCAAACAGTATGGAGATTTGATTGGAGACGAGGCTTTTAATACAACTCATAATGTGGTGCTTGGACCGGGGATGGATATTGCCCGTATTCCATGGGGATCGAGAAACTTTGAATCTATGGGCGAGGACCCGCTACTGCAATCGCAAATGGTGACCGCTTATGTCAAAGGTGTACAAAGCCATCCTGTTTTGGCGACTGCGAAACATTACCTTATGAATAATCAGGAGACGGAGCGTTTCACGACAAATGTCAAAGTCAGTGACCGTGCGCTGCATGAAATTTACATACGCCCGTTTGAGGAGGCTATTGCCAAGGCAGATTTGGGCGGAGCTATGTGCTCCTTTAACAAGGTCAACGGCGAATCGGCATGTGAGAACAAGACCATCCTGACAGACCTTTTGAAAAAGGAAATGCAATTCAAGGGCTTCGTGATGAGTGATTATGGCGCGAATCTGAGTACAGTCGAATCGGCAAATAGCGGCTTGGACCTGGAAACACCGGGAACCCCTTATGGTAAATGGGGAGATCAGCTGCTGGATGCGGTCAAGACTGGTAAAGTAAGTGAACAAACGATTGATGATAAGGCTAAGCGTATTCTGGTGCAGATGTTCAGTAAAGGTTTGTTTGATCACCCGGCTCAAAATAATCAAATTGATGCCCGTGACCATGGTAAAACAGCCCGTCAATTGGCTGAGGAAAGTATGGTGCTGCTTCAAAATAAAAACAACGTATTACCGTTGTCTCAAGATAAACTCAAATCCATTGCTGTGATTGGTCCAGATGCAGATAACGGCACCGTGGCAGGCGGAGGCAGTTCGTTGGTGAACCCGACGTACACGGTGAGTCCGCTGGAGGGCATTCGTAATCGTGTAGGCAAAGGAGTTACCGTCCAGTATGCACCGGGCACGGATCCTATTTCTGCGGGGGACATTATGCCAGGTCCATCAGCTGTTCCGTCATCGTTGCTGACCACATCCGATCAGAAAGAGAATATCAGTGTTGGATATGCGACTTATGGCGATGCTGAGCAGGGACTGCGAGGCGAATACTGGACGAATAACAAGATGGAAGGCAATCCGGTTCTTGTGCGCAATGATGATCAAGTCAATATGAACCTTGGCTTTTATAATTATCAGGGTTTCAATGCGAAGTCCCCTAAAGTTCCCAATACACCAACGACCCTGAACGGTTTGATATCTGCACGCTGGACAGGGGCTATTGCAGCTCCCAAGGATGGTGACTATGCATTGTCATTAACCAGTTTGGGATCAAGCAAGTTGTATATTGATGACAAGCTATTTGTAGATAATCAGGGTACGAAGCTGGAAACAACGAAGAAAAACATCTCGTTCAAAGCGGGGGAAAAACATAAGATACGTATTGAATATCGTGCCGATTATCCGACAAATGGTCGCGATTCTGGCGGTATGGTTCGTCTGGGCTGGGAGCCTCCAGCAGATACGACAGACAAGCTGATTGACAATGCTGTAAAGCTGGCCAAAAGATCGGATGTTGCGATTGTGGTCACGCGTACGTATGAGAGTGAAGGCTATGTGGAGCGTTCCGATATGGAGCTGCCGAACAATCAGGATCGGCTGATCCGTGCGGTTGCCGCTGCCAATCCGAAAACCATTGTGGTACAAATGAGCGGCAGAGCTGTGCAAATGGACACCTGGCAGGACAAAGTTCCTGCGATCGTACAGGCATGGTTTGCTGGTCAAGAGCAAGGGAATGCCATAGCGCGCGTCTTGTTTGGGGATGTAAATCCTTCTGGCAAGCTACCGGTAACCTTCCCGGTTAACGAGCAGTCTACACCTGTATCCTCACCGGAGAAATTTCCGGGAATCAATGGAGTGGGTGACTATTCAGATGGTATTTTTGTAGGCTACCGTGGATATGAAAAATCGGGTATCCAACCTGCGTTCTCCTTTGGACACGGTTTATCCTACACGACTTTCGGATATAGTGATTTGAAGGTAAAACAGCATGCGAGTGGAAAGAAATCCGATCGTACAAGTTCAGTCGAGGTTTCGCTTAAATTGAAAAACACTGGGAAAAAAGCTGGAGCTGAGGTTGTACAGGTATACAGCGGTAAGCTCCCGACCAATGTAGAGACCCCATCCCGTCAACTGGCAGGTTGGGCCAAGGTGGAATTAAAGCCGGGCCAAGAGAAGAAAGTCCGCATTGAGCTTGACCCGAAAGCTCTCTCTTATTGGGATGAAAAATCCAAAGCATGGGTTATGCCATCTGGTGAAGTTCCGATTTATGTAGGCAGCTCCTCTCAGGATACAAGACTGACAGGAAGTGTTACGATTCCGGCAACCTCTACAGAAAAGGCAAAAAAGTAATCCCGTTATATTCCTTTTAAAGTGGTTAAATTTCAAGAGAGCACGGGCACTAGCACCGGCTCTCTTTTTGCTATAAGTAGGTAACCATTCTAATAGGATCTAATAGGTATGCAAAGGGAAAACCTAGTGAAAGCTGTAATAGTAGGAACGATGGAGACAGGATGATTATAGAGAGAGGAGGATATAGATGAAGAAACTCCAAAAACAACGACGTTCTGACTTCTTGCTGCTTATAGTTGCAGCTATCATCTTGATTGGTGCTATTCTGGTCAGTCTGGCTATGCAGAATGGTGTGAACACGGCAGGCGAAAAGAATGTCAGTATGTGGCTAACCACACCGGACCCCGCGAATCGTCTAACACAGCAAGCCCCAATTCCATGGAGAATAGACGACAGTAACGAAGCTGCAGCGAGTGCGGATACACTGACGGTTGAGATTAGACCCAATATTCGTTACCAGACGATAGAAGGGTTTGGTGCAGCCGTGTCCGGTTCGTCCGCATATCTGATGAATCATGGCATGTCTGCCAATCAACGTGACCAGTTGCTCAATGATTTGTTTACAGCTGGCGGCATTCAATTAAGCTATATTCGCCATACCATTGGAGCATCAGATTATTCAGTGGATGAACAGGGACAACCTAGCAGCTATACTTACGATGATGTGGCAACCGGCAAGGACTATGAGCTAAATCATTTTTCCATTGCCAAGGATCGGGATGTGATCGATGTGCTGAAGCAAATTCTGAGAAGAAACCAGGATCTACGGATTATGGGGACTCCATGGACGGCCCCGCCCTGGATGAAATATGGTGAGCAGATATATAACGGCTGGTATTTGGACTATACCGATCCGCGTGTCTATCAGGCGTATGCTGACTATTTCGTTCGTTATATACAAGCCTATGCGAACGAGGGAGTCCCAATTCAGGCGATTTCCATTCAAAATGAACCGGAATTCACCACGTCCAAGTATCCCAGCATGAGTATGGGAGCAGTGGAGCAGGCGAAATTTATCAAGCAATACTTAGGCCCTGCTTTAAGTCGAAACGATTTGTCTACCCACATTATTGCCTTTGACCATAACTGGGATACAGGGAGTGAGTATGCCAAGACCGTGCTGGGAGACGAACAGGCTCGAAGCTATACGCACGGAACAGCCTTTCATTGCTACCAAGGAGAGCCGACAGCGATGACAGACGTGCACGATGCTTTTCCGGATAAGCCTGTCTATATGACAGAATGCAGCGGAGGAGCATGGAGCCCGGGCTTTGGAGATGATTTAAGCTGGGATATGTCCAAGCTGATTATTGGCGCACCTCGAAACTGGTCGCAAAACGTCCTCTTTTGGAATATTGCACTTGATCCATCCGGCGGTCCGGCCAATGGTGGATGTACCAACTGCAGAGGTGTAGTGACCATCGACCCGTTAAGCGGTGCCGTTACAAAAAATGTAGAATACTATGCGATTGGACATGCCAGCAAATTTGTTCGTCCAGGTGCGGTACGTATTGATTCTACCCACTATAGTGGAAGTATCGAAACAGTCGCTTATCGTAACCCCGACGGTACGCTGGTCCTGATTGCCGCCAATACGGGAGAGAACACCAAGACCTTTAAGGTTCGGCAGGGAAATCAAGTTTTCAAATCAACCCTTCCATCCAAGTCAGCAGCTACCTTTCAATGGGAGCCTACAACTTCCTGATACGGTCTCTACATCAATGTTTATAAAAATTTTAGAGTGCTTAGCCCTAACTGGCTAAGTGCTCTTTTTTTTCTACCAAGTTCCAATTGTGAATAAATAAAATTTTAATATTGTTCAGAATCGGTTCAGAAGCGGATGATAAGATCTTTTCACTAACAAAAGAATGAACCGTGAACGAGGAAAAACTGGTGATCAAGAACCAATAAAGAATGGCAGAAGGCGCTAATTGTGACGTTGCTGGCAGGTATGGCATGAAGACCACAGCTTTGTTCATGTGGAAAAGAAAGGGGACACGTCAGTAATTGTGAGTAAAGCGAATACAGTATCTTTTACCGATCAATCCAATATGTCATCCCAAGCGTTGCAGGTGGTACAGGAGGCTGTGAAGCAAGGGCTGATCACCGGTTATCCAGATGGCTCATTTCAGCCAGATCAACCACTGACGGGTAAGGAAATGGCCGCTTTGCTGGCTAATGCACTTAAGCTTGCCGTAACGGCGAAAGCAGTAACTTTTAATGACACACAGGGGAGTTGGGCCCTTCCTTATATAGAGGCGGTGCGTGCGGCAGGTCTAATGACTGAGGACCCAACGGGAGCTTTCCACCCGGGTGCTCCGGTGAGTCATGAGGAATGTGGCAGTTCTATAACGAATCCAACACCCACACCTAACCATGTACCTGTTACAGCCACAGTTCCTCCCGATCAATATGGCATTGTAGGTTCTGAAGATACACTAGTAGATTTAAAAAATGTATTTTTTGGTGCTGATCAGGATGAGCTATCGTATCGTGCGATCACTTCAGATGTAAACGTAGTAAAAGCAGAAGTAGCAAGTCAACAGCTTACGTTAAAGCCCAAATCAGCAGGAAGCACACAGGTGTTTGTGACAGCAGAGGATGGGAAAGGTGGTAGAGCGAGCGTGTTTTTCACCTATACAGTCACTGGCTCTACTTATAGCTCAACTTTGATCTAATTAGATGTTACAAAGCTCGACGTTCACGTTGTATTTAGGGGTACCGCCTGGCAGAGCGACTATATTTCAGGTTCATTAGGAACCACAGGAGGCATTTCTTTTGTTCTTTTCACAATATGTCGATGGTGGAGACGGTCGCATCGTGCTGCAATTGTTTTACAACCGAGAATGTGACTTCTCTCATAAAATAGAAGGATATGAGCTGGAGGTTCACCAATTCATGAAAAATACGAACCGCATGAACGTGTCCAGCATAGCGCTATATCCGGTTAACCCATTAATACCGTATCTGATCATAAACAGCATCTTTTACGATTTTATAGATGTTACAAATGTTTCCTATTTTAATCAAGAGGGTCATTTTTATAACCCAAGCGAATTTAATACGGTCGCATATGTACTAAAATATCATGGAACTGTGGTAGATGTGCTTGGAGAGCCTCATTCGCAGGATCAATTGTTTCCTCAAGGTGGGACATTTGTTCGTAAACAAGGTATAACATGCGGATCGCCCGTTTTTAATCAGCAGAATGAGTGGATTGCATACCCGAAAGGTACTTATCAATATGTGGGAAGGCATACACCTTAATTGTGTATATTGGGGGGAGGCAAAAAAACTTCGAACAGAAAAGCTGAAGGTTTTCACTGCATGTATCTTACAATATTTGGCAGACTTACTTTTGCGAAATTAGTTTATAAGGATTGCTTGGTAAAAAATTAGAGATTTCCATACAGATTTGGTTGGATGCTTCTAATGGAGAAAGATGTGTAGTTATGCATGAGTTATGCTTGGCAGTAGCTTGCTTTTCAACGTTTCCCATCAATCTACCGGGTCATATTCTCCGGCTAACACAAGAATGGAAGAATTGTAACAAAAGATTAAGACTTCAATGAGCCAGAATTATAGTATCCTTGAATGAAAGTTCAACACTCCAAGGAGTAGTTTTCCTTCGCGGTCTCTACTCCTTTTGGCATTAAGCTATAAAGGGAAACGTTTGTTTAATCAAACAGCGGTAGTCTAGGACTTTATTTTTCGTCCAAGGCTGCTGCTGTCTTTTTTTTGGGGACAATCGGATACTTATTTTATCGAGTTTGCCGATTTTGAAAATTGAAAAGACGCTTGGAACTGTATATCTAGTCTAATATTTTACTTACTTATGCTTATGCCAGGTATTTTTTTATGATGTAGTTTTCCTATATTTATAACCAAATCGTTTTTGCCTCTGTTAACTTCCCTCGTGTCCTCAATGCAATTGAAGTAGCGATCCGTTATCAATTTTGATTGATTTGTCTTCTGTTATTAGTACAAGCATTTTTCATCCTCTTAGCATGTAATAGAGCATGAGGGGAGGTGAATCCAATTGGCTAATACACGTCGTCCAGTAAAAAAGAAAATAACGCAATATAACTCTCCAGAACACAGATGTCACAGAAGATGTCGCAGAGCTTGCTGGTATGGTGACCACTGGGATCTTTGCGAGGAATGCAGAGTAGACCATAACGGAAACAACAACAGCTCGCGCAAAAATAGTGGTAAAAGCAGCGTTGTGAAGAAAGTGAAAAAAATCAAGAAAACTTGCAAATGTGGAAAACGATAAGTAATCAAAAACATCTGTTTGCGCTTAAAAGCCTTCTCTGTTAATACAAGAGGGGGCTTTTAAGGTTATAAAACCACAATAAAAAACATATCGGGGGATATATCATGGGATGGTTAGCAGAGGGCGTAAAGAAGAAAACAATGACCATTCGAGAGTCTACGACATTATGGAGGCATACAATACATATGAAAAATGTATCTATATCACTAAAGCGATGAAAATAGTAAACACCTGGATTAAAAACTGTGGTACTAAGATTAAAAATTCCATTTTTATTTCCTCCTTATTAAGTTTTCTTCTTACGAAAATGTTGAACATAAACTACGACCCTAAACGATGTATAACTTTTTTCCTAAATTTCTAATGTACAAAAATAGTATTATATGATCAATTGATAGTCATTTACTATAAAATGATTAAAAACACTAGAAAATTTTAAAAAATATCACTATAATAGATGTGATAATGACAAATATTATAAAAAATGAGGTCTTGATTCCAATTCTAATTTAGCAAATGTACATCCGAAGATTTTACTTAAATAGATCAAAAAAATAATGGGAAGAGGGAATTTTGAATGAAGAAAAAATGGTTTACGCTACTTGCTACACTTACAATGGTGGCTGCATTAGGTACTTCTGTATCCGCTGCACCTGTTGTTCCGTCGGCTGATACTTCAGTTTCGGTTTCTGCTTCTGAAGCTTTAACAAAAGATCAAGCTACATCCGAAACTGCTGTCGATCAATCCGAGCAAGAGGCTCAAAAAGTTGTCACAAAATACTTAACTGCTATGCACGAAAAGAATTTTTCGGATGCAGTAAGTCTGGTCAAAGATTCGCGGTATCTAAGTGAAGAAAAACAAATTCAGAAGTATGAGGAATACAGTAATAGAACTGATTTTGACAAAATTGAAGTTGTTGGTGCCCAAAAAGAGTCCAATTCGAGTGTAGCAGTTACAGTCAAAGAGGATGGGGAAAAACAAAATTTGAAAGTAATCAAAGATGGTGAAGAGTGGAAGTTAGTTCTTGGTGATGGCAATCCTGCAACCGTTAAAGCACTGAATCCATCTGAAATTTCTACAAATGCGGCTGTAGACTATTATAGACTTAGTGGGGTTCAATATGGAACTGTACTAATTGGGGGCGACGCATTTTCTGTTGGTTCATCCCATTCGGCGACAATCAAAGGATGGCAAGACACAGGTATTAGTGACGTAAAAGCTGTTAATAGATATGAGATTGTGCAAGATGTATGGAATGGATGGAAAGAATGGAGTGTTCCACAGAAGGTATCTGGAAACAGTTCTGAAAAAGATTCTAGTACCTGGTACAGTAGATCTTTTGATGGTATCCCGGCAGGTAGTGGATATCATATCAGAATTACTGGACTAACCACACCAGACGGTTACGGTGCAAGCGGAGCAGGGAATGTTTACGTAAACTAAAAGGTGAATTTTTTAAAAAAACAGGTTTCTTATTACTGAAACCTGTTTTTTTCTTTTTTTTACTAGCTTTTACAGTTATACTATCTTGTAGAGGGAGGTGAGTGAAAATTGAAAAAGGCAAAAGTATTTTTTATTATGTTAATCGCTGGTCTAATTGTAACCGAACAGGCGGTTGATATTCTTACGACTCGTGGACGTGGGGAAGCAATTTACAAAATGGGTATGTTAATCCCTGCCCAAGATTTTTATCTATACTTATATGGGTCCATTTTTTTGTTGATAGGGGTCTTACTTATCTTGTCCCCTTTACTATTCAGAAAGTTTTTTATGACCAGAGAAAAAAGAGTATCAACTAGCTCTAAAGTAAAGTGGAATTTGAAAAGAGCGGTAGTATTTTCTATTGTGTTAATCGCTGGTCTAATTGTAACCGAGCAGGCGATTGATATTCTTACGACTCGTGGACGTGGTGAGGCTATTTACAAAATGGGTATGTTAATCCCTGCTCAAGATTTTTATCTATATTTGTACGGGTCTATTTTCTTGTTGTTAGGGATTTTGCTTATCTTGTCTCCTTTTCTATTTAGAAAGTCTTTTATAGCCAAGAAGAGTGTCTAAGGTTTGGAAACAATAGGGGTTGGTAAGCATGTCTACTTGCTCTGATTGCAGTCATAATAGGTATTATTTTGTTCGGATTTCTGTTTACTTATTTGTTTATCGTTATCAGAAGAT
The DNA here is from genome assembly GCF_053006485.1 of Paenibacillus sp. JJ1683. Classification (NCBI taxonomy): domain Bacteria; kingdom Bacillati; phylum Bacillota; class Bacilli; order Caryophanales; family Paenibacillaceae; genus Paenibacillus; species Paenibacillus sp. JJ1683. The sequence goes on from NZ_CM129820.1 coordinate 1,083,781, forward strand.
GGAAAAGAAAGCGGAATAAAATGACTTGATTGGAATGAAAAAGACGTTTCTGGGAAAGCAGGAACGTCTTTTTAATGTTCCTCGTGCTTGGCATGTTCCTCGGCTCAATTGTTGTCTTCCGAAGACATTGGGATCTCGTACCAGTTCCTTCAGTTGAATTGTTTTCATTCAAAAAAACGAACGCTACATTTGAAGCTGCAATGCTGATTGATTGAGAAGTAGGGGGTTTCTGGAGAAATTCAGGAGAGCCCTTTTTAATACATGGTTGAAACTAAAGGCTGGTTTTAACCAGCCGGGGTATCTGTAGCAAGTAGACTGGCTGATCGACAAGTAAGGGAGAGACTCCCTCTGTTTCATATTTAATAAATAAAAATTTGACATCAATCAAATCATATTTCCCTCGGTTGTCCTCCAAAAAGTCTTGAAGATATCCCATCTCTCACTAACCATTAATAATGCTACTTTTGAGAGCTTCTTTTTCACTAGGAACCATACCTAACAGGAGAGAGGCAATACCTGCTGCCAAGCTAGGTGCAGTGTATCCTTTTGTAAATGCGATCATTAATGATCTCCTTGTACTTAAAGTTTTTAGATGATTATAATGAAAATATAGTTTATATTTAGACTTTTTGAAGTTGTAGAGTCCTAATATATCCAAACACTTCAATTACAAAGGAGAGAATTCATTTCATGAGTATACATTTAGAGTTGGATTCCTTGTCGGTTGAAAGGCTAGCAATGGTCCTTTCAGGACGGCCAGGCATGTTCAAGTTGTTTTATGATACAGAGGATTGTGGATGCAACGGCGTACTTACCATTTTGGTGATCGATGCACCGAATGCAACCGACACAGCAATTCAGTCCGATTCGTATTCTTTTTGGGTAGATCGGCAGCAGGAGCAGCAGTTCGATAGCCAAATGCGGCTTGAGGCAGATCCAAGTTACCCATCGTTCAAAGTAAGTAGCGATGCTGGTATATTGAGCAGCAATGTTAGAATTCAAGATCGGCGTGTAAACTCGTCCAAGGCGTGATATGCGGAGGTAATAAAAATATTAAGCACCAAAAAGCAATGCTAAATTAACACCAGCTTCCCAAAAACGAACCTTGTTAAGCCCATAGGGCAGAGGTTCGTTTTTACAATAATCTTTATGATAATTTCAGAAGGACGATGAGATGATGAAAAACTTGCTCGTTTCTGGCTATCGTGCCCATGAGCTGAATATTTTTAGTCAAAAGCACGAAGGTATTCCATACATTAAAAAGGCGATTGCAGGCAGACTGATTCCCCTGATCGAAGAAGGGCTGGAATGGGTAATTACCCCTGGTCAATACGGGGTGGACTTGTGGGCTTGCGAGGTCGTCATTGCATTAAAGGAGCAATATCCTCACTTAAAATGCTCTATTATGATGGCTTATCAAAATATGGAGGAAAAATGGAAAGAGGATAAAAAGGAATATTTTCAGCAGATTTGTGCCGAAGTTGACTATGTGGGAGTGGTTAGCCGCCAGCCGTATCAGGGAATATGGCAACTCAAGGCACGGGATGAACTCCTTTTCCGCAAAACAGACGGTTTATTGCTTGTGTACGATGAGGATGCCGGAGAGGGCAGCCCACGTTTTATGAAGGAACTGGCATTGAAAAAACAACAGGCAGAAGGCTATCAATATATCAGTATTAGCTCAGAGGATATCCAAAGCATAGCTGACGAAGAACGATTATTCATGGACCTCTGATTTTTAAAGCATTAGCCCGGATTTTTGAACAAAAAGGACGGAATCGTCCCTTTACAATGATGTAAGCGCTATCATAAGATTTAAACAACCATAACTTATCAGTCATATAAAATAAATTCATTGAAAATACAAACCATGAAAGGAGCTAATGATCAGATGAACAAAAAATTTCGGCATACTGTGTTGCTCTGTCTCGGTGTCATGTTGTGTGGAGTGGTCACTCCAATGGATAGCCCAATCTCAGCTGCGTCTACGAGGCAAATGGAGAAGCTGAACAGGGGAACTGTCGCAGTGAAGGTACCAGAGGGTATACTGGTGAGCTGGCGTTTATTGGGTACGGAAGCGGATTCGGTTGGCTTCAATCTGTACAGAGGGTCAAGCAAGGTGAATGATGCGCCGATTACATCGAGAACCAACTTTCTGGACAAGGCAGGTACGACATCATCTTCGTATACCGTTCGTGCCGTGGTCAATGGAGCAGAGCAGGCCGCTTCTCCAGCGGTAAAGGTATGGAACAACAACTATCTGGACGTTCCCATCCAGCAGCCTGCAGGAGGCACAACCCTGGATCATGTGAACTACACGTACAATGCCAATGATGCCAGTGTGGGGGATCTCGATGGGGATGGCGAATATGAGATTGTGTTGAAATGGGACCCTTCCAATTCTAAGGATAATTCGCAATCCGGTTATACGGGAAATGTATTTTTGGACGGATATGAGCTGGATGGAACACGCAAATGGCGAATTGATCTGGGACGGAATATTCGGGCTGGTGCACACTATACGCAATTTCTCGTCTATGATTTTGATGGAGATGGTAAAGCAGAGGTTGTATGCAAGACAGCAGACGGCACGGTAGATGGTACAGGAGTAAAGATTGGCGACGCTTTGGCTGATCATCGCAACACGAGTGGATATATTTTGAAAGGTCCCGAGTTTCTAACTGTGTTCTCAGGTGATACAGGCAAGGCTCTTAGCACGATTGACTATGTACCTCCGCGCGGAACGGTGTCCAGCTGGGGAGATAACTATGGTAACCGTGTGGATCGTTTTCTCGCCGGGGTTGCTTATCTGGATGGCGTAAGACCCAGCATAGTGATGGCACGTGGTTACTACACGCGCACCGTTCTAGTCGCATATGATTGGCGGAACGGCAATCTAAGCCGCCGCTGGACCTTTGACAGCAATAGCTCCACCAATGCCGGGACGGCTGGACAGGGGAATCACAGTTTGAGCGTGGCAGATGTGGATGGAGATGATAAGGATGAGATCGTGTATGGCTCGCTGGTTGTAGACGATAACGGGGTGAAGCTGGCTAACACGGGGATGGGACACGGCGATGCACTTCATGTAGGCGATTTGGACCCGGATCGTTCAGGTTATGAAGTGTTCAAGGTGAACGAGGACAAAAATGCCACTTACGGAGCCGCCATGTATGATCCGCGTAATGGCAACATTTTATGGGGCGTAAAAACAGGCAAGGATACCGGACGAGGCATGTCGGCAGACATTGATCCGCGTACCAAAGGAAACGAGCAGTGGGCACCGGGCATTGGGTTACGTTCAGCCAAGGGAGAGCTCATTACCAACACGATGCCGTCCTCCATTAACTTCGGAATTTGGTGGGATGGGAATCTCCTCCGTGAACTGCTGGATCATACCTCCTCAAGCGCTGGTAAAATCGACAAGTGGAACTATACGAACTCGACGACTTCCAACTTGCTTACGGCCACAGGGACGAGTTCCAATAACGGGACCAAAGGAACGCCGTCGCTGCAGGCTGATCTGTTCGGTGACTGGCGGGAGGAAGTCATTTGGCGCAAAAGTGATAATTCGGCGCTTCGTATCTATACAACACCTTATGAGTCAGAACACCGATTTTACACGCTTATGCATGATCCGGTGTACCGCCTGAGTGTGGCCTGGCAGAACGTAGCCTATAATCAGCCACCGCACACCGGATTTTATTTGGGAGAAGGGATGTCCAAGCCCCAGCAGCCGAACATATACACTCCTTGATGTGCAGCAGCTCGATAGTGGGGTGAGTGCAGGTTAAATGAATAGTATCAGATAGGGCTCCAGGCTAATCGGGGCTCTTTTTGTTATGGGCATAGAAGAGTACGTATGATTTCCATAATAATGGGAACACTAGTTCTTATCGAGGTAATTTATGTATGGAAAAGGAGGCGGAATCTGTGAGTTCTTTAACGACAGAAAGCATGATCGAGCTCGTAACTAATGTCGGATTCCCTGCAGCATTAAGCCTGATTCTGTTAAAATACATTCTCGTCACCCTTAACCGTAGATTGGAGCAGCTGGACCAATCTATGAAGCAAATGTCACGATCCCTGGAAGAGATCGAGGCAAAGCAGGAGAAGCGGTCAGAACCTACGCTCCCGGTAAATACGGACAAACTTCGCGCAGAATGAACAAAAAAAGGCAAATAGAAACAATTTAGCAACCCAATCGAGAAACAAAATTCTTATAATAGAGACGTGTGCAGTTTATGCAGACATATGATTATGGAGGTGTATAGAAGTATGAAAATAAATACGAAACTATCCGCACTATGTGTTGCGGCCACACTTTTGAGCGCGGCACAGGTTGCCGCTGCTGCGCCCGCTGTGTCCGCTCCAGCGAACGCAGCGCAACCAAGCGTCGCCGTTCCGTCAGCTACCGTACCGGCCCAGGTGCCAGCACCAGCAGCATCTGCGTCTGTTACGACGCCGGCTCCTGCGCAAGCGCCGTCAGTTCCAGCAACAACAGCCCCAGCCGCAGGTTCCGTCCAAACGGCTAAACCAGCAGCTCCGTCTGCACCAGCATCGCGCCCATCTACGTCGGTAGCGCCAGCGGCTGTCCCGTCCGTACCATCGACTGCCAAGCCGTCCAAGCCGCAGCAGCCGTCCACTTCGGCGCCAGCTGCAGCTACGGCTACCAGCGTGAATCCAATCCAGCTGGACAAGCTGAACCATGAGAGTGCGATTCCGCTTGTGCTGGAGGCACAGTCTCGTTATCAGTATGCCACCAGCGGTGGCAAATCGTTGGGCCAAGCGTTCCAGTTGAATGGTAAAAGCTACCGCTATTTGTCCGAGGACATCGGCACGAAGACCAAATTGATCAACTATCTGACGCAGGCCTATACCAAACAGGCCAGTGAGCAATTTGTCAGTAAATTTTTTGTTGAGGTCAATGGCAGACTAGCTCAGTTGAATGCAGATGGCGGCAATTTGCTAGAGTTTAGCCGGGCTACGGCGAAAATGGTAACCATGACTCCGGTGAAGCGCAGCTACCTGCTGACCGTGCCTTATCCGGCAGAAGCCAAACAGCCAAACGAGAAAATCACCGTGAATTTTGAAAAGGTCGGCAGCTACTGGAAGGTTAGCTCCGCGCCGCATGTTATTTTCTAAATTAAGATTTTGCAACGTTCTTTATAAATAGGGTAAAGTGATGTTAAGGCTTGTTTCGTAAGCCCTAATTCAACGCAGGGGAGTGCTGTGCAATGATGACACCCATCAAGGTAAAAAACGTTAAGGATATTGAGAAGATCAATCAAATCGTATCCAATTATACGTATGACATCTGGATTCATGGCAAAAGCGGCATGGCAGATGCCAAATCCATTTTAGGCATGTATGTGCTCAAGCTGGATGAGCCGCTAACTCTGGTTGTACCTGACAACGTCAATCCCAAAAAGCTGTTCAAGGAGTTGGAGGAATTTATTCATTTTCCTGCTCAAGCAGAATAAACAGCAAAGAAGCACCTGCAGACACTGCATACGCTATTTTTCAAAATGAATGCAAAGAAGCCATAGAACTCAGGTTCCACGGCTTCTTTTTTAATGTTCCTCCTCGTCCAAAAACGGGAGATTCACCGAATAGTACATAACCCCCATAAGCAGCACGCCACCCACCAGATTCCCAAGCGTAACCGGAACGAGATTATGGATGACGCCAGCGACAGAGACCGTACCCGGATGGTCCAGCACGAGCGCAATGGCGAAAGTACACATGTTAGCTACACTATGCTCGTATCCCGAAATGAAAAAGCAGAATACAAACAGCATCATAGCGAACATCTTTGCGCCATTTTCCTTCATAAACATCGGCACAAAAAAGGCGAGGCAGACCAGCCAATTACACAAAATAGCGCGGAAGAATAGCTGCATTGCAGGCGCTTCCATTTTATGCTCAACTACGTTCAAAAGAAAGCTGTTCACGCTGGAGGAGTCAAACAGCCCTGTCAGGTATATAAGGAGTGCGAATACCCCCGCACCTAACAAGTTACCTCCATAGCTGGCAGTCCACAATCGAAGCACCTGACCCCAGCGCAGCTTTTTACGGAGCGCAGCATAGGTGTAATAGAAGGTGTTGCCAGTAAACAAATCACCGCCGCCGTACGCGATCAGAATGATGGCTGCCCCAAAGGTGAGCGCCGCCATGGGATAAGTGAATGGAGAATGCTCCATGTAAAAAAAGTTACCCGTCTTGAAGGCGACAATAACGCCGAATCCGATAAACATACTCGCCAGCATGGAACGCGCCAAATACCGGAGCAGGCTTTGCTTGTAAATTTTGTACTTCTTCAGGGCTAGCTGTTCGACATTGCGTAAGCCTTCCGTTTCCATACCAACGACAACCTCCTATTTTCTCATATCTAAGTCATTAAACCGACTTGATTTTTCCCGAAACATGCTCAGCGTGTCAAACAATTCTGTTAGCTTAACAAACCAAGATTTTGCAGTCCGTATAAAATACCGTCTTCATCTGCGCGTTTTGTGACCATTTTAGCAGCGGCTTTGGCTTCATCACAACCGTTCCCCATCGCGACACTGTTATGTATAGTTGTCAGCATCTCCACATCGTTTAATCCATCGCCAAAAGCGTATTGATTCTCATCGGCAATGCCCAGTCTGGATGTAATTTCGCGGATTCCCTTTGCTTTAGAGCCAGAGTGAGGAACAACGTCCACTGAACTTGGATGCCAGCGTACAAAGTCAAATGCTTTGAATACCGCTTCATAGTAAGGCTCTTCTTCTGCTGTACACATTAACAGCGTCTGATATATATCTCTCCCTTGGAAATAGAGCGGATCGTACCCAACCGAAATCTTGGCCTTAAGCGTTTGGACCGATTTCTCCACAAGCTCATCGTTAGGAATATTGGCCTTCATGTCCATATGATCCATATATACGAGAGCATGATTATGTGTGAGTGCCAGATCAGTCATCGCTTGCAAGGCTTCTCGATTTAGCGGATTGGTAGCGACGACTTCCCCACGGAGCACGACATATTGCCCGTTAAAGCTAACGTAGGAATCAATTTCTAACTGCTCGCGGATATCCTTGAACATAAAAGGCGCACGTCCTGTTGCGATGGCTACCTCATGTCCTTGCTCTTTCAAAGCAAAGACTGCTTTTTCTGCCGTTAACGGCATCTTCTTTTCATCGTCCAGTAATGTACCGTCGATATCAAAAAAAATAATTTTTTTGTCTGACATGTCCTTACACCTGACTTTCAATAATATATTGTCGAAATAAACTCATATGGATTCATTATATCAAAGGAACTGCTTCTGGATACACAAATACGTATAAATCCTCATGAATGTCCGACCTCTATAGCTTACAATATGAAATAAGGATTACTGTAAACTTTAATGTCTATCTCCTATTTTCGAAGATGGGATGTGATCACCATGACAAAAATCCAAGTCACACCGGAGCAGCTGGATAACGTGGCCTCCCAATTTGCCAATGCCCACGGCATACTGTATAACCAGCTGAACGGTCTGGATAGCACAATGAACCGCCTTCACAGCCAGTGGGATGGTATGGAGAGAAATCGTTTTTATAATGACTATCGTACAGCTAAATATACGCTTTCTTCTATATTAAATAAGGTTCAATCCATTGAAATTGAGCTGAAAAGCATTGCTTTGAAGTTTAGAAATGCGGATGCTGGGAGCACACGTGGCTTCTGGTCAGCCTTGGCAGCAGCGATGAACGCTAGTGCAGCGCTGGCGGGTAGCGAAGAGGCTGGAAATCATGCTGAAGATATCGTGAATTCACCCAAAAATATAGACGAGTGGGAGCAGGCAGACGCGGATAAATATCATCAATATGAGGAACTATTGAAAAACGCGGAGACCATCGGCGACAAGCAAGTCATGCAGAAAATCCACGACCAGATGAATGTCCTGCGGCTGCAATACGAGGACTCGGTTACTCGCACAGATTACAATACAGGAGAGACTTCCAAGATCACATCCGATTCCCTTGTTGCCGTCACTGAACTGACAGGTAAAGACGGAAGCAAAACAGATATATCTATAGATAAAAAAGGAAATATTATAAGTTATGAGCAAAATACGGACAAATACGATTACTGGGTCCAAAAGCATACTCAATCAGCCGGAGAACACGCTCTAGGTAAAACGGCCCAGACCGTTACCGGATATGGAATGGGTCTTATTTTGTCGCGCGGGACTGGCGTCAGTGGAACAGGTTCGGGCGCAGCCTCCGGCTGGGGGGAACACGTTGTCGGCGTTGGTGGCGGTATGATCAGTGACAAGGTGCTGTTCTCTGTTCCCGATGAGGGAGAAACCCGTACCATGATCTACCGGACAAATAAAGAAACTGGGCATGTCGAGAACATGATCATCGTCACCAAAGGTGAGAATGAAATGAAGTATCGCTATTGGGAGGATTATAACTAGGTCTTGAGCAGTGAGAGATCATAACGTGAATACGAGTATCTATAAAATCTACAGACTTTTTCAAGACTAAGCGAGCGGAAGTGGAAGACTGCGAAGCTCATCAGTTGGTAAAATCTGTAGATTTTTTCGTGCACATATTTCTAAAATTCTATTAGAGTTATTTAATTGTTACATAGTATTTATAATTTAAGCAGCAATTTCATGGGGCAAAGGACATCTGACTCATGTAGTGTCTTTAATTTATGTTTTCAAATTTAGAGCAATCAGAGCTAAGAGCAAGGTTCAAAAAAAGAGTTTAATATCATAATTTGGATAAATACAATAATATAATAAGTGTGTATATTTGTTTATCTTTTAAAAATATTTAACAATTGCATAATTTAATTTTATTTATTTTTATGTAGTGAAAATAATGAAAAAAGCTATTCTTTCAAGAAAACGACTTTATCTAATGATAATCAACAAATTTCTACATTTTGCGACCTTTTATTTACAAAAATGTAACATTCGAAGGTTGACTTATTCATTGACTTTGTTGAAATAAATCGTTATTTTAATTCGTAAAAGGAGTAAAACATGGGTTGGAATAACGATTGATAAATTATTAATACAAGCTTATTAAATGCTAGTGCACGGTAATTACATATGATTTAATTTGTTTTTAAATGATTCTTTTTTTCATTAATTATGTCGATCATAAATTTCTGCTTTAATACTATAAAGGTTATAACTTGCAACAGAAGTTAAATTTGAAAAGTACACATATTCAGGAAGCTCACTGGAGAAGAGGTTTTCAGATGAATAAAGTATCTTTTATTTTTCCTGGGCAGGGTTCGCAATATGTAGGAATGAGTAAAGAACTATGGGATAATTTTACTGTGGTAAAGCGTTTATTCGATGAAGCGGATGATATCTTAGGTGTAAAACTCTCAAAACTTTGCTTTGAAGGAGATTCCCAAGAGCTTCTTCAGACCATGAATGCCCAACCAGCCTTACTTACTGCCAGTCTTGCTGCATACTATGCTAGCAGAGAAATACTGGAACTGGAACCTCAACTGTTGGCCGGTCATAGTTTAGGAGAATACTCAGCATTGGTGTGCAGCGGTTTTTTCTCCCTTCAAGATGGACTTCAAATCGTGAGAAAACGAGGAATGTTCATGCAGCAGGCTACAGCCAATGGGGTAGGGACTATGGTTGCTGTTGCGAATGTTTCTGCTACTATTCTGGAGAGCTTATGTCAAGAGATATCTACGGATCGTGATGTTATATCTATTGCCTGTCACAATTCAAACAATCAGTACGTGCTATCGGGACATACAGAACCTATGGCTCGAATAGTGGAGAAAATCAAACGTCTAGAACATAGTAAGGTTAACTATTTAACAGTAAGCGGGCCTTTTCACAGTATTCTGATGAAGCCTGCAGCAGATAAGCTTGCCGCAGAACTAAAAAAAATCCCGCTACGCAAGGGAAGGTGGCCGGTTGTTTCCAATGTAACAGCCTTACCACATGATGAATTCTCAATTTATGACTTGCTGTACAAGCAAATGATAAGCCCTGTACGTTGGACAGATACGATGGATTATTTATACCAGAATGGTATTACTGTTGCGCTAGAATTAGGTCCGAGAAAAGTACTTGGACAGCTAATGAAAGAAAGATATCCTAGTATCTCTACTTTTTCTATTAATACCAGTTCTTCTTTAAAAGAAGCGGACAAGTGGCTAAGTAAGCAGCAAACTACACGCAAATTTACACTTGAGCGTCTGGAGGAAGGCTTTGCAGCAGCGCTTATTGCACGAAATCGAAACGGGGATTACAAACAACATATGGAGGGAGTTGTTTACCCTAGTCAGCAGATCCGAAATAGGATCAATCAACTTCATAATCATAAAAATGATACCGTTTATAATGCGGTTAATACAGAGGTGTTAGAGCTCATTCGTACTATTCTCACTACCAAGCAAGTGCCCGAGCAAGAACAACAGACGATTCTTAATATGATCTAAATAAGATTCATCAATGATGTTGGAAATTGTAAATTTATTAACTGGAAGCTAATAAATCTTACGATATACGGGGGGAATAGCATGTATACAAAAAGGTTCAAAACCCTGGTTGATGTTATTACAGAACGGGGAAAGAGTGACCATAAATTTATAACCTTTATTGAGTCGGATCAAAACGAAACAACACTTACTTATAAAGATTTATATTGGGAAGCTCTAGCGTTTCTGGAGAATCTTCAGAATGCAGGAGTGAAGCAGGGACAGGAAATCGTATTTCAAATAGAAAATAATCGTCATTTTGTGAAAGCGTTTTGGGCTTGCATTCTTGGTGGTATGATCCCGGTACCTGTCAGCATCGGTAACAATGATGAGCATAGAATGAAGCTTTTTAAAATCTGGGATGTTCTTAACGATCCTTTTTTACTCATCGAGCCCAAAATATTAAAAGACCTTGAGAAATATACCCTGAAAACCAATCAGAATAACCTATTCGAAAATATCCGCCATCGTCATCAATTACTTCTTCAAGACCATGAACAACCTAAGCAATCCTTTGCAAAGATATACACCCCTCAATTGGAGGATATAGCATTTATTCAGTTTTCCTCCGGTTCCACAGGTGATCCTAAGGGAGTCATCCTAACACATCATAATCTCATTCATAACACAAGTGGAATTATAAATAGGACGGTCGTCACAGAGCAAGATTCGTTCTTGCAGTGGATGCCTCTAACCCATGATATGGGTTTAATTTACAATCATATTACCCCATTAGTTGCTGGAGTGAATCAGTACATTATGCCGACTTCGCTGTTCATTCGTCAGCCAGTACTTTGGATAAAAAAAGCTAGTGAACATCAAGTAAGCATTATATCCTCGCCGAACTTTGGATATAAGTATTTCATGCAATTTTTCAAACCCGAAAAAGCAATGAACTGGAATCTGTCCAAGATCCGTACCATCATCAATGGTGCTGAACCTATCTCTACTGAATTATGTGACGCATTTCTTGAGACATTAGCTCCTTTTGGATTAAAAAGAACGAGTATGCGAGCATCATATGGTTTAGCAGAAGCATCGGTTGGAGTTGCTATCCCGCCAATTGATGCTGACTATATAACCGTTTATGTTGATCGTAAGCACTTAAACATTGGAGAGTCTGTCTTGGAGGTAGACAAGACTTTTCATAATGCTCTGCCATTTGTTGTAGTCGGTCAGTCGTTAGATTATTGTGAAATCAGAATATGCAATGACGAGGATGAGGAAGTCGCAGATCGCGTTATTGGGCATATACAAATCAAAGGTGAAAATGTTACAAAGGGATACTATAACAACGAAAATTCGACATCCAAACTTTTGACGCTAGACGGATGGGTGAGAACTGGCGATCTGGGGTTCTTCCGTGAAGGTCAATTAGTCGTCACAGGGAGAGCAAAGGATATCATATTTGTAAATGGACAGAACGTTTACCCTCATGACATCGAGCGTATCGCTGAGGAAGTAGAAGGAGTCGAACTTAATCGTGTGGCGGCGTGTGGAGTTCGTGTTAATGGGATGGAATCAGAGGAAATTGTGGTATTTGTCGTATCCAAAAAGACGATAGAAAAATTTTCTCCAATTGCAACTCAATTAAAAAAACATTTGTATCGTCATGGAGGATGGGCGGTTCACGATATTATACCTATTAAGCAAATGCCCAAAACGACCAGTGGGAAGTTGCAGAGGTATAAGCTTGCGGCTCAGTATGAAGCGGGACATTATCAGGAGACTTCATTAGTTTTAAAAGGGATTATGGAGCAAGAAAACAAAAATCAAAAATTGCCTACACTTTCGTTTGAGATCGAAAAAGTACTTCACGATATTTGCTGCGAGGTATTACTTAGGGAAGAGGTTGATACGAGAGACAGCTATTTTGATTTAGGAGCCAATTCCCTACAACTGGTTCAGATTACAGACAAAATTGAAAATCAGCTGGGGATTAAGCTTGCAGTTACCGATTTGTTTGATCATCCCTCAATAGCTCACTTGGCAGAATTTTTAGCGAGCCCTACTGATTCTGAACAACAGCATATTCCTACGGATGATACGGATCACAATCATAGCAAGGACGTGGCTATTATTGGGCTCTCTTTGGACTTACCTGGTTCTTCATCTGTGTCACAGTATTGGGATCATATTGTCCAAGGCGATGACTGTATCGGGAACTTAGGCTCTCAACGTAAGCAAGACGCCATCGATTATTTATCAGTTGTGGATCAAAGGAAGGGAGAAGAAGAGTTTATAGAAGGCGGCTTCCTAGAAGAAATTGATAAATTTGATTATGCGTTCTTCAAGCTGAGTCCTGTGGAAGCTAGCTATATGGACCCTAATCAGAGATTGTTCCTTCAGACGGCATGGCATGCACTTGAAGATGGGGGTTATGCAGGGGATCGGATTCATGGACAAAAGGTAGGAGTTTACGTCGGCTTCTCAAAAGTGGGCTACGATTATGAGCGGATGCTCTCTAAAGGAGAACCGGACAAATTTCACCAGTATATTGTTGGAAATTTACCGTCAGTGCTGGCAAGTCGGATTTCTTACTTTCTTAATTTAAAAGGTCCAGCAGTAACAGTAGATACGGCGTGCTCCTCTTCACTTGTCGCGATTCATATGGCTTGCAAGGCGTTAGCGACGGGGGATTGCAAGATGGCGATTGCCGGAGGAATCCGAACGATGCTATTACCAGTGAAGCTGGGACTAGATATGGAATCGCCAAATTACAGAGCTCGTACCTTTGATGCAGAAGCGGATGGAACAGGTGTAGGAGAAGGGGTTGCAGCGGTTCTGTTGAAGCCTCTCGATCAAGCTTTGCAAGACGGAGACCGTATTTATGCAGTAATAAAAGGAAGTGCGGTGAATCAGGATGGTACAACGGTAGGAATTACTGCGCCTAGTCCTTCCGCACAGGCAGAAGTGGTGGAGGCGGCTTGGAATGATGCGGCTATTCACCCGGAAACTCTGTCATTTATCGAAGCCCATGGAACGGGAACTAAACTGGGGGACCCTATTGAGATTGCGGGATTGACACAAGCTTTTGAAAAATATACGGACAAAAAACAATTTTGTGCAATCGGTTCGGTCAAACCCAATATTGGTCACTTATTTGAAGCAGCAGGAGTATCCAGTCTTATTAAAGCAGTTCTGATGCTGCAAACGAGGAAGAATCCTCCGTTGGTTCATTTTAAGAAACCTAGTTCCCGTATTAATTTTGAATTGTCGCCGTTTTATTTGACAACAGAAGTAGCCGATTTAAGTTCAAATGATGCCCCACTTCGCTGCGGAGTAAGTTCTTTTGGTTTCAGTGGAACCAATGCTCATGTTGTTATGGAGGAGTTTATAGAAACGCGAACACATGAGGAATCTGTAAACACGCCGGATGGTGTTCATCTTTTTACGGTTTCTGCAAAAAATGAGCGAAGCCTGCATCATTTGGTTGAGGAATATGTGGACTATTTACGCCTAAATCCAGCGGTTTCCTTGGAGCAGATGTGCTATACCACACATATCGGCAGAGCTCATATGGAACATAAATTAGCAGTTATCACTTCCAGCTTAGAGGATTTATTACACAAGTTGGAGCGATGGACTTCCGGGAACCAACAAGAGAATGTACCTGATATGTATATAGGTTCTCATAAACAGAGCGTTGATCATAAACGGGAAAAAGATGATACGGTAGGTCGATTGATTACAGCTATTAGAGCAAGTGCACATACAGATATTCACGCTCTACGCCAATTGGGTGAACTGTATGTCAAAGGTATGGCTATTCCGTGGCAAGCGCTTTATACGGATGAGATCAAAATAATCCAGTCGCTGCCTTTGTACCCTTTTGAACGAAATCGTTGCTGGTTTACTCCAAAAGTAGTGCAGATAAGTAACGTAGGCAGGGAGGAGAGACGTATGGAGTCCGCGTACCCAAAAGAGCTGCAAGCTACAGATCAGATCGACTACACAGCGAATATTTCCAAAGTATTAAAAGATGTAATCAGTAAAGTTTCTGGTTTTACGGTGGAACAACTGGATGAGCAGATGCATTTTCTAGAAATGGGCTTGGATTCAATTATGCTAGTTCAAGTTCAAAAAGAAATTAGAGAACAATTTAATGTGGATGTTCCCATGAACCACTTTTTTGAAAGTGTCACAAACCTGGATCGTCTAACAACGTTTATTTCAGATTTGACATATACCACCCAATCAGTTGCGGCTGCGGATGCTCTAAATACGGTCGATGATCGGACAGAAGTCAATCCGGAAAATACGGTTGCTGCAAAGCCTTCGTCCGAGTTGGGTGGCCTGGAAAAGTTACTCTCTCAACAAATTGAATTACTGAACAACCAACAGCTGGGACTTACTCAAGTGTTGACCAAACAACTGGAGATGCTTAGTGGCGGTCAAGGAGGAACTATTCAGGCAGCACCGTTAACCACAAACAAAGACACAGTCAGTGTTCAGCCTACATCTCTGCATGTTGTGGCAACTGACGTGCCTATCACTTCTACAATTAAAGTAAATCCAACTACTGAATCCAAACCCTTTGTACCCTATCAACCTCTACTGATCGGTGAGGAAAGTGGATACAGTGCGCGGCAAAATGATTTCTTACAGCGTTTTATTAAACGATATACTCAACGAACCCTTGGGTCCAAGAAATACACACAGGAAAGTCGACTGGTTCATGCTAATAATCGTCATGTATCTGGGTTTCGATCCTATTGGAAAGAAATTGTATATCCTATCATTTCAGAGAGCGCTTCGGGTTCAAGGATATGGGATGTGGATGGGAACGAGTACATTGATCTAACTATGGGTTTCGGGGTTCATTTATTGGGTCATAATCCAGCTTGGCTAACCGATACTTTACGGAGCAATGTGCACGACCGTACGCCTTCGATCGGCCCTATGTCGAATACAGCAGGTGAGGTTGCTGCCTTGATTAGCGAGCTGACAGGTGTGGAGCGGGTTGCCTTTTACAATTCGGGGTCAGAAGCTGTTATGGTCGCTTTACGTTTGGCTAGAGCAGCTACAGGACGCTCCAAAATAGTACTATTTGCTGGTTCTTATCATGGAACATTCGATGGTGTACTTGCCGTGTCTGATCCGAACTCAAGCGGGGGAGAGGCTTTGCCCATGGCACCGGGAATCCCTTCGAGCATGATGGAGGATGTAATTGTACTCCCTTATAATCACCCGGATTCTATAAAAGCTATCAAACATTATGCACATGAACTTGCCGCCGTATTGGTGGAGCCTGTACAGAGTCGAAGACCGGATTTGCAACCAAAGGAGTTCTTGGAGCAAATTCGCCAAATAACAGCACATTCGGGAACGGCACTTATTTTTGATGAAGTAATCACAGGATTTAGAATTCATCCAGGAGGTGCTCAAGCCTGGTTTGGAATTAAAGCTGATTTAGTTACTTACGGAAAAGTGGCGGGCGGAGGTATGCCTGTTGGCATAGTCGCCGGAAGCTCAGAATTTATGGACACCGTAGATGGAGGTGTGTGGTCGTTCGGAGATAACTCCTATCCAGAAAACACGAATATTAAAACGTTCGTAGGTGGTACTTTCTGTACACATCCGCTGACCATGCATACGGCTCTAGCCACTTTGAAATATTTGAAGTCTGAAGGGCCGAATCTTCAGGAACAACTGAACCGAAGAACCAACGAATGGGTAGCAGAGCTGAATACTTATTTTAAGCAAAATAGTGTGCCTATCCACATGGTGAACTATGGCTCATTATTCCGGTTTGTTTCGTTTGGCGACATTGAGCTCTTTTTCCATCTGCTGATTGACAAGGGAATTTACATATGGGAAGGTCGCAATTGCTTTTTATCGACTTCTCATACAGATGGAGACCTTCAACAAATTACACAGGCTGTAAAGGAAAGTGTGAAGGAATTGAGAAAAGGGGGATTCCTACCTGACCATACGCCATCACCAGATGGAAATGGAAGCCGAAAAAATGATGTGGTTCCCCTCGAATCCTCATCGTTCCCTTTAACAAAGGAGCAGCAGCAAATTTGGTTTGCTACGCAATCCAGAAGTGATTCATCTACTGCATTCAACGAAATAGCAGCATTGCGAATGCAGGGTCAACTGCAGCTTGATACTGTAAAACGTTCAGTACAGACAATTGTGAATCGGCATGAGTCGCTACGGACGGTTGTTGACCCCAATGGTGAAGAACAGCATGTTCTTGAGAATGTGAATGTGGTCATCTCACTGAATGATTTCTCAGGATTTCCTCCATCAGAGCATAAAGAAAAGGTCAAGCAATGGTTTGAGGAAGAGGGGCAAAGAACGTTTGATTTGACGTCCAAAGAACCATTGTTCCGAACTCACATTTTACGTTTAAAACCGGATGAACATATTGTAGTATTCACGTTTCATCATATTATTGCGGATGGTTGGTCAATGGCAGTGTTTATCCGTGAATGGGAGCAAGTCTACACTTCTTTCTGCAAAGGAGAAAATATAGTCAAGCTGCCTGTACCGCCAAAATTCAAGGAATTTCAAGCTTGGCAACAGTTGGAACTAGAGCGTGCAGGAGTGAGTGAGGCAGTTTCTTACTGGGCACAGACATTGGATTCCGTCTCTGTCGCCATGGACATTCCGTCAGAGGACGGTGGTATGAAGAAACCAGCGTATAGTGGAAGAAGAATAAATATTCGGGCAGACAGTACGCTGACGAGAAAATTGAAAAAACTTAGTATTAAAGCGGGTAACAGTCTGTTTGTCACACTTTTGACAGCATATAAAGTATTTCTGCACCGTTTAACGGGAAACACCACGATAGTAGTAGGTATTCCTACCTCTGGTCAGTCTAGAATGGAACAAGTTAATTTGATCGGAAACTGTGTTAATATGCTGCCGATTGTGAGCCATATTACCAGCAAAGAATCATTATTTAAGTATATGACACAAGTTAAGCGAGTCATGCAGGAAGTCGAACCCCTTCAAAACTACTCTTTTGCTGATCTAATTGAGCGTATAGAAAACATACTGATTCCTGAAATGAATGTCATCTTCAACATGGATCGACCGATGCAGAATTTTCATTTTCATGGACTGGATGTTGAATTGATACCGACACCGATCCTGTACTCCAAATATGACATGTTTCTCAATGTGATGGAGGTTGAAGGAGAGCTTTGGTTTGATTTTGATATTAAAGCTAGCTTGGCCGCATCAGAAACAATGCAGATTTGGGCAAAGTACTTTTTGCACATCCTGAACACGATTGCTGATGGGCAGGAACGGGATTTTGTAGATATCTCACTCTTAAATCAGGATGAACTGAAATATGGGGCTAAAAACTACAGGGACTATGTGGAACTCGAATCCAGCGACATTACGGACAATGATTCACCAAGAGCCATCTATTTACTGGATCATTATCTGCAACCTGCGCCTGTGGGGACGATCGGGGAATTGCATGTAGTACAGGAAAACGAATCGCCTTCCGAAAATTTAGTATATTTACCGACAGGAATCCTGGCTTTGCGAACCGCAAACGGTGAATTGCGATTGTTGGGACCTGTTCAGAAGCGAGCCTATATAAAAGGACATGCCATATATACTGAACAGCTTGAACGATTTATTACCTCTATTCCACAAATTAGCGAATGCCAAGTGATAGCCCAGAGCATAGAGGGCAGAGCAGACACACATTTGGTTGCCTATGTTACGAGTCCTGATGATGGAATAGAGGAAATTCTTCGCAAGCAATTGCGAAATCATTTGCAAGACCAATGGGTACCTCAACAGATCGTTCAGCTTAAAAACATGCCCTTAAATTCGCAGGGATATGTAGACTTGTCGCAGCTTTCTACTATGAAACAAGTTGTTAGCAAAGAACCTGTTGAGGCAGTTAGTAGCACGGAGAGAAAAGTAGGAGAAATTTGGGAAACAGTGCTGGGATTGAATCGTGTTAGATCTGATGACAATTTCTTTGATCTAGGAGGAGATTCGTTGAAGGCGACTCTCTTGCTTGCCAGAGTTCATCAAGAGTTTGGCAAACGAATCCCTTTGAATGTACTTTTCCATTCACCGACAGTTTCGACCTTGGCCAAGGTGATCGAAGGAGCCAAACAAGGAACAGCCGTTTCTATTAAAAAGCTCGAAGAATGTACGCATTATGCAGTATCAGATGCCCAAAGGCGTATGTTTGTCTTACAGGATATGGGGATAGGTACAGCCTACAATATTACGGGTCAGGTGCGTATTGATGGGGATCTAGATATCCCTCGTCTTCAGAAGGCTTGCCTGGATTTGATCCGGCGTCATGAATCATTTCGTACTTCTTTTAATATCGTGGATGGCGAAATTGTACAAGTTATTCATGATGAGCCGACTTTTGAAATCAAAGTCACAGAAATATTGGAGAAAGATGCAGACGAGATGAGTCGCTTGTTTGTCCGTCCGTTTGATTTGCGCCAATGGCCACTTTTCAGAGCAGAATTGTTTCGCTTTGAGGCTAATAAACATATGTTGGTCATGGATATGCATCACAGTATTGCAGATGGGCTTTCGTTATCCATTTTCCTTAATGAACTCGTACAACTGTACCGGAGTGAAATTTTAGCTCCGATCCAAATTCAATATAAAGATTTTGTTGCATGGCAAAAGGAACAGTATACCAGTAATCGTTTGTTTGAACAGGAACATTATTGGAAAAATGTTTTGAACGGAGAATTACCTATACTGGCAATGCCTACGGACTTCCCTAGACCATTACATCAAAGCTACGAAGGGGCTGTATTGTCGTATAACATCACTTCAGCGATGACAGAAGAATTAAAGAAGCTTGCCAAAAATACGGGGACTACAGCTTTTATGATCCTGCTTGCGGCTTATAATATACTGCTCGCAAAGTATACGGGTCAGGAAGATATTATTGTAGGAACAGCGGTGGCAGGGCGTCAGCATCCGAACACGGAAACGATGATGGGGATGTTTGTCAACACGTTAGCTTTGCGGAACCGTCCGTCTCCTCAGCGTAGTTTTCATTCATTTTTGCAAGAGGTCAAAGAAACGACTCTACGAGCTATGGATTATCAAGACTATCCTTTTGAAGCATTGATTGAGAGACTGGATATCCGTCGTGACCAAGGACGCAATCCTTTGTTTGATACGATGTTTGTCATGCAGAATTTTGAGATGAGTTCTCTTGAAGCCAATGGAGTAAAATTTCATCCAAGTGAATTCAATCCAGGGATTTCCCAATTCGACTTGGTACTAAGTGCTGACGAATGGCAGGAGGGGCTAGCCTTACGCTTCAATTATTGTACCCAATTGTTCCGATCAGAAACGATTGATCGCCTTGCTAGCCTCTATATACAAATACTACGCTCCATTTTGAAACAACCTTGGAGCGAGATTGGGAAGTTGGAATGGTTGCCTGAGGAAGAGAAGTTACAGCTAATACACGGCTTTAACACTTTTGATCCGCCATCTTCATCGATAGTGAAGAAACAAGAAACGCTGCACTTGCAATTCGAAGAGCAAGCCCTCAAAAGTCCGGATCAAGTAGCTGTAGTTCATCAGGGACATGTGATTACTTATAAAGAGCTGAACGAGAAATCAAATCAGCTGGCGAGGGCATTAATGAAGCGGGGAGTAGGGGCAGACACTGTAGTCGGATTAATGGCGGGCCGTTCATTAGATTTGGCCGTGGGTATGTTGGCTATTTTAAAAGCCGGTGGTGCCTATCTTCCAATCGACAGTTCTTATCCAGAAGAACGAATTCACTTTATGCTTGAGGATAGCGGGGCTCCGCTCCTGTTGTTGAATGACTCATCTAATTACAATGCTACTACTTATGAAGGCTTAGTCCTAAATATGGACGATGATGAGTGGTATAAAACAGAAAGCAAGTTGTCTTCCAAGTGGGAATCGGATTCAAGTCATTTGGCATATGTGATCTATACATCGGGCTCAACCGGTACTCCTAAAGGAGTTTGTATTGAGCATCGAGCGATATTAAATACGTTATCTTGGAGAATAAATGAATACGCACTAGAAGCAACAGACCGTATCCTGCCATTGCTGTCTAGCTCATTTGATGCTTTTGTGGGTGCCTTTTTTACTCCGCTGCTGTCTGGAAGTACGGTGGTGCTGCCTACGAATGAGGAATTGAGTGAATTATCGGCTCTGAAGGCCTTAATTTTATCAAGTCATATTACACATCTCGTGTGTACTCCTTCCATGTACATGTCTGTTATAGAGGGTCTGGCTCCAGATGAAGCCATGTCTCTCAAGGTTGTAACGTTAGGCGGTGAGAAAGCAACGAAACGGTTGGTAGAAGCCAGCCAAGCCAAACATCCCGGCATTCAATTGTTCAATGAATATGGCCCAACAGAAAATAGCGTAGTTACAACGATGTTACGAGATATGGGGCCTGAAGAAGTGGGGTGTATTGGAAAGCCGATTCCCAATACGGGTGTTCTCATTCTGGATCAATACTTGCAGTTGCGACCAATAGGACTTCCAGGAGAATTATGTGTTTGGGGTAAAGGTATTGCGCGAGAATATCGTAATCGTCCTGAGCTTACGGCGCAGAAATTTATTCCGCATCCTTATTTGGACAATATGAAGCTCTACAGAACAGGAGATTTGGCGAGATGGTTACCTGACGGAACGCTAGAGTATCTTGGCCGAGCAGATCAACAAGTTAAAATCAGAGGCTACCGGATTGAGCCAGGTGAAATTGAAAGCACATTGTTGGCTCACAGAGCGGTAAAAGAGGCAGCAGTAGTGATTAAAGGAACAGATGACAATCCGTATTTATGCGCTTATGCCGTTTTGCGGGAATCAGTTACAGTAGATATTTTGAAAGACTATTTGTCGTCAAGCCTGCCTCACTATATGGTACCAGCCCATGTAATTTTGTTGGATGCGATGCCGCTGACAGCAAATGGTAAAGTTAGTAAAAGTGCATTGCCTGAACCAGGTGGTCATCTCAACAAAGAATTACAGCACGTTGGGCCCAATAATGAAACGGAGCAGCTATTGATCGAAATGTGGCAGGATCTGCTGGAGATTTCGCCGATTGGTATACACGATCATTTTTTTGAAATAGGTGGGCACTCGATGAAAGCTACTCTGTTGACTGCGAAAATCAACGAGGTCTTTCATATCGAAATTTCGACTCAAGATATATTTGGGGCACCAACAATCGAAGCACTCTCCAAGAAAATACTTGCTGCCAAGCCAACAGATTATCGACGAATTGAGGCAGTGACTGAGGAAGCTTATTATGAGGTTTCTCCAGCACAATCCAGATTGTTGGCCGTGCTGCCGCTGGATGAGACGGGTGTGGCTTACAACATGTCGGCAGCATTGATGATCGAAGGACATGTAGATCGAAGAAGAGTGGAGCGTACCTTTGAACAATTAGTAGCCCGGCACGAAGCATTTCGGACCTCGTTCGGATATGTGGATGATAGAGCGGTGCAATTTGTACAACCAGAGGTAAGCTTTGAACTTGGCTTTGCCCGGGCTGCTGGTGATATTACGACAAAGGGTATAGATACATTGATTCGTAATTTCATACGGCCTTTTGATGTTGGTAAAGCCCCACTATTTCGGGCGGAGCTTCTTCAAATGGATCGGGATAAATGTATGCTTCTTATTGATATGCACCATTTGATAGCCGACGGTACTTCTATCGACACCATTATTAACGAATGGAACAAGCTGTACAAGGGAGAAGAACTGCCCGTTTTACCGCTTCAATACAAAGATTACTCTGCTTGGCTCAGATCGAATACAGAAATTCATGCAAAGCAGGAACAATATTGGCTTGAGCAATATAAGGGAGAACTGCCCGTTCTAGATCTACCTACAGACTATCAGCGCCCACAATTGCAGAGTTTTGTTGGAGATATGGTGAAAATTGAGCTGTCCGAAAAGCTTGTAGAACAGTTGAACCTCACTTGTCTTCAAACAGATAGCACTCTCTTTATGCTCTTATTTGCTGCCTATAATGTGCTGTTGGGGAAATATGCGGGACAAGAAGATGTCGTAATTGGTATTCCAACGTCTGGACGAACGCATGCAGATACCAACGGGATCGTAGGGTTATTCGTTAATACACTGGCCATTCGGAACCATCCGGCTAGTCATAAGAGCTTCAAAACCTTTTTGAACGAAGTAAAAGAAAACACGCTACAAGCTCTGCAAAATCAATCGTATTCATTTGCCGAACTGGTTGATAAGCTGTCCATCAAGAGAGACTTGAGTCGAAATCCGTTATTTGACACGATGTTCTCCTTTATGAATACGGATGCACAGCAGTGGCAAGCTGATAACCTTTACTTTGAGTTATATCCGTTCAAAACGGGGATTTCCAAATTCGATCTTGTACTGAATGCCGAACAAAAGGCTGGGAGAGTTCATCTAGAATTTGAGTACAGTACAAAACTGTATAAAAAAGAAACCATTGAGCTTCTCGTCGAGCATTACCTAAATGTATTAGAGGAAATAGTCCAAAACGCTGATATGGCATTGAATGACATTAATCTCCTAAGCGCAACAGAAGCGGCTGCTATAGAGGAGCGTTATAACAGCACTGATATAGCTTATCCACAGCCGAGACCTATACATCATTATATTGAGGAGCAGGCTGGCAAAAGACCTGATGCTAGAGCCGTTATCTATCAAGATCAGGTGCTGACCTATAAGGAATTAAATGATCAGGCGAATGCGATAGCAGGCGATTTGTTGGCTAAAGGAATTGGACTTGGAAGTTATGTACCTATACTCATGGAACGGAGCCTGGAACTGGTAGTATCCATACTGGCTGTTATGAAAACAGGGGCTGCTTTTTCGCCTCTTGATACAGAGTGGCCTATTGATCGCTTACAGAGCGCCTTGCAGGATTTGGGAAGTTCTATCCTATTGGTCAATTCAAGTACTCCTATCAGTTCAGAAATAAATGCTGGAGAGTATCTAGCTATAGACTGCTCTGTAGTCGAAAAGAGGAGTAACGCTATCAGTAACCCGGTAGTAGATGTAGATATGGAATCACCAATCTATGTCATCTTCACTTCGGGTTCAACCGGCAAACCAAAAGGAGTTATTGCTGCCCATAAAGGAATCACCAATCGTTTTCTATGGATGAATGACTATTTTGGAACATCGGCTGCACAAAGTGTTCTCCAGACGACTCATCATGTATACGACAGCGCGGTCTGGCAATTGTTCTGGCCATTAATGAACGGTGGCACAACTGTTTTGCCAGAAACAGGCATGACAGTGGATGCTACGTACATGACAAATATTATTGAACAGGAGCGTATTTCTTTTACAGACTTCGTTCCATCCGTATTTAATGCTATTGTCAACCAGTTAGATCAAAATTCAACTCGAACTAAGCAATTGGATTCTCTTCAACAAGTTATTCTTGGTGGTGAGGAAATTACGCCATCGACAGTTCATACGTTTTTAACCATTTTTCCTCATGTTCAAATCACGAACCTGTATGGTCCAACGGAGGCAAGTATTGGCTGTGTTGCTTATCGAGTGACAGGAGATGAAGACAGAATTCCGATCGGAAAGCCAATTGCCAATACCAAGATTTATATATTGGACTCTGGACTAAAGAGGGTTCCCGTAGGAATTACAGGAGAAATGTATATTGCAGGTACACCACTTGGGATTGGATATTTGAATGATCCGATCAAAACGAAGGCCAGCTTTATAGATAATCCTTATTCAATGCCTGGCTATGAAAAGCTCTATAAAACGGGGGATTTAGCTAAATACTTGCCTGACGGTAATATTGCATTCCTGGGTAGATCCGATTTTCAGGTCAAAATTCGCGGGTACAGGATTGAACTTAGTGAAATTGAATATCATCTTTTAGGCATAGCTGAAATTCAGGAAACTGTCGTGATGGTCAAAGAAAATAAGGGAAGTTCTTATTTATGCGCTTATGTGGTATCAGCTAACCCAGTAGATACGGATCGTATCAAAATACAGTTGGCTAAGGAGCTTCCTGATTACATGATACCTTCGGTGTATGTTCCGCTTGACATGATTCCCATAACACCAGGCGGAAAGATTAACCGTAAAGCATTACCTGAACCTGACTGGAGCGGTGCCTTAGAAGTAGAGTATGTGGAACCAACAGGTGAGACTGAAGTATTGCTGGCCCACATATGGGAGGAAGTGCTTGCCGTAACAGGCGTAAGTGCGACTCACAACTTCTTTGATTTGGGAGGAGACTCTATTAAGGGTCTGCAAATCGTCTCACGTTTGAACACGCATGGCTACAAGCTAAGCATTAAAGAATTATTTTTGTACCCTCAGATTAGACAATTGAGCCCATTCGTTAAGGTGATCCGTCGGAAGATTAGTCAGGAAGCCATTGAGGGAGAGCTGCCTTTAACGCCAATACAGCAGCGATTCTTCTATCTACAGAAGGTAAGTCCTCAGCATTTTAATCAGTCCGTCATGCTATTTTCTGAAGACGGTTTTGAAGAGCAAGGGATTATGGCTGCATTTGACTGCATTGTTAAACATCATGATGCCTTAAGGATGACATTCTGTCAGAGAGAAGATCGCATCGTTCAATACAATGAAGGACTAAACAATCAACCACTATCCTTGACGATAAAATCACTGCCTGAAGGTCTACCAGCAGAAGCATGGATTGAGCAAGAAGCGACGGCTATTCAAAGTAGTTTCGATCTCACCACCGGTCCTTTAATGAAGCTTGGATTATTCCGGACTGCTGAAGGGGATCACCTGCTCATTGCGGTTCATCACCTGGTAGTTGATGGGGTTTCGTGGAGAATTATTTTACAAGATTTTACGTCCCTTTATCAGCAATATCAGCAGGGGACAGCACTACACTTGCCAGACAAAACGGATTCTTACCGCTCATGGGCACAAGAAATAAGCCAATATGCAACAAGCGAGGAGCTGGCGCAGGAACTGGAATACTGGGCACAGCTGGAGCAAACTCAGTCCGGAGCGTTGCCTAAAGACAGATCCTATGAAACCAACATGTTGCGTGATAGTGAAAATGGAAGTGTATCACTTGATAATGAGAACACTAGCAAATTGTTAAGACAGGTGCATCAGGCCTACAATACTGAAATTAATGACATTTTGCTCACTGCTCTTGGATTAAGTATCAAAGAATGGACTCAGCAGTCTCGTGTGTTGATCTATCTTGAAGGGCATGGGCGAGAAGAAGTATTTCAGGAAATGAACATTTCCAGAACTGTTGGCTGGTTCACAACAATGTATCCATTTTTACTGGAAGTGGACAATGCGCATGATCTCTCATATCAGATTAAGAACATCAAAGACAGCCTTAGAAGGATACCGAACAAGGGCTTTGGGTATGGGGTATTAAACTATGCTCAAGTGAATGAGTCTGGTGTGACTGCATTTCAGGCCGCTCCTGAAATTGCCTTTAATTATATGGGGCGTTTTGATACGGAACTAGATACAGATGTATTTACACTTTCTAAATTTTCCTCTGGAGAAGAGGCTAGTCCCTTCACGGAGAGATCTGTAGCGTTAGATATCAACTGCATTATTAATGAAAGCGAACAATTAATTATTACATGCAACTATAACAAGCAAGAATACCATCAACAAACCATTGAACAACTATTATTTTTATTCCAAAAACATTTGACGAATCTAATCGACCATTGCTGCAGCAAACAAGTAACGGAACAAAGTCCAACTGATTTTCTCTATGACAAGTTGTCAATCGATGAGTTTCAGAACCTGTCCCAACTCTTAAGTAACAAACTAAACTTGTAGCAAAGTGGTGAGCCGTATGAGAAACGCACTCATTCAAAACATTTATCCATTGACACCCATGCAGGAGGGGCTTCTATATCACTCCATTTTAGACGAGCACTCAGAAGCATATTTTGATCAAACGGTCATTACCTTAAATGAACGGTTGAATGCAGAGACGCTGAAGGAAAGCTTCCAAACCCTGATTGACCGTTATGATGTGTTACGGACTGTGTTTGTTTATAAAGAAACAGACCAACCGTTACAAGTCGTGCTGGCTAATAAAGAAGCAACGATTGATTATAGAGACATTACTGAATTAAATGAAGCAGAACAACGTTTATATGCTGATAATTTTACGATTAATGATCGGAAAATGCGTTTTGATCTTGAAAAGGATCTCCTGATTCGGATAAGTGTTCTTGCATTAAGTGATACAAGCTGCAAAATGGTTCTAAGCTTTCATCACATCATTATGGATGGCTGGTGTATTGGTACCATTGCGAAGGATCTGTTCCAAATTTACAGAGCTTATTCCATCAAGCAGAAGCCAGAATTGGACGCTGTATTTCCGTATAGCCGATATATCAGTTGGTTAGGGCAGCAAAATAAGAAGACAGCTCTTGCTTATTGGGAACAACAATTATCAGGTGTGGAAGAGCAAAGTGGCTTACCTCTTAGCAGCAAGTCAACTGAGGATGGAAGCTACAAGCTGAACAACCATATTTTCACCCTGGATGAGCAGTTAACCCGTGGTTTGGAAATGATAGCACAACAAAATCAGGTAACCTTAAGTTCTGTATTTCATGGGATATGGGGTCTGTTGCTGCAAAGATACAATAACACCAAGGATGTGGTATTTGGTTCCGTTGTTTCCGGTCGTCCAGCTGAGCTGGAAGGGTCGGAGAAAATGGTTGGATTATTTATTAATACGATTCCTGTACGTATTTGTCATAAAGAAGCACAAACATTTTCTCAGATAATCAAACAATTTCAGCAGAACATGATGGAATCGGGGAAGTACCATTTTCTATCCTTGGCTGATATCCAGATGCTAACCCCACTGGGTAAGAACTTGATCCACCATATCATAGCGTTCGAGAACTACCCAATTACTGAAGAGCTTGCGGGTGGCGAAGGAGAACAGCTTGTTTCAATTGTGGAAACCGAAGGTTTTGAGCAAACGAATTATGATTTTAATATTGGAGTCATTCCTGGTAAAGAATTGAAAGTTAAGTTCGGCTATAACAGTATTGCTTATCAAGCTTCAGATATTCAAAGAATTGAACTGCACCTAAAACAAATAGCTGAACAGGTAGTCTCTAATCCGCACATGGATGTGGACGATATTGATTTGCTTTCTGGCGAGGAAAAACACAGAATCCTGCGAGATTTTAATGATACAGATGCCTTGTATCCTCAAAGTCAAACGATTCAACAGCTTTTCGAAGAGCAGGCGGCGCTGACGCCGAATCGTTTGGCAGCAGCATTTGCTGATGGGCGGTTAACTTATCTGGAATTGAACGAACGGGCTAATCGATTGGCTCGCGTCTTGAGGATGAAAGGGGTGCAAACTGGCCAGATTGTTGGGATTGCAGCCTATCGCTCACCGGAGATGCTAGTCGGGATCATGGCTATTCTTAAGGCAGGGGGGGCTTACTTGCCAATCAATCCAGAGGATCCTCTGGAACGAATTCAATATATAGCGGGTAACAGCGGAACTTCCATCCTGCTGGTGCAGCAGGAAATCCAATCTACATTGAAGGATCTTTCACAGAATATCAGCGTGCTTGCGATCGGAGCAGACTGGGCAACTGAAAAAACTAATCTTGAACCTTACAGTGGGCCGGAGGATGTAGCTTACGTAATTTATACTTCCGGTTCTACAGGTAAGCCTAAAGGGGTTATGATTCGTCACACCTCTATAGTGAATCGACTTCATTGGATGCAAAAAAAGTATCCGATTGGTGTGGACGATACCATTTTACAGAAAACACCTTACACCTTTGATGTTTCTGTATGGGAACTATTTTGGTGGGCTATAGCCGGAGCTTCAGTCTACTTTCTTCCACCTGATGGGGAGAAGGATCCCAAGCTACTGGTGAACACGGTGGCAGAGCAGAAAATTACAACCCTTCATTTTGTACCTTCCATGTTGTCTGTTTTTTTGGAGTATGTTGAGCAGCACCAAGCAGAGGGAAAACTCAGCAGTATTAAACGAGTTTTCGCTAGCGGGGAGGCACTAACAGTAAAGCAAGCCAGACGGTTTAATACTCTGCTTCGAAAGCCGAATGGCACAACTCTGCATAATTTATACGGACCAACAGAGGCAACAGTGGATGCAACATGGTTTGATTGCCCGGATGGAGATGATTTGCAGAGTATTCCAATCGGTAAGCCGATTGACAATAACCGGTTGTACATTTTGGATCAGGAGGGGAGACTGCTTCCTGTCGGTATTCCGGGGGAACTTTATATTGCTGGTACAGGAGTAGCCCTAGGCTACATTAATCAACCTGATCTAACGGACGAAAGATTCACAGATAGTCCCTTCGTTATCGGAGAGCGCATGTATAAAACAGGGGACTTGGCAAAGTGGCTTCCTGACGGCAATGTGGAGTATCTCGGAAGAACAGACCATCAGGTGAAAATTCGTGGATATCGTATTGAGACTGGAGAAATCGAAAAGGTCCTGCTCTCTCATCATGACATCAGAGAGGCCGTTGTTCTATCTAGAAAAGACCAAGAGGACGAAACGTATTTATGCGCTTATATTGTGTCTGACCGTGAACTCTTAACACAGGAAATACGATCCTATTTGAAAGCGTCTCTACCCTTGTATATGGTACCTGCTCATCTAATACAGATTGCTGCGATACCTCTTACGACTAATGGAAAGGTGAACCGAGGAGCGCTTCCTGAGCCCCATCATGTGATTCGGGAGCAGGGGTTTGTAGCTCCTCGTACAGATACAGAAACTCGTCTAGTACGTTTGTGGGAGGATATTCTGCATGTGAGCCCAATAGGTGTACACAGCCATTTTTTTGAACTGGGTGGACATTCGCTGAAGGCTACAATACTGATCGGGAAAATTATTCGAGAATTCCAGGTCGAGTTGCCTATGCGTGAAATATTTGAGTATCCAACTGTGGAAAGTATGAGCAAACTCATTGAACGTACCATCGGGAGAGGGGCAGGTACATTTACCGAAATTGCTCTACTTTCTGGTCAAACCTATTATCCAGTTTCCTCCTCGCAAAGACGTCAGATGATACTACATCAACTTGAGGGAGCGGAACTGGTTTACAATATGCCTTCTGTCATGCTCGTTCAAGGCCATCTGGATCAGGAGCGGTTGAAAATGGCATTCACCACTCTGATTCACAGGCATGAAGCATTGCGCACTTCATTTTCATGGATCAACGGAGAGCCAGTTCAAAGCGTACATGACGAAGTAGAATTTGAGTTGAAGATTCATAGTCTGACCAGCAAAGAGGATTTAGAGGAACAGCAAATAGAAACGGTGCTAAGTGAATTTGTCCAACCGTTTGACCTGAGCCGTGCCCCTTTATTAAGAGGCGAGCTGATTCCGTTGACAGAGAACCAAAATATGCTGCTGGTTGATTTGCACCATATTATTTCGGATGGCGTTT
This sequence comes from Paenibacillus sp. JJ1683, assembly GCF_053006485.1. Classification (NCBI taxonomy): domain Bacteria; kingdom Bacillati; phylum Bacillota; class Bacilli; order Caryophanales; family Paenibacillaceae; genus Paenibacillus; species Paenibacillus sp. JJ1683. The sequence goes on from NZ_CM129820.1 coordinate 1,113,705, forward strand.
CTATGTCTATTATTATGGATGAATTTGTAAAAGCGTATGATGGACAAGCACTTCCGCCTCTATCCGTTCAGTACAAAGATTATGCTAGCTGGCATAATGAGCAAGTAAATCATGGATTTATTAAAGATCAGGAATCCTACTGGCTGGACATCTTTAAAAATGAGCCACCTGTACTGGAGCTACCAACGGATTTTCCAAGACCGTCTATTCAAAGCTATGAAGGTAACACGGTATCTCGAATCCTGGGCGATGATATAACAGAGCCACTTCATAAACTCGCAGCTGAAACTCAAAGTACATTATTCATGATTTTACTGGCTGTATATAACGTTGTTTTGTCCAAGCATGCACGACAAGATGACATTGTCATCGGTACGCCGGTTGCTGGGAGGAGACATCCAGATACGGAAAAGATCGTCGGCATGTTTGTCAATACGTTGGCACTGCGTACTAGCCCTTCATCGGAGAAGAGTCTTTCTGCTTTTTTGGATGAAGTTAAGGAAGCGGTTTTATCTGCTTTTGAGCATCAGGAATATCCCTTTGAACAATTGGTCGAAAAGCTTGCGCTACGGAGAGATGTGAGCCGAAGCCCGATCTTCGACACCATGTTTGTTATGCAAAATACAAAAGGGCAACCCCTACAATCTAGTGGGTTGGAATTCAAACCGTTTCCGTTCAATCCAGGTGTTTCCCGATTTGATTTAACCTTGAGCGCGGAAGAAACAGGCAGCTATCTTCATTTAAATTTGGAGTACAACAGTGCTTTGTTTCAAAAGGATACTGTCGAACGCTTCTTGGATCATATGGTGGTGGTGCTAAGGTCTTTTGTAGCTCATAGCACACAAACGATAGGTGATACAGATTTATTAACAACGGTAGAAAAAGAAGTGATTTTGAAGAAATTCAACGGGACGGCTGCGCCTTATCCAAGGGAGAAGACGATTCATCAATTGTTTGAGGAGCAGGTGGAGCGAACACCGGAACATCCGGCAGCCCTATACCAAGATCGGCAATTGACGTACCGGGAGCTGAATACCCAAGCGAATCGGGTGGCTCACGTCCTGCGGAAGAAAGGAATCGGGCCCGACCAGATGGTGGGCATCGCAGTTCATCGATCGCTGGAGATGATCGTCGGCCTGCTGGGGATTTTGAAGGCAGGCGGGGCGTATCTGCCGTTACATCCAGAGGACCCGGAAGAACGGCTGGGATTCATGCTGGAGGATAGCGGGGCATCTATCCTGCTGACCCAGCGGAATCAGTTGGACCGCCTTCGTCCGCACGGAGCCGACCGCGAGCTGATCGCTATCGAAGATTTGCTGATGGAGGGGATGGAGCTTACAGGAGAAGAATGCGAGAAGAACCCGGAACCTGTTAACCGCTCGAGCGATTTGGTGTACGTGATCTATACGTCAGGCTCCACCGGCAAGCCGAAGGGGGTCATGATTGAGCACGCTTCATTGATCAACCGTCTGCACTGGATGGAACAACGAATTCCGTTTGGAGCGGAGGATGTGATCCTGCAAAAAACGCCTTATACCTTTGACGTATCGTTGTGGGAGCTGTTCTCGTGGGCGATTCAGGGAGCGACAGTATGCTTTTTGGAGCCAGGAGGCGAGAAAGACCCGGCAACGATAGCCGAAACGGTGGAGGCCAACGGGGTAACAGCAATCCATTTTGTGCCATCCATGCTGGGAGCGTTCCTGGAGTATATCGAGCACAGCGGAGCCGCCGGGAAAATGCGGAGTGTACGGCGAGTATTTGCCAGCGGGGAAGCGCTGATGACAGAGCATGTCCGCCGGTTTAACCGTTTGCTGGGAGCCGAAGGAGCCACGCTGCACAACCTGTATGGACCAACGGAAGCGACGGTAGAGGTGGCGTATTACGACTGTCCTGCGGAACAGGAACCGGAGAGTATTCCGATTGGGAAACCGATTGATAACGTGAAATTGTATATTTTGGACCATAAAGACCGATTGCAGCCAATAGGCGTACCGGGCGAGCTGCACATTGGAGGGGACTGCGTAGCCCGAGGATATGTGAATCGGAAAGAACTGACGGAGGAGAAGTTCGTAGCGGACCCCTATACGTCAGAGGGACGGATGTACCGGACGGGAGATTTGGCGAGATGGCTGCCGGATGGAAACATTGAATATATGGGTCGGATTGACCATCAGGTGAAAATTCGGGGCTACCGGATCGAACTGGGTGAGATTGAAGCGGCAATACTGGCCTACGAAGGGGTCCAAACGGCAGTAGTGCTTGCTCGTGATGACCGTTCTGGGGGAAGTTATTTATGCGCCTATGTTGAACATGCCCAGGAGTTCAATATACAAGCATTAAAGGCTCGTATTAAAGAAGTTCTACCCGAGTACATGGTGCCTGCTTATATCGTATCTATGGAAGCTATGCCTTATCTATCGAGCGGTAAGATCGACAGAAAAGCATTGCCTGAGCCTGATCACAGTCTGTCGATTGAGGTAGATTATATTTCTCCTTCCAATGAGGTTGAAGCGTTGATGGCCGAAATCTGGCAAGAGGTTCTTGGCTATGCTCCTATCGGAACGAATCATAACTTTTTTGAATTGGGCGGAGATTCAATTAAAGCTATTCAAATTTCCACACGTCTAAGTAAGCACGGATATCGTATGGAAATTAAGGACCTTTTCCGTCATCAAACGATAGGTAGCCTGACTCCGGATCTAAGAGCAGTCAGTGTTCAAGCCGAACAAGGGATTATTGAAGGAGAGGCTGAGTTATCGCCTATCCAACGATGGTTTTTTGAGCAAAAGTTCACGGAATCGAACTATTGGAACCAGGCTGTTATGTTGTATAGCCAAAAGGGATGGAAGGAAGAACTGGTCGATCAGGTGTTGTGTAAGCTGACAGAGCATCATGATGCCTTACGAATGACATATACAGCGAGTCTGGACAGAATCACTCCCGTCATTCATGGTACGAATCGAAAGGCATATGCTCTTACTGTTCTGGATGTAAGCCATGAGGCATCCATTGAAGAGGCAATCCAAACCCTTAGCGAAGCGATTCAGCGGCGTATGAATTTGGAAGAGGGTCCACTTGTGCAAGCAGGGTTGTTTCACACGGCTCAAGGTGATCACTTATTGCTCGCGATTCATCATTTGGTGGTAGATGGAGTTTCTTGGAGAATTCTATTGGAAGATTTGGAGCAAGGGTATATGCAGGCGCTTAATAATGAAGAAATTCTCTTCCAGGCGAAGACCCATTCTTGGAAGGACTGGACCCATCGCCTGGGTGATGATGCAAAGGGTGCGCGTCCAGCTCGTTACAAGCGTTATTGGGAGAATGTGATCCGTCATGCCAGTAAACCGCTTCATAAAGACTACCCGGTCGCTGACAGAAGAGGGAAAGACCTGAAAATCTGCAGCGTAAGGCTTTCCAAGCAACAAACAGATCGTCTGCAGAAGGATGTACACAAGGTTTATAGTACGAATGTAAACGATCTACTGTTGACAGCCTTTGGACTGGCATTGAGAGACTGGACTGATAATGATGAATTTACCATTTTTCTGGAAGGGCACGGACGGGAACAGATCTTTGATGATATAGATATAACCAGAACGGTCGGCTGGTTTACTACGATGTATCCTATTCATCTGGATATGAAGCATAATGCCGATTTAGCTTACCAAATTAAGCTGACCAAGGAAGCGTTGCGACGTGTTCCTAATAAGGGCATTGACTTCGGAATTCTGGATTATATGACCCTACACGATTTGAAAAGTACTAATCAGGGACATTTTGCACCTGAAATCCGGTTTAATTATCACGGCCAGATTGATTCAGGCTCCGTTGCGCCTTTATTTGTCGAATCAAAGTATTCTCCGGGCCGGACAGTAAGTGAGGAGACCGAGACACCATTTGTGCTTGATATTAATGGCAGTATCGAACAGGGGATATTAACCCTCGGGATTGAGTATAGCAGTCGTGAATATGCTGAATCGAGTATTCAAAAATTGGGAAACTTCTTGCAAAGTCGTTTGCTAGAAATTATTGAGCATTGCTCTGAAAAGAAGGAGAAGGAATGGACTCCCGCAGATGTGAGCGATGATGAGAATCTTTCAATTAACGATTTGGATGAGATTATGGCCTACTATAAAAATAATACATCTTCCTAGGCGGTGGATTATGAGTAAAGATCTGCAAATTCAAAGTATATTCCGATTAACCCCGATGCAACAAGGAATCTTGTTCCATAGCCTGCTAGATCAAACTTCGTACGCCTATTTTGAACAAGTGAATCTTACCTTGAACGGCTTACTTGAGGTAGAGCTTCTGGATCGAAGTCTTTCTGTTCTGTTTGAGCGCCATGAGATATTGCGCAGCAATGTTTTTCACGTCAATATTGAAGAGCCTAAATTGATCGTATTTCGGCAGAAGCATCCAGCAATTCACTTTGAGGACATTTCTTCACTAACGCAATCTGACCAGGTGACCTATATAGAACAGTTTGTTCAACGTGATAAGGCCAACGGATTTGATATTACCCGGGATGAGTTATTCCGGGTCTCCATATTGCAGTGTGCGTCTGATGTATACAAGCTGATCGTTAGCTTCCACCACATCATTATGGATGGATGGTGCTTAGAAATCGTTTTGAAAGAATGGTTCCAGATCTACACATCATTGCAAAAGAATGAGCCAGTTCAATTGGGGGAAGCTCCTTCTTATGAAAAATACCTCAAGTGGTTGGACAAGCAGGATACAGATATAGCGCTTACGTTTTGGGAGCGATATTTGGATGGTTTTGAACAGCAGAGTATCTTGCCTGCGAATGGTAAAGGGAGCCACGTTGATTACGATCCACAGCAGCAAATCTTTAGCTTTGATTCGCAATTAACGGGTCAGTTGGAATCACTGGCCAAAGAACTCAAGGTTACTTTGAGTACATTGTTTCACTCTATCTGGGGTTTGCTATTGATGAAATACAACAACACCCGCGACGTGGTATTTGGCTCTGTCGTTTCCGGTCGTCCGTCAGATATTCCGGGAGCAGAAAACATGGTAGGCCTATTTATCAATACTATTCCAGTGCGTATATCGAGTGAAGAGGATCATCTTGTTTTTTCGGATTTCGTCCAGCATGTACAACATTCGGTTATGGAGGCGGGGCAGCATCATTATGTGCCCCTTGCTGATATTCAGGCGGGTAGTTTGTTGAAGAGTAATCTGATACACCATATTTTGGCCTTTGAAAATTTCCCGGGTATGGAGGAATCTTCTGATCACGAGAACGAAAACAGTTTAGCGGTTTCGGAGATGGCTGGCTTTGAACAGACTAATTATTCGTTCAACCTTAACGTTGTCCCCGGTGAGAAACTGCGGATGAAATTCAGCTATAACGGTCTATTATACGAACCAGAATATATAGATCGATTAGGTCGACATGTTGAGGAAATCGCCCGCACTGTAGTTTCGTCTGCTGATATAGTTTTGCACGAAATAGATATCATTCTGCCAGAAGAAAAAGAAGTGATTTTGAAGAAATTCAACGGGACGGCTGCGCCTTATCCAAGGGAGAAGACGATTCATCAATTGTTTGAGGAGCAGGTGGAGCGAACACCGGAACATCCGGCAGCCCTATACCAAGATCGGCAATTGACGTACCGGGAGCTGAATGCCCAAGCGAATCGGGTGGCTCACGTCCTGCGGAAGAAAGGAATCGGGCCCGATCAGATGGTGGGCATCGCAGTTCATCGATCGCTGGAGATGATCGTCGGCCTGCTGGGGATTTTGAAGGCAGGCGGGGCGTATCTGCCGTTACATCCAGAGGACCCGGAAGAACGGCTGGGATTCATGCTGGAGGATAGCGGGGCATCTATCCTGCTGACCCAGCGGGATCAGTTGGACCGCCTTCGTCCGCACGGAGCCGACCGCGAGCTGATCGCTATCGAAGATTTGCTGATGGAGGGGATGGAGCTTACAGGAGAAGAATGCGAGAAGAACCCAGAACCTGTTAACCGCTCGAGCGATTTGGTGTACGTGATCTATACGTCAGGCTCCACCGGCAAGCCGAAGGGGGTCATGATTGAGCACGCTTCACTGATCAACCGGCTGCACTGGATGGAACAACGAATTCCGTTTGGAGCGGAGGATGTGATCCTGCAAAAAACGCCTTATACCTTTGACGTATCGTTGTGGGAACTGTTCTCGTGGGCGATTCAGGGAGCGACAGTATGCTTTTTGGAGCCGGGAGGCGAGAAAGACCCAGCAACGATAGCCGAAACGGTGGAGGCCAACGGGGTAACAGCAATCCATTTTGTGCCATCCATGCTGGGAGCGTTCCTGGAGTATATCGAGCACAGCGGAGCCGCCGGGAAAATGCGGAGTGTACGGCGAGTATTTGCCAGCGGGGAAGCGTTGATGACAGAGCATGTCCGCCGATTTAACCGTTTGCTGGGGACCGAAGGAGCTACGCTGCACAACCTGTATGGACCGACCGAAGCAACGGTAGAGGTAGCGTATTACGACTGTCCTGCGGACCAGGAACCGGAGAGTATTCCGATTGGGAAGCCGATTGACAATGTGAAATTATATATTTTGGACCATAAAGACCGATTGCAGCCGATAGGTGTACCGGGCGAGCTGCATATTGGAGGGGACTGCGTAGCCCGAGGATATGTGAATCGGAAAGAACTGACGGAGGAGAAGTTCGTAGCGGACCCCTATGCGGCGGGGGGACGGATGTACCGAACGGGAGACTTGGCGAGATGGCTGCCGGATGGAAACATTGAATATATGGGTCGGATCGACCATCAGGTGAAAATTCGGGGCTACCGGATCGAACTGGGTGAGATTGAAGCGGCCTTACTCGCGTACGAAGGTATCAAGGCGGCTACAGTACTTGCCCTTGATGATCGAGATGGTGGCAAATATTTATGCGCATATGTTGAAAGCGGAGAAAGTTTGAACACATCTATTTTAAGGGCACATTTGAAGGCACTTATACCGGATTACATGGTGCCAAGTCATTTCGTTCGGCTAGATGTTATGCCGCACCTGTCCAGTGGCAAGGTTAACCGTAAAGCGCTACCCGAACCGGATCATGGGATGCGAGCCATCAGCTACGTTGCACCAAGAAACGAAACGGAAAGAAAACTAGCCGAGATTTGGGAGAAGTTGCTGGACATATCCTCCATCGGTATACATGACAACTTTTTTGAACTGGGTGGACATTCACTAACGGCGACTCGACTTATGTCTCGAATCAATAAGTTGCTGCAAGTTGAAATTCCACTCCGTGATATTTTTGCACATCCGACCATCGAAGAAATGAGTGTTTTGATCTGCGGACCAGAGGTTGCAGCTGGGACGATGATGGATATTGCTCCTGCCGAGCTACGCGATTCTTATCCGGTAACATCCGTTCAAAAGAGACAAATGATTTTACATCAGTTTGAAGGAGCAGAAACAGCATACAATATGCCCTTTGCCTTACTGATGGAGGGAGAACTGGACATCCAGCGGCTGGAGCAAGTGTTCAGGGATCTAATAGATAGGCATGAGGCATTGCGGACATCATTTGAGTGGGGCACAGAGGAGCCAGTACAAAAAATTCATAGTGAGGTTCCATTTCAACTGAGTTTTCAACAAGCTGATGATATCGGAATAGAAGCACAGGACAAACAGATTCAAGCGATATTCAAAACGTTCGTAAGACCGTTTGACTTAGGTCAGGCTCCATTGTTGCGGGCGAAGCTGGTGCGTATTTCGGACAATAGGCATATTTTAATGGTAGATATGCACCATATTGTTGCAGATGGTGTTTCCATGAGCGTTTTGGCTAATGATTTCACGACATTGTATCACGGGAACTCACTGCCACCATTGCGTATTCAATATAAAGATTACGCCGTTTGGAATAGTGAGTGGATCAAAGAAGGAAACTTGATTAAGCAGGAACAATACTGGCTAGATTTGTTTTCGGATGAGCTTCCTGTCCTTAATCTACCAACTGATTTCACGAGACCTCAAGTACAAAGCTTTGAAGGTGACCGGTATTCTTTTCAAGCTGATAAGACACTTCGTGAAGGTCTACAACAATTTGTTACAGAAAATCGGACCACTTTATTTATGGTACTGCTATCGGCTTACAACGTATTGCTGCATAAGTATTCAAGCCAGGAAGATATCGTGGTAGGGTCTCCAATAGCAGGTCGTAATCATACGGATTTAGAAAATATTATGGGGATGTTCGTTAACACACTTGTGCTGCGCAACCGCCCAGCTGCTGACAAAACGCTCAAGCAATTTTTACTGGAGGTGCAAAGAAGTAGCCTGGAAGCATTCGAACATCAGGATTATCCAATAGAAGATCTTGTGGATAAACTCGATCTTCACAGGGATTTAAGCCGAAATCCTCTGTTTGATACGATGTTCTCTCTAGAAAATACCGATTCGGTAAGCTTACAAGCTGACGGGATATCCATATCGCCCTATTCTGTTGAAGCTGGCATAGCCAAAGTTGACTTAACGTTAACAGCAGAAGCGGATCAAGAGGGACTCTCTTTTCGAATTGATTATTGTAATAAGCTGTTTTACAAAGAAAGTATTGAGAGAATGTCGAAGCATTATTTGCAGATTTTACAGACTATTGTGGACTCTGCGGATGCACGGATTGGCGACGTAAACATGGTAACTGCATCCGAAGAAGAGATTTTGTTAACGAAATTTAATACGGTACCCGCTTCTAACGAGAAAGATAACCGAAAATTGCTGCATCAGCTCTTTGAAGAGCAGGTAGCGAAGACGCCGGAGCGTGTCGCAGTATCGTTCGAGGAACAACAATGGACTTACAGCGAGTTAAACGATAGAGCGAATCAGCTTGCCAGAGTGCTTAGAGAAAAAGGAGTTCAGGCCAATACGCTTGTAGGCATGATGGTAGAGCGATCTTTTGAAATGATAGTCGGAATCCTAGGGATTTTAAAGGCTGGGGGTGCGTATGTTCCTCTGGCACCAGATTATCCTGCGGAGCGAATTAGTCTGATGCTATACGATTGCAAGATAACACTATTATTGGCTTCCCATCATGTCCTGACTGAATCAACTTTCATAAAAGAGGCAGGAGCAGATGGGTTTGCAGGGGAAATCCTTGATTTGGATCAGCTCGATACTATCGTTAAGGATTCGGATTCTAGTAACTTACCTTATGTGAATGAACCGGATGATTTGGCATATGTGCTATATACCTCTGGCTCAACAGGTAAACCAAAAGGGAATCTGACCATGCATTATAACGTGGAGAGATTGATTAAAAACTCCAATTATATCGATCTTACGGAACAGGATATTCTCTTGCAGTTATCCAACTATGCCTTTGATGGGTCAGTCTTCGATATATTCGGCGCTCTGGTCAATGGTTCTAAGCTGATTCTCTTACGTAAAGAGAATATGCTGAATCCAGAAAAACTGTCTTCCTTAATTCGAAATGAAAGTGTCTCGGTATTTTTTATTACTACCGCCTTGTTTAACACGTTGATAGAAACCAATATTGAATGTTTTACTACAATTCGCAAAGTACTTTTTGGTGGAGAGCGGGTTTCGCTACCGCATGTGAGCAAGTTGTTTGAACATATCGGGCCCCATAAAATGCTGCACATGTACGGTCCTACCGAAAGCACGGTCTTTGCTACTTGTTATGGTGTAGATCAGATTCATGAACGGAAAGGTACAATTCCGATTGGAGCCCCGATTACAGGTACTACTGTGTACATTCTGGATAAAAATCTTAAATTGCAGCCTATTGGTATACCGGGAGAGCTTTGTATAGCAGGGGATGCACTATCCCAGGGCTACTTGAACCTACCTGATTTTACAAACGAAAAGTTTATAGACAATCCATTTAATCCAGGCGAGAAAATGTACAAAACAGGTGATATTGCAAAATGGCTTCCAGATGGAAATATTGAATTTGTAGGCCGCCAAGATCATCTGGTGAAAATTAGGGGTTTTCGTATAGAGCTTGGTGAAATTGAAAATCAACTACTGTCCCATGAACGTATTAAAGAGGCAATAGTTGTAGCTAAATCGGATCCATCCGGCCAAAACCGTATTTCTGCATATATGGTGACAGATGGGGAATTAAATACTTCAGCTATTCGCCGTTACTTGGCGAAGTATTTACCAGATTACATGTTGCCATCCAGCTTAATCCTGCTGGACAGTTTGCCACTGAACGCTAATGGCAAGGTGGATCAGAAGAAACTGCCAGAGCCTCATATTAACTTAGACTTGAGCACGCTGTATGAACCACCAACAAGCCCTACGGAAGAGAAGTTGGTCAAAATTTGGGAAGGCGTGCTGGGACAAGAGGGAATTGGAATTAGTCACAGTTTTTTTGACCTTGGAGGAGACTCTATTAAGGCCATTCAAGTGATCGCAAGGTTGAGCCAAGAGGGATTAAAGCTGGATATGAAGGACATATTTCAGCACCCTACTGTTCAGCAAGTAGCACCATATGTCCAACGTCGTTCCAGAATCATTGACCAGAAGGCGGTAACAGGTGAGGTACAGCTAACTCCAATCCAAAGATGGTTCTTCGAAAATGTACAGGATGATCGGAACCATTTTAATCAAGCAGTTATGTTGTTTACTAGTGGTGTATTTGATGAAGAAGCCCTAAAGACTGCTTTGGAGAATATTATTATTCACCATGATGCCCTACGAATGGCGTATGAGATTGGTCAGAGTTCTGTTTGCCAATACCATACGGAAACGCAGTTAAGGCCTTTTCATTTAAATATTTATAATCTACAAGGAAATAACGATGCTGAAAGCAAGATTGAGGAAGAGGCGAGTCGGCTACAGGCTACCATGGACTTAAGAGCAGGCGAGATGATTAGGGTGGGCTTGTTCCAAACAGATCAAGGCCAGCATTTGCTGATTGCTATTCACCATTTGGTTATTGACGGGGTCTCCTGGCGAATCTTATTGGAAGACTTGGAGAGCGCATATACCCAGGCATTACAGGGTAAGGCTATCGCTTTGCCGGATAAAACGGACTCTTTTCAGTATTGGTCCGACCGGCTTGCAGAGTATTCGAACAGTCGGACTTTACTGAAGGAGAAGGCATATTGGCAGCAAATTGAAGGTGTTCAATGTGAGTCCCCATTTCCTCAGAAGAGCACAGTTACTGATGAGGGTGGAGTGAAAAAAGAAAGAACGAGCATAGCTGTCCGGTTGGACAAGCAAAATACACAGCTACTGCTTGGAACTGCTCATCAGGCCTATAATACCGAAATTAATGACTTATTGTTATCAGCACTTGGTTTGGCTATTAAACAATGGGCGGGTAGTAAAATCTTCGCTATTAATCTTGAAGGACATGGCAGGGAAGAGATTATGGAGGAGATTGATGTTACTCGAACCATAGGTTGGTTTACTTCGATGTTTCCTATTGTTCTGGATATGAGGGATAGTGAAGATATTTCATCTGTTATTCGGCGAACTAAGGAAATGATTCGGCATATCCCTAATCGAGGGATTGGCTATGGAGTTCTGAAGTATTTGACCGATGTGGAACATACTCAAGATTTAGATTTTAACATACAGCCACAAATCAGTTTTAATTATCTGGGACAATTTATGGATGGTACGCAAGAGGGGAGCTTTGAATCGTCACCGCTATCTCCGGGACGTTCTGTTGGTGAAGGGGCAGAAAGTCATTTTACACTGGACATTAATAGTATTGTTTCCCAAGACCAACTGTTACTTGAATTTGGATATATTCGTGGCGAGCATGCAGACCATGCTATTGAACAATTATCCCTTATGTATATTGAGCATTTAAAAATGTTAATTAATCACTGTACAAGCATTTCACAGAAGGTTCTCACCCCATCTGATTACCAAGACCATACTCTCTCTATTCCTGAGCTAGATCAGATTCTCAAGCAGTTTGGTGGGACTGAACAAGTAGAGCATATTTACCCGTTAACACCTATGCAGCAGGGAATGCTGTTCCATTACATGATGGAGCCGGAAACTACAGCTTATGTGGAACAAGTCGCGATTGAAATGGAAGGTGAACTGCAGCAGGAACTTCTGGAACAGAGTTTTCAAGAATTGTTGGCAAAATATGAAGTATTACGTACGAATTTTGTGTTTACCAGTATACGTGAACCTCGGCAAGTAGTGCGTAAACATCAACATGCAGAGTTTCAGTTTTATGACCTTACCGGGATGGATGAGCAAGAAATTACCGCTTATCTTGAGGATCACAAAAAACAAGATCTTCTGCGTGGATTTGATTTATCCAATGAAGCACTAATACGTATAAATGTATTAAAAACAACTCCTGATAAGTTCCTTATGATGTGGACCTTCCATCATATGATTATGGATGGATGGTGCGTAGGGATTGTCTACCACGATTTTATGAGCATGTATCTAGATTTGAAAAATGGTAGACCGCTTAAGTCTGAGACAGCCCCTGCTTATTCAACTTATATCCGTTGGCTGGAAAAGCAGGACAAAGGGGAGTCCATGCAATATTGGAAACAGGCTTTGGATGGATATGCGCAATGTGCAGTTATACCGAAGACGTTCAAATTGCAGGCTAAAGAAGGTGGTTACCGGACGAGTCAGCTGGAATTTTCGTTAGACCAAACAATGACACGACGATTAACAGAGATTGCATCTCATAATCGGATTACAGTCAACACGTTGTTCCAATCCATATGGGGGGCATTGCTTCAAAGATATAACAATACCAACGATGTAGTATTTGGAGCCGTAGTTTCAGGGCGACCGCCAGTAATCCCAGACATTGAGAGCATGGTAGGTATTTTCATTAATACTATTCCCGTGCGAATTTATGGCGAGGAGAATGAAAGCTTCATTGAAATGGCCAAGAGAGCTCAACAAAGCTCCATCGAATCTGTTAAGTATGAGTACACATCATTAGCGGACATTCAGTCCGTAACCACACTGAAGCAAAGCCTGTTAGATCATATTATTGTGTTTGAAAATTACCCTGAGTATGGCGAAGAAGAGGCGCTACAGAAGCACAATCTGAAAATTCATGTGCGAGATATGGCCTTTTATGAACAGACAAACTATGACTTTAATCTTATTGTTTCCCTGAAAGACGAACTGAACATTAAATTTCTGTACAACGCTGATACCTTAAGTAGAGAATTTGTGGAACGTATAAAAAATCATCTAAATGGCGTAGTCCGACAAATCGTGGATAATCCAGAGATGAGTATATCCTCGATTGAAGTAACTTCTTTACCGGAGAAAGAAGTGATTTTGAATGAATTTAACAATACGACAGCGATCTATCCGCGAGCGAAGACAATCCATCAATTGTTTGAGGAGCAGGTGGGGCGAACACCGGAACATCCAGCAGCCCTTTACAAAGGACGGCAGTTAACGTATCGGGAGCTGAATGCCCAAGCGAATCGGTTGGCTCATGTGCTGCGGGAAAAAGGAGTAGGACCTGATCGTGTGGTGGGGATCGCGGTTCACCGATCGTTGGAGATGATTATCGGACTACTAGGAATCTTGAAAGCAGGTGGAGCCTATCTGCCGCTGAATCCAGAGGACCCTGAAGAACGACTGGCGTTCATGCTGGAGGACAGTGGAGCATCCATTTTATTGACCCAGCAGGAGTTAGTGGAGCAGCTTCGCTGTCATGGAACAACCAGGGAACTGATCGCTATCGAAGATTTGCTGGTACAGGAAAAGGAGCAAACAGAAAGAGAAAAGAATCCGGAATCGATCAATCGCTCGACGGATTTGGTGTATGTGATTTACACCTCGGGATCTACGGGTAAGCCTAAAGGAGTCATGATTGAGCACGCCTCGCTGATCAATCGTCTGCACTGGATGCAAAAGCGGATTCCGTTTGGAGCGGAGGATGTAATCCTGCAAAAGACACCGTATACCTTTGATGTATCGTTGTGGGAATTGTTCTCGTGGGCCATCCAGGGGGCAACGGTATGCTTTTTGGAGCCGGGAGGAGAGAAGGACCCGGCCACAATAGCTGAAACAGTTGAGTCTAACCGGGTAACGGCATTGCACTTTGTGCCGTCGATGCTGGGCGCGTTTCTGGAATACATGGAACACAGCGGAGCTGCGGGGAAAATGCGCAGTGTACGACGGGTATTTGCCAGCGGGGAAGCGCTGATGACAGAGCATGTGCGTCGGTTTAACTGTCTGATAGGAGGCGGCGGTGCCACGCTGCACAATCTGTATGGGCCAACGGAAGCGACCGTGGAGGTGGCGTATTATGACTGTCCTGTCGAGCATGAACCGGAGAGCATTCCGATCGGGAAGCCGATTGATAACGTAAAATTGTACATTTTGGATAAGAAGGACCGTTTGCAACCGATAGGGATACCTGGCGAACTGCATATTGGAGGCGACTGTGTAGCGCGAGGATATGTGAATCGGGAGGAATTGACGGAAGAGAAGTTCGTAGAAGATCCATACGAGCCGGGAGGACGGATGTACCGAACAGGGGATCTGGCCAGATGGTTGCCGGATGGAAATATCGAATATATGGGCAGAATCGATCATCAGGTGAAAATCCGCGGATATCGGATCGAACTGGGTGAGATTGAGGCGGCTTTGCTTGCGCATGATGGAGTTCGGGCAGCGGCAGTACTTGCCCGTGCTGATGACCGAACGGGGATGCCTAGTTTGGGGGCGTATGTTGTTGCCGAACCTCATGTGACAACGGCAATGTTGCGACAAAATTTATCTGTCTCAGTTCCAGAGTATATGATTCCAGCCTATTTTGTATTCTTGGATCAGATGCCGCTCACGTCGAGTGGTAAGATTAATCGTCGTATGCTATTAGAGATTGAGCTGGAATTTGGTACCGGAACGGAATATGTGGAGCCAAGCAGTGAGCTGGAAAAGGAATTAGTTGAGATCTGGATGAGTGTACTTGATATTGAACATGTGGGTATCGACGATAATTTCTTTGAACTGGGAGGACATTCTTTAACGGCTATTCAGCTTGCATCCAGGTTACAGGGGATTTGGAGTAGTGAATTACGGTTGAGCAGTATCTATCAATACCCTACGGTCAGAGAGTTGGCACTACATGTGGAAGGGATGGAAGAAAACCATTCTGCACTTGCTCAACAATTTGATCAAATTATAGCGTTGCTGCATCAAAAGCTGAACGTTAAGGGATGGTTACAACAAGAGCAATTCAATGGAAAATCTTATATCGTTCTGCATCTAGAAGATGGAGCCATTTCTTTTGAAAAAGAGATTATGGAACTGTTGGACATGAAATGCGATGAATCAATTCAGCCTCATTACATCACTTGGCATGGAGAAGAAACCCTGAGACTGGAAGAGGCCAATCTTGAAGACATTAAGAGCATATGGACAGAAAGAATTGACAATGATTTGGACGTTTTCTCCAAAGCTATTTTAAGCCTAGGAGTGATAGAGAGGCTGCCTGTTTCTCCAACACAACGTTACCATCTCCAACATAGTGATATTTCTGGCACGATTATTCCGCTAGAAAAACATATGAACATGGAATATGTGGAAGAAGCGATTCGGCAGATTATTCGAGAGCAGGATTTGATGAGAAGTACGCTGTGTGAAGAAAACGGAGAATTGCAGTGGCAAGTAAGGGAAGCACCAGATCATCTTCCTGTACCACTGGTTGATATCTCTATGTACGATGAAGATACACAGCAAGTGATTCTGAATAATATCGTCTGGCCTTATTTTTACAGGCAGCATGAACTGAGCAATTCACTCTTATATCGGATATTGATTGTGAAAAAGAATCTGAAAGACTACATGCTTATATTACCTTTTTCGCACTCGATCTTTGACTTTATGAGCAGTGAGATTATTAAGCACCAGTTCAACACTTATTATGAATGTGTACGAGCTGGAAAGGAAACGCCTAAAGGGAGCAGAAATCGTTACTCTGATTTTACAGCTCATATTATGGAAGGACCTCAGGGTGTTGATGATCTGGAACTAGCTACTACCTATAATCTAGATAAGTTTGATCGTGCAATTGGTCGTATAACCGATTTTGTAAGTCAAAAAGCAGTACTTGAAGGGCATACAACTGTCATTTGGGATTTGAAATCTTCCGAGAGAGCAGTTCACTTGGACAACACAAGTCATTGGGAGGTTGCATTCTTTACGTTCACTGCTTTTTGTAAAATGTATTTCGAGCTTAGTCAGGTACCCATTTGGGTAACGCAGTATGGCCGAAGCTTTGGAGAGAAGCGTTACTATGATGTTATTGGTGAATTTGTGGATCATATCCCGATACTAACAAATTTAGACCAAAACCTGGTATCTCTAGAACAGCAGGTTCGCCAAAGTGTTCAATGGGCAGCTGAACATAATATCAGCTTTGCTAACTTAATGTATAACCCGGATGTACAGAACGATTATCCTTTATCTGGAGGATACTTGCAGCAGGCTTTGGATAGAATGCCAATTGTATTTAATTTCCTTGGTGAGCTGAGAAGTGAGCATCAACTCCTACAAACGGTGGATCTGGGTAATGTCAATGTTGAAGGAAGAACACGAATCTTATGCGAAGTTTGGCATGATAGCGAGTCTAATCTGTTTGTGGCACTAACTCTACCTTTTTCAGAAGACGAAAGTATAGTACGGAATCATCTACAAAGTGCCTTGGAGCAATTGGAAAGACGCTGGGCAACCGTTCTGTAACTCTTGCCCTAACCGAATAGGGGGATCTCATGAATCAGCCAAAGGAATTTTCGTTTTATGCTCGCCGGAACCTATTTATTTTTTCTGTGACCAGGCTTATATCGGAGCTAGGAAGTTCGATTTTTAAGTTTGCTTTAAGTCTATATATTTTGGATATCACCGGATCGGCCACTGTATTTTCAATGGTGTTAGGCTTGTCCATTCTGCCCGGAGTATTTGTCAATATTTTTGCAGGGGTAGTTATAGACCGGAGCAATAAGAAGAAAGTGCTTGTCATAACCGAAATATTAAGCGGAATAGCGCTACTAATCTTTTTACCCATTTTCTTGTTGGATTCAACCAATGTCATGTTACTTGCCGTGTTTTCCGTTATATTAAGCCTAATTCAATCATTTACGTTCCTAACGCTGAACGCCTCAATTCCTAACTTAGTGGAAAGAGACAACGTTCATAGCGTAAACTCTTCCTATCAAAGTATAGGAGCAATCATAAATGTACTGGGCCCGATCCTGGGTGCCATAACTTATCGAGCTTGGGGCTTGGAAACGATTGTGATGATTAACGGAATAACATTTATTTCGGCCGGATTGATGCAACTATGGTTACAATTTAGGAAAACTGATGAACAAACGGTATCCTCAAGTTATTTAGACAGTGTCAAAGATGTGTTTGCGTATATAAACAAGCAAAAAGCCATAATGTATTTACTTGTTATCTTTGTTGGTATCAATTTTATGCTCGCTCCATTAGTCCAGGTTGTGCTGCCGTATGTGACTTATCAGGAACTTCAACTTTCAGCTCAGCAACTATCTGTTATTCAAGGAGCCTGGTTCGTAGGAGTCATTGCGGGAGCCATTGTGGTTTCACGTCGGAAAGTACATCAATTTGTTATTACCAAAATATTTATCCTGTTTCAGCTTCAAGCCATCTTATTCCTAACATGGTGTTTCCCATTATTGTTTCCCTCAACATCAGGAAGCCTGATACAGATGACGTTCATCTTCATTATGATTTTGGCAGTAACCGGATTTTTTAATTCAATGAGCAATGTTCCCATGATTTCTTATGTGCAGCTGTATACTCCAGAACATATCAGAGCCGGGGTGTTTGGTGTAATCAGCTCGATCACTATGCTAGCAACTCCGCTCGGAATCGGGTTGTACGGAATACTATTGGATAGAATCCATTGGGTATACCTTCCTCTGGCATCGGGAATAGTTGCTCTGGTGATGGGGATCATGGCTCATAAGAACAAAGCATTACGTAACTTTTTCAGTCAAAATGCCGAACCAGTCCTTAATAGCGTAGGTGAAAAAGAACGAGTATCAGCATTATAAACTGAATTTCTGCCCATGATGATGTGATTGAAGGACCTGATGTTAATGGAAAGGCCAACTTATGTTGGCCTTTTGGTCTTTCAGTTATTTTTTGCTTTGAGTCACTTTCCCCTTCACATCACCGATGCTTACTTTTCCATTGCCGCTCTGAATAATGACAACATCTTTTGCAACTTGATCAATATCCAGAGAGCCGTCACCTAACTCAATATATGCAGTACCCCCTATTTTATCTGCTTGAATATGTCCGTTTACATTTTCAATATTGACATCAGATGAGCTATTTTGAATAGTAATCCCACCATCTCTGTTGGTTAAATCAATGGCTCCACCGATTTCTTTAAGCGTGATATTACCATTCACATTTTCAATGCTTACATCCGAGGCTAAATTCGTTACTTGAATATCTCCATCTCTATGTGGATGTTTAATTTCTAGTTTCATTTTTTCCGGAATGGTTAGCTTGACATCAACTGTTTGGGGACCTGTTGACATGAATTGTCCCTCGAAAAAAGTATTAAGAGTAGCTACACCATCTTTTCCCTCCAGACTTAATTTTAGCTTATCCATGTTGCTGCCATTAGCAACGACACTGGCTTGTATTTTATCTGTATTCTTGTTTCCGACAACTTCAATTTGACCGTTGCTATTATCTAGAACTAAGCTGGAAATACCGGCAGATGATAATTCAAGTTCCTTGTTTAAAGATGTTGCAGGTTTGGATGAACAGGCTGTAATTAACAGTAACATTGAGATCATCACTAAAGTAGTGAGCCATTTCATTACAATCACTCCGTTTCAGAATAGTTAGTATAGATTTAGATTACATCCCGTTTTGTAAAAATAGGATATGAAACGAGATGCATAGCGACCAGATGAAGTAGAAGGAGGAACAGTGAGAAGCCCAAGGTCATTCCTTCCACTGGCGTCGTTCCAAAAAAATAAGGATTGAGATCTGTACTGGAAAACACAAAGTATTTTGTCCAAGGCCATCCATTCATGGTGATACTCAGGACGAATCCTGCTATAGCTGCCAGCATAGAGAACACAATAGAAAATGTAACACTGCGAAATGCTGCAGAAATCATAAATGCAAATGTCAACACGATAACCATAAAAGGTATATTAAATAAAAACCCTCCTAACAAGGCTTGAATCATATCTGCCTGCTGAATGGTTTGATCCTTGACGAAGAAGTAGGGATCGCCGATCCCCTTAAAGCCAAACATTAATCCACCGAAAAATATGGCAGCCAGAAAAGTAAGCAAAACCAAAAATATTCCAAACAAGAGAGTTGCAATATATTTAGAAAAATAAATTTTTGAGCGTGTAGCTGAACGTGTCAGTAAAAATTTGATTGTACCGGCAGAAAACTCAGAGGCTACAATATCGCCAGCCACGATAAGAGCTAAAAGAGAGATACCTACAATTAAATTTCTGGATTGGCTCACTGTAAAACTCCAAGCATTGGATTGAGGAGCGATGTTATGGTCCAAATAATACTGATTCATCAAAATTTTTTCTGCTGCCATTTTTTTCTCAATGGGTAGAGCGTCTGACTTTGCTGCATCTCTCGTTAGCTTTGAATTTTCATGCTGTAAGAGTGTTTTCCATCCTTCATTGTACTCAGTCATACCAGAACTTTTTAAATTAGCCATCTGGATTAATACATACAAAATAAGCAGTATGATGATAAGCCAGGTACGTTTACGCTTATAAATCTTCATGTTTTCATTGCGAATTAACTGAATCACTTTTCAATTCCCCCTGTGATTTCAATGAATTTATCCTCTAGTGTCTGTTTCGTAATCTGAACGCTGTATATGTTCACCCCCGTATCCATAAGTTTCTTTGTAATACCCGGAATTTGATCCTTTGTAATGTCAACTTGTAGAGTTTGTTGATCTGCAATAATTTCTTTCCCCGCCAGCATGGACTGGAATACAGGAAGAGCCAATTCCGGTCTGTCTACCTCAAACCGAACAGGAGCAAGCCGATTATCCATCATCTCAGCTACATTATGGATACCAATCAGTTTTCCCTTATTTAAAATCGCTACCTGATCACACATCAGTTCCATTTCAGCCATAAGATGGCTAGAAATAAGAACACCAACGCCTTCTTTTTGAGACAGATTGATTAAATGTTCCCGAAGCTCTCTTATTCCTGCTGGGTCTAAACCATTGGTAGGCTCATCAAGTACAAGTAAGGAAGGTTTATGGGCCAGTACAACGGCTAATCCCAGTCGCTGCTTCATTCCTAGAGAGTAAGTTCCCACTTTCTTATCAATGCTGTCCTCAAGTCCGACGAGCGAGATTACTTCCTGAATACGTTCCGAAGAAACCCCTGGAGACATTCTTGAGAAATGAATCAGATTGTCATAGCCGGATAAATATTTGTACAGATCTGGATTTTCGACGATAACTCCAACATGTCTCATTGCCTTTTCAAAGGAGCGATCAATATCTTGGCCGTGGATAAATACCTGGCCTCCCGATTTTGAACTTAACCCCACGATCATCCGAATAGTGGTCGTCTTGCCCGCTCCATTTGGGCCAACAAGACCCATGATTTCCCCCGCCTTTACATCCAAGGACAGTCCTTCAACAATGGTTTTCTTTCCAATCTTTTTACTTAAATTACGAATCTGTAATAGTGACAACAACGATTCCCTCCCCGCCAACAGTTTGATTGTCTATAAAGTATCAGGAGTGCAGTCATACTCCCTAGTGACAAAATGTCATGACCTTGTTATGATGTGAAAAGATTGAAAAAATTACCTTAATTTAAGAAGAATGGGGTACTTACATGCTTGGATGCAATATGCGCTGGTCTTGGCAGGAATGGATTGTTGCTGTATTCCGAATCTTGTGGTTGATTTGCTTTGTTTTGCTATCGTATCAAGACCGCCCATCTTTCCCTTTCACTGTTGTATTTATCTCTGTTCTCGTTTGCTATTCAATACCTTTGTTCATTGATCGAATTCATTACCGCTGGTATTTGTTGGCGGAAGTATTTCTAGTGGGTGGAATTTCTTTGCTATTTGCTCATCAATATGAGCTTGTCCGACTATTTCTGCCAGCTGTTTTTACGATTTCGTTTTATAGCCGTGGCCGTTCACATGCGGTAACTTTTCCTCTTGCGTTGGTGATGTTTTGTCTGGGAGGAAGAGGGGCGTTTCATTGGACGATAGAAGACGTATTCCAGAACCTAGTGGATGCTTCGTTTGTATACGGTATTGGTTTCGGATTACAAATGGCATTTCGTTCTATAGATCGGATCAAACAAAAACTCGAATTAATAAAAAAGCAGTATCAAACCCTGGAGCAGTATTCGACTCAGGTTGAACAAATGACACTATTGGAAGAAAGATACCGCATGGCTCGCGAGCTGCATGACTCGATTGGTCATACATTCACTTCCATTATCTTAGGTATGGAAACATTACGTCCTTATATCTCTTCTGAAGAGGGGACTGAAAGATTGCAGTCTGTTCTTCAACTTGGTCGCACAGGGCTCGAAGATATCCGAAAGCAAGTTCATCAGATGGACCCTATGGAGGAGGATCCATCTTTGGATCTATCCTTGCTAAATATCATTAATGAATTCAAAAAGAATACTGCCATTCGTGTTGTGTTCAGAACGATGGGGGAGCCGCTTCCTGTCATAAAACAGTCAAAACTGACCTTGTACCGCTGTTTACAAGAATTATTGACTAATGCCAGCCGACATGGGCATGCCAATTCTATTCAGGTGCTTCTTCACTACGACCGTAACCAGATCATTTTGCAGGTGCAGGACAATGGGAAGGGAAGTGACGAAATTAAGTTCGGGTTTGGTCTTTCAGGAATGAAAGAGCGGCTTTCGTCTCTTCAAGGCAAGCTATACCTTCATTCCAAAGAAGGCGAAGGAACGATTGTGACCTGTTCTATACCATTGCTTCAGGATACAGATGTTAGTAATCCAGAGATCAAGGTATTGTTGGTCGATGATCAATTACTAATTCGGGACAGTTTAGGCCTATTGCTCAAAAACGAACCTGATTTTCGAATTCAAACGGCGGAAGACGGAAACGTTGCTGTAGATCAATGTGCCAGCGACCCGCCAGACGTTGTATTAATGGATGTACATATGCCCCAGATGGACGGTATTACTGCGACGAAGCTAATTAAAGAAAGCTGGCCTAACATACGTGTAATTATGATCACCACCTTTGATGACATTTCGTATGCTACGAAATCACTTGCTTTGGGTGCTGAAGGTTATGTACTAAAATCAATTGATCCAAGAGAGCTGGCTAATACGATACGGCTAGTGCATCACGGAGGAACGATGATAACCCAAGAAGTAGCAAGTACATTGTTTCAGCAAATGACAGGGACGATGAAGAATCCTTATGGACTGACAGAGCGGGAGTTGGAAATTCTACATTATTTAACTGAAGGACACCGTTATAAAGCAATTGCAAGCAAGGTTCACTTGTCTGAAGGAACAGTTCGAAACTATATTTCGACCATATACTCAAAAATGCAAGTGCAGAGCCGTGACGAAGCAATTGAAAAAGCTAAAACAGAGTTGCTTACAGACTATTAATAAAATGCAAGATGGGTAGACTGCGTTTGTCACTTGTTTAAACAACGTGAAAGAGATATCCTACATTAGACAGAGGTTTTCAGCTTCGGAATTAAAAGAGTAGCTATATACGACCGAACCTAATAGATTGAAGTGAAAATAGCGTCGTCCTAAATTTGGTCGACGCTATTTTTGTATGCTGTGATCCGCAAGTATGTGCAACGTTTACCTTAGCAAAACCGTATATGTAGAATAGCAACTGTATTTTATTGCATATCCATAGAAGTCTACCATACTACAAACTTGCATTTGCGCTATCAAATGGGTGATAATGGAAGAGATACTTTCGACAGAAAATAGGGCTAAAGATAGAGAGGATACCTACAAAAGGTAGATCGGATTTACCGCATTTTTGTATATTATTGTAGAATAAGATCGTAATTCAGGTTATAGTAAAGGAAGAAATTAACTAGGATAGATTATACCCAAATACGTAATTGTGGAGGGAAATATGAGTACATTTAAAAATTGGTTGAATACAACTAAAAAAGGACTGGGCGACCAGGTTAAGAAATTTAAGAACAAAGATTTTATGGAAGCTGTTGTTGCAGGTTGTGCATTAGTGGCATTTGCCGACGGTACTATTAGTCCGGAAGAAAAAACAAAAATGGCCGGATACATAAATATCAGTGAGGAATTGAAAGTGTTTGATATGGGTGAGGTCATCAACCGTTTCAATCACTATGTAGCAAACTTTGAATTTTCACCTGAAATCGGCAAACAGGAAGCGTTAAAAGCGATTGGTAAATTAAAAGGCAAGCCTGAAGTAGGTCGACTTGTCGTCGGCGTATGCAGTGCCATTGGTGCAGCTGACGGTGACTTTGATGCCAATGAGCAACGGATTGTTGCTGAGATTTGTGGTGCGCTTGGTTTGAATCCGTCTGAATTTAGTCTGTAAATTTTACGGAAGGGAGGTGTGTTAATCAGTGGCTGTAATTAATCTGGTCAAAGGCCAGAAAATTGATTTGACCAAGGGAAACACAGGACTAACCAAGGTTATAGCCGGATTGGGATGGGACCCCGTGCAGTCCAAAGGATTTTTTGGTTTCAAGAAGCAACCCAATATTGATTGTGATGCTTCTGCCATTTTGCTGGATGCCAACGGGAAACTAACTCAATCTGACAATGTAGTATGCTTCCATAATAAAAAAAGCCCGTGCGGCTCAGTCGTGCATTCCGGTGATAATCTGACCGGAGAAGGTGACGGCGATGATGAACAGATTATGATTGACCTGGCACGGATTCCGGCCAATGTCGATAAAGTGCTTGTTGTTGTGAATATATATGATTGCGTAAACCGGAAACAGGATTTCGGCATGATCGAGAAAGCGTATATCCGCATTCTGGACGGTGCTAATTCTAAGGAACTGGTGACGTTTAATTTATCTGATAATTTTGAGGGAATGACTGCACTGATCTGCGGAGAACTCTATCGCCATAACGACGAATGGAAGTTTGCTGCAATCGGTGCAGGCACCCATGCCGTACATATTGATGTGCTGGCTCAGCGTTATATGTAATTTTAGATTGCTCATACAAAACTAATGAGAAACGGGGTACTTACTCATGGCAATTAACTTATCTAAAGGTCAAAAAATCGATTTGACGAAAACAAACCCAGGCTTGTCCAAAATCACGGTTGGTCTCGGCTGGGACACCAATAAGTACGATGGCGGTAAAGATTTTGACTTGGACGTATCCGTATTTTTGGCGAATGCGGACGGCAAAGTGGAAACGGAAAAGAACTTCGTCTTCTTTAATAATCCACAAAACGAGAACGGTTCTGTCGTTCATACCGGAGATAACCGCACAGGTGAAGGTGACGGAGATGACGAGCAAATTAAAGTTGATCTGAGCAATGTACCTGCTAACGTAGAAAAAATCGCTTTTACGATTACGATCTATGATGCACAAGAACGCAGCCAAAACTTTGGACAAGTGTCCCGTGCCTACGCACGTATCGTAAATGAGGCAAACAATGAAGAATTGGTTCGCTTTGATCTGGGAGAAGATTTTTCGATCGAAACAGGCGTCGTGGTAGGCGAGTTGTATCGCCATAGCGGTGAGTGGAAGTTCAATGCCATTGGCAGCGGTTACCAGGATGGTCTTGCAGGCTTGACACGTGATTACGGCTTAGCTTAAAAAATCTACACAAAGAAGGCAGGTATGCAGTATGACGATTAGTCTTTCCAAAGGACAACGTATTGATTTGACCAAAACGAATCCAGGCTTGACTCGTGTTGTCGTAGGTCTTGGCTGGGATACCAATAAATATAGTGGCGGCGCAGAATTTGACTTGGATGCTTCGGCTTTCCTGCTATATGAGGACGGTAAAGCGAAGGCAGCTGACGATTTTGTATTCTACAATAACCCAACAGGTGGAGCGGGTGCTGTTACCCATACAGGCGATAACCGCACAGGTGAGGGCGACGGGGATGACGAGCAAATTATTATTGATTTTGCAAAGTTTCCTGCAAATATCCATCGTATCGGAATTACAGTTACGATTTATGACTATGAGGCACGTGCGCAAAACTTTGGACAAGTGTCCAATGCCTTTGTACGTGTGGTAGATGCGGCAACGGATCGTGAAGTGTTGCGCTACGATTTGGGAGAGGATTTCTCCACCGAAACAGCTGTGGTATTCTGTGAATTTTACCGTCACAATGCAGACTGGAAATTCCAGGCTATCGGTAGTGGTTTTGCTGGTGGATTGGGTGCGCTTGCTAAAAACTATGGCTTGGACGCTCAATAATATCCACATGGGGGTGGTGTCCAAAGGGCGCTACCTCTTTCTTTTTAAGCCATTGAAGGGCGTACGCTGAACACGACAAACGGACAGAAAGGTGACACAATCATGGCTGTTATCGTAGTAAAGGGGCAGAAGGTGGATTTGACCAAAACGAATCCGGGCCTGAGCCATGTCAACATAGGGATCGGTTGGGAGTCCTCAGCGGCTCTGGAACTTGATACTTCTGCATTTTTGCTGGGCCCTGGAGGGAAAGTATCAGGCGATGAGGATCTGATCTTTTACAATAATCCGACTACACCTTTTATCACCTATTCAGATGGACAACAGTTTGGTGACAAGAAACAATTTTCCCTGGACCTAACCAGAATACCTTCCCATATCGAGAAGATTGCGTTTACACTGACCATATATGATGCGGATCAGAAACGGCAAAATTTTGGACAGGTTCAAGGCGGATTTATACGTTTTGCTCATCCGATAAGTGGAGAGGTTTTACGATTTAATTTGGATAGTGGCTTTACAGTCGAGACGGCCATTGTAATAGGCGAGCTGTACCGCCATAACGGTGAATGGAAATTTAATGCGATAGGCGCAGGTTTTTCCGGTGGATTGGATGCGTTGTGTGAAAATTTCGGCATTGAAGTGGAAAATAATCCGGCCCCTCCGGTGCCGGTGCCTACACCACCTCCAGCACCTCGACCAGCACCCACACCGCCGCCTGCACCTCCTGTTCCAAAGCCAGAGCCATCTGCAACTCCGGTAAATCTGAATCTGCGGAAAATTGAGCTGAAGAAAAAGGGCGATACCATTAACCTGAAAAAGGGCTCAGGCGGATTAGGTGAAATCCTAATCAATCTGAACTGGAATCAGGTACAGCAGAGCAAGGGCTTTTTCAGTCGTGGCTCCAAGGGTGTCGATCTGGACCTGGGCTGCTTGTATGAGATGAAGAACGGGGATAAAGGTGTCGTTCAGGCGCTTGGGGAAGTTTTTGGTTCTCTAAATCGCTTCCCGTACATTGCTCTGGATGGTGACGACCGTACGGGCTCTGTGAAAACAGGGGAAAATCTCCGTATTAATGGGGCTAAAATTTCTGAAATTAAGCGAATTTTGGTGTTTACCTTCATTTATGAAGGAGTCACGAACTGGTCACAAGCAGACGGGGTAGTCACGCTGTACCAGAAGGACGGGCCAGACATTATCGTTCATATGAATGAACATGACAATCGCAAAGGGATGTGTGCGATTGCAATGATCCAAAATGTGAACGATGAAACGTTTAGTATTGAGAGACTCGTACAGTTTTATGGCGGTCATCGTGAAATGGATCAGGCATATAACTGGGGCATGCGCTGGACGCAGGGTAGTAAATAAATTGAATTATCGGAGGCACTCTTTTCATGTTGAATGATTTATTTAAAAATATCAGCGAGAACTACGGGCATTTCTTTTCATGGACTGATGTGGTAGGTACGCTTACTGACCCGGTGAGTTGGGGGATTATTGGAACTCTCATTTTGCTGGAAGGTCTTTTGTCGGCGGATAACGCCTTGGTTCTCGCAGTTATGGTTAAGCATTTACCAAAAGAGCAGCAAAAGAGAGCCTTATTTTACGGGATTTTAGGTGCGTATATATTCAGGTTTCTGGCCATCGGCTTGGGTACCTTCCTAATTAAGTTCACGCTGATTAAGGTGCTGGGTGCGGCTTATCTGCTCTACATCGCTTACAAGGGCTTATTCAAGTCCGAGGGTGATGGGGAAGTGAAAAACAAACCTACTTCTTTCTGGAAAACCGTATTAATGGTCGAACTGATGGATATTGCCTTCAGTATTGACAGTGTCATTGCCGCTTTTGGTGTGAGCGAGAAAGTATGGGTTCTGTTCCTGGGTGGTATACTCGGCGTTCTGATGATGCGTGGTGTTGCACAAGTGTTCCTCAAGCTCATTGATAAATTTCCGGAACTGGAACAGACAGCCTTTATTATGATCGCCATTATTGGGGGTAAAATGTTGGCTGCTGCTTTTGGCTTTCATATGTCGCAAGTATTATTCTTCGGCATTTTGATTGCCGTCTTTGTAGGCACAATGATTCTTAGCTCGGCAAAAAGAAAGAAAAAGGCCGACAAAGAGGCTTAATGTACAAAGTATAGCGAAATCCCTCCTGAAACTAAGGGGGGATTTCTTTTATACCCGAGGCACAGGGCTTCAGTCAGGCGAGATAGAGCAAGAGGAGGGGAAGGGCCCTGAAATATTTTAATGATTTAACCTCTGAGGAAGTAGAAGCGATCTTCTGTACTCCACCGATGGAGTTTCATAACCGTTCACCCAAAAATATATTGGCTTATGCCATAGGAGCGGCTTTGTACATGCCGGCAACCCGCTCGGAGGTAGCGGAAGAGATCAAAAATGGAAAGCATGAAGGACTAACCACAGTCATTCTGGACTTGGAGGATGCTATAGGGGATCAGCAGGTCGAACAGGCCGAAGAATCGCTGGCACAGCAACTGCTTCTACTATTGTCCTATGTACGGACAGGGATGATGAGTGAACAGCAATTACCTTTGCTGTTTGTACGTGTGCGCTCTGTGGAACAGCTGGAACGACTGCTGAACAGTTTGGGAGAAACCCTGGCGCTGCTCACGGGCTTTGTCCTCCCCAAGTTCTCTTCTGATAATGGACGGGCGTATTTTGCACTCATTGCTGAATATAACCGGACTATGCATACAGGGGCAGGAGACGCAAGCCGTACGCCTGTGTTGTATGGATTGCCGATTCTCGAAAGCTCTAAAATTATTTATCGGGAAACTCGTTGGAAAGAACTGCTGGCGATTAAAGAAATTTTGGATGAGGTTCAGGAATATGTGCTGAATGTACGAATTGGGGCCACCGATTTCTCCAGTCTGTATGGGCTGAGACGCAGCCCGGATATTACGATTTATGAAATTGCCGTCATTCGGGATTGCATCGCAGATATTATTAACTTGTTCGGACGCGTGGACTCGGACTATGTCGTTTCCGGTCCTGTATGGGAGTATTTCTCTCACCGAGAACGTATCTTTAAACCTCAATTAAGAGTATCGCCCTTCGAAGACGCATTTGGGAAGCCGGGACGCTACTTGCGAATGGACTTCATCTCAGATGCAGTGGACGGACTGATTCGCGAAGTCATGATGGATAAAGAGAATGGGATTATTGGCAAAACGATCATTCATCCGTCCCACATTAAGCCGGTACAGGCCATGTATGCGGTGACCCATGAAGAGTATATGGATGCACTTGAAATTGTTGAACGTAACGACGGTAGCCTAGGTGTATTCAAGAGCACCTATGCCAACAAAATGAATGAAATTAAGCCTCATTTGAATTGGGCTTATCGTATTATAAATAGATCTAAAGTATACGGGGTGTTACATGAACAACAACATTTTGTCAGTCTCTTACCCAACCACGAAAACACATCTGCTGCCAATTCTGGAGCAGTTCAGCGTTAAAATTACGGAGACTCATAATCCATTCCGTCTTCCTGTGGACAAGCTGTTTGCAATGGCGGCACGGGTCAATAAAAAGCGTTCGTTTTTGTTTGTCAGCAAGGTGCTGGGCAAGCATATTCCGGTAAAACCATACACCTCTCTGTTAAGTGGGGCGGCACTGGCGATCCTCCTATATAAAGAGCTTGTCCCACAGTCAGGACAACAGATGGATAAACTGATTGGAGAGGCCGTGAGAGGACTCCTTGACCCGAATTATGCAAAAGAGGCCTATCAAAAGCTGATGGATGAGCGTTTGGCTTTTTCTTTTCCAGAACCGATTAAATTTGTTGGTTTTGCCGAGACCGCTACAGCACTGGGACACAGCATGTATCGGTTGTTTGATGGCGGTGCCACGTATATTCATACGACACGCGAGGATATTCCGGGCCTTCGGCCTATTATTCGGTTTGAAGAAGAGCATTCACATGCTGTTGATCATCGTTGTTATGCACTGAATGAGGATGCTTTTGCCGGAGATGGACCCATTGTGCTGGTAGATGATGAGATTACGACGGGAAAAACAACGCTTAATATTATACGGGATATTCAGGAACATTTTCCGCGCAAACAGTATGTGATAGCTTCGTTATTGGACTGGCGGACAGACAGCGACGAGCGAGCTTTTGCTGATCTGGAAGCAGAGCTAGATATTAGGATTACGCCTCTAAGTTTGCTCAAAGGAAAGATAGAAATACAGGGAACACCGATACTGGATCACGCAGAATATGCCGGACAGACCGGGAACGCAGAGCATGCAGCCACTAGCACCGCAGAGGTTAATAAAGATTTGTCTGGAACAATTGACCGCTGTTTTGAAGAGGATGCTTCCGCTTTTGAGCGGATATCACATACCTCCATATCTACCGACGGGTACGCCAATACAGCTCCTTATCTTAAATATACAGGCCGTTTTGGTCTACAATCCGCCGACAATCCAGCGCTGGATGCAGAAATCGCGTACACAGCTGAACGACTGAACCAACTTCGTTCAGGACAACGAACACTGGTAATGGGTACGGGGGAATTCATGTACATTCCAATGCGGATTGCAGCGGAGTTAGGCCCGAACGTATATTATCAGTCCACCACACGCAGCCCGGTGTATCCCCATAGAGAAGAAGGGTATGGCGTCGCAAGTGGTGTGACCTATCCCTCACCTGAGGACAGTACGGTACGCAATTTTATTTATAATGTAGAGCCAGGTCAGTATGACGAAATATTCGTTTTGCTGGAAAGAGAGTCGGACCCAGAGCGAATGAAGCCCATGTTGGAGGCATTGAGCGGTCTGGGCTGTGATAAAGTGCATGTCGTTTATTTTAATGGTTTAACTAGGCAGGAGAGTAAAGGAGCGCGGATATGAAGCAAGCACTTATGGAGCAAATACAGCAGAAGAACATTCATCCGCCCGTACCGCTAGGCAGTTATCCTGCCTCGGATGTCACTTTTTTATTAAAGGATTTGAGCCGGGTTGCGTTGGAAAAAGGGACGGAGGATCGGGAAGAAGCGATACAGTCAGGCGTCCATTATTCAGAAATGCTGCCAGTGGAATACCAGCCCACAGCAGAGTATATTGGATTGTTTCACGAAACGCTTGCCCAATCTGCCGAAAAGGTTGCATTAGCGGCAGCTTCTGTGGCTGAGATGATTGTGAGAAAAAGAGGATTGAACACGGCGATTGTTTCTCTTGCCAGAGCAGGGACGCCTATTGGTATCCTGATCAAGCGTTATATTGACTGGAAGTATGGCGTATCCTTGCCGCATTACAGTATTTCTATTATTCGTGGCAAAGGCATTGACCGGAATGCTATTTTGTACATTCTACAGCAGCATGGGCTGGGGATTGAACTTCAGTTTGTCGATGGCTGGACGGGGAAAGGCGCCATTCGTCAGGTGTTGATCGAGGCCTGCCGTGAGATGAATGCAGATTACGGACTGCGCCTAAATGATGATCTGGCGGTGCTGGCCGATCCGGGTAGCTGCTCGGAGACCTTTGGTACACGAGAAGATTATTTGATCCCGAGCGCTTGTCTGAATTCAACCGTATCAGGTCTGATGAGCCGGACGGTATTACGCGATGATCTGATAGGTCCGGACGACTTTCATGGGGCTAAATTTTATGAATCCTGGCGGTCGGTGGATCAATCCAATACGTTTGTGGATACGGTGTCCGGTTATTTTCAAGCCGTGGCTAAAACGGCGGCTGCCTATGCGGAACAGATGACATTGAATCCGCCTGTCGTGACGTGGCAGGGCTTACGGGATATTGAGGCGATTCAGCAGGCATTTGGGATTCGGGATATTAATCTGGTC
Organism: Paenibacillus sp. JJ1683; assembly: GCF_053006485.1. Lineage (NCBI taxonomy): Bacteria > Bacillati > Bacillota > Bacilli > Caryophanales > Paenibacillaceae > Paenibacillus > Paenibacillus sp. JJ1683. Next base: position 1,144,969 of record NZ_CM129820.1, read on the forward strand.
AAGCCGGGAGTGGGGGAGACGACTCGCGTACTGCTCCGCAGGGTGCCATGGAAAATTCTGATTGACCGTGAAAATAATCCGAATCTTCAGCATATTATGCTGCTGGCCAAGGATCGTGGAGTGCCTGTTGAGGTATTTGAAGGATTGACCTATTCCTGTTGCGGAATCATCAAGCCGCTCAAGGGGGGACAAGAATGATCTACGCCAGTGACCTGGATCAGACGCTGATTTACTCCAAACGCTCGCTTGGCGTGCCGCTGGAGTCCCCTGGTCTGTTGCCTGCGGAACAGATCGATGGGGCGACGTCGGCCTTTATTTCTGTACAAGCTTTGCAATGGCTCAAGACACTACCGGCAGATGTCATGTTTATGCCTGTGACGACTCGGACCATGGAACAGTATAGACGAATCACCGTGTTTCAGACGGAGCTGGTTCCCGCATATGCCGTGACGAGTAATGGCGGAAACATCATTGTCGGAGGCGAGGTGGACCGAGAGTGGAATCGACGTATTCACGAACAAGTACGCCGCGATGGTGCTCATGCGGAAGAGGCACGTCAGGTGTTCGGACAGGTTCTTCATGAAGACTGGGTCATAAACGAGCGTTTTTGCGATGAACTATTTTATGCTTTTGTAATTGAACGGGATCGGATGCCGCTGGAACAGGTGCTGGAGAAGGCGCGGATGATGCATGAAATGGGCTGGGAGGTATCCATTCAAGGGCGCAAAGTATATCTGGTGCCTGCGGCCGTGAATAAACAGGCAGCCGTGGCGCATATCCGTAACCTCACCAATGGGGGAGCTGTAGTTGCATCCGGTGACTCTTTACTGGACCGTTGTCTGCTGGATTATGCCGACTATGCGATTGCCCCGCGTCATGGTGAATTGTATCGGGAACAGCAGCGGGATAAGCTAGAGGTCAATTACCGATTTACGGAAGTGTCGGGGGTTTATGCAGCAAATGAAATTATGGAATATGTCTATGAAGTGCACGGGAGCGTGTCAGCGGCTCGTACTTCATGATTAAACTAATAGGGGACGTGGCGCTGTGAAGAAGGTCAAAGTGTATTTTAACCGCTGGTTTTCGGTGGTGTATCATTATATGAATGCTATTCGTAACAATGAGGACGGTATTCCGTTCGAGATCTATGCCACACACTCTGATCCGCAGCACATGGCACTGCAGGCCAGTGATGTAGCTGAAGTAGAGCCGCGCACGAGCGGTGTGGAGTATGCACAGTTTTGTGCTGATTTTTGCAGACGCCATGAAATTGATATCTTTATTCCGCGGTGGAATATGCTCGATATTAGCAAGCATCTTTATTTGTTCGACGATATTGGTACAGAAGTAATGGTGTGCCGGGATACCGAACTGCTGGAGCAATTGATGGAGAAGGATCTTTTTTATGAATCTATTCGTCAAAAGGATATTGTCGCCATTCCCGATTATGCCATTGCCAGTAATGCCGAGCAGTTTAAACAGGCTTACGAGTCATTAATAGCGCTTGGGCACAAGGTGTGTTTCAAGCCATGTAATGCAGAAGGTGGAATGGGCTTTCGTATCATTGATAATGAACGTGATCCGCTGGAGGAACTGTTCGGCCATGCACTGAATCATATTTCGTTCGAGGAGGCCTATCGCGTATTGTCTTCCACAGAGACGTTTCCCAATTTGATGGTGATGGAACTGCTGGAGGGATACGAATACAGTATCGACTGCTTGGCTGACCGAAACGGAAAATTGTTAGCAGCTGTTCCGCGTAGGAAGGCAGGAGGACGATTACGGCTGCTGGAGCAGCATCCTGAGCTGTTGAAGGTGGCAGAGAAGGTCGCTGAGGCGTATCACATTCCGTACAATTATAACATTCAAGTGAAATATAACGGCGAGCAGGCCAAGTTGCTAGAGATCAATCCGCGGATGTCTGGAGGACTTCATGTATCGTGCTTGTCTGGTATCAATTTTCCTTACCTGGCGGTGAAATCGGCTTTGGGTTATGAAATCGGTTCACTACACCCGCAATACGACATTCTAGCCAGTCACATCGAGCAGCCAATCACGATACGCAAATCCTTACATTGACATAGGCAAATATTGTTTTCTACAATATGGTAAGGGTTTACGTCAGGAGGTATAAGCTATGACTTCTAAAATGTGGGGTGCCACGATTGCTGTGGTCAGCTACCTGATTGCGCTTTTACTAAGTTATTGGTTGCCGTTGTTTGTGTGTCTGGCAATCCCGATCATTTGTATCGGAGGATACAGTGCTGTCATGGCTGTTCGCCATCCTCGTCCTAATCTGACCGGTTCCGTGATTCCGGTGATGCAGGAGCAGGCTGATCAGGCACAGCAACATAAAAAGGAAATCGCCGCACCGCGAGAGTCTATAACAGGACAAGCACGTTTGCCGGATCAGGTGAGCAGTGAATTTGCTCAGGTCATGGAGTATTTGGAAGTACTGGAGGATATGGTGATCTCCGAGGGGCAGAAAGATGCGCTTGATAACGAGATTGTCGAGAAGGCGCTGGCTCTATTTGCACGTTTGCAGCGGGTCATCCCGCTTTTGCATGAATTGAACAATAGTGAAGTGAATCACACGGTTCGGAGATTGATTTTGAAGGACTTGAATGGACTGATTAACCCGTTTCTTCGTCTCAGTGGCGACGCGAAACGGACCAACCGCAGGACGCTACTAAACGGATTGCGAGATGTAGATAGCAAAATATCTGTAATTGTATCCACGGTGGAGCATAAGGACCTGATGGAATTACAGAGCAAAGCAGAGCTTATTCACCAGCGGTACAGCAGCTCCGAATTGTAGGTTATTTTAATAGAATACAAAATCAGCAGCATAGCTGCTCTGAAAAACACTATTAGCTTTCAGCAACAGTTGTTTTCAGAATAGGAGGTTAGCATGATGGCGACCCCATGGGCTGAATTGAAAAAAGAAGATGAACAAAAGGTGACTGAGGAGGCTTCACAGCTGATTCAAAAGGTATCGCAAAGCGATGTTATGAGTCTGGATACCTTAATGGATGACATTGGCAAGCTGGGGGTTAAAACGCAGGAACGGGCGGGACAAACCCTTAAAATGTTGGATCGTCCGGTAAACGACCTCATGTCCGGTGATCGGGCTGAGGTTTCAAATATGATCTTAAAACTCCGGGATGAATGCGAAACGCTCCAGCAGAGTAAAGATGTAGGTTTTTTTGGCAAGCTCCTGCGTAAAAGCCCGTTGAAAAACTATATCTACAAGTATCAGTCGGTGAAGACGAACATCGAGAAAATCATTACTGCCTTGAGAGATGGCAAGGATAATCTGGAAGAGAATATCGTCAGCATGAGACAGTTGAAGAAGGCTTCCATTGAAGAAATCTACAATTTACAGACGAAAATTGCCTTTGGTAATCGCTTGAAAGAGCTGTTCGAAACCGAGATTGCCAAGCCGGAAAATGAAAATCGTAAGCCTCATCTGGAGCGGGGATTGCGCAAAGTGGTTACTCGCACACAGTCGATGACTGAAATGATTTTGTTATACAATCAGGCGATTGCAGCAACGGATATTATTAATGATAACAATGATAAACTGATTGATTCTGTTAATAATGCGATTGATAAAACATCGAATCTGATCACCGTATCGGCTATGATCGCGATGGCACTGGCGGACCAAGATAAAATTATTTCAGCCGTTGATGCGACTAACCGTACGATTGAGGATCAATTCAAGGAAAATGCGAAGCTTCTCAAAACGACGACCGAGAGAACAACGGATCTGCTTAGCAAGCCTTCTATGTCATTGGAGGCTGTGAATCAGGCGATTGGTGATTTGGTATCTGCTTTGGATCTGTCTGAAAAATCGAACCGTCGAATTATTGAAAGTTGCCACGATTATACAAGTAAAATGACAGCAATCAATGCCAATCTTAGCCAGCGTTTGGGCATCGAAGGGAAAGAACAATCCAAACCACTGAAGGACAACCATTCTTCTGAGGGGCTAAGTTCGTTTTTGAACTGATAACTAATACTCAATAAACAAAATAATCTATGAAAAAAGACGCCAGGGTGATTCCAAAAGGCGTCTTTCTTTGGTTTGGCAGCGGAGCATAAAGGACATGATGAACATATATAGCATTCTCGTGCATAAACTCTTAAAAAGTGAAATGACAAAGGAGAGAATGAGCGTATGATGTCCTTTATTTTGGGGTGTGTGATTGTCTTTTTACTCGTGGCTGCCAGTAGTGAAAAAGCAGACTCTATTGTGGAGTTAAATGAAACTGTGAAATAAAATTTTTTATTGAAAATCATGCATTTTCTGATAGGATAGAGTTAAATATTGGAATCCCAAAGGAGAATGCATGCTGGAATTTTCATTTGAAATCATCGATGAATCGAAAATCAACATTGTATATCAGTATGGGAGCAGCAGCTTCAATTTTAATTTATTTTTTAACTACGGTGTGTGGACGCTACATCCCTTTGATGGGATTCTGCTGCAAAACAAGGAAATGTGCCGTCTGATCGTTACGGATCTGTTTAAGAACAAAGATTTTCATGTCATGCTGGCACGTGAAAATATTTTATTGTCAACCCTTCGTACCTCTATTGATCTCAATCCCGAAACTCGGGGAGAGCGATATCAGGAACAGGATTTTGATGAGCTGTCTGAATTTGCTGAGTCACACAGCTTTGAAGATGTGCTGCAAATCGAACAGGATTCCATCCGCGAGCGTATGGATTTTTTCCAAAACATTATCCAAAGGATGTATATGGAAGGATTCGGTCCGGAAGACAATGATTTTAACAAGGTGCAAGCGATCCTCCGCATTTATAAGGCTGCACATGACCAACTCGGAGAATTGAGCGACTTTCCTCTAAGTGGCGACGAGCGACGACGCAGATGGTAGATTAGACGAGTTCCCGTCATGGCTGCAAGAAGCAAAGGAAAAGCGCATTTATTAAAATAAAAAAAGAGAGAGTCCCATGAATAAAATCCACGGAACTCTCTCTTTTTTTGTAGATCAGTTACAAAGCGGCAGGACAAGTGATTTACTCTTGGTCTAATTCACTCCTACACCTACTCTAAAACATGTAGAAGCTCTATTGGCGGTTGCCAGTGGAGCGGGCAGAATTGTTCTGGTGAAGCGAAGCGTTTGGAAGAACAATCTGCACGCGCAGCGCCCACCAACCGCAAGAAAGCTCCTCATCCCCCTAACTCATCCCCATTAATACTATCGAGCAAAATATAAGTCCCGTTCCGCACCCCGAAGTATATACCTTGAGGTGGCGGAACATGGATGTTTTCCAGGCTGACAGAGATTCATCGGAACGCAAACGTTCATTTTCCTCCTGCAATGCCTTGGATTGACGAATGAACAACTGCCCGATGTCGGCAAATCCCCGCAGAAAGAGGGTGAGAAAGCCACTTTGCAGGACATGGAAGATTGCACCGATTACCAAGCCTAGCAATCCTAACAGAAATAGTAGATTTGCAGTAGCCAGGTTTTCACGACCGTACACGAGATGGGGGGCGGCGTATAGAAATCCTAAGGTACCGATAATCAGGGCAGTGATCCCAAAACGTAAAATCATTATTTTACGACCCGTTTTGCAAAACGGAGATCTGGATTCGAACGAGCATCGAATACGATGCCTTGAATTTTAGGACTAATTAATGCAGTGTCCGCAGAGAACTGGATCGGTATAATCGGCAAATCTTCCATCAATACATCTTCCGCCTGATGAAGCTGTTCAAAGCGTTTAGCCGGATCAAGCTCAAAGGTTGAGGATTCGATCAGTTTGTCATACTCCGGGTTGCTCCAGTTGGTAAAGTTGTTCGAATTTTTGGAAGTATAGTGTCCCAATACGCCAAGTGGATCAAGGAAGTTTCCTTCCCAGCCCATACGGGCAATCTGGAAGTTCTTTTGTTTAAAGGTATCAATGTATGTTTTCCATTCCTGATTCTCCAGCGTCACTTCAACGCCCAGATTCGTTTTCAGCATTTCCTGAATAGCTTCAGCTACTTTTTTATGCTTGTCCGACGTGTTGTACTTGAAGGTGATCGGAGGCAGCTTGGTCAAACCTTCTTCTTTCAGTCCTTCAGCCAGCAATTGTTTTGCTTTTGTTGCATCAAACTCATAGTATTTTTTCGGCGCTTCATCACGGAAGTCCTTACCAGATGGTGTTGTTGTTCCGTATGGAACATAACCGTATGCCGGAGTTTCGCCACCTTTGGTTACGTTGGTAGCCAGTGCTTCACGGTCAATGGCGTAGGCAATGGCCTGTCTGATTTTTTTATTGTCAAACGGCTTTTGTTTTACGTTGAAAGAATACGTGTACACACTGAAAGATGGGTGCGACAGGAATTCCTTGCTGCTCTTTTCCTGATCCAATGTATCCACTGGAAGGCTCAGGATCAGATCCAAATCACCTGTTTTGTACATTTGATAATAGGTTGTGGAGTCTTGCACCATTTTGAAGTTAATCGTTGCCATCGTAATGGCATCTTTGTTCCAGTATTGATCGTTTTTCGTCAGCGTAATTTGCTCGTTATGTTTCCATTCCTTGGCTACATACGCGCCGTTGCCGACAATCGTGTTAGCTTCTGCTGCCCATTTGTCGCTTTTCTCCACAACAGCTTGGTTCACAGGTAAATAGGCGTGACCCACAGCAATCGTAGGGAAGAAGCTCAGCGGTGATTTTAGCTCAACGACAAGCGTTTTATCATCTTTAGCCGTAACTCCTACGTCTTCAATTTTACCTTTGCCTGTGTTGTACGCTTCGGCACCTTTGATGTAGTAGAGGGCAGAAGGATCATAAGCAGCCGTTTTCGGATTCAGTACCCGTTTCCAGGAGTATTCAAAATCCTTAGCTGTCAGCGGGTCACCATTCGACCATTTTGCACCGTCACGAATGGTAAAGGTGTATGTTTTGCCGTCAGGAGACACATCTACTTTGCTGGCAGCACCTTCTACGATTTTACCGGCTTTGTCGTATGTATACAGCCCTTCGTACAAGTTATCAATGACAAAATAGGACGTTGTATCTGATGCGAAAGCAGGGTCCAGTGTATAAGGCTCGCCACCTGCCAGATTGGCTGTAATTTCTTGCGGAACATCTGCTGGAGACGCAGCGGACGAGTCATTGCTTGCTGTCTTATCCCCAGTGCCAGAGCATCCTGCCAAAGCCGTTACGGCTAAAAGTAAGATGATCGTCATCCAATGCATTTTTTTCATCGTGGTTTTCCTCCATTATTATGGTTAGTTATTTGAACGTTGTGTATAAATCTCAAAACGATTTCAAATCAGCAATATTATAGAGAGCGAAACGATCAGCCGGGATTTATTCATCCTCCTTTCCGGCAGGTATGCCGCGTGTGCGCACTTCCATAAAGGAGCTGCCGTTTTTTCTGCGGTTAGGCGAGAAGCTGCGGATCATGATGACACCCCTCCTTGTCCAATTTGGATATCTGCGTTGTTAATGCTGTGAACGCGGGTCAAGTGCATCCTGAAGCCCGTCTCCAAGTGTATTGAACGCCAGCATGGTGAGCGATATCATCAACCCGGGGAAAAATAGGCGCCACCATTGGCCACTTAAAATAACGCCGAGCGAATCGTTGGCCATCGTCCCCCAGCTGGCTGAAGGAGACTGAATCCCCAGACCGAGAAAACTCAGGAACGATTCGGCAAAAATAGCCGACGGAATAGTAAACGTCAAATTTACGATAATGATTGCTGCTGCATTCGGCAGTAGATGCCTGAAAATGATGCGTGAATGAGATGTCCCCAAGCTGCGGGCTGCCAGTACATATTCCTGCTGCTTAAGCTGTAGGATTTGCCCACGTACTACCCGGGCCATGCCGACCCATCCAGTAATAGATAAAGCAATAATCATCGTGAGCAGGCCGGGCTTCATAATGACGAGCAGCAGAATGATGACCAGCAGATAAGGAATGCTGTACAAAATCTCAATAATTCGCATCAGGACATTGTCGATTCGGTCGCCCATTTTACCATGGCCTGCACAATAACCAGCTACACAGCCGACGAGAATGCCAAGCACTAAATCAATGGCAGCAGCAGCAAAACCAATCATAAGTGAAATTCTAGCTCCGGCCCATGTCCGTGCCCATACGTCCCTGCCCAGATCATCCGTGCCAAACCAATGCTCTTTCGAAGGAGAGAGATTCGTCTTCAAAAGGGACTGGTCACTCGGAGCATAAGGAACCATGGAAGGTCCGACAATCGCCAGCACAATAATAATGATAAGTAGGGAAAGCCCCAACAGAGCAAGCTTGTTGTTAAAAAGTCTGCGAAGCCGATCCCGCCAGGGTGACTCTTGGGGTCTGGTCAACGTGGGGGTGGGCATCTGGCTGCGGTCTACAAGACTAAAAAGGCTGTCCTTTTCGACAGTAGGTGCTGCTTTCATGTTAATCTCCTTTGCTGACTAATTTGATTCGTGGATCGACAAGGCGATAGGAAATATCAATTAAAAATAAGGTGACGACCAGAATGGCACTGTAGAAAATGGTCGTACCCATAATGACTGGATAATCCCGGTTAAAGATACTGTCTACAAAATATTTACCGATGCCGGGAATGGCGAATATTTTTTCGACGACAAAGGTACCTGTAATCACGGAAGCGAATAGCGGTCCGATAAAGGACAGCACCGGAATCAATGCATTGCGTAGTCCGTGACGAATGACTACTGCCCAAGAGGACAATCCTTTCGCTTTGGCGGTGCGTATGTATTCCTCATGCATGACTTCCAGCATACTTGTCCGCATAAAACGGGCGATAACAGCAAGAGGTGAAACAGCGAGAGCTAGCGATGGAAGCACCGTATGCTGCCAGGTTCCCCATGAGGCGACCGGAAGCAGATGCCATTTGACGGCAACATACTTGATTAACAGTGGTGCCAATATGAAGCTGGGTATGGAAATACCCACAATGGCGATAAACATCGAAATATAATCCAGTGGTCGATTATGGTGTAAAGCAGCCAATGTTCCAAGCGCAATACCGGCTATAATCGCAACCACGATGGATTGAATACCCAGCAGTGCAGAAGGTGGAAAGCCTCTGGCGATAAGCATATTTACGTCAGTCGTTTTCGATTGAATAGACGGCCCCATATCCAGCACGAGGAGATTTTTGAGATACAACACATACTGCACAGCGAGCGGCTTGTCCAGATTGTACCTAGCACGCATGTTTTGCAATACGGCCTCCGGAATCGTCTTGGAATCGTTCGAGAATGGATCTCCCGGAATGATGTGCATGATAATAAACGTTAAAGTGACGATAATCCATAACGTAATGAGCATCGTGAAAAGACGTTTTAAAATGTACATGGGACTTTATTTCTCCTGTCTATCAAGCTGATTTACATTCTATTGCTGCTGAATCTTCGAAATAAATAAAAGTATATAAGAATACTAGGAAATGATAAAACGGATAAGGTAACATGTCAAGGTAAGGTTTTACATTATAGAACACAGGTCAAATTTTCGTCACAAGTTTTCCATGTTTATAAGGCTAAGATTCCGCTGATTCCTCTCGACGAGTATCCTGCGGTATGTTATGATGATACTCTGATAACGTGTTAACGAACTAAAGCGTTTGCCACCTGTTTTTGAATACGGGGGTCACCATTGTTGGAGGGGAATAAGATGAGAAAAGCAGCCATGTTTACGATGATGATTGGGTTGATTATGATCGTGTTGGCCGGATGTTCCGGCGCTAAGGATAGCAGCAAGTTGATTATTGGAATTGATGATAAATTCGCGCCGATGGGCTTTAGAGATGAAAATAATGAGCTGACCGGTTTTGATATTGATTATGCGAAGGCGGCAGGGGAACAAATGGGCAAGCAAGTGGAATTCCAGCCGATTGACTGGTCTGCCAAAGAATCCGAGCTGAACAGTGGACGTATTGATCTCATTTGGAATGGATACACCATTACAGATGAGCGTAAGGAAAAAGTACTGTTCACGAAGCCATATTTGAAAAATAGTCAGGTCATTGTTGTTCCAGCTACCTCCAGTCTTTCCAAGCTGGCTGATCTGGCGGGCAAAACGGTGGGACTCCAGACGTTGTCCTCAGCAGCCGATGCATTGGATGCGAATCCGATTAAAAGTAAATTGAAGTCAGTGTCCGAGTACCCGGACAACGTTCTCGCTTTGACAGACTTGAAAACTGGTCGCCTGGATGCAGTTGTCATTGATGAGGTTGTTGCCAAGTATTATATGTCCAAGGAACAAGGGACGTATAAGCTGCTTGATGAATCACTGGCTCCTGAGGAATACGGCATCGGCGTGAAAAAAGGGAACGAAGAGCTGTTGAAGCAACTGCAATCTGCTTTGGATGAGCTGCACAAGAACGGAAAAGCGGCTGAGATTTCAAAAAAATGGTTCGGTGAAGATAAAGTATTAAATTAATATGTAATGTAATGAATTAAGGGTTTAGGAGTCGAAGGTTATGAGTATGGAATATATTTTACGAATTATGAAGCCTATGCTTGAAGGGGCACAGATGACGGTTATTTTATTTTTCATTACCCTCATCTTGTCTATTCCGCTGGGGTTTATCGTTACACTGCTGGCCAAAAGTCGGTTTAAACCTATTGCCTGGCTGATGCACACGTACATTTATGTTATAAGAGGCACGCCGCTTTTGCTGCAATTATTGTTCTTTTGTTTTGGTCTGCCAATGTTGCCTGTCATTGGCGAGTACCTGGTACTGGACCGTACAACGGCTGCGGTACTGGCATTTGTACTGAATTATGCGGCTTATTTTGCAGAAATTTTTAGAGGCGGAATGTTGTCGATTGATAGAGGGCAATACGAAGCTTCGCAAGTGCTGGGCTTAAGCAAGTCGCAAACGCTGATTAGAGTCATTGTGCCGCAAATGGTACGGATTGCTTTGCCTGCGGTAACCAATGAGGCGACGACCCTGGTGAAGGATACAGCTTTGCTGTATGCGGTAGCGGTACCGGAACTTTTGCATTTTGCCAATACAGCTGTAAACCGCGATTTTACGATTGTGCCTTATGTTGTAGCGGCCGTTATTTATTTGTTGATGGCTTTGGTGCTTACCATATTCTTCAGAGCGCTGGAAAAACGCTTTAAATTTGAGTAAAAGGAATGTCGGATATGAACACAAACGCAATAGAAGTAACCGATTTGAAAAAATCGTTCGGCCAACTCGACGTTCTGAAAAGAGTGAGCTTTAATGTTAAGGCGGGCGAGGTTGTAGCTGTCATCGGTCCTTCAGGCTCAGGGAAAAGTACCATGCTCCGTAGTTTGGTACACCTGGAAGATGTGACGGGTGGGACGATTCGCATCCATGATAAAGCACTGGTGGAAAATGGTCACTATGCTCCGGCAGGTGATATTAAGAGCATTACTACCGGAATGGGCATGGTGTTTCAGCATTTTAATCTGTTCCCTCATTTGACGGTGCAGGATAATCTGGAACTGGCTCCAAAGCTGGTGAAAAAGGTGAGCAAGGCTGAGCTGCGACGCCAGAGCGCCGAGTTGCTGGCTAAAGTCGGCTTGGCGGATAAAGCGGATGCGTATCCGTCCCGATTATCGGGGGGACAGAAGCAGCGTGTAGCGATTGCCCGGGCAATGATGATGAACCCTGATATTTTGCTGTTTGACGAGCCAACCTCGGCCCTTGATCCCGAGCTGACAGGCGAGGTGCTGCGAGTGATCAAAAAGCTGGCTGAGGAGCACATGACGATGGTCATCGTGACGCACGAAATGAATTTCGCGAGGGATGTGGCGGATCGCGTCATTTTTATGGACAACGGAGAAATTGCGGAATCTGGTACACCGGAGCAGATTTTTGGCAATCCGCAGTTGGAGCGGACAAAGGTGTTTTTGAATCGGGTGGAGGCTTAAAAACATAGTTCTTTCCAGGGGAGGCGCTGCGCGTGCAGATTGTTCTTCCGATCGCTGTTGCAACGGGATTTTTTCATTAATATGACACCTGGTAAGGTTAAAACCCCGTTGCAAAGGCGAACGCTCCGCTTCTTCAGAACAATTCTGCCCGCTCCGCTCACCGACCACCTGGTATGTAATATGTTTTTAAGCAGGAAGTGTGAGTAGGAATAAGAGAAAGGGAGATGGCAAAGCGCCATCTCCCTTTTTTGCAGTTGTTAGGTTGCAATAAAAGCTGACACTGGCTAGTTCATTTCTTAATTCATGAATTCATTTCTTAATTTGCGGAATTCTTTAGGTGTTTTATTATAATGTTTTTTAAACGACTGAATGAAGTGATTTACGTGATTGAAGCCCGCTCTGTGGGCTATTTCAGTGATAGTATATTGTGTTGAGGTTAGTAATTCACTGCTTTTCTTGATGCGGTATTTAATCAAGTAGTCGTAAGGTGTCATATGAATAGTTCGCTTAAAACTACGAGTGCACTCTGAAACACTTAAATGTGCTATATCGGCAATTTCTTGCAGGGTTATGTTGTTGAAGTAGTTTTGATGGATAAAGGTAAGCATCAATTGAAGTCTTTCCTGTTGTATTTTCACGTATTTAGGTGCTTCCTCAGAAGAAAGCGAAATATTAGATATTAAGATGAACCATAATTGTGCTGTTTTGATGGCTACTTCATATTCCCATCCCCAACTTTTTTTCATATCAAACTTCTGTTTCATATCCCACAGCATTTGTAGTATTTGAATTTGCCATTCAGCATCTCCCTTAATTATTAGTGACATTAAGGAGGAATTTGTATAAGGCAGTACATAATTTTTTTCCATCGCGCTATCTGCATAAAAGCCCAGCAGCTTCTCCGGGAAATTAAAGCTGACATATTGACCGTTGTGTGAAAGCTGGGTAGTCACGTGAAGAACACCTTTATTAATTAAAATGGCCTGGCCTGTGTCTAATTCATGATCAACCCCATTCACTTGTATAACAAGTTTTCCCTTAGTAACCAAAGTGATCTGTAGTTCTTCATGCCAATGTAGATCGTTAAATCCTCTACCTTTAGGAATACTTTCATGAACCGAATGGGTGTACATGATGTATGGAAATGAAACATCGGGATAGAGAATGGTCTCGTGCAGTTGTTTTTCCATTGAAGAAAGATTCCTTTCTTATGACGATATTCCTATATAAATGAAAGATATACTTACACAAAATAAATAAAAGCGGTGATATTATTATACTCAGTTCAGTTTATTATTCAATTGTTCTGTGCACAGACAATGGGTCAAAAACATCTGAGAGGGTCATTATGAAAATAAATAAAACATCGCTATCTTTGAATCCGTATTTTTTACTGTTCATCAGTATTTTGTCGGTTTCCGTCTCTTCCATCATGATAAAATCTTCACATACTCCAACCTCCGTGGCTGGAATGTATAGATTGTATATGTCAGTCATATTAATGCTTCCTTTTGTACCCTGGAAAATGCTCCGCACCTCAGATATGACCAAAAAAGATTGGGGTACCGTTTTCATGGCTGGTCTTTTTCTCGGATTACATTTCTTATTCTGGATGGAATCTTTGGCGCATACCTCAGTTGCGAGCTCCATGGTCATCTTATCCTTGCAGCCTTTATTCGTAATGATTGGTTCATACTTTATGTTCAGAGAACGAGTAAACCTATTCACTATTTTTTGCTTGATCGCTGCTCTTATCGGTTCAATCATTATAGCTTGGGGAGACATAGGGACTTCGAAAGGGGCATTAATCGGAGATGGGTTATCCCTATTAGGAACAATCTTGGTTTCGGCTTATATGATAGCAGGGCAGAAGGTAAGCCACAAAATAAGTGCAAATTTTTATAGTGTGATTGTCTTTTTTCTTGGCGGCAGTGTCCTGCTAGTCTACAATTTGGTGAATCATTATTCCTTGATCGAATATGACTCGTCGGATTGGACGTATTTCTTATTACTTGCAGTAATTCCAACTATTTTTGGTCAATATATTTTTAATCTGCTGTTGAAGTCAATGGGGGCAACTACGGTGTCAGTGGGTATTATTGGAGAGCCTGTTCTCGCCATCCTTCTCGCCTACTTATTCTTGGGAGAAATAATGTCTGCATTTCAATTCATAGGTGGAATCATGACTTTATTCGGTATGGGGATGTATTTTTGGGCAAAATCGCTAAAGTTTGCGGTTGCAAAATATTAAAATTGTCTACGGTTTATCGTGAAATTTAAGAAAATAATGGATGAGGGGAATACTTACATGGCAACGATTGATGATTTTTTGAAACTCGATGTTCGGGTTGGAACTATAATTAAAGCTGAGTTTTTTGCAGAAGCCAAAGTACCTGCTATGAAACTTGAAATCGATTTTGGACAAGAGATTGGAATAAAAAAATCGAGTGCACAAATTACAAAAAGATATATGGCGGAGGAGATTATAGGAGAACAAATCATAGCTGTAGTCAACTTTCCTCCTCGACGGATAGCAGGCTTTAATTCAGAGGTATTAGTCCTTGGAGGTATCCCCGAGAAGGGGGACGTGGTCTTATTGAAACCAGGTATTAAACTACCTGATGGAACACCCATCGGATAATAAATTATTCCTGTTTCATCTGTGACCTTTTCATGAAGAAGGGAATTGGTTGCGAGTATAGAATTAATACCTTAGAAAACTACTAAATTTTGGAGGTTGGTAGCATGTCTGTAGTAGCTCAATATCTTCAGGAATGGCTAAGGCACAGATCGGTGTTGCAAGAATTGGTTGAAGTCATTCCTGATGAGCATATTGACTTTAAGCCTTGGGACAATGCGATGCCCATGGGTTCCCTAATCGTTCACATAGCCAGTTCTATGAAAATGTTCGTGGATACCGTAAAAAATGGTACCTTCACTCCACCGACAAAAATAGACGAATATCACACAATAGCCGATGTACGCAACATCGTCGATCAATTGACGGAGGAAACAATCCGAGAATTGAAGGAATTAAATGCTCAACAGCTAGAACAGGAGATTGAATTTAGGAACTTTCTCGGCACTGGGAGCTTCTGGCTATCCATGGCGAAAGACCATGAGATTCACCATAAAGGTCAATTATTTACGTATGTACGAATGGTTGGAGTAGAAAATGTGCCTTTTATGATTAAGCAACCACCTCAAAATAAAAACTAACGTTCGATGTATTATCTAACGAGCTCAACACCTCAAACAGTAGATTCATAAATATAATGAAACGGCAGCCATAAAAACGGCTGCCGTTTTCTCCATTAAGGAGCAGCTTTATCCTAATGCCTCTCCATAAGCTTAGCTTACTCTGAGAGCGGGATATCTTCTTCTGATTGGTTATTTGAAGAAGGCTTTTTATTGAATGCCAATAACAATATCAGTCCGATGATACATATTACACCTACCCATTGAAAAAAACCAAAAGGCTCTTTTAACCAAAACACAGTTGTTAGAACAGCAGCTAGAGGTTCCAGACTACTTAGAAAGCTTGTTTCTTTTGGTGAAAGACTCTGTAAGCTTTCTATATAGAACCAAAATGCGATCATTGTGCCGAATATGATCACGAACGCTAGATATAAAATGGTTTCTAGTGACAAGCTTTGAAAGTCTATCTGCCAAGGTGGATGGACCAAGCTTAGTCCAAAACCGCCGATGACCATCGCCCAACCCACAATAACTAGGGAATCGTATTGCTTCAGAAGAGGTATTGCGTATAAGGTATAAAAAGCCAGGGCTATTGCTGATAAGATCCCCCAAACGATTGCGACCGTCGGAACGGATAGCTGAGAAATGGAGCCGTTTGTTAACAAGAAGAAACAACCCACTAAAGCCAGCAAAATCGCTGACAGATCCTTTCGTGTGAAGACAGTGTGCTTTCGCAGAATTAAATAAATGATAATCATTATAGGCGCTAAATACTGTAATAGTGTCGCAACAGCAGCATTACCTCGTTGGATCGATGCCATATACGTATATTGAACTGACAGCATACCAACCAAACCGTAGACAACGAGTTGGAAAGCAGTCCTTCTATTTTTCCACACACCCCATATTTGTGTACGGTCTTTTATTAAAAATTGAAGGGCCAAGAGTAAAACACCAGCAATGAGCAAACGTGTTGTTACAAGCCAATTTACATCGATTTGTTGAAAAAGTTTTTTTGCAACGGTCCCACTGATCCCCCAAAATATAGCTCCTGTGATAACAAGAAATAATCCTGTTTTTCTAGCTGATTTATCCATGAATGCTCTCCACCTTGAAATATAATAATAGTGTTATAATAGGTGAAAAAAATTTTAAATTATACCTGAATTTGATGTTAAAATATAAATATATTGAGGTCGTGATGATTTGCAAATAAAAGATTTCATAATTGGCCAAAACCTAAAAGAACTAACCGAGCATCGGACGGTCGTACTACCGGTTGCATGTTATGAAACAACGATTAACCAAAATATACATGGATATATACCACTGCATTGGCATGATGAAATTCAATTTGTTCTGGTTGTAAAAGGGGAGGCGATCTTCCAAATAAATGAGGATAAACGAATCGTACGACAAGGTGATGGGTTATTTATAAATAGTGGCTGCCTACATATGGCGGAAGATCAGAATCAATCGGGTTGCGTCTATGTCTGTTTAAATGTTTCTCCTCATTTCGTTTTATCACAAGAGCTTTACACACCTTACGTAGCTCCTTACATTCAAGCGACAAATTTACCTTATGTATACATAGATTCTGACGAGCTTTGGGGGAAAAACATTTTAGATGCCATGTTGAAGATTAATCAATGTATTCAACATAAATCTCCATACTATGAAATCGATATTACGATGTATTTAACATTAATTTGGAAAAACCTAGTCATGAATGGCTTTCCATTAGAATACGACCAGGTGGAAATGGTAAAGAATCAACGGATCAAACAAATGTTAAACTGGATCTATTTGCATTATGCTGAAAAAGTCACATTAGATGATATTGCAAAAGCTGGTCAATTGAGTCGTTCGGAGTGCTGCCGATATTTCAAACGAATTTTAAAGGTAACTCCGTTGAATTATGTAATGGATTATCGGATTCAAAAAAGCTTAGTCTTATTGCAACAAGCAGAATCTAACGTTACAGAAGTTGCCTATAAGGTTGGATTTAACAGTACCAGCTATTTTATAGAAAGATTCAGAAAAGCGATGAACATGACACCATTAGCCTACAAAAAATTAAAAATGGATGATTGATATTCAGGGCTTTTTTATCTACCACGCTAAGTAGCGGCGGAATCTAAAAAGACAGGATCGGTTAATGTCCTTATCCTGCCTTCTTGCATGTTATATGTTTTCTACTGTACTAAATGATCCAGCTCTGGCTGCAATTTGTTCCGCAGCACATACAGCATAATAGCTCCAACAAGGAACGCGACGGCATCCGCAATGACGAGCGACCAGACCACCCCGTGGAAGCCACTCATTCGATTGGCAATGTATAGCACGGGGATCAGAGTAATTCCCTGTATGACGGACATAATAAACGCAGCGGTTCCCTGCGCCGTTGCTTGGAAAATCCCCGTAAACAACGTGGTCATCCCCGTAATGAACAAGGATAAGAAGGTCACATGCAGAATGTAGCTGCCCATTACAATTAATTGCGGGTCATTGGTAAATAAACCAATTAGATGGTCGGAAATCAGATAGACGATGATGCCAAACACGACTGCCAAGGCCAAAATCGCTTTGATTGTAAATCCAATGGTTTGTTTCATTCGTAATTTATTCGCTGTAAAACTAAAGGCAATCAATGGTACAACACCCTCGCATAAGCCCATCAAAATAAACTCAGGAAATTGTAATAAACGTGAGGAAATTCCGTAAGCCGCTATGGCCTGATCCCCATACTCGACAAGAAAATGGTTAAAGACGAGTGACATTGCACCCATGAAGAGACTCATAATAAACACGGGAACTCCGATTTTGAATACATTGCTCAGGATATCCTTGGTAGCCTTGAACCATTTTATGGAGATGGTTAAAAATTGACTCTTATATCCCATATGGAAGGCGTAGAATATACTCGCAACCACATTAGAAATAACCGTAGCTGACGCAACGCCGATCACGCCCCAATGGAAAACGAAGATGACCAGCGCATCGAGAATAATATTCACGACAACACTGAGTATCATACCGATCATCGACGTAATTGCAGCACCCTCCGAGCGCACGATATTCTCCAGTGTGAAGAATAATACGACGAATGGCGAACCTATAAGCATAATCGTGACATAGTCCTTCGTGAAGCCGAAGGAATCAGGTGTAGCCCCCAGACCCTGAACGAGTGAATCGATCAACGGGAGACCAAGGGCCATCAAGATAAGACCGAGAACTAAACTGCTGTAAAAGGCGAATGAAGACACATTCTTTACATCAGCATACTTTTTCTCTCCCAGCAATCGGGAGATAAACGCACCGCTGCCGATACCAACCAGGTTTCCTACCGCCATAATGGCCGCGAATAACGGCAAGGTTAGTGCGAGTGCGGTTAACATGGCGGTATTGTGGAGAGTGCCAAGGAAATAGGCATTTAAGATGGAATAGATGACACTCATTGACGTACCTAGCATCATCGGTACAGCGAAGTGAGCTACGGCTTTAGCGATCGGTGCTTTTTCAAAGTAATGGAGGTTTTTTGCATCCATGCGAGTCACTGCTTTCTTTATTTATTTGGCCTAATCTAACACCGTTAGATTGAACCTTACAGTGTTAGATGTTATCATGAATTAATAAATCTGTAAAGAATAAACTTACACTGTTAGATTAAAGGGCGGATAACCGATGAAAAAGCAGCAACCTCAGATTTCGGAAGGTAAGATCTTAGAAGCTTCGTGGGAGCTTCTAGGGGAGGATGGTATCGAGAAATTCAGCTTGAGACGATTGGCCGATCGGCTGGGGATTCAGGCTCCCTCTCTATATTGGTACTTCAAAAGCAAGCAGAATCTCTATCAGCGTCTGGCCAACCAGGTATCGAAAACGATTCTGGAGGAGTTTCATTCCGAGGGGGACTGGAAGGAGCAACTGAGGGAGCTGGCGGTAACGATGCGGAGTGTACTGTATCGGTACCCCTGCTCCACGCAGCTCATGATGATGACGCTGCCCCACGAACCGGACATCATCCGGTTCACCAACCGTATGCTGCTCTGCGTGGAGTCGGCGCCGCTTGAGCAAGAGCAGAAAATGCAAGTGGTTACAACGCTTGTGAACTATGTCTCCTACTTCGTCCTGGACGATTATCAGCATGAACGTAATGTCTCCGCGCTCCTTAAGGATAAGGACAAGGGAGCACTTCCGGGTGAAGAGATGGTTCACCTTCTGGATTCCATGAGTGAGACAGAAGTAGGACTATTCCGGCGGATGTTCAAAAATGGGCTGTTCGAACTGATGGGAACCGATAGAGCATTTGAGTTCGGATTGAAGCTGATTTTGTTGGGGATTGAGCAGGTGATCAAGGAGCAGGAAAGTAGTATGTAAAAAAAACGCCCATCCATTATTGGATGGGCGTTTTTAATTAGGTTTGCGTTTACCCTAAATTGTTATTGAATATATAACTTTATTCCCCACTATAGCAGCTCAATATAAATTTTTTGAAAAAATTTCGTTGCAACAGCGAGCGGAAGCACAATCTGCACGCGCACGCTCACTTCCTTCGTCGTAACTCATCCCACAATACGATTAGGTTGAAATCCTATATAAATCGGTTGAAAATGTTGATTTTACCAATGGACAAGGATTTGTACAATAGAGTTGTAGCGCTTACATTTCCAAGGAGGTTGCGGCGAAATGAAGAGACTTCAGGTGATTGGCAAGCAAATCAGGACCCCGAGATCAAAAAGGAGGCCGTGTTGATGAAATTTAAGGGAATATTGGCGGCGTTTTTGTTTTTAACCACAGCGTCTGTGTTGTTTGGGGCGCATACGGCAGAGGCTCATGAGCTATCTAATGACAAGCTGACAATCCAGACAGGAGAGCATGGGGAAATTTCATCTATTCGTATCAAAGGAGATGCTTTTCCGACTGAATATGTCATGAACGCATCGGTGACACCTGAGCAGAACACGGCAGATCATCAGTGGCTAGGGGAGCTGATGTTCACGTACCGACTGGATGAAGGTAGCTGGACGAAGGCATGGACAAATAAGTCGGCAGACGCACGTAAGATTACGACCAGCGGCAACCGTGTTACGGTCACGTATGAGAACTCAAATAATGCAGAAGGCATACGCAATTTTAAAGTCATTGAAACCTATTCAGCGGAGTCGAATGGTTCGGTACTGTGGAACATACAGGTACAGAATACGAGTGGCAAAAAATTAGAGATTGGCGATTTTGGATTGCCTTTACCTTTTAATGAGCAGTGGACCTATGGTGATGCGATTTACGAAACGAGAGTCGTGACGCATTCCTTTGTCGGCAATAACGGCTCCTATATTACAGCTGGGCGTCCGAGCGGCATTGGTTCTTCGCTGCTACTGATTCCTGATTCCACCACAGGTGCTGGTTTTGAGTATCAGGATCATTGGCGAGATGAGGAGCATCCGGGCAGCAAGTGGGCCTGGAATCCGGCCAACGAAGGCAAATGGCTGGAGGGATTGAATGTATTTTATATTCATTCCAATGTGATCAAGTCCACCAACCGTGGATATTTACCCAACACAAGCCTGATCCTGAATCCCGGTCAAAGCAAAAACTATGGCTTCAAGTTTCTGGCGGTGAAGGACGAGCATGATGTAAAAGATACGTTGTATCAAGAAAACTTGGTGGATACTACGGTCGTACCAGGCATGATTGTGCCTACGAACCAAAAGGCGAAGGTGGATCTGCGTACCAAGCAAACGATCAACAAGGTGACCTATCCAGACGGAACCGTTATTCCGCAGACGGATAGCAAGGCCGGAGGACACCACATTTATGAACTGAAATTTACTAAGCTGGGCCCGAATTTCATTACGGTGGAATACGGCAATGGCAGCAAAACGGTTTTGCAATTCTATGCCATCGAGCCGATTGATCAGGCGCTACAACGGCACGCTACCTTTATGGTAGACAAAACCCAGTGGAACGTGCCAGGTGATTTGCGCGATAAGGTATTTGACGATTGGATGATGCATACCAAATCCAAACGCAACATTTTCAACGGCTATTGGGGCTGGGGGGACGATTGGGGTCTGACCCACGGACAGTTCCTGGCTGAGAAAAACACACTCTCTCCAGTCGCCAAAGAGGTGCGGGCTGTAGACGATTATTTGGAGACAGCGATCTGGACGAATCTGATGAATGGACATCATGAGGACTATTTAATTCATGATTTCCTGATGCCGGAGCCAAATGATACACCGACCTACCGGGGATATGCCTACCCGCATGTATACAACACGTATTTCAGTATGTATAAGATTGCCAAGGAATACCCGGATCTCGTCACTTACAAGCATCCGAAGGAAACCTATTTGCTGCGGGCCTATAACATTTTCAAAGCTTTATATGAAGGACCTGTTGCGTACAACTGGGAAACAGGTTTGATGGGTGAGCTGACCACACCGGATATTATTCAGGCCCTTCATGATGAGGGCTACGATGATGAAGCGAATGATCTCAAGGAAAAAATGGATCGCAAGTATAACAATTTTAAAAATACAAAGTATCCTTACGGTTCTGAATATAGCTACGACAATACAGGCGAAGAGGCTGTATATACGTTAGCCAAGCAGAATATAGATACAGAGGGCGAGCAAAGTAAAGCCCTGGAAATGATGGGGAAAATTAATGCCAAAACTCGTGCGTCACGCGGTCATATGCCTGTATGGTACTACTATACCGATCCGGTGACGATTACCGGGGAGAACTGGTTTAACTTCCAGTACACGACTTCACTTGCGGGATATGCGATGGATGACTGGATTCGTCATCATGAGGACAATCATCGCGAGGAGCAACAACGGCTGTCCTATGCTGCCAAAATTGCCAATGTCGGAGCGATTAACTCCGGGCAAATCAGCTCGGATCCTGAGAACATCGGGGCGGTCGCATGGACGTATCAAGCGGAAAAAGGCAATAACGGAACAAACGGCACCGGCGGCGGTAAAAACGTCCCGCTCTTTAACGGCTGGCGCGGCATGAGCGGTGAGGCTGACCTCGGATTGTTCGGTGCACTTAAAACCTTAAGCGCGGATATCGCGGTTGATCCGATATTCGGATTGACGGGCTACGGTGCAGAGGTGAGCAAAAGCGGTAACGTGTATACGATCAAGCCGCTGGACGGTTTGTTCAAACGGGTCAATTTGATCACGGAAAAGCTGTATATCGAGCTGGAAAAGGATCAGTATACTGAAGCCAAGCTGGCAACATCCAAGGATAATGTATGGCTTCAGTTGAAAAATCAAACGCCGGGCCAAGCTCATTCTACGTACGTTACATTTGATGGTTTAAAGAAAGGAACGTACCTGGTTAAAGTGGGGGGACAATCGCAAGGCAAGTTTAATGCGTATGCACCAAGCAATAAGCTTAAATTGGAAATTGGTACAGCATCCTCCTATACGGTAGAGCTGACACCAACCACACCAGATCCCAACAAAGCACCTGTCGTTGATGCAGGCAAAGATTCCAAGGTGAAGCTGCCAGATCAGATTATTCTGAAAGGTACGGCTACAGATGATGGGCTTCCGCAAGGAAAAGTGACAAGCGAGTGGAGTCTGGTTGAAGGACCACAGAACGCGAAGGTCACATTCAGCAACAAGACATCAATACGTACGAAGGTGGATGTTTCCGAGCCAGGAACGTATATCTTCAAGCTGACAGCCAGCGATTCCCAGTTATCAGGAGAGGCTAAAGTAACTGTGATCGCTGAACCGGCGGCACCGTTACCTGAACGGCTTGCCGTTTACAAGTTTGACGAAACAAGCGGTGCTCTTGCTGTAGATTCATCAGATAGCGGCAATGATGCTAACGTTAAGGGGACCGTGGCATGGGCTGCGGGTAAAACAGGCAATGCTGTCAGTCTGAACGGCAAGGACAGCTATGTGCAGCTTCCGGCGGGAATTGTCAGTCGGGCACAGCAATTGACCGTATCCGGTTGGGTCAAAGCGAATAGCCTGAGCGATTATGTGCGGATTTTTGACTTCGGCTCCGGGACCAATGAATATATGTTCCTGACCCCTAAAGCCGGGAACCGGATGCTATTTGCCATTACGAATCAGGGTAACGGGCAAGGACAGGAACAGACGATTGATGCCCCTGTATTGCCGACAGGCGTATGGAAGCATGTTGCGGTCACGCTTTCGGGTTCCACAGGTATTTTGTACGTGGATGGGAAAGAAGTGGGACGCAATACCAATCTGACATTGAATCCAACCAGTCTGGGACAGACGAAAAATAATTTTATCGGTAAGTCCCAGTACCCTGATCCATATTTCAATGGTCTGGTGGATGACTTCCGGATCTACAGCCGTGCTTTGAATGCAAACGAGGTAGCAGGTCTGGCCTCTGGTACAGCACAGAGTCTGGTGGCAACTGAGAACATTACTGCATTAAAAGAGGTGAATGTAACCACTCATGTGGGTGAAAAACCTGAACTGCCAAGCGTAGTGGAAGCTACGTATGGAGAAGGCTCCACCAAATGGGTAGCTGTGGAATGGGAGGATATGGACCCTGCACAATATGCTGCTCCAGGTTCGTTTGAATTGAAGGGCAAAGTGGAAGGGACGGAGTTGAAGGCAATAGCCAAGGTGACCGTAATTGAGGGAGGGGCCGTGGCTTCACCGGCAACATCAGTTAGCCCGGAGACTTCAGTAACCCTGCCAACTACGACATCCCCGGTAACATCTGCCTTACCGCCTCGGCTTATCAGCCCAGCTAAATCAGTGGGGGTATCCTGAAAGGGCGGCAATAACGCATAGTCATGACTAATCTTTCCCATCGTCGCTTTCCTCCTGAAAAGGGGAGAGTGGCGGTGGGTATCCTTGCATATGAGGTGCAAAACCGCGAACAAAAAGGTGAATGGGGGACAAAGTATGAGCAAGATTACATTTCTGGGTGCAGGCAGTACGGTATTTGCTAAAAATGTGCTTGGCGATTGTATGTTGACACCTGCTTTGCAGGGCTTTGAACTGGCGTTGTTCGATATTGACCCCGTAAGGCTGAAAGATTCGGAGAATATTTTATCCAATTTGAAAAAAACAACAGGGAGTACCTGTGTGATTCGCTCCTACACTGACCGCAAGGAAGCGCTACGTGGAGCAGCCTATGTAGTAAATGCCATTCAGGTGGGCGGCTATGATCCGTGTACGATTACGGATTTTGAGATTCCTAAAAAATACGGTCTGCGCCAAACGATTGCCGATACGGTCGGCATTGGCGGCATTTTCCGCAATTTAAGAACGATTCCGGTGATGCTCGATTTTGCAGCAGACGTGCGCGAAGTATGCCCGGATGCACTGTTCCTCAACTATACAAATCCGATGGCTGTGTTGACGAATGTAATGAACGTACACGGCGGTGTCCGGACAGTAGGGCTGTGTCATAGCGTACAGGCGTGTATACCGGAGTTGTTCAAAAGTCTTGGACTGGAGCAGGCAGGGGTAAAGGCGAAAATTGCAGGTATCAATCATATGGCATGGCTGCTCGAAGTGAGCAAGGACGGGGTGGATTTGTATCCTGAGATTAAAAAGCGGGCTGCCGCCAAGCAGCAGGAAAAGCATCATGATATGGTGCGCTTTGAAATGATGCTGAAATTCGGCTATTACATTACGGAATCGTCCGAGCATAACGCAGAGTATCATCCGTATTTTATCAAACGGACATATCCAGAGCTGATTGAACGGTTCAATATTCCTTTGGATGAATATCCGCGCCGCTGCGTGAGCCAGATTGAACGCTGGGAGACGATGCGTGAAGAACTTTTGGGCAATCAGGATCTGCGCCATGAACGGTCGAACGAATATGCTTCTTATATATTTGAGGCAATTGAAACCAATCAGCCTTTTGCCATTGGCGGTAATGTGATGAATACAGGCTTGATTACCAATTTGCCGAAGGAAGCCTGTGTGGAGGTGCCCTGCCTGGTGAATCGTAATGGGGTTACGCCGACCTTTGTGGGTGACTTGCCGCCCCAATGTGCTGCACTGAACCGAACGAATATCAACACCCAACTATTAACGATTGAAGCTGCGATTACGGGGAAAAAAGAACATATTTATCACGCCGCCATGCTGGACCCGCACACTTCAGCTGAGTTATCCATGGATGATATCGTTTCTCTGTGTGACGACCTGATTGCAGCGCACGGGACATGGCTTCCCGCTTATGTGTAAGGGAGGCCAATGAATGGGGGGCAGAGGGCGTCAAAAGTTTGCCGGGATTCCTACGATCCGTGGGAAATTTATCGTATTGACGCTGGTACTGACCGTCATTCCGATGGTAGTGCTGACCTTTACCTTTTACCGGATTGCGGCCCATTCTCTTGGTGAGAAGTCAGAAGCACTGGCAATGCAGTCCCGGCAAATGAGTGAAAATTACGTTAATGCGACACTCTCCGATTTGAATGATCTAACCAACGCCATTCTCAGCAATCCTGATGTGCAGTCCACACTGGAGACCAAGCCAGAAGATGATTATGAATACTTGCGGAACGACGAAACACTCAGCATGGTCGTTCGTACGCAAACCCAGACCAAGCCGTATATCACGTCCTCGCTCATCTATGCCGCCAATGGCGGACTCAAGCATTCTCTCTATCAAGGGAATGTTTCGGTCCGTTTTGGCGGCCTTCCTACATTAAAGGAAGCACGTGTGTACTACCGCCGTCTGCTCGCCGAGCAACCTATGATGTGGATGGCTCATCCGCCGTTTGAATCAGGGCGCGGGATGGCGGAGGATCGTATTTACGTCGGGAAGCTGCTGCGAAAAACGACTGGAGATTATGAGCCGCTTGGATTTTTGCTGTTGGAAATCGACAAGGCCAGTCTGTTTCGTGGGCTTGCTTTTCATGAAACAGACAGCAATACCCAGATGTGGGTGCTCGATCAGGAGGGCGAGCCTGTATACCGATTGCCGGAGCAGAGCATTGCGGACCCATCGCTATTGCGACAAATCGCCAAATCTGCTGTGGATAGACCCGTGCTTACGAAGGACTGGAGAACATGGAACGGCCGCCAGACGATGATTTCCTACGGACCGTTAAACGAGGGACAATGGACGCTCCTACAAAAAGTCGATCAGTCCGTACTATTCGAGGACGCGCGGCAAATTGGGGCCTGGACCATCTGGACCTTTTTGATTGCACTGGTGTTGGGCTGGATGCTGTCTTATCGGCTAAGTGATACAATTCGTCGCCCCCTGCTTCAATTGAGCCGATTAATGGCGGTGGATGGGAGTGTGACCACCACGGCCTCAGCCCAAGCTCCTGAAGCTCCTGCTTCCGTTGTATTTAACCCTAAGGATGAGGTAGGGCAGATCGGGGAGCGATTTCTTCATATGATGCAAAAAAATCATGAGCTGTACGGGCAAGTATACGAAGCGTTGCTGTCGCGCAAACAGGCCGAGTTTCGCGCGCTTCAGGCGCAGATTAATCCGCATTTTCTGTACAACACACTGGAGTCACTGAAGGGAATGGCGCTGGCGAATGGGCAGCGGGATATGGCAGAGGTGATTGGTGCCTTCGGTAAATGCTTTCGCATTTCGCTAAGTTATGGTCGAGAGCAAATCAGTTTGGGACAGGAAGTCGAGCATGTAAGCGCCTATGTAAAGGTACAGCAGTTTAGGTTTCGGAATTCGTTCGAGTGGATATGCGAAGTCGAGGAGGATATTTGCGGGTTTTACGTACCCAAGCTGATTCTCCAGCCACTCGTTGAAAATGCCATTTACCACGGTTTGAAAGGGCGTACCGACCGCGGCTATATTATGTTATCCGGTGCGAGGGAAGGCGATGCTTTGCGTTTAACAGTTAGCGATGATGGGGGCGGTATTGGAGCCGAGCGTCTGGACGATATTCGGAAATCGCTAGATGCCGAGCGGGGGAGTGCGATTGGCTTTGGACTCCGCAATGTACATGAACGTCTTCGGCATTATGGTCCCCAATATGGTCTGTCTGTGACAACCGAGCTGGGTCAGTACACCTCGGTTACCTTACTGGCACCCATTCGAACCGAATAAGAAAGGGGAGGATGGCATGTACCGGCTGCTGATTGTGGACGACGAATATCATATTCGGGAGGGACTGAGGCTGATGGTGGCGGAAAGTGGCCTGTCAGTGGAAGTCAGTGATATGGCGGAGGACGGCGCAACGGCATTACGGTTGTATACGGAGCGGCGACCGGACATGATTTTACTGGATATTAATTTACCGGATATGAGTGGGCTGGACATAGCCAAAACCATTCGGGAAAAGGATCAGCAGACCCCGCTGTTATTCCTGACAGGGTACGAATCCATGACGTATATTCGTCAGGCCGTTTCGCTTCAAGCGGTTGATTATTTACTCAAGCCAGTGACAAGCGAAGACTTTGAAGCGGCTCTGAGACGGGCTGAGGATCGCATTGCGCAATGGCGTAGAAGCGAGGAGGAAGCTATTCACCGTCATCGTTCATTGGAGCCATTGTACAGGGAGCACTTGCTGCTGGATCTGCTCCAGCAGCGGCGCCCCGCAGCCGAGGTCGTTCAGGAGATGGACGGGCTGGGATTTTTCGGCGAGACGAGCAGACCGCCTTATACTGTGCTGTGCTGTGAGCTGGAGGAGGCCTCGCAGCAGGTAGCATCCGCTCCTAGCGAGTCGCAGAGTTCCACCAATAAGAGCACGCATGTATTCGCCGAGTTGGCTTGGGAGGCTGCGGCAGCAGCCGGGACGAAGGCGCATGGTGCGGCGGTTTCCCGTGATCGGCGTGTTGTACTGCTGGCGGCGGCATCTTGCAGGGCAGCGGAGCAGACGGCCCGGCAGATTCGTCAGGCGGTGCAGGAACGATTGAGTCAGGGGATGTCCATCGGGATTAGCCGTCCCGTACAACAGATGGAGCAGCTTCCTGAAGCATATGAGGAAGCAGTACAGGCTGTGGAGCATCGGGGGTGGGTGGGCTATAGCCAGATCATCCCCTTCGAGAGCATTCAGGCGGCTGAGCCGAACAGTAGTCATTTGCTGGAGAAGGAATTGCTGATGATTACGGAAATTCGTGCCGGCAATGATGCTGCTGTACATGCGATTTTGCAGGAATGGTCTGGACAATTAGCGGGCTTGCCCGTCAATCAGGTGAAAATGATCGTCACTCAGCTTGTTCTGTTCGTTATGCGTATTGTTCAGAGCGATGCATCCGAAGGACAAACATCCATACAGCAGCAGGACCCATTATTGGAACTGTCCCGATTGCGGCACGGACCTGAGATGATTGATTATGTATCGCGCTATTTTGTCCGGGTGGGTCGCCAAGTGCGGGAATCGCGCGAAAAGGGGATTCCGCGCAAATTCCAACGGGCCAAGGAATGGATTCGTGAGCACCTTCAGGAGGATGGCGGATTGAACCGTCTTGCAGCGTACATGAATATGAGTCCCAAGTATTTGAGTGCCCGTTTTAAGCAGGTTACAGGTGAAAGCTTCGCTGAGTACCAGACGCGTGTGCGCTTCGAGCGAGCCCGGGAATTGCTGTTGGACCCGAATCGTAAGGTAGCAGAGGTGGCGGAGGCTGTGGGCTTCGCAGATACGAACTACTTTAGTATTGCCTTTAAAAAGCATACCGGATTAACGCCAACGGAATTCCGCAAAACATTTTTGTAAACGCGCTGTTAAAAAAATCATACCAAAACAAAGAGAGTCTGGAGTCGTTAGGTGGTCGGCTTCGGGCTCTCAGCGCATAATAGGCTTGTAAGGAGAAACCAGTTCAGGAAGGGGCCGGTTGATTTGCGAAAACGAAGGTTACGGACATGGATGGCTCTGGTGATGACGGCGATGCTGACAGGGCTGACGGCGTGCAGTGGTAGTGCTGGCGAACCGGCTAATCCCAATGCGGTCGAACTCAAGTTTATGTACTGGGGGAGCAATGACGAAAAGCAGGCAATGGAAAAGATGATTCAAAGCTTTAATGCATCCCATCCGAACATTCGGGTGAAGGGCGAGCATGTTCCTGGTGACTACACCACGAAAATTAACACTTTAATGGCTGCCAATCAGCTTCCTGATATCGCCTACCTGGGCGATTCGCTCACGATGAAATGGGCAAGTGAAGGTAGACTCCTAGATTTATCCTCCTATTATGACGAATATCCCGAATTAAAAAACAAGCTCAAATCCTCCTATCTTTACAGCGAACCTGGCAAGTCTATCGGCAATTACACTGCGTTGGAAGTGATGCAGCTATTTTACAACAAGGAATTGTTTACAGAAGCAGGGGTACCCGTTCCTCCGGCTGATCCTGAAAAAGCGTGGACATGGGATGAATTCCTGGAGATTGCCAAAAAGCTGACCAAGGATCAGAATGGCAAGCACCCGGGAGACAGCGGATTTGATCCGAAAAATATTGTGCAATACGGCTTTGCCTTTGGCAACGACCGCAGCTCCTGGGGGCCGCTCTTAGCAAGCAATGGCGGAGGTTTAACCGACAAAACAGGCAAGAAGTATACTCTGAACCGCCCTGAGTCGGTAGAGGTGTTTCAGAAGCTGCAAGATCTGGTTTTCAAGGAGCATGTTTCTCCTGATTTGATCCAACAGCAGGACATGCCGTCCAATACGATTCGGCTCCAGACCAAAAAGGTGGCTATGGTGGTAGACGGAACATGGTCCCTGCTCGATTTTTCAAACAACAAGCAGCTGCAATGGAGTATCGGCGTTTTGCCGAAGCTTAAAGAGCCCAAAACGATGATCGTTGCGGGGGCCACAGTTATTTTCCAGAGCACCAAGCACCCGAAAGAAGCGCTCGAATTTTATTTGTACCATAACAATCCTGAAAAGGTGGATCTGTTCAAGTCCGGTCTGTGGATGCCTATCGAAGAAAAATATTATACCGACGAGCAGGCCATCCAGTCGTGGACGAATAATGCAGCACATCCACCGGAATTTCAGCAGGCTGGCATTGAGTATGCCAGAGATTATGCGATCAAGCCGTCAACTTCGACTCTTCGCAACTGGCCTGATATTGGTTCCAAGCTGACCCCAGGGCTGGATCTAATCTGGACGAACAAGAAGACGCCGCAGCAGGCGCTGGATGAACTGGAACCCATTATTCAGCCACTGCTTCAAGGAGTGTATCCGGATGAATAATGCGGCAGGACAGCTGCGAAAGGAGAACGGCCCATGAAGCGACCGAAATCAGGAATGATGCGCATGGAGCGAAACTGGGGTCTGCTATTCGCGCTGCCTGCCATCCTGGGATTAATGATATTTACGATTGGACCGATTGTGGCATCGTTCGTATTCAGCTTGACCGATTGGACGATTGGTGGACAGATGACCTTTATTGGATTGGATAATTACCGAACCATTTTGACCGAGGATACTACCTTTTCCCAATCCATGTTCGTGACCACGTATTATGCACTGGGCAGCGTACCTCTAGGCTTGGCGGCAGCTTTTATCATTGCACTGCTATTAAATCAAAAGGTAAAGGGTTTGTCGGTGTTCCGCACGATTTACTATTTACCTACCATTGTGCCGAGTATTGCCAACACGATGCTGTGGCTGTGGATGTTCAACCCAGATTTTGGTCTGTTGAACTCGCTGCTGGAGAGTGTTGGACTGCCGGGGAGCAAATGGATTTATGACGAGAATACTGCAATACCCTCGCTCATCATGATGAGCACCTGGGGGATCGGGAATACGGTCATTATCTTTTTGGCGGGACTTCAGTCGGTTCCCACCCATCTGTATGAAGCAGCTGAGGTAGACGGCGGCAATAGACTGCATAAATTTTTCCATATTACGATTCCCTCGATGACACCAACCATCTTCTTCAATTTGGTTATGTCTTTAATTAGCACCTTTCAGGCATTCAATCAGGCGTATGTCATGACAAACGGGGGACCTAACAATTCAACCCTGTTCTATGTGTTCTACCTGTGGCGTACAGCCTTTACGGAGACCAAAATCGGCTACGCCTCAGCGCTGGCCTGGATCTTATTTTTCGTCATTATGGTCCTAACTGTTCTGATTTTCTCCACGTCCAAAAAGTGGGTTCACTATGAAGGGGGGGAACGCTCATGAATCAGGTTACTTCTTCTGTCAAACCTTCAGACACACCGCAACATCCACTTCCACAGCCTGAACGCTCCCGAAGTCCTGCTACCGCCGCCCGTTCCAAACCATTCCAAATCAGTCGCATCGTACTGTATATCGTTTTAATGATAGGCAGTGTTTTAATGCTGTTGCCATTTGTATGGCTCATTCGTAGCTCTCTGATGGGAACATCGCAAATTTTCGTATTCCCGCCAGAGTGGATACCCTCTCCTTTTCAATGGAGCAATTACCCAGAAGCGCTGACTTCGGTACCGTTCGGTAGGTATTTTCTGAATACGTTCATCATTGAGGTGTGTGTGCTGGCAGGAGTAATGATGACCTCGATTGTGTCGGCGTTTACCTTTGCCCGCCTGCGCTGGCCTGGACGTAATCTGATTTTTTCTCTGCTGATCGGATCGATGATGCTGCCTTATGCGGTGACGCTCATACCTACTTTCGTCATGTGGCGTGAACTGGGCGGGTTGAATACATTTCTGCCGCTGATTGTTCCTGCATGGTTTGGTGGAGGGGCGTTCAACATCTTTCTGATGCGACAATTTATGCTGACGATTCCGCGCGATCTGGACGAAGCCGCTTATATGGATGGAGGTACACCGCTAACTGTATTATGGCGCGTCATTATTCCTTTATCTTCGCCTGCATTGATCGTGATCGGGATATTTACCTTTATTGATGTGTGGAACGACTTTTTGGGCCCGATTATTTATTTGAGTGACGAAAAGCATTTTACACTGGCGCTGGGGCTGGCGACTTTTCGGGGATTGAACAATACCAATTGGCCTTACCTGATGGCGGCATCCAGCACGATTTTGGCTCCGATCGTCCTGATATTTTTTATCGGACAACGCTATTTTATTGAAGGCATCACACTGACAGGGATTAAAGGCTAAAAAGGAGGCTGATGTAGCTTTGGATAAACCCAACGGTTCAGCAAAACGGTTACAGGGTGTTCCAGGCAGACTGGCTCGGTTACGCTCGGAATTCCCGGCTCTAGGGATAGATGCACTACTTATTACACATGGACCCAATCGACGATATATGACCGGATTTACAGGCTCCGCCGGAATTGCGCTCGTTACGCAGGAAGAGGCTTTGTTGGTGACGGATTTCCGCTATATGTTGCAGGCAACAGATCAGGCAGCAGAATATTCAGTTATTCGGCATGAGGCACAAATCTTCCAGACCATCGCTGACCTCACAAGTAAATTGGGTGTTCGTAGACTGGGTCTAGAGAGTCGGCATGTCTCACTTCAACAGTCAGGACAGCTTCAAGCCGCACTAGGATCGTTGGAATACGTGCCAACGGAGGATGTAATTGAACGGCTGCGTGACGTGAAGGACGAGGAAGAGATTCACACCATCCGTGAAGCTGCGCGTATTACCGATGCCGCCTTTACGGAAGTGCTGAATTATATTCAGCCTGGAGTTACAGAGCGGCGGATTGCGGCGGAACTGGAATATCAGCTCCGGCTCGCAGGCGCGGAATCAGGCGGTTTTGCGTTCATTGTTGCTTCAGGTGAACGCTCGGCCCTGCCCCACGGACTGGCCAGTGACAAGGAAATTGGTCAGAACGAGTTTGTCACGATGGATTTTGGCGCAAATGTGCGTGGTTATCTGTCTGATATTACGCGTACCGTATTCGTTGGAAATCCATCAGAACGGCACGAGGAACTGTATGCTATTGTGCTGGAAGCGAATATGACGACGATTGCAGGACTTCGCCCTGGCATGAGCGGTCGGGAGGGAGACAGTCTGGGGCGGAATGTGATTGCCTCCTATGGCTATGGAGAACAGTTTGGTCACGGATTGGGCCACGGCTTTGGCTTGGAGATTCATGAGCAGGTGCGACTGTCCCGTGAGAGCCAATCTGTGCTTGTACCGGGACATGTCATTACCGTGGAACCGGGCATTTATATTCCGGGCTTCGGCGGAGTTCGGATTGAGGACGATGTACTGATCACAGATGACGGTGCCAAGGTGCTGACTGCCTCGCCCAAGGAGCTGCTTTTGTTATAAAACACACTGGCGTTATAGATAACTATCCATGGCTTGAAAATAATTCCAATAAACGAGATGGAGGGATCAAATGAACACGCGTAAAAGGAAAACCAAAGTATGGCTGATCACACTGGCAACTTCTCTCATTGTGGCTTTGACACCAGCTCTTCCGGCTCAACAGGCTTATGCCGAGGAAGAATCGGATGTAAAAGTCATCGACATCTTTAGCCGGACGGTGAACGACTATGGTATAGATCTGGTCGATTGGCAAGGGTATCTGGCGAACCCATATGTGAAGCTAAAAGTGAAGCCGCCTGCCAATGCCGCTTTTCCGTTAACCGTTACGTTAAAAGCGCAAGGCACATCCCGACTGATGATGGATTTGCCAAGTACGCTGTCGGCGCAAGGAGCAAGCAAAACGCTGACTTTTGCCAATGCACAGGAGGAGAAGGATTTCCGGCTGGCCATTCATCCTGACCGGATTGGAGGAAACGGTGAAATAGAGAACTATACATTGTCTATGTCCGTTGCCGAAAATAACGGTCACACAACCACTCAGTCTATTCCGATTCGTGTGCTGGATCAGGACGATAATGAAGAACCCACAATCCCCCTCCATTTTGACTACAGATTCGATACGATCAAGCCTTATTTCAATGACGCGGCTACCAAAAAAGCCGCAGAGCTGGCAGTGAAGGACTGGTTCTATTTCTTTGATCTGAAGCCATTTGATGAGGTTCCTGCCAATGCGGAAGTAAACCATTTGCCAGGAGATGATTGGCAAAATGAAATACAGGTGACGAATAACAAACCCTACAAAGGCATGTGGGTATTTATGAGAGGGCTAAACGGGCCGTATTCTACGGGCTTTCCGGCAGCGAATGGCAATTATCATACACGTAACGGTGTGACCGTCCCAGGGAACTTAAACCGTTCCTATAGTCTGATCCTGGATTTCTATGATGATGCCATTCCATTCACATCGGTGGACGATGAAGAATGGTATCAATCCGATCTGTCCAAGGTGACGGATGTGCATGGGCTGATCATGCACGAATTCGGTCATGCAATTGTATTCAGCGACACGTTCCCAGGCGTCAAGGCGCTAAAGGAAGCGGCTGGCAATGACCCGGATATTATGGCCTATCAGCACAGACCGGCTGCATTGGACGACAGCTATCATCTCTCTGGAGAGCTTGCAGAGGTCGATAGATTGAGCGGACAAAATGGAGGCTGGCGCCACCTGTTCCCGACCCGGCGCTGGATGAACACGAAGCTTTCGCTGCTTGTAGCAGAAAAGGCAGGCTGGCCGCTGCGCAAGGACCTGACTCTTTTCCTCGCGCCAGAAATCATAACAAAGCAACTGCCAGCACCCGTCAAAGGAAAGACATACACGGCGAAGCTGGAAGCCAAGGGAGGCGTACCATTTTACGATTGGACGGTGACCCGCGGTCAACTGCCCACAGGCTTTACACTGGACCGCTTTACAGGAACGATTAGCGGAAAAGCAGACAGCGGAGCAGCCAACAAGACGTATACGTTCACGATACAGCTGCGGGATTATGACGAGCTAAGCAAGCCTGTCACGCAAAGCTTTACGATCAAGCTGTAATGAATGCCCCCAAGAGGCGGCTGTCCCGAATGTCCTGACTGAACTTGGATGGGGCTGAATGACTATAAAGCAACTTGCCAAATAGAGCTTTGGGGCAAGCCGCCGGATTGTTTTCCATTCATATGGAAACGGTTGAAGGGAGGGAAAACGAATGAAACACGATGCGGCGGATCTGGTCATTGTAGGCGGTGGAATCATCGGTACAGCTATCGCTTATTATGCAGCTAAATCTGGTATGAAGGTCGTGCTGGCTGAACGAGGGGAAATTGCTGGAGGTACTTCTTCCCGATGTGATGGAAATATATTGGCAATCGACAAAGAGCCCGGCTTTGACAGTCGGATGTCACTGTTATCACAGAAGCTGGTGGCAGAGCTGGCTAAGGAACTGGAAGATGAATTTGAGTATCGTGCGCCTGGAAGTATTCTGGTCTGTGAAAACGACCATGAGATGCAGGCCGCAGAGCAGTGGGTCACCCGCCAGCAGCAGGAAGGGCTTCCGTTTCGCATGCTGGATCAGCAGGATTTGCAAGAGGAATGGCCGCATCTAGCCAAAGATTTGCCGGGCGGACTGGAGTGTGCGACAGATTCTACTGTAAATCCGGTGCAGATGACGTATGCCCTGGCCAGGGCCGCGCGTCGGATGGGAGCCAGGCTATTGCCGCGCATGCCGATACAGTCGGTTCTCAAGGACGAAAGGGGAAACGCCTGCGGAGTGGAGACGCAAAACGGCGTGATCCATGCTGATGCAGTAGTGTTGGCCGCAGGTGTATGGACACGCAGCATCGGTGATTCGGTAGGTTTGGACCTTCCGATTATACCGCGCAAAGGACATATACTGGTGTCTGCCCGAATGCCTTCGATCGGAAACCGCAAGGTGATGGAGTTCGGTTATCTGATGAGCAAGTTCGGAGGTCAGCGGAGTGTAGATGAGGTTTATGAAAAATATGGTGTAGCGCTGGTATTTGAGCCCACCGCATCCCAGAACATTTTGATTGGCAGCAGCCGTCAGTTTGTCGGTATGGATACAGGAGTTGATCAGCAGGTGATTCGCTTAATCGCCCGCAGAGCCCTTCGCTTCTTTCCTGCCTTGGCCAATGTGCCGCTGATGAGGGCGTATACGGGTTTGCGTCCATGGACCCCTGATCATTTGCCCATCATATCCGCAGTGGATGAAGTACCGGGGCTATTTATCGCTTCAGGCCATGAAGGAGATGGTATTAGCCTGGCGGCGGTTACGGGTAAGCTGGTGACCGAAATGGTACGCGGCGAACCCACTTGTATTCCGGTAGAGCCGCTGCGTTATGACCGATTCGGAGAGGCTTTTACCAGCCACGATATTCACGGGGAGGTAACTGGATGAGTGCAGCGGGCAGAATTACTACGATTGATACTCATACGGGAGGCAATCCGACGCGGACAGTCATCCACGGCGCGCCTAAGCTGGTAGGGCATACCATGCTGGAAAAGATGACTTATATGGCAGCGCACCATGATGATTTTCGCCGTCTGCTGATGTTTGAGCCGCGTGGTCATGAGGTGATGTCAGGCTGCATTTTAACAGAGCCTTGTCATCCAACTGCAGATATGGGTGTGGTCTTTATAGAAACAGGCGGCTATTTGCCGATGTGTGGTCACGATACGATTGGCGTCTGCACGGCACTGGTGGAAGGTGGCCTGATTGCTGCGGATAAAAAATTTATATTGCTGGACACTCCGGCAGGCCCGGTTCAAGTACGGCTGGATATAGATGAGGGCAAGGTGAAACAAGTAACGTTCACCAATATTCCTTCCTTTGTGTACCGCCGTGAGGTGGAGGTTCAGGTAGAGGGCATCGGTCGAGTTACTCTTGATATTGCCTATGGAGGCAACTTTTACGGCATTATAGAGGCGGCCTCCATCGGTCTTGTCCTGGATCAGAGCAATGGAGCAAAAATTGTACGAACAGCGGTACAGATTCGGGAGGCGGTGAATGCTGCTGTTGAGGTAGTACATCCTGAAAATCCGGTTATTCAAGGATTGACGCATATTGAATTTTACGGAGAACCCGTGGCTTCACAGGCCGATTGTCGCAATGTTGTCGTCATTCCGCCGGGCGGTATTGATCGCTCTCCTTGTGGCACAGGAACCTCAGCCAAGGTAGCGGTGCTACACGCCAAGGGAAAGCTGGGCTTGCATGAGGCGTTTGTGCATGAAAGCATCACTGGCTCCATGTTTCGGGCTGAAATTGTGGGCGAGACGCAGGTAGGTCCTTATCCGGCCGTGATTCCGCAAATTACAGGCTCGGCTTGGGTGACGGGACATCATCAATTTGTGCTGGACCCTGACGACCCGCTGAGAGAGGGATTTTTGCTGATGTGAGCATTTTGCATCATTTAAATAAGTAAATAAAAATGGGAGAGGGTAGGTGAGTATATGGCACGTTTTGAAGGTGTATATGTGGCCTTGGTTACACCGTTCACGGCAGAGCTGGAGGTTGACCATAAGCGTCTGACCGAGCTGTGTGAGCGTCTGATTGCAAGCGGTATTAGCGGACTGGTACCTACGGGATCGCTGGGAGAGTATGCTGCTTTGTCTCCAGAGGAACGATCGCAGGTGGTGCATACGGTCATTGACGCTGCGGCGGGACGTGTTCCTGTTGTAGTCGGCTCGGCCGCTCCATCCACTAAACAGGCGGTACATTGGGTGCAGCATGCCAAGGATGCCGGGGCAGCGGGTGTCATGGCGTTGCCGCCCATTAATTATAATCCATTGCCCCATGAGGTAACGACTCACTATGAAGCATTGTCAGAGGTAGGCCTGCCGATCATTGCGTATAACAACCCCCATGATTACAAGGTTGACCTGACCCCGGATATTCTTGCGGACTTGTCACACATTGAGAATATTGTAGCAGTCAAGGAATTTTCCGGGGATGTACGGCGTATTCACGCTATTTTGGACCAGACAGAGCTGGAGGTCATGGTCGGAGTAGATAATCTGGCGATGGAGGGAGCATTGTTCGGCGCGACAGGCTGGATTTCGGGGGTACCTAATGCGTTACCAAAAGAAGGAGTAGAGCTGTTCCGGCTTGCGCAGGCGGGAAATTTGGCGGAAGCGTCCGCGTTGTATCGCAGACTATTGCCGCTGTTCCACTACGATGCCAGTCCGCAATTGGTGCAGTCCATCAAATATATGATGGAGCTGGCTGGATTCCCGGTCGGTCCGACACGGCCGCCCAGACTTGCGTTGCCACAGGCGGATTATGACCGGATTCGTGAAGCTTTTGAGGTGGCAGTTCGTCCGAGCGGGGTTTCATCTTGAATGGGGGTGAAGACGATGGAGAGCCGAAATTGGATTGGCGGTGAGTGGCTGAGCCCTTCCGGCGAGGAGATGGTGGTTCGTAATCCTTCGGCGTTGCAGGAAGAAGTGGGGGTCGTCCATTTCTCCAATGAGCGTGATATTGCCCAGGCCGGGGAAGCAGCACGACTGGCACAGGCAGGATGGGCAGCATTAAGCCCGGCAGCACGGGGAGCTTACTTGTTCAAAGCAGCCGGGTTGTTGGAAACAGCCGCACCTGAATTGGCTGAGCTGGCCAGCAGAGAAATGGGCAAGCCGATTACCGAGATGCGAGGAGAGGTGATGCGAGGTGTCCACCTGCTTCGATATTATGCGGCAGAGGGTGTACGTTCCATCGGTACAGTCATTCCTTCGAATGAGTTGGGAGTACTCCAATACACGAAGCGTATCCCGCTGGGGGTAACGGCTGTCATAACGCCGTGGAATTTTCCGGTAGCGATTCCGCTGTGGAAAATCGCTCCTGCACTCTTGTGTGGCAATACGGTCATTTGGAAGCCTGCCGAACATGCTTCATTAACCGCAGTACGGATCGCTGAGCTATTTGAAGCGGTGCAGCTTCCGCCCGGCGTACTGAACCTCGTCATTGGGCAGGGGAGTCGTATAGGCGATGCCCTACTGGAGCATCCAGCATTGGAGGCGGTCAGCTTCACGGGTTCTACCGCTACAGGTTTGGGCATTGCTGAACGGTGCGCACGTCGGAACATCAAATACCAGACTGAGATGGGCGGCAAAAATGCTGCCGTGGTGCTGAAGGACGCGGATGTGTCGCAGGCGGTGGCGATGATTGCCAGCGGTGCCTTTCGATCAGCCGGACAAAAATGCACGGCCACCAGCCGGGTGATTGTAGAACGGTCTGCCTATGAGACGTTCACAGAAGCTTTACGCCAAGTGGTGGAAAAAATCCAGATCGCTCCAGCGCTTGACCCCGGTGCGTATCTCGGACCTGTGGCATCCAAGAGTCAGTACGAGAAGGTCATGTCCTATGTATCGCTAGCTCGCCGGGAAGCTGATATTTTGGCGGAAGGTGGAGCCGCCGCCGGGACAGATAACGGTTATTATGTGCGTCCACTGCTGGCGGCTGGTCTGGATTCGTCCCACACCTTGATTCAGGAGGAGGTTTTTGGCCCAGTCATCAGTGTCATACAGGCCGACGACTTTGAGGATGCGATTCGGCTGTGCAATGATTCTATTTATGGGTTAAGCGCTTCCCTGTTCACCCGCGATTTGCGGCTTGCTCATCGGTTTCTGGATGAAGCGGACGCGGGAATGGTACGGGTTAATCAGGAGACGGCGGGAGTTGAGTATCAGTCTCCGTTCGGTGGTCTGAAGCAGTCAAGCTCACATACCCGGGAACAGGGTCAGGCGGCGCTGGATTTTTATTCAGCGATTAAAACCTGTGCGATCAGCTATGCGTAAACGCGCGATGGGACGAAGTGATACGGTTGGGACGGAAGTGCAGGGGGAAAAGACCCATTATGCAGAAAACCAGTATGCTGAATCTCCGGGTGTGCAATCAAAAACGTTTGGCGCGTCAGGCCATGTGCTTGTGTGTCGATGTGAAGAAGTGAGTATTGCACAGATGGAGCAGGCTTGCCGCATGGGTGTGGATACTGTTCGCCAGCTTAAAATGGCTACGCGGGTGACCATGGGGGCATGCCAGGGCAGGGTATGCCGACAATTAGTGGAATCATGGTTTTACAATCAGGTTCCTGCTGCCCGCCGGGAGGCGGAGTTGTTATCTCAAAGGCCCCCGGTGCGTCCCGTAACGTTCGGTCAGCTGGCAGAAGGAGGTTCCCTATGAGCCGTGCACGTATCGTAAATCATCCGATTTTGGGACCCAAGCCAGAGCGGCGGCAAGTATCTTTCATGTTTGATGGTCGTCCCATGCAGGGATTGGCTGGAGAACCACTAGCGGCAGCGCTCCTCGCCAGCGGTGTCCGTTTGCTGAGAAGGCATGAGGAATCCGGTACGGCCAGGGGCGTATACTGTGCTATTGGGCACTGCAACGAATGCCGTCTGACGGTTCATCCGTTTGGTACGGTTCGTTCCTGTCTGACCAAGCTGGAAGAAGGTATGGTGGTGGAAACTGGACGGCAGCTTTCGAATGAAATCACAGGGAGAATTGTGACATGAATAAAATGGCACATCTCATCGTCATTGGCGCAGGTCCGGCCGGACTGTCTGCAGCGGCATCGGCTGCTGAACAAGGATTGCCAGTCACGGTACTGGATGAGTTTACTGAGCCGGGTGGACGTATGCCCGGGCAATATCATGAGGAAGGCAGTCAAGGCTGGTGGATCGGAAAGCATGTTTCGGATGAGCTGATTACCCGTTGCGCGGAGCTTGGGGTGGACATTCGCTGTGGCGTTTCTGTACATGGCATGGAATATACGACAACGTGGGAAATTTCCACTTCCTGTGGATTGCTCACGGCTGAGTACGTATTGCTGGCAACCGGAGCGGCTGAGATTCCCGTTCCGCTGGATGGCTGGACGTTACCGGGTGTAATGTCCATCGGGGCTGCGCAGGTGCTGACCAATGTTCATTACGTCAAGCCGGGAGAGCGCGGCATCATCGTAGGCATGAACGTATTGTCGATGGCGATTGCCCGCGAACTGTCCGTCGCCGGGGTGAAGGTAGCGGCGATTACACTGCCGTGCGCGGGTCCGCTGGCTGGTGTAGCGGCAGATCCGACAGCCTCCGCGAAGCTGCTGCTTCAGCTGTCAGGGTTGGCGCCTGCCGCCTGGATGCGCGCCGGCGGCAAGCTGGCAGCGACGATGCGGATGGAGAAGCTCATCGTGCGCTGCTATCCCCACAGAGGCTTCCGTCTGTGGGATATCCCGATCCGTTTGCGGACAGCAGTGCAGTCCGTCAACGGGCAGGACCGGGTCGAATCCGTGACCCTGGTCCACGTTAAACCGGACGGCTCGCCGATTGCTGGCAGCGAGCGCGTCGAACCCGCCGACTTCGTGGCGCTGAGCGGCGGCTTGTATCCGCTTGCCGAACTGGCGGCGGTAGCCGGGTGCAAATTCGTGTACAGCCCTGAACTGGGTGGGCATGTTCCACTACATGGTGAGCGAATGGAAACCTCGCTCAAAGGGCTGTACGTTGCCGGCAATATTACCGGCATCGAAAGCGGGCTGGTCGCCATGGCTCAAGGGCGATTAGCAGCCGCTTCCATGATCCAAGCTGCTGGACTTGGCGGAGCAGGCGGGGAACAACGGGTGCAGGAGGCAATCCGTGAGGTTCATTTTGCACGAAAACATGCGTTGATTCAATTTCATCCCGGCATTACAGAAGCGAGAACGCAGCTGTACCAGCAGTGGGGGCAAATCTCTTCTGGGAGCGGCGCGTAACGGCTCGTTAGGTTGGATATACGTTTTTTACTCCAAATTTGCCTTAAAGGAGGAACGGAAGATGACTCTTAAAGCAAAGGCTCATATGCAAGCAAAGCCGTTCGCACTGAACGAGGTAGTATTGACCGAAGGTCCCTTCAAGCAGGCGATGGAGCTAAACCGATCTTACCTGTTGGAGCTTGAGCCTGATCGTCTGCTGGCGCGTTTTCGGGAATATGCCGGGCTTGCGCCCAAAGCGCCTCAATATGAAGGCTGGGAAGCGATGACTATTTCTGGTCATACGCTGGGACATTATTTGTCCGCTTGCTCCATGATGTTTGCTTCAACAGGCGATGAACGTTTTAAGGAGATCGCACATTACATTACGGATGAACTGGATGTTTGCCAGGCGGCGCATGGTGACGGATATGTATCTGGTATTCCTGGGGGAAAGGAACTTTTTGAAGAGGTATCTGCCGGAAATATTCGTTCGAAGGGCTTTGACCTGAACGGTGCCTGGGCTCCTTTGTATACACTACACAAGTTATTCGCTGGTTTGCGTGATGCGTATCATCTGACAGACTGTGACAAGGCATTAGGTGTAGAGCGCAAACTGGCGGACTGGCTCGAAGGAATTTTGCAGCCGATGAGCGATGAGCAGATGCAGCAGATGATGTTTTGCGAATATGGAGGCATGAATGAGGTATTGGCGGATTTGTATGCGGATACCGGGGAAGAGCGCTACTTGCGGCTGGCTGAGTGCTTCTGGCACAAGCTGGTGCTGGACCCGCTTAGCTCACAGGAGGATTGTTTACAAGGCATTCATGCCAATACACAGATTCCGAAGCTAATCGGGCTTGCCAAGGAATATGAGCTCACGAATGACACGAAGCGTCGGAAGACGGTAGAATTTTTTTGGGAGCGGGTGGTGGATCATCATTCGTATGTCATTGGCGGCAATAGCTTTGGAGAATATTTTGGCGCGCCAGATGGCTTGAATGATCGCATCGGACCGCATACGACGGAGACATGCAACACCTATAACATGCTCAAGCTGACTAATCACCTGTTTCAGTGGAATGTTTCTGCCAAGGAAGCGGACTTTTATGAGCGAGGTTTATTCAATCATATTTTGGCTTCTCAGGACCCGGTTCACGGGGGTGTTACGTATTTTCTGTCACTGGCCATGGGCGGGCACAAGCATTTTGAAAGCAAATTTGACGATTTCACGTGCTGTGTCGGCACAGGGATGGAAAACCATGCGAGCTACGGCAGCGGTATTTATTTTCACGATCACGATAAGCTGTATGTCAATCAGTTCATTGCCTCCACGCTGGAATGGAAGGACAGAGGCGTTACGCTAAAACAAAACACGTCCTATCCAGATGCAGATCATACGACGCTGGAGATTCAATGCGATCAACCTGCCTCATTTATGCTACTCATCCGCTATCCATATTGGGCTGAAAAAGGAATTACCATTCGTGTAAATGGCAAGGAACAATCGGGTGTATCGGAACCGGGCAGTTTTGTCTCTATCGCCAGAACGTGGATTGACGGGGATGTTGTAGAGGTGACGATTCCGATGTCGCTGAGATTGGAGCAGATACCAGATAACCCGGATCGGGCGGCTGTCATGTATGGACCGCTGGTGCTGGCAGGTGATCTGGGACCCTTAGAAGATCCTAAAGCCAAAGAGTTCCTCTATACCCCGGTATTCATCCCTCCAACAGAAGAACTGGATCATTGGATACAGCCCGTGGAGGGCAAAACGAATACATTCCGTACCTTAAAAGCAGGGCATCCCCGAGATGTGGAACTGTCTCCGCTGTATAAAATGCATGACCGTACCTATTCAGTCTATTGGGACATTTTTACGAAGGAAGCATGGCAGGAGGCGGAAAAGGAATACACAGCAGCACGCGAAAAGCTGGCGATTCTGGAGCAGTGCACGATTGACTTTGCCCAACCCGGAGAAATGCAGCCGGAGCGGGATCACAACTTTCAGGGAGATGCTTCGACTCGCACCGGATATGTGAATAACCGACCTTACCGGAATGCGGGAATTGACGGCTGGTTCTCTTTCGATTTGAAGACAGATCCGATTGCTCCAATGCTGCTGGTTATCACGTATACGGCTACGCTGGAAATGCCAAACTGTGATTTTGATATTTTGATTAACGATCATCTGCTTGAGCATTTTAGTGAAGGCTTTGATGAGGCTGACAAGTTTTACAACGTGAATGCCGCTATTCCGGCTGCATATCTGGAGGGTAAGGATATAGCCACAGTGACCTTCAAAGCCAAGCATGGACAGCGTATCCGCAGATTGTTTGGGCTGAGGATGGTTAACAAGGATGTGTATGAGCAGCTATATCAAGCTGGGAGTCCAGGTGCACATGAATGATTTTTTGAGCTGTTTCGTGAGAAAATTAACGTTTGATTTTTAACCAGTAATGATTTATGATGTAAGAAATATTGGATGATGCTGGAATAATCCATAGGATATGAACTGATATATTCATAGTTTTTGCGCGTGAAGCACACGGGCTGTTTCTTCCTTCAGAGGGGAGAGGCAGCCCTTTTTTAATGAGATTTTGCAGAAATATAAGTTATATAAGGAGGCAATTCTATGATTTAGAGCGGGAGATTTCTCATAGGAAATGATTTTTAGAGTAGTTATATTAGTTATTTTTCTTATAGATTTTGTAATTGGGAAACCCTATAATATATAAGTTGTATCCAGTATTTTCCG
Organism: Paenibacillus sp. JJ1683; assembly: GCF_053006485.1. NCBI lineage: Bacteria > Bacillati > Bacillota > Bacilli > Caryophanales > Paenibacillaceae > Paenibacillus > Paenibacillus sp. JJ1683. The sequence continues at coordinate 1,189,219 of NZ_CM129820.1, forward strand.
AAAGTGGGGATGCGATGAGTTTATGAGATTAGAGTTGATATACATAGTTTATAAGTTTAAGCAGACAAAGGGGATCGAGAGATGAGTATGAAAAAATGGGTGTTGAGTTTGACCGCAGTCACGTTGCTATGGGGCGGGGCAAGTACGATTCCAATGGCGGAGGCGGCAAGTAGCACCAAACCAATTGAAGTCTTATTAAATGCGAAAAAAATACAATTCCCGGATGCCAAACCTTTTCAGGATAGTAACGATTATGTGATGGTTCCAATCCGGTTTGTATCCGAGGCATTGGGTGCTAAGGTGAGCTGGGAGAAAACAGGCGGCCAATTAGCCGTGTCGATTAATAATGATGCACATGCTGTTAATATGACAGTGGGGCAAAACACCGCTACCGTGGATGGGCAAACGAAAACGTATGAAACGAAGATTATCTTGAAGCAAAACCGTACTTTTGTGCCGCTGCGGTTAGTGAGTGAGGGTTTGGGACAGACGGTAGAATGGGATAAGGTCAGCCGCTGGGTCTGGATTGGGAAGAAGGAAATCGCTGCGCTGGAGGATACGGGGCATCAGGCGGTGAGTATTGAGCCGTATAAGAAGGCGATTGGGACAATTCCCGCCCTTTTGAATAACAGTTCAGATCAGCCATATGACAAAGTTAGGATATTTAAACAATCTGATTTACCTATTAAGCTGCTTAGGGATGTTTATTCTGTTGAGCCATACACAAGCCATAAGGGTGTACCTTACCTAAAAATGAGAATTAAAACGAAGTCTACAGCAGGTGGAATTTTTTTCATTACTAAAAATAAAGATTCACGTCTTCGTCCTCCTTTGAGAGAGATGACACAAGATAATGGTGATGGGACAAAAATGGTGTATTATCCGATTTATTCGTCTGCAGATGAACTATTTCATGGTGTAAAAAACTATAAATCTTTGAAGCTCCAAGACATTGAGTACATCGGATTCCGTTTGCAAGCAGATGGATATATCCCTCTGATGGTCAACCCGTGGAAAGGTAATTAAGTGTATGAATAAGACACAGCGCATTCTGGCCGTATTGCTTGTGGGGGTACTGCTCTTATTGCAGCTCCCACCTTTTTCTTTTTCAACAGATAAGGTAGCAGCCGACACAGAAATCACACCGCTGTCTTACTATGCAGTTAAGAATGATCGCTACTTTGTCGGCATGATGTACTATGACATGTGGAAAAATACTGCTGGTGTATGGGTTACAAATGGTAAAGAGCCCGGAAAAGGTATGTACGGTGAGGCTACATTTACTTACAAGTTTAATTTTCCGGGTAGAAAAATAAAAAGTCTTGAAGCAGTACTTTATAAACCTAATGACGAAAAAAATAAACTGAATCCTGACTATACGAAATACTTTCAGAAATCTCGATCTGATCTTTACGATGATTTCTCTGATTACATAAGTAAAGGAACAGATAGTGAAAAGGATATCCGTCCCTTTCAAAAGCAAGGACTTGGTACGGATACCACCGTCATTCCGATAACAGTAAATATAAAACTGGATCCGAACGTCCAAGCAGAAAATATCAAGGAAGAGAGCTGCCCTACCTGTGCCAAAGAAGTAGAAGCCTGGCGCATCTACCAGCCCATTCTATTCAAGATCGAACTGGAGGGTGGTCTGATCGTCAAGCATTTTACCACTGATGGAAAATCGCTTAACAACGTATTTACACCAATAGAAGATGAACTTAAACCTGATCAACCGTATGATTTCACCCCGCCAACCAATCCGAAATATGAGTATGTGGGTTACAAGAAAAGCACGACAGGTAAACCGCCAAGCGGAGATATCTTGCCGGGAATTGTACCCGGGTTTACCTATGACGGTTCTTTTGAGCAGTTTACCGCTTACTTGTATTACAAAGAAGCTCAGGGCTGTCCTAAGCCTGGAGAAAGCCAAGAGGGAGCGCCCTCAGATTGCCAAGATCATGAACAGCCAACGAATGGTGTTGTCTGCTCCCGTCCCGTTCCAGGCCTGCGCTTGGAAACTGCCGAACTGGACCCAGTAGTATCTGCTGTGATCAAAGCGGACCAGCGTGGTCGGGAACGATTTGACGTATCCAAAGGTATTCCTACCTCTGAAAGCCTGTACGGTCATGTACAAGCCAAGAGATACCTTTTTCAACATAAGTTTGTGAACATGACGGGTCAGTGTACATATACAGTAAACGTAAAACGGGAGTACCGCTTGAGTTGGCGGCCTAAGAAAAAGTCTCGGCGGAATGAGACGGTGAAGCGAACGTATACTTACCAAATTGTCCGTCCGTACTCCTATTGGAAAATAGACAACTTGGAGGTATATGGCATCAAGGAGGCTACGTTGCGAAACTATGCGTTACCCAATGAAGCAATCACCCTGCGTCCGCAATCCTATACTCCCCCTTCTTATATTGCGGCGACCCAGGGTAACTTTTATCCGCCCCCTGCACCAGGCACAGTGGACGGAGGTAGTCGCAGCAAAAATGGCGGCAGCAGCAAGCCCAGTGTGCCTGATGATCGCAGTGTACTGAAATCTAAGGCAGAGGAGGCAGTTAAGGAAATCGAAGTGGAGAACGATACTTTGACCTTTGAAAACAAGATCATTATGAATCCAGAGCGCGTCAAGGTAAATGGCCCTAAACCAGGTGTGATTCCCTCTTCCGGAGCGATTGGGGCCGAAGTGCTGTACAGTCCGGATCATGTGATTGATAAGCATAAGATGAATAAACCCAACACGCCCAGCAGTGGTAACATCACTTACGCTATTCTCAAAGGAAATATCAATGGAGGTGCGGATAAAACGTTGCCGATACAGGGAATCAATACGGTGACTGTCCACACTCCCGTAGTGAATCTGTCTAAAGTATCGGATGATGCTGCTCATAATCAGAAAACCCAACCTACGAAGGGGCGATCCGCACTTATTTTGGAGCGTCCTTTCCGGGTGACGATTTCGACAACAGGTCCGCATTTGAATATTCCCGGCTATGGTGATCGGGAGTATGCCAAATATGTACGAACCAAGCAGGTGCGCTTTCCGTTCGATGTGTACGACCAAGGAAAGACGCATTTTTATCCGCGAGGTACCTGGATCGACATTCCGGTGCTGCAGTTGGACACAGACTTTTATTTACCCGTATGGGTCGATGAAGGCAATTATACAGTTGAGTTCCGCACCATTGCCGAAAATGCACCGGATGGATTTACCGAACAGCGCCATGCCAACACGGATATCGCCCATCATGTTGCCAATGATGTGGTGAATATTGAAGTCATCGGACGGATGTATGATTTTCATATCACGGATATTGCTGATTACCATTGGGAGCGAGTATTTCGACAGCAAAAAGGCAGCCCTGTACATAGCGGTCTGTCCTATTGGACAGGGCTTGGCAATATTGACGGGGAGCCCAGAGGGAACACGGAGCCCTTCACATTGCCTGTTCGCCCAGGTAGTCACCCACATGAAGGTTACGCAAATGTGGCGGTCAAGACAGGCTACCATTTCAAGTTTGACCTCAAAACCAAAGGCAATATGTTCGGCGCACAGGATGGAATTCGCATTACCCCTTCATTTTATTGGGTGAGCAAAGATGGGCGACAGCGGGAAGAGGTGGATTTGTATACACATGCAGGTAGCCGAAAATTTATCCGTGTAGGATCGGCAGAGGACCGGGAAAAGCGATATGTTATTTTGAATGAACGGCTACGCAATGTCCCTATGGAGGAAATGCAGGATACAGCAGCCTACCAATATCAACATGGACTGAGTGAAGCAGAGCGAAGTCAGTTAATGCTGGAACATTATGTGGCGCTGTATGTCCAGCGTATTACACGTAGCAAGACCTGGGTTGGACGCTACGACTGGCTGGTGTTGCCTGCGGCTGTGCGTACCTTGATCGGTCCAAAGACAGACCTGCCGAAGGGGGTTGATGCCGATCGTGCGAATGCAGCGATTCAGCGCTGGTATGGCGAGTATAGTCTGCCTGCTGATGTGTACGCCATCACCAAAGCGACGGATTTGCGCGAGGTCAGTCACCGTCAGGAGCTAAACGAGCATACAGATATATTCAAGAAGACAGGCTTTATAGTGGTTCGTTTTAATTTGGAATCACTCCGTCAGGGGGACACCAAGCATCCACATTTGCAATATATCAATGGCCCGCTTTTGAACCAATGGCAACTGGAGGGATATCGTAGAGAGATAAAGGACCCGCACGGACACACCTTTCATTTACAGGATGGAGATGTCGTGTTTTATCATGCAGACCAGTCCAGCCGGGATGATTTTCGTTCATTTGTCCCTCACTAATTGGGAAATATACAAATTAAAGATAACCTAAACTTATCCTTTGCTTGTATAACCAGTAAAAAACAGTTGAATAAGCAGGAGAAGGGACGGGTTAATGTAAAGCGAGCCAAATGAGCAAGCCTGGATTCTCATCCAGGCTTGCTTACTCTTGCATTGATGTTATTGGGCTGGCACAGGGATTTTCATTTCCAGTTCTTTGATATACGTTTTGTCGCCTTTCTTCACTTCGTTGCCAACCTTGTCATTCACTTGTCCCACAATGCTCCAGTCGGTAGGCTTGACGGTCAAAGTGAACGGCTTAATCGTCACGTATTTCGTGCCCGGTTTAAGAGCATCGTATAGCTCATCCACATGATATTTTGTCTTAGGCTTGCTGTGGAAATAACCGAATTTGCGCTGCTCTAGAATGTTGCCCTGATCATCTGCAATATCGTAATACATCATCGTTGGCGCATACTTTCCCGTCTGCTCCTGAGAAGCAGGCACTTCACCTGTACTGTCCAGCACTAGACGAGTCGTTGTTGAGGTGGATTTCAGCTCCTTCACGGTATAGCTGAAGTTATTGCTGGTCTTCGTCTCATTCGGTTGGACCACAATCATGGTGTTGTCGATTTTCACCGGAACTTTGAATTCATAGGGCTCGTTGACACCTGTCATCGAAGTTTTAACCGTCAACTCAAACTCGTCCGGCAAAGATCCTAACTGCATGAATTCCCCCATGACGGAATTCTTTTTATGCGGATCATCACCGTATATGAATTGTTGAGAGTCAACCTTTTTTCCATTAATCTGTACTTCGGGATGCTTAAAGTAGCCCTTAAGCTGATTCTTCTCAGGCACTTTATGTGCCTTTACCCATTCGCCATCGCTATTTTCAGTTTTGGCATCCATAGGTACATAAGGGCTTATAGAGCCTTCCGGCAAATTCTCACCTTTACGCTCAATGGAGAAGGACAGGCGTGTACCGTCATACAGAACATCGCTTAATGTCAGCGTAATTCCGTCATGCGTCACACTTTCATTAGGATGACTGAGAATGCCCTTATCTACAGCAGTCTGAATTTCATCCGAGCTCAATCCATAAAAAATACTGCCAATTCCGGGAATCTGCTTGAGTGTAGCCGCCATCGTGGGTGATACAAACCCGGCGCCTACCACTCCTGCCCCTAATATGCCAACTACGGATGCCGCCAGGACAGCCCGTTTTGCAAACTTTGGTTTCGTCGTCTTTCTTTGTATGGCTCTATTTTCAATCTCCTTCATAATTTGATCACTCATACTGCCTCTGGGCATGACAGATTCATGGATCCAATTTTCCAACGGGTCCATTTCACGCTCATAAGGTGGTGTTAGATGTTTGTCCATTAACAAGTTCTCCTTTGCTTCTGTGGTCCAGCAGCTTGCGCCGAAGCCGCTCATATTTTTTGCGGATGGTTGCCGACTTTAAGCCCATGATGCTGCTAATTTCCTCAAAGCTGTATTGCTCGACAGCCTTCAGTAGCAGAATATGACGTTCTTCTGGGGTAAGATAAGTCAGCAGCTCTTCAATCACACTTATATAAGGTGATACTTGGGCGATGGACTCTTGTTCCTTGACCTGCTGAACCAGTTTGAGCCAGCGGCTGTGTTTCCTTTTGATATTCATTAAGTGATGATAGGCTATCTTGTATAGCCATGCCGAGAAGCTGGTCTGTCTGCTGTATTGATGAAGATGCTCATAAGCTCTGATAAAAATGTCCTGAACCGCGTCCTCTGTGGCTTCATGATTCTTCAAAATATAAAAGCAGTAGGTGTACATCTGACGCTCGAATTGCCGAATAATGATTTCATAAGCCTGCTGTTCACCAGCCTTGATACGTTCTATGGCCAGCTCAATCTGGCTGTATTTGTCCTGTGTATCCCCGGGGATGGTTGCCTGCAAGAGCTCACCTCCTTGTATTTATGTCTATATAACAATCGCAACGGGTCATTTTGTGACATCATTTTTGTGGAACCTTGATAGGTATGTATGTTTGATCACAGCTCGTTCATTTTATCATTTTATGATATTCGGATATTCTCACTTCAACTAACATGGTCGACTCACAAATGGACCGTTTTAAACGGTCTAATGGGGTCATTTCAATAGAAACGGACAACAACACGGATTTGTGTAGAGAAATACTCGGATATTTAAACGCGTTTGGGGGAACAGCAAAACTATAATAATAAGGAATTTAAATTATGTAAGCGCAATCATTTTCTGTATTTGCTTGTCATCACAATACAATTGAGGAGGACGAATTGGATGGCTCAAAGGAAAGGCGCATGGCAAAAGGGAACCTTGACCGCCGCGTTGGCAGCAATGCTGGCGATGACGGGCACGACTGGAGGAGTGGCTGCGGAAGACTTATCCGAACCCACGCTGCAGGCAGAATCAGCAATCGCAGTAGAACAAAACCGTAGTGGCAGCATTCAGCTGGAAAAGCTGGATCGCGGTCTGGTAGCTGCGGCGACGCAAGAGGGTGTATTTTTAAGCTGGCGGTTATTGGCCCAGGAAGTGAATGGCTACAGTTCAACAGGGCTGACAGGAGCAGACTTTAACGTATACCGTGATGGCAAGAAAATCGCGACGGTGACGGACAGCACCAATTATCTGGATAAGGAAGGAAACGGAAATGCGGTGTACAGGGTCGCTTCAGTCGTTAAAGGGAAAGAAAAGGATCGCAGTGCCAAAGTGAAGCCATGGCAGCAGGGTTATTATGAGCTTCCTCTGCAAAAGCCTGCTGATAGCGTAACACCCGCAGGTGAATCCTATACTTATTCGGCCAACGATATGAGTGTGGGGGATGTGGACGGAGACGGCCAATATGAATTTTTTGTAAAATGGGACCCATCCAACTCCAAAGATGTATCTCAGAAGGGGTATACCGGAAATACGTATGTCGATGCGTATACGTTCGAGGGCAAGCTGCTGTATCGGATTGACCTCGGTGTGAATATTCGCTCAGGTGCCCATTATACACAGATGATGGTGTATGATTTTGACGGCGATGGCAAAGCCGAGCTGATGTTCAAGACCGCTCCGGGGACCAAGACGATTACTTTTGACAAAAAGGGCAAGCCCAAAAAAGAAAAATATATTACCCTGCCCCGTGAGGATCGCAAAGCCGGAATTACACATAAAGATGATTATCGTTTGAGCCGCACGGATTATTATGAGCATGTAGTGAATATGTTTATGAACTGGACGAAGCATGAAGAAGTGGTCAAGGGGCAGTGGCCTGCTACGCTGGAGGAATGCTTTGGTATTGCTCCAAAGTATAGCTACCCGTTATCCCGAAAGGATGCGGAAAGCCTGACGGATTACTTTATGGATGTGTATGCTCCTGCGCGGAGCGACAAAAACAAGCTGAGAGAATATGAAGGTTTCATTGTGGATGGACCGGAGTATTTGACCATTTTTAAAGGGAAAACAGGTACCGAGCTGGAGACGATTCGCTATGAGCCAGAACGCCACGACGATGGACTTATGTGGGGAGACTACGCTATGGCCCGGATTGAACCTGCTAACCGTGTGGATCGTTTTCTGGCAGGAGTAGCATATCTGGATGGACGCAAACCATACGCCGTATTTGCACGCGGATATTATACTCGCTCCACCTTGGTCACTTATACGTGGGATGGTCGCCATCTCCAAAAACATTGGATGGTGGACAGTGGCTGGGCACCGATGACCAATCCGTTTAATGATAGCCCGCACGGACGGGATGGAACGGACCCGAAATTCGGCACCTTGACTACACAAGGAGCGCATTCGCTGAGTGCCGCAGACGTGGATGGAGACGGCAAAGACGAAATTGTATATGGCTCCGCCACGATCGACCATGATGGCAGCCTGTTGTACAGTTCATTTGATGTTATGCCTCCTGAAAGCGCAATTCCGGGCCAAACCGCCAGATTGGGACACGGTGACGCGCTGCATGTGACCGATATTGACCCTGATCGGCCAGGAAAAGAAATCTTTATGGTGCATGAAGGCGGCACCTATGCCCCTTATGGTTATTCGCTGCGGGATGCCAAAACGGGTGAAGTCATCTACGGTGGGTATTCCGGTAAGGATACAGGTCGGGGGATGGTCGGTGACATAGACCCGGATCAGCGAGGACTGGAGACTTGGGCCATAGGCTTGTGGACCGCTGCGGGCAAACAATTGGATACCAAGATGCCGGGTACCAATATGAGTATCAAATGGGCGGCTGATATGACCACACAAATCGTGAACGGGGCGATCGACGTAACCCCAACCATTGAAGATTGGAAACGAGGCACATTACTCACCGCAGCAGGTACCAAAACGAACAATTATACCAAAGGAACGCCATCGTTGGTCGCTGACATTTTCGGAGATTGGCGCGAGGAAATGCTTGTCCGTACAGCGGATAGCTCGGCGATCCGTATCTATTTGAGCACCGAGCCTACAACGCATAAATTGTACACGTTGATGCATGATCCGCAGTATCGTGTGGATGTGGCGCGTCAAAATACCGGCTATAACCAGCCGTCCTACACGAGCTTTTACTTTGCATCCGATATGAATTGGGCGAACGTGCCGATTCCCAAGCTCTATACACCAAGAGCCTTGATGAATGAAGAGAGCAGTGACGAAGCGGATGAGGTAGAGGCAACGGAGGTAGATGAAAAAGAAGTCGATGAAACCAAAGTTGATGGAACAAAAGTCGATGGGGCAGAAATAGATGAGAAGGAAATAGAGGGAGAGTCAGCGGTCCCTGTAGTTCCTGTAGTTCCAGCAGAGGATCAATAAACGATTAGCCGGAGACTAAAACTGTATCACCCCATCCATTAGTTAATAGACCTAGAAAAATGGCAAGCCTCTAAATCATCAGAGGCTTGCCATTTTGTATTCTTAAAGTTTAAGAGTATAGACGATTCTATCCATGGTTGGTGTTTCTGGTTTTAGAACATCTCTAAAATAGAAAATTTGCTGAAAGCAGCGGAGAGAAACGGAACGATTGCGAAAAAGCGTCAGCGGTCGCCTTTGTATCCGGATTTTTACCACTAAGCTATTCAATAATATCCGGATACAACAGCGATTGGAGCAACGTTCCGTTCGCGGAGCGTCGCCAGACCCCCTCTTTTACTTTTCTATTTGTAAAGGAGTCGATTCTCTAAATATCGGCTCAGTTCTGATATGCGTAATCTGATAAGGCCTGGAAGAATCTTTGACCCGCGCCAATAGCATCTCAGCCGCCATAATCCCCATTTCGTTGTTGTAAATATGCACGGTGGATAAATGAGGCTCTACAATCCGGGATTCAGGAGCGTTATCAAACCCAAACACAGCAATATCTTCGGGAATTTTCAAGTTTTTGTTTTTGAGCGCTTTCATGACACTGACGGCGATAAAATCATTGGCGCACACGAACGCAGATGGAAGCACGCTCATGCCCTCCAATTGTTTATCCATCCAATCCGATTCGGAGAAAAAATTTCGGTCCTGATCAACGATGCAGCAAGATAAATCCACACTTTGGCCTGCTTCGATTAAAGCACGGTTATATCCAACCCACCGCTCGTTGAAGCTTTTGCAATGTTTATAATCCCCAACAAAACCGATCCGCGTAAATCCACGATCAATCAGGCTTTTGGTAACAGAATAAACGCTATGTTCGTTTTCCATCAACAATAAATCCGCTTTCAAATCAGGACAAAAAATGTCCACCGAGCAATCAATAAAGATTGTAGGCAGTCCCAAACTCGTAACGAGCTCACTATACTGTGGATCGAACATTTCAATACAAATGATTCCGTCAACCTTAGAGGCTTCAAAATTATTAGGCAGTGTTCCCGCTTGGATTTCGTTTTCCCGCACAATATGAATCGACAAATTATACCCTTCTGCACTTATTCTTTTTTCCAGCCCACTGATCAGAAAGGAGCCAAAATGCGAGCTGTTCGGCAGATTGCATGTAAACAGGGCAATGTTACCTTGGTTCTTAGGGATGATACTGTCAGTTTCCACATAGGCAAATTGCTTATATTTGAGCTCGATCGCTTTTTTTATGACCTTGTTCCGAGTATCAACCGGGATGCTCTCACTACCGTTAATGGCTTTGGATGCGGTGTTTCGGGAGATTCCCAAAGCGTCAGCAATGTCTTGAATGGTGACTTTTTCTTTCTTCATAGACAGGTTCCACCTTCACTTAATAAATGGATTGCCTGAGAGGTACAGTTGCCTCTGCCAGCTTTCCGTTCAGACCTAAAATGTATCCTAAATGTATAATAGTTCGCATAAAATAGCAATGTTGAGATTACAAATGTATAAAATATTTTTACATTTGTAAAGTTTATTTAATAGCCTGTATTTATCTTTATCAGATCGAAAAATGAACTGAAATTCAAATTTGTATAAGCTGGATAAAAAAATGCTCATTGAAACAGAGAGGGTACATTAGGGCCGCATAAGTGAAGCGGTCATTGTTAATGGGGAACTTTCAGATTTGGACCATAGGGGATGATTATTTTTTTTTTGTTACAAAAGCTCAGAATGACAATAATATTTTGGTCAAATGTAAATAAAATATTTTACAAAAGTTATTGACGAATGATAATTTGATTTGGTAAATTGAAGATGAAAAATGTAAGCCTTTTCAGTTGTCTTGTACAGACGGTTATTACAGATGGGGGGAACGCACATGGCAAACTTGGCTAAGGCAGCTCAGAGACATGCCGCACTGGGGGAGCAAAGGTCCATTCGCAGCAAGCTGGACTATATTCGCAAAAACTATTTTCTTTACGTACTGCTGGCGCCTGCACTGATTCTTACGATTCTTTTTAAGTATGTTCCGATGTATGGGGCCATTATTGCATTCAAGGATTTTAGCCCGCTTAAAGGGATATGGGGAAGTGACTGGGTTGGACTAAAATACTTCACTAAATTTTTAGAATCGCCCAATTTTACGGATATTTTCTTTAATACGCTGAAACTGAGCTTCTATGGACTTGTACTCGGGTTTCCTGTACCAATCCTGTTAGCGGTCATGCTGAATCAAATCCGCAAGGCGGGATTGAAAAAGAATATCCAGCTTGTGTTGTACGCCCCTAATTTTATTTCGGTCGTTGTCATTGTGGGAATGCTGTTTATTTTCTTGTCTCCGACCGGACCTTTGAATCAAATCATTGCATCGGTGACCGGCAACCCTGTGATCTTTATGACAGAGCCTGAATATTTTCGCTGGATTTATATCCTGTCTGGAATTTGGCAGGGGGCGGGGTGGTCTTCAATCATTTATGTAGCTGCGCTCGCTAATGTTGATCCCGAACTGCATAATGCGGCAAGTCTGGACGGAGCCAACCTGCTTCAGCGCATATGGCATATTGATTTGCCGACGATTAAACCGATTATGGCGATTGTTTTTATCCTGGCAGCAGGAGGAATTATGTCGATTGGGTTTGAGAAGGCGTATCTTATGCAGACATCCATGAATTTGCCTACTTCTGAAATTATTCCTACCTATGTGTATAAAGTCGGCTTGCAATCCGGCAATTATGCTTATTCTGCGGCGGTCGGGCTGTTTAATTCGGTGATTAATGTGGTTTTGCTGCTGACCGTTAACTTTATCGTCAAGAAGCTCAATGAGGGAGAAGGGCTTTATTAGGAAAGGAGCCTCTTTATGCATGTCAAACATTCCAATCTGGACCGCTTCATCCTAGGTGTGAATTACATTGTGCTCACTTTAGCTGTTTTGATTATTGTAGTTCCCTTGGGTTATATCGTGATTGCTTCGTTTATGGACCCGACCGTTTTGTTAAGCAAAGGGCTATCCTTCCGTATTTCGGATTGGAGTGTGGAGGGATATCGGAAAATTTTGTCCAACCCGGCGATGCTCCGTGGGTTTGCCAATTCGGTGTTCTATTCTTCATGCTTTGCCTTGATCTCTGTGACGGTTTCGATTTGCGCTGGCTATGCCTTATCGGTGAACAGCTTGGTGGGGCGAAATTTCTTTATGACATTGTTTATCATCACCATGTTTTTCAGTGGAGGTCTGATTCCAACCTATTTGTTGGTCAAAAATTTAGGGATGCTGGATACCGTATGGGCTATTCTTCTTCCCGGTGCAATCAATGTGTGGGATCTGATTTTGGCACGAACGTTCTTTAAAGGTGTACCTAATGAATTAAAAGAAGCTGCCAACGTGGACGGAGCCTCGGACTGGACGATATTCTTTAGAATTGTCCTGCCGCTGTCCAAACCCATTATCTTTGTCATTGCGCTATATGCCTTTGTTGGTCAGTGGAATTCTTATTTTGATGCCATGATTTATCTGGATAATGCACAGCTGCATCCGCTTCAATTGGTGCTGAGATCGATCCTGATCCAAAACCAGACGATGCCTGGCATGATTAGTGATCAATTAGCAATGGCGGAACTGAAACGTCTTTCGGAAATGATCAAATATTCATCGATTGTCATCTCCAGTCTTCCACTGCTTGTGATGTATCCCTTTTTCCAAAAGTATTTTGAAAAGGGCGTTATGGTCGGCTCTTTAAAATAACAGATGCCGCACACTTCATTTGCTATATGTGCTTTTTACCATTATCCGATGGAGGTCATCCAGATGAAAACAGTCAAAACTGCCTCATTTGCCGCACTGGCGGCGATCTTAGTTCTTTCCGGCTGCGGCAGCAGCAATTCTTCTAATGAGAGCGATGCAACAGATGTGAATGGAAAAGTGACGCTCAACTTTATAACCCAAAGCTCTCCACTCGCTCCGGCAGACCCGAACGACAAGCTGATCAACAAACGGCTGGAAGAAAAAACGGGCATTCATATTCGTTGGAAGAACTTTACCAGTGACCAGTTTGTGGAAAAAAGAAATCTGGCTATTGCCAGCGGCGATTTGCCGGATGCAGTGTTCGACGCGGGCTACTCGGATTATGACTTGCTCAAGCTAGCCAAAGACGGTGTCATTATTCCGGTGGAGGATTTGATTGAACAGCATATGCCGAATTTTAAAAAGGTATTGGAGCAATCACCGGAATATAAAACGATGTTGACTGCGCCGGATGGACATATTTATTCCTTTCCGTGGATTGAAGAATTGGGGACAGGAAAAGAAGCGATCCAGTCCGTGGATGATTTGCCGTGGATTAATGTGGAGTGGCTGAACAAGCTGGGCTTGTCCATGCCAACAACGACCGAAGAGCTGAAGCAGGTCCTAATTGCCTTTAAAACAAAGGACCCCAACGGCAACGGGCAGGCGGATGAGATTCCATTATCGTTTATAGATAAGCCTGGCGGCGAGGATTTGGCCTTTTTATACGGAGCCTTTGGGCTGGGAGAGAACTGGGATCATACAGTAGTGACGAACGATGGGAAAGTCGTATTTACAGCAGCGGATAACGGATATAAGGAAGCAGTCAAATATATTCATGATTTATACAAGGAAGGGCTGGTGGACATAGAGTCCTCCCAGCAGGATTGGAACACTTATCTGGCCAAAGGGAAGGATCACCGCTATGGTCTGTACTTTACATGGGATAAGGCCAATATTACAGGCCCGAATAAAAAATACGATCTCATGCCGCCGCTGGCTGGACCGGATGGACATGTGAATGTTACACGGACGAATGGCATCGGCTTCGATCGCGGGCGCATGGTGATCACCAGTGCTAATAAGAAGCTGGAAGCGACCGCCAAGTGGATTGACCAGCTGTATGATCCGATCCAGTCTATACAGAACAACTGGGGAACTTACGGGGATACCAAGCAGAAGAATATTTTTGAGTATGATACGGCAAAGGGAATGCTGAAGCATCTGCCGCTGGAAGGCTCGGCTCCGGTGGAAATCAGACAAAAGACGAACATTGGTGGACCGTTAGCTGTATTGGATGAATACTACGGAAAATACACAACCCAGCCAGAAGATGCGACATGGCGATTGGGTTTGCTCAAAAAGGTGATGGTTCCGCATATGCAAGCGGATCATAATTATCCTAAAGTATTCTTCTCTATCGATGAGCTGGATCGATTATCGACCATTGAAACCGATCTATTCGCCTATGTTCTTCGTAAACGTACGGAATGGTATCAGAACGGCAAGGTCGAAGAGGAGTGGCCGGAATATTTGCAGGAGCTGAATAGTCTGGGATTACAGGAATGGCTGCAAATCAAACAAGCGGGTTATGACAGAAGCACAAGTAAATGAATCTTTTTTTGAGGGAGATGGAGTATATGAACGTGATTAGGCAAGAGAAATATCGCCCATCCTATCACTTTTCACCAAAAAGCGGATGGATGAATGATCCGAATGGAATGGTTTATTATGAAGGACGCTATCATTTGTTTTATCAGCATCACCCATTTGGCACCACATGGGGACCTATGCATTGGGGGCATGCTGTCAGCACTGATTTGATGAATTGGGAGGAGCAGCCAATTGCCTTGGAGCCGGATGAGCTAGGAACGATTTTTTCCGGGAGCGCTGTAGTGGATGAACAGGATACATCCGGATTTTTTGGCGGCAAGCCGGGCTTGGTAGCCATTTTCACCCATCATGCTTCGCTTCCGGGGACGGAACAGGTGCGGCAGTGCCAAAGCCTTGCCTATAGTACCGATTCGGGGAAAACCTGGATTAAATACACAGGCAACCCGGTGCTGGAGGATAAGGAATGCATTGATTTTCGGGACCCGAAAGTGTTTTGGCATAAGTCTACAGAGCAATGGGTGATGGTGCTGGCCTGCGGTCAGACGATTCGAATCTATCATTCTCCGAATCTGAAGGAATGGACTTTTGCCAGTGAATTTGGACACGGCATTGGTAGTCATGACGCGGTGTGGGAGTGCCCGGATTTATTCCCGCTATATGTTGATGAGAAACGCGAACAGGTGAAGTGGGTCATGCTCGTAAGCATTGGCGATACCCCGGGGATTCGGGAAGGGTCTAGAACACAGTATTTTACGGGTGAATTTGATGGGACAACATTTGTGGCAGATGCGGAAAGTGAAAAAGTCCGCTGGCTCGATTATGGCAGAGATAACTACGCAGGTGTGTGTTGGTCGGATATCCCGCCAGAGGATGGACGACGCCTGTTTATGGGCTGGATGAGCAACTGGAGATATGCCAATCAGACACCGACGGAGCGCTGGAGAGGTGCCATGTCCATTCCGCGAGAACTCGCGCTGGAAACGAGAAAGGGCACAGTTGCGCTTGTTCAGCGCCCTGTTCGGGAGCTGGAGGGATTAAGAACCCCTGTCCTGTCACTCACAGAACCATCTTGGGAGGAAGTGCGGAACGCATTGTCTGCCTTGCAGCTGGATTGCTACGAACTTGTGGCTGAATTTGCAACCACTGGAGACTTTGGCTTTAAAGTGCGGGTAGCGGATGGACAAGAGACACTCGTCGGTTATACTTCCGCCACGCAGGAAGTATACGTAGACCGGACACGGTCTGGTCGCTCGGATTTTCATGAAGACTTTGCAGGCAGACATGGGACCTCATTAACAATCTTACCGGATCGCATGGACATCCGCCTCTATGTAGATCGCTCGTCTATTGAAGTGTTTTTCGATCGCGGACAGGTAGCCATTACCGACTTAATATTTCCTGATGCAGAAGCTAAGACCCTTGAAATATTCTCAGCAGAAGAGCGGGTTACGTTATTTTCGCTGGAGCTTTATGCGCTAAAATGAGATTTTCTTCATAATCCGTACTGGAAGGTAGGAAATTGGCGATGAGGATAGAGCTCACAAACACGCGCACGAATCTGACGAACTGGCAGATTAAAGGGCAGGGACACATAGAAAATAACATCCAGGGACTTTTGTTGAGGTCAGAGCCACAGGAAAATGTGATGGCTATGTCTGGAACTACATCGCAGGATTTTACTTTTGAAGCGGATGTGATGGTCACAGACATACAGGCAGACGCTACCCTAGTATTCCGTTCCAGTGAGGATGGATGGTCTTCCTATATGCTTCAAATCGTGCCAGCTGCCGGATTATTACGGTTGCGCGATGCTGCCGGGGATATCGAAAGACTCAAAGAGGAACGGCCAGTAGAATTACAAAAAGGAGATATTTATCATCTCAAGGTGAAGGTAGAAGGCTCGCGTCTTAAAGTGTACTGGGATGAAGGGTATAGCCCGATTATAGATGTGGTCGATACGACGTACGCATCAGGATATTTGGGACTGAATGTCTGGAATGGGTCGGCATTATTTCAGAACATTCAAGTCAGTGATATGGATACGAATGTAGATGAACCGCTCTTGATCCGTGGAAAATGGCAACCGGACCTCAAAGGGCAAAAAGCTGAGGGAACAAGTTCTGAAGGAGCATTGAAAATATTTAGTACGACAGCTGCCGATCTGGTCATGGAAGGTAGTGTGACGCTGAATCCTTCTGAACCGGGAATGGAAGCAGGACTATTTTTCAGAGGGAATCAGGTGGGAACAGAGGGCTATATTGCTTCTGTGCAAGGAGAGAATCATCAGATCCGGATACATCTGAGAAAAGCGAACGGAACGTTGATTACAAGCTCGGTGATGACGTATCTGGATACATCGGGCAGTAAACACAGTTTGGAAATCATTGCACACGGAGAGCGGATTCGCGTGTTTGTAGATGGCTACACGCCTGCTGCGATTGACATCGTGGATAGCAGTTATTCCGGTGGTTTTACAGGCATAAAGGCAACTGGTGGGACGGCTTATTTTCAGGATTTCTACCTTACCTCCGTCTCGAATTACTATACCGAAAAATATCGCCCACAGTATCATTATTCCCCTGCCAGAGGTTCAGCCAGCGATCCGAACGGATTGGTATATTTCGAGGGAGAATATCATCTATTTCATCAGGATGGTGGACAATGGGCACATGCAGTCAGCGTGGATTTGCTGAATTGGAGAAGGCTTCCTTTGGCATTAAAGTGGAATGATTTGGGTCATATCTGGTCCGGCTCGGCTGTAGCTGATCTCAGCAATACTTCCGGATTGTTCAGCGACTATGGCGGGAAAGGGATGATTGCTTATTACACCTCCTATAATCCCGATCAGCCCAGGGGAAACCAGAGAATTGGCCTTGCTTACAGCACAGACCGGGGGCGGACATGGCAATACCCAGTAGACCACTCGATTGTAATTGAGAATCCGGGCCAAAATGAAAACGATCCTGGCAACTGGGATTTTCGTGATCCGAAAGTGGTATGGGATGAAGCGCATCAGCGCTGGATTATGGTCGTGTCGGGAGGTGACCATATCCGCTTCTTTACCTCCGCCAACCTATTAGATTGGAGCTGGACGGATAACTTTGGCTATGGTGATTATATACGGGGCGGGGTATGGGAGTGCCCAGATCTATTCCCGCTCGCGGTAGACAAGAGCAACACCTCTAAATGGGTGCTAATGATTAGTACTGGAGCCAGCACGAACACTCAAGGCTCGGATGCGGAATATTTTATCGGTGAACTGACATCTGATGGCAAATTTCAAAATGATCTTCCGCCGGGGAAGGTGTTGAAAACCGATTGGGGCAAGGAATTCTATGCCTCGATGTCCTTCTCCAATGTACTCGGCGGGCGGCGTATCATGCTGGCATGGATGACGAATTGGGACTACCCTTTCAGCTTCCCAACTTCACCCTGGAAGGGGCAGTTTAGCATCCCAAGAGAGTTATCGCTAAAAACAACCCATGAAGGCATCCGCTTAATACAGCATCCGATATCCGAACTGACTTCGCTACGTTCTCATTTATTTTCGCTAGAACATGCAAGTATCACGGAATCTTCTCCGAATATACTGGAAGGCTTGAAAGCGGGTGCCTATGAAATTGAAGCGGAGTTCGAATTCCCTTCCGTTGGGATGGCATCGACTTTTGGGTTTTACGTACGGGAAGGCGGTGAGCAAAGAACGGTAGTCGGCTATAAAACAGATGTACAACACATGTTTGTAAATCGTGCTGAATCAGGGCTTACTGATTTCTCTCCTCTATTTTCAACGCTTCATGAAGCATCGCTGGCACCGGTCGGGAATCGAATTCAAATGCGTATATTTGTGGACGAATCCTCAGTCGAGGTGTTTGGTAACCGTGGAGAAGTCGTATTTTCTGATATCATTTTTCCAGATTCGGCGCGTAGAGGGATGAGCTTCTATACTCAAGGTGGTGAGGTGAAAATTGTTTCTCTTCATGTGTATGCGCTACACAATCGCTGGAGGGTTACAGAGGTTTCACCCATCAGACTGATCATGGATTACACTCAGCTGGAGCTTGCGGAAGGACAGTCGAAACGTCTGTATGCGAGTGTGGAGGATCATTCCGGGAGAAAAGAACATTTGCTGAATTGGGAATCCAGCAACCCCGCAGTCGTCAAGGTGATCTCGTCAAATGAAGGCTACGCGATCACGGAGGCACTTTCCCCTGGAGAAGCCATTGTTACAGCCTCCATCCCAGGAGATACGGTAAGAGCAAGTACCTCTGTCACTGTGCATGGCGGGATGTTTTATACCAACCTTTCAGGTTGGGTGCCGGATGTCTCCGCATCCCACTGGATGGTGACGACGGATGGTATGCGCGGAAGCTATATTAGCGATGCAAATTATATGGCTTCTGAGCAGGCGAAAGATTTTACGTATGAGGCTGATATGAAGCTGTATGGAAATGGGAGCGCTGGGTCCATGATTTTTCGTGCCAATGCTGACGGGGCGAGTGGCTATTATTTGAATTTGGACCCGAACATGAAATCCATTCGTCTTTTTTATAAAAAAGAGGGTCGATTTGAGGAGCAGCAAGTGCTGGCCAAGGTTCCAAGATTTGTACTGCCGGGAGTAACCTATCATATTAAAATCCAAGCAGAGGGATTACGCCTTCGTATAGAGATTGATAACGAACAGGTAATGGACTTGGAAGATGATACATTTGCCGAAGGGCATTTTGGTATCAATGTATTTGGAGGGCAGGCTTTTTACCAACATGTAAGGATCGAGAAAATGTGATATGAATTTCTTATGTCAGAAGGAGAGCTGTATATTACGAGCTCTCTTTTTTGCGTCTTTTTTAGCCGGAGCCTGCAATTTGCTGGTTAAACGAAAACCTTTAGGAGGGTATAATAAAATATAGTGCTATATAAAGTGCGTATACATGGTGTTACAGCAGATTTGGATTCATACAACCATTAGATGCTGATCTGGAAGGACGGCTAGGGCCATTGGAGGAATGCTTGTGGGGATGATGTTCTCTTTTCTAAAAAAATATCGGGTTCCAGCTATCGCGGCGCTCGTGATGATGTTGCTGGAATTGACGGTAGAGTTATCGCAGCCGTATTTGATCTCCAAAATCATAGATGAGGGCATTCGACAGCAGGATTTGCCCGTCGTCTGGTTATGGGGCGGTGTACTGGTGGGCAGTGCCGTTATCGCTTTTATGGCAGGGATATCCAGTTCCTTTTTTGCTTCACATGCAAGTCAGGGTTTTGGCTATGATGTGCGGGAAAAGCTATATCAAAAGGTGCAATCCTTTTCTTATCCGGTGTTCAAACGGTTTGCTACTTCGTCGCTGATTACGCGCCTGACGGGAGATGTCACGCAAGTACAAGATACAGTGTTTATGAGCCTGCGATTTATGACACGAGTTCCGCTGGTGGTGATCGGCAGTATTGTGATGGCCTTGGTTGTACATTTTAGGCTTGGGCTGCTACTGGCGGTTATGGCCCCGGTGCTGTTCGTATTTGTGCTGGTGATGATGCGGAGGACTGTCACTTTGTTTAAAAGTGTCCAGCGGCGCTTGGATGACGTTAATGGAGTAATTCAGGAGAATCTGACAGGCATTCGGCTTATCCGGGTTTTTGTGCGGATGCGACATGAAATTGAACGTTTTGCTCATTACGGAAGTGAATTGATGAAAGGGACGGTGTTCGCTCTACGCTGGACAGAAACGACGATGCCGTTCATTTTGTTTACGATGAATGCAGGGATTATTGCAGTACTTTGGTTTGGGCGCGGTCAAATTTCCACTGGAGATGCCAGTGTAGGACAGGTGGTTGCAGTCGTTAATTATTCCCTGCGGACGATTGGAGCTTTGTCTGCTTTATCCGGTATCGTTGTGGTATTTTCCCGGGCTACTGCATCTACAGGGCGGATTCGAGAGGTTTTGGAAACACCTAATGAAGAGGGGAGAGAGCTGAAGGGTGTTCCAACTCAGGATACACGGATTGAGGGACAGGTGGAAATGGATCGGGTGAGCTTTCATTATCCGGGCAGTGATTTGGCTGTGTTAAAGGATATATCCTTTAAGGCACGACCGGGTGAGCGGATCGCTATTATGGGAGCTACTGGTTCGGGCAAATCCTCACTTGTACAGTTGATTACACGTCTGTATGAAGAAGATGCAGGTCATGTACGCTTTGACGGAAAGGACGCTCGTCAAATGGATGGCTCCATACTACGTGAGGCGATTGGCTATGTCCCCCAAGAGGTGCTGTTATTTACCGGCTCGATTCGGGATAATATTGCCTGGGGGCTGGAGCATGCCAGTCTGGAGCAGATTCAGGAAGCCGCGCGCATGGCACAAATCCATCCTATGATTGAACGCTTGCCGCAAGGCTATGACACCATGCTCGGACAGCGTGGTGTTAATCTGTCCGGCGGACAGAAGCAGCGGCTGTCGATTGCCCGCGCACTGGTGCGCCAGCCGGCAGTGCTGATTCTGGACGACAGCACAAGTGCGCTGGATGTGGGAACGGAAACCGCATTGCTGAATGCACTCGATGGCCTGTCCTGTACGACATTTCTCATCACGCAGAAGATTAGTTCAACTGCATCAGCAAATCAGATTTTACTGCTGGATGAAGGGCGCCTGATAGCTAGTGGAAACCATGATCATCTCATGGATAGCTCAGAACTGTATCGACGTATCTATGAATCACAATACGGAAAGGAGGAGTCGCATGCTCAAGGAACTCATTGAACCGTTCCGTCAGCCTACGCCGGAATCCGGTGTGCTGCGAAACCCGGCTGGCGCTGAAGGACGACGCAAGGCCAAAGCGAAGAACTGGTCTGGCACGGTAGGGCGAATATGGGCTTATCTGGCCCGTCGCAAGGCCAAGCTAATGCTGGTCCTGTTCATGGTGTTGCTCAGCTCCGGGCTGTCGCTGCTGGCTCCATATCTGGTCGGTGTAGCGGTGGATGATTTTCTCGAAGGGCCGGGTGGACGCACGTGGATTTATTTTCTCATAGGTTTAGGGGCTGTGTATCTACTGAACTCGCTGACCTCCTGGCTGCAAAATATCTGGATGATCGAGATTGCCCAAGAGACGGTGTACCGCATGCGTTTCGATCTGTTTTCACATTTGCATCGACTCCCCATTCCTTTCTACGGCAAACGTCAGCAGGGAGAAATTATGAGTCGTCTGACCAATGATATCGAAAATGTCAGTTCTACGCTGAACAGCTCAGCCATTCAGATTTTTTCGAGCATATTGACGTTAATCGGTACACTCACTGTGATGCTGTGGTTAAGCCCGCTGATGACCCTGCTAACCTTTATCGTAGTGCCATTAATGGCAGCCGGGATGCGCTGGATTACACGCCGCACCGGGCCTTTATATAAGGAACGGCAGAAGAACTTGGGCGAACTGAACGGATACATTGAAGAAACGCTGTCCGGTCAGCAGATTATCAAGGCATTTTCACAGGAGAAGAGAGTCATCCGTGGTTTTCGTGAGCGTAATGACCGTATTCGGCTGTCGGGTTTCTGGGCACAAACGATTTCAGGCTTTATCCCCAAGCTGATGAACGGACTGAATAATCTCAGCTTTGCTATTGTAGCAGGGATCGGCGGGATTTTAGCCATTCGCGGCTCGATTACGATAGGGACGATTATCGTATTTGTAGAATATGCTCGTCAGTTCACTAGACCGCTGAACGATTTGGCTAACCAGTGGAATACACTGTTGTCCGCCATTGCCGGAGCTGAGCGCGTATTTGAAATATTGGACGAAGACGAAGAGTCCAAGGATGAACGCGGCGCAGTAAAGGTGAAGCATGTGGAGGGAGCTGTACAGTTTACGGATGTTTTCTTCGGTTATGATGAGGGAAACGCTACGCTGGAAGCCATCTCTTTTGAAGCTAAACCTGGTGAAATGATCGCGCTCGTCGGCCCGACCGGGGCAGGAAAAACGACACTGATCCAGCTCCTTTCCAGATTCTATAGCCCAGACAAGGGAACGATTACGCTGGACGGGCGTGACATTACGACCATAGAGCGTGAAAGCTTGCGCTCCCGTATGGCGTTTGTGCTACAGGACACCTTCCTGTTTCAGGGGACCATTCGTGAAAATATCCGCTTCGGCAGGCTGGATGCCACTGATGAGGAGGTTGAACAAGCATCGAAACTGGCCAACGCCCACTCCTTTATCATGCGGATGAAGGACGGGTACGACAAGGTGCTGGAAGCGAACGGTAGCGGCATCAGTCAAGGGCAAAAGCAGTTGCTGGCGATTGCTCGTGCGATTTTGGCCAACCCTTCTATCCTGGTGCTCGACGAGGCGACCAGCAGTATTGACACCATCACCGAGATGAAAATTCAAGAAGGACTGGAACGGCTCATGCAGGGGCGAACAAGTTTCGTCATTGCACATCGGTTGAATACCATTCGTCAGGCTGACCGGATTTTGGTCTTAAAGGACGGTCGTTTGGAGGAGCAAGGTTCTCATGAGGAGTTGCTGGCTCACAAAGGCTTTTACAGTAATTTATATTATGGTCAGTTGAGAAAACAAAGCTCATAAGCTGGCTTGATCAACAGACTTACAGGCATACTTAAAAAGGGCTACCGTGGGGTGGCCTTTAAGTATGCCTTTTTATAGGTATGTATAATTAAAGACTTTACATAGATATTGCACAATCCGTATTTGTGATCAGAGACGTTTGAAATTGAGATACTTACTGATTTCACATTTAATTAGTATACCCATACCCCGTATATGTATGTTAACATGGGCGTGCAACAATAAAATTTCGCCTCAAAGGAGAGAGATCCTCATGAAAGTCGCCATCATGCTTTTCGATGGAATCACAGCATTAGATGCCATAGGTCCATATGATGTATTTGCTGCTACACTGAAATGTGAAGTGAAGTTTGTCGCTAAGAAAAAAGGGTTAGTCAAACTGGACTCAAACATGGGCTATTTGCATGCCGATTATAGTTTTTCTGAAGTACCTTCAGCTGACATTCTTGTTATTCCAGGTTGCAGTCCGCCAAATTATAAAACTCCAATGAATGACGAAGAAACATTAAATTGGATTCGCCAAATACATGAAACTACAAAATGGACCACATCGGTTTGTAATGGCTCTCTGATTTTAAGCGCCGCAGGCTTGTTAAATGGAACCATAGCCACAAGTCATTGGGGTTCCTTAGACCTGCTCCAATCTCTTGGAGCCATTCCAACAGATGAGAGAGTGGTCCGTCAGGGCAAAATCGTTACAGCAGCTGGTGTCTCCTCTGGTATTGACATGGCACTCCAGCTCATCGCATGGGAACTGGGAGAAGATATGAGTAAGGGAGTCCAATTGATTTTGGAATATGATCCTCAGCCTCCGTTTGACACGGGTTCACCCCAGAAAGCACCTGCTATATTGGTAGAACAAATAAGAGGTATGCTGCAAGAGTTTGCAAAACGGGAGCCTTATGTGTAAGTCCTGCATTAGGTTCTGTATTTTTATTTACAAAGCCCCCTAATTCAACTAATATGGTTTACACATAGTAAAAGATTACAGAGTGTAAACCATTGGAGGGGGTTACAAACATGAGCAGCTTACCTAAGTCTGCTACATTTCCGCTTTTCATTTTGATGCTGAATCTGTTTATTGCTTTATTGGGTCAAGGCATGGTGATTCCCATTCTGCCTGAATATTTGAAACAATTTAATGCGGCAGGAGCTGCTGCGGGGTATCTTATTGCCGCTTTTGGAGCAGCACAGTTTATTTTTTCACCTCTGGGTGGGCAACTTTCGGATAGATACGGGCGTAAATCAATGATCATCACCGGTCTGTTTTTAACCGTCATTTCGGATCTCATGTTTGCTGTATCTACGACATTGCCCCTTCTATATATTGCTCGGTTTATTGGAGGGATAGGTATTGGATTAATGGTTCCTTCCAATATGGCCTATGTCGCTGATATTACCACTCCTGAAACTCGCGCTAAAGGAATGGGGTACTTGGGTGCTTCCATGAATTTGGGGATGGTGCTTGGTCCGGGGTTAGGCGGTATGATCGCTGAGTTGGGCATTAGGGTGCCTTATTTTTTTGCTGGTGGGCTTGGACTTGTAGCAACGCTGCTTAGCTTGTATATGCCAGAGACACTGCCCAAGGAACAACGAAAACCTGTTGGCCAACGGGTCCGTAGGGAGCCGATTCGAAAGCAAATTCTGAATTCATTTCGGACGTCCTATTTTCGTTATCTCCTCCTTATATTGATCATGACATTAGGCTTGATGAATTACGAAACGGTGTATGCTCTTTTTGTGGAACGAAAATACGGTTTTGATGCCACTAAAATCTCAATGATCATTACGGTTGGTGCCATAATAGGCATCGTGGTGCAGGTATGGCTGCTTGATTACCTCATCAAGAGACTTGGCGAGATGAAGCTTATACGCCTCTCTTTGATCATGACAGCCACTGCTTTACTGTTCATGCTTATTAAGATCAATTTAGGTTATCTGCTGGTGGTATCGGCTCTGTTCTTTGCTTTTAACGCCTTCTTAAGGCCCACAGTAAGTACAATGATTGCCAACTCGGCTGGAGATCGTCAAGGATATGCTGCCGGACTGAATACGACGTATACCAGCCTAGGCAGTATATTGGGGCCTATTTTAGCGGGTTTGTTGTTTGACAAAAACATTCATATTCCTTATATTTTTGGTGCACTAATCCTTGCATCTGCCCTTTTCTTAACCTTTCAAACATCAAAAAATGAGAAACGGATGGTTGCTAATGACTGAGAACTGGCACCAGAACTTGAAAAACAAAAATCGGGAAGAACTCATTGCGGCTGCGAAGGAACTTTTTATGAAGCAGAGCTTTCTCAAAGTGAATATTAAGGATGTATGCCATGTGGCTGGTGTAAGCCGGGTTACATTCTATAAGCATTTTCAGTCCATGAATGAAATAGTTTTTGAGGTCCAAATGGAGATCCTTGAAAGCATGACTGAATTTGTTAGAAGAGCACCTACAGCCGAAATGAATGGTAAGCAGATGCTTACTTCGATGCTTGATGCATGGATTGATTATGCTTGGCAACATCCAGATTTCATCAAGTTTATTCTGTTATTCGACCTGCATTACGAAGCTTATGATTCAAATGAAGAACTCAAAGAACGATATAAACATTTTGTTAGCCAAGGAAAGGAACGACATTTCCTGATAGATGCTCTGGAAGCTGGAATCCAAGATGGATCCTTAAAGTCGGATGCTGAACCTTTACAGACTGCTCATTTTGTCTTTACCTCTATGATGGGTTTACTCCTAAAAATGAGTCTAACTTCCAATGACGAATCGAATAACAAAATTCAGGATATAAACATTGCTAACCGATTTGTAGGGATGCTGGTTCAGTATCTAAGTTCAGAAAGTGATGAATCCTCTATTTAAGACAGGTGGACGCCATAGAACAACAAGGCTCAGTCTGCTAAACTGTGAAAATAGAACGGGTACATATACGTTGCCATATTAGCCTGATTTATTTTGCGGAGGTGCGGGGATGAACGGAAGTCTGTTTGAGCCAGGACTGCGGGACGGGGATTATATTCCCCGTTTTTTTGCTTACTATTACAAGCAATGGCGTGACTATACGATGTCTTACCACGATCATCATTCCACTGAAATTATGTATATGATTTCTGGCTTGTGCAGGATAGATGTACAAACCGGAAAGAATACGGAAGAAAGCATTACGCTGCGCAAAGGCGAGTTTATTATGCTGGATGCAGGCGTCCCACATCGGTTGGTGGTGGAAGGAGAACAACCGTGCCGGATGCTGAATGTAGAGTTTGGTTTTAAGGAAGGGGTGAGGGTAGGACCATCTATCCAACAAATAGCAGCGGAGGAGCAGGAGGTCACGGCCTTTATGTCGCGACCATTCCCGTATTTGGTGCTATCAGACCCGGAAGAGGTATATTATGCGCTCAAAAGTCTTGTGCTGGAGCTGGATCAACGTAAAGAACAGCCGGGTGCCATGGCAGAAATGCTTTTTATGCAATTGCTTGTACGAATTGCACGTTTACGGGAAGAGGCAGAGCGCAGCAATACGCAGCAAACGGATATGTACGTCAAGCGATGCATTGAATTTCTCCATCTGAACTATGACCGGGATATTGCAGTCAAGGACATGGCCGCAGCCGTCAATCTGCACCCAGGGTATTTGCATCGAATTTTCAAAAAACATACGGGGCTAACGCTTACCGCGTATTTAACGATGCTGCGAATGGACAAGGCCTGTATGCTGCTTCAGCAAACGGACATTCCCATTCAGGAAATTGCCGATTATGTTGGCGTCGCCAGCAGACAGTATTTCCACATGTTGTTTAAAAAGCACACAGGCAAAACTCCTGTTGAATACCGCACCGCCGTCGAGCGTGATGTGAGGAATTATGCGGAGGAGGGTGGAAGCTAAAAAAAAACCTCTGAACCATTACCGATTTAGGTCGGTATGAATTCAGAGGTCGTGTGATTTCAAGCATTATAAAACGTATCAGGCTTCTTGAGAGCTAAAGTTTGGATCATTTTTCGAGCCACATATTTTCCATCTGTTCAAGTGATCTCCCCTTGGTTTCGGGAACTTTACGCCATATAAAGACTACGACGAACAGCGAGATGGCTCCGAATATCCAGAAGGTATTGGACGGACCAGCTGAACTCAGCAGAGGGGGGAATGCCTGGGAGACCAGATAATCGCCGGCCCATAATGCCATCGAAGCAATGGCGACAGCTTTGCCGCGAATGCGGTTCGGAAAGATCTCCGAGATCATGACCCATACGATTGGCCCAAGTGATATAGCGTAGGAGGCCACGTAGATCAATATCATGATGAGCACGAGCGGTCCAGTGGTTAGACCCATTTTGAATGCGGCTCCAATAATGATCAAGCAGAGGGTCATCAGCGAGGTACCGATCATTAGTAGAACTTTTCGTCCCGCTTTGTCGATCAGCCATACGGATACGATGGTAAACAACACATTGATCAACCCGATCCAGATGGTCTGGGTCAAAGAAGCGTCCGTACCGAGCCCCATTCCTTTAAAGATGACCGGTGCATAATACAAAATGGCATTGATGCCGGTAATATGCTGCATAATGGCGAGCATGATACCGATAAAGAGAGCGACCCGAATACCGGGAGCGAACAATTGTTTCAATGAGTCATTCTCATTTTTGAACGATTCCTTGATATCAAGTACTTCCTGTTTAGCGGCTTCTTCACCGTGAATTTTCAGCAGAATTGGCAGCGCTTCATAAGGCCGATTCTTTTTGATAAGCCATCTCGGGCTTTCGGGTATGAAGAGCATCAGGAGCATAAAGATCAGTCCCGGAACAGCTCCCACTCCGAACATCCAGCGCCAGGCTGTTGAGACACCCCAGGCTTCATCCCCCAGGCTGACGATCCACGAATTCTGAAAATAAACGAGGAAAATACCCGTTACGATCGCCAGCTGATTTAAAGCAACCAAACGGCCACGGTATTTGGCGGGAGCGATCTCCGCGTTATACACCGGACAAATGGTGGAAGTGATTCCTATGCCGACGCCGCCGATCATACGAAAGATAACATACCCGGTGAACGTATCTTGAATTGCAGAGCAGATCGAGCCGACGACAAATAAAAATCCGGCGGCCAGCAATACCTTTTTTCTGCCGATCCTTTCACTCATGTAGCCGGAGAGAGCCGCACCCGTGATGCTCCCTACAATCAGACTCGACACTGCCCAACCGACCTGAAATTCGCTCAGCGAAAAACGCTGCTGTAGGAATTCAACTGCTCCCGAAACTACCGCGATATCAAAACCGAACAGTATGCCTCCAAGCGCAGCTACGATGGATACCAACGTCACAAAAAGCATATTGGGTTTTTCTGATTGAAGCGCTTTCTGTTGAGCGCTTTCATTATGGATGATTACTCCCATATGATCATCTCCCCTCCAGATTCCTAGAACCTCATTCCGTTCTTCGAGGAGAAGTATAACATGCGCTTATAAAAGAAAGGCCGGTGATCGTCTTCAATAAACGGACCTTTTCACGCACGATTTTGGCTTCGCTTCCCGAATTGGAGACGGAGGGGCTAAATCTAGCATTACCTTGTCATTCGAGCTTAAAAAAATCCATGCCGATGGTCGGCATGGACGAAGCTCTACGATTTTTGACCTTTGAACTCCGTGGGAGGAACGCCCGTTATCTTCTTAAAGACACGGCTAAAATAGTTTGGGTCCTTATAACCCACTTCAAAGCTGATTTCCTTCAGGGCAAGGTTGCCCTCCTTAATCAAAGAAATAGCTTTATCAATCCTTAACCTGGTTACGAAGTCGATGAACGTTTCTCCATATTCCTGTTTGAAAATTTTACTGAAGTAGTGAGGATTCAAGTGGACGAAATCAGCCACTTCTTCCAGTGAAAGGTCATCGTTGAACCGTTCCTCGATATACATCTTTGCTCTGCCCAGCATAGTCAGTGTTTGAACCTCCCGCTGTTCGCGTATCCGTTGTAATGCTGACATGACGTACGTCTGCTGAAGCATTCCATTCTCCTCTTTGACGGCAAGCACAGAGGAGTTTCCAGCCTCTGACGACTTCAGTTCATCAAAGTGGCAGTAACCTCCATCGCGCTTGCGTAGGGTGGAGGCAAAAACGGCTTCGAAATAGGACTTGCGAAGTCCTTCCTCGCCGCTATGCAGCGAGCCGATTCCAATAGCTGTCTTTATGCCAAATTGCTGCTGGGCCAGCTCGGAGAGCTGTTGAACAAGATGCTTAATCCGCTGTTGCCAGTCGTTTTCGCTGGTGGCAGGCGGCTTTTGTAAAAAAGTGGCCACATGATGGTCGATCAGGGAGCTCACAATGGAATTGGGGCCATGTGTTTTTACATAGCTTCGGAAATGATCGTAAATTTTCTTTTTGTCCTGCTCGTCTGCATATCCTTCAAAGGCAGCAATGATGGCGCTTCCCTGATCAAGAGGAAAGTCCAGCCATTCCGACAGTTGAGAAGCGCTCGAATCCACCGTCTGGTCGACCATAAGCATTAAAGCCAGCTCATTTTCTGCGAGCGGCATCAGCTGTGAGATTTTGTGCCTAAGCTCCAATTCTTCCGTGCGTGCTCGCTTCTCGCATTCAATTTCTTCAATCAGTCGTTTCAGTGTACTGATGATTAGTTCTCGCTTCGCTGGCTTCAGAATGTATTCTTTTACGCCCAAAGAGAGCGCCTCACGTGCATAAGCAAAATAATCATAGGCGGTGACGAGCACGAAACGGATATCAGGAAGACGCTCCTTTAATTCACGAAGCGCCCCAAGCCCGTCAATTCCGGGCATATTAATATCCAGAATGGCAATATGAGGCCGGTGCTCTTCCGCACATTCGATCGCCATGCGGCCGTTGTCGGCATGAATAAACCGAAATACCCCCGGCATTGCCCGTTCCACTATCAATTCCAGTCCTTCCCTCTCCAAAGCTTCGTCATCCGCGATCAACAACCGATACATTCGTCTGCTCACTCTCCTTCTTGACTGGAATTCGTATTGTTATGGTAGTACCTAATCCGATATGGCTTCGGATTTCAACCATTCCTTCCTTTTCGTAGAACAATTGCAGCCGCCTAAACACGTTTTGCATTCCAAGTCCTGTTGAACTACTGCTTTCAGCTCCACCTTCTAAACGGAGCACGGACAGTCGGGTTTCCTCCGTCATACCCTTTCCGTTGTCTGAAATTTCAATTTGCACGTCCTCGCCCGCTCTCGACAGCGTCAATGTGATAATGGCTCCGTTTTCCATATCAGCTACACCATGAAGAAAGGCGTTTTCAATAAATGGCTGAATCGTCAAGGCCGGAATTTGCTGCTGAAGTACGGAAGCGTCAAAGTGAAGATCAAAGCGAATTCTGTCCCGGAAACGCGCCTGTTGGATGGTTACGTATTCGCTTATATGATCCAGTTCCTCCTGGAGCGTTACAGGTTTGTCCAGCTTTTGCAGACTGTACCGTAGTAGATTGGACAGCGAAACGATCAGGTCGCTGGTCTTCTCCGCCCCTTCCAGGATCGCCAGTTTGGAGAGCACATTTAAGGTATTGAACAAAAAGTGCGGGTTAATTTGATTTTGCAGGGCCAGAAGCTCTAGCTCTTTCACAAGCCGCCGCATTTCCAGACTCTGTTTATCCTTTTCGATAAGGATGCTCAAATCAGCGGACATTTGCAAAATGGCGTCTGCCAATACGCCTAGCTCGTCATCTCGCCGCGGTTGGGGCTCGATATTCAGATCACCTGTGGCGATTCGCTTCGCCAGTCCGACCAGTCTGCCGACAGGGCCCGTAATGCTGCGCGAGACCCAGATGGCAAGCAAAACCCCCATCAGCGCGTTCATGCCGAACAACGCCACTCCCAATCCGTTCATTTGCTCATTCTTGTTCCGAATGTTCTCGATGAGCGGCCGGTAATAAGCCAGTTCAGCATCGATCAGTCGCTGGCCCTCCTCATGAATATAGCCGACGGTTTTCTCCGCTTCAATGTAATGCTCAAAAGCCGATTGAGGATCTTGTGCCTTTGCATCCAGAACTGCAGCTTGCTTCTGTTCAAGAAAGGTGGCTAACAGATTCATGTAGTCCTCCTCGGCAAAAGAAGGATCGGTCGAGTCAGAGACTTCCTGGATTCTGCATTTCAGCTGTTTCAATTGGTATTCCGTCGGGCCCTGCACACCCGTATCGTCTCTTGGATTGAGCAGATAGGTGTAGAGGAGATTTAAGTTACTCTCCGCCGATTCGGAGGTTTGTTCGATGAGAAGAATGCGGCCAAGCATTTCATCGTAGCTCTGTTGGACGACCTTCCCGCTTTGGAATACAAAGTAAGCGATGATATTGGCGAACACAACTAGAAGAGGGATGAACAGAAGCAACTTCGTTCTGATCGTCATCGTCTGTCATCTCCAGACATGTTGTCAGGAGTGTCCGCATGCACTTCATATACCCTGGTGTATGTTAATTCCTGGGGATCATGTCCCTTTAGATAATCATTCAGCAATTTTATAGCCTTAGCCCCCATTTCCATTGGCTGTTGAACAAGGGTGAGCTCGATTTTGCGATGTTTGATAGCTTTCAACGTCTCGGCCATATCGTCAAAAGCGAAAATCTGCAAATTCCGCACGCCGCGCCGCTCCGAGGCTTCCAGAATGCCAAGGCCGTCCAGCGCACTGAATCCGACCATGTAGTGAATCTGCGGATAATGGGTGAGCATGTTCTGAGCTTGCTGGGCTGCCTGAAGCCGTGAAATGTTGGAGGAGCGAATCTCCACAATGCGGAGCTTGGGATAGCGGCTGATCACAGAACGAAATCCCGCAAGTCTGAGCCGCTGATTCTCGACGCGCTCGCTGCTGATCATAACTCCAATATCGCCATGCTCCCCAGAGGCCTTCGCCAACAGCATGCCCATCTGTTTTCCTGCTCCTTCGTTATCCGTTCCGACGTAAGCCAGCCTTCGGGAGTCCGGCTCATCCGTATCGATCGTGATGACAGGTATGCCAAGTGCGGCAGCCTTGTTGATTAATCGTCGATACTCTGGATCATTTATCCCTTGAACCAGAATCGCATCTGCCTTGGCGGCGATCGCTTTATCCAGCAGTTTGATCTGCTCGGACGGATTAATGCGGTCCGGTCCGATATAATCGAGCCTCATACCGTACTGCTCCGCTTCCTTTCGAGCTCCTTGTTCAATGGACCGCCAATAATAATTGTCCAGCTCTTGTGATATCAATACCACTTTTGTATCGGAACCCCCGTCGTTTGGTGAAACCGTCTTCAATTGTTCTGCAAATTGGTGAATTTGAAGAGAAGACAGAGTGAACTGAAACAACAGCCAGGCAAATAGCAGGAAGACGGGAATAAGGATAAATGTCCATTTACGGTTTGACATGTCTTGCTCCTTTGGGAATATTTAGAGACACAACTCATTATACAGTAAACAAGAGAAGCACACGCAGCTTCGTCAACGGCAAGTAGCATCTGTTGATGCGAAAGTTAGGATTTTTGACACCTAAGTTTGAATCTGGTCATGATTTTGATAACTCTTTCTACAGGCATATTGCTACAATGACGGTATATTACAATTCTAATTACCGGAGGTTGAATGCCGTGTCATTTAAAGTAGCTTTTATTGGAGCAGGAAGCATCGGTTTTACCCGTGGAATTTTGCGAGATCTGTTATCAGTACCGGAGTTTAACGATATTGAAGTGGCTTTTACGGACATCAGTCAGCACAATCTGGATATGGTTACTGAACTGTGTCAGAGGGATATTCGTGAGAATGGGTTGTCCATACAAATACAGTCCTCTACGGATCGAAAGGTAGCTCTAAAGGATGCCAAATACGTCATTTGTACAATCCGTGTCGGCGGTCTGGAAGCCTTTGCGACCGATGTGGATATTCCGCTAAAATACGGTGTGGATCAATGCGTGGGCGATACATTATGTGCAGGAGGCATCATGTATGGCCAGCGTGGTATCGCTGAAATGCTGGAGATTTGCAAAGATATCCGTGAGTTAAGTGCACCGGATGTGCTGCTGCTGAACTACTCGAACCCAATGGCGATGATGACCTGGGCCTGCAACAAGTACGGTGGCGTGCGTACGGTTGGTCTATGTCACGGCGTCCAGAATGGGCATCACCAAATTGCCGAGGCGTACGGTCTGGAGAAGCAGGATGTGGACATTGTATGCGCCGGAATCAATCACCAAACATGGTACATTCAGGCCTCGCATAAGGGTAAGGATCTGACAGCCGGACTGCTGGAAGCTTTTGAACAACATCCTGAATTTAGCCGCACCGAAAAGGTACGCATCGATATGCTTCGTCGTTTTGGCTATTACAGCACAGAGTCGAATGGTCATCTCAGTGAATATGTGCCTTGGTATCGGAAGCGTCCGAATGAAATTCTGGACTGGATTGATCTGGGCAACTGGATCAACGGAGAAACAGGCGGCTATTTGCGTGTATGTACGGAAGGACGTAACTGGTTTGAAACAGATTTCCCTAACTGGATGAAGGAAGATCCACTGGAGTACAAGGCAGAGCATCGAGGTGAAGAGCACGGCTCATACATTATTGAAAGCCTGGAAACCGGGCGTGTGTACCGGGGGCACTTTAATGTCGTGAATAACGGTGTAATTTCCAACTTGCCGGACGATGCGATTATTGAAGCTCCTGGATATGTGGATCGGAACGGTATTTCTATGCCGCAAGTTGGAGAACTGCCGCTGGGTCCTGCTGCCGTGTGCAATGTTAGTATTTCCGTTCAGCGTTTGGCTGTTGAAGCGGCTGTACATGGAGACGATAAGCTGCTGCGCCAAGCGTTTATGATGGACCCGTTAGTGGGCGCGGTGTGTAACCCGAAAGAAATTTGGCAGATGGTCGATGAGATGCTAGTGGCACAGGAAGCATGGTTGCCGCAATACGGGGCAGCGATTGCCGAAGCTCGCCAACGTTTGGCTGCAGGCGATCTGATTCCAACCCAATCTTATGAGGGAGCAGCACGGCTTAAGGTGAAGACAGTTGAAGAAATGCAGCTGGATCGGGATGCTGCCAATAAAAACGCAGGACAATCTGACAAAGGCAAGGATCGCGAAAAAGTACAGAACAGCAATGCGTAACAACTATTTGGTACAATTGCAGTAACGCTCATTCCATGGACCTGCTAATGAGCAGAGGGGGATTGAACAACAATAAAAGGGTGTTTTCATGGTCGTAGGCCTGAAACATCCTTTTTTTGCTGTCGATAGGTTAACGATTGGCGTAGATAGCAGCCTAAAGTTTATCCTTGTCGATTTGGGCTGACGGAAATTAAAGAATACAGTCTTGTTTTTTATGAATCCACACTTTTACTGTCGACTCTGAATCTCCTGAGGGCTTGTCATAGCAGGGAAGTTCAACAAATGATAGAACCAATCTCAAAAAAAGAGAGACCATGCCGAACCGTCGGTGTGGCAATTCATATGCCGAATTAATAATTGTAGTCCTTAATTTATTCAATTTACAGCAGATTTCCAGCTCACTATAATCTAACATAGGAGGTGACAAAAAGGGGAAAAATGTGAGCGCATGAACAAATAGAAAGCGCTTACCTTTCGCAACTATGAACGCTACTTTTTCTAGGGAGAGAGTAGGCGTAACACACATTTAATCATATAACAATCAGGTGCCGACATAGGAAGATTCAACAAAATCTACGGAAAGATAGGTGAAGCAATTGAAAACAAAGCAAGTGCTTCGTAAAGGAATGAAGTATGCTTTTGCGCTATCACTCGTCGCAAGCAGCTTTCTACCAGGTGCAGGATTTACGGATAAAATACATGCAGAATCCCATGTCGATAATCCTTACCAAGGGGCGACAAAATACGTTAGCCCTGATTATGCGGCTAGTGTCGACACATCGATTGCCAAGGTTACGGATGCGAATCTGAAGGCAAAAATGCAAACGGTCAAAACATTCCCGACAGCCGTTTGGCTTGATCGTATCGCCGCTATTAACGGCGGTGGAGGCAAGCTTGGCTTGGAGGCACATTTAGACCAAGTATTGGCGCAAAAGAAAGGCAACACACCGATTACGGCGGAGTTCATTGTGTATGATCTGCCCGGACGGGATTGTCATGCCTTGGCTTCCAATGGTGAATTGCCGCTGACCCAGGCAGGTCTGGAAACTTATAAAAAGGATTATATTGACAAAATAGCTTCTATTTTTGCAAATCCCAAATATAAGGATATTCGTATCATTGCGATCATTGAACCGGATAGCTTGCCAAATCTGGTAACCAATCTGGATGATCCGAAATGTGCGCAAGCCAAGTCCACAGGGATTTACGAAGCTGGTGTTAAATACACAATGAATAAGCTGAACGAGATTCCTAACGTGTACAAATACGTAGATATCGGTCACTCTGGTTGGTTAGGCTGGGATAACAACCGTTCAGCAACGGTATCCCTGTTTACAACTATTTTCAAAGACACGAGCAAAGGTCTGTCCAGTGTAGATGGCTTTATCACGAATACAGCCAATACTTCACCGCTGACAGAACCTAATTTGCCTGATCCAAACCTGAATATCGGTGGGCAGCCGATCAAATCGTCCAAGTACTACGAATGGAATCCTAATTTCGATGAATCGGATTTCGCAGAGTCCTTGCATAGAGATTTTGTCAGCGCAGGCTGGCCGAGCTCACTCGGTATGTTAATTGATACAGGCCGTAATGGATGGGGAGGACCTAACCGTCCGACTTCCGCAGTCGGCAATGATATTAACTCCTATGTAAACTCCGGTCGTGTAGACAAACGCTCACACCGTGGTAACTGGTGTAATAACAGCGGAGCAGGTATGGGAACGCCGCCACAAACGGCTCCAGCTGGTCATATCGATGCCTATGTCTGGGCGAAACCTCCAGGGGATTCCGATGGTTCCAGCTCACTCATCCCGAACGATGAGGGTAAAGGCTTTGACCGTATGTGTGATCCTACCTATACAACCAAGGATGGCACATTAACAGATGCTTTGCCGAATGCACCTATTTCAGGAGCATGGTTCCATGATCAGTTTGTAATGCTGGTACAAAATGCGTACCCTGCAATCGTGCCTTCCACTGGTGGTGTAGACCCAGCGCCTACTGCTCCAGCTGTACCGTCAGGCTTAAAGGCTGTTGTGGGCAATGCTCAAGTAACGCTGACTTGGAATGCGTCTACTGGTGCCGAGAGTTACACGGTAAAACGCGCGACTAGCGAAGCAGGTCCTTTTACAGCCGTTGCGCCTCTTGTAACGGAAAGAGAGTACACGGATAAGGGACTGACGAACGGAACAACTTACTTCTATGTTGTAAGTGCTACGAATGCGAAAGGAACAAGTAAGGATTCCGCAACGGTAAGCGCTGAGCCAAAAGGTACACCGACAGATCCAACGAATCCTACAGATCCAACAGGTGATCTGGTTGTAATGTATCGTGCTGGGGACACGGATCCAGCGAATAACGCTGCCAAGCCTTTCTTTAACCTCAAAAATAAAGGGACAACACCAGTGAAGTTGAGCGAGCTTAAAATCCGCTATTACTTCACGAAAGATGGCAGCCAAGAGCTGCAATCTGCGGTAGACTGGGCGCAAGTAGGTAATGATAACGTGCTGCGTACCATTAAAGACAACTATATTGAAATTGGATTCAGTGCTGCTGCCGGCACGCTTGCTGCTGGGGCGCAAACAGGTGATATTCAGATCCGCATGAACAATAGCGACTGGTCTAATCTGAACGAATCCAATGACTACTCCTTCGATCCAACCAAAACCTCTTATGCTGAATGGAACAAAGTAACATTGTTCCACAACGATAAGCTGGTATGGGGAATTGAGCCTTAGGAATAGGTGAATATATACACTTGAATAACTGATAATTGTTGAAAAAGGGCTGCGGCACAACTGCTGTAGCCTTTTTTAACGTCTTCAAATAAAGAATTCGATGACCAAGGGAATAAGCATTCAAATTGTGTATAATGAAGAAAGAATACTAATCTACTGTGGGGGTCAACAACCACTTTTGGCAACATCTCGGTAGAGAAGGCAATCGCAACTCACTGCTGAGCGATTTTTGCGTCATTTTCTTAGCCGGGTGGTATAAAAAATAATCTAGAGATTGCCGATGAACCTGCATCGGCAATCTTTTGTGCATACATGTTTTAATGTCTTTCATATAGAGGAGGAGATTCATTTGTTTTCTGCTGCTCAACGACTGCCTTTGCTGGAACATATGTATAATCATGCCCCGACAGGAATCGTGATTTTGTCGAGGGAGGGGAAGTGTCTTTATGTCAATCCCGCCTTTTGCAAAATGGTCGGATATGAGCAGGAGGAATTACTGGATATCCGATATTACCATCTCTTGTATAATGAGGCTCAGGATCAGCAAGGGCTGAGGGAGGCCTATGCAGGTTGGCTAAAGGCTACGGATCAAGTCTACAAGACAGAGCTGCGTTTAAAGCATAAACGGGGAACAACTGTCTGGCTATCGCTGGAATTAACCATATTTGATGATGAGGCTACCGAACAATCTTATTTGATTGCGTATGCAATGGATGTCACGGAGAAAAAGGACATGGAGCAGGTGCTTTCGGACAATGAGGATTTGTACATGTTGATTACCGAAAATACGCCGGATGTCATCTCTTACAGCACGGCAGACGGCATACTTCAATATATTTCTCCTTCGGTGGAAAAACTCCTTGGCTATACGAAGCAGGAAATGCTCGGCAAAAAACGGCTTCAATTTTACCATATCGAAGATGCCGATTACATGCGTGTACATGGAATGTTCAAGGAAACAGGCATCATGAAGCGGCGTGTACGTCATAAGGACGGGCATTATTTGTGGCTGGAAGTATCGTACCGTATTATTCGGGATGAACAGGGCAAGATCAAGCGAGTTCTATCCATCGGACGAAATATCACAGAGCGCCAGAAGAGCGAGGAGAACCTGGCAAAAGCTCAACAGTTGGCGATGTTCGGCTCATGGGACTGGGATCTGGTCAACAATGTTATGCATTTTTCCAAGGAATTTCGCAGCATATTTGGCTATCGTGTCAAGCCGGTTGAAACAAGTATTGACGCTTTCATGAAGGCAGTTCATCCCGAAGATACGGAACGGATGAAGCAAATTATCAACAACGTGATCTTAAAGGGAATTCACGAAGAAACCTTTTACCGGATTGTATTGCCCAATGGGGAACAGAAGGTACTGCGCTCGATCTGGGAAGCTGAGATGGACGAGCATGCAGGCAAGCCTGTTCAAGTAGTCGGGATGATACAGGATGTTACAGAGCACCGGGAAATCGAGCAACGTCTTCGTGAAAGTGAAAACCGTTATAAGTCACTATTTCAGCATAATCCACTCGGGATATGCGCCATGAATATGGAAGGTCATATTTTGAGCGTGAATCCGAGTTTGGAGAAGCTTACGGGTTATACGAGGGATGAGCTTCTTGGAGCTGAAATACTTGTCATGGCTTCCTCTGAGGAACAGGACAAAATCAAACGACATATCGAAATGGCCAAACAGGGGGAGACACAAACCTATGAATCGGAATTCATACATAAGGAGGGGGAGCGTCTATTCATCAAGATGACGAATATCCCGATTTTCGTGCAAGAAGAAATTGTAGGCTGTTACGGGATTATAGAGAATGTTACCCCTCTTAAAAACTACATTGCTCAGATTGAAAAGCTCAGTAACGAGCATTCGCTTATTTTGAATGCAGTATCCGAAGGAATTGTGGGTTTGAATACCGAAGGACATGTCCGCTTTATGAACCCGGCAGCTGTTGAGATGTTCGGCATAGGATCAGCCAACCCGCTGAACGGTTCATGTATAGACGTCATTCGCCATGCTGACGAAATAGGCAGCCATTTTCCGGACGAGCAGGCTTCTATTCTCCAAGCGATTCGCAGCGGCGCTTCTTATCAGGCAGAGGAAGCTGTATTTTGGAAAAAAGACGGGTCCAGTTTTCTGGCCTCCTATCGAATCAGCCCTTTGATGGATAACGGCGAACGAAAAGGAGCGGTGATGGTTTTTGTAGACAGGACGAATGAAAAGGAGATTATTCGGGCCAAGGAGTCTGCCGAACGCGCCGATCGAGCCAAGTCAGAATTCCTGTCTGTGATGAGTCATGAGCTTCGTACACCGATGAACGGCATTATAGGCATGGCAGGATTACTGGCAGACACGGAATTAGATGAGGAGCAGCGTAGCTATATCGATATTATTACCAGCAGTAGCAACGCTTTGATGCAGATATTGAATGAGATACTGGATTTGAGCAAAATCGAAGCTGGCAAAATGTCGTTGCTGCATGAGTCTTTTGTGCTGGAGGATGTGGTTGGCAGTGTAGCTGACCTATTTATGACGCAGGCTATGGAAAAAGGAATCCAGCTAGAATGGCATATAGATCAGGAAATGCCAGGGATGCTAGTCGGTGATCATGTGCGTATCCGACAGATATTGGTGAACTTGGTGAGCAATGCGATCAAATTTACGGAGCGAGGGCGTGTAAATATTTTTGTGGAGAGAAAGGCTTACAGCCGCCGTAAAAAGAAATGCCTGATTGAGTTTAGTGTAACGGATACTGGAATCGGCATCCCGGCAGACCGTCAGCATTTGTTGTTTCAGCCTTTTTCCCAGCTTCATCCGGCACTGAACCGGAAATATGGAGGGACAGGTCTTGGCTTGTCCATCTGCAAAAACCTGGTCAAGCTAATGGGGGGTTCCATTGGTGTAGATAGTGACGAGGCCAGAGGAGCAACATTCCGGTTCCAACTGGATCTAAAACTGCCGGAAGGGCACACACTTGCGAATATAAGCCGTGATCAGCCTTATGATTCAAAGGAAGGCTAAAAAGAAATAGCCGTGATGCATTCTGCATCGCGGCTATTTTTTGTAAGAAATGTCCAAAGAAAAGATTGACAAACTGTTCTAACTGTACTATTAATGATAGTACAGTTAGAACAGTTGAACATGTATACATGAATTTGAGCCAGTGTTGAAAGGAGGAAGTCCATGTTCGAGCTGGATATCCGCAGCCGTAAGCCGATCTACGAACAGCTTATGGAGAAGGTTAAGGAAATGATCGTGTACGGATCGCTTCAGCCGGATGAGCAATTGCCTTCTGTACGGGCATTGTCCGCTCAACTTACGGTGAATCCGAATACGATTCAGAAAGCGTATCGCGAGCTGGAGCGCGAAGGATATATTTATTCCGTCCAGGGCAAAGGCAGCTTTGTCACGCCTACCCAGCAGCAGCCGCAACAAATAAAGCGGGATGAGATTCGGGCGGCATTGTTAAAACTGATGATCGAAGCTGTCCATTTCGGTTTTACACAGCAGGAAGTGGACGACATATACGTGGAAGCTATGCAAACAAAGGAAAGGGGGATGTCCCTTGATTGAATTAAGGGAAGTCACAAAGACATTTACGGAAGAAAAGGCTGTCGATCAGCTCGCCCTGATGGTAAAGAAGGGCTCCATTTTTGGACTGCTGGGCTCGAACGGGGCAGGGAAAACGACCTTGCTCAAAATCATTGCCGGGATTTACCGGCCG
This sequence comes from Paenibacillus sp. JJ1683, assembly GCF_053006485.1. Lineage (NCBI taxonomy): Bacteria > Bacillati > Bacillota > Bacilli > Caryophanales > Paenibacillaceae > Paenibacillus > Paenibacillus sp. JJ1683. Next base: position 1,229,901 of record NZ_CM129820.1, read on the forward strand.
GATACTGGTAAGGTGCTAATCGGTGGACAGCCGGTGTATGAGCAGCCTGAAGTCAAGCAGCACATTCTGTTTTTGCCGGATACCCCTTATTTTTTCCCGCAAGCGACAATTCGTCAGATGGCCCGGTTTTACCGCTCCATTTATCCAAGTTGGAGTGAAGAACGCTACACACAGCTTACGGAGATTTTCAAGCTGGACCCCAAGCGCAAACTTCACCGTTTTTCCAAGGGGATGAAGCGCCAAGCCGCTTTTTTGCTTGCCTTGAGCTGCATGCCAGAGCTGCTGGTTTTGGATGAACCCATTGATGGTCTGGACCCCGTGATGCGTAGAATGATCAAAAATCTCTTGTTCCAAGAAACCGCAGCACGTGAGATGACCGTCGTGATCTCATCTCATAATTTGCGTGAGATTGAAGACATGTGTGATCATGTCGGCATTATGCACCAAGGTCGGATGCTGTTGGAAAAAGAGGTGGATGACCTTAAATCCGATACGCATAAGGTGCAGGTTGCCTTTCGGGACAGCATGCATGAGGAAGCTGTCTGTGGCCAACTTTCGGTTGTACATAAGGAGCGGAGGGGCAGTGTTCTGCTGCTTATCATCCGGGGTGAGCGAGAGCGGATTGCAGAAACGATTGAAGCGTATGAGCCGCATGTGTTCGATTTGCTGCCGTTGACGCTTGAAGAAATTTTCATTTATGAAATGGAGGACGCAGGTTATGACATCCAACCGATTCTTCTGTAGCGGCGGCGTAATTCGCCAATGCCTGAGACAGCATGGCTGGATCGGTCTATTGTACTTGGCAGGATTGCTGTTTACAGTACCGCTGCCATTGTTTATGAGCACTGGTGATGAACAACCGCGAGTGGTTTTAAAAAGCTTGTTCGATAGCACAAACTCGGGTAATGAATTGCAAAAATTAATTTTAATGACCGTACCCGTGCTGGCAGGTGTGATGCTGCTTCGTTTTGTTCAGCGACAGGGGCCATCCGATTTGTATCATAGCCTACCTTTGCGTAGAGAGCATCTATTAACGTCACATTTAATTAGCGGTCTTGTTCTTTTACTTGTACCTGTATGGCTGACTGCGGGAGTAACTGCTTGGGTTAACACGTCAGTCGAACTGCCTTATATTTTTCAAATTAATGACGTTGGATCGTGGGCTTTGGTTGTGTCCGTCCTTACGATTTTCTTGTTTACTTTTACTGTGTTTGTAGGGATTTGTGTGGGACAATCGTTGCTACAGACCGTAGTAGTGTATGTTTTGCTGCTATTGCCTCAGTTTCTATTCATGATGATAGGGCGTTTTCTGGAACGTAATTTATACGGATATGTGCGGGTGCGAGAAACCGTTGTTCAATATATTAATGGCTCGGAGTTTCGCAGCAATAATAATGTTTGGGAAAACTTATCGCCGTTTGTACGCATTATGGACAACTTGCCACAGCGCGCCTTTTCTTACATGGAGCTACTCGCCTATCTAGGTATCTCTGTGCTGTTTGTCGCCTTGAGTTATGGTTTGTATCGTAAACGCTTGGTCGAAAAGGCGACTCAGGCTATAGCGTTTTCTTTCTTTCAACCTTTGTTCAAGGCAGGGGTTATACTATGCGCCATGCTTGTACTAGGCGATTATTTTTATAATGCAGGTACAAGAGGAGCTAATTGGTCGATTTTCGGATATGCACTTGGAGCTATTTTAGGCTATATCGTTGTAGAAATGGTCGTCCGCAAGACGTGGCAAATTGTGCGTGTTCGTGCTTTGGTGGAAATGGTCGTTTACGGTGTGATCATGGGGCTGGTACTGTATATCCCGATTTCAGGTTGGTTGGGTTATGAGGGACGGATTCCAACAGCACACTCCGTAGAAAAAGTTTATGTCGGGCAAGAGGAGCCTCTAGGGGGAGATGCAGAAAAAGAAGCTTATTACTCCCAAGATAGGGCCTATATCGCCTCTGTACTGAATTTACATCGAGAACTCGTACGTGCACATGCAGCTGGCGAGAAAATGTTGTCCAAAAACCTGGCCGTCGAATCGGCATTCATAGTCTACCGTTTGGATGATGGTTCCACCATGACTCGCCGCTATACATTCCCGGAGAAGCCTTTCCGGACAGAACTGACTAAAGTGATGGAAGCAGAGCCTTATAAAACGGTGAGATACAAGCTGGATAAGCTGCAAGGAAAAGCAGAGACGATCAATATCGAATCCGTAGATGATAATGAAAGACGAGTGGTTTTAACCAATCCCAAAGAAACTCGTGAATTTGAAGCTGTACTCAGAGAAGAAGTATTAAATATGAGTTATAGCGAAATGCAATCACATCGATACCCTCTGGGGAATGTTTCTATTACAAATAAAGAGTCATCCTCTACCAATAACGAACCGAGCTGGCATCGTGAAATTTCATTTAATTGGCCGGCTTCATATCACAAGCTTACAGATTGGCTAGAGCAAAAAGGGTATGCGGATAAGGTCATCATTGATTCCAAGGATATTTTTTCGATACGGGCTGTTCCTATTATTTCTCAGGAAATGGAGCCTTATCAACCCAATCAATATATTGAAGACTATAAAATATTTAGAAGCATTCAACAAAAGCACAAAGCAATAACGATTGAAGATCCGAAGCTGTGGAGCACTGTACTGGAAAAGCGTAGATCTAATAGCTATACTCCAGATATGGCGAAAGGCACTTACTTGGTTCAAGTCAAGATCAAACCTTTATTTAGTTCAGATCCCCATACACGCTATTACTATTTTACTCCGAACGATATGACACCGGAGCTTGCCAAGGCATTACCGGCAGTTCCTTAAGCTCCTACGAGGGACAGTATCTGGTTTAGAGGGAATATGGACGGAGGTAGATGAACATGGGATGGTTCGGACACGACATATAACAACCTCATCGACGGGCAAGAGCTCCTCCACATTAGAACGGACATAAATAGAGACCAGAGTGATACAACGTAGAACATACAGAGAGAAGAGTTCAATATTGTACAGTCCAATAGTGGAGGAGCAAAAAAATATGAAATATACAGAAGATCGTGAATTTCTACAGTTGTTGGATCATCATAAACAGTCATTTTCCGGATGGGATTTTTCATTCATTTCGGACACGGGACGAGTGGCGAGCGAACCTTTGGACTGGTCTTATGCCAGCAAGGCTTTGGCGTTGATGCATGCCTCGAAGGCGATGCTGGATATGGGAACAGGCGGGGGAGAGTTCTTGTCGCAGTTGCGCCCTTTTCCAGAGATCATATGTGCGACAGAGGCATATGCACCGAACGTACCTATCGCCAAGCAAAGATTGGAGCCGCTGGGTGTGCGCGTGATGGCTATTCATGATGACGATTCCCTTCCGTTTGACGATGCTGGGTTCGACCTTGTGCTGAACAAGCATGAGTCATTTTCGCCAGCGGAAGTGCACCGTATTTTGCGTTCAGGAGGTACGTTTTTGACTCAACAGGCAGGAGGCTTGGATTGTGCAGGCCTTAACGCCCGCTTGGGAGCACCTGATTACGTGTATGCGGACTGGACTCTTCCTCAAGCAATTGCAGGTTTGAAAAGTAATGGTTTTGAAATCGTAGAGCAGCGGGAACAGTTTCCGATCCAGCGCTTTTACGATATTGGAGCGATTGTCTATTACTTAAAAGTCATTGAATGGCAGATTGCAGACTTCCAGCCAGAGAAATATATAGAACAGCTGTATAGTCTGTATTTGGATATTAAACGTGATGGTTATTGGGACGTGAAGCAGCATCGTTTTTTAATCCATGCCAGAGCGATATAGAGAAGATTCGATACCAAAGAGGCCTATCCTGTAGGGGAGGCCTTTTTGTCATTTTTACTACCCTTTCGTATACTAATCTTTACCATAATTGTACAATGAAGAAGCAATAGCTTACAGACTCATTTCATTTATAAGATATAGGGGGATGTACATGTCTGAACCAAAGGAAGTTATAAGCAAGCCGAAAGAGGGCAATTCTGTGCGGATAGCATGGTTTTGGCCATGGCTGGTCGGTACGTTTATGTTTGGATTGTTTTCAGTCATGTTTAATATTATTTGGAGTATGGTTGTAGCACCTCAAGTGCAGTATTTGCTGAGGCATGAAGGTGTGACGGATATAACCGTGGTTGTAATATTGCTGCTATATGTATGGCTGGTCGGTCTCATTTTTGCAGCTTATGGTGCTTTGAGTGCGCATATGTCCAACATGGGCAAGCTTCCGTTGATGCTGACAGGGCTAGCATCCTTATTATGCGGGCTGTGGTTGTGGATTATAGGACTACGAGGATCTGGCGGCCAACTTGCCGAAGTATCTGGAGGAGCGTGGGAGCTTTTTGCACTCTATCACGCTTGGGCGGAACCTATACTGGAAGTATTGGGGTCATATACACAGCTCGGTGGAATCTGGTTTCTGCTGACCGCACTGCTGCCCATAGCTGGCATGGTAGTCGGTGTTGGGGTAGATCGCTATCCAGCGGTGACCGACCAGCACGGAAAGGTGGACCATAGATGGCAATGGGTTGTAGCTGCAATATCTGCTGCGCTCATCATTGTGCTGACGATTACGCTCATGCTTCCTCAGCGTCCGTACATTGCGGAGAGGGATTTTCCGGTAGTAGATGGCGCTACAGCGGCCATTCCATTCGCACAGGATATGCTGCATGAATTGACCGGAATGAACAAGGTTCGTGCGGCTCACGAACTGAGATTCAACACAACGCATCAGGCTTATGTCAATCTGATTGAAAAGAAGGCGGATCTGATACTGGTGGCGGGTCCATCCGATGAGGAATTGCGCCTGGCGAAAAGTCGGGGAATTCAAATGAAGCTTACACCTATCGGGTGGGATGCGTTTATTTTTCTCGTTCATAAAGGCAATCCGGTTAACGGACTTTCTTCGGAGCAGGTGCGCAGCATATATGAAGGATCTATTCGTAACTGGCGTGAAGTAGGGGGCAAGAATCAGCCGATCGTTGCTTATCAGCGGGAGGAAAACTCAGGAAGCCAAACATATATGCAGAAGGAAGTGATGAAAGGTCAGGACATGGCTGAACCGCCTCGGGAACTCCGAATTGGTATAATGGGTGAGATGATTAATGCAATTGCTGATTTTGACAAGGATCACAACGCGCTCGGTTATTCATTTTATTATTTCGCAAATGTGATGCATAATCGTCAAGAGGTCAAATTTTTATCTATTAATGGAGTGGAGCCCGACAAAGAACACATTCGTTCGAAACAATATCCATTCACAGCCCAACTGTTTGTAGTTACACGCGAAGGCGAAAAGCCACGTGCTTCGATGCAACGATTACTCGAATGGCTGCAAAGCGAAGCAGGAACTCAGGCCATTGAAAAAGGCGGCTTTGTTCCTGTAAACTCGTAATCCTATAACGATTCGAATACAGTCAGTATCGTATATTCACCGCAAGAGTGAAACCAATACAGCAGGGTAATACATAGAATATGCTTTGCTGTGAATACAATACCCGCGCAGCAAGTATATCAACAACTTAAGGGGATGAACAAAAATGAAGAAAAAAACATCGGTTTGGGTGCTTTTACTCGCCGTAGCCATAGTAGCAGCAGGTTGTGAAACAGGATCACAAACAGGACAAACGGCTCAGAATAAACCAAAGGATTCTGCATCGACACAAGTCAATGATTCGGGAGCCACTGTAGATACACCGGAACAGCAGACTGCTTCTGACGGCAAAAGCAGCACATCCCCGTCCAGCACTGACAAAGCAGTGGAGACAGGAGGGCAAACGAAGACAGATGCTAGTATAGCGAACGTCCGCATGGACAATATTACCGCGCTGCGATTAATCGACGGTCAATCCGGCTGGATCGGCGGTAATGGATGGATTGCCCGAACAGACGCGGCTCCATCCGGTTCAGTCGGTTCAGCTTGGAATGTGCAGTATCAAGGCAAAGGTACGGTTCAACAGATTTTTGCCTTGAATGGAGAGCAGGCCTGGGCTGTTATGGAAGATAGTGGTTCACTGCTGGCAACTCACGATGGCGGCAAGCTTTGGGAAGCTGTCGGGACTGTACCTGAGCAAGGACAAGCGGGCTTTTTACACTTTGTATCATCCAAGGAAGGATTTAGTGGCAACCAATATACCAAGGATGGTGGACAACGCTGGTCTTCGCTCCCTGTGCCTAGCCACATGGTAGGACAGCCATATTATCATGATCGGCAAAACGGCTGGGCAGTAACCCAGAAAACAGATCGCTCGATCCAGATTTTGCACACCGTTAACGGGGGCCAAAATTGGACTCCTGTCATGTCGCGGACAACCGAGGGGCCTCTGAACGGAGTAACTATTCGATCGGTAGAACGGGGCAACGCATGGATTGAGCTGGTTGGAGATACAGGGATGAATCAGACGTCGTATTCGCTTTGGCATACGGCTGATAGCGGACAAAGCTGGCGTACTGTACTGGCGAATTCTACTGCCGGCGGCGGTCCTGCACCAGGTGTTAGCCAGCAAGACAATCAGGTTACCAAAAATGAAGGGACGGCACCAGGCATGCTCTATGCGGTTAACAGCAGTACCGCTTTGATGGGTGGGTACTGTGCACCGTGTGACAAGCCTAATACGATTGGTTGGACCAATGACGGAGGCAAGACGTGGAACAATGGCAAACAAGGCTTTGATGGTTATGGCGGTCAGCAAATCGGGATGGCCAATGCCAAGGAAGGCTGGGCTATTTTCTCGGATTCAGAGCAGGCCCCGATCCTATATACCACCTCGGATGGTGGTCAGCACTGGACGCAGAGTCATGTATTTGACAAGCCTGTGACACCAGGCTCCTAAGGAGGGAATGTAGTTGAGTCAACATAAGAGAAGTGCGATTACATGGACGGACGGTCGTGAAGTACCACTCATTGGGCAGGGCACGTGGTATATGGGCGAAAAAGCCTCCCTTCGGCAGGAGGAGGTGCGTGCGCTTCAACTTGGCTTCGAGCTGGGGATGACGCTAGTAGACACGGCTGAAATGTATGCGGAGGGCGGCGCAGAAGAGATCGTCGGGGAGGCCATTCGAGGCCGCCGGGACGATGTGTATCTCGTCAGTAAAGCCTACCCTCATCATGCGGACCGTCAAGGATTGGCTCAAGCCTGCGAAGCAAGCCTAACCCGAATGGGAACCGAACACGTGGACATGTATCTGCTGCATTGGCGCGGGAATATTCCACTAGAAGAGACAATACAAGGTATGGAAAAACTGCGTGAGCAAGGCAAAATCCGCAACTGGGGCGTGTCCAATCTCGACAAATCCGATATGGAGGAGCTTTGGAGCCTGAGTAATGGCAAAGCCTGTGCTGTCAACCAAGTGCTGTATCACGCGGCTTCGCGAGGTATCGAATATGATCTGCTTCCTTGGAGCCGTACGCATGGGGTGCCTGTAATGGCCTATTGCCCGATTGCCCAAGGTGGACGCCTGCGACGAGGACTACTGGAGCATCCCGTTATGGTAGACATTGCTGCCAGCCACGGAGTAACTCCATCGCAAATCGCACTCGCATGGGTTATACGGGACGGTGATGTGTGGGCAATCCCCAAGGCGGTACAAGAATCGCATGTACGAGAAAATGCAGCGGCAGCAAGCATTCAGCTCACCCCTGAACAACTTCAACAAATAGACGAAGCTTTTCCTCCGCCAACGAGGAAGCAGCCGCTGGATATGGTTTGAGGAAGGAGGGGCCCGATGACAGAACCAGAGACAGAACTACACGAGGTAGATGATCATCTCGACTATGGATTATCCGTTGTATTTATCGGCTTTAATCCCAGTCTGAAATCCGGCGAGGTAGGACATCATTACGCTAATCCGCGCAACCGCTTTTGGCGCATACTGGAGGGGGCTGGCTTGACCCCTCGCTTATACGATCCATCGGAAGATTGGGAGCTGCTAAAGCTGGGTTTCGGTTTTACCAACATTGTCTCCCGTCCTACCAGAGGAGTGGAGGACATTACCCGTGAGGAATACGCCGAAGGACGTCTGAAGCTGCATGCGAAGCTAATGGAATACCGCCCGAAGGTCGCTTGCTTTGTCGGCAAAGGCGTGTACACCGAATATAGTAAAAAATCCAAAGCGGATTGGGGATTTCAGCCTGAACCGCTAATCCCCGAAATGCATGAATTTGTGGCACCTTCGTCTAGTGGACTGGTGCGCATGTCGCTGGAAGAAATCACGGATATTTATCGCCGTCTCCAAACGTTCCTTTCGTCAGAAGCCGTCTAAAATGCGGCTACGTTTGGTAGATGCAGCATACAAAGAACCATACACTTTAATCCTTACTGGGAAAAGTGTATGGTTCTTTGTGCTGCTTCTTTTCTATTGTAAGGTTTTGGTTTGCCATGCCTGTTCCACAGGAACATAAGGATACCCCAGATCACGGGCGACTGCTTCGTAGGTGATATGTCCGTTCAGGACATTGGTACCGCTAAGCAGCGGCTTGCTTCGTCGAAGTGCCTCTTGCACACCGAGATCCGCAAGTTGGAGAGCGTAGGGGAGCGTCGCGTTCGTCAGAGCGAGCGTGGAGGTTTGTGGTACTGCGCCAGGCATGTTCGCTACTGCATAGTGAATAACGCCATGCTTTACATAGGTTGGCTGATCATGTGTTGTGATGTGGTCAATCGTCTCAACAATGCCACCTTGGTCAATGGCGACATCGACGATCACTGAACCGGGTTGCATTGTCTGCACCATGGCCTCTGTTACGAGCCGCGGGGCTTTGGCACCAGTGATCAGGACAGCACCGATCAGCAAATCACTTTGCGCCACGGCTTCAGCAATGTTGGAAGGGGTGGACACCAATGTATGGAGCTGATTACCAAAAATATCGTCCAGTTGGCGCAATCTTTGCAGGCTTAGATCGATCAATGTAACATCTGCGCCGAGACCGATAGCGACCTTGGCAGCATTGGTGCCGACCACCCCTCCGCCAATAATAGTTACTTTACCGCGTTTGACCCCTGGCACACCTGCCAGAAGGATGCCTTTACCGCCTTTTGGTTTTTCCAACAGCTGTGCTCCGATTTGTACAGCCATTCGGCCTGCAACCTCGCTCATGGGGGTAAGCAACGGTAGGCTTCCTTCCACATTTAGCGTTTCATAGGAAATGGCGGCTACGCCGTTGTCTGTTAAAGCCCGGGCCAGTGCGGGCTCGGCAGCCAGATGCAGATAGGTGAACAAAATCAAACCTGGTCGAAAATACCCGTATTCAGAGGGGAGCGGCTCTTTTACTTTGATAATCATATCCGCCTGGGACCACACATCTGCCGCTTGCTGAACAAGGATCGCACCCGCAGTGGCATAATCTCCGTCTGTATAGCCACTTTCAACCCCTGCATGGCTTTCTACAAACACTTGATGTCCGTGTTGAATCATTTGAGCAGCACCCGCAGGTGTCAGAGCGACACGATTTTCATTGTTTTTAATCTCTTTTGGAATCCCAATTCTCATTCGTTTCACCTCTCCTAAAAATAATTGTTATCCAACGGCAAATAATTGTTTTTAGGGCAGCTACGCTGCAGAATCAATGTTTGCTGATCATGTTCTCTAGGGCAGCTACGCTGCAGAATCAATGTTTGTTGAACGTGTTTTAGGGCAGCTACCCCTGCTATGGTTTACTGTTGGATGCGACCAAACGAGCTTAGAAAATTGCACTATCATTTGTATGCAGCCTGCTGATTAGTTACATGGACTCAAGCCGATAAATGCAATTCATGTTAGATTAGGTACAGTTTACAAGGGGTGCGACTCCTTCGCATCATACATTTTGTCGGATTATCTGACTTGAAGGCTCGACTTTTTGATGAATATATGTCATGTAAAATGACATAAAGACATACACATAGGGAGAATGCCGATGAAAGGTAAAAAAACATTTACCATTGCGGATGTGCTGGAACGTCCTGTTTTCCGGCGGGCGAAGCTGGCAGCGGGGGAACATGGCGTAGATCGCCGTGTGGGTTGGGTTCATGTGCTAGAAATCACCAATGTATCCCCCTTTGTGAGCCGTCATGACCTAATTTTGACGACCGGTCTGTGGTTAATCCGGAAGGGGGGAGAGCGCGCTGAGTATATGGAGCAGCTGATCTGCTCGGAAGCCGCAGGATTGTGTGTGGAGCTGGGCACAAGCATCCATGAGATCCCCTCTGAAATACTGGAGCTGGCGGAACGGCATCACTTCCCGGTCATCGTATTTGAACAGCCGGTGCGTTTTGTTGAAATTACACAAGATATTCACTCCCTACTTATTAACCGACATCATGAACTATTAAAAGATCTGGAGCGATTTTCGCGTCAGCTTCAGCAGGAAACCCTACGCAGCACCGATATGAACGCCCTCTTGCGTGTGCTTCATGACTACGCTACCCGGCAGGTCATCTACATGTCCTCCATTGATACCAATCGATTCGTGCCTTCCGTCCAGCCGGATGTGGCAGACCATATTGCGGATTTTTATGCCAATGAAGTGGAATCCAGTATGACTGCTGATCGTGAAGGGCACCTGCTGTTTCACCTGAATGATTCCACTGCCGTCTTGTTTCAGCCTGTTGTATGCTTCGGTCAGGTGTTTTCCGCTGTAGGTGTGGTACTGCATAATGAAATGCCGACGGAAGAAATGTCGCTGCTCATTGATTACACAGCCAAGGCGGCCGCTACATTGGTACTGAGAACACAGTTTCTTGAAGACCGATTGTTACGTAATCAAAATGAACTGATTCAGGATGTATTGAACGGCCAGCTTCCCAATGAAGAACAGGCCCAGACCCGGATGGGACTGCGATTGTTAACGAAGGGTCGGTATTTATTTTGGGCAGGAGTCATCGAGGTAGAGCATCAGGACAAGGACGCGAGTCAGGTGCGCAAGGAATCCATCAATCAGGATGTATTAGTGCTGCTTCGTTCTCTATTGAAAAAAGAAGTGTTGCACAATCTGTTGATGATGAAAGGAAGTCAATGCTACATCCTTTGTGCCAAGGAGGAATTAACGCTGCGTTCCGAAGCGCAGATGAAAAAAGTGCTGGCCCATACGGTCCAATATATTCAGAATTATGCCGCAGGACAGCTTGATAAAGTGCGCATTCATGCAGGCTTTGGTAAGGTAAGGCACCGCATGACCGGGACGGACCGCAGTTTTGAAGAGGCATATCAGGTCATTGAAGTCGCGCGAAGCGTCCCGGTCATGAAGGATCGGCTATTTTACGACAGCATCGGAATCTATCAATTGTTGAAAGCAGTGCCTCGCATTCCTTTTTTACAAGAATTTGTACAGGACCATTTGGGCGAGCTGATTGCGCATGATCGTGAGCATCATATGCAGCTTCTGGATACGCTGGATGCCTACTTTCAATGTCATGGCTCCAAGCGTGATACCGCCGGAGTTTTGTATATTCATAGGCAGACTCTTTATAATCGACTGGATAAAATTAATGAAATCGTAGAGGGGAATTTGGCAGACCCTGACAAACGTCGTTGTCTGGAGATGGCACTCCTGGCTTACCGGATGCTTCAGGCTGAAAATTGATCCTAAATAACTAGTTCTATTTTCTATTCTACTCATTTACAATGCGTGTTAACACTGAGATAATAGAAGAGATAACGGAAATATCTTGAAAGGGGATTAATATGAATATAAAAAAATGGATTGCCGTCCCTCTTATTCTGTTAATGGTAGCTTTGACAGGTTGCCAGGCAGTAGGCGGATTTGATGTAAGTAAAAATTTATTGGGAACACTTGATGTGAAATCCCAGCAGACAACGGAGAAAATTTCTCTTAAATTAACTCCAAAAGAAGGAATCACGCAAGGAGATCAACAAATCGTAGATTTGATTAATTCGATTTCGGTGACTGTAGATGAAGCTAAGGTACAATCGGAGGAAGTTGCTTCCGCCAAGGGTACTTTACACATTGATAAGTATAATTTGCCATTTGAGCTTGCTTTGGATCGCCAAGGTATGGCTATTCACCTGGAAGGTGCCAAAAAACCTTATTACATATCTCTGAACTCGCAAGAGCGTTTGAGCGGTCTGCCTGCTGGGTTTGATCCTTATGCATATTCCAAAGACGTGAGAGATCTGACCAAAACAGCCGCTGCACTTATGCTTAAGCATGCTCCTAACCCTTCGACCATTTCTGCAACATCTGTAACCGAAGAAGTATACGGTGAAAAAGACAAGGTGAAACTGACCCGTCTCCATACAGAACTGCGCGGTGATGAACTGGTTGCATTGGTAAAACCGTTCCTGACAAATCTGGCCAAGGATGAAGCTGGCTTAAAAGAATTGATCGGCCAAGCTATTGATGTGACTAAAACCATCGCTTCCGGCGTAGCTATTGAGGGTAGTGATAAAGTAACAACAGAACTAAATGAAAACAAAGAAAAGCTGGTCAACGAGGCTTACACTGAGGTTAAAAAGTATTTGGACCTGGCTGTGGCACAGTATGATGTAGGAGTCAGCACTATGTATGCACAGGCACCTGAAATCAAAACAGTCCTGAGTGCCAACACGGTGCTGAAAAACGACATGTATTTTGATGAAAAAGGAAATGTTCGCAAAGCGCTGACAGACTTGACAGTCGCGTTGCCAGATGTGGACGATCTTCCGGTGAAGTCCTTTACCATTCTGACCGAGACTCAAGCCTGGAACGTCAATGGTAGTGTAACGGCCGATAAAGTAGATCTTTCTAACGGCGTTATTGACTTGAATACACAAGCTGAATTAACTCCAGGAGCGACGCTGCGCAATTTTGAAGCAAATTCTCCGATCTACAATATTTTAAAAAATGATTTGGAAATTACAAAAGTAGAAACAATTTTCGATCCTAAAGACGATTACTACGTTTTGGAGAATCGTGGAGGTACGGCCTTCATCCCACTGCGTGAACTGACAGGTGAATTGAGCTCAGAACTAAAATGGGATGCAGCTGCCAAACAAACAACTGTAATTGATGATATTACTGGTAAGACGATTAAGCTGAAAAGCGGCTCTAAGCAGGCTGTACTGGAAGGGAGCACATTGACGTTGCCACAAGCTCCATATACGGATGAATATGGCACATTGTATGTTCCTTTCAAATCTGTTGCAGAGGCACTTGGCGCTACTGTAACTCGTAACAATGCTGGAGAATATGTACTGAAACGCGATTAAAAAGAAATCAAAGTACACCTTCTTCTTCTTAACGGTTATTACATGGAATGAATCAGGTATAAATACAGGAACCAGTCCGGATTAGGGGCTGGTTCTTTTTTAGTTATATTGGTAAAATGCTCATAAAAGCGATTAAAATAAGCGCTTACAGATTAAAATTGTGCCATACTTTTACACAGGAAAAATTGAGATAATTAAAGCATCATTCTGAGTGGAAAACACATACAAGTAGGGGGATATACGATGAAAGATATGGAGCTATTGAATTCCAGCGAGGGACAGATGGTGCTTGCTCGAATGTACGGTCAACAACAAGTTTCCGAGCAAACCTCTAGATATCAATCACTTATACAGGCGTATCAGGAGCATTTTGATGTAGGGGATATTGAATTATTTAGTGCTCCAGGGCGATGCGAAATTGGAGGGAATCATACAGACCACAACCACGGGAAGGTGCTGGCAGGCAGTATTACACTTGATACGATCGCTGTAGCTGCTAAAGTAGAGGAATCCGTTATAACATTCTTTTCTGAAGGCTACCAAACGAAATACGTCATTGATTTAAACGACTTGGCACCAAAACCGGAGGATGACAGTACGATGCTGCTGATCCGTGGCATTGCAGCTGGTTTACTTGAATTCGGGTATCGCATCGGAGGATTTCAGGCTTATATATCGAGTAATGTATTCTCTGCTTCAGGATTAAGCTCTTCCGCTTCGTTTGAAATGTTGATATGCACAATATTAAATCATTTTTATAACGAGGGAGCATTAGATACTGTTGCTAAATCCAAAGTTGGTCAGTATGCGGAGAATGTCTATTGGAACAAGCCTTCGGGGCTGCTCGATCAGATGGCTTGCGCATATGGCGGCTTGATTTCCATTGATTTTGAAAATCCCAAGGAACCGATCATTAATCCAGTCCATTGGAATTTTGAACAAAACGGGTACTCCCTGGTTATTGTAAATACAGGTGGAAATCATGCTGATTTAACGGATGACTACGCAGCGGTGCCGAACGAAATGCGTGCTGTGGCTCAGTCTTTAGGCGCTTCTGTTTGCCGTGACTTAATGCCCGAGAATCTGTATGCCAATCTCAAAATGGTTAGGGAAAAAGCTGGGGATCGGGCAGTACTTCGTGCTTTGCATTTTTTTGAAGAAAATAAGCGTGTGGATGAGCAGGTGAAATCGCTGGAGGAAGGGCGCTTTTCTGATTTCTTAAAGCTCGTCACCGAATCTGGTAACTCTTCCTGGAAATGGCTGCAGAACGTTTATAGAAGTGGGATTGATCGGGAACAAGATGTATCGGTTGCACTGGCTTTAACGGAAATGTATTTAAAATCAATTGGTGATAGCGCATGCAGGGTACATGGTGGCGGCTTTGCTGGTGTGATCTTGACGATTCTTCCCAATGATCATGTGGATGATTACAAGGAGTGGATCAGCGGAATGCTGGGAACTCCAGTGCTCGTTGTCAACGTCCGTGAGGATGGTGCTGTTAATGTAAGCGAATTGATCAATGCTGAGCGGACTCGTAGCAAGTGTACTAACTAGTCAGTCAAAGACTTTAACCTATAGGTTAAAGTCTTTGTTCTTTTTATGGCCGATACAGCTTAGGCATGCGTTATAATAGAGAGATGGAAGTTCTAATGAAGGAGGGCCTGTCATGGCAATATATCCGTCCTGGTCCTATTCACAATCAAGGGCCCAAACGTTCGACGAATGCTTACGCAAATACTATTATCATTATTACGGCTCGCATAATGGCTGGAATTCGGCACAGGGCACTGAAGAACAAGTTACGTTGTATCGGCTTAAGCAACTGAGCAACTTATATATTTTATTCGGGAATATTACGCACCAAATGTGTGAATCGGTCATACGTGGGTGGATGGAAAAAGGGGCTGTCCCGCGCACAGCATTTCTGGAGACCGCTATGAAGAGCATGTTGAATGACAGCTACAAGGAATCCTTACACCGTGAGCTATGGCTGCAAGATCCCAAAAATCGGGTCATGCTGGCCGAAATTTACTACGATGATGAAGTGCTTCCGGAACGGATTGCCCGGATTAAGGAGCGACAGCACGCGGTGGTACACAATTTGTACCGTACCGCAGTTTGGCGTGAGCTGCAACAGGGCCAGGCCCGAATCGTTGAGGTGGAAAAATGGGATACGATGCTCCTACATGAGACAAAAGTATATGTCAAAATGGATTTGCTCTATCGTAGAGACAACGGAGACATGGTTATTGTAGATTGGAAAACAGGTAAGGAAGGCGACTTCTCCGACCAGTTATTTTTGTATGCTTCCTATGTGCAGGAGCATTATCAGCTTCCTTTGGAGAAAATTGAGGTACGGGTAGAGTATTTGATGACAGGAGAGCATGAAGTATATCGCCCCACACCAGAGGATATCGACAAGGTAGTTGGCAATGTAGGACGTTACATCGAGGAAATGAAGTCCTGCCTCGATGATGATTACTATAATCGACCCAAGCCCGAGTCTTTCTTTACCCCGATGCCTTCACGCAGGGTCTGCGGCGGCTGTAATTTTCGCGAGGTGTGTAAGTACCGCGCGGTCTGAATCGAGAAATTAACATAAAAACGGAGTAGGTGAAATGGTGCTACGCAAGCAATAGCGGTGGGAAGCACCATCCACCTGCATAATAGCTATAACTCTCTCAAATTCTGAAACCGCTTTCCAATTCGGAGAATACAAGGTATGATAAGGGTATTATTGGAAATTGTGAAGGGGGACAATGGAAAATGCCGAGTACAGGACACACACGTATTCTTTTTCAAGGAGATTCCATTACAGACGGAGGAAGGGGACGGAATGAGGACGCGAACCATTGGCTGGGTCAGAGCTATGTGTATCTGATCGCTGGGACACTCGGGAGTCGACTGACTGCTACACAACCGGAATTTGTAAACCGGGGTGTTTCGGGGGATCGGGTTTCGGATTTGTATGCTCGTTGGAATGAAGACACGTTTAGCCTACAGCCGAACCTGCTCAGTATTCTAATCGGAGTGAACGATGCCTGGCGGATCGTGGAGCAGGAGCCGTCCGGGGTGACGGACCGATTTGAACGAGCCTATTGCCACCTGCTGGAGGAGACGCGTGAAGTGATGCCTGATACCGGGCTGGTGCTGTGTGAGCCGTTTATTTTGAAAACGGGAGCTACCGAGGCGCGCTGGGACACTTGGCAAGAAAGAATAACGGGCTACCAGCGTATTGTACGTCAACTTGCCGACAAATATGGGGCCGTATTTGTGCCGCTCCAGAGCATGTTGAACGAGGCCGCTACCAAGGCGGACGCTTCCTATTGGCTGCATGACGGGGTTCATCCGACAGCGGTCGGGCACCAGTTAATAGCCGATCAATGGATAGATATCGTGCAAAAGAGTCCGCTGGCGATTCGTTAACAAAGACATACATAGTCTATTCCTTATCATTTTTGGGTAATACACGATTATGGACATCATTACTTATGTTATGGTTCCAACCAAAAATGAATGTCAAAGGGGGTGCTTCTTGCTTCGGCATCAACGGAGCAAGAGAGGGCTATGGAAACGATAAATATCATTCTAGTTATTTTACTTATCACTTTAACAGCTTTTTTTGTGGCCTCAGAGTATTCCATTATCCGTGTTCGGGTATCTCGTATCAACCAATTGGCCTCAGAGGGCAACAAAAATGCGAAAGCTGTTAAAAATATTCTGTCTCGGCTCGACGAGTATTTATCCGCTTGTCAGCTTGGAACCACATTAACTTCAATGGCGCTAGGCTGGTTAGGGGAATCTACAGTTGAGAAGCTGCTACATCCCCTGTTTGTGTTGGCGCATATTCCAGCTGGACTAACGGGAGTGCTCTCCTTTTTGCTGGCTTTTCTGATTTTGACCTATTTCGAGGTGGTCGTTGGGGAACTGGTACCCAAAACCTTCGCCATACAAATTGCCGAACCGATGGCATTGTTTTTTGCCCGTCCGATTACGGTATTCTATAAAATAACGTATCCTCTGAATTGGGTGCTCAGTCGTTCTTCACGTGTCATTACGGGGCTTTTTGGGCTAAAAAAAGTATCCGAAGAAGATGCAGCACTCAGTGAAGCCGAGCTTCGACTGGCGTTATCTGAAGGGTTTCGTAGTGGTGAAATTACACCGACAGAATATCGATACCTGAACAATGTATTTGATTTTGACGACCGTGCGGCGCAGGAAATTATGGTACCGCGTATCCACATCCGTTCTATATCTCACCAGGCAACGGTAGCCGAGTTTATGGAGCTGATCGAGGACAAAGTTTATAATTTTCTACCTGTAGCTGAACATGGAGACCGGGATCGTATTATCGGGATGATTCGTGTGAAAGAAGCTCTGCATGACTTGGCCCGTGGGCATAGCACAGGAAATACAACGATGGCTTCTTACATTCATCCGGTGCTTCAGGTGATTGAGACGGTTCAGGCTCGGGATCTGCTGATTCAGATGCAAAAACGACGTATTCCAGTAGCGGTGCTGGTGGATGAATATGGTGGAACGTCTGGGCTTGTCACCCTAGAGGACATTATGGAGGAAATTGTTGGAGACATTCCTTCCTATACGGATACCGAAACCCCCGCAGCGCTAACACCACTCATTACAAAAACAGATGATCATCGTTACATACTCAAATCACAGGCGCTTATCCATGAGGTCAATCGGCGCTTGGAGACAGATATTGAGGCCGGGGACGTATATACGATTGGCGGTTGGATGCTTTCCGAACGTTTTGATATCCAGCAAGGAGACAAGCTGACCAGCGGATTATGGGAGTTTACTGTACTGGAAAAAAACAGTCACCAAATAGACACAATTGAAGCGGTTAAAAAGGCGATTGTTGAACAGAAGGATGACAGTTATTCTCAATGATGGAAAATGGCATGGCGAAGCAATAGATCGCTTCAGATGTGGCGAATGGCCTGCAACGTAAGCGGCAGCGCGATTCGTCCACTTTTTTTGACGCAGTTTGCTGCCTGAATAGAAGGTTGTTTTTGTAGTTAGGTCAGGAGACTTAAGGATCTGCATCTTTATGCTTATAAATATAGGTGTCTGTGAAAAATACTACTAGAAATGTAGCAATTTTATGGTAAAATGGAATCAAATTTGAGTTTTTTGGGGTGGGCTACAGTACATGAAGATGTCACTAGGTACGAAAATGGTTACTGCATTTGTCTTGATTTCAGCAATAACCTATGGAACAAGCGCTTTTTTTATTTTTGTACTCAAGGACTGGCTTGCTCATGGTACACAGGAATGGGTATACACCTCGATTATTTTGTTATTGGGTGTCCTGTGGAGTGGCATTTTGGGCTGGTTGATCTCAAAATTACTTACACGGCCGATTGTTAGATTGGCCAAGGCGGCAGAGGAAGCTTCGGCGGGCAACCTGTCTGTCGTCATTCCAGAGCGTCGTTCAGATGATGAAATCAAAGTGTTGTACGATGCATTTCGGCATCTGATGTTGAACATTAAAGATATGTTCAATGAGATCTCGTATAGCACCAGAACAACTTCGCAAAGTGCAGAAAATCTGAGCTTGGCTATTGTACAGGCTACGGCGCAAATCGAGTCCATGTCTACGGTAGTAGAAGATATTTTGGATGGCGTAGAGCAGCAAAAGCAAGCATCTGCCCAATCAATTAAAACAGCGGATCGAATGCTGGGCGATTTTAAAATGATGCGTAGCAAATCGGGACATATGTTGGAACTGTCAGGCCATATGGAGCATTCGGTGGATTCAACGCAGACTGTATTTTCATCCCTGATGGATGGCATGGGTGAGCTGACAGCTTCACATAGTCGTTCACAGCAGGTGATTGCACGACTGGAAAAAGAAGCTTCACAAATTGAAGCGATTACAAGCACGGTGAAGGATATTGCCGAACAGACCCATCTGTTGGCGCTGAATGCTTCTATAGAAGCGGCACGTGCGGGAGAAGAAGGGAACGGCTTTGCTGTAGTGGCGCACCAAATTCGCGCACTGGCCGCCCAAAGTACGGAGTCTGTACAGCAAATTAATGCTATCGTTAGCCGTGTACAGTCACAAATCGTAGAGACTGTGGAGTTGATGCATCAGCAAACGTCTTTAGTCAGTGCTGAGGCGGAACGGACAAGCTCTGTCGACCAGACGCTGAACCGTTTGAACGCTATTGTACGTGAATTTGTCGAAAGCATTCGCACCATGGAAGAAGCCGTAACAGAGCAGACGAATCGGGTGGATCAAACCTTTGAGCAGATTCATCGTATCCAGCAAATGTCAGGGGCGTTCTCTGAAGGTGCTCACAAAATTTATACGGCTGCTCATGAGGAGACGGCTATTATGCAGGAAATTTCATCCTCTTCCGAGGACTTGAAAGTGCTTACGAATAAACTCATGATGAAAACACGTGGAATCAACTATAACTAAAAACGTCATGTGAGGCATGATGCATACCCATAAAAACGTAGCTGCTACACACCGGAAAACGAAGCAAAATGGTTCTCCGGTGTGTGGTGGCTATTTTTTAATTTCAAAAAATTCACATTGTTTTCTGGGATGGTAAGCCAGGTCACTGACGCTAGACTGCACAACGATGGTCTGATCGTCAAAACGGATTATCGTCCCGCCTGAGCCAATCAATTGGTCATCTTGAAATACCCGGACACGAAGATGACGTTCCAGTGCCTCGCTGAAATCCTGATCTGTAATTAATCGGCGATTAATCGGCATGAGTGTTCTCCTTTGAATATAATATCTTTTATCATAAAGGTTAAGGTATTGAACAAGCAAGAAAGACGGCTAGAACATATTCGACTATTTGGTATAAAATAGAAGATACAAAGAGAGAAAGAAATCGAAGGGGGCTTTCTATGGACTGGCTATGGTCAGGGTCTTGGTTCGATGCGTATGCGCCGGAAGGGTTCGAAGCCTTTACTCCGTCACATGGGTTGGCTATACTGGGGCTCATTGTATGTGCTTTGCTGCTGTGGCTAACGCGGGGATGGGTTCGGTCAAATAAGCCTGTAAGTGAGGGAATTCGCTGGTTATTAATTACGGTCCTCATTCTCTCAGAGGTGACTTTGAATATATGGTATGTGGCACAGCATATTTGGGATGTCCAGACATCATTGCCCTTGGAATTGTGCAGTGTGACACTGCTGTTGTCCATCCTGATGCTTATGTTCCGCAGCCGTTGGTTATATCCGGTCGTCCTGTTTGCCGGAATTGGAGGAGCGCTCCAAGCAGTACTTACGCCTAATTTGGCTTATGCCTTTCCGCACTATCGTTTTATCCATTTTTTCGTAGCTCATAGTGCTATTATTTTGGCTGCCCTATATATGACCTGGATCGCAGGACTCCGACCGACATGGAAGAGTGTAGGGGGAGTTATGCTATTCCTCAATGGCTTGGCGTTGATGGTGTGGATTGTAGACCGTGCGTTTGGTGCCAACTACATGTTTCTGGCCGGAAAGCCGTCGACACCATCGATATTGGATGTTTTGGGGCCATACCCTGTTTATATTTTGGCAGAAGAGGTCATTGCACTGCTATTCTTTTCTCTTCTGATGCTGTTGTTTGAGGTGCTGCCAGGAGGCAGATTGTATGTCCGCCTTCGCAAAGGAGCTGTGCATGATGCTGACAGGGCGTTATAAAATAGTTGTAAAGCCATGCAAAAGCAGCCCTTTCCACTAGTAATGACTTGGGATAAGGCTGCTAAGAATGTCTGAGCAGTAGCTTATACGGGGACAACGATCCCCTTTATGCTTAACGCAGCAGCGATTCTGCTCCGTCTACATAGATCTCTGTACCCGATACATGAGATGATTCATCTGAGGCGAGAAACAGGACCAGATTGGCGACCTGCTCTGGCTCACCGGGAGCATCCTCCAGCGGATGCTCTCCGCCCTTCGGAAATTCGACTGGAATTTGTACCTTCTTCAAGTCTTCGGTAGGGTACGTGTTATCATCAATTTTCGTGTCGATAGCTCCTGGGCATATCGCGTTGACCCGTATTTTGTAACGTGCCAGCTCCAGCGCTGCCATTTTCATAAAAGCAACCTGAGCCGCCTTGGTAGAGGCGTAAGCTGAGAACCCAATACCCGAAAAGGTTCGGTTACCGTTGATGGAACTGGTGATGATAATGCTGCCGCCGTGTTCTTTCAGGTATGGAACAGCATATTTAACGGTGGCGAAGGTGCCGCGTAGATTAATATTTATTGTGCGGTCCCATTCCTCCAGCTCCATGGTCTCGATAGGGGCCATGGTGCCATTAATGCCTGCGTTGGCGAACACGATATCCAGCTTTCCGTATGTTTCCACGACTTTAGCGAACCCCTGCTGAATCATGTCTGGCTTGGCAATATCACATTCCAGCACAAGTGCTTCACCGCCTGCCTGCTCAATGATTGCTTTGGTCTCCTCTGCATGCTCAGGTGTCCGATCCAGCATGACCACCTTGGCGCCTTGTTCTGCAAAACGAATGGCGGTTGCTTTACCGATTCCTGAACCGCCGCCGCTGACCACTGCTATCTTTCCTTGCAATCTCTGCTCTGCCATTGACTATTCCTCCCATTCCGTTCATAAGCTAAACCTGACTCGTTATTCCAATACCTCTGAACGTTGATGGTGAAACAGTAGCCGCTGTATTTCACCCCATTTGCGAAATATGGTAACATAGGCGAACCAGTAGAAACTTATAGCCCAAATATATAGATTCTGAGCAAGTATCGGAGAAGACGCGAGTGACGGAGGTGAATCGAATTGGACAATAAGAGACAGGGCCAATCCGAAATAACAGACTCTATAGCACAAATTGGAAAAATGAAACCATGGGTCATGAGCGGTTCCAGCATTCAAATTGATCCGTTGTTTCCCTATTATGCCAATCGGTCGCGGGATAGCATAGCGGATGAGATCGCCCTTGCAGGCTACCAGACCGTGCATTATTTTGTCGTGCGTGAAAATGAAGTGGACGGAGCGCTTGTTGCTGCTTTCCAGCGTAGAGGCATCGCGGTGTGGGCGATGGTGCTGGGCAACGGTTCTTTTGGTGTGTCCCAGCTGCCGCCAGTGTGGAAGGAATGGCGCATGGAGCTGCTGCGCGAGCCCAATGATGGTTTTCAGCGGCTTTCGCATTTTGCCCAGGAATATGTGGAATGGAAAAAGAAAGCCGCTGCCCGGCTCGTCACCGATATTCCGTTTGACGGCTTTGAGGTGGCGGAGCCTTATTTCCCCGAATGGAACGGGCTGCGCAGTGGAGTGTACGGGGATATTGGACCGCATGCGCAGCGTGCCTTCCGCGCGCGCTACGGTGAGGACATTCCGAATTTCCGCGATAAGCATGCGCGGAACTACTACCGGAAGGTCCCGAAGCTGTACGCGCAGTGGGTCGATCTGCGCGTGGACGCCGTGAATGGGCTCATCCGTGAGCTGGTGAACGGCGCAGGCGGTGTGCGTGATGTCCGGCCGGACATCTGCGTGGCGACATGGTCGCTCGCTGTGAGCGGGCGTGGCGATATTCCCGGTCAGCTGCGGGAATGGCAGGGTCTGGACGCGGTAGCCATGATCGGGAGCGTAGCCCCGGATATGCACGTACTCCAGACCCATTGGCCAGACTGGATGCGTCGCCGTCTGCCGCCACAGTATATTCGCGGCTATGCTCGCATCGCGCAGTCCATACGCGCCGCTTATCCGGGCTTGCCCCTCGGAGTGCAGGCGGATATCGGTTCGCTCGCGCGGATGGTTCGGGACCGCGAGTGGACACGGCAATTCGGGGCTACCGCCCTGGAGGGCGACTACAACGCCTGGACTGCGTATGAATACCATCTGGGAGGCTACATGTACGATGAGCCTCCAGTACCTCTTAGGGCGGAACGTTCCGCCGAAGATGAGGTGGTTATTTCTTTCAGTAAGCGAATTGCAGCCCCGGTTGTGGGCGAACTTCGTATTTGGAGCCGGGAGGACAGCGCAGATTCAACTCGCGCTTTGAACCGCAAGCTAGCGAATGATTCACTAACACTGCTAGAGCTTGTGGAGGCAGCAGCAGACGGAAACCGTCTATTGCTCCGTGTACGTAATTTACCATCCAGAACATTTAGTATGCGTATAGACGGTGTGCAGGATACACCAGAGCTGTGGCTACTCAAGGGAAGAAAGGCGCATCGCAATCTTCTCGAACATGAAGTAAAGGTTCCTTAAAATTTGGGTAATAACAAAATAACAGCTGTATAACGGCTCATTTGCCGGAGCATCATGAATTATATATTAAGGCAACATCTTTTCATAACATAAACAATAGTGGAGTGAAAAAGGTATGTGGGATTGGGATTACCTGATTCGGGTCATGTTTGCCGGATTGTGTGGCGCATTAATCGGCTATGAACGCAAAAGTCGGATGAAGGAGGCAGGCATTCGCACGCATTTCATTGTCGGGATCGGGGCGTCGCTTATGATGGTGGTATCCAAATATGGTTTTCAAGATCAGACTGTATGGTCTAACCTATCGCTGGACCCTTCCAGAATAGCAGCACAGGTTATAAGTGGAGTTGGCTTTATCGGCGCAGGAATGATTTTTACACAAAAAAATAGAATCAAAGGGCTAACTACCGCTGCGGGCATCTGGACTACCGCCGGGATTGGTATTGCTGTCGGTGCAGGAATGTATGGGCTTGGCGCGGGTGTAACGCTGTTTATTTTGGCGGCTCAGTCCTTGCTCCATAGTCGTTTTTATCAGATGGCTACCCCGTCCACACGGCAAGTGGTAGTTCAGGTTGATAATGAGCCGGGTGTACTGAATCAAATTAAAGAGCTGCTGGAGAACAAAAAGCTGACCATTCACAGCTTTCACGCCGAGCGCATCAATAACGGTGAGCAGTTGATGGTTCATATGCTTCTAAAACTGTCTCGGTCAGAGGGAGTGGAGGAATTGTTGTCACTGCTGCAAGAGATGGAAGGCATCCGCTCAGTCGAGACCAAATCCAATTAAACGAGTTTACTGCTTATTAAGTAACTTTTGTCGAACGCTGTAGACTCATTTAACAGTAAAAAAATCTAAAAATAATGATTGAAAACGCTTCCTTTTGTGTATATACTCTTACTACATCACAGAATCAGCAGCTTAGAAAGTATCAGGGGATAAGCAAAAACGACCTCATGCGTATGCACAAGGTCGTTGCGGTTATCCCGTTATGAAAGACGGATTATTTTACTTTGACGGGTTCTGGATATTTTTTACCCAGCGTATCTACAGTAACTTTTTTCATTGTAGCTGGTTTGGTAGGTTTGTCATTGCTATCCCGTTTGGAGTTGACGATAGCGTCGACCACGTCCATTCCGGACGTTACTTTACCGAAAGCGGCATACTGACCGTCGAGGTAGTCCGCATCGTCAACCATGATAAAAAATTGCGATCCGGCTGAATCCAGATCCGCTGAGCGGGCCATGGATAATACGCCACGTGTATGTTTGAGTGTATTGTTAACGCCGTTGCTCTTGAATTCCCCTTTGATACTGTAGCCGGGGCCGCCTGTACCGTTACCTTGCGGATCACCACCCTGAATCATAAAGCCGGGGATGACGCGGTGGAAAATGGTACCGTTATAAGCTCCCTTTTGCACCAAGGAGATGAAATTGTTAACCGTGTTCGGTGCTACTTCCGGATACAGCTCAAGCTTGATTTTCTTGCCATCGTTCATGACAATCGTGACAACTGGATGTGAAACAGCCTTGCTTTTGTCTTTAGTTGCAGCGGGAGTTGTGGTGCTTGTCCGGCTTGCAGCTTCCACATCGGTGGCTTTTGTGCCACATCCGGCAACCAGCACGAGCATGATGGCCAGCAGGCACAATGTGTACCATGGGCGTATCGATTTTCGGTTCATTAATATTCCTCCTGAAAGGTTGGATGGTGTAACATCCTAATTTATAGTTTGGGGACAGCGCAGAACACTTTTCCATTTACTATCATACCTTTTTTGTTGGGGATAAGGAAATACGGGTTTGAAAACCGTATTCTTGACCCATACTGCTGCTATTCCCAAGGAAAGGGGCAGGATCATGATGGAGGTAGACAAAAAACTGGCTAAAGGTCTCATATGGGGTATGGCGTTCAGTCTGCCAGTTTGGGTAGGGGTGCTGTACTCAGTACAACATATTCGTGACTGGCTATAACATAAAGTGTAAAGATAGGCCAAAACCGCAATGGTTTTGGCTTATTTATATTTGTGCCAGTCCAAATTGCTGTTATTCAACAGATGTTCAAAGTTGTTGTCCAGCTTCTTTTGTTCAGCTTTTTTTGCTTCAAGGGCACGTTGCCGTTCGTCTTCTTTACGCTTGTCTTGTTCTGCTTGCGCTTCATTGGCTTGAGCCTTAAGCTTGTTCAGCACGTCCTGACTCAACAGATCCTTTAAGGTAGCAGGTTTGTCCTGAGCCGCAGGAGTAGCAAAAGACGAATTTCTCTTTTTAGCCATATCATCATCTCCATTCCATTCGATTATATCAGCTTCTTCGTGGTTGTTCCACGATGAAAGACTAAGGTTTACGGTAGACTTTTCTAATTTAGAGGGTAATAATGGAATGAACAGAAGGGACGTGTGGCAGCATGCATCTATATTGGAAGCGAAACCTGATTGTTTTGTGGATCGGAGTATTGTTTTGCAGCATGGCCTATTCCGTGTCGATTCCGTTTTTACCTATTTTTCTGAATACGGAATTGGGGGTTAACGATCAACTGGAATTATGGTCAGGAATTGCCTTTGGAGTTACTTTTTTAGCGAGCGCGCTGATTGCCCCGTTTTGGGGCTCGCTGGCAGATAAGTATGGACGTAAGCCGATGCTGATTCGTTCAGGGTTTAGCCTGGCTGTATTGTATCTGGTATGTGCTTTAGTGACAGACCCATATGTATTTGTAGGAGTTCGCTTGTTTCAAGGACTTCTCTCCGGATTTATTCCTGCGGCGATTGCGCTGGTCGGAACGGGCTCGCCTGAAGAAAAAACGGGCTATGCCCTTGGCATTATGGCGACTGCTGGAGCGACTGGCAGCATTATAGGTCCGCTGATCGGTGGTGTGGTGAGCCATTATTATGGCAATCGAAATGCCTTTTTTTTCTCAGCGGCTCTTGTACTGGTATCTGCGTTCATCGCGACATTTGGCGCTAGAGAGGATAGCTTCAAGGGCACCAGCACCCGCTCGCATGTTCGGGATGATATCAAAGAGGCTATTG
Organism: Paenibacillus sp. JJ1683; assembly: GCF_053006485.1. Lineage (NCBI taxonomy): Bacteria > Bacillati > Bacillota > Bacilli > Caryophanales > Paenibacillaceae > Paenibacillus > Paenibacillus sp. JJ1683. The sequence goes on from NZ_CM129820.1 coordinate 1,256,324, forward strand.
CTAATCGGCCATTGTACTTTTTGCTTATCCTGGCGGGATTAAGTACCTTTTCCGTCATGTTATTGGAACCGTTAATTACGGTGTATGTACTTGAAATGGGCGTGGACCGTAGCCATGCGTCTTTAAGTTCCGGGATTGTATTCTCAGCTGTAGGCATCGCGGCAGTGCTGATGGCTCCCCGATGGGGCCGGATTGGAGGGAAAATTGGCTTTGCCCAAGTGTTGCTGATTGGGCTGATCGGTTCGGGGATTGGGAACATCTTGCAGTTTTTTGTAACCAACTTTGTTGGTTTTGGTGCGCTTCGGTTTGGATATGGATTGTTTTATGCGTCTGTCATGCCGGCGATTAATGCCATGACTGTGGAAGTCACCAAGCCGGAGTTTCGCGGACGAGCCTTTAGCCTGAATCAATCAGCTACCCAACTCGCGACGATGGCGGGGCCGCTGATTGGCGGCATGCTTGGGAGTTGGATGCCCATTCGCTGGATCTTCGTATTAAACGGTGGCATCTTGCTGGTTGCAGCGTTGTTGCTATGGGCGAAGGGAAAAAACGTTTTCCCGATTTCAGCCCAAAATAACGCAACGGATCAGAATATTCATTCTGCCGGATAGGCCAATTAGATAATTATCCCAAACCCTTATTTTTAGTATATTATTCATAACCCTTTACACTGATCATATGACAGGGAGGGATATATTATGATAAGAGACGACATTTTGCGTCAACAGCTTGAGAATGCCCGTCAAAAGCTGTATATTTTACAAGCAAAACATGGCTTTAATCATGCCAGTGTGCTCAAACAGTCTGTAATTATGGATAACCTCATCAATCAATATAACCACCTTTTTTATATAAAAGAAAAAAAGCCGACTGCATAGATATAACCAACTGGGCGAGATCTTTTAAAAAGGCCACTCGCCCTTGTATTGTAGGGCTGCAATATTTTTAGGTACGGTTAGTTTGATGCGCACTCATCAAGACCCCTATAATAACGACCAAGCCGCCAATGATTTGGCGCCATGTAATCATTTCGTGCAATAGTAAGACAGAGAACAACACCCCAAATATCGGAACCAAATTCATTAAAGAAACGGAACTGCTCGGTGACAGCTTGATTAATCCGTAATTATAAAGCAAAAATGCGATAACGGAGCAGAACACACCCAGATACATGAGCAACATAAACGATCCCGTTGTCGGAGCCTGCCAGCTATCCTTTTCTAATAGGGCTAACGGTATGAAAAAGATACTACCTGCAACGGTTTGATAAAAAGATAACGTCACCGGCGGATATTTGTCCACAACCTTACGCGTCATGAAAGTGTAGAACGCCCACGCAAATCCGGTACCAATCAATATTAAATTTCCGATGAGTTGATTCTTACCATCCGAGCTTTCGCCAACGGAGGTTAAGAAATATACCCCGATCATGGCCAGTGCTATGCCGCAGACTTTATATTTGGATAATTTGACTTTATACAAAATAAATTCAAGCAGCGATGTAATTGCGGGATACGATGCGACAATTAATGCTGCGTTGGAAGCGGTCGTCAGGCTAACCCCTATATTCTCCATTGAAAAATAAAGAGTGATTCCCAAAACCCCACTAAACGAAATCGTAGCCAAATCCTTTGGCTTTACTTTGACATGTTCTTTTTTGATCAGCAGAATGATACCTAGTACGATGGAGGCTATGATAAATCTGGATAGACCCAAGGTAAGAGGAGGGAACGTCGTATAGGCTGCTTTGGTGGCAATAAACGATGTGCTCCAGATCAATAGGGCTAGAATCGTAGAAGTATAGTAAATCCGGTTGCTTTCGCTGTGATGAGCTATGACTTTGTTCAAGTTATATCCTCCCTGAGTTCATCCCCTATGAAATATGATGGTGATAGTAGCTACTATAGTTACTACTATGAAAATGCTACTAAAAAGATAATTTGTATATCAGTTTTTGTCAAGGGGAAGTGATATAGTAAGGAAGAACATGAATTGAGGAGAAGACGTCATGAAATCAAAACCAAACATATTAGAAATTCTACGTGATTTGAATTTTAGTGAATATGAAGCCAAGGCTTATGTGACCTTATTGGAAAGCTCTCCACTTTCGGGATATGCCGTTTCATTGAACTCTGGAGTACCGAGATCCAAGATTTACGAGGTTTTGTCGGGAATGGTCAACCGTGGGGACATCATGGTAAGTCAAGAAAATACACCTCTATATGTGCCGCTTCCTCCACATGAATTGATTGCCCAGAGAAAGCGCAAAGCAGAGCAGATTTTCAACGTTGCGCAAGAGAGTTTGGAGCAGTACACAGCATCGTTTCAAAACAGAGAGAACATTTGGAATATTTCGGGGTATGAAGCCATTATCAATCGCATCAATGAAGGCGTGAAGGGAGCAAAACACCGAATTTTACTGGAAATTTGGAAAGAGGATGCCGAGGTGTTCCGGGATGCCTTAGAGCTAGCTGCTCAGCAAGGAATTGAGGTGATCCTTGTAGCATATGGTGATCTTAACTTTGATTTTGCTACTGTTTACCGCCATGATATGAGTGAGGAGATTACGTCCGAAATCGGTGGTCGATGGATTGTGCTTAGCGTGGATGACCGGGAGGTTGTAGCTGGCATACTTTCACTTGGTGATGACAGCCGTGCTGCATGGACGCTACACCCGGGTCTTGTAATGCCGATTACGGAAGTGATTATTCATGATATTTATATCATGGAAATCCTATATGAGTTCCGTGAAGAATTGGAGGCCAAATTCGGCCCTAATCTAATCCATCTTCGTAATAAATTCGCTATGGGTCCGAATGGAAAAGGATATTATGTTCCTTTGACTGAAAAAAGTATTAAACGTGTATAGAGTTTGTCCGAGGTCCGATACGCAAAAATAAACAGGCCCATGGAGTATGATTCCATGAGCCTAATTTATTGAGTGCTGTCTTCTGTTATTTTACGGTTACAATCACACGCTGATAATGTTTCAAAGAATGTTTACCATTGTCCTGTACTTCTGCAATGATATGAATCGTATCCCCAGACTTCGCATCTGCCGGAACTGTAAAACTTGCAGTATTTGTGTCGCTACCTTGCAGGTCAATCGTGTTTACTTTCTCGCCTTCAGCTAATTCTCGGTGAAGCCCAAGCTGCATATCACCCAGCATTTCAGGTTTAACTTGCGCGGGTTTGACCTTAGAATCTTCATAGGTGTCAGCTTCGAAATATCTCCACCATTTATAGGTCAATGCATCACCGTCAGGATCTGTTCCTTCTGCATGTAGAGTTATGTTCTCCCCTGGACTAGCCGTTAGATCTAATCCTTCTTTAATGGTCAATGTTGGATTATGGTTGGCATCTTTATAGTCGGAAGCAATAGCCCAATCTGCACGGGCAGCAAAGTCATTTTGAATATCATCAAACCAACGCATCAGAGAGTACTCTGCTTCGAATTTTTTCGTATGCACATCATAATCTAACACCGTATTTCTAAATAATTTATCGTTAACGACACCAAAACGACCTCCCCAGCCACCATAGGTTGGGTTTTCCATGCTCCGTAATCCGTTATCAATTAAATAGAAGAAGGATGGAGAATCTCCTTCGGAAATAAAGTCATACTTGTCGTATTGTGGATTTTTCTTCAAGTAGGCTTCACTGCCTCTTTGTTCTTCATCCAATTCACCTTTGGTGATATTGCCGTCGCCCATCAAGGCATACATATTCAGCAGCTTGCCATGACCGTCTTTAATGTTTTTGAAGTTCCATTCCCCGTGTAACTTGCTGTTTACTTCTTTCGTGTGCATTTTCCAAGCATAAGCGAAATGCCAGAAGTTAGATTGGTCATTGATAATTCTGATGTCAGGCCAATTTTTGGCGATGTAATTATTGTAGCTATCGTCCTGATCCAAAATGATGTACAGAACGAGTTTATCACTTACTTTTTTCCGAATCGTTTCCCATTGATCTGTATTTTTATATTCGTCTTCAATGGATTTTAGAGCTCTGGCTGTGGTATTGGTTCCTCCCCAGGTTTGTACATACAGATCTCTTTTGTCATTGTCTAGGAAAAGTGTTTTCAGGAAATTCGAGCCTTCCGTTTCCTTGTCCATTTCACCTTTGTTTGAAATATTTCCGATCTTGGTAACGCTTTTAATATATTCTGGTTTTGGATACCCTTCAGCATGTTTGATTAGGTTGGGGTAAATCTCTCCGTAGGCATCAATCATATCTGTTACCCATTGGGTTCCGGTCCATCTGAATGGCTTGATGCCGGCCTTTTCATCACCTGCATAATGATATACGGAGCTAGTCAGTACAATCCCGGACAAATCCATTTCGTTAGAGTAGAGAAGAAAGCGTATGACTGAGTTCATATCATCTACTTCTCCGTCAGTAGTAATAACCGTTCTAGCCTTGGTCGCTTTATTTTCCACTTTATTTCCCGCTGGTTGTTCTGTTGGAGCAGCGCTTTCATCCTTTACGACGGCTGGCGACTTACCACTGCAACCACTGATGATTAAAATACATATCATAGCTAACACAAAAATGCTTAACCCTTTTCTTTTTCTCATTTCTGTTCCCCTCTCTGAACGTTTCTATGATGATTTTTTAGGATTATAACCATGTAGGTATTGTTATTATTCAAGATTTAGGCATAAAAAAAACCTAAACATATATATGTCTCAACAAAAGTCGAGCATATATACATTTAGGTTTTGCCTGCATGATCAGTCACAATCCTGATTAGATTCTACATCATAATCTGACAAAATGAAAGCGGTTTATGATTCTTAGCACAAAATTAGTTTTACGCTTTGAATAAACCGGATTCTTTAACTTCAGACAGGAAGTTGTGGAATTCAGGGATGTTCAGCTGTTGCTGAGCATCGGACAAAGCGACTGCCGGGTTCGGGTGAACTTCTACCATGATGCCGTCGGCACCAGCAGCCAGGGCAGCCTTGGCACAAGGGGCCAGGATGTCTTTACGTCCTGTAGAGTGAGTTACGTCCACCAATACAGGCAGATGGCTTTCCTTTTTCAAAATCGGAACAGCGGAAATATCCAGCGTGTTACGTGTCCATTTTTCATACGTACGAATACCGCGTTCAATCAGCATGACTTGTGTATTACCACGGGATACGATGTACTCAGCAGCATGAAGGAACTCTTCCATGGTGGCAGCCAATCCGCGTTTGAGCAGAACCGGAGTTCTCGTTTCACCCGCAGCTTTCAGCAATTCAAAGTTGTGCATGTTGCGCGCGCCAATTTGAATGATATCGATGTAAGGGATCGCTTCCTCCAAATGTCTTGGATCGACGATCTCACTGATTGTAGCTAGCCCGAACTCGTCGCCAACGCGTTTGAGAATTTGCAGGCCTTCAATACCCAGTCCTTGGAAATCATACGGAGATGTACGTGGTTTGAACGCACCACCACGCAGAATCGGCACACCGGCTTCCTTGAGAGCTGCTCCTACCTCGCGCGTTTGTTGATAGCTTTCCACCGAGCAAGGTCCTGCAACCATGATGGAGGCTTTGCCACCTACCAGTGTGTCTTTAACCTTGATAACCGTGCTATCCGGCTGATTTTTGCGGCTGACAATCAAATGTTTTTTGTGTTCTTCTTTTTGATAGTTCAGAGAAGCCTTGAAAATATTTTTGAACAACTGGCGAATTGTAGCATCGTCGAAAGGTCCACGATTAGCTGCAATCAGCTTGTCCAGCATTTGTTGCTCGCGCACTGGATCAAAGTCAGGCACTCCTTGAGCTTCTTTCAATTTTCCAAGCTGTCCCGCCAGTTCAGCGCGTTGGGACAGCAGCTCCAGCAATTGCAAGTTTGTAGCATCGAGCTGTTCCCGCAACAGCTCCAAAGAATTTTCATTGGTCGACATACAGTACACCCTTCCCGAATTTAAATTGTTTTTTCTTTCAGCCCTTGGACTTTTTGCAGAAAATAACACAAAAAGGCACTCGTCGCAAGGGACGAATGCCGTGGTACCACCCTAATTACAGAAGTATACATGCAAGTCGTCAACGTCATTCAATCGACGGCAGTAACCTCTGAGCTTGATGCCCGTAACGGGGGCTTCCGGAAACCTCTACTGCGGCCAAAGGAATGAATCCTTCTGTCGTCGGTTCAAGGCTCGACTCGGGAGTGAATTTCAACGCGGGATAGCGGTACGCTCTCAGCAATACGTACCTTTCTGTGGGAATCCGATGACGCTTACTTGTCTCCGTCTATGTCTTTGTTCATGGTATTCAAAAGATTTGACCTTATTTTAAACAAAGTGGATGCAGAAGGCAAGCCCTGATTTCCGATTCTAGTTTTTGCATTCCCTATCTGTTCTTTCATCTTGCTTGATCTCTGGGTTCGGGCTTCGCTGATGCGACTCCTCGTGGGTTATCTTCGGCTAAGGTATCATCCGTATGAGTCTTGTCCGCAGTCCTGCGGTCATCCTCTTCTACAGGATTCAAGGCTTTATAGCGTTTGTACTCCATATCAGCCTGAGACATCGGATCTTTATACATAGGAGATTGGTCAACTCCTTTCGGTGTATATACTTCATTACCCGCATAGCAGGATGAGAAATCGCTTTCTTATATCCTGTCATATGCAGTAATTAATCCAGAATATCGTCACTGTCCAGTTGCTCTTCTTCATCCCCGTCTGTACCGTTCAGCAAATCTGTACCATGCAGGAATTCAGCAGGCGCAGAGGGATCAACAGGACTATTCGGTGTTAGTTCATCGGCATCAGGCACGTCCTCCAGAGGAGTATCCGGCCCCTCAATCAGATTCTCCCAGTTTGTTTCTGCATTTTGCAGGGAAGGCTCAAAATCATGATCCTGTAGCTCAGTCTTTTGATTGTCGCGATTTGCCATCTAACTCAGCTCCTTTACTTTTTGTTGCTTATTTCGACCTTACCCAAACCGCAGAATGGCTAAACTTAGAGTTAGTGTGTCTGTAAGAAGTTAAAATCATGCGAATAGAGATATGCTCTTTCCCAATTAGCGTTTTTTTGGTAACTGCTGTGATATGATAAAGAGGAGTTGGAGGGATATGAATTGGAATGGTACATGTTTGGTCCGATGATTAGCCGAATCCGAGTCGGTCAAAAGGCGTCTACTCCAGGTTATTCGCGTACCGTTATTCGGCGTCCGGATGGTTTATATTGGACAGACGGCGGACAGGCCGGAAAAATAGTAGAAATACGCGATTATTTATTCTCCGATATTTGGACGATCTATGAGGATGAAGAATGTGAACCTTGGATAGGGCTTAGAGAGCAGATGGAGCAACGCGAACAGGAAATGATCATTAATCAATATGAAGATTTTACAAATAATGATTAAAAAGAACATGATACCCTTATTATGAAGAAGGTATGAACATCATCGTATAGAATAATATAATTTCAGGAAGATAAAAATGTTAAAACATATACAAATTTGTAAATCCTACTACGTAACTTTGAGGTGCTTAATATGAGGCATGTGCCCAAAGCTGTCGCCGCTCTGCTAGCGGTCATTGTGATACTATTGTCGCTGGACCACATTGGCTATGCGGCCAAAATGACCCCGGAAAGGGAGTACAAGATCCCCTCCTGGGATATGAGATGGGGAGCAGAAGACGAGGATGGCTCTTTAGATGAGGTAAATGATCACAGTAAGGTCTGGATGCATATTGAAGATGATACACAGCTACTCAAGCAGCCAGGCAATAGAGGCACCGCCTGGATTCGTATTAAGCTACCTTCGTTAAATGATGAAACACCAGCGGTGCTTTTTGAAAATATTTATGGCAGGCACATTACGCTGTATAAGGATGGTACCAATTTTTATGAATCGTACCGTGGCTATAATTATGAGAATAATCGTATTCTGATTCCGCTGAAGCCAGAAGACAGTGGTAAAACATTATACATATGGACGGAAAGCAGCAAAAATAGACTGGGCATTATCGGAAATGTGATGACTGGTGATTATCGTGACTTGTTGGGAAACTTGGTCAGAATGGATGTCTTGGATATTGTACTAGGCAGTACATTTATCTTTATCGCCCTGGTGCTATTGATTTGCTCGTTCTTCCTGTTCCGTCCAAGTATGGCGATGTGGTTGTCCCTAAGTGCGATTGTATTGTCTATCGGTCTGATGATTGTAACGTATTCACCGTTTTTATATACGTTCTATCGCGGCTATGGCAAGCTGTATTTACAACTTTTTGATGTGGCGCTATTTATTCTGCTGCCTTCATTAGCCTTCTTTTTTGAGCAAAATATCAATTCTATTTTACTGATTCGGAAATTCAGAAAATTGTTAACCGCCTACTCTTTGTTCTGCTTCATCATCATGATTGTGAATTTAGGAGCACAGGAGCGACTCAACGATGTATATTATTTCTTTAGTGTAATCGTCCTCGGTATATTGCTCGTAGCTTTGATGGTACTTTTGGTATTTGCTTCGGTTCGCATGGCGCTTAAGGGAGACCACGAAGCGATCATTTTATCGACAGGCTTTGCATTTTTTGCAGTCATCACTATCGCAGAACTCAGCTGGTTCTTTATCCGGGACGGACACTACAATATGTTTTTATGGAAATGGGGCGTGTTCGGTTTTGTCCTGGCATTGATTGCGATCTTGGGCAGAAGGCTGGCGGAAAAGCACAAGCAGGTGGTTCGGTATTCCAGAGAACTGGAGATGTTCAATAATGAGCTTCAACGTTCAGAGAAAATGGAGATTATTAGCGATTTGGCTGCATCTGTAGCTCATGAAGTGCGCAATCCGCTTCAGGTTACACGTGGATTTCTTCAGTTGATGAGCAAGCAGGAGGATGGTAAAAACAAAGACTATCTGCATATCGCTCTGGAGGAGCTGGATCGAGCGTCCGCGATTATTACCGATTTTCTGACTTTTGCCAAGCCGGAGTTTGACCATACCAAAACGTTGACCATATTGGATGAGTTCAAGCATATTGAAGGAATTATCAGTCCAATGGCAAATTTGCAAGGTGGCAAAATTTCGCTGGATATTCCCCAGGAAATTAAAGTGCGCGGGAATTCCTCCAAATTCAAGCAGGCATTTATCAATATTATCAAAAATAGTATTGAAGCGCTGCGAGAACAGGGACATATTCATATATGGGCTTATGTGGACAATGGAGAAGCAGTCATTCATATTCGGGATAATGGTGAAGGGATGGATGCTCAGACCTTATCCAGACTAGGTGAGCCTTATTTTTCGAATAAGACTAAAGGCACGGGTTTGGGGATGATGGTGACATTTCGGATTATTGAAACGATGAATGGTAAAATATCTTTTACAAGTGCAAAAGGGGTGGGAACAGAAGCGACCATCCGCTTCCCCGTAGCCGGATAACATCCGGCTTTTTTGCTTTCGGAGAAAACGGAGGGAAGCTTGCTGAGCCCACCCGCCTGAGATTAAGAAGTATAGATTAAATAAGCTACAAGTGCCAATCTACCACATCGAGCGAGGCTTCTGGGATGTAGCAAGCACACCTGAAGGGTTTGGAGGGATTACTAGATAGAACTGGTCAGACGTTTCCTCTACCGTTTTGATTTGGATATGATCGGGGATCACGACTCCTAACACATCACGAATTGCAGATTTGGGATCTGCCATCAGTTTTTCTCTGAAACTGGCATCCTCCCAAGCTTTTTGAATGACTTGTGTTTGAAGAACTTCAGTAGCCATCAAAAATCACCCTCTCATTCGATTGGTTATATTTACCTAGTCAGTATACCACGTAAGACTCAGAAAAATCTAGCATTACTTCATATTTTTGGAGAGCCAATAATCAAGCCCGCCTCTTCGCAAATGTGAGCGTCCGCCTTCAATTTCTGCTGCCTCTTCGCTGAGTTCTGCTGCAATGGAATGTGCGAACCTATGCAGGCCGTGGATAGTAGGCTCCATCGTCTCTAGCTCCTGAACGGCTTGATTCGCAATGTTCACATAGCTAGCGAGTGCGCCTCGCACATAAATCGCTTCCTGAATTTCTTGTGGTCCTAGTCCTTCACAGTACGGCTTCTTCCGTTCGGCGCTAATATGGGACAATAGGCAGTTATAGCTATGCTCCATCAAATCCTCTGCCCAATCTGCCCAATCATCCGACATTTGGAGCACGAGCAGGGTCAAATCCGTCATCGCTGTAACGATCTCGATCAGGTCAGCATGGTCTGCGAGCAGTAGAGCACCCGTTCCGGCCATTTTTAATGGACTGGCTTTCAGTGCGACCTTATTTCTGTCACCTTGAAAATAGTCTGCTGCTCCTTCGGATACCACACTAACGGCCCATTCGTCCACATACGTCCGGGCATATGTCCAAAAAGGGGAGGTTGCCGGAAAAAGCTCCTGATAAATGTTTTGGCACTCGGTATAGAAAAGCTGGCTTAAGGCAAGTTGCGTTTTACGGTTGTCTGCTGCTGTGTCCATCACGTCGTCTTGGATTAAATAATGAGCCATGACGAACACGTTGCCGAGTGACAGCTTACGACATGTTTCGGGAGGCAGTCCGGTGAGTTCCTGCAGCCAAAATGGAAGCAAATAGCATATGTAATTACGAGTACTGTCTTCACGCAACGGATTAAACCGTGCCAGGTAGTCTAACCCCTCTTGCTGAAAAGGAGCCGGAAATGTGGCCGTCCGTTCCTCCGCTTGACGAAATACCTTTTCCAATTCTTCTTTGTATGCAAAATACCACTCCATGGCCATCACCCGCATCTCTTATAAATGTTTTTGTAGCGACTTCTAGTTGTTACCCGCCATTGTACAACAGATTGCAATTTTCAAGAATTTGTTATTTTTAAATAAGAAATGTTGTGAAAAACATATAAAATGAATAAAAAAAGCTGAAAGAGAAAATATAGATGAAAAAGGATGAAAGGAGGGGCCACAACATGAAAAAACAATGGAAATTGACCGCTGCTATCCTATATGGAGGAGTGATGATGTATGGTACTGCGAGTGCAGGAGCATCTGGTATTGAATCGGGTAATCCGTTGCAAGCTCTCACTCCCAACGATTCTGTCCAAGGAGAAGCCCACCAGTGGAATATTGATCCACAGGATGACCACGGGCATGGACATGTGCATAGACATAGACACGGCAAAGGGCCGGGCGGCTTGAATCACCATCTCAACGAGAAAGTAGCTAGGCTGCTGGGTATCACCCCTGTCCAGTTAGAGAAAGAGCTGGGGCAAGGGAAATCGTTAGCCGAGGTAGCTAAAAGCAAAGGCATTCGCGAGGATCAACTTATTGATAAATTGAAGAATGAAATGACTGTGGATTTGAAGCGGCTTGTAAATCGTAAAGGTCCGATTACCTTCGATCGTAAGTCCGGGACTTCGAATGAGGCTCAATTGAAGCGTTAGTCTGAAGTAGAATCGTTTTACGACAAAAAAGGATGGGGAGAACCCATCCTATCCTTATATTTCAACTTCCTTCATAAAGTGACTGTTGTGAGGAGAATCAGCTATCTTTAAAAAGCTTAAAAAAATCAATGGTTTCATTAAAATCTTCATCATCCGTATAAATGTTCATGATCTTGCCTATTTCGATTGCAAAATCTACATACTTATTGGGTTTAGCAGATATGATATTCTTGTGGATCTCCAGACCCGATGGATGACTCACATGATTTTTAGGGGAAACACCTGCTAGCTCTAATAGTTCAGTGGCAGAACAAATGGTTGCAATCACTTTATGATCATTATTCAGGGTATGAATGAGAGCTAGAAGTTGTTTGTTTGTCTTTAATTGAGTGTTATCTCCACCAGGTATAATGAGGAGTTGAATGTCCTCCGCAGCCACTTCATCAAGGGCTACCGCAGGCGTAACTTTAAAATCCTCATAGGAAATAACAGGTTCTTTGGTTACTCCAATCGTAACAATATCCCCTTTGGTTTTCATAAAATAGGTTGCCAGCATAATTTCAAAACTAACATAACCATCATAAATTAGAACATGTGACTTCATTTATACACCCACTAACAATTTTTTAGTTTAAGTCCGTTAAAAGCGTCTTTAGGAAGATTACATATAGTCAGAATATATCATCTTGAAGAGTTTAAATCCATATTTTACAGCAATATCAATAAGTTTTGGTAATCTAACTTGTTGAATTTTGGTCAGTATGGATTCAAATTAAAAAAATAACCAGTCACCTTGAAATTAACAGCGACTGGTTATTGAGTTTTGCTCGGATGCGAGTGAAGTGAAACCTACAATAGCTTTTAAGCTGGGAAATACGGCTATGTGACACGCCAATCCATTCAGCATATTCGCCTTGCTTGGCTGTGGGATGCTCACGAATGAGGCTTCTTAGATGTTCAACCAAAGTTGTGATGACGATCAAATGACGCTGTTTCCTTTCAAATCGTGTATGCATTTTTTACATAAAAATGAATCTCTGAAATAGCTTAAATCCTGAACCGAATAGCATAAATGGCAGCAAACGCCGATATATTTCCGCATACTTAACAATCCTGTTTCAACATCCAAGTAAAATTCCAAAGACTCGCCAGCTTGAATTCCCATAGAGTTTCGCAATTCCTTAGGAATAACAATCCGGCCTAACGTGTCCAAGGGACGTGTCATACCTGTATTTTTCAAGTGACCTTCTCCTTATCATAATAATCTATCAACCAATAATCTCCTAATAAAAAAATAAAAATCTATAAAGTAAAAGTATTTATCGATGTTCCAAAAGATGGTATTATCATGAATGAAAAACGATAAGTATACTATTAGTTTCAAAACTATATGAATTATTGAAATGGGAATCTATGAAGATGCTGAAAGGGTGGTTTATCCATGGAAATCACACCTACGATACAGGCAGAAGTTCAAACCTATCTAAAACGCAAAAGCTTAACCATGACCGAGTTTGGTCACACGATCGATTTGAATGTAGGTACAGTTAGTGGTATTGTGACGGGCAATCGATCTATGTCGGTTCACCAACTGGATAGTATTACTGCGGGAATGAATTTACCACCGGATTATTTTTACGAACGCTATATTGAAGAATGCATTGAAGAATGTCCGCTCAACTGGAAAAAAATCAGCCCGTTCCTGTACCGATGCATTGAGCTAGGGCGATTGGACTGCTTGCAGCGAGTTGTCATTCTATTATTGGATAACCCTAATTATCTGCCATCGCTCTTTGAAGTCGCCGAAAATGTGTACAAAGACGGTTACAGCGAAGCAGCCGCATACCTGTACAAAAAGGTAGCTGAGAGCGAGAAGCAACAGCATTCAGAACGATTGGCAATCTGCCAATATCGCTTGTTCCAAATCAAAGTCGGACAGGATCGGACTGTAAACCTTCAGGCTGCCATTGAATTTGCACCTTTTGTGGATCGCTTAGACGAGATAGAACAATTGGATGCTTTAAAAGATTTGGCGAATGTCTATAGATCATTAAGCATGTGGGACAAGGTATATGAATTCGCACATCAAATGGGTCAGTTAGGACAACTCCAATATCATTTGGTTCACAATTCCAAGCGAAAAGGAACAGAGCCACGAAAAAAGCTAAGCAGACCATTGTTTGTATACATAGTTTATGCCGAATTGTTGTGTGCTAACGCTTGTGATGCCAAAGGCAACCATGACCAAGCATTAGAGCATATTCGTGGTTATGCTGATTTAAATTGGGTAAAAGAGCAGGACTCTGATACGCTTTATTGGAAACGCAAGTATCAACAGTGGGCGAAAATTAATACTTATGTTAACAGGCTTATGTCTGGTGATATTAGTGTTCTGCCAGATTACGTAGAACATATAGCTGCCGAAAAAGAGATTTTAGCCGAGCTATTGAATGTCCTTGAAGTGGCTAATCGCTATAATGTAGATGTAGATCATATTCTCCGACGGTTTGAATCGCAAATTGCAGCGTATCAGGAGTCACCTTCTTCTGACATGTACACACAACAAGTGTTAACAGAAGAATACGTAAGGTTTTGGTACAAGATAGCCAAGTACAGCCTAAATAAAGGCAGATATACATATGGTTTCAAATGTTTATTAATCGCCTTTGAAAAAGCTGTTACAATTAACCATGTATTACTCATTGCCAATTGTTTTGGATTATTTCTTCATTTCAAAACAAATGCGGCACCTAAAACACAAGCTCAGTTCCATTCTATTTATGAGGAGGTGTGGGAGAAAAATGATCAAAAAGATGGCTTTTTGCTTGGCGGTAACTAGTTTCTTACTGGTATTCACAGTACCAGCTCAAACTGCAAATTTAAGCCATGGCACGATCCAAGTTCAAGGACACATTGGTGGATCTTGACGAGTACTAATTCATTTTATTGGCCAGCTTATTGCTGGTCTCTTTTTGTATTATTTTGTAATTTTTTGCTTCAAAATTGATCCTGGCCTATTTGTACATCCCTTCTTAAAATGAAATTCATGAGGAGGTATGTAGGATGAACAAGGATGAAAAGGTAACGTTAATTCAACAAATGGAACACGCCAGACAACACATGCATGATCTTTACGCAGAGTATGGCCTAGGACATGCCTGTGTACTGGAGCAGTCTATGCTTTTGGATGAACTGATTAATCAGTTCAACCGTATGTTTCAGACCAGGAAGCAGCCTCACCAAGTTTTGGACCAGATCCTTAACAACGACGATGGTATGCTGAGTTCATCCCCCCATTCCTATTATGCAAAACTGTGATTTCTCCCACGTAATGCTTATAATTATTCAATATAATGACTTATTTTAAAATAAAATACATATCCATGTCATAAAATGTTAATCAGTTTGGAACATGACTCATCACACTTAGACAGCAAAAAAGCAGGGCTCAATACGTGAGCCCTGCGAAAGTCCTTGATGTTGCTTGAAATCCCTATGCTGATACGCTGAGGCAAAATGACTAGCTAAGCTCCTGTGTGCTTTTGGAAGAACGTTTGGAGGAGAGAAACTGAAAATTAGGCCGCCAGTTCAATCGCTGTCTGCCTTTGGAGCCAACAATCCAGTTGCCGCCAGGCAGATGGGCAAAGAGCCAGCTGATACCGAGAGAAGCACTTGCCACGACGACAAACGTAATGAGCGTAGCTGTAAAATGATGATCCCCTAGGGCAAGCGGACGGGTGTAAAAGGATATGAAGGACAGCACGAGCGCATGGGCCAGATATCCTCCGAAGGAATAGCGTCCGATCCAGTTTAGCATACGACGAAACGGCTCGGAACGCTGGTCTTTTTGCAGATGAAGTAGCAGCCCATACAACAAAAGCAACTGCGAGACAATCAGTACGAAGGTGCTTGGCTTCAGATAGGTAGAAATATTGAGATTGATCGTATCGCCCGACTGGATCAGCATCGTATGACCCATGAGCATGAACAGACCAATAAAAACAAATACATTCCATGGCAACGTCTGCTGGGCCAATCCCCGCCAGGTGTCCGTCATATAGGCGCACACTGCGCCCAGCATAAAATAGAAAAAATACATAACAAAGTTATAAGTGCGGTAATCTAACAAAGTCTGCCCAAAGGACGGCAACCAAGCGCTCCATGCAGACATGTCATAGTAGGACCATTGTAACAGCAACGCATAAGCCGCAGCAGCAATCAGCATAACAGCCAAAACAAGCTGCTTGCGCTTTTTGGTGCTATAACGACGTAGAAACGTTCGAATCTGCTCGGTTGCTTTTGCAAATAAAGGAAACCAAATATAAAACTGAAAGATCATGACCACAAACCATAGATGATATCCGCTGACGGGAATAATCATTTCCTCGAACATACCTTTGTAAAAGGATATATTTCCCCACTGTGCGGTTGACCAGTTCTGAGTACACACCCAATAGACAACCGTCCAGCAGAGAAAAGGAACATAAATATCTCGAAACCGTCTGCCAATATAACGGGAATAGCCAATCGGTTTGTTACCATTATAAAATAGCAACGCCGCAGACAGGAAAACGAACGTCGGTGTGCCAAAACGTGTCAAATGGTACAGCATCGCGAGCATAACGGAATCCGGTTGTTGGATGTCGCTGCGATAAATATATTCGCCAATGCAATGCTGAAGCACGACAGCGAGGTAGGCAAGACCCCGTAGTTCTGTCCACTCCGCGATACGCGGCTTGCTCATCCATATCACTCCTTTTCCTCAAGATTCGCACATGTTTTTCCTAGCACAATTGTAGGTATTGTACCGTAGGAACATTAGTGCAGGATTAACGCTACCTGAAAGTATGGAGAGTGAAGTGGTTCCAATTTAATATGATTGCGTTTACAATCTAAATAAAAACAAAGCAAATTTAAATTTAAGGATACGCATAGGAAGAGGAGAGGAAGGATGAAGAAAACGCTGCTGGTGTACATGCTGTTGATTGCGGCCTTTGCTCTCTATGTGTTCAGATATGAACAATCCGAGCGGTTGAATGGAGCTTGGGAGGAAAAAGGGCTGCGAGGCAGCATCGGAGAAACGTATATGATGATTACGTTCCAGTCCGGTTTGGAATATTGGAAAAGCGGGCTCAAAGGCTTCGAGGATGCTGGGGATGCCTTGGGGGTAACGGTGGAGTACCGGGGGGCGACCCGGTATGATGCACAGGAGCAGATGACCATCATTGAGCAGGCGATTGCCCGTAAACCCGCAGGAATTGCCATATCAGCGATTGATCCACACTCCCTGATCCCGGTCATTAACAAGGCGCTGGATGCGGACATTCCTGTCGTGCTGTTTGACGCTGGAGCGCCGGGGAGCCGGGCGTATACATTTTTGGGTACGGATAATTATAAGGCGGGCGTGACCGCTGCGGAAAAAATGGCTGAGCTGTTGGGACGTGAAGGCCAAGTCGCTGTTCTGACACTGCCGGGGCAGCAAAATCATGAGGAACGCTCGCGCGGCTTTCGCGATACCATTCAGCGGCAGTATCCTGCCATGAAGGTGGTGGAAGTGGTAGATGGTCGTGCTGACGTGATGGTGTCCAGGGATGAATCGCTAAGGTTGATGAAGGCTTATCCGAAACTGGCGGGTATTTTTGTGACCGAAGCCACCGGAGGAACAGGTGTGGGTGAGGCGGCACTGAGCCAAAAAGGCAGTCATCCGCTAAAAATTATTTCTTTTGATACGAATAAAGCGACACTGGATATGATTCGTGATGGGACCATCTCGGCAACGATTGCCCAAGGGACATGGAATATGGGCTATTGGTCACTTCAATATCTGTTCCATCTGCATCATCATTTGACGATTCCTGCACCTTCTTCGTCTGGAGATAACACCCCGCTGCCCGTGCGGGTGGATACTGGGATTTCCGTCGTCACCCGAGCGAATGTAGATGATTACTATGCAAAATAAATATTGGAAGCGCATCCACTTAGGGATGCATCAAATGATGCCGAGGTTACGCTTGCGCAATATGCCTTTACGCTATCAGCTCATGGTGCTGTTCTTGCTGTTTGGCATCGTGCCTTCACTGGGACTAGGCCTGCTGGTGAATTGGACGGTGGAACGGATTATTGAGCGGCAGGTGGAAAACCATACGATGCAGTTAATTGGCAAGGTGAACGAAGCACTGGATACCAAAATGGAAAATTTACAGAACATGACGTATCTGATTGCGTTTAATCCTGAAATTGGGGAGTTTTGGAAAGGGCGGACGCTGGCTGATGGTCACGCGGGTCATACGAGTAGTGTAATGCCGGGAAATCAGGGGGAGCGAGCCAAGAAACCTCTCCTTAACCAGGCTCCCGGCTCTAAGCAGGTTGTAAGTTCCGTACAGGAGCAGGATACCTTGTATGAAATGAAGCAATTTTTGCAGGGCTTTACCACTTTATATCCTGAAATTGCCGGGATTCTGATCGTGAACGAAAAAGGAGATTATATCAGCAATGAAATGTATGCTCGAAGCACACGCAGTCTGACGGAAGAAGACTGGTACACACAGGCGGCGCAGCATGCAGGGATATTCACTGTGCTGGGACAGCCAAGTCACCGTAATGTGACCACTCATGTCCGGTACAAGGACAGTGAAATTGTCTCTGTCGTCCGTTCGGTCACGGATTCGGAGACAGGACATGTACTGGGTGTAATTATGATTGATCTTAAGCTGCGGGCTGTGTCGCAAGCTGCCAGAGATGTAACCTTGGGCAAAAGCGGGTATGTCATGGTGACAGATGCCAAGGGACGCAGTGTATATATGCCAGATATGCCTTTGATTGAGCGCATTCCGCCGCAATGGTTCGGGCCAGAGGATAGCGGGATGTTTACCCGTGAAGCCGGAGGCAGGGAATTGCTGTTCATGTTCCAGGCTTCCGAGTTCACGGGCTGGAGAACCGTGGGAGTATTCCCGGCACGCGAATCTACACTGGAAGTGCGGCAAATTCAGTTCTACGTTGTCTGTTTTGTTTTCATTGTATGTCTGTTTGGCTTAACGGCATCCTTGCGATTGTCCAGCTCTATCGCGCAGCCAATTTTCCGGCTTATGTCTTATATGCGTACGGCAGAGACGGGGGATCTTACGGTTCGCCAATGGAGTGAGCGCGGGGATGAAATCGGAATGCTGGGCCGGAGCTTTAACCGGATGCTGGAGCAAATCCGCCGTCTCATGTCGCTTAGCGAACTGAGGGAACGACAAAAACGGGATGCCGAACTACGCAGTCTTCAAGAGCATATTAAGCCGCATTTTCTATACAATACGCTAGATACCATTCATTGGATGGCCCGAAAAAATGGAGCAGACGACGTATCCGATATGGTGGGGGCGTTATCGAGATTGTTCCGCCTTGGACTGAGCAAAGGGGATGACTTTATTCCGCTACTCTCTGAGATTGAGCATATCTCAAGCTATATGCAAATCCAGCAAACCCGTTATCGTGACCGACTTCGCTGGGAATTAAATGTACCCGACGGGCTGAAGGATCTGTTTGTGTTGAAGCTTATGCTTCAGCCTGTGGTGGAAAATGCGATTTACCACGGCATTAAGGCCAGACGTGGTCCAGGCACGATTTGCGTAGAAGCTAAAGCCGAGGACGGTAAGCTGCTGCTGACGGTACGTGACGACGGTGCAGGGATGACGGCAGAGCGTCTGCGTGAGCTGCGTGAATGGCTGGAAATACCGCTGGAGGCGATGGAAGGAAAACGGAAACAAAAGGAAGTTCGTACAAATGGCAGAAGCTACGGCATGCTGAATGTACAAGCGCGTATCCGATTGTCTTTTGGCGAGGAATATGGAATTACATTGGACAGTAAGGAAGGGACAGGTACCTGCGTTACAATCACTCATCCGTTGCTGCTGGATATGGCGCAACTGAAGAAGCCTTATGACAAAGGAGAGGGTCAGGATGACGAAATCCAAGGGAACAGACAACGCGACAACGGCGAGTCTGATTGACCAAGCCATACCAGAAGTAAGCATAGCCACGGCTAAACGTTATCAAGTATTGATCGCAGATGATGAGCCAATCATTCGTGAGGGGATTCGGGACTGCCTGGACTGGATGGCTCTGGGCATGGAGGTTGTAGCCGAAGCCGAGGACGGTGAAGAAGCGCTGAAGCTGGTTGGTCAGCTTAGCATCGACATCGTGCTGGTCGATATGAATATGCCATTCATGGATGGAATTGAACTGATTCGGCGGCTGCGGGAAGGACGCTCGGAGTGCCGTTGCCTGATCATTTCCGGGCATGATGAATTTGCTTATGCACAGGAAGCTGTCCGGCTTGGCGTAGAAGATTATATTCTGAAGCCGGTAAATGCGGATCAGCTTCACGCTGCATTGTCACGGCTTCGTCAGCGACTGGACGAGGAGCACAAACGCGCCGCCTATGTAGAACAAGCTGCCGGGCAGATTGAACGGAATATTCCGCTGCTGCGTCAGCGGTTTTGCCTGGAATGGCTGGAAGGACAGCACACGGGAAAAGACGTCATGGAGCAGTTGGCGTTTTTACGTCTTCCATCCCGGCCGCCTGTACAAATCGGCGCGGTACGGTGGCCTGCAGCAGAAGCACGGCAGACGATTATGCGTGAGAATGACCGCCAGTTGTTTCTTTTCGCCGCTGAAAATATTATTGGCGAACTGCTGGAGGACCGATCACATGTGTTGTTTCGCGATGCGAACGGGCTGATCGGCATATGCCTGTGGCAGGAGGCACCCGAGACGATCGGCGCTTCTATAGAGCAGGCCATTGGACGCTACCTGAATATAGCGGTTCACACCCATGTGGAGTCCAACACGGGTGGGCTGGAAGGCGCAATCAATGCGTACCGGGTGAGCCGGGATCGGGTGTACGGTGAAGCGCAGCTATCTCCCATCGTACGCCGGGCACGGCAGCTTATTCAGGAAGGTTATGCCGATCGCGAGCTGACGCTGGAAGCTCTTGCCTCGCGGCTACAGGTATCGGCTGTATATCTCAGCCGTGTGCTCAAAAAGGAGCTCAACGACAGCTTCGTGACCCTCGTCACGCGTGCCCGTATCCGCAAAGCAGTGCAGCTACTGGACTCTACGACATTGTCTGTGCTTGATATAGCAGAACGTACGGGATACGATAGTCAGCACTATTTTAGCACTGCTTTTAAAAAAGCCATGGGCGTGTCTCCTGTGCAGTACCGTAAGGGTGGGGGAATTCAGGAAAATTCGTCGGAATAGGAATGTTGGATTGCGGAATTGCCTTGCGCCCTCTCATGATAATCTGGCTAAAAAGTGTGTGTGTAATCACACCCGCACGTTCAGGGGTTTGTTACGCTGTAGATAACGAACAAATATCTATCAATATTTGGAGGAAAACGATATGTTTTGTTATCAGTGTGAACAGACGCCGAGTGGCGGGTGTAAAGTCATTGGAGTATGCGGGAAAAATGAGACGGTAGCGAGCTTGCAGGATACAATGATTTTTGCATTAAAAGGGATTGCTGCCTATGCAACACATGCTCGTCAGTTGGGATATACCGATCCTGAGGTGGATCGGATCACGCATGAAGCGTTATATATGACCTTAACCAATTCTAATTTTAATGTACAAGAGCATTTGGAGATGGCAATGAAGGTCGGAAATGCAGCTGTACGGATCATGGATGTGCTGGATCGTGCCCATACGGATCGTTTTGGCATTCCACAGCCGATTACTGTCAGCCAAAATAAAATCGAAGGTCAATGTATTGTCGTGACCGGACATAATCTGTACGCGCTGGAGGAATTACTGCGGCAGACCGAAGGAAAGGGCATCAATATCTACACCCACTCGGAAATGCTGCCAGCGCACGGTTATCCGGCGTTGAAGAAATATCCACATCTCAAAGGGAATATCGGTAAAGCCTGGTATGATCAACGCAGATTGTTCGAGGAGTTCCCGGGCGCGATTCTTGCCACGACCAACTGTGTTATGCCGATTAAAGGCACATATGCAGACCGCTTCTTCTCTTATGAAGTAGCAGGGCTGGAGGGTGTTGCCAAAATTGTGAACGACGATTTCTCTCCACTAATTGAACGCGCGTTGGCCCTGCCAGCCGCAGATGTAGACTCTGAGCAGGTGCTTACGACTGGATACCATCATGAGACGGTCATCGGGCTGGCACCTGAGATCATTCAGGCCGTCAAAGACGGACATATCCGCCGTTTCTTCGTCATCGCGGGCTGTGACGCACCAGGCAAAGGCGGCAACTATTACCGCGAGCTGGCGACATCCTTGCCGAATGACACGGTCATTTTGACCACGTCCTGTGGTAAATTCCGCTTTAATGATGTGGACTACGGCACTGTTGGAGCTACTGGCATTCCACGTTATATTGATTTGGGGCAATGCAACAATTCCGGTTCTACTGTGAAAATCGCTCTGGCTTTAGCGGATGCTTTTGGTTGTACGGTGAATGAGCTGCCTGTCAGCATTGTGCTGTCCTGGTTTGAGCAAAAAGCAGTTGCCATCCTGCTAGGCTTGTTCAGCCTTGGCATCCAGGATATTCGCATTGGGCCAAAGCCGCCTGAGTTTATTTCTTCTGGTGTACTGGATGTACTGGTGGAGATGTTTGGCTTGAAGCTAATTACGACCGCAGAGGAAGATATGAAAGCGATGCTGGCGTTGTCGTAAGAGGTAGGTGGGGAACTGCAGAGTGCAGTTCCTTTTTTTTGTTTCATCGTTCATCCATTCTAATAAATATATCCGTAAGAATCTTTAAGGCCAGCTCAGTATCTTTGGTTTCACGAGTTCTTAGGAGAGACAAAATGGCTTTTATACTCGAATCTTCTTCGGTAAGCTCATCATTTTCCTTCACATATGTAAGCAATTGATAGACGCCCACGTTCAATGCCTTCGCTATTTTCTCCAGATTCTTCAAAGATATATTTCTCTCCGCACGCTCGATGAAACCAATATAACTCGAATTGAAACCTGCTTTTTCGGCTAAAGCTTCTTGGGAAAGCCCTTTAGACTTTCGAATATCTCGAATACGTGTACCGACTAATTCTAATAGTTCTGACATGAATACACCTCTCTATAGTTAGAAGTGTAGAGAAAGAGTTACATCTAATTAATATGCGTTAGTAAGTAAATTGAATTAAAAACTACTATATAGTAATATTCATTATGAAGCTTGTCCGATAGCTAGAAAATTATACATTTTAGTGGTCTAATGATATGCTACGTTGCTCACATTTGTTTCAGGATTTTGCAAAACCCTTATTTATGAAATTCTAAATCAGGAGTTGATTCCCCATGAAACACTACTCCTTAAGTCCCCAACTACATAGTGATTCCGATTTCAAATTGCCGAAGTACAGCGACACCCACATATTGAATTGCATGATGGATTTTCAAAAGCTTGCCCAATACCAAATGCAGCTTGCCCAGATGATGCGTGATCATAATCAATGGCTAAACTGCCTCATTCTTTGCGATCGCGCCATGTTTTCTATGGCGAAGGCCATTTATGTACATCGAAATCAAATCATGCCTTTATCCATTAGTCTTTCCATGAACGATCTGCTCAGGCTAATTCGCTCGGATGCTGAGCCGTGTTTAGATATGGTGCTGTTTATGGGTACCATGCATTATCTGGTTTCCGGAGAGGAAGAAGCATCCAGGGAGACGATGAAGCTGGAGGAAGTAGATATGTTGCTGTATAAAACAGACTCTATTCTAGAGTCTCTGTCACAACGGATCGTAGCTGATCCGTCTAAGCGGTATCCGTCTATTTTTAAAGAAAACCCGTTCAATTAAATTGTTGAATTTTTAAACTTCATATCAGAAAGGGTGTTATTTGAAATGCCTACATACAACAAGCTGGTGCGGGATCAGATCCCGCATATCATTATGTCTCAGGGTAAGGAATGTCGGACACGCATATTAGACTCAGAGGACTATAAGCAGGAACTGCGAACGAAGCTTCGTGAAGAGACTGAGGAGTATTTTGCAGCGGACAAAGATCGGGACGCGCTGGAAGAACTAGCGGATATGCTGGAAGTCATCCGAGCGCTGGCAGAAGTACATGGAGCGAATGTAGCCGAACTGGACAAGCTCCGGGCAGACAAAGCCGAGGCCCGAGGCGGATTCCAGGAGCGGGTGTTCTTAATTGATGTCGACGAAGCTTAACGTCATTAAGTAATACCTCCCCCACCACAAAGGTTAAAATTTTATAAAAAAGGTTCAAAACCTGCAAAGACCTTCCCCGGCCTGGAATGATACCATGTGTTTGCACATAAAAAAAGAGAGGTGCTCATCGCCTCGCTTATGTAAGCGCTATCTCATTTCAATTTTAATCAGCAATGACCTGAGGATTTTGCAAAATCCTTACCTTCAAATGACCTGCATCACATGAGGAAAGGGGAACTTCATATGAAAAAGGGAGCTGTTGTTGTTTGGCTTCTGGTTTTGGCCCTGATGCTCTCGGCTTGCAATCTGGCGGAGAGTGGAACGGGCAGCAAGGAAAAAGGCTATGTGGGTATTTCCATGCCGACCAAATCGTCCGAGCGTTGGGTAGGGGACGGGGAGAATATGGTTCGGTTGTTTCAGGAGCAAGGCTATAAAACGGATTTACAGTATGCCGAGGACGTGGTGGAAAATCAAATTTCCCAAATCGAAAACATGATCACCAAGGGCGTTAATGTCATGGTCATCGCTTCGGTCGATGGAAACACGCTGACGGATGTAATTCAGAAGGCACACGACCGAGGGATTCAGGTCATCTCTTACGACCGTCTGATTCGCAATACACCGTATCTGACGTATTATGCGACCTTTGATAACTTCAAGGTGGGCGTGCTACAGGCGGCATATATTGAGAAAAAGCTGGGTCTCAAGGATGGCAAGGGCCCTTTCAATATCGAGCTGTTCGGCGGATCGCCGGATGACAATAACGCCTACTTCTTCTTTAATGGTGCGATGTCCGTACTTAAGCCATACATCGATTCCGGTAAGCTGGTCGTGCGCAGCAAGCAGATGACGATGGCGCAGATCGCTACACTGCGATGGGATGGAGCTTTGGCACAGTCGCGGATGGATAATCTGCTGAGTGCCTACTATTCAGGGGCCAATCTGGATGCGGTGCTCTCTCCGTATGACGGCATTAGCATCGGTATCATTTCATCCCTGAAAGGGGTTGGATATGGATCAGCGAATAAGCCACTGCCGATCATTACCGGACAGGACGCGGAGCTGGCTTCGATCAAATCCATTGTGGCTGGAGAGCAGACACAAACTATATTTAAGGATACCCGTAAGCTGGCTGAGCAAACGGTCGTGATGGCCAACAGCATTTTACAAGGCAAGCAAGCGGAAGTAAATGACGTTAAATCCTATAACAACGGGAAAAAGGTAATTCCTGCTTACTTGCTTGATCCAATCTCGGTGGATCGGACGAATGTAGAGAAGGATATTGTCGGCAGTCACTATTACACCAAAGAACAAATCGGACTGAAATAAGAATAAGAATCCAACCGAAAGGAGCGTATCCCATGACTGGAATCATTTTGGAAATGAAGGGAATTACCAAAACCTTTCCTGGTGTAAAGGCATTGGAAAATGTGAATCTCAAGGTCAAGGAAGGCGAGATTCATTCGCTGTGTGGCGAGAACGGGGCGGGCAAATCGACGTTGATGAAGGTACTGAGTGGTGTATACCCACATGGAACCTACGAAGGGGATATTATTTTCCAGGGCAAAACGTGTGAGTTCAAGGATATCAAGCAGAGCGAGGAATTGGGCATCGTCATTATCCATCAGGAACTGGCATTGATCCCGTATCTCTCGATTGCAGAAAATATTTATCTGGGCAACGAACGCGCCAGCGGTGGCGTGATTGATTGGAAAGAGACTTTTGTCGGGACACGCGAGCTACTGTCCAAGGTCGGGTTGAGTGAAAACCCCAATACCTTGGTTACGAACATCGGGGTCGGCAAGCAACAACTGGTCGAAATTGCGAAAGCGCTCTCTAAAAAAGTAAAGCTGCTTATTCTGGATGAACCAACAGCAGCATTGAATGAGGATGATAGTGAAAATCTGCTTAATTTGATGCTGGAATTTAAAAAACAGGGCATTTCCTGCATTCTGATCTCCCACAAGCTGAATGAGGTCGCAAAGGTATCGGATTCGATTACGATTTTGCGGGATGGGAAGACGATTGAGACGCTGGACATGAAAAAGGATGAGGTTACAGAGGATCGGATCATTAGCGGGATGGTTGGACGCGATTTGACCAGCCGTTATCCAGAACGCCATGCCAAGATTGGCAAAGTCGTGTTGGAAGTAAAGGACTGGACAGTGTATCACGAGCATCATGCGGACCGCAAGGTGCTGGATCAAGTGAATCTGAACATTCGCCGCGGTGAAATTGTCGGCATTGCCGGGCTGATGGGGGCGGGACGGACCGAGCTGGCGATGAGCATCTTTGGCAAGTCATACGGGCGCAACATCTCGGGTCAACTGATTAAGGACGGCAAGCCGATCCAGAACAACACGGTTACGGACGCGATTAACAATGGCTTTGCCTATGTGACGGAGGACCGCAAGGAGTACGGTCTCATTTTAATGGATGATATCAAGCGCAATATTTCGTTGACCGGTCTGAACAAGCTGGCAAAGGGCGCTGTAGTTAATGAGCAGGAGGAAGTCGTCGTTGCAGAGGAAATGAAAAAAAGCATGAACATCAAAGCGCCGAGTATTTTGCAGAAAACGGGCAATCTGAGTGGCGGCAATCAGCAGAAGGTAGTACTGAGCAAATGGATTTTTGCCGGACCGGATATTCTGATTCTGGATGAGCCGACGCGCGGCATAGATGTGGGTGCCAAATATGAAATCTATACGATTATTCATCGACTTGCCGCTGAAGGCAAGGGCGTGCTGGTCATTTCGTCTGAGCTGCCAGAGGTACTAGGCTTGTGTGACCGGATTTATGTCATGAATGCCGGGCGGATCACCGGAGAGGTTAGCCGTGAGGACGCTTCGCAGGAAACGTTGATGAGATATATGACCAAGTCAGGAGGCGTGAAGCATGGAAACCATAACTAAACTATTTAAAAATAACATCCGCCAATATGGCATGATGATTGCGCTGGTCGTTATTATGATTTTGTTCGAAGTGCTGACAGGCGGCTTGCTATTGAAGCCGATTAATATTACCAATCTGATTCTGCAAAATAGCTACATTCTCGTACTGGCGATCGGGATGGTGCTGGTTATCATCACTGGGCACATTGACTTGTCCGTCGGCTCCATAGCCGCTTTTGTCGGTGCGGTTGCCGCCATTATGATGGTCGATTGGCAGCTTCCAGCGTGGGTCGCTGTGATTGCAGCTTTGCTGGTCGGAGCGTTAATTGGGGCATGGCAAGGGTTCTGGGTCGCTTATGTACGTATTCCGGCATTTATCGTTACCTTGGCGGGAATGCTGCTCTTCCGCGGATTAACAATGATCGTGCTGGAAGGCCAATCGATCTCTCCTTTTCCGGGGGGATTCCAGAAAATCAGTTCAGGCTTCCTGCCGGATTTTTCATCTACCGGTTATAACCTGGTATCCATCATTGTCGGCATTGCACTTACGGTATGGTTTATCGTGAACGAAATTCGCGAACGCCGCTCTCAGCTTAAATATGGATTTGAGGTTCCGTCACAGGTGTTATTTGTACTCAAATTGATCGTAGTGGCTGCTGTGATTAATCTGTTCACCTTCATGCTCGCGAGCTATGCGGGAATACCGAACATTCTCGTCCTGCTGTTCATCCTGATCGTGGTATACTCCTTCGTCATGAACCGTACAGTTATGGGGCGCCATGTGTATGCGCTGGGTGGAAATGAAAAGGCAGCGGGCCTGTCTGGTGTCAAAACGAAAAAAGTAACATTCTGGGTATTTGTCAACATGGGCGTACTGGCTGCCATTTCTGGTCTCATCTTTGCTGCACGTCTGAATGCGGCTACGCCGAGAGCAGGTACGAACTTTGAGCTGGATGCCATCGCTGCTTGCTTTATCGGTGGAGCTTCGGCGTCGGGCGGGATCGGAACGGTTTTTGGAGCCATTATCGGTGGCTTGGTTATGGGCGTACTGAATAACGGTATGTCTCTGATCGGTCTCGGTATTGACTGGCAGCAAGGGATCAAGGGCTTGGTACTGCTGCTGGCGGTTGCCTTCGATATTTACAACAAAAACAAAAGATCAGTTTAAGCTTATATTCAATATTGTAAAATAAGCAAACCTCCAGTCCCACTTGAAACTGTGGATGCTGGAGGTTTTTGCTTTGTTAGGTTTATGGCTATTAGCTAACCCAACTAAGTCGTCACCATTTGTCCGCCGTTCACATGCAGCGTCTGGCCGGTAATGTAGGAGCCATCATCTGAAGCCAACAGCACATAGGCCGGAGCCAATTCATAAGGCTGCCCGGCACGCTTCATCGGCGTATTGCTGCCAAAGGTGCGAATGACTTCAGTTGACTGTGTGGCCGGATTCAGCGGAGTCCAGATCGGACCGGGAGCAATGGCATTCACGCGAATACCCTGATCGACCAGATTATTAGCCAAAGCGCGCGTGAAGCTGACAATGGCTCCTTTGGTAGCTGAATAATCAATCATATTTTTTTGCCCAACATAGGCTGTAACCGATGCCGTATTGACGATGCTGGCCCCAGCCCGCATATACGGCAAGGCTTCTGTAGTCATATGGAAGAAGGAAATAATATTCGTATCAAACGTATCACGTAGCTGCTGTTCACTGATATCCAAATAGGATTCGCGCACAAACTGAATCCCCATATTATTAATGAGGATATCAATACGACCGAAGGTTTCCATCGTTTTTTGAACAACCAGACAGCAGTTGCTTCTAAGCCTTAGATCACCTGGAATTAGCAAGCAACGTCGGCCAAGCCGGTGAATGACATCACGGGTCTCCATCGCATCTCGATGCTCATCGAGATAGGCAATGACCACATCGGCCCCTTCCTTGGCAAATGCGACTGCAACCGCGCGACCAATGCCACTGTCCCCGCCGCTAATAATCGCCACCCGATCCTGAAGCTTTCCCGTACCGATATACTTTGGATTATCAAAGATAGGGCGTGGAACCACCAGGTATTCCAACCCCGGCTGTCTATATTGATGCTGGGGAGGAAAAGCAATCGGAACTTCTTTACATTGGGTTTCTGTACCATAATAAGGATGCTGATATTGCCAATTCATTTAATAATCCCTTCTTTTAGGCGTTTTGAAATCCAATATATTCGAAATAGGCGCAAACGGTGAATCGGGAATTATCGCCTTATGCCGAAATCGTCGCTCCATCTGCCGGAATATGGACACGCTTCTCCAGACCTTCACGATGGATATGTTCCGTAAGCTCGGAGCGAGTCAGTACACAATGGTTGATGGCTTCCATATGGACAGCAACGACTTGGGTGTAAGGAGCATGCTGTGCAACAGCTGTTACATCTTGGGCAGTCATAATAATGGGATCGCCCACTGTAAACCGCGCTCCTCCAGCGTTTACGATCGTCCAGTCTGGGCGGTATTTATCCAGTGCTTCCGCGACTTCACTGCACCAAATGGTATCCCCGGCCACGTAGACGACAGGCTCACCTGGAGCCTGAAATACAAAGCCGGATACGGGTCCCATCTGTTCCCCGATTTCTCCGGTACCGTGATGTCCAGCAGTACGGTTGATCTCAATTTCTCCCACAGAAACAGCCACCGAAATCGGAGTAACCTGTGTAAAACCGTCAGCCATGATTTGTTCTTCATTTCCGGGCTGGCAGAAGACGGGAAGCTGTTTGTCCAGCCAGCGTACTGCTGCCGGGTCCCAATGATCCAGATGCAAATGCGTGACGATGACAACGTCAGGCTGTCCAAGCGTTTGCCATTGTGGTGGCAATGGAACCAGCGGATTGCGGAGAGTGTTTTCCGTATTGGGCACCGGCGGATTTAGGCCAGCATCACTCAGCATCGGATCAATCAGAAATTTTACTCCAGCGTATTCGATCCATAAGGTTGCGTTGCGGATTAGTGTGATTTTCATATATGGAAGCTCCTTTGATCGTAAATGTTTTTTTGACCGAGTGTATTTTCGGCCGTTCTTTGTTTCTGCTACAATCATATCTGACGCAAGCAGATGCAGGCTACGGCCTGCTGAAAGGAAAACCAGCATTCTCGTTTCATCATGAAAGGAAAAATAACTATGGAACTATTCGTACCTGATGAGACCGACCTGCGTATTCTTCATCATTTAATTGAAGACAGCTCTTTAACGCATAAGGAGATCGGTCAGCTAGTTCATTTGACAGGCCAAGCAGTAGGTGCGCGTGTTCGAAAAATGCAGGATGCAGGCATTATTGAGGGCTATACACTACGCTGGAACCCGGAGAAAATTGGGCAGACGATTCATGCCTTTATTACGGTTTTTCTGAATTCAGGAACGACTCACAGTGCTTTTCAGACTTTTGCACGGGAGCATTCCTCTATTGTCGAAATCCATCGGGTAAGTGGGGAGGGCTGTTATTGGATGCGGGTGCGCATGTCATCACAGTCAGAGTTAAATACCATGCTGGATGAACTTACGAAGTTTGGTAACTACAAATTGAGCTTTTCCATTGGCGAAATTTAATGATAAAAGCTTTCGGCATTTTGTGCCGAAAGCTTTTGTTTACGAGGGCTATTGAAGTCAGCGTTATAGGCTCATTTTAAAAATATGCTGCAAGCCGTGTTGTCCCATTTTAGTGTTACCTTCATCGATAAAGCCGCATTTGAGATATAGACTTTGGGCAGAAAGATTACGGGCATTGACGCCTAGTACAATCTCGCGAATATGTGGAAAGTGTGTAGAGATGAACTGTGGTAGCAGAAGCAGCCCTTGTTTAGCGAACCCTTGTCCTTGATCTGCATAATGAATAGAAAACGCACGTAGCAACAGTGCCTCAGAAGTATTCGTATAGTCTGCTAATTCATCTCCATCGTATAAAATGAAAAATCCAACCGGCCTTCCAGTAGCCGTAATCACGACTGGATGGCGGTGTGGGTCTTCCTTGGCCAGTGCCAGCATTTCAGCTGGCATTCCAGTAAATTGCTTCTGCTCCTCGGGCAAATAAAAGGTATGTAAAATCGCATCATGCTCACAATGGTAAGGGACAAGCCCTACATTATTCATCATTACACTCCGATCTGTACAAATTTTAAACTTTCTATACATCTCGTTTGCTAAAAAAAGAAACCTGAACTTGCCTTCCTTACGTATTATCCATACATAAACTAGCATAGTCAAAAGGAGACGTCTACGATTATGAAGCCGCTTATAGAATATCGGGAAAGTCAGGATGTATTGCACCAAGAGCTGAAGCAGATTGAAAAGTGGGAGAAGGAGCAGAAGGATATTTTTTTCTGGGAAAAAATCGGCAGATGGCCCTTTATGCTGTTGGATCGGCTGACGCCCAAAATCATTAAGGACAAGCTGGAGCAGCTGCTTAACGAGATGGGTAGCTTCATTCAAAATGGTGGCAAATATTTGGTGAAAGAAGAAACAGTCCTGAGTAAGCTGAACAAGACGGCCCGTGAATATATGATTCAGCAAAATGGTGCAGCTTCCGCCTCGGATACGGAGGATCAGCCCCATTCCGGGGAAAACGAAGATGCGGAGCATAGTGAGGAATCCATGTGGGATTTGAAGCAGGCGGCTGAGCTCCCACTAACGATCATGGATCAGACTGCGGACGAGATGACGTCGGGTCGCATTACCTTTGCCACCGCTCAGGGAGCAACCACGGGAATTGGCGGTGTGTTTACGATTGCGGCGGATATCCCTATTTTGCTTGGCTTGTCACTCAAGGTGCTTCAGGAAATCGCTTTGTGCTATGGGTTTAACCCCCATGATAAGCAGGAGCGCATTTTTATTATTAAATGTATGCAATTCGCTTCATCTGATATTGTGGGGAAGAAAGCTGTATTAGAGGAACTGGCCTTGTTCGATGATCCTTCACGTCAGGCACAGGTTTTTCCCAGATGCAGGGTTGGAAAGAGGTCATTAACACCTATCGTGATCAGTTTGGATGGAAAAAGCTGCTGCAAATGGTCCCGATTGCGGGCATTTTGTTTGGCTCCATTGCCAATCGAAGCGCGATTAGTGACGTAGCTGAAGCAGGGAAAATGCTATATCGGAAGCGCCGTATTTTGATGCGTTTGGCAGAAGAAGAGAATGGATTGGAGTAGAAGTGAAGAATGGAGTTCAAGGTCGTTGTTTATAAAGGTGTGCAGCGGCCTAGTTGGCCGCCGCATGTCAGCTTATTACACTTCGGCTCCATTTTCTTCCGCCCAGCGATTCAGGGTTTTGTCTGTAGGAAGTAAGAAGGTTAAAATGCCGAGCAGTGGCAAAAAGCCACACAGGAACATAATGTTGGTGATGCCTACTTTGTCGATCCAGTTGCCAAGCACGAGTGCACCCACACCGCCAAGGCCAAAGGCCAGGCCCGTAATGAGACCGGACACCGTCCCGATTTTGCCAGGCACGAGCATCTGTGCATATACGACTGTGACCGAAAAGCTGGACAACATAATAAATCCAATAATCGCCAGCAGGATCGCCGTCCAGAATTGGTTGGCATAAGGCAGCAGCAGCGCCAATGGTGCAGCTAATACCATGGACAAAAAAATCATATTGCGCTTGCCAAAACGGTCTGCCAGCGGACCACCAAAGAAGGTACCTAGCGCTCCAGCCCCGAGGAACAGGAAAATGTACAGCTGTGCATCCGCCAATGGCATTTTAAATACTTCCATCAGGTAAAACGAATAGTAGCTTCCCACCGAGGTCGAATACCACGAACGGACAAATACCAGCAGAATGAGGACAATCATGGCAAACATAATGCGGCTGCGTACTTCGGGCTTCATGCGGCGTGTCGCCGCTTTTTTGCGTGCAATGCCTTCTGTACGCAGGACGTTACCGTACCAGCGGGCAATGAATGATTGCACTACAATCCCGGCTGCCGCAATACCTGTGAACCAGATGGCGCCAAATTGCCCCAACGGGATAAAAATCCAGCTTGTGAGCATCGGTGCCAGCGATTGACCTGCATTGCCGCCAACCTGGAAAATGGATTGTGCCAATCCCCGGCGTGATCCTGCCGCCATATGGGATACGCGCGAGCCTTCCGGGTGAAAGGCAGCTGAGCCCAGACCTACGAAGATGACTGCGATTAGCACCGCTTTATAATCGGCAGCATAGGCGAGCAGCAGCATGCCGGTCAGCGTAAAACCCATACCGATGGGAAGGATAGCGGGCGTAGGTCGTTTGTCCGAAAACAAGCCAATGACAGGCTGCATGATCGAAGCTGTAAAGTTGATGGCGAATGAGATCCAGCCGATCTGCGTGTAGCTCAGGCTCATAGATTCCTTCAGGATCGGAAAGATCGCTGGAATGACCGATTGAATCGAGTCATTGAACAGATGGACGAAACTGATCGCAATCAGAATCGCAAAAACGGTACCTTTCGCTTGCGGCCCCTGGAGGGGGAGCGATTGGCCCGTTTCTTTTTTTGTAGCAGATTTAGTAGTCATGGCAACCTCCGGATATGTATGTATATTTTAAGATATAGGAAGCAATCCATTTGCAGCAAATGGCTGAAAGTGGGATAAAGTCCCTATTTACTCATCGCTGCTTGCCCATCCTGCTGGAAACTCTTTATTGCTCGATCCTTTAATTTACAACAGATTATCTCGCTCTGAGTGTATGGTATCTGTATAAGATATCCTTTACTTATCATTTTACTCTCTAACATGCATGAATTGGTTCAACTCGTCTTCAGGGATTATTAGATTTCCACAGTAGACTAAATTGGAATGAAATTCCCATTCGCCATATGCCACCAAATGGTTATCATCCTTAACTCTTTTAATCAATGCCCAAATCCCAAGATTACTTTGTGCGTTTGCATCAAGAAGAATCCAATCCTTATATTGCAATAGCTGAGCCTCTCCAAACATATGAAATGAATCCAGATATCCTGTTCCATCACGGGATGGCATTTCATTACATACATTTTTCAATAACAGGACTTCCTCCACTCTGACAGTGATCCAAGCTCTTTTTTCATTTTTCGATATGATGTCTTCAAATCTACACTTAATAAACGCAGAGAAGTTGATCTCATCAGGCTGCTCTTCCCAACCATTAAAATGTGAATAAGCAGGTCTGAATAAAGTCCAAAAAGTTTCTCCAACGGACATATGAAAAGGAAAATATACTTGTACTTTTTTTGAATCACCTTTTACCGGAGGTATCAATGCTCTTTCCCATATTTCACTATTTAGATCTGGAGTATGATGTTTGAAATCCGCCCAGTCCATAGCATCTTCGATGGCTACAATCTCAAAATCTTTGTTTTCTAACAGGGGTTTATCTGGTATCTGTTTACACGCTCCACATTTGAAAGCAATAGTTTCCTCGCTCATAAGACAACCTACCTTAATTAGATTTTATGGTCCAATACACCAACTATATTGATCATAAGCACATATCAACATGGTGAAAGTATTACAAACAAAAAAACTATTCTATGTTGAATGTTGTTGATATTCCTCTTACATATAAATAAGCAAGAAGAATTTAACAAAACTAGGCTCTTTATTTAACAAACTTAAGATATGATTCTTTATGTCATACAACTTGTTGTATAGATAATAGCTCCGTAGAAACAGGATGAAGAGCACAAGAGAAGAGAGGATCTGATTTGAGAATGAAATTGCTAAGAAAACCACTATCAGTTGCATTATTATCTGTACCATTACTTCTAGGTTCTCTGGGTGGAAATTACACGAGTGCAGCAACCTTGCCAACAACAATAACTCCAACAGAACCGTCATGGGGATATTTCGTAGATCATTACAAAAATAATAGTTCTGCTAATAAGACGGAAAGCTCCAATCCGACTCTCGGGTTGCTCTCTGAATTTAATAAGCTTTGGACTCCTGGCGCTACCTGGGACACAGGTACCAAACTAAACAGCAGTGTACTGGACGCTAATATTCAAAAAGTGATTGATATTGCTGCCCGTCGAACTTCCAGTGAGGCCGATGCGGCTTATTTGGACGACCGCCGAAATCAGAGCTACAGTGTAATCGACGGTCTGGGTTCGCTGACTGATATATATCGAAAGAAGGCAGGTGCCACGACAACAATCAACGACGTTCCGGCCGATGCCACAACTAAGAAATATGAAGATGAGGGAACGAATGCAGGGGATATAAGCTCCAGTCTCGGCAACGTTGTGAATCTGGTCAATACCTTGCGCGGGGACTACTCTACGACGAACCCGGCCAAATCTTACTTTAGTTATCCTCGTCCGTTCCGTTGGAGCGACAATTCAGTAGTTGTTCCAAGTCTGATCCCTGCCCTCAAATCTGATGCTACTAATGATGGCGGCTTTCCTAGCGGTCATACCAATGCTGCATATCTCAGTTCCATAGCTATGGCCTATGCCATGCCGGAGCGTTATCAGGAATTGCTGACACGAGCTTCGGAGCTGGGCAATAATCGTGTTGTTGCTGGCATGCATTCCCCGCTTGATGTTATGGGAGGACGCGTCATGGCAACGGCGATGGCTGCTGCCATCCTGTCTGATCCAGCCAATAGCAACTTGAAGAAAGCAGCTTACCAGGATGCTCATAAACAATTGCTGTCCCAAAAAGGTACAGCCCCAGATCGTTTCAGCAATTATGCTACGAACAAAAAAAATTATAATGAACGATTAACGTATGGATTTAATCAAATTAACCCAACCACGACGCCAATGACAGTACCTAAGGGAGCTGAAGTGCTGTTGGAGACACGTCAACCTTACCTTGACAGCACACAACGCCGTTGGGTATTGGCCACTACAGGCCTTCCATCCGGTTATCCTGTGCTTGACGATGCCGAAGGATGGGGACGCTTGAACCTGTTTTCCGCTGCGGACGGCTACGGTGCTTTTGCCAATAATGTTACGGTGAATATGGACGCTTCCAAAGGCGGTTTCAATGCATTGGATCGCTGGCGCAACCATATTTCTGGTGTTGGAAAGCTGATTAAAAAGGGAACAGGTACGTTGAAGCTTATGGGTAGCAATACGTATTCCGGTGGTACACAGATCGATCAAGGTATACTTGAAGGTAATTCGGAGACAGCTTTCGGAAGTGGTGCAGTTACAAATAACGGGGGGACTTTTCTTAAAAACAATGCTGGAAAGCTGATTGTTGGCAGCAATTACAAACAAACAGCCAAGGGCAAGCTTGAACTCAACCTGGGCAGTAAAAATGACGTGCTCAAAATTAAGGGAACCGCCCAACTTAACGGGAAATTACGCCTGAATTTTGCTAACAAATATGTACCAGCTAGCGGTGCGACCATTTTAACCTACGGTAAACGAAGCGGGGGATTTTCTTCCATCGAAGTAGCAGGTTTGCCGAGCAACTATAAAGTGAAGGTTGTCTATACAGCTGATCATGTTCAGTTGAAAGTCACGAAGTAACCAAATAGGATAATAAAAAGAGCACCTTTGGAATACACCGGATAAACCATGAAGTTATCCAGTGCCCATTCTGAAGGTGCATTTTGCTGTTACTGATGAAACATGATATGAACAGTATTAATTCTAAGAAACGTTTGGCTTTCGACAATATTCTATTGTTTTTTTATCCATCATTTTTAAAAAAATAGGTAATAAGGTACTATTTAGTGATAATTTATTTGTGTTAGTATACAAATATGTAAAAAGGAAGGGAGATTTGTATGAAAAAGTCAATAATAAGTGGTATCCTAGTATTTTTTATGCTTATTGGTGCTATCGGCCCAACAAGAGCTTTGGCAGAAGATGCGACATCACCTGTATCATCTCAGAAGGAAATTGTTAATTTTCAGTTAATTAATGACGATTTGAACAACTATGAATACACTTTTGAAAAAGGGGGGGAATCTTTCCGGATTGTCGAGAAAATTGATTTGAACAACAAGGAAGTATTTAGTAAGACTTTCAAGAAAAATAATGAAGGAGACTACGTACTAGACTCCGAGATTTCATCAAAAATGATGAAAGATACAAGCTTACTTATATCTACTAAGCAAAATGGTATTACGACAAATGAAACAATTTCTCCAACCGTAGTATCAGAGGCAAAAGATGACTTAAGCAAAATTGAGGGTGTGAATGATTTAAGTGATAGTAAAGCTCAACTCCAAGCAAGAAGTGATCTAACGGATTGGCAATACCAAACCACTACAAAAGGGTCAACTCTAGCAGATAAGTTAACAGTGGGGGCTATATCTATTGTTATATCTGCACTTGTTCCTTATGCGGCAGTGAAGATTGTTACACAAATTGCAAATCTTTACTATCAACTAAATACACCCAATATATATTACTCTAAACAATGGTACTATAGATATACTTTAACAAATCCTCCATTACCACGTGCAGAAAGAAGCTTCACGTATTTCTATAAAGACTCAAGTTATAGCGACTTTATCTATAATAGCCCAGTAATGACAGAAAATTACACGCCTGGTTGGGGGCCGTGAATTGACAATTTTATAATATAATCTCAATTAATGCACTTTTTCGTAATTTTCGAGAAAGTGCATTTTTATTTGTAAAATGAAGGGAGACAACTAAAAAACAAAAGACTTATGAATGGCTTCGTGTAAAAATGGAAGTCATTACAACATCATGTACACAGGTGAATCCATTATGAACTACCCTCATCTTAGCACAATCAAACACGGATAACTGGAGACTTTACAATCGTTTAGAGTGGACGACTCGAAAGAAATTAAAGTGGCATCACTAAACCATCGACCGTAAACTCAAGCGAGGGGCGCTGAGATAGGCTTAAGTGGCAACGCCAGCATATGAATCCTATAAACGGCGCAGAACGTTCAGTACGCCTTCTGGAGAATTTACGCTAGAGTTTACTCAGGAGCTTGAAGAGAAGCTGAACTAGACTTGGCCCTTTAAACCGATTGCAGAGCTGCGAGGGAGATTGTTTTGTCTGGGATTTAACGCAATCTTCTGGCTGCAGAGGAGGTTGCGCCTTCGTCACAAAGAGCAACCTCCCCAAACTGGTTGACGCTTTTGGGTCGGTACAGCTCCCTAAAGGAGTCCATAGGTGGACGATCTTGACCACTGGGAACTCGATACCATGGTGCCCAGTCGTAGAAAAAGTAAGATTTGTCAAGCAACAGTGAATTAAGGAAAAGAATTTGCCAGTTATGCTAACTTGAAGCATTTGGAAACAATTTTGCTGGGGTTACTGATGGAGAACTGACCCATTCCATTGTCTTATCAATAACCGTCTCAAATCTATCTAAAGTAAAAAAAGAATATTGCACTAACAATCAAAAGTAAAATATACATAATTACAAATTTAGCTTTAGGCTTGCGTATTATTTCTATAATAACCCATATAACTATTATGGCAGCTGCAAGCCAAAAAGTGGTAGTAGAAGGGAAAATGACAATTAAAACAAATATAATCAAACTGAATAACAAACCGCTCCTAAATTGGTTCATGCATATCTCCTTTCATTCCCGATTTTATGTAATTGTACAACAAAAATTTGTTAAAAACTATGAAGGGTTTGTAATTATTTGTATTTAGTGAGTGGGCAGAAAGTGATTTTAACCTTAAATCGTAGTTGATTAAGACAAATTAGTCTTCCTCTCTATACTGAGTGGGGGAATAGAAAGTGACATCGTTTTATTGAGTAGGATCTTAGAGTGAACATTTTGATTTAAATGCAAATACACTGCACTTCTTGGGGACAGATCCGTCTGTATTGCCGGACCAAGGGTATAAAAAGGTCAAAATTTGACCTTAATGTAGTAAAATAATCGCACTGTTTGAAAGCGCAGTCATGTTATTCTTAAGAAGCATATTAGTCCAAGTTTTAAAGGTTCAGACTAACTAAGAGGAACAGAGGAAAGGAAGAAGACTGATGAGTCTTGAGAAAGAATACGTTAAAATAGCCCAGGATGTCATTAAAGGGCTTGGTGGAGAAGACAATATTATTTCCATGGCACATTGTGCTACACGGTTGAGATTGATTGTAAAAGACAGGGATACTATTGATGATGAATTTATTGAAAATATTGATAAGGCAAAAGGGGTCTTTTTTACCTCCGGACAATACCAGATTATTTTTGGAACCGGTACCGTGAACAAAGTTTACGAAGCGATGGTCGGCCAGAACGTATCTGCGACATCAAAGGCAGAGCTGAAAGAGAAGGCCTCCACGCAAGATGATAACTTTTTCAAAAGAATGATCCGGGTTTTCGGAGATGTATTCGTTCCCATTATCCCTGCATTGGTAGCTACCGGCTTGTTTATGGGAGTTAGGGGCTTGGTAACTCAGCCTGCACTGCTACAGTTATTTGGACTTACACCGGATGATATTTCTGCGAATTTCATATTGTTTACGCAAATACTGACCGATACCGCGTTTGCATTTTTACCTGTGCTGGTATGCTGGTCTGCATTCAGAGTGTTTGGCGGGTCGCCGATCTTGGGAATTTTGCTCGGACTCATGCTGGTAAGTCCTTCTTTACCTACTTCCTGGGATGTCGCTCAACATGTGAAGGAGCCTCTTTTGTTTTTGGGCTTTATTAAAATCGCAGGCTATCAGGGTTCCGTTTTGCCGGCGTTCATTATAGGGATCGTGGGAGCGATGATGGAGAAAAGAATCAGGAAATCGGTACCCGAAGCCCTGGACTTGATTCTAACACCGTTTCTGACATTGTTGCTCACACTGGTACTGGGCTTGTTCGTGATTGGTCCCATCTTCCATGAGGTAGAGGTTTTAATATTATCGGCCGTTACAGCTATTTTGAAATTGCCATTTGGCATTGGCGGATTTATTTATGGCGGCATTAATCAGATTATTGTCGTTACCGGACTGCACCATGCGCTCAACCTGATCGAAATACAGATGCTGGTGGATGGCGGCTGGAATATGGTTAACCCGATCAGCTCGGCCTCTATTTGTGCACAAGCAGGTGCGGCGTTAGCTGTCGGCCTGAAATCGAAAAGATTAAAAACCAAATCTATTGCCTATCCTTCTGCCGTGTCTGCACTGCTGGGCATTACAGAACCGGCAATTTTTGGGGTGAACATTCGGTATGGTAAACCATTCGTGATGGGCTTGATTGGAGGAGCGGTTGGAGGATTCTTCGCACGTATCTTTAATGTTCAAGCCACAGGCATGTCGATTACAGCTATACCTGGCTTGTTATTGTATCTGAATAATCAAATTTTTCTGTATGCTTTAGTTTGTTTAATCGGTTTTGGTGTAGCATTTGCGTTGACGTGGATCTTTGGATTTAAAGAAAAAATAGAGAACAAATAGAGAATAAATAAAATTTGGTGGAGAAAATCATGGACAACAAAACATTGCTTGAAAAATTGAATAGTCTTTCAATAGAAGAGAAGATCGGCCAGCTCATCCAACTGACTGGTGATTTTTTTGAAGGAGACATGGATACGGTTGTGACGGGCCCTTTGAAAAAATTGGGGCTAAACACGGACTATAATATTTATAACACGGGCTCCATATTAAACATTACCAACCCGGAAAAAATAATCCGGTTGCAAACCGATTATTTGGAAAAATCGGTTCATAAAATTCCACTGTTATTCATGGCGGATATTATCTATGGCTATCGAACCATTTTCCCAATTCCGATCGCTCAAGCATGTAGCTGGAACTATGAGGGGATAGAGAATGCGGCTTCGATTGCTGCTCAGGAGTGCTACGAGGAAGGCATTCATGTAACCTTTTCCCCCATGGTAGATATGGTTAGAGATCCTCGCTGGGGGCGGGTGATGGAATCACCTGGAGAAGATACCTTGCTGGCGCAGAAATATGCGCAAAGCGTAGTTCTGGGAATCCAGGGCAGCAACTTGGAAGATGGAGCCGTACCAGCTAATAAAATTGCTGCTTGTGTCAAGCATTTTGCCGCTTATGGAGCACCTGTAGCGGGACGTGAATACAATGCCGTGGATCTATCGGAGCATGCATTGCGAGAATATTATTTACCTGGATATCAAGCAGCAATAGAAGCGGGCGCCAAGCTTGTCATGACGGCTTTTAATACGTTGAATGGGATACCTGCGACTGGAAACGAGTGGCTTAACCGTGACGTACTAAGACAGGAAATGAAGTTTGACGGTGTATTGATCTCAGATTACGCCGCTATTGAAGAGTTAATCATGCATGGTTATGCCGAAGATGAGACTTCCGCCGCCAGGCTGGCACTGTTGGCGGGTGTGGATGTGGATATGAAGACGGCAGTGTACGCTAATCAATTGAAGAATGTAATATCTGGTAACGACTATATGCTGGAGCTTCTGAATGAAGCTGTATACCGTGTCTTACAGCTGAAAAATGATTTGGGGCTGTTTGAGGACCCGTTCCGCGGATTACAGGAAATCGTTAAACGTTCAACCAGCAGCATTCTGTCAGACGAACATAAACAAGCGGCACTGTCCTTGGCAGAAGAATCCGTTGTGCTGCTGAAAAATGAAAATAATGTATTGCCATTGTCAAAGGAAACGAAGATAGCTTTAATGGGTCCCTATGCAGAAGAAAATTCCACCCTGGGTATGTGGGCGATCAAGGGAGAGCAGACAGACACTATTAATTTGAAAACGGGGTTGTTACAGCTTGTTGGCCCCGACAATCTCTCGGTATGTAGAGGAAGTTATCTGCTACCTCTTGATGCAAGGGAAACCTTCGATAAATATGCGGACAAACTGGCGGTTGAAACAAGCTCCGAGGAAGATCTACTGCAAGAAGCCATTAGGCATGCAAATGAAGCAGAAGTCATAGTCCTTGCTTTGGGAGAAAGTATTTATCAGAGCGGAGAAGGTGGATCACGAACGAATCCGACGCTGCCAGAGCCGCAATTGAGATTACTTCATGAATTAAGCTTATTGGGCAAAAAGATCGTTCTGATCGTATATAGTGGAAGACCTTTGATCCTTACCAATGTTGTTGAAAAGGTTGACGCTATAGTTCAGGCCTGGTATCCAGGAACGATGGGCGGAGAAGCACTGGCTAATATATTGTATGGGAAAGTAAATCCGTCCGGGAAACTAGCAATGACCTTTCCACATAGCGTCGGTCAGATTCCGGTCTACTACAATGAGCTGAATACAGGGAGACCGAAATTAAAGGAAAATGGATCTTACCGCTTTGCATCTCGATATATAGATGAAGTGAACGAACCCTTGTATCCGTTTGGCTATGGCCTATCCTATACCTCATTTGAATACAGTCTATTAGCCGTCAGTCAAAAGGAAATAAAAACAAATGAGTCAGTGGATATCCGTATTTCTGTATCCAACACTGGAACGTATGATGGAAAAGAAACGATTCAATTATATATTCGCGATAAATTTGCAAGTGTTGCAAGGCCAGTGAAAGAATTAAAAGACTTTAAAAAAATATTTTTACAAAGCGGCGAGACTACAGTTGTGGAATTTTCAATTGATGAAGACATGCTCAAATTTTATGGCCGTGAAATGGAATACAAGAGTGAGCCAGGTGAATTTGAGGTTTATATCGGTTCAAGCTCACAGGACATTTTGCTAAGCTTTAGTTTTACTTTGTTACCGGAGGATAAACATGAATAAAAGCGACGCTTATCATCTTAAATATCATATTACTCCTCCTTACGGGCTATTAAACGATCCTAATGGACTTGCCTTTTTCAATCAACAATATCATGTGTTCTATCAGTGGAACCCCAAAGGAACCGAACATCAAAATAAATGTTGGGGCCATGTAGTTTCGAGCGATCTGGTGCATTGGCAAAGAAAGGGTGTAGCGCTGGAGCCTTCGGAATGGTATGACAAGGACGGCATTTATTCCGGAGGCGCCATAGTCCATGATGAAAAGCTGTATCTGTTTTACACAGGAAATGTAATCAGGGATGATGGAGTCCGAGAAAGCTATCAATGCGTAGCCATTTCGGAAGATGGGGAGCATTTCGAGAAAATGGGTCCTTTGTTTGAACATCCACAAGGCTATACCAGACATGTCCGAGACCCGAAAGTATGGAGAGATCGGAACGGGAACTGGTGGCTGATCGTTGGCGCTCAAAGAGAGGATTTGACTGGAGATACGCTTATCTACAAATCTATAAATTTGTCTGATTGGGAATGCCAAGGATCATTTTTGGACCATGATCATGAATTCGGATATATGTGGGAATGCCCTGATCTACTTCAATTTGCGGAAAATGATATTTTTGTGTTCTCTCCTCAGGGCTTACCAGAAGCAGGCGAATATTATAGAAACCCTAACCAATCGGGATATGTTGTTGGGAAATTAACGAGTACAGGAAAATTCAACGGAAACCTTACCCATTTTAAAGAGCTTGATCGGGGGTTTGATTTCTACGCGCCACAATCATTCAAGGTGAATGATAGAACCATTATGTTCGGATGGATGAGCGCCATGAATGAAGAAGCAGAGAGGGCTGTTCCCACCATTCAGGAAGGCTGGATTCATGCGCTGACTCTTCCTAGAGAAATCGTATTGTCTAACGGTGTGCTATACCAGAAACCATTGCCGGAATTACAATTGCTAAGAATGGACGGTGTACATTCCAAGGAGAACATTCACAAAAATAGGGTTTGGCTGCTGCCTTCCCTGCAGGTGGAGTGCAATGTTCATTTTTCGAAGCTTACAGAGAACTTCAAAATGATAGTCAGAAATGCGGTGGAAATTGACTATGATTCGGAAGAAAACAGTTTAACCGTATGGAGAACCAACTGGTTGACGAACCAGAGAGAGTACAGAAAAGCAACGTTAGCCAGTCAACTTACAGGCATGCAAATATTTATAGAAAGCTCAAGTCTGGAGATCTTTGTGAACGAAGGCGAGGAAGTATTTTCTCTGCGTTATTTCCTGGAAGATACGGAACAACGCAGTGTGGTGCTTGAAGCAGGAGACAATGAAGGAGAAATTGAGATTTATCAGTTGCAGGAATGTGATGCCATAATCAATCATTAAAACTTTATTCTTATCTTTTACCTGAGAGCTACAAGCAGACAAAAAAAGGCTGTTCATTTCTCCGTTTGCGAGAAGAACTGCCTTTTTTTGTCTTAGTCGACTGAAGAGATTTCAGCTTGTGTAGGCATTTTACTATCGGTATAGTATGAGTATTAGAGTATATGACTGAATATAATTACTGTTGATTACTCATAGCTGGTTGATGAGGTGTCGTATGAAGAAAATATATGAACATATTGAAATAGACAGAAGAAAAATGATTAACCTCTTTATGTTTCAATCGACAGATACAGAAAGAGTCATCCCTATGCATTTTCACAGTAATATGGAATTAATCTACTGTACAAGTGGAAGTCTTAAGGTGTGGCATGAAGGAAAAATAACCATTTTGATGGAAAAGGATGCACTGTTCATTAATAGCAATGTACCGCACTCCACCCAAAGTATTACGGAAAACCAGGTCGTTGTATTGCAATTTCCAGCTACCTTTTTTGCCAATGAACAAGTATTCATCCAATTAAACACGCAAGAGCAACAAGTTGAACATACTATACTTTCTAAATTAAGAGAGTTATTTTTGGATATATATAACCTGCATATTTCCAAAGGGAAATATGACTATATTTTAGAGCAAAGTCGAATTATTGAACTTAAATATTTGCTTGTTAATCATTTTAGTCAGGCAGCAGATCTACAGCCGGAGGTATTTAGCGATAAGCAGCAAAAGATAAAGACGATCATGGACTTTATTAAAGAACATTACGCTGAAAATATTAGCCTAGCGAAAACAGCTCGAATATGTGGCTATTCGGAGGCCTATTTGTCGAGAATGTTTCATGAATATACAGGTCAGACGTTTACGGAGTACAAGCAAATTCTTTGTTTGGAAAAGGCGATTGATTTATTGGAAACAACGAATAAGTCACTTACAGAAATTTCTTACGAGGCAGGCTTTCCCAACGAGAAGTCTTTTAGAAAAGCTTTTAAGGAAGTTATGGG
The DNA here is from genome assembly GCF_053006485.1 of Paenibacillus sp. JJ1683. Lineage (NCBI taxonomy): Bacteria > Bacillati > Bacillota > Bacilli > Caryophanales > Paenibacillaceae > Paenibacillus > Paenibacillus sp. JJ1683. Next base: position 1,300,809 of record NZ_CM129820.1, read on the forward strand.
TAAGACCCCTTATGAATATAAAAAATCAAAATTTGATCTGAGTGTGTAAACGACGCCACAAGCGCAAATTTTTTATGGATTATTTTGATAGACTAGAAACATAGGGGCTGTCCTTGAGTCATTTTATGACTATTGGGACAGCCCCTTATTTATATTTGTAGCGAATGAGTTGAGGGGATCAGCCTATCGATTATCCACCGTCTCTGGATACATATCATGGTTCATCATACGGTGTTCTGCGATTTGCTCATACTTCGTTCCCGGCTTGCCGTAGTTGGTGTACGGGTCGATAGAGATACCGCCGCGTGGCGTAAATTTGCCCCATACTTCAATGTAGCGAGGGTCCATCAGCTTAATCAAGTCATTCATGATGATATTGACGCAGTCTTCATGGAAATCACCGTGGTTGCGGAAGCTGAATAGGTACAGCTTAAGGGACTTGCTTTCAACCATTTTAATATCAGGAATGTAGCTGATGTAGATGGTCGCAAAATCAGGCTGTCCTGTAATCGGGCAAAGGCTGGTGAACTCTGGACAATTGAATTTTACAAAATAATCGCGGTACGGGTGTTTATTATCAAAGCTTTCGAGAATGGCGGGATCATAGGCAAATGTGTATTGTGTGCCTTGATTGCCAAGTAGGGTAACGTCGGTCATTTCTTCAGGTTTTCTTCCGGTCATATTGAGTGAGGCTCCTTAAAGTTGGTTTAGTGGTAAAAGAGAGAGGGAGTTATGGTGGGGAGGTTCGGTTAGGCGACGCTTCGCGAAGGATTTGAGCTTCCGATCGCTGTTGAAATGGGATTCTTTCTGATAAAAGATCTATAGGTTAGAATCCCATTTCAAAGGCGAACGCTAACGCTTCTCCAGCTTCAAATCCTCCGCTCCGCTGCTGACCGCCGTCAACACCATAAAGTCCCTACCCGTTTACATGTGGGTTGGGCAGAAGTGAAATTTCGCTCCTTATATTTAAGGAGCGTTATTTTATTGAGAAACCCCGTCTCGCGGACGAGGGTTTCTCTTGATTTATAGTTATAGATGTTGAAAAGTACTACGATGAATTTGGCGTATCTTGTGTATCACATACAGACCATATGGAATATATTGTATATACGTGTTATACGCCGCGTTTGTTGCCCCATACGAGGGTGTGGAGCTGCGGGAGTACTCTTACATCATTGAGCCGGGAATCGTCCATGACACGGTCGATAAGCCATTCATAACGATGTAAAAGAGACTCTGCGATCTGCCCGGTGTTCTCCGTGTTCACATCTGGATTACCCGTCTGGAGGAACAACGGTACGTGTGGATAGCGCTCATGAACGGTGCGGGCATATGCAAGATCAGTGTCATCGAAGATGACGACCTTCAGGCTGCATGCTCCAGCATATAGTCTGACCGATTCATTATTTGATTCCTGGGAGCACGTTGTAACTGAGACGTTTGTTGTAGACTTGGACGCTCCAGCCATCTTCCGGTTGGTCAGACGGACCACGGTATCATCCAGCACGTCCCAGTTGGTCGTCATGCCAGAGCTGGGCGGCTTCGGGGATAAGGTCACCTCATCAATATCGTACAGCCATTCCTGCCAACGGGAGCCTTGTGTTTCGACAGCTGTAGCAATGCCTTGACTGCGTAACAGGGTAATCAGCGTCCCGAGCTGTGGCAGCAGGACGGGATTGCCTCCGGAAAGGGTCACATGCGAGAACCGTTCGCCGCCGATGGACTGTAGTTCCTGCCAAATATCAGTGGCACTGAGACGACGGATTTGATCCTTGGCGCTGCCGTCCCAGGTAAAGGCGGAGTCGCACCATGAGCAATGGTAATCGCAGCCTGCGGTACGCACAAACATCGTTTTACGACCAATGACCATACCTTCGCCCTGCACGGTGGGACCAAACACCTCCAGCACAGGAATAGGGGCTGCTTTAGCCTTGTCGGGGGTTGCCATAGGTTGGTGAGTAGTTACAGTATTACTCATCGAACATCCACTCCCGTCGGAATTCGGCGTAGCTGGTAGGTGTCTCGAACAGTCGTACAAACTCGGTACGTCCGCCTTCAACACGATTGCAGTATGCATCCGAGGTCAAGGCTGACTCCATTTGTTCAAAGATCCAGACGACCATGTTTTCTGCCGTTGTATTCATTGGAGGGAGCGTTTCATTCAAGTAACGGTGGTCCAGAAAAGGCTCAATTCGCTCTTTCCAGATCGTTTTGATATCACCAAAATCCAGCGTTAGACCTATTTCGCTCGGGATACCGCTTATGCCAAATACGACGATATAAGTATGTCCGTGCAGATTTTTGCATTTGCCTTCGTAACAGTGCAAATGGTGGGCTGCATCGAACGTAAATTGTTTGCTTACGAGTACACGCTTGCGGTGATAACGCAACTGAGAGCGTTCAATGTCTGTCTCGAACTGCTGGAGCTTGTCGACAATACGAAAGGTACCTGGCTCACGCATGGCCTTCAGCTCCTTGGGACGAAGCGCCGCGAACTGCAAGATACTGCTCCAGTCCAGCACGACGAAGATTGCAAGCAGGACATTCGCCACAGCCATCGCCAATGATGCCGTTATAGCACGTTAGTGTACGGGTTCTTACAAATTCAAAAGCTTTCAGCTCATCGGCCATTTGCCAGGTTTCGGCCTTGTTCAACCACATGAGCGGGGTATGAATCACAAAGGGATAGTCCATCGAAAGGTTCAGTGTGACGTTCAGCGATTTAATAAAGGAATCCCGGCAATCGGGATAGCCGCTGAAATCTGTCTCGCAAACGCCTGTAATGATGTGGCGCGCTCCTTTTTGCTTGGCGAGAACTGCTGCAAAGCTCAGGAACAAAAGATTACGACCGTCTACAAAGGTGCTAGGCAGTTCGCCTTCCTCTTGAGTAATGTCAATGTCAGTGCGTGTGAGGGCATTGGGGGCAAGTTGGTTGAGCAGGCTCATATCCAGTACCGTTTGCGTAACACCCAGCTCGCTGGCGATTCCGGCGGCAACTTCAATTTCCTGCTTGTGGCGCTGACCGTAATCGAACGTCACAGTTTCTACTTCGGCAAAATGTTTTTTTGCCCAAAATAAACAGGTTGTACTGTCTTGGCCGCCGCTGAATACGACGACTGCTTTTTCGTTTGTAAACATAAAAAAACCTCTCGATCTTCTTGGAATGGTGTAAGACACAGAGTCTTGTCACGTGGAAGAAGGAGAGTTCTTGAACCGGCTTCAACAAAAAACAGGCCTTGCCCCGCAAATTCATTTTTCAATGCGGAGGACAAAGCATCGTTAGTTTTTTATAGAGGGAGTTCGCGAACCTCTCCCATGCGTTATGCATGGATTTTCTTCATTAGCAGCTGCCACAAGGACAGACAGCTTCATTGATAGCATTGCCATTATAGCATGGCAGGGCTATTTGATAAACACTCCACCAAATGGAATGACTTCCCTTAAAAATCGTTTGATCACGCCATCGTCGTTCATATCCTGCTGAAGTCGCCGATGATGCTCACCAGCATGAAATAGTACGGTACCGTGCCCCGTCATTTTAAAATGATAGTTCATATGCTGGCTGGCCAAATGGTTACCATATACGGTTAACTCCAGCTTGGCGTTTTCGGGATAGGCAATGACGCTGCTCGCATCGACGTAGATCGGCTCCGACGGATGAAGCTGTTCTTGACATACCAATCCCTGCGTCAAAATGCCAATGTGGCCGATACCGTCAAATTTCATTTTAATGACATCACGGCTAAACAACATGTTTTTCATGCTTAGCAGCTTGGTACGCATTTGGATGCCGGAGCTGTACCAGAACAGGTTGCGGAAATCGTATAGCAAATCGTCGCTTCCTTCCAGCTTGATCATCTTCAGACTAAAGCCAGGAGGAAGTGCGGCAATTAGCCGGCAAGCGCCTGTGAAATCGGCCTGAATCAGTTTGTGCTTGCGATACATGCCTTTAATATTCATCAGCTTATCACTGCGACCTGAGCTGGGTCCGCGAAAGGCGATGATTTGCTGCGGATGCAGAACGTGCAGCTTTTCCCCTTCAGCCAGGTCGAGCGTTACGACCGAACCGACACTTTCATCATGGTGTTGTCCTGCTTGTATGTCCATTCAGACCCTTCATCCTTTCAGGCAGTTAGTATCTTCCCGAGCGTCGACGCATCCCGTAACGTAACAGTCGGATACCGATAAAATAACCGGCCAGCAGAATGACAGCCGTGATGATGAGCATTTTATTTCGGTGTGAAGCCTGATCGCGCTGGGTTTGAAGATTTTTTAGTTCTGTAACGGTGTCGTTCAGCTTGCGATTTTGCTCCAGCAGTTGGGCGTTTTGCTTCTGGTAGGTCTCGATGCTGGTACGGGCCTTTTCCAGGTCTTCCTGTGTTTGGCGGTAGCTTTCCTTGAGTTGATATACATCGCCTGGCAAACGTGAAAACTGCTCAAAGCCTTGATATACATCATCCCAATAAGCAGCATGAGCTTCGGGTACACGGGTTACTCCAAAAATAAACAAAAGCACTATAGCAGCGCAGACAATGCGGCGGTACAAAGCAAAGCGATAAGTTGCTCGTGCCAAGTGATGTTCCCCCTTTTGAGAAACCAAGATGTTAGATGTTACAGATCATTACCCATATCACATGGTTACGTACAATATAATGATTTGGATGCAGCTTTTAGAATATATAGACGACAAATACGGGAAAAGATTATCAAAAAAACTCGATTATTAGTTTAAGTGTAACCTAAAACGGGTATATCAAGGAAGCGGCAACATTCCGGCATTTTTCCCAACAAACGAGTCAAGAACCATCCGCACCTGATCAGGGCTTGAACAAAATATATGAACTAGAAATATTAAAATAGATATAGAAGGAGATCTTGAAAGATGAATGAGAGAGAACAAAACTATACAATTTTAAAAATCACTGTAAATGGCAAGCCATTATCGAAGGAGCTTATCGTGGATAGCACTACATTTGCTCCAATATCCGATATTTGCACAAATACGAAAGTATCTTTAACAGAAACTACGATTTCATAATTTTAAATATAGAAGCAGACTATCATGTAGCCCGGCAAAAGCCGGGCTATTTTTGCGTATTTATGTAATTAGAATGGATGAAAATGTTATTTGCCGAATTAGGTCCCCTTTCATAAAGATTACCATGTATAATTTTCACAATCAAACATATGTTCCCTGACAATATAGTGTCAGATAACACTGTTAATTTAGAGTTACATGTTCTTTTAGGGGGAATTTACCAGTGGTGAAGTCAATGCTCAATGTAACGTACACATGGGACAAAGAGTCTATATCGGCGAATGGGTCCAAACAAGTAAATCTACTGATAGAATGGGGCTATGGGGCTATACGTAAAAGAAAAGGGAATCTAATACCGAAGGCAGCGGGATGTGACCTTCAACTTCAGTTCATTCCAGAAAACGGGGTAAATCTATTAAAAGCTGAAGGGGTGAGGCTCGGGTTTAAACAATCAGAAAACGGAGATTGCATGCTGGTTCACTGTGGTGATGTGCGACGGGGAAAATATAGACAAGCTATTTTAACGTTTTCTATACCGGCTCACGCGTCCGGAAGACATACGATTGGAATGATCGAGTGGAGCTGGCGCAAGCCATCGCAGGAAAAGCGAACGCTGATCCGCACAGACCAGCTTTATATCCATTACACGCATCATCTTGGTCTGCTGAGCATTCCATCCAACCCGAAGGTGGAAAAATACATAAAGCTGAATGAGACGTCCCCAATTGTAAAAAAGGCATTACGTATGTATGAGAAAGGGGAGCCTGAGCGAGGGGCGTTCATCCTTACGAGACAAGCAGATGAATTGCTTATATGTGCAGCTAGAAGCGAAGACATGGATTATCTTGAGGAAGCCGAGTTACTTCTATCCATACGCAATAAATGGAGTGGGTCTTTTGTATCGTTTACTGCGTATAGTTCTAAGGTCTTTTTTAATAAGGAAATATCGTTAGGAGATGTTCGTTTTACGAAGAATAATAGGTTGAGATAGGTAATTGTGCTAGTTTATTTGTGCAAATTAGTGAGTCTAATTTACTATCTTTTTGTAAAGGAGAGACTTCCTTGACTGATCGGTTGATACGTTTAATGCGGATTATTACTATTGTTCAGGCAAATCCAGGAATATTGGCAAGAGAGCTTGCCGAACGTTGTGAAACATCAGAACGTACCATATACCGAGATATGGAGGCGCTAAGCGCTATGCATATTCCGATTACGAATATGGGGCATGGCAAGGGGTACATTTTTATTAGCAATTTTGCTTTGTATCCTCTGAATTGGACAGAAGAAGAGGCAGAGGCTTTTACCAAGCTGGGAGAGATGATGGAAACGATAAAGCCTCTTCTACCGCCAGCTTTTGAAAGTGCTTATGAGAAAGTGATGGCCTCTAGTCAGAAAAAAAAGATGGACCAGACGAGCTTCGCGCAGGAAATGAAAAATATCATCCGGCTCGGCTCGACACTTGATCGGGAAAACCAGCCCTATCTGCTCAGGCTGATTGTTTTGGCGAGTCTTACGCAGCAGACAATTGAAGCGGAATACAGCTCGCCTCAAAATGAAGATGTATCATTGGTGCAAGTAGATCCTTATTGTTTGGTTCCTCAAGATCGGCGATTCTATATGCTTGGTTTTTGTCATAAGCAATCCGCCATGAGAACCTTTCGGATCAGCCGTTTTCGGAATATGAGGATTTTGCCGTATACGTTTCAAAAAAATACATCTGAAATGGAAATGTTTTTTAAAGGCACCTGGTCGGTGACCAAAGGAAATCAAAATATTCGGTTTGTCGTACGTTTCTCTGCCGATTCTGTATATCGGGTCAAAGAAGAGGAGCTGTTCATCAAGCCTCTTCTCAAGGATTTGCCAGATGGAAGTTTGTTGTTTGAGGTGACGGTCAATCATGACCGTGAATTTCTGGATTGGCTCACATCCTATGGAGCTGAGGCCGAGATTCTGGAACCTTTACGGTACCGCAAACGTATGCAAGAAATGCTGCGAACCTGGGGGGCGTTTTACTTCGATAAAAAGGTAGGAAATCAAGAATAACAGGGGGAAGATCCCCCGGAACGGGCCGGGGAGCTATCTGCTTAACGGTCCTTAAACAGGTTGGCGAGATTGCCGAAGGGACTGTACTGCTCCTGTTCTTCTTCTGGTGAGGAGTAGACGAGCTTTGAGCCGCGACTTTCCTCATCGTCGGCAGCATTATGAACTAATGTAAGACGATCAAAATGGTACATGAAAACCTGAGCGGTGTTCACGGCATCATCCAGTGCCCGATGCTGTTGACCGTCAAAGTCAATGTTGCACAATTCCAACGCCTGAGACAGGCTCAACTGACGATACTTTCCATTGGAACTAAACAGACGGGAAATTTGCTTCTGTATATCATTTGTATTATGAATCCAACCGAGATCTACATGATGGGTACGACAATGGGATACCAGCTTCTGACGGTCATCCGGTCCCCATGCGCATAAATAATAGGGCGAATCTGTACCGAGCCAGGCAATAAATTGCTTCACAGCTTCAGGAAAGAGTGGAGCGGCATCAATGTCTCGTTGAGTAATACCCGTGAATTGAACGGTATCTGTAGAGATCACAGGTCGATTCGATGGTCTCACAAAACTGTGAAATGTATCCGCAACGAATAGGCCATCGTCTCCCTGAATAACTTTGACGGCACCGATATCAATAATTTCGGAGGAATATCTGGCGTTACGGCTAACGGTAAATTCAAGATCATAAATAATGTATTGCATATAATGGACTCCTTCCACACACATAACTGATCCCGATGGATACCGGGACAAATGTTCTCTGCCCGAATAACTCTTCTCCATCATACCTCTCGGTTCACAACTTGTCAGCGGTTAAAAGGCTTGCTTTCAAAAAAAATATGCGATGTCCAAATGAGCTTGGACTATCGCATATCTAAAAAATCCTGACATATAGCAGCATCCGAAACCACTTGGATTCCGAATGCTGTTTATGCTAGCTATTGAATTAGGCCGGGAGGTCCAACTTTTGACCCGGATAAATGCGGTGAGGATTCTTCAACTTATTCAAATGCTGAAGCTGTTGCCAGGTAGTACCATGTTTGCGAGAAATGTCATACAGAGTATCCCCGGATTTCACAACATATACATGGCTATTGGCAGCTTGTGCAGTAGTCGATGCCTGCTGTGGCTTGCTAGTTTGAGATTTTGCAGGTGCCGATTTCACAGGAGCTGGTTTCGCAGCCGATGTAGAATTGGATTGCGGTATCTCCTGCAGAGGTGCTGGCGTCGTTGTTGGTGGAGACGGCACAGCTTGTGTGGCAGGGACAGAAGTTTTTCCGTCTGCCTTGGCTTCTTGAATACGGCCGTCTGCCTGTACTTGCAGGCTAGCAGAGCCCACTTTTTGCATATAGCGGATTAACGCTTCATCCAGCGATCCGAACATACCGGCCTGCGGGTATTTGGCGAACATCGTATATTGGTCACCACCTACGGCAGTAAAATCATTGGTGACCAGTGTGTATGTTGCCTCAGGATCAAGGGCCTTTCCACCGATCAGGATGGAGTGAACACGGCTGCCTTTGGCTGCTGAGGTGTCTATTTTGAACGAGATACCGGATACCTGAGGGAAGCTCCCGCTTGGTTCTGGATAGGAGGCTGTGCCATTTTCCAGTGCGGCCTGAATGTCAGAGCCTTTCACTTTCAGGGTAACGATCTGGTTGCCGAAGGGCAGTACGGTAATGATGTCTCCCTTGGTAACCGTTCCTGCTTTGATGGAAGCCCGGATGCCACCACCGTTCGTTAAAGCCACGTCTGCTCCCGAAATGTCACGCATAGCATCGGTGAGCAGGTCGCCGAGATTGGTTTCACCCGCACGTACCTTTTCGCGTGCGCCTTCGAGATCTACACTGGTTTGTGCTACAACTTCTTTAAGAATAGGTTCTTGTTCCTTCTGAATGGAGGCGATTAATGCAGCAATGTCAGCGTTGGGCTGCACGTCAGCAGCTTGAGTCGAATCGATCAGCTTGGCTTGCTTTTGGATAACCTTGCCGCCGTCTACCCATAGATCCACTACACCCAGATACTTGGTGTATTCACCTGCACTAGCGATTAACGTGCCATTGTCACCGACCAGGCCCTTTTCCAATACGGTATGGCTGTGTCCGTCGATGAAAATATCAATACCAGGCACTTCTTTCACGACCTTGAGGCTGGTGTCTTTGCTGGATGCATCTTGTCCCAGGTGACCCAGAGCAACGACGACATCTACTTTGCTGCGGATTTCGTCTACTACCGCTTTGGCTTCAGCCGCAGGGTCGGTGAATTGAATGCCCTCCACATTTTTAGGATTGGTTTTATATGCCGTTTCAGGTGTAGTTAGGCCGATAATACCGATTTTAACGCCATCGACTTCTTTAATAGTATACGGTTGGAACAAACGAGTTCCGTCCGTTTGCTTAATGTTGGCGCTCAGTACAGGGAACTGAATCTCCTTACTCAGCTCAACTAGATGCTTCCAGCCGTAATTAAACTCATGGTTACCCGGAACCATTGCATCATAGCGCAGCTTGTTGATTACTTTTACGATACTCTCACCATTGACCAGAGTAGCGAAGGTCGTTCCATGAACGGTGTCCCCATCATCCAGCAGTAATGTATTGGGATTGGCAGCGCGATATTGATCGATAATGCCCGCCAGCTTGGCGAAGCCCATTTCCTTGTCGTTGGCGACCACGTGGGCATGGGTATCATTCGTATGTAGGATGGTGATGTGTTTACCGCTGACTGGAGACGGTGTTGTTCCGGTTCCTGCTGTTCCCGCATTAGCAACTGGGTCCGCTGCTGCTGTGCCGAGACAACCAAGTAGAAGCGCGGCGGTCGTCAAGATCGACGAGAGTTTTTTCCATGAGTTCATGTTGTTCCTTCAACCTCCCATAAAATGAATGAATTAGAGAAACCGCTTACGTCCACATTTTATCAGATGATTGTAAAAATAACTCTTATTTTATATCAAAGCACTACATTTTTTTGAGATATCGGTTGTTAAACCCACCGTCTAGTTACCTATATTGTAGAGGCAGTAATAGACAGCAACTCATAGAATAGGAACTATTGTTCTGTTTTGTGATCAAAAAAAAGGGCAGTCTCTTTGGGCAGCCCGATTCGGGGTAAATAGTGATCCAATGTTTCGTCAGCCAGCGGCGGATTGCCTGCACTCAGCAAAAGCACGGCAAAGCGATTAGCCTGCTGTTCAAATTTTCCTGGAGAAAAGTAGGAATGCTCCTCCATAAAAAAGCGACTAATACCTTTATGCAGTCGGTCATGTCCCAATTCATGCGCACAGACGAACCGTTCCCATTCTGGTGTAAGGCCATTGTGAATGACGATAAATCTTCTGCGCAGCTTGTGATAATACAACCCTTTGGTTGTGGAGCCCAGATCGCAGTATCGGATATGGATGCCTAGGGCTTTCGCAATATCGAAGGGGCAATTAGTGCGGTATTTTCGGACAAGTTGGTGAATGAGTTCCTTCATACGATCACCTACTATCCCTGATCTTTGCTCGCACCGGGATCGGCGGGCTTTTTATGTTTGTTCATTTGCTTGGCTTCCCAGAACAGACCTGTCAGTACGTCCTTGATTCGTTGCCGGTCTTTTTCATCCAGCGGAATGCCATCAAACATTAATTCGTCGTCTTCCTCCAACATTTTTTTAAAATCCCGGCGGTCTTTGGAGTTTGCCCATTCTGGTACAGTAGAACGATAAAGTTCGTGTGGGTTTTGCTCTATTGAATCATCGTCCGCCCAATATCCGGCGGCCTTCATCATTTCGGTATAAGATACGCTGAGCGCGTCCGCTATTTTGCGGAGGGTGGAGGGTTTGGGCACTCCGCGCAGCCCATTTTCGATGCGGGAAATTTGTGAATTACTAATACCTGCGGCATCTGCTAATTGGTTGATGCTCAATTGCTTGTGCTCACGCTGCTGTTTTAGGTAAGTTCCGAATGCTGGCTGTTCCACAATGGAGCTCCTTTCTGCAATAGAATCATAGAATTAGCTTTATTATACCATTAGGCAAATAGTAAAAGCACGTAATATGCCAAAAGGCATAGAAAAGTAGAGCGAATATCCTGTTTTTGGGGCTATATTGCTTTTTTTCACGATGGATACCTATCCTAAATAATGTTATGTTATACTCAAGATACGAACAAAAGGGGAACAAAATGTAAACAAGTGCGTTTTTATTTGAAAATACATCATTGTCAAAAGGCATAATATAAGGAGTGTTGCTTTTCATGAGAAATAACTTACCCGAATTAGACCGTCGCAAAACGCAGAATGCATTGGAGGGTGTATTTGAGAAATACCGGATTTATAAAACAATAACCTTTATGGATCGGGAAAGTTTTATTACTGCTGGCTATACGGATCGCCCGAACGGACCCACGAATGTGACAAGCGACCCAACGGCCCGGACTGCTGTATATAATGTAGATGCTCCTGCCGCCCGCTTGGCCTATTGCCAAATGGTGGATGCCGTAGTGAGCCGCTTGAATGAACGTGAACAGTTGCTGATCCGTGAACGTTATTTAAAGGATGATGATGTGTTCGATTACAAGGTTTACAATTATGTGCTGGACCCGCCAGTCAGCAAAGATACGTATACGAAGCTTCGCACACGTGCTTTTTACAAAATGGCGCTAGCGCTGGCAGACCAAGGCGTTCTGAATCTGGCAAACTTGCAAAAGGGTGCGGATCGCAGACTGGGGTAGGTAAATGCATAGGGGTCACAACCTGTGGCTCTATTAACCTAGACAGCAAGGAGTATGAACCGCAACGGTGAATAAGAAGCATAGGTCTCAATTAAAATAGGAACGGAGGACGGATGTATTGAGAAGTGAACCAGAAATGATGAATATCCTTATAAAGTTTGCTATGAACGATAAAAGAATACGATTGGTCACGATGGAAGGATCACGTACAAACTTCAATATTCCTCCTGATTCATTTCAAGATTATGATATTTCTTACTTTGTAACAGATATGGATTCTTTCAAGGAAAGTGATCAATGGCTCCACGTGTTTGGGGATAGGCTTATGATGCAAAAACCCGAGGATATGGAACTTTTTCCATCAGAACTAGGTAACTGGTTTTCATATATCATTCTTTTTGAGGATGGAAACAAATTAGATCTGACACTGATCCCTATAAACGAGGTAGAGGATTATTTTACGAATAGCGATGGCTTAGTTGAGGTTCTGCTCGACAAGGATGTGCTGATCCAAGAGGAAGTGATCGCAAACGACCATCAATATTGGATTAAAAAGCCTACGGCAAAGGAATTTGATGATTGCTGTAATGAGTTTTGGATGGTTTCAACTTATATCGTAAAAGGATTGGCGAGAAAAGAAATCCTGTTTGCTATTGACCATTTGCACGAGATAGCACGACCTAATTTGCTGCGAATGATGGCTTGGAAGATTGGCTCAGAGCAAGGGTACGCCTTTAGCGTAGGAAAAAACTATAAATTTATAAATCAGTACCTTCCTAATGAAGATTGGGAAAGTTTACTATCCAGTTACTCTGAAAATGGCTATCGAGAAATGTGGGAGTCTTTACTTACTTGCTATGCATTGTTTAGAAAATACGCTAAGGCTGTGGCCAGAAGTTTGGAGTATGAGTATCCAGATTACGATGAAGCCATCACTAGGTATACTGCAAATATTTATAATTCATTGAATTGAACGATGTAATAACCGCCTTTTTAAAGGGCGGTTATTTTTTTGTGTGCACATCAACAATGAGATTAAACGCATTTTTAATATAGGAACAAATGTTCGCAAAATACCGCCTAACTTCATCCCTAGTCTCTACTTTTATCGTCCATTTCCCCGGCAACGCATTCGTTATAAGGGTGTAAGATTATATCATCGGGAATCAAGACAAGAGGACATACCGAAGACACACACTGTCAAACGTTAGCCGGCCAATAGGGCCGGTTTTTTCATGCGGTTATCGTCTTTGTCACTTCCCGGGAATTCGATGTATAGAAAGGAGGAGTCGTGTTGCCTAAGCAAGGGATGCTGCAATGCATGAGTACAAGGCTACGCCGGCTGAGAGCATGGAAGTGGAAAAAAGCCTGGCTAAACAGCCACAGCATGCGAGCACAGGATACGCAAGGGTGGCATGCCACAGGATGAGACAAGCCTTTAAGCAAAAGCTCATAGACATTATTCCGGCGCTGCAAGGGCGTGTATACGATGTTCAACCCCCGTCGCAGACGGCAGAGGAGCCGTATGCGGTTATGGTGCTGGGCGAGGAAATCTGGAAGTCTTCCTGGGCCGGTTACCGGCAGGTTGTCCGCATCAAGCTGTACGCAGGACAAGCGGGGCTGGCGCAGGCCGATGTATGGGCGAATACCCTGATTGCCGGACTGCACCGAGCATCGGTGACAGGTAAAGTTGAGGACACGTCTGCTTTTACCGCGCACTATTTGGGCGTGCGGGATGCAGAAATGCTGGACACGGTTACGGGCAAGGCCTATAGAACGCTGCGTTTTGGCGTGTATGTGCCTGAAACAGAAGGTGGATCGGCCGCTTCAGCACCTGGTGCAGCACAGCCGGAAGAATGGCTGGCAGCACTGGTCGGCTGGACGCAGAAGCAACTGGGCGAATTATGGTCGATATACGCCGACGCATGGCCCGCACAGCCGGGAAGCCACGCGGTATTATGGCGGCTGAGCGGCTGTGAAACCCGGATGGCAGGAGCCTCCATGTATGAGCTCCGCAAACGGTTCATCGGGCATATCACTGCTCCGGTCACCACCGAAGAGAACCGCGCAGCTTCCGCGCTGGTCGAAGGCTTTGCCGCTCAAATCCAGCTTCCTCTGGAGCAGGACAAGGGCCGTTATATGTCTACGGCTGAAGCCTCAGCCGATTTGCAGGCGGATGCCATTTTAGACGGTCAGCTTCGGCTGACGCTGGTACAGCGGCGTATGCGTCCGGCTGAGGAAGCGGCATTGATTCGCAGAGTGGAAATTCATCCTATTTTGAAATGAGGTGGTCCGAGTGACCTTGGAAAGCCATGAGAAGACCCCGCTACATAGCGGGCAGGAAGCAAGTGGCCCACGCTATACGCTAGAGGAACTAAAGGAACACGCAGAACAATTGTTTTCTGTAAAAGTAGAAGTGCTGGCAGGCGCCTTTTTTGGCACACAGGACAAGCTGTTTACGGTAGCAGAAGCACACACTAAAATCGAACAATTTATGAAAGCGAAGGTGGATTAATTATGGCAGGCGGAACATGGGAAAACACGAATAAACCGGTATTACCGGGTTTGTATATGAATTTTCAGGCAGCAGCAGCTTCAGCGATTCAAGGTGGATCACGTGGTACGGTCGTTGTACCCGTCAAGGCGAATTGGGGCCCTGTACGTGAGTTTGTAGAGGTGGGCAGCGAAACGGCTATTAGCCAAATCTTCTCCGGCGACAGTGAGAATGGTGCGACAGCATATTCCACGTTGTATCTGGCTTTGCTGGGCGGTCCGAAAAAACTGCTCGCTTATCGCTTGGCAGATGACACGGCTGCTGAGGCGTCTGTAACGCTGAAAAGTGGTGGCGAGACCCCAACCGACGTGCTGCGTTTGAAGGCTTTGTACACAGGTAGCCGTGGTAATGGTTTTGCCGTAACGGTACAGCCAACTTTGGGCGACGAGCAAGCTCGTGAGGTGCGCCTCTATGAAGGAACCAAACTGCTGGGTACGTACAAAGGCAGCGACGGTACGGCTGCTTCGATTGCCAAAGCGCTGAACGAAAACAGCGAAAACGTATGGGTGAAAGCTGAGGTTGTCGGCGAAGGCGGCATTCCAGCGGATGTCAGCGGCGTACATCTGACAGGTGGCAATAGCGGCAATAGTAAGCTGGTTAATGCCGATTACATCGCCATGCAGGAAGCATTGGAAGGACAGGAGTTTAATGTGCTGGCCCTGGATTATGCAGCCGATCTGGCATTGCTGCAAAGCTTTGCTGCCTGGATCAAACGTGTCCGGAATGAAGGCAAAGGCGTCATCGCTGTATTCGGCGGTTCTGCAGCAGATGATGTGTCCAAAACGGCTGTCAGCTTGGCTTCTGCACGTTCTTTGGCACTGAACCATGAAGGCATCGTAAACGTGGGCACAGGCGTATGTCTGGCAGGTACGGACTACAGCTCCGCCCAAACGGCTGCCTATGTAGCCGGACTGATCGCAGGCCAACGGTTGAACCAATCCGCAACGTATGCGGTTACGCCTTTTGAAGATGTAACTCGCCGCTGGACACGTTCCGAGCAGGAACAGGCTGTCCGTAACGGGGTGTTCCTCCTGTTCTTCGATGGCCGTCAGGTCAAAGCGCTGCGTGGAATCAACAGCTTGGTGAACCCGTCTGCCGGACAAAACAATGCGTGGAAGAAAATCCGTTCCATCCGTGTCATGGATGCCATTAACGCTGACTTGCAGCGTGCAGCCGAAGAGACTTACATTGGCAAAATCAACAACACAGTAGAAGGTCGTCTGGCACTCATCGGTGCGATCAAAGAATACCTGGCACAGCTGTCGCTGAGCAACGTGATCGAGGCGGATGGCTACGATGTTATTCTCGATCCGGCTTACTACGGTGATGCGCCAGTCATCAAACCGGAGCCGGATCAAGTGTTCCTGCAATGGAATGTGAAGCTCACCGACGTGATGGAGCAGCTGTTCGGCACATTTTACGTGCAATAAATAAGCATTTTACGCGCCTAAGCATTTCGGTGGCGCTCAGTAGGATTGCAGTAGCATTTTAACAACGAGGATTTTGTGAAATCCCGAACTATATTATGAATTATTTTGAGGAGGAAAAAGAAATGTTGGATGCTTCAAGAGTTATTTTAGGTACGTTTGGTCAGGCGCATGTGGATGGGGTGTGGCAGACGAATATCAATAAGCTGGAAGCCAGCGTGGAAATGGAAAAACGCGAGCTGAATCTCGTGGGCAA
Organism: Paenibacillus sp. JJ1683; assembly: GCF_053006485.1. Lineage (NCBI taxonomy): Bacteria > Bacillati > Bacillota > Bacilli > Caryophanales > Paenibacillaceae > Paenibacillus > Paenibacillus sp. JJ1683. Next base: position 1,316,852 of record NZ_CM129820.1, read on the forward strand.
TGAGTGGAAGGTGCATAAGCGCGGCATCAAAAAAGGGACGGGGACGATGAGTGGCTACAAAGTTACGTCCGATATGATTCGTCGTGGTTTTAATCGTTTTGAGATTATTACGAAGCTGGATGATCCAGAAGCTTTTGGACATGAAAGTATTCGTCTCATCCGTTGCACTGCTGACAAAATCCAGCTAGCCAACTGGACAGCAGGCGAGGAAGTACAGGAAGAAACGACCTTCACCTTCGAAGGCTATGAGCTGCTGGATCCGATTGTAGCGAACTAAATTGGTTAACGGGGAATTGGGATGCTGTCAGGTGTCCCGTTCCCCAAATGAAAATAAGAATTTGTGAAATTCTGAAATTAACAATAAGGGAGAATGACCTATGAGTTTGAATGAGAATATGACAGAAGAACAAATTTTGGACAGTCTGTTTGAAGCCGCTGAGAAACTACCGGAAGAAACGGTTCGTATCAAGCGCCTCGATATGAAAATTGTACTGCACGGACTGACCTCTAGTAAGGTGGACAGCATTCGTGAGCGTTGCACGATTCGCCGAACCGTGAAGGGTGCTGTAGACGAAAAGGTAGATACCGAAACGTTCAACGCCTTGTTGATTTCGGAAGCCACCGGAAAGTTGGAAGTGAAGGGCCTGTCCCTTAATGGTTGGGGAGATCCCCGGATTACAAGCCGCTTGAAGCTGTCCGGTGGCGAACAGTCTGTCCGCCGTATGCTGCTGGCGGGTGAACTGGATGCAGTGGGAGATAAAGTGCTGGAACTGTCCGGTTTTGGCGTTGAGATTGCTGATCTAAAAAACTAATCGGCTCCGGGGGAATGACGACGATGCTGTACCACTTGTGGGTCCGGCACCACCTCCGTCCCGGAGACTTTTGGCGGCTTCCCCGCGGTGAGCGCATGCTGCTGCTGGCGTTTGCCGAACAGGAAATGGATAGCATTGCAGCTTCAAAAGCATAAACAAGGAGGTGAACATGATAGATGGCAGAAGCATTAAATTACCGCATGAACCTTGTGATCGATCCCAAAAACGTCATTAAGGCCAACAGAGAATTGCGCGCAATGGAACGCTATTTTGAGCGAATTCAAGGACGTGTTTTGAAAATCGGCCGCACTCGCATGGCTCCGGAAATTGTCCTGAACGATATGGCCTCCAAAGGCTTGGATAATCTGTTAAACAAGATTAACCGGGTCAAATCCCAGGTTATAAACGCCTCGGGAAGTGTGGATTTAACGGTGAAGAGTAGCAGTAATGTGTCCATTGACAAAGTCAGTAGTCTTGTTGCAGCTCTTAATAAGAATACAGAAGCAGTTAAAGGCAACTCCCGTTCAAATATATTTAAAAAAGATGAGCCTCCTAAGGAAGAAGACAAAAAACTTCCAGCGTGGGCTGAGGCGCTGCAAAAGTATAATGAACCAGCCAAGGTTGTACAGGAAGTATACAAAGGGGTGACAGGTGAGGATTTAAGTGCTCAAACCATCCTAAAGATTCCAGATACAATTTCAAAAGGAAAAGAAAAGTGGACGGCTACAAAAGACGCTTGGAGAGAAGGTGGAGCAAAAGGTGCACTAAAAACTCTCTTTTCTTCAAAAAAAGAAGAAGCTGCAGAAGGTAACACAGAAGGTGCGACAGGTAACAAGGACCTTTCGGAAATTAAAGAATTAATTAAGAAATTAATTCAAGTTACCTCAGATAGAACTACTGGTGGTGGGTTTGGCGGTGGCGCTGGCCCGGAAAGAAGAAACAGACGTACCGGGGGCAGAAGGTCTGGAAATAGAGGCGGTGGCCGTCGATCCTCGGGTGGTCAAGGAGATTTTAATTCAAGAGCCGGAGAGATCGCGAGGATTAATACTAGAGATCGGAACTCAACATCAGGAAACAGAAACGGACGACAAAGTACAGGTTCTGCAGAATCCAATCCACGAATTAATCCTAACCGAAGAGTCCCAAGTCCAAGAAATAATCCGAGAAGTCCTCGTGGTCGCCGCTCTTCCAAGTCGCGTGGCATTCTTAGCTTTGCAGGCGACTTGCTAGCTGGTGGAACAGATTTAGATGCTTCTTCTGTTCTAAATATGGTAAGTGATAGCGGATTAGTTGAAAAAGTGAGTAAAGGTCTTGGTGTAAGCAAAAAGTTCATTAGTGGGCCTTTGGGGGTTCTGGCAGATGCAGCAAGTATAGCTACAGCAGCTCCGGGCAAGGAACGTGCACAAGCGATTGGTTCCACCGTAGGTGGGGCAGTCGGGAGTACGGTAGGCGGAGCAATAGGAACATTTTTGCTTCCAGGTGTCGGTACTGCTGTCGGCTCATATGTAGGCGGTTTAGCGGGTGACTTTTTAGGGGGTAAAGTGGGCGGCTGGATATCAGACCATGGTTCTGAAATTAAGGAGAAGGCATCCAAGGTAACCGGTTGGCTTTCAGAGAAGAGCGAAGCCTTTGGTGATAGCATCTCTAATTTCTTTTCTTTCGGTAAAAAAGATGAACCCAAGAAAGCACCAGTTAAGCCACCTGAAGCCCCTAAACCTGCCGTACCACCTCAACCTGCTGCAACTGTGGCTACCAAACCGTTAACACCTATGCCACCTTATCCAGGGTTACCACCTGGCTCTCAAGTGATGTATGGACCTCCACAACCGGGCGCCAAAGGCGTTCCTAATCCTTACGGACCGATGGCTATCGCTAACCAAGGGGTAAACCCAAGCCCAATGTTGAATACTGCGGCGCATGCGAACAATGGCGCCAAAGCTAAAGGTAAGGCCAACGGTAATCCCACTCCTCAAGTAGTACAGATCAGTCCTGAACAAATGGGAACATTGTCTGGCTTTTTGAAGGATTTTAAAACCGAAACCACCAATCAATTTAATCTTCCTGCGGGGGCTGTACAGGTCACTGTACATGAGAACAAGCTGGATGTGGATGGGCTTATTACGCAGATTGGCTACCGTCTTAAAGCTGAAATTTTGCGTGCAACGCAGAACACCAAGCCAACGGGCGCTGGAGCTATGTAATGCAGTAAATGGTAGCAATAGGGAAGGAGGAGAAAGATGGAATTTAGTTTGACGGATGGTAAGGGAAAAAAGTTTCAGTTTCCAGTAAATCCTGAGGAAGTAACGATTTCACGACAAAAGGGATTTGATACAACGACGATTTTATCCTATGGGGAGTTTGACTTTCCACAAGGGGAGAAGGTGAAGGAAATCTCCTTCTCTTCTTTTTTTCCGAAAGAATACAATCCAGCATATTGCACATATGAAGACATCCCTGATCCGCAGGAGGCCATGAACACGTTGAATGGCTTTTTGTTATCCAAGAGTCCGCTACGTTTTATCATTACGGAGACAGCTGTGAACGTACCCGTAATTGTAGCTTCTCATAATTCGACCTTTCGGGGCGGGGAATATGGGGATGTGAATTTTGATTTGTCACTGCGAACCTGGAGCGAAATGAAAGTAGCCAAAAAATCTGGTACCGGTTCGAAGTCTGTGACAGTCAACAAAAAGCCTCGCACGGATATGAAAGAAAAAAAGAAAACGTACACGGTTAAATCGGGAGATTCCTTGTCCAAAATTGCCAAGCTGGAGCTGGGAGACAGCTCGCAATGGAGTCGCATTTATCAGCTTAACAAAAAGACCATCGGGAAAAATCCGAATGCGATTAAACCGGGGCAAAAGCTGGTGCTGTCATGAGCTATAAAGTCATTTTACAGGATAAATATGATCTTTCGCCACTTGTGGAGAACATTAATTTAAGAGATTCGCTGGAGCAAATCGCCTATCAGGGGACGGTCAATTTGGTCGTTACGTCCGATATGCCGACCATTTCTCCAGGGATGTCAATCCGGGTTAGTGGTATTCCTTATGGTAAAAAAGACTATGTTCCTCTGTTGTCTCCAGCGGTGATCTGGGAAGTGGAAACCTCCAATAACGGGCTTAAACGTATGACGCTGACGCTATATGACCGTACGGTATATTTGGACAAGTCGGAGGATGAATATTTACTTCCTGCCAAGCAGACGGCTACCCAGCGTTTTCAGAAATATGCGAGGGATTGGAAGCTGAAAATCGCTTCTTTGCCGGACACAAAAAAGCAGCTCGGGCGCGCCGTATACCGGACGCAGTCCATTTATTCCATGATGCTGGGCGATCTGCGGGAGACGGCCAAGGCGGGCGGCAAGCTGTATCATCCACGTATGATTTCTTCCGGCTTGGAGCTGTACGAACTGGGCACGAACAAAGATGTATATGTTTTGGAGAAAGTGACCGATACGACACAATCCCGTACGTTGGAAGGCGCAGCCACGAGAGTAAAGGTGTTGGCTACGGCGGCCAGTGAAACAGGGAAAGAGGTTCCTTCCAAGGTGATGGCGCTTGAGGAAAAGGACATTGCCAAATATGGAACACTTCAGGTGATCGTACAGGATGACGAGGTGAAATCGGGTGCGGCGGCACGTGAGTTGGCCAAAAGTAAGCTGAGAGGCATACAACAAACGATATCGGTAAATGCGCCAGATATGAATACGATTCGAGCAGGAGACGCGGTAATGTTAGGGAACATGAAGCTGCTGGTGATTTCAGTAAGCAGGGAATTGGGCAACCCTGGCAGTATGTCGCTAGAACTCGGAACGTATGACGATGTAAAAAGGAGGTTTTACCTTGAATAAGGACCCCTACGGGCATTTAGCCACTGCGCTGCAATCTTCATTTCATAAACACACCAAGCAAGCGCTGAGTGGAGTAGGTGCAGTATTAGGTACCATCACTTCCACAGGACTCAAGCTGGATGATTTTAAACATGAGCTTCAGGATTATCTAGTCGCCGAGCTGCCGGGGCTACTATCTGTACCACGCCATATGTACCAAGGTACCTCAACCTCGGTGGAATCTGAAAATTGGGAAGCCAAAGAGCTGAAAACCTCTTTTTATATCGGGGAGGATGAGCTGGAGGATGTAAATCTGAGCCTGAACAAAGGACTTAAGCCTGGGGATCGTGTACTGGCGATGCGGGTGAATAGTGGTAACGATGTGGTGGTCGTGTGCAAGGTGGTGAATGGACGTGGCTAATTTGTTTCCCGAAACAGATGATATGATCTGGACAGACACAGATGTGACTGACCCGGATGTACTGGAGGATAACCGTGCTGTATTTGGGCGAAGCTGGAGATTTGATTTTGAAGCTGGGGAGTTTGTAATGAGCCCTAGCCGTAAAATCGTGACTACAGGCGAGAAAGAAGCTTGGGTACAGTGGTGTGAAAAAGCCATACGCACTCCTCGCTATCGTCATGTGATCTATTCGCCTGACTATGGAAGTGAGCTGGAGGAGCTGATTGGCAGCAGCTATGGGCACGGTGTGCAAGAAAGTGAAATTAAGCGCATGGTCACAGAGGCGTTGCTAGCAGATGCACGTACGGCTAGTGTGGATCAGTTCACGTTTCGATGGGAAGGTGAGGCATGCTATTTTAGCTGCCAGATTACGAACGTGCGGGATGAGACAGAAATTGTGGAAAGTGTGGTGATCTAATGGCAGACTTGCCGGAATATTTGGTAGACCAGACGGAAGAGGAAATTTTAAATCGAATGCTGGAAAAAGTGCCTTCGGACATCGATAAGTCCGAGGGCTCTTTTATTTGGGATGCGCAGGCGCCAGTGGCATTTATGCTTTCTGAAGCGGCAATCTGGGCGCAGGAGCTGCTGCGTCGGGGGTTTGCCAGCACAGCAGCCAGTGATAACCCGGATTTTCGCTCGCCGGAACTGGATTTGCGTACAGCAGAGCATGGAGTGACACGACGGGAAGCCGTTGCTGCATCAGGGAAGGTCAAGTTCACAGGCACAGCTGAAACAATCGTCCCGGCGGGAACGTTGGTGGCGACTCCAGCAGATGATGTATCCGGGGAAGCCTCTATTGAATATGCGACCACGGCATCGGTCACGCTGGATGAACATGGCACCGGGGAAGCGGCCATTCGGGCGGTTAATCCTGGACGCAGCGGCAACGTGCCAGCGGGTGTCATTCAGGTGATGGCTACTCCGATTAGCGGGGTTTCCTCCGTGATCAATACGGAGGAAACCAAAAGCGGCACAGACGTTGAGAGCGACCAACTGTTGCTGGAGCGTTTTTATGCCAAGGTGCGGAACCAGGGTACAAGCGGTAACAAGGCGCAGTATACCCAGTGGGCGAATGAAATTGCTGGAGTGGGTGGCGTGGAAGTTGTTCCGCTCTGGAAAGGGCCAGGAACAGTGGGGTTATATGTGCTGGATACGGATAAACGCGCTGCCAGCCCGGAAATCGTGGCTGCGGTGCAGAAGTATATCGATCCGACCCAGGATGGGCAAGGCGAAGGGTTAGCACCAGCAGGTCCTGTGGTGACGATCATGCCAGCGACAGAAGTGGAGATTAACATTTCGGTCAAGGTACAGCGCACCAAAGAGAAGCCGTCCACACTGGATGAAATCAAAAAGCTGATCGAAAACGGTGTGCGGACGTATTTGAAGCAGCTTGCTTTTTACAAGGCAGATCCGTTGGTAAGGTACACCCGGATTTCTGCTGTGCTGTTAGACATTCCAATTATTATTGATTTCTCTGAGCTGAAAATCAACGGACAGAGCAATCAGAATATTGAGATTGGATCAGGTCAGGTGGCCGTGCTGGGGACGGTGAGCGTCAGTGAGTAACAACGGAATAGACAGTTTTGAAGATTTATTGAATGACCCAGACCAGGGAAAACGTGTAAACCGTGGTGACATCTTTGCTAACCGGGTAGCAATAGCGAGAGATACAGTAAGCCAAATGAGCAGCGAGCGGGGACGCGAGCTGCTTTCCTATTTGCCTGCCTATTATGAAACCTCACGTGTGATGCGTTCCGATATGGATGCTAAAGGAAGCGAACTGGACGCCTTGTATCTTGCAATGGATGCAACGGTGGGACAGTTTTTCGTACGTACCGCCACCTGGGGGCTGGAACGCTGGGAAACGGAGCTGGGGATCGAAACCGATCTGGGGAAGCCGTTGGATCAGCGGCGCGCAGTGGTGGAATCGAAGCTACGGGGGGCAGGAACCTTTTCAGGCAAGCTTGTCAAAAATGTAGCTGAGGCGTATGACGGAGGCACGGTAGATGTTACTTTTCACCCTGCCGAATGGGGATTTACGGTCAAATTTATGGACACCATCGGAATTCCGCCCAACGTGGAGGATCTTAAAGCAGCCATTGAGGAGATCAAACCTGCTCATATGGCGGTAGAGTATAAATTACGCTACTTGACCATTGCGGAAGTGGAGTCCATGACCCTCTATGAAAATGAACATACAACACAGGATAGATATTTAGGAGGTGGCGCATAACATGGCAAGCGAAAAAACACCGAATCTTGGTTTAAATCAAATTGACCGCACATCGCCCAAAACAACATATTTTGATCTGGAGAAGTACTTGGATGAAAACTGGCGGTCTGTAGATAAATTTGCAGGTGACGTGAATGACGGTGTAAATGAGATTAAGAAGCGTCTGGATACGAGGGAACGCAAGGCGGTAGCTTTGGAACCTGGGGTACAGATTGTTCATGCGGAGAAGGCTGCGCCATTTTCGTTGACGGGACTAAGCGGACGTACGTTGGTGAATTTGTTGGGGCGGATGGGAAGCTGCGAGACCGTAAGCGATTGGTCCTCAAACGTAGCTATTGCAATTGATAATAATAACAAGGCCAACGGTAGTAGCTCGTTTAAAATTACGCTGGGTAGTGTGCCGGCAACCGCGTCTGCAAGTTTTTTGACCACACCTGGACGAAAATATATCGCAATAGCAGACGTAAAAAGTGGTAATACCAGCAATGTGGCAATATCAATAAATGGTATTGCCAGTGCTGTGGGTAATGATGTAAATTCAGGCTCTGTTTTTGCGCCGTCTGTTGTACGGTTCACGGCGAAGGAATATTTTCATATTGTTACCATCACAGGCACGGGTGCGACTGGTAATATCTTTAATATGGATAGTGTGCGTGTATACGAGATCAGCGATGCAGATTATGCAGCAGCCGCAAGCCTTACGCCAGTACAGGCCGCAGCAAAGTATACGTATGTTGATAGTGTAATGCCTGTGCGTAATCCATATGCTATTCGGTATGGAGAAAACTTAATTCCCCCATTCTATGAATGGACGCGCGGTGATAGGGCTAAGGTGATAAATCCGTATAAGCTGGAAACGGTAGCTACTGTATCTGTGGATCAATCTAATGTATATGTTCCTGTGGCTCCAGGAACGCCTTACACCTTGACCGTTAAAGTTAACGGGCGTGTAACGGTGGTCGAGGTAGATGATGTGGGTGGAGAATCCACCGTGTACAGTACAACCGATAACGAAAATAGGGTTGTCACAGTAACGTTTACGACCAAGACGACAACTAAGAGAGTGCGTGTTTACGCAACTAATACAGGAGCAGGGACGTTCACGCTTGAAAACCCAATGCTTAACATTGGTAGCACAGCCAAGCCTTTCAAGCCACGCGAAGACTCTATGTTGGCGTTACAAACAGATCTGTACGCCGATCCAGTTACAGGGGCAAACCCTGATATGGTGTTCGAGCGTGATGGGCAATACTTCAAGTCCAAGAAGTGGCAAGGGTTGATGTTGGACGGTAATCAAGCTTGGGTATATAAGGACACTAAGGCAGGCAACAAGCAGGTAACGCTACCTTTGCCCAACCCAAAGACCGATAGCGAAAGAGTTACTAAGTATGACGGAAAGTTAATCGCACACGCCTATCCGTGGACGGATTCGGATCAATCTTTTCTAGCTGCTGATGGACTATACCTATCAATACCCGTTGCAGACAGTGGATGGGCAGACGGATACCAGCCGTCACAGGATGATATCAAAGCCTACTTTTACGGGTTCAAGGTGTATGACGCTGGCACCTTCACGCCAGCTAACGCCCAAGCTGCTACAACAGCGACATGGAACGGAACAGGTGCTAAATATTATGTTCCGCGTGTTGGCCCTGCAAACCCTGTAGCGTCGGTGCCGCAACAGTCTTATGTAGGGTACACGCCGTACCAACTTGTATATCAACTTGCAACGCCTATCGTAGAACCTATCGTATCCGAGGGACAACTTTCATTTGTGGAAGGTGACAACCAGGTTGAATTAGGTACGGGGATTGTGCTGCGCGAGTCGGTTGGTCCTAAACTGCACACAAACGGGTTCTACTACATTAACGCTAATGCCGTTTCGGGCAGTAATACAGTCAATACACCTAGCCGAATTATCAATATTTTCGCGAATAACAGAAAAGATACAAGTAGTTGGGCCAACTACACAAATTCCAGCAGCAACGGGATAACATCCGAGTTGAACCCGAGTAAATTTAATGCAGCAGCTTCTTATAGCATCACATACCTTATGTCTAACCCATCGCCAGCTGTGCCGTTTGCAGGCTCCTACGCCGCCAACGAAAAGACACTGCTGTCAGACTTGGTGGACAGCATACAACAGAACACCGCGCGTGTGAGTGTGCTGGAGAACAAGAAAGCTGACAAGGATAATCCTGCATGGCTTACACCAACGTTGCTTAATGGATGGGTTGTAAGTCGCCCGGTAGGAATAATGAAAGATATTAACGGATTCGTTCATATCAGAGGGTTGGTTGTCAATGGTCTGACAAATGGAGGGTTAACATTGTTTACTCTGCCGCAAGGCTACAGACCTACAAATATACAAGGTCCAGTATCTTACGGTTACGGGGTCAATGGCCCTGTTTTAGTGCAGTTTGATATTTTCCCAGATGGAAGAGTTTGTTTTGGTGGTGGAGGGGCAAAAGATAGCACCTCGTTGAGCCTTCTTTTCCCACCATTCCTAGCAGAACAATAAAAGGAGGTCTAAAACATGAAAGCAGTACCTAAAGTAAATACAAACGGCCTTTATCTGGAGGACGAGCTGGTGGACGATGCCTTTTCAGGTATCGTCCCTTTTTATACTCCATCTTCGCCTACGCTATCTGATACAAACCAGCAACTAGACACCCATCGGCTTGCTGATAGTAGCTCTAGTACCAGAGATGAAGTACATTCAGATAACATCCCTGCTGGTTATACAGTAGGGATTCAAGTACCACCAGGTCTATACCATCCTCGTTTTGACATCCAAGGTTGGCTGGCCTACGAAGCAGAATATGCAGAAAATCTGTTAGAAGCGCAAAAGGCCTTTGATCAGTTAAACAACGAATCCCAAGCTTTATTTCAGAAGCAGCATGATGAATGGCGAAATAATCCGGAAAACGAGCGTGGAGATGAACCTATATATCCTGCTCCCACTTTTAAGACCCCAGAACGAAGAGACCCGGCGACGTTCTGGAGTGAAGGATTGAGTGAGGAAGAAATTAAGAAACTGACTCAAAAAGCGGAGCAACAGCCAAGCGAGACAGATCAACTGAAGCAGCGCATTGCAGATCTTGAAGTGACGTTGACCCAACTCATGCTTGGTGGCACAGGAAAATAACGTGAACTGACGACTATATGTAACAGCATTTTTTATAAAAAGAGGTGAAGTCATAACCATGGCAGCTTTAACAGAGGCTCAAATGCGTATTTGTGCTCATGCTTGCATCACCCGCTATGATCGTGGAGAAGGTGATATATCAACGATTATGGGAAGCTACGCTTTAAATGAAGAACAGCGGGAACACGTAATGAAGATTATTTTATCCACTCGTTCCGATCTAGCACCGGATAACGTAGATGATTCATCATCAAACGATGCTCCGAATGAACAGGAAGAAACGGTTAAATGGTATAACTCTATTTTCCGCAAGAAAACAGTATAGAGAACAAAACAAAAATAAAATGCCCTTGGATTAACCAAGGGCATTCACTTTACACCTAGGTTCAAAAGGGGGAACAAACATGCATGAAAAGATCGATCAGATTTGGCTGGGGTTTTCCACGGGGACCTTGATCGGTTATTTTTTCGGGGGGTGGACTACAATGTTGACGTTGCTGTGGTGGATGGTCGTGATCGACTTTTTCACCGGATGGGCAGCGGCCTGGATTAATGGGGAGCTGAAAAGCCGCCAAGGATATTACGGTATTTTTCGCAAGGTTACCGTGTTTTTGCTCATTACGGTAGCCCATCTAATCGACGGTATTCTCGGGGATGCACACTATTTCCGGGATGCCGTCGTTTTCTTTTATTTAGCGAACGAGCTGTTGTCTATTATAGAAAATGTGGGCAGAATGGGAGTGCCGATGCCGGATATTTTGCGGAATGCGGTCGCCATTTTTGAGTCCAAGTCGAGTGGGGAAAAAATAAAGCCAACCGATCCTTCTGACAAGCAAAATAAAGCTTTATAAAGTGCTGACTGTTGCCATTACAAAAAAGGAAGACTACCTTTTCGCCCTTTTTCGGCGTAAAAATGGAAAAGCCCAGACCGTTTCCTTGGTCCAAGCATATGGATAACAGAGTCAGAGTGCTACAACATTATGAATGACAAGGAGGGAACGCCTTATGCAAAATCGTAGCCCCAACGCTGCCGAAGGCATTGACGTGTCCCGATATCAGGGAAAGATTGATTGGAAACGCGTACGAGCAGATGGTAAATCGTTTGCATTTATTAAAGCAAGTCAAGGACAGCGTTACGTTGATCCAACATTTATCACGAATGCAAAAGGGATCAAGGCAGCCGGAATTCTACTGGGAGCGTACCATTTTGTAGATGCGACCAGTGTAAACGCAGCCAAAGCGGAAGCCAGACATTTCGCCGAGGTGCTGGATCAGGTGGGTGGTGCGAAAGCGCTGGACTTGCCAGCGGTGATGGATTATGAAAACAATCCAGGAAAGCTTAGTTCGGCTGCGATTCATGAGGTAGCGCTGGCATTTTTGACGGAATTTGAGCGAGTCAGCGGCCGTAAGCCGATGGTATATACAGGGAATGCTTTTGCTGCCAATTTTAAAGCTACACTGGGTAGTTATAAACTGTGGATTGCGCGTTATAGTACACAAGTGCCTAATGATACCACAGCATGGAAGCGCTGGGACTTCTGGCAATATAGTGATAGTGGACGGGTTGAAGGCATTCCAGGACCTGTGGATCTGAATGTATATGCCGGAACAGAGCCCGAGCTACGCCAAGCATTTGCAGGAGAAGAGGGGGATGAGCCGATGACAGCAGAGGAAAAAGCCGCATTTAAGGCCCTGCAGCAGCAGGTAGCCGCTCTTGAAAATAGCAAAGATGTGCTCAAGCAAACAATTAATGAACAGAGTGCTTATATTAAAAAGGTGGATCAGCGAGTAGCCGAACTGGAGGCGCGTCAGGCTATGCCTGTACCGGTCTGGGCCAAGGAAGCGGTGGCTGCCGCCGTTGCAGTTAATCCGGCAAGCCCAATTGTGGATGCGAAACTGCCAAGCAGTTATGATTTTTATCGCTTACTGGTCGTGTTGAACCGTCTGGGTGTGTTTAAAAAAGCCAAATGATCTTCGAAAGAACTTATACACTGCCCATCCCACTTTTATATGAAATGAGTAAAGAAACTACGAGCGAAGCCTAAATAGACAGGCGGTTAAATGCAGCCGCCTGCCCTTATGGTTAAGTGATGTTTTTTAGGACCTCTGAATAGGCTGAATCCCAAAAAAAGGTAAATGGAAAATGCATCTTTACTCGAAAAGTAATTCAATATCCTCCTGACTAATCTGAGCGGTTTCAAAGTCCGAAGGAGTGAAATGAACATTCTGCTGACGAACGGTAAAATCAATGATCCGAATGATTGCTTGGACATACATATGCATAAATTCAGTTATACTTTCCTCTTCAAACATTTCTGTGCTGTACATCATATCGATCACCAATTGGTCGTTAACAACCAGGCAGTTAACTTCGATGGCGGTCGTTAGATGATTGATGTTATCTACATTTTGATTGTCTATAGTATGCCTATATACATAGTCTGAACTTTGACTTTCGTGATCGAATTGTCCCAGATAATTGAAGCGTATAGGACGAATGTCTGTATGCTTTTCAATAGCCCCTAGCATATATTTTAGGATGCCATAACCTATACCCTGATGGGGAACACGTCTGCGCAGTTCCTTGACATGTGCAATGACATTGCCTATTTCTGTGCCCGGCATTTGAATACGTAAGGGATATAACGCAGTAAACCAGCCAACCGTTCTGGATACATCTATGTGATCTAGACTCCTTCCGTGATGCTCAACCTCATAAGTGAAATCGTCCAATCCGGTCCATTCCTTTACACTTAACGCCAAGGCAGCCAGCAGTAAATCTACAGGTTCGGTATGGTAAGCCTGAGACATCTCATGGAGCAGTTTGTGCGTTTGGACAGGAGACAGATGTTCTTCAACCACAGCGCATGAAGCATAGTTTACGGTAGCGGTTGGTAGGCTTGTGATAGATGCTGGAAAATAGCGGACTCCACCCTCCATTTCGCGCCAAAACTCTAGCTCTTTCCGTAGATCCGCAGTCGTGGAATAGTGATGGAGTTCTTGAGCAAAGGCTTGAACTGAGGCCGTTTTTCTTGGGAAATTTACCTCCTCACCTTCTTTTATAGCATGGTATGCATTCAATAAATCCTCCAATATAATTCTCCAGGAAACTCCGTCTACAACCAGATGATGGGCAGTGATGAACAGTTCCCGAGTTTCCTGTCCGTGATCGAATAGAGCTGCGCGGATAGGAAGACGGTGGGACAGATCGAAACCGGATTGCAGGTTATGCACCAGGTTATTGAATTCATGTTGCCGTGCCTCGGCTGAAATAAGCATCATATCGTAACAATCCAGCTTGAACGAGACGATGGCGAGTTCTGGATTATAAAATAACTTGCCATCAGGCTCCATGCTCATCCTTAAAGCATCGTGATGCTCGATCACCTTCTGAAAGGCCTTTTCCAAAGCGGAACGATCCATTTCGTTTTTCAGCAGAAGCATGATCGATTGATTATAGTGATGAGGATTGTGAAATGTCTGCGCCATAAACCAACTGGAGATAGGAGTGGGCAGAATTTCTCCGCTGGCTGGAGCTGAATCGTATAGCTGGCGCTTTGGACGTGTATAATGAGCAAGCTCCGCGATATTGGGATGCGCTAAAATATCCTGTACGCCTATCTCCAGATCATAGTTATTTAATTTGGATGTCATTTGGATTGCCTTAATAGAGTCTCCGCCCAGTGCAAAGAAATTATCATGGATACCTATGTTAGCCATCTGGAATAGCTCTTCCCAAACCTGCACGAGAATATTTTCAACCTCATTATGAGCTTCTTCATACATGCTTGTTAATCCAGAGGACAGGTCTGGTACAGGAAGTTTCCGCTTGTCGACCTTACCGTTTGACGTAAGTGGAACGGTATCCAGCCGAATTATATGGCTTGGCACCATATAATGGGGAAGACAAGCATGTAAATAATGCTTGAGAAGCTCGGGAGAGACAGCAGCATCTGATACATAGTAGGCGTACAAAATAGGCTGGCTATTGTCTTCGTCCGATTCCCCTACATTCACAACAACGTGCTGGATACCTTGATATGAGGATAGCGCACCCTCAATTTCACCCAGTTCGATACGAAAGCCTTTGATTTTGACTTGGTGATCTTTCCGGCCAAGGTATTCAATCAGGCCATTTTCCAGCCGTATTCCCAAGTCTCCGGTTTTATACATTCGTTCTCCTGGAACAAAAGGATTATCGAGAAATCTTTCTTTTGTGAGTTCCGGTCTATTCAAATATCCTCTTGCCACTCCAGGACCGGAAATGTAAATTTCTCCTTTTACCTGTACAGGAACAGGTTTTAAGTACGCATCCAGCACATATATAGCCACGTTATCAGAAGGTACGCCGATAGGAACGGATCTTCGGATATCTCGGTTCGCATCATAAATATGGATCATGCAGCCTACAACAGTTTCTGTCGGTCCGTACTCATTGTACAGAGTAACATTGCCACCAAATATGTCATAAACGTTCCGGGCAAGACTGACTTTGAAATCTTCTCCACCTACAATGAATTTGCGGACGTTCGATGTACGAATATCCGACTCTTGGAGAAGGGACAAATGGGCGGGAGTAAGCTTCACAATGGTTGTACGCTGGTCTTTCAGAATGCGAAACAATACAAACTCGCTGTAATCGTCATCCCTGTAGAGGCTCATGGCATGACCGCTGATTAATGGGGTGAATATGGAAGTGACGGTCAAGTCAAAGGCTATTGACGAATAACAGGCAAAGACCTCACGTGCGGCGGAAAAGTAGGTTTTACTTGCCCACCATATATAATTAACAAGTCCCTTGTGGTGGACTGCAACTCCTTTAGGCTTGCCTGTTGAACCAGAGGTATAAATGACATAAGCGAGCTGGTCCGGTCCGGTTTGCGACTCCAAATTGGAGTCTTCGCCATCATACAGGGATGCATCATCCATACGATAGGCTTCTTTGGAAAAAGAGATATCATCATCCAATGGTGCGTCGGTGAGCAGCAAGGCAGCCCCGGAATCCTCTAGCATAAAGCTAACACGGTCAGCTGGATAGTGTGGATCTATCGGCAGGTAGGCCCCGCCTGATTTCAATACAGCTAAGATCGAAATGATAAGTTCAAACGAATGCCCCGCCATGATTCCGACGATACTCTCTTGGCCAATCCCCCTACTTTTTAAAAACCTCGCCAGTTGGTTAGCTCGTTCGTTTAACTCACGATAGGTTAACGTTTGCTCTTCAAAGTAACAGACAATTTCATTAGCTTTTTCAACGACCTGCTGTTCAAATAACTGAGTAATGGTTAGGGACGAAGGATAGGGGGAGTGAGTTTGATTCAGCTCATAGATTAGCTCATTGTGTTCCTGCGTAGACAGCATTTCAATTTCCGCAATCGGAGTGTATGGCTGCTCGATCATCTCGCGAATCATATGCATGAGATGCTCAAACATTTTGGCAATCTGCATCTCGCTGAAAGCCTTCACTCTATAGTCAAAATCCAGCGTAATTTTTCCGCTCCCCTCCCAATCACGTATAACCAGCTGCAGGGCATAAGGCTGATAACCACTGAATACTTCCTGAACTTCATAGGGGCATCCATCAAATTGGGGACTAAATTTCATATTGTAATAATTAACACACATATCAAACAGACCGTTATATCCTTTTTGGGCAAGCTCCAAATCACCAGCCAGAAGATCATACGGATATTTTTGATGAAAGTAAAAATTCATTAGCTCTGTTCCCACCTGCTTCATCCAGGAGTAGGCATCTAAAGCTTCATCCACTTGGATACGAAACGGCATTGTGCTGGTGAACATGCCAAACGTATTTTTTTGTTTTTTTCCTGATCTGTTCAGGACAGGTGTCCCGATGACTACATCGGTTTCTTGAGTCGTTCGGTAGATGTAAAGCAGAAGGGCGGATACGAATAACACATTTACAGAAAGCTTGGAGCTTTGGATAAAATTCTGGATGATGCGAGAGGTTTCGCTATCGATGGCAAAGGATGAGCGAACGGCCGAAATATCTTTACTTTTGTTGATGGGTATCATATTAGGTAAGGTTTGAAACTTTTCATTCCAGAACATTTTATTTTTGATAAAACGTTCAGATGCTAGATAGGCTTGTTCTTGATCAATGATAGGTATGTAGGAATATTCTTCATCAGCAGGGAGAGGACGGTGGTTGACTAGTAGAGTATAATAGTGCGAAATTCGTTCCGACACGATATGTAAAGCCCAACCGTCTGCAATAATATGATGAAATTTACCCAAATAACCAACATCATCAGGTCCCAGCCGAAAGATAACAAAAGAATATAGTTTGGAGTTCAACAGAGGCATCGCTTGTCCGCTCACGACCTTCAGCCATTGTTCAAAATGCTGTAAAGGATCAGTCTCATGACTAAAATCAAGATATTCGATATTCTCCTTTTCATAGGGCTTAACGTATTGTACGGGTTCTCCATCTTGCTCTTCGATCCGGATACGGAGGCCTTCAGTTTTGGAAATGAAGAGCTGAATCGCATTCTCCAGTGCATCAAGCTCGAGTTCCTTTTGAATGCGTACTAGTCCGGTCAGATTATGCATGGCCGTCGTGCCATGTATTTTTTCGTTATACCAAATTCTTTTTTGAGCATGCGTTAATGCATAGAACATACATTAGCCTCCTTATACATGCAGATTTTGAAAAACGTAGAGTCTACATAAAAATGATGCTATCCGACCAAATAAAAACAATCAAGCAGAAAAAATGTATTTTTATGAGGAAAATAAAACGGATTTTCGACAATTGTATACCAATTTAAACATACGAGTTCCCTTTAAAAGGTTTTTGTAGGTTTACTAGGGAATTTCGAAAAAGTGTGAATTAACTCACTACATCCGAACGGGATGAAATGTTAAGGTGTTAATACAAATTCAATTAAATTGATAATTATTAGTTTATTACGTATTTCTGGCAATTGACTCTCCGAATTAAGATCAATACCTGGTAATCTCCCGATTTTTCGTCACATAAACCCATTCCTATTTAATATATATTCATTATAAATTGCTTAAATATCCATAAAATAAATATAAAATTACGCATATTTATACGCCATATTGAATGCTTCGTTTTGAATACTATTTATCCTAGTGTTTTTATATAATTACTAGATAATTAGTCTTACATATATTGGTCAAGAATGCTTTGATTACATATTACAAAGAAAGCTGGAGCGATTATGGAATGTAAAAAGATGATCATGAGAAAAATGGCAGCGGTTATTCTGATTTTCGCTTTAGTGGCGGCATGTATTCTGCCCAATCACGCGGAAGCCGCAGCAGGTTTGGATCAAGCCACGACTCAACGTCTAGAAGCATTTATTCATGAGAAAATGCAGGAAGGTCATATCCCCGGAATGACAGTAGTGGTGGTTCGGGGAAAAGAAACGGCTTACCTCAAAAGTTTTGGGTATGCAAATGTGGACAAGCAAGCTCCTGTTACACCTGAGACAAGCTTTGAAATTGCCTCTTGTTCTAAGGGATTCACAGCACTTGCCGTACTGCAGCTACAGCAGCAGGGTTTGTTGAAGCTGGATGATCCTGTTTCGAAGTATTTTCCATGGTTCCAAGCCAAGTACAAACACCAAAATGTCGAGATTACACTGCGACAGTTGCTACACCACTCCAGCGGCATTCCATGGTATACGATTACCGACATTCCGATCTCCAACCGCGTCGATTCACTCGAACAGGTTGTTAGGAATGTGAATGGCTTAGAATTACATAACCGTCCTGGCGAACGCTTTGAATATGCCACCATTAACTATGCCATCGTGGGGGCTGTCATTCAAAAGGTCACAGGGCAGCCTTACGAAGATTATATGAAGGCCCATATTTTTCAGCCATTGGGTCTGCATAAGACCACTCTTTACCCCACAGAAGCCGCACCCACACTGGCAACAGGCTACAAGAACGGCTTTTTTCAAGCACGTGAATATCAATCCCCTGTCTTTAGGGGAAATCGTCCTGCTGGTTATATCATGATGGACGGTAATGACCTCGCTACCTGGCTCAAATATCAACTGGGTAGCCTGAAATCTCCCATGACTCCATTAATTATGGAAACGCATGCGCCTGACCGCACTGTGGCTCCCAGCAAGTTTGATATGTCGTCTTATGCTATGGGCTGGGCTGATTATCAAAGCGGAAATGGAGAGGTGTCGAAGGCTGGATTAAATCCGAATTTTTCTGCATATATGGTTTTTCGCCCTCAAGATCAGCTCGCTGTAGGGATTATGGCGAATAACGGTACCACTTTAACGTATATTACGGGTCACGGCCTGATGGATATTTTACGAGATCGTCAACCTGTGTCTCCGTATGAGCCGGATCAGAAAACAGATAATGCATGGTCCGTCATTACGATTATGCTGGCATGTTATGTGCTGGCTGTAGGAGTTCTGCTAATTACAGTTGTTCGGGACATCATCCGCAAACAACGTGTTTATAAGTCTTTGAATCCAAAAAAGCTGCTCACATGGCTGGTGTTTTTACTTTGCAGTACACCGTTTTTGTATGGAGTTTATCTGGTTCCTACTGCGATGCAAGGGGTTTCCTGGACAACCGCGATTGTCTGGTCTCCGTTTAGCTTTCCGTTTGCGATTGGGGCCTTGGGCCTAGGATTGCTCTTGAGCTTTGTCTACTTGGTGCTGGGTACGCTTTTCCCTAACGCAGATGAAACTAGACGTTCGCTTCCTTTATTGGTGATGATGAGCTTGCTGAGCGGTGCGGCGAATGCCTTTGTCATTTTTATCGTCAATTTCTCGATTGGCAGCGAGATTCCGCTCAAATACCTGCTGTATTATTTCGGGCTGGCGTTGGCAGTATATATTTTCGGCCGCAAGCTGATTGAAACCAAATTAGTGAAGATCACCTATAACATGATTTATCGAAAACGGATGGAACTCATTCAACGAGTGCTGCACAGCTCTTATGACAAATTAGAACGCATGGACAATGGCAAAATTTTAGCCACTTTAAATAATGATACGGAGATGGTCGGCTTCTCGGCTAATGTGGCGGTCGGGTTCGCAACCAGCTTGCTGACTGTCATCTGCTGCTTTGTTTATCTCGGTACGATTTCGTTTTGGGGAACAATTCTCTCGCTGGTCGTGATTGCGGTGATTGCCGCATTTTATAGCCTTGTCAGCGGTACGGCTAACCGTTATTGGGAAGAGGCGAGGGATACCCAAAACGTATATTTGGGGTTTATCGATCACATGCTCAAAGGCTTTAAAGAGCTTAGTATGCATGGTCGCAAAAAGGCGGAGTTCGGGAGCGATTTTCAGGATAGCTGTGAACAGTATCGGCAAAAACGCTCGGTGTCCCGTATTAAATTTACCAATGCGCTGGTGCTGGGCGAAACGCTGCTGATTTTAATTTTAGGTGTAGTAACCTTTGTGTTCCCGACGATTTTCCCGAACATAAAGGATTACACATTAATTCAATTTGTTGTCGTGTTTCTATATTTGATTGGACCGATCAACGGGTTGTTGCAGGCTGTGCCGGAGTTGTTCCAGATTCGGACCTCATGGCGAAGAATTAAAACCTTTATTGCGGAAATGCCAACTAATGACAGTGGAGAAGTACATGATACTGCGAGTGTGGTGGATGAAGAGGTTGCTGTGGAACGCATTGGTTTTCACAATCTTAGCTTTGAGTACAGCAACGTGACTGGAGAGTCCAGCTTTGTGGTTGGACCTATTACGCTGGAGGCCGCTAAAGGACAGATCATTTTTATTACAGGCGGCAACGGCAGTGGTAAAACAACGCTTGCCAAGCTAATGACCGCTCTTTACCCGCCACAAACGGGATACATCACGATCAATGGAGAAGCCATTGACCCACGTACCTCGGGCGAGTATTTCTCCACCGTGTTCTCTGATTTCCATTTGTTTGAGCGTTTGTACGACATTGATTATAAGGAAAAGCAATCTGACATTGAGCGTTATCTGAAAAGGCTGGGATTGGAGGATAAAGTAACGGTTAAGGATGGATATTTTAGCACGCTCAAGCTATCTGGCGGCCAGCGGAAGCGGCTTGCGCTGTTGATCTGTTATCTGGAGAATCGACCTGTATATTTGTTTGACGAATGGGCTGCGGATCAAGATCCAGAGTTCCGAAAGTTCTTTTACCATACACTTCTGCCTGAAATGAAGGCGGCAGGCAAAATTGTTTTCGCCATCACGCATGATGACCATTATTTTCATACCGCAGACCGCCTGTTGAAGATGGAAATGGGACAGATGAAGGAACTGGAAGTACTGAGTGCTGAAGTCAGTGGCTCATAACCAATCCATTCAAATTTATAAAAAAGTGTGGGCTTAAACATGCAAAACTACATTGTTGTCAAAGGCGCTAGACAGCATAACCTGAAAAATATCTCTATGCGGATTCCGCGGGATCAATTGGTCGTCTTCACGGGAGTAAGCGGCTCAGGGAAATCGTCACTAGTGTTCAATACACTATATGCAGAAGGACGGCGACGCTTAATGGAGTCGCTGTCCGCATATGAGCGAATGGGCTTGCGAAAAACGGAAGATGCGGATGTGGACTTGATCGAAGGGCTGTCTCCAGCAATTGCGATGGAGCAAAAGACGTTGTCCCGGAACCCAAGGTCTACTGTGGGAACATTGACCGAGCTTTCTTCTTATGTGCGGTTATTGTTTTCTCGAACAAGTCAGGCCGTTTGTCCCTATTGCCGGGAAGCATTGCCTGTTCAGAACAGAAAGAAAATCACAGAGCAGGTACTCCAATATCCATCTGATACATCTATTGATGTATATGCGCCAATTCTTTCCATGCCACATGGCGGGCCTGTAGCGTTGCTGAAGGAAATACGAAAAAAGGGCTATACCCAGTTAAATTGGAACCAAAAATTGCTGGATGTACAGCAAGCAGAAGTTTTGTTCTCCAGCATGTCTCCACAGGTAGTACACCTAGGAAAAGAGTACAACCGGCTGGAGGTACTGGTTGGTCGAGTGACGATTTCAAATTCCGTGGAGCAAGTCAAAGATATTCAAGTTTTGGTAGACAAGGCGCTGGATGTGGGAGACGGATGGATGCAAATTCGACCTATGGTCGATAAACGATCTGCATGTACTCCAAACTCCGGGTGTTGCCGTTGCGGAATGATGGTCAGTGAAATCTCGGCAGGAGCTTTTTCATCCAATAGTCCTCTGGGTGCTTGTCCGACATGTACAGGACTTGGCACACATTATGAAGTGAATCTCGAACGTGTGATTCCTGATCGATCCAAAAGTGTGGCCGAAGGAGCGATCCACCTGCTTGGCTGGCAATGCGAGAAAGAGAAATTTCATAAAAATCGAAAAATTTTAGAGGGACTGGCGACCCGGTATCATTTTGACCTGAATACGGCGGTAAAGGATCTGCCGAATGAGGCGTTATACGCTGTGCTATACGGTACTCAAGGGGAAAAGATTGCCATTGAGAATCCTGCTACAGGTGGCAAGTCAATGCATGAAAAATTTGCGGGCATTGTGAATCTCATTTATGAGCGCTTCAACGCTAATGCCAAGGACGAAATGAGCGCCATGAAAGCGGAAGATAAGGAAGTCATGAGAGAACAAGTATGTCCGAGCTGCGGAGGAGCCCGTTTGAAGGCAGAACGTCTTCTGTATCGTGTAGGGGATCAAACAATCCGTGATTTTTCGAATATGCCGTTAGTTGAGCTGCATGCATACTGCGATGAACTACTGCGAGCGGCCCCCCGATTTTTCCAGAGTCTTGCGGCTGTGGCACAGCCTATTTTACAGGAAATGAAGACTCGTCTGGCATTGCTGCTCGACATGGGACTGGACTACTTGAGTCTGAACCGTCCGGTGACGATGCTCTCGGGTGGTGAATCGCAGCGCGTACGCTTGACCACTCAACTAAGTTCAGGACTGATGGGGATGATCTACATTTTGGATGAACCCAGTGTCGGATTGCACCCGAAGGATACCGGCAAAATGATAGCCATGCTTCACAGGCTACGGGATTTGGGAAACACCATCTTGGTCGTCGAACATGATGAAGAGATTATGGCCCAAGCGGATTATCTTGTGGATATTGGACCTGGTGCAGGAGCGCTCGGTGGTGAAATTGTGGCACAGGGGACGGTGGAACAAGTCATGAGCAATCCCAATTCTTTGACGGGACAATATTTGGCCGGCCGGCGAGGTATTCCATTGCCCTCAAGGCGGAGAAAGGCTCGTGACGGGAATTATCTGGAGGTGCTGGGAGCGAGGGAAAATAATCTACAGAACCTGAACATACGCATACCGCTCGGTTGCTTGGTTTGTGTCACAGGGGTATCCGGATCAGGGAAAACCACGCTGGTTCATAACGTTATATATGAAAAATTGCGTGCTCTTCTGGATGGTAAGCCTGCATATCTGAAGCACGATGTAGAGATGAAAGGAGAAGCGTCGATTGATCAGGTGATTTGTATCGATCAGAAGCCAATTGGACGAACATCGCGATCCACTCCGGCTACCTATGTGGGGGTGTTTGACGCTATCCGTAAGTTGTTTGCCAGGACTGAAAGAGCCAGACAGCTGCAACGGAAGGATGCACATCTTAGCTTCAATTCACCGGGTGGACGCTGTGAAGTTTGTTCAGGACTCGGGGTGATCGTCACTGAAATGCAGTTTATGTCTGACGTTGAAATGATGTGCGAGACGTGCCGGGGCAGACGCTACAGCGAAGATATACTGGCCATTACATATCAAGAGAAGAATATTGCGGATGTATTGGAGATGAGTATTGAAGAAGCTGCAGTTTTCTTTGCTGACCAGCCTGTTATTTACAGCAAGCTGAAGCTTATGAACCAACTGGGTCTTGGTTATATGAAGCTGGGTCAGTCTGCAACGACATTATCTGGCGGGGAAGCCCAGCGTATTAAGCTGGTGGAGGAGCTAGGTCAGTTAAAAAAGGGGCGCAGCCAGTTATACATCTTGGATGAACCGACCACAGGCTTGCATCCTGACGATATCCAGCGTCTGCTAACCATCCTTCAACAGCTCGTAGATGAGGGTAATACCGTCCTCATCATTGAACATAATCTGCATTTGATCAAAACGGCAGATTATGTGTTGGATCTTGGTCCCGAGGGAGGGACCAGAGGTGGACAGCTGGTGGTGGCTGGAACCCCTGAGCAGGTTGCAGCCTGTGTGCATTCCCATACCGGCTCATTTTTGCGTAATGTCGGAATGGATTTCAACGAGGACGAGGTGAGAGCATGAGTAACAGATTGGACCATTTACGAATTCTTCCGACAGGCCCCTTAAATTATTATTTGCAAAAGCGATACAACGATCTGCCATGGGTGCACAAGTTTGGCTTGGATCATATCAAGGTGAAAGGTGATTTTCTGCTCATCCATGCGTGGAAGCCTGGGTATGTGAAGCTAACACGGGAGCAGGCGAGTCACTTCAAAGCAGCCATTGAAAAAGGAGAGAATCCAGAGGACAAGCTTCCTAAGTTGCCGGAAGCCTGGTTAGTGGACGGGGAAGATGAGCCTGATGTAGAAGGACTCTTGGCTAAGGTTATCGTGCCCGAGTTGTTTGAACTTCTCTCCCCGGAAAATCTTAAAGAGGACGTAACCAGTCCGCAATCTATCCGGTTAAGAGCTATTTTGGAGCAGGTCGCTGAGCATGTACCTGTTTTTCCAGCCATTCAGAATCCCTATGAGCTGCGTCGTTTTCTGGAGGTCGTGAAGCGCCAAAAGCCTAAAACAGTCGTTGAGATCGGGACAGCCAGCGGCGGCGTATTTTATTGCTTGAGCCAACTGGCCGACCCGGAAGCCCTGCTCGTCAGTATTGATTATCCGGGTGGACCGTATGGAGGTGGTCAGGATGACAATGAGGTGCAGCTTTACTCCAGTTTCGGCAGCGCGAAACAGCAGTTTTCTTTTATTCGCGATCGTTCATTTCACTGCTCGACCAAACAGGATTTAAAAAAGGTTCTGGGAAATCGCCAGATTGACCTTCTATTTATTGATGGAGATCATTCCTACGGTGGTGTGAGTTCGGATTTCCGCATGTATCAAGAACTGGTGGCACCGGGCGGCATGATTGCTTTTCATGATATCAGCATGCGACCTGAGACGTGGGGAAGAGGTTACGATGTTGGCGTTTTTTGGGACGAAGTGAAACAAAGTTATCCGTCCTTTCAGGAATTTGTAGACCCAACAGGCTGTCGAGAACCGTTTATCCGTCACCCGCAAGAGGGACTATTCGCATATGGGATTGGCACTATCATTCAAATGTAAGGGGGAACAACCATGAGCCACCGTCCATTGAACAAAACACGTGTGGAGGATGTTATTGGTTTGACTCCCATGCAGGAAGGGATGCTCTACCACTATTTGCGGGACAAGGACACAGGAGCTTATTTTGAACAATACAGCTACACGCTACGTGGCCAGCTTGATCTGTCTGTCTGCTGTGAGGCGTGGAAATGGACGGTTCAACAGCATGAGGTGCTGAGAAGCGTATTTCGCTGGGAAAAGATCCAGAACCCGGTTCAGATTATCTTAAAAGGACGCGTACTATCTTTCGCTTTCCATGACCTCACAGAAATGGAGGAGATGGAGCAAGAGACGATAATACAGGAACTGCGCGCAGCGGACCGTGCTGTAGGATTTGACCTGTCCGAGGGTCCACTACTGCGGATTACAGTGTTTAGGCTAATGAATGATCGTCATATCATGATGGTCAGCAACCATCATATCGTGATGGATGGCTGGAGTAATGGCATTGTGCTGGGTGAGTTTATCCGCGCATATCATACGCTGCGTGCAGGCCGAGAACCGGAACAGATAAGCAAGCCGCATTTCCGAGAGTACGTGAAATGGCTTGGAAAGCAGGATAAGAGCGGAAGGAAGGCATTTTGGCAAGCTTATCTGGCTGGATATGAAGCTCAGCCCCTGTACCTGCTTGATACCACTTCTGCCCCAAAAATAAGCGATACGGCTTGCGAATCGTATATATTGCCGCCAGATCTGGTGAATGAGCTGGAAACTGTCGCGAAGGAAGAATCGGTAACGATAGGTACCCTTTTTACAGCGGCTTGGGGCGTTCTGCTGCAAAAGGTTAGCGGTCGGCAAGACGTGCTTTTCGGCACAACAGTATCTGGCCGCTCCAGCAGCTTGCCTGGAATTGAACGAATGGTAGGTCTTCTGATGAACACGGTTCCTATGCGGTTGCAGTCTGGGAATAGCGATACGCTGCAACAAGCGCTGCTCGATGTTCAGCAAGCGAGTATAGCGAGGCAGCCTTACGAAACAACACCGCTTGTGGATATACAAACCTACGGAAATTTCAGAAGCACAGAGCCTCTATTTGATACATTGCTCGTGATTGAAAATTATCCGCTGGAGATCAATCGACAAAGTGAATTGACCTTGGAATCCTTTGCCGGGCATAGCGTAACGGATTATTCACTTCTAGTGAGTATTCATCAAATGGAGCAAACAGCCATCCAAATGTTGTATCAGCCTTCAACATATGAAACATCGACAATAGAACTCTTATGTGAACGTTATGTCGCTTTACTCAGGCTGATGGTTACAGAAAGAGATTGTGCTATTCAGGATATTCACTCCTTGACGGAGATGGAAAAGGGACTGCAAGAGGTCTGGGCGATTGAATTTGATTATAGCCCGGATACTTTGAAAAGGGGTGTATGAAGATGAGAAAGCCGAAGGACTGGGAACAAATGGATTCCTATCAATGGATGACTACGAAGGAAACTGCCCACTATTACCGACTCATTGCTAATTTAATGAAGGAAATTCACGCCAAAATTCCGGATGAACAGTATCATTTGGACAAAGTAGCGACAGAAACGGATATTCGTGAGGAAAACTTTCAAGGGAAAAACTACCAACGCGCAGTCATGTATTTAATGTCGAACGGATGCGAGTGGGCTCTGAAAAATGGAAACGGCTGCACCATGTGCGGTCATTTAGCCAAGCAAACGCGCAAAGACGGCCCTCTATCCGCCCATTATTATTTGGAGCAATTTCGGAAGGAGTTCAATCGGATTGATTTTACCAAATATCCTTTACTCAATCTGTATAATAACGGCTCCATTCTCAACGACAATGAAGTTCCAGCTGAAGCATTGTGGGAGATCATACGCATGGTTGGGGAAAAGCCCGAAATCAAAATGCTGGTTATTGAAACCAGACCCGAGTTTGTAACGCAGGAAAATATGGCGGAAATTAAGCGCCTTTTACCGGATAAGCATGTGGAAGTCGCCATGGGACTTGAAATGATTGATGATTTTTTGCGGTATGTATGCATAAACAAGGGCTTTTCATTAAAACAATTTGACAAGGCCGCCCGCTTGGTGACTCAGGAGCTAAATTTACGCAGCTATGTGTTGCTGAAGCCGCCTTTTATTACGGAACAAGAGGCTATCGAGCATGCCGTACAAACGATTGAACATGCTTTTGAGATCGGTACGACGACTGTTTCACTGGAAAGCTGTACCGTACAGGATTATACACTGGTGCAGTATTTAAGTGATCAAGAGGCCTATAAACCGGCATGGCTCTGGAGCATCGTTGAGGTGGTAAAACGGACGGCGCATTTGGGGAAGATCATCGTCGGATTGTTCCAATTTTATCCTTCTCCTGTCGGGGTGCCTTACAATTGCCCGCAATGCAGTGATCGAGTGATGGAGGCGTTGAAGGAGTATAATCACACTCTTGATCCAAGCGTTCTGGAGCATCTGGATTGCAGCTGCAAGGCGGAATGGGAGAAAGAATTGAAGCACGTGCATCCTCCTTTTGAGGAGAGACTGAGTATTTTGAATAGTGAATTAATCAAGTAGTCCACCAATTAAAGATTATGTGGATTCGTCAGCTCATGAAGGCCGGGAACGGTTGACAGAGAGGGGAGTGTGTATGGACAAGAGTACGCATCTGAAAGACCGGATCATTGAAGAATATTGGATGAAAAAATGGTCTCAAGATCTGCCGCGGGAATTATTGCCTGTAAGCAAAAGCAAGTCTAACTATCAACCGGGAGCACGCAGGGAAACGTTAGAACGGGTTATTCCCAGGGAGACAATCCGCCAACTGGATCAAATGTCGAAAGGCTCGGAGCTGGGACGTTTTATTTTGTTCCTGACGGCGCTGTCAGGGCTTCTTCATCGCTATTCGCAGTCAGAAGATATATGTATTGGCACGACGACGCTTGTACAGGCCCAACCCAAGCCAGGAAATCTACTTTTTCTCAAGCCTCGGGTTCAAGGAAGTCGAACGTGGCGTGAACTTAACGAAGACATGAAGGTCGAGTTTTCCCGAACATTGAATCATCAGGCTGATTCTTTGTCCCTTCTCTATGACAAGTGGACATCTCTTCATGGAAGAGAGCTGCAAGAACTGTGGCAACTGGCATGTGTCGATGAGGGATTACAAACGGCGGTCGATGACCTGGATCGATTCGATCTGATGGTCAAGCTTGTACCGAACGAAGAAGAAGGTCGGATACTGCAACTCGTTTATCGACCTGAGGTGTACTCGTTGTCCCTACTCGAATCCTTTGCTGCCAACTTGCTGTATGTTCTGGAACAGTGGCCTGAGAAATCGGCGGTTTCTCTGGAGGATGATGCGGCAGAAATGCTGGCTCCACAGCAACGAGAGCTTCTAGTAAAGGGCTTAAATCAGACGGCTGTAGAACTGACGGATGTGAATATGCTGCATCAGTTGTTCGAAGAACAGGTGGTACAAACGCCTGAGCAAGCTGCTGTAGTCGAAGCAGAATATTGCATTAGTTACAGAGAGCTAAATGCAAGAGCCAATCAACTTGCCCGTGCTTTACAACGTCATGGAGTGGGTCCAGATGATATTGTCGGCATCATGACTGAGCCGACGGTGGAGATTATCGTGGCAATCCTGGCGGTACTAAAGGCAGGAGGGGCGTATTGTCCGATAGATCCGGCGTTTCCAGCAGAGCGGGTACAGCAGCTTTTTACGGATAGTCGGATGGAGTTGCTGATCTCACCGCCACAGTATGTGGATGCCCATCCTTTTCAAGGAACAGTGCTTGATCTGTCCAATCCCGCCTTCTATACAGGCGAGACGTCCAATCTGCCAGTTCAAGGCAGACCTGATCATATGGCGTATGTCATATATACATCAGGCTCGACTGGAACGCCCAAAGGCGTGATGATAGAGCATCGACATATTGTTAATCAATTGGCTGGGCTGAAACGCAGCTATGATTTCCATGAACGGTTGAGGCATGTTTTGATGGCTCCATTCACATTCGATCCTTCTGTGCAGCAGATTTTTTTGCCTTTAGCTACCGGAGGAACATTGTATCTGGTTCCGAAAGAAGCCAAGACAGATCCAAGCGCCTTTTGGGGATTGGTACGGAAGGAACGGATTAATGTGTTAAATACCGTACCTTCACTAATGGAAGTGCTGTTGGAGCAGGCACCGGATATTGAGCATCCCTTTGCTTTTATCATCATGGCAGGTGAGGTTTGTAGCGGGCAACTGGCACAGCAATTACGCGATAAGCTGAACATAGACAAGCTGTTTAACATTTACGGCCCGACAGAAGCGGCTATTAATACGACTTTGTATGAATGCCAACCTGTAGAGCAACGGGCAACTCTACCGATAGGCAAGCCGCTATTAAATTATCAGGTGTATGTTCTAGATCCACGGCAACGCTTGCTGCCCTTTGGGGCGACTGGAGAGCTGTTCATCGCTGGAGCTGGATTGGCGCGAGGATACTTATACAATCCACGCTTGACGGACGAACGCTTTGTGCCGAACCCGTTTGGAACCCAAACAGATCGGATGTATAAAACAGGCGATCTGGTGAGATGGTTGCCAGACGATAATCTGGAATTTATCGGCAGATCGGATGATCAGGTTAAAATCCGAGGAATGCGTGTGGAACTGGGAGAGATTGAGTCTCTTCTCAGAAGTCATCCGTCTATCAAAGAAGCGGTGGTCATCCCGCATGGATCAGGGGAGCACACCGAGGAACTTGCAGCCTTTTATACATTGAAGAGGCTGAAGACCTCGAAAGAATCTCCGTTAGGAACCAATGACATCCAATTGTACCTGAAGCAATATGTACCGGACTATATGGTTCCGGCACATGTAGTTTGTCTGGAGTCCATGCCTGTCACGGCAAATGGCAAGGTGGATAAAAAGGCGCTGCCTTTGCAACGGATTGGAGTAGCCCATACTCGTGCATATGTGGCACCACGTAATGAGTTGGAGGAACAACTGGCGGATATCTGGAAGAAGTTGCTGTCCGTGCCTGCCGTTAGTGTGGAGGACAGTTTTTTTGAAGCAGGTGGCAACTCGTTGTCTATCGTGCGACTGCAAAGCAGAATCCACCATTTACTGAAGACTCAGCTGACCATTCCGCAGCTTTTTACACATCATACGATCGCGATGCAGGCCCAAATCATTCAGTCCGGCGGTGTGGAGAAACCTATCAAACCCCTTCGCGAAATGGATACAAGACGGCAACATATCCACAGGGCTGAGCTTGGAGCCAAGGGAAGACACGGTGATGTTGCTGTGATTGGCATGGCTTGTCGTTTTCCCATGGCGGACAGTTGCGATGCCTTCTGGGACAATCTGTGTCGTGAAGTGGATGCTGTTCGCGACATTCCAACTCATCGGTTACAAGATATAGTTCATGGTTCAGATAATGTAGCTGGACAGTTAGGCTCGTTGCCGCAAGGGGCATATCTGGAGCAAATTGATGGATTCGATGCATCATTTTTTCATATAGCTCCTAATGAAGCACGAATGATGGACCCGCAGCAGCGCCTGCTGTTACAAGTTGTTTGGGAAGCAATGATGAATGCGGGATACTCGGAAAAAGAGGTGTACGGGTCGAAGACGGGAGTATTTGTAGGAACAGGTACACCGCAATATTTGGACCTGATGCCACAGATTGAGCCCTCTGCTATACCGGGGAATTTACAAGCTGTGATTGCCGGTAGGATTGCTTATGTCTTTAATTGGACAGGCCCGGCAGAGGTCATTAACACGGCCTGTTCCTCTTCACTCATGGCTGTGCATCATGCGGTACAGGAGATCACGTCTGGTGGCTGCGAAATGGCTGTGGCTGGCGGTGTCAATTTGTACCTGTCGATGGTAGATGAAAATCTCTTCAACATGGGAATCGCCGCGCCTGATGGCAAGACGAAAGCGTACGACGCATCGGCGGACGGTACAGGTGGTGGCGAAGGAGTAGGTGCTGTTGTACTCAAGTCACTGGAGCAGGCCGTGGCTGATGGTGATTATATTTACGCAGTGATCAAAGGAAGCGCGGCTAACTCGGATGGGCGATCCAACGGAATGACCGCTCCTAATGCCGCTGCGCAGGCTGATGTGATTGAGGAAGCCTGGAAGCGCGCGGGGATTGATCCAGAGACAATTTCATATATCGAGACACATGGAACAGGCACCAAGCTAGGCGATCCTATTGAAATGGAAGGCATTGCGCGGGCTTTTGGACGCTATACAAATCGTAAACAGTTCTGTGCGGTAGGATCGGTCAAGAGCAATATCGGGCATCTGGATTCAGCAGCAGGGATTGCCGGGTTTATGAAGGCAGTGCTGGCCATGACCAAACGCCAGATTCCAGCATCCCTTCATTTTAAAGTGCCTAACCCGCATATTGATTTTGTCAATTCTCCGGTTTATGTCGCTCCGTCACTTCAGGAATGGATGCCTGAATGCGGGATTCGTCGTGCAGGTATAAGCTCATTTGGTCTGAGCGGAACGAATTGCCATGTTGTATTGGAGGAATATACGCTCCAAAGAGAAGCTCCGCCTCCGGGCGAAGAATATTTGTTCACTTTGTCTGCCCGGACCGAACAAGCGCTCTACGCTTATGCCGAGAGGTTTGCGGCTTATTTGGGAAATAACCACGAAGCTTTGGCAGACATTTGTTACTGCACCAATATCAGTCGTGGAAACGATGCTTATCGTTTGGCTACCGTCGTCAGCTCGCAGGAAGAATTACAGCGTAAACTCAAGCTGTTTGCAGAGCAGGGCGATCAAAATGCGGCTTCCATATTACTAGATCGCGAACGAATATACGTAAATACGATAGGCAAAACAGGGGGAAATCCAGCGCCGTACAGAGTCCAGCCTGCGGAATCACTGGAACGTTTGGTGGAGGCTTATATGCAGGGCAGTGAGCTGGAGTGGGATGACTATTATCGCGGACAGAACCGGGTGCGTGTCCCTCTTCCAGGCTACCCGTTTGAAGAGAAGCGCTACTGGGTTGAACCTAAAGTTCAGCAATCACCGGATGTACCAGCCAGTGCGGAATTGATCGCTGACACGCAGAAGGGAGCTCCTGATTTCTGGCAGGCTACCGAGATGGTTTTTCAATTCGGTGAACGGTTATTGGAGGAGAGCGGATTCGCGGTAGTCCAGGGATATAAAGAGGCGGTTGATGAATTTGCGGCCCAGCTTATCATCGAACTATTCAGGCAATGGGGGACGCTCACGGAACCTGGAAAAGTATACAAAGAGTCTGAAATGCTGCATACAATAGGGATCACCTCCACATATCAGCGTCTCTTCCGGTTCATGCTGCGTTTCGTAGAGAAGCAGGGCCACGTACGCTTGGACGGTGAAAATATAATGCTGACCGTTGATCAGTCAGTTCCCGATCTGTCGGTGTTATGTACCCAATACATCGAGCAATATCCGGCATTTGCTGGAACCTTCAAGGTGTTGAAGTATTGTCTGGACGCCTATCCGGCTGTATTAACGGGGAAAAGATCGCCTTTGAGTGTACTGTTTCCCGATGGCACACCGCAATTTCTGGCGGGCTTTGCCAATCAGGGACGTACCCTGGGCGATCTGTGTGAGACGATGGCGCTGGACGCATTAAAGCAGCATATTTTAGCACAAGCGGGAAAACGGCTCCGCATTTTGGAAGTCGGGGCTGGCTCGGGAACGGTGGGTAAGGTGCTTTTTCCAGCCATAGCAGGTCTCCAAGTGGAGTATTGCTATACCGATTTGGGACGAGGCATCATTTTGGAAGCACAAAAGCAGTTTGCAGCGTATCCGTTTGTTCAATATCAAACTTTTAATATTGAAGAGGATCCTTTGGCGCAAGGCTTTGTGCCAGAACAGTTTGATATCATTATTGGTCTGAATGTGATTCATGCTACGAGCCGTTTACGAACCTCCTTGTCTCAGTTGAAAAAGGTACTTGCCCCTGGTGGAGCCCTGTTTATGATCGAAAAGGTGCAGAATGAGCCTGCAGAAAATCTCGTGTGGGGAATGACAGAGGGATGGTGGCTGTTCGAGGATCAGGATATACGAAAGGATTCTCCACTGGTTCCGACGGAAACATGGGAGCAGTTGTTGAAGGAAGAGCAATTCACGGAAGTACGGACCTTCCCTGTGCGTTTGCCCAACCGGGACAAGGCAGAGACCGCATTGATTATCGGTCGAATGAGTGAACAAGCACAGGTAAGTACAATCGAAAATTTAATGTACCGTGTTCGCTGGACTCCAAAAGAACTGAAGAAGACAAGAGAAGGTGCACTGGCTCAGGGAAACTGGCTAATCTTTAAAGACAAGCTGGGGATTGGTGACGAGCTGGCGCTTCGCTTGACGCATTCTGGTCATCAGGTGGTGATCGTAGAGACGGGGCAAATGTTTGAAAAACTGAGCCATCATCAATACACCATCCGGGCAGGAGTAGAAGCAGATTACCTTCAACTCATGAGTGAACTGAGACAACGGAATCAGCGCTTGAACGGTATCGTTCATTTCTGGACCTGCACAGATCCCCCTTCAACTCCAGTCGATATCGAAACTGTTGATGTTGCTTTGGAGTCAGGTGTTTATAGCCTTTATTTTCTGACAAAAGCATTACTGCATCAGGGCTTACATGAAACGCTCGATTTGCGAGTGGTTTCGAACTTTACACAGCGGATCTCGGATGAACAGTATATATCACCTGAAAAATCTGCGATTCACGGTTTAGTCAAAGTCATTTCTCAAGAGCATCCACAATTGCAATGTTTCGGACTGGATGTTGATACGATCCATCACACAAGGGAGCAAGTTGCGGATCTGATCATGACCGAGCTGCAAGAAAATAAAACAGACTCGTTCGTTGTCATCCGTCAGGAACGATATATCCAAGGCATGGCCCGTCTGGAATCGGACATGGTAAGCACCCCGGATACTCGGAATCATCTGAATACTCCAGCTCGGCGTTCCGTCACCATTCGTCCGGGTGCGGTGTATATCGTGACTGGTGGTGCAGGAGGCTTGGGACTTGAGGTCTGCCGGTATTTGTCCCAGCAAGCCCCGATCCATCTGGTCATTCTGAATCGGACAGAGCTGCCGGAAAAAGAGCATTGGTCACAAATTATAAATGATCCGGTGGAAAGACAAGCTGATGCTGCAACTTATCGTAAGTTGTCAGCCTTTGTAGATATGGAAAAATACGGATCGCAGGTCCATTACTACGCGGGGGATGTGTCTGATTTTAGGCAGATGCAGCTGGTTTTTGACAATGTACAAGCTCGTTTTGGTCCCATTAAAGGAGTGGTTCATTGCGCAGCAGCTAGCGGCGATACCAGCCGGCCGCTGGAAGTTCAGAATAGGGATGACTTTGGGAAGGTACTTTGCCCCAAAATTCATGGCACGTTAGTACTGGATAAGCTTCTTGCTGAGCGAGAGACAGATTTCTTCGTTCTCTTCTCTTCGGTAGCTTCGCTATGGGGCGGAGCTGGCGGTGGGGATTATGCGGCTGCCAACACTTTTATGGATGCCTTCAGCGCACAGCGGAACATGCGGGGGCAAACGACGTTGGCAATCAACTGGTACGCATGGGAGGGACTTACAGGACCAGGCTGTATGGATTATATGCCTGTACCGGATGCACTGGCTGCTTTCCACATGAGCTTGTCTTGTCCGCTGGATCAAGTGGCTATCGGCAAGTTTGATACACAGAAGCTCCGTGAATGGGCGCCGATGATGAAAATTCAGCTTGCACCGGATATGCTGACGGATCGACATCGAGCTGTACCGCAATCCACTAAGGAGGTAGGAGCTCCGTCATTCGTCAAGCCTAACCGTTTGGTGACAGATGTGAAGGTCAGTCTAAAGGGGAAACCCACAGAACCTTACACAGAATTGGAACAGCAGATTGCTCAAATCTGGGCCGAGGTGCTGGGATACGAAGAAATTGATGTGAGTCAACATTTTTTTGAAATTGGTGGGGATTCCCTGCTTATTTTAAAAGTGCTGAGTCTTCTGAATGAACGGGTTGATCCTGAAGTGGAGGCCGGAGATCTGTTCTCGTACGGTACAGTTTCACAGCTGGCGCAATTTATAGAAGGCAGGCTTGCCGCCAGTACAAAAGAAGTGATAACCCAAGACCCGCAATTACAGGCCGAAGCTTCTGACCTTGACCATGCGGATGAGGATTTGCGGAGTCTGATCAAGCGGGTAAAGGAGGACGCTATTTCAGTGGATGAGGCTATGAAAGGATATGAAAGCATATGAGGGATACGTTTGTTGAAGCCATTTTGCAGCTTGTAGCCAAACAGGAATTATCTGAAGAGCATGCGTATTCTCTGATCAAGCAATATCAAGTTCAGCTCAAAGCTGCGTCATCGTCTGCAGTCCACGAGGGGATAAACCGCAACAGGGATATAGCCATCATCGGCGTAGCTGGACGATTCCCGCAAGCAGATACCAAGGAGCAATATTGGAACAATCTGGTCCATGGTCTGAATGGGATACGAACGTTTCCAAGCTCACGTTTGGAACTGATCCGTCCTTTTTTGGATGAACACAATCAAGGGCCGTATATGCCAGCAGGCTATCTAGACGAAATAGATACGTTTGACGCTGCATTCTTTAATATTCTTCCAGGGGAAGCCAAATATATGGACCCACAGCAGCGTATGTTTATGGAAACCGGCTATGAGGCCATTGAGGATGCAGGTTATGGCGGAGAACGTATCCGTGGCTCACGGATGGGCGTATATGTCGGCTATAGTGAAGCGAGGTACAAGGAGCTGATCGAAAGTGATTCATCCACCGCTTTTGTCGGGAATTTTCCGCCCGTGATCGCAAGCCGTCTGGCTTATGCCTTGAATCTATCTGGGCCTGCACTCAGTGTAGCGACCGCCTGCTCCTCCTCTCTTGTCGCTTTGCATCTTGCATGTGAAGGATTGCTTGCTGGAGATTGCAGTATGGCTTTGGTGGGCGGAGTAGCCATTGGCGCTTTACCCACCAGATTGGAACCGGGAGGGCTTGGGATCACCTCGTCGCAAGGACAATCACGCAGCTTCGACGCTGATGCCGATGGTACGGGATGGGGTGAAGGTTGTGGCGTTGTTCTAATCAAGCCACTGGAACAAGCTGAGAAGGATCACGATTATATTTACTCGGTGATTAAAGCAAGTGCTATCAATCAGGATGGTGCTTCCAACGGATTGGCATCCCCGAATGCCCGAGCCCAGGAAGAAGTGATTGTAGAGGCTTGGAAGCGTGCAGGCATTGATCCGTCGACGATCTCTTACATTGAGGCTCATGGAACAGGGACCAAAATTGGAGATCCGATTGAAATCAAAGGGATTACAAATGCTTTTCGCAGGTATACGCAAAAAAGACAATTTTGTGGAATCGGCTCAGTCAAAAGCAATATCGGTCATCTGGATTCGGCCTCGGGCATGGCAGGGCTAATTAAAATGATTCTGGCTTTACAGCATAAAAAACTTCCGCCTACCCTGCATTTTGCGTATCCCAATCCGTTGATGAACTTGCATAGTTCTCCGGTCTATATTCATACAAAGCTAGCTGATTGGCGAAGTGAGGACGGGATTCCACTGAGAGCGGGTATCAGTTCATGGGGATTAAGCGGTACAAATTGTCACGTGGTGCTGGAGGAGTATCAGGGCAGCAGAGCCTCACTATCATCGTCCTCCGATGCACCCTGCGGTGAGGAACGAGTATTTACGCTTTCGGCATATAGTGAGGATTCACTGCGAAGATTGACTGCCCGATATATTGATTTTTTGGAGAGTGACGATATTCCGTCTTTGGAAAATGTCTGTTATGTCCTGAACACGGGCAGAGAGCATCATGCTTATCGATTGGCAATTCCAGTTTCGGATCGGATCAGTCTTTGCTCAAAGCTGCGCCAGGCTTATAACGCATTGGTCTATCAGGATGGAACAGGGCTGGAGCAACAGGGGATTTTTTGCACTATATATAGCGAGCCCCTGCCCCTGGCAGAAATGACGCTGGATACAGATGCACGAATGATTGCCCGGCGATATGTTAACGGTGAGAACAGACGCTGGTTGGAGGATTATTCGGCAGACGAGAGTGTCAAAGTTCCTTTGCCTACATACGCCTGGGACAAGCAGCGCTACTGGGTAGAGCCGCCGATCCAACGTCGAAGCCGTGGTCGTAACGAACAGTTGACAGCCTATAACGAAGTACGTGTTTCCTTTCGTGATGGGTATGTTCCGACGGAAACGGAAGACAGGCTGGCACGCATTTGGGGACGGATTTTGGGTATTGACGAGCTCTCTATAGATGCTGATTTCTTCGAATTGGGTGGAGACTCACTGCTGGCTACGGATCTGATTACAGCCATCAGTCAGGTGTTCCACACGAGAATTACATTGGTTGATTTGTTTGGACACCCTTGTATTCGTGAGCTTGCCAAGCTTGTTTCAGGAGGAGAAACAACGGATTACCCGTCTATCGAACCAGTGTCTCCACAAGCATTTTACCCCGTATCCAACGCACAGCGGCGTCAGTTTATTCTGAAGCAGCTGGCAGAAGATAATTTGAGCTACAACATGCCCGGAGCGGCTATGATCACTGGGCGTTTGGACGTGGAGCGCTTAAAAGACGCATTTGCTGCGATCATTCATCGTCATGAATCCTTTCGGACAGTGTTTGATGTCGCAGAGGATGAAATTGTGCAAAGTGTTCTTCCGGAAGCTGAGCTTGCGATATCACTGGGAGTGGCTTCAGAAGAAGCCGATGTGCAAAAGCTGATGGAAGAATTTGTACAGCCGTTTTCCTTGGGAGAGGCGCCTTTACTTCGTGTATGCTTGCTGCGATTAACGGATCAGCGTGATGAAGAGGACAAGCATTTGCTGATGTTTGACATGCATCATATTGTTTCAGATGGTGTTTCCATGGAAATCCTCATTCGGGAATTTACCAGTCTTTATAGCGGGCAGAGCTTGCCACCGCTACGTATTCAGTATAAGGACTATGCAGTATGGCAAAATGCTTTTCTGCACAGCGAGCAGTTGCTGAAACAGGAGAAATTTTGGCTGAAGACGTTAACGGAAGGGCGGGAGGCAGGACTACCGGTTCTGAATCTGCCCAGTGATTATCCACGGCCGCCTGTGATGACTTTTGAAGGGGGCATGTATTCGTTCACGATTGACAAGGTAGCTGCTGACCGCTTGCGAGCCCTGGGACAAGAACACGGGGCTACGCTATATATGACACTTCTGGCTGTATACAATGTGCTGCTGTATCAATACACAGGGCAGGAGGATGTCATTGTAGGTTCTCTCATTGCTGGAAGACGTTATACGGGGGTAGAGCATACGATAGGTCTTTTTACGAACTATTTGCCTATTCGTAATACTCCGGCAGGAGAGCGCTGCTTTACAGACTTTTTAAAGGAGGTGGCTCATCGGACTATAGCTGCGTATGATCATCAGGATTATCCATTTGAAAAGATGGTGGAGCACCTGGATCAGAAACGTGATCTTTCGCGCAACCCTATTTTTGACACCATGCTTATTTTACATAATCAGGGGATGCAGAGGACCCAATTTACGATGGGAGATGTGACGCTGGACATGGTGGACTGGGCCAAACACAGCTCAACCATGGATTTGAAGCTCGACATTTTTCAAGGGATGCAGGGAGAGCTAAATTGCACCTTTGAGTATTATTCCCGGTTGTTTCACCAACAGACAATCACTACACTTGCAGGACACTTGCTCAGCCTGATCGACCAGATTCTGGACCAGCCTGAACAAGCTTTGGCGGAGTACCGGATTTTTTCACCTGAGGAAGCGGACAACATGAAGCGGAAACGACGAGCAAAGGACTCCACTTTTGCGATTCCTCCGATTTGCCCGCCACCAGAGATTGAGTGGCATCCTTTATCTTTTTACCAAAAGCAGTTATGGCGACATCGGGGATCAACTCCTCATGTGATCGTTCGTGCAGCGTGGACAGGCAAGGTGGATCAGACGTTATTTGTCAGGGTATTGGAAGAACTGCAAGCCGAACACAGTACGCTCAGAATAGTCTTCAGGGAAGAGACTTCCGAGCCGACTCAGCAGGTGAAGACACATCTTCCGTTGGATTACACATTCACGGATGTCATAGAGGAGGATGCAGCTTCTTGGGCGGATTCTAGTGTGGCTGCCGAGTATCGTAACCCGTTTGAGCCACGACAA
Organism: Paenibacillus sp. JJ1683; assembly: GCF_053006485.1. NCBI lineage: Bacteria > Bacillati > Bacillota > Bacilli > Caryophanales > Paenibacillaceae > Paenibacillus > Paenibacillus sp. JJ1683. Next base: position 1,355,864 of record NZ_CM129820.1, read on the forward strand.
GGGCCGCTGTATCGGGTTCGCTTGGGGTGTGACAACAACGAACGGTGCCAATTGATCGTGGCTGTTCATCCATTACTAATGGAATGTCTGGACATGAAAGATTGGCTGGAACGACTGTTTATCCGCTATTCCGCCGCTGTTACGGATTCGGTAGTGGATGCAGTCCACACATTTCAGCCCATACCGCAGATTGACTTTACCTATTGGCAGCATCAGTTGTTACAGGAAGGATATTTGGAGCCGCAAAAATCGTACTGGACTGAAGCTTTACGCAATCCGCTTCCTCAAATCGGATTGCCGTTCAAACGAGGAGAAGATGCTTCTGTAACGTCTGAGTGGGATTCCATTGAAGTGACTCTTGCCACAGAGGAGACTGAAGCTTTACACATTTTTGCCTCCAGTCATGATAGTAGTGTTACGGACATTTTATTCGCCTGTTATTTCCTGCTGCTGCGGCAATTGACGCAGGCGGAGGAGCTTTTGATCCATGTCGTTCATCCCGAGGGACATCCGGTGCAGGGGAGTGGAATACCTTTACGTATCCAGCATCCTGTGCCAGTCAGAGTTTCAATGGAGGGGCTTTCGTCGTTTAACCCTTTGCTAGACAAAGTGAAAGACAGACGTCAAGCTGCACTTCAAGCTGTTTTATATCCGTTTCATTTGCTGCTGGACCCTAATGTGTCGAAGAGCGGGGCGGAGGATTCATCCCGTTTTAACGTCATATTTTGCGAAGAGGACTGCACGAGCTCTTTACCGATGGTAGGGGAAGTGAGATTGCGTGTATATCCTGCAGAACCAGCAGCACTGCAACTGTCAGTCGTGAGATTAACAACCGGACTGACCTGTTCCCTGAGGTGGAATACCACTTTGCTGGAATCTTCCTATGTTCACTCTATGTTGGAGAGGTATCACAAAATAATCAAGACCATTGCGGGTAGTGTGTCTAGCCTGTCCAAAGTATCCCATTAACGTGCGTTTCATTCAAAGGAGGCAATTACAAATGGAATTGAGATCATCTATTGAATTTTATGACAATCGGTTTTTAATGTTCGTTCTGGATCAAATGGCTTATGAATTTGAGAAAAACGGCTCCAAGGAAGTCATTCGAATGACCTTGGGAAAATCCGAGCTACCTTTGCACGAGGATATTATTCAGTCGATGAAGGATGCATTAGATACCTTTGAAAAAAGCTCGCTTGTATTCCCACCGGGCTTGCCGGAATTAAAGGAAGCTTTGGCGGAGGAATACAAGAAAACCTACGATCTGGACATTAACCCTAACAATATCTTAATTAATGTGGGCACCAGTGCCTTATTCCGGAATTTGTTTTATTTATTAGCAAAAGAGGGGGATGAGGTACTGCTGCCGCGTCCGTATTATTCCCTGTATCATTTCTGCGCTCAATTGGTGGGGGCGAACGTTCGCTACTATGATATTAATCTGGATACGCTGGCACTCGATCTGGATTCCTTCAGGGAAAATTTCACGGATAAAACCAAAATTGTGGTAATTAATTCGCCCGGCAATCCGTTAGGCAATATTTTAACGAAAGAAGAACTGTACGCCATTGATGAAATCATCGACGGACAGGCTGTAGTCATTAATGATGAGATTTATGCCAATGTTTGCTTTGATGAACGAAGCACCTCGGTACTGGAGCTGACGGATACCAAATCAGCTTTTATTACGACGAATGCTTTCTCCAAAGGATACCGGATGTACAGTCGGCGCGTTGGCTACTGTATCGTTCCTGACGAGCTGGTCACACCGCTTACGGTCATACAGCATCATACCTTGTTGACAGCCGACCCTGTCGTGCAGTTTGGCGCGCTGGAAGCATTGGCGCATCCCGAAGAGATTGAGCAACTGGTCAGCCTGTACAAAGCAAGACGGGATTATACGGTAGAGCGGTTCAATGAGGTTCCACTCGTACGTGCCATTCCTGCTCAAGGCAGCTTTTACTTCACACTCGATTGTGAAAAGTACATGGACGAGCATGGTATTGAGACAAGTTTGGAGCTGGCGGAACAAATAATGAGAGCCAAACAAGTGGCGACAGTGCCGGGTTCTGATTTTGGATTACCGAAAATGCTGCGCCTGTCCTACTCTACAACGCGATACAACGAAGGCATAGACCGATTAGTGGACTTTTTCACAAATAGCTTGGTAGGTCAATCGGCTGGATCTGCTGCAATTCCGGTTCAGGAGTAGCTCCTATGGATCTAGATTTTGATGCATTTGAAATTCTATCGGCAGATGAGGAACGCGTCATTGCGGAGATGAATCAGACCAGCAAGGCTTATGAGGAACAGCTGACGATTCCTGATTTGTTTGTCCGTCAGGTCGCGAAAACCCCTCAGCATACTGCTATCGAAGAATATGGTTCTTCCATCACATATGCCGAACTGGAGGAACAAGCGAACCGAATGGCCCGCCTACTGTACGCAGTAGGTGTGCGGCCTAACCAGCGGGTAGCGGTGGTAGCGGAACGGGGAATTGAGCTTTTGGTGGCTGTTTTCAGTGTATTAAAAGCAGGGGCGGCCTATGTACCTATTGATCCGGATTATCCGAAAAAACGGATTCAATATATGCTGAGCGACAGTGCCTGCAGTGTGCTGATCACCGAGTCTGCCAAGCTGCAGACGATGCTGGAAGATTTGCCGGAGAGTATGACGACCGCTGTCTGCCTCGACGAAACAAAGGTGCAAACAGATAAGCTGACTGTGTATCAACGATCGGATTGGGAGCACCAGGGAAAGGCTTCATGGCACTGTCCTGCCTGTGAAAATGATCTGGCATATCTGATTTACACCTCAGGCTCCACGGGAGATCCCAAAGGAGTCATGATGACGCATAAGGCTGTGCTGAACACGCTTTTTTGGTTGCAGGATACTTTCTGTCTGGCCGCAGCAGATGTGATTGCGCAGAAGACTTCCGCCAGCTTCACCGACTCGGTATGGGAGTTCTTCTGGCCCTTGATTTATGGAGCCAAGCTGTCCATTTTCAGTTCGGATACGGTCAAAGATCCACAAAGGCTGTATGAACAGCTGCGAGATGACAAGGTTACTATTACCCAGTTTGTTCCAGCTCAGATGAGTCTCTTTTTGGATGCGATTCCGACCGATGAGACAGACCATCCGCTGCCGGAACTAAAGTGGGTATTCAATGGAGGCGAAGCCTTGCTCGTCAATGGGGTGCGAGACTGGTACAGCACGTTCCAGGAAGCCAAGATTGCCAACATTTACGGCATGACCGAGTCAGCTATTTATGCAACCTGTTACCTGATTGACGCATCTCCGGCTGAAGGTGAGTTGAGTATTCCATTGGGCAGGCCGCTTGCGAACACGCATGTCTATATTTTGGATAAGGAGGGGCAGTTGTGCCCCTTTGAGGTCAAAGGCGAAATTTGTATCGGCGGAATTGGTCTGACGGCGGGGTACTGGAATAAGCCGGAAGCCACTGACAAGGCTTTTACCCAGCATCCCAAAACCGGTGAAAGATTATATCGTACGGGAGATCTGGGCTTGTTACGACCAGATGGCATCCTGGAGTACAGCGGACGTAAGGATGATCAGGTTCAGGTGCGAGGATATCGCGTAGAGCTGAAAGAAGTGGAACGGGCTGTATCTGTCTTTCCAGGGATTAAGGAAACGGCTGTAGTTGCCCAAACTGATGAGTTTGGTGTAACCAATCTTTTATGTTATTTTACATCGCTGGAAAAAGGGCTTGAAGTGGATGATCTGACAACTCACCTGCGTGAATTATTGCCTGAGTATATGATTCCAGGATTTTTTATGGAACTGCTGGAGATGCCGCTTACTCCTAACGGAAAGATTGATCGCAAAAATCTGCCACAGCCGGAGCGGCGAGTTCATCGTTCAACCGCATATGTGGCGCCCCGTAACGAGAGAGAACATATGCTGGCCAAAATCTGGGCCGGAATTTTAAATATAAGTCCGGAGGACGTCGGCATTCATGACAGTTTTTTTGAAATCGGCGGCAACTCCATCTCGATTGTTCGACTGCATCGTAAGATGCAACACGCGCTGGACAGCAAGGCGACGGTCGCTGAGCTGTTCTCCTATCCTACGATTGCAGCGTATATGAATCATTTTGAAAATCAATCCAAGGATGACGAACAGCTGGATCAGGATCTCATGAGCCTGCTGGATCAAATTGAAGATGGCTCACTGGATGTAAGCCAGTCTATACGGGCGCTGGACCATCTGAAGGAGGGATAACATATGAAACGGGTTCAGAATTACTTGCTAGCTCAGGTGGCTGCAAAACATCTCTCCAAAACAGAAGCTCTGCCGATGCTAAAAGAGCTATTCGAAAATGAGGCCAAAACAGTAAAAGTCGATGATATTGCTGTTGTGGGGATGGCTTGCCGTTTTCCGGGGGCGAATGGAACGGATGAATTTTGGGATAATCTCGTAAACGGCATGGATGCCGTAAGAGAATTTCCGGAAAGTCGCAAGTCGGATGTAGATCGGCCTATTCGAGATTATTTTAAAGGCAAACGATATGCGCCTGAGATTAAGTATCGCAGAGGAGCGTATTTGGACCATATTGACCGTTTTGATGCAGAATATTTTAATATCACGCCAGCGGAAGCCCGTTGTATGGACCCTTTGCAGCGCATTTTCCTCGAAGTTACCTGGGAAGCACTGGAGGATGCTGGATACGCCGAAAAGGAATTGTATGGCTCACGTACCGGAGTGTACGTAGGGGATACGGATGCCGACTACTTGCAGCTGATTCAGAACATGGAGCCTTATGCTTTGCCCGGCAATACCATTTCAGTCGTAGCCAGTCGGGTGGCCTACCTGCTGAATCTCGCCAGCGGCAGTCATCTGATTGATACTGCTTGCTCGGCATCTTTGGCCGCTGTACATCATGCGGTTAAAGGGCTGATTACAGGAGACTGCGACATGGCTGTAGCTGGAGGACTAAACCTAACCCTGTTTCCTGTAGACGAGGGGCTGGTGGATATCGGCATTGCTTCTCCTGATTCTGTCGCTCGTACCTTCGATGCTGCAGCGAATGGAACTGTCTGGGGCGAGGGATTTGGAGTCATTGTACTGAAGACGCTGGAAAAGGCCAAGAAGGATCGGGATCATATCTACGCCGTTATTAAAGGGAGTTCCATGAATTCAGATGGAAAGTCCAACGGTATTACCGCCCCAAGTGCCTTGGCTCAGACGGAGCTGATGAAGGAAGCTTGGCGCAATGCGGGCATACCCCCTGAAACAGTAACCTACATCGAGGCTCACGGTACAGGAACTCGTCTAGGTGATCCGATTGAGATCGAAGGCATTACCAATGCCTTCCGTAGCTACACGGACAAGCGGCATTTTTGTGCTCTGGGTGCGGTAAAAACAAACATCGGTCATTTGGACACCGCAGCTGGTATTGCGGGTCTGATCAAAACGGTGCTGTTGTTGCAAAAGAAGGAGATTCCGGCAACCCTACATTTTAACGAGCCGAATCCGCACATTAATTTCATCGAATCGCCTGTATATGTGAATACAGAGCTGGTTCCATGGGAGACGGAGGCAGGAGTACCACGGCGGGCGGGGGTCAGTGCTTTTGGTCTGGCAGGGACCAACTGCCATGTCATATTAGAAGAATATGAGCAGGATGAGTGGAGCCGGTCCGCCAGTGTAGAAGACGTGCCGTACGTATTTACGTTGTCTGCCAAGAGCAAAGCTTCCTTCAATGCTTTGGTAGACCGTTACCGTACATTTTTGGACCGTACAACTCATACACTGCCAGATATTTGTTTCACAAGCAATCAGGGACGCGGGCACTATGCTTATCGGCTTGCAATTGTAGCTACAAGCCTTGATGAGCTTAGAGAAGGGATAGAGCGTTTTGCAAACGCAGATGAAGCTGTGCGTCCAGCTTTGGCGGGAGAGAGGATTTATTATACCCGTCTGACAACCCGTGAAGAGAAAAGCTTTAAGGTGCAGCCCGACACCAGTCTGGAGCAGGTTGTAGATGAATATATGCAAGGTAGCGAGATCAATTGGGCTGCCCTGCATGATTTGGAGCAAAGGCGCCGTGTTCCTTTGCCTGTCTATCCATTTTCAGGCAAGCGGCATTGGGTGGAGTATATTCCCGAGCATGCGCTAGAGCACGAAGCGACTTCTCCAGCCATGAAATCTGAACCGGAGAAACAGGTGGATCATTGGTTTTATGAACTGAATTGGATAGCCAGTCCTCTCACGGATTCTACCCTCCCAGAGCGGCCTTCTGCCGGGAAATCTTGGCTTATTCTGGCGGATGAAGAAGGGGTCGCTGATTCACTTGGTGAGTTGATGAAGGCCCAAGGAGAAACGCCGATCATTGTAGAGGCTGCATCTGCTTTTTCGGCCGTAGATCCGGGACATTATCGGATTCGTCCCGGCTTTGCGGAGGATTATGCCAAACTGCTTGCAGCCGTGGCAGAGACCGAAACGCAAGGAGGAGCAGAGCTTACCGGAATCGTGCATCTGTGGACATGTACCGAAATTCGCAGTCGCATGCGACAACTCGATGACTTGAATGAAAGTCAGGAGCAAGGAGCTTTAAGTCTTTTTTATTTAATGAAGGCAGTGCAAGCAAGTTCGATTCATCGCTCGTTAGAAATCAAAGTCGTCTCGAACTACGCACAGCTGGTCGTAGCGGAGGATACATATGTGTTCCCGGAAAAAGCGCCTCTGTGGGGATTGATGAAGGTCGTTTCACAGGAATATAGCCAGCACCGTTGTAGCTGTATGGATGTAGAAACGATCGGACGGGAGAATTCCGACATCGCTCGGGAAATCATGTTGGAATTGAATCGGGATGAAGCAGATCAAGGTTCAGCATGGCGTGGCGGTCAGCGGTATACACAACAGCTGGAACGGATGCGGCTTGCAGCCCTTCCACGCCGCAAAATTACGCTACGCGAGGGCGGTGTCTATTTGATAGCCGGGGGAGCCGGTTCGGTAGGACTGGAGACTTGCCGCTATTTTGCCCGCCAGGCCAATGTAAAGCTAGTGCTGGTCAATCGGACAGAGCTTCCAGACCGGGGAACTTGGCAGGAACGAGCTGTGGGACCGGACACTTCTGCGATTGCGAAGAAAATCCGCCGACTGTTGGAGATTGAAAGCCTTGGCTCCGAAGTTAGCTACTACGCAGCAGATATCACGAACCTGGCTTCCATGAAGAAGGTCGTTGAGGATATACATGCACGTTACGGTCCAATTCAGGGGGTTATTAATGCCGCGATGCATTTGGAGGAGGTTCGTCTGGAACAGATGGATACCGCCGCATTTCAGCGAACCATGGAAGCCAAGGTGACCGGAACATGGGTGTTAAACGAGGTGACCAAGGAGCAGACGCTGGACTTTTACATTCTGTTCTCGTCAGTGGCTTCGCAACTGGGAGGCGTAGGTTTGGGCAGCTATGCTGCTGCGAATGCATTTCTGGATCAGTATGCCCACTATCAGAGCCGTCGCGGCATGGAAGTGATGGCGATCAACTGGTCGGATCTGGAGATGGGGGATACACCGAACGAGCTGATGGATCAACGGATGTTATCTCAGCCGATTTCGTCCGAGGACTATGGAAAGCTGCTTGATCGGCTTTTGCAATATAAGCTGACCCAAGCGTTCATCGCCAACATTCGCAGCCAGAAGCTGGCTCAAGTGCTGACGCTGCTCAAGGTTCACTTTTCCCCAGACTTAACAAAGGAAATTACAGAGCAAGCACAGGGACATAACGAGCAAGAGTCAGAAGCCTACAGCCATCTGCTGGAGTCCTATCAGGAGCTGAAGCGGTTCATTACTTCTAATGAAGCTCTGAACGATATGATTCAGCGAAATGTGAAGCTGGGTGCTAAATTTGTTTCTTTTGAGGAAGAGCTATTTCATACGCTACAGCCCAAGTCACAGCTTGCGAACACTGGAGTGTACATGCAGTCTCACATCCAAGTGACCTTGATCGGCCGTGACGGAGAGGTCTATTCGGAAACAGAACGGAAGCTAGGTCAGATTTGGGGCGAGGTGCTAGGACATGAGGAAATTAGCATACACCAGGACTTTTTTGAAAATGGAGATTCACTGATGCTGATGAGTGTCATTGCTAAAATCAAAGACCAGCTGGCCATAGATGTGCCGATTCAGGTCTTTTTTCAGGAGCCGACGGTGGCCGGGCTGGGAAGTTGGATCGATGAATCCAATCGCAGCAGTTCTGAAGAGGAAGATATCATTCCGGTATTACCACGTCATTTTGCTGAGGCTGAACAATAAAACGGGTTTGTGTTGGGCTAACAGGTGAGGAGTGAAAGGAACATGTTATTCTGCGGACTGAAATTAACGCATGATGGTAGTGTAGCCTTGATTGAGGATAACAAGCTTATTTTCAGCTATGAAGTTGAAAAATTCAATAACAACAAACGCTACAGCGAAATTCCTGATTTAGATTTTGTTGAAGAAGCACTTAACCTGCATGGCTATACCTCGGCAGATGTGGATCGGTTTGTTATTGACGGCTGGGCCGGATTGAAGGAAAGCAGGGTGGATACGCGTTCTCATGGGCAGGAGTTGTCCCTTTCGGTTGCGCCTTACCGCGAAGTATCGCTTTCAGCGGACGCACTCCAAGCCTATTCGGGCAGTGGACTTGTTATTGGAGAGAAATCCTTCAATTATACCAGCTATATGCATGCAACCACACATATCGCCAGCACCTATTGTGCGAGCCCTTATGCGGTGAACAAGGAGCCGTCTTACGCGCTTGTATACGATGGAGGTATGTACCCGCGTTTTTATTACTTTGATCCAGCGAACGAAAGATTAGAAAACCTGGGCCCTCTCTTCATGTACATCGGCAACATTTATTCACTGTTTTCGCTGCACTTTGAGCCTTTCCTTCGCGGAGGACAAGGACCACGTGTGGATGATCTTTCGGTAGCGGGCAAGGTTATGGCCTATATAGCCAAGGGGCGGGTACGTTCAGAGCTGCTCGAACAGTTTGAGTTGACGTATGCGCGGCATTTTTCACCCTCCATGGAGTTTAACTGGACCTTTTCCCAGGAAATCAAGCGATATGTAGATGAGCATCATATTCCGCATGCAGACGCTTTGGCGTCTTTCCATCAGTATTTGGAGCAGCTTCTTGTAACCTCGCTGGAGGCGAGTGTGACCAAGCATGGGCGCAAAACAAAGAACTTTTGCTTTATAGGAGGCTGTTCTCTGAATATTAAATGGAACAGTGCGATTCGAGAAAGCGGGTTATTTGATGATGTGTTTGTTTCTCCATTTACGAATGACACAGGCTCGGCCATTGGTGCTGCTTGTTGTGAGATGATTCATCAGACAGGTCATCCCCATTTGAATTGGTCTGTATACAGCGGGCCGATGGTCATCCAAAATGATCCAGCGGAAGGCTGGGAATCACGTGCTTGTACGGTGTCACAGCTCGCAGAGCTGCTGCATACGACAGATGAGCCGGTTGTCGTGCTGAATGATCGGGCGGAACTGGGACCACGTGCGCTGGGGAATCGCAGTATACTGGCAGCTGCCGTTCGACCGGATATGAAAGACCGCCTGAATGCCATTAAGCAACGGGAGGACTATCGTCCGGTCTCACCAATCTGTATAGAGGAGCATGCGCCTGCTATTTTTTCGCCAGGAACCCGCGATCCGTATATGCTGTTTGACCATATGCTGCGTGACGAATGGGTGGAACGCATTCCGGCAATCCGTCATCTGGATGGCACAGCACGCTTGCAAACAGTAAGTCGGGAGGACAATCCGCTAATTTATGATTTGCTGCATGCGTACGAGAAATTAAGCGGCATTCCAGTCCTGTGCAATACCAGTGCCAATCTGCTTGGCAGCGGCTTTTTCCCGGATGTGCGTTCTGCAACCGAGTGGAACGGAACCCGATATGTCTGGTGCAATGAAACGTTATACGAAAAGCAGTAGCCTATCCTCGAATAATGTACAAGATGGAGGTTTAGACATGGGAGAGAAGCAGACCTATGATCTGTCTCATGGGCAGAAACGGTTCTGGGTTCAGTCCCAGCTGGACGCTCAGAGCAGCGCCTTTAACCAATCGGTAGCCGTTCGGATCAGACAAGCTGTGAATACCGCGTATTTACAGCAGGCCCTCCATATCATCGTTGAAAGGCATTTTATCCTTCGTACAGTGATTACAGTGGTCGAGGGTGTGCCGAAGCAAGTGGTGCTGGAGCAAATGACCTTAAACGTGCCTGTCTCGGATGTGTCGGACATAGGGGAAGAAACAGCGTGGGCAGAGGTGCAAAAAGAAATACAGACCATGATGAATCAGCCTTTTGATCTGGAGCAAAGCCCGTTATGGCGGGCACAGATCTATAAGCTGGCGGAAGATGACTATATTTTTCATATTTGTATGCATCACATAATTGAAGACGGTTGGTCTATGGATCTGTTTTTCCAGGAATTATTCCATATTTATCAGGCGTTGGAGCAAGAAACAAGCCTCCGTTTGCCAGATTTGCCAATTCAGTATATTGATTATGCACACTGGCAAAATCAGCAGGTGCTTACCGGAAAATTAAACTCACAGGAGCAATACTGGAAATCCCGATTGGATGGCGAATTACCAAGCCTTCAATTACCACTGGATTTCCCGCGTCCAACCGTCCGGAATGCTCCGGCAGCAGTAGAAAAGGTCACTCTGGATACGGATTTATGCACGGGCTTGGAGCAGTTGAACCGCAGGTACGGAACCACCATGTTTATGTCGATCGTGGCCAGTCTGAATGTGTTATTGGCTCGTCTAACTCAGCAGGAGGACATTATTATCGGTACTCCTGTGGCGGGGCGGAATCAAAAGCAGGTGCGCAATCTGATCGGTTTTTTTGTAAACACGCTTGTGCTTCGGAATCGACTTTCACGTGACATTTCTTTTTCCCAATTGTTACAGCAAGTCAAAGATGAATGCGCAGGAGCATATGCCCATCAGGACTATCCTTTTGATCAGCTATTGCAGGTATTGAACCGTCCGCGTCGCTTGAATCGTGCTCCGCTGTTTGATGTTCTGATTAATTTTGCAGCTGGGTCTAAAAGTGAAGAGAACTTCGGGGGATTCCCGATGGAGCGAATCAAGCTAGGGAATGGTGCGGAAGCGAATGAATTTGACTGGACTGTGATTGTGGAGTCGGTGAACGACGAAATGGTCATCTCACTCAGCTATGGAACGGATCTATTTACACCTTCAACGATGCGCAGGATTGGAGCATACTTCCGTAATATTATTGCAGGTGCCATTCAGGAGCCGGAGCAGCCCGTTTGGAAAATGGACTATATCGGGGTAGAGGAACGGACCGAAATGAACCGCATTAATGATACGCAGAAGACATATCCGGCTGGAGTCACGATTACATCCTGCATCCAGGAGCAGGCTGCCCGCACCCCTTATGCAGTTAGTGTCGTGGACGGTAGCAAAGCGGTGACCTATGAGGAAGTGAATCTTCGTTCCAACCAATTGGGCCAATTGTTTAGCCGTTATGGAGTTCGTCCCAACTCGCTGGTTGCCGTTATGGGAGATCGGGATGTTCCATTGCTCACCGTTATTTTGGGGATTATGAAGGCAGGCGGGGCCTATGTCCCAATTGATCCCGATTATCCGCAATCACGAATAGAGTATATGCTCAACGACAGCTCGTGCCGCGTGCTTGTTACGGATACACGCTATTTCGGGCGGATGTTAAACCATTTGCCTGCCAGCATTGAAACCGTCATTTGTCTGGATGAAACGGTATGGGGAGAATCGGAGTGGATCGTTAGGCTGCGTGAGGTGCGAGGACATGAAGCTTCATTTATTCCTGTTAAGGTGCAAGACATCCCCGTTCATGATCTAGGTTTGGAAAACATTCCAGGCGAGGATGATCTCGCTTATATCATGTACACATCCGGCTCGACGGGACAGCCCAAAGGGGTGATGATGACCCATAAGGCTGTGCTGAATACATTATTTTGGCTGCAGGATACCTTTGCTCTGGGGGCAGAAGATGTCATCGCACAGAAGACGTCTACCAGTTTCACAGACTCGGTGTGGGAATGGTTCTGGCCGCTGATGGTGGGAGCCAAATTAACCATTGTACCCACCGATATCGTCAAGGACCCTGCACAGCTATATCCATTTATGAAGCGGGAAAAGGTAACAGTCACTCAATTTGTTCCCGCGCTTATGAGTGTTTTCTTAAGTGCTGTCCGCAGTGCGGGAGAAGCTCATCCATTGCCCAATTTAAAGTGGATTTTTAACGGGGGCGAAGCGCTTCCGGTGAACGTCGTGCAGGAATGGTATTCCCTTTTTTGCACAGCTAAAATCGCCAATCTGTACGGCATGACGGAATCGGCTATCTATGCGACCCAGCATATCATTCAGCGCAAGCCAGATGAAGGTACATTACGTATTCCGCTGGGATTCCCGATTACGAATACTCGTGTGTATGTGCTGGATCAGGACGGACAGCTTGCTGGGTACCATGTTCAGGGCGAGATTTGTATCGGCGGGACAGGACTCGCGAGCGGATATTGGGGCAAGCCGGATTTGACAGCCAGGGCTTTCACTACGCATCCGTTGACTGGAGAACGGCTCTATCGGACAGGAGACTTGGGCTGTCAGACGCCGGACGGACAATTCCAGTATTTTGGGCGTAAGGACGACCAGGTTCAGGTACGTGGATTTCGCGTCGAAATGAAAGAGGTTGAGCAGGCGCTGGTCAGTCTTCCATGTATTCGTGAGGCAGCAGTGATTGCGCATATTGAGGAAACCGGAACCGGATTGATTGGATACTACACATTGCAGTCGTCCGAAATAACGGCAGAAGAGGTGCGCGAATATCTAAAGGAACGGCTTCCAGACTATATGGTTCCCGGTTTGTTGGTCCCGCTCGAAGCTATGCCTTTGACCCCTCACGGTAAAATCGACCGTAAGCATATGCCGGAGCCTGAGGGAAGAAGTCTCGCTGGAACAGAATATGTACCCCCAAGAGACGATATGGAGCAAGAATTGTCCGCCATTTGGGGAGAAATTTTGGACATAGCGCAAGTGGGTGTGCAGGACCCCTTTTTTGCATTGGGTGGACATTCGCTCAAGATGGCAAAAATGATTTACCGGATTCAGGAGCGCTTGCAAGTGAATGTGACGTTCAAAGAACTTTTTGACCATCAAACGATTCGTGAACTGGCAGATTTACTTCGTCAGAAGACTTCTGTTCATGCAGCTTCTATCGAACCGTTGCCTGAGCAGGAATATTACCCCGTTTCTGCCGCTCAAAGACGATTATATGTACTGCATCAGCTGGAAGGAGAAAGCTTGAGTAATCACGTGTTCACTGGCTGGCAATTGGAGGGTGTGATCCAACGAGAGCAGCTTGAGCGTATTTTTCATACATTATTACTCCGCCATGAGGTGTTTCGGACGGGGTTTACCTTGCTGGAGGGTGAGGTAGTACAACGGATTCACACAGACGTGGCTTGGAAAATGGAATATACCGAAGGATCGGCGGCTGATATGCCGCGAATTCAGCAATCGTTTTTGCGTCCGTTTGATTTGCAACAGCCCCCGCTTTTACGAGTAATGCTCGTTCGACTAGCGGAGCAGAGCCACGTGCTGCTGGATGTACATCATATTATTTTTGATGGTATATCTGCGACAGTGCTTATTGATGAGTTCATCTCCCTAATGGAAGGAAGCCATCTGGAGGTACCGCGCATTCAGTATAAAGATTTTACTGCATGGCAGCATACACAGCTCAGCGGGGAACATCTGAAAGAACAGGAAGCATACTGGGTGGGATTGTTCGATGAGCAGCACACTGGACAGGAAGTCCCGCTTCTGAATCTGCCAGGAGATTATCCAAGACCAAAACAGCGGAGCTTTGCTGGAGGCTCGTTAGAATTTAGCCTTCCTTCAGCAAGTGCAACAAGCTTGCGAGAGCTGGCCATGGAGAGTGGCGCCACGTTATTTATGGTTTTGCTTGCAGCATACAATGTATTTTTGTCCCGCTACAGTGGACAGAAGGACATCGTGGTGGGTACGCCAGTAGCCGGGAGATCACATGTTCAGCTGGAACGGATGCTCGGTATGTTTGTGAATACACTTGCGTTACGAAATGCTCCCGTACAGGAGAAGACCTTCCGGCAGTTTTTGAACGAGGTTAAAGACAATGCATTGAATGCGTTTGAACATCAGGACTATCCCTTTGATATGCTTGTCAATCGCTTGCATCTTCAGCGGGATTTAAGCAGAAATCCGCTGTTTGACACCATGTTTCGGCTGCAAAACTTTATGGATGTCAGCAGGGAGATACCAGGGCTACAAGTAAAGCCTTATCCGCTGGAAAGCTCTTTTGCTTCATTTGATTTGATGCTGACCGTCGTGGAGCCAATCGCCCAGAATGAAGGCAATGATGGACAGGCTGGTCTACATTGTACCTTTGAATACAGCTCGGAACTGTTCAGCGAGCAGACTGTTCGCCAGATGGCGCAGCATTTCATTGAATTGGCGGCTCAACTGGCTTCACAGCCAGACCGTCCTCTATATGCTGCCAGCCTGCTGACTTCTGCGGAGCAATCGCATATTCTTGTCGCTCGCAATGCGACTGAGTTTGCGCTTCCGGCTGACAAGCTGATGCATCATCTGTTTGAAGAGCAGGCTGCACGGATACCGGATGCCATAGCGGTAGAATGTGGGGACCGCCGTATAACCTATGGTGAGCTCGATATGCTGTCCAATCAGATGGCGAGAACCTTGCGTAGCAAAGGAGCGGGCGTGAATACGGTGGTTGCCTTGCTGCTAGAACGATCAGTAGATTTGCTGATAGGGATGCTCGGGATCTTAAAGGCAGGAGCTGCCTATTTGCCGATCGACCCCGATTATCCTGCGGCCCGCATTGCCTACATGCTGGAAGAGAGCGGAGCGAAATGGCTTATAAGTCGGGACACGTTACTGAAAGGACTTGATTTTAGAGGCGAAGTCATTTCATTGAATGATGAGAATATATATCGACAGGATGGAAAAAGGCTGGAGATTACACAACCGGGACCCAATGACTTGGCGTATATGATTTTCACCTCAGGCTCGACTGGAAACCCGAAAGGCGTGATGATCCGTCAGGAAGCTATCGTTAACTTGATCTATGGGATTACCGAGCGTATTCCGTTTGCTGAAGGACAGACCTTCTTTTCGGTAACGACAGCCGCGTTTGATATTTTTGTATTGGAAACGTTGCTGCCTTTGGCGAAGGGGCTACGGGTGGTGTTATCTACGGGAGAAGAGCAGGCTAATGCTGAACTGCTCCTGGAAGCTATTCGCCGAACAGGCCCGCATTTGCTGCAAATGACACCTTCGCGGCTCCAGCTTTTGCTTATGCACCCGGCAGCCCAAGAGGGTCTGCACACATTGCAGATCATGATGGTGGGAGGCGAGGCTTTACCACAGTCGCTGCTACGTCAGGCACAGGATATGACGACTGCACGCATATTTAACATGTACGGCCCAACTGAAACTACAGTCTGGTCAACTGTGCAGGAGCTTACCCAGCAGGAGCGAGTGACCGTGGGTACGCCGATAACGAACACACAAGTATATATCCTGGATGGTCAGCTTCAGCCTGTACCTGATCTTGTAGCGGGTGATCTCTGGATTGGAGGCAAAGGGCTGTCAGCCGGTTATGACAAGCGTCCTGAACTGACAGCGGAGAAGTTCAAAGCTAATCCGTTCCGATTCGGTGAGCGAATGTTTAAGACTGGAGATCTGGCGCGATGGCTGCATCACGGCGAGCTTGAAGTATTGGGCCGGATGGATGATCAGGTCAAAGTCCGCGGCTACCGGGTAGAGCTAGGGGAAATTGAACAAGCGCTGCTGGCTCATCCCAGCGTTCGGGAAGCTGCAGTCATTCAGGACAAATCGGATGAACAGGGGAGCAGCCCTCTTTGTGCCTATTGGATAGGCGAACAGACTTTATCGGTGAGTGAGCTGCGTAATCATTTGCTTGCCCGACTGCCGGAATATATGATTCCGTCGCATTTTATTATGTTGTCGGAGATGCCTTTAACGCCGAATGGAAAAATAAACCGTCGAATGCTGCCTAAGCCGGATCATAACCGCCCTCTTCTCGAAGTGGAATATGCGTCACCTGCTACAGAGGTGGAATTGCAGGTCAGCCGGATTTGGGAAGAAGTATTGCACAGAAGCGAACTTGGCATCCACGATAATTTCTTTGAGCTGGGGGGCAATTCGGTTTTGCTCATTCAAATGAATGTTCGTCTCCAGCAAATCTATCCAGGGAAAATCAATGTGGCGGACTGCTTCGCCTATCCGACGATTGCGAGACTTTCCGATTTTCTGGAACAACAGCAAAAAGAACAAGTATGGACAGATGCAGAACAAGAACGCTATGAGCGTCAGGAGCGCTACTGGCGTCGTTATTTGGTCGAACCGTTACCTTCTATTCCGTGGAATGAAGCGATGCGAGCAGCTGGAGGGGCAGATGGTCAGGCTACGTTCACTTTTACCTTACCTACTGACCTGCTGACCGTGTTGCAGAAAGCCGTTTGGAGTCAGGATTTTGCCCTATCAGACTTGCTACTGGCTGTTTATACGTATGTATTGTCACAAATGACAGGTCAGCCTGAGCTTATAGTGCTTATCGGGGAAGGACACCTATATCCCAATAAACCATCAATGCAACGTGAACCTTCTGTTTATCCGGCTGTACAGCATACCGGGGAGAGCTTGTATCCACTGCGTGTACGATTGATGGAAAATGATGATTTTAGCGTCCTGTGCAAAGAGGTTGCGAGTCATCGCCAAAAAGCGAAAGAGACAGATCTTTACCCAATCCCCGTCATGTTGCCGAATGGGGGAGGAAACGCCGATCCATCTGCTTTTCACACTTGTGTGTTTTTGAATCACACGCCATCGGGACATGAAGTGACCCGACAATTGGACTGGGTGATTTATATGGATGTGCGTGCAGAGCAGGTACGGTTCCTGTGCGAATATCAAGCTGGAAAACTAAACAAGACTTGGGCAGAACAATTGATGAAAGCCTATGTCCACGTCCTGCACAAGATTGCTGACCTACTATAAGGAGGATGGAACGATGAAAAAATTAGGTTTTTTATTCCCGGGACAAGGCTCCCAATATGTAGGCATGGGTCAAAGCTTATACGATGAATATTCAGTAGCGAGAGAGACCTTTGAAGAGGCCGAAGATGCATTAGGCTTTGATCTGAAGTCCCTATGTTTCACAGGTTCCATGGATGAGTTGACTCAGACCGCTAATGCGCAGCCCGCCATTTTGACTGTGAGCATTGCTGCTTATCGTGTACTGATGCAGGAATTGAAGCTTGCGCCATCCCTGGTAGCGGGTCACAGTCTGGGAGAATTTTCGGCATTGGTCAGTACAGGGGCGCTTGCTTTTTCGGATGCGGTGAAAATAGTACGTCAGCGAGGTATTCTGATGCAGGAAGCCGTCGCTCCCGGCGCAGGAGCGATGCTGGCGGTAGTCGGGAGTCATGAGCGTGAGGTGGAGGAGGTGTGCCAGCAAGCCTCTTCAGGTGGTGTGTCGGTCGGCATTGCAAATTATAATTCCTCCGAGCAGCTTGTAATTTCAGGCCATACTCCCGCGCTGGAAAAGGCCGAAGAGGAATTAAACCGTAGAGGAATCAAAACGGTTCGTCTTAAGGTGGGCTTTCCGTTCCATACGAATTTAATGCGGAGCGCTGCGGGCAAGTTTCGGGATGAGCTGGAGAGATATGATTATGGCCGTTTTCAATGGCCTGTTCTCTCTAATGTTACAGCGACACCCTATACGGATCGTCGTTATATCATATCTAACCTAACGTCGCAGATGGCCCAGCCTGTGCAATGGTATAAAAGCGTTCAATACATGTTGAATCAGGGCGTGAATCATTTTATAGAAATCGGTCCCAAAACTGTGCTGAGAAATTTAATGACAGGTATCACTTCCACAGCTCAATCCTTTGCCTTTGAGCATCCCTCCGGTCTGGAATTACTACGGAATGCTGATATGGAGTGCAAGCCGGATGGGTTGGGGCTGGTGACCTCCTGCATCGCGATTGCTGTTTCAACCCAAAATCGGAACTGGAACAATGATGAATATGAGCAGGGTGTAGTTGTTCCATATAAAGAATTGCAAAACATGCGCGAACAATTGATCGCGACCGGGACCGAGCCGACGATTGAACAAATGCAGCAAGCTCTGGACAAGCTAAAGTCCATTTTTGAAACTAAATTAACGCCTGCGGAACAACGGGCTGAGCGGTTTGAGCAAATTTTCAGCAATACGCATACACGCGAATTATTTCCCGCGTTTCAGGTCAGCTAATTGCAGCGAACATGAGGAACGGAAGGGGGTACGATGATGACCAAAACAGGATTCAATCTGGCGGCTCTTCAATTTAGTGAACAAGATTTTCTGGATGCAGGTCCGATCGCGGTCAATGAGCTGCGAGATTCGGATATTGCAGTCATCGGAATGAGCTGCAAAATTGCCGAAAGTGAAAATGTAGCTCAGTTTTGGGAGCTTCTACGGGCGGGGCAGGACGCTATACGTCCTTTTCCTGCCAGTCGCAAAAAGGAGCTGGAGAGTCTCTTCCAAGTCGGACTGTTGAATGAACAAACGGCACTAAATGAAGGTGGGTTTTTGGAGGAGATCGACAAGTTTGATTATCCCTTTTTTCAACTTTCTCCAGCAGAAGCACGGTTAATGGACCCGAACCAGCGGTTATTTTTGGAGTCTGCTTGGACTGCGATCGAAGATGCGGGATACGGGGGCAACAAGCTCTCTGGTAGCCGGACGGGAGTCTATGTGGGCTACAGTAGTGATTTTGGCGAGGAGTACAAGCGTTTTGTAGCAGAAATGGCGCCTTCCTTAGCTTCCTCAGCGATTCCAGGCAATATCCATTCTATGATTGCCAGTCGAATTGCCTATCTATTGGACTTAAAAGGACCCAGTCTGTTGGTGGATACAGCATGTTCTTCTTCTCTGGTAGCTATTCACCTAGCCTGTCGGGATTTGCGGCACGGGGATTGCGATACGGCGATTGCTGGGGGAGTAAAAGTTACACTCGTGCCTGTAAAAGAGGGAAAAGGCGGGGGGCTGGGGGTAGGCTCCTCGGATGACCGGACGAGAACATTCGATAGCATTTCGGATGGCACAGGCGGGGGAGAAGGTGTAGCTGCTGTTCTGCTCAAGCCCTTGAAGCGGGCCATTCAGGATCACGATCATATTTATGCTGTCATTAAAGGAAGTGCTGTGAACAATGACGGGACTTCCGCCGGGATTACGGCGCCCAATTCGCTGGCCGGAGAGGATGTCATTGTACGGGCCTGGAAGGATGCTGGGATTGACCCGGATACCATTACATATATCGAAGCTCACGGAACAGGCACCAAGCTGGGTGATCCAGTAGAGATTGATGGTATACGGAGAGCCTTTCGGCAGTATACCGACCGGAAGCAATTTTGTGCCATAGGCTCAGTCAAAACTAATGTGGGTCACTTGGATAACAGTGCGGGAATCACGGGCTTTTTGAAAGCAGTACTTGCTTTGAAGCATACAGAAATCCCGGCGAGCCTGCACTTCACTTGCCCGAACCCGAACATCAGCTTTATTGATTCACCTGTATATGTGAACGATAAGCTGCAATCTTGGCCTAAGGAGAATTTTCCGCGACGCTGCGGAGTAAGCTCGTTCGGTCTGAGTGGTACGAACTGTCATGTCGTTCTGGAGGAAGCCCCGGCTTGGGCTGATATGCAGGACGGTGGTCAGTTGGGACAGGGAACCGCAGAGACGATTCAGCTTTTTACGTTGTCCGCCAAAAATGAAACAGTGCTTGCAGCCTATGTGAAGCAATATCAGCAATATGTCACAGAACCCCAAGCCTATCCGTTACGCGATCTTTGTTACACCGCCAATACGGGACGGGGGCACCATAGCTATCGTTTGGCGATTTTGTGCCAAGACTGGGCTGATCTGGGGGCAAAACTGGCCCAGATTCAGACCTCTGCCTTCGGCTTCAGCGGACAAGCACAACAAGGAGAGCTTATACCGGGCGTATATTTTGGACGTCATAAGGTGGTATCTGCCCAAAAGGAAAAAGAAGCGGGTGAGCTTACGCTGGAGGAATCCAGAAGTCTGACAGCTGCAGCCCAAGAGAAACTGACCCAGTCCCCAATCGAATTTCACACCCTGAATTCTCTGTGCCGTATGTATGTTGAGGGGGCAGATGTGGAATGGGAGAGGTTATATGAAGGCAAAGCTTGCCACAGACGAAGCATTCCCACCTATCCTTTTGAACCTAAGCGATGCTGGGTGGAAGTAGAGGAAAAGGCTATAGCCTCGCAAGCTTCCCAAGTTCGTAAATTCACAGAGTTGGAAAAAATGCACCCGCTTTTGGATCGTTGTTTGGCAGAAACCGAGGGACAGGATATTTATCTGACACGCTTCTCTGTGGGGAGTCATTGGGTACTAAGCGAGCACAAGATAATGGAAAGCTGTATTGTACCGGGAACCACTTATCTGGAAATGGTTAGAGCAGGGCTGGAAAAATACAAGCGTCCAGGCAAGGTGCTGGAACTGTATGACGTTCAGTTTATTTCTCCGCTCATTTTGGACGTAGAGGAAGAAAGAGAAGTACACACCATTTTGCAGCAGGAAGGTGAGACGTTTTCGTTTAAGGTGATAAGCCGAACGGGACTCTCAACTCAGCCGTGGGAACAGAATTGGGTAAGACATGCACAGGGGCAGGCGATGTTTGTACAGGCTAGCCACCCTGTTATGAGTCTGGACGATATTCGAACTGAATGTAACGACCAGGAAGTAGTAGTGGGCGAAAATCACGCTGAAGCAGCCGCTGCCTTTTCATTCGGTCCGCGATGGGAGACATTGCGGACGATTGCAATTGGAACGGACCAAGTGCTGGCTGGACTGGAGCTACCCGCAGCCTATCATATGGACTTGAGCCATTACGTGCTTCATCCGGCTTTGTTGGATGTGGCAGTCGGGGTAGCAAGCCAGAGCTTGGGAAATGGTCTGTTCTTGCCATTTTCATATCAAAAGCTGCGTATTTACGACTCACTCCCACAGCACTTTTACAGCTATCTGCGTAAAAAAAGCAAGGTTAGAGAAAGTGGAGAAATTTTAACGGTAGATGTGCTCATACTGGATGCTGAAGGTCAGGTACTGGTGGAAATTGAAGACTATGCTGTCAAACGTGTGCACGAGGCGGATTTCAAACGAAATCGGTACACAGAACATCATAAATACCATCAGCTTGTATGGAAAAAGGAGGAAAAAGCATATGCCGAGCATGAAGCAGACACAGCAACCCGGACCACAAATAATTCGGTATTCTCCGCACCGCTGGAAACGATTTTATTATTCACAGATAACCGTCCGATCGGTGTAACGCTGCGTGGACAGTTGGCCCAAGAAGGGTATGATGTGGTCGAAGTAAAGCGAGGAGCCAGCTTTGCTAAACTGTCAGACCATGCTTACTTTTCTAATGGTACCGAGGAAGATCATATACACCTGTTGACAGAGGTGCGATGCCGGAACGCTAAGAACCTGATATATCTCTGGAGCGGGCAGTCTATGGTTCAGCTATTTCATCTGGCCAAGGCAATCACACAGACCAAGCCTGCTGTTCAGGAACTGACAGTGATCGCTGAGCAGGCTTATCAAGTGAACGGATTGGAAAATGAATTACAGCCGGAACATGCGGGCTTGTTTGGACTGGCCCGGGTCATCGGTCAGGAATATCCCGATTTGACTTGCCGTTGTCTTGATATAGATACGAACACCCGGATTTCCGACATCACTCACTCCTTATGGCACGGAAATGATGATACATTTCTGACCGCTTGGCGTAACGGAGAACGTTATGTAGAGCAAATTGAGCCCGTGGATTTGATGGAAAGTAAGGCTGACCCGATTACGATCAGACCGCAGGGAGTCTATGTTATTACTGGTGGTACTGGCGGGCTGGGGTTGGCAGTCGGCCAATGGCTTGCTACGAAAGGGAAGGTCACGCTGGGATTACTGGGTCGCACACCATTGCCACCCAAAGAGCAATGGGAAACCATTGCATACGCAGATTCGAACATCAGTCCAAACTTTAGGCAGAGTTCAAAGCCAAATATGAATACAAGAATGCTGAATACGATTACCGCCTTGCTGGAATTGGAGCGGCAGGGAGCTCAGGTAGAATATTATGCTGTCGATGTAGCTGACGAGGCGGCTATGAAGCAAGCCATGAATGAATTTCGCCACAAGTATGGGGCTATTCACGGCATCATCCATGCTGCGGGTGTGGCAGGAGACGGTTATATGGCGCTCAAGAGTCAGGACCGCTTCAACGAGGTATTGGCTCCCAAGATAACAGGCACACATGTGCTTGACCGAATTACAGCTTCGGATACACTGGACTTTTTTATTCTTTTTTCATCCGTCACTTCGCTGACGGGTGGACCAGGACAAAGCGACTATACGGCGGCCAATGCTTATCTGGATGCCTTTGCCGAGTGGCGGAATCAATCCGGCCATCGCACACTTTCCATCAACTGGGCTCCTTGGCAGGAAACCGGGATGGCTTTTGAGCACAAGGTTGATTTCCAGGAGAGCTTATTCCATGCTCTGTCCACACAAGAAGGACTGGCCGCTTTTGAACAATTATTGCTTCATCCCGTTTCGCGTGTCATTGTGGGCGGATTGCACTACGCTCAGGTGGCCGCGCTCGATTCTACTGCCATTCCTTTCGGCTTATCTCATGAAATGCGCGCTATTTTGGAACGTCATCGTCGGCTTCTACATAATCATGCGGTCATGTCATCCGATGCTGTGCGTCGTCCTGTACAGCTGCATGGTCGAGGGACAGGAGAATACAGCTCATCGGAAAAGGTGATCGCGAGCATATGGGCGGATGTGCTGGGGCTTGATGAGCTGAACATCTATGACAGCTTTTATGAGCTGGGAGGAGACTCCCTGATTGCCAGTAAAATGGTGGGACAGATGAATCAGAGCTTGTCTACAAAAGTGGATATCAGCGATATTTTCAATTATATGACGGTCCACGAATTAGCCCTGTATACGGATGGAGAAGCGAAGCAGCCCCTTCTGGCAGAAACGGAGCTGCCTTCACCCCGATCAGCCGGCTCAAATCTGATTATTCGTCCGCCGCAACAACGCGAGGTGTATCCTGCTTCATCGACACAGCGTCGATTTTATATGATGCGTCAGATGGCAGGGCACAGTACTTTGAACAACCTATGCAGTGCGATGACCATCACGGGTGATCTGGATCATCATCGGTTGGAGGAAGCCATATATGCGGTGATTCAGCGTCACAGTTCTCTGCGCACCGCTTATGAACTGCGGGATAACGAACTGGTACAGATCGTGTATCCAGAGGTAGATTTTTCGCTGGAATATAGTGAAGGGGATGGGCGCGAGTTGGAGGCGTATGTGGACGAATTTATCCGTCCCTTTGATCTGAATTGCGCGCCGCTTTTAAAGGCAAAGCTGGTCCAGCTGGAGGAGAATGTTCACCTCTTTCTGTGTGATGTTGACCATATTGCAGCCGATGGAGCCTCAATTGGTATTTTATTAAGTGAAATGATACAGGGCTATTCGGGATATGATCTATCGCAACTGCCTATGCAATATACCGATTTTATACTTTGGCAAAATCAGCGTCTGGACAGTGCCGAGATGAAAAAGCAGGAGGAATACTGGCTGGACGTATTTAAGGGAACGCTGCCTGTACTTGATTTGCCTACAGATGAGCCGCGGGCCGCGCAAATGAGCAATGCCGGGGATGTTTATACATTTGAGCTAAGCGAGGAACTAACAGCTTTGGCAAAAGAAACAGCGGTACAGCACGGGGTTACGCTTTTTATGCTTCTGTACGCTGTTTATAGTACATTATTGGCAAAATATGCGAATCAGGAAGATATCATCATTGGCACGCCAAGCGCAGGCCGTCAATCCGAAGAGACTCAGCACATGATTGGGCTGTTCATCAATACACTGGCCCTGCGGACTGTACCATCCGAAGATAAGCCGTTCTCGACCTATTTGCAGGAGGTTAAGAAACACGCGCTTGAAGCATATAAGCATGAGGATTATCCCTTTGAAATGCTGCTGAATCAGCTTGACGTGCCGCGAGACCGGAGCCGAAATCCGTTATTTGATGTTCAGTTTATTTCCCAGAACTTTAAGGGGGAACCGATGAGCATCGACGGGCTTTGCTTTACTCCGTTGGAAGCTAAAATGGAGGCTGTACAAGTTGATCTAACGGTCATATGGCTTGAAAATGAAGGCAGGCTGCGTTTTCACTTTGAATATGCGACCCAATTGTTCAAGGAAGAGACCATACGTCGACTTGCCACTTATTACGAAAATCTTTTACAAGAAGTCGTTGCGGATGCTACACGCCCGATTGGCCTCATTTCCATGAATCATGCGGAAGAAAAGCAGCGATCCCTGTACGAGTGGAATCAAACCCAGGTGGATTATCCGCAGGAAAAGCTGGTTCACCAGTGGTTTGAAGAACAGGCTGAACAGCACCCTGATCGGATTGCTGCCGTTTATGGGCAGCATTCACTGACATACAGACAATTGAATACTAGAGCGAATCAGCTAGCGCGGCACTTGCTTGCCTATCAGTTGGCACCAGACCAAGCTGTTGGTATTTTGGTCCCCCGTTCGCTGGATATGCTGACCAGCATGCTTGCTGTACTTAAAGCAGGAGCAGCCTATGTCCCTATGGACCCGGAACATCCGACGGAGCGGGTGGCCTACATGATGGAGGACAGTGGCGCAACTGTGCTCCTAACTTCTGTGGAAAGTGTCAGCATAACCTCACTTTGTTTTACAGGGGCTGTTGTTGATGTAAGTGATCCGGCCTTGTACAGCGGAGATGCGGATAATATAGCTTTGGCGGGCAAGGAGCTTCGGGCCTCTCACCATCTGGCGTATATTTTGTACACGTCGGGATCATCCGGTAAGCCCAAAGGTGTGATGGTAGAGCACAGAAATGTAACGAATTATATCACGGCTTTTCAGCATGAGTTCCACTTAACGGCTGAAGACGTGGTGCTCCAGCAGGCAGCCATTACCTTTGATGCATCCGTGGAGGAAATATACCCTACATTGGCAGCAGGTGGAACGCTGGCTATGGTTTCTCGGGATGAACTGAAGGACATCCAATTGCTCAATCAATTCATTCGCCGGCAGCAAGTGACAGTGGTCAGTGCCTCGCCATTTATTTTGAATGAGCTGAATCAACTGCCCCCTTTCCCGCATATTCGTGTTTATATTAGCGGTGGGGATGTGCTGAAAAGTGAATATGTTACCCAGTTGTTGCGCTCCGCAAAGGTCTACAATACGTACGGACCGACAGAAGCGACCGTCTGTGCGACCTATTATCGTGTGCCGGATACTCCAGATGTTCATCCGCTGCCTATCGGACGACCTGTTGCCAATGCTGCGGTATACATCATGAATCGCAATAGTACGGATGTTATGCCTATCGGGGTACCCGGTGAAATCTGTATCTCAGGCCGGGGGGTTACACGCGGCTACATGAACCGCCCCGAACTGACGGAGCAGCAGTTTGTAGCAAACCCATGGATACCAGGCGAGCGGATGTACAAAACGGGTGATCTGGGCAGATACCTCGAAGATGGGCAAATTCAATTTTTAGGAAGAAAAGATCAGCAGGTTAAAGTACGGGGCTACCGTATCGAACCGGGCGAGATTGAAAAATCGTTGCTCCAGCACCCGCATATACAGGATGGGGTTGTGCTGGTGCAGGAAGTTCTACCAGGTATGCAAGAGCTATGCGCCTACATCGTGACGGATCAGGAGTTATCGGTGGCAGAACTGAAGACCCATCTGTCGGCAACCTTGCCTGATTATATGATTCCGTCTTACTTTGTTCGAGTCGATGCAATCCCGTTAACACATCATGGAAAAATCGATCGTCATGCTTTACCGCAGGTAAATGAAAGCATCAAGGTCGGCACGACCTATGTACAGCCAGCTACACTTTTAGAAGAGCGCCTGGTTGAGCTTTGGTCGGAAATCCTGCACCGGGAGCAGATTGGTACACAGGATGATTTTTTCCTGCTGGGTGGACAATCCTTACTGGCAACCAAGCTGGTCTATCTTATTAATCAAGAATGGAATGTAAATCTGTCGCTGCGTGATTTCTTCCGGGCAGGCACGGTTCAAGGATTAGCGAAACGGATAGAAGAAATTCAATCAGGCCGTGAACATGGAGTATTAGTGGAACAAGACGGATTAATTAAGCCCTTTGATCTCCGGCAAAAGCCGTTGTTCCGCATTCAGGTTATTCATCAGCCCGCAAACCGTCATTTGCTGTTCATTGATATGCATCATATTATTACGGACGGTCTTTCTCAGGAGATTATCGTCGAGGAATTCGCCCGTTTATACGGTGGCATGAACTTGCCGGAATTGATGATCCAGTATAAAGACTACGCTGTGTGGCAACGTGAGTTTATGAACAGTACCGAATTCCGGCAGCAGGAGCAGTTTTGGCTAGAGCTTTTTCAAGGGGAAATTACAGAACTGCAATTGCCTACGGATTATTCACGCCCCGATGTGAGAAGAGGTGAAGGACGAGCCGTTCATTTTGAGCTGGATCAGGAATGGACGTGGAGATTAAAACGCTTTGCCCTGCAACAAAATGCCACAGTATTTATGGTTTTATTGGCGGTCTACAACCTATTGCTGGCCAAAGCCAGCGGGCAGGAAGATATTATCGTCGGTATTCCGGTATCCGGCAGAACCCATGCGAGTCTGAGTCCCCTGGTGGGTATGTTCGTCAATACGTTAGCCCTTCGCAACACGCCGAAGAAGGACATGACGGTGCAGGATTTTTTAGTGCAAGTCAAGGAACATTCTCTTCAGGCTTTTGAGCATCAGGACTATCCATTTGAGCAACTGGTTGAGAAGCTGAATTTGGCTGGTCGAACAAGCCGTAATCCGCTGTTCGATACCATGTTTGCAATATTGAACGAGTCTTCCCGTACCATCGTGGAATTACCTGGCCTGAAATTGACCCCATGTGATGAGGTGGAATATACAGGAGCACAATTTGATTTAACATTTACCGCAGCCATGACCGACCAGCATATCGAATGTATCCTTCAATACGATGTAGATCTCTTTACTGAGGAGACGGTTGAACGCTTGAGCCGGGAATATCTTCAAATTTTACGTTCGATCCTTATCAATCCACAGCAAAAGATTGGAGAGCTTCGAATAGAAGAGGTGGCTGTTAACCCGAATGAGCATTACCAAGAGAAAGAGCTTGAGCCCGCAGATATCCATAAGGAAGAGGGCTGGACGAATGAGCTTGCGGTTGCACTTTCGGATTCGGTGAGTGAGGCAGAATGGAAGACGCTCGTCCACGATTTCAACCAGACAGAGATGGATATGGGATCTATAAAGCTATTGCATCAATACTTTGAGGATCAAGCAAGTCGTAACCCTGAACAGATCGCTCTTATTTCCGGTCAACAGCAGATCAGCTACCAGGAAATGAATCGGCGGGCGAATCTGGTCGCACATACTTTACTAGACTCCGGCACCCAGCCAGAGCAAGTAGTAGCTATAGTTATGGAGCGCTCACCGGAAATGATTGTTGCTTTGTTAGGCGTGTTAAAAGCAGGGGCGGCATATCTTCCCATCCATCCAGCCGATCCGAAGGAACGGATTCGCTATATCCTGGCAGACGCTGGTGCCGAGTGGATTCTGACCCATCAGCGCTGCCATGACAACTGGATGGATGAAGAAATTCAGCGGGTCATCGACGTTGATTTATTGTGTCAGGATCAGCAAGAACGCGGTAATCCAGAGCTTGCCATTCAGCCTGATCATCTGGCCTATGTCATCTTTACCTCCGGCTCAACCGGGCAGCCCAAAGGGGTAATGGTGGAACACCACGCCTTTAGTTCACGAGTGGTATGGCTAGTACAACAGCTTGAATTAAGTGAGCAGGACACAGTGCTGCAAAAAGCATCCTATACCTTTGATGGTTCCATCGTCGAACTGTTCAGCTGGTTTATGGGCGCAGGACGATTGGTATTACTGGAGGCTGGTGCAGAAACGGATACCCGTCAAATGCTGGATACCATTCACCTGCATCAGGTTACGGTGGCTTTCTTCATTCCTACTGTGCTGCAGATGTTTTTGTCAGAGCTTTCAGTCGAGGATACGCTTCAGGCAGCCACTTTGCGTTGGGTCATGTCAGGGGGCGAACCGTTAGGCCAGGAGCAAGTGCGAAACTTTAATCTAAAGTTCCCGGAGGCAAAATTACTAAATCTGTATGGACCTACGGAAGCCAGTGTGTTTGCAACAGCCTATACGTGTACATCCGTATCCCCGGAAGGTCCGATTTCCATCGGACGACCCGTGGGCAATACTCGGGCCTATATCCTAAACCAGAAGCTGGCATTGGTAGGTTTGGGACAGGTAGGAGAGCTTTGTCTGGGTGGTTGCCATCTGGCACGCGGGTATGTACATCTGGATGAACTTACGGCAGAGCGTTTTATCCCCAATCCTTTTGTACCTGGTGAGCGAATCTATCGTACAGGCGATCTTGCCCGTATGCTGCCTAGCGGCGAGATTGTTTACTTGGGACGGTCGGATCAAATGGTGAAAATCGGGGGCTACCGAATTGAGACGGGCGAGATTGAAACAGCTCTTTTGCAAAATCCGGCGATTCAACAGGCAGCCGTGCTGGATTGGATAGATGAGCAGAGCAACAAGTATTTGTGCGCTTATCTGGTTGTGCAAACCGACTGTACCGTTCGAGATTTAAGGGCATTTTTGCTGGAACGATTGCCGGAATATATGATCCCTTTACGTTTTATGAGGGTCGAGAACATGCCCCTTGGTTCAAGCGGAAAGCTGGACCGTAAGGCGTTAGATGCCTTGGGGATAGAGCTGCCTTCCGGAAAAGAGCTTACACCGCCACGTAACGAAATGGAACGGAAGCTGGTCCTGTTGTGGGCGGACATTTTCAAAACAGGTGCAGTAGGTATAGATGATCATTTCTTTGAGTTCGGTGGAGACTCGTTGCTGGCTCACCAGTTTATTTTGCGTGTGCGTCAAACGTTGGCCATTGAGATGACTTTAAAAGATCTTTTTGCAGCTCCGACCATTCGACAACTTTCGGATCTCATAAGCTCCAGAAGAATTGAATACCATCACGAGGTTGAAGAGACGGTCTGTTCCTTGATTCCTGCCGCCGCTCCGAGTGCCTATTATCCAGCCTCATCTGCTCAAATGCGTCTTTTTATGATGCACGAGCTGAATCCAGAGGATCTGAGTTACAACCTACCAGGCGCTATTATGCTGGAAGGAGAGCTGGACATCGCCAAACTTCAAGAAGCCTTCCAAGCGCTTATTCAGCGTCATGAAGCTTTTAGGACGACATTTGATGTGATCAACGGTGAAATTATCCAGCAGATTCATGAATCTGTTCCATTAAATATTGAGTTTTTTAAAACAGAGGAAACGGAGATTAGCAACATACTTCGGGGCGCTGGAAAGCTAATAAAGGAAGTCGTCCCTGTACAGCAGCATGCACTGTCATCGGTAAAAGTAGAGAAAAAAGAACGCCGACGGAGGGAGATTTAGCATCATGCATTATGAAGGATATGAAACATCTTCGGCGCAAAAGCGGCTATATCTGATAGATGATCTTCTCGGACCTAACATCATCTATAACATGCCCAGCATTCGAATGATTAAAGGCCCGCTGAAGCAGGAGCGATTGTACAGGGCATGGTGTAGGCTGACAGAACGTCATGAGGGCTTGCGAACATCGTTCCTACAAAAGGACGGTGAGGTTTTGCAACTCGTCCATGAATCCATTGACGTATCCATCCCTTATAGAGAACATTCGGGTCAGAGTACGGATAAGCTTGTTAACGAGTTTATCCGTCCATTCAGTCTGCATGAAGTCCCTCTATGGCGGGCTGAGCTAGTATCCTTGGCTGATGAGGAGCTCCTGTTCCTGTTTGATATCCACCATATCATTGCAGACGCGGTAACCATCAACATTATATTTGAAGAGCTGATGGCTCTGTATCACGGGCAGGAGCTTGCTCCATTGGAGTTTCAGTATGTCGATTATACGATCTGGCAAAACGATCAATTAAGCGACATTCATATTCAGAAGCAGGGTGAATTTTGGTTGAACCAATTTACAGAAGATGTCCCGCTGCTGTCGTTGCCTACGGATGGAAAAGGGCTAAGATCCGATTACAGCGGCGGCGTTGTACCGTTTTCTATTAAAGCTGATACAGCTCACTCCTTGCGGGCATTATGCTTGCAGCACAATGTTACGTTGTATATGGTTCTACTCGCCGCATACAGCATCCTTCTGTCCAAATATGCCGGACAGGAGGATCTGGTCATCGGAACACCTGTCGCTGGAAGAACTCATTCAGAGTTTGAAGGGATTGTGGGCATGTTCGTGAACACGCTCGCCTTGCGCCAGAAGCCGCTGGGAAGCAAGCAGTTCTCTGCTTTTCTGGAAGAAGTGGCAGACCGAACCTTCGCTGCTTTTGATCATCAGGATTATCCCTTTGATATGCTGGTGGAGCAGGTCAATCCTGAACGAATCAGCGGCCGCAATCCCTTATTTGATGCATGCTTTGTATTGGAAAATGTACCGCAGCCTGTCGTGCAGGCAACAGAGGTCACGTTTTCTCCTTATAGCTTTGAGCATAAAATCTCAAAATTTGATATCACCTTGTATGCATACGAAATGCAGGAGGGTATAGGGCTGGAATTGGAATATCGCAAAGCGTTGTTTAAGGAGGAAAGCGCCAGCCGCATGCTGCGGCATTTTGCCAGAATTGTCGAGATCATTGGCGAACAACCCGATATTCGGATTGAAGATATTGATATGGTTACAGAAGAGGAACGCACTGTTCTCCTTCATACTTTTAATCAGACCAGCAGCAAAAATGCATATGAAAAAAAATTGCATGGAGTACCCATCCATCGTCTATTCGAACAGCAAGTGATACGGACGCCTGACCATCCAGCTGTGAACTGGAAAGAAAAGCAACTGACGTATGAGGAATTAAATGAACGTGCTAATCAATTAGCTCGGATTTTACGGCAAAAGGGGGTTCAGGCTGAGGATGTAGTTGGAATTTTAGCTACGCCTGCGCTGGAAATGATTGTCGGTATATTGGCTATTTTGAAGGCGGGGGCTGCTTATTTGCCGATTGATCCGCTCTACCCGGATGAACGAATTCAATACCTTTTACAGGATAGCCAGGCGAAAATATGCCTTCTACCAACTGCCAGCACCAGACGTTTTCCTCAGGCGGAAACGCTGCTGCTCACAGACCCGAGTCTATATACGGGAGAGTCCTGTAATCTGGAGGACAACAATCAGGCGCGCAATGTGATGTACATTATTTATACTTCAGGGTCAACAGGACAACCGAAAGGCGTAATGATTGAACATCAATCCTTTGCTCGCCTGGTACTGGAGCCGGGACCGCTGAAGATTACGCCAGAGGATCGAATATTGCAGACGTGTTCCCTGGCCTTTGATGTGTCGGTTTATGAATTGTGGGGAACGCTGCTGAGTGGAGC
This sequence comes from Paenibacillus sp. JJ1683, assembly GCF_053006485.1. NCBI lineage: Bacteria > Bacillati > Bacillota > Bacilli > Caryophanales > Paenibacillaceae > Paenibacillus > Paenibacillus sp. JJ1683. Next base: position 1,387,573 of record NZ_CM129820.1, read on the forward strand.
AACCTTGTATCTCATTGAAAAAGAAGAGCTTTTATCTGCCGACATACTCGGAATGAGGATGGCACAGTATCAAATCACCATGGCATGGTTTACAGCCCCGCTTCTAAATCAGTTGATTGATGATAAACCATCCATCTTCACCGGACTTCGTCTGATCATGACTGGAGGAGATGCCTTGTCTCCCCAGCATATGAAGCTCCTTCGTGCCGCACAGCCGGATTTAACGATTGTGAATGCGTACGGCCCTTCGGAGAATACAATTTTTACGTCGTTTCATACGATTCAAGAAGACTATGACCATAACGTGCCGATTGGCAAGCCTGTCGCCAACACGCAGGTCTATATCTTGAACGCGTCCAATCAACTACAGCCCATTGGTGTGCCGGGTGAGCTGTGTATTGGCGGTGAAGGACTAGCACGTGGCTATTTGGCTCGTGAGGAATTAACGGCATCCAAATTTGTTACGCATCCCTGGTTGCCGGAAGAGCGAATGTACCGTTCCGGAGATTGCGCCCGCTGGCTGGCTGACGGAACGCTTGAATTTTTGGGTCGCATGGACCACCAGGTCAAAATTCGGGGCTTCCGTATTGAAACTGGCGAGATTGAGGCTCGGCTTGCGCACATCGAGGGGATTCAGGAAGCAGTCGTTCTTGTTCGCCAACACAACGATGGGATCAAATACCTCTGTGCTTACTTTGTCTCTGATGTAGAAATGTCACAGGCGGAAGTTCGACTGGAGCTCGCTACGTATTTGCCGGATTACATGATTCCTGTCTGTTTGATTCGGCTTTCTCGTTTGCCACTGAATGTGAATGGCAAAGTGGATCGGAATGCTCTGCCGGAGCCTGATCTTGAAGCACTGCGGGAAAATGAATATGTCCCTCCTTGCAACGAACTGGAACAGGAGCTGGTTCGCATCTGGTCGATGGTTCTGCCCTCGAACCTACCCATGGATCGCATCGGGGTAATGGACAATTTCTTCACCCTGGGAGGGAGCTCGCTCAAGGCTACCAAGCTGGTTTCATTGGTTTTGCGTGAGCTGGGAATCGACCTGCCGCTTACCAAATTATTTACTTACCCTACCATCCGCCAACTGGCAGATGTATTGAATGGAAGGGCGAAAAGTGAGTTTCCGGCCAGAGCAGACACACTAGTCCTTTTAAAGCCAGGTACATCGCAGGATAAGCACCTTTTTTTCATTCATGATGGGAGCTTGGATGTCAGTTGTTACATGGAATTGGTAAACGAACTTACGGCTACATGGAATTATTGGGGCATAAAAATGGATGCTTCGATTCTTGCTGGAAATAAAACAGCTGGAATGAAGGAAGCCGCGCATCGGTATGTAGATCAAATCAAAAGTATTCAAGAGAAAGGTCCCTATTATGTTGCCGGGTGGAGTATGGGGGGAACGATTGCTTTTGAAATGACCCGCCAATTGGAAGAGCGGGAAGAACGTGTTGAACTCTTGACGATTCTGGACACACTGCCACCTTTGAAGTATGGCAAGGAAGATCATTGGGACCGTCATATTCAAGAGCTGGAAAGAATGGACGAAGATTTGGATTTATCGCTGTGGAAGCGCGCATTTCCAGCCAGTGTACTTCCCTTGCTGCCTGAATTCCATGAGTTGGGACGGAATGAATTACTAGAACGCTTTAAAAGCGTAAACCATTGGGTAAAAATGCAGCATGTTTACCAGCCAGATCGAGTTGTAACAGCCCCTGTATGTTTGTTTATTTCAGAACATACCTGGGAATTAGGATATAAAGGATGGGAAATGTATTGTAGGGGGGAAATGTATACCCATAAAGTGCCTGGCGATCATTTTTCCATCGTAAAAGGCGCTCAAGCCGTATCTGTAGGTTTGGTACTGAATACATTTTTGAGGTAAAAATATGCTCCTGCCTGAAGGTTGAGGACCACAGGCAGGAGCTTTTATTTGATATGAACGTGTGAGTTGATTTGTAATATTAATTAACATGATGTATAAAAACATATGGTAATGTATGAAAAAACCCCTTGTCTGCTTCCAGATTTTATAGTAAAGTATCCAATAATCAACTTTGTATGAAACTAATATTCACTACCTGTGAGTATTTATCACACATTCTCCATGACCTAACACAATCCTCTTCCCTTTTATGATATTACATCTATTCCATTACCCTACTGCATCTCTAACACCACTAGATTATAAATGCTTTCTGTGCCTGTATCCTTCAAAAAAAGCCTGTCCAGAACCTACATACCTTCCCTACTATTACACCTATTTGATGAACTCGGAACTTGGGACTACAGCTTGAGGACAAGCTTGTCATGCCAATCCAAAGGAATTGGTATTCATCCGGTATCAACGAATTAACAATATATAAGGTGCGAAAGGGGTTCGCTGCATGAGCAAAAAGTACGTAAAACACAAAATCTGGACCGTACTGCTGGTACTTGCGCTAGGAACGGTTTTGGTGCTTTCCGGTTGTGGGGGATCAGGTGAAGGAGCAAAACCAAAAGCAGGACAACCGCCAGGTGGAGCGGGAGAAGGCGCGCAAGACACGTTGATCTATGGGCGTGGTGGAGATTCCGTGGCATTAGATCCTGCCATTGTGACTGAAAGCGAGTCGTTAAAAATCGGAATACAGGTGTTCGATACACTACTGGAATACAAGGAAAGTACCACGGAGATTCAGCCGGGGCTCGCAGAGAGCTGGGAAGTATCACCGGACGGACTTGTCTATACGTTCAAGCTGCGTCAGGGCGTAAAATTCCATGACGGAAGTGACTTTAACGCAGAAGCAGTTGTATTTAACTTTGACCGCTGGGTTGATCCAAAAAGTCCATACAAATTTGAGGGTGACTCGTTTGACTATTATGATTCTATGTTTGGGCCTGATGGAAGCAGAGTGATTAAGGAGGTTAAAGCGGTGGATGCGAATACCGTCCAGTTTACACTGAACAAGCCGCAGGCTCCTTTTTTACAAAATATCGCTATGCCATCCTTTAGTATTGCAAGTCCCAAGGCTATTAAGGAGAAAAAGGCTGATTTTAAAAATAATCCGGTCGGCACAGGGCCGTTTGTATTTAAGGAATGGAAACGTAACGATACGATCACCTTGGAAAAGAATCCTACTTATTGGAAAGAAGGACAGCCAAAGCTGGCTAAGGTCATCGTTCGTTCCATTCCAGACAACACTGCGCGATTTAATGCTTTGCAAAACGGGGAAATTGACCTGATGGAAGATTTGAATCCGGATGATGCGAAGCAGTTAGAAGGTAACAGCGAGTTGGTAAAAATCGAACGTCCCTCCTTTAATGTGGCATACATTGGATTTAATTTAAAGAAAAAGACATTTAGTAATCCCAAGGTACGGCAAGCACTGAATCACGCAGTGAACAAACAGGCCATTATTGATGCATTGTTTGCGGGCGAGGCCAAGCCTGCGGTCAATCCGATGCCGCCTACGTTATGGGGATATGACGAAAGCATTCAGGACTACACTTATGATCTAAATAAGGCTAAATCTTTGCTAGCGGAAGCGGGTTTTCCTAACGGACTTCCAGAGCCGTTAACCTTCTATGCAATGCCTGTATCTCGTCCATACATGCCTGACGGCAAAAAGGTAGCAGAGGCCATTCAAGCTGATTTTGAAAAAATAGGAGTCAAAGTCAACATTCAATCTCCAGAATGGGCTACGTATCTGGATGATCTTAAAGCTGGAGAGAAGGATGATCTATACATGTTGGGATGGAATGGGGATAATGGCGACCCGGATAATTTCCTTTACACATTGCTCGACAAGGACACGATCCCAGGCAATAACCGCAGTTTTTATGTGAATGAGGAACTTCACAAAATACTGGTAAAGGCGCAGGTTGAGGTTGATCAAGATAAGCGTGCGGAATTGTATAAACAAGCACAAGTCATTATTAAACAAGATGCACCTTGGATTCCCTTGGTTCACAGCACGCCGTTGATGGCAGGCAAAGCCAATCTTAAGGGTTTTGTACCTTGTCCGGCAGGTATTGAAGCGTACGGTAATATTTATTTTGAATAGCTAAACGCAAGCGGGCGGTGAATAGCATATGAACTCATATATTGTAAAAAGGCTGGCCATATTGATTCCCGTATTGCTGGGCATGACGCTTATCGTGTTTTCGATTATTCATGCTATTCCCGGTGATCCGGCGGAAACAATACTGGGGGACAAGGCCACGGAGCAGTCCAAACAGGCGCTGCGTGAGCAATTAGGGCTGAATAAGCCGTGGTTACAGCAATATGGGACCTATCTAAGTGAGCTGGCACGAGGGGACTTGGGCGATTCGATTCGCACCCGGCAGCCGATTGCCCGGGAAATGGTCCCTTATCTGGCGGCTACGCTAGAGTTGACGGTAGCAAGCATGTTTTTTGCCGTTGTCGTGGGTATGAATGCAGGCATCGTAAGTGCCTGGAAGCGTAACTCTTGGTTTGACTATGTCAGCATGGTCATTGCCCTGGTCGGAGTATCGATGCCGATTTTTTGGCTGGGCTTGATGGAGCAGTGGATCTTTGCTAATAAGCTGCATTGGCTCCCTTCCATTGGACGTATGAATTCTCGTGATCCGGTGGAAGCTGTGACACATTTAGCCGTGATTGATGCGGTCATAGGTGGACGTATGGATCAGGTATGGACCGTCATCAAGCATTTGATCCTGCCCAGTATCGCACTGGGAACGATTCCAATGGCGGTCATAGCGCGTATTACCCGTTCCAGCATGCTGGAGGTGATGGATGCGGACTATATCCGAACGGCTCGGGCGAAGGGGCTGGCATCTTTTCAAGTCGTATACAAACATGCGCTTAAAAATGCTGCGATCCCTGTGCTTACTGTCATCGGTCTTCAGACAGGATCGTTACTGGGAGGCGCCGTACTGACAGAGACCATATTTGCCTGGCCCGGCATCGGACGGTACATTTTTGAAGCGATCAGTTCGCGTGACTATCCGGTTATCCAAAGCGGAATTCTAATCATTGCGTTCCTGTTCGTCATCATTAATCTGATTGTCGATTTGCTGTATGCTGTTCTCGACCGGCGTATTCGTTATCAGTAATCAAGTCGTCAATTGGTCAAGGGGGAGCATGTCCGATGTCACAATTTTCAATCGAACCCAATAACATACCGACAACACGCAATACATTGGCGCATTTGCCTGTGGTGTCGGGCCCTTGGAGAGACGCGTGGAGAGCGTTCCGTCACAATAAAATGGCGTTCGTCGGTCTCAGCATTATTATCTTCTTTGTCATCATTGCTTTGATCGCGCCCTGGATTGCTCCTTTTGACTATAAAGAGCAAAATTTGGTGAGCCGCTTGCAGCCTCCTTCCGCAGAGCATTGGTTCGGTACCGATGATCTTGGCCGAGATTTGCTGACTCGTACGCTGTATGGCGCCAGAATCTCGTTATGGGTCGGTTTCTTGTCCGTTATTGGTTCCATGATTGTAGGAACTGCCTTAGGATTAATTGCTGGATTTTATGGAAAATGGGCTGATATGATCATCTCACGCCTATTCGACATTTTACTGGCATTTCCGGGGATTTTGCTGGCAATTGCTATTGTGGCCATTCTGGGGCCTTCGTTGGAAAATGCGTTATACGCCATTGCCATTGTCAATGTGCCAACGTATGGACGATTGGTTCGCTCCAAGGTGCTGAGTGTCAAAACGGAGGAGTATATTACGTCTGCCAGAGCGCTTGGAGCTAATAATCGGCGAATCATACTCCGTTATATTTTGCCTAATAGCCTGACGCCGATCATCGTACAAGGAACATTGGGGATCGGAACGGCTATTATTGAAGCAGCAGCGCTCGGATTTCTGGGCTTGGGTGCACAACCTCCTGAGCCCGAGTGGGGCAAAATGCTGTCCGATTCGCGGCAATATATCCAAAATGCGCCGTGGACAGTTATTTTTCCGGGGATATCTATCATGCTGACCGTATTGGGCTTTAATCTGATGGGTGATGGCCTGCGGGATGTTTTGGACCCAAGAGCGAAGCGTTAGGGTAAAAATAGCGAGGTATATAAACAGCATCATTCCGTCTACACCGTTTTCCATACACATTTTTTAGTTTTACTTATATACTTCTATTTAAATAGAAGAAAAGAGGTGTTCCCTGAATCTGGTAGCTGGGGAACACCTTTTTATATGACTTTTGTTTACGTTTAGTGTACTTCGATTCATCCCGCTATGGCCTGCAATCTTCTCCGTAAGTCATGTGAACTTTCCTGAGGCGTGAAAAAAATGTATAATCACTCCAATTGAGTACGTAGGGAGTGGGCTTTATGACATGGCAAAATAAAAGAGAGCATCGACAATTTGCGGAGCAGACACGGAGCGACGCTTCACGGGCAGCATATGAACGGGATTATTCCCGATTGATCCATTCACCGACTTTCCGTCGGTTGCAGGGTAAATCACAAGTATTTGGCGCAGGCACAGGAGATTATTATCGCACACGGCTGACACATTCGTTGGAGGTAGCGCAAATTGCGCGTGAGGCAGCACGAAGCTTGCTGCGCCGTCATCCAGAGGTAGAGTTGGAACAGGCGGATAACGCAGGACTGATCATTGACCCTGAGGTGGTGGAGTGTGCTTCGATCGCGCATGACTTTGGGCATCCACCGTTCGGACACAAGGGAGAAGAGGTGCTGGACGGGATTTTGGATCAACTGATTGAGACGAAGGTAGAAAAGATATCAGCTGCTGGCGGCTTTACGCCAGAGTCCAAGCGTGGGCTTGAGGCCTATGCACGCGAGCGAAGAATTTATGAACATTTTGAAGGGAATGCGCACAATTTTCGGCTGATTATGTTTTTGGAGAAGCGTGAGAATGTGGACGGTTTGAATTTGTCGGACGCTGTATTGCTCGGAATCAACAAATACCCGTATCCAGGGATTCTGAACAAAAAAGGGTTGTACCTGCATGAGTGGGAATATATACGTTCTATCCGCGAGGATTGGGGCATCCCTGACGGTAAAAAAACGCTGGAGGCCCAGCTCATGGATCTGTGCGACGATATTGCTTATTCCGCGCATGATTTGGAGGATGGGATTAAGGCAGGGAAAATTGAGGTGCACGAGCATTTCTTATATGACCCATATTTAATTCGTCTGATTACGGAGAAAATCACCACGTTGGAGGATAGCTTTTGGCAAGGTTGGCAACTGGCTGAGATTGAGCAGAAGGTTGCGGCAGTGCTAAGCGAATTTTTGAAGGTGTGGAATGGGAAGATGCCGATATGTGAACACGATTATTCTCGCACCCGCCGGGAGGTCAAAGCATACTGGGTCAGCCTGTTTGTCAGCAGCTTAGGTGTAATTGATGATGGAAACTGGAAAAAGGTAACCTTCGTACGGGATGGAAGCGAGGATTTGGATATGCTGCGCACGGTGAGTGTATTAAAAAGCTTTGCTTGGGTCACCATGATCCGCGATCTGCGCGTACAGCGTCTGCAAAAACGCAGTGAATGGATGCTTAGACGGTTATGGTTGGCTTTTCTGGACCCTGAAACATCCAAGTCCATTATTCCGACCGATTGGCTCCAGCGCTACGAGCGGGACCAGGCCAAGGCCAAACCAATCTGGACATGGGAGCATATGGTCATTGACTATATTGCAGGCATGACTGATGCTTTTGCTGAAAAAATTTATAATGAGTTATATGGCCTGAAGGTAGGTTCCATTTATGACCTGGACTAACGTTTTTATTTAACCCTATATAGTAGAAGAAACTTGTTTAGAACGGATAGAAGGGAGAGGAGAAGGCGTATATGCAACCTCAGTCTTTAGCTACTAACTCGTTGAATCTCGGTGTGCTTGATATGGTACCGCTGCTGCCCGGCAATCGTCCGGAGCAAGCAGTTCAATGGGCGGCAAAGCTGGCGAAACAGGCGGAAGCATGGGGATATACACGCTACTGGACCTCCGAACATCACGATATGGAGGGGCTGGCTTCCTCCAGTCCGGAAGTGCTGTTGTCTCATATCGGGGCGGTGACGACGACCATCCAACTGGGGCGGGGGCTATATTGCTCCCGCATTATAGTCCAGTCAAGGTCGCCGAAAGGTTTCATCTGCTGGCTGCTCTATATCCAGGCAGAGTCGAATTGGGTCTGGGGAGGGCCCCTGGCGGGGGGCCTCATGCTTCGATGGCACTAAGCGGCAATTTTCTTCAACATGTGACTGAGCTGCCACAGAAGATGGAAGCTCTATTGGCTTTGTTGGAAGGCACATATGAATATGAACAGATCCCCGTGTTTGCCCGTCCAATGCCAGAACAGCCGCCAGCGCTGTGGATGCTGGGTACCAACCGAAAAAGTGCCGAATATGCTGCGCAGTATTCAACGGGCTATGTATTCGGCCAATTTATGAGTGAACAGCAAACGGAAGAAATGCTAAGCATTTACCGCTCTAGCTTTCAACCGTCCACACGGATGGACAAGCCCCGTACTATGGTTGCTGTAGGAGCAGTATGTGCGTCGACAGATGAGTTGGCGCAGCAATGGGCTGCTCAGATTTCATTAGGCGATCCAGCGATCCGAGCCAGTTGGCTGGTGGGAACACCATCGGTTATTGCCGAACGGTTGCGTAGCTTGCAGATCAAATATAATAATGATGAGTTTCTGTTGGTCACGCCCATTCCCGATTATGAGCAGCGGCTTCATTCCTACCGACTAATAGCGGAGGCTGTGAATGGTAGTCTTGATTCCAAATGAAAAGATGAAAAGAGAACTGACATGAATAAATACAAAATCGATACAGATAAAATGAAACCTCGCTACATATATACCTATGCGTGTCATGAGACCGAGCGTGAATTGTGTCTTTTGGAACTAAAGTGCTTGTTCGGTCAACAGCCTGTGCATAGTTCCATGCTGTCGTCCCATCTTCGGCTGGAGCCGGGGATCAGCCCGTTTATCCATCTTCGTCTGGATATCATCATCGAGGCGGACACGCTGGAGGAGCTATGCGAGGCAGCTTCCATGTTACAGCTTGAGGAAGGAAAGACCTTTAAGGTGCTGTGCCTTAAAGAAGGGGACAATGAGGCTGATTATGACGAGCGGCGCGGGATAGAACGCCGGATTGGTGCACGTATTCAGGGGCAGGCGCAAATGAAGACACCGGATGTCACCCTAGGGGTCATACGGGTAGGAGAACGGTGGCTGATGGGCATGTGCGAGTATAGCGACAGATCGTGGCAGGAGCGTCGTCAGAAGCCGCAAAACTATTCTACTGGACTACCCGTTCTGGTAGCTAGAGCACTTGTGAATTTAGCAGCAACGGATATAACTGCATCTAAGGGAAAGTCAGACTCCTTGAAACTGCTGGACCCGTGTTGTGGTATGGGCAATGTAATGATTGAGGCATTGAGTATGGGCAAGGATATTCGCGGCTGTGATATCAACCCGTTGACGGTGCGTGGGGCACGAGTGAATTTACGCCATTTTGGATATGAAGAAGATCTGGTGAAACTGGGGGATATGAACATGCTCACAGGTAATTATGATGCAGCTATATTGGATATGCCTTATAACCTGTGCTCCGTGCTCCCTGCTGACGAACAAAAAAAGATGCTGCGCAGTCTGAGACGCCTGGCCGCGCGGGCAGTGATTGTGAGCACGGAGCCGATGGCAACATTGCTATCCGAGTCAGGCTGGACCGTTATGGAGCAATGCCGTATCTATAAGACAGGTATGAGTCGGGAAATCTGGCTCTGTAAGTAGCTTGTTAATATTGAGTTTTGTAGTTAACCAAATTCAGCGGTAGCTTCTGACCAGTAGCATAGGCCTTCAAATTAGTAAGAAAAATATTTACCGCTCGTTCAGCATATCGGTCTGTATCCCCTGCAATATGCGGCGTAATCAGGACATGCTCTAGGCCCCATAGTGGATGTGACGCAGGTAGCGGTTCTTCCTCGAATACATCCAGTCCGGCAAAGGCAATATGTTTTTGTTCCAGCGAGCGTACCAGCGCATCTGTATGAACAGTCTTGCCGCGACCGACATTAATGAAGAAGGCGCCTTTACGCATCGCTGCAAATGCTTTTTCGTCAAAGAAGTGATGGGTCTCTTCAGTGAATGGCAAAATATTAACCACAATATCCGCAACGCCCAATGCTTCATGTAGTTGTTCGTTTGTGTACATGTGTTCTACATGGGGAGCTTCCTTGCCGGAACGGCGAACCCCGATCACTCGCATGCCAAAGGCTTCTGCAATCCGAGCGGTTTCACGGCCAATTTCGCCAACGCCTGTAATCAACAGCGTTTTGCCACGTAATTCCGTCAGTTGACCTTCCGGTGGCTGCCATGTTTTCTGACGCTGCAAGAGAGCCGCTTGCTGTAAATAACGGGTATGCGATAGCAGCATTCCAAAGATCTGCTCTGTAATTGGAATCGCATGTACACCACTCGTATTCGTGAGTGCAATGTTGCGCTTTTCCAGTTCGGTAAGCGGGAGCTTATCAATCCCAGCCGACCAGGTTTGTATCCACTTTAGCTTGCTGTCTGGATGTAATGCTTCCTCGGCAATATGCTTGGACCAGCCTAGAATAACCTCGGCCTCACGGATCTGTTCAGTCTCCAATTCCTGGGCTTTGCCAATAATCAACTCGTAGCCTGGAGCCGCTGCACGAACCTGTTTTTTTTGATCATCCGTCAGTTGATGTAAACTTAAAATGCTTCCCATGATTCATAGCCTCCTCGATGTTTGATTCCTTGGAGTTTCCAATATATTCTGGCGAACCATCCCTTCAAGGATAACAGATTGTCGGAAAATTTGCATAAGAAGGGTAGAAACAAGCCCGCGGTGTCATCATATATAACAACAAGTGGCTTTACCCTGATTGGGGACCAACCAAACAGCTACTTTTTGGGATATGTAAGGGATATTTATAAGAAAGGAGAAGAGATTGATGAAAGGTGAATCGCAAAGACTCTTTACAGCGATAGCTCTCCCGGACCAGCACAAGAAGAAGTTACGTCATTGGGTAGAGCAGGATTTGAGTAATTTGTCTTTCCGCAAATGGAGTGACTTCAGAGATTACCACGTGACACTTCAGTTTCTGGGTGATGTGGCGAATTCGGTTATTCCAAAACTTGAGCAGGCTCTAGTTCATGCTGCAGCTGAGCATCGCCCGTTCACGCTTGACATGGGTCAAGCAGGCTTTTTTGGACGCGAAGATTTTCCGCGTGTACTATGGAGGGGAGTGACCGGGCAGCGAGAGTCACTGGATCAGCTGTACCAGTCCATACTTCGAGCTACCGAACCGCTGGGTTTTAAACCCGAGGAACGACCTTATCGACCTCATATCACTGTAGCACGTTCATATACAGGAGGGGAGCCTGTTTCAGCGTCTGTGTGGCAGTCAGATGACCAAAGCGGCGAGCCTTGGGAAGTGGGGGAATTTGTATTATATGCAACCCGAATGGGACAAAAACCAATGTACCAAATAATTCAAACATTCCCATTAATGAGGTGAAACCCTTGATCTATCAGCGAATTTAGTGATATAGTGTTTCAGCGTTATTCAAAAAGCGCATTTTGGGTTACATATCTGAGGAATGTGCTTAAAGTTAACGGGAGGAACATTATGGAAATCGTTAAAGAACATCGTTGGTTTGCACCTCTTTTGAGTGTGCTGCTTGTTTGTATATTGGGGATAGGCCTCTACGCTGAGGTTCAGCAAACACAGAATAATCATAAAAATGCACCTATGCAATCTCTGAGCTGGTCAGGGAACACTTCGGTTCCTACATATGGCGACAGGATGGGGACCCATAACGGGTCAAACAGGACAAGCCCCATCTTTGTCGCTGCTCATGGGCAGCCAAGCTGGAAAGAAATCATGCCGACTCCGTTACCCGCTTCCCAGATGAAGCAGGTGGAACAAGCTCGGAATAACGCTGTTACAGGCAAGAAAAAGCCTGAGGTCCAGCATAGCAAGTCCGCAATCCTAACCCCTCCTACAACCATCTACTTTACGAAGACAAAAATGCTCACTCAGGATGACAAGGCGTTGTCTACCTGGAGCTATCCTGTCTCCGCTAAAGAACTGCTCCTGCTGCAAAAAATAGTGATGGCAGAAGCAGAAGGCGAACCGTACGAAGGCAAAGTGGCAGTTGCCAACGTTGTCTTAAACCGGCTGCGGTCAGCCTCATTTCCCGATACGATTCAGGCAGTGATTTATCAAAAAGCGCAATTTAGTCCGGTTGCGAACGGGCGTCTTCGTCGTGTTCAGCCTAACCAGGACTGCATACGTGCAGTTACGGCCGCTTTGAATGGCCATAAAGCCGTGCCTGATAACACCTGTTTTTTCCTTTCGCTTACGTTGGCCCAGGACCTTACGGTTCATCATTCGCGTACCAAGGTGAAAACAATCGGTCATCATACCTTTTATAAATGAGCATTTAGTATAAATCCCATGAGCGACAAATAACAGCCCTTTCTAAACAACAGGGTTCAGCTTTGTGAGCGTATTTTGTGTGCGCAGGTGAAGCCGGTATGCAAAAGAGGTATAATTAGGTAAAGGAAAGTAACCTAAATAATAAAAGTGACAAAGGAGGCGTAAATGTTATGAAAATCACATATTATGGACATTCAGTTGTGTTGGTGGAGGCAGAGGGGAAGCGGATTATTATCGATCCTTTTTTGACGGGGAATCCTAAAGCAACCGTACAGGCCGAAGATATTCAGGTGGATGCAGTGCTGTTGACACACGGTCACGCCGATCATTTTGGTGATGCAGTTGAAATTGCCAAGCGCAATGATTGCCCTGTAATCGCGGTGGCGGAATTGGCTGAATATTGTGCATCCTTGGGAACCAAAGCTCACGGTATGAATCTGGGTGGTGGTCACCAATTTGACGGTTTTCATGTGAAATTTACGCTGGCGTTCCACAGTTCCTCTTTGACAGTGAACGGACAGACCATCTACATGGGAGAGCCTGCGGGGATTTTATTGACTATGGGAGGCAAAACATTTTTCCATGCAGGGGATACCGGCTTGTTTGGCGATATGCGTCTCATTGGAGAAACCAACTCCATTGATGCCGCAGTATTGCCGATCGGAGATGGTTATACAATGGGACCGGAGGATGCTTTGCTGGCAGCGAAATGGCTACGGGCAAGCCGCGTGATACCGGTGCATTACAATACTTTTCCCGGCATAGAGCAGGACGGAGACGGCTTCTGTGACCGTCTTCATAAAGAAGGTATTGAAGGGAAAGCATTGAAGCCAGGCGAAAGTCTCGAATTTTAATACGGTTTGTCGATTTGCGGGAATGTACATGATGGTCAGTATGTATATTAAACTCCTTTGTCAGCCTTTTCTGTTTCTTAGGAATAGAAAAGGCTGACTTTTTTAATGAATATTTATACATAAAAATGATATATTTTTGCATTGGTACGTTGAAGCTGTAATGTAAAAGATTTATTATCACAACCATAAAAACTTTGAATTGCTAACACAATAGGTCAATGATAAAATGATAGAACTAATTAGATTCATCAGTGGAATCGACGTGTTTGTCAAGTCAAGCCATTGCATAATTATTGAAAAACATACGCATTCGGCGGACCGTACCGCCTTGAATACGTCTTATGTTTTTTGTCCCCCATTCCTCGTAGTTGTTCTTTGATTTACCTCTTGTTGCCACTGTCTTCTATTCGGCCGCCTGTATTTCAGGCCAGCATGACTTTATAACAGAAAGGTTGCGTTCCATGAGACAGACAGGTTTACCACCCAAACAGGGACTATATGATCCCCAATTCGAAAAAGACGCCTGCGGCATGGGCTTTGTTGCCCACATCAAGGGAAAACCATCGCACGATATTGTAAGTCAGGCTTTGACCATGCTCGTAAACATGGAGCATCGGGGCGGTCAGGGAAGTGAACCAAACTCCGGTGACGGAGCAGGGATCATGATTCAGGTTCCGCATCTGTTTTTTCAAGAGGAAGCGGAGCGATTGGGCTTCAAATTGCCAAAGGCCGGACAATATGGCGTGGGTATGCTTTTTGTATCCAATGATCCAAAAGTTCGTGAGCTGCATGAGCAGAAGCTTAGAGAAATCATTGTGGACGAGGGCCAGAACTGTCTGGGCTTTCGCGATGTTCCAACTTATGACGAAATGCTGGGTAAATCGGCAAAAGCAGCTAAACCTGGCGTACGTCAGGTGTTCATCGGCCGCAGTAGCGATTTGAAGGAAGAACTGGATTTTGAACGGAAACTGTATGTCATTCGTAAACGTGCAGAGCTTGCTATTCGCTATAACCAAGAGGATATGAATGGTGAGTCGTTCTATATTCCAAGTTTGTCATGTCGCAAGGTTGTATACAAAGGAATGCTGACAACCGAGCAGGTAGGTAAATTTTACCTGGATTTGCAGGATGAGCGGGTGACATCGGCGATCGCGCTGGTCCATTCCCGTTTTAGTACGAATACGTTCCCGAGCTGGGACCGTGCGCATCCCTATCGTTTTATGATTCACAACGGTGAAATTAATACCATGCGCGGCAACGTAAACTGGATGCATGCACGTCAGGCACAATTTGAAAGTGAAGCGTTTGGCAACGATATCAAGAAGGTTAAACCTGTCATCAACCCAGATGGCTCGGATACAGCTATGTTTGATAATACGCTGGAGTTTCTGTATCTGAGTGGACGTTCGCTTCCTCATGTAGCCATGATGATGGTACCTGAGCCTTGGAACAAGCATGAGACCATGGACCCGAAGAAGCGGGCATTTTATGAATATCATAGCACCATGATGGAGCCGTGGGACGGACCTGCTGCGATGGCGTTTACAGACGGTATTCAAATCGGGGCGATTCTTGACCGCAACGGCCTGCGTCCTGCACGTTACTATGTGACCAAGGACGATCTGATTGCACTGTCATCTGAGGCGGGCGTATTGGATATTGCTCCTGAAAATGTGCTTTATAAGGATCGTCTCCGTCCAGGGCGTATGCTCCTGGTGGATACCCAAGAAGGTCGCATCGTTTCTGATGAAGAGTTAAAGGAGCGCATTGCATCCGAAGAACCTTATCAGCAGTGGCTGGATGAGCATTTGATTGATCTGGATGATCTACCTGAAGCACTGGAGCAGCCAGAGCCGAAACATGAAAATGTAAATCAGTTGCAGCTCGCTTTTGGATATACGTTTGAAGAACTACGCAAACTTCTGGAGCCGATGGCACTTACAGGTGCGGAACCGATTGGCTCAATGGGGTATGATGCTCCACTGGCGGTATTGTCTGACCGTCCGCAACGTTTGTACAATTACTTTAAACAAATGTTTGCTCAGGTTACCAACCCGCCGATTGACGCCATTCGTGAAGAAATAGTGACGTCAACTGCAACGACGATTGGACCAGAGCGCAATTTACTGCACCCAGAACCGGAAAGCTGTCGCCAGATTCGGTTGGATTCTCCGGTGCTGTCGAATGAAGAGTTTGCCAAAATTCGTCACGTACACCGTCCAGGCTTCAAATCCATGACCATTCCGATCTTCTTTGAAGCAAAAGAAGGTGCTGAGGGCCTGTACAAGGCGCTGGAAGGACTGTTTGAGGCGGCTGACCGTGTCATTGACAAAGGTCATAACATTCTGATTCTGTCTGACCGTGGAGTGGACGCAGAAAATGCAGCCATTCCGGCGTTGCTAGCTGTTTCCAGCCTGCATCACCATCTGATTAAGCAGGGTACACGCACACGTGTGAGCATTTTGCTGGAATCCGGGGAGCCAAGAGATATTCACCATTATGCGGTGCTTTTGGGCTACGGTGTGAGCGCGGTTAATCCGTATCTGGCGTTTGAAACGCTGGATGTCATGATTCAACAGGGCTTGCTGCGCGGCATCTCGCACGAAAAAGCAGTTAAAAATTATATTAAAGCGGCAACCAAGGGTGTCGTTAAAATATTGTCCAAAATGGGTATTTCCACGATTCAGTCGTACCGTGGAGCGCAAATTTTCGAGGCCGTAGGTCTGAAGCAGGATTTCGTTGACCGTTATTTCACATGGACGCCTTCCCGCATTGGCGGTATTGGTCTGGAGGAAGTGACGATGGAAGCGCTGGCCCACCATAACCGTGCTTTCACTGATAAGGACGGCAATGACAAGGTGCTCGATTCGGGCGGCGAATACCAATGGCGCAACGATGGAGAAGAGCACTTGTTTAACCCGCAAACAGTGCATTTACTCCAGCAGTCGGTTCGCTCGGGAGACTACGAGCTTTACAAGAAGTATACCAAGCTGGTACAGGGTGAATCTGAACAACATTTGACGATTCGTTCCATGCTTCAATTGAAGCCTGCTGGTGAGCCTGTGCCGCTGGATGAAGTGGAATCTGCTGCATCGATTATGCGTCGCTTTAAAACAGGGGCTATGTCTTTTGGCTCCATTAGCCAGGAAGCGCATGAAGATTTGGCGATTGCGATGAATCGGATCGGTGGCAAGAGCAACACGGGTGAGGGCGGGGAAAACCCTGCGCGTTTCATCCCGGATGCTAATGGTGATTCACGTCGCAGTTCGATCAAGCAGGTGGCATCTGGCCGATTTGGTGTCACGTCGAACTACTTGGTGAATGCTGACGAAATTCAGATTAAAATGGCGCAAGGCGCGAAGCCGGGCGAAGGTGGGCAATTACCAGGACGCAAGGTGTATCCTTGGGTCGCCGAGGTACGCGGTTCAACGCCAGGAGTAGGCCTGATTTCGCCACCACCGCATCACGATATTTATTCTATCGAGGATTTGGCAGAGCTCATCTATGATCTCAAAAACGCCAATCCACGTGCTGATATTAACGTAAAGCTGGTATCAGAGGTAGGTGTAGGCACGATTGCTACAGGGGTAGCCAAAGGCCGTGCTGACATTATTCTGGTCAGCGGTTATGACGGTGGTACAGGCGCTTCCCCGCAAGGCTCCATCCGCCATGCGGGTATGCCTTGGGAGCTGGGGCTGGCTGAGACGCATCAGACGCTCATGCTGAACAACCTGCGCGACCGCGTGGTACTGGAGACAGACGGTAAGATGCTGTCTGGACGTGATTTGGTCGTAGCTGCCCTGTTGGGTGCGGAAGAATACGGCTTCTCCACAGCGCCGCTCGTAGCGTTGGGCTGTATTATGATGCGGGTATGCCAAATGGATACCTGTCCGGTGGGTGTGGCTACGCAGAATCCAGAGTTGCGCAAAAATTATATGGGTGATCCAGCCCATGTGGTGAATTTTATGCGTTTCATCGCAGAAGATGTCCGTGAAATTATGGCGGAGCTGGGATTCCGCACGATTCAGGAAATGATTGGCCGTACGGATTGTCTGGATACCGTGAACGCCGATTCGCACTGGAAGAAGAAGGGCGTAGACCTGAGCTTGCTGCTGCATGTTCCTGAGTTGGAAGATGGAAGTGTACGTTACCGTGTACAGCGCCAAAACCACGGTCTGGAAGAAACACTTGATATGCAGAAGCTCGTACCGATGGCTGCGGAAGCACTGGAGAGCGGAACGCCTGTGGAGGGTACCTTGCCTATTACTAACGTGAATCGGGCGGTAGGTACGATTCTGGGCAGCGAGGTTACACGTAAGTATGGGGCGGCAGGTCTGCCTGAGGATACGATTCGCTTTAACTTCATTGGATCGGCAGGTCAGAGCTTCGGAGCCTTTATTCCGAAAGGTATCACGTTGAGCGTCGAAGGCGATAGCAATGACTATGTCGGTAAAGGGCTATCTGGCGGTAAAGTTATTGTAAAGAAATCTCACAAAGCGACCTTTAAGGCTGAAGAGAACATTATTATCGGAAATACAGCCTTGTATGGAGCGACCAGTGGTGAAGCTTATATTAACGGAATCGCAGGCGAGCGCTTTGCCGTTCGGAATTCCGGCGCACGTATTGTTGTTGAGGGCGTTGGTGATCATGGCTGCGAATACATGACGGGCGGACGTGTAGCTGTATTGGGTGGAACCGGACGGAACTTTGGAGCCGGGATGTCCGGAGGTATTGCATACGTCTATGATCCTGAAGGAACGTTCCTGAGCCGTTGTAATCTGGAGATGGTGTTGCTGGAAGATGTGGAGGACCCTGCAGAAGCAGCGGATTTGCGCGGCTTAATTCAGCGCCATGTCACTTACACGGGTAGTGAAGCAGGACAACGTATTTTGGATGAATGGCAGACTGCGATTCAGCAATTTGTACGGGTGATTCCAAAGGATTACAAGCGTATGGTTGAACAGATCCAAAAAGAAGAGGCGACCGGTTTGAGCGGGGATGAAGCTCTACTGGCAGCATTTGAAGCCAATATGCGTGAGTTGGCGCGTACCGGGGGCTAAAAAGCAGACCGCCAAATTCACTAAAAAGGACTTGCTGAATACCGCTGTTATAGTCACGGCGGTGCCAGCAAGTCCTTTTTTTAGGCTGATAAAAATGTGATTTATTACCTTGACAAACGTCATAAATTCTGACATTACCCCCAAAATGTTTTCCTGAAACGGTAAATATGTTATAAAAAGTACCAAATTTTTTGGAATGTAACCGTTTACGTAAGAGTTTATGTCTTGTTATTTATTTTTGGATTGGTTATGATTTTTTTAGAGTACGCAAACAAACCTAATATGCCCATCGTCCCTTCAAAACACAGAATAGGGTGACAGGATGAAGTTGAAGAAGTCAGCAGAAGACAAAATGATTTTTTTATACCGTTATGTATCATTATCTTTAACATCACTTGTTTTTCTGTTCGAAACATCTAGATTAATGGTATGGCAAAAGCTATTACTGATTGTTTTTCTATTTTTATCCGTTACAGCATTTACTTGGATTTACCGTAAATACAGACTTCATGATATGGTATTGAAATGCAGTATTGCACTAGAAACCGCAGGGATCATTTTGCTGTTATTCCCGACCGGAGGGATCAATAGCCCGTTCAAATGGTATGTGATTACTCCCATGCTGGTAGCTTGTGCTCATCTATCTATGAGGTACAGCTGGACGCTCCTACTTTCTTATATCGGTTTGGTGCTCACATTTTGTTATATCTTTTTTACACCAGGTCAATATTTTTTGTGGGATCTTATATTGCAGAACATTAATCTGTTTCTGGTATTGATCGTAACCACTATGGCAATGCAGGTTATTCGCGTCATGAAGGACGAACTGAAGGTGGCTAAAGAACAAGCCAATGAGACGATGGATCATATCAAGTCGATTTACCACATCATGGAGACGACCAGCCATAATGAGGCATTAAATCTAGGTCAGGTCATCTCGGATTACACTGTCAAGTTAACCAAGCAGAGCCGTGCATTTTTCTGGCTAGATAGTCAGGAGGAAGATGCGCCGGCAAGCAGCCAGACAGGCTGGACGGTAGAGGAAGAGGAACAGCTATTCGAGGAACTGGAGAATTACCGGGAGGAGTTCAGGGAAGAGCGCGAACCATTTTTCAGACATCTGCCGGAATGGGGCGACTTTCTCATGATCACCGTACCGATGACGACCCGCTTTGTAGCGACGATTGGCCTCAAGCTGGGACCGGATCAAAGTTTGACAGGAAGACGCTGGCTTGTGCAACAACTGATATTCTTAGCTGAGCTGAGTGCTGTGTTTTTGGAACGCTATGAGCTGGAGCGTATTGAGAATCAGTTGATTGTGACGAATGAGCAGAACCGGATTGCAAATGAAATGCATGACAATGTTTCACAAAGTCTTTTTGGTATTGTGTATGCAACGCATTCTCTCCGGCAGACTTGGTGCCATCAGCCTAAGGAGCAGGTGGAGGAACAAATTGATCTAATTCAGCAATCGGCCAATCAAGCGGTTAGAGAGCTGAAGGGGGCAATTCATAGTCTAAGCTCGAAAAAAAGCGGAGGATCAACTTGGTTGGGGACGGTGAAAAGTCATCTGCATACACTCTCCAAACTGAACCATGTACAAATTGATTTTGACATTCATGGTGATCATTATTCACTTCCGTATTTGTACCAAAAGGCTTTGTTCCGCATCATTTCCGAAGCGGCGGGGAACGCAATCCGTCATGGATTGGCCAAGCGAATTGATGTGAAGTTAAAATTGACGCCCCAAGTGATTAGACTGTCTATTCATGACGACGGAGTAGGGTTTGAGACGGCGAGAATGGTAGCAGGAGGTGAGGCGGTCAGTGCAGGCGGGGGCCTGGGCATGATGAATATGGAATATTTAGCTCAATCGATGGGAGGCGAATTTGATATTTCAAGTCGAATCGGAGAGGGAACACAGATCCGATTGTCCATTCCGGTAAATGCTTATGAATGAGGATTTTACAAAATCCTTAAATAAATTGTGTGAACATTCTGCAATACAAAATCTGCGGTAACAATCGGATACATAGGGATTATGCAAATCCTGAACTGTAGACAGGAGGCCGAATCATGAAAATTGTCATTGTCGATGATCATCCTTTAGTACGGAAAGGACTCGCTGCGGTTATATCCATGCAGCCCAATGTTCAGTTCGCGGGAGAGGCCCAGAATCAACAGGAAGCACTTGCGGTGATCGAGGAAACGGATCCGGATTTGGTGCTGCTGGATTTGAAATTAGCTGATGAATCAGGTCTGGATATTATCAAGATAGCGCGCGGACGCGGGTTCAGAAGCAAATTTATTTTGCTGACCTCTTCTGCAACACGTGAAGATTTTCTGAAAGCGGAGGAAGCCTCTGTGGACGGTTACGTGCTTAAGGAGGCTTTGCCTGAGGAACTAATTTACGCGATTCATCTTGTCAACAAAGGACGCAAATATTATGATCCGGCTATTCTCGAAAATAAGCTGCGTGAAGATGCTGGCAATCTCACGGACGACCTGACACCCAAGGAAAAGGAAGTGCTGGTCGAGCTGGGACAAGGGGCTTGCAATCGTGAAATAGCATCCCGGTTATTTATCAGTGAGTTCACCGTCAAAAAGCATGTCAGTCAGATCTTGGCCAAGCTGCGACTGGCAGATCGTACGCAGGCAGCATTATATGCCAATGCGATTGGTCTAGCGAAGTACGAGCCAACCAATATGATGATGCGCTAACCCCATAAGCTACGCAGTAGTTTCAATATGCGAGTGGTATAGAGAAATCCTCAAAATCACCAACTTTGGTGGTTTTGAGGATTTTTTCTTGTGTATTTACCATAATCGACAAAGTATGGTACAAAAGTATACCATGCCGTGTCCAAAAGTATACATCCCCCTTCCTCTGTAGTGAGGGAGAAAGTGCCGTTCGGTTCCATGTCGTTAATACAACGGATTGTTACAATTAGATCATACTTAAAATAAGAAGAGAAATTGTATGGGAGGGAGGATTTTTGTGGAGAAAACCATTTTGGATTATCTAGTCCTGATCAAAAAAAGATTGTGGTTGATTGCGATTTTTGTCATTCTCTCATGTGTAACGACTTACATTGTGAGCGACAATGTCGTAAAGCCAGTCTACTCCGCTTCAAGCCAACTGCTGGTTAATCATATTTCCGCCAAGCAGGGGAGTAACAATCTGAATGACGTCAACACAAGTCTTAATTTGGTGGAAAGCTACAAGCAAATTCTCACTTCACCTAAAATTATGGACGCTGTGGTAGCGACTCATCCTGAGTTCAATTTGACGTCGCAAAAGTTGGCAGAGAAGCTGCAAATTAAATCCTCGGATAAAAGTCAGGTAATCGGCTTGACGTTTGAGGCAGGGAATTATCCCCAGGCCGCAGCGGTTGTAAACGCAGTAACCCAGAAATTCGTGCAGACGGTTCCGGGATTGATGGAATTAAATAATGTGAAAATTTTAAATGAAGCGGACCCGCAAGCCAATCCTGACCCGATTAATGGGAATCCGCTCATGAATATTGCGATTAGTTTTCTCGTATCGCTGATGATTGCGCTGGGCACGATTGTGTTCCTGGAAAGCATTAACGGCACGCTGCGCACGGAAAAAGAAGCGGATGCAGACATCGGCATTCCGGTAATTGCATCGATTCCCGTCATTCGCAAGAAGGACATCGATGGAGTGGCCGGAAATTCCAAAGAACGGGTAGGGGAGCGTAAATATGCTGCGATTGAATGACATGTTGATTACAGAAAGTAATCCATCATCGTATATCTCGGAATCATTTCGATCCCTCCGTACATACATCCGGCAGCAGGTGGTCGGGCAAAAGGACCGTGGGACGGTTCTTTTGTTAACCTCGCCGGAAAGCGGAGCGGGGAAAACAACAATGATCGCCAACATCGGAGTTTCCTTTGCTCAAGAAGGCAAGAAGGTGGCTCTGGTGGATTGCAATCTGCATAAACCAGCGCTGCACGAGATATTCGGAATGGAGAATACCGGAGGTCTATCGGCTTATTTGCGCGGTGGGGCTTCTTCCAAATCTATCGTTAGGCATGGTGGGCTGGAACTATCGGTTGTTCCTGGTGGGGACAGTCTGTATAACGCAGCAGATCTGCTCGGTAGCGAACGTATGGCAGAGCTGTTGGAAGAACTCAAACGTGAATATGACATCATATTACTCGATTCGGCGCCAGCGCTGAATTATACGGATGCTCGCCTGATTGCAGGCTTGACGGATGGTGTGATTCTCGTTGCCAAACATGGCCGGACCAAACGGGAAGATCTACGCAAAACAAAGCAACTCATGGAGCAGGCTAGCGCGACGCTGGTTGGAATTGTGATGAATCAGGTGAAGTAAGCAACACCAAAATTCGATGAAGCAAGGAGAATGAGTGCGATGATGAAAAAAGTGAAAAAGGCCATTATTCCAGCAGCAGGATTGGGAACGCGCTTCCTCCCTGCCACCAAAGCAATGCCTAAGGAAATGCTCCCGATTATCAATAAGCCTACGATTCAATATATCGTGGAAGAAGCGATTGCTTCTGGTATCGAGGACATCATTATCGTTACGGGTAAAGGTAAACGTGCCATTGAGGACCACTTTGACAACGCATTTGAGCTGGAATCCAAACTGCTCGAGGACGGTAAGCTGAAGCTTCTGGAGGAAGTACAGCGTTCTTCAGGCGTGGAAATTCATTACATTCGCCAGAAAGAACCCAAAGGTCTTGGACATGCGGTATGGTGCGCAAGACGCTTTATCGGGGACGAGCCATTTGGTGTGCTGCTGGGCGACGATATCGTAACAGGTCAAAAACCTTGCCTGCGCCAGCTGATGGATCAATATGAGGAAACACAAAACTCTGTGATCGGTGTGCAGCGGGTACCACAGGAATTCACGAACCGGTATGGCATCATTGAACCGGACCAACAGGACGGACGATTGTACCGAGTGAATAATTTTATTGAAAAACCGGCTCCAGGCACAGCCCCATCCGATTTGGCTATTATGGGTCGCTATGTGTTCTCGCCGAAAATTTTCAAATATCTTGATCTTCAGGAAAAAGGAGCTGGCGGCGAAATTCAGTTGACGGATGCGATCCAAAAGCTGAATCAGAGTGAACGTGTGTACGCCTACGACTTTGAAGGCACGCGTTATGACGTAGGTGAACGTCTTGGATATATTTTAACCACTCTTGAATTTGCACTTGCCAGCGATGATTTGAAGTATCCGGTTATGGAGGCCATGAATGAATGGCTGAAAAAAACCGAGAAAGCAACCACAGCGGGTTGAGAGGAGGTACGTCAGCATGAGCATGGAAAATTTACCGGAGGATGGCGAGGCTGTCATGTCAGGTAAAGCGTTTTACATGCCATACGGAAATACACAAATTCAGGATAAAACGTCCTACCTGGTCACAAAACGCCTCCTTGATATGCTGCTGTCTTTTGTGGGTTTAATCGTATTGCTTCCATTGTTTGCAGTGGTGGCCATTCTGATTAAGCTCGAAGACCCAAAGGGAAGTGTGTTTTTCAAGCAAACTCGGGTGGGCAAGAATGAGAAGTTATTCGATATGTATAAATTCCGTTCAATGGTGTCCAATGCCGAGGAACTGAAAAAGGACCTGATGGAGCTGAATGAAGTGAGCGGCGCCATGTTCAAAATTAAAAACGATCCTCGGATCACGAAAATTGGCAGTTTTCTGCGCAAGACGAGTATTGATGAGATTCCGCAGCTGTGGAATGTGTTGGTTGGAGACATGACTTTAGTCGGTCCGCGTCCGCCGTTGCCCAGCGAGGTTGAGCAATACTCCGATTATGACAAGCAGCGCCTGATTGTAACACCGGGATGTACGGGTTACTGGCAGGTGAGCGCACGTAACAGTGTAGGCTTCGAAGAAATGGTGCAAATGGATTTGAAGTATATTCATGTTCGCAATACGTGGCTCGATCTGAAAATCATCATGAAAACAGGCGTTAAAATGCTGTTCTCCAAGGATGCTTACTGATGGATGCATTTAAGCGATGTCCCGCAGTGTCCGTCGTTATTTGCACCTATAACCGGGCGGACCTGCTGGAGAAAACGTTAATGTCTCTACTGAAGCTGGAAGACCTTGCACTGGCTGAGATCATTGTGGTCGATAACCGATCCACCGATCATACAGCAGCGACGATCAAAAGATTCACCGTTGCGCATGGTCAGCATATTCATCTTCGGTATCATTATGAGCGCGAACAAGGACTGTCTGCCGCTCGTAATGCTGGCATTACGTTATCA
This sequence comes from Paenibacillus sp. JJ1683, assembly GCF_053006485.1. NCBI lineage: Bacteria > Bacillati > Bacillota > Bacilli > Caryophanales > Paenibacillaceae > Paenibacillus > Paenibacillus sp. JJ1683. The sequence goes on from NZ_CM129820.1 coordinate 1,412,198, forward strand.
AAAGCAGACGTCATTGCTTTTCTGGATGATGATGCAATTCCGTGTGTTACATGGCTGCAAACGATTATGTCGGCCTTTGGGAACAATCCCGAGCTGACGGCTATGGGTGGGAAGATTGATCCTAAGTTTGAGACGGAACGCCCGAACTGGTTGACAGGACCGCTTGAACTGCCTTACACGATTATTGATCTGGGGAAATCCGTTCGGGAATATCCAGCGGGCCTGAATCCATTTGGAGCGAATATGGCTATGCGCAAAACGGCTTTCGCCGCCGTCATGTTCCCGCTTCACTTGGGCAGAAAGGGAGATATCCTACTATCTGGTGAAGAATCGTGGGTATTTGAGCAAATCCGTAAAAATGGTGGAACGATTATGTATCATCCGCACATGGCTGTAGAACATTTTGTTCCGGCTTCACGCTTAACGAGAGAATGGATTTTGAATCGCTACTATTGTCAGGGCATGTCTAATGCTGCTCAAGCTACAGGTCTGCGCGGCAACGCGGTGCTGATGGCAAAAGTGGCAGCCAAAGTGTTATACATCACGGTGGATTCCCTGCTGGCACGTACTGAGGGCAGGAAGCTGTTGAACCGGTGCAGGCTTGAAAATATCCGCGGAACGCTGGATACACTGCGCAACCGGAAAAGCGAGTCAGCTGCGGGGTGAAAGATTGAACATGAGTAACTATCCTTGGACTTCCAGAATAAACACGATACAGCATGTTTTTATTTTTCTACTAGGCGCTCTTGCTGTAGGAATTGCAGCTACCTATCAACCTGTGGTCAGTATTGCGGCGGTATGCTTACTGCTTTTGTTGGCTGTCTCTATCCATCATCCAGAGCGCATTAGCTATGCGGTTTTGCTAAGCACAGCGGTCTCGGTCGATTCTCTGTATCAGGGTGGCGTGTTCGGCATTGAGATATTGTCATTGTACAAATTGGGCATTTTGGCTCTGCTAGTGCCCTGCATGCTTGTGTATGGCATTCGTCTCAAGTTCAGTTATCCAGTCTGGGCATTGGTGATCATGCTGGGGATTACATTTGGATTTTCAGCATGGCTGCCTTTGTTAACGACCTCGATTGCCGTCAAGGCGTTCGTAGGACTATCACTGCCCTTCTTTTTTTTACTGATCCAGTGGAAAAAGGATGTGGCGGAAAAGCATATTCGACTGATTAGCCTGTTGCCGATTATTAGTGTGGTCATTGGATTAGGCTTGCAGGTTTTAGGATTGCACTCATTTACGGATGTGGAATTTACGGGCGCAGTCAGAGTACAAGGAGCGAATATACCGCCGCATTTGGCAATGCTCTCCTTTCTCGGAATTGCCGTCTCTCTGATTGAGGTCAAGCGCAAACCTAGGCAAGCTGCCTTTTATTACACGGTGTTGGCCCTGAATTTTTTAATCCTGATCGCCACCGGTACACGTGGGCCGATTCTGGCATTGTTATTAATGTTTGCTGTGTATCTGTTTGATATTGCCCGTCAGTACCTCAAGGGAAAAGTCAATTATTTGCTACCGCTGGCCGGATCGTTTTTGGTTGCTCTGGGGGCGGTGGCCCTACAATGGAACAATTTAAAAAAACGCTCCTTCGAACGGGAGACCGACACAGGCATTGACCTATCGGGACGCTCGGAGGCATGGGAATATTTTTTGAACAGAGTACATGATTACCCTTGGTCAGGCAGAGGCCTTGGCGCGGTAACGGTTGCGAACGACGGGACGTTATTCAATGGTTTTGTTGTACCGCATAACGAGTATATACGATTTTATTTTGATACCGGATATATCGGTTGCGGGCTATTAATGCTTTCATTACTGATCGTGTTCGCTCTCATTTACCGGTCACTTGCCAAGTCTATCAAACCTTATTTTGCAACTTTAATTGCAGGTTTTTTGATCTACTCGTTTTCAGATAATACGTTGTCGACGGTTCAGATGATTATTCCGTTTTGCTGGTATTTGAACGCATTATACCAGACATCTACTCAAACCGATTTTCGCAAAGAGAAGTGATACGATGAGCAGAGTGAACATGTTCGATGTCAACTTTGATAATTACGATTTTAATGATCTACTCGAATTTATAGATACTTCTATTGAGCATCAGCGTCATTCCTACATTTTGACCTGTAATGTCGATCATGTGATCAAGCTTCGTAAGGATGATGAATTCCGCAAGGTGTATTCGGATGCTGGAGCTGTAGTGGCCGATGGAATGCCTATTATTTGGGCGTCTAAGTTGCTGAAAAAGCCCCTCAAACAAAAAGTGTCAGGGTCCGATTTGTTCACCCGGCTGGGAGAGGCTTTTGAGAATCGGGGCTATCGCTTGTTTTTTCTGGGTGCAGCTGACGGTATTCCTGAGAAGGCTATGCTTAATCTCCAGGAATCCTATCCAAACATGAATGTGGTGGGCTGCTATTCTCCTTCTTATGGCTTTGAGAAAAACGAAGAGGAGAACAGATACATTATCCAGTTGCTTCAAGAGGCTCGCCCAGACATCGTTTTTGTAGGTGTAGGAGCACCGAAGCAGGAAAAATGGATTTACAGATATTATGAGACTTACCGCGCTCCAGTTTCGATTGGGGTGGGAGCGACCTTTGATTTCCTGTCGGGAAATGTAAAGAGAGCACCGGAGCTGATGCAGAAGACAGGATTTGAATGGTTTTGGAGGTTGTCTCAGGAGCCTAAACGATTGTGGAAAAGATATTTGATTGAGGATTCCCAGTTCCTCGTTCTGCTGTTTAAAGAGATGTTCAAGCGGAAGCGGATGAAGGGAGGCCAGGGGTGAGAAACATGAGTCGGTTGGCAGATCAGCAGATTTCCTTCTGGCTAGGAAGTCGGCGTGGAATCGGCATGATCGGCATGGGGGTGCTGGCTTGTATGCTACCACTCGCCATCGGATTTGTCAGCGCCAAGATGAATCCCACCACGAGCCAGCAGGGGGTCATATTGCTGGCGATCGTTTTTCCAGCCTTCCTGCTGGCGATCTTGCAATCACGGCTATTGATTTCTTACACATTGGTGGTGTGGGCAGTAGGCCCGGAAATCCGCCGCATTGCAGATTGGTTGGAGGGAACGTATCACTCGGTTTCCTTATTGAGCGTGGCGCCGCTGCTGGCAAGCAGCATGCTGATCATTCCTGTGCTGCGGGGTATTCATCTGGCGGAAAAGCCATTAACCCGGATTGCTGTATTTTTCGGCATAGAGTTGGCCTACGGAAGTGTGGTCGGGTTATTCAAAAATGGTATTGTTTTTGCTTATGATTTGGCCAATTATGTGGTTCCATTGCTTCTATTGCCTTATCTTGCGATTAAGCCTATGAAAGCCAAGGAGCTGGACCGACTGCTGTATTCATACGCCAACATTGCTGTTCTAGTAGCGATATACGGCATTATTCAGTACTTGACGGTGCCTCCTTGGGATGCATTTTGGATGAATCATGTGGAAATGAATTCCATTGGCGTGCCAGAACCGCTTCAAATTAGAGTGTTTTCTTCCATGAACTCGCCCGGCCCATGCGCTATTTTCCTGGCAATGGCACTTGTACCAATGCTGATGGAGAAACGGTGGCGAGGCACATTGGGATGGATTGGAGTCCTGCTAACAGTCGTTTGTCTCTTGGTCACGCTCGTACGTTCAGCCTGGCTGATTGCATTCGTCATGTTGCTGGCTTACATCCTCAGCTCATCCTCCAAAGGAAAGTGGAAGACCCTGTTTCAACTTGCTATCGTCGGTCTTCTTCTCTATATCATCGTTCCAAAACTTCCGGGGGCAGAAGGTTTGGTGGCTCGCATGCAGACGTTGACAGATATTCAACAGGATCATTCGTACAATGAACGTTTGGATCTACTGCATACAATGCTTCCGGCGATTACTAGCAATCCGGTCGGGCAGGGGATCGGGAGTGTAGGTATCGGAACCAAGCTTGATAACGGCGGCGATCTCGGTGAACTTGGGATTATGGATAATGGTTATATTGCTATTTTCCTCACCTTCGGTATTTGCGGAGCATTCTTTTTCTTCGGTGGTCTGTTCGTTATCATCAAGCGCCTTCTCGTCCGTATTGCCGAACGGAATTCCAGTCAGCCTTATATCAGACTGGCGTTGGCTACATGGGCCGGAGCTGTAGCCAGTCTCATATCGGATAATGGTTTCCCCGGTATGCGCGGCTATTTGATCTGGATGATGATCGGAATAGGACTATGGGCAAAAGATGTCATCGCGGAAAGAAGGTAAAGGCTGTGCAAAACTTACAAGCATTATCCGCACCTGTCCGGACACTATGGTCCACGGTGATTCGGTTTGCCAAAAGCAAGGATAACAGCTCTGCAGCAGTAAAAACGATGATATTCAGTATGCTGATTCTCGTCGTGAATATGCTGACTGGTGTGCTGACGGCACGATTCTTGGGTCCTACTGGACGCGGGGAACAGACAGCGATGGTGAACTGGTCCCAATTTCTTGCCTTCTGCATGAGCTTCGGTGTTCCATCTGCATTGATATACAATGCCAAAAGGAAACCTGAGGAAACGGGTAAGCTGTATGGTCTGGCCTTGCTGCTGGCTACGGTATTCGGGGGAATGGCGACACTCGTCGGAGTATTTCTAATTCCTTATTGGCTGCGCTCTTTTTCTTCATCGGTCATACTTTTCGCGCAGTGTTCTATGATGATGTGTCCGCTCATAGCGATTTCACAGATCAATAATGCATTGCTTCAAGTTCGCTCGGAATATAAACAATACAATTTATTCCGGTACCTGGTACCACTAAGTACACTGCTGGGTCTGGCGATTCTGATCCTGACGGGGACGATGAATCCGTACACCTCAGCATTGGCTTACTTACTGCCAGGCTTGCCGATCTATATCGGTGTCACGATACGAATGATTCGGCTGTACAAACCAAAGGTGAAGAACAGCTGGACGCAATTTAAAAATCTCTTTACCTACGGTATGGGTTCATACGGGAATGATCTCATGGGGCAGGTTTCTACTTACATTGACCAGATTTTGATTGCAGGTCTGCTCAGACCTGCTGATCTCGGTTTATATGCGGTAGCGGTCAGCCTGGCCCGGATGGTGAATGTATTTTCAACCTCGATCATTGTCGTGTTGTTTCCCAAAGCCTCTGGTCTGGATAAGGAAGAGGCAGTGGCCATAACATTCCGGGCATTTAGAGTGACTTCAACGGCAACCTTTTTGGCTGCGGTGATGTTAATGCTGGTTGCTCCGTTCGTATTTACATTGTTATATGGTCAAGAGTTTAAACAAGCGCTTACGGTATTCCGGTTTCTGGTGCTTGAGGTTGCTATCAGTGGAGGTACCATGGTGCTGGCACAACAATTTATGGCGCTGGGTAAGCCCAAACTGGTTACCATTCTACAGGGTGTCGGATTGGCGCTCGTCATTCCATTGCTGTCCATACTCGTGCCGAGATATGGATTGACGGGTGCAGGGATAGCAATGCTGTCTTCGGGGATTTTACGGTTCGTTTTCATTTTATGTAATGTTAAGTTCGTTCTAAAAATGAAAATTCCAAGACTGCTTATTTCCAAACAAGATTTTCAATGGCTCCGATCAACGATGTCACACTACATCCGGAAAAAGCCAGTTAACGGTTAGATAAAGAAGGAGGCACCCGCTAATGAACCACATGTCTAGCGTTCCCGCGGACAACCGGATATCCGTAGTTATTATCGCTCAGGATGATGGCACTCGAATTACAGCCGCCATTAAATCCTGTCAGCCCTTTGCGGACGATATCGTCGTCATTGACGGAGGGAGCAAAGACAATACGATTCAGGTAGCTGAATCATTGGGCTGTCGGGTGTTTTCCAACCCATGGCCTGGTTATGCCAAACAGCGCATGTTTGGTGTTGATAAAGCGGAATTTGATTGGATTTTCCTGATTGATACAGACGAAGTAGTGGATGCAGAGTTGCTTGGTGACTTGTTGAAAGTAAAGGAAACGCTCCACGATCCGGCCAAAGCCTATTCTGTATTTCGCATTGGCGATTTTCTCGGCAAATGGATGAACAAAGGCGAGTATTTGGTTCGTTTGTACAATCGGCGAATTTATGGCATTACGAATAGTCTTGTTCATGAAATGCCGGATGTAGCCTCTTCCCAGATCATCAATCTGGAGGGCGTGTTATGGCACTATGGCTTCCGCAGCATCAGCGATCATATGACCCGTTTTAACAAATATACGGATCTGGAAGCAGAGACGGCATTTAACAAAGGAAGATCCTTTCGGATTACCAGACTGTTGTGGAGACCGCCTGCCCGCTTTGTACAGAAGTATTTTGTTCAAGGCTTATACCGCAAGGGGTTGGCGGGTTTTGCCGTAGCCGTTTTCTGGGTGATGTATGAGTTTCTCGTCTGCTTCAAGCATTATGAGTTAACCAAGCGGCGAAAAAAGATTAAAGTCGTGGATGGCGGACAAACCGAGCAGAAAGGAGAAACCAGCTATGTCGTACAATAACGGATTTCGTATTGCGGCAACCGGGCTGAGCTGGCCGTCCTTGCAGCCAGGAGGTCTCAACACATATTTCAAATCCATCTGTGAGCAGCTTACGCTAGAGCGCAATACGCTGGATGCTTTAATCTGTAGTGATGAGCAGCCTCAGGCGCCTGAACGTATTCGTATTCATTCAATTGGTAGCAAGCAGCAATCCATCTGGAAGCGCCGAGAGTTGATGCAAAAATATGCAGCAGAACTGTTCGACAAGCAACCGATAGATGTGCTGTATTCCCACTTTGCTCCCTATAGTGTCGGACCGGCACTGGAGGCGAAAAAAAGAGGAATCCCGGTCGTTACCACCTTCCACGGACCGTGGACGGAGGAAATGAAGATTGAAGGACAGGGAATTAAGCATTTTCTTAAAACGACGTTGGCCAAATCCATTGAAATGAAAGCTTATGGTTTGGCGGATAAATTTATAGTGCTAAGCGAGACTTTTCGGGATATTTTACACGAGCACTATAAAGTTCCACTTAGTAAAATTCATATTATTCCTGGTGCGGCGAATGTAGAAAGGTTCCATCCGGCAGAGGATCAGGAGGCCGTACGGAAGCGGCTGAATTTGCCGCAAAATGCGACGATTGTGCTAACCGTTCGTCGTCTTGTTAATCGCATGGGACTGCTACAGCTGCTTGAAGCATGGCGGCGAGTAACCGAGCGACACCCTGATCATCTGTTGCTGATTGGTGGGAAGGGCCCCTTGATGGAGGAATTGGCTTCCAAGGTGGCGGAATACAATCTTCATAATCACGTAAGATTGCTTGGTTATGTGTCGGATGAGGAGCTGCCCCTGTACCATCAAGCCTCGAACCTGTTCGTTGTGCCAACACAGGCACTAGAGGGTTTCGGTCTGATTACAGTCGAGGCGATGGCCTCGGGACTACCGGTGCTGGCCACTCCTGTAGGCGGCAACAAGGAAATCTTAAGAGGATTCCGTCCTGAGCTTTTGTTCCAGGGGACGGACAGTGAAGCCATTGCTGCTGGGCTGCTGCGTGTGCTGGATCATCGTGAACTTCTACCGAATGCACGGGAATGCCGGGACCATGTCCTGAGCAGATACACATGGGGACATGTAGCAGAGCAGGTAGAAGAGGTGTTCCGACAGGTCCTTGACAGAAAGGCGGCGGCGAAATGATGAGAGTAGCTTATATTGACCATACGGCAAGATGGAGCGGCGGCGAAGTCGCTTTGTATAACATCCTGACGAATATTGGGGAACATATCGACCCGCTCGTTATTTTGGCGGAGGAGGGCGATTTGGCGGATCGGCTTCGGCAGCGTGATATTGATGTGCGCATCGTTCCACTAGATGATTCGATTCGCAATCGAGGACGAAATGCTGTTAATCTGGGTGCGCCTGCAGCTGCCTTTCGGTTGCTGGCTTACGGCAGAAAACTCGCGCCGTTGCTGCGTGAGGAAAAAGTCGTGTGTGTGCACACAAACTCACTCAAGTCTGCACTGTATGGTGCAGTAGCCGCCAAATCGGCGAAGCTACCGTTGATCTGGCATATCCGTGACCACATCGGTCCGCCGTATCTGAAGCCGATTGTAGCCAAAGGGATTCGGCTCATGTCTCGCTTTTTGCCTAACGGTGTGATTGCCAATTCCAAATCCACGCTGAGTGCATTGGAATTACCCCCGGACAAAAAGACGCTCGTCGTCTACTCCGCTTTTGCCAAAGCAATTACGGCTCGTGATTCGGCTGCGCATTTGCGTGGCGATGACTCGTTTAACGTCGTATTGGTTGGCAGATTGGCGGAATGGAAGGGACAACATATTTTATTGGAAGCGGCACGTTCTTTTTTACCAGATCAGCGTGTGAAATTCTGGCTGGCTGGAGATGCGTTGTTCGGAGAAGAGGAATATAAACAACGATTGGAATCCACGATGCGCGAATATGGGTTGACCAACGTCAATCTGATGGGACACGTCGATGACATTCAGGGACTGATGCAGCGCTGTGACCTGCTAATTCATACTTCCATTACACCGGAGCCATTCGGTCAAGTCATTATTGAGGGCATGGCTGCAGGTTTGCCAGTGATCGCTTCAAACGAAGGTGGTCCCAAGGAAACGGTGGTACCTAATGAAACCGGGCTGCTCATTGAACCGGGAGACCCGGCCAAGCTGGAAGAAGCCATCCGCTGGATGCTGGAGCATCCACAGGAACGTCAGCAGATGGGTGAGAGAGGGATGGAACGGGTCAAGAAGCATTTTGTCATCGAGAACACTGTTAAGGATATAGTTCATTACTATAAGGGTTTGTTGGCAGGAGTCTGACCGACATTCGCGTTAAAGGATGATTCAGATGAAAATAGCGATAGCACATGATTACTTAATCCAAATGGGCGGAGCGGAAAGGGTAGTAGAGGTATTCCATGATATGTATCCAGAGGCTCCCATCTTCACAACGGTGTTCAGCGACGAGCGCCTGTCGCGCAACTTGAAGGATGCGGACATTAGAGCCACTTGGCTACAAAACGTCCCAGGAGTGAAGACCAATTTCAAAGGAGTGCTGCCGCTGTATCCCATCGCTATCCGTGATTTTGATTTTAGGGATTTCGACATTGTTTTAAGCTCCAGCAGCGCATTTATGAAAAGCATCCAGGTGCCCAAACATACGTTTCACATTTGTTACTGTCACACACCGATGCGGTTTGCCTGGGATTACGATACATATATGGCCCGGCAGTCCAAATCCAACCTGCTCAAAAATATGCTAAAGCTGTACATGAACAGGCTGAAAACATGGGATGCCAAAACTTCTCGCAACGTAGACCAGTTTATCGCCAATTCTTCCGTCGTCAAACGGAGAATTCTGCACTATTACCAACGGGAGGCAGATGTTATTTTCCCTCCTATCAATACATCCCGTTTCAAACGTGCTACAAGCATCGGTGACTATTATCTGATCGTATCCCGATTGGTGTCTTACAAGCGCATTGATCTCGCGATCGAGGCATTCAAACGTAACGGTCTCAAGCTGCGCATCGTTGGCGAAGGACCAGATCGTAAACGACTCGAAGCCATGGCTGGCCCGAACATTGAGTTCCTCGGCAGGCTTGAGGACGAAGAGGTTAACAAGCTGATGGCCGAATGCCGGGCGCTTGTCTTTCCGGGGGAAGAGGACTTCGGTATTACGCCTTTGGAGGCGAATGCGGCTGGACGGCCAGTTATCGCTTTTCAGGGCGGGGGAGCGCTGGATACGATTGTTCCTCATGTGAACGGCGTATTTTTCCGCAAGCATCAGGTAGACGATGTGCTGGAGGCCGTCGCAAAGGTCGAGCAACATGCATGGAATGTGGACGATATCATTACCCATGCCCGCAAATTTGATGAAGATAACTTCAAGGATCAATTGAAAAAGTATGTAGAACAAGCCTATGTGAACTTTCTAAAAGGAGGATGAACGAATGAAGCTGGCTGTAATCGGTACTGGATACGTTGGACTCGTCTCGGGTGTGTGTTTTGCGCAAAAAGGTAATGAGGTGATTTGTGTCGATCTGGAGCAGTACAAAATCGACATGTTGAACCGGGCAGAATCTCCGATTTATGAACCGGGTATTGAGGAATTGATCGCGTTGAATCTGGAAGCTGGCCGTTTGGAGTTCACCTCGGATTTGGCCGATGCGGTACGTCGCTCGGATATCGTTATTTTAGCGGTAGGTACGCCTTCACTGGCTAACGGCGAGGCGAATTTGTCTTACATTGAACAGGCGGCTGCCGATGTCGGCAAAGCCATGAACGGGTACAAGATTATTATGACCAAGAGTACCGTACCTGTCGGAACGAACGAAAAGATTAAGGACGTAGTGGCTCGACATACGAGTTTGTCTTTTGATATTGTATCCGCGCCGGAGTTCCTGAGAGAAGGCTCAGCCATCAATGATACGCTTCATCCAGATCGCATCATTATTGGTTTGGACAATACAGGTTTGCGTGAAACAATGGTCACTCTGCATCAGGTATTCACGGATAAAATCTATGTGACCGATATCCGCAGTGCTGAAATGATCAAATATGCCTCCAATGCGTTCTTGGCAACTAAAATTTCGTTTATTAACGAGATTGCTAATATTTGCGAAAAGGTTGGCGCGGACGTTACCTGTGTGGCTGAAGGTATGGGCATGGACAAACGGATCGGTTCCTCTTTCCTGCAAGCAGGGATCGGATACGGGGGCTCTTGCTTCCCGAAAGATACGAATGCGCTCATCCAAATTGCGGGTAATGTAGACTATGAATTTAAGTTGTTAAAATCGGTGGTCGAGGTGAACACTGACCAGCGTTTTATGATTGTATCCAAGCTGCGTGAATCGCTGGGTCAGCTAAACGGCGTATCGATTGGCATTTGGGGCCTCGCCTTCAAGCCTAATACAGATGACATCCGCGAAGCTCCAGCACTGGAAATCGTAGAAACGCTCATTCAGGCAGGTGCTATTGTCAAGCTGTATGATCCCATTGCGATGGATAAATTCAAGGAGCGCGTGGATCACCCGCATATTATATGGTGCTCCTCCCCGCAGCAAGCCGCCGAAAGAAGCGATGCTGTGTGCCTGCTGACGGATTGGGAAGAGTTCAAAGAAGTTGATCTCGTGCAACTGGGCTCTATTCTACACAAGCCAGTTCTGATTGACGGTCGTAACGTATTCACCGAGGAACAGATTCAAGGCTCTGGACTGGAATACTACTCCGTGGGTCGTCCGCGGATGAGTGGGTGGAACAGAGATAAAGTGGAAGTTTAAAAAGTGACTGTGGGCGGTGGGGAGACGCTATGCGTTCCATTTGATCTTCTGAGCGCTGTTGCAGTGGGATTCTCTGGATTATATAAAACATTCCAAGGTAAGAATCCCGCTGCAAAGGAGAACGCTAGCGCTTCTCCAGATTCAAATGGACCGCTTCGCTGCTTTTGCCGCATAGAGTCACGGTTTTTAATCTCCCATCTTAGGGGATGGGAGTAGTAAGGGCGTATCGGAAGGAGCGGCACAGTTGAAGCCGCTCCTTCCGATTAAGGCGCCATGCGCTGTACCGCGGCGCCCCTGTGGAGCAAGCCTACCATGTGGATACGCTATGCTGCTCCTGTAGAGCAAAGACGCCATTGCGGTTGTCGAAGGCAATCTTGGCAAGGCGTTACGAAGCCTTGATTACTAGAAGCTTGCAAGCAAGGCAGGCAAACGCCGAACTCCCGAACGTTTTTTACAGGCTGACCGGACTTAATAATGTCCGGTCGTGCCTTTTGCACCACAAGGTATGATCGATATGATGCATTTTTGAGTAGCGTAGGATGGATTTGAAGCTGGAGAAGCGATAGCGTTCGCCTTTGAACCGGGATTTAGACCTTTATACGATTTTATACAATCGAATGAATCCCAGTCCAACAGCGATCGTAAGATCAAATCCAGCCCGTAGCGGGCTACTCAACCTTGCCTCATCCGATCGCCCACACATTATAGAGAGGAAGTGGAGAATTATGAAGCTCGTACTTTTGTCTGGTGGTTCCGGTAAAAGATTATGGCCGTTATCCAACGATTCCCGTTCCAAACAATTTTTGAAGGTACTGGAGAGCCCGGAAGGTATTTCGGAATCCATGGTGCAGCGGGTATGGAGACAATTGGGAGACAACGGATTATCCGAATCCTCGTTTATTGCGACAGGGAGAGCGCAGGTTGAAATGATCCAGAGTCAGGTCGGACCGAATACGCGCATCATAGTTGAGCCGGAACGCAGAGATACCTTTCCTGCGATTGCGCTGACAGCGACTTATCTATATTCCATTGCGGGTGTTTCGCCTGATGAAATTATAGCTATATTGCCTGTAGATCCTTATGTAGAGGATGCTTTCTTTGCTTCCGTTGCCCAACTGGAACATACACTTCAGGAGAGTGAAGGCAAGCTTGCATTAATCGGGGTTGTCCCTTCCTATCCTTCAGAGAAATACGGTTATATTATTCCGAAAAACGATGCCACTCAAGGTAGCACAGGCTACCGCGAAGTGAGCCATTTTCAAGAGAAACCCGACCGGGAGCAGGCGGAGCGTCTGATTGAACGCAATGCTCTATGGAACTGCGGGGTTTTTGCATTCAAATTAAGCTATTTGCTGGATATCCTGGCATCCAAGGGTTTGCCGCTGAATTATGAAGAAATGCAAAAGCAATATGCGTCTCTGGAAAAAATCAGCTTTGACTACGAAGTCGTTGAGAAGGAAAAAGACATTGTGGTGCTTCCGTACGATGGTTTTTGGAAGGATTTGGGCACCTGGAATACGCTCACAGAAGAAATGTCTAATCAGCAAGTGGGCAGAGGTGTAGTAACGGAGGATTGTGTCAATACAAGCCTTATTAATGAGCTGGACATTCCGGTAGCGATCATTGGGACGAATGATCTGATTGTAGCCGCTAGCCCAGATGGTATTCTTGTGACCAATAAGGCAGAAAGCCCACGCATCAAGGAAGTGCTCAAGGCTCATGATCAGCGTCCAATGTATGAAGAACGTCGTTGGGGGCAGTATCGAGTTGTAGACTATGTAAAGTATGACGAGGGTAATGAGGTACTGACCAAACGAATCCGCGTACACAAAGGTAAAAATATCAGCTACCAGCTTCACTTCAAACGAAGCGAAATCTGGACCATTATTAGCGGCGAAGCGGAAATTATTTTGAATGAGAAGCTGCACAAAGTGAAGGCCGGTGACGTAGTCCGTATCCCTGAAGGAACCAAGCATAGTATTTTGGCTGTAACCGATGTGGATTTTATAGAGGTGCAGACTGGCTCTGAGTTGGTTGAAGAGGATATTGTACGCTTTTGCATGGATTGGAATGAAATTGCCCGTCATCAATTTATCTCATAATCGTTTTCGTAAAAACGAAATAAAGAAGATTTGATGAAAATTTATAGCCCAAACTGTCGAAATTGGGCGAAAACCTGTAAATTCATGAACATGACCTATTAAATTTTGGTAAAAAAAAGTCGATACTTAGGTTAAGAAGGAATCCAAACTCCTTCCAACGATAAACGCAGCCCTGTCGAAAGGCAGGTACGCAAAGCTAAAGGGCCTTCCCGTAAGGATGGCAGCCTGGCTACCGAAAGGAAGAGCAAAAGTGAGATTCAATTTTATTCCTCTGTATCGACTGATACGTCATGTACTCCCCGTAGTTATAATTTTTTCTTTGTTTCCCGTCGGATTTGGTGATTCTCTGTCTGTGGTGAATGCCGCTTCATTACAACCTGTTAATTCGGACGCTTGTACTCAGGCCCGTGAACTATACAATTATTTACTCAGCATCTCTGGAAAGAAAACAGTCACTGGTCAGCATGATTATTTGGAAAGTCCAGATGAATTAAGCAACAAGGTCCAAAAAATCAGCCAGGCGTATGTGGGTCTGCACGGCTATGAGATGGGAGCCATCTCTGGTCAATCTGACGCTACAGAAGCAGCACAACGTAAAAATGTCGTCGATAGCGCTATTCGTTGGAGCAGAGCAGGTGGCATTGTGACGATGACTTTTCATGAAGCGCTGCCGGGTAGACCGCTGACTTGGGCCAATGTGCAGGCCAAAGTAAGTCAGGCGGAGTTCAATAAATACGTCACGCCAGGCACTACGCAGTATAACCTCCTCATTGCCGATCTGGATAAGGTCGCTGTATCGTTAAAGCAACTTCGTGATGCAGGGGTTCCGGTATTGTGGAGACCTTACCACGAAATGAATGGTGACTGGTTCTGGTGGGGAAACAAAAACAATTTCAATCAGCTATGGAATATCATGTACGACCGTTTTGTTAACACGCATCAATTGAACAATCTGCTGTGGGTGTGGAGTCCCAATGCTCCCAATTCCTACACTGTCCCGTATACCCCAAAATATCCGGGGGATGACAAAGTGGATATTTTGGCAGTAGACATCTACAACAATGATTTTAAGCAAAGTCATTATGAAGGACTGCTCGAGTTGGCACGGAATAAGCCGATTGCCATTGGCGAGCACGGTGAGATACCTAGTTCTGAGGTGTTGCAGGCTCAGCCAAAATGGGTGTATTCCATGACTTGGGGCAAGATGCTGACCGAGAATAACACAACCACTCAAATACAGGATTATATGAACGATGCGAAGAGTTTGACACGGGATGATGTGAAAAATGGGCTGGAGGCCATCCAACAACCTGGAACAGATGTACCGACCTTACCGGATGAGGGACAAAGTGAGCCTCTCCCAGCTCCACCAGTAGTGATTGCTCCTCCAGCTCCGACTCTTCCTTCCGTTCCTGATGAAGTATATGTGAACGGGCTGCGGGGCGAATATTTCAACAATATGAATTTGAGCGGCAGTCCTGTTTTGATCCGTACAGACAGTAAGCTGGACTACAACTGGCGCGCCATTGCTGCTGATCCAAAGGTAAATGCCGACCAGTTCTCGGTTCGCTGGACGGGTAAAATCAAGCCACAATACTGCGAGACCTATACGTTCACAACTATATCCGATGATGGTATTCGTGTATGGGTAGACGGCAAGTTAGTGATCGATAGTTGGTTCAAACAAAGCTGGACAGAGCGAAAAGGCAGTATTGCTTTGGAAGCAGGTAAAATGGTAGATCTAAAAGTGGAATACTATGATGAAAAAGGCGATGCGATGGCACGTCTGATGTGGGAAAGTCAGCATGAAGCGAAAGCGGTGGTTCCCGGAAACGCTTTGTTTCTTCCTTGATAGATACTCTTTCCCGGTCAAAAATTTTGAGGAGAGAGGGTGTATCATATGATGAAAAAATGGTTGACCCATAGGTATACGGTCGTATTATCCGGATTACTAGGGGTCGCAGTTCTAGCCATGATCGCTTGGTTTATATACACGCCTTCAAAAAGTGTAGAATTGCAGACAGATAAGGTAGCGGCGGCCAGTCCAGTATGGAAGCTGGGTCAGAGGGATGACTCCTCAGCGGAATTTAAAGGAGTGGTCGGTAGGGATAATATCGATATTTCTGCAGCATCAGCTTCTTTCGAATCATCTGCTAAAGCAGCATTTTCGGCGTTGTCGGAAGCAGAGAGTACAACAGTTCCGGTATTGCTCAGCAGTGGAGATATTCCTCCCGGTTTGAATGCATCCACAAATCCAGAACTAACACTTCAATATAAGCTGAATCAGGTTCCTCCCAATGGTATGATATTCCGTGTTCGGATTTTGGATGCGGGCAAAGCTGTGCCGCAGATGGCTGTCTTCTCAAATCATCAGCTGTCCGGAATCATTCAGATTGCCGGGGTATCCGGTACTGGGAGTACCTATAATTTCAAAAACAACTACGAGCTGTATATCCCCAAAGAACAATTGCAAAGCGGTGTTAACGTACTCAAGCTAAAGACAGCGCGCTGCCTATACTGCTCCTCTGCGGAAGATAAAAATGTGTGGTGGACTTGGGATGACTTGAGCTTGGAGACGTTAGCTTCCCCTGCGGCCGAACCGGTACATGGGAAATATATAATGACTGGTACGAATGTGAATAATAAAGAATTTTATTATGATCAGGGTGCAGTTAAGCATCTACCATACGTTCTCAAATGGCTGGGAATTGCCTATAGCGGCAACGTCATGAGGGTAACCTGTGCCAGTAATGTAGGGAAGGCATGCACAGACGTGGACGATTACTATCAAACGTTAAAGCAGTATAATATGCAATCGTCTGCTTTGTATCTATACACAGGTGATATTAAGCTGCAAAAAGATGGTACTCTGCCAGAGACGGCCAAGCAAAAGTTGCGTGATTATGTAAAAAAATACGGTTCATACCTTCAATATTATGAAGTAGATAACGAACCTGGATTGTTTAATCGCTCCAAGGCGGTAGACCTAGCTGTGGCTAAATGGTTGAATACGGAAGGCAAGCAATTGGCACCGCATCTCAAAACCGTAGCGCCGGGCTGGGCCTACTGGCCGACATACTCTACCAAGGCGTGCAAAAATCAAACCGGAGGTACGCAAAAATGCGGTGATCCGGATGGATGGGAACGGGACCCAGCGCAGCGTAAACAGCTGGAGGAAGTCACCGACCTGACCAACGGACACGCCTACGGTGAATCGTATAATGAAGAGGGCGGGGGCAGCTTCGTTCAGAATTTGAAAACCTTCGGTGGTTCGAGCAACGGACTGGCGAAAAAGATGCTAAACACAGAGTTCGGTACTAACGATACGCATCGAGACAATCCTGATTACGGGGCTAGTCAGCCACAAGCAGCTGCATTCGATCGGATTATGCGATCGCAAATCGGGTTTGCCGATATGTTTATACAGCACGCTGCTTTTTATAAGGATTACACGCTGTTTAAAACGGGTTTTGATCTGCAAAGTCACAATCCGGCTAACACGGAAATTTATCCGTTTGGGCAAGGACAGGACACTCGCGTTAAGATTATGAGACGCTTGAGTCTAGCCTATGCCACGCATGGTAAACCGCTGACTTATACAATGTTGAATCCAGAGGAGACCAAGGACAAGATGGTCTATGTTCGCGCGGTGGATACGTCCAAGCTTAAACCGCTGGCAGGTAGCGGCGCTACCTCGAACAAATTGCTGGTGAACCTAGTGAACTTCGAATCCACTACGCAGACCGTTCGTGTACGGGTGACGATGCCGAAAGCTGGCTTGTACACGGGGGAACGTTTTGGGGCGGGTTCCACCTACAGTCAGGCGCAGCGTTCCATATCAGGGCTGAAGGCTTCTCCTGCCCTTGATTTTGAAGAAAAGCTGGGCCCTGGCGAATCGGTACAATATATTTTGGAATTAAAAAGTACAGATCAAACCACGGCCTCTGCCCCAACTGAGGTGAAAGCAGCCTCTATTCAGGATGGGGTGGTAAAGATTAATTGGCTTCAAGCAGAAGGCATATCTTCCTATGATGTGCTGCGTGCTGATCGGACAGATGGTGCCTATCAGGTGATTGCCTCGCAAGTAGAAGGAAGCACGTATACGGACCGCACTGTAAAAGCTGGAAGTCATTACGTCTACAAAGTCCGAGCGACCGGAGGTACTCAGGTTTCTCAGGCAGCCGAGGTCGCTTAGTTACACCGGAATGCATGTAGGACCTTACCTAATGAATATCTAACACCATTCCGAAAGAAAGCAAAAAAGAACCTATCAGGAGAAAATAGGACCTGACAGGTTCTTTTTTATTTGTAAATCGTTCTGAATTGCCAATACTTTACGTATAATGGAGAAAAAAATAAGAAAATCCTTTAATATTCTCGTCATAAGACGACAACATTGCAGGTATGTATTCATATATAATAGTTTTGTTCATGACTATACATACATGGTTTGTAGGGAATCTCTTTCTTTCCGGCGACCAAGACTAATAAAGTGAGGTTAGTGCTGAATGAACAAGGAAACAGAATTAGGGGGGAATGGCCCTCTTCTTCGAGACAACGCACGGAAAGCAGGCAAAGCAGCCATCCACTTGGACATCCGGAACATTTTGCTCCAATGTGGTATCACGACACCAGAATGGATGGAGGGCGACGCTGATAGAACTAAGTGCCAGAAGGACAAGCGCGTGTAATTTCAGTGGCTGGTCCTACTTAAGCCAAACATCAAGCAGCGGCGCTTTCTTTATTCCATCATTCGTTCCATTCGAACAAACGCGATAAAACGTTTGGCTTCTTCCTCAGACAAGGTGCGTCCGTCAATCGTCAGGTTAAAACGTTGCAGGATATCCTCGTCTGACAGTTCAAGCTGATCCACAAATTCCCTCACATCTGAATCCAATATGGCTGTCGGGTGGCTCGTACGTCCCACCAAATAATCGATGGTTACCTCGAAAATATCAGCGAGCTTGGTCAGGGTCTCAAAGTCTGGCTTGCGTCTATTTTTTTCATAGTGAGAAAGAGCCGCCCGCGTAATTCCGAGGGATTGCGCTAATTCCTCTTGTTTTAATCCCTTATGTTCTCGTAATTCAGCGATGCGGGTTCCATAATTCATCTGTTTTTCCTCCTGAAGGCAAGGTTAAGAAAGGTAAGAAAAGCAATTTTGCGCTTGACAAGATACAATTTGTATCATAAATTAATTATGTAAGTTACATAACGTATCCTTATTTCATAGTTTTCACTTATATCTTCATTTATATACCCTTAAGAGGCCAACGATGATTGAGCATTGTGTGCTTATTCGCTGGCTAGACCTTCTATGCGCTATTATACAACATTTTACTATAGATTAGAGGGTCATGCATCGTTCTTTTCCCCGTCATGCAGAGGATCAGTACAAGCGTTATTCATCGAAAACAAGTCAAGCAGGGAGGACTGGTCTTGTGCAGTTGAAAGAGTACATCCGTTTGATCCGCAAAAGAATGTGGTTGATTGGTAGCATTGTACTGCTGGTGTGTACTGTAGTAGGCATAAAAAATGTATATTTTACCCCGCAGGTTTATGAAGCTACCGCCAAGCTCATTATTAATCAGACGCCACGACCGGACCGTGCAGGTGTCGTCGATTACAGTGTGGTGCAAACCAATATAGCTCTAACGAACTCCTATAAGCAAATTATGATCTCCTCGGCGATTATGGATCAGGTGGTCGCCAGCTTCCCCGATCTTAAGGTTACTCCGTCAGCTTTGGCGCAAAAATTAAGAGTAAACACCGCAGGTGATTCACAGGTCATGGATGTTACAGTCCGCGACTTATCGTATACGAAGGCTGTGAAAACCGTCAATGCGGTAGCCAAAGTATTTAAACGGCAAATCCCCTCTATCATGAAAATGGACAATGTCACCATCCTAAGCGAAGCCAGTCTGAATGACCCAGCAGTTCCCGTGAACAATAATCCCGCCATACAAATTTTTATTGCTTTTACCATTTCTTTATTACTGGGCATAGGCTTGGCGTTTTTGCTGGAGGTATTGGATGATACATTTAAAAATGAGGAGGATATTGAAAAAGAACTCGGTCTGCCTACCCTATCCCTGATTACAAAAATGAAAAAAGAAGATAGACGCTCTGACAGCTCTACTACAACTCCTAAACAGGTAGGTGAGGGACAATATGCCGCGATTAATCAATAATCAGCTCGTTACATCCTTGCATGCTCAGTCTTCCGTGTCGGAGGAGTACCGCATGCTTCGCACTAACATCCAGTTTTCTTCTATAGACGAGCCGATTGAGGTGATGATGGTGGCGTCCGCTCAGGCGGGTGAAGGCAGAACAGTCACGATTAGCAATTTGGCTGTAACCTATGCGCAAGAGGGAAAAAAGGTGCTGGTTATGGATATGGATCTGCGTCGGTCCTCCTTGCATCATATGTTTGGTTTGCGCAATCATACAGGGCTGACACGGGTACTTGCCAATCAACAGACATGGCAGGATGTGGTTCAGGAAACCGGGATTGATCATCTGCATGCAATCACAGCTGGACCGAATCCACCCAATCCGTCCGAGATGCTCAGTTCCCGTAGAATGAAGGCTCTACTAGTTGAGCTAAAAGAACATTATGACGTGATTCTGATGGATACGCCACCCCTGCTGCCTTTTCCGGATGGCCTCATTGTAAGTGCCATGTGTGATGGTGTCATTTTGGTAGTACAGGCAGGGAAGGTCAAAAAGGATGTCGTTAAGAAGGCGAAGGCAAATTTAGAAAGAGTTAAGGCGCGCATTCTGGGTGTAGTGCTCAATAACGTGAAGCGTCGCGCCGAGCGTGGTATGGAGGAACGCAATCTGACATGAATAAATCGGGGAAAATAAAAGTATATAAAATTCTTTTAACAATGAATAAATAATATTTATAAATAAGGAGTGAGGTGATGAGACGTGTCTTCTTCCCGCTCGAACGAGGCCAAAGTGCTGGGCGCGTCAGTAGATGTATATTCGGTCGCTCATGGGCTTGAACGACGACAAGGATGGAGCGTATATCCGTTCGTGAAGCGAAGTATGGACATTATCCTGTCTTTTATTGGAATCATCGTACTGTGCCCGGTATTTCTGCTCGTCATTTTGTTGATCAAGCTGGAGGACCCCAAAGGAAGTGCATTATTTTATCAAATACGTATCGGTAAACATGAGCGACCGTTTCGCATGATCAAATTTCGTTCCATGGTGTCTGATGCCGAAGCCAGATTGTCTGCATTGCTGGTGGAAAATGAAATTGAGGGTGCGATGTTCAAAATGCGGGACGATCCCCGAATTACCCGTGTGGGTCGCTTTCTTCGCAGAACGAGCATCGACGAACTACCGCAACTCTTCAATGTACTGCGTGGGCATATGAGCCTTGTAGGACCCAGACCCCCATTGCCAAGAGAAGTCCATGATTACACCATGAGGGATAAGCTGCGTCTGACGGTTACACCGGGCTGCACCGGACTATGGCAGATCAGCGGTCGCAATCATCTAAGCTTTGACCAGATGGTAGAACTGGATTTGGAGTACATATCTAGACGCAGTTTCCGCACGGATATGATCATCATGCTGAAAACATTTCGTGTGCTGCTGGGCTCCAAGGATGCTTATTAAAGTCAATTTTAATAAAGAGGGGTAGGAGAGAAGGATGGAGCTACATTCTAACATCTATGTGGCAGGACACAATGGGCTGGTGGGTTCCGCTATTGTTCGAGCGCTTCAGAAAGCGGGATATCGTCATATTATTACTCGCACAAGCCGTGAGCTGGATCTGCGCAATAAAGAGGCCGTAGATCATTTTTTTGATACAGAGCCCGTGGATTATGTATTTCTAGCAGCAGCCAAGGTAGGCGGGATTTTGGCGAATAACGAATATCCGGCCGATTTTATCCGTGACAATCTACTTATACAAACAAATGTGATTGATGCGGCATACCGGAAGAATGTAAGCAAGCTGTTATTTCTAGGCTCTACCTGTATCTATCCCAAATTTGCTCCACAGCCGTTGCGAGAAGAATATCTGCTTACAGGTGAGCTTGAGCCTACCAATGAGGCCTATGCGGTTGCTAAAATTGCCGGGATTACAATGTGTCAGTCCTACAACCGTCAGTATGGAACCCGTTTTATTTCGGTGATGCCTACGAATTTATATGGTCCGGGCGACAATTTTGATCTCCAAACCTCTCATGTGCTGCCTGCGCTGATCCGCAAGTTTCATGAGGCTAAGCTGAATCAATCTCCGACTGTAGAAGTGTGGGGCTCCGGTACGCCTCGGCGAGAATTTCTTCATTCGGATGATTTGGCTGATGCTTGTCTATTTCTGATGAATAACTATGAGGGAAATGAGATTGTAAATATCGGTGTGGGTGAGGATATTTCCATCCGTGAGCTGGCTGAACGAGTCAAAAATGTAGTCGGCTTTGAGGGCGAAATTACTTTTAATACATCCGTTCCTGACGGAACGCCGCGTAAGTTGGTAGATGTATCCCGGATTTCCGGGCTGGGCTGGTCGGCGCGTATTTCACTAGAAGAAGGATTAAGGTCTGTATACCAGGCATTTCAAGGTCTGGATCTGGTTGAACAATAAATAACGGTGGGGGAATTGGAATGAAAAAAGCGCTGATCACTGGGATTACCGGACAAGACGGGTCTTATCTGGCTGAGTTGCTGCTGTCCAAGGATTATGAGGTGTACGGGGTGCGCAGACGAACCAGCACACCGAACTTTGAAAATGTAGCGCATATCCAGAATGACATTCACTGGCTTTCCGGTGATATGACCGATCTGGCTTCGCTGATCGAAGCCGTCCGTCAGTCCGACCCGGATGAGGTCTATAACTTGGCTGCTCAATCCTTTGTAGCGGCCTCATGGCCGCAGCCCTTGGCTACAGGGCAAATCACAGCATTATCTGTTACCAATATGCTGGAGGCGGTTCGAATTGCCAAGCCGGATGCACGCTTTTATCAGGCTTCAAGCAGCGAGATGTTCGGTAAGGTACTGGAGACGCCGCAGACAGAAACGACCCCATTTTACCCACGTAGTCCTTATGGTGTAGCCAAGGTGTACGGCCATTGGATTACAGTCAACTACCGCGAAAGCTTTGATATGTTTGCTTGCTCCGGTATTTTGTTCAATCACGAATCACCTCGCCGAGGGCTGGAGTTTGTAACACGCAAAGTGTCGGATGCAGTAGCTCGTATCAAGCTGGGATTGCAGCAGGAGCTGCGCATGGGGAATTTGGATTCACTGCGAGACTGGGGTTTTGCAGGGGATTATGTAAAGGCGATGTGGCTGATGCTTCAGCAGGATCGACCAGATGATTACGTGATTTCTACAGGAGAAATGCATTCTGTGCGTGAACTGCTGCAAATTGCTTTTTCTCATGCAGGTTTAAATTACGAAGATTATGTCGTGATTGATCCGCAATTTGTTCGACCGGCAGAGGTAGATCTATTGCTTGGCGATTGTGCCAAGGCGAAAGAAAAGCTGGGCTGGCGATTGGAAGTCGGCTTCGACCAGCTCGTTCGTATGATGGTGGATGCAGACTTGGAGCGTGTAAAAAGGCAGGCTGCAGTTGAAGCTTCTGTCGTCGTGTAAGAGGTGGAGAGGCCGCCCGCCTGGCCGGGGGGTCTCTTCGTTGTACATGATTTCAGCTGTATGACAGATCAACAGATCATAAAGCAATGTTTAAGGTCATTTTTCAAGATGGAGTAGAACCTATGACATTAGTCAAGAAACGTGCCAAACCGCGCAGAAGCTTGCTGGTGAATACATCCTGGCTATTCGGTGACAAAATGATTCGCATGGTGTTCGGGCTGGCAGTCAGCATCATCATGGCGAGAGTGTTGGGACCAGAGGAACTGGGAAAATGGAATTATGCGGAATCCTTTTTCGGGATGTTCCTGATTTTCACGACCCTTGGCTTTGATTCTATATTAGTACGCGATCTTGTCAAACACCCCAAGGATGAGCACGAACTATTGGGTACGGCGGTTCTGCTGAAGTTGTTAGGTACTTTGGTAGCCATTGTACTGTCCTATTCCTTTATTTCACTGCTCAGACCGGAAGACAGTTCAGTACGGCTAATCAATCTGATCCTGGCTACGGCCTCGGTATTTCAGTTGTTTGATATTATCGACTACTGGTTCCGTGCGCAGATGTTGTCCAAATATACGGTTGTTGCCAAGAATACCGCCTTTGTCCTCGGTTCCACCGTCAAAATCATTCTATTATTGTCCGGTATTCCAGTTTGGGCAGTGGCGTTGTGTGCTCATGGAGAGTTTCTGCTGGGAAGCCTGCTGCTGCTGTATTTCTTCCATAAGGAAGGGCGGCGTGTGAACAAGTGGACGTTCCGCTTCACAACTGCTCGGCGAATCATGAATCACAGCTGGCCGCTTATTTTGTCCTCCTCCGCTGTATATGTACAGGCACGAATTGATCAGGTCATTATCGGAGAATTGTTGGGAAACGAAGCGGTCGGGCAATACTCCGTTGCACTCCGACTCATCGAGGTGCTGGGCTTTATCCCGGTCGTGCTAACGACAGCTTATGCCCCGGTGGTGACGCGTTCCAAGCAGAAAGGAAGCGACGAATACAGACGGACGTTGTCTAACGTGTATCGGCTGATGTTTATATGCTTTCTTGTGACCTCAGTCCCCTTATTTTTTCTATCCCAATGGGTAGTCGTTGTGCTGTATGGGAGAGAGTTTGCTGAAGCAGGCTCGCTGTTGTCACTGTTTGCGATTCGTCTATTTTTCACCAACTTTAGTGTCGCCAAAAGCTTGTTTATCACCAATGAAAATTTGTTCAAATACACGCTGCTGACCTCGATAATAGGTGCGGTTACGAATATAGCTTTCAATTACGCTCTGATCCCATGGCTTGGTGTCCGAGGGTCCTTAGTGGCGACGATTTTGTCCTTTACGATATCTGTATTTCTATTGGATTTGTTGTTTAAGGAAGTCAAAGCCAATTTGGGTTGGATGATGAAGTCAATCCTGACCTTCTGGCATGTTCATATTACAGTACCGAAAGTTGGAGAGAACAATCATGATACCGATTAAACCATTTGTTCGGCATGAGGAACAGTGCCCGCATTGTGGAGACACGTTACGTGCTGGAGAGGTGCTGTGGCAGGGAATCCACGTATGTGTCAGTACTAAGTGTGAGGGTTGCGGACGTGAATATCTCGAGGACATGAGGGTTGGTCATGCGACGTATTCACCTTATCGTGTAGAAATGCCTGACTATATCCTGACCGGTAATGCGAAGTCAAGAAAATGGCTCGGAGAGCCTCTGCGGCAATCGTTGATGAATCCTTCCTATGATTTGGCAGTTGGTATGACCGTGCATAAAAAGAAAGCTTCTTCGCGTGTGATCATCATCAACACTATAGATTATTTATATGGTCATGCGTTGCTTAAGCTGCTTAATGTTCAGCGTGAATATGAGCAATCGCCGGAACTGGGGATCATCGTTATTGTGCAAAAGTCGCTGGAGTGGATGGTGCCGGCATATGTGTCAGAAATTTGGACTGTCGATGTCCCGTTCAACAAGGCGCGAAACTTTTATCCTCTGCTACATCATCGGATGATTGAGGAATTGATACGTTTTGATGAGGTGTATGTCAGTCCGGCATATTCACATCCCAGCCAATTTGAGATTGAACAATTTACAGGGGTCTCCCGTTATGACGAGGAACGTGAGCGGAAGCCACGCATTACCTTTGTATGGAGGGAAGACCGCTTGTGGAGCGGCAGCCATCATATTGCCAGAGCAGTGCAAAAATTTCCGAAGCTCAAACGTGGCCTGAAACCGCTAATTTATCATCAACGCAGCAAAATCATTGGACTGTTCCGCAGACTGAGAGAAAGCTTCCCTGATCATTGCTTTACAGTTGCGGGACTTGGGCGCACGGGAAGCTTCCCAGCATGGATTGCTGACGAGCGCGTCTCACGCTTCGATCGGGATAGTGAAAAGCGGGTATGCGAGGTATACGCAGCCAGCCGATTAGTCATTGGTATTCATGGCTCCAATATGCTGCTGCCTTCTGCACATGCAGGTATGACGATTGATTTGATGCCTAAAGACCGATGGGGAAATTATGCCCAGGACATTTTATTTCACGAAACGGATCATCGGCTTACAGCCTACAAATATCGCTTTGTACCGATGGAATCGAGCGTGAGCTTGGTGGCGGATATGGCAGCGGCCCAGCTTAAAGGGGCAGACCATTTTAATATGCAGATGATGGAGGAAAGGCAGCGGCAGGGGGAACATTCAAGTTGGAGGGGAAAGGCCGCTTCGGGGCGGGTTTGATCTTCCGATCGCTGACGCTTTTCCAGCTTCAAATCCTTACTCTCCGCTACCCGCTACCCACCGTCGCCAAAAAAGATTTTCCCCCAGCCTATAAGGTGGGGGAGGGTAAGAGCCGCCTGGCAATAGCTTCGCCCTATCGCCGCGAACTTCACGCCGGGCATGTGTGCCGGTGTATTAATGCTCTGTATAGTCCTCTCTCAAGGTGAGAGAGCTTGATGAATAGTACTCACAGCAAGCAACAATCAAGCCTAGTTAGGGCATCTTGGTCAGCCTAGCAGTAGTATAGCCATGCTTGCTTGTGAGCGTGCCATAACGTGCCAAGCTTACAAGTCGTTTGACGAAGTCAACGCCCTGCATGCATTCGCTCACGTATTATCCGTGCAGCGATGGCACTTCATGCCCAGCATTCCCTTTTTTAAGATGGGGTGACTTTATGGAAACGGCGGTCAGCAGCGGAGTGGATGGAATCGTTCTGAAGAAGCGATAGCGTTCGCCTTTATCCCCGGATTTTACCCTTTAAAGGGTTTATATAAATCAGATGAAATCCGGGGATAACAGCGATCGGAAGAATGATCCATCCGCGTAGCGGACTCTAACCCCCGCGTGCCATAACTCACCCAATATGAAATGGCAGGAGTACTGATGATGATTCCAAAAATATTGTATCTTCGCAACTTTGCCAGCAAGGTGAATGGAGCCTCATACAATTTGCAGGAAGTCGGCTTGGGCAAAGCGCTCGTCCGTAAAGGTTACGATTGCGATATTGTTTACTACAACGATCGTAAGGAGACCCATCTGGAACAAGTCTATAGTCACGCAGGCTGCACCTTGCGCATTATCTGGCTGCACGGTTTCAAGTTCTTAAGCAACAGCATCTACAGAGATGTTCTCAAAGATTCTTTTCTGGCAGCTTATGATCTGGTTATTACTACAGAATACAACCAGATCATGACCTACCTGCTTTCCCGCAAATGTCCCGATAAGCTGGCGCTGTATCACGGTCCATACCGGGATAATACGCATGCGCTGATCCGCAAACTGTACGATGTTATGCTGCTGCCTAAGGTGACAAAGTCTCTACGCCGAACCTATGTCAAATCCGATCTTGCCAAGCGCTATCTGGAGAATAAAGGCTTTGACAACGTGATAACGATTGGGGTCGGACTGGACCGCAGCAATGTAGAGAAAGGATTCAACAGTGACGACCAAAGCGGAGAGCGTGAGGAAAACCGTGAGGTTGCGAATGAACTGCGTCGGATCGGTAATCGCCCGGTGTTGCTGTATGTCGGTGTGCTGGAGGAACGGAGAAATATACGTTTTATGCTGAATACGTTCAAAAGAGTACTCCAAAAGCATCCCGGCTGCCTTTTGTTAATGGTTGGGGATGGACGAAAGATAGATACGGATCGTTATTGGGCTTATGCTGAGCAACTGGGGTTGACGGATAGTATTATACATTTTCCAAGAGTGGAGCAACGTCATCTGTGGCAGATTTACGGAGCAGCGGATGTGATGCTGTTTCCGACCCAATACGATATTTTTGGCATGGTGCTGCTGGAAAGCATGCTGTTCCGCGTCCCGATTATTTCTTCGGTGAACGGTGGCTCGGTTACCTTGATTGAGGACGGAGTGAGCGGAGTGATGCTGAGAAGCTTTTCGGAGGAGGAATGGGCTGGTCGTATAGGCACATTGCTGGATGATGCTGGGCTTAGACGAAGTCTGGCCGAGCAAGCGTTTCTTACGCTCGAGCGTATGTCGTGGGATCGGATTGCGGATGAAATCATAAGCCAGCAGCGGATCAAACCCATAAGCTCCAATCACGCTATGCAATCAACACAGGAAAGTGGGGCGGCCACGTGAGTCAACAGGTTAGCAGACGAATGACCCCGCCTGTAAGCAAAGTACTGATCATCCATAACTTTTATCAGCAAAGTGGGGGAGAAGACAAGGTTGTCGAGCAGGAATCGGCTATGCTGCGTTCCAGAGGAATAGAGACGGAGCATTACTATGTGCATAACGACAGCATTCAAAGCAAAGGATTGGCCAACATGGCAAAGCTGGCGGTAGAGGCAGCCTGGTCCTTCCCAGAATTCAAAAGAATCAAAGAGCTGCTTTTACGGGTGAAACCGGATGTGGTACATGTGCATAATTTTTTCCCGGTCATATCCCCATCGGTCTATCATGCCTGTGAACGGCTGGGGGTTCCGGTTGTCCAGACACTGCATAATTACAGGCTGATTTGTCCGGCGGCAACCTTTATGCGAGGGAATGAAGTTTGTGAAAAATGCCTGCACGGCACGCTGCTGCACTCCATCCGTCATGGATGTTACCGAGGCTCACAGCTGCAGACGATTCCGGTGGCGGCGATGATTAAGTTCAACGAGCTGATCGGCACATGGCAGCACAAGGTAAGTCGCTATATTGCGCTGACGGAGTTTGCACGGGACAAATTTGCTGAAAGCGGCATTCCGCTGGATCGCATCGCAGTAAAACCGAATTTTATCCATCATCAAACAGTCAAAGCCAAGTATGACCCCAATGATCGTTATTTGTTGTTCGTGGGCCGGATTTCAGCTGAAAAAGGGGTTCGCAATCTGTTGCAAGCCTGGTCACAGCTGGAAGATCGAGGTGGATTGATACTGGTCATCATTGGCGATGGTCCGGAAAAGGCTGAACTGGCTGCTGCTTATTCGCAGGAAGACATTCAGTTTCTGGGCAAGCAGGATGGAGACACGGTGCTGGATTGTATGAGCCGAGCCATGTATGTGATGGTGCCTTCCATTTGGTATGAAGGTTTTCCGATGACGATTGTAGAGTCCTATTCCGTGGGAACGCCGGTATTGTGCAGCCGAATTGGCGCATTGGAGGAAGTCGTGGAGGACGGAGTGACGGGTTTCCATTTTCAACATGATGATCTGGAAAATATAAAGACCGTGATTCGCCGTGCAGTAGCCTATGAGAACTATGCAGCTATGAGACAGAAAGTGGAGGAAAACTATGCAGCACACTATACGGAAGAAGTGAATGTGAAGCAACTGCTGGCGATATATAGCGAGGCCATGGAGGAATGTGATTATGAAGCAGCTGCCCCAGTATAGAGTCGGAAGGATTGCGAGCACAGATGTTGCAGCGCTGACGTTTCAGGAGACGGTACATACGCTGGAACAATGGGCAGTCGGACGAAAGGACAGCTATGTATGTATTTGCAACACCCATTCCATTGTCACGGCCGGGAATCATCCCGAGTTCCACGAAGCGCTCACTCAGGCTGATTTGTGTACTCCAGATGGTATGCCACTGGTTTGGGCCCTTAAGCTGTATGGGTTCGAGCGTCAGGATCGAGTAGATGGTCCCAGTTTGATGCTCACGCTGTGCGAACGTGCGCCACAAACGGAGGTGAGCGTATATTTTTACGGCAGTACGCCGGATACGCTGGATAGCTTAAAAGACAGGGTAGGACAGGATTACCCTGGAATTCGTATCGCGGGCAGCTTTTCACCGCCATTTCGTGAACTTCAGCCAGAGGAGGAGAAGCGGATCATTGAGGAAATCAATGCTTCAGGTGCGCATCTCATATTCGTCAGTCTGGGCTGTCCGAAGCAGGAAATCTGGATGCATCGCAACAAGGATCGTATCCGTGGCGTGATGGTTGGAGTAGGGGCTGCCTTTGACTATATTACAGGCAAGGTTCGCAGACCGCCGCTAATGATACAAAGGTTGGGACTGGAGTGGCTGTACCGTCTGCTATGTGAGCCAAAGCGTTTATGGAAGAGGTATGCCTATAACAATCCAATGTATATCTATCGTTTTCTCAAATCCTATCGGCATAATAAAAGGCTCACGCTCTATCATAATCGGCATACAGGGAGAGGCGTAGAGAAGTGAAGCAGGGCAAAAGTACAGTGAAATGAGACAGCATGTAAAAGGGGGAATTGGTTTGAAACTATGTGTTATAGGTGCCGGGTATGTCGGACTGGTGTCAGGGGTCTGTTTTGCCGCGCTTGGCAATACCGTCGTCTGTATCGATCAGAATGAAGACAAAATTCGTCAGCTGCGTGCAGGTGGAGTACCGATTTATGAACCAGGCTTAAAGGCTCTAATTAAAGATAATGTCGAGCAGGGCCGGCTAAGCTTCACAACAGATACCGCAGCTTCAGTGCAGGCAGCTGAAATTGTTATTTTGGCGGTGGGTACGCCTTCATTGCCGAGCGGCGAAGCCAACTTGTCTTATATTGAAGAAGCAGCGTGCGAGGTGGCAGCTGCCATGAATGGCTACAAGATCATAGTTACCAAAAGCACGGTGCCTGTCGGAACGAACGAGCGTATTCAAAATTGGATCGCTAGCCGCACGAACTATCCTTTTGGTGTCGCTTCGGTTCCTGAATTTTTACGAGAAGGCTCGGCGGTCATGGACACCCTACAGCCTGATCGAATCGTCATTGGAGCTTCCGATCCGCATGTATCCGCAGTGCTAACTACTCTGCATGAGCCGCTGACCACGAATATTTTAACCACGGATATCCATTCGGCCGAGATGATTAAGTATGCGTCGAATGCTTTTTTGGCGACCAAAATTTCGTTCATTAATGAGATTGCGAATATTTGTGAAAAGGTGGGTGCAGACGTTACACGCGTGGCACATGGTATGGGGCTGGATCAGCGGATCGGTTCCTCCTTTTTGTCTGCTGGTATCGGCTATGGTGGTTCGTGTTTTCCCAAAGATACGCAGGCTTTAATTCAAATTGCAGGCAACGTGGATTATGAATTTAAGCTGCTGAAATCCGTGGTAGAGGTGAATCAGGGACAACGTTTTAACGTGATTCGCAAGCTGAAAGAGGCACTGGGTGAGCTGGAAGGGGCTACGATTGGCATATGGGGGCTGGCCTTTAAACCAAATACAGATGACGTAAGAGACGCCCCGGCGCTGGACATCATACAGTCGCTGCTGGAGGCAGGGGCGCACATTCGTGCATATGACCCGATCGCTACCACTAACTTCCGCCGATTGCTGGACAGCCCGGAAATAAAGTGGGCCGATAGCGCACGAGAAGCAGCAGAAGGATGCGATGCACTATGTCTCTTAACGGAATGGGAGGAGTTTGGTGAGGTCGGACTGGGTGAGCTGAACGAGTTGATGAAGTATCCCATTATGATTGACGGGCGCAATGTGTACAGCGAAGAACAAATCAGACAATCTGCCTTTGCATACTATTCTGTCGGCAGGCCACAGATGAACAATCTGGATATAGATCGTCATCAATCTGTAGTGAATCCGTAAAGGGAGGCTGCGTATGAAACGATGGCTGAAGGTGACATTGGGGGCTGTGGCGTTATTGGTTGTAGGAGGTGCCGCCTATACCGTCTATGTGTATCATTCCTTTAAAACAGCGGCAAATGCGATGTATCATCCGCGCAGCATCGTGCAGCCCGGAGCGGTCTCTACCCTTGCAACGGGCGGAGCAGGGCGCTCCGTAGGTACAGACACTGGATCAAGTACACCCAATCCGGCAGCCATCTCTCAGTTCAAGCCGTTCACCGTGCTGGTGCTGGGTGTTGATCGGCGACCGCACGATCCAGGACGATCGGATACGATGATCGTTCTATCTGTGAATCCCGCCAATGGTTCGATGTTGATGTTCAACATTCCGCGTGATACGCGAACAGAGTTGGTCGGTAGAGGGCGTGAGGACAAAATCAATCACGCGTTTGCTTTTGGGGGCGTGGATATGTCGATCCGTACGGTAGAGCATTTTTTGAACCATCCGATAGATTACTATGTACAAATGAATATGGAAGGGTTTGCGAAAATGGTGGACCTTGTGGGAGGAGTGGAGGTCTACAATCCACTTGATTTTCAGTATGAGGGGCATCATTTTGCGCAGGGGAATTTGAACTTGAACGGAACTGAAGCATTGGCCTATGCCCGTATGCGATTTGATGATCCGCGTGGGGATCTCGGAAGGAACGCCCGCCAGCGAGAGCTGCTCAAGCAAATTCTTGCCCAGTCCATCAGCAAGGAAGGGCTATTGCGAGTAAAACCGATACTGGAGGCAGCGGGGGAGCAGATTCGCACAGACATTAGCTTTGACGATATGAAGACCTTCCTGACCCGGATCGGCCCGTCTCTTAAGCAGACGGATACCGTTGAGATAAAGGGACATGGGAGCAAAATTAACGGTGTGTATTATTACATCGTAGATGAGCAGGAACGCCAACGTATCCATGGAGTGCTGGAGAAGCATTTGCTCACCACTCCCGCATCACCTTAGGCATCCCTTATATAGGCGAATGTCCTTTAGGGAGACCCTGTTATTCTCTTCTAAACTCCTCTTGTCCCACATACATCTGTAGAGTATTCGGTACAGTCCGACAGAGGGAGGGACAGATGTGCTGCTTAGAAGGAGAGCGGCTTCGGCGTTCGTCCGTAAGCTACTGTATTTTGCAATCATATGTGGATTGCTATGGCTGCTGTGGATGGGTCTGCGTGGGGTGATGTCTACAGGGGAAGGGGATCAAGCCGTAGAAGCGCTGAACGAGTTCTACACGATGGAGCAATCGGGGAATTTTGGCGGCTCATGGGAGCTTTTTCATTCCCAAATGAAGAAGAAATTCGAGAAGTCCACGTATGTGCAGCAGCGTGCGCACGTTTTTATGCAGGATATGGGGACGGATACGTTTACGTTTGAACTGGGGGAGCCGCAGGCTGAATATGACATTCGTACCGATTCGAATGGGGAAGATTTAGGGAAGGTCTACCGTATTACAGTCACTCAGCACTACAAGACCCGATTCGGTACTTTTGATATCGTACAGCCTTGTTATGTGACGCAGGAAGATGAGGAGTGGAGAGTGCTTTGGATATACAAGGAGAAGGAACAGACGTGATAAGGTGCTCCCAAAGGTGTTTCTGACAGGATAAATATGGTACAATACTTCCAAAACCGGAAATGTACAGTAAAATGGATGACAGCTTCACTCCGGGTGGAAGGAGTTTCATAGCATGCAGCAAGCGACAGGGCAGGTTCCCGTCATACGGATGGAGGGTGTGAGTAAAATCATTTCCTCAAAAGCGATCGTGGACAATCTGACACTGGAGGTTCCGGCAGGACAGGTATTTGGTTTCCTCGGACCGAACGGTGCAGGAAAAACGACCACCATTCGTATGATGGTTGGCCTGATTTCGATCAGCAAGGGTGATATTCATATTTGCGGAGACAGCATTAATACCGATTTCGAAAAGGCTGTTTCCCATGTCGGTGCGATTGTTGAGAACCCGGAGATGTACAAGTTTTTGACAGGCTATCAAAATTTGCAGCATTTTGCGCGAATGTCTCCCGGGGTGAGCCAAGAGCGTATAGACGAAGCGATTCGTCTGGTGGGACTCGGAAACCGAATTCATGATAAAGTCAAAACCTACTCGCTCGGGATGCGGCAGCGACTCGGGGTAGCTCAGGCGATTTTGCATCGACCGAAGCTGCTTGTGCTGGATGAGCCGACCAATGGCTTGGACCCGCAGGGTATTCGTGAACTGCGGGATTATTTGCGTCAATTGACCCGTACCGAAGGAATTACCGTGTTTGTATCAAGCCATTTGTTGTCCGAAATGGAGCTGATGTGCGACCGCGTGGCCATTATTCAGAGCGGACGATTGGTTGATATTAAGCAGTTGAAGAATACAGAGGGAGAAGTGCAGACGGCGGAAATTGCTTTTGAAGTCAATGATGCTGAGCAAGCCTATACGCTTGCTGGAGCCGGGCGCGTCGAAGGCAATCAACTACTGCTTCACCTGGAGCGGGAACAGATTGCAGAGATGAACAGCCTGCTGGCTGCAAATGGAGTCAAGGTGTATGCGATTCGCCCGGTTGCCCGTACGTTGGAAGATCAATTTTTGGAAGTGACGGGAGGCGGGTCCATTGGCTGATTTCTTCAAGCTGGTACATAATGAAAATCTTAAAATCTACTTGCGTGTGCGCACATGGATCATGCTGGGGCTGCTGGCGGTCATCACCGCTGTGATTCCGATGCTGATTTCTCTAGTTTCTGATCAGGTTAGTGTGTGGGATGGCATCGCATTGACAACGTTGTTTACATTTTTCCTCAATACGACGTTTACGGTCATTGTAGCTGCTGATTCGGTGGCTGGCGAATTTACATGGGGAACGATTAAGTTGCTGCTCATCCGCCCTTGGACTCGCAGCAAAATTTTGTTGTCCAAGTATATATCGGTGATTTTGTTCAGCTTGCTTGGAACAATCGTTTTGGTCTTGATGGTTACGCTATCCTCCTGGCTGATGTTATCGAAGGACGCACCAGCGGGCTCTGTTCCGCTGTTCAGTGATCCGATATCTTACGTAACGCTGAACTTCTTGTATAGCTATATCGCCTTATTCGTGACCATGGCTTTTGCATTTATGTTATCCGCTGTGTTTCGTTCGAGCGCTTTGGCGATTGGTTTGTCCTTGTTTATGATGTTCACCAAAACGGTGTATAACTCTATTGGCTTGTTCAGCACAGATCGTTTTGAATGGACCAAATACGTACTCTTTACGCATATGGATCTGAAAAAATATCTAGATATGCCGCCGGGTACAGTAAGTTCCAATCTAACCTTTTCGCTCGCCGTGCTGGCCGCTTATTATGTGGTTTTTATCGCGATTGCCTGGGTGGTTTTCGTAAAACGCGATGTCTCCACCTAAACACGTATCTCTTAACATGTATGATTGAATAACACGAGGATTTTGGCAAAATGCTGAGATCACAAAAAGGAAGTCCAATGCCTAGCCATTTGGACTTCCTTTTTTGCTATGTTGGCACTGTTTTATTCAGTATCTATGTCATTTTTGCTACATATTCTGTAAGTGTGGGTATATTGTAATCTATTTTCAGCAAGAATCAATCAATAGGGTCGGTTTGCGTTTAAAGAAGTAGAGAGAAACAGAACAGGGGGGCGTATGATATGCTGCAAAATAATCGTTTTTTTCGCCTGACTTCAGGAATCGTCATGCTATTGCTCATTATTTACTTGGGCACCAAAGTAAGCTTTATATTCAGTCCTCTTGTATCCTTGGTCAGCTTGCTGGTTGTACCGTTGATGCTATCTTTTTTCCTCTATTATTTATTGAGACCGATCGTAGATGTCATGGAACGGAGAAAAATCAAACGATCAATTTCCATATTGCTGATTTATTTGGTTATTGGCGTGTTACTGTTCCTCTTCTCATGGGGAGTGTGGCCTACGCTCCGTGATCAGGTAACCAATTTATTTGAGAACGCGCCGAAGCTTATTAAAAGTCTGGTTGATCAATTGAGCCAATGGCGGCATAATCAATCCTTGAGACAAGTACTGCCTCCGGGTGAAGACCCGCTGTCACAACTGTCAGATACGTTAAACGAAGCTTTTTCAACGCTGTCAGATTACTCGGTAAAGCTGGTATCGTTCGTATCCTACTTTTTTATCGTATTGGCTACCTTTCCCATATTGCTCTATTACATGTTGAAGGAAGGGAGCAAGTTTGGTCCCAAAATGCTTAACTTCTTTCCTAAAAAGTATCATAAGGACGCGCTGGAAGTTATGGAGGATATTGATAGTGCGCTCAGCAGCTTTATCGTCAGTCGAGTGCTGATCAATGTCGCGTTGGGCTTGATGATGTTCCTTGGATTTTTGATTATTGGTTTGCCATATGCCTTGCTGCTTGCCGTTATTTCGATTTTCCTTAATTTTATTCCCTATGTGGGGGCAGTAGCTGCTTCTATACCTGTGGTTATCATTGGATTTCTCGAATCGCCTTCCATGGCGCTCTGGTCGCTGGTGGTGGTGATCGTTGCACAGCAAATTCAGGATAATTGGCTGTCGCCGATTGTCTTTGGCAAGCAGCTGGACATTCATCCGTTGACTGTCGTCATTTTATTGCTAGTTGGTGGCGACCTGCTCGGGATCTTGGGTATCATTTTGGTTATTCCATTATATATGTGCGGCAAAATCGTCATACGCAAGGTGTACCATTTATTTTTGGAACGCAGAGTGGAGGATATTATGGAGTGATTGGAGGATGTACTGGATATATAGGAGTATAAGCCGGCCCTATCCCGCTTCAGGTTGTAGGGAGGCTTGGCTGTCCTCTATGTCTTGGCTGAAACTGGATTGATTTTCATCCTCTGATTTCTCTATAGCAGCTGGCGACTCTGCATCCATAGTTTGGTTCATTTGACTTGTGCCGTTCAGTACGCCGCCTTCAGAAATGACCAATGTAGGGGTCGCCGTATTTCCGTACAGTTCGCCTGTCGATGTAATGGTCAGCCGTCCTTCTGTGGTGATGCTGCCGAATACCTTGCCGGCAAGAATGACGTCCCGTGCAATGATGTCCGAACGTACAACTGCTGATTCTCCAATGACGATAGTGCGAGTGCTGTAGATATCGCCCTGAAAATGACCGTCAATGCGAATGTTGGCCTCTGCCTCAATCGTACCTTCAAAGCTGGTGCCGTTCGCGAGCAGTGTATCCGTCGCCGGGGTGGAGAGCTTTTTTTTGGATTCCTTGAACATGATCGTTTTCCTCCAATCCTTTATTGTCGGTATTTTGCAAAACCCTTATTGTACATACAGCAATGGATCGACAGGTTGGTTATGCTTGACGATCTGAAAATGAAGATGAGGTCCTGTGCTTCTCCCGGTACTTCCCAGCAGGCCAATGGTCTGTCCTTTGTGAACACGGTCCCCCGGAGCCACCTGCATACCGCTTAGGTGCATATACCAGCTTTGGAGTCCGTCAGGATGCTGAATGATGATGCACTTGCCGCGAGCTCCGCTGGAAGCGGCCTCCAGCACAGTGCCTGCCCCTGCTGCATAGACAGGATCACCGGATTGACCGGCAATGTCCACACCTGAGTGAAAAGCGGATTTCCCTGTAAATGGGTCGCTGCGATAGCCGAAACTGGAGGTCATGCGCCGCGAACCAACAGGCCAAATGGAGGGCCTGCCTTGTTCAGCAAGTGCCAGTCTTCGGGTCTGGAGCAGCTGCGCGGCTTGTTGGCGCTCCAGGTTCTGCTGTACGGCGTTTGCCTGTTGAATAGAGCGCGGAACCGTGCGCTCCACTGTGTCCAGCAGAGCTTCGATTTCCTGAAAATCATCCATGGCCTGGCGGGCTAGAAGAGCTGTATTGTCATGCACTGCGATCAATTCACCGCCGGTATGGCCGGAAGCATCCCAGGAGAGGGGGGTGATGGTTGATTTATTGCTGCTTGCGCTGGAGGAATTTCCGTGTTTACGAATGAATTGCTGCATTTGCTGTTCCAGCTCTGTTATACGCTGGAGACGTTCGCGAATACTGGTGGCTTGATTCGTCAGCTCCATGACTTCCTGCCGCAGTCGCCCAATGGCTGCGTCTTTGTTTGCTACCGTAACCTCCATCTGCAAACTCTGGACAGCAAGATTGGTTTCCATTTGGGAAATAATATGGGAAGAACGGATTTGCAGCCCGATCACGAGCGTAGAGATTGATGCGATCACAAGGGTCGGGACGAGAATGACAGCGGCTGCGGAGCATTGTAGCTGCTTGGGCGGTTGCTGTGCATCCCGAATGACAAGCAGGGTCATCCGGCGATTTAGGCTTCCTTTTTTCATAATCGCTCCTTTCCGGACATCGCTCCTATAGTGCTTGGTTACTATCTATTCAGCTTAAGAGGCAAACATGTCAAAAAATTGGAGCTTTGTATAAAACGTAGATTTATAAGGAGGCTTAGACATGCTGTGGTTGCTGTTGGTTTTAATTATTTTTATTTTTCAGACCGGGACGATTCTGCTCTTTGAATTTCGCAAGCCGTCCAAAGCGGTAGCCTGGCTCTTTATTTTGTTTTGCTTCCCGCTTATTGGTTTTGTAGTGTACTATTTTGTTGCTCAGGATTACCAGAAGCGTAAAGTGGTTCGTAAAGCAGGATCGCAGCTATTTCGTGAATTCCGTGAACATCTGTGGGCGCAAACCAAGGTGATTGAAAATGTAGAGCAAATGCACAATCCCCATTTCAAGCATCAGGAGCGTCTGTTTAACCAGTTAATTCGTATGTCGGAAAACCCGTTGACTGGCTGCAACCGTACACGTGTGCTGACGAACGGGGAAGAGACTTTCGACGCCATGCTGAAAGCGATGGAACAGGCACAACATCATATCCATGTGGAGTTTTACATATTTCGGGCAGACGAAATCGGGAAAAAATTTCAGGAGGTCATGATCCGTAAGGCACGCGAGGGAGTTAAGGTACGATTCATTGTGGACGGCGTAGGGAGCTACCATTTACCCTATTCATTTATTCGCACCTGCAATGAGGCTGGGGTCGAATTTCATTATTTTCTACCGCCGTTTTTCGCCACGCTGGACCGCCGGATTAACTATCGCAATCACCGGAAAATCGTGGTGGTGGATGGCACGATCGGATTTGTGGGGGGAATCAATGTAGGCGACGATTATCTGGGAAAGTACCCCAAAGTGGGATTTTGGAGGGATACGCATTTGCAGATTGAAGGAGATGGCGTTTATTTTCTGCAAAATGTGTTTCTTAGCGATTGGAAGCTGGCTTCGGGAGAGAGGCTAATGGACGTGAATTTATTTCCTCCACATACCTGCAAAGGGGATGAGGAAGTACAGATTTTGAGCAGTGGGCCCGATCAGGTATGGGATACGATTCAGGAATTGTGCTTTGGAGCGCTTACGGTTGCCAAAAAGCGGATTTGGATAACGACGCCGTATTTTATTCCCGATCCGGGGATTTATGAGGCACTGAAGCTGGCGGCCGTCAGCGGCATAGATGTGAAAATTATTATTCCCTACCAATCAGATTCGAAACTGGTCCACCTGGCGTCACTGTCTTATGTGCAAGAACTGCTGGAGGCAGGAGTGGAGTTCTACCAATATCGAAAAGGATTTATTCACGCTAAAGTGGTGATTGTGGATGATTTGCTCGGCTCGGTTGGGACCGCCAATATGGACATGCGTAGCTTTTTCTATAATTTTGAGTTGACCGCTGTACTTTTTGCAACTTCGGCGTTGAAACGGCTTTCGGCAGATTTTGTAGAGGACATTTCCAACTCTTCCAAAATAGATTTGAACGTGTTCCGCAGACGCCCTCGATCTCAAAAAATAGCTGAAATTCTAACTCGCATGCTCTCTCCCCTCCTTTAGAGGCGGTTTTCGCCGTTTTTATCAATATAATCTCGCTTTATTGTGATTTATGTGCTCTTTGCTAACTTTTTTGCGCAAAATCACAGTTTTATGATATACTAATCACATAACTAAGCGCCGTAAAGGAGAGGGGACTGCGGAGAGCAGCCCCTTTTTCGGTCCAATATACCATACTGTAACGGGGGGATTTATATATGAGTGTAGTGAGCAAGGAAGTCCAAAATCTGTCTGAGATCACAGATGTAACCGGAGAGTTGACCAAGATCAGCAAAATTCCAGCTAATCCAAAGAACAAAGTAAAACGCTTATTGCAGCGTGCAGCCATGATCGTGGTTGGTGCAGCGCTGATGGCCGTGGGATTGGAAATATTCCTGGTTCCTAACGGCGTTATTGACGGCGGCGTTACAGGTATTTCCATTATGGCCTCCAAGATTACTGGTTATCCGCTCGGTATTTTCCTGACCCTGTTGAACCTTCCATTTTTACTTATCGGCTACAAACAAATCGGTAAAACCTTCGCCTTATCCACATTATTCGGCATCGTCGTTATGTCCATCGGAACTGCGTTACTTCACAATGTAAGTGCATTGACGCCTGGGGAACCGCTGCTTGGCGCTATCTTCGGGGGTGTCATTCTCGGCGTTGGGGTGGGTCTTGTGATTCGGTCCGGCGGCTCGCTGGATGGGACAGAGATCGTGGCTATTCTTGTCAGTGAAAAAACTCCCTTTTCGGTCGGTGAGATCGTATTGTTCGTTAATATTTTCATTCTGGGAAGTGCGGGTTTTGTATTCGGTTGGCCGAATGCCCTGTATTCCATGATTGCTTATTATATTGCTATGAAAATGATTGATATTACAATTGAGGGTCTGGATCAGTCCAAATCGGTCTGGATTATTAGTGATAAATACCGTGATATCGGAGATGCCCTGACGGACCGTCTTGGACGGGGGGTAACTTACCTGGAAGGTGAAGGCGGCTTTACAGGCGAGAGCAAAAAAGTGATTTTCGTCGTCATTACCCGACTGGAGGAAGCGAAGCTCAAGAGCATCGTTGAGGATTGGGACCCGCACGCCTTCATTGCAATTGGTAATATTCACGATGTGAAGGGCGGACGTTTTAAGAAAAAAGGAATACACTAGCGCAAGGGGACAATTTCTCAGCCTATGGCTGCGGGGTTCGTCCCCTTTTTTGTGCTTCAAAGCATGGATCAGGTTGGGTGTGTTTTGGAGCGCATATGTTTGAGGAGGTCCTCTACGGGCTGGGGAGGCACCTTGTCGATCAAGTCGCCTACCTGGTTTAACCGTTCCTCAATATTCAGCAAATGGTAATCAAGTGGTGACACATCTTGCCGT
This sequence comes from Paenibacillus sp. JJ1683, assembly GCF_053006485.1. Classification (NCBI taxonomy): domain Bacteria; kingdom Bacillati; phylum Bacillota; class Bacilli; order Caryophanales; family Paenibacillaceae; genus Paenibacillus; species Paenibacillus sp. JJ1683. The sequence goes on from NZ_CM129820.1 coordinate 1,452,422, forward strand.
ACCTCTTCCCAGGTTAGCGGAGTCGAGACCGTAGCACCGGGACGTGCCCGAGGAGTATAAGGAGCGGCTAGGGTTTTTCCCTGATAATGCTGCAAGTAATCAAAATAGATGGCTGTTCCACGATCCTTCTTTAACCGTTCCAGTGTGAACAGATTCGGGTGCTTTTCCGTCACAAATTGTCCAACCAACAGTCCGATGCTGCGTAGCTCGTCAAAGGTGATGCCTGTACGGATCGGGACGATAATCTGTACACCTGTGGCCCCGGAGGTTTTGGGGACAGAGTCCAACCCAAGCGAAGCCAATACTTCGCCTACAATGGAGGCGGCCTCCATAATACGTGGCTCGACTTCTCTGGATGGATCCAGATCAATCATCCATTCACAGGGCAGTTGGCTTCCTGTTCTGTGCAGAGAGGGATGAAATTCCAACGCAGCTTGATTACCGAGCCAGAGTAGTTGGGGCAGCTTGCCAAGCACGATATACTCAATGCCATCATGCAGAGCGGTTTCAATATAGTCTGGCCGAGGATGTGGGGCATTTTTCTGATAAAAAAAATCTCCATGGATACCATGTGGCCAACGGATGACAGTCAATAGACGCTGATGACAATATTTGAGCAGGTAGGGGGCCAATACCGCAAGCTTGCGAAGATATAGCGCCTTAGTTACACCTGCTTCGGGCCACAGCGGTTTATCCGGGTTTGTGATCGCAATTTCATGACCTTCAATCGTAATCGTACCTTTAACAGCTCGTCCCATAGTGCTATGCTCCTTTGGTTAACATGCAGCAAGATCATTATTTACAGACAACTGGCAGCATTTCTACATCTACATAAGGTTTAACATGAGCGTGCAGCACAGAATTTATCCATCAAAGGGATTGACAAGATACATTATGTATCATAAATTATAATAAAAATACGATATGTATCTATTAAAACGTCTTGAGCAGAGGTAGAGGAGGAGTGTGCTTGATTGAAAAGCAGGGCGGAAAGCTAGTATTTCTGTTGAGTGTCCCTCGAAGTGGAAGCTCGCTGCTAACTGCCATTTTGCAAAACCATTCCCGTCTGTTTGCCACGCAGGAAATGTGGTTTCTGCTCAGTTTATATGATCTTCCTCAGTCACATGCACGGCCATATGGAGGAACAGGAATACTCCGGCAATTTTTTAAAGGTATGGTCCCTCCACATGTATTGGAGCAGGCCGCTCGTTCGTATGCACTTGAAATATATAATGGCCTGCTTCAAGGGACGACCGCTGATATGCTTATCGACAAATCACCGCGTTACTATACAGTGCTTGAATTTGTAGACCGTTTGTTCCCGGCTGCCCGTCGAGTGTGGCTTATCCGCAATCCTTTGTCCATCGTGGCCTCGTTTAAAAAGGTCAATCAGCTCCGAAATGGGAACTTTCACCTGCTGAAGGAACTGGGAAGTCCGCATTTTAATATGAAGATGACAGATATTACGGTTGGTTTGTTCCGGTACGCTCATTATTTTGCCACACCTCATCCACTTGCATACCCGCTGATGTATGAACAGCTCGTAGCCAATCCAAGGATGGAGATTGAGAAGCTGTGTCATTTTCTGGAGATCCATTATGAGCCGGGGATGGAAAGGTACGGGAACTTCGCGGATACGCCCCAATCCAATCTTTTTTATAGCATGGGAGCGGGTGATCCGTTTGTTATGGAGCATGAACAGGCGCATCAGAATTCGGTACATAGTTGGCAACATCTGTTGAGTACAATGGAAATTGAACTGTATTGCAGAAGTATTGGAGCTCGCTTGTTTAGGCAACTTGGTTACGGAGAAGCGCTGGAACAGGCTGAGCAGATGACTGGAGTCCGCTTTGAGGATGACCCGGATGTAGAGCTGTTGAGTCGGCGTACACACCAGTTCCTCCAACAAAGTGGCTTTGAATGGAAGACAGCTTATCGGATGCTGGAAGAACAGGATGCAGATAACAAAGGATTCATGACAAATGCAACCTGTCATGCTGCACCTCACAACCCGGCAAGGATGGATATGGCACAGATCGTGAGTGATCGACGAATTCAATCACTGGAAAACAGACTGGCACATAGCTTTGAGGAACGGAACCGGCTGATCGCGCAGCTCCAAAGCTATCAGCGCCCAAGCCAAGGATTCCGGTCCCATTTATTGGCCCGTAAGTTCGGGCGCTGGGCGTCTGAAGTATTATCAAGTATCGGAAAAGAAAAGGGGGGAGAACGTGAGTGCAATTGCCGGAATCTATAGATTTGGGCATGAGTCTGTATATGCTGAAGAAGGCGAAAAAATGATGCAAACTCTGCAAAAATATCCCGCTGACCGCGTGTGCGCTTGGTGTGAAGGTTCCATTTTTTTGGGATGTCATGCCCAGCATGTGACCCCAGAATCTGTTCATGAGCGTCTTCCCTTTTATGATGAGCTAAGAGATTTGGCTATAACGGCCGATGCGATCATTGACAACCGTTCTGAGCTGTTTGAACGACTAGCAGTTGAGCAGGGGCGGCGGATAGATATCACGGACAGCGAGCTGATTTTACTGGCATACGACAAATGGGGTGTTGATGCAGCAGGTTATCTGATAGGTGATTTTGCCTTTGTCATTTGGGATGCTAAGAAACATCGGTTATATGGTGCTAGAGATATGACAGGCAATCGTACGCTGTACACCTACCAACATGACGGAGGATTTGCGTTTAGCACGGTAGTCGCTCCGCTATTGGTTCTGTCCTCTCTGCGAAAAGAACTGCATGAACCATGGCTGGCCGAATTCTTATCTATCCGTGCAATGCAGGAATCCGTCGATATCGGGACAACCGCCTACAAGCATATCAACCAGCTGCCTCCTGCACATTGGTTCACTATGGAAGAGGGAAAGCAATCGCTCTGTAAATATGCATGTCTGGATGAGGTAGAGCCGTTGCGGCTCAAAACAGGCGGCGAATACATAGAAGCTTTCCGCGAGGTATTCTCCCAGGCGGTAACTGCCCGATTACGGACGCATCGCGCTGTAGGGGCTGCCCTGAGTGGGGGATTGGATTCCGGAGCGGTTGCCAGCTTTGCCGCGCCATCGCTGCACTTACAACACAAGCCGCTACATGCCTACAGCTATGTACCTGTTCAAGATTTTACAGATTGGACACCGCCTACATTGCTGGCAAATGAACGCAGCTATATTCAGTCCACCGCTCGCTATGTGGGCAACATTCGTGAAAATTATATGGATTTTGAGGGGAAAAGTCCGTTTTCTGAAATTGATATTTGGCTGGAGTTGATGGAGGCTCCCTACAAATATTTTGAAAACTCCTTCTGGATTAGAGGTTTTTATGAGAAAGCACAGGAACATAATGTCGGAGTTCTATTGACTGGGGCACGCGGCAACTTTACCGTTTCGTGGGGGCCTGCACTGGACTATTATGCCCGTCAGTTTCGCCGTTTGCATTGGCTGCAATCTTGGCAGGGAGTGAGGCGGTATAGCAAGCTTACAGGCAGTCGTATGTCTCATTTACTGCCCGTGATGTTGAAAAAAGCCACCTCACTTGACGCTCGCACATGGTGGGGACGTGGCAAGCAAAGTCCGATTCCTTCACTGATTCACCCGGAGTTTGCCAAGCGGATGAATGTAGAAGATATTCCCGTATTGAGTGGAACTGGCTGGAGGAAAAATGCCGATCAGACAAGAAAAGAGAAGTTTTCAAATTTGGCGATTGCCAACAAAAATGGTGTCATGGCGACCAAACTTTCACTCCGTTATGGCCTGTGGGAACGTGATCCGACCGGGGACAGCCGTGTCATTCGCTTTTGCTTATCGGTACCTTTTGAACAATATGTACAAAATGGCCGGGACCGTGCCCTCATTCGTAAAGCTATGCGTGATCATCTCCCTGATGATGTTCGGTTGAACCAGCGAGTACGCGGCGTACAGCCTGCGGATTGGCTACATCGTATGCTTCCTTGCTGGGACACGTTTATGGGAGAGCTGCAAGTGATGTGTCATGATTTACGAGCTGCCGACTATCTCAATATGGACTACATTAAGACGGCTATGGCGAAATACCGACATCCCCGTCCGGACCAGGCATCCGATCCGAATATACGACTATTCATGCACAGCCTGATCGTGTACCGTTTTCTCTGTGGTTTGAACTGATTTGGATCTAACCGATCAGACGGTGTGCCATTCGTGGGAGGGGAGGTGATGAGATGAGTAAAAAAGAATGGCAGGAACCGACGATTGAGGTGCTGGATATTAACCAGACTATGGCGGGTAAAGGCTGGAAACAGATTGATTGGGTGTCAGACCATGATGCCGATCTGTATAATCCGAGCTAACGGAAGATAATTATACATGAGCCGATGTTGGGCTGAGATCCAGATAGCTTACTGATCACGAGCCGTCTTTATTTCATTCGGGTTAGGTTGGACCGGAAGAAATAAAGACGGAATTTTAAGAACAGGGAGTGAGTCCTATCGCGCATGACAGGAGTGCCCATAACAGTTGGGTGAAATATACAGCCTTTGGACTCAGGATTGCCAGTGAGCTGACTCTGCCTGAGCTGATCCCAGCAGAACCGGGATTGGTAGAGGATGTGGTCATCCGGCAGGTTGATTTGTCAGCATGGAGGGACCAACTGGAGCAGGCCAATTTTGTAATGCAGGGTGAACGCTTTATGTTCCTAATACCGGACACGGCCATTTATGCCATCAGGGGAGGCAAGGAAATCGAGGTAAGTATGTTGCCTGGGGCTGATCCTGACACCGTGCGGTTGTTTGTACTGGGCACATGCATGGGTGTTCTACTGTTGCAAAAACGGGTTTTACCTATTCACGGAAGTGCGGTCGTCATCGGAGGTCGGGTCTATGCATTTGTAGGTGAATCCGGCACGGGAAAATCGACGCTGGCTGCTGCCTTTAGACAGGCTGGCTATCAGATGATCAGTGATGATGTGATTGCTATAAACGTGACAGCTTCCGCAGCCATCGTATATCCGGCATATCCGCAGCAGAAGCTGGGACTGGAAAGCTTGCTTCAATTGGAGGCATTACGGGAGAACAAGTATGTACGGCAAAGAAAGCATGTTCTTTCCCTAACTGACGGTAATCCTGTAAGGGCACAATACCAAGATTTGCGTAGGATTGCAGGTGAGCTCAATAAATATGCCGTGCCTGCTGTGGACGAATTTTATAACGATCCGCTTCCCCTGGGCGGTGTATTCGAGCTTGTGAGCGATTCTCCCAACCGTGAGTCGATGCGTGAAGGGGAGCCAGTGGTGGTTACGGAACAGCCCTTGAACAAACTGGAGTGCTTGCATACATTACTACAGCATACATATCGTAGGGCGATCATTTCGCGAATGGGTTTGGGTGAATGGTATTTTGATACAGCGGCCCGGATGGCTCGGAAAGTGGAAGGCTGGCGGCTGCTGAGGGATAGCTCCTTCTTTACGGCGTCCGAGGTTGTACAACGCGTACTTGAACTCATTCATAAGGAGGAAAAGAGTTATGGCAGCCATTAATCCAGCTAAGGATCATTATCGCATCACGTATGGTGAAGAAGTCTATGTAAGTGATATGGACGGAGAAAAAGTGATGATGAGTATTCATACGGGAAAGTATTATAATTTAGGCTTCACAGGAGGACGGATCTGGGAACTAGCTGAATCCAGTCCTTCACTTGGAGATATTGTAACTGTCCTGACGAATGAATATGAAGTGGACGAGGAACAGTGCAGACAGCAGGTACATACCTTTGTAGCTGAATTGGAGCGGGAAGGATTGCTGAGGCTCCTACGGGAGTTGGACTAACATGCGGATACAACGGCTTCTTCTCTTGTCTCCTGAGGTCGGGAGATTGTTGCCGGAAGCCTGGCTGGAGCTGGGATGCGCGAGATTTCGCCAGCGTCGTTCTTTTGGAGATTACTCAGGGGCTTGGGGGACATGTATGGAAGAAACTTCTTGGCAGTGCGAGATCGGGCAGGAGAAGTCTATCCGTCACATTTCACAAGCTGTGGATTTGGCCAGCCGTTATACTCCTTGGCGCAGTAGCTGTCTTGTACAAGCCGCTGCCGCTATGACGTTGCTGGTACGCAGAAAACTGGACTGTACACTGTATCTGGGCACAGCCAAAAATGCTGCGGGACAATTGGCAGCACATGCATGGGTACGGAGTGGGCCGATCTATGTTACGGGAGAACGGGAGATGGGAGCGTTTACCGTGGTGGGAATATTCGGGAGACGTGCTGGGACAGCTACAAATACGAGGACAGCGGATAAAGGCAGTTCTCTGTTTTAGTTTTAGTGCGATATAAAAGGAACAAAGAACGTTCAAAGAATCGAAGGAGAAGAATCCATGACCACCAAGTCTATTTTGGAACTTGCGAATTGGAATGAGGATCAAGAATTAACGTTGTTACTCTCTCTACTTCGTAAAGACGTCAATCTATGGCAGAATACGATGACTGCTTCCCAGTTGCAGGAGATCGATTGGTCCCGCTTGCTGCGTCTGACAGAACACCATCGTGTGATACCTACGGTGTATCTCCAGCTGAAAACGTTGAATCACCCGTTCATTCCCGCAGAATTGCTGCGAAACCTTCAGGCGCAATATCATCGAAACACGCTGCGCATGCTCCATCTTCAAGCAGAAGCCGAGCGTCTGACCAGGCTGCTCACAGCTCATGGAATCCGTGTGCTGATGTTGAAGGGTCCTGCTCTGGCGCAGCAATTGTACGGGGATGTTTCCCTGCGTACCTCTAAAGACATTGATTTACTTATTGCCCCGAATGACATGGATGAAGCGGAGCACTGGATGAAGGAAGCTGGGTATGCGTCCAAAAGCGGAGAAGTGCGCGTCCTTGGTAGCTGGAAGTGGAAGGATCATCATGCCTCCTTCCTACAACCGCAAAAGAGGGTCGAAGTCGAGTTGCACTGGCGGCTTCACCCGGATGGGGGGCGGGAGCCCTCCTTTGACGAGCTTTGGGACTGCCGGCAAATGGGTAAAGCCCCAGCAGTGCGAGCCAGTCAGATGGCACCAGCGACTTCTGCCGACAGCAGGAATGTGACGACATCCTGTATGTATACGCTTGGCAGCGAGCATCAATTTCTGTACCTCAGCGCACACGGAGCGCGTCACGGCTGGTTCAGGCTGCGCTGGTTGGTTGACATCGACAGGCTTGCGGTACGCGCTGTCGATTGGGGGGCGCTACTGCCGCTAATGCGCCGTTACGGGGGCCTGCCTGCGGGCGGGCAGGCTTGGGCACTGGCCGCTGCGCTGTTGGGTACGCCAACCCCGGAGCCGATGCGTCCGATATCGGCTACCCGGCAGGCGCACAGGCTTGCGCTGAGCGCGCTGGCCTTTATGCAGGCCAGCGTCCCTGCGCCGTACCCGGTTGCCAATGGGGCGGGTACAGGCAGACTCGTTCGGCCAGAGCTATTGCCTAACGTAGCTTTGACCGAGTTAATGAATACCGCCCCTTCGGATGGCGGTATTTCAGCTAACGGAACCTCGGGCGAAGCTGTTCTGTACGCCGTCAGTAGTGCTGCTGGCATATCGAAAGATGCCAGCAGCATCCTTGGTGATCCGGTGAATACAGTGAACACTGCTGTAAGTAGCCTTGCCAAGCCTGTAGGTGCTGCTACAGTCGCCTCCAGTCCAGCCATTGCTGGAGCTACAACAACAGCGTTTACTCCTCTGCCGGTTAGCCGCGCTTACTTGCTTTCCTTAAAGGAGCCAAGACACAGACTATGGTATCTCATCAGCCGTTTGTTTCCTTCTACGAGGGATTCAGTCATTTGCCCACTGCCTCGCCAGCTGCATTTTTTGTATATTCCTTTACGTCCATTTCTTTGGCTAAAACGTCGATTTTCAAAGCACTAACCCGATAAGGAGTGTACATGATGACTCACCTGCGATTATATATGACCAAGCTGTATAGCGTGAACGGCGGGGCGTTATTTCTTAATATTGGATGTATGATGATCGTCAGCCTACTGGAGGGTGTCGGCATTTATATGCTTGTTCCTATGCTGGCGGCCATCGGCGTATTTGGCGGTCATTCAGAGATGCCATTTCTGTCGGATGGATTTGATTATTTTTTGCCGTACATTCCTAAAAGCTGGCTGTTGCCGGGGATGCTAATGTTTTTCGTCGTGCTGCTTACCGGGCAGGCTTGGCTTCAGCGTTACCAGTCCATTCTTAACTCACGGATTCAGCAGCGTTTTATGCGTTCCCTTCGAATAGACGTATACACTTCCTTTATGAAGACGCAGTGGGCTTTTTATTTGCGTCAGCGCAAATCTGATTTTAGTCATGTGATGACAACCGAGCTGGCGCGTGTCAGTCAGGGAACGAATTTGCTTCTTCAACTGACCACGGCCGTCATGTTTACGCTAATCCAGATTGCGCTGGCTTTTTGGCTATCCCCTTCTTTAACCGGGCTGGTGTTTCTGAGTGGCTTGACGCTGTTTGTCGTGTTCCGTCGCTCCATCCGAAATGCCAAACAATTAGGTGACCGTACCACTGAGCTGTCACAGATTTATTTTGCCGGAATTACGGATCATATGAACGGGATGAAAGATATTAAAAGCAATCTGCTGGAAGCAGCGAATATCCATTGGTTTCGCTCCCTGACGCAGCGCATGGAGGATAATACGACTCAGTTTGTTCGGCAAAATGCAACCACACAGTTTTTTCATCGCATAGCGGCAGCTGTTTTTGTCGTTGGTGTCCTATTTGTGTCGCTCCAATGGCTGCATGTTACACCTGAAAAACTGATCGTGCTCATCCTTATATTTTCCCGCTTATGGCCCAGGTTTGCCCTTATTCAAGCGAGCCTGGAATATATTATGTCTATGATCTCTGCTTTTGAGAGTGTAACTAAAGTGCAACGGGAATGCGAGGCTTTCTCAGATCCTTCTTTAATTGGGCTTACATCCTCTGAGAATCATGTCCCATTCGATTCATCGGTAAATCATTTGTCATCTACATCTGCACGGCAACCCCTATCCCTTCGTAATGGAATAGAATGCAGCCATTTGGATTATTGCTACGAGGGTGCAGCAGTGCCTGCACTACGTCATATTAATTTGTTGATACCCGCCCGGGGAATGACCGCCATTGTAGGGAAATCAGGAGCAGGCAAAAGCACAATGGTCGATGTTCTAATGGGTTTTTTACGCCCAACGGGGGGACAGATTAAAATCGATGATCATGTGCTGGACGACAAATTGCTGCCGCTGTGGCGGCAGTCGTTTGGCTATGTGTCACAGGACCCGTTTTTGTTCCATGCGACCGTCCGTGAAAATTTGAAGCTGGCCGATAAGGATGCTAGTGAACAACAGCTATGGGAGGCGTTACATTTTGCAGCTGCAGACAACTTTGTATCCAGACTGCCAGAAGGGCTGGACACAGTCATTGGTGATCGCGGGATTCGTCTGTCCGGGGGAGAGCGTCAACGGCTGGTATTAGCGCGGGCTATTTTGCATCATCCTCCTGTACTCATCCTGGATGAAGCGACAAGTGCACTGGATGGTGAGCACGAGGCTGCAATTCAGGCAGCATTGGAACGGATGAAAGGTCAAATGACGTTGATCGTGATCGCTCACCGTCTGTCAACGATCAGACATGCAGATCAAATTGTTGTTCTGGATCAAGGCGAGGTCATACAGCAGGGGAACTACCACCAACTGGTAGAAGAGGAGCGGGGGGCGTTCAGTCAGCTACTTTCGTATCAAAGCACTGTCAGCGCCGCCCCTTAGTCATAAGAGAGTCACCCTCCATAAATATACTAAAAATTTTGCAACAAAAAGGCGTTAATATTTTTTATTCTGATCCTTATGTTCCTGAATATAAAGTAATAAGAAAACAAAGCTTTAGTTTGAAGAGTATTGAAATTAATGAGGTCAAATCTTTATCCATTTTGGCATACCAATGTCTAATCCGTAAGCCTCATGGGGATCTTTTCGCACAAGAAATGAAGACGATTTATAAAGACTTGATAAATGATTTTGAACTACGGAAAATGACAAAAAGCTAAATAACAACCCCCCTTTTTAACAAATGGCGTGCATCGATATTAATATCGATGCACGCCTTTATTGATGGTACTGCTCCATACTAACCGCACAGCTGTCATCTTTGTCATCAACATGTCATCATTTTCTTTGTGACATGTTGGCGCTGATCAATACGTTAGCGAACATTGCATGTCACGTGAAATAGTGAAGATTTGTAACTAGCTTAAATGATAGTGAGTGAGTGACAATTGGATTACTGAAGACGACCCAATATGCTTGTATGCAGAAAGAGTCGCACTTCAAAAAAATCCATGAGGTGAATGCCGAATTTTAAATTGATGGTTAAAGGGGATTTTTAGGGGATTTAGAAAAATAATAAGTAAGTATTTCAGGAGGTTTTTATGAAAAAGAAAATGATTATTGCACTTGGTGCTTCTGCTATAATGCTGGCTAATTTTGTAGGAAGTACTTATGCAGATTCGAAAACAGTAGTTCCTGTTACAGCTCCCTACAATACAAATCAAATAGCAGAATGGTTAGAAGCGCATGCAAAGCCTTTAAAAACAACGAATCCAACTGCACCTCTTAATGATTTAAAACCACTTAAGAATATGGTAGGTTCAGCTTCAATTGTAGGTTTAGGTGAAGCTACACATGGGGCTCATGAAGTTTATACAATGAAACACCGCATTGTTAATTATTTAGTATCTGAAAAGGGCTTTACCAACTTAGTTTTAGAAGAGGGATGGGACAGAGCTTTGGAACTTGATCGATATGTTCTTACTGGTAAGGGAAACCCAAGCCAACATCTATCACCTGCATTTAAGACGAAAGAAATGTTACATCTACTTAGTTGGATTCGGCAATATAATGCTAATCCAAAACATAAATCTAAAGTGCGTGTCATTGGGATGGATATTCAATCAGTAAACGAGAATGTTTATAATAATATAGTAGAATATATAAAAAGAAACAATTCAGATCTTGTGCCTAGAGTCGAAAAGAAGATAAGAGGGCTTATTCCTGTAACAAAGGATATGGATACCTTTGGCAGCCTTACGCAAAAGGAAAAAGAAAAGTATATTTCAGATGCTAAACAAATCAGTGCTTTATTAGAACAAAATAAAAGCTATCTAAATGGAAAATCCAGAGAGTTCGCATGGATAAAACAAAATGCCCGTATTATTGAACAATTTACTACAATGTTAGCGTCACCACCTGATAAACCATCCGACCTTTTTTTGAAACATGATATTGCAATGTATGAAAATGCGAAGTGGACTGAAGAACATTTAGGAAAAACCATTGTTTGGGGACATAACGGACACATTTCGAAAACAAATATGATTCCTTTTATATACCCTAAAGTAGCTGGGCAGCATTTAGCGGAATATTATGGGAAACGGTATGTATCTATTGGAACATCAGTTTACGAAGGGCAATATAATGTCTACAATAATGACGGTGAATTTGGCCCATATGGAACATTAAAATCAGATGATCCCAACAGCTATAACTACATCTTTGGACATGTCAAAAAAGATCAATTTATTATAGATTTACGTAAGACGAACGGAGTGACAAAAACTTGGTTAAACCAACAACATCCAATTTTTGCTGGAATAACTACGGAAGGCCCTGATATACCCAAAACTGTTGATATATCATTAGGTAAATCGTTTGATATACTTGTTCAAATTCAAAAAGTGAGTCCATCTCAACTACATCAATAAATTTGTAATAATGTGGCTCAACGAAGTGTAGTATTGATTGTAGTGTAGTGTAGTGTAGTGTAGTGTAGTGTTATGTCAATAGAGTTGATTAAAAATGTCAGTCATGTTATTCCATTAAAGGGTCATTAGATGGAATAAGTGTTTTCAAATTAAAGGGGATGTGGGGTAGAAACACATCGCATCCCCCCTAAATAAAATTTTCTGTCTCTACATTTAGTTATTTCCTTTCCTGTAAAGCTCACGTTTCTTTACGTTTAGCAGGGCTCCTTTTCTTTTTGACTGGAGCAGGAGAGATGGCGTCGCCTGCCACAGCTTGTTGTGCTGTCACGGCTGCTGGTTTACGCGCAGGACGTTTTTTCGCAGCAGGACCAGGATCGGTAACGACAGGCTTCACTGCCTCAATACTGGCTTGGAGGGCAGCCATTAAATCAACCACATTGGTCTGAGGCTGTGTTGGGGCAATTCGCACCTCTTCGCCAGCTACTTTATGCTGGATAAGATCCAGCAGACGCTCGCGGTACTGATCCGTATACTTTGCTGCATCAAAAGGGGTAGATAGCTGCTCAATCAACATTTTTGCCATGGTCAGCTCTTTCTCTTTAACCTCCTCCTGTCCAGGTAAGTTGGGAACTTGAGCAATGGGACGGATTTCGTCCGGGTAAAACATGGTCTCCACCGCCAAGCATTCATCCAGCACGCGAATGGCTGCCAGACTGCTTTTCGAGCGGATGGAGATTTGGGCAATCCCGATTTTTCCGGTATCCTTCATTGCATTCATGAGCAGCTTATACGCATTGGAGCCGGCCTGATCCGGGGACAAATAATACGTTTTCTGAAAGTAGATCGGATCAATTTCCTGTAAATCCACAAAGTCCAAAATCACGATATTTTTATCGGCTTGTCCGCTAACTTGCTCCAGTTCCTCCTTGTCGAACATGACAAATTTTCCTTTTTCATATTCGTATCCTTTTCCAATTTCCTCCCATTCAACCTCCTTATCACAAACAGGGCACTTCCGTACATAGCTCAGTGGACTCCCACATTCCTTGTGAATATAACGCATGGAAATATCCTTGTCCTCAGTAGCTGAAAACATTTTAACTGGCACATGAACCAGCCCAAAGCTGATCGCGCCTTTCCAGACTGTATGCATACCGCCAGTCCTCCTTTTTTACCCGCATATTTCATATTTCGATTCCGGACACCCGGGCTGTGAGCATTTCCTTTTTCACTTAGTATGCTTCGCACAAAGGATTGTATGAGGTGCAAATGTAGGCTGCGAATTGCTTTCACTTGCGCATGGTTTCGGTTTTATTGGTGAATGTTAAGTCATATCCGATTCAAAAGGAGGTACACCATTGATGCCTAGAAAACCTTATCCTCAGAAGATCAGTCATCGTGTGGGGCAAAGTCAGATTGCCTTTCGAGGGCCTGTTGCAGGCGAACAGGATGCATTGCCACCCGAGTTTGCTCTTTCACATGGAACGCCGCCGCCTTTTCCCGTAGCTGTCGCTCATGTGGATTTGGAGGCTGTAGTTTCAACTTCGCCTTCTCATAGCTTTCCTTCATTGGATGTTGAACGGATTATAGACGAAGACTAGGTGACCTTTCTAAATATTGCACAAAAACAAGGAGCAGGAGGAGCACAGTATGAATGTGGAACGAGCAAAAGCCATTTATGATTCATCCGAAACGATTGCCGTCCAATTGGATGGCAAACCGATTTGGATTGAGCATGTAGATGAAGCGAACGGTATGGCAACGATACAGATCGGCAGCAGACCCGGCAATACACAAACCGTTCGTGTGGATCGATTGGAAGAACAATAGGAGAGGGAATCCAACCTAAAAAGGCTCGCAATTGCTCAATGAGCAATTAGCGAACCTTATTTTATATAATAAGTGCGATTGGGGAGACAAGTTAAACGCAAGACAAGTTAATTTGAAGGTGGAACTGGTTTTTACACTGCAATGGTCTTCAAATGTGGAGAAACCATCAACTCAGCCTCTGTTGCCATTTGAACATCTTCCACTGACAAACCTGGAGCAATTTCCTTGAGCATCAGCCCTTTACCCGGAATAACATCGATGACACCCTTTTCGGTTACGATGGTCTTTACCACATTTACAGCGGTTAGGGGCAGCTTGCATTGTTTCAGTATTTTCGGCGCCCCATTTTTGTTCACATGCTCCATAGCTACAATCACTCTCTTGGCTCCAACCACCAAATCCATGGCTCCGCCCATGCCCGGCACCTTTTTCCCTGGGATCATCCAGTTTGCAAGGTTGCCTTTCTCATCGACCTCCAGAGCACCCAGAACGGTAACGTCCACATGCCCTCCACGTATAATGGAAAATGAAAGCGCACTGTCAATATAGCAGGCTCCTTTCACGGTTGTAACGTAGTTTCCGCCTGAATCGATACAATCAAGTCTTTCTTTTCCCGGAGCTGCTTTGGGACCAACGCCGACAATTCCGTTCTCCGCCTGCAGCATAATATTAACGTTTTCGGGGATATAGTCCACTGCCATGGTAGGCAATCCTATACCCAGGTTGACCACTTCGCCGTCTTTGAATTCCTGGGCTATTCTTCTAATAATCAATTCTCTGTTATTCATTGTCTCCACCTACCTTTACAATCGCATCGACAAATATTCCAGGAACATTGATATGATTGGGGTCAATTTCACCGGCCTTAACGTATTCATCGGTCTGAGCAACTACATACTCGGCTGCGGTAGCCATCACCAAATTGAAGTTGCGTGAAGAGCCGTTGATGACAAGGTTCCCTGCTTCATCAGCTTTATGGGCTCTGATAAGCGCCACATCGGCTTTCAGCGGCAGTTCGAGCAGATATTCTCTTTCGTCAATTTTGATTTTCTTTTTTCCTTCCTCTACAATGGTGCCTACACCCACAGGGGTTAAAATACCACCCAAACCAGCACCACCTGCGCGTATTTTTTCAGCAAGCGTTCCTTGCGGGAAGAGTTGAACGTCCGCTTCTTTTGTCATCAAGAGCCTTCCTGTTTCGGGATTGGAGCCAATATAGGATGCGAAAATTCGCTTGACTCTTCCACTTTTTACAAGTCTATAAATAGATAATTCCGGTGTGCCTGTGTCATTGGAAATAATCGTAAGATTGTCAGCGGAATTTGTATCGACAAGCGCACGCACCAGTTCTTCTGGAATGCCTCCTTGCAGAAAACCTCCGACCATCACCGTATCTCCGTCTTTGATTCTCTTAACAGCTTCTTCAGCGGAGTTTACTTTTTTATTCATGGTTCCGTCTCCTTATCTATTTTTTAGGAAAGCATACTTTATTGGAGATAATCGTAGAGGACTCTTCCATATGGAAGTGTTAGGTCGGCAATAAAATGTTTTCCGCCAACATAAGCTCTAACCGGCAAATCTGCCACCGGAGCGTTGACATGGGGGATCAGGCTTAATCTAGCAGGTCCTGACCAGGCGCCTTTTACAGTAATATCTTCGAGATTATACGCCACTAACTGAGCAATTTTAGGGGTGCCGTCCACATCAGGGATTAATTTCAAATTAACTTGCGTTTTTGCAATGGCTTTAGCCGTTTCCTTTTCATCAAGAACGTTATATTTGAAAGGGGTGGTTCCCATGGCTACCAGGGCGTTATTATAATGCAAGGTACCCGTCAGCGTCTCTGTATCCTCAACGATCAGGCGAGGTTTCGCCCATTTTTTCGGAAATCCCCAGATTTCACGTCCCCCCAGAATAGCAGGTGCGTTATCCAGATACATTTGGGCAACAAAATTACACGGTTCTCCATTATAAGTACACGGAATGACAATGCCGCTTTCCTCATAGCTTCCTAAACCGGATGAATCGGGCATTTTGATCCATTCATAGGAAACCGTATTACTTCCATCTGGCTGGAGAGGTTCAGGGACCGCCTGTCTAATCGCGGCGGGATCGGATTCATAGGTAATAATAAAGAATTCCCGGTTGATGAACCGGCATGGCGGGCGTCCATAACTGCCGCTGGCCGCAGGCATGGATTGGAGTGAAAGTACATCTTTTTGATTCATAGCGATCTCCCTTCCTTTTTAAGAGGTATTTCAACAATTATCTTGAACAAGCACTTTAAATGAGAGCATTTTCAACCAGCATGGCTATTCCCATTCCCGTTCCAATGCATAACGAGACTACGCCATAACGTGAAGATCTGCGTACCATTTCATGAACCAACGTAACCAATACCCTAGCACCGCTTGCACCAACAGGGTGACCGATTGCGATCGCGCCGCCATTGACATTGACTTTCTCTGGATTAACTCCAAGCTCTTTTTGCACCGCTAGAGCTTGTGCAGCGAACGCTTCGTTAATTTCAAAGAGATCAATGTCATCTATAGACATTCCCTGTTTCTTCAGCAGTGACGAAATGGCTTTTACCGGTCCCATTCCCATATATGCAGGGTCAACACCAACAAGCGAGTAACCTTTGATATATGCCAACGGCTTTAACGCATGTTCCTTACATTTGTCTTCCGACACGACTAGCATAGCCGCCGCACCATCATTGATGCCCGAAGCGTTTCCCGCAGTAACCGTTCCGCTCTCCTTAAACGCAGGTTTTAACTGAGAAAGTTTTTCTTTCGTCGTATTTCCTCTTATGTGTTCGTCCTCTGTGAAATAAGTAGTTTCTTTTTTGTTTTTGATCATGACCGGAACAATTTGCTCTTCAAAAACCTTGTTGTTTTTTGCTTCGACAGCCTTTATCTGGCTTTCATAAGCAAATGCATCTTGCTCAAGTCTTGAAATTCCATATTTTTCGGCAACATTTTCGGCGGTAATTCCCATATGGTAATGGTTGATCGGGCATGTTAGGCCATCGGCCACCAAGGAGTCTACCAATTCACCGTTACCGAGCTTGTAGCCGTTTCTAGCATTTTTTAGCAGATAAGGGGCGTTCGACATGCTCTCCATGCCACCGGCCAAGACGATGTTTCCTTGTTCTGCCAATATGGAATCGTAAGCTAACGCGACGGCATGGAGTCCTGAACCGCAAACCGTGTTTATCGTTGATTCGGGTACATCAATGGGGATACCGGCTTTTAGTGCCGCCTGTCTGGCAGGATTTTGACCATTGCCCGCTTGAAGAACATTTCCCATAAAAATTTGATCAATCAAAGAAGGCTCTAATTTACTTTGCTGAAGGCATGCTGTCATCACGGTTGCTCCCAGTTCAGGAGCGCTCAGGGGGGCAAGAGCTTTATTAAATGAACCGACCGCTGTTCTCAACGGGCTTACTATAGCTACTTTTTTCATAAAAACTCACATTCCTTTCGCTGTGTTCAAGGACACAATACATCCATGACTGCACTTCCATTCGTAATTCCGGTCCTAACCTACGAAACGTAAAAACTGCAAGATACATTTACATGCGGGCATATCATGGTGCCTAAGACAGTGAGTATGACGGTCCGATCGCCTTCTTTCCTTTCTGGAAATTAAAACCAGAATTATCATAGTTCTAATACAGATTTTGCTCAATGTTCAAATCTTTACATAGATCCAAATACAGATGTTTATAGAGCCATATCGTCCACAATAAGTAGGTCATTCTAATGTTTTCTGTTAATTTCTTGATTTTTCTGAAAATAGTGATCAAAAATTGAATTTTATGTTAAATACGAAAGTGCAAATCAATCTGTGAAAAAAATTTCTTGGTAAATTTCATTTAGCTCATCGCAGGGGAAAACTCCCTCTATATGTAAATTCGCAACCGACTTATAGCATCTAAAAAAGCAAAGTAGGTTGCCAATCCAAATGAATACATTTGGAATTCGGATAAATATCAATCCATATATGTCTGGGCCACCTATAGCATTGACGTTATAACGTCAGTGTTTTTTTATTTGCTCGGGTGAACAAAAAAGAAGCCGACTGCTTGAAAGCAATCGGCTTGGAACGTAAAAATTTTACTTCAACAGCTCACGAAAAATGTACGTCTGCCGTCGTGAGCAAACGCGCAAAACGATTACCTAGCACTGCGTTGTGATGAGCTACGATTTGTTCGCCGCATAGTACCTTGCTATCAAATGTACTATGCGCATCCGATACGAGCACGTTGTTCTGGTATCCCAGACTATAGGCACTTCGGCAAGTCGTGTCGAGACAAAATTCAGTCTGCATTCCGGCAATAATCAGCTGGCTTGCCCCCAATCCCTGGAGCACATCACGCAATTCAGTTTGGTAGAAGCTGTCCCAGGATGATTTTCGGACAATTCGTTCCTGAGGAAGAGGACGCACCACGTCTGCGATGGCCCAGCCTAGACTGTTTTCCCGGAAATCCTCATCCGCTTCATCGGTATGCTGCACGAAAATGACCGGTGTACCAGAAGCTCTGGCTTCGGTTAAAAGCTGCTGCAAATGCGCCATAACTTCCTGTTCACGATACAGCTTCTCATCATACATGAACATAGCCTGCTGAACATCAATCAAGAGTAAAACGGTTTGTCTCATCAGTTCGATTCCCTCCCTATGTGTAACACTTAACTTACAATAGCATGTCTTCATGCCTTGCGGCGACATAAGGTGAACTATATAATAAAGAACAAGTTGGAACGGTCCGATTCGGACGAAAGGTGATTAAAAGAGATGACAATTTCGCAGGAACAGTTTGTATTCCGTTCTGTCTCAGAGGCACAGACCGGGACATTAGCAGGCTTTTTGGCAGCCCAAGTAGTTCCCGGAACCGTGATTGTGCTGGATGGAGATCTGGGAGCGGGCAAGACTGCTTTTTCCAAGGCTTTTGCCAGCCATTTAGGGGTGCCGGGTATCGTAAATAGTCCAACCTTCACCCTCATTAAGGAGTACGAGGGCCGATTGCCTTTGTATCATATGGATGTATACCGTATCTCTCAGGACGAGGCGGAGGATCTGGGGCTGGACGAATACTTTTACGGGACTGGAGTATGTCTGGTGGAATGGGGTAGTATTATACCGGATATGTTGCCGAATCAGCGGCTTCACATGTATATAGAAACAACGGATGTAGGGGAGCGCTTGATTCACCTGACCGGGTACGGCGAGCCTTATGAACAATGGTGCCGCAGCTTGCGGGAGAATGGAGTTTGAACCATGCAAAGAGAGCATACAGATGTAAATGAAAAGCCGCGTGAGCGGTTTTTGACGTTAGATACAGCGACGACTGTAATGGCGGCCGCCCTGATGAACGGAAAAGAGCTGCTGGGAGAAAGTAATGTTTATGGCGAACGCAATCACTCGGTGCATGTCATTACTGAGCTGGAACGGCTTTTGAGCGAAGCAGGACTGACACGCGATGATGTGGACGGTCTTGCAGTAGGTGTTGGACCGGGATCTTACACTGGCATCCGAATCGCGGTGACCGCAGCCAAGACACTAGCTTGGGCCTGGGGGGTTCCGGTGACATCCATTTCCACTTTGCAGGCTTTGGCTTGGGGTGGATGGAATCATGGTATCGAAATGAAGGGGCAAGAAGGTAAACATGAGTCTGCGAATAACGACTCGTCTGGGACGCAGGCAGCAGATTGGATTGTGCCTGTGCTGGATGCCCGCCGTGGTCAGGTGTACACGGGGCTGTTCACTGCGAATTCAGTTAACGACAGCGGTAGCCCGCAGCGGTTAGAGGCGGATGCTATCCGGTTGATGACTGCGTGGACCGATGATCTGCTGCAACGTTTGGAGGTTTTGCCTGTCGAAGAGCGTCCCGCGGTGATTTGGCTCGTCGGTGAAACGACGATTCACGCCGAAACAGCGGAGCGCTTGCGTGCATGGAGCGAGCTTCGTATTGTACCGTATGAGCTGGAAGGAAAATGGGTTGGCCGCCTTGGGGCGGATAAGCTGCTTCGTCAGGAATATGACGAGCTACATACGCTGGTTCCGAATTATACCCAGCTGGCGGAGGCGGAAGCCAATCTGCTTCGTCAGCGCTGAAGAGGCGGTGAGCAACATGGCAAAGAACATACAGCGGGAAGAGAAACTTGAGTTTCGCTTAATGCAACTGGATGACATCCCCGATGTGCTGGAGATTGAGCATGAAGCGTTCACGCTGCCGTGGACGGAGGAAGCCTTCCGCAATGAGCTGACGATGAATCATTTCGCTAAATATATGATTATGGAGCTTAATGGACGAGCTATTGGTTACGCAGGCATGTGGACGATTATGGATGAGGCGCATATTACAAATATTGCGGTTCGTGAGGCTTATCGTGGACGCAAGCTTGGAGACAAGCTGTTGGATGAGCTGATGCAGACTGCCTCTTATTTAGGGATGGAGCGTATGACCCTAGAGGTCCGGGTAACGAACCGGATCGCTCAGGGCTTGTATGAGAAAAAGGGCTTTAAGCCTGCAGGTGTACGCAAGGGCTATTATTCGGATAATAACGAGGATGCCGTGATTATGTGGGCGGATCTTCCCGCACACGGGGCATCCGGTGAACAGGAAGGAAGCGTGCAGGAGCAATGACGCAAGCGGAAAAAGCAGGTACAGGCTCTGTCTCTAGCGAGCCTTGCTATATACTGGCAGTGGAAACGAGTTGTGATGAAACAGCTGTTTCCGTCGTGAAAAATGGCACAGAGGTGCTTTCGAATCTGATCTCCAGTCAGATTGAAACACACAAAGCCTTTGGCGGTGTTGTGCCAGAGGTAGCGTCGCGCAAACATGTGGAAAGCATTACCTATATGCTGGACGAGGCTATGCAAACATCGGGAATCAGCCCCCGCGAGATTTCGGCGGTTGCCGTGACGCAAGGACCAGGACTGGTTGGCGCATTGCTGGTTGGTATAGTCGCCGCCAAGAGCGCTGCTATGGCGTTCGGCAAACCGTTAATCGGAACGCATCATATTGCGGGACATATTTATGCAAATCAGTTGGAGCATGATATTGTATATCCATGCATTGCTCTCGTGGTGTCAGGAGGGCATACCGAGCTAGTGCTGATGGAGTCCGAAGGTCATTTTCAACTTATTGGTCGTACAAGGGATGATGCGGTTGGAGAAGCCTACGACAAAGTAGCGCGAGCCATCGGATTTCCATATCCCGGCGGTCCGCATGTGGATCGTGTAGCCCATGAATCGGAGGAAGTGGTTACTTTGCCGCGTGCATGGCTGGAGCCGGATTCTTATGATTTTAGCTTTAGCGGCTTGAAATCGGCGGTGCTGAATGTAATTAACCAGACGAAAATGCGCGGAGAAACCGTTCATGCGGGAGCGATTGCAAGAGGCTTTCAAGAGTCGGTCGTAGAGGTGCTGGTGGAAAAAGCGATTCGTGCTATGCGTGAATACGGTGCGAAGCAGCTGCTGCTTTGCGGCGGTGTTGCTGCTAATCGTGGACTACGTACAGCATTGCGGGAACGCTGTGAGCGTGAAGGCATCGAACTGCTTGTACCCTCCATGAAATACTGTACAGATAACGCAGCGATGATCGGTGCCGCGGCATACGCCAAGTGGAAGCGCGGAGAATTCACCTCATTGGACATGAAAGCTGATCCAGGGCTGTCTCTGGAAGAGTGGTCTGTTCAAACTTAATTGAGCGAATAGGAAGGACACGACACATGCAGGGTCGTGTCTTTTTTTATTCCGCGCTATACATATATATAAATAGAATTTCAAGAGGATAAAATACAGGAGTTTGAGCGAATGATTGCCAGCATCTTATTTCCTCGCATGATTCGTCACAATTGTTCACGATTTTTCATGTTCCACCAAAAAAACATGAAAATTTTATACTGCCCGAATAATGATGTGATTTGTCAAGTTGTGAACAAAGTTATCCACATATACCGTTCAAAATGTGGATAAACAGGCTCGAAGCAAGCAGGCTAAGACTTTTAGGTGATAGTAGAATGGGGGATATTTCATAGCTATATTGATTGTGAAATCTGTGGATAATGTGGATAAAAGAGTGGATAAATTTGGTTTTCATTTGAAGGTGGCGTTTTATCAATAAAAAAATGGCCTAGAAGGCCATTTTTCAATATCGTCCATACACAAATGTTGTGGATATTCTTGTGTACAAAAAATAGAAGAGGGAAATGTGAAATTTTTATGGCTAAGATTTTATGCAGCAGCTTTATGCCTCAAGCAGTTCCTCCCAGGATGCATAGGTTTCAGTCAATTCCTGTTTATGGGTGTCGAGTTGTGCCTGAATATCCTGAAGTGCCGTGTAATCCTGATAAATTTCAGGCATGGTCATTTGTTCCTCCAAGCCTACAATTTGTTCTTCCAGCGTTTTAATCTTGTTTTCCAATGCCTCCAGCTTGCGTTGACGACTACGTTCCTCGCTTTTGGCTTGTTTGTCTGCCGCATAGGTGGCCGCGCGTGATTTGGGAGTGACCTCGTCTGTTGCGGACGCAGAGGCAGATGGGGCCTTACCACGATTGCTCTGATTTGCCTCGAGCGCTTCCTGTGCGATTTCCTCCAACTCTTGTTTCTTGGCTACATAGTCATCATAATTCCCCAGGAAATGTTCTATTCCTTCAGGATGAAGCTCAATGACACGTTCAGCCATTTTGTTAAGGAAATAACGGTCATGGGAGATGAACAAGAGCGTACCGTCATAGTCCATCAAAGCCGCTTCCAGCACTTCCTTGCTAAATAGATCCAGATGGTTGGTAGGCTCATCGAGAATTAATACGTTGGCTTCGCGCAGCATTAGCTTGGCCAGGGATACGCGGGCTTTTTCTCCTCCGCTTAATGAAGCTACCTTTTTCAGTACATCGTCACCGCTAAATAGGAAATTACCCAGCACTGTCCGAATCCGTGCTTCTTCCATATGAGGGTATTCGCTCCACAACTCCTCCAGTACGGTATTGGCGGGGTTCAGGTTTGTCTGCTCCTGGTCATACAGACCGATTTTGATTTTCGTACCCCAGTGGATGGACCCAGCAGCAGGTTTAAGTGAGCCAGTCAGGCATTTGAGCAAAGTCGATTTTCCGATCCCGTTCGGACCGATCAGTGCCACCGTATCTCCACGTTTTAAGTCAAAGGATGCATGCTGAAATAAAGGCTTTTTCCCCTCATACGCTACGGAAAGGTCACGCACCTCTAATACTTCCTTACCCGACATATAGGCAGTTTCAAAAGAAAAGTGGGCTTTTTTCAAATCGCCCATAGGTCGATCCATGCGCTCCATTTTGTCCAGCTGCTTGCGGCGGCTCTGGGCACGTTTGGTTGTAGAGGCTCGCACGATATTGCGTTGTATAAATGCCTCCATCCGTGCGATTTCCTCTTGTTGCTTTTCGTAATGCTTGATGTTTGTTTCATACTCGGCAGCCTTTAGTTCCATATAGCGGCTGTAGTTGCCTGTATAGCGGGTGGAGCGATGGCGCTCAATTTCAATAATCGTCGTCACCAGTCGATCCAGAAAATATCGGTCATGTGATACGACCAGCAGCGAGCCGGAGTAGCCGCGCAAATAGTCTTCCAGCCACGTCAGTGTTTGAATATCCAGATAGTTGGTAGGCTCATCGAGCATAAGGACATCTGGAGCGAGCAGTAGGATGCGCGCTAGCGCAAGTCTGGTTTTTTGACCTCCGCTTAGGGTGGCTACAGGCGTTTCGGGTGCAAATGAACTAAAGCCCATGCCGTGCAGCACGCTGCGAATACGGGTCTCCATTTCATAACCACCGTGATCCTTGAACCAATCTGAGCGTCGTGCATAGCGTTCGAGCAGATCGGCATAACGCTTTTCGTTCTGCGCATTGGCCGGATCGGCGATTTCCTGCTCCATTTGCCGAAGTTCCCGTTCTGCTTCAATCAGCGGTGTGAACACCAGCATCATTTCATCCCAGATCGAACGGTCAGAATTTAAGCCACTGTTTTGCGCCAAATAACCGATGCTGGTTTCCTTCGCTTTAAAGATTTGTCCACTGTCATAGGATATTTCACCAGCAATGATTTTGAGCAGGGTCGATTTGCCTGCACCGTTCACACCTACCAGCCCAATACGTTCACGTTCCAATATTTGAAGGTTAATCCCGTCCAGAACGGGCTCAATTCCATAGGATTTAGTAATTCCGGTTACTTGCAATAGCATAGCGTATCGTTCCTCCATTACATTTTGCACAGTTCTTCCTGCCTTTTTCGCAGGTACCTTCCTTCCAGTTTACATGAAATTACCCACTATTGCACTGCTTTCACCCCCCTAAACCCTTGAGCCTCGTATAGTCAATTTGTATAAACAATGATAAACTTAAACGAGAAGTGAAAAAGAATGAAAAAAACTTGCAACGTACAGCACTTACTGACAAATGGGACAATTGCAACGTTTTGATGATTATCGACGATTGTGCGGGAGGGCGGATGTGTGGATGTCTGTAATGTGAAGAACGCGCTGCGTGTACAGCAACGGGAAGCGCGTGACTCCATGGACCCGCTGACAAGGCAGAAGGCATCGGCTGTGGCCTGTCGGCATGCAATCGAGGCATGGGAGCAGCTTAGAATAGACAGAAACGGGGATAAGCTAACATTATTTAGTTATCTCTCTTTTGGCAGCGAGATTTCTACGACTCCCCTCATTGAGCATTGCTGGTCACAGGGAGATCGTGTCTTGGCCCCGAGAGTGGATTCGGTAACCCGAACCATGGAGCTGAGGGAGATGGATCAGTATGAAAATATGGTGCCCGGCGTATGGAACATCCCTGAGCCTGCATTGACATGCAAGGAATGGTTGCCTGAAATGTGGACGGGAATCGACTGGGTTGTTGTGCCCGGCTTGGCCTTTGATCGTCGTGGAGGCAGAATCGGCTATGGCGGAGGCTACTATGATCGCTTTACCGCACAGGTAGAGGCAGAGAAGCGTAATAACGGCTCTGTAGGTCCGCTTTATGTCTCGCTGCTGCTGCCGGGACAATTGTTGGCACAAGTACCCATGGAGCCAGGAGATTTGCGAGTGGACGTGCTGTTTACACCTGAAGGACGCTTAGATTGTAACCATGCAAAATCGACAAATGATGAATGAAGTAAAGTTGGGTATGTGAAAGGAGCTGTGAGGGAGTCGTGGATTCCTTTACTCATTTTAACGAACAGGGACGAGCTCGTATGGTAGATATTTCGGGCAAAACGTCTACGGTTCGCACAGCAGTCGCCGTGACTCAGATTACGATGAACCCGGCTACATTGACGGCTGTAAAAG
The DNA here is from genome assembly GCF_053006485.1 of Paenibacillus sp. JJ1683. NCBI lineage: Bacteria > Bacillati > Bacillota > Bacilli > Caryophanales > Paenibacillaceae > Paenibacillus > Paenibacillus sp. JJ1683. Next base: position 1,477,326 of record NZ_CM129820.1, read on the forward strand.
AAGGCAGAATCGGCAAGGGTGATGTTCTTGCTGTGGCCCAGGTCGCGGGGATTCAAGGCGCGAAAAAAACGTCAGACTGGATACCGATGTGTCATCCGCTGGCTCTGACAGGCGTGAACATTACTTTTTCCGATAATGGACATGATGTGCTTCATATTGAAGTTGAAGTGAAGACCGAGGGTAAGACGGGTGTAGAAATGGAAGCTTTGACAGCGGCTTCAGCCGCAGCGTTAACCGTGTATGATATGTGCAAGGCGCTGCAAAAAGATATGATCATCGGCCCTACCATGCTGCAATCCAAAACGGGTGGCAAGCATGGGGATTTTCAAAGGGAGGACCACCGGAAACCTTGACATAGACAACATTGTCGCCGAGAGGGTACTGTGATGTGATGGAGGATGCAGCGTGGCTGTTTCTGATTTTCAGAAGAGAAAGTATTCTTTCATGATAGGAGAAGGGTGATCTTATGGTGTGGAAAACGGCGATCCTAACAGCCAGTGATAAAGGGGCAAGGGGAGAGCGTGAGGATACAAGCGCACAGGTCATCCGGGAACTCGTCGAAGAAGAACTGGGCGGAGAGATTGTGGAATACCGGATCGTTCCCGATGAACCGGATGAGATTATTGCGGCTTTAATCGAAATGACCGATTATTTTCATGCAGACTTGGTGCTAACTACGGGCGGAACCGAACTGGCGATCCGTGATGTGACACCTGAGGCGACCAGACGGGTCGTGGAGCGGGAAGTGCCAGGTATGGCGGAAGCCATGAGAATGATCGTGATGCAGAAAAATCCGGCGGCCATGCTTTTTCGTGGAATCGTGGGGATACGCGGACGTACATTGATTGTTAATTTGCCAGGAACGCCCAAAGGCGTGCATGAAAACTTGGCAGCAATTATGGATCAGCTCCCGGAAGCGCTGCTCATGGTGACAGGTCAGTTCCGGTAGAAGGCAGCCCGTGTGTGTGGTATGATACCTGTAAGAATTTATATGGCCGTATATGGACAGAGGTTCTCATTTTGTCCGTCAACATAAGGAGGATTACTACACATGCCCAATATTGGAGCACCGGGTTATATTTTGTTAATTATTCTGGCGCTACTGCTATTTGGTCCGAACAAGCTGCCTGAGCTGGGCCGAGCTGTAGGGCGTACATTCCGTGAATTTAAAAACGGGGCACGCGATATTTTATCTGAAGATGAACGGACTGGGCGTAAAGAAAGCAAAGATAGTGTGGTCCAAGCATCACAGACGACGTCAGAAGTTCAACCTCAGCCTGAGGATAAACGCTTGTCATAGATTTAGTTATTCATTTTTGCTGCTTGTATAATAAACATGAGCCTCTTCTTCAGTGAAGGGCTTTATTTTTTAGGAGGCGCTGCTGCGTTCCGTTCAGAAAGGAGGAATAGGCTTGACTCCATCAGAGCATGAAATGCCGCTAATGGAACATCTGGGTGAGCTTCGTCGACGAATAATTTATGTGCTGATTGTATTTGTATTGGCGCTGGTTGGTGGATTGTTTGCGGCGGGTTCTGTCTATAACTGGCTTATTCGCTCCGGTTCGGCGCAAGCTTTTCAGTTAAATGCATTTTCCTTTTGGGACGGAATCGGTATCTACATGAAGATCGCCATGATCATTGGGATTGCAGTGGCGTTACCATTTGCATGCTACCAATTGTGGAAGTTTGTCAGCCCGGGATTAAGGCCGCAAGAACGAAGTGCAACCTTGCGATATGTGCCTTATGTGCTGCTTTTGTTCATTATTGGCGCAGCTTTTGCTTATTTCATTATTTTCCCGATGGCGATTCAGTTTACATCGTCCGTCACCAAAAGTATGGGATTGCAGGAAACGTACGGTATTGCGCAATATTTCACCTTTATGTTTAATATTGTGTTGCCTGTAGCGTTGCTGTTTGAACTCCCCCTGCTGATCATGTTTCTGACAGGGATTCGTGTATTAACCCCGATGAGGCTTCGCAAATGGCGGAAGATTTCTTATTTCCTGCTTGTTTTTGTCGCTGTTGTTATCACTCCGCCGGATTTTATATCCGATTTTTTGGTGGCGATTCCGTTGCTGGTGCTGTATGAAGCGAGTGTATACTTGTCATCAGTCGTGTACCGCAAGCAACTGCGTGCACAGGAGGAACGGGAGGCCCAATTGCGTGTAGCTGCGGAATAATAAGCAGGGCCTGAACGGCTCAATAACTAATTTCTCTAAAATTGATCAACATAGCTGTCTTAAAAATAACCATTAGCCTTGAGTTAACGGTTATTTTTAGGATAGGTGGATATAATCGAGAATGGCTGCCCATAAAAATTCCCATAAAAAATACATTAGGGACTTGAAATTCAATCTCAAGTTGAGTATCATAAAGTTGGTTGTTAGCACTGACGACTGTTGAGTGCTAATACATACAACATAACAACCAAATTACAGGATAAACACTTAATAAGGAGGCTATTTTTCATGATCAAACCTTTGGGTGAACGCGTATTGGTGGAAGCAATTGAGCAAGAAACAACGACTTCCTTCGGAATCGTACTTCCTGACTCTGCCAAGGAAAAGCCGCAAGAAGGCAAAATTATCGCGGTTGGCGCAGGCGCATTGAAAGACGGTGCCCGTATTCCTCTGGAAGTAAAAGAAGGCGACCGTGTCATTTTCTCCAAATACGCTGGAACGGAAATCAAATATGAAGGTAAAGAATATTTGATTATGAAAGAAAGCGATATTCACGCGATCATCGGTTAACCGGAACCCGGACAAGACCTAAATATAGGAATTGAAACAAATCATTCATAATCCATAGGGAGGTTTATCACAAATGGCTAAAGACATTAAATTCAGTGAAGACGCTCGCCGCTCCATGCTGCGCGGGGTAGATGCATTGGCTAACGCTGTTAAAGTAACACTCGGACCGAAAGGCCGTAACGTTGTACTGGAGAAAAAATTCGGTAGCCCGCTCATCACTAATGACGGTGTAACGATTGCAAAAGAAATCGAGCTGGAAGACGCGTTCGAAAACATGGGCGCTCAACTGGTTAAAGAAGTAGCAACCAAAACAAACGATGTAGCTGGTGACGGTACGACTACGGCTACTGTTTTGGCTCAAGCCCTCATCACTGAAGGTTTGAAAAACGTAACTGCTGGCGCAAGCCCAATCGGTATCCGTAAAGGGATCGACAAAGCGGTTAAAGCAGCAGTTGCTGAACTGCAAGCTATCTCCAAACCAATCGAAAGCAAACAATCCATTGCTCAAGTAGCTGGTATTTCCGCTGCTGATGATGAAGTAGGCGAACTGATCGCTGAAGCTATGGAAAAAGTGGGCAAAGACGGTGTCATCACTGTTGAAGAATCCCGCGGTTTTGCAACAGAACTGGAAGTAGTTGAAGGTATGCAGTTTGACCGTGGCTACATTTCTCCGTACATGATTACAGATACGGACAAAATGGAAGCTGTACTGGACAATCCATATATCTTGATTACTGACAAGAAAATCACAAACACACAAGAAATCCTGCCATTGCTTGAAAAAATCGTACAACAAGGCAAGCCACTCGTTCTGATCGCTGAAGACATCGAAGGCGAAGCGCTGGCTATGCTCGTTGTCAACAAGCTGCGTGGTACATTCAATGCTGTAGCTGTTAAAGCTCCTGGCTTTGGTGACCGTCGTAAAGCAATGCTGCAAGATATCGCTGCCCTGACAGGCGGCCAAGTAATCACAGAAGAACTGGGTCTGGACCTGAAAACAGCTTCTGTGGACCAACTGGGTACAGCACGTCAAGTGCGTATTACAAAAGAAAACACGATTGTGGTTGACGGTGCTGGAAACAAAGCCGACATCGACGCTCGTGTTAGCCAAATCCGCACGCAACTGGAAGAAACTACTTCCGAGTTCGACAAAGAGAAACTGCAAGAGCGTCTGGCTAAATTGTCCGGCGGCGTAGCAGTAATCAAAGTCGGTGCGGCTACTGAAACAGAATTGAAAGAACGCAAACTGCGCATCGAAGATGCTCTGAACGCAACCCGTGCCGCGGTTGAAGAAGGTATCGTATCCGGTGGTGGTGTAGCGCTCCTGAACGTATACAATGCAGTTGCTGCTGTTGAGCTGCAAGGCGACGAGCAAACAGGCGTCAACATCGTGTTGCGCGCTCTGGAAGCTCCAATCCGTACAATTGCTGCTAATGCAGGCGAAGAAGGCTCTGTTATCGTTGAGCGTCTGAAACGCGAAGAAGTAGGCGTTGGTTTCAACGCAGCTACTGGCGAGTGGGTAAACATGATTGACGCAGGTATCGTTGACCCTGCGAAAGTAACTCGTTATGCATTGCAAAACGCTGCTTCCGTAGCGGCTATGTTCCTGACTACTGAAGCAGTGATCGCTGACAAGCCAGAACCAGAAAAGGCTGCAATGCCTGACATGGGCGGCATGGGCGGAATGGGCGGCATGATGTAATAAGGGTCTCAAAACCCTGTAATACCGCTATTTAAAGGGCTCCCGAGAGGGAGCCCTTTTCTATACCATTGCTACACCATGAGTGCTCAAGCAGCTTACAGCAGAGTTTATGTAATTCAGCAGTTTACATTCGATCATTTGCTCTAATAGCTTCTATACATATTGTGGTGTAGTATATATGCAAATTATCCAAAGGGGGAAGTTGTGTGGAGCTTCAAACTATATTAGCTTTTCTGGGAGCGGCAATTGTTCTCACCATTATGCCGGGTCCCGACAACGTGTTCACTCTGACACAGAGCATAGCAAAAGGTAGGAATGCAGGGATATTTACTACTTTAGGCCTTTGCACGGGATTGTTGGTTCATATTTTTGCAGCAACCTTCGGCCTCGCAGCAATAATTTATCAATCTTCCTTGGCATTTGCAGTAATCAAATACGCTGGAGCAGCTTATCTATTATTTTTGGCGTATAAGTCATTTAGAGCAAAAGATACGAGTTTTGAACTCAAGAGTGGTGATACCTTGAATTACAAATCATTGTATAAAAAAGGTGTCATCATGAATGTGTTGAATCCAAAAATATCACTTTTTTTCTTGGCTTTTCTTCCTCAGTTCGTAAACCAAGAAAGCGGTAATGTTTCTATTCAAATGCTAGTTCTTGGAGTGGTATTTTTAATACAAACTTTAGTGCTTTTTATTTTGATAAGTATTTTTGCTGGAAAAGTAGGCTCCTTTCTACGGAGAAATCCATCCTTTTCTAAAAAAATCAATTATATTCAAGGCTCGTTATTTACACTCATCGGCTTAAAAATCGCATTTACCCAAAAATAATAGAAGGTAGTACTTTTCAACCCAATCATTAAGGACTAGCTGTTGAGCTAGTCCTTTTTTTGTTGGAAAAGCATACAACACACGCCGAGAACAGGTGGGCGGTCACAGAGGTTTAAGATCATGACCAACGAGTTGGAGCATACGGACAGACCTATGCCTATCTTTTCCTAGATGAAGTCAACAGCCCAATCTTTTTGGTTAATTGCACAATAAGCTAATTTGACTAGACTTTGGAGGTGACCATTAATTATGTTTAGACATTATTGTTGGCAAAAGAAAATGCATCGGAGAAAATTTAGAAGATGTTCAGTTAAAAAATTCAAAGTTTTGCCGAAGGTCATTGTTAAAGGAATTCAAGGGCCTCAAGGACCTCAAGGACCTCAAGGACCCCAGGGACTGCCAGGTCCACAGGGAGTTCCAGGTGCTCAAGGTCAGCAAGGGCTACAAGGTTTCCAAGGAATTCCTGGCCCTGCAGGGCCAGTAGGAGCAACGGGACCGGCAGGAGCAGTAGGACCAGCAGGACCGGCAGGAGCAATAGGGCCAGCAGGACCAGCAGGAGCTACGGGGCCAGCAGGGCCTGCAGGCGTCGGGATATCAGACTTCTTAAGTGTTTTCAGAGCAGATCCTGGTACGGGGACTGACACAGTTCCGGGTAACTCACCCATTACCTTTACTGGGGTTTTAGCGAATGTTGGTGGTGCATTTACTTTTACTCCTCCATCTCCAACGATAACGATTAACGAGACGGGGAGCTACTTCATCTCATTTTCTATCCACAACCAAGGTGATGCGGACTTCAATCTCACTGTTAACGGAACTCCTATAACACCCTTACCTTTTTCAGGCAATGGTGGGGGACCTACCGCAGCTGAAGTTATTATAACCGTTACAACAGTTCCAACTACAATACAACTGGTAAATGCCAATGCAACTCCTGCTCAGTTGCACAATAATATTAATACAACTATGACAATATTAAAGTTGACGCCTTAATATTGTTGCTTAGTAGTAGCTTATTCAGTAAAAGGTTTAAGGTTTATGTCTTTTATCCGGTCAGTTTGTCTAATTATTCAGAGACCTGAGATATGGAAATGCCAGAGAGAGAATCCCTGAACGGGACAAAGCCAGACAGATGTGGTTGGAGAGCAGCGGGGCGATGCGACTGAAGGACATCGCCGCTGCTCTTTCTGTTCCTGAAAAGTCTGGTTCGCAAATGGAAGTTCATGAACCGCTGGTAGGATACTTTGATTATTTTCTATTTACAAAAAAACATTATTTACAAAAAAATCTTATTTTCAGAAGATTCTTAAAATCGTACGAGTGGCGCATTAGCTTCAAACGGATGAATGTTAGGCATTGAAATATAGCTGATAACGCGTTAGTATTGTGTATCTGAAATTTCATCTGGAGGCACATTATGAATGATATATTGGCATTTACGATACTGCTCATCTTTATTGTCATGTCACCAGGGATTGATTTTGCATTAATAACGAAAAGAACTCTCACTGATGGCAAGAAGGATGGTTTCAAAATTGCACTAGGTTTAACTAGCGGAGCTCTCGTTCATACATTGGCAGCCGCATTGGGGCTTTCTTTCATATTAATGAAGTCGGCTGTAGCATTTGAGGTAGTCAAATATGCAGGGGCAGTTTACTTGATATATATGGGGCTGTCTTCCTTTATAAAAAAAGGAAAGAGTAATTTGGTTCAAGAGAAGCAAGAGAATTCTAGAAAATCAGCGTTTACACAAGGATTGGTTTCCAATGCACTCAATCCGAAGGTTGCTATTTTTTTTCTCACGTTCTTACCGCAATTTGTTCTACCGGGCTATAATCCCAGTTTGCAGTTTTTACAGATGGGCTCTCTTTATGCTCTACTTTCGATTATATGGTTTACTACAATCGTATTATTGTTAAGTTACATAAGAAGATGGTTAATGTCACCCAAAGTTCAAAATATGATCGATAAGGTCACGGGACTCGTGCTGATTGGTTTTGGTTTAAATATGATCTTCAAAGTTCAAAAAACAGGATCATAAATAAAGGAACGGGCTATGGAAGCTCGTTCTTTTTTGTTAGGGGAGACGACCAGAAAGAGATACCGAGCGGCATAAGGCAAAACAGATGTGGCTGGAGAGCTACGGGCATATGAAGCTAAAGGACATCGCCGCTAGTTGAGGGTTAGACGCCTTAAGTGAAAGCGTTGACATAAATTTCAAGCCTCTATATACTTAGCTTAGTTAATTGAAAATGAATAGCACTGGGATTGTTACTGTTACGCAGGCAAAACCTAAGGAACCAAATGCTAAGATCCAAGGATCTTATGTATTTGGTTATCTTAGGTTTTTTTGTTTATAGAGAGAGGAAGATTAAATATGGCGGTTTTGGCAACCTATTGAAGCCGTTTCTTCTAATATGATGTTCACATCTGAGAGGAGCGACAAACTTGGAATACAAATATGAGCTAGTTCAGGCAGACAATCATTTTCCATTAAAAATTATAGCTCATTCCTCCAATGAACCAGCATACATACCTAGGCATTGGCATGACAGCATCGAAATATCCTATGTACTCTCAGGAAGAATCGACAATATCTATATAGATGGCATGAATTATAGCTCCAGAGAAGGAGATATTGTGCTCATTAATTCGAATGCTATTCATTCCTTTTCTGTGGCTAAGGGCCAAGGTAGACAGGCTATAACCGTTCAGATTCCTTCAGGATTTATTCGAGAAAATATAAAGGATAGTAATCCCATTTTATTTGATTGTATATCCATTTTCGAAACCAACGAGCAGAGATTACAGCATTTTGAGGAGCTGCGTGATCTGTTAAACACATTATTTGTGGCTTACCTCAACCAGCACAATGACCCTTTAGTACATATTCACTTAACGTCCCTATCTTATAGATTGGTGTACCTTTTATTAATGCATTTTAAAATTGACAACGAATCGCTCCCTGGCTTTAACACGAATAAATATTTGGAGCGGCTGACATTGATAACTGATTATATCAAAGATAATTACGATCAGAGCCTATCCCTGGATTCCATCGCTCAGGTTTTTGGATTGTCTCCCGAATATTTGTCCCGTTTTTTTGTAAAGCATGTAGGGTTGACGCTCTTTCAATATATCAACGCCATCCGTCTGGAGAAATCTTTCCGTGTTCTTATGAATACAGACCATTCTATTATACAAATTGCGCTGGAACACGGATTTCCGAACGAGAAGTCTTTTGCCAGGGTATTTAAAAAGGTTTATCACGTGACGCCTCATCAATATCGTAAAAAGCACAAGAGGCTTTCTGAAGCAAGGAGTCAGTAATTGACCTGAATTAGGCTAATAAAAGGCAGGATGCAAATAAAAAAATCGTTAAAATTAATAATGTAAGCGTTTTATTAATGGATCTAGGAGGTAAGACATCATGTTTAAACAGTTTAAAAAGGTTGCTAAAACATCTATGTTATTCACTTTAGCTGTCAGTACGACCTTTGCTTTCAGCTCCGGTGCATGGGCCAAGGATGCCAAGGTACAGCCCACCTCATACCGGACGGTTGCGGAGGTGAAGGATTGGGGAGCAGCCATTACGAAGATCATTGTTAACCTGGGTAAGCCGGTACCCAAAGATGCGATAACAAAGGATACATTTAAGGTACATGTGGAAAGAAGCGACAATAGGTTGGTAAATTCCTTTATTGAAAAAGGTAACAGGAAGGTCACCAAGGCCTATGTATCGGACAAAAGCGGCAACCCTGTAAAGAAAACCGGAAGCTACGTTGTGCTGGAAATGGAAATCGGTCCGTCCTTAACATTGGGTTCCGCTATTCATTATGATGCAGGTTCCGGGTTTAACGGATGGAATGATAACAAATATACGATCACGCAGCAAAAGGCTATTAAAACCCAATCAGGAACAATTTCCGGATTGAAGATTGATACTTCCTCAGGTGAAATCCGGAAGCTTGTTGATCAGTTTACAACTGGCAAAGCTACATTTGATGGGGTTACTTTAACTTACGCGAACTACGCACCAGCAAAAGACAAAGTGAAGAACCCTTTGGTGATCTGGCTGCATGGTATGGGAGAGGGAGGTACAGATCCGACGATTCCAATTTCGGGAAATAAGGCAGCGAATTTTGCTTCTAAGGATATTCAATCTTATTTTGGCGGGGCTTATGTGCTGGCACCTCAGACCCCAACCTACTGGATGGATGGTTTTACAGGCTTTGGAGACGGAACCTCGAAGTACGAGCAAGCATTGATGTCCTTAATTAAGGAATACGTGGCCCAAAACAAAGACATTGATACAGATCGAATCTATATTGGCGGAGACTCCAACGGTGGATACATGACTATGCTGCTGATCCGTGATTATAAAGACTATTTTGCAGCAGCTGTGGTGGCGTGTGAAGCCTTGAAGGATAGCCTTATCACCGATGAACAAATTAATGACATGAAGGACCTGCCGATCTGGTTTGTCGCCGCCAAAACCGACACCGTAGTTCCACCCAACGATTACATGATTCCGACCTATAACCGTTTGGTGAATGCGGGAGCAAAGGATGTCCATATGTCGTTGTTTGATAATGTAGTGGATACTTCTAGTTTGTACAAGAAGAGCGACAAAACACCGTATGAATATAATGGCCACTGGTCCTGGATTTACGTATATAACAATGAAGTATCAAAGCTGATTAACGGAAAGAAAACAACAATGATGCAATGGCTGGCCTCCAAAACATTGGACTGAGAAGTATAGCTATGTAAAATAAGATGCGGTACTCACTATTCAGGTTGCGATTTCTCCTCTCACAAGTTAAATAAACTTGTGAGAGGTCTCTTGTATTATCTAATTCCCATGTCGATCCTGCATATTTTTTGCATAGTCAACGGCGAGCCCACTTTAATTCTTCTTGAAATATTTGTGTTTAGTTCATGTTATTTTGCTCTTTCACTTATTCACTTCAATCAGCCCATCCGGCTTTTCTCGATTAGAGAGTAATTCAGATACAGTGACGAAGGAATAACCTCTTTTCTTGAGCTCAGGGAGAATAATCTTCAAAGCTTCAACGGTTTGTGTGCTTTGATGTACATAATCGTGCATGAGGACAATATCGCCGTTACGGGCATTGCGAAGCACCTTATCAGCGATACGGTGTACACCGGGCTTTCGCCAATCTAGGGTGTCCTGATGCCAGGACCATAAAATAATTTTCAGTCCCTTCTCTTTGGATAGCTTGACCAGTGTATCGTTATAGGAGCCGCCTGGTGGTCTAAATAGATGGGTCCCTGCTCCAGTTGCCTGAACGATACTGGCCTGACCTTGATTCAATTCGGACAGAGCTTTATTGCGGGAAATATATTGAAAGGATGAATGAAGGAAGGTATGGTTGCCAACTTCATGTCCTTCCTCTCGTTCCCGTTTTACAAGGTGTGGCAGCTTTTCTACGCGGCTGCCGACGACAAAAAAGGTCGCTTTCGCATCATATTTCTGAAGTAAATCAAGAATGGCAGGCGTATTGCTTTCGTCCGGTCCGTCATCGAATGTGAGAGCGATAAGCTTACGATGGGTAGGAACTTCCCATACAATGTCGCCCCGTTCTTCGTAATAGGCTCTTCCCTTTGTAGGAGCGGGAGAGGCGTATGATGTGTCTTGTGCATTCGTATATGGAATGGGACAAGGACTAATACTCAGCAAAGAAATAGCGATTCCAGCGCATAGCAAACGGTTATATTTCATCAGGCTTCTTCTCCGTTCTGACGTATTCTCACATTAGCTTGCCAAGAAGAAGCGTATACCATTCCTCATTTCTGAAATTCACATTACCAATCACCTAAATAAATCACCAAAATACTATCTAGTGTATAAGGTACAGATTGCTGATTTTTGCTCAATAACAGTGCTCGCTTGCTTGTTGATAACATCCTGTGCCCATGTTAAGTTGTACATATCCATCCTTGGTTTTAATGTGCAGTGGAGATCAGTCATTGTCCAGTTCTTATTCTGACGAAAAATGGAAGAGGTCGACGGGGCAAGCCGCAAAAGCTGATTTGAGGTCATGGAGCTGCGACTCGTTCCTGAACTTCGAACAGGAGATGAGACGGGATGAAAACAGATGAAAAAGAGCTACGAGCCATTAATCTGACGTTAGAAGCCGGCGAACACATCCGATCCTTTATTAGGTGTACGTATGATTTGCAGCAAAGCTCCGAGAAGATACCGCTTTGTGGAATGCTGGCAGTAACGTCCCAACGAATCATCTTTTATTCCTGCACTATGGGTATTCCTTGGATCAAATTCATTAATTATCACCATATTTCGCTGGCTAAGCTGGAAAAGGAATTGTCGGATACTAAGGGGAGCATCCTACTGATCAATCAGGGGGTAAATGAGGTGTTCTGCCACCTGCCGAATGAAGAACGTATAGAGCGTTTTATAGCTATACTAGAGCAGGAAGCAGGCATCTCCTGTGAGAACTAATGATTATAAGAACACAAATAAATAAAACCTCCAACTTCGTAATGTGCCAAGGGTAGGCTCCTTACGGATTTGGAGGTTTTTTGTCTTTTAGTTAGACAGACTGCATGGATCGAGCGCTAGCTCAACAGGACTATAACCAACAAATTAAATAGCACCAGCGGCAGAATGACATTGTTGTAGGCATAGGAACGATCAGGGGTAGGGGTTCCTAAGGAGGATGAGTGATACTGCTGAGGCACTCTCAAATACAAATGATCCGCATCAATATGCGCAATCGTTCCTTCATATACCTGATGATCCATCGTTTGTACCCTAACCGTGTGGTTCATGTAGGGACTCAATTGATAATGCAAATGATCGTGGACTTTTTTGAGTTCTTGTTGGAATTCCGGTCTAGCTTGATATAAGGTTTGCGGACTGACGGTGTTGTACGACATTCGCCTCTGACCTCCATACTCATATAATGATATATCGTATGCAGGAGCCTGTGCCCTTGTGCAAATACCCAAGTAAGACAGGTTTTACAAAGAGTCAAAACATTAACATTTTACTCCAGTTCACTTGATGTTCCCTTTACATCAAAACGATACACTTACTGAGGTTGGTTTGAAAAGAAAGGGGCGTTCCGTTTTGGGTGAACTTAACAAATCTTTGGGACTGGGGACGAGGAGCCAGCAACGGACATCGTCTAAAGCTCGCATACGCACGGGTTCGCTAAAAATTCAAAGACTGCGCGAAAACGCGCTGGCGTATACCTTTTTGGCTCCATCGCTTATTTTGTTTGCTGTATTTATGTTTTATCCGATGATAAAGTCCGTTTATCTCAGCTTGCATTCTACAGATCCCGCAGGAAACGTTGCAGATTATGTGGGGTTAGATAACTTTGCTATGCTGTTCAGCTCAGGTCAGTTTCTACAGGGGATTAAGGTCACGCTGCTTTTTGCACTATTGACGGTACCTGTGGGTATTTTACTGGCGCTGGTACTCGCTGCCCTTACACACAGTAAATTACGTGGAATGCGTATCTTCCAGTTTGCCTTCTCGCTACCGATGGTGTTATCGGTGGGTTCATCTGCGGTCATTTGGAAATTCCTTTTCCATCCTACACTGGGGATGTTCAACTATGTGCTTTCTCTATTACATATCAATCCAGTTCCATGGTTGACCAGCCCAGATTGGGCGTTGTTCTCCGTAGCCATAATGACCATCTGGATGAATCTTGGCTTCAATTACATTATCTTATCAAGCGGACTTCAAGGGATTCCAGATGACATGTACGAAAGTGCCAAAATGGACGGAGCCGGACCGTTGGTCACGTTCTGGCGTATCTCTATGCCGCTGCTATCACCGACGATCTTTTTTGTGACCGTAGTTTCCATCATTGGTGCCTTCCAGTCTTTCGCTCAAATTAATATCTTGACCAAAGGTGGTCCGGTGAACAGTACGAATGTATTTGTATATTCCATTTATCAGGAAGCTTTCGTTAATTTCCGGTTCGGAACAGGGAGTGCGCAGGCCATTGTCTTGTTTGCTGTCATTTTGCTGCTTACGATGATTCAGTTTAAGTGGGTGGAAAGAAAGGTGCATTACCAATGAAACAACACCTGAATTCAACATTATTGTATGTGCTGCTTACAATTGCAGCTGCTCTGATTTTGTACCCAGTTATTTATACATTTTTTATGGCGGTCATGTCACCGGAGGAAGCGAGCGCTTACCCACCAAGCTTTTTCCCGCATTCCTTTCATATGGCCAATTTTTCTGAAGTGTTTGAAATCGTTCCGATTGCAGCCTTTATCGGCAACACCTTTCTCATTTCGGGTCTGACAATGATCGGGCAACTGATTACAGCCAGCTTGGCGGCCTATGCCTTTGCCAAAATGGAATTCAAGGGAAAAAACCTCATTTTTAGCATGTTTGTCGCGACGATGATGATCCCTTGGGAAGTTACTATTATTCCCAACTATCTGACGGTACGAAGCTGGAACTGGCTTGATACATATCAAGGGTTGACGGTTCCATTTCTAGCGACGGCGTTCGGAACGTTCCTGTTAAGACAATTTTTTCTCCAGCTTCCCAAGGAACTGTTCGAGGCTGCTCGTATGGATGGGTGCGGTCATATTCGATATTTCCTGTTTCATGTGCTTCCGTTATCGCGCCCTGCGCTCGGAACACTGGCTGTGTATTCGTTCCTGAACATGTACAATTCATATCTCTGGCCTTTACTGGTCACAAATAGCGAGAATATGCGTACCGTACAGATCGGCATATCTATGCTGGAGTTTCAGGAATCGACTTCATGGAATCTGGTGTTTGCGGGTACGGCACTTGTCATTTTACCGTCTCTACTCCTGCTGATCTTTGGATTAAAACAGCTGGTGCGTGGAATGGCAGCGGGTGCGCTTAAAGGCTAATTATAGAAGCAAAAGACAGCAACACCTGCGCAAGCAGCCTATATACAAAGCTTTAACACACAAGAGTACAAACATTTCATTCAAGAATCATTTAATCAAAGGGAGAGAAGAGAGATTATGAGATTTTTTCGTTTGAAAAGTGCTTTGACCCTGCTTATTCTGACTGCTATGGTCGTTGCAGCAGGCTGTAGCAACAATACAGCGGCGGAGAAGCCGAGTAATGGTAATGATACAGGGGCAGCAGCAACTTCACCTGTAAAGCTGACTTGGTGGCATTCAATGTCCGGCAACGGTGAAAAAGCGATCAAGCAGATTGCTGCTGACTTTAACGCTAGTCATAAGGACATTCAGGTAGAGCCAGTATATCAAGGTAAATATGATGACAGCTTGAACAAGCTGAAAGCGTCGCTTGGTTCTAATAGCGGACCAGACATCATTCAAGTATACGAAATCGGCAGTAAATTCATGATCGACTCCAAAATGATCACGCCTGTACAACAGTTTATTGATGCGGATAAGTTCGATTTGTCGCAGCTTGAACCGAATATTACACGATACTACACGATTGATGGCAAATTGAACGCCATGCCGTTCAATACGTCAAACCCGATTTTGTATTACAACAAGGATGCTTTCAAAGCCGCAGGACTTGACCCAGCTAATCCTCCGAAAACGTATGATGAATTCGAAAAAGCTGCCAAAGCCTTAAGTAAGGATGGTAAATCTGGTGCATCCATTGCCATTTACGGCTGGTTTATGGAGCAACTGTTTGCCAATCAGAACGCGGACTATGTGAATAATGGCAATGGACGCGAGCAAGCAGCTACGGAATCGTTGCTGAATTCGGATGCCGGTGTAAAAACGCTGACATGGTGGAAGAAAATGATCGATGAAAAGGTCGTATCCAATTTGGGACGTAACTCGGACGATACAGCGAAAGCCTTTTCCGCAGGACAAATTGCGATGACGCTGGATTCTACCGCTTCGCTGCGTAATATTGTGGAGCAGGTTGGCGATAAATTCGAAGTAGGCACAGGGTTTCTGCCAAGAGCCAATGAAGCAAAAGAAGGCGGCGTAGTTGTAGGCGGCGCGAGCTTATACATCATGAACAACAAACCTGAAGCCCAGCAAAAGGCAGCATGGGAGTTCATTAAATTCGTCGCCTCCCCAGCAGTACAGGCACAATGGAGTGTGAATACTGGGTACTTCCCAATCACGAAAGCGGCCTATGACGAGAAGGTACTCAAAGATAACATGGTAAAATATCCGCAATTCCAGACAGCTGTTGACCAATTGCATGCATCGGCACAATCTACTGCTACACAAGGCGCAGTGATGGGCGTATTCCCAGAAGCGCGTCAGATCGTCGAAGGTGCGATTGAGGCTGTTCTGAGTGGCCAGCAACAGCCAAAACAGGCTCTGGATCAAGCTGCACAAGAAATTACAGGCAAAATCGCGCAATACAATCAAACGGTGAAGAAATAGTCGGCCCTCCCTTAAAATCGGCTGATAATTCGTAGATGTGCCTCCTTATTAGCCGATTTTATGAAATAACGGATCGAATGAGTGACCCCCTCACTTTTTCGATCCGTTTTTGCATTTTTAATTTAGAATAATCGTTTAGACGAAGTGTCTAAAATGGCCATTTTTGCACATTTCCTATTGCTGGATAACTGAAAATGGGCTTATAATAAATACATAATTTTTGTACTGGACGGTCAGTTCAAAAAAGGAGGAAGCATGAAACAGCAAACGAAGGAAATTATTTTTAACGGCGCACTCAAGGCTTTTTCCGAACGAGGATTTAATGATACAAATATGGAGGAAATTGCCAAGGTATGTGGCATAGCTAAAGGAACCCTGTACTACAATTTTAAAAACAAGCAAGAATTGTACATTTACATTTTGAAGATGGGAATGGAACGTTTTGTCCAGGATATCCATGAAGCGATGGCTCAAATTCCTATGGATCAGGTAGAAGTGAGGGTTCGCAAGCTGATCCAAGTACATATTGAGTTCATTGGAAGAGAGCCGGATTTTTGCCGTCTACTGGTCAGTAAGGGGTGGGTCTCGCAGGAACAGCATTTTAATATTAGGCAGGTGCTGGCAGACTATTTTGATTTTATGGAGGCAGAGATTGATTCCGGCAAGTTCTATGGAAAAATTTCGAGTAAGCTGGATGCAAAAACGACTGCAAATTGTTTATTCGGCATTTACATTTTTACTCCAATGCGGTCGATGGTATGGGGCGAAACGATGAATCTGCAGGAAGTTCGCGAAAGTACCGAAGTATTTGTATGTAACGCGCTGGGTATGCAACATTAAATAGACAAGTGGAGTGATGAGAACATGAAAGCCAAAAAATATGCGATTTACATCATACTTATTATTTTAATCGCTGTAGGAATCTATGCTTTGACTGCTTTCCCACGAGGGAGCAGCAGCTTATCCGCAGATGAGTCTTCTTCTATCCCTACGGCTTATGTAGAATCCGATACGCTCAATGCCAGCTTTAAGATGGCGGGACGTATTGATCAGATGCTGGTGAATGAGGGCGACAAGGTAAAAAAAGGGCAGGTGATAGCCCATCTGGAAAGCCGTGAGCTGGAAGATAAGGTGAAGCAAGCACAGGCTGCTTTGCTGGCAGCCAAGAGCAATGTGTCCAAAGCGAAAGCCAGCGTATTGCAGGCTCAAGCAGGCGTAGGCCAGGCACAGGCTACCGTGAGCGCCGCTCAGGCCAAGAAGAGTCAAGGTACGACAGCGGTCAGTGTGACTGCTGAGGCTTCCTCCAGCCAGATAGAACAGGCTCAAGCGGCTGCGAACGCCGCCAAAGCGAAACTGGATGCCCTCAAGAGCGGGGCAAGACCGCAGGAGATTGAGCAATTGCAAGCATCTGTGAAGGTAGCGAAGGAAACGCTGGACCTGACTGTTAAAAATCTGGAGCGTGCCAAAAAGCTTCAAGAAGCCGGTGCAGCAACTCAGGCCTCACTGGATCAAGCGACATTGGAACATCAACAGGCAGTAGCCAAGTATAATGCTGAGTCGCAAAAATTGGATATGGCGCGGGAGGGAAGCCGTAAGGAGGAAATTACGGCGGCTGAAGCCCAATACCGTCAAGCCTTGGCTGCAGTGAAGGAAGCACAGGCAGGAGCGGGCAAAGTGGCTGTGCAACAGGAAGATGTCAAAGCTGCTCAGGCTTCGGTAGAGCAAGCGCAATCCGCTGTGAAGGCGGCGCAATCGACGGTAGAGCAGGCACAATCTGCGGTTGAAGGTGCCAATGCACAGGTAGCCCAGGCGGAAGCTGCACTTCAGGAGGCTCAGACCTATTTGGGCTATACTACGCTGCGTGCGCCTGAGGATGGGATCGTAAAATCCAAGTCGCTTAGCTTGGGTGAGATGGCTAGCGCAGGATTTCCTGTCTATACAATTGAAACATCCACACAGCGTTGGGCTAAATTCTATGTACCAGAAACGTCTCTGAACGGTCTTCAAGCAGGGGATACAGTTCAAGTTAAATTACTGTCAGGCGGTAAGGAGCTGAAGGGCAAAGTCATTCTGTTAGAATCTGCTGCGGACTTTGCCATTCAAAAACCGAGCCAAAGCTCAGGTGATAAGGATGTCCGTTCCTTTGGTGTGAAGGTAGCATTACCGGATCTTGCGGCTTCCGTTCCAACAGGCTCCACGGTTCTGTTTACAGGCAAAGGGGCGCAGTAATATGCAGGGTTCACAGGAAAGACTTCGTATCCGCGATGTGTTTCGCGAGGAATGGCTGAGTATCTTCCGGGACCGCCGCTTTATGGCTATTCTGCTGATTACGCCAATTGTGTATACGATACTGTTCGGCTTCCTGTATTCGCATCAGCGGATTACCGAGATGCCTGTTACGGTGTATGACGGAGATAATTCGCAGCTTAGTCGCCAAATCATTCAGGCGTTCGACGCGACTGATTCATTTGCCGTTACACGGCAAGTGACCAATCAGGATGATGTAGTCCGCCAGGTAGAGACTGGGGAGGCCAAGGTCGGAATTGTCATTCCAGATAACTTTACCACTCGGCTTAAGCATGGGGAAAATCCACCTGTGCTTACGCTGATTGACGGCAGTAATATGATGTATTCCAATAGTGCCAGTCGGATTGCCAATCAGGTCATTAGTAGCGTGAGTGCCGGAGTATCGCTCAATTCCATGAAGCAAAAGGGAATGAACGCCGATCAGGCCGCCTCGACGCTGACTACCATCCCGTTCCGATCCAGAGTGCTATTTAACCCGGTATATGATTATAAGCTTTTCATGCCGTTGGGGGTTATTTCTGCGGCTCTCCAGCAGTGTTTGCTGCTAGGTATTGCGTTGTCTTGCACGCGTGATAAGGAAGCTGGGACTTGGGGAAGATTTGGCGCATGGAAAAACACCCCTTGGCGCTTGGCTATTGCCAAGCTAGCACCCTATTATGCGGCGGGAGCTTTTAATGTGCTGACTGTATTCAGTATTAGCGCTTTATGCTTCGATATTCCGTTTAGGGGACAGGTACTGCCATTGATTTTGGTTTCGCTGGTCTTTAACTTTGCTTTGTGTGGATTAGGGTTCCTGTTCAGTCTCTTTTCCAAGACCAGAGTGGATGCAACACAAACTCTGATGCTCATTGCTGTTCCTTCCTTTATGCTGTCAGGTTATACGTGGCCATTAGAAGCAATGCCCGGCTTCTTGCGAGGGCTTGCTGAAATATTGCCGCTGACGTATTATTTGGACGCAGTACGGAACATTACGCTCAAGGGTCTGGATATCACATACATCTTTAAGGATTTGATTGCTCTGGGCGTCATTGGTTGTGTGAGTCTGCTGGTGGCCTTCGTGATCTATCCGTTATTCTTTAGACAACATCAGACGACAGCACAGTATGCCGATGTGCCCGCTCAAGAAGGGTTCACAATCAAAGGCTGAGAGCAATTTTAAATTTGGATATCAAAAAGGCAGATCGGGAGTAGTCCTGATCTGCCTTTTATTTATTAGTATGGTTTAAAAGTGAAGTATTATTGCGTTTTGAGATCCTCAATAGAATCAATGGGTACATAGGATGGAACGACAAGTCCGGACATAACGCCAGTCATGCTGGTTCCGATGTCATCTACTTTATCCTTGTACTGAGCCCAATAATCAGCATGCGTCAATGGAAGCCAAGCGGCTGCGGTAGCATCTACACTTCCGCCAGCCACGCCTGTCCACATTGGGCCGATTTCCACTTGCAGCGCGGTTACTTTATAGCCCAATTTTTGTTCTAATACATATTTCAATACGTTCGTACTGGCAATTTCCGAATCCCAAGCAGCGTAGCTCAGCTTCAAAGGATTTCCATTGACGGGCTGCAAACCCTTGATCCATTCCTGTACTTTATCAGGATGCTTATCAGCCCAGTTCTTGGCAGCCTGCTGTGGGGGAGTACCATCTTGAATTGCGATCATCACTTCACCCATATCTTCAGCAGTCCACTTGAAACGGCTTAGAAATTCATAAGCCACAGGAGCACCCTGTTTCAACCCTTTGCGGGCAATGGTATGAATTTCTTCTTTATCACCATAAGCCTTTTTAGGATCTTTTAAGTATTTCAAATCATACTTGTTAAACATCCAGTGAGGAGTCCAACCGGTTATAACGATAGGCTGCTTGGCTTTGATAGCTTTATCCAGTGTAGCGGTCATTGCAGCTCCAGAGCTTTCAAGCAGTTTCCAGTCGGACAATCCATAGTCACTGATAGCTTTTGCAGTCAGCTTCATCAGTCCGGCACCAGGGTCGGTACCGACAATGCGGTAGCCGACCTCCTTGCCAAAGTCCCCAGTAGCGGCGGAGGCTGGAGCCGCTTCGGCTCCGTTCCCCTGCAACTCAGTAATTGATTTAACATTCATGTAAGCTGGAACGACCAACCCAGTTTTAACACCAGTCATATTTGCACCTAGGTCGTCGAGTTTATCTTTGTATTTAGCCCAGTAATCCGCATGCGTTAACGGCAGCCATGCAGCCGGTGAGGCATCTACATCGCCACTAGCGACACCCGTCCACATAGGACCTGCTTCAACTTGCAGTGCGGTTACTTTGTAACCCAGATTATTTTCCATAATATATTTCAGCAAATTTGTACTCGCAATTTCCGAATCCCAAGCTACATAGCTTAGCTTGAAGGTATCGCCATTGACAGGTTGCAGTCCTTGAGTCCATTCCTGAACCTTGTCGGCATGTTTCTCCGCCCAATCCTTGGCAGCTTGCTCAGGGCTGGTCCCTTCTTGGATAGCAACCATCATTTCACCCATATCTTCAGCTGTCCATTTGAAACGTTTTAGAAACTCATAAGCAGTAGGAGCGTCCTGCTGCAAACCTTTACGGGCAATCGTATGAATACCCTCAGCTTCACCATAAGACTTTTTAGGGTCTTCCAAATATTTGAGATCATACTTGTTGAACATCCAGTGAGGAGTCCAACCGGTAATAATGATCGGTTTTTTCGCTTTGATGGCTTTGTCCAATGTGGCCGTCATGGCCGCACCGGAACCCTCAACTAGCTTCCAATCAGACAAGTTGTAGTCTTGAATTGCTTTAGCCGTCGACTTCATAATGCCTGCCCCGGCATCAATACCAATAATTTTATAATCAACCTCTGCGCCAATCGGATTGGCAGCAGCACTACCTTTACCAGCAGCGGAATGATCTGTTCCAACAAAATATTGAGATGCGCCAGCGATCAGAATAACCGCTGTAACTGCAGAGGTGATCCATACTTTTTGCTTGCTGGATACACGACTTTTGCTTTTTTTTGTCGGTTTGAACAGATTTTGTGTAAAGCGGTCAAGTACAATAGCCAGAACGACCACTGCCAAGCCGGCTTCAAAGCCTTTACCAATTTGCAGCTGGGTCACAGCACGATACACAACCGCACCGATACCTTCCGCACCGATCATGGAAGCAATAACAACCATGGACAGTGACAGCATAATCGTCTGATTAATACCAGCCATTAAGGTAGGCAATGCCAGTGGCAGCTGTACTTTAAACAGCTTTTGCGCCGATGTTGAACCAAAAGCATCAGAGGCTTCAATAAGTTCATCCGATACTTGCATAATCCCCAGGTTGGTCATGCGAATGGTTGGGGGAATCGCAAAGATTACAGAGGCGATAACACCTGGTACAACACCCAAGCTGAAAAAGGTAACCGCCGGGAGCAAGTACACGAACGCTGGCATCGTCTGCATAAAATCAAGTAAAGGCGTGATAATGCGTGATGCTGATTTACTGTATGCACACCAGATTCCGATCGGAATCCCGATAACAATGGATACAAGCGCAGACGTGATGACCAGTCCGAGCGTGTTCATCGTTTCACTCCAATAGCCGAGATTATCAATCAGCAGGAAGCCGATGACAGTGAACAGTGTAAGCTGCACCCGCCCGATCATAAAGGCGATAATCCCGATGATCACGATGAACACCAGAGGGTGCGGAAGCATGAACAAGCCAGAGAAAAAGCCTACTACCGCTTCAATTACCGAAGAAATAACATTAAACAATCCAGCCAGATGAATACCCATCCAGTCTACAATGGATTGAATCCACTCAGCGATTGGCAGTTTCGGTATCATGGGCATTCACCTCCTTTGTAGTAGGTACATCTCCACTTAGTGCACCCAGTAAAGCTCCACGGACGATAACGCCCAGCAATTTCTGCTTGTCATCGACGACAGCCAGTGGCACCTTGGACGAGCTTGTAATTTCAAACAAATCATTAATGACAGTTTCAGCAGGAACCTGCGGTCCGTCCGTGATCAAAATATCTTCAATCTTCAAATTGTTGCGCAGTGCATGAACAGCATCCTCGGCATTAATAACACCCAGTAGCTTTTTGGTGCGGTCAATGACGAATAGATTGGAAATCCCACGCTCCCGCATCAATTCCAGAGCTACACGCGGACCGCGGTCCATAGTGATGGTTTCTGGACGAAGCATGACATGAGCAGCCGTCAATACTTTGGACAGATCCACATCCTCGACGAAGCGGGCTACATAAGAGTTAGCTGGTTGGATCATAATTTCTTCCGGTGTACCAATTTGTACGACCACTCCGTCCCGCATCAATGCAATCCGGTCACCAATCCGCAGCGCTTCATCCAGATCATGGGTGATAAAGACAATCGTTTTCTTCATTTTATCTTGAAGCTCCAGCAGCTCATCTTGCATGTCACGGCGAATGAGAGGGTCCAATGCGCTGAATGCTTCATCCATCAGGAGAACTTCAGGGTCATTTGCCAGTGCCCGTGCCAGGCCGACACGCTGCTGCATACCGCCACTCAGCTCATCGGGCATTTTATCGCCCCAGTTTTTAAGACCAACCAGTTCCAGCGCTGTTTGTGCCTTTTCCTGGCGTTGTGCTTTATCTACCTTTTGAATTTCAAGACCGTATTCTACATTTTCCAATACAGTTCGATGTGGGAACAGGGCGAACTTTTGAAAAACCATGCTGATGGTTTTACGACGAACCTCGCGGAGTTGTTCTTTGTTCATCTTACGGAGATCTTTGCCGTGGACCAGAATTTCACCGGAGGTAGGCTCAATCAAGCGATTTAGCATTCGCACCAAAGTGGACTTGCCGCTACCTGATAACCCCATAATTACGAAAATTTCACCTTGCTTAATTTGCATGTTGGCCTTGTTAACACCAACAGTAATCTGTTTTTCTTTGGCCAGCTTTTCTTTGCCCCAGCCTTGCTCCAGGAGCGGAACACCTTGCTCTGCGTGAGGACCAAAGAGTTTGCTGACATTTTTGACTTCCAAAATCGTCATACATACACCTCTTCTTTCTATACTTTGCTTGGTATTAACCCCATGTTGCATGATGGATTGAGTATAAAAATCATAATTCTGTACATCCTGAACGGTTAATGACAAAATTAATTGTAACAGAAGCATCACTTACATTTCAAACAAAAAAACTGTTCGTAAAGTACGTACAGAAAAAACTGTACAAACTTTCCTTCGATATGCTCCTTCGTTCTTTAGAATGCTCAAACATTCGGAACTTTACAACCGATAGTGCTTTTTTTAAAATAGACAATGAAATATGACCATAACAAAAAGATTTATGTATATCCATAATTTTAAAAGTTTACTATCATTAGCAATTTTGCGAATTATGATTTTGAACGATCATGCTGTTGTAATATAGACAGAAGCTTTGCTTTTGAAACATTTCATTCAGTATTGAAAGATTTCATATATTGCGTCAAAGCTAATCCTTTACGGGTAAGTCGTTCATACTAGGTTGTGCAAAATGCTCTAAAATTAGGAGGTTGCAAGCATGAGCTTGTACCAGTTAGGTGATGAGCAGCAGGCGTCGCTGCAAAAAATTCGCAAACGTGTCATAGAAGCTATAGGTAAAAACATGGACCTATATGGGATCACTCTGTCTGCGGGGCATTTGTACGGTTTGCTTTTTTTTGCGGATAAACCGATGACACTGGACGAGATGGGCCGTGAAATGGAAATGAGCAAAACGAGCATGAGTACAGGAGTTCGAACGTTGTTGGATCTGAAAATGGTGAACAAGGTATGGAGCAAAGGCTCACGCAAGGACTTGTATGAAGTCGAATATGACTGGTACCAAACTTTTACTGACTTCTTCGCTATTAAATGGAGAAAAGCAGTAGAAACAAATTTACTCGTACTGCGCAAAGCCATTGACGAACTGGACAAATTGATGGCGCAGGGTGAAGAATACGAGGAATTTAAGACCATTCTTCAGCAAGACCGTATGAAAATGAAGCAGGCCGTGGCTTATTACAAGTGGCTAGACCGATTGATTGATTCGATGGAAAGCGAAGAAATTTACAAGCTGATTCCGAAAGAAGAGGTTCAGGATTAAGCAAGATCCACTCATTCTGTCTACAAAATGCCGGAGCGCAAAAGCGCTTCCGGTATTTTTTGGTTTGGTCCTGCGCAAAGGGTATAATAGAGATATGTAAAGATTGATAGTATACCGTTATGTTGAACATACAAAATAAAGGAGGGTTCATGATGGAGAGTAATACAGTACATACTCGTCTAGGTCAATTACGTGGAGAAACGGGGAATGGATATCATGTGTGGAAAGGTATTCCATATGCGCAGCCTCCTGTTGGAAAACTTCGTTTTCACGGACCACAGCCTTTGGAGCCTTGGGAGGGTGTACGGGCTGCGACGAGTTTCGGACCCATCTGTCCGCAACCCATGCCCTCCGCTGAAAGTATGACCGGAAATCTGGTGGAACCGCCGCAGCAGTCCGAGGATTGCTTGTATCTGAACATTTGGACACCGGCTTCGAAGGCTCCTGAGAAGGGACGTCCGGTGCTGGTGTGGATTCATGGCGGTGCCTTTGTCACCGGGTCTGGGATTATACCTTTATATGACGGGGAACGCATGGCGAAGAATGGCAATGTTGTTGTAGTTACGATCAACTATCGGTTAGGACCGTTAGGATTTTTGCATTTGACTCCAAAGGGGAATGGGCTGACCTCAAATGCCGGACTGTTGGATCAAATCGCTGCGCTGGAATGGGTTCGGGATCATATTTCTGCCTTTGGCGGCAACCCGGACGAAGTAACGGTGTTCGGTGAATCGGCAGGCGCGATGAGTATTGCCGCTCTATTGGCGATGCCAGCCGCTGAGGGGCTGTTCCAGCGTGCAATTTTGCAAAGTGGAGCATCGCAGGTGTTGCCAACTGCACAGGCAGAGCAAGTGACGGCTGTGTATTTGCAGCAACTGGGTGTGGACACTCAGCATCCTGAGCGATTGTTTACGCTGCCGACGGAAGCGCTGATGCTCGCTATGGCCAAAACACATGAAGTCATCGGACCAGGAATGGCGATGATTTATCAACCCGTTGTAGACGGGGTGACCTTGCCGGATCTACCCCTGTCTGCAATCGCCCAAGGTTCAGCAAAACAGGTATCTGTTATGATTGGAACGAACTTGCATGAAGGGAACTATTTTATCCGCAAAGAATCCCATCTGATGAACAAGCTAACAGCACGTCAGGCATTGGAAATGATGACAGGTATGTCCGACATTGGCGACCTGATAGAA
Organism: Paenibacillus sp. JJ1683; assembly: GCF_053006485.1. Taxonomy (NCBI): domain Bacteria; kingdom Bacillati; phylum Bacillota; class Bacilli; order Caryophanales; family Paenibacillaceae; genus Paenibacillus; species Paenibacillus sp. JJ1683. The sequence goes on from NZ_CM129820.1 coordinate 1,502,607, forward strand.
CCTTTTCCAGTTACTATTGAGGGACAGGCACAAATGTTGACCGATCTCATTTTTTGGCGTCCCGCGTTGGCTCTTGCCGCTGCACAGTCGGTGTATGCATCGGTATGGATGTACCGTTTTGATTGGACACTGCCGGGCCATCCTACCTTTGGACAAGCGGTTCACGGTGCAGAAATTGCTTTTGTTTTCGATAATCTGAAGCTGCTGGGTAAGCTGGGATTAGAGATTCAACCTTCTATGGAGAAGCTTGCTCATGATATGCAGCAGGCATGGGTTGCTTTTGCACGTGATGGGGAGCCTATGCTACCTGAGAGAGCATGGCCGATGTACGACAGGCAACAGCGAGCTACAGCCATTTTTCATCAGGATATTATGGTGGAACATGATCCAGAAGGGCATAGACGCCGCCAGTTAACGGGGCAGATGAGCATATAGGTAAGTACGAGGCATCGTCTAAAGGAATCAACGAAAAAGCCTTCGCCCGTATTTTCTATGCGGGCGAAGGCTTTTGTTACTAAACAGATGCAGTGCTGTTGAGCTTTCGTTGGTGAAATTTCAATAATAGCTGTGGAAGCTAAATCTTAAATCGCTTAACAAGCTCTTGCAGGTCCTGTGCCATGTTGGACAACTCCTGTGAGGAAGAGGCGATTTCCTCCATGGCTGCCATTTGCTCTTGAGCGGCAGCAGAGGTTGTCTGCGAACTGTCCGCCGAATTGCGGGATAGGCTTGCCAAATGGGTGACAGTGGCTGAAACTTCCTCTGTACTGGCAGAGATTTGTTCAGCAGCAGCGGACACACTTTGAATTTGTTCCACGATATGAGAAGTAGAGCGTTCAATATTCGTAAAAGCACCTTCTGCATCTTGGCTGATTCGTAATCCTTCACCTACCTGATTACGAACATTACCGTTCATCGTGGCGGTAGAGCGCTGAATCAAATCGAGCATTTGCGTAATGATCTGACTGATGGAATCGGCGCTTTCCTTGGACTGTTCCGACAGCTTGCGTACCTCTATAGCGACTACAGCAAATCCGCGCCCAGCTTCGCCTGCTCTGGAGGCTTCAATAGATGCGTTCAGGGACAACAAATTAGTTTGCTTGGCAATGGCAGCTATAGCCGCGTTCATTTGCTTCGCATCGTCCGAGAGCTGGGATAGCTCATCCATCAGGCTAGCCGTTTGGCTTACAGCTTCCAAAATGCGGTCCATTTGTGTCCGCACATGGCTGATCATTTGACTGCCTTGAGCTACGTCCTGCTCGGTTTGTCCTGCTGAATCCACGATGGAGCTTGCCGATTCGGCAATCGTGCTGACACCCTTCGCCATTTCTTCAACAGCATTGGCGGTTTGCTCGGATGCCTCGGCGCTGGTCACTGCATTTTCCGCGGATTCCATAACTGTTTCCGCTACGTGTTGTACGGACTCCGTCGTTTGCTCTGTGCTCTCCTTGATTATCAGGGAAGAGGAAGCAAGTCGGGAGGAGGTTTGGTTGACCTCGGAAACCATCGAGTGCAAGGAATGCGTCATCTGGTCAAAATTCTGTGCCAGCTCGCCGAACTCGTCCTTTCTAGACAGGTTAACACGTTCGGTCAGATTTCCATCCCGGACGATCCGTGTTCCTGCTTGCAGCTTTTTGAGTGGGATCAGGAATGAGCGGACCATAAGCACTATGATGATCGCAGCGGCCAGTATGGAAATAACAATTACAATCAGGCTTTGCTTCAGAATCGGTTGGGCTGCATCACTGTAATCCTCCAGATCCGATAGTGCAACAATGTTCCAGCCAGTGAGAGGGTCCTTAAGTGTAAAGGCCAGTACATCCCGATTCATAAATTGAATTTGCGACACGGAAGGAGTATCATTTTCTCCGGTTGCCGCCACTTCGGGAAGTCCCTCCATGGTGTCAGCCGGTTTTTTGCCTGTCTTGGTAAAGGCTGTTCCAGTCCCAGATACAACTTTATGATCAGAATCAACAATGATGAGTCCTCCGCGTTCACCTATCTTCACAGATTGGAGACTTTCACCCATCTTGTCCAGATTCAAAGCCAATGCAACAGCTCCTTCACCGTCCTTGAGCGTTGCCGATACATTAACCACTAAGTTCCCTGTCGTAACGCTGGCAACTGGAACGCCGACGAATACCTTGCCCTTATGTAGCATTGCGTTTTTGTACCATTTTCTCTCCCTAGGATCATAATCAGCCTCCTTTTTTATCGGAGAACGGATATATTGTCCTTCCATATTGCCAAGGAGCGCGGCATCTAACTCAGGATGAGCTTTGACGATGACGTCCAACTTTTTCTGAAGTGCTTCTTGGTTGGAACCAATGGAATCAGATTCGATCTCACTGGTAAGCACGTCTACGTCTTTTATAATCGGTGCTACATACTGATTAACATTGCTTCGGATCAGATACAGATTCGTGTTTACGGAAGCAGCCATCTGCTGACTGAGCTGTGTCGTGGCCCCCTGGTAAGAAAAGTATCCAATAAGTACGCTTGGAATCAATAACACAGCCAAAAAAGATATTATTAATTTTGTCCTCATTAAATAAAACTGCTTGAGAAACCTGTTCCACCACGGAACTGTTTGTTTTGCTTTAGTCATCGTTTTTTCTCCTCTGTGTCAGATGATCACTACATAGTTTTATTCGACATAAATCGACTAATTTTATAGATGTAATCTTTAAAAACGAGGAATAGTACACTTTTTTTGAAAAAATAGGTCTTAGGAACTAATGTTAATATGAATATGAATACATAAAAAGCCAAATCAGAGATGCAAAAGCATCTTCACGATTTGGCTTGGATGAGCATGAAAGAAGATTAAGCTATTAATTTTTTTGCTGACGAGAAATCATAAAGAGTGTAATCCAGATCAGCATAAAACCAGTCAATTGCGCTACGGTAACGATTTGCTGGAAAGCGATCCAGTTAATTACGACACCAACCATGGGGAAGCTCAATTCTGCCATCGTAGCATAAGAAGCTTTGGTTGTACTTAAGCCTTTGTAATACAGTAATAAACTGAGAAGACCCGGAAGCAATGCTTGCAGCAGCAAGTTGATCATTACAGCTGCGCCCGCCCATGTACCTGTAGGCATATTCCACGGAGCATGCTCCACCGAGGTGAGAACAATGAGCAGAGGGAGCGCCACCATGAAGCGGAGGGAGGTTACTGTCTCATATTTCATCGAACGAAGCAAGTAGCTCCCCATAACGGTCGAACCGCCCCACAGAACCGCTGCACCTAGTGCGAGCAGACTACCAATGTGAACAAAATCATGAACATGCCCAAAGGGAAGCGACCAACCGAAGGTTAGAAGATACGTTCCGAACAGAGCGATGACAATTAATATTCCAAAATGACGCGGTAGCATTTCTTTCAATATAACGCGGGCCAGAATAATAGCAACCAAAGGCTGAAGCTTCTGGAGCAAAAGAACTGCATTCAGATCACCGTTGCTGAGTGCCATGGTGAAAATCACACTGGCCAGTGCCGAGCCGCCCCACGAGACGAACAAAATAGCAAAAACCTGACGAAATCGTATCGTTTTGAGCTCCTCGCGATGCTTCCACAGCATCGGCGTCAGAGCGATAAAGAGCAGCACATGCTCCATCAGTACGATTTGTGCTGAGGTAAATGACTTTAACAAAATAATACGAAACAGCGGGTCTGCACCCCACAAGGCCGCTCCGATCGCGACTAGCCAAAAACCGCTTTTCATGTGGGAGCTACGATCAAAACCTTTGGATGATAGTACAGTTGATGATTGACTCATACTTATTTAGCTCCTTGCGAATACAGGACCGGTGGCACAAAAACCCCCGTTCATGGCGAAAGCCATGCAAGACGGGGGTTGATCAAATAAACTTGCCGTTTGATACAAGTTAAATGAAGTTACTGCAAAAACTATAGCGCAGCATTCATTCACTTTGCGGCATGTTCATACTTCGATCTTCTTCCATCCGGACTTTACCGTCGGCTTTGGCATCTCACCAAATCAGTCCGTATCCTGTTGCCAGATACAGAGTCGCGGGCTTAGCTCCATGAGCCATACCGCCGGTTGGGAATCTCACCCTACCCCGAAGATCCTTATTCCGTTTTTTAATTTCTCCTATAGGATATACCTGTTTTAGAATGAAGTCCAGTGAAAAATGTGTGTATATCTAACAAGGATTTTCATCTTTTTTTGAAAGCGTTTCACTAAAATCTATATTACTAAGCAATATCCTTATACTCAATGCGCCGAATTGCCGCATAAGCCACAATCATTCCCAGCACAGAGAAGCTGATTTGCACGGGGGCAATGGAGCTAAGTGTAGCGCCGTTATTATTGGAGAAAAGCAAGGCTACAACCAGAATTGAGGTCACAATAGTCGTGGGTACTGAGTATCTTCGCATTCCCATATACAGCGGAACCAATCCCATAAAGCTGGCGGCCACGGCATTGATTAGCGTCCGCGCGGATTGTTCGGCCAGTATGGAAAGAGTAAGCTTATCCGGTACAATCATGACAAACTGGTTGAGCAAATGAATCGCAGCCGTAATGATGATTTCCGATATAACAACAGACAAGAACGTAAACAGCAGCACAATCAAGAGTTTGGCGATCATCAGCTTTTGACGATGAATCGGATACATGAACAAGATTGTAATCGATTTGGACTTAAATTCTCCTACAATAAAACGGCATAGCAGAACGGAGGCAAATACAATAAATGTGGCTCTCACCATATTGTCCATGAGATCAAGAAGCTGAGCGTACTGTGTAAATTCGGGTACTCCTTCATTTTGGCTATCCAGCGCAATAATACAGAGCAACCCCAAAATACAGGCGTTGGCGATCAGTGCTGAACGGATATAACCCGCCAGATGAAGCTTTTTCATCTCCAACTGTATTAATCTAAGCATGGGGCTCACCTCCATGTAACAGACGTAAAAAGTAGTCTTCCAGCGTACTGCTTTTCTGATGAATGGAATCGACTTCTACATCATTTAAAATGAGCGTTTTCGTAATTTGCTTCTGCGGTACACTCATATCGTAAATACGTATACTCTGTTCATTGAGTACCTTTATATTATTCAGACTCAGATGATGGGAGAGGACGTAGGTCGCTTTTTTACAATCGTTGGTCGTAAATTCGATGTATTCTGTATTGGTATCCAGTACCTGTTCCATCGAAACTTCCTCAATCAGCCGTCCGTGATTAATCACGCCTATTGTATCCGCAATCTGCTCTATTTCCGCTAAAATATGACTGGATACGAGCAGCGTCATCCCATATTCCTTGCATAACATGTGGAATAACTGCCGAATTTCCTTAATTCCCACTGGGTCCAGACCATTAATTGGTTCATCCAAAATGAGTAGCTCTGGCTTGGTCGCAATGGCTCGGGCAATCCCGAGACGCTGCTTCATTCCTAGTGAAAAGTCTTTTACTGGCTTGTCACCCGCATTCCGCAAGTTCACTAATTCTAGCGCATCCCGGACAGCCTGTTTATTATAATAGCCCATGTATTCACAATGAAGTTCGAGATTTTGCTGAGCCGTCAGTCTATCATAAAAAATCGGGTATTCAATAATCGAACCTATCCGTCCGAGCAGATGATAAGACTGTGGCGTTAGCTTTTCACCGAACAGTTCAATCTCACCCGATGTCGGCTTGAGCAGGTTGGTAATCATTTTCATGATCGTTGTCTTGCCTGCCCCATTGGGACCGAGAAAGCCATAGGTTTCCCCCTTGCGCACATTCATACTGACCCCTGCTATAATTTCATTGCCCTTCATGGCTTTGGTCAGATGATGTGTACGTATTATGTAAGTCATGGGTGTTCTCCCTTCGTATACTGTTGATAATTCAAGAATACAGGGCGAAATGTTCATTTTTCTTTCGTAATCCTTACAAATTTATTAAGTTGAGCAGCTCGCTTAATAGTTGATCTTCTTCAAGGTAAAAGAGAAGACGGTCTGCTCATAAGGTTTGCTGGTCAATTGCATCTCTCCATTCATGCATTCAACCAGGCGCTTGGCAATCGTAAGACCCAGTCCACTGCCCTGTACCGCCTTATTACGGGAATCCTCAAGTGTGTACATGCGTTCAAAAACCTTATCCTGCTCCGGCTCCTGTATGCCTTTTCCACGATCCCACACTTCTATACGCACTGTATCCTGCTGTTCTGACAGCGTCAGGCCTAGCGTTCGACCCTCTGCCCCGTAGCGAATGGCATTTGAAATCAGATTGCTCAGCACCCGCCCAATGGCTCCTTCGTTCCCCAAGGCATAAATGGGATGCTCCGGAATGTCAATATGTACCGTAAAACCCTGAGCCGTCAGCAGATCATAAAACTCCAAAATGCTGCGTCTGCACAGTTCTCCTATCTCCAGTCGGGTCAGTGGAATATCCGTATCGTTGGCTTCCAGCTTCGCCAAACTAAAAAAACTTCCGATCAGCTCAATCGCTTCGCTTGTCTTTTGATGAATTCTGGATAGCAGCTTTATACGTTCTTCTGACGAAATATCTGGATCGCCATCCAGCATCTCGGCATATCCAAGCACAACGGTAAGCGGGGTCTTGAGGTCGTGGGAAATATTCGAAATCATTTTACGCATAGCGATTTGGCCTCGGTTGTAATCGGCTGATACTCTCAGATTTAAGTCTAGTAGTCGGTTAATTTCCGTCATGAGTCGTTGCAGTTCAACATCACCTGTGACATATAGCAGCTTTTCGGCATGATTCACGGTGACGATCCGCTCTAGTGCGGTTCGGATATCCTTTAGTTTGCGCTTGTAGGCTACACGTTCCCGCCAAAGCCATATGATAACGACTGACATCATGAGGACGACAATCCATTCGGAAATGATTTCGATGTTCATATCAACCATTCTCCCATTTGTAGCCGATGCCCCACAGCGTCTTAATGTGGACAGGGTGGGAGGGATCTTCTTCAATTTTCTCGCGCAGGCGACGAATATGGACGTTAATCACGTTCTCGTCACCCATATAATCGTCTTTCCAAATAAATCCGTATAATTGAGCTTTCGTAAATACCCGATTCGGATTGGATGCAAACAGCTTCAGAATATCAGATTCTTTGGCTGTTAGCTGAATTTCATTTTCATTGCGGATGACTGTAAAATGATCAAAATCAATGCGTAGATTTCCATAGGTCAACACTTGTGCTTGCGGCTGTTCCTCCTGCTGTTGCAGACGAGCATAGGTAGTCGATCTGCGGATTGCGGATTGAATACGCGCCGTCATCTCAAGCATCGAAAAAGGTTTGGCAACATAATCATCTGCCCCGAAGCCCAGTCCAAGCGCTTTATCCACATCACTGTCCTTAGCCGACATAATCAAAATCGGCACGGCGCTGCGGGTACGAATTCGGCGGATTACCTCCATACCATCAACCTTTGGCATCATCAGATCCACGAGTACGAGGTCATAGTTATGCCGTTCAAAGGCATTAAGTCCTTCTTCTCCGTCATAGGCGGTGGTTAAATTGTAGCCCTCCTTGGTGAGTGCTTTGAGCAGCATTTCAGCAATGGATAGATCGTCTTCAATAAGTAAAATATGCTGTGACATAGGTGTGGAACACCCCTAATTTTTAGATTAAGCTCGTGTGACGAACTGTACCTGAATTATATAGAGCGGTGAAGGGGATTTCCATAAAAAATATCCACTAAGAAAACGAAAATGCCCTGGATTGTCCCGAAGGAGCTACGTTCAACAGTGTCAGGTAATTAATCATTCCCCTATTCTATACTGAAATAGTCTATAATCCGATGTTTGGAATACGGTGTTATAATTTCCGGGGCAAGCCTAGTGTGAGAGATTAGGGATGTCAGATCACGAGCTACGGTACAGAACCGTCAATAAAGGAGAGCAATGATGTTTGTTATACGGGGAACCCAAAAACTGCTGAAGGAATGGGAGACTGAACCACTTCAAGTTGATATTTATCCGCCTTTGAATAGTTGGCATGCCAGCTTGTTTTTATTGAACCGGAGAAAAAATATTGTGTTTATGCATGATATTTCCCGCTTAAGCGTCACGCTGTTTGGGATTAAAAAATCGCAGTACAAAAACCTGCCGTCTCTTTTTGTACAAACCTTGATGGAATTAATGATCAGCGAAGGGTTTGATGAACAGATCGTTAAGGCATACATACAGGAAGGCGAGCAGATGCTTGCGACTACGACGAATAGACATAGTGTGATGGTAACCTTAGATGAGATTATATTTATTATGAAGGAACTGGACATGGAGCATGGGTGCGAGCTGGAAAAGAACCAGTGGAATAACCGGATTGTGTTCAAAACGGATCAATACAAGTACCCGATTGACGTTTTTAAAGAACTGCTGGAAAAGCATTATAAAGTGGAGAGTAGTTGAGAGTATAAGTGCTTACATATGGATAATTTGTTGTTCCAAGCTGTCCTGATTTCTAAAGGATTTCTGCTGATTAGGACATGCCAAAAGAGTATCCTCAAAGTTCCTGCGAGCAGGGGATGCTTTTTTTATAACTCACAGGATAGTCATGCTTGCGATGAAATGAATCATAGCGCAATAAACCGTACACTTTGGTAGAATAAAATGATAAAGGGTTCGACACCATGGGTCAGACTTATAAAACGGGGGGTACATAACGAAAGATGAAGAGGATTATTGATATAGCCAAAGAAGCAGGAATTGAAGAAGAGCATCTGGAGACGTATGGAAAATATAAAGCGAAGCTGAATCCATCTCTGTGGGAACAGTTAAAGGATCGCCCGAATGGAAAGCTGGTGCTGGTTACAGCGATGAATCCCACTCCGGCTGGAGAAGGAAAAACGCTGACAACCATCGGGCTGTCCCAGGCACTCAACGCGATGGGGCATAAAACCGTTGCTGCGCTGCGTGAGCCGTCCCTTGGACCTTGCTTTGGGATGAAAGGTGGAGCCACCGGGGGAGGACAGGCCCAGATTGTTCCGGCGGAAGACATTAATCTGCATTTTACAGGGGATATACATGCGATTTCGGCAGCACATAATTTGCTGGCAGCGATGATTGATAACCATTTGTTCCATGGAAATGCTTTGCGGCTGAAGCCAGACCGAATCGTGTGGAAACGGGCTGTCGATATGAATGACCGGAGCTTGCGAAGTATTGTGACTGGATTGGGAACGGGGAATGGAGCGGTAAGAGAAAGCGGCTTTCTGATTACCTCGGCATCGGAAGTCATGGCGGTGCTATGCTTAAGTGAAAATATGGACGATCTTAAAGTACGGTTGGGTCGGATGGTGATTGGATATAACGAATCCGGTGAAGCGGTAACAGCAGAGGAGCTGCACGCGGTGGAAGGAATGGCTGTGCTGCTTCGGGAAGCATTAAAGCCTAATCTAGTGCAGACGTTGGAAGGCACTCCGGTTATTGTGCATGGTGGACCTTTTGCTAATATTGCCCATGGATGTAGCAGTCTGATCGGTACAAAGCTGGCGTTGAAGCTGGGAGAGGTCGTCGTCACAGAGGCGGGATTTGGGGCTGAGCTGGGAGCGGAAAAGTTCTTTGACATCAAGTGCCGCCAGTCCGGCTTGCAGCCGGATGCGGCTGTGCTGGTTGTAACCGCCAAAGCGCTGAAATATAACGGCGGTGTAGCTAAACAGGAGCTGGATGCGGAAAATCTGGAGCAATTGCAACTCGGATTAGCCAATATGAGCCGGCATGTACGGAATTTGCAAAAGTTTGGTGTGCCTGTCTTGGTGGCGATTAACCATTTTGTAACAGATAGCGAAGCTGAGCTGGATTTGATTTTCTCAGAATGCCGCAAGCTGGGTGTACCCTCAGAGCTTTCACAAGTATGGGCGCAGGGAAGCCAAGGGGGAGAAAAATTGGCCCAAAGCCTGCTGAACTTACTTCAGAAGGACAAAGCCCATTTTGCGCCGCTATATGATCATACGCTTGATTTACAAGCGAAAATTAGTGTCATTGCCAAGGAGATTTACGGTGCGGCAGAGGTGGCTTACACGCCTGCAGCCAAACGGGCGTTGGCTGGTATGGAGCAGCTTGGTTTTGGACAACTGCCTGTATGTATGGCCAAAACGCCGTATTCTTTCTCAGATCAACCTTCCTTGCTAGGTGCGCCGGAGGGGTTCACCATTCACGTGTCCAGCGTATCATTGTCCGCAGGCGCAGGCTTTGTAGTTGTGGAAACAGGTAATACCATGACGATGCCAGGATTGCCCAAATCTCCAGCAGCTGAGCATATGTCGCTGGAGGCAGATGGGACTATTCAAGGACTCATGTAGCTTTTGAAAAATAGCAGCATTTCAGCATCAATGAACGAACAGTTTGGGCAGTGCAGTGAGCAGCTTTTGCCGAGTCATGGCATCGCTCCAGTTCCAGCGGTCTGCTTCTACGAAATATACCTGGCCTTGACGCACAGCAGGGAGGCTGTGCCAGAGAGGGCTGTTGAGCATGCATTCCAGCGTATGCTTGGAGTCTGGTGCCGTAGGGACGAGCATAAATATGCGATCGCCAGCGTAATCAGGCAATTCGTTTGGATTAATTTCTGCGAAGCCCAGTCCCTCATCAAGCATTTTTTGGATTGGCTCGACAGGCTGGAAGCCGTGCGGGTGGTAGAGGGCCGATGAGAATCCGGACATGCCCATGACAAAGAGTCGATCGCCATGGTCGTAGATAAAAACAGAGGCGGTTTCTCCGGCTGTGATATGCGTGCTGAGCTGCTGCCACATCGCCAGATTACGAGCGGTGAAGGTCGCTAACCAGCGTTCGGCCTCTTGTTCCTTATCGAGCCAGGCGCCAAGTGTACGCAGTCGTTCCTCCAGGGCGGCAAAGGAGTTGAAGGTGACGGTGGGCGCGATGCTTGCAATACGCTCATATTCCTGTTCATCCGAGTTGGCGATGATAATCAGATCAGGATCAAGAGCGCTGGTCAAGCGGGTATCCAGCGGAAGTCCCACGTCAGTTACGTTCTCAAGACGATGCTTATAGACGCTGTATTCACTGAGCCGCAGGCTTCCGCCGATGGCTGTGGCTCCTAACGCGAGCAAATCGCCCATCGTTTCTCCGTGATAGATGATGCGGCTCGCTCGACGAGGGATATGAATATGGTGGCCAGTCCAATCCTTAACGCACACAGAACCGGGAGCGGAAAGCGCATATTTACCCGGCGGAACCCCGGTCATTTGCCTAAAACGCCGATTAAAATAATATTCGTCAGAGAAACCCACCTGACGGGCAATTTCACGTAAAGGCCGTTTGCATTCCAGCAGCAGCCGCTTGGCATGGTTCAAGCGCAGCTCAGTGAGGTAATGCAACGGCTTTTTGCCCGTTATTTTGCGAAACAGCTGGGAGTATTGCCATATGGAAACGTTGGCCTGTTCGGCAAGCTGCTTGACGGTAATAGGCTTTTCGTAGTGGTTTTCCATATATGCAAGGGTGCTTTCCACCGATGCAGGCAATGTCGGATTAAAGCCCTCGTTATGCTTAATAGGGACGTGGGCTTCCTGCCACAGTAAGAGCAGCTCTTGAAACATGATTTGCTGACGCAATGCAGTGGTTTGTCTATGAGGCTGTATTGTTTGTTGGGTGCTATAAAATAACTCTTCGGCCAACTGAATAGGCTTGAAGGAAGAGGAAACGATGTATTCACGCGGGTCTGGCAGGACAGATCCGTGATATATGGATGGCATGCCCGTTGCGTTTTCAACCAAGGTCGCGTCCGATTGTGGCTCCAACGGCATGGTAATGACCTTGAACGTGATTTTGTAGTATTCAGGAGCAGTTCCATCCAAGGGAGCGATGCGATAGGATTCGCCAGGAGTTAACCAATACCCATGACCTGAATGGAATACATATTGTTCTTGACCCACATCCATCCTACCAGCCCCGCCGATGAACATAAGCAGACAGTGATCGGAATTTGATTGAGATATTAGTCCAACGGTAGGCTCACTAACCAGCACAATTCCTTTAAAATGAAAAAGCAGTGTGTTGGGTGGAGGTGAATTTACAGACGACGAAGGCTGATTCACGGTGTAAAGCTCCTTTTACTGAGAATGGTTATCATATATGCATAAGTATACCTCCTTTAGGTTCAACAAAAAAGAAGCCTATCAACAAGGACGATAGGCTTCTCCAATCTTATTTTATGAGCTTGGGTAATTCCTCCAGCAACCATTCCCGAGTAGATGCATCACTTTCGGTTTTGCCAATGTCCTGCATGTACACATGTCCCTGCTTGACAGCAGGGAGCTGAAGCCACAGCTTGCTTTTCATTAATTGTTCGGTGGATTGCTGGGCTTCTGAACTTGGAGTGCTTAGTATGAAAATCCGATCTCCAGCGTATTGTCCGATTACTTCCTGTGATAATTGCACGAATCCTTTGTCCTCATCCAGCGCTTTCTGAATAAGAGGAGTAGGCTTGAGACCATTCTCTTCATATAGTATCTGTGACAGGCCTGTCCGTGCCATGACGAACAAACGGTCACCGGGATAGTAGGTAAAGACCGAAGCTGTTTCACCCGACTTAACACCTTGCGCATGAAGTTTGGTCCACATCTCTGCTTCCTTGATTTTATATTGGGCAAGCCAGTCCTCAGCAGCCTTTTTCTTGTTCACAATGTCTCCGAGATGTAGCAAACGATCGTTCAGTGGAGCGAAGGTATCGAACATAATTGTAGGTGCAATTTTCGTTAACGCTGCGTATTGTTTTTCATCCGTATCGGCGGTGATGATTAGGTCTGGTTGTAGAGCCAATGTTTTTTCTAAATCAATGGGAAATCCTAGGTCCGATACATTCTGAACTTTTTTCTCATATATCTTTCCCTCGATCATAGAAGTCGATGTACCAACAGCCTGTACGCCTAAAACCAATAGATCCCCATAGTTTTCTCCGAAGTAAGCAATGCGCCCAGGAGTCGTGGGAATGTTTACTGTATGTCCCTTATAGTCTGTGTAGGCACGAGTTGTGGCAGCTTCCGAGGTTGTAGATGCTGTTGTGTTGCTGCTTGCAGTCTGCTTATCAGATGCGCCGCATCCTAGTAGCAATGCCCCCATAAGAGAGAATAGACAGATCAGAGCAGTGTATTGCCGAGTAGATTTTTTGTTGGTCATAGCAGCCTCCGTATAATATAATAGTTCATAAATTTGCAAATGAGAATTATTATCACAAAAGCAATGATAAGTCCTGGAACCTCAATACTCAATGGACAAACTTGGTCAATGAATCCGATTTTGTACAAAATAAGTTTCATGTGTTTTAAGCTCATACAGGCTTCAACATTTTATTGATTTGTCATTTTTTATAATATAGAATAACGTTTTTATACATTTGAAAGGGGTTTTGAAATGGCATTGTTTATTACATATGTTTTACTAGGTTTCTCCATAGCATTACCTGTAGGTACCATTACGGTTGAAATGACGAAGCAAGGGCTAAAGAATGGATTTATGCATGGATGGATTGTGGGGCTCGGGGGGATGACCATCGATTTGTTATTAATCATTGGTTTATATTTTGGTCTGGCCTCTGTTCTGTCCTTACCTGTTGTACAGGTGATCATGTGGCTCGTTGGAGCCATATTTCTGTGCTACGTGGGGTACGACAGCATTAAAAATGCGGATCATGATATTGCACTAGAAGGAGAGAAAAAGACGAAATCATTATTTTCTTCCTATAAAAATGGGCTGCTTGTAGCTGTTTCACCAGGGAATTTAGTGTTCTGGGTAAGTGTTTTTGGGACTGTGCTGGCAAGTTCATTTGATCGGTCAAATACAAGTCAATTTTTGATTGTTGGCTTAGGTATTTTGTTTGGTATTCTTATTCATGATTTAGGTTTGATGACCCTCGTAGCGACAACACGAAAAGCCATGAACCGAACCGCCATCAAGTGGGTTACAATCTGTGCCGGTGTGGTTTTGATTGGTTTTTCAGTTTATTTCTTGTATGAATTTATGATCAGTCTCCAAAAGATTTTATAGCATGACACAAGGATACGCTCAAGCTTGTCATGCCAGTCTGCATAAATCGAACAAGTCCTTCATAGACATGTACTAATTCATTTAAAACATGTGCTGAAGGGGTTGATGACATGCGCCGGATTTCATGGATGCTTGCCATGGTCATGTGTGTAACGTTGCTGCTGGCCGGGTGCGGCAAGAAGAGCGCAGACGATGTGGTTAAAGATTTGAGTGACGTGGTGAGCGACCTGAACAGCTACCACGGTACAGCTTTGATGACGCTGCATACCGGCGACACGCCGCAGGAATACAAGGTGGATATTTCCTATCGCAAGCCGTCCTATTACCGAATTGCCATGACGAACGAGAAAAAAGATGTTACGCAAATTGTGCTTCGTAATGATGAGGGTGTATTTGTACTGACCCCCAGCCTGAACAAGAGTTTCCGTTTCAAGAGCGACTGGCCAAACAATCAGGGTCAGGTATATTTATATGAGACGCTGGTTCGCAGCATTATCGGTGATTCTTCCCGTCAGTTGGCTACCGACGATAAATCCTATGTGTTTGATGTGGCCGCGAACTACAATAGCCATGCGCTGGTAAGGCAAAAGATTTGGCTATCCAAAAACAACTATGCCCCTACTCAGGTACAGGTATCTGATGCGAATGCCAAGGTGGTTGTCGATCTGAAATTCGATCAATTTGCTTTTGATACGAAGTTTGACAAGGATTCCTTTGATATGGAGCGGAACATGGCTTCCGGAAAAACGAATGCAGGTAGCGAGGGATCGCCATCTTCAGGGGCAGTGGATTCCAGCGGTCCGCTTGATACGACCGGTACGTTAGAAGGGACGACTGGCGTGACGTCCGGTGAAGCCGGACAAGAGCAGGGAACCGTAGGGGACGATGTCCAGCAACCGTCTGGTGAAGCGAAGAGCGACGGAGCTGTCACTGGCGATACGTCCAAGTCGCAAGCAGCAGCTAACGCAGAGGAGCAGCAACAAACACCGGGCACAGCGGATGCTGCAACTGGAACGTCAGCGGGAACGGATGCCGCAGAAGCTGTGTTGGGTGAGTTCGGCTTGATTGAACCGTCCTACACGCCAGCCGGAGTACAAATCAAGGATACGCCGGAGCTGGAGGATAATGGTACACATGCAGTGATGCTGCGGTATAGCGGAACGTATAACTATACCATTGTAGAGGCGCGTCCAAAAGATCGGGCGGTCGCATTGACGGCAGGCGAACTGGTTGATATTGGAGGAAGTTTTGCCGTGCTGACAGGAAGTGAACAGCAGACGATGACCTGGATGAATGATGGAATAGAGTTCAGAATCACTAGTGCTGACCTGCCTGTGAGCGAAATGATACAAATTGCCGCTTCTATACAGGAACAATCGGGTAAATAAAATTTTATAGACGGATGCAGACGGTCTAGAGTGTAAAGTGCTCTGCTACCGCCCGTATCCGTCTTTTGTTCATTCGCAGTCTAAGATGTGCATCGCTTGTATATCTTGTTCTATTGTAAAGATGGTAGAGGAGGCTGGCAGAGCCCCCTGCCATTGACAGCCACGTCTCTGAACATTACCATTAACCTTTGGAAGCAAGGATTTTGCTATATCCAAAATGGTAAAAGGTTACGTTACAGGCTAACAATTGAAGAAGGTGACTGGATTTTGCAAGCACAATACAGATCGACCCGGGCCGAAATCAACCTGGATCACCTTGGCGCCAACTATGAGGCCTTTCGCAAGGCATTGCCTGCGGATAAGCTGATGCTGGTCTGTGTCAAGGCTAATGCCTACGGTCACGGTGCCGTAGAAATTTCAAAGGAAATGGAACGCCTTGGTGCGGATTATTTGAGCGTCGCTTTTCTGGATGAGGCTCTGGAGCTTCGTCATGCGGGGGTTGGACTGCCGATCCTGGTGCTCGGCTACACCTCACCTGAAGCTGTCCAAACAGCTTGGGAGCATGATATCTCATTGACTGTGTTTAGTGAGGAAGTGCTGGAGGGTATCCGCAGATTGGACCGCCAAGGAAGCGAACGCAAGCTGAAGGTGCACATCAAAATAGACAGCGGTATGGGAAGACTCGGTTTGCTGCCTGGAGAAGCAGCTTTGGCTTTTGTCCGGCAGGTTCACGAATTAGAGCAGGTGCTGCTGGAAGGCATGTACACCCATTTTGCCCGTGCGGATGAAGAAGATAAAAGCTATACACTGCTACAATATGATCGGTTTCGGGGCGTGGCGGATGCGCTAAGGGAACAAGGTATTTCTATTCCCATTATACATACGGGCAACAGCGCGGCCACCATTGATACCCCTTCCCTTTCCCCCAATATGGTGCGGATTGGCATCAGTATATACGGTCTGTATCCGTCTGATGAGGTTAACCGGCAAGTCATTGAACTGTTGCCTGTATTGTCATTAAAGACGGCGGTGGTTTATACCAAGACGCTTCCTCCCGGCTGGGGGGTTAGCTACGGCACCCGGTATGTGACCTCTGATGAAGAGCGGATCGGCACACTGCCAATTGGTTATGCGGATGGATACTCCCGCATGCTAAGTGGGAAGGTCGAAGTGTTGATACGCGGTCGTCGCGTCCCTGTACTCGGTACGATCTGCATGGACCAGTGTATGGTATCCTTACAATCTTTCGCAGAGGATGCGGAAGAAATCCAAACCGGCGAAGAGGTTGTTCTCATCGGCCAGCAGTCCGGCGAAATCATTGCGGCGGATGAGCTGGCATCCAAGCTTGGTACAATCCACTACGAGGTGATCTGCATGATCGCAGACAGGGTACCGCGTGTTTACATGCGAGATCATGTTCCTGTCGTTCGGGTGAACTCGCTTCTTCCAACCCGCTGGAATTAATTTCATAACGCAAATTACCGGATAAAAGCAGGAGTTTTCGTAGAACGTCCCGAAATATGTACAAAGGAAAGAAAAGAGCGCTATAACTGTCAAAAGACGCACTAGGCTCCGCTGACACTTGTATTTCGGGGATCAAACGCCTGTACGAAAACGAACTGCGTAGTTTATAATGGAATGCAGCATAGATGATATACGCATATCATATACATTCTCTTATATTCCGTTTGAATAAATTACCGGGAATAACGTTATAATGGTACAATGGCGACAAGGTTTTGGGGGTGGAAGAGAAGTTGGCCAATTTGCAGAACACCAAAAGAATAATGATCAGTTTGCCAGATCATCTCTTGCAGGAAGTGGACGGGATCGTAGCTATGGAGAATTCCAACCGCAGTGAATTTATCAGGCAGGCAATGAAGCTTTATGTAGGTGAACGTAAAAAACGTTACATTCGTGAAGCTATGCAGCGTGGATACATGGAAATGGCTAAAATTAACCTGACCATGGCATCTGAAGCCTTTCACGCGGAGGAAGATGCAAACAGCACCTTGGGCCGTACAGTTAGCGGGGTGTAATCCATATTGATCGTAAAGCGCGGCGACGTTTTTTTTGCAGACCTTTCACCCGTAGTCGGTTCCGAGCAAGGTGGCGTCAGACCTGTGCTGATCATTCAAAATGATATCGGCAACCGGTTTAGCCCTACCGTGATCGTAGCAGCCATCACAGCACAGATTCAGAAGGCAAAGCTGCCTACACACGTGGAAATCGACGCGGCGACGCATGGCTTTGATCGTGATTCTGTTGTTCTTCTGGAGCAAATCCGGACGATCGACAAGCAAAGGCTTACCGACAAAATCACCCATTTGGATGAAGAAACCATGCGCAAAGTGAGCGATTCGCTACAGATCAGTCTCGGTTTGATTGATTTTTAGTATGATGGAACGACGAGTGAAACGGGAAAGGACAGCGCTCTAGCGCTGTCCTTTTGCATGTCCGAAGAAAAATACAGGTAGGGCTTGCTTTTACGTCACCTGCTGGCGCTTTGAATCATTTTTTGTGATAATAAAAGACATGATGTATGACAAGAGCTGTGAGGAAGAAGGGATAGGTTTGTCTAACGAGGAAATGAAGACGGAAATTGGGCAGGAGCCGAACGAAGCAGAACGCCAAGAACGGATTGTCAAACAAGTGGCGAGAGAGCTGTCGCTGGCACTCAAGCAAATCCGGACAACGATCAGTTTATTGGATGAAGGAAATACAATTCCTTTTATCGCGCGTTATCGTAAGGAAATGACAGGAGAGCTGGATGAAAATCAGCTGCGTGAAATTGAAGATCGTGTGCTGTATTTACGTAATCTGGAGGATCGTAAGGTAGAGGTCATCCGCATTATTGATGAACAGGGCAAGTTGACTGAAGAGCTGCAGGCTGCTATCACCTCTGCGGTTAAACTTCAAGAAGTGGAGGATCTGTATCGTCCATATCGGCAAAAGCGCAAGACTCGGGCCAGTGTGGCAAAGGAACGGGGGTTGGAGCCGCTATCCATCTGGATTTGGGGTCAGCCGAAGCAGGGTGATGCTTTGAAAGAAGCTGAATCCTATGTGAATGCTGAGCTGGGAGTCGAAACCCCTGAGACAGCTATCCAAGGAGCTATGGATATTTTGGCCGAAAATATAGCTGATGATGCGGCTATTCGCCAATGGGTGCGCCGTTATACGCTGGATCATGGGATGCTGACCTCTGAAGCGAAGGATACCGAGCAAGAGTCTGTGTATGAGAATTACTACAGCTATCGTGAGCTGGCTAAGAAAATGCCACCTCACCGTATTCTGGCGATTAATCGCGGAGAGCGGGAAGGCATTCTCAAGGTTGGTTTGGAGGTAGCACCGGATTCCATCTACAATTATGTGGCAGGTCAAGTGATTAAAGGATCGTCTGTGGTGGAAGACCTGCTACGCAGTGTCATTGAGGATGCGTATAAAAGACTTATCGCGCCATCTATCGAACGTGAAGTGCGCGCTGAAATGACAGAGAAGGGCGAACAGCAGGCCATCTCTATCTTTGCAGGCAATTTGCGCAGCCTGTTGCTACAGGCTCCGATCAAGGGGCGTCGTGTGCTTGGAGTCGATCCGGCCTATCGGACAGGCTGCAAGCTGGCAGTTGTCGATGACACAGGCAAGCTGCTGGAAGTGGCTGTGACATATCCAACACCGCCGAACAACAAGAAACGTGAGGCTGCCGAAACGTTCAAGCAGCTGATTGCCAAATACGACATCGAGTTGATTGTCATTGGTAACGGAACCGCATCACGCGAGACAGAGCAATTCGTAGCCGAAGTTATCGCGGATATTGGTGACAACAGCCTCGCGTATCTGATCGTCAATGAGGCAGGTGCGAGCGTATACTCTGCCTCCAAGCTGGCACAGGAAGAATTTCCTGATTTGGACGTAGCTGAGCGCAGTGCGGCGTCCATCGCGCGTCGTGTGCAGGACCCGCTGGCTGAGCTGGTCAAGATTGAGCCGAAGGCCATTGGTGTAGGTCAATACCAGCATGATGTGTCGCAGAAACATCTGGATGAGAGCTTGAAGGACGTTGTGGAATCGGCTGTTAACCACGTCGGTGTGGATGTGAACACGGCTTCCTCGGCGCTGTTGTCCTACGTAGCAGGGATCAACGCTACTATTGCTAAAAACATCGTTAAGTATCGTGAGGAAAACGGTAAATTCAGCAACCGTCGTCAGTTGCAGAAGGTGCCGCGACTTGGCGCAAAAACCTACGAGCAATCCGTTGGCTTTATCCGTATACCGGGTGGAGAAAATCCACTGGATCGCACACCGATTCACCCTGAATCGTATGCTGTCGTAGACCGTCTGTTGGCGGAGCTAGGTATCAGTGCCCATGATCTGGGTTCGAAAGTTGCAACAGAAGCGCTGAATGTGTCTAATATTGATCAGCTGGCTGCGAAGCTGGAAGTTGGTGTACCAACATTGCGGGATATTTTGGACAGCCTCCAGCGACCAGGTCGTGACCCGCGCGATGAGTTGCCATTGCCTGTATTCCGCAAGGATGTGTTGAAGATCGAGGATCTGGCACCGGGTATGGAACTTCAGGGAACGGTCCGCAATGTCATTGATTTCGGTGCATTTGTGGATATCGGTATTAAAAGTGACGGGTTGGTTCATATTTCACAGCTGCGCAGTGGTTTTGTTAAGCATCCGATGGATGTTGTATCTGTTGGTGATAACGTAACCGTGTGGGTGTTGAATGTTGATTTGAAAAAAGGCAGGGTAGGTCTGACTATGAAACCTCCCGCAGATGCGCAGTCACAGGCATAGTGCTTTAAATAAAGCTGTATAACCTTTTGTGAGAGTAAAAAAAGCCGGAATCTCCGAATCATATTGGAGACTCCGGTTTTTCATTTCTGGAACTTTTCTGCTTCTACCCGTTGTTGGCGTCAAATTCTATACCAGGTGCTTTATGATAAAAAAACCAACAATCGTTCAACAGTTTAATTTGGCGTCGGTCCTTCTTGTAAAAGGCCCGCATGAGCTGGTTGCTGAGCCATTGAGGCAAGCCGATCTCCTCCTCTGCGTTACATCTGTATGTTTAGCATATGGGGTGGATACCTAAAGTGTGCTTATGAACCAGGGTTAGACTTCGGCCGTCATTTTATAATATGCTTGTCAGTATGAAGCAAAGGAGGGAAACCATAAGGATGGAGTCCAAGTCTCTGAGCAATTCAATGAACCCTTCCATGAGTAATAAAGAACTTCAAGAATGGGTAGAGCGCATCTCGCTGGAGAGCTTTGGCGTGCCGTTTCAACATCAAGCCACCTTTAATGCGCGCCTGTCTTCTACAGGCGGTCGATATTTTATGAAAAGTCATCATATTGAAATTAATCCACATCAACTCGCGGCTTATGGACGTTCTGAGGTGGAAAGAATTATAAAGCATGAGCTGTGCCATTATCATCTACATCTGCGCGGAATGGGCTACCAGCATCGTGATGCTGATTTCAAAGCATGGCTGGCTCGCGTAGGAGGAAGCAGGCATTGTCAGACCCTACCGGGAAGAGTGGGAAGAAAGCCTCAGCCTTATCGTTACAAGCTTGTGTGTGTTTCCTGTCAACAGGAGTATATGCGTAAGCGTAAAATGAATCCACAGCGATATCGCTGTGGGAAATGTGGAGGTAAACTTCGCTTGTTGGCACTTGACGAGGCCCCCTGATTCATGGTAAATTAACCATACTGTATGATAATCTACAGTAATATTCCCTGATAGCTCAGTTGGTAGAGCACTCGACTGTTAATCGAGTTGTCACAGGTTCGAGTCCTGTTCGGGGAGCCATGGAGAGATACCCAAGTGGCTATAAGGGGACCCTCTGCTAAGGGGTTAGACTGCGTAAGCGGTGCGAGGGTTCGAATCCCTCTCTCTCCGTTGGTATTTCAAACAGAAAAAGACGCTCGTATGCATGGTAACCATGCTTGCGAGCGTCTTTTTCGTCTAGATCTGCTTTTTAAGAATTGTTATATGTAAGACGGACATGTTGCGTACAGCATGAAACAGCGTTAGCCTGAGTTGTACGCAGTACGCAACTAATCCCTTCTATTTTACAGTGTCAGCCTCGACGGTGTTGAGGAGGTTCAACAGAGCATGAGCAACGCCATCTTCCACATTGGTCAGGGTAACTTCGGAGCAGACAGCCTTAATGTCGTCATTTGCATTGCCCATGGCAATACCTCTTCCGGCCATCGTCAGCATGGAAATATCGTTATAGCTGTCACCGATCGCTACGGCTTCCTGCATAGGGATGTTCAGATAATTCGCGAGATAAAGCAATGCATTACCTTTAGACGCATCCTTATGCTCGACTTCAAAGTTGCGATCTGAGGAGATGACCATGTTTAGACCTTGAAAATCTCGGTAACGTTTACGCCCCCGTTCCAATTTGGCGTGATCAAAGGAGAAACAGAGCACATTATATATCTCTACATCCAGTGGAATCTGCTCATATGAAGCGATGCGGGTATGCCCGGTCTGTTCATATTGTTTTTCAGCTGCATGTAATAAAGTATCCAGCGAAATATCTGGGTTGGCGCTCAGCAAGCGGTCCATTTCAACAGCAAGTAGCTGATGCCCCTTTTGTGGAGAATAAATAGCCCGGTCTGTCATGACCTCATAGTAGAAGTCGTTACCCTCGAGCCAGCTTAGCACTTCAAATGTTTCGCTCCGGCCCATAGGAGTAGAGGTTAGCTGGCGACGATGCACATCGTGCACAGTGGCGCCGTTTGCCCCGATGACGGGAGTAACCAGCTCTGCTTCCTCTAGCTTTGTCCAGGCATCATAAGCGGCTCTGCCAGTGGCAATCGTCACTTGAACACCTTGCTGCTGTGCCTTGCGGATTGCCTCTGCGTTGGCTTTGCTTATTTTTCCTTCCTCGTTCAATAGCGTTCCATCCATATCAATCGCAAACAGTTTCATTTCTCTCCAGCTCCTGTCTTCTGATATCTCTGTTATACATATTGCGCCTAGTTAGAGCGATTGGTTTCAAGTTTATGAGGGGACAACAACTTCGATATCATGGTGTTGCAAAATTTCCAGCATCGCCGGTTCTGGTAAGCGATCTGTGATCACGATATTAACCTCAGACAAATCAGCAAAACGATACGGGAAATTGATTCCGAATTTCGAATGGTCCGCAAGGATGATCACCTGATCTGCCTGTTTCATCATCTGATGCTTCAGCATACCGTCCTCTTCATGAATCAGGCTTAGTCCGTGAGCAGATATGCCTCCAATCCCGATAAAAGCTTTGTCTACAAAATAGTGAGACAAAGTGGCGATTACGGACGAGCCGTATACATATCGGTGTTCTTTTTGGAGGCGGCCCCCCAATAGATGAATGGAGACACCATCTTTTCCAGATAGTACGTCAGCCTGATTGATTGAATTGGTGATAACCGAACATTCCTGCACATTCAGTCTTTCTGCACACGCCTGTACGGTGGTAGAGGAATCCAATATAATACGATCCCTATCTCGTACCATACTGGCAGCCAATTGTCCGATCACTTGTTTCTCCTCAGATACAGTAAGCAGTCTTTCGTTATAATTTCCAATTGGATCGTGATGCAGTTTAGGGAGAAGGGCACCGCCGCGGGTACGAATAATTTTTTGGTGCTCTTCAAGTTTTACCAGGTCTCGGCGGGCCGTATCCCGTGAAACATTAAAAATTTCACAAATATCATCCACCGAAATACGCTTGTGAAGCTGTAAGTAATCAACGATTTTTAACATTCGTTCTTCCTGATACATAAAAAGCTCCTCTAATATATAATCATTTCGGTATCTCGTAAGTGATTATAAGTAAATATAAGTGATTTTGCAATCATTTATCGTGATTTTTCAGGGTTTAGATGATAATAAATAAGTTAATGTAAGTAAATATGCATTTTACAATTATATAAAATAGCTTTTTTGAAAATTTTAAAAATAAGTATTGCCATTTACTATTCTATTTGATATACTCTTTCTTGTCGCCAAGTTGGTGTACATTCATAAGGCCCGTTGGTCAAGGGGTTAAGACACCTCCCTTTCACGGAGGTAACAGGGGTTCGAATCCCCTACGGGTCATTGTTGTCTTTACAGACTACATGTTGCATGCTTAAGGGGAATTCCTGAGGTCTGATCTAATGGCGGACAGCTAGGATGAACAGCATGAGCCATTAGCTCAGTTGGTAGAGCACCTGACTTTTAATCAGGGTGTCGAAGGTTCGAGTCCTTCATGGCTCACCATTTATATTTTGTTATGCGGTCGTGGTGGAATGGCAGACACGCTATCTTGAGGGGGTAGTGAGCGTACGCTCGTGGAGGTTCGAGTCCTCTCGACCGCATCAATGGAATAAACGGAAAAGTCTCTCGCGTTAGAGGCTTTTTTTATTTGTGCATGGATGCAATTAAACAATGATTATGATGAAATAATGATTCCATAGTATAATATAACGCCATAATGTTATAGAATAATAAATATATAAACTTATGAAGTGACGGTGAAAAATATGGACACTCAACTGTTAGGAAATATATCAGAAAATATTTTGGGCTTGTTTCCGATTGTGAAGAAGAAATTTTTCACCTACGGTCCGCTTGATTTTCCGTTGCATTTGTCGCCTAATAACTTTCAGGTACTCTTGCTTCTGCGTGAAGTGCGTTCGTCTACGGTATCCGATTTGTCCAAACAACTAAATGTCTCTCGTCCAAACATGACTCCTCTTCTGGATAAGCTGGTGGAGCATGGGTTGGCTGACCGCCAATCGTGCGACTCGGATCGTAGAGTCGTGAACGTAGCCATTACAGAAGAAGGCGACGCTTTTTGTGAACAGGTGTTTCATACCTTCTCTAATAAAATTCAAGAGAGACTGGTGTATCTGCCGGAAGAAGATTTATTGCACTTAAGTGAAACGTTGAACGAATTGAAGCGGATTTTACTTAAAATCGACAACTCTGCTACGTGATTGGCGAAAGTGAACTGACTTAAAGACCGCCCTTTCTTCGGAAAACAGGCGGTTTTTGTTGCATATTGTGGTATAATGAAAACCAACATACATAATTCGGTAATTTTAGCACACGTGATCTTTGAAAAGGGAACAAGGGACATGATATCGTTATTTGGAGAGCCTGCTAGGGAGGAAGGAACTTCTATGCAATCTATTTACCAACGCATTGAGGAGCTCATTAAGGAACGAGGTATGACGAAAAAGGCGTTTTGCCAGCAGTTGGGCATTAGTACAGGGAACTTTGGAGATTGGAAAAGAGGAAAAACGACACCAGGCACGAATAAACTCATAGAAATCGCTTCTTTTTTTGACGCTAGTCTGGATTGGATTATGCTGGGTCGAGACGTGCAGAGTAAGGTGCTGAAGGAGTCGCAGGACCCTTATTTTTTTGGAGCTTCAGGGCAACTGAATTGCCAGGGGGGATCGCTAAGTGAGGCGGAAAGAGATTTTATACTTGAGTATATTGAATTTACCCGCTTTCGTAAAGAGAAAAACCAGCCCAATTCAACTACTGATTAATGTTTGCTGTGGGATTTGATAAGGACATTCTAATGTGTACAATTGAAAATTAATTAGAAAAAGCTACAGTGTCGGAGGGGAAACGTTGTGGGAGATCAAACTATTTATCAGCGGATTGAAGCTTTAATTAAGGATCGAGGAATGACCAAGAAGGCATTTTGTGAAAAGCTTAAAATTAGCTCAGGGAATCTCGGTGATTGGAGAAGGGGAAAAACAACGCCAGGTACCGCCCATTTGATTCAGATTTCGGACTTTTTTAATGTATCGCTCGACTGGTTGATGAAAGGGATTAAGCCAGGGGAAGGCGTGCTTCAGGAGCAGAAGGCTGCTTATTTTTTTGGGGTGATGGGGCCACTGAATTGCCAGGCTGAAGATCTTGAGACAGAAGAACAGAACTTTATTTTAGAATACGTTGAATTTGCGAAGTACCGTAAGCAAAAAAGAGAGAAGGACAAAACAAAACTTGAATAATCTATGGCTAAACGCCTGGGTGATAACCCGTAAAACGAACTGAGGGTTCGGTTTACGGGTTTATTTGGTTTCCTGATAATATGGCGACGCATTGGTTGCTGAAATGCTTGTTCGGTTTAGTGTGGTGTCGCCTCCTTATAATCGTTATCGTCGATATTCAGAATTGCAGCAACTTGTTTTCTGTACCTTTGTGCTTTGCGGGTGCCGTGAATCAGATTGGACAAGCGTGAAGGCGGAATATTATGTGTCTCGCAAAATGTTTTCTGATCCAGCCGAAGCTCGACAAGCCTTTGTTTGATGGCCCACCCGAAGGAGGTGACAGGCATTTTGTTGTTCAAGAGAAATCGCCCCTTACGGATTCTTACGGAATAATTGGTGTGATATAATAATCATCAGTAAACATGTTAGAATTAACCATCTAAAACTATGATACACTTTTATACGTGTTTATACAATCTTAAATACGGTATTTTGTTAAAATAATTACTTAATTAAGTGCAAAAAGTGAAAATAATCCGATTGTAGTCTGTTAGTGGTGTGAATTTGGGATACATGAATAAAAATACTCTGCCGCTTGAGAAAAGGGCAGAGTATTTTTATTGTGACTGCTAGATTGGTAAACGACGCATCAGAGGGATGCTGGGAGGCGTTTAAATAGGACGGAGGAGGAAAAGGGTCTGGATGCATTCAATTGGCTGCTATGGCTCATATAGGGTGGCTGAGTGATGTAGGAGCTGGTCCGATGGCTGTGGAAAAGATGGCGCTGATATGAGCTTGGCGTAGGTTTGTTAATCTTCTTCCAGGTGGTAAGCAACTCGCTGGTCATATGATCGATAAGAGGATTTTTTTCCTCATAAGGAGGATTGAGCAGTCTGAAGGCATCTTCGATACAGAAGGATACCGCTGTGGCAAAATAGCCGTGAATGGTCTGTTCTATATCGCTTCCGAGGAGGGAGTTAATCCAAGTGTGGACAGTAGCGAGTGTGCCAATTGCATTGTATTGAGTGAGTGTGTCTTCCAGTTGGTCAAATGCGAGCCAAGGATAAAGAGCCTTGGTGAGCTTGAGCAGTCGCTGGCCAGAAAGTCGCGACTCTTTTACATGCTGCGAGGAAGGATGTTGGGTGTGCAACATTTTATCAATAAGGGCGATCCGCCAACCGTCATTCTGCTGGATGGCTGCATACAGACTTTTAATGGCCATGCCGTCAAGGGTTGTGATTTGAGGATACCAATCGTCTCGCATGTAATGTTTCAGATCCTGAAGACTGTTCAGGTGTCCGGCGCGGAAACGCTCCTCCAATCCGTAGAAACGGGTGAAACCACCAATAGGTAAGGAAGGGTCCAACAATAATGCGTAGTTTAGCAACCGGTTACCTTTATGCAGGACGGTTCGCCTCCTTGAAGTGAATATTTGTGTGATGTTATTTGACTTGAATATTGATTTGTAATAAGAAATCGAACATTTATGTAATATATTTTTACACTTACAGCTCTATTGTGTCAAATTAAATAATTTTATTGCTTATATATGTTATATAAAGTTACATTAAAAATAATTATAATATTCTTGTTTACAAATTGTTGCTGAGAGAGTATAATAAATCTGTTGCCTCAATACATTATGACATGCGGTCGTGGTGGAATGGCAGACACGCTATCTTGAGGGGGTAGTGGGCGTACGCCCGTGGAGGTTCGAGTCCTCTCGACCGCATTATATGCAATACCCAGTTGAAAAAGCATCCTGACACGTTTTACGTGAAGGGATGCTTTTTTTGTTAAATACTTTTCGTCATATCCTCCCGTCACAGAAGCGGTCGTATGGACAACGGACCGCTCGTTAACTGTAATGCATAAAGATTGTCAGTTTTTCTGCAAAAGCTTCTTAATATCTCCTACAAGCTTGTCTGGAGTGGTTTGCGGCGCATAACGCTTAAATACGTTACCTTCTCGTGTAATTAAGAATTTAGTAAAATTCCATTTGATCGCTTTGGAGCCTAATACGCCTGGAGCAGTGTGGGTCAGGTAGCGAAATAGAGGATGTGCCTGATCACCGTTAACATCTGTCTTGGCGAACATGGGAAAAGTCACTCCGTAATTGAGTTGGCAAAACTCGGAGATCTCCTCGCTGGAACCCGGCTCTTGTTTGGCGAACTGGTTGCTGGGAAATCCCAAAATTTCGAGCCCCTGTTCATGATACTGGTCATATAGCTCTTGTAGCGCCTTGTACTGGGGGGTTAACCCACATTTGCTGGCAGTATTCACGATAAGAAGAACTTTCCCTTCGTATGTGGATAACGGAATTTGTGCCCCTTGTAGGGTCTGTGCATCATATTTATATACACTCATGATATCCCTCCTAATTCAATATTCTACAATTAAATTGTGAACAATTCAACAAGGGGTTGCAAGTCCAGAAGAGTCTACAGACATTGTGCATTGTAAAATCGTCTTTTGTTCAAAACGGTAAATCACACTTCAAATGGAGCAAATTGAGGTGTTTCTTCTTATAAAAGAGGGTTCATTCGATAATTATCTAGTACATATAGCGCATTTTCTTTCTTTTTTATAAATAAAGGGCAACCGTACCATACCCTACGCCAATATTGACATGCCTTTCATTTTCAAAAAGAGGTGAAATACAGAGTTTTAGAGAGATACGAGAAGCATAGGTTGGTTGTAAGCGTTATCCTTAATCTTCTATGCTCTAAAGGGTGATTTATAGCCTTGCCGTTGAGCTTTACAGTCTTCCTTGCACGGGTGTATGATTCAAGACGTAATTTCAAATTAACAACAATGAAGCAACAACGAATTGTCTAAAGCGCTGAATTTTGCAGTTGCAAAAGCGGGGGAACCAACGAGTATATACGGCTCTGCAAGCCGTGTGTCTCATGGGGTGAATTTTCCGGCCAAGTGCCGTAAATAGGGCGACTCTCACGTCCGAATCCGACAGCTAACCTCGTAAGCGTACAGGGAGAGGCAACAAACCGCCGTGTGCAGCCATGGTTTATTTTATCATGGAATGTATGAAGCCGGAGGAAGCCTTTTTCCTTCGGCTTCTTTTTGTTGTCTTTTTATACCGGGAGAGGAGCTACTGATGGAAGGTCGGTTAATTATTGTCACTGCACCGAATGAAGCGGGCAGAAGTTTTGTGAAATTGCTTATGTTCAAAAAATTGGCGTTTGCAGTTCTCACAAATAGCACCCAGGAGGAACGACAGCTCAAAAAAATGGGTGTGGAGCACATTGTGCGCATCAATACGATGCAAGCGGGAAAATGGAATTTTCCTAAAAAAGAAATTGGTAGTGTGTATTTGTTCGAAAACAGCTTGAATCTAACTTGCCGTTTCCTGCAAATATGTCGGCCACTAACATCAGAATTGATCTATGTTATTACGCACGGCTGTAATCCACAAGGAATTTATCGGGGATTGGGAGCGGACCATGTGATCTACACATTGAACGGAGAGGTGGGTTTCCTGCTGAACGGATAAGCACTTATAACATAGCTGGTTTATGATTTTATGATGGAATCAAAAGGGCAATCTGAAAAGCGATACGGAGGGTATGAACATGATGGATTTATACATGCTGCTCGTAATGGCTGTGAGTTATGGAGTGATACTGCTGTTTGTACGCTGGTGTGATGCGCAGACCTCAAAAGGAGGGCGAAGAGGATGATCGTTGTGCTAGGACTTACGGCTATTGTGTTCGTGTATTTAATCTACGCACTCCTGAATCCTGAAAAATTCTAGTCAACTATAGGATCGAGCAGGCGGGAACAGCAGATCAAGAATGCAGCATCAGAGATGCAGATTTTCGCAAACGTGTGCACTCAATGGATGGTCTGAATCAGGTCTGTTGTTCCAAATGCAGGAGCCTTTTAAGGAGGAATAGAGGATGGAGCTACTGCAAA
This sequence comes from Paenibacillus sp. JJ1683, assembly GCF_053006485.1. Classification (NCBI taxonomy): domain Bacteria; kingdom Bacillati; phylum Bacillota; class Bacilli; order Caryophanales; family Paenibacillaceae; genus Paenibacillus; species Paenibacillus sp. JJ1683. The sequence continues at coordinate 1,531,899 of NZ_CM129820.1, forward strand.
TTGGGATTGTGATCATCATATTGTTGCTCTTGGTAAAGCCGATGGGCACCTATATGTATCACGTATTCTCGAATGAACCGAATCGGACGGATCGGATTTTTGGTGGAACGGAAAAGCTGATTTATAAGGCTGTAGGCTTGAAGAAACAGGACAGCATGCATTGGACCACGTACGCTATGAGTTTCATTGCAACCAATGTGGTGCTTGTGGGGATCAGCTACCTGCTATTGCGCTTGCAGGCTATACTTCCGGGCAATCCGGTTGGGAACAGTAATATGGAAGCATCATTGGCATTTAATACAGTAATCAGCTTTATGACCAATACGAATCTCCAACATTACAGCGGAGAAAGCGGGCTTACGTATCTGACGCAGATGGCGTTCGTCACGATGATGATGTTTACTTCGGCTGCTTCGGGGTTTTCGGTTGCTGCGGCTTTTATGAGGGGATTGACGCGGCGCGGTGAAGGGCTGGGTAATTTTTTTCAAGATTTTATTAAAGCCAACATACGGATTTTCCTGCCGCTTGCCTTTGTACTTACGCTGGTGCTGGTGGGATTAAAAGTACCACAGACGCTACAACCCACGGCGGATATTACGACTTTAAGTGGTACACAGCAGCAGATTGCTATGGGACCCATTGCCTCATTGGAATCCATCAAGCATTTGGGCACGAACGGGGGCGGTTTTGCGGGAGCTAATTCTGCACATCCTTTTGAAAATCCAAATCCTTGGACGAACGTACTGGAAATTTTGGCAATGTGGGTAATGCCGGCTTCGCTGCCGTATACATTTGGATTGTTTGCCCGTAATCGCAAGCAGGGCTGGATTATTTTCAGCTCGATGATGGTCTTGTTCCTTATTTTTCTATCCATAACGTATGTGTCGGAGAAAACAGGTAATCCGTTAATCCAGGCACTGGGTATGGATGCATCTCAGGGAAGCATGGAAGGGAAAGAAGTTCGTTTCGGTATTGGCCAATCGGCATTATTCACTGCGGTCACAACGGCGGCAACGACAGGTTCGGTCAATAATATGCATGATACATTGACCCCGCTAGGTGGTATGGCTGCTTTGGGAGAAATGATGCTAAACGTCATTTTTGGCGGCAAGGGCGTCGGGCTGATGAATATGCTGATGTATGCGATTCTGGGAGTGTTTATATGCGGACTGATGGTCGGAAGAACCCCGGAATTTATGGGTAGGAAAATTGAAGGCAAGGAAATGAAACTGATTGCAATTGCTATTTTGGTACATCCGTTTCTTATTCTTGCTCCCACTGCGCTTGCGTTTATGAGTCATTGGGGATATGATGCGGTCTCTAACCCCGGATATCACGGGTTGACTCAGGTGCTCTATGAATATGCATCATCTGCGGCAAATAACGGCTCGGGATTTGAAGGTCTTTCGGATAACAACGTGTTTTGGAACGTTACAACAGGAGCGGTTATGTTCTTTGGACGATATGTATCCATGATTGCATTGCTGGCTGTGGCGGCTTCGTTGAATGCCAAAGCGCCGACCCCGGTGACGATGGGTACACTGCGCACGGACAACAAGCTGTTTGGAGCCATCCTAATCGGAGTGGTCCTGTTGATTGGTGCGTTAACCTTTTTGCCGGTGATCGTACTGGGTCCTGTAGCTGAATTTTTGACCATGTGATGAAGAATGAGCATAGAAGGAAAATGAGAATGGATGAACGGGGTGCTTGATCATGAAGGAACAACGCAAACGCATGCTGGATAGAAGCATCTTGAAGCAGGCGGTCAAGGATAGCTTTATCAAATTAAATCCGATGATCATGATGAAAAATCCTGTCATGTTCGTCGTGGAGATCGGCACATTGGTCGTACTGCTCATGCTGCTGCTTCCCGGTTATTTTGGAACCGGCAAGGAAATGGGCTTTAACTTGGCTGTATTTATTATTTTGTTGTTCACGCTGCTTTTTGCTAACTTTGCTGAAGCGCTCGCGGAGGGACGGGGGAAAGCACAAGCAGCTTCCTTGAAAAAATCCAAGCAGGACTCACAAGCTAATAAGCTCGTTGGGAATGAGATTCAGGTGGTCAGCTCAACAGCATTGCGTAAAGGTGACCTGGTAATCGTCTCTCAGGGCGAAATGATTCCAAGCGATGGTGAGGTTATTGAAGGCCTGGCCTCGGTGGATGAATCTGCAATTACGGGAGAATCAGCTCCGGTCATTAAGGAATCGGGCGGTGATTTTTGCTCGGTAACTGGCGGGACGCGGGTAGTCAGTGACCGCATTAAGGTGCGGATTACGACTGAGCCGGGTGAAACGTTTATTGATAAAATGATTTCGCTCGTGGAAGGTGCACAGCGGCAAAAAACGCCAAATGAAATTGCGCTGAATACATTGCTGATTAGCTTAACGATTATTTTTCTCATTGTGGTGGTGACACTGGCCCCGATAGCCCGTCATTTTAAGATTGATTTGCCTGTCCCCGTGCTGATTTCGTTGCTGGTCTGTCTGATTCCGACCACGATTGGCGGGCTTTTGTCGGCCATTGGGATTGCTGGTATGGACCGAGTTACCCAGTTTAACGTGCTGGCCATGTCAGGCAAGGCGGTAGAAGCATCCGGGGACATCAATACGATGATTCTAGATAAAACGGGTACCATCACCTTCGGTAACCGGATGGCGAGTGAATTCGTGGTTGTAGATGGTATAGAAAAGGCAGAGCTAGCGAAATGGGCAGCGATGAGTTCACTAAAGGATGAGACGCCTGAGGGACGCTCGGTACTGGAATTGATGCGTAAGCAGGAATACACGCTGGATGAATCCTTGGCAGCAGGTGGAACCTTTATCGAGTTCAAGGCAGAAACCCGGATGAGTGGTCTGGATCTCGTCGATGGACGAAAAGTACGCAAAGGCGCCGTGGACTCTGTCCGGCAGTGGGTTGTATCGCAAAAAGGCAGTGTTCCGACCGATTTGGAGGAAAAAGCGAATCAGGTAGCCGCAGAAGGGGGGACACCGCTGGCAGTGGCGCTGGATGATCGGATATACGGCATTATTTATTTGAAGGATACGGTGAAGCCGGGCATGAAGGAGCGCTTTGATCAGCTCCGGGAAATGGGCATCCGCACGATTATGTGTACAGGTGATAATCCGCTGACAGCAGCTACCATTGCACGGGAAGCGGGAGTGGACGACTTTGTAGCTGAGAGCAAGCCGGAGGACAAAATCGCGGTTATCCGCCGTGAGCAGGAACAGGGCAAGCTGGTAGCCATGACCGGGGATGGTACCAATGATGCGCCGGCGCTGGCGCAGGCAGATGTCGGTCTTGCCATGAATAGCGGCACAGTCGCGGCCAAGGAAGCTGCTAATATGGTGGACCTGGATTCTGATCCGTCCAAAATTATTGAGGTGGTCGCTATTGGCAAGCAGCTGCTTATGACACGTGGGGCATTGACAACGTTCAGTATTGCGAACGATGTGGCTAAATATTTTGCCATTATCCCGGCGATGTTCATGCTGGCTATTCCGCAAATGGGTGCATTGAACGTCATGAGGCTGGGCTCCCCGTTATCGGCTATTTTATCGGCGCTTATTTTTAATGCAGTCATTATTCCACTTCTGATTCCGCTGGCAATGAAGGGTGTAAAGTATAAGCCAATGAGCTCGGATCGGCTATTGGGACGGAATTTACTGATTTATGGTCTGGGCGGTATGGTGGTACCGTTTGTCGGCATTAAGGCCATTGATTTGCTGGTACATTTGTGGATTTAGTGCAGAAAGGGTGAGCGACATGAGTGGTTTTTATCGGATGTTATCTGGACGCAGGTTTGCTGCACATGAGAAAGCCGGGTCTGGCGGACAAGGTCATAACAAGCGTACAGGGACGGAGGCAGTGCCGGAAAATCAACCGGAGAGACAAGAGATGCGAGGAAGCACGGTTATTGGAGTGGCTTTGCGAACTTCTGTGCTAATGATCCTATTGTGCGGTTTGGCATACCCGCTGGTCAGCACAGGAGTGGCGCAAGTCCTGTTTCCACAGCAAGCAAACGGCAGTATGCTTCGTGACACGGGGGGGCGGGTGATCGGCTCTGAGCTGATTGGGCAGTCCTTTACCAATCCAGCGTTTTTCCAAGGCCGGGTATCAAGTATCGATTATAATGGAGCTGGTTCAGGCTCAAGTAACTACGCACCCTCGAACCCGGCATTGGTGAAGCGGATCAAGGATTCTATTGCGGATTGGCAGAAGCATAACCCGGATGTACCCATCAGTCAGGTTCCATTGGACCTGATTACGAACTCCGGCTCCGGTCTGGACCCGCACATCTCGCCACAGGCGGCACAGGCTCAAATTCCGCGTATTAGCGGCTTGACGGGGATTAGTCAGGACCAGCTGAAGGCGCTGGTGCAGGAGCAGACAGAAGGCCGCAGCGCCGGAGTGTTCGGCGAGCCGCGTGTGAACGTGCTCAAGCTGAATCTTGCGCTTGAAGCGCTAATGAAGGTAAAGCCAGTTAAGTCATAGATGGTGAAAAAGGTATCCCTGAGCGATAAGCTTGGGGGATACCTTTTTCTATGGATTAGGATGCTCTGGGATGGATAGCTGCAAAGGAAGTATTTTATTTCTTATAGGTGATATGAATTTGTTGTTCACTTATTTACTTAGCTTTACATTGTTTGATGAATTTTTGGTTTTCCTTAAGGCTGAAGCGAGTACCAACATGTATATTAATACAATCATACCAATGACTAAGTAAGATAATTGAATATTCATTAAATCGGTGAGAGTACTGCTCAAAATAGGGCCGATCATTAGACCAATCGAGTATGCCGTGTTATAGAGTGCAAAAGTAATTCCATAAGAATGAATGCCACTTCGTTGAGAAATATCAGCAAGTTGAGGTAAGCAGGGAGCAAGAACCATACCCATGCTAACTCCTAAAACAGCTAAAATAACAGCTTGAAGTGATAATATTGCTGGAAGTGCAGTTAGAGGAAGAGCAATGGATACCATAAGTAGACCGAGGAGAATTCCATTTTTATAGCCGATCTTGCTGGAGAATTGACCTATAAAGGGTGTTGCCAGGCCATAAGCAAGTGTGGGAATAGCAAATAACAATCCGATAACTCCTGGATTAGCGCTAAAATTGTGCTGCAGGTGTAACGGTAATGTTGGCTCAAGTACGCTTGGGACAGATGCCCCGATAATTACAACCCCGATAACCAAAAGCAAATCTTTATTTTTCATGAACGAAAAAGGAGATACGTACTTTTCATTTTTCTCTTCCGGAATATCGTGCAGGAGTACTAATCGAAGTATAGCATCAACGACAGCCAATGCGATGGCAAAGTAAAAAGGGAGTTGGTAACTTCCCCATTGATACAACCAACCGCCAATTGTCGGTCCGAGAAGGGTTCCAGCGGCTTGCCCAGATAACGCCAAGCCCATGGCTTTGCCGCGTTCTTCAGATGGGTATAGCTCAGCCAGCAGAGCGAGCCCTGCTGTCCAGGTCATTGCGGCTGCGACCCCTTGAAGAGCACGTGCCAGTACAAGCAGCCAGAAGGTGTGGGCTATGGCGAACATTAAAGTGGAAGCTATGAGTCCAATTAACCCCCATAACAGAGGAGTCTTTCTCCCAATTCGATCCGTTAACAGACCAAAAATAGGAGTAGCTATAAATAGTGCAATTGCATAACTACTGAACAAAAATCCGATTTCGGTTTGAGTGGCTCCGAGAGAATCTGCGTATCTTGGCAAAATGGGTACGACTAATCCATAGATTAACATGTCAATGAATACAGCTAATCCGACAACGATTAGAGCAGCCTTTTGCTTATTGTGTACCCCTTTACTCATTTTCATTACTACATCCTCCTTATGAATTTCTTCTGATTTCCTCTTTAATTTGCTTAACAAATTTTAATTGAAGCTCGCATTGATCATAAATATTTTTGAAAATTAGCATGACGTTTACAGGGATATCCATAAGTTCAGCTTTTTGCTCTTGCCCTAGTTTCATTTCTTTATAGATTTTTTCAATGGCTTGATGCTGAAAACTTAAAGCTTCTTCTATTTCATGGAGGCCAGCCTCATCCATAAAAGTCAAAGCTGTGTACAGGGCTGTTGGAAACACAACAGAAGTTTCTTTAAATGATTCGATTAAAAGCCGACTAAACTCGCTTTTCCCAGCCTCCGTAATAGCATATATAGCTTTAGACCGATTCCCTGTCTGTTCCAATGTTTCTAAACGCACAATACCTTCTGAGTCCAGTTTTTTTAAGGCGTGATATATGGAAGCTGGTTGCACATAAGCCCATTTATCCGTTTGTGCTGATTGCATTTTCTGTTGTATTTCATATCCAGACATTGCTCCGTATTGTAGCAAGAGCCCAAGAACCATTACACGTGTCGTACTCATGATGATATCTCCTCCATAACTTTATTGCTAAATGTTTTATACTAAATATTTAGTAAAGGATTATAGTCGGATTATATCATTACAATCCAATGATGTATAGGTTTACAAAAACAGAGAGCTGTAAATATACGAAAGAAACGATAGACCTTATGTTAGAAAAATATTCACACTTGCAAAGGGAAGGAGAACTTTTTCATCTCCATGTTGGCGAGAAGATTCAAAGATACGATGCTTATTTGGATAATTTAATGAATTCTGGGAATCCGAATGTGGGAGCATTCGACAATTGGGGAGTATTCTCTTTGTAATGGATACGGGGATCATGAATAAAAAGAGGTATTCCGGGGCTATTTTGCTCACTGGAATACCTCTTTTTTATTGGTTACTTGCAAACAGTCTGTCAACCCGTAATCGTCTGAATAATGAGGACTACATTCAAGATAATGATGACAGCAGTCACGATCCAGGTTATTATTTTTTGCCACATTTTATTTGCAAATTCACCCATAATCTTTTTGTCACTGGTAAAGAGCAGTAATGGAATGATGGCAAAAGGGAGCTGGATGGATAAAATAACCTGACTTAGCACAAGCAGCTCTTCTGCACCTTTTTCACCTGCAATCGCAGTGACGATGACTGCCGGAATAATTGCAATAAGGCGGGTCACCAAACGACGCAACCAAGGTGAGAGACGAAGGTTCAAGAAGCCCTCCATCACGATTTGTCCGGCTAAAGTACCTGTCACGGTCGAGTTTTGACCTGAGGCGAGTAATGCCACTCCAAACAGTATGCTCGCAAGTGTGGTTCCCAGTAATGGCGAAAGCAGATAATAGGCATCACTAATCTCTGCTACATCTGTTCTTCCTGCTGTATGGAACACGGCAGCTGCTACGATCAAGATGGCTGCATTAATGAATAGAGCGAACATGAGCGCTATACTGGAATCCCAAGTTGCAAATGTAATAGCTTCCCGTTTACCTGCTGATGTCTGCTCATATTTGCGAGTTTGTACAATAGAAGAATGCAGATACAGGTTATGTGGCATTACAGTAGCTCCCATAATACCGATGGCAATATACAGCATGCTTGGATTCGTCAATATTTGTGAGTCCGGTACAAAGCCACCCAATACGCCGCCCCATTCCGGTTGTGCCAAAATGAGATTAATGCCAAAACAGCCGGCAATCGTGGCCATTAATACAATGACGAGTGTTTCCAATGCCCGGAAACCTTTATTTTGCAGCAGCAAAATGAGCATAACATCAAATGCGGTAATGATGACTCCGTATAGCAACGGGAGACCGAACAGCAGCTTCAGTGCAATGGCTGAACCGATGACCTCGGCCAAATCCATGGCTGCAATGGCAATTTCGCATAAAAGCCATAAGCCGATCGCGACAGGACGACTGTAAGCATCACGGCACATTTGAGCCAAATCTTTACCTGTAGCAATACCGAGCTTGCCAGATAAGGCTTGCAGCAGAATGGCCATCAGGTTGGAGATTAGAATGACACTAAGCAGTGTATAGCCGAATTTTGATCCCCCAGCGATGTCTGTAGCCCAGTTGCCAGGGTCCATATAGCCGACAGCGACCATATAGCCTGGTCCAGCAAAGGCAAGAAACTTCCGAAACCAGGTGCCATCCTTCGGGACGCTCAAAGAACGATTCACTTCCGATAGTGAAGCGATTTCCGCGAAGTTGCCCTTTGAATTTTTCATACGCTTCACCTTCTTTGTTCATATTGAAATATATTATTAGTGACATAGCGATTGCGTTATCCCTATTGTACACCCACAATAGTTTTTGTCTAGTGCAACTTTTATGTGGTTAAGCAAATTTATCGTATTTTTGAAGCAATTGGCCATCCTAATTAAAACTAAACAATGGAAAAAACCAAGCTATATTGCTCTCAAGGGGCAGCTTGGTCGTTTTGAATTTTCTAAGTGTAGGCGGCTCATCAAGTTAGGGGTTTATAACATATAGTGTAAACACAAAAGAAGTGGAACTAAACGGTAAATAAAAGGGTTATTATTCCTTTTAAAATGATTCATTTTGCGTGGCTCGTTTAAAGTACATACGAGAAGGAAATCATGTATTAACATGACGAGGATTCCTGCGGAATGTAAATAAGATGGAGAAGGAGAGATGAAATCATGGAAGCGTTATACACAGCATCAGCAACGGTACATGGTGGAAGAGATGGTTCAGTGGCTTCTTCAGACGGGGTATTGAAGCATAAGCTGAGCACACCGAAGGAACTGGGTGGCGCAGGTGGAGATGCTACGAATCCGGAGCAATTGTTTGCGGCAGGCTATGGCGCATGCTATGAGAGTGCGTTGGCGAATGTGGCCCGCAAAGCCAAGGTAAAGGTGGACAATGTAGAGGTCACCAGCCACGTATCGATCGGTAAGGACCCAAGCGACGGCGGCTTCCAGTTGGCAGTGCGTCTGGATGTAAAGATACCGGGGATTGAGCGTTCTCAGGCGGAAGATTTGGCACGCCAAGCACATGATTTTTGTCCGTACTCCAAAGCCACTCGCGGTAATATTGATGTTGAACTCAACGTCATTTGACCGCATTTTTTAAAGATTTCACACACGGCCGCCGATGGATCGGCGGCTTTTGCACCTAAATCTTGATCCGCTGATATGTGCAACCATTTGACATCACCGCCAAAATTCATTAAGATGTCATAGGTGATTCTGGTCATCAGGTACGAAACAAATTTGAAAAATACGGGTGATATGATGTCTTACAGACCGAATATTGTTAATTTCACGCTGGCTGGTAGCAACGAAAAGGAAGGGCTTTATGAGTTTAAAATGAGTTTGGCCGATGGAACGGAGTGCCGCGTTTTTTCTCAACGTAATCCGGAGTGGACTTTGACGAATATTAGTCGACTGCTAACGACACCTTGCCCGGTATGCCATAAGGATTTTATCTGCAAGTGTATGGATCAGTTCCATGAAGAGTTTTTAGAGCAAATTAATGCTAAACAGCTGTTTGAGAAAGCATTGAGCTAGTTTTTCGAACAGGTAAGGATTATACAGTTCTAGACAAGCGTCGGATATTTTCGACGTTTTTTTGTTTATAATTAAATCGTTGCGTTTTCATGCCGTTGATTTCTCTGTGGAGGTGAAGTACGTTGATGAACCAGTCTAGTCATATCCATATCGAACATTCCATTGTATTGGTGGATGGTGTATGCCACTTTTGTCAGGGAGCAACCCGCTTCATTATCAAACGTGATCCTAAGGGAATATTCCATTTTGGTTCCCTGCAATCCGAGGCAGGACAAGAACTTTTACGTGCAGGTGGACTGTCTACAGATCAACTGGATACATTCGTGCTGATTGAAGACGGTACGTATTATACAAGGTCAACCGCAGCTTTACGGATTGCCAAACGCCTTCGTTTTCCATATCCGCTGGCTTATGTATTCATCTTGATTCCCCGCTTTGTGCGCAACGCAGTCTATAACTGGGTAGCTCGTAACCGATATCGTTGGTTTGGCAAGGATGAAGAGGATCAATGTCAGATCCCCCCACCAGAAATTAGGCAACGATTTTTTTAGTTGCTTCTTTTGTGTTTATTTTTGCGGCGATCATTACGAATCAGTAATATTACAGCTACTGCGATCAGTAGAAGACCCGTAACCGATACATACACGATATGGCGTACATTGGGTACGTTGACCGACAATTTTAGCTCGTTAGACTCTAATGGAGCAATGTCCCAATAGAGTGTCTTTCCGTCATCCGACACACGGTCCGCATTACTGGAAGCAGGCTGGATGGGTAGGGATAGGCTGAAGTTAAGATCCAGTTGCCGCTCTAGTAATTTGCGTGCGAACACATTCATTTGTTCTAATTTATCACTCAGGCCACGAGCTTCTTCAGGAAGCATCCGAGGTAGATCGAGCTTAAGCGTAAGATCCATATTGGTTGTGAAAAAATGCTGGCTCACTGCGCGATTTATTTCTAATCCCTCAGGCAGATTTGAACCCTGATCGGGATTTTTTTGGTTTGTACTCCAATCCCCTTGATAATGCCCCATTATTTGATAACCTTTTCTCCCCTGCTCCGATAACGGCTGTACGTCTACATTGTTGCTTTGTATACGTTGAATTAATCGATCGAGCAGCCCCGGATTGTCCAACATCATCAGTGTCTGGTTGTTTACGCTGAACGTTGCATCCATATCTACACTTTGATCCAGATGAACATCTACATGAATGTCACCCCGAGCACAGGAAGTTAGGGTAAGCAGACAACATACCAGCATAAATATGAGCATTATTTTTCGTAACTGTATTTGCCGACGTTTGTTCCGATGAGGGCTGTATCCTGTTGGGTCCATGACCTGCACCTTCTTTGTATGGTTTCTTTGGTATAGCGACTGGATATCTTCTATATATTACACATTCGGAGAGCCAAAATCGAACGATATAAAAGAATAGTTAAGATTTATATCTCAAAAATGTTTCCTTAGGTAAAAACTTTAGTGTATACTCTAAAATATAGCGTAGTTAAAAAATAATTGTCTCAAGGAAATAGTTTGTCCCAAAACAAATATTAAGAGGAGGATTTTAAAACATGAACAAGCAGTTTAAGAAGGCTTTGCCGCAATGGGTAGCGACGGTTGGAGTGTTGTCTCTGGTTCTAGTCCTAGCGACGGCGTGTACAGATGCCAAGAAGACAGAGCAGGGAGCTGCGAAGGAGGCTGGGCAAAAAATAAAGGCTACAACTACCATCGGTATGATCTCTGACATTGTCGGGAAGGTCGGCGGTGCTCATGTGGAGGTCACGGGAATTATGAAGTCAGGTGTTGACCCACATTTGTACAAGGCGTCTCAGGGAGATATGCGCAAACTGGATGAAGCCGACATCATTTTTTATAACGGGTTGCATCTGGAAGGAAAAATGCAGGACATTCTGGAGAAAATCAGCAAGCAAAAGCCCGTCATTCCCGTGTCCAAAAACATTGCTCAAAATCTATTGCGTGCAGCTAGCCCAGAAATGGGGTCTGAGTATGATCCGCATATTTGGTTTGATGTACAAAACTGGGTGTCTGCGGTAGAAACGGTCAGAGATGAATTGTCGGAACTGGATGCTGCTCATGCGGAGGATTACAAGGCCAATGCCGAAGCTTATCTCGCTGAGCTACGAGAACTGGACGATTACACGAGAGAGCAGATTGCCAGTATACCGAAGGCTCAGCGCGTACTTGTCACAGCACATGATGCCTTTGGCTATTTCGGAGACGCTTACCAGATTCAAGTAAGAGGCCTTCAAGGTATGAGTACCGAGTCAGAGGCAGGCTCACAAGATGTGACCAAGCTGAGAGATTATCTGGTGGAGCATAAAATTAAAGCCATATTTGTAGAATCAAGTGTGCCGAGAAAGGCCATCGATGCCGTTATCCAGGGTGCAGCTCAGCAAGGTCATACCATAAAGGTTGGCGGCGAGCTGTATTCGGATGCTATGGGTGAAGAGGGTACAGAAGATGGAACATATATTGGAATGGTCAAGCATAACGTGAATACGATCGTTAGAGCTCTTAAATAAGGAGGCGTAGACACATGGGACATTCACCACTTGTTGTTCGTAATTTATCGGTAGCATATCAAAAAAAGCTCGTTTTGTTCGATGTTTCCTTTGAGGTGCCGGAAGGCAAGCTGATTGGTATTATTGGTCCCAACGGAGCTGGCAAATCTACACTGATCAAGGCCGTGCTTGGGCTAATTCCAAAGCTCAGGGGTGAGGTGCTGGTATACGGCAAGCCCTATAAGCAACAGCTACTCAAGGTTGGATATGTACCGCAGCGGGAGTCGGTGGATTGGGATTTTCCGACGAATGCCCTGGATGTGGTTATGATGGGACGGTACGGCAGACTGGGCTGGTTTAAGCGTCCGGGAGCAGCAGATCGTCAGGCTGCGATGGAGAGTTTGGACAAGGTTGGAATGAGCAAATTTGCAGACCGGCAGATTAGTCAATTGTCAGGCGGGCAGCAGCAACGTGTTTTTTTGGCGAGAGCACTTGCGCAGGACGCTCAGCTTTATTTTATGGATGAACCGTTTGTCGGTGTGGACGCTGCAACAGAAAAAGCTATTATTTCATTACTTAACGATCTAAAACAGCAGGGGAAAACCGTGCTTGTCGTCCATCATGATTTATCTACAGTTACGGATTATTTTGACCAGGTTATGCTGTTGAACGGGCATCTGATGGCGTTTGGAGAGACCGCAGATATTTTTACCGAGGGAAATCTGCAACGTACGTATGGTGGACGTCTGAGTATACTCAAAACAGGCTCGGAATCCGGCACGATACTCGGAGTGAGGTGAGCAGTATGACAAGCTTGGTGGCGCTTTTGACAGACCCGAACATGCAGTGGATTCTGCTAGGATGCATTTTACTCGGTTTAAGCAGCGGGGTGATTGGCAGTTTCATGTATTTGCGTAAGCAATCGCTTATGGGAGATGCTTTGGCCCATGCGGCTTTGCCGGGGGTATGTGTGGCTTTTATGATCACAGGCACAAAATCCATGTTTGGATTTATGATTGGGGCAGCCATTGCAGGGATTGTTGCTACCTTTGCCATCAGTGCGTTAACCCGGTATTCGCGAATTAAAAGCGATTCGGCGATTGCAGCGGTGCTGTCCGTGTTTTTTGGCTTCGGCATTATGTTGTTGACCGAAATTCAGCATAGTGGTGCAGGCAACCAAAGTGGGTTGGATAAATTTTTATTTGGCCAGGCTGCGGCAATGGTGTTGTCTGATGTCTATACGATGGCGGTAATTTCGGTGGTGCTCATCGGAATATGTATATTATTTTTCAAGGAATTTAAGCTGCTTAGCTTTGATCCCGGCTTTGCCCGTGGACTTGGTTTTCCGGCAGGTTTACTGGATAAGTTATTGATGCTGTTGATTGTTATTGCGGTGGTGGCTGGTATTCAAGCTGTGGGCGTCATTATGATGGCTGCTCTGCTAATTACCCCGGCCGTGTCGGCAAGATACTGGACAGAGAAGCTGGGTGTTATGGTATGCCTCTCAGGCTTGTTTGGTGCTATAGCGGGTCTGGGTGGGACCGTTATTAGCTCTCTGGGACAAAACCTGCCTACAGGACCATTGTGCGTGTTGTGTGCGACTGTGGTATTTGGTGTAAGTCTGATCTTTGCACCACAGCGCGGAATGATTTCCAAGGCTATCGTTCGGTTGAACGCCAGAAAAAGTCTGGAGCAGGGAGTCGGAGCACAGCCAAGGGAGGAGCGCGCCCTATGAGTTCATTTTATGTGATTCTGACGGGAATGTTAGTGGCAGGGGGATGTAGTATCGTCGGATGTTTTCTCGTGCTTCGGAAAATGGCTATGATTGGTGATGCAATCAGTCATGCGGTACTACCTGGTATTGTCATTGCCTTTCTAATCAGTGGATCGAGGGATTCGGTGTGGATGATGTTTGGTGCAGCCGTGCTGGGGCTTCTAACCGTGTATCTGATTCAGCTATTCCAACAAAGCGGTCTGCAAAGTGATGCTGCCATTGGCGTGGTGTTTACGACATTGTTTGCTATCGGTGTACTGCTGATCAGCGTGTTTGCTTCCAATGCCCATCTGGATATGGACCACGTTTTGTATGGGGAAATTGCTTATGTCCCGTGGAATACGATAGAGATTGCTGGCTTCGATATAGGTCCGAGGGCTGTGTGGATTACGGGCGCGATGTTTTTGATCAATCTGCTCGTGGTAGGGGGCTTTTTCAAGCAATTTAAAGTCACTTCCTTTGATCCTGCATTGGCAGCTTCATTAGGCATTCCGGTTGTTTTTTTTCATTATCTGCTAATGAGTCTCGTATCGCTAACAACAGTGGCGTCATTTGAGAGCGTGGGTGCGATTCTAGTGGTTGGCATGCTCGTTGTACCGCCTCTTACCGCTTATTTGCTGACGGAGAAGCTGTCCCGTATGATTGCATACAGTGTCGGAGTTGGAGCCATTAGCTCGATCGTAGGCTTTTATACAGCAACTGTATTGGATGCTTCTATTGCGGCTTGTATGCTGTGTGTGTCGGGTGTGTTGCTGCTTTTGGCTTTTCTATTTTCCCCGTCTCATGGTGTAGTATGGCGAAAGTTATTTCAACAGCGAGGAATCGTTGGCGAAAATAGCAAGTGAGTCTCGTAGGAAGTGATCCTATATGAATTACTCAAAATAGCGTGCAGACGGGCATAAAGTGCCTGAATGCACGCTTTTTTACGCTTATGCTAAATTGTGCTGCTTTTTTTGAAGCAAGCTTGTTGGGTCATCTTGAATTAACCGGGACACGGGAGTACATTCTTTACAACCACACAAAAGGGTTCGGAACGAGCTGTTACGCTGCGGGGAGGAACGAAATTGGAGAGCTTCAAACGTAAATCACCAGAGGAAATACTGGATTCCATTAACAAACTGCATCGAGGCAGACTCAAAATATACATTGGTGCGGTCAGTGGCTCGGGCAAAACGTATCATATGCTGCAGGAGGGACAATCGCTGCAGCATGAAGGGATTGATGTTGTAATTTGTGCGGTATCGACTCTGCAGCGGCGTGAGACCTTGGAACAGGTCGGTTCCCTAGAGCGAGTACCCAGTATTCATTGGATGAAGGATGGCGAGGAGCAAAAGGATCTGAATGTGGAAGCTTTGGTGGCACGAAATCCTGAGGTGGTGCTGGTGGATCATTTGGCACATCATAACCGAAAAGACGCCTCATTTCCAACAAGGTTGGAGGATATACGCTATTTGCTGGAGATGGGAATTAGCGTCATTACGACGGTCAATGTTTATGAACTCGAAGGGATCACGGAGTGGGTATATCAGCTGACAGGCTTTGAAGCGGAGTATACGGTTCCGGTTGATACATTGGAGCTAGCGGATGAAATTCGTTTAATTGATGCCACCCCGGAGATGATTCTGGAACGGCTGGCGAAAGGTTACATGCATACGCCCAATCCTGAGATGTTTCACCGGGGAAATCTGGGTAAATTGCGTGAGCTCGCTCTGCGATTGGTGGCAGAGGATGTGAATGATTCGCTGGAACGTCACCGGGAGGAGCTAGGCTTACACGGGGCGTCAGGAGCAGCAGAGCGTATTTTGGTGCCTGTCCAGTATCATTGGAATGGGTCCATTTATGTACGCAGGGGGGAACAGGTGGCCAAGCGGTTGGGTGGAGATATGCTGGTGGTCTCCTTTGTCAGCTCGAATAGCAAGTTGTCCAAGGAATCAGCAGCCTTCAAGCGCTCCATTGAGCAGTTGGCTGACAAGATCGGATCGACATTTGAAGAAATCCCGCTCCTTTCCCGTAGAAGGCTACCACGTCAACTTATCCATTATGCGGTGACTCACAATGTTACCCGAATTGTTATGGGTCATTCTCGTCAGACTCCATGGCAGGAACTGGTTAGAGGATCACTGGTGAACGGAATTTTAAAACGAATGAAAAATATGGACCTGCTGTTGATTGCGGACCGAGCCGAGCAGGAGGGTGAACGGATTTTGCCAACGATGAGACAGGAGGAAGGAGATACTGACCCGTATCATCGTTTGAGTGTTGAGGAAGTACAGGCTGAGGAAGCCAAAATCCTTAGGGGCAAGCTCAAAGTATACATTGGTGCTGCTCCGGGGGTCGGCAAAACATACACCATGCTGAGAGAGGGAAATGATCTGCTGGAAAGCGGGATTGATGTGGTGATCGGATTGCTGGAAACGCACGGAAGAGCAGAAACACTAGCCCAGGTAGGCTCTCTGGAGATGATACCCCGCCAGTCCATCGAGCGTCATGGTGCACATTTGGAAGAGATGGACACTGAAGCCATTCTCAGGCGTAATCCTGAGGTAGTGCTAATTGACGAGCTGGCACATACCAATGTTCCGGGAAGTCTGAAATTTAAACGTTATGAGGATGTACTGGCCATTTTGGAGCAAGGTATTTCTGTTATATCCACAATGAATGTGCAGCACCTGGAGAGCTTGAATGACGCCGTAGAACAAATTACTGGCATTCGGGTGAGAGAGACTGTCCCCGACCATATGATGCGTCTGGCCGATGAAGTACAGCTTGTGGATGTGGCTCCCAAATCGTTACAGCAGCGTATGCGTGAAGGCAAAATTTACGATCGTGCAAAGGTGGAGCAGGCACTTAGCCACTTTTTTAAGCTGGGTAATCTAATTGCGCTGCGTGAACTTGCTTTGCGGGAATTGGCAGATGATGTAGATGAGCGGCTGGAATCCTGGGATCGGCATGAGTCACTTCGGGGACCGTGGCGCAGGGAGGAAGTGATTTTTGTAGGCGTGACGCTAAGCGAAAATGCTGAACGGTTGATTCGCCGCGGTTTTCGGATCGCCTTTCGCCTAAAGGCTGTATGGATTGTGACTTATGTTCATGTTGGTGAGCGTATAACGGAGAGGTTACTCCCTCGTCTGGAACAACTAAAGTTGCTGACCCACCGACTGGGGGGAACCTTTGAAATTCGGCTTGTTTCCAGCCGCCGCGAGATTGCCGACATTTTGATTGCTCCAGTGGAAGGATATTCAGGCACGCAGCTCATTGTGGGGCAGTCTTCCCGAAGTAGCTGTTGGGGGAAGAGTGCGGTCGTGCCGAGGATTCTCCGTCAAGCACGTCATATGGATGTTCTTATCGTGGCGGATTATGATCCGGATATTAAGCTGGAGACAGATTATTAAAATGCCCAATCCATTCATAAATAGTCATATGCTGGTTACCGGTTGTTCACTGCTTCCATAGTATATTCTATCTCAAAGAAATGGAGGCGAGTTTGAATGTATAAACATCGTAAACATGATTGTCATTTTCCAAAGCCAAAAAAACGTGTTTTTAAGAAAATCATTAAGGTGACTGTCATTAAGTTTAAACCAAAATTTAAACGTGATCACTGGAAACATGAAGACTTTGATAAGAAATGTCATTGCCGGAAACGTCGTCATCATCGTCATCATCGCCATCATGACTGTCATCGTCGTCACCACAAATTCTACTAAGTTGAAGATCGTAGGAGGCGGGGCTAGACTTGCCCGCCTTCTCCTAGTACCAGGATTCTAGGAAAATACGTGCGCAAAAAATACTTGCTCTAACATAGGTGCTATGCTATTCTACCAGTAAATAGATTGCACGTGACGGAAGCACCGTTCACCAACCGTATGTACTTACGGATGGATGAACGGTGCTTTTTTGCGTTGTTGTGTTGGGAAAGGGGATGAGCGTATTGGTTCCGGTAAAAGTGGTATTGGCCGTAGAAGGTCGGGATTATATTGAGCCTCTGCTGAATTATGTTCACGGAAGCGAGTACGCCAGAAGGCTCAGAATAACGGCTTTTTCGCAGCCGGAGGCATTTCATCAATACATGATGGAAACCAGCGGAATGAAAAGGCCAGATGTGGTAGTAGGTGAAATGTCTTTTCTGAGTCTATGGACAGCTCGGGAAGATGCAGATATTCCTTGTTTGGTATTACATGAGGGAGAACAAGTAAGCGAATATGGGCAGCCTGTATTAAAATATCAGCCTTTATCTGAGCTGGTCGGTTTTATTTTGGAAACGGCGAGACAGAGGTCGAATGGTCGGAAAAGCGTAAACAGTCGGGAAGGTGGAATGATTATCGGCATGGTGGCAGCTTCAGGCGGATTGGGCAAGACAACGGCCGCGCTCAATCTGTCCAAGCAACTGGGGAATGAGGGATATTCGGTATTTTATTTGAATCTGGAAACGGTGGATTCAAGCTCGTTGTTTACTGGTTCAGACAGTTCTAGCGGAGCACAAGGAGAAAGAGAAGGACTGTCCAGACTACTGTATGACCTCAAGTCGGAGGGAAATAAGGGTACTTCGTTATCTGTGGCTTCCTATTGTGTACGTCGTGCTGAAATTCAGGCTGATACGTTTCAACCTGTCTATAATCGCAAGGAATTGACGGATATGACTTGTGTTGAAGCGAAAGAGCTCATTCGAACGATTGGTGAAAGCGGGCAATATGATGTAGTGATCGTAGATAGCGATTCTGAACATGGTGAGCGGGCTCAAGCCGTGTTTGAAGCTAGTCATAAGCTAATCTGGTTGCTCGCTGACGATTTAATGAGTATGCACAAGTGCGGATTATGGCTGGATGTTTTAGAAACTACGCAGCCTGAGGGGCTTGAAGCCATGATATGCAAAACCAGCTTTGTGGTGAACCGCTACATGGGAACTATGATCAACTCGTTACCTCGTGACTTTATGGAGCTGAACGGTGCGTTACCCTATATACCTTCATGGAAACAGATGCAGCATCGTGAACTGCTGCTAAGTTCACCGATTTATCAGCGGGAAATCCGCCATTTGTGCCGCGAGCTGCTGGATATGGAGAGCGCTGCACAGTCGACGGCTGCTTGGTCTTAAGGGGATGATGAACATGAATGAGGAACAATTTAAGGCATTGCGCGCAGATATTCGTAACGGGCTGGACGTAACGTCCTCAGTAAAGGATACAGATCTAGTACGGCATATCGAAAAGCGAATTTTACACGACGTAGAGCTAGCGAGCTTAACTTCCCGAGAGAAGCATGCACTTGTCCGCAAAATTTTCAACTCTTTCCGTGGGTTGGATGTGCTCCAGCCATTGATTGATGACCCGACCGTTACGGAAATCATGATCAACAGTCATCGGGAAATCTTTGTGGAGCGGGCAGGTGAGGTGATTCAGGTGCCCGATCAATTCGAATCCCGCGAACGACTGGAGGATTTGATCCAGACGATTGTAGCCGGGGTGAACCGAATTGTGAATGAGGCTTCTCCCATTGTGGATGCCCGATTAAAGGACGGATCACGTGTGAATATTGTGCTGCCGCCAGTTGCTCTCAAGGGGCCGACAATGACCATACGGAAGTTCCCCGAGCGTCCCATGACGATGGATGATTTGATACGAATAGGTGCGCTCAATACAGAAGCCGCCGCTATGCTCAAAGACTTGGTACGTAGCAAGTACAACATTTTTATAAGCGGTGGAACGGGTTCTGGTAAAACAACTTTTCTGAATGCATTATCCCAGTTCATCCCTTCGTCTGAACGGATTATTACGATTGAAGATTCGGCAGAGCTGCAAATTGTGACTGTCCCCAACCTGGTTTCCATGGAAACACGGAACGCGAACACCGAGGGAAAGGGAGAAATCACGATTCGTGATCTGATTCGTTCCTCCCTGCGTATGCGGCCCAATCGCATCGTGGTGGGTGAGGTCAGAGGGAGTGAGGCGTTGGATATGCTGCAAGCGATGAACACAGGACACGATGGAAGCTTATCAACTGGGCACGCGAATAATATCCGCGATATGGTCAGCCGGCTGGAAACGATGGTACTCGGAGGAGCAGAGCTTCCGCTTGGAGTAGTACGGCAACAGATCAGCTCGGCCATTGATATATTCGTTCATCTGTCACGACTACGTGACAAATCCAGAAGGGTGCTGGAAATTAGCGAAGTGATTGGCTTTGAGAATGGTGAGGTAAGATTGAATCCCCTTTATCGCTTCCAGGAACGCGGAGAAAGTAAAGGACAAATCGTAGGGGAACTGGAGCGTTGTGGTGTGGGGCTGCAACATACATTGAAGCTGCAAATGGCCGGAATCAAGCCGGAAAGCTGGCACAGAGAAGGAGTATCGGCATGAGAACAGAAAAGGCGACTGGCAAGCAAGTGTCGCGTGAGGTCCCTTCTCTGCCGAATTATACGGTGTATACCTTATCGACTGTACAAAAAAGTATGTGCATTCTCTTTAGTGGAGTGTTGTTCGCGATGATCGGATATCTATTTTATCACCAATGGATATTATCGTTGCTGTGTGCTGCTGGAGCTGTGGTGATGCCTCGTTATTTTAGAAAGTTTTTGCTGCAACGACGTAGGTCTGCTTTAAGCATTCAATTCAAGCAGGCTTTATACTCGCTTTCTTCTTCTCTTTCAGCGGGAAGGTCGGTGGAGAATGGGTTTCGTGAGGCTGTAGAGGATTTGAGGTTGCTTAGTCCAGATGGAGATCACGATCTGATTTTTGAATTTAACATTATTACAGCCTGCCTTGAAATCGGACAGCCTGTAGAGGCTGCTTTGCAGGATTTGGCTCGTCGGGCCCAGATGGAGGATATTACGAATTTTGCGGACGTATTTGCGGCTTGCAAACGAACCGGAGGTGATCTGGTGGAAGTCGTACGACGGGCTTCAAGTGTCATTGGGGAGAAGCTGGAAATTCAGCAGGAGATCGGTGTAATGATTGCGCAGAAGCGCTTTGAATCAAGGGTTATGTTTGCAGCACCTTTTTTGTTTGTTTTGTTTATGACAGTGACAGCGGGAGACTACATGATGCCGTTATACAGCGGTACAGGTAGGATTTTATCAACCTTTTGTCTTCTGGTGCTTGGTGGTTGTCTCGTGTGGATCAACCACATTATGAAGATTGAGGTGTAAGGAGTGATGGGTGTGGTGATGTTGGTTTGTCTGGTCATGCTGGTTCTGCAAGTGGGAGGTTGGGTGGTGCTGAACCAAATGTACGCTGCTAAGTATGCACATTTTCGCCATATGAAACTGGAAGGAATGCGGCTGCAAAAACTTTCGGTGCCTTTTGTACACATGCTTCATGTTTCACGTGCCACTCATAGGCTGCCTTTGCTGATGTTCAAGCTACAGCGTTCGATACAGAAGCTGTATGGTATGCGCCACAGCGGAGAAAAAACGATGCTTTTTCTGGCAGAAATGTTGGGTTACGGATATATGGTGGCTGCTGGTGGAGCTTTAATATCGCTTATGATGGGCGGGGAAGCGACTGGGCTGGTGCTTGGCTTGGGGCTCGGTATTCTGGTGCCAGTTGCGCTGGTCAAGGATTTACACGGGAAAGTACAGAAGCGGGATCAGCAAATCTTAATGGAATTGCCTGAATTATTGAGTAAAATGATGCTTCTAGTTGGTGCGGGAGAGACGGTACAACGGGCTTTGCTTCATTGCGTGGAACGTAAAGGGGCGGATACGGTACATCCATTGTATCGGGAATTGCGGCAGACAGTGGGGGAATGGGAAAGTGGCTATTCCTTTCAACAGGCATTTGAACATCTGAGCAAACGTTGTGGTATTCAAGAAGTGACGATATTTACAACGACAGTTTTATTGAATATGAGGCGTGGTGGGAGCGATTTTGTAATGGCTTTACGTGAGTTATCTCAGACGTTATGGAGCAAGCGGACTTCAATTAGCCGCACAAGAGGGGAACAGGCTTCTTCAAAGTTAGTCTTCCCGATGGCACTAATTTTGCTAACGGTCATTGTGCTGGTGGGTGCTCCGGCTTTAATGATGATGAATATGTAGGAGGAATAAAATGATGATGACAATTGTAGCAGGTAGTATTCGTAAATTGTACAAGAATGAGGATGGTTTGGGGACGTTAGAAATGATCTTGATCATTGCGATTCTGATTGCGGTGGCGATTATCTTTAAAGATCAGATTAAGAAAATTGTAGAAGGGCTGTTGAAAAAGGCAGATAAAAAAAGTAACGACTTTATGGATTCATAATGCTGCGCAAATTGGTACAAAAAGAGGACGGGAGCTTCTCCTTGGAGGCTTCCCTCGTCTTTCCCATTCTGCTGTTGGTCATTTTTATAATGTTATTTTTTTGCCTGTATATATATCAAAAATCTATATTGGTGCAGGTTGCTTCTACTGCTTCGGAAAGAGCCGCTTACAGTTGGGATAACAGCTTTAAGGACCCACGTACGGGAGCATTTGCGCAAGGGCAACGGGATTCTCTCTATTGGCGCTTGAAGGATGATGTTATGTTAGGCGCCCTGTTTGGCTGGGCCGGAGCCAATAATCAGGAAACTGTACAGGTACCGGGCGGCAATGAAGGAGGCTCGTTACCTGCTCAGAAGTTGTCCAATGCAGAAAATAGAATGCCTGTGGGCATGCATGGGCAGATGACATATGAGAACAGTATGATTCACCGTAAGGTGATCACTGAGCTAAATAAAATCGTGGAGGTACCTTTGTTGAATCAGTTTTTAGATCATACAGATTTACAAGGAAAAATGAGCTCGGGTGTGGTGGAACCTGTGGAATGGATTCGTACAGTGGAATTGGTCCGTTATTATGGTGCGAAGTTTATGGGGAGAGGCTCAGGTGAAAAGGTAGATCCGGCAATTGTAGGGAAAGTATTGATGCAATATGGGCAAAACGGTCAGTAAGGAGTAGGTAACGGGAATGTAACTGGAAAGGAGGAAGCGGGTGTTTGGTAAGGGACGTAATACAAAGGACAGGGAATCAGGGGCTGTCACGGTTTTCCTCATTCTGATTTTGGCGGTCATGTTTGGTTTTATTGCTGTATTTATTGATTATGCGAGAATTGCTGCGCTGCATGTACAGACTGAACGGCTGACCCATGCGGCGGTTCGGTCAGTGATGTCTGCTTATGACCCGGCATTACAGCAGGAATACGGTTTGTTTGCTTATGGTGAAGGTGGCGGAGAACAAATAATAGTCAAAGTGCTGAATGACAGTACACGGCGTACGGCGCGCGCGGAAACGCTGCCGCTAATGAATATGAAGCTGGATTCCAGTTCACTGCAAATGGAAAGGGAGCTTGGTAAATATGCCATATTTAACGAGCAAATCCGTGAAGAGATGAAGTATAAAGCACCTGTCGATTTTACGATGGAAGTGCTAGAAAAGCTAAAGCCGCTCTCTCAAAATATGAAGGAGGCTTCACACACGGTAGATTTACTGAAACGGCTGCAAAAGCTGTACGACAGACGAGAGGCCAAACTGGATGACATGCTGGAGAAACAGCGTAAGGCAGGAGCTTATATGGAAGAGGTTCGCAAACGGATTATTAAACAGAGTGGGACATATATGCCCAATCAGTATATATGGGACCCACTTGAAGTTGTAGCCGACATTGCTGCTCAATATAAGCATTACGTGCATGTATATGAGGACAACAAGAAGAGTGTGGACGATGTTAAAATCATGCAGATGGAGAAATATGCAAGAAGGGCAAGGATAGCGCTGGATCGCCTGCGACAGGTCATGGTTCAGACTGGAGAGGAGCATGATAAGCTGCTTCTGGAAGCCAAGGAACCTTTGAATGAAGCTCGGCAAATTAATGAAGAAATGCGCAAAGTCATTGTCCAATATAAACAGAGAGCGGCCAATGCAGGTTATGACGAGGTTTCCGCAGCCCCCCCCCCAAGCGGAGCAGGCTCCAACGCCGATCCGTCTGTAGGCAGTGCCCGGCAAAGGGCAGAGGATTTGTTGGTTCCGAACAATGAATTTGAGCAATGGGAAGCAGAAATCGAAAAGCAACGGACTGCAATAAATGCTGCTAACAATAGAGTAACGAGTATGATGCGTACGCTATCTTTCTATACAGATCCATTTTTGAATGCAGACATGCTCAAGCAAGAAGTTGCTTCAACGCTCAAGGAGATAGATAGATACTTAAATACGTATGCTTGGGCGGGACCCGCCAATGTTCTCGATGGTGAGGCTAGAACGATGGATACGCGACGCGGACCGGACAAAGAACGCAAGAAAATGGAAAAAGAGGCGAAAAACAAGCTCAAGCAAGCTTATCGGATCATTGAGGTTCTTTCTAAAGGTAAACAAAGTGCTGAGCAATTCCGAGTGGTGGAGCAGTATTACAATGAAAGTATTTCTTTTAATCAGTCTTCATCCAGTCCATCTGTATCCGCTGATTTGTCCTATGACACCTATGATGCAGCGGGGGATTCCATGGATAGTATGGATGGTCTATACGAGGCGGCATCCAACTTACTGACTCAACTGGGAGACGAGTTTTACCAGAATGAATATGTGCTTTCTTACTTCCATCATGTGGATTTCAGCCGATTTGGCAATTTGGCTGGATCAGGTGGAAATGTGGGTAATGCTGCACAGATTTTAGGGGACCAGTTGGAGGTGAATAATCAGGAAGTTGAGTACATTTTGTATGGGTTTCATAATCCGACAGGTAACCTGGCATCTGCCTATGCGGAAATTTTTGCTATGAGGCTTGCCATTCGAACGATGGAGGGACTGGTCAAAAACAGTTCAAAGGGTAACCCGTTGGTCGTTTTGGCGGCAGCTTTGTTATATGGAGTAGAGAAGGCGATTGAAGATATGATCATGCTGGCACAAAAAGGGGATGTGCCTTTGTCTGACTTTCTGAAATTTCGAATGACTTACAAGGATCATTTGCGATTGTTCCTGATGCTTCATAGCAATAATGAACGAAAAATGTCTCGTATGCTTGCTTTGATTCGCTTGAATACAGATGTCAATCCCGCTGAGCGACGGACGTATGCAAAGGGTGAGGTCAAGAATGGGATGAGGCTGTGGTTTCTACCTGGAGTAATGAAGATGCTCGGAACCGCCTCCAAAGAAGGCGAGAGTATTAAGGGAAGTGTGTACTATGTCACGAAAACAGCGCATTTTTCCTACTAATCAGTATCTACAACAGGTGTGTGGACAGAAGCAGCGTGAACAAGGAAGTATTGTTTTAGAAGCGTCATTGGTGCTGCCATTGTTTTTGTTTTTTATTATTTTTCTCATTTATATGGTCCAAATGACACTGGTCTCCACAGCTTTGCAGACTACTGCTTCAGAAACAGTTAAGCAGGTTTCGGCTAAAATCTACCCAGTGTCTCTAGCCGTGGAGGCGGCGTCCGCTAAAATAGATGCAGTCCACAAACCGCTAGATGAACTTCCTAAGTTATCTGTGAGTGAATATGCAAGCCAATTCGCTGCCCAACTGCCACCTCCAATCGGTGATTGGGTAGAAACTGCTATTCAAGGCGGCAAAAAGCCGCTGGAGGAGTTACAGGGACGCTTGACGGAGGCTGCACTTGATCCTGTTCTGAAGCCGATGCTAAAGCCTTTTATGGAGAAAAGTATTCTGGAGTATGACCGTATTCACATAACGAGCGTACATGTACCCTCTCTTACAGAAACTAAGGACCCTTATTTTAGAGTAGAGCTATCGTATGAACTGCCGATGAAGGTTCCCTTTTTGTATCGCAACATTGTGCTCCAAGCGGCAGCTGAGGAACGTCTTTGGATTGGTGATACAGGAGAGGGAGCAGGTACAGGTGATGCAACAGGGGAGAAGGATGCGCAGCATTCCATACAGTTGCTCGTCAAGCCTGAACCTGCTGTGAAGGGTGTATACAATTTGATCAAGGCCAAGGTTGAACCTGGGACGAATGCTGCCCTTTCTGTACTCTATAAGTCAGGTGAAAGCACAGCTCAGCACTTGGGCTGGACCTCGGCCGATGCAGACGGGATTGTTGAATGGAACTGGTTTGTGGGAACAAACACAACACCAGGTCAATGGAGCTTTGTAATTGAAACGGAGGATGGCCAACGTATTGAGGTTCCGTTTTCTGTGCAGAAGACAACTGATGGATAGGCTAGATATAGATATATAGAGATAACTACAATGAAAAATGATTTAGCAGGCCTGTTAATTTTCATTGTTATAAGGGGGAAGATCGCATTGACGTGGATGTATATTGTGTGCGGAGTTCTGCTGGCGATCGCGCTAGTGACAGATTTACGAAGCATGAAAATACCTAATAAGCTTACATTGCCCGGCATAGCGGTAGGCTTGCTGTTCAATACTCTGTTCGGAGGTTGGCACGGTTTTTTATTTGCTATTGCTGGTCTTGGCACCGGCTTTGGATTCATGCTGATTTTGTACTGGATGGGAGCAATTGGTGCAGGAGATGTAAAGCTGTTCGGCTTAATTGGAGCCTGGACAGGAGCTGCTTTTGCATGGCAATCGGCTCTATATTCGATTTTTTTTGCAGGCATTATTGGTATAGGGATTTTGCTATGGAGGAGAGAAACCATCATGAGATTGCGACGCGTGGCGTTTAATTTGGGAGGATTTTTCCTGTTTCGCAGCGGCAAAGCGCTGACAAGCGGGAGAGAAGCACACCTCAGGTTTCCTTTTATGACAGCAGTTATTCCGGGAGCGGTCAGTGCTTATCTTTACTTCTTGTCATGACGTGTCCGATTCGTGAGATCATGCTACCTCAGGGAATAAGAATTTGTAAGGAGGTCATGAATTGTTTGGTTTAAGTAGGGATTTTGTTCGTAATGGCGGAACGTTTATGATACTAAACAAGGAAGGCGGGCTCAAGACCGATGATTTAAATTCTGTACAGACCCGAATGATGACTGGCAATCGGATTCCCGGTCTACTGGAACTTAGAATCAAAGAAGTCGATTTTCAGATCGAGTTACATTACGATATTTCGGGGCGACGTATGCTTTCCCAAGTATGGAAAGGTGGGAATGTGTCGATTTCTGATTTCTACCGGATTCTTTTTGAAATAGTAGATGCTCTTCATCGTAGCCCACAATATATGTTAAATATCCGCCAGTTTATTTTGCACGAGGATTACATTTTTATAAGCGGTTTAGGTACAAGGGAAAGAGTCAGTTTGACCTATGTTCCTTTGTGCAGTGTACAGTATACGGAACAAACAGGTAGTTATTTTAAACAGATGGTTATTCGCTTGATGACTCGTGTGGCTCACCCTCAGGGAGAATCTATACAGCGCATACTCGATCTATGCGAGAGAAATGAATTTGAGTTGGGCGCGTTGAAGGAACTACTGTTGCAAGGGATGACGGCCAGTGAACAGAGCGTCGGCGGTCAGGATAAAGGTAGATCATCTGTTCATTCCTCTCATACCATACAGGGTAACGATACAGATCGTGGAGGAAGAACGTACGGGCAAGAACATCGGGAGACTCTGCAGGAAATTCAGGAGCTTAAGCGAGTCAATCGACTCAAGCAGTCCACAAAATCAGAGGAGAATGTCGAGTTAGGAGCCGACAACGAAATGGAAGATGAACAGGCGGAGCCTAAATTACAAAAATATAAAACATACATTGCTCTCGGATGTCTGCTCGCTTCGGCCATTGTTTGGCGTTATATTTATTTGGATCATCCTGAGACGGTGTCCTTGCTTATTTCAATTGTGCTGACTTCGGTACTTGTCGCTGTTGCTTATATAAGCTGGACGGGGAAATTAGAGCGCAATCGAGCTTCATCTCATTTTTATAGTGAAGCAGTACCTGTATTGGATTCGGAATGGTTAGGAACTACTCCTCCCGCACAACGAAAAAATGACCGTTATCAGGTAGATAAGCTGACTGGGTTTGTAGCGGGACGCCATCATCAAGACAAGCCATCAACTGATTCAAGTGATCAAGCACAGGAGAGCTGGCGTTGGACTTTTCCAGACTTAGAACCTAAAAGCATGGGAAGCCGAACGACGGAGGATAGAGGGAAAGTAAGTACAAATTATGACTTGCACGAGCCTTCGAGGAAAGGTTCCGCGCCGGGAAATGAATTGGACGACAGCGATACCAGCGAGGCTTATTATAAGTCCTTGTCCGGGGTAACGGAGCTACTCAATACGGTATCCAAGCAGGAAACCGTGCTGCTTCGTCCAGATCAAGACATACAGAGTCCAACTGTTCAGCACTCGCCAATTGCTTGCTTGGATCGTAAGTTACCTGGGAGTGGAGAAACCGAGCGCATACGGTTGCAGCCCGACCAATTCGTTGGAGGCAGCTTTATCATCGGTAGAGATCCGCAATTGGTCCAGTTTGTAGAGCATACGGATGGAGTTTCTCGTTCTCATATTGAGATTTGTATAGTTACAGGAGGGCAAAGCCACATTGTAAAGGATTTATCCTCGACGAACGGAACTGTGCTGAATGGAGAGCCTATGGTGCCTTATAAGGAGTATACCATGCAGGATGGAGACACTTTTAAAATCGCTGGAGTCTCTTATACTTATCGATTGGACTCTTTTAAATCCTCTAATGCATCTTGAGTAAACGTTAAATGGATATATGTTAAGAAGAGGCCTGTTATATTCTGGGCTTCTTTTTTATAAATAGAAGATTATTCATAGGCCTGAAGCAAGGCAACTCAAAGATCTCAAGTTTAATTGATAAATTATGTCTAAATCAAAAATGAACCCTAAGCTGGTAGAGATACAAAGATATTATCTATCCTCCATAGAGTTCATTTTTTAATTCAACGCTGCTTGTGAGGAGAATGAAGTTCCTCTAGCGCCTCCTTCAGTGAAGAATACTTAAACTTAAATCCGTGCTCCAGCGCTTTACGCGGTATTACCTTTTGGCCGTCTAATACAAGCGTACTCATCTCACCCAATAGCTTTTGAACTAGAAAGCCAGGAACGGGAAACCAGTGTGGACGACGATATACCTTAGCTACTGTTTTCCCAAATTGGTCGTTCGTCATAGGGTGTGGTGATGAAGCGTTCACTGCCCCGGAAATCTCTGGTGTATGAATGCAATACGAGATCAGACGAACGATATCGGCAATATGAATCCAACTTATCCATTGATGGCCGCTCCCTATTTTTCCACCGAATCCGAAGACGTAAGGCATCTTCATGAGTGAGAATGCTCCTTTTTTTCTGTCCAGCACTAGGCTGATGCGTAACTTAATTAGACGGACATCTGCAGGGTAGGCATTGGCAGCTTCCTCCCATTGCTCAACCACCTGAGACAGAAAATCTTCCGAACGGCGCGGACTTTTTTCGTCAAATGTTTCGGTCAAGGAGGTACCATAGGCGGCAACAGCCGAAGCCTGAATGATAACTTTCGGTTTTTTTTGCAGAGCATTCAACGCTTGAGCCAACCGGGCAACGGAAAGCAGTCGTGATTGAAGAATTCTTTGTTTGGACTTGTCCGTCCAGCGCTGATTCAGCGTCTCACCTGCTAAATTAACGACCGCATCTGTACCTTCTAGTAATTCAGGCTTTTGTTTTAATTCGTTCCAGCTCATATACTGCAAGCGGGGGCTCGCTTCGTGTCCAACCAGCGGCTTGCGGGTAATGACTTTCACCGTATATCCGTCAACTAGCAAGCTTTTGACCAGCGCACTCCCCACCAATCCAGTTCCTCCGCATACGATGATGTTCATGGAGTCAGTTCTCCTTCCAATTCGAAAAAATAGTTCTGTTATAAAATATAACCCTTTTTGATACAAAAGCTTCATATTGAACATATCTGTGTACGCTAAGAAGGTCCATTCACGCTTTATTCTACCTACATTTCAATAACATCTACTCTGATGTGTGCTATGCCTGTATGTTTCATAAAGGGAGTCATTTAAAAAAGTTGCCATAAACGCTATGTTGTTTGATTTCAATAATCACGTTAAAATGATTAAATTAAAATAAGACAAGCATAACAGGATAGGGGGATGAATCAAAATCATGCTGAAAATTGGTTCTCATGTGTCCTTCTCGGACAAGGGTCTGCTCAGCGCTACAAAAGAAGCGTCTTCTTACGGGTCCAGCTCGTTTATGATATACACGGGGGCACCTCAAAACACGCGCCGTAAGCCGATGGAGTCCATGTATTTGGAGGAAGGCAAGCAGCTAATGGCGGAAAAGGGAATGGAAGATATCGTGGTGCATGCTCCATATATCATCAATCTCGGTTCCTACAAAGAAAATACCTATGAGCTTGCAGTCAGTTTTCTACAGGAGGAAATTCGGCGCACACATGCGATTGGTGTGAAAAATATCGTGCTGCATCCGGGGGCTTTTACAGATAAAGATGCAGAGTACGGAATTGGACGCATTGCTGATGGTTTGAACGAGGTACTGAACGGTGTGAAGGAGACAGATGTCAATATTGCACTTGAAACGATGGCAGGCAAGGGCACAGAAATGGGTCGTAGCTTTGAGGAAATTGCCTCCATTATAGATAAAGTAGAGCGCAACGAGCGTCTAACGGTTTGTATGGATACTTGTCACATTCATGATGCGGGTTATGACATTGTCAATGATTTGGACGGTGTACTGGAGCAATTTGACCGTATTGTCGGCTTGGATCGCATCGCAGTTGTTCACATTAATGACAGCAAAAACCCGGTTGGCGCTCATAAAGACCGCCATACGCCGATTGGATCGGGTTGGATTGGTTATCAGACTATTCATAACGTGGTACATCATGAAGCACTTCAGGGACGTCCGTTTATTTTGGAGACGCCGTGGATCGGGAAAGAAGCCAAAACTCAACGACCAATGTATGAGGTTGAGATTGCCTTGCTTCGCGGAAATGTAAAGGAACGCTTTGGAGATGAGTTTTTGAGTCAGGTGGAACAGTTGCATTCGTTTTTCAAAAAACAGGATGTGGATGTCCGTGAATTTGTACTGGATACCTGGACTCTGCTGAAAAATGATGCTAAAGCAAGAAAAGCAGATCCACGTGAGCCGCTGGAGCGTCTGTATGACATGATAATGGAAGCAGCACTCTTTCCAGAGATGAGCGAAGAACACATTAATCAACGGTTGATTGCCTGGTTTGCCGGTAGTCATCTGCCTGTGACAGTATAAGATAAGGGGGACTAATAGCTACATGGAAATTCACGTAAAACATCAGCCAAACAGCACTGTATCTACACATGAAAACCGTGCGCGCATGCTTGTATCTTGTCCAGATGGGCCAGGTATTGTAGCGACCGTGTCCCGCTTTTTGTACGAGCATGGGGCCAATATCGTCCAATCTGACCAATATACAATGGACCCGTCCGGCGGTATGTTTTTTATGCGGATTGAATTTGATTTGCCTAATTTGAGTGCAGCTCAGTCGCAATTGGAACAGGACTTTGTCGCTGTTGCCGAGCAATTCCGTATGGAGTGGACGATTTCTGCGGTCAGCCGCAAGAAAAAATTGGCTATTTTCGTTTCCAAAGAAGATCACTGTTTGGTAGAATTGCTGTGGCAGTGGCAGGCAGGGGACCTGGATGCGGATATTTCACTGGTGGTTAGTAATCATCCGGATATGAAGGAGTATGTGGAATCCTTTGGCATTCCGTATCACCATATACCAGTGACAGCCGACACGAAGCCAGAGGCAGAGCGTCGTCAGCTAGAGGTCATTGGCGAAGAGATTGACGTGATCATTTTGGCCCGGTATATGCAGATTATTTCGCCTAAGTTTATTGAGCATTACCGCAACCGGATTATCAATATCCATCATTCCTTTTTACCTGCATTCGTGGGTGGCAAGCCGTATGCCCAAGCTTATAATCGCGGTGTGAAAATTATTGGTGCTACTGCGCATTATGTAACCGAAGAATTGGACGGTGGTCCGATCATTGAGCAGGACGTGCAGCGGGTGAGCCACGGAGATGATGTAA
Organism: Paenibacillus sp. JJ1683; assembly: GCF_053006485.1. Lineage (NCBI taxonomy): Bacteria > Bacillati > Bacillota > Bacilli > Caryophanales > Paenibacillaceae > Paenibacillus > Paenibacillus sp. JJ1683. Next base: position 1,563,532 of record NZ_CM129820.1, read on the forward strand.
ATGAGCTAAAACGGATCGGTCGCACGATTGAACGGGTCGTGTTGGCAAGAGCCGTGAAGTGGCATACAGAGGATCGTATATTGGTTCATGAGAACAAAACGGTCGTTTTTAATTGAACTTAACAATTTCAAATTCATGAAAACTTGTGAGTTTACATGTCAGATTAAACAAAGCCCAGTGCATAATGGGCTTTGTTTTTTTGTGTGGGGTAGGTATTTGCATTATATCTGGAACCTATAAAAATTTTTTTGCGATTTCTTTATTTTTTAAATGATGTTAATACATAACGGGTATATTGATATGAGGGCTGTACTACAATTCGACCATTTCGACAATCATCTTTATAAACGATCTGGCAAACTTTCACGGCAAATGGTACAATACTTAAGAATGTATAAGTCATATTGAAACATTCAAGCAGATTCACTCACTTCGATAGCCCTGTTTCTATATCGGACGGGAGCATTGGAGAGTATGACGGAATGCAATTGACATACTTTATACAATATGAGGAGGCAAACCATGACTGACCAGAATCAAGCGATTCAAAAGGATGAAAACTCCACCATTGACAATTTGTCCATCACAACGATCCGTACGTTGGCAATTGATGCCATCGAGAAAGCGAATTCGGGACACCCTGGTATGCCGATGGGCTCCGCGCCAATGGGCTACCAACTTTTTGCTAAAACAATGAACCATAACCCAAATCACCCAACATGGGTGAACCGTGACCGTTTTGTACTGTCTGCAGGACACGGTTCTATGTTGCTATACAGCCTTCTTCACCTGAGCGGATATGATCTACCTATGGAAGAGCTGAAGCAATTCCGTCAATGGGGCAGCCTTACACCGGGTCACCCTGAGTTTGGACACACTGCTGGTGTAGATGCTACAACTGGACCTCTGGGACAAGGCTTGGCAATGTCCGTAGGTATGGCTATGGCAGAAGCACAACTGGGTGCAACATATAATAAAGATGACTTTAAAGTTGTGGATCACTTCACATATGCTATTTGCGGCGATGGCGATCTAATGGAAGGTATTTCGCATGAAGCCGCTTCGTTGGCTGGTCGCCTTCAACTGGGTAAGCTGATCGTATTGTTCGATTCCAATGATATTACACTGGATGGCAAGCTTAATCTGTCCTCTTCCGAAAGTGTTGCCAAACGCTTTGAAGCATACAACTGGCAAGTGCTGCGCGTAGAAGATGGAAATGATCTTCCAGCGATCCAAAAAGCAATTGAAGAAGCACAAGCCGATTCGACACGTCCTACATTGATTGAAGTAAAAACAGTCATTGGTTACGGAAGCCCGAACAAACAAGGTAAAGGCGGACACGGTGGTACTCATGGTTCCCCGCTGGGATCAGAAGAAGCTAAACTGACTAAAGAATTCTACAAATGGGTATACGAAGAGGATTTCCATGTACCACAAGAGGTTCGCGAGCACTTTGCTAAAGTAAAAGAGCGCGGTATCGCAGCTAACAAAGCATGGGATGAACAATTTGCGAAATACAAAGCGGCTCACCCTGATTTGGCAGCTCAGTTTGAAACTGCTGTAAACGGCGATCTTCCAGAAGGTTGGGATCGTGACCTTCCGAAATACTCTACAGAAGACAAAGCGGTTTCAACTCGTGTAGCTTCTGGGAATGCACTGAACGGATTGGCTCCAAACGTTCCTTTCCTGACAGGCGGATCTGCTGACTTGGAAAGCTCCACAATGACACACTTGAACAACCTGACGAACTTTACGCCAGAAGACTACGCTGGCCGTAATATTTACTTCGGTATCCGCGAGTTCGGTATGGCTGCTGCGATGAACGGTATGGCGTTGCACCAAGGTGTAAAAGTATTCGGCGGTACATTCTTCGTATTTACAGATTATCTGCGTCCAGCCGTTCGTCTGGCAGCTCTGATGGGATTGCCTGTAACCTACGTTCTGACTCACGACAGTATTGCTGTTGGTGAAGATGGCCCGACTCATGAGCCGATCGAACAATTGGCTTCTCTGCGTATTATCCCGAACCTGACGGTCATTCGTCCGGCTGATGGTAATGAAACTTCTGCTGCTTGGGCTTACACGCTGGAAAACAAGAAAAACCCGGTTGCACTGGTATTGACTCGTCAAAACCTGCCAATCCTGGCTGCTACTGCTGAGCATGCACGCGAAGGTATCAAACGCGGTGCTTATGTGGTTGCAGATGCAGCAGACGGCAAACCGGTTGCTCAAATTCTGGCTACAGGCTCCGAAGTACAACTGGCTGTTAAAGCACAGGAAGCACTGGCAGAAGAAGGTATTCAAGTACGCGTTATCAGCTTCCCAAGCTGGGATCTGTTCGAAAAACAAGACAAAGCTTACAAAGATTCCGTTCTGCTGCCTGAAGTTAAAGCTCGTTTGGCTGTAGAAATGGCGTATCCACTGGGATGGGAAAAATATGTTGGCGACCAAGGCGACATTCTCGGTATCAGCACATTTGGCGCATCCGCACCTGGTGACCGTGTAATTAAGGAATACGGCTTTACAGTAGAGAATGTTGTTAGCCGTGTCAAAGCATTGTTGAAATAAAACATTGGAGCATCAGTAATTAGGAAGAGTTTGTCCATAAAGCAATGATCGTGTATTGCTGGCAAACGACTTACCTGCTGTGGCAATCCATGTATCACAAACAGTCGTAACCTGAGTAAGGCTTACGGCTGTTTGTTTCATACATTTGTTTTTTGCGATAAAATGTCTTTGAATTATCAGTGGATAGAGTACGCAGATACAGTGTGTATTTTCATACTGAAGCTCGAATCCAAATTATGTTATGATGCACCATATTCATTCACCATTGAGAGCAGATGAGGGGATAACGAATGACACAGTTCGATGGAGTAAGCGTAGTTAAAAAAGCAAATGTTTATTACGATGGTCAGGTTACAAGCCGCACAGTTATCCTAGGTGATGGTAGTAAGGTAACACTGGGGATTATGTTGCCGGGAACATACGAGTTCGGTACGGATTCCCGTGAGATTATGGAGATTTTGGCAGGGGACCTGAGAGTGATGCTTCCAGGTACTGAGGAATGGCTGGAGATACATGGCACATCGACCTTCCATGTACCTGCGAAGTCTTCCTTCAAGCTGGAAGTACGAAGTGTAACGGATTATTGCTGTTCTTATCCGGAATAATGAGCTGAAAAGGATAAGAGCACTCAAGCTACAAGCCGAGTGTTCTTATCCTAAAGCTGTGTTATAAATACAAACACACAGCAGCATGGTTATAAAGAAAAGTACAGCTTACTCAATAGGCTGACCACCAATGGTGCGGCCAATCCATGCTTCGTATGTCTTTACAACAGCAGATAGATCCTCGTCGCCATAGCCTTGTGTTTGTCCGGCTTGAAACAAGCTTTTGGCAATGGACAACATAGGCGTAGGGATGGACAGGCTGTCTGTTAGTGAGGCAGCGAGCTTCAAATCCTTGAGCATCAGGGCAAGTGAGAATTGGTTGCTAAAATCATGCTCGATGATTTTGCGCCCTTTCAGGTCAGCGGCCTTGCTACCTGCCGATCCGAGCTGTACCAATTCTAGGAAGCTGTCTGCTGGAATGCCGGATTTAGCTGCGATGGCAAAGCCTTCAGCCAGAGCGAGGTTATTTATACCGACCATCGTATTGTGAGCGAGCTTGGCCACGGCCCCGCTACCATTTGGTCCCATATGGAGCACCTTTTTGCCCAAGGTATCAAAAACATCTGATTGCGCCGCAATCGCTTCTGCATGACCGCCGACCATGAACACGAGTGTTCCATCTACAGCGGCAGGCTTGCTGCCTGTTACGGGGGCATCAATGAAGGAGCAGCCCAGCTTGTCCGCTTCGACGGCCAATTGTTTGACCAGCTCAGGTGAAATTGTGCTGTTGTCCATCACGGTCATACCAGCCGTAAGACCAGCAAACACACCGTCCTGACCGTAATACACGTCACGTATTGATTGATCATCGCTGACCATGGTAATGACCAGGTGCTGCCCTTCGGCCGCTTCACGAGGGGTTGAAGCTGCACATGCGCCTTGCTCTACCAAGGGCTCGCAGCGCGAAGCGGTACGATTATAAACTGTGACTCCGAATCCCTGCTTTAGCAGATTGGATGCCATCGGGGCGCCCATCGTGCCCAGTCCGATAAATCCGATGTTTTTCATTGCTAATCACCTTTCTTGTTGGAAGTTGCCGTCCGATGCAGATGCGAGTTCGGCTTGAATTGAATATTGAAACAGATTGCTCTCAGTTCATTGTAGCATGGGCATGCTACCCTATCTACAGCAGGGTCTGTCAGGGCACAGGACACACACGTAACGCAAGCTTGTCAGGCTCAGCAAATTAAAGTATCCTATTCCTAAGTCCTTATGTTCGTATTCATGGTCTTAGTAATACCAAACAGGAGGTTCCAAACATGTCTAAAAAAGTTATTTTTGATTACACTAAAGCGCTCTCCTTTGTAGGGCAGCACGAAATTGATTATTTTGCAGAGCCCATCAAGTTGGCTCATGAGCAACTGCACAATCAAACAGGTGTAGGTTCCGATTTCTTGGGTTGGATTGACCTGCCTACCAATTATGATAAAGAAGAATTTGCGCGCATCCAAAAGGCTGCTGCTAAAATTCAAAGCGATTCCGAGGTATTGATTGTAATCGGTATTGGCGGTTCTTACCTTGGAGCACGTGCTGCGATTGAAATGCTGTCGCATTCTTTCTACAATGCGCTGCCTAAAGACCAACGCAAGGGTCCAGCTATCTATTTTGCAGGCAACAACATCAGCTCTACATATGTGAATCATCTGTTGGAACTGATTGAAGGAAAAGACTTCTCTGTGAATGTCATCTCCAAATCAGGTACAACAACCGAGCCAGCTATCGCTTTCCGCGTATTCCGTGCGGCTCTGGAGAAAAAATATGGTAAAGAAGAAGCGCGCAAACGTATTTACGCTACAACGGATAAAGAACGTGGCGCTCTGAAAAAGCTCGCTAACGAGGAAGGCTATGAATCCTTCATTATTCCTGATGATGTGGGTGGCCGTTACTCCGTGCTGACAGCAGTAGGCTTGTTGCCGATTGCTACAGCAGGCATCAACATCGAAGAAATGATGCAAGGTGCAGCAGACGCTTCCAAAGAATACAGCAACCCGAATGTAGCTGAGAACGAGGCTTACCAATATGCAGCCGTTCGTAACGCTTTGTACCGCAAAGGTAAAGCAATTGAAATTCTCGTAAACTATGAGCCGTCTTTGCATTTCGTATCCGAGTGGTGGAAACAGCTGTATGGAGAAAGCGAAGGCAAGGATTATAAAGGTATTTATCCAGCTTCTGTTGACTTCTCGACAGACCTGCACTCTATGGGACAATTTATTCAGGAAGGCAGCCGTAACATTTTCGAAACGGTAATCCAAGTAGAAAATGTACCTAGTCACATCACCATCGAAGCAGATGAGGATGATCTGGATGGACTGAATTTCCTGGCAGGCAAAACAGTGGATTTTGTAAACAAAAAAGCATTCCAAGGTACATTGCTGGCTCACACAGACGGACAAGTACCAAACCTGATTGTAAATATTCCTGACTTGAGCCCTTACTCCTTTGGCTACCTTGCTTATTTCTTCGAAAAGGCTTGCGGTATCAGCGGCTACCTGTTGGGCGTAAATCCGTTCGATCAACCGGGCGTAGAAGCTTACAAAAAGAACATGTTTGCGCTGCTCGGCAAACCGGGCTTCGAAAAAGAAAAAGCTGAGCTTGAAGCGAGATTGTCTGAATAAGGGAACTATAATTTCTAATTCGAAACAGGCTTTCGGTCTGAAGCGTTATAGTGTATAGCATCAATTAAGTACAGGAAAGCAGTTCGCCAGCTGCCAGAAGCGGGGAACTGCTTTCTTGTAAAATGAAGTAAGGAAGGTTATACGTGTATGTTGGAACAATACCGAACCGTACGCGGTGCCGGCAACAAGGAAATTGTAATCCGAAAATCCCGTTTTATCGGCCATATTCAGCCTGTTCAAACTGAGGAAGAAGCAGTTGCTTTTATAGAGCGCATCAAAAAAGAGCATTGGAATGCCACCCATAATTGTTCGGCCTATATGATTGGGGAAAGAGACGAAATCCAAAAGCAATCGGATGACGGAGAACCGAGCGGGACGGCGGGTAAGCCTATTTTGGAGGTCATCCGCAATCAGAAACTGAAAAATGTCGCTATTGTGGTTACCCGTTACTTTGGCGGGATTTTGCTGGGAGCAGGCGGACTGATTCGCGCGTACTCAGATGGTGCTGTTGCAGCTATCGAGGCAGGGGATGCGATTACACGTGTGCTGCATCGTGAAGTTTTTGTGGAATTGGATTATACTTGGTTGGGCAAAGTGGAAAATGAATTACGTAATCGCAGCATCCGTACCGGAGAAACGATGTTTACGGATAAAGTTACCTTAACCTGTCTGCCGCTGGCTGGTGATGCGGAATCCTTCTGCAACTGGATAACCGACTTGACACAGGGACAATCGCTTGTGTCGGAGGGAGAGCAGCTTTACTTTATTGAAGGGGAATAAATAATATGGCTAGAAGAGCAGTAGAACAGGAGTTGTCAAGAGGGCGGATTCTGGAAGCGGCCAGGCACTTGTTTATCACCAAGGGCTACCGTGCGATTTCAATGCGCAGCATTGGCCAGCATCTGGGTTACAGTCATGGTTCGTTATACTATCATTTTAAAGAGAAGGCTGAACTGTTCTACGCCATTGTGATTGAAGATTTCAATACATTGCGTGGGATTCTACTGCAAGCAGCAACAGGCACGCCTGATGATGGCTTGAGCAGATTGGAGTACCTGATGCTGGAATATATCCGTTTTGGCTTGGAAAATCCATATCAGTACGAAATTATGTTCATGATGCACGATGAAGAGCTTTTTGCATACTGTCGGACAGAGCAAAACCGTTGTGTAGAATTATTTGCGTCTATGATTCGCCAGGAATTGAATGGTCAGGGACATTCGGAGGAAGAATGCTCAAGAGTACCGAAAAGTCTGTTTTTATCCATGCATGGCTTTGTGTCATTTTATATTCAGGACGGTTTAACATTTGAAGAGATCAGGCCCGCTGCTTTAGCACATGTAAAGCTGCTGTGCAGACACCTATGAGCGTACCTGCATTCATACGCTTCAGCCATGAACATGTAGGGCGCTTTTTTGGGTGTTTGCACTTCATGACGGTGACTTATCATTACGGTACTTTGCGAAAGCGACTAAGAATTTAACAGACGATGATGTATCCAGGGGGAGAACATCATCGTCTGTTTTTTTGCATGCCTCCGTCAGCCCTTCATAATTTTCACATGGTATTGGCGTCTGCGTGGGCCGTCGAATTCACAAAAATAAAGACCCTGCCATCGTCCAAGCAACAGCTTTCCATCATGAATAATAACTGTTTGTGATGGGCCTGTTGTAATGGATTTTAGGTGGGATGCCGTATTTCCCTCCATATGACGATATTGGGGATGTTCCCAGGGATAAACCTCATCCAGCCTTAAAATGACATCATGTTTGACATCTGGGTCGGCATTTTCATTAATGGCGATGCCGGCTGTCGTGTGGGGACAATAAATTAGAGCTGTTCCTTGCTGCACCCCGCTTTTTTCGATGAGTGCTGCAATCTCACGTGTAATATCACGCATTTCATCTCGCCGTGTAGTGGATAATTCAAAAGTATGCAACATAAATCCATCTCCTTTCTATGTATTACTTTACCCTTTTCATTCTTAAGATAATATATAGAGTTGACGAAAATTACTTTCCTTTGATAAAGTATCACATAAGAAAAACAAAGTAAGTTTATTGGAATAATTGAATGTTTTCAAATGAGGTGCGTGCTTTGCGATAAGCAAGGCTGCTGCTGTTCCTGAACTGGTCCAGAAGCGGAAAGGAAGTGTACGGATATGCATGTGGAAGTAAGAGGATTAAACAAGCATTTCGGTAATTTTCATGCGGTAAAGGACGTATCTTTTGATATTCAGACGGGCCATCTTATTGGTTTGCTCGGTCCAAGCGGCGGAGGGAAAACCTCCATTCTTCGCATTTTGGCGGGGCTGGAGCAACCGGATGCAGGAGAGATCCGCTTTCACGGAAAAAGGGTAAACGAGCTGACACCACAGGAGCGTGGAATCGGATTTGTATTTCAAAACTATGCTTTGTTCAAGCATATGAGCGTGTACGACAATATTGCCTTTGGTTTGAAAGTGAAAAAAAGCTCCAAAGCCCGCATCAAGGAAAGGGTCACTGAGCTGGTCGAACTCACGGGGCTCAAAGGCTTTGAGCATCGTTATCCGCATCAGTTGTCAGGTGGACAGCGACAGCGGGTTGCTTTTGCGCGTGCTTTGGCACCGGAGCCTCAACTACTGCTGCTGGATGAGCCATTTGCGGCTATTGACGCCAAGATTCGTCAGGAGCTGCGCACCTGGTTGCGAGAGTTGATTGAGCGGGTAGGTATTACCTCCATTTTCGTCACCCATGATCAGGACGAGGCGATTGAAGTAGCGGATGAGATTATGGTGATTAATCAAGGACGGCTGGAGCAGAAGGGAACGCCTTGGGATATTTATAAAAAACCGGGGACTCCGTTTGTAGCTTCCTTTATTGGGGAATCCACGGTGATTGAACAGGCGAGTAGTCTCAAGGGCTTTGAGGAAGCTGCCGGAGTGGGAACACGTGCCTTGATTCGTCCGGAGTACATTGATGTCGGACCGAGTGAGGAATTTGCGCTCCTGTCGGCAACCGAGGAAGGCATTGTGAAGCATTTACATTTTCGTGGGAGTGAATGGATGGTTGAAGTCCAGGTCGGGGATCAGCGTCTCATGACATACCGTTCATTGGAAAAGTCTACGCTGGAACCTGGTCAGCAGGTGCGAGTGTTGGTGCATCGGGCCTATCTATATAATGAGGAGTCCAGCTGGATGGTGGAAAACCGACTGAAGGAAGACCCCATGCCTATTATTATTTGAAAATAAAAAGATCACATATAAGGGGGGTGTCTGGCCTGTTTTACGGCTTTGGACATGCTCCTTTTGTCGTTGGTCGCTGGGGTGATTTACGCAGGCTTGATATGTTCGTTATAATAGGAGTAAAAACACCCAGATAGATAGGAGTTAAATCATGAATCGGCTTATTTTTCTTGGCACAGGGGATGCAATGGGGGTTCCGCGTGTATATTGTGATTGTCTCGTGTGCACAGAGGCCCGCACGATAGGAACGAATGTAAGGTTGAGATCGTCTGTGCTGATCGAAAGCGAGACAGAGGATTTTATGATTGATTGTGGCCCCGACTGGCGTAGACAGTTAGAATTGCGCAGTTTGCGTTTTATCCCTACGATCCTCGTGACACATGCACATTTTGATCATATTGGAGGATTGCCAGAATGGGCGGATGCCTGTCGCTGGACCGGTAATAGAGGGCGCTTGTTCGCTCCACAGGAAGTGATCGACACGATCTTGCGTCAATTTTCCTGGCTTCCTGGAAACCTGGATCTTATTCCGGTCGATCAGGGAGTCCAACTTGGCGGATGGAACATCCGGGGATGGCGTGTGAATCACGGGAAGAACGGATATGCTTACGCTTATCGTTTGGAAAAAGACGGCTTCTCATGGGCCTACTGTTCGGATTCGATTGGACTGAATGAGGCGGAAATTTTACCTTTACATAATCTGAATTTACTCGTGCTGGGGACGAGCTTTTACCATGAGGAAGCGGAGTATACCACCCGCTCGGTATATGACATGCTGGAGGCTCAGGAACTTGTAGGAAGACTGAAGCCCGGAAGCACGGTATTTACACATATGTCCCATGATGTGGATATCACACACAACTACGGGCTGCTGGAAGGGATCAGTTTGGCACATACAGGTATGAGTTTGCCGTTAGAATAACGATGGTTTTACCTTTACATCGTTCGACTGATGCGTAGAAGTGTGGAGATCCCTTCTTTAATTTGCAGCTCATTGGCGTAAGAATAGGACAACCGTATATGCGTTTTACCCTCTGCACCGATGGGATCAAATACATTGCCTGGGACAAAGGAAACGGACTCTTGTATACTTTTGGCAAGCAGCTCATTAGGTTGTATCGTAGAAGGTAGTTGGAGCCACAGGTTGAGTCCTCCCGCCGGGCTGGTCCATGTCCAGCCGGAATCGCGGAGACTGGTCTCCATCGTTTCCTTACGAATCTGGAGCGCAATACATAGCTTTTTAATATGCTGCTGCATACGTGGGGATTGAAAGTATTGTAAAAACAGCTTTTGATTCAGCAGCGGCGATCCGTTGTCCACTAGCGCTTTGACGCTCAGTAGACTGTCCATGAGCTGAGGCCTACAGGTTACGGCTGCGATTCGCAGACCGGGTGCGACATATTTGCTGTAGCTGCGAATATAGACGACGCTCCCCGAGATATCATAGGAGAAAATCGGAGAAGGCGGCTTTTGCCCAAAGCTGATATCATAGGTGCTGTCATCCTCGACAATAAGACAGCCGTAGCGCTCGGCCAGTTCGGGCAGACGTTTGCGCTGCTCATCGGGGATCGTAAAGCCGGTCGGATTGTGAAAGGTCGGATTCACATAAAAGAGACGCGGTTTTTCCGTTTTCAGGCACCATTCAATCTGATCCATATCATAACCTTCCGGCCGTATATCAGTTACAGTTAGGCGGGCGCCTTGTCTACGGAATATTTCCATGGCGGGACCATAGACCGGACGTTCGATTAATACACGGTCTCCTGTACGGATCAGAGATCGGGAAACCAAATCGATGGCTTGCTGTGCGCCGGAGGTAATCAGTACTTCGTCCGTTGATACTGCAAAATGCTTATCTGTGCTAAAATGCTGCGCCATGGCATCACGAAGCTCAGCGTCTCCTTGTACAGAAGAATAGGTAGCTGCGATTTTTGGATGCTTTTCAAACACCTGCATCATTAATTCTCTCCAGTATCGGTTAGGCAGGAGAGAGGGATCAATCAGGGCCTTGGAAAATTGGAAGTCTGCGTTCACGGCATGAACCTGGGTGAGTCCATCCAGCCCCCTCCAGACGGAAACAGACGGGTCGTCTGCCATGTAAGTGGATTCCGATTGGAAGATCCGCTTTGTGGATGATCGTTCCGAATAGGCAGTACATATTCCCAATTCTGCTGCATGGGAAGCATGAGCGTAATATCCCGATTTATCTTTTACATAGATGCGTCCTTGTTGCTTTAACTCCTGATATGCCCGGAATACGGTTAACCGATGCACACCCAGCTCCTGAGCCAGACTTCGCACCGACGGCAATTTAACGTCTGCTGGCCAGTCCCCGCGCTCAATCCGCACATTTACGTAATGGACGACCTGCTCATACAGCTTTAAGCTCGGATCGGCCGAGTTATTTTCTGTTGAAAACAATAATTCGCTGTTAACCTTGCCCATGCTGTCCACGCTCCTTTGTGTGTATTGTACTATACAGCACTTCCAAAACGTATACAACTGTTCTGTGGTTGCCCATCTGTTCTGTCTGTCTCCTTGTATGCTTGTGAGTAACAGAAGGGAGAGGGAAGTATCATGATTGGTATCGCCTTTACAGTTATGTGTCTCATTTTTGGCACCACATTTTTGGCTATCAAAGTGGGAGTGGAAGCCGGACTTCCGCCGTTCTTATCGGCAGGAGCACGTTTTATGACAGCAGGGGCGATCTTGTTTATTGCGATGAGGCTGTCGGGAAAGGTTCAGTGGTCGTTATTATGGCGTAAGGAAATGCTGCTGATTGGGACGGGAACGACCTTCGGCACATTCTCAACACTGTATTGGGCAGAGCAATATGTCAGCTCGGGGATCGGCGCTATTTTGTCAGCCACCGGACCGATGATGATTGTGCTGATGCAGTCTGCAATACTGCGGCAAAAAACGACGAGAATTACGCTCATGGGCTGTATGATCAGCTTTCTCGGGGTCGTGCTGGTGGTATTGCCCGGCTTAGCGGTTCAAATCAGCGGCCTGTGGTTGGCAGGTTGCATAGCCATTTTGCTGGGTGAGCTATGCTATTCGGGTGGAGCCCTGTATTCCAAGCGAGTCATGGATGCATTTCGTGATACGAATCCGATTGCCTTAAATGCAGCTCAAATGTTCCATGGTGGTTGGATGCTGCTAGTACTGTCGGCTTTCACTGAGCCTTGGAATTCTGAGGGATGGAATCTGCTGCCTGCCATAGGCTCTCTGTTTTATTTGATCCTGTTTGGCTCCATGATTGCGAAAACACTATTTTACTGGCTTATGGCGCGTACGAATCCATTGTTTCCGACCACATGGCTCTACATTTCACCACCGATTGCTGTAGGCCTGGGTGCTTTTTTATATGGTGAACATGTAAGCTGGTGGATGCTGGCAGGGGTGCTGCTCATTGTGACCGGGTTGATGTGTATGAATAACGGAATTATCCGTTTAGTGAACAGACGCAAAGTACGCTCTGCTGCCTGATATTTCGAAGTTGTTAGAATATGATGTAATATGATAGAAAAAGCCTCCAAACTGCCGTATATTACTAAACATGCGGCGTTTGGAGGCTTTGTTGTTGTAATACTTTATTTAAGTATTATGGGTACAGTCACTTTCTGCTTATTCAACATTGAGTACAAATTTGTCGATGGCATGCTTTACACCGTCTTCGTTATTGCTGCGAGTAATGTAATCAGCCAGCTTTTTTAAATCAGGAATCGCATTCTCCATCGCTATGCCAAGACCGGCACATTCCAGCATTTCATGGTCATTCCAAGAGTCGCCGATCGCAATGGTCTCCGACAGATCACAGCCAAAATGGTTTGCAAGAAAGGCAAGAGCGTGGCCCTTGGTGCCTTCATGATGCATAATTTCCAGGAAATGAGGCTTGGATTTTGTAATATGCACTTCACTGCCAAGCAATTCGCGAAGTTCGGGAATTAATTCGTCCAACACTTCCGGCTCGTCGATAATCAGCAATTTAGGAGCTGGTTGCTCAATAACTTTACTGAACACAGGCTCTACAAAATATTCTGTGTTGTTCAGCTCGGTGTAATCTTTAATTTTTTGATTATCTTCACGAGTGTACAATTTGTCATCTATATACGTTTGCAAATGCAGATTGCGTTCCACGCAGAATTCATACAGACGACGTGCAGCTACGAGTGGAACATAACGCTCATACAGCACGTTTTCGTCCAGCAGGTTTTTAACCAAAGCTCCTTGGTACGTAATGATCGGTACGTTCAACCCCGTCTGGCGTGCAATTTTGTGCGCGGAGGCATAAGCTCGTCCAGTAGCGAGAGTAACCACCACACCTTTAGCTACAGCAGCTTCCAATGCCTGTTGTGTCGCTGGAGTAACTTCTTTCTGGTCATTAATGAGAGTATCATCAATATCAATGGCAATTAATTTATACATATCGGTATTCTCTCCTTTATCTCTATCATGGGGCAATATTAAAATTGTATCTTATAATATTCAAAATGACAATATCGCATTGAAAAAGGGACGACGCCCATAAGAGCCTGTCCCCTTATAACCACTGAAGTATTGGCTTGAAACCATGGAAAAAAGTAACGCTTAGTCTTCCAGAAATACAAGTCCAACAAAGTCGTCCAGCTCAATATTACCAAAGTAATGCTTCAAATCGAGAGAGGATAAGGCTTGACGGACCTCACCTTCATCATAACGCTTGCCACGCAGGATATTTTCAATATCAGCGACATCACCTACACCGAAGAAATCCCCGTAGATTTTAATATCACGGATGTAGCCTTCCTTCAGATCCATGCGGATATCTATAATACCGACCGGGAATTTACGTGTGTGCTTGATATTGCTCTCAGGGGATAGACCATAGTTCCAATCCCACGATTGATAGCGTTCTTTGGAAATTTCATGGATTTTAGCCCAATCCGCATCGGTGAGCTTATATTGAGGCACCTGATCCAATTCTGAGCCAAAGATGGACCGCAGCAGTTCCTCGCGAAATTGTTCTATGGTCATCTCACGGTCCATCAGTTCGCTGATGTTAGCCACGCGGCTACGGACGGATTTTGTGCTTTTGGATTTAAATTTTTCGGGATTGGCATGCAGTGATGCAGCCACATTGTCCAGATTCAGGTTGAACATCAATGTACCATGGCTGAACATACGTCCACGTGTGGCAAATTGAGCATTTCCTGAAATTTTACGTTCTCCGACTTGCAGATCGTTGCGTCCTGTCATTTCGGCTTCTACTCCCATTTGGCGGAGGGCGTCAATCACAGGTTGCGTAAATTTGAGGAAATTATGAAAGGACTCCCCGTTATCCTTGGTAATGAAGCTGAAATTTAAGTTACCGAGATCATGATATACAGCTCCGCCGCCGGACAGGCGACGAACGACTTGAATATTGTTGTCTCTCACAAACTCAGCATTGATTTCTTCAACGGTGTTTTGATGCTTGCCTATAATAATAGAAGGCTGATTAATGTAAAATAGCAGATAGCTGTCGTCCAGCGGTAGATGCTTGAGTGCGTATTCCTCAATAGCAAGATTAATGGCTGGATCGTGTATGCCCTGGTTGTCGATGAACAGCATGTCCATTCCTCCGTATATACAAACTGTGTATTTTATGTGTGCCTCCCCCTATTGTAACCCAAGTGAGCCATGTACAAAAGCTCATTTGCATTGACGGGACGCAAAAAGCAGCCTCATAATGGAGCTAAATGATTGAAAACGGGCGGAAAGGATATGAGGCAATGATAGAGGTTTACGGTCATGGCGGGGACAGGGAAACAGCTGCCGCGACATTTGGCGGAGCTGCGGCGGATTTTGTGGATTTTAGTGCAAATATTAATCCGCTTGGTCCGCCACCGGAGGTGCTTGAGGCACTGCAAAGCTCATTGGACACGGTGATTCGCTATCCTGACCCTGGGCATCGCCACTTTAAAAATATGCTGGCACGGCGGCTGCACGTTCCACCGGAGTCGCTGAGCATCGGTAACGGCGCGGCTGAAAGCATGGCGCTGCTGCTATTGGGCCTGGCTCCCAAGCGTGTGGGCACAGTGGAGCCGTGTTTTTCGGAATATGCCGAGCTGGCTGGCAAATTTGGAGCCGAGATCCACCGGGTATACGGGAAGGCTTCGCTTCAATGGAAGGCAGACGTGGAGGACATCCTTCAGCTCATGGAGCAGGTAGATGTATTGTTCCTTGGGCAACCGAATAATCCGAACGGTGTGCAATATGGTGAGCAGGAGCTATATGAACTGGCAGAGGCGGCTGGCAGAACGGGTACCGTGCTGGTGGTGGATGAGGCCTTTATTGATTTTATCCCACTGGAACGGCAAGTCTCATTATTGCCTGTGCTGGATCGCTATCCTCATGTGATTTTGATCCGATCGATGACCAAATTTTATGCCATTCCTGGCTTGCGATTGGGCTATGCGATTGCTCATCCGGACTATATCCGGCAAATGACGGCCAAACAGGTGACCTGGAGTGTTAATGGATTGGCGTTGCTGGCTGGAGAGGCGTGTCTGAGAAGTGGGCAAGCTTATGAGCGCCGCACACAGGAACTGATTGCGACGGAACGCAGCCGCTTGCTGACTGCTTTGGCGGAATGGGGCTGCGGTGTCGTTCCCGGCGAAGCCAATTATGTGCTAGCAAGGGCGCCGGGAACGTGGAGTTCATCGGCTATTCAGCAGGCGCTTGGACAACGTGGGATTCTTATACGTAGCTGTGCTATGTATCCTGGGCTGTCGGCGAGCCATTTTCGAATTGCAGTCAAGGACGCCGAAGCCAATAATATGCTGCTGTCCGCACTCAGTGAAGTGCTGGAGGAGGAGCAGGGGCGTGATAGTTAGCTTGATCATAATGGCAGCCTATTTGCTGGACAGGCTAATCGGCGATCCGAGATGGTTGCCGCATCCAGTCATCGGGATGGGACATGCCATTTCAGCATTGGAAAAAGCGATTCGTCGTAAGGTCCGCAGTGACCAGGGACTGAAACGTGCGGGCATGCTGCTTCCACTTATTGTGGCAGGAGGCTCCTTTGTGTTTGCCTGGGGGCTGTTGCGTGTACTTGCCTGGATTCACCCATGGTTGTCTGTCGTCGTAGAAATTGTTCTGGTTGCAACCACAATTGCTTCCAAAGGACTAAAGGACGCAGGGATGGCCGTATACCGAGCGTTGCAGGCGAATGACCTGACTGTGGCACGTCGGGAGCTAGGCATGATTGTCGGGAGGGATACGCAGCAGCTTGACGAGCCTGAAATTGTACGCGGTACCGTCGAAACAGTCGCTGAAAATATCGTGGACGCCATTATTTCCCCGCTTTTTTATGCCCTGATCGGAGGAGCCCCCTTGGCACTGGCATATCGTGCCGTAAATACGCTCGACTCAATGGTTGGCTACAAAAATGAAAAGTACCTGCATTTAGGCTGGGCCTCGGCACGTCTGGACGATGTAGCTAACTACATTCCGGCTCGCCTGACAGCAGTTATGCTTGTGATAGCGGCGTGGTTGTATCGGCTGGATGCTGCAAGAAGCTGGCGCACAGTCAAGCAGGATGCGCGTCTGCACCCCAGTCCAAACAGCGGCTTTCCCGAATCAGCGGTGGCAGGTGCCTTGGGGATTCGTCTTGGTGGCTATAACGTGTATCATGGCATACGCTCGTTTCGAGCATATATGGGCGAAGAGATACGACCACTGGAGTCGAAGGATATCCGGCATACCATCGGGCTGATGTTCGCCGTATCCACTATGTTTGTAGGGTTGTGTTTGTTGGGAGCTGCGGGGTGTTTTGCCTTGGTATGGATGCGGTGAGGAGTGACATTATTTTGAAACAAAATACAGAAGGGAAAAGAGTGCGAGAATGTGCACTAAGTCCGAACCCACAACAGGATAGTGAGCCGAATGATGCTAAAGAAGATCTGCAGTGGGACATGGAGCTCGTGCTAGTTCGTCATGGCACAACCTTATGGAATAAGGAACGTCGATATCTGGGACATGCCGATTTGAGTTTGCTGTCTGGAGCAGAGCAGGAATTAAAGCCTTTACGGGAAAAATTACAGGGCCAGTCCTTTGCTCAAATCTATTGCAGTGACTTGATGCGATGTCGCCAGACCTTGCAGATCATTTTGCCGGAGTCAGCATTGACGACTGAACGTTCCCTATCTGCTATGCCTCCTATCATGGAGCCACGTCTGCGAGAACTTCACTTTGGCGAGTGGGATGGAAAAACGTATGACATGCTTAAGGATGTGGCGTTGTATCGCGCTTGGATTGATGAGCCACAGCGAATCACCCCGCCTGGAGGAGAGTCCTGGGTACATTTTGTGAACCGTCTGCGCGAATTCCGTGACTCTCTGTTTGCGTGGCGCATTGCTTTGGAGGTTCAGCCAATAGAGTCGAATGCTGCACCGCCCTCTGTTTTGGTTGTCACGCATGGTGGAGTAATTCGCCAATTGGTTTGTATGCTGATACCAGGTCATGATTTTTGGAGTCTGAATCCAAAACCGGGAGAAGCGATTAGGTTTCAGTTAAGGCTGGCAGGACTGCACAATTGTATAGCAAAATTGCTTTTTCACTAGGGTAGTTGTGGCGAATCAAGCAGCTGTTTGGGTTGTAAGCTAACTCTTTTTAACCTATAATCATCAAGTAAAAGAACGGCTTGACTACACTACATCAAATATCCAGCAGACGAGGTCGGCGCCGTGTGAGGGAACTTGCTTTTCTTCATTGCGCTGTTAAAAGGGAAGTCGGTGTGAGTCCGACGCGGTCCCGCCACTGTAAATGGAAACATGCTCATTAGCCCTGTTACATGTGCCGCCAAGCATGTGAAAGAATATCAGGGCATGCCTCTTCCATAAGTCAGGATACCTGCCCGTCCGCCTGTCACCATAATCCTTCGAGGAAAGGATGACGTGTTCGCAGTGACTGTCCATGCGGAAAGAAGCTGCCCGCCTGCGCACGATCTGTGCTAACGTGACCCCTGTATCCTGATATGAGGATGCGGGGGTTTTTGATAGGAAAAGAAGGCTGGAATGAGGAAAATATCGGATGATGTTCAAGTAACGCTCTTAACGATTTTTGTATGAAGGGGTGCAAATCATGGCAGGCAAAAAAATAAAGGTATGGACAACAGGTCTATTGGCGCTGATATTGGCAGTTGTGCTGAGTGCATGTGGCGCGAATGGAAAAAATGTAGAAAATAAAGAGGGCCAAGCTTCTTCACAGCAGCCGGGACAGACCGTAACCGCACAAGAGCCTCCGGGCAAAACGGTTTACCCGCTAACGGTTAAGGATGCAACAGGACAGGAATTTACATTTAAAAAGGCACCGGACAAGATCGTTTCCGTCTCCCCGGCAGAAACCGAGGCGTTGTTCGCTATCGGATTGGATAAGGAAATTGTTGGTGTATCCGACTACTCTGATTACCCGGAGGCAGCTACGAAAAAGCCTAAAGTGGGCGGTATTATGAAACCGAACGAAGAGGCGATCATTGCTGCGAACCCTGATGTCGTTTTTGCAGGAATTTCACTTAGTGAACAGGCTACGACTAAGCTGCGTGACATGGGAATTATGATTTTTAAAACGGAACCGAAGACCGTTGAAGATGTCATAGCTAACATCGAATTGTATGGGAAAATCACCGATCATCAGAAAGAAGCGAGAGCGGTGACCGACAAGATGAGAGCAGATGTAGCGGAAGTGAAAGAAGGAGTTAAAAATATCGGCAAAGGGCAGAAGCTACGGGTATACGTCGAATTTTCACCAGGCTGGACAGTGGGTAAAGGCGAGTTTATGGACGAACTGATCACATTGACGGGCGGCGAAAACGTGGGTGCCACGCAGAAGGGCTGGTACCAAATCAGTGAGGAAAATATTATAGCTGCCAACCCTGACGTGATTTTATACAGCAAAAGTGTGAAGGATGACAAAACAGGCCAGTCCCTCGGCGATATCATAAAAGCTCGTAGTGGATGGGATCAAATATCGGCTGTTCGTAACAATCGTGTATTTGCCGTGGATGATAATTTGATTAGCCGTCCAGGTCCACGCGTAACAGAAGGACTCAAGGAAGTAGCCAAGGGCGTGTACCCTGAAATTTTCAAATGAATCGTAGACTGATCGGTTTTGGGGGGACTGGTCTTGTCTTGCTGCTGCTGACGCTGCTGCTCTGTCTTGGCATCGGCTCGGTCAGTCTTCCGGTCAGCCAGATCACAGGTATTTTGATCAACCACCTACCGTGGTTAGGTGATACGTTTACACCGGATTGGAATACATCTGCAGAGCAGATTATTTTGAAGGTCAGACTGCCACGGGTGTTACTGGGAATGTTGGTTGGAGCAGCGCTGGCGCTGGCGGGAGCCGGATTTCAGGGTGTGCTGCGTAATCCTTTGGCTGATCCGTATACACTGGGAGTGTCTTCGGGAGCTTCGGTAGGAGCGGCAGTGCTGATTTATTGGGGGCTTCAATTTTCATTTGTGGGTATATGGACCCTTCCGCTAGTCGCATTTATAACCGGCATGCTGACGCTGTGGATGGTGTTGACGTTGGCGCGTGAAGGTGGGAAAATTCCGACCCAAAGCCTCATTTTATCAGGTGTGGTGATGCAATTTTTTGGGGGAGCCATTGTTTCTTTTCTGACAGCCATGTCGAAGGAAACAGTCAATGAAATATTGTACTGGACGTTAGGAAGTCTTAGTCTGCGAGGTTGGTCATATACGGGAATTCTTTTACCTTACGTGATCGTTGGGCTGGTGTTTCTATGGAACCGGGCACGGGTGCTGAATATTCTGGCTTTGGGTGAACGTCAAGCGGCTCATATGGGGGTTCATGTAGATGCGACGAAGCTATCTGTCCTGATCATATCTACCTTGCTGACAGCTGCCGCTGTCTCAGTATGCGGAGTCATTGGCTTTGTCGGACTCGTTGTACCACATATCATTCGTCTGGTGACAGGTCCTGATTACCGGATGATCGTTCCGTTGTCTGCACTGGGTGGAGCTATTTTTATGGCTTGGGCAGATACGGCAGCTCGTACGCTGTTAGCCCCGACGGAAATTCCTTTGGGCGTGATGACAGCCTTTGTGGGAGCACCGTTCTTCGCATATCTCCTGTACCGGAACAAGAAGCTGCGCAGGGGGGATCTGCTGTGACCGAACCAAGTGAATTACTAAAGGTGCGTGCTCGAGCATTAGAGGTAGCGGGCCTGAGCCGTGCTTATGGGGATTTCCATGTGCTAAAGAATGTTAGCTGGAACGTAGACGAAGGAGCTTGGTGGGGGATCATTGGTCCGAATGGGAGTGGTAAATCCACGTTGCTGCATCTGCTTTCTGGTGTAGACCAGCCGACCTCTGGAAGTGTTCATATCTATGGTAAAAAGATCGATAGCTACAGCAGAAAAGAGCTTTCCCGACTTGTAGCCGTACTCCAGCAGGAGGGCATTCCTCCAGTGAGATACACCGTCAGGGAAGTTATAGAAATGGGGCGGTTTCCTCATCAGGACTGGCTAGGCAGGGAAAAGGGAGTTGATGTGGAGGCGATTACGGATCGGGTCCTAGCGCGATTGAGTCTAACTTCACTGGCCGACAGAACATTGGACCGCTTGAGTGGGGGACAGCGACAGCGCGTAGCTTTGGCAAAGGTGATGGTGCAGGAACCACAGGTATTGCTGCTGGACGAACCTACTACCTATCTGGATTTGCGCTATCAGCTTGAATTTATGGAGTTGTTGGCAGAATGGCGCCAAGAAACGGGCGTGACGATCATTGCTGTCCTGCATGATCTTAATTTGGCGGCACAATTTTGCGATAATTTGCTTGTACTTAAGGATGGAATGGTTGAAGGATTGGGTAGTTCATCGGATTTGCTAACAGAGGACCGGATTCGGCGTGTATATGGTGTGGAGCCTGTGATGCTTCCGCATCCCGATAGCGGTGTGCCGCAGCTCTTGCTGCGCAGAAGCGCTGCGTCTACAGCAGATCAATAGGAGATTGTAAACATACTAAAAAGAGCAGGGAGTGGAAGGGATGAACGACAAGCTGCGTCAGCTGATCGATAGCATAGCCCAGCCGGATGGAGTGGCGGCTTCGGCAGCGTCAGCACATTTGGACCAATTAACAAAGCCACCTGGAAGTCTTGGAAAGCTGGAGAGCTTGGCCATCCAGCTAGCAGGAATTACTGGCGTGGACAAGCCTGAATTTGATCGTAAAACGGTGATGGTCATGGCTGCGGATCATGGGGTATGTGAAGAGGGAGTTAGCGCCTTTCCAGCTGAGGTTACGCAGCAAATGCTGTATAACATGCTGTCAGGCGGCGCAGCAATTAATGTGCTGGCACGTCATGCAGGCGCTGATGTCCAGGTAATAGATGTTGGCGTGAATGCGGACGTTGCTCACCCGGATTTGGTGAATCGTAAGGTGCGTATGGGCACTTCGAATATGGCTAAAGGGCCAGCCATGCTGCGTACGGAAGCGGAACAAGCGGTTTTGGCCGGAGCTGAAGCCGTAGCAGAAGCGGTTAAAGGTGGCACACGGCTATTCGTTACCGGAGAGCTAGGCATCGGGAATACGACAGCCAGCGCTGCGGTTGTATGTGCGCTCACCGGACTTGATCCGGAAGTGATCGTGGGCCGGGGAACGGGGGTAGATGTGGCGGGGCTTACCCGTAAAATAGCCGTTGTCTGCCGCGCATTGGATGTGAATCAACCGGATGCCAATGACGCGCTGGACGTGCTGACCAAGGTCGGCGGTCTGGAGATTGCCGCTCTGGCAGGCGTCATCCTCGGCGCAGCCGCGCATCGCTGTCCAGTGGTGCTGGACGGCTTTATTTCCGGCGCGGCAGCCCTTGCTGCACGCGCGCTTGCGCCTGCGAGCGCGGCGTACATGCTTGCTTCGCACGCCTCGGACGAGCGTGGACACGCGGCAGTGCTCCGCCAGCTTAAGCTGGAGCCCATGCTCCATCTGGACATGCGGCTCGGTGAGGGCACGGGCGGTGCGCTGAGCTTGCACCTGATTGATGCGGCGTGCCGCATTATGCGCGAAATGGCGACCTTTGCCGATGCAGGCGTATCGGACGGTCAGGGAGCCGCGCAGCGATGAAGGCGCTCGTGACCGGCGGGGCACGCAGCGGAAAAAGCGGCTTTGCCGAGCAATTATGCATGGCGCGCGCTCCGCGCGCCTGCTATATTGCAACGGCCCAAGCCTATGACGTGGAGATGAAGGAGCGCATCGCTCTTCATCGGCTCCAGCGCGATTCTGTTGGGTATGACTGGCAGACGCTGGAGGAAGCGCAGGCGCTGCCGGAGCTGCTGCGGCGGCTTGGCGACGATCAAGCGTCGCAGCCTGCGCCTATGGTGCTGGTCGACTGCCTGACCCTTTGGCTGTCGAACGTGCTGCTGGCCGCAGGTGAGGACGGCGAAGCTGCGGCCAGAGCCGCCATGGATGAACTGGCGGCAGCTGTGGAGCAGTATCCGGGATCGCTCGTCATCGTAACCAACGAGGTCGGTGACGGTATTGTACCAGAATATCCGCTTGGAAGGCTGTACCGGGATTTGAGCGGGATTATGAATCAGCGGATAGCCCGTGTTTGTGGCGAAGTTTTTTTAGTGACGGCGGGCATTCCCGTAGAACTTAAACAGTTGGAATATAAGCTATGAGCCGCGAACGTCAGGCTATTGCTGCGGCTTTTCAATTTTTAACCCGTCTACCGGTCAAGGCGGAGCTGGATTTTTCCCCGGAGCTGCTGAAACGCAGTGCAAGCTATTATCCGCTGGTTGGAGTCATTATTGGTATTATCGTCTGGGGCATTGCGGCGCTTACGGCTATGGTGCTGCCACCGCTGCCGTGTGCGATTCTTACCCTTGCAGTCTGGGTCTGGTTGACGGGCGGACTGCATCTGGACGGGTGGATGGATGCTGCGGATGCCTTATTCAGCTACCGGTCCCGTGAACGGATGCTGGAGATTATGAAAGATAGCCGTGTAGGAGCAATGGGGGTTATTGCTTGTGTGCTGCTACTCATGCTCAAGGCTGCTTTGCTGTATACCGTGCTGGTTGAACAAAATGTGTCCGGCTTGTTGTTGCTTCCGATGGTTTGGAGCCGCTGGTTTATGGTACATGCAATGAAGCGCTGGCCTAAAGCCCGTAACGATGATGGACTGGCTGCGCGTTTTGCTGATATGAGTGGTGGACGTGCCGGACTGGCCGTATTTTGGGCTGTAGTCGTGACTCTAGGTGCTGCCGCAGGCCAGTATATACTTGCAGGACCAGCTACAGCAACAGAGGGATCAGGAAACCTGTCGTTAGCAGGATCACACTTACAGACGCTCCTTTCGTATTCTGAAAGCCTTCCAATCTGGATAGGCTTTGCGTTGCTTCCGCTCTTGGCTTACGGAGTTGGAACCTTTACAGCAAACCGTATTAATCGCCGTCTTGGGGGACTTACGGGAGATATATACGGAGCTTTGAACGAATTGCTGGAGACTGTTTTGTTGCTGTTTATTGTCATTTTGTACGGGTTGTGATCAAATTTGAAATGAATTCGTTAAAGGGGAAGAGGCAATTGTCAACTTTCGAACCGTCCCGCACGAACCCGGCAGCTATATTAATGCTTCAAGGAACAGCGTCGGATGTGGGTAAAAGCGTGGTGACGACCGCGCTGTGCCGGATCTTTCTGCAGGACGGCTACCGTCCCGCACCGTTTAAGTCACAAAATATGGCGTTAAACTCTTATGTTACCGAGGACGGCAAGGAAATTGGACGTGCACAGGGAGTACAGGCCGAAGCTTGTGGTATTGAGGCGACGACCGACATGAATCCGATTCTGATTAAGCCGGTCAAGGATATGCACTCACAAATTGTTGTACACGGTGTACCTTATGCCTATATGAGCGCTTCCGATTACCGAAAGGATTTTTTGCCACAAGCCAAGCACACCGTTATGGATGCGCTAAATCGGCTGCGCGATACCTATGATATTGTGCTTATGGAAGGGGCAGGCAGCCCGGCAGAAATTAATTTAAAGGACCGCGATATTGTAAATATGAACCTTGCAGGCTGGGCGGATGCCCCAGTATTGCTGATTTCGGATATTGACCGGGGTGGTGTCTTTGCCTCTCTGGTAGGGACTATTGAGTTGCTGGAACCCCATGAAGTACAGCGTATCCGTGGATTTATCATTAACAAATTCAGAGGCGATTTGTCCCTGCTTCAACCAGGATTGGACTGGCTGGAAGAACGGACAGGCATTCCTGTACTCGGTGTACTGCCCTATTTACCGGACATTCGCATTGAAGCAGAAGATTCGGTCGTACTGGACAAGAAGCCTAAGCGGTCAGCAAAGGATAAAGAATTGGACATTGCGGTGATACGTTATCCGCGTATTTCCAATTTTACGGACACGGATGCTTTGGCCGCAGAGCCGGATGTGAGCGTGCGTTATGTCACAGAGGCCGGACAATTGGGCGTACCGGATGCCATTATCTTACCGGGAACCAAAGACACCATCGGAGATCTGCTGGAATTGCGTGAAAGAGGGCTAGAGGATGACATTCGAGAGGCCATGAAGATAGGACGCACGCAACTGGTTGGTATTTGTGGGGGCTATCAAATGCTGGGTACAGCGTTATTTGATCCCGATGCCGTCGAATCTGGGTTGCCGCAGCAGGCAGATGGGTTAGGTTGGCTAGCTCTATCCACGACCTTCTTAAAGGAAAAGCAAACCGTGCGCGTTCAAGGAACCCTGTCTAATCATTGCCCACTTTTGTTAAGCACTGCACTTGATTCGGGTTCTACCTCCAAGCCAGTCATTGAAGGATATGAAATACATATGGGTGTTACAGAGTATGTCACGGAACCACATGTATCTATAGACAGGACTCCAGACTCAACGAAAATGAAAACATTATTCCAGATTCAGCGTGGGGAAGGGACTGCCTTTGAGGAAGGTTGGGGTACGACAGACGGTAAGGTATGGGGAACCTACTTGCATGGTGTGTTTGATAATGACTGTTTTCGCCGGTCCTGGTTGGATGGACTGAGACAAGCCAAGGGCTTGCCAGCTTTGGATAGCACTTTTACTGTACGTGAAGCCAAGGAACAAGAATTTGACCGTGTCGCAGAGGTGATACGCGCTCATTTGGATATGGGACAAATTTACCGCATTCTCGGGATGGATTCATAAACTTCTTCATGGAAGATCCTTTAAAAAGCTTTAAAAAAATAAAGAGGTATCTCTACAGTCATTTTTGTGACTGAGAGATACCTTTTTTAGCAGATCAGCTTACTTAATTTTAAATTTTTGAACCGCCTTTTGCAGTTCAGTTGCTTGTTGGCTTAATTGACGAACAACCTCACTGTGGCTTTCCATTTCATTCAGTTGCTCATCGGCATTTAAACCGATCTCCTGAATCATATGTTGTGCGTTGGCAGCAATGAGAGCTGTCTCCTCCACGGAAGCAGATACTTCCTCCGAGCTGGCGGATACTTGCTCCGTTGCTGCGGATACGGTTTGAATCGTAGCGTTGATCTTTTGCATGAGCTCACTTAGCTGGTTAAAAGCAGAACTCGCCTGTTGAACCATTTCCGTTCCCGAGTGAATCTCACGACTAACCTGAGTCACTGAGTCCACAGATTGCTGAGATACTTCCTGAATGGTAACCAAATAGTCCGAAATTTCCTGTGTTGCTGCTTTGGATTGCTCTGCGAGCTTGCGAACTTCCCCGGCAACTACAGCGAAGCCCCGTCCATGCTCGCCCGCGCGGGCAGCCTCAATGGAGGCATTCAGGGACAACATTTGAATCTGCTTTGTAATATCGAAAATTGCAGAAACGATGCTACCAATAGCTTCTGAGCGTTCATTCATACTATGTATGTATCGAAGCGACTCATCAGCAGCATGTCCTACCTGTGACATTTGAGCTACAGCTTTTTGAGCAAGCGTATTCCCGTTAACCGTTTCTTTCGTTGCTTCACTGATTTGGTCAGATACATCATTGGCAGAGGAAGCGATATGCTGCACACCTTGAGCAATCTCCTCCATAGCCTGTGCATTTTCAGCAGCAGCAGAAGCGATGCTGTTGCTGCCCTTGGCTACTTCTTCAGCGGCAGCTGTAGAGTCCTGGACTTTTACACTCATAGCCTCAGTTCGACGAAGCAGCTCGTCCGACCCTTTAACAACTGCACCTGATGTAGTAAGCACATGGCCGATCATTTCTTTCAAGTTAAGAGACATAGATTGGAAGCTGCGGGCAAGTTGAGCAATTTCATTAACTCCTTGAACCTTTGTATCTTGCGAAAGATCACCTTGGGCAATTTTTTCGCTATGACGAACCAATTCAGCAATGGGCTGTACAACTTTACGAATGACAAGGGTAGAAATAACTCCGCCCAGTATAAGTGTTACCAGTGTAATACCAATGCAAATCCATAGGATTTGTTGGGATTTTTCCTGTACGAATCCAACATCTTCGTTCACGCCAAGAATCAGATTACTGCCTGATATGGCAAAGAAGGCGGTTTTGTGTACTCCATGCGAGTCGCTGTAAATGTCACTGATATTCATCTCGCCTTGTTTGGCTTTTTTAATATCCTCAACAGGAACGAGGGTATCCTTGACCTTATATGCTGATTTTACGTTTCGTGCGACAACTTCGGCCTTACCATCATCCTTCAGCACCGCAATATATGCGGATTCTAATTTGAGGGTGTCAACCTTGTCCTGAAGATAAGCTTCCATCTGCATAGCAGAGCTGGAACCAGACCCACTTCCTTGCCCAGCTTGAACGGCTAAGGAAATATTGAGATCCTGATACACATTTTTAGCCCCAGTTTCTAGCAATTGGTCTACTTGAGGCATGACACTGCTATTAATGATACTCATGGAAACTGCATAAAAACTGATGCTGAACAGAAGAGACGCAAAGAGCTGAATCAGCAAAAACATAATTCGTAGCTTTGCGCCAAGGGAACGATTAAAACGCTTCATGAAAATTCTCCTCTCACATGATGGTGATAAAACAGACGAATTGCCCTGCTTGATGTAGGCCGCTTGTCCAATGAGATACTAGACACGCCATGATCTACTTGTTTTCCTTTCTTTGCTTGAAGAAAAGACTGAAAATGTTCGGATTCTATGTATATTTCAGCTGTATTCAAGGACACAAGATATGAGAAAGGGAAGTAATCCATGATTTACTAAAAAGTAGGTTAGACCTATTTTACATAATTAACAGACGGTTGAATAGTCATATTTGCCCAAAAACAAACAAAAAATATATAACTATGGTCTTGGGTGTTTAGATGTAAGTTTGATGTAAATTATCAGGAGTAGGAAATTAAAAAGCTTTACCCGTGCTTTTATAACTATTGTAAAAAAGAAGGAATATAAGTAGTATAAGGAATGCCACTTTTTACAAGCTTCTTTTAAGCTTGCTTTAATAAGTTCGAATGTGGTCTTCAATATACATATAAAAGGGGAAAAGGCAGTTATGAATCGGGAATTGCTTTCTAAGGAAATAAATTTGGAGGTAGAGGGAGAAGATAACCAGGAACCGACTATAGATCAAGATAAAGCGAATAGAGGAGGGAATCCGTTCAGCCGCCTGTTTGATTTTATCTCAGGCGTATTCACTCCGCTCTTGCCATTGCTAATTGCTGGAGGAATCATTCAGGGGATTGCGACTGTCTTCTTGTTCTTAGATTTTTTTGATACTCAAGTCTTTACCGCTTTAGGGTACATTGGTGGTGTCGTATTTTATTTTTTGCCCATTATGATAGCGGTAAATGCGGCAAGAAAGCTTGGTAGCAATTTATTTATTGCGGCGGCAATTGGGGCCTGCTCATTTCATCCTGGTATTATGGAACTACTGCAATCCGGCCTAAAAATGAATTCAGACGATTTACCCGTGGTGGAGCCACAGTATGTTGCCTCTTTTATACTGATTCTTATTGTTGTCTGGCTTGCATCGAAGATTGAAAAAGGATTGAGTAGGTTCGACCGTTATTCAATTCAACTACTGGTCGTTCCGACATTGACGCTTATCTTGATTGTGCCTTTATTGCTGTTTGTTTTTGGTCCGCTGTGGACGACCCTGGCACATCATTTGTCGGATGGTTTTGCTTCACTGTTTGACGATGCGGACGTATTTGCAGGTCTGCTGTTTGGTGGGACAATACCTGTGCTCCACTTTGCGGGCATGCAATATATGATGTCGATGAACATAATAGAATCCATGGCTACGAATGGCTATGATTCTATTACCCCTGTTGTTGCGGCGGCAGTCATGGCTCAGGCAGGCGCGGCCTTCGGTGTATGTGTTAAATCCAAAAATGCCAAAGTCAAAATACTTGCTGCTTCCACAGGCCTGTTGGCTATGTTTGGAATCATTGAACCAGCATTATACGGCGTTAATGTGCGCTTCAAAAAACCGTTTATCGCGGGACTGGTTGGCGGGGCTATTGGTGGGGCGTGTATGTGTCTGTTTGAAGTGAAGTTGACTGCTTTTGCAGCCTTATCTGGCTTGCTTAGCTTACCCCTGTTTTCCGACACTACATTTGTTTACGCCATTTTGAGCATGTTGATTTCGTTTGTTACGGCTGGTGTAATTACGTATTTTATGGGCTTTGTGGACGATAAAGAGGAGCCATCAAAAATTGCATCCGCATCCCGTATTCGTGCTTCCTCGGAATTGAATGTGGAAAAGAGCTCTAACAATTAAGGTGCAACGCAACGGCTAATTACCTCATGTAAGTGTTTACAAAAAAATCTTGTCAGCTCAGTGTTTATATGATACTATGATGACAGTTAATCAAAACTGCACAATCATGGATTGTTACCATATCGGGCAAAACCATAAACAGGCACTATGTGTCAGTTTTGGTATTGCCTTTTTTTACTACTCCAAGCGGCTTAAGGTGATGGAATGAAGATAGCAAAGGTGCTGAATAATAACGTCGTAACGGTCATTGATGAACAGCAGAAAGAATTAGTCATTATGGGAAGAGGAATTGCTTTTAAAAAAAACACAGGCGATGAGATTGAAGAGGGGAAAATTGAGAAAATTTTCAAGCTTGAAAGTACCGAGGTTTCCCGTAAATTGATGACCCTGATGTCTGATATCCCTATTGAGTATGTTGAACTTTCTGATGAAATCATCCAGTATGCCAAAACGATACTTGGTGTAGAGTTGCATGACAGCATCTATATTTCGCTGACAGATCATATCCATTTTGCCATAGAGCGTTACCGTTTGGGTATGGACATCAAGAATGCACTTTACTGGGAAATCAAACGAATGTACCGCAAGGAATTCGCGATTGGGACCAAAGCATTGCACATGATTCAGGACAAGCTGGGGGTTACACTTCCAGATGATGAAGGGGCGTTTATTGCCTTACATTTGGTGAATGCACAGCTGAACAGTGAAATGCGCGAAACGATAACCCTGACTAATATCGTCAAGGATATCATAAACATTGTAAGCCGCTTTTTTGTAATGGAGCTGGATGAAGAGTCGTTAAGCTATTACCGCTTTATTACACATCTCAAATTTTTTGCCCAACGGGTTATGAACGGAACTCCTGTACAAAATACAGATAATTCGCTTCATGATATGGTTAAGGTACAATATAAGGACGCTTATGCTTGTGCGGAAAAAATAAGAGATTA
The DNA here is from genome assembly GCF_053006485.1 of Paenibacillus sp. JJ1683. NCBI lineage: Bacteria > Bacillati > Bacillota > Bacilli > Caryophanales > Paenibacillaceae > Paenibacillus > Paenibacillus sp. JJ1683. The sequence continues at coordinate 1,593,209 of NZ_CM129820.1, forward strand.
TACGTCTAAGATCTATGGTCGAAGCTTATCCCAGGATGAGATGCTGTATCTTACGATTCACATCGAACGCATCATTAAGAATCAATGATTTTATGGATGATCAGGGATTTAGGATTGCTACTTCTAAACAAGAAGGCAAAACCTGAATGCTGAAAGAAGATTGGCTTTTATAAAGCTGTCTGCTTTCTGTATTCAGGTTTTTTTTATTCCCAATTTTCACACACTATATACCTTAAATAGAAAAGAGGAATGCCTCATGGATCGAAATCAATTATCCAAAGAGATACTTACATTGGTCGGTGGAGAAGAAAATGTAGAGCAGGTCATTCACTGCATGACGCGCTTGCGCTTCAACCTTCATGATGATAAGAAAGCTCAAAAAGAGCAGTTGCAAAAAACGGATGGTGTCATGGGAGTCATGGAGAGTGGCGGCCAGTTTCAGGTGATTATCGGAAATGATGTAGCTAATGTATATAAATCATTGGTGAGTAACATGTCCAAGGCACCGCAAAGTGAAACAGGCGCAAGCACTGCATCCAAGAAAAAACAAAACCCGATCAGCCAACTGTTCGACTTTATTGCGGGTATGTTTACACCTATTTTGCCGGCGATCACCGGGGCAGGTATGATCAAAGGGATTATTGCCCTACTGGTAGCTATGCACTGGATGTCTGACAAGAGTCAAACCTATACGATTTTAGCCGCAATAGGTGACGGTGCGTTCTACTTCCTGCCGATTATTTTGGCTGTGAGTGCGGCTAGAAAACTCGGTAGCAATATGTTTATTGGTGCGGCGATTGGTGCTTCAATTTTACATCCAGACATTACAGCATTACTGGCTTCGAATGTGAAGGTTAGCTTTATTGGCCTTCCGGTGACAGCGGCCACGTATTCGTCGACCGTTATTCCAATTGTTATCGCGATCTGGCTGGCATCCTATGTTGAAAAATTCATTGATAAGTATACTCATGCATCACTGAAGTTGCTTGTTGTTCCAACACTGACTCTATTGATTATCGTACCTTTGACGTTGATTGCTGTAGGGCCGCTCGGCTCCATTATTGGTAATGGCCTGTCAGGAGGGATATCTTGGTTGTTTGAAAATACAGGTGCGCTTGCAGGTCTACTGCTGGGCGGTACCTTCTCCCTGATCATTATGACAGGTATGCACTACGCATTGGTTCCAATTATGATCGGATCGATTGCAACGTTGGGCTATGATTACATGATTCCAATTATGGGAGCAGCTAACTTGGCTCAGGCTGGTGCAACACTCGGCGTATTCTTGAAATCCAAAAATGCCAAAGTCAAAACAGTGGCCTTCTCCACGAGCTTGACAGCTATTATGGGTGTAACCGAGCCTGCAATGTATGGTGTGAATATGCGGTTTAAAAAACCGTTTACGGCAGCGTTGATCGGCGGAGCTGTCGGTGGGGGCTTCATGAGTTTGTTTGGTACAAAAGCGTACGTCGTTGGGGGACTCGTTGGTTTGCCTGGTCTGGCTATGTTTATTGGACCGACTTTCTTGTACGCAATTCTTGGTCTTATTATTGCATTTGTGGTTGCTGCGATTGTTACCTATGTGATCGGTTTTACAGATGAAAAGAACGAAGAAGCGACACAAGCAGCAGATGCTGCTGGCGAGATCTCTATTGAGGAAGTAGCACAATCTGCGATGAGCTCACTGCCAAAAGGTGAGAAAATCCCGGTATTCAGCCCAATTGTGGGTGAAGTTAAACCGCTCAGTGAAGTCAATGATCCTGCATTTTCTCAAGAAATTATGGGTAGAGGATGGGCTATTGAACCCTCCGAAGGTCGGGTTGTTTCCCCAGTTGAGGGCACAGTGTTCTCCATTTCCAAAAGTGGGCACGCTGTAGGTTTGGTGAGTGATTCAGGACTTGAAATGCTCATTCACGTAGGGATGGACACTGTTAAACTAAAAGGACTTCATTTTACGCCTCATTTTAAAGCAGGAGATCGCGTAAAGGTAGGTGATCTTATACTGGAGTTTGATCTGGTGGAAATCCGCAAGGCTGGATACGAAACGATAACGCCTGTTATTGTTACAAATGTAGATCAGTTTAGCGAATTGGAGCCCGCAGGGAATCAGCATAAAGTCGTTAAGGAACAGGAACTGTTATATACAGTGATCGTCTAACAGCTAAAAAAATCTACGTATAAATTGAAAACGAATTGTTGTGTTCAGGATAACAAACAGCAAGCCTTCATCTTACGAAGGCTTGCTGTTTGTCGTTTTCATAAAATCTAAGGCTGAAGCAGTTTTATTATTTTTATTTCAATAAAACCTACAAAAATAGTTGGCTTTGTGATATAGTAATCTTCGGATTGAAGGGTCACTTTAGAAAACATCTTACGTTTAAGTTTGGAGGAAAAGATATATGGATACCTTCTTAATTATTTTAAATGTTATCGTGCTGCTTGCACTGCTCGGCGTGTTGGTCTGGATGCAGAAAAAGCGCATCTCTTTTACAAAAAGAGTTTTTACCGGGCTCGGCTTCGGACTGATCTACGGGGCTATTCTTCAGTACGCTTATGGGGCTGGCTCAGAGGTCATTACCAAATCGGTCGATTGGTTCAACCTTGCAGGTAATGGTTATGTCCGTTTGCTGCAAATGGTCGTTATTCCGCTTATCATGGTGTCGATTATTTCGGCTATTATGAATTTGAAGGGAAGACAGAACCTAGGCAAAATAAGCGTGTCCATTATTGCAGTGCTACTGATTACAACGGCGATTGCAGCTTCAGTAAGTATTGTAACCAGCCTGTCTTTTGATCTAAAAGCAATTGAGATTCAAAGTGGTGAAAAGGAGCAAGCGCAGGGACTGAAGATGGAAGAACGCCTGGGAACAGTTCAGGATATGACTATTCCACAGCAGGTGCTGGAATTTATTCCTTCGAATCCTTTTGAAGATATGACAGGGGCACGCCGTACATCGACGTTGGCAGTGGTTATCTTCTCAGCCTTTATCGGGGTGGCAGTACTCGGATTGGATCGTAAAAAACCGGAGCAGGCGCAAACCTTCCGCAAAGTGATCGACGCAGTGTACGCTGTAGTGATGCGGATTGTAACGCTGGTGCTAAGATTGACGCCTTACGGTATTTTAGCACTGATCACGAAAGTTGTAGCTACAACAAATCCGGATGAAATCTTGAAGCTGATCAAGTTTGTACTTGCTTCTTATGTGGCTTTATTAGTCATGTTCGTTATTCATCTTATTTTGCTGGCCTTGTTCGGTTATAATCCAGTGACATATGTGAAAAAGGTATTGCCTACGCTGGTTTTTGCTTTTACGTCTCGTTCCAGTGCAGCGACCATTCCATTAAATGTTGAAACACAAACGAAAAAGCTTGGTGTGTCCGACGGCATCGCAAATCTGTCCGCGACCCTGGGTGCAACCATTGGGCAAAACGGCTGTGCGGGTATTTATCCTGCCATGCTGGCGGTCATGATTGCTCCAACGGTGGGCATAGATCCTACAAGCTGGGATTTTATCCTCACACTTATTCTGGTTGTTACGGTGAGCTCGTTCGGTGTGGCAGGTGTAGGCGGGGGCGCCACTTTCGCTTCCCTGATCGTGCTTTCTACCCTGAACCTTCCCGTTGCCTTGGCAGGATTGCTCATTTCGGTTGAACCGTTAATTGATATGGGCCGTACCGCGTTGAATGTTAATGATTCTATTACCGCAGGTCTTATCTCTGGCAAAGTACTCAAGGAGAACGATCAAGACGTGTTCAACAACCATGGCACGGATCTGGATGCAGCGGCACACTCTTAAGTAAAAGATAGACGAATGGTATACACTGCAGCCTCATATCGCATTTATCGCATATGTATATGTAACACATGCAGTGTGCACCTCCATACTCAGAGCCGACCCTAAGGTCGGCTCTTTATTTTGGGCTGGTGGCCGTGTAAATTATAGCTGTTCACAAATCCTAATCTATGATACATTAAAATAATGTTTTTCCGGCTTGTTCGGATGAACCGCGGTTCGCAACCATCCCGCGCTATCAAAACTAGGAGGATTTCATGTTTAATCTGTTATGGGGGGCAGCATTTGTCCTCGTCAATTTTATGTTCTTTTTGCTATGTTATCGGTTGTTTGGTAAAAAAGGGCTATACGCCTGGATTGGCGTTGCTACTGTTTTGGCCAATATTCAGGTAACCAAAACCATTGATCTGCTCGGCATTACCACGACATTGGGAAATACAATGTATGTTTCTATGTATATGGCCAGCGATTTACTAAATGAAAAATATGGGCCTAAAGAGGCGCGAAAAGCTGTGTGGTTTGGCTTTTTTACTCTGATTATGACGACGATCACGATGCAGATGGTGCTGTTATTTGAGCCTACTGCAACCGATTTTGCCCAGACACCGATGCAACAGCTCTTCGGATTGTTGCCAAGGCTTGCGCTTGCCAGCTTGACAGCCTATGCGGTCAGTCAATTGCTGGACGTGCGTCTATATGCCTGGATTCGCAAGTTTTTCCCGGAGCGTCATCAGCTCTGGATTCGCGGCAATGGCAGCACGATGATCAGCTCGTTTATAGACACCCTCATTTTCTGTAGCATTGCCTTTTACGGCTATGCGTGGGGAATATGGATCGAACTGTTGTTCACCACCTACATCTTAAAATTTGTACTGACTGCGGCAGGTACACCGATTTTATACATCGCACGTAATTTCCGTTTGATAGAAGAGGAGGGGCAAACCCTCAAGCCTTAATTGGCTTGGGGTCGCCCCTCTTTTTTTTCGTACTTTTAACATATCAATATTAAGAATAGCACTAGATTACCCCAGCACGGTCAGTTCCTTCGGAAAAGAAGTCAGCACTTCAACACCCTCAGAGGTGACCAGAACGTCATCTTCAATCCGCACACCCCCAAGACCTGGTACGTAGATGCCGGGTTCGATCGTGAACACAAACCCTTCATGAAGCAGATCGTTATTGCCTCCGTGCACAGATGGATATTCATGAACACTCATACCAAGACCATGTCCAACCCGATGGTTAAAGGCAGGGCCATATCCAGCGGCTTCAACAACGGCTCGAGCTGCCTGGTCTACGGATGCGCAGGAAACTCCCGGGCGAATGGCGGCAATTCCGGCTTCATTTGAGCGAAGAACCGTATTATATATCGTTTCCAGCTCAGTCGAAAGCTTGCCAAAGGCAAAAGTGCGTGTAATATCCGAAGCATAACCATCGGAATATACACCCATATCAAACATGAGCAGATCGCCGTGTTGCAGCTTGCGGGTCCCTGGGACACCATGTGGCAAGGCTGTTTTGGGTCCAGACAACACTGTAGTGTCAAAGGATGGACCATCTGCACCGAGTTTTTTCATCTGGTATTCGATTTCGGCTACCAGCTCGACTTCTGTCACCCCTTCGCGAACATGGGTTAGGCCGTGACGAAGAGCATCTTCCACCAAACGAGCTGCATGCTTCAAACGTTGTACTTCCTCAGGAGTTTTTCTCACGCGCATGTCTTGAAGCACCGGACCCAAGTCAACATATTGAGCAGCGCCAATGGCAGTATGTAGTTGTTCGTAACGGAGGACGGAGACGTGTTCCTTTTCCAGTGCGAATGCTTTCACTCCGGTACCTGTGCGTTGGCGTAACAGATCATACGGATTGTCCGTATCGGTGTGGGTGGATATACGCGTCACCGAGGAAGCAGCTTGGGCAGCTTCTGCGTCCAGGGCGGGTACAATTAGTTCTGGTTCTTGGTCACGAAGCAGCACGAGCCCTAGAAAACGCTCATGCGGATCACTGGCGAAGCCTGTCAGGTAGTAAATATGTTTGGGATCGGTCACAAGTAGGCCATCCCAAGCTTGTGACTTCAGTTCATCATACAATCTGGTAATTTTATCATTCATAGAGTCTCATTCCTTTCTGTCCATTTATTCATTATAGCTCTTATTACATCATAATTTATATGGCTTATTCTCTTGACTGACTTAATGCTTGCAGACGTGCCTGCACATTCTGATCATAGTAACCACCATGGTAGCAGAGTACCTTATCTACATCCAATACGGTCAGTTTATCGAGGCTCTTCAGAGCCAACGGCATATCCGGCGTAGCCGACTCAGCGGGACCGACCAGCTCACCCTCGACTACACGCAGTTCATCTGCTGCCAACAGCAGCTTGTGTGCAGGCACATACAAGCTGATATGTCCGGGCGTGTGACCAGGTGTATGAATAATCTGTATGCCTCCACCATAAGGCAGATGTTCACCGTCCTCAAGCATATGAGCAAAGCGCAAATCTGGCAGGCGGCGAATCATATCCTCTGCTTGTTGCTTGAGTGCAGGCTCCATCAGATTGATGCGTTCCGGCGTCAGCTTTATAAATGGTCGTTCTCCTGTCATATATGGAATGTCATCCTTATGGGCCAGCAGGGCAGTGTTCGGTAGCAAGTCCAGCAGTGCTTGAACATTTCCGATATGGTCAATATCCTGATGCGTTATAATAATTCTTTTCAGACGGCTTATATCCTCACCCACATCTGAAATAGCCTTGCGCAGAGGCTCCAATTGGCCAAGCATGCCCGAGTCTATCAATGTAAGTCCATCCTCGTCCTTGAGCAGTACAGGATGAATGATCGAATTTCCAAAAAAAGGTCCCATAGACACTTCCAAAATCAAAATTTGAGTTCCAATATTCATATTAAGCTGCTTCGGATTCCTTTGATTCCGAAGCATACCTCCTGTCTCATGTTGTTAAATTGGTTAATGTAGTGCTGGCTTATCTTCAAATTCTATTATAAGACCCTTTGGGGTTAATCCGCAAAACAACTCGATATGGCTGTTCCAGCGCTTGTCCTGTACAATAAATAAATCACCACAATAGGGGGGCAGATACGATAATGAACAAGGACCAATCTTTTTCCATTGAAATTGCATGCAGGGAGGATCTTCCCGATATTGTGGATATTTATAATTCTACAATTGCAGGACGAATGGTCACGGCAGACCTGGAGCCTGTGACAGTGGAGAGCCGCATTCCATGGTTTGAAGCTCATCAGGAAAACCACCGCCCTTTGTGGGTACTAAGACAAAAGGGGAACATTGCCGGATGGGCCAGCCTTCAGTCCTTTTATGGCCGTCCAGCTTATAACGGTACAGCAGAAATTAGCATTTATGTCCATGAGGATTCTCGTGGAACCGGCACTGGAAGCCGTCTGGTACAGCATTTGCTAAATGAATGTCCGAGACTAGGAATTACAACGTTGTTGGGGTTTGTATTTGGTCATAATGAACCGAGTATTGCGCTGCTGCGGAAGTTTGGCTTTGAGCAGTGGGGATACTATCCACGTGTTGCCGTGCTGGACAGCATAGAGCGAGATCTGGCTATATTAGGTAAGCGAGTAGATTAATATTGAGCTACACAAAAAGGCTGTCCCCACCATCGTCTCATACACTGTCAGTGTGGCGATTTTGGGAGCAGCCTTTTTTACTTTGTTATTTCTTCGTTTTTAACGCTGAGGTTTAAAACGTACGTTGTGAAAGATTTGATTAAGCACCTCAGAGATCACCAAACCGACTGCTATTGCCCCGGCGATCATGAGTGTGCTCATGGCCAGCTCCAGTGCCTGAGGATAATGTTGTTGTACGAACTGGCGCATGGCATTATAAGCCATTCCTCCTGGCACCAGGGGAATCATGCCTGCCACGCTGAAAATAATCACAGGCATTTTGTACAGTCTAGCAAAACCTTGACTGACGATGCCGATAAGGATCGTGGCTAAAAGGCTGGCGCTCACAGGTCCCATGCTATCCGTGGTTGAGTAATAGACAAGCCAGCCCAGCATACCGACAAAACCACATTGCAGCAGCGAACGCCGAGGAGCGTGGAACAGTATACCGAAAGCAGCGGTGGCAATAAAGCTTGTGAATAATTGTGCAAGCATAAGCTTGAATCTCCTCCAAATTACATATAAGAAATGATAACTGCAACACCAGCACCAATGGCGAAAGACGTCAAGCAAGCATCTGCACCTTTGGAAAGCCCTGAGACTAGGTGCCCGGACATTAAATCCCGAAGGGCATTTGTAATTAACAAGCCCGGCACCAGTGGCATAACGGAGCCAATGATAATTTTATCCATCATCTGACCCCCGCCAACAATCACTAACAGAGCCGCCAGCAAGCCGATTAGAAAAGATGCAGAAAATTCTGAGAAAAACTTAACCTTAACGAGCCTGTGGAAATATTGTAAGGCTGCAAATCCGATACCGCCGCACAACACAGCTCCGGGGAAATCTCGCCACACTCCACCAAACATGATCATAAAGCAACCGCTGGCCAACGCTGCAGCGATCAGTTGTACACGATTGGAATAGCGGAGGGGACCACGTTCAATTTCCGAAAGCTCTTTTACGGCTGCGCTGGGAGACAAAGTGCCTGCGCTGATTTTACGTGAAATGGAGTTCACCTCGGTCACCTTGTGCAAATCTGTAGTCCGCTCTACGATCCGGATTAGCTTGGCAGGTTCCGAATCATTAATGGCAAAAAAAATTCCAGTGGGTGTTACATAGCTATGGGACTGGGATATGCCATAGGCTGAAGCAATGCGGGACATCGTGTCTTCAACACGATAGGTCTCGGCTCCATTTTGCATCATCAGTTTGCCTGCTAGCAGACAAACCTCAACGATTTCAGGAGTAGGATAGGAATGATTATTCATGCTCGCTCTCTTTCATGCGCCCCAGGTCGTTCGACCCTGTTGTTTTCATTTATTGTAGCACAAAAAGCCGCCTTTTCAGAGGCGGTTAAATTGGGGGAATCTATGGAGTTTATCGAGATTCTATCGTATCGGGAATAACGGTATAGTAGGACTCCTCTAGGTATATTGCGGCCTCAGACAAGCCCATCAGCCTAAGCTGTCCTGTTACAAAAGCTCGAAGGGCTGAATGGGTGAACAGATGCCGTGTCTGAGCATCCCGAATAAAGGCCAGTCTGGCTTCACGCGAACCGCTGCGGAACAAATCACGTACAGCTTCACCTTGTTGTTCCCAAAGGAATGGCTCCGTTACGTTCAAGAAGTCGCTCTCAATAGAAGAGCTACGCTTCAAAGAAGAAGGTGCCTGAATACCCAAGCCATTCAGTGTAGGAGCAACTTCATTTTGCTTACGCTCTGTTCGCAAGCTGTCGATGTAGGCGGCCATATCTTGAATCGGCAGAATGCCAAAGCGCTCCCGAAAGCATTCGCGTACAAACGCGGTACGTTCATCCACAGCCTGCGGAGGACGCTGACCAGCATGTCCAGAATAGTCTGCTCCACTGGCATAGTATCGTTTTAATGAACTGTTTTCTGTATAAACAACGCTTAAAAAATCCTGCAAATGGCGGGCAACCACCCATACCCCCGTCCAATCGACGGGAGAGACGCATACAATCGGAGCCTGTGAAAGGTCCTTTTCAAGACCAAAATCGGTTAAAATGCCATAATGTATCCCGTCCACTCCAGCGTGGGCAAAAGGAATAACATCAGGCGGTGTAGCCATATATCGCGGAGCGCGGCCTTGTTCCATAATCAATCCCAAATCAAAACTCAGAGAATGCCGGTTCGCTTCAAGCTCCTGTTCAAACTCTATAAGTGCCTCAATCAAAGGTGTGGCTGATCCATAGGCTAGGTTAGAACCGGAATCCATTGTGTATACCTCCCTTATCCAAGTACATCTGTAAAGCGTTCATCCCTAAAAGGTACGTGATTTTACACGAAATGTAAACCTGTATGACGAATATTTTCAAAAATGTGACCTTTTACCCGTGTGCTATCAAAATAAAACGCTTTCGTTCAAATTAGGACAAGATGCCTATGTTAGCGCAGTAGTGAAGTAAAGTGAGTTTGCCAAAATGCAGTCTTTTCAGTGTATGTTATTATCTGAGAAGGGTGAATGACAGATACGGGGTGGGTAGGTCAGGGTGCAACGTAATAGGTCAACGGGTATAATATCAGGACAAGGTATAGAGGAGTGTCATCCAAAGATTTAACAGAAAGAAGTGGGCATATGAACTTGCAAAAGAAGGCTGTTTTTTTTGATGTAGATGATACGATGTACGATCATTTGCACCCTACACGTGATGCATTACGTACAGTATTAGGATTAAGTGAGCGTTTTCCATATGAGGGAGTCTACCACCGTATTCGCTATTACAGCGATTTACTATCGGCTAAAGGAGGACTATTGGAGGGGAAAGCAGGGCAGGAAGAACTGGATGAGATGAGGGAAGGTCGTTTTATTCTGGCTCTACAAGAATTCGGGGTAGATATTACCCGTGAGCAGGCATTGCATGTCCAACAAGAATACTTGGATCGTCAGTACCGAATTGAGTCTTTTGAGGGGGCTACTTCGTTAATTGATGAATTGAGCTCGGCTGGCTATGTGGTTGGTTTAATTACGAACGGTCTTGAAGAACACCAGATGAGCAAAATTAAAGCCATGACACTGGAAAATCATGTTGCAGCAGAGCATATTTTTGTGTCTGGGACCGTTGGTTATGCTAAACCTGATCCACGTATTTTCCAAATAGTGAACGAACGGACAGGAACTTTAGCAGAGCATTGCTGCTACATTGGGGATTCCTGGCGTAATGATGTGGCGGGAGCTATAGCTGCAAATTGGCAGGTCATTTGGTTCAATCACAGGAACGCTTTCCCGGAATCTGATGTGTCGGGGGCTTATAAAACCGCGGCAAGTTACACAGAGTTAAGAAGGCTGCTCCTGCCAGACGCACGTTAGACACGGTACATATCGTGTTATCCAAAAGAATCTAACCTATTTTGAAGCTATTTCAAAAGCTGGTCCGTAATACTATTTATCTGTTATAAATCTAACTTCATTTGAAATGGGTAGAACAGAGAAGGAGGGACCCGCGCATGGTAGAACCATGGAGGCAGGCAGACGACATCATAAGTCAAGTGACCGTATATAGTACGGAGGATAATGACCCAGTTACCATTAAAACAGCCACCCAAGGCGTACGCTGTATTGGCATTGGGACAGATGCGGCTGTATTTACACTCGATACGTTGCCAGGCTACGCGTTCAAGGTGTATTCAGACATGGCGATCGAAAAAAAAGATGCAGAAGCCGATGTATATGAGCGTTTGCAAGGGTCTGATTTTTTTCCTCATTATTACGGAAAAGGCGATAAGTATATTGTCATTAGTTACGAATCTGGTGTTACGTTGCTAGATTGCCTGCTGCAAGGAATTCCGGTGCCGGAGCAGGTCATTTTGGACGTGGAAAAGGCGAGGGAATTTGTTCGGTCCAGGGGACTGAATCCCCGTGATATTCATCTCAAGAATGTACTCATGCAAGACGGACGCGCCAAGGTATTAGACGTATCTGAATATGTAAAAGAAGGCGATGACAAGCGTTGGGAGCATTTGGTGTGGGCGTATCATACGTTCTATTCCGGTTTCTCCGAGGTTAAGGTTCCTTCATGGATTTTAGATACGATCAAAAAATGGTATTACAAGCTGGACAACTCCAGCATCAACCTGGAGGAGTTTGCCCAGCGTGCCAGTCAATTGTTTTCTAAATGGAAGTCATAACTGCTGTGAAGAGTATCGAGATACAGACCTAGCCTTCTATACAAAAGGATTGCACCCATTTTACGGGAGCAATCCTTTTCTTCTATCTGAAATCTCTAGGAACTCTTCTGGCTGTACCGCTCGCAATCGCGGCTTGAATCACCTTTTTACGCACCTGCTGTACAGCGCCTTCGTTAAAAACACCCGGGATAATATATAGCTTGTTTAATTCATCGGGACGGATTGTGCTTGCGATGGCTTCTGCGGCTGCCAGCTTCATCTCTTCGTTAATTTCACGGGCGCGACAGTCCAGTGCTGCTCGGAATATGCCAGGGAAGCAAAGTACGTTGTTAATCTGGTTAGGATAGTCCGAACGTCCGGTGGCGATGACCCCTGCAATATCCTCGACATCCTCTGGGTTAATTTCCGGAACCGGGTTCGCCATGGTGAACAGGACAGGAGCTTCCTTCATACGCTTCACGTCTTCTCGTTGCAATATTCCGCCTGCCGACAGACCGATAAACACATCTGCGTCCTTCAGAACCTCAGATAGCGTGCCGGACAGCCGTTCAGGGTTGGTATGCTGCGCATACCAGTTCCACATCGGATGCTCATAGGTTTCATCAGCTGTAAGCGCACCGTTACGGTCTACACCAATAATGTTCACTGCCCCTGCAGATAGCAAAATTTTGGTACAGGCGACACCTGCAGCCCCGATACCGCAGACGACAATTTTGACGTCAGACAGAGCTTTGCCGACCACCTTGAGCGCATTAATCAGCCCTGCGTACAAAACAACAGCTGTGCCATGCTGATCGTCATGAAAAACAGGTATATCCAGCTCGTCACGTAATCGCTGTTCAATTTCAAAGCATCGTGGCGATGAAATATCCTCCAGATTAATACCGCCAAAGGCTGGGGCCAGTTGCTTAATAGCCTTAATGATTTCTTCCGTGTCCTGCGTATCCAGGCAGATGGGGAAGGCATCGACGGACCCAAGCTGCTTGAACAGCATGGCTTTGCCTTCCATAACCGGCATGGCTGCATACGGGCCGATGTTGCCGAGTCCGAGGACAGCGCTTCCGTCAGAGACGACAGCGACGGTGTTACGCTTAATTGTTAATCGGAAAGCTTTGTCTGGCTCCTCATGAATTGCCATGCATACGCGTGCCACATCAGGAGTGTATACCCGGGATAAGTCATCGCGGTTTTGAATCGGGACCTTAGGCTGCATTTCAATCTTGCCCCCGAGATGTAAGAGGAAGGTGCGATCAGAGATGGACAGTACCTTTACACCTTGTGCTTTTTTAATCCGGGCGATCATTCGGTCGATTTCTGCTGGATCAGCAATGGTGACTGTAATATCTCTCACAGTGGCCTTCTCAGAGGTGCGGATGACGTCAATGGCGATGACATCTCCGCCATGTTCGTTTACCAATGTAATCAATTGACCAAACTGGATGTGCTCGGTGGAAATTTCCAGTCGTAAAATAATATTTTTACCGCCAATACCGCCTTGCATGCAAATTCCTCCTTTGTCTTTTAAAACAAAATAGTGATCAATTGATTGCGCTTACAATCGGGAGCAAGTCTAAAATCTAGGCTGATAGTTTAAATTAGTGGTTTCTTCCCCTATCATAGTGAACATTCTTCCACTTGTACAGATCAAGCTGAGTAATATATATGATCTTGTATCCAAAAAAGACGAAAGCCCGGCTGAATTCCAGTCTAAGCAATCGTCCTTTGTATAACGAAATGATCCATTTTTGGTTTACGTCATATTTTTGCCGTAGTAAATTTCGTCCATTTCGATTTTGAGTCGTGTTGATATATTTTGTTGCTCTTTTTCACTCAGACTTTCTTTTGTGTAGCCGAACAGGTAGTTGTCCAGATCAAATTGTTTTAGCTTGCATTTGGTATGGAAAATATTTTCCTGATACACGTTTACGTCGATCATGTCATACTGATTGCGCACTTCGTCGGGAATATAGTTTTGAATCGAGGCAATGTCGTGGTCGATAAAAAGCTTATGACCATTCGTATCACGCGTAAAGCCGCGTACCCGGTAATCAATCGTCATAATGTCAGTGTCAAAAGAATGAGTCAGATAGTGAAGTGCCTTGAGCGGGGAGATTTCCCCACAGGTAGAAACATCAATATCTGCACGAAACGTGCTGATCCCCTCGTCTGGATGATATTCAGGGTAGGTGTGAACCGTAATATGACTTTTATCCAGCTGTATCACGACAGACTCAGGTAGGGGACCTGGTGATTCTGCATACGAATCATTCGGTACCTCCACAATCGGCCCTTCTGATATAAGCACTGTCACGCTCGCTCCTTGAGGGACATAATCCTGCTGAGCAACATTGAGTACATGGGCACCGATAATATCGGATACATTTTTTAAAATAGCTGTCAGTCGATCCGAGTTATATTGTTCATCAATATATTCAATATAGGCCTCGCGTTCTTCTTTGGTTTTGGTGTAACAAATATCGTACATATTAAAGCTCAATGATTTGGTCAAATTGTTAAATCCGTGCAGGGTAATCCGCTGTTCCGGTGTTATGGTCATAGGCTATTTCCCCTTATAGTCGCAGTATTCATACGTAATATTCCCAACACGCCTTTTCATATACCGATTCATAAAATCAGCTTTGTAGCGGATAAAATAAAGACTTGAACATGTATGTTTTACCCGTTTGGTATCATTAAAAACAGCCAGATTCACTTGAGCTCCTCTCGATTTTACATGTATGGGAATTAAACGTTAATATACTTTATTTCTTACTCAGCAATTTTTAAGTAACAGAGCTTATAATGTGGACTATGTATATATGTATACAGGAAGGGAACGGAATTGGCAGAAGGTTCGTAGTACAACAAAAGATCTAGGTTCGTAATTCATGAATTTAATGTATGTTACCTTCATAATGCTGAAAGCTTAACCGAATATGATTATAGGCCCTAAAAAATAGTGATTTTGTACATTGCATAAAATGAGAAAAGCAACTTCAGCCACTGTTATGCGTATAATGAAATAAACGTAACAAGCTAAGAATTATGAAGTTAAAATGAATTTTGATCGCAAACTCATTTTATAAACCTATCTCATGACTGTAAGAAAAACGGTGGAAGGAGTATCAAGATGCTGGCTTTGTCCGATCCGGCCTGGACTCTGCTCCAAGGCCCCTACGGTTCTTCTCAATACGTTCCAGAAATGTTAAAACAGCTCCAAGCCGGATATGATGGCGAAATGGCTGACACCTTGTATTGGGAGGAATTGTATCACCAAAATACGTTGTATACTTGTACTTTTGCGGCTGTACCTTACCTAGTAGACATTGCGCTAAAAAGTTCTGATATAGAGATTCGGGCAGATATATATACCATTTGCGGAATATTTGAAGCGAAAAATAATAATCCCTTACATACCAAAATCCCGTTGGAATTTGCAAGGGATCAGGTGGAAGTGGATTCTAGCCTGGCAGAATATATTTATACGCAATATCGAAGTGCCATCGTTCGCCTTACAGAATTGACGGAAGAAATGGTGCTCTATGCGAAAGAACACGAAGAAGATGTCGGCAAGCGCTATGTTCTCGCTGCGGCTGCCGCCTTTGAGGGGGATCATTCCGTAGCCTATATGCTACAAACTTTTGATACAGGTGACGAATATATGCTGGATTGTCCCCATTGCGGTACCCCGCTCTATATTTGGCCTGATGAACAGGGTGACACTCTCGTTGTCTATGATAAAGACCCTGTCAGTTCAGGCAATCTAATCCCCTATCCGATTCGCCCCCGTTCTTTGGACCATAAAGGTGCCAATATACAGTGGCTATACGAATATGCTCAAAAAATAGATGAGAAATTACTTCTTGCCCAGTTACCTTACTTAAATGGCTGGGTAGAATGTCCAGTGTGTAATTCACCCATATACATATGGGATGAGTTGATGAAAATGGCTGATGGTGTTCGGAGGCATACCGCTTAACCAACAAAAAAAGGGGCTGTTTTTTTACAGCCCCCTAATTTCCCTTTGTATTTTTACACTCTTCTTCGTGTGCTTTGCTCCAGTCTACTCCCGAAACGGATTCAAAAAGCTTTTAGGAATGTCGGATTCAAAACGCAGCAATACTCCGGTGACGGGATGAATAAACGACAATACCTGTGCATGCAGACCAAGGCGCCCAATCGACTTGCTCTTGGAACCGTATTTTTTATCTCCAACAATCGGATGACCGATATCCTCCATATGCACGCGAATTTGATTTTTGCGTCCGGTCTCTAAACGTACTTCCAGCAAAGAAAAATGCCGATTGGCCTGAAGCCGCCTGTAGTGAGTGATTGCATGCTGGCCGTCATTCGGATAAGGACTGGAGTACATTTTCAGCGTCTTGCTTTCTTTCAGCCATGAGGTGATTGTGCCCGCGTCTTTTTTAACCTGTCCTTCTACGAGAGCAATGTATGTTCGTTCATACACAACTTCCTTCCACGCTTGTTGCATTTCCTGCTGTATGGCTTCGCTTTTCGCAAACATCATCACTCCTGATGTATCACGATCCAAACGATGCAGTACAAAAATACGGTTATACGGATGCTCGCGTCGTACGTGGGCTGTAAGCTGGCGATAGGCTGTGACTTCCTGTTCCTGCGCAGAAGCGACAGAAAGTAGCCCAGCATCTTTATGGATAACGATAATAGCTTCGTCCTCATGCAAAATACGCAGCCCGGTTAGCGGCACCACAGGAGCTACCTTTTCCTTGGAGAGCGCGACAGTCTGTCCTTGCTCCAGCGGAAAATTATGCACAGTACGAGGAGTACCGTTGACGGAAACTTGCCCACGCGCCAATGCCGATTTAATGGAATTACGACCCATGCCAGTCACATGCTCAACTAAAAAGCTCAATAGCTCTGCAGGTTCCTGAACGATGTATGTTTTGGCAGGGGATTTATCCAAAGTATGGGTTTTCCGTTGAGCTTCCGGTCTATAGGAGCCAGATTTTCCGGCGGGTTTGTGATTGCGTCTGGAGTGGCTTGTGTTTGAAGTTGATTTTGTATGATTTTTCCTTTGAGGTTTCCGATTATTCATGGGTTCTTTCTCCTTCTTGGAGCCGTATCTCTTCATATTGTGGACCATTTGCGGCACCGTGTTCACTATATCATGAGAAAACAGCGAATGCCATAAGAGACTAAAACCCGATGGACAGACTTCCAGCGGTTGAACATTGCCCTTAACCCCGGTAAACTATAAGGTAACGAAAGAAAAGCCGATATGCGTCGAGGACGCTAGAAATATGAGGAGTTTTGAAACTATGAGTGTACAAGCACCAACATTGGAACGGGCGCAGGACTTGCTGCAAAAATTTTATGGCTATCCCGATTTCCGGGAAGGACAAAAGAAAATTGTGGCCAGTATGCTGGAAGGCAACGATACGCTGGGCATCATGCCGACAGGTGGCGGAAAATCGATATGCTACCAGATTCCCGCGTTGTTGCATGAGGGGCTGACCATTGTTGTGTCACCACTGATCTCGTTAATGAAAGACCAGGTGGATGCGCTGACCACGATGGGGATTGCAGCTGCCTACATTAATAGCACGTTGAGCGGTCGAGAAGTCAATGACCGTATACGCGCCGCACGGAACGGAGATTTGAAGTTGCTGTATGTCGCCCCTGAACGACTGGAACTGGATTGGTTCCGTGATGAGATGGCTCAGTTACCGATTTCCTGCGTTGCGGTAGATGAGGCTCACTGCGTATCCCAGTGGGGTCATGATTTTCGTACCAGCTATCTGGCTGTGGCTCCATTCGTGGACGGGCTATATGAACGTCCAATCGTAGCTGCGTTTACGGCGACGGCTACACCACAGGTTATGGATGACATCGTACGCCTGCTTCGTTTGCGCTCACCGGAAACGTTCGTTACGGGGCTTGGGAGGCCGAATTTGGCGTTCAGTGTGCTGCGAGGGGAGGACAAACGCAGCTTTTTACTGAATTATGCCCGTGAACATGAGGGTGAATCGGGCATTATTTATGCGGCGACACGTAAGGACGTGGATGATTTATATCAACGCCTGCGCGACGCTGGCATGGCAGCCGGACGTTATCATGCAGGAATGACAGATCAGGAACGTGCAGATAGCCAGGAAGGGTTTCTGTACGACGATATCCGTGTCATTGTCGCAACCAATGCCTTCGGTATGGGGATAGATAAATCAAACGTACGCTATGTCATTCATTACAATATGCCTAAAAATATGGAGGCGTACGTACAAGAAGCGGGACGCGCAGGACGTGATGGCGACCCGAGTCAATGTATTTTGCTGTTCGGACCGCAAGATATTGTGACCCAGAAGTTCCTGATTGAGCAAAATCCACAGGATGAAGACCGCAAGCGCAACGACTACCGTAAGCTCCAGCAGATGGTTGACTATTGTTACACGACTCGCTGCCTACGTTCAGCACAGCTGGAGTATTTCGGAGAAGCGGAGGAGCATGAAGCCTGCGGCATATGCAGTTCATGTACTGACGAGCGGGAACTGGTCGATATGACCATAGATGCGCAAAAGATTTTTTCGTGCATTCATCGTATGCGGGAGAGGTATGGGGTTTCCATGGTGGCCTCAGTGTTGAAAGGCTCGCGTAACAAAAAAGTGCTGCAGTATGGTTTTGACAGCCTGCCAACCTATGGCGTGATGGGCAACCGAACGGAGAAAGAAATTGCTGAGATTATCAATGTTCTTGTGTCGGAAGGCTATCTGATGCTGTCCGAGGGGCAGTATCCGGTCGTACGCTTGCAACAGCTTGCTGCTGAAGTGCTGAGAGGTCAGCGAGAAGTCATGCAGCGTGTGGTGCGGCATGCCACTGCTTTAGCAGGGGGAGCGGGATCACGTGGACGAAAGGGACGCGACACCTATCCTGCTGCGGTCAACGAAACTGTGTTTGAGCAATTGCGCTTAATCCGTCGCGATCTGGCCGCTCAGGAGCATGTACCGTCTTATATCATCTTCAATGATGCCACGCTGCGAGAGATGAGCGTAGCGAGTCCGCAATCCGAAGCAGACATGCTGCGGATCAAGGGTGTTGGTGAAGTGAAGTTCCGCAAGTATGGCAAGCCGTTTCTTGATTTCTTTCAAAATCAGGGGAATACCGGCGGAATGGTGAGCGAGGACGAGATTTTTGTAGACGATGTGTACGAGGATTTTGAATAGCTATACTAAGGATATAAAAGTCCGTGCAAATTTATAGAAGGTTGTGACCTATGAAAGTCATTTTATCAACATTAAACGCAAAATATATTCATACCTCACTGGCCATCCGATGCCTCAAAGCCTACAGTGAAAAGGATTTTGATATCGAGCTGGCGGAGTATACAATTAAGGACCCGGTGATGAACATCGTATCTGATCTGTTTCAACGGGGAGCAGATGTCATCGGTTTTTCCTGTTATATTTGGAACATTGAAGAGACGATTAAAGTCATTGATGTGTTGAAAAAGATTATGCCCGAGGTCAAAATTGTTTTGGGTGGCCCGGAGGTATCTTACGATACGGAGCACTGGATGAAGCGCTTGGCGAATGTGGATTTTATTGTTGTTGGTGAGGGAGAGGAAACCTTCCATCAACTGCTGCAGGAACTGGAAGGAGATCGCAAGTTTCATTTTGTATATGGACTGGCTTACCGTAAGGGAGAAGAGGTTATTATCATGCCGGGTCGCCCTAAAGCGGACTTGAACGAGCTGCCGTCTCCATATCGTTTTGCAGAGGATATCCCGGAGCTCGGGAAACGGGTTGTCTATTTTGAAACGAGCCGGGGCTGTCCGTTCAGTTGCCAATTTTGTTTGTCCAGCATTGAGGTCGGGGTGCGTTATTACGATATTGAGCGCACTAAGTCGGATATTCTGTATCTGATTGACAATGGGGCTAAATTGATTAAATTTGTGGACCGAACCTTTAATATTAAACGCGATTATGCGCTGGAAATGTTCAAGTTTTTGATTGAAAATCACCGTGGCTGTGTCTTCCAGTTTGAGATTACGGCAGATATTATGCGTCCCGAGGTGTTGGATTATTTGGCGGAGAATGCACCACCGGGGGTATTTCGCTTTGAGATCGGTGTCCAATCAACGAATGATCCCACCAATGAACTAGTTAAGCGCCGCCAGAACTTTACCAAGCTTTCCCGTACCGTTACAAAGGTCAAGCAAAGCGGTAAAATCGACCAGCATCTGGATCTGATCGCCGGATTGCCATTGGAGGACTACAATACATTTCGTAAAACGTTTAATGACGTTTTTGCGCTTGGTCCAGAAGAGCTTCAGCTTGGCTTCCTCAAAATGCTGCGTGGTACAGGTCTGCGCATTGACGCTGATAAGTATAACTATACCTATATGGATGTTGCGCCGTATGAAATGTTGAGCAATGACGTCCTTTCCTTTGCCGACATTGTGAGGCTCAAACGCTTGGAAGATGTATTGGAGAAATACTGGAACTCTCATCGTATGGACCATACGGTGAGCTACCTGATTGAGCGTGAATTCTCGTCCGCCTTTGATTTCTTTCAGGAATTTGGAGACTACTGGGAAGGACAGGGCTGGCAAAAAATCGGACATCAGCTCGAAGACCTGTTTACGCGTCTCCAGTCCTTTTTGGAATCGCGGGGAACCAAGCGAATGGAAATGGTACTTGGGCTGATGAAGCTTGATTATTTCTTAAACCATAAATATAAGCCGCGTAAAATCTGGTGGGAACATACCCTGGAGAAGGACGATTGGTCCAGCTATATGAAAATGGCCCTTCAGCACCCGGATGCGCTGTTGTCACCTGCGGTGGCAGATGTGGGCGAGGAAAGCACGGGTGAGATGGATGTGGCTAGCCAACAGCCGCAGCCATACCGCGAGATGATCCCAGCCTTTGCTTCCTTGAAGCTGGGTGAAAAGGAACTGCAAAAGCACGCTGTGCTGGATGTCCTGCCGTTCAGTCTGGATCATATCCTGAGTGGTGGTAGCCCATTAACAGCCGAAGGCCGCACACTGTTGCTTGTAGTTTATCAGCAAAACGGACAGCAAAAACCGCTATACTACACCATGCCCATCGGCAAAAATATCGCCGCGATTTAATATAAACACCAGAAGACATCAACTCTTGGAATACCAGGAGTCGATGTCTTCTTTTTTTATAAAATATAGATGACCACTTCAATTTTTTACATTCGGGAAACCTAGTGCTTTACGATTTTTTACAAAACCAATATATGATGAATTTATCATATATGAATATTAAATTTATTGGAGTGTGACCTTGTGAAAAAGCGTTCCATGAAAAAGAGTATCCTTGCGTTGAGTGCTGTGACTGTTTTGACTGTACCCTTATTATCTGCTGATATCCCTAAAGCTTTTGCAGCCGCGGCTCCTACGAAGTCCACTGTCGCAGAGTCCAAGGCACAGAAGGCTGTATCAGCTAAAGCGGATACTCCTAAAAACGTCATTCTTTTTATCGGTGATGGTATGGGAGAAGCCAGTCGTAACGCGATTCGCTTAGCAACGGTTGGAAAATCGGGATTGCTTGAAATGGACAAGATGCCTGTAACAGGCCTGGTTAGCACGAGTTCAGGGGACAACCTGGTTACAGATTCTGCCGCCGCTGCGACTGCCATTGCAACAGGTGTGAAAACGTATAACGGCGCGATCGGAATGGATTTGAATAAAAAACCAGTGACAACCATTATGGAGCTGGCTAAAAAAGCAGGCATGTCTACAGGAGTAGTGACGACAAGCCAAGTGACAGATGCGACGGGCGCTGCCTTTGGTGCGCATGTTGAGAAGCGCTCCGCTCAAAGCGAGATTGCCAAGCAGTATATTGAGAAAAGCAAGCTGGATGTGATTCTGGGCGGGGGTGAGGATTTCTGGTACCCTGCAGGAACAGCAGGCAAACATCCAGATGCACCGGCAGAAGATCCTGAGGAAGCTAGTAAGGGAACTCAAGGAAATTTGGTGGAACAAGCGAAGAAGTTGGGCTATAGCTATGTGACAGACCAGGCTGAAATGAAAGCAGCCAAAGGCTCTAAATTACTAGGGCTGTTCGCCAATGAAGAAATGTTCCAAGCTCACAACAAACTAGGCAATTCTTACAACCCAACGGTTTCTTTACCGGATATGACAGCGAAAGCGATTGATGTTCTATCCAAAAACAAAAAAGGCTTTTTCCTGATGGTAGAGGAAGAAGGAACGGATGAGATGGCGCACGACAATGAAGGTGAATTAACCATTAAAGCCGGGCAGCAGCTGGATAAGGCTGTTAAAGTAGCTAAAGACTATGCCAAAGTGCATCCAGATACTTTGGTGTTAGTGACGGCAGACCATGAGACAGGCGGTTTGGCCATTGAAGGCGAAGATGCAGAGGATGAATCCGGTGAAGGTGTTTCCAAAGAAGACGGTCCTTTTACCGTAAAAGGCTCTGATGAGAAGTTTTATATCGACTGGACCACCGGAGGGCATACATCCGTTGATGTAGCGCTAACTGCAATGGGTCCGGGTTCCTCCCAATTTAGCGGGAATTACCCGAATACGGCCATTCATGACAAGCTGGCTAAGCTGCTTCAATTTAAAAAATAGCCTAGGGTGAGAGGGCTTATTCATCGCAGTATGAACCCTTAATTAATCCATTAATTTAGAAATTCGAGTAACAAAGACATGTAATTACGTAATAAAATCGGTTATAATAAGGTAAGAATAAATAAGGAGCCGTGCGCTAACACGACTCCACCATACAATAACTGCATAAAGAGCAGTCGGCCGCGTAAGATATGGTCGAGAATAGACCGTTTACCTTTGGTCAGGGCGGTCTATTTCTTTTTCATGTAGGTAAGTAACGCCAAAATGAACATGCCAAACATGATCATTAAGGAGATAGTATCTTTGACCTCCATGGGCATCACCTCCCTTCTGGGAGACTAGCCGACCGCCCTTTATAGCCGCATATTGTATTAGAAAAGTATACCATAAATAAGGAATAATCAAAGTGATAAAATACTTAAAAACGTCTTTTTGACTTTGGTGAGCTTTATCTCAGACTAATCCTCCGTTGTTTTCTTCCCCCACACAAATTTCATTATAAAAAATATAATTGTCAGCATGATGAGAAGCAGTGCCACCTGCAAGCCATAACGATGAATCAATTCTCCTGCTGCTTGTACATGATCGCCAAAGAGACGTCCGAGCAAAAAGAGGATCAGCGTCCAAATCAAGCCCGTTGAATAAGAGAATAGAGCGTAGCGCTTAAAACTCATTTTATTGATCCCCACAATATAAGGGACAATGTGGCGAACGATCGGTAGCAAGTAGCTGATGCATATCGTGAAGTTTCCATACTTATGTACTAAATTTTCTGAAAAAGTAATGTACTTGTCCATTTTCTTCTTTCGGCGCAAACGATCCAAAATGGGTGTACCCAAGCTTCTCCCCAACACATAACCTAAGGATAGGCCTGATACAACCCCGAGATATACAATTAAAAAAGCAGGTAACGGATGAAGTATCCCCATGCTTGTTACGGCCCCGCCAGTCATCACTATAACTTCGTCTGGAATGGGCAGTCCCACAATTCCGAGCCATAGAGAGAAGAATAATGCTGCATAGCCATATTGTTCGATAATGGAAATCAAATATTCAACATCCATCCCCATACTCCTTTCTTAAGCTTTCTTTCGGCATACATACACGAATGCGGGTGGAACATTCATAGGTACAAACTTGATTTCTTCAATATCAAACCATTCACCTAACTGCTGTTTCATCTGTTTAGAGTATTGAAAGGCGACAAACATCCCTCCATCCCTGAGTGACCGATGAATTTGTTCTACGATTTGATCTCGCATCGCTTGTGGAAAGTTGAAGAATGGCAGCCCGCTGATTATACAGTCAAGCTGTTCAATTTGAGCATTTTTCATAGCAAGCTGAAGCTCACGCGAGTCGGAATAGCACAGATAATTCGGGAATCTTCTTTTTAAACTCTGCTGCATGGTCGGGTCCTTCTCAAAGAGCAAAACCTTAGGTTGAATTTTTGTTGTAGACGGGATGTATTGGGTAATTGCGCCTGTTCCAGCCCCAAGCTCAGCCACGGCATGAACATCACTCCATGGAATGGATTCTATCATATTTTTAGCTAAAAATCTGGAACTGGGTGTTACGCTACCCACATATGCAGGCGAGTACAAAAATTTGAATAGGAACATAAGTCTCTCGTGAACTAAATGACTAATACGGATCATACTTCTTTCCCCTACCTTCAATTTTCAAAATGCGTTCATTTATTCTCTGCTAAGAGTAACAAATTATCCCTTTACTTGCTCCTGTCTGGAGTAGGGCTCGGTTCCCCGTCCTGCGGAGGGGATTTTCCTTGACTATAGTCTAGGAAGAAAGAAAAGGAGTGCAGTATGGGACAGTCCGAATTCATTCAGTTATCATTCAGCATTCTCTCAGGCTGCCTTCAGTTTTACAACCGATGAAAGAGAGGTGAGCAGCTAAAAACATTATGTACACTGAGAGGGGATCTACTTTGTCATTATCCATCAACAGGCATCTCATCACGACTTCGACTTCCTACGATAACTCGAATACGCTGAAGTCAAATGAGAATGGACTAAATAACGCGGGGCATACCACACACAAGAAATCCAGCGATTCACTCGAATTAAGTACGGAATTTATGGAATACGCCGGAGGTATGCAGGCTCCGCTTCCTACGGAAAACTACAGTTATGGCTACAAATACGACCAGAATACTGTGGCGCTGACTATGGACGAACAGAAAGCGTTATTGTCAGATTTACAAAGTTACTTGACGTCTTCAAGTGCTTTATCTGAAACGAATGAAATCAATAACAGTACAAACAATCCTTTGGCTACAGTCAGCGACTTGTTATCCGGGGTGGATCTTTCGACAGCAACAGATGAGGAAGTATCAGATTTATTCGATAAAGTAGCTGAAACGATCCAGAATAACCGCCCTACACCGCCGCCTGAAGGTGACTCATTCCGACCTGAGGTTGATAGCAGCGGTCTGCCTCCAATGATGCAGGCGATGGGTGGAATTATGCCCCCATTTGCATGGAATATTCAGGAGATTACTCATCAAGAGGATAACACCACTACATCTGAAGAAGAGCATACCGTAGATGAAAAAAGATCCTTACTGAATGATTTGCAAAACGTCCTGAGTTCCGATCTTCTATCTGGCTCCATATCTTCAGAAACAGATGAGCAAACAGACCTGATTTCTGCATTAAAAAACGCTTGGGGAAACACAGATGAATCGAATGCGACAGATGAAGAAGTATCAGTTTTATTCGATAAAATCGCTAAGATTTTTGAACAATCTGTATCGTCTTCGTCATAATCTTTAGAGCGCAATAGCATACCTTAAAAATGCTTAGCCCACACTTGTAACTCAAACTTAGCTTTTAAAAAGGAGAATCCTTCTGTGAATATTTCAGCCACATCTAGTAGCTCTATATCTATTGCCAATACTTCAACTTCATCTTCATCTAGTACCAACGATACAGCCAGTTTGGAAAAGCAAAAAGCCCAGCTTGAAGCAGAGTACAATAAGGTCCAGCAAAGCAAAGATAATAAGGATACAAAAGAAACGAAAATGAAGCAGCTTCAGCAGCAAATTAAGCAAATTGAAGCTCAGATTGCACAGCAAAGTTCTCAATCCAGCAGCACGTCCACACCAAAAATGGAAAGGTCCGCTCCAAGTAATATGGAAATGACTCGTACCAGCAGCTCGAATGGCAGTGATATTACTGGGGTTGGAAAATCACTGGATATTTCTATTTAGTCATCCTATCTCTTCTCCTGTAAGCCAGACGATGGATACAAAAGACAGCAGGCTCTCTGTTACATAGGGAGCCTGCTTTCGCGTTTTATAGTAGTTCAAAATGAATCATGTGACTAAACCTAAAAAAGTATTACAATAAATAACAGTGGGCAGATGGAAGGCTTTTGACTTTAGTATTTAATAGATTGTTATACATTCTAATTGGAGGATTTAAGCCATGACATTGGAACCTCAATGGAGTCGAAGTAGTAGGGATGAAGCTCGTTTCGTCAGAAACAAGTTGATTGAGTTTAATGCAAAACACGTCCCGGCAGATATTCAAACCCAATATGAAGAAATTAATCTTACGCTCAAAAAAGGAGACGGTCAGGTCATCGGCGGTCTTCTAAGTGTACTTTGTTGGAACTGGGTGGAGGTTGATATTTTGTGGGTAGATCAGGGCCATAGAGGAAGGGGCTACGGTTCGCAATTACTTAGTGAAATTGAACAAATCGCTAGAGATAAAGGATGTACTTTGATACAACTGAATACCTTTTCTTTTCAAGCACCTGAATTCTATGAAAAGCAGGGGTATGAAGTAGTCGGTGTCATTGATGAGGCTCCTAGAGGCTTTAAACATTATTATTATAAGAAAAATATCTACTGAGGACTTCATAAATGCGCGTACAGATCAAGGAAGTAAATCAAGATGAAAAGATTATCATTCGTAATATTGGCGAGGAAAAGATATACGGCTACTGGACATATTTTCGGCATGAACTGACCTCGGGATATGCGTATGTTGTTCCGTATGAACAAAGCTTGGAAAAGTTAATTCCCGGCTGTGTCATTTCGGTCGAGACTTCTCCATCCAGTATAGAAGGGTTCAGAAGACTGAGGCCTACGGAAAAGACAGGCATTGTTCAACCTCAACCAAAGCTAGGTGACTATTGGATTCAAGGGATGATACAACAAGTGATACAAGGCGAAGCAGGCGGGATAGACTGTCTGGAGATTGTTGTAGGAGAGGCTACGTTTGTTTTGGATTCTGACGAATTGAATGGTGATATCCACGTTAAAGCGGGTGACGGTGTCGCCTTTGAAATCATAGGTCTACAGTTGTTTGACGAGGGACTGTAATCGTTCTATGGTGAATACCATATTCAACCAAGATATGTCGGTGAGAAAGTTAAAAGCTAGATCATAGAGAATGGAATAAAGAAAGGTATGATCGGATTGAGTACAGAAGTGACACACAAAATATATACCATGTGCATGATTCAAGATGGAAACAAGGTATTGCTAATGAACAGACCCAATCGAAAGGGGTTTCCGGGTTATATTGCTCCAGGAGGAAAAGTAGAGTTCCCAGAGAGCATTGTGAATGGAGCCATTCGCGAAGTAAAAGAGGAAACAGGCTTAACGGTTACGGAAATTGTTTTTAAAGGAATCGACGAATATTGTGATCCAAACCAAGGGCTGAGATATATGGTCTTTAATTATTTGGCTACAGCAACGGAAGGTGAGCTATTAAAAAATCCTCCTGAGGGAGAACTACTGTGGGTAGATATGAAGGAAGCACTGAATTTGCCGATGCAGGATTGGTTTAAGCGGAGGTTCCCATTGTTTTTCGAGCCAGGGACGTTTGAGGTTAGCTCCGTGTGGCTGGCGGATACGGATGAAACATTGGAAGCAACGATGAAGAACTATGGGGTGTAGAGATGACGAGACCATTAGTAGATACATGGAGTGCTTAATGAGGGGGCGGTGAGTAGGATGCAGGCCATCAGATTGGTTGAGCCGGATCGGCGCTGGAAGGATGCTTATCTTTCATTTTATGAGGAATGGAAAAAGAGCCAGGAGCATATGGTGCCTTGGGTGATTTCTATAGAACCGTATGATTTTGAAGGTATGCTGACGTTTTTAAGTCAACAGAAAAACGGAATTGGCTTGTCTAAAGGCTGGGTTAAAAGTTCGACATACTGGCTGATGGATGCAGATGACCAGGTCGTCGGAGCAGTGAATATCCGTCATGATCTTAATGAGCATCTATTAAACGCTGGCGGTCATATCGGTTATGGTATCCGTCCTTCTGCACGAGGGAACAGGTACGCTGTGACTATGCTGGCCTTAGCATTGGGCAAAGCAAAAGAGTTGGGTATTTCCAAAGCCCTCGTCGTATGCGACTCCGATAATATCAGTTCCAAAAGAACGATTCTGCGAAACGGCGGAATACCGGACAAGGATTACATAGAGGAAGATGGAAACCGTGTAAACCGGTTTTGGATCGAGCTGTAAGTGAGGGAGGGGAACGCAAAAGCTCATGAAAATATGGCCAGAATATGCGAAAAATATCATTGTCGGTGTCATGTTTCAGGGACAATGGAATTGGTATGTGACGGAAAGAGAGTATTGGTTTTTGAATACCGAGATGGAGGAACGGTTTGGCATCGCTATTTTGGATGAGACCACAGCCGGAGCATTTTTGGAACACATCTGTGAATATAAGGTGGCTGCGGGAGAACTCACTACAATGCTCCAAATGCTAGATGAAGCAATCCAGCATAAGGATGAAGTGTTGGAATTCTGTCCTGCTTTGTATGTTGATTTTGACCAGAAAGTTCTCTACTCTCTATTTCCGGAGCCAGCTTCTTTCGAACACTATGTCCCGGTGGGGTGGAAAGGGGAATATCAGAACTTTTTGGAAGAGGTCCCTCCTGCTGAACGATATTGGATGATCCACGGAAGTGACTTTTTCAAAAAATACACCTGAAAAGATAAAGGAGGAAATGAACATATGAATTCTTCCATGCATGAATTTAAGATCATATCCAAGCACAGAATGTACGATCAATACTTGGTTAAGCTGCGGGCATGCATTCAGCTTTTGGATGAAACCATGTTATGGGGCACTGGTGAAGCGGAACAGAACAGTATTGGAGGAATTGTCCATCATATAATGGTGCATGTGCGTAGAAATGCAGTCAAACTCATGGATCCGACGATTACATACAAGCAAGGTATGGAGGATAGCTTCAAGCCTTCAGTGCAAAACAAAGAACAGCTTATGGAGGAAGTTGAAGATGCTTTTTCTTCCTTCTGTGCAGCATTGGACAACACAGGCGATATAAATATGTATGACGTTTACCATGTGGTGGAGCATACGGCTTATCATCTGGGTCAGATCATAGATCGAGTTCAGAGGCTGGCAAGTCACCGTTTTCAATTTGTACAGACTGGGCTGAATGAAAAAGCATTGCGTGCAATAGTGCAGCAATCCCTGCCTAATCCACAAGGTTAACGAAAGCAGTAGCCAAATAACTGTATAAACGTAGTTCCAAAGTCACTAATACCTCTGTCACAGATATGTTTTTATTTCTTAATTGATATTGATAATTATTATCACTTATAATAGAAGCAGACATAATACGCTATGATAGGGAGAGTTGCAGAGTGACAGAGTCCTTGGAATTATATGATGTAACGATCATCGGCGGCGGTCCTGCCGGTATGTATACTGCGTTTTACAGTGGCATGAGAGATATGAAAACCAAGCTGATCGAAGCCAAGCATGAGCTAGGCGGACGGATGCGTATATACCCGGAGAAGATGATATGGGATGTTGGCGGGGTAACCCCGATTTTATGTGAAAAGCTGATTGACCAGTTGGAGCAGCAGGCACGGACGTTCGAGCCTACCATTGTATTGGGACAACAGATTACAGGTTTGGAGCGGCAAGAAGATGGTACGTTCCTGCTGACTTCTGCCACAGGGGAACAGCATTGGACGCGTACGATCGTTCTGGCTGTAGGTTATGGTATTCTCAAAATGGCTAAACTGGAGATTGAAGGTGCTGACCGTTACGAGGTTACAAACCTGCATTATACCGTACAAGAGCTGGAGCCGTTCCGGGACAAGCATGTCCTGATTTCCGGTGGAGGCAACTCAGCGGTAGATTGGGCGAATGAGCTGGAATCTATTGCGGCGAGTGTGACAGTTGTACATCGTCGGGATCATTTTGGCGGACATGAGAAAAATGTAGCCCGTATGAAATCCTCTTCGGTCCGTGTTCTCACACCTTATGCGGTAAGTCAGTTACATAGCAACAACGGAGAAACGATTGAGCAGGTGACGATCAATCATGTAGATACGGGCGAAATAGAGATGCTGAATGTTGATGCAGTTATCGTAAATCATGGCCTAAAATCCGATTTCGGCCCCCTGCGAGATTGGGGACTGGATATGGGAGAGTGGCATGCCCGCGTGAGCGACAAGCTGGAAACGAATCTACCGGGGATTTTTGCTGCAGGTGATTTTGTCGAGTACGGAAGCAAGCTGTATCTGATTGCAGGTACGTTCACAGATGCTGCTCTTGCCCTCAACAGCGCCAAGTTGTACATTGATCCGACAGCTGATAAAGCCGCATATGTATCTTCTCACAACAGCCGCTTCAAGGAAAAAAACCGCGAGCTTGGTGTCGTGGAATAAAATAAGGGAATCAGTTTAATAAAGAACTTCCGTTAACTACAGCTGATGTGGTTAAGGGGGTTCTTTTTTTTTGCATAGTTATGGACTTGTCGACCTAAGGTTGGATACCATACACATATAGAATAAAATGGAGATAGCCTGTCCTTTTCAGGGATTAGATAATAGATTTGGAGTAGAAAAGATTAGGAGTGTGGAAAAATGAGCTTACAAGAGGTGCTTGAACGCCAAGCGATTGATCTACCTGACGATACGCTGGAAGCTTTACTAATCCATAGCAAGAAGCAGGAAGGGCGGAAGGTTCAGCTACGATTGCTAAGTGAACAGGAGCTTGCCGAGAGTATCGAGTGGATGACGCAGATCGAGGTGTTCAAGCATATCGTCCCGCTATGGACCGATGATCATTCTAATTATGTAGGTCTATATGTAGAGGGACCACTAGCATATAAATTATGTTACATCAATCACGAGGAAACAGATTTGTCACCGATGTACCGAAGTACAGCTTCGCTGATTGCAGAGTTGGAGCAAAACCCAGAGCTGGATTGGGAACAGATGCGTAAGGATTACCCGTCTGACAACGACATAAGCACCGAACAACTAGCAGAAGATATTCGCTGTATGCATGAAATGCAGGCTATACTGGAAAAGGATTCATCAATGGAGGATGATGTGAGGTGCCAGCTTCTTTACAGCTTAATGGCGATTACACCTGTCAGTGAGGTGGATTCATTGCTTCCCTATGTGGATGATGAAGATATGTATGTACAGGAACGTGCATGTATTCTTTTGGGATATCATGGGTATGAACCCGCGACCGAATTGTTAAAAGAAGTAGTGAAGCATGGTAGCCCGAATGGGAAGCTGGCAGCCCGTAAGGCGCTCTCGATGATTCGCGCTAAGCAAATGGACAAGCATATAAAAAAATAAACCAACCTCACATAGCAAATATGGACGGGATGGAAAGGTGACTTATGAAGAGACGAACAGAGCAGCAGGAAGCGATGATGGAAGATATTATTCAAAAGGCAGAGCCGTATGTACAGCAGCAGTTGGAGCATGACCACAGTGGTCATGATTGGTGGCATATTGACCGGGTGAGGAAGCTGTCTGTTGAAATTGCTGCAAAAGAAGGTGCAGATCCGTTCGTGTGCGAGCTGTCAGCACTGCTGCATGATGTAGCGGATGAAAAATTAAATGAATCCAAACAAGCGGGGCTGGATAAAGTTGAGCAGTGGCTGCATCTGCATGTAAACGATGCGGATGTGATCACACACGTGATGACCATTATTGCTACAATGTCCTACAATGGTGGACAAAATCCGCCTATGGAAACGCTGGAAGGTCAGGTTGTACAGGATGCAGATCGGTTGGATGCTCTGGGAGCGATTGGGATTGCAAGAACCTTTATGTATGCAGGCTCAAAAGGCAGTATCATGCACGATCCGGATCAAGACTATTCACAATATGATTATCGCGCCGCAGGTAAAAGTGCCATATATCATTTTTACGAAAAGCTGCTCAAGCTCAAGGATTTAATGAATACCCCTTATGCCCGAGAACTGGCGGAGGTTCGGCATCAATGGATGGAAATGTATTTGGAGCAGTTTTATAAAGAATGGAATGTGAATGATATCCAACAAAACAGGGAAGGCTGATGCTTCCTAATTGCAATGATTCCAGGGGAAGCTAGCCCTCTTTTTAATAAATATTAGAAAAAATATTGCAATACGCCGATTTCTCTCCTACTATTGATAATAGTTATCAATGATAATGATAATTATTATCTGTAAATTCAAGTAGATAGAGGGGAGTCTTTCAGATTATGAAGAAGTTTGCAATATGGATGTGTACCTTATTATCGGCAAGTTTGCTGTTGACGGCATGTGGTGGAAAGGTGCAGGAGGTAGATAACTCAGCTCAAAAGAATACCAATGCATCGACACAAACGTCTGTTTCTGACGTAGAAAGTGCCAAGACGATTACATATCTAGATAAGACTTATAAGCTGGCCAAGACGGATCATATTATTATAGCTAGTCTGGAAGCGATGGAAGATGCAGCTGTCCTGGGAGTGAAACCAACTGGGGCGGTTACTTCGGGCGGAAAATTTCCTGAGTTCATGGAAAAAGCGATGGAAGGAGCCGCAGACGTTGGTGACCGAATGCAGCCTAGCGCTGAAACGATCCTGAAACTGAAGGCAGATGTGATTCTTGGAAGTTCTAAATTTCGGCCTGCGGTGGCAGAACAGCTAGGGAAGGTCGCTCCATTGGTTCCAGTATCCCATATTTCAACAAACTGGGAAGCGAATCTATTAATGTTGGGACAGCTTACAGGCAAAGAGGCAAAGGCGAAGGAGATCCTGGACAAGTACAAGCAAGATGCGGAGGCGGCCCAACAGAAGCTCAAACCAATATGGGGAAATAAAAAGGTAATCATGGTACGGATTCGTACAGGCAATCTGTATGTATACCCTGCGGATGTATATTTCAATCCTTCGCTGTATGCTGATCTAGGAGCTAAGGTACCGGAAGAGTTAAATACAGTTAAAGCACAAGAGGCGGTTTCTCTGGAGAAATTGGCTGATATGAACCCCGATTATCTGTTCGTGCAATTCTCCGAAGGAGAGAACAAGGACCAGCCGCAGGCATTGGCAGATTTGGAGAAGAATCCGATTTGGAGCAGCATCAATGCCGTCAAGAATGGGAAAACCTTCGTCAACATTGTAGATCCCAATGCTCAAGGTGGTACTTCATGGAGCAAACTTGCCTTTTTGGAAGCGGTTATGAACCGACTTTCGCAGTAAAGGTAGGAACATGGGAAAAAAGTTGATCTCTCCTTACCTTGTAATCTTCGTCTCTCCCTTGTTTATCGTACTAACATTACTGCTGTCTGTGATGTACGGAGCCAAGACGATAGAATGGGAGACGGTAACTGCTACCTTTTTCCATTTTGATGCTGGAAACGTGGACCATCAGGTCGTTTTAAACTCGCGTCTGCCTAGAGCGGTCGGCTCTATATTAATCGGTGCTTTTCTCGCGATTTCAGGAGCCATTATGCAAGGAATGACGCGGAATTTCTTGGCTTCACCCTCAATTATGGGGGTGTCGGATGGGGCGGCGTTTGTGATCACCTTAATGATGATCCTTGCACCGAATTCCACTTCGATGGGCCTGATTGGAAGTTCTTTTGTGGGATCTGCTCTGGGGGTGGCTATTGTGTTCGGTTTAGCCTGGATGATTCCCGGCGGTCTTGCCCCGGTTCGTATGGCCATTTTGGGAACGATCATTGGCACGTTTTTAAGCAGCCTGTCGGCCGTTCTCTCCATTTATTTTAATGTATCGCAAAATGTAAGCTTCTGGTTTAACGCTCGTCTGCACCAAATGGACCCCGGGATGATTCAATTGGCAATTCCCTTTGCTCTTGTGGCAATTGTAGGAGCAATGCTGCTGGCCAAGCCAATAACACTACTGTCTTTGGGCGACGACGTGGCCACAGGTCTGGGACAGCGGGCATTACCAGTCAAGTTGGGGGCGATGCTCTGTGTAGCATTGCTGACAGGTGTTTCTGTTGCGCTGGCAGGGAAAATTGCTTTTGTTGGCTTGTTGATTCCGCACATTACCCGATATTTAATCGGGGTAGATTACCGTTGGGTCATTCCATGCTCTGGTTTGATCGGTGGTGTTTTTTTGGGCATGTCTGATGTGTTGAGCCGTTTTCTTAATTATCCGTTTGAAACGCCTATTGGAGTGGTTACCTCGGTCATTGGCATCCCTTTCTTTCTGTACTTAATACGTAGAAAAGGAGGGGGAGAGCATGCGTAAAATCAGTGTGAAACGGCTGTGGTTCGTACTTTCAGGTGGGGCTGCACTTATTTTAGCAGCCTCCTATGTTAGTCTGACCCATGGAGAGTTCGGCATGACCCTTCAGGAAGTAATTCAGACATTGTTCCGTATCCACCCTACTCCGCAGCTGGATTTGGTGATTTTTGATTTTCGGCTACCGCGTATTGTGATTGCGGCCTTGGTCGGCTTAGGTCTAGGGATAGCTGGGGCGGCGGTACAGGGAGTTACACGGAATGGTTTGGCCGATCCCGGCATTTTAGGCATTAACGCAGGGGCAGGGGCAGCAATAATCATATTTATGTTCTTTTACCAGGGACAGATGGAGACGACAGGCTGGACTGCGGCGCTGGCTATGCCCTTTTTCGGCTTGATTGGAGGTTTGGTAGCTGCGCTGCTGATCTATTTATTTGCTTGGAAAGCAGGACGTCTGGATTCGCAGCGACTGCTACTTGTAGGTATCGCGATTGGCTCTGGCTTCGGTTCCTTAAGCTTATATCTGTCGCTGAAAATGAAAGCCTCGGATTTCGAGATGGCGACAGTATGGATGTCGGGCAGTATTTGGAGTGCTGATTGGAAGCTGGTTGCTGCCGTAATTCCATGGCTTGTCATATTAATTCCTGTTATTTGGTTGAAATCGTATGTGCTGGATCTATTTCAATTACATGAACATACAGCTAAAAGTCTTGGCGTTGCGACCGAAAAGGAAAAGTCTATTCTCTTGCTGTCCAGCATTGGACTGGTGAGTGCCTGTGTGTCTGTTTCTGGAGGAATAGGCTTTGTAGGCTTATTGTCTCCTCATATCGCCAGAAGGCTTGTTGGCCTTCATCATCGTTTTGTGATTCCCGTATGCGGTATGGTCGGTATGGTACTGGTGCTGTTGTCTGATTTTGTTGCCAAAACGGTGGTTGCGCCTGCGGAAATTCCCGTTGGACTGATTATTGCGGTGATCGGGGTCCCTTATTTTGTAGTCTTGCTTATGAAAAAAACGGCCTAATTTCATTGAATTCAGGTTCTATAGGAGGTTGCTCCCATCAAAGATCTATTTACGCAAGCTTATCATTCCAATGATGCTCACGGAGCCGTATACGTTCCTCGCAGTCAGCATCGAGTAATGTACTCGCAGGCTGAGAACCGTGAGTATCATATTTATATTGCCATTCCTGCCGAGGAACCTCCTGTATCTGGCTATCCCGTTATTTATGTGCTGGATGCCAATTCTGTTTTTGGAACCATGGTGGAAGCGGTGCGCGTTCAGGGCAGACGGCCTGACAAAACGGGGGTTGTTCCAGCTATCATTGTAGGAATAGGCTATCCAACAGAGGCTCCCTTTCATCCTTCACGATATTACGATCTTACACTGCCTGGGACGGCTGTGGAGCTTCCGGTAAAGCCAAATGAAGATGCCTCCAAAGAAAGCGGGGGCGCCGAGCATTTCTTGTCATTTATTGAAGATGAGCTTAAGCCAATGATCGAGCGTGATTTTCTTATCGACCGCAATCGACAGACGATCTTCGGGCATTCGCTTGGAGGACTGTTCGTATTACATACCCTGTTTACAAGACCAAACTCTTTTCAGGTGTATGTGGCGGGAAGTCCGTCTATACACTGGGGCGGACAAGTTATTATGGATGAAGAGAAACAGTTTGTAGCTTCTATAGCTCAGAAGCATTGGAATAAAAAGCTGTTGATTGCTGTAGGGGAGTTAGAGGCCGGACATTTTACTGGCATGCAGGAAAAGGCCAGGGACTTAGCTACGCTTTTAACGACTAGGGACGATCTAGGGCTACACGTAGAGTACCGAGAATTTACAGATGAAGGTCATATATCCGTGCTGCCTGTCTTGGTTAGCAGAGCGGTTCGTTTTGCTGCTGATTCTATGTAAATATGCAGTTAGGTATAAAATTCTTAAAAGTGTTCTTATAAAATAAAATGCAAGAAACCTGAGGCTGTTTCCTTTAACCGAGCGTATCGGAGAGGAAGCGGCCTTTATTTTTTTGTAAATGTCATATTGATATTATGGATTATCTGTGTTATTTTATTGTTAATAACAAATTGATAATAACAATTAAGAAATAATAAAAATGAACACTCTAAAGAAAGCGAGGAAGCGACGATGTTTGGATTTAATTTTGTTAAATTTCAGCCCAGTGAGTATGTCATGAAGGTGAAGAACGGGAAGGTGGTTCGAGAGGGTGTTGGGTTATCTTTTTATTACTACGCGCCGACCACCTCGGTCGTTGTCGTGCCTGTCTCTTCCATTGATGTACCGTTTATGTTTGAAGATATGACAAATGATTTCCAGGCGGTGACCGTGCAGGGGCAACTGACTTATCGGATTGTGGATTACCGCAGAACGACGCAGATTTTAAACTACACGTATGATTTGAAGGAACGTCGCTACATTTCGGACGATCCAAGCAAGCTGGCTCAACGGGTGATTAACATCGCCAAGGTGCTTACCAAAAAGTATTTGGAACGTGTCCCACTCAAAGAAGCGGTTCAGTCCAGTGAACGTCTGGCTCAAAATATGACGAAGGATATTGCTCAGCATACAGAAATGGAGAAACTGGGCATTGAGGTCATGGGGCTGTCCATTTTGGCGATTTTACCAAATAAGGAGACGATGAGAGCACTGGAGGCGCAGGCGAGAGAGGAAATTCTTCGCAGTGCGGATCACGCTTTGTACGAGCGTCGTAACGCATCCATAGAGCAGGAGCGGCGTGTGAAGGAAAATGAGCTGAATACGGAAATTGCGGTGGAGACGAAAAAGAGACAGATTCGCGAAACCCAACTGGATGCCGAGCGTTCCGTAAAGCAAAAGCAAAGTGAGATGAAGGAGGAGCAGCTGCGGTTTGACACGGCCTTGGAAGAGAAAAAGCGCGAACTGATTGAGCTGACTGTAACGAATAAAAAGGCCGAAGCCGATGCCAAGGCCTATGAGCTGACAGCGGTGATGAAATCGTTGCAAGATGTCGAGCCTAACGTACTTCAAGCTATGGCCAACATGGATATGAGCCCGGATAAGCTGATTGCGATCGCCTTTCAGGAGCTCGCAGAAAATGCAGGGAAAATTGGTCAGTTGAATATTACACCGGACCTGCTGCAAGGTCTCATGTCAGATACGGGAACAAACGGATCAGCAGGATCGAGAGGGTCTGGAGGAAGAGCACGATGAACAGCCGAATGACAGAGCAGAAGATTATTTTGGTGAAGCGTAAAACGCGACTGGAGGAACTGATTGTTCGTTACAATACGGTGCAGCAGGCTCGCTTCTTTATGGAACGGCTGGGTGCAGATTTTAGTGATTATGTGCTGGAGGATGAAAATTACCGCAGGGCGGTGGCAACGGCAACGTCCGAGTTATCGGCCTTGGGGCGTGTCCAGATTGTGGAGCGGGAACATGTGCCGAACTTTATTTTTGGTGAGCAGGATACGGTGGTGGTACTGGGTCAGGATGGGCTGGTAGCCAACACGTTAAAATATTTGACCGAGCAGCCGCTAATCGGCGTAAATCCAGATCCATTGCGCTGGGATGGGGTATTGCTGCCGTTTACTGTATCTGATCTGCGTTGGGTGGTGCCGGATGTGTTCGTGCACAGACGGCCGATTAAGGAGGTTACGCTGGCTAAAGCCCAACTGAATGATGGCCAATCCATATATGCCGTGAACGATTTGTTCATCGGACGCAAAACTCATGTTTCTGCAAGATATGAGCTGAGATTGGAGGATCAGGTAGAGCAGCAATCGTCCAGCGGTATTATTGTTTCTACCGGGTTGGGGGCGACGGGCTGGCTGACCAGTGTGCTGGCTGGAGCGGCCGGGATTGTCGGCAGTGCTACACGGCATCCGGTCTCGCTGACTCCAGATCACCTGATGTCAGATGCTGCTTTCAGCCAGGAAGGGACAGTAGAAGGAATGGGGCATGATCATCGTGCAACCTGGAGCTCGCCTTCGCTTTATTTTACAGTGAGAGAACCATTCCCCAGTCGGACGACTGCTGCGGAGCTGGTGTTTGGACAGGTGGCCGTTGAAAGACCGCTGCGAATTGCTTCGCAGATGCCGGAGAATGGAGTTATTTTTAGTGATGGAGTAGAGAGCGACTTTCTGGAGTTTAATGCTGGCATTGAGGCGACCATTGGACCGGCGGAGAAAAAAGGGCATCTGGTGGTGTAGAGGTTTGTACAGGACGGCAATGGGTAATTATGAGTAAGGTACAACCATCAGATGAAATTAAAAAAGGAGGAATCAACATGAGCGACCACACTCAAGACGAAGCGAAAATCCGCAACAAGAAGAACGAGGACGGAGATTCCTTGATGGAGAAAACGAAGCTGGACAATGGCGTGGATATCGAGCCTGAGGCTGATGAATGGATTGCGAAGCCCTCACCAGTATCATACGATGATACGAAATCCTCTTCGCAGAAATAAGACTCTTGCGTCTCAATAGAGCAGTGATGCAAAGACAGATGATCTTTAACCGGGTCATCTGTCTTTTTTACATAATTAATTGAATCTGGAATATACCTTCCATACTAGCTCACGACGGCTGCTTACCTCTGTTTTCAAGAAAATGGCTTTCAGATGATCCTGCACCGTGTAGGCCGTAATATGAAGTGCACTTGCCAGTTCCTTGGTAGAAAAGCCTTGGACAATGAGCCGGACAAGCTGTCTCTCTCGTTCAGTCCATAAGTAGATCTCAGCCATAAGCGGCAACATGTCCGTTGCTTTAGCAGGCTCAAACCATACGGCCAGTTGCTTCTCGCCCATATGCTCGCGTCCGCCTTGCAGGAGAGTGGCTCTGATCGTGACCCAAGGAGTTTCAGCGTCTGCGGCAGGGATACATAGTCTGGCTGGTGCAGTAGAAGTGGATAGCGCTCGCAAGCTTACCGCCCGAACAGAGGCCGGCAGCTTGTCCTCATGGATTCCCTCCTGCTGCCGAAGCAGCTTTAGCCACTGCTCTGCTACTATATTGGACGAGAGGGGTTCTAGTTGAGCAGAAAGCGTCAGAACACCTGGCTCAAGTTCATGTTCCATAGCCATAGCGGGGGCTGGAGATACACCGACACTGGTTTGACGCAGATGATAGGCTATGGATGGCGCTAACGCTTCAAGCAGTTGTTGCTCTTCCGCGCTGAATACAGGCTTTCCATAGTGGCGGAACAACGTAAGAAATCCCCAGCAGCTTC
The DNA here is from genome assembly GCF_053006485.1 of Paenibacillus sp. JJ1683. NCBI lineage: Bacteria > Bacillati > Bacillota > Bacilli > Caryophanales > Paenibacillaceae > Paenibacillus > Paenibacillus sp. JJ1683. The sequence continues at coordinate 1,632,127 of NZ_CM129820.1, forward strand.
CTTTGTACATAAATGGAATACGCAGCTCATCGCCGAATCCAGCGGGTTGCAAAACATTTCTAAAACGTGTGCTGCGATCCGGCTGGCCTTGTGTAGATCCATGAAGCGTCGCGATAGGCTGTCCTTCTCGCACCAATTGATCGTATTTCATGATATCATCGTGCAGATACTCGTATTCGAGCAGTTTGCTATGAATGTCCTCTACACCCGATTCCGTAAATGCCCCTGTGGAAAGCAGCGTACGCGGATCTACCGACGTGCAGCACGCCGCATCGAAAGTAACCTGGGTACGCAAGCGGTCGATTAGCGTGTGCTTGTACAAAGGTGGGGATAGAGCTTTTTTTTCCAGTTCTATAAATGGCTGTCGAGCATTCTTTAGCTGTGCCAATGGTGTACGATGTGCGTTCATTCTTTACTCCTATCGTGAAAGCTGGAGACTCTTCAAAGCGCGTCTTTTTAAATCCCACATTTATGGGATGGTGGATATTCGTATTGTCTTTATAATTGAGAATGATTCTTAATTAAATCTACAATAAACGAATGGTCGCTGAAGATCAAGGCTAAATGTTTGGAGGAGAGCATATATGAAACAACCTCATATTGGAAATACCGACTCAAATCAACCGATGAGCTGGAATCATCCGAATGTGCATAAATACGCGGATACGATTGCTTTAAAAATACCAGGATATGCCCATCTGTATGAGATGACAGATTGTTTGATAACTGCACAGGTTGCAGCACAGGCTCATACCCGAAAGATCGACCCGAATGTGCTCATTGTCGGAGCTGGGGGCGGTCAGGAATTGATTACGATCGGAGGGCGGCATCAGACATGGTCCTTTACGGCAGTTGATCCCTCTGAGCACATGCTGGATTTGGCACGTCAACGTGTGACACAAGCGGACATCGGTTCACAAATATCATTTGTTACAGGCACGTTGGAAGAGTTGTCTGGAGAATCGCCTGAAGAACAGCACGAAAAGTACTGCGAAGAATTATCCGATGAACCAGTCTATGACGCTGCTACCTGCCTGCTGGTGCTTCATTTTCTTCAGAGCTTGGAAAGTAAACAGGCATTGCTGCGCCAGATATCCGCTCGACTCAAGCCGGGTGCGCCTTTTTGTCTAGCTTCTATTAATGGGAATCCGCAGGAGCCTTCTTTTTCCATCCAAATGCAGGCATGGAAAGGTCATATGCTGAGTCAGGGCATTTCACTGGAGGATTGGGAGCGATTCGCTGCTTCCATCGGCCGTGAGTCAAACCCGGTGTCCAATGCAGCAATTCAGGAACTGTTGATAGATGCAGGCTTTACCCACATCACCCGGTATTATGGTGCTTTTTTAGTAAATGCATGGTTTGCGGTTAAAGAGGGAGAGACGGCTTATGACAAAGGATAACATCACCATTATTGGCGGGTATGGCCATGTTGGAAAAATTGTATGTACAGAGTTAAGTGAAATGTTCCCCGGCAAGGTATTTGCCGCAGGCCGCAGTCTGGAACGTGCCACTGCATTCAGCCAACAATCGAATGGCAAGATACGACCCTTGCAGCTTAATATTCATGAACCGCTGGACCCGTCGATATTAAAGCAAGCCAAAATGGTTATTATGTGTCTGGATCAGGACAATACAGCCTTGGTACGCACCTGTCTTCAGCATGGGGTGCATTACATGGATATTACTGCGAATGCGGCCTTTTTGAGTCAGGTGGAGCAGTGTCATCAGGAGGCCCGAGCTTATCAGGCCACTGCGCTGCTAAGTGTAGGATTAGCTCCAGGGCTAACTAATCTATTGGCATTGCAAGCGACACAGCTCATGGATCAGACGGATGAACTGAACATATCATTGATGCTGGGTTTGGGTGATCGACACGGTCAGGCTGCGATTGAGTGGACTGTAGATCAGATTCATACCGACTTGGAGGTGATAGAACAGGGACGCCCAGTGACTCGAAGAAGCTTTACCGACGGCATATTGGCAGACTTTGGTGCAGGAGTGGGTCGTCATCGGGCGTATCGGTTTCCTTTTTCGGATCAGCAGACACTTCCACGTACACTCGATGTTCCTACGGTCAGCACACGCCTGTGTTTCGATTCGCGATTGACCACCCGGCTTCTGGCAGGGCTTCGGACAATAGGAATATCAGGTCTGCTCCGACTGCCAACGGTTCGTGAGGCAGTAGTTCGCAGCTTTGGCAAGGTGCATTTTGGAGGAAATGCTGTAGCGGTCAAGGTAGACGCCCAAGGAACTCTCAATGGTAAGGAGACGAGGGTCGAATGCAGGCTAAGGGGACATCATCAGTCTGATTTAACTGCTAAAGCTGCCGTCTTTGCAGCGCTTGCTCTGTATCGCTCAGAACTTCCATATGGTGTTTTTCACATGGAGCAGGTTTTTTCGTGGGATCACATGCGGGCTTGGCTGGGACAGCAGGTAGACGTAGATATTCAGGTGAACGGACAGCAAGTATAAAAGTCATATATTCTGAAAAAAAGACTCTCATATCATCCAAGCTTATTCAGCAATGTCTTGCGGATAGGTCTTGGATTTCTTTTCCTATTGGATTACACTAGAAAGAAGTACATATTTTTGGGAAAGACCAGAGGGGATGATATGAAATGTGGAATCCCTATGAACATAGTAGGCAGCATCCGCACGATTTTATAGTAGAATATCGATTTTACACACCGGAAGAAGGAGGCAGGAAACAACTGCCTATTCAGGGTTATCGCTGCGATTTTTCCTATGAGGGCGACGATATTACAACAACGGGAATTTATGCAATACATCCTGAGTTTGAAGATGAAGAGGGTCAATTGATCATGGATACCAGGCACCCGGTTCACCGGGAAGGTCAGGCAAGAATGTGGATTTTGTTTGGAGAAATGAGGGAAAAGGTACACCGACACCGGATACATGTAGGAACCAGGGGATATTTTATGGAAGGCCCACGCCGAGTCGGTGAAGTTGAAGTTACAAGTCTGGTAGGCCTCTTGACCAATCCGCTAGACTAACTGCTAGAAATCAAATCAGAAGGTGCAGTCAGACAGCGAATGGAGGTGTTCAAGCCAAGATGGATATCGCTTATATTATCGATTTATTACGTAAAGACGATGTAACCTTAACCCCAGGCTTATCCACCCAGGAGATTACTGAGGTCGAAGACAGGTATGATATTCAATTTCCGCCCGACTTAAGAGAGCTGCTGATGAACGTTCTTCCAGTCGGTAAAAGCTTCATCCCATGGAGAGATACGTCACCACAGCGGATGGGTGTCATTCGGCAAAGGCTGAATTGGCCGCTTGAAGGTATGATTTTTGATGTAGAACAGAATATGTTCTGGCCTTCCGAATGGGGAGAAAGACCAACAGATTTGGAGGAAGCCGTGGATACATGTAAACGTGAGTTTTTGCGTGTGCCCAAGCTGATCCCCGTCTATGGTCATCGATATATCCCAGAGCAGCCATGTGAAGAAGGAAATCCGGTATTTTCAGTGTATCAAACGGATATTATCGTGTATGGAGAAAGTTTGCAGGAGTATTTCAAGCTGGAATTTGGGGAGAAGACTTACGAACAGATTAATTTTGAGGCGGTAAAAACAGTTCGCTTTTGGAGTGATTTATGTAGCTGAATCGCCGAATCGTTAGGAAATTAAATAAGTCGAGATAAAGGAAGGAGAGACTAAGGTGAAGTTGGAGCAGGATTTGGAAGAAATCAAAGAAAGGTTGACCCAGATCGAGACCAAACTGGAACAAAAGTCGACTTCCAGCAAAATCTTAAAGTACATGATCATCATTTTCTTGTCTATTTTTTTCTTGCTTATTATGATCGGAGTTATTCAATTTGTTTCGAGCTGATCGGTATAAATTTACGGACAGAAAGGAGCTTGTTATGTCTATAGAAGCCATTATTTTTGATCTGGATAATACACTGATTCACCGCAAACAGGCATTCGCGGCATATACGGAGCGCTTTATAGAACGATTTATTGTGGCAGAAGAACCGGCCAGCCGTGCGGCGGTCGTTGAACGAATACGTCTGGCAGATCAGGACGGCTACCGGGATAAAAGGGAGCTGTATACGGAGCTGCATGCAGACCTGAAACTGAAAAATCCCGATACGACAGTACAGGAGATGCTGGGCTTTTGGTATGGTGAATTTCATAAATTTACGGTACTGATGGACGGAGCGAAGGAAGTGCTGTCTGAACTGCGGTCTCGGGGCTTGAAGCTTGGTATGATTACCAACGGTTCACTCCGTACACAGCAGGCGAAGATTGACCGAGTGATGCTGAGAGATTATGTGGATTCCATTATTGTATCAGGCGGAGTCAACGTCGAGAAGCCTAATCCTCGTATTTTCGAGTTGGCTCTGAATGAGCTGGACATTGCCGAACCTGGTCATGCCTGCTATGTAGGCGATCATCCGACAAATGATATTCGTGGGGCGCAAAGTGCAGGATTGCATACCATTTGGCTGGAAGGCTTTATGACGTGGAATGAAGCAGGCATTGTACCTGATCATCAGATTCAGAGCCTACGTGAAATCACTGGCTGGCTGGATCGTCTCAGTTATCCATCGAATATGGAGGAGGGAGCATCATGAGTATCGAGCAGCAACCGAATCCCATTCTGTTATCATTCCCGGAACAATTCCAGACGGAGCGATTGACTATACGCGCTCCGCAATGGGGCGATGGTGCGGCGGTCAATGAGGCGATACGCGAGAGTGTACATGAGCTGCGGCCTTGGCTTCCTTTTGCGAGAAATCTCCCTACGGTAGAGGAATCTGAAATCCGTTCACGCCAAGCCAGACTTAAATTTCTGGATCGGTCTGACATGGTGCTGTATATATTTGATACGGCTTCGGGACAATTTGTAGCCAGTAGCGGTCTGCACCGAATTAATTGGGATGCACGAAGATTCGAAATTGGGTATTGGCTCAGAACCTCATGGACCGGAAAGGGGATTATAACAGAGGCCGTGCACGGTATTACAGATTTTGCCATACAGCATTTGCATGCTAACCGGTTAGAGATTCTTTGTGATTCCAGAAATACGCGCAGCGCCAAGGTAGCGGAACGGGCAGGTTTTACATTAGAGGGGATTTTAAGGAATGTCGAGTATGATGAAGAGGGGAATATGGTACACCATATGGTTTTTGCCAAAGTGCGTGGTATTGAATTTTAGCAAGCGATTGTATGATATTGCGGGAGCTTATATGATTCATAATATGACGAAAAATACAGACAAGTTGGTGTGCATACAATATGACAGCAGCTTAAGGTTCAGCAATCTTGCAAGCGCTATCCCAAAAGAAGGATTGACAAAGTTTACAGCAGTATTGCGGAGATTTCCAGTGTCAGGAAAGGTAGTTTAGTATGAGAAAACTTCGTAAGAGCAGCAATTGGGAAATTAATCGGGAAATAAAGGGAAAGTTCCACTGGAAGACCCGCGCTGCGTATCTGGTTGCCGTGCTGGTCATGATCTTGTTGGGCTTGGGAAGCAGAGCTTTCTCCACCCGGTTACCTGCATTCGTTGCCAATCACTTTGGGGATGCCTTGTGGGCGTGCATGATTTATTTTGGGCTGAGAATGTTGTGGGTGAATCGTCGGTTGTCTGTAGCTCTTTGGGGCAGTTTGCTGTTTTGCTTCGCTATTGAATTCAGCCAGATGTACCAGGCTCCCTGGATTAACCACATTCGGGGGACGACCCTGGGCGGCCTAGTGCTGGGCAAAGGGTTTCTGACCGTGGATCTGATCAGGTACACGGTTGGTATTATGATATCCTGGGTACTGGACCAAGGCTGCCAAAGGCTGGTGGGGATCAATAGACGTATGGACGATGACAAACCACTCAAATAATCTGAGAAGCGAGGGTTGCGCTTGAAACAAAAGGGAAAGCATCACAGGTCGTTCGGTAAGATGATTGGGTTATGCGTAGGGTTCAGCTTGTTGTTTGCAACCATACTTATTCCAGGGCAGGCATTAGCGGAAAAGCAGCTTGCGGCGCCTCTTCGTTTTGATTTTGGTCCTGGGGATGTGGCTGACGGCTACACTCAGGTCACTGCTAAGGATGCTTACACGCCTGAGCGTGGCTATGGATTTACCGATCTTTCCAAGGTAAATGAAGAGAACCGTGGTGGAAGTGATGCTATCCGCTCAGATTTTGTGCGTGTTCAAGGCTCATCCTTTGTCGTCAATTTACCACCTGCGGATTACACGCTTTCTCTAATTGCCGGAGATACTGCCGGAAACACGGATATTACGGTTAAAGCCGAATCCATTGTTAAAGTAGAACCTACCACCAAAACAGCAGGACAATTTGTCGAGGCTGGGTTTGAGCTAGCACTCATCGACGGTCAGCTAGAATTGTATTTCTCAGGAAATGAAGCGAAGATCAACGCCTTGGTTATCACTCCCAAGGAGGCTCGTACAGCTGGAGAGCATCCTTCCGTATACCTTGCAGGAGATTCTACGGTTCAAACTTACAAAGCCTCGATGAAGCCTCAGGCAGGCTGGGGGCAAATGATTGCTCCATTTTTTACAGATGAGACTATTTTTGTGAACCGTTCTATTGGTGGACGTAGCACGAAGACTTTTTTGGTTCAAGGGCGGTTAGATGATATTTTACGGAATATCCGTCCAGGAGATTATCTGTTCATACAGTTTGGGCATAATGATGCCGCGATCAATAATCAGGAGCGTTATGTTTCACCGGCCGACTATAAAGTTTACTTGAAAACGTACATCCAAGGAGCCACCCAACGCGGTGCGGTCCCTGTGCTAATTACTCCTGTAGGCCGCCGCGATTATGATGCAGCAAGTGCATCGTTTCGGATCAGTTTCCCGGAATATGTGCAGGCGATGAAGGAAACAGCATCAGAGACGGGTGTTGCACTGGTCGATCTTAGTCAATTGAGTGTAGCCTACTATGATACACTAGGCCTGGAAGGAACACTTCCACTGTTTTTACATTTGGAGCCAGGTGTGTATCCTGCATTTCCTGATGGCGTGAAGGATGATACACATTTTCAGGAGTATGGTGCGGAGCAAATAGCTCGCTTGGTAGCTCAAGGGGTTCGTGACTTGAATATTCTTTTATCTTCAAATGTAAAGACGGAGAATCTGCAATAGCACCGAGTCTCCATAATGATATACTCAGAAAATAAGCTGGCCCTGCCCAAACCCAGCATGATTTAGGCTTGGGTGGGGCTTTAATGTTCTGGACTTTAAGGAGGAAGTAGTATGACAGTAGCTCAACTTCATAATCTTATCAACGGTCAACTCCTGCATAATCAGCATCGGAGTTTATTTTACATGCGCGAGGGCTCTGTTCTGTTAGGACCATCAACGGAAATGACGTACTGGCTGACGCAGCGAAGCTCGGAACTGATCCTCATGCTTCAAAGCTTGAAGCGCCAGCATACGTATCATGTTTTTGTGAAGGATGTAGCGGCCCAAATACTGTCCCAGTTTGTAAATACCAATCAGTATCTACATTTTCACACAGATCATGCGAGGGAGCTTACGGAGCTGTATGATCGATTCTTCACCCGGATTGAAAAGCTGTTCCAAAAGAAGTCTATAGCAGGGGCAACTCTGGACTTACTGCTCCAGCAGCATTATGGGCATTTGAGAGATTTTTTAACTCGTACCAATGGACGTGAAGTGTTCGCTAAGTATGCAGAGAATGAATATACCTTTTGGGTACCTTGTGAGGAATATACGCCGGAGTTGCAAGCGAATCTGCTAGGATTGGACATTGCTCGTTTGCAAGAGCCTGTTCTAGATGTTGGCTGCGGATCAGAGGCACGGTTGGTTACTTATTTACGTGCCTATGGAATTGAGGCATACGGAACAGATCGGCTGGCTGAAACAGACGGTTGTATCACCCGAGGAGATTGGTTAGCGACTACTTATGAAGAAAGTACATGGGGAACGATCGTTTCACATATGGCATTCTCCAATCATTTTATACATCATCATCTGAAGACAGACGGTAATATTCATGAGTACGCTCATAAATATATGGAATTGCTTAGAGCCATTCGGCCAGGAGGGAGCTTTATTTACAGTCCATGTCTCCTATTCATGGAAGAGCTTTTGGATGCCCGAATGGGGTATCAAGTAGAGTATATCGAGTCCTCTAAAGGTTACAGAGCTACGAAAATTACGCGTATACATTCATAAGTGCTAGTATCAATCATTTGTCAGATTCACTCTTGGAATGGTAGTATAAGGATAGATATTACTCTATTTGGGATTCTGTTAATGATCGGGATTCCCATGACGTTAATTTGATAGCATAGTTGCCCTGAATAATAAATTATTGTATAGATAACGGAATTTTTCAGGGAAGATTAAACCATATTTTCCTAAAAGCCGATATATGGAGATGAGGCGAGAACACACTGTTATTATGCCCGCCGCAAAATGGAGGTATATAATTGGGTTAGGAGAGTAGAAGAAGTGTCCGATTTGTATACGAAAAAAGAAGTAGAAGATTATGTAACGAACGTGGTTTTCGAACGACCTTTAGGTGTAAGCATTGCAGCTATTTTACTAATTTTTAATGGAGCACTCCTGTTGGTGACACAGCTATTGACGCTCAATGCACTAAATGAGGCTTCTACGTTATTAGGCATGTGCAGAGGCATGTTTCAAGGGTTTATCGCGTTGCTTGGCTTGGCAGGAACGGCTGCCGGTATTGGTATGTTGTTCGGTAAGAAGTGGGCTTGGTGGCTGGCATTATTTTATTTTACATATGAGACCATGCGTTATGCGTGTGCAATTCTGTTTATTCCCGATGTCTCCCCAATGTTAGGTGGTGTGCAGCTAAGCCCTGCTCTATACTACGTTAAATATGGTATGCGTATTATTTGGAATTTATTGTTTACATTGTTTATGTGCCGTAGTACGGTAACCGGCTTTTTTCAAACAAGTAAAATCAACAAGTGGAGAGCATGTATCGCATTATTCTTCATCAATGGATTGATGGTGGGGATCGGCTGGTGGTTGACCAGGTAGGTTCTGTGAATGTGAAGGAGGAGATGAATGATGACAATGGAAACGTTTCCGATTCTGGAAACCGATCGACTTCGCTTAAGACAGCTTACATTAGGAGACGCGAGGGATGTATTTGCCTATTTTTCCAGAGATGAGGTCACAAAATATTATGATTTGGAAAGTTTTACGGAGGTAGAGCAAGCTGAGAAATTTATTCGTTCCATGCTAACCAGATACGAGAAGCAAGCGGGTTTTCGTTGGGGAATTACGTTAAAAGAAGCTCCTGAGCAGGTGGTGGGTACAATTGGATTTCATAACTGGCAGAAGGAGCACTCTCGTATTGAAATTGGCTATGAGCTGGCGCCGGAATATTGGCAACAAGGGCTGATGACAGAAGCGTTGAGAGCGGTAGTGGATTATGGCTTTCAAATGCCGCAGGTTCACCGTATAGAAGCCTTCATTGATCCAGATAACGAAGGCTCCAGACGGCTGCTGCTCAAAAGTGGCTTTACTAAAGAGGGTCACCTGAGAGATTACTTCTATGAAAAAGGTCAGTTTGTTGACGCTGTTGTTTTTGGCTATCTTCGGACGGAGTTTCCCGTAAAGCAGTAAGTTTATAAATATCCTTTGTCTCCGTAAGGCTGGAGTCGATCAAGCCAGGTCTGCTCCAGCTTTGCCAATGCATCTTTGACATCAAAGAATTCCGAATCTTTTTTCTTCAAAACGTCCAGCACTTCAAATTCAAACGATTCTTCGCCATATTCATTCCATTCCTGTTGTAGTGGTTTGTTCTTAAATCCACCCATTTGCAGCTCAAAACGCCGTCCATTCAGCGACTTTAAATTCGGCGTGGAAGCGACAAAAATTTTCCCATTGCGTGTATTGCGAATACAATAGATTCCTGCCTCTGTCTTCATCTCCATGTATTGCTGAACTAGTTCTTTTCTTCGATCCATTGTCCAATCCTCCTATTTGAGCATTTTGTATAAATCCCAAGAGCGTTTTCAAATCAGCAATGTATAGATCGAAACGCTTTAGTTCGTCTATATATTGTACCTACGAGCGTCGAGAATCGAATTATGCAAAATGCTGATTTTATAAGCGCCTAGCTTCAAGATTCCTTCAACCAATATTCACTGCCATCCGGTTTGCGATCCAATAGACCGTATTCAATCATATATCTTCGCACCGTAACATAATCGTCATATACTTCCTGTAAAATCGCATTGATATCTTTCTCATGATATATTTGTCCCTTTACAAAACGGTCTGCAATTTCACGCAGCACAATCAGCTTGTGCTTTTCTTGCATTTTAAAGGTCTTTAGGCGCCCGTCTGTACCCTTCGGAAAATACTTCGTGAGTACCTTTTGCCTCTCGTCTTCCGTAATGTTGTAGCGTTCATCTACCATCCGTGCTCGTACGGGTACGTCTACCATGGCGGGAGCGTGATGGTCTTTCTCCTTTAACAGTTCCATTAATGTGAGAAATACTTTGGCCTGTCGTTCTTTTTCCTTGAGACCAAAGCGATGATTGCGTATGGTGGATGCGCTGCCGATTCCGGTTTCCTTTTGAATGTCCGCATCGCCCATGCCTTGATAAAATAACTGAAGTAACCGATTCTGGTGATCCGTCAGTCCGGTCAGCTTTTTGTCCAGACCGATCAAATAGTTAAACACCGAACCGTACGTCCGCTCAATATGAAGACGCATATGCCGTTCCGCGTCATAAAATACCCCTTGATCCTGATATATGATGCCTTGTTCATATCGTTGTCCGTCCAAGAGGCAAATTACCTGCTCCCCTTGGCGAATATATCCACGCTTCAGTTCTTCGATACCAGCATTCCAGAATAGTTCGGAATGGTCCATTTTAGCAAACACCTCAATTAAATGATGATTATTTTATAGACAATATAACATTTTGTTTATTTTAAATCAATGGGTGGGATGAGTGTGAGGACGTTTTTCACTATTCAAATTTATATAATGTATAAAAAAGAAGGTTATTATTTTGAACATAAGAGAATACCTTTACGTACGTTAAGCTGAATTGGATTGCTGCCTCCACCGAAAATCAGAATGCTTATTCGAATGAGGCCAGAGGGAATCCCCTTACGTTGGAAACAGAGGAAGATTCCATACGAAGCTGAGGGGAAATAGATTCGACGAGCAGAACCGATTGACTCAAGTCAAGGTCGACGAAAAACTCGTAGAGTACCGATACAACGGAGACGGATTACTGGCAGATCGTATACAGAATAGCGTCCATACCCGATATTAAGGTCTAATATCAATCTAACAAGTAAAGAGATTATTGGAGTTCAACTTGGCAGTTTCAATAAAGAGCGAAAGGAGAGCTTTAGTAGTGCTATTAAAAGAGATTGATACGAACCACGGTACCTCTAGGGTGTCATGCACATACACTCCGTCTATTGAAACCTATAATATTGTCACAGATAATATGACAGATGATTGTATACCTACTCAGCTTGGTAATGGATGTTGCATTTGGCTAAATGGGAAAGGGCAACTTGGAGAGATTGAATGTATTTGTCCAAAGAATTTCAAAAATGGAATTTCAACATATTTTCATCTTGACGAATGGATTAAAGGTACACCTTCTTTCGAGATATCTTCAATTGATGATGATGTAGTCATCGAACAACTTGAGGATGGATATATTATTTGGTTATCGGAAAAAAGTAACGTAGAACTAGAAGTATCGCAAAGTGGAATAAGCTACTTATTATCAGGAAATAAACTATCAGGTATAGTAGCTAAAAAGAGCAAAATAATTGAATGAATATCATGGATCGTCATGCCTAGTAGGAAAGAGGTTTTGCCCAAATCCAAATAAGGGAATAGTAAGAGATTTTAAAGGGATTAGAGAAAGAGAAATATACTGCGATGAACCCCCAAGCTATTCTACTGTTAGCCAAGCATTCTCATCAAACACTATAATTCTTATTAAAGGTAACTTTTCAGCCACTCATTATTTTCAAGAGATGTTGGAAATAAAGCCGTGAATTGTTGAAAAGAAGTATGATGCTTCGTTAACATTTAAGTCCGAGTTAGGAAAGATTCAATTTGCAATACCGGCAGAAGAACTGAAAAAAATTAAAAAGCCAGGGGATTTCAGTCCTTGGTGGCTTCAAAATAATTGATTATTCTACCTAAGAAGCTAAAAATGATACCTTAAATGCTACATTCTTTAAAATTATTGTGAGGAGATATGATACAAAATGAGGCAGAGATTTGCTGTCATGGATGATGAAAGTGGGCTCACAGTTGGTTATTGTCAAGATGTGGTTGGGCTAACGGGTGATATTATGGTCGAAACGTATGAAAAGGTCATTTTTGAACAATTTGTCTTTAATGAGGAATTCATAAGAAACATAGCAAAGACAAAACAATCTGTATCCAACTTGTGCATTGTCATTTTAAATGACGAAGAAAAAGGGATTGGAAGCTATTATTATCACCTACCTGAATCCTTTATAATCCATAAACTAAATTACAATAAAGGAAACTTCAATCTGGAACTAACCGGTATACTTGAAACGAAACCCTCTCCTGTTGAATTAAGATTATGGGAGTTCTTAAAGTGCTCTCAGTCGCTTGAAAATAATATATGGCAAGGCTTTTCTAACGAAGAACGGTCTGGATGGCTAAACGTGAATAGAATACATTCTGCATCTAATCATTTTGCCAGACCGGATAAACGAGGAGAAGTCTACACCTTAGACGGGGAATACATATTTGATGTTACAACATTTTTTATAGCACTTGGTGAAGCGATTAATGGGCCCGGTGGGTACTATGGATTTAGCTTGGACAGTATATCGGACTGTCTCTGTGGAGGTTTTGGGGCAGTAGGACCGTTCACGATCCATTGGAAAAACGCACATTATTTCTTGGAAAGATTCGAGAAAGAATGGGATCAAGAAGAGAGAAGTTATGGATTTTCACCACAGCAATATTTTATGGATCTTTTAACGATCTTAGTATCAGGTGGTGTCACCGTGAATTTTTCTTCGAATTAAGATGGCAAAGCTAGAAGGGAATTTTGAAATGGAATATAAATTAATGCAACCACCTTTTTGCACATAGATATTGGGGAATGGTATCTAGGGGATGTACAGATTCAAAGTAAAAGTAAAAGTGCTTTGGAGTTAGAAGAGGAACATTCAGAAACCAAAGTCTTATTTTAGTGTAAATTGCCCTGTTAACACTGGTTTAGCTAAGGATATGGATGTGATCATGATCGTAATGAATAAAATGTATCGGGTTTTAGACGGTGAGCGTAATCCTTATGCTTTATTGGACATTTATCATACGTGGGAGAAATATATTTAAAATCGCCTTATAGAAAGGGATTATGGTGTGAAATCTAATTGAGTGGGAAGATCGGTAAAAAAGTATTTTAAATATTATACAAAGAACAGAGAGCCCTTAACATGTTAACGGCTCTCTTCGTCGTCTTCTGGCAAGTATTCGATCAGTTCACCAGGGAGTACGCCAAGGTTCTAAACCTAACTGAAACAGTTTCTCATAACAAGAGAAGTGCCATTTTACTAATTTGTATCATCCTCTACATACTCGATAACATCTTGAACATGGCAATCTAGAGCTTTACAGATTTTATCCAGCGTATCAAATTTCACACCGTCTGTTTCTTCGTTGTAAAGTTTGGTGATTCCGTTTCTATGTAATCCAGTCATGCGGGAAAGCTCGGCAATATTTATCCGTTTTTCACCCATAATACGGGAAAGATGAATCTTTATCATATTTTCCTCCAGCTTAATGCATTCTATAGTGTTAAAAAGAAACATCAAAGTATTGACAATAAACACTGTTGGATGTATTCTGAAAACAACAAAAGTAACACTGTAATGTGCATTTAGTTTGTTGAAATGTTATTTGTGAACGTCATAGTAATATGCTTATCGTATCAAAAGGTTTTGCAATTAGCAATTAATTATCGTTCAACAGCCTAGTTTGAAAAACTACCTGTAAAAGAAAGCTTATTGGCAAATAAGAAACTTTGAACAAAGGAATGGAGCGAGGATGTATGACAGAATCGGTAATAGAATTGGAGCGGGTATCCATGGTACAGGGGCCGTATGATTACCCTCATATGTATGAGATATTTGAAGGAGTTCTTTATGACTGTCAATATTTCTTTTACCTCGAAAATGGCATACTGAGTTTGCGCCATGTGAAGAAGGTGGAGCAGTCATATCATACGCATCTTTACCTGGATGGAGGAGCGGAGGCTTGCAACTGGCAGAGGGTGTACAAGGGGAAGTTATGCAAGTTGTCACGGAGATTATCGAACGCTTACGCGCGAAGGATGGACTGACATTTTTATTCGATGAACTGCTGTGGTTATATGGTAGGGGCCCCATTGAATTAAACCTTCTTAAAAAAGGATGAAATGACTCCAGGCAGCAGGCAACTTGCTACAAAAAAATGATCCTAATGTTTTACATTATTGAATTTTCCATATATGAAAAAAGGCTTATGATTTTAGCGAATGAATCAATTGATGACCAATAAATATAAGTGGGTCGTGAGTTAAGCTAATTAAGTCCTGCACAACAGCACTAACAGGAAAACTAAATCCCCAATCAGCTCCGAATAATATTTTTTGCTGTTGCTCAGATGTAGGTGGCTGAGGTTCTTCCAAGCCATATTGCTCTGCTAGCCTCTCTTTCGTTTTTTGATCTATGACAAGTTCATCCTGTGCAAAGGTATAGCACATAGGATTGCTTAATTGTACTAAAAAAAGTAATAATGCTGCGGAAATGATTATTTTTTTGCTCTGCATGGTTAGCTCCTGTGATCTCAGATTTTAGTCTATACTTTTTGCGTCGATCAGACTAAATTATGACTTTACAGGATTTTATGACCATATTATAATAGTAAGTAACAGTAACGATTTACATACACTGGTTCATCGGGGTATAGCGCAGCTAGGTAGCGCGCACCCTTGGGGTGGGTGAGGTCGTGGGTTCGAATCCCGCTACTCCGATTATAATCCAAATGTCCTGCTGGTGCGGATAGCGCGCCTGCCGGGCATTTTTTTGTATATTACATACTCTATCAGTCTTTGTCTCTACTGGGTTTTGACGAGATAGTCGTATACAACAAATGTATGTACTTGTGAAGTATTGAGGGGAGATAGGATGAAGCCACTTCTGCACGGGATTCGGAAGCAAAAGTGGCAAATCAACAATCTCTCAATGCTGCCATTTATGATTTTTTAATTTACCTATAGAGATTCCTGAAGGGCCTTAGAAGAAGTGCTGTAATCAGCATAACGGGGAAGCACAATAGTGTAGTATATGCCTACCATAACGGTACAGACCCCAACTAATAAAAACAAGAGCTCAATTGAAATAAACGAAGGAAAGCTTACAGCAATGAAACCTAATGTAAGTGACTGGGACAGCATCATTAACGGATTAATCAAACCTTGCACACGTCCCATCATTTGAGGATCTACAATACGAGGCAGCCATCCTCCTATGCCGATGTTAATGAACGGAAGGATCAGTGCAATGACAAAATTGATAATCAGAAAAGCATAGAGGTGGTTAACAAATCCAAGTATGCACATACCTATTCCGGCAACCAGAACTCCGGCTGCAATCATTTGGTGTAACTTTAGCTTGGCGGAGATGAGCGAAGCGATTAGGGTACCAAGCAACACACCAGCTCCAAAAATAATACCTGTCCAAACCATATACTGCTCATAGTTACCTGGAGCTAGCTTATATTTAAGAATAAACATCGGTAAAACGCTAAAACCACCATTTAAAATACCGAACATAAAAAAGCCTGAAACCAACCAAAGCAATAGTCTGTTGCGTAATATGTAAAGAAACCCTTGTTTAAAATCGATCATGACCAGTTTGAATTTTAATTGTTTAAATTGATGTGCCCCGTTCGGAAGGCGTACTTCCTTGGGAATTTTGCAGGAACGAATAAGCAGTGCAGACACAATAAAAGAAACAGCATCAATGAGGATGGCTCCAGTAATTCCAAGGTGCCAGTAAACGACGGCCCCCAAAGTTCCTCCAAATAACATGAAAAGACTCCCCATCATTTGATTGAGGCCTGCGGCAATGGTGTAATCATCTTCGTTTAATATCCCCTGTATAATGGCACTTTCGGCTGGAAAGAAAAATTTGGAGGCAGCACTACGGATGAAGAGAAGGGCAAATACCAAAGGAATCGAATCGACCCAAATAAAAATAAGCAAGCATAAAGATAAAATGGCGCTGATCCAGTCACAATTAACAGCAATTTTTTGTCTGTCCATCCGATCTGCCAGCACTCCAACCACGAGAAATACTACCAGCATCGGGAGCGAATACATTAACTCGGCAAGTGTTGCATAGTAAGGCTGATTTGTAAACCGTTTCAACAAATAAAACATGAATGCGGTAACCCCGATAATTCCCCCCATTTGTGAGGCGAAGGTTGCCAGAAAAAACCTGACATAATTCTTGTTTCTGAGTATTTGTTTTAGTCCAGTCACAGTTCCATCCCTTTCGCTTTCAAAGCGGTTTTTAGATGCCTAAGTAAAATAATAGTGAAAAGTAGGAAAATTGTACAGAAAAGTGACTTTAATGTCACTTTAAGTTTGAATTTGCATCGTAACGGCCATCTACCTTTTTTAATTCTGCTGTCAACGATAATCATAGTGGGTTGGACTGGAAAGTTGTTTTTAACTCGTTTGGCGTAGTATGAGAGCAACATAACTTAAATAACCAGCCGTCGGTTGATATCCGGTGGCTGGTTATTTAAGTTGCCAAGTGTTTGATTCCTGACTCACAAATGGGTGTCAATCTCCAATCTTAATTAGGCTAAATCCTCAGAAATAAACATCATCTCCATTGTGGTTTTGCCCATATTACCGATAACAAGCCTTACGGATAAGTTGTATGATCTGAAAGCGTTGTTAACTTTTTTTGATTAGGATATCCTTTTATACCACATTCTAATCTTTAAATGATCAAGGCTACAGAATTACAGAACAACCCGATTCATCTCATTTACGCATGGATATGTTGAGAAAAAGGAAATGCTCATAGCTAGAAAACTTTATACAATGGAAGAGAAATAAGAGAAATAAGCACTGTGAAATTCGACTTTTGATGATGGATTTCATATAATGTGAACATAGTGTGAATTACTCAAATTAAAGATTTAACAAAACATCAAAATGAAAATGATTTCCGTCCAGCTATGAATTTCAAAATTTGACGGAGGGAACGAGATGACAATGGAAGAGAGCAGCAGACAGGTACCTTGGCAGACGTATTACGGACCTAATCTAGGTTATGTGCAGGACCAGTATGAAAAGTATGTAGCGGACCCCGGAACAGTTGATCCGGCTTACCGCGAGCTGTTTGATCAATGGGGCGAGCCGCCACAATCCGAATATTCGGCTGCTTCCATGATAGACAACAAGTTGCAAGGCCCCCCTACAAGTGCTCTGGGGCACCTTGATTCAAACATATTACAGAAAGCGGTTACAGCGGGCAAAATGGTGTGGAATATCCGTGAATACGGACATTTGGCCGCCCAAATTGACCCACTGGGACTGGATGCAGAGCAGGATACACGTTTGCTTGATCCAGCATCTTACGGTTTAACTGAACAAGACCTGAAGGCTTTTCCAGCCTCTTTAATATGGGATAACGCTCCTGCGGGAACACTGAACGGGTGGGAAGCCATTCAACGGCTACGTGTAGCATACACAGGACCGATTGCCTATGAATTTAGTCATATTCATAACGAGGAGGAACGTAGCTGGTTGAATAGCTATGCTGAATCCGGTTGGTCCTCCAAGCCGCTCACAACACAGGAACGCAAGTCGTTGCTGGGTAGATTGGTAGAAGTAGAACAGTTCGAAGAGTTCTTGCATAAAACATTCGTCGGACAGAAGCGTTTTTCCATCGAGGGTAATGATGTGCTTGTCCCTGTACTCGACGAGATTATTCGTCTAACCACAAATGCAGGAGCAAGTCATGTCCTGATGGGGATGGCGCATCGCGGCCGTCTGAATGTATTGGCACATGTGCTGGGCAAGCCTTACAGCAAAATTTTCTCTGAATTTCATCATTCACCGAATAAGGATCTGATTCCGTCGGAAGGTTCCACGGGAATTAATTACGGCTGGACTGGGGATGTAAAATATCATCTGGGAGCAGACCGTTTTGTAAAAGATGGGGAAGCCGTGCAAGCCCGTCTAACGTTGGCGAACAACCCAAGTCACCTAGAATATGTCAATCCGGTTGTCCAAGGCTTTTCGCGCGCGGCGCAGGAAGACCGCAGTGAAGCAGGCTATCCGAAGCTGGATGTCAGCAAGGCAGCTACCATTATTATGCACGGTGATGCGGCGTTTCCGGGTGAAGGTATCGTAGCCGAATCACTCAATTTCACCAATTTGCGCGGCTTCCGTAATGGCGGTACAGTGCATATTATTGTGAACAATCGTCTGGGTTTTACAACAGAGAGTGTTGATTCACGCTCGACCCGTTATGCCAGCGATCTGGCTAAGGGCTACGAAATTCCGATTGTACACGTGAACGCGGATAATCCCGAGGCTTGTATTGCAGCGGCTCGTATGGCTGGCGAATACCGCAATCGTTTCAAGAAGGATTTTCTGATTGATCTGATTGGTTACCGTCGTTATGGTCACAATGAATCCGATGATCCGGAAACAACACAACCACTAGTGTATCGTAAGGTGAAGAATCATCCGACGGTTAGCAAATTGTATGCTCAAAAGCTGATGAAGCAGGGCATAGTTGATGAAGCATTTAGTACTGCTCTGATTGAGAAGGTCCAAAACCGACTGAAGGAAGCACATGAGCATGTGAAGAATCAACCAGAAGAGGAACCTGAATTTACAGCTGTGAAGGGGAAAAAAAATCAGAGCTCTCCGGTCCGTACTGCGGTTGAACTGAAAAAGCTGCGCCAAATCAATGAAAACTTGCTCAAATGGCCACAGGCTTTTCATGTATATCCGAAGCTGGAACGAATTTTACAACGTAGAAAAACAGCTCTGAACGAGGGTGAAAAGGTAGATTGGAGCTTGGCGGAGACGCTGGCTTTGGCCACCATTCTAGCAGACGGCAAGCCTATTCGTATGACAGGTCAGGATGCGGAGCGTGCTACTTTTGCTCACCGTAACCTTGTGCTGCATGAGCCCGAAACCGGGCGTACCCATTGCCCGCTGCATACATTGCCGGAAGCGCGTGCTTCGTTCAGTATTCATAACAGTCCATTGTCTGAGGCGTCAGTCCTCGGCTTCGAGTATGGCTATAACGTGTTTTCTCCCGAAACGTTGGTCATTTGGGAAGCGCAATTTGGCGATTTTGCCAACTGTGCGCAGGTTATTTTCGACCAATTCATTTCCGCTGGCCGTGCCAAATGGAGACAGAAATCCAGTCTGGTGATGCTGTTGCCGCATGGTAGCGAAGGACAAGGACCTGAGCATACGAGTGCACGTCTGGAGCGTTTCCTCCAGCTGTCTGCACAAAATAACTGGACTGTCGCCAATTTGAGTAGCGCCTCACAGTATTTTCATCTGCTGCGCCGTCAGGCTGCATTAAGCGAAAGTGAGGAAGCTCGCCCGCTGGTGATGATGTCGCCGAAGAGCCTGATTCGCAACAATCGTGTTGCTTCGCCTGCTTCTGAATTCAGTGAGGGAACATTCCGTCCTGTGTTGGAGCAACCTGGTCTGGGATCACGTCCAGATCGGGTAGAGCGCATTGTATTGTGCAGTGGCAAGATTGCCATTGATCTGGAGGAAGCGTTGGAGAAAGATAAGAACGGGAATGAGGCAGAAGAGCACTTGCATATTATTCGTGTGGAGCAGCTCTATCCTTTCCCGGCAGAGGAAATTCGGAATATTTTCAATCGCTTCCCACATGTTAAGGAGTTCGTATGGGCTCAGGAAGAACCTAAAAATATGGGAGCCTGGAGTTATATGGAGCCTCGTCTGCGAGAGGTTGTGCCACAGGGAGCGGAAATTCGCTACGCAGGCAGACCGGATCGTTCCAGCCCGGCGAGTGGTTATCAGCAAGTACACAGCCTAGAACAACAGCGAATTATTCAATCGGCGTTGAAGCAGGATTCCAAAAACAATATTACACTGG
The DNA here is from genome assembly GCF_053006485.1 of Paenibacillus sp. JJ1683. Taxonomy (NCBI): domain Bacteria; kingdom Bacillati; phylum Bacillota; class Bacilli; order Caryophanales; family Paenibacillaceae; genus Paenibacillus; species Paenibacillus sp. JJ1683. The sequence continues at coordinate 1,652,312 of NZ_CM129820.1, forward strand.
GGAGGTAGCGGCTGTGAGCGACATTATAGTGCCAGCAATGGGAGAATCCATCACGGAAGGGACAATCTCCAAATGGCTTGTGAAGGAAGGAGATTCCGTAGGACAGGGAGATGTTCTACTGGAGCTGGAAACGGATAAGGTTAATCTGGAAATTAGTGCGGAAGAAGCAGGTGTGGTTCAGAAAATCCTTCGTCAGGAGGGGGATACAGTGGTTATCGGTGAAGCTGTTGGCTTGATCGGAAGCGGCAGTGGCGCGGAAGCAACCGGTGCCGGAGAAGCCGCAGCGACCCAAGCGCCTGAAGCGCCGTCCGTAGCAACTTCACCAACTTCCGTACAAAGCAGCGGTAAGGCAGTAGAAAAGTCTGCGCCGCCAGTTCCCTCCAATAGCGACGGAAATGGTCAGACGGCATCACCATCCGCCCGGAAGCTGGCGCGTGAGCGCGGGATTAATCTGGAGCAGGTACAGGGAAAGGACCCGCTTGGACGTGTGTTCCAGGAGGACGTAAAAACGCATAATGGTGCTGAAGTATCACGTACAGCATCTGTACCTGCGCCTCCCGTTGCCAGCAAGCCTGTGTCACCGTCTCCAGCTCAAACAGAGTACAGCAAGCCTGTGGAGCGGCAGCGGATGTCCCGTCGGAGAGCGACGATTGCCAAGCGTCTTGTTGAAGCACAGCAAACAGCCGCCATGCTTACTACTTTTAATGAAGTGGATATGACCGCCATTCTTGATGTGCGTAAACGCCGTAAAGATAAGTTTAAGGAGAAACACGATGTAGGGTTGGGTTTTATGTCCTTCTTTACGAAGGCAGTGGTTGGCGCGCTCAAGCGCTTCCCTACTGTGAATGCAGAAATCAATGGCGATGATATCGTACTGAAAAAATACTATGATATTGGGATTGCTGTATCTGCTAAGGAAGGTTTGGTCGTTCCCGTTGTCCGGGATGCGGATCGTCTTGGTTTTGCTGAAATTGAGAAGAGCATTGCCGATTTGGCTAGCAAAGCTCGTTCCAATTCACTTTCTCTGGCAGACTTGCAAGGAGGAACCTTTACCATAACCAATGGAGGTATTTTCGGTTCCCTGCTGTCTACGCCAATTCTGAATACACCGCAAGTGGGTATTTTGGGAATGCATAAAATCCAACTTCGCCCGATTGCCATCGACGAGGAACGCATGGAAAATCGTCCAATGATGTATATCGCCTTGTCCTATGACCACCGTATTATTGATGGCAGCGAGGCGGTCCGGTTCCTGGTAACGGTCAAAGAATTGCTGGAAGATCCCGAATCATTGTTGCTGGAAGGATAAAAATAAATTAGGCGAGTGTATTTCCTCTGTAGGTGCATGACAAAAGCAGACTCTTGCGGGTCTGCTTTTTTTCCTGCATAGTACTAACATAAGGCTATAGGCATTGCAGACATTCAGATATAGAGAAGGGCGGGAATTGTTTTGGACAAAGACTTGCGCTACCCGATTGGACCGTTCGTGGTTCCAGAACCCATTACAGAAGAACAGCTGATCACATGGATTGACGACATTGCTGAATTGCCTGGACAACTGCGTCAGGCGGTCGAAGGACTGAATGAGCAACAACTAAATACGCCTTATCGCGAAGGAGGATGGACAATTCGACAGGTTGTTCATCATTTGGCAGACAGCCATATGAACAGTTATATCCGTTTTAAGCTGGCGCTGACCGAGGATACACCGACAATCAAACCCTATGATGAGGGGCGTTGGGCTGAAATACCAGACGCTAGAGAGCTTCCTCTGGAACCTTCGTTGCAATTGCTGGAAGGACTTCATGAACGGTGGGTGACTATGTTGCGTTCGTTAGGAGAAGATCAGCTACACCGAACATTTATTCATCCTGAATCGGGCCAGACGATCCGTCTGGAACGAAACATTGGCATCTATGCCTGGCATGGCAAACATCACACAGCTCATATTACTTCCCTGAAAGAACGAAATGCATGGTAATTAACTCAAAAATGATGTCCTGATGAAATATAAAGGAATACAAAAGAAACCTTTAAAGCCACTTTTATCGTGCTTTAAAGGTTTCTTTTGCTTATTCCTCACTAGGATGATGACTTGGGCGAAGCTGATAAAGAGGGCGCTTCGGAGGCTCCAGACAAAACGGAAACAGAGGTTGCTCCTGTGTTAATATGACGGTCGAGCCAGTCCACGATGTCACTCATTACCTCGTTACGATTGGTTTCATGCAACATCTCATGGCGACCGTCAGGATAAAGGCGATACTCCACGTCTTGAAGCTTCAGGCTTCGATACATATCCACTAGCGACAACACACCTTTTCCAAACAAGCCCACCGGATCACGATCCCCGGCAAAAATATAAACGGGCAGTTTTGGATTAATGTTTTGCAGCGAGGAAGGCCAGTGGATTTCTTGTAAAAGCCTGAAAAAATCGAGGAAAAAGCCTGTCGTGCAAATAGCTCCGCATAATGGGTCGTGCACGAACTGATCTACTTCCTCAGGATCACGGGACAGCCAGTCGAACGCTGTGCGCACCGGACGAAAGGCACGGTTAAAGCCGCCAAAGACCATAGCGTTGAGCAGCATGCTGCGATGATCCATTCCTTGCAGTTTGGCTTGCAGCAGGGCAACCTGCTCTCCGAGTTTCAGCAGACTACGTCGTCCGTTGGTCCCTGATAAAATAAACCCGTGATACGACTGCTGATCATCATACATAATTTTCTGGGTTAAAAAGGACCCCATGCTGTGACCCAGTAAAAAACGAGATTGATCAGGGAATTCCTTGGCCGCAATTTCGCCTAGCTCCAGCATGCCTTTTGCCATTCGATTGAATGCATCGGCTCCCGGCATACCGAGCTTATCAGGATCACCAGCTGTGCGTCCGTGGCCGATATGATCGTTGGCATACACACCGTAGCCAGAAGCGGTAAGTTTTTCGGCCAGCCGAATGTAGCGGTAGGACGTCTCACACATGCCATGCGAAACTTGAACGATCCCCTTGACGGGAACATTCTGCTCGGGTAGCCATCGGTAAGCAAAAAGCTCTGTTCCGTCATCTTCAGCGATGGTGAAGGTGTATTCCCGCATGATTAGACATCACATCCTTTAAGCTTTAAGGAAGATAAGATCTAAGTACGGTCATTCCGTCATTCAGCGTGTAACCGCCCAGATTAGCGGGGAGCAGGAAGCAATCTCCAGCTTTACAGGAAAGAGACTCCGTATTATTGTCCCATGTTATGGTTCCACTGCCTTCGCAAATCACAAGGATAGTGAAGCTGTCTTCCGTTGTAGAAAGTGTCCAACTTCCCTCTACGATACCCTTTTCCACAACAAAATACTCACAGGATGCCAGTTGGAGCCATTCTCCAGGCTGCAAGCCGTCCGTTTTCATCGTTGTTGCGCCTGCACCTTCGTAAGAAGTTACATTAAGGGAGTCCTCGATGTGCAACTCACGAGGTTTGCCGTCCAGACCGGGGCGATTGTAGTCATATAAGCGATAGGTTGTATCCGAATTTTGCTGAATTTCAGCAACCACAACACCTGCACACAGTGCATGCACGGTTCCAGCGGGGATGAAGAATGTATCGCCTGCTTCAACTGGAACCTGACGCAAACTGCCCATGATATCTCCGCTTTCAAGAGCTGTACGCAGACTTTCACGGGTTACACCTTCGGTCAGACCATAAATAATTTTGGCATCCGGCTTGGCATCAAGCACGTACCACATTTCGGTTTTTCCTAATTCTCCTGCTGGAAGTCCAGCGTAATCATCCGTCGGATGCACCTGAACGGATAAGTCATCGTTGCAATCCAGTAGCTTGATCAAAAGTGGAAAACGTCCGCCTTTTTTCGATACGCCCTTTGCGCCAAGCCAATCCTGTCCGTAGGTCTGGCGGATTTCATCCAGTCCTTTTCCAGCCAGCTCGCCATTGATAACCGTTGTTGTTCCATTTGGATGATCGGCAATCATCCATCCTTCACCAATATGTCCTTCTGGTGGGGTCAGACCAAATTGTTCTAAGGCTCGTCCTCCCCAAACTCTCTCTTTGAACTCAGGTTGAAATTGCAGCGGGTATGGCTTTAGCATGATTTCTCTCCTCCATAATGAGTAATGAGTACGATCTAACAGAATCAGGCAATCAAAACGTGCCGCTGGGCAATAGACCAGGATGAATAGACCCATATGGCGCTAAAAATATATGTAAGGCGGCTAAGAAAGTCGCTCATTACCAAATATGCGAGTTTAACAACCCGACATTATTTCTTTTCAACCGCGACTACGTAAGGCGAAGCGTCTCGTTGTAATTGACGGTAAATAATGCTTTGACCGCTGGAGACTGGGAGGGCAGAAGCCCATTGAAGAACCGCTTCCGCTTCTTCCCTGCCTCCGGCGTGTCCTGGATATAATACGGCAGTCAAAATACCGCGCGGGCGCAGCAAATGCAAGGCAGCTTCAAGTGCGACGAGCGTGCTGTCTGTATGTGTGATGACCGTAAGATCGGCGCCTTCGGACGGCAAGTAGCCAAGGTTAAACATGACCGCAGCCACTTTACCATGCAGCAGATCTGGAACGGCCTCCCGCATTTGCTCATGGCCTTGCAGCAATAGTGATACTTCTGCTAATGAAGAGGAAGAATCTTCTTCTAGCCGACGACGAGCGTAATCCAAAGCTGCCTGCTGGATATCGAACCCATAGACGCGGCCCCGTTTGCCAGCAGCTTTAGCCAGAAACAACGTATCGGCTCCTGTGCCGACAGTGGCGTCTATAGCAGTATCGCCTGGCTGCACCCGCGCAGCTACTAATTGATGAGCATAGCTCAGAACAGACAGGAATCCCATTTAAGATTTCCTCCAGTATTTTCCCTGCCACGTTTCACGTGATTTTAGTTCATTATCAATGCCGTTAAGCACTTCCCATTTTTTAAGCGACCACATAGGCCCCATCAGTAAATCACGTGGTGCATCTCCGGTCAACCGATGAACGATCATTTCAGGGGGTAAAAACTCCAGGGTATCTACAATGAGCTTAATGTACTCGTCCTTTTCCAGAAAGCGTAGCAATCCGGCTTCGTACTGCTTGACCATTGGCGTTTTACGCATGAGATGCAGGAGATGGATTTTGATGCCCTGCACATCCATAGCAGCTACTGCACGTCCTGTATCGAGCATCATTTCATGCGTCTCCTGCGGTAGACCATAAATGATGTGGGCGCACACACGGATATTCCGCTTACGTAGCTTTTCTACAGCATCCAGATAGCACTGAGTATCATGAGCACGATTAATCAGCTCAGAGGTCGATTCATGGACAGTTTGCAGGCCCATTTCGACCCACAGGTACGTGCGTTCGTTCAGCTCGGCTAGATAATCGACTACATCATCAGGCAGGCAATCGGGACGTGTAGCGATGGACAGACCGACAACACCGGGCTGTTCCAAAATAACCTCGAAATATTCTCGTAGTTCCTCAACCGGGGCATACGTATTGGTGTAGGCTTGAAAATAGCCAATATATTTAGCATTGGGCCATTTTAAATGCTGGCGATCCCGAATCGTATTGAACTGGGTGACCAAATCATCGCGGCGACGTCCGGCAAAATCACCTGATCCGCGTGCACTGCAAAAGGTACAGCCCCCTTTGGCAATGGAACCATCGCGGTTTGGGCAAGTAAAACCCGCATCCAGCATGACTTTAAACACTTTATTTTGAAATTGCTCGCGCATTTCGTAATTCCATGTATGGAACCGTTTATCTCCCCAGAGGAGAGGAGCAGGCAACAAATCTGTTTTCATGGGAGGACTCCTTTTTTTACGATCACCCTATTGTAACAAAATTCAATCTTAAATGGGAATCACTTGCCCGAGAAAGTCATTAAAAAGTGCTGATTTTATAGCTTTGCGGATTGAAAAAGGTTACACAATATGTTATATTGTAAGCGGTACCAGGCATATGATAAAAGGACTGTTTTTAATCCTGAAGATAAAAACTTATCAGCCGCTAATGATTATTCTTCAGGGAGACAGCTATGCTGTTTCTATCGCCTGCTTTAGGGGAAGTGCACGTCGGTTCCATCACAAATAACCCGTGAGGTGATCTTTTATGAATACGCAGGATAAGACGCGTATGGATAAAGTTACTGTTGAGTTAACCTTTGATGAGGCGTTAGCATTGACTGGTGTCCGTTTTGGGCAGGATCGTCAGATTGGAACGGCTGCACGTCAAAAAATCAGAGCCGCTTGCCAAAAGACAATTGATTTTTCACCTGCTGATGGGGTAGACTATGAACAATTAAACTAGTTGGACCCCAATCCAAATATATTGAAAAAGGAATTTCATTTCCGTATCTTCAAGCGGGGTGGGATTCCTTTTTCCTTGATAACAGAGCATATGGAGGAGTAACATGCGTTTACGCGGAAGAAAAGGAATACGTGAAAGTCTGGAAGAACAGCAAGATCTGGTCATCTTGGAGCCATCACAGTATAAGGGGAATTGGCAGCAGCTTTTTGGTAATGATCGCCCCATTCATGTGGAATTTGGTATGGGGAAAGGGCAATTTATAAGCCAAATGAGCTACCGAAATCCAGAGGTTAACTATATCGGATTTGATATGTATGATGAGCTGGTTCGCCGTGCTACGGAAAAGTCCCGCCTGGCCTGGAGTGATTCAGAGGTTGTTACACCGCCCAATATCAAATTGGCACTGGCAAACATCGAACAGATCGAGAATGTTTTCGAACCAGGGGAAGTAGAACGCATTTATCTGAATTTTAGCGATCCCTGGCCTAAAGCCAAGCATGCTCGCCGTCGTTTGACGCATCCGCGTTTTTTGGACAAGTATCGTCAGCTTTTGAATAGCAGAGGACAAATTCATTTTAAGACGGACTCGGAGACATTGTTTGAGTTTTCTCTGAATTCATTCGCTGACAGCGGTCTGCAAATGACGAATATTTCGTTAAACCTTCATCGTGATGGAATCAATGAGGAGCATGTCATGACGGAATATGAACAAAAGTTCATGGGTAAAGGTATGAATATTCATCGCGTCGAGGTGCTGATTGGTAAAGACGCTTTGGAAGAGTACGGAAAAACACGGCTTGAAAAATACGGAAAGTAAAAGCAGACAAAATAAATAAAGTAAACAAGACAGGGTGCTTCCTTTTAGGAAAGCACCCTGTTTGGTTCCAGTATATCCAAAATACTCTGTGCGCTCTGAAGAGGATAATATCGCGCTATATTATGAATGTGCTCCTGTCGCTTGCGAACGATTTCTGGAAAATCGTATAGCAGTCGGTTCATCCATTTAACGACAACATCCAGCGAAGTAATCGGTTCTCCGAAGCCTTGAGCCGTAAAATACTGACAATTTTCCTCCTCCTGTCCAGGGAGAGGCTTGTGAAACAGCATCGGAATCCCTTTGGCCAACCCCTCGGTGCATGTCATTCCGCCGGGTTTGGTAATGAGCAAATTCGATACTTCCATTAATTTGTCGATTTCCCGTGTGAATCCGAAAATATGAATATTTGGATGATTAAACCGGGGATCTAGCTCCATTTTACGACGAATTTTATCATTATGCCCCAAACAAAAAATAAATTGAATCTTTTCTCTCCAATCGGTAAGTGAACGATGTATAAATTCGTCATTCATCAGGCCCCAGCCGCCGCCCATAACAAGTACTGTCGGGATGGGTTTAAGTCCAAATTGTTCTCTGATTTCATCGTGCCCTGGATGTTCCCAAAAATTGGGATGCACCGGAATGCCGGTCACCTGGATTTTTGATACGGGTACTCCACGCGCGCGCAGCTTACGCATGACTTCAGGCGTAGATACAAAGTACCGGTCAACCTCAGGACTAATCCATGTTCCATGTGCATCGTAGTCTGTTATGACGGTACACAGCGGGACATGTAGACCTAAACGCTTCAAACGTGAAATGACCGCGCTTGGGATGGGGTGAGTACATACCACCAAATCGGGACGAAGCTGCCGAAGAATATTTCGGGTCTGTGTGTAGAACAGACGGTGCAAAGCGAGCGTTGTAAGACGGTTTAATGATTTTTTGTATTGATGACGGTAAACCAATCCGACTAGGCGAGGCTGCGATACAACAGTCTTCTTGTATGCTGTAATAATGAGCGGGGCCATTCTCGGATTCAAAAAGCTCCCCAGCTCCAGCACTCTTGTCTGCACATCCGGAGAAAGCTTCCGCAAGCTGCTTGAGAGCGCGTAGGCAGCTTGAGTATGTCCGGCACCGAAACCTTCCGATAATAATAACACTCGTTTTTTAGCCACTCTCATTTCACCTGTTCCTGCTGGGATGTTCTCAATCATACCATATCGGCTTTAAGGCCAGAATGCAACCGTTCCTATTGCTGCAGACGTTCCGATGACTGCTCCTGCAAGTACATCCGTGGGATAGTGAAGCCCCAGATAAATTCGAGAAAAACCTACAATTATCGCTACAGGCAACAGCAACAGTGCTAGCATGGGTGACTGCAGCATAAAAGGAACGGTAGCCGAAAAAATTGCGGTCGTGTGTCCTGAGGGAAAAGAATGATCCGACAGGGGATTGCGAAATGTATTCGTACCTGGTAACGCCAAGTACGGACGTATCCGCGGATACAGCTTTTTAACGATAGCCACGGGGATGTGACTGACCGCAAGAGCGATAGCTCCTTTCATGCCGGAATCTTTCCATGGATACGGAGCGAGCCACCAGATAAGAAGCGTAGAGGCTATAGTAAAGGTAGCGCCGCCTAAATGTGTGAGATAGTACAGCCAAAAGTTCAAAAAACGGTTGTGTAAGCGCCCGTTGATCCATTTGAACAATCGCTGCTCCAGATTTACAAGTTTTACGACTAGACGTTGCATTTGGTTTCCTCCGGTTGCCGGTTTAGGTCTGTCGGCAAATATTTTGAATCAATTTGACAGAATCAGATCTAAGTAATTATTCTCTTGCTCTCATCATATTTTTAAACGCTGTTCATTTCAAGAATCACCACTTATCTGGTTCAATTCTACACAAAAATGTTAATGGAATATAAGCAGTATTGTATAACTTTCTTTGCGTTCATCCGTCTAATAAGATAGAGTGATTAGAAGTGGTTGCTAATTGGCCCACAAAAAGGAGGGACCAAAGAAATAAAAAGTTAGCAAATGGATGAAAATAAGACCTAAGCGTCATGAATGAAAGGTCCAGCGCCGCATTCTCGGTTCAAACGGGAATTTGTCGTGTTTTTTTGCTGCTGAGACCCGTTTAGGGGCTTTGACAAAAGATTGAAAACCAACGAAAATCGTAATGGCATTCCTGTGTCAGCCAAAAGGGGGCTGCGCAGAGCCGAAAGAAGAAAGCAAGGGTCGGGTCAAAACTACAGAAAAGGCGCACAAAGCGCCGCAACTTGCGCTACACAGATAGAAAACAGACAAACGCAAGATTTTTAAAGGGGTATAAAAAGGGGGTAACAAGAGATCATGTTAGACGCTATTTTTGTGACGCTCCAGATTATACTGGCGTTGATCGCAGTCTATCAGTTTGCATTCTCCTTGTTCGGATTGGTTCGCAAGAAAAGGAAAGAGCAGGCGGCTCCAGAAAAATCATTTGCCATTTTAGTCGCTGCCCACAATGAAGAACAAGTTGTCGGAGCATTGATGGAAAATCTCAAGCAGCTTGACTATCCAAAGGAGCTGTACGACGTATTCGTAATCTGTGATAACTGCACAGATAAGACAGCGGACATCGTTCGTGCTCACGGCATGAATGCATGTGAACGTACGAATCCGAATTTGCGTGGTAAAGGCTATGCTATTGAGTGGATGCTCAAGGAGCTATGGGCTATGCCGCGTCAATATGATGCCATTGTCATGTTTGATGCTGACAATTTGGCGCATACCAATTTCTTGAGCGAAATGAACAATGACTTGTGCTCAGGCGCCCGTGTTATCCAGGGATACATTGATACTAAGAATCCTGAGGACTCTTGGATCACAGCCGCATACGGGGTATCTTATTGGTACATCAACCGTTTGTGGCAGTTGTCACGTCATAACCTGAATATGGCTAATTTCCTCGGTGGTACAGGCATGTGCTTTGAAACAAATCTGCTCAAGGAAATGGGCTGGGGTGCAACAAGTCTGGTAGAGGATTTGGAATTCACTATGCGTTGTACACAACGCAACGTATATCCAAGATTTAATTACGATGCCAAGGTTTATGATGAGAAGCCGTTGACGTTCAAAGCTTCGTCCAGACAGCGTCTGCGCTGGATGCAAGGTCACTTTACGGTTGCTCGTCGTTATTTCTTCCCGTTGCTGTGGCAGAGTATCAAGCATAGAAGCCTGATTAAATTCGATATGGCTCTTTATGGTCTAAACGTGTATATCGTACTGTTTACCTTCTTGATGACAGTAGCGATGTGGGTAGATATTGCATTATTTGGTGGACCCAATATTGAAAATATCTACGTACAATTCCCTGCTTGGACCGGTTTTGTGGCTGTGGGGCTGAATATTGTTACCTTTTTGATCGCGATGATCTTGGAAAAGGTCACGTTCAAAAAAGTATATTTGTACTTGCTGCTGTTCCCGGTCTATCTGATTTCGTGGTATCCGATTACGTTCTATGCGTTCTTTACACAGAACAACAAGCAATGGAGCCACACCCAGCATACGCGTGTCGTTCGTCTGGAAGAGGTTCAGAGCAAGCAAGGTTAATGGACGATAAAGTAAAACTTTGTGTCCTACAGAGGCTGGGCTTCAACTGTTTTTATAAAAGTGTTGACGACTCAGTAGTAACATGATATGATATTTGAGTATGTTAATTGAAAAGTATGGATTAACAAGTAGAAGGACCGACTTCTCACCTGTCCGGTATTGCCGGCTGGTCATGATCCAATGATTTGTGAATTGAACTTTCATGATGAATTGAGTATCAGACAGGGATGTCGGCTGCATAGTCGTCATCCCTTTTTTGTGCTTAAACACAATACAACAATAACAGGTTCTGGAGGTGGAGGGTTATTAGTAAGGAACATATGATCAATGATGAGATTCGAGTGAGAGAAGTACGTCTAGTTGGTGCAAACGGGGAACAAATCGGGATTAAACCGACTCGTGAAGCTTTGCAAATGGCGATTGACGCAAACTTGGATCTCGTGAACGTGGCGCCTCAAGCGAAGCCGCCCGTGTGTCGGATTATGGATTACGGAAAATTCCGCTATGAGCAACAAAAGAAAGAAAAGGAAGCCCGTAAAAACCAGAAGATCGTTGACATCAAAGAGGTATGGTTCCGTTCCAACATCGAGGAACATGACTACCAAACCAAGTTTCGCAATGTGGTGAAGTTCCTGAATGAAGGGGACAAGGTGAAATGCTCTGTTCGTTTCCGTGGTCGTGAAATTACCCATGCTAATGTGGGTCAAAAAATTCTCGAACGTGTGAAAACGGAAGTTGCTGATCTTTGTACCGTGGAGCGCCAACCCAAGCTCGAAGGACGCAGCATGATTATGATATTGGCTCCAAAGAGTCAATGACAAATTAAGGAGGAAGTTCAATGCCAAAAATGAAAACACATAGCAGCCTTAAAGGCCGCTTCAAAATTACCGGTACTGGTAAAGTGACGCGTTACAAAGCTTACAGAAACCACTTGCTTTCCCACAAATCCAAACGTGCAAAACGCGTTCTGGGTACTAACCCTGAGATGGCACCTGGGGACGTTAGACGTTTGAAACAAGGTCTTGCTAACCTGAAATAGCATTAAGCACGGCAATAAATAAAGTATAAACATTATTTGGGAGGTCTTTTGATATGGCAAGAGTAAAGGGCGGATTCGTCGTTCGTCGTCGTCATAAAAAAGTATTGAAGCTTGCTAAAGGTTATTTTGGTTCCAAACACCGCATTTTTAAAACAGCTAACGAGCAGGTAATGAAATCGCTTGTTTACGCATACCGTGACCGTCGTCAGACGAAACGTAACTTCCGCAGACTGTGGATCGTGCGTATCAACGCAGCAGCTCGTTTGAATGGTTTGTCTTACAGCAAATTGATGCACGGTCTGAAATTGGCTGGTGTAGACATTAACCGTAAAATCTTGGCTGATCTTGCAGTCAATGATATTAATGCATTCAACTCTTTGGCAACTGTTGCTAAAGGTAAAATCAACGCTTAATTAAGGCGTGAAAACCACGGAAGTGGTAACAAAGGTGTCCCGAGCAGTACGCTGTGTAGGGACGCCTTTTTTTGTACATACTTAACATTAAAAAAGACTTCATTTTCTTCAAAATACGAATAAATATGACGTATGATGATAGAATGTATGGTTTTTTTAACTTTGTAACGCTTACATTTTTAGAATTCTAAAAAAAATTGACCCAAGGTTATTAATTGTCTAGATTTTAGCCGATCATAATTGTATAATCTCTAAAGTAAGTCTTCTGTACGATCTGTCTCGTCAGTAAATGACATGAAAATGAAATACATTTTCTAAAGAAAAGAGACAGTCCAGGGATCTAACACTAAGGGGGAACAGTATCAGCATGAAGAAATTGTTTAGTATGTCTTTGGTTATGCTGCTGGCGATCTCGGTCATTCTCGCAGGCTGCGGTAACAAAAATCAAGGTGCTTCCAACGCAAATGGTGGAGAAGCAGGCGGTTCTGCCAAAACATCAAATGTCCAACTTGGCATGGTTACAGATGTGGGCGGAGTAAACGACAAATCGTTTAACCAATCTGCTTGGGAGGCACTTCAAGCTATTGAGAAAGAATCAGGCGTTAAAGTTAAATACTTGCAAAGTAAATCCGACCAAGATTATATTCCTAACCTGAACCAATTCGTTAAAGGTGATTTTAACCTGACTTGGGGTATCGGTTTTAATCTGGCGAATGCGATTGGACAAGTAGCAAAAGACAATCCGAACAAAAATTTGGCGATCATTGACAGTGTTGTGGATGCGCCTAATGTCAAATCGGTTGTATTTGCTGAAAATGAAGGTTCCTTCCTGGTAGGGGTTGTAGCTGGTAAGCTTACTAAAACAAACAAAATTGGTTTTGTGGGTGGACAAGACAGCCCGTTGATCAAACGTTTTGAAAAAGGGTTTGAAGCAGGGATTAAGGCTGTAAATCCAAAAGCACAACTGATTGTGAACTATACGGGTGCGTTTGATAAGCCGGATTTAGGTAAAGCTGCAGCAGCAACGATCTACAACGATGGTGCAGATATTATTTTCCATGCAGCTGGCGGATCAGGAACAGGCGTATTTAACGAAGCACTTGCACGTAAGCAGCAAGGTCAGCAAGTATGGGTTATCGGCGTAGATAAAGACCAATCCCTTGAGTTTGGTGATGAAGTAACATTAACGTCGATGGTAAAACGCGTAGATGAAGCAGTAAAACGCGTATCCCAAGAAGTAATTGACGGTAAGTTTAAGGGCGGTGTCGAAACACTGGCTCTGAAGGATAACGGAATTGGTTTGGCAGATACATCTACGAAAAACGTTCCTAAAGACGTGCTTGATCTTGTAGAACAATACAAGCAAAAAATCATTAAAGGCGAAATTACAGTTCCTTCGAAATAAGTTAGGTGAAGAACATAAAGGTGGCGACAAGGCTGGTTCATAAGACTAGCCTTGTTCTTACGTCTGGAGTTATAAGATTATAACGGTCAAAATCAGCTCATTGGAGCACATACTATAAAGTGTATAAGGGTGATCTCATGGATGCAGCGACCCCCGTCGTTGAGTTAAAGCAAATTACAAAACGATTCCCCGGCATCGTTGCCAACGACTCCATCAGCATCAAGCTGCATAAAGGAGAAATTCACGCCCTTTTGGGTGAGAATGGCGCGGGCAAATCTACGCTTATGAATATTCTTTTCGGACTGTATCAGCCGGATGAAGGGACCATTGAAATGGGAGGGAACCCCGTACAGATTGATAGTCCAAATAAGGCAATTGATCTGGGGATCGGCATGGTGCATCAGCATTTTAAGCTCGTACAGCCGTTTACCGTAACCGAAAATATTGTCCTTGGGTCGGAGCCACGTAAAGGTCTGAAAATCAATTATAAAAAGGCTGCCGCAGAAGTACAGCGGTTGTCTGAACAATACGGACTTCAGGTAAATCCGAATGCCAAAATTGAGGATATATCTGTTGGTATGCAGCAGCGTGTGGAAATTATCAAAACGCTTTATCGCGGTGCAGATATTCTAATTTTTGATGAGCCAACAGCGGTGCTGACACCACAGGAAATCTCTGAGTTGCTGGACATTATGAAGCGCTTAGTAGCTGAAGGCAAATCAATTATTCTTATCACTCATAAACTCAAAGAAATTATGCAAATTGCAGATACGGTTACGATTATTCGCCGAGGTAAAGTTATTGACACGGTCAAAACATCTGAAACAACACCAAATGAGTTGGCTGAGAAAATGGTGGGCCGTCGTGTGTCCTTTAAAGTGGATAAGAAGCTTGCTCAACCAGGACAAACTGTACTGGAAATGAACAAAGTAATTTCTAAAAACAAGGATGGCATTCATGTTCTGAATGAATTGAACCTGCAGGTTAAGGCCGGCGAGATTTTGGGGATTGCCGGAGTAGACGGCAATGGACAGAGTGAGCTAATAGAAGCTTTGACAGGCTTGCGCAAGGTGGATAGCGGAAGTATCCGTTTGCTCGGAACAGAACTGGCAAATCAGCCACCGCGCAAAATTTCAGAGGCAGGCGTTTCACATATACCGGAGGATCGCCATAAGCATGGGTTGGTGCTCGATTTTTCCATGAGTGAAAATATGGTGCTGGAGACGTATTATCAGGCGCCTTACAGTAAAAACGGCTTCTTGAACAAGGACGCTATAGAAAAACAGGCAAAAAGTCTTATTGAGAAGTTTGATGTTAGAACACCAGATATTCATACCAAGGCAAGATCGCTATCTGGTGGAAATCAGCAAAAGGCAATCATAGCGCGTGAAATTGATAAAAACCCAGACCTTCTCATTGCGGCGCAGCCTACACGCGGGCTGGATGTCGGAGCTATTGAATTTGTCCAGAAACAATTGATTGCTCAGCGGGATCAAGGTAAAGCGGTACTGCTCATTTCTTTTGAGCTGGACGAGATTATGAATGTATCCGATCGAATTGCTGTTATTTATGAGGGTAAGATTGTCGGGGAAGTGCTGCCTGAAGAAACGAATGACCAGGAACTGGGGCTAATGATGGCAGGAAGTGCAGTGAAGAAAGGAGTAGAGAATGGCTAACCTATTGAAAATATTCACAAAAGACTCCTTTGTTCTGGCTCTGGTCTCTATTATTCTAGGCCTCATTCTGGGTGCTATCGTGATGTTGATTGGCGGGTATGATCCTATTGTGGCTTATTCCGCTTTGTTTAGCCGTGTGTACGGAGATTCCTACAATTTTGGCGAAGCGATCCGTGAGATGACACCGTTGATTTTAACAGGCTTGGCATTTGCTTTTGCGGCCCGTGCCGGGTTGTTTAACATCGGTGGCGAAGGTCAGTTTTTGGTCGGTATGACAGCTGCTTCGATTGTAGGTATCAAACTTCATGGGCTGCCTGCTATCCTTCATGCACCGCTGGCTGTGATCGCAGGAGCTGTTTTCGGAGGCTTGTGGGCTGCGATTGCTGGCTATTTGAAGGCCAAGCGAGGCGTGAACGAAGTTATTACATGTATTATGATGAACTGGATCGGTCTGTATTTGGCTAATTTGGTAATTAATCAGTTCGCACTTATGGAAGGTGAAAATCGCTCTGTGGATATCCAACCTTCCGCTTCTATTTCCATTGACTGGTTGTCCCAGATGATGGGGAATGCTCGAGTTCATTGGGGCACAGTTATTGCTGTGCTGGCGGCAGTGTTTTTCTATATTTTCATGTGGAAAACAAAGCAGGGCTATGAGCTTCGCGCTGTCGGATTTAATCAGGATGCATCCCGCTATGCAGGTATGAATGTAAATCGTAATATCATAAAAGCGATGTTTATTAGTGGTGTTTTTGCCGGATTGGCTGGTGCCTTTGAGGTGCTGGGGGTTTTCCATTATCAATCTGTCATGGCAGGATCACCAGGAACCGGCTTTGACGGTATCGCTGTGTCTTTGATCGGGATGAATAATCCGTTCGGTGTGTTGCTCGGTTCTGTTTTGTTCGGAACGCTCACGTATGGTTCTGCGGGGATGAGCTTTAGCGCGGATGTACCGCCAGAAATTATCCGGGTAGTTATTGGCTCGATTATTTTCTTCATTGCGGCCCAAGGTATTGTGCGTTGGGTTGTGAAGCCGCTCTACTCCAAGCGGAAGAAAGAGAAGGTGTTGTAAAATGAGTTGGTTAACACTTGGTGAATTAATCCATACAACGCTCGTTTTTGCGACGGCGATTATTTTTGCGTCTCTTGGCGGAGTTTTTTCGGAAAAATCCGGTGTAACGAATCTTGGACTGGAAGGTCTTATGGTGTTTGGCGCGTTTGCGGCAGGTGTGGGCGGATTTTATGCTGAGCAAGCAGGATTAGGTGGCACCTCTGCGGCTTGGGTAGGTGTGCTGTCAGCTGCGGTGTTCGGTATTCTGGTTTCGCTAATTCATGCTGTAGCCTCTATTACGTTCAAGGCTGATCAGGTAATCAGCGGGATTGTCATTAACTTCTTGGCAGCAGGTAGTACACTGTACATGGTTAAGCTGTTATTTGAGGGTGATGGGGACACCGGTCGAATTCAAGGTTTTAACGAGATATCCATTCCTTATCTTGTGGATATTCCGATTGCAGGAAAAGCATTCTTCCAAGCCTATCCAACGACATATCTAGCTATTCTATTAGTTATTATCGGCTACTTTACTTTGTATAAAACTCCGTTTGGCTTGCGTTTGCGTTCAGTAGGGGAGCATCCGGGTGCAGCCGATACAGTGGGGATCAAAGTCAATCGCCTTCGTTACATCGGTGTTATGATTAGTGGTGCGTTGGCTGGGATTGGTGGAGCTACGATCACTTTGACTACAACCAATATGTTCTCACATAATACCGTTTCAGGGCAGGGCTATATTGCTATTGCGGCTATGATTTTCGGTAAATGGAATCCGCTCGGTGCTTTTGGAGCGGCAGTGTTTTTCGGTTTTTCACAAGCCATTCGCAACTATGTGCAGTTGTTTGCATGGTCGCAAAGTATTCCCCAGGAAATTATTTTTATGTTGCCGTATCTCCTGACAATTATTGTGCTGGTAGCGGCAGTTGGACGTTCACGTGCTCCGGCCGCTTTGGGTCAACTGTATGATCCAAGCAAGCGTTAATGACTCATAGACAACTAATGTTTTTAAATACACATATTGGTGTATATGAAAATCTGGTATCTGCATGTGCAGGTACCAGATTTTTTTTACATTGTGCAGGCATTTAAACATACGCTTATGGCTTGAATGGAATAGACTGTGCTATGCAGATTGGACGGACGCTCGGCCCCTGTCAGCTCCAGTCTATTTTGTGGTGGTGGTGAGCTATCAAGGAGCCGTTCAATCTGTCCATCCGTTGAGAAAGAAGGAGGAAATACGATGAAACAGGCAGTAACCAGAAAGCAGGTGGAGAAGCTTGTCGGCAAAGTCATCTTCGCTACACGTAAGGATGGCTCTCGGGTCAGTGGCAAGCTGATTCGCATTTCGGGTAACAGACTGATTCTCCAACCAAACCGTAAGAAAAAAGTAAACACGAAAGCGATTATTCCTCTGGTGCTTTTTGATTTGCTGGCCATTGGCACAGCTCCATACGTGGGTGCCTACGGTGGTTACGGTCCAGGTTATGGAGGACCAGGTTATGGAGGTCCAGGATATGGTCCGCAATATGGACCGTACACAGACGGGGGCTACCCCGGGGTAGGCAATCCTTTTTACCCTAACTTTTTTTAGTTTTACAAAATCCTGAGCCCGAAAACCATATTTTTCACAGTGACTTTTCGAGTTCGTGACATCGGCTTAGAGCCACGTATCGTAGCATATGATATTGATGACGTAGATAAAAATGGATCCCTCGCACATTGTCTTCGTCCACCATCACTTTAGCCCGCTTGCAACGTCGCAATCGGCCATATTGCTCGGCATACTCCAGCAACTTTTTTCCGTATCTTTTACCTTGCTGAGCCGAAGAGATTGCGATCAAATCAATGTATAATAGTTCTCCATGCAGCATAACATGAATGAAGCCAACAACCTGTGCATTATCCGGTCTGCAAGCTACAAAAGTGATGCCCCGGTTTAAGCGCCGGGGTAATTCTTTGCGTATTTGATCCATTTCCTGGGCACTTAAATGCGATAGGGGGACAAGCTCTTGCTCGATTAGACGAAAGATCATTTTGTCATCTTGGGCGCATCGTTTGCGAATCATAAACGGGCCTCCTTTTTTACCCTTTTAACAAGATATGTCATGGCTTCGGAGGAGTACAAAGTCTCACTGTGCGGTCTTTTTTATCATATGCGGGCACCTCTTACAAGCGTGCGACTCAAAGGTGCTTAAGAAGAGAAACATAAATTTTTATGAAATATGGGTATTGACTATCCCAGATGGGGGACATATAATGTGTCTAAACATTTGAAAGAATGACATGAACACAACGGCAATGAAGAGGACGAAGTGATTAGGGCTCTTTTGTTCAGAGAGTGAGGCATTAGCTGCAAGCTTCACCAAAATCCCTTTTTAACGAGCTCACCTTGGAGCTGTTTTCCTGAAAAGTATTTGGGCCCAATGATATTAACGGTGCGCTGAATCGCCTATTAGGGAAAATCGTACGGTCTACGTTACAGACGTCAGATATGGAGATCCTTTGTGATTTCTGTACCTACTAAGGTTCGATATTGCAAAATATCGGGCAAACACGGGTGGTACCACGGAAGCTACAGCCTTTCGTCCCTCAGTAACAGCAAGTCTGTTCTAGGGATGAAAGGTTTTTTTGTTTTCACAAATGTCAGCTGTATGTAAATTTTGTAAAGGAGGATGACCAATGAGTGCACAAATTCCTGAAGTTAGGTCAACCGATGAATTACGTGAAAAGTGGATGAAACCTGAAGTGATTACAGGTTCGGAAATTTTACTCCGTAGCCTTTTGCTGGAGGGAGTGGATTGTGTCTTCGGATATCCTGGTGGTGCGGTGCTTTATATCTATGATGCCATGTACGGCTTCAAGGATTTCAAGCATGTCCTCACTCGTCACGAGCAAGGAGCTATTCATGCGGCAGATGGTTATGCACGGGCAAGCGGTAAAGTTGGTGTCTGTATCGCGACTTCCGGACCTGGAGCAACAAACTTGGTAACTGGCATTGCGACGGCTTATATGGATTCGGTGCCGTTGGTGGTCATCACGGGCAACGTTGTATCTTCCCTGATCGGTACAGATGCTTTCCAGGAAGCTGATATCACGGGAATTACAATGCCGATTACGAAGCACAGCTATCTGGTGAGAGATGTAGAGGATCTGCCGCGAATCATCCATGAGGCATTTCATATTGCCAACACAGGCAGAAAAGGACCAGTACTGATTGATATTCCGAAGGATGTCTCCGCAGCCCAGACGTTGTTTGTTCCACAGACGGAACCTGTGACCATGCGGGGTTACAACCCGAAAGTGTTGCCCAACAAAATTCAACTAGACAAGCTGACGCAAGCTGTTGCCGAAGCAGAACGTCCATTCATTCTGGCAGGTGGTGGAGTTGTATACTCCGGCGGACATGAAGCACTTTACGAGTTTGTTCGTAAAACGGAAATTCCAATTGCGACAACATTGCTTGGATTGGGAGGATTCCCAAGTGGACATGAGCTCTGGACAGGGATGCCGGGAATGCACGGAACATACACTTCCAACCAGGCGATTCAGCAGTCAGATTTACTGATCTGTATCGGTGCCCGCTTTGATGATCGGGTGACTGGCAAGTTGGATGGATTTGCTCCTCAAGCAAAGATCGTACACATTGATATCGACCCTGCGGAGATTGGAAAAAATGTTGCCGCGGATATTCCAATCGTAGGCGACGTGAAGGCAGTTTTGGAATTACTGAATCAGGATGCGAAACGCGCAGACCTGGCAGATGCATGGAGAGCGCAAATTCAGCAATGGAAGGCAGAGAAGCCTTATTCTTATAAGGATTCTGAAACGGTGCTTAAGCCACAATGGGTTATCGAATTGTTGGATAAAACGACCAAGGGCGGAGCAATCATTACGACGGACGTAGGACAGCATCAAATGTGGGCAGCACAGTATTACAAATTCAATCAGCCACGCTCATGGGTTACCTCGGGTGGACTGGGTACGATGGGATTTGGTTTCCCTTCTGCCATCGGCGCTCAGATGGCCAATCCCGACAGATTGGTAATATCGATTAACGGAGACGGCGGTATGCAGATGTGTTCGCAGGAATTAGCCATCTGTGCAATCAATAACATTCCGGTCAAAATCGTAATCATTAACAACCAGGTACTTGGAATGGTTCGCCAATGGCAAGAATTGATCTATAACAATCGGTACAGTCACATTGATCTGGCTGGAAGCCCGGATTTTGTGAAACTGGCCGAAGCATACGGTGTCAAAGGACTGCGTGCTACGAATAAGGAAGAAGCACGTCGGGCTTGGCAGGAGGCGCTTGATACACCCGGACCGGTCGTTGTCGAGTTTGTAGTCAGCAAGGAAGAGAATGTATATCCGATGGTGACGCAAGGTTCGACCATTGATCAAATGCTGATGGGGGACGAGTAAAATGACGACAAAAAATACCATTGCTGTACTGGTAAATGATCATCCCGGCGTTTTGCAACGTGTATCTGGACTGTTTGGCCGCCGTGGCTTTAACATTGAGAGCATCACCGTCGGTCAATCGGAAGAAGCTGGTCTATCCCGTATGGTCATAGTGACTGTAGGAGACGAGAACAACCTGGAGCAGATTGAAAAGCAGCTTTACAAGCTGGTTGATGTGATCAAGGTCATCGATCTCAGTTCCAAGCCGATGGTTGCTCGGGAATTGGCAATGATTAAGGTGAAGGCTGAACCGCCTCAGCGACCAGAAATTATGGGCGTGGTAGAAACGTTCAGAGCAGCTGTAATTGATGTCGGAACGACGAGCTTGATCGTTCAGGTCATTGGTGATACTGAAAAAATTGATGCAATGATCGAGTTGTTGAAGCCTTATGGTATTCGCGAGTTGACCCGAACCGGGGTTACAGCTATGATACGTGGCAATGCATAATATGAAGCTTTAACGATTTACCGCTTATAGCGCATTACATCATTAAAGAACCGCCCGCATAAGAGCGGGTGCTCGAAGAGATTTTTAAATGCTATTCAGAGGCGAAGTCTCTTGGACTACCCGCTCATTATGAAGGGTCCAATTAAAAGGAGGAAATTAACCATGGCAGTTACAACGTACTACGAAAAAGATGCAGAACTTAGCGTATTGAAAGGAAAAACAGTGGCCGTTATCGGTTACGGTAGCCAAGGACATGCTCAAGCACAAAACTTGCGTGACAGTGGTGTAAATGTTGTTATTGGTTTGCGTGAAGGCAAATCAGCTGATGTCGCAAGAAACGACGGTTTTGAAGTTCTGAACGTAGCTGATGCAACAAGCCGTGCAGATGTGGTTCAAATTTTGTTGCCTGATGAAACTCAAGCTTCTGTCTACAAAAATGAAATCGAACCTAACCTGAAAAAAGGCGCAGCACTTTTGTTCTCCCATGGTTTCAATGTTCATTTTGGACAAATCGTAGCTCCTAAAGATAGCGATGTATTGCTGGTTGCTCCAAAATCCCCAGGACATATGGTACGTCGTACCTATGTAGAAGGGTTTGGTGTACCGGGGTTGATCGCAATTGAGCAGGACGCAACAGGTCAAGCCAAGGAGATCGGTCTTGCATACGCAAAAGGCATTGGCTGTACACGTGCGGGCGTAATTGAAACCTCCTTCCGTGAAGAAACGGAGACGGACCTGTTCGGTGAGCAGGCGGTATTGTGTGGCGGTGTGAGCGCACTCGTAAAAGCGGGCTTTGAAACATTGACTGAGGCAGGTTATGCTCCTGAGATGGCATACTTCGAATGCTTGCATGAGCTTAAGCTGATCGTTGACCTGATGTATGAAGGTGGATTGGCAACAATGCGTGATTCCATCAGTAATACAGCAGAATATGGCGATTATGTAACTGGACCACGTGTGGTAACAGAAGATACGAAGAAAGCCATGAAGGATGTATTGACTGACATTCAACAAGGCAAATTTGCTCGTGACTTCATCCTTGAAAATCAATCTGGACGTGCATTCCTGACGGCTACTCGTCGTAATGAAGCTAACCATCCGATTGAAGTAGTGGGCGGACAATTGCGTGAAATGATGCATTGGATCAAAAAGTAATAACCTTTTGTACTATAAGCTCGACAACATGAATTATTTATAAATATTAATTACAATGCGGCCCTGCTTATTGCGTGAGCCGCATTGTAATTTAAGGGTCCAAATCCTGAGGAGGTGCGTTAGGTTGCGCAAAATATATATATTTGACACAACGTTGAGAGACGGAGAACAGTCACCTGGCGTGAACTTGAATACTCGTGAGAAAGTAGAGATCGCTCATCAGTTGGAGAAGCTGGGAATCGATCGTATGGAGGCTGGGTTCCCAGCTGCTTCTCCGGGTGATCTCGCGGCTGTTAATGCAGTAGCAAAAGCTGTAAAAAATTCGACTGTTATTGGCCTTTCGCGTGCAAGGGAACAGGATATTGATGCGGTTCGCGAGGCACTTAAGGGAGCACAGGACCCGTGTATCCATATCTTTTTGGCAACCTCTCCAATTCATCGTCAGCATAAGCTGCGGATGGAGAAGGCACAGGTACTGGAAACGGCCCGTGCAGCCATTCGTTATGGATTGAAGTATTTGCCAAAAGTGGAGTTTTCATTGGAGGATGCAGGGCGAACGGAGCTTGATTTTGTGGTTGAAATGGTCACCATGGCTGTACAGGAAGGGGCTTCTGTCGTCAATATTCCAGATACGGTAGGTTACCTAACACCATACGAATACGGAAATATATTCAAACATATCAAGCAAAATGTGGTTGATGTGGAGAAGATTCAATTGAGTGCACATTGCCACAATGACTTGGGAATGGCTACTGCTAATACGCTTGCTGCCATCCTGAACGGTGCAGATCAGATTGAGGGAACGATTAACGGTATCGGTGAACGTGCTGGAAACACGGCCATTGAGGAAATAGCCATGGCACTGGAGACGAGACAGGAATTTTTCCAGGCCAAAACGTCTCTGCAACTGTCTGAAATTGCACGTACGAGCCGTTTGGTTAGCCGTTTGACGGGGATGGTAGTGCCGGGCAACAAGGCGATCGTGGGTGCTAACGCTTTTGCGCACGAATCAGGTATTCACCAAGACGGCATGCTGAAGGAAAAGACGACCTATGAAATTATGACACCGGAAAGTATCGGTCTGAAAGAAAGCAAGCTAGTACTGGGCAAACATTCAGGGCGTCATGCTTTCCGTGAGCGTTTGGTCGAATTGGGCTACGAATTGAACGAAGAAGATCTGAATCGTGCATTTGGTCAGTTCAAGGATTTGGCTGATAAGAAGAAGGAAGTATCGGATGATGATATCTTGGCATTGCTGGAAGAAAAATTGGCCGATGCACCTGAAGTCTTCAAGCTGGAAACCATTTTCGTAACTTATGGGAACAAGGCTACGCCTTCCGCACAAGTGCGTCTGGTTAACGATGAAGGTCAAGTAATCGAGACAGAAGCCGAAGGAAATGGTTCAGTTGATGCGATCTATAATGCGATTGACCAAGCCAGCAGCGAGAGTGTTGTACTTTCTGATTACTCCATCAAATCTGTTACCCATGGCAAGGACGCTCTAGGTGAAGTACATGTGGTGCTGACTCAAAACGGAATATCTGTACAGGGACGCGGGGTAAGCACTGATATTTTGGAAGCAAGTGCACGAGCTTATGTGGATGCACTGAATGGTTTGATCGACAAGCGTAAAAATTACAGCAATCGCGTAGATTATAAATCCTAAGTTTATACATGCCTATGAAATGAATATAGACAGGATCGGGTGTTACCGGTCCTGTTTTCTTGTTCTCTGATGGAAAAATCAGCTTATAGGCTGAGCCTATTGAATTGATAGATTCTATATCTTGGTCAAAGCCCTGCTATTTATGTTACAAAGAAGGTATGAGAAATACGGCTGTATGGCTGTATAACAAGAGGAGTGTACGTGATGGCAGACGTTAAAAAGATTGCAGTAATAGCGGGAGACGGAATAGGACCTGAAGTGGTCGCAGAGGCAGAGAAAATTTTGAAACGTACGGAAGAAGTGTTTGGACACTCATTTGAAACAGAGCATGCGCTGTTCGGCGGGATTGCCATTGATAAGAAGGGGACTCCATTGCCGGAAGAAACACTGGCCGTATGTCAATCTGCAGATGCCGTGCTGTTGGGAGCGGTAGGAGGACCACAATGGGACAACAATCCTAAGGAGCTTCGTCCTGAAACCGGATTGCTCGGTATTCGCAAAGAGCTTGGTCTGTTTTCAAATCTTCGTCCTGCTGTCGTTTTCGATTGTCTTAAGGACGCATCTACTTTGAAACCAGAGGTACTGGAAGGAACGGACTTAATCGTGGTGCGCGAACTGACGGGCGGCATTTATTTCGGTGAGAAGTACAGACGAGAGAGTGCTCAGGGTGAAGAAGCGGTCGATACTTGCGCATATAATGTAACAGAAGTAGAGCGTATTGTTCGTCAATCCTTCGAAATTGCACAAAAACGTCGCAAAAAACTCGCATCGGTGGATAAGGCTAATGTACTGGAAACTTCCCGTTTGTGGCGTGAAGTCGTTAACCGGGTCGCTGTAGATTACCCAGATGTCGAGCTTGAGCATGTATTGGTTGATAACTGTGCCATGCAATTGTTGCGTCGTCCATCTAGTTTTGACGTCATCGTAACGGAAAATATGTTTGGTGACATTCTTAGTGATGAAGCAGCTATGCTGACCGGGTCCATCGGTATGCTCTCCTCTGCATCACTGGGAGAAGGCAGCTTCGGTCTGTACGAGCCGGTGCACGGCTCGGCGCCTGATATTGCAGGCCAAGGACTGGCGAATCCTATTGCAACAATTTTGTCCGTTGCTTTGATGTTCCGCCTCACCTTCGGGTACGAGAAAGCAGCTGACGCTATTGAGAAGGCGGTAGCTGAGGTACTGGATGCAGGACACCGTACGGCAGATATCGCGGTGGATAAATCACAAGCGATCTCGACTACCCAAATGGGCGATTTAATTGCAGCAGCTATTCGCTAAAGGCTCCGAAAACGCACCCGTTCTGAAAAAAAGCTTCCTATTATATAGGCCGGTTATACAGTATAACTTTACAGCAAATAATTAACATCGTAGCTCCTGAGCAATCAGGAGCTATTTGTTTATCAGAAAACTCCAAATGTGAATAAATCGTGAATTTTTAAGCTAGTTTAAAATAATTATAAAAAAGTAATGGTTATAATATTGACTTTGATTTCAGCGAATGATAACATTTATCAAGTAGGTTGTTTATTACAATACAGATGATTGAGGAAAGCACAATTGGTGTTTTTCTTACATATTTTAAAGGAGGATTTCACATTATGGCAGAAAGATTGGTAGGAAGACCCGCACCTGATTTTGCATTGGAAACAGTATCTGGAGACGGTCAAGAATTTGGCTCGGTGAAACTTTCCGATTACCGTGGCAAGTGGCTCGTATTTTTCTTCTATCCACTGGATTTCACGTTTGTATGCCCAACAGAAATTACAGCATTGAGCGATGCTGCTGACCAATTCAAAGAGCTTGATACTGAAATTTTGGGTATCAGTGTAGACTCCGTGCACAGCCACAAAGCATGGATCAACACAGCTAAAGAAAACAACGGTCTGGGCAAACTGAACTTCCCATTGGCTTCTGACATCACGAAAAAAACAGCAAGCGACTATGGCGTTCTGATCGAAGAAGAAGGCGTTGCATTGCGCGGCTTGTTCATCATTGATCCAGAAGGCGAACTGAAATATCAAGTGGTTAACCACAACGATGTAGGCCGCAGTGTAGAAGAAACATTGCGTGTACTGCAAGCTTTGCAATCCGGTGGCTTGTGCCCAATGAACTGGAAACCAGGCGATAAAAATCTGTAATATTAGCTTTACAAGTTGAACTTAAACAAGCAAGCCCCCAACAAGCGGTTACTTTACCGTTGTTGGG
Organism: Paenibacillus sp. JJ1683; assembly: GCF_053006485.1. Classification (NCBI taxonomy): domain Bacteria; kingdom Bacillati; phylum Bacillota; class Bacilli; order Caryophanales; family Paenibacillaceae; genus Paenibacillus; species Paenibacillus sp. JJ1683. The sequence goes on from NZ_CM129820.1 coordinate 1,678,548, forward strand.
GGCTTGCTTGCCTGCACTATGTAGCCGAAGATATAGGAATAGCCTGTCTGATTCATGTAATACAGAGTGAAGTAACAAATAATTATGGAAATGTTGTTGTGTTCTGGAGGAATTTTGCCTGATGAAAGCGAATAAGGTATTGTAGAAGATAAACAAGGCAGAACAGGTTTTGTTCAGAGGAGGCTGAGCCCGGATGAGTTATTGCTGTGGAGCAAGCATGGTAGGAACCAAGGGAACGCTGAAGCATTACCGCACCCAAGTTCATAATGTTCCTTTGCTGTTTTGCCCGGTATGTCGTCGCATTGAAGTTCATTATAAAGTCGAAAATGAGTATGAAATTTTGGCTGAGTATGCACATGGAGATGGGGCATCCGAGATTGATTTTCAGGATTATGTCATGGAAGACGATGATACGATATTTGAAAATTGTGTAAATCGTGAGAGTGAAGATGCAGTTGAAATTGTGAAGCGCCAAATTGACATGTCGCTGGATTTATTGACGGTAGCCAAACAAATGAACGATGAGAAATGGCAGGGAGAGCTTAAGAGAAGACTGGCTGTTATGAGTCAAAGACGATCCCGGCTTCAACATAATAAGAGCGGCAGTTGACATCCTACACACCAAAGAAGCTCTCAAATCTGGAGAGCTTCTTTGGTGTGTAGGGCGCTTATTTTTAACTTATTTTTTTATTTTGGTAATGTTGCGCAGATATTATGACGAAAGAAAATAAGATAAAAATTTGGATTCGACACTTTTTCCGATTGACTGTGATCCTTAATCTTGTCTATCATAAAATAAGACTCGAATCGAAAAAAATGGTCGGAGTTGATTGAAACTGTTTTCTACACCATTTGAAGGGTAATCGATAGATACCTTTCTATTCTTCAAGAATATTACACGTCCGATACGGCCAGTTTATCATTCCGATACAAGGGGGAAGCCTGGCATGATCAGTGAATTCCAAGAAGCCTTGCTTGATACCGTGGGAGCTTGCCCTTCCACACAGATCGCCAATAATAAGTATGAAAATGTACTGGAGAACCTGGATAGTGGTATCATGCTGTTTGACAGTGACGGGGTACTGACCTTTATTAACGTGCAAATGGCGAGATTACTGGAGCTACCACGTAGTTCGCTCGCGGGTCGCAACCTGATGCAAATTTTGCATCATCCTGAGTTAAGTCGGTTTAAGAAGAAGAAAATTATGCGGATTTATAAAGAAACTATCTTTCATAGAAAGCGCTATCATGAGTTGATTGATGAGTATGGTCGGCATTGGTTGATAACAGTGACCTACGGTGATCAGATGGATGGCGATTTCTTGTTTAGTGTAAAGGATGTGTCGGATTATAAGCAGATTGAGCAAACGGCGTATCAAAACGACAAGCTGGCGATGCTGGGACGTATTTCGGCCTCTATCGCCCATGAAATCCGTAACCCGCTTACTGCAATCCGGGGTTTTATTCAATTGCTTCGGCCGCACTTGGTGGAGTTGGGTAGGGATGAGTATGCCCGTATTATTTTAACCGAGATTGACCGTGCGAACGACATTATTTATGAGTTTTTAAATTCGTCCAAGCCTTCTGCTCCACAAAAAACGGCTGTATCTGTGATGGGACTGTTGAAAGAAGTAGTGATGCTGACAGAAAGCGAGGCGTTGATGAAGGGCTGCCAGATCGTACTGGATGAAAATGATGAGCTCATGAAGGTTTCCATTGACGTGAAGCAGATTAAGCAGGTTATCCTCAATATGATTAAAAATGCGATGGATGCCATTGAAAGCATCAGCGGGGAACGAGAGGGATGCATTGATATCCATACCGTGCTTGAGGGCTCTTATGTGCACATTTGCATTGAGGATAACGGCTTAGGTATGGATCACAATACATTGGCGCGTTTATTCGATCCTTTTTTTACAACAAAAGAAAGTGGAACCGGCTTGGGATTGGCTGTGAGCTATCGTATTATCAAAAACCACGGAGGCTTCATTCATGTAGACAGTAAACATGGAAGCGGTACACAATTTAAAATCACACTTCCTGTAGTCTAATATGATGAGATTTTCGCAGAGGGGTCCTGTACATACTATTTCTGTTGTGGTGTGCAGCGTTGGGGTATAGGTATCACCTATTTGAAAAATGTCATCTGAAGCGCATGATCTGAAAAGATGATGCGCTTTTTTGGTACTGTAAGCATGTGCATTTGCATAAATGCGAAAATAAATTCATGAATATAGAACAAAAAAATGATTCACCTTTCACAGATTAAATGCTATTATATACCAGAATACAACATTTTTTTTGATACTATAGACTTAAACAACGGCTTCCAAAGCTGTCAAACGTCTTAGATGATCGGAATCTCCGATATGCAGGGGGCTGAAGAGGCTGAATGAATATACGGCTGGAAGTAAAAAAAACGATAGGCATTGGAATTGCCGCCATAGTTTTATTTGTCTTAGTGCAGTTATTTCACGTAACTTTGAATAAAATATACTCCTATAATGTATTTTTCTTGTTATATCCGATTATAGGATTTGCCTGTGCGGCGATTTGTTTTTCTATTTTTTATCAATCCTGGTCCGTTTTGCTGGAACAGTTAACCTGGCAGAGACTTCTTATTGCCCCAACGTTTTTGGTGGCTGGTCTGCTTTATCTTGTTCATATCGTTTCGTTTAGTTTCGTAAGCCTGACGGACTTTGCTTTGTCTCCGGGCATTTCGTTGTGGCTGCTGTTTGTAAATCGTGCCTTTACCTCGGTCATGCTCTTATTCGTTTGTTCCCTTCCATTTAGAAAGACGAAGTCTGAATACAAGACAGTGGCTTTGTGGGCAGGGATAGGCTGCACGTTGCTGATTCTAGGAGTTATTAAGGCATATGATGCAGGCTTACCGGATCTACGTATACGGTACGAATTAGGTAACCTGGGCTGGACGTTGAATCTGGTTGTCATGATACTGCTGGTACTCACATTTATTTTTGGAGTACGAAAATATCGGAAAGTTCGCCCCGCGGAATTGGGCATGTTGCTTATGGTTCGTGGGATTGGGCTGTGTGTTGTGAGCCAGTTGTTCTATTTATTTGCTGAGCAAATGAGTGATATCAATCATCTTATAGGACTTTTGACTAACGTGATTGCGTTTTATAATTTGTTGAGCGGTCTGGTCCGGCTTATGGTTCTGGTTCCTTATCGGGAAAAACAGGCGGCAGAATCTGAATTTAATCATATTGCTTATAACGATGATATAACAGGCCTCCCCAATCGGCGACGTCTTTCCCAGCGCCTGGATAAAATATTGCGCCATTCATTGAAATCTGATGAGACAGTAGCGCTTTTAGTGCTAAATATTGATCGTTTCAAGGCGATTAATGATTCGCTTGGGCATACGGCAGGCAATTATTTGCTGTATGCGGTAGGCGAACGCTTGGGGCATTTTTGCCGCGAAGGTGAAGCGGTCTTTAGCATGGGTGGAGATGAATTTGCCTTTCTTCTAATGGGCTACGAAGATTCAGATGTCATGAGAAATCGTATTGATGATATGGTGAAGCTGTTCGATCAGCCGTTTGATATTAATGGGGAGTCTTATCATGTGATGGTGAGCGTTGGCATAGCTTTGTACCCGTCGGATGCGAATCAGAGCGAACAACTTATTCAACAGGCGGATACTGCTGTACATAGTGCCAAGGAGCAAGGGGTGAATTTTCAGCGGTATGCTAGTGCGATGCAGATGCGAGCGCATGAAAGACTCCAGTTGGAGAATGATTTGCGGCGTGCGCTTGAAAATGAAGAATTTTCATTGGTGTATCAGCCACGTGTCCACCTGCAAAGTGGCGAGCTAACGAGTTTGGAAGCGCTGGTACGTTGGAATCATCCTCATCGCGGGATGGTGATGCCGGGTGATTTTATTCCAGTAGCTGAAGAAAGTGGCCTGATCGTGCCCTTGGGGGAATGGGTGTTGCGTGAGGCATGTCTCCAAAATAAGCAGTGGCAGGAGCTGGGGTATCCATCGATTCCGATTTCGGTCAATTTATCCATGCGCCAATTCCAGCAAAAAAAGCTGGTTGATGTCATTCGGGGCATTTTGTCCGATACGGGACTGGAGGCACGCTATTTAGAGCTGGAGATTACCGAGAGTATGACTTTTGATAAGGACCGGGCCTTTGAACAGTTGAAAAAAATAAAAGCTATTGGTGTTGCAATCAGTATTGATGATTTTGGAACGGGTTATAGCTCATTGCATTATTTGAAAAATCTTCCGATTGATCGTCTGAAAATTGACCGGTCCTTTGTAAATGAGGTACTGGTTGACAGCAAAAATGCGGCCATTGTATCTACCATTGCCTCTATGGCTCACCATTTGAAGCTGAAGGTTACGGCTGAAGGGGTGGAGAATGAGGAGCAGCTTCAATTTTTGCAGGCGCAGGATTGTCATGAAGGTCAGGGGTATTATTTTAGCCGTCCCATTCCGGCAGAAGTTTTTGAAAAATTGTTTTTACGTAAACCTGTGAATTGGCTGGCTCAGGATGGCGTCTAGTAGGCTTGCATTTTACAAAAAGGTAAGTTATACTAAATACCATCCTGATTCAGTTAGTTGACAAAGGTTTGTGCATGTCATACATAAGAATCAAGATGTTATATAATGCGGGTGTAGTTCAATGGTAGAACTTCAGCCTTCCAAGCTGATAGCGTGGGTTCGATTCCCATCACCCGCTTACGATTTTTAAAATTTCGAAACCCTCGTGACTCAAGGGTTTTTATTTTGTTTGCAATAAGAATATATTTTAGCCGGGATACCAATGGGGGATCCCGGCTTTTTGCGTTCCTACGAACTATTTTCACGCTGATAAATAATACAATATTAAATATTTTTCTTATATGCTAAAAATAAACAGATAAAAAGAACTATTTACCATTTTGCGAAAAAAGTATAGTCTTGTAATTGGAATTTAATATAAAAAAAGGATGGTGTAGCTGTGATGAGAAAAATCTCTTTTCTTTTAGCTTTAGCCTTTGTGTTTTTTACTTTTTCAGCAAGTGCTACGTTCGCTGCGACTGATTTCCCAAATACGTCGACGAATGGCATGATTGGTTTTGCTGGACAGGCTAAAAGCGAAACGGGAGCTTCAAAGCCTGCTACAACAGGGGGCAAAAATGGTCAGGTCATCTATATCAATAATCTAAACGAATTGAAAAATCAGCTAGGGGACTCAACACCTAAAATTCTGGTCATCGAAAAGAATATTTCTGCTTCTTCTAAAACCGTGATCAATATTGGTTCCAACAAATCGCTAATCGGCTCTTATGCGCAAAATAAGCTAATCAATATTCATTTGAAAACAACAGCTAACTCGGGAAATGTGATCTTTCAAAATTTAACTTTTGAGCACAGCGCCAGCATTAATGGTAATGATGATATCCAGCTATATCTTACTGCGGGCACAAATTATTGGATTGATCATGTTACTTTTGCAGGACATAATTATAATGCAAATGGCTCGGATCTGGACAAGCTTTTGTACATAGGGCAATCGGCTGATTATGTAACCATCAGCAACTCCAAATTTGCTAATCATAAATATGGCCTTATTCTGGGTTATCCAGATGACAGCAATAAAAATTATGATGGCATGCCGCATATTACAATTGCTAATAATTATTTTGAAAACTTACTTGTACGCGGTCCAGGTCTGATGAGATATGGATATTTCCATGTGAAAAATAATTATATTAATAATTTTCAGTTGGCTTACACAATAGCAACCAATGCACGAATTTATTCCGAAAATAATTATTTTGGAAAAGGTAGTGAAAAGGGCGGTATTCTGGATGATAAAGCCAATGGTGAATTTAAAGATGTAGGTAGTTTTCCAGCCATCACCAACCAAAAATCGCCTGTGACCCGATGGAATCCGAGCAAGAACTACAGTTATCAAGTTCAAACCCCTGAATATACTAAAGAATTTGTAACTAAGTATGCAGGTTCGTCCAATACAACGTTGGTATTTGGAAAATAAAACTGGTATTGCAAAAATATTGTGATCTGCTATACTAACTGCAAGTAAGTATCCCATAAAAAGGAAGGTAACCATACGTCCGATGAAGTAAGCACACTGATTTTCCCACTCAACTGCACGTTACTGGCAGGCGGCTGCAAGCTGCAACGGGAGAAGTGTGTCTGAAATGAAAGTAGGGACGTATGCGTATATTTCCGAAACGGGATTTGTTTTTTTCGTTCGCGGTGTTATTTTTCATATGCATAAGTTCTGAAATAATTCATAGCAGTCATTCTATTTTCCTGTATGCAAGCCGCAGCCTTCTGCGGCTTTTTTTATTGCTTCCGGTGTAAAAACCGGGCTGGGAAAGGATGATCGTGGTATGAAAACCATTTTGCGAGTTCGCAATGTAGTCAAGGAATGGAACGGGACATCTATATTTGAGAATGTGTCGATGGATGTGACGGAAGGAGAACGGCTCGCGTTGTTTGGGAGGAATGGAGCCGGTAAAACAACGTTATTACGAATATTGCTGGGAGATGAAGCGCCAACCTCCGGTCAAGTAGAATATGATTTGCCCATGGAAGAGCGAGGCTGGCTGAAGCAGCAGGATACAGTGGATAGGTCTCGAACCGCACTGGAGGCCGCACAGCAGGCCAGCCCTCGGCATTGGCGTCTCAAGCAAACGCTGGGAGAGCTGGAAGCTGACCTAGCCGATGCTGGTAAGGATATGGAGCAGCAACTGGAGCGTTACGGCGAGCTGATGGATGAATACGAACGCCTGCAAGGCTTTGCTTGGGAGTCTGAGGTGGAAAAGGCGCTCACCCGAATGGGAATGCCTGCACAGACGTGGTCCATTGCTTATGGTGATCTGAGTGGCGGACAGAAGACGAGAATACGACTGGCTGGCCTGATGGTCAGGCAGCCCAAGCTGCTGGTACTGGATGAGCCAACCAACCATTTGGATGCCGAAAGTATGCTCTGGCTGGAGCAGTGGCTGTCCTCGTATCCTGGAACACTGCTGTTTGTATCGCATGACAGAGCCTTTTTGGATCAGGTGGCTACGAGTATAGTTGAGCTTACATCCACAGGTATTGAGCGCTATAAAGGTGGTTATAAGGAATATAAAGCGCAGAAGGAGCGGGAACTGCGAGAGCAGGAGGCCAGCTATCGGAAGCAGGAACTGGCGAGACAGGCGCTGGAGGAAACGATTCGAAATTACAGGGAATGGTTTCATCAGGCGCATCGCAGCGCATCCAAGGTTGAAATGGCCATTACGCAGAGCTTTTACAAGGCCAAGGCTAAAAAAAATATTTCCCGTTATCATGCAAAGGAGAAGGAATTGGAGCGACTGGAGGCTAACAGGATAGAGCAACCACGTGAAGCTCCGTCTTTGCACATGAAATTAAATGACAGCGGGTTTCAGGCTAAATATTTGCTGCGTACTGAGCAGGTTGACTTTAGCTACGACGACCATGTCATCGTGAAAAATCTAAATCTGAACGTTGCACGTGGGGATCGTTTGGCTGTTCGAGGACCCAATGGAATTGGCAAAACCACGCTGCTTCGGTTATTAACAGGTCAGCTTGAACCGAAGACGGGAAAAATCACAGCCAACCCACAGTTGAATATCGGGTATTTTTCACAGGAGTTGGAGCAGCTTCCAGAGGATCAGACGTTGCTCGACAGTCTGCTTGCACTCCCAATCATGACCCAAACAGAAGCGAGAACGGTGCTGGGCTGTTTTTTATTTGCCAAAGAGGATGTATTCAAAAGGATCGGAACGCTCAGTATGGGAGAAAAATGCAGGGTAGCTTTTCTGCGTCTGTACTTTAGTGGAGCCAATCTGCTGGTGCTGGATGAACCGACGAATTACTTTGACATTGAAACCCGTGAAATTGTAGAGGACTCTTTACGCCGATATGATGGGGCATTGGTACTCGTCTCGCATGACCGGGAGCTGGTGCGTTGTACGGCAACTCGATTACTCGATATGCAGCCGGGGGGCGGATATGAAATCTACGAGGGGACGGCCGACGAAAAACAAGAAGATGAACGGAGAAGCATCCGAGAGCCCAAGGATCAGGGAGAGCGGGAGGAACGTCTACGATTACAGCTGCGTCTTACCGAACTGATGGGAATGACGGGGACGAGTGAAGCAAATGAGGAGCTCTTGAGCGATATCAGGCGCATTCGTGCCAAGCTGGATCAGTTGAATGATCCCGATATCTGAAGGAATGAAATATAGGCGCTGCTTGCCAAAGTGCAGTAGTTTGCATATAATAATGAACAATAGTTCGTATTTAGAAAATGTCTTGATGGAGAAGAGTAGGCAGTGTCCGATTGAACAGGGAGGAAGCGCCGTAGGATTGAGAGCGTTTCTGCAAATATTGGGCTGTTGAAGTTCGCTCCGGAGCAGTTCCTTGAACCTCAAGCGTCATGTAAATGGCGGTTGTGCAAGTAGGGGATACCGGTTCACGACCGTTACAACGTGCAGAGCGAGATGATGATGCATAGCATGAATGAACCCCCGTACTGATTGCCACAAGGCAACGCGTCGGGTAGCTGAACTTCATTGTCTAACGAGGGTGGTACCACGGTCTTTTCGTCCCTTTTCGGGAGAAAAGACCTTTTTTTGTTGTCTGAAAAGCTGGATATGAAGAAAGGGGACTGAACAGGCGATGAGCGAAACCATCCAAATGAAGGAACATTTGCTGGCCTTGAAGGAAGAAGCACTGGAAGTATTGGAGAAGGTGGAAACACCCAAGGAGCTGGCTGATCTACGAGTTAAATATTCGGGTAAAAAGGGTGCACTGACCGAAATTTTGCGCGGTATGGGCAAGCTGAGTGCGGAAGAGCGTCCAGTTGTTGGCCAGGTAGCCAATGAGGTGCGTGAGGCGATTGAAGAGGTCGTTAACCGTAAGCAGGACGAGTTCACGAAAGCAGAAACGAATGAGCGCCTGCAAGCAGAAAAAATCGACGTTACGTTGCCTGGACGCGCAATGCCGCAAGGCGGGCTCCACCCACTTAACAAAGTGATCGAGCAAATCGAAGATATTTTTACAGGTATGGGATATCGAGTGGCTGAGGGACCACAGGCAGAGACCGATTATTATAACTTCGAAGCTTTGAATCTGCCTAAAAACCACCCGGCACGTGATATGCAGGATTCATTTTACCTGACCGAGGATCTGTTGATGCGTACTCATACGTCACCAGTTCAGATTCGCGCGATGGAGGCGATGAAGGGTGAAACGCCTATTAAGGTGATTTGTCCGGGTACGGTATTCCGACGTGATGATGACGATGCAACGCATTCCTTCCAATTCCACCAAATTGAAGGCCTTGTGATTGGAAAAGACATTCGTATGAGTGATTTGAAAGGAACCTTGCTGCAATTTGCACGCGAAATGTTCGGGGAATCGACCGAAATCCGCTTGCGCCCAAGCTTCTTTCCGTTCACCGAGCCAAGTGCTGAAGTAGACGTGACTTTTGTGAAGAAAAACGGCGAGCGCGTGTGGATTGAAATTTTGGGCTGTGGTATGGTGCATCCGAAAGTGCTGGAAATGGGTGGTTTTGATCCCGAGGTGTACAGTGGCTTTGCATTCGGTATGGGTGTAGAACGGATAGCCATTTTGAAATACGGCATTGACGATATTCGCCATTTTTATAACAGCGATCTGTCGTTCTTGAAGCAGTTTGCGCGTCAATAAACAACTATATCAAGGGAAGTGAACCCATATGAAAGTATCATTCGAGTGGCTGTCCGAGTATGTATCACTGGATCAAGTGAGTGCGGAGGAGCTAGCAGAAAAAATCACCCGTTCGGGCATTGAAATTGATGAAGTTGAACATCGTAACCAAGGAATTACTGGCGTCGTTGTAGGCTATGTCAAAAGCAAGGAAAAGCACCCGGATGCGGATAAGCTGAATGTGTGTATTGTCGATGCGGGTCAGGGAGAAGACTTGCAAATTGTGTGTGGTGCCAAGAACGTGGATGCAGGTCAAAAGGTTCCTGTTGCAGTTGTAGGTGCCAAGCTACCAGGAGATTTCCATATTAAAAAGGCCAAGCTGCGTGGTGTTGTGTCCATGGGCATGATCTGCTCGGCCAAAGAACTGGGCATGAATGATAAGCTATTGCCAAAAGAATTGCAGGAAGGCATTTTGGTGCTGCCAGAGGATGCTGAAATTGGTACGCCAATTACGAAGCTGCTTGCTCTGGATGATCAAGTGCTGGATTTTGATTTGACACCCAACCGCTCGGATTGCCTGAGTATGCATGGAGCTGCATATGAAGTAAGTGCCATTCTAGGACGTGACATTTCGCTCGCTGACCCTGCTAAGGATCTGGTGGAAATTAGCGATGCTGCGGCAGATCACTTGTCCGTTAAGGTAGATACTCCTGAACTGTGCACACACTATGCAGCGCGTTATATCACAGGTGTTAAGGTGGGCCCTTCACCGTTATGGATTCAAAACCGTCTGATGGCGGCAGGTGTTCGTCCGATCAACAATATCGTAGATATTACGAACTACGTTATGCTGGAATATGGTCAGCCGTTGCATGCTTTTGATGCGGATAAGCTGGAAAATGGAAATATTGAGGTGCGACTTGCTCGTACAGGCGAAACTTTGATTACACTTGACGATCAGGAGCGTAAGCTGGAACCACATATGCTGTTGATCACAGACGGTGTAAAGCCGATTGCATTGGCAGGCGTGATGGGTGGAGCCAACTCTGAGGTTACGGATGCGACGGTTAGCATTGCGTTGGAATCTGCGAAGTTTGACGGCGGTACCGTTCGTAAAACATCCCGCCAACTGGGACTGCGTTCGGAAGCAAGTCTGCGTTTTGAAAAAGAAGTTGATCCAGGAGCTGTTATACCTGCTGTAAATCGTGCAGCTGCGCTGATTCAGCGTTATGCAGGGGGCACTGTACACCAGGGTATTGTAGAGTCTGCTTCCGCAAAAGCTGAAAATCATATTATCAAGCTGTCGCTAGATAAAATAAATCGATATTTGGGAACCGAACTGTCCCTGCTTGAGGTGAAGACGATTTTTGGTAGACTTCATTTCGGATGCGGCGACACAGAGCCAGGGGTGCTGGAAGTTGAAGTACCTACACGCCGTGGAGATATTACCATTGATGTGGACTTAATCGAAGAAGTAGCACGTTTGTATGGTTATGACAATATCCCAACCACGCCTATTGAGGGACCGACAACTCCAGGAGCTTTGACGGCATCGCAGTCCCTGCGTCGTTCCTTGCGCAGATTGCTGGCTCATGGTGGCTGGCAGGAAACGATCAGTTACTCTTTTGTGCATCCGCAAAGCACAGCTTTATTTAATGCTCTGACAGAAGGCACCCATCCGGTACGTTTGGCTATGCCTATGAGCGAAGACCGTAGTGTATTGCGTACAAGCATCATTCCGCAAATGCTGGATACAGCGGTGTACAACATGAATCGGAAGCAAGATAATCTGGCGATTTTTGAGATGGGAACTGTATTTTATACAGAAGAGCAAACCTTAACCCGCCAGCCGCAGGAAATTCAAGTGCTGAGTCTGCTGCTGACTGGAGTGCGCCGTGAAAAACAATGGAACATCGGAGCCGAAAAGGTCGACTTCTTTGATATTAAAGGTGCGCTTGAAACAGTGTTCGACTATTTTGGACTAAGTGCCAGCATTCGCTATGTGGCTGACCAGCCGCAAAGCTACCACCCAGGACGTTCCGCTTCGGTATGGCTGGATGTGAACGGAAACTCCCAACGGATCGGTACAGTTGGGCAGATTCATCCTGAACTGCAACAGTCCTATGGGCTGAACGATACGTATGTAGCTGAAATCGCGTTGCAACAGCTCGTTGAGCACGCAAACTCCCATATTCAGTTCAGAGAGCTGGCTCGCTTCCCGTCCGTGGAACGTGACATTGCCCTCGTGGTGAATAAAGACGTTGAGGCAGGTGAACTGCTTCGTGTTATTCACGCTGCAGGCGGAGAACTGTTGCAGGATGCACGGGTGTTTGATGTATTTACAGGCAGCAAGCTTGGTGAAGACAAGAAGAGCGTGGCTATTTCCCTGACCTATCGTCATTGGGAGCATACGTTGACGGATGAAGAGATTAATGCGGCGCATTCTCCTGTCGTTACGTCTCTAGAACAAACTTTTGGAGCGGAATTGAGAAAGTAGCAGGAAATGCGGGAAGCCGTATCGAATCTTAGTGACAGAGGTTCGATACGGCTTTTTGGCCTATCATCATAGAAGCTCTCTACTCTGATATTCACCCGCTGCGGGGAAGCCGGACTAATAAGGTTGAACGCTTCACGGAAGGCGGGTTACCCTAGTACCGGACACACCTTAGAATCAACATACAGTAGTATTGAAGGAGGGCATAATTGTGACTACACCAGATCGTACTCGCGTCACTGTAGAGATCTACGGTACTTCTTATAAACTTGTCGGCAGTAATAGCGATTATATGAAGCAGGTTGCTAATTACGTAGATGAACGTATGCACAGCATTTCTCAAGCACATTCGCGTCTGGATATGCCCCGAATTGCCGTGCTGGCTGCGGTTCATATGGCTGAAGAAGCTGTACAAATTCAGGAGATTCAGAGCCATATGAACCGCTTGGCAGCGGAACGGGCGGAGCTCCGGGGAGATCTGGCCCAACTCCAGACGGCTCTAGGGGAACAACAGCAGAAAAATACAGATATGCACCAAGCCCTTGTTCAATTGAGGGAAGAAAAAGAAACGACGCAGAAGAAACTGGTGGAGACCGAATCTACATCAGCCAAGGAAATTGCCGAACTAAGGGCAAAGCTTGAACAGCAGGAGAAAAAAGCGGCTGAACTTGAAAATGCACAAAAACAAGCTAAGCGTGAATTGGAGGAATCTCGTCAAGAAGCTTCTCGTAAGCTGAAAGAGCAGCAAGAGGCTGCAAATGCGCGTGTCCGGCAGACAGAAGAGCAGTTGAAGAAGGAAATAGCCGAAGCGGCTAAACAGGCTGAAGCTAAGCTTTCCGCTGCGGAAAAGGCTCATCAGGAGCGAAAACGTATAGAGCTGGACAATTTGCGATCTACTTTGCAGCAAGAGCATAGCCAGAAGATAAGCGAATGGCAGATCAAGTGCTCCGGGCTGAATGAGCAGTTGGAGCAGGAACGTAAACAGGCTGAATTGGCTCTAAATGAGGAAAAGCTTCAGTATGAGGAAGCGCAGAAACGTGCTGAAGAAGCTGCACTGGAGCAGGAGATTCGGATGGAGGAGCTTCAGAAGCAATTAGAACAAGTACAAGCAGGAAATGCAGAGCTTTCTTCTCGTCTGGAGAAGGCTCAAGAGCAAGCTGCAGCATTGGAGCAACAACAGTCCGAGCTGGAGGCTCAGCTACAAGCACAGCAACAGGCGGCAACAGAGCGGGAGCAGGCAAACACGCTTGCGCGTGAAGAACTGCAAAGCAGATATGATCAGTTGGTGAATGAAGCCAAGGCTACGCAGCAGCAGGCGGCTAAGCTGGAGGAAGAGCAGCGCCGGATGCAGAAGCTGCTGGAGCAAGCTCATGTATCTTCTCGCAAGCTGCAAAGCGAGCTGGCTACGCTGGCTGAAAGTGAGAAGGCATGGAAGAAGCTTGCAGAAGAACGTCAGTTGGCAGCCGATGAGTTGGAGCTTTCCCTGCTGGAAGCGCGTGAACAGAAGGAAGCGACAGAGGAACAACTACAGCAGACTGTGGCTGAGGTTGAGGCTGCTAATGATAAATATGCTTCACAACAGCAACGGCTGGTTCAACTTGAAGCGAAAATCAAGGAGCTGTCGCCTGAGCTGATTCGTGTTCAGGACGAGCTTGAGAAAGCCCAAGTCCGAGAGCAAGAGAGTGCGAAGGCGTATCAATCGCTTCAGGATCAATATGGAAGCATGAAGAGCCGAGCTGGACAGCTGGAGCAACATATTAAGCAACTCCAGCAGGAAAATCATGACCGGCAAAGTGAATTGGAACGTGCTGAGAAGGCCTCTGTGGAATGGCAGCTTAAATACGATCAGTTGAAGGCTGAAGCGGAACGTTTGGAAGCTGAAGATGCTGCCCGCAAGGAAGAATTTGCTTCTTGGGAACGGGAAATAGCGGTAACGATTGAACAAAAAGAACAGCTTCAGGAGGAGATTCGTTCCGCGGTTGAAGCTGCCAACACCGCAAAGGCAGAACAGCAGTCCATAGAGCAGGAACGCATGGCCTTGCAGTCTGAGTTAGATGAAGTAGGTCAAAAATATGAAATGGCGGCTCATCAGCTTCGTTTACTACAAGTACAACAGGACGTAGACCGAGAAAATGCAGAGAAGATTTCAACAGAATTGCGTCAACTAAAGGAAGAATACACCAAGCTTCAAACCGAGTATAATGAATGGATTGAGCTTATCGAACAGGATCAGTAGATACGGATTATAAATGTAAGGCAATCCCCGGCTGCTCATGGCCGGGGATTGTTTGTTTATGGTATCGCTAAGAAGTATAAATGACAAAAAGCTGTCCTTTGGCAGATGAATCTGCTTCGGGACAGCTATGCTGGAAGTGTTTGCCGAAATTATTTCCCTTCCTTGCGCCCGGCTTCAAATGGTGTCGATACCGGAATGAAGAGATCGATAATCCCGATAACCAATGCAGCGAGCAATGCGCCCATAATCGAAACACTAACATGGGCCACGACATATTGAGCGACCCAGATAACCAGAGCGCTCACTAGAAAACCAACGATACCGCGTCCAAATGGAGAAACGCGTCGACCAAATATCGCCTCGACGATATAGCCAATCAAGGCAATGACAATGGCAAGGATCAGCGCACTCCAAAAGCCGCCTACACTAAATCCGGGAACGATCCAGCTTACGACCATCAGAACCAGAGCGGCAACGATGAAACGTACAATGTGCCCAAGAATGCTCACGGAATAACCTCCTTTGTTTTTTTGAATTAACAGGGTTAGACAAAGGTTAGTGTGTGGCATGAAGAGCTTTCTTATGTGTAAAGCAGAGTTGGCAAATAGCGTAAGTTTGCTGCTTTCGGTATAATATAGATATAAGTGAAAGGAGCAGTGAAGTTGGACTCTAAAATTTTTAAAACCCTTGAATATCAAAAAATTCTAAATAAACTAAGTCACTATGCCCAAACGGCAACGGGACAACAGACAGCCCTTCGATTACAGCCCAGCGATGATTTGGAGCATATCAAGAAATTGCTGAAAGGTACGGATGAGGCCTATGCTGCTGATCGGCTGAAAGGAGTGCCTTCATTTAACGGAGTGGTGGATATCACTCCTACGGTGAAGCGTGCCCGTATTGGAGGAACGTTAAGTCCGCAGGAGTTACATGGTATTCGGACAACGGTTCAAGCTGCACGCCGTATACAGGTGTATGTAACAAGTTTGCATGAGGAAAATCCGGTTGAAACATTGCTGTATTGGAGTGAGCAACTTTCGGAACAAAGAAGTTTGGAAAACTCCATTAAAGGCTGTATTGACGAAAATGCAGAGGTACTGGATTCTGCCAGTACAGAGCTTTCACAAATTCGCCGGGAACTGCGCTCCGGTGAAGTGCGTATTCGTGAAAAGCTGGATTCCATGATTCGTTCCTCAACTGTGTCCAAAATGCTTCAGGATCAGTTGATTACGATTCGTGGAGATCGTTTTGTCATCCCGGTCAAGGCCGAATACCGTTCTTATTTTGGCGGAATTGTGCATGATCAATCCGGCTCTGGCGCAACCTTGTTTATCGAGCCAGAATCCATCGTGGCCATGAACAACAAGCTGAGGGAAACCAGGCTGAGAGAAGAGCGTGAAATTGAAGTCATTTTACAAAAGCTGACCGCACTTGTCGCAGAACAAGCGGATATGTTGCTGTATGATGTGGATATTTTAGGCAATCTTGATTTTATTTTTGCGAAAGCTCGTCTCGCTCGTGAAATGAAGGCAACGCTTCCCTTAATGAATGATCGCGGGTACTTGAAGCTGAAAAAGGGTAGACACCCTCTAATTCCGTTGGAACAGGTCGTTCCCATAGATGTGGAACTGGGTAATTCGTATACCTCCATTATCGTTACCGGACCGAACACAGGGGGGAAAACCGTTACCCTGAAAACGATAGGTCTGCTAAGCTTGATGGCGATGTCTGGACTGTTTGTGCCTGTTGAGGATGAAAGCCAGCTCTGCGTGTTTGATGCAATCTATGCCGATATTGGTGACGAGCAGAGCATTGAGCAAAACTTGAGTACATTTTCCAGTCACATGACCAATATTATTAGCATCTTGAAAAATATGACACCCAAAAGTCTTGTATTGCTTGACGAAGTGGGAGCAGGAACGGACCCGGCAGAAGGTTCAGCCCTGGCTGTATCTATTCTGGAGCATATACATGCTCTGGGTTGCCGCATGGTGGCGACGACTCACTATAGTGAATTGAAGGCGTATGCCTATGAGCGCAAAGGAATTATTAATGCAAGTATGGAGTTTGATGTTGCTACATTAAGCCCGACTTACCGCCTTCTGGTTGGTGTTCCTGGGCGAAGTAACGCTTTTGCTATTGCCGAGCGATTGGGATTACCAGGACGTATATTAGACTATGCCCGTGGTGAGGTAACCGAAGAAGACCAGCGCGTCGAGCACATGATTGCGTCACTGGAGCAGAACCGTTTGACCGCTGAGCAAGAACGGGAAAAAGCAGAGCAACTGCGTAAGGAAATGGAAGTATTGCGTACACGTCATCAGACCGAGCTGGATAAGCTGGAGTCACAACGGGACCGTATGCTAGAAAAGGCCGAAGACGAAGCAAGAGTTCTCGTGGATAAGGCTCGTAGTGAAGCAGAGAAAATCATTACGGATTTGCGTAAATTGGCTCAGGAAGAGGGAGCCTCGGTTAAGGAGCACAAGCTGATTGCAGCGCGTAGAGAACTGGATGAAGCAGAACCGAAACAACGTAAGAAAAGTACAGTCAAACGTCCGGCGACTCCGCGTACTCGTTCCATCATGGCTGGCGATGAAGTATCCGTTCACAGTCTGAATAAAAAAGGCCATGTGGTTGAACTAACTGGCAGCAAGGAAGCTATCGTTCAACTGGGTATCATGAAAATGAAGGTTAGTCTGGATGATCTGGAGCTGCTGCAACCAGCCCCAACGACTACTCCAAAGGTCCAAAAGCCAGTGACTGGCGTTAAGCGGACACGGGATGATAACGTGCGAAGTGAACTTGACCTTCGGGGGGCAAACGTGGAGGAAGCGCTGATGGAAGTGGACCGCTTCATGGATGAAGCGTTTTTAGCCAATCTGGGTCAGGTATACATTATTCACGGCAAAGGTACGGGGGTCCTGAGAACTGGTATTCAGGAGTACCTTCGCAAGCATAAGCATGTGAAAAGCTACCGTATCGGTAACTACAATGAAGGCGGCACGGGTGTAACGGTTGCTGAATTGGAATAGATATGGGTTGCTGACCGAGAACGCTTGGTAGAACGGGAGGGACGAGGTGAAGATGGCGATTGATGAATTGCTATCACATCCGTTGGGGATGATGCTGGGTTATTTCTCCGTGGCGGTGCTGGAGTTGATTGTATTTTTGTCCTGCTTTGAGCTGGTAACCCGTTATAAATGTTGGGAAGAGATCAAGCGAGGCAATGTTTCGGTAGCCATGGCAACGGGTGGGAAAATGTTTGGTATTTGCAACGTGCTCCGCTTTGCGATGGAGGCTAAATCCAGCGTATATGATACGATGATCTGGTCATTCGTTGGTTTTTTACTGCTACTTGCGGCGTACTTTCTTTTTGAATTTCTGACACCGGTATTTTCTATCGATCAAGAGATTAAAGAAGATAACCGTGCGGTCGGCTTGTTCTCTATGATTATTTCAATATCGTTATCGTATGTGATTGGTGCGAGTGTAACTTGACACATCCTGTATACTAAAGCTTGGTATACGCATCGGAACGGAAGGATGATAAAGCTTGGAAATGACTATTTGTCCATGGTGTAACATGGAAATTATTTGGGATGAAGAATTAGGACCTGAAGAAGAGTGTCCTTATTGCCATAATGATCTGAAAGGATACTCAGACATAGCCGATGACGAAGAGGAGTCTGAGTCAGTTTCTCCATCTGTTCACAGACATACGGATGGGCATGAAGATGCGACACACGATCATGCGGTTTCTGTAAGTCCGGCGCTCGGCGCTCATGGAAAAGAAGACCTCAAGGGTTATCGTACATTAAGTATTCAGCTCGGCGATGATGAGGAGCAGGATATTTTATACGAGGCAGAGGATGAAATCGTATCTGAAAAGCCAGCTGATGCACCGTTATTGCAGGATAATGAGCTTCATAAGCTGCCTGTGCTGCATACTTTACAAAAATTCGAAGAAAGCGGTGCGGATCTAATGGCTTATGAGCAAGGTGCTGAACAATTACTCGACAGACAAGATGAGGTTCTTGAATGTTCCCAATGTGGAGAGTATATGCTGCATGCGGGTTCGCAAACCGTAACCAGAGAGGGCTTCGAACCATCGATGTCTCCGGTGCTCGGCAAACCTGTTCTGGACTTGCCGTTCGTCTTGAATGTTTATGTGTGTCCTAGCTGCTTCCATGTTCAGCAGACTTTGTCAGAGAATGACCGACTGCGAATGCTGGAGAAGCTCAGCGGTTTTTCCAATAATTAAATGGCAATTCCCCGGATAGGTCCAAGCTCAATACGGGCATGTTAAATCAAAGAAATCTTTGAACAAGCTGACTCGTAATAAGCTGATTGGTGATTTTTCCGTTAGGGGGAACTGCATTGAAATCAAACCTGAACGGACAATCCATTCTGCTATTAAGCTTGAATGGATTGTTTGTGTTTGCAGCAGCATTGTCCGGCACATTTCTTAATGTGTATTTGTGGAAAAGCAGGCAGGATTACGCGATGATCGGCTGGTTTAATGTCAGTCAACAAATTGCGCTGGGAATTATGGTCTGGGTAGCTGGAAAGTGGGTCAAGGAACATAATAAAATGAATGCCCTGCGCGTGGGAACCGCATTGTCCGGCTTATTTTATCTCATCGTGTTGTATACAGGACCGCAGGCTGTAAACTACATATGGCCGCTCGGAATGTTGTTGGGTGCAGCCTTAGGTTTATTTTGGCTAGCGTTTAATGTCATTTTTTTCGAAGTCACGGATCAGGCAAGCCGTGATCATTTTAACGGATGGGTGGGTCTGCTGGGCTCGTTTTCCGGTATAGTGGGTCCTTGGCTCTCTGGTTGGATTATTGCGCGTATGGAGGATGACGCGGGTTATCGCGTGATATTCAGTATTTCTTTGGCCTTTTATGTCGTAGGAGTGGTGCTAAGTTTCTTTCTTCGCAAGCGTAAACCGACAGGAAAGTACAATTGGAAAGAGCCTAAGCAGCGTTTGTCACAAAAAGGAAGTATGTGGCGTCCGTTGTCGTTATCACTTGTTACACAGGGCATCCGTGAGGGAGTGTTTGCTTTCCTGATTACGCTGCTCGTGTATGTAGTTACTCAACAGGAATGGAAGCTAGCACAGTTTTCACTTATTACATCGGGGGTTTCATTTTTCAGCTTTTGGGCTGTCGGAAAATGGCTCAAGCCACACTATCGCTCGGCTGGTATGTTGTTGGGTGCCGTGCTGTTGGTGATCGCGCTTTTACCATTATTGTGGCGTATGGAGTATAGCACGCTGCTGATTATGGGGATTGGCACCGCTTTGTTCATGCCCTTGTATTTAATTCCTATGATCTCTGCGAGCTTTGATCTAATGGGTACGAGTGAAGGAGATGCTAATCAGAGAGTGGAACTGGTTGTACTGCGCGAATTATGCTTAATGATAGGTCGGTTGACAGGAACACTCATTTTCTTGGGTGTCCTAAGTATCAGCAAGGCTCCTACAGCGATGATCTGGTTGTTGATTGGGCTGGCATTAATGCCAGTGATTGGATGGGTTTTTATGCGAAGTGTGCTGAAAATGGAACAAAAAACGAAGCAAAGCAAGTCTCATTCCCATGCACGACGCTTGCACAAGCAAACCGAATAATTGAAAAATTCAATACAAAAGAGCCTCCAAATCCGTTGATATAGGAAAAGGAGGTCTTTTTGTATCACATTTAAATCATCGGTTCTGTTGTCTCAGGCGAGGGTTTGGTGGGACGGGTCAGAGAAAAAAGCTCCATTTCAGGTCGGTGTGTGCCCGTCAGTTCATCAGCCAATAGCTGTGCGGCCACCATGCTCGTAACCGTCCCATTTCCCCCGTAACCCTCCAAAAAGTAGCAGTTAGGAAAACGCGGATGTGGACCAATATACGGCAAGCCGTCGTGAGAAGAGCCGAATACAGCCGCCCAAGCATAATCGATTTGAAAGGGGACACCGGGAAAATGTTCCTGTAGTGCTTGCAGCAGCTTGTGCTGTTGGTGCAACAGCCTGATTTCGCGCTGCTTGGCAACCAGTACAGGTTCATCCAAACCACCAATGATGATGCGCCCTTCCTGTGTTGAGCGCATATATAGATAAGGACGAGCAGTTTCCCAGATCAGACACTGTTCATGCCATAAAGGCGCCTCTCCGATTGGATTGGTGGCGATAGCGTAAGAGCTTTCTAGCACGGCTCCGCGATCTGTTTTAATCTCTTGAGTTTCATAACCTGTTGCAAAAACAACTTTTTTTGCACGGATCATCCGGCCATTGGCATGACAAACGACCTCATTCTCTTTGAATTCAAAATGCTTAGCTTCTGTATGCTCATATAAGCGAACACCGAGACGGCTGGCAGATTGCAGCAGTCCCTGGGCAAACAAAAATGGATTAACCTCGGCATCTTCGTGCGTATACAAGGCTGCTGGTTTTCGAAATGGAAATCGGGCAGCAACCTGTTGCTCATCCCAGTATTCCACTGGAAATCCAAAACGGGTTAACTGTTTATATTCTTCCTGCAGCACCTGCACATCCTCTGCAGTACTTGCGTAGTACAGGCTGCTGCGGCGAATAAAGGAAGGGTCTCTGTCCAGTGTGGCAGCCAGTTGATCTAGCTGATTCAGAGCATCCCTACACATACGGTAAAACAGTACGCCGTTGGTCTCGCCAAACGTGTTAATAAAAGAGGTTAAAGTCTTGTCATTGCTATATTGCAGCAATCCAGTATTGGCTGAAGAACTTCCATGTACCAGCCTTCGCTTGTCAATAAGTACAGTGTCAACCTGTCGTTCTCCTAATAACCGGGAGCAGATGGATCCGCCCATCCCGCCGCCGATGATTAGTACATCACAATTTATATCCTCAGCTAAAGGAGGAAAATCCAGCGTTTGCTCCAAGGTACTCGGCCAATACGTATTCCCGCTTATTAATTCCATATAAATAGCACTCCCCATAGGCAATATGTAGTATCTCTTATGTGTACATAGTATTTCGCCAAACGGACAAGATAACCAGCGTGCAACAAAACATTTAAGGAGGGACAAAAAGACTATGCAATCTATGAACATGCAACCCTTGTCAGGCAAAGAACTGGAGTACATCGTTGACTCCATTTCCAATGAGGAACTCCTGTTAAAACAATGTGCGGCAACAGCGGCGTCTATTCAGCAGCCTGCCATTCAACAAGCCTGTTTGCAACTGGCGAAAACTCATGAGCACCACTTGAATGTACTTTTCAATGCTCTTCAACAACATCAACAGCTTGCTCCTATGCAACCGCAGCAGTAATTACTACAAAAGGAGGTTTGACAGGATGTATTCACAAAACAATATGTCATTTATGCCCGAAGAAGATTTGCTCTATAGCATTCTTGCTGATATGAAACGTACAGTACGCGAGTACACAACAGCGACGACAGAATCCAATTGTCCGTCTGTGCGTCAGATGTTCACCGACCTTACGAATGATACATTGCGTATGCAAGGTGATTTGTATCATCTAATGAGCCAGAACAATATGTACGCCGCCCCAACGAAAGCACTGCGCATTGATTTGGACAAACAGATTCAAGAAGCTCGCAAGACCCAACAGGAATGCCAACAGTTCATTCAGCAGAAGTCATCATCCGCCAGAGCATATGGCCAGCCTATGCATCAAGGCCAGTCTACTCACCAAAGTAACCCTTATTATATGTAAACGGGATTTTCCGTTTTTGAAGCAATTTCCCATAACAGCCGTCCGTCTGCCGGGTTTACCGGGGAGGACGGTTTTTCTTTGCAGGTTTAAAGTGCGTATTGTATGATGTATAGTAATCTCTTTCGATGGAGGCCTTATGTAGAATGACAGAGCTGAATGAATTGAAATTAAAAGTACTGGAATTGTTAAAAGAAGATGCAAGAAGAACACCGACTTTGTTGGCTACTTTGCTGGGGGTTGACGAGCAGGATGTACGCACCTCAATTAAAGAGCTCGAAGATCAACATGTGATTGTCAAGTACGCCGCTGTAGTCAATTGGGACAAAGTTGATGACGAAAAGGTTACCGCTTTGATTGAAGTACAGATTACACCTGAGCGTGGAAGAGGATTTGAAGGGATTGCAGAGCGGATTTATTTGTATCCGCAAGTTAAATCTGTTTATCTCATGTCCGGAGCATATGACTTGCTGGTAGAGGTGGAGGGCCGAAACCTCCGTGAAGTCGCTAATTTTGTGTCGGAGAAATTGTCGCCTATTGACTCGGTTTTGTCTACCAAGACTAATTTTACGCTTAAAAAATACAAGCAGGACGGAATTATCTTTGAGGACCATGAGGAAGATAATCGTCTGATGATTTCGCCGTAAAGGAAGATCATGATGAATCTCAAAACAGAAGCATTTACCGACAGCAACAAAGCCATGAGTTCTTATTTATCCCCATTGGTACGCGAGATCCCATCATCGGGTATTCGTAAGTTTTTTGACCTGGTGGGTGGTAACAAGGACATTATTACCCTGGGGGTAGGCGAACCCGATTTTACAACCCCTTGGCACATGCGGGAAGCCTGTGTCTATTCATTGGAGCGAGGCTTCACCAGCTATACATCTAATGCGGGAACGCCAGAACTGCGTGAAGCGATTAGTGAGTATCTGAATGAGCAATTTGACGTCCGCTATGATCCTAAAAATGAGATTATCGTAACAGTTGGAGGTAGCGAGGCGATTGATCTTGCGTTGCGTGCCTTAATTGTACCTGGTGATGAAATTCTTGTGCCTGAGCCGTGTTACATCTCCTATTCTCCAATCACTTCGATTGGAGGCGGGATTCCGGTCGGCATTGAAACGTTTGCCAAGGACGAGTTTAAGCTGACGGCTGAGGCGCTGGAGGCCAAAATTACACCTAAATCCAAGGTGCTAATTTTATGCTATCCGAGCAACCCGACCGGTGCTACGATGACTTATGAAGATTGGCTTCCGATTGCAGAAATCGTGGAAAAACATGATTTGATCGTCATCTCTGATGAAATCTATGCCGAATTGAATTATGGCGATAAGCACGTCAGCTTTGCTTCGGTACCAGGTATGATGGATCGTACGATTCTCGTCAGTGGTTTTTCCAAAGCCTTCGCTATGACTGGCTGGCGTATTGGATATACTTGCGGGCATCCTGATTTGATTGCTGCTATGCTCAAAATCCATCAGTACACCGTCATGTGTGCGCCCTCTATGGGCCAAGTTGCAGCCTTGGAAGGCTTGCGAAATGGTATGGGTGAAAAAGATCGAATGGTAGAAGCCTATAATCAGCGTCGTCGTCTAATGGTTGAGGGATTCCGTGACATTGGTCTGGAATGCCACGAGCCAAGAGGGGCTTTTTACGTTTTCCCGAGTATTCAAAGCACAGGCCTCAGCTCGGATGAATTTGCACAGCGCCTACTGGCAGAGGCCAAAGTTGCGGCTGTACCGGGCAATGTGTTTGGTTTGGGAGGCGAAGGGTATCTTCGTTGCTCATATGCGACTTCTGTCACTCAGCTGACGGAAGCTCTGGATCGAATTGGTCATTTTGTAGAAAAAGTGAAAAAAGAAGGTTAAATTTATTTTTTTATGGGTAATTCATAGAAAATAGTCTTTTATTTCTAAATTTCTATGCTATAATTTGAAATCGGAAGCAGGAAGTTCAATTTTTCAATTACAGGAGGAGTGCTCATGTCATATGTTGGATATAATTCGCCGAGTTCAATAGGATACGACATTTCCCTGGAAGATGAAATTTTGTTCCTGCGCAATGAGATGATGCGGACGTTTCAGGAAGAGCAGTCCTTGACCTCTGATCTTGTCATCGAGATTAGCTGCAAACTAGATTTGAAAATCAATGAATACATGAAGCTGTACGGTACGGAATGCAGAGTGTAACTGTGTGAAGTCACCATAGCTACGAAGAAGGCCGCAGGGCCTTCTTTTTTTGCGTTCACAACTTATGATATATTAGTGGCATGGAAGAGGGGGCGTACAGATGAAAGCAGGGCTAAAAAGGCTATCGCCATGGATCATCGGAATCATAGCACTTGTACTATTGGCTGGATGTGGGGGGCGAGACAAGGACAGCTTCTCCATATTTATTATGGATAAAGGGGATGCTTCAGTCATTCGTGACGAGCTGGCACAAAAGCTTAAGGATAAGCTGGGCGAACAGGCTCCGACAATCGAGATTTCAGTCAGCCCACTGTATAATCAGCAGAAGCTGGTCGTAGAATATGCGGCCGGAGAACATGATTTGTTTCTTTTGCCGGAAGAGGACATGAAGTTGTATGGACAAAATGGTTCGAATCTACCCTTAGATGATGCCTTTGACAAGAAGACATATGCCCGGGGTGTATTCGAAGGCGGCGTATTTAAGAAAAAGGAGCAAGGGGAAGAAGGAACGGATGTCATCAAGGAAACTCATTTGTTCGGAATTCCGGTGGAGCAGATGAAGATGTTTAAGGACCTAAAATATAACTCAAACACATTATTTGCTACCGTACCGCCACGCACAAGCAATAAGGAAGAAGCCATCAAGGTGCTGAAAGCACTCACAGAATGATAAAGGGGATGAAAAAGTATGGGGATTTATACCAGAACAGGTGATGAAGGTCAAACTTCTGTGATCGGCGGTCGAGTGTCTAAAGATGACGACCGTGTGGAGGCGTACGGTACCATTGACGAGCTGAACAGCTTTGTAGGACAAGCGATCAGCTTTGCCGAAGGGGAAAAGTTTGCGGACATTCGGACTCAATTGGAGGAAATACAGCAGGAGCTGTTCGATTGTGGTTCAGATTTGGCGTTTGTTAAAATCAGTGAAAGTAAATATAAGGTCAAAGACGAGCTGGCAGAGCGGCTGGAAGGCTGGATTGATGCATGCCAGGAGGAAAACCCGAAGGTGGAGCGCTTTATTATCCCGGGAGGCAGTACATTATCTTCGACGCTTCATGTTTGCCGCACGGTTTGCCGACGTGCGGAACGCCGTGCTGTTACACTAGGTAAGCACACAGATATCAATCCTGCGGTACGTCGGTATTTGAACCGCCTGTCCGATTATTTCTTTGTTGTGGCTCGCACTGCGAATGTACGTCAGGGTGTACCTGATGTCGAATATGTTCGCAGCAAAAAAGTGTTCCGCAAATAAGGAGGCAATCGGGAATTTGTGATGAGCTTGTACTATGAACCTATCGTATATATGATCCCTCCTGAGGAGGAGGGCATGCTGCTGAAGACCATTCTACAAAAACGTATGAACATTTCTCGCAAGCTCATATCCAAACTCAAGCTGACCGAACAGGGGATCATGCTGAACGGGATACGTGTGTATATCAGCGTAAAGGTGAAGTCCGGGGATCGAGTAGAGATCCGCATGGAGCGCGAGCGTTCCGATGATATTTTACCGGAACCCATTCCTTTTGAGATTTTGTTTGAGGATGAACATCTGTTAGTAGTGAACAAGGCGGCGGGGATGATTGTCCATCCGACTCACGGTCATTACACAGGAACGCTGGCGAACGGGGTTGTGCATTATTGGCAGATCAAGGGAGAGATGTTTCGGTTTCGTCCTGTTCATCGTCTTGATCAGGAGACGACGGGCGTGCTGGTTGTAGCTAAAAATCCGTATGTACACCAGCATATTTCCGAACAGATGATTGCGGGAACGGTGGACAAGCGCTATACAGCTTTGGTGCATGGGCGCCCTGAGCAGCAGGAAGGCAGGGTGGACGGACCGATTGACCGCAACCCGGATAATCCGCATTTGCGTATGGTGACTCCAGATGGTTATCCTGCCCTTACGCTATATAAGCTGGAGGAAGTATGGAGAGAAGGAAGCCGCATCGGTCTAAAATTGGAATCCGGACGTACGCACCAAATTCGGGTTCACATGACATATATCGGATGCCCGTTAATCGGAGACAAAATGTACCGGATTACACCCGATGACGCTGTGCAACGTGAGCGATATGATCAGCTTGATGCCAGGATGCCTCGACAAGCCCTGCATGCTTCAGAATTATCCTTGGTGCACCCTGTGACCGGGGAGCGAATGTCGTTTTGTGCTCCTCTACCGGATGATATGATCGGAATGCAAGAGCTGTTAAGGGCTCAATATCCAGAATAAATATTCAACAAAGATTGAAACCAAATGGAGGTTAATCTAGCGATGAGCCAACTGAAAGTATACCAGTATTCTAAATGCAGCACCTGTCGTAATGCAGTGAAATGGCTGCAAAACAAGGGGCATGAGACGGAACTGATTCCTATTTTTGAACAACCGCCCGGCCCGGAGGAATTGGAAGACTTGATTAAAAAAAGCGGGCTGGAACTGAAAAAGTTTTTCAATACGAGCGGTGAAGTATACAAAGAGTTAAAGCTGAAAGATAAGCTTGGAGACATGAGCCGTGAAGAGCAAATTTCGCTTTTGTCCTCGAATGGAAGATTAATTAAACGCCCGATTGTAACTGACGGGAATAAAGTAACGGTAGGATTCAAAGAGGAAACATTTGAGGGGACATGGGGAGCTCAGTAAAGCCCAATTTACCCCCACATTATGTTATACTGTGAGGGTTAAATATTATGATGAATGGGAGCAATACAATCTGTGACACAACGCAATGAACAATCCGTAATGCTGGTTGACGGCATGGCCCTGCTTTTTCGTGCTTATTATGCAACCGCTGCAAACGGTTATATCCGTCGTACAAAAGCTGGAGTACCAACGAACGCCATATATGGTTTTATTCGATATTTTTGGGATGCAGTTCAAACCTTTAATCCTACACATGTCATTTGCTGCTGGGATATGGGTGGAACGACATTCCGTGGGGAACATTTTGCTGCGTATAAGGGCAACCGTGCCGACGCGCCAGATGATTTGATTCCTCAATTTACTTTGATCCGTGAAGTGACGGACAGCCTCGGCATTCCCAACATTGGGGCGGAAGGCTTTGAAGCGGATGATTGTATCGGTACGCTCGCACGTCATTATTCGCAAAATGAGGATATGGATGTCATGATTCTCTCGGGAGATCATGATTTACTTCAATTGGTAGATGAGCGGACACGGGTCATTATTATGAAAAAAGGGCATGGAAATTATATGGTATATACCCCGGAGACCCTGCTGTCAGAAAAAGGGCTTAAGCCAAGCCAAGTGGTCGACCTCAAAGGCTTGATGGGTGATGCAAGTGACAATTACCCGGGAGTACGCGGAATCGGTGAGAAAACTGCCCTCAAGCTGGTGCAGGAGTACGACTCCATTGAAGGCATTCTGGAAAATCTGGATCAATTGACTCCATCGGTTCGTAAAAAGATCGAGAGTGATTTGGATATGCTGCATCTTTCACGCAAACTTGCTAAAATTCACTGTGATGTGCCTGTTGCGTGTGCTTTAGACAGCTGTCTGTTGACGCTGGATCACGTGCAAATTGTCGATAAGTTTGAGCAGCTTGAAATGAAGAGCTTGTGTACGTTGATGGGTGTCGCAACCGGATCATAATGAAGCTGTTAGGCTTGTGCTGTGCATTTCAGGTGGACTAAGTTATATAGGGATGCTGGCGCTTGGTGCGTTAGTGTCCTTATTTGTATACAACTAACTCAGCTTAGGTATATAACCATGTGAAGGATTTTATACAATTGTGATAAGGGGATTGACCTTAGGCTCGTTTCAGGTGAATATAATGGAGAGAGATCATGGAGAGGGGATTACAGCAGCTATGACAGTATTGGGAGCAATTGAGGCAGGCGGTACCAAATTTGTATGTGGAATTGGAAATGAACGAGGAGAAGTATTGGAAAGAGCAAGCTTTCCAACAACGACTCCAGCAGAAACCATGGAGAATGTCATTGCATTTTTTGAAGGCAAGGGGATTGAAGCGCTGGGTGTAGGCTCATTCGGACCGATTGATCCTATCGAAGGCAGTGATACATATGGTTATATTACAACAACGCCAAAGCCGCATTGGGGAAATTATAATCTGATTGGCAAACTGAAGGAGCATTTCGATGTACCTATGGGGTTTGACACGGATGTGAATGGAGCAGCACTGGGTGAGTCCATTTGGGGTGCGGCTAAAGGATTGGACAACTGTCTGTATATTACAATAGGTACAGGCATCGGAGCGGGTGCTTTGGTTGGCGGAAAGCTGGTACATGGATTATCCCACCCGGAAATGGGACATATTTTGGTACGTCGTCATCCAGAAGATCACTATGAGGGCACATGTCCATATCATGGAGATTGTCTGGAAGGACTGGCAGCGGGGCCAGCACTCGAAAAAAGATGGAAGGTTAAAGGGCATGAGCTTTCTGTGGATCACCCGGCCTGGGAAATGGAGGCGCATTATCTGGCCCAGGCTTTAATGAGCTATGTATTAATCCTGTCACCGCAAAAAATTATTATGGGCGGCGGAGTAATGAAGCAGGATCAATTGTTCCCGCTCATTCGTACCAAGCTTCAACAACTTTTAAATGGGTACGTACAGCATCCGAGTCTGACTACAGAAATTGAGCAATATATCGTATCTCCGGGCTTGGGTGACAATGCTGGATTGTGCGGTGCTCTGGCTTTGGCCAAGGAAAAGCTGAATTCTTAGAATTTATGGTTGACGGTACTCCAAGGTCCGGTTATCATATAGGCAACAGCATAGTACGGATCAAAAAGGGAAGCACCTTTCTTGCGAATACGCAGGATAGGTGCTTTTTTTGCGTTGTGTATTGTGCGAGTCAGTCATTTTAACCTTATGAGGGAGGAAGAACCATGGAGATTGTATTTTTAAATCGCTTGTCCAAACGGAATGAACAGGGCTGTGAGGACTTTGCGCAGGTATGGATCGGACAACATGAAGGGGGATGGAGTGCAGGCTGGAGCACACATCATGTACCAGATGAAAGTATAGACGACCTTTGGTATGAAGGCAGTTTGTGGCAGGAATTACTGCATGTATACCGTCATGAGCTGGCACTCAAGATGGCTGAGGGCTACAGGCCTCTAATTCATGGCGTTTTTCATGAGCAAGAAGGATCATCAGGACGTGGACAAACGCTACAAAAGCTGTATTGCTATAGTGATTTGTTTCCGCGTGATGAGGTGTATGAACAATTAACAATGTGGAGACGGCAAAAGGCAGCAACTGAGCGAAAAGCACCTTATTTTATCGCTACGAATCGACTACTTCGACTCATCAGCGTCTATCTTCCTCATACCGAAGAAGAATTGTTAGAACTACCTGGTATGGGCCTGGGTAAGGTGTCGCAATATGGGACGGAGCTATTGGCTATAACGAAACAAAATGATCGGACCACGCCCTTTCCGCTGAACTGGGTAACAGAGACACTTGAAGAAGAAGTTTTTTTGTCATGGCTGTACAAGCAAAAAGAAAACCAGTACAGACAGGAACTGAATAAGTTTAGCCTGACTAGAGCGATTATCGAAGGCATTTCGGACGGTCTTTCACTGGAGCATATCGGAATGAAGACAGGCTTGCACCGTCGAGAAATGATTGAAGCTGTGGAGCATTTGGATAGGGATGGAATGGATATGGAGAAGCTGATCCGCAAGGAATTGGCACATGTATCAGAGGAGGAGCAGGCAGCCATCTGGTCTGCTTATGCAGAGTTGGGAGATACGCTGCTCAAGCCCATTATGCTAAAAGTGTATGGAGAAGAAAAAGCGACGGAAGCAGGGCTGGATCAAATTTATGAGCGACTGCGACTGATTCGTATACGGTTCCGCCATCAGGAGATACCTGACCGACATGTTGGATAATATAGAGACGATTGAAAGTGTCCTAAAGTAAAAATAAGGTGCAACATAAAAAAAGCAGCAGCGAGTTCCTTATAGGAATCGGCTGCTGCTTTTGATGACCAAGCTTGAAAACCGAAATAATTCAAACCCAATCTTTCTTGCGGAAAATACAGAACATACTGACACCTAGTGCCACCATAATCCCAATGACGACAAAATAACCATAACGTGTATGAAGCTCAGGCATATTATCAAAGTTCATCCCATATATTCCGGTAATGACCGTCAACGGCATAAATACAGTTGTAATGGCGGTAAACACACGCATGATTTCATTAGCACGGTTGGCGATACTTGACTGATAAGCTTCTCTAAGGTTCCCCATCAAGTCGCGATAAGTTTCGAAAGTCTCCGAAATTTTCACAGCATTTTCATAAATGTCGCTAAAATATTTTTGTAGTTGATCGTCGATAAGCCGCAAATCCCGTTTGTTCAGGGTATTGATGACTTCCTTTTGTGGGCCGAGCACTTTTTTTAGCCATAGAATTTCACTGCGCAATCCGATGATTTCGTTCAAGTGCGACTTTTTCGTATGCATTAGAATGTCTTCTTCCAGCTTTTCAATACGAACTTCAATCCGGTCACCAACCAGAAAATAGTTATCAACGATCAAATCGACCAACAGATACATAAAACGGTCAGGCTGGCTAACTTCCTGCTCCCACAGCATAGGCTTGAGAGTACGAAGCTCATTGATTTTCTGCTTGGTCACCGTAATGATAAAATGGCGGCCGAGAAAAATGTTCAAAGCACGCAAAAATATTTCTTCATCATCAAAACGAATACTATTTACAACGATAAAATAATGGCTTTCATAAATTTCAATCTTTGGACGCTGTTCTTCTTCACTCAAACAGTCTTCTACTGCAAGATCATGCATAGAAAATAA
Source organism: Paenibacillus sp. JJ1683 (assembly GCF_053006485.1). Classification (NCBI taxonomy): domain Bacteria; kingdom Bacillati; phylum Bacillota; class Bacilli; order Caryophanales; family Paenibacillaceae; genus Paenibacillus; species Paenibacillus sp. JJ1683. The sequence continues at coordinate 1,709,656 of NZ_CM129820.1, forward strand.
GGGCTGAAGCACTGTCAGATCCTCGACATCGGCATCAATCCAATAAAAGCCTTCTGCCGGTGCAGTGAGCGCCATTTCAATTTCTTCGACAGGGGTAAAAACCCCGTTGTTAACCAAACGGATTTTCATATATGTCACTCCTTATGCTCCGTCGTAACGGAAATACGTTTACCTTAAGCATAAGGAATGGACTCAGTTAGCCAGTTAGCCGGTGCGGGTAAGCGTGCATACCATCAAAAGCAGAAGGCTTTTGGAGCATGCGGAGCCTGGCGTCCCGTCTTTCGGCAAGCTGAAGTCATTCCTATGCTGTTGTTCAGGGATCGCCGCCTATTCGGACTCGGGTCGCCTTCCATTCCGGATTCACCTCACATATGTTCTTTTTTAGGTTGCCACAGTATCGAAGAAAACACTCTAATCTACACTGTTGCACCGTATTTTTGCCTATTAGCACTTGTATAGTATAACGCTCGGCCTACGGCCTTTCAAGGGCAAAATCATGGGCTAAATCAACAGCAGTCATATGAGCTTCTGCGAAAGGGGGGGATATGATTTAACCTATGGAAAAGGTAGACAAAATGTGAATGCAGGGCACAAATTTACAAGTCCATCTTGACGAAGCCCAGCCGATGCATTAAAGTGAACAACAAGAACTTTGTGAACCCAAAATGAATATAGCGAAATCTTATCAAGAGCAGGTGGAGGGACTAGCCCGATGATACCCGGCAACCGGCGATTTTTATCGCACGGTGCTAATTCTTGCAGGACTCGCGCTTTGTACAAAGAAGCGTAGCCCTGACAGATGAGAGAGGCGCATATGGATACAAATATGACCTTTCTCTAACCGAGAAAGGTCTTTTTATTATATGCCCGGCATCTCTACCAGACGATTTTCGCACAACTTACCGATCAAGGAGTGAGTTTACATGCCGATTAAAATTCCAGATACACTGCCTGCTAAGGAAGTACTGGAGGGCGAAAATATTTTCGTAATGGACGAAAGCCTGGCTTATCATCAGGATATTCGTCCGTTGCGCATCGCCATTTTGAATTTGATGCCTACGAAGGAAACAACGGAAACCCAACTGTTGCGTCTGGTCGGCAATACGCCGTTACAAGTGGATGTCACGTTGGTGCATATGAAGTCACATGTATCTAAAAATACATCGCAAGAATATTTGAACATGTTTTATAAAACGTTTGATGAGATCAAGAACAGTCGTTTTGACGGCATGATTATTACAGGAGCCCCCGTAGAACAACTTGAGTTTGAGGATGTGACCTACTGGGAGGAGATCCGGCAAATCTTTGAGTGGACGAAAACAAATGTTACTTCGACCATGCATATCTGTTGGGCCTCACAGGCAGGCTTATACCATCATTTCAATGTTCCGAAATACGGGCTCGATACCAAATGCTTTGGGGTATTCCCACACACCGTTATTAAACCTAAAGTGAAACTGCTACGCGGCTTTGATGAACTGTTTTATGCTCCCCACTCTCGGCATACCGAGGTTCGGCGGGAAGATATTGACCATATTGCCGAATTAGAAGTTTTATCCGAATCCGAGGAAGCTGGAGTGTACCTGGTAGCCACGCTTGATGGTAAACAAATTTTTGTAACAGGGCATTCTGAATATGACCCACTTTCGCTGAAATGGGAATACGATCGCGATATAGCCAAAGGACTGGATATTGACGTCCCCAAAAATTATTATCCTAATGATGATCCTGGACGCATACCGCCCTCGATCTGGCGGGCTCATGCCAATTTATTATTTTCAAATTGGCTTAACTATTATGTATACCAAGAAACACCTTATGATATCGGACCTCAGATTTAAAAATGGGCTTGTAGTTTACCCTTATACAGTACCACCTTGCAGTAGCGCAGCAGTATAGTCTTGGACATCCATTTTTGCAGCATATGTTATAGCACCTACTATGGAAGTGAACAGGAGGATTCATATGAGTGATAAGCAGTGGAGAATCGAAAGCAGATTGGCACAAATCGGTTCAGTAGAGGAGCCAGTAACCGGGGCTGTTAATTACCCGATTTACCAATCTACGGCGTTCCGCCATCCCCGTCTGGGTCAAAGCACAGGGTTTGATTACATTCGGACGATTAATCCCACGCGAAAGGTACTGGAAGAGGCTGCTGCTGCACTTGAATCTGGTGATGCAGGCTTTGCTTGCAGCTCAGGTATGGCAGCGCTGCAAACGGTATTTGCTTTGTTTGGACAGGGAGACCACCTCATTGTATCGCTGGATCTTTATGGCGGGACCTATCGTTTGCTAGAGCGTATTTTATCCAAATTTGGTGTGACCGCAACTTATGTGGATACAAACGATCTCGAAGCACTCCAACAGTCATGTCGACCGAATACCAAAGCCGTATTCATAGAAACGCCTACCAATCCGTTAATGATGATTACTGATATTCAAGCGGTGGCTACATGGGCATCACAACATGAGTTGCTTACTATTGTAGATAATACGCTGCTAACACCATATTTCCAGCGGCCATTGGAACTAGGTGCGGATATTGTGGTACATAGCGCAACCAAATATTTGGGCGGACACAACGATGTGCTGGCAGGGTTGATTGTAAGCAAAGGAAAAGAGCTGTCAGCTGAAATTTCCTTCCTGCACAATTCCATAGGGGCCGTGCTTTCCCCAAGCGACTGCTATCAGTTGATGAAGGGGATGAAAACGTTAGCGCTACGTATGGATCGACATGAGCATAATGCTACGGTGTTGTCTAATTATTTACTGACGCATCCAGCAGTGGCGGAAGTATTTTACCCGGCGCTTGAGGGCCATCCAGGTCGTGAGATACAAAATAAACAATCCAGCGGAAACACGGGTATTTTCTCTTTCAAAGTAAAGGATGCTCGCTATGTGGAGCCTTTGCTTCGTCATATTAAGCTTATTGCGTTTGCCGAAAGTCTAGGCGGTGTGGAATCGCTAATGACCTATCCTGCTGTGCAGACACATGCGGACATACCGGCAGAAATTCGGGATGCAGTCGGGGTAGATGACAGGTTGCTTCGTTTCTCCGTAGGTATCGAGCATACAGATGACCTGATTGAAGATTTGCGTTCGGCACTGGAAGCGGCACGTCAAGAAGTAGAAGGAGGGGAGCAGCAATGATAGAGGATGCGAGGAAGATCGGAGAGGATCTGGACAAAGGGCGGAAATTCGCAACCAAGCTGCTGCATTTTGGCTCTGAAATTGATAGTGTTACAGGGGCATCAAGTGTCCCGATCTATCAAGCTTCGACCTTTCACCATCATGATATTTTTAATCCTCCACAGCATGATTATAGCCGATCAGGTAATCCGACACGACAAGCATTGGAAGATTATATCGCCTTATTAGAAGGTGGAGCTTGTGGTTTTGCCTTTGCATCAGGTATGGCTGCTATCTCCACTACATTTATGCTCTTATCCGCTGGTGATCATGTCATTGTTTCGGAGGACGTATATGGAGGAACATATCGACTGCTGACCTCCATCTTGAAACGGATGAATATCGAAACGACCTTCGTTGACATGACGGATCTCAACCTTGTGAAAGAGGCGTTGCAGGAAAATACAAGGGCTGTGTATATGGAAACCCCATCTAATCCGACCCTCAAAATTACCAATGTAGCTGGAATAACCTCTTGGGCTAGGGATAATGGACTTTTGACGTTGTTGGATAATACTTTTATGACACCTTATTATCAACGTCCGATTGAGCAGGGAGTCGATATTGTATTGCACAGTGCGACCAAGTTTTTGGGTGGACACAGCGACGTACTGGCAGGGCTTGCGGTAGCTCGTACCGAATCGTTGGGGAGACAAATCAAGCAGCTTCAAAATGGATTAGGTACTGTGCTGGCACCGCAAGAGTCTTGGCTGCTCATGCGTGGTATGAAGACACTGGAGGCGCGTATGGCTCACAGCGAAAAAAGTGCAGCTAAGCTTGCCAATTGGCTAAACGAGCGCAATGACATTGAAGCGGTATACTATCCGGGCCTGGAAAATCATCCAGGGCGTGTGATTCATGAGAGTCAATCGAGCGGTTATGGTGCAGTGATATCGTTTGATGTGGGTTCGGGTGAACGTGCAAAAGAGGTCCTCAGTCGCGTACGTATTCCCATTGTGGCGGTGAGTCTGGGAGCTGTGGAAAGTATTTTGTCGTACCCAGCAATGATGTCACATGCGGCAATGCCGCAAAGTGTACGGTTGGAGCGCGGGATTACAGACGGACTACTTCGTTTCTCCGTAGGTCTGGAGGACATTGATGACCTGATCCGTGATCTGGATGAGGCGCTGAGCTAGAATGTTAGACGCCCATAGCATCTCAACGTTATACGAAGGAAGCAAATAGGTACAGCCCTAAGCAGCAGGTTTCCGGTATTCAGGAGACTTGCTGTTTTCTATATGAAAGACATGATAGACAGTGTGAAAAAAGGCACTTTTCAGTCTAAGTATGGTTCCTTACCAAAAGATATGTTAGTATTATCATTAGGTTTTACTATGCTAAATAGCACAGACAACATACAAGGCTAGTCATGAACATACATTACGGCAGGGTTCGAACGCAGGTTTGTGAAAGCATTCTCGTTCATAAGTCCTGTCTTTCATTTCGTCGCCCTGTGACAGCGAAGGAGGATACACCATGAGTGTAATCGACCATATTTTAGATAAAGCCCTGCGCGGCGAACGCCTGAATTTAGAGGATACCGTTGCTTTGTTCGAATCAGACGAGGTTGAAAAAATAGGTCATGCGGCGAATAAAGTCATGAATCGCATGCATCCCGATCCCATAAAAACCTTCGTCATCGGACGAAATATTAACTATACGAACGTGTGTGACGTATACTGCCGCTTTTGCGCTTTTTACCGCAGACCGGGTTCCGATGAAGGTTATGTTTTGCCGGATGAGGTGATTTTCCAAAAAATTAAGGAAACGCAGGATGTAGGTGGCACCGAAATCTTAATGCAAGGCGGTGTAAATCCAAACCTGCCGTTCAGCTATTATACCGATTTGCTGAAAGCTATTAAGGAACGTTTTCCAGATATTACAATGCACTCCTTCTCACCAGCTGAAATTCACAAAATGAAGGAAAAATCCGGCCTATCCATGGAGGAAACGATCCGAGCCATTCATGAAGCTGGATTGGATTCGCTGCCGGGTGGAGGCGGAGAAATTTTGGATGACCGTACACGCCGCAAAATTAGCCGTCTCAAAGGCTCCTGGCGTGATTGGATGGATGTCATGCAAACAGCTCACAAGGTTGGGATGAACACAACGGCTACCATGGTAATCGGATTTGGCGAGCTGATGGAGGAGCGTGCGCTGCATTTGCTGCGTGTCCGTGATGCTCAGGACGAATGCATTGAAAACAAATATAATTCTGAAGGATTTCTGGCCTTTATTCCTTGGACCTTCCAACCAGACAACACTAATTTGAAGAAAGAACGCCAGACGCCAGAGGAATATTTGAAGACTGTAGCGATCAGTCGTCTTGTTTTGGATAACATCAAGCATATCCAGTCTTCATGGGTAACGATGGGACCGGAAATCGGTAAAAAATCACTGTACTACGGTTGTGATGATTTTGGCAGCACCATGATTGAGGAAAATGTAGTTTCCGCTGCAGGCGCAACGTATAAGGTTAACATCGAATCCATTTTACAGTTGATCCGTGAGACGGGTCACATTCCGGCACAGCGCAATACCCGTTATGATATTATTCGTACTTTTGACAGTGCCAGCAGTATTGAGCATGACTTTATTATGCAAAATTAATATCAGCTAATATATAGTACATTACAAAACGCTTATCTTTCACTATCCTATGTACAAGGATAGTGAAGATAAGCGTTTTTGTGCGGAAGAGTGGATACTACAATATCTTTAATCATTTTTCTATTATGGTTAATATATTTGGGATTTGCTACGTTTCCCATCGCTTCATATACATGATCTCAGCCTGTGGGTCTGCCATTTGGATGGCCGCCTTAAAGCGCTGCAAATCCAAAAGATGAACACTGTAAATGATGACCATTTGTTCTTTTTTATCTGATTCGCTTTTAATCTTGCCCTTTATCTGGGCGGCAGAACCTTCAATAGGTGTGCTGTGTAAACGCAACCTGCGATATATGGCATCTTCGACAGTTGGCTGTTTTTTGCTGACAACACAGACCATGCGTCTCAGACCAGTAAACATCAGCCGAGTCGTTTCATAGGCAGCGAGACAGGATAAGGCGGAATAGAGGGCTGGCTCCCAGCCTAACACAAAACCAGCCGTAATGAGCAGCAGGCCATTACACAACATTACGATCTGTATTAACGGAATTTTCCGATGAATTAGCAACAAAGTGGATGGACGGCCATCGTCAGATTCGCTGAGTCCTAATGAATCAAGCAACCCCCCGTGACGAGCTGTCAGCGCTGCGCCAAGTCCAATACAGATTCCGCCTCCCAAAGCGCATACGACCGGATGGCCGCTCACTGCCGGAAAAGGCGAGAGAATGATGGCTGAGCCTGAAAAGGCAAACAAGCCGGGGAGTGCGCGAAGCAGCATGGGTTTGTGAGTAGACAAAGAATACAGCAGCATTAGTGGCAAGTTCAAAACGAATAGCAGTAACCCAAAATGCTCCTGTGTATAAAGCGACATGAGTCTGGAGATTCCCGTAACGCCTCCAGCGATCATATCATGCGGATGTAAAAACAATTCCAGACCGACGGATGCCGTAATTCCGCCAATTACCGTATAAAAGACAGGGAACCTGCTCGCATCTCCTGAAGCGGGCTTCACAAGCCGCCTCATAAAGTTTCGGCATGTTTTACAGCGTGCGGCATAGCCTTCCCTCCTATGGATTGTCGTATCCAGCTTTTACAGTTACGCCGATTTGCTTTCTTCCTTTCGTAAGCGAGGGTCCTTAAATTTGAATATTTTGTTTAGCATATTAAAGATAGGCTTTGACTGCTTTGTCAGAAGCGGTCCAAGAATGGCCAATATGAGTACATAGATGGCTGCAAAAGGTTGAACAATATCAAGCAAACCGCCTTCTTTACCCAAATTGGCCATGATGATCGAAAATTCGCCTCGCGCCACAATAGTCAAACCGATATTTGCGGATGCTTTGGGAGATAGGGACGCTGTACGCCCAGCCAGCATACCCGCCCAAATGTTACCAAATAGTGTGAGAAGGACTGCTGCCAGCGCAAGCCATATGGCGTTACCTCCTAGGGACAGCGGATCAATGGACAGTCCGAAACTGAAGAAGAACAGGGCACCAAAGAAATCGCGGAAAGGAACAATTAAATGCTCAATCCGTTTGGCGTGTTCCGTTTCGGCCAGTACCAGACCGACCAACAGGGCTCCAATAGCTTCTGCTACATGGATCGTTTCTGAAAAACCAGCCACCAGAAACAGTGAGCCAAAAACAACGAGTCCGAATACCTCATTGGAGCGGATACGGAGAATCCGATTTAGCAGAGGGACGGCCTTTCGACCGATAATAATAACTGCAAGCATAAAGCCAAGTGCGATGAGTGCCGATAGCAGTACACCCCCGAGCGAGGAAGAGTCGCTAAGAACCAATCCGGAGAGGATGGAGATGTAGACGGCGAGGAAAACATCCTCAAACATAATAATACCTAAAATCATTTCTGTTTCAGCATTAGCGGTACGCTTGAGATCGACTAGCACCTTGGCTGCAATCGCACTGGATGATATTGTCGTAATTCCGGCAATAACTAGTGTCTCGGCTACAGGAAAGCCGCTCAGGAAGCCGAGAGCCAGCCCCAGTGTAAAATTGATGCCAATATAAATGGTACCGCCCACAGCAATGGAACGACCTGATTTAATCAACCGACCTACTGAGAACTCCAGCCCTAGGTAGAAGAGAAGAAACAGCACTCCGATTCTCCCCATAAAATCAATAAACGGGGCGCTTTCGATAAACCGAAAATCAAAATGCCATAGCTCCATCGCATGAGGTCCAACTGCCATTCCGATCAGAATATAAAAAGGGATGACCGAGAAGCGCAGTTTGGAGGATATCAGCCCCGCTGCAGCGATTAGAGCAATAGCCAATCCAACCTCAAATACCAGATGATCCATCCAATCACCCGCTTCCGTTCATAAGGATTTGTTTAAAGCGTTTCTGCTGGTCACGTTCTCCAACAACAACTACAGTGGCATCATCGCTAATAATCACTTCAGGGCCAGGATTTACATATTTTTTTCCCTTTTTCTCCACAATGGCAATAACCGTGGCACCCGAATTTTGCCTTACATCGAGCTCCCCAATGGATTTGCCTACACTTGCATAGTGGGATTCCACTCTGTACCATTCGATAATAAAATCGTCAAATGTCATCTCTACACTTTCGAGCTGCTTGGGCTTATAAGTCATACCACCGATGATGGAGGCTACTAATCGTGCTTCCTGATCATTCAGGGTCGTCATAGAAATGCTTTGTTCCAGATCCTCGTAATCAAAGTGATATAGCTCACGTCTGCCATCATCATGAATAATAATGACAATTCGGTCGCCACTCTCCGCATCAATTCGATACTTAATTCCGATTCCTGGCAAAATAGACTCTCGAATATCCATTTATAATGCCTCCTGTATAATACGTTTATTTAAGTGAATGATATGGGAAATAAATCACATACTTTGGAAGTGATATGAAAAAATAGATTGCATTAAATTTTAGATAAAAATGGAAAATTAAATTTTACGCAGTAGATGAATAGGAAAAGTTAGCAAAGAGACATGCAAATATGGTGATATGCATGCTAAAAGGAGGTTAAGCCACATAACTAGAGGTAAATTTGATGGGGAACAAAAACAATTGCTTCTTTAGCTTACAGATGACAGGAATAAAAGGCAGACGTAGCTTAGGAATGCTCATTATCAGCACAAGCGCTATCAGAATGACAAAGGGAAGTGATTTAGCCGCAGCGATTACCAGATGCAGTAATGGGGAGGATTTGCGCACCGCTGGTTTGGAATGATGTTCCAGACCGTGAGAATCCGTTTCTAACGAAGTAACATCAGCATGAAGCATAAGTGCAGATCCCGAAGTAAACTGAAGGGATTGAGTGGTATCTTCCGCGTGAAACGTCACAGGAAGGGACAAAATCTGAACGAGGCTCAATATGACGATCATGAATGTGCGCAGCATGTTCAGCATCGTTGACATCTTATCCCCTCCCTCTTGTGAAAAATTCATATCACTATAACCTTAACATACCCCACCCTAAATATTCAAACGTCTTTCAGTTTTTACCTAAACACGGTAATTGTTTATAACACGCTTAACGTCTCTTTGAAACCAGATCACCTCTTTTGCATATGTCTTTTTGTTTCCAGTCGTTCACTTCGTATAACCCTTCAGAGGCCGCCATATACTGAAAGCAGTGATCGAAAGGAGTGAGCCAATGGAACTGTTTACAGTGTGGACCAATACAGACGGAGATCAAGAAACCGACCGTTTTTACGAAGTGGTCAAAAGTAGAACCAAGGGACTACATATGTCACGGCGCGGATTTCGATTCACTTTCAGACAGCTGGACAACAAAGTGGCATGGACCTGCAAGGGCACTGAAAGCAATTCAGCGTTTGAAAGCTTTCTTCCCTGTGTATACAGCATCATGTCTTCGGCAATAGCGGATTATATTATCGAAGTCAGGGAGTGGGGGATTCTCGATCATATTCTCAACAAAGCCTGCTCGTTGCTGGAGAAAGAGGACGTTGAACAAATTCGTAGCATGATTCGCTCACTGTTAAATGATGATGGTCCCCGAGGACGTTTAAAGCGCCATGGTAAGCTGACCACCCTCTTGGAAAAGGACTTTAAGGAGCTTCGTGTAATCAATTTGGAAGGGCTTATTCAATTCAGACTGCATGCGTACAAAAAAGAGCTTGAAGAAATTGTTGACTATGCGATGGAAGAATTCTGGGCAGATCGGCAATACGAAGAATTTATGGGGCTGCTTAAATATTTTGTGTTTTTTCAGGAGAGCAAAGTTCCACTCGTGCATGTACTTCACCAAGGCGGGCATGATTTTATCATTCTCGATAGTGCCATGGTGCCCATACCGACTCCTGATGCAGATGATATTATTGTGGAAATGCCCGGTATTGAACTGGAGATGGAGGTAGAGGATCGAATCGTCAGCACTCTTATTTCGATATCTCCTGCTTCCATTATATTGCACACAGACGATGAGCACACCCCTATTGTGCGGACGCTTCTGCATATTTTTGAAGACAAAGTGAAGCTGAGCAGACTTTATCCGGGGCAGGATGTTCAAAAATAATTAATAGTCCGTATAAACTCATGGATTTCTGGAAAGCCTTTGCCTCAAGGGGAGGTTTTTTATGAGATCCATGTTGGTATGGAAACGGGTTTTGGGAACCATGTTAATCGCAATCTGTCTGGTATTATCCGGCAATGAGGTTTACGGTCACAAAGAACCGGTCCAGCATAAGAAATGGCAATCCGCACCTGTTATAGCTCCACGCGAAGAGCAGGTTATTACGACCATGACGGTCACGGCAACAGGTTATACAGCAGGGTATGAATCCACTGGCAAACGGCCGAATCATCCCGGTTACGGTATTACGTATTCCGGTGTAAAAGTGCGTCGTGACAAAAATACACTGTCCACGATTGCGGCTGATCCGAAGATGTTTCCTTTGGGCAGCATATTGTACATTCCAGGTTACGGTTACGGGATTGTAGCAGATACAGGTTCAGCGATTAAGGGCAATAAAATTGACTTGTATTTTAAAACAATCCGGCAGGTGTATTCTGAATGGGGCAAGAAAGATGTGGATGTTCAAATCATAAAAAAAGGAAACGGCAAGTGTACCGAAAAAATGATAAAATCGCTGCAAAAGGCGATAGAAACGCATAAGACCATTCCGCCCGAGACACTGGATGCTTCCATATAATCCTTGAATATTGTTTTTCCTGACTTCACATACTATGTTTCGGGATGAGCTTATCCCGCAAACCATACTGGGAGGTCGAGGAATATGCCAAATCAAGGCGGTAGTTCTTTCATGAACAAAGGCTTCAAAGCAAACACAGGAAATCAGTTCAAAGCGGAATTTGCACAAGACGATACGGTAGGCGTTGTTTCTCAAAAGGTGAAGCAGTCTGAACAAAATAAAATTCAAGACAACTTCCAAACACCAAATGAGAAGTATGATGAAGAATTTGCAACAGATCAAGGCGGTACAAGTGCAGTAGCGCAAAAAGTTCAAAACTCTAGTCGCAGCAAAATTCAAAGCAATGCACAAACACCGAACGAAAAGTTCGACGAGAACTTTAACACAAAATAAAAAGCATACTCAACGCGAAATGCTCCGGATTGAATTCCGGGGCATTTCGCGTTGAGTAAAAGTGGCTAGATACAATAGGTCTGAGGTTTTATCTCCTTTTTAATTTTTTTTAAGGTGGAATTAAGGTTTAAAGTGCAAAATAAAGTCAGCTAAACAACACCACCTTGAAGCATAGGGTTTGGGAGGAGATATACAATGGACGAATTTAAAAATAATAATTCCGGGCGCCGGAACGACAATGATCAGGTTGATAACGATAAAACAACTCGGCCAAACGATTCAAATGGTTCCTCATATTACTATTCCTATGGCCCTTTCTCCTCAGTGCAGTCGGACGGACAACGCAGAGAAGGGCAGTCGGTGGAGAACGTTGAGATTACGCCACCGCAGGCAGTGAGACCGCTTCCTTCCTCTTATCAACGTGCTATGCCTGAGCAACAGGATGGTTCTGGTCGGAATAGCGGCAACTGGCAATTTAAACCGAATAAGCCCAAATCCCAGGTAAAAACGATTTTGTTATCTTTTTTAGCCGGAATGCTGGTCATTACGGTATTGATGTATACAGCTGACCGAACCAATATGTTCACACCGGAGACAGCGTTGACTTCGGCGGCAGCTGAAAGCGGAGAAACGACGAATTCGGGAACCACTAACTCGTCTCCAAGCGCAGTTCCGGCTGTTATGCCTTCAGGTACGGCTGATGTTCAATCTGTTGTAGCCAAGGCTGGCCCGGCGGTCGTCAAAATTGAAACACTTGCCAAGCAATCTAGTGCTGGAAGCGGCAGACAAAGCAGCCCTTATTACAATGACCCGCTGTATCAATACTTTTTCGGTAACCAGTATGGGGATAGTGGCAGCAGCGGCAATAGTAATGAAAATGAAGGCAGCAACAGTGGACAGCTGACTCCGCTGGGTATTGGTTCCGGTTTTATTTTTGATAAATCGGGTTACGTCCTGACTAACAACCATGTTGTGGAAGGCGCGAGTGTGGTACAGGTTACAGTAGAGGGAACCAACAAGCCTTACGAAGCCAAAGTCTTGGGCAAAAATGCAGATCTAGATTTGGCAGTTCTTAAAATTGAAGGCAAAAATAACTTCCCAACCGTAACCTTGGGAGACTCCGATAACGCTAAAGTCGGCGAGTGGATGGTTGCAATCGGTAACCCAGAAGGCTTTGAGCATTCGGTAACAGCCGGTGTGCTAAGCGCGAAAGAACGTACCATCACCATTAATAGTGAGTCAACTGGAAAACCGACGCAATACAAGCATCTCATTCAGACGGATGCCTCCATTAATCCTGGTAACTCTGGCGGACCGTTGTTAAATCTGCAAGGGCAGGTTATCGGTATGAACGTAGCTGTTAGTGCAGATGCACAGGGGATCGGGTTTGCAATTCCGTCCAATACGATTTTGGAAGTCGTCGATAAGCTGAAAAATAACCAGCCTATTCCAAAAGAACCTGTACCTTTCATTGGTGCAAGTCTGTTGAACTTGAGCCCTGAAGTAGCCAAGGAATTGGGTACATCTCTGACCGAAGGCTCGGTTGTTCGGGATATTATATACAAATCACCAGCTTATCAGGCCGATCTACGTCCTTATGATGTAATTATCGGAGCTAATGGCACGCCTTATAGCACATCACAGGAGTTAATTCAATTCATTCAAAAACAAAAAGTGGGTACAGCACTTACGCTTAACATCGAACGAGCCGGGCAGAAAAAAGATATTCAGCTGAAAATAGGCAACAAAAATGACTTTAGCTCGACTCTTCAGCAGTAAGAGAATAACTCTAGAATTGAACACGAACGTAAGAAACGGAAGGAAAACGACCCTTCCGTTTCTTGCTGCATGGGGTGGCAAGATGCTACACGCGTTTACTCCTGCTACAATAGAGGGAAAAGAAGAAGAGATAAAGGAGTTTGATCGTGTATGCGTTCTACTATTCTGATCATTGATGATGATGAAAAAATTGTATCCATGCTGCGTAGAGGGCTGGCTTTTGAAGGATATGAAGTGCTGACAGCCGCCAATGGAGCAGAGGGATTAAATAAAATGCTAACAGCTGAGCCTGATTTGGTCGTGCTCGATGTAATGATGCCGCAGGTCGATGGTTTTGAGGTTTGCCGTCGTATGCGGGAGGGAGGAAGCACGGTACCTGTCCTGATGCTTACAGCTAAGGATGAGGTGGAGAACCGGGTGAAGGGTCTGGACCTGGGGGCTGATGATTATCTCGTAAAGCCGTTTGCTCTGGAGGAGCTGCTGGCACGCGTACGAGCGCTTTTGCGGCGTAAAACTGAACAGCAGGACAATAATGGGAATCGGCTTACCTTCGAGGATTTACAACTGGATAACGAATCACGTGAAGTAGTTCGTGGTGGCAAACGCTTGGAACTGACGGCCAAAGAATTTGAACTACTCCATCTGTTCATGCAAAACCCAAAACGCGTTCTGTCGCGTGATCTGATTATGGATAAAATTTGGGGCTATGACTATAGCGGAGAATCGAATGTGCTGGAAGTATATATTGCCATGTTGCGACAAAAAACGGAGCAGGATGGTGGCAAACGGCTTATTCGTACCATTCGGGGAGCTGGCTATATTTTAAGAGGTGATGTGTAATATGTCTATTCGGTGGCGGCTGACAGCTTGGTATTCGAGCATCTTGGCTATAGTGCTTGTCATTTTTGGTCTGGCTATTTACGGACTAGTATATTACTACACATATAATGAAGTGAAAAGTCAGCTTATGACTCAGGCGCCACAAATTAACAAGCAATTACGCCTTATTATAAAAGGGGGATTGTTTGAGGTCCCTAATCTGGATTTGGGATTGGAGCAGGGGCGTGGAATAGATGACTCACAGCTCTATGTTCAAATTTACAATTATACGTCCGGTGTAACCAAAACGACCCAAAATATGAAAGACCTCAGTATCACCTTCCCTGTTCCGTCTACAGCGGCAGGAGCAGTTCAAAATGAGGGGATTCGGCGTGTGAACGTAAATGGTGATTCCTTTATGATTATTCAACAGCCGATCAAATCCGAGGAGTTGGGCTTGGTGGTCGGGCTGCTACAGGTAGGGCAATTCACGGGCTCTCAGGACCGACTTATGAACAGGTTACAAAATGTGCTTGTGTACGGTTCACTATTTGCCTTACTCGCTGCTGCGACCTCTGGTCTCTTCCTGGCTCGTAAATCTATGAAGCCGCTGGTTAAGGTCATTGAGGGGGCCAATCAAATTCAATCCAGTAATGATTTGAGTGTTCGGATTGAATATGACGGTCCGCCAGATGAAATTGGACAATTGATCGGGACGGTTAACAACATGCTGGGGCGTACAGAAGTGTTCTACAAGGAACTTGAAGATGCATATGGTGCGCAGCGCCGGTTTGTGGCCGATGCTTCCCATGAACTGCGCACACCCTTGACGACGATTCGTGGCAACGTTGATTTTCTGCTCAAAATGTGGACTACCGAACCGGACGAGCGACCGAATATGGATGAAGCCATGATTCGCGAGCTTTCCATGGAGGCGCTGAATGACATGGCGGATGAAGGCAAGCGAATGAGTCGCTTGGTGAGCGATATGTTGTCACTCGCAAGAGCGGACACGGGGAAAACATTCGATAAAATGCCTGTTGCGCTGGAGCCGCTCGTAAACGAGGTTGCTCGTCGTGCTCAGTTTTTGGAGCGAACGGCCGAATGGAATGTGGGCGACTTTTCGTTGTTGAATGGTATTTATATGGACGGAAGCAAAGATTATTTGCAGCAAATGCTATTCATATTCATTGATAATGCTTTTAAATATACACCTGAAGGCACAGTCCGATTTGATGCGATTGTTTATCAGGGACAGGTGGGGCTACGGATCAGTGATACAGGTATTGGTATGGACAAAAGTGAGGTTCCCTTTATTTTTGACCGGTTTTACCGGGCAGATGAGTCACGCGGCGTGACAGAGGGAATTGGCTTGGGATTATCTATTGCCAAGTGGATTATTGATGAACATCAGGGGTCTGTGGAAGTGGTTACGCGCCAAGGAGAAGGAACGACCTTTGTCATTTGGCTTCCAGTCAGCTTTTCCGCGCCTTTGGAATAGGCTATAATAGGAGGGGAACTACATCATAGAATTGGCCGGTAGAGGCATAAAAGCCCACAGCTGTCCAGTTATTGGGGCTGTATACTGTGTCGAAGAAAGTGGGGGCTATTTTTGGAGGTACTCAGAATTTCGCCCCGGGGTTACTGCTACGGCGTAGTCGATGCCATGGTATTGGCTCGTCAGGCAGCCAGAAATTTGGACTTACCCCGGCCTATTTATATACTAGGCATGATTGTTCATAACAGTCATGTCACCAATTCCTTCGAAGACGAAGGGATCATTACATTGGACGGACCGAACCGCATGGAGATTTTAAGCCAGGTAGAGAGTGGTACTGTCATTTTCACTGCTCATGGCGTATCACCAGAGGTTCGCAAGCTGGCACGAGATAAAGGATTGACTACGGTTGACGCAACCTGCCCTGACGTCACGAAGACACATGATCTGATTCGGGAGAAGTCTGCCGAAGGCTACCAGATTATTTATATTGGCAAAAAGAATCATCCAGAGCCAGAGGGAGCTATCGGTATTGCTCCTGACCATGTTCATCTGATTGAAAAGGAAGAAGAGATTGACAGTCTTACACTGTCAGCAGACAAAATCCTGATTACGAATCAGACGACCATGAGTCAATGGGACATCAAGCACATTATGAAGAAGCTGCTGGAAAAATACCCAGGTGCCGAGATACACAATGAAATCTGTTTGGCGACGCAGGTACGTCAGGAAGCGGTAGCTGAGCAGGCAGGACAGGCGGATCTGGTAATCGTGGTCGGTGACCCGCGAAGCAACAATTCCAACCGATTGGCTCAGGTGTCAGAGGAAATAGCTGGTACTACGGCTTATCGTATTTCTGATATAACCGAGCTGAAGAGGGAGTGGCTTAAGGGCGTAGCCAAAGTAGCTGTGACCTCCGGGGCTTCAACACCTACACTGATTACCAAAGAGGTCATTACGTATTTGGAACAGTATGATGCGGATAACCCGGAAACATGGGAGATTCGGAGAACCATTGATATGAAAAAACTGCTGCCTCCTGTACGAGAAAAGTCAAAAACGACGAAATAGTATGTCATTGATTACAGCCGTTATTC
Source organism: Paenibacillus sp. JJ1683 (assembly GCF_053006485.1). Lineage (NCBI taxonomy): Bacteria > Bacillati > Bacillota > Bacilli > Caryophanales > Paenibacillaceae > Paenibacillus > Paenibacillus sp. JJ1683. The sequence continues at coordinate 1,726,212 of NZ_CM129820.1, forward strand.
GGATACAAACATCCGGGTAGCGGCTTTTTTCAAATTGTTTAAGTACCGATATTATTCAATTAGATCAGCTTCACTAAGTCAAAAAATAGAACTATTCGGGATAATTAAGCCTTGACGAGGCAAGTTAAAACAGGTATAGTTGCTTTAACGAATAAAAGCTTAAAAGCGAACAAGCGTCTAAGTGTCATAACATTATTCTATGTGGATAATAAAATATGGTTTATAGAGAGGAAGAAAAAAATGATCGTTATCGCTGGTGTTCAAACACCTGAAGAACATATTCAAGCTATTGTTGAAGTGATTGAAAAAGAAGGATTGCAGGCTCATGTATCCCGAGGATCGGATCGTACGATTATCGGACTGATTGGTAGCGTAGAGCCGAAGCTGGCAGAACATCTACGCCAAATGAAGGGTGTAGAAAATGTAGTTAAAATTTCGAAGTCCTACAAATTGGCCAGCCGTGATTTTCATCCGGAAAATACGGTGATCTCCATCAAAGGTGTAAATATCGGCGGCGGCGAGCTTGTCGTTATGGGGGGACCATGTGCTGTTGAGTCTGCTGCACAGATCGATGAAATTGCCGGATTGGTCAAAGCTGCAGGCGCGCAAGTCCTTCGTGGAGGTGCTTTTAAGCCGCGTACAGGGCCATACAGCTTCCAAGGAACGGGTGTAGAAGGTTTAATCATGATGGCTGAGGCGGGGCAGAAGCACGATCTCTTGACCATCACAGAGGTCATGACACCTGAGTACGTAGACATCTGCGCGGAATATGCCGATATTCTGCAAGTAGGTACACGTAATATGCAAAACTTTGATTTGCTGCGCAAGCTGGGTACTTGCGGCAAGCCAGTATTGCTCAAGCGCGGTTTCAGCTCAACTTATGATGAGTTTTTGAATGCTGCCGAGTACATCTTGGCAGGCGGCAACCCGAACGTTATGTTATGTGAGCGCGGTATCCGTACATTCGAAACCTACACTAGAAATACGCTCGACTTGTCCGCGATCCCTGTTTTGCAGCAGTTGAGCCATTTGCCGGTCATTTCCGATCCTAGCCATGGCACAGGTAGACGTGAACTGGTTGTTCCTATGACGAAGGCTTCGGTAGCGGCGGGAGCGGATGGTTTAATTATTGAAATGCATACAGACCCTGACAACTCGATGACGGGTGATGGTGTACAGTCCCTATTCCCGGATCAATTTGCAGATTTACTAAAAGACTTGGAATTGTTGGCTCCTGCAATTGGAAAAACATTCCACACACCTAGTGCTGTATCTTAAAACTAATTATTAACATTAATGCATAAAAGTTTTGCCGCAATGCAGTAAATAAGAGTAAAATCACCTAAAAGCCCGATGTTTCGGGCTTTTTGTATTGTTCAAATGTTATCAAGGGCGTAAGCATATCTAACATTAGTTTAAAAAATACCTTACATAGCTATTGACCCGTGTCATGTTTGAGATTTATAATGACGACAGAAAAAAACATTCGATCATGAACATTTCAGGGTTGTATAAGACTTAATGTTCGGAAAAATTGGGAGGAAGAAGACATGTCCGTTGAAAACGTATTGAAAACAATTCAGGAAAATAATATTGAGTGGGTAGATTTTCGTTTTGTAGATTTGTCTGGTCGTGCTCACCATATTTCATTGCCAGCTTCCGAAGTAGATGAAGAAACATTTGTTAACGGTGTTGCTTTCGACGGTTCTTCCATTCCCGGCTATCGTGGCATTGAGGAATCCGACATGGTTATGCTGCCCGATCCAGAAGCGGTTTTTATCGACCCTTTCACTCAGCATCCTACACTGAATATCCTGTGTGATATTGCTACGCCAGACGGCGAAAAATATGACCGTGATCCTCGTGGTATTGCCAAAAAAGCTGAGGAATTTCTGCAATCCGCAGGAGTGGGTACAGCGGCATTCTTTGCACCTGAATCTGAATTTTTCATCTTTGATGATGTTCGCTACGAAAGTGGCATGAACAGCTCCTCCTTCTTCGTAGATTCCGAGGAAGCAGCTTGGAACACGAACCGTAAGGAAGAAGGCGGCAACCTGGCCTTTAAAGTGGGTGTGAAGGGCGGCTATGTACCGGTAGCACCAGTAGACACCCAGCAAGACATTCGTAGTGAAATGTGCCGTTTGCTTGAAGAAGCAGGTCTGAGAATTGAGCGCCATCACCATGAGGTGGCTACGGCAGGCCAAGCGGAAATCAACTTCCGTTTTGATACACTCAAGAAAACAGCAGACAACCTGCTCGTTTATAAATACATTGTACACAACACAGCGCGTCAATATGGTAAAGTGGCAACATTCATGCCGAAACCGATTTTCGGGGACAACGGAAGCGGTATGCACGTTCACCAATCTATTTTCGATGGCGACACTCCTTTGTTCTACGAAAAAGGTGGTTATGCTAATCTGAGCGAAATGGCTCTTCATTACATTGGCGGTATTCTGTACCATGCACCTGCGTTGATCGCTTTGACCAACCCAAGCACCAACTCGTTCAAACGTCTCGTTCCTGGCTACGAAGCGCCGGTTAACCTGGTATTCTCCAAAGGTAACCGTTCTGCGGCTGTACGTATTCCAGTAGCGGCTGTAACGCCTAAAGGCTGTCGAATCGAGTTCCGTACACCAGACTCCACAGCTAACCCATACCTTGCTTTCTCAGCAATGCTGATGGCGGGTCTGGATGGCATCAAGCGCAAACTGAACCCAGTCGAATTGGGCTATGGTCCACTCGACACTAACATCTATGAGCTGTCTGACGCTGAAAAAGGCAAAATCCGCAGTGTACCTGGTACACTAGATGAAGCTCTGGACGCTCTGGAAGCCGATTACGAATTCCTGACTGAAGGCGGCGTATTTACGAAGGACTTTATCGATAACTATGTAGAGTTCAAACGTTCTGAAGCTAAATCAGTGAACATCCGTGTTCATCCACATGAATACAGCTTGTATTTTGACTGCTAATACTACATTGATAGCATAGCAGATTTGAATAACACTCATTAGCCTGCGGGGAATAGTTGTTGTTCAAGATAGGTCTCCGGTCTTATGCCGGAGACCTTTTACCATTATGATAAATACTACAAAATGAAGATGTTAAATATATTAACATTCACAGCTTTGTCACATCATAAAGGAAATCGGAAACATTTTTATACAAGTATTGAACGCATTTATGAATACTGCTATCATAGCGATAATATCCACACCAGAGTAGAGAAGGGATGGGAAATTGTTGAGTAAGAGAGCCTACAATTTTAATGCAGGACCAGCGGCATTGCCGCTCAAAGTACTGGAACGTGTACAAGCTGAATTCGTAGATTTCCAGGGGACAGGGATGTCCATCATGGAAATGTCTCACCGTGGAGCCGTGTATGAATCTGTCCATAATGAAGCGCAGGAACGTCTGCTATCTCTGCTGGGCAATCCACAAGGCTACAAGGTGTTGTTCTTGCAAGGGGGCGCAAGCACGCAGTTTGCCATGCTGCCTTTAAATTTCTTAGGCGAAGGACAGATCGGAAGCTATGTAATGACAGGCAGCTGGTCGGACAAGGCATATAAAGAAGCTAAGCTATTGGGCAAGGCTCACATTGCCGCCTCCTCCGCTGATGAGAAATTCATGCGTCTTCCGAATGTGGATTCCTTGGACTTGCCTGAGAATACTGCATATGTGCATATGACGTCCAATGAGACGATTGAAGGTACACAATTTAAGCAATTCCCGGATACGGGTTCCGTACCGCTGATTGTGGACATGTCCAGTGATATTTTTTGCAAGCCTTTTGATGTTACTCAATTTGGATTGATTTATGCTGGTGCGCAAAAAAATCTGGGACCTTCTGGTGTAACGGTCGTGGTTGCCCGTGAAGAGCTACTGGCTTCCTCACCAGGCAATATTCCTACGATGCTGCGTTACAGTACTTATGAAAAGAATAACTCTCTCTACAATACTCCCCCATCCTTTGCCATATACATGGTGAATGAAGTGCTCAAATGGATCCAGGAGGAAGGCGGTTTAGAAGGCATCGAGCGTGTGAATCAGCAGAAAGCTGATCTGCTATACGACCGTATTGACAGAAGCGAAGGCTTCTATCGTGGTTGTGTGGACAGCGCTGATCGTTCTATTATGAACGTAACCTTCCGCCTTGCGAATGAGGATCTGGAAAAACAATTTATTAAAGAATCCGAACATGCGGGTTTCATCGGATTGAAGGGGCATCGCAGTGTTGGAGGGCTTCGCGCCTCAATCTACAATGCGGTTCCACTGGAGAACTGTCAAGCATTAGCCGAGTTTATGGATGGATTTAAGCAACGTAACAGTTGATTATACAGACATATATTTCGATACACGATATTTGATATCGAAAAAGTAAAAATAAAGCCTTCCCTGAATGTGTATAGGGGAAGGCTTTTAGTGGTGTAGGGAAATTGATATTTTTTTGTCGTTTGATGTCTATATCCCTCTGATTTTGTTAAAATGAAGAAAGTGTATGTTTTCAGTATACACATTTTAGTTAGACTTTAGGTTATTTGTCTAATGAATTTAATAATGAAAGGAACGAAAAACTGATGCCATTACATATTGTGCTTGTCGAGCCGGAAATTCCAGCTAACACAGGGAATATTGCCAGAACGTGTGCTGCAACCGGAACTCATCTGCATCTGGTTAAGCCCCTGGGCTTCCGTACCGATGATGCTACGTTAAAACGGGCTGGGCTTGATTATTGGTATGCTGTTCACATTGAGTATCACGATTCTTTTGCTGAAGTACAAGAGAAATATCAAGAAGGTCGCTTTTTTTATGCGACGACAAAGGCAAAACAGCAGTATAGTGATATTGAATTTCAGGATGGAGACTTTTTGGTGTTTGGTAAAGAAACGAAAGGTTTGCCTCCTGAACTGTTAGCTGCTAATCCTGATACATGTATCAAGATGCCTATGTCAGATAAAGTAAGATCTCTAAACTTGTCGAATTCCGCTGCGATTATCGTATATGAAGCGCTGAGACAATTGGATTTTCCAGGTTTATCGTAAAGAACATCAATCGATCAAGTATAAATGCGAATAAAGAACCAGGACCTTAGTTGCTGATAAAAGTTGCACTATTATTGCTCGAAAGTACATGACAGTAGAGCTTAAATAAAGGATATATGGTCATAAATTTGCGGAAATTCTCTGTGAAGGCTAATGATAATTGGCTTTCCGGTCGATAAAAATATTATAGACATTCTGTACCATACTTTGATATGGTTCATGATTTTATGAAAAAATGTAATAAAATTTCCTGTGATCAGCAGGATTCGACAAAAAGACAGCGAATACTACATAAAGAATAGTGTCTTTGTACCTAGTTTTTCGCCTGGAAAGAAAATTGCAAGCTAATACTCAATAGGAGAGGTGTACGATCACGATGAAACCTGCCGGTGTGGTACGTAAAGTTGATCAGTTGGGGAGAATAGTTCTGCCTAAGTCATTGCGTAAAAGATATCAAATGAATGAGGGAGATCCTGTCGAAATTTTGGTTCAGGGCGACCATATTATTTTGGAGCGTTATCGTCCAAAATGTGTATTCTGCGGCTCAATAGAACAAGTGAACGATTTCAAAGAACGTTATATTTGTGCTCAATGCCTGACAGAAATGACACAGTACTCCTCCTAAATGAGGCAAAAGCATCACGACATTCGTTCGTGATGCTTTTTTTCGGATAGAGCTATGCCTGAACAGCATATATTTAATTGGATGGTAAACTACACTACACCTAACTATTTATAGAACAAAAAATGAGTAGGGACTGGACGCAAATTACCATCTGACGGTTTGTTTACGATTCGGCCGTTTAGTATAAGGGACGATGAACCGCCGCCGTCCAAATTATAAGCATCTTGAACACCCAGATTGAACATCTTCCCTTGGAGTTCTTCGAGCGTTGCACCTGAACCCCCGCTTTCATTGTAGCCGTCTACGACAATAATGAGCAACTGATCATCTTTATAGTTGCCAATGACCGTACGTGGAGCCCGCTTGGGAGAGACTTTCCATTTGTCAGGAATAGGCACTTTTTGTCCCCTTTGCAACAGAACGGGAACAAAGGTAGCTCCAAAGGCAGGTTTCAAGCTGTCAAGAGCACTTTGATTGTAAAATTTGCCCCCAATAAGCTTGCCATCGTTACTCAATCCGACGAATGACAAGTCCTTAAAACTCGACTGAAAGCCAGTAAGGTAGCGGCCGTTCAAGACAGTAGTGCTTAATGGATAGCGTTTGCCATCTCCATCGGCAAAGCCGCCTGCGTTGATGCCTGCAATGGCTCCGTGTCTCAAGACTGCACGCATGGTCGTTTCTGAGCCACCCAATTTGTCATTTCCCAAAGACATTTTCATTGCCGTAGGATCTTTAAGTTTGACTTTCATAGCGTATCCGTGATAAATTCCCGGGTTTACTTTAAACAATTCAATGGTAATCCGGTTGCTATCTACCTGGTAGTAGGGAACCCCCAGTTTGGCAGTGATGCGCCGATTATAGATAACCGCGGGTCGCTTGGACTGCGCAGAGGCAGTCACGACAAGCTGATTCATCGTTTGGGTCGTTTGTTTGTAGAGCTCAGACGTCCGGCGAATCGTAGATAAGGTATACGTTGCTGTTTGCTTGGCTTCATCAAGCTGCTTGCCTACTGATTGCGTTTGTAAAGTAATTTCGGCTTTTTGCAGACTTGGAGATGTAGATTCAGGAAAGCTCAAAGGGGGATGCACTAACAAAATACACCCTAACAAACCGATAAAAGGAGCAAGGGCCAACATAAAGAACCGGTTTACTAGCTTTGCATCTACATTCATTTTAGCAAGTCCATTTTTTTCTGAAGTGTATTGAGCTGCTGCTTGACTTCATTTAATTGGGTATACAGTTTATTGCTATTATCGGTCTTATTATTGGCATTATCCTTTGTAAAGGTCAGTAGTTCGTTGAAGGACTGAACCTTGCCCTGTAATCCGCTAACTTCCTTGGAAAGTGCAGTCAGTTGCTTTTCATAGTCGGATTTGAGTACTTGAATCTGTTGGTCTGTATGGGTTTGCATTTCGTTTAGCATTTGCTGCTTTAAGTGATTGCTATACAGATAGGTTGCGAGAGCACCTAGTATAATAAGAAGAAACCAAAATAGCAGAAAAGTCTTTACGGGCAACCCCTTTCTTGAATTGCTCCGCCGGGCTTCGGCAGGAGGACGTTCAGGTGAAGCTTGCATGTGATTTTCAACTCCCGTGTAAATTCAAATTTCCAGTCTTTATTTGCAGTACCAATTCTATCATGGGCCTATTTATTTCGCAAAAGCGAAATAGTCATATAAAAATATTGGAAAAAGAGATTGCATCGGAAGGAAGTCCTAGGATACAATTTCCTTAAATCGTTTTCGCTTCCTATACGTTCACATTTACGCAATTTCTACATAAGCACTCTCTAGTTTTGTGATTACTTTCGCTAAATATGTATTTTTTTGTAAATCAGGAGGTTTAGATATGAGAAAAGTATGGCAGGTGGTCATCATAGATATCCATCCTACAAGTATGCTGGGAACAAAGCTTATTTTGGAAGACCAGCAGGATTTGCTTGTTAGAGGGATGTCTTCCTCCGGCACAGAAGGCCTGGAGCTGGTTTGCTCCATTCGCCCGGAAATTATTTTAATGGACTATAGGTTGCCTGAAGGAACGGCGGAACCGTTTTTGACACAAATGCGGGTCTTGTCTCCGGACAGCCATATTGTTATTATGACGGATGAGGACAATATTACGTTGTTCCAGCAGTTAATCTCGCTTGGCGCAAATGGAATGCTATCCAAGCAGGCATCACCGAGCCAGTTAATTCACCTGATCAACGGTTTGCGCGAAGGATTTGCTTCATTACCAATGGATTGGATTCGTTGTGGAAACTGGCCATTTATGCCGTTAATGGCTTCTGAGCCTTTTGACGAATTGACGCAAACCGAAGTTTTTATTATGGAACGTATTGTACAAGGAATTACATATGACAAAATTGCTATTGAGATCGAAGTTAGCCGGCGCTCCATTGATAATTATTTACGTAAAATTTATGCGAAATTAGGTGTGTCCAGCCGGGCGCAGGCGATTGAACGTTATGCCTTATATGCGCGTCAGATGAAGCAGTTATATGCTTGACGCGTCAGCCCGGAGATCATGACTATTTTTCAGGAGAAGGAGGATGTTCATGCAATATTCCTTTGCTTCACGAACGGCTGCGATGTTGGCTTCTCCAGTGCGTCATATCCGGGAAAATGCGAGAAGACATTCCTTTATATCTTTGGCTGAAGAATTGCCTGCACAAGAGCTGTTTCCGGTGAAACTGTTGGAAGAAGCAGCTCATGATGTGTTTGGCTCCGGCCCTGACGCCCTCCAGTATGGTGAACCGGAGGGCTATTTTCCGTTGCGGGCATGGCTTGCGGGAGAGTGGGAGCAGCGTAAAGGAGTAAGAGTACCGCCAGGTCAAATTCTTCTCACCACAGGCAGCCAGCAGGCCATTGACTTGATCGTAAGGCTGATGGTGGATGAACGTGATCCGGTATTGGTCGAGAACCCGACATCCCCTGGGTGTTTACAGGTACTATCTATGCAAGGGGCGCAGGTCGTTCCTGTAGAATCGGATGGGGAGGGCGTTATTCCCGATAAGCTTGAAGCTTTAATGATCCGTTATCGCCCCAAGCTTTTTTTTGCTACGCCAACGTTTACGAATCCGACAGGCGCCTTATGGAGCGCGGCTAGACGGCAGGAAATTTTGGACCTCTGTAGGCGTCATGAGGTGTTGGTCGTTGAGGACGATTCTTACGGTGAATTGCATTTTAAGCAAAAACACGAAACCCATGATAAGAGTCCACATGCCCAGAGCCGAAAGTTTGCAGAGGCTTACCCCTCACTATTCGCACTGGATCATGCGGGTCAGGGAGGTCAAGTGCTATATATCGGTTCATTTAATAAAACAGTTGCCCCTGCACTGCGAACTGGCTGGGCGGCTGGTCCTGCGCCGCTGATCGAAGGGATGTACGCCTTGAAGCAGCTGGCTGACGTGCAATCCAGTACGATGAACCAACGGCTGCTGTTCCAATTGCTGACCAATTCGCGTTTTCAATGGCATGAGCACTTGGCAATGTTGAACAAGGAATATTCAACTCGGCTCCAATTACTCTTAGAGCTGCTGAAGCGTCCGTTTTGGAAAGACGTGACGTATCATATTCCATCTGGTGGGATGTATGTGTGGGTGAAATTGCCCGCTGGGCTGGACAGCGCCTTGCTGCTCAAAGCGGCGCTACCCAAGGGCGTAGCCTTTATGCCAGGTGCGTTGTGTGCGGTTGGCGATGAAGGTGCGGCCCATATTCGCCTTAACTTTAGCCACCCGGGTCGAGAACAACTGCTTATGGGCATGAATTTAATCGGTGAGACGATCGGTGAATTCACAGCGCGAAGCTAGTAATAATCACTATCCGGGGTCAGTCATCCTCTGCCGTCATTCCAGACGCCGCTTCAATGCCCTGTTGCTGCAGTACTTCTGCATACTCGCTCAGAGCGGCTTCACCGAACGGAGTCAGCCGATAACGCCCGCGGGCTACACGTTCAAACCAACCGTAGTAGTTGCGCTGGAGTACGGCAGCAGCGTCGCTGACGGCTGCTGTGCGGGCGAGCTGCGCCGGGGCGGCTTCCCCCAAACCCTGTAAAGCAGCGGCTACGCGCAGCGCTTTTTCCCGGTAGGCGGTGACCAGCTTGCGCCGGGTGCTCCCGCCGACATTGTGGTCACCGCTGCGTGCGTGAAATTCCCGCAGCAGCTTTTCCTTGCGCGAGCCGCGGCGAACGGTGGTCGTTTTGTGAACATCATCACTAGATGCCACGGGCTTACACAGCACCTCAACGAGCGGAGGCTTTGTTTTAAAATGCGTGACGGTGAGCAAGCCAAGCCCCAACTGGCGGCACAGTCCGACCAGCTCACTCCAGCGTTGATTCACCGCCCCTTTTTTGGCACGATTCCGTTCTACAGCCACATATACATTGCTGCTTAGCTTCAAGCGCTGCATGCCTTGCAGTACCAGCGCCAGGTTAAACGTCTTTTTTATCTCCACAATTAGAGGCGCTTGCTGCCCTGGCTTGATCCCCATCAAATCGCAGTTGCGCACTTCTCCTTTGACTTCATATCCCAAATTTTCAAAAAAGGCTTTGACCGGAGCGTACAGCTCCGTCTCATGCCGAACCGCCATGGATTCTCCCGCTCCTTTATCCCATTATTCCGAGCTTATATTGTACCATAATGCGTCAGGTCCGCGTTGTTGTTGTCTATTTTAGCATAGTGAATCCCTTTATTTTTGGAAAAAGCCTAGAGACCTGTCACAAAAAAATAGGTCAATTCTGAAATCAATCTGCATAGGTATGTATTACACTTTTTTTAAGAGGATCTCATTATATCCTGAAAGGCGTGACGAGTGTAGCCATAATCATCAAGAGTGGAGGATAGTCATTACGCAGTCATGGGAGGAACCGAGCATGAATATTTTTGACCGCCTTGCGGAGTACCGAGCGGAGAACAACCGCTTGGCCTGGAACGGCACTTTTAGAGAGTATATCGAGATACTCAAGAAAGACCCGACACCGGCGATGACCGCTCATGCACGGGTTTACAAAATGATTGAATCTTTTGGTGTAGAAGAGGTTGGGGGACATAAGCGATATAAGTTTTTTGAGCAGGAGATTTTTGGGCTGGATCGTGCACTGGAGAAGTTGGTGGAGGAGTACTTCCATTCCTCAGCCAGGCGGCTCGATGTCCGCAAGCGTATCCTTCTTTTGATGGGACCTGTTAGCGGAGGGAAATCAACACTGGTCACTTTGCTAAAGCGTGGTCTGGAGAAGTTTTCGAGAACAGATCAGGGAGCCGTGTATGCCATAGAAGGCTGCCCTATGCACGAAGATCCCCTTCATCTTATTCCTCATGAGTTGCGTCCCGAATTCGAAAAGGAATTGGGTGTGCGCATTGAAGGTAATTTGTGCCCATCCTGCCAAATGAGATTACGTACGGAATTTGATGGTGATATTGAAAAGGTTCGCGTGGAGCGGGTATTTATATCGGAAGAAAACCGGATCGGCATAGGTACGTTCAGTCCTTCTGATCCGAAGTCACAGGATATTGCCGATTTGACAGGCAGCATCGACTTTTCCACCATTACAGAGTATGGTTCGGAATCGGATCCACGCGCCTATCGATTTGACGGAGAGCTGAATAAAGCGAATCGCGGACTGATGGAATTTCAGGAAATGCTGAAGTGCGATGAGAAATTTTTGTGGAATTTACTGTCTCTGACCCAGGAAGGAAATTTCAAGGCCGGACGGTTTGCGCTCATCAGTGCAGATGAATTGATCGTAGCTCACACCAATGAATCGGAGTATAAAAGCTTTATTGCGAATAAAAAGAACGAGGCGTTGCAATCGCGGATGATTGTAATGCCAATTCCCTATAATCTGAAAGTTTCCGAGGAAGAAAAGATTTATGCCAAGCTCATTGAGCAAAGTGACATGCGTCATATTCACATCGCTCCTCATGCGCTGCGAACGGCTGCCATTTTCTCTGTACTCACCCGGTTGAAAGAAACCAAGAAGCAGGGGATGGATCTGGTTAAAAAGATGCGCATGTATGATGGTGAGGAGGTCGAAGGCTATAAGGAGGCCGATCTGAAGGAGATGCAACATGAGTTTCTGGAAGAAGGCATGTCCGGTGTAGACCCAAGGTACGTCATTAATCGTATTTCCAGTGCGCTGATTAAGCAAAATGTGGAGTCCATCAATGCTCTGGATATTTTACGAGCCATTAAGGATGGTTTAGACCAGCACGCTTCTATCACAAAGGAAGAGCGGGAGCGGTATCTGAATTTCATTTCCGTGGCTCGTAAGGAATATGATGAATTGGCGAAAAAAGAAGTACAAAAGGCCTTTGTGTACTCTTTCGAAGAATCAGCCAAGACGCTGTTTGATAACTATTTGGATAACATCGAGGCTTTTTGCAATTGGGCGAAAATCCGCGATCCGCTCACAGATGAGGAGCTCGACCCGGATGAGCGGCTTATGCGCTCCATCGAGGAGCAAATCGGGGTGTCGGAAAATGCGAAAAAGGCATTCCGTGAGGAAATATTAATCCGTATTTCTGCCTATTCCCGCAAGGGGCGAAAGTTTGAGTATCATCATCATGATCGGCTGCGAGAAGCCATTGAAAAGAAGCTGTTCGCCGATTTGAAGGATATTGTGAAGATCACAACTTCAACCAAAACGCCTGATGCTAATCAGCTCAAACGGATGAATGAGGTGATTAAGCGGCTGATTGAGGAGCATGGCTACACTGGAGCCAGCGCCAACGATCTATTGAGGTATGTAGGCAGCCTCCTGAATCGGTAAGGGGAAATAAACAATTGTGTAATGAGGCTATGGATTGAAATGGATGGTGAAGAGAATCCGGCAGGCACAGAGCGTTTGAGGTGCTGACGGGTTCTTTTTTTGTATGAATAGAGAGTTGGATTTATATGTTTTTCTGAAATTAATATGTAAACAATCACAATCAATCTTCTGCTTTTTTAACATTTTCTAAAAAGTTGCCGATAAATATGGTAATGTAAAATCTATGTAAACTATTATTTGGAGGAACTTATGATTCATGTCGCTGAGAGTAGATTAAAACAGATACAATACATTGGTATTACTGATGGCGATTTGGCTTTATTGCATCATTATCAGGGGTTATTCCAATCTATTGTAAATGAGGTAGTGGATCGTTTTTATAAGCATGTAGAAAAGGTTCCCCATCTCATGTCAATTATCTCTAAATGGTCGAATATTGAGCGACTAAAGCAAACACAACGTGAATACTGGCTTTCTCTCGCAGATGGGAAAATAGATGATCAGTTTATCGAGCACCGCCTTTTTGTGGGGCAGGTACATTCCCGGATTGGATTATCTTCCGATTATTATTTGGGTACGTACATTGCTTATCTGGATATTGCAGTAGACATTTTAAAGCGTTCGGGGATAGAGGATTGGTATTCTATTGTGCACGCTCTTTCCAAAATGTTCAATCTGGATTCCCAACTTGTGCTGGAAGCTTATCAGGAAAAGGAAAAGGAACAAGTTAACGAGCTAGCCGATGAACAAACGCAGATGCTGACTGTGGTGTCCCGAATTGCACAAAATTTGACGGGGATGATTGCCGAACTTAGGGAAAATACCGATAATATCGCGGAGAGTGCCTGCAACACTGCTTCTTCACAGGAACATACAGAGGAACTGGTACTGCAATTGAGCGATGAGATTAAGCATATTGAACAGATGAGCAGTACCATTCGAGAATTGTCCGATCAGACTCATTTGCTGGGACTGAATGCGGCAATTGAGGCAGCCCATGCACAAGAAGCAGGGCGTGGATTTCAAGTGGTGGCGCAGGAAGTGCGAAAGCTGGCATCTAATTCAAAGCAAGCACAGGAGCAAATTCAGCGCAAGGTGCTGGATATTGCCCGTATGCTTGACAGTGTGCAATCCGAAACCGCTGCCACAACAGCCAGTGCCCGGCAACAGGCCTCCAGCTCGGAAGAATTGGCTTCATTCACAAAGCTGATTGAAAACATGGTGAAGGAATTGGAAATGTTGCAGCACTCCTCGGAATTGCTGGAGGTGTGAGATGTAGCTTGAGCAGTATATCCTGGGGAACTGGAAGTTTTCGGGGCGTTAGCTGGCTGGATACTGGCAAAGCGGCGATCTTCCTGTTGGCAGTCCAGTCAACACAACAGAGGCAACAGAGGAAGTGCATATTCCTATGAAAGAATGACCGAATTTTTGAAACAAGGAATTAGAGGAAGCTTTTTTTCCAATCCATATGAGCCGCAAGTACTCTTTTCCATAACTCGTCCCGTTCCTGGTGGCTGTAGTTAACGAGCGGCTCACCAAATACATCAGCCAATACTTCCAGCCACTGCGATTTCTTATCCAGCTCTATTTTTTCCAAACCGTTTAGCCCGCGTTTTTTCCACATACATCCTCTGAGTTCATTCGCTTCTAATGCTTGCCTTTGCCGAATTAGAAACAGGTTAAACCATGGAGATTCCACGGAGCGGCTATAGAAATGATGTTTCGGCTTAAATTCTTCCAAATCCTGAACAACCGTAGGGGCAAAATCAACGCCAACAAATGAAGCGAGCGGGTCATGTTCTAAACGCCAACCTTTAGTAACAACTTCAGATTCCATAACTTTATAACGAAGAGGGGCTTGTTCATAAGTCCCCATAAGGAGTGGAAGAGGCTCATATGGCATATCGCCCAGTCCGACATCTACAATCCATACTTCATCTTCTTGCTGCTCATTTAGCAAGTTCACTGTTAGTCCAAGATGAAATGAATTAATGCGTGGCTCAGCTCCTAAAGGTTGTACCCCAGCATGATGCAAAGAAACTTTGTACCCTAGCGAATGTAGCAGCGCACTAAAGGCACCATTCAGATGAAAACAATAACCACTTCTCCCATGTAGAATGAGCTGAACGGATTCTTGAAAACCAATGGCAGCCGGCTTTCTTGCAAAAATGTCCAACGTTTGCCATGAAAGATTTTTTACATGTGCCTTATGCAACTCCACTAAATAGGATGGGGTAGGAGGCTGAACTTCGGAAATTCCAATTCTGTTCAAATAAGCCTTTATTTCTTCTTTTGTCATGGTGTACATGTGCAGTCACCTCTATTGTTAGTTTGCCAAATTCTCTTCTCGAAACAAATGAGCATTGAGTCTTAGCATCATTGTAAAAGGGGTACGTGCTGTGTACAATGCTATAAATTTATGGCTGTACCGGTACAATCAGCAAATCAATTCGTTTAGTAACATGTCGATTTCCCGTAGATGGCTGTCAGAACACAAAAAAACAGACCTGATTATCGGGTCTGTTTTTTTTCTTATTTTCAAGCTAACTAATTATAGCAGTGATCTAAGTTCACGTCGGTATTTGTTCAAATGCACGAACGATGGAATGACTCGCTTGGCAGAACGGAAGCCACCTATTCTAAGGTTGCGGACCACATGATAGGGAGAGATCAATAGCGTATGAAGCAGATGCAGATCCTGAGTACTCAACGGTCGATATCGTTGATAAAAGTCTATCGCGCGCAGCATCTTTGTCGCGTTCCAAAGACAATTCCGATGAAGAAGATGGGAGAGATCTTTCATCCTTACGTGTAGGGAACAATTTTCAAAGTCAATCAAATGGATTTTGAGCTGCCTGTCTTTGACCAGATTGGGATAGTTATAGTCACCGTGTATTAATGCAGCTGCTTTTTGCTCCTGCTGGATTGCAGCTCGAACTTTGGGCTGCTGTAGACGATATAACACTTCTTCACAAAGAGCTAGGAGATGTGCTGTGCCTTTGTAAGGACTGAGACGTTTTTTATATTCAGCTATTTCATCGCTCAAGCCTTCATAACGGATTCTGGAAGGCGGCGCTTCCGTGACAGGAAAGCCTACGGCACTGGTGTGGAATTTGGCTAAAGTAGAAATTCCCTTTTTGAAGTCTATTCTTTTTGTAAATTCCGGTCTGGGTCCATGAACCCAATTAGTTAGTGTATACGAAACACCTTCATAGGTCATGTAGGCTGTTTGCTGTACGGTTGGATAGACCTTTTGGCTACGTGTAAACCCGCGTTCATCCAGGTAGGACAAGACACGTGTAATAAAACGAATCTCTTCTTCCGGAAATTTGTAGGGTTTTAAGCAATAAGTTGTATTAGCGGTTTCAATCTTGTGAATGTCCTTCATTTGACGGCTACGCTGAATTTTGATTCCGTACATTTGCTCAACGTTCGATAAAATCGACATTTTGCTCCTCACTTTCTTTTATACACGGGCCCATTCCTGCAAAATATGGATGATTTGTAATCGAAGAGGCCACGACTGAGCCCAGTTGTCTAGGATTTCGCGGTCTCTTGAACGATTCGGATGTCGAGAAGCATGCCAAGCTTCTCGTGGCAGTTTATATAAAGCTGTAACAATCTTCCGCTCAGTTCGGCTGAGTGGTTTGCGTTTTTGATATCCCCTTAACAAAGATTGCACAAATTCAGGATTGAATTGAGTTGTATTCATAAGAGCCTTTGCCAAATCAGCATAGACGGAGCCAATCTTAGCCCGATCCCAATCAATGATTTTGAGATGACCGTCGTCTGAAATAATGACATTCGGGGTAGTGATATCACTGTGTATCAAGGAGGGATGCCGGCGTTCCGTTCGAAGTAGTCTTATAATGGATGCGTCCTGCAAATCCTTCCATGCACGTCTGGATAAACGTATACAGTCCTTGCCATGAGTGTTGTACCAGTTGCGATACTCTTTATCCTTGCGGCTGATTTTTGTCATTTTTTTTTGGAAAAGACGGTCTTGCTTTTTCCATATCCGCAATTGTTGAATGGTCGAAGGGGAATTTCCTTTCTCCATCCGATGTAAGCCGGTGGATGTAGCGTGAAGTGTGGCAAGGGCTAACCCTAGTTTTTCGAAATCTTCAGCGGTTTCCAGTCCCCGTCCTTTGATCCATTGACTTACATAAAATGGCGTTCCTTGATGTAGTGTCCATAGCTTGCCGGAATGAGTAGGGAGCCATGTGGGCATGTAGTTATACTTTCTCTTTTTCAAAAGCCTTATATAGCTCGCAGCTCGTTCCATCTGTTGAATCGTATTGGAACGAGCCATCTTTGAACGACTAAAGGGCTTTAATGCATAAGTTCCCTTTTTCGTTTTTACTTGGATTACTGCATTTTTTCGGTACAGTGATGAGACTAAGCTTGATTTTAAGGGGATCAGGCCGAAACGACGGGTGATTTCGCGAATCTGTGCTTTTGTATAGGATTTCGCCATAAGAACCTCACTTGACTTTTAATTGAAGAAAAAGGTAATCCTCTGTTAGTTATCAGTCTATTCATAAGGAAATAATAGGTGCAGTTTTATGGAGCTATTCTCTTACTTTTCCTGTTCACATTCGTCAAAAAAACGGAGCAGCGAAAGTTCGCTGCTCCGTTTTAATTTGCTCTGTATTACGCAAGCCTGATTATGAATGATTGATCAGTTATCGTTGTCATCTTCTTCGTCTGTATCCACGATCGCTCCAGACGATGCATGGATTTCAAGCTCGACAGTTCCTTCGTTGGTGAGTACCTTGACCTCATAGATGAACTGTCCGTCTTCCTTATCTAATTTAGAAGACAGAAGGGTACTCCCAGGCACATGCTTAAGTGCAATTTGTCCAGCCTGCTTTTCAGTTAGAGTGACGTGGTTGGGCTTGTAAAAGGAAGACTCGTCATTCGAGTCATGATCAAGCTCAGAATTGGAACGGATAGTTTTCCCGGTATAAGCATCAACATCTATATCCCAATCTTTATCTCCTTGCTGAAGATCCACCTCATAGTATACCTTTCCGTTCTTGCGCTCCAGTTCGACATCCTCAACTTGCGCATCATTTCCCACAGCCTTCTTGGCAATATTGGCAGCAGCAGTCGCTCCAATTAATCCCGTAGGTTTAGCAGCCCATACGGCATTTGCCGAGACACCTGTAACCGTAACTCCAAGCAGAACCGTGGCTGCTATTATTCCTAATGTATAGTTTTTTTTCATTACCTAATTCCTCCTTGAACTGTATGCTTGAATACAGCTTAACCCTTGAATATGAGAGGAACATAATAGAATCATGAGAAAACAATGAGAAGCTATAAGCAAGATCATCAGGGCGTCATGATTCGTCGTGATCCTGTTTTTCTTTTTCCCAAGTGATAGAGTCGATTGAGCCTGATACTGCATTGATCTGCACCACTGCCTCACGCCCATCTTGTATCTCAACCTCAACAAGATAATAGAGGCCTTTGTCATTGCGGTGCAGTTCAATATCATCGGATGTTCCATTCACTGCTTTTGCAGCAAGCTTGGCTGCTTCATTCTCTGTAATGACAAGAGAAACCGGGTCAGGTTTATGGACTGGATTTGATTTGTCATTGGGTTGTGAGGAACCGGGGGGGTGATCTTGGGGTTCCTGCTTTGCATCTGTATACATCTGTGTCCGCTTAATGGATTGAATGACACCATCATAGGCATTGACTTTTATTACATACTTCCCTTTGGTGCGTTCTAGCTTGATCACATAAAAATTATCCAAACGTTGGGATTCGAGCACCTCACCGGGATACTGATGCAATACAGATTGGACCACGGTTTTTTCTTCCAAGGGCGAAGCTGATAACGATCGTGCCCAGGGCCACTGTAAAAGGCAAATGGTGATTAATATAGCCGCTACCATACCTCCAATCATCCAGGTATAGATCGTTTTCATTGGTTTTGCCTCCTTTGGCTTATTATTCTGGAACAGTAGGGAGGATGATCGTTGCAGTTGTTCCACTTCCCTCTATGCTTTCTAGCCCAATTTGTGCTTGAATAGCTTGAGCAATTCCTGTAGCTAATGATAAGCCTAGCCCGGTCCCACCTTCCTCGCGGCTTCTGGCTTCGTCCACACGATAAAAGCGGTCGAAAACTTTAGATAACTTTTCTTCAGGGATTCCAATTCCTTGATCTGTGATTCTTATGCAAGGTTGAGCCGTACCGCCCACAATATCAATCATCAGGTGTATCGGCTCGTCACTGTATTTGCGCGCATTATCCAAAAATATAAATAAAAGTTGTTTTAATTTATTTTCGTCCGTATAGGCGATGCAGTCTGTTTGTACATCCAGTTGAATTTGTCTGGCGAAAGCATTTTCAAATGTAGCTTTCAGTTCTGTCCCTACTTTGGTCAAGCGCACAGGTTCTAACACGACATTCCATTGTTCTTCGTTTCTGGCCAATAGAAGAAGCTGCTCTGCCATATCCTTCATTCGGAGCGCCTCAGAATGGATCGCTTCAACGGATTCGGCAAAAATACTGGGATTCTGCAATCCCCGTCGTTTAAGCAGACTGGCATAACTTTCAATAATGGTTAGAGGTGTTTTCAATTCATGGGACGCATTCGAAACGAAATGTTCTTGGCGAACAAAATTCCGCTCCAGCAATTCAATCATGTCATTAAACGTTTCTCCCATTTCGACTAGCTCGTCGCGTGATGACGAATTGAGCGGAAGACGTTTGAATTTCCCGCTACGTTGAATCTCTTTCATCGTGTTAATCATGGATGTGATTGGATGTGTAATCAGTCTGCCCAGCAGTCTTCCCGATAGGACGACAGGAATAAAAGCAATTCCTGTGACTGCAATAAGTACGATCCTGAGTACCTGAAGCGTCTGCATCGTCGGTTGCAGGCTCTCGGTCACCTGAAGATTGACAACCTCTCCATTCGACCAAATCATGGGGACCGATACGTAAATATAACGGTTGCTTTCATAGGTAATGATGCGAACCTGCCGTGTTTCATTAAAAACGCCCTTCACCAAGCTGAGAGACTGCTCTGATGAAGAGGTGATAGGGGCAAGAAAGTCGCCTTCCGGTCTCATTAGCCGAAGCATACCATCCAGCGGCACATAAGCTCGTAGAAGATCCTCAGTGGCTACGGATACTGGAGCGCGTTGAATGCCATGAATCATGTTTTCTGCTGCGGCTTCTACCTGGTTTTTTCGACTGTCTATCGAAAGTTGGCTGAATAGAAAATAGACTAAGAAATTAATGACTACAAGTAAAACCCCGAATAGTAACGAGGTGTACGTATGGATTTTGTTCTGCAGCTTCATAACGATTCCTTCAGAACATAGCCAATTCCGCGTACAGTATGAATCAGCTCAGGGAGTTGGCGCGAAGGGTCAATTTTATTCCGCACGTAGCGAATATACACATCGACCACATTGGTATCACCAATATAATCAATGCCCCATACATTCTCCAGTAATTGTTCACGACTAAGTACCTGCCGCTGATGTCGAAGTAAATGAACGAGCAAGTCAAACTCTCGCGGCGTAAGCTCAATGTTGTGCTCTCCACGAAGAACTTCACGAGTACCTTCATGGAGACGTAAGTCCCCGGCACTAAGCCATTGATCTGCCACTTGTGAAGCCATGTCTTTCGCTGCACCTACCCTGAGCGCGGCCCTTACACGTGCAAGCAGCTCTTCGATCACAAAAGGTTTGGTAACATAGTCATTGGCTCCCAAATCGAGTCCCTCTACCTTATCTGCAATGGAACTTTTAGCCGTTAGTAAAATGACAGGAACGTTCGCATCATGTTTACGAATCCTCCGCAGGAGTTCGATGCCATTAAGACCGGGAATCATAATATCCAGTAAAACCAGATCCCAACTACCTTTGCAATAGGTCTCCAGTCCGTCAATTCCGTTTTTTTCTTTACTTACTTGATAGCCTTCAAATTCAAGTTCGATCTCTAGAAGTCGGGCAATCTTCTCTTCGTCTTCTACGATCAAAATGGATTGGTTCATAATCATGCCCTCCTGTAGGCGAATAGCCGATACGGAAGTATTTTAGCATATACGGACAGGTAAGACACTTCAAAGCACGGGACTGGGAGAGAAAGAGCTTAGCATAATGCGTTATAATTATGGACAATCCCCTCGGTCAGATGTGGCCCCTATCATAGAAAGGGCATTAGCGACCGGGGAGTCAGTGGGTCACATGGCAGTGATTTACTCAAAACATTATTTTATTGTTTGGAAAACAGGGGCAGTCTGATAGATACAGCAAATTATTTTTTTATACATCATAATTCGGTAAAATATAGACTGGAACGGATACGCGACATGACGGATTTTGATCTTAATGATTCCCGCGAGCAGTTTATATGCCATACATGTCTAATACATTATTATTTGCGGGAGTATAAGTAGTCGAACGTTTTTTGAGGCAGGGAGGGAAGGACATGGATAAAAGAATACTGATAGCGGACGATGAGGCGAGTATTCGAAATGCACTGGCCTATGCGTTAAAGCGGGAAGGTTTTTTGGTGGAAACTGCCGTGGATGGAGAGGATGCATTGGAAAAAGTGCGTTTGTTTCACCCGGATGTGCTCATACTGGATGTGATGATGCCCAAACTGGGCGGATATGAAGTGTGTCGCCGTTTGGAAAGCCGAAAGGGCATCGGTATTTTACTGCTAACCGCAAAAAACGATATCGTCGATAAGGTGCTTGGACTGGAGTTGGGGGCGGACGATTTTATGAGCAAGCCGTTTGACCTAAGAGAACTGCTCGCACGTATTAAGGCATTGGTACGGAGACTGGAACGAGAAGGAGCGCCTGCGCCGGAAGGAACGGAAATAATACTGGACCTGTTGCGAGTGCGTCCGTCCAGTCGAACGGCTGAACTCGGAGCAAAAGCATTGGATCTGACCCCCAAGGAGTTTGATGTGCTGGCGCTACTGGTGTCCCATGCTGGAAGGGTATATACGCGGGACGAGTTGCTGGAACAAGTATGGGGCATCGATTATGCAGGGGGAACGCGGACGGTGGATATTCATATTCAGCGCTTGCGCAAGAAGCTGGAGCCGCACCAGTCGATGCTGCAAACTGTGTATGGAATCGGCTATAAGGCGGAGAAAATGACGTGAACGAACATCATTCACTCCATCCAGAAGGAAGCTTGCAATCCACTGACCAGCCAAAGCGCAAACGTAAGCGTACAGGCTTGAGCCTGCGCTGGAAATTTCCGCTGGTCCTGGCGGCTTTACTGCTGTTTACTGTCGGTGTGCTGAGCTGGCTCGTACTTACCGGTATTCGTGCTAATCAGACAGACCAAATGGAACGCGGCTTAAAGCGTCAGGCGGAAATCGTGGAGATGCGCGTAAAACAGTCTTACCTGTTGGGAGTTCACCAATCGCCCGAAGACTTCATGAAAAAGCAAGCGCCGCAGCTTGCCGTGGAGCTTGGCGTATCCAGTAATATGCGCGTTATTTTATATGATGGCCGGGGAGATGAGGTCGGAAATTCTCTACCACTGGCTTATAGAACAAACGTCGGCCAGGCGCTTTCTTATGCGCTCCAAGGGAAAATTGCGTATATTACGGAAGGTAGCTCAGTTACTTATTTGGCTCCGCTGCAAGGTCCGGACGGCTTGCTGGGAGTGGTACAGCTTCATAGCTCAACAGAAGCGCAGCAGCAGTTCTACCAGGCGATTGCCCGCTTGTTTTTATGGACAGGAGGGGCGGTGCTGGTTTTAAGCTTTGTTCTGGGCTTAGGCTATGTCAGCCGCCAGACGAGGGACATCGGACGACTGACTCGCGTTTCTGAGCAGATCTCGGCAGGGCACTTTCCAGAAGCTCGATTGCTGCGACGTCAGGACGAGCTAGGAAGGCTGGATGAAGGGATGCTCCAGATGAGTCATGTGATCCGGGCTAGTATTACCGCGCTCGAGAATGAAAAGCTTCGGCTGGAAGAAGCAGTTCAGCGTTTGCGAGAGCTGGAGCAGCAGCAGAAGACTTTTATTGGCAATATCAGTCATGAACTGAAGACTCCGTTGACCTCTATTCAGGCTTACGCTGATTTGCTGGATATGTATGGGGATGATCCCGAATTGGTGCGTGAAGCCAGAGAAAGTATCGGTAAGGAAACAAAACGGTTGTATGAGCTTGTCGAGGATTCACTGAGACTATCTGTGCTGGACAAATACGATTTTGAATTACATACGGAGGAAGTGGAGCTGCATTTGCTGCTCGAAGATGCAGGTAGCCGAATCCGGGGGAAAGCTGCGGCGCGTGGACTAAATTTTTCGATGGATACCATTCCAGCCAAGGTGTGTGGAGATCCTAAGCATCTAATGCATATTGTACTGAATTTGCTGGATAATGCAGTAAAATATAATCAGGACAAAGGCTGGATCACGTTATCCAATCGAGTGGAAAAGGACACCGTGATAGTGTATATATGCAATTCCGGTCCATGGATTCCTAGGGAAGAATGGGACATGATTTTTGAGCCGTTTGTTACCTTAAGCCGTGATCGTTCTCGCCAGGACAGTGGTACGGGACTTGGCCTGCCTCTGGCACGCAGACTGGCGGAGCGCATGGGTGGAGAGTTGCAGCTTACAGCTTCGGGCGGTACTGGGTTGGAAAATAGCAATGGTCATTCAGTTGCAAGTGGCAATGAATTTTCGCTCAGGCTCCCCCTGTTGGTTCACGATGGCTCTCAGTAGATAGCTTTAGAACTGAAAATGTTGTCTTATTTACAATTTGGAAACAATTCGATGTATTCACGAGATGTTCAGGCATTAAGCTGGGGGTAACGTTAACAAGGAGGCCGTTATACATGATGAAGAAAAACCTAGACAGCTACGGGCAAAAGAACGGCTTTCCTCGTCTCGAATATCCCTATGCACGCTTTTTCAGACACAAAGTCACAGGCTTGCTCATGACTGGTTTGATCGCTGGAGGATTGCTCAGCGGCTGCGGCATAAAAAGCGCAGGAGAGACAATTCCAACATCCGGTATGAAAACGGGGCAAAAGCTTACTGTGATTGACATGGATGCAGCTCGGCAGCAAGTATCGGACGAACTGGTGGTACAGTCCATCGACAGGCTGGGAGATGTCTACGCGAGGTCATGGCTGAGTGATGAAGAATTGATTGTGGAGCGCCAGAATCAGTTATGGATTCATAATGTAAAGACCAACAAGGAGCGAGTTTTAACACCAGGTCGTAACGCTCTACAGTTACTTGCTGTGGTATCACCGGATCAACGCCATGTGTTTTTTACGGAGGGCAGTGCCAGCAGCAAGTATGATATCCAGGGCTATATTTTAGAACTCAGCAGTGGTAAGGTTACATCGGTTGGTCAGCTGGACATGACTAACGAAGTGAGCTGGGGCGATAAGGATCATCTCATTACAGGTACACCAGACGGTAAGATACATCTGATTGGTCTGAACGGCAAAGCAGAAGAACTAAGCTTTCAAGATCCGAATCACTCAGAATTAATTGCTCATGTCGAGAAGGTGGGTAACGACATATTTTATACAGGCAATGATAAACAAGGGTATCCGGTACTGAATCGGTTCTCTCTCAATCATCCTCAAGCTGTGACCATTGCAGAGGGGGCCATGTCTTTTGCTGTGTCGCTTGATGGTAAATCTATTGCCATTGAAAAGCGGAAATGGAATACATCCGAACCAGCCCGTATGATCATTTTGGATGAACAAGGCAAAGAGAAAGGGATCGTGGGTCAAGGGACTTTAATGAGTCGTGGAAGCTGGTCCAGCGACGGGACCAAGCTTGCTTTTTCCATTTATGATGAGGATCAGCAAGGAATGAGAGGGCTGTATGTGTTTGACCAATCCACGGGTAAAACCACTCCCGTTACGACCGATATCCAATCCTATGACAGTCCAACAGTGTGGAGCCCTTCCGCCCGGTTTTTATCCATGTACCAGAACATTTCGGAAGGTGGAAAACAACTGAATCAGAGCTACATCGTCGAATTTAAGAAAAAGTAGTAAAAAAGGGCGCATTTCCTTCTTCGGAATGCACCTTTTTTAAATTAGGCTGGCTATTCGATTGTGGGTCACTGCACAAACTTGCGATGATGTTTCTTCCCATCATATGAAAATAAGGCGAGCTTCCCCTCAATCATCGTTTCCAAATGAACGGTACGCCCCCACAGTTGATATACATATGGAAGCGTGCGCTCCATATATTTTAAATCCAGCTCAATGCCTTCATACTGATGCTTGAGCTTTAACTCGCCCGTATGCAGGTAGTCTCCGTCCTCAACGACGATGTAAGGGGAGCCTCCATTTACGCGTGAGAACACAAGCTGATCCCGTATGTTTTCCCAGGATTTATCGGTAATTTTCCAATCCGGCCCCCGTTTCTCAAACACGTACAAATCTAAATCCTCTGTTAGCTGCTTGGTCATGTAATTGCGTATAAAAGAGGTGTCCGAATCAAACTCTCGCACCTCGAACATTTTAGCTCGGCCCTCGCCCGGTTTGCGTCCTTGACGCTCTTGCTCCTCACGGGTCGGGTTATCCCATCGCTTTTCAATATCTTCAAATATCTTCAATCCCAAATAATACGGATTCAAGCTTTGCTTGGAAGGCTGCACAACGGAAGCATTTAGCATGGCAAATTCAACAGTTTCATCCCCGGTCAGATCCAGTTCCCTGACAATCCGTTGATGCCAATAAGAGGCCCAGCCTTCATTCATGATTTTGGTCTCCATTTGGGGCCAGAAATACAGCATTTCGTCCCGCAGCATCGTCATGATGTCCCGCTGCCAATCCTCCAGTAC
The DNA here is from genome assembly GCF_053006485.1 of Paenibacillus sp. JJ1683. Classification (NCBI taxonomy): domain Bacteria; kingdom Bacillati; phylum Bacillota; class Bacilli; order Caryophanales; family Paenibacillaceae; genus Paenibacillus; species Paenibacillus sp. JJ1683. The sequence continues at coordinate 1,751,463 of NZ_CM129820.1, forward strand.
CTCGGAGAATTCCTGAATAAACCAGACAATATCCTTTTCAGGTTCCGGTGGGAACTGGCGTACCTTGATCCCCTCGGTCTCGGCCGAATCATGCTGCTTTACTGTGTCCAGTGACCACAGATCATCGTAAGGTCCGATGGGACGCTGGTGTTTTTTAGGTTCTTTTTGCTCCTTGATTTTGAGTTCCATATAGCGTTGTTTATCCAGATGTCTTGGTTTGATGAGCTGTGGGTCTACATGCTCCTGTATCGCCAGTACAGAGTCAATGAAGGATTCCACGGCCTTGGAGCCGTACTCCATTTCATAGCTGCTGATCCGTTCCGCGGTGGCAGACATGCTCTCGACCATATTGCGGTTGGAGGCCGAGAAGCGGGCGTTGTGTTTGAAAAAATCGCAGTGTGCCAGTACATGGGCGACAATCAGTTTATTTTGCACCAAAGAATTTCCATCCAGCAGGAAAGCGTAGCAGGGATTGGAGTTAATGACCAGCTCATAGATTTTACTCAATCCAAAATCGTACTGCATTTTCATCTTGTGAAATGTTTTTCCGAAACTCCAGTGGCTGAAGCGCGTGGGCATACCATACGCACCGAATGTGTATACAATATCCGCCGGACAAATTTCATACCGCATCGGATAGTAGTCGAGACCGAATCCATTTGCAATCTCCATAATTTCTGATATCGCGTATTCCAGCTCTTTCTGGTCGGTACTCATCCCACCGTTCCCCCTTCCCGTTTGCGAAAAAAGGTGCGTAGGGCTTGGTATACCTCACCTTTTTCCTTGATGACATAGTACATAAACTGATCTGTCTTAATATTCTTATAGGCTGACATCAGCGTACTGCTGCGATTATATTGGTTCACCTCTCCATAGCCGAACAGATTGCTGCGCTTCATAAGCTCCTCAATTAGTTTCACACACCGTTCATTGTCTGAGCTTAGGTTATCGCCATCGGAGAAATGGAAGGGATAAATATTATAAGTGGAAGGAGGATAGCGCTTGTCGATAATCTCCAATGCTTTCAAATAAGCAGAAGAGCAGATTGTTCCGCCACTTTCACCGCGAGTAAAAAATTCTTCCTCCGTAACCTCCTTGGCTTCGGTATGATGCGCAAGAAAGACAATTTCCACCTTTTCATATTGGCGGCGCAAAAAGCGAGTCATCCAGAAAAAGAAGCTGCGGGCGCAATATTTTTCAAAAGATCCCATGCTGCCTGAGGTGTCCATCATAGCTATAATTACCGCATTGGATTGGGGAATGGTTTTCTCTTCCCATGTTTTGTAACGAAGATCGTCCGGACTAATATGATGAATGCCCGGATTCCCCTCACGAGCATTGCGGCGCAGATTTTCGAGTATCGTTCGCTTCTTGTCAATGTTCGCTTGCATGCCTTTTTTGCGTATATCATTGAATACGATAGATTCAACCTCAATTTGATCCTTATCTTTTTGCTGCAAATGCGGTAATTCCATTTTCTCGAACAGCATATCTTCGAGTTCTTCTATGCTGACTTCAGTTTCCATAATATCGTGTCCTGGCTGGTCGCCTGCTTTCTCGCCTTTACCTGGCTTCTGGGAAGCAGGATCACGTCCGATGACATCCCCCACCTGACTGTCGCCATCCCCTTGACCTACATGCTTTTGCTTTTGGTAGTTATAAATGAAGCGATATTCATCCAGACTGCGAATGGGCACTTTGATAATCTGTTGACCGTCCGACATTATAATATTTTCTTCCGTTATCAGATCGGGTAGATTTTGCTTAATGACATCTTTGACCTTCTGCTGATGGCGTTGCTGATCCTGGTACCCTTTGCGATGCAGCGACCAATCTTCACGGGATACGACGAATGAATATGGCTGGCGTGGTTCCGTCATTGTTAGGCACCCCCCAAGTGGATACACGGCACAGTTTGGCCTTGTTGGTTATTAAGTATATTCACGGGGATGTACGATATGTGATGGAACTCGATTTAAATTCTGCCCGTTTGCTTTTATAATGAAAGTAAAAAATGTAAAAAAAGAATGGAGAACCTTGGTTATGGAAGAAATTGCAGTGCTTATCGTAGACGATGAACAGGGACTGCGAGATATGCTGACAACGGTATTAAAAAAAGAAGGGTTTCTTCAGGTTAAGCATGCAGCCACGGGTCAAGAAGCGCTGCAAATCGTGATGGAATCTCGAATTGATGTGATCGTGCTTGATGTTATGCTTCCTGATCACGATGGGTTTGAGGTGTGTCGTCAGATGCGTCTATATACGGAAGCTCCTATTCTTTTTTTGACAGCAAGAGATACAGATTTGGACAAATTAATGGGCTTTGGTATTGGAGGGGACGATTATATCACCAAACCATTTAACCCGTTGGAAGTCGTAGCGCGTATGAAAGCTCGAATGAAATATCGAAAAGTGACAACAGCGGACATGAAGCCTGCCTTACGAACCTTAGATTTTGGATATTTTTGTCTGGAATTGGAATCAGGTGTGTTGTATGTGCAAGACCAAGAGGTCGATTGTCCTGCGCGTGAATGGCTGCTGCTGGTATTTTTGTGCAAGCATCCTAACCGTATATTCAGTGTGCGTCAGCTATACGAAGCACTATGGAGCGAGACCTTCCTTGGTGATGAAAAGACAGTAGTCATTCATATCTCTCGTTTGCGAAAAAAAATAGAACCTGATCCCAAGCATCCGCAATTTTTAGTTAATGTAAGAGGGCTAGGTTATAAAATGATATCAGTCAAGAGGGGGGAGCAAGAATGAACTCTCTGATCAAGATGTCCTTTCGTTTTATAAAAGTAACATTATGTTTTGCTCTAGCCTATGTTCTTTGTTTTCTTATCTGTACTGTTATATATATTTTTATAAAAAGTACATTTGGTACATCTCATAATATGAATATTGATCTCTTCTGGATCGGACTTGGAATCATGCAGAGCCTTGTGTTTATAGTTGTCTATGGATGGTATATAGGCAAACCCTTGGTGTATGTAATTAAATGGATTGGAAATATAGCAACAGGGGAATTCCAGGCACCGCTAAGTGAGCTAGAACTGCCAGAGCGCAAAAAAAATCAGAGAAATAATTATAAGCCTCCGTATCAATTGTATAAAGAAGTTTTTGAACAAATGAACATCTTATCTGCTCAATTGCGCAGTAATGAGGAAGAGAGAATAGAAATAGAAAAGCGAAAACAGCAGTGGGTAGCAGGCGTAAGCCATGATCTCAAAACACCATTATCCTATATTGAAGGATATGCAGCCATGCTGACTACTCAAGAGTATGATTGGTCCGATGAAGAAAAAAGAAGCTTTAGTATGGCTATCAGTGAGAAAGTGACGGAAATGAAGCAGTTAATTCAGGATTTGAATGCTTCTATGCAGCTCAAGGAGGGTGCCTTGCCGATCCAACTGAAGAAGGAGGACATTGTGGAGTTTCTCCGCAATACAGTCATAGATATCGCTAACCATCCTTCGGCCGAGCAGTACGAATTTTCTTTTATGTCATTGGAGGCAGTATGTACCATGCCCTTCGATAGTAAATTATTAGGTAGAGCGCTGAAAAATTTTTTGATGAACGCAATCATTCATAATCCTTCAGGTACACATATTTCAATGGATGTAAATAAAGAGAGCGACAAGCTTCATATTTCGATCGAAGATGATGGAAAAGGAATGAATCCAACTGAATGTATACAGGTGTCTCATTCCAAAGAGCATGGCATACCTATTGCCAAAAGCTTTATTGAAGCTCATAACGGAACGCTTCATATTCTTCCGGGAAGTAAAAAGGGTACCAGGGTGGAAATTACTTTGCCGCTAAATATGTAACTCTTTAACATCTGTGCCTTCACATTTTGGAGTTCGCTCGTTTTTTTGCCTGTTGTTTAGGAACTGTTTACCTGATGTTAACTTTCCTTCTGTAAACTGTATGTAACTAAAACTTCAGCATTAAAAGTCGAGAGGAGATCAGGAAATGTCTGAATATATAATACATACACAGCAGCTAACCAGGCGTTTTGGAAAACGAGAATTTGTCAAACAAATAAATCTCCAGGTACCTGAGAAGCAAATTTACGGATTTTTGGGACCAAACGGGGCGGGAAAAACGACCACGATTCGTATGCTACTCGGGCTGATTAAATCCACATCCGGGGAGATTGAGATTTTTGGGAAAAAGCTCAAGGATCATCGCATGGAAATATTAAAGGATGTAGGTTCTCTGGTTGAATCACCTGCCTATTATGCCCATTTGTCTGCATATCGAAATTTGGAAATCGTTACAACAATGCGTGGGCTGCCGACCCGAAAAATTCATAAAGTGCTGGATTTGGTGAGATTAAGCAAAGATGCGTATCGACCGGTAAAAGGATACTCCTTGGGGATGAGGCAAAGGCTAGGAATTGCCATGGCGTTGATTGCTGATCCCAAATTGTTGATTCTTGATGAACCGACGAATGGTTTGGACCCGTCTGGTATCCAGGAAATTCGGGAGTTAATTATGAGCCTGCCTGATGCTTACGGAATGACGGTATTGGTTTCGAGCCATCTACTAAGTGAAATCGAACAGATCGCAACCTATGTAGGGATTATTAATCAAGGAGAAATGATTTTCCAGGGAACGATGAAAGAACTTACAGACAAAAGCAAGCCTCAATTATTCATTGAAACCCAAAATCCTGTTCAGGCTGCTGGAGCCCTGATGCAGCATGGATGGATTGCCGGAGCTGAATCCATGGAGCAAAAAGAGGTCATAACTCCTATTGTGGATCGGCAACAATCATCGGAGATGATCAAAGTGTTGGTAGAGCACAATCACCCCGTCTATCGGGTAAGGGAGAAGAAAAAAACATTGGAGGAAATATTCCTGGAGCTGACGGGTAAGGAGCGAAGTTTATGATACTCCAAGTTATCAAGGCGGAAGGATATAAGCTGAAAAAAATATGCTGGTGGCTTCCTCTAATACAGGGCTGTGTCCTTACAGGGATGACTGTCATGGAATGGTATCTCTACTTTCGTCAGGGGCCAGGAGGGGTCTATGCTGGTTTTGCGGTTATGTTTATGTTCATCTCGTTTGTAATGCTGCTTGGCGGTACACTTCTAGCAAGTATTATGGCGGGTACAGAGCATGATACCCAAACATGGAAGCAGCTTATGGCCATGCCGGTTCCCAGAAGCTACATCTACTTATCCAAAATGTTTTGGATTGTGATTCTGCAGTTTGGTACTGCCTTGATTACGATAGCAGGGATGAGTCTCATCTGGGTGCTGTATACAAACGAGTCCATTCCTTGGCGAGTTATGCTGCTGCAGCCGATTAACGCCAGCTTGGCTACTCTGCCTGTACTTGCAATTCAACTTTGGTTGTCTACGCTTTTTACTAATCAGGCATTCCCGTTAGCATTTGGCATATTTGGTTCTATTGCCAGCTTGTTTTTGGCACGAACCAGTATTCTTTGGATTAAATTATTACCTTGGTCGTATCCGGCTCTATCAAGTCCTCTAATTAAGGGATACGTAATGTGGGTGATCATTGCTTTATGTGCAGGGGTCATCTTCACAGGACTCGGTACTCTACAGTTTAGAAAGCATGAATTCAAATAGGAGGAGGAGAAGTATGGGATCCATTTTACGCGTGGAAGCGATGAAGCTTCAATGGGTCATGGTATGGATTCTCATTATATTAGATGCGGTTATCAATTCTTTAATGGGAGTCCTGGAACTGAACGATTTGAAGCAGTTTTATGAGCCTAGCTGGTTAATGCTATACACCTATGCGGCGCAATTTCACTCGATGTTTTTTTATCCGCTTTATTGTGGAATTATCGCTTCTCTTTTGTGCGCATACGAACATCGAGACGGGGGATGGAAGATTTTATTGAGCAGTCCATATCCCCGTCAGCGAATCTATTATGCAAAATATATATTGCTCATTCTCATCCTGTTTCTTGATCAGCTTACATTCATAGTAGGATATTTTGTAGGTGGGTATATAGCAGGTGCTCCAGGAAAAATCCCTTGGTTGCTCGTCCTTTCTACCGGATGGAGAGGGTGGTTCGGGATTCTACCATTGGCAGCCCTCCAGCTTATGCTCTCGGTGAAAATTCGCAATTTTGGAGCTTCACTAGGAATGGCTATTTGCTGTGTGGTGCCTAATATTGTTATGACAGGCTTTCACTCTTCCATAGGCGCATGGTTTCCTTTTACGATTCCTTATTATATCATGTTGCCGCAAACAGCGAGCTATGCTCCTAGAGTTGAGCCTTATAGTCTTGGTTTGATTGTACTTTTTACGTTTTTAGCCTATCTATTTGCTGGAAGAAAGATGTTTGTGAATAGAGATTGGCTGTAGCTAGGATAGCATGAGCATGTAATCCCAGGGCATCTCTTTGTTCTCAGAAACACTTAATAAAGCAGAAGCAATCCCGGCGACGCCTTCAAGCAGGCCTGCTTTTGTCAGCCAGGCCAAAGAGCTGTCTGCCCTTGGCTCGGGGTCCAGATATCCAAGTGGGCTATCGGCTTGAAAGCGATCTATCAGCTGACTGGTTAAGTGTTGAATAAGCGGGATAAACGCTGGTTCCTTACTGTGACACCACATTCGCCAGGAGATCGTAAGTAACCCGGCAAGACCATGGCACAATGCAGAGGAGTCCATTTCCTGCTTAGTAATCTCATAGGTAATGGCACCGATACAGGCCTTCACAGCCATTTTTTGCAGTTCTTCATCATGAAGAGCCTTCCCAGCAAGATATAAGGAACAGGCAACGCCGGGAGTACCGTAACACCAGGCTTCTCTTGCTCGTTTTAAATCTAACTGTAAAGAGGCTGTTTCAGCTTCAAAAGGAACAATATGAGGCCAGTAGTAGCCGTATGTATCCTCATTTTTATACTTAAGCAGCCATTCCGTAATCGTTTCAATCGCTTGATATTGGCCTTTTACTTCAATTCCAGAACTGTAAGCTACAGATAGTAAGGCCAGTGGTCCGGGAATGCCGTGTGCCATTCCGCAATTGAAATTACCCATAGCATAATTGCTTTTATCACGATCCAAAAATTGGAACTTTTGCGGAGAGTACCAGCCTGGAACATAGCGGTTGTGAATTTTTATAGGATATGTGAGATCGGTTAAAAATTGAAGAATAGGCTCGACAAGAGGAGTACAACTAGGATCGGTTGAGTTCATCACAATATATCTCCCAATCCCTGAGGCTCCTGAAATCGTATCAAAGGATTGCATGGGCATCCCTTCGTGCAGAGCTAATTGTGCTGTATTCAATTGCAGCCATTGTTCTGTCAGAGGAATCATCCATTCATGTATTTGCTGTAAAAAATGGCTGTAGTATTCGCCATGATTGGAGGCTTCTCTCACAGAAGAAGCAATGCCGGTCCAGCCGCTGTAAAGTGAGACATCATTCAGACCTTTTTTAGCAAGTGAAGCTTGAATGTGCTTCATATTCAAGTAGATTGCCTGATTCCAATCATACGTGGAGTCTGAAGCACGACATTGAGATAGTAAAAAAATATTACCCGGATAACCGTGTGAAAGTGAAGTATCTCCCCATGGGTGATATTTTGTTTCGGGTGAAATATTTTGCTCTGCGTGGACTGCTTTGTAGACCGATTCAGGGTTACTCAGGCGCAAGGCGATTGTTGTACTGAAGTCTTTTGCCTGTAATTGCTCGCATGCTTCCATAATAAAATGGTCCGTTTTCATACGAATGCCCCTTTCATTTTTTCCTTCATTATATTGTTGCTCAAAGCTGGCGAGTTGTCCTTAAAAATTCTAAAAAGTAACGAGGGATTATCTTAATTGCATTCACTAAATTTAAGATGTATGTAAGAGTTTTATAAAGTCTAGTTAAGATTATATAAATTATAATAAAATTGTAAAAAATAAAAGGAGGTAGCAAAATGAAAAATCAATTTGATCTGGACTTGCAAGTTGCCAAAAATGAGGTTGCTCCTAAAGAGGTTCAACCAGCTAGTGGTCTTATCTGTACTCCTTCATGTGCAACAGGTACTTTGAATTGCCAAGTTAGTCTTTCTTTCTGCAAAACGTGTTAATAACGAGAAACAAGGTACAAAAGGCACGGTTTTATAACCGTGTCTTTTCCCGGTTATAAAATAGGGGGAGGAATTATGGTTGGAGATTTGCAGGAAAGGTCAGTTGAGATCAGCAAAAATATTACACAAAAACTGATAGACCTATCATATACAGAAAAAATAGTTCATCATAGAAACAACCTTTCACCTTCGCGTGGGACGGCCCCTTGGAATCCCGGCTGGCTTGCTGATGGAGTTCCAGGTGTATTCGTGCTGTTGGCCGAGTGGGGTTATCTGAAACCTGATCAGAATTGGGCAGAACATGTGCATACACAGTTGTTGTATTTACATCGCAATTCTTTAATATTACTACCCGATATATCTCTGTACTATGGTTCTACAGGTGTAGCATATGGAATATTGCTTGCCTCAAATAACAGAGCTAATTATCAGCAACTGTTAAATCAAATAAATGATTATATTCGTACTCAATGGGTAAAGTCACCCGTTATAAATACAATTACAGAGTTCAGCAAGCAGATGGACGTTATCCACGGCCTGCTCGGAGTGGGCAGATACACATTAGAGATTCCTGAAGACGACGAGAAGATGTGCAATCTGACCCATCAACTATTAGATACTATAACGCACTTTATACCTGAATATATACATTCGGTATCAAGGGGAAGTTCGACTTCGATTCATCTAGGAATGGCGCATGGCATCACCGGAATCCTTGCACTACTTGTCACTGCCCTACAAAAAAAGATTAGAGTTAAAGGATTACATGAGGCTATAGAATATATAGCCGATTTTTTGCTTATTCAAATTCAGGAGGATCAATATGGTTTGTATTGGCCTGTAAGCTCTCAAGCGACTTCAATGAACAAGACAGATAACAAAGAAGGAATGAGAGAAATTGAAGGCTGGTGCCATGGAACCTGTGGGATAGCATGGACTTTATTCAGAGCAGGAATGGAGTGTAGCAATGAAGAATGGACAAAGATAGCTGAACAAGCTATGAAATCCGTATTTTGCTTGGATGATGAGCTTTTAAACGCGCTATCCCCCACTTTCTGTCATGGATTGGCGGGTTTGCTTCATATGGCTCATAGATTCTATTACTTCACTGGTAATCAAGCTGCATTAGGCTTTGCCGACCAAATAGCATTAAAGTTGATGAATCTATACGATGAAGAGCTCCCATTTGGTTATCAGGACTTGGAGGGGACAACTCATGTTCATAATATAGGAATACTGCAAGGGGCAACAGGAATTGCATTAAGCTTGTTGGACTATGGAGTAGGGAAGGAACAACCTAAATATTCAGGGAGATGGAGTGAATTGTTTCTAATTTCGTAAAAGCTCTGTCTTAACTGCTTATCTGAAGCCGTGCTTTTGGGGAGGATTAGATGAAACAAAAATTTATGGTTATATCATCCTTTAAGAAGATTAAGCATTTTTTTGAGACTTTAAGCACTCCAGAAAACATTCAAATTATGTTTTATGATTCGCTTTACCAGGCTCTACCGGATATTGATGAGCAGTGCATCGGTGTAGCTTTGAATCAGGATCACGTAACGCTAGAGGATTTATCTCACTGGCACACCATTAAAGAAAAATTTACAGTCCCATTTATCTTCCTATCCTATCATTGTGATGACAAACGGCAATTGGATCTCCTCAAACAACTGCTTTCCATGGCTTCATCTGAATATGGGCTGGAAAGAGATCAGGAGGCAATTAGTTTATCACCCAATGTCATTTTTGATCCTGCTGGTAAGGTTATTTGGAAGCAAGGACATGAGCATATGCTGACGATGATGGAATTTCGATTATTGATGTATCTCCTTACAGCGAAAGAGTGTGCATCCACGATTGATCACATTATAGACAGAGTATGGGGAGTTGATGCTTTTACTACATCTAATACGGTGTATGTGCATATCCGAAAATTGAGAGAGAAAATAGAAGATGATCCAAGTCATCCGAAAATACTGGTAACATGCCATGGAATCGGTTACAGGTTGAATATATTTCCTAAAAACTTGGAGGTGGCCAGTTGTGAAGAGACAACTGCATTACACTGATGCTCATAACCTACATAGAGAACCGAGAGATAAGAATGAACGATGGTTCAGCGCATGTGATTATTTTCTAATCAGAGCCCCATTACTACCGTTAGAGCAATATTTTGAGGTGTTTTCGGATCAAGATGTAGATAGCCATCTTTCTTTGGAGGAAATCACTCGTCGACTAAAGCTTGTGTCCCGTGAAGCTGTTATTCGAGAAGCTATTTCATTGGCCTCTCCGTCCCTTATGCAGTTTCTACACTACTTGAACGATGACGATGCTTTGGAAGATAAAGGAGAGTTACAAAAGTATGAGAAGACGCTGAATAGTTTTTATCGTTATTTTATTCGGATGACTACCCGAACGACTCCATTTGGATTATTTTCAGGGGTGGGGCAAGGGATTTGTAAGGATACTACCCATTTGGACATAGGTACCTATCATCAACATCTGAAGAGAGCTAGACCTGACATGGAATGGATATATAAGATTATCCGAAAAATGGAGTCTGACCCAGTCATATTTGATCAATTAAAGGTTTTCTTAAACCGAACGGTTATGATCAAGGGCGATCGCGCCAAATTACCATTTCGGCCTAAGCATGGAGCGGCAGAAACCGATGATTCGGCCGAAATGTTTAGTTCCATTCGGCTTACGGACGTCGTTCGCCTGACGTTTGAAGCTGCTGAGCATCCGATTCAGGTGATGGAGCTTAAAGAATTACTATTGAAGGCATTTCCTGACGCTACTACGGAAATCATCGCTCATTTTTTGCAGCAGCTTGTAGAGCAAGAGTTTATTTTGAGCGAGCTTAGACCTCCACTGATGGATCACTCACCTTTTCATTACATATTTGAAAAAATTAAAAAAATGGACATGTCTGATCATTGGACTGACATTTTACACGAAATTGATATTTTATTACGACAATACAATCAGTGCATGATTGGAGAAGGAGAGAAGGCCTACCGAGAACTATGTGGAAAAATGCTAGATATCATTGCTGTAAAAACGCCTGTACAGGTCGATGTCAAATTAGCTCAAGAAGTAACGCTGCCGAGACATGTGCTCGATGATGTTGCATTAGGAGCTGAAGTCATGTGCAGGTTGTTTTCATCCCCAAAAACGGATGAACTGGACGAATATTTAAATCGTTTTTTGGAAAAGTACGGAGTGTACCAGGAGGTCCCTATCAATGAACTGTTTGATGAGGATTGGGGACTTGGTATACCAAAGACGTATCGTACCAATGAGAAAAAATCAATGGGCATGGAAGCATTTAAACGCAACGCAGTTCTCTTTCAATGGCTTTCGAATGCCATTGCCAAACATGACATAGAAATCGTTCTTTCAGATGAGCAGTTGGAGCAGCTGACGATATCCGATAATGATGACACTTCCCCGGAATCTTTGGAGGTATACTACAGTATATTTGCCGAATCACCTGAAAAAGTTGATTTAGGAGACTATAAGCTTTTACTTGGGCCCAGCGCCGGTTCTAATCGGGCAGGTAAAACTTTTGGACGTTTTCTGGATATGTTTAATGAAGAGTATGTTCAGAAATTCTCTGATATCTATGATCATCACCGATGCTTTCATCCCGACGCCTTGTTGGCAGAGATGGTTTTTATGCCTGACCAGGGAAAAATATCGAATATATCACTGAGCAAAAATTTTATGGAATATGAAATCGTGTCCGGAACGACCTCTTCTAAAGATGAGGAGCAGACACTACACATGGATGATTTATTGATAGGTGCAACTCACGACCGTTTCTATGTCAAGTCCAGGCGTTTGGGTAAAGAAATCATCCCCCTGCAAACCCATATGCTTAATTACAAGCTTTCACCGCATATATTCAGATTCTTGACCGATATCACCAACAAAGAGCTTGGCACATGGTCATACTTTGACTGGGGGCCACTAGAGCAGTCTCCTTTTTTGCCAAGACTTGTATATGGAAAAATTGTTATTGGTGCTGCGCAGTGGAGGCTTGGCAAGGCTGCATTGAATATTTCAGATTTAACTGAGCCTCAAGCAAGGGAGGAGCTTTTTCATACTTGGAGAGAACAGTGGAATGTGCCACGCTATGTTTATTTAACGATGGGAGATAACCGACTGTTATTGGACCTGTGCAATCTCTTCCATATCAAAGAATTGCTTCGTGAGATGAGCAAGATGAGGGAAGGACAGGAACTGCTTCTTACCGAGTGTTTGGGCGATCCATTCCATACCCCGCTACATGGGACCGCTGGAAGATATATGGGGGAATTTGTGTTTCCGCTCAAGAAGAAAAAAATAAAGGGGAAGCCGAGTATTCCAAGTTTACCCCACAAGATGGATTCTCAAAAATTCATGGCTTATACCCCTTCGGGCATTCATAGAGGGTTCCTTCCAGGAGGTGAATGGCTGTACCTTAAATTGTATGGAGTCAAGGAAAGGGAAACGGATCTTATTTCCTTAAGCTTGGATCAACTCCGAAATAACCCGGAATTTGAGGATTGGAGTAAAAAATCTTATTTTTTGCGGTACGTTGATCCTGAGCATCATATTCGTCTGCGGTTTCAAGGAGAGCCAGGTCAACTATGGAGTGCTGGCTTGGCGCAATTAAATCAGTGGGCAGGTGAGCTGCGTGAAGAGGGATTTATCACACATATGGTACTGGATACATACCTTCCTGAGTTGGAGAGGTATGGAGGGCAGACACTTATGGACCTGGCAGAACAGGTTTTTGACGTGGATAGCCGATGGGTTATCGCCTATATGGCAGGAATTCGTTCCAAAGCTTTCAATCTGGACATAGAGATTGCAGCTGTGATTAACATTATTCACTATTTAAGCAGCTTTGGTTTAACGATTCAGGAGCAAGTGGACTGGCTAGAAGGTAGAATTGACAGCAAGCCTTATATGAAGGCGTTCAGGGATATTAAAAAAGCATTGATTACCGCTGTAGAATCGGAATATGAATGGATTAGACAAGCGGATACGGCTACACAGGTCGCTTTGTTGGCACTTGTAGAAAAAAGACAGGCCATGATTCAACAGTATGCTCAAGCGATAACCCTGGCTGAAAACAATCATGAGCTTACGAATCATGCTAATGATATTTTAGGCAGTATCATTCATATGCACCTGAATCGTCTGCTGGGTGTAAATCGGGAACGGGAAATGAAATGTATGGCTTTGGCAAAGCATACAGCGGCCAACCTGTTGCATCGGAAAGGAGTGCGCCATGTCACAGTCTAAAGGACAAACCAATGACCTGGTTTCCTTGTCCTACCAAAATATATTTCGTACCTTTTTATTTTGGCCTCGTATATTCAGGCTGCTTTGGGACACACACCCTACTTTTTTGATCGCTATACTTATTACAAATTTGTTGAAGGGTGCCGTTCCTGCTGTGATCCTTTTAGCAACGAGGGAATTAATTAATAGTGTTGTGGCAGGAGCGTCAGGAGGAAGCTTTCAGCCTGTTTTTATAGCTTTTGGTGTTCTAATAGGTGTCAATTTGCTGTACGATCTGATCAATATTGGGGAAAGCTTTTTTCGTAAAATGTTTCAAAGCCGGCTATCAAACCAGGTAAATATCAGAATTATTGAAAAAGCACAAAAGATGTCTTTGCAGTCGTTTGAGGATGCAGATGTGCAAAATATGCTTCAACGTGCTCAGGGAGAAGCAGATTACAGACCATTTGAAATATTTACTCAGATCCTCGCCATTATGAGCAGTGTGGTAACCTTATTTTCGACGGGTGCTATTCTTATTGCGTGGAGATGGTGGGCATTTTTATTCATTTTTCTCATTCCATGTTTGTCATTCTATTCCTTTTTACGCATTGGGCAAAGAGAATTTAATGTTCACTTTCAAAGAGCAGGAAGACAACGTGAATCCTGGTATTTGTCTTTTTTGGTGACGAGAGATAACAGCTTTAAAGAAGTGAAGATCTTTCAACTGGGAGATTATCTGCGAAAAAGGTATAAAACAATACTCGAAGGGTTTTATCGTGAGGATAAAGTGCTGGCGGTTCGTAGATCCTATACTTCTCTTGCATTTCAGATTGTGAATCAGGGTGCATGCGCATTTATTATTTTCATGGCCATACAAGCCACTTATGTTGGTCAAATTTTAGTGGGGAACCTGGTGAGCTTAATTCAAGGTATCACGTTAACCCAGTCAACGTCGCAGAGCATTGTACAAGGTATTTTAAGTCTGTGTCAAAATAATTTGTATATTAAGCAGCTTTTTGACTTTCTGGATATGCCGGAGGAAACAAAAATGCAAAAGTCAGTTCAAAACTTTCCTTTGTCTGCTATACACAGTATTGAATTTCGGAATGTATCGTTTAGATATCCTAACACGGAGGAGAATGCCATTTCTAATGTTAGCTTTACTCTTCATCAAGGAGAGAAGCTAGCCATTGTAGGGAGAAATGGATCGGGTAAATCAACAATTGTGAAGTTACTCACTCATCTGTATTCTGATTTTGAAGGAGAAATCTTAATTAATGGACACTCAATACACGAATTGGATAAAGACAGCTTTAGGGGAAAGATAGGCGTCGTTTTTCAGGACTTTGTACATTATGAGATGTCTGTTAGGGATAATATAGGCTTTGGTCATGTGGCTGCCAGAGAAAATGATGAGGCCATTTGGACAGCTATTGATAAGGCAGGCATTGTAGATTTGATAGCTGGTCTGCCAGAAAAACTGAACACTCTGCTTGGAAAATGGTTTGAAGATGGACAACAGCTATCTGGAGGGCAGTGGCAGCGCATAGCAATAGCTAGGGCTTTTATGAGAAATGCTGATATCTATGTGTTGGATGAGCCGAGTTCTTTTTTAGACCCACACGCAGAGAAGGAAGTTTTTCAAAAATTTGATCAGCTTGTTCACGAGAGAATAGGAGTATTTATTTCACACAGATTGTCCTCCGCACGTATGGCGGATACCATTATTTTAATGAAGGAGGGCAGAATTGTGGAAGCGGGCAGTCATAAACACTTAATGGATATGGACGGAGTATACGCTGAAATGTTCAGGCTACAAGCATCTTCGTATCTTTCACAAGGAGAAAGTGAACTTGAGCAAGAGATGCTGTCACCTCCGTTGGTAAAGGCGACAGGCGGATCGTAAGAAAGGACAAATCCCCTCCTATTTTAGGAGGGGATTTTCTATCCCAACCACAAAACTCGAACTACAGCCATACTCACAATACCCACAACCACAGTAGCCAGCAAATTTTTGCTCCACAAAGCGGTCACCAGCGTAGGAAGGACCGCTATAAGCACTTGCCCATTAAGAGTGACCGAGGTTTCAGTTCGTACGAGCAGATTTTCCATGACCAGTGCCGTGAAGATGCAAATGGGGATGTAGGACAGCCACTGTAACACAGGTTTGGGCAACGTCAGTTTTTGCAGCACGACGAAGGGGATGATTCTCGGAATTGCCGTGACAATCATGCCGCCGATAATGATATACAGGACATTGGGACTAATATTCATTTGTCAGTTAACACTCCAATCGTTGCGGTGATCATGGTCGCTACAATGACGGCGATATGTGATGGCACCCACCAGGATAAAAGGTACATTAGAACGGCCATACATAGCACAAGTAGCAGGCGATGCTTGAGTTTGGAGGTCTGGACACTTTGGAGCTGGGAAATGAGTAGGGCCAGAAACATTGCAGGTAAGGCAAAGTCTAGACCAAATGCTTCCGGCTGGGAAATCCAATTCCCTAGCACTCCACCAGCCACACAGGAAGCAATCCAAGCGAGATAAGCTGTAATATTAAGTCCGTTCATCCAGCGGTCACTGACCTGCCCGCCTTTAGCCAATTTATCCGACGCTACCCCAAAGGATTCATCCGTCAAAAGGATACCGATGCCTATGTTTTTCCACAGTGAGTATTTAGAAAAGTAAGGAGCCAATGACGCACTTAAAAGCAGATGGCGAGCATTCACAATAAATGTCGTTAAAATAATGACAGACGGAGGACTGGCTGCCGCCAGCATCGAGCACATAATAAACTGGGAGGCGCCTGCGTATACAAGCGCTGACATCAGACCAATTTCCATGGTGCTAACCCCTGATGAAGCGCCCACAATGCCAGCTGCGAATCCAATACATACATAACCAAGCAGTGTAGGAATACAATCTTTAACCCCTTGTAAAACGCTCAGTGAATCGGGCTTCGTTCCGCTCAATTCCGAAGCTATGGACATGTTAACCTTACCCCCAGTGTATAAATTTTATAATAGTATATAACGGAAATTGCGAAGTATCAATATATTATACAATTGTATGTTATATTGAATAATCCCTATAGCGAACAAGTAGTTCGTAAAAAAAGGGCGCCCCAGTCAGTTCATGACTTATGGGACAACCCTAAGGTGGTGGCTTATATAAGCTCTTGCCGTTTTTTCAGATATCCGTAGAGAATCATTCCCGAGACCGCGCAGATGGCTGCACATAGACCAATAACTCCATATCCCGCCTGAAGCCCGCGCAGTATGCCAAGCTCAGTGGTTGCTCCGTAGACTATCTTGACCCCTTCGATTACCCAGCCGATCACATAGTTGCCAATGACACTACCTATGCCCATCAGTGTGACGACGAACGTAATAGCTGTATCACTGTCTTTCGGATATCTCCGTGCTATGAACGCCATCACGGTCGGATAGATCATTGCAATGCCGGCACCCGATGCGGCAAAGAGAAACGCCAGTCTCTCCCCACCCGCGATTGCTGCAAACGTACATATCGCTGAGAAGGCGGAGAATAGAATCGTCGAAAGTACAAACCCCATCCGGTCTGTGAGCGGACCAAGCAACAGGCGCCCCAACGAGAAGGTAAGAAAAAACGCTGAGAGCATGCTGGACGCCTTCACCGTGCTCCATGAATACGCTTTCTCTAAAAAGTTGACTAGCCAGCCCCCAACTGCGAGCTCAGAGACTACCCCAAACGACAGGATCATTACCATCATCCAGAGTGCCGGATCGCGGGTTAGGGTCTTGAGTGAGGTCCGTTCCTCATGCTGCAGATCGTCTCCCGGGAAGGTGCTGAGCAGCGCGGCCACAATCGGCAGCAGGCAGAGCGACAACATAGCCAGATACATTCCCCGCCAGTCTAGCGTATGCCCAAATACCGTCAGTGACATGACTCCCGTCGCCAGCAAAGGGGCGACTGTTGAGCTAAGCCCATAGAAAAAGTGAGACAAATTCATCATCGTGCCGGTATTTTTCACAAAAATCCTCGCCCCCAAAATTGCGAGTGCAATCTCCAGCATGCCGTTCCCGATATACATCAAGAAGTAGGACGAAGCGAAGAACGGATACGTGTGCGACAGGTAGATGAACACTCCCGAGATGATCATGGAAGCAAAAGAAATGATGCTGACCGCCTTGATTCCCCACTTTCGGACAAGGACAGCGGTGAACGAGCAGGCAATCAAATAACCAAGTGCGTTTAGAGACAACAATGTTCCGAGCTGCTGTTCATCCAGATTGAAGTCGAATTGAATGCGTGGAATGGCAGGACCTTTTATATTCTCCGAGATACCAAATACAATAAAGCCAATAAAAATTGTCGCCAGCTGCATCATGTACATGTGGCGGGACTTGCGGGTTTGCGGATTCAAATTTAGTCCCTCCTAGATAGTCAACGTTGATTTTCTCGCCTGTTGGGTGTTCAGGGATGGAAAAGTCACAGGATAGCGGCCCCCTTCAGGATATTACAATAGTTTTGAAAAACGTTTTAGTAAGTGAAGTTTAAGGACATTTATAGTTAATGTCAACAGTAAATTATAGCTACAGCGGACACTTTTGTGTATTCTTCATATATAGACTTTGGGATACGAGGAGGTATAATTCGGTGGATTCAATGCAATATATTATTGGTTCTAATTTGGCTCAAATTAGGAAAACTAGAGGACTTAGTTTGGATAAGGTGGCTGAACTGACAGGGGTTAGCAAAGGGATGCTGGCTCAAATTGAGAAGGGGAAATCTAATCCTACGGTAACCACACTTTGGAAGATTGCGAACGGCTTGCACGTATCCTTTTCGACCTTTCTTAAGGAAGACCCGCCGCAAATCACGAAGATTCGTAGAGCAGATCTGCATCCAGTTATTGATGAGGACGGTAACTATTTTGTTTACCCTGTCTTCCCGTATCACTCGGAAAAGAAGTTCGAGGTATTCACGGTAAGTCTGAAGCCAGGCTTTACACACAAGGCAGAAGAGCATCTGGGAGAGGAAACGATCCTCATGATCCGTGGGGAAATGTACTTTGAAATGCAGGGGCAACAGCTCCGATTGAGTGCAGGGGACGCCGTACAATTTCAAGGATCTGATATCCATACCTATCGTAATGATTCGGATGAGGATGCCGATTTTTATGTATTGATTTATTATGCGGATTAGTGGGATGATTAATATAGTCTACAACAGACTTCCACACAGGATTCTGCAAAATCCTGAGATATAAAAAGAGAGCAACGAGGAAAAGAGAGGAAAGAACCCATGGAAAGCAAGTACATCCGAGAAACCTACTGCTTTAAGACGTCCCGAGTATTTCCCAACGATATCAACAATCATAACACGCTCTTTGGAGGCCGATTGATGTCATATATCGACGATATCGCATCTATTGCTGCCGCCAAGCTGTGCCGTACGAACACAGTAACAGCCTCGACGGATTCGGTAGATTTTTTGCTGCCTATCCACCCGAGCGATTCTGTCACGCTGGAAGCGTTCGTAACTTGGACAGGCCGCAGCTCGATGGAGGTGTTCGTAAAAGTGATTCGCGAGGGATTGATGACTGGTGATCGCAAAATTGCAGCTACCGCCTTCCTGACCTTTGTGGCATTGGACGAGAACAATCGTAAAGTGACCGTCCCACAGGTGATTCCGGAAACAGAGGAGCAAATACAATTACACCAGACGGCTCCATCGCGCGCAGCCATACGGCGTCAGCGGAGGGAAGAAAGCAAGCAGCTGGCTAGTTTTCTGACGACAGATTTTCCGTGGGAAGTGTAGTGTACTAGACATCACCCATTTTACCGTTTTAGCATAAAAAGGAGCCGTTTTCCGTTAGAGATCACTACGATCTGTTCGGATGACGGCTCCTTTTGATAAGGATCTGAGCTATTCCACTTTGACTACACGGAAATGCTGGTTCGTCCCGCCATTATCGCCCCATTGAATGGCTTTAGCTCCATCGGCAGTGGCACCTTCGGAAATGTCGATTAGCTTGCCCGTTGCCCGATTTTTCAGCTTGTAATAGCCTCCGGTTACGGATACGAGCTGCCAATGCTGGCTGGACCAGCCTCCATCATTCCACTGTTCAATAACTGCGCCGTCTGCTGTAGCACCGCTTTCAACACCAATCAGCTTCCCGCTGTTCCGATTCACAATTTTATAATATCCGCCGCCTGCATCCTTAAGCTGCCATTGCTGGCTTGGCGCTCCGGAATTCACACGCTGCTCTAAATCTGCTCCGTCTGTCATCGCATTGCCAATGATGCCTAGCGACTTGTTGCTCTTGCGGCTTACCAGCTGATAATAACTATCCGGGTCGATGACCATCGGCGTAGTTACGCCCTCCACCACACCACTGGCGGTATCAATATTAATGCTGTCGAACCAATCCATAGCTAATGAGGTCGCGGTTGGAAAACGCAGCGGCAGCCATACATATTGAGAATCCTGCACAGGACCACTCCACGCCCCAGCCCAACGGTCGCCCAAATACAGATACGAGGTCGTCTGCGTACCTTCAACAGGAATGACGTAGGCCGACTGTGAACCATAGGTTGTACTATCCCCGAAATTCATCGTATTGCTCCAAGTTCCCTCAATGCTGGATGCGGTAGCATACTTGGCCTGATTGGGATTCCAGCCGGTTGCCCCGGATGTAATCAGGAAGTAGACGTCTCCTTTTTTGAACATCGCTGGAGCTTCACGATATTGTCCTGGCCAAAGTGTAGTCACCAGCGATTCAACTTGAAGGAAATCCGGTGTCAGACGATAAATGTTCAGATCCGCGTTTACACGGGTAGCCGAAATCAGGTATGCAGTACCGTTATCGTTGTATACGGTCATATCGCGCGAATCATAATCCAGCGGACGGAAGCTGCCCTGATACGTATAATCTCCGTCTACAGTATCGGATGAGGCAACTGCCACTCGGGCTTCGTTGTAATTAATCCCGTTTTCCTTGTGCATCCATAATACGTATTTGCGTGTTTTTTCGTTGTAAATCACTTTCGGACGTTCAATATTCGATACATTCAGCTCTGCGGCCGAGCTGCTGGTCAGCACGTTTTTACGAAACTCCCAATTTTTTAAATCAGAGGAACGATAGGCGGAGACCGCCTTGAACGTTCCATTCGGATTACGATTTTCACCAAACCAATAATAATAACCGTCCACCTTAATCATCCCGCCCCCATGGGCATGGACCACGTTTCCATCTGTATCTTTAAACTGAATGCCATTTACTACATTCGCTGAAGCAGCTGAAGCGATCTTAGGTGAAAACATCTGAAAAATGCTTAACGAAAGCAAAATAGTGAGCATAATACACAGCAAGCGGGCAAAATCATATTTCATTGTTTCGTCCTCCTCTGTATGGTTATTTTAAAGCGCTTTCATTAATAGGGTCTATGAAGTAGTTTTGATAGAGCTGCTTATCCCAATTGTATCCATATTGAATTGAAAGTGCTAGAGTAGTATATTGACCATGTATATGGCAAGTGTCATCCTAATTTAACAGACTTCAATCGACTGGTGAGTGTTACAAACTGGCTAATATCCATTAGGAATACAGGAGGCGACCATGGAAATATACGCGATTGATACAAGCAAGCCGGAGGCTGAGGAACATTATGAATTACTGGTAAATCAGGTTTCACTGGAAAAACAGCACAAGTTGGATCGTTTTTTACATCGAGAAGACGCTTTGAGGGGGTTATACGCCGATGTGCTGTTAAGGTGGTTGGTTTGTCGGCAATTAAAAATACCAAATGTCAGCCTTCAGTTTACATACAATGCTTTTGGCAAGCCCTCCTTGTTGAATGCGCCGGCATTCCATTTTAATGTTTCCCATTCGGGAAAATGGGTAGTATGCGCCATTGATGATCATCCGCTTGGTATTGACATTGAACAGCTCCGTCCTATTGATTTTGAGGTAGGCAGGGTATGCTTTTCAGACACAGAGTACGATGCATTAATGCAGCAGGATGCAGAGAGTCGTTTATCCTATTTTTACGATCTTTGGACGCTTAAGGAAAGTTTTGTGAAGGCCGAAGGGCAGGGGCTAACGCTACCATTAAAGTCTTTTTCATTCGAGTTGGAAGCACGACCGTCTATAGGGTTCACGACAGAGGGCTTTACTACTGAGTATTGTCATTTTAAGCAGTATGAGCTAGACCCAGATTATAAAATGGCTGTCTGTGCAGCTCATGATCACTTTGCGCAGGAGGTACAGCAGGTAGATATAAATACACTACGTTTGGAAGTGGCAACCTTGGCGTAATATGCAGCAGATCAAGCATATAGTTGGAGAAAAGGAGATGAGTGGCGTTGACATTCGTTTTGTTCAAGCGCGGCAGGTTATATGGGGACTGGGCTTCCAAAGGAGACTCCATCGTTGTACAGCATGGCCGCATACAGGCCATTGGATATGCCCGGGAGCTTGAATTGCAGTTGTCAGGTAAGGAGTACGAGACGGTGGATTGGGAGGGTGCCAATGTACTGCCGGGCTTAACTGATGCCCATATGCATTTGTCTATGCATGGTATGAAGCTGGCTATGCTGGATTTCACATCAGCTACTTCCAAGGACGAGATGCTGGCTATGCTGCGCAAGCGGGTCGCTGTAACACCGCCGGGAGAGTGGATTTTAGGTCTTAATTGGAACGAAAACGCGTTTATTCCTGTTGAAATTCCAAATATAGCTGAGCTGGATGCCATTACAGATCAGCACCCGGTATATCTGACTCGTACGTGCTTTCATACGTTTTTGGCCAATTCAGAGGCATTTCGGCGTGCAGGTATTCACGAGAACACCCCTGATCCGGCTTCAGGAGCCTATGGACGAGACGCAGAGGGACGGTTAAATGGATTGATTTATGAGGAAGCATCCTTTGCCTTTACAAGCGTGCAGCCAGAGCCGGATTATTCGGCGAAGAAGGATACGATCCGGCGAGCTTGTCTGGATGCGCTACGGCTGGGTCTGACTGCTGCACACACGGAGGATTTACGTTTTTTGGGCAGCGTAGAGACGATGCAGCGAATTTACAAGGAGCTGCGAGAAGAAGGTCTTGCTTTTCGCACACACCAGCTCATCTATCATCCATTTATGGAAGAAGTGAAAGTACAGAAGCTCCGTGCAGGTACCGGAAATGAGTGGTTCAAAATCGGTGCAATTAAAATATTTGCTGATGGCGCTATTGGTGGAAGAACGGCTTTATTATCCGAACCATATAGTGATGCTCCACATACGTGTGGAATGGCGATTCAACCACAGCCAGAGCTGAATCAGATGGTGGCAGCAGCCAGAGCCGCAGGCTTTCCAGTGGCTGTACATGCCATCGGAGATGGGGCGGCGCACATGATTTTGACAGCAATGGAGGCCCATGGACTAACGGAGGAAAGCGGGTTGCCGGATCGTCTGATTCATGGGCAGGTGCTACGGGCTGATTTGGTTAAAAGAATGGCGAAGCTGCCGCTGATTGTAGACATCCAGCCTCGTTTTGTCGCAAGTGATTTTCCCTGGGTGCTGGATCGGGTTGGGAAAGAACGGACCGAGTATTTATATGCCTGGAAAAAGCTGCTGCAAGCAGGCATTCCGTGTGCTGGAGGCAGTGATGCGCCGATCGAGCCCCTAAACCCATTTCTGGGTATACATGCGGCAGTGACTCGCGCCAAGCCGGAAGAAATGCATGAGGGCTATCTTCCTGCTGAGAAGCTGGATGTTCACGAAGCCATTCATCTGTTTACTATGGGAAGCGCAGTAGCGGCTGGGGAAGCTGATGAAAGAGGGACAATCGCTGAAGGCAAAGCCGCTGACTTTACCGTTATTGACCGCGATGTATCGGAAAGTCACCAAGCTTTGCTTGATGTTAAGGTACGAATGACCGTTGTGAACGGGCAAGTTGCATACCGGTCGTAGGCTGGTAATACGTGTGTATGGCAAAAGCCTTCAACTTCACTTTTTACGTGAGGTTGAAGGCTTTTGAATTTTTACAAGCCACGCTGTATGAAGCGGTCCGCATTTTTCACACTGGCCCACAGATCAGAGCTTGCGCCGCCTGGATACCAGTAGGCGAAGCCAGCAAATCCTTGATCCTGACCCAAGCGGTACTTACGAGTGAAGGATCGCCCTTCTTCCAGCCATAGCTTATGAAGCTGAGTATCTTTGTAAGACACGGTATACTGCTGAATATCCTCGTTCCAGATCGGTTTGGAGGAGATACGGGACACCAGCAGATTTTGCAGATCTAGTGAAATATCAGAGGAAGCGATGGATTGCCCGTTAGCGTTAAGTGTCCAATTCCGTGTAAATAACGGCAGCGCCAAAATTGCTTTTTCCGGATCGGTGGTTTGTACAAAGCGCCGCACGCTTTCACGCAGCCATGGCAGGGAGGACACGGAGCCGGGGATCGAGCTCCCCCCCCAATGCTCGTCATATCCCATCAGGATTAGATAGTCTGCAGCAGCGCCAAGCTTTTGATAATCAAAAGCGGCAGTCCAGTCCGTTCCGTAATCAGGAGATACACAGAGCGCCAGTACTGCATTTTGACTTTTCAACTTCGCTTTTAATTGTTGGACGAACAATGTAAGATAGGCACGATCCTGACCATCTACATTTTCAAAATCAATGACAAGCCCATCTAAACCATGTATAGATACAGCATTGGCAAGTTGAGTTATGGTTTTAGCCCGTAGAACCTCACTGGACAGAATTTGGTGCGTCAGCGCCAGATTGGAACGGTTGCCCACCATAGCCCAGATTTTTTTTTGATGCTGTTTGGACCAGGAAAGCAGCGAAGAGTTAGTGTAATCGCTGATACTGCCCGTTTCGTTCAGAAAAAACCAGCGTGGTGACAGGGTGTTGATGTTGGATTGAAGCACCGTATTTTGAAATTGCTGAACGGTTTGGTCATATTGCCAGCCTAATCGAATGGAAGAAGCGGTGGAAGCAGCTTGGCGAGCATGCTGTGTTGAATACGTCAGCAGACGCTCCAATAATGCCGCTGTTTCTTCACGAGTGAGAGAAGATGCCGGGTGGAAATAGTTGTTTTCACCTTTCATAAAGCCGTAACGATTCACGGTGGTTACCCCTTCAAGAGCCCAATCTGCAATTTCGTCACGATCGGTGAAAGAGGATGTGGTGCTACCTGATCCGCCCGAAGAGCGGATGAGACGTGCAATCATTAAGGCTGCTTCTTGCCGAGTTATAGGACTGTTGGGTTGGAATGTGCCGGACGTTCCTCCCTGGACGATATCGAGCTGCGAAGCCGCTTCGATCCAACCGTAGTACCACGCTTGTTTGGGAACATCCCGATAGGAGGAAACAGCTGCTTGTACAGGCTTCAGAGCGAGGACACGGTCCAATGCGGTAACCCATTCAGCTCTGGTAACGGCCTTTTTAGGTGAGAAGTAACCAGGTTGTGTACCGTTCAAAATTCCTTTAGCGTGTAGGGAAATAATAGACTGATAGGCGTAGCTGTGTGAAATATCTCGAAAAGCTACGCCGGTTGCTGCTGCCGGGGCAGCTAAGTATGAAGTGAATGCTGTGAATATTGTAATGGCTGTAGTTGCCGATAGAGTAAACCTGGTTAGCCAACGCGATCGTTTGGAACTCATCCCAATAACCTTCTTTTTTATGATAGATTGTAAGTGTATATATTGTTACTCGACGAATAATACTATCAAAAAGAGGAAAGTTATTCATTGCTAAATTGCTGGAAAAATACCAAAAAACCCGCTACCGATGGGTAACAGGTTTGATATTGGATAAACTATGCTTTTTTGGCATACATAATACCGATCGTTTGTGGACCACAATGACTAGATATAACACAGCCTGCTGTTGTTAACAGTACCTCTTGTGCGTTCGTTTCCTCTTGTAGGCGTGCTTGCAGCATCAGCGCATCTTCCTCAGCCAGAGCGTGCACGACAATGATCATATCGTTATCCATCAAATCCCGCTGGTTCAGGGCATTTTGCAGCATTTGTTCCAGTGCTTTTTCACGTTTGCCGCGGACCTTATAGGCAGGCGTCATTTTTCCATCAATCACTTTGATTACCGGACGAATTTTGAGCAGACTGCCGATCAGGTTTTGCATGCCTGAGCATCTTCCGCCTTTATATAGATATTCGAGTGTATCAATCACAAATTCCGTGTCGATTAGCGGTCTGGTTGCCGTCAACATATCTACAATCTGCTCTATTGTACTACCGTTTGCTGCCGCGCGAGCAGCTTTCATCACAAGCAAGCCAAAGCCGCACGAGAGATTTAGGGAATCAAAAACCGTAATGCGACCTTCTGGAAATTCGGAGGCAGCGAGCAGCGCATTCTGGTACGTCGATGATAGCTCGGAGGACAGACTGATATATAAAATGTCCTCTCCTTGTTCTATGTAGGGCGTAAAGGCTTGAATAAAATCTGCCGGAGAAGGTGCGGCGGTACGAGGTAAACGTCCCTCGCGGCTGACACGCTGAAATAATTGTTCCGGGTGAATGTTCACCCCATCTTGCAATGCTTCATCACCAAATACGGTATACAATGGTACAATGCTAATCTCGTACTGTTGACGCCAGTGAGCAGGAACATCACTGGTACTGTCTGCAAAAATTTTAATTTTGTTCATACATTAAATCCTCTCTGTGAGATGCAGAAAAATCATAAAGATTGCACAGACGAAGGATAAATATCCGCCGTGCTATTCGGAATGGCGAGACCGATGGCAAGTAGTGCAATAAAGCCTACAATAATGAGTGCATTAATGATTAATCCAATAATAGCAAAGGTTTTCTTACGGTTTTTTAACGCAATGCCGATGATTCCGACCACAAGTCCGCTACAATTGAGCAGTAGGCTGGCTAAAAAAATAAAGGGAATCAGCATGGTTCCGGTTTGCTGCAAGGCGACTTCCGGGTTCATAGTTTGGTATTGGCTGAAATGAGCCATCAGATTAATGACCATAATAGCCAGAATAATATATCCGATCAGACTGACGAGCGACATAATAAAAGAAGCAATTCCGGGACCGGAATGCTTGAGCTTGACCGGAGGCTGGAACACAGGAGCTTCTGAAAAAACAGGATGCTCCTCAGACGCAGCAGGCTTTTGCAAATTAGGATCTTGGTAACTCATTTTTTCAACTCCTTGAACATAGTCCGAACAGGTACTAATTTTCCACAAAATAAACAAAAAAGCAAGCCACTTTACACATTACCCTCCAATAGACAGGGCTTAATCATCAAATTTTGTATGCGGTTTGTTTACACACACTGGCTGGTAAACTTCATGCTGTTCCGATAAAATAAGAAGAACATTCGGGTAAAAGGATCAGTGAAAAGGAGTATAAAAAAACATGCAACGAAGATGGATTATGGTAGGATCTATAATGATGATGTTGGCGGTAGCCATTGGAGCGTTTGGGGCGCATATTGTAAAAGCACGGATTGATGCGGATGCATTGGCCGTATATGAAACCGGTGTGAAATATCATATGATTCACGCTGTCGGATTGCTGATCATTGCGTTGGCTGCCGGACAGTGGGGCCCTTCGACCCGCTTAAGATGGGCTGCGCGGCTGTTGTTCACGGGTATCATTTTATTTTCCGGCAGCCTGTATGTGCTAAGTTTAACCGGAATCCGTGTGCTGGGTGCGATCACCCCATTAGGAGGCGTGTGTTTTATTGCAGGATGGATATTGTTGGCATGGGCTGCTGCCGGTCTAAAGAAAGAGAATTAGAAAGCTCATTGCCCCATTTTAAAAAAGAGAATCGATAGGAAAGACGCCATGTTTTTCCACCGATTCTCTTTTTTCATGCTTACTTGTTCTAGTGAGATATTACATTTACGATGTGATCTCATCAATCTCATTCATTTTAAAGGAGTACACTTGCTTCTCATCAACATGATACACACTCAGCAGGTTATTATCATGATCCAGGTTGAGTATGCGGCATGGAATGCTGCGCTGTCCGCCATAGCGGTTCACGATTAACCGTACAAGCGTATTATCATGTATATAGCGTTTGATCCATTCGTACGTACTAAGGTCTTGTTGTATTGCAGGCTTTGGCTGTACGTGGGATTGTTTGATCTCTTGAATAACGGGTGTCTTGTTCGTAATTGCGGCTGATTTCTTTTTGGAGAATTTTTCCGCAAGCGTAGCGGCTGCATCAGACGGGCTATTAACGGCCGACTGTTTTTTTAGATACAATGCAGCTTCAATTAAATTACCAAGTTCAATACCGGATTGAATCCGACTATCCGCAATTTGTTCGTTTTGGCTCAAGAGATGAAGCAGGAACTGAAGGGCCTCTACGTTCGAACGACCTTTAACTAATACATCAACATTAAATAAATAACTGGTTTCGTCTTGATTTGATTCCTTTTTCATACATCCTCCAGCCCAAGCCCTGGGTAATTAGTCTTTTGTAGTACCTATCAATATATCATTAAAATGTAATCTGTCATAGGGCCTAGGGCCCTGTTGTTGGACATTAGCAAAAATAAGTTCTATATAAAGCCCTATGCGCTAAATTTTTTCTGAATCCACAGGAAATGTACATTTTAGCATGTGTGTACATGAATGAGGACTGTATATGAGAAGAATTAATAGAGCTAAAGTATGCATATACCGAGAATAAGTGAGGTGGGGAATGAAATCAAGTAATTTAAAATTTAAATATTTTACAAAAAAGTATAGCGTGGCATATCTTCATTAAGGATCTTTTTCCGCCGAGAAAAAAATTAAAATCCCCCTTAACGAAAGAGGGATTTGGCATATCGAAAACATGGTATATTATAGTAAGCAAAAAATAAAGTGGATGTTATATTCAATCAAAATGGGATTCGTTGTGATTGAATATGATAGTCATGTTCGACTGCCCAACTCACAAGACCACTCCAGAAATTTTCACAGACTGAAATGATCTTTGTTGGTTCCGCTAAATCTCCGGACATAACCAACTTAACTAGATGATCAAATCCCTCTGGACGATCCGGCAGTTCCAGTGCTTCTGGTAGAACCATTGAGCCCGTTGAGAAAAGCTTCTGATTGTGTAACCCAACTAACATAGCTCCATATTGGGCAAACTGCATGATCAAGTACGGCAAGTAGGTACGAGGGCCATTTATACTGACATTTCTAAGCTTTCCAATAAACTCATACATTTCACCTACAAGCACTTCGTTGATTGCATGCCTGAAATCTTCCTTTGTTGGGGATTCGGCAGCTTCCTTTAATATGGAAAAAAAGTCTTTAGGATCATACAGACGAAGTGGGGAAAAGAAGGGTCCATGTGTCAACGGCCACGTACCCTCAACAGTAGAGGCGGTTTTCAGGAGAATGTCTGAACTACAGACGTTCACCTCGGCTTTCCAGGGACCGGCCGACCATTCATGGCTAAAATCTACGGGAGCGTTGGATTCACTTAGTACACAAAACATTTCAATATCTGAGAAAGGGCCGTCCGTACCTTTGGCAACAGATCCATAGACCCCTATAGCTAGAATTATGTCTTTGTATACTTCATGTAACCTAGCAGCTATTTCATGGCACGTCTGAAGCCTCTCATTTCGGGAAATGTGGACAGGTCCATTCATGTTCATTTGTGATTCTCCCTCCGTTTTTAGCAAGCATGGTATGGAGTGCTGTGGGGAAATAGCGACAAGTGAAAACATCTATTTTATCAGTAGTGTGGTGACTTATGAAGCCCTTTGTTAAGATAACTAAAAACATTACGGTCAATAATTTTATTTTTCATTGTGTGATTAATGAAATGCCTAGCAAAGATTTTGTCAGTCTTAGAATATACTCTTCCAAAACTTCATTTTTTGAAGTGAGCTTTTCATGGAAGGGGAGCTGGTCCATCAACCTTCATAAACCCAATACTTGTGCCCGTATCATTAAATATGCTATAGCACTCGGATGGGATTACAGCCAAGAAAAGAAACAGATGAAAATGGATCAGGCTGATTTTCTTATAGCCGAACTAGGCTTAGAGGACTAAGGTGAAGTGTTTGATCGTACCAACTAAGAGATTTGTCCAATCTACTGATTCGCCATTTGATTCGCCATTCAGCGAGGGTTTAATTTCACCTGTGAGCCCTTGCCGCCCGTCTGGATTCCAGTTTCCTTTACACCGACTTCCTTCAGATCGCCCAGTAGACGCTCCAGCACCGCTTTGGCGACAGGTGCTTCTTTTGCGCCTGAGGCCTTAACGACCAACTGTACCGGTTTACCAGAACGGAGTTGTTTGTCCGCCTGACGCAGCTTCGTGTCGTAATCATGCTCCTCAATGTGAGCGGTGAAGCGAAGCTCCTTGACCTTTACTTTACCATGGTTTCCTGCGGCTTGGCCGTTATTTGTTTTGCTTGCTGCGGCTTTTTTTTGCACAAGCGCTTTTCCTTTGCCCTTTGCAACCAAGCTGCACGGTGGCGGACTACTCATCAGTGAGGTGCAGACCAGGTCCACTCCCTTGGATCGGGCCATAGCCAAGGCTTCTGACTTGGAAACAACGCCGAGCTTCTCCCCTGAGAGTCCGGTGAGCACCACCTCGTCAGCTTTAATTTGCTCGTTGATTAATACTGCCACTTCAATGTAGCCTCCCTTAAACAATGATAAAACTATCATATACGGAACCTATGTGCGATTCAATTGAACTTCGATATATCCTTATTGACAAAAATCACTAACCCCTATACTCTTTTACTGATAATGATTATCATTTTCCGATGCATATACATACAGGGGTGATTGAGAGAAATGAAAAAGATGTGGAATGGCCTATTGTTATTTGTAGTTTTAGCGATTGTATTGGCAGGCTGCGGTTCGGCTGCGAATAGCTCGAAGACGGAAGGAGCTACAGGGTCTGAGCAGACATCTACAGCGGCTGGTCCGGTTACGGTTAAGGACGACCATGGGGAAGTCAAGCTGGACAAGCCAGCGGAACGTGTCGTTGTACTCGAATGGACGTTTACCGAGGATCTGATAGCACTTGGCGTACAGCCGGTCGGGAATGCGGACAATGCCAATTACAAGCTGTGGGTGACACCAGAGGCGAAGCTGGCTGATACCGTAACGGATATCGGTACACGGGGCGAACCCAATCTCGAAGCGATTGCGGCGCTCAAGCCGGATCTTATTATCTCTAACGCCGATAACAATGCAGCGATCTATGCACAGCTTAAGGGAATTGCACCGACGATAGAGTTTGATCCTTACAAGGGGAACGGCTATGATTACGACCGTATGGTCGAGATTTTCAAGCAAATCGCGATGGCTACCGGTAAAACGGAACAGGCTGATAAAGTCTTAAGCGAACTTGACCAGCACTATGTAGAGGCAAAGGCAACATTGGAGAAGGCGGGCAAAGCAGACTTTCACTATGCGCTGACACAGGCCTTTACAGCTCAAAATGCTGCCAGTCTGCGTATGTTCAAGGATAATTCGGTTGTAGCGGGA
The DNA here is from genome assembly GCF_053006485.1 of Paenibacillus sp. JJ1683. Lineage (NCBI taxonomy): Bacteria > Bacillati > Bacillota > Bacilli > Caryophanales > Paenibacillaceae > Paenibacillus > Paenibacillus sp. JJ1683. Next base: position 1,782,288 of record NZ_CM129820.1, read on the forward strand.
ACGCTTGCGAAAATTGGCCTGGTGAACGACTGGAAGTCGGACCAGACTGAGAAGTACGGATTTAGTACCGTTGGAATCGAAGCTCTTCCAGCTGTACAGGACAGTAATTTTATCTACATTACGCAGAAGACGGACGATATATTTGGCGCTGCGATGAAGAACAACACGGTATGGAACGGACTGAACTTTGTTAAAGAAAAACGCACCTACCCGCTGGACGGTACAACATGGACTTTCGGCGGCCCAATTTCGTCCAAAGTACTGGTTGATCAAGTAGTTGGAGCTCTGACGAAATGACCCGAACGGACACAACGGGATTATCGAAGACTTGGCGTATAGGAAGCATCTTTGGGGGCGGCTTGATCGTCCTCATCGTGCTTTTTTTTGTAAGCTTGTGTTATGGGGAGGCTTCGATCCCGCTCCATACAGTCATCGAGGCGTTGACCCAGCGTCAGGATACGCTTGAGCATAACATGGTTTGGGATCTTCGGATGCCGCGTACGGTCATTGGAATCCTGGCTGGCGGTGCGCTGGCCATCGCGGGTGCTTTGCTTCAGGCCATCACTAAAAATCCACTGGCAGCTTCTGATACCCTAGGGATAAACGCTGGTGCCTACTTTGTGGTCGTACTGGGTGCGGTGATGTTTCCCGGATTGCTGCACCAGGCGCCATTTCTATTTGCCGCTGCTGGCGGTCTGTTGGCAGCGGTGTTGGCTTACTTTATGGGCGGGGGAAGAGCTGGAACTCCGATTCGGTTGGCGCTTGCCGGCTTGATCGTATCCATGGTTCTTGGTTCGTTCACCGGAGCGCTACATATCTTTTATTCATTTGAAACACAGGGACTGTTTCTCTGGGGTTCGGGCTCACTGGTGCAAAATGATTGGAGTGGGACGACTTACGCTTGGCCTTGGGTCGTAGGACTCTCGGTCATTGCTGTCTTGCTGTCAAGGCAGTTTGATGTGCTGGATCTGGATGAGTCCACATCCACGTCCCTTGGACAAAAGGTTAGCTTAACCCGGGCGGTGGGTATTGTATTGGCGGTTCTGCTGTCGACCATTACAGTCAGCGTCATTGGGCCCATCGGGTTTGTAGGTTTGGTGGCTCCGCATTTGGTGCGCCTAAGCGGGTTGAAAATGCATCGTTGGGTGCTGCCCGGTTCCTTCCTCTGGGGGGCACTGCTGTTGATCGGCGCAGACGTGCTGGCGAAAATGATTCACAAATCAAGCATGGATCTGCCAACCGGAGCGGTCATGGCCTTGATTGGGGCACCTTGGTTGATTTGGCTGATTTTGCGGAAAATGAAGCTGCCATCCGGTATCGGCGGACAGTCTTCCATGAACATAGGTGTGCGCTCTCGGAAATTACCGTTTGGCAGACTGGCTACAATATTTGCGTGCTGTGCCGTGCTGCTAACGGTATTCAGCCTGATGTTTGGAGGAATGCGCATTCCAGTGGGGGATCTGCTATCAGGCCTGTTTGGCGGGGAGAGTGCGAATTCGGCTTTGCTTCAATTTAGAATACCACGTACGCTGGTGGCGGCCGGGGCTGGTATCGCGCTTGCGGTCAGCGGCGTCTTGATCCAACTAGCGGTTCGTAATCCTTTGGCGGATGCCTCGATCATTGGAGTTTCGTCAGGGGCTGGTTTCGGTGCGCTTGCAGTGATTATCGTGTGGCCTGGGCTGCCTATTTATATGCTGCCCATCGCGGCGATTGCTGGAGCGACAGTGTCGGCAGCGGTGATCTTCTTTTTATCGTGGAACAAGCACCTAAATCCGTCAGTGGTCATCCTGCTTGGGATTGCCGTATCTGCCATCGGATCAGCCGGTATTCAGGTGTTGATCATCCAAGGTTCGCTCTGGGGTAGCACAGGCTATATCTGGCTGACTGGTAGCACCTACGCTCGAAACTGGGGGCAGGTGGCAACCATTCTGGCCTTTCTACTCGTGTTGTTGCCAGTAGCATGGTGGCTGGCTCGCCGTTTCGATCTTTTGGTATTTGACGATAGCAGCGCTATGGGACTGGGGCTTCCGGTGCGCCGCACCCGGCTGTGGGCGATGGTAGTAGGTGTGCTGCTGGCGGGTGGAGCAGTAGCCTGTGTGGGTACAATCGGCTTCATTGGGCTGATTGCTCCGCATATCGTGCGTACGTTGATCGGGCACCATGTACGCCGTTCCATTGTTCTGTCTAGCATCTTGGGAGCGGTCATGCTGGTGCTGGCGGATACGATTGGACGGACCGTGCTTGCGCCGACCGAAATTCCTTCTGGATTGCTGATTGCACTAATCGGTGCACCGTATTTTCTGTACTTGATGTACCGCTCGAATAAGAGTAAATCTGTGTAGTTGAGATGACACGAACAGGCTGTTTCCAAGCGGATTCTCCGTGAGGAAGCAGCCTTTATTATTTTTTTCTATGTAATCATCTGAGGAATCATCTGAATTAAATATTTACAAATCTAATAAAGTAGATATAATGTGAAGTATGGAACCGTCATTGATTTATAAAGCTTTGTCGAACGAGACTCGTCGTCTGATTATGCAGTGGTTAAAAAAACCAGAAGATTATTTTGATGAGCAGGCTTATTTAAAGCAAGGGCTCAATTTTCAAATTGGTGTATGTGTGGGAGATATTCAGGCCAAATCGGGACTTGCACAGTCTGTAATCTCAAGTTATTTATTAACGATGCAAAAATCCGGTTTGTTAGAGTCTGAGCGAGTAGGAAAGTGGACGTACTACCGTCGGAATGAAAAAACAATACAGGAATTTGCCGAGTACATCCAAAAAGAACTATAAACAGAAAGGAGTTTTTTTTCACATAACATATCTATAAATCTATATATATAATTAATTGGAGGCTTATACTTAAATATGAAAAAGGTTAACCCGTTACTTATTATCATTCTAGCTTTGGGCGTGTTCGGCATTATTACAACGGAAATGGGGATTATAGGCGTTCTTCCCCAAGTCACTCAAAAATTCAATATATCAGCTTCCCAAGCTGGTTGGCTCGTCAGTATATTTTCTTTCGTTGTTGCGATCTCAGGACCGTTTTTGACCTTACTCGTTTCTGGCATGAATCGTAAAGTTGTTCTATTAATAGCAGTATTCAGTTTTGTTATTTCAAATCTTGTCTATGCCTATACTACTCATTTTGAGGTCATGCTCATTTTTCGTGTTCTTCCTGCAATATTTCATCCTGTCTTTTTTTCAGTTGCCCTCGTGACCGCATCTAATCTTGTTCCCCCTGAAAAGAGCAGTAAAGCCGTCACCAAGGTTTTCGCCGGAATCACGGTGGGATTTGCTTTTGGCGTACCCTTGACTTCTTATCTTGCTGAGAAAATAGCGTTAGAAGCTGCTTTCTGGTTTGGAGCTGTCGTAAGCATGATTGCATTTGTAGGAATCCTCATATGGCTTCCTTCTCTACCTGTTCAGGAAAAAATGTCTTATGGCAGACAGCTAAGTGTATTACGCAAGCCTCAATTATGGTTCAATATTGTGTCAGTTATTTTTATCTTTGCAGCTATGTTTTCAGTGTATAGCTATTTTGCTGAATATCTTGGAGAAATAACCCGTATGAACGGGTCATGGATCAGTATGATGCTGATGGTCTTTGGAATCGTTATGATTTTTGGGAACTTTTTATTTGGGGGATTACTACATAAAAATCTGACAAAGACTGTCATCACGTTCCCGTTGCTATATATGGTCATTTACGTACTCACTTATGCTCTGGGTACTTCTTTCCTACCGATGATTGTGGTTGTGCTCATTTGGGGAGCTGTACATTCCGGAGGGCTAATTATTAGCCAAGCATGGTTAACCACTGAAGCGAAAGAAGCTCCAGAGTTCGGTAATAGCCTATTTGTCTCATTTTCTAATCTCGGTATTACGATAGGGGCTGCTATGGGTGGGTGGTTTATCTCTCACTTGGGAATACACCAGCTCATCTGGAGCGGAATGATGTTTGCACTGCTAGCATTTTTATCAATTATCATAAAAATAAAAATGTTCAAATCAAATGCAACGGAAGTCAACGTGCGTTAAAATATGGAGAGGCAAACGGGATCTTGGCGTTGCTCACCTGGGGAGTGATATCCTTAATTAAGCGTTTTCGCTAATCGTAATAAAGGAGTAGACATCTCTATGTGTTGAAATTACATAATTTATGGGGAGGAATCTGATGGATATTCGAATGTATCACGATCTGGAGGCTCAATTGGAAGAAGCGATTTGGGCTCTTGGAGAGGAAGCAGCTCTTACACTTCCCATAGATAGCGGTATGGCCGAGGAAAAGGCACAGAAGGCTTGGGATCTAATCCCTGAGCCAAAGCATACATGGGGCATTACAGGTGTAACCTTGCATCAGTATGTTCAAATACTCAACTATAACAGTCATATGGAGCGATCAGTAGAGCTTTTAAATGACGAAATTTTAGATTTGGAAGGTTCAGGGTACCGAATTATACATGCAGAGCCTTACATTTTAATGGCGGAAACGCATCTTCTTCAGAGCAAGCCTGGATTAGCTCATAAATATCTCAAGAAGGCATACTCGATTGGGGGCGCACGGGCATTTCGGGATCAGCCCAAGCTTTATCTCGAAATGGCGAAAAGTAAAGCTCTGGATGAACAGGATGTATTACTTCGATTTAAGGCGTTGGATGTGAATGCCAAACTTTTGAGCGAATTAAAAGATAGCCAATAATCAATGTAATGGTCTTATTTTTTATTTATGAGGAGGACGACTGCTTTGAAATTAAAAGAAGTGCTCTTAGGTACACACAGCTTCGAAGCGATGAAGATTTTTTACGGTTCTCTCCTGGATTTGCAGGTTGTAGAGGAGGGGACTTCGCGGTTATCGTTTCAAGTAGGTGAATCGGTGCTTGCTTTTCAGGAATCCTCCCATATGGAAAATGAGTTTTACCATATTGCCTTTACGATTCCAACCAATAAATTTATAGAAGCCAAACAGTGGGCTATCAACCGAGGAATTTCGTTGATTTCAAGGCACCAAGAAGATGAGTTTTATTTCGAAAACTGGAATGCAACCGCGTTTTACTTCTATGATCCGGATCAAAACCTCGTTGAATTCATTGCTCACCATACACTCGATAATGCAGTCGCTGAAGCTTTCGGATCTCACTCGATACTTCGTATAAGCGAGATTGGTCTTCCGGTCGATGATGTTCCAGAGGGTTCTAGAATAATTACCGAAACGTTCCAACTTAATTCATGGGGAGGGGCTGGACAGAAATTTGTACCGCTAGGGGATGTGGAAGGTTCCTTTATTGTTACAGACAAGCAACGTCCCTGGTTTCCTGATGATAGGCTTCCGACCGTGTTCAGCATCCGTGTCTTGTTTGAAGGTATATGCTCTGCCCGTCTTTCGCTTCATAATGGGTCGTATGAATTGAGATCAACCTGAGTTAAGGCTTCATCTCATTGCCACCACCCTGGATTTCTAGAATAGATCAATAAGAGGAATATCCGGGGATTACCATACATATAGGAGAGAATAGATGAATATTAGATTGCTAAATTCAAATGAAAATTATCCGTTAGAGCTCTTGTTACTAGCTGATCCTTCGCGCCAACTTGTTGAGGAATATTTGAAAAGAGGGCAGTGTTATGTAGCAGAAATTGACCATCAAATTGTGGGAGTCTATGTTCTTTTACCTACAAGACCTGAAACAATTGAGGTGGTGAATATTGCAGTATCGGAAGTCATGCAGGGTAAGGGGATTGGCAGACAATTAGTGACACATGCGATTGAAACAGCCCGGATACAAGGCTATAAAACATTAGAAATTGGTACAGGAAACTCTAGCATTGGACAGTTAGCTCTCTACCAAAAATGTGGTTTCAGAATTGTAGGTGTAGATCTAGATTTCTTTGTCAGACATAATTATGTAGAAGAAATTTATGAGAATGGCATACAGTGTAGAGATATGATTCGTATGTCTCAGGATTTGTAGAGCTTAATTTTCTTTGCAAACCCTTCAAAGGTATCTTAAGTAAGGTTCTGAAAGGTATATGATATTGTGCCAAAAGATGGTACAATGAATTGCGGAAAGGCTATACAATCATTGGATTGCAATAGTCCTTTTTTAATGAGCTGATATCCTACTAAGTTCCTGACAAGGGGTGGTTACTTTGTACAACACAACAACCACGATACTCACAGAGATAGCAAAACATATGAGAGATCATGATTTAATCCTAAGTGATTTAGCTAGAGCAGCCGAAATGAATCCGGGCACCATGAGCAGTATTATTAATGGGAATCGCACACTTTCAGTCGATCAGTTAGACCGAATTACACAAGCGATGGGCTATCCCGTTGGTTATTACTATGAACGCTACGTGTCTGAGTATTTAGCAGAGGCTAATCCGAATTGGCGTCGAATGAGTCCTTTTATACATAATTGTGCGAGACTCAATAAATTGGACTGCATTCATGATGTGGTTAATTTATTGATGGATAAGTTAGGCTATTCAGAATCTTTATTTGAGCTTGCCGAAGAATTATTTCATGAAAAAATGTATCAAGCGGCAACCATACTTTATGAAAATGTGGCTATAAGTGAAAAAAAGCAATATTCGGAACGTCTGGCTATGTGTCAGTACCGTTTGTTCCATACTAGGCAAGGAGATAATCAAGAGAAAAACTATGAAGCAGCCGTTCAATTTGAAATATACGTTGATCGACTAGATGAGATAGAACAGTTAGATGCATTAAAAGATCTGGCGAATACATACCGTTCGTTACGAAAATGGGACAAAGTAGAATTATTCGCTAAAGCTCTGGGAGACAAGGCAAAAATTCAATATAAACTGGAGCAAGAACGCCATCCATCCAAAAGAGAAAATGCAAAGAAACCAAGCTTTCCTCTGTTTGCGTATTGGGCTTTTTCTCATTTGCTTCGTGCAGAAGTTTGTGAGGCTCATAAAGATTATGAGAAGGCACTTCAGCATACGTACAAATATGGTGACTTAAGTTGGGTGAAAGATTCAGATGAAATCACTTCAGAATGGAAAATGAGATATAAAGAATGGTCTAAAGCCAATACTTATGTAAATAAACTTCATGCTGGTGAAATTGGTGTTCTGGCTGATTATGTAACATTATTTTCTTCAAGGAAAGAAGAATTACTTTCGGGATTAGATAACATACTTGAGGCTGCTAATCGATTTCATTTAAATGTTGATCATATTCTAAATCAATTTAAAACAGAAATTTTAGCTTTGCTGGATAAACCCGAGTGTGTAGGTACGTACAATCAACAATTAGTTATAGAACGTTATATCCATTTCACACATGAATTAGCAGTTTACTACTTTAACAAAAGTAATTTTGTAAATGGCTTTACTTTTTTGTTAAATTGTTTGGAAAAATCTACATCAATCAATAATAAGTCGTATATAATTAAGTGTGTAAAACTGTATGAGTTCTATCAAGAGTGTGCAGCATCTGAGACGAAGACAGCATATAGAAATATAATTAATGAGGTGGATAATGATGAGACGTAAAGTAATTCTATCTTTTTTAGTTACTAGTTTTATACTAGTAGTAGTAGTTCCCCCTCTTCAGTATCAAGACAAAGGGTCTATTTATGAGCCCACTGGACAACACGGAGGAATGTGAGAATAAAAAGGTCTCCAGTATAGGACACAGTAGAACCTAAAAATATACTATTAATAAGTGGTTAGATGGAATGATCCGTCTAGCCTTTTTATTACCTATTTTGCTGTATACCAGCAATATGAGGAAATTTTCTTTTGAGAAATATATGTAAAAAGTGCAAAAATATAATGTGTGCTGTTGTAAACAACTAAAAAGGGTGTTTGGCTTTGTTCTAAAAACAGTACAATTATGATTGATAAAGTAATATTTACTAACTATTTATCTATTACATCGCTTAACTATATATATCATATTCCGAGTCTACGTTAAAAGGAAAGGGTGGTATATCTATGGAGATCACACCTACGATTAGAGCAGAAGTTCAAACCTATCTGATACGGAAAAGCTTAACCATGACCGAGTTTGGTCACATGATTGATTTGAATGTAGGTACAGTTAGTGGCATTGTGACGGGCAACCGACCTATTTCTGTTCACCAGCTAGATCGCATCACTATGGGAATGAATTTACCACCAGATTATTTTTATGAACGTTATATTGTTGAGTGTATTGAAGAAGAACCGCTCAACTGGCGAAGAATCAGCCCTTTTTTGTACCGATGCGTGGAGTTAGGACGACTTGATTGCTTGCGAAGAGTTGTAGGTATGTTGCTAGATAATCCTATTTATCTTCCTTCACTTTTTGAAGTAGCCGAGGATTCTTATAAAAAAGGTTTTACTGAAGCAGCGGCGTTCCTTTATGAAAATGTGTCAGAAGGGGAAAAGTATCAGTATTCAGAACGATTGGCGGTTTGCCAGTATCGATTGTTTACGATTCGTATTGGAGACGATCAAGAGAAAAACTATGATGCAGCAGTTCAATTTGAACCTTACGTTGAACGATTAGATGAGATAGATCAGCTTGATGCGCTAAGAGCGTTAGTGAATACATATCGTTCTCTACGAAAGTGGGATAAATTGGATGTGTTTGCCAAAGCATTAGGAAATAAAGCTACAATACAATACAAAATTGATCAACAGCATCATGAAAATAATGAACAAACAAAGAAGCCGCTATACCCTCCATTTGTCTACTGGGCATTTTCGCATTTAATACGTGCTGAAGTTTGTGATGCTAATAAAGATTATGAGACAGCGCTCCAACATATCCAGAAATATGCCGATTTAAGCTGGGTAGAAGAGAAAGATGAAACGACTCTAGAATGGAAAAATCAATTTAAAGAATGGGCAACCGCTAATATTTATGTGAATAGGCTTATGTCAGGCGACTTAGGTGTAATCCCTGATTATGTTGCTTATTTCTCTTCAGAGAAAGGTGAAATACTCCCTGCAATAGATAATATAATTGAGGCGGCTAATCGATATAATATTAATGTAGATCACATCCTTGAAATGTTTAAAACAGAAATTCAATCTTTTTTGAATGAACAGAATCAGGTAGGCGTGTATACTCAACAAATTAGTTCAGAACGTTTTACTCATTTATCAAGGGGATTGGCAATCTATCATTTGCGTAAAGGGAAGTTTTCAGATGGGTTCACATTTTTGTTCAGCTGTTTGGAAAAGTCTGCTGAAGCTAATAATAGAATACAGGCAATCAGATGTATGAGGTTGTTTACACATTTTAAAGAACATGCATCTGCTCACACGAAGGCAGTCTATGGAGAACTGATTAAAGCGGTTAACGAAGAGGAAGAGTAAGCTGATCCCACCATTCCAATTGCAAATAAAATGCTTTTAAGTTCAAAACTACACCTGACACTGATTCCTGAGTTGCAGGATATGGTTGAGGGGCGAAGTTTAGGGCTAATAGTGCCACGTTAATAAATGTATCTTATAACAAGGGAGTATGATACTTAAGACATAATAAATCTGTTTATTTCAGTTCAAATGTCACAAGGATTAAAAGGAAATAACAGGATAGTAGATGGATTTTCCTAAATCACCCCTTTTGATAAGATTATTTCCATCAAAATTAAAGTGGGCGTGGTAGAATGGGGAGAATTTTAGTTCCACCTGACAAATTGATGGAAGTGGCTGATCAGTTCTTACACGGAAAGCATGAAATGGAACGTATGCTGAATTCTTTGAGCGGACAAATTGATTTTGTGCAACAAGGCTGGTCAGGGGCTACCCGAGAAAGATTTTTTCAGGAATTCCAGGTTTCTCGACAATCCATGAGTGTAACGCTTGAACGACTTTCTACGGTTGCACAAGAACTCATTTTTATTTCAAATAACTTCACACAAGTAGATGGGGAAAAAGTCGTATTAGATGTGCCAGGGAATGGTGTACCTATCAAAACAGCATCCAGCGGTGAAGGTTGGTTACATAAAATTTTTGAACAGATTGGAAAAGCGGAGATCACCAAGGCCGAAGCCCAACTGGAAGCTAGCAAGCTACAAGGAGAAATTTTCTGGGATACTGCACAGGGAGCAAAAGGTGCTATTCAAGAAGATTTAACCTTAGGGATACTGCCTGATAAAGAACGGGATTATGATCATCCTATGGCAGCTAAAGTAGGCGAAATTCTCGGTCACGTAGCTACGACATTGCAGGGCGCCGGTGAGGTAGTAGCTGGATTAGGTGGAGAAGGATTATCAGTTGCTGTTTCATCTACAGGAGTTGGAAGTATCGTTGGAGTACCAGGATTAATTGGATCTGCAGCTTTGGCAGCGCATGGAAGTACCACCGCATTTAAAGGTGCAAGTGGAATAGGGAAAAGCTCAGCGGAATTGTGGCAGATGGCGAAAGGAGAAGGTGGAGGCTCATCAAAATCTACCCCTTCTTCTGGAGCTAAGGCAGAAAGTGTACCTCATACACAAGGAAACGGTGAAACTGCACAGATTGGTGACACTTTTGGCAAGTCAGGGACATTAGTTGAAAATCCGGGGACACAAATAGATTGGTCTAATTCTTCTAATCATGCTTTAGAAAGAATGCAGGAGCGAGGCGTAACCAAAGAAATGGCAGATTCTTGGGTGGAGAATGGGAAAGCCCTTTCCCAGAATAATGGTAGTAAGCATTTGTTTTTTTCAAAAGAAGGTGCTGCTGTAGTTGCTAACGATGGGACACTTGTTACAGTTATTCCTAAGAGTAAGTATGATGATGTATATAAAGCACTATCAAAATCGTTATTTGGAGAGTAGGAGTGTATAGAAATGAACGATGATATTGTACAAATGATTAATGAATGGAACCCCGTCGAAATATATCCTCTATTAGAAGATGAATATTATTCAGAAATACGTAGAATCCATGAAAAAAGTAAGGAAACAAACTCTGTTGAAGAATTAGCAGAGCAGATTCATTCGGTATTCGCTCAATCTTTTAAAAAGGAATTCGATAAAAGTATTGAAGAATGTCGGTTAATCGCTGAAAAGATAATTAATGCTACAAAATAATTTATTTTTGAGCTTTCTCCCTTAACAATAAAATAAAGTAGGCTTTTTTTGCATAATTGGTCAATCAAAAATAAAGGACACGAGTTTTTGAATACAGCAAACAATAATATCATCCATGATAAGATGGTCGTGCCTGGATAGGGAAATAAGGAATTGGGATAATGGTTAATTTATAGCGAAACACTAGCGGTACCATTGAATTCAAAGACGAGAAGAGCCTTAAACCAAGGAGAAGGATATGGGATATGATTCCTTAATTAAAGCAATTATTTCAGTGCCAAAAGAAGAATTAACTTTTCATTGGGGAAATAGATTAAAAATTGTTGGTACTAGGGACACCATCTATGAAACAAACAATGGTTTAGATGAAGATGATCATGGGTTCCTTGAATATGATGCTGCGGTTATTGAAGTCAAAAAAATAGTATCTAAGCCGATTAACGAGGAAGGAAGTATCTATAAATGGTTGCAAAAAGGAAAAAGCTCCTTTATTGAAATTTCTCTCCATGACGACCCCCCTAGCATGATTACATCTTCAGATGGGTCTATTATCTGGAAAAATGAATAGCTTAGACCATCCTCAATTGAGTATTTTTCATTGAATTGAGGATGTTCATGACTATTACGACTGATAAGTTTTATTTTAATGCAGAACAGAAGAAAGTTATACTTTATATTGATAAGCCTTTGGGCAATCTATCTCAAAGAAAAATTAGATAATATCAAGAAACTAGGAGTAACTGTTGTAAATTCCTTGGAGGAATTAAGAAAGTGGTTAAGTGATGGGGAGTTCGGCTTTTATTTTAATAGAACGAGAAAAATATACACCTGAGAAATTACTAGGAGATGCAATCGTAGCTGCCTTTCATGCAGATGCTGGATTATATTTTGAGAATGATAAAAAATATAAAAATGAACAGTTTTTTTCAACAACTCTAAATATATCCTATAACCCACTGGGTGCTGAAAACAACCAGCAGTTTATATTCTATATTGACGGAATTGATAATTACGAAATTAATTATGAACATGATGAGAATATTAGTGGATTAGATTCAAGCTTGTCTTTGTACCAAGTAGGATGTATTGAAGATATCTATGGTGTTGAAAAGCTGATTTTTCGATTTATATATGAATATCTCAAGCTTAATCCTACTGATTATTTTTGGATTCCTGATTATGATTGGGTTTATAGTTTAGAAGATATGCAGAAGTTAACATCTCTACCTTATGATCCAAACTGGTGCTATAGAAATCCTAAATCAATATAATTCACAACGATTAATGAATATCTATAAGCTTGCTCCTTTAACAATAAAATGGGAGCAAGTTTTTTCATAGTAATTTATCTGATAAAGAAGATAATTTGCATGCACCTAAGAATTAAGAGGCGGGTTTAAACAGGAGAGTCTTCAGTCAGGCTACTAACTTAGCGATATGGGTAAAGTATACAGAAGGTGCGTGAATGTTATGAAGTATGATACATTCTTAAAATTATGGGAAGAACAAAATAGTCTAATGAGACTATTGTTCTGTGAAAATAAAGTGTTAGACTGAAAAACAAAGCATTAGACCGTGAAAAATAAAGTTGTAGACTGGCAGCCGGCGTTAGCAGACGGGCAGGACAACGCACCATTAGATGGACTTATGGTTCTCATATGATACAATTTATCCCAGAAGTATCTTCGCGGGTTAATGAAAAGCAGCGGTGACGAACTAATAGGAGACCAACACAAAAAAGCGGTAGTTTTATGGATATGCAATAGTTTACTATAGGATCTTATTCCTCGGTTCGTCTGAACCGATTGTAACGGAGATTCATGAAGTGCCTGGAGATATGGAAATAAAAGTGTTGCCTGACAATGGACAGAGCGGGATTGGAAGAGCGGAAGTGAAGTGGCAAAGCCCGTAAGCGTAGGTCACAGCTCATAATACGAACGGAGAACTATAGCTTAACCAGGAAATTACTGGGAAATGCGGAGGATAATTTGGATCGCAATTCGCTAGAATCGAGCGGAGATTCACTTCGCAGACAACTGGAGGCACTACGCGCCGAATGGAACTTGGTACTAAAAGGAGGGGTAGGACACATGCGAGAAGAACAGGAAATATTCGTGGGCAAAGGATATAATAGGTCGTACGCAATTGCTACGGGTCTACCGATTTTAAATATTAGGGGTAGCTTATCGCGTGAAAGTAACGGCCAACTACCGTTTCCGTGGGTGACAACGGGCATCAAGATTGATAAAGAACAGATGTTGGAAACCGTTATGAAGCAGAAGACACTCGAGTATTTGTTCAAGATGCAATTCAGTAAGGAGGAAATGACCGACCGCAATTTGGTTGTAGGCTGTTATGAATATAAGAATCCGAATGACAAGGAACAAATAACGCTATATGCGCTGGTTTCGTTGAAGGAATTTCTCGCGAGATACGGCGATGAACGGGCATCAGAGATTCTGATGCGAGTTGGCTGCGCATACGAGAAGATTATGGAAGAATGCGATGAAGCCATTGAAGAACACTATGCAGTGTTGCGCCGGGCACTTCATTTGAAGAATCTGAGGGGCAAATATGACGTCGTTTACGAGTGGGTTGAAGAGGAAGGGCAAAAGACGTACATAAACAGATACACCAAATCGAGTTATACGAAGATTAAAGCTGAATCATTCGTAGAGTTGACCAAACTCTATGATGAACAACGGAAGAAGGATGCAAAGAAGACGTTCTCAACTCTGGAGCCGTTAGAAGCATTCATGCAAGCATAAGAAAACCGCCCCTTTACGGGGCGGTTATTCAACGTTTCATCGAACGAAGATTCGAGGAATATCCAGCGATAGAGAGGATTCTCGACAGTCGCATCGGAAAGTGCTGACCCGTACGCCAGATATGGTCGAATGGAACTGATGGAAGACGTTGATCCAGCCAATTATTTCGGCAAAACCATAGAGGTGGAACGATTTAAGGCGATTGGAAGCCTAGCGATTCAGGGAGAATTTATCGACCTCGGTATTTCTTACTGACGACAAGCCGATCGGTAGCACCGAAACGGTTGTAGATATCAACGGGGGTGGCTGTTCTCGCTCCCTAGTGGCAAGCCGCTGCAGAGTATAAGTGGCAAGTCCTTCGAGGCGTGGCAGCGCGACTAGCTGGATCGGTACGGCGGATGACAAGAACCTCATCTTGTATCAAATAAAATTTATCAAAACAGCCAGTCTTATCGCATGAAATAATTTTACACCACTTGTTACGCTAACAGAGAACGTTAGTTCAATAAACCAGCGGCAGTCTAGGACTTTATTTTCAGGTCCTTGACTGCCGCTGGTTTTATATTTGGGTCAGTCTAAAACTTATTATTCCAAGTCTGACGATTTAGCAATTCAGAATCAGCTTAGGAGCAACAAATCCAGTCTAAATCTTTATTTTCATCGGACAACTATTAGAGAGAGGAGGGATTTAAGAATCGGAAATTTTTTATCATGGATTTGATAAGAGGTATTTTCAGTTATTTTCATTGTGGGCTGGGACTTGCAAAAATATTGGAGGCTTATAACAGATACAGTCTAAGAGGTTTTTTAATTGGAGCTACATCTTTCCTTATCGGAGGTTTGGGGCTTTACTTCACAAGGCGCTATGTATCATTGGATAGGTTATTATAGATAGACAAATATTTTATTAAAGGAGTATACAATGCTAACATCAAAACAAGAAGAGAGCCTTAGTAAATTTATGAGTAAGATTCTGAGGCATACACCAGAACAGTTTGGTCTTGAGCTAGACCATGAGGGTTATTGTGACATTCAAGACCTGATGCAAGGAATAAGATCAGAGAACAGATGGTCTCATGTCAGTGAGTCGGATATCGAGCAAGTAGTAAGCCATTGTCCAAAACAAAGATATGAGATGGTTAATGGGTACATAAGAGCTAATTACGGGCACAGTGCAGGCAGATTGAATTATAAGGAAGCTATTCCACCAACGATCCTCTATCATGGTACAAACACAAAGGTAATTCATAACATTTTCGCTGAAGGAATTAAGCCAATGGGCAGAAAGTATGTACATCTGTCTGAATCCCTTGAGTTTGCAATTTTAGCAGGCAAAAGACGTGGGGAACTATTGATCCTCGAAGTCGACACAGCAAAGGCATTAGCTAATCAAGTGAAGTTTTATAAAGCCAACCATGGTGTTTGGCTTGCCGATTTGGTGCCACCACAGTATTTAAAGAAGCTTGAATAAAGCATAACTCCAGAACATTAACGATGATCATAGAGACTAGATGGAACGATTCGTCTAGTCTTTTTGATATCGCCTGTTTTGCTGTACATACATGATCCGCCTAAAATTTTGAATGTATCTACGGGTGTCCACACCCGCCTGCAAATGCCGCATAAAATAACCCGGATGAACAAAGAGGAGGTGCATGTAATAACCATGATACACATGGAACCCATTCAAGTGGGTGAGCATACATTATCGGAGTCGAGGTCAAACTGCCTAAAACAACGCTGTTGACGACTCCAACTTCCGTGGTTACATCATGTGTGGTGTGTCTAAGATGTACCGAATTTGGAATAGTGAAATTTTTCGCTTTTTAAGCCGTAAAGTCAAACGGGACAAGCTTTCATAGCAATTTTCATTTACTGATCTGTACTGATTTATTCTATTAAAATCTTATAAATGACTGAATTTTGTGACCGCATTTGTGACCTTTTTAAGGGGAACAAGCATGTGACTGTGCATTTTACTTCTGTGAGGTCTGCTCAAATGGTTGTTTGAGTTGAATAAAAAATCTATTAAAAAGAAGATATATGTATATGGACAAAATGATCGAATGATATAGCATTCTTCGTAACAGTGGTTCTGGGAAATTTATTCTAGAGAAAAAAAACTACAACTATGAATTATGAAATGATCTTAAAAGATTATGAATATCAGCAGGAGAGAATAGTAAACAAGATAAGCTCAAAGGAGAGCATTAAGCCAACACTGATTAAAGTTACGGGGATTTTGAGACTTCCCTGTTTATAACGTGAATAACTGCCTTAAAACGAATGTGAGAGCGTACAAAGGACAATATATGTTTAATTCATTCCAAGTTCATGTGAAGTATCAATTTTACACACGATATATTTTAAATTTAAATGACTGTTCACAGAATGTTCATCGATATTAACATTTATTTCAATATATTGTTTACTTATGGTAAAAAAATCACTATGATAAACGTGTATCCCAAATATGAGAGGATGATAGAGATGAAAAAGAAACTTTTAGTTGGCCTGTTGACTGTTGTAGCGTGTTTCACTCTTGGATCAACATCTTTTGCTGCAACAGCAGTAACATCAAATTCGAGCAATGTATCAACAGAAAGTGCAGTAGCTCCTGCTGCTACTAAATATATTACTTGGCAAATAGTTTTACCAAAATCTCAGTTCCCTACCCTTGGAGACATTCCAACAACCGCTAGTTATAACGTAGATCCATATCGTGGAACATTAACGCTGAGTTCAGTCGATGGACAAACAGGTTACACTTGGACAGTCACTTATGCAGGATGGGTTACTTATTAATATTTAAAACTGTATAAAACCTCCTTGAGTATCTTTATATATTTGAGGAGGTTTTATTTGTTAACTTGTTACTCACTAAAATCTTTATTTTGCTGGATTCTTTCTTCTTAAAATAAAGGTGAATTATTCTATATTATCTTCAGTACTCCATATAAAACACCAATTTTACCATCCAGTTGTCCACATATTGACGGTGACTGGATTTTTTTGTATCCAAATGCGTCATTGGGAAGCTTCTAGGGAAATTTCGGGGAACCTTCTTGGTGTTCTTCCCTGTCGCCAAATACTTAAACAATTTCAGTATTAGGCTGCTAAGTTAAACGTAGGAGGTTCAAAGTAGGGCAAACCAAATTGTATTGTTGTCACTATATATATATGTCACCAAGTGACACGATACCTCGCTGGACAATTCTGTCCACCCTGCTATTTTACTTGCTTCGCGAAATACTCCTTCACTTAGGAAGGTACGAAATTGTGATGTCTCACTTTTATTCTTCGCTGGACAGAATTGTCCAATGTAACGATGTCGTTACAACTTGATGTCCGGTGAAAATAAAGTTTTAGACCAAGAAAACAAAGTTGTAGACTGGCTGCTGGTATTAAGCTAACGGGCAGTATGGCGTAGCCATGATATTTGAATATATGATACGGTTCACCGTACCGTAGTGTATTTAAACACAAAGTACAATTTGACCACAAAATATACCTCTATATAAAGACAAAGCCACTCCTTACAATGGAGTGGTTTCTTTGCATGGAACTTCTCTTTTACTTATAACTGAGTAACGGCTTTTTTCTATGTTTTGTTCGTTGTTCATATGCAAATGCTATACGAATTAGCATAGGTTCACTAAATGCCTTTCCTGCAAACGTAACTCCAAATGGTCTGCCGTTGTCTTTGAAGCCAGCGGGAACAGCTACTGATGGATACCCTGCCCTTGCACAAATTTCTGCTCCCACATATGATGGAAACATAATTGCATCCAATCCGTATTTCGCTATGGTATAATCTATGCCTTCATTCTGGGAATAATATAAATCAGTTAAAGACTCTAATATATAGTTCGGATTCTTCAATGGATTCACTAAATGTTGACGGTTCTTCAGTAAATCTTGTCCATATTTCAAAGCCTTCTCGGAGTTTTTTTCGTTCCACTCAACCAATTCACTAAATGTATGTACAGGCATACTTTGTGGAAGGTTTCGGAGATAGTTATCAAGACCATGCTTAAATTCGTTATTCAGCTTGTTCCAATTCCATTTCCTATCGAAGGCTGGCATTTCAATGTCTTCAATGACGATTGCTCCCGCATTTGTTAGTTCCTCTACAGTATTATTAAATAATATTTTATCATATTCGTCAGGGTCACGAAATTGCTCTAATGGTACATCTCTATAAACCCCAATTTTCGCCCCTTCTAAGCCATTCTTGTCTAAGTAAGTTGAATAGTCAATCGTATCATCATTTTTCCATGTAGCAGGGTCATTATCGTCTTTACCTGCAAGTACACTAAGTAAGATTGACGCATCTGATACGGTCCTTGCAATTGCTCCAGCGGTATCTTGAGAATAGGAATAAGGTATTATACCTGTACGACTTATAAGCCCAACTGTAGGCTTTATACCAACAATCGAGTTTTGAATAGCTGGACTTAAAATTGATGCTGAAGTTTCCGTACCAACTGCAACACTTGTAAAATTTGACGCCACAGCTACAGCAGAACCAGTGCTTGACCCACCCACGAAAAAGTCACCGTATGGATTTAATACTTGTCCGCCTTTAGAACTGTAACCTGCCCACATTTTTGAGGATACGCCGTTTGCCAATTCAGTCATGTTTGTTTTTCCAAGGATAATGGCTCCAGCTTCTCTAAGTTTTTTTACAAGAAAGGCATCAGTTTCGCTAATGTTGTTTTCCAGTGCCAACGCTCCTGCACTCGTCCGCATTTTGTCCTTTGTTTCAATGTTTTCTTTCAACAAAACAGGTATACCATGTAAATACCCTCTAATTCCTCTTGTTTTTCTTTCTTTGTCTAGGGCTTCTGCAATAAAAATCGCATCTGGGTTGATTTCCATTATAGAATTTATATTTTGGCCACTCTGGTCGTGTGTTGCAATACGATACATGTAGTACATAACAAGTTCCCTAGAAGTAACCTCCCCTTTTCCCATTGCTTCTTGCAATTCAAAAATGGTTACTTCCTCACCATTTAGATTCTTAAGTTTAAAATTAGGTTCCATTTAGTTGCTCCTTCCAATGATGAACTTTTCTATTAGAAATCACATGAAATCTATTCTTTGTATACTATCTTCTATACTACCATATGTTGGAACTCCCTGCTATATCCGTTATCGCTTCATATTCTGCTTATAGTCGGTCTATCAAAGTGCCTACGGTATATGTGATAACTCTGATTACGAAATAGCTCAAGTATGGGACAGATTACAAAAAAGGATTACAAACAGAAAAAGATATGGATTTGCTTAACCATGAATTGTTTGAATCCAGATTTGAGGGTATATTTAAAACAGACTATGAGACTGCTCATAAAGCTGCGGTAAGGTCGGGTCGTCCATGGGAAATAGAGTAGGGGAGATTTTATAATGGGAGCATTTGTTTTACTTTTTAAAAGAACATGAAGATGAGAATGTAGTTATTTATAGATATGGCCCTAATGAACACATTATGGGGAAAATTCAATTGAACAAAGAGACTAAGTTATTCTCTGAAATTGAACCTTTACCAGATCCGAGCCATTCAAATAAATTTTATTTTGATAGGGCTGCACAGAGGATGGCACGTTGCTTCGTTAAAGAAGGGGGGATATTTCCCGATAAGATGACATTTGAATCATAAAGTAATTCAATAATATGAACCTAGCTTGCTCCTTTGATAATAAAATGAGAGTAGGCTTTTTTTCATAGCAATCCATCTGATAAAGAGGAAAATTCTCATTTACCCTAGAATTAAGAGACGATGTTAAAAAGGAGAATCTTCAATTACACAGTTAGTTAAACGAAGAAACTTTCAACTCGTGATCCCTCAATTCGGTGAAATGCTCAATACTTTCAATCATGGTGGACTATTTAAAGGATGGAAAGCTATATCTAAAATTCCAGATCAATATATAAATAAATATTTTATTAGAAGGAGTACATCATGTTAACATCAAAACAAGAAGAGAGCCTCAGTAAATTTATGAGTAAGATTCTTAGGCATACACCAGAACAGTTTGGTCTTGAGCTGGACCATGAGGGTTATTGTGACGTTCAAGACCTGATTCAAGGAATAAGATCAGAGAATAGATGGTCTGAGGTCAGTGAGTCGGATATCGAACAAGTAGTAAGCCATTGTCCAAAACAAAGATATGAAATGGTTAATGGGTACATAAGAGCTAATTATGGGCACAGTGCAGGCAGATTAAATTATGAGGAAGCTACTCCACCAACGATTCTCTATCATGGTACAAACACAAAGGTAATCCATAACATTTTCACCGAAGGAATTAAGCCGATGGGGAGAAAGTATGTACATCTGTCTGAATCGCTTGAGTTTGCAATTTTAGCAGGCAAAAGACGTGGAGAACTCGTGATCCTCGAAGTCGACACAGCAAAGGCATTAGCTAATCAAGTGAAGTTTTATAAAGCCAACCATGGAGTTTGGCTTGCCGACTTTGTACCCCCACAGTATTTAAAGAAGTGTGAATAAAGCATAACTCCAGAACATTAACGATGATCATAGAGACTAGATGGAACGATTCGTCTAGTCTTTTTAATATCGCCTTTTTTGCTGTACATACATCATCCTCCTAAAATTTTGAATGTATCCACGGGTGTCCACACCCACCTGCAAATGCCGCATAAAATATCCCGGATGAACAAAGAGGAGGTGCATGTAATAACCATGATACACATGGAACCCATTCAAGTGGGTGAGCATACATTTATCGGAGTCGAGGTCAAACTGCCTAAAACAACGCTGTTGACGATCTCCAACTCCCGTGGTTACATCATGTGTGGTGCGTCTAAGATGTACCGAATTTGGGGTAGTAAAATTTTTCGCTGGTTAAGCCGTAAAGTCAAACGGGACAAGCTTTCATAGCAATTTTCGATTTACTGATCTGTACTGATACATTCTATTAAAATCTTATAAATGACTGAATTTTGTGACCGCATTTGTGACCTTTTGAAGGGAGACAAGCATGTGACTGTGTATCCTATTCCTGTGTAATAAAAGGAGAAATTAACAAATCAACAAGTGGGTGAAAAACATAATTGATTTTTGATATACAGAAAATTCCATCTATTATTATTCTTGCTCTTTTTGTTTTTTAGATTGTTGTATGGCATTGTGCATCCTGAAATCAGTGATAATTTTCCTGAAGGAGTTACGGGTACAGTTAAATGGTTCTTGGAGTTAATTCGAGGTGCTATTACCTTATTACAGCCCGATTTCTCGAATGCTTGATTATAATACCTCCTAACGATACAAATAACCTCCTTAAAAACGACGTTGAGAGCGTCTCGGAAGGTATGCGTTGCTCCCATATTGATGGTAATTAGATTTTACTGTATCTAAAGACGATAACATTGACTCATTTGAGCAGTTTGGACTGTATCACGATATTGGAAGAAAGGGAGAATAAATACTAGAACATTGCCCAACGGTCAATGCAGCAAAGGATCAATAATTCTACTGAAAAGATGTTGTTTATATAAAAGATCAAATACAAGAAGTCGAATTTCAAAGGGTGATTTCTTCATAATGAAGAATTCCTGACTTCTTGGAATTCATTAAAAATATTCTTTTTATACTTTATCTTTACTTTAATATCAAAGGTTTTCACATAATAAGAAAAGCCTAAGTTTAACTTAGTGTAAACTACTGCTGGTTGTTATTACTTAATCAAAATCAGTACTGGAGAAGCTTAGCATAGTTGGGAAGAACACAAAAACTCCGAGCTTTACGGAGTTTCTTGTGTGTTATATAAGTGCTTTACCATTTCGCCAGGTTCTCCGTGTTGATTGCTCAAATTTTGTACGCTCATTTTGAGTCTGCATGGAGGAAGAATCTACATGGTCAACTACGATCAATTGAGGTTTTATCTCAGTATCTATATAAATTTGTTCAATTTCATCGAACATAACTTTGTACATTTTTGTAACAGCGAGTTTGTCATTTTCAATTTCTTGCGTAGACTTTTTGCTATCACTTTCTGTAATATCTTGTGGAAAGTAAACTTGGCTTGGTTGATCAAAAAACATAATTAGAGGCATAGGCGATTTATTTTTTTGAGAAGTAAAATAGCGCAGAAGACTTAAAAAAAGTGCAATGTGGCATGATACCCAGTTAGCACCGCTTCCCATTTCACTTAGGCTAACTCTTTCTCCGTATTTACCTTCAAGTGCAAGTTCAAATTCCTCTAAATTAAATGTTAAATTATACTGTTTAAATTCTTCTTCAAAATCAAGTTCACTTTTTAGTCTGTTCATATTCTGATTAATTCTTTTGAGTGCTATTTTCTTCTCTGCATCAAAATTAAATTGAGCAAGTTTATTATTACATTCATCAATTTTTATTTGAATTTCTTCAAGTTCTTTATCCAGATTATTAAAAAGCCCCTTATCAATTGTCTCAATATAAATTTGAATTTCTAATCTACAGTATTCCAATTTTTTCTCTAAGCCAAATCGATTACTCTGGGACAAATAATTTCTTTCTATATTTCTTTTTTGTGCCCATAAGCTCTTAATTTTTTTTATAACTCGATCCATTTCTTCAGCAATTTTCCTTCTTTCTTCAGAAAACTGATCTGTACTTGTTGTAATTAAACTGATCTCATCTGTAAGCCATAAAGAAGCTTTTTCAACTTCTTGTGTGATTTCGTGTAGATCATTGCATTCTGAACCGCATAAAGGACAGGCAAACTCAATTTCATTGTGCATAGATAGTTCGGATTTATATTTTAATGTTTCTAATGAAGAAATATAGTCACTACTGTTGTCCGCTGCCGATTCTAGTTTAATCAATCTGCTTTTAAACAGTTGCTCTTGTGCTCTAAGATCCTCTATTTCACTATTGATTTCCTCATAACGTGATACGATTTGATCTGAGGTATATGAGTTCTCATTAAGAGTAGGTAAATTGTTCGCTATATTAATCAGCTCTTCTAAAGTAGGTTTTGTCTTAAAGTCAATTCCAATTAACGCATGATAATTTTTCACTTTTGGCAAAAGATTATTTAAAGCATCAGCTTTAATTCTCTGATCACTTACTAGATTGTTTTGAATTTTCTTTAATTCTTTTTTGTATGTGTTTAAGAGCATAAGAGTAGAGTAGTACTCTTGGCCGACGATACCAGCAAAAATGGGGAACTGTTGTATTACATCCTTTTTCTTCTGATAGTCATCAAATCTATAAAAAAGTGCGAATTTACTAGCCATTAAATTTTGGTGTTGAAACATGTATGACGTCATGTGTCTTAGGGAAGCCGATTCTTTAGTTTCCTCAGCATTATCTTTAACATTTGAAACTCGAAGATTTAAAGTTTTTTCTAATTGCTTCTGTACAATCTTGTAATCTAGAAATTTCTCATCATTTAAATAAGATTTAGTTAGTGTAAAACAAGTTACTTCACTAGGTATCGGTGAAAAAAACATTCGCTTTTTCTCTAAATAAGTATTTTTTCTTGCTAAAATATATCTTTTTGAATCAATAACGAGGATCAAAGAAAAAATACTTGCAAAGTCCGTGATTTTACCCTTTGGAATGGTTGATCGGGAACTACAAAAGCAATAATCAATAATTTCAACTAGAGCACTTTTCCCTGTTTTAGATTCTCCAGAGATGATATTCATTCCCTCGTTTAAATCGACAAAGCGTTTTTCTTCTTCGTTATTTAGTATAATAATTGCTTCTATTCTGCTCTTCATAATAGCACCTACGCTTCTATTTTAAGTTCTAAAAAGTTTTCTAATTCGGTTATTTCAACATTCCTAAGTATTACACCTAAATAATGTGCACTTTTGAAGTATTCTCTGACAGAAACAGGTATCCCTTTGAAATCAAGTTTATCTAATAAAATAATCTTTGTCTTAAATTTAATCTTCCTTTGACTTCCCAGAATGATAATGCTTTTTTTGGTAGCATCGATATATTCCTCAAATAAATCCGCGACTTGGCTCAAACTAAATTTCGAATTTAATTTTAAATTATAGTCGTTAAACTGAACTTCCTTTGAGAAGATGGAATATAAAGTACTATTTGATCTTGCTGTATTTAATCTATCTCTGGATTCTTTATACATTACAATAGGTAGTACGTAAAAGATTTTCTTTAAGTCGACTTCTTTGTTATAACCCGTTAGGAATGCTTGAACTATTTTGCTTAAAAAAAATGGGTTGTACATTAAAGTTTCAATGTGTTGTATGTTCATTAGTCATCACCTATATGCCATGTTAATTGTTTGTTATCTACTATGCTGTGAATAACGCCTCTTTGAAAGAAATCTCGATTATTACTTACACCATTTATTTTGCGTGCTTCCATCTTCATTGATTCTAAGTACAACTTTTGCGACTCTGTTAAAATCCTTTTGGTATCATTCTTGCAATTAAGCTTTGATAATTTTTTACTAGTAGACAATGTTTTTTGTAATTGTTTTCTGTAATCTTTTAAATCCTTAGATTTTACTATATTATTTTCAAAATATTTAATTACAGTTTTATTTGCCCTACAGTAATCATTTATGGCATCTGTTACTTCATCAGATAAATCTATCCTTTGTATCTCTGAAACAAAGTGCTTTTTGATTAATTCTTGCTGTTCAGAAATGTTTGGTTCATAATCCTCGAAGGAAAGTTGTAGTGGCGTTTCAGAACTATCTGTAAATCTTTTGGCATAATTTTTAAAAAGGGTATTAAAGTCCTCATACGTGATCTCCCATCGCTTTTGATGTATCGGGAGTGTAAGTAAAACACCTATTAGAGCAGATACAAACTCCTCCATTTGTTTCTCATTACCTAGAAATCTAAATGTGGTTTTGTAGTACTGATTAATAATTGTTTTTATGGTTTGTTGTTCAGAAAGAATTTTAAACCGACCTAGAATACATTTTAGTTTCTCTGGATCGTGTTCAGGGGAAAAAATTTTATCATACAATTTTCTGAACTTTTGTTCATTCGTTTTTTTGTTTTCGCCAATAGCTTTGAACACAAGATATCTTTTATCAAGGTCAATAGAATGCCATTCACGAAAAATTGATTTTTGAGATAGTTTGGCTGTTGTAAAAAGTATCATTTCATCAATTTTTATATATTTATTCGAGTTGTTGTACCAATTCCAAACGGTATTCCAAATTTCCTGGCTCCTATCGGATAGAGTAGTCTCATCTAAATGATGCTTAACCTCAATTTGTTGCGAAGATGTAGATGTAGATATCTTTGTGACATCTCCAAGATGCTCTATGACAATTTTCTCATTTGAATTCATTTCTAGACATTTAATTAAGCCAATGTAAGTTTGATATATAAAACCAAGAGTTTTTAACGTATTATCGTTGGTAGTCATTAGGTCCCCCCTCTTAATACCTATGCTTGTCTTGTTCAGGTGTATAAAGACAAGAAAAGACTACATTTTGGAATAATTTTTCTTCTATAACTATACTATATAGGTCGGAAGAGGGGGAGGGTATTGTTAAAATTTTCAATAAGATTCTTCGAATATACTAAATGTTGCTACGAGAGAGGTGTTAAAAAATTACCAATGTAAGCTTTTGATTTACTAAGCTATTGATATCATTACGTATTGGGAATGGAGTGCGGCTGGAGGTACATGTTTGAAGGCTATCCAGTACAAACGTGAGGAACCTTCGCTGTCGTTTATTCAGGCTATTGAACGTACTGAAGACGAAGCGCGAGGGATTGCTTCAGGCTTCTAATGTGTCACGTGACACAACTATAAACCGAATGGAGAAGATACAATATATGCCCACAACTAATAGACAAGTGATTGTCACGACCACTACGGAAATTCCGTACCACTCTGACCTAACAATTGAAAAGCTCTGCTACTTCCTCGAAATTTCACCTGAAGCAACGATCATTATTGACTTGATGAAATTTCACCTTAAAACGATTGATCGACTAAATGAGTTTTGTTGAACGATTGCTGTTTGAAACTAGCGGTAGCGTACCTGAATTATCATTGGTTGCTAAAATGAGAAAAGAGGACATCGACAGACACAGCTACACCGACAAAGCGACTTTCGTTTACGATTATTATTGCGATAAACAATCTGCATTGGAAAAGTTGTTTCAAGAACCGATGAAGGCGGTCAAGATTAGACGTTTTAAAACTGACGATCCAGAACGTATCTATGACGCCTACTTCAAACAATGTAGATATTCTTCATCGCTAATTGTGGCATTATCCATCTAATTCAACAATACATAGCAGGATAGGTTGCAATTACATATTCATTATAGATCATATCCTGTCCTGTTAAATCATATAACAAATAATTAGTAACATTAATGAGGTGTCGTTATGGATAATAATTTGCATCAATCATTATATGAAAAATTCATAAAAGAACATAATGGTGCAGCTATGTTACTTGTCTACATGTTCCAAGTTGCCAGCAGATACGAAGGAAAAACGTTTAACCCACTCGTTGATGTAATAGACAAGAGACAAGCCTGTAAACAGTCCTGAACTTAATTTGCTTAATAGTAGCATTGCTGAATCATTTAAGCTTGTTGTTAATCATGCATTAATTGACTTAGAAATTGAAAAGAAACAGAAGGAAATTGAAGAATTGCAATCAATGTAAAATTACTATTTCATTGTAACATCGTATCGTAACAGGATACACAGCACTGGAATAAGAACAATAATGTAGCAATACATTTAATCAACAAGGAGCGATAACAAATGTATAAATGCGGACGACTCATTAAAGGGAAGCTCTTCCTGCAAACTTGGGATGGTCAATTAATTAGTCTCAAAACATTAGCTCAGTGTGACAGAAAGGCTATGTAAGATGGATTTGGTTGAAATCCCTCCTTTGAATATTAGTCTAAAACGCCTAGCGATAGGTGCATTATCATTACTATGGACCTATAACTATAGGCGTGGTAAGCTAAAGGAAAATGTTGGAGGGCAACAATAATGAAAAATCACAAAATACTAATTATTGCTATGGTTGTAATATTGGTAGCACTCTTTAGCGGCTGTGTAAATAAAGAGGAGGAGCTTCAAAGTGAAGTAACAAGTTTGACAGATAGAGCCGATCAATATTATAAAGAGGATAAAATGGATGATGCTCTAGAAGTTTATGAAAAAGCTCTTGAGAAAAAAGAATCTTCTGAAATTAGAGATAGGATTGACTCAATAAAAGCTGAAATCAAATCAATAGAAAAAGCTCGGAATTTTAAAGATGAGTTGTATACGATTAGAAAAGAACGCCTTAGTGCAGGGGTTTCAGTAACACCAACTGATATGAAATTTATAATTGAAGATTTGGATAAGCTGGTGACTGAATTCGACAATATTGACACATCAACGGAGACTACAATCACAAACTATGTATAAGAAGTCAAGCGCAGCACTTATTACGAATTGCTCAAAGTAAACATTGACAGTTCCTTACATGATGATGCAGAAGTCAATGAAGCGCTTGGTGCAATAGATTCTGATTTTGAAGTCCTAAATTCTTTTACAGTTGCACATACAAGAAATGATCTTACAGATAAAATAGACAAATTACTCGAAATTCCATTTCCTTCTCAATATGAATGAAATGAAGACTATGAATGAATAAGAGTCAAAGGATCAATCACATTTAGCAAGTTTAAGCGCCTAACGAAAGGCGTTTTTTTGTTACTACTAGAGCAGACGCAATTCCCATATATAAATAAAGAATCACAACATGTAGTATAATAATCATTATTGACAGTCTACATATGGTGTAATAAGATAAGAAGTACCAATTATTTCATATAAGGGAGGTGTTTACAATGGCTAAATCTAGCACTCGTAAAGTGTCGTCTAAACAAATGTCTTCTAAAGCTTCTTCCGTGTTAAAAAGCAAGTCTTCAAGCAAAATAGCAAAATCACTAGCTGGATCTGTATTGTCTCAGTCTCGCGCTGGTCGTAAATAGGAAACTTCATTTAACTACGGAGAAAGTGATTTTATTGGAAAATCTCATTAATGACAATGAATTTATTTATAAAATTCTCAAAGAAAACAACCTAAATAGATTAAAAGAATTGAAGTGGATATATGGATTACAAGCAATGGATACCACATAAAACTACACGATGTTCCCGGGGTATTTATAGCTGTTGACCAATTTGGTGATATTCATGCAGGTTGCACTAAAAGTATAACTCAAAGGTATAAACAACTACCAAAAGAAGACAGAACCAGGTTTGCAACTCATTTTGCTTTTGCTAAAGTGATAGCTATTTTTGGCGATTTTACTATAGACATGAAATAAAATTGTATTACAAATTTAAGGAGTTAGACCAACAAGATATTACTCCCCAAGTGATTTAGCTTGGGAGTTTTATATGTAGAATGATGATTTTATAGGGAAGGTGGAATAACTATGACTGATAACAAATTAAATGAAAATACTCCAATTGTATTCCTGAAATTTTCCAATAATGTTGACTGGTTAAATGATATAAAGAACGGTAACTTATATATGAACAATGGAAGATACTTTATTGAGAGAGAAAAAGCAACTGGGGAAAAAGGCATCGGAGATAAATTTGAACTTTCGAATATTATAAAAAATGCAGAAATTAGAGATGCAAATACAGAGGTATTGTTTGGGACCGGAGATATAAATTTTAGATTTGATTTTTTGGGGAACAAGCCTTTATTTTGTTTAAGTTTGTTGCAACTAAAACATTTTAAACTAATTGAGACTAACGATGTGGAGAGTATTTACTCACTAAACTTAAGCAGGGAAAGTCTTGAACAAATGAGGGGAGAATTTGGGGAATACGCCCTTATAATAAACTATAGAGATTTTAGTGATCGTATTTCTGAGAGCTTCCAGAAACAAAACTACAAGTTTTTTCATGGTTCAGTTATTTATCATGATGAAAATTCACTAGCAGAAAGATTTCAAGCACACATTAAATTTGATCCTAAGTTGTTCTTTTATAAACATAATACTTTTTCCCATCAACTTGAATATAGATTTGTATTGGATAATGTTCAAAGTGAACAACCATTAAAAGTAAACATCGGAGATCTGTCAGATATAGCTCAAAGGATTTTAACTATAGAAGAATTGTCAACTTGTAAATTTAGATCTCCACACCGATGATTTATTCACGAAAAATTTGATAGTTATGAGATGAGTAAAGCATATAGACCAAGAAAACATAAATAATTTGGGAAAACGATGATTTTATTAGGTGAATAAAGAAATCTAGATAATGGAGGATAAGATATGGAAATTATAACTAAATATTTACCTTTAGTCGGGGCTGGATCTGTAGTCGCGCTCGCCTTACTAATTTTCAAAGGAATTGCGTTAATTAACTCAACTCCTCTTGAAAAGCTATTGTATAAGAGCAACAAAAAATATATGGTAACACCACTGTCAATTGCTCTAACTGTCGCTGCTACTGCTACACTAATTGTCATCATGAGTTTTTTTACTGGGGACATCAAAACTATAAAAGATTTGAAGGTTATAATATTAGGATCTGCAATTCTTAGTTTTTTATTATGCTTAATTGCTTATGTGTCTTTATATTTTGTAGCAAAGAAGATAGGAAGAGTATACTATTTCACAGATAACATAAACGGCATAGATATTGAGCTTTACTTATTAAAAACTACTGATGAGGGTTATATTGTATTGTCTGATAAACCAGACATTTATTCTAGGGATGGATTCAAGATATTAAAGAAACAAGAAGACATACTCAATAAGAAGATTTATTCAAAGAAAATCAATACGTAGTATTAAAGGAGCAGCTTCATATATGAATCTAAACCAGTATTATACTATGACCTACACGCTAAACAGCGGCATCAAAGGAAGTGTAAACCTATCCACCAAACAAATACAAGACTGGATAGAATCTTATCGTGTTGGGAGTAAATATGTAACCACAGTTGGTAAAGAATACTTCGGATTGAATCCTGAGCTTGTTGCAGATTTTAAAGTACATAATGAATTTTCCGAGCAAAGGGAATATGTAGCAGCAATACAGCAACCAACAGTAGCGAGTAAGGCCAGTGAACAGTTAGCGGATGCATATAGCCAGCACAAGGTATTGATTCAGGTAGAGTGTAAATGTGGGGCTTCTTATATAGAAGAGTCAGTGTACAAAATGAATAAATGGGGATGTAAAGAATGTGGTGAGATTGTATTTATGGATAGCAAGAAGGGTATGGTTAATACGAATAAAGGAAAAGCATGGTATATGACCAATAAGTACTTTGTTGAGAGGTGAACATTTAACATAGCGTTAAACTCAGTGATATCAAGGGTTATGACATAATGTAGAAAGGCAGAGTTCCAGCTTCAGCTATTCTCATATTAACAGTTACGGGTAAGATACTCACGCAAAGCCCAGACACAGCGATAGGTGTTACCACAGATAAAATGGTCGGTATTGAATTTGATGATAGAGAGTTGCAATCATGTAATTTTTGGGTGCTAACATCCTCCTGTGGGGCTATTTGCGGTTTGGTTTTTCTTACCATTGTAATATCATATGGTATAGTACTCAATTAAAAAAATTCGGAATCGGGTGAAAGTATGGTACTGACAGACAAGACAGCTCCTAAAAGTTAAAAACACATACTACTACTTTTAGGAGGATAATCATGAATTCTAACAAAATAAATTTGGAGCAGTGGAATCGCAAAGAACATTTTGAACAGGGAGACAACATACAACTGGCTGTTTTAAGCGAGGATAAAGTAATGATAAAACAAGAATTGAAAATAGAGGGTATCCCGGCAATTTTGTGGGGTGGTAAATCAGATAAGATATTTATAGCTATCCACGGTAATATGTCAAACAAGGCAGATGATGCGATCGTTATATTTGCTGAAGAAGCAACGGTACAAGGGTATCAAGTCATTAGTTTTGATTTGCCTGAACATGGTGACCGCAAAGAAGAAGCATACGCCTGTAAAGTTCAAAATTGTGTTCATGATCTTGACATAATCATGCGTTACACACAAAAGCAATCGGATGACATCAGTATCTTCGCTTGTAGCATGGGTGCGTATTTTAGTTTGCTTGCTTATAATAATTTCCCACTTAAACAATGCCTGTTTCTTTCTCCAGTGCTAGATATGGAGAGAATAATCAAAAATATGATGACATTTTTCACACGAAGGAGCAACTGCAGTTTTATAGGCAGTGGTTGAAAGAACATTTATTCGCCAAATAAGCATAATGGGAAGCAAGGAGTTTTATCTCACTGCTTCCCATTTTGCATACCATCCAGCGCTGTTTTCATCTTCTATAAGCTAAAAGCAAATTGCTGGGCAGTCGTTATTTGAGATTGGGCGACGATTGAAGCATGTGAAAGAGAATGACTTGGTACATGATGAGTGGGAGAAGTGGCTAAAGACAGTCGATTTTACTCCCAGAACAGCACAAAGAATGATTAAAGCATTTGAACAATTCGGGAATGCGACGTCGCAACTGCCAGTCAGAAAAATATTTGAAATGCTCTCCTGCCTGAATCAATTGACCGTCTGGAGTTTGTTAATCATCAGGAGCATACCATCCCTTCAACTGGTGAATGGAAGACAGTGGATGAAATGACTGTGCGTGAGGTTAGAGAAGTTAAGTTGAGTTTCTTCTATTATATACATGAACCAACTTGATAGAGTGAAAAAACATGAAAATAACACTTCCACTCCGCGATTCTTGTTACGATTCACGATAGAGATTTGCTGTTTTTAAAAACATAGATAAATAAAGGGTATTTCGAAACTAGATTTTGAACAATTTTATTTATAAAAACTTAAATATCCCTTGAGGCATCAAGCTTTTTTGCACATTATTTCTCGATACCTACGATTGAAGTCGCGATGCAAAGCAATTCTTCATAAATCCCTTTGTTTATCTGCATTTTAGCTATTTTTTCGATAGGTAACGATGTAAATATATTATGGTACAATTTTGAACCACAATGATTCAAAAAGCCATATGGAGTAAGTGTTTTATCATCATATTATCAATTTTGACGATTGAGCTTCGATAAGGGTGTCGATACAGGTCTTTTTCTATAGTGCGCTCAGAGTTGGCAATACCCCTATAATGGTTGACACAGCGTCAACATTGACTGGATGTACATCTATAAATCACACGAATTCGATATTTTCTAAGTTGTACATAGGGTTGTAACGCTGCGTAAAATGATAAACTTGTATAAACGAATATGTCGTAGAAGTAGACTTCCACGCAATAATCGGGTTATAATGTGTCGTAGAAGTAATTGATATGGAGGAGCTAAGTATGGAAAAATATTGCGTAGAAGTACTGTCATTCCTAAAAGAACAAGA
This sequence comes from Paenibacillus sp. JJ1683, assembly GCF_053006485.1. Lineage (NCBI taxonomy): Bacteria > Bacillati > Bacillota > Bacilli > Caryophanales > Paenibacillaceae > Paenibacillus > Paenibacillus sp. JJ1683. Next base: position 1,814,469 of record NZ_CM129820.1, read on the forward strand.
AGCGCTTGGTAAGAGTGAGAATACTGTCCGTACATATATGAGAATAATGAATGCTTTTGTAAGCTGGATTGAACCCAATGGAGGAGAAGTGAATGACTTAACGAGATATGATGTGCAAGCCTATATAAAGTATTTAGAACAGGATGGAAAGAGCGCATCAACAGTAGATAAAGTGTTTGCTTGTTTGAGTGTGTATGCTCGTTTCATCTCACGACCTGATATTGTTGATCGGATTAAGCGTACTCGACCTCAAAGACAAACACAAACAGCCCCAAAGTCACTAAGCGACTTAGAACGTAAACGTATACTTCGTGAAGTTGAAAAGGACGGGATTTTACGAGATATTGCTATCATGTATGTTTTGATGCAATGTGGATTACGTGTATCTGAACTATGCTCACTCAACCGTAGTGATGTAACTTTGTCAGAACGTGGAGGGAAATTGATTGTACGCGAAAGTAAAGGTGGCGAGTCGCGTTCTCTACCGCTAGCTGTTGACGTGCGATATCATATCAGTAAATACCTTGACTCAAGGACGGATGAAAACGAAGCCTTGTTTATCAGTAATGAACGTAAACGTATTTCAGTTCGAACAGTACAGCATATGCTAAGTAAGTATGGAACACATCCCCATGCACTCAGACATACCTTTGTGCGTACCCTTGTTAAATCAGGGAATGATATTGCAGTTGTGGCTGAAATGGCTGGGCATAAAGATGTAAATGTAACGCGCCGCTATTCTAAACCAGATGAACAAGAAATGATTACAGCAATTGAAAGAGCATTCTCATAATAATCATGTGTACACTACGTACACACTGCGGCTTAGATGATTCATGTCTAGGCTTTTTTGTTTTTAATATCCACATATTTCCGCTTGATTAAATTAAGGGGGGATAGTTTACACCCAAAACGCCTATTAAATTTCCAAATAATGCAGCAGCACATCTAGCTCCACACTGAAGTTATTTTGCTTATGATGATTAAGCTTATGAACGGATTTGTCCGATGTTGGGGAATTTAAGTAGAGTAATCACTCTATATTCTAAATTTATCTCTAATAAAAATATTGATCGTAGAAAATATAGTATTTTCTTAGTGCTTAGGTTAAGATAAGTCCCCTGTTTAAGCACTACATGCTACCCGCGTACGTTCTTTAAAAGGTGATTGGAAATGGAATATAATGAGGAGGACGTAGCCCAAGCGAAGGCGCGGGAACGTTCTTTTTATTGAACTAACTGACAGGATAGTTCAATCGTTTCTCGAATATTTTCTGAATTGGATAATTTAATGAACTTTGTGAATATAACGTTATCTGAAAGATACGAAATAACTATTTTTTGAAGGGATGATTAAATTGAAGCAAGGGATATTAGTTTTTCTAAATGGAACTTCAAGTTCCGGAAAGACCTCCATATCGACTGAACTGATAAATCAGAAAGAGATCCTTTTTTATCATTTATCAATTGATGATTTTTTTAATAATTACTATGATTTTATTAATAATAAATTTCCAGATGATCCTCCAAAAGAAATAGATCATCAAGTTGTCTCACAAATACTTGATGATTCCATATTCTCAGTGTACCATTCGACAATTAAATTATTATTAGAATTAGGTTTTAATGTAATAGCAGATACCATAATCGACAATGACAAGAGGTTTAATGAGTTTCTTGATCAATTTTTCGATCAGCCTACGTTATTTATAGGTGTAATATGCTCGGAAGAAGAACTCATAAAAAGAGAGCAAACAAGAGGGGATAGACAGATTGGACTAGTAGCTTCACAGTTTAGCAAAATATATTGCTTTGATGAATATGACCTCGAAGTAAATACGGAAGAGATGAACCCAATAGAATGTGCCGAAAAGATATTAAGTTTTATTAAGTCCAATAAGAAATACTCGGTTTTTAAGAAATTAAGTAAAAGAAATGTTAGTGTTTCCTAGATGGCGTATCCATCAGATAACACCATATTCAAACATTGGGGCTATCGTCCCTCGGTCTGCCCGAGGGATTTCGGAATTAAGCTAACGGAGATTGTTAGCTCAATAAAGCAGCCGCAGTCTAAAACTTTATTTTTCAAGTCATAGGATGCGGCTGTCTTAACTTTGGGGTGAATCTAGTACTTATTTTTCGTAGTCTGCTGGTTTTGCAATTCAGAATCCTCGTAGGATCAACATAGTCGGTCTAAAACTTTATTTTCTTCGAACAAATATACCCCGGGGATGATTAAAATCAATTAGCCACTTAACATCTACAAATATCCCCATAGCACTTCCATTCCCCGACATAGCCTCGATACCATCCCTAATATCATTAAGGTTGCTTGTATGCCATACATCCATTCTAAGCTCAATCCATAGATAAATTATAATGGAATACGAACATAACTATTAATCTGGTAACTTGGTATTAATTGCGTTGTATTATGATTTTTCCAATAACTATACATCAATATGAGGACGATACTTTTAATCATATAATCATCGTAAACTATCCCAAAAGGTATCTATAGTACACATATGAAAGGTATATGATTTTATTCCAAAAGATGGTACAATCAAGAAAAATATTTTACTACTTGTTTCACAACTACATAATAATTTTAACTATGCATCGTATTATGAGTTCATGTTGAAAGGGTGGTTTATAGATGAAAATTACACCCACGATTAGAGCAGAATTGGAACAATATCTAAAACAAGAAGGCTTGAGTTTAACGCAGTTTGGGAATCTATCAGGGATGAATAGAGGAATAATAAGTAGTATTTTAGCAGGGAATAAGTCAATGTCTGTTAATCAACTTGACCTAATCACCAAGGCTATGGGTTTACCAGAGGGCTACTTTTACGATCTATTTATAGAAAACTATATCATCGACACGCCCCCGAATATGAGACGAATTGAGCCGTTTTTGTTTCGCTGTGCGGAATTGGACAAGCTGGATTCGATCCGTCGAGTAGTGGGAGCCATCATGGATAATCTGTTGTATTCACCCAAGCTATTTGAAATTGCAGAAGAATTGCTGGAACAGGGACGACATGAAGCCGCATTGCTGCTCTATGAAGGGGTAGCTGAAGCGGAGAGATATCAACATTCTGAACGTTTGGCAGTCTGCCAATATCGTATATTCACGATTCAAATCGGAGACGATCAAAGTCGTAATCTCAGGGCAGCTACGATATTTGAAGTTTTTGTGGAACGCCTAGATGATATAGAACAGCTTGATGCCTTGAAGGATTTGGCGAATGTGTACAGGTCTTTGCGCATGTGGGACAAGGTTGAGGAAATGGCTAAAAAAATGAAGGCGAAAGCAAAAATCCAATATTCAATGAAGCATAAACAAAAGAGCAGAGAACACAATGAGGTCATTAAGAAACTGAGCCGCCCAATGTTTGTATATATCACCTACGCTGATTTATTGTGTGCTGGTGTATGTGAATCACGTGAAGATTATGGACAGGCATTACAATATACGTATGAATACGCTAATTTAGATTGGGTCCAAGAGACAGATGAGAACACCCTTCATTGGGTTAAGTTATTTCAACATTGGGCGCAAGCTAACGTTATTGTGAACAAGCTTCTATCTGGAGATATGAAGGTCTTAAATGATTATGTAGAATATATTGCTGCATCGTCAGATACAACTGACCAAGATAGGGTTACCCAATTGTTGAACATTATGATGACGGCAAACCGATATCAGAAAGACGTAAATGATATACTTCAGCGTTTTGAAACGGAAGTTAATTCACTTTTGCAATTGCCTCAATTTAATGATATATATACTCAACATGTAATTCCAGAACAGTTTGCACGTCTGGGATACGAATTGGCTTATTATTATTTACATCGGGGGATATACAGTAATGGCTTTAAACATTTGGTGTATTCAATGGAGAAATATCATATACTAAATAATGAGACTTATTTTATAAAATGTATGGTGCTGTTTGAGCGTTATCGAGACTATGTAGTACCCGAAACTAAGGCAGCATATTTAAAGTTTATTGAAAAGGTGTGGATAGATGATGTTAAGAAAAATGGTGCTATTGATCTCCGCAATTAGTTTTTTGTTTATCGTGACTGCGCCTGTTCAGACTCATAGCCAACACCAGATTATCGTACTTTATGATCAACATGGGGGGGCTTAATATTTCGGACGAATAAGGAAAGAAAAAGCCCAGCTTTAAAAATACACTCCCTAGGATGGATATTGGATGAACCTAAAACAGGTTGAACCGATAATCTAAGGAGTGTATTTTTTATGTAATAGACAATTTAGAAGGAAGCAACCAGTATACAAATAAAAGTGCCGAGCAAAATAATTTTGGTCAGCAAAAAACACAGGCTGATATCGCTCAAGAACTTAATATCACGAAACAGCAGTTACATAACTATAAAAAACTTCTAACTCTTATCCCTGAATTGCAGGATATGGCTGAGGACTTAAGCCTTTAGACGCAGGCACAAAGGTGTCTAATTTCACATAACAATTAGGAATTAAGTTCGTTTTCCACAAATCGGAATAATGTTACTATGTCATAACGAACTCATGACTAGAGGTAAACTATGACAACTATTAAAGTGACACCTGAGCAGCTTATGACTGTCTCCAAGCAGTTTGAGTTAGCACAGCAAACGGCAACTCAAATGAACAGTAACTTAGTACAACAAATTTTATCTATGGGGCAGTTATGGGAGGGTATAACAAAGGAGCGCTTTTACTATTCCTTCCAGACCTCTCAAAAGAATATGAATGACTTTGTTACACTAACAGATTCTATTGCAAAAGAATTACGTCACCATGCGGACAAGTTTAGATTAGCTGATTTGATGGAAGCAGGTAACATTGACGCAAGCTGTTTACCACCTCCACCGAATTCATGTGCTACTCCTGCTCCAGATACACGAAATGCGTTCCAGAAATCGGCAGATAGCTTAACTGAACTAGGTCAGGATTTTGTAGACGCTAATTCAGTACGTTATGAGAAAAAGTTTGATTCGGTTTGGAGCTTCTTAGATTATATGACATATGGTATTCCAAAAGGAATGTACCAAGGGTACATGGAACGGGCAGCTAAACAAAACGATTCGTGGAATGACATGCTCAATTTCGGTACATTTGGAGTAACGGGTATGATTCAGGGAGCATTCAATCCTAACAATGCCTGGTCAAAGGAACACTGGGCTAATATAATCGGTACAGCAGGATTGTTTGGAGGAGTTAGTTCTGTAATCAAACCCAAACTTGGATTGAAATCATCCATTAAGTATGAGATTCCAAAGAACAATACAAATTCAAAATTGGGTAATTCAATAGAAACTGAACCTAAAACAGAAGTACAAACAGGTGGAAGAAACGATCTTTCAATTGATGAATATTTTCGTAGAGAAGCTGAAGCAGACGAGATGTATGATCAAATCAGAGCTTCTGATAGTGATGATGTAAGAGCAATAGCCGAAAATTCTGGAATGAAAGAAAGTAGAGTTCAAAGAATCAAAGAACATGTTTTCATAAATGAACACATAAAGTCAAGTGGTTATGGCAGATTTCATTCTGATTACGAAATAGCTCAAGCATGGGAAAGATTACAAAAAGGATTACAAACAGAAAAAGATATGGATTTGCTTAATCATGAATTGTTTGAATCCAGATTTGAGGGTATATTTAAAACAGACTATGAGACTGCTCATAAAGCTGCGGTAAGGTCGGGGCGTCCATGGGAAATAGACTAGAGGAGATTTTATAATGGGAGCATTTGTTTTACTTTTTAAAGAACATGAGGATGAGAATGTAGTTATTTATAAATATGGCCCAAATGAACACATTATGGGGAAAATTCAATTAAATAAAGAGACTAAGTTGTTCTCTGAAATTGAACCTTTACCAGATCCGAGTCATTCAAATAAATTTTATTTCGATAGGGCTGCACAACGGATGGCACGTTGTTTCATTAAAGAAGGTGGTATATTTCCCGACAAGATGACATTTGAATCATAAAGTAGCTTCAAGAATACGAACCGAGCTTGCTCCTTGGGCAATAAAATGGGAGTAAGCTTTTTTTATAGTTATCCAATCTGATAAAGGGGATAATTTTGCATACACCTTAGAATTAAGAGACGATATTTAAAAAGGATAATCTTTAATTAGGCAACTAACTTTGTGATATAGTTAAAGTATACGGAAGGGACGTGAATGATATGAAGTTTGATACATACTCAAAATTATGGGAAGAACAGAATAGTCTAATGAGACTGTTCGATAAAGCTCAATTACCATCGTTGCCTGTTGAATCGTTTAATTCTATTACACGGTTGGTTGAACGCAATAACTTTCAACGCATGATCCCTCAATTCGGTGAAATGCTCAATAATTTCAATCATGATGGACTGTTTAAAGAATGGGAGGCTATATCTAAAATTTCAACTCAAATGCTGTCTTTGAATTTTAATAATCACAGCTATATTGATAACCTCACTATTGATTATTTGGATGGCTTTGTTGATGCTATTGAAGAAGTATTACCTGATATTGTTGAGGAAGAGCAAAGAGAAGAGATAAAGGAATTAACTTCAAATTATCGTTTTTTCGATTGGAACGAAATTACTTTATCCAAAACTATTCCTTGGATTATGACCTTATTAGCTGTATTCCTAACATACTATCTCAATCATAACTTTAGTAATAGTGAACCAGCATCAGATAAATATGAAGAACTTGAGCAACGAGTCCACCAACTTGAAAGCAATGATCGTCTAAGACAATCAATTGAGAATCTAACGACTGATTTACAAAAGTATAATAACAATGGTGAAGAGAAGATTCAATAAAATAGTGAATTTTTACGACATAAGCTTAATAGTAAAAAAACGCCAATAAAGTTCCCGGGAATTACCCGAAGTTGGGTGTCCTCTTTTTACGGATGCCCAATTAGCTATGGTAGTCGTCATATCCGAAAATCAACCGTGATAAAATAGTCATGTATGGACACTTGAGAGATAAGCCTGTACTTTGAGTTGATGAGTGTTGCTGATAGTAATAGTGAATTTGAATGTAATCTGCTCGGCATAAAGGAGACTCAAATTTTTTCTTCATTATATGCATTATACGTTTCTGATATTCACATGCTGATGCACACGCACAATTCCTGATTGTAAAAAATATTTCGATTTACTGTTGACAGATATATTCCCATGATATACTATGGGTATATCAACCAGAGCATGACAGACTTCAGTTGAAATTACAATGAAAAGGAGAAAAAAAGTGAGGCGAAGGTGAACGAACCGAAGGAAATGAAGTTGAGCAGTAGATGACAATACATAAGCTTTACCAAGGACAAAATTAACAAAGTAGATTCAAATTACAGCAAGTAGACAAGATGGATACTAGATTAGATAAAATATTTTTTGGATCGGCGAACTTAATATTGTTTATTTGCTTTATCTGGAATGAGCGTTAAGTTTATTTGTTGTGCCGATCTTTGAAAACTGAATTAATGATACACACTTAGGTGGACTTTCTTTGTTTCTGGGAAAGCTTTGTTTTTGTGTGCGCTTCATTATAGTTTGCTCAATTATGACAAGGCTTAAATCAGTTTTGGGAGCGGAATTTATATCGAGCTTGTGGAGCTTGATGTTATTTCTTATCTAATTATGATCTAAAGTTATTTGTTGTATGCTTTTTTGAGGAATTATAAAAAACGGGAGTAGTCTATATTCTATAGGTAACAATGTCATTAGGTTGAGTAAACTACCCGTTTATCTTTAAATAAAGATACTTATGTGCTGAGCAGAAAGGAGAAATTTTGACACAATCAACAAAGAAAAGAATTACTGTTTCAGATGTACTAACTGAACATATCCATAAATGGCAACGTGGAGACATTATAACAATCGAAGCTGGTACGGGTGTGGGTAAAAGTCACTTTATAAAAAATGAACTCTATCCCATAGCGAAGAAGGAGAGAGCTAGAATTCTTTTCTTCCTCAATCGAACTAGGCTAAATGAACAGTTTCGAGAGGAAATTAATCGGGATGGCAAGTCAGATGTAATCACAATTATTCTGTATCAAAAGTATGAATGGGAGCTACGAAAAAATAGTGCGATTGTCAAAGCAGACTATAAATACATAGTGTGTGACGAGTTTCACTACTTTCTAACTGAGTCAAGATACAACAAAAACACAGAAGATTCATTCTATGCGATGATCAATGAGAAAAGTAAGATAAGAATATGTATGTCTGCAACTGCGGACGCTATGATTGCTTTTTTCAAGTATAAGGATATACAACACGAAAGCTATTCTATTCCTCATGATTACAGTCACATCAAGGAATTAATTTTCTATCAGAATGACAAAGTGTTGGAAAAGTTTCTATGTCAAATACCCAAGAATCACAAGGTAATCTGTTTCACAAATAGTTCAGCTAAGGCGTTCAAACTACATGATACATTTAAAGATTCCATGTTTGTGTGTTCGCGTTCTGGAACTGCTTCAGAGAAAAGATACATGAACAAAGAACAAGTTAGTAAGATGCTGATTGATGAAAAATTTGATGAACAGTTTGTATTCAGTACATCCACCCAAGACAATGGGATCAATCTTAAAGATAAACAGATTAAATATGTGATTGCCGATATTATGGATGTAGATGTTCTGATTCAGTGTCTAGGACGAAAAAGAATCATCGACAAAACTGAAACAGTCACTGTAATCATTAAAAATATATCAAATAAAATGTTGAAGAAGCTGATCAGAGATTGTGATAGACAAATAGAGCCAGCTCTGTACCTACAAGAACATGGAGCATCAAGTTATGTACAGAAGTATAAGAAGCAATCAAATCGAATTATATATGATCGTCCAGTAAATAATGAAGTTGGATATGATAAAGCTATCAATGATTTGATGTTCTTTAAAGAAATCTTTGACAAGCAGTTTTTTGAACAAGTAGCCAGTGAAGAAAACGGATATATGAACTACATAAAAACGAAGCTCCAACAAGATGCATATACAATATTAGATGATACATATGAAAAAGCTGATATTACAGATTACTTAGATTCAATTATAGGTACACGTTTATACAAGGAAGAACAAGCAGAACTAATTAAAAAAGTAAACTTGCGCGATGGAAGAGGTAGGCAACAGAAAGATGTTGAACAGTTGAATATCTACTTTCAAAAGAATAGTCTACCATACAATATCAACAATGATTCTAAAATGAACAAGGACAGAAGAAGACGATTAGATAATGGTAATGCCAATCCAAACTATAACAAGAGGTACTGGATATTAGCTAAACATATGGTTTTTGACTAATATGTTGCGTCCAAACGGTGGAAAAATGCCTATATAGACACCCTTAAATCACAAAATTGATAAAAAATCCTTTGTTTATATAGCTTTTTGTGCGTCCAGAACATGGATAGTATACTCTCAAATTGAAAAAAATCAAAATAGGAGCAAAGGGGTGAATTGCTGAAAGCAAGAGGGGAAACGGTGACAAGCAATACTACTATGTAGCGTAGCGGAATAGTTTTATTGCCGCTGAGTTTCCCTTGCACTTAAAGCTTTTAAAGATCAAGGTCAAAAGACTCTCCGCAAGCGCTGCGCTATTGCTACGTCATCCAGTCACAAGTGACTGTCTGTAATTTAGATATTTTACACCTAAAGAGAAATCTATTTGCTTCTGGCTCAGAGTTCCTAAGAAGTAAAGTAGTAGAATGAATATTCTTTAAGAGTTTTTACAACAAACAGGAGGATGCGTCGAACAAAAAGCAAAATGAGAAAGACCACCATAAAAAGAAGGTGGTCTAGATTAGGAAATGTTAATGGGAAGTTGTAATGTTCACATTTAATGTTCCATCTATTTTTTTAGCATCAACTTTAGCTCCCAATACTTCGGAAACAATTCGCAATGGAACTTGAATGCGAGTTGCCGGACTTTGTGGTGCGACAAGCAAGGTTTTCTCTTCACCATTGACATACGCAATTTTGCTACCGACCGCTAATTTAATTACAGTTCCGTCTTTCGATTGAATGGTGACTTGTTGCAAAGCTTTGTTCCAATCTGTTACTTTGCCACCTAAATTTTCAGAAACAAAACGAAGAGGAACAAAAGCTGTATTTGTAGCATTATCAATATACGGAGGCGCATCTGAATTAGTTCCGAAATTAACAGGAACACTGTTTACCTCTACATTAATTGCATAACTATAAGGATGTTTTGTTGCACTGGCTTGTACGCTTAATGCAAGTGAAAAAATAAGAAATACAGATACTGTAAAGAATCTTTTCATGATGTATTTCTCCTTTATAATTCAAAGTATAATCAATTTACTGAAAAGACATATCTTTCTGACTGACCCGATGTAGTATAATCTATTTTTCCTCCATGAGTCCATACATCGTTGCTTAATCCGGAGACACTACTTGGGTAAACTGAACTGGAACTATTGTTAGTTAGAAATTTCATATTGTTCCAAATAGCAGGTGTAGTGTATCCATAGTGGAATGGGCTGGTGGTTGAAGTGGCAGAACCCATAGCTATTGCAGTTAGCCGCTTAACTGATCTACCTGTACTTCCTAACCCATTAAATCTAACAACATAAATATCCGAGTAATTTATTTGCTCTCTAATGGTGAGAGTTGAGTCTGTTGAGTAATAATATACTTTATAGCCGTTAATTTTGTCACCACCATAGAACTTTTTAGTTGTATCATAATAATATTTTCCACTACTAGGTTGTGGTATGCCATTGGTATTTCCTGAATCAACAGTATGATTTGATTTTGCATGGAACATTGGATACCACCCAGCTGGAGTAAACTGAGAAGCAATTCCTTCAAATCCAACTTCAGCTACTCCATCAACACCAGTGTATAAGTAGGCCGCCTCTGAATATTTCAAAGCATCAGTGATATTATAAGTTGGCAAAACAACAGAGTCTGCAACTACGCCATTATATATTTTATTAGTGTTACTAGCGGGGGTTTGAAGGCGATGGAATGCCCCTGTTTCTTTGCCAGCTGTGTTTCCTTGATTACCTAAGTAAGATTGTGTAGAGATTCTTTCGTTTGGTTCAGTTCCGTATGTAGATTCTGTAGTTGTGATTTCTTTTGTTTCAAAATTTGATCGGATATCGCCTTTATCTGAGGAAGTTGCGTTAATTAATTCTCCATCTGAATCGAAATCTAGAAGAATAACTTCAGCATCCTCCAATTTTTTGATGTTTTCCTTTGTGGTTTGACTAATGCTAGAACTTTCTGTGATGTTGTCTAAAGTTTTATCGAACTCCTTATTGCTCATAGTTGACATACCTTTTGCAGCACTAGATGCGCCTTTATCTAGCAAGATTTCTTGTTCAATCGCTTCTTTAATATACTGGTCATAGTTGTTGGGGGTGGCATTTTCTTGGGCATTCGCCATTAAAGAAGGGATTGATGCAGATAGGAGCAAAACAGATAAAGCAACTTTAGCTACTTTTAACATAGTATATCCTCCTTGATATTGGATTTATATAGTAAGCTGGCCAGCATTACTTCTCAAAAAAACTTACTGAAAAAGTATAATATGAATAAAAATATATAGCAAGGAAAAATTTTGTGATTATTTACTAGTATAAAACATAGATTTTACCATAATACATACAAAAGGATGATAAAGTATGAGTAAGTTATATGAGCTTGGGGAGCAGTATAGAGTATTTAACAATTTTGTAGATTCTGCGTGGGACAATGACGATTTAACGGAAGATGATTTGCAACTGTATATTGAGACACTAGAATCTATTGAAGATAAGATTAGTAATAAGGCAGAGAATATCGCTAAGTTCATGAAAAACATCGAGGGAGATATCAAAGCCTTAAAAGAAGAAGAGGATCGTTTGGCTAAAAAACGCAAATACCTTCAGAACAAAGTAGAAGGATTAAAGAGCTACACTCAAGCTGTATTAGAAGTAAATAAGATTGACAAGATAGACGCAGGTCTATTCAAGGTTAGACTACAAAAGAATCCTCCATCCATCCATTAATATTGTGAATGAAAAAGCTATTCCAAATACATATAGAGTCCCACAACCCGATATAACGATGAACGTGGTCGTAATATCGGTCATGCGAACATCAAATTTGTAGAACGTGGATGGACGATTTCGTATCCTGAACTGTCAAAACTGTTGATTAAGCTAAACGATGTTGGACTAAGTGAGAATGAGATTGAGTAGCTGACTTCTTTTACCCGTTTTATATTCTTTAATGAGGTGTTTATTATGGAAGGTAAAAAATTTGTTCTTATGCTTTTACTTTTTTGCTTGTTCGGTATTATAGGACTAATCGCTTTAATGTATGGATTCCTCTGGTTAGTTTTCAACGGATAGTTTATAAAATTGGCATTTTACAATCGGTTGTTGTATTAAGAAGTGAGCATATACATACAAGTTGCTTCACACAGATGAAAACGTTGGTTTAAGGGCAATATGATTTAGATTAGTCCGAAGGGAAGGGCAATAAATTTAGAAGCTAAGAAGACAAGCTAGACTCTATACATAGGAAGTTGAGAAATAGCGCGGCAAGATTTATGAAGCAGTTAAACAAGGAATGGAATAGGACAAATTAAAACATACATAGGAGTATTTTGAGGTGAGCGTGATGACTAAAACGATGGAAAGCGGAAGAGTTATGATTGGTGTGACGGATATTATGCGTAAGATGGGAATCGGACGAGATAAGGCATATGAGTTAATTAAATCCAAGCAGTTCTACACCATAAAATTAGGAACCAGATATCTGGTGCATGAAGATGTGTTTGAAGACTGGATGAAAGGTCGGTTATAGCTGATTACAAATAGGTTATAGGGAGGCTTTCATGTGGTATGATTACTTTTAGTCACATGCTTGACCTCCTTTCTTATTGTCACAAGAAGGGAGTTTTAAATGGCAGAACCTTTTGTTAATGAGAAGACAAAAAAATGGGATTTTGTTTTTGGTTATTACGACGAAACGGGGAAGAGGCGGCAAATCCGCAGAAAAGGCTTTAAGACAAAACGCGAAGCAAATGATAAGATGATTGAGCTTCAGAATGATGTGAAGAATAAAGAATATATCAGGAAAGATAACACTACACTCAATGAGTTTATGGATTACTGGCTGGATAACATCCGGGTTCATGAATGTGGCGAAACAACGCTTTACAATAACAAGTTATATTTCAAAAATCATATTAAGCCTAAATTCGGAAAAGTAAAGTTGCAAAATTTTGATTTATTGAAATGTCAAAATTTCGTGAATGAGTTGCACAAGAAGAATTTTGCGAGGAATACAATAGATCGCATTACAACGATGGTCAAAAAAGTATTTGATAAGGCGATTGAATATGGCTTCATCAAAGAAAATCCCATGCGAAAAGTGACACTTCCCAAGCGAGTAAAAAAAGAAATGTCTATTTGGACGTTGGAACAAGTGAATCATTTTCTCCAATGTACCAAAGAAGATCGTTATCATTGTGTTTATGGACTCGCTTTATTAGCAGGAATGAGGCAAGGGGAGATTTTAGGGTTAAGATGGAAGGATATTGATTTTGAATCAAAGACAATTACCATCAGACAAACGCTTGCTCATTATGGAACTCGGATCAAATCTGGAGCTAAAACTACCGCCGGGGAACGTAAAATATCTATACCTAATCAACTGATTGCGATTCTTGAAGAACAGCGTAGGCTACATGAAGCTTACAAAGTAAAGTGGAAAAGAGAGTTTGGAGACGGTTTTATCGATATGGATATTGTTATTTTCAATTTAAAAAATGGTAAAACAGTGTTCCCTGCTAATTTGTCCAAGGCTTATAAAAAGGATGTTATAAGTGCCAAGCTTCCGCATATCCGTTTCCATGATATGAGACATACCCATGCGACGATGCTGTTAGAAAAGAAAATGAATGTCAAAGTGATTTCAGAGAGATTAGGTCACAGTAAGATATCTGTCACGCTGGATACGTACAGTCATGTACTTCCTAGTATGCAACAAGAGGTAGCCGATGAGCTTGAGCAGATGATCATATTGTGATTTTTGTGACCTTTTTGTGACCTCAAATGAGTTGTTGCTTAAAAACTGTTGATATACAAAGCTTTACTGATAGTTTACATCATGTGTGGTGCGCTGGATGTCGGATTGCTCAATGAACGGCTGGCGGATCGGAAAATTCTGGCCGCACGTGCTGTAGGGGTAAAAACACTAAAGGAACTGTTGGAAGCACCAATGGAGTCAGTGACGACGGAAGCTGAGCAACTTGGAATTAAGCCAGGGATGCCAGGCTATGAAGCATTATTGAAACTGGTGTAAGAAGCCTAGTAATAGTTGTTGGATAAAAGCAAAAAAGAAAAAGTTAAAAAACCGGGCGCTACGGCTCCGGTTTTTTCTGTGAAATTTTTCATTCTATCGAGTGGAACTATTTGAATTATATACGAAGTGTATAACCTGCAAGAACAATTAATCGGCAAACAAAGCGGTAAGGTTCTCGCTAAAGGGGGCTTGGACAATTCCTTTTTCGGTAATGATGGCGGTAATGTACTCATGTGGTGTAACGTCGAAAGCCGGGTTGTAGACTTTGATACCTTGTGGGGCAGTTCTTTTGCCAAAGCTCTCGGTAACTTCCTCCGCAGAACGCTCCTCAATCGGAATATCTGCGCCTGTAGCGGTCTGTAAATCAATGGTAGATAGTGGCGAAGCAACGTAAAAAGGTATACCATGCGCCTTCGCCAACACTGCCAGGCTATAGGTGCCGATTTTGTTGGCCACATCCCCATTAACGGCGACTCTGTCTGTACCGACAATGACTGCTTGCACCCATCCTTTAGACATCACCATGCCTGCCATATTGTCACAGAGCAGGGTGACATCTATGCCTGCCTGCTGAAGCTCAAAGGCGGTCAGACGCGCACCCTGCAATACGGGGCGGGTTTCGTCAGCAAATACTTTCAGGTGGATTCCGTTCTCCTGAGCCAAATACATAGGCGCGAGCGCTGTTCCGTATTTCGCTGTTGCCAAGCCGCCTGCGTTGCAATGAGTGAGTACGCCCATCCCATCCTCGAACAGAGGTAAAGCATGGATGCCGATTAGGCGGCAAACTTCTTCATCCTCTGCCTGAATGGCTATAGCTTCACGCTCCAGCCCTGCATTCCAGTCTTCGATCTGGCCCACCTCAGCCTCTGTGACGAGTTCGCCGGCTCGCTTCTTCATGCGGTCCAGAGCCCAGAACAGATTTACGGCAGTCGGCCGTGAGGTAGCCAAATGTCTGCACACCGCGTGTACATGCTCCAGCCACTCAGCAGCGTCATTGCCGCGATAGGAGGTAGCCCCCAGCACCACACCGTAGGCTGCGGCCATCCCGATGGCGGGGGCGCCCCGTACCTTCATGGCATGGATGCCATCCCACACTTCTTCGGTGGTGAATAAATCCAGCATGACTATCTTTTCGGGCAGTAGACGCTGATCCAGCATGGACAAGTGGTTTCCCTTCCACACCAGTGAAGTTAGAGCCTGTCCAGACACAGTTGCTTCATGGGAGGATGCGGGAAGAGATTCTTTATTTTCACTCATATGCGTGATGCTCCTTTAGTTTGGGTCGCTGTTGCTGTCCGAACAATGTCTTCTAGTTCCCGGATCGAATGAAGCTCGCGATTGCGGAGAACCAAGGCTTTTCCGATCGATAACGCGAGACGTTCCGCAGCTTCCTTAATATCAGGATCGGCAATGGTATCGATATCCGCCACATGCGACAGGCTGATGATCCGGCGGATCACTTTGCACCCTGCAAAGCCAATCGTATCTTGCAGTACTTTCTGGAGGTATAAGTCCTGATATCCGGGTGTACGTGCCAAATGATCGGTGACGTGCTCGTTCCACAGTGTACGAAACCTGCTCTCAAACTGCTCCCATACTTGAATGACAGTCTCCAGGAGCCAGTCACGTCGTTCCTTTAGCGAAGTCTCGCTAGAAGTCCATCCGGGCTGTGCTGCGTAGTTCAACAGCAGATTGGCGATGACTGCTCCGATATCAAACCCCATGGGGCCGTAATAGGCAAATTCAGGATCAATGACTTTAGTCGATTCAGCTGTTACAAAAATACTGCCTGTATGAAGGTCGCCGTGTAGCAGTGCTTCTGTTCGTGTCATAAACTTTTCTCGCAGCAAAGCTACTTCCAGATGAAGCAACTGATCTGTACGGAGTGCCTCTGCTTCGTCTTCAATGTACATACCATAGTTGTTATTATCTGAAAATCGGTAGGGTTCATCCAAAATCAGATCCTCAGTTATTTTGCAGAGTTCAGGGTTAATAAAGCGTTTAACCAGCTCTTTTTTAGCCTGCTGATTCATGCCCAAATCTGAGGTGAAAAAGAGCGTGCGTGCCAGAAATTCGCCAATATGATTAGCAAAAAGAGGGTATGTGTTGCCTTCAATTAGCCCCTTACGCATGATTGTGTGTGAGCTAAGATCCTCCATCACGGTTAACGCAAGCTCATCGTCATAGCCTAGTACCGCAGGAACCAATTCGGGGCAAAGCCGGTGCTCCTGCTGAAGTGCCTCGCGTTCAATACGGGCGCGATCCAGCGACAACGGCCAGGATTCACCCACAATTTTTACATAGGGAAGTGCCTGCTTGGCAATGATACTCTTGTTAGATTTGGAATCTGTAATATGAAAAACCAGATTTAAGTTGCCATCGCCGATTTCTCGGCATTCCAGATGAGCTTCCTGGCTAAAAAATCCGGGAATGTTCTTCACGAATTCGATTGCTTCTTCGGTCGTTAAGGGATGATATTTGGACAATGAGGTCACCTCCGTAAATTGCGCACATGTAAATGGTAAGAAAAAAAATCACAATATTAAACCAAGTATTTTGATAGGATAGAGAAAGTATAACGAAAATCACTGAATTTTTGTACATTTTTTTTATGATGGATTGGAAGAGGTGGGCTTCTTCTTTTTGTTTCGTCTCTGTATAGAAAGGGTAAATATGAAACAGACGTCCGGCAGGTGATATTCAAATGCCCGCTGGCGTCTTACCGTCAGCAGGGACGGTGATGGATACGTAAACGCTTCTGAAAGTCAATTTGATGAAAAAGGAAGGGATTTATGATGGCTAAAACAACAAGTAACTCGAAAAATACGCAAACCAAATCGGTGGAGGAACTTTTAAACCGTCAAGTCGCTAACCTCAATGTGTTATATGTGAAAATTCATAACTATCACTGGTACGTGAAAGGCTCCAGCTTTTATACACTCCATGTTAAATTCGAAGAATTATACAATGAAGTGACATTGAAAATGGATGAGATTGCCGAGCGCTTGCTTGCCTTGAAAGGTTCTCCTTCCGCAACATTGAAGGAATACCTGGAGCTGTCCTCAATTCAAGAGGCTACCGGTAATGAAGATGCTCCAAAAATGGTGCAAACCCTGATTGAGGATTTTGCGACGGTATGTGAGGAGTTTCAGGAAGGTATCGAATTGGCGGAAAGTAATTCCGACCAGCCTACTGCAGATTTGCTGATCGGCTACAAAGCAGATTTGGAGAAACACATGTGGATGCTTCGCTCTTATTTGGGCTAACTCATCAGGCTTTCGCACTAAAATAACCGCTTTACATGTAAAACGCTACTGACGTCAAGCTGTCAGTAGCGTTTTTATGGCTAAAAAAGAGATTATGTATCCCATGGTTTTTGTACTACACTATAACTATGTAATCATTCGAAGGATGTATTTTGCCATTTGTGTGATTGGTAGGATGAACATTTTATGAAGAAAGGTGGATAACGTGCGTCTGTTGGTTGCACCCTTAAAGATATTTATTATAAAATAACTTGAGAATCATTGAGAATCAGTTTAGAATGATTATAAATAAATTTTTAATTATTACATTTGCTTGAAATCAGGGGGCTCCCCTGTTTAAATATCTTTCTGATTTCGACACCACACTACATTTTTTGGAGGGTATTGCGAATATGGCTACAAACTTTAAGATTGAAGGTCTCAAAGCGACCATTGAAGGTAAAGAAATTTTGAAGGGGATTAACCTCGAAATGAAGGGCGGAGAAATCCACGCCATCATGGGTCCTAACGGAACGGGTAAAAGTACGCTCGCATCTGCTTTGATGGGTCATCCTAAATATGAAGTCACAGATGGCAAAGTAACTTTGGATGGAGAAGACGTGCTGGATATGGAAGTGGATGAGCGTGCACGTGCAGGATTGTTCCTGGCGATGCAGTATCCAAGTGAAATTGCAGGGGTAACAAACTCCGACTTTTTGCGTAGTGCTATCAACGCGCGCCGTGAAGAAGGACAAGAGATTTCCCTGATTAAGTTTATCCGCCAAATGGAAGGCAAAATGAAAGAGCTTGAAATGAATCCTGAGTTTGCTCACCGTTACCTGAACGAAGGTTTTTCCGGTGGTGAGAAAAAGCGGAATGAAATTCTGCAAATGATGATGCTTGATCCCAAAATTGTCGTTCTGGACGAAATTGACTCCGGTCTGGATATCGATGCTTTGAGAATCGTAGCTAACGGCGTAAACGCTATGCGTTCTGAAGACCGTGGCTTCCTTGTGATTACTCACTACCAACGTCTGTTGAACTACATCAAACCAGATTATGTACACGTAATGATGCAAGGACGTATCGTTAAATCCGGTGGTCCTGAGCTTGCTGAGCGTCTGGAAGCGGACGGTTACGACTGGATCAAGGAAGAGCTGGGTATCGTTGATGAAACTGTAGGACAAGAGGCGTAAGCCGGAAGCGAGGAGGAAAACTGATGACAACACAAACAATCCTTCCGGTAGATTCCGAGCAACTGCGTGTTCTGTCCGAACGTAATGGCGAGCCATCTTGGCTGGCCGAAGACAGACAAAAAGCACTTGAGCTTGCAGGCCAACTGGAGCTTCCGGTATTTGAAAAAACAAAAATCGAACGTTGGAATTTAAACGATTACGGTCAACATAAATTGAGCGAGGTCATTGCATCTGTAGGCGAGGTTCCTACAGCCATTGCTGATCTGGTTAAAGAACAGCAAGAGGGCGGTCTGATCATCCAGCGCAACTCCGGTGCGGTATACGTGAAGCTGAGCGAGGAATTGGCGGCGCAAGGCGTCATTTTCACGGATTTGCAAACGGCGGTCAAAGAGCATGCTGATTTGGTCAAAGCTCATCTGAACACTGTTATTAAGGCTGAAGAAAATTCATTGTCGGCATTGCATGCAGCACTCTGGAACGGTGGAGTATTTGCTTATGTGCCTAAAAATGTAGAACTGAACGTACCGCTTCAAGCTGTGTTCCTCACGGATGATGCGACTGCAACTTTTGCGCCGCATGTGCTGCTCATAGCTGAAAACCATAGTTCAGTGACGTACGTAGACAACTATGTATCTGCAGATTTGGCGGCACCTGTTCTTCATAACGGTGCGGTAGAAGTGGTTGCGAATGCAGGCGCTAAAGTACGCTACGCGACAGTGCATCAGTTTGGAGAGCAAGTAACGGATATTTCCATTCGTCGTGCCACGCTCGGAAATGACGCTGCTATCGAATGGATTGTAGGCGAAATGAACAACGGCAATACAGCGAGCAATACCATGTCTGTGCTCAAAGGCAATGGCTCCAACTCGGATGCCAAGGTTATTGCTGTAGGTTCTGGTTCACAAAAGCTGAACTATACGACACAAGCACAGCATTTTGGTAAAAATTCCTCTAGTCAGATGATTACACGCGCAGTTATGCGTGAAGAAGCATCTTCCATCATTAACGGAATTACGAAAATTGAAAAAGGCGCTACCAAAGCAGACGGTCAGCAAACGGAGCGTGTACTGATGCTCAGCCCGAAAGCACGTGGTGACGCTAACCCGATCCTGTTGATTGATGAAGATGATGTAACGGCTGGACACGCAGCCTCGGTTGGTCAGGTTAACCGTGAGCAAGTGTATTACTTGATGTCCCGCGGAATTAGCCGTGCAGAAGCTGAACGATTGATTATTTATGGCTTCCTGGCACCTGTCGTATCTGAAATTCCGCTCGAAGGACTTCAACATCAGCTGCAAAGCCTTGTTGAAAGGAAGTTAGGCCAATGAACACTGCATTGATCCGTGAACAATTCCCGATTTTACATCAGGAGATTAACGGTCATCCGCTGGTTTATTTGGATAATGCGGCCACTTCGCAAAAGCCGCTAGCGGTCATCGAGGCGATCAAGCACTATTACGAGTTTGATAATTCGAATGTACACCGTGGTGTGCATACCTTGGGTAGCCGTGCTACGGATGCTTATGAAGGTGCGAGGGAGAAGGTAGCCCGTTTTCTGAATGCCAAGCGCAGTCAGGAAATCATTTTTACACGCGGGACAACAACCGCGCTGAATCTGGTGGCTTCTTCTTACGGTAGAGCTAACTGTAAGGAGGGTGATGAAATTGTCATTACTCCGATGGAACATCACAGTAATCTGATTCCGTGGCAACAGGTAGCCAAAGCCACTGGTGCGACTTTAAAATATATTCCGCTTCAAGAGGACGGTAGCGTTGATCTTGCAGACGTGGAGAAAACCGTCACAGAACACACAAAAATTGTTGCGATTGCGCATGTCTCCAATGTGCTTGGCGTTGTGAATCCGGTCAAAGAGATTGCTGCTATTGCACATCGCAAAGGTGCAGTTATCGTTGTCGACGGTGCACAAAGTACGCCACATATGAAAGTAGACGTGCAAGACATAGATGCTGATTTTTATGCTTTCTCTGGTCACAAAATGTGTGCTCCTACAGGAATTGGTGCACTCTACGGCAAGAAGGCGTTGCTGGAAAACATGGAGCCCGTTGAGTTTGGCGGTGAAATGATCGACGATGTGGGATTGTATGAATCCACATGGAAGGAGCTACCTTGGAAATTCGAAGGTGGCACCCCGATTATTGCTGGGGCAGTTGGCTTGGGAGCTGCCATTGATTTTCTGGAAAGCATCGGACTAGACGCCATTGCACAGCATGAGAGCCGTCTATCGAATTATGCACTCAAACGTCTCCGTGAAGTGGAGGGTTTGACGATCTACGGACCTGCTGAACGTCATGTCGGGCTTGTAACATTCAACTTGGATGATGTGCATCCGCATGATGTAGCTACTGTACTGGATAGCAAAGGGGTGGCCATACGTGCGGGCCATCATTGCTGCCAGCCATTGATGCGCTGGTTGAAAGCCAGTGCAACTGCACGTGCCAGCTTTTACCTCTATAACACGGAAGAGGATATCGACGCTCTGGTCAGCGCCTTAATCCAAACGAAGGAGTATTTTGGCGATGCAACTTGATGACTTGTACCGACGCGTGATTATGGATCATTATAAAAATCCGCGCAATCGCGGACGTTTTGAGGACGATGCTGTTACAGTGGATTTGAATAATCCTACGTGTGGTGACCGGATATCCCTTCAACTCAAAACGAAAAACGGCGTAGTCGAGGATGCCCGTTTTACAGGCGAAGGCTGCTCGATTAGTATGTCCTCGGCTTCGATGATGACAGAAGCGGTCAAAGGAAAAACGATTGATCAGGCCTTGGATATGGCGAGTCGCTTCTCCTCTCTGATGAAGGGCGAAGCGGTCGAATTTGATGATTATGAAGAATTGGAAGCTTTGTCAGGGGTCAATAAGTTCCCGGCTCGCATTAAATGTGCGACATTGGCTTGGAACGCGCTGCGCAAAGGGATTGACGAAGATAAATAATTTAAATAGAACAGAGGAGGTTTGAGAAACATGGCCAAGAAAGCACCGGAAATGGAAGAGTATAAGTATGGCTTTCGTGACGAGCACAAGTCCATTTTCCAAACAGGTAAGGGTCTCACTCCGGAAATTGTAAAGGAAATCTCCAAAATTAAGGGTGAACCGGATTGGATGTTGGAGTTCCGTCTGAAAGCATTGAAGCAATTTGAAAAAATGCCAATGCCAAAATGGGGCGGAGACATGGATGAACTGGATTTCGATGATATCCAGTACTATGTAAGACCTTCCGAGAAGCAAGGGAAAACGTGGGAAGAGGTTCCTACAGAAATTAAGGAAACCTTTGATAAACTGGGGATTCCTGAAGCGGAACAAAAGTTTTTGGCTGGTGTATCCGCACAGTATGAATCCGAGGTTGTCTACCACAGCATGCAAAAGGACCTGGAAGAGCAGGGTGTCATTTTCATGGATACCGATACAGCGTTGCGTGAGCATCCTGAGATTCTGAAAGAGTATTTTGCCACAGTCGTACCTCCTGCGGACAATAAGTTTGCGGCCCTGAACAGTGCGGTATGGTCAGGCGGTAGCTTTATCTACGTGCCTAAAGGTGTGAAATGTGAAGTTCCATTGCAGGCTTACTTCCGTATCAACTCGGAAAACATGGGTCAATTTGAGCGTACGCTCATTATTGCTGACGAAGACAGCTTTGTGCATTATGTAGAAGGCTGTACAGCTCCAATTTACAGCACGAACTCGCTGCATAGTGCTGTGGTTGAAATTATTTGTAAGAAAAACGCACGCGTTCGTTACACAACGATTCAGAACTGGGCACCAAACATTTACAACCTGGTAACTAAACGTGCGGTTGCTGAAGAAAATGCAACGATGGAATGGGTTGATGGCAACATCGGTTCCAAGCTGACAATGAAGTATCCTGCCGTTGTATTGAAAGGTCGTGGAGCGAAAGGGATGGTCTTGTCCATCGCTGTTGCAGGCAAAGGCCAGCATCAGGATGCAGGTGCGAAAATGATCCACTTGGCACCAGATACTACATCCACCATTGTATCCAAATCGATCAGTAAGCACGGTGGTAAAGTAACGTATCGCGGATTAGCTTCCTTTGGTCGTCAGGCTCAAGGTGCAAAATCGAATATTAAGTGTGATACGTTGATTTTGGATAATCACTCAACTTCAGATACTATTCCTTATAATGAGATCATGAATGACGATATTACACTTGAGCACGAAGCAACGGTGTCCAAAGTATCGGAAGATCAACTCTTCTATCTGATGAGCCGTGGTCTGACCGAAGCTGAGGCAACACAAATGATCGTTATGGGCTTCATTGAGCCGTTCACCAAAGAACTACCGATGGAATATGCGGTAGAAATGAACCGCTTGATCAAGTTCGAAATGGAAGGTAGTATCGGTTAAAACGCGGTAACCCTTGGTGAGACAAGGTACTTGAGGTAATTAAAGCTGTTTAATCCGAGTCGTGCCGATTTTGTGCCGACTCGAATTTCCTTTTAAATGTAGAAGGCGAACTTTTTAAGTTCGTCTTCTTCTTTTTTTCTAATGCCATGTGAAACCAAAAATTTATTGTTAGGACTGCAGATAATCGCCTAGCACGTAACTATGCTTGCTTAATAGGATATTGTAAAAACTGCAAAACATAAGGAGGCAGGCAACGGATGCAGAAGAATAAACCTGTAGTCAAGAAGAAAACAATCTCAGCTAAACAGACACAGAGGCATGTACATGAATTTGAAGGTAGTACCAAACTGGCTGAAGCAGGCGCAGACCGACATAACCACCGCTTTGCAGGTGTTACTGGGCAAGCGATTCGAGTTGGAAGAAGTCATGTCCACGAAATTGATCTTACGAAAACTGATTTTGTGAACCATTTTCATAATCTGAGAAGGATTAGAACAGGACCAGCTATTCCAGTCGGAAATGGAAAACACGTACATTTCGTTACGGGCCAAACTACATTAAATGATGGTCATGTACACCAGTTTAATTTCGCAACATTGATTGAGGAACCTCTTGTTTAATGAACGATGGTTTGACTGAAGCAGAGGCCGATTGTGTACCGACTCGGATCTCCTGCTAGTATAGGAGGCGAACTTTTTAAGTTCGTCTTCTTCTATTTTTTTTGGTTACGTGTAAATACGTGTTTACGTTTGAAGTGGGTTTACAGATCCTTAATAGGTCGACAAAAAGCCAAAGCCGCCCCAAAAGTTGGGACAGCTCGCTTCTACATATTTATTTATCTGAAGTTTTATGGTCTAAGTCATGATGCAACTCGGTTGCTGGTATTTTGGCATTATAGATCTGTCCTTTGGCAATGGGGTTAGAGATGTATACATAGCTTCCGGTTCCATCCGGCGCACTTCCTGTTGCCCACAGACCTTCACTAGATTCTTCGCCTTCTGACAAGTTCCAAAACTCATATGCTTCAGGCTGAGATTCTTGCTCTGCTTCAGGAGGGAAGGAAGCCGGTACCACAACACCATTTTTTTCTTCTAATTCTTGAATTGCCGCCATCCATTGATATTGATGATAGCGGTCGCGTGCTAGCATTTTCCGTAATGTAGCCCTAACGCTTTCGTCTTGCGTCATATGATATAGTCTGGCTACCTGCAATCGACCTTGGCTCTCTGCATGCAGATTGGACCGCATATCTGCCAAAAGATTGCCACTAGCCACAATGTAAGAACCATTCCATGGAACTCCATTGGAATTAGTAGGCAATCCACCAAGACCGCTGACCAGCAGGTGCTGCGGGTTAATTCCTCCCATAATGGCAGCTGTAACAGGGTCTTTGGCAGCTTGCTCCTGATCTTCTGGTTTAGCCCCATCAAGTAATTGACTAATTAAAGCACACAGCATCTCCACATGTCCTATTTCTTCTGTTCCAATATCCATTAACATATCTTTATATTTTTCATCACCGCGACAGTTAAACCCCTGAAACAAATATTGCATCATCACGGTCATTTCTCCAAATTGGCCTCCCAAAACTTCTTGTACCTGTCGGGCAAATAGAGGGTCAGGTCGCTCTACTTTCACTTCGAACTGCAACTCTTTTTGATGTCTAAACATAATTAGTCCTCCTATAGGTTAAAAGCAGTTTAGTGAATCCAAGCTATATTAACCCATTCAATGCGCAACAAAACGAGGATCTGCCTAACCATAAAATCCCCTAATACTACTAGAATGATAGGAGCCTTCATGAAAATAACTTTTCTGGTTCTTTGACTTGTATAAAAATGATAAAAAAGGGTAGCATATGTTTCACTTCAAAATAAAACTCTAAGGGGGTTTTGGTATTGTATTTTTATAAAGAAGATTTAATTAACTTAATAGTACCTGATAAACCCGACCCAGCTGCTGCAAAAGTGATTCAGGAGGTATTGGGTGGTCGATTTGGAGAAATGCGTACCATGATGCAGTTTTTCTTTCAAAGTAATAATTTTCGTGGTAACGCTGTACAGTATAGAGATTTGATACGAGGAGTTTTTCTAGAGGAGCTTAGTCATGTTGAACTGGTCCAACATACCATAAATCAACTTCTGACTGGCTCAGGTGAAGACCAAGCCGGCGATGCTGGAGTTGATCATGCTCCTTTGGATGAAGCGATAAAACATGCCAATCCTCATCATTTTATTATGGGAGCTCAAAGTTCCTTACCCGTTGATGCAAGTGGAAATCCTTGGTTAGGCAGTTATGTCTATTCCCACGGTAATCTGATTAGTGATTTGCTTGATAATCTCGTACTCGAATCTACAGGGGTTCTGCAAAAATCTCGAATTTACGAAATGAGCTCGAACAAAACATTTCGGGAAACATTGGCTTTTTTGATTGTACGGGATAATGCTCATCAAAATGCATTTGCCAAAGCATTAGAGACACTTGGAGTGGATTGGGGAAAATTGTTCCCGGTTCCAAACTACGATATTAACAAGTATCCAGAATGTCGGAAGTATGTTGAAATGGGCTTTCACAATGCACAGTTTAATTTTCGATTGGACTCTACCCGTATTGGAGAAATATTCAATGGGCAAACTCCAAGCAGAAACGGTGGGGATTTGAATGTCATTGACCCTCCAGAAGGCTTTCCTCTTCCGTATATGCCTGAATTGCCTAATGAACATAGCCCAGGTCTACAAGATCTTAACTCCTAGGATTAAATATAAAAATACAGATAGTAATTAGGCTTATATCCGTAATACAAAAAGAGGCTGTCCCTTGTAGGAAAAACCTACGGATTAAGGACAGTCTCTTTTCATTCGTGTAACCTGTGCTTCGAACAATCATTCCATACAAACAAAGTAACGCGGGGTGGCAGTGGCAGATCAGGATTCCAGATAAATCTCATCAATGGATACATGGCGTTCCCTGGATAAATCTATATATTCATCGTCGTTAATTCTTACTAACGGTCTGAAGTAATCCACAGGATTGTTCAGAATAATGGTTCCTGTCTGGCCTGTAGTCAATAGAACTTGCTTATTAATAAAATTCGGTAGCATATGTCTGATGAACACTTGAGTAGTTTCTGGATTTAGATGTCCAAAACTCATACTGTGCAGCTCGCGTAATACAGTCAGCAACTCCTGCTTCGTCTGATACACACGATTGGAAATCATCGCGCTGTATACGTCGGCAACAGCTGTTATGCTGGCAAAAGGATGAATTTCTTCCTTGAACAGTCCATGGGGGTACCCACTTCCGTCTTCGCGCTCGTGATGCTGCAAGGCGACGATTGCTGAAATCTCATCGCTGGTTGAATTGCGAATAATATCATAGCCATACAGAGAATGCTTTTTCATCTCATGAAATTCTTCAGGTGTCAGTTTACCCGGTTTGTTCAAAATCTCATCCGGTATCATGGACTTGCCTATATCGTGTAAATATCCAGCTTTACCAGCGGCATATGCCTCTTCCTCTGTATATCCTAGCCAAGTGGCAATGTAATATGACAGTATGCCTACTTGGAGAGAATGATTATAGGTATAGTGGTCTCCTCGTTCCATAATTAACAGCAGAGATACGACATCTTTTTGACGAGCCAGTTCTGAAACGAGAGGGCCGAACAGCTCATCAACTCGATATTCATCAAATTTTCCAGTTGAGGAAGCTTCGAGGAACATGCTTTCAAAGCCGCTGATCGTCTGCTCTATGAGGGGAACGGCGCGTTTAAGGGACTCGGGGGAAGCTGGAACATCGGGGGCAAAGCCAACCGGAATGCTCGTAGAACCAGCATCAATGTCGATATAATCGACACCGTGCATAATGAGCTTGGAAATATCGTCATGCTGAAGCTCGGTGCCCTGTATCATGACAGGCACACCATGCCCATTGTATGTATCGGATTTGAGGCGATCGCCCGGCTTGGCATCGGTAACGTGAACTCTCATGCGCTAACCTCCTTATTGTCGTAAATTTGTCGAAAATACGAAACAAACTTAATATATCAAGAATTATATGGGATGACAACGACTAATTTACTATTATTCCAAGCTGTAAAATAGGTCCCAAGGACCCGTCACCTCTGAGTTACATATAGAAGGTAATGTCAATGATTTTCACTATCTATGTCCACCTCATATGTACCATATTGCTAAATAACATGGTATGCTTAAACATTAGAAGCTCCAAAGTCGATATATAAAATATAGAGGAGGGCGGTTATGGAGATGACGACTCGGCAAACGTTGACCATTTTGCATACCAATGATATCCATAGTCATTTTGGCAGTATGCCTTCGATAGCCGCGATGATCAATGAACGAAGAGCTGCATCAGGGGATGCGCTTCTTGTGCTGGACATAGGAGACCACATGGATCGGATGGCCCCCGAAACGGAAGGAACGCTCGGTGGGACAAATGTGGATGTGATTAATCTGACAGGATACGATGCAATTACGATCGGCAATAATGAGGGACTGACTTTTACCTCGGATATGATTGAACAGGCATATGCAGGCATTCATTGTCCAGTTGTATGTGGCAATCTGACAGAGCGTGCTACGGGGAGGAATCCTTCGTGGATGAAGGAATCCGTTATTTTGAACAAAGCAGGAATCAAGATCGGTTTACTAGGTGTGACGGCTCCTTTTACAGAGTTTTATCAATTGTTGGGCTGGGATGTGCTTGATCCGTTTGAGGTGCTGGGGAAGCAGATTGCGGCACTCAGAAAGCAGGTGGATGTGGTGGTCGTGATGTCTCATCTGGGTTTACCCTCTGATGAGAAATTAGCGTCCCAGTTTCCTGAGATTGACGTTATTCTTGGTGGTCACACCCACCATGTGCTGGAGGAACCGCTTCAGATCGGGAACACCGTTCTATGTGGGGCCGGGAAGTTCGGAACGTTGCTCGGTGAAGTGACACTAACCCGTAACCATAGTCTTGAACCGTTTCGAGTTACCTCAGGCGGCGTAGTTCCTGTGAATCAGACGCTGCTGGACGAAAAAGTGGCATCGGCCATTGTGTTGCATCGCAGACAAGCAGAACGCGCCATGGAGAGCACGGTGGCAGTAACGGATCGGGAATTGGAGATCGCCTATAATGAGGAGTCCCCTTTCGGGAATTTGCTGGCACAATCGGTATCCCATTTTACAGGAACCGAAATTGCCCTCGTCAATGCAGGTCAACTGCTTGGTCCGTTGCCTCAAGGAGATATTAGCAAAGGAATACTACATTCCTTATGCCCATCGCCGATTAATCCCTGTGTTATGAAGTTGCGGGGAAGAGACATTCGGTTGGCACTGGAGCAGTCCCTGCTGCCTGAATTTACAGACAAGCCCATGACCGGCTTTGGCTTTAGAGGCAAAGTACTTGGCACCATGTGTGTGGAAGGGTTGACCATTCAGTATGATCCGGACCGTGCTCCTTATGAAAAAGTGACGGACATTCGTGTAGCGGGTCAAACCTTGGAAGAAGATGAGGAATACACAGTGGGCACGTTGGATATGTTCACTTTCAAAGCAGGCTATAAGGTGCTTGCGAACGGAACAGATCTCCAATTTATGCTTCCAGAATTTTTACGGGATTTGATTGAAATGGAGTTGAAGCGTCCGGGCGCGATGGAAGAATGTTTTGCAGCTAGGTGGCTTCAGGTATCAAAACAATCGGGAGAGGATTAAGCTGCGACTGGTACCTGTTACATTATTGAGAGCCGGCATGAAGCTGGGCAAAAAAATATACAATGAAAATGGAATGGTGCTGCTCTCGGAAGGTGTTGAGCTTACTTCGCGATTGATTGAACGTCTAGGCCAAGTCGGAATTGGATATGTATACATTGAGGATGCAGTGACAGAAGATATCGTCATACCCGAGATGATCCATGAACAGACAAGGGCGGCGGCGCTACAGGAAATCAAAAAGCAGTTTCAGGGTTTGTCATCCTACTCCGTAGATCATAAGCACAAATATTTTGGCAAGTCTTTTTATAAGGTAATGGAATCCATTCTGGACGATATTGGAGGCCGCCAGGATGCCATCATAATGTTGATGGATATCGGGGCTGCGGATCAGGATTTGTATCATCATTCTTTGAATGTATGCTTGTATTCACTAGTCCTGGGGATATCCAATGGCTACGATAATAACCAGCTCATGGAGCTAGGGATAGGTTCATTACTGCACGATATCGGTAAAATGAAGATTTCACCTCAAGTGCTCTATAAGCCGGGTAAATTGACGGACGAGGAATATGAGCACATGAAAACACATACAGTGATCGGCTATAAGCTACTTAAAGACGAACCCGGGATTCCCTTGTTGTCAGCTCATTGTGCATTACAGCATCATGAGCGTATTGACGGCAGTGGATACCCACATGGTTGGAAAAAGGACCAAATCCACGAATATGCGAAATGGATCGGTCTGGCGGACTCGTATGACGCGATGACGGCAAGTCGAATATACAAGCAGGCTTTGCTGCCTTATGAAGCGATGGAGGTGCTATACGCCGGGGCAGGAACGCTGTATGAGCAGCGGATGCTGGAAGCCTTTCGTGACTGTGTAGCTATTTATCCTCTGGGGCTCTCTGTGGTGCTCAACACAGGGGAAGAGGGAGTCGTAGTGCGTATACACCCCAAAATCCCGCAAAGGCCTGTCATTCGTATTGTAAGAGACCAGGATGGACAGGAACTGAAGGCGCCTTATGATGTGGATTTGTCCGTATCCCTTTCGGTTATGATTACAAACACATTGGGTGCAGCTACCGGTCCTTTCGGAGGAGTTCACGTAGATTAGCAGAGGATGTGGAAGAAAGCATGCAGACACTTTACACATCATGATATGATAATTATACGTCTTTTGAGGTTAATAACAGAAATAAGGTGAAAACATAATGACAGTTCTACAAAATAACACGCTACCCCAAATATCGCCAACGTATGATCCGTGGGACCCGATTGTATCACTGCGTACGCATGGTCGTCATTTGCTTACAAGTGTGGAAATGACCGTAACACATTTATGTAATATGCGCTGTGAGCATTGTGCCGTCGGTGACATGCTGGTTATGAAGGAGGCCCCTTTTCTTCCTTTAGATCTGATGCTGAAGCGCCTGGATGAAGTTGAGCATCTGGAGACAATAAGTA
The DNA here is from genome assembly GCF_053006485.1 of Paenibacillus sp. JJ1683. Taxonomy (NCBI): domain Bacteria; kingdom Bacillati; phylum Bacillota; class Bacilli; order Caryophanales; family Paenibacillaceae; genus Paenibacillus; species Paenibacillus sp. JJ1683. The sequence continues at coordinate 1,844,835 of NZ_CM129820.1, forward strand.
TTACAGGCGGAGAACCTGCTTTGCTTGATAAAACAGTGGACGATGTGATCGTTCCGCTGTTGAAGTATGCTAAAGAGCGCGGTATTCGTTCGCAAATCAACTCCAACCTGACATTGGATATCCGAAGATATGAGAAGATGCTTCCGTATCTGGATGTCATGCATATATCGTTTAATTATTTAAATGCTGACGATTTTTATGAAGTGGGATTTGCAAATACCGGACGTCCGACTCCACGCGCGGGTGCTGTGCGCCTGTATGAAAAAATGATAGAGAATGCACGCGAATTGAGCGAAATGGGAATGTTCATTTCAGCTGAGTCCATGATTAATTATCGGACACATACGAAGCTAGGAGGCATTCATCAGTTGATCAACGAAATGGGATGCCGCCGGCATGAGGTTCACCCGATGTATGCGTCGAATTTTGCTTCTGCCTTGCCTGTACTGTCCCTTGACGATATGCGGAACTCGATTGATAAGTTGCTGGATGTACGGAATCAGGATATGTGGATGTTATTTGGTACACTACCATTCTTTGCTTGTTCAGAGCGGGAGGAAGACCGTAAATTGCTTCGCCGTTTGCGACAAGAACCGAATATTACGGTGCGTAATGATCCAGACGGAAGAAACCGTGTAAATGTGAATATGTTCACGGGTAGCGTATATGTGACGGATTTTGCAGACATTCCAGATTTTGGAAACATTCAGGAAAACAGTCTAGATAATATTTTCGGTGAATGGCTGAATGAGCATCCGCTGAATCAGACCGTGAACTGTCATTGTGATGCGGCTGCGTGTTGCGGACCAAACCTACTCGTAGCAGATATGTATTACAAGGGTGTAGACTTTAAATCAAGAAAAGCTTTGCAATTATAAGCATTTTTACATGATTCTAATTACAGTTTCCGATCATAAATACTGAATTGAATAACTTACAAGTCGAATGGTGCAAAATGCTAACTAAAGAAATGGGGAGTTCGTATTGGATGGTCATACCGAGTTTCATTGGGGATTGCTAGGGGTGAATCTCTTCTTGGTACTGCTGCTTGTCTTTCTAAACGGTGTTTTTGTGGCCGCAGAGTTTTCGCTGGTCAAAATGCGCCAATCCCGATTGACGCAGCTCCAAAGTGAGGGTCATCGCCTGGCAGGCTATGCGCTGAAGGTGAACCAAAAGTTGGATGCTTATCTGTCTGCCACCCAATTGGGCATTACGCTGGCCTCATTGGGGCTAGGCTGGATTGGTGAGCCAGCAATATCCGGCTACCTGATAGAGCCACTCATGCACAAACTCGGTGTAACTGACGGTACACTGATTACAACGGTATCCGTTGTCGTCGGATTTTGCGTCATTACTTTTTTGCATATTGTATTGGGCGAACTGGCTCCCAAGTCTTTGGCGATTCAAAAGACTGAAGGTGTGGCGTTGTTTTTATCGGCGCCCTTGCTGCTTTTTTATAAGGTTTTTCTACCTGTAATCTGGGTGTTAAATGCTGCCGCAAACATGTTGTTACGGGCATTCGGCATTCAGCCGGCGAGTGAAGCCGAAGCGGCACATTCTGAGGAAGAGATCCGTATATTGATGAATCAGAGCGCCAAGAGCGGTGTAATCGATAAGGATGAAATCAAGCTGATGGATAATATCTTTGATTTTTCCGACTTGCTTGCTCGTGAAATCATGTTGCCGCGTACAGATATGGATTGCTTGTACACGAATTTGTCGTTTAAGGAAAATTTGAAGATTATCAGTGAGACCAAGCATTCCCGTTACCCGGTAGCGGTTGAAGATAAAGATCAGATTATCGGTTTTGTCCATATTACAGATCTTCTGTTAGCTGAGCAGGGTGAGCAACTGGATCTGGCCTCGGTGGTGCGTCCTATTCTGAATGTGCCTGAGTCCATGGAAGTAAGTCATGTGCTACGCCTTATGCAGAAAAAGCATTCCCAAATGACTCTCGTGGTGGATGAATACGGTGGAACCGCCGGTCTGCTGACAGCGGAGGAAATTCTGGAGGAAATCGTCGGGGATCTCTATGATGAGTTTGAGGATGAACGTCCAAGCGTGGAAATGAAGGAAGACTTTATCTCTGTGGACGGTCGTATGCTCATTGAGGATGTGAATGATTTAACTGGAGTGAACATTGAAGACGACGAAGTGGATTCCATCGGAGGCTGGCTGTTCAAGGAATTGGAAGGCAGTCCGGTGAAAGGGAAGAAAATAGAGTTTTATAATCTGACCTTTGAAGTGGAGGAAGCAACAAGGCTTCGCATTATGAGAGTGAAAATTCACCGTAAAACTGAGCCTGTCATTGAAGATGAGCTTTCTAACGATGAGGAATCCTAATCCACAGAGATAGCCATGATTAGTTCAGATATGTAGTTATATAGAGTGCGGAAAGAAAGAGCCTTTAAATCCACGTTACCGTGGTTTTAAAGGCTCTTTTTGAGTTAGTTACTACTGCAATTCAATCGAAATATAGATAGCGGGGAGGATGCCATAATCAGCTTGAGCAGCAGTTGTATAGTTTATTTCTTTGAACAAAAATTTGTATCCGTTATTTTTTTGTTCGAGACTTGGGCGATGCGGCATATGTTGAATAGTAAAGCAGATGGATCAATTAAAGGAGGTTCCGGCCCGTGAAATTTCCACAGCAAGGTCAGTATGCCCCGTTTGTCGGCCCGTTCGATCCGTGTCCGCCCGTTCTGTGCAAGACTTATGTGCTCCCGCCAAACTTGTTTATACAATTTCAGCCCCCTGGTCTGCCACAATTCAGTCCAGAGGAGGCACTGACGAAAGGAACGCTATGGCCATTGCTTTACAGTCCTTATGAGCCTAGGAGAAACCAGGGGGGAGGCGAATAAAATGGAGAATCCAAATCAGGGTCAGTCCCCAAATCAATTCCAACAGCCAAATCAGCCTGAGGGTGGACATCAACAGCCGAATCAGTCTCAAAGCCCTTATTCAAATTCATATCAATACCAGAACCAATATCAATATCAGAACCAGTATCAAAATCAAGCCCAGGACTATAGTCAACCCAGAGAACCGATCCAAGGTTATACGCCCCAAGCCTATGCGCCTCAAACCAAGCCAGGTGATGCCCAGTTTTATGCGCTATTGGAGAAGCTCCAAGCGGTGGATTTTGTGCTGGTGGAACTGAATTTGTATCTGGATACACACCCGGATGATTTGCAGGCCATCGAACAGTTCAACAAGCTGACACAGGAAAGAACGGCGATTGCTAACGAGTATCAACTCCTATATGGACCCTTACAGAATTTTGGTCGTGCCTATTCCAAGTATCCTTGGGAGTGGAGCCAATCACCTTGGCCGTGGCAGGTATAGGTAGGGAATCGTACAACCTTTTGTATAAAGGAGGAACATAAATGTGGGTATATGAGAAAAAACTGCAATATCCCGTACGTGTCAGTAAATGTGATCCTCATATGGCCAAACTGCTGATGGAGCAGTATGGCGGAGCGGATGGCGAGCTGGCAGCGGCTTTGCGCTATCTGAATCAGCGGTATACGATTCCCGATAAAGTGATCGGTGTACTCAATGACATCGGCACGGAGGAATTTGCGCACCTCGAGATGATTGCGACTATGATTTACAAGCTAACCAAGGATGCGAGTGTGGAGCAAATGGAGGCAGCCGGTCTAGGCGAATATTATGCGGCACACGACCATGCGTTATTTTACCAAAACGCTTCCGGAGTGCCTTTTACAGCGGCCTATATCCAAGCTAAAGGTGACCCGATTGCTGATCTGTATGAGGATATTGCGGCAGAGGAAAAGGCGCGAGCTACATATCAGTGGCTGATTGATTTGACAGACGATGTGGATTTGCAGGATAGTTTGAAGTTTCTGCGTGAACGTGAGGTGATTCATTCGTTGCGTTTCCGTGAGTCAGTAGAAATTTTGAAGGGAGAAAGAGACCGGAAAAAGGTGTTCTGAAGGAGTCTTGTATGACGAATAGGAAAGGCCATCTGCAAGCATCACGTGCAGGTGGCCTTTCCTATCTATAAAACTAGTAACTTGTAAACAAAGCAGATTGTAGCTAATAAAGTCGATTTTCTACAAAAGAAATCGACTTTTTCAATGGCGCTCAACAGAATATTATTTTTGGTCTAGCTGTGCAAAATACTGCTCGTTATATAAAACACTTGGATGAGTAGGATGGTGCAACTGGGCTATGCGATGATGCGATTTTGCTTTTTCGATGTCACCGATTCGGTCATAACAGAGACATAATTGCAAGTGTGGAAACCAGGTATAGTACGACGAATTGGTTAAGGCCATCACATTTTGCGGGGGCTCAATCAGCGTCGCCTGATGAAACCAATAAATGGCTTGAGCATACTGCTCATCTTCAATGAACAAATTGCCGAAAGCACAGCAGAATTGGGCGCGTGGTACATCGAGGGTAAGTGTGCGGAGCAGTGCCATCCGTTGCTCCTGTTTTTGTGCTTGACGACCGTAGCAATCCGCAAGCTTAAAGCAAGCAGCAATCCGATCTTCTATCCATCCTTGATTTAGCCCTAGATAATGTTCGTACTGCTGAATGGCTTCTAGTGTGCGTCCGTTATCATATAATTCATTGGCGAAGTAGTAGTGATCTCGTTCAGAAAATACGGTGCCCTGCTCCCGATGCTTGAGATATATGTGCAAATTACGAGCAGTATAAGCTCGTGTTTTGTTATGAGTCACCGCCATATTACTGTGAAAGATGCTGCCTGTTACATTCAGGAACTCGTGAACAAATCCGGTCCATCTGAATCTGCGATCACGCCGTACAATTCGGTTTCTTTTGAGCTTATACAACGGCTGTCCTTGTTCATCTACGGATAGCACATAATCCATTGTAATGCTGTCATAAGAGAGGGTGGCTTGTTTTTTCCAGTTGAGAAAGGATAGTCGATCTTTTTCTTCCAGTATGTCATCGGCATCCAGCCAAAATTGATATTCTTGCGTGGCCTGATCAAACGCATAATTACGGGCAGCGGAGAAATCATCGCACCACTCAAAGTTGTATATCCGAGCGTTGAATGATGCAGCGACCTCTTGGGTTCTATCGGTAGATCCAGTATCAACGATAATGATTTCATCCACCAGGTCATGGACTGATTTCAGACAGGTATGAAGGGCTTCTTCTTCGTTTTTGACAATCATACATAAGCTGACAGTCACCATGCTCTTAGTCCCTCCCAAAAAACTTGGTATAATTTCCATTTTATTAGGATAGCTTGCTCATTATGTAGTAATTCGGCTTGAACATGTAAAGGGGATATGATGATCATAAATTCAGTTCTGCTCTAATAAATTAGAAAATCAAAGCTGGATGTTTGGGGGAAGGGTATGGATTGAAGATGTGGGTGACGTTCCGGGTTAGGATGTGCGACAGGATGGGTTTTATCGTTGAGTGGGGAAATTGTATTTTGTATTGATGTCGTTTTCATTGATATTTCCAGGTGTAAGTCCATTCATACCACGCTCACTCCCATATCGCTTGGTCGCAATTATGGTATGCGTTAGGACATGGAGGGGGAATGGTTATGAGGCTTCCGCCTGATGGAGGCGTTGACACATGCGTATACTAATCGGCAGCCCGGTGCACCAGAAGCCGGAAATTTTGTCTTTGTTCCTTCAAGCATTGGAGCGTCTGGAGGCACCTGACGTGCTACCGGATTATTTGTTTGTCGATGATAATGACAATCCGATTTCAAGCCAGTGGCTAGTTGACTTTTCCAATCGACTTCCGGGACGGGTTTTACCCTTGTTAACAGGCTCGCAGCAAGTGGAGAACCGAAGTGATGAGCACACTCATTATTGGCCGCCTGCTCTTGTCTGGAAAGTGGCTGGCTTTAAAAATCGTCTTATTGATTATGCACTTCAGCACAATTATGACGCGTTGTTTCTAGTCGATTCAGACCTGGTTCTCCATTCCCGTACCTTGTGCAGGCTGGTGGAGACGGAGAAGGATATTGTATCAGAGATTTTCTGGACACGCTGGCAACCGGAAGGACCGCTATTGCCTCAAGTGTGGGTTAGTGATGAATATAACTTGTTCCATCGTGAAGATGGCGAAGTGTTGTCCGCAGAGGAGCGAGCGCAACGTGAGTTGCATTTTATACACCAGTTGCATGTTCCAGGTTTGTATGAGGTGGGTGGTCTAGGGGCGTGTACCTTAATCCGCAGACGGGCGCTGGAAGCAGGGATTCATTTTGGTAAAATCAAAAACGTTTCTTATTGGGGAGAAGATCGACATTTTTGTATTCGAGCGGCTGCATTTGGATTTCCACTTTTTGTAGACACACACTATCCGGCAATGCATCTATATCGGGAAGCCGATCGAATGAAGGCAGAACAGCTATTATTCACCCTAAAGTACTTTACATCGAACCGCCCAGAGCATGTAACACATGCGGAACACTCCGATATTTCTCCAAGCTCTCCAGCCTTCAATCGTCCAGCATCGTCAAGAACCCCTAAATTCAACGAACCTCCAGTTATACCCGATGATCTCCGCGAAACTGCTGTCTTTGCCAAGTACACGGCAGATTCGTTTGTTGTACCCCCGGCGTTCACTGGTCCACGACAAAGTGAGCTTTATACACCGCCTGTCTCTAATCCTAAATTGACGCTGACCATGACGGTATGCAATGAGGCAGATCGCAAGCTTACAGACGTGCTGCTGAGTCACCGGGAATACATTGATGAAGCAGTCATTATTGATGATGGTAGTCATGACGATAGCGGAGCGTTGTGCCGGGAAATCTTACAAGGAATCCCTCTGCGTCTGATCCGCAATGAAACACCCTCTTTTATCAATGAAGTCGAACTTCGAAAGCAGCAGTGGAGAGAGACATTGGCTTCTTCTCCCGAATGGATATTAAGCATGGATGCTGACGAAATGTTCGAATCCCGCTTTGCCCAAGGGGTACATTCTTTGTTAGCGGGAACGAAAGCGGATACGATTTGTTTCAGGTTGTTTGATATGTGGTCTTCGACGCATTACCGTGATGATGACTATTGGCAGGCTCATCGGTATTACCGTCCTTTTTTAATTCGCTATAAAGAGGGGTTCCCTTATAAATGGAAGGAGCAGTCCTTGCACTGTGGGAGATTACCCGAAAATGTACTTGACCTTCCCACAGAGATCAGCAACTACCGTATTCAACATTGGGGTTGGTATACACCTGCTATTCGCATGGCTAAATTTGAGCGGTACCAGCTGCTTGACCCAAGTGCTCGTTATGGATGGAAAGAGCAATATGAATCCATTTTGGACCCGAACCCACGACTCACGCTCTGGGTGGATCAGGACAACAAAAATACAGAAAAAGAACCTACATCAGAATATGAACCTGACCATCAGGTGAACGCCTTGGATGTCGCCAAGGTGGCCAGTGTACAGGTCATGAACAAACCCGAACTACAAATAAAAAGTGAAGCCAAGGACACCTTTTATGCTACGGAGAAGGGGAAAGGAGCAGAGCAGAGTGTAAAATGCAAACTGTGTGGCTCATCTGACACGGTAGTATTTCATGATTATCAACGCTTTACCTTGATGGGATGCGGCTCCTGTGGATTGGTTTTTCGTAAGGATGTAGATCATATTCAGTCTGAGGAAATGATAGCAGAGATTTATAATGCCGATTGGGTTGCTATGCGGGATAGTGCGGCGACGTCCACCTATGGGGATCATGCTCTTTTTGGACTTATGTTGCTCGATATGTTCAGTCCCAGAAAAGGAAAATTGCTTGAGATTGGCTCAGGCACCGGAGAATTTATCCATGCTGCCCTTCAAGCTGGCTGGAATGCAGTGGGCATTGAGCCGTCCAGTGACTCGCGTGCCTATGCCAAATGCAAATATGAGGTAGATTTATTATCAGGCTATTGGAACGGTGAAACAGAATTAGATGCTCAAATACAACAAACTGTGGAAATTCACCGAGATCATGAAGATCAGGAAGGGATTGAGACTGAAAGTTTAGAGGAAGAAGCGGACTTACCTCTGGAGCACCAATACGAAGCCATCGCATGCTGGCATGTACTGGAGCATATCGCGGACCCGATCACATTTTTGACGGATTTGCGTGATCAGCTTCAACCTGATGGAACGTTATATATTACGGTCCCCAATAAAAACTCGTTTACCAACGAGGCCTATGGCGTTCACTCGCCTTTATTTACGGAGGAAGATCATTTGTACCATTATTCGGATCATACACTGACGCTCTTGCTGGAAAAGTCCGGCTTGCGCCCGGTGGCTTTGTTCACCCGCCAGCTTCCTGCTGGTTTGGATGCCTTGCTGCAAGCACATCCTTTGTACGGTGAGCTTGCCTTTACAGAGCAAATGGGATTGTTGGCTAAGCTTCAAGGTGAGAAACGGGGTCATGAATTATGCTGTGTAGCAAGAGTAATCTAAACATCTCCAAAGGAGGCTACATTCATGAATATGGCTGACCCGTATCTGTCTCGCTTTTTTGTATATTCTGATCCCAATTCGTCCAATATGATTTACAGACTCCCTCAAAGCTGGTGGAGTCGTCCCTATGAGTATGAGTGGTGTCTCCAATTTATGTCCGGGCAAGATACAGTATTGGACGCGGCTTGTGGAATACCGCACCCGTTCAAATTCGAGCTTGCCCGCCGTTGCGCTCAGGTTTATGCCTGCGATTTGGATATACGCATCGTTTCTGTAGATGCCATCTTGGCTGAGGTGCGGCGGGATATTGGGGAGGAGGCTGCTGAGCGCATTCAGGAGATTTTACCGGTTCGGCTCCACTCCGCACATGCCAATTTAACTGCTCTGCCCTATGAGGATGCCAGTTTTGACAAAATTGTATGTATATCAGTGTTGGAGCACTTAACCCCCGATGAATCTTTGGCAGCCTTGCGTGAATTTCACCGAACGTTAAGGGATGACGGAATGCTTTTACTGACATTTGATTATCCTACAGTGGACCTTTCAGCGATGGAACAGTGGATAGAAGAGGCGGGGTTTTCGTATTGGAGTGGGGTGGATCTTAAGCTTCCACGGGGGGCTTTACACACAGATATGTGGGGCGGTTTACATTGTTTTAGGACTGTTCTAAAAAAATATAAGAGTTAACGATATGCGCAATGAGGTTTACACAGACCTCTCTTATTGCTTATCATGAGAGGGGTTGGAGTGTAAACTTACATAGGAAAGGAATGACTGATAACTACATGAACAATGCACCTGTGTTGAAGAAACCTGAGGCTATGGTATTTGATATGGACGGTACGCTTTTTCAGACAGAGACGCTATTGCTTCCTGCGTACCACAAGCTGTTTGATACGCTGCGCGCCGAAGGGCTTTATGAAGGAGAGACTCCTCCCGAGGAGCTTATTTTGAATAGTTTGGGTATGCTGCTGGATGAAATCTGGAGAAGAGTGATGCCAGAAGCCAGTGAAGCGGCTCACAGAAGAGCGGACGAGTTGTTGCTTCAGCTGGAGCTGGAGGGATTGAAGAATGGAAGTCATGCTCTGTATCCACATGTAAAAGAAACACTTCAGGCACTTCATGAGCAAGGTGTCCGATTATTCGTAGCCAGTAACGGGCTGGAGGATTATGTAAAGGGGATCGCTGCAGCGTATGAAATGGTTCCTATTTTTGAAGGACTGTACAGCGCTGGGGAATACAGTACGCTTTCCAAAGTGAATTTGCTAGAAATTCTGTTGAGCAAGCACGATATTTCGAATGTATGGATGGTAGGAGATCGTTCCTCAGATGTGGAAGCTGGCAAAAAGAACGGACAGACGGTGATCGGCTGTGCTTATGCTGGATTTGGTGTGAATGATGAGTTGGAAGGGTCCGATGCGATTATTACAGACTTTACGCAGTTGCTTACGCTTTATAAAAACGCCGAGTAACGGTGAAAACGCAGATAAGCGTTATAAATCGCTGTGGCGTACCATATAAATAATACATGCAAACGATGTTAAGCAGATAACAAAACAAAGGAAGGCAGCCACTTAGGCGGAGCCTTCCTTTGCTTTACTTTCTGTCTTATCTTCTGTTTGTTCTTCTGCTTTTTGTTCCGTCTGCGGCTTCGGATTAATCTGAGTGTGGTAGACCCATAGGGCATATTCCATAGGTTTGGTGATGGCACGACGATAGGTTTCTTTTTCGCCAATGCGTGAAAATACCTCGCGAGCCGGCTTCGGGTTGACCTCAAGCACGTAGATATGACCGTCCTTATTAATTGCCAAATCGAGCGCAAGCTCACATAATGCCCCATAGCTTTCTTCCAGATATGCAGCAATGTCCAGTCCGAGCTTTTCCCCTTGCTTGATGATTTTCTCTCTGTGGCCTTCATCACGAATCCATTGCGTCAGCAATTGCTTCATCGGTACTGCCTTGCCTCCGCCATGCAGGTTGGAAGTGACACTCCGATGTGCCCCGATGCGCCCGGCACATCCCGTTAGCTCCCATACTCCCTGGCTATTTTTCTGTACCAGCATACGGTAATCATGGACCCTGCCATTCGGCAACTGCACAGGAATGCCTTCCTGAACAATGTAGTTATCCATGTTCCAGCTACTCAGACGCGGCTCCAGACGATCCAGACGTACCCGTTGCTGGGGAATAATATGGCGCTTGCGATTGCGTCCCTCAATCAGATACAGGCCACTCTGCTTGTTAACAGGCTCAATGCGTAAAATGCCGCGGCCTCCTGTGCCGTTAATTGGCTTGAGGTATACTAGTGAATTCTGTTTGAGCATTCGCTTTACACTATGAAATCCATCGAACGGCTCTGTTGCAGGCAGATGGGGGCGAAAGGCAGCCTTTCTCGCAAGCTGCTGATGAATGGCCCATTTATTGCTCAGCGGTCGGTTTAAATAAACAAGGTCTGTATACTGCAATCGGAATTTCTTTAATTGACGATACCGCTCACTGCGCTGCACTCGGCAGCGGTCGAAAATCATATCCGGAAATTCTCGCCATTTTCGAGTCCATTTACCGCTATGTGGATCATAAATTTGGGCAAGGAGCAGTCTGCGATCCTTATGGACATCCGCAGGAGTGAATACATACATATCCAGCCCCAGCCTTTTGCCTTCTGCGATCATGCGTTCATATATGTCACGTTCCTCCAGTTGCTTCTTACTGTTCAAATACAAAGTCATGATGCCTAGGACAGGTTTTGGCACAGCATTCCACCTTCCTCTGCCGTCTGCTCATCTTCGGACAACTCCCCACAAAATATCAGCGTGGGCTTTCCCGTCGGTCCAGTCGTCATTTCATGCGCAATAAGTCCAGCGCCGAAACAGGTTTTGAGACTGGCCATATTGTCGGTGGCTACGCTGCACGTCAGACGGCGCAGCTGTTGGAGCTGGGCGGACAGCAGTCTAGCGCCCAGTCTGCGGCCCCGGTAAAGCGGACGAACAATCACGATGCAAGCATCTTTCCCATAATTCAGAGCGAGGGAAAATCCCGCAATCCGTAGCCCCTTCTCCGTGCGCACATATGCGCACAGGAGGGAGGAGCCAGGGGTGTTCAATTGCTCCGGCGTTAAAACAGCCAACTGCCGCAGAGCATTGCGAGTAATGCGCATGCCGCCCGAACTGCGAGCCAGAAACAGCAACTGTCGTCGTCTCAGTACCCAACTCCGGGCAGGCAAATGTTGAACATCGCTAATTTGCGGCATGATTCCACTTCCTTGAGATTATTTCATTCGTTCGGCCAAAAAGGAGCTGTATTGAAATATACGTCTAAGTGATTTTTGACGGATTTCGGGCTCGTCGAATTTCATCGGTTTGGCATTGGCTTCAAAAAACCAGAGGGTCCCGAGTGTGTCTACGCCCAAATCCATAGACATTTCACCGTGAGAAAGACCGGATGCGCGTTCAATTTGACGTGCAATCTGAATGGCCGTACTTTTAACCTTATCCAGCAAATCTGTGCTGTCCTCAGGTCCAAAGATTGAGGATAGCAGCTTGAACGGATCCTCCACACTTCCCCCACGCGGAACATGTGTTGTAATACTTCCCTTACCCGCTAGTCTGGCGCCTACTCCGGTAATGCTCCATGCGCCACGGGCATTTTTTTGCACCAGAAGCCGCAAATCGAAGGGCTTTTTCTGATAGGTTGCCAGATCGATACCCTGCTGAATGATATAAGGCGAGTTGCCTGTTTCTCGGCGAATACGTCCCCATAACCGAGACAAGGATACAGATCGGTAGGTTATGCTTTTTTTGTCATGTTGAATGGTCAACCTGTATGCCATCAGATGCTCAGGGTTGAATCTGAGAATCATAATTCCCTTTCCGGCTTTACCGTTTTCCGGTTTGAGATACAGGTATGGATATGCAGACAGCATTTTTCCTAAGGAAGACAGGTTGCTCAACCGTTTGGTAATTGGAACAAGTTGACGAGTGGATTCCGAGGTACGGAGCCATTTGAACAGTTCCCATTTGTTAAAAAAGCCCGGATTGTACAGCTCAACGCCTGAGGCATGTGAAATTTCATCCAGCTTTGCGCGCACAGAAGTTTTAAGTTCATAATTACGGTTGGGGATACGATTATAAATGACCTGTGGAGATGGGAAATCTTGTTCCTCCCATATTTGTGAGTTTTTGTTATAGATGTAGCCCTTCACTGTTTCATCTGCCAGCTTCAAGTCCCTGACAGTAACAATGTACACCTGATACCCCATGCGCGTTCCCGTTTCTAGAATATCCCTGAAGTTTCGCTGATTTCCTTTGAAAAATTGTTCATCGTCGTGCACTGTCAATACAGCAACAACTGGTTTTTGCTCCGCCCGGGTATTCATAGTTCCTCTTTTCTGCGGAATTTACTGAGGTAAAGACAGTGGTCCAAAATATGCTCCACGGATGCTTTACCCTCCGCACGCAACGATGGATGCTGAAAAATGGATCGACCTGGCTTAGAATTGGCTTCAAACATCCATACCTTTTCATCCTGATCAATGCCCAGGTCGAATCCGATTTCACCCAGTAGATGCTGGTGGTGATATTCAATGGCTTCTGCTAGCGTAACTGCTACATTCTTGGCACGTTGAAGCACTTCACCCGCTCGGTCTCCGAATACCCGACCGAGCGCTTGCTCGGGTGTCATCAGGGAACCGCCGTTTTTGATATGAGTCGTGACACTGCCACGTCCGGCCTTTTTGGCTCCAATGCCAACGACGACCCATTGGTTATTGCCGTCTTTGTGCATATGAAACCGGAAATCAATCGGGCAATTATCAATCTCGATTAGTTGAATGCCCTGCTGAATGACGTAGCCTTTTAGCGTCTGTCCCTTATTGGAGTGAAGCATCCGCAGCATGGAGTTAAAAGTGGTAAACCGCAGCAGTACATTGCTATTTTTCTTCCGATACCTCACATAGTATCCTTGTTTGGGGACATAGGACAGACGATAGATTCCTTTGCCCAGACTGCCGCTACTTGGCTTATAATAAGCAAATTGATGCCGCTCCAGCATACCTCGGATACGTTCAGAGCTGGGATTCATATAGGATTCAGGGACATAACGGTTAACCTCTGGATTATTTTCCAGCAGATGATAGATATCGGATTTATTGAAAAAGCTCCAGTTAAAGAAAGGAATTCGTTTGCGGGAAAAGCGTTCGCGTAGTTGATTAATCGCTGGGGAAAAATCTGAGCGGCGGCTCGGCAAACGATTATAAATTACGTCCGGCAGAGGTACGAGTTTACGTGTAAACTCCCCGCTGGATGACAGAAAATAGCCGTTAATCGTATCATTTTGCCAGTTGATATCCCGTGGGGTGAAGGCAAAAATATAAGATTTTTTGCTGCCTTCCTTCAAAAGTTGCTTAATAAAGCCTGTGCGTGATCCGAAAGGGCGGGTGGTGGAGTTAGTAGCATCAGACAATACTCCAATCAACGGTCCAAGCTGAACATCTCCGTCCAGATTCCGCAAATAAATAGACCCGCTTTTGGGAACACGGATTGCGTTGCGCAAGCCGGAGGTCAAGTATAAATGACGTCCCGCCTTCTGAATGGGTTTTACTGTTGCGGGAATCTGATCCTTGCCAAGTCGCAGACGAATGGACTTGGCTCCAGATAACTTAAGGCTTTTCAACAAGGCAGTGGATATATACGCCACCTTGTCGGGCTGCTGTGAGAAATGCACATTGCAATGCGTTAAACTCATCTGTTTATCCTCCTATACCGTATGTTCAAGGGAGGCGCCCGCGCCCTTTGGCCCTGTCGCTTTGGAATGGGTCATTAAATATCGAGCATATTCGAGCGGGCGGTTGACCGACCGAAAAGCGCACTCTGGCTGACGAGTCTGAAAAAAGGAGGCCCGGCCAGGGCGGGAATTAACCTCCAACAGCCAGATATTCCCGCTCCGGTCAATACCATAATCAATTCCCAACTCGCCAAGGCGGCCATAGCGTTCCTCCAACGCCCCGGCAATGGTCAAGGACAGCTCTATCATCTGTCCGATGATGAGACGTGTGCTGTCCACACCAAATTGTTCACGAAGGTAAGGCTCTGCCGGATGGGCTTCGCCCCCACCGTGCAGATTGGAAGTCAGAGTTCCTTTTCTGCCTTCCCTCACGGCAAAGCCCGTCAGGCGCCAACAGCCGTTGCCGTCCTTTTGCATGAGCGCGCGAACATCAAAGGGATGATTGCTTTGGCTTGTTAATTTCAAATAAGGCTGCACGATATAGGCGCGTTTGTGTGCAATACCGTCAATCCATGACAATCCTGCATCCAATTCAGTAAACAAGCGACGGAACGGGCGGTTTTGGGAGTTCCTGCCTTGTACGTACAGTCCCTGACCTCCTTCCGCCAGCCGGAGATACAGCGTGCCCTTGCCATGTGTTCCGGACTGTGGTTTCATAAATAGCTCCGAATGGCGTTGCAGCCACTCCACAAGCTGGGTCGTATCCCGGTATGGGGCCGTAGGCGGTACAAAGGGCCGTACTTTATCTACCGTATGCAGAGCGCGATACACCTGCCATTTGCCAGGCAAGTTACGCGACCAGTAGATGAGCTTGCGTGACTTTTGCTCCGCTATGTCTCCCAGTGTGCGCTTGACATTCTGGCTCTCATGGATATGGAGACAGCGGTTATAAACAATATCCGGCAAGGGAAAGCGGCCAAATGTCCATACTCCAGCACGATAAACATAACCCCGTATGGAATGATCTTCAGGTGAAACTCCTTCGGCGGTAAACGCCATTACGCTAATACCAGAGCGCTTGCCCAACAAGCTTAGCCTGCGGCAGAAATCGGCTTCGGTAATAGGGGGAGTAGCGTCCTGCTTTCGGCTAACAAGCACGCCCAGCATGCCTGGCATAACAAGAGACACCGACAACAGCTCCTTTGGCAGCCGGACTCTGGAAGAGATGGATTCATTTGAATCCGGCTGAATAACAGCAGTATTCAATCATTTTTTTTACGGACGGGCGGGTTTTCTGATCGTTTAACGGCGTATTGTCATTTTTTGATGGTTTGGAATTGACCTCCAGCAACCAGATACGCCCCGTGCTGTCAATCGCCAAATCAATACCAAATTCCGCGAAATGGGCGGGAATTGCCTTTTCTACTCCGCTTGCGATATCCAGTGCTGCTGTTTTGAGAGAGGTAAGACCATTCGATTTAACAGTTGCGGGCAGCGTGGTTTTGGCCAGTGCTTCCTTGACTGTACTGAGCGTACCGCCTCTTGCCAGATTGGATACAAAGTGGCTGCCTCCGGCGATCCGAGCGACAATGGATGTTACGGTCCAGGTTCCAGACGCATTTTTTTGTACAAGCGCGCGAAAATCGACCGGACGTTTACCGTGATCAATCAAGGTAAGGCCCTGTTGCAGCTGAAAGCGTGTCGATTTCATTTTTCCCGCTAAGCTTTTGTACAGTTTATCGACGTTGGCGTACGTTTGCTTTCGGGGTGTGCCCGCTGTTGTGGATAGCACCGAAAAGGTACCATCGGTTTGCTTGTTAATGCGCATAATGCCTTTACCAAGGCTTCCGCGCACGGGTTTGAGAAAAACAGAGGGATACTGGGTGCACATTTTTTTGAAAACGGCAAAGGTTTGCAGCAAGTGGGACTCGGGTAAATACTTGCGTAGGGAAGAATTCGATTTGAGTGCATCAAACACTTCATTCTTATC
Source organism: Paenibacillus sp. JJ1683 (assembly GCF_053006485.1). Taxonomy (NCBI): domain Bacteria; kingdom Bacillati; phylum Bacillota; class Bacilli; order Caryophanales; family Paenibacillaceae; genus Paenibacillus; species Paenibacillus sp. JJ1683. The sequence goes on from NZ_CM129820.1 coordinate 1,860,976, forward strand.
CAAAAACTTTTCATTAAAAAAGGCCGTGCCGTACTGCGATTTTACTTCTTTCATGAAATGCTGTACGCTAGTTCTGTTCTCGAGTTTACGGGAGGTAAGCCGGTTATTGACGACATCGCCGGCAGGCATGACCGTCTTTTTCCAGCCTCCGTCATACACCCATCCCTGAACTCGCCCGGGCTGACTTCCGATATGCTCCGGGGTGAAGAAATACACATATGCTCCTTGTCTGCGGCATTCCCCGACTAGTTCACGGCAGAACAGGGTGATCGACCCGAAAGGCTTGTCGGGTTGTTCGGGATAGTCCCGACTAACCAGCACGCTAATAAGTGGGCCCACTCGAAGTGTCCGGCGGCCTCGGCTGTAGGTTACTCGCAGATTACAACTGTCATGACTGGCATGAAGCCCCATTTTTCGGGCCAGTACGCTTCCCACGCGTAGACCGCTGTATCGGGGTACCGATATGACGGTAACCTCTTGGCGGAACGAACCGAAGGCGAGCTGAACGGGGTGGCCTGCGGATATTTTCCATTTGCGAAGCAGGGACTCGCCGACCATGAGTACGTCATCCTGCAAGATGCCCGATCCGATGATTTGAATCGTTGTTTTTTTGATGGACATCGTGGATCTCCTTCCGGGCAGCAACTTGATGTCTTGAAAGTAACGGGAAACGTGAATGGGCTGTAATAGCACTGATTCATCATATGAGGACATATATACCTTGGTGATTGACGGACAATGTGAAATGTTGACACAAAACTTGTAATGGAGGAATGAACAATCATGAATATCTATGACAAAGCCCATGATTTAGCAAAAGCATTGAAAGAAAGCAAAGAGGTAGAGGAAATTACGTCAGCGATGAAGCTGATTGAAACGGATCCAGAAGCCAAGAAAATGCTCGACGATTTCCGTGAACGCCAAATGGAAGTGCAACAGCGGATGATGAGCGGCGATATGCCAGCACAGGAAGAGATGGAAAAGATGGAAAAAATGTTCGAGGTACTCAGCTTGAACCTCAACATCCGTCGTCTGTTCGACGCTGAACGTCGCTTGAGCGTGATTATTGAGGACGTAAATAAGATTATTGCGGACAGTCTTCAACATTTGTACGGTTCGTCTCTGTAAGTTTGTCTCATATTCCTTCCTGTCCTCTCATAGACTAGATACATAGAGTCACAGGGAGAGGAAGGGATACGATTGGGTTCATTTAAGAAATGGAAACACGGTTTGTACACACTGATTGCATTGGCTATGGTATTGGTCGCATTACCACGCATCTCGTTGGCAGGTGGTTTGAACTGGGTCAACGGCTTTGGGATGGTATGGGTACTTTTTGCATTGCTTGTCATCGGAGCGAACCTCCATTTTTTGCTGGGTGTAGATGAGGAAAAGCGTAAAACGCTGGAGCGTGTGCGACGGGCCAAAATGCAGCAGTGGCAGATGAAATGGGATAATAAAGCTGACAAAGGCAATATGCTGTAAGTGTTTCTAGTACGAAGCGGTCTCTTGTAACAAGGGACCGCTTTTTTGTTATTTTCAAAGCAAAGATATCCTAATAACAAGGGTCTAAAACAAAGGGGTTTTGTGGTATAATAGATACAGAATGATACAGATTGAACGTTGGGGGTGTAACAGAGTTGGACGGGCTAGATGAAACAGTTACGAAGCATGAGCAGCTATTGCGTCATATCGAGCAGTTAAAAATAGGCTCCAAAATTTCTGTACGCAGGTTGGCTAAAGAAATGAGTGTTAGCGAAGGCACGGCTTATCGGGCTGTGAAAGAAGCAGAGAATTTGGGAATTGTCATTACCAAGGAACGGATCGGAACAGTACGAGTGGAGAAGCGTCCACGCGGCTTGTCTGAGCAGCTGACCTTTGCGGATGTCGTGAATATTGTAGAGGGACATGTGCTGGGCGGAAGCGAGGGGCTCGAGAAGCCGCTGCACAAGTATGTGATCGGGGCGATGCGTGAGGAAGCCATGGCTCGTTATATTGACGCAGGCAGTTTGCTGATCGTAGGTAACCGAGAGGATGCGCATTCGCTTGCATTAGAGCAAGGAGCAGGTGTGCTGATTACAGGGGGGTTCGGTACGAGTCGGGAGGTTAAGCAGCTTGCAGACCAGATCAGTCTGCCGATTATTTCCTCGCGTCATGATACATTTACCGTGGCTTCTATGATTAATAGAGCGATATTTGACCGTTTGATCAAAAAGAAAATTATGTTGATTGAAGACATTGCGGCCAGCAAACCGAAGACACTGACCTTGAAAATCAACAGCACGCTGACCGAATTTGAAGAGCTATCAGCGACCACGGGATATCATCATTTTGCCATAGTGGATGAATGGAATCGTTTAATTGGTATCGTCAGCCGTAAAGATGTGGAAGGACTTCAACCTGAGCATACGATGGATAAATGTATGATCCGTAACCCAATTACGGTCACTTACCAGACCTCGCTGGCTTCTGCTGCTCAAATGATGGCATGGGAAGGTGTAGATTACTTGCCGGTCGTGGACCGCAACCGTAAGCTGCTCGGGTCCGTTACACGGCGTGAGGTGCTGGAGGCGCTGCGTAACGCCCAAAAGCAGCCACAACTTGGCGAGACGTTCGACCAGCTGATCTGGAACGGTTTTGCTGAGGAGCGTAATGAGGACGGATCATTATTTTTTCGCGGCTTTATCATTCCACAGATGGCTACCAATTTAGGGACGATCTCGGAAGGCGTACTGGTCAACGTGATGACACAAGCGGGCTACCGGGCAGCTAGAGATATGAGCGGCAAGGATTATGTGCTGGATAATTTGACAACTTATTTTATTCGACCAGTACAGATTGAGGATGCTGTCGTTCTTCGTCCTTTACTGCTTGAGATGAGTCGCCGCACCTGCAAGCTAGAAATTGCGATTTCTCGGGAAAATCATTTGGTGTGCAAAGCAGTGATGACGCTTCAATCCATTGAACATGGTTAATCCACCTCTGGATTGGAGCAGAAGATGGAGTTAAATAGATCGACTTAGTGGCTTTGAGGCAGTCTTTCTTTGGCCTCCAGCCAGATTTGCAGCACACCTTCCATTACAAGCATCGTTTTGACCTGGATTGTATACTCCTTGTCACGAACGGTGTATTTTTTTTGGTGCAGCAACATACGTACCAGCTTGCTGTCAGAGTCAATCTCAAACATATCTCTGCCGCGCAGCACCTCCAGATCACGACTGACGCGGCGAAGAAGCTCTTTCAGATTAATAGAGTCAATTTTTTCAGCCGTGGCTTCCTCCGCAATCAGCTTGATTTCTTTGATGACGGTTTGGCGCTTGCTGTATTTACGTAATGTTTTGTTGTCCTCTTCAGCTTGCTGGAGCTGGAATTGAAGGTCCTGGTTGTTCATCCACAGCTGATTGAAGCTCGCATGCCAGATGGCATTGTAGATCAATCCTCCCGTAATCATACCGAGTACAAAAACGGAGGATAATTGCATAAAAGGGCGCAGGCGCTCAAAGGGAGGGACTCTCATAGTCGTTTCACCTCACGGCCGTCCGTTGCCGCATACCCACTTGACCAGCTCTGCACCCATATGAGCGCCTAAAAAGGCGAAAATCAAATACAATATTTGCTTAATGGCAGGTGACAAATTACCATCCAACATATTACTCTCAATGACCCGGATCGGGTCCATCGTTCCTCCCACAGCGGCGGCAAGCGCCCATATTTTAATCCTTCCTGCAACCTCCAGCATCGTCTGGGTAGGCGGCTGAAGCGATACTACAGCTCCCATTCCGCCGAGCATGGCTCCTCCGAGCACGATGCCGAAGGCAATGAAGAAGTCGAGAATCGCTTTGGATATAAAAGTGCTCATGCTCTTTTCCTCCTTGGGTATACGAATCAGGACCGCGCTTGTCCGCCCGGGTCTGTACTTTTATTCTATGGGCGCTACTAACGTGGATATGATAAAATAGTTTGAAGAAAATCAAGCGGTGAAGGGAAGAGAAGCGCATGAGTTCATTTGTGCATTTGCATGTTCACAGCGAGTACAGCCTGCTGGACGGCGCGGCTCGTACCGCGGAATTGGTCAAACAGGCATCAGCTTATGGAATGGAGGCGCTGGCTCTTACAGATCATGGGGTCATGTACGGTGCCATTCCTTTTTATAGAGCATGTGTAGAGAACGGCATTAAGCCGATTATCGGGTGTGAGGCTTATATGACGGCAGGATCGCGCAAGGAGCGTGGCAGCCGGAAGGATCAGCCCATATATCATTTAATTTTGCTCGCCAAAAATAAAACAGGCTATCAAAATTTGATGAAGTTGTGCTCCATTGGCCATTTGGAGGGTTTTCACTATAAGCCGCGCATCGATATGGATGCTTTGGCTGCCCATCATGAAGGCATCATATGCTTGAGCGCTTGCTTGGGCGGTGAAGTGCCGCAGCATTTGCTGCATGGTCGGGAAGCCGAAGCACGACGTGCGGCCGAACGATACCGTAGCATTTTTGGCGAAGATTTTTATCTGGAGCTTCAGGATCATGGTCTGTCGGAGCAAAAACGCGTAAATCCTCAATTGATCGCATTGGCGAAGGAACTGGATATTCCGCTAGTGGCGACGAATGACGTGCATTACTTAACCGAGCCGGATGCTGATGTCCAGGACGTTCTGATTTGTATCGGGACAGGGAAGACAGTTGACGATGAGGAGCGCTTGCGTATACCAACACGTCAGTTGTATCTGAAAAGTCAAGAGGACATGGCTCGTTTATTTCCACATGTAGCAGAAGCCATCGCTAATACGGTGCGTATTGCTGAAAAATGCGAGCTGGAGCTGGAATTCGGCCAATCGATTTTGCCTGAATATCGCCCGCTGCCAGAGGACATGACGTCTTCGTCCTATTTGCGTAGTCTGTGCATGCAAGGGCTAGAGCGTCGCTACGGAGGCGATCCTGTATGGGAGCAGCCGGAGGAGCGGGAAAAACTGGACCAGCGGCTAAACTACGAATTAAATACGATCGACAGTATGGGCTTCAGCGATTATTTCTTGATTGTATGGGATTTTATTGCTTTTGCTCATAAGCATAAGATTGCAACCGGTCCGGGACGGGGTTCCTCCGCCGGTAGTTTGGTCGCCTATGTGCTTAATATCACGAATGTCGATCCGATAAAATACAATCTGCTCTTTGAACGGTTTCTGAACCCTGAACGGATCAGCATGCCAGATATAGATATTGATTTTAGCGATGAACGCCGTGACGAGGTTATCGACTATGTAGTACAGAAGTACGGAAATGAGCATGTTGCGCAAATTATTACCTTTGGGACATTAGCGGCAAGAGCCGCAGTCCGTGACGTCGGCCGTGTATTGAACGTGCCGTATGGCGAGGTGGACAAGGCGGCCAAGTTGATCCCGGCGCAGCTCGGTATTAATATCCGGCATGCGCTGGAGATTACCCCTGAGCTGAAGGCTCTGTATGAAACGAAGCCCAAGACACGTGAACTGCTGGATATGGCGATCAAAGTAGAAGGAATGCCTCGCCATGCTTCGACACATGCGGCGGGTGTTGTCATCTCGCGGACTCCATTGACCGATGCGGTTCCGCTGCAAGAGGGGAGCGAAGGGGTTCCTTTAACGCAGTACTCAATGGAAAATCTGGAGCGCATCGGTTTGTTGAAAATGGATTTTCTTGGACTACGTACGCTCTCCATTATTGAACGGTGCATGCGCTGGGTTGCGGAGCAGCATGGAGAAACACCTGACTTTAGCCGTGTTCCCGACGATGACCCGCATACCTATGACTTGCTGGGCAAAGGAGATACAGGAGGCGTGTTCCAGCTGGAGTCGGCCGGTATACGCCGGGTACTCAAGGATTTGAAACCGAGTGTTTTCGAGGATATCATTTCTGTCCTGGCTTTGTATCGTCCGGGCCCAATGGGTTTTATTCCCAACTTTATACAGGCTAAGCACGGACAGATTGAGGTTTCTTATCCGCATCCTGATCTTGAACCGATCTTAAAGGATACGTACGGTATTATTGTGTATCAGGAACAAATCATGCAGATTGCATCGCGCATGGCTGGCTTTTCCTTGGGAGAGGCCGATCTGCTGCGCCGCGCGGTGTCTAAGAAAAAACGCGAGGTGCTGGATCTGGAGCGTGGTCATTTTGTCGAAGGCAGTATTAAACAGGGGTACACAGAGGAGGAAGCCGGCAGGGTTTACGATATGATCGTCCGTTTTGCTGACTACGGTTTTCCGCGTGCCCATGCAGCTGCTTATGGTGTGCTAGCATTCCAGACGGCTTATCTTAAGGCCCATTATCCAGTACAATTCATGGCTTCCATGCTGACGGCCGTCATGGGAAGTCATCGAAAAGTGGCTGAATATGTCGTCGAATGCCGTCGTATGGATATCGCAGTGTTGCCGCCTGATGTGAATGAGAGTGGGGTACTGTTTACCCCATTACAGCAGGGTGATATCCGCTTTGGACTGGCTGCCATTAAAAATGTCGGCACACAAGCAATGGAAAGCATTCTTGCTGTTCGTAAGGAACGCCCTTTCGACAGCTTGCTCGATTTTTGTCGACGCGTTGATTTGAGGGTGTGTAATAAGAGAGTGATTGAATCGCTCATTCAGGCAGGGGCATTTGATTCATTGACAGGCCATCGGGCACAGTTGCTTGCCATGCTGGATGAAACGGTGGATGCAGCTGCCAAATGGCGCAAGGAACGTGACGATTTGCAAATTGATATGTTTGGCTTTGTGGAAATGCCTAATTGGGATATTGAATACCCCAATGTACCTCCATTTAGTACCAGCCAGCAATTAGAGCTGGAACGCGAACTGCTGGGACTGTATTTGTCTGGGCATCCGCTAGATGATTTTGAATCGCTGCTGGAAAGCAGCCAAGCGGATCGTCTGATGGAGCTGAGCGACGTGCCAGATGAAACAGTTATTGTAACCGCAGGCATGGTGGTGTCACTCAAGACGATTACGACCAAGCAGGGAAAGGCCATGGCCTTCATTGAGCTGGAGGATCAGATTGAGCGCTGTGAGGTTGTGCTGTTTCCTGAGGTATGGAAGCGAAGCCAGCAGTGGATTGAAAAGGGTGCCTTGCTTGCACTACGTGCCAAGATGCAGCAGCAGGACGAGCACTTCAAGCTCCTTGCAGATGAGGCAGCCCCGCTGGCGGAAGACGCGTTGGCAAGGCTTCTTCAGCGCCGGCGTACCGGCGCACGTTCGTCAGCAGCAGCTGGAACATCCGTGTCAGCTGCTGGCAGTCCGGGCGGGAGAGCGCCGCGTATGTCGCCCTCGCCTTCAACAGCCGCTCCATCAGCTTCGCCGCAGCAGAAGGCGGCTCGTCCCGTAGCGGCCCCCTCACAACGCGGAGGCGAAGCGGCTCACGGTGAGCAGGTGCCTTCCCCGCGCGGCTCGGAAGCGTCCGCCCGTCAGCGGGTGTTTGTCAAAATCACCCGCCAGGCCGAGGAGGACGCCAGCTTGCTGGTCAGCCTCAAGGCATTGCTACAGGAGCATCCCGGTGCTGTGCCTACCGTACTTTTTTACGAGAGCAACCAGCGTCTGCTGGCGTTGAGTGATGCTTACAGCATTAAGCCTTCTCCTCAGCTTTTTGATCGAATGGAGTCGATGCTGGGTGAAGGCACCGTGAAAGTCAAATGACAGACACACAGCAACTCGCCCTTATTGTAACGGTTTAATGAACATTTTCCTTCCCTTTCGCATACACTTGGAAAACTGGCGGAACAGGAGATTCAACACGTGTCCTGCACCATTAGGTCCCGCACGGTGGAAGAATAGAACTGCATGGTGAAAGCGGGAGGGAAATTATGTCCTATGAATATGCAGAAACCTTGTTAAATCGCAGAGGCATTCGGATCGAGTCCATTGCGGACATTGTTTTTCAGCTTCAGCTAAAATATTATCCTCATTTGACTATGGAAGAATGTGTAGAAAGTGTCAAAGCGGTTTTGCAAAAGCGAGAGGTACAATATACACTGCTGACAGGCATTGCACTCGATGAGCTGGCCGAAAAAAAACTTCTTCCCCAGCCACTTCAAGCCATTATGGAGGCAGACGAACCGCTGTATGGAGTGGACGAGACAATGGCTCTTGGCATTACGAGCGTGTACGGCATGATTGGCTTGACCAGTTTTGGCTATCTGGATAAAGAAAAGATTGGAATTATCGATAAGCTGAACCAAAAAGGCAGTGGTATTCATGTGTTTTTAGACGATCTTGTCGCCGGATTGGCTGCCGCCGCTTCTTCGCGTATTGCCCATCGGAGCCTTCATGCCAAGCATTATCCTGCATCATTGGATGTTTAATTGGCCTGAATAAACAGAATTAATGATTATCTAGGCCCTCCGACGGAACTTGAATGATCAGGAGGGCTTTTGTTGCGGGAAAAAAGTAAGGTATGTTATCATGAGTCTATTATATGGGCTCAAAACTTGAGGCTTAGGGGGTAGAAACAAGGCATGTGGACGGTGATATATATTGCACCGACGGCCAGACTGGCTGACATGATTAAGCTCAAACTGTCTGAAGAAGGTTTTATGGTGCAGACCCGGGCCATCAGTGCATCCAAGCAACAGTTTGAGATACTTGTGCCTTCGGGTGAAGTCGAAGAAATACAGGAAGTGCTTAATTCGATTTTGCGCCCTTGAGTCCGGAACGGCGGAAGTGATACAGCAGCATGAATGGAACAAAGGATGCACGATCGGCGGTAATGTTGTATTAACAGGCGTTGACGTGTGTATGAACATAATGCTTAGAGGTGCCGCATCGACGGCAGAGGACCTTGTATCGGTTACGGCTGACAAATAAACGGCTGGAGAGGTGTAGTTGTGTTTAAAGATTTATTCCAAAAGAAGCGTAAATACGCGACCATCCCTTCGGAACGGGCGCTGAGCGGCGATCAAGCGGACATGCCGGATCGTCCCAAACGGGAAATTCCCGAAGGTCTTATGACCAAATGTGGCAAGTGTGGAAGTATTCAATACAGCAAAGAGTTGGAGAAAAATTTGAAAGTGTGTCCGGTGTGCGGATACCATATGCGTTTGAATGCAATGGATCGCATTCGCATGGTGCTCGACGAAGACACGTTTACGGAATATGATGCCGATATGATTTCGGTTGATCCGCTGGACTTTCCGGGATATGCAAGTAAGTTGGAGCAACAGACCCTGAAATCTGGCCTGCGCGAGGCTGTCGTTACGGGCGACGGCCTTATTCATGGGCATCCTGTTGTCGTAGCGGTGATGAGCTTTGACTTTTTTACAGGCAGTATGGGCTCGGTCGTAGGAGAGAAAATTACGCGTGCCATTGAGCAGGCGATTGACAAGCGCTTGCCGCTTATCATCTTCTCCACATCCGGTGGGGCGCGTATGCAGGAAAGTATTCTGAGTCTGATGCAGATGGCCAAAACAAGCGCTGCTCTCGCTCGTCTGGACGAGCAGGGATTGCTCTATATTTCTGTGATCACTGATCCGACTACAGGTGGAGTCTCCGCCAGCTTTGCTATGCTTGGAGATATTATTATTGCAGAGCCAGGTGCTGTATTTGGTTTTGCAGGTCGTATTGTAATTGAGCAAACGATCAGACAGAAGCTGCCGGATGATTTCCAAACTTCCGAATTTAATTTGCAGCACGGACAATTGGATATGGTTGTACATCGCAAGGAACTGCGTGATACCCTTGGGCAATTGCTTGATCTGCACAGTGTGAAAGGGGAGGAATAAATGGCTGGCGAATTGCCTTATGAAAAGCCCCTGGTCGAGATGCGACAGAAGATCGAAGAACTTAAGCAATTCGGACAGGACAAGCAAATTGATTTTACAGATGAAATTAACCGTCTGGAAGAACGTTATCTCCAGATGGAAGAAGAAATATACACGAACATTACAGCATCGCAAAAGATGCATCTGGCTCGTCATCATCAAAGACCAACGTCCCTTGATTTGATCGAGCAGGTGTTTACAGATTTTATTGAATTGCATGGCGACCGCTTGTTCGGAGACGATCTGGCGGTTGTGGGCGGGATTGCCAAGCTAAATGGTATTCCGGTGACCGTCATTGGTCAGCAACGTGGTAAGGATACGAAAGATAACATTGCACGCTTTTTTGGTAGTGCCCATCCGGAAGGATTCCGTAAAGGCTTGCGGCTGATGCAGCAGGCTGAAAAATTTAAGCGTCCTATTATTACATTTATTGATACGAAGGGCGCTTATCCGGGTAATACAGCAGAGGAGAGAGGTCAATCGGAAGCGATTGCCCGCAATTTGCGGGAGATGGCAAAGCTTTCGGTGCCTGTTATTTGTGTGGTCATCGGCGAGGGTGGAAGCGGCGGTGCGCTTGCGTTTGCAGTGGGTAACCGTGTGCTGATGCTGGAACACGCCATTTATTCGGCCATTTCTCCGAACGGCGCAGCCTCGATTCTATGGAAAGATGCTTCTAAGGCAGATCAGGCAGCTGAAGCGATGAAGATCACCGCTAATGACCTCCTGCGCATGGAGATTATCGAGGATATCGTGCCAGAGCCGAAAGGGGGCGCACATCGTAACTATGAAGTGACTGCTGCCGCAATCAAGGAGTTATTAGAACGTCATTTGGCAGACCTTACGAATATGAGCTGCGATGAATTGAGAGAAGACAGGTATCAAAAATTCCGGAAAATAGGACAATATACTTTCTTAAAACCTTCGGAATCTGAACCTATGTTGTAATACGCTGGAAACGGGTAACAATAAATATGACGAACTTCCTATACAAATAGGAAAAAGTGTAGTAGATTTAATTGTTGGAAAAAGATATAAAGAGTAGCACCTTTGAAAACGGAGGAAAAACCCAAATGCGCAAAACTAAGATTGTATGTACCATCGGTCCTTCCAGTGAATCATTGGAAAATGTGAAGAAACTGATTATGGCTGGTATGAACGTAGCCCGCCTGAATTTCTCTCACGGTGATTTCGAGGAGCATGGCAACCGGATTAAAAACATCCGTCAAGCTTGTAAGGAGCTTAACAAAAATGTTGCTATTTTGCTCGATACGAAGGGGCCGGAAATCCGGACAGGAAAGCTCGAAGTTGAACCTATTGAGCTTGTTCAGGACGAGTTCATTACGCTGACAACGGAAGAAATTCTCGGTACGCAAGATCGTATCTCCATTACGTACAAGGATCTTCCCTCGGACGTGGAGCCCGGCTCCACCATTCTGATCGACGATGGTCTGATCGGACTCACCGTTATTGAAGTATCAGGCACTGAAATCAAATGCCGCATTGTCAATGGCGGAACGATCAAAAGCAAGAAGGGCGTTAACGTTCCAGGCGTTGCTATCTCATTGCCTGGTATTACGGAGAAAGATGCGAATGATATCATTTTTGGTATTGAGCAGGACATTGATTTCATCGCGGCTTCTTTTGTTCGTAAAGCAAGTGATGTACAGGAAATTCGTGAATTGCTGGCTAAGCACAACGCAAGCCACATTCAAATCATCTCCAAAATAGAAAATCAGCAAGGTGTTGACAACCTGGATGAAATTTTGGAAGCTTCGGATGGTCTGATGGTTGCCCGTGGTGACCTCGGTGTGGAAATTCCTGCTGAAGAAGTGCCTCTGGCGCAAAAATTGATGATTAACAAATGTAATGTAGCTGGCAAGCCTGTTATTACAGCAACACAAATGCTGGATTCCATGCAACGTAACCCGCGTCCGACTCGTGCGGAAGCAAGTGACGTAGCCAATGCTATTTTTGACGGAACAGATGCAATTATGCTGTCCGGCGAAACAGCTGCGGGTAAATATCCGGTAGAATCTGTATTGACCATGTCACGTATTGCCGAAAAAGCTGAGTCTTCTCTGAACTACCGCGATTTGTTCAAAAAACAAAGAACGGCTCAAGAAATTAGTATTACAGAAGCAATCAGCCAATCCGTTTCTATTTCTGCACTTGACCTGCATGCCAAAGCAATCCTGACGTCCACGCAAAGCGGAACAACGGCGCGTATGATCTCTAAATACCGTCCTGAAGCTCCGATTGTCGCTGTGACAACACAGGAAAGAACAGTTCGCCGTTTGGCTCTGATCTGGGGCGTACATGCAGTACAAGGCAGACCCATCGTTGACACAACAGACAGTCTGTTTGACAATGCGCTGGAAGGTGGCCGCAAATCTGGCCTCGTTAAAGAGGGCGATTTGGTTGTGATTACAGCGGGCGTACCTCTTGGTGATTCCGGTTCCACGAACCTGATCAAAATTAGCTGCGTACCAGCACAAGCGTAATTGTAGTCCCCGCAAACTAATACAGGGATAGCATTTACTCGTTACAATAAGTAAAAGAGCATTCAGGTCCATAAGACCTGAATGCTCTTTTTTTGTTAACTAGTTCTTATTCCTTCTCGTCGTATAAAATCAAGGAATGCCTGTTGCATCATGTTCCTATGTGTATCTTGTTGATACACGATCTTTATTTGATAATAGCTCTTTTTTTTGTCAGCTTCGGGAAAAGGAAGCCATTCCACCGAGGGGACAGTATGATCCTCGCTACGAACTCCGCAGGCAGGAAAGAAGGCAAGCGCGTCACCGCCACTTACCACTTGCTTTACTGCTTCCCAAGAGTTGATTTCCAGATGGGATTTAATTAGCGAAGAATAGGAATCTACAACGGATGCCCCGCTATATTTTACCCATATGTGCTTATCCAGCGTATCGAGCCCATTGATGTCCAGTGACTTGGATGTCTCAGCCGATGCAGAGCGGATAATCCCCACCTGATCTGAAGCCACTGGTTCTGCCACCGTATTCTCCAGAAGAGATTCTCCATCGTCGAGAAAAGCAAAATCAATATCTCCCTCTTTCAGTAGCTGCTTGATTACATCCGGAGATTGAATCTCTAACTGAATACGCCATTCTGGATATTGTTGTGCAAATTCAGCCATGATAGTTGGGAGAAGATACATGCCTGAAATCGACTCTGCGCCCAGATGTAAGAGGCTCTGAGATTCTTCTGTCTGTTCATCTACAGCTTGTCGGGCCTCTTGCTCAAGAGAGAGAATCTGCTTTGCGTAAGGCAACATTTTTTTACCAGCCTCGGTTAGCATAATTCTGCCTTGTTGGAGAGAGAACAGAGTCGCACCCATTTCCTTTTCCAGACTTTTCATATGAAAGCTGACGGTGGGCTGTTTGATTTGTAAAGTTTCGGCCACCTCCGTCGCTTTATGGTATTTATCGATCAGCACTAAGATGCGCAATTTTAAAATATTCATAGAATCGAACAACTCTCCTTACTTGATATTTATGCGTGAATTTAAACTATAGATTAATTATATACCGAAAAATAATTTATCTATCAATATTTTATATTTGTTTTACAAAACCTAGTCGTTCGTCTAACATTCCGGGCCTACAATGTAAAAGTGTTGATGGTCATAAATAAAAAACCGTCACTTAACTAAGGGGAGGACAATAAAAAATGTTGAAAAAATGGCCGTTCATTCTGATGACTCTCACCATGGTATTTGCACTTGCAGCTTGCGGATCCGGTAACAATGCTGCACCACAAGGAGACGCTGCTGCAGGAACAGACAATAAAGCAGCTGCTGAACTGACAGGTAACATTCTGGCTGTTGGCTCCACTGCACTTCAACCATTGGTAGAGCAAGCGGGACAAAAATTTATGGCTGTCGATAAATATAAAGGCATTGCGGTTCAAGTGCAGGGTGGCGGTAGCGGTACTGGCTTGACTCAAGTTTCCGGTGGACAAGCGGATATCGGTAACTCTGACGTATTTGCAAAGGAAAAACTGGAGAGCGGCGCAGAAGAGCTGGTCGATCACCAAGTAGCTGTTGTAGCTATGTCAGCGGTAGCGAATCCTAAAGTAGGCGTAACAGACCTGAAGAAAGATCAACTGGTACAAATCTTCACAGGTAAAATTACGAACTGGAAAGAGGTTGGCGGTGCAGATCAAAAAATCGTGATCGTGAACCGTCCAAGTAGCTCCGGTACTCGTGCAACCTTTGAAAAATACGCGCTGGGACAAAAAACAGAAGATCTGCCAGGCTCCATTCAGGAAGATTCCTCTGGTACTGTGAAAAAGCTGATTGCTGAAACACCTGGTGCGATTGGTTACCTGGCTCTGTCCTACATCGACAACACAGTTACTGCTTTGAAGTACGACGGTGTGGAAGCTAACGTTGAAAATGTAGAACAAGGTAAATATCCAGTGTGGGCATATGAGCATATGTACACTAAAGGTGAGCCAAAAGAACATGTAAAAGCATTCCTGGACTATATTCTGTCTGATGAAATCCAAAAAGCAGACGTTGTAGACCTGGGATACATCCCGGTATCAGGTATGCAAGTGAAACGTGATGCTGACGGTAATATCACGAAATAAGGAGAGCGATCTCCTGTTCGGATGAACGCAGCTAACACGAGTATATTCACGAAGAAGAGGCGGACTAACGTCCGGCCTCTATTCTTCGCTTAAAGGAGTTACAGTATGGAACCAATTGAAGGGAAGGCATACATGGAACAGAATAAACGATCCCGAGTTATGAAAGAAAGACATTACTGGGAAGAATGGACCGGCCGCATCTATACGTCGGTTTGTGTCGTTTTTTTAGTTGCAGTCATTGTCTCCATCGTATATTTTGTTGCCTCAAAAGGTGTAGCTACATTTGCGGTGAATGGAGTCAGTCTGCGAGAATTTTTCTTTGGAACCAAATGGAGCCCGGATGGCGAGCCCAAGTCCTTCGGCGCGCTTCCGTTCATTACGGGTTCTTTTGCCGTAACCATACTAGCGGCCTTAATTGCCAGTCCGCTTAGCTTGTGCGCAGCTTTGTTTATGACGGAAATCGTGCCGAAATCGGGTAAACGTATCCTTCAGCCTGCCATTGAATTGTTATCCGGCATTCCGTCGGTTGTCTATGGCTTTGTCGGCTTGACCGTAATCGTCCCATTGCTGCGAAACGTGTTCGGGGGACAAGGCATCGGTATTCTCGCAGGTTGCCTTGTGTTGTCGGTTATGATTTTACCGACGATTACGAGTATTATGGCGGATGCGTTGTCTTCCCTGCCGGGGGGACTGCGAGAATCCTCTTATGCATTGGGGGCTACCCGCTGGCAGACAATTGCCCGTGTTATTATCCCGACGCTGCTGCCTGCTCTTTTAACAGGAATTATTCTCGGGATGGCTCGTGCCTTCGGAGAAGCGTTGGCTGTACAGATGGTCATCGGGAATGCTCCGCACATACCGCATTCCTTGCTGGAATCCGCTTCGACCTTGACCAGCGTCATTACTCTTAGCATGGGCAACACAGCGATGGGCTCCGTTCATAACAATGCACTCTGGAGTATGGCGCTTGTTCTTCTGCTCATGACATTTATTTTCGTGCTGCTGGTAAGGCTGCTTGAAAGGAGAAACCGGGTTTGATGAAAGCTAAAACGACCGACAAGATCGCTACATTTGTAATCTGTTTCTTCGCCTTGTTCATTGTTGCACTTTTGGTGGGATTGCTGGGCTTCATTTTGGCCCGTGGAGTCAGTCATATTTCTTTTGACTTTCTAACCAGTGCTCCGCAAACGTTACGTGCAGGTGGCGGCATTGGTCCGCAACTGTTTAATTCTGTATTTTTGCTAATCTTAACTTTGATTATCACCATTCCAATTGGCTGGGGCGCTGGCATTTATATGGCGCAATATGCAAAGCCGGGAAAAATTACGGACTTCATACGACTTGTCGTCGAAGTATTGTCCTCGTTCCCGTCGATCGTCATTGGATTGTTTGGACTATTACTCATCGTCAATACATTTAATTTTGGCTTTTCCCTCTTGTCAGGGGCGCTGGCTCTAGCCGTATTCAATCTGCCGCTGATGGTTCGCACAACTGAGCAGGCTTTCCGTGCTGTACCGAAGGAGCAAAAGGAAGCCGGACTTGCGCTCGGATTGTCCAAGTGGAAAATCATTACCTCCATTTTGTTGCCAGCAGCGCTGCCAAGCTTGATTACGGGTACCATCTTGGCTGCAGGCCGTATTTTTGGGGAAGCCGCCGCATTGCTGTTTACAGCAGGGATGAGTACACCGCCGCTTGATTTTACCGATTGGAATCCATTGCATGCCAGATCGCCCATTAATCCGATGCGACCTGCCGAAACATTGGCTGTTCATATTTGGAAGGTCAACAGTGAAGGCATTGCTCCTGACTCCAAAGATATCGCCGCAGGCGCTTCTGCGGTATTGGTGCTGCTCGTTCTGGTCTTCAACTTGAGTGCAAGATGGTTCGGAAGAGTCGTTTACCGTCGGTTGACAGCTGCCAAACGAATGGATTAGAAAGGGGATGGAGAACAATGGAACATGTGATTACACGAACGGCAAAAACCGCCACACCAGCAACATCCGTTCAGTCTACGCGTTCAGAACAACTTGCGGGGCAAGCGCCACATCCGTTCAGTACTGAGGATTTGAGTATTTATTACGGAAGCTTTGAGGCCGTGAAAAAAGTAAACTTAGCTTTTCCAGAGCAGACCGTGACCGCCCTGATTGGACCTTCCGGCTGTGGTAAATCGACTTTTTTGCGTTCCCTTAACCGAATGAATGATGAGATTGCGTCTTCATCGACAACGGGACATATTTGGATGGACGGACAGGATTTAACGGCACCTGAGACGGACGTGATCAAGCTGCGTCAGCAAATAGGCATGGTGTGGCAACGGCCTAACCCTTTTTACAAATCGATTTATAATAACATTGCGTTCGGTCCTAAATACCGGGGAGTGCGCAAAAAGAAGCAGCTCGATGAAATCGTCGAGAGCAGCCTGCGTAAGGCGGCATTATGGGATGAGGTCAAGGATCGTCTTCACGATTCGGCTCTTGCTCTGTCTGGCGGGCAACAGCAGCGGCTTTGTATTGCACGTGCACTTTCCGTTCAACCGAAAATCCTGTTGCTTGACGAGCCAGCTTCCGCGCTGGACCCTGTGTCTACAGGCAAGGTGGAAGAGCTTATTACCGAATTAAAAAAAGAACTGCGCATCGTTATTGTGACGCACAATATGCAGCAGGCTGCACGAATTTCCGATTATACTGCCTATTTTTATGTTGGAAGTTTGGTGGAACATGGGAAAACAAACGATATATTCACCAATCCTGAAAACGAGTTGACTCAAGAGTATATCATGGGTCGCTTTGGATAAGCCGTCCAGATTGACGACTTGTTATAGATATAAAACATGAGAAACATCTTACTAATCTAGTATTGGTAAGATGTTTTTTTATTAGTTTAGTAAACTCTTACATTTGTATATAATAAAATATATTGATTATTTGGTTATATTTTCATATAATACATGTGTTTAATAGTTCTTGAAATACCACAATCCAATTAAAGGAGAGGTTTGCAATGAAGTTTAACGTTAAAAAATCTGTCAAATGGATTGCTTTTTCTGGAATGGCTATTACCCTAACAACTGGACTTGTTAGCCCTTCATGGGCAGCAGCTGAGCAGAATGTGACTGATGCAGGTGCGAGTGTTACCCAAGCCGTATACAATGATGCAAACGTTTACAAAAATACTATTGTTCCACTGGCTAGTGTGAATGTGAGTAGTTTGCTGGATAAGTATCGTGATTTTAGTAAATTTTCTACAGGAAATACATCCAAGGACACTACGCTTGCTTTGAATATTGTATCGTGGCAATTGCCGCATGGTGGATTCTTCAAAGCGATGGAAAAGAATTATAAATCCAAATGGGATGGCAAAGCAGCACGTTCTACATGGAAGAGCAAGGATGGTGTTGAACTCGGAACGTTTGATAACGAGGCCACGACAACCGAGATCCGCTTTTTAGCGGATGTATACAAAAAAACTAAAAACAAAGACATTAAAAACAGTGTACAAAAAGCAGTTGATTTCGTACTAACCTCTCAATATTCCTCTGGCGCTTGGCCGCAGGTATACCCTAAACGTGGTAATTATTCTGATGCCGCAACCTACAACGATGATGCTATGGTTAGAGTGATGGTACTAGCAGATGACATTGTAAACAAAAGGCAGCCGTTTGATAGCGATATTCTTGACAATACATATCGCTCCAGACTTCAGCAGGCTCTGAATAAAGGCGTACAGTATACACTAAAAGCTCAAATTGTAAACAATGGCACACCAACAATTTGGGGAGCACAGCATGATCCGGTTACTTATGAATCTGTGCCTGCGCGAGCATTCGAGCTTGCTTCCAAAACAACGACGGAATCGGTAGGCATTACCGCATTCTTAATGTCTCAACCGCAGACGACTGAGGTGAAAAAAGCAGCTCAGAGTGCCTTGAAATGGTTTGACACGAATAGGATCGACGGTATGAAATACAATCGTCAAGGTCCGGAGTTTTTCCAAAAGGATGCATCAAGCGTGATGTGGTATCGTTTCTACAACGTGGAGGACAATAAGTATTTCTTCTCAGACCGAGATGGCAAAAAGTATACGGACATCATGAAAATTAGTGAAGAAAGACGACTTGGTTACGCCTGGGCGGGAAGTCAGGCGAAGAGTTTATTGAAACTGGCTTCGGAAAGTGGATATTATAAACTGTCCAAGCCGTTGCCACAATAATAAAGCCATCATTGTAAATGCTTTGAGAGGGAGAGCCGTATGGTTCGGCCCTCTTTTTGTTCCCAGGCGGTAAATATGGTTTAATGGAGAGAGGGCAAAATAGAGATAAAGATGCACAAAGATAGGAGAGCTTGTATGACTCAAGAGGAGAAACAAACGCAACTACGATGGTATGGCGCACCTCTACGTGTCCGTTATCAGGAAAGCGACCAGATGGGGGTCGTGTATCATGCGAATTATTTAAACTGGTTTGAGATCGGGCGTACGGAAATGATTCGGCAGGCAGGCTTTAACTACCGGAGCATGGAAGATCGAGGAGTTTTGCTGCCAGTTATTGAAATCAATGCGAAATATGCGAGCCCTGCTCGATATGATGATTTAGTTACTATCTATACCGCTATTACGGACTTCTCCAGACTACGTCTGAACTATACTTATGAGGTTCGACGGGTAACGGATGAGGAGCACCAAAACAATGTGGGAAAGGTATGGACAGAGGCTGACACGCTGCCGGGAGAACTGCTGGTCACAGGATCGACACGACATGTGTGGTTGAATACCGACTGGAAGCCCGTTCGGCTCGATCAGGCACTGCCTGAGTTGTACACTGCGTTAAGGTCTGCTTTTACAGGCGGGGAGGGACAGAAGTCATGATGATGCGTAAACGTCTGTGGCTGTTGCTGCTGCTCATTCCTTTGGCGGAGCTGTACGGGTTTATATGGGTAAGTCACTGGATTGGAGCGGGGAAAACTATTCTGCTCATTATTCTGACGACCCTGATTGGCGCTGCCATGATGCAATTTGAAGGTCGAAAGGTGATTGCCGATGCCAAAAATGAAATGAACCGGGGCCAAATGCCTGGCCGTAAAATGCTGGATGGATTATGTGTGTTTTTCGGCGGGAGCTTGCTGCTTATCCCTGGATTTATAACGGATATTATTGGTTTTACGTTGGTGTTTCCTTTAACACGAGTATTGTACCGACGTTTTTTATTAAAGTGGCTGGAGAAAAAAATGAAAAACGGCAGTATTACGTTTCGGCGGTTTTGACTGAGCTGCCGTTGTCCCCTCTCTATAACCTAGCGGACTCTTCCAGCAAGAATGTAGTTGCGCAAGTCCTGAATGACATTTGCACGATTCAGTGCATCAAGAACGATGAGTGATACAGGTCCGATAATGAGTCCTAAAACGCCAAACAGCTTGAGCCCGATGAACATACCGATGAGGGTGGGAAGCGGGTTCAATCCCACGCTGCTGGCCAGCACCTTAGGCTCCACGATCTGCCGTCCAATCAACAGGATGGCATAGAGGATCGACAATCCAACCCCTAGTGCCAAATTCCCTGACATATACGCATACAGTGTCCACGGAATCATCACAATGCCAACCCCTAAATAAGGTAACAAATCCACCAGCCCGATCATCAAACCGATGGTAAAGGCCGATTCCACACGCAAGATGAACAGCCCAATGATAACCGTTAATGCGGTAATGGAAATGATAATAAACTGTGCACGCAAATAGCCGTACAATGCTTTACGCAGATCGTGCCAAATATCTGACAATGGTTTGCGGATCGTATCAGGAACCGTATTCGAAAGTATTCGACTATGTCGATCCCAATCCTTACTAATAAAAAAGGCCGCTAATACAATAACCATTAGCACAGCTCCCATATTAGGCAGAGAGGTTAGCAAATTTAAAACCCCATTAAAAAATTGACCGACTAGCGTAGTAACAGCAGAACTGACGGTTTGAGTCGTTTTATCAATATTGCTGTTAATGGTGTGTTGGTAATCGGGATTATCCCGAATAAAATGGTTGATTTCAATAATTATATTTTGGATTAAATCGCTTTGCGTCCAATCAATAAACAGGCTTTTAAAACGCTCGATATGCCCGTCAAAAGTCATGGCCAGCTTAATCATTTCTCGAACCATTCGGGTGATTGCAGCAGACAGGATGATTGCGATTCCGCCTAAATATACAAATAAGGAGACCGTGACAGCCGCCCAACGTGGCATACGAGCCTTGTTACGCAAAAAAACGACCAATGGGTTCATAGCATAGGCCACAAGCCAGGCGAATAGGAAAGGATAAACGAGAGGGAACAGCATATATATGCCCAGCAACAGAGCTACAATCACGATTACGACCCATAGAGCACGAAATATGCGATTCAAGATTAACCGACTCAAGCTCTCACGACTCCTTTCTTTTCGATGGCACTCCTTAAAGGAAGTGCTCTACTATACTTATGCGGGAGGAGGGTAAGACAAGACCTATGTAAAAAAGTGCAAATGAACGCATATATTTTGTAAGGGGTTTCAAAAATTTCTTTATAGATGCGATAAAACATTTGAATGTGTTGGAATAGCCCTCAATGTTCACATAAACGACAAAATCCAGTATAGTGAAAGAAGGTTTAAATATTGACATATGGCGTTAACATTACTCAGCTAAATAAAAGACATATCTTACTTTTGAAAATGTTTACATTGCAAGTCCGTTCACAATGTTTTTACAAAGGAGAGATGTAACGATGACAGCGACTAAAGGTCTGGAAGGGATCGTAGCGACCACTTCCTCCATAAGCTCTATCGTAGATGGCGTTCTCACGTACCGGGGTTATAACATTGATGATTTGGCTGTTAACGCCGATTTTGAAGAGGTAGCTTATTTGTTGTGGTTTGGAAAATTACCTGACCAAGAGCAATTGCAAGAGCTTCGCAGCCAGTTAAGCGAATATGCTGCTATTCCGGATGAAATTATTACTCAATTAAAGTTATACCCGAAAGAATTGAGTACGATGGCTGCCTTGAGGTCAGCTGTATCGTCTCTTGCTTTGTATGACCCAGAGGCGGATGATATGTCAAGAGAGTCCAATGTGACCAAAACCGTCAAGCTTCAGGCGCAATTGCCCACAATTGTGGCAGCCATAGCGCGTATACGCGAAGGCTTGGAGCCAATTGCGCCTAAAAAAGGTGTTTCCATTGCTGAAAACTTTTTGTATCAGCTGACTGGCAAGGACCCGGAGGAGACGGCTATTAAGGCGTTCAATCAGGCTCTCGTGCTGCATGCCGATCATGAATTGAATGCTTCGACCTTTGCTGCGCGTGTAACGGTAGCCACTTTATCAGATATTTATTCCGGGATCACGTCTGCCATTGGGGCCTTAAAAGGACCGTTACATGGTGGGGCCAATGAGGCTGTTGCTAAAACACTGGAGGAGATTGGCGGATTGGATCAGGTGGACTCCTATATTCAGGCCAAACTGGATAACCGCGAAAAAATTATGGGCTTTGGGCATCGTGTCTATAAAAACGGTGATCCGCGTGCCAAACATTTGCACAAAATGTCCCGCGAGCTGGGAGAAATGAACGGCGACACTACGTTGTTTGATATGTCAGTTCGAATTGAGAGTATTGTAACAGGGCAAAAAGGCTTGAAGCCGAATGTGGATTTTTATTCTGCCTCCGTATATACCCAGTTGGGTATCAAGAGGGACCTGTTTACTCCTATCTTTGCTGTAAGCCGTGTATCGGGGTGGACTGCACACATTTTGGAGCAGTATGAAAATAACCGCTTGATTCGTCCGCGTGCGGAATACACAGGTCCGATGGATCAAAAATATGTGTCACCAGAGTTGCGCTAACCTTTGGAGGAAGATTGAGGTTGTATACCCTGAATTTAAAAAATAAGGTACAATAGAAGGGTCGGCGAGAGATATACGTTTTTGTCTGTGATAAAGATCATGTCTTTCGTCCTGTACCCATTCATATCTGAGGAGGAAAAGGAACTTATGGCGAAATTTGAAAAGTTTGAGCTCCCAACTGAAGGCGAAAAAATTACAATTGATAACGGTCAACTGCAGGTTCCAAATCATCCGGTAATTCCGTTTATCGAGGGTGACGGCACAGGTCGCGACATCTGGAAAGCTTCCAAGCGCGTACTGGACGCGGCTGTAGAAAAAGCATATAACGGTACGAAAAAGATTGCCTGGTATGAAGTATTCGCTGGTGAGAAAGCTTTCAATACATACGGCGAGTGGCTCCCTAACGATACTTTGGAAGCCATCCGTGAGTATATTGTAGCCATTAAAGGTCCACTTACGACACCTATTGGCGGTGGTATCCGTTCATTGAATGTGGCATTGCGCCAAGAACTGGACTTATACGTATGCCTGCGTCCTGTTCGCTACTTTAACGGTGTCCCATCTCCAGTAAAACGTCCTGAGTTGGTAGACATGGTCATTTTCCGTGAGAATACAGAAGATATTTACGCAGGGATCGAATATGCCGAAGGGTCTGAAGACGTGAAAAAGGTAATTCAGTTCCTTCAGCAAGAGCTGGGCGTGAATAAAATCCGTTTCCCTGAAACCTCAGGAATTGGGATTAAGCCAGTTTCCTCCGAGGGTTCAAAGCGTCTGGTACGGGCAGCTATTCAGTATGCCGTTGACCATGGGCGCAAGAGTGTAACGCTCGTACACAAAGGTAACATTATGAAATTTACCGAAGGTGCCTTCAAAAACTGGGGTTATGAAGTAGCTGAGCAAGAGTTTGCAGATAAAGTATTTACTTGGGCTCAGTATGATGTCATCAAGGAAAAAGAAGGTGAGGATGCGGCAAATGCAGCTCAAAAAGCAGCTGAAGATGCAGGCAAAATCATTATTAAGGATGCGATTGCTGATATTGCACTTCAACAAGTGCTGACTCGTCCTTCTGAATTTGATGTCATTGCTACGCTGAACCTGAACGGGGACTATCTGTCCGATGCTTTGGCTGCTCAAGTTGGTGGAATTGGGATCGCGCCAGGTGCAAACATTAACTATGTAACCGGGCATGCTATCTTTGAAGCTACGCATGGTACAGCTCCAAAATATGCAGACAAAGACGTAGTGAACCCTGGTTCCGTAATTCTGTCCGGCGTTATGCTGCTTGAACATTTGGGCTGGAAAGAAGCAGCTGACCTGATTTACAAGGGGCTGGAGACGTCCATTAATAAAAAGATCGTAACTTATGACTTTGCCCGTCTGATGGACGGTGCTACACAGGTGAAATGCTCCGAGTTCGCGGACACTATTATTAGTAACCTGTAAGGAAGGGGAATACTACTTGACCATTCAACGCAAAAAAATATCCATTGTTGGCGCCGGTTTTACCGGTGCCACTACCGCATTGCTGCTGGCTCAAAAGGAGTTAGGTGATATCGTACTCATTGATATTCCGCAACTAGAGAATCCGACTAAAGGCAAAGCGCTTGATATTTTGGAAGCTGGTCCAGTGCAGGGATTTGACACCCAGATCATGGGCACTTCTAATTATGAGGATGCAGCCAACTCGGATATCGTCATTATTACAGCCGGGATCGCGCGCAAGCCGGGGATGAGCCGTGATGATTTGGTCAACACGAACGCAGGAATTATAAAATCCGTATGTGAGAATGTGAAGAAGTACGCGCCCAATGCTATCGTCATTATTCTGAGTAATCCGGTCGATGCTATGACCTATACGGCGTACCAAACGCTTGGCTTCCCGAAAAATCGGGTTATTGGCCAATCAGGTGTGTTGGATACGGCTCGGTATTGTACCTTTATTGCCCAGGAACTGAATGTTTCGGTTGAAGACGTGCGCGGCTTCGTTATGGGGGGTCACGGTGATGATATGGTGCCGCTCGTACGCTATTCCAGCGTAGGAGGTATACCTATCGATAACCTGATTTCTCAGGAACGTATCGAAGCGATTGTACAACGTACACGAGTGGGTGGCGGAGAAATCGTTAACCTATTGGGTAACGGTAGCGCATATTATGCTCCGGCAGCTTCGCTTGCGCAAATGACAGAAGCGATTGTAAAAGATAAAAAGCGGATTATACCAGTCATTGCTTACCTGGAAGGAGAGTATGGCTATCAGGACCTGTTCCTCGGTGTACCTACACTTCTTGGCGGGAACGGCATCGAAAAAGTGTTCGAGTTGGAATTGACAGCTGCAGAAAAAGCAGCGCTCGATCAATCTGCCGAAGCGGTTCGTAATGTGACTAAAATAGTCAACGTATAAATACGATTTGCTACTAAAACGGTATACTTTTTTACTTAAAGAGGTGTCCACAAGTCATAGTTATGGCTGTCGGCCACCTCTTTTATTTTTAAATAGTCTATTGTTTTCTTCCTTTTCTTTTAATATTGAAAGTTTCAGTTAGGATTTGCTGGCACCAGCGGAGCGAACGGAATGATTGCGGACAAGCATCCACCCGAGTTGAAACTTTCCCCCTCATACTCCTTTGCTTTGACCCACTTCCCCGGTATAATAGAGTTCATATGCATTAATAGTTACATAGAAAAGCATGTCCCAAAACATTGCAAAGATGCTAGTCATTCGTTGGAATATGATCGTTCTATGGAAAAATCAGTTTGTAAGAAAACAAAGAATTGGAGGTTATAAAGAATGTTTTTTATTCACATTATTGGATCACTGGCAATGGGCTTTTATTTATTGCTTCCCTTCGTCGTGGGCAAAATCGACAAATTGGCTCCAAGTGCGCAGGAGGGAACGATATCGGCTGTGCAGCTATTGAACCGTTTGGCGCAATTTGCACTAATCCTTGTGCTTATTAGCGGCATCTATATGATTTTTGCTTGGAAGTCTTATTCGGTAGCATGGATCGTGGTCGTGTTGTTGTTGTTTCTTGCTATTTCTGGTATCGCAGGTGCTATGGGTAAGCCATTACGATTGTCACTGGAAGCGGTTCGCAACCAACAGCCAATTACGCAATACGCTGGTAAAGTGCGAATGTTCAGTACACTGTTGGCCGTCTTCATGATCTTAATTACGTTTTTAATGGTATACAGCCATATTATTTAATGAATCATTTTATGAGCGGTTGGAATTGAATAATGACAACGGCTAACGTTGAAAAAACGGTCTGTGCAGAATAAGCATAGGTCGTTTTTTTGTGTGCTCACATAGCTGGATTTTTCTTTTTTCGTTTAACGGATAAGTTTGTGTGGTAAATCAGGAGTAGAGTGGATGCAAATGTTGCATCCTAAAAAATATCTGATTTTGAAGGGAGAATGTACAATGGCTAAAAGCAACCAACCTCAGCAAACCTTGCCCCCGCAGCACCAGGAACAGCAACCGGGGATTGAGTCCAAAATGACGCCTGCACCGCAATTTGAAAAACCAACTTACAAAGCGGCTGGCAAGCTAACAGGCAAAGTTGCACTGATTACTGGTGGAGACAGTGGAATTGGGCGGGCTGTAGCTGTCACGTACGCCAAAGAAGGTGCGGATGTAGCTATCGTCTACTTGAATGAGCATAAGGATGCGGAAGAAACCAAACGTCAGGTCGAACAGGAAGGACGCAAATGCGTGTTGATTCCTGGCGATATCGGAGATGACCAATTTGCCAAAAAAGCGGTGCAACAGACGGTGAACGAATTGGGCAAGCTCGATATCGTCGTGAACAATGCGGCCGAGCAGCATCCACAGCAAAAGCTGGAGGATATCACCAAGGAACAGCTGGAGCGCACGTTCCGCACGAATATCTTCGGTATGTTCTTCCTAACACAAGCGGCATTGCCGCATTTGAAGAAAGGGAGCGCGATCGTCAACACAACGTCGATTACCGCATACGCTGGGAATAAAACACTCATTGATTATTCCTCCACCAAAGGGGCAATCACATCATTCACTCGTTCCCTATCACTCAATTTGGTGGATCAAGGTATTCGAGTGAACGCTGTAGCCCCAGGGCCGATCTGGACACCGTTAATCCCGTCTACCTTTGATGCCAAGACGGTCAGCGAATTTGGAGGAGCACAGCCCATGAAGCGACCGGGTCAGCCGGAAGAACTGGCGCCAGCTTATGTGTACCTTGCTTCAGACGATTCGTCTTATGTAAGCGGGCAGGTTATTCATATCAATGGCGGTGAAGTTGTAAACGGATAAGAGGATAAAGAAAAGGTTGGGGCAGTCTTTTGCTCCGGCCTTTTTTCTTTTCACAGTGGAACATAATGCAGGTAGCCTGTAGAATGAGATTAACTTACATAAAAGGATGGGCAAATTTCTATGAAATCGTTTCGTTTCAGGCTTACCCTGATCATGCTGATTTTGATTGGCGTATCTGTCCTTGCTGCTGGAATCACTATGGGACAAATTTTCAAAAATTCGAATATGAAGGTGCTAGAGGAGAACATGGGCCGCGAGATTGACTTGCTTCGCGCTACTTTCCCATTTGTTAATGCTGATGCCCTATCCAGCACAGATTACGTCTCCTATTATTCTGAGAAGGCGAAGGAAATTGCCCATCTGACCGATTCGCGAGTGACCTTCATTCGTAAGGACGGGACGGTGGTGGGTGATTCGTTAAGCGATCCGCGCAAAATGGAAAACCATGCATCGCGTGAAGAAATACGACAAGCTACGTCGGAAGGAATCGGACGGACGATACGCTACAGTGAAACTTTGCAACGAAACATGCTATACGTCGCTGAGCCTGTTGTATCGGACAAGGGCTTTGACGGATATATCCGTTTATCCATGAGTCTGAAAGCGGTGGAAGAGGGAATGCAGCGCGGCTGGACGGCCATCGGGGTTGGTCTTGTGTTGCTGTTTATTGCTGCTGGACTGATGAGCTATCGTATTGCTCGCAGCCTCACCTCGCCCATTGAACATATTACAGGGGTAGCCAACCGTATTTCAGGACTGGATTATGACGCAAGGGTCGGCGTACAGCGCCGGGATGAGGTAGGACAACTGGGTGAAGCCATTAATCGTATGGCTGACAGCCTCCAAAACCAAATGAAAACGATTCGTGACAATGAGGATCTGCTGCAAAGCGTCATGAGTAATATGACAGGCGGGATTCTGATGATCGATGCTAATGAACGCATTGCGCTTGTCAACCGTGAGTCTGAGCGTATGCTCGGTGTCGCGGGTAAGCGGGTGACAGACAAGCCGTATCATGAGCTGAAGAAGCACTATGAGCTCACAAAGCTAATTGAGGGCAGTATACAAAGCCGAGAAAGGCTACATGGTGAGGTGCATTTGTACAATCCCGAAGAACGACTCGTTTTGCTAGATGGTGTCCCTATGTATGAGGATGAAGGGGGATACCGGGGGATGCTGTTCCTTTTGCAGGATATTACAGCTATTCGACGGTTAGAAAATATGCGAAGCGAATTTGTGGCAAACGTCTCTCATGAGCTAAAAACACCGATTGCCGCAGTCAAGGGTTTTGCCGAGACATTGCTTGGTGGCGGGGTCAAAGATGAGGAAACAGCCCGTTCCTTTTTA
Source organism: Paenibacillus sp. JJ1683 (assembly GCF_053006485.1). Classification (NCBI taxonomy): domain Bacteria; kingdom Bacillati; phylum Bacillota; class Bacilli; order Caryophanales; family Paenibacillaceae; genus Paenibacillus; species Paenibacillus sp. JJ1683. Next base: position 1,888,873 of record NZ_CM129820.1, read on the forward strand.
CAAATTATATATGACGAAAGCGAACGACTGAATCGACTGATCGGCGATATTCTGGAGCTTTCCAAAATCGAGTCCAAGCGCTCTCCGCTGGATTGCTCTCCAATTCATATCTCTTCTTTCATAGAATCATTGCTGGAGAAACTGAACAATGTAGCAGCGAAGAAAAGGATTACACTGCACATGGATATCCCGGATGAATTGTTTATGGAGGCAGATGAAGATAAGCTTCAGCAGATTTTCCTGAACCTTTTGTCTAATGGCATTAACTATACACTTGATGGCGGCAAGGTAAAAATCAAGGTTATAACGCTACAGCGAGACCATGACACGGAAAAGGTCGTATTTACAGTCAGTGATACGGGTATTGGGATACCGAAAAAGGACCTGCCACGTATCTTTGAGCGCTTTTATCGGGTGGACAAAGGTCGCTCACGCAACTCGGGCGGAACGGGCTTGGGATTATCTATTGTCAAGCACCTGGTTGATCTGCATCATGGTACACTTTCGGTCGAAAGCGAGCTTGGTTTGGGTACGACGTTTACCGTTGAATTACCGTTATTGCAACAGGAAGAATGAACTATAACATTTTTTACATTGTGTTAACAATGCCGTGATAAAATAAACGTGTGTCGCATGAGCATGGAAAAGATTTCAGGATTTTGACTAATGCGCCTTTAACAGGTAAACAGGAGATGAAGTTATTAATGGGACAACGTTTGCTGGTTATTGAGGATGAACCAACGCTTGCCAGATTGCTATCCTACAATTTGATACAAGAAGGTTTCGAAGTGGACACGGAGGATCATGGCAGTGCTGGGTTTGAAAGAGCCTCCAGAGAATCCTACGATTTGATCCTGCTGGATTTGATGCTGCCAGGAATGAATGGACTGGACATTCTGAGCAGACTTCGCCATCAGGGGCTGACGACACCTATCATTATTCTCACCGCTAAAAACGGGGAGGCTGAGGTGGTCCAAGGACTGAAGTCGGGTGCTGATGACTACATCACAAAGCCTTTTGGCGTTTCTGAGCTGTTGGCCCGTGTAACGGCTGTGCTGCGAAGAACATCCGGAGGGGATGAGGGAGTGCTGTCTGAACAGAAGGATGGCTCCAAAATTCAACTGGGCGAGCTGGAAATCTACCCTGAAAAATATGAAGTCATTCTTGGAGGTCAATCCATCAGCTTAAGACCCAAGGAATTTGAGGTACTTCTCTATTTGTCCCGCAAGCCGGGTGTCGTCCTGACTCGAGATGATCTAATGAATGCCGTGTGGGGCTTTGACTACATCGGTGGTCAACGGACGGTGGATGTACACGTCAGCTCCTTACGTAAAAAGCTGGAGCTTGATCCTGACTCGGTTCATATTGATTCGATCCGCGGAGTGGGGTATAAGCTGGTTGTAAATAAAAAAAGAAGCGCTTCTCATTTGTTATAAATGAGGAGCGTTTTTCTCTTTCCAGGCCGTAGCAGCAACTTTTATGTCCATTTTGTGATTTTACATTTCGTTGACAAAACTAGCCATTAAAATCAACAAATGACCGATATGATGTTCCCGTCACTCCAAGTAGTTAAAAAAAGGGGACTTCAGAACGATGATAACGGAACCAAAGACCCAGCCGAGTTCCACTGCCGTGATTGAACGTGAAACGTTCAAGCTGATTACTACCTATGTGCCATGCCGGGAGGTTCCGATCATTGGCACGGATATGTCTTGCAAGGAACTGTTAGCACTCATGAAGACACAGGAAGATATTCCCTGTGTCATCGTTGTGGATAAAAATGATCTTCCTTTGGGCATTATCATGAGAGATGCGTACAATCGTCATTTTACGGGCAGGTTCGCTGCGGCGTTGTTCTATGATAAACCGGCTTCCCTATTTGCCGATCCGAATACATTAATTGTGGATTTGAAAAGTCCGGCAGCGGAAATTGTAGAACAGGCGATGATGCGTGAAGATCAGCGTTTTTACGATTGTTTATTGATAAAGGAAGGGACAAGATTACTCGGTGTACTCACAATTCGTGATATCCTGTCTGTCGTTCAGCGAATGCAAAGAGAAGCAGACGAAGATCGGGGCGATGTGATTCGACATAGCTATGACGGAGTCCAGCGTATTCGGATGACTGTTTTGGATGCAGCGAAAGAGGCGGATGACAGTGTGCAGCTAACTCGCTCAATGAGTGAATTATCCCGCCGTGGTAAAGTGGAACTGGAGGATGTTCTGCTTTCTTATCATGCAGTAACGGAACAAATGAAGCGCCAGCATGAGCAGATGACAGCCTTAACCCAATCGCTGAATGATATTGCGGGCATGGCCTCATCCATTCGTGCATTGGCAGATCACAGCGGATTGCTGGCGATCAATGCGTCTATTGAAGCGGCCCATGCTGGCGAACACGGGCGTGGCTTTCAGATTGTGTCTCAAGAGGTTCGGAATATGTCACTCCAGACCAAAGCTTTTTCTGTACAGATTACCGGCTTACTCACTCATATTGAGCAAATGCTGCGTGACACTGCTGAACTGACGGATACGAGTATGCAGCAGATTCATACAGGCTCTAAATTTATATCTGCCGGAACCCAAACGTTTACCAAATTATTGCAGGCAGTCGATGAAATAGAGGCTAAAAATAGTGAAATGTCCCGTTCCGCAGAAGAAGCTGCCTTGAATGCAGCTGGAATAGCACAGGAGCTTGAGCTCATGCTGAGTTCTTGATCATTTTACATACCGTTAACAAATCCACCACACTGAATTTACACACAGCTTATATAATCTTCATATTGTGCAAATCAGGTGCAATGCTTGAGGACCATAACTGCAACACGAAGGAGATCATAAATCCATGAATGATTCCGTAATCCGGATTGATAAGCTGAATTTGTATTATGAAAAATTCCACGCGCTGAAACATATAAACCTGGATATTCCTGAAAAAACGGTAACAGCCTTCATCGGCCCATCCGGCTGTGGAAAATCAACCTTGCTGCGTACGCTAAACCGGATGAATGACATGATACCGGGAACGCGTATTGAAGGCACCGTGAGCATCGCAGGTCAGGATATTTACGGCGATACTATGGAAGTAGAAACGCTGCGTAAACAGGTGGGAATGGTTTTTCAACAGCCTAACCCGTTTCCCAAATCCATTTATGATAACGTGGCCTATGGTCCGCGGTTGCATGGAATCCGGCAAAAGGACAAGTTAGATGAACTGGTAGAGCAAAGCCTACGGCAGGCAGCACTTTGGGAAGAGGTTAAAAATTTTCTCAAGCGTTCTGCTCTGAGTTTGTCCGGCGGACAGCAACAACGGCTATGTATTGCCCGGGCGCTTGCTGTACAGCCAGATATTTTACTTATGGATGAGGCTACATCTGCGCTGGACCCGATCTCGACGATGAAAATTGAAGAGCTGGTTCAAGAATTAAGAGACACGTATACCATCGTCATGGTGACGCATAACATGCATCAGGCAGCGCGTGTGTCTGGTCGAACTGCGTTCTTTTTGAATGGGGTTGTAGTAGAGGCAGCGGATACAGAGGCGATGTTTTCCACGCCACAGGATTCACGTACGGAAGATTATATTTCCGGGCGTTTTGGCTAAAGCCAAATTTGATGATTATGCGAGAAGGGGTGACTTCGAAATGATACGTAGAAAAGGTTTTGATGAAGGATTAGAAGAACTGAGAGCCGTACTGCGCGAAATGGGTGCACACGTTTCGAAGGCGCTCGATCAGGCTATTGAATGTTTGCAGACCAAAAATACAGAAATGGCCCAACAGGTAGTCAAAAATGATGCATCCCTTAATACAATGGAAGAAAATATTCTGGATATGGGCTCCAAGCTCATTATTACCCAGCAGCCAGTAGCGAAGGATTTACGCCGGATCATTGTTGCATTTAAAATTTCCAGTGATTTGGAACGTATGGGTGATTTGGCACTTGATATTGCCAAGGTCACACTTCGCTTGGAAGGACAGCAGGCGATGAAGCCGTTGGTGGATATTCCACACATGGCTTCCATTGTTAAAGAAATGATCGACAATGCGATCAAATCCTATTTGGATGAAAATACAGATCTGGCCTACAAAATGGCTAAAGAGGATGATCGGGTGGATTCCTTGTACAGCCACATGATCAGCGATCTATACGCTTTTATGGTAGAAAAGCCAGCAGAGGCTTCACAAGCCATGCTGCAACTGCTCGTAGGACGTTACATTGAACGCATTGGCGACCATGCTACGAATATCGGTGAAAGCACTGTATATCTCGTGACAGGAGAGCGACCAGATTTGAACCAGTAAGGCTTTTAGTATATAGCGGTTGTTTCTAATCCAGATTTGTCTTTGAGCAAAAGGCAAATTTGGCTAGGAAACAGCCGTTTTTTTCTGAAAAAGAGTCTTGTATGTTAAGATAGGAAGAGGAATGCGTAATACGTAAGAACGTTACGAATGCATTGATGAACTTGCGAGGTGCGAAATGGATAAACTCATGCTTATAGATGGTAACAGTATCATATACCGGGCGTTTTTTGCTATGCCGCCGTTGACGAATTCAAGCGGACAGCAGACGAATGCGGTGTACGGATTTACGACAATGTTATTGCGGCTTTTGGAGGAGCACAAACCAACGCATATTTTGGTTGCGTTTGATGCTGGTAAAATTACGTTTCGCCACAAAGGGTACGAGGATTACAAAGGTGGACGGGAGAAAACGCCGCCGGAGCTGTCCCAGCAATTTCCGCTGCTGAAAGAGCTATTGACCGCCTTCGGCATTGCCCAATTTGAACTGGATGGCTATGAGGCAGACGATATTATAGGCACCCTGTCCAAAACAGCGGACGAAGCGGGTTTTAATGTGCTGGTTGTGACCGGCGACAAGGATATGCTTCAATTGGCTTCAGACCATGTCACAGTCGGCTTGACCCGCAAAGGGGTTACCGAGGTGGAAACGTATGGACCTGAGCAGATTCAGGAACGTTACGGCTTAAAGCCGCTGCAAATCATAGACCTTAAGGGCCTAATGGGCGATACGTCGGATAACATTCCTGGTATTCCGGGCGTGGGTGAGAAAACAGCGCTCAAGCTGCTGCATCAATATGGTTCAGTTGAAGAGGTGCTGGCGCATACGGATGAGCTGAAGGGTAAAATGAAAGAACGCGTGGAGACTCATGCTGACGATGCGCGAATGAGCAAGGATTTGGCGACCATTTATCGGGATGTAACGTTGGACAAGCAACTGGAAGATGTGGTTTTCAGCGGGCTACAGGCAGAGACGGCTGGACCAGCTTTGGCGAAGCTGGAGTTCAAGTCCCTGCTGGAGCGTTTATCCTTTTCGGGCGAGGTCGGCAGTGCTGGAGTCGGCGTAGAGGAAGCCGTAGCAGACGTGACTGTGCTGGATGAACAGCGGATCAGCGAATTGGTAGAAGTGCTGAATAACGTAGATGTGCTGCATGTTGAGACGCATGGTGATAATCCGCATCATGCTGAGATTGTAGGCTTGATATTTGCCGCAACAGGGCGTCAGTTTTTTATGACACTGGAAGTTCTACAAAGTGATGCAGCTACCCCTATTCGGGAGTGGCTTGCCGACCCTGAACGCAAAAAACGCGGTCATGATCTGCATCGTACGGACTTGGCTTTACACTGGCATGGAATTGAGTTTGCTGGAGCTGAGTTTGATGTGCAGCTGGCCGGATACTTGCTAGATCCGACAGACGCCAATCAGACATTGAGTGGGCTGGCAGCCAAGTATGGCTTGTCATCAATTCGTCCAGACGACGAAGTGTTTGGTAAAGGAGCTAAATATAAAGTTCCTGACGTAGATGTACTATCCGATCATGTGGCGCGTAAGGCAGCGGTGATCGAAGCGTTGGTACCTGTGCAGCAGGCGGAGCTGGAAAAAACGGAAATGCACAAGCTGTTCCATGAGCTTGAGATGCCGTTATCCCGCATTCTGGCGGATATGGAGAAGCAGGGTATTTTGGTGAATGTAGAGGAACTGCGCGCTTTGGGAAAAGAATTTGAAGCCCAGATTACAAAGTTGGTGGGTGAGATCTACAGTATTGCAGGGGTAGAGTTCAATCTTAATTCGCCTAAGCAGTTGGGTGAGATTTTGTTTGATAAGCTGGGTCTGCCCGTTATTAAAAAGACAAAAACCGGGTACTCGACCGATGCAGAGGTGCTGGAAAAGCTTGCGCCATATCATGATATTGTGCAAAACATATTGCAATATCGCACCATTGCCAAACTTCAATCGACGTATGTCGAAGGATTGCTTAAAGAAATTTCGGAGAAGACAGGTAAAGTGCATACGTATTTCCGGCAGACGGTTGCAGCAACTGGACGCTTGAGCAGTCAATTTCCGAATTTGCAAAACATTCCGATCCGTCTCGAAGAAGGACGCAAAATCCGCAAAGTATTTGTTCCATCGGAGCCGGGCTGGTCGATTTTGGCGGCAGACTATTCACAAATCGAGCTGCGGGTGCTGGCTGATATTTCGGATGATGAGCGTTTGAAAGAGGCTTTTGTTCACGATATGGACATCCATACCAAGACCGCATCCGATGTGTTCGGTGTACCGGCAGAGGCTGTAGACTCCGATATGCGCCGTTCTGCAAAGGCGGTCAACTTTGGGATTGTTTACGGGATTAGTGACTATGGTCTGTCGCAAAATTTGAATATTACGCGGAAGGAAGCGGCTCGCTTTATCGACCAGTATTTTGACGTGTTCCAGGGTGTTCGCCGTTACATGGATGATATTGTGAAGGATGCGAAGAGGGATGGATACGTAAAAACGTTGTTGGAACGCAGACGATATTTGCCAGAGATAAACGCCAGCAATTTCAACCAGCGTTCGTTCGCCGAGCGTACAGCGATGAATACGCCGATTCAAGGTACCGCAGCCGATATTATCAAGCTGGCGATGGTGCAGATGGACGCAGCGCTGCGTGAGCGCAATCTTCGCAGCCGTATGCTGTTACAAGTACATGATGAGCTTGTATTCGAGGTTCCGCCTGAGGAAATGGAAACGATGAAAGAGCTTGTTCCCGCTACCATGGAAGCTGCATTAAAGCTGGCTGTGCCGCTTAAAGCGGAAGTAAGCTATGGCAGCAATTGGTATGAGGCCAAGTAAGATATTTCAATGAGTAGATAGTCCCAATTTGACGTTGCTTCCGTTATAATATAGGGTGAGGTGAAGACATCATGCCGGAATTACCGGAAGTAGAAACCATTAAACGAACACTAAACGAGCTTATAGTCGATAAACATATAGATCATGTAACCGTAAATTTGCCGCGTATTATCCAACGTCCCGATGATATTCACGCATTTGCGATGGAATTGGCTGACCACCGGATTATTGGGGTGGAAAGACGCGGTAAGTTTCTGCGGATTTTGCTGGACGGGCTAGTGCTTGTCTCCCATCTTCGAATGGAAGGACGCTATGGATTGTATTCACAAGATGATCCTGTGGAAAAGCATACCCATGTCATCTTTCATTTTAAAGATGGTACAGAGCTGCGTTATCAGGATGTGCGCCAATTTGGTACAATGCACTTATTTCCGGCAGGACAGGATTTGCTGGAAAAGCCGCTGAATAAACTCGGTCTGGAACCGATGGACGAGGCTTTTACACCTGAAATGCTGCGTGCCGCTGTTGGAACTCGTTCGACTTCGATCAAGGCAGCGCTGTTAAACCAGTCATATGTGGTAGGCATCGGGAATATTTATGTAGATGAATCGTTATTTAAGGCAGGGATTCATCCGGCACAGCCAGCCAAAAGCCTAACGGATAGCCAATTTCGCGTACTGCATGAAGCTATTGTCTCCACGCTGGGCGCGTCGATTCAGGTTGGTGGCTCGTCCATCAAATCTTTCGTTAACGGACAGGGCAAAACGGGCGATTTCCAGCATCAGTTGCAAATCTATGGACGCAACGCGAAGCCTTGTATTAACTGTGGTACATTGATCGAAAAATCCGTCGTAGCTGGACGTGGCACACATCATTGCCCGGTCTGCCAGCCTTTGCGCTAAACAGGCACAGTCACCCCAAGCCCATCCCTCTCATATATTGTTCCAAGTACCAATACTGCGAAGGGAGTCGGTTGCTGTAAGGCCCAGCCTTCGCAATGGGAGGGAATTGGAGTGGCTAATCATTGGGGAGCCCTGCTGTTACTGGCATTTGCGCTAAGTTTGGACAGTTTCGGAGTCGGTGTTACATATGGTCTGCGCAAAATGAAAATTCCATTGTTGTCGATTGCTATCATCTCCGTATGTTCAGGTTTGGTGATCGGCATATCCATGCAGCTCGGCGCATTACTATCCCGTGTCCTGTCTCCTGTATATACGACGGTTTTCGGTGCTGTCATTCTGATCTGTATCGGCTGTTACTCTTTGATTCAGGCTCTGCAACGCAAGGAAGATTTGACGGAAGAAACAGCGGAAGTCCCTCGGGATCTGCACCTTACGGAACAGGTTGATTCAGATTCAGGGCATATATCAGCTCTTGCGGAGAAAAAAAGTGCTGAGAATGCCAATACAGAGTCTCTAACCAGCTCAGGAAGAGATCTATCGACAGAGACTTCTTTGGAGCTACAGCAGGAGGAGCGAACGTTATTTTCGCTGGAGTTCCGCAAATGGGGGCTTGTTATTCGGATTCTTCGAAGCCCGTCTGCTGCGGATATGGACCGTTCCGGCAGTATATCTGCTACCGAAGCGGTTTGGTTAGGTATTGCATTATCGGTCGATGCGTTCGGAGCGGGCTTAGGTGCAGCCATGCTTGGTTTTCAGCCCCTGTCTACTGCGCTGGCTATTACGTTATTCAGTGGTGTATTTTTGATTGCTGGTATGAAGGCAGGGTTCTTCCTGTCAGCATTTCGATTTATGAAGGCGCTCGGCGTATTGCCGGCATTATTACTGATTATGATGGGTATATTGAAGCTGTTATGAGGTGAAGAGCATGAATATCGGATTAACCGGAGGGATCGCTACCGGAAAAAGCACCGTGTCGGCTCTTTTGGTCGCCAAGGGTGCGCTGCTGATCGACGCAGATGCCATTGCCCGGGAAGTTATGCTTCCGGGGCATCCGGTGCTGGCGGCGGTCATACAGCATTTTGGACAAGCTATAGTGAACAGTGACGGAACCCTGCACCGCAAAAGACTGGGAGAGATTGTATTCAGAGATCCTGTACAGCGACAGGCACTTAACGATATTACGCATCCTGCTATTCGTGAGGAAATGCGTCTGCGCATGGAAGCTTATGAACGGGAGCAGCCGGACAAGCTTGTTTTGGCAGATATCCCGTTAATGTATGAGTCTGGGCTGGAGAGCCTGTACGAGGAAATTATGGTTGTATATGTACCACGTGATGTTCAGCTCCGACGTCTGATGCTCAGAGACGGTCTGACAGAAGAGCAAGCCGAGCTTCGTTTGTCCGCACAAATGGATATCGAGCAGAAAAAAAATTTAGCTGATATTGTTATTGATAATAGCGGAACACAGTCTGAGACGCAGATGCAAATTGATCAGTTTTGGCAGCGAAAGGGACTTGCATGAACATTTTACGTAAGAAAAGAGTCCTGCTCATTTTGTTTGTCGGATTTGTCCTGATTCTGTTCCTCAACTCGAATTGGATGTCCTGGTTTTACCCGATTCAATATAAGGATGAGATTCGGCAGTATTCACAGACCTATGAAGTGGACCCATTTTTGGTGGCGTCTATTATCCGTGTGGAGACAAATTTTAAAACCAGCAAGCAGTCACACAAGGGTGCGCTGGGGCTTATGCAGATTATGCCGAACACAGCCAATTGGATTATGGAGAGTGCCCAGATTCAGAAGGTCCCGCTGGATAGTGTCAAGCACGAGCCCGGCACCAATATTGAGCTGGGGACCTGGTATCTGCATAACCTGTCTATGAAGTTTCAGGATAATCCTGTGGTCATCGTAGCGGCTTATAATGCTGGTCCAGGTAAAGTTCAGGAATGGCTGGATCAGGGGGTGTGGGATGGCAAAGAAGAGTCCATTAAGCAAATCCCTTTTGGTGAGACACGGCATTATGTACAGCGAGTCATCTACTACTACAGGCAATATACAAAAATTTATAACGAGTTTTAAGGGACAGGTTAATGACAACATGAGCCTTTTCGCTTTAAAATGAAAAAAAGCGCAGGACAGGCTGTTTTTAGCAGCCTATCCCTACACTTTTTCGTATTACTTCTTCATTATTACCGAGATTATTGGTATTGTCCTGCCAATTGTTGTTCGGCAATCGTTACGAGGCGTTTTGTGATGTAGCCCCCGATCGAACCGTTCTCATAGGAAGTCATGTTACCTTGGTATCCATCTTGAGGAATGCTGATACCCAGCTCTTGAGCGATTTCATATTTCATTTGCTCCAGAGCACCGGAGGATCTGCTGACTACCAGGTTGTTGGAGTTGCCATTGTTTCCTTGTGCCATTGTTGTTCACCTCCTCGCGACGTGGTAAACATATTATGATCCGTTTCGACAAAATTATTACTAAAAAGCTTCGGGAATTTATTGGAAAAAGGAAGTGATGAGATTATGAAGTGCCCGTATTGCGCTTACAACGGCACGAAAGTGTTGGATTCGCGACCAGCGAATGATAATAAGTCCATCCGACGCCGCCGCGAATGCGAACAGTGTGCCAGGCGTTTTACCACCTTTGAAATGGTGGAAGAGACCCCACTGATGGTCATCAAAAAAGATGGCAGCCGTGAAGAGTTTAGCCGTGATAAAATGCTGCGCGGTCTCATTCGAGCCTGTGAGAAGCGTCCAGTATCAGTCGAGCAGCTCGATCTGATTGTATCTCAGGTGGAGAACGCCATTCGCAACACGGCAGCCACAGAGGTGGATAGCCAGCAGATTGGTGAGCTGGTCATGGAACAGCTCTATCCTGTGGATGAAGTGGCCTACGTACGCTTTGCGTCCGTCTATCGGCAGTTCAAAGACATCAATATGTTTATGAAGGAACTGAAAACACTGTTATCTAAAGATACAGACAGCGACTGATCGCTGACTGTATCTTTTTAGGGTCGTGGCGGGAAGATGTTAATATTTTTTTATAAAAGTATTGACACAGAGTCGAATATTTTATATGATATAGAAGTCGCTTGAAACGTTAATTCACTTACTTGTGACGGGGCCTTAGCTCAGCTGGGAGAGCGCATCGCTGGCAGCGATGAGGTCAGGGGTTCGATCCCCCTAGGCTCCACCATAATTTTATATGGACTCTTAGCTCAGTTGGTAGAGCAGTTGACTCTTAATCAATTGGTCCAGGGTTCGAGTCCCTGAGAGTCCATCCTTTAAAAAAACGGCAGAAATGCCGTTTTTTTTGCTGTTTATATATCTATTCCCGGTCTAATAGAGTATACAGCAGTTCCAAGCTTAACGCTGACTAACATAATCGGCGAGAATTTGTAGATAATCATCATTTACCAATTGTCTGGGGGCAAATACGGCGGTTAAGAAGGTTAGGGACTTGGAATGCGCGATTTGTTCATTCATCATGGAATGGTCAACTTCTGGCAAATGAATAACAGACAGCAGGTCTGGAGATATCTTTTGGCGATATACTCGCTCAGTGTCTTTTACATCTACGTTTATATCTTTCCCAGCCAGAACCAAGAGTACAGGAGATTTAAAGTAGCTTAATTCTTCCGTAGAATCAGAACGAAAATTTTTGCCTATAAAGCTCCATCTTTCTTTGGAAATGATATCGTTAGGACTGGCTATGCTTAGGTATTCTTCATAGGAAGCATGATTTTTCAGTAATTGTAGAACCTTATGGTCGTAGTCAAGTCTCTTTTTAATTTGCTGCGGGCTAGCTCCTTCTTGTTCCAACTCTTTTTTTGTGTTAAATTGCCCTTGTGTAATCCAATTAACAGCCGGCGATACAAGGATGCTGAATGCAATATCATGCTCCTCTTTAACGATTTTCGGAATGACCCAGCCTGCTTGACTGGCTCCCCAAAGGCCGATTTTGTGCTTATCAATCATCGGTAAGGTTTTGGCCCAGTCAACTGCATATCGAATCTCCTGTGCCCGGTCCTTCATACTTTGCTCCAGCCAATCGCCTGGAGCGCGGTTAATACCGGGCTTATTCAGGGATAAGGAAGCATACCCCTTAGAAGCAAACCTTTCCCACAGTGGTTTGTATCCATCATCATAGGTGTCATTGATTGGACCATCTCCATGGACAAAAACAACCAATCCAACCTTTCCCGAGTAGTTTTTAGGCAAAGCCAGTGTACCTGTTAATACTCCTTTGGGAGTTGCAATTTGTATTTTTTCTTCCGTCATCTTGTAGGAATTTTGATATAAAACAATCAATATCAAGGCAACAGCCAGACCTGCCGCAATACCAAGGGTAAGTTTATATGTTTTTTTCAATGCTGTTCTCTCCTCGAATGCAGTTTTGTTCTTTCCAGCTCATTAGATGCCATACAGGCTCCTTGAACCAAAAATGTCGCCAATAATTATATTGAGACTGCTCAATTTCAAATGCTAGATTGTGGTACAAGCGGATAGCCTGCCGGTTCTGATGTGCTACATGAAGTGTCAACGCATGGAAACCGGATTCAACCGTAAACTGCTGTGCGAAAGCTAGAAAATGTCGCCCGATCCCTTGATTGCGATGACTTGAGCGAATCGCCAAATGATCAATGTAACACTCATCTATGGCAGGTTTATAGTCCAGCGCATACATGCCTGTCAAAAATTTAAATACATTGAAGCAGCCAAACTGTATTATAAGCGAAGCCAAAGAAGTGAGATTTGTTTTAGGAAGTGAAGAGGAGGGAGTCTTCCATTTGAGCGAAAGGACACCAACAACATCTTCGTTCTCTTTAACCACAAATTGCTTCCCAGATGTAGAATCAGGATGTTGAACCCAAACCTGCATTAATAAACGCTGTATATCTTGATCCTCCAAAGTAACAAGAGCTTGAAATTTTGCCTTAAACGATTCCACTAAGAGCTTACATACGGCTTCATGGTCTTGCTCTTGATAAGCAACAATGTCATAGGATTGTGGACTCATGTAACGTCCTCCTGCACATCAGAAATTTTTACTTGAATCTCATATTGCAGCTCGTTGCTGTCGAATATGGATAGATAGGATTTTTCCACCACAATGACCTTGCTTAGGCATTCATATTGGTGCTGGGTCGCATAATGCTCCAGTTGTTGGACTTGGTGTTCGATCTCAGCGTCTTCAGTGGCAGAGAAGTGCTTATAAAGATAGCTGCCTTCTTCCAGAATATAGTCAGCTGCTCCTGATGTCGTTTCATAATATAGTTTCACCTGTCCAGAATCAGATAGATAATGTAGATCATTTTCAAATAATTGTGGTGGTGAAGGCCGCTGCTCAAATAGATTCCTGGCCGTGAGTTCTTGATCACTCTCCAATGCAAACCACAGCTTTAAATGTCGAGTATCCAAAAGCTTGATTCGATACTCATTGTTTTGCCGGGTAAGGTTATGATGTTCTTTTAGCACTTTATGAATAAACTGTTCGAGCAGCTTTAAGTTAGCGATTTCATCCTGTACCTTCTGTAACGAATGTTCTAAAAGCTGGTTGTAATCATCGGCAGTGTAGGAAGTCATGCATTCTTCAATTTGGCCGACAGGGATATTTAATTTACGTAGCATTAAAATATGTGAAAGTTGATAAATTTCATGAAGTCCGTACATTCGATATTGATTTTCATCTGTGTATAACGGATAAAGGATACCCTTTTCTTCAAAATACCGCAGCTGATGTACAGATACATTCATGAGCTGAGCAAGCTGACTAATCGTAATGTGTTTTTTCAATGACAGGTCTCCTTCTTGATAATTGAATAACTTCACTATAAACCTTAGGTCAGACCTAAGGTCAATAGAAAATATCCACAGAGTTTACCTCTCGTTCATAACCCGTTATAATCATAAGATTAGTGAGCATAAACCAAATGTTCAGGATGAAGGTTAGAATGGGGAAATTATGTTGAAGACATTTAAGAAGGTATACATTGAGATAACAAGCATTTGCAATCTTGCATGCAGTTTTTGCCCTCAGACACAACGTGTCAAAAAGTTTATTGATCCAGAAGTCTTTCGGAATGTGCTTGATCAGGTCAAGCCGCATACGGATTACATTTATCTGCATGTCAAAGGAGAGCCTTTGCTCCATCCCAAAATTGATCTTTTGCTGGAGAGTGCGCATGAGAAAGGCTTAAAGGTCAACATTACCACCAATGGTACCTTGCTGCCGAAGACCGGACATAAGCTGCTTGGTCAGCCGGCATTACGGCAGATGAACTTTTCTCTTCATAGTTTTGACGGGCATGAAGGTTCTGTGGATCGAGAAGGTTATTTGGGTCATATTTTCACGTTTGTCAGAGAAGCTGTGAAGCACAATGTCATTATTTCATTCCGTCTCTGGAACCTGACTCAAGATAATTTGACTAATGTGCAGCGTCAGCGCAACCGCGAGACACTGGAGCAATTGGAGCAAGAGTTTGGGCTGGACTATCGGATTGAAGAAAAAGTAATGCCGGGCAGTGGGGTCAAAATCGCCCCCAATGTATATTTGAATCAAGACTACGAATTTGAATGGCCTAGCCTGAGTGCACCAGAAGATGACGGAAAAGGCTTTTGTCATGCGCTTCGCAGTCAGGCGGCGGTATTGGTAGATGGAACAGTGGTCCCTTGCTGTCTGGATGGAGAAGGCGTCATTAATTTAGGAAATGTGCATGAGCAAACTTTTTCCGAGATCGTGGAAGGTGAGCGTGCAAACCGTCTGTACTTTGGATTCTCCAAGAGAGAAGCAGTGGAAGAGTTGTGCCGAAAGTGTGGTTATCGCAAACGATTTGGAACCTAATCATATCGGTGGAAATCCAAGCGACAATTGAATGGTTTACAAAAAAAGATAGCCCTTTACAGGGCTTTTTCTTATATTTGGATAGGGGGTGAGCGGTAGTAATGAAGTTGAACGAACACATTTTATTGTGGAATCATGTGTTTATACAAGTGATGGATGTTCGCCATAAGAAAATGGATAAAGGGGAAGAATTGCGAAACTACAGACTTCCGGTCAGTGCGTTTTTATATACTGTACGCGGAAGTGCGCGGGTATGGTTAGATGACAGTGTTCATAGGGTGGATCGTTTTCATGTCCTACATGGGGGAAAAGGAATGTGCCTGAGCGTCATGACGGAGGATGTGCTTGAATATTACATCATTCTGTACAAGGCAACTTTGGCCCTACCTGGTCGGAAGGAGATCGCACAATTGCTGGAAAAGGGAAATCCTTTTCAGAATCAGTATGCTTTCGCACCTCATTACCCGCTGCCCCTGTATGATAAAGTGAAGCTGTTGGAGCAAGAATGGCATAAGGGATCGGGACTTGGTAAACTGCACGTCAAAGCTTTATTTCATCATTTTGTCTTCGAATTGTTACATCAATTGGATCGACAAGGCATTCAGCCCCTTAAGCCTGACTTGGTAGCGCAAGCTGTAACTTATATTTGTGAGCATTTTAGTCGGTCTATATCACTAGAGTCCATTGCGGAGGAGCTAGAGTGCAGTAGCGGACATTTATCAAGGCTGTTCAAAAGTATAATGCATACCAGTCCAATTCATTACTTGGGCCAGATACGGGCAAATCGAGCGGCAGAGCTGCTAATGCAGACGGATGCCACTTTGCAGGAGATCGCAGAGCGTGTGGGATATCCAGATGCTCATTCATTAAGTCGCAGCTTCAAGAAATATAAGGGACTATCTCCTATACGATTCAAAAAAGAACGGCAGCAGCATATCCAGGCGCAAGATCAGGATATGCCCCAAACGAAGCTTAAATATGCCCTTCAGCGGACAGCTTTCACCCGTTATACTGATATTGATTATCAATATCGGTATCATGCGGAAGGGGATTTATTCATGCACGGAAGAAGCAAAATTACAGCAATGATGATCATGTTGTGCTTATCATTGATGCTGGGAGCCTGCTCAGCTTCGACGAATACAAATGGAAGCTCGCAAACGAAAGCTAATCATACAGCGACATCATCCAACAGCGATGGACAAGCGGCAGTACAAGTACAGACCAGAACGGTTAAGACACTAAAAGGCGATGTGGAAGTACCTGCTAACCCGAAACGAGTAGCATCGGATCAGTATATGGGTCATCTTTTAAAACTGGGGATTATACCTGTAGGGGTCAGAAGCTTTATGTTGAATGAGGCTTGGATTGATCAATCGGGATATCCCAAAGAGAAGTTAGCCGGAATCAAAGATCTCGGGGATTTTCCTATGGATTTGGAGGAACTGACCGTACTGCAACCGGATTTAATTATCGGCTCAATTGAAAAGAACATCGACAGCTACCAGAAGGTAGGAACGACTGTGTTCCTGCCGTATTGGGAGGGTGAATCTACAGCGGGACCACTGGATAAATTCCGCAGAATCAGTGAAATATTTGGTAAGCAGAAAGAAGCCGAGCAGTGGATTGCTGAATATGAGAAGAAAGTTGCAGAGGCTAGAACTAAAATTGACGGTATTATTAAAGATGGAGAGACGGTTTCGATCGTACAAGTCGCCAATAAATCAATCTATGTTTTAGCGGCGAAAGGCGGTAACTACGGAAGTCCAACCATATATCAAATGCTACAGCTGCCACCCACTAAGAAAGCAATGAATATGAAAGAAGGATTTGAAAATATTTCGCTTGAGGTTTTACCCGAGTATATGGGAGATCACATCTTTGTATATGGCTCAGAAGATGAAGGGGCCAATCAGATTCTACATAGTGAGCTATGGAAGGGTCTTCCGGCTGTAAAAAAAGGACAGGTGTACATGTACGGTTCATTCAGCGATAAAGGGGATGAGTTTGTGATGGAAGATCCCTATTCGCTGGAGCTTCAACTGGACACTATAGTTAATCTCTTATTAGCCCACAAAAGATAAGAATTAAGGTGATATAGTTCCATTTTAATATGGAGAAGTTTTTAGGATTTCAAGCTGTGATAGTCACATAGAAAAAATTCGCTTTACACAAAGATTTTTAAGGGTTTGGCGGATTTTGTCATGTCTATATTTCTTCTTCTCTATATGTTTTGGTGTATCTTTGAAATTCAGATTTTTGATTATCGTAATAATCAGCTCTCGTCCAAAAAATAATTTGAGAGAAAGAATCGGTATGCTCCAAATAAGTGATTAAATATACAACTTTCACTTTATCGTTCTCTGTCCATACTTCGTATTGCAAGCCTTGATTCCCGTTAATATTGACCTTTATTGGTCCCATCAATATTATCCCTTTTCCAGACCTTTTAAGTACTAATTGAGCTGAAAACTCAGCGTATTCTTTTAATGTGATCATTGAGGATTTCTCATAAGGTAGTTCAGATTTCCAATCCTTGATGACCACCATGTACGCATCGTTTTTCTCATACCAGGCTTGAATTAACGCATCTGGATTAAGAATTAAACCAGCCTTCCATACATAAGGGAGACGGATTCGTTGCTGGGCATCTTCGCTTTTAAAAGTTTTTAAAATAGTTGTTGAACGAAGATCAGGCTCCACTTGTGAGTCGCTTAATATTTTTAAGGAGCTGGCTATTGTCGCAAATTCGTGATGTTTTTCTATAGCTGAGCCTCCCCTTGAATAGATCAATACTTGAAGATAATGCTGTTTGCTCTCAAACATGGCACTGAAGTAATAGACCTGTTGGCCCTGGAAATTCCCACTATAATCGGCTGTTCTAGCGGTTGTGGAATCAATCTGGATTGGGGTAGTATCCACAGCCTTAAAGTTTTCTAGGCCCAGTGCGGAGATTTCTTCACGTTGCTGTACGAATTCGTCGAGCGTCGTATTATTTGCAAAAGCTGACTTGGGGACACGGAAAACCAGACCTACGTTCTTTTTTTCTTTGTCACAAACACTAAGCACTGAATCCAGTTGTCCTTGTTTAAATTTACGCCAGCCAGCGGGAATGGTGAGAGCCACAAGATCCTTATCCGAGGTAACGGTATGAGCTGACGACTCTGTGACGTGTGGGACAGGTTGACTTTCTTTGTCCACAACGGCTGTATTATGAGTCGTATTGTCTACATTAGAATTCATTTGGACTGTAGTTACAGCATTTTTGGAATTGCAACTGGTAAGAATGAATAGTGCTATAAGTGCAATAATATAAAATCGAAAATAGGCATAACTGAATCGCATGGAAATAACTCCCTCTGTTTCATATTTATAAAGGGAATTTTACCCTTTTATTAAATTATAAAAAAGAGGCGTTTGTCCTGTTTTACGTAGATCAGTCGCTTATTGTGGTCGTCACGGTGACGTTGTTGACAGATGTTGAGGAAGCGCTGGTGTTGAAATTGATCACCTCAATAACTACGGTAGCGCCAACTAACAAGCCAGTATTTATGATTAGATTAGTAGGAGAAAGTGTCGTTAGTCCGCCTCGCTGCAACGTTCCATTCACAAATACATTGTAGTAACCGTTACTGGTCGGAACCAGCAGACTGTTTGCCGCAACTGAAGTCCCACTATCATTCGTAAAATTTTGTGCCGGGATGGTGGTCACTCCCCCTAGGATGTTGCCGAGCACAACAACGGCTGTGTACCGATTGACAATTGGAGTGACATTTATATTCGTGGTGATCGCAATGTTCCCAGATACAACACTGTCTGCTTCCAGATAGATTCGGATAATAGACATAGGAATTCCTCCATTCCTAATATTCCAGATGTATCTCATAGTTTATGTAAATATTCTAGCTATGGATTGGATGGGGAGGAGTCTCCAGATTATTCCATTTTGTTCAAGCTTCTTTGTGCCCGAGTTACTATTCGCTTCGTTTCCTTTGTATCTGAAGCCAACAGCCATGTATCACATACCTGAATTACCCATTCCGGGTTAGTTTTGCTGGCATCATTCAGCCAATTGCCCACCGAGTCTTGAACATATTTGACAGGGTCAGATTGAACCACTTCCAAAAGTGGAAGGGCTAACTCGGGATGTTCTTTTAGTTCAGGGATGTGTTTGGCCCAAACGCCTTGTGGTCGGGTTAATTCTATAGCAAAACGACGTATGTTAGCATCCTTGTTTCGCATCCAGCTGTTTAACAGCACAAGCGCCTCATCCAGTTGCAAGGATATAGGTTCTCTCATTGCCATCCAGGCAATTTCACGTACTCCGAAATGGGAATCTGCTGCAAATGGTCGAATACCAGCTAATTTTTCTTCTAGACTTAAACGGGAATCTACCCCGATGATGTAGGCAGCCCAGCAGCGAATGCTATCTGAAAGATGAGAGGCCATCGCGTCAAAGATACGAGTACGCTCTTCTAACGTTTGTTGCTCAAACACATGAAGCCATGCTTGTGCTATTGCGGGTATTATTTTCATGATCTTTTTTTCCTTCAGATGATCCAATTCAGTCAAGAAGACATTGAATGATCGCTGCAATCCAAACTCATCAAGAGCGTTCCGCAGAAGTACAATATGATCTACAGCCAGCCATTCGGTAAGATTCACAGTCTCAAGTTGTCCCTGTTGTAGCAATTGAAGTACATCAGTAGGGATATCTGTTCTTTTGCGAGCCCCTTTGCGGTGTAGCATTTCATCACTCCATATCGTATATTTGCTGGTAGGTATACGATAATTCTTTTGTCAGGAGGAAAGATGTAATGTAGCTTACAACTTCACTAGCTTTTGGCGATGGATGTAAATTGTCTTAAAGCCGGTCTTAATGACCCTTTCTTTGACGAGCTCCTGTAGAGCGGTTGTTACAGCCTCACGGGTGGCTCCAACCAAATGTGCTATTTCCTGGTGAGAAAGCGGGAAATCAATTTTGTAATACTCATCATGCCTTTGAAGGGCAAATTGATCGCATAATTTTAAAAGAACATATAAAATTTTATCCTGTAAATTTCCCAAGGCTAAATGCTGGGCCAGACTGCTCATTCCTGAGATTCGGTCACTTAGCACCTTGATCATGTTCATCATAAACCGGGGATGTTGTATTAAAAAATGCTCAAACCGGTCTTTGTCCATCCGGCAGATATCGCATTCTTCTATCGTTTCTATATACATATCCCTTGTCCCTAATGAAATCATATCCATTTCACCAAATACATTCCCCTCATTGAGGATATCCAAAGTAAATTGCTTCCCGTCAGCATTTAGCTTATATAGACGTACTTTTCCCTTCTTCACAAAATAAAGCCCTTCGGAAAAGGTATCTGGGGTTTGAATAAATGTATTTTTTGGTAGAGTCGTAATGGAGGTCATTTGATCCATTTCAATCAAATTTTCTCGTGAGAGACTATACAGCAAATTGAATTGGGATAAATATTGAATGCTATTCATATGTTCTCCTTTTCGTTACATCGAGTATAAAGAATCAACTACAATTATAGCTTCTATAAGGCATATTCACCTATACTCTCAATTGTTTGCATTAGAGTGAGCAAATAAACTGGGGAGTCAGGCGGATTTAAGTAAACGGAAGATTGGTATAAAATAGATGTACATGAATAGCAGATACATAAAGAGTGAGGGTATACGATGATCCAATTAAAAGATATCGGCAAATTTGACGTTCTTCCAGAAATCGTAATGCATATTGTAGAAGGCAATATATCGGCATTACGCCAAGCGCTGACCGAAGGCTGGGATATAGAACAAGAAATTAAACTCAGCAAATATTCGACGTTAAGTCCATTAGACCTTGCGCTTATTTGCGAGCGATTGGATGTGTTGAAGCTGTTGGTGGAGCAGGGAGCTCAGCTCAATGCGAAAGATCGCCCTGCATTTTTAACAGCTGTTCGCTACTGCTCAGAAGAGATTGTCCGCTATGTGGTTGCCCATGGTGCCAAGCTGGATGGGAAAAATCAGGTCAAAGCCGGTGCTTATGAGCAAGCCTATTATGGCAATAAAAAGAATATCTTGCTGATTCACGAACTTGGCCTCGATATAAAGCAGCACGGTGGGGCAACGCTGCGCAACGCAGTTAGTAAACATGATCTGAACACAGTGGCACTACTGTTGGAGCATGGTGCGGATATTAATTACAATGCCCCTAATATGGTATATCCCTATAAAGCGACTCCTTTAACTGTGGCAGCACGAAATAATGATTTTGCGATGGTTAAGTACCTGGTAGAGTATGGAGCTGATGTGACACTGGCAGAAAAGGATGGAGATCGGGCATATACGATTGCTGTTAGCAATAAGAACGTGGAAATGGCCGAATATCTAAAGTCTGTGGAACCACCAGCGTTTCATAATCTGGAGAATAAACGACATACCTTAAAAAGCTACAAGCTTCCTAAGGATCTTGTAGCCTTTCTGATGGGAGATCAGCTCCGTGTGGATCTTCCAGAAAATGATTTAGATATCCAATTTGTTGAGTTCTTCTCTTTCATAGATACGGTTGAGATGAAGGTGGAACGGCAAAAGCTGTTGCGTTTGTCTCTAAACGTAGATAACTATTCGGATATCCTTTTGGTGTGGAATCCGAAGCACAAGTGTCTTGGTTATTATGACGAGGAGCATCAAGAATATGCGGATGTATGCAGCTTTGCTGAGTTTCTTGCGCAGCCGGAAGATTATCTAGAGAAGATGATTGAGGGGGAATATTTATCCTAATGAGGTGAGCCATGAATGCGGTATGCACGCAGTCATGGCTCTTGTTGAGTTAATCCAAGCTTGCAGCACTGACCCTCGCGTCCAGGCCATAAGAAAGTTTTATGATTTGCTGGCTGAAGAATCGAGAATTACAGCTACAGCAATCCAGACCGTAGGGAGCAAGGGATATGATGGGGCATATTAAAGTGTCAGAACGTTTTTGAACGTTTACTGCTGAATTCCTATGTAAGAAGAATGAATTTACATAAAAGTAGCTGAATTTTCTTTAAAATGTAAACGCAATCATGCTGATTGGAGCAGGAATTCACCATTTTGTAAAAAAATGAAGTTGGAATGAATTTTTTTGAATCTTTTTGGAGAAAAATGATTGTTTTTTGCTAGGTTTGTGGTACGATAAGAACAGTTGGGGGAATGAAGATGCTGACGGAAGAAAGATACAAGTTAATAATACAGCGCTTACAAGAGCGTGGTGTTGTAAAATTGCAGGAATTGGCTGATCTCTTGGGAGCTTCTGAGTCAACGATTCGGCGTGATTTGATAGATCTTGAAGGCCGTCAGTTGTTAAAGCGGATTCATGGCGGGGCAACCTTGCTGAATCAGAAAAGTCAGGAACCTGGCATGGAAGAAAAAACATTCAAAAACGTTCAACAAAAAAACGCAGTCGCTCGTATGGCAGCCAAAGAAATTTTGGATGGTGAATGTATCTATCTGGATGCGGGAACAACAACGATGGCGATGATTCCTTACATTGAAGCTAAAGACGTGACGGTCGTGACGAATGGTCTCTCCCACGTAGAAGCACTGGTAAGCAAACGAATTAGAAGCTATCTACTGGGAGGGATGATGAAAATTCATACCAAAGCCGTAATCGGGAGTATTGCCCTACAGAATTTGGACAATTTCCGATTCGACAAGTGCTTTCTGGGAACGAACGGGGTAGACGTGGAGATGGGGTATACCACTCCTGATCCTGAAGAGGCGCTGATCAAGCGGCGTGCCCACCAGCTGTCCGGCAAAACATATGTGTTGGCCGATTCCAGCAAAATTGGAGAAGTAACCTTCGCCAAACTGTTCGAACTCAAGGAAGCTATCCTTATTACTGAATCGGTGCCGGAACGTTCACGCCGATCCATCGCACAGAAAACTAAGATAATCGAGGGATAACGATGATATATACAGTAACGCTGAACCCTTCCATTGATTATATCGTGGAAGTTGACGATTTGAAGCTTGGTGATTTGAACCGGATGAAACGTGATTTAAAACTGCCAGGTGGCAAGGGAATTAATGTATCACGTGTACTAAACCAGTTGGGGGCAGACAGCACGGCGATTGGTTTTCTCGGAGGGTTCACAGGCAGGTTTATCGACGATACATTGCGGGAAGAATCCATTAAAACTGATTTTGTAATGATCGAAGATGATACACGGATCAATATTAAGCTCAAGCATGGTGATGAAACGGAAATTAACGGTTTGGGGCCTGCGATTCGTGAGCAAGAAGCCGATGCATTGGTGCAAAAGCTGGCGAGTCTCCAGAAAAATGACATTGTCGTCTTGTCGGGAAGCATCCCGCCATCCCTTGGAGGGGACTTCTACGAGCGACTGATTCGCGTATGTCAGCACACCGGGGCTGAATTCGTTATCGACACCACAGGTGAGGCGCTGATGAAGGCCTTGGTTCATAAACCGCTGCTCATCAAGCCGAATCATCATGAGCTGGCTGAGTTGTTTGGCGTAACTATTCATTCTGAGGAGGAGATCGTCACTTACGGTCGTAAACTACTGGAAGCAGGTGCAAAAAATGTACTCATTTCCATGGCAGGAGAAGGGGCTTTGTTCATTACGGCAGATGAAGTGTATCACGCAAATGTACCGGCAGGAACGGTGAAAAATTCTGTAGGCGCAGGTGATTCTATGATTGCTGGATTCGTGGGTACGCTGGCTCTACATGGCGATCCGATCGAAGCCTTCCGTGCAGGAGTGGCATCCGGAAGCGCAACCGCGTTCTCCGATGATCTGGCTACGAGAGAGAAAATTGAACAATTACGGCCGCAAGTCACGATTTCAAAACGGTAATCTGGCTACAGCATGAGCTTATTATGCGTGTGTCTACACGCTGATCGAACTTAGGAGAGTGTGAACAATGAGAATAACAGACCTGATGATTAAAGAAACGATGATCATGGACCTGCAGGCAACGACAAAGGACGGGGCGATTGAGGAACTCATCACCAGTCTCGAAGCAAGTGGACGTATTAATGACCGGGCCTTGTTCAAAGAAATGATATACAAACGCGAAGCTGAATCCAGCACTGGAATCGGCGGTGGTATTGCGATGCCGCATGCCAAGACGAAAGCCGTGAATGAAGCGACCGTCGTTTTTGCCAAAAGCAGTAAAGGCGTAGAATTCGAATCGCTGGACGGTGAGCCCGCGAAGGTATTCTTTATGATTGCAGCTCCAGAGGGAGCAGCAAACACACATCTTCGCACACTGGCTGCCCTTTCTCGGTTGCTCATTGATACTGATTTCATCGACAAGCTGATGAATACACAAACACCGGATGAAGTAACAGAGCTATTTGATACTAAGCAGGCGGAAGAAGAAGCTGCCAAGAAAGCAAAAGAGGCCAAGAAAGAGGCAGCCAAAGCACAGCAAACGCCGGACGTTATCGTTGGCAACCCGGATTCTGACGAGTTTGTAGTTGCGGTGACCGCTTGTCCTACAGGCATTGCGCACACGTTTATGGCTGAAGACGCTCTCATTAAGAAAGCGAAAGAAATGGGAGTCAATATCCGGGTAGAAACGAACGGCTCGGAAGGCGCACAAAACGTACTGACAGCAGATGAAATCCGTCGTGCCAAAGGCGTCATTGTTGCAGCTGACAAGAAGGTTGAAATGGCCAGATTTGACGGTAAACCTGTATTGCAAAGACCGGTAAGTGACGGTATCCGTAAATCTGAAGAACTGATTCGCAAAGCGCTGAACGGCGAAGCGCCAATTTACCGTAGTGAAGGTAAAGGCAACGCTGAAGAGTCAAAAGCCGAGAAGACCAGCGTAGGCAGTAAAATTTACAAGGATTTAATGAACGGTATTTCTCATATGTTGCCATTCGTTGTCGGCGGGGGGATCTTGTTAGCGATTTCCTTCTTGATCGAACAAGTGGCTGGAGAAGATAATGTACTCTTCCAACTGCTGCAAACGATTGGCGGAGGAACTGGTGCGTTTCACTTCCTGATTCCGATACTGGCCGGATTTATCGCAATGAGCATTGGAGACCGCCCGGCACTGATGCCAGGTATGGTCGGTGGTTTGATGGCTGTAAACTCCAATGCAGGGTTCCTTGGCGGTCTGGCAGCTGGTTTCATGGCCGGTTATGTAGTTATCTTCCTGCGTAAAGCTTTTGCAGGTCTGCCGAAAGCTCTGGATGGTTTAAAACCAATCTTGTTATACCCTGTATTTGGACTCCTAATTTCAGGCGCGATTATGTTCTACCTGTTCGATCCAATTTTTGGTGGTATTAATACGTGGCTTGTCAATGTTCTGAACAATTTGGGAACTGGTAATGCGGTTATTTTGGGTCTGATTCTGGGCGGAATGATGTCGATCGACATGGGCGGACCTTTCAACAAAGCAGCATACGCATTTTCGATCGGTGTCTTTACTTCCAGCGGTAACACAAACGGGGCTATGATGGCAGCTGTTATGGCAGGCGGTATGGTGCCTCCACTGGCGATCGCACTAGCTTCGACGTTCTTTAAAAATAAATTTACCGAGCAAGAACGCAAGTCTGGCTTGACAAACTATGTACTCGGATTGTCCTTCATTACGGAAGGTGCCATTCCATTCGCGGCTGCTGACCCTCTGCGAGTCCTGACCTCTTGTATTGTAGGGTCGGCGATCGCTGGCGGTCTGACGCAATTCTGGCAAATCAATCTTCCAGCTCCGCATGGCGGAATTTTTGTAGCAGCTCTTGCCAACCATGCGTTGCTATTCTTGCTTGCAGTGGCGATCGGCTCCGTGATTTCCGCGCTCATTCTGGGACTGTGGAAAAAACCAGTTGAAACGAAATAACGAGTATCACAAGAGTATAGAAATTAAAAGAGGAGCCGAACTCCTCTTGGTCGTATCATAAAAAAACCGCTAAACACTCGTATATCGAGGTGTTTAGCGGTTTTTTTATGGGCTCATAATATTTTCAGCTCCAACGGGTGTCATTCCCCACTGTTTTTTTAACCAGCTGCATAAACAGCCTTTGGGCCGAAGTCAGGTATTGTGGGTGCTGATTGTTTTGTAATAGTCCGATGGGGATATTCGGATCTGTTAGCTGGAGAGGAATGGTGACCAGGTCCTTCTGCAAAGGCATTGATGACAGAACCACTCCAACCGAAGGAAACGTATGTACAAATGAGGGTATAGACGAAATTTGACTGACGGTATAAAAAAAAGGCATCGACGGGAAGCGGGAAAGCTCCTTCTCCAGTCGTATATGATACAAGCAGTTCTTACCTCCGACGATAAGCGGATACTCATACAGATCTTCGAGCTGAAGCTCACTTCTTGCCGCGAAGGGATGACTGCGGGACACGATAAAAGCAATTTGTTCATGATACAGAGGTTCGAAATGTAGGGAAGGAATCGAGTGAGGTTCTCCAGAGATTGCAGAATCCAGCGTACCGTCCAACAAAGCTTTGGAGAGTGCATCCGTGTTTCCCACTGTAAAGTGGCACGTAATATTCGGTTTATGCTCTCGAAACTGTCGTAGAATCAACGGCAGTGCGATAGTAGCTACCGTTTCAATCACACCGATATGGAGCGTGCCAATCTCTTCATTTTTCAGCGACTTCGCCTGATCCATTACAAAATTCCAATGCTGAATAAGACCGTCAACCTCTTCGGCATACATTTTTCCAGAGGCGGTTAATTCCGCATCCCAGCCTCTTTTAAAAAGCTGAAATCCCAGCTCTTTCTCTAGCCTCTGGATTTGGTTCGTAACTGTAGATTGTGCGTAGTTTAATTTAGCGGCAGCTTTTGAGAAGGTTCCTTCTTCAATAATGGTACGAAACGTAGTTAACTCTTTTAAATCCATATGGACTCATCTCCATCGATAAAATTGAATATGCTTATGATTATTTTCAATTATACAGATGAAGATAAGGAGAGTACAATCATCTTATCCCAACGGATAGGAGAGAATGCATATGCCCTTTGTACGAGTAGGCTATATGGAGCAGCAATACACAGAGCAGGAGCTGCCTGGCATTAGCCGCTGTATCATGAATGCTTTGATTGAACATTTTCAGGTCCCGCCCAAGGATTATTTTCAGGTTTTTCATGCTCATAAGCAGAGCGAGTTTTATTATAGTTCCGATTATTTGAATGTACCCAGAACAGACAAGCTGCTCTATATCCAAATTACGATGGGATCGGGTAGAACTACGGAACAAAAAAAGAGTTTTTACCAAAGATTAGCCGAACTCATATCTATTAAATGCAAGATTAGACCGGAGGATGTATTTGTGACACTGGTAGAGACCGAATTAGAGGATTGGTCCTTTGGCAACGGACTTGCCCAGATGATATTATGAAGCATAAATTAATTAGATCGAGTGTTCGGGAAACGATAGGTGATTTTGCACCCGCTTTTGTAACCTATACGGAGGAGGTTCTTTTTGGAGATGTATGGAGAAGAAGTGAGCTATCTCTTAGGGAACGGAGTCTCATTACAGTTGCCGCTCTGGTAGCGGGGGAGCATGTGAATCAACTTCCTTATCATCTGAACCTGGCCAAGGAGAACGGGATTTCGGAGGAAGAATTGATTGAGGTCATTACACAGCTAGCCTTTTACGTAGGATGGCCGCGGGCAGCCTCAGCAGTTCAGGTTGCCAAAGACATATTTTGCAAAGAAAAAGAACGTTAAGCATCAACTTAAAAACTGCTGAGCACAGGGATTTCGAGTGTTTGGCGGTTTTTTGGCATGATTGTATTGTTATTCTGCTTTGAAAGCGGTATAGTAAGAGTAATTGAATGAGGGGCATAGTGTCCTTCGGGATTGTTACTGATAAGCAGGCGATACCCAAATAATGACTAATGGACTTAGTCGTTATTTGGTTTTTTTTGTTATTCCAACTTTGTTATTACATCAATGAGGTGAGCAGATAGATGATCATCCGGCAAATATTTAACAACAATGTCATTCGGGCCGAAAATCAGGTAGGTCATGAGTTTGTTGTCATAGGGAACGGTCTGGGTTTTAAAAAGAAAAATGGTCAAAGGGTCGATGAAGAAAAAATAGAAAAAACCTTTGTATTAAAGTCCGATAAAATTCCGCAAAAATTAATTGATCTCATTGGGGAGACATCTGTAGAGTATTTGAAGGTGGCGGATGAAATTGTAGGCAGCGCCAAAAAAGAAATGGGAGATATTTTTAGTGATAATATCTATATTTCATTGATTGACCATATTCAATTTGCCATCTCTCGATACAGAAAATCCGTGGGACTTAAAAATTCACTGTTATGGCAGATCAAAAAATTTTACAAAAAAGAATTTATGATAGGTATGAATGCATTGGACATCATTCATGCTCAATTTGGCATTCAAATGGATGAGCATGAAGCAAGCTTTATTGCCATGCATTTTGTTAATGCAAGACAAGACGGTCAGGGAATGAAACAAACGGTTGAGATTACAGAGGTCATTGATGACATTTTCAATATTGTAACCGATTACTATCAGATTACCCTGGATGAAACCTCATTTAATTATTCGCGATTTATTACACATTTGCAATACTTTGCCCAGCGCTTGCTGAGCAATGAACAAGAGCAATTAGCATCAGGGGATAACTTCTTGTATGACCAAGTCAAAGAAAAATACGAGAGGGCTTTTCAGTGCACCCAATTAATTAATCAATACTTGGAATTAAAGCATGAAAGTGCGATGTCGATTGACGAGAAAGTGTATTTGACGATTCATATACAGCGTGTAACCTCCAGAAATGATTTGGCTGATGCTTAGAAAAAAAAGCTTGCAAACGATTTCGGAGTGTTTTATAGTAGGCTCACAACTTAAATTTAAGGATTGTTACTGATAAGCAGGCGATACCTAAATGAATGGCAGTGATCATTTTTTATGATCATGCAGGCCTTTCGTTTAGGTATTTTTTTGTTTTCAGGCAATCTGCCCAAGAGGAGAATGAACATGGACCATAAGAAAATGGGCGAGGATATCGTACGTCTCGTTGGAGGAGAAGAAAATATCAATGGGCTTGTCCATTGTGCTACACGGCTCCGATTTGACCTGAAGGATTCACGAAAAGCTGAAAGAGAAGCGCTTGAGAAACACGAGGGAGTCATTACTGTTGTTGAAAGCGGAGGACAATTTCAAGTCGTGATTGGCAGCCATGTTGCCTATGTATATACGGAAATCATGAAAAACAGGGATTTTGGGTCAGACAACTCTGCGGCGAACGAATCCAGCGGAAAGAAGACATCAGTCATATCTACAATCTTTGAGGTTATTTCCGGCAGCTTCTTCCCGTTGATTCCGGCGATGGCAGGCTCGGGGATGCTGAAAGCCCTCTTGACGGTTTTGACCTTGCTGGGCTGGATGTCCGCAACAAGTGATACCTATCTGATCCTGTCTGCTGCCGGGAATGCTGTATTTTACTTCTTGCCGATTTTACTAGGGATTACGCTCGGTATAAAGCTAAAAGCGAATCCTTATGTAGCTGGTGTGATCGGTGCAGCGCTCCTGGAACCCAACTTTACGGGACTGATGGACAAAGGTTCTGATGTATCGTTTTTGGGAATACCGGTGGTCATGATGAACTACTCAGCGAGTGTTTTTCCGATATTCATATCTATCAGCATCTATGCGTTGGTAGACAAGTTTTTGAAGAAGATCATTCTTAAGGATTTGCAGCTGTTTTTAGTTCCGATGTTGGCTTTAATGATTATGGTTCCTTTATCTGCAATAGCATTCGGACCGTTTGGTACAACAGTAGGAGATTGGATTTCTTCGGGTGTGACATGGTTAATCGGTGTAAGCGGCATTTTGTCAGGGATTGTGCTTGGCGGTTTTATGACCTTTATGGTCGTCTTCGGACTTCACTGGGGCTTTACCCCGATCACGATTCAAAATATCGGTGTTGGCGGTGATCCGATTGAGGCTATGGCGGCTGCGGCTGTATTTGCTCAAATTGGTGTCGCATTCGGTATCTTCCTGAAGGCGAAAAAAGATAAAACACTTAGAACCCTTGCGGGTTCCACGAGTATTACAGGCTTGCTGGCGGGTGTAACAGAGCCGATTGTGTATGGTCTGGTGCTTCGCTTTAAACGAGTCATTCCAATTGTCATTATCGCAGGGGCTATAGGCGGTGCCATCAATGGACATTTTGGAGTGAAAATGACGGCTTATGTGTTTCACAACATTTTTGCGATTCCAGTCTATACGCCGACCTTGGTTTACGTGATTGCCATTGCATGCTCGTTCGCGGTAGCCACGGTGCTGACTCTTATTTTTGGGTATGAAAGCAAAGTGAAGGGGGAGACGGCAGCAACTGTTGAGGCCGTTAAGACGGAAGAACCTCTACCAGCTGTTACAGCAACTAAGGCTGTTGACATCAAGAAAGAAACGATATATAGCCCGATCACAGGCAAGACTACACCACTGAGCCAAGTGAATGATTCGGCATTTTCAACAGGGGCAATGGGAAAAGGCTTAGCCATTGAACCATCTGTCGGTGAGGTCGTAGCGCCTATTGATGGAGTTGTAACCTCGCTGTTCCCTACAGGACACGCCATCGGCTTGACTTCCAAGGCGGGTACGGAGATATTAATTCATATCGGAATTAACACCGTCGCGCTGAAAGGGAAGCATTTTAATCCGGTCGTTCAAGAGGGAGATATCGTAAAACAAGGGGACTTGTTAATCCAATTTGACAGAGAGCAGATTATAGAAGCAGGGTACGAAATCGTAACCCCTGTCATTGTCACACTGACGAAAAACAAAGTGGACGTATTTGAGACAAGTCAGGAGCAGATTCAAAAAAATGAAGTATTGCTAACTTTGGTGGTGTAATACAGGAAAGCTCATCCTCACGTACATGAATTGCGAAATCAGAAGGATATAACGATAACTGGAGGGACTATAGAATGAAACATAATCAATTGAAGGCATTTCCTGAAAACTTCTTCTGGGGAGGTTCAACTTCCGCCTATCAAGTAGAGGGTGCATGGGACGAAGATGGAAAAGGACCCTCTGTCATTGACATGGCTAACCACGTCGAAGGAGTCACTGATTTTAAGGTAACCAGTGATCATTACCATATGTTCAAAGAGGACGTAGCTCTGATGGCTGAAATGGGCTTTAAGGCGTATCGCTTCTCGATCGCTTGGACACGCATCTATCCACAAGGCGCGGGTGAAGTCAATCCGAAGGGAATTGCATTTTACAGCTCATTGATTGACGAATTAATTAAATATGGTATTGAACCCATTGTTACTATGTATCATTTTGATCTGCCCTATGCGCTTGAACAACAAGGCGGATGGTCCAAAAGGGAAACGATTGATGCCTTCGAGCAGTATGCCAAAACGTTGTTTGAGAACTTTGGGGACAGAGTCAAATACTGGCTAACCATTAACGAACAAAACATGCTGATTCTCCATCCTGGTTCTATTGGTACATTGGATACAAGTCTGGAAAATCCGCAAAAGGTACTGTATCAACAAAATCATCATATGTTAGTTGCGCAGGCGAAGGCAATGGTATTGTGCCATGACATGCTACCTAATGCGAAAATTGGACCAGCACCGAATATTGGGGTCATTTATCCAGCTAGTTCCAAACCGGAAGATACGCTGGCAGCTGACAACTATGCAGCTATTCGCAACTGGCTCTACCTGGATATGGCTGTATTTGGCCGCTACAACCACATTGCCTGGAGCTATTTGGTCGAGAAGGGCTATGAGCCTGTTATTGAAGAAGGGGATATGGATATATTAGCGAAAGGAAATCCAGATTTTATCGCCTTTAACTACTATACCTCCCAAACTGTAGGGGAAAGTTTGGATGATGGAAATGATTTTTCACATACAGGCGATCAGCATGAAATTGTGGGTGAACCCGGAGCATACCGAGGTTCCGTGAACCCCAACCTGCAAAAGACAGAGTTTGGTTGGGAGATTGATCCGGTCGGTTTTAGAACCACCTTACGCCAAATATATTCTCGCTACCACTTGCCTTTGATCGTGACAGAGAATGGCTTGGGTGCATTTGACAAGCTGGAAGAAGGCGATGTAGTAAACGATCCTTATCGTATTGACTTCTTCAACAAGCATATCGAGCAGATTCAATTGGCTATTACAGACGGCGTAGACGTATTCGGTTTCTGTCCGTGGTCTGCGATTGATCTTGTGAGTACCCATCAGGGCTCCAGTAAGCGTTACGGGTTTATCTATGTGGATCGTGAGGAATTTGATCTCAAAGATCTGCGCCGCATTCGTAAACAAAGCTTCTACTGGTATCAAAAGCTGATCGCTACAAATGGTGAAGTCCGTTAATTAATACAACCGTGCAAAAGCACCTCCTTGAAATGGATGTTACCATTTTGAGGAGGTGTTTCTATTATCCCTTTGCCCAGAAGCGTGATTATGTATTATATAATAGAAGAAACACAAACGGAAAGGACATCATTCATTGACCTTACAACAATTAAAATATGTCATCGAGGTTACCAATCGTGGCTCCATGAATGAGGCGGCGAAGCGGTTGTTCATTTCCCAGCCCAGTCTGTCGAACGCGATTCGCGATCTGGAGGAAGAAATTCATATCACTATTTTTGAGCGTACCAATAAAGGCATTTCTTTGTCCAAAGAAGGCGTGGAATTCCTCGGTTATGCACGTCAGGTCGTTGAGCAGGCGGAGCTGCTGGAAAATCGCTATCTGGATGCCAAGCCTTCACCACAGCATTTTGCTGTGTCCACGCAGCATTATGCTTTTGCAGTAAATGCATTCGTAAATCTGGTGAATCAATATGGACAGGATGAATATGAACTGGCTTTGCGGGAGACCAAAACCCATGAAATCATACAGGATGTCAAAAGCCTGCGCAGTGAGATCGGAATCCTGTATCTGAACGAATTTAACGCTAAGGTCATCAACAAGCTGCTAAAAGATGCAAATCTGCAATTCAACAGCCTGTTTACGGCCAAGCCGCACATTTTTATCAGTGCCAATAATCCGCTATCCCGGCAGTCTAGCGTGACCATTGACCAGCTTCATCCTTATCCATACCTGTCCTTTGAGCAAGGGGAGTACAATTCCTTTCACTTCTCCGAGGAAATTCTGAGTACGTTGTCGCATCCCAAAAGCATTCATGTTAATGACCGGGCGACCCTTTTTAATCTGCTTATTGGCTTGAACGGCTATACCATTTCTACTGGGGTAATTAGTGCGGATCTGAACGGTAACGAGATAATTTCCGTCCCTCTGGAGTGTGATGAGTCTATTAATGTAGGATGGATTTGCCATAAAAACGTCGCGCTCTCCAAGCTGGCTACTGTCTATGTAGAAGCGTTGCATGAGGCGATAGGGGAATAAAAAAGTTTGATATAGCCTTAGGCTATAACTAGCTATAGTTTATTGGAGTTACCTTATAGCTGAAAATGTATGTTATCTTTCTTACAACAACTTCACTACTGAAGCGAAAAAGGAGATAACCCTAATGAGCAGCATCCTTGACAATGCATCCCAACGTAAAGTGACCCCTTTCAGACATGACATGGTCGGCAGCTTTTTGCGCCCGCAAGCGATCAAAGACGCCAGAACTCAATTTCAAAATAATGAAATCTCTGCGGACGAGCTGAGAAAGATTGAAGATGAAGAAATTATCAAGCTGGTCGAAAAGCAAAAATCCGTAGGACTTCAAGCTGTGACGGATGGTGAATTCAGACGGTCCTGGTGGCATCTTGATTTTATGTGGGGACTGGACGGCGTGGAAAAGGTACAGCTTGCAAACGGCTACCAATTCCAAGGTGTGGAAACAAGAGCGGAAACCGCACGCTTGTCCGGTAAAATCGGACATTCTCATCATCCTTTCATTGAAGATTTCAAATTTCTGAAACAAGTGGCAGGAGAGGATGCCATTGCTCGTCAAACGATTCCGGCACCTGCGCAGTTCCTGGCTGAGCTGCTGCGCGGAGAAAATAAAGAAACAACCGATACGTATTACAGCAATCTGGATGAACTGGTGACGGACATTGCCAAAGCCTACAAATCTGTGATCCAAGCGCTGTATAATGAAGGCTGCCGCAGCCTGCAACTGGATGATTGCACATGGGGCATGCTCTGTGATAAAAACTATTGGCAAGCTAGACAGCATGCGGGTGAAAATGTGGAAGATACCAAAAAGCTATTCGCTCGCGTGAATCAGGAAGCCGTGAAGGATCTTCCAGCCGATTTGGTCGTTACAACCCACGTATGCCGTGGTAACTACCATTCCACCTGGGCATCTTCAGGCGGCTATGAGCCTGTAGCCGAAACCCTGTTCGGCATCGATAACATCGACGGCTACTATCTCGAATTCGATACCGACCGTGCGGGTGATTTTACACCGCTTAAGCATCTGAAAGATGAAAAACAGGTCGTATTGGGTCTCGTTTCCTCCAAAACAGGTGAACTGGAAGACAAACAGACGGTCATTAACCGCATTAAGGAAGCGACTCAATTCGTGGACATTAACCACATCTGCCTCAGCCCACAATGCGGCTTTGCTTCGACAGAAGAAGGTAATATTCTGACCGAAGAGCAGCAATGGAAAAAGCTTGCTTTCATAAAAGAGATTGCGGACGAAATTTGGAAGTAAGGGTTTAGTTTAGAGGAATTGAATTGGAGAGAATCTAATTACTAAAACACGCCACTTGAGGGCGTGTTTTTTATTTGAAAACCTACCTACAGCACCTATAAAATATGCACTATTCACTAGTAATAATCCAAACGTTTTAATCACCACCACATTAGAAAGACAAAATCCTTATAGAATTTCTATAAAACTGACGAGTTGCGCACAGCATAAGCTGACACTGGAGCAGGAGAATGAGCGCAAACGGAAATTAATGACGTGTTGATTGAATGTGTGTATGTTAAATCTGATGGGAAGGGATAGCAAGTTATTGTTTTAGTGTTGGAAAAACTAGAAATTGCCCCAATTTGCGGTGATTTTACGGTGACTATTATGGGTTTAAATGGTAGAGTGAATATATTAAGTTAAAACATGGGCAGCCAATAAAGATAGGTGGGGTGGGCATGCAAATTTCTTTTTACAATGAATATTTAAATCTAGAGCAAGATGGTAGGGAGATTTATTTAATATACAATAGTCTATCTAATGGTTTCGGTGAGATTCAAAAAGAATTGTACAATGCCTTCATTACAAATGATGTATCTTACCTTGCAAAATGTGAAGAAATTGATCATTTGATTCGGGGACAGTTTGTATACCAAGAACCAATCAATGAATTAGAACAAATGGAACAGCGTTTCACTGCGATCCGAAACCAGGAAGACAGGTTAAGTCTAACGATTCTTCCTACATTTAATTGTAACTTTAGATGCTATTACTGTTATGAGAAGCTAACCGAGAAATCAGGTAATCATGCTTTTACAGATAAAATACAGAAGGACATCCTTTTATATGTACAACAATCCATGGAGGCTTCACATTTAAAACATGTTTCTGTGAATTGGACAGGCGGAGAACCATTGCTTGAATTTAAAAAGGTAACAGCAATGATGGAAAAAATGAACGAATTGGCAATAGAAAACCAAGTTGAAATCGTGCATAACATGGTGAGTAATGGATATTTGCTGACGAGGAAACGAGCTCAAGTATTAAAGGACCTGCGTTTGAGAAAAATTCAAATTACTCTGGATGGTAGCCAAAAAAATCACGATCAACGGAGAGTATTAGCTAACCAGCAAGGAACATTTGATCAAATAATAAATAATATTAGAGATTCATGTGATCTAATTCACATAACTGTACGTTCTAACGTAGACCATAGTAATGTAGAGTCATTTGACGAATATATAGAGTACTTGGGAAAACAAGATTTTAAGCACAAGATGGATATTTATTTCTCTCCTACGACGGACTACGATACAGGAGGATGTTCAAGTAGTGGTGGTTGTTTTGCGAATAAGGAATTTTCGAGAATTATTTTGGAATTGTATAGTAAGGCGTTGAAAAATGGTCTTCACATATCCTACTATCCTAAATATGAACCAGTGATTTGTGCTGCAATTTCAAAGAATACGATGGTTATACAGCCGGATGGTTGGATACAGAAGTGTTGGGACACTGTAGGGAATCCTAATCACGTAATTGGGCACATAAGTGACTTCACCAACACAAAAGGAGATGACGGAAAATGGATGGGGTTTTCTCCTTATACTGTTCCCAAATGTCGAAATTGTTCTGTTCTACCTTTATGTGGCGGAGGATGTGCACAGCAATCGTTTGAGAGTGCAGACAAACAGCCGATCTGCTGTGAATACAAATATAATCTAAAGGAGATGTTGGAATTTAATTTTCAACAACTTAGTATGTAAACGCTAACTTTATAGGCATCACTTCTATTCTTATGAAAGGAGGTGAGAAAAATGCGTTGGATTGTTGAACCTCAAGCTGTTCAAAACTCTGTTGAGCCTAACTGGTGTCTTGTACGTAACAGTAATGGTTGTGTGCTCCACTTTTAAGGCATCATTATACTTCGTCGCCGTCTGTTCAGTTATTGGACAGACGGTTATCTTTCTCTATCGAGTCACGCTTAAAGATGTATAAAATATGGGGGTTAGAATATGAATACCATATTAATTATAGATCATGTACGCTGTTCAGGAGAGTCTATTCAAACATGGATTGAAAATGAGGGCCAAGTGGATGTAATGCTTGTACATTCTATTGCACAGGCGCTCGAAAAGCTTAAAGTACATAGCATTGATCTTTTTATTTACATCGGGCACAAATCGCTGTCTGAAGAGGTGAAATGCATTCAGTTGCTCCCTCAAATTCCTATATTATATATCGGAATAATTAATGGTTATCCAGCATTAGACAGACTTTTACATAATGGCGTCACAGCAATATTAAAACAAGAATCATCACCCGAACAGATACTTAGAGCTGTCCATTCCGTACTGAATGGAATGGCAGTTCTTCCAGTACATTTACTTCATCAATTGCACCATCGGGAAGGAATGAAGGATTATGTGCTGCTTAATAGGAAGGAACGCTCGATTTTAGAATGGATTGCAGAGGGAAAAAGCAACAAGGAGCTTGCCACAATTTTTTGCGTAAGCCAGAGAACAATCGAATATTATCTAACAAATATATACAATAAATTCAAAGTTAGTTCTAGATGTGAGGCAGTTATTGCAGCTAAGGATAGAGGAATCATTAATGTATAGAAAACCGCTTTGTCGCCTACTAAAAGCACCTTTAGCCACTGAGTATAGCGAAGAGTTAATCATATGGATGGGGGTTATAGAATGAAATTATTTGTGCTGAAATATAAAAGTCAATTAATATTACTCATTCTATTAATTATAGTATCAAGTTTGACAAATATGTATATGGCATTTATATCTAGGGGGCTAGTAGATGTTGCTACGTCAGGACAAGGACGGGGCTTTGCAGTAAAGGTATTATGGGCTGTTGGTTTTATTATTGCAAGCACTGCATTTAGATTTTTTGCGTTATTAACATATTCTTCTTATATCAGAAAGACAATGATTTATTTGAAGGAGGTAGTTTTTTGTCATATAATTGGAAAAAGTTTGATGCAGTTTTCTGCGCGTAATAGTGCCCAATACATATCTCTCTTTAATAATGATCTCAAGATTATTGAAGATGATTATTTTAAAAATATATTTAATTTCATTGGTATCGTCATTTCATTTACAGCTTCTTTAATTGCGTTATTTCTCCTTAGTCCTACTATCATGGTAGCGCTACTGTTACTTACCTTTTTATCCATGTTCATACCACGCCTTTTTGAGCAAAAACTGATACATGGAAAAAGCAAAGTCGTAGACTCTCTGGGAAAATTCACAGTTAAGATGAATGACATGTACTCCGGATTTGCAATCGTTAAAAGTTTTGGCATTGAAAAACATATGATTGGACAATATGATGTTATCAATACAGAAGTAGAAAACAACAAATATAAGTTTGCTAAATTGAGCGCCGGGGTTAACTCTCTCAGCGATTTGTTCGGCGGATTTATGTTTATTTCAGTATTTATTATCGGGAGTTTTCTCACCATACAAAATTCTATCACACTGGGGACGATGATTGCTTGTGTCCAATTAACTAATAGTGTAGTAAATCCAATTCAGATGAGTATTCAGTATATTGCTCAAATCCGCTCATTACGTGACATTTCAATGAAAATTATGGATATATTGCAAACAGAAACTCACGACACGAAATATATCCGTAAGGCAACAATTGAAAATGAAATTTTATTTAGAGACGTATCCTTCGGGTATAATAAAGAGGGGCATGATCTTCATCATTTAAATATGCGACTAGAGAAAGGCAAGAAGTATGCTTTGGTAGGAACGAGCGGGTCGGGAAAATCAACGATACTTAAGCTCCTTATGAAGCAGTACGAGACATACGAGGGTACAATTAGTGTGGATGATGTAAATTTAAAAGAAGTATCTGCTGAAAATTGGTGTCGACTACAATCGGTATTACAGCAGGATGTTTTCCTATTCGACGCAAGTATACAAGATAATATTACATTGTATGAACCTTATGAAGAAAACGAAATGGATGATGTCATCTTTCAATCTGGTTTGAATGCGCTTATTACTAGACTTCCGAAAGGAGTTGAAACACAAGTAGGAGAAAACGGAAGTGTACTATCTGGGGGAGAAAAGCAAAGAATAGCTATTGCCAGAACATTGATGCGTCATGCGCCTCTGGTGCTAATGGATGAGCCAACATCTGCGCTTGATGCCGAGACGGCATATGAGATTGAAGAAATGGTAATAAATTTGGAAAACACACTTTGTGTCATTGTGACCCATAGATTGTCAAAATACATATTGGAACAGTATGATCTCATCTATATGTTTGACAATGGAATTATTGTCGAGCAAGGAACATTTAAAGAACTCATGGAAAAGAAGGAACGTTTCTACACTATGTATGCAAGAACAGGAGAGGCGGAGATGACAGGAGAATTTAAAGATTTAAGCTTGGCTCATAGTCAAAGTAATGCCTGAAAATACAATTTTTAGGCAACGTCATTATAGCCCTTTCTCCATCTTAACATACGTGGAGTGCGTGGTAGTAATATTCGGTCTCTCATCATATTGGAGTGTGGAAAGAACCATAGTCGAAAACCCACCTGCATTGAAGAAACAGGTGGGCTTATTTGATTTTCATAAATTTGAAAATTCTTTTAATTTGTAATCTCCCGTATCACATTCCTCGCCAAGCGTACTTTCTCTGGACTCGATTTTTGAAGTATATTTACGATTTCTTGTATACCCTCTTCATGCTTCGTAACCTTAATATCCTCATTTACATAAGCGAACAGCTGAATCAAACTAACATCCAGTGCATCAGCAATTTTAGTTATGTTTATTAAAGATACGTTTTTTTCTCCAAGCGACTCCTGAGACAATCCTTTTTCTTTTCGCAAAGCCTGTATTCTGGCACCCCTAGTTTGAGAACTTCTTTGTCTTCCATCGTCTACACCTCACTATTTTAAAAGTGAAGACAAGAAATCTAAATGAAAACATTGGTCCATGGCAAATAAACTTGCCGATTCGCCCGGTCGTTATCCGCTTTTCTACATACGATAAGAGTAAGCTTTAACGCAAGGAGGGATTTAGATATGGGTGAAGTAGGTTACGGTGGAGCATGGACATCCACAGGCGCGATTTTGGTATTGTTCATTTTGCTGGTGATTATCACCAAATCTTTTCTGATCTAACAGCAGGTTCAGATTTTCTAAAATTCACAAAGCGGCCCTTTTTCACGACAGCGTGAGGGAGGGCTTTTTTAATGCAGAATGGATGGTAGCCCTAGTATGTTGTCTGGCCCTGCAAGCATTGTTATACTTTACATACAGGGATATTTTCCCTCAAGTGTATAGCAATTTGGATAGCGGAAGACGTGAGAAAACGGAAATTCGCTGACCATGATCAGGAGGATCGCATGATGAACATGGCAGGTAGTCCATTTCAATTTACGACAGACACGGCGACTCTTTGCCTATTTGATACGCAAGCTCTGAAGCATCGCTTGAACGATGAGCCTGATTGGTGGTCCATCGAAGAGGACGAGCTAGGGGAGTTAAATGCGGGAAACGCTGCTTTTTTGAATCTGGGAGCGGACGGGACGTATGAGGTTGTGATAGCAGATCATATCGAGCAGCCGACGGTGCGGCTGTTTTTGAAGGTACCCTCAGGAAACATATTTATTGGTGCAGGAGAGGAAGCCACAGGTGGTGAGTTGGAACCTGATTGTGTATGGGGAGGGTCATTCCTGTCTGTGCAACCCGGACTTTATGAATGCTTGGCCAGCAGAGAAAATAACCGTATATACCTTTCTTTAAAAAAAGGGAGCGAAGGCAGCAACAGCTTTTCCAGTCTGATTCGATTGTAGATTGTAGGATCAAACTGTAACGGATCAGGCAAGCCGCTTCAACACAGGGAATCTATAATAACCGTGACTGGGAAAATGAAAAAGGCTATCCCCACGGCTTGTATATCCGTGAGAACAGCGCTTTATTCGTCTATTGATACTTTACAATAATGGCGTTGCTGATTTGGCGGCCGGGTGTGGTGAGGTAAGAGCCGTTGTAGTACAGTCCGCTGGAAGCACCGCCATCCAGATTCATAGCCTGATAAGCACCAGCCTGCTTCATCATTTGGGCGAGCTGCGGAATAGTCGCTCCGCTTGTGGTCAGGAGGATCAGCTTATGATCCCTAGTAATTCCAAGTGCGCTACGGGCGCCGCCGCCTGTTAATATTTTAGGGTCCTTGAAGCCTTCGGCTTTGACATTCAGGGAAACCTGGCCGTTCGTGACCAGACGAGGTCCAGCTTGAAGAGCACCTTCGACGCTACCTTGGGTTAACCGTTGTTCAAAGGCAGAGCCCGACACGAGCTCAGCTAAATGGTTAGCATCGTAGGTGAAGACAGTGCGTTGATCGCCGGAGCTTTTTTTCAACATCTTGCCATGGCTGACCAGATAGCCGTAAGGTGTCTTGTAGGAGCTTTTGGTATAGGCGTCAAAGAATGTGCCATTAATGGCTACAACCGCTTGATTGCGTTTGGCGAGACTGCTTAAGTTTTCCACTTTACCAATGGTATTCCCCGCCAGTGCTACGTCCAAACTCACCTTGGGATGGAGCATGGAGATGGTGACTACCTTAGCGGAAAAGGTACGAGACCCAACCTTGAAGCTTTTATGAGCTGTCGTGATGGGGGAAGTATTTCCGGGTAGCTTGCCGGTAAGTACCGGAAGCGTAACAGACGTTGTACCTTGCGTAATACGCACAGCTGAGTTTTCTTTTAGCCATAAGACTTGCAGGTTTAGATGTTGGCTGATGAACTGTAAGGGTACATAGGTAGTGCCGTTATCGGTAAAAGGTGCATTTTGCATACGAACTGTTTGGTCATTTACTTTAGCAGCAGCTTGTCCCGTAAATAATGTAAGCCGGGTATTGCCTTGCGCAATTTCTATTTTTTTGTCTGCTGGGTTCAGGTTGAGTGTGATCCCTTCATAGCTGTTTAGGAGGCGAAGCGGGATGAAGGAGTGGTTACTCTGATCCACATAAACCAGCATAGGTGTTGGTGCAGCAGCGTAGATCGGGGTTACAAGTAAGAGCATAGACAGAATAATAAGTGCGGTGATTCTTTTCATGAATAGATCAATCTCCTTATGTAGTCTTAACTATTGACAAGGTGCTTGTACTTATATCGGGTTTTATGAGTTATAAATGTATGTTACGCGAATTTTGAGTGTTTGGATGATACAGAAACGGGGTGGCTGGAGATGAGCAGGTATGAGACAAGACTTGAGGATTACCGTCGCAGGGAGCGCCCTTCTTATCGTGTATTTGAAGGATTGCAGGAATTGGTGCGCAGCGTGGGGCAACTTCATAATAACTGGTTATATGTGAATGTGGATCAATGGGATCAGGACCCTGTTCAAACACCGATTTATTATTTGGATGAGCATTGGCTGGAGGAATGTGCAGAGGACGGTACAGCCGCAACCAACGAACAGGACGAGTATATTCCCCTATGGATATCAGATCGTCAGGTTCAAACTTGGTTTGAGCTGGCCACCTTTGAAAGTATTGTAGAAGTTCTTAAGGCTGCTAGACAGCCAGTGACGATTCAGATGGTGATTGTGGCGGTCAAATATTACGAACAGCACGATGCCTACCTGGATTATGAGGAGGTAAAAGCAGTGACAGACCTGTGGTCTGTGTTGACGAAGGTGAGAAACCACCTAACAGAATGAATAAAGCCTGTAGAACAAACCGGGGATACATAGACGACTGGGATGGGGGAGCAGAATGAGCTGGTT
This sequence comes from Paenibacillus sp. JJ1683, assembly GCF_053006485.1. Lineage (NCBI taxonomy): Bacteria > Bacillati > Bacillota > Bacilli > Caryophanales > Paenibacillaceae > Paenibacillus > Paenibacillus sp. JJ1683. The sequence continues at coordinate 1,931,165 of NZ_CM129820.1, forward strand.
GAATCATGAATTGGCAGCACAGTGGCGACAGGAAGGCAAAAGGTATGCCGCAGATGTGAACGAATTTGTCAGAATCGGTATGGAAAGCCAGTGGCAGCAGGAGCAACCAGAGCCAAAGCAGGACGAACGCTCTAAGCTGGCCAAAGATATTTTTCGTATGATTCAGGAAGCGAATCAGGCAGGGGAAACAGAGCAGTTACGTCGGGAAATTCCGGCTGCATCCTGGCCGCTTACACCAGCGTTTGAAGAGGCCTTGCAAGCCGTTAGACCGATGGCATTTATGAATGGAAGCAACGAGGTTATTCTGCATGCAGGCAATCCTCGGGAACGTGGCAAGATCTATGTTACAGGGAAAGATGGAATCAGGCAAATCCCCGGAATGCATCGTGTAGGTTGTTCGCCGGACGAGAGTTATTTTGCGCTGGTGGACGGACAAGGGATTCGGATTATTCGTCACCCGGATCAGAACCTGGAAGGCGAAGAGACAGCGCATTTTCAATGGACGGATATACGTGTCCGCTTAAAAGCATCTATTCCTGACTTGGAATGCTTGGCGGATGAGGAACACCCTGAGGATATATTAGATGAAGTGATTCCGTTTGGCGATGGACAGCGCCTGTTGCTGGTTTGCGGTTACGGTGTTTATTTGCTGGCTGGTGATCAGGTGGATTTGATCCATCCCAAGGCGTCTGAACGAAGAGAATTGGGGCTGGAAGACACGATTGTGGATATGGCGCATGGAGCTGTGTCGAAGGATGGACGCTGGATCGCTTATGGAAGCCAGATGAGTGAGCATTTGCTCATGGACTTAACCGATAAGACGGTGCATACATGGGAGCCGAGCTCCAGCTATCCGCATTATGCTCTATTTTCCAAAGATGGTCTGGATGTCTGGTACAATGCCTGTCATTTCTACAACGGTGCCACCATTCAGGTGCCGATTGCCGAAGTGGAGCAGGGACTTGCTCAGAATACGGAAGAATGGCCGATAATAAATGAAGAAATGCGAGTATACGCTGCAGTAGCGCTGACGCAAGGAGCTATTCTAGGTGATGCCTACGGATATCTCCGTCTTATGGATCGAGAGGGACGTGAACTTTGGCGCTATTTTGTCGGAAGTACGATATCTGGACTGGCAGTTACATCTGATGAAGGCATGTTGGCGGTTGGAACGTATGGCGGTATGCTTCATTTGATTGATTTGCAGCATGGTACCAAGGATGAATATACCATTGGCACTGCTCCAATTCACGAGATAGAGCGTTGGTTGCTCTGGCGTAACTATGAGCCATTGCGCTGGTAATACTAATATTCCGCAAATGGTGAAAAAAGCAAGTTCTGATAAGCTGAACATAAAAAGTATAGTGGCATATGATTGCAATGCTATTCTCATATAGAGACGCATGAGGCATACATCTATGATGCAAAATGCGAATAAAAAGGAAAGAGGTGTGAGGACATGGACAAGAAAGCGGATATTCGCACATCCATGAAGGAGTTATTTGCACAGATGGATGAAGCCTTTTTTATGGATGTGGAAGAAAATGTACCGTTCGAAATGCGTGATGGGAACGTCGATGAGGAGGGATGGATCAAGTGGAAGCCCCTTCCTTCACAGATTACAGAACAGGAAGTTCGGGAGATGGAAGAAAAATACCATTTTGAACTGCCGCCTCTGCTGAGGAATTTTATCATGTCCTACCATTATGTATCTTTACAATTCGATAATGAATCTATTCCGGGAGTATACTGGAGCGATTGTACGTTTGTAGAGTTTCCACGTCTGCCAGCAGGTCAAGGCTTAAAGGCATTTTATGATTTGATCGATCAATGGTCACCTTTGCTGTCAGCAGGCTATATTCCATTTGCAATTGCAGAAGACGATCAAGGCCCTGTATGTTTAAATGTAGGCAGCAGACATAAGGACGGCGATTATCCTATTGTCTGGTTCTTTCACGAGGATCTCCGGCATTTGGATGAGGATGAGCTACAGATTAGGAGTAACCTGCTTCCCCATGTGCAGGGGCTGTTTCCATCCACTGTCGAAATGTTTAACGTTATGTTTAAGCAAATCGGGCACTAACGATTCCCTGAAATGGAATTTTACTGTGCAGATTAACCAAGATATTGACATAAAAAATGAGGAATGTTATAAAAAAGGTAGGCTAGCACTCGAATGATGGGAGTGCTAACAAAGCTGAATCGTTTGCATAGCTCTTATCCGCTGGCCTTACATAGGTTTATATTTGAAAGGAGATATTCGAATGGAGAAAAAACAGTTTCAGGCTGAGTCCAAGCGTCTGCTCGAAATGATGATTAACTCGATTTACACTCAAAAGGAAATTTTCCTAAGAGAGCTGATCTCCAACGCAAGTGATGCGATTGACAAAATCTATTACAAAGCACTGACAGACGATCAATTAGTCTTTGACAAAGAGAATTATTATATTAAAGTAATTGCCGATAAGGATCATAGAACGCTAACTCTGCGTGATACCGGGATTGGGATGACCAAGGAAGAACTGGAAAATAACCTGGGCGTCATTGCTAAAAGTGGCTCACTGGCATTCAAAAATGAAAATGAGTCCAAGGATGGTCATGACATTATCGGTCAATTCGGCGTCGGCTTCTATTCAGCTTTCATGGTAGCAGATGTAGTTACAGTAACGACCAAGGCTTTGGGAAGCGATACTGCTTATAAATGGGAATCTACAGGTGCTGACGGTTATACCATTGAGGTGGCTGAGAAGGACGAGGTCGGAACCGAGATTGTTCTGAAAATCAAGGAAAACACCGAGGATGAGTCCTACGACGAATATTTGGACGAGTACCGTTTAAAAGCGCTTATTAAAAAATACTCCGACTTTATCCGCTACCCGATTAAAATGGATGTTACAGGCAAGCGTCTGAAAGAAGGAAGCGATAACGAGTTTGAGGATTACAAAGAAGAACAGCGTATTAACAGCATGGTGCCCATCTGGAGAAAAAATAAAAGCGAGCTAACCGACGAGGATTATCAAAATTTCTACGCGGAAAAACGCTATGGCTACGACAAGCCGCTCCAGCATATCCATGTCAGCGCGGACGGCGCGGTAGTGTACCAAGCGATTTTGTTTATTCCTGAGAATATTCCGTTTGATTTTTACTCTAAGGAATATGAAAAAGGGCTGGAGTTGTATGCTAACGGTGTGCTAATCATGGAAAAATCTCCTGACCTGCTGCCGGATTATTTTAGCTTTGTAAAAGGTATGGTTGACTCCGAAAGCCTGTCACTCAACATTTCGAGAGAAATGCTGCAGCATGATCGTCAGTTGAAGCTGATTGCCAAAAATATTGAAAGCAAAATTAAAGGCCAACTGTTGACTCTGCTCAAAAATGATCGGGAGAAATATGATCAATTCTACAAATCATTTGGAAGACAATTGAAATTTGGTGTGTACAACGATTACGGCAGACATAAAGAAACCCTTCAGGATCTGCTTATGTTCTACTCTTCTACAGAGAAAAAGCAGGTTACTTTGGACGAATATGTATCTCGTATGCCAGAGGATCAAAAGTATATTTATTATGCTTCCGGGGAGTCCAATGAGCGTATTGAAAAGCTACCGCAGACCGAATTGGTGGCCGATAAAGGCTACGAAATTTTGTACTTCACTGATGATATTGATGAGTTCGCTATTAAAATGCTCTTAAGCTATAAAGAGAAAGAATTCAAATCCGTATCGAGTGGCGATCTGGGCATTGAGTCTGACGAAAATGAGAAAGAAACTGAAGCGGAACAAAACGACAACAAGGAGTTGTTCGAGTACATGAAGGGCTTGCTGGAAGGCAAAGTATCCAGTGTTAAAGCCTCCAAGCGCTTGAAGACACATCCCGTATGTCTGTCCGCTGACGGCGAAGTGACCATTGAGATGGAGAAAATTTTGAACGCCATGCCGAATAACGCCGATGTCAAAGCGAATAAAGTGCTGGAAATCAACGTGAACCATGCGGTGTTCAACTCTTTGAAAGAAGCCTTTGCCGAGGATAAGGAGAAAGTGAACCTCTACACGGCATTGCTGTATAATCAGGCTTTGCTGATCGAGGGCTTGCCGCTGCAAGATCCGGTTGAATTCACGAACGATATTTGCAAAATCATGGTTTAATTTGCTTTATTATGATATAGAGCCGTTCCCACACCGGGGGCGGCTTTATTTATTATGACACTTCTTAAAGCTCCACAATAGGCCATATAACGCTTACAGTAGAAGCATAAGGCCTTGCACTGTGCCGACTATTCAATACCTAGGAGGGCGATTGTATGAGTCTGGATCGAGATCCATTGAACCCCCAAAGTTTAAGCCGAAGTGAGCTTATACAGTTGGTGGAAAAAATCATCAGAGGCGAGGGAACAGAGGAGGAACTCGACAGCATGCTGACCGTAGTCATGCAAAATACACCTCATCCGGGGATTAGTAATTTGATCTACTGGGATGACCGTGATTTGAGTGCGGCAGAGATTGTAGATGAAGCATTACGCTATCAGCCCATTTTTCTACCGCCTCATGAATCTTCTTCATAGGACGCGGAGGGGTAGTCTTTTGTTAAAAAATAAGATAATATAATTTTTTTAAAGGTTATGAGCATCATATTCAAGAAAACTTCCGTTAAAGGTGTGCTGGCTTCCCTGTAATGTATGGAGAAATGTCTGCTTTTTGCTCGCTTTACGGAGAATTTATGCCTAATTTTGGGGTTTGTAAAATTTTTGTGACATGCTCCTGTGAATTTTGACACAGCAAATTGTCGTTTTTCTTGATTATTTGGTGGGATGTCTTTATAATCATTTTGTTTGCAAGAATGAATAGCGATTAGCGTATGGAATAAGGAGGTTATTTATTTTGGGAAAAGCATTGATTATTGGCGCCGGTGGCGTGGCCAGCGTTGTGGTGCATAAATGTTGCCAAAACCCAGATGTATTTGAAGAAATTTGTATCGCAAGCAGAACTGTTGAGAAATGCGATGCGCTTAAAGAGAAGCTGGGTGGAGGTCGTACGAAGATCCAAACGGCTCAGCTTGATGCTGACAACACCGACATGGTCATTGACTTGATTCGAAGCTTTCAACCGGATGTAGTTATCAATGTGGCTCTCCCTTATCAGGATTTGACGATAATGGATGCTTGCCTTGAGACAGGTGTTCATTACGTTGATACGGCGAACTATGAACCGCCGGATACGCCGAAGTTTGAATACAGCTGGCAATGGGCCTACAAAGAAAGATTCGAAAAAGCAGGAATTACAGCTCTGCTGGGCAGCGGTTTTGATCCAGGCGTGACTGGAGTATTTACGGCTTATGCTCAAAAGCACTATTTTGATGAAATTCATACGATTGATATTGTGGATGCGAATGCAGGGGACCACGGATATCCTTTTGCAACTAATTTTAATCCGGAAATCAATATTCGTGAAATTACAGCGAAAGGCCGTTACTTTGAAAACGGAGAATGGATTGAAACTGAGCCACTTTCTGAGAAAAAGGTATACGACCTGCCTGAAATTGGACCGAAAAATATATATCTTTTGTACCATGAAGAACTGGAATCTCTTGCAGTGAATATTAAAGGCGTGAAAAAAATCCGTTTCTGGATGACGTTCTCGGACAATTATCTGAATCATTTGAACGTACTTCAAAACGTGGGCATGACTTCGATCGAGCCAATTGATTATGAAGGGCAACAAATCATTCCACTGCAATTCCTGAAAGCTATTTTGCCGGACCCGGCTTCTCTGGGACCAAGAACAAAAGGCAAAACAAACATTGGCTGCATCATCCAAGGCGTCAAAGATGGAAAGCCAAAAACCTACTATGTTTACAACGTTTGTGATCATGAAGAATGTTATGCAGAGGTTGGCTCCCAAGCCATTTCTTACACAACAGGTGTTCCGGCTATGATCGGTGCAATGCTTATTATCAAAGGCCTCTGGAAAAAACCAGGCGTTTACAACGTTGAGGAATTCGATCCAGATCCATTCATGGAAGCACTAAATAAACACGGATTGCCATGGCAAGAGAACTTTACGCCAACGTTGCTTGATTGAGGTCTGCGATGAATATTGATATTACCGGACTCCCATCACCTTGTTATCTTGTTGACGAAAGACTTCTTGTCAAAAACCTTGAGGTTTTGAATTCTGTACAAGAGCGGACAGGTTGCAGTATTCTGCTCGCTCTTAAGGGTTTTTCGATGTTTTCGACCTTTCCTCTGGTTGGCAAATACTTAAAAGGCGTAACCTCCAGCTCGTTGTTCGAGGCAAGACTTGGTCGCGAGAAAATGGACAAGGAGGTTCACGTATACGCACCTGCTTATGTTGACAGTGAATTTGATGAGCTATTGGAATATGTTGACCATGTTGTTTTCAACTCTTTTGATCAACTGAAACGCTTCAAAAGCAGAGTGCAAGGCGTAACTTCCAAAAAAATCGACATCGGCATTCGAGTAAATCCGGAATATTCGGAAATCGAAACGCCGCTGTATGATCCTTGCTACAACAACTCCAGAATGGGTGTGACTCTGGCTAACTTTAGACCTGAGGATCTGGATGGCGTGGACGGTATTCATTTTCATACGATGTGTGAACAGAATTCAGATACGCTGGAGCGTACCATTAAAGTCGTGGATGAGAAATTTGGGCCATATATTAAGCAAATGAAATGGCTCAATTTCGGCGGCGGTCACCATATTACCAGAGAAGACTATGATCTGGACACACTGGTGCGTTGTATTCAATACTTTCAGGATAAATACGGTGTACAAGTTTATCTTGAGCCAGGCGAAGCCATCGCCTTGAACACCGGATATCTGGTTGCGACTGTATTGGATACAATGAAGAACGGAATGGACATTGCCATTCTGGATACTTCGGCTGAATGTCATATGCCTGATGTACTGGCTATGCCTTACCGCCCGAACATCATTGGCGCAGGCAAGCCTGGTGAATATGCACATACCTACAGACTCGGTGGACTTACTTGCTTGGCCGGCGATGTCATTGGTGACTATTCCTTTAAAGAGCCATTGAAGCCAGGAGACAAACTTGTATTCTGCGACATGGCCCATTACACGATGGTCAAAAACCACATGTTCAACGGAGTCAACCTGCCAGCCATCGCCAGCTACAATGACGAAGAAGGCATCAAGGTAATCCGTCAGTTCTCCTACGAGGACTTTAGCTCGCGTTTGTCATAAGACAAGGGTAATGTGAAATAACAGAGTGTACCAATTGCATGATCTTAAAAAAGAGCCTAGCCCCTTAAAAAAAGGGCTAGGCTCTTGGTGTAGTTAGAGTTTTTTGATTTTTGTACGCGCCTTTTGTATGTATCCAACACAACAGCAGGCAGTAAATAATAATTTAACTATTTGGAAAGTTACATAAATTTATTTAGGCTACCTTATAACTTCAGTAGAAATTTTATAGTCGAATACCTTTCCTCCAGGTTGAAGTCCTGGTACATCGACAGCTAGGTAATATTCCTTACCTTTTTCAAGATCAGCATTTAAAGAATATTGGGCGTTTTTTGAACGTTTAATTCGTTTACCATTACTATCGTAAAGAGTTAGTTCCATCCAAGAATCAGGGTATTCGTCGCCTTCAATTATAAACTGAACTTCGTTCGATCTAAAAACCTTAATTTTAAATACATCGTAGGCTTCCCAGCCTCCTTGAACCTCTTTACCAAGGGTACCGATGACAGCATCACCTATAAAAAAATAGTTAGCTTGTTCAAAACTATCATTTGGCTCCTGTTCATTATATTCAAGTACAGAGGTTAGAGTTGATTCCTTTGCTACTGGTACAGAATTTGCTTCTTCGGCTAAAGCGACACTGGCAGAAGTACTTAACATAAGTGTCAGGCCTAATGAAGTTAACAACATTTTTTTCATTGATAAATTTCCTTCCTTTTTTGTGATTTATATTCATTTATATGAATATATTAGTAATTACGCTCGAGTTTATTGTATATCATTAACCAGGGAATTGGAATAATAAAAAGGAAAATTTATCAATAAAATAGATATAATAGAACATTTTGTTACAAGATTGCACTTTGTATGTTTATAAGTTTGTTCTAAGGGATCTGTTTAAAGGTTAGGTTTCTTGGAGGAAAATATATATGGTATACTCTTTAGATTAGGAACATACTTAGGCATGACTTGGATAATAAATTGTAACGATAGGCAGAGGTGAATTGCACATGTTCGACCCGACCGTTTTTGATAATTTAAAAGTAGCTATAGAAAATGCGGTTTACGATCTGGATAATCTGGATTCTCGTATTAACATTACACAGCGGACCGATAGGTTGGAGATGTCGGTAATGTCCCGTGAATTTGGCGTACAGTTCAGCCTGAGAGAACAGCCGGGTGTGACGGCAGAGCTTCAACTAAAGATGGATTTAAACAACCTGGCTGCAGAAATATTGGAAATGGAAGATCAAACTCCGGGATGTAGCTTGTTGCTGTATTTTGATATGAAGATTCGAGAGATGGAGACACAATGCAGCCAGATTGAAAATATACTGACCGACATTTGGAAGCCCGAACTTCGACCAGTACAAACGTTAAGTCAGATTTACGGAGAGAAGACGTCTACATACCAAAACAGGATTGAACTCCGATTTTCCAGGCAAATCAACGAAGATCAGATGGAGGATATTTCAGAGTTGTTGGAACACGTGTTGCTGACGCTTATGGAATTAAACAAGGTCTAACCCCCTCTTTCTCTTAATGAAAGACAGGCTGTGTCGTTGGGGGGATGTAGAGGTAAAGGAGCTAGGGATATATGATAAATGAACACGATTTTTCTGAAATATATGCGATTATGGAATCTTCTTTTCCAGCATCAGAATGCAGGACGTTTGAGGCTCAAAAGGCTTTATTGAAGCATCCTAGCTATCGTATTATCACTGAAAAAAATGAGCAGGGGAACATAGTGGCTTTTTTGGCAGGTTGGGAATTCGCGCATTTTCGGTTTGTAGAGCATATTGCGGTAGATTCCCGTATACGAGGTGGCGGATTAGGCCAAAAGCTTATGGGTAGATTTATCTCACAGTCTAACCAACCGGTAGTGCTGGAGGTTGAGCCGCCAGTGGATGAATGGTCACGGAGAAGAATTGGTTTTTACGAACGATTGGGATTCCATCTGAACCATTTTGAATATGTACAGCCCCCTCTAAGAGAAGGACAGACGGATCTGCGGCTTCAAATTATGAGCTATCCAGGTGCGCTGTCTGAACAGGAATTTACTCCGTTTAAAGAGATTTTATATACCGAGGTTTATGGGCTTAAATAAGAGACTAGACAGTAGTAGATAAAAGTAAAAGGCTCTGCTTGTTCCGTATGGGTACGGGAGTGGGGCCTTTGCTCTAAAAAGCTAGATGTGCTTCATTGTTGTTAATGTTTTGTCCATACCATCACAAATTCCTTCTCACCAGTCTCGGCATCCACTGACTCTGCTTGAATGGTAAATCCATTTTTAGTATAAAAGTTAAATGCTTTCGTGTTTGACTGATACACCTTTAATTGAATTTCCTCATGCTGTTGCTTAACCCCATCTAATAGTAACTTGCCATAGCCTTTTCTTTGAGAGTCAACACGTATAAACAGAGCAGCCAAGTATCCATCCAACATGGAAACAAAGCCGCCAATCGTATGATCATCTTGTATGATAACGTAGTTTTGAGCGAGGGGAAGGTATTTGTTCTCCATCTCGGCAGCTTGAGATGTCCAATACTGCGGAGCAATAAAATGATGGGCTTCTATAGAAGCATCCAGCCAGATGGCTACCAGTTCCTTTAATTCTTCTACTTTCGCAGGTCTAATCGACATTGTAACGCCTCTTTTCACAATATGTATCTGTAGTAGAGTATGATGTTGAAATAAAAAAGACCGTCCGTGGACGGTCTTTCTACCCGTGGCGCTTAATTAAAGCCTTGATCCGTATCCCGCGCCTCCGTCAACTCTGCAAATTAGAGAATAACGGACCGGGTAAGGGATACGCTCAACATATGATTATTGATGTTGACGCACCTCCTTTCCTGATGCGTTCATCTTACCATATCTGGTTGGTGATATCCAGTGATTTTCTTATATTTACTAGCATTATTCATAGAAAATATAATATAAATCTGCTTGCTTTTAAGCTCTATTCAAGATATAATCTTAATTACGGTGATTAAAGTATCGCCATCAATACATAGTATGCGGTCGTGGCGGAATTGGCAGACGCGCACGGTTCAGGTCCGTGTGGGCTAACCCCCCGTGGAGGTTCGAGTCCTCTCGACCGCATTATACCTAACAATTACAGGTTCTTGGATTGGCTGAATGCCTCCAAGAGCCTGTTTTTATATGGTTAAGATGCGTGCTATTAAACAGCCATTTTATTTATGCTGGAATATATATTTAATATAATCTTTTGCACTCTGGTTAATGTCTTCATCACTTGCTTGAAACGAGGCTCCGAAGACAGCGAAATAGGGTAATGTTACGGCGCCCACATGTACTGCGCTTGCTTTAAAAGGGGCTATAACTTCATCTACCGTAAATGTAACGGAACCCGTAGATAAGTAGTTTTCTTTTTTATCGCCAATCGACATGGCGATCCCTAGCTTCTTTCCTTTTAACTTATCACCTTTTGAACCATAAGCCCATCCATGGGCAAAAACATCATCAAACCACTTTTTTAATAAAGGAGGGTAACTATACCAGTATAAAGGGAACTGAAATATGATATTGCTGTGTACTTCAAGTAACTTTTGTTCTTTCAAAACATCAATGTTCCAGTTGGGATACTCTTTATAAATTTCATGAATTGTCAAATCATTGGTATATTGAAGTAATTCTTGTTTCCATCTTTGATTTACTCTGGAATCTTCAATATTCGGATGTGCTAAAATCACGAGAGTCTTCATTATAAATCACCTTTCTTACATCGCATCATTTGCTTTTTGTGGATACGTACTATTATTCTGTAAGCTATAAAAAAAGTAAATACACACAATAAAGTAATATAGTTACTTGAAAGTGTGCATGGTACTTAGAATGAAGATATGTGATTATAAAATGAATTCGATAAACTTAGTTATTTTAGTCTCGAAGAGGTGGTCGTATGAAACAATATAATTTAGGCATAGAAGCAACACTGGAGATCATCGGAGGTAAGTGGAAATCCTTAATCATATGCTTATTAATGTCTGGTAGAAAGAGGACCAGTGAATTACAGCGTAGTATTGCAGGCATTTCTCAAAAGGTTCTTATACAGCAACTTCGTGAACTTGAGAAGGATGGAATCATAGGCAGACATGTGTATAATCAAATGCCTCCAAAAGTGGAGTATTATATAACGGAGTATGGAATTACAGCAAATGAAATTATTGATTTAATGTGTACCTGGGGAAGGACTAATATCAAAATAAGACGAGAGCAAGGAGAAGATGTGATATTGCTAGAAAATAAGTCCAAATGAATATTGGAGTAAAAGAGCGCTGTAGACTATGATGTTTACGGCGATTTTCTTTTTGGCGTAGAGTCGCAGCTCGGGGATATCTGTATCATAGTATTTGATCACTTACCTTCAAGACTATGTTATATGTTGAGCCGCAAGCTGATTTGTAATATAGTTATGACTGGACAACCATTCCATCAATATTAAATGAATGCCAAAGTAGGGGGACCCTTGCAATGATTATTAAACCGAAAATTCGTGGTTTCATATGTACGACTGCGCATCCTGCAGGATGTGCGGCTCACGTTAATCGTCAAATCGACTACATCAAAGACAGCACGGGATTACAAGGAGCTAAAAAGGTACTTGTGATCGGAGCATCCACAGGTTATGGACTGGCTTCCCGCATTGCTGCGAGCTTCGGTATGGGAGCTGACACCGTAGGAGTATCCTTTGAACGTCCTGCTTCAGAGGGGCGCACGGCTTCGGCAGGCTGGTACAATACAGTGGCCTTTGAAAGAGCAGCCAGAGCGGCTGGCTACATAGCGGAGAGCATTAATGGAGATGCTTTTTCCCATGAAATTAAGCAGGAGACGTTGAAGCTGGTCAAAGAAAAGCTGGGCAAGGTAGACCTGATTGTATATAGTGTCGCCTCACCGCGACGGACACATCCTGATACGGGAGAAACCTTTAATTCCGTTCTCAAGCCCATTGGACAGCCGTTTACGAATAAAACGGTGAATACGAACACAGGTGTTGTGTCGGAAATTACGCTTGAACCAGCAACGCAGGAGGAGATTGATAACACCATCACGGTCATGGGTGGCGAGGATTGGTCCCTGTGGTTAAAAGCGTTGGAAGAAGCCGACCTGCTGGCTGAAGGGGTAACCACACTGGCTTACTCGTATATTGGTCCTGAGATTACGGAGGCTATTTATCGTAAAGGAACCATTGGCCAAGCTAAAAATGATTTGGAAGCCACAGCACATACGTTAACAAAGCAACTGGAGCGTTATCGTGGGAAGGCCTACGTTTCAGTGAATAAAGCTTTGGTTACACAATCCAGTTCGGCTATACCTGTTGTGCCTCTGTATATTTCCTTACTGTTTAAGGTCATGAAAGAAAAGGGACTGCACGAGGGTTGTATTGAGCAGGCGCAACGTCTGTTCGAGGCATTATACAGTGGATCCACTGTGGAAACAGACGATGAAGGACGCATTCGTCTGGACAACTGGGAAATGAGAGAGGATGTACAGCAAGCTGTTAAAGCGGCTTGGTCTGAGATCACTACCGAAAACGTATCCGAACTGGGTGATCTTGAGCAATATCGTCTGGATTTCCTTCAATTGTTTGGATTCGGTTTTGATGAAATTGATTATGAATTGGACGTTGATCCAGAAGTTCACACAACTTAGGTGAAAATGTGCTAAACCAAAAACGGGTACTCTCAAGCTGCAAATGGCTTGTGAGGCCCGTTTTTTTATGTATGCAGTCAAATTAAAATGGTCTGGCTTTCAACAGAATTCATTGAGAATTGGACGTAGAAAGCGACTTTCGGTGCAGCAAGCGAAAAACGGCAATGGTAATGATAATCCCTGCAATGCCAAAAACCGTGACAGAAGTCAGTGCACGATAAGCTTGCCAGCCGAACAAAAAAGCAACCCCACTGCCAAACGTTGTACCTGCCAGTAAACCGAGCGCACAGGCAATATCTGTTCCAAATTTCATAATCTTGTTCCTTTCAAATGGTTGAATTGAATCGTAACTTGTACGTTTTTTCTGGACTTGTACCCACACTTGTGCGTACAATTAAATAGTAATCGTTTTCAAACGGAATCTATTATTAGTATGGATCATTCTTGTACAAATTATTCCTTTTTCAGGAGGCTGATGAAATGAATATGAATGAGCAGATTAAGCTGTGGAACGAAGAGGCGCAGGCTAGTAACACTGATCATCCTCACCGAAAGGTTGAATTGTTTATCGAGGTACGGGATGGAGCACTTGAATCCATTGCTTCTTATTTGAATCAACAGAATTATAAGCATGTTACTCTAGTAGAGGATGAGCATACTTCAGCGGCAGCAGGGAAGAAAGTAGCTGATTTAATCCGTGAAGCAGGTTTGACAGTTGATGTAGTTCGGCTGCCTCCGAATGCGGTAGGGGATGTTATTGCTGATGAAACTTATATCATGAAGGTTTTTCTGGGTGTGGCGGATCAAAGTCAGGCTGTGCTTGCTGTAGGGTCAGGTACGATTCATGATCTGGTTCGCTTTGTGTGCTATAAAATGAATCGTCCGTTCTTGTCAGTCCCAACGGCTGCATCTGTAGATGGTTTTACCTCAGCTGGGGCCCCATTAATTGTGGATGGCAGCAAGCAGACGTTCCAAGCCGTTCCGCCGGAGGCGATCTTCGCTGACTTGTCCGTACTGGCAAGTGCCCCTCAAGTGATGACTGCCGCGGGTTTTGGCGATATGCTCGGTAAGTTCACCTCATTAGCAGACTGGCATGTGTCCAGAGATTTGGGAAACGAGCCATATTCACCTGTAGCTAATCGAATTACCGAGGAGGCTTTACGTGCTTGTGTAGAGCATGTCGATGAGATCGCGGCCGGCAGTAAGGCAGGGGTCGAGGTGTTGATGAATGCGCTGATTGCATCCGGTATTTCGATGTTGATGATTGATCATTCCCGTCCTGCCTCAGGGGGAGAGCATCATATTTCTCACCGAATTGAAATGGATTTTATTGCAGAGGGGCGCAAGCAAGTTTTGCATGGTGCCAAGGTGGGCGTTGCCTCCGCTTTGCTGTCTGACATGTATAGGGAATTGGCTGCCAATCAGGATGTGGAGGCTTTTGAAGTATATCGGACTTTGCCTACGTCGGAACAGATGCGTGCATGGCTAGCTCAGGTGGGAGGTCCGTCTACCATTGCCGAGCTGGGGGTTACACAGGAACAACTTGCTCGTGCTTTGCGCACGGCACATACTTTGCGTGATCGCTATACCGGACTCAAGTATATGAATGAACACCAGTTGCTTCGTTCGTAATGTGTGTTACACCTACACTAGAGTCCTTTAGATACTCAGTTTAAGCATGAGGAAGGGATTTGTGAATGGGTTTACGCCTCCGGCAGCTATACAACAATAACCTGCTCTTGTTACATTTGTATGTACAAATGGACGATATGCTATAATCGGAATACGAATAGGTACATGATATGGCAAGTACGGAGGACATTATGGCGCCCAAATATATACAAGTTAAACAGGAGATTTTATCATGGATTCATTCATCTAGACTGGAGCCGCAAAGCCAGCTTCCTTCTGAACATGAAATGTCTGAACAATTTGCAGTTAGTCGGCAAACGGTGCGTCAGGCGCTGGGTGAGCTGGTACAGGAAGGTTGGCTGCTTCGCATACAGGGCAAAGGAACCTTTGTCGCGGTACGGGATCATAAGCAGCCTGAAAATCCAAGGACGATTGGAGTTGTGACAACTTATATATCGGATTATATTTTTCCATCCATTGTACAGGGAATTGAATCCAAGCTAAGCCGGCAGGGCTACAAGCTGCTGCTATCAAGCACAGGCAATGACCCTGAACAAGAACGTCAGTGCTTGGAAATGCTGCTGAGTCAACCACTGAGCGGAATTATTATTGAGCCGACCAAAAGCGGGGAACGTAATCCCAATTTGAACTATTATTTAACCGTGGAGAATCGCCAAATCCCTTATTTAATGATCAATGCGCGTTATGAGGAGATGGATGCACCTTGTTTGCGTTTGGATGATGAAAAGGGTGGTTTTTTGGCGGCAGAGCATTTGATCAAGCTGGGGCACCGGCGATTGGCCGGATTTTTCAAAACCGATGATATGCAAGGAATTCTGCGGATGAAGGGATTTGTAGCCGCTCACCGTAAATATGGAGTGACGTTACATCCAAACGCAGTAACGACGTACCGGACTGAAGAAAAAAATGAGCTTCCGTTACAACGCGCATCACAGCTGTTGGCGATGGAGACAGGGGAACGTCCGACTGGATGGGTGACCTATAATGATGAATTGGCGGTGCGGCTACTGGATATTGTACGTTCGGCGGGCCTCAGTATTCCCCAGGATCTGTCACTGGTTGGGTTTGATGATTCATTTTTGGCGACAGCCACGGAAGTCAAACTTACAACCATTCGGCACCCCAAGGAAGAATTGGGGTTACGTGCCGCCGATACCATGCTATCGATGATTGAAGAAAAGGGATATCGTGAAGAAGAGCGTCAATGGATTATACCCCCAGAGTTAATTGTACGCGAATCCACGGGGCCAGCTTAGGAAATATTTAGTTAATTTTAAGTTGATGGTATGTTACTGGATACACGGAGCAGCCTGTTTTCTGGATTGCAGAAAAGGGGCTGTTTTTCTATACATTTTGAAAATGTGTACATAAATCTATCAAAAAGATATATAAAAAAGGTTGATTAGTTAGTTGTACGTACAAGTGTGCGATGAGAGTGGTGCCAGAAATGAAAGTAAGAAGAGTGACCTATGTATGTTTGAAACATTAAATAAGGACGTTTGGGAGGTCAACTGGCAGCCATGGCTATGGGAGCTGAAGTTGGGGCGGAGGATATGACAATCGCCGAAACAGCGCGTCATATGGCACGTATGCGTGATGAGAGCTTCAAGCCAATCCCTGAGAACGTGGACATCTATAATAAGCTCTATGAGGAATACAGCCGTCTTCACGACTACTTTGGATGTGGGGGCAACCCGGTTATGAAAAGGCTGAAGGCCACCAAGGCAGAAGCTGGACGTTCAACTGAAGCGGCAAGCACTCATTCCTAAGAAGTTACAAATTATAAGCAAGAAGCATTTAAATTTTGCTATCTAAAAAGCACAGTACGCCAGAATCGGCAGACTGTGCTTTTTTGCTTTTATATTCTGTAAATCACATGATGTGAAAGTCTCATTGAATGAAAGATGGTAATGCGTTCCTTTCAAAGACTTTCATGAAAATTTCAATCGTTTCGTTTTAAAGGACATTGTTACTTTTTCAGCATGGCATCAGCAAACAAAATGGATTTTGGAATACGGAAAAACTGTTCCGCCTGATCCTGGAAGGTTTGCGAAGGAACGGTACCCTGATGCAACCATTTCCGAAATGTACCCGGGTGAACGCCAATCCAATGACTGACATCAGTCACCGAAATATCATGTACCATGCACAAACCCGCCAAAATCCGGTTTTTAACTGGAGAACGAGTTACAGTCCGTTTCATGAAACGGGACGGTGATGGTTGACAAATGAGCGGTGAACGCCGGACAACCTCTTCATTAAATAGAATATGGTGCGGATAACCAAGTGTATTACACGTCTTTTCCAGATTAGTGTTGCCGGGAATGCGACCTTCATATACCCACGCGCTGACGCTGCGAGAGGAGATGGAAAGCTCCTCGGCAAGTTGGGACAGTTTAATGTCATTAGCCATCAAAACGGCAAGCAAAACGCGATTGCGTACTTGACAGCGTGTTGGTTTGCGAAAACGTTTGACACGCACGCCTTTTCCCAAATATTTGCGATTGATCAGAGACCACGCCTGAATGGAATGTTTGTCTTGTTGTTTAGGCATATACCCTCCGATTTTTTTTAAACACATACTACTATACCCGAAGGGGGCTTTGCAAGTGACTCTTCTCCTGATTTTCTTTTAATCCCATGGGCTTAACCGGTTTATGGAAAATAAGGTCCATTTGGCCTATAAAAATGGAAGTTTAAGGTGTCGATATATTAAAATGTGACATTTTTTATGGAAATGGAGGTAATATGTTCTTCTCTTATGATTGTAAGGTTGTACAGAGAGAAAAGTGGTTTTTTACAGCCCAACATGCAATTTTTTTGACGAGAAAAAGGGAGGTTATACAGCTAGATGATTTGTAAAAAGGTAATGATATGGTTTCTGACGGCACTTTTGGCAACGAACACTTTGCTGTGCTTGCCTAGTGTGGCAGGAGCGGAAAAACAAGATTTAAAGGACGGAATGCAACTAAATCATGCGGATCAAGCAGATTTGGTACAGAAGGAACAGGGGCTCACGAATGAAACAGTTTCTTTTGAGCCGCCAACTTCTGCGACAAACAGCGTGTATAATGCACTCATGATGAGTTTGGCAGCGGTGGAGTATACGTCAATCGTTATCGACCCTGGAGAAAGTTATGAATTTCAGAATACAGATACAGTTAGTAAATCTATATACAGCAACGCTTCTCAGTCAAAAGGTATTCTGTACGATAGTGTGAGCTACAAAGAGGACGGAGATATTAGCACTGTCCATATGGACTATGGCACAAGCCCCATTGGTGTTCCTGGGGGAGGTACAGCGTTTATTACGAATACAGGGACAGCAGCATTAACTGTAAAAGTAACAGACGTCTTCACCTACAGTACATCGGAGGACCCAGCATTAGAGCGAGTTACGCTCTCTAAGAATGAAAGCTACCGGATTGTGAATGAAGGATGGACAGCCCGTTCCATTCAGCATGATGGGTCAAATACAGACAATCGCCGTTTTGATTACGCAAAATACAAGGCAGACGGAACCTTATCCGCTTCCGCCCTTAATAGTATTGCTCACCCTACTTTGGCAGATGGCGAGGAACTGATTATTACAGGCTCCACTGCCAATGCGGTGACCTTCGGATTTCCATACGGCAAATACACTATAGAAAGCACCGGTGAGCCGGCTTATGCGCGGGTTACCTTAAATCAGGGGGAAAGCTACCAGTTTATCAATGTGGGAACACGATTGGATACGGTGGAAAGTGATGGTACATCTAAAGATAAACTTGACTATGTTGTTTATCTGGCAAACGGAACAGAGGCTTCACGCGGCAGTAGCACTACGGCGAAGCCGCAGATTGCTGTGGACAGATATGCGGTAATTACCCAGGTCACTGCAAACCCGGTGACATACGGGGCCCCGTATCGCAATTTTATTGCCCGTCCAGTGGGCGGAGATGCCATCAGCCGTGTAGAGCTTGAGGTGGGCAAGAGCTACATTTTCCATAATAACGGTACACTAATGAATCCGATCTACAATAACTCCAAAAAGGTAGGAAGCTTGTTCGACTATGCTATTTACAAGCCGGATGGAACGGTAAATTCCTCGGGTTTTAACAGCCAGTCTGGTCCCATGATCCCGCCTTCGGGATATGCCATTGTGACTGTGATCGGTCCAAGTCCCATTATCTTTGACTATACGGATGATTTTTCTTGGGAAATCAGCGATGATCCTGCTTTTTTACGCGTAACACTGTCGAAAGGTGAAAGTTATGCTTTCACTAATATTAGCGATCATTTGAGGAATCTGCACAACACAGCCAGTACCATTAAAGGGAAATTTGATGTGGTCCTGTATAAAGCAGATGGTACAGAGCAATCCAGGCGCAGTACCGGGAAATCAACCTTTTTGGTTGGTGCAGGTAAAAAGGCCAGCGTGACGGTAACTAGTGACACGTCAATCACTTTTGGTGGAATCTATCGGAGCTTTAAGGTCAGCGAAGATGACGATGGTATCGGGAAAACGACATTGGAGCCGGGAGATTCATATGAGTTCCGTAATCATGACAGTCAATCGAATTCATTGCGGCATGACAAAAGCAGTGGCAATGCACGCTTTGATGCTGCAAGTTATAAAGTACTTCGATTACTGACATCAGATCATTTCAACAATACAGTGGATCCAGAGATTGTCGCTGGCGGTAAAGCCATTGTCACCAATGTATCCGATCGGCCAATAACCTTTACCTATAGCAATAAGGTGGAGGCTTTGCTCAGCGGGCAGGCAGCCTTCCATCGAATTACATTGAAACGCGGTGAAAGCCGAAAATTTATAAACGTTAGCACTTTGGACAAAGCCCTGGACGTCATTTCAGTCAGCGGTATGAAATGGAATTACATTAATTATAAGGCAGATGGGACTGTATACAGCCAAGCTAATGATACGACTCAATTACCATTAGTACAGGCTGGTGGCTACGCCATTGTAACGACTGTTTCTGATGTGCCAGTTACTTATGGAGCTGTATTAGGAATATTCGATGTTGAGGCTGCCGATGTGCCAACAGGCAATCAGGTTACCATCAAGCAGGGAGAAAGCTATGTATTCCATAATACTGGCTCACAGGCTTCCTCATTAACCACAGATGCTTTAGACACAAGCCGTCTCTATGACTATGCCATGTATGGAGAAGGTAGCGGTGTGAATTCCAAGGTGGATAGAGCAGGTATGAGTGTTTCTTTACCTGAAATCTCACTTGGCGCAGGAGGTACGCTTGTTGTAACCGTTACTTCACCGCAAGCTGTAACCATTCATTTCAACAATGACATTAAAGCAGATCCAAGCACAGAACCAGCGTTATTAAAAACATCTTTATCTGGTGGCAAGCAGGAAGTATGGATCAATCGCGGGAGCCAGGAAGCACCTGTCTTGACGAATGCAAAGGCAACGGGTGGAACATATCAGTTCACTGTTGCAGATCGTGCTGGAAAAGTGATTAGAGAGCATAAAGAGGCGACAGACAATCAGCAGCAAGTGCCAGCTAACGCAAATATTCATCTTGCCGTAGCAGCCGCTACTCCTGCTGTTAACTTTGGAGCACCTTATCGTGTATTTGCTGTAAAAAATAACGATGACAGCAAGCTGGATGAGCTCATTGAACTCATAGAAAAGGAAGCTGACTTTACAGCAGGTCAGCAAGGGAAATATCGTTTTACACCCAAAGAAGACGGGATTTACCGTTTCGCGGTGAAGGAGAAATCCAACTTTGCTGCGCAGCAGCCCATTGTAGCCTTGTTTACAGACCCTGATTTTAGTAGCCAGCTTGTCTCCTCAACAGAGCAAGCACAAATATATGGTTGGGATTACACGGTCTTAGAGTATGAGATGAAGGCAGGTCAAACGGTTTATGTGAAGCTGTCAGAAATTAATAGCGGTGCATTACAAACCGTAATTGAGGCAGCCCATATGGCGCTTGGCAAGGACACTTCATATGAATACGGCAAAGGAAACCGACTGAATAAAGTTATTTTATTCACCGGTGACCAAATTCAATTGGATTATGATTTAAACGGAAACGTCATAAAACGGACGAAAAAGGTATTTCCTTTTACAGATTAAAAGGATGCTCTTGGCTTCGAAAAAATATAACAGATCATTAGATGTATAGGCATTATTAATAGGGGTGAGCGAGTGTTTAAACGTTATATTTGTAGTCTACTATGTGTGCTGATGTTGCTGGGTCCATGGAGCACATGGGCATATGGAGAAGAAGGGCAGAGGGAGGCAGCAGCTTCTCAGTCTTCTACGTCTTCTACTCCACAGATTATTACCAGAGCATGGCTTGCACAGCAAACAGGTAAGGATCAGGCGTGGGTCAATGCACAGTTATCCAAAGGCTATACTTTATATGATATTTATAAAGCATGGCAAAAAGATGGTGGAGAAAATTCATTGCCAGAACAAAGTCCAAGCTTGTGGGTACAGCAGAATGGACTGACATTGAGTACAAATGCAAAGGTGGAGCCGTCCGATGAGTCGGCTGCGCTGAAGGAGGGTGAAAAGCCCGCTCAGGTCACCCAGGATGAAAAGCTAACTCAACATCCACTAGATAAGGAAGAGGGTAAAGCGCCGGCTCCAGACACGACTGAGATGGATATCCCATCTATACCCCGAGTAAATGATTCCGTATATGCTCCGACTCCAGGAGAAAACGGACTAATCGGGCAGGATTTACTTAAACAGAGTTTGTTTCAGGTATCTGCTACAGCAGATGTGTATGCTCCTTTTGATCAGGCGGCGCTTGCACAAAGCAGGCTAAGTGATGATACGTCGCGTTATGGAATGGATTACGGTGACAACAGTGTGTCCACCGTTTCAGGACAGCTCGTTGTTCAAAATACGGACTTGGTGCTGCCGGGGTCATTGCCCTTTGCATTGACTCGTGTGTATAACAGTTCATTGGCAAATAATCAGATTGGTGTGCAGCAAAATGAAGGGTTGTATACAAACACAAGTGCCATCCGCGAGGAAGAAGCAGCTTCTGGCCTGGGGAGAGGCTGGAAATGGGATCTTCCTCATATACAGAAACAGGATGGTAAACGGTATTTGTATATTCCGGGAACAGGCTCCTATGAACTGAGAGATGATTTGCAGCTAGAAGGATATGCATACAAAGATCTGAAGATCAGTACAGATCAAAGCGTAAGTGTGCAGGGAGTAAGCAGTGCATACAAAATATCAGTACTGAATGGAAACGACTATTATCTCGATCAGGATGGTTATTTGATTTTGATCCAGGATGCGTATAAGAATCGAGTGGAATTTGATTATACAAGTTCTGGTGGAGCAAAGCTTATTCGTTCGATTCGAAACAGTGATGGTAGAGAGCTTGACTTCACTTACAATGCCGGGCAGCTTGTTGTTAAAGAGCAGGGCACAGACCATCAGTACACCTATCGCCAAAGTGGTGAGGGAAGCAGCAAGGTGCTGTCAGAAGTATTGGATTCTCTTTCCCGAAGCACAAGCTATGCTTATACATTCATGGATGCTCCTTTTAATGTGGTCATAGATGGTGAAGGAAAGACTGGAGCCCTAAAGCCCAATGAAACCGCGTTGCTTACACGAATTGTACGACCTACTTCATCGATTACAGACATTCGCTATGAAGCCTATAACAAGCAGATAGGCGTGTACGGTACACAAGGCGTGTTCAAGGTGGCTTCACGCGCTGATATGTACAGTACAACTGCCGGCGATCGTTTCTTAAATAAAATTGATTTCGTGTATTCCGGAGAAGATCTAGCCAGTTATGGAAAAAATGCTGAGTGGACGGTGGTTGCCAAAGGGACACGTACAACAGAAACCTTCCATTTTGGTAAAGTCTTTAGAGGAGATAACACACCAGACAAGCTTGTTCTTAACCGCTATGATCAAGAGGGTGATTCTACCGGCTATCATATAAACTACACCTATAATGAGGCCATGGATTGGAATTTGCCTGTGCAAATGCAAGAGTCCTATACGGAGGGAGGTTCTTCGTCAGAATCTGTAACCACCTCTTATGACTACAATGAATATGGTCTTCCACTAAAAGTATCCCAAAGTACCGGATTGGAGACTGTTCATACGTATAAAACCTCTAGTGAGCCTTTTTTCTGGGTTCAACCTTCCCAGACGGTTACTAAAATAAGTGAAGGAAAAACTGGAACGACAGTTCGAACTTATAAAGCAGAGGGCGCATTGTATGAACTAAAAAACTACGAAGGTACAGAGCAAGGGAAGCTTTTATCACATACCTATACTTTTTACAATGCAAAAGGGAATGTAAGCGGTCAGAAAGTTCTCATAGATGACAGAAACTATACAGATGTTTCTATTGATTATAAATCGCCATATGGTTCACAGCTCCCAACAAGGCAGCTTTTGCCTAAAGGTGTTGAGTATACGTATGACTACTATCCGACTGGAGAAATCAAGTCCCAAACAGATGCCAAGCGCAAAACAGAGTCCTATGTATATGACGCTTTGGGACGTGTAACGAAGGTTACTTATCCAGATGGAACTCAAACCGTCGTGGTGTACAAGGATGATGCGAATGATGTCACTGTCACAGGACCAGATGGAGTAAGTGCTGAAAGAATGTATAATCCATTCGGACAGATACTCCAGCAGCAGGTGGGTGATGCGATTTACGGATATGGTTATGATGATCATGGAGATATGGTAGAAAGCACGGATGCCGAACAAGCAACCACTCGCTATGCCTATGATGCCTTTGGACGACCTGTGAAGACGACCTATGCGGATGGAACAACAGATACTGTGACGTATAACGCGGCGGATCGTTCTGTCACTCAGACGGATGCGTCCGGTTATCGTGTGCGTGAAGTATCAGATGCTTTAGGTCGTGTGACTTCCACACAAGAAGCTAAAAATGGATCATTTCAGCCGCTGGAATCGTTAGCTTATAATTATGCGGGTATGGTTACTAGCCGGACAGACGGTAATGGTCAACGCACGCTCTATGATTACGATGCTCTGGGACAAATGACCTCGGTTACCGATCCATCCGGACAGCAGGTCAGCTATATGTATGATCTGGCCGGAAATTTGAAGACCGTTCAGTATCCTGATGGGCAAAAGAATGTGTATTCGTATGATGAGTTGGGCAGACGTACGTTACTTGAGAAATCAAGCGGAGGAACTACGTTAAATATTTACGATACGGATGGAACCGTCTCCCGTATGTTGACAGGAAAATCGGAGGCCATTACCTTTCAATATAACGCTGACGGATTAGTTACCGAAGCGGCAGGTCCTGATTTTAAAACCAATTACACCTATGACAGCGCAGGACGAAGAAAAAGCATGACAGATGGTCAGGGAACGACCACCTATACCTATGATCCAGCAGATGGGTCGTTGACTGGGCTGAAGTACCCTGATGGTACGCACATCAGCTATGAATACAACAAGCAGTCTCGTACAGGCTATGTGCTAACAGATGCTGCTGGCACGTCTATGCATGTTCAATCCAAGCTGGACAGTGTGGGCCGAGTTACTCAAATGGACATTAGCGCTGGGACCGGTGCGGCAAATGTACAGAGCTTGGGAGAAGCGAGTGCTGCTGCGGGCGGATCATTGGATCGTATGACATTTGAGTATGCTCCGAATGGGTTGCTGAAAAGTCAGTCTTCAAGCAGAGGATTGAATACGCGATTCAGCTACAACGGACTGGATTTGTCCGGGGTTACGGTAGAACAAGGCGGTACGGCGCTGCACCAATTTGGTTATGAGCGGGATGGGAATAAAAACATCATCGGACGTACACAAAACGGAACAACAGACCAGTTTGGATATGACCCGTCAAACCGTATTGCCAGCGAAGCCGCTGGTGAAAAGAATAAGACCTATGGCTACGATCCGAATGGAAACCGAAGTGCTGAAGGCAGTGGCAAAGTGTTCGGCATGAAAAATGCTGAATATACGTATGATTCTGCCAGCCGTCTGACAAAGGTGAGCGGTGAAGGCAAAGAGGTAGGTTACAGCTATAACGGAGACGGTCTACTGTACGAGCGTACAGAGGGCGGCAAAACGACTCGGTATTACTATGACGAAGAAGCGAAGCTGATTGCGGAGGCCGAAGTCCAAGGTGGAACAGCCAAGATCACCTACGCTTACGTATATGACTTGTCCGGTCAACTGTGGGCTAGACAGGACAAGGCAAGCGGACAGTTGCAATATTATCAGCTGAACGGTCACGGTGATGTGGTAGGCTTAAGTGATAGTTCGGGGAAGGAACTGAATAGCTACAGCTACGATATCTGGGGCGGCCCGGAGAAGGTCAAAGAGACCGTTCCGAATGTGCTGCGTTATGCTGGTGAGTATTGGGATGATACGACCGGGCTACAGTACCTACGGGCTCGCTGGTACGATCCGGGTACAGCCCGTTTTATGGGCGAGGATACGTATCAGGGCGAGATAAACGAACCGTTGAGTTTGAATGGATATACGTATGTGCATAATAATCCATTGACAAACAGTGACCCGACCGGGAACTGGTGCACAGCAACGGTTAGAGGGAAATATTATTCCCACCCTGGATATTGCAGTGGCTCAGGTAAAAATGCAGACTATATTCCAGATTCCATTTCTATTAATTTTGGTCGGTCTATTTACGCTGCCGGGGTGAAACAGGGGACATGGTATCCTAAAGGCGCGGCTCGTGTTAAATGGGATAAATCAGGTATATCTGATGCAGTAATGGGTTGCTACTATGATGTACAGTGTGCAAGTTTTGTAAGTGGTTCTCTTGTAGAAGGACCTGCAATAGCTAAAGTAACTAAAGGCAAAAGCGCCAGTACGGGCAAAACAGTAAAAGATGTTATAAGTAAATGTAATTGCTTTACAGCAGGTACGAAGGTTCAAACAGACGAAGGGGAAAAACCGATTGAGGATATTAAAGTCGGGGATAAGGTCCTTGCCAAAGATGATGAAACAGGTGAGATGGCTTACAAAGAAGTTGAATGGCTCTTCCAACGTGATGTTGAAAAAACTTATAATATTACTGTTGGCGGCGAAGTCATTACAACCACTGATGAGCATCCATTTTGGATTGTTGGCAAGGGATGGGTGGAAGCACGACACCTTGTGGTGGGGAATGTTCTTACAACCTCTGCTGACAAAAAATTGGCTATTGAAAAGATTAAAGTCAAAAAGGGAGAGGCTACAGTTTATAATTTCAAGGTAAAGGATTTTCATACCTATTTTGTTTCTAATCTTGGAATATGGACACATAATAAATGTTGGGATGTTGACCCTTCAAAATTAACAATGTCTAAGACTGCTGAAAAACACTTTTTCGAATTAACAAAAGCCGGAAAATCGTCTCGTCCTTACGTGAATTCCAATGGAACTACATCATTATTGAAAGAAATTATGGAATTTAAAGACCCTATTAAAGACCCGGGTGGATTGAAAAATGGGTGGAGATGGGATGTTGAAGGGACTTTTGCAGGTAAGAATGGGATTTGGGAACTTGTAATCGATGCTGATAAAAATTCTGTAGTGCATTTCTTATTTAATTCAAGGAAAAAGAAATAGGGGGAAGTCTTGGTTATGTTTCAGTATTCTGATAAGGTAAAGGCGAATAACGGACAAGTAATTTATGTAAAGGATGAAAACTCCTTCGATTTTGACCCTTCTTTAAGTGCTGATTTTTCTATCTTGGTAGGCTATCTTAATATTACTTTTGATACTGAATCAAAACTTGCTCGGCAAATATGGGGATTAAGTCCTCTAGATGTGTGGATTGAAAAACCACTTGTTGTTCCTACAGCTATGCTTGGTGGCTTGCTTTTGGTAAGCGGTGTTGAGATGGAATCTGGAGAATGCCAAAGAATTGTTGATGTAAATTCATGGAAAACATTCTATGACAAGTGTTCTGGGTGGGTGTGTATTGGAGATCCCAAATATGATAATGATGAAACTGCGGTGGAGTTTGCAAAGGACACTATCTCAGTACTACGCAATAATACGTTAAAATCACTATGGCTTAAGCCTGTTTTTGTCTAAGTTAAGAAACCGTCTAGTGAAACAGAGACTGACCCCATAGTATGAAGCGAATTAAAAACACCTTCAAGAAAATGCTGCTCTCATGTCGAAAGATGGGAGGAGAAATGTTGAAGGTGTTTTTGCCTTGACAACAAAAATGAACTATCCATTGGAATTGAAAGCGAAAGTATACAAAAGACCCAGTATGCGGGCTATAGAGCAAAAAATCAGTTGTTAAGTGCATACCAAAAGTGGACAGATGACGAAGTTCTTGGCATGTTTATAATGGGTATTATTGGTAATTTAGGTGGGTAGTCTACTGGTAGTGGGAAGTATAGTGGTAAATTAAAATCACGGAAATGTAATTGCTTTACCGTGGGTACTAAAGTTCAAACAAACGAAGAAGAGAAAAATATCGAAGACATTGAAGTCGGAAATCAAGTACTCGCCAAGGATGAGAATAACCCTAATAGAGAGTTGGCTTATAAAGAATTAACTGCTTCGCTAGAACTGCCAAGAAAGGTTCTACAAAAAGTTATGTTGATGGAGCTATCGAAGGCACAATTCGCTATAAAAAGAATGGAAAATATGTAGATATCACACCGGATGGAACGATAGTTTCTTTTGGTAAGTCCTAATATATTTATCTAGTTGGAGGTCTTCGGGTATGAAAAAAGAAGAGATTCTATTAAAAATACTAGACATGCATAAATTCATAAGGGTGAATCCCTTTCCATATGAGGGAACAAGCAAAATAATGGTTGATTTTGAAAGGAATTTTGTATTACTTGAAGATGAAAGTTTAAACGCTGACTTTAATGACTTTTGTACTGTGATTGTTGGAACGACGAGTTATATTTTGAAGGGTAACGTTGACAAAATACCAAATAGGCAAATTAATTTGTTGAATAAGAGTTTTTTTGAACGGTTTCCTCGATACCATTTTTTTGAATCAAGTCTGGAGAAATACCTCGACTTTCAAAATGAATACAACAAGCATGAGAAATTAAGAAAGCTGATTATTGATTATATGCACATTTAATTATACATCAAATTCTTTGCAGACCTTGAGGGTTTTCTCAAGTCTTTCTTTTACCGCCACCTAGTGCTAAATGAATACCTTCATATGATATTTCCCTAATATAGCTGTAAGTAAGATGCAGTTGCAAATAATAAAAATGCCATTACATTTAATCCTTCAGTACCTTCACTAGGTAAATATGGTTTTTAGTGATAAGTACTTACGCACTCTAAAGCATATAAAGCTTGGCAAATGGTCAGAAACCATAAAATGGACTCCGTAATAAATGCTTTGAAGGAGAAGAGGTATAAATGAAAGTGAAAAAAACATTGCTAAGCATTCCGTTGTTGTTGGCATTTGCAATCATAGCGTTCATTGCTTTACCTTGGCTTCTAATATTCATAGGGATTCAATTAGAACCAAATCCTTCACATCCTGAAATCATATATGGGGAATTTCCATTTCGTTTGGAATATGAAATTAACGGGCAACGAAAGTTAATTCAAGATACTTTAATATGCGAATATGATGGCATTGGTTCAAATGAAGCTCGTGGCAAATATCGTAATTGAAAGGAAAGATTAGCCAGCGGAGGTAGATTACTACCGTTGCTAGAAGTCAATAGCAGAACTGAAATATCCTATCATCTAGGGATTGCAGAGTACTATATGGGTGATTTGGATAGTACTGACGAGTATAAGCAAACTGCTGCTGACTCTATATTTATTGAACAAGAAGGCTTTATCATTAAAAAAGATGAAAGGGTTTTTGAAAATGATGGAAGGACTATTAACACTCAATTTTCCAATTCAAATGAACTACTTGCTAAGTACCATATTAAACTGATAAGCTGGGACTCTACCCCACCAATCAAGGGAAATTTTCCTGAAACCAAATAACGAGTAATTTAAAACAAAATTATAAAGCACTTGAAATTCCTTATGGTGATTTCAGGTGCTTTTTTGCGTCCCCGTATAATTCTATAAATCTAGTAACATAACTATGACATTTGAGGTTTATAGCTTCTACACAGGAGGAGGCATACAATCCATTCCACTTTTATTCTTCTAAATACGGTCGATTTATTCACAACTTTGTAACTTATTTGGTAAGATGGATTGCGAGATTGTTTTCAAATTGTTTTACTATATTTACCTACTATAGTCTGTTAATCTATTAATATGTATAGGGGGCCAAAAGACGTCCGGTTCAGTCGATTGAGATGCGTTTATGTTCTATATGTTGAGTGAATGTCTATATTGCCATGTCTATATCGTCATGTCTGTATAACTTCATAGACAAGCTAGAGATAGCTCCCGCACATTATAAAATACAGCACAGGATGGTGTAATGATGAAGCTTTTAAAAGTAAAATGGATGGCTGTATGCTTGATGGCAATCTGTTGTTTGGGGTTGCTGGGTATACATACGAATACAGCGAGTGCACAAGCGAAGGCTCCTTTACTTGGGGTCAATGATGTGTTGCTAGATTCGAATACAATTAAGCCCGTAATGGAAAATGATAAGTTGTATGTTCCTATCGTGACACTGGGGCAAAAAATGGGCATTTCTACTTCGGCCAATGGAAATACATTGGTGCTGACTGGGCATAATCGCAGCTTTACGCTGGATTTGAACAAGGGTGATGTGTTTGAGCGTGGAGGACGTACGATGCTGCCAATCCGCACTTTGACCGATGCGTTTGGCTTCACTATTACGATTCCTACGAGTAATGTGTATCGAATTCAGAATGCAAACGCTAGTTTGTCTGATGCTCAGTTCTTGAATACATTTGCGGCAGAAATTAAACAGTATGCAGCTGTTAAGCCAGGCAAAGCTAGCAATGCAGGCAGCAGGGGAAATGCCAAGCCTTCCAGCCGTACAATCTATTTGAGCTTTGATGATGGTCCAACGGCGCATACGTCGCAGTTGCTGGATATTCTGGACAAATATAATGCCAAGGCTACGTTCTTCATGCTGGGACCTGAAATTCGCCAACATAGCGCAGTGATGAAGAGAATGGTAGACGCAGGGCATGGCTTGGGCCTGCATGGGATGACGCATCAGGTGAAAAAGATCTATGCATCCCCGGCAGCAGCACTGGCAGAGATGAATCAGGATAATGAGATTTTATTTAAGGCCACAGGAAAACGCACTTCTTTGATTCGTACACCTTATGGCAGCAAACCGTATTTGAAGAAAGCATACCGTGATCAACTGACGGGTGCAGGTTATCATATTTGGGACTGGAATATAGATTCCAATGATTGGCGTTATACTAAAAATCCGCAGCAT
The DNA here is from genome assembly GCF_053006485.1 of Paenibacillus sp. JJ1683. NCBI lineage: Bacteria > Bacillati > Bacillota > Bacilli > Caryophanales > Paenibacillaceae > Paenibacillus > Paenibacillus sp. JJ1683. Next base: position 1,961,063 of record NZ_CM129820.1, read on the forward strand.
TTTGTACAGACGGTCCTCAGTGATATTAAGAGACTGAAAAAGCAAGGTAGAATACCAGTCGTTCTTATGCATGATAAGCCATCTACGATCAAGGTGCTTCCACAAATCATGGCGGCCTTGCAGAAAGAAGGATATTCGTTCGAGCCGTTGAATGATAACCTGACTCCGCTTAATTTTTGGAATGATCACCGTTAATAGAATAAACTTGAAAGGAAAGCAGGCTGCCCTACTTCAATTTTTTGAGAGGGGGTAGCCTGTTTTTTTATATAAACGATAAGCAGAAACCAAGCGTCATGGATAAAGTAGATGCACAATTGTTATATTCCCTCAAAAAATAAGTAAGGCACCTTTATCGCTCCTTTATAGGGGCTTTGAAGGTGCTTTTATTGTATTGCTCGGAAATGGTGAATTTCACAGCTTGTTTTATATGAATCTATGAATTGATATCTATGCACAGGTCATATGACTTTACGGGTGACGACGTCGCTGCATATATTACAATAACCGCCCCGAGAGGAGGAGCAGGTATGAATATTAATCCGAGTATGTTTAGTATGATTTGTGCCACCGCAGGAGCCATTATTACGTTTGCCTTTGGCGGCTGGAATCAGCTTATGGTGCTATTCACGGTTGCCCTGGCTGTTGATTATGTAACTGGAGTCGCTGCTGCCGTGAAGACTGGACAAGGGTTAAGCAGTAAAGCTGGCTTTTGGGGGTTGGCGAGAAAGGCTTTAATGCTCATGGTGATTTCTTTGGCGCATCATATGGATCTTCTGATGGGTACGGAAATCATGAAGGGGGCGGCAACGTATTTTTATTTATCCAACGAATTGATCTCGATTACGGAAAACTGTTCACGAATGGGTCTGCCGCTGCCACCGAAGCTTAAGAATTTTTTTGCCCTACTAAAGGACAAGGAGTCTGATGGTAAAAATGGTGGAAAAGATCGCTAAGATTACAAAGTTTCTTTCCGTATGTGGGGCGTTATGATAAAATTTTCAAGAGAACATTTTTAAGATAAGGAGCCTATACGCATGATTAAACATATTGTTTTGTTCAAATTGAAAGACCGCTCCCCTGAAAGCATTGAACATACGGCATCTATTTTGCGCAGCATGACTGGCAAGATCAAGGAGCTGCTGTCACTTGAAGTAGGTACGGATGTGATTCGTTCGGAACGTTCTTATGATATTTCCCTTACCGCTGTGGTAGAAACACTGGAAGACTTGCAAACGTATCAGGTACACCCTGTTCATCAGGAAATTATTGTACACATGAATGAAGTGAAGGATGTATCTATCGCAGTTGATTATGAAATCTAAAGCGGTTACTGGAGGTGCAGAACTTTGTATTATGTCAACCGGGAACAAATTGAGCTTCGACTAGGGGCTGTTCCCGACATTGTCGACGGCCTTCGCCAGACATCCGCCGCCTGGAAAGGCGATCTGTTGCAGGGGCTAGTGCAGGAGCGGTGTCTTCATCTGGCCATTGAGACGGTAACGGACGTAGGGAGCTATATCATCGACGGTTTTATTATGCGTGACGCCAGTAGCTATGAGGACATTATCGGTATCATTCATGAGGAAGGTGTATTGGATGATACCGTATTTCATTCACTATTAGAGCTGGTAGCCTTGCGCAAACCCTTAGTACAGGAGTATTTTTATTGGGACCGGACAAGCCTTCACCCACTCACACCTGAGCTGCCTGGGTTGCTGGAGCTTTTTGTATCTAGCGTGCACGATTATTTAAATAAGGAATTGGGTCCTGAGGGAGTGTAAAGGCAAAAGTGACGGATAAGTATATCGTACCCGAAATGCCCACTAGGCGCATGATCTTGACACTATTGAAAACCCAGGGACCTGTGGGCGTCGGAAGCTTGGCAGCTCAATTGGGCATTACCGAAATGGGGGTGCGCAGGCATCTCAAATTGATGGAGCAGGATGGTCTGATTGTGGCTACGATCCTGAGACAGGCGATGGGACGCCCAACGTTTTTGTACAGCCTGAGCGATCAGGGAAGCGAGCAGTTTCCTCGTAATTATGATCATCTATTACTGGAACTGTTAGAGGAGCTGGATGAAGAGCAGGGAATGGAAGCTGTACACTCGTTATTTGATGGTAGAAAACGTAAAATGATGAAGCGCTACGCCCCTCACATCGAGAGTGAGTCTACACTAGCTTCACGTGTGGAAAAGCTTTCGGGCATCCAGAACGCTTCAGGTTATATGGCAGAGTGGCGTGAGGAAGAGGATGGCAGTTACTCTATTATGGAATACAATTGTCCGATCTCTCAGATCGCCAATCGTTACCGCAAGGCTTGTGAATGCGAACAGCAAATGTTTGAGGAACTGCTTGATGCCGAGGTTGTCCGTGAGGATTGTTTGGCGGATGGAGGTCGTTGCTGCTTGTATCGTATCCGCTCCAAAAATAAGTAGAAATTTTCTGGCTTGTTCTCTGTATCATGACAGGCTCTCCATGCTTATAATGCATTAACAGATGGGCATTCGCCCGGGCATAAGGGAGAGATGAATATGAAAGAGAACTGCAAAAGCTTTATCCGTGGCGCGTTGGTAGGCAGCATTGCTGGTTCGGTTGCTGCGTTGTTATTTGCTCCTAAGTCAGGTCGCGAGCTGCGTCAGGATATTATAGACCAGGCACGTCACGTGAGTGATAAGGGACAGGAGCTTGTGGGGAAAATTTCAGATACTTCCATCGAGTATACTGACAAAATTAAGGAGACAGCTTCAGCCGTCATTCATGAATTAGGTCAATGGCGTAAAAAGAGTGATATTGCTTCAAAGGTTGGCATTTCATCCGTGCCTGTTGAAGAGAATACGGATGAAGATGCTTTGTAACTGTCTGTATATCGTAGGTGAAACAACTGGCTATAGCTTGAGTTTGTGGCTTCTCCCGTTGGGGTGAAGCCTTTTTGTTGATCGCTTCCTCGTTTTAGGGTAATCTTTTGGGGTACCTTTTACGCTAATACGACATAAGTTATGTAGCAGCAGAAAGATTTCCGAGATGAAACAACTCATATTTAAACAAAAAAGGAAGCGGTGTGTACGTGCAGCAAGCGATTGCAATATTGGATTCCGGTGTAGGAGGTTTGACGGTTGTTAAAGAAGTCATGCGTCAGCTTCCGCGGGAAAAAATTATTTATTTTGGAGACACTGCGCGCACCCCGTATGGTCCCCGACCATCGGAAGAGGTTAAAAAATTTACAGAGCAAATGGTTGATTTTCTGATTCAGTTTAATCCGAAAGTCATTATTATTGCTTGTAACACAGCAACGGCTGCGGCATTGGAGTATATAAGCCAAAAGGTATCCATTCCGGTGATCGGAGTTATCCACCCTGGGGCTCGTGCTGCGATCAGTGCGACCGCTACCGGGTATGTCGGGGTGATCGGAACTGTCGGTACGATTCGAAGCGGAGCATATACAGCTGCGCTCAAGCAGTTGTCTCCCTATGTAGACGTGGTGAGCCACGCTTGCCCTGCGCTTGTGCCTTTGGTGGAACAAGGGTTGTTCCGCTCCAAAACGACATCGCAGGTTGTGGAGGAATCATTGAGACCTATTCAAACGTATCCGATTGATTGTCTGATTCTTGGTTGTACGCATTATCCTTTTTTGAGGGAAACGATTCAGGAAGTCATGGGTCCTGCGGTGAAGCTCATTAGCTCGGCAGATGAAACAGCGCGCGAGACAAGTACCATTTTGTATAACAAGGGCAAATTGGAGGCCGGGGACGAAACGCCAGTGCATCAGCTTTTTTGTTCCGGCGATCCAGAGTTGTTCCAGCGCATTGCCGCACAGTGGCTTGGGGAGCAGATTCGGCAAACGCCTGTTGTCTGGCAAGTCACTCATCTGGATTAACGAGACAACCAACTTTTTTGTCATTGGACAAAAGAAGTTGGTTGTTTTGCTTTTCGCTACATCAAGACACGCAGCGTCTGCATAACATGCAGTAAGGCAGATGGAAGGGGCGTAGTAAGATGAGGGAATATATCGTTCAAAAAGGAGATACATTGCACCGGGTCGCCTCGGCTTTTAAACTATCGGCGGATACTTTGATCGCAGATAATCCGTGGGCCGCCACGCAACCCTATCTGATTTGTGGTCAATTGCTATATATTCGTCCGTCTACGGATCGTAAATACGTTATTCAGCCTGGGGAGAATGCAAGACAGATTGCCAAACAGTTCGGTGTAGAGCTTGTTGAGCTGCGGCTCGCTAATTCGGGACTTGCGGAGCATAATTTCGTGGAAGGAAAGATAATTATCATTCCTGAAGACCATCGGGATCAGATTGTACGGTTACGTGGAGAGTATAGCTATGAAGATTTAATGGAAGACCTGAAGGCATTGGTCCACAGATTTCCGTTTATTGAAGTTGGCAGCATTGGCACCAGTGTCATGGGGAAGGATATCCCTTATATACGGATTGGGCAGGGAACGAGGAAAATTCATGCCAACGCTTCTGTACATGCTAACGAATGGTTGACGACACCTTGTTTGCTGCGTTTTATAGAACAATATGCACGAGGGATTGATGGGGCTGAAGGACGGGATGCTGAGCAACTTCACGATGAATGGGGGAAACAGAAAGGAAATCCATGGGTGTATGGAGGCTCTCCGCAGGATTTAATGGAGCATACATCCTTATGGGTGGTACCAATGGTCAATCCAGATGGAGTGGAGCTGGTGCAACAGGGTGTACTCCCAACTCATCCGCTGTATCATGAACTCAGAAAATGGAATGAAGGACGTGCTAATTTTCGTGGCTGGAAGGCCAATATTCGCGGTGTTGACCTCAACGATCAGTTTCCGGCGTATTGGGAGGAGGAGGTGCGCAGACGCGGTAAAACAGGTCCGTCTCGACGAGACTATGCAGGACCTGCACCTTTGTCTGAGCCAGAGTCCAAGGCCCTTGCCAATCTAACGGAGCGCGAACAGTTCGACATGGTATTATCCATACACAGCCAGGGACAGGAAATCTATTGGAATTATCGAGATCTAGAGCCTAAGGAGAGCCGAGATTGGGCATTGCAGCTGGCTGCCGCAACAGGGTATCGGGCGGTAAAGCTGGGGGGAAGCGATGCAGGGTATAAGGATTGGTTTATACAACGGTTTGGTAAACCGGGATTTACCGTTGAAGTTGGTCTGGGCGTAAATCCGCTGCCTATGTGTGATTATGAGGATATTGCAGCAGAAGTTGGCATGTTAATGGCGACGGTGCTGTCATGGTAACAGATCGGACCTGCTGAAACGTATTGCATCATTTACACGTATTAGGAGGAGCACGTTTTTTACACGTGTTCCTCTTTACTTGTCCCTTCCATAGGGTATATATACTTAGGAGCATTGGAAATGGAGTGAACAACCTATGAAGTGGAAAAAACTACTATCTCTCCGTCAGTGGTCACATGTATTTCGTCGTATTCCCCGATTGATTACCTCTTCGAGGATTCCTTTGGGTGAAAAACTACTTTTTGCGGTGCCTGTATTGCTTTATTGGATACTGCCTGATGTCATGCCATTTATGCCCATTGACGACATTGGTGTGACGTTATTGCTTATGAATTGGTTCGTCACCCGTGCTGAACGAAAATATCCTGATGTGATTGAAAAACAGCACGTACGTGTTCGATAGATGTAAACTTATGATTTTCATGATTGCGATTTTTTGCGATTTTCTTTACAATAGGAATATTGCCTTGTGCTATGCTGCACAACTTCTTTTCATCAAGGAGAGGGGCTAATTTTTGGAATTGTTGATTTTATCCGCTAGGTTGTGTGGTGTGAATATATTTCCATCGAACCACATTTCATTTAATGAATATGAAGGAGATGAAGTTTAATGAACTGCAAAATTACTCGTAATGCAGCTAAAGTATTGAAGCTTGAATTGGATAAGGAAGAGAACCAAGGGAAGAGCCTGCGCGTTGTTATTACTCATGCTCATGGAGATCATGCTCATTATGGGCTAGATTTGGACACGCCTAAGGAAACAGATACTGTTGTATCTACAGATAAAGGTATTGATGTAATTTTGGAAAGCGGTCAGCCGTTGCTGGATGGTGTGAAAATTGATTACTTGTACTTCCCCGAAGAAGGATTTGTTATTACTAACCCTTCCCAAGGTAATCACGGCGACCACTAAGCCGGAGCTCGGAGGGATGACAGATGGCCAATGATATTCGCGTATGTGATGAGTGCAATCATATCCGCTTAAAAACGATCTTGCCTAAGTTGAAAAAGATGGCACCCGATGCGGAGATCAAAATCGGTTGCAAGTCGTATTGCGGTCCTTGTGGAAAACGGGCGTTTGTGTATGTGAACGGACGTTATGTGAGTGCGGCCACAGAGGATGAAGTATTAGAGAAGGCTGCACGCTTTATAAAATAGTTCGAGTGCGCATCGTTGGCACCTTTTGAATAGTTCCCCTCCTTCTGATCCATGCTAATGAATGTAGACCATGCCCAGAAGGAGGAGTGACTCATGGCCCAATATGATTCCAATCTCGACAATCACAGTGTCGAAGCTCAAACACAAAACTCGGTGGACAAGCTCCATAATGCCGTGTCTCAGGCATTGTCACATCCGGCTGAACAGCTGATTGAGCAAGCGGAGCAATCTCGCACTCATGCGGAGCATGCTATACAGCAGGCAAAGGATAGCCTTGGTGACGATGCAGTAGAAGTTGCTGAGGAAATGCTTGGTGAAGAGGTACAACGTCTTGATCAGGCTAAAAAAACGTTGCGTTCCTGAGTATTTGTTAATGGTAACAAGCGCAGTCCAATGACTGTCAATACAAAAATCCCGATCCACAGCCCTAACAAGCTGATGGATCGGGATTTTTGTTATTTCTTGGCTTCAGTCTCCCATTCGCGAATAAGATCGTATGTGATGACCTGATCGGATATGTTCAATCGATTGAGAGCCTCAGTATAGCCCGGCCCGCAGGCGTTCACATCTGTAGGTTGTCCTGTGCTCAGATTGTAACAGGTTCCCTTGGAGAATGTACCATCCTCAGATGGAATGTAATACACTCGTCCATCCGTGAAAGCACCAGTACGCAGCACAACCATACGAGGCTTTCCGCTAAACAAATCGTTACCCATAAAATGATATGGTTTTGTAGAAATCCCAAGTAGATGCATTACAGAAGGCGTTAGATCTAGCTGTCCTGCCGGTTCTGTATACGTGCCCGCCTGACTTCCGTCAGGAAGATGCACAAGTAATGGCACTTGGTTCATGATTTTCTGCATGTCCAAATCTGTAAGTGGCTTGCCTAAAAACTTTTCATACAGTGCTTTGTCTTTAATGGAATTGTCGTGATCCCCATAGAACATTAGAATCGTATTATCCCACAATCCGTCTTTCTTCATCTGATCTACCAATTCACCCAAAGCCTCATCCACGTAATGGACGGATTTCAGATAGTCTCCGAACATCGTACCTTCAAACTCGCCAACATCCAAATCTACAGCGTCAGGTGACAGGTTGTACGGATGATGGCTCGAAATACCGACCATATAGGCGTAGAACGGCTGCTTCACTTCGGTTGTGAGATCGTTGAGCGTTTGTCTAAAAAAGGATTTGTCTCCCAGGGACCAGCCGAGGGGCTCATCTATTTTAAAATCCTTTTTACTGTAGAACTTGTCATAGTTCATCGCCTTATACATTGTGTAACGGTTCCAGAAGCTGCTGTCGTACACGTGAAACGCATTAGGACTATAACCTGTATCCTTCAAGATGGAAGGCAACGTATCGAATTTATGGTCCGCATAACGGATAAATACAGAACCCGTAGGGAGCGGATGCAGCGAAGCGTGGGTAGAGAAGTCTGCGTCCGATGTACGACCCTGTGCAGTTTGATGGAAATAATTATTGAAATACATACTTTCTTTCGTCAGTTTGTCAAAGTTAGGTGTAATTGCTTGACCGTTGATCTGTTTGCCGATAAAAAAGTTCATGAACGCTTCAGCTTGGATGACCATCACATTTTTGCCCTTATACTTGCCGTAGAGATCATTTTTTACCTGAAGTAATTTCTGGTGTTGATTGAACCATTCTTTATCTTTATCGGATTCCACCTGAGCCAATGTAGGCTGTGGCCCAAGATGGTCCTGACCGTAGCGGTAAATATCATATCCATGAAATCCGATCAATCCGGTTACGTTGTACAAGGCCATTGACCACCAGTTGCCGACAAATATGCCGGTTGCCCAAGTGGAGGTATATATTTTGATCGGTCCAAATGTCAAAACATAGCCAATCAGGAAAGCCAATGCCCCCTTGGAGAAGCGAAACAGAAATTTTTTTGTGAAAGAGCTTCGTGATGCTTCCAAGTAATGATCATTCGTTGTAAACCGACGCCGTAACGAAGCCACGAATATGACATACGGAATGAATAAAATCCAGTCTGCAAAAAAGAAAATATCCCACCAGTACATAAGGGATGCGATGCTTCCACCCAGAGAATCAACTTGTCCAGCTTGAAGCAAAACGGGAATCGTAATGAAATCCTGGAAATACCGATAATAAACCATATCGGAATAAATGAGCGCGGTGAGCAATATATCGAGCACCACAAGAGCAATCAAACGTCCGCGACGTGGCAGCCACAAGGTCCAGAAGCTTACAAGCAACAGCGACCCAATAGCAATGACATAATCCAGCGGATTCATGTCGATATTTTGGGCATGCAGGTTATAGTGAATCAGTACAAGCTTGCCAATCATAAGTACAAAAAACAGAACTAAACCGAAATATTGAGACAGCAGCAGTCTGCTGAACATGTTACCAGTGCGTCTTGCACTGGTCGTGCGAATAACCAACACTTTACCCCCTCCGGCAGAAATGTTCGGCTAGTATAAACTACACATTAACGTAATGTTAAAACCGAAATGCCTTTAATTATTATAGCGCTCATCCTGCGCATTTCAATGATTAAGTAAAGAAACACGGCACAAATGAGGCCAGGACAACGAACAAAGGGTTCGTTTCCTGGCCTATATCTCGAACATTTAGGACTGCAACGGCGAAGTATCTTTGCGGCGCGGAGGCAGAGGGCCCAGATACTGATAGTATTGGCATTCAATTCGGCCGTTAAACAGCTTACGGCGCTTGTCGGCTTTGCGGCCCCAATAATGCTCAAATTGCTTGGTGGAGCTGATGGCAAAGAAGGACCAAGTCTTCATTTCGGCTGCCGTGCGTGCGAGTGTACGAATCAGCTTTTCCACCTCGGCTTGCTCGCTCAGTCTTTCGCCGTAAGGTGGATTTGTAATCATTACACCATACTGGCCCTCAAGCCTAACCTTGCTGGCAGGCAGCACCTTTAGTGGGATGTCTTTAGCAAAGCCTGCTGCTTTTACAGCTGCTTCAGCAACTTGTATAGCGCTAGGATCGATATCGCTACCTGCAATCTCAAAAGGAATGTCATCACGAGTCAGATCCATCGCCTCGTCGCGAGCCTGATTCCATAATTCTCTACCAATAACAGGCCAGTCTTCCGAGTTAAAGGTACGTCTCAGGCCTGGAGCAATGTTCCAGGCTTGCATAGCAGCTTCGACCAATAAAGTACCGGAACCGCAGCATGGGTCATAGAAGGGTCGATCCGGGCTCCAGCGACTAAGCTGAATAAGAGCAGAAGCCATTGTTTCCTTGAGAGGCGCCTCTGTAACAAGCTTGCGGTAGCCTCGTTTGTGCAGTCCTGGACCAGTTGTGTCCAGCGTTATCAGTGCACGGTCATTCAATAGAATGACCTCAATGACGTAACGAGGACCATCTTCAGCAAACCAGTCTGTATAGTAGGTTTCCTTGAGTTTCTCTACGATCGCCTTCTTGACGATTCCTTGACTGGCTGGTACGCTACTAAGCTGTGATTTGTGTGAACGTCCCTCTACGGGAAATTCACCATCTACAGGAATCCAATCCTGCCAAGGCAATGCCTTAGTACCCTCGAACAGCTCGTCGAAGGTAGTTGCAGCAAATTCGCCCATTTTAATAAGAACGCGGTCAGATGTGCGAAGCCACAGGTTGCATCGGCATATATCCTTATAATCTCCGGAAAAAACGACGCGGCCATTCTCGACGGTCAGATCCATGTACCCCAGTTCTCTGAGTTCTCGGGCCACAACGGCTTCCAGTCCCATCGGCGCAGTTGCAATTAGTTGCAGTTGAGTCATTAAACGTATTCACTCCGTCTCATAATCATGTAAGCTTGGTTCAATCCCTATAGTATAGGTCATTGTACTCGAAGAGACAAATCGTTAAGGCAAATAATTTACGAAGGACACCGCGTCCAACCTGCGTTATGATAAAGCAAGAAGGAGAGATGAAACGTGGAAATCACACCTAATATGACACCTGAACAATATGTAGACCAGCTGGTACAGGAAGATGAAGCGCTGCGCAACATTAGGGAGGCTATTGTTAAGGAAGGGATGCCGGAGGTATCGGTTGCTCATCCTTATGGAAAGCTGTTGACCTTTCTCATTGAAGTCTCAGGCGCACAGCAGGTACTGGAGATCGGAGCATTAGGAGGGTACAGTGGATTATGCCTGGCCCGTGGGCTGGGAGAGAAAGGTCGCATCGTGTCCCTGGAGCTAAAAGAGGCGTATGCAGCGCTGGCTCATCAACATCTGAAAAACAATGGCTACGGTGATCGTGTCGAGTATCGTATTGGACCCGCAGTCGACAGCCTGAAGAAGCTTCAGGAAGAAGGAAAGACTTTTGATTTTTTCTTCATTGATGCGGATAAGGAAAATTACCCAGTGTATCTAGAGTATGCGATTGCACTGGCCAATCCAGGCGCTATAATTGCCGGAGATAACTGTTTTCTTCGGGGACGGACACTGAACACAGACAAGAACGGACCTGCCGTACAGGCCGTGAGACGTTTTAACGAAACGATAGCAACGGACCCACGGCTAGTCAGTACACTTTTGCCAGCTTATGATGGATTGGCATTGGCACGAGTGAAGTAACGGGCGTCCCTAAGTGAAGCTATACCAAAAGAACCTCCTTATCCACAGTAACGTGGAGCGGAGGTTCTTGTCTGTTAAGGCAGGCTGTCCTACCTGAAGGTTGTCTTACCTGAAATGAGGCGTAGCCTTACGATCAAAAAGCTTCATACGTACCCAGATGATATTGACGATCAGCAGCACACCAGACATAATGAACAGTCCTTCGATGCCGATAAATCCGGAAAGCACTCCGCCAATGACCGCACCCAGCATATTCCCGAGCGCCAGCGAACTGGTATTGAATCCGAAAGAGCGGCTTTCCATTCCTTCAGGTGTATAGGTGCGAATCAGCGCATTTACGCTTGGTAGCAGACCGCCCATAAACACACCCATGAAAAAACGGATAATGACAAGCTGCCATACTTCATTGACAAAAGCTTGCGGAATGAGCATAACTGCCGTTCCAAGCAGTGCGATTGTCAAGATCTTGTGTGCTCCTATTTTGTCACTTAATCGTCCAAGGAGCGGTGCGGCTACCATATTGGATACGCCTGTAATAGCGGTAACGAATCCGGCAACTAGTGCAATTCCTTCTGCCGAGCCATATAGCTTTTGCACATACAAAGGTAGCAGAGAAACGGTACTGATCATAGCAAACTGGAGTAAGAACGTTACGGTGAACAAAGCCGGAAGCTGGGGCGTATGGCTTAGCTCCTTTAATCCGGCAAGAACCGAAATTTGTGGAATTCGTGCGGCTTCCGCTTTGCTGAAATTTTCTTTAACCAAAAACATTGCCATTAGAGAGGCTAGGAAAATAAGAGCTCCTGTAATGTAAAAGATCGGTCTGAATCCCACCCAGTCAGCCAAAAATCCACCTAGCAAAGGGCCGAGAATCGTGCCAGCCATTTGACCGGATTGCATAATTCCCATAGCAAATCCGGTTCGCTCTTTGGGAGTGGTACCCGACACTAGGGAAATAGAAGCCGGGTTGAAACCCGAAATTGTACCGTTTAGCAGGCGAAGCGCCAGCAGTTGCCATGGGTGGGTGACCAAACCCATACACCCGATGACCAGAGCCATGCCAAAGCCTGAGCGAAGCAGCATGACTTTACGTCCATATCGGTCGGCCAGCTTGCCCCATAATGGCTGAAATATAAACGAGGTCAAAAAGTTAGCTGCAAAAATAACTCCTGCCCACAGACCTATATCGTGCTCGCCCTTCACATGGAGGTCTTGAGCCAAATACAGGGCAAGGAACGGAGTAATCATTGTAATTCCCGCATTGACCAGAAACTGACCGAACCAAAGCACAATGAGATTGATTTTCCACGTCTCCCACGTTTTCAATGTGCTTTCACTTCCTTTCTGCCATTCTCATCCTGTTGTAAAGGTGCTTATTCATGTATAACTTTCCCGGAGCTTTAAAAAAGCCATTTCTCTAGTATAGCACACTTCATTGAAACTTTATCCAAATGTCATGGGTTTGTCATGGTTTGTTTGAGAGCGGCGGTTGTTACGACTCTTGAAAAAGGGCATAATAAAATATAGTATTTATGATTCGAACTGGAGGCTGAAGTCATGACCTACAATGATACTTTTATCCGCGCTTGCCGCAAGCAAGCTGTGGATCATATTCCCGTATGGTACATGCGGCAGGCCGGAAGGTATGACCCTGAGTATCGCAAAATTAAGGAAAAATATACGCTGCTTGAAATTTGTCGCCAGCCCGAGTTGGCCGCAGAAGTGACGTTGATGCCCGTCCGCAAGCTTGGGGTGGACGCTGCAATTTTATATTCTGATATTATGAATCCGGTAGCCTCGCTAGGGGTTGATTTTGATATTGTCAAAAATATTGGCCCGGTTATTGATAATCCGATCCGGTCAGCTGCAGACGTAGACAACTTGCGTCCGATTGATGTAGAACGCGATTTGGGTCATATTTTGGAAACCATCCGTATTTTAGACCGTGAGTTGAACGTGCCATTGATTACGTTTGCTGGAGCGCCTTTTACTATTGCAAGCTATTTAATAGAAGGAAGACCCTCCAAGGGATATATTCGCACCAAAGCGATGATGTATGGAGAGCCTGAACTGTGGCGTCGTTTGATGGATAAGCTAGGGGATATGGTTATTACATACGTGCGGGCCCATATCGCTAACGGCGGTAAGGCTTTTCAATTGTTTGATAGCTGGGTAGGTGCACTCTCGCCTTATGATTTTCAAACTTTTGTGTTGCCGACCATTGTACGTATTTTCCATGAGTTATCTGATCTGAATGTGCCTAAAATTTATTTTCCAGGCGTAAGCTCCGGTGAATTGCTTCCGCATTTGAGCGGGGTAAAAGCCGATGTGATTGGACTGGACTGGCGGGTAAGTATACCTGAAGGCCGTCGTCGCTTGGGTAACAGTTTTGGAGTACAGGGGAATTTGGACCCTTATGTACTTACTGCGCCGATGAATGTGATCAAGCAGTATGCAAAAACCATTGTAGATGAAGGCATCCTGGAGCCGGGCTACATTTTTAATCTTGGTCACGGCTTATTTCCTGAAGCCTCGCTAGATAAGCTAAGAGAGCTTACCGATTATGTACATGAGTATTCTCGCTCTGTTTTGTCAAAGAACTAAATACAACTAGAAAAGATAAGAGGGATCTGCCAATGAAAACCAAAGTGGGTGTACTGGTCATGTCCTACGGGACGCCGGAGAGTCTGGACCAGGTTGAAGCGTATTATACACATATTCGCCGTGGTCATGCTCCCTCACCGGAGCAGTTGAAAGAATTAAAAGATCGCTACGAAGCCATTGTGGGCGGCGTGTTTCCGTTGCGTCAGAACACAGATCGACAGGTTCACAACCTGCAGGAAACCTTAAACCAGGAAAATCGCAACCCGGACATAGAATTTGTCTGTTATCAGGGGCTCAAACACGCCAAGCCGTTTATTGAGGACGGTGTCGAAGCGATGGTGCAAGATGGCATTCGTACGGCGGTGGGTGTCGTGCTGGCTCCGCATTATTCCGTTATGAGTGTAGGCTCTTATATCAAGCGTGCACAGGCTAAGGCACAGGAACTGGATCTGGCCATATCGTTTGTGGAGAGCTATTATCTTCATCCAAAGCTAATCAAGACGCTGACTGAGCGTGTGAATGCGAAACTGGCGCTTTTTGAAGAAGCGGGAGCCAAGCGGGACGAAGTTCGTGTTCTGTTCAGTGCGCACAGCTTGCCTGAGCGGATTTTGGCTATGGGTGATCCTTATGTGGAGCAATTAATGGCTACTTCGCAGGCTGTCGCGGATAAGGCGGGAATTACCAACTGGCAGTTTACGTGGCAAAGTGCCGGCCGTACAGCAGAACCATGGCTGGGACCAGATATTTTGGATACCATGCACAGTCTGAAGGAAGAGCAAGTGGAGTATGTGCTGGCTGCGCCAGTCGGCTTTGTTTCTGATCACTTAGAGGTGTTATACGACCTGGATATTGAAGCACAGGCTTTGGCAAAGGAACTGGATATGCGTTTTCAGCGTATTGATTCACTCAACAGTGACCCACTGTATATGGAGACGCTTAGTGATGTCATCATAGACCAATGGAAAAAGGGATGAGGACATAATGGAGCAAAAGGTACGTAATATTGTAATTGTAGGCGGAGGCTTGACCGGGCTTAGCACTGCTTTTTATACACGGAAAATGTACAAAGAAGCTGGCTACACACCTCGAATTACGCTGGTGGAGAAAGCTTCCGTGCTGGGCGGAAAAATTGAAACATTGCATAAAGATGGTTTTGTCATTGAAAAGGGGCCAGATTCTTTTCTGGCCCGTAAAACGGCCATGATCGACCTGGCAAAAGAGCTGGAGCTGGATCATGAACTAGTAAGCACGAACCCTGAGGCTAAAAAGACATATATTTTGCATGAAGGTCGGCTTCATCCGATGCCTCCTGGGCTGGTGCTGGGTATTCCAACAGAACTGAAACCCTTTTTACGTAGTGGCTTGATTTCTTTAGGTGGAAAAATGCGGGCTATGATGGATTTTGTCATTCCGCCTCGTCGTGAACCGGGAGACGAGGCGTTGGGTGATTTTATTGAACGCCGACTGGGCAAAGAAGTGCTGGAGAATGTAACCGAGCCACTGCTGGCGGGAATCTATGCTGCCAACATGAAGACGCTAAGTTTGCAGGCTACTTTTCCACAGTTTGCTGAGGTGGAGCAGCAATATGGAAGCCTCATTCACGGAATGATGACAGGTCGAAACCCTGCTGAAACGCATACAGGTACCAAGAAAAGCGCCTTTTTGACCTTCCGTCAAGGCTTGCAAAGTTTGGTGCATGCATTGCTGAATGATTTATATGACTGTGATTTACGCACCGGAATTGCTGTTACCGAATTCACAAAGACGACTGAAAATGAAGAAAGTTCCTATCGCGTTATGTTGGACAATGGAGAGGCGCTGGAGGCAGACGATATTTTTGTAACGACTCCTAACTTCGCTGCTGCGCCGCTACTGCGAGAGCATGTAAATGTGACTGCACTGGAAGCTGTAAAATATGTATCCGTAGCGAACGTAGTCATGGCCTTTGATAAAACAGATATTGAAAACGTCTTTGACGGCTCCGGTTTCCTGGTTCCTCGCAAGGAAGGACGTAGCGTGACTGCATGTACGTGGACGTCCGCCAAATGGCTACATACCAGCCCGGACGATAAGGTACTGTTGCGTTGTTATGTAGGGCGAGCAGGTGCTGAAGAAACAGTAGAATTACCGGATAATGAGCTGATTGCGGTGGTACGCAAGGATTTGAAAGAGATGATGGGGGTTACAGCAACTCCGTTGTTCACGGAAATTACACGTCTTCGCAATTCCATGCCGCAATATCCGGTGGGGCACCCACAGGCTATAGCTGATCTGCGGGAAGAACTGCGCAGTGCGATGCCAGGTGTGTACGTTTTGGGCGCTGGTTATGATGCGATCGGTTTGCCAGACTGTATCCGTCAGGCCAAGGAATGGGCTTCCCATGCTGTTCAAGCGGCACAGCAGGAAGTCGTTAAGGTAGAGGTATAAATGTTCGATAATGAACCCTTCGCGATCCAGGCGAGGGGTTCTATTTATATAGAAATTTGATATATAATGGAGAAGGTGTAAAATTCGCCAGCTAATAAGGAATTCATGCATATGTAGTAGCATAGAAGGAGTGAAGAATGTACCCTCCCAGGTCACAGAGAAATGAAGGTCGAAAGAGAGCAAAAAAACCAAAAATAGGCAAGGCTTGGATCATTACGAATCTGGTCTTGCTGCTAATGATCGTAGGTCTTTTCGGTTATTATTACATATTTGAACGCGATAGTAGTGATTCTCTTGCGGAAAACGCCCAGTATTCGCAAACTGAAAAGAACATCCAAACGGGGTCTGCTAATGATGATGAGTACCCTACTCCCTCAGGAAGTGAAGAAGTTAATGAAACGAAGGAATCTACCGTTCCAGGCACAAGCAGTTCTCCCGTGACAACGCCCGACACCAATGCCTCCGAAGGCAGCTCTTCAGGAGCAAAATCATCTTCGGAGAAAGACAGGCAAGCACAGGAGGATTCGCCAAAAAAGGATGCAAACAACGATGATGGCAATTCTCCAGCAGTTACACTTCACTTCATAGGGGATGTGCAGTTCTCTGGTAAAGTTGAGCAGAGGTTGGAGCAGAATGGGTTTGATTTTCCATACCAATATCTCGGAAGCTTGTTCCATAAAGACGATCTAACGATTGCCAATCTGGAAACACCGGTGACCCCTAATGGCATTGGTGCGTTAAATAAAACGTATGTGTATAAATCTTCGCCCAAGGCGCTAACTGCAATGGCAGCGGCAGGGATCGATGCTGTAAATTTGGCCAACAATCATATTTTGGATCAGGGGACAAGCGGATTACTGGATACACTGAACTATTTGGATGAAAAGGGTATAGCCCATGCTGGAGCTGGACGCAATGCCAAAGAAGCGTATGCGCCGCATTATTTTGAACGTAACGGGATTAAAATTGCGTTGTTGGGGGCTACACGTGTCATGCCTGAAGCCAACTGGAATGCAGGTGCCCAGCAGCCCGGTGTAGCGGGGGCTTATGATTCGACCGCGATCGTAAAGTCCATTCGTGAGGCACGAAATCAGGCTGATTTGGTGATTGTGGTTGCCCATTGGGGCAAGGAGCGAGCCACTGCACTTGAGCCCCATCAAACTGAGTTATCTCACGCTTTTATTGACGCTGGGGCTGATCTTGTCGTTGGCGGTCATCCTCATGTGCTACAAGGGATGGAGCAATATAAAGGCAAATGGATTGCATACAGCACAGGCAATTTTATTTTTTCTAAATCAACGGTGCCAGCCACCTGGGATACAGCGATATTTCAGGCCACCTGTACCCGGAACGGGGACTGTAAGATGAAGCTGACCCCTTACCGAGCGGACCTGGGTCAACCGATTCCATTGAAGGATGCGGAGGCCAGCAAAATTTTGCAGAAAGTAGCGGCACTGTCACCAAGCAATGTCTCGATAGGTGTGGATGGTACGGTAAGCGTTCAGTAGCAGTAAGAAAGAAATTGTTAATATGGACATGGACGGAACGATCGTATGAGCGACTCCTTTGTGAATGGAGGTCATAACGGGATGAATCATATGTGCGTGGCTCACCGCGGTTTCTCGGGGATTGCTCCCGAGAACACGATGGCAGCCTTTAAGCTTGCGCTGGAACAGCCTTTTGTGCACTGGATTGAACTGGATGTACAGCTGTCAAAGGACGGTGTTCCGGTGGTCTTTCATGATTTTACGCTGGAGCGAACGACGAACGGTACGGGACGAGTAAAGGATGCAGACTGGAAAGACTTACAACGACTCGATGCAGGTAGCTGGAAAAATGCACAATATCACAGGGAACCTATTCCGTCCCTCGCCCAAGTGCTTGATTTGTGCCAGGGACGTGTATCGCTCAATATTGAGCTCAAAACTGCTGGTGATATGTATCCGGGACTAGAGAAAGCCGTCCTTCGTGAAATTATAATTAGGGGGATGGAGGGTGAGGTGGTTTTAACCTCTTTTGAGCGTGCGGCCTTGCGCCGAGCAAAAGAACTGGCACCCGAAATCCGTACCGGGCTAATTATTGATGCACGTCCAGACGATTTGGCAAAGCAATTAGAAAATTTACAATGTACATTTTTATCTATGGGTTATCCACGGTTGGACCGAAAGCTCTTGAAAGATTTGATCGGGCGGGGGATTACGGTCATGGCGTGGACGGTGGATGACCGGCGTATCATGCGGAGATTGTCCTCATTGCATCCTGAATTGATGATCTGTACCAACTGGCCGGATCGCTGGGAGCAGGTTTTTTTGCTTTCCAAGTCCCGGTTGTGGCACTATATACGTAAACTTATTCGTTAATCAATTGGACTACATACGCAGAAAGGGTGACGGATCGTAATGAATGTGGAAATTCGTAATGTTTATTGTGTCGGACGCAATTATAAGTTGCATGCGGAGGAACTGGGGAATGATGTTCCCTCAGAACCGATGATTTTCTTGAAACCATCTCATGCGGTTGTGCCATTGGATGGTGCTAAGCTGGAGCTTCCTCAGGGTAAGGGAGATATTCATTTTGAGACTGAACTGGTGGTGGCTGTAGGACGTAACTACGAACCAGGCATGACCGCAGATGCGTGTCTGAACGCTTTTGCGTTTGGCATTGATTTTACCCTGCGTGATGTACAAAGTACGCTCAAGAAAAAAGGTCATCCATGGACTGCTGCCAAAGGCTTTAAATCGTCTGCACCTGTGACACCGTTCTTGCCTTTAGAGAGCTTGGACATGCTGGAGCAGCAGGATTTTTCCTTGCTCAAAAATGGACAAGAGGTGCAGCGTGGGCATGTCAAGGACATGATCTTTTCCATCCAGCACATCGTTGAATATATAGCGACTCAATATGGACTGGGTGAGGGTGACATTATTTTTACAGGCACTCCGGCGGGTGTAGGGCCTACAGCGAGCGGGGACCACTTTGAGCTTTATTGGGGGAGTGACCGTCAGGGAAGCTTCATCATCGGTTAAATCTACAGAAGGCATTAATGAATATGATTTACAAAGCCTTGTGAAGGCCGTGTCCTGTGCGAAAGCATGGGGCACGGCTTTTATATAAGCGTATAGCATTGTACAATGATGTACAGAACCTACAGAACTAAAAGCGAAAAACAGAGATTCATCTCAAATGCGGGGGTATATCATGGACTGGATCATTGGGTTGCTTTCCGCTGCTGTAGTGGCGGGGGCTGCATTTTATAAAAAATCCTTAACCTTATCCGGCTTTGCTGCGGCTGTACTGATGGGAACTGTGTATTATGGGGCAGGCAACCTGTTTTGGTTCGGCACATTGCTCTTATTCTTTATCACGTCCACTCTATTGTCGAAGTTCAAAAAGGAGCGCAAGGCTGAGCTCGAAAAGTCATATGCCAAAACCGGTAACCGGGATGCAGGACAAGTGTGGGCCAATGGGGGCTTAGGCATGCTGCTATGCCTAGGTTATGCGATATGGCCTCATGTTGCCTGGCAACTAGCATTTGTCGGTGTTATGGCTACGGTCACAGCTGATACGTGGGCAACGGAATTTGGAAGCCTGAGTCGTAAGCCGCCTCGTTCGGTGCTTACCGGGAAGGTGCTGGCACCCGGAACCTCGGGAGGAGTATCTGTATTGGGAACGGCTGCGGCCTTGGCCGGTGGCATACTGATCGGTATAGGCGCATGGGGCTTTGGATACGCCGTAGGTATGCCGGAATTGCCAATATGGCTGTGGGCACTGATCGGAGGGTTATCTGGCAGTGCTGGAGCCTTCGCTGATTCCTATCTTGGTGCTACAGTGCAGTTGATGCGTTTCTGCCCAGTTTGCAAACGGGAAGTAGAGGTAGACTCGCATTGTGGGCAAACGACAGTCTATCTACGAGGCTGGCATTGGATGAGCAATGATCGGGTGAATAGCATCAGCTCTATTTTCGGAGGATTGGTCGCTCTTGCAGGTATCTTCTTTATGCTATGAGCCAGGCTGGAGATCGTTCTAGAGAATAACTGCGTGCTTCAATCATTGTTTCAGGAGGTGCAAAGATGGGGGATATGCACGGAGATAAATATGAAGCTATTTTGGACGCCGCTTACACTGTCTTCGGCACCAAAGGCTTTTATGAAAGCAAAATTTCCGAAATTGCAGAACAAGCGGGTGTTGCTAAAGGCACGGTATACTTGTACTTTAAAAGTAAAGAGCAGTTATTTACAGCAGTCACACGTAGAGATTGCGAACAATATCTATCCGAAATGCAAGGTGCATTGGTCAATCGTACTTTGGGAGAGGGACTGCTGCGGATGGCGAATTTGCATCTCCACTATTATTACAAACGCAAGCAGCATACTAAATTATTTTTTATGACTCCGAATAGTGACCCTGATCTTATGGAGTTTATGCGGGGATTTATTCAGGACTATACCGATCTGGTCAAAAATAAACTGGCGTCAGAGGGTGTGCCGCAGCCCGAATTTCATGCCAAGGCATTCATTGGTATGATGGAACGCCTAAAAATGGATATTTTGTTGAACCAAAATTTCCGTGCATGTGACGTGGATCAGACGGCTGCATTGGCAGCTAATTTATTTATGCATGGCTGTGAGGCCGGAGTACAAAAATTCTGACATGTGGTCTTTTAAAACCGTACTGGCTTTGTTCAGCTAACGGTTTTTTTAATCATTGGCTGTGTCTGTGTTAAAATAAACAAGATGCATCACAAAATTGGGGAAGAGTAGGGAATCTGTAATGAATATTATGACCGTTGAACATATAACCAAAAGCTACGGCGAGAAAATGTTGTTCGAGGATGTTTCCTTTGGTATGGATGAGCGCGACAAAATAGGGGTTGTTGGTGTAAATGGTACTGGCAAATCAACGTTTTTACGTGTAATTTCCGGCCTAGAGCCGCCAGATGACGGTAATATTGCAGTGAACAACGATGTGCGAATTCAGTATCTGGCACAAAATCCGGAGTTTGATCCTGAAATGAAGGTACTCCAGCATATTTTTCATGGCAACCAGCCTGAAATGAAAGCAGTGCGTGAATATACAGAAACGATGGAATTACTGGAATTGAATCCGGGTAGCGAGGAGCTCCAAAACCGCCTGCTGCGAGCAAGTCAGCAAATGGATACGTTCCAAGCATGGCAGCTGGAGAGCGAGGCCAAAAATATACTTACCCGACTGGGAATCACTCAGTTTGAGTCTCGTATGGGCGTTCTCTCTGGTGGTCAGCGTAAACGGGTTGCTTTGGCTGCGGCTTTGATCCAACCTTGTGAGCTGCTCATTTTGGACGAGCCTACCAACCATATTGATAATGATTCCGTTGCGTGGTTGGAGCAATATTTGCAAAAGAGACGTGGTGCGTTGTTAATGATCACGCATGATCGCTATTTTCTGGATAGAGTTGCTAATGTCATGTTAGAGCTGGATCATGGTCGCCTTTTCCGTTATGAGGCTAACTATACCCGTTTTCTGGAGCTGAAGGCAGAACGCGAGGAGCGGGAAGCATCTTCGGAACAAAAAAGGAAGAACCTGCTGCGTAATGAGCTGGCCTGGATTCGTCGAGGAGCAAAGGCACGTTCGACCAAGCAGAAAGCGCGTATTGACCGATATGAGCAGCTTAGGGATCAGCAACCGGAAGCTCGTTCTGGATCTGTAGATATGTCCGTGGCCTCCACACGTCTGGGTAAAAAGATATTGGAGATCGAGCATTTGTCCAAATCGGTAGATTCCCGTAAGCTGATTCAGGATTTGAGTTACATTGCGGTTCCTGGTGATCGTGTGGGCATCCTGGGACCTAACGGTAGTGGAAAATCCACTCTGCTCCAAATGATTGCCCAGCGTGTAGAACCAGATTCCGGCAGTGTTGTATTGGGACCAACTGTGAAGCTCGGTTATTTTACTCAAGAACATCAGGAAATGGACGAATCCTTGCGTGTCATTGAATATATTAAGGAAGAAGCGGAAGTGATTCGTACGGCAGATGGTTCGACGATTACAGCTGCGCAGATGCTGGAGCGTTTTCTGTTTGCACCAAGTGCGCAATGGACGGTTATTTCTCGTTTGTCCGGGGGCGAAAAACGTCGCTTGTATCTGCTGCGTGTCCTTATGTCCGCACCAAATGTACTATTGCTGGATGAACCGACAAATGATCTCGATATTCAGACTCTTTCCGTTTTGGAAGACTATCTGGATGAATTCCCAGGCGTAGTTTTTATCGTTTCCCATGATCGTTATTTCCTGGATCGGACCGTGGACAAAATACTGGCATTCGAAGGGAATGGACAGGTACGTGTACATGTAGGCGACTATAGCGAGTATGCAGAATGGATCAGTAAAAATGCACAGCTTTCTGCGAATACGTCTGTCTCGCCGGGCACAGCTTCCTCGAATCGGTCTTCTGCACCTAAGTCTGCGGGTCCTTCCGAATCAGTCAATGGGGCAAATAAACCCAAGCTTAAATTTACCTTTAAGGAACAGCGGGAATATGAGCAGATTGATGAGCTGATTGAACAAGCCGAACAGAAATTGGTCGACATTCAGCGACAGATGGAGGAATCTTTCAGCGATTCGGCACGGTTGCAGGAGCTGATGGCTGAGCAAGCGAAGGCTGAACAGCATCTAGAGTACCAAATGGAACGTTGGACCTATTTGAATGAGCTAGCCGAGCAAATTGAACAAAGTAAATCTTAAAAATAAAAGCAAGTCTCCATTTAGATGGAGGCTTGCTTTTTTGTAGAAGTAGAAGTATGTGCACCTGTTTTCCATGCAGCATAAAATGGTTAGGCTGTTACATAAGCCACGAGCAGACGGGCAGTGTTTAATACGGCCTGCTTATGCGTGCGCTCCATTGCGTGAGAGGCGTGTACGCCAGGTCCGATCAGTGCGGCACGAATGTTATTGCCTGCTTTAAGCGCAGCCGAAGCGTCTGAACCATAGTGCGGATAAATATCTACCGCATACGGAATATTCAGCTCCTTGGCCAGCTCAATCAGACGGGTCGTCATGTTATAGTCGTAAGGGCCTGAGGAGTCTTTGGCACAGATGGAAACGTCCGTTTCCTTGCAGCTCAGATCTTCACCTATGCAGCCCATGTCGACAGCAATCATCTCACTGATTCCTTCAGGTATGTAGGCCGCTCCGTGCCCCACTTCCTCATAGTTGGAAATGAGCAATTTAACAGTATGTCGAGGCTTCCAGCCTCCATGTACAGATGATTCTAATAAACCAAACAGTGCCGCTACGCTGGCTTTATCATCCAAGTGCCGCGACTTGATAAAGCCACTGGGCGTTACGACTGGGCGCGCTTCGAACGAAATAAAATCGCCCACCGAAATACCGAGCTGAAGCACGTCTTCTTTCGACTCGACAAGCTCGTCAATCCGTACCTCCATATGGCTCTCCTTGCGCTCAAAGCTTCGTGCATCATCATAGACGTGCACGGATGGGTGGCTGGATAGAATAGTGCCCGTATACGTTTGTCCGCTTCTGGTATGAATAAGGCAGTATTCGTTCTCAATGCTGTTCATCATGAAGCCACCCACAGATGTCAGGCGTAGGGTACCTTGCGCTGTAATCGAACGAACCATCGCCCCCAATGTATCCACATGCGCGCTAAGCGCCACTGTATGGTCCGTTTCTTCACCTTCCAGAGTCAGGATAGCACCACCTTTTGCATTCCATTCGATGGGTACCCCTAGCTTTTCGGCTTCCTTACGAATCAGCTCCATCACATGATGTGTATATCCGCTAGGACTGGGCGTGTTCAAAAGCTGATTTAAAAAGCTCATGATATAGTTTTCATTGAATTGAATTGTCATTTGTTGCTCCTCCTCATTTGGACAACCGATCAGGGTTAGAGGACGGTTGCTCTATACCTGGGTCGGATGTAGACACCGTGCTGGAAGAACCAGTCGTGTCATTGGACACATTCGCGTATGCTTCCACTGCCGATGTGTGCTCTTCTTGTAGTGTATGAAGCTGATTAGTCAGACGCTTGATCTCTCTCTGAAGCCTATATTGACGGAAGATTCCGAAAGAACCGACAATAAGTCCACCTAAAAGAGTGCAACCGAGAATAAGCAGAATCAAAGGAATGCTGACCCTGCTAAACAGAAGGTTCACTTGAACCGAATTGACATTAATAACAGCAAAAACAGCTGTTAACAAAGCTATAACAAGTGCTGCAATCAAAGACCATTGTGTTTTCAAAATGCCACCTCCTCCCGTTACATTATAAAATCCCTTGTCCTCCATGGACAAGGGATTTATCCGTGCATCTTTTTAATGCGGGATTCGAAGTGTGCACGGTTTTACTTTCCTTCAGTTAGCTTTTCCATTTCCGTAATGACTTCTTCAAATACGCTCATGGCTTCGCGAATCGGCTGCGGAGAGGACATGTCAACGCCAGCTTTCTTCAAAATATTGATTGAATAATCACTGCCACCGCTCTTCAGGAAGCCTAAGTAACGGTCAACGGCTGGCTGGCCTTCTTCCAGAATCTGTTTCGAAAAACTGGTTGCTGCCGAGAAGCCAGTAGCATATTTGTAGACATAGAAGCTGTTATAGAAATGAGGGATTCGTGCCCATTCCATTTCTATGTCTTTGTCTACCTTCATGCCAGGTCCGTGATATTTCACATTCAAATCATAGTAAATCTCCGACAAAAGCTGCGGTGTAAGGGATTCTCCCTGTTCAGCACGCTCATGTACAATCTTCTCAAATTCCGCAAACATCGTTTGACGGAATACTGTTGTACGGAATTGGTCCGCATAGTAGGTGAGAAGGTACATTTTCTCTTTTGGATCGGTAGACTTGTTCAGCAAATAATCCATCAGCAAGGCTTCATTAGTAGTGGAAGCCACTTCAGCCAGGAAAATGGTATACTGTGCATCTCGGTACTTCAATGCGTTGTCTGAATAGTACGAATGCAACGCATGCCCCATTTCATGCGCAAGCGTGAACATGCTGTTCAGGTTATCTTTATGGTTCAGGAGCACATAAGGGTGGGTGCCATAAGCTCCCCAGCTATAGGCGCCTGTACGCTTATTTTCATTTTCGTATACGTCAATCCAGCGCTCATCGTAGCCTTTTTGCAATGAAGCCAGATAGTCCTCGCCCAGAGGCTTAAGGCCTTCTTTGGTTTGCTTTTTGGCGTCTTCATACGTAATGTCCATCTTGTATTCGTCCACAAGCGGAGCGAATAAATCATACATATGAAGCTCATCCACGCCTAACAGCTTCTTACGCAGCTTGATATAACGGTGAAGCAGGGGCAAGCTTTCATGAATCGTATCAATAAGATTCGTATACACTTCTTTCGGAATATTATCACCGTATAGTGACATTTCCAGTACGGAAGGGTATTTGCGAACACGAGAATAAAAAATATTTTTGTTCACATTAGCACTCAATGTAGAGGCAATCGTATTTTTATTTTTGGCATATGTGTCATAAAC
Source organism: Paenibacillus sp. JJ1683 (assembly GCF_053006485.1). NCBI lineage: Bacteria > Bacillati > Bacillota > Bacilli > Caryophanales > Paenibacillaceae > Paenibacillus > Paenibacillus sp. JJ1683. The sequence goes on from NZ_CM129820.1 coordinate 1,986,569, forward strand.
CGCTTTAAAAGCACGTTCACGTACTTCGCGGTGTGGACTTTCGAGAAATTGGATGTAGCTACCATGAGTCAGCTCGACCTCTTTGCCATGCTCATCCTTGATTTTCGGAAACTTCAGATCCGCGTTGTTAAGCATCCCGAAAATTGTTTGCGGGGCTTGAGCCAGATTGCCAACCTGAGCGAGCAGTGCTTCTTCTGTTTTGCCCAAAATATGAGCTTTTTCCCGCTTCATTTCTTGAAGTGTAAACTTATAATCCGAAAGCTTCGGATCTTCAATGAAGGCATCAAGCTGATGATCGGGCAGCGCCAAAATTTCAGGTGTCACGAATGAAAGAGACTCGCTGACTTCCACGCCTAGTTTTTTAGCTTTTTGCGAAAGACCCTGATATGTAGGTTCAGCCGTATCTTCATCATGGTGAAGATGGGCATACACATATACACGCTCGGTTTTAAGTGACAGCTCATCTTCGAGTTTGAAGCAGTTGCCAATCGCTTCGGCTGAATTGAGCTTGCCTTGGAATTGAGCAGCCTTTTTGGCCAATTGTTTGACTTCTTCGTATTCTTGATCCCATGCCTTGCGGTTGGGGAACAGGTCTTCCAGTTTCCATGTATTTTCCACTGGCGCATCAGCGCGTTTTACAATTTCACTCATGGAGAGCCTCCTCTGATCGAACGTAATGTGGGATAGGGCTGCGGCGGTAAGGGACGGATGCCAAAACGAAGAAACCGCCACGCTTACCGTAAGCAGCAGGGCAAGAGGTTTTACAGGATGCATGTAACGGCATATCCTCCTTATACCATGGCTTGTTATGCCATAGTATGACCTTTTGCCCCTGAAAGTATAATTTTCCTTACTGTGGGTTGGAACCTATATTTAATAAGCTGTATACAATAAGATAAAAGGCAAGGCAAATCATGATTACGGCAGTGAGGGCCATCCACTTTTTGAGAGGAGTCGGTATCGTTTCACGCTTCATGATCAGCACTCCGCCCAGCGTGAAGGCCAGAATAATGAAGATGAGATAGCTGTTGGACACCATGAATAGGCTACACCTGTTTGAAAGCGTTCATGATCCGCTGCCACTCTTCCTCATTATCTTGAAAGGACTGCTTGGGGAAACGATTTTCAGCCCAATGCATCAGCGCCGGACGGCTCAAAAACGTGTGAGCTTCCTCGCCCCAATCATCAGATATTTCCCGCAGAACGATGTAACGGCCCTGCACCTCGACAGTCATCATATTCCACTTGTCTTTTTTGTATATTTCGTGTTTTTTCATCATATGCATGTCTCCGATTTTATAGATGTTTTGGTTCATGATACCGCAGTTTCTGCCGCAAAAGCAAATCATTCCAGACCGTAAAACCCGGAAAAACACCAATTGCAATGTGAAAAAGCATGAAGTATAATATGGATATTCGCCATAGATGGCGGTATTTTTAGGAGGTTGTTCACTTGAAAGGTACAGTTAAATGGTTTAACGCAGAAAAAGGTTATGGCTTCATCCAAGTGGATGGTGGCGAGGATGTATTTGTACATTTCTCCGCAATCCAAGGCGACGGTTTTAAAACTTTGGAAGAAGGTCAAGATGTTGAATTCGAAATTACTGAAGGCAACCGTGGACCACAAGCAGCTAACGTAATCAAACTGTAAGTGTAACTGAATTGTAAGAAATGTTCCGTTTTTACGGATGTCTTATATATTACGGTTAAACGATGAATTGAGAGCGCAGTTCCTTACATTTAAGGAACTGCGCTTTTTTGCGTAAAACGTTTATGATATGAGAAGGTTGGGCTGGAATAGGGTATTATACGTAATAAAACTAAGCGTGAGTTATCTTAAGTTGAGGGAGCTGAGAAAATGAGTGCAGCAGAGGCTAATCGTAATCCTTCCCTGATTGAAGGCCCTATTGCCAAAACACTGTTTATGTTCTCTTTGCCGATGCTGTTCGGAAACATTTTGCAATCCTTGAATGGAACGATTAATTCAATCTGGGTTGGGAAGTTTCTGGGAGAAGCCGCATTGACTGCCGCTTCGAATGGAAATATTATAATGTTCTTTCTGATCAGCTCGATTTTTGGAGTCACCATGGCGGCCACTATTCTGATTGGACAACATATCGGAGCGGGTGACATAGCAGAAACGAAGCGTGTAGTAGGTACAAGCGCTGTCTTTTTCCTGGTGCTTGCTTTTGCTATAGGTATTATTGGGTTTTTGGGCTCACCTTGGATTCTTCATGTGCTCAATACGCCTGCCGAATCAGTCGATATGGCGATCACCTATACGCGCATTATTTTCGCGGGTATGCCCTTTTTGTACGGATATAACTACATCATGACCGTAATGAGAGGGGCTGGAGATTCCAAAACACCATTTTATTTTCTGCTCGTTTCCGTCGTACTGGATGTTTTACTCAACCCACTACTCATATTCGGATGGGGGCCGATCCCTGCTATGGGCATCGGAGGCTCCGCCACAGCTACCCTGATTGCTCAAGGGATCAGCTTTGTTTTGATTCTCATTTACCTATATCGTGTAAAATACTTTCTGCGCATTACATCTTCAGAGCTTCACTTACTTCAATTTGATTGGAAGATTATTTGGACCCTTATTCGTAAAGGAGTCCCGATGGGACTGCAGATGATTGCTGTCTCCACCAGTGCGATTGCTTTAATGAACCTGATCAACGGCTACGGGACAGTCGCAGCGGCAGCCTATACAGCAGCTAACAATTTGTCCAGCTATGTGCAGATGCCGGCCATGGCATTAGGTGCAGCCGTATCTTCCTTCGCCGCTCAAAATATCGGAGCCGGACGCTGGGATCGAGTGCGCAGGACAACCTGGATTGGGATTGTGTATAATTTTGTATTGACTGGTGGGGCTGTAATATTCATTTACGTATTTAACCGTCAAGCCTTACTGATGTTTCTTCCTTCTACGGGAGGGGCATTGGAACTGGGGATGCAGATTAATCTGATCACCTTGTGGTCTTTTGTTATATTCGGTATTACCAATGTCATTACAGGGGTTGTTCGATCTACGGGCTCTGTAATGGTGCCGCTGTTCATTACCATTATTTCATTATGGGGCATTCGTATACCTTTGGCCTATGCATTTGTCGATGAGTATGGGCTGGATGCTGTATGGTGGAGCTTTCCTATTGGTTTTACGATCTCCGCCGTAGCAGTTATTTTCTATTACGTTTTCGGAAAATGGAAGCAGGCTAGCATGGGAGAGGGAAACCAAGGCATGAAGCTGGCCGAGGACAAGGGATAGATAGGACAATTCTACTATTTGCGATTAAAGTTTTATAAGGGTGGATCTAGTTTGACTGTTATTTTTGGCTAATTCAGTGGCACGGCTACAAAGCGTTTTTGTGAGAAGAGCTCATTTTTCTTGAATAGTAAAGAAAAAAGTGAGGTTGTTCATTTGTGCTAAAAGGTCGATCATATTATAATGAATATGGTTTGGATAGGTATAATTACGTAGACAACAATGTGGAGGCACCGTCATTTGAGTTATGTTGAGCAAGGACGTTATCAAGTACCGAGAGGCCCCATAGGTCTAATGAGCCGAATGTACAAGCACATTCTCCCTGAAACGAAACAAGAATTGAGTAACTGGAAGAGCAAGGCCGAACAAATTCCGGACCCTGAGCTGAGAAGTCAGGCGCTTGCGAGCATAGCAGAGAAGACGTTTCACTGCGTGGGGGGAGCGGTTTATGCTGCAGCCAATATGTCTGACCGTCAGACGCTAATTCCACTGATTGTGGCGTACCAGACGATTAGCGATTATCTGGACAACCTGTGTGATCGCAGTACGTCGATGGACCCGGATGATTTCAGGTTGCTGCATCAGTCGATGCTGGATGCGGTTAATCCGACGGCTAGGCCAGTGAATTATTATGAGTTGCGTCGTGAGCAGGAGGATGGCGGTTATTTGACCGGGCTGGTGACAACCTGTCAGTCTTGTGTAAGCAGGCTTCCGGGCTATGAGGCGGCAATGCCTTACGTTCAGGATTTGGCGCGATTATACACGGATTTGCAAGTATACAAGCATATTAAACCCGAGCTGCGGGAACAAGCGCTTTTGGACTGGTGGTCGATTCATAAAGACCGTACACCCGAGCTGCGCTGGAACGAGTTTGCTGCGGCTACTGGCTCAACCCTGGGGGTCTTTATGCTGTTTCTTGCTGCCAGCGACCGGCATCTCACAGATGCGGGGGCTGCCTCAATACATGCATCGTATTTTCCACATGTGTGCAGTCTTCATATTTTGCTGGATTATCTAATCGATCAAGACGAAGACCGGAAGGGCGGAGATCTTAACTTTTGCAATTATTATGAAGATACCGACATGATGCTGGACCGGATCGCCTACGTTGTGAATCGGGCGCGGGCTGATATTGCAGATGTCCCTGCCAGCTCCTTTCACCGGATGATTATCGAGGGATTGCTGGCTTTATATTTATCCGACCCTAAAGTTAGTGAGCAGCAGGATGTTCGCGCTGTTTCGAGACGTTTAATGAAAAATAGTCCGCTCATGCGTTTGTTTTTCTTATTAAACAGTCGATGGATAAGAAGGCTTATATGATTATTTTGAGGAGGTCATAAATCATGACAGCAGTTAAGAAAATTGCAGTATTAACAAGTGGTGGAGATTCACAAGGGATGAACGCGGCAGTTCGCGCCGTCGTGCGTAGCGGATTGTATTTTGGACTGGAAGTATTCGGGATTCAACGTGGATATCAAGGCCTTTTGAACGATGATATTTTTCCAATGGACCTGAGAAGCGTCGGAGATATTATCCAACGTGGGGGTACTGTACTTCAATCTGCAAGATGTCTGGAATTTACGACTGAAGAAGGTCAGAAGCGTGGCGCTGAAATTTTGCGTAATCGTGGAATTGACGGCGTAGTCGTCATCGGTGGCGACGGTTCTTATCAAGGGGCTAACAAGCTGACCAAGCAAGGCATTAAAACCATGTGTCTTCCAGGAACAATTGACAATGATATTTCCTTCACAGACTACACCATTGGTTTTGATACGGCGGTAAGTATTGTAGTGGACGCAATCAACAAGCTGCGTGATACGATGTCTTCCCATGAACGTTCTTCCATCGTGGAAGTTATGGGACGCCATTGTGGCGATATTGCTCTCCATGCGGGTCTGGCTTCCGGTGCAGAAACGATCTTGGTACCTGAGGTAGAATTTGACCTGAATGAAGTATCCGATCGGATGAAACAAAACTTCAAACATGGCAAACGCCACAGTATCATTATCGTTGCTGAGGGTGTAGGCAAAGGCGAAACAGTAGCCAAAGTAATCCAAGAAAACTGTCCGGATTATGAGCCTCGTGTTACAGTGCTTGGACACATTCAACGTGGAGGTACACCAACCGCGTTTGACCGCAACCTGGCAAGCCGTTTGGGTGACTTTGCTGTTCGTCAATTGATTGAGGGTGTATCTGACAAAGCTTGCGGAACGATCGACGGTAAGCTGGTAGCTACAGATATTGGCAAGGTTGTAAGCACCAAAAAAGATTTCAACATGGAGCTTTATGAGTTGGCTCTGCGTTTGTCCCAATAATAAGAACCTTTACGTTTAGTAGATGGGCTCTGATATGGGGAAAATTAAAATTATGCGGATGACCTGAGTCATCCGCTATTTTTTTAGCTTTGAATAGGGGTCAGGAGGTAATCATGCATGTATTTATTCAAAATGGAAGTGGACAGCTCGGAAGGAGCACTGACCGTTATTCTTGCTGCTGAGAATGAGGAACAGGCTTTTGAGGAAATGGACCAACATGTGGAGAGACACTTTTTATATCCCCCCGAGCTAAAGGAAGTGGCTATCGTAGAGAAGAAACGAATTACTGCTGGTGCAGCATATGTAATCGAAACACGCAAAGACTAAGTAGCCTTTGCGTGTTGTTTTTGTTCGGCAAAACGATGTTGCACTCTTACCAAACGCCAGAGAAGTAAAATGGCGCCTACGGCCAGACCTGTAATCAAGCCAATCCAGTAGCCGTAAGGTCCCCACGTGGTCCAGCGTGCGAGTATATACCCTACAGGAAGCCCAATCACCCAATAGGACAGGAATGTGAGTAAAAAGGCCGGATTGACATCTTTATACCCGCGTAGCGCCCCTTGTGTTGGTGTAGCGACAGCATCAGAGATCTGAAAGAAAATCGCATAGATTAAAAAGTGCTGGGCCAATTGAATGACCTGCAGGTCGGTAGAGTAAAGTCGAGCGACCTGTTCACCCCAGATAAGCAGTATAATAGCTGTAATCAATGATAGGCCTACTGCGCTGCTAATGCCCATTACGCTATACGTTTTGGCATCTCGTGAACGGGAAGCTCCTGTTTCAAAGCCGACCAAAATCGTAAGTGCCATGCAAATACTGAGTGGAATCATATACAGCGTAGATGCAAAGTTCATGGCTGCCTGATGAGCGGCTATGGTAGCTGTGTTATAGCTGCTCATGAAGAGCGTGACAGCTGAAAAGACGGCAGTCTCAAAAAATATAGCAAATCCAATAGGTACCCCGATTTTGATAAGCTCTTTTAAAGCACTGGCCGCAATCCCGTATATTTTGCTAAAGATTCGGTATTCGGCAAATATTTTTCCTCGGTGCGCAGTAATACCAGCGACCAGCATAATAATCCAGTAGGTGGTAGCCGTTGCTACCCCGGAGCCTACACCCCCCAAACGGGGAAAACCCCAGTTACCATAAATAAGTAGATAGTTCAATAAAACATTGATGGGCAATGACATGAGCGTGATTAACATCGTAAAACGGGTTTGTCCTAATGCATCCATAAAGCTTCGGAGCACAGTGTAGGCAAATAGAGGGACAACACCAAAGGCCATCGCACAAAGATAGTACAGAGCCACATTATGAACTCTCAATTCCAGATTCATACCGTTTAATATAGGCTTTACCAAAATGATGCCAGCAATTAAAACGACGATGGATAGGACGAGAGACAGCCAAAGAGCCTGAATGACATAGTAGGAGACTTTATCTTTGCGTTGTGCACCCACCAATTGGGATACAATGGGGGTAATAGCCATAAGTATGCCATTAAGGCCTGTTTGTACAGGGACCCATAGGCTTACTCCGATAGCTACTCCAGCTAGATCGGCAGGGGAAAAGTGTCCCGACATATTAGTGTCGAAAAAAGTCATGGCAGATAGTGCAAGCTGGGTAATCAGAATAGGGAGCAAAATGTAAAAAAGCTGCTTCCATTTCTGTCCCATGGTTAGAGTCAATTGCATTTTTGTTATCCTCATTTACTAGGGTTTGATTATTTGTACATATCATAACATGTAAATTTTATTGTAAGGGATACTGCAACAATTGAACAGCCATAAAAAAGACTGCATCCGTTCGTCAAACAACGGGGCAGTCTTCGATAATAAAGATATAAGTTCTAAAATTCGTATAAAAAAGAGGAGTCAGAAGGATAGTTATTTGTAGGTTACTCCGCTTGTATAGCGGTTAGTGGCATTCCAGAGTAAATATTCGTCCACCTTCATGTCCTTAAGCGCGCGAATTTGGTCCTCGACTTGTGTTTTCCCATATTTGGCATAATGTCCGCTTCCTAACCAACTTGCGGTAAAATCCTGAATCCACGGACGAATAATTGGCTTTAGCTTGCCTGTAGGATCGAGTTTTTTGTGTGTATCGGTCATGGAGCCTTTGATCGTCTGGTAGGGGTTTTTATCTGGGTCCTTTACACCAAACCAGCCTGTTGTATAGTGACTTGGATAAACCATCGGTGAAATGACATCCACATTTTCAGAAATTTTAGTGAAATCCTGTCCGATACCCTCGGCAGCAGGAACGGATGCGGCATATCCGAAAATATCTACCGATACCCTCACACCTAGTGGAGCAAGCTCTTTACGGGCATATTGTACGAATTCAGCGACCGTATCCGAGCGGGATTGATCGGATTTGGTATATTTTAGTTTGTCTGCTCTTTTTTCAAAACCTTCAGGGAAACGTACATAGTCAAATTGGATTTCCTTAAAACCGAGTTTTGCTGCTTCCTTGGCAATGGCGATATTATAATCCCATACTTCTTTATTATAGGGATTGACGAACCCATCTCCCTTGCCGTTTTTCCAAACAGAGCCGTCAGCATTGCGGAAGGACATCTCAGGATTTTTGTTGGCCAATACCGTATCCTTAAATACAACAATACGAGCAATCGGATAGACATTATGTTTTTTCAAACGGTCCATCAAACCGGAAATATCTTTAATAAATTTTTGCGGCTTGCCCAATTTCAGAAGCTCGGGGTTGGTCGTTGGATAAGTGATGTAACCTGCATCGTCCTTAATATCGATAACCATGGAATTGAGCTCTGTCTTGTCCAGTAATTCGAGTAGCTGAGTCATACGTGAACCGCCTGCGCTATAGGCTGTGACATAGATACCTTTAATAGCTGTAGTGGTCGGCTGTGGGTCAATTTTAACCGGCGGATTGGAGGCATCTACCTTTGTATTACTGTGTTGTGCCTGGATCATGGCACTGCTGATTGTCGTTGCCACCGTATCTTTTACATTTGGAGCGTTGGCTGACTGGCCCCCGTTTCCGCCTATTCCCATTGCCAATAGCATAATTGCCCAAATCATATTCATTTCCTAACTCTCTCCCTTATGTATGGCGCTTACCTGATTATACGTAAAGTTATGGATCGAAAAAACAACACGCTTGTAACCAATACTGGTATCATCAGGCATAGTCTTACATGATTAACCTAACTATCGCTCGATGAATCCGTAAATAGGCATAAATAATGCCGCTCTCTTCACGGTTGTGGATGCAACCGGAAGAAGCGGCACTTGGCAAAAAAATTTATTGAAGATAGTTATTGTCTTGGTGCTCACAAATACTGTACTGAATAATTTCAAGCGCATCCGTTGGCTTGAGTATGGACAACCCGTCTCGAAGCACAATCATCGAGTTTAGCTCATTCTTTTTGAGAGAAGGGAGCATTTCCGGGTACCATCTTAAGACAATGTCGGACAGTTTTACCGTTTCCATTTCCACAAAAATCACCCTTTCCTGCTCGGAATCATTCCAAAAGAATCATTCAATACGATTCGGAAAAGCAAAGTGCCTGTGAAATAGCAGGTAAAGCTGGTCTTTATATACTATGGGAACAGCGCACATACAGTGTACCACAAAAACAGTATTTTGACACTTGGGTTTGTGCTTATCTTCGGCGGAATGAACCCATTACTCCAACCGTTTCCACAATATTGACAAAAGCAGAAGGGTCTACTTCCTTAATGATGCGTTTTAATTCAACAAGCTCGTAGCGTGTCGTAACAGTCATCAGCATGTCCTTTTCGGTATGTGAAAATGCACCTTCAATTTTTATTTTGCTGACACCTCGTGGCGTGGTCAACATTCGGCTGAGTAGCTGGTCAGTGTGCTCTGTAATGATGTAGACGGTGATCTTCGTATGGCTTACATAGATTTGATCCAACACTTTACCAGTCACAAAAATGGATAACATAGAAGCCAGTGCAATATTCCAATCATCGTTCAAATATCCTGCTGCGAGAATGACCAGTCCATTCATGCCCACAAGTACAGTTCCGACGGGGAAGTCACGATATGTGGTAACGATGGAGCCGATAATGTCAAAACCGCCCGTAGACCCTCCTACCCGAAAGGAAATACCCGCCCCAACGCCGACCATTACCCCACCAAAGACAGAGGCCAGCAGGGGATCAGACACAACAGATTGTACGGGTACCCAGGCCAAAATCCACGTGGTAACGATAACCGATAGAATGCTCAGACTAATAAAACGCTTGCCTAAAATAAACCAGCCTGCAATAAGCATCGGGATATTGATGATAAAATACATGGTGCTGATATCGAATTTTGTGAAATAGCCAATTAGCATGGAAAGTCCGGCTACTCCCCCGCTCAGTAAGTGATGTGGGACGAGAAACAGATTAAAACCGCATGCTATGGCAGCGGCTCCAAGAATAACAGTTAAGCAGTTTAACACTATTTTTAACAACTTTTTTTCACCTCATTTTAATTATACAGAAAGCAACTTACTGGTATTCATGAATTGTTCTGTGCTATAATGCGATGTGGATATTCTTGAGTAGGGACCTATGTCCAGAGAAACACTTAAAATTTAAACTGTTTTAAAAAGGATAAATTCGTTTAAGATGTATCGGATAGGGTTCCCCGAATTCATTACAGAAAGATGCAGTTATAGAGTTAAATAAACTGTCACTGTATTGGGGAAAACTTATACAATAATATCGCTACTTAAGAATACAGACAACATTGTGGATTGTCCACCACATCCACCATTATGAAGGAGTTTGAATAAATTTGACGACATTTGCAGAATTTGATCTTGAACCGAAGGTAATTCAGGCGATTACGGAGCTGGGGTTTGAAGAAGCAACACCTATTCAATCCAAATCCATCCCGATTGCATTGCAAGGGAAAGACATGATTGGTCAAGCCCAAACAGGTACTGGTAAAACTGCTGCGTTTGGTATTCCGATGATCAATAAAATTTCTAAGAACGATGAAAAAATCAGAGCCCTGATTATGGCTCCAACACGTGAGCTTGCTATTCAAGTGGCTGAAGAAATCGAAAAACTCTCCCGCTTCAAAGGTCTTCGCACTTTGCCGATCTATGGTGGACAAGATATCGTACGCCAGATTCGCGCTTTGAAAAAGAAACCTCAAATTATTATCGGTACACCAGGACGTTTGCTTGATCATATTAATCGTAAAACCATTAAGCTAGAAGACGTAAACACCGTTGTTTTGGATGAAGCAGATGAAATGCTGGACATGGGCTTCATGGAAGATATTCAGTCCATTCTGAAGCAGGTTCCAGACGAGCGTCAAACGATGCTGTTCTCGGCTACAATGCCTCCTAACATTAAAAGATTGGCTGAGCAATTCCTTAAAGATCCTGAGCATGTATCCGTTATTCCTAAACAAGTTAGTGCTCCGCTGATTGATCAGGCCTATATTGAAGTTCCTGAGCGTCAAAAATTCGAAGCATTAAGCCGTTTGATCGACATGGAATCCCCAGAACTTGCTATCGTATTCGGTCGCACTAAGCGCCGGGTAGACGAGCTGGCTGAAGCTCTGCAAAAACGTGGTTATTCCGCAGACGGTTTGCATGGTGACTTGTCTCAAAACCAGCGTGATGCTGTTATGCGTAAATTCCGTGACGGAAGTATTGACGTACTCGTAGCGACTGACGTTGCTGCCCGTGGTTTGGACGTTTCTGGCGTAACTCACGTTGTGAACTTTGACCTTCCGCAAGATCCAGAGAGCTATGTTCACCGTATCGGACGTACGGGACGTGCAGGTAAAGAAGGGGAAGCTTGGTCATTCGTAACGCCTCGTGAAATTGACCATTTGCATTTCATTGAGCGTGTAACCCGTCACCGCATTCCACGTAAGCCTCTTCCAACGTTGGCAGAAGCTCTGGAAGGCAAACAACGTATCATCGCAGAACGCCTTCTAGAGGTTGTAGAAAAAGGCGAGCTGAATGAGTACAAAGGTTTGGCTATTCAAATGCTGGAGCAATATGATTCTGTACAACTACTCTCTGCTGCTCTGAAGCTGATGACTGGTGAGAAGAGAGAGGCATCTATTGAGCTGACTCCGGAAGATCCGATCCGTGCAAAACGTCGTAAACCAGACGTGCGTTCTGGCGGACGCAAGCCTTCCAACTATAGTGGACGCAGCAACGGTGGCTACAATTCCAACCGTGGCGGTAGCGGCAGTAAAGGTGGATACGGCGGTTACAACCGTGGCAAAGAAGGCGGTGGCTACAACCGTGATTCCGGAAGCCGCTATAGTGGAGATCGCAAACCACGCCCAAGCAGCAATGGCGAAACTCGCCGTCCTGCAAGACGTGAAGATTCCTCTTCTGAATAATAAGAAATAAATGATTAAAAAGTCGAAGCTAATGCTAGCTTCGACTTTTTTTGATCGGTAAGTATGAATTTTATGGGATTTACTTTAATGGACCACGTATGGATTTCACTAGCGCTTTAGGGATGAAATACGGTATGATATAGTCAAGAGCCGGAATTAACAGGCATAGCAACATAAGTCTTGGAACTGCCAAGGCTTGCGGAGGGAGAGACTAACATTGGAATTTAAAGGAGCTATGGGGGGGATTTACCGCCTAACCGAGTGGATTACCCGGCTGGCGGCTAGCAATTTGTTGTGGGTGTTATGTTCATCGCCTTTTGTATTCTGCCTCATACTGAAATTACTGGTTATGAATCAGAATTTGGCGAATGAATCGTTACAAATGAACTGGGCGATGGCTATTTTGGCACCGCTTACTTTATTTCCAGCAACATCGGCTTTGTTCTCAGTGGTTCGCAAATGGGTGATGGGCGATACCGATACAGGCGTGTTTCGTACCTTCTTTAAAGGATATAAAGAGAACTATAAGCAGAGTCTGATTGGGGGTATCTTTTACACGTTACTGTTTGTCGTCATGTATGTGGATTACACTGTATATATGACACAGCTCAGCAACTTGCAAATCGTGGGCGTTATCATGCTGATCCTCATCATTATTTTGCTTGTGTCTATGTTTAACTTCTTTTCGATGGTAGCTCATTATCATATGTCTACCGGACAAATTATTAAAAATGCGGTTTTATTGACGCTGATTCGACCATTCCGTGTATTTTCCACCATGCTCGGCAGCGCCGTTGTTATATACATTGGAGTTAAATATCCCGTGCTTTTCTTATTCTTCATCGGCAGTGTAGTTGCCTGGTTCGCTTTTTTTAATTTTTACGGAACCTTCCTCAAAATGCAGGATCAAATGGAGAAAATGAAACAGAAAGACGAAGAAAAGGCAACCATTGAAGACAAGAAAAGTGATAACCTCTAAAAATAAAACATATTTCTCCTAGCATTTACTTTCTGAGTGAGAAGCGCTATAATAAGGTCACATCCTGCGATGCACGTTACGGTCATTTGTTGTTTTGAACCAATGACAATGTCTAGGGAGATCTATACGAATGAATAGCTGAAAAGCCCTGTCAATTGCTGACAAGGGGACTTCAAAAGTTTATTCTGCGGTCACCCACCTGCTAAAGCAGGTTCAGAAGACGCTATGGTCGGACGGCATCGGCGGGTACTCCATAATGTAATGAACACACTCTGATACTGCTTATGCAGAAACAGGGTGTTTTTTGTATGCAACAATGTTAAACTAAGACATGAGGTACTAAGGTCGCATACCACAGGCATGATCGGACTCAATTTCGGTTGTTTATCGTGTTTTATAAAGCGCTTGCAGCAGAGGAAGCCGATGTGTCGTATGATAGGTAGCGATTATCGTGAAGGAGGAAATGTCTTGTCGTTGAAGAGGACTCTGGTAGGGATTGTGCGCAGCCAAGAAGGTACAAGCGACCGGGTCAAGGACCCCCAAATGAAGACACGCTATTATAACTTATCGAGAGACAAGGCTTGGGAAGAAGTATCATCTATCTTGAAAAAGATTCCTGGCTACAAGGTACTCCATGAGGTAGCATCCGTAGGTGAGATTACGTTGGAGAAGCGAACGGCGTTCGGCAGAACCGTCGACATTACCGTTTCGATTTTATCTGTCTCGCCAGTTCGAAGTGCGGTGGATATTTATTCTGCTTCACGCGGATCGTTAGGGGACTTGGGTGCGAATTACCGCATAATTTTGCAACTGTTCGCTATGATCGACAAGAAGTTGTCCGCTCATAAGGTCGTACAGTAATAGCAGCTTGTGAAGCAGTGATGTGGTAGACAAACATCAAAAAAAGCGAGGAAGGCAATCCTTCACTCGCTTTTTTAATATTCGGTCTTGATTTAGACCAGTTTTTTTACGGCTGCGATCGCTTGGTCATAGTCAGGATGCTCGGCCATTTCGCTCAAGTATTCTACGTAAGCGATTTTGTCATTTTGGTCAATGACAAAAATAGCTCTATGATCCAAATGGAATTCCTTAATGAATACACCATAAGCTTCACCAAAGGAATGATCTTTGTAGTCGGACAGTGTCAATACGCGATCAATACCAGCCGCACCGCACCAACGAGCTTGAGCGAAAGGCAAATCCACGCTGACCGTTAGTATCACAACTTGGTCCCCCAGGGAGTCTGCTTCCTGGTTGAAACGTCGCGTCTGTGCGTCACACACGCCTGTATCTAGAGAAGGGACAACGCTAATCAGTTTGACTTTGCCTGCAAAGTCTTGAAGCGTAGCTGCTTCCAATAAGTCTTTCTGTAATTTGAAATCAGGCGCCTGATCTCCAATTTTCAGTTCAGGACCTATGAGAGTCAAAGGATTGCCTTTAAAAGTAGCAACTCCTGTACGTTCTTGTGCCATATGTAATAGCCTCCTTTGGTTTTTGGCATTGGTTATCGTTGCCGAAATCTATTATAATCTTTTATAAAAGACATTGTCCAATTTGAATAAGGTGGAGACACCCCATGAAGGAAGGATTGCCTTGATTTTTTTACGTTATGAGAACTGGAAAAGTTATTTACGGTTTTACCCGGTAACCTGTCTGATTTTGCTTATCAATATTGTGATGTTTATTGTACTGACCGTGCAAGGTGGATCGGAAAATAGTTTGACGCTGATCCGGTATGGGGCTTTGATTAATGAGGCGCCATTCACTGACCAGCTGTGGCGGTATGTGTCAGCTATGTTTTTACATGCAGGCTTTGATCATCTTCTGTTTAATTCCTTTGCAATACTTGTATTCGCTCCTCCACTGGAGCGTTTGCTCGGGTCCTTACGATATGTGTTATTGTATCTAGTCACGGGCATTGTAGGGAATATACTGTCCATTGCACATTACAACATGCTGGCGGAAACGACAGTCTCTGTAGGAGCCTCAGGAGCGATTTATGGCATCTATGGGGCGTTTCTGTACGTTGCCTTATTCCAACGTTCCTTGATGGATGATGCTTCGCGCAAAACGCTGTACACGTTGCTTGGGTTTGGTATTCTGTTTTCTTTTGCTGTAGCGAACATTAACTGGACCGCTCACTTTGGGGGATTGCTCAGTGGGTTTTTCTTTTATGGATTATTGATTAGATTAACTGGCCAGCGCAAACGTCACTAAAGACAGCTTTATCGTAAGTTATCAGGGTAAGAAAGAGGATGATGTTCGATGGACATCTTCTTTCGGATGTTGAAAAACAGATTGGAGCGAATATCGGAGTGGAATTACGACAGTTGCAATACTTCATGAAAGTAGCGCAAAAAGAACATGTCACTCAGGCAGCCGAGGAGCTACATGTGGCGCAATCTGCGGTAAGTCGGCAAATTCATCAGCTTGAAGAAGAGCTGGGAGTTAATCTTTTTATGCAAAAGGGTCGCAATCTGCAGCTTACGCCAGTGGGACAGCTATTTTGCAAACGGGTGGAAACGATCATGAAAGACCTGGAGCGGGCTGTTTTGGAAGTGCATGAGTTTTTAGACCCTGAGGGGGGCGAAATCCGTATCGGTTTTCCGCACAGTTTGGGGATTCATCTTATTCCTACAGTGGTGGCTGAATTCCGTAAGCGGTATCCCAATGTTAAATTCAGATTTAAACAAGGAATGTACCCGAGTTTAATTCGTGATGTGTTAGCGGGTGAGGTGGATTTGGCTTTTGTATCTCCTTTTCCAGATCGACATGACCATGTCGAGGGGGATGTGGTGTTAACCGAGGAGTTATTTGCAGTTCTCCCGCCTAATCATCCTTTGGCTTCAGCCGAACACATCACATTGAGCCAGCTTAAGGGAGAAAAATTCATCTTGTTCAGAGATGGATATTCGTTACGCCCGATTGTCTGGCAGGCCTGTCTGGAGGCTGGATTTACACCGGATATTGCTTTTGAAGGCGAAGAGACTGATACGATTCGCGGATTAGTAGCTGCAGGTATGGGGGTTAGTCTTCTGCCTGAAATGGCGCTGTTTCAGACTAACCCGTTGCAACCTGCAAGGGTGTCGATTGTTGATCCAGAGGTGACAAGAACGATTGGCTTGATTCATCGCAGAGATGACAAGCTTCCATTAGTTGCTAAATCGTTCCGAACTTTTCTATTGCAATATTTTGGCCTTCATGGTAATGCTGCTACTTCGAACAAAACGGCAAAAGCAGATTGAGGGTACTAAGTATAGTTTATTGGCTTAAGATCAAGAAAAAAAAGGTTGTTCCTCTACCGTCATTGGTGGAGGAACAACCTTTTTTGCAACACAAGTGATTAATCCCGGCTATTAAAGATGCCGATTAGGCGGATCAGTTCCAGCAAGGAAACGAGAGCTGCAGCCACATAGGTCAATGCAGCAGCATTTAAAACTTTAGCTATACCACGTTCTTCATCACTACGGATAAATCCTTCAGAAACCATGATTTCCCGTGCGCGATTAGATGCATTAAACTCAACTGGCAATGTAATTAATTGAAAAGCAACAGTAGCCGAGAAGAAGATAATACCCAGACCGATCAGGTTCGTAAAGCTAAATAAGAAACCGGCAATCAGCAGAAATGGTGCAATCCCGGAAGCAAAGTTTACAATCGGAAAAATCCGGTGGCGAAGTGCCAGCATAGGGTAATGCTCTTTATGTTGGATGGCATGACCGACTTCATGGCAAGCCACAGCAACCGCAGAAATGGATTTTTCGTAATAAACGGGCTCAGACAAGCGCACCACTCGTTGTATCGGATCATAATGGTCAGATAGCGCGCCAGGTACTGGCTCAATAGGCACATCGTGCAAGCCATTACGATCTAGCATGTGCCGAGCTGCATCATAACCAGTCAGTCCATTTTCATTTGGAACATCAGACCATTTGTTAAACGTACCTTTTACACGAAATTGCGCCCATAAGGATAATCCGAACGCAAGAATAATCAATATATACATACCCATCATAAAGCAACCCTCCATTATTGTTCATACTACTAGCTCGGGTATCTACATCATAGAACTATGCTCCAACAGATACTTCAAAGCCTCAATACAAGCAGCGCTTTGTGGCAAAAGACCGGTAAGCAGCTTGCGAGCTTGGACGGGCTTGAGCTGTCCGAGAAGAGGTTGTAGTTCATTGACTTCACGCTCTAGACGCTGCATGTGCATTTCTAGACTCGTTAATTTGTCAGTGACGTGCTCTTCTCCTGCAACGGAGTTCCATTTAATCAGTGTCTGTCTGATTTCCTCGAGGCTATACTTCTCTTGTTTCATTTGGTTAATACGTTCAAGCCTGCTTAAGGTTTCACCATTATAAAGCCGATAATTTTTCAATGATCGTTCTTCAGGTGTGATCAAACCGAGTTTAGTGTAATAATCAATCGTTCGTTCGCTGACACCAGCCGCTTTGGCTAGTTCACCAATTCGATATAGCTTCATATCCCCATCTGTCTTCACCTCGCGCTCTTCGTTCAATCTTCAATAATAACATCTTAAACCGAGAGTTTATAAAGGATATTTTACATGATCCTCAACCATACAGTCAAACGTTATGCTTTTGATGAACACAAACGAGCTATTTATATAGTCAGAAAATATGACATGGAAGATTTAAAGGCTTATTTTTTTAACATAATAAAAAAAATCTTGTCAACTTTCATGTATTCTGCTTATAATGACAATAAGAATTTCACGAAATGTAAAGAAACCTAACATTCGAGGGAGTGGTCTTCATGAGAAAAAAGTGGTTAGTTGTATTATTGGCCATGCTGACGGTTCTGGCTTTTCCTGTAGGTGCGTTCGCTGCTGACGGGCCCACAAATATCCAACTTCAAGCTGGACTAAACACGGCCTTTACGTTCTTGGCATTTATACTTGTGTTTTTCATGCAAGCGGGATTTGCATTGCTGGAGGCAGGCTCGACACGAATGAAGAACGCGGGTCATGTCGCTGGTAAAACGATTCTCACGACGGGTGTTGCGGCTTTGTCCTTCTGGGCTCTCGGATTTGGCTTCGGCTTCGGCAATGATGGTGGTAACGGATTTATGGGGCTGACGGGTTTCTTCATGAGCGGGACAGATGCTGCTGCATCGTTTGATACTCTTTCAGGTTTGGATGTTCCAATTACGATTATGTTTTTGTTTCACTTTGCTTTTGCTGCGGTATCTCTTTCGATCGCATGCGGGGGGATGGCAGAGCGTGCAAAATTAAGTGTATACATTATTTTCGGTATTTTGTTCTCCATCGTGATCTATCCAGTTGTAGCTCACTGGGTATGGGGCGGTGGCTGGCTTGGCAAGTTGGGAATGCAGGATTACGCTGGTTCAACAGTAGTCCATTTGACAGGTGCTACGGCGGCACTCGTCGCTACGCTGCTGCTCAAACCGCGTCTGGGCAAGTTTAATAAAGATGGCAAGCCGAACATTATCCCTGGTCATAATCAGGTGTACTCGATCCTGGGTGTTATTATTCTCTGGTTTGGCTGGTTTGGATTTAACCCAGGTAGTGCTGTTTCTGCGATGAATGACGGATTCTTTGGATATGTAGCCCTGACTACAAATATTGCTGCGGCGGCAGGCGGAGTTTTCGCATTGCTCGTATCTTGGATGGTATACGGAAAAGCAGATATTCCGGCTATGCTAAATGGTGTGCTGGCAGCCTTGGTTGCCATTACGGGTTCTTGTGCCTTTGTGGCACCTTGGGCGGCATTGGTCATTGGCGCAGTTGCAGGGATCGTCACTTTCTTTACAGCGCAATGGTTTGAGCGTGCGAGAATAGATGACCCGGTATATGCTTTCTCCGTACATGGGGTTGCAGGGATGTGGGGCGCGGTATCCACAGGGTTGTTCGCTACTCCTGAGCTTGTAAAAATAACAGGTGTAGGTCAAGCGGGCCTGTTCTATGGTGGTGGTTTTACGCAATTAGGAGTACAGTTGCTTGGACTGATTGGCACTTTGGCATTCGTATTCGTCATTTCCTTCATTATTTTGGGTGCGATGAAAGCTATTATGGGGATTCGTGTTACGGAAGAGGAAGAAACGATGGGACTTGATATCAGTGAACACGGTACGTACGGCTATCCAGAGCAAATGAAGTTAGTTACCGAAGCTGAAAAGCGTTCTGGAATTGTCAGCTAATATGTAAAATATAAAGAGCCAGTATGGATGAGCGGAGGAGATGGAAGTATGGAACTGCAAAATATGGCCTCTTGGGTGAGTTCCGCCGAAGCGATTGATCATGCAGACACACCTGAGTCGTTAAGGCAGGCCAGGATCGATTCTCAGAAATGGCTGCTGGCTTCCCAAGCCTCCGCTCCGTTATCAGACTGGTTACGAACGGTGAATAAAATGCATGACCGCATCGCAGCCAGAGCTGTACAAATGTGCGAAAAAGGGATGGTTGAGGATGGCTTTGGGCCTCCTCCCGTCCCTTACGCATTTATAGCCTTCGGAAGCATGGGGCGCTCGGAATCGACGCTGTGGAGTGACCAGGATAACGGTATGATTATCAGTGACCTTGTGTCTGCTGACAAAGAATTGTATTTCAGCGAGTTTGGTCGCAGAGTGTCTGCGATGCTAGAGTATTTGGGATATCCCAAATGCGAGGGGAAAGTGATGTGCTCGGAGCCATTGTGGCGCCATACATTGTCTGGATGGCAAGAACAGCTATCCAAATGGTCGGAAGATTTTGCTTGGGAGCCGATTCGTTATCTTATTATCTCGTCTGATATGAGACATATCGCAGGCGATCAGCAATTGTCTGCAGAATGGAAGCGAAGTTTTTATAAGTTGTTCCGCAAACATCCCGATTTACCTTCAGCCGTACTTAGGAACACGGTAAGGCATAAAGCGACACTTAATATTTTAGGTCAGATCGTTACCGAGCGATTCGGTGAGCATGCAGGCGATTTTGATGTGAAATATGGGTTATACATTCCGTTGGTGAACGCCGTCCGTTTTTTGGCATTGCAACATGGTGTAGAGGAAACTTCTACCCTGAAAAGGCTCAGGCGTCTCGCATCACTTGAAGCGGCACCGTTGCCTTTACTTGATGCTTGCGAGCGAGCCTTTCGGGTCGCGCTTCAGCTTCGAATGGCTACTCCGGTAAAGGAGAAGGGTGGGTTGCTTCTCAGTAATGGCTATTTGGCTGTCAAGCCGCTGAAGCAAGGGAAAGGCTGGCATGAGTTGCGCGAGGCTCTTTCGACAGTACGACGGCTGCATCGTGCGTTGCAAAGGCAGCTGCGATTTATGGAAGGGAGAAGGTCATGAAGGAACCGGCGCAGGGAGGTGGCTTCTGGAGTGCTCTCCGCAGAGGAGGGGTACCGTCGGCAATCGCATCTGTAATGGGGGCTCCTACGGCTCAGAAGATGGCGTTTATTCGGTCCTTAACACGGGAACAACGGCGTTCTGAAGTATTGCGTACCCCGCTGGAGCGTTTGGAGACGGTAGTTTTTGATCTGGAGACAACAGGATTTTCGGCACAGCATGGAGATGAGATTTTATCGTTCGGAGCGATTCGGGTAGTCGGGGATGTGATTATGGAAAAAGAGCAGTTTTATACGCTTGTTAATCCGCGGACTGAGATTCCTAAACACATCACTGAGCTAACTGGGATTACCCGGGAAATGACGGATGAAGCTCCGCCGCTTATGAATGGACTGCATGACTTTATGTCCTTTGTAGGTGGACGGGTGCTTGTAGCGCATGCTAGCGCTCATGATAAGGCCTTTTTAAATGCTGCGCTATGGAAAACATCTAAAGTTCAGTTAACTCACCGTGTACTAGACACAATGATGCTCGCCAAATGGCTGGAGCCACAGCAACACCAAACCTATAGTTTGGATGAATTGTTGGCCTATCAATCCATTCCGATTGAAGGGCGGCATCATGCGTTAGAGGATGCGAAGATGACCGCTAAGCTATGGGTGGCGTATGTTCAGGAAATGCTGAAGCGTAATGTGACCAATTTGGCAGATATCTACGCGCATTTAAGCCATGCCTGATCAGTACAAGGCATAACATCTGACCTCACATAATAACAGCAAGTTCGCGATTTTCGTGGGTTTGCTGTTTTTTTTGTGTCCTGTTCAGATTGTAGAAGGTTAGAGGTGGGAGCAGTATGGGCATCCTATGGGGAAGGATAAAGGTCATTTAGATGAAAGATAGGTGATAAGACTTTGAAAAGATTTCTTTTCATCAGAGCAATAATGGTATTGGTTATGGTTGGGGCTTCATGGGGAATTATTGCAAACACAGTCAATGCAGCAAGCCTTCCCGTGAGAAATGCACGGTTGGAAGAAAAATACAAGGGTGAAAAAGAGCTTGAAATAGAGAAGAATGTAGGGACTGAATCAGATGCGGCAGAGGTAATGAAAAGAATCAAACTTGGACAACAGCTTCCTTCTATGATTTTAAAGGGGTTAAACGGAAAGTCCTACGATGTAGGGGCTCCGCGAAATAAAGCGATGATCATTAGCTTTTGGGCTTCGTGGTGCGATCCGTGCCGATTAGAAGCGCCTATGCTGAATGAATTGTATAGTAAATACAAACATGCTGTAGATGTGTATGGCATCAATGTAACCCGCTATGATCGATTAGAGGATGTGCAGAAGTTTTCCCGTTCTTTGGCCCTCCGATTCCCCATTTTACTGGATGAACAAGGAGCATTTTTTGAACAATTTGGAGGAGCGGCTTTTCCAACTCATGTAATGATTGACCATCATGGACAGGTACGAGAAATCATAATCGGCATGCTCAGTGAACGGGAATTGGAGGGTAAAATAGAAGCTCTTCAAAAAATAAAGTGACTTTAGGGGCCGATTAGACCGCCAAAGTCACTTTATTAGCTCATGCTTGTACTTGATTAGTGGTTAACTAAACCGTGATGAGTAAGCTCTGTTTGTTCATTTTTTGGAGTTGGTGCTTCCAGCAATGCGTAACGGAAGCTGTCCAAGAGAGCTTCCCAGCTCGCTTCAATAACATTTTCAGATACACCTACGTTACTCCAGACGTCCTCGTAATTTTTGGACTCAATGAGCACGCGTACCTTGGCGGCAGTGGCGTCTTTTTCGTCAAGCACACGCACCTTATAGTCAGCCAAATGCATGTCCCGCAAGGCTGGGAAATATTGAGAAAGAGCCTTGCGGAGTGCGTTATCAAGTGCATTGACAGGACCATTCCCTTCAGCTGCGGTATAGACACTTGTCCCTGCAACATTCAACTTTAAGAAGGCCTCGGAGACGACCGATCGGCCCGCTGTTTTTTCCACTAGCACTTTAAAGGATTCAAATGAGAACATTTCCTTTACTTCACCGCCAGCTTCACGAATAAGCAATTCCAGCGAAGCATCCGCGCCTTCAAACTGATATCCCTGATGCTCAAGCTCCTTGATACGACTAATGACACCACGTGCCTCATCACTGGACGGATCAAGGGTGATGCCCAGTTCTTGCGCCTTGGACACAACGTTGCTTTGTCCGGCCAATTCGGAGACCAAGACCCGCTGCTTGTTCCCCACCAGTTCGGGAGCGATGTGCTCATAGGTTCGTGAGTCGCGCAGAATAGCTGACACGTGAATGCCTCCCTTATGGGCAAAAGCAGCATTGCCAACATAAGGCTGGTTTACAGGCAGATTGACGTTGGCGACTTCACTCACAAAGCGAGCCGTATTGTGGAGTTGTTTTAGCTTCTCGGGATCTAGACAGTCGTAGCCCAGCTTGAGCTGCAAGTTCGGAATGACGGAGCATAAGTTGGCGTTACCACATCGTTCACCATAGCCATTGATGGTACCTTGGACCTGCCTTGCGCCTGCTTGAATTGCACTGAGTGAGTTGGCTACTGCCAATTCGCAATCATTGTGTGTATGAATGCCCAACTGTGACTTCGTTACCTGGCTTTGCAGCGTAGTAACAATTTCCTGTATTTCATGTGGCAGGGTACCGCCGTTGGTATCACACATCACGAGCCAATCCGCGCCTGCTTCCTCAGCTTTTTTCATAACGGCGAGTGCATACTCGGGGTTGTTTTTATATCCGTCAAAAAAATGCTCGGCATCAAAAATAACCTCCATGCCCCCTTGCTTTAAAAAGGCGATGGAGTCGTAAATCATAGACAGATTTTCCTCCAATGTTGTCTGTAAAGCAGTGTGTACATGAAAATCCCATGATTTACCGACTAGAGTAGCGGCCTGAGCGCCGGATTCCAGAATCCGTTGCAGATTGACATCTTGCGCTGCGATGCTATCTTTGCGGCGCGTGCTGCCGAAGGCGACAATTTTTGCCTGAAGCCCCAGCTCTTGTACCCGTTTGAAAAATTCGATATCCTTGCTGTTGCTCCCGGGAATCCCGCCTTCAATATAGTGAACACCGAGATCATCGAGTTTTTTGGCGATTTTCAATTTGTCATCAGCAGACAAGCTAATTCCTTCTCCTTGAGTGCCGTCTCGCAGCGTTGTGTCAAAGATAGAAATAGCGGTGGACATGAGGGACTCCTCCTTCGCAGATTGCTCAGATTGGTGATGCTCTGCTTTTTTAAGCACATTAATTTAGTTGTTTAACGCTTAAAAACAGGAAAGCGTTAGTTTGTCGTGTTCGTATGATAGTCGATTATAACAACTAATGACTTCAAATGTAATATATAATTATCTTTTTTGAACACAAAACCTATATTTTTTATGTAAAATAGGAATAGCATTCAAGGGTAACCCAAGTATAAAATCAAAGGACATATTCCTGATCTAACGAGTGAATTACAGTTAAAAAGAAGGGTTGAGCATGAAAGATGTCAGTGCTTATTATCCGGTTGGTGGACGAGTTATTCTGCATGTGGATATGAACGCATTTTATTGTTCCGTTCATGCAGCGGAGGAGCCGGAAAAATATAAAGGATTGCCTACCGCAGTGGCAGGCAGCAGTGAGCTGCGCAAGGGTGTAATTGTAACCTGCTCTTATGAAGCACGACGATTGGGCATTTCAACAGGGATGGTTGTTCAGCAGGCTCGCCGGATTTGTCCGCAGCTCATCGTAATACAGCCTGATTTTCATTTATACCGTCGTTATTCCAAAGCATTTATGAGTATTGCTTACTCGTATACGCCTATGCTGGAAGCAACTTCAATTGATGAATGTTATCTAGATATTTCCGGTTCCAAGCAGTTTGGAACACCTTTGGATATTGCCGAGGAAATCCAGCGTAGAGTAGAAGAAGAGCTAGGCTTGCCTTGTTCAATTGGGGTAGCGCCCAACAAACTACTGGCCAAAATGGCCTCTGATCTGAAAAAGCCACGCGGGATATCTGTTCTACGTTTGCGTGATGTACCCAACATTTTGTGGAACCTTCCATGTGGGCAGTTGTTTGGTGTGGGCCGAAAAACGGCAGACAAGCTTCTACAAATGAACATTCGTACCATTGGGCAACTGGCTAAGGCAGATGAACACATGCTGGTTAGCATATTTGGTGTAACGGGTTCTTGGTTAAAATTGGCGGCAAACGGAATTAATCATTCTCCAGTCAGCACTGAGCGGGAGCCAAACAAATCCATCGGGCACACCACCACCTTGCCTATGGATGTAGTAAAGCTCGAAGAAGCCCAAAGGGTACTGCTTAACATTAGTGATCAGGTAGCCCGGCGGCTTCGACGGCACGGTATGCTGGCAGGAGGTATTCAACTGACGATTCGGACCCCGGATATGAAGACCTTTACGCGTTCTCAAGTCAGGAGTACGCCTACGGAAAGTGCAGAAGACATATATAAGGAAGCTTGTGCATTATATCGTCGCCATTGGGGAGAGGATAAGCCGGTGCGTTTGTTGGGGATTACGCTGCAACAGCTCATTCCTAAGGAGGAAGCGGCTGTTCAATTAGATCTATTTGAATACCAGGACCAGCCTAAAAAAGAAAGTTTACTGAAAACGATGGATGCGCTGCGCGATAAGTTTGGTGAAAATGCGATTTTGACTGCGGGGATGCTGGGAGATGATCCTTCGTTACTTCTTCGTAATTCCAAGTTGCGCGGAACTTCGCTGCAAAAAGACAATCTACCCACTCCAGAGTGAACTTCGGGGAGGATTATTGTTGTATCAGTAACACACGCTATAAGCGTTTTTTGCATGAAGGATAAAGGAAAATAATTTGTAATAATATTGGGTTTGTATTAATATGTGAATAGAATGCAAAAGCTGGTTTGTTCGATTGTATAGGAGGAAGAGAAAAGTTATGGCTAAATACACTTGGGTAGAAAAAGATACATGCATTGCTTGCGGAGCCTGCGGCGCTACAGCACCAGACATCTATGATTATGATGATGAAGGTTTGGCTGAAGTGATCTTTGAAGGGGATGCAAACCAAGGCATCAAGGCGATCTCGGAAGACCTGTTTGATGATATGCAGGATGCTTGCGACGGTTGCCCTACAGATTCCATTAAAGTTGCAGACGAACCTTTTAATAAAGAAGGTTAAGTGTAAGTTTTTTGGACAGGCATAGCACCGCCAGTACCCTTCGCCGTATAACGGTGAAAGTATGCTGGCGGTGCTGTTTTTTTTATGTGCTGTCCATCAGACCTATTGTGACCGATATACATAATAGTAAGCAAGATTACACGATCAGGAGGATCCGATGGACCATTCGCCTCATCTTAAATCGTATGTAAAAAAGCACCCTGATAATAAAATGGCCTGGTATTTACTCGGTAAAGAGTATGAAAGCAGCGGCCAGGAGGGCAAAGCAAATTATTGCTTCAATCGTGCAGGGGAAGTGTTCGAAGCCTTTGAGCATAAACAGATTCCGGCAGACGTATGGATGGAATATCAGGATAAACTGGTTCAGATGTCTAAGGAGAAGGAGCGGAGAACCGCTCGAACACGCCACCTTCTAACTGCGTTAATGGTACTTCTGCTCATCTGGGTCCCTTCAGCCAATTCACCGAGCACTTTACCTGAGAGCGCATCCGTTCCATCCGGAACTGAGGACGCAGCGATTGATCATGCCGAAGTTGCAAAAGTGGCTACTGCAGATCCAAAGGAGAGGGCGCAGAACGGTGAGACTTATGTTGGTGGTGTGTTTACGGCTCAAGCCAGGCAAGGAAGTGGGGCTGGAACAGCGCTTACGGATATGTTGGCAAAGACGAGTCAAATGCCGTCCAAGACCACGGTGCTGGGCATGGAGCAGAGCGGGGCGTGGCTGATCTGGAGAGAAGGCATGAAGCCGTTACTTAGTGTACAGAACAAGGGAAACGGCGGATTAGCTGTTCAGTCTTACGACGCCGCTGCATGTGCTTGCAAGCCATCAGATAGTGAAACCCTCCGCATAACAGGTCTAAAATGGGCTGCCGGACAGGAAGAGCTGGCTGTGCTGAATAGCGCCATGCGTGCTTTTCGCTCGCAGCATCAACGTCTTCCCCAGAGTCTTGAGGAACTAACCCGAGATTTTCCCGATAACACGATGTACGGTACGACTGACGGGATGAAGAAGGCTTTTACACCTATGCGCACTTTACTTGCTTCTCCAGGACAGGGAACAGGGAAAGATCAGAACACTGGCGCAGCGGCTGAGAAAAGTCTATTGCTGGCATCGTCATTGCACGGGCGTCCTTTTCTGGGGCAACCGCTACGAATTGTGATAGACAAATCCAAGCACAGGCTAGCATTGGTGAGCGGCAATATACTTATTCGCAATTATCCCATCGGTTTGGGCGGAGAAAGAACACCGGAAGGGAAATTTGTGATTACCGATAAAGTCGTAAATCCGAACGGCAAATCCAACGGTGAGTTTGGTAGCCGTGGTATGCAACTGTCTGCAACGAATTATGCTATCCATGGTACGAACGAGCCAGACAGTATCGGCAAAAATGAGTCACTGGGTTGTGTCCGCATGGGGAAGGAAGACGTGGAGGAATTGTTTGCATTCGTACCTTCAGGTACGGAGGTGGTCATTGGTAACGGGGGACTGCCTGATCAAGTGCTTGTACCTGGTTCCCGATTTACGAGTGAGCCGCAGCACGACCAGACGAATCCCCGCAAAACCTATCACTGGCTAAATTAACGTTGTGGTGCCGCTGTTACTTGTTGATTAACGATTTCCTGCTTGTGCTAAAACAATGACCAGAACAATCACAATGATGAGTAGAACAAAGCTGATAGCGGTCCATACGATCGCTTTCTTGTTCACCTCATCCTTTTTCTTTTGCAGACTGGGCGGTTTACGCTTGGTCTTCATATCAGCATCCCTCTTTTCTTGCGGGCTAAGATCCTGTCTTACTATGTCCATTGTAAATGGTTTGATTATACATTTTCAATGACATCTCCATGACAACTGAATTGTTCTGATGTTGGACCTCGCAAATTACTTTCTTTTTGGTATGGAAAAAGCTAAACTATTTTGTAGAGATGTTTTTTTAGGATTGTGCAAGGGCATAGAACGGAGTGGATGAATCGTGTTGTATCGAAGGATCGCGAAACCTGTTTTTTTCAAAATGAGTCCAGAGAGGGCCCATCATGTAGTCATTGACGGCTTAAAACATGCTGGCTCACTTCCTGGTGGTGCGGCGACGTTGCGAGGGATGTATGGAGTCAAGGAAACGGAGGATCTTGCCGTTGACCTGTTTGGCATTCATTTTCCCAACCCGATTGGACTGGCTGCGGGACTGGATAAAAATGCTGAAGCGGTTGCCGGTTTTTCTTCCATCGGTTTTGGTTTTATGGAAGTAGGCACGGTGACACCTGTCGGACAGCCCGGCAATGATCAGCCCCGTTTGTTTCGACTGCCTCCCGATGAGGCATTAGTCAATCGGATGGGCTTTAACAATCTGGGTGCTGAGAGCATGGCCCAACGTTTGGCTACCCTTAAACATCGACCTGTACCGGTTGCTGTTAATATCGGCAAAAATAAAGTCACGCCAAATGAGGATGCCCATAAGGACTATGAGAAGTGTATTTCCGCACTGTATCCGTATGCGGACTTCTTTGTAGTGAACATTAGTTCACCCAATACTCCGGATTTACGAAAACTCCAGCATGGCAGTGAACTGAAGTCATTACTGGAAGCGGTTCGGGCAGAGATGGGAGTTCAGGCGACAAAGTATGGTAAAGCCAAGTCTGTACTGGTCAAAATTGCGCCGGATGTATCGGACGAGGAATTGGAATATATGACGGATGCGATTGCAGCTAGCGGAGTGGACGGCATTATTGCAACGAACACGACGATATCCAGAACTGGTCTGACGCATCGGAATGCAAGTGAAACCGGAGGATTGAGTGGTAAGCCGCTACGTGACCGTTCCACAGAGGTCATTGGACGGGTGTACCGCCAGACGGAAGGGAAGCTGCCTATTATTGGATCAGGCGGTATTTTTACCAGTCGTGATGCCTATGACAAAATTAAAGCAGGCGCTAGCCTGATTGAAATTTATACAGCATTGATCTATGAGGGGCCGGAAGTAAACCGGGCTATACATGCCGGTCTGCGTGAGTTGCTTCGAAAGGACGGCTTTAGACATATTACCGAGGCTGTTGGTGCAGCTCACAGATAAAAAAGTGTTGTCGGAAGAGACAGGAGGTACGGGGATGGACGGAAGAGACTGGGGAACATTTTTACTGCCATACGATCAGGCGGTGGAAGAGCTTAAGGTCAAGTTCAAAACAATGCGTGCGGAGCTGAAAAAGCGCGAGGAATACGCTCCTATCGAATTCGTAACTGGACGGGTTAAAAAAATATCCAGCATCCTCGATAAGGCGAAGAGATTACAGGTTCCACCTGATCAGCTGGAGACGGGGATCGAGGATATCGCCGGCATTCGCATTATGTGTCAATTCGTAGAGGATATCCGGCGGGTAGCCGAATATATTCGAAGACGTAAGGATTTGACGGTATTGTATGAAAAGGACTATATCACCAATTATAAAGATAGCGGCTATCGCAGCTTTCATATGATTGTGGAGTACCCGGTTCAGACAGCAGTGGGGTTAAAGATCGTACTAGCCGAAATTCAAATCCGTACGTTGGCTATGAATTTTTGGGCAACCATAGAGCATTCTCTTAGCTATAAGTATCGTGAGAGCTTACCGGATGATATGCGAGCCCGGTTGAAAAAAGCGGCTGAGGCAGCCTTTGTGCTGGATAATGAAATGTCTTCCATCCGCCTTGAAATATTGGAAGCGCAGAAGAAGTTTGAGGATGAAGCCAATATCGTATCCAAAGTCCTAACAGGCATGCATCGTCTGTATTTCTACCATAAAATTAGTGAAACGATTGAGGCGCAGCGCAGATTTAATGAACTGTGGGAGCGGCACGACATGGAAGGAATCAAGCAGCTGCATGATGAGGTCAAGGAGATGCTGGAAGCTTCAACTAAGGAAGAAGACAGGGATGAGTTTTAAATGGTGAACCCTTCCTATGAACCGTTGTACGTGACTTATTTGGTATACTTCAATCGGGATCGGGATTACTTTGAATGTCATGAGGTACTGGAAGAGCTGTGGCTTAAGCTGGACCGAGACCCTGTATATAAAGGTTTGCTGCAAGTTGCTGTAGGACTGTATCATTTTCGCAATGGTAACTATCGTGGTGGATACATGATGCTGGACAGTGCGGTACACAGGTTGGAACATGCTTCTTCGCAGGCGCTGGGTATTAATATGGCGAAGCTGGTAGACGAGGCGCGCGCTTGCGCCCGGCAGCTTGCTGAAGCTGTTATGGAAGGTTCGGAAGAGCTTCATCGTCAACCGCCGATTTATCGGGACTTGACGATTGAAATCATCGAACCTGGGCTGCGTCGGGCCGTGGAGAAGGCAGCGTTGTCCGTTCCGGTCAACGTCCCTCAGCAGAGAGGTCCTCGGCGTGGCGAAAAGCATGAGCAGCGTCAGCAGGCGCTGGAAGCTTCGATTAGGCGAAGACAGGCTGCTGGCAGCTTACGCTCAGCTACGGTGGAAACGAAGGATGCGCCTTGATGTTGTAGCGCATAATAAACGAGCAGCCCGATCCGTTTTATAGGGATCGGGCTGCTTTATCATTGTCAGACGTGAGGAGATTTGTCTAAGAGGTCGCGTTCTTTTTATATTTCTCAAAGAAGGTTTTGAAATCGTCGAGTGTGTATCCGTTGTCTGAAGGACTTTCCTTCAATCCACCAACCATACGTTCCTTTTCCACGCCTTTTTCGTAATAAACAAGCGTGGGAGTATACTCAATCTTGTACTTGTCCCAGCCAGCCTCATACTCACGTAGGTTAAATTCGTGCATCGTGATATTCTCCTGCTTGCTCAAAGGCATGAGCTTGGGAGTAGTGGCACGGCAGTGAACACAGTCGGAAGCGAAATGATAGACGAAAAAGCTTTCCTTTTTGTCAATTTTACTTTGTAAATCTTCTGGCTTAATAATTTGCTGATAGTTCGGATCATTTAGCAGTTCCTGGGTAGCAGGATTTAACGAGGCTGTGGAAACGCCGTACAGCTTGTTTTTAGTGCCCGAGTTTAAAGCGAGCAGCACTCCAAGCAAAATGACAAGCACAACAAAAAAGCCAATGACAGGGATAAGCTTTTTTTTGTTGGATTTTTGTGCGTTCAATGGAATCTCTCCTATCAAAATCTAAAATATGTAACTATGAACCTCATTATTATACAACATTACAGCTTGTAGTGAAAGTTTGTAAATCACACAGATATTGCCGGATAACAGGTTGATTATGGTACAATAAAATTTATTTTAACAGGACAGGATGATTACGATTATGGGTGTACAGCTCCCCACAGCATTTGTAAAGCGCATGGAACAACTGCTCGGTGATGAATTTGAGGCTTTTATGGCTGCCTATGACCACACGCCCCATGCCGGGATTCGCGTCAATACATTAAAAATTCCAGTAGAGGGCTTTAAGGAACGTTCTCCGTTCGAACTGCGGCCGATTCCGTGGTGCCCCACAGGTTTTTACATTCCGCACGGCACTAAGCCTGGACTTCACCCTTACTATCATGCTGGGTTGTACTATGTACAGGAACCAAGTGCGATGTCTCCGGTTGAACTGCTCAATATAGCTCAGGGTGAAGCTGTTTTGGACTTGTGCGCTGCACCGGGGGGGAAATCAACCCAAATCGCAGCCAAACTGCAAGGAAGTGGCGTACTGGTGACCAATGATATTAGCGCCGATCGAACCAAGGCGCTAGCTAAAAATGTGGAACTGTACGGTGTGCGCAATGCCGTGGTATTGAATGAAAGCCCGGATCGTATCGCAGATGCTTTTCCTCATTTCTTCAACAAAATTTTAATTGACGCACCTTGTTCGGGTGAAGGTATGTTCCGTAAGGATGAAGATATGGCCAAACAATGGGAGACACACTCGGTAGAAAAATGTGTGGTCATGCAACGGGACATTTTGCGTGTAGCGGCCTCGATGCTGAGCGATGGGGGAAGAATTGTCTATTCGACCTGCACCTTTGCCCCGGAAGAAAATGAAGGAATGATTGCGGAATTTCTGGAGGCTCATCCCGATTTTAACGTAGTCCCTGTTCCTTCGGAAGCAGGTTTTGCACCAGGCCACCCGGAATGGATGAATGAAGAGATTGCATCGGCACATCCGGAACTGCGAGGTACAGCACGCCTATGGCCGCATCTTGTAGAGGGTGAAGGGCATTTTATCGCCATATTGCAGCATCAGGGTGGTGGTCGTGTCACTTCGACAGCAGATCACACTGAGTCAGGGGAACTGGCTCCATATACGAACAAGAATGAAAGAATATTAAAAATAGAAGCAGCATATTCGCACAAGAAGCAACATTTGCCCGTCAAGGAAGCGCTGCTCCCAAGTGTCCAAGGAAGGCGCACGACTGATGAGCCTAAACGAACCGGAAAAGGAATGGGCGGAAAGTCAGGCAAAGGAAAGACCACGCGCGGCTTTGATGGTAACAAGTCACGTATGGGCAAAGAAAATGCAAAATCTGCTGTACGCTCCCCGCATGATGTGTTGGAATCTTATCATCAATTTGTTCAGGAGCAGTTGGAGGTTTCATTTGCAGGCTACACGGTGGTCTACGGAGATCGAATTTATCAGTCGCCGCTGGCATCACATCGTTTGGACGGGCTTAAGGTGGTACGTCCGGGTTGGTTTATGGGAACCGATAAGAATGGTCGTTTTGTACCTTCACATCCACTGGCGGTGGCTTTGCGCCCTTTTGAGGCGGTTAGAAGCATCAACCTTTCCAGCTCGGACGCTGAAGCCATCCGGTATTTAAAAGGTGAAACCTTGTCCATCCCTGTTGAGAGAATGGAGCTTCGGAATGAAGTCCAACCCAAGGGCTATACTCTCGTGTGTATTGATGGTTATTCGGCCGGGTGGGGCAAATGGCAGGATGGCATGCTTAAAAATGAATATCCTACAGGCTGGAGGTGGACATCGGTATGAGTGGAAAAGGAAGACAAACTCAGCGTTTGGACAAAATTTTAACCCATATGGGCTATGGTTCCCGTAGTGATATCAAGAGACAGGTAAAGCAAGGTATGATCACAGTAAACGGACGGATCATCAAGGATAGCGGCTTACAGGTTCATCCATATCAAGATCAAATTGAAGTGAACGGCGAACTTGTTGTTTTTAGAGAGTATATTTACATTATGCTGCACAAGCCCCCAGGTGTTATATCTGCAACCGAAGATACGAGGGAACGAACGGTGCTGGATTTGCTGAGTGCGGAGGAACGACATTTCGAGCCTTTTCCAGTAGGGCGGCTAGATAAAGATACAGAAGGCCTATTGTTATTGACCAACGATGGCAAGCTGGCGCACGAACTACTATCTCCGAGGCGTCATGTCCCCAAAACGTATGAAGCTACGGTGTTGGGACTTGTCACGGAGGAGGATATCCTTCAATTTACAGCAGGAGTGGAACTGGACGATGGGTATGTCACCCTTCCCGCGCAGTTGACGATTCTTCGGCATGAACAGCCGCATCAGGCAGATGGGGAAGTCATTTCCTATATTTCGCTTGTAATCCATGAAGGTAAGTTTCACCAAGTGAAGCGCATGTTCGAGGCGGTTGGTAAAAAAGTGACCTACTTGAAAAGAACAGCCATGGGGCCATTGAAGCTGGATGATCAGCTTCCACTGGGCAGCTATCGAGAGCTGACTAGCGAAGAACTGGCATTGATCGGCCGTGATATAGTTTCCGCAACATCAGAAGCTTGATGGTAAGATTAAATATAAATGACGCACAGACTCGTACGAGATTCCTGTGCGTCATTTTAGGATATAGACAATTAGACAGAGCAGTATTCATAGGCAGTCTTCGATAACAAATCGTAATTTGCGAATTATTGTGCGCGTGCTGCCCGATTTTGTTTCACTTCCGCTGCCTTATAAGCTGTAACCTTGTTTTTACCTGTCGTTTTGGATATGTACATGGCTTGATCGGCCTGTTTGACGAGTTCATCCGGGTTCATTTCCTTCTTCACAGTACTGTGTCCGACACTGATAGTGACGATGCTTTCCTCAGCAACACGTTCGCGGATTCGTTCTGCGACCAGCGCCACCTTGGCCCGACGATCCACAACCATTGCGACCAGTTCCTCGCCACCGTATCGTCCGGTCAGCCCGATTTCATCCAGTTCGTCCTCCATAATCTGTGCCACCTGCTTGAGAACTTCATCCGCACGAGCATGGCCCTGCGTATCATTCAGCTTTTTGAAATTGTCAATATCGCAAAAAATGACCGACACGCGGATTCCCTGGTCCATATATCGTCGTAGTCGCCCCGAAAAATATTTACGGTTATACAGTCCTGTCAGGCCATCGGTAATGGAAGAACGATAAATCCTTTGGAGTAGCTCCACAATCCGTTCAAACAGGATGACAAATAACGTAGTGTAGTACAGCAATGGTAAAAATGACATCCACAGGATTGTGTTTGATCCGTCTGCTTCTTCAGGGATGTCAATTCGCAGCCAGAGAAAACCAAGCCAGAGCAGATAAGTGAATAGGCCTGCCATAAATTTCTTTGGCTGTCCGATTCGCGGGGTGATGAACAGAAGGCTTAATATAAGCACTAACACTCGATAAAACAAAGTGAATCCAACCAACTTCACTGGGCTAATCCAAGTAGGCAGCAAACCTAAAGTCCAAGCCATTACCGGCAGTATTAATAACGCAGCCAGCAACAGCAAGACCCATTTTTCCATAAGCTTTAGCTTTCGGTAAAGCTGAAATACAGCGGCATTGATGAGCACGAAGGCAAACGCCTCCAAAGCATTTTTCCACACGATTCCCTGCAGTTGCATTTGGCCGCCGCCTGCCGAATAGAGATTCATCGCTTCATATGTCATAATAAAAATAGCGGCAACCGAAAAAAGGATATAGGCTTTTTTTCGTTGTCTGCTATATATGATCACGCACATTAGCGCCATCATGAGTATAATATACAAACCGCAGGCTGCACTTATGGCCCCGGCCAGAGATGGGGAGCCCAAGGTTCCCAATAAGGACAACAACGTCAACATCACCGACTCCATTTGTAAAATTAATCTATCTATTGAACGGACGATATCGTTCCGATACAATAGACAGGATTTATTCCAGTTAAAATGTTATAATTTTCTTTTGTGCCTAACATTTATTCTCAATATATCATCTTTCAGAAAATCCGGAAACCTATACATATATCCTGTGTTCCGGGCAGTTTAATGCTTGAAAGGGGAAGCACTCATGAAATTGCTACAGGCTCTCTTTTTCCCACCCGAGCAACCGGGAGGCGTTTCATCCATGATTCCATATTTGCAAGAGCGATTTACGTCCCCCCGTTGGGAAATGGAGTTATTTTCAATCCCTAAACGGATTCGTAACAAGGGTAGGGACGAAGTAATCTTTGATACCTTCGACTGGACGAGATATGAGCAATATCCTATCGTTCAAAAATATATTCAGACGTACCGTGATTATTTGTGGTGGACTCGGCTTCGTATTCAGAAGCCCTTTGACCTTATTCATGCTCATCATCCGATTGCCGGGCTAGCTATGAAAAACGTATTTCCTGATACCCCGCTCGTACAGACGATTCACTCTTCCTATGAGAAGGAGTTAATTCTGAACGGGAAAATAGAGGAGAACGGGCCTGAACACCAATTCTTAGTGTCACTGTACCGAGAAATGGAGCAGAAGGCGGATCGCCTGATAGCAGTATCGCAATCCTTTCAGCATTACTTAACACCTTATGTACAGCATCCGCAAGATGTTGTGGTTATTCCAAATGGATATGATGAGAAGCGATTTAAGCCCATTCCTCACGAAAATGAAGTGACACAGCTTATAACCGTTTGCCGACTTGTTCCCGCCAAAGGACTTGATATTCTATTACAGGCTTGCGCTGAGCTGAAAAAAAGAAATCAGGAATTTGTACTTCATATCATTGGTGATGGTCCGATTCGGCCTGAGATGGAAGAGATGGCGCGACAGCTAGATATATACCATGAGACGATTTTTTATGGATATACTCTTCACCCGGAAGAGTTTATGCCTTTCTTTGATGTATTTGTATTGCCTTCGCGGGCGGAGGCCTTTGGCTCCGTATTTGCAGAAGCGGCATTGAGCTGTCTGGCATTGGTAGGTACAGAAGTAGGGGGAATACCGGAGCAGATTGAAAATGGGGTAAATGGTCTGCTCGTGCCACCCGATAATCCGAAGGCACTGGCAGACGCATTAGAAAAGGTCATCGCTGACCCTGCCTATCGTTATGAACTGGCTAGATCTGCCTGCGACAAGGCTAAATCAAGCTATTCATTAAGTCGTGCTGTTAACGAACTGAAGAAAATGTATTTGAAATTTCCGCACTAACCATGACGGGTATCACCTGGTTTGGAATCAGAATGCCGAAAGCTGGAGCGAGGACGTGAGGAGCGGAAAGGTCTTCCGCGTCCTGCTAAGATCAGTTTACTGACCCACATCAGACTGAGCATTCCAAAAATAGGATAAAGCACAGATAACAGTGAGCTGAAGCCGAACTGACTGATTAAAAAACAGGTGAGCATAATGAATAATGTAATGAGCTTGGGCGAAATTTGGACATGCTGACGAATTTGTAGACTGACTCCATAAATGTCGGCCACAAAGGTACTGAAGATCTCCATGAAAATGAGTAGAATGTATATGATTTCAACAAGGGCGCCTAGACGGTAAGCAATGCTTCCCATAGGGATTTCAAATTGCTGAATGCCTGGCATTTGCGCTGACATGACAAAATGTGCAGCCATCAGCATAAAGCCAACACCAATTCCGCCCAAAACACCGCCCCAGCGGATCGTTTTACGGGAGAAAGTTTGGCTGCCTAGAGGGACAAGCACGGCCTGAGCCATAGCCAGATTGAAGGACGTGTACAGGAGCGGAGATATCCATGTGCGTAGCACACTGTGGTCTGTCGTATTCGTAATAAAGCTTTGCGGATTGGGCATGGAAAGGGTACTGTGAACGAGCAAAAGAGATATAGTGATCATCAGCGGGACAACAATGGTGTTCATATGCAAAATCGCTTTAATACCTTTATTCAGCAGCAAGTAAGTTCCGATTAGTGTAATGAGCAGTCCAGTCTGGTAGTGCAGGTGAAGGTGCTCCACAAAAACAGAGCCGGCTCCTGCCAGCATGACGCTGTTCACGCCAATCAGCACAATAAGTGTGAATATGCTGATCCATTTTCCGGCATTGGCACCAAAAAGGTGCTTGTTCAGATCCTCGTAGGAGCGGGCTGAAATATCATGAGCGATCAGCATCATTTTCGTACCCAACCATACAAATATGAGTGTGGACAGCATAATCGTGATTGTAGCCCAACGTCCATATTGCGTAAAGAATTGCAATATTTCTTGTCCGGTAGCGAAGCCGGCACCGACGATTGTACCAATGTATGTAAAAGCAATCTGAAAAACATGAATATTACGTTTCATTCCCAGTCCCCCCTTGCCTGCTTGAATAACGCTGCAGTGAGCATATAATACAAACTATGTTCAACTGAAATAGGACATGACTGGATGAGACTGAAAATAATTATACTGCATTTAATGAATAGCTTGACGGGAGCGTAATTTATGGGTCAAATCCTTGCATGGATACTGGAATACGGATATTTGGCAATGTTCGGCTTGCTTGCCCTTGGAGTAGCTGGTATGCCGATACCCGACGAAGTGCTAATGATCGCCTTTGGCGGGCTCGTGTCTCAAGGACACTACAACTTTATTGCTGCGCTGGCAGTCACATTTTTCGGTAGTATGACAGGCATGATGCTTAGCTACACATTAGGTCGTCTGCTGGGCAAACCACTATTGCACCGATACGGTAAATGGGTGAGGCTTACGCCCTCCAGGATTGCTTCTTCCGAAAATTGGTTCGGGCGCTATGGTACCTGGGGAATTTTGTTCGGATATTTTGTCCCCGGCTTGAGACATGTGTCATCCTATCTGGCAGGTACAACCCGTCTAGGTGTTTTTCGCTATATCGGCTATGCGTCAGCAGGAGCGTTGCTGTGGTGTGGTACATTTTTGGGGATCGGGCATGCGGTGGGCATGCACTGGGAACAGGTGGCTAAGCTGATGGAGAAGGTGACTCATCGGGTGGGCCTTATCGTTATTCTTTTAATCGTTTTGGGAGGAATCACCGCATGGTTCTGGAACAAACGTAAAAAAAATATCACATGAATGCATGGAAAACAGGCTATAGCTTGAAAGCGACGGGTGAAGTATGGTACTTTTACCGCATAGGAATGCCGTGGGAGGTCATGGAATGGAAGTACTAAAGAAACGAATTTTAAATGAAGGTGTGATTGCGTCAGATCAGGTACTAAAGCTGGATGGATTGCTTAATCACCAGGTTGATCCAGAGCTGACAATGGAAATGGGACGAGAGTTCGCAGCCCGTTTCCGGGAAGAGAAGATCACCAGAGTAGTGACCGTGGAATCCTCAGGCATTGCCATCGGGTTTGCGACAGCGTTGGAGTTGGGTGTACCGTTGGTATTTGCTCGTCGTAAAAAGACTTTATTAGCTGATCCAGATGCGCTGTGTGAGCGTGTACCTTCGTTTACAAAAGGGATTGTCACAGATATTATGTTGTCTCGTCAATTTATTCATGAGCATGATCGTGTCTTGTTCATTGATGATATTATCGCTAATGGCGATGCGGCACGAGGCATGGTTAAAATTATTCAACGCTCCGGAGCGGAGTTGGTTGGATTCGGAGTTGCGGTTGAAAAAATGTTTCAGGCCGGAGCGAGAACCATTCGTGAGCAGGGCATTCGTGTAGAATCATTGGTTAAAATTTCGTCATTGGCTGACGGTAAGATAGAGTTTGCTGAATAGTAACAATTCGAAGCTTCGGATCCTTATTTCTAATAATAACCTTTGCATGAGCATCAATTTCGCTTATAATATATATAAGGTTTGGGAGAGGAGGCAGCAACATGGGGAATGAACAATTGACCGAACAGTTTTTTCTGGAAAAACTGGCAGCGGCTAAAGTGCATTTTGAACGCGCCTTGGATTGTAAGCATACGGAATTCGACGATTTGTATCCCTATATGATTGAACATCCTCAGTTTTTTTGGTATAAACGCTATGTGGCCTGGTCTGAGTTGCTGACATTGGTTAACCTATGCGAAGAATTGTCTTTCTCTTGGAAAGAAGAATTTACTGCTCACCAAGTGGAGTATGTAGAACAGCGAGTGTTGTCTGCACAAGTGCTGGACTTCTGGTACGAGAAGAACGATACAAAAGAACATGATCACAGTGTAAATCAGTCGGGATAATTTGTTGCTCTGTTGGCAATCCATATAAGTAGTAAGCGGAAAGAGACCTAAATGATTCGTTTAGGTCTCTTTTTAAACTTTTTCATGCATATAAAATTATGGCCGTTGTGTTGAAAAAAATGGACAAGGAGGGGACATGAATGATAATGGACGAAGAATTGGATGCTTATCGACTTTCTGGTGAAAAGGTACGCGTCGTACGCGATGGATTGGAGTCCAACGATGTGGTTGGCATTGTACTGGCATGGGATGATGAACAGGTGCTTATTCGCCGCCAGAATCGACGTGTGGTCAAGTTGGATCGCAGCTATACATATCAGCCGTTCAGCGAGCCGCGACACAATCCGATAGATCTGGATTAAGAAACGAGTTCCCAATGGGGGATTGGCTAAAAAACGGGTGTTTCATTAGGCATACAGAAACTCTAAATCGGACACAGTAATGAAGGAAAACTCAACAGAGAGGGCGTGCTGTGTCAATGACGGTTATGGACGAAAAAGTACATGCATACAAGGATCAAATCAGCCATTTGGAAGATAAGTTGCCCGAGGTAGTTCATGCCTATCATCGCTTTACCGGAGAATGCTTTCAAGCCGGCAGTTTAGATGAAAAAACCAAGCAACTGATTGCGCTAGGTATTGGCTTATTTGCCAACAATGAGGTGTGTACGTTTTATCATGTGAATGAGGCGCGCTCCAAAGGAGCCAGTGATCAGGAGATTATGGAGACCGTTGCTGTAGCTGCTGCAGTTGGTGGAGGACATGCTCTAAGTCAAGGGGTTACCCGTGTACAGAAGGCGTTACATTAAAGCGAATCATTCATACAGATAACTTATAATCGTAATAGCGGACATAGATTGATCTCAACAAATGATGGTTATGAAAAGAAGCTTCCGAGCACAGTTAGTGCCTGCGGAAGCTTCTTTTTGCGTGTAGTGCGGGGATTATGCTCTTTTACTTGCAGCAAAAGCAGCAGGGCGAGGGGATTTATGCTTGTAGGCAGAAGAGGATGCAACCCAACTTCGCCCAACAACGCGTAGGGGTTTGGGGGTTGAGTTATTGGGTAATTCGGGGCGATATTTCTCTGGTAAAGGTAGAGCTGCCGTATGAGGCAAAGAGGTAGGGAGCCCCAAATAAGCTCGCATTCGTTCATACATTTCTTTGCGGAATGCGGACATAGGCATACGGAACTGTTCTTTGACGCCTTTATATATATAGGTGGCGTGAACGCCGGAGTGGTTTTGTTGGATGTCTAGAACACGAATGTGATACTTCTTAAATTCATGTTTGATTTCAGATAGCAGGATTCCGGTACGATCTATTCCTGCGTTAACCATTTCGACATAAAGATCAGGGGTTTTCAGCACGCCGCTTTCCTCAAGAATTAGACTGTCACGCTCAAATACTTTTTGAATAAAGGTAAGGAGCAGATAACTTTTCACAAGAGAGCATGGATGCTGAGTAGTATCTGAAGAGATCATTACCATTCACCGCCTTAGGGAAATGTGATGATAATTCATAGTCATCGAAGTGAAAGAACATAAGTTCATAGGAACTTATGTTCTTATATTATCGTATTATTCCTTTTTTATCAAGAATAAATAAAGAAAAATAAAAGGTTTGACAACTTTATTTGAGCATGGTATGATCTATCTTGTCGCTAAGAAAGATTGATTCTTTTGAAATAGACGACAAATATATATGCGGTCGTGGCGGAATTGGCAGACGCGCACGGTTCAGGTCCGTGTGGGCTAACCCCCCGTGGAGGTTCGAGTCCTCTCGACCGCATCCATTTAGAAAAGGTTTATAGAATTGCTCTCGTAGCAGTTTTATAAGCCTTTTCTTATGTTTCGGAGTTATTGCAGATTTCCCAGGAAGGACAATGTAAGGACTTGAATTTTATTCAAGTCCTTGAGCAATTCTTTTATAAGTTCAATTTTTAAGATATGATAGAAAGTAACACGTTTTATGATGAAGCTATTGAAAGGTTGGATGGAGAAAGCAACTTTTGCAGGTGGGTGCTTCTGGTGTATGGTGACTCCGTTTGAGGAGCAGCCGGGGATTCATAGTATTGTCTCAGGCTATACTGGAGGGGCGATTTCCGATCCGACCTACGAACAGGTTAAAACAGGAACAACAGGGCACTATGAGGTGGTGCAGATTACGTTTGATCCTGAGCTGTTTCCTTATGAAAAGCTACTTGAATTGTATTGGCCGCAAACAGATCCTACCGACGGAGAAGGTCAATTTCAGGACCGAGGCACACAATATAAACCTGCCATTTTTTATCATACGGAGCAGCAACGTGAGCTTGCACAGCAATCCAAGGAACAGTTGGTACAAAGCGGACGCTTTGATAAGCCAATTGTAACGGAGATTCTTCCGGCTTCGATTTTTTATCCGGCAGAGGATTATCATCAGGATTATCACAAGAAGAATGTGAAACATTATAAGGAAGATCGAGCCCAATCCGGTCGTGATGAATTTATCGACAAAAACTGGTAATCGGCTTTAATATACGTTATTATGCGCACTTCAAGGCAGATCAGAGATTATATCTCAGATCTGCCTTGTACATATTTAAACGGTTTTACTCACACAATGAAGGGACAGAGAAGGAGGCTGACCCGCAAATGAGTACACGACGGAAGCTGCACATGAGAAATATCATAAAAAAGGCTTTAAAAGCATCACGCAGCCGGAAGGATTCGTCTTATGCGCTTGCACACCATGCAAGATCTAGAATGCAAATAATTGTAGTGCTTTGTATTTCAGTCTGTATGTTATTTATGATCTGTAAAACTGCTGTTGCCGAAGCAATAGACCAGCAGAACCAGCAGCAAAAAAGGGTTGCTGTCATTATTGATGATTTAGGGAACAATATGAAAGGTACCGAGGAGATTCTAAATTTACCCGTCAAAATCACCGTTGCTGTCATGCCCTTCCTGCCAACAACCAAACAGGACGCTATGGAAGCGCATAAGCGTGGTCATGATGTTATCGTCCATCTTCCAATGGAGCCCAAGCAGGGCAAGCCTGAATGGCTTGGACCTGGAGCAATCAAGGCTAATATGACGGATGAAGAAGTACGCGCCAAGGTGACAGCAGCAATTAAGGATGTTCCTTATGCCATAGGAATGAACAACCATATGGGCTCCAAGGTCACCTCAGACAAGCGCATTATGTCCGTCGTTCTTGATGTTTGTAAGGAATATGGACTATTTTTTGTTGATAGCCGTACTAATTATTGGTCAGTGGTGCCTGAACTTGCCGCTAAAAAGGGAATGCCACCGGTGCGAAATGATGTTTTTTTGGATGATGTTCATACACTCGCTCATGTGAATCGGCAACTTAGTAAAGTGGTCGAATGGTTGGCAGAGCACGACACCTGTGTAACGATTGGACATGTCGGCGTGTCCGGCATGTATACCTCCTCAGGGCTTCATTCATCGGTCCCTAAATTAAAGGAGCATGCACAATTTGTCGGTATTAGCGATCTGGTGCGTGATGTATGGGGATGGACAGGAGACCCAGCCACGAATACTACCATGCCGTCAGATGCGCAATAATGCCTTCGGCAATAGCTTCAGCAATCCTTTTTTGACCGTGATCCCCGGAAAGCATGGCTCTGTCCTGCTCGTTGCTGATAAATCCGGTTTCCACTATTACAGCGGGATGTTGGATTTTATTCAGAAGATAAAAGGGTTTTCCATATATGGTTTGTCTATTCATGCAAAATAAGCGGTTTAATGAATGCTGAATCCGTTCAGCTAACAGATAGCTGCTGCCTTCATCCTGATACAGCACAATGGGTCCGCGTTTTTCGGCACGTTTGGTCCAATTGACATGCAGACTGACAACCAAAGAAGTAGGCAGTTGCTCTGTCAGGCTTTTACGTTGGGCGAGATCTTTAAGATGCCGCGATTTGGACTGCAACCAACGGTTATCATCACTCAGTGCGTAGTCCTTGTCCCGATTCAGGACAGCAGGGTAACCCTGGGAACGTAAGATCAAGTATAGTTTTTGAGC
Organism: Paenibacillus sp. JJ1683; assembly: GCF_053006485.1. Lineage (NCBI taxonomy): Bacteria > Bacillati > Bacillota > Bacilli > Caryophanales > Paenibacillaceae > Paenibacillus > Paenibacillus sp. JJ1683. Next base: position 2,029,334 of record NZ_CM129820.1, read on the forward strand.
AATAGCAAGATTGATATCTTTTTCCAGAAGTCCTTTGTGACTTGCTCCACCATCCACACCACCATGACCTACATCTATCAGGACCACGGGTTTGGCAAAAGCGTGATAGGACCGGTTAAACGGGGGTTCTGTATGCTTGTTTATTTCGGTGCTTTTCTCTTCAGGCTGAGTAGTTGCATAAGCAAACGGGGTAAATACAGCACTACAAAGGAGGCAAAAACTTAACCCCAGCCCGGCCAGGCACATCTTCTTTAACTTTTTATTCAACACGTTCTATTCCTCCAATGGACGAATTGATTGTTTACTGAAAACCATGCATAACAGACGTCAAACCTAAAGTAGCGTAGCTGTCTTCAAATATAACAATAAGCCTTGAGGAAACTGTTATATTGAAGATAGTATGTTCCATTTAAGGGAAACCATGCATAGTTATCCCGCAAGGGTTAGAGCTGCTGAAAACTGTGCAAGCTAGTGGTATCTGAACCTAACGTGTAATTTGGTATTTCCAAGATACGGTGATCGGAAATGTTAGGTCAGATGAAGGAGGTCATGGAGGATGGCGAAGAGTGACGAACTGGTGACGTATATTACAGAGCGGATTGTGCGTTATATGGAAACGCCGCGCGATGTTCGACGCAGCCAAAAACAAGCCAAGGAGCCGTGGGTAAGCAAATGGTTTGGAATGTTGCCTCTCGCTCTAAAAATGTGGATAAAATCCACACGCAGAGGGCGAAGAGAGCAACGTTAAACACGCCAAAGAGACCACAAGAGGCATGGGTATGCCATTTGAGGTCTCTTTTTATGTTGTTTAGGGATAATTTCGAATTATTTTTAATGGTCCTAAAATTACTAAGATACCAAACGGTAAAATTGACCATGAGGCAACAGTTGTTTTAGGGGCACAAATCGGGAAAGACCATCGTGGTAGGTTAATGCATATAAAATGGGTTCGGACGGATGATCTGTAGATACCCAAGCTTGAAACCCGCTAATGGATAAGGGTCCCCCAAAGGCAAAATTGATGCTTGTGGCTGAAAAAATCATACGTGGTGAATTACTTAGCGCGTCCATAAATTGGTCTGTGTCATGAATGGAAAGTTTTTGCTTAGGTTGGAGCCAGCCCAGATCCTCATAGGGATCGAAAGGATCAGACGAGACAGTAACTGCTTGGGCCTGAGTTTTCAAAAAGGGTATAGATGAAGAAATCGCGTTGTTCTGAAGCTTATGTTTCCAGCTCCCATCTGTTACTTCTGCAGGTAGCGGATCGCCAGTAACCGCATCAATACATATTTGGCTACCCGTAGAGGAACGTACCTGCCAGTAGGCTAATAGAGGTTCCTCATACATAGGTGTAATTTGTAGCTTGTCGATAGAAGAAAATTCGGTTTCTGTGAGCGACTTCAGGGATTGGCGAAGTATATCCATACTATAAGGTCCGCCTGGCCCATTCCCGTATTCGTTGAGTTGATAAGAGCCGTTTGAGTCTGATCCGATAATCAGGTAGCCAATGTATTCTCCTGCATGGTTCACTTGAACAAGCCAGCTATGGGTTCCAGGTCCGAGCGGATGGTAGCTGAGCTCGGCGTCTTTCCACGAAGCAAAAGGGGCTTGCGACGATAGAGATTGTACGGTATCGCTCGCTGCCCGTTTCACGTCCTCAGGCACCCCTTGCTGCTGAGTAGGAGGCTTTGATGAAACGTCACCCGGGGATGTGGAAGAAGTAGAAGGGCTCCTGGATTCCATTGGAGGAACATGGGAGCTTTCGTTGTAGTTGGGTGCTGAGCTTACATTGCTTTCTTGAACGGCTGAGGGAGCCGCATGAATGGAAGCGAACGGACAGACTGCGGACAGGCCGATCAGCACAGCTGCGATCATACCTACGCTATAATGCCCGGAATGATTTTTTTTCAATGGAATCCACCTTTCTGTCGGATGGCTTGCCGACGGAGGCATTCTTTTTTAACTAGCATACAGCTTGTCCGATGAAAAGACTGCTGCACTCTGTCGGCGCAAATGTCGTATCCAGGTTCGCTTTTTGCTGTCGATACATAGGAGACAGGTTAGACTATGCTTGTGTTTGCAGCAGCAGAAACTGATGTAGGCTGAAGCAAGATGTTACAACTTGACGACATGTCTGCAACTAACCTGCGAAGGAGCGTGAGATATCAGTTACCGCAGATGAAATATGCCGCAGTTAATGGCGGATACGAGTACCTTTGGCTCATATTGCCAAACCATTTCTTTACGACGGGCTTGATGCTGCTCTAATACGGATTCTTTTTTATCCTCTTCCTCTTTCTGTTCCTTGATTAGATCTTCGTAGTAGTGGTCAATAACCTCTAGCTCCTCGCGCAGTCGTTCCTTCGCCTGCTCAGCCCAATCATAATCTTGCTGTCGGAGCTGTTCGGTGAGATAGCTTTCAAGCGAGGTGGAAGCCTCAGGGACAGATAGCTGCGCTGGCTGTACATGCATATTGCCTGCCAGCAGCGGGCTGAGCTGCCGGGTTTCGAGCATAGCGCCAAAATTAGCTACAATAGTGCCACTTTTGAGTGAAATACCTAGCCAATGAAGTTCCTCGCGCTTCAAATCGCAGGCAAACTCAATCTTGTAGCAGACGCTGAGCCAAGCTTCATAGACTACAGGAGAACGGGCAGACAACTGACGGGCATCCGGCTGCTCGAACAAATAAACATATTTTCCTCCATCCCGAGCAGCTTCAAAAATTTGATGCAGCCGACGGCTTCCGTATCGGAGCTCCTCCTGCATAATGCGACCAGGCCCTAATTGCGGTAACGTCGGTACATGACCGAAGTAACGCCCCATGACCTGATCTTGTGCTGCGTTGCCAGCTACAGGAGCTGGTGGCGTCTGATCCGCTAAACGTTCCTGTTCTGTCCGATAGGCTTCCCCATCAAAGATGAATGTGAAGGACATGGTTTGCGCTGGAACGCCAGTACGCTCTACGTATCCCCAATAGTAGGGGCGATTTGTCAAGGCTTTATCTGCCTCTGGAGACAGCTTGACAGTTACATGGTGGGGAGACCTCTCAATGATGCTGCACCCAGTAGATTCCAGATAAGTGTGGACAAAACGCTGGACTTGCTGTGCATTCATAGTCAAGGCTAGCGCCCCCCTTTCACACTGCGTCGAGCTTTGGTTGGAGGAACTGCATCACCTGCTAAGCCTAACAAATCCTCGGTAACACTTGAGCTTACTCCTGTTAGCCGTCCTTTAAGCTGTTTTGTTCCAGGTGACTTATCGGTTACTACATTTGGAGAGACTGACGGGTCTGTGCGTATTTGTGCTATTTCTTGTTTGATGGAATCCAGCGAGTGGCCCAACTTTTGCATTTTTCTACGAATCTCATCATCACTACTGGACTCAAGCATGATTTTATATAAACTCTTTTCAATGGATTCTTTTTTCTCAAACTTTTCCAGAATAACGTCCAATCCGCCAATGACCATCTCAAACATATTAATCTTTTCATGCAGAAGGTGCAGGATATGCTCTTCAATCGTTCCGGTAGTGGATAGGTTGAAGATATTTACGTCATGCTTCTGTCCAAGTCGATGCACCCGTCCAATCCGCTGTTCCACGCGCATGGGATTCCACGGCAAATCGAAGTTAATCATGTGGTGACAAAATTGCAGATTAATGCCTTCACCGCCTGCCTCAGTAGCAATCATGACCTGAATGCGACCACGGAACAGATCCATCATCCAATCTTTGCGGCCCCGGTTCATACCGCCTCGGTAAGGAACAGCAGACAGTCCGCGATCCCGGAAATAGTTTAGTAAATACTCCTGTGTGGCCCGATATTCTGTAAAAATAATCACTTTTTCGTTCATCTTCCGGATGAGCTCCAGTGCTTTTTCTGCTTTGGAATTGGCCTTGATCGCTTTAATGTGTGCGACCAAGTCCCAAACACGATCGCGTAGGGGAGAGTCAGGAGCCATCTTTTTGGACAAATTGACCAGCGTGACGAACACAGCGTCCCGGCTACTGCACACCTCCCGTTGAAGGGTAACGAGAGACAGCATGCTACTTAAATTTCCGCCATTCGCCTGATATTGTTCTTTGACAAAAGAGGTCACCCCATCGTACAGCGCTTGCTCTTCTGGCGAGAGTTCCAAGTGAATGTTGGAAACATTTCGTTTAGTGAATTGAACCGGACCTTCTCCACGACGATTGCGGATCATGACTTTAGACAGCTCATCCTTGAGCTGGTCTTCATTTTTGGGCAGACGTTTATCTACAACAAAGTTGGCTGAAAAATCGCCTTGTCTTCCCAATTGACCGGGCTTGAGTAACGTGATCAGATTAAACAGCTCAGATAGATCGTTTTGTACAGGTGTGGCTGTCAGGAGCAAACAATATTTTTTACGCAACTTCATAATGAACTGGTAGTTGGATGTTTTTTTATTCTTCAGCTTATGAGCCTCGTCAATAATGAGCAGGTCATAATCGGTATCTAGCAGGATGTTACTATGTGGCTCCCGTTTGGCCGTATCCATAGAGGCCACGACGACCTCGGAAGACCAGGAATACGCTTTTTTCTGGGCGACTGCGGGAATGCCGAATTTGCTATTCAGCTCACGCACCCATTGCAGAACCAGAGAAGCGGGTACAAGAATAAGCACTTTGGAAGCCAGCCCGCGAACCAGATATTCCTTAAGGATCATTCCGGCTTCAATCGTTTTGCCTAGGCCGACCTCATCGGCAAGAATGGCACGTCCAGACATCTCAAACAGTACCTTTCGAGCGGTATCGAGTTGATGGGGCAGTGGAGTGAGGTCTTGCAAATGCTGAAGACATTGAAGCTCATCAAAGCTCGGCACCAGCTTGGCCTTTTCCGCCTCGATTGCCAGCTGATACAGATCCCAATCTCCCCAAGGACCTCCCTTGTGCAGGCGTTGGTCCAGCTCGTCCTGCCAGCTGCGGTCAAATTGTATCGGAACAGGCAATGGTGCTTGGCTTTGTGCGTGCTGGGAACTTGTCGGTTTGGCTTTCATGATGATTCCCTCCCTCCTAGTAGTAGCACCGTTGAAGCTCTTGGCTCTGTCACATATATGACATCTATTTTGCACAGATCGTAGATGTAGTATGGACGGAAAAAGATATCTTCATAACAGGAGGGATAAAATCCTTTAGCTGCCTTCCATTAACTTTTGGAGTTTACTTTCCGTAGAAGTTTGCGCATTGGGGGTGTATATGCTGCAACGGAGATCGACACTGCCTTGTACCTGAAGGGAAGTCAGGTCAAATAACATTTTGCCAGCCTTAGCATGACGAAATTCAATGAGCACTTCTGGAGCGGAGCTTACCTCACTCTGATTCCAAAGCTCGTTAAACTCTGGGTAGGCCTGACTCATGTTTTGTATAAACTGAGCATACCAGGGGTCTGTCACGTATTGCCCGTAATAAGCGCGGAATATAGCAAGAAACCCCTTTACAAAGTGTTCCCAATTCACAGCCAGACTTTTAAACTCCTTTTTGGTAAATAGCAGTTCGATCATATTTCGCTGCTCATGTGGTAGTTCGGCAAAATCCATAAAAACATGAGCAGCAGCTTCATTCCAGCCGACAATATGGCAGCGCCGATCTGAAATAATAGCAGGACAGTAGTGCAACTCTTGTACGATCTTTTGCAAAGATGGAGAAATGATCGCTTGTTCTTCAGGAGCAGGAAGGTTATGAGACCCGGCTTCCAGCGCTAAATCGTACAAATATTTACGCTCATCCGTGTTCAACTGCAAGGCAGCAGCAATAGCATCCAGCACGGAGGCAGAGACCTTAATATCCCGCCCCTGCTCCAGCCAGGTATACCAGGTTGTACTGACACCTGCTAGTTGAGCGACTTCTTCTCTGCGTAAACCTGGTGTTCTGCGACGTGATCCAGGGGGAAGACCAACCATATGCGGATGGAGGCGGGCCCTTTTTGTTTTCAGAAAAACAGATAGTGCTTCCAGACGTGCTTCCGTTTTCATTAGATATTTTCTCTCCATTCGATGAGTGTATCTGAAGTAATTAGGCGCTTACTATAGTAGTGTTCATTATACCAGGATAAACAAACACTTGTAATAGGATAAGACGAGGGTAAAATGAGGATTATAAGTAAGCCATCGAGCAGGAGGAATGAATAGCTTATGCAAAGAGTAGTGATAACAGGTATGGGTGTCGTTTCGCCATTGGGCAATGAAGTAGGCACGCTGTGGAACAATTTGCTGGAAGGCAATTCAGGTATACGTAAAATAGATTCATTTGATGTGTCCGATTTAAAAGCACAAATTGCTGGACTGGTACAGGATTTTGATGCAGAAAAGCAGTGGGGCCGTAAGGATGCCAGACGAATGGATCGATTTACCCAGTTTGCATTATATGCGGCAGAGCAAGCGCTCAAGGATTCTGGTCTGGAACTGGATCACACTGATCTGGAGCGTGTAGGTGTCTATGTGGGGTCAGGAGTCGGCGGTTTGGATTCGTTGGTAGATAATGTGGACGTGCTGTTACATCGTGGTCCGGGTAGAGTTAGCCCAACGCTGGTACCTATGATGATCTCGAATATGGCTGCTGCACAAATAAGTATCGCGTTCGGAGCGATGGGTCCTACGCTTTCACCTGTAACGGCTTGTTCTATTGGGAACACTGCAATTGGGGAGGCGTTTCGGACCATTCGTACAGGAGATGCAGATGTCATTTTTGCCGGCGGAGCTGAAGCAGCAGTGTCCCGATTGGCCTTGGCAAGCTTCGCTAATGCAACTGCCTTGTCAACACGTAACGAGGAGCCTTCTACAGCAAGCCGACCGTTCGATCAGGATCGTGACGGCTTCGTCATGAGCGAAGGAGCGGGTATCCTGGTACTGGAGTCGCTGGAGCACGCTACCCGGCGTGGGGCGGAAATCTATGGTGAGGTCATCGGTTATGGAGCGAGTTCGGATGCCTATCATATGGTTGCACCGCATCCTGAAGGAACCGGAGCTTACCTAGCAATGAAAGCTGCCCTTCATTCGGCTCGCATCTCCCCTGAAGAAGTGGATGTGATCAGTGCCCATGCAACGAGTACGGCTGTAGGGGATATTGCTGAGACCTTGGCGATCCACAAGCTATTTGGTGAATATGCCTATCAGATACCGGTTACCGCGAATAAGTCCATGCTAGGTCATATGCTAGGAGCCGCAGGCGGTGTCGAAGCAATTGCGCTTGTTCAAAGTCTTCGGGAAGGTATCATTCCGCCAACGATGCATCTGGATAATCCCGACCCTGCTTGCGATCTGGATTATGTACCTAACGAAGCACGCAAGGCTCCACTAAATATTGGGTTATCTAATTCTTTCGGCTTTGGAGGTCATAATGCGGTCATTGTGCTGAAACGCTATGAGTCATAATACGTAATGAGTTTTGAACCTCAGGTGCTCTATCCGACTGGATCTAGCATCTGAGGTTATTTTAATCTAGGCATGATAGATTCAATTTAAATAAGAGATAGAGTAAGATGGAGGGAAACATTTGGAGGGACGGGAAGTCATGATCATAATCAGGAACATAGAGCCAGCAGACGCTGAAGTATATTGGAATTTAAGACTGGAAGCCTTAAAAATGAACCCCGAAGCTTTTGGAACCTCCTACGAGGAAGCTGTACAAGTTTCGTTAGCTGATGTAGTGAAGCAAATACAAAATAAGAGAGACCATTACATACTTGGTGCATTTACAAAGGATCATCAGCTCGCTGGTATGACCGGATTTAGAAGAGAACACAAAATAAAGACACAGCATAAAGGTGCGATTTGGGGAGTTTATGTACCACCGATTTACCGAGGTCAGGGGATCGCTAAGAAACTTTTATTGGAAGTTATCAGTCGAGGTAGAAAAGTGGAAGGATTGAAACAAATCAATCTGAGTGTGGTGGCTGCCAATCAAGCAGCTATCGAGCTTTATAGGAAATTGGGGTTTAAAACCTATGGTATTGAAAAGAACGCTTTGGAATATCAAGGTCAGGGGTATGATGAGGAACTCATGGTTTATTTTTATTAAGGGTGAAAGGTTTTGAAAACATGAAAATTGATCGATTGCTTTCTATCGTCATTTTGCTGCTGAAAAGAAATAGAATACAAGCAAAAGAACTCGCTGATTTGTATGAGGTTTCGATTCGGACGATTTATAGAGATATTGAAGCGATTAGTCTGGCTGGTATCCCAGTAGTAACTTTTCAGGGAGCAGGTGGAGGAATCGGCCTGATGGAAGGATATCGCCTGGATCGTAGTATGTTGACGGATCATGATATCAAGGACATTGTGATGGGCTTGCAGAGTTTGTCCTCGTCGTTGGGCGGTCCCAACGTATCCCGGTTACTTCATAAATTTGAAAGCATTATACCAGAGTCTGAAAAAGAGCAATTTAGTGTCCGTACCACACAGTTTATCGTCGATCATTCGGGATGGGGAAATCAGTCTGTCCAGGAAGCCAAATTAATCAAGATAAAAGAGGCAATGAGTCAAGCCCGTACGGTTGCTTTTACCTATCGAAATGCGGAAGGAGCCCGAACAGAACGGGATGTGGAACCGCATACGCTTGTGCTGAAAGGGCAACAATGGTTTGTGTATGCGTATTGTCCCGACAGGGGGCAATTTCGGTTGTTCAAGCTTTCCCGTATGAATGAGCCTGTGGTTACAGAGACGGCTTTCACTCGCAGGGATCTTTCTAATGAAGTGCTGCCGTGGAATGAGGGGCGGATGACGGCATCCAGCGCTGTACAACCATTTACGCTACAATTTAACCGCACCTCAAGACATCTGGCGGAGGATTGGTTTGGTGTGGAAGCATTGAACGAGCAGGAGGAAGGGATTTACACGGTTTCAGTCCCGTTTCCTGAGGATGCGTGGGTGTACGGGTTTATTTTAAGCCTCGGACCGGATGTGATTGTCAAAGAACCAGCCCATTTGCGAGACAAGATTTATAAGATGGCGTTGCGTATTGCGTCTAATTATGAAGAAGAACAGAAATTATAAAATAATTATTAGACTAAAGTAAAACGAACCTGACCCATAGTTGTCAGGTTTGTTTCGTTATACTGGTGGCATACCAGATACGAATTGGCGAAAGGGGATTTACGAGAATGGATAAAGCTTGTCAAAGTTGCGGGATGCCACTGGAGCATGAGGGTCAATATGGGACGGATGCACAACATCATAATACAGATGAGTATTGCAAGTATTGTTACAAGGAAGGTGCATTTGTACAGCCTGACTTGACGATGGAGGGAATGATCCAGCAGTGTGTGCCGATCATGGTAGAAGAGGGGATGCAGGCAGAAGAGGCGATTTCGATGCTGCGTAATTATCTACCAAACTTGAAGAGGTGGCGATCTTCAGAGGATGCAGAGCTTCAATTTGATGGCCCCATTCGGGAGGAGTACCGAGGTGAAATCCATTTAATTGGACTAAAAGCACGTACAAATAATCAGAAGGAACAAACGTCCCACGGGATCATTCCAAACATGTGGGAACGTTTTGTAGGTGAGGATGTGGCAGGCCGGATCAGAGGTCCTCATGGACTTGCTTCCGTCTATGGTTGCTATACTGACTATGAAAATGGAGCTTTGGGCGAGTATACATTTTTTATCGGAAAGGAAGCGGCTGAGGATTTCCAAGCTCCTGACGATCTTGAAGAACTTGTAATTCCGGCTGCACGCTACGCTATTTTTCAGGCAACCCATGAACCTTCTTCTGTCTTCCGTGTATGGCAGACAATTTGGGCATGGGCCGCGACGGGACAAGGGGAGCGGACCTACACAGGTGATTTTGAAGTGTATGGCAATCCAGATGAACCTGTTTTGATTTATATTGCAATCAAGTGATGGTTTACAGTGATAGAAGAGAACCGCCTAGGCCGTTGTTGAGGCCCAGGCGGTTTTTCGTTGATCCCATCCATATGGATGTACCATCAAGTTGAACGTCGAGTCATCGCCCAAAAAATGAGAGCCAGAGCACTGACACCCGCCCCCAATAGGCAAACTCCGTTCCACCCAGCATAGGTATACATGTGAGTGGAGGTAATGGCTCCAGTGGCGCTACCGATGGAATAAAAGATCATGTAGCCTGCGGTAAGTCGGCTCCGTGCTTCAGGGCGAACGTTGAAAATCAAGCTCTGGTTAGTGACATGTACAGCCTGTACGGCCAAATCCAAAAGAATGACACCAAGAGTTAAAGCGAATAGAGAATGCTCGGTGTAGCGTATAGGTAGCCAGGACAGCAGTAATACAACTAGTGCGATACCTGTCGTTCGTTGTCCCAAGCCTTGATCAGCAAGTCGCCCTGCTTGGGCTGCTGCTAATGCTCCGGCGACTCCAGCCAGGCCGAAGGCCCCAATTGCAGTGTGTGAAAGAGACAATGGGGGAGCACTAAGAGGTAATACAAGCGAAGTCCACAATATGCTGAACGCTGTGAAAATAAGCAGCGCAAGGACAGCACGAATACGCAGAATTCGTTCTTGGACGAACAGTGCGATAACCGAGCGAAGCAGCTGCGTATAGGAGAGTGTGGCGCTTGTGGGTTCGTTCTTTGGGAGTACTCGCAATAGAGCCACAGCCATAAACAGCGTAAGTATAGCAGAAATAAGGTAAACTGAACGCCAGTCTGCCAGATCAGTTAATACACCAGCAACGGTTCGTGCGAGTAAAATGCCGATAACGACTCCGCTGGTTACCAGTCCTACGACCTGCCCGCGTTCAGTCGGATGAGCCAAGGTCGAGGCGAATGCCACGAGTGTTTGAGTCACTACAGCCAGCAGCCCAACCATTGCCATGCCCATAAGCAGTATTGTACGGGTAGGGGCAAAGCTAACCAGGATTAATGCCAGCACAGATAGCAGCATCTGTCCTGTAATCAAGCGCCGCCTGTTCAAGAGATCGCCAAGCGGGACGAGTAGCAGCAGTCCTAACGCATAACAAATTTGCGTGACGGTAATAACGATACCGACCGATGAGTGTGTAATGCCAAACTCGTGCGCCAGCGCATCCAGTAATGGCTGTGCATAGTAAATGTTAGCGACAGCCAGCCCGCAGGCGATGGCAAACAAGAGCGCCACAGACCGGGATAGGACCGGAATGGGAGCTATTTCGGCAGTGCTGGCTACCGTTTGATGGGGGAGCAGTATCGCTTTTTCTTCTGACGTCTTCATTTTCACATACCACGTCGCTTTCTGTGATTTACATACCAATCAGTATAATATACTGATTGGTATGTAATAATTTTAGGTCAATATAACTCTCGTAAATAAGATTTGTCAAGAGTTTAACCCGTACTTATTTGACAGCCGCTTCTGAAGATCATACAATCTTAATATACTGAACGATACAAAAAGAAGGGGTTAAATATGGTTCGACCACGAGAATTTGATGAAGATCAAGCGTTGGATGCAGCGATGCAAGTTTTTTGGGAAAAGGGATTCGAGGCCACGTCTTTAAGTGATTTGACCTCCCGTATGGGAATACAACGCCCCAGCATATATGCTGCCTTTGGGGATAAAAAGCAATTATTCGAAGCTGCGCTGCGTAAATATACGCAATCTCATGCAGCTTGTGTAAGGGCTAAACTGCAAAATAGTTCATCTGTAAAAGAAGCATTTTACAATTTTTTTGGGGGAGTGGTGGCGGAAGAGTACGAGAAGGAGTCTAACAAGGGATGTTTTTGCATCAATACAATGGTAGAGTTAGCCCCTCATGATGAGAGGTTTGAAATTTTAACCAGAGAACATCAGATGTATCTTTCTGCTGTCTTTCAGGCGACCCTCGAACGTGGTATTCAATCTGGGGAGCTTGAGGTGACTATGGATGCACGAGCTTTGGCACATACTTTAGTCTCTTTGTTAATCGGGATAACTGTGATGATGAAGTCACGCCCAGCGCGTTCTTTTGTGGATCATGCGGTTGCGACCGCACTTATGTTGCTGGATGGAAAATAATTTAGGACAGGAGAACACTTGGATGCCACACATAAAAGCTATTCAAACACCGCTTGGTGAATTGCATGGACGGGATGCGGTCTATTTGGATCAGGTTCATATGAATTATGTAAAAAAAGAGCTGGTTTTGAAGGGAGAGATTAATGGGAGTTTAGCGCCGGAAGCAGTAGACGATTTTGTACCCTATGAGCTCATATTTACAGGAGTCTATTACTTTAATATGATTGAACTGGATGTGGCTCTAGACATGTCTGAGCAGAAGTATGCGCAAGGTAGCAGTTTTGACGAGCTTACAGATACGCCAATATTAGCGACAATAGCTAGTGCACGGGGGAAAAATCTAAGACACTTTCTGTTGAAAACCTATGACGATATATTAGAAATCGCTTGTAGAGACTATAAGATGGCTATATAACAAAGCTGGTTTTTAGAAGAGAAGGAGGATCAATGGATACCCAAATTGAACGATTTAACGTGATCATACGTGTGGTGCAAGGGGATATTACCCGTTGTAAGGCGGATATTATCGTCAATGCAGCAAATACAAGCTTGCTGGGTGGCGGTGGTGTAGATGGTGCGATTCATAGAGCTGGTGGTCCGGCTATATTGGAGGATTGTGTCCGTATCAGAAACAAACAAGGGGGATGTCCAGTAGGAGGTGCGGTTTATACGACGGCTGGCAAGCTGGATGCCCAATATGTTGTTCATACGGTCGGCCCAGTCTGGAATGGTGGCGACCATCAGGAAGAAGAACTATTGGCGACATGCTACCGTCATACACTGCAATTGGCTCTAGAACTGAATGCACGCAGCATTGCTTTTCCCAATATTAGCACAGGCATCTACCGATTCCCAAAAGAAAAGGCGGCCGAGATTGCTATACAGGAAGTGACATGTTTTGTACAGGAACATGCTGGGTTGAATGAGATTATTTTTGTTTGTTTTGATGCGGAAAATGCTCAGTTATATAGCCGTAAGCTATAGTCACCTAAAGATTAATCTTTTAGTATACATACTTAAGCTCCTCATTTACCTTAATCCAACGAATGAGTTGATGTAAGAGTGCTCAACTGGAGGTGTGTTATGCTGGCTAAGCTGGTAAATAAGATCCCGCGGGATTGGCTTGTATTCATGTATAAGCATACGCCGTTTACTCGATTGAAAAATGCTTTGGTGTACCGGGCACAACATAAATTTTTAATTGCTGTGCTGGGCATTTTCACGAATGAGGCCGGGGAAGTGCTGCTATTAAAGCACGTATACCGGAAGCAGCCGTGGGGGATTCCCGGCGGCTGGATGGAGCTAGAGCAGCCGGAAATTGCCCTGCGGCGCGAAGTCCGGGAAGAAACCGGGCTGGAGGTAGAGATCACCTCATTGGCGCAAGCCCAGTTTGGCCAGTTGCCGAACCGTGTGGATCTTATTTTTACAGGCCGGGTGATCCCGGGTACCTTTCGACCAAGCGCTGAAATCTCCGACATTTGTTATTGCCGCGTAGGGGAATGGCCGGAAGGTTTGCCAACACACCAGAAAAAGCTTATTCAGAAGTTGCTGAAGTAAATGTTCACCCCATGCTCATGTTCAGTCCATGTTATGGAAAATCGGGTTTACAGGCGTTTCAGGAATACGCTGATGCGTTCCAGAGCCATTTCCAACTGTTCACGCGATGACGCATACGAGCAGCGGATAAAGCCTTCGCCGCCTGGGCCAAATGCGGAACCCGGGACCGTTATAACTCCTTGTTCTTCCAGCAGTCGCTTGGCAAACTGTTCGGAGCTTAACCCTGTATGCGCAATGGAAGGAAAAGCATAGAAGGTACCGTTTGGTTCATGACATGGAAGTCCTGTCTGACATAGGCCGGCAACGAACCATTTTCGACGTTGATTATAGGACTCCATCATACGATCTTTCTCCTCTAGCCCATTGCGCAGGGATTCAATCGCGGCAATTTGCCCGATAATAGGAGCGCACATGGCTGTATACTGATGGATTTTCAGCATGGCTGAAATCAATTCTTTCGGACCGCATACATAGCCGACCCTCCAGCCTGTCATGGCAAATGCTTTGGAAAAGCCGCTGATGAGCAGGGTGCGTTCTTTCATTCCTGGCAGAGAAGCGAAACTTACATGCTGCTGTCCATAGGTCAATTCAGCATAAATTTCGTCCGATATGACAATAAGATTATGCTCCTCAACCAGACGGGCAATGGGTAGCCAATCCTCATAGGTCATCACCCCGCCTGTCGGGTTGTTCGGATAACAGAGAATAAGCACTTTGGATCGTGGAGTCAGCTTGGATTTGAGCGCCTCAGCTGTCAGCTTAAACTGCTGGTCGGCAGACGTTTCAACCGTTACGGTATGTCCTCCGTTCAAAAACGTGATAGGCGAATACGAAATATAACAGGGTGCTGGTATGAGTATTTCATCGTGTGTTGTGATGAGGGCGCGTAGCGCCAAATCCAATGCTTCACTGCTGCCAACAGTGACCATGATTTCATCTGCCGGGTTATAGGATGTACTGAAGCTGCTCTCCAGATATCCGGCAATTTCCTCGCGAAGCTCAGGGAGACCTGCATTGGGTGTGTATGAGGTTTTACCATTTTCCAGTGCTGTGATACAGGCCTTTCTCACATGTTGAGGGGTTATAAAATCCGGTTCACCGACACCAAGTGATACGATATCTTTTCTGCCTGCACTATATTCAAAAAACCGACGGATACCTGAAGGCGGCATTTCCCGTACAGCCGGAGTCAAAAAATCAGTTATAGATACTGCTGTCGATACATTTGTCATGTTGATTCCTCCTTATTGAAAAACAAAAAAACCCGCCCCTGTAAAAGGGACGAGTTTATACCCGTGTTACCACCCTAGTTTCATTCCATAGGAAATGACACTCTGTTCACGTATCCATCAATACGTGTTCCGGTTAACGCTGGAAAGGCGGCAGAGCTTACTTCAGGTTCAGCCCGCTTCTCAGAGATGGCGTTCAGCTACCCTCGGAATGTTGGCTTTCACCTGCCCCAACTCTCTGCAAATCCGCTGTATAGCTTACTCGTTCTCGTCATTGAAATTTGTTACCGTATCAATTTAGGTGTAATTATAAGCACAACATTTCAGAATAGCAAGTCTTTTTTTATAATTCTGGAAGACAGAAGCATCATCATTGACGACTGGAAGATTACGTATATAGTGGTATCATGGGGAATTCTGCCCCAAAATTTCACTGTGTTAAGACTATATTGGCTAGAGAGGGATGGTGTCCATATGAATGTATTTGAAGGCTTTAACGAAAAGGTTTTGCCTCAAGGATGGAGGTGGATCAACGAACCAACTGTATGGAGCTTCGATGAATCCAAGGCTTTACAAGTCTCTGCACCTTCACAGGCAGATTTTTTTAGAGATCCGTCCGGCGCAGTTATCAAATCGTCCGCTCCTTTTTTGCATACCACCCTACATGGAGATTTTACAATCTGGACGAGGGTTCGTGTCGATATGAAGCAGCCCTATGATTCAGGATGCTTGATGGTGATGGCGGATGATACTCATTGGGCTAAGGTATGCTTTGAATACTTTGAGAATACCCCCTCGATCCTTAGTGTGGTCACACGGGATACATCCGATGATTGTATATCGGGGGCGATGGATGCTTCTAATCCATATTTGCGAGTAACACGAGCTGGAAATTGCTTTGCCTTTCATTATTCCTCGGATGGTCAACATTGGAAACTGGCCAGATATTTTGGCATGAATGTTCCCAGCCAGCTAAAAGTTGGGGTTGTCGCACAATCTCCGGTAGGGGCGGGGTGTAATGTTACCTTTGATACTTTGACGATAACAGATCATGTGTTCGAGGATATACGAAACGTGGAATAAATAAAAGCCCTCTTTCTAAATGTGAAAGCGCTATAAGAGAGAACTGAAGAGACGTAAATACGCGTTCTTAGGCAGGAGGTAGATGGAAGTTTGCTGTTAAGAAGGAAGGGTTACAAGCTGCCCGGTATGTTGGGGGTGATGCTTGTAGCTACGTTGGGCTGTTTCGGACTCATTATGTATCTACAGTCCACAAGCGGGACGAGAATATATCAATTTCTGTACTGGGATATATTCCTGGCATAGGTTCCGGTGTTTATTTCATTGTTCATGGTGGCGTTATTCAGATTGCGAAATGCAAAAGTAAGAAATATTCTTTTATTTTTCGCCGCATGGGTATGGTTGTTTTTTCTGCCAAATGCTCTTTATTTAGTGACCGAACTACTACATGCATTCCGTTTGTACGATGTGAATCCTGGTACGCGTTTTTGGTTGAATACTCAATTTTGGCTAATCTTATTTACGTCCTTTTCGGCCGCTGGAATTGGTCTTTTTCTTACATCCCTTTGTGTATTGATGATCCATCGTATGTTGAGGAAGATTTGTTCAGGTTGGCTTGCATGGGCTGTAGTTTTTGTGATGTTATGGCTGGCCAGCATAGGTGTGTATATAGGCAGATTTGCCCGCTGGAATAGCTGGGATGTGTTGCTGCAACCGCTGGTGCTTTTTGCGGATCTTTGGAGATGGGCAGTACATGCAGGGGAGAAGCTTCATTTGCTGTCCTTTAGCTGGCTGGTGTTTGGGATGGCAATCATCTTTTATCTATTTATTTATATCTCTTTAAGTGAAGATTAGGATTTAGGCCGAGGACATGTATTCAATGAATACAGACTTCGGCCTTTTATCTGTGGCGAATTAGGAGTTGGAGTTATCTTTCTTCGTGTACATCGTAAAGCACGCGCACAAGCAAATCTTGGCCGAAATTTCCGAATCTTTTACCAAAAATAGTGAGTCCTCCTTTGTTTTGCGATTGATCAGATACGGATAAACGCAGTGTAATATCGCTTTTGTAATCAAGTCCAATATCGTCTATGGTGACTTCTGATATACGGCACCCGTCAATGAAGCTTCCATGCTGGTTGATGCGAATTAACTTCAGCATGCCGTATTGATTCAAGTGTGGGGGCCACCAATCAGGATTGAGAACCCCGGGAACAGCTCCAAAATCGCCTGGGCTCGTCCAGTGACCGATGGCAATACCATTTATATGAAAACAAATATCAGACGGATAGTCCTCACAATAACACGGTGCTTCTGATCCCAGCTCTGCGGAAAATTGAATTTCGGTAAAGGATTGATTCGCTTTCAAGTAGTTAGGAATGCGGTATTCCAGAAAGCCTTCTGCCATCCAGATCATTTCAGAGTCCAGTCGCGCGGGATCTGCAAAATAGCGTGGATCATCAAAATCGCCGATAATGCTGTCTTTGGTCACTAATCCACAAGTAGGAACCGCCTGGTAGTTACTATAATGACCGATGCGAATTTCTACCTCATACACATTTTTTTGTTCTCTGCTGCGCAGATCTACCATTAGCTTTTCCTTATTTAAATAGCACATTTTTCGGGTCCCGTGTTTACCGCTTACCGTATTGATTTCCACAAGCCCGCATTCTTCCAGTTTGCGAATATGCATCGTAATGGTGCCGTTGCTCAAATTTAGCTTGCTCGCAATATCATTCATACTTTGTCCTTGAACAGCAAGTAACTCAAGAATTTGAATGCGAATTTCCGAGCCCAGTGCTTTGAAAATATCTAACCCCGACATTAAGTTCTTAATATAAATCATAGCTATAGCCCATCCTTATCTATAAAAAATGTAATGTAAGCGCTTATATTTTTACTTTGATTTATGTTAAAATAAAATCATAAAGAAGTAAACTGCTTTTCTGTAAATATTTTTTACTAAAAGAAGAAGAGAGGAAATGACGTTCTAAAATAAGGTGTTTTTTATAATATAAATCGTATTTAAGTATTTTATTTAGTATTCATTGCGAAAATATACTTAAAAACGATTTAATTTTGCTTTTTAAGTTACTCCAATCTATGTTTTATAATTATTTAAAAAGATTGAAAAATGCATTGACGAACCGTAGAATGGCGTGCTATATTTTATTTGTAAACGAATTCATTATTGATAAAGGTAAATGTTAATTATATGGTACATGAGAGGGATGATAATCACAGCGGCAATCAACAACGGGTTGTGTACCGCACAGTTAAAGATTAGGCCGAGTGGTATGAAGTTATTTTAACACTTAATGTATGCGGTTTCATTTTAATTTTAGGAGGGGTCGCGTTGACAAAGAAAAAAGGTTTTGCACTAACAATGGTTGTTCTGTTGTTGATGGTTGCTGCACTGGCAGGCTGTAGTGGAGGAAGTTCCAGTAGCGATGGAAGCAAGGAATTGACTTTCATGTTCCGTGGAGGAACGGATGAGCAGAAGGCTTATAAGGATGTTATCAAGAAATTTGAAGAAGAACATCCTGGTGTAAAGGTTAAAATGGTCGTGACGGCAGCAGACCAATATGCTACAAAGCTTAGAGCTGCAATTACAGGTAACAATCTTCCAGATATCTTCTATTATGCCCCTGGAGATTTGAAAGCTTATGTTAACAGTGGGGTGTTGAAGGATCTGACACCTTATATTGAGAAGAGCAAGGATATAAATCTGGATAACATTTGGAAATACGGTGTAGATTTGTATCGCTATGACGGTAAAATGGCTGGTCAAGGAAATATTTACGGTATGCCGAAGGACTTGGGTCCATTCGCCTTGGGTTATAACAAAACCATGTTTGAAAAAGCAGGTGTTCCATTGCCTGACAAAGACAAACCGTATACATGGGAGGAGTTCATCAAGGTTAACCAAGAGCTGACCAAAGATACTAACGGGGACGGCAAACCAGATCAGTACGGAACAGGCTTTAACGTTCAGTGGGCATTGCAAGCCTTTGTATGGAGTAATGGCGCTGATTGGCTGGATGAGAGCAAAACCAAAGTAACGATTGACGATCCGAAATTTGCGGAAGCGCTTCAGTTCTTTGCTGATATGCAAAACAAATATAAAATTACACCTGGCATTGAACAATCACAAACATTGGACACATATCAACGCTGGATGAAAGGCGAAATGGCGTTCTTCCCAGTAGGGCCTTGGGATATGAGTACATTTGAAAAACTGCCATTCGAATATGATTTGTTGCCTTTCCCAACAGGATCGACTGGCAAACCGGCAACATGGATTGGTTCTCTGGGTATCGGTGTTTCCTCTAAAACAAAATATCCAGATGAAGCTGTAGAATTGGTTAACTATCTGACTACTTCCAAAGAAGGCATGAAGCAGCTCGTAGATGCCAAGGTACAGATTCCGAATCTGCTGGATATGGCTGATGAGTGGGTCAAAGATACAAAAACAAAGCCTAACAACAAACAAGAATTTATTGATATCGTAAAAGACTATGGACGTGCATTACCAGGTAACTATACGTATAACGCAGAATGGTACGATATTTTCTTCACAGATATCCAACCTGTGCTGGATGGCAAAATTACGGCAGCAGATTATGTGAAGCAAGAACAACCGAAGATGCAGAAACTGCTGGATAAAGCGGTGGAGCAAGAGAAAAAATCACAGAAATAATGCGTAAATAGAGGGAAAAGGATGATGTTAGTGGCTGAATATCATGCTGCTAACATCATCTTCATTCCAAATCAGAAACAGAGGTGAGCCCTGTGATAACCAAATCTAATCTCTACCGCAAAGAGAAGATATATGGATACTTATTTATTCTTCCACCTATTCTCGGTCTGCTAATCTTTACGTTGTTCCCGTTTGTCTATTCGTTATACGGCTCTTTTACAGACTGGGACGGATTGGGACAAATGAACTTTATTGGGTTCGACAATTTTAAGGATTTATTTAGCGATGAACTCTTTTACAAATCGATGTACAATACTCTTTTCTTAATGTTGGGTATTCCAATTGGTCTGGTACTAGCTTTACTACTGGCACTGGGACTGAATCGCAAGATTCCAGGTACGACAACATTTCGTGTGATCTATTATATTCCGGTCATTTCTTCGTTGGCTGCCGTTTCTATTATGTGGAACTGGGCCTACAACGGAGATTATGGTTTGGTGAACCAATTCCTTGAATTGTTCGGTATTAAGGGACCTAACTGGCTGATGGATAAGGACACAGTCAAACCGGCCCTGATTCTCATGACTGTATGGAAAGGTCTCGGATATACAATGTTGCTATATCTGGCTGCGCTGCAAAGCGTATCTCGCTCTTATTATGAAGCAGCAGAGCTGGACGGAGCTAGCGGATTCCAAATGTTCCGCAATATCACTTGGCCAATGGTGAAACCAGTAACCTTCTTCCTGGTCGTTACCAACATTATTGGTGGTTCGCAAATCTTTACTGAAATGAACATTATGACACCTACAGGGGGTCCGGAATACTCATCCGCCTCAATTGTCTTCTATATTTGGGATAAGGCATTTAAAAACCTGCAAATGGGATATGCCTCCGCGATGGCTATGATTCTCGGCATCTTCATTTTTATCGTAACTTTGATTCAATTTAAAATGAATGAAAAATCATCCTTTGATGGGGATTGATTTTCGCGGAAAGGAGTGAGGCTGATTATGTCCCATAGTCAAAAAACGAAAGTTACCAATATCATTATCTTTATTGTACTGGCGATTGGAGCGATTGCGATGATCGCACCGTTGCTTTGGATGTTGTCCACTTCGGTAAAAGAAAAGCAGGATGTCTTTGCACTCCCACCAGTATGGATACCAGAGGTGTTTCAGTTTGGTAAGTACAAGGAAATTTGGGAAGCAGGTCCTCTATTAAGCGGGATCAAGAACAGCGTGATTGTGGCTGTAAGTGTCACGGTTGTGGGTACCTTCACATCTAGTGTAGCTGCTTTTGCATTCGCAAAGCTGAGATTCCCTCATAAAAATAAACTGTTTTTGGCACTCATCGCATCCATGATGATTCCTTACCCAACAGTTATGATTCCACAGTTTATGATGTTCTCCAAACTTGGCTGGATAGATACGCTGTTGCCTCTGATCGTTCCCGGCTTGTTCGGTAATGTAGTCATGATCTTTTTCTTGCGGCAGTATTTGCTCAGTGTACCGGATGCTATTATCGAAGCTGCTAAAATTGACGGAAGCTCTTATTTCCGACTTTATTCATCGATTACGTTTCCGCTCATTAAGCCGGCAGTTGCGGCACAGCTAATTTTATGGTTTATGGGAATTTGGAACGATTACTTGGCACCGATTATTTACTTGAACTCACCAGAAACGCAGACATTGCAGCTGGTTATCGCGAATTTTAATGCGACTTATGCCATTCAGACGGACTATCCACTTATTATGGCGGCTTCCATTATAGCCTTGTTACCTGTGTTGATTATATTCCTAATCTTCCAGAAACAAATTATTGAGTCGGTTGCCATTTCTGGTGTCAAGGGTTAATTGACACTTGCACTTGGACGATTCGGTTAATGATGTAACGCAGTCACCCTATGTACTGAGTAAAGGAAGGAGGAGAATAACAGTTATGGTTATGCTGCTAATGCTGGGTCTATCTGGCTGTGGGGATAACACTCCGGACCCTGTATATCCGCAGGCTCCGCCTCCTGATCACTTGTATGATCAAAGTACGATAGACGATGAACAGCGCTGGACTATTAACAATGCCCATGACCCAGCGATTATCAAAACTGATCAGGGATATTATGTCTATTCGACGGATGTAAAGACAGGTGGAGAATTGAGGCCGGGTGTTATGGTGCGCAAATCGACCGACCTGATTCACTGGAGCTGGGTTCAATATGCTTTACCCGGCATTCCAAAGGAAGCGGGGGCATGGTCATCAGCAACGAATCTGTGGGCCCCGGACATTATAAAGATGGGCGATACCTATCGAATGTATTATTCTGCTTCCACATTTGGCAGCACACGATCAGCTATTGGGTTGCAGACATCCAACTCCCCGGAAGGTCCTTGGAAGGATGAGGGGCTGGTTATTAAAACGGATGAGCATGACAAGCTGAACGCAATTGATGCTAATCCGGTATTGGATGCCGAAGGAAATCTATGGATGGTATACGGATCATTTTTTGGCGGGATTCATATTACACCGCTCGATCCGCAGACTGGAAAGCTCAAAGAGCCAGGCTATGGTAAAAATATCGCTGCCAGAGATCGGGCAACCGAGGACGGAGCTGTGGAAGGACCGTACATTGTGTACAATCCTGTGTTCCGTAAATACTACTTGTTCGTCTCGTATGATTCTTTATTCGAGGACTACAATGTTCGCGTAGCTCGCTCGGATTCTATCACAGGTCCGTACGTGGATATAAATGGACATGATATGGCGGATACCAGTTATTTGCCTCAATATGAGATTGGGAACAAGGTGCTGGGTGGTTATCGTTTCAGCGAAGGAGAAGGCTGGGTTGCGCCAGGTCATAATTCCGTGCTGAAGGACGGAGACGATTACTACATTGTTCATCATGCGCGGGGAGAAACGGATAAAAGCTGGCCTTACTTGCATGTGCGCAAAATATTGTGGACGGCTGATGGTTGGCCTGTCGTATCGCCGGAGCGGTATGCGGGCGAAAAGGAACAGGATATACCCAAAAGGTTATTATCCGGCAACTGGGAGCGCATCGTGATAAGGCAAGAAGTAGACGGTCAGGTGGAAGCTGAACCGCTTCGTCTGGAAGCTGGAGGGCGGGCAACCAGTGGTTCTCTGGAAGGTCACTGGAGTTTTGATGGTAGACGTACGCTAACAATGGATTGGAGCAATGCGTCCGAAGGGTCAAAGGAGGAATTGCTATTGCTTCCTTCATGGGACTGGGAGCTCGGTCGTCATACTCTAATTTTCACGGGTATGAATGAAAAAGGAATTTCCATCTGGGGAAAACGTATCACCGATTAATCATATGAACTACATATTACACATAGAGGAGAGAAAAACCATGAATCAACCTGTATCTTTTAATAATCCGGTCATTGAGCAACGTGCAGACCCTTGGATTTACAAGCATAGTGATGGGTATTATTATTTTACCGGATCTGTGCCAGAGTATGACCGCATTGAGGTTCGGCGGGCACGTACTATTCAAGGCTTGAATACAGCAGAACCAGTGGCAGTGTGGCATAAATATGAAACGGGTCCGTTAAGCGCGAACATTTGGGCACCGGAAATTCATTATATTAACGACAAATGGTACATTTATTTTGCAGCAGCTCGTACTACAGAAACGAAGGAAGGTCTGTTCGACCATCGGATGTTTGTGCTGGAAAATGCTTCAGCTAATCCGCTGGAAGGTGAATGGGTGGAAAAGGGACAGATCAAAACTCGCTGGGAGACGTTTGCTCTCGATGCGACAACCTTCCAGCATAATGGCGTTCTATATTATGTATGGGCTCAGAAAGACCCGGACATCATAGGTAATTCCAATTTGTATATATCAGAAATGAGCAATCCGTGGACGCTGCGTGGTGAGCAGGTCATGATCTCAACACCAGAATATGACTGGGAAGTTATCGGTTTTAAGGTAAATGAAGGAGCAGCCGTTCTGAAACGGAACGGAAGGATTTTTATCAGCTATTCAGCTAGTGCTACAGATCACAATTATTGCATGGGTCTGCTAACGGCAGACGAGAATGCCAACTTACTTGACCCGAAATCGTGGGCAAAGTCTCCTGCGCCAGTATTCTGCACGAATGAGGAAACAGGTCAATTCGGACCTGGTCACAACAGCTTTACTGTTGCTGAGGATGGTAGTGACGTTATCGTATATCACGCTCGTAATTACAAGGAAATTACAGGTGACCCGCTGTATGATCCGAATCGTCATACACGTGTTCAGCGTTTGAACTGGAATGAGGATGGAACACCTGACTTTGGTATCCCGGTACCAGATGGCGTTTCTGTTGGTTAATCCAGTCGAAATATATGCTAGATGATTAACGTGTCACACAGCGACACTATAATTTTATAAACAACGTAGGAAAGTAATTTTGCTGCGTGTAACAATCGTAATAAGATACCTTCGACCTTAGGGTTGGAAGGTATCTTTTTGCTTTTGGGAGACGGAGCGAAGTTACGGGTACTTTAAATCATGGGATGCGATACACAGAACATGTCAAGCGAATAATTGATACAAATGTTTAATATTTTCCACGAGATGGAAGCTACAAATGTATGGTAAAGTGTAGGGTATACAAGATATTTTCAAAAGTCTCCTGTGCATACCGAATCGAATCACACGAGGTGAGAAAAATGTTACAATCGTTAAAAGCCATTGCTAATTACAGGAAAGAAAGTGATCTGGCCTGGGATACACCGACCTGGCTAAAGCTGCTTGTTTCGGCTGAGGAGCGTATTGTAAATTTGGAGCGCATTCGATCCATAGGTGAGTTAAAGGATGCTAATCCTGTACTGGATTATGTGGAGCGCACATTGCTTATTTTGGACGGACTTCCATTGTCATTCTGGGTTAAAGAGCTACTGGAGGATGTATTGGTATGGTCTGAGACCGCCAAAGGAGGCACAGTCCGCGAACGGCTACGCTGGCAGCATGAGGGCATTAATTTATTTGTACATAATATTGGCTCCTCCCAGCTGTATGTCAGACAGGCTCAAGCAGAGTCCCCTGCATACCCGCGTAACAGCATGACCCGGATTCTGATTGAGACGCATGGATTGATCGGGCAGTATATACGGGGAGAAATACCTTTTGCGGAAAATCGACTGCTGCTTGAAATTACTCGTAAAGGCTGGCTGAGCTCGGAGGAATTGGAGCTTGTGTTACGAGCACTGAACGAATGCATTATCGCTGGTGTAGATCCTGCATTATGGGAGCAAGTACGCGGTGAAGTGGAGCAGTTAATCGGCTGGATTGCCTGGGATAACGCCCCTGTAGTCTGGAGTGTAAAGGAGCGACTGGAGAGATTGCGGTCGGTTTCGATTCATGAAGGTGAGCCGTTTGAGCAGGCTTACGCCGAGCTGGAGCGGGAGCTGAATGTAGAGAAGGCGCTGGCTCCGCTGGAGAATCGGACACTTTGGTATGTAGAATCAGCTTTGCAGGATTTTTCACTTCAAGAATTGGTTAAGGTATTTTTACTCACGTTGAGGGATGGCACAGGGCAGGAACAGCCTGCAACGGTACGGCATATTAGTTTTGAATCGCTTATGAATACGATGTATTATGACTATCGTGGTGTTAAGAAAATTAACGTATACAAAAAAAGAATGATAGAAAAATATTTAAGCGCATTGTCCTGGCAGGATATCACAAAAGGGAAACGGGAGCATAATCCTCATTTGAGTGTAGTCGTAGAGCATAAGGAGGAGTTGCCAAGTACCGTATTTTTTAATTTTGTATTTTCATCAGCTGCAGAAAAATTGATCGACTTTTGTATTGAGGCAGAAAAGACGCCTCTGTATGACAAAGCAGTCCTGCTGCTGTTTGATCTGTTCGGATTACGGCGCGATGCCTATGATCGCTTTCACAATGAGGAAACATACCTTACAGATATGAACCAGACCGCCGATTTCAAAAGGGTCATTCTAGATTACGTGACTGGAACCCGTATACTGGATATCGGACCTGGCGGGGGCGTACTGCTGGACCTGATCGAGCAAGAAAGACCGGACTCGAAGCCGTTGGGTCTTGACATTTCTGTGAATGTGATTGAGGCCCTTAAACGTAAAAAGCAATTGGAGCACCGTCGTTGGGATGTCATCAAAGGGGATGCGCTTCAATTAGAAGAGTATGTGGAAACGGAGAGCATGGATACGGTTATTTTCTCTTCGATTCTTCATGAGCTGTATTCCTACATTGAACGAGATGGAAAAAGGTTCAATTCACAAACAGTGGAGGCTGCTTTGCATAGCGCCTACCGTGTACTTGCACCCGGCGGGCGCATTATCATTCGTGACGGTATTATGACCGAACCAGTAGAGCAGCGCAGACGCATTCGATTTTTGGAGCCGGACGGAATGGAATGGCTGCTGCGGTATGCGCAGGATTTTGCGGGTCGCCCCATTGAAATAGAGCGCATAGGTGAGCATGAGGCTGTTTTGCCGGTAAATGATGCAATGGAATTTCTGTATACCTATACATGGGGGGCGGAAGCCTATGTGCATGAGGTACAGGAGCAGTTTGGTTATTTTACTCCGTCACAGTATGAAGAGTGTATTCGTAACACACTTGGACCACAAGCGATTATCCGGTTGAGCCGCCACTATTTGCAGGAGGGCTATGCCGAAGCGCTGTCCAGTCGTGTTGAGTTCATGGATGAGCAAGGTCAGCCGGTTCCTTTGCCAGACAGTACCTGTCTGATCGTAATTGAGAAGCCAAATAACAGGGATGAAGCAACTAAATGATTTATAATTTAAACAAGAGAATGCCTTCTGAGTTGTGCCAAGCGCACTGGGAAGGCATTTTTTTGGAAAATGAATGGAGGTGCGTTCATGTCCGCGCAGGTAGTGATATCCGAATATAATCCGCAGTGGGTAGCAGAGTACATACAAGAACAGGCCAAATTGATAGAGGCTCTCGGAGACGTGTGTGTCGGCGTAGAGCATATCGGTAGTACATCCGTTCCTGGTTTGGGAGCCAAGGCTATTATCGACATTATGGTTGGAGTAGAAGATTTGGCGATGATTCAATCCGAACAGCGAGAGCGTTTGCTAGGTATTCAATATGAATATGTACATAAGCCTGATTTTCCAGAGCGAG
Source organism: Paenibacillus sp. JJ1683 (assembly GCF_053006485.1). Taxonomy (NCBI): domain Bacteria; kingdom Bacillati; phylum Bacillota; class Bacilli; order Caryophanales; family Paenibacillaceae; genus Paenibacillus; species Paenibacillus sp. JJ1683. The sequence goes on from NZ_CM129820.1 coordinate 2,055,939, forward strand.
CTTTCTTTCGCCGTGGAGAATGGGGAGCTGGGACCCATCATTTGCATATTTACAAGTATAAAGGAGAGCATTGGGAAAACCATCTATTGTTCAGAGATTACTTGAAAGCGCATCCTGAGAGCCTGGGAGCGTATGAGACTTTAAAAAAAGATTTGGCTCACCAATTCAATCATGACCGTGCAGCGTATACCGAAGCCAAGGGACCTTTCATTCGGCAGGTGGTTGAGCAAGCGAAGCTTGAAAGACAAAGTAGAGACAAATGAAATTTTAGTACGCGTGGACAAGGTGGAGGAATGATGAAGAATAGGATGCTTGATGCACAGGTAACGCCGAATGGTTTAAAAGACAGAATGATGCTACTGTCAGCACTGGATATTATATTGTCTCCAGAAGATTGGTTGCGCACGTATCGAATGCAGTCTGGATGGTCTGGTGATGTGTGCCTAGGTGAGGTGAACAACGGCGCTGGAGATACGATTCATATGCTATGGACGCGTGGAGCTGTGCTATTAAAAGGTTTTGACCACGAATCCCCTGTAAGTCCTCATGCAAGAGACGAATATGAGATCTGGCCGGGCATGTACGACGGTGTACCTGATGATATGATGGAGCTTTTAGAAGATGAAGCGCTGGAGAAGGAGGACGTTACCTTTTGTATGTGGAGGGAAGCGGGAGATAAGGAGTGGCGTATGGGCAACGTGAACATTCCTGAGGAATATGACGATGGCTCATCCTTTTTGCTGGGGAAAATTATAGTTACACCGGAGGAATATCAGGATTGGGCTGAAAGTTACTATGAGCTGCCGATTTCTCTAGGGGTGGTAAGCCAGATTTTCAACGGCGTTCCGATCACTGCACAGATGATCTCTGCGCTTCATCCACAGCGTAACGTTAGGGAAGCGATAAAGGAGCTAAAACAGCTTGGCGTTCAGGTGCATGAAAGCTAAGAATACAGATTTGTTTTTCTTGACAAGTTTTGTATATAATACAGGAGAAATGGCTGGGCTAATTACCTCGAATTAAAGGAGTTGTGTTGAAGATGTCCAAACGTTTGATTCCTTACATCACGATGGATGGAAATGCAAAAGAAGCAATCGAATTTTATGAAAAGGCATTGGATGCTCAACTGCTTTTTATTCAAACCTTTGGGGAAATGCCGGAAAACCCCGATTTTCCCATTCCCGCAGAGGTCAAGGAACGTGTGGGACATGCCACCCTTAAAGTGGGCGAGACAGAGCTCATGTTTTCGGATACCTTTCCCGGATCGCCGTTTAGCAGCGGGAATCAGGTGAGTATCTGTATTACAACCGATAGTGTGGAGCAAGCTCAAAAAATGTTTGATGCTTTACAGCAAGGAGGGCAGGTGGGAATGCCTTTGCAGGAAACCCATTTTAGTCCAGCTTATGGGAATGTAACAGACAAGTTTGGTGTCACCTTTCAAATGTTCACAGAGGCTCGGTCTTAAGAAATGGAAAACGGCTCGGTTCGCTACTTTAGCGATCTGGCCGTTTTTTTGCGTGCATGTCCTCGTCTGAAAAATAAATATAATACATAAAGGTATGGGGAGTGTTCGGATCTCTTTTTTCATGTATCGCTCAATTCCTAAAATAATTGTTTTAATATTGTTGAAATGGAAACCAAAATATATTATATTAAATTGTTAATGCACCAACGGGTGGGAGGACAGTCCATGAACAAAGAAGAACAGGTCATAATGGGTTTCAGGGACTTATATAACAAGATGGTTTGGCTTAATAAGGACAAGATGGAAGACAGTCTTAAGGGTTATAAGCCTTCTGAAGTACATTGCATGGAATACATTGAAAAAAATGTAGATTCCAACGTGACAACACTTGCGGAGTCCCTTTATATGACTAGCGGTGCCATAAGTAAAATAACTAAGAAGCTCATAAAAAAAGGCCTTATCGAAAGCTACCAGAAGCCGGATAACAAGAAAGAAATTTATTTTAGGCTTACTGAGCAAGGGAAAGTAGTCTATAAAATCCATGAGGAACTGCACAAGGAGTTTCAAGAGCGGGATAAAGCCGTATTTGAGCAGGTAACCGAGGAGCAATTTGACAGTATGCTTAGCTTCTTGGAAAAGTATAGCAGGCATTTAGATGCAGAAATAAAGAAAAAGGATATAGATATCAAGTCGAAATAAATTTGAATAATGAAAATCAAACCACAGGCAGCCGGGCTCTATTGAGAACGGGCTGCCTTTTTTTTATTATTTTGTTTCCAGGGAAGAAAAAATGTGATACGATAATTTTGTTTCCTAGGAAGTAAAATCGCAACTTTTGAGGGGAGAATTTAAGTGTTCAAATTTAGATCACACCATAAACAGACCACAGAACAAACCGTAGATAAACACGCTTTAATATTCGGCCTTATCTCTGTGTTTCTTTGCGGAATAAGCTTCAGTATTATAATACCTGTCGTCCCATTCTTAGTGCAGCCTTATACAAGCAATCCGGGAGAACAAGCTATAGTTGTTACGCTCCTGACCTCTGTTTATGCATTCTGCGTGTTTTTTGCGGCTCCCGTACTTGGAGCTTTGAGCGACAAATATGGCCGTCGACCCTTGCTCTTAGTCTGCCTTTTGGGTTCCGCAATCGGGTACTTAGTTTTTGGTATAGGAGGAGCTGTATGGGTACTATTTGCTGGGCGTATCATAGAAGGTGTAACAGGTGGGAGCATAAGCACGATCTTCGCCTATTTTGCAGACATCATTCCTCCAGAACAGAGAACTAAATACTTTGGATGGTTGAGTGCAGTTGTAGGTGTCGGCACTGTCATTGGTCCAACTCTAGGTGGATTACTTTCCAAGTTTGGTTATTCTGTACCTATGTATTTTGGAGCAATAATCACTTTATTGAATGTTGTTTATGGATTCTTTTTTATGCCTGAGAGTCTTGACAAGAAACATAGACTGAAAGAGATTACCTTTGTAAGACTGAATCCATTTACACAGCTTGCAAACGTACTTTCCATGAAAAACGTGAAAAGGCTACTTGTCTCAGCGTTCTTACTTTGGATACCCAACGGATCTTTACAGGCAGTTTTCTCTCAATTTACAATGGATACCTTCAGTTGGAAGCCTGCACTAATCGGACTTATGTTTTCAATTATGGGTTTCCAAGACATCATTTCACAAGGTTTCATCATGCCAAAGCTTTTAAAAAAACTTAGTGATAAACAGATAGCCATTCTTGGAATGTTCTCCGAGATTATAGGCTACAGTCTTATTGCGCTATCTGCTTTGTTCTCATTCTATCCTCTTATTATCGCCGGAATGTTTATATTTGGTTTTGGTGATTCGATCTTTGGGCCCTCATTTAATGGGATGCTCTCCAAGTCTGTCGATTCTAGTGAACAAGGAAGGATTCAAGGCGGTAGTCAATCTATCCAGGCTTTGGCAAGAATGATTGGGCCTATCATTGGAGGCCAAATCTATGTATCACTTGGTCATGCCACACCCGCTTTTATGGGGATGATTCTTATAGCAGTGGCAATACCAGTTTTATATAAGAGAACGGATGTGAATATGTAAACTACCGCTCGAAGCTTTCCGTAATCACCTGCATAGCAGGTAGTTTTAAGAAAATAATAGGGTTTCAGAACTTAGGAACAAGTTCTGAAACCCTATTATTTTACAGTAACGCCTTGCTAAATTAATTTTACGTATGTGTACTTAAACGCCAAAGTTAAAATCATCATCTGTCAGCGGCTCTACATTCATTGCCCGTACATAGCCGTTTCCTTTTTTAGAAAAGAAATCGTGCTGCTTGGTGTGGGTGCTGATGCCGTTGAATACAATGGGATTGACTTCTTCTTCTTCAAAAAGTGGGTCAAAGCCCAGGTTCATCATGGCCTTGTTGGCGTTGTAGCGCAAGAAGACTTTAACATCGTCTACAAGTCCAATAGGGGCATAAATTTGCTCGGTATATTGTTCTTCGTTATTGTGCAAGTAGCGCAGCAAGCCTACCAGCGTCTGGTAGAGGTCACGTTGTTCTTCCTCGTCCAGTTCTGCATAAATCTCCTGTGCCAGTACACCTACATAGACACCGTGAATACTTTCGTCACGCAGGATCAGGTCGATAATTTCCCCGCTGCATGTCAGCTTGCCTTGACCTGCCAGATAGAGAGGGTAGAAGAAGCCGCTATAAAACAAATAGCTTTCTAACAGTACCGACGCAGCCATCGCGAGATACAGGTCTTTCGGTGTATGGATGTTCATATAATACTGACGAATGGTTTCTGCTTTGGTCTGAAGATGCGGATTTTCTTCCACCCAGCGGAATACACCGTCAATTTCTTCCGTGGAAGCCAGGGTGGTAAAGATGCTACTGTACGACTTGGCATGAATTTGCTCCATCATCGCCATAAAGCTTAATACCGCTTTGCGTTGCAGTCCGTCTACATGCTCCATAATTTGCGGCATCCCCACACCGCCTTGAATGGTGTCTAGCAGAGTCAAGCCGCCCAGCACCTTCATGTAGGCTTCTTTTTCGATATCACTGAGGGTTACCCAGGACATTTTATCGTCAGACAGCGGAATTTCATCATCCGTCCAAAATTGCATAATATTCTGATTCCAGAACATCAGTGTGAAATCATCGTCCGAGCGGTTCCAGTTTACGGCTTGTATACCTGTCATTGTTAGCATTCTCCCTTCAGCTTGCGAGATTCCCTAGAAACACACGTAAGATGTTACCGGAGAGTCATCGTATGCTTGACATACGGAAGCTGTATCCGTGAGGGCTTTGTCCAATCCTGTAAAGGTCTGAACCACGCGCTGGATACAGCTTCTAATGCCAAGCATTCATATCTATTCAAAATCTAATTTTATTTTATAGCTTGTTACCATATATGCATTAGATGGAGCAAGTGAGGCACTCTTCCACAGACAGTTTTTTGGTACGTGTGTAGTATAACGATTTAAGTCCTTTATGTGCGGCATACAGATAGCAACGTGCTAACTGACGCGTAGTCACGTCACTGTTCACATGAAGTACAGTCGAAATTCCTTGGTCCACGTGAGGCTGGATTTCGGCAATCAGATCAAGCACTTTGAATTGGTCCATTTGATAAGCGGATTTGTAAAAGAATACATTATCCTTTTGCAAATACGGCATCGGATAGTAAGTCGTCGAATTCGCATAGGTACGAGTCTCGATTTGCTCAACAATTGGCATAACGCTGGACGTTGCATTTTGAATGTACGAAATGCTGGCAGTAGGAGCAATCGCCATACGATAAGCGTGATACAGACCGTTCTTCTTGACGTCTGCTTTTAGTTTATCCCAATCCGCTTGAGTTGGAATATAAATGTCCTTGAACAGTTCTTGCACACGTGCCGTTGTTGGACGATAATCCGTGTTCAGATATCGGTCAAAATATAGACCTGTCGCATAATCTGATTCCTCAAATCCATAGAAGCTTTGTCCGGCTGCTTTTGCGATTTCCATACTCTTTTCAATAGAATGATAGTTCATCGTCATGAAGAAGGTACGGACAAAATCCTTCGCTTCATTGCTTTCATACGCAATTTTGTTCTTGGCAAGGTAGCCGTGCAGATTCATGACACCTAGACCAACGGAATGCATTTCACGGTTCGCTTTTGCAACACCTGGGGCATTAGCTACTTGGGTCATATCGCTGACCGAGGTAAGAGCAATCATACCCTCATGAACGGACTCACGGATTTTGCCATGTTCCATCACATTTACAATGTTCAGGGAAGCCAGGTTACAGCTTACATCTCGGCGAATAATATCCTGTTGTCCATAATCTGTAATTTCGGAAGTTTCCTGCAACTGGAAGATTTCCGTACATAGGTTCGACATCTTGACTTGGCCCACGTTTTTAAGAGCATGCGCCTGATTTGCGTTACTTTTGTTCATAATATATGGATAGCCAGACTCCAACTGAATCATGGCAATTTTCGTCAGCATATCACGTGCGCTCATCGCTATTTTTTTCTTCACTCGATCGTCAGCGAGCAGCGTATCGTACATTTCATCCAGATCCATGTCGTCCAAATGTGTTCCATAAGCCTTGAACACACTATAAGGTGCAAATACATGCAGCGGTTCATTATCTTGTGCCAGCTTGTAAAAGCGGTTCGGCACCAGCAATCCGATTGAAAGTGTCTTGAGACGTACTCTTTCATCAGCATTGATTTTTTTACTATCCAGGAACTCCAGCACGTCCCATCCGAAAATGTTGTAATAGGCTGCACCAGAGCCTTTACGTTGACCCATTTGATCCGCGTAGGAGAAACCATCTTCCATCAGCTTCAGCACAGGCATAATGCCTTTTGCTGCGCCTTCTACACCTTTAATTTCCTCGCCGCGTGACCGCAGCTTCGACAGGTTAACCGCAACACCGCCGCCAATTTTGGACAATTGCATGCAAGTGTTCAATACATAGTTGATTGAGTTCAGAGAGTCATCCATTTCGAGCAAGAAGCAGGACACCAATTCCCCACGACGGCTTTTGCCAGCGTTCAGGAAGGTTGGTGTAGCTGGCTGAAGACGTTGCTCCATCATCGAGCGGGACAACAGGCGCGCCGTATCGGCGTTGCCGCGTCCCAAATGCAGGGCGACAGCAGCCACCCGGTCAGGGTAGTGTTCCAGATAGACTTTACGGTCGTTACTCTTCATTGCATAATCAGTATAAAACTTGGATGCTGCCATATAGGAAGGGAATTTAAAATTATAGCTATGAGTGATATGGAAAATATCATTAATTTCATCAGCTGTATAGCTGTTATAGAAATTTTCGTAATAATCATTCTCAATCATATACAGCACTTGAGCAGCTGTGTCAGCAAACTTCAAACTTCGTTCTTGAACTTCCTTCATAAATTCTGCTACAGCCTCTTGGTCCTTTTCCAATTGGAAAAAGCCGTCTGTATCGCGTTTCATCAACATGTTGTTCAATTCAATATGCCGCAACTCGGCTCACCTCCTGTTTAAAACGCTCCACATCTCCGAACGTTCCAGATAATTCAAATTTGCTAATCACGGGGACATTATAATGGTCGGCAATCAAATCCGCACTTTTGGCAAATTTCTCACCCCAGTTACGGTTGCCGCTTGCAGCTACACCAACAAGGTTTTGTGCATTTTTTTTCAAAAATGAAGATACCCTCTCAGGTATCTGCCCAAACCCGGTTGTATATGTAATGAGTACGTAAGGTTCTTCTATAGTCATTTGCTCCTCAATCTGAACCGCCGGAAGCTTGAGCTTGTTTATAAATCTTTTTACATTGCCGGTCTTGGAATCATAAGCAATCAGCATGGTGTGCAACCTCCTTAACAATTAACGAAAAAAAGAAAACGGCATTGCCAAGAGACCCATCATAGCTGTAATCCCTTGCTGGCTGCGCCATTTAAGATTTTTGACTCTATATTTACATGTATTTTCATACCTTTATCTTCAAGATATCGGGCATAAATACGTTTTTTACACTATATTTAGAGTACATTTTCTATTTTATATCTATATATAGTTTTGTCAATCGGTCTAGAGAGGCTCAGAGGACCCAGATCGGGTGTAAGTCCAAGCAGGGTGCGGAAAAGAGCGAAAGAACTTTTTTTTCGTAAGTATGTTAAAAAAGTATTGGAGTTTTTTAAGCTGAGGATGTACGATTTGTCAATGGGCAATAGAATGGAAAATTTACATTTTACTGTAGAAAGGATGAAGCAAATGGGAAGTGGTTTTATGGCATTTCAACCGTTTAGTATTATCTTTTTTGTCGTGTTTGGACTCATTGCTTTTGTAATCATTATGGGAATTGTCAAATCGATAAGTGCAGGTCTTTCCAATCAAGCAGCCGAACAGGTCCAACGTTCTTGCAAGGTTGTGGATAAGCGAACGAGAGTGCGTGGGGGGTCAGGCAATTTTTCAGCTTCGACCGATTACTATATCACCTTTGAATTTGACAGGGGGGAGCGTAAGGAGCTGGAGGTGAAGGATACGGACTTCGGAATGATTGTAATCGGGGATCGCGGGGAGGTTCATTATAAAGGTACACGTTTCCTGGAGTTTGTGAGATTAATGGGAGCGTAAAAGGGGGACAGGGTGATAGAGTATTACCAGAACCAATACATAATAGGGAGGAAGCTGACGATGCCACATATCATTGGAGCACGAATTGTATTAAGAGAGTACCGTCAGGAGGATATACCTGATATCCGAAGATGGGTTAATGACCCGGCAATCACACATGGATTAAGCGACGTATTTATCTATCCGCATTCACAGGCTAATAGTGAATCTTTTGTACAGATGATGATTGACGGCAACTCTGAGATCAAGGGCTTTGTCATTGCACATAAAGATACACTGGACTATATTGGACAACTCGATTTATTCAAAATCAACTGGCTAAATCGGCACGCCACCCTTGGTATTGTAATCGGGCGCGACGGTGATCTGGGCAAAGGATATGGGCGGGAAGCGATACGATTGATACAAAAATTTGCATTTCATTCACTGAATCTGCATCGGCTGGAGCTGGAGGTCTATGCGTTCAATGAACGTGCATATCGTTGCTATCTGGCATGTGGCTTTAAGGAGGAAGGCCGACTACGAGAAAAGCTATTCAGGGAAGGACAGTACTATGACATCATTCAGATGGGGATGTTGCGAAATGAATATGAGGCTGTAGAGCAAGCGAAGGAGCCCTGAAAGTGAGGCCACATAAGCTATTTTACTCCGTCAGCTTTCTTCAATTTTTTATGAGTGAAATCACGGGAACTACGCTCATCTTATTTCTGTTAGCTAAAGGACTTTCTCTGCAAAGTGCGAACTTCTTGCTGGTTGTATTCTTTGTAAGTATTTTTCTGTTTGAAATACCAACTGGAGCTATTGCAGACAAATATGGAAGAAAAATTTCTGTTGTTTTGGGGCTTTGTTGTTTTCTAGTCTACAGTGTATTGTTCGTTTGGACAGATCGCATGTGGCTGCTTGTGTTCGCACAAGTTTTTGGGGGGCTGTCAATATGCTTGCAATCAGGCTCGTTGGAATCCTGGGTTGTGGAAAACAGTGATAAGCCCATGGAAGTTCTTTTTACAACCTCAAACAGTATACAGTACATTTCGGGATTTATTTGTGGTCTGTTGGGGGCCTTCCTCGCAACATTTAACTATTCACTTCCCTGGGCAGCCAGCATTGTCTCTATTATCTTATGTATTATTCTATGCTGCTTTTATATGAAAGAGAAGAATATTACCCATCGAGAAACATCTGCTACTCGCATTACAACGATTATCGGGGAAAGTGTCCGTATCGGTTTTGAAAATAAGTCGATCTGGATTGTGTTTGTTATTGGTTTATTTTTAGCTTTTCGAATTCGGCGGGGAATACATTTCAACAGCCACGTCTGGTCGGTCTTTCTGAACAAGGAATTTGGATTATGGGATTGATCAAGGCGGGCTATTCACTATGTATGACTTTGGGAAGCTATTTGGTTCGAAAGCTAGGCGCACGTTATAGTGATGTACATATACTCATGTATGCTTGCGGGATGATTGGGATATGGCTCATTTTAGCCGGTGTTTTCAACACGTTTTATCCTGTACTGCTTACCTTTTTAATCTATGAAATTGGGCGAGGGATGTACCCGGTTGCCAAACAAATTTTTCTGAACAAAAGAATCTCTAATGAATATCGTTCAACACTGCTATCTCTGGATTCTGCCATTTCCCAACTAGGTATGTGCATAGGTTTATTCGTGACAGGAGTCGTAAGCCGTAATTTTACCAATCTTGCTTCAGATCAAACACCTATTCAGATATCTTGGGTGCTGTGTGGCGGGATTGCATTGATCCCAATCTTTTTGTTGCTTTATGTCCACCGGGTGTCCAGGAAAAATAATAGCTGGAAAGAAAAAGTAACAAAACAGAATGTTTAGTGTAAAAAGGGGCTGACAGGTCTTGACTGTCAGCCCTTATATACTTTAGTAGCAATCAATCTCTACTTCTCCCCATACCATAGCTTCAGACGATTTTGAATCAGGCCAGTGAAGATTTCTTCAGCCTTTGGTACACCCGCCTGATCCAGCTCTTGGAGCATGCGGTCATACACGGCATCGAATTGATCTGGCTTGGCGAGTACAGCCTCAGGAATCCGTTTGCGTACAATGTCCTGCGACTTCTGATAAATAACATTGTAATTTGTATTGGTCGGAACAGGCATGTTGTAGGCAGCACCCCACTCTTTTACCGGAAAATCCTTTTCGTTCGGGAACAGGTCTTTCCATGTCCGAGCTTTATATGCCTGAAGGGATTCTTTTTCCGCTTGGCTATAATTTTCGGTAATCATCTCCGGATAATTGGTTGTGTAATAGTTGCCAGTAGGGTCCTTCACGCTATCGCCGTAATGTGGTCCCCATATCCAATACAAACCGATACCTGATTCTCTGCTAAAAGAAGCGTTATCTTTGTTTTTGCGTTCTTGCACAGCTGCAGGAATGACTCGTTTGCCGTTCTCTACATTGTAATGCTGGCCTTCGATTCCCCAATTACGTAAAATTTGCCCTTCATCGGAGGCCAGGAAGTCCAGAAACTTGATCGCTCGCACCGGATTTTTGCATGAAGTTGTAATGCCAATCCCAGACGCAGTATCGAAACCAATGGGCTGGAGGGAATGATCCTCGTATTGCTCATTTAAAGTGACCGGAAAGTGGGAATAGGTGTATTCATCCTTACCTGCTGCCTTGAGCGCATTTTCGGCATCCTGGTAGTTCCATTCCTGATCAATCAGTCCGATGACACGACCTGCGGCGATTTTGGATTTGTATTGATCACTTTTTTGTACAAAAGTATCCCTATCCAACAGACCTTCATTGTACATATGGTTTAACCAACGAAAATACTCTCGCTCCTCCGGGCGTTTGTAGTGAAGAATGGCTTTGTGTGTTTTAGGATCAATATAATATTCTCCATCGTCTGGTCCACCTGTAGCTGTAACTGCCGGGTTTGTCACAGTAATCTGCATTTTCCAGTCCTCGGCATCGAGTGATAAAGGGATGGTAGGCTGGCCATTGGTAGTAGGGTATTTGGCGACATAATCTTTAAGTGCTTTTTCAAAATCTTGAACGGTGCGAATTTTGGGGTATCCGAGTTTCTTAAGGGCTTGATGCTGGATTTCGAAGCCTGCTTGTGCATCAAACGCGATGTGATCTACGCCCAAATTGGTTGGGATGGTGTAAATGGCGGGATCTTCACTACTGTATTTAATACGATTAAAATAATCTCCATACACTTTCTTAATGTTAGGACCGTATTTATCAATCAGGTCGGTTAAGTCAATGAGTGCTCCGGCATCGACCAGCTTTCCAATGTCTCCTTTGGGGTACACGAGATCAGGGTACTCTCCGCTAGCAGCCATTAAGGCAAACTTTTCCTCACCTCGACCGTTAACAGCATGTTCGGCATTTAGTGTAACACCCGTTTTCTTGATAATTTCCTGCCCGACAGCGTCCTTCATGTTATTCCAGTTGGAGCTTGAGTCACCGCCAAAGAACGTTAATGTAATGGGACTGGTGTCATCGGGGTCTTCCTTTTCTGCCGTACCGCCTTTGCTATTCGCGCAGCCCGTTGTAACGAGCAGCAGCAAAGCCAGAAGCAGGATGGAGCATTGTTGTACCGACCTGTTCGTGAACATCTGCAAATCCCCCTTAATAAGTATGATTTACACAATGTAAGTGCTTTCATTAGTAAATTGTAGGAAATAAAGAACCTTACGTCAAGTTATTTATGTTTATTTGTTATGTGTTTTGTTTTTTATTAAGCAAACATATTTAATGAAAGGTGTGGATTTGTGCAAATCCATCGTTTGATGATCTAAAACAAAGTATGCTACGATGGTACCAGTTTATAGGCATACCTGTATATTTAGAAGACTAAGGTAGAAAAAGATTTCGAATAGGGTTGGGTGAGGAGATGCGTGGAAAAGTAACATTGCAGGAAATTGCGGATGCGGCGGGTGTTTCAAAGTTCGCTGTTTCACGTGCACTGTCAGGCAAACCCGGTGTAAGTGAAGAGACGAGGGCGCTGCTGGTTAAGCTTGCTGCCCAGATGGGTTATTTTCGCAGTCATCCCAAAATGACCGGGGTAGAGCCTCGGGACACAGATGCCAGAGAATGGTCGGGTACCGTGCTGGTGTTATTTCCGAATATTCGACACCAGAATCGGGAGTCCAGGTACTGGGGACCTGTATTTGAAGGGATTTCCGAGCGTCTGAACCGCAAGGGATTGGATATGATCACGTTAACGGAGCCTTCAACTGATGATATGTTTTCTTTGCTGAACCCGGAGGCCATTAAAGGGATTATCACAGTAGGAACAATTTCAACTACGTTGTTGCTGAACATTTATCGAATGGGTATTCCAGTCGTCATGGTGGATCATTGGGACTCTGCATTTTTAAGTGATGCGGTGTTTACGGATAATCGCACATGCATGAATGAATTAATGAAGGATTTGCTGTGTAGGGGTTATGCCCACTTTCAGTTTGTGGGTCATATTGACGACGCTCACAGTTTCTATGAACGTTGGGAAGCTTTTCGGTCCGCACTGGAAATGAGCGGAGTAGAATTACGGCAGAACAAAGCCCTTATTTATGGGGGAGCGCAGGCACTTGCCGAGGAAATGGACAAGTTGCCCGAGGATGAGCTGCCAGAGGTTTTTGTTTGCGCTAATGACGTGACTGCTTCGCAAGTCGTGGAAGTGCTGAAAGGAAAGGGGATTGACGTTCCGAGGCGGTGCGGGGTGACCGGGTTTGACGATACGAATGATCAAATGCCGATCTATGCCACGGTGAGAGTGGATAAGGAACTGTTGGGGATGCGAGCGGTGGACCAGTTATTATGGCGCATCATGAATCCAAGCTCGCCTGTGGAAAAAAAGCTGCTGCACGCTGATCTACTCATACGGGAAGTTCACGCGCCACGGATCAGCCGGGAAAATGATGATCGTGATCGTTCCTTTAGCACAATTAAATATAGTTGATGTGCGGATATGTGGGATGAATTCGATCCGCAGTGAAGACGAGGGAAGTCGCTTTTAGCCTGTTTAGGGGTAGAGGGCGACTTTTATTTTGTGTTTTACCGGTTGTTCCAAAAAAACAATTGACTAACTTGTTAGCTTAATGTTATTTTTGTTATGTTAATGAGTGATCCAGATGTTCCCAATCATCCTTATAGGGAGGCTTGCGACGATGATTAATGTAATAGGATTGGATGGCTGGAGGTTTAGGGAAGCACAAACTGATGAGTGGCTCAGTGCGAAAGTGCCGGGTTGTGTGCATACCGATCTTTTGCAACATGGTAAAATTCCTGACCCTTTTATCGGTATGAACGAGATAGAGGTACAGTGGGTTGATAAGCAGGATTGGATATACGAAGCCTATTTTGAGATAGATGCAAAGCAGCTTCAATGTCAATGTGTAGAGCTGGTGTTGGAAGGCCTGGACACATACGCAGATGTAAGAGTAAATGGTCAAGCTGTCTTATCGGCCAATAATATGTTTCGGGTATGGAGACAGGATGTGAAGGCATTTGTTCAGCAAGGGAAAAATCGGCTTGAAATCCATTTTCGCTCTCCAATTACGGAAGATGTGCCTAAGCTGGAAAGGTTGGGCTATGGACTTCCCGCACCGAATGATCAGTCCGAGATAGGTGGCTTGTCCGATAAAAAAGTAAGCGTTTTCGCTCGTAAGGCTCCCTATCACTATGGTTGGGATTGGGGACCAAGACTGGTGACGAGCGGAATCTGGAGAGAGGTTCGGATTGAAGCTTGGTCTGGACTGATCGTGAGAGACTTATTTATTCGACAGGACGAAGTGAGTACGGAGAGGGCTGAACTCACGGCAGTGGTAGAAATTGAAAATGCAGATGAGATTAGAGATGCCGAGTTGTGTATTTCTGTTGACGGCGGGGTATGGTCCAAACCGGTTCGCCTGCGGAAGGGAAAGCAAACAGTGGAGCTGGGGCTGGTGATAAAGGAGCCGAAGCTGTGGTGGTGTCGTGGACTGGGAGAGCCGCTTCAGTATACGTTTGTAGCCGAATTGAAGGAGCAAGCACAGGAAGCGGTGATTGCGGAAAAATCAGTGAAAACGGGACTGCGATCGATCCGTCTTATACGTGAGCGGGATACGGCAGGCGAAAGCTTCTATTTTGAACTGAATGGAATCCCCGTGTTTGCTAAAGGAGCCAACCATATTCCGAATGACAGCTTTGCTGCCGAAGTTACGTTGGAACGATATCGGCATGAAATTGCCAGTGCAGCCGCCTCCAATATGAATATGTTGCGGGTGTGGGGTGGCGGTATTTATGAACAAGACGTATTTTATGACTTGTGTGATGAATACGGCTTGCTCGTGTGGCAAGATTTTATGTTCGCATGCAGCATGTACCCGGGGGATCAGGCTTTTTTGGACAATGTGACGCAGGAAGCCGAAGATAACATCAAGCGATTGCGCCATCATCCTTGCATTGCGTTATGGTGCGGCAATAATGAGATTGATTCTGCGTGGGCCCATTATGAAGAAAATGCGGGCTGGGGCTGGAAAAAGGCCTACACGCCTGAGCAACGGGAACGCCTATGGGATGATTATGAGACGCTCTTTCACCGGATTTTACCGGAGGCGGTAAATACCTGGGCTCCGCAGACGGCATATTGGCCCTCCTCACCGCTAATTGACCTGACCGGAGATCGAAACCAGCATGCTCATCCGTCCTCAACAGCAGGAGACATTCATTATTGGGGAGTATGGCATGCGTCTGAGCCGTTTGAGAATTATCACATACATGTGGGCCGTTTTATGAGTGAGTATGGTTTTCAGTCCTTTCCTGAATACAAGTCTGTTCGCACGTATGCGGAAGAGAAGGATTTGGAACTGGAATCTGCGGTGATGCTGGCACATCAAAAAAACGGTTCAGGCAATCGGTTGATTCAAGAATACATAGGACGGTACATGCGGCAGCCCAAGGATTTTACATGTTTTCTTCTCATGAGCCAAGTTTTACAGGCAGAGGCGATGAAAATGGCTGTAGAGGCCCATCGTCGTCACAAGCCCTATTGCATGGGGACATTATACTGGCAGATGAATGACTGCTGGCCCGTTGCCTCTTGGTCGAGTATGGACTATTTTGGTCGTTGGAAGGCGCTTCAATATACAGCTAAACGCAGCTTTGCCGATGTGCTCTTGAGTGCAGTAGATACGGAACAGGGGAGTAAAGAACTGCATCTGGTTAACGATACGCTAGAGCCGATAGCAGGTACGCTGCGGCTGACGCTTTTGCATATCCGTGGCAGTCAGGCTATTCGTGATGAGAACGTTAAGGTAGAACAGCCGGCGGGCGGCGCAGGGATCGTACATATACTGCCTACCGACCAATGGCTGAATGGCCTGGATCGTACGGAGCATATGCTGGTCGCACGTCTGATACAAAACGGTGAACAGGTGGCCTCCAGCGAAATTTATTTTGCAGGCACGAAAGAGATGGATTTACCTCTGGCGAAAATTGAAGTGACAGAGATACAGGGAAGTGGGGGCAGTAGATTCATGCTCTGTTCGGATACACTTGCTAGACATGTGTGGTTGACCGCAGAACAGGAGGGGATTTTCAGTGACAACCACCTGGATCTGGCTCCCGGTATTCCCAAAACGGTGGAATTTTTGACCTTGCGTAACGGTGCCTCCGCATTTGAGGCAGCTGCGCCAGGTGCATTGACGGTACAATCATTGGTCAATTGGATACAAGGGTAGAGGACTGTAAAAGCTTATCCGCCTTGAATACAGTAAGCATCTGTCTCCCGGGGACATGAGGTCAACTTCGGGAGAACAGATGTTTTTTTATCTTCATTTTATGCAGAGTGGAGCGCTTCCATTGAGCTTGAAGCCATTGTGGTGTACACTGTCCAGAACAGGTGTAAATTGGAACGTCAGGAAGGATGGACGGTTACAAGGAGGGAAAGTAACATATGTATGACCGTTTAAGATCGTTAAATTATCCAGTCAAACTTTATATTTTTATTGCACTGGCCTTATGCTCCGTAATCAGTACATTGTGGATCATTAACGTGCGATTGCCCTCAGGGGGCCGCCCTTATTTTTTTATTTGGTGGAATATGATGCTGGCCTGGATTCCTATGCTGCTGACGCTTTTGCTAGATGTCATTCATTGCTCGTGGAGACGGGGAACGAGGACATTTATGCTCTGGATCATAGGGGCTGGCTGGCTTTTCTTTTATCCCAATATACCCTATTTGATTACAGATTTGCTGCATGTATTCGCCAGATATCCATTTCTCGGGGAGCAGCGTTTTTGGGGCAATCCGTATTTTTGGAATCATGTATTAGGGATGCTGTTGGTAGCTGTGCTTGGTCTCACCATGGGGGTTGTATCGCTTGAATCCGTACGACAATTGGTGCAGCGTGCTCGAGGCGGGATTGTCAGCTGGTTGTTTATGCTGGCGGTACTTCTGCTAAGTAGCCTGGGGATTTATATTGGTCGTTTCTTTCGAGGAAACACATGGGATATTGTGTCTGCGCCGTCCCAGTTGTACACACAAATATCTTCCTTATGGGCAGACTCTTTGCAACGCACGCATTTTGTGGAGTTTAGCGGGATGGTATTCGTGATTATGCTCGTTAGCTATGTATCCACGATGTGCGTGGTCTGGATGGGGAACAGCCGCCGGGACGAATGGCATCGCTGGTGATTACGATGGGGCTGAGTGGCTAATTATCATCATAAGATAAAATGTAAAGGCAAAGGAGGAATAGCTACAATGAACGGACAGAACCGATCTGATATCCGCGCTGGTCTTCAGGTGGATATTGTGCTTAAAAAGGATCAGCCCACGGGTAAGCTGACGCGAGGAACGGTGAAGGATATTTTGACCAATTCCCCGCGTCATCCGCATGGAATCAAAGTACGTTTGGCAGACGGGCAGGTTGGACGTGTCAAACATATTGTAATGAAAGAAGGATAGAGCTGTAGGATTAGGAGGGATGATGTATGAATCAGGCAACGGCATGGTCTAAAAATGATCGTTACCCGCTTGTTTTACTTGTACTGCTGGTGCTTGCTCTCATTTGGTCCTTGGTTCGTCCGGCGGATTATTTTACATGGGTACTGGAAGTTCTCCCAGCCGTTTTGGGAGGTGTACTGCTGGCGGCTATTTACCGTCGATTTCAGTTTACCAATCTGGTATACACCCTCATCTGGCTACATGCATTGATCCTGATTGTCGGCGGGCACTATACCTATGCTGAAATGCCGCTATTCAACTGGATTCGGGATACGTTTGGGCTGGAGCGCAATTATTATGATCGACTTGGGCATTTTGCGCAAGGTTTTGTGCCTGCACTCATTGTAAGGGAAGTGCTGTTACGTAAGACGGCTTTGGGAAGCGGGAGCTGGCTCACTTTTCTAACGGTTAGTGTATGTCTTGCGATCAGTGCTGTGTACGAATTGATTGAGTTTGCCGTTGCCAAGGCAACCGGTACAGCGGCAGAGGCCTTTTTGGGAACACAGGGAGATATATGGGATACTCAATGGGATATGCTTCTTGCGTTCATCGGTGCCCTGACAGCGGTGATTTTGTTAAGCGGGGTACATAACAAGCTGCTCAAGCAGCTAAAGGTGTAGCAGGGTTTCTTGAAAGTCCAATATTTTTGAGGGTTATATTCGCGTCACAGGGTAACTGTCGAGATGTAGGGTCGCTGCATCCATGTAGCTGTCCAGCAGCCGCTCAAAAATACGGTCCCATGTCTGCTCCAGACTGTATGCTCTACCGGTTCTGGACAGAAAGTCGCGAAGTGGGGCATCCTCGTACAACAGGAGTACAGCTTTGGCAAAGGCAGCCGCGTCCCCAGCTGGACACAGTAGCCCTGTTTCCCCATCAATTATATTGTCTTTGACCCCGCCTTCATTCGCGCCAATCACGGGTGTGCCGCTGGCCATAGCCTCCAACACGACGTTACCGAAGGTTTCTGTAGTGGAGGGAAAGAGGAATACATCGGCTGCAGCATAGAGTTCAGCTAATTCCGGTCCTTTTACAAAACCAAGCCAGTGAACTGTGTGCTCTGGCACCCCGATATCTGCTGCAGTTTTGTACTTAAACAATGGGCCATCTCCTGCAATGACCAGTACTGAGGCTGCGCGGACGTCGTCGGGTAACTGGAGATAGGAATCCAGTAACGTGTCTATCCCCTTTTCCGGTGCAAGTCTGCCCACATATAAAATCACAAATGCGTCTGCACGAACACCCCATTTTTCCCATATCGCTTCGCGATTCACTGTGGGCTGGAAGCGGTCGGTATCAATTCCTCTACCCCAGATTTCGAGCTGTCCCATTCCTTTATTGCGTAACAATTCCATGGTTGACCGAGAGGGGACATATACCCTTTCACAATGTCTGTGAAACCAGAGCATGTATTTCCATAATGCAGGTTCAAGCCAGCGAAGCTTGTAATATTCGAGGTATTTATCAAAGTGGGTGTGATAGGAGGCGACGAGTGGAATATGGTGTTTGGCAGCGTAGCTTGTTCCATACAAGCCAAGGTTAAACGGAGTAGCGACATGAATTAGATGCGGGGAAAAGGCTGACAGGCGCTCGTTGATTTGTTTGGCATTAGGGATCGCAAGTCTGCATTCCCGGTACAATAAAAAGGGAATACTTCGAAATCGCTCCACACCCGGCCCCGAGGACAGATGATGATCTGCCTCTGGTGCGAAGACAAGCGTAGATACCCCATGTGTCTCCAAATAGCCAATCCATCGTTCCAGTGTCAGAGCAGCGCCATTGACATCAGGCGTATACGTGTCTGTAAATAATGCGACTCGAAGCATGCCTTCATTCCTCCTCCGCCATTCTCATTTATTCTATGACGTTCCAGGGGAGTCTGCTTGGAGGCTCCGGCTTTTATTGTGTCATGATTTTGTTTACGGGCTTGCTGGGTTTTGTAAAAGTTGGCCTGCGGACAGGCGCTCTTCTCAGATTTTACTAATCCATGACACGATAAGTTCCTCTTGTGAGGTTGATGCATATCGGTTAATTCTGTTGATATGTATCCTAGTAGGAGCTGTACATTTCATAAATATTCCTGATCTCCGATGGTTTTGGGTAATAATAAAACATGGACTTTGTCTTGAAATTTCATTATAGTAATTCGGTATGAATAAATTTGAAGGGTAAGCAGGAGGGATGGCTGTGGCTTTTGGAGCACGGGTGTTAAAAACGGGAATCGCAGTGACGCTCGCCCTTTTTCTGAGCACGCTTTTGAACACCCATTCGCCTGTGGGGGCAGCGATAGCCGCTATTTTTGCCATGCAACCGTCGATATATAGGTCGTGGCGTTATTTTCTGGATCAACTCCAAACAAGCACATTAGGTGCAATCATGGCGTTGCTGGGCGGAATGGTATTTTCGAATGAGCCGATTGCGGTCGGACTGGTATGTGTATTGGTACTTATGATATGTCTGAAAATAAACATGGCTGATACGGTTGGATTGACACTTGTGACCGTTGTTTCTGTCATGGAAGCTTCAGGGGACTGGAAATTTGCGGTAACCCGCTTTGCGCTGACTCTGATCGGGATTGTGTCTGCTTTTGTCATCAACATTACCGTTTTTCCTCCCAAACCGAAAAGGCAGTTTATCAATCAGATTCAAAATGTATTTAACAGCATGTCCTTGCTGCTGCGAACTGCCATTTCTGATGAGATTAAGGAGTCTGTCTTTAGAGAGGAAAAAGGAAATTTGGAGGGGGCTATTAAATCACTCTCGGATAAATATCATTTGTTCGAAGAGGAGCAGAAAAAGCTCAAGCGCACCAAGTTCAGTCAGACGAGACAAATGGTCGTATACAAACAAATGCTCGAAAGTTTGCACAAAGGTTACGAGGTCTTGGATGCGGTGGAAAGGCACTACTTCCAATCTTTACGTCCAGAGGGAACAGATGCGTTTTTTGACGACCATCTGGAGCGGCTGATTCGTTTCCACGAGCACGCTCTGCTGAAATTCGAAAATAAACTGAAACCAAATGAGGATGAAAGTGAATTGTTCCAGCAGGCTAACGGTGATTTTATGAAGCATGCAATTACACGTTTTGACCATTGTCAGGAGGGAATGCTACGACTTTCCATCGTAGCTGCGACGATGTACGACTATGGTCATCAACTGGAGCGATTGAGCAGACTGGCCGACCATATTCATCCTGTGGAAGAGAGCCGATAGGCGATTTCGGAAAAAAGAAAAGGCGACCGTATTCATCAATCAGATGGACGGTCGCTTTTTTATGTAATGAATTTAATAAAGTAGGAACAGGCTAATGGAAGGTTGCCAGAAAGCACAAAAAAAGCCCACTGGTTGCGAACAGGGACTGAACTTGCTACAATAGAGGATGCTATGTTTTACATAGTAAAACCGTATTGCATAAGTTGTTAACACACTACTTGTTACATTATAGCATGCTTCAAAGGAATAGTCAATTTTCCCGGATCAGGGGGATGCGATGAGTATGCCCGGGTCCATAATAGAGCATAGTTTGTACGCAAGGGAGCCCTGCGCGGAGCAGGAGGAAACGGAACAGGAGCGATGTCAGTGACTACTGAGCAGCAATGGAATGAGGAACAACGAAGAGTAGAAGATGTGACCGCAGTCATTAGCGGGCGTATTCGGAAGCTGGAGACAGAGGTTGGTTCTGTGCGAGGCGATGTCGTCGATATGCGTAAAGACTTCTGGGATGAGGTAACGATCAATTTCAGTGAGGCGGATGATGTGGGAGAGACGTCCACCAGTTTGCGTCAGCAGTCTGAGATTTTGTCTGAGCGGGAACGAAGACACAAGCATTCCACTGAGGCGTTAGGTCGTTTGAAAAAGTTGCTTGACTCACCTTATTTTGCACGTATTGATTTTGCTGAGGAAGGGCAGACTGCGGAGCGTATTTATCTGGGGATTGCCTCCCTGCTGGATAACCAGGATGAGGAATTTCTGATCTACGACTGGCGCGCGCCTATTTCGAATCTTTATTACGATAACATGCCAGGTCCCGCTTCTTATAAGACCCCAGCAGGGGAGATGGAAGGAGAACTGACGCTCAAACGCCAATTCTCGATCCGTGACGGACAGATCCGCTTTATGTTCGATACCGGCGTCACCATTGGAGACGAACTCCTTCAAGCCGTATTAAGCCGGAGCTCGGATGCTCAAATGAAAAGCATTGTCGCCACCATTCAAAAGGAGCAGAATCGCATCATTCGTGATGATCGAAGCCGGATGCTGATAGTTCAGGGAGCGGCAGGAAGCGGTAAAACCTCCGCTGCGCTTCAGAGAGTAGCATATTTGCTATACAAGTATCGGGATCACTTGCGAGCAGATCAGGTCGTGTTATTCTCGCCAAACCCCATGTTCAACAGTTATGTTTCGACAGTATTGCCTGAATTGGGTGAGGAAAATATGCTTCAGGCCACATTTCAGGAATATTTGGAACGGCGTTTGGGCCGGGAGTTTCAGCTAGAAGATCCTTTTGAGCAGCTGGAATATGTGCTATCAGCGTCGTCACAGCCTGGGTATGAGGCTAGGATGGAAGGTATCCGCTTTAAGTCATCCAAGACGTTCTTATATGTGATTACAGGCTACAAAGCGCACCTGGAACAAAAGGGAATGCGTTTTAAACCGGTTCGTTTTCAGGGACGTGAGGTGATTTCAGTAGAGCAATTGGCAAGCAAGTTTTATGGATTTGACTCGGCTGTGCGGCTGGCGAACAGATTGGAGCTGCTGCGTGATTGGATGCTCAAAGAACTGGCTCGCTTTGGTAAGGAAGAATGCTCCGCTCCTTGGGTGGACCAGCAGATGGATCTGATGGAGCCGGAGGATTATCAGCGTGCATATAACCGCATGCGCCGGAAATCCAAGAATAAAGGCGATACCTTCGACGACTTTACGCGAGAAAGAGAAATATTGGCGCGTATGGTGGTCAGTGATCGCTTAAAGCCCCTGCGCAAGTGGATTAAGGCACTTCGCTTCGTGGATACAACCCGTCTATACAGCGAGCTGTTTATGAACGAGACGTTATTAAGCGAACTGTCGAATCATGCAGAGCTGCCCGTCAACTGGAGTGAAATTAGTCGGCAAACTCTGAAACGCATTCAGGCTGGAGAACTAGCGTATGAGGATGTGACGCCCTTTTTATATTTGCGTGAGCTGATGCTGGGCTTCCGCTCCAATAGCAACATCCGTCATGTGTTTATTGATGAGGCACAGGACTATTCACCATTCCAGCTGGCGTTCTTCAAACGATTATTTCCACAGGCTAAAATGACAGCACTGGGCGATTTTAATCAGGCTATCTATGCCCATGCTTCGGTGCTTCAGGATGCAGAACCATTGTATGATCTGTATGGAGCAGAACAGACCGAGATGATTTCCCTGACACGCAGCTATCGTTCCACACAGGAGATTGTAGAGTTTACCCGGGGGATGGTAGCAGGAGGGGAGCATATTGTTCCGTTTAACCGTAAGGGTGAGAAGCCTCTGGTAACCGAGGTGAACTCGCGTGAAAAGCTGCATCAACTGATAACTGAGAATGTTACAAAATTGCTGGCAGAGGGTTATGAATCCATAGCGGTGATCTGTAAAAATGCTGATGAAAGCGCGGCAGCCTACGAAGCACTAGAAGGACAACTGCCAGTAAAGCCAAAATTAATTAAGAAAACAACTCCCGCTTTTGAAAAGGGGATTCATATTATTCCGGCCTATCTGGCGAAAGGCGTGGAGTTTGATGCGGTTCTCATTTATGACGGATCGGCCCAAGAATACCAGCGTGAGAGTGAGCGTAAATTGTTCTACACGGCCTGTACGCGAGCGATGCATTTGCTGCATATATATAGCATAGGGGAGATTACGCCATTCGTGAGTTCGCAGGAATCGGAGACGTATATCCGTAAAGTGAAATAAAGTGACCAGGTTCTTTAGGGGCGGCTGGCAATATTGAGCGTATTCCAGTAACATAAGCAAATAAGCCAAACAGGTAAGAAGCATAAACGGAGGTTACAAACGTAATGGACATGAAAAGAGTATTTCAACGCCCACCGCTGGCGGACTGTGTGCCCGAGTTGGTAGCTACAGCTAGAGGGGAGCGCAAGGCATCGCTGGTGATCCGCGGAGGAACGCTGGTCAATGTGGTATCGGGCGAATTGTTACCGGGCATGTCTATTGCTGTGCAAGGCTCTCGTATCGCCTACGTTGGTAGAGACGTTAGCCATACGATTGGAGAAGACACCGTAATCATTGAAGCGGAAGGCCGCTATATGGCACCGGGTTTGCTGGACGGACATTGTCATATCGAAAGCACACAGCTCACCGTAACTGAATTCGCGAAGGCTGTACTGCCGCTGGGCGTGACGGGCGGTTTTTTTGACCCACATGAAATTTCCAATGTGCTTGGTCTAAAAGGGCTTCGTCTAATGCTGGACGAAGCCCGCACGACACCGCTGGCTGCTTACATGCAGGTAGCTTCCTGCGTGCCTTCCACAGGCCCAGAGCTGGAAACGACCGGTGCCTCTTTCGGTCCGGCGGAAGTCGCAGAGGCTCTAAGCTGGGGCCCAGATATGATTGGACTGGGCGAAGTAATGAATTTCCCTGGCGTCGTCTATGGTGACGACGTGATGATTGGGGAAATTCAGGCCACGCTGCGCGCCGGCAAGGTGGCGGACGGCCATTTTACATGGGCCTCCGATGATTGGCGGCTGCCGGTCTACGCAGCCGCAGGAATTACGGGCGATCACGAATGTGTCACGCCCGAGGATGTAGCCGAGCGCATCCGGCTCGGCATGTATGCCAAGATGCGGCAAGGCTCCGCATGGCATGATGTGGCCGAGACGATCCGTGCCAGCACGGAAATGGGTCTCGACACGCGCCGCATGATGCTGGTGACGGATGATCGCAGTGCGGAATCCCTGCTCCATGAAGGGCAGATGGACTTCGTGGTGCGTCATGCGATTGCGCAGGGCGTTAAACCCGTGACTGCCTTTCAAATGGCAACGCTGAATACGGCAGAGCGCTTCGGCGTAGCACGGGACATTGGCTCGATTATTCCCGGTGCGATTGCCGATATTATCCTGCTTGATGGCCGCTTAGCCGAAGTGAATGTGACGGCTACCATCGCAGCGGGCCAACTGGTGGCTGAGTACGGACAAATGGTCGCCGACTGGGAAGGCTTTGTTTATCCTGCGGAAGTGATGGACACGGTCCATTTGGGTCGAGAGCTGAGTGCTGCAGATTTTCGTATTGCGGCTCCAGTACAGGAAGGGAATGTACCTGTACGGGTAATTCGTGTCACGGAAAATCATGTGGATACGAAGGAAGTGCGGATGACCGTTCCGGTGCGTGATGGTGAAGTTGCATCAGATCCTGCGCAGGATTTGTGCAAAATCGCCGTTTTCGAGCGGCATCATGCCAGTGGCAGCCACGCGGTGGCGCTTGTGACAGGCGTCGGCTTCACCGAGCCGGCTGCAATTGCCATGACCGTAGCGCATGACAGCCACAACCTGCTTGTCATTGGTAATGATGACGAGCTCATGACCCAGGCGGCGAAGCAGGCCGTTGCTCTGCGTGGCGGCGTGGTGGTTGTATCCGCCTCGGGTGATACGCGCTTCCCGCTCCCAATCGCTGGGCTGATGTCCCCAGCTCCGTTTGCAGAGGTGGCTGCGCAGTCCGAAAGTATCAGCCGGGCACTTCAGCAATCCGGCTGCATGCTGAACAACGCGCTGATGACACTGTCGTTGCTCGCACTGGTCGTAATCCCTGAAATCCGCCTGTCGGATCAGGGACTTGTCGTGATCGGAGCCGACGGTATACGCAAGGTGTCTCTTTTCGTGGAAGAGGATGCTACGGAAGCCTGATAGAATACGTCGCTGGGGGTTGTCCTGCAGGTCTACCCAGACCTGAGGGATAGCCCCTGTTTTCTTATATAGTCCGAAAGGTATCTTTAATTCCTTAATCAACGTTTTGTGGGGTGGTGAGCAGATGCAATTATATTATCGTTCATTAGAAAAAATGGCTCATCAAGCCTCAATTATAGATCAGGATTGGAACAGGTTTGTAGAGCAAACCCGTGTGAGGCATGTTCAGCAGGGTACATATCTTATTGAAACAGGGGAACCTGTGAAACATGCTTATTTTTGTTCGGAGGGATTATTCCGGTTGTTTTATACTTTGGCAGATGGTAGAGAATATAATGTTGGTTTTTCACCAGAAAATGATTATGTAACCTCTTATGGCGCTATGGTTCAAGGTAAACCATCCACTTTTACGATTGAGGCCATGGAAGATTCGGTTGTTATTGAAATTCCATATCATGTCCTGAAGGAGCTTATGGATACAAGCCATATGTGGGAAAGATTCGTGCGTAACAGCGTGGAGAGACTATACATTCGCAAAGAGGAACGGGAACGTGAATTGTTGTATCTTTCAGCTAGGGAACGTTATAACGCCTTTCTTCTCAAGTACCCCGGATTGGATAAACGAGTTGCACAATACCATATAGCTTCGTACATAGGCGTATCCCCCGTCTCACTTAGTCGTTTGCTGCGCAGCGATCCGCATTAACCTATGTTAATGCGGTTTGGCAGACAAGTGGCGTACAATAACGGTAAATCCATTCAAGCTTCACAAAAAAGGAGATAGGCATATGCGTTATATGATGATTGTATTGTTGGAATTCTACCCTTCCTGGTTGGCTCTACCCAGGGAAGAACGCCGAAAACATGCGGGGGCCTTGCAGGCTCGCATTCAGAAATATAGTGAGCATGTACAGGTTCGTTTTTTTGATGCAGAAGCGCTGCCTGGAAAGGACTATACAGATTTCGTTGTATGCGAAACAGAGGATATGAAGCAATATCACTATATGTGGGAAGAAATTCGTGATTCGGAGCCGTATACTAAAGGGTACATGAAGATTAAAGATGTAGTAATGGGGATGGAAAATGCATTTCAGTCCTATGAGTCCGAAATGCTACAGATGGACAAATAACCCATCATACTCCCTTACTATGTAAAAAAGTTCAGCTTGTATAGGATTTATACAAGGCGAGTTCCCAGGCTTTTCTATTAGCTGGGAATTCGCCTTTTTCTATTAAAGACGCTAATAAGACAAAATCGCATTATACAACGGTATCACTTATAACCTTCAGAAATCCATTATTTGTTGCATTATTAATTAACTGATTAATAGATTTTGCTGCGCTATCGCTAAACAAGTACCACTCATCTTTGGATACGTCATGAATCAAAAACTTGGGATACCCGACTAAAACTTCGGATGGAAAGGACTGGATTAAAGAATACACGTCAAAACGAGCTAAGCTTTTCCCCTTTTGGTCTAAGAAATCGTATTGTGCATTTTTATAATAAGACCCAAGAGTGTCAATAGTGAAGCTCCAAGAATAGTTTTCAGGTGCTTCAACCTTTTCACCTTTGTTTTTTGCAAACATATTATAAATGGTTTTGTTATATGCATTGCCGTGAATTTGCTGAACTACGCCGCCCATGATCATATGGTACTCCTGTTGAACTGCCTTTACTTGTACACCGTTTATGAACAATGGTTCAGTAGTAATAGTCACTATAAGGTTGCTGTAATTGACTTTACATCCGAACGCCTCTGCAATAAAACGAAGTGGAACATATATGCGATTATTTTTCACGTATGGTTTTACATCAAGCAGTATCTTTTTACCGTTTTTCTCCGCTATGCTTCTGTTTATTGCTAATTTTACTTTCATATCGCTCTTAGCGAGAATAACCCCGGAATCGGACCACTCGACGCTAGCCCCCAAACTTTCGCTAATAACACGTAAAGGTACCATTGTACGTTTGTTCTTCATTTCTGGCTTCGCATCGGTTGCAATAGCCACACCGTCAATTTTGATTTGATTTTGTGCTGCATATGTAGTGGACGATGAAATACATAAAAAGATAGCAAGAAAAAAAACAAAGAATGCTTTGTTCATAAATGACTTCTCCTTTTTTAAATAAATTTGTTGCGTAGCAACTTTTCACCATATTCAGACGCGACTGGATAAAATTCGTTGCGCTTTCCTATTCATTAACTGAACGTAACAACCAGTTTGTACTATTCAATCTGATTTCCGATATTTACCAACTAAAAACTTCTAATCTCCCTGGGGAATTATGTCGATAACATTGAATATTGTTCATAAAATTTACAAAGTAAATCTTTAGGGGGAAAGTTAATGAGAAAACAGCTAAAAGTTGCGATTTCTCTAGCATGTTTATTGATGTTTATAGGTTGTTCAGCATCACCAGTATCAGAGCAGACGACTAAGATTACATTTTTGAATTCCAAATCTGAAATAAAAACCCAATTGGAAGAAGTGGCAAAACAATACAATCAAGAGCATCCGGAAGTATCTTTAGAAATTATTACTGCTCCAGAGGGAACGTCTGCATATCAAAAGCTGATGTCGATGTACGGCTCAGGAAGTCCAGCAACGATGTCGATGCTTGACCCGGGAGACACGCAGACATTCCTGGATAAAGCCGTTGATTTAAGTAAAGAGAAGTGGGTAGCCGATACGATAGAAAATGGACTTGACGCTGTTAAGAAAAACGATGCTGTGCTGGGATTTCCATTTGCAGTGGAAGGCTATGGATTAATCTATAACAAAAAAGTATTGGACAAGGCAACAGGGGGTTCTTTTGATCCTTCTTCGGTGCAAAGTAGAAGCAGCCTTAACTCATTAATGGCTAAGATTCAGCAGTCGGGAGTAGCACCGGTCATGCTTTCACCAATGGACTGGTCTCTCGGCTCTCATCTTTTAGCTCTGTCTTATTCTGTTCAACCCGAAGGTTTTCCAGAGTTTGTTAAAGGTATGCAGAACAACTCCATCGATTTGTCCCAAAACAGTGTAATGTCTGGATGGGTACAAACTTTAGACCTGCTCAAGGATAACAGCATCAATAAGCACTCGCCTTTGGACAGTACGTATGACGATGGAGCCAAAGCTTTGGGAGAGGGCAAGGTAGGGCTTTGGTTTATGGGTAACTGGGCTTGGAATGGAATAAAGAGCAATGATACGGCAAATGAGGAATACGGTTTTTTGCCTCTTCCGTTAAATGATAATACGAATGATCCAAACAATTCAAAGATCACAGTTGGTGTGACAAAGTATGTATTCATCGACTCCACAGCTACCACGCCTCAGCAGCAAGAGGAAGCCAAGAAATTTTTAAACTGGCTGGTATACGAAAAGTCCGGTCAGGAACTTTTGGTCAACAAGGCCAATGTTATACCGGCCTTCAAGAGTATTGACTTGGTGCCTACCGATCCCTTGAGTAAATCGATCAAGTCATATTTGTCGAGCGGAAAGACGCTGCCGTTTATGGCAACACTTCCACCTGATCATGGGGCCATCACAGGAGCATCTATCCAAAGCTACATTAGTGGAAAGATAGATAAGACTGAGCTGTTGCGCCAAATACGCATATACTGGAAAGCTCAGCGGGGATGATATGAGACCAGTCACGGGAAGGAAGATAAGGATGTTTAAATTAACGTTAAAGAAAAAAATAATTAGTGCAGCTCTCATACTGGTTGTCGTACTGTCCCTTTCAAGTGTTATAGGCGTCATTAAGATGTCGGAAATGGGAGAGGCTTCTGATAAGGTAAATAACAGGTCTTTACCTGCGGTTATTCTTCTTCAGGGTATGGATAAGCAGATTACAGAAATCGATAGACTAACTGTTCGATTGATACTCGAAGAGGATGAGGCTATTCGCACCACTTATCAAGAAGAACTAACCAAAGCTACAGCTTCAATGGATAAGAGTGTAAATAAATATCAAAGTTTAGCCTCTACAGCGGAGGAAAAAGAACTGTTCACCAACTTTTATGGTCAGTGGGCAATGTATCTTCGCCATCTAAAGGTGGTTTCCGCTGCCATGGAAGAAAACGACAAAGTGATGGCCTACATGATCGTTCATGGAAATTCTTCTATTTATAAGGCGGCATTAGACGATGTAAATAAACTGAAGGTGCTTAATGAGCAGTATGCCACTGAGGCAGCTAATCAATCGAGTCAATCTTACCATTCAGGTAGACTTTTGATGATTTCTTTGACTATCATATGTACGATCCTGGGAATTATCGGTTCTTTTTTACTGGCTCAATCGTTCACTAAGCCCATATTAAGGATAGCGGAACAGATAAAGCTGGTAACGAGGGGGAACCTGCAAGTGGAACCTCTTAGGGTCCGATCCAAAGATGAGGTCGGGGAATTGGCATCCGATTTTAATGAAATGTGCGATTCACTGCGCAACCTTTTAAAGGAAGTTGTGGATAATTCCTTACTGGTTGCTTCTACGGCTGAACAGCTAACAGCCAGTGCAGAACAGACAAGCATTGCTACCGAGCAGATAGCTATAAGTGCCACTCAAGTCGCAGAGGGATCTCAGACACAGCTTGCAGATATTGCTGAAACGCTGAATTACACGGTAGGTGTTTCTAAAAGTGTAGAGAACATAACCAATCGCTTTGTGAATGTAGCTAATCTCACAATCCAAGCACAAGAAAAAGCAAACAACGGGAAAACCCAAATGTCTTCCACTGTCTCTCAAATAAGAGATGTGCATACCAAGGTAACTCAATCCGCTGAAGTAGTAAATATTCTAGGAGAAAAGTCAGCGGAGATTAGACAGATCACAGCTATGATCAGTGATATAGCAGCCCGAACCAACTTGCTTTCACTCAATGCGAGTATAGAAGCTGCAAGAGCGGGAGAGCAGGGAAAAGGATTTGCGGTTGTCGCTTATGAAGTACGCAATTTGTCGGCACAAGCAAGTGAAGCAACCGGTAAGATTTCCTCTCTGGTCAACGAAATCGCATTAAGAACAGACGAAGTTGTCATCTCGATGAATGAAGGTGTTCAATCACTAAATGAAGGTATGATGCTTGTCGAAGGTGTCGGTAACGTCTTTTCTGAAATTGTCGGTGCCGTTGAAGAAGTGAGCGGTGAGGTAGACACTGCGGCTGTAGAAGCAAGATCCGTAAATGAAGGAACCGTTTCTATGGTGGAATCTATGAAGAAAATTGCCGAAATCTCCGAACGTGCAGCCGATTCTACTCAAACAGTCGCAAGCGTAGTCGAGGAAACTACTGCTTCCATGCAGGAAGTGTCTGCAGGTGCTAACATGCTTGCCAAGCGGGCGGAAGAGATGAATCAAACGGTGTCTGTATTCAAAATTTAAAGTAAGTTGGCGGTAGCCTTGGACGAGAAAAACAAGTCCTAGACTACCGCTGTTACCATTAGATTACGAGTGAACGGCTTCAGCTTTTTTAGCAGATCTTTTCAGATCCTGTTTACGGCGTTCCTCTAGGTACCGTTCTCCATTTTTCTTGTCAGCTGTCAGCGTAAAGCAGGAAATGATGGTGAACAGACCGGCAATGGAACCCAAAATAACATAAGTGATCGGGAAATTCAGAACTTCATACATATGTCCGACAATAGGTGAGAACACAGATACCACCAGGGAGCCCATAAACAAATAGAGCAGGTACATGGTGGACGATAAGCGCTGGTCAAAGTTGACGGTAATGTACTTGAAGATGGCGACCAGAATCAGCGGTTTCTCCAGAGAGTGAATCATTTTCATCGCAGCCACCCATATGGAACCGAACGGCAGTGAAGAACCGATAATACGCAACGACATGATCGTCCCGGCAATAATCAATGCCCATTTGGCAGTCGTTTTGTTCACAAACCATGGGGTAACAAACAGGAACACAAATTCCAGGAATACTTGCACAGCACTTAAGTCGCCAAGGAATTGATTTCCTTCTGCTTTAGAACTGAACTGAGATACGAAATAGGTGGCAAATTGCTGGTCATATACCTCATAAATTTGGGTCACGCCAACCATGAATAGCATTAGAAACCAGAACTTTGTGGTGCGTACGAGATGCAGTACGTCAATGAGCTTCAACGATTCAGTTTTCTGCTGCTCCTGTCCGGAAATTTCGACTTTGGTCAGGAAGATGCAGATCATGGCAACAACGGCAGATACGGAGGCAATCCAGAAGGTCAGATTTACATTAATATTGATGACCCGTCCCGCAACAAAGGTAGCAGCTGCCCATCCGAGTGAGCCCCACATACGAACTCGTCCGTATTCAAACCCGTATTTGCGTGACACTTTGTCCATATAGGAATCGACGACACCGTTACCTGCATTAAACACCAGGCCGATAAATAGGGCGCCGACAATGGCACCAATGACGAACTGTGTTTGAAGCAATGGACCGTACACATAGATAAAGAAGGGTCCGACGAGCAAAAGAATCGTAAAAAGTATGTACAGCAGATGTTTTCTCAAGCCCAGCTTGTCGGATAAGTACCCAAACAGGGGTTGCATGATCAAGGCGACGATAGAGTTTGCCGCGTATAAAAACCCTGTGTAGGTTTCTGAAATCCCCAGGCTTTGTCCTAGCCAAATGACAAAAAAAGACATGGCGGCAGACCATGTAAACAGATAAGCGAAGTTAAAAACGCTCAAAGACCAGTAGTTGCGTTTTGCCAAATTCCTCATGTATAAGCACCCCTTCAAATTGTAGCTGCTCAATGTGTTGACAACGTCATTAAGCATTGTCTGTACTATTAATTGTAAGGAGGATT
Organism: Paenibacillus sp. JJ1683; assembly: GCF_053006485.1. Lineage (NCBI taxonomy): Bacteria > Bacillati > Bacillota > Bacilli > Caryophanales > Paenibacillaceae > Paenibacillus > Paenibacillus sp. JJ1683. Next base: position 2,087,659 of record NZ_CM129820.1, read on the forward strand.
GAATTGAATCCATAGGGCATTTTCCCAAGATTTCCTGTGCTTATTGCAATCAATTGCCAGGTTGGGTTGTACATAACTTTTCTCATCTTGTAAGAAATAAGTCCTACGTGTAAAATTCTTTATAGTTCATTGAGCTCATTTAGTAGGAGGAGAAACACGGCAAGAAGTAGAATTGTTCTAAGGTCTGGCTGACATGGTCATACTGATAGCACAATAAATTGCTAAAGCAAGGGGATGAAGTGGTTCTTTCGCAAGTACAAAGTTACTTGATACCGTGAACGTATATAGAGTATTGTGTAATGATGAGTTATCGAACCCCACATCTTGAATAACGTTTCACACCGATCGCGAAGGGTTAGCGGATGGCTATCCCTACTTGGTGCTGCTATAACCCTATGAGCATGTACTACACAAAATAAAAAGAAAATGAATGATAACAAACTGTTGTGATTTCATGGTTGGAGGATTTATTATGTCAAAAAGTGTTTCTTCGTCCTTTATTATTATTATAGGATCGATGCTATTTGCCTTATTTTTTGGTGCAGGGAATCTAATCTTCCCACCTATGCTTGGTCAAATGGCTGGAAAGAATGTGTGGATAGCCAATGCGGGTTTCTTGGTTACCGGAGTTGGCTTACCGTTACTAGCCATCACTGCCTTTGTTTTTTCAGGCAAAAGCAATTTACAAACTTTAGCGAGTCGTGTACATCCTGTATTCGGGATTGTCTTTACAACGATTCTTTATCTAGCCATTGGCCCGTTATATGCAATTCCAAGAACCGGTAGTGTGTCGTTTGAAATTGGAGTCAAGCCTTTTTTTTCAAACCATACAGATCATCCTGTCGCACTTTTTGTATTTACCATTCTTTTTTTTGGGGTTGCATGCTTGTTATCACTTAACCCTACAAAAATTATTGATGTGATCGGAAAGTTTTTAACACCCATTAAATTGACATTCATTGGGATTCTGGTGGTCGTAGCCCTTATTCACCCCATAGGAGCCTTCCAAGCACCTGCCGAAGGCTATACTTCGCACGTCTTTTTCAAAGGCTTTCAAGAAGGTTATTTAACATTGGATGCTCTTGTAGCCTTTATTTTTGGAATTATTATTGTGAATGCAATTAAGGAAAGAGGAGTTACTGCCAAAAAAGAGCTGATGATTATTTGTGCCAAATCGATAACCATTGCGGTTGTCCTCTTAGCATTTATCTATACGTCTCTTGCCTACATGGGAGCTTCTAGCGTTGAAAAACTGGGTGTTTTAGAAAATGGTGCTGAGGTGTTAGCCAAGGTTTCATCCTATTATTTTGGATCTTACGGCTCCATTTTATTAGGCTTAATGATTACAGTAGCGTGTTTAACGACAAGCGTAGGGCTTATTACGTCCTGTTCTTCCTTTTTTCATACCTTGTTTCCGAAAGTTTCTTATAAAAGAATTGCTCTCATGTTATCCATATTTAGTACCATTGTAGCCAATATAGGTTTAACACAGCTCATTAAGGTTTCAACACCAGTGTTAATTGCAATATATCCTATTGCGATTTCTCTAATATTTTTAACATTTTTACATTCCGTGTTTAAAGGAAAATCAGAAGTATATCAAGGCAGTTTAATATTAACCTTCATTGTTAGTCTATTTGACGGCTTGAATGCTGCTGGAATAAAAATTAAAGTAATTAATGACTTTTTTACTCAAATTCTTCCGTTATATGATGTAGGATTAGGCTGGTTAATTCCCTCTGTTTTAGGAGGAGTAGGGGGGTATATATTCTACTATATTAAACGAAGAAAAATTGTCCTTATACTTATGAAGCCCAAAAAATAAATGATTTGCTTATTCGGTGAATTGGACATGTATAACCAAAAGAAAGAACGAACGGAGAACTTGATCTTCTGTTCGTTCTTTCTTTTTGTAACTTTACGCGCAGCTATTCAAAACAAAATCATAAATTTCCGTCTGTTATAGAAAGGACAGCAAGCGCCTGATCTGCTTCGTGCTGCTTGCGGTATAGCGAAGGAGTCAGACCGTTCCATTTTTTAAAGGTTGCAATAAAATAGCTTAGATTTTCAAATCCCACATCCAGCGCAATATCAACTACTTTGCGGTCACTTTGCTCTAGCAACCTGCAAGCCTTCTGAATCCGCTGATAGTTGATATATTCAACCGGACTTTTCTGCACCATCTGCTTGAAGAAACGACAGAAATGTCCCTCACTCATCCCAACCTCATCTGAGATCTCTCGCAAACGAATGGGCTCATGCGCATGGCTGTTGATGTACGCCAGTGCTTTTTTGATCCGTTCGACCTTGTTGCGTTGACTCGCCATAACCACGTCCTCTCCGCTAGCCGGAGTCATGTGCGGGAACAGGCAGGCAATTATGCTATAGAGCTGCGCCTTGGTCGCCAGTTCACGGGCAGGCGCATTCTGTTCATGGCTAGTGATAATACGTTTCAACGCGGTCAATAGCTCCTGCTCCCAAGGCTGCACACCGCGAATGTGAGGGGGAGGGACGAGTTTTTTATTGATAAATGGTTCAATAAACTGCGTCTGAACTGTATCTTGCGTGCGGCTGTGCAGCATATCCGGGTGAAACACCACCGCAGAAAATACACAGCGAGGACTTTTTTGTAAATAACCAGCGTGAAGCTCGCCACTGTGTACAAAAAGGGCTTCACCTTCGCTAACCTCCGTATAGACCATATCCGTCTGAAATATAGCGCTCCCCTGTTCTACTACGATAAACTCCATTTCCTCATGCCAATGGGACTCCAATATACTATTTCCGTTCAATTGCTCTACGCTCGGATATACGCTGACTGGATACATGGGATTGCCGTGAATACGGTTTTCTCTTAACATTTCCCTTTGCATTTCACTGATTCCTTTCGGCACACTGATTTATATAGAAAACATCAAAATATTGATACTAAACGTCAAAATAAAAGAAGTAAACCCTTACATAAATCAATATTATTATAGTAAGGATTTCGAAAAAATCCAATCAGCGATTTGGGAACAAGGAATATAAAAGTCGAGATGGAGGAAGAGACAGATGAAATTTACTGATGGCTATTGGTTGGTTCGCAAGGGCTATGAAATACAAAATCCTGCTGACATCCGTGATATCGTGACGGACGATGCTTCCATGACGGTATATGCAGCAACCCACCGGATCGAGCACAAAGGGGATACGCTAAATGGAGCGTTACTGAAAGCGACCTACAGCTCTCCCATGCCGAATGTTATTCGGGTGCGTCTGAACCACCATAAGGGACGGGTGCATCATGGACCAGATTTTGAAATTCACACCTTGCCGACAGAGGTGGATATTACGGTGGGTGAGGACGTAGCAGTACTGAAGAGCGGCGATCTGAGTGTGCGAGTCGGTCGTGGAAAGAGCTGGGACGTAGGCTTCTATGTCAAGGATCGTAAAGTCACGGGCAGTGGGCATCGGGGACCCGGCTATATTACAGACCCGCAGGACCAGCCATTTTTCCGGGAGCAGCTGGAGCTGGGTATGGGGGAGTACGTATACGGCCTTGGAGAGCGTTTCACTCCATTTGTGAAAAATGGTCAGGTCGTTGATATTTGGAATGAAGATGGCGGGACCAGCAGTGAACAAGCATACAAAAACATTCCATTTTATTTATCCAATAAAGGGTACGGTGTATTCGTCAATCATCCGGAAAAGGTATCTTACGAGATTGCATCGGAAAACGTTTCGAAGGTACAGTTTAGCGTTGCTGGCGAATCGTTAGAGTATTTTATTATTGGTGGAGCTAATCCTAAGGAGGTACTGGACAATTATACCAAGCTGACAGGCAAACCTGCATTGCCACCGGCCTGGACCTTTGGTTTGTGGCTGACCACTTCGTTTACGACCGATTATGATGAAGCGACAGTAAACCATTTTGTCGACGGGATGGCTGAACGGGATCTGCCACTCTCGGTATTCCATTTTGACTGCTTCTGGATGAAGGAATACCAATGGTGCGATTTCCAGTGGGATCAAGATATGTTCCCAGACCCAGAAGGTATGTTGCAGAGATTGAAGGCTAAGGGACTCAAAATTTGCGCATGGATCAATCCGTATATTGCAGAAAAGTCCATTTTGTTCGATGAAGGTATGGAGAATGGCTATTTGGTCAAAACAGCTGATGGCAGCGTGTGGCAATGGGACATGTGGCAGGCGGGGATGGGGCTGGTTGACTTCACGAACCCGGCTGCAGTTGCCTGGTATCAGGATAAGCTGAAGGTGCTGATCGATCAAGGCGTGGATTGCTTCAAAACCGACTTTGGTGAGCGTATTCCAACAGATGTAGTTTATTATGATGGCTCTGATCCAATGAAAATGCACAATTACTATACGCATTTGTACAACAAAGCTGTGTTTGATGTGCTGGAGGAAAAGCTGGGCAAAAATGAAGCCGCATTATTTGCACGTTCTGCCACAGCCGGGGGACAACAGTTCCCAGTTCACTGGGGCGGAGACTGCTCGTCCACGTATGAGTCGATGGCAGAGTCCTTGCGGGGCGGATTATCGCTTGGTTTGAGTGGCTTTGGCTTTTGGAGCCATGATATTAGCGGCTTTGAACTAACGGCTGCGCCGGACTTATACAAACGGTGGGTACAGTTTGGATTGTTATCCTCCCATAGCCGTCTACACGGAAATGTGTCATACCGTGTTCCTTGGCTGTTTGACGAAGAGTCAGTCGACGTGGTGCGCAGCTTTACCAAACTCAAATGCTCACTGATGCCACACCTGTATGCTTCTGCTGTGGAATCCTCGGTGAGGGGACTGCCGATGATGCGGGCTATGGTATTGGAATTCCCGCAGGACCCAACCTGTGCAACGCTGGATTTACAATACATGCTGGGGGATTCCATTTTGGTAGCCCCGATCTTTAATAAAGAAGGCAATGTAACCTATTATGTACCCGAGGGACAATGGACGAATTTGTTAACGAATGAAATCGTGTCTGGTGGTCGTTGGGTCAACGAGCATCATGATTTTACAACCTTACCTGTGCTCGTGAAGCCAAACACATTGTTGGCCATCGGTCATGAGGATCGTCGTCCGGATTATGATTATGCAGATCAAGTGACGCTTCATTTGTTTGAGCTCGGCGAAGGGCAACAGGCTCGTTCGGTTATCGTGAATACATCAGGCGAAGAAGAGCTCACGGTTACTGCCAGCCGTAAGGATTCTGTCATTACGGTGAAGGCAGAAGGTGCCGTTAAACCGTGGTCGTTAGTACTGCGCGGTATCCATAAGGATGTTCAAGTGGAGGAAGGCAGCAGTCTGGCAGGAGAACAGGGGGTAATCATTACACCAGCCTCCAGCGGACAACAAGAGCTTACTATTCACTTGGGCTAGATCAGGAGTCCATCTGTAGATGGATAGATTATAATATAGCGATTATATTGCGAAAAAAAGGCTTGCCTGATACAAACCAGGCAGGCCCTTTTTGATGTGTCATTCCGATAATATCTTCAACTTTAGCTTTGATATCAAACCCTATGCATTCTGCTGAAGTAGTAGTGGTATAAGGTACTGCCGGAAAATATCCACAGGAGTCCGCTTCTTTTTAAATGTATCAGCCGTGAGGACAACTACCAAGTCATAGGACGGGACGACAATAATATATTGCCCACCAAAGCCTAGTGCGTAAAAATAGTCTATTTCCGTTCCAGTCTCTTCATCAGAAAAGGAAGAAGCCCACCAGTGACAGCCATAATATGCTTTTTGTGGTTTGGAGGCTGGAAGAAATGGACGAGTCGAATATCGGACGGTCTCCGTCTGGATGATCTGCCGTCCTTCCCAGCTTCCTTCGTTCAGATAAAGGCGTCCGAATTTGAGCATGTCCAGCGGTCTGAGATGCAGCCCGAAGCCTCCGGTGTGAGTGCCTTGCGGATCGGTTTCCCAATGATAGTTATCGATACCGAGCGGCTGGAATAATTGCTCCTCGGCAAATTCAGCAACGGCTTGTCCAGAGGCAGAACGCAGCAAGGTGGCCAAAAGTTGAGAACAGCCAGAGCTGTACTCCATTCGCGTACCTGGTAAATCCGATAATGGCTGTGAAAGCACAAATTGCACCCAATCGGACGTTTTGCTCATGGTAGGAAAAGAATTTTGTCCCCCAAATTCCGTCCAGTTAAAGCCAGCAGACATCGTCAGCAGGTGTTCAATCGTAATATCACGCTTTCGAGGGTCACTATCTTTGGCCAGCCGGGGGAAAAATTCGAGGATCGGTGTCTCTGGTTTGGGTACCAGTCGTTGATCCATAGCAATACTAACTAATGCGGAAATCACACTCTTGGTACAGGAATTTATTTTATAGAGTTGGTTGGCAATTTGAGGTTCACGGTAGTAATCCATGATCATGTTTCCCTGCTGCTCAATAAGACAGCTGCGGGTTTCCAACTCGTTAAGTACGTGAATAAGCGGTTTGAGCTCCAGACTTTTCATGCAGTTCCTCCTTGAGGCTTTTAGCATACCATTACATAGTATATCATTTTTAATCTTCCGAATCCGACAAGTACAAACGGATAATAGTTCTTATCTTTTACCTAATTTGAATTTTTTTGTTTTTTGATATTAAAAAACATATATATGTTCACTTAATAGACACAAATATATTTAAAAATCTATACACTTTTCCGCTTTCATTTAAAAAAACAGACCAATAAAACGATATATAGTAAGTTGAACATTTTATTTTGAAACAACTGGGGGACCAATTCATGAACTTAACAATTAAGGCCAAAATGATTCTCAGCGCGATACTGATCCCAAGTGTGATTGCTGCCATGCTGCTGACCAATTACATTTTAAGTATACATAGTGAGAACGAGTACAAAGATATTATGAATCGTGAAGAGACGATTGCGTATAACTCCAAGTCTCTTCAATTTTTATTAAACGGGATATCCAATGATGAGCGGGCATATTTGCTGACTCGTGACGAACAGTATGGGAACGAGATCGGAAACAAGCAGAGTGAAGTTGCAAAGTTGCTACAGGAGACAGAAGCTCTACTCAATACAGGTAATGAGGATACAAAGAAGAAGATGACTGATCTCAAAACAGGGATTAATACCTATATGAATCAGGTTCATAGTCTACTGACTACAGCGGGGTATAAGAGTACAAGAGATGATGCTTTCCCTCCATTTTCTGAATTGCTCGATGATTTTGAAAACGAACGGGTTTTGCGTAAGCAACTGGATACCAAGGTGGTAGCATTTGTCAAGGCGCAGGAAGATATGGTAACGGTGAAAATACAGCAGGCGCACCAAACGATGACGAATACAACTTTGATTACGAGCATTGTAGGGCTTTTGGTTATTATTTACAGCATTGCTCAATCTATCGTTTTGATTCGTTCGATTCGTCCATTACACCATATGAATGAGCAGTTGTTGCAAATGTCTCAAGGTGGAGGAGATTTGCGAAGTCGACTGGATATTACGTCCAAAGACGAAATCGGTATGATTGCGAGCTCCTACAACAAGCTTATTGAAGGGTTCCGCAGTATCATTGTGGATGCTCAGGATACGGCTCGTACATTAACGGTAACCGCAGAGCGTGTTAACGTCAGTACTGAGGAAATGAATCAGGCCAATCGTCATACCTCCGGTGTAATGGAAGAGCTTGCGACGGGCATGGAGCATCAGGTCGATGATATTACACAAACTACAGATACCATGAAAGAACTTGCCTACGAGCTGGAACAGATTGCTGCCACAAGCGAGCAGGTATATGAATTGTCTGATACCGCCGCTAAAGATGCAGAAGCAGGGGAACAATCGATAGGTCAGGCTATGCGTCAGATGGAGAAGGTAAGCGAAAGTGTAGACAGCTCTGCACGTGCTGTACGTTCACTTAGTGAACAGGCGGAGCAGATTGGCATGATCGGATCTGTTATTACCGGATTTGCCAAACAGACTGGAATGCTGGCGCTTAACGCATCCATTGAAGCGGCAAGAGCGGGAGAACAGGGCAAAGGATTTGCTGTTGTGGCCTCTGAGGTAAAAAGATTGTCCGAGCAGGTATCGGTTTCAGCAGCAGAAATCACACAGTTTGTGCAAAACATTCAGGAGCATGTTGGGCATGTCGCTTCCACCATGCAGTCTGGAACAGTTGAAGTGCAATCTGGCGTAAAGGTCATGCAATCCGCTGAAACTGCATTTCGCCAGATTGGAAGTTCCATTCAACAGGTCAGCGAGCAGATTCACAGTGTTAATCGGTCTGTAGAACAAATGTCCGGTGGATCAGAGCGAATGGTGAAGGCGGCGGAACGCATACGTGAAGTAGCGGAGCAGACGGCAGGAGGAACCCAAAGCGTCAGTGCGGCGGCTGAAGAGCAACTGGCTTCCATGGAGGAAATTGCATCGTCCATTCACACTCTGGCGGATATGTCGCAATTGCTGAACGCAAGGGTCGGTGGTTTTAAAGTATAGTCGTATAAATTCCCACCAATGTAAACACAATAACATCTGTTGAACGAATCTGGACAGCTGTGTTATTACTTTTGCAAAGGTGGTAACGGGATGCAACAAAATAAAGGGAATCTGGTTGCATTAGGTTCCATCCCGCTGATGATGACGCTGGGTAATTCCATGCTGATTCCGGTTTTACCGGAAATCGGACGTAAGCTACATGTAAGCTCCTTTCGGATTAGCATGTTGATTACAGTGTATGCGGTGGTGGCCATTTTACTGATACCGATTGCTGGCTATCTATCCGACCGTTTTGGCCGTAAAGCGGTGATTGTTCCCTGTCTGATTCTGACTGTGATTGGAGGGGGCATTTCTGCGGTTGGAGCATGGCTGCTTCATGACCTGGCAGCTTACTGGACCATTATTGCAGGTCGTCTACTTCAGGGCGCGGGAGCGGCGGGGGCTTTTCCTATAGTCATTCCACTTGTGGGCGATCTGTATGAGAACGAGGATGAAGCCAGCAAGAACCTGGGGGTAGTCGAGACCTACAACACATTCGGTAAAGTATTAAGTCCGATTCTCGGTGCTGCGCTGGGAGCTGTACTATGGTTTTTGCCATTGGCAGTGATTCCGGGCCTCTGTCTGATTTCGCTTATTTTGGTCATTTGGCTGATCCATGTACCCAAGCGTAAAAACCAACCGATTAGGTTTCGAGAATTTGTGGGGAATGTGAAGCAGGTGCTTGCCGAAAAGGGACGCTGGCTCTATGCTATTTTTGCTATGGGCGGTATTTGTATGTTCGTCATTTTTGGCGTCTTGTTCTACTTATCCGACATACTGGAAAGTCGTTACAACCTCCATGGCGTCTGGAAGGGCTTTGTGCTGGCCATACCGCTTATTTCCCTCTGTCTGTGCTCTTATTTAGGTGGCAAGGTTATTGGCAAGCACAAAAAGCGTATGAAATGGATCGGTTTCGGTGGTTTGGCCATATTGACGATCAGCTTTGCTATTCTCGGATTTTTTCAACATATTTATGCTGTGATTGGCCTGTTTACGCTAGGGGGCGGTGGTATTGGGCTCGCACTCCCTTGTTTGGATGCACTGATTACTAAGGGAATTGAAAAAGAAGAGCGCGGAACCATCACTTCCTTGTACAGCAGTATGCGCTTTGTCGGAGTATCTTTAGGCCCTCCGGTTGTATCCTTGCTGATCGGCAGCAGTGGGCATGGTCTGCTTTTTGGCGTCATGGCCGCAGTGGGGGGGATTGCGGCTCTGCTTATGCTATTTGCGGTCAAGCCAGAGCAGGATGAACCCGCAGGGGGCAAATCCAGTGATCGTAGCCATAAGACTGAGGGAATGACATACGTGTCTCGAGAAAAGCCTCTTTCTTCTAAGCTAAGACACAAAACTCCTGCGAAATATAAATAAATTGCAATTGAAAAAGCTTTGAAATAAAAAAAGCACCCGTTTTCCATGTAAAGCCATGGTAACGGGTGCTTTTGATATTTGAGCAAATATAGATGGATACTCATTTTAAAGAATAGTCTTACCCCTCCAGAGGGACATTTGTTTTAGGCTTGCGGCTTGCGATAATCTGAATGACGTAAATCAGCAAGAACAGCACAACAAACAGCGACGAAAGACGATACATCCATGCATAATCACTGGCTTTGGCGATAACGCCAAGTATAAGTGCTCCGGCTGCGACTCCAAAATCGAGGGAATTGAGAAACATACCGTTTGCCATGCCCCTCTGTTTAGGTGACACGACCTGAATCATCCAGGTTTGCAAGGTTGGCTGCATAACACCAAACCCGATACCGTAGCAAAGAGCAGACAGATACATAAAGGCGTCACTGTGTGCGTAAGAAAGCAGAATCAGACCACCAATGAGAAACAGGGAACCAGGGATGAGCAGTGCCTTTGCCCCTTTTTTGTCATAAATACGGCCCGAGAAGGGGCGCACGATCAGTACAGATACCGCATTAAACAGGAAAAAGTAAGCCGGGTGCGCCAGATTAGCTTCATCTCCATAGAGCGCCATAAAACCGAGCAACCCGCCATATGTGATAGACATCAACATGTTCAACAAGGCGGGAATCCACAATTTACGGTTAAATGCCGGTTTGCGCCCTTCCTCCAAAGGGACCATAGGTGGTTCGACATGCCCCTTAGGCAGTGTGCGAATGAGCCAGTAGGCTAGAGGGAAAATGACAACAATGACAGCAGATGTCGAATAGGCAAGCAGGTTAAAACTGCCGTATTGCAGCATCGAAATACCGATGGTTGGCCCAATAGACATGGCTAAACTAGTGGACAGACTAAAAAATCCCATTCCTTCACCGAGACGTTTGGGAGGGATGACGTCAGTGACCATTGTTGGAAAGGCAGTGCTGCTCATACCAAAGCCAATCCCAAACAGCATACGCATGAGCAGGAGTACCGCAATTGTCGGTGAAACACTGTATCCCAGCGTTCCTGCTAATGCAAACAGCAGTCCAACGAAGATCAGGGCGCTGCGATGTCCTTTTTCCAGCATACGGGCAGAAAAAAGTCTTGCGACAATTGCACTTAATGCGAACAAAGTCGTAACAAGACTGACCTGCACGGAGGTAGCATGGAATGCATTTTTCACATAGGAAGGAATGGAAGATACAATCATCTGTAGTTCCAGAAACAAAAATAAATTGGAAACCGTAAGAACGATAAATTCCTTGGTCCAAAGAGGTTGCTTGCCTTGTTGCATATTAATCGTTCTCTCCTTGTTTTTCTGATTCAGTCATGTTGGTATGAATTTGTAAAAGCGTTTGGCGGAATTGCTTCAGATCTGCAGAGGAAATACCTTTTACAAAATCGTGGTTGGCATCTCGTTCGACGGGGAGAGTCTCCTTCACAAGCTGTCGGCCTGCTTCAGTCAAATGAAGCAAATAAGCCCGGCGATCCTGTGGGCTGTTCACACGCTGTACCCAGCCCTTCTTGTCCAACAAATCAATAATACGAGTCGTGGTGGGCTGGTCCTTTACAGCCTTAGCTGCAATTTCTTTCTGATTTAAACCCTCGGACTGATAGATTTGGTACAGAACCGACCATTGCTCTGGGGAAATATCATAAGGTTTAAGCCGATGCGAGAGCTGTTGACTCATTTTGCGATGGGTGATTCCAAGCAACATCCCAATAGAGCAATCGGGAGGCAAATTATTCATATGACACTCCTTTCTAATTTTCCGCACAGGATACTTTGAAATTAATTAGTTGTTATAACAATTATATGGACAACAAGTTGTTTTGTCAAAAGAAGTTGTGCAGCGTTTTGTAAACATACATTCCTTTTCCACTTTACTTTTACTTGTCTATGCGGGAAAAAGAGCAAAAAAACAGCCCGTAAAAAACGGGCTGTTCGGGTTTTAGTACAATATAGTTTGCCATGACTGGCGAATTAAGCTTTAGGTACGGTTTCCCAATCCTTAAGGAAACGTTCGATACCGCTGTCTGTCAGTGGGTGTTTCCACAGGGAAGGAAGCAGGGAACCCGGAATGGTGGCGATATGTGCACCAGACAGAGCAGCATCTTCTACATGCTTAATGTTGCGGATGGAAGCAGCGATGATTTCGGATTTCAAACCATGAATGTCCAAAATTTGTCTCAGATCACGGATCAGCTTCATGCCGTCAACGGCGATATCATCCAGACGTCCCACAAACGGGCTGATAAAAGTAGCACCAGCTTTGGCTGCCATCAAACCTTGAGCTGCGGAGAAAATCAATGTTACATTCGTTTTGATTCCGTTCTTGGTCAGCTCGTTACAAGCGTACAAACCGTCTTCGGTCATAGGAAGCTTGATCACCACGTTAGGTGCCCACTTTGCGATGTCATAAGCTTCTGCGAGCATATCTTCAGCTTTCAGGCCAATTACCTCAGCACTTACGGGACCCTCAACGATACTGCAAATCTCCTGAATGACTTCCTTGAACACTCGACCTTCCTTAGCGATCAGGGAAGGGTTCGTTGTTACACCATCAACCAGACCCAAACGTTCAATACGTTTGATTTCTTCAATGTTACCAGTATCCAAGAAAAATTTCATTTGATTTTCCTCCTCAGGGTTATATAGTACATAATACATATCATATGGCGTACATTAGCTCATTTAAATGTAGCATATTGCACACGTTAAACTTATAATTAGTATGTATTACATTTTTAATTGTGACACATTTTAAATTTGAAAACAAGCGGTCTTTGATTAAAATTTGATGAATTGTCGAAACATGCTGAAATTGACCGACCTAAGCTCATTAATAATGTATACTACCCCATTCCATAAGGAGGTAATCATTATTCAACTGTCAGAAAGACAGCGGGAAATTGTAGATATTGTCCAGCGTCTGGCGCCTGTTACAGGGGATAAAATTGCTGAAGAGCTGGGACTATCGCGGCCGACTTTGCGTTCTGACCTTGCTTTGCTCGTTATGCTCGGGCTTGTAGATGCCAAACCAAAGGTGGGTTACTTGCCAGGGCGTTATCCAAACTATGATAGCCATATTGGCAGTATGCTCAAAAAGCTGACTGTGGCAGATATACTGAGTGACCCGATTTTGATATCAGGTGATGCTACCGCCTATGATGCGGTGTTAATGCTATTTCAGCAAAATACAGGCACGCTGATGGTCACGGGGGAGGAGCAGGAGCTCATTGGTATTGTTACCCGCAAGGATTTGCTGAAGGTCATGCTGGGACATACTGATCTTCACACTGTCCCGGTGACCATGGCTATGACTCGCCGGGCCCAAATGACGACGCTTGCTCCAGGAGATTCTTTACTGGAAGCAATATCGAGACTGATCCGGCATCAGATTAATTGTCTTCCTGTTTTGGACGAGCCATGTACCTCCTCGGCTCCAATTCAGGGGCTAGTAGGGCGGGTTACGAAAACGGATATTATGAACGCCATTCTGAATTTGACGGAAGAAAAGACCTAAAACATGAATAAGGGGGCCTTATATGTACTGGTTGGCCATGCTGACGATGCTGATTGACCATGTCGGACTTGTGTTTTTTCCGACAGATCCGGCTTGGAGAATTGCCGGCAGGCTTGCTTTTCCAATCTACGCGTACGCCCTCTATATGGGCTATACCCGTACCCGAAATATGCGGAGTTACATGCTTCGCCTGCTAGGGCTGGCCTTGATCTCCCAGGTGCCCTATATGCTGGCGTTTGATGTGTATAGACCCAATGTGATCTGGACGCTACTGGCGTCGTTACTCGCGCTGGCTGCTGCATCTCGCATGAAGCATTGGGTGGCTGTATCGGGTCTGTACGTCCTCACAGCCCTGTTCATGGAGCTCAGCCAGATGGATTACGGAGCCTATGGTCTGCTGCTTGTTCTCATCTATCGATACACCCGTTCATATCTGATGATTGCTGCCCATTTTGTTTTGAATGTTGTGTATGATATGGTACACCATGCGAATATTCAGCACTTTAGTCTGCTGTCCAGTATTCTGATTGTATGTTTTGCCACAGGGGAGAGCGGATTTTATCGTCGGGTACCGCGTTGGTTGTGGCGCAGCTTTTATCCCGTACATCTGGCTGTTATTGCGCTAATTCGTATCTGGCCCTGAACTCGAATCCATACAACAAAAGAACCTTTACAACCACGACTTATAGTGGTTGTAAAGGTTCTTTTTATCCTAAATATACTATGCTGTTCAGGATACTTTGTTGGGACCTTGGGCAAAAGGAAGTGGGCGAAGTGGAGCCCCTTCTTTCATATATTGCACCAATACTTCGGGAATATTGTGTATTCCTCCTGCATTGACGCGATAGCCGTTCGTTTGCCCTGGTGAGTTAATTCCTCGTTTCACCGTAAACGTAACGTCAATTCCCAAGGAGCGGCAAATTTCCAACGTCTCCTTGGTATACCCACCATAAGGGAAGGCCAGCACATTCTGATCATTGTGTAGATGTTTAAACAGCTTCTTGTCAGCCATGTCCAAATCGGTATAAACCCGCTGTTTGAACTCGTCCTCGGTTTCCATTCGCCCCAGCTTTTTCGAATACACCGGACCCATCAGAAGTGGTTTTTGTTTGGTGCGCTTTGTGTTGGAGTATCCGTAAGCATGCTGGTCATTGGTATGATTGTAAAAATCAATGCCCTCTGCATGCATCTGATGAATTTGATCCCATGTCAGCTTTGGTATACCAATATGTTTAGGATTGCTGATTGTGGATGTAATGAGAAAATTGGTAGCCGGAACATGATACTTCTTCAACACGGGAAAAGTGTCCGTATAGAAGGATTCATAACCATCGTCAAATGTCATAAGGACCGCATTAGCGGGAACCTTGCCTTTATGTAAAATAAAATCCGTATACTCTTTCATGGTGATCCAATGGAAGCCATTTGCTTTCATTTCGTCCAATTGTTTCGTTAAATTACTAAGCTTGAGAGCACCGGGATCAGGTGGAGTCTTGGTTACTTCATGATACATCAGGACAATTACTTTGTTTTGGTAATATACCTTATCTGGCGTAGGCGTCAGTGAAAATAAATGGCGTACCAGTCGATCTGCATTAGCAGTGCGTGTACGATGAGTTCCTTTGACTACAGGTGTGTGATAAATGTTACGTGCTTCATGCACCAAAATCCCGAGAATAGCTACCAAGCTTATGATGAGCAATGTTCTTTTTAAAAAAGTGTGTTTCATTGAATGACATCCCCCGCATGCAAAAAATTCTGAAAGTATAGAGGTTTATACTAAATATGAAACTAGCAAAATCTAGTCTATCATACCGAAAACACGCGGGGGAAATATCACAACTTTGTTACCTCTGTGTTGCTTGTACAGATACCGAAGATGAGGCCGGGAAGTAACCGATCTCGACCGCATGCTGGATCATATTGCGAATAAACTCCAGGTTGGTTACCGGACACTGTACGCCAGCTTGTTCCAGCAGAGCTGTGGTTACAGAGCAGCCGTAACGGTAAGCTGAATCCTTGGCACCATCACCTTCGAGTTGTCCCATAGCAAGGTGAAGTGCATCTTCCTGAATGCCAGAAGACGGATTCAGCAGCCAAGCGCTGTAATCGTCAAAAGGCAGCGTTTCTACTGCGTAACCAAGCTGGTTTACCATAGCGATCAGTTCATCATATGGCAGTGGGTTCGGATTACAGATATGGAAAATGCGGTTCGCACTTTTTTGTTTGACGGACAGTTCTACGATAGCACGGCTGGCGTAATCAATTGGTGTAAAGTCTGTATGCCAATCGGCTTGTGGAGCTTTGCCCAGCAGCAGCATCGCCTTCATCATACGATAATAAGCATTGCTATCGATATTACGTTGGAAGCGTCCGTTGGCCGAATGGGCTGTCAAATTACCCGCACGGTAGATCGAGACAGGTGTACCTGCTTGAGCTGCTTGGAACAATAACTTCTCTGCCGCAAGTTTACTGTTCGTGTACAGGTTGTCCACGTTCAGTTCATCTGGGAAGGCAGAGAACTCTAATGTCGATTCCCATTTTCCTTCGTTTGCAAGATCCTCAGGTATTCCCATGGTGGAAACATGATGGAAGGAGACTCCTGGCTTAGCTTGAGCGATTTTTAGCAGTTCCAGTGTTCCGGTCACATTCGTGCGATCGAAGGTTGCCGAATCACCAAAATGGCGAACGTCAGCGGCGCTGTGAATGATACCGTCGATGTGGTGCTCTAGCATATGGCGGTCGACAGAAGAGAGACCCAGATCCGCTTGCTCTAAATCGCCATAGACAGCCTTGACCCGTCCTTCCATCAAGCTGGAGATATCTTGACCAAAATATCCTGTCAATACGGATTGAATACGCTCAAAGCCAGATGGACCGTCCTGAGAAGGGCGTACCATTGCGTATACTTTGGCTTCTGTCTGGTGGAGCAGGTCATACAGAATGTGTGAACCCAGATATCCTGTGGCTCCGGTTAACAAAATCACGCGCAAGTCGCGGATTTCAGCTAAATCTGAAGCGCCAGGCAACTCAATAGGATGTTCATTCAAATCTGTTTTTTCCCGAGAAATCGCGAGTGACTTGCGCTGCGGCGCTTGTTCTGTACCTAATTGCTCCACGTATTCAGCAAGCTCACGAACAGTTTTGTAGCGGAAGAAGTCTCCAATACGCAGCGCGCCATAACGCGGCTTCAAAATAGCCAGCACATGAATGACACGAAGCGAATCGCCTCCGATCAGGAAGAAATCATCAGTCGCGCCAATGTTATGTTTACCAAGAACTTGTGTCCATGCTTCGGCAATGAGTGTTTCAGTTCCTTCACGGAGAGGTTCTCCGCCGGACGTAAGATCAGACACTTCAGGAAGTGGGCGCAGAGCCAACTTTTTACGATCGATCTTGCCAGTTGGTGAAATAGGCATAGCTTCCAGGTGAATGACATGGGTTGGTACAAAATAGGAAGGCAGCTTGCCTCCAATATAAGACTGTATAACGTCCTGTGGAATGGACTGTCCGTCCGAAGTGGTGAAATAGCCCACTAACATGTTCTGATCTGTGTGATCCTTGACGGCGACAACAGCTACGTCCTGAACACCTGGATGTTTGGAGAAATGGTCTTCAATTTCTCCTATTTCAATCCGGTTCCCCCGAATTTTGAGCTGCGAGTCCTTCCGGCTTACGTATTCAATCGTACCGTCTGGCAGCAGCTTGGCAATATCACCTGAACGGTACATTTTTTCACCTGGGACAAAAGGATTGTCCACGAACGATTGGGCTGTACGCTCCGGCTGATGGAGATAGCCGTGGGCCAACGCAGGCGTAGCAATACATACTTCACCCGGAATATTGACTGGGCAAAGCTTGTTATCGTCGTTAACGATGTACACTTTGTAATTGTAAATCGGCTTGCCGATCGGGATATTAACGACATGTTCAGGTACGGCACCGCGGACCCGATGGGTCGTCGTCGCTACGGTGCATTCGGTTGGTCCGTATACGTTGACGATGTCTGTGTCTGTACCGAATTTGCTTTGGAACGCCCGAACTTGTGAGCCATACAGTGCTTCGCCTGCTACAGTAACAATTCGAACATTTGCGAGCTTGCGATAACCTTCATCTGACAGGTACGTAGATAGCTGATTAAAGAATACAGTTGGCAAAATGGTAATAATCGTCGTGCCCGTACGTTCGATGGCTTCAGCGAATTCTTCCACAGATACGCGCTCTTCGGAAGACAGTAAGTACAATTTTGCACCGTAAAACAAGGCTCCAATCGTATCCCATACAGAAGCATCGAAGCTATAGGTGGCGAATTGGGTCAATACATCCTGAGGCGTAATGTCACAATCGCGTTGTACGACAGCTCCTAGGTTAACGACACCGCGGTGAGCGATCAGGGCACCTTTTGGTTTGCCTGTAGAACCGGAGGTGTAGATGACATAAGCTAGATCATCTGGACTTACTTCAACGTTTGGATTGCTTGCTGCATAACCTGCCAGTGGTCCGTCAATAGCTAATATTTCTTTTACGGTTTCAATGGACCCGCATAGTTCAGCCGCTTGTTGGGTGAGTGCGGAAGTTGTTAAGACAAATGGAGAACGCGTGTCCTCGACAATGTAGCTACTCCGGTCAGCAGGGTGAGCGGGATCAACAGGAACGTACACGCCTCCGGCTTTTAGGATGCCGAGCAGGGAAATAACGGTCTCCAAGCTTCGTTCCATGAAGATGGTCACGAATTCACCTTTGGTGAGACCTTTGGATAACAAAACACGTGCGACTTGGTTAGCACGCTCGTTCAATTCACGGTACGTATACTCCCCAGTATGGGAAGCAATAGCTGGACGATCAGGGTACTGGGAAGCCGCTTCTTCAAACATTCCGTGAATCGTCTGATGCTCAGGATATTTTACGACGGTATCATTTAAAGCTTCGTGAGCAGCTCGATCTGCGTCCGATAATATGTCAATGGAATTTACAAGTGCATGGCTGTTGTTGAGCGCGCCTCGCAGAAGGGTTGCAAAGTATTCTGCGTAGCGAACCACCGTTGTTTCCAGCAAGAGTGATTGATCATACCGAATCTGTAATTGATAAGTGCCATTGTTATCACGAACAGCCCAGTCCATAATACGGGATTCTACACCGCTGTCTGTAGGAAGTGTTGTTGAAAATGAAGTATCAGCTTGCGGTTCTGCCAGGAATGCATTAGGCTCACGGAGCATCTCCTGAAATAAGCTTGCCAGTTCATGAAAAGTCGTTTCCTTTTCAACTGTCAACGATGCTGTAAGCAGACCGGATTGAGGCACAAAAGTAGAGAAAGAAACTTCTTCCTCTGCGGATAGACGATATAACCATGCAGTATACGCTGATAAGAGCACTGCTTGTTTGTCTTCCGGAGTGTTTTGTTGATTCAGTTGTTCCGAGATGGATGTTTCTAACTCTACTTGATAAGTAGAGGATGTATACTTGCGCTGTATACGTGCAAAATCCAAGGGAACTAGGAATGGGGATGGAGCTGTCTGTGTGCTGTTTTGTAGTAATGAAGCCATTACGCTAACCTCCTGAATGTTTGATGTTTCAATATAAGTGATGAAGCTAATAAATGCCTCCGATCCCTTCAAATGGATGAACAGGAGGGAGGCATCACCGAACGACTTACTTATGAAATATGCATTGAAATCGATAAATGGATATTATGATTTGGTACGGTTTGTGTCTGCAATTTTGAAATAAGATGTAATTTCTTGAAGCTCTTCAGACATGGACGTCAGCTTATGGGATGACTCAATGATAGAATCCAAAGAGGCTTTTTGTTCCTCTACCGTTTGCATAATGTGAACACTGTTATTGGCTGTTTTGGTTACGGTGGAGGAAAGATCGTCTGCTGTCGCGGTCATTTCCTGTGTCCCCGCAGATATTTGCTCAGTAGCACTGGATACTTCTTGGATTTGCCATGCTAGATTTTTAGTTGCTTGAAGAATGTCATTGAACAACTCGCCTGCTTGTCCAGCAACGACGATACCGTTTTGAACTTCAACGTTCCCTTGCTCCATCGAATTCACAGCTTGTCCGATTTCACTTTGAATTTCTTCAATCAGAGACGTAATTTGTTTAGTTGCCTCCGCAGATTGTTCTGCCAGCTTGCGTACTTCATTGGCCACAACGGCAAAGCCTTTACCTTCTTCACCGACACGCGCAGCTTCAATAGAAGCGTTCAGGGCGAGCAGGTTCGTTTGGCTAGAAATTCCTGAAATGGTGCTAATGATATTGCCAATTTCCTGTGAACGGCTGTCCAGCAACTTGATGATACGGGAAGTATTCGTTACTGAATCGGTAATCAAATGCATTTGGGATGATACCTTATCTACAATCTCGTTACCTTCATTCGAACGCTTCTCTACCGAATTGGCTTCTTCCGCCACATTGGAAGAACTTGTAGCAATATTTTGAATGACTGATGCCATTTCAGCCATAGCTCGTGCACTATCGCCTGTCGCTTTTTCCTGTGAACGGATATTATCCGTAATTTCATTGATATTTTGGTTGATGATGTTGGAATTGATTCCGTTTTGCTCACAGATTGCGAGTAATTCCTTCGCAGATTCATTGACTTCATCAGTAGTCTGCTTCACTTTGGTCATAATGCTGTTAATATGGCTTACCATATCGTTGAAGTTCTGATTCACGAGTCCCAAATCATCCTGACCAGCATGGATTTGAACATCCAGGTTTCCTCTGCTTACTTCACTGATACCGTACATCAGTTGCTTGATCGGAGACAGTGTGCGTTTCACTACCCAGTATTGAAGCGCCAGGCAGATCAGAAGGAATATCACCAAAATGGTGGCGCCGCTAATGAGCAGCTTGGTCAATCCGGCAGGTACAGCACCAGCATCAGCATCGACAGCAAAATAGGCAAAGATTTTTCCACTAGAATCTTTAATCGGCGTCATCAAAGTCGTCCATGTACCAAAAGAGTCATCGTAAAAACTGGTGAATGTAGGTTTGCCGGAGTCCAGCATGCTAGTTACGCCTACAGCTACGACATTGGGTTGCTCGTACATAGCGCCGACACCCATTTTATCTTTCTCAAATGATTCTCTCAGATCTGTTGGCATGGCGACAATGGATGTCTGATTGCCATTTTCCAGCTCTGTTCCGAAAATATAGGCGTGAGAGATATTCGGGTTCGTTGCCATGATGTTATCTAGATAGGTACGAAGTTTGGTTTGAATGGGTCCATCATAATTTTTTTCTTGAACCGCTTGGGATACTTCATCGGAATTAATGCCCTGCGCCCACTTCAATGTGATTTTTTCCACTTGCCCATGCAATTGGTCAATCAAAATCGTACGTTGGATCAAATAGCTAGACACAATAAGGACTAGCCCGATCAATACGATATTGAAGAAGGATAATAATAAGTTTTTGGTGAAGAATGATAAGCTACTCCACTTTTTCAAAATGTTCCACTCCCTGGTAGTATTTTTGTATATGGTGTTGAACCGCTTATCGAATGAGATAATCAAGTCCCCCTTACAAACACAATAAATAGAGATAATTGACCCTTGATTTTTTCAAAATAGGTCTTAAGTCTTTTTCAGACAAGTATGATATCCCTATATATATGTCGTACAAAAAGCTCATGAAATGAATACCTAACGCAATAAAAAATTAATTTTTAATAGGTAAAGGTTGTGTGTATTTCAGTATTTTCCAATTTATACTCCTGCTTGAAATTCGAGTTCATTTCAGTCCATAAGCAACTATTCAACAGAAACCATCATACTTTATAATAGAGTCAAATGCACTTATCAATTTGGGACATTTTTCATATTTGAAGCCGCGAATGCTTGATTTATCGCGGTTTTCGTGATTTGTTCGCGAAATGAGTCCATGTATCTATGCATAGAGAAGAGGGATGAGAAAAGTGTCGAGGTTTACGATTTTAAAGGTTGAGAGCGATCATGCGGATCTGCATGATTTGATTCGTAGGCTGGATGAAGACTTGTTGGAAAGGTATCCTGCCGATCAAATTTACTTGGTGGATTTTTCCAACCCGAAAGTTAAAAATATGATTTTCGCTGTTGTGTATATGGATGGAAAACCAGTTGCTTGCGGAGGGCTTAGGCCTATAGATACGGAAGAGATGGAGCTTAAAAGATTTTATGTTGATTCCTCTTATCGCAGACAAGGAATTGCAGTTAGCCTATTATCTTTTCTGGAAGAGGAAGCCAGAAAGCGGGGAGTAGTAAGGATTAATCTAGAGACTGGAGCAGCTCAACCTGAAGCAATTGCCTTCTATACCAAGCAGGGATACGAACCTATTGAACGATTTGGGGAGTATGAACACGATGAAAATAGTCTTTGTTATGGTAAAAAGCTGTCTCTGTCTTTATAAAGCGTTCTCATATAAAATAGATGTTGATCAACACTAGCCTATATAGCGGGAGAGATGATAATGAATTTGAAGCAAAAAGCGGCCGAAAAAGCAGTTGAGGCGATTCAGGAAGGTATGAAAGTAGGACTTGGTACAGGCTCGACAGCCTATTGGGCTATTCAAAAAATCGGAGAGCGTGTGGCACAAGGATTACATATACAGGCTGTAGCTACATCCCAAGCCTCGGAGGATCAGGCCAGGGAGCTGGGAATTCCCATCATTCCGTTTGATCAGATTGGGAGGCTTGACGTTACCATTGACGGTGCAGATGAGGTGAATGAGCAACTGGTATTGGTAAAAGGTGGAGGCGGTGCTCTGCTGAGAGAGAAAATTGTGGAAAGCAATACCGATCGATTAATCATTATTGTGGATGAGTCCAAGGATGTGAAGGTACTGGGCGCATTCCCTTTGCCGGTCGAGGTGGTGCCTTTTGCCAGTGAATGGACGTTAGAGGCTCTCCGGCAGACAGGCTGTAAAGCGGAATGGCGTATGAAAGACGGCGAGCGCTTCCTTACGGATAACGGAAATTATATTGCCGATTGCCGCTATGGTACGATCGAAAACCCACAGGAACTGGAAATTCGCTTGAATCAGATTCCGGGTGTAGTCGATAATGGACTGTTCATTAACATGGCGGATCAAGTTATTATCGCACGAGCTAATGGACAAATTGACGTACGGAATAAATAATGTCTGGTAACCGTCTGTTTTATAATGTAGCATTCGTGTTATTGATATTATATACAGGGCTTCTATTATATTGGATGTTTCTCGGTTTTGGTCGCACGCTGCGTCCAGGACCTCCGTATTCATATAATGTTGTTCCCTTGGATACGATCGGGCGATACTGGCGGGCCATGCATTCTTCCCCTTTTCGGGTATGGGGTGTTAATTTGCTTGGGAATATTGGTGTGTTCATTCCTTTCGGTATTCTTTTGCCGATCATTTGGGTATCTATGCGAAGGGTAGGCAGGCTGCTGTTAGTGGTGGTGGCCGCATTGGTCATTCTCGAAGTAACCCAAATGCTGCTGGGCGCAGGTACGATGGATGTGGATGACATCATACTGAATGTACTGGGAGTATTATGCGGACGTGTTGCCTACGTATTTTTACGTAAGAAATTAAGAATTGAATCATAATCGCCCTGCTCTCGATATCAGTATTTAATGACTGGTCGAGGGCAGGCTTTTTTACATAATGAACGGCAACTTTCGCATAATAGATGGTAATTCCTTCAATACAGACCGTAAAAGCAGGAAGGGAAGCGCTTAAACTTGACAAAAGTACGCAATTAAGATATCTTGGAATAAAGATATGAGTAACGGAGGCTGTTAATATGTCTGTAAAACCAGATGATCAGGACTTAGCGCTTAATTTGTTCGTTGTTCTGGCTCGTGCCTATAATTCGGTCACGTCTCGCACGAATCGGGACATTCATAGTCATGGATTAAATACAACTGAATTTGGTGTGCTTGACCTTTTGTATTATCGCGGACCGCAGCCTTTGCAAAAGATTGGAGAAAAGGTACTGATCTCCAGCGGGAATATTACGTATGTGGTGGATAAACTCCAGAAAAAAAACCTGCTTACCCGCCGTGCGTCACAAGATGATCGGCGTGTAATTTATGCAGAATTAACTGATGATGGACGTCATTTTTTTGAGCAAATATTCCCGCAGCATCATCGTGTTATTATGGAGACTGTGGATGGCTTATCCGTGGAAGAGAAGGAGCAGGCTATTCATCTGCTAAAAAAGCTTGGACTAACAGCTGAGGGACAGAAGAGTAACGGATCATAAGTGTTGCATTTTCTGGTTAAATCAGCTTTAAGATAAAATACCGACTTTTCGGTATTTTATTTTTTTGTCTAATTTTGGGCAGTGGGGACGCAAATCAGGTATAATTGTCTAATAGTCTCGATCTGAGGTCATCCCTAGAACCTGTTTCATATACAAATACCTTGTCGGGGAAGGAGCTGTACATGAGTATACAGCAATATACCGCAGGTGAGTCGCTATTGATGCAAGCAGGAGATTTGGCTGAGCTAGTTACCCACAAACAATACGAATTACAGCCAGATCTTTTGGAGCGCTTTGGGGACAACGGTAAAATAAAGACAAAACAGGACTCTTTATATAGTTTGAACTATTTAGCTGAAAGTGTAATCGTGAGCAGTCCTATTTTATTTACGTATTATGTTTCCTGGTTAAAGAGACTTTTAGAAGGTTTCGGCATAACCCAAGAAGATTTGATCATCAATTTTCAATTAATTCGGGAGACATTGGTAGAGCAGTTTCATCACAGGGAAAAAACGGTGGTGCTGGAGCATTTGGAATTGGGGATACAGCAAATTGGGAAGAAAGAGGAGTACGCCTCTTTTATTACAGATGATAATCCCTATGCTGCCGATGTGGCTCAATATTTGGAATATTTACTGTTTGGTAATCGCAGACAGGCTTTGGATTGGATCGTCCATTTGCTAGATGAAGGTATGTCTATTCAACATACTTATAAATATATTTTTCAAATTTCGCAATATGAAATAGGTCGTCTGTGGCATGAAGGCAAAATTACGGTTGGTCAAGAACATTTTTGTACTGCCGCGACTCAGTTTATTATTTCCAGCCTGTATCCCAGATGGATAGGTGCTGGAAATAAGGGACGCAGCCTCGTAGCAGCATGTGTAGGCAGCGAGCAGCATGAAATAGGTCTACGTATGCTGGCTGATATCTTCGAGATGGATGGTTGGGATACGTACTATTTAGGTGCCAATGTACCTGATCGGAGTCTGCTTCAGGCCATTGTGAGCTATAACGCAGATGTGGTGGCTATCTCAGCTACCATGGCTTACCATGTCCATCTGGTGAAAAAGCTGATTACTGTGATCCGCCAAAATACAACTACGAGTCATGTGAAAATTATGGTCGGTGGATTGCCCTTTAATCTTGATTCACACTTATGGCAGGAAGTGGGGGCGGATGGATATGCACCAGGTGCGGAGGAAGCGCTGGAGGTAGCAGAGGACATACTTTCGCTCAAGAGATAATGTTAGTGTTGGCAACCCGTAAGTCATTTTGTAAAGGGGGCCTTTTAATATGAAGGAACCGACAGCAGAAATGGCTGTCCTGCGGAGAACGGTCGAACAATTAACGGATGAGGTTCTGAAAAGCAAGGCTGAAGAAGAAAAGCTGCTGAATGAATTTTCAGCAATGAACAACGAACTGGTCAATCTGCAGCGTCAGCTTGCCAAAAGCAATGCGGAATTAAAGCGGACAAAGGAAGAAGCGATAAGGGCTAATGACCTGAAGAGCACTTTTCTCGCCGTGGTTAGTCATGAATTTAGAACGCCAATGAACGGAATTTTGGGGATGATCGAAATGTTAGCTTCATCCAAACTATCTCCAGATCAGCGGCAGGCCATCGGTGTGATACGTGAGTCGGCCTCTCTGCTGCTAAACATGATTAATAATCTGCTCGATATATCCAAAGTAGAAGCAGGACAGATGGAGTTAGAGATCGGAAATGTCAGAGTTCAGGCGATTATGAGCCATGTTGCCCAGTTGTTGGAGCCGCAAATTTATCAGATGGGCAACCAGTTGAGTATAGAGACTGATCGTGCCGTGGCAGAGCATCTCGAAGGAGATTCGGCAAGGATTATGCAGATCTTGCTCAATCTGTTGAACAATGCGAATAAATTTACAAGCGAAGGGAACCTTGTTGTTCGGACAAAATTGGTTGAGGAAACTAAAGATTCCCAACGTGTTCGTTTTGAGGTGCAGGATTCGGGCATCGGGATTTCAGCGGAGGATCAGGACAAGCTGTTTCAGCCTTATGTGCAAGCTGGTGAAGGCAGCGCCTCCCAATATGGAGGAACGGGACTGGGGCTGTGGATATGCAGCTCATTTGTGAAACTTATGCAGGGAGAGATTGGGGTCGTTAGCGAAGAAGGCCAAGGCTCCACGTTCTGGTTTGAAATTCCCTTCAGGAAGGCATCAGGACAGGCAGTTGAAATAGAGGAACATGAAAATGGTGAATTGACGGTACGTAGCGAGTTGCTTCGTGAGCATAGTCATTCTCAAGCTATTTTGGTAGCAGAGGATAATCGGGTGAATCGTCAAGTAGTGCAATTACAGCTTAACCACCTGGGATTCCAGCATATTGACTTTGTCGAGGATGGACAAGCTGCAGTAAGAGCGGCCTCCGAACGATCCTACGCCTGCATTCTAATGGATCATCATATGCCTCTGCTAAATGGTCACGATGCGGCGAAAGCGATCCGCCAGTGGGAAGCAGAAAACCAACAGCCGCCTGTGCCGATCATTTCTTTGACCGGAAATGTGTCCGAGGAAGACCAGGCTCGTGGGCGGGAGATTGGTGTGAACGATTACTTGATGAAGCCAGTGACGATTGAAAATCTCTCAGAAAAGCTGGTCAAATGGCTACCCATTCCGGAATCCGAGCCTATTTTGGATGAGGATGTTATTCGTGAGATCATGCTGCTGGACGAGGATGGTAGCACGGGATTACTTGAGTCATTGGTCGAAATGTATACCAGTGATACACCTGCCAAAATCAACAAGTTAAAAGAACTGGTTGCTGCGGGCGAAGCCACAAAAGTAGTAGAGGCTGCTCATGAGTTGAAATCAGGCAGCGTGAGTCTGGGTGTCGGGCGTTTGTCCAAAATGCTGTCTGATATTGAACAGCTTGCACGGGAGAACCGACTTGAGAATGTACAAGGGAAGTTGTCTGCGCTCCAGTCTGTCTATCAGGCAACGTGTTTAGAACTGGAACGTTATATTCACCAGTCGAGACTGTCTCCCCCTTGTTAGACTTGTACCTAGAAGGAGGACCTAAAATATATATATGAAAGAACAGCTGAGTTCCATTCACCCGCTGGCCTGGACAATTATAGCGGGTACGATTTTTGGTCGGATGGCGACCTCTATGAGCATCCCATTTTTGTCTATTTATCTGACCACCCGTCTGGGGGTTACCCCCTTTCATACGGGGGTGATCGTATCGGTCAGCTCGCTGGTTGGCATTTTTGCCAGCTTTTACGGTGGATATATTTCAGATCGGATCGGACGACGTAAGGTCATGCTGGTATCCATCGCGAGTTGGGCGCTTGTATTTGTCGCTTTTGCGTTGGCAGAAGCGGCTTGGGCCTTTTTTGTCATTAATGCTCTGAATGGACTGTGCAGATCCTTGTTCGAGCCAACTTCGCGGGCGCTATTATCCGATGTAACCCCCAAGGAGAAGAGATTGCTTGTCTATAACATGAGATATGCGGCGATTAATGTTGGTGTGGTGGCAGGACCGCTGCTTGGTTTGATGTTGGGATCGGCATCTACAGGTACGCCGTTCATGGTAGCCGCTGGTGTGTATGCTCTGTACGGGGTACTGCTGTTGATCCAGTTTACTCGGTATGCATCGGATCTGCATGTAGGCACAACAGCGGGAGAGGCTCCGCTGCGGATAGGCGAGGCGTTCCGAACAGCCAGCAGGGATCCCATATTTATGCCGATTCTGTTGGGAACTGTATTCTGCGTAATGGGCTATGCCCATTCCAATTCGACAATGCCTCAATTTTTATCGTTGTCCTTCGAGGAAGGTACCCGGTGGTTTACATACATGCTAACGGTCAACGCGGTTTGCGTATTGGCTTTTCAGTATCCACTGGTGCGGCTGGCAAGCCGCTTTTCTCCAGTGAATTCCTTAATAGCAGGGAATATATGTATTGCGGTCAGCTTGCTGCTGTGCGGTATGCTAAACTCAGGCTGGATGTTTATACTGGATATGGTGCTGTTTACAATAGGCGAAGTATTATTGTTCACGATGCTGGACGTACTGATTGATCAAATTGCTGATGCTCAATATAAAGGGACCTACTTCGGTACGATCGGCTTTAATAATTTGGGTAGTGTACTGGCTCCTTTATTTGGTGGCTGGTTGCTGGATGTCTATGGTCAAACGGCACCGCTTGCCGTGTTTGTTCCGGTTGCACTGTCGGTTGTGATCGGTATTCCCTTCCTGCTGGTCGCACGCCGCCGTTTGGCGCAGCGTACAGCCCGGTTCGCGGCTCAAGGAGCAGAGTCTGTGCAGCAACTGTCATCATAAAAAAAGGGGGCTGAGTACAGGATGAAGTCGGAAGAAGATGTGCTACGAATCATACAATATATGAATGATCCACAGGTCTTGGAAGACTTGCGCTATGTGCGAGAGCTGAAGCTTCCGCAAGGTTGTATAGCCGCGGGCTATGTACGCAACCGTGTGTGGGACAAGCTACATGGTTATACAACAGCTACACCACTAAACGATATCGATGTTATTTATTTTGACCCCAAAAATACGCTAGAGGAACGAGATGAATTTCTGGAGCAGTCCTTGAATCGTAAACAGGCGGGACGCAACTGGTCTGTCAAAAATCAAGCTCGGATGCATATTCGCAATGGGGAGGCTCCGTATTCCTCGATAGAGGATGCGATGAGTCGCTGGCCAGAGACGGCAACTGCTGTAGCCATTCGATTGAATGCCAAGGATCAAATGGAGGTCATTTGTCCGCATGGGCTGGAAGATCTGCTGGATATGCGGGTACGTCAAAGCCCATTGTTCCGTCACACTACGGCTTTTCGTCAGCGTGTATTTGAAAAACAGTGGCTAGATAACTGGCCGTTGCTTATTGTGGAAAATTAAAGTGTAATCTCATTTCAGATTGTAAGGAGAGACGACTAACGATGTTTAAAAATATAAAACCAGATTCAGCTCGTGAGGAGGTGCTGGAGCTGCTTACCTACGCCGTGCTAGATCATCCTGAACGCGGAGAGGCAGCTTTGCGTGCTTATCAAGCCTCGGATGAATGGAAGTTGTTCGGTGTGGAAGATGAAGGACTTATTGTAGGTGTTGTCGGTTTTGAGGAGCGGGAGAATGGAACGATTGTGCTCCATCATCTGGCTGTATTGCCTGAAAATCGTCATAGAGGCTACGGCAGAGGGATGTTGCTTACGCTTATTAAGGAGCGTAGCCCGAAGCGACTTATGGTGGATACAGATGCGGAGGGGGCAGATTTCTTCCGCAACGTGGGGTTTGCTGTATATGGATCAGAGGATTTGCCAGATGGTGGGCAATTTCATTGTGTATATGAAATAGACGAAGAATAAGCGAATCTCCGGGTCCCGCTTCCTTTTTTTCTACATAATATATGTTATGTCGGAGGGAGGTGGGGTTCATTGGCGTATCACTACACAGCGATTGGAGATTCTTTAACGACAGGTGCAGGGACGTTGCTAGGTGGCGGCTTTGTACCTGTCTATCGGCAAATGGCAGAAAGATATCTCCGTACACCAGTCAGTTACGAGAATCTGGGAATCAACGGACTGACATCGCAGGAGCTGCTGTCTATGGTTCGCAACAATCCGCTTTTTCGGTCAGCAATCAATCGGGCTGAACTCATAACGGTGACGATCGGCGGCAATGATCTACGTCCATATAT
Organism: Paenibacillus sp. JJ1683; assembly: GCF_053006485.1. Classification (NCBI taxonomy): domain Bacteria; kingdom Bacillati; phylum Bacillota; class Bacilli; order Caryophanales; family Paenibacillaceae; genus Paenibacillus; species Paenibacillus sp. JJ1683. Next base: position 2,117,004 of record NZ_CM129820.1, read on the forward strand.
CAGTACACTTGCTGGAGGCCCAGGCTCTTCAGGTTCTTCCATTCCACAAGCACTGAATCATACCAAAGAACATGTACGCCAAATTGTACATGCCCTGTATCAAATAAAGTCCGGTCAGCGTGAGCCATTTATCATCCGAATGGTGGGATTATATAATCCTTTTCCAGGGATAAGAGAGGCGGGAGTATATGTACGCCAATTCAACTCGTTTCTCTATACATTGGGTGGACCCAATTACCGGGTAGCGAACATTTATCCCGCGTTCGAAGGCAATGAACGGGCATTGCTTTCGCTGGACCGGATACATCCGAACAGCCGTGGTTATCGCGTGATTGCGGAAGAACTGAATCGACTTGGTTATGCGCCGTTACGATGAGTGTGAGCGGATGCTTCGGATCGGACAAAGTATATGAAAGAAAGAGGTTCATGATGCCAGTAGGAACTGACCATCATAAGCCTCTTTTTTTTGCGTTTCAGTGTGCGGTTTAGCCGATTAATTTACGGAATAAGCTACGAGCAGCCCACTTGCGCTCACTTCGTTTGCGGTATTTGGGCAGAGAACGATAGACAGCAATGGATTGGTTAAATGCAGCGCTGGCTTCATCCTTGCGTCCCAGCATACGGTACATTAGGCCTGTCAGATAATAGCCCTCACTAGAAGAAGACTGGATCTCCTGAAATTGCTGTAGATAGTGTAGTGACTTATTTACGTCACGTTCCTTGAAAGCAGCGGCTAAATGCAAATAGGGCTCACCGTATTGCACTCGCGGGTTAATGTCCAGGGCCTTGAGTAAATGCTGTTCTCCATCCTCCAGATGGGTTGTGTGTACCTCAGCCGTACCCCGCGCGTTCCAATAGTCTGCTGAATCTTCATATCGGGATTGAATTTCCAATAGTAGCTCCAAAGCCTGCGAGTATTTCTTGCTTTCGATCCAAATTCGAGCCAAATCAAACTTGGCAGCCACATCGTTGGTGTTTAACGCAATCTGTTGACGCAATCGTGCTGCATTGCGTCTTCTTTTCCACGGTTTGCTGATGCTGGGCAATACACCGACAAAGCTGCGATCCAATATATAGATCAAGATTAAGAGTACGAGCATTGCCAAAAACGGGTTACCGAGCAAACTCCACAGTAGAGAGAAAATCAAAAATTTCCCAATCATTCTGCTCCAATCCTCCTGTATATGTAGCTATCCATACTTTCCACATTATAGCATAGGGGCGCTTTCAGGGGCATTAGCATGATGAGATTTCGAAGAATGATAGCTTTCTATGTGGGTGGGGGAATGGAAGAGTATACATCGTTTAGATTGATGCTTGTGAAAATGTCGTATGTACAAAGACTCCTCCTTGTATGGAGGAGCATGAGAAATATCAGTATTACATTGAGTGACTGAAGACAACTTGGGAATATGCAGATGAGTTAGTTGCATTGGTCCATCCTATTTTTTTATTCCCGCCAAAAGGTTGAACAGTCGGCCTTATCCAAAATATTAAACTCGACTATTTTCTCAAGTAATGAGAAATCAACTGCACTATCCCATGGGATACGTATCAACTGCTTGGTGTGATTATAGCCAGCCTGCACAATTAAATCAGAAAAATGATGAATCCCTGCCCTTTCAGGGGCAACAGCCAAATGATGTTTGGCTATGCTAAAGCCAATAATAAATGTGCCGTGATCGGTAAACATAGGCTGTTTCCACGCAATTTTTGGCATTAAATTTGGAAACTTCTTGATTACCCAAGCTAAAACCTCTTCCGTTCGGGCTTGATGTTGCGGGTTATCAATATGCGCTAAATATTCTGCAAAAGCTTCCATGTAAGTTCCCTCCTAAAATCAAAATTGTATCGTTCAGAGGAATTCCTCAACAAGAATAGAGTACAAATATGAATCATGAAACTCGCCTTTGTAGTACCAGTGTTCTCGCATTATACCTTCACGTTGCATTCCGATCTGTTGCATAACCTTCTCAGAAGCTTTATTTTCTGGACGACATGTTGCATAAATACGATGGACATCAAGTGTACTAAATCCAAATCCTAGCAGGGCTCGTGCCGCTTCTGTTGCATAACCCTTTCCTTGATAATCTGGGTTTAAAATATAACCCACTTCTGCATTAGTATCTTTGACATGAATACCAACACCGCCGATCAGAATTCCAGTGTTTTTCAGACATATAGCTAGTTCGTAGTCTTGTCGTGGCTTTTCCTGCTGTGAGACTAGAACTTGTTCTATATATGCCTTTGTATCTTCTTCTGTATTGGGTCCCCATGCTGTGTGCCTAGTAACTTGGGGCAATGACGTGTAGGTATGTATACTTCCCCAATCGGATCTGCAAATATCACGAATGATGAGCCGATCTGTTTCAAATTGCATAACGATTCCTCCTGTCCATCATTAGCATACATATTCGTGTTTTCTGCACAAGCTATTAAACCTATTTAAGCAGATCTGATGGAATATTCAAGATTTTGAGAGAAAGTGTTAAAGAAGAGGATCGAATTACGTGTTGAATAAGGGGAACGAATCAATCCTTTTGCCGCCTGAACGCAAACCGCAAGGGAGGCGTCCGGCAAAAGGCAAACAGAAAAAATTGAATGTGGTACTGGATTAGCTACTGTTATTGGCTATCCAGTCCGTCTTAAAACAGTCTACGGGCTGTTACGAAACGTTTCTTCCATTTATCGTCAAACGTATCAAAATGAACGCCGCGCTCTTTGGAGAAAGTATGCAGCAATTTGTTGTTCCCTGCATAGATCGCCACATGGCCGATCTCCAGCCCACGCGCACTGAAGAACAGCAGGTCACCTTTGCGCAGTTCGTTCAGCCCCACCTCCCGGCCTTCTTTTGCCTGATCGTAAGAGACACGGGGGAGGTCGATAGAGAGCGTATGTCGGAACACTTCCCCTACAAATGAGGAACAATCAAAGGTCGCTGTCTGTCCGGTTGCTGCGCCGAATTTATAAGGGGTACCAAGGAATTTTTGCCCGTAGGCGATCAGTTCATCACCCTGCCGTTCTGCTAGAGAAGTGCTGGTGTAATCACTGTATTTTGGTTTAGCCGATATGTATCCGGTCAGGTTGTTTTTAGTGCGTACTTCCAGCCAGAGAGCATTAACCTCGCGGATGACATGAACCTTTTCACCGGTTGGAATAAGCCGCAGGGAAGGAGAAGCTTCTGATGAATCTGGTTTGCTGCGCAAGTTGACTCCAGAAAGAATCGTTGTGAAAAAGTCTTCTTTAGAGGCAATTCGGATCGTTCGGGTTAGAGCGTCCCATTTCACTGTGCTCCCGAGTGCTTCGCTCACAAAACGCAGTGGAATCATTGTGTTGCCCTTAACAATCTGTCCGGGAACGTTCAGGGACAGCGTTTTGTCGTTGAGGGTGGCAGCAACTTCTCCAATACGATAGGTCAGCGTCGTGTCGTTTTTGGTTGCTGTTACGGTTTTGCTGGCTCCGTTCCAGGAAAGCACAGCTCCTTGCGCCTCAAACAACTGACGCATAGGGACGAGCGTTGTCCCGTCTAGCAGTAGCGGTTGGGCAGTAAGCTCAAGCGGGCGGTCATCCACATAAACGGTTGTTACTGGAGTTAGCGGCGCCGACTTGGCGTAAGACGGGGTTGCTTGCAGCAGTGATACGGCCAGCAGAGCCAGCCCTACTTTCTTGTTGATTGTCATGCTGTCATCACCTCGTTGTTAAGTTGTTCATCTAAGTTGTACGAGACTGCCTCCGATTAGTTGTGTACCAATTATTGGATTAATTCAAAAACCAAAATAAACAAAAATAAAACAAAGTCATATCTGTGTTTTTATGTTGACATCAAAATTAAATAAAGATAGAATTACAAATGTGAAATGTTTCACTTTAGAGTAGTTCTGTATTTAGCGAGGGATCAAAAGTGAATCCTTAGGAGGCAGATTTTTATGAGCGCACATGTATTTTTTGTACCATCTATCAATCTGATGGGAAAAGGCTGTTTGCATGAAGTTGGACCCTATATAAAAGAACTACATTTAAACAAAGCACTGGTCGTGACCGATAAGTTTCTGATGAAGAGTGGAATTGCAGGCAAGGTCACATCCTTGCTGAATGATATTGGCTTGAACTATGTAGTATACGATGAGGTCAAGCCCAATCCAACCTGTAAAAACGTACATGATGGCGTTCAATTTCTACAGGACAACGGCTGCGACTTTTTAATTTCTATTGGTGGAGGATCCCCACAGGATACGGCCAAGGGAATTGGCATTATTGCTACCAATGGGGGACATATAACGGAGTATGAGGGCGTTCATCAATCCAAGCATAAATCGCTGCCCATTGTCGCCATTAATACAACGGCAGGAACATCCGCAGAAATTACAATCAATTATGTCATTACGGACGAAGAGCGCAAAGTCAAAATGGTTATGGTTGACAAGAATAGCGTAGCTACGATTTCAGTCAACGACCCTGAACTGATGGTAGACAAACCCGCCGCATTAACGGCAGCTACAGGACTAGATGCTTTGACTCATGCCATTGAAGCTTTGGTTACTCCGGGTTCTTATCCTGTTACAAATGCGACCGCGTTGGCAGCAGTAGAACTTATTTTTAACAACTTGGCCCGTACAGTGAGCGACGGTCATGATATAGAAGCACGTGAACAAATGGTTTACGCTATTTTCTTGGGAGGACTTGCATTTAATAATGCCGGGTTGGGTTACGTCCATGCTATGGCCCATCAGCTAGGCGGCGTATACGATTTGCCTCATGGGGTTTGCAATGCCATGCTGCTGCCGATTGTGGAGGAGGAGAATGCCAAGCATGTACCAGAGAAGTTTCGTGCCATCGCTAAGGTAATCGGTTTTGAAGATAAGGGGAAAACGGATAAAGAATGCGCGGACTATGTAATTCAAAGAATCAAAGACCTGTCGAAGGAAGTAGGGATTCCTGCCAAACTTTCTGAACTAGGTGTAAATGAGGTGGATTTAGATTTGCTTGCCGAAAACTCCATGAAGGATGCTTGTGCTCCGGGCAATCCGTTCATACCTAGCAAAGAACAAGTTATCGAAATGTTTAAGAAAATTCTATAAATCATACTGCTATTATTTTGTTATATACTTTAAGGGCTGTCCCAGGAACTGATTAAGAACACCAGGGACGGCCCTTTGCATTCTTATTATAACAGACTTAAATCTTATTCTTTGAAGCATTTCATACGTGAAAATCCGATCAGACTGACTGAATACTTGATTTGTATAGATGTCTATGCAATAATGCTTGTATGTTAAAAAATAATGCAGCTGCACTTGTAGGAACCATTAGGGACTCGATCAATAAATTAATTGTATCTGAGCTCGAATCCTATGGAGTTGAAGGAATTGTACCTACCCATGGTGGAATACTGATGTTTCTGTATCAAACGGATGGACTTTCGATTAAGGAATTGACGCAAAAAATTGCTCGTCAGCAGCCCACAGTCACTGTTTTGATCGACAAGCTAGTAAAATTGGGGTATGTGGAGAGGAAAAAAGAAAGGGAGGATAGCCGGCTTACTCTGATCTATCTTACCGAAAAGGGAAAAGAGCTGGAGCCTATATTTGAGACGATCTCCTATAAATTAAAAGAAACCATCTATGGGGGTCTCAAAGACGAGGAACAAAAACAACTGGAATATCTGCTGGAGCATGTAAAAAACAGGTTTTAAATTTTTTTAAACAAATGTATAGATATCTATACAAATGCCAAAATAACAATAAAACATCTGGAGGTCATGAAAATGAAACATCTTATCATCTATGCTCACTCTAACGCTGAAAGCTTTAATCACGCGATACTGGAAACGGTTGTAACCACCTTGAAGGAAAAAGGTGACGAAGTCGTTGTACGCGATCTATACGCTCTTAATTTTCAACCGGTATTAAAACCTGAGGATACTGCTGCGATGAGAGCTGGACAAACACCGGCTGATATCAAATTAGAGCAGGAGTATATCACGCAGTCCGATACGATTACGTTTATTTCGCCCATTTGGTGGACAGGACTTCCTGCGATCTTGAAAGGTTATGTTGATCGTGTATTTGCATACGGCTTTGCCTATACGGCTGGTACAGAAGGGATTAATAAGCTGCTTACAGGTAAAAAAGGGTTTATCGTGAATACACATGGTACTCCCAACGCGATCTACGATGAAATCGGTATGACCACAGGATTGAAGCTCACATCAGATACAGGAATTTTTGATTTCGTTGGAATTGAATCGGTTGGCCACTTGCTGCTTGGAAGTATCGGCTACCTTGATGAAGACGGTTATAAAGGATTGCTGAAACAAGTACAAGACACGGTTAAAACAGTGCTGTAAAGTTAGTTCATATTCGTTCAGAAGCGTAGGACATTCTTTAAACGACAAGGTCAACCAGCATTTGAGGGTTGGCCTTTTCTTATAAGTGCTAATACTTTTCTAATATAGTCCAGACAACGATCTGATCCTGCTTGTTATTATGGGGATATACAAAACTAGCCTTTGTATGATTTGTTTTGTCATAATATACTAAGGCGTTTAGGCTTTGGGCGGAGTCGTAGCTTTGATCCACGAAATGGTTACCCAATTTATTTTTTACATCATCAAGTTTCTGAAGCTTGTGACCATCGATACTGGAAAATTCACTCTCGGACAAGGTTTGCAGTTTCATAATCTCTCCACTAGAGCTATAGACAATCAAGAAATTTTCAAAATATCTGTGATCGGCATCTTTCGTGTGTTTATCGTTAAAATCCGGATTCTTTCTATAAGCAGTCAAATCAATCTCCGCAATATTCTTGCTTAGTGGAATATGGTTTATTGTCAATTCCGATAGATCCGTTGATTTTACCGACATCTCCGTCCATAGATCTTTTGTGAAATATGCCGTTAAAGCGATCAGGATAACAATACATATAATGAAGCTTTTTTTGGAGATTAGCTTAAGCATAGTTTGAAGACTCCTTACTATCACAGAGATTAGCATGGTTTATTTTATCGCAAATATTGGAGTATACTATTTAATTGTAACGAGTCGATGAATGAGATTAAAGAATTTTTTTGTTTTGGGCTAAGAGACCTCTGAAGGTGTAGGGGGAAAGTATAATAATTCACAAATATTTCATTGTTATTATCGTTGGCAATTCTTTATAGTACATAGTATCCATATTTAGTTTAACGTCGAGATAATGAAATTAATTTTCCTTACTTAGTGATCATCTGCATGTATTCAGAACAAGAATTACGGGAAAAATAACATAATGTGAGGGTGTACTGGGTGAGATATAAAATCATAGCAGATAGTTGCTGCGACTTAACGACAGAGCTTAAAGAAGAGATGCAAGTAACTACGATTCCATTAAACATGACATTGGGTGAAAAATGCTTCATAGATGATGACACATTGGACTTGCCTCAGTTTATGGAAGAAATGAAAGCCTGTACAACCAAGATTGGTTCCGCATCACCATCACCTATGCTGTATAAGGAAGCCTTTCAAGGCGCGCATACTTCTTTTGCCATTACATTATCCAGCAACCTGTCCAGCTCGTATTCCAGTGCGTTGGTAGCAAAGGATATGGCGGAAGAAGAGGGAGCGGATGTTCATGTATTCGATTCGAAAAGCGCATCGGCTGGGCAACTCTTGTTAGCTTTAAAACTACGCAAGCTGATCGACGAAGGATATCATAAAAGCGAAATTATCTCTTCCCTGGAGAGCTTTATCAGCAAGATGAAAACCTATTTTGTTTTAGAGAATTTGGATAATTTGGTCAAGAACGGACGAATGAATAAAATTACTGGAAAGATACTCTCATTCTTGCATATCAGGCCCATTTTAGGTTCAGATGGTGACGGAAACATCGCATTATTTACTCAAGCCCGTGGTCAAAATCAAATCATTGAAAAGTTGGCAGATACCATTGAAAAAAGTGGTCGAAGTACCGAAGGAGAAAGCATCGTTATTACTCATTGCAATAATCCCGGACTGGCGCAAAAGTTAATGAATACCTTGAAGAACCGCTATCAATTTAAAGATATTCATATTGTGCCCACCAGGGGAATTAGTTCAATGTATGCCAATGACAAAGGGATCATTATCGCCTTTTAAAAAGTATTCAGGGTTTATCCTCGTGCGATGGATAAACCCTTTTTAGTATATTGGGGCTTTGCATGAGTCTAAGCCTATCCCAATTTTCTAATGAGAACAGAGGCGTTTATGCTGGCTTGAGTTCCTCCGGCCTGTGTTTGCAGGGCAACAGCAGCAGTAGAGCTATGGTTACGCAGAGTAAGGACATCACCGCATGCCAGGGCGAGGATGGCTTGCCCGGTGTTCTGTTGTGTTCCCGCTCCTGAGCCGTACACGGTTCCCTCAGCCAGTACGCCATTAATAAAGATGGCGAATTGGTTAGGTTCCACACCCGACACCGAAAAGCGGACTTCATACTTTCCTGCATCGGCTACAGCAATTTGTGTAGTCCCTGGAAGGTGAGCAATCCCAGGTGTAAGTATGCCGTTCGTATCGAAAATGACCTCCCCTTCAATCGAAACGAGTTGGGGCCTCACATTATAAATGTAACCGAACTGCGCTATATCACCTGTGGTTCTGGAATCCCCTTCAGCATCATGATTAATGTTCACACGTACAACTTGCTTTTTGACAATGATGTCTTTACCAAACGATTTCCGTTTCGAGCGGCTTCTTTTTTTGGGGGGCATTTCCTCAAACTTTTTTTCTAGCTTATCAAACCAGGCACGAACGAAAACATCTTTTTTACGGCCTTTTTTTTGGTTCAATTTTGGACGACCCAATACAAACACCTCCATATGGTTTGTTGTATAGTACTCCATTCATCTAGAGGAGGCATAGATATCTGTCCTGTGTTTCATAGGAAACGATCTATTTTGACTAAAAACAGGCTTCTGTACAAGGTACATTCGTCTAGTATGTAAAAAGCACCTCCAAAAGTATCCTTGGTTGTCAACTAAGGATACTTTTGGGGTGCCAGTAGTAGCTTATATCATGATGAAGCGGTTTGAAGCCGCTTTTTGCGCACATATAGGGCGTACAGGATACCGCCAAGCAGGCACAGGATACAAGCGAATACTGCCAATAACCAAGCTGAAGCAACTGCCCCTCCACGATCCATACTGTTTCCAAGCCATAGGGGCAGCAGGGCCCCTCCGACTCCACCTGCACCGATAAGCAGGCTGGTCGTCGATTCTTCTGTACCTGGCATCATTTTGCTGGCAAAAACAAGAGCGATGGAAAAGATGCCTGACATGCCGAGTCCCAGCAGTACGATAAGGACAAAGGCACCAGCAGTGCCTTGGATCAACGGGAACACACACAGCAGCAGAGTCGCTGCCAGTGAGCTCAGAGCGACAAAGACACCGTAGCCGTATCGATCGGCAATGTAGCCTGTGAACAACCGTCCAAAGGCCATTGCCAACCAAAAGCAGGTGACGCTGAGTGCTGCTTCGGCTTGTGTGAGACCGAGTCGCTCGATGAACATGGAGGGCAGGAAATTGGCCAGACTCATCTCTGTTCCTACGTAGATAAAGAAAAAAACGATAAATAATGCAAGGAGCTTCCAATTGCCTATAGGGCTGCTTTTAGAAGCCTTTACGGTAGGTGACTCCAGTGAATTAGTGGCACGCTTATGGTAGTCACCTCGGTGTTCTTGTTCGTCCAATAGAGCGTCCATTGTGCCAAAGGACCCGCGTAGCCAGGCTATAGTGGCTACGGCTGCAAACAAGGAGATGATGGGGAATGCCAGTCGCCACCAACCTAGAGCAATGAATTGGCTGGCGATAGCCGGCATTGCTAAGGCGCCGATCCCGAAAAAGACTTCCAGACGGCTCATAGCCGCGCCCGTTCCTTGGGTAATACCCCCAATAACAATAGTACCTATGACTGCTTCTACCATGCCGAAGCCAAATCCGGCTACTGCCCCGACGGCATATAGCCAGCCCCAAGGCGGCAGTAGTGAATATAGCACTTCAGCCGCACATAGCAGGAGTAGGGCAAATATCAGGCTTCGGCGTTTGCCAAAAGTCCGGGCAAGCCACGGTGACAGTAGGACTCCAGCCAGAAAGCCGGAAAATTGAGCGAATATCAGGCTTCCGCCATCCGTATAGTTTCTACCGTAATGCTCTAGCAACACGGGCAGTAGGGAGCCTACAACCACATGGGCTAGACCAATTAAAAAATAAGACAAGCTGCCGATCCATAGCAGTCGTTTCATGATTAACTCCTTTGGTACTAATTACCTTCATGCAGTAAAGTGAATGGTATAAGTCAGATTTGAATCATTAGGATAGCTCCAGTACTTGAAAGCCATAGCCTTCAATAGAAATATCTCCTTCCAGGAATTTCCCACTGATTAGCTCTTTTCCTTTTTGGTCATCCAGATGATATTGCTGTGTCTGGGCATTATGGTTCAGAACAAATAGATAAGACTTTCCATCTTTGGACCGCATAGTGGCTTCTATGCCCGCAGGAGCACGCAGCAGGGATGAAATCCCTTTTTGCTCACAAATGTAGCCCAGCAGACCATCAAGGAAAGGTTCCTCAGGGTCGGAAGCGACGTACCACGCCTCACCTTCACCAAAACGATTGCGTGTCAGCACTGGCATGCCCTGATAGAAATCATCGCCGTATTCCGCCAGCACCTCGGCTCCTTCGCTATGCAGCAAGTCGCAGAGCAACCCACATTTATATTCACCTTCTAATACGCCCACTTTTTCTTTCAATATAATGCGATTGTGTGATTCAGGCAGAGGCGCATCAATTTCCTCCACCCAGATCCCGAGCAGATTACGCAGCTTACCAGGATATCCTCCGGTTGTGACCAGATCGTTTTCATTTACAATGCCGCTGAAAAAGGTTGTTAGGAAGGTGCCGCCACGCTCTGTGAATTGTTCCAGCTTCTCAGCAGTACCCGGCTTGACCATGTAGAGTACAGGCGCGATAATGAGATCATATTTTTGGAAATCTGTATCCACAGAAATCATGTCTACCTGTACGTTGCGCCGGAAGAAGGTAGCATAATACTTATGCACCTGATCTAAGTATTTCAAGGCGACAGAAGGGCCGCTTGATTTTTCCAAAGCCCACCAATTATCCCAATCAAACAAAATAGCTACTTTGGCATGAACAGTTGCGTCAAGCAGCGTGTTGCCTAAAGCACCAAGCTCGCTGCCAAGCTGTGCCACCTCGCGAAATACACGTGTGTTCTCATGCCCGGCATGCTCAATTACAGCCCCGTGGAATTTCTCACAAGCACCGATCGAGCGGCGAAGCTGGAAAAACATGACCGTATCCGCGCCATGTGCTACAGCCTGATAACTCCATAAACGCATAACACCAGGCCGTTTAAGTGAATTATACGCCTGCCAATTCTGCTGGCTCGGTGTTTGCTCCATCAGCATAAAGGGCTGCCCATCCTTCAAGCCGCGCATCAGATCATGCGCCATCGCCGTATAGCTTATCGGGGTATTAGCTCCGGGATAACTGTCCCAAGATACTATATCCATGTGCTTAGCCCATTTAAAATAATCCAGTTGCTTAAAAAAGCCCATCAGATTGGTTGTTACCACGGCATCGGGAATATGTTTTTTAATCGCGTTATATTCCAGCAGGTAGCAATCCAGAATACTGTCTGAATTGAAGCGCGCATAATCGAGGGATATACCCTGGAATGTGGAGTGATTTTCTCCCCAATGTTCACTTAGATTATTTGGAGGTACAATTTCATCCCAATCATAGAAGGTGTGACCCCAGAAGGAAGTATTCCACACCCGGTTTAGCTCTTCCAGTGATCCGTATTTTTGTTTGAGCCACACTCGGAACGCTGCGGCACAATTGTCACAATAGCAATCCCCGCCATACTCATTGGAAACATGCCACACGAGGATCGCGGGATGGTCTTTGTATCGCTCTGCAAGTCGGTCAGCCATCTGCTCCGCGTATTTCCGATAGGTTGGGCTGTTTGGACAAGAGTTATGGCGCCCACCGAATTTTCGCTTACGCCCGTCAGCATCGACCCGAAGAATGTCGGGATAACGGGTAGCCATCCAAGCAGGGTGCGCTGCCGTACTAGTAGCTAGACAAACGAAGATATCGCTTTCATAAAGATTATCAATTAGCTGATCTAGCCACTCAAAATGATATGTGATTTCATCAGACTGAATTTTAGCCCATGAGAAAACGTTGAGTGTGGCGATATCAATGCCGGCCTGCCTGAACATCCGTAAATCCTCCTGATGCGTGGCCTCATCCCATTGCTCAGGATTGTAATCCCCACCGTAAAATACTTTAGGAAGTTTGCTGCTTATCATGCCAATCACCTCTGTATATAAGAATAATCCTATCTTATAATACAAATTAATGCTTTTAAATATAATAAAATGAACATGTATATAACAATATGGATCTACATGAGACATAAATACCGCATACGCCGGAGGTGCTTTTTATGATTTTGACTCCCCATCATTTGCGATTTTTCCTGACTACTCGTGAGCACTCTTTACCTCTTTTTATTGAAAGTATCGGATTTAATAGCAGACAGGAGGATGTGTCCCGTCCAGAGGGCTATCCATGTTTTCACTGGATTCAGACGGTGTCTGGTGAGGGGATGTTTACATATAAAGGGGGGACCTTCCGTTTGGGCGAGCAGTCCGGGGTCCTGCTGCTGCCAGGCGAAGCCCATGCATACAGACGGGCGACCAAGGTATGGCGAACGTTATACATCACATTTGACGGACCCATCGCCGCTGCTGTATTGACTGCACTCGGATTGAAGCATACGCGAGGGTATCATTGGGACCCGGATAGCGAGCTGCACAGCTTTGGGGAAAACATGCTACACTCTATGGTTAGTGAACGTGATTTGTCTGGATTAGATGCTTCGGCCAATATGTACCGTTTTCTGACTCTGCTGCGTAAACATGGACAACATAGCTCGATGCCTTCCCTTTCTCATAATGTGGAACGTTTAACCCCTGTACTGACCTTTATGGAGCAAAATTATGCCAGCCCAGATGTGGGTTTAAGGGATATGGCCGTGATGATGAATGTCAGCGCTCGTCATTTAAATACATTGTTTAAGCAAGCGTTCGGTGTGACTTCGTATGCTTATCTGATTGTAATTCGGTTGCGGAAGGCGAAGGAAATGATGACGGAGTATCCGCAATTAACGGTGAAGGAGATTTCGGAGCGCGTAGGCTTCCGAGATGTCAGTCATTTTGTGGCAACATTCCGCCGAGCGGAAGGAATTACGCCTGAAAGGTTCAAAATACTGTATACATAAGGGTATTTTATCAAAATACTCTTTCTTACTCGGGAATGCTCTTTTTAGGGAGCATTCCTTATTGTTTTTTTCTGGATGAGGGAGTATAAAATAATAGTTCATTTGTTTCATCAATCTGATGTGCAGGTGACATAATAAATATACGATTCATAGTTCTTTTGCAAAACCCTCATCCAAAGAAGGAGTCAACGAAATGCTGAGTAAAGTCAAAAGGTTATTAATCGGTCGTCCGCGAAAGTCGACGGCCCTTGAAGATGAGAAACTGAATAAGCTCAAGGCACTGGCCATTCTGTCCTCAGATGCATTGTCCTCTGTAGCTTACGGCACGGAGCAAATTCTGCTGGTTTTAATTACAGCGGGCTTCGCTGCCCTATGGTATTCCATCCCTATATCCATTGCGGTGTTGGGTTTGCTTATCATCCTGATCCTGTCGTATAGACAAACCATTTTTTCCTACCCTGGTGGTGGGGGAGCCTACATTGTCGCACAGGACAATTTGGGAAAGAGTCCAAGTCTGATTGCAGGCGGCTCTCTGCTGGTCGATTATATTCTAACGGTAGCTGTTAGCTCATCGGCAGGTACAGATGCCATTACATCGGCGTTCCCATCGTTACATGATCATCGGATCGCAATTGCTTTGGTGATGATTATCTTTTTGACTATTATGAATTTGCGCGGGGTGACGGAATCTGCCTCGGTGCTGGCGATACCGATTTACTTATTTGTTGTTGCCATTTTTGTTTTGATTATTAGTGGTATCATTCACTATCTGGCAGGAGGAGCCCATGCGGCGGCGCCGCAATTTGGAGCTACGGTATCCAACGTCAGTCTGTTTCTCTTACTGAAAGCATTCAGCTCGGGCTGTTCGGCGCTAACCGGTGTAGAAGCTGTCTCCAATGCCATTCCGAACTTCCGCAAGCCTGCTGCCAAAAATGCGGCAACTACATTGATGATGATGGGCTTGATTCTCGGCTGTATGTTTATCGGAATTAGTTTGCTGGCTTATTGGTACGGTGTTCGTCCTAATCCGCAAGAAACAGTCATTTCGCAAATTGCGAATGCCACTTTTGGGCGCGGTGTGATGTACTACATCATTCAAGGTGTGACGGCGCTTATCTTGTTTTTGGCGGCCAACACAGCCTATTCAGCCTTTCCGTTGCTCGCTTTTATGCTCGCTAAGGACAAATATATGCCGCATATGTTTATGGTTCGTGGAGATCGACTCGGTTATTCTAACGGTATCCTGTTTTTGAGTATCTTCTCGGCATTGCTGGTCATCGTTTTTGGTGGCAATACCGAAAATCTCATTCCGCTTTATGCTGTAGGGGTATTTATCCCGTTTACCCTGTCCCAGCTTGGTATGATGATTCGATGGATTCGGCTCAAACCTGCTGGCTGGGTCGTCAAGCTGGCTATTAATACGGTTGGGATGCTAACCACGCTGTCGATTACGCTCATCTTTATCTTCACTAAGTTTAGCCAGGTGTGGGTAGTCTTTATCTTCCTGCCTTTGGTACTGTATTTCTTTATGAAGATCAACAAACATTACAAAAATACGGCTGAACAACTACGCATTGATATCACGAAGGACAAACCTATGGTCAAGGGCAATACGATTATTATTCCGGTGGCAGGCATTACACGAGTCGTTATGAATACCATCAGCTATGCCAAAACATTGTCGGACAATGTGGTTGCTGTATATGTGGGTGTGGATGATGAAGCGATTCAAAAAATGGAACAGAAGTGGGAAGAGTGGGATGTAGGTATACGTTTAGTAGTGCTGAGATCCCGTTATCGCAGCATCATTAATCCGCTCCGCAAGTTCATCGATACAGTAGAGTGGAAAAAGGCAGACGAGGACCATATCACAGTTCTCATTCCACAATTTATCACTAAACACTGGTGGGAAAATATACTGCACAATCAGACCAGTTTGCTGATGAGAGCTTATTTAATCAATTACAAAGACGTCATCGTAACGACCGTACCTTTTCATTTAAACAAATAAAGCCATATTAATACTCATTAGCATGATAAAATCAACACTTTTTGACCGCATCTTGGTGCGGTCGGAGAGTGTTTTTTTACATAATGGGGATATTTACTTGGGTGATACATTTTGTGTATTATGGATACAAAACGTATCATTAAGAATTGTTATGGAGGGATACGATGCCCGAAGACAAGGGGAAGATGGAACAAGATAAGTTGCAATTTGTAGATACGCTAAGGGCGCTGGCGATTATCGGAGTGTTACTTGTGCATGTCAGTCAGTATGTGGACGGATTAAACGGTTGGTTGCAAAAAGGCTTGAGCATAGGAGCCAAAGGAGTCGCTTTATTTTATATGGCTAGCGCTTTTACGCTGTTTCTATCTCTGAGCAGGCGTTCGAGTGACAAGAGAGAAGGAATGGTGGCCTACCTGTTGCGTCGTTTTTTTCGGATTGCACCCTTGTATTACATAATGTTAGGAATCTATTTAGTTGTAAATGGGACAGGTCCGCGATTTTGGCTTGGAGATCAGGAGGGAGTTACTGTCACTAATATTGCAGCCCATGCTCTGTTTTTGAATGGTCTCAATCCGTATTGGATCAACAGCATTATCGGTGTGGAATGGTCCATTGCGGTGGAATGTATGTTTTATCTATTTATCCCCCTCTTATTTAAGTTGATTCAATCGGTTCGCCATGCGACTTGGTTTGTCGTGATGGTGCTTGTGGCAAGCTTCGGGTTAAATACGGTGTTTGCTCAATATCCATTGATTAGTGATCAATCTTTATGGGGGCATTATTTGTATTTATGGTTTCCGAATCAGTTGCCTGTCTTTGGGCTGGGGATATTGTTGTTTTTCATTTGGAAAGACGAGCGTCATTGGAAAAGTGTAGACCCGCTCAGTGGGGGGCTTCTGCTTGTTACTGTGCTGTTTGCGTTTTTTGGAGGTATGACGGATTATCTCATAGGTGTTGGCTTGCTGTTAGGGGCGTATGCTTTGTATCATTGGCAGCCGAAATGGCTACTTAATCGCGTGTGGTCATGGATCGGCCGCCTCAGCTACAGCATGTATTTGACGCATATGCTGGTCCTGGGACTAATCGTACAGATTAAATTACCGTTTGCTCCCTTAGTCAGCCTCTCACTTCTGTTCATCATGACGTTGCTATTCACCGTCGGACTTTCCTGGTTTACCTACACGTGGATAGAACAGCCCGGCATCCGATTGGGGAAAAAGCTTATATCACGTATAAAATCTGTACGCGAGCAGGAAGATTCGGTCAAAGAAAGTGTTGCCTAGTTGCAACTTGAAGCAGCATCAGATAACATTTGGTTGAAGTGCTTGAATAAATCTACGAAATTATTGAAAAGACCTCTTGAAAAGTAGCTCCCAGCCCTTTATATTCGATGTACATCCAAGTTTTTGAATACACCGATGAGGTTTGTTGGAATTGTAAAGGAGATGCACGTATGCTTTTGGAGCCACTTGGCTTTTTGCTTTTCTCTACACTGGAAGGAGTAGCTGTTTTTGCGCTGATTCTCAGTATCTTTAAAGTTAGAATGACTCCTTATCTATGGCAGGCTATTTTTGTGAATCTGATTATGAACCTGCAAAGCTATTTGCTCCGAGAGGAATTTTCACTCTCCTATTTAGTACCTGTCATTAATATGCTGCTTTTTATTTTTTTACTTGCTACAGTGGTGAAGATTCCGATTGTTTGGTCAGGTATTATGACAGTTACCGGTTATTTTGCATATGCCGTTATTCAGTCGGTACTCCTGAAAGCTATGTTCGGTAACCTGCCGGTTGCTGAGCTGCAGAACGGTTCCTTGAAGGGCTATCTGTTACAAGTGGTTAGCGCAACGACAGGACTACTAATTTCATTTATATTGTATCGAAAAGAGATCGGCTTTTCCCCAAATTTCAAAAAGCTTAAGTTCAAAGAGGAATATGGCATTGTCATCACACTGATCATTCTGTCTCTCATTTCAACCTCTATTGTGCTTTACTATAGCGAGGTATGGTTGAGTATGATATTTTTTGCACTGGTATCGGGATTTTTTATCTACTATGCAGTCGGAAAGGAATACCGAGATGATTGAAACGATGGCTTTCAAACTTGCTAACCAGATTAAACGTACTGTGCCTGATCATCCGGCTTCCGTCCCAGTACTTAAATACGCACTTGCTCTCATTCTGAATGCGTCTATGATCATCGTGTTGACACTATTCGCCTCATTCTTCACGGGGCGGATGGTCGAAGCTGTAACGATTCTCGTCGCTTTTGCCTTGCTGCGCCAAGTATCTGGTGGTATTCACTTGAAAACGGGTATGGCATGTGTGCTGGTGACCTCTGTAGCTTTTACATACATATCTTGCATTTCCTTAAATAATGGGTTGACAAACCTGTTTACCGGAATCGCTCTCATTCTTGTTTTATGCTTTGCCCCGTCCAGAATTGAAAAGCAGTCGCGCATTTCAGTGCGATTTTATCCCCTCTTGCGATTGTTATCTTCCTTGCTTGTATGTACTAACTTTGTAATAGGTTCTTCTGTAGTGGCTGTTGCTTTTTTGGTTCAAAGCCTAACATTAATCCGGGGAAGGAGGTGAGTGGAATGATGAAAAAAGTAGTATACGGGTTAGCCACATCGTTGTCTATGTTCGCGACTTTTGCTGTATCAGTGGCAAGTTATGTGTATGTTTATCAAGGAGATACACCCGAGGAACTGCTGAAATAAGCAAAATGCAGAATAGAAAAAATAATACATAGAGCTGCTATGAAGCAGCTTCTTTTTATGCAAAAAAAACAGGCGCTCTACGAAAGAGCGCCCGAATGGGAGAGGAGAAACCGGACGAAGAGCTTATGGGGAAACGTAAGTCTTCTCCGCGGTTGTCTACGACATTGGTTGAATGCCGATATCCTAAGGATGCCCAGGAGATGGTTTTTTATACCTGCTTCATCACTAAGTTTTTCAAACGGCGATGCATGTGGTACGATAACGTCATAATCTTTATATGGTTATGAACACATATAGAAAATAGGTGAGTTTCAGCGTGAGAGTGGTATCGGGTAGTGCCAAAGGAAGGCCGTTAAAGGCAGTTCCCGGCACCGGGACGCGACCGACCACGGATAAGGTCAAGGAAGCGCTATTTAGCATGATAGGTCCTTATTTTGATGGAGGAGTCGCGCTTGATTTGTTTGCTGGCAGTGGCGGCCTGGGTATAGAGGCGCTTAGTCGGGGAATGGACAAGGCAGTTTTTATTGATATGGAATCCAAAAGCATTGATGTCATTAAAGAAAATTTGCGAAAAACTGGATTGGAAGGAAAGGCAGAAGTGTTCCGCAATGATGCCGGACGAGCGCTTAAGGCGCTGGCAAAACGTGGAGCTCTTTTTGATGCTGTTTTTCTGGACCCGCCTTATCGTCTCAAGCACGGGGATGAATTGATGAGCCGTATGGCCGAGTTGGACTTGCTTCGTTCAGGTGCAATCATCGTGCTGGAGTATGAATCGGGACATGAGTATCCGATAAGTTTCGGACCGTTTGAACAGGTTAGAAAAGCGGTCTATGGTGAAACAGCGTTATCCATTTATCACTTTGATGATGCTTTGTCAGACGCCGAAGAACATACAGAAGCCGAAGGGGTCAAATTCGGCATCACCGAATCAGACGGGGAGGACCATCATGATTGAGCACAAACCACGTATTGCCGTATATCCGGGAACCTTTGATCCCGTGACGATGGGGCATCAGGATATTATTCAAAGAGCGGCCCGACAGTTTGATTTACTGATCGTCGCGGTTCTTAACAATATTAGTAAAAATCCGCTGTTTTCACTTGAGGAGCGAATGGAGCTGCTACGTACGGTAACTCGCGATATTCCGAACGTTGAAGTGGACAGCTTCCGTGATCTGACAGCCAATTATGTACGCCAAAAAGGGGCTCAGGTTATTGTCAGAGGAATTCGGTCAGTGACCGATTTTGAATATGAACTCCAATTAGCCTCTACAAATCATAAGTTGAACCCGGATGCGGAAACGATCTTTATGATGACCAACCCGGCTTATTCATATCTGAGTTCCAGTATGGTGAAGGAAATTGCGCATTTTGATGGCAAGGTCGTAGATCTGGTGTCACCAGAGGTGGAAGACGCACTGCGTGCCAAGGTTAGCGCGAATCGCGGTGGCTCCACCATGAAGTCATAAAGGAAACGGCGAGCAGAGCAAGTATAATCGTACTCAGAAGTACAACGGACAGTACGGTTAGTTGCCAGGGGTACATGGATGTTCCTACTATTTGTGTTAATAAGCTGCTGGCTCCGGCCATGACAGATTGCGATCCGGAATCATTTACACTTTCGGCAAAAGAAGATACAGAACTGCGGCTGACGTAAGCAGGAATTGTATTACTGACAATGTGGCTAAGCGGAGTCCATGCCGCCAAGGTTAGTCCAAAAGCAATGATCCCATGTAGCACTCGTGATAAGGTGAAGGTGATGCCCTTGTCGGAAGGTTTGGTGACGGCGGTAATTTGAAGCCAGCCGCACAAGCCGCCCCAGCCCAACACAGCACTGATCAGCGCTGCTTGTGTACGGAGATCGTAGGGCAGGCGGCTGATTTCATAGGAACCCAGATGGATTTCCATCCAGGCAGGCCACACCATAGAAAGCGTTCCTTGACCTGAGTATAAGGTCAGCAGCCGAATCAGTACGGAAAAGAAAATAATGAATCCACCTGTCACCATCAGCATCTGTACAGCATGGGATACGGTTTCGCCTAACAGTTTTCCAAAGCTGCGGCCATCCCGTTCTCTGGCAGAGCGGGTAGCTTCCCATGCGGATCGGATCAGGGAGGTGGTAGTGCGGGAAACAGAAGCGCGCCGGATGGCAGCTGGCGTTTCCCGTTTTTTCGATTTTCTGGACGAATCAGGTATTCTGGCTGTGATCCAACCTGCCAGCAGCCCGGAAATCCAGTGAACGGCAAGTAACAGCCCACCTACAGCAGCATTGTGCAGCAGTCCTGTGCCAATGACGAGCAGGATCGTAATCGGATTGCAGAAATGAGCGATAGCGGTCAGACGTCGAAGCTGAAGCGCGGTCATATCCTCCTGTTGTGCCCATTGGCGTACCGCTTCCGCAGCAGCCGGGAATCCCGCAGTTAGACCGAGGGCCAATACCCAGCCGCTTCGTCCCGGCAGCCGAAACCAGGATCGCATGAACGGCTCCAGCAGAACACCTAGACCATGTACCAGACCAAAGGCGATGAGCATTTCAGATAGCATCAAAAAAGGCAGCATGGCCGGGAAAATAATGCTCCACCATAATTTAAGTCCCTGGGTAGAGGCTTGAAATACTTCTTCTGGTGAGGCAACAATAGCCATTACAAGCAAAATGGCTCCGAGGCCAAGCAGCAAGGTTGTCCAGTAAGGAGCAGGGCGGGCTTCCTTTTGCATCAAAGATTTCACCTCTCATAAATATACTAAGGAGAGTCGGATGCTGTCTCCAGCGTTATTCACCTTCATTGTCTGGATATAGGTTGCTCGTACATGTTGTCGTAAACAATGTATGCTTTTTTGAAAGGCTTGAGAACAGGTGGTGCAGAGGCACTTGGGTAAGATAAGAGAAGTTAGGCTGCAAGGGGGAGAAGCAATGATGCGAATTAACCGGAAAAGAGCCTTTTTTACAACCGGTTATGTCTTAATGCTGGCTGCAATGGTCTATGTGCTGGTTTATATGCCAACCCCTTATCTGATCTATGGACCAGGTGGGGCAAACGAGATCAAACCGATGGTTAAAGTACAGGAAGGTGATAGCAACGAACGGGGGAGTTTTATGATGACGACGGTATCGGCGCGATATGCCAATGTCATCATGCTAGCTATGTCCAAACTGGACAGCAACTCGGAGATTCAGCGCAAAGAGGATCGTCTGCATGGCAGAAGTGAAGATGAATATGCAGCAGAGCAGGTATGGTATATGGGGGATTCCCAATCTTCCGCGATGGAGGCTGCCTATACCCGTGCCCATGTTTCCTATCGCATTGTGCCGAATTATGTGTATGTATTTAAGGTTCCGGGACCGAACAGCGTGTTTGAGCCCGGAGATGAAATATTAGAGTTAAACGGTACGAGGGTAACTGATAATCATTCCATTCGGAAGGCATTGGAGGATGAGAAACCCGGAACGCTGGCTAAAGTGAAGCTAAAGCGCGATGGAAAGTTGCTGGCAGTGCAAGCTCCATTAACAACCATCACGGACAGTGAGACGAGAAAACAACGTTCCGGGTTTGGTGTCAGTATTGCTACAGTACAGAAGGTAGAGCCAAAGGATGGACGTAAAACGATTCATTTTACATCCACGGATGTCGGCGGACCTTCGGCAGGTTTGATGTTTACTATGGAAATCTATAACCAGTTGACGCCAGGTGACTTAAGTAAGGGATATCGTGTAGCCGGTACGGGTACTATTGATAAGGATGGTCAGGTTGGAGCGATTGGTGGCGCCAAGTATAAAATCGTCGCTGCTGACCGTCAGGGTGCGGAATTGTTTTTCGTCCCGGCGGATAATTATAAAGAGGCCAAAGCCAAAGCAGAGCAAATCGGAACCCAGATGAAGCTTGTCCCGGTTCGCAAGCTTGGCGATGCGCTGAATTATATGGAAAAGCTGCCTATTAAACCATAAGGGGCGGTCGCAAGTAATCAGCATACATGTCACGTATGGCGGGACGCGGCATCCCGGCTGCATGTATGGCGGCTGCGGCAGTATCCCAGTCCAGATGGGCATGTGATCCGGCAGACGGCTTGACCCATACTGGCAGGGTGGCGGTGTCTTTCATTCGCGCCAGCAGCTCGCGTCCAGCCCTATTAAAGCCGAGCACGCGGATATAGCCGGGACCTTTCGCCAGCTCAGTGGGAGTCATATCAGCTTTGGCATGATTCAGTAAAATATGTGTACACATCCGCTGAAGCTTTGTACGAGTATAGCGCTTTGTCTTGACAGCGGCAAACAGGGCCTCCATAGAGGGATGAGGCAGCGTGTACAGCGATTGCTGTAGGCGATGCTCCAGCCCTTCGGTGACCTCGTGCAGCTCCGCCAGCTGCTGCGGGCTACGCGTGATCAGGGCGTTCAGCAACGGCTGGCAGAACGCTTCCCAATGCAGCGGGGCACGTTCTTCTTGCCACTCGCGCTGCAAAATCTCCAGGGTCGCCGCAGGTACGTACGGCGACGCGGCCTCCGGCCCGCCGTCCAGCAGCAGACGGCGGATGGCCGTGGCGCTGGCGATGACTCCGTCCGCAGGCGCCACCGTCTCATGGTATCCCGATCCCGTGCGGGCCACCGTAAAGGGCTTGATTGTGCTGCCCAGCCGTTCCAGCGCAATCAAGTAATGCAGCCCGAGCGTATTGTTGGGCTGCTGCATGAGAGCGGCGAGCGCAGCACCGTCCGCTCCTTCGGCTGCCAGCGCGGCTGCGGCTCCTGCGTAGGCGGCGGGATAGCTCGCGCCCTTGCTCAGGCGCTGGGCGATGCCGGCCTTGAGTTCGGCAGGCTCTGCCGCCAGCACGCGGGCCAGCGTGTGCAGCGGGGCGATATCTCCGCTCTCGCTGCCGAAGCAGAGCGCGTCGACGATGCCCGTCGCGCAGAGCAGGGTCACCGCGCCGCGGGCAAACCATTCTGCGGGCTGGACAGCATAGGCCACAGGCAGCTCCAGAATCAGGTCTACGCCCATAGCAAGTGCCATTTCGGTGCGTGACCATTTGTCTGTAATCGCGGGTTCGCCTCGTTGAAGGAAGGGACCGCTCATCACAGCCACCGTTCGCTGTGCACCAGTGATACGAAGAGACTCCTTCCAGTGATGGACATGTCCGTTATGCAGGGGATTATACTCTACAATGATACCGAGTGTTTTCAAGACTGTATGTCGGCTCCTTTCTTGAAGTAGCTTATTTGATAACTATTTTGAATGAGTGGTTTACTACTAGCGAATGCATGTTTTCAGGGCAGCTATCTGATATTTCATCATGCACTTGAACAAGACCATTGAGACCTGGAGCAAAAAGCTTTATACTCGCATTATTGTACACGAAGAGTGGCGGGGGTACGAATACTCACAGGTACATGATAAATACAACACATTTTTGCATCCGCATAGATCTTGCCGAACCATTGGAAAATCGATGGATTTGTAAGTGGTGTAAAGTGAAAGGTGTTGACAAACGACTCGATCAGTCGGTATAATAATTTTTGTTTGTTTGGAGTGATAGTGATGCAACTATTTTTTCGCAAAGTAGCAACAAGTGACGGTCCCTTTCCTATCCGTGAATCTCTTAATGTGAGTGAATTGGTGGATGATCGTGCTGATGTTACAGCCGTTTCCCCGCTGGAGACCGACTTGGTCGCCGTTAGTCTGGGTCAAGGCTCGATGAGTGTGGAAGGCACGTTGACCGCAGGTCTGGACATGCTTTGCTCCCGCTGTTTGAGCCCGATGCACGAGGATTTGAATATTGAATTTCGTGAGCGGTTTAAGCAAACCTCATCTTCAAATGTTGAAGAGGAGGATGAAGATGGCGATTTTATCGCAGTGACGGAGGATTCCTTCGACATTGCACCGTATTGTGAAGAACTGTTTGTACTGCATGTGCCGTTTGCGCCTATATGCAGTGAGGATTGTCAGGGGATCGCGCCAGCGGCCGGACAAGACTGGAGCCTTGGCTCCGACGACAGTAACGATAGTGATACGGAAAAGATTGATCCGCGTCTGGCAGGGCTTAAGGATTTTTTTAAATGAGAATTGAGTTCAATTCTGAAAAAAATCATCATCCGCTTGTGCCGGGAAGTTATTGAACCGATACGTGGATGTTGCAGGCTTGATTCACCGGCTGTAAGATCATTGTCTTTTGGCATTTTCTTTCGGTCTTGAATGAGATAAGAAGTCATACCCGTCATGCGGGGTTGATCTGTTTAAGGAGGTGGGAATAATGGCAGTACCTCAACGGAGAACATCCAAAACTCGTCGCGACAAACGTCGTACTCACTTTAAACTGGAAGTACCAGGTATGGTGAAATGCTCCGAATGCGGCGAATTGAAACTTGCTCACCATGTGTGCAAAGTTTGCGGAACGTACAAAGCTAGAGAGATCATCTCTCAATAATGTCCGATAAGCGGATTCTTTGGAATATTCGCAGAGAAAGTAGCGCTTCACTACAGTGAGGCGCTACTTTTTTTTATCAGCATGCTTTCTTTTTGCGTCAGCATGCTATATACTGTTTTAGTACCAGGTTCTAAGAAAGAAGGGCCTAAGGGGTTCCTTTATACATACAAGAAGACAAACCGGCTTGAAGTTTAGCCGTTAGAACGTGAAGTAACCTGAACTGTCGGCTGAACGGCAGTTTACTGTAGGGAAAGGAGGCGTCACTGATATCGAACGTTTGCCGAAGAGACAGAGACAGCAACGGCTGACTCAATTAATTGACGATAATCCGTTCGTGACGGATCAGGAATTGACAAGACAGCTGAAGGTAAGCATTCAGACCATTCGGCTGGACCGGATGGAACTGGGAATCCCAGAATTACGGGAGCGGCTAAAGCTGATGGCTGAGCGCTCCTACGATCAGGTTCGTTCCTTGCCTTTACATGAAGTAATTGGGGACATCGTTGATCTCCAGTTGGATCGAAGTGGTATTTCGATTTTTGAAATCAAAGAGGAACATACTTTTTCACGTACAGGCATTGCGCGAGGACATTATGTGTTTGCACAGGCCAATTCATTGGCCGTTGCCGTAATTAACGATGAGATAGCATTGACCGCTTCAGCGGATATTCGCTTTGTTCGTCCGGTTCATTTGGGTGAAAAATGTATTGCCAAGGCATATGTACGCTCAAATCCAGAACAAAAAGGGAAGGCCAAAGTGGAAGTGTTTGCTTACGTAGGAGAAGAAATGGTATTCCAAGGCAACTTTGTCATTTATCGCTCCACGGAGGAAGAGTATAGCGAAGGAGGAAGTCAGCATGCGGATCGCCATTGATGCCATGGGAGGAGATAATGCTCCTGAGGCGACAGTAGAGGGCGCGTTATCTGCGGCGGCGGAATGGAAGGATACAGACATTACGCTGGTTGGTGACCGGGAACGGATTGAAGCGGTTTTGAACGGGAGGGCGCTGCCGACGAACCTCACCATTCGCCATGCGTCCGAAACGATAGATGCACAGGACGAACCTGTAAAGGCAGTGCGGCGTAAAAAGGATGCCTCCATGGTCGTAGCGGGTCGAATGGTTAGAGAAGGCGAAGCGGATGCCATGATATCCGCAGGTAATACAGGCGCTCTGATGACTACAGGATTGCTAGTGGTTGGAAGAATGGAGGGCATTGAGCGTCCTGCTCTTGCGCCGATGATACCGACGATTGATGATCAAGGTATTCTGGCGCTGGACTTGGGGGCCAATATGGATGCTAAGCCTGAACATCTTGCCCAGTACGCACTGATGGGGAGCTTGTACCGTCAGAAAGTTCACGGAGTGGCTTCTCCAAGGGTAGGTCTGCTGAATGTTGGGACTGAAACAGGGAAAGGCAATGAACTAACAAAGTTGGCGTATCCTCTTATCGAGCAGTTACCTGTCAATTTTGTGGGGAATGTTGAATCCAGAGATGTGTTAACCGGAAATTGTGATGTACTGGTGTGCGACGGATTCGCCGGAAACATTATGCTAAAATCGC
Organism: Paenibacillus sp. JJ1683; assembly: GCF_053006485.1. Taxonomy (NCBI): domain Bacteria; kingdom Bacillati; phylum Bacillota; class Bacilli; order Caryophanales; family Paenibacillaceae; genus Paenibacillus; species Paenibacillus sp. JJ1683. Next base: position 2,143,028 of record NZ_CM129820.1, read on the forward strand.
TAGAGGGAACAGCCGGAGCGATATTTTCTCTCCTTAAAGAGCAGTTCACCAAATCCTTAAAGACCAAGCTTGCGGCAGCCTTGATTATGCCTGAACTTCGGGGGCTGAAAGGGAAACTCGATTATAAAGAGCACGGCGGGGCTCCTTTGTTGGGGTTGAGCGGACTCGTCTTAAAAAGTCACGGTTCGTCTGATGGCATTGCCGTCAAAAATGCGGTAAGGCAGGCTCGTACGGCCTTGCAGAACCGGTTGGTGGAAAGTATATCCAAGGAAATCAGCAGGAAGTGAGTGACGATATGAATAAATTACGGCCGGTTGGTGTTATCGGAACAGGGAAATACGTACCTGAGAAAATTCTGACCAATAAAGATTTGGAAGAAATCGTTGAAACAAGTGATGAGTGGATTGTTAGCCGTACAGGGATCCAGGAGCGCCATATTGCTGCTCCAGAGCAGGCTACATCTGATTTGGCTTATGAAGCAGCAGTTAAGGCGTTGGAGTCTGCGGGTATGACGGCACAAGATCTGGACCTGATTATAGTAGCTACGGTTACACCAGATATGGCGTTTCCGTCAACTGCTTGCATTCTTCAGGACAAGTTGGGGGCCAAAGGCGCAGCGGCCTTCGATTTGTCTGCTGCATGCTCGGGTTTTGTGTACGGGCTGGCTACGGCAACGAGTTTCATTAAGACAGGTATTTATAACAATGCATTAATCATTGGTGCAGACTGCCTTTCCCGGATTACAGATTATACTGACCGCAACACCTGCGTTCTTTTCGGAGATGGAGCAGGAGCTGTAGTGATTGGTGAAGTACCTGAAGGTAGAGGATTCCAATCCTTTGATCTGGGGGCTGAAGGCGCTGGAGGCACCTTGCTCAAGTTGGAAGCTGGGGGCTCACGTTTGCCTGCGAGTGCAGACACACTGGAAAATAAACAGCACTATATTTACATGAATGGACGCGAAGTGTTCAAGTTCGCGGTTCGCGTTATGGGAACAGCAACGGTTGATGTGTTGGAAAAAGCTGGGTTGTCCAAAGATGACATCGATCTGTTCGTTCCGCATCAAGCCAATATCCGAATCATCCAATCAGCAATGCAACGTTTGGATTTGCCAGAGGAAAAGGTAGTTATTAATGTTAATAAATATGCGAATACATCCGCAGCATCCATTCCTCTTGCTCTTGTGGAAGCAGCTGAGGAAGGCCGCATGAAGGAAGGCGACCGTATACTAATGGTGGGCTTTGGTGGCGGTTTGACTTGGGGTGCGTCGGTTCTTATCTGGTAATTAAGTGGAAGATTTGATATAATATTGAATTTGTCTGGTGTTTTACAGAAGAAGCATTGGATACAGAGAGGTGCATGCACGATGGGCAAAACGGCATTTATATTTCCCGGTCAGGGTTCACAAGCTGTAGGTATGGCTAAAGATGCTTATGAAGCAGTTCCGGCTGCAACAGAAGTATTCCGTAAAGCGGACGAACGTTTGGGGTTCGCGCTAAGCACACTGATCTTTGAAGGGCCTGACACAGCCTTGAAGCAAACATCCAATACGCAGCCTGCGCTGTTAACGGCGAGTATTGCGTTGTATGAAGCGTTCAAGGAAAAGGGCATCCGCCCTGATTATGTGGCTGGGCACAGTCTAGGAGAGTACAGTGCGCTAGTGGCTTCCGGTGTTCTCACATTTGAGGATGCAGTTGAGACTGTTCGTGCACGTGGTCAGTTTATGGAGCAGGCCATTCCTGATGGACAAGGCGGGATGGCTGCTGTGCTGGGCGCTGATCGTGAAGCATTGGCGGCATTGTGCCGTGATATCACAGAATCTGGTCAACTGGTAGAACTGGCTAACATCAACTGTCCCGGACAAATTGTTGTATCCGGTACACAGGCGGGCGTAGCTGCCGTCGCTGAACGTGTGAAGGAAGCAGGCGGCAAGCGTGCTATTACTTTGGAGGTCAGCGGACCTTTTCACTCGTCATTGATGAAGGAAGCGGCAGATAAGCTCTCCGATAAATTGGAGACTGTGAAATTTGCCGAAGCCCAGATTCCGGTTGTGACCAATGTGACAGCAAAACCTGTACGTGAGGGAAGTGAAATTCGCCAACTGTTGGTGGAACAGGTCTATTCCCCGGTACTATGGGAAGACAGCGTAGCATGGCTGCTGGAACAAGGGGTGGACACCTTTGTTGAGTTCGGACCGGGAAGTGTTTTGACCGGACTGGTTAAAAAGATTGACAAAACGGTTAAGCTGTATAACATGAGTAGCCTGGAGTCGTTTGCTTCTATAACAGAAGCCCTAGAGGCCCGTTAAAAGTATTAATGATTACCTTTACGGGTTAAATACTTGCAAGGGAGGATAATGATGTCTAAGGCATTAAGTGGAAAAATAGCGCTGGTTACGGGAGCATCGCGCGGAATTGGCCGTAGTATCGCACTGGCGCTGGCTGAAGCAGGCGCTAATGTTGCAGTAAACTATGCTGGTAGTGAAGCGGCTGCGACTGAGGTAGCAGAGCTGATTCGTGCCAAAGGTGTGGAAGCTATTACAGTTCAGGCTAATGTGGGACGTGCTGAAGAAGCTGATCAGTTGATCAAGGATGTGGTCGGCGCTTGGGGCAAGATTGATATCCTGGTGAATAATGCTGGCATAACAAGAGATAATTTAATCATGCGGATGAAAGAAGAGGAATTCGATCAGGTGATCGAAACGAATCTCAAGGGTGTGTTTAATTGTCTCAAAGCGGCGACACGTCCAATGATGAAGCAGCGTTCCGGCCGAATTATCAATATCTCTTCCGTTGTTGGTGTGCTTGGTAACGCAGGACAAGCCAACTATGTTGCTGCTAAAGCGGGAGTGATTGGACTTACTAAATCCTCTGCTAGAGAGCTTGCCTCAAGAGGAATTACAGTCAACTGTGTGGCTCCTGGATTCATTGACACTGAAATGACGCAGGTGCTGGCTGATGATTTGCGTGACAATATGCTTAGCGGTATTCCGCTGGCCCGTCTTGGACGGCCTGAGGAAATTGCAGATGTGGTGCTATTTTTGGCCTCGGATGCTTCCTCATATATGACGGGCCAGACTTTGCATGTGGATGGCGGCATGTATATGTAGTTCATGTTGCCAATCCGCATGCCCCGATGGAGAGTAGTTAATGAAAACTCTCTTCTATGGCATTTTAATTGTAATTTTCGTATAATACCATAAGGAGGAGGTGAGCCGGATGTCCGATGTATTGGAGCGCGTAAAACGCATTGTCGTTGACCGTTTGGGAGCCGACGAAGCCGAAGTTACACTTGAAGCATCTTTTAAAGATGATTTAGGCGCTGATTCTCTCGATGTAGTTGAATTGGTTATGGAATTGGAAGATGAGTTTGATATGGAAATCTCTGATGAAGATGCAGAGAAAATTACAACTGTAGGTGAAGTTGTGAAGTACATACAATCTCATACCTAATTCATGTCATCAAAAGTCCCGTTCTGTTACAGGCGGGACTTTCTCCTAATTATACAGATTGAACTAAAGACGGAATTGTCGTGTGTTTTTGAATTTGCTTAGTTTCACTTCGTCAACGGCTGAGTAAAATGCGGCATTACTAACTTTAGTTGATTCTATATTATTTTTGTACACAAGCGTGTGCGATCTAAAAATACAATTTGCAGTAGACATAGAGGTGATTATCTTTGAAACAACGTGTTGTCATAACAGGAATGGGTGTAATCACTTCGCTGGGACAGGATTTGAACACACTATGGGATAATCTGATGGCTGGTAAATCTGGTATCAGTAAAATCGAAGCTTTCGATACAAGTGAGTACACTACAAAAATAGCCGCTTCCATTAAAGATTTTAATCCAGAGGATTATATCGATCGTAAGGATGCACGCAAAATGGACCGCTTTGTGCAGTTTGCGGTTGCTGCTAGTAAATTGGCACTTGAGGACAGTAAACTCGTAATCGGAGAAAATGTGGATGCCGAGCGTGTTGGTGTATCTGTCGGTTCTGGCATTGGCGGATTGGGCACTTGGGAAGATCAGCACAATGCATTGATCGAAAAGGGACCTAAACGCGTAAGCCCTTTCTTCATCCCGATGATGATTGCTAATATGGGTTCCGGTCAAGTTTCGATTTCACTCGGTGCTAAGGGCCCCAATACATCGCCAGTTACGGCTTGTGCCACAGGTAGTCATGCCATTGGTGATTCCTTCCGCATGATTCAGCGTGGTGACGCTGACGCTATGATTTGCGGTGGTGCCGAAGCGACGATTCGCCCGATTGGTATTGCTGGATTTTGCTCCATGAGAGCGATGTCCACACGTAACGATGAGCCGGAAAAGGCAAGTCGTCCATTTGACACCGAAAGAGACGGGTTTGTTATGGGCGAAGGCTCTGGTGTTCTGATTCTGGAATCGTTGGATCATGCCTTGAAGCGTGGTGCACATATTTACGGCGAAGTGATTGGCTACGGTCTTTCTGGTGATGCCCATCATATGACAGAGCCGGATCCAGAGGGAGCAGCACGCTGCATTAGAATGGCGATCCGTGATGCTGGGTTGAATCCTGAAGATATCGATTATATCAATGCACACGGTACATCTACACCGGTTGGTGACAAGTCGGAAACAGAAGCAGTCAAGAAAACGCTTGGAGAGCATGCCTATAAGGTAGCGATCAGCTCAACCAAGTCGATGACAGGGCATCTACTGGGTGCAGCGGGAGGTGTTGAAGCTGTAATCTGTGGTCTTGCGCTTCAACATCAGACGATTCCGCCAACAATTAATTTGGATAATCAAGACCCGGCTTGTGATCTTGATTATGTGCCTAATGAGCCAAGAAAAGCGGAACTGAATGTGGTTATGTCCAATTCCTTTGGTTTTGGCGGTCACAATGCTACGGTTATTCTAAAAAAATATGAAGCGTAAGGGGTCAGTTCGTTGAGTGGAGACTTGAAGCAATTACAGCAGAAACTTCATATTCAATTCAACAATCGGCAGCTTCTGAAGCAGGCCTTTACGCACGCTTCCTACGTAAACGAACATCGGTTCAGTCAGCATGCAGATAATGAGCGTCTGGAATTTCTGGGTGACGCTGTTCTGGAGCTGACGGTGTCCGAGCAATTGTACAATCAGTACCCTAACCGGCCCGAAGGCGAACTAACCAAGTTGCGTGCAGCTATTGTCTGTGAGCCTTCTTTGGTGAAGTTTGCTGTCGGGCTTGAGTTCGGGCAGTATGTACTGCTTGGAAAAGGTGAAGAGCTGACAGGCGGACGTACTCGTCCTGCTCTGTTGGCTGATGTGTTCGAGGCGTTCGTAGGCGCGCTTTATTTGGATCAGGGTCTGGAAGCCGTCCGGTCGTTTCTAGAACGTTATATTTTTCCTCAAATTGTATTAAACGGTAAGCTTCAGATGAGTGATTTCAAAACAGAGCTTCAGGAACTGACACAGCATCATAACATGGGGATGCTTGAATACAAAATTGTCGAGGAACGCGGACCTGCCCATGAGCGCGAGTTTGTAGCCGAGGTATATATGGACAGTGAACGGCTGGGAGCAGGTACAGGACGCTCTAAAAAAGAAGCTGAGCAGCAAGCGGCGGCAGTTGCTTTAAACCGTTTGAAGCTGGCGGAATCGTAATCGGTACCTGAGCGACCCGAACGGGGGACGCAAGCAGAGGACACAAAGTAAGAGCAAAGGGCAGTCCGCGGGGAGTCCCGGCCCGTAATGGCGAATGGACTGCGTTTTGCTCTTTTTTCGTGGCTTTACTGCTATAACGTGAGCGTCGATACTGTGCTTTTTCCACATTAGTCTTATGCTACAATAGGGATAATTCATATCAATCAGGTCAATGGTGTTGTACAAGCATATTTGAATGTTAGAGGTGAGATTGAGGATGTTTTTAAAGCGCATTGAGCTGGCGGGCTTCAAATCGTTTGCAGATAAAACGGAAATGGAATTTGTCCGCGGCATTACGGCAGTCGTCGGACCCAATGGGAGCGGGAAAAGTAATATTTCCGACGGAATTCGTTGGGTGCTGGGCGAACAGAGTGCCAAATCACTGCGTGGCGGCAAGATGGAGGATATTATCTTTGCAGGTAGTGACGCTCGTAAGGCTGTTAATTACGGTGAAGTATCGCTTACGCTGGATAATGAAGATCAGGCGTTGCCTCTGGATTTTGGTGAAGTGACGGTAACGCGACGTGTGCATCGGAGTGGGGATAGTGAATATTTCATTAATCGTCAATCATGCAGACTTCGAGATATTACAGAGCTGTTTATGGATACAGGGATTGGTAAAGAAGCTTATTCGATTATTGGGCAAGGACGTATTGAAGAAATTCTGAGTACCCGATCTGAGGATCGACGGGGGATTTTTGAGGAAGCCTCGGGTATTGTAAAATATAAATCACGTAAAAAAGATGCGGTTCGTAAGCTGGATGAAACAGAGCAAAATTTGCTGCGTATTCACGATTTGGTCAGTGAACTGGAGGATCAGATTGGACCTCTTAAGGAACAGTCTGAAAAGGCGATTCATTATAAAGAGCTGCGCAGTGAATTAAAATCAAAAGAAATTTCGATGTACGTCCATCAAATCGAACAAATTCACACTTCATGGAGCGAAGCAACTTCCAAACTAGCTTTGTTGCAACAGGAGCAACTTCAATTGTCTACAGTGGTGTCCCGCCACGATGCAATGCTGGAAAACGACCGTAATGAATTACGGCAACTGGAAGAGCAAGTAGAACGTCTGCAAAAGGATCTGCTGCAATACAGTGAAGCTACGGAAAAAAGTGAAGGCTACGGTGAATTGCTCAAAGAGCGCACACGCAATTTGGAGGCCAATCGGGAACAATTGATCTTATCCCTCAGCACAAGCGAATCACGGCATTCCGAACGCAAAAGCGAACTGGATCAACTAAATGAAAAGCTGTCAGCGCTGAATGTAGAGTTGGACGAGTTGCGTGCGCGACTGTCTGACGAAGAAGCCAAACTGATTGGCGTCACAGGTGGAATCAGCCAGGAGCAAGAGGAGAGCCTTAAGGGTGGTCTGCTGGAGCTGATGAATCAGATGGCGCAGGCGCGTAACGAAATTCGTTATACCGACCAACAGAGGGAAGCGTTGGAACGCCGAGTGAATCGCGTGAGTGATGAATCCGGCAAATGGGAAGCCCAGAAAGCTGAGCTTGAACAGCGAAAAAAAGGATTGGAAGCAGCGATTCAGAAGCTGGGACAGGAAATTAGCAGTTTGCGCAGTGGCTATATTCAGGGAAGTGAACAATACCAGGCCCTGCAAAAACTACTGGAAGAAAACCAGGGTACGGTTCGTAAATGGGAACAAAAACGAGAGGCCCAAATTTCACGACGAGATACAATGAAAGAAATGCAGGATGACTTTGACGGCTTCATGCTCGGAGTTAAAGAGGTGCTAAAGGCTTCACGCAAGGGAACTTTGCACGGTGTGCATGGAGCGGTAGCGGAGCTCATTCGAGTACCTGAGCATTTAGAGCAGGCGATGGAAACTGCTTTGGGTGCTTCAGTTCAGCATATTGTGATGGAAAATGAATCGGTATCCAGACAGGCGATCAGTTTTCTAAAGCAACGTCAACTGGGCAGAGCGACATTCTTGCCTATGGATGTTATCCGTCCGCGTCAGATCGGTGCGGGGGAACGCCAGATTGTGGAAAGCGCAGAAGGCTTTGTCGGGATCGGTGCAGATCTTATTCAGTACGATGATCGATATGCCGGAATCGTAGGCAGTCTCTTGGGGAATGTGGTCATTGCTCGTACGTTGGAAGATGCCAATCGCATTGCGGCCCGTTGCCAATATAGATATCGTGTTGTCACGCTGGAAGGCGATGTTGTCAATGCAGGTGGTTCCATGACTGGGGGGAGCCAGTTCAAGAAAAATGCTAATCTGCTAGGCCGTAAACGTCAGCTGGATCAGTTAGATCAAGACATTCTAGATACGGAACAGCAAATTGCAAGATTGCGTCAGAGTGCAATAGATACCAAACGGCAGTTGGAGGAGACGCAGACCCGTCTGGACGAACTGCGCCAGGGTGGCGATGTGAAGCGGACCGAAGAGCAGCAGATGGCAATGGAGCTCAAACAACTCGAGCATGAACTTCGTCATGTACTGGAGCAGGTAGCTGCGTCTGGTCAGGAGAAAAAGGGCTTTGACCAGGAAATCAAGGAGCTGGAAGCTTCCCGTGCAGAAGCACTGGTAAAGTTGGCTGCGCTGGAGGAAGAAGAGAAGAAAACGCATCAGGCCATTCACGCTGCCGAATTTGCGCGTAAAGCGAATGAATCAGCCAAAGAGCAGCTGCAGGGAGAGCTTACGAATCTCAAGGTAAGAGAAGGCAAGCTGGACCAAGAGCGTTTTTCATTGGAAGAGCAGATTCGCAGATTGCGTGGGGATTATGATACCCTTGGTAAGGATTCAAGACAAAACAAGACCTTGCTTGCTTCCATTGAAGCGGATTTGCTCACCAATGAGCAGGAGACCGTAAAACAGATTGAAAATCTCAATCAATACCGTTTGAAAAAGGAAGAAGCTGCAGAGCAATTGGAGTTCAAACGGGCTGCACGTAGCAGCTTATCCAAAAAACTGGAAGCTGCTGAGAATGATACAAAAGAACAGCGAATTCAGCTTAAGTCGGTGGAGGAACTGCTTCGCCAAACAGAAATTGGAGTAAACCGACTTGACGTGGAACTGGAAAATGTTTTGAAAAAATTAAGTGATGATTATGAACTCAGCTATGAGCTGGCCAAGCAGCGTTACCCTATACCGGAAGATATTGAAGGTACGCAGAGTGAGGTGGAAAGGCTCAAACGCGGGATCTCTGCGCTGGGTGAGGTCAATCTGGGTGCTATTGAGGAATACCAGCGTGTACACGAGCGTTATACGTTTCTGGATGAGCAAAAGTCTGATTTGGTAGAGGCCAAGACAACGCTCTACCAGGTTATTCGTGAAATGGATGATGAGATGTCCAAGCGCTTCAAGACCACGTTCGATGCGATTCGTCGTGAATTTGGAACGGTTTTTTCCAAGCTATTCGGAGGCGGACGTGCAGACCTTGTGTTGCTTGATCCAGAACGATTGCTGGAGACGGGTATTGACATTGTAGCTCAGCCTCCAGGCAAAAAACTTCAAAACCTGCAGTTGTTGTCAGGCGGTGAACGGGCTCTAACAGCAATGGCTTTATTATTTGCCATTTTACACGTTAAACCTGTTCCATTCTGTGTACTTGATGAAGTAGAGGCAGCATTAGACGAAGCAAATGTGGTGCGTTTTGCTCAGTATTTACGGGAATTCTCAGAGCAGACACAGTTTATCGTAGTTACACACCGTAAGGGCACCATGGAAGAATCCGATGTGCTGTACGGGGTGACAATGGAAGAAGGCGGGGTTTCTAAACTCGTATCTGTCAAGCTGGACAACGATGAAGCTGAGATTGCCTGACATCAAATAACATACTTTCAGATCAACGGAGGGAATCCATGAGTTTCTTTAGAAAATTGAAGGAAAGCATCGCAAGCAAAACGGAATCGGTCACAAAGCAGTTCAAAGATGGCTTGGAAAAGACACGTAAAGGTTTTGTTGAAAAAGTAACGGACCTGATGATTCGCCGTAAAAAAATTGATGAGGAATTTTATGAGGAACTGGAAGAAATTCTGATCGGAGCGGACGTAGGCGTCAATACGGTTATGAACCTCATTGAAGACTTGCGGGGAGAAGTGAAAAAACGCAAAATCGAGGATGCATCCGAGTTACAGCCTGTACTGTCGGAAAAGCTGTCTGAGTTGCTGCGGGGCAATGACAATAGTCAGCTCAAAATGAATCCAGACGGGATTACAGTCATTCTATTCGTAGGCGTCAATGGAGTCGGCAAAACAACGACCATTGGCAAGTTGGCTCATCGTTTTAAACAAGAGGGCAAAAAAGTATTGTTAGCCGCTGGCGATACGTTCCGGGCGGGCGCGATTGAACAGTTGGAAGTTTGGGGTGAGCGGGCAGGTGTAGAGGTCATTAAACAGCAATCTGGCTCTGATCCAGCTGCGGTTATGTTTGATGCTGTACAGGCTGCCAAGCAGCGTCAAGTAGATGTTTTGTTGTGCGATACAGCAGGACGTCTTCAGAATAAGAGCAATCTAATGGAAGAATTAAACAAAATTTTTCGCGTTATCCAGCGTGAAATTCCAGACGCTCCACATGAAGTATTGTTGGTACTTGATGCGACGACTGGACAAAATGCACTTAACCAAGCCAAGCTATTTGGTGAGAAGAGCGGCGTAACCGGTCTGGTACTGACAAAATTGGATGGTACAGCAAAGGGCGGGATTGTCGTGGCCATCCGTCAGGAATTGAATTTGCCTGTTAAGCTGGTGGGCTTAGGTGAAAAAGTGAATGATCTTCAACCGTTTGATTCAGAACAATTCGTTCATGCCTTGTTCGCCGGTTTGATCCAAGAAGAGGCTGTCGAAGCAACTGTTACTGGCGAGGAAGAGCAGAACTAATCCGTTTGAGTAGGTTTGCTTATAAGTCTGCGACTAAGCAGTGCTCCTGTTGCTGCTTAAGCCCGCCCAACTGTATAATGAAAGCAAAAGGTTTGATGATGCCGGATAAATTTCTTGTAAAAAAATATTACTCAGGAAGCCGGGTGAAAAACGATGGCAAACACCTATACTTATTCCCGACGGGAAGAAGTAGCTAACGCGATTACACATGGTATTGGAGCCGTTTTAAGTGTGGCGGCGCTTGTGCTGCTCATTGTTTTTGCTAGCATGAAAGGAACTGCTTGGCATGTCGTAAGCTTTACAATTTACGGGATTACAATGTTGTTGCTGTATACCAATTCCACGTTGCTTCATAGCCTGCGTGAAGGAAAATTGAAGGATTTGTTCGAAATATTCGATCATTCTTGTATTTACCTGTTCATTGCAGGTAGCTACACCCCTTTTATGCTCGTTGCATTGCGAGGCACTCTGGGATGGACGCTGTTTGGAGTGATTTGGGGGATCGCTTTGTTTGGTGTACTGTTCAAGGCGTTCTTCACCAAACGCTTTCTGTTTATGTCTACTGTGTTTTACATTATAATGGGCTGGCTCATTACCATTGCCTGGAATCCCCTGATGGCCATTGTTCCCGCCGGAGGGATGACGCTATTGTTCGTAGGTGGTCTTATGTATACGCTGGGCACGATTTTTTATGTGTGGCGAGCATTTCCATATCACCATGCAATCTGGCATCTGTTTGTTTTAGCAGGCAGCATACTTCATTTTTTGGCTGTTCTGCTGTATCTTACTCCGGTAAGGGTGTGAATGAGGGGGACAAAAAAGTCGATCTGTTTTCCCGTTTAAGGGTAGCGGATCGGCTTTTTTTTATATGACAAGGGATAACGCTTGACATCTTCTTTTCTTTTATGTATGATAAGGAACGTTGAAAAGAACTGTAAAGTGTTTTTCCTTGACGATGGAGGTATACATGATGAGTCAGGAGAATCGGCTGGAAAAGACAAACCGGATTAACCGACTGTTTGACTTCTATGAACCTCTACTTACAGAGAAGCAACAGATGTTTTTAAAATATTACTTCCATGATGATTTTTCTTTAGGGGAAATTGCATCGGAATTCCAAATTAGCCGTCAGGCAGTCTATGAACATATTAAACGTGCTGAACAGGTATTAGAAATGTATGAGGAAAAGCTTGGATTGCTAAGTAAGCATGAACGTAGACTCCAAGATTTAGAGGAGCTGAATGTGACGCTATATGATGCATTCGGTAAAGTTGGTAAGCCTGATGAGGGGACATTGCAACATGTCCAACAAATTGTAAATCGCCTGCAGGAATTGTAGGATATATAAATGAAGAACTAACAACCCTGGTAGACAAGGAGGTGCGAAAGTATGGCATTTGAAGGATTATCGACTCGCTTGCAAAATGTATTCAGTAAATTGCGCGGCAAAGGAAAGGTGTCTGAGGATGATGTGGCTCAGGCAATGCGTGAAGTGCGATTGGCTTTGCTTGAAGCGGACGTTAACTTCAAGGTTGTAAAGGACTTTATTGCCAAGGTAAAGGAGAAATCCGTTGGTAAGGAAGTAATGGATAGCTTTACGCCAGGTATGGTCATTATCGACATCGTAAACAAGGAATTGACCGAGTTGATGGGTGGAAGTCAGGCCAAGCTTGCCAAAGCAAACAAACCGCCTACAGTCATCATGATGGTGGGTCTCCAGGGCGCAGGTAAGACGACGACGTCAGGTAAGCTGGCGAAGTTGCTGCAAAAGCAAAACCATCGTCCATTGCTTGTAGCTGGTGATATTTATAGACCTGCCGCGATCAAGCAGCTTCAGATTCTCGGTGAGCAGATTAATGCACCTGTATTTACATTGGGAGACCAGACAAGCCCGGTGGAAATCGCAAAACAGGGTATGCAGCATGCTAAGGATAATGGTAATGACTACGTTATTATAGATACTGCCGGTCGTCTTCATGTTGATGAAGAACTCATGGAAGAGTTGCGCCAGATCCATACTAATGTCAAACCGGATGAAGTTCTGCTGGTTGTAGATAGCATGACAGGACAGGACGCAGTTAACGTTGCGGAGCACTTTAACAATAGCCTTGAGTTAACGGGAGTTGTACTGACAAAGCTGGATGGCGACACTCGTGGTGGCGCGGCCTTGTCGGTTAAAGCTGTGACGGGATGCCCGATCAAGTTTGCTACATTGGGTGAAAAGCTGGATGCGATGGAGCCGTTTCACCCTGAGCGAATGGCTTCACGGATTTTAGGCATGGGTGACATGCTGTCCCTGATTGAAAAAGCGCAGTCCAATATCGACGCTGATAAGGCGAAGGAAATGGAACGGAAAATGCGCAATGCCGAGTTTACTTTCGAGGATTTTCTGGAGCAAATGGATCAGGTTAAGAAGCTTGGCCCGATCGACCAGATTCTCGATATGATTCCTGGTATGGGCAACATGAAGCAAATGAAAGACATCAAAGTGGATGACAAACAGATGGGCCGGATTGAGGCTATCGTTCATTCGATGACTACACAGGAAAAGCAAAACCCGGACATGATTAATCATAGCCGTCGCAAGCGGATTGCTGTAGGCAGTGGAACATCGCTGGCTGAGGTAAATCGTCTCATTAAGCAATTTGACGAAATGCGCCGTATGATGAAGCAGTTCTCAGATATGATGGGACCTAAGGGTGGCAAAAACAAGGCTCTGAAGCAGCTGAAGAGTATGGGCAAAGGTATGAAGTTTCCTTTCCGCTAAAAGGTCAATAGGCCTTTGGAGTTATGGGATAGCAATATACAGTCTACTTTTTGAAGGAGGTGAATTTTCGTGGCAGTTCGTATTCGTCTGAAACGTATGGGTGCACATAAAGCTCCTTTCTATCGCGTCGTGGTATCTGATTCTCGTTCCCCGCGTGACGGTCGTTTTATCGAAGAAATCGGTTACTACAACCCTATTACAGTACCAGCGGTTGTAAAAATTGATGAAGATAAAGCGCTGAAATGGTTGCAAGATGGTGCACAAGCATCCGACACTGTTCGCAACTTGCTTAGCAAAGCGGGCGTGTTGAAAAAGTTTCATGAGCTTAAAACACAGAAATAAGGTGCTGATACGGAGGGTCAACCATGGAAGAATTAGTGATAATCATTGCTAAGGCTTTAGTCGATCATCCGGATGATGTGACCGTGAAGACCTTGGAGAAGGATCGACTTGTAGTGTATGAGCTTAGTGTACATCCTGAGGATGTGGGCAAGATCATTGGCAAGCAGGGACGTATCGCCAAGGCGCTTCGCACTGTGGTTGCATCAGCAGCCGTTAAGATGGATAAACGGGTTACCGTAGACATCATATCTTAAAGATATACGAAAGTGGGTTAGGATGTATGTCCTAACCCTTTTTCGTACATGATGAAGATGATATGGAGCGGAACCGATCACATGCAGGAGGAACACGATGCAGCAAATGTTTAATGTCGGGAAAATTGTGAATACACATGGAATTCGCGGTGAGCTAAAAATATTAACGACAACTGATTTTCTTGAGGATCGTTTTGCCAAAGGCAGCGAGCTAATGATCTTTCCAGCAGATGACAAAGCACCGATTCCCGTAACTGTAGAAACAGCGCGTTTTCAAAAAAATATGGTTATCGTGAAATTTAAGGAATATCACAACATCAATGATGTTGAAAAATATAAAGGTACTTTGTTAAAGGTCTCTGCTGAGCGGCTAGGAGAATTGGAAGAAAACGAGTTCTATTTTCATGAAGTAGTTGGTATGGAAGTAGTGACGGAAGACGGAGCTGAGCTCGGTGTGGTAAAAGAAATTTTGACACCAGGAGCCAATGATGTATGGGTAGTCCAAATGCCTAAAGGTAAGGAACTGCTATTGCCGTATATAGAGGATGTTATTTTGGATGTAAACGTGCGTGAAAAACGGGTTACAGTACGGTTAATGGAAGGTCTGCTGTAATGCGGATGGATGTACTGACCCTGTTTCCAGAGATGTTTGATGGAGTTTTTAATGCAAGCATTCTGGGAAAAGCAAGGGATAAGGGGATTGTATCACTGCAAGCGGTTAATTTTCGCCAGTATGCTGGTAACAAGCATGGGCAAGTGGATGATACGCCCTATGGTGGTGGGGGCGGCATGGTTTTGAAGCCTGACCCTATTTTTGCTGCCGTGGAGGCGCTGTTGGATAAATCAGAGCAACCAGCATTTGAAACTGCCGTTGAAGGTATTCTACATGAAGATGCCGAACGTAACGCAGACATAAAAACTCCGCGTATTATTTTGATGTGTCCACAAGGAGAGACTTTTACGCAAAAAAAAGCGGAAGAGCTGGCCAAAGAGGAGCATCTTATTTTTATATGTGGACATTATGAGGGTTATGATGAGCGTATTCGAGAGCATTTGGTGACGGATGAGCTTTCGATCGGAGATTATGTATTGACTGGTGGCGAGTTGCCAGCCATGGTCGTCATCGATAGTGTGACACGGTTGTTACCAGGAGTGCTAGGTAATGAAACGAGTGCTGTAACAGATTCGTTTAGTACAGGGCTGTTGGAATACCCCCATTATACTCGGCCTGCTGAGTTTCGGGGCTGGAAAGTGCCAGATGTACTCTTATCAGGGCATCATGTCAATATTGACTCTTGGAGACGACAAGAGGCGTTACGTCGGACGATGGAACGTCGACCGGACTTGCTGGAACAGGCTGAACTGACAAGCAAGGAGCGCGCGTGGATTGAGGAGCAGCACCAATCGGACCGTTCGGGGGACAAGTGATAAAGCACTATTAACATGAGTGGATTTGAAAGCAGGCGGTGACCTGTTTTATAATGAAGTCAATTAAATAATGTTTGGTCAAATCCCTTTTTGTTGTTGCAATGCGGTAACCTCCATGATACAATACATCTGTTGTGTGTAATACGGTGGTCCTCTGTGGATGATGAAGGAAACGGAAGAGTTTCCAGAAGAAACATGAACACCTGTACGGAAGGAGGGAGTCATAGATGAATATCGTCCAAGCGATTACTGAAGAACAACTGCGTAAAGATTTGCCTAACTTTCGTCCTGGTGACACTTTGAAAGTGCACGTGAAAGTTATCGAGGGAACTCGTGAGCGTATCCAGTTGTTTGAAGGTGTAGTAATTAAACGCCGTGGTGGTGGAATCAGTGAGACTTTTACAGTTCGTAAAATTTCTTACGGTGTAGGTGTGGAAAGAACTTTCCCGCTTCATTCCCCAAAAATCGATAAAATCGAAGTGGCTCGCCGTGGTAAAGTGCGTCGTGCGAAGCTTTATTATCTTCGTGAACTGCGCGGTAAAGCAGCGAGAATTAAAGAAATTCGTCGTTAATACAACGAATAACGAAAGGGGCTTGGTTACAAGCTCCTTTCGTTTTTTCTACGTACATAGGGAACTGTGGATTATTGACCGTAAAGAGAGGACAGTGAGCTATGGAACAAGAAGTAGGACAAGGAGCTGTACAGCAGCCAACTGATCAGGATGGTACGCCCAAGCGTAAACCAAAAAATGAGATTTTTGAGTGGCTCAAGGCCATCATTATTGCGTTAGTGCTTGTCTTTTTAATCCGCTGGCTTCTCTTTAAGCCTTTTATTGTGGATGGCCCGTCGATGCAGCCTAACTTTCATACCGGAGAACGCGTCATTGTAAATGAGATTTTGTATGATTTTCGTGCTCCTAAACCGGGTGAAGTAATTGTGTTCCATGTCCCGGAAGAAAAAAGAGACTTCATTAAGCGCGTCATCGCCGTTGCGGGTGATACGGTCAAAGTAGAAGGTGACACGATTACAGTAAATGGTAAGCCGATTCAAGAACCTTATCTCAAGACTTCTTTGGAAGAAGCACATCAAAATGGCGAGCTTTACAACAAGTTTACCAATTTTCCAAATGAGAAATTTAAGGATGGAAAAGTGCCAGAAGGGCATATTTTTGTTATGGGCGATAACCGTTCCAATAGTACAGATAGCCGGATGATTGGATACATTGATTTGAAGGAAGTCGTTGGCCGGGCTGATGTCATTTTTTGGCCGGTGAAAGATATGCAGTGGATTAACCACTAGAAATAACTAATAAGCAGCATAGCTGCCGTAATCCTAACTATGACCCTAAGGGTGAAAGTAGGAGTTACGCTCAATGGGGTGATGACGGTGACGATTCAATGGTTTCCTGGTCACATGACCAGAGCGCGCCGCCAAATTGAAGCAAAATTAAAGCTGATTGATTTGGTTATTGAGCTGATTGATGCTCGGTTGCCGCTTTCCAGCCGAAATCCAATGATTGATGATATTTTGCAAGGCAAGCCGCGAATGATTATTTTGAACAAGGCAGATTTGGCGGACCCTGTAGTATCACAGCAATGGATTGCCTACTTTAAGGAACAGGGGCATGTAGCCTTTCCGGTGGATGCCACGACAGGGACGGGGCTCAAAGAAATTCCGATTCAGGCCAAGCTGTTGCTTAAGGAAAAAATAGACCGGCAGATTTCGAAGGGAATGAATCCGCGTCCTATACGTGCTTTGATTGTCGGAATTCCAAATGTCGGAAAATCGACATTGATCAACCGAATGGCAGGACGTAATATTGCAGCTACAGGCGATCGCCCAGGAGTAACGAAGGCACAACAGTGGATCAAAACCGGAGAAATTGAGTTGCTGGATACACCAGGTATTTTGTGGCCTAAATTTGAGGATCAGAACGTCGGCTATCGTCTGGCAGTTACAGGCGCGATCAAGGAAGAAATTCTAAATGTAGAGGACATTGCCTTTTTCGCGACAAAATATTTTGTCCAATATTATTGGGATACCATGGCAGAGCGTTTTGAGCTTACCGAACGTCCTGAGGATACAGAAAATCCAGATGATGTTGTGAGCGTTATGGAGGCTATCGGACGTAAACGTGGCTGTATTGTGAGTGGCGGGCGTGTAGATCTCGAAAAGGCGTCAAAAATTATTTTGCGTGAGCTGCGTGCAGGCAAGCTGGGACGATTCAGTTTAGAAGCACCATACTGATAATCTTAGTACACCCGATACAGAAGATTGCATTTTGTGGCAAGGAAGAACCTTCCTCATCTCTCCGGAGAGGAGGAAGGTTTTTTGGTATGTAAAGGTAGTTAGAAAAGGGTTTTGAACGGTAGAGGTATGTGGTAAGCTGAATTCAATCGCTAGAGCTACGGCATGAGTGAAGCTTAAACTACGTAAAGATGGGCAGGTATTGAATATGGAAGCTAAAGAGAATGCAGTAAAGGACATGCTACACTATGAAAAAAAATGCTGGGAGCAATCTTGTGAGCGGATTGCAGGTATTGACGAGGTGGGGCGTGGATGTCTGTTTGGAGATGTTGTGGCGGCAGCAGTCATTCTGCCAGTAGGTGAGCTATTGGAGGGTGTAGACGATTCCAAAAAATTGACGGACAAGAAAAGAGAAGCCTACTACGAACTGATTATGGAGAAGGCAATCGCTGTAGGAATTGGTCATGTAGACGCGCGGATGATTGATGATATCAATATTAAACAAGCGGCTCGTTTAGCTATGAAAAAGGCTATTGAGGCTTTGCATGTGTCTCCCGATTATTTACTTGTGGATGCAGAAAAGGTAGATATGCCTATTCCTCAGCTATCCATCATTAAGGGGGATGCGAACAGTCAGTCTATTGCAGCAGCTTCTATCATTGCCAAGGTGACCCGTGATCGGCTATGCAAAGGTGAATGGGATGCGAAATATCCGGAATATGGGATTGGTATACATAAAGGTTATGCTACCAAGTTGCATAGAGAACAAATTTTGGCGCTAGGGCCTACAGAAATGCATAGACGCAGCTTTCTGGGCAATTTGTTAACCGAGCAACCGACGTTGTTTGATTTGTAGGTACTTATTATGAATCAGGACAATACCGATATAAAATATATCTAATATTACAGGCCCTTTTGATAGGGGAAGAGCGAGGGGAGGGGCGATATGAACATCGGATCTGTATTCCGTGGATTACTTGGAGATGTGAAGGCGGGAGAGGCGAAAAAACTTGATATGCAGCCAGGCCAGGTCGTAAGAGGAGTCGTATTAAAGGTGTCTGAGGACGGCGACGAGGCAGTGTTGCAAATACAGGGTTCTCAGGTTAGGGCAAAGCTGGAGACCCCTCTTCAACCTGGACAGACTGCAACGTTTCAGGTACAGCCGGCTTCTTCCAGTGGAATGACTGTGCTTAAGCCTCTGAATGATGCTGCCAATATGCCACAGCAAACCGTAGCGCTGACAGATGTATTGGAATCGGTGGGACTGCCGGATACAGCTCAGAACAGAGAGCTTATACAGGCAATGCAAAAGAATGGTGTGCCGTTGACATCTGAAAATGCGGCTTCTTTACAAGAAGCCTTGTCGAAGCAAAGCGGAAATGTGCAATTGGGCACATTTGTACAGGCAGCGGCAGTTGCCTTTCAGCGGGGACTCCCATTAACAGCCGAAAGCATAAATGGATTGCGCCAAACGATGTTTGGGCCTCCTTTAAATGATCTGTTGTCATCGTTGGAGCAAGAACTTGAAGCGGTGTTAAAGCAGCAAGGGCAGGGAACGCCCACTGACCGTTCAGTTGGGGAAGCAACAATAAAAAGCGCTGACCGAACATCAGCTAGTCCAACAGGCACTTCTTCTGTGATGATTGCAGATGGACAGGAAGGCCAAACTCTTACATTGTCCAAGGAGCCCTCTGGCTCTGCCGCTGCAAAACAGGCAGAAACGGGACAACAAGCCACAGGTGGCAAGGAATTGTTAAAAGGGACTCAGGCAGCCAATCTCGCTGCTACAGTGAGCGAAGCGAGTGTTTTGGCTACCGATTTGGATACTCCGGCGGGATCTACTGCATTTGCAGCCAACGGGACTGCTTCAGAAAAGCCGGAAGCAGTTAACGGACGAGGAGCGACAGTGGTATTGGACGATGGTGCAAATGCGCCTGAATCGGACGCTGCTGACGCATTAAACGGCTCCCGCACTAAAGTGGAGCAACCACAGCAAGCTACTGCGGCAGGTACGCAGCTTAAGGATGCCGATGGTGCTCCAGCTCCGGCCACGGCAGAGCCTGCGGGGGCGAAGTCTGCCTTAAACGTAGTCATGGCAGACCGTCCTTCTGCACAGTCAGCAGCTGGCTCTGCGCCGCCCTCCGCGGCGGGCAACGCTGCTACGCTAGAGGCTCCGATCCAGCGGCTGCGTCTCCTGCTGCAAGAGCTGCGTGCAGCAGTGCCACCCGAACTGAGCACGGCTGCGCCAGATCAGTCCAAGGGAGAGGTAGCGCAGCCAGCGGCTGGCGCTTCGCGTACGGCAGATGCTGCCGCTTCACAGCCTACGGCGACGAGCACGAAGATCAGCCCTATGGAGGATCCGTGGGTAGGCCGCGTGCTGAAGCTACTCGGTGCTGAGCACGAGCAGCAGGTACACCGCTCGACTGCACAGCTCGCGCAAGGGACGGCGGCACGTACGGAGCCGCCCGAGGGAGTGCCGCAGACGCTGCCGGGATTAGCGGCTACGGCAGACGACTCCGTGTCAGCGGCCGCAGACACCGTAAAAGGGGCACTACTCCAGCTAATGAGCAGTGACGACCTGCCGCCTGCTTTGAAAGAGGCGGCACAGCAGGTTGTACAGCACCTGACAGGCCAGCAGCTGCTGCTCAATACAGACCGAACGGCGCCTTTTGCACAAGTGCATATGTTTATACCGTTTATTGGACCGGACGGTCGTGAAACAGCTACAATCCAGATTCAGTCCCGCCGCGGCAAACGCGGAGAACTGGATGCCTCCAACTGTCGACTTTGGTTTGATTTGGACATGAAAGGGCTTGGTCCGACGCTGGTGGATGTGCAGGTTGTAGATCGGATTGTAAGTCTCAAGCTTCATAATGATCAGGATTGGGCGGCTTCGCTGCTAACCAGTGGACGTGAGTCCATTCGCACCGCGCTGGAGTCGCTAGGCTACCAACTTCTAACGTTGCGAACCGAGCCTATGCCCGTAAGGACTGAACAGAGCAGCCCTGCCTCTTCCGAGGTACAAAGCTATGTGCCTCAGCCGTACAAAGGAGTCGATCTTAAAATATGAAAGAGCCCTTGGAACCTCCTTCACCTTCCATGAAGAAGGCGGTCGCCCTTAAATATACGCCCGGTGAGAGCGAAGCGCCGATTGTCGTTGCCAAGGGGAGCGGCCGCATTGCGGACAGTATTTTAGAAAAAGCCAAAGAGCATGGCGTTCCTGTTCAGGAGGATGCTGCGCTGGTTGAAGTACTGTCCAAACTTGATTTGGACGAGCAAATCCCAGCTGAACTCTATCAGTTGGTAGCAGAGGTGCTAACCTATATTTATCAAATGGATCGGCTTGCTCCAAGAGATGACTGGTGATGGGGTATGATATGAAGACGAGAGGCAAGGATCAACGGAAAGCCAAAGGAGCAATGGGAGAAGATGCTGCAGCTTTGTTTTTAGAAACCCTGGGTTATCGTATCCTAGACCGCAATTGGCGATGCCGCAGCGGGGAAATAGATCTGATTGCCAGGCAGGAGCATATACTCGTGTTTATTGAAGTACGTAGCCGAAGTAGCTCCAAATATGGAACACCAGCAGAATCAGTTACTCCGCGTAAAATCACCCAGGTTCGTCAAACAGCCGCAGTATACTTGCATATGAACGGAATTGGAGATGCTCCAATTCGTTTTGATATGATTTCTGTACGATTATCTGATGAAACGGCTGTGGTTACGGACCATTTTATAGATGCATTTTAAAAGAGTAAGAACTTTTGCAAAGGTTGGAGCGCAGGACTGAATTCATATGTACAGGTTGACAGAAAGGAAAGCTGCAGGTATATTTTATTGAGAATAGTTATCATTTTCATTCTATAATGAATATCTAGTCGTTGTACCTGTGAAGGAGGATTTACGTGACAAAGCATACCTTTAGTGAACATGTCATAGATGTAATTCAGGAACGCCGGACGATTAAACGATTCAAATCTGACTCTATCCCGGTAGATACGATTAAAGAACTACTGGACGTCGCGGTATGGGCTCCTAATCATAAAATGCGTGAACCGTGGCGCTTTCTGTTGTTTGCTGGTGAGGGACGGAGAAAGCTTGCAGAGGCAATTGCCGCCGATATCGGTAAGGATAACAAGTTTGAAAATGGGATTCTACACAACCCGATACAGCTTTTAGTGGTGATGGAAGAAGACCCGCGTCAAGCAGTTTGGGATGAAGATTTTGCAGCGGTCAGCGCGCTTGTACAGAACTTTATGCTTGCTGCATGGAGCAAAGGAATCGGAACGTTTTGGGTGACAAAACCATTTTTGTATTCGCCTAAATTCCGTGAATGCTTGGGAATTCAACCAGGTGAGAAGGTAATTGGAATGATATATGCAGGCTATCCTGATGTTATCCCGGAATCAAGATCCCGTACTCCAGTAGCCGATAAGTTAACCTTGATTGACAAATAATCTGTCGTCAGATAAGCTTAGTTGAGGATCTGAAATTAGGGTTGAGAGCTAAATTTAGAACATTATATTTTTTTGCAATGAATGAAAATTTGGAAGCACCTTTTTTCATATAGGCAATGATTCCCGAGAGGAACATTTCAATATGAGGAAGAGGTGCTTTTTGATATGTATGGAAAATTACATGGAGCGTGTCTATATGGGATAGATGGCGTTCTGATCGAAGTTGAGACTGATTTGTCCAATGGCTTGCCTCAAACCGCGATAATCGGATTGCCGGATTCAGCGATTCGAGAGGCAGTAGAGCGTGTGAGAGCAGCAATCAAAAACTGCGGATTCAAATATCCATCCCAGCGTGTCACGATTAACTTAGCTCCTGCTGATTTGCGTAAGGAAGGTTCATCTTTTGATCTTGCCATCGCTTTAGGCTTGCTGACAACCAGTGAGCAGGTGTTTTACCGGTGGGGGAACGAACGCTGTTTATTGGCGAGCTGGCGCTGGATGGCAGCATTCGTCCTGTGATGGGGTGTTGTCCATGGTTGATCTGGCCAAGCGAGAGGGATTCGATTCCGTGCTGCTTCCTCAAGAAAACGCAAGCGAGGCACGTCTAATTACGGATATACGTATTTACGCTATACGTCATACGCCATCTAGTGCATCTTATTCCGGTTAATGATCATGCACAAGGCACTCCGGACGGCCACGTGATGGAGTTCCTTGATCTTCATTTGTAGCGTGGCAATCCGCTTGAGCAGCTCTCCGTCGTTTTTCATTCGCTCACTTCAATCAAGTTTACGAGCATAGCCCTGACATCGCGGGTTTTTTTTTATTGCCTACTGATAAAGATGGTCATCTTTTCCAATCTGTTTGTCTGTTTCGATTCTATAAAAACTAGCATATTCTATATTATTACAAAAGAAGGGAAGTTGATTCGAATGGGAAAAGTAAATTCTTCTAGAAAAATTCTGAAACCTACGCGTCGCCTAAGAACTAAAGCAGGTACCGCATTCATTTTTAGTCTCAACAATGTAGGTCCGAATTTGTTCCAAAGTCGCTTGAACTTGGCTGGGTTTGTTAATTCCTCAAGTAGGGTACTTGTCTCGATTACGGAAATTGGTATTTTTGGTGGTCAAGTTAAGCCGTTTCAAGGAGCTGCTACCATGACGATCCATAACGTCGTTCCGCATGACGACGGTATAGTAATTGTACGTGGGAATACTGGCTGGGGTAGTCCCCTCAATATACGACTTTCAGTCGTGGTTTTCTAATCGTTCAGATCTGCTGAACGCACTTCTCACGGGTGAAAACTGAAAACTCCCGCCACTACGCGGAAATAAAATGTCGAATTCGCGGCAGGGCACAGAGCAAAAAGTCCTGACATCTCAGGTTTTTTTGTTCCTTCAATTTCTCATCAGACTTATCTATCAGAGAACGCAGTTATCCATGATGATCCATCCTTTAGTTAGGATAAAAAAAATCAATAAAGAATGGAAATCGCACTCCCGCGTACGGCAATAGGAAACGCTCGTCAAGCCTTCGGCTTCTCCTCTTCGCGCCGACCCAAAGGGAGACGGCTTACTTGTCTTCTTTTTAGAGTTACATCATCGTGGAAAGTAAACTCGACAATACATCATTCCTGATAAATTTTAAATTAATAATATTTATGAAATTATAAGAAAATCACAAACGTGTTTTAATAGAGCCTAAAAGAAAAAAGCGATCTCCCACCGAAAGGAAAACCGCTTAGTATCGTCAAACCCTTGATATTACTTGGTTTTTCAATGCGTGAAAATGTATCATAATATCCTTCTTATGGGACGGCCGGGTGCTAGAAAAACGATGCTCATCCGCAGGTCGCCCTTAAAAATACGCCCGGTGAGAGCGAAGCGCCGATTGTCGTTGCCAAGGGGAGCGGTCGCATTGCGGATAGCATTTTAGAAAAAACCAAAGAACATGGTTCCTGTTCAGGAGGATGCTGCGCTTGTTGAAGTGCTGTCCAAACTTGATTTGGACGAACCCCGGAATCAAGACCACGTACTCCAGCAGCCGATAAGCTAACCTTGATTGACAAATAATCTGTCGTCAGATAAGCTTAGTTGAGGGTTTGAAATTAGGATTGAGAGCTAAATTTAAAACATTATATTTGCAATGAATGAAAATTTGGAAGCACCTTTTTTCATATAGGCAATGATTCCCGAGAGGGACATTTCAATATGAGGAGAGGTGCTTTTTTGATATGTATGGAAAATTACATGGAGCGTGTCTATACGGTATAGATGGCGTTCTGATCGAAGTTGAGACTGATTTGTCCAATGGCTTGCCTCAAACCGCGATAATCGGATTGCCAGATTCAGCCATTCGAGAGGCAGTAGAGCGTGTGAGAGCAGCAATCAAAAACTGCGGATTCAAATATCCATCCCAGCGTATCACGATTAACTTAGCTCCTGCTGATTTGCGTAAGGAAGGCTCATCTTTTGATCTTGCCATCGCTTTAGGCTTGCTGACAACCAGTGAACAGATTGTTTTGCCAGTGGGGGAACGAACGCTGTTTATTGGCGAACTGGCGCTGGATGGCAGCATTCGTTCTGTAAATGGGGTGTTGTCCATGGTTGATCTGGCCAAGCGAGAGGGATTCGATTCCGTGCTGCTTCCTCAGGAAAACGCAAGCGAGGCACGTCTAATTACGGATATACGTATTTACGCTATACACCATCTGGCGGATCTTATCCCAGTTAATGATCATGCACAAGGCATCCCAGACGGCCAAGTGACCGATCAAAATTGTACTGCCAGTAAGCAAGTTATAATCCATTCCTATGACCATTTACCTCAAGCAGAGCATATACCGTTGTGCGAGCAAGAAGAACTAGCCAGTAATATGGAGGATTACAGCGATGTGCTGGGTCAGCTACACGCCAAACGTGCATTAGTTATCGCTGCAGCAGGAATGCACAATATTCTTCTTATGGGACCACCGGGTGCTGGAAAAACGATGCTCATCCGCAGGTTGCCCTCTATCCTACCGCCTTTGACTGAAAAGGAGTCGCTAGAAGTGACCAAGGTATACAGCGCAGCAGGAAAATGGAAGGAGTCCTCGTCTCATCTTATGCATGTTCGTCCCTTCCGTGCGCCTCATCATACAATCTCTGCTGCTGGATTGGTGGGCGGAGGAGGCATACCCAAACCAGGAGAAATCAGTCTTGCACACCGAGGGATTTTATTTCTAGATGAGTTGCCAGAGTTTAGCCGCCATGTGCTAGAAGTGCTGCGGCAGCCCCTGGAAGACCACCATGTGACAATCAGTCGTTCACGTGCTGTATTTAAGTATCCGGCGCATTTTTTACTTGCAGCTTCTTTGAATCCGTGTCACTGTGGCTTTTTCGGCAATAACACGGAACATCAGCGCTGTACCTGTTCACCTGCAGCAGTAGCTCGATACCGTTCACGTATTTCCGGTCCATTGCTGGATCGAATTGATCTTCAGCTTGAGGTATCACAACCAAAGGATTGGCGGGAGGAAAAAGAATCCCTGTCGTCTGCTGACATGAGAAAGCAGGTGTTGGTTGCTCGAGCAATACAAATCCGCAGATACAGTAAGCTTCCTTTTTCATGGAATAGTGAGCTGTCCGGTCAGATGCTGCGTAAATATGCAGTATTAGATCAAAATGCAGCGGAGCTGCTTGATCAGACGATGGATGCACTTGGTTTAAGCATGCGTGCGTATGATCGAATTCTCAAGCTGTCCCGCACCATTGCAGACTTACATGAGTCAGAGAAAATTACGACTTCACATGTGGCTGAAGCTATTCAATACCGCCATATGGATAAAGCAAGCGCCAATTTATCCGAAATGTAAAAAGGCGATAAAATTAGCAGATACAGTACGATCATTTTTAAGGAAAAGTTTTCCAAAGGATATGTGTACGAGAGAAAACGGAAAAAAGGACAAAAAAAGCTCCAGGCAAAAAGACCTGGAGAAGAAAAAAAGATTATGACAATAGTGATTATACTATGAGTATATCAATTTCGTATATACGATTATGCATCATCTCCCATGTTACTTGATGGAAAAACAACAAGCCCCTTGACCAATACGGTTGAGGGGCTTGTTGTGAATTTCATTCTAACTCTGAGTTACAAAACGTTCAGTTTCACTTCAATATTACCGCGGGTAGCGCGGGAGTATGGGCATTGTTCATGTGCGCCTTCCACCAGTTTTACCGCAGTTTCATGATCTACGCCTTTGACCAGAACGTCGAGGTTTACTCCGATTCCGAAGCCACCGTCTTCGACTTTGCCAAAATGGACCGTAGCTGTGACTTCGGTACCTTCATGTTTTACACGCTGCATGCGAGCCACCATATTTAAAGCACTGTCAAAGCAAGCAGAATAGCCTGCGGCGAACAGCTGCTCTGGATTTGTACCTGCACCACCAGCGCCACCCATTTCTTTTGGAGTATCAATATCTAAACGAAGTTCAGGGGAAGAAGACTCGATATAACCGTTACGCCCACCAACTGCTTTTACTGTTGTTTCATACATTTTTTGTTGAATGGTCATCATAATCCAATCACTGCCTCTCGCTCAATTTATATTTTACGCAATTTAATTTATCAAAATAATTATCGTTTGTAAAGTATTTTAGGCAATTAGAATGTATTTTGTTATATAATGTGCTAAAATAATGACGAAAGCAGGTGACTAGACAGCATGGAAAACAATTTTAATAAAGATGCAGCGTTGAAACTTGATAATCAGTTATGCTTTGCCATATATGCATGCTCCAGAGAGATTACAAAGCTGTACCAGCCTTATCTGGAAAAGCTTGGTGTAACGTACTCGCAATATTTGGTGCTCATCGTGCTTTGGGAGCGTGAAGAGTGTACAGTGAAGGAATTGGGTGAGGCGTTATATTTGGATTCTGGCACACTAACTCCACTATTAAAGAGGTTACAGAATGCCGGGTTGATCGATCGAAAGCGTTCCACTCAAGATGAGCGTAAGGTGCTGATTTCTTTGACGACAGAGGGAAGAGCGTTGCGGGATAAAGCCCTGTCTGTACCAGGATGTATACAGGAAAAAACAAGTATGACTCATGATCAATTTGGGTCGCTTTTGCTTCAGTTTAATGATCTGCTTGATCGTGTTCATCAAGCGAATGTACAGATTGAAAAATCATAATAGATACTTTCAGTTGCTCTTGCGAATTCTTACGACATGAGTTGTTGTTAACTGAAAGAAAAATGCCCTTAAATTCTAATGAAATAAAGTACCTCTCATTGCGGATTAGGTAATCCCATTTTGCGGAGGTGCTTTTTTGTGTGAATTTGTATTAAAAAATAAAATCCAATAATATCCAAACATTCGATTTTGGGAATGATAATGATATCAAAATACTGTAATTCATGAGGTTAAATTATAAGGAAAGCGTTTTAAAAACATGTTACAATGATGTAGGTTTAGTATAGATTTCCTTGTGAACCGCCCTTGTTGCAGTCATGTTGATAGGAGGATTCCAGAATGAATATCCATGAATATCAGGGTAAAGAAGTATTAAAGCAGTACGGAGTGGCTGTACCGAACGGCAAGGTTGCCTACACGGTGGAAGAAGCCGTTGCTGCGGCAGAAACGCTTGGAAGCGCTGTTACGGTCGTAAAAGCACAAATTCATGCTGGTGGACGCGGTAAAGCGGGTGGCGTAAAAGTTGCCAAAGGTTTGGATGAGGTGCGTACTTTCGCTTCTGAAATTTTGGGTAAGGTGCTTGTGACACATCAGACCGGACCTGAAGGTAAAGAAGTCAAACGCCTTTTGATTGAGGAAGGCTGTGATATTCGCAAAGAATATTACGTAGGCGTTGTCGTGGATCGCGCGACTGGACGCATCGTATTGATGGCCTCCGAAGAAGGCGGTACGGAAATCGAAGAGGTGGCTGCGGCTACTCCGGAGAAGATTTTTAAAGCAGTTGTTGATCCAGTAATTGGGCTTCAGGTGTATCAAGCTCGTAAACTGGCGTATGAGATTAATATTCCCAATGAGCTGGTAAATAAAGCGGTTAAGTTTATGCTGGCGCTTTACGAAGCATTTGTGGACAAGGACTGTTCGATTGCAGAAATTAATCCCCTAGTCGTTACGGGTGATGGGAATGTAATGGCGCTGGATGCCAAATTGAATTTTGATTCCAATGCGTTGTTCCGTCATAAGGATATTCTGGAATTGCGTGATTTGGATGAAGAGGACGAGAAGGAAATTGAGGCATCTAAATATGATCTAAGCTATATCGCTCTGGACGGCAATATTGGCTGTATGGTCAATGGTGCAGGTTTGGCGATGGCCACGATGGATATTATCAAATATTACGGTGGCGATCCGGCCAATTTCCTGGACGTTGGAGGCGGTGCAACAACGGAAAAGGTAACCGAAGCGTTCAAAATCATTTTGTCCGATCCGAAGGTAGAAGGTATTTTCGTCAACATTTTCGGCGGGATTATGCAGTGTGACATCATTGCGAACGGCGTCGTGGAGGCTGCCAAGCAGTTGGGGCTGACTCGACCGCTTGTTGTCCGTCTTGAAGGAACGAATGTTGAGCTCGGCAAACAGATTTTAGCGGAATCCGGTTTGAATATTGTGGCAGCTGATTCCATGGCGGATGGTGCCCAAAAAATCGTTGAACTTGTTCAATAGCCTGTTTGCATTCCGATATGCCGAATAAACGATAGGGGATGTGAAGATCGTGAGTATTTTGGTCGATAAGCATACAAAGGTGATTACACAGGGGATTACGGGAAAAACGGCGTTGTTCCATGCCAAAGGTGCACTTGATTACGGTACACAAATGGTAGGTGGCACCTCTCCAGGTAAGGGAGGCACCGAGGTAGAAATTACACTGGAAAACGGGCAACAGGTCAAACTGCCAGTGTTTAATACAGTAAGCGAAGCCAAGGAAGCTACAGGCGCAACTGCTAGCGTCATTTACGTGCCGCCGGCTTTCGCAGCGGATTCCATTTTGGAGGCTGTGGATGCGGAACTGGACCTCGTGATTTGTATCACAGAGGGGATTCCGGTGCTTGATATGATCAAGGTCAAACGTTTTATGGAAGGCAAAAAGACCGTTCTGATTGGCCCTAACTGTCCGGGTGTTATTACGCCAGGAGAGTGTAAGATTGGTATCATGCCAGGTTACATTCATCTGCCAGGTCATGTAGGCGTTGTGTCACGTAGTGGTACTTTGACCTATGAGGCAGTGCATCAGTTAACCACTAGAGGTATAGGTCAATCTTCCGCGGTTGGTATTGGTGGTGACCCAGTTAAAGGTTCAGAATTTATTGATATTTTACATCGCTTTAATGAGGACCCCAACACTCATGCTGTCATTATGATCGGAGAAATCGGTGGTACAGCCGAGGAAGAGGCTGCCGAGTGGATCAGGGACAATATG
The DNA here is from genome assembly GCF_053006485.1 of Paenibacillus sp. JJ1683. Lineage (NCBI taxonomy): Bacteria > Bacillati > Bacillota > Bacilli > Caryophanales > Paenibacillaceae > Paenibacillus > Paenibacillus sp. JJ1683. The sequence continues at coordinate 2,172,465 of NZ_CM129820.1, forward strand.
ACGAAGCCGGTGGTTGGCTTTATCGGTGGGGTGACTGCGCCTCCAGGCAAACGGATGGGGCATGCAGGTGCCATTATTTCTGGCGGAAAGGGAACGGCAAAAGAGAAGATTGCTACGCTTGAAGCCTGCGGGATCAAGGTGGCGCCGACTCCTTCCGAAATGGGCTCGACACTGGTAAGTGTGTTGGAAGCGCGTGGTATTTTGAATCTGTGTACGACACATTAAATCGTGTTTCTTCATTAATATACAGGCTGTAAATCAGCATCGAAATTTGCTGCTGGCTAGTGTATAATGAAAGAAAGGTAAGCAACCTTTTTATCTTCTGAAACAGGGGATGAAAAGGTTGCTTTTTTTGCGTTAAGACAGGCTTGTCAGGGAAACGCTTGCAAAATGATTCATTGTGCCACAAAATAAGGAAGGGTTCACTCTTCCATGAATGGGGGAACCACAGTTTGGAAGAAAGATGGCTTTTATTAGGTCTACATGAGTTAGAAGGAATCGGAAGAAGAACAATTCAGCGTATTTGGTCGAGTGATTATCGATTGCATGAGCTACTGCATTTTAGCGAACAAAAGTGGATTGAGATAGGCTTAAGTCCCAACCAGGCACGCATTGCGGCACAGTGTTACGATGAAGAATGGGTACATGAACGATATCAGCGAATTCAATCGAGTGATATTGGTATGGTAACTTATGTGGACGAAGATTACCCCCTATTAATGAAGGAAACAGTTGACCCACCTTGGGTAATGTATACAAAAGGGGATAAATCACTTTTGCACACATGTTCTGTAGCCATGGTAGGAACTCGCGTTCCTACTGCGTATGGTCGAAGAGCAGCGGAGATACTAACAGAGGAATTATGTAATGCAGGGATTACAGTAGTGAGTGGATTAGCGAGAGGAATTGACAGTATTTGCCATGAAACAGCCCTACGCCGGGGAGGCAACACGATTGGTGTGCTTGGAACAGCGATTGATCAAATTTATCCTCCCCAAAATGCCTCTTTGTTTGCAGAGATGGTTAGTAAAGGTCTGATCGTATCGGAGTATCCTCCAGGTACGAGGTCGCATCCCGGGATGTTTCCACAACGTAATCGCATTATTGCCGGTTTAACGAAGGGGACACTCGTTGTCGAAGCAGACGCTAGGAGCGGTTCCTTGATTACAGCGGATGCTGCGCTGGAGGCAAATCGAGATGTGTTTGCTGTTCCTGGGCCCATTACGTCACCGAAGAGTAGAGGCACGCTGAACTTGATTAAGCAAGGAGCCAAAACGGTCACTGAGGCTTCGGATATTATTGAGGAGTATGAAGCAGATTTGCGTACAAGGCAGGTTTCTTCATACAATAGAGAACAGAGTCTTAATCTTAAGAAGGTCTCCAAAGCATCAGAAAGTGAGACTTCTGAGGAAAATCGTGTGGTGGTGCTGCTGGAACAAGGAACCATGACACTGGATGAACTGCTTGATGCTACGGCATGGGATTTTGGACTTTTACACGCAGTTCTGTTATCGTTAATCATAAAAAAAAGGATCGCTCAGCTAGCGGGCACAAAATACAAGCTTATTTAGTAGTTGTTTTTGTCAAATCCTTAGTTAGTAAATGCGCAAAATTCAATTTTAATCATAGGTGGAGGGAAAAATGGCGTTTATCCGCATCGCGGATACCTACTCCTTCCCCACTTCCTGAAATGTGTTGAATTTATAGCTCGCACTAACGAACTATACTCACCACATTTCAGGAAGTCTATCATATTCATGTGTGTAATTGAGAGGAGGAAGAGCCTATGGCGGATTCACTCGTCATCGTGGAATCGCCTTCCAAGGCGAAGACGATCGGCAAATACTTAGGCAGCAAATATATCGTCAAGGCTTCCATGGGTCATATCAGGGATTTACCTAAGAGCCAGATCGGCGTAGAGGTCGAAAATGATTTTAATCCCAAATATATTACCATTCGAGGTAAAGGCTCCATTCTAAAAGAGTTAAAGGATGCCCGAAAAAAAGTAAAAAAAGTATATCTGGCGGCTGACCCGGATCGCGAAGGTGAGGCTATTGCTTGGCATCTGGCGCATGCGCTGGAACTGGACGATACGGCGGATTGTCGTGTGGTGTTTAATGAAATTACGAAGCAGGCCGTCAAAGATGCTTTTAAAACCCCACGCAAGATCAATATGGATTTGGTCAATGCGCAGCAGGCACGACGGATATTGGATCGACTTGTCGGCTACAAAATTAGTCCATTGCTCTGGAAAAAGGTAAAAAAGGGTCTGTCAGCTGGGCGTGTACAGTCGGTTGCAGTGAAAATTATTTTGGACCGGGAAAACGAGATCAATGAGTTTGTACCGGAAGAATACTGGACGATAACAGCTAAACTAGCTATTAAGGACAGCACTTTTGAAGCGAAATTCCATAAGCTACGCGGCGAAAAGAAAGAGCTCTCTAGCGAAGCGGATGTACAAGAAGTGTTAGAAGCTATCGGAAAATCGTCTTACAAGGTGCGCGATGTGAAAGAGAAGGAGCGTTTACGCAATCCGTCTCCTCCATTCACAACAAGTTCCTTGCAGCAAGAGGCGGCTCGAAAGCTCAACTTCCGGGCATCTAAAACCATGTCTGTAGCGCAGCAGCTGTATGAAGGTGTGGATTTAGGTAAAGAAGGGACTGTGGGTCTGATTACGTATATGCGTACGGATTCCACACGGATCGCTACTTCGGCTCAAGAGGAAGCGAAAGAGGTCATTATTCAAAAATATGGCGAAGATTTTGTGCCTGAAAGTCCTCGTCAGTATTCAAAAAAATCGGCTAATGCTCAGGATGCGCATGAAGCGATTCGTCCAACCTCCGCCTTGCGTGATCCGGAAACCGTTAAGCCTTTTATGAGTAGAGACCAGTTCCGATTGTACAAACTGATATGGGAACGTTTTATGGCGAGTCAGATGGCTTCGGCTATTATGGATACTTTGTCCGTTGATATTGAAGCAGGCGAGACGATATTCCGGGCAGCCGGTTCGAAGGTTCGCTTTCCAGGCTTCATGAAAGTGTATGTGGAGGGGAATGACGACGGTAAAACCGAAGAAGATAAGCTGTTGCCCCCACTTCAGCCGGGCGATAAGCTGAAAAAGGAATCGGTTGAACCGAAGCAGCATTTTACACAACCGCCTCCTCGTTATACGGAAGCACGACTGGTGAAGACACTGGAGGAATTGGGTATAGGACGCCCGAGCACGTATGCACCGACCCTGGAAACCATTCAGAAGCGCGGTTACGTCGCTATTGAGGAAAAGAAATTCTTCCCAACCGAGCTGGGAGAGTTGGTCATTGAGCAGATGGAAGAATTTTTTCCAGAGATTCTGAATGTAGAATTTACTGCGAATATGGAAGGTGATCTTGACCACGTCGAAGAGGGCGAAGGTGATTGGGTCAAGGTGTTGAGCGACTTCTATGAGTCATTCGAAAAGCGCCTGGAAGTGGCTGAAGAAGAAATGAAAGAAATTGAGATCAAGGATGAAGTATCCGACGTTATCTGTGACAAGTGTGGCAGTCAAATGGTATATAAGCTAGGCCGCTTTGGTAAATTTCTGGCCTGCTCTGCCTTCCCGGATTGCCGTAACACCAAGCCAATTGTCAAGGATATCGGGATGAATTGTCCTACATGCGGTGAGGGACATGTCGTCGAACGACGAAGTAAAAAAGGACGTGTCTTTTACGGATGTGACCGCTACCCAGAATGTGATTTTGTATCCTGGGATAAACCGTCCATTAAGCCTTGTCCAAGTTGCAGTGGCCTAATGGTCGAAAAACGTACTAAACAGGGGACGAAGCTCAACTGCACCGTCTGCGATCACAGCGAAATGCTGGAAGAGAGCGATGAGAGTGTAGAGACTTCTTAAGAACAAAGAAGCAGGGGGATTTAAAAGTGAGTGAACTACAAAAGGTAACGGTCATCGGAGCAGGTTTGGCGGGCAGCGAAGCTGCCTGGCAAATTGCAAGCCGTGGAGTGCCAGTTAAATTATATGAAATGAGACCGGTTGTAAAAACACCCGCACATCATACAGATAAATTTGCCGAACTTGTATGTAGTAATTCCTTGCGCGCGAACGGTCTGACGAATGCAGTAGGCGTATTGAAGGAAGAAATGAGAATACTAAACTCTTTGGTTCTGAGTGCGGCAGATCTCCATGCTGTTCCAGCTGGTGGGGCATTGGCAGTGGATCGTGATGGATTTTCCGGTCATATTACAGATACGCTTCATCAACATCCTTTGATCGAGGTCGTTAATGAAGAACTTCAGGAACTCCCAGAGGACGGTATTGTGGTCGTTGCCACGGGACCATTAACTTCTCCAGCTTTGTCAGAACAGATCAAAACGCTGATGGGAGAGGAGTATTTTTATTTCTACGATGCGGCAGCTCCGATTGTAGAGAAGGACTCCATCGATATGAGCAAGGTCTATCTGGCTTCCCGTTATGATAAAGGAGAAGCAGCTTACTTAAATTGTCCGATGAACGAAGCGGAATTTGATGCTTTCTATGAGGCTTTAATTACTGCTGAGGTGGCACAAGTCAAGGAGTTCGAAAAAGAAATCTACTTCGAAGGCTGTATGCCTATCGAAGTGATGATGCAGCGCGGGAAACAAACGGCATTGTTCGGACCGATGAAACCTGTAGGTCTTGTAAATCCACATACAGGGGAACTACCCTATGCAGTTGTTCAGCTTCGACAAGACAACGCTGCAGGTACGCTATATAATCTGGTTGGTTTCCAGACTCACCTCAAATGGGGGGAGCAAAAGCGTGTGTTTTCAATGATTCCGGGACTCGAAGAGGCAGAGTTTGTACGTTACGGTGTGATGCATCGCAATACCTTTATTAATTCTCCACAACAGCTTCACCCAACTTATCAGTTCAAGGGAAGAAGTAATCTGTTCTTTGCCGGACAAATGACAGGTGTAGAGGGTTATGTGGAGTCGGCGGCCTCAGGTTTGCTGGCTGGTATAAATGCAGCACGAGCAGCACGTGGACAGGAAATGTTCGTATTTCCTGCGGAAACGACACTAGGCAGTATGGCACGATATATTACAACTGCTGACTTCAAACATTTCCAACCGATGAATGCAAACTTTGGTCTTCTTCCAAAGCTGGAGACACGCATTCGTAACAAAAAGGAAAAGAATGAAGCTCTCGCAAATCGCGCGTTGGAAAGTTTGCGCGGTTATATCAACCAAACGGGAGTTATGTCAACAGAAGTACAGGCATAAGGATGAAGGAAAAGGAGGAGCGCGTTATGGATATGTCCTTTCATGCTACCACCATCTGTGCTGTACGCCATAATGGCAAAGGAGCTATTGCGGGTGATGGGCAGGTAACGTTCGGCAACAGTGTTGTGATGAAGCAGACGGCTAAAAAAGTACGTAGATTGTATCGTGGTCAGGTCGTTGCGGGATTTGCGGGTTCGGTGGCCGATGCTATCACATTGTTTGAAAAGTTTGAAAATAAGCTGGAGGAACATCACGGCAATCTTCAAAGGGCTGCTGTAGAACTGGCTAAGGACTGGCGGCAGGATCGTGTACTACGCAAGTTGGAAGCGTTAATGATTGTGATGGACTCGTCCGGGATGCTGCTCATCTCTGGAGGCGGAGAAATTATTGAACCTGACGATGATGTGTTGGCCATTGGCTCAGGTGGTAATTTTGCATTGGCAGCTGCCCGTGCTTTCAAACGTCATGGCTCTGGTATGGAAGCAAAGGACATGGCACGGGAAGCGTTAGAGGTTGCTTCGGAAATATGCGTGTATACGAACAGTCAGATTATCGTGGAAGAATTGTAAATCGGCTCTGAGTATTCAAGGGTGGAGGAATGCAAAATGAATAATCAATCGTTGACGCCCAGACAAGTGGTATCCGAGCTGGATAAGTATATTGTCGGACAAAAGGAAGCTAAAAAATCTGTTGCTGTTGCCTTGCGCAACCGTTATCGGCGTAGTAAACTGCCGGATGATATTCGGGATGAAATTGTGCCCAAAAATATTTTGATGATCGGACCGACAGGTGTGGGTAAAACTGAAATTGCACGTAGACTTGCGCGGCTAGTGGGGGCTCCTTTTGTCAAGGTAGAGGCAACCAAATTTACAGAAGTGGGTTACGTCGGTCGTGATGTGGAATCCATGGTGCGGGATCTGATGGAAACCTCTATCCGTATCGTCAAGTCGGAACGAACAGAGAATGTGAAAGACAAAGCAGAGGACATGGCAAATGAACGGATTGTCAATATCCTTGTACCTGCAGAAAAGTCAAATAAATCGCAACGAAACCCTTTTGAAATGCTGTTTGGCAATAACACAGGGACTTCGGTAGAAGAAGAACCGCCACAACAGGACGGAACCTTAGCAGAGAAGCGACGTAAGGTTAAATTTGATCTGTTGTCCGGTAAGCTTGAGAATGATGTCATAGAGATTGATGTGGAGGATACCGCACCCAATATGCTCGATATGTTTGCTGGGCAAGGGAATGAACAAATGGGAATGAATATGCAGGAGATGTTTGGAAGTTTCCTGCCTAAGCGGACGAAGAAGCGCAAGCTACCAATCAAAGAAGCCCGCAAGGTACTGATTCAAGATGAAGCAGCTAAGTTGATCGATATGGATGATGTGATTCAGGAATCTGTGAAGCGTGCTGAGCAATCAGGTATTATTTTTATTGATGAAATAGATAAGATTGCCAGCCAAGGCAAGGGAAGTGGCCCAGATGTGTCGAGAGAAGGAGTCCAGCGCGATATTTTACCTATTGTCGAGGGCTCTACCATTATGACCAAATACGGCCCGGTAAGAACAGATTACATTCTGTTTATTGCTGCAGGGGCTTTTCATGTGGCTAAACCATCAGACCTGATCCCAGAGCTTCAAGGTCGTTTCCCCATCCGGGTGGAGCTAAGTAGCCTGACCTTGGATGAGTTTGTGTCGATATTGACGGAGCCTAAAAATGCGCTGACCAAGCAATACACTGAACTGCTCCGCACCGAGGATATAGAAGTCGAATTTTCTGCGGAAGCGATCCGTGAGATCGCTAGTATTGCCGAGTCCGTTAATCGCAACACCGAAAATATCGGCGCACGGCGTTTGCATACCATCCTAGAGAAGCTGCTGGAGGATCTGTCATTTGAAGCACCAGAGCTTACATTGGATCGTATGATTATCACCCCGGAATATGTGCGTGAGAAGCTGGGAGATATTGCCCAAAACAGGGACCTTAGTCAGTATATTTTGTGAACTGAGTCTCTAAAAATAGGGTGTGTGGTCCAGAATAACACTATCTTGCACCGTCGTTTAGTCCTAGACACAGGTTAAGTTGATGATTTTTCTGTCTATTCCAAAAGTAGGACGTATAATCTTTTACAGGTGTAAAGTGCTAAGAAAACATTCATTTTCTTGAAAAAAACCTGAAAAATTTAACATTTTATGCATCTAAAGCCCTCTTTTTTAAAAAAGATAGGGCTTTTTTCTTATTGTAATTAGGTCCCAACTCTACGAAACTTAGAATATATGACAGAAAGTTAAGATTTTCTACTTAAGACCTAAAAGAAATGTATAATTATGAAATTTTATTGTCGAAAAAAAGTGAAAAATCTTGTTTTATTGAATCTTACTTTGGAGTAGACGCTGGAGGGAGGAGCTAAATGAATCTGCTGGGTGATATAAGCTTTCAAAAGCTTCAGGCAGGTGTACAGGCGGCCAATACGAGACAACGTGTGATGGCCGATAATATTTCCAATGCGGATACCCCGTATTTTAAGCGTTCGGAGGTTTCATTTGAAGAACTGCTTCAGCAGCAAATGGACGGTGATGTCACGCCATTGCGTGGAAAAGTAACCAATTCAAGACATTTTCAAATAGGACCTGTGAACTCCATTCCTGATGCCACGGTCACCAAAGATGGGTACTCAGTCATGAATAACAACATGAACAACGTAGATATAGACAGAGAAATGAGTCTTATGGCTGAAAATCAACTAAGATATAATACCTACATCCAAGAAATTAATGAGCGCATCAAAATGATGAGAACAGCGGTAGAAGGGAGATAGGACGAGGTGAAGATTAACAACGGCTTTGATATTAGTGCATCTGCTCTTACGGCCCAGCGGTTGCGGATGGACGTTATATCGAGCAACATTGCCAACGCAGAGACAACTCGGGCGAAGGTAGAGAATGGACAAGCAATTCCATATCGGAGAAAAACGGTTGTTTTGGAGCCGAACCAATCTGGCTTTGCCGATGTTTTGAAGGCTCAAATGGAAGGAAGTAGTACAAGCGCCGCTGGCGTTAAGGTTTCGCAAATTCAGGAAGATCAGTCACCTTTGAAGCCAGTGTACAATCCGGGTCATCCGGACGCTGATAAAGATGGCTATGTATATATGCCTAATGTAGACATAATGAAAGAAATGGTCGACATGATTTCCGCAACACGCTCATACGAAGCCAATGTAACAGCTCTGAATGCTTCAAAGGCGATGGTTTCCAAAGCGCTTGAAATCGGCCGCTAAGTTCCAGGACTACTAACTACTTAATAGGGAGAGTAAAACATGATTCAGAACGCCATGTTTAACGTACAGACACCGGTAATACAGCAGATTCAATCGCCTAACAATGAGTTGACGAAAGCGACGCCTTCCGAATCCTTGAAGGATTTTGGGTCCTTCCTAAAGGATGCTCTCAATGAAGTAGGGCAGCAGGAAGCCGCTACACACCAGATGTCCGACCAATTCATGGCAGGCAAAGTTGATGTAGATCAAGTCATGATCACTTCACAACAAGCGCTGCTTTCCCTGCAGCTTACTACACAGGTCCGAAACAAAGCGATCGAAGCCTATCAGGAGATCATGCGTACACAGATGTAAAGTGAGGGTTTAGCAAAGTTTCGGATGGGGTGACGGAGTGAACGAGAGAATCGCCCAATACCGGGATAGGATTTCCGGGTATTGGAATAATTTCAGCAAAAAACAGAAGATATTACTTGTTTCGACATTAGCATTCATCATTATCGCCATTGTAGTGCTAACGATGCAGTTTACCAAAACCGAATATGAAGTGGCCTTCCGGGATTTAAATGCAAATGATGCCGCTGGGGTCATTAAATATCTCGATTCTGCGGGTATACCGTATCAGCTTAATGCTGGTGGGACACAAATTTCAGTCCCAACCGCTAGTGCAGATAAGGCGAAGGTAGATGTTGGGTCCCAAGGGCTGATACAGAAGGGGTCAATCGGCATGAGCGCCTTTGACCAGTCCTCCTCGGCCATTGGCATGACGGAGAACGAGTTCAATGTGAAGTACAATAACGCATTGAACGGCGAAGTACAGCAACTGTTGGAACGGATGGACGGTGTCCAAAGCTCCAAAGCTGTCATTAATATGCCAAAGGAAAACATCTTTGCCGGACTTGAAGAAAAGGACAAAGCCTCTGCTTCGGTTCAAATGGAATTCGAACCTGGTTTTACTCCCAATCAACAAGCGATCGACGGATATTTTAACCTGGTAAAAACGGCTGTACCGAATTTGCCAGTAGAAAACATTACGATCACCAATAAGGAGTATGAGTTAATTCCAACGGCCAAGGGCGGCCAAGGCGGACTCACGAGTGGTGTTCAGGAAAACATGGCTCTACAGAAGAAGTTTGAGAGCGATGTAAGGAATAATGTCCAACAATTTTTGTCGAAAATTGTTGGAGACGACAAGGTAAACGTGCTGGTTATGTCCCAGCTAAATTTCGACAAAGTAACATCAAAGGAACAAATGGTCACACCTGTTGACCAAACGAAAATGAAGGGTATTGAAATCAGTGCCCAACAAATTCAGGAAAGTTATACGGGCAGTAGTGGACAGACTGGAGGAGTTGCAGGGACAGGAACGCAGGATGTCCCGGGTTACCCTGGAGGAGCCAATTCCGGCAATACCAGTTCGGATAAGAGCTCAAGTACGATTAACTACGAAGTTAACCGAATTGCAAGGGATATTATCCAAAGCCCGTACACTGTAAAAGATTTAACCATTAATGTAGCAGTTGAACCACCAACAGGTCAGCAAACGTTGGATACTGCAACTCAGACAGCAATTCAAAACATTTTGGTTAATATTGTAAGAGCGTCGCTTGCGAATTCCGGTACTACTTTTACAGACGCTGATTTGGCTAAAAAGGTTTCAGTGTTCTCGCAAGCTGCTCCGGCGCCTACGAGTACCAATACATTCTTCTCAGCTTCCAACCCGTGGATGTGGGGCATCGGAGCTGCAGTTCTGGCACTGTTGGCGGGTGTAATCTTCTTCATCGTACGCAGTCGTCGTAATCAGGAAGAAGAGTTGGATGAAGAATTGCAACTCATGCCAACGCCGACGGAATTCCCGTCCATTACGATGGAAAGTGTGACAAATGAAAGTCAAGTGCGTAAACAGCTTGAAAGTCTGGCGAAAAAGAAACCCGACGAATTCGTCAATCTGCTTCGTACATGGCTGGCTGACGAATAGAGGTGAGTTCATTGGCAAAGGCAAGCAGTCAAGGTTTAACGGGAAGACAGAAAGCAGCTATTCTTTTGATCACAATGGGGCCAGAAGTATCTGCTCAAATATTCAAGCATTTGCGTGATGAAGAGATCGAGCAACTTACATTGGAAATTGCCAATGTACGGAAGGTCGATGCCATTGAAAAGGACTCCATTATGGCCGAGTTTCATCAAATTTGCCTGGCTCAGGAGTACATTTCCCAAGGCGGTATTAATTACGCCAAAGAAATATTGGAAAAAGCGCTCGGATCACAAAAAGCTGTTGAGGTCATTAACCGTTTGACAGCGACATTACAGGTGAGACCTTTCGATTTTGCTCGTAAGGCGGATCCGAACCAGATATTGAATTTTATACAAAATGAGAATCCGCAAACCATTGCTCTCGTGCTTTCATACTTGCAGTTCGAGCAAGCGGCGGCAATTCTATCGTCCCTGCCACAGGAAAAGCAGGCAGAAGTGGCCCGGCGTGTTGCTGTCATGGACAGTACATCTCCAGAAGTCATCTCTCAAGTGGAGAGAGTATTGGAGCAAAAGCTCTCGGCAACTGCGACGCAGGATTACACGAATGCAGGCGGTATCGAGTCTATCGTTCAGATTTTGAATGGCGTAGACCGCGGAACCGAGCGTACAATTCTCGACTCGCTTGAAATTCAAGACCCTGAACTGGCTGAGGAAATCAAGAAAAGAATGTTTGTTTTCGAGGATATCGTCAATGTGGACAACCGGTCCATTCAACGCATTATCCGCGATATCGACAATGCAGACTTGCAATTGGCGCTTAAAGTGTCCAGTGAAGAAGTACGCGATGTGATTTTCCGAAATATGTCGAAACGTATGGCAGAAACCTTCAAAGAGGAAATGGAGTACATGGGACCGGTGCGGCTGCGTGATGTGGAAGAAGCACAAACACGTATCGTATCAACGATCCGCAGATTGGAAGAGGCCGGTGAGATTATAATCGCACGCGGCGGAGGAGATGACATCATTGTCTAACTTGATTAAATCTTTCCAATATGTGCCTGTAGAGGCTTTGAAAACGATTGATGTGGCACATACGTACGTGTCAGAAACGACGGATGAAGAAATCACAACCGAATATACGGAGCCGGAGCCTCAGCGAGATTATGAGGCAGAACGGCTCCGAGATGAAATGCTGAATGATGCTAAGGACTTTGCCGAACGTCAGGTGCGCGAGGCGGCTGAAGAAGCGGAACGAATGCTTCAGGAAGCACAGCAGCAGATTGAAGATTGGTGGCAAGAACGACGCGAACATGACGATCAGTTGATTCAGTCGATAAAAGCAGATGGATTTCAACAAGGGTATGAAGAAGGCCAGAAGCTGGCCGAGGCTGAGCTTCAGACGAAATCGGAGCAGATGATGGAAGAAGCACAAGATATTCTGCGTCAGGCCTATGAGATTAAGGAACAACTAATTCAGGAAGCCGAGCCTTTTCTGGTTGAACTGAGTAGTGCGATTGCCGAGAAGGTGATTGAAAAACAGCTTAGTCTTGAACCGGAATATACGATTGAGTTAATTCGCAAAAATTTGGCTCGTAAGCGAGAAAAAGGAATCATCACATTGTGTGTGTCGCCTCAGCATTTCGCATTTGTGCAAGGTGCGCGGGAGGAATTGTCATTAACTGTCGATTCTCAGGCAGAACTGCAAATTATTCCTGATGGTACCGTAAAGGATCGCGGTTGCGTCATTCGTTCTTCCTTTGGAAGTGTGGACGCCCGGATCGATACGCAATTAGCTGAGATTAAAAAGGAACTACTGCGTCTGGCACATGAAAATGAGGAGCGAAGACATGAAGGGGCTTAATGCGCAGCGCTACATGGATCATTTGCGACAGCTGGACCCAGTTCGGGTGAATGGCAAGGTTACACAGGTTATCGGCTTGATGGTTGAATCGGAAGGTCCAGACGCTAGTATCGGGGATGTTTGTTATATTTATCCGGGCAAAGCGGCAAAGCCATTGCAGGCAGAGGTTGTTGGCTTCAGAGACAATAAAGTGCTTCTGATGCCACTTGGAGAACTACAATCCATTGGTCCTGGTTGTGATGTCGTAGGCACAGGGAAGCCGCTGAATGTGCAGGTGGGATCGGAACTCTTAGGCAAAGTGCTGGATGGTTTGGGCCAGCCTTTGGACGGATCACTGATTCCCTCGCGGATGGCGAGATATTCAACTTTTAATATACCGTCTAATCCGCTGAATCGTCCGCGTGTACAGGAACCCATTAGTATCGGAGTACGTGCAATTGACGGGTTGCTTACGATTGGTAAAGGACAACGGGTTGGTATTTTTGCGGGTTCGGGTGTAGGTAAGAGTACTTTGATGGGGATGATTGCCCGTAATACGGAAGCAGATGTGAACGTAATTGCCCTGATCGGAGAACGTGGACGCGAGGTGCTGGACTTTATTGAACGGGATTTGGGCCCAGAGGGACTAGAACGCTCTGTAGTCATTGTGGCAACTTCCGACCAACCTGCGTTGATCCGCATTAAGGGTGCACTTATTGCAACGACGATAGCGGAGTATTTTCGGGATCGCGGGTTGAATGTCATGCTAATGATGGATTCAGTTACCCGGTATGCGATGGCTCAGCGTGAAGTCGGTCTAGCAGTAGGGGAACCACCAGCAATGAGAGGATACACTCCATCTGTGTTCGCTAGTCTGCCTAAGCTGCTGGAACGCGCAGGGACAGGACCTACTGGCTCTATAACCGCCTTTTATACGGTGTTGGTTGATGGTGACGACATGAACGAGCCCATCGCAGATGCGGTGCGTGGGATATTGGATGGACACATTGTCTTGAATCGCGGGATTGCGAACAAAGGACATTTTCCTGCAATTGATGTGTTAGCAAGTATTAGCCGGGTCATGAAGGACATTGCACCACGAGATCAGATAGATGCTGCCGAAAACATTAAGCGCTTGATGGCCATTTACAAAGATTCAGAGGACCTCATTAATATTGGGGCTTATCAACAGGGTTCGAATGCAGAAATTGACGAATCTATGGAGCGCATACGGGATATATGGGATTTTACAAGACAAAGAACGGATGAAAAGGCTGAACTGGACGAAGTACGAGAACGTTTGATTTCTGAATTTACGAGGAGATGAAGGTTGAACGATGAGATTTCAGTATTCCTTTCAAAAAGTTGTAGACTTGAAAACGAACGAAAAGTCACAGGCCGAATGGCTGCTTTCCAGTGCTGTTGGACAATTGCAGGTTGAGGAGCAGACATTAACACAGCTTATAGGCGAAAGGAATCGGGTCATATCCGCCATTCAAAAGGCTGCCGAAGATTGCGCGCCACTCTCTAGCATTCAGGAATTACAAGCTTATGTCAATCATCTGGACCAATGTATTACACGCAAGCATAGGGATGTTCAATATGCGCAGCAAAATGTGCAAAGCAAACAAACCGTTTTGACCGATAAAATGCTGGATGAACAAGTTTGGCTGAAAGCGAGAGAGAAGGCCAACGTGAAATTCCAACAGGAAATGCTCCTGCGCGAGCAGAATGAGCTGGATGAAATGGCTTCCGTGCGATTTGCCATGAAAGCCCGGTAAGCGGAACGTCATAGGATACGCATATCAGCTGCCTGAGGAGGAAGACGATGGCACAGAAGTTAGCAGAAAATGAACTGGATATGGATTTAGGGAAGGAATCAGGCGGGGGATTTGAACGGTTTATGTTTTTCCTGATTCCGATTGTCTTCACAATTGTTCTGGTCGGGGTCTTGCTCACACTGTTCAATATGGACTTCAGAAGCGAAATGATCTCATTAGGGAACAAAATACCAATTGTTAAAAATTGGATTCCTGAACCGAAGGATAAGGCAACCCAGACAAAAGAGGCAGATCAGAAGGCACAGTCTGAAAGCTCTGAAGCAACCATTCAGCAGTTAAAAGCGGATTTAGCCAAGCAGACGGAAGAACTCAAAAAGGCTACGGCTGCTAAAACGACACAAGATAAAAAGGTTACTGAACTTCAAAATCAGGTCAATACACTGCAAACGCAACAGGAACAACAGTCGCAGACGGGTCAACAGGGACAGGTTGGGCAGCAGGGACAAGCAGGTACGCAAACTACAGACGGAACATCAAATGAAGATCCTTATGTAAAACAGACCAGAGAACTTGCCAGCATGTATGAAGGAATGACGGCAAGTAAAGCTGCACCGATTATGGAGAATCTGACTACGGAAGAGACCGTGCAGCTGTTAAGTTATATGGACCCTGCCAACAGTGCGAAGATTTTGCAAAAGATGGACGCTAAAAAAGCAGCGGATATTACGATGGCTCTGAAAAACGTAACGCCATCTACGGATTTATCGGTAGCGGCGTTGCAGTCCCGTTTGAAAAAGGATCAGGGTAGTACAGCTGGAACGACGAGTAAAAGTCTGCAAAGTACTCAAATCAGCAGCACATTTGCTTCCATGGACAAGAAAAGTGGTGCCGAACTTATTTTACAAACTTACAAAATCAGTCCAGATAAGGCATTAAACATATTAAATACAGTAGATGATTCGACACGTGCTTCTTTACTGCAAAATATGTCTGCGAAGGATGCAGGTCAGACCGCGAAAATTTTGAATAAGCTGATGGGCAGTAAGTAATTTAAAATTGAAGGGAGGTGAAAAATATATGACCCTTATTTCTCAAAGTGTATCTCTTAGCTCTAGCCCAACAGCTAGCAGTACGACAGCGTCAGCAACAAGTACAACCACGGCTGCTGGAGCAACCACGGGTGCCTTTAATCAAACACTAACGCAAATGATGACAGGCGGGCAAACAGGCTCGGCTGGAACAGATGCGAATGGTTCTCCATTAGTTATGGTACTACCGCTTATTGCAAACGGAGAATCTGCGGAAGCTCCAACCGAGCCGCTTGTTGAAACATTGGCTCCTTTGCTGCAAAATCTCGAAAAGTTGGATGATCAGGTAGTTGCCGATCCTGCGCTGCTTGCAGCTTTACAATCATGGATTCAGCAAGTACAACAGTTTTTGCAAGGCAATGGAACAAATCAAAAGGCAGACGGCGGGGAAACGGCAGAGGCTACAGGCTTAACAGCCTTGGCAGCTAATCCGGCAACTCTTCGGTTTGCATTACAGGACGCTTTGTCACAACTTGCCAATGTAGCAGAGCAGGCTTCGGGCGACCAAAAGGCTAAGGTGACACAGTTACTACAATCGCTTCAAAGCGCAACAGCTGGGACTGGAGCTATTTCCGATGAACAGTGGAATGGAGTATTGAAAGCTGTGGAACTTGCTGATAGTGGAGATTCACAAGTGGTTCAGCCTTCTGCACAACGGGCAAACGGTGCTCAGACATTAACTGCAGCATCTACAAACAAACAGGTTACTCCTCAGCAGCAAGCAAGTCAGGGTGAAACTAGCCAGCAAGGCTCAGAAGGACAACGTTCATCAACGAATCTTCTCGTTCAGTCCGCAGTTAAAACGACTGTAACGGATGAAGCGGGTACATTCGTAGATGCAGCTGAGCAAGCGGATCCGTCGGCAACTGATAATCAGACTCCGGTGATCACGACTGCGGGGCAGCTTTCGGTACAAACGCAGGGAACAACACCTTCGGCTCCGGCTCAACCAGTCGTACATGTACGACAATTTGCCAAGGAGATGACTGAGTTTGTAGTGCAGAAACTTGATATTGTAAAGCACACTGGTTTGACAGAAGCGACCATCATGCTTCGTCCAGATCATCTGGGCCAGCTGGAGGTT
Organism: Paenibacillus sp. JJ1683; assembly: GCF_053006485.1. Lineage (NCBI taxonomy): Bacteria > Bacillati > Bacillota > Bacilli > Caryophanales > Paenibacillaceae > Paenibacillus > Paenibacillus sp. JJ1683. Next base: position 2,188,765 of record NZ_CM129820.1, read on the forward strand.
AAGCTGACGATGCAAAACGGCCATCTGGTTGCCCAGTTTATGACTGAGCATAGCGGGGCGAAGGATCTGCTGGAACAGCAAATGTCTCAGTTGCGTACGAGTCTTCAGAGTCAAGGTATTCAAGTGGATAAAGTAGAAGTAACGCACAATGAGTCGCTATCCTCCCATATGTATCAGGATGGACGCGGTTCTGGAGCTAATCAGCAGCAGCAATCTAACCAACGTTCTAAAGCTCGAGGTAGAGAAGAGAGCGAGGATGCTTTGAAAGTAGCTGAAATGACAGAAGAGCTTCGTAACTGGACAGCAGAACAACGCGCAGATGACATGAATCGGACAGGCTCCTTTACAGCACAAGCGTAATGATGGAGGTGAGAACACAATGACGACTACAGACAACAATGTATCCACCAGTAACGTCTGGCCGAATTACAATGTGAATAATGTCAAAACAGCAAGCGCCAAGGATACTAAGACGATGGGTAAAGATCAATTTTTAAAGATATTGATCACTCAGCTACAAAATCAGGATCCAATGCAGCCTTTGGAGGATAAAGAATTTGTCGCTCAAATGGCACAGTTTTCCTCGGTGGAACAACTGATGAACATATCTACGCAGTTGACTGCATTGGGACAGTCTTTGGGTACAGCTTCTGGTTTGATAGGAAAAGAAGTTAGCTGGATTGAGCCGGGTAAAAAGGATTCCATTACAGGTGAAGCAGGCGCAGGTACAGTGAAAAGTGGAATCGTAGATTCCATCGTTATTCGCGACGGTGTGCAGTATGCCAAAATGGGAGCGGCTGAGGTGGCATTAAAAGATGTAACATCAGTAAGCCAGGCTAACACAACGGCTCCTGTTACTGATACGTCAGATACTACATCTTCTTCCTCTACTGGAAGCGGTGAGAACTCATGAATGACAGGATAACGGTCGGACGCCTTTTTCCTACCAACGTTCCTCCGGCAGCGATTTCTCAAAACCGAGTAAATTCGGTAATTAAGGACACCAAGCCGTTTGGTCAGGTGTTGCAGGAACAGGTGCTCAAGCTCAGCAACCATGCAGCCAAGCGACTGGAGCAGCGAGGAATAGAGTTGAGAAGTGACCAAATGGCGAAAATCAACTCTGCTGTGGATAAGGCTGCTGCCAAGGGCGCTAAAGAATCTTTGATTTTAATGCAAGATATGGCTTTGATTGTTAGTGTGCCTAATCGAACAGTTGTTACTGCGATGGACAAGCAGTCCATGGAGGATAACGTATTTACGCAGATAGATAGTGCTGTAATTATTTCATAAAAAGTGGCTGGCCCGAATAGGAAAGCCATGAAAAAGCCGCGGATCGACTGATGCGGCCAACTAAGCAACCAATCAGAGGAGGATTTATACTCAATGTTGAGATCAATGTATTCAGGTGTATCGGGCATGAAGGGCTTTCAAACAAAGCTGGACGTTATCGGTAACAACATTGCAAACGTAAATACTACAGGCTTCAAGTCCAGCCGAGTGATGTTCAAGGATATTTTGAGCCAAACCAGCTCGGGCGCAAGTGCACCTGATGCTACGACAACTGCAGGTCAAAATGCCAAGCAGGTAGGTTTGGGGGTCTCGGTTAGCTCAATTGATACACTGCATCTTCCAGGTAGTGCGATGACCACGAATAACCCAACGGATTTGCGGATTAATGGTGACGGATTTTTCCTGGTCAAAATGAATGATGCACAGGAAGTTCCCTATCTGACTCGTGCGGGTGATTTCCACATAGATGCAAACCGGAATCTGGTGACTTCCGATGGATTTTTTGTGGGAAATTTGGATGGAGATCCAATCACACTTGAAGACAATGTTACGGCAGTCTCTATCTCACAGGATGGCACGATTGTACAGCAATTAGATGATGGTACAGTGAATAATGGCACGCAAATTGGTATAGCCAGAGTTACTAACCCGGAAGGTTTGGAGAAAATTGGAGGCAGCCTGTATCGTACAACGGTCAACTCCAACATTGATGAACTTGAGCCTGGAGCAGCCAACTCAGAGGGGCGTGGAGCTATCATCGCGGGTCAGCTGGAAATGTCCAACGTTGACCTGACAGGCGAATTTACCGAAATGATCGTAGCTCAGCGTGGATTCCAAGCGAACTCACGTATCATTACGACTTCGGATGAAGTGCTTCAGGAAGTTGTAAACTTGAAACGATAATCTCATTTAAACGCGGAGGAGTAGAGGCTCCTCCGCACCTATCAGGAGGTTGGTGTTACGATGATCCCGTTAACGCGGCTGAACGGCTCGCCTATGTGGCTTAATGCGCTGCTCATTGAGACTGTGGAGGAAACACCGGATACATACGTCACTTTGGTGACGGGGAAACGGTTGATTGTATTGGAAAAAGCGGCAGATGTCGTCTCCTTGATCAAGAGTTACAGCCGTGAAATCGGCATGCATGCCGCCACGATAAAAGTGCAACAAATGGAGGAAGACGAATGAAGAAGATGCTGCCATGGCTCATTACAATTTTACTCGCGATTACTTTGATTGCAGGCGCGGCCTTTGTACTTATACCAGCGCTTAGCGGGAAGAAGTCGGAAGTCATACCGAATGCGCAAGCCGCTCAAGCAGAACAACTTCCAAGATTGTCAGCGGATGAATTGGTGGAAGTAAGCTCTGAAATTACCGGTATCAAAACGAATTTGGCAGACGCAGATTACATTGTACAGATGAATCTTGCTTTTCAATTGAATGATGCCAAAGCAAAAGAAGCTTTTGAAAAAATTAAGGACATCAGTATTAAGCCCATCGTTATTCAATTACTTGCAGACACCAAACCTGATGAGCTCAGAACGGCTAAAGGCCGGGATCAGTTCAGTGACAAGCTGACGGATCTCATCAACAAGTCGCTCCCTGAAGGTCACCTGGGGAACGCCAAAATTACAGACTTTTTGCTGGCAGCCATTTGATTCCAGGTGATCTTGTCAGGAACACGTAAGGGGGTGAATAACATTGGTGGATGTACTGTCACAAGGGGAAATTGATGCCCTTTTAGCAGCTCTCTCGTCCGGTGAAATGGATGCGGAAGAACTCAAAAAGGAAGAAACCCAAAAGAAAGTTCGCGCTTATGATTTCAAGAGAGCGCTTAGGTTTTCCAAGGACCATATACGAAGTCTGACGCGGATACACGAGAACTTTGCACGGTATCTGACCACTTATTTTTCAGCACAGCTTCGTACTTTTGTCCAAATTAATGTCGTTCAGGTGGAGCAGCTTCCATATGATGAATTCATTCGCTCCATTCCGAAAATGACCATTCTAAACATTTTTGAAGCTGAACCACTGGAAGGCCGAATGGTGCTTGAGGTTCACCCGAACGTAGCTTATGCCATGCTGGACAGGCTTCTCGGAGGAACAGGTTCGGCACCAACTAAGGTTACCGCATTGACCGAAATCGAGACGACGATCATGGAGCGAATTTTCAGCCGTACCTTTGATAGCCTGCAAGAGGCTTGGAAAACGGTACTGGACATTGAACCACGTCTAGAGGCTATGGAAACAAATCCGCAGTTCATGCAGATTGTTTCGCCGAATGAGACGATTGCTCTGATTTCGCTTAGCACCAAAATTGGTGATACCACAGGGATGATTAACCTCTGTATCCCGCACGTGGTATTGGAACCTATTATGGCCAGACTGTCCACGCACCAGTGGTTTACATCCGAAAAGAAATCAAGGGCGCCTGAAGAGATAGACGCCTTGAGATTACGGGTCACCAAAGCAGAGCTTCCTATTATTGCGGAGTTGGGTGAATCCCGGATAAATGTAGCTGAGTTTTTGGGCCTTTCGGTAGGGGATGTCATTTCATTGAACAAGCCAGTCAAAGAAGGACTATCCATCCGGGTAGGCGAGAGATTGAAGTTTATGGGAAGTCCCGGCATGGTAAGAGATCGTGTTGCCGTACAAATTGATGAAATTGTCAACGAAGGAGTTGAAGAAATTGACGAGTAAAGACTATTTGTCCCAGGAGGAAATTGATGCCTTGCTGAAACAGTCTGAAGCGGGGACGGATTCTACTCCCGCAGGCAAGACCGTTGACGATTTTCTGACTTCCCTGGAGCAAGATGCTCTCGGGGAAATCGGTAATATAACGTTCGGCAGCGCAGCTACGGCTCTTTCCACACTGCTCGGTCAAAAGGTGGATATTACGACACCTAAAGTTTCAATTATTACACGTTCTGAATTTGAAACTGCATTTCCAAAGCCGCACGTAGCCGTACATGTAAATTATGTCGATGGATTTGAAGGCATTAACTCGCTCGTAATTAAAAAGCGTGATGCGCAGGTTATAGCAGATTTAATGCTTGGTGGTGGAGGAAATCCGGCAGATGAAGAATTGAATGAAATTCACATCAGTGCCGTGCAGGAAGCGATGAACCAGATGATGGGATCGTCTGCGACCTCTATGTCTACCATGTTTAATCGTTTTGTTAATATATCTCCACCAGGGATTGATATTTTGGATCCTCTGCACGGTGATGGAGTATCCAGCCTGCCAGATGAAGAGACGTTGATTACAGTATCCTTCCGGTTATTGATTGGAGATCTGATTGACTCTACGCTGATGCAACTGTTACCTGTTAATTTCGCCAAGAAGATGGTGAGCATCTTAATGAATGGCGGAGAGGATGACGAGCAACCGCAAGCATCCGTACAGCAGGCAGCTGCAACAGCTGCTCCCGAAGCGCCGACACAAGCTAGTACTCCGCAGCCGCCGTCACCAGCCTACCAACAGCCGCCTGCAGCCGCGCAGGTGCCGCAAGATGTAGGCTATGGGCAACAACCGCCGATGTATCCTCAAGACCCGGGATATGGGCAGCAGGGCGCTCCAGGGTATGGAACGCCGGGTTATGGAATGCCAGCAGGTGTACCGCCGCAAGTGCCTTATGGAACGCCTCATCATTACGGGGCCGTACCGCCAGGGCGCAATGTAAATGTGCAGCCTGTACAATTTTCTAACTTGCAGTCCGGTGGATTTCCGCAAGTGGATGAAAACAATTTAAATTTATTGATGGACATTCCCCTTAGAGTCACCGTAGAATTAGGAAGGACCCAAAAGCAAATTAAAGATATTCTGGAGCTCTCACAAGGTTCAATTATTGAACTGGACAAGCTTGCCGGGGAGCCGGTGGACATTATGGTTAACAACAAACTGATTGCCAAGGGCGAGGTTGTCGTAATCGACGAGAACTTTGGCGTGCGTGTAACGGATATTGTAAGCCAATGGGACCGAATTCAAAAATTACAATAAAAGCATAATTTAGGGAGGATTTATTTCAGATGGCAAACCGTATTTTGATCGTGGACGATGCTGCATTTATGAGAATGATGATTCGGGACATCCTGTCCAAAAATGGATTTGAAGTAGTAGGAGAGGCCCAGGATGGATCACAGGCCATTGAAAAATTCAAGGAGCTTCGTCCGGACCTGATTACGATGGATATCACGATGCCTGAGATGGACGGCATTGCCGCTCTGAAGGAAATCAAACAAATTGATCCGAATGCAAAGGTTATCATGTGTTCCGCGATGGGTCAGCAAGCTATGGTAATTGATGCCATTCAAGCTGGCGCAAAAGATTTTATCGTTAAGCCATTCCAATCGGATCGGGTTATCGAAGCCATCAACAAAACACTGGGTGTGTAAGGCGCATCCAGTATGGATACACAACAGGGTGCCTCTGACGCTTTGAGTACATCCAGCAATATAGGAAACATTGCTTGGGTCCTTTTCGTGCTAATCTTTATCATCGTACTGATCGTGTACTTGATACGGTTTTTGAGTAAAAGAAATCAGAGCTGGTTCAGCAACCGCTCCGTTCGCATACTGGGAGGCGTGGGGCTTGGCCCCAATAAATCCCTTCAGCTTGTTGAAGTTGGTAGCAGTGTGTACCTCATTGGTGTGGGAGAAGATATCCGGCTTGTTGACAAAGTATCCGATCCTGAAGAAGTGGAGCAAATTTTGGCCGCACTGGAGCAGGAAGCTTCTCTGCAGCGCGGCCCGATTGCCCCGCTATTCGCTAAAATTGCGGATAAGCTTCGCCGGAACAACGCGGCACAGCAGCAGCAGTCTGAAGAGGAGACGTCTTTTCATGAGATGTTTGAATCCAAGCTCCGGCAGATGCCGAATCGCAAGGATAAACTTGAAAAGCTGCGCAATGAGGAGAATACTACAGATCGGTCGGGAGATTCATGAGAAAAAAGATTATACTAGCATGTTTGCTGCTTGTCTTATTCAGCTTCATTTCGGTGACGGCGGCCTCTGCGGAACCGATTCCGAACATTGATATTCAAGTCGGCAATTCGGACAAAGGACAGCCCGGTGCCACCTCGCTGTCTATTATTTTACTTATTACTGTCATTAGTGTAGCGCCCGCGTTGCTTGTACTTATGACAAGTTTTACGCGTATCGTGATTGTACTTGGCTTTGTGCGAACTTCACTGGGAACTCAGCAGATGCCGCCCAATCAGGTGCTTGTCGGACTGGCCTTGTTTCTCACCTTATTTATTATGGCACCGACCTTCTCCGCTATGAACGAAACTGCGCTTCAGCCGTATCTCAAGGGGGATATAACACAGTCTCAGGCACTGGATAAGGCATCGGTACCCATTAAGACCTTTATGTTCTCTCATACACGTGAGAAGGATCTACTGCTCTTTATGAAATACACCAAGATGGAAAAACCAAAGAATTATCAAGATATTCCACTAACGGTGATGGTTCCGGCTTATGCAATCAGTGAGTTGAAAACGGCATTTCAGATGGGCTTTATGATTTTCATACCCTTTTTAGTTATAGACATTGTGGTGGCGAGTACTCTCATGGCTATGGGGATGATGATGCTACCGCCGGTAATGATCTCGCTTCCTTTTAAAATACTGCTCTTCGTACTTGTAGATGGTTGGTATTTGGTCGTCAAATCATTACTACTGAGTTTTAATACATGAATACTTTCTGCAAGGACAGCAATCAAGGAGGACGGCAATGACTTCGGAGTTTATTATTTCCCTGGCTGGGCAAGCGGTGTACATTGTACTCAAGGTGAGTGCTCCGATGCTGATTTTGGGGCTAGTCGTGGGTTTGATCATCAGTATTTTTCAAGCGACAACTCAAATTCAGGAGCAGACACTGGCCTTTGTTCCGAAGATTGTCGCCGTATTGCTGGCATTGCTTTTGTTCGGGCCCTGGATATTGACTTCATTAGTGGACTTTACGTATAACATTCTGGACAATCTGTACAAATATATAGGTTAGGCTGAAAGTGATGAACATATTGTTGCAGAGTTTTCCTGTTTTTTTGCTGATTTTTTGTCGGATTACCTCGTTTTTTGTAGTAGCGCCTATTTTTTCAACCCGAGGGGTACCTAATATCTTTAAGGTCGGAATTTCAGGATTTCTAGCTTTGGTCGTGTATCTTACGTATGGTACGCATCAACAGGTGCCGACCGATGTAGCATATGTGCTGTTAGTAGGGCGTGAGGTGCTGATCGGATTGTTGTTGGGGTTTACTGCATACATGTTAATGACAGCGATCCAAACCGCAGGCTCTTTTATTGATCTTCAGGTGGGCTTCGGGATGGCCAATGTGCTCGATCCTATGACAGGTGCTTCATCGCCTTTGACAGGGAATTTTAAGTTTGCTATAGCTATATTGTTTTTTTTGAGTATAAACGGGCACCATCATCTGCTAAATGCTATTTTATACAGTTATGATTGGGTACCGTTGACAAATGATTTTTTTATAAAGCTGTATGGTGGCAGTGTAACTGAATTCCTGGTACGTTCTTTTGCGGAATCATTTATGCTGGCCTTTCAAATTGCTGCTCCCATAGTAGTAGCTACCTTTTTAACGGATGTGGGACTTGGCTTTTTAGCTAAAACAGCACCGCAGTTTAATATTTTTGTCATTGGTGTTCCGCTCAAAATTTTTGTTGGATTGTTCATGTTACTGCTTCTCATGCCAAGTTTTGCTTTTATATTCGAAAGATTGTTTTCTGTGATGTTCGAATCCATGCGCAACTTGTTGGATATTATGGGGAATCGTCCTTAATGTCTGGTCTGGAGGAACGTAGTTTGTCATTTAAATATGCTATGAACCTGCAGTTGTTCTCAGGGGAAAAAACGGAAAAAGCTACACCCAAGAAGAAACAGGATGCAAGACAAAAAGGGCAGGTTGCCAAGAGCATGGAGTTGCCCGCTGCTGGTGTCCTGCTAGTTACGTTTTTTTGCCTCATGATTTTCGGCGGGTATTTTAAGGATCATGCGGTCCGCTTATTTCGGGATATTTTTGTGAATCGGCTGTCTATGGAAGTAACACCGAATACAACGCTGCTCATGATGGGTGAGTATGGTGTGCAAATTTTAATTATGCTGGCTCCTATTTTTGTGGGTGCCATTGTCATCGGGGTAGTGGCGAATTACATGCAGATCGGTTTTTTATTAGTTGGAGAGGGTATTACACCCAAATTTAGCAAAATCGACCCAATTAAAGGATTCAAAAATATTTTTTCCATGAGGTCATTAGTTGAATTCCTGAAATCTGTTTTAAAAATGACCGTAATTGGTTATCTGGTGTACAGCGTACTTTGGAAAACAAAGGCTGACCTACCCAAACTGGCTGAGATGTCCGGCGACCAGATGTTGAGTTTTACGGCTTCATTAACAATGGAACTGGGACTCAAAATTGGTGTGGTGCTGTTCATTTTAGCAATATTGGATTATATGTATCAACGTTATGAGCATGAGAAAAATCTGAAAATGTCCAAACAGGATATCAAAGATGAGTACAAGAAAATGGAGGGTGACCCGCTGATCAAAGGGAAAATTCGCGAGCGGCAGCGCCGTATGGCTATGCAGCGCATGATGCAGGAGGTTCCTAATGCAGATGTCATCATCACCAACCCTACGCACTTTGCTGTGGCTTTGAAATATGACGGTTCGGAGATGGAGGCGCCGCAGATTATTGCGAAAGGACAAGATTATGTCGCGCTCCGAATTAAGGAAATTGCCAAGCAAAACGGCGTTATAACGATGGAAAACAAGCCGCTGGCGCGGGCACTGTTTCAAAGAGCCGAAATCGGGGATGCGATACCAGCTGATCTTTTTCAGGCCGTTGCTGAAGTGCTGGCGTATGTATATAAATTAAAAGGTAAAGTGAAATAAAGGGATCGGAGGCCAAGAGACCCGTGAAAATAAAAGAAATAACCGTCCTTGCAGGCGTCATCGGTATCGTTCTTATGATGATTCTCCCGATCCCTTCATGGCTGCTGGATATTCTGCTCGTCATTAATATTTCTATTGCTTTGATGATTCTACTTGTTTCAATGAACACGAAGGAAGCTTTACAGTTCTCTATCTTTCCTTCATTGCTGCTCATTACAACGTTGTTTCGTTTGGCGCTCAACATTTCTACGACCAAACTTATTTTAGGTGAGGGTCATGCCGGCGAAGTAGTTGCTACGTTTGGTAGCTGGATTGCAGGCGGCCAAATTGCCGTCGGCTTTGTTGTCTTCCTCATTCTTGTGGTCGTACAGTTCATTGTTATTACCAAAGGATCGGAGCGGGTAGCAGAGGTGGGCGCCCGGTTTACATTGGATGCGATGCCAGGTAAACAAATGAGTATTGATGCTGATTTGAATGCAGGTCTAATTAATGAGCAGCAAGCCCGTGAACGACGCAGTAAAATCGAACGGGAAGCGGATTTTTACGGAGCTATGGATGGTGCGAGTAAATTCGTTAAAGGCGATGCGATCGCCAGTATTATCATTTTGATCATTAACCTGGTGGGCGGCTTTATTATCGGTATGGCCGTTCAGGGAAAAGGATTTCAAGAAGCGCTGTCAACGTATTCTGTTCTCACGATCGGTGATGGATTGGTCAGCCAGATTCCTGCGCTGCTCATATCCACGGCTTCAGGCTTGATTGTTACGCGGGCTACGTCGGATGGCAACTTGGCAGAAGATTTAACCGGACAGCTCTTTTCATATCCAAAATTGATCTACATAGTGGCTGCCACCATTGCATTATTGGGCCTTTTCACACCTATTCATATTATTACAACTCTTCCACTTGCGATTCTATTGTTTTTTGCAGCCCGAAGAATGCAGGGCAATATGGAACGCAAGCAAATTGCTGATGAACAGCTGGAGGAGGAGCAACAAATCGAAGAGGTGCGTAGTCCGGAAAGTGTCATTAATTTGCTTCAAGTAGATCCGATTGAATTTGAGTTTGGGTACGGGTTGATTCCGTTGGCGGATACACAGCAAGGCGGTGATCTACTGGATCGGATTATTATGATTCGCCGTCAATGCGCCTTGGAGCTGGGGTTGGTTGTGCCGGTTATTCGTATTCGGGATAACATTCAGCTCAAGCCTAACGAATATGTAATTAAAATTAAAGGCAATACGGTAGGCGGTGGAGAACTGTTGTTGAATCATTATCTGGCTATGAGTCCGGGATACGACGACGACTCCATTACAGGGATTGAAACGATAGAACCGGCCTTCGGACTGCCTGCGCTCTGGATTGACGAGAACACGAAGGATGTTGCTGAACTGTCAGGTTATACGGTGGTTGATCCACCTTCAGTTGTAGCTACTCATCTAACAGAGACGATCAAGAAACATGCCCATGAGTTGCTTGGCAGACAGGAAACACGTTCGCTGGTTGACAATCTCAAGGAGAATTATCCAGTGCTGGTGGACGACCTTATTCCTTCTGTGCTTGCGATTGGGGACGTACAAAAAGTGCTGGCCAAGCTGTTGAAAGAAAAAATCTCTATTCGCGATATGGTGACTATATTCGAGACGTTGGCTGACTATGGTACTTATACAAAAGATCCAGACGTGCTGACTGAATATGTTCGTCAAGCGTTATCACGTCAGATTACGCAGCAATTTGCACAGCAGGGAGAAACGTTGCGTGTTATTACCGTGGGACCAGGATTGGAGAAGAAAATTGCTGAGAGCGTGCAGCAGTCGGAGCAAGGTAGCTATTTGGCTCTTGATCCGGTGTCAACGCAAACGGTGTATCAAAGGATGATGGAGCAAATCAACCGTCTTATTCAATCGGGACAGCAGCCTATTGTGTTAACGTCACCGACAATACGTATGTATTTGCGGCAAGTGATGGAGCGGACGATGCAGGATGTCCCGGTGCTGTCGTACAGTGAGCTGGAGCCGAACGTTGAAATTCAAAGTGTCGGGGTGGTGAACTTATGAGAGTGAAACGATATCTAGTGGATACCATGCCAGAAGCCATGCTGCAAATCAGGGGTGACTTAGGAACAGATGCCGTCATTTTAAGTACCAAGGAAGTGAAGGTCGGCGGTTTTATGGGGATGTTCAGTAAAAAGAAAATTGAAGTGGTTGCTGCAGTTGAGGAGCAGCAACCTCAAAAGCCTCGGCGGACTGAACGCTCGTCACACCAGCTTGCCCGGGCTGCTTCGCCTCTAATGAACACCCCTGAGAAGCTGGAAAAACCATCAGTACCTGTAGTCCCCAGACAAGCAGCTCCAGAAGCTTATCGGCGGGTTACACAACAGATAACCGGTAGTTCCAAAGAAGAACAAGCTGATTTAACGGTTAATACAGAACAAGTTGCATCAGCAACGGAGCATTTGTCGCCAAGGTCTGCTAATAACCTGGAGACTCTATCTCAGGCATTTGATCAAGAAGTATTGCTTTCGAACCTGAAATCATCCAGTGAGCTGCATAAACAGCCAATCGAAGCAAGTGTTCCAGACAAGAGTGGAGCTGAGGAAAATCAGGCATTGCTTAATGAATTGCGGGAAATGAAAGCGATGATGACTCGGTTCTCCAGAAACTCTTCAATGGAAAGTACTTGGCCTGAGGCGCTACAAGAGATTTGTGAGCATGTGTTGGAACAGGAAGTGGCACGTGATTTACTGGAATATTGGATCGAACAGGTACATGTGCGTCGAAGTGAGCATCCTTTTGCGCCTGAAACTTTTGATTGGGAACAAGCCTTTCGTGAGGAAGTGACCAGTTTTATACAGACAAGACTGGATAAAGGGATCTCCCAAGATACCAAAATTGTGTATGTTGCAGGACCTACCGGAGTAGGAAAAACGACAACCATTGCAAAGTTGGCAGCAGAACAGTTGTTCAAACATCATCGCAAAGTTGGATTTATTACTTCTGACACGTACCGGATTTCAGCCGTCGAGCAACTGCGTACATATGCTACGATTTTGAATGTACCGCTTGAAGTTGTGCAATCTCCCGGTGACGTCCAAAGGGCTATTCAACGTCTGGAGCATTGTGACTTGATCCTCATGGATACTGCAGGGCGAAATTATCGTAATGAACTGCTTGTATCAGAACTGCAAAGTCTGCTCTCACCTATTAATGAAAGTGAGACGTATCTGGTACTCAGCCTGACATCCAAAAGCAGGGATATGCTCAATATAACTGGACATTTCAGTAGGTTTGGTCTTGGGAAGGTTGTATTTACCAAGATGGATGAGACGGGCAGTTGTGGCGGAATGTTCAATCTTTTGCACCAGTTTCCGATGCAGTTGGCCTATATTACGAATGGACAAAATGTTCCTGACGACCTGCTTCATCCCGATGCAGAAATGGTGACAAATATGCTGCTTGGAGCCAAAGTATCGTCAGGAGTTAACGGAGATTCCATATGAGTGATCAAGCCCAATCACTTAGACAAATGACTTCATCCTTGGATAAGTATCGATTACCCCCACGTAATCGTCACGCAAAAATTATAACGATCACCAGTGGTAAAGGCGGGGTGGGCAAATCCAATTTTACGCTGAACTTTGCACTGGCCCTGCAATCACTTGGTCGAAAGGTACTTGTGTTTGATGCTGACATCGGTATGGCTAATATTGATGTGTTGATGGGGGCCCATTCACAATACAATCTTCTTCACTTGTTAAAACGTGAAAAATCAATTGATGAGATTATTCAGACGGGTATAGGTGATTTGCCTTATATTGCTGGAGGCTCAGGCTTAAGCGAACTGTTTGCGTTATCAGATGAGAATCTGAATTATTTTGCCGAAGAAGTAGAAAAAATGGCAGCAGACATGGATTATATTCTTTTTGATACAGGTGCAGGTTTATCCAAAGAAAATCTTAAATTCATCACTTCAGCGGACGAATGTATGGTAGTAACCACCCCAGAACCGACGTCTTTAACAGATGCGTATGCACTAATTAAAGTCGTCAACGGGTTGCAGAAAGATACGGTATTCAAAATTATAGTCAATCGTGCCGATAACGATAATGAGGCCCGTCAAGTTGCCGATAAGATCGCACTTGTTGCGAAACGCTTTTTGGAGATCGAAATCCCGCTGCTTGGACATATCAGTGATGATACTCATGTCATGCAGGCAGTCAAAAGACAAGTACCTTTTATGGTTGCTTTTCCGGGATGCGCGGCTTCAAAAGATGTACTGAATCTGGCACACCGTTTTGCAGCAATGCCACAGGTTCCACAACCAGGTGCATTGAGTGGAATCAAAGGATTTATGCAAAAATGGTTGCGGCGTTCTATGCATTGATTTTTGATGAGAGGAAACAGGGGTGTTTAACATGTGTGCTTACCGGGTGCTGGTTGTAGATGATTCGGCCTTTATGCGCAAAATTATTACAGATCTTATTGTAAGGGATGAGTCGTTCAACATCGTAGGTACAGCCGCCAATGGCAGAGAGGCTGTAGAGAAAGTGAAAGAATTGCAGCCTGATTTGGTCACCATGGATGTCGAAATGCCTGAAATGAATGGTCTTGAAGCGTTGCCGCTGATTATGGCAGCCCATCCGTTACCTGTCATTATGTTGTCAGGCATTAATGAACAAGGCATGAAGGAGACCATCATGGCTCTGGAGGCAGGAGCTTTCGATTTTATAAGAAAGCCTTCCATTGCTCATGCGCAAGATATTGAGCAGGTGAGCAAGGCGTTGCTCGAACAGATGCATACTGCTATGCAAGCAGTACGCAGCCGCTTGGAGCGCAAGGAAGCGAATGAGCGCAAAGCTGCAATGGAACAAGCGAAAAAAACGCCAATGGAAAAGCCACCTGGACAGGCTGCGGCTGAGAAACGAGCTGGAAGTCAAGCTTCGGCAGACAAGCCTCCTGTTGTTCCGCTTGCTCCTCCACCTGCTGCATCGGCTCAACCCAAGAAAGATGCTGGGAAGTCCGTCCCAACAGCTGCCAAGCAGGAAACTAAAAAGCAGCTGTCTGGAACATCTGCTACAGGTGGCCGCATAGACAAGCCAGCTGTTCAGCCAAGGAAACCAGTGCAAGCACCTCATGTGCAGAAAAAAGAAGACTTGTCCATGAGTACGGGAATAACGTCGGGACAGCTGAAGAGCTCTGATCCGGCTGCTGGCAAATCAATACAGGGTAAGGATAAAGCAGGGCTTGTCAAGCCGGAGTCACGGAAGACGGTAACTTCATCAGCTTCTTCCGCTCCTGCGGCTGCAACGCCTCCAGTAACAGCACCTACAGCTCCAGCTGCACCACAGGGATTGTCACTTAAAAAAGGTGTGCATACGTCCAGCTTTCGAAAACTGGTGGCGGTCGGATGTTCTACTGGCGGACCACGGGCTCTTAAGACCCTGTTGGAGCGCATTCCTGGGGATTTTCCAGCTCCAATCGTTATCGTTCAGCATATGCCACCAAACTTTACTCGTTCGCTAGCACAACGTTTGAACACGTTGAGTCCACTACGTGTTGTGGAGGCTGAGCAGGGGATGACGCTGGAGACGGGAACAGCCTACATCGCACCAGGGGGATATCAGCTAAGAATTGTGCCTGGAGCCGGTGGTAAATACACGGTGTCACTGAAGATGGAGGAGGCTCGCAATGGTCACCGTCCTTCTGTAGATACGATGTTCGAATCGCTGCTCTCTTTAACCGCGCTGGAAAGACATCTAGTATTGCTTACTGGAATGGGTAGCGACGGGGCTAAAATGATGAAAAAGCTTTATGACGCTGGGGTTCAATCCACATTTGCTGAAAATGAGGAGACTTGTGTAGTGTACGGAATGCCCCGCTCAGCAGTTGAATTAAAATGTGTGCGCCACCTTCTGCCAATGCAGGAGATCGCCCCCAAGCTTGTACAAGTTGTGAAATAATCGGAGTGTAACTCATGGAGGAGGTGTCTCACAATGGACATGAACCAATATTTAAACATGTTTATTGATGAGTCGAATGATCATCTGCAATCTCTTAACGAAAATATGCTTCAACTGGAAAGCAATCCAACCGATCTAGGCATCGTTCAGGTGATTTTCCGTTCTGCCCATACCCTCAAAGGAATGGCTGCTACGATGGGGTTTGAAGACCTGGCATCGCTCACTCACCAAATGGAAAACGTTCTTGATCTGGTACGTAACAACAAGCTGGCGATGCATGAATTTATATTCGATACCTTATTTAAAGGTTTGGATGCCCTGGAATCCATGGTGCAGCACATTACAGAGGGAGGCGATGGAAAAGCGGATGTCTCCTCTATTGTATCTTCATTGCAATCTATCGTGAGCGGGGATTTCCTAAAGTCCGGCTCAAATGCTGCCACTGAAGAGTCTCCTTCTACAAAAGCAGGCACTAACGATAGTGCTGGATTGGTTTTGGACCAATTCCAGTATTCTGTACTGGAGCAATCGATTTCTGAAGGGCATCGTGTTCACTATATACAGGTAACAATCAGTTCAGAGAGCCAGCTGAAGGCGGCACGTGCCTTTATGGTATTCAACACACTGGAAAACTCTGGTGAAATCGTCAAGGCCTATCCGTCCGTACAGGATATCGAGCAGGAAAAATTCGAACAAAGCTTCTCGTTATATTACATAACGCAGAAAGAAGTTGGGGAGCTGGAAAAGGAAATCACGGGTATCTCTGAAATTGACACGGTCTCAGTGGTACAACTGGATCAGGAATCGCTTAAACAAATGAGCGAAGTTACTGCTGGACTCGCTGAGACAGCGGCGGTACAGGAAGCAGCTGTTGCCGTGCAGCCACCCGCTCCATCTCAGCCGCAGTCTCCAGCTGCGGCCTCTGTTGCCAAGCCAGCTGCAGGTCAAGCGCCAGCAGCCAAGGCGGCTGCTCCTACGCACAACCGTACGATTCGCGTAGATATTGAACGTCTGGATGTACTTATGAATTTATTCAGCGAGTTGCTCATTGACCGTGTACGCTTAGAACAGTTAGCAAGTGAGGCTTCCAATCCAGCACTGACGGAAACGGTTGAGCATATGAGTCGTGTGAGCAGTGATTTGCAAAATGTTGTTCTCAAATTGCGGATGGTACCTGTAGATACTGTTTTCAACCGTTTCCCGCGTATGGTTCGCGATCTGGCCAAGTCGCTGGATAAAAAACTGGAATTGGTTATTACTGGAGCAGAGACTGAAATGGATCGGACGGTTATCGACGAGATTGGCGATCCTCTGGTGCATTTGCTACGTAACTCCGTGGATCATGGCATCGAGTCGGTAGCCGACCGGATTGCAGCTGGTAAACCAGAAACTGGAACCGTTCAACTGCGTGCTTTTCATAGCGGTAATAACGTATTTATCGAGATTGAGGATGATGGGAACGGGATTAACCGTGAAAAGGTACTAAACAGTGCTATTTCCAAAGGGATTTTGACAGCAGAACAAGCAGCTTCCATGACCGACGAGGAAGCTTATCAAGTATTGTTTGCTCCGGGCTTTAGTACAGCTGCAGTCATTTCAGACGTATCAGGACGCGGTGTCGGTCTGGATGTTGTTAAATCTAAAATTACCGCTTTGGGTGGTAATGTTACGGTTCACTCCACATTGGGCCAGGGCACTAATTTCTCTGTACAATTGCCGCTGACTCTATCCATTATTGCAGCCATGATGATACAGATCGGTTCTGAAAAATATGCGATTCCTTTGTCTTCCATTGTGGAAACTGCGATCGTCAAGCGTAAGCAAATCCGTTCTGTGCATGGCAATAAGATGATTGCTTTCCGCGATTCTCATATCCCGCTTATCTCCTTGAGTCAGCTGTTTGAGGTACCGGACTTCAACGAAGATGAAGAAGAAGAGACAGAGGTCGTGGTCATCCGTAAGGGAGACCGTCTGGCAGCTCTTTCCGTACAGGACTTTTTGGGACAAAGTGAAATCGTCCTTAAAAATCTGGGCAAGTATCTTCCAAACATCCAAGGAATTTCAGGTGCCACGATTCTGGGTGACGGTCAGGTTGCTTTGATCATTGACCCGAATGTTTTCATTAAATAATGTCTTCATTAAAAATGAAAGAAATATGAGATTGCGGACATCAATAAGGAGGGTTTTTAAACATGGGAGAAGAAATTAAAGTTATCGTATTTAAGCTTGGTGAAGAGGAATACGGTGTTGAAGTAGAAAAAGTCCAATCTATTGAACGCATGGTGCCGATTACACGGGTTCCGAGAACTTACGATTTTGTTAAAGGTGTATTCAACATGAGAGGCGTGGTTATTCCGGTTATTGATCTTCGTGGCCGTTTTGGATTACCAGAAGCTGAATATACCGATCAAACACGTATTATTATCGTTGCTGTGGGCGAGATGCAAGTCGGCTTTATCGTGGATTCAGCGAATGATGTTATTGACCTGAATACTGACAACATTGAGACACCACCGGAAGTGGTTGGCGGTGTTAAGGCTAAATATCTTCGCGGAGTTGCTAAAATTGGTGAAGAACGTCTGTTGATTATGCTGAACTTGTCCGAAGTTTTGAACCGTAGCGAAATGAACCAACTGGAAGGTTTAGAGGATTAATATATGGAGAATCTGGGAAATCTCGAAGACTTCAAGTTGGATGTATTGAAAGAAGTCGGCAACATTGGCTCGGGGAACGCTGCTACAGCGCTCTCCCGGCTTCTCAATAAACCAGTCGATATGGGTGTGCCCAAAGTGCAAATGCTGCCCTTTGAGGAAATTGCGGACAAAGTCGGCGGAAATGAACAACTTGTTGTTGCAATATTTTTTAGAGTCGAAGGGGAAGCCCCTGGTAATCTATTCTTCATATTGCAACCTCAGGCGGCGAAAAGCTTACTTTCCCGTTTGGCGAATATTCCTTCGGATGACGAGGATAGCTTTAACGAAATGGAGCATTCAGCTCTGTCGGAGATCGGCAACATTTTAGCAGGCTCCTACCTTTCTTCGTTGGCGGATTTCACACGTTTATCCATGTATCCAACAGTCCCTGCGCTGGCACTGGATATGGCAGGAGCTATTCTCAGCTACGGACTGCTGCAGTTTGGGCAGATGGGGGATGCTGCTTTATTGATTGACACATCGTTTCTGGAAGGGCAGAATCAGATTGAGGGTCAATTTTTCCTGATTCCTGATCCAGAATCGTTCGGGAAAATCTTTAGGTCGTTAGGAGTCCCGATGAACGATGATTGAGGATAAAAGCATCATTAAAGTCGGCATGGCAGATTTAAATGTTACCAGCAACCCGAACTCGATTCGCACGACAGGGCTTGGCTCCTGCGTCGGATTGACCCTCTATGATCCTCATTTGAAACTGGCAGGCATGGCACATGTGATGTTACCGTCCTCGGATATTGCGCGTGAAGGGCAGTTGAATATTGCCAAATATGCGGATACAGCACTGCCAGAGTTATTTGAACGAATGTTAAAACTGGGTGCTGAACGGCGCAGACTGATTGCCAAAATGGCAGGAGGGGCGCAGATGTTTGCCTTTGCAGGTAGTGGAGACACCATGCGGATTGGCCCGCGCAATGTAGAATCGTGCAAGGAAATGCTTGTAGATCTGGGCATTCCTTTAATTGCGGAAGATACGGGTGGCAATTATGGACGAACGATTGAGTTGGACTCTGAAACTGGCGTTTTGAATATTCGAAGCGTACAAAAAGGTGTAAAGGAATTATAAACATGTTATTTGGTAGCTTACGCATTAATCTTTGGTCTGGAGTAGTCGGATTTATTCTGACTTTTGTGTTGTCCGTTGGCAGCAATCTGCTGACCACGAGCTTAATTCGTGGCTTAATCGCCTTCGTTTTTTGGTTCCTACTTGCATTTGTGCTGCGCTGGACACTGGGTGTGGTAGCGCGGCCAGATCTGGGTAATGCCCAAGACCGGGCAAGCTCTCAGGTAGATGGCGTAGGGGGAAATCTGGACCTGACGACACCAGACGAAAATGAAAACCTGAATGAATTGCTGAAACCGAAACCAGAGCAGACGGACGAGGGGAATAATGGTTTTGCACCTTTAAACCCACCCAAGCTGGTTTCCAACAAGGACCCTGAAGAATTGGCCAAGGCCGTTCGTCACCTGACAGACAAATAAGGAGGGTGAAGCCGATGAACGAGCGAAAAGCCGCTCATTTGAACCATTCCGAGCTGTGGGAGCAATGGAAAGAACACGGTGACAAGGAAGCAAAAAAGCAGTTAATTGAAAAGTATCTCCATATTGTGGAATATGTGTCGGGTCGTCTTGCAGTAGGCTTACCTAAAAATGTATCCAAGGATGATCTGGCGAGCAACGGTGTTATGGGTTTGATTGATGCTTTAGAGAAATTTGATTATGAGCGTGGTTTGCAGTTTGAGACTTATGCTTCTTGGCGTGTTCGCGGAGCAATTTTGGATGGTCTTCGTCAAGGAGATTGGGTTCCTCGTTCAGTTAGGGAAAAAGCGAAAAAAATCGAAGACGCCTACCAGCATTTAGAACAAAGGTATTTACGCACAGTAAGCGACGAAGAGATGAGTCATTATTTGGACGTCTCCGAGAAAGAGTTTCAAAGTATGATCCAAGAGGTCGCTGTAATGTCGATTGTCTCACTAGAGGACCCGATCCGCGAAGAAGAGTCGGAAACACGGCTTTCCCTGTTGGTAGATGAAAAGGCGAAAAATCCAGATCATAAGGTCAATGAATTCACACTGCGTGATGCCTTGGCACAAGGCATTGATAAATTAACTGAAAAAGAGCGTATCGTTGTTTCTTTATTGTATTACGAGGATTTGTCACTCAGCGAAATTGCTGAGGTCATGTCACTTTCTCCTTCGCGAATTTCTCAGTTGCATTCCAAAGCAATATTACGTCTGAGAGCGACACTGGACAAACAACGGGATTTGCTAATGCGTAAAGATTAACGTACGGGAGGTTACAGTAACAGTTAGACGGAAGGAGCACCCATGTGGAGAAGCAGTATGCTTTGGATCAGTTTTTAAAAGTGGTTGTCTCACCTGACAAACAATCCGCCTACTTGGAGTTTGCCAAACGTGAAGAAGGCTTTGCCTGTTCTGTGGAAGAATTAGAACGTTTTCTAAGCAACCAAAAAATATCCTACGGTGTAATTACCGATGCAATCCGCACATTTGCTGCAAATCCGGAAGATCATTTCTTCGGGAAATTACTGATTGCTCAGGGAAAGCAGCCGATCCACGGTACAGACGGAAAAATTAATCTGGCCGATATTGTGACCGGTGAAGATGCACATAAGCCACTTGAAACTGTGGATGGACGGGTAGATTATAAAGAATTAACTCGTCTAAGAAATGTAAAACGTGGACAACTGATTGCCGAACGTGTGGATCCTCTGCCAGGTGCACCAGGGATTGCTGTAACCGGAGAGGAAATTCCTTTTCTTCCAGGTAAAGAGGCACGCTTTAAAGTTGGAAAAAATGTAGTGATCCATCCGGAAGGCGTTGCGATGTATGCGGCTATTGATGGTTTAGTGACTACAACTGAAAAGGGCAAGCTTAATGTGTTCCCTGTGTATGAAGTGAACGGGGATGTCGATTATAGCGTCGGTAACATCGATTTTGTTGGAACCGTCGTCATTCGCGGGAATGTCTTGACCGGTTTTCGCGTTCGGGCGGCTGGCGACATTCGTGTCATTGGCGGTGTGGAAGGCGCTGAAATTGAGGCAGATGGTTCAGTGGAAATCAGCGGCGGTATTATCGGATACCATAAAGGATTTGTGAAAGCTGCACAAAATGTAAAATGCTCGTTTATACAAGATGGTAACGTGATCGCGGGAGCCGATGTGCTTGTATCCCAGAGCATCATGCATTCCCAGATCAAAGCGAGTAATAATGTAATCTGCGAAGGCACAAAAGGACTTATCGTAGGTGGCAGTGTACAAGCTGGTAAAAAGGTAGTGGCTCGTACCGTCGGTAACACGATGTCCACAGCTACTAATATTGAAGTGGGTGTGCTTCCCGAACTGCGTGATGAACTGACAGAACTTCGCGCACGGTTGAAGCAACAGACAGACAGCCAGGATAAAACGAAAAAAGCTCTTACAATATTGGATCAGCTAGCGGCTGCTGGACAGCTCGCACCTGACAGAATGGCTATGCGAATCAAGCTTACATCTACTAAAAAATCTAATGAACAGGAACTTTTGGAAACTAAGTCCAGAATGCTTGAAATAGAACGAACATTAGAAGATACGAGCCGCGCCCGGGTAGAAGTGAAAAATGTAATTTATGGTGGCTCTAAGATAGTTATCGGCAGATATACAAAATTTATTAAAGATTCTGTGGAAAGAATGGCGTTTTATTATCATGAGGGAGATATTAGCATGTCCTCCTACATGTAATTCATTACACTGATAATAATTCAATTTATTATATTTCTCGGTAGTCTGATACGGATGCCCAATCGGAAAGGGTGTGGTCCCATGAGCTTGAAGGCTGTTGAATTGCAAATTGCTGTACCTCGCACCAGTGAAGCAGGCAAATACCATAGTGAGTCCCAGCAGCGGCCAATGAATGACCAGGCATTACTTGGACAAAAGACTGCGCTGGAGACGGAGAACATGCGTCAGCGAAGCAGTGCCATAGATCAGTCTGCGGAAACATTCGTCGGTGAGAGGCAAACAGGTGAGCAGAGCAGAGATTCTTCCCAGCAGAGCCGCTCTCGCTCAGATGAGACTGAGCTACCTAAGGAGCATCCGGCAGAGCATCCGTATAAGGGACATCATATTGATTTTTCGCTCTGATCCAATGGGTGGAGAAGCGTTATAAAAGGAGACGATGGGCAGTGGATCAACCATGGATTTATATTGTTCTGCTGGGAGCCGCAGCTGTTGTCTACGCCTGGCTTCTGCCAAAGCGCCAGCCAAGCCGGGGAACAGAAGAGGCCGTCGTTCAAAAGGTTGAGGCTACATTGGAGCAATATATGGCCGATATTGAAAACGATAATGACGAGCTGATTGAACTCGTATCTGGTATGAAGCAGGAGCATGCGGTTAAGCAGGCAGCATTACAGGAGCAAGTAGCTGAGCTTCGGAATCGTATTGTGGAGCTTGAGCGTCAGGCAATGCTTGCTACCGTCTCTATGCCAATCTCAGATTCAGAAGCTTCTTTTGTAACTTTAGAGGAGCAAACGGCATTGCAAGAGCCTCAAACTGAGCAGGAACAAGAGTCCATCCGAGATCGTTATCAAGAGTTATTCGCGATGCATGAGCAAGGCAAGTCGGTGGATTATATAGCTAAGCAATCAGGCATCCAGCGGGGCGAAGTACAGCTCATATTACAACTCGCGGAACGGGAGGATGTGATATGATCAAAAACCGCTCATTTATGTTAGGCATGGGTACTGGTCTTATCATGGGGGCATTGCTGCTGCAGCTGGCAATAATTGGTCAGGGGCAGTCGCAGCAATCTTCGGCAGACCCGAAAAACATGACGCGAGAACAACTAGAAGAGGCAGCAGCCGAGTTAAATCTTCAGATCAGTGACAGTTCTGATCCGAAAATGACAGAAGAGGAATGGCGTAATAAGCTGATCAAGGAAGGCAACAAGACTCCAGTTGCACCTCAAAAGGCTAAACCAGCTCGAACGCCTTCAACACCTAAGGTACCTACAAACAGCACATCCTCGGCTGCTTCTAAGCCTTCGACCAGCACTTCGGTACCACAAAGTCCGAACAAGCCGGAAACTCAAAGAACTGGCACTACAACTACTCCTAATATTCCCAAGCATCCTGCCCCCCCACAAGTGCAATATAGCATTGCATCAGGGAGTAATTTAAGAAGTGTGGCATCTGGATTGGAACGGGCAGGAGTCGTATCGGATGCTAGTGCATTTGAGGCAGCAGCTAAGGCTCAAAAAATCAATACCAAAATTCGTACAGGCACCTATCAGTTTGCTAAAGGTGAGGATTTCAGTTCTATTATTACTAAAATAACGAAAAAGCCGTCCAACTGACCTAATCGGGAAGAGGACGGCTTTTTATTTTTTTCGATGCGAACGAAAGTGATTTTTTATTGTTTAGTTCAAAGTGGGTATGAAGCGCCCACAATAGCTTACAGCATAGCCTATTGCAATTCAGAGCTAGTTGGACATAAAAAGACCCCTGAAGGATTCAAAGGTCATCTCCTGGCGGATTACACCACGGTGTATTGTTAAAACTATCCTCAATTTGGATCAATATTCAGATCTATCGGAGAGGGATATAAAATAAATTGAACACAAATTAACGCTATGAAATAATCGATAGCGGCATTGATGAATAAAAAAACAATAAAACAATTCTATTCCTAATTTTCTCTATTCATCTTGTCCCGTATATCGGTGGATTCTCCGCTCTGGGTTATTATCCTATGCATCTGCACCATGGGTCTCGGAATGGGTTTCTCCATGATGCCGCTCAACACGCATGTTCTGAACTCTGCGCCTCGCCGCCTGGTGAGCCGAGTCACACCATTGACAACAGCGGCTCAGCAAGTTGTCCTCTCGTTCGCGGTCGCAGGCCTGACGGGTTATCTGACGTCGCAAATCGCTTCCCACACCGCAAATGCGGGAGCGGACGCGAATCCGTTGAATGCTGTCGTCGCGGGTTACGGCGATACGTTCTTCCTGTCCGCGTGCCTAACGACTGCGGGTGTAGCTCTGTCGCTCCTTCTGCGTAAACCGCAGCAGCAGGAAGAAGAAGGTACCGTCGGCGGGGACAGCTAGGACCCAGCGATGATGGGGCACTAATCGGGAATTGGTACCGATTTCGATCGTGTGTAAAAAGCCTTGGCCGTTAGTCGGTCATGGCTTTTTAATGTACGCCCAGCATGGCGCCATCTATATAAGAAAGACTTGAACAGATGCGGCTAACAGGGCACATATTGGAACTATCTGTCCGTTCAATGCAGTGCGAGAGTCTAACACTTTATTTTCACAAACATTTTTCTAAGAAGCCAGGCAGATGGAAGTGTACGGGTTGCTTTTTACACCGTTTCAATTATTGTCGAAAAGCTGGTTGCAACGCTGCAAGTGTTATGGTATATTAATTGACGGTGTTAAAAACGCACGTCGGTTAATTTTATAAAGGGTGCTTCCAATAGGAAGTCTTTATAAAAAATGATGTCGGCGGAGGACACACAAAAAAACCAAACTTAGGAGGTGCGTGAAGATGGCAGTAATCTCCATGAAACAGCTTTTGGAAGCTGGGGTTCACTTTGGTCACCAAACACGTCGCTGGAACCCGAAAATGGATCGTTATATCTTCACTGAAAGAAACGGTATTTACATCATTGACTTGCAAAAGACAGTGAAAAAGGTTGAGGAAGCTTACAACTTCGTAAAAAGCATTGCAGCTGAGAATGGTACAATTCTGTTCGTAGGCACGAAGAAACAAGCGCAAGATTCTGTTAAAGAAGAAGCAGCACGTGCTGGTCAATTCTACATCAACCAACGTTGGTTGGGTGGTACACTGACTAACTTCCAAACCATTCAAAAACGTATTGATCGTTTGAAACAATTGGAAGCTTGGGAAGAAGATGGTACATTTGCTGTTCTTCCTAAAAAAGAAGTTATCATTCTTCGCAAAGAAAAAGATCGTCTTGAAAAATTCTTGGGCGGTATCAAGAACATGAAGGGCCTTCCAAGTGCTCTGTTCATCATTGATCCGCGCAAAGAACGTATCGCGGTTGCTGAAGCTCGCAAATTGGGTATCCCAATCGTGGGTATCGTTGATACAAACTGCGATCCAGACGAAATCGACTATGTTATCCCAGGTAATGACGACGCGATCCGCGCTGTTAAATTGCTGACAGGTAAAATGGCTGATGCAGTTATGGAAGCTAACCAAGGCGAAGAAACTACAGCATAATATTTCCAATCGGAAATACCTATACGAATTAAATGAAAAGGGTGGTTGGTAGGTGGAAAACCTCTCACTACCCTTTTTTTAAGGAATAAAGCTCGCATATACCACTGAAAATCAAATTTGGAGGGAAATAATATGGCAGTTAATGCTAGCGCAGTAAAAGAGCTTCGTGAAAAAACAGGCGCAGGAATGCTGGATTGTAAAAAAGCGCTTGAAGAAGCAAATGGTGATTTGACAAAAGCGGTTGAAGTTCTACGTGAAAAAGGACTTGCAGCTGCAGCCAACAAAGCAGGCCGTATTGCTACTGAAGGCGTTGTTGAATCCTACATCCATGCTGGCGGCCGTATCGGCGTACTGGTAGAAGTAAACTGCGAAACAGACTTCGTGGCGAAAACTGACCAGTTCAAAGATTTTGTTCGTGACATTGCAATGCATATCGCTGCATCGAACCCTCGTTATGTTCGTCGCGAAGAAGTGCCTCAGGAAGAGATTGAAAAAGAAAAAGAAATCCTGAAAGCACAAGCTTTGAACGAAGGTAAACCAGAAAAAATCGTTGAAAAAATGGTTGAAGGCCGCATCGGTAAATTCTATGAAGAATTCTGCTTGCTGGAGCAATCTTTCATTAAGGATCCAGACAAAACGATTTCCACACTGATCAACGAGAAAATCAGTACGATTGGTGAAAACATCTCCGTACGTCGCTTTGTTCGTTTCGAACTGGGTGAAGGTCTGGAGAAAAAAGAAGACAACTTCTACGAAGAAGTTATGTCTCAAGTGAAACAATAATTACCAACGATCGGTAATTGCATATGAATAAACAGAAATGGAACACATCGGTGTTCCTTTTCTTGCAACAGGACACCTATCCTGTTACATAAAGAATATATGAAATTGGAGGGTGATCATTTGGAAAAACCTGTGTTTAAACGTGTTGTTCTGAAAGTTAGTGGGGAGTCGCTGTCAGGTCCTAACGGTTACGGTATTGATGCGGATACTATTGCGTCGATTGCTGAGCAAGTCAAGGACGTGGTGGAACTAGGAGTAGAAGTTGCTATTGTGTGCGGAGGCGGTAATATCTGGCGTGGTATTGCTGGAAGTGCCAATGGGATTGACCGGGCAACGGCAGATTACATGGGTATGCTCGCAACGGTGATGAACTCACTGGCTTTACAGGATGCTTTGGAACAAATTGAAGTGCCTACGCGTGTACAAACATCCATCGCGATGCAACAGATTGCAGAACCTTACATCCGCCGTAGAGCTATCCGTCACTTGGAAAAAGGTCGGGTCGTAATTTTTGCTGCAGGTACGGGTAATCCGTTCTTCTCGACTGATACTACAGCTGCTCTACGTGCCGCTGAGATTGAAGCAGAAGTGATTCTGATGGCTAAAAATAAAGTAGATGGTGTGTACTCCGCCGATCCGTTTAAAGATAGCACAGCTGAAAAATATGAGCAGCTTACGTATTTAGATGTGCTTAACAAAAATCTCGGTGTCATGGATTCTACAGCTTCCTCGCTGTGCATGGATAACAATATTCCGTTGATTGTCTTTGCTATTACAGAGCAAGGTAACATTAAACGTGTCGTACTGGGTGAAAAAATTGGTACGATCGTCAAAGGGAGTGTAAATTAATGCCACAATCTGTGAAAAAGAGCGCTGAAGAGCGCATGCAAAAAGCAATCCAGGCATTGCAACGTGATCTTGCATCTTTGCGTGCAGGACGGGCAACACCAGCATTACTGGACCGTGTGCAGGTTGAATATTACGGCGCAATGACTCCAGTCAATCAGCTGGCGAATATCAATACACCTGACAGTCGGACCTTGATGATTCAGCCTTGGGACAAATCTTCTTTGGCTGATATCGAGCGTGCTATCCAAAAATCCGATTTAGGTTTGACGCCTTCGAATGATGGTAACACCATTCGTCTGAGTATTCCTGCTTTAACGGAGGAGCGCAGAACTGATTTGGTGAAGCTGACGAAAAAGAGCGGTGAAGAAGCAAAAATCGCTATTCGTAACATTCGTCGTGATGCAAATGATGATATCAAAAAAATGGAGAAAAGTGATATTTCCGAGGACGAATCTCGTAAGCACCAGGAAGATATCCAGAAGACGACTGACAAGTTTATCGCTGAAGTAGATAAAGTTTTAGCTGCAAAAGAAAAAGAAATTATGGAAGTTTAAAAAGATTGGCAGCCCCTCCCTTACGGTGGGGTTTGTCTCTTTTCAAGCCTGAGGCACATTTTCAGAGAATGCTGGAGGAACTGGAATGATCAAACGGGTTCGGTCTTGGTGGAACGGGGAACAAAAACAGCAAACACCGGCCATTTCAAAAGACAATATTCCGCAGCATGTTGCTGTCATCATGGATGGGAACGGCAGATGGGCCAAACGGATTGGAATGCCGCGGATTGTAGGGCATCAAAATGGAATGAAGGCAGTGAAACGCACAGCAATTGCAGCGGATGAACTGGGTATTAAGTATTTAACTTTATTTGCTTTTTCAACCGAGAATTGGACACGTCCAAAGGACGAAGTTGATTTTCTAATGAAACTGCCTCAAGAATTTTTGGCAATTGAGCTGGATGAGCTAGTTGAAAAAAATGTGCAAGTGCGTATGATGGGAAACAAGGAGCATTTACCTTCTCATACCGTTGAAGCGCTGACTGAAGCGACTCGACGTACCGAAAATAATACCGGACTTGTACTTAATTTTGCATTAAATTATGGCAGTCGGTTGGAGATCACAGAATGCATGCAAGCATTGGGCCGTCAAATTGAGGATGGAAAGCTGAAGCCGGAAGATATAACATCTGAGCTAATTGGCAACACGTTGCTTTCTACGGGTATGCCAGATCCTGATTTATTGATTCGAACAAGCGGGGAGCTTAGACTCAGTAATTTTATGCTTTGGCAGCTTGCTTATAGTGAACTGTGGTTTACTGATATTTATTGGCCCGAGTTTAAGAAAGAGCACTTATACGAAGCAGTGATCGAATATCAGAAAAGATCACGACGGTATGGCGGACTGAAGTAAATGGAGGATGAAAGCCGTTGAGACAGAGATTAATTACCGGTATTCTGGCAGGCATATTCTTTTTGGCAATGGTCCTGTGGGGCGGCTTGGCCTACCATTTGCTTATATTGGTGATGGCCCTAATCGGATTTTATGAGTTCGCTCGAATGACGCAGGTATCTCCTTTTGGAGGTACAGCAATACTTGGCTACGTAAGCATATTAGCATTTGTATTCCCATATCAACCTTTGGGTTTGCATTCACCGCTACCCTTTGCCAGTTTGCTCTGGTTGGTAATGATAGTGTTTATGATGATCACAGTAGGAACGAAAAATAAAATCCCGATTCAAACGGTAGCTATACTATTTCTTGGTACTGTATATATAGGATTTGGATTTTCGTATATTGCGGAATCACGTCATATGGAACATGGACTGTTATGGACTTTTTTGTTGTTGTCTTGTATTTGGGCAAGCGATGCAGGGGCATATTTTGTAGGCAAAATGGCAGGGAAGACGAAGCTATGGCCTGCGATTAGTCCAAATAAAACGGTCGAAGGGTCCATTGGCGGAGTTGTTTTAGCGCTGGTTATAGCTCTGGTATTCGCTGGTTTGTCAGGTGGACTGTTACCCTGGGGTAAAGCCTTCGGCATCGGTTTGTCATGTGCTGTTGTAGGACAACTGGGCGATTTGGTACAATCTGCATACAAACGAGTGTACGGCATCAAAGATTCTGGTAATCTGCTGCCAGGGCACGGTGGTATACTAGACCGCTGCGACAGCTGGATTGTCGTTTTTCCATTTGTACATATGCTGATGCTGCTTCCATAAGCCTGGTGATTACAACTTATGCTGAGGATCAACCTTTATACTGTTAGCCTTGCGCTATTAGAAGGATAGAATCAGCTCCATAGTTGCCTGGATAACAAACAATGAGCTCCTGATAAAAGTGATTTTCAGGATAGGAAGGTGCATCATGAAAAGAATTACGGTACTTGGTTCAACCGGATCTATTGGAACTCAAACGTTGGATGTGGTGTCCATGCACCCAGATCAGTTCACTGTTGAGGCTTTAGCAGGTGGCTCCAATATAAAGTTGCTTGCTGAGCAAGCGCGTCTCTATCATCCCAAAAAAGTGTCTGTCGGTACTCAGCAGTTAGCGGATGAAATTCGTCCTTTACTGCCTTCTGGAATCGAACTACACTGGGGAAATGAAGGACTCGTTGAGCTGGCCGCGAACACAGAGGCGGATATGGTTGTGACAGCTGTAATGGGCAGTGTCGGATTGCACTCCACGCTGGCCGCGATTGAGGCTGGAAAACAGATCGGTTTAGCCAATAAGGAAACACTAGTTACGGCTGGTCATCTGGTCACAGCGCGAGCTCGGGCGAAAGGAGTGCCGTTGCTGCCGATTGACAGTGAGCATTCAGCTATTTTCCAATGCTTGAATGGTGAGCGTATGAAAGATGTGGCACATATTACCCTCACAGCATCAGGCGGTTCTTTTCGAGATTTGACAAGAGAACAGCTGCGTGAAGTTACCGTGGAAGATGCACTTAAGCATCCTAATTGGTCAATGGGGGCCAAAATTACAATTGATTCAGCAACGATGGTAAACAAAGGGCTGGAAGTCATCGAGGCACATTGGTTGTTTGGGCTTAGCTATGAGCAGATCCATGTGCTGCTTCATCCGGAAAGCATTATTCACTCCTACGTCGAGTTTCAAGATACAAGCATTGTGGCTCAACTTGGGAACCCTGACATGAGAGTACCCATTCAATATGCATTAACTTATCCTGAGCGGATGAAGTCTCCGGCAAAGCCTCTGTCATTGGCTGAAGTGGGCAAACTCCACTTTAAGGAAATGGATTTTAATCGTTTTCCTTGTTTAAGGCTTGCCTTCGAATGTGGTAAAATGGGTGGTACAGCACCGACCGCTTTTAATGCTGCTAATGAGATTGCTGTTGCTCGTTTCTTACGTGGAGAAATTTCTTTTCTGCATATTGAAGCGATTATTGAACAGGTGCTAGAACAGCATGTCAATATGGCTGATCCTGATTTGTCCGCGATTGAAACCTGTGACCGCGAGACTCGTAGTAAAGCTTCGAAGTTGTAGGTTAATGTTGGGGTCAAGAAACGAATTGTGATTCTCTTGTGCGGGTTCGGAGAATAATGATAATCTAGGAAGACAAACTCGATCTCATTGAAAGGGGAACGGAAACGATTGGAAACGATTCAAATAGTGTTGATGACGGTGCTCATGTTTTTCGTCATAGTGACGGTGCATGAATGGGGGCATTATTATTTTGCCAAACGCGCCGGGATTCTGGTACGGGAGTTTGCGATCGGTTTTGGTCCGAAACTGTTCTCTTATAAAAGAAACGAGACACGATTTACGCTACGGTTGCTGCCGTTCGGTGGTTTTGCACGTATGGCGGGAGAAGATCCGGAGGTCAATGAAATTGAAACCGGACAAACGATTGCTGTGCGCGTGACAGATGGCGTCGTTAAGACCATCTATTTGGACCAACTGGATAACCGCAAGAATGTAGTGCGCGGTGAAGTGTTGGAGATTGATCTGGAACAAGCGTTAACTGTAAAATTGGATGTGGATGGCGAAGATCAGCAATACACTGTACACCCACAAGCGATGATGGTAACCAAAGGACAATCCATTCAAATTGCACCGAAGGATCGACAGTATGGGAGTAAAACAGTAGGACAGCGTGCGATGGCTATATTTGCTGGACCCCTGATGAATTTTATTCTTGCCTTTATTCTGTTTGGTTTGCACATCCAGATGGTCGGCATACAAGTGGACAACCCGACGTATGTCCAAATTAGTGAAATTACAGCAGGTATGCCAGCTGCTGAAGCTGATTTGCATAAGGGAGATATCATCGAATCGGTGAACGGAGTTGTAATTGGTGCGAATGTTGAAAACATGATCAAACTGATTGCGGATTCTCAAGACAAGCCGATGAAGTGGACAGTTCGCCGTGATGATAAAACCTTTGATCTTACGATTACACCTCGTGCAATGGAAGGACAAAAGGGTGGCAAGGTGGGCATTGTGCCTGAACTTCCAAAACGCCAAGCTGGTGTAGGGGAAACATTCAAATTTGCCGGACAATCCATGGTCAGAACGACAGATATTATTTTTCAAGGATTTAGCCAGCTTATCCAACGTTTTTCTATCAATGACCTGGGAGGCCCCGTACGTACTTTTGAAGTGACGGGACAAATCGCTAAGCAAGGCATTGAGCAGTTGACATATTGGACTGCGATCATGAGTCTTTATCTGGGGATATTCAATCTACTGCCTATTCCGGCGTTGGATGGAAGTAGACTTGTTTTCCTTGGTGTTGAGGCGGTAAGAGGACGTCCTGTTGATCCGAGCAGGGAAGGAATGGTCCATTTCGTTGGTTTTGCTATGCTATTCCTGCTAATGATTGCGGTCACGTATAACGATATTTTACGCTTAATTAATGGTTAATTAGAGACGGTCATTATAAAAATGGTCTGTATGGGAGGACATGCATTTCTATGTCGAACGATAAACAGTTTGTCGAGGAAATCACGCCGCAGAGCGAAGATTTTTCCCGATGGTATATTGATGTTATTAAAAAAGCAGAACTGATGGATTACTCGCCAGTTCGCGGGTGTATTGTATTCCGTCCCGATGGTTTTGAGATTTGGGAGCACATTAAGGAAGCTATGGATGTGCGTTTCAGAGAAACGGGACATCGCAATGCTTATTTTCCAATGTTTATCCCAGAAAGCTTTTTCCAAAAAGAAAAAGAGCATGTGGAAGGATTTAATCCTGAATTGCCATGGGTGACTGAGGCTGGTGGGGAAAAGCTGGAAGAGCGTCTTGCGATCCGTCCAACTTCGGAAACCATGATCGGTCATATGTATTCTAAATGGATTCAATCCTATCGTGATCTGCCTGTGCTAATTAACCAATGGGCTAACGTGGTGCGTTGGGAAAAACGTACGCTGCCTTTCTTGCGAACAAGTGAATTTTTGTGGCAAGAAGGTCACACAGCACATGAAACAGAAGAAGAAGCACGTGAAGAAACGATGAAAATGCTGGAAGTTTATCGTGAGGTCATCGAGGAAGTTTTAGCTATTCCGGTTATTACTGGACAGAAAACACCTTCTGAAAAGTTTGCAGGTGCGAAGGATACATTTTCACTGGAAGCGATGATGAAAGATGGACGAGCGGTACAAGCTGGAACGTCCCACTACATGGGAACTAACTTTGCCGTTGCGTTTGACATTAAATATTTGAGCCGTGAAAACAACCTGGAATTCGCGCATACGACTTCATGGGGAACAAGTACACGTTTGATCGGTGCATTGATTATGGTCCATGGAGATGACCGTGGTCTTGCACTGCCTCCTAAGGTGGCACCTACGCAGGTTATTATGGTTCCTATTGGACCACCTAAGAAACGTGATGCAGTTATCGCTCGTGCAGATGAATTGTTTGCCGAGTTGAAACAAGCGGGTGTCCGTGTTAAAATGGACGACCGTAGCGATGTAAGTCCAGGCTGGAAGTTTAATGAATATGAAATGCGTGGTGTACCGGTTCGTCTGGAAATCGGCCCTCGTGATATGGAAAACGGTGTCTGTGTGCTCGTATCCCGTATCAGCGGCGAGAAAAAGATTGTCCAACAGGACAATCTGCTTGAAGAAGTACACGCGATGCTCGCACAGGTACAACAAGAGATGTTTGACCGTGCAAAGAACTTCATGGCAGAAAACTTCTATTCCGTCGATACATTGGATGAGATGAAGACTCTCATGGAAGAGAAACGTGGCTTTACTTTGGCTGGTTGGTGCGGATCTGAAGAATGTGAAGACAAAGTTAAAGAAGTGACAGGCGCTACAAGCCGTAACATACCGTTTAAAACAACCGAACAAAAGACAACATGCTTGTGCTGTGGCAAACCAGCCAAGCATACAGTAGTGTTCGCACGGGCGTACTAATAAAGAAGAGCAATACCCTATACTCACTTCATTCTCTTCGCCAACAGGAATAGCTGTTACGGATTAATATTCCGGACTACTATCTATATTATTGTGATGAGGGTTGAAGAAGGCTACGAAAAGCTTTTGCGGTCGGAGATGTTTTAGACGCAGAAGCTTTTCATGTTTTCAGAAAGGTAGATTGGAAATCGGGGGGAGAGCCATGGGCGGAGCTGAAGAAAAGAGAAAGCGGCTGGAGCTGCTAATGAAGCAGGTTGTAATGCCGGCAGGAGTGGTTGATCCTTATTTTTTGGACGGTTGGATCGATCAGGTTGAGATTAGCCGTACCAACAAGGATTGGAATATCACTATTGCCAAGGAGACACTGGTCCCCGCTCAGGTGTATCGTACGTTCTGTATTCAAGTACAGGAAAAAATGAGTCATATCGCTAAAATCACATTCCGCTTTCAGTACAGTGAGCAGGTTCAACCTGGTGATATTATCGGTGAATACTGGAAGCTTTTTTTAGAGTGGGTGCACCGTGAAATTCCATCTGTTAACGGTTGGATGAACCGGGCTGTGCATGAGTGGGAAGACGGTCTATTATTACTAACAATGAGCGATAGTATGTCATTGGAACTAGCGCGTAAAAAGCAGATAGATCAAGCTATTATTAAGTTTTACGATAAATATTTCGGGCTCTCTATGCGTATTAAAGTTCAGGTGGGTGAAAGTAACCAGGAGGCATTACAGGAATTCCAGGAAAAGAAAATGCAGGAAGAACGCGAAGTCATTCAGCAGATGATGGAAAGTATGGAAGCTGAAATGCCACCTTTGGAAGAAGAAGAAGGGGACGTGCGGCTTCAATTTGGTTATGACATCAAAGAAACGGCTATTCCGATGCAAGAGATTCAGGACGAAGAGAAGAAAGTCACCCTACAAGGAACAATCTTCGGTTTGGACAGTAAAGAATTGCGCAATGGCAGTACGTTGTTTACGTATTATTTGACAGACTTTAGTGATTCCTTGCAAATGAAAATGTTTGCTAAAACTAAAGAAGATCTAAAAATTCTCAGTCTGTTGGCTAACGGTAAATGGGTCAAAGTGCGGGGACGAGTTGAATATGACCGTTTTATGCAAATTCCTGAGCTGGTTATGATTCCTTCCGATCTAGTTGAAGTACAGGCTCCACCCGGACGTAAGGATAATGCAGCGGAAAAACGGGTTGAGTTTCATCTACACACAAAGATGAGCGCCATGGATGCTGTCGCCTCGATTGATCAATATGTCAAAACAGCCGCCAAATGGGGGCACAAAGCGATTGCGGTCACAGATCATGGCGGTGTGCAATGCTACCCTGATGCTGCTAAGGCTGCAAAGAAGAACGGCATTAAAATGATCTACGGCATTGAGGCCAATGTAGTTAATGATGCTGTCGAGGTTGTAATGCAGGCACAGCCTTTAAATTTGAAAACAGCGACTTATGTCGTTTTTGATATTGAAACCACCGGTTTGTCAGTTACACAAAATAAAATCATTGAGATTGCTGCTGTTAAAATGCATGAGGGTAAGGAAATTGATCGTTATGCAACCTTTGTCAATCCGCATGAACGTATACCCTACAACATTCAGCAACTGACCAACATTAATGATGAAATGGTCAAGGATGCGCCGGATGTCGAACCTGTTATGAAGGAGTTCGTAGCTTTTGCTGGTGATGCTGTATTGGTTGCTCATAATGCGCGGTTTGATGTCGGCTTTATCCAGGCCACTCTTCGAAAGATGGGTTTGCCCGAAATGACCAATCCGGTGCTGGATACGCTGGAACTGGCTCGTTTGCTGTTTCCTACGTTGAAAAATCACCGTCTGAACACACTGACTACTAAATATAAAGTTGCGTTGGAAAGCCATCACCGGGCTATTGATGATACAGTTGCGTTGGCAGAAGTGTTAAACGGACTACTAAACGATGCAGAGCAAATTAAGGGTTTTAAAATGCTCGACCGCTTGAATGATTATGTGGGAAAGGACCTATCGACTGTTCGTCCTTTCCACTGCTGCATTTATGCTCTCAATCCGGTTGGTAAAAAAAATCTGTACAAGCTGGTTTCTATGTCTCATACCGAATATTTCAAGCGTGTGCCTTGTATTCCTAAATCGAAATTGTCTGAGATGAGAGACGGATTGCTTATTATTTCTGGCTGCGAAAAAGGAGAATTCTTCGAGGCCGTGTTAAACAAGTCCGAGGAAGAAGCCGAGGAGATTGCACAGTTTTATGATGTGTTGGAGATTCAACCTTTGACGATGTATATGCATCTGGTGGAAAAGCAACTGGTAAGCGGGCCTGATGCACTAAAAACGGCCATACGTAAAGTATGCGAAATAGGAAAACGTCTTGACAAGCCCGTGATTGCTACAGGCAATGTTCACTATTTGGAAACTCGCGATAAGCTGTACCGTGATATTACCATTCACGGCATTACTGGATTTAGCCCGCTAAAGGATATCCGAAAGCCAGATGCTCATTTACGTACAACGGATGAAATGCTGGCAGAGTTCGAGTTTTTGGGCGAGGAAAAAGCGTATGAAGTTGTTGTGACAAATACTAGCGAGCTGGCAGAGCGTTTTGAAGAACTGGAACTGTTCCCTGACAAGCTTTTTACGCCATTACTGGACGGAGCAGATGAGGAAATTCGCAATACATGCTATGAGACGGCTCGATCCATTTATGGTGAATCCTTACCTGAGGTTGTTGTAGCTCGCCTTGAAAAAGAATTGGAACCTATTATTAAATACGGTTTCTCCGCTAACTATCTCATTTCTGAACGTCTGGTTAAAAAATCTAACCAGGATGGATACTTGGTAGGTTCACGGGGGTCTGTTGGTTCTTCTGTAGTTGCTACTTTTCTCGGTATTTCTGAGGTAAATCCGCTGCCCGCTCATTATATTTGCGGTAATTCTGACTGTAAACACAGCGAATGGTTTTTGGATGGAAGTGTTCCAAGCGGTTTTGACTTGCCAGATAAAAACTGTCCAAATTGCGGTGGCAAGCTCAAAGGTGAGGGGCAAGATATACCTTTTGAAACGTTCCTCGGTTTTAAAGGAGATAAAGTTCCCGATATTGACTTGAACTTCTCTGGTGAATATCAACCTGTTGCCCATAATTATACGAAAGTATTGTTTGGTGAAAAAAGCGTTTTCCGTGCAGGAACTATTGGTACAGTAGCTGAGAAAACGGCGTTTGGATTTGCCAAAAAATATGAAGAGGCACATCATAAAAAATGGCGCGGAGCCGAGCTGAACAGGCTGGCTTCTGGTTGTACGGGTGTAAAACGTAGTACCGGACAGCATCCGGGCGGGATCGTTGTTGTTCCTGATTATATTGAGGTCGAGGACATTACACCAGTGCAGTATCCGGCTGATGATACGAGCTCGGAATGGAAAACGACGCATTTTGATTATCACGCTTTTGATGCGAACTTACTCAAGCTCGATATTCTGGGCCATGATGATCCGACCATGATGAGAATGCTTCAGGATTTGACCGGGGTTGACCCTACGACCATTCCAATGAATGACCCCAAGGTGATGAGCATGTTCAACTCCACGGAGGCACTCGGTGTAACACCGCAGCAAATCCGCACGCCTGTTGCCACCTATGGTGTACCAGAGATGGGGACCAAATTTGTACGCCAGATGCTGGTAGAGTCGCAGCCGAGTTCTTTTGCCGATTTACTGCAAATATCCGGTTTGTCTCACGGTACGGGTGTATGGCTGGGGAACGCACAAGAGTTGATTAAAAATAATACATGTAACATCAAGACCGTAATTGGTTGTCGGGATGATATTATGCTGTTTTTGATTTACAAGGCGGGGATGGATGCAGGTCTGGCCTTTAAAATTACGGAGAGCGTACGTAAAGGTAAAGGGCTTAGTGCCGAATGGATTGAAGAAATGAAAAAATGCAAGGTGCCGCAGTGGTACATTGATTCCTGTCTTAAAATCCAGTACATGTTTCCGAAGGCGCATGCTGCAGCCTATGTTATTTCAGCAGTGCGTACAGCGTATTTCAAGCTGTATCATCCGATCGAGTATTATGCAACTTACTTCTCAGTACGTGCAGCCGATTTTGATATTGATCTGTGCTGTCAAGGGTATGATGCGATTGCACGGAAGATTGTCGAAATTGAGCAGCTTGGTTTTCAGGCTCCACCTAAAGAAAAAGGGATGCTTCCAATTCTGGAGATGGCTTTGGAAATGACGGCTCGCGGGTTTAGTTTTAAATCTATTGATTTGTACCGTTCCGAAGCTACTCGTTTCAAAGTGGACGGGGACTCGCTCATTCCTCCGTTCGGAGCTCTTCAGGGTATTGGAGATAATGCAGCACGTAACATCGCAGCGGCCCGTGAACAGGGTGAATTTTTGTCCGTTGAGGATTTTCAACAGAAATCGAAGGCTAGTAAAACCATTGTCGAAATGCTGTCCCAAATGGGTTGCTTTCGAGGTCTGCCAGAGAGTAATCAGCTGTCTCTGTTTTAATCTGAACCACAGTAGTCAAGCTCTGGCACTTGTCACATAACTACGGTTATGTTATAATTTTTTTGGTAATCATGGAGATAAAACCGTTGCTAAAAGAGTGGGGAAACCCACTCTTTACTGTTTGATATACAGGTACAACGTGAAAAAAGGTTATTTTTGGGCAGGCAACCGGTACGCCGGTTTATTTGCAGTGAGCCCAAAATGAACATTACATCAAATGAAAATGAAAATGCCGGTGATGGAGAAGCATTGCCCACAGTAAGAGGGTATCTCTTTTTCACCACAGGAAAGTTCACTTTTGGAGGTTATAATCTTTGAGCACACCAAAGATCAAATCAGTAGTAGAAGAAATGGCCCAACCTTACCTCGATGAGCATGGTTTTGAACTGGTCGATGTCGAGTATGTCAAAGAGGGTAGCAATTGGTTTCTTCGCGTTTTTGTAGATAAAGACGGAGGAATTGATCTGGACGATTGTAGTATGATCAGTGAATATTTGGGTCAAAAGCTGGATGAAAATGACCCTGTTTCTACAGCATATTTTCTGGAAGTGTCTTCACCAGGCGCCGAAAGACCGCTGAAAAAAGCGGAGGATGTCACTAAAGCGGTAGGCAAAAACGTATTCGTTACTACATACGAGCCGATTAACGGTCTGAAGGAATTCGAAGGCCGTTTGCTTTCTTTTGAAGATGGGGAACTTACCGTCCAAAGCGGACAAAAGAAGCATACCATACCTTATGACAAGGTAGCTGGTGCAAGGCTCGCGATCATATTTTAATTCAGATTTGATTGTTGCTGTTTGACATGTACCACATGTTTTTTGCCTCGTGTGCCGACCAGTACGCAGGTGCCATCATTTGAAAGGGGGAGCAGTAATCCATGAGTATGGATTTTATTGAAGCAATGAACGAGTTGGAAAGAGAAAAGGGGATCAGTAAGGACGTGCTGTTTGAGGCCATTGAAGCAGCCCTGATTTCCAGCTACAAACGGAATTTCAATACCGCACAAAACGTGCGTGTTGATATGAACCGCAACTCGGGAGTCATTAAGGTATATGCCCGTAAGCTGATTGTTGAGGAGGTATTGGACCCTCGCACCGAGATTTCGTTGCCAGCAGCCCGTGAGATCAACCCACATTTTCAGTTGGAGGATATCGCTGAAATTGAAGTCACACCACGTGATTTTGGACGGATTGCTGCACAAACAGCGAAGCAGGTTGTAACTCAGCGCATTCGTGAAGCGGAACGGGGATTGATCTACAACAAGTTTGTGGACAAGGAAGAGGATATTGTAACAGGAACTGTACAGCGCCAAGACCCACGTAATATTTATATTGATCTTGGCAAGGTGGAAGCAGTTCTTCCGTTGAGCGAACTGATGCCTAATGAGAAATTTAACCATTTAGATCGGATCAAGGCTTATATTACCAAGGTGGAGAACACAACCAAAGGACCGCAAATTATGCTGTCCCGATCACATCCGGGTCTGCTTAAGCGTTTGTTCGAACTCGAAGTACCTGAAATTTTTGACGGTGTTGTAGAGATTCGTTCCGTAGCGCGTGAAGCAGGCTTCCGTTCTAAGATCGCAGTTCATTCTCGTAACGCCGAGGTTGATCCGGTAGGTTCTTGTGTAGGACCAAGAGGAACGCGGGTGCAGACCATTGTAAACGAGCTGCGTGGCGAAAAAATCGACATTGTACGCTATTCTGATAATGTTGATGAATACGTGGCTAATGCTTTGAGTCCGTCCAAGGTGCTTGAAGTACAGGTATTTGAAGAAGAGAAAATGGCCCGCGTTATAGTACCTGATTATCAACTTTCTCTAGCTATTGGTATCAAAGGGCAAAATGCTCGCCTTGCTGCTAAGCTTACTGGCTGGAAAATTGATATTAAGAGTGAAACACAGGCGGAGGAAGAGCTCGGCAGACCGAGAACATCCACCGATGAAATGCATCAGGATTCCGTTTCTGTAGATTAAGCGGAGTGTAGGGGGGTTAATGCATGAAACAGAGAAAGATACCTTTGCGCAAATGTGTCGCCTGTCATGAAATGATGCCAAAGAAACAGTTAATTCGTGTCGTCAAAACCCCTGAAGACGAAGTATTGATTGACTTGACTGGCAAAAAGTCGGGACGCGGCGCTTACTTGTGCGGCAAAGCCGCCTGCTTCAAGCTGGCTCAAAAGAGCAAGGCACTGGATCGAGCATTGAAGCACTCGGTCCATCCTGATATTTATGAGCAGCTAAGTCGTGATTTTGCTGCCGTCGAGGAAGAATTCCTGGCGGCACAAGGCAGCGTGCAGGATGAATAAGGCGCTGTCTGGATTGGGGCTTGCCATGAGAGCTGGCAAGCTGCTAACAGGTGATGAGATCGTTTATAAAGCGATCAGGTCTTCAGAAGCCAAGCTGGTCATTCTTGCGAAAGATGCTTCAATGAATACTCAAAAGAAATTCCGCGACAAATGCGGGACGTACAAAATCCCCTTATTGATAGGATTTGACCGGGAAAGCTTGGGAAGCAGCATCGGCAAACCTGAACGGGTCGTGCTGGCTGTGACGGATCAAGGATTCGCGAAATTGATCATGAAACATGCGGGGATAATGTCGGAGGTGGAGTATATTGAGTAAACAAGAAAGCAAAGACAAAGTGCGGGTATACGAATACGCCAAATCGTTGAACATGAGCAGCAAAGAAATTATCACCATTCTTAAACGGCTGGATATTCCCGTAAACAACCATATGAGCGTCATGGAACATGATGCCGTAGGTAAAGTGGAAAACTTTTTTAAGAATATTAAATCCAATGCTGCGGTCAAGCAAGGCGAAGCAGGCACGGCGCAAGTAAGCTCGAATCAGACCGGTTCAAGCCAGAATAGTAATCATTCAACGGAGCAAACCAAAAATCAACAGGAAAAGCAGGTAAGTATGAATAGGACAAACAACAACCAAAACAGTAACCGAAGTAGCGCTCCAAAAGCGCAAAGCAGTCAGCAGGGCGGTCAAAACCGCAGTCAACAAGGTTCTAGTAGACCAAGCGGCCAGCAAGGCACTCAGAACCGCAGTAATGGTCAACAGCAGGGAGGACAACAGCGTACCGGTAGCAATAACACAGGTTCGCGTCCTCAGGGAAGCAGCCAGGGTGGTGCGGCAGTAAGAACTTCTTCTTCCGCAGGAAGCAACAATTCCAACCGCAGTGGTGGCAACCGTACAGGTGGTAACTCCAACAACAGCGGTAACCGTTTCGGTCAAGGACGTTTTGACGATAACCGTCAAGGCGGAGGACGGGGTGGTAACGGTGGCCGTGGAGGCAACAACCGCGGTGGAAACAATCGTGGCGGCAAATTCAACAACCGTGGTAAAGGTCAACAACAGGAGCGTCGCGAGAAAATCGACAACACGCCTAAGAAAATTATTGTGCGTGGTGAGATGACTGTAGGTGAAACAGCCAAGCTTCTTCATAAGGATGCGTCAGAAGTCATCAAGAAGTTGATTATGCTCGGAACAATGGCGACCATCAACCAAGAACTGGATATGGATACCATTCTCTTGCTTGCTGGTGACTTTGGCGTCGAGGTAGAAGTGAAAATCCCAGTGGAAGAAGATCGTTTTGAAACTGTGGAAGAAAATGATGATCCAGCGGATTTGAGAACACGTCCACCGGTTGTAACCATTATGGGTCACGTCGATCATGGTAAAACAACTTTGCTGGATGCCATTCGCTCCACGAATGTAACAGGTGGCGAAGCTGGTGGTATTACACAGCACATTGGTGCATACCAAGTTGAAATCAACAGCAAAAAAATCACTTTCTTAGATACACCGGGTCACGAAGCCTTTACCGCTATGCGTGCACGTGGTGCTCAAGTAACAGATATGACGATTATTGTGGTTGCAGCTGATGACGGTGTTATGCCACAAACGGTTGAAGCCATTAGCCATGCAAAAGCAGCAGGTCTACCAATAATCGTTGCTGTAAACAAGATCGACAAACCGGATGCCAACCCGGACAAAGTAAAGCAGGAACTTACAGAATATGAATTGGTGCCCGAAGAGTGGGGCGGCGATACAATTTTCGTCAACGTTTCCGCTAAACAAAGAATGGGTCTGGAAGACTTGCTCGAAATGATCCTGCTCGTAGCTGAAGTGAATGAGTACAAAGCGAACCCTGATAAACGGGCACGTGGTACTATTATTGAGGCTGAGCTGGATAAAGGTCGCGGTTCTGTAGCCCGTATTCTCGTTCAAAACGGGACACTGAAAGTCGGCGACGCATTCGTAGCAGGTAACTGCTTCGGACGTGTACGTGCCATGGTCAACGATAAAGGCCGTCGTCTTAAGGAAGCAGGTCCTTCCACACCAGTTGAAATTACTGGTTTGACAGAAGTTCCACTTGCAGGCGATCCGTTCATGGTGTTCGAGGATGAGCGTAAAGCTCGTGCTATCGCTGATAAACGTGCGATTACACAACGTCAATCCGATCTGGGCAGTAATACCCGCGTAACGCTGGATGACCTGTTCCAACACATCAAGGATGGCGAGATGAAGGATCTGAATGTCATTATTAAGGGTGACGTACAAGGTTCTGTCGAAGCGCTGAAAGGCTCCTTGAACAAGATTGAAGTTGAAGGTGTACGCGTCAAAATCCTTCACAGTGGTGCAGGTGCAATCACCGAATCCGATATTATTTTGGCTGCAGCATCCAATGCCATTGTTATTGGCTTTAACGTTCGTCCTGATAATCAGGCGAAATCTACAGCAGAAGCTGAAAAAGTGGACATTCGTCTACATCGAGTCATTTACAATGTCATTGAAGAAATCGAGCAGGCTATGAAAGGCATGCTGGACCCTGAATATAAAGAAAATGTGATTGGTCACGCTGAAGTTCGTAACGTGTTTAAAGTTACTAAAGTCGGTACGATTGCTGGTTGTATGGTAACGTCTGGTAAAATTACTCGTTCAGCAGAAGCACGTCTGATCCGTGACGGTATCGTTATTTTTGAAGGTAAAATCGACTCACTGAAACGCTTTAAGGACGACGCAAAAGAAGTTGCCCAAGGTTACGAATGTGGTATCACCCTTGATGGTTATAATGATGTTAAGGAATCCGACATTATTGAAGCGTTCGTCATGGAAACAGTGGAGCGCTAACGGCAGAGAGGTGAGCACCCATGGCTAAAATACGTACAGGTCGAGTTGGCGAACAGATTAAGAAAGAACTAAGCCTACTCATACAGACCGAATTAAAAGACCCACGTATCGGTTTTATTACGGTGACTGGTGTCGATGTCACAAACGATTTGTCCCAAGCGAAAGTATACTTGAGCGTACTTGGAGATGAAGAACAAAAAACTTCTTCTCTAAAGGCGCTGGACAAAGCGAACGGTTATCTTCGTTCTGAACTTGGCAAACGGATACGGCTTCGCCATATTCCTGAGCTGATTTTCAAAATTGACGAATCTATTGCTTATGGCAGCCGAATTGAAAAGCTGTTGAGTGATATCGACAAGGATGAGAAATAGGTTTTTGTTAGTCTGAAGAACCATGAACTGAATGTAAAGGAGACGGCAATGCATACCTATGAACAGGCGCTTCAACAAGCGAAGGAATTTATTCTGGAGCATGATGATTACCTGATCGTATCGCATGTACAGCCGGACGGAGACGCAGTCAGCTCCACCGTAACGGTGGGCTGGCTTCTCTCATGTCTGGGGAAGAAATTTACCATGCTGAATGAGGGACCTATTCCTAAACGCATGGATTTTTTATGGCATGCCGATGAGATTATGGATATGAGTCAACAACCGCCAGAACGGAAATACAACCGAATCATTTGTGTAGATTGTGCGGATTACCGTCGTGTTGGTTTGACAGAGCAGTTTTTTACGGAAGATGCCATTATTCTGAATATTGATCATCATCCAACGAACGACGCTTATGGTGCGATTAATGTGATTAAGTCAGATGCTGCGGCAACAGCGGAAATTCTTTTTGATTTATTGGAAAAGTTTGCAGTAACTTGGGATGTAGAAGTAGCAACAGCTGTATATACAGGGTTGTTAACGGATACGGGAGGCTTCCGCTACTCCAACACTTCACCGAAAGTGATGTCTACGGTATCGCAACTACTTGCTTATGGTGTTGATGGCCCATTTTTGTCCGAGAAATTGCTTGAGGAAATGACATTTCCCCAAATGAAAGTGCTGACCAAAGCATTGCAAACGCTCACGATGTCGGAGGATGGTAAAGTTGCTTGGGTCGTTGTAACACCTGATGATATGACAGAATGCGGTGCTGTAAATGAGGACTTGGAAG
Source organism: Paenibacillus sp. JJ1683 (assembly GCF_053006485.1). Classification (NCBI taxonomy): domain Bacteria; kingdom Bacillati; phylum Bacillota; class Bacilli; order Caryophanales; family Paenibacillaceae; genus Paenibacillus; species Paenibacillus sp. JJ1683. The sequence goes on from NZ_CM129820.1 coordinate 2,232,717, forward strand.
GTATCGTGAATTATCCAAGAAATATTCGTGGGGTTGAAGTAGGCATTTTCTTTAAAGTTATTAATGATCAAGCGACCAAGGCAAGTTTGAGATCGGCAGGGAACGTTGATGTAGCTGCGCTCGCTCAATCGTTCGGGGGCGGTGGTCATGTACGTGCGGCTGGCTGTCGGCTAGAGGGTAAGCTAGAAGATATCATTGAGACCGTTGTAGGGCGGGTGAAGTCTGAGCTATGAACCCAATAAAGAAGGGACAGGCAACTTGGGAAGGTGTTCTACCTGTCTATAAACCTGCTGGATTTACCTCTCACGATGTCGTGGCCAAGGCTCGCCGTTTACTGGGGATGAAGCGAATCGGACATACTGGGACGCTAGATCCGCAGGTAACTGGTGTTCTGCCCTTGTGTCTGGGACGCGCCACCCGAGTGGTGGAGTACATGCAAGAGCGGCCCAAGGAATACCGGGCTACACTGCGATTAGGCATTGCCACTGATACCGAAGACCTGACTGGGACAATTACAGAAGAGAGCGAACGTCCGGTTGAGGTTACCGAAATGGAAGCCAAAGCGGTTCTGGAACGTTTCGTTGGTACGATCTCCCAAGTCCCACCCATGTACTCTGCTCTCAAAATAGATGGAAAACGTCTATACGAACTGGCTCGAGAAGGCAAAACTGTGGAGCGTAAAAGCCGTGAAGTGAGCATTTATGAGCTGGAAATGACAGGATTTGCGAAGATGGGGCCGCATGTGGATATTTCTTTTCGTGCTTTGTGCTCTAAAGGTACTTATATCCGTACACTATGTGTTGATATTGGCCGTGAATTGGGATATCCTTCAACAATGGTTAAGCTGGAGCGAACGATGTCTGCGGGAATTTCTGCGGAACATTGTTTAACATTTGAAGAAATTGAGCGCTATGTAGCCGAGGGTAGCCTGGGTGAGCGGCTTATCGCCACCGATAAAGCGATTGACTATATGCCTGAGCATACAGTGGCTGAAGCTAAGGCAGCTGCGGCTCTGCAAGGCCAACGCCTGTCGCTGAGTATGATTACACCACCAGTGACAGACAACCAACCTTTCCGATTATATAAAGAGGATAAAACGTTTTTAGGCATATATGGACGGGATGAATCAGGTGCAATCGCCCCAATTAAAGTTTTTTTAAGTTTATAGAATTTATAAAATTACAGTGGAGCTGAACCATTCTATAAACGCCAGAAATTTTTCCCAAGGCACGGCCTGGCTTCCGTGAAATTATGCTGATAGACGTTTTTCACCTTGAATTGTGCTATAATTTTTGACGAAGTTAGTCAAATGATGTGAAATGCAGGTGAATGAATATGATTACCGTATCGTTATCTTATCCTTTGAGTGATGAGTTATTACAGCAATGGGGACGTCCACAAGTCACGGCGATCGGCCAGTTCGACGGCCTTCATCTGGGACATGCAAGCGTAATACGTAAGGCTGTCGCGCTCGCTCATGAACAGAATGTGCCAGTATCTGTCATGACATTTCACCCTCATCCGAAGGAAGTCATGAAAAAAGGCGATTATGAAGGTTATTTAACACCGCTTGCGGATAAGCAGACTATTCTGTCCGATATGGGTGTGGATGTACTTTATATTTTAAGTTTTAACGAAGAGTTTTCCAAGGTTAGCCCGGAGGCTTTTATAACAGACGTGCTGCTTCCATTACAAATTCGAACGGCGGTAGTAGGTTTTGATTTTAGGTTTGGCCACCGGGGAGCCGGGCATGAGGATACGCTTCGGAAGCTGGGAGGGGAGCTGATGTCTGTTTACACTGTACCACCGTTCGAACTGGATGGGGATAAGGTAAGCAGCTCCGGCATTCGCCGTGCTTTACAGACGGGGGATTTAGCACATGCGTCGCGCTGGTTGGGACGCCCTTATCGTATCCAGGGTACTGTGATGGATGGAGAGAAGCGCGGACGCACAATTGGTTTTCCGACAGCTAATCTCAAGCTGGATGATTCATATGTCATTCCAGTTAAGGGTGTGTACGCTGTACGGGCGCTCGTGGGTGATCATTGGATAAATGGTGTAATGAATGTAGGAGTTAAGCCTACGTTTCATGAAGGTGTGCTGAATCCGTCGTTTGAGGTACATCTTTTTGATTTTAATCAACAAATTTATGGGGAGCCTGTGCTTGTTGAGCTTCATCATTACATCCGTCCTGAACGCAAATTCTCTTCAGTGGATGAGCTGATCAGCCAAATTGGCAATGACGCACAAACGGCTAAAAAGCTGTTGGGCTAATTTATTTACATAAGACAGGCGCTGTGTTATACTGACTTATGTTGTGTAAACAACGATGAACCTTAGCTTGGTTGTCCGCTTTCACCGGCGGTTACGAGGCTAATGGCGATTATAATGAAGGAGGTGAACAGGATGGCATTGACTCAAGAGCGTAAACAGCAATTGATCGAGGAGTACAAAACTCATGAATCCGATACAGGATCACCTGAGGTACAAATCGCTATCCTTACTGAAAACATCGTCAACTTGCAAAGTCACTTTCGTTCGCACAAGAAAGACCATCACTCCCGCCGCGGGTTGTTGAAAATGGTCGGTCAGCGTCGTAAACTTTTGGCTTACCTGAAGAAGACTGATGTTAAACGTTACAGTGCGTTGATCGAGCGTCTCGGACTGCGTCGTTAATTTTCAGACATGTAATGAGAAAAGAAGCCTGGTTGTTCACCGCTTGTCCCTGCTAAGGCGACGGCGGACAGCAGCCGGGTTCTTTTTTGAAATGAGGAATCTTTTTTTGAATTACATATCCTATTTTGTCTGTGAGCTTCTTATGAATAAGACCTGCGCAGGAAATACTGGATGTGTATAGAACTTTTACAATGAAATGAAATGGAGGGATACCATGGAGCAACGCGTAGAAATGCAACTCGGCGGAAGAAAGCTGGTGCTTGAAACAGGACGTCTTGCAAAACAAGCCAATGCGGCAGTTAAGGTGAGTTACGGAGAAACAGTTGTGCTGTGTACTGTGACCGCTTCCCGTGAACCGAAAGATTTGGACTTTTTTCCGCTGACCGTGAACTATGAGGAAAGATTGTATGCTGTGGGGAAAATTCCTGGCGGATTTATTAAGCGTGAAGGACGCCCGAGTCAAAAGGCGATTTTATCCAGTCGTTTGACAGACCGTCCAATTCGCCCATTGTTCCCTGAAGGTTTCCGTAATGATGTGCAGGTGTTAAACCTAGTCATGAGTGTTGATCAGGATTGTGAACCTGAAATTGCAGCCATGATTGGAACCTCGGCAGCACTCAGTATTTCGGATGTTCCTTTTAACGGTCCAATTGGCGGGGTTGCTGTAGGTCGTGTAAACGGACAATTTGTAATTAATCCAGATATTGCACAGCAGAACGCGAGCGATCTGTATCTCGTTGTAGCTGGAACAAAAGATGCTATTATGATGGTAGAAGCAGAAGGCGATGAGATTCCAGAGGAAGTTATGCTCGAAGCTATTATGTTCGGACATGATGAAATTAAGAACATTGTGGCAGTTATTGAACAATTGGTGCAAGTAGCAGGTAAAGAGAAAATGCAGGTTAAGCTGCATGCTGTTGATGAAAAAGTGAACAGTGAAGTACGTGCTTATGCAGCTGATCGTTTGGTGGAAGCTGTTAAAATTGCAGAAAAACATGCCCGTCAAGAGGCGATTGATGCCGTTAATGAAGAGACCGTTGCCCATTTTGAAGCACAATACATAGAGACACCTGAGCTTTTGAGTGATGTGAGCGAAGTTCTCTATGATATCGTTAAGGAAGAAGTCCGTCGTCTGATTACGCATGATAAAGTGCGTCCTGATGGTCGTAAGCTTGACGAAATTCGTCCAATTGAAAGTGACACTAGCATTTTGCCGCGTACGCACGGTTCAGGCTTATTTACACGCGGGCAAACGCAGGCGCTTAGCGTTTGTACTCTTGGTGCTCTAGGGGATGTACAAATTCTAGACGGTATTGATCTGGAAGAAACCAAACGCTTCATGCATCATTACAATTTCCCTCCATTCAGCGTAGGTGAGGCTCGTCCTTTGCGCGCGCCAGGTCGTCGTGAAATCGGACATGGTGCTCTTGGTGAGCGTGCGCTTTCCAAAGTAATTCCTTCCGAAACTGAATTTCCGTACACGATCCGTCTGGTTTCCGAAGTACTGGAATCGAATGGATCGACCTCACAAGCTAGTATTTGTGCAAGCACACTGGCTATGATGGATGCAGGTGTACCGATTAAAGCTCCAGTTGCAGGTGTGGCCATGGGATTGATTAAGGACGGAGATCATGTTTCCGTACTGACAGATATCCAAGGTATGGAAGATCATCTGGGCGATATGGACTTTAAAGTTGCTGGTACAGCGGAAGGCGTAACTGCCATTCAAATGGATATTAAAATTGACGGTATTGACCGCAATATTTTACAGGATGCGCTCAAGCAAGCCAGAGAAGGACGTTTGTTCATTCTTGGCAAAATGATGGAAGCGATCCAGAAGCCACGTGAGCAATTGTCTCCGTACGCTCCAAAAATTATGACAATGCACATTAACCCGGACAAAATCCGTGATGTTATTGGAGCTGGTGGTAAAATCATCAACAAGATCATCGAAGAAACCGGCGTGAAAATCGATATTGAACAAGATGGTCGTGTGTTCATCGCTTCTACAAATCAAGAGATGAATGAGAAGGCGCGTTCCATTATTGAAGGTATCGTAAAAGAAGTCGTGGTCGGCGAGATTTACATCGGTACAGTCAAACGAATTGAAAAATTCGGCGCATTTGTTGAAATTTTACCGGGTAAAGATGGTCTGGTTCATATTTCTCAACTGTCTACTGAGCGTGTAGCCAAAGTTGAAGATGTCATTGCTATTGGTGATACGATTACGGTGAAAGTAACTGAAATCGATCAGCAAGGTCGCGTCAATTTGTCTCGTAAGGCAGTACTGACGGCTGAAGCTCCTGCTAAGTCCTAGGTTGTGAGACCGCGAACTACTGTAATAGGGAGTCTATACGTTTGTACAGAATAAGGGATTTGAATAGCATAAATTAAGCTTTTGGAAAGAGGCAGAGCTACGTTTCTGGCTCTTTTTTCATACATATGCACAAGCTGCACCCAAGTGGGCTTCTATAGCTTACTACGTCATAGATCTTGTCCTCCCCGCATACAATGTGGACAAACGAGCGGGAGGATGAAGGAATGATGAGTAGGGTGAAACGAGCGGTGTGGGTGGTAGCCACTTTAGCCGTCACACTGGTAATCGGGCAGTTTAGCGGGGTTCGTGACTACGCTAGTCAATTACGCAATGGAAACGCTACAGGAGCCGAAGAGCTTGAAGCTACACCCACGATGGCGGTGGCAGCTTTGCCTGATAATGCGCTTATGCAGCGACTAAGGACAGAAGCAGCACGTCAGCGGAGAGAACCAGTTGATGCCAAGGTCGACAGGGTATGGAAGGCTATTCCAGGTTATAACGGACTGGAGGTCGATTTGGATGCTACCTATCGCAAAGCCATTGCAGCTCCAGATCGGCCTATTCAATATGTATATCGCCAATTGGCACCCAAAATACATTTAAATCAACTGGGGAATGTCCCAATTTACAGGGGCAATCCTGAAAAACCGATGGTATCCTTCATGATCAATGTAGCATGGGGGAATGAGTTTATCGTGCCTATACTGAATACATTGGATCAGGAGAGGGTTAAGGCTACATTTTTTCTTGATGGAAGTTGGCTGAAGAAAAATCCTGAACTTGCCAAGGAAATTCAAAGAAGAGGGCATGAGCTTTCGAATCATGCTTATTCTCATCCCAATATGAGTCGTTTGAGCCGAGCCAGAGCCGTACAAGAAATCGAAAAGACGGAAATGCTTCTTCAAGAAACTTTGGGTGTCAAAAATAATTGGTTTGCCCCTCCATCGGGGGATTTTAATCAACAAACAGTGGATATAGCCGCAGAGCATGGACTCAAAACTGTGTTGTGGACATTGGACACCGTAGATTGGAAACATCCGTCACCAGAATCGGTGGTTCATAAAATCAACAGCAAGGTTGAGTCAGGCTCCCTGATATTGATGCACCCAACAGATTCTTCGGCTGCTGCTCTCAAAGGTATGATTCATGCCATTCGTAGTAAAGGACTTGTGCTTGGAACTGTCAGTCAGACGCTTTCCCCTGATCGGCAGCTACTAGCTCCGGTTGAGTGAACGTCTTTTTTCTGTTAGGATTGAACATTATGGCAAAGTATGCAATTCAGTTTAGGAGGGCCAAGCGTGGAAAGAATTCAACTCAAAAACGGCCTAAGAGTGGTCATCGAAAAAATTCCAACCGTGCGTTCTGTTTCTTTCGGCATCTGGGTTAAAACCGGTTCCCGGAACGAAACACCGGACAATAGCGGTATTTCTCATTTTATTGAACACATGCTTTTCAAAGGAACAGAGCGTTTTAGTGCTAAAGAAATCGCTGAGCAATTCGATGCCATCGGAGGAAATGTTAATGCTTTCACTTCGAAGGAATATACGTGCTATTATGCGAAAGTGCTAGATGAGCATCTACCGATCGCAGTCGATGTACTGTCTGATATGTTCTTTAATTCCAAATTGGATCAGGAAGAGCTCGCAAGAGAGAAAAATGTGATTTTGGAGGAAATCTCCATGTACGAGGACACACCGGATGATATGGTGCACGATCTTGTATCTCGGGCGGCCTATGGCGAACACCCACTGGCTTATCCGATTCTCGGAACCGAAGATCACCTGCTAGCTATGGATAGCTCACATCTCAGCCATTATATGAAGGAGCACTATACAATCGACAATACAGTTATCAGTGTAGCTGGTAATGTTGACGATCGTCTTGTAGAATTGCTGGAGCAACATTTTGGGCATTTCGATAATCACGGAACCGTTTCGCCACTGACAGTACCTGCGTTTAACGGTCAGCTCTTGTACCATGAGAAAGCAACGGAGCAGAATCATATTTGTCTATCTCTGCCTGGATTTGCAATAGGCGACGATCTCCAGTATGCTATGGTTTTGCTGAATAACGCGATCGGCGGGGGCATGAGCTCACGTTTATTTCAGGAAATTCGTGAAAAACGCGGACTGGCTTATTCGGTCTATTCCTATCATAGCTCCCATGCCGATAGTGGAATGTTCACAATCTATGCAGGTACCGCTCCTAAGCAAACAAAGGATGTGCTCGATTTGACGCTGGAGCTGTTACGAGATGTGGCTATCAATGGTTTGGACGCTAATGAGCTTCGTAAAGGCAAGGAGCAGCTAAAAGGAAGTCTGATCTTAAGCCTTGAGAGTACGGGTAGCCGAATGAACCGTCTTGGAAAAAATGAGTTAATGTTGGGTCAGCATTATACGCTGGATCAAATGATCGAACACATCGAACAAGTGACGGCTGATGATGTGAACAAAGTGCTGGACCGGATGTTTTCGGAGCCGTTTGCTCTGTCAATGGTCGGAGCGAGCGATTCAGCGGTTAAGGATATGAGGAGGGACTATTTTGTTAACTTACGTTGAAATTAACAGACTCGGGGGCAATGAAGATATTGAGCTCCCTCGCAAAATGTCAGAGCTTGCATCGGGATTTGACTTGTATGCAGCAGTACAGGAGGATTTGGTTCTGGAACCTGGCAAACGTTGTCTCATTCCAACTGGATTTGCAGTAGCTATGCCAGCAGGATTAGAGGCACAAATCCGTCCGCGTAGTGGACTGGCTCTCAAGCATGGTATTACTTGTCTTAACACGCCTGGAACGATTGATGCAGATTATCGTGGAGAGATTAAGGTGCTTCTTATCAATTTAGGCGAGGAACCGTTCACCATTACGCGCAATGAGCGAATTGCACAAATGGTATTTCAGGTTGTGCCTGAGGTGGAGTTAAAACAAGTAGACCATTTGTCTGAAACTGTACGCGGTGCTGGAGGCTTTGGTCATACAGGACGCTGAGTCTACGGTTCACTTGCATGCAGTGTAATACAATTGTCCATTTTGTAGGAAGCTTCAATATTACTCGCTTAAGAGTAAGCATACACATAAAAGTCGTTCCGTAGAGGGGCGGCTTTTTTGTGTTTTTTCACCCCTTCCCGGGCATCTGCATAGAATAAAAGCATATCGTGTCTCGGAAAGGAGTGATCCGGATGCTAACAGGAATGCGCATCGTTGTTTTGGGTGGCGATGCGAGGCAGCTTGAGGTAATCCGCAAATGTGTCGACATGGATGCTACTGTCACTGTGGTCGGCTTTGACAAGCTCGAAGTACCACTCAAAGGAGTCACATTAGAGCCATTGTCTGTCAAGCTGCTGGAATCGTCAGACGCACTGATTCTGCCAGTGGTGGGATGCGATGAGGAAGGCAACGTGAATGCACTTTTCGGAGCACAAAAGCTCCAGTTTCTGAATGAGCATGCTGCTGCTCTTCCACCGCATTGCGTTGTATATACAGGGATGGCGCGAGCGTACTTAAAAGAAATTTGTACCAGGCATGAATTGAAGCTGGTTGAGCTGCTGGAGAGAGATGATGTGGCCATATACAATTCTATACCTACAGCTGAAGGCGCACTGATGATGGCAATTCAGCATACTGATTTTACGATCCATGGTGCAGATTGTATGGTTCTAGGCATGGGACGGACTGGATTTACCATGGCAAGGGCACTACAGGGGTTGGGAGCCAAAGTGAAAGTTGGAGTACGGCGGGCGGAGGATGCAGCGAGAGCCGTGGAGATGGGTTGGAAGCCTTTTATGACAAGGGATTTAGCGAATGAGACAAAGGGAGTTGACTTGATTTTTAATACGATACCCTCTATGATTATCACAGCGCAAATTCTGTCTAAATTGCCACTGAGTACCGTGATTATAGATCTTGCTTCCGCCCCAGGCGGTTGTGATTTCCGGTATGCGGAAAAGCGTGGAATTACGGCTATGCTTGCCCCCGGTCTTCCCGGTATTGTTGCTCCCAAAACTGCTGGTACCATTATAGCGAATACGCTGGTGCAGTTGTTAATGGAAGATAATCCTGATCGGGGGGATGCACAATGAGTTGGCAAGGGAAAACGGTAGGTTATGCTATTACAGGCTCACATTGCACATTTGAAGAGGTAATGCCTGTTATACAGCGCTTTGTTGATGAGGGTGCGAAGGTCGTTCCCATTATATCCAATACCGTACTAACAACGGATACTCGCTTCGGTACTTCGCAAAGTTGGCAAAAACAGTTGAAAGATATAACAGGGAATGATATCATTTCTACAATTGTGGAGGCTGAGCCACTGGGACCCTCCCAAATGCTCGATGTGCTGGTGATTGCACCTTTGACGGGGAATTCGATGAGCAAGTTAGCGAATGCGATGACGGATAGTCCGGTTTTGATGGCTGCCAAGGCGCAATTACGCAACGGCCGTCCACTTCTTTTAGCCATATCTACTAATGATGGACTTGGTCTAAATGCTGCCAATATCGCCAAGTTACTAGTAGCCAAGAACATCTTTTTTGTGCCGTTCGGACAGGATAATCCAGTTAAAAAGCCGAACTCGCTTGTAGCCAATATGGAATTGATTCCCGAGGCTGCCTATGAAGCATTGCAGGGCAGGCAGATTCAGCCGATGATTGTGGAACGCAAGACCCCATGAAGTACTATAATTAACTGCTGAGCATCCCTCGCCTAGAAGATGATTCGATAATCCATCGGGTCTAATTTCTTGTTGGCGGTGGATGCTTTCAGAATAAAAAATGGTTTTTTAGTCGAGAAGGGGAGATACACCAGATGAGCAATAGAAAGTTTAATGTAGCTGTCGTTGGAGCGACAGGCGCTGTAGGGGAACAGATCGTAAATCTGCTGGAAAAACGCGATTTTCCTGTAGACAAAATCAAATTTCTTTCTTCGCCTCGTTCTGCCGGCACGTTAATTAGCTTTAAAGGTCAGCAGATTCCAGTAGAGATTGCTACCCCCGACAGCTTTGAAGGAATCGACATTGCTTTGTTTAGTGCAGGCGGAGACGTGAGTAAGGAACTGGCGCCGCATGCTGTTCGTCATGGGGCAGTTTGCATTGACAACACCAACGCATTCCGAATGGAACCGACAGCTCCTCTTGTAGTACCTGAGGTGAACAGCGACAAAATTGCCGAGCATCAGGGAATTATCGCGAACCCGAACTGCTCCACCATTCAGATGGTAGCTGCTTTGAAACCATTATATGATCAGTATGGTATTTCTCGTATCATAGTATCCACGTACCAGGCCGTTTCCGGCGCTGGAAGCCGTGCTATTGATGAATTGAATCGTCAAAGCGCAGCCATTCTTAACGGTGATGAAGTTCAGCCAGATTTGCTGCCGGTAGGTTCGTTGCCAGTAAAGCATCAGATTGCTTTCAATGCTATTCCGCAAATTGATAAATTCCAGGATAATGGTTATACACTGGAAGAAATGAAAATGGTACGCGAAACGAAAAAAATACTAGGTGACGATTCTGTAGACGTAACGGCAACGTGCGTTCGTATTCCTGTTGTATATGGTCACTCGGAATCTGTCTATGTAGAGCTTAAAAATGATTATGATCTAGAAGAAGTTCGTAATCTGCTGGCTTCCGCACCTGGAGTAACGCTGGTAGACGATCCTACTGCCCAGCTTTATCCGTTGGCATCCGAAGCTGCAGGAAAACCTGACGTATTCGTAGGGCGTGTACGTCGTGATTTGGGCAATAGCCGTGGATTGAATTTGTGGGTCGTATCCGACAATCTGCTCAAGGGAGCGGCATGGAACGCGGTGCAAATCGCGGAAATTATTGCTGCAAAGGCGGAGTAACGTTCCTAAAGCAGGGAGTAATATGGGGGAAAAATAATGGGTATTTTGGTGCAAAAATTTGGGGGAACCTCGCTGTCCACACCTGAAGCGCGTCAACTTGTGCTGGCACATGTGAAGCGGGAGCTGGAGCAAAATCTTCGATTGGTTGTTGTTGTGTCGGCCATGGGGAGAAAAGGAGAGCCCTATGCAACGGACACGCTGCTGGATTGGGCGGCTTCTAACGGTGACAGTCTTCCTAAGCGCGAGCGGGATTTACTGCTGTGCTGTGGTGAAATCATTTCTGCCGCTACGTTATGCAGCCTGATGGAGAAGGAAGGTATTCCTGCTACGGTGCTGACTGGAGCACAGGCAGGCTTTATTACGGATGATCAATATGGCAATGCTCGCATTTTGGATATCAAGCCAGACCGGATTGTGGAAGAGCTGAACCAAGGCAGAGTTGTCATTGTGACAGGTTTTCAGGGACAAACTGCTGATGGTGATATGACTACCCTTGGTCGGGGAGGCAGCGATACGTCAGCTACGGCGCTGGGGGCTGCTCTACATGCAGATATGGTGGATATTTATACAGATGTGAATGGTATATTAACCGCTGATCCGCGTATTGTGGAAAATGCGAAGCCGCTTGCACATGTTAGCTATACAGAAATTTGTAATATGGCTCATCAGGGAGCCAAGGTGATCCATCCTCGTGCTGTTGAAATCGCCATGCAGGCGAATATTCCGGTACGGGTTCGCTCAACCTTCTCCGAAGGAGAGGGGACGTTGGTTACCCACCCAGAAGGCTTTAAAGACGTGCAGGCAGATATCGTAGACCGTTTCGTGACCGGTATTGCGTATGTCGGCAATGTTACTCAAATTACTGTTGAATTAAAGTCAGGTTTGGAGCACTTGCAATTACAAGTGTTCAAATCTATGGCTGAACATGGAATCAGCGTTGATTTTATTAACGTAACTCCATCAGGGGCGGTTTATACCGTATTTGATAATGATGGAAGCAAAGCGGTTGAAGTACTTAACGGTTTAGGACTAGAGCCTAAGATACTGGCCGGATGTGCTAAAGTTTCGGTCATAGGCGGTGGTATCAACGGGGTACCAGGTATTATGGCGACAATTGTGGAGGCATTGACAGAATCAGACGTACAGATCCTTCAATCGGCAGATTCCAACACCACGATCTGGGTACTTGTTAAAAAGGAAGATATGGTGCAGGCTGTACGCGCATTGCATAATAAATTTGAACTCCATCAATAGGCGCATTGTCCGTGCTCGGACTTGCAAAAAAAGGAGGCAGCATGGTGAACTTCGGCAGATTGATTACCGCAATGGTGACACCTTTTGATCAGCAAGGAGAGATTGACTGGACTGCATTGTCCTCGTTGATTGATTACTTAATAGAAGAACAGCATTCAGAGTCACTTGTTGTATCTGGAACAACAGGGGAGTCTCCTACCCTGAGCGATGATGAAAAAATTAAGTTGTTTGCATTTGTTGTAGAAAAAGCAGCTGGGCGATGTAAAATTATTGCCGGGACGGGAAGCAATAATACACGTCATTCCATCCATCTCACCCGTGCTGCGGAGCAGGCGGGAGCAGACGGTGTGCTGCTGGTAGTGCCATATTATAATAAACCGAATCAGGAAGGGATGTATCAGCATTTCAAAAGTATTGCAAACTCCACATCCCTTCCAGCTATACTGTATAATGTTCCAAGCCGTACCGGAGCCAGCCTAACAGCTGAAACGACACTGCGACTTGCACAAATTCCGAACATTGTAGGAACCAAAGAATGTGCATCACTTGCACAGGTCACACAGATTGCAGCGTCAGCACCAGAAGGCTTTCTGGTTTATTCCGGGGATGATGCATCCGGACTGCCAGCCATGGCTGTAGGTGCTTATGGCATTATCAGCGTAGCGAGCCACGTGGTAGGTGCAGAAATGAAGCGGATGTTGGATTCATTTGTAGGGGGACGCGCGCAGGAGGCAGCCAAACTGCATCAGCAGTTGTTCCCAATTTTTAAGGGCATGTTCGGCTGTCCTCATCCTCTACCTAATCCGGTGGCTGTAAAGTATGCATTAGAATTACGAGGGATTAAGGTAGGTTCAGTTCGGTTGCCGCTTATTCCTCCTACCGAAGATGAAGCGAAGTTTATTAAGAATTTATTTACCCGCTAAAAAGAAATAGCTGTAAGATGTTTATAAATATAAGGAGTACCCTTGTTAAGGGCAGTCGGTAGGTGCAACACCGACTCGGTTATTGTCTGACAAGGTCCTCTGGCATGAAGGGCGTTCTTATAGAACGTCCTTTTTGCTATGCTGTTAATCAGGTATGTAGATAAAATGACACTTACTTATGGTTTGGGAAGGCAATGGGAAACCTAGCGTAACGAACAGGATGACTTGTTTTTTCGTATTTTAATCATGTATAATGGGGTCAAGTGACTGGGTGCGGTATTTTTTTGAAAATTAAATAACAAATCAAGGTACGACGTCCAACTACCATAGGAGGTTTAGATTCATTTGTCTAAAAAAACAAACAACGATAAATTGATGATTTTCGCTTTGGGCGGCGTCGGTGAAATCGGGAAAAATATGTATGTCGTTCAATACGGCAATGACATCGTCGTGGTGGATTCCGGTCTGAAATTTCCGGAAGAGGACATGCTTGGCATCGATATCGTTATTCCTGATATTTCCTACCTTACAGAGAACCGCGACAAAGTAAGAGGCATTGTGCTGACTCATGGTCACGAGGACCATATTGGCGGTTTGCCTTACGTGCTGAAACATTTGAATGTACCTGTATATGGTACCAAATTGACGCTGGGACTGGTGGAAAACAAGCTGAAGGAAGCGAATCTGCTTGGTGAAACCAAACGTATTTTGATCAATGCTGATTCCGAAATCAAACTGGGCTCCACATTGAAAGTAACATTCTTCAAAACCAACCATAGTATTCCTGATTCAGTAGGTGTTTGCATTGATACTCCTGAAGGCGCTGTTGTTCATACAGGAGACTTCAAATTTGATCATACTCCGGTGAACGGACAATATGCAGATTTGCAGCGTATGGCTGAGATTGGCACACGTGGCGTATTGGCTCTATTGTCAGACAGTACCAATGCCGAAAAACCGGGCTTTACACCTTCGGAAAAGAGCGTTGGCATTGTGTTGGAAGATATTTTCCGCAAGTCGAGACAGCGTGTGGTCGTAGCCACTTTTGCTTCGAACGTACATCGCATTCAGCAGGTCATTAATGCTGCTGAGGCAACCGGACGCAAAGTAACGGTGATTGGTCGCAGCATGGTTAATGTCGTAGGTATTGCTTCTGATTTGGGCTACTTGGAAATTCCAGATGGAATGCTGATTGAGCCTGAAGAAGTTGGCAAAATGTCAGCGGATCGCGTAGTTATTCTCTGCACAGGTAGTCAAGGTGAACCGATGTCCGCTTTGACAAGAATGGCTCGTTCTACGCATCGTAAGGTAGATATTCTTCCAGGGGACTCAGTGATCATCGCAGCTACTCCGGTACCAGGTAATGAAAAATATGTTGGACGCACTATTGATGAGCTGTTCCGTCTGGGTGCCAATGTATACTACAGCGCAGCTAATCCTGGTATCCACGTTTCTGGACACGGCAGCCAGGAAGAACTCAAGCTGATGCTGAATCTGATGAAACCAAAATTCTTCTTGCCAATTCACGGTGAGTTCAGAATGCAACGTCGTCACGCTCTTCTGGCTGAAGGAGTAGGTATCGAGCCTGAAAATATCTTTATCACGGATATCGGTGAAGTCATTGAAATTCAGAATGGCGGAGCACGCAGAGCTGGTAAAGTTACAGCAGGTAACGTACTGATCGATGGACTAGGTGTAGGAGATGTAGGAAATATCGTGTTGCGCGACCGCAAATTGTTGTCACAGGACGGTATTTTGGTAGTGGTTGTCACACTGAGCAAGCAAGATGGCACGATTAAGTCAGGCCCAGATATCATTTCCCGTGGTTTCGTGTATGTTCGTGAATCAGAAGGTTTGCTAGATGAAGCAAATCGTATTGTTTCAAGTACACTGCATAAGCTCATGAGTGAAAATGTAAATGAATGGGCTTCCCTGAAGACAAATGTCAAGGATGCACTGGGTCGCTTCTTGTATGAGCAAACTCGTCGCAGACCGATGATTCTGCCAATTATAATGGAAGTGTGATTCGATTGAAATATGTTCAAAAACTTGAATTAAAAACTTAAGTCACAGGCACACAGTCGCCTCTCTTCCCGCAGGAAATATTGGACGGTTTCCGCGGAAAGAGAGGCTTTTTTTGATTTTAGAGTCGAGGAAAGGCATGGAGGTGGGTATAAAATATTCCATTTCCATCCCATACTATAGGGTGAAGACGGGGCACATAGATGCGTATAGCGAAAGGAAGATCACCCATATGGAACATTACAGCAATTTATCTTCTGGCAACGAGGAAACGGAAGCGCCAGAACAACCAGAGGTTGGACAAAGACCCGTTTTACCTGCTATGGAGGCTTTACAGCAGCTGGGTCAAACCTCCATGCCCGGAAGCGAGTCCAATATTTTTTGTATGACGATTATCGGTCAGATTGAAGGACACCTCATCTTACCGCCTCAAAACAAAACAACAAAATATGAGCATATTATTCCGCAGTTGGTAGCGGCAGAGCAAAACCCACGTATCGAAGGATTAATGATTTTGCTGAATACAGTTGGTGGTGATGTAGAGGCAGGACTGGCTATTGCAGAAATGATCGCATCGATGAGTAAACCAACAGTGACCATTGTTATAGGGGGTGGACATAGCATCGGTGTGCCGATTGCTGTATCTTCTACGTATTCTTATATTGCCGAGAGTGCGACGATGACCATTCATCCAATTCGTATGAGCGGCCTGGTCATCGGAGTCCCACAGACTTTTGAATATATGGAAAAAATGCAGGAGCGTGTCGTCCGCTTCGTCGTTTCTCATTCTCGCATTACAGAAGAGCGGTTTAAGGAACTGATGTTCAAAACTGGTGAATTAAACCGCGACATTGGTACAGCGGTCGGAGGAATTGATGCAGTAAAATACGGTTTGATGGATGCGGTTGGTGGTATAGGAGAGGCGCTGAAACAGTTGAATACCATCATTGAGACGCGCCGTCAGCAGAACGGCATGACAGGGACTCCACAGCAGCCCCCTTATGCACCTTTTTCGCCCAATGCCACAGGCACCCCTACAGGAACCCTTTCAAGTGAGCACAGCAAGGAGCTGCCCCAATGACACTATATACTGTAATGCCAATGGAATTGGTGTGGGAAGGTATGTGGAAGGAGGCAGAGGAGCTTGTAGAGGTCCGGGTAGATGGTCTGCTTATGCAGGTACAGCCGCTTGAAAGTCGTCGGGGGATCATAGTAAGGCTCTTGGACTGTCCATTGGATGCCTACCTCAATCCTCGTTATGGACCAGGTCAGATCATTGAGTGGTCATAGAAGCTGTCGAATAGTACAGAAATAGGTCATTTGCTGCTGAAAAAGAACATATGTGCGGATAGCGAGTGACGTGGTATAATATTCTTCTGGGGGGTGACCTTGTATGTCCAGAAGAAGAAAAAGAAAAAAGAAAGCCATATTTGGCGGAGTTTTAAAATATGAAATTTACGGCATTGTGCTGATTACATTGGCGGTCATTGCGTTATCGGGTGAAGCGGCAGTTGGTCGGTCGCTATCCAAGATGTTTGGGCTTGTACTGGGGAAATTCTATTTTGTGATTCCCCTGATTGGCATTTATTATGGTCTGATGGTGATGATTCACCGCAAGTGGCCGAACCAGTGGAACTCACGGAAGACGGGTTTGCTGTTGTTGGTATTTGCCTTTACACTTATGAGTTCTATTTCATCTATGGAGCAGCGTTTGGGACCGATTAACGCGCTTCAGCCGGGCGGAGTGATGAGCCAGATACATATAGATATGCGTGAGCAGTTGCTGTCGCCTGATCAGCAAGGCCATACCTCGATGCTGAATAAGGATATTAGCGGGGGCTACGTTGGCGCATTACAGCTTACCGTTCTGTTGTGGCTGTTTGGTCTCACAGGAGCTAAGCTGATCATGATTGTCATGTTCGTCATTTGTTTTATGCTGATGACCCAGCTGTCTTATGTGGATTTAGTGAGGATTGTAAAGACCAAGCTACTGACAGCCGGGGGAAGCGTGCGGAAAAAATGGACTGGTAAAGCCACTCCGCTTTCTGCATCTAGCAAAGGCAGTGGAAATAGAAAACCCAAATCTGAGCCTATTCCTGCCTATGAAGAGGATATGGATGATGATTTTGATGAAATGCAGCCTCCAGCACGCAAGCAGCCAATTTTCTTTCAGTTGTTTGGCCTTAAAAATACAGATAAGGCGGACAAGGAAGAGCAAACTGCACATGCGGATGAAGATGAACATGATCTTCTATATGAGGCTGGTGACGCGCAGCCTCAGTGGAGAAATGGCAATCAGGGAGAAGAGCTGTCTGACGTAATCGAACACGCTGAGCAGGAAGCCTCAATTCCGGTAAAAAGATCGCCAATCATTAGGGACTTCTTCGAACAAGTGAAAAATGAGGAAAAAAGATCAGAGGCTGAACTTGAAGACTCCCTGACAGGTGGAGTGCGGAACGATTCCATTGATGAACCTCTGGATAGTAATTTTATGGATGCCGATGCGAATACGAATATAAATATAAATGATTCGGCAACGATCCATGGGACATCAGAAGAAGCTCAGGAACTGGCTCAGACGATTGCTAATGGATTGACAGGCGAAGAAGCTGAAGGGAACAATGTAGCTATTCCAGCTCCACCACCGCCTAAGCCGTACAAGCTTCCATCGTTCCGTTTGCTTGCCAAACCGCAAAATGCAGGCAAAGGTATGGGACAAAAGGATTACATGCAAACAGCACGCAAGCTGGAGGCCACGCTGGAAAGCTTCGGTGTTCGGGCGAAAGTGCTGGAGGTTGTACGTGGCCCAGCCGTCACACGCTATGAAATCCAACCGGACATTGGCGTGAAGGTTAGCCGGATTGTAAGTCTGACGGATGACATTGCACTTGCGCTTGCTGCAAAGGATATCCGTATGGAGGCACCTATTCCCGGCAAGTCCGCCATAGGAATAGAAGTTCCGAATAATGAAGTTTCTATCGTAACCATGCGTGAGGTAATGGAAACGACAGTTTTCCAGGAATCAGTTTCCAATTTGTCCATTGCATTTGGCCGTGATATTGCAGGACAAACGATTGTTGGTAATTTAGCTAAGATGCCCCATCTGCTTGTAGCTGGAGCTACGGGTTCGGGTAAATCGGTGTGTATCAATGGGATTATCACGAGTATTTTGTACAAAGCGAAGCCAGATGAGGTGAAATTTCTGATGGTTGATCCCAAGATGGTGGAGTTGAACGTGTACAACGGAATCCCCCATTTATTGGCTCCGGTCGTGACTGATCCCAAGCGTGCCTCACTGGCATTGAAGAAAATCGTAGTTGAAATGGAAAAAAGGTATGAGTTGTTTTCCAAATCAGGCACCCGTAATATTGAGGGCTACAACAATTTGATGAAGGATAACCCGGATGCATTTCTGCCTTACATTGTCGTTATTGTGGACGAGCTGGCAGATTTAATGATGGTTGCTGCAGGAGATGTGGAGGATGCGATTGCGCGACTTGCCCAAATGGCGCGTGCAGCAGGCATCCATCTGATTATTGCAACACAAAGACCTTCGGTTGATGTAATTACAGGGGTTATTAAAGCCAATATTCCTTCACGTATTGCTTTCGGCGTTTCTTCGCAGGTGGATTCCCGCACCATACTGGATATGGGCGGTGCTGAGAAACTGCTTGGACGTGGTGACATGCTGTTCATGCCGATGGGGGCTTCCAAACCAGTCCGCGTTCAGGGAGCGTTTATGAGTGATCAGGAAGTGGAAAACATTGTTAACTATGTGCGTGAACAGGGTGAAGCTCAGTATGATGAAACGCTTGTGCCTGAGGTGGAAGAGGTATCCACTGATGCGGATGAAATGCTGGATGAGCTGTATGATCAGGCTGTCAACATCATTTTGGAGGCTAAACAAGCTTCCGTTTCGCTCCTTCAGCGCCGTATGCGGATCGGTTATACACGTGCTGCCCGACTGATTGACTCCATGGAAGCCCGCGGTGTCATCGGTCCTTACGAGGGAAGTAAGCCTCGTGAGGTACTTATCTCAATGGAACAATATCAGCAAAATAAAGTTAGCTCCTGAGCATTATCTTTTATCAGCATTCCACTTAAACGCTGTTTGTACGCATGATGAGTTGTTAAATATGACAACTCCATGCACGCAAATAGCGTTTTTTTGTGATGTTTTTTTGAGGTGTGGAACTGCCTGCTCAAAGAAGATTAAAAGGGTGAATAGCTTCTAGCGGAGCTTGTCATAATAAACGTAGCCATCCTGTTAATCCCACAAAAGAAAGGTAGAGCGCAGCATATGAAAAAAACAATGGTCTGGATTTGCACGGGTATCCTCGCAGCCTCGGCTATTACGTACACGGGACTTTTTAAAAACGACTCTGTACAGCAGCGAGTAGAGTCGCCAAGCACGCAGCAGAAAGTAACAGCGCCGCAGCCTGTTCAGCCGACATTCAGTTCAGAAGCGGTTGATTTTGGCTCTTATGGCCAGGATGTATATGAACTGCAATCACGATTGAAGCTGCTGGGTTTTTTTGGCGGAAAAGTGGACAGCCATTTTGGCAGCAGTACACTAAAGGCTGTAAAGGGTTTTCAAAAGGAGTTTGGTATCAGACCCGATGGAGTGGTTGGTGCGAAAACCAAATTAAAGCTGGTGAATGCTACTCCACACTGGAAGCCGACGGAAACGCCTATGCATCGTAATAATCAAGGTTCTGATCAGGGACAGGCAGCGAACAAAAACGATAAATCTGATCAAAATGAGGAAACGATGGGATCAGCCAACACCATGGGACTGTCTGAAAACGATCTTAAAATCATGGCCAATGCGGTCTATGGTGAATCCCGTGGTGAGCCGTTTGAAGGACAAGTTGCCGTGGCGGCTGTTATTTTGAACAGGGTCAAGTCGCCAAGTTTTCCAAATACACCGTCTGGGGTAATCTTCCAGCCGGGGGCTTTCACTGCTGTAGCAGACGGCCAAATCTGGCTCACGCCGAATGAGACTGCACAAAAGGCGGTACGTCAAGCCCTGAACGGCTGGGACCCAAGCGGAGGATGTCTATATTATTTTAACCCTAAAACAGCTACCTCCAAATGGATTTGGAGCCGTCCGCAGGTGAAAACCATCGGGGAACATATTTTCTGCATGTAAAACGCCGAAGCAGCCGGGAGCTTGTCTCCGGTTGCTTCTTGGCTTTTGCATGGTTAGAATAAAGATTGGTACACTTTACCTCTTTACAGGAAAAAGATGTACAGTAGCTATTGCTAATCAAAGGCTAGACGCAAATTGACGTCACAAAGGAGTTTTGGACTTGAACAAAACAGGTTTCGAGCGTGGCACACGCAGACAACTAAGGATTCATGTACTGCCCACCAAGCGCTTTAAGACGTTCGCCATATCGTTGTATGTAGGTACTCCGCTACGTGAGGAAACTGTAACTCGTGTGGGACTGGTACCTTTCGTTCTGCGACGGGGTACAGAATCGTATCCGCAGACTACACAATTTAGAGAGCAGTTAGAACAATTGTATGGTGCGGGTTTTGGATTCGATGTATATAAACGTGGAGATTATCAGATCGTGCAATTTCGCATGGATACAATTAATGACAACTTTGTAAGCAGTCCGGATAGTTTGCTGGATCGTTCGTTTTCTTTCCTTGGAGAGGTTCTGACGAAACCTGCATTGGAAAACGGTGCATTTCAAACGGGATATGTACAGCAGGAACGAGAAAATGTTCGTAAGAAGCTGGAATCTATAGTTAACGATAAAATACGTTATGCTGGGGAGCGTTGTATGGAGGAGATGTGCAAAGATGAGCCTTATCGTCTGCATCCTCTTGGTCAACGATCAGATCTGGACAGCATAAATGCACAAAATTTGTATGAGGCTTATGGAGACTGGCTGAATAATGCCAGCATGGATTTATACGTCGTGGGAGATACCACGCTGGAAGAAGTTGAAAAGTTTGTGGATCGCTATTTTCAATTAAACCGCTCGACGGAAACGGGATATGTACCTGAACAGCCCAAATCGGTAGAACGTGATGTTCAAACTATAGTAGAGCGTCTTGATGTAAACCAAGGCAAGCTCAACATGGGGCTACGAACCTCTATTACGTATGGCGATGAACGTTATGCTTCTGCATTAATGTACAATGGCGTTCTGGGTGGGTATCCGCATTCAAAGCTGTTTGTCAATGTGAGGGAGAAGGAGAGTTTGGCGTATTATGCTTCGTCACGCTATGACGGGCATAAAGGCATTGGCACAATACAATCCGGTATCGAAATTCCTAATTATGAAAAAGCGGTTACTATTATCCGCAAGCAACTGGAAGATACACAAAATGGAGCAATTACCGAGCTGGAAATGACCCAAACGCAGGCAATGATACGCAACTTGCTAAAGGAAATGCAGGACTCCGCTTTTGAGATGATTGCCTATGATTTTAACAGACAGCTTTCCGGCAAAGAGCGGACGGTAGAGGAGCTGCTGAGCCAGGTGGAGGCAGTCAAGGTGCAGGATGTTCAGGATGCCGCCCGGACGTTCCGACTGGACACTATTTATTTCTTGAGAGACCAGAAGGGGGAATAGCGTTGGAGCATATATCGTATGAGCACTTGCAGGAGACGCTGTACTATGAAGTAATGGATAATGGCTTGCACGTTTATGTGTTGCCCAAACCGGGCTTTCAGAAGACGTATGCCACATTTGCAACTAAATATGGCTCGGTTGATAATCATTTCCGGGTAGAAGGTCAACAGTCCGTCAAGGTGCCGGATGGCATAGCTCATTTTTTGGAGCATAAAATGTTTGAAGAGCCCGAAGGCGATATTTTTGCTACCTTTTCCTCTAATGGAGCATCGGCGAACGCATTTACGAGCTTTGATCAGACTGTATATCTGTTTTCGGCAACCGAACGCATTCAAGAGAATTTGACCACACTAGTCAATTTTGTTCAGCATCCTTACTTTACAGATGAAAATGTGGAGAAGGAAAAAGGCATTATAGGCCAGGAAATCAATATGTATGAAGATAACCCCGACTGGCGGAGTTACTTTGGTCTGATTGAGGCATTGTACAAGGTCCATCCGGTGCATATTGATATAGCAGGTACTATTCAATCCATCAGTACGATTACGAAGGAAACGTTGTACAGTTGCTATGAAGCTTTTTACCATCCAAGTAATATGATTCTTTTTGTAGTAGGTGGAGTGGATCCAGCCGAAGTAATCGAATTGGTACGTAATAATCAGGCGAAAAAGGACTATAAGCCGCAGGGGGAGATCGAGCGGATTTTCGATGATGAACCCACAACGGTTGCAGAGCCGCGTCATGAGGTAAAGCTGGCTGTTTCTTTGCCAAAGTTGCTGTTTGGATTCAAGGAGGCTGAAGTAGGTCTAACGGGAGAAGCTTTGCTACGTCATGATCTGGAAACCAAGCTGATGCTTGATCTCTTGTTTGGTTCCAGTACACAGCTATATCAGAAGCTCTACGATGAGGACCTGATTTCGGACAGTTTTGGCCATGAGTACAATAGTACGCAACAGTATGCATTTTCTGCGATCGGCGGGGATACCAAAGACCCTGATCGGCTGTTGGCTAGGATACGAGAAGAGGTAGAGTCTATTCAGAAGCAGGGGTTTGCAGCAGAACATTTTGAACGAGCGCGCAAAAAGAAGATCGGCGGTTATCTACGCACTCTCAATTCTCCCGAAAATATTGCGCATGAGTTTACAAGACATCGCTTCCGCGGCAGTGATTTTTTTCAATTGCTTCCGGTTTATGAAAGTATCACGCTTGAGGATGTAAACCGTCGTCTGAAAGATCATATAAAGTGGGATCAAATGGCAATATCGCTGGTGGTGAGTCCGTAATGTCCAGGGAGAGGGAACCGATGACCACCGAGGGCGGAGAGTTAAAGGCTATTGGCGATACGACTGTGCTGATTACAGGAGCAAGTGGTGGAATTGGTGCGGCTATTGCCGAACGTTTTGCAGCAGTAGGGATGAATGTGGTCATTCACTACATGAAGTCCCATGAAAAAGCAAATGAAGTTGCTCGTCGTTGTATGACTTATTCAGGCAAGGTAATGACTGTTTCAGCCGATCTGCGGAGTAAGGAGCAGATTGAACGTATGCGGGAAAAGCTGGATAATCACGGAATGAAGCCAGATATTCTAGTGAATAATGCTGGATTATCACATTATGGGCTGCTTTCAGATGTATCGGAAGAGGAATGGGACGAAGTGATGGCCGTGAATGTTAAGGGAACTTTTTTGTGTACGCAGGTTTTTATGCCGCATATGATTTCCCAACGCTATGGCCGTATTGTGAATGTTTCGTCTGTGTGGGGCATATGTGGAGCTTCGTGCGAGGTATTGTACTCCACTACCAAGGGAGGCATTAACGCTTTCACTAAAGCACTGGCTCAAGAGGTTGCGCCTTCTGGCGTAACAGTGAATGCTGTGGCTCCAGGGGCGGTAGACACGTCGATGTTGGATCACTTGGATGCAGGCGAAATTAACAGTTTGGAAGAAGAAATCCCTGCTGGACGATTGGCACGGCCTGATGAAATATCGTCCCTGGTTTATTTTCTTGCGCTTCCTGAGTCAGGTTATATTAATGGCCAGGTCATAAGTCCTAACGGAGGATGGGTGACGTAAGGAAAACAGCGCTTGGAGGAATCCACCAGTATAGTAAGCGTCTGTGAAGAGCATATTACAACTGTTGATTTTAAATCTGAATCATCTAAGGAGGATTTAAGTATGTCAACAGTTGTTCAGAATTTTGATGTTTGGAAAAAGTTCCTTGGTCAGCGTGTAGAGCAAGCAGAGAAGCTGGGAATCAGTCAAGATACCATTGCGGAGCTTGCTTACGAAATCGGTGATTTTCTGGATGAGAAGGTCGATCCAGCTAACCATTCCAACCGCGCACTGAAAGAACTGTGGGGAGTTGCCGATGAGGACGAACGTCACACCATCGCCCGGCTAATGGTTAAATTAGCTAAGAGCAACGCATAAGTAGGAACCAACATGAAAAGCTCCCTTTTGGGGGGCTTTTCTGTAATGGTTACAGAGCTGTTCTTGTAATTCCATTGTAATTTATATATCATAAACGTGATTGAGGCTTACAACACACTGTAGCCTATCGAATTTCAATAATTGGGTTTTGTCGAATGATGCTATCTTATGATACAATAAGGCTTTGATTTGGCATTGTTGACGGTTTGAATGTGAATGAGGTGCTAACGTGACGGAAGAGACAAAACAGTGGTACATGGAATACAAGATACATAAAAATCGACCCGGACTGCTGGGGGACATTGCTTCCATGCTTGGTATTCTGGGGGTTAATATACTGACGATTAACGGTGTTGAAGGCGAAAGACGGGGGATGCTTCTCGAAACAGACGATGACGAGAAAATACGCATTCTCGGAGATACGTTGAAAAAAGCCAGCAACATTACAGTCACGGCCTTACGTGCTCCGAGACTGGTCGATATATTGGCAGTAAGACACGGCCGTTACATCGATCGGGATTCGGATGATCGTAAAACTTTCCGTTTTACACGTGATGAGCTTGGGTTGCTGGTCGATTTTTTGGGTGAAGTATTAAAGAGGGATGGCAATCAGGTAATCGGTCTTCGCGGAATGCCGCGTGTTGGTAAAACGGAATCCATTATTGCCAGTAGTGTATGTGCAATGAAGCGTTGGACTTTTGTGTCGTCGACGTTATTACGACAGACGGTACGCAGTCAGCTTTCTGAGGAAGAAATGAATCCCAACAATGTGTTTATTATTGACGGCATTGTGAGTACCATTCGATCCAATGAAAGACATTATCACCTGCTTCAGGAAATTATGAGCATGCCAAGTACCAAAGTGATTGAGCATCCTGATGTATTTGTGCGTGAATCGGGATACAGCTTTGACGATTTCAATATCATTATTGAACTTCGCAATAATCCGGCTGAGGAAATTATTTATGATACCTTTACAGCCAGTTATACAGAAGATCTTTAAATAAGTGTAATTACACAAGGAGATGATGACATGTCAGAACTGGGTCAGCAATTAAAGGAGGCCCGGCTGCAAAAAGGATTGAGCCTTGACGATGTTCAGGAAATGACGAAGATACGCAAACGTTATCTGGAAGCCATTGAGACGGGCGATTACAAAGTGCTGCCGGGAAGCTTTTATGTCAGAGCTTTTATTAAAACATACGCCGAAACGGTTGGGTTGAATCCCGATGAGCTTCTGGAAGGGCACCAAAGCAATGTGCCTGAACCTGAACCGGAAGCAGTCATGGAGCCTGTTACACAAAAACGCTCCAGCCGTCCCGCGACGATTGGCAATCTTAAATGGTTGCCTACAGCGTTAATGTGGCTTTTTCTAGTTCTCATTGTTGGGGTTATTTATGCTTATTGGGTGAGTAACAACCATTCCACTCCAAAAACAGCAGAAAATACAACGCCGATTACAACACCAAGTACAACACCAAGTACAACACCTAACACAACGCCAAGTACGACACCAAACACGTCTACTCCAAATACAACTACGACACCGAATAATGGTCAGACAACGGCACCAAATGGTGCTGGCGGGCAGACCCCTGATACGGGAAAAACCGGGGAAACCCAGCCAGGTGGTACGGGAACTACAGATGCGACTACTCCAAATCCTGGTCAGCAGCCGGATACGACTACGCCAGCGCAGGGAGTAACTGTGGCTCAGGATGGTAAGCAAGGCAAGACGACGATCTTCAAAGTCTCCAGTGCAACGGGGGCCACGGTCAAGGTTGATATTAAAGCAACGGGCGAAAGCTGGCTTGAGGTGTACAAGGGACAAAATTCCCGTGGAGAAAAGCTGAGCTATGGTATGACTAAAAGTGGAGATGCCATGTCTTTCGATATCGGTCCTGAAGGCTTATATATCAAATCAGGACGGTCTTCTGCCACGGATATTTCCGTCGCCGGCCAACCGATAACCGATAATAAATCGACGACTCGGGTGTTGATACAGCAAGGGGAAGCTTCTTCCACTGGAGCGAGTACTGGGGTGACGGGCTCAACGGATACGACGACAAATGGTAGTACGGATACTACACAAAGTGGGACAGATTCTAGTACAACTACTGATGGTGAATAAACGCCTTGTTGCGGGGAAATACTAATGACTGTAATTCTTGGAAAGTCAGTCATTTCATTTTCCGCAAAGTGAGGTGTATACGTTATGACCGTCAGCTGGATTGTGACTGGGCTCGGGATTATTGTCAGTTTACTGGGCTATTATCTAACACCGAATGCATGGGGCTATGGCATATTAGGCTTTGGTCTTGCTCACATTGTGCTTGGAATTTTGGATATGTTTAGAAATCCAACACGAAGTCACTATTAGAAATGTTAAACTGTAATTGTAAATAAAGGCGTTTTTGTCGGGGAACTGGCAAGAACGCCTTTTTAGTGAACGGATTATTGGATTTTTGTAAATGACTAGCCTATAATTAGATATTGAACTTTGTTGTGGAAAGGAAAGTGAAACGATGGCTTCAGAAAATTCATTTGATATCGTCTCCAAAATGGATATGCAGGAGTTAACAAATGCGGTTCATCAGACGGAGCGTGAAATTGAAACGAGATTTGATTTCAAGGGGAGCAAAAGTAGCCTCAAGCTTGAGAAAGATGCTCTTACGATTGCATCGGAAGATGAATACAAGCTGAATGCGGTGATTGATATTTTGCAATCTAAAATGGTCAAACGAGGTCTATCCCTTAAAAATGTGGAATTTGGAAAATTGGAACCAGCCTCTTTAGGTTCAGTGCGTCAGCGTCTTTCTCTTAAGCAGGGAATTGATCAGGATAACGCCAAAAAAATTAATATCCTTATTCGGGATTCCAAGCTAAAAGTGAAAAGTCAGATTCAAGGTGATCAAATTCGAGTAACTGGAAAAAACAGGGATGACCTACAGGCCATTATTCAATTGCTGCGGAAAGCTGATCTGCCGTTGGAGCTTCAATTTACAAACATGAAATAAGACGTTTTCTCTCATAGATTTTGTAGGACTAAACGTTGCTTGATGTGCAGCAGGTTATTTTGACATGCGTTTTGCGCCATATTATACTTGTAACGAAAATGCAGACATTAAGGTGTATAACGCTCGTCGAAAGCGATTTTACATAGGATTGATTTCAATCCGAAAGCTGCCATTTGTAATCAAGTACGATAATCAGGGGAGAGTGTGTTGTGAATTTACCCAACAGAATTACAATAACGCGGATTTGCCTTATCCCGGTGATGATGCTGGCTTTGCTGGTGGATTTTGATTTTTATCCGCCACCGATTGAGATCGGTGCTTTCAAGCTGCCGTATAATCAGCTGATTGCGGCTATTATTTTCCTTGTAGCAGCCAGCACAGACGGCCTTGACGGATATTTGGCTCGTAAAAATAATATGGTCACCAATTTGGGCAAGCTGTTGGACCCCCTTGCTGATAAGCTGTTGGTAACTGCTATTTTGGTTTCTTTGGTAGAAATGGGAAAAATTGATTCATGGGTTGTCGTTGTGATTGTCAGTCGTGAGTTTGCGGTTACGGGTCTAAGACAGATCGCTTTATTGGATGGCTCTGTGGTTGCTGCAAGCAATTGGGGGAAATTAAAGACGATCATCCAGATCGTTGCTATTGTAGCACTGCTCATTAATAATTTCCCGTTTGTTTTTCTGGGTATTCCGTTTGATTTAATAGCGATATGGGCAGCTGTGTTAATCACCATTTATTCGGGTATTGATTACTTTGTAAAGAATATCCATTTGCTGAGCTCCTCTAAAGTGTAACAGGATAAATCTTATGGAAACAGCAATAGGGACTTAACTTATTGCTGTTTCTTTACATAATTCCCACAATATACGCATCATAGGAGGACGAATTGATGAAAGCTGAAATCATTGCAGTAGGAACAGAGTTATTACTTGGACAAATAGTAAATACAAATGCCCAATATTTATCACAAGAGCTAGCTACAATCGGCATTGATGTATATTTTCAGACTGTAGTTGGCGATAACATGGATCGACTTCAGGAAGCGGTACGACTTGCTCAGAAGCGTGCGGATATTATTTTGTTTTCTGGTGGGCTGGGACCAACTCAGGACGATTTGACAAAAGATGCGATAGCGGCTGTATTGGGGCGGAAATTGCAGATAGATCGTCTTGCCATGGACAAGCTTGATCAGTTTTTCCGGAACCGCGGGGTCGAAATGACCGAGAATAACCGCCGGCAGGCGCTTTCTATTGAAGGAGCCACTCCGCTTGAAAATGAGACAGGTTTAGCTATAGGGGATGCAATTGCACAGGACGGTAAATTTTATGTGGTTTTGCCCGGACCGCCTAAGGAGCTTAAACCTATGTTTGCAAATCATGCCAAACCATGGTTGCTTCAGCAGGCATTGAGCGGTGAGGAGATGCCGATTTATTCGAAAATGCTAAAATTTGCAGGGATCGGTGAGTCAGCTCTTGAAACTCGCTTGCTAGATCTGATCCAATCCCAGACGGACCCCACGATTGCTCCTTATGCCAAGGAAGGGGAAGTTACGATCCGTATATCCACCAAGGCGGCCAGTGAGAGTGAAGCTTTAATTAAGCTAACGGCTACGGAAGTACAAATTCAACAACGTCTTTCCGAATATATGTATGCAAGTGAAGATGTTACGCTGGAGAAGGTGATTGTAGATTTAATGGCCAAACGCGGACTCACTGTGAGTGCGGCGGAAAGCTGTACAGGCGGTATGCTGATGGAACACATCACTTCTATACCTGGCAGTGCTGTTATGTTTCAAGGTGGAATCGTGTGTTATTCCAATGAAATGAAGATGAAATTGCTCAATGTGCCCTATGATTATTTGGAAGGCGATCATGCGCCAGGCGCAGTGAGTAAGGAAGTAGCCCTTGTGCTTGCGGAGCAGGCAAGAATGATTATGGACAGTGATTTCGGACTTTCCGTTACTGGTGTAGCTGGGCCCGGATATTCCGAGCGGAAGCCAGTCGGTCTGGTGTATATTGGTATTGCTCAGCGTGACAAGGAAACGGAGGTATATGAGCTAAATTTAAGCGGTAACCGTGAGACCATTCGCTTGCGATCCGTCAAAGCTATCTTGTACAGATTGTGGCGTCGATTGGTAGAGAACGAGAAACTCTCTTAATTATCGATGAGTTGTTTTAGATAGATATTCATGATATAATCTCCTTATCGGAAGAACCGTTGCAAAGCTTTTTGCCAGCGGTTCTTTTTTCGTTTTATGAGAAAGGTTTAATTATAGAAGAGAGTTGTGGGAAATAAAAAAACGAATGTATGTTCGAAAAAATGCTTGGCAAGCGTGTCAAAACAAGGTATTATTAAAGTACAAACAATGAAGGATGTGAGTTTATTGTCAGATCGTCGTGCTGCGCTGGATATGGCGCTCCGTCAAATAGAAAAGCAATTTGGTAAAGGTTCCATTATGAAGTTGGGTGAGTCTACCCACATGCAAGTGGAAACAATCCCCAGTGGTTCGATTGCTTTGGATATTGCGTTAGGAACGGGCGGCTTTCCAAGAGGCCGGATTATTGAAGTATATGGACCGGAATCATCCGGTAAAACGACAGTAGCTCTTCATGCTATCGCAGAGGTGCAAAAAACAGGCGGACAAGCCGCCTTTATCGATGCCGAGCATGCGCTTGATCCGTCGTATGCGAGCAAGCTGGGTGTCAATATTGATGAGTTGTTACTATCGCAACCAGATACAGGTGAGCAGGCATTGGAGATTGCCGAAGCTCTTGTGCGTAGTGGGGCAGTGGATATTATCGTCATAGACTCTGTAGCGGCACTTGTACCGAAGGCAGAGATTGAAGGCGAAATGGGAGATTCCCATGTCGGTCTTCAAGCGCGTTTGATGTCACAGGCATTACGTAAGCTGTCTGGAGCCATTAATAAATCGAAAACCATTGCTATCTTTATCAACCAGCTCCGTGAAAAAGTAGGTGTTATGTTCGGTAACCCTGAAACTACACCAGGTGGACGTGCTTTGAAGTTTTACTCTACGGTACGTTTGGATGTTCGTCGTATCGAAAGCTTGAAAATGGGTAACGACATCGTGGGTAACCGCACACGTATTAAAGTCGTGAAGAACAAAGTTGCGCCTCCTTTCCGTCAGGCCGAAGTGGATATTATGTACGGTGAGGGTATTTCCAAAGAAGGAAGCCTGATTGACATCGGTACGGAGCATGACATTGTCGACAAGAGCGGAGCTTGGTATTCCTACGAAGGCGAGCGCCTTGGTCAGGGACGTGAGAATGCAAAGCAATTTTTGAAGGAAAATCCGAACATTGCTAGTACGATCGAGCAAAAAATCCGGGTGGCCAGTAATTTGATTACAACAATTGCTCCACCGACAGAAGAAGAGTTGGCGCAGGAGGCCAAGGAAGAACAGGAATTGCTGGAGCTTGAATAAGCTTGCCTGAGACTTCGCTTTTGATCTGTCATGTGAACTGTAGCCGGGGATTACGGTACAGTCCGTTTGAATAGCATAATTCTGATGCCCTGCACAGTTGTGCAGGGCATTTTTGCATCAAATAAAGTCTGCTTTGTCAGCAGAATCTAACTTTTGCGTAGCAGGTGATCGTAGGCTGCTTTCGTGAATTTCAAAGTGAGGGAAACATAGTGCAGTTGGACGATAAAGATGAATACACTTCGGAAGAAGATAAACAGCAAGGGATTTCACTTTTTCCAGATCATGAGGAATTGATGATTACTAGAGTGGAGCAGGGGCAGAGACGCAACCGTGGAAGATACATCATTCATTTTGGTCCATATTCACTGTCTGTATTGGAAGATGTAATGATCAAGTACAACATGTTCAAAGGAACGTCATTCGTCAAAAAAGAACTAGAAGATATCGTTCTGGCAGATGAAAAACAACAGGCTTATGTACATGCGCTGCGCTATTTGGGGCAAAAGCCTCGTACACGTCAGGAAATTGCCCAGCGTTTAGCGCAAAAGGAAGTGGATCAGACTGTTATTGATGAGATATTGGTGCGATTGCAACGGGAGAAGCTTGTAGATGATGATTTATACGCCCGTCAGTGGGCAAGACAGCGTATAACAAGCCAACGTAAGGGTAAGATGTGGATCAGACAAGAACTTCGTCAGAAGGGCATCTCTAAAGCCTCTATCGGGGAAGCATTAGGTGTGATCACTGACAATGAGGAGTGGGAGAGTGCATTGTCGATTGGACGTAAGAAATGGAATCAGGTACGTGGTGATATAATGGATAAAAAAAGGAAAACATTTCCGTTTCTTATGAGACGCGGATATTCGGGGGATATGACACGCCGCGTGGTCAATCATCTCAGTGCGGCTGAGCAAGACGGAGCTTTCGATGACGAGGAATTACTGCATTGGGAGGAATAAGTTGCAAAACGGTAGCTGAACTTCTGGCTAGATGAGCTGATTATGATATGGACAGCTGCACGGTAGTCTACTAATGTTTGCATTCCCTTGACAATGCCATTTGTCAAATAATAAAATATATATGAAACGATATTTGTGGAGTGCCCTTTTTCCTTCCAAAAAAGCGGAATCCACGGTAAAGTTCTCATCGCCAAATAACAAGTGATGCCGCTATGCCAGGCGGAATTGTACGTGTGAAAGCATGTGCATATGAAATGAAGCGACCTTGAGTCGTTATCTTAGTTTGACGATCAAAGTAAATGTGACAATTTCAAAAAGTCCCAAGGAATGCCTTGGAGGAACCAACGGGGAGGTGAACAGTATGATGACTGCGATCTGGTTCGTTCTCGTTGCTGTAGCCGCGTTATTCTTTGGGTTCGGGATTGGTTATTTTATTCGCAAATCTATTGCAGAAGCTAAGATCTCCAGTGCGGAAGAAGCTGCCGCGCAAATCGTGGAGAACGCGAAAAAAGAGGCAGAAGCGCTGAAGAAGGAAACGGTATTGGAAGCGAAAGATGAAATTCATCGCATCCGTGCCGAAGCTGAAAAAGAAACTCGTGAACGTCGCAATGAAATTCAACGACAGGAACGAAGATTGCTGCAAAAAGAAGAATCGCTGGATAAAAAATTGGAATCGCTGGAACGCAAAGAAGAACAAGTGGCCAACAAAGAGAAACGAATCGATGAAACCCAGCAGCAAATTGATTTGATTTACAAGAGCCAGGTAACTGAGTTGGAGCGTATTTCTAATCTTACGATGGAGGATGCAAGAAGTATTATTCTGACCAACGTAGAGCAGGAAGTTCGTCATGAAACAGCTCAGATGATTAAGGAAATTGAACAGCAGGCCAAAGAAGAAGCGGACAAAAAGTCCCGTGAAATCATCACACTGGCCATCCAACGCTGTGCGGCAGATCATGTAGCAGAAACGACGGTTTCTGTTGTGACATTGCCGAACGAAGAAATGAAAGGCCGGATTATCGGACGCGAAGGCCGTAACATTCGTGCACTTGAAACCCTTACTGGAATCGACCTCATTATTGATGATACGCCGGAAGCTGTTATATTGTCCGGATTTGATCCGATTCGTAGAGAGATTGCGCGTACTGCTCTTGAGAAGCTCGTAGCGGACGGACGGATACATCCGGCTCGTATTGAAGAGATGGTGGAAAAATCCCGTAAAGAGGTGGACGAACGAATCCGTGAGTATGGCGAACAGGCCACCTTTGAAGTGGGTGTGCATAGCTTGCATCCGGATTTGATCAAGATCTTGGGACGTCTCAAGTTCCGTACGAGTTACGGACAGAACGTATTGAAGCACTCGATGGAAGTTGCATACTTGACAGGTCTAATGGCCGGGGAACTGGGCGAGGACGTTGTACTGGCAAGACGGGCAGGCTTGCTGCATGACATCGGGAAGGCGCTGGATCACGAAGTGGAAGGATCACACGTTGAAATTGGCGTGGAACTGGCGAAGAAGTACAAGGAACACCCGGTCGTTATCAACAGCATTGCTTCACATCACGGCGACTGCGAAGCGACTTCAGTGATCGCCATGCTGGTTGGAGCGGCAGATGCTCTGTCAGCAGCAAGACCGGGAGCGCGGCGTGAAACGCTAGAGACGTACATCCGTCGTCTAGAGAAGCTCGAACGCATCTCCGAATCTTTTGAAGGCGTTGAGAAATCATACGCAATTCAAGCCGGACGCGAAGTTCGTGTCATGGTACAGCCAGAGAAAATTGATGATGCGGAAGCATTCCGATTGGCCCGCGATATTACGAAAACGATTGAGAATGAACTGGATTATCCAGGGCATATTAAGGTTACCGTTATTCGCGAGACCCGTGCGGTAGAATACGCAAAATAAAAGCATTTCAATGAAAAGTGGCCGCTGCTTGTAGGGCCACTTTTCATTATGTAAGGCAGACTAGGGAGGGTTTTCTATCAACGTATTATTTATTGGAGACATCGTCGGCAGTGTAGGCAGAAAGGCACTGAGGGAGAATCTCCCTTCGCTAAAATCAAAATACAACCCGCATGTTATTATTGTGAACGGAGAAAATGCAGCTTCGGGAAGAGGAATTACTCAAGCCATCGCCAGAGAGTTTTTTGATTGGGGCGTTCATGGGATTACGATGGGCAATCATACATGGGACAATAAGGAAATATTTGATTTTATAGATGATGAGCCGCGGATCATCCGTCCGGCTAACTTTCCGCCAGGGACACCAGGTCGGGGTTACACTGTTGTAAAAGGTGGAGGTAAGGAACTAGCCATTGTTAACCTGCAAGGTAGAACCTTTTTGCCAGCTATTGACTGTCCATTTCGGGCAGCAGATGAAATTGTAGACGAGCTGCGCAAAAAACATAAACATATTCTAGTAGATTTTCACGCTGAAGCCACTTCCGAAAAAATTGCCATGGGCTGGCATCTGGATGGACGTGCATCAATCGTGGTAGGAACACATACACACGTACAAAGTAATGATGATACGATTTTGCCACAAGGAACTGCGTATCAGACAGATGCGGGAATGGTAGGTCCTTATGAGGGCGTGCTTGGTATGCAGAAAGAGGCTGTATTACAGAAATTTCAGACCCAGCTTCCGGTACGCTTTCAAGTGGACATGGGCAAATGGCACTTTCATGCCATCAGCGTAGAGCTCAATGATGACGATGGGAAAGCCCGTAAAATTCAGAAAATCAGGCTTAAAGAAGACGAATGGCGGATGGATTAACTTTGTTGTGAGCTACTTAAGGAAAGAATAAGGAAAACTGTCACCAAAAAGCAGGAATTTTTTGCTGACCCTCGAATAACATCTAATAGTGGAATCAAACCATCATCATTCCCAGGGGAGGTACTTACTATGGATGTATTAAAAGTATCAGCAAAATCCAATCCCAATTCAGTTGCAGGCGCACTCGCAGGAGTACTGCGTGAACGCGGAAATGCAGAATTACAGGCGATTGGAGCGGGTGCACTAAACCAAGCCATTAAAGCGGTAGCCATTGCCCGGGGATTT
Source organism: Paenibacillus sp. JJ1683 (assembly GCF_053006485.1). Lineage (NCBI taxonomy): Bacteria > Bacillati > Bacillota > Bacilli > Caryophanales > Paenibacillaceae > Paenibacillus > Paenibacillus sp. JJ1683. The sequence continues at coordinate 2,267,257 of NZ_CM129820.1, forward strand.
GTCGCACCAAGCGGAGTGGATTTGATTTGTATTCCTGCTTTTACAGACATTGTTATTGATGGAGAAGATCGAACTGCGATCAAACTGATTGTAGAGCCAAGATAATAAATGGAAGTTGCCTGAGCCTGTTTACGTTTTGTAAACGGGCTTTTTTGCTTTGTGGTTTAGTTACTATGGTTTTCAAAATAAATTTGTGGGCGTTAATCCAATGGGGGTATAGTGCATGAATGATAAGTTTGAAGCGAATTGGCCAGTTGTTGACCTTCACTGCGACGTGTTATGTAAAATGCAACTCGATTCGCAGGTAGATTTCAGTCATTCATCGCTTGATGTCACAAAAGAGCGTTTGCTAGAAGGCAACGTAAAGTTGCAAACGTTCGCTATATATATTTCACAGGTATTGGGTACGCCAAAATTTGAGCATGTGGTTCGTCAAATTGAACTGTTCAGGCAGCATGTGACTTCTACCTCAGGCGGGTTAAAACCTTTGCTATGGAGAGAGGAATTGGTAGCACTTAAAAATATGTCCGCTGCACGTCAAATGGAGCAAGTACACCAGACAGACGTGGAAAAGCAAGCTGGAAAGATAAGGAGTTGGGATGGTAATGGAACGAATCATGCAGAGTCACCTTGGGCTTTACTCTCACTTGAAGGGGTAGATGCGCTGGAAGGAAACCCGTTTTATGCGGATGTGTGCTATGCATTGGGAATACGGTTGATCGGGCTGACGTGGAATTATGCAAATTGGGCAGCTGATGGCATTATGGAGCTTAGAGGTGGTGGTCTAACCCGCAAGGGACGTGATTTGGTCAATCGGTGTAATAGTCTGGGACTGCTGCTAGATGTATCACACTTGTCCTTACAAGGCTTTTGGGAAGTGATGGAGGAGGCGGCCTTACCGCCCATCGCTTCGCATTCGAACGCCTTTGCGAGATGTGCTCATCCCCGTAACTTGCGGGACGAACAGATTCGGGCACTGATTGCCCGTAACGGACGAATTGGGTTGACCTTTGTCACGATGTTTCTGAAAGAGCAGGGTACAGTACACGCTGAGGATCTGTTACCGCACATTGAGCACATTTGTTCATTGGGTGGCGAAAGACATTTGATGTTCGGCTCTGATTTTGACGGTATCGAGGCCCATGTGAGAGGACTGGAGCACGCGGGGAAATATCCGGCTTTTGCAGAACTACTGCTGAAACATTACTCTGAGGAGCTGGTCAAGGGATGGCTTGGAGAACATGCACTGGACTATTTAAGAACAAATCTGCCATCTAAAATGTTGTCCTAAATAGCTTAATATCGCAGTTATTTTCGGCTGAGCATTTTCTTGACAAAGCGAGAACGATTACGAAATAATTGGAGCATCCGAGGATTGCATGGTGCTAAAATAACGCTTTCCGAAATTGGGCATACGTAGAAGCGAGCCTGAAAGCACCATGCTATACCGCCATACTAGAGGGGAGCTCCGTTACATAATGCTGATAAAAAAGGTTACCTGGCTTGAACTCTTTTATGATTTATTGTTTGTAGCAGCTGTCTCCAAGGCGACTCATGTTTTACTACATGTTGAGCATGGTAGTGTTGGTTGGCATAATTTAGAGAAGTTTATTTTGATTTTTATTCCGATCTGGTGGGCATGGGTGGGGCAAACAGTCTATAACAATCGTTTTGGTCAAGACAGTATAATGCATCGAATTTTTATGATTTTGCAATTATTTTTTGTGTTAATCATGACTGCTAGTCTTAATATAGATTTTGATGCGTATTATGTATCTTTTTTTGTTGGCTATATTGGCTTAAGAGGTTTGACTGTCGTTCAATATTTGCTTTTGGCCCCCAAGGAAACGGCTCATAAACAGGAAACAGCTCGTTTTTTTGGAACCTATCTTTGGGTTGGGATCGTAATCTCTAGCTTCTCCCTTTTCTTCGACTCGTGGGTTCGATATTTAATTTTGTATATTGGCATTGCGGTTGATATCCTCGTTCCATTAATCGGTCGTAAAAAATTGGTGATCACACCTATCCATACAGAGCATCTTTTGGAGCGTTTTGCACAGTTCACCTTAATCCTGCTTGGAGAATCAGTGATAAGTATACTTTCTGTTTTACAATCCGATCATTTCACGATCTCTTCCATTGTATTTGCTGCTTTGACATTTGTATTGGTCATCGCAATCTGGTGGCAATATTTTGAGAATATAGAGAAGCGCGTAGACAAATCCAAACAAACAGCAGGACAGACTATTATCTATGGTCATTTGTTTATTTATCTTTCTCTTAGCATGCTTGCGGCTTCCATACAGCTCTTGTTTTTAGGGCAAGCAGCCTATACTTTTGTGCTTTGCTTTACTTTTGCTTCTGTTTTTATTTATTTTTTGTCAGTTTTGCTGGTATTCCATCAGTACAGATTGAGTCATCTTAAACCTCGTCTCAGAGTCATTCTTTTCTTAACTGGAATCCTCTGTGCGCTGTTTATTCTGAATATATTTATTGTAGTTCCTCATCTCATCGTAGCTGAGATCATGCTTTTCTTTCTTCTGTTTGCAAAAATGACGGTTTGATCCCAGTTTTATATGGACGATATGTATGGCTGGTTAGGGCGAAAAAGGGAACTTTATGCGCTATCCTTTTCTTTATTGTCGAAATAGGAGTATAATAGCATAGATGTGTAAAGTATTGTATAGAGAAAAAGGAGTGACCACACGATGACTAAAATCGTACCTGTCGGCGTTTCCGCCCGTCATATTCACCTGACTCAAGAGCATATTGAAATCTTGTTCGGAGCAGGCTATCAATTGACTGAATTTAAACCTTTGTCCCAACCAGGACAATTTGCCGCAAATGAAACGGTAGCTGTAATTGGTCCTAAAGGCCAATTTGATAAGGTTCGCATTTTGGGACCAGCTCGTCCAGCTTCCCAACTGGAAATCTCTCGCACAGATTCCTTTGCTATTGGTGTAAAGGCACCTGTACGCGAATCCGGTAGCATTGATGGTACACCAGGAATTACAGTGAAAGGACCAGCCGGAGAAGTGGAACTGCAAGAAGGCGTTATCGTAGCAGCCCGCCATATCCATTTCCATACATCCGATGCAGCTAAATGGGACATTAAGGACAAGCAGTTGCTGAAAGTACGTGTTGGCGGCGAACGTGGCCTTGTATTTGAAAATGTTCTTGCACGTGTGTCCGATTCTTTTGCTTTGGATATGCATATTGACACGGATGAAGCGAACGGAGCCGGTGTGAAAAACGGTGACACTGCTGAAATCGTAGACTAATACACGTATTGAATACACAAGTTGTAAAAGTCCGATTCTTGCAAAAGAGTCGGGCTTTTTTTATATGCTATAAATACACCAATGCTCACCTATATACATAAAAAACTTTGTGCATCACACTGCATCTGATTCGTATCCGGGGATGATCTATGGCTATGACCTATAAATCATGCTATAATTTAGTGTAATGCCTTTTTCAAAGGTTTTTTTGGAGCATAAAATAAAATAACCAACTGCCTAAAGATACAGTAAATCACAAATTAGCTCGTGAAATAGATGGTGTAAGGAGTGACCAGCGAATGGCTAAGGAAACAAAAGATTACTCCAAATATTTTGATTTCTCGGATGCGAAGATTATTTCTGAAGATGAGCATAGCAAAAAGATTCGTATTCGCGGACGTGAAATCAACATTATGGCGGAGCCGAACCATAGAAAAGAAAAGCAGCGTGGTAAAGAGGACGTACAGGTATTGTATGATAACGCAGTCCCGGATGAGCTAAAGCATATCGGTGAGGGCAAGCATTATATTGTATATACATTCGGTTGCCAGATGAATGAGCATGATTCCGAAACAATCAAAGGTTTGCTGGAGCAAATGGGCTACCAGGCAACCGAGGATCGGAAGGAAGCAGACATCATTTTACTGAACACCTGCGCTATCCGTGAAAATGCGGAAGATAAAGTGTTTGGTGAGCTGGGTCACCTCAAGCATCTCAAAACAGAAAAGCCAGGACTTTTGCTCGGTGTGTGTGGCTGCATGTCGCAGGAAGAGAATGTCGTGAACCGCATTATGCAAAAACACGGTTTTGTCGATATGATCTTTGGTACCCATAATATTCACCGTTTGCCTCAGCTCGTTAAGGAAGCACTCTTTAGCAAAGAAATGGTGGTCGAAGTGTGGTCCAAGGAGGGCGACATTATCGAAAACCTGCCGAAGAAGCGCGAGGGTATGCGGGCTTGGGTAAACATCATGTACGGCTGTGATAAGTTTTGCACCTATTGCATCGTTCCCTTCACACGTGGTAAGGAAAGAAGTCGCAGACCAGAGGATGTTATTGCTGAGGTACGGGATTTGGCCCGTCAAGGATTTAAAGAAATTACCTTGTTGGGTCAGAATGTCAATGCCTATGGCAAGGATTTGAAGGATATGAATTACAGATTCGGAGATCTGATGGATGATATGCGCAAAATCAATATTCCGCGTGTACGTTTTACGACCTCTCATCCGCGTGATTTTGACGACCATTTGGTTGAAGTCCTTGGTAAGGGTGGCAATCTGGTGGAGCATATTCATTTGCCTGTACAATCCGGTAATACGGATATATTGAAGAAAATGAACCGAAAATATACTCGTGAGCGTGTTCTGGAACTGGCCGCGAAGATAAAAGCAGCTGTTCCGCATGCTTCTCTGACAACGGATATTATCGTCGGTTTCCCGGGTGAAACAGACGAACAGTTCGAAGATACTCTATCTTTGGTGCGTGAAGTGGGCTATGACTTTGCCTACACATTTATTTATTCACCACGTGAAGGCACACCAGCGGCTTCGATGGAAGATAATGTGCCTATGTCGGTAAAAAAAGAGCGTCTCCGGCGTCTGAACATTGCTGTGAATCAAAACAGCCTTCGCTTTAATAGTCGATTGCGTGGCGAAGTGGTGGAAGTGCTGGTGGAAGGCGAGAGCAAAAATGACAGCAACGTGCTTGCTGGTCGGACTCGTTCCAATAAGCTTGTTCATTTTGAAGGATCGAAGGATCTGATTGGTTCCTTTGTCCAAGTTAAAATTACAGAACCTATGACCTTCTACATTAAAGGTGACTTGGTTCAAACGCCAGTAGCGGTTAACGGATAAAAAGAATAGTCTAGCGGGCTGCATGCGGTTTGAATAAAAGGCTGCGTGCAAGACCATCTAAGTGAGAAAAGGAGCGATAGACAATGACAGAGGAGCGGTTGCAACAAACAGAACTTCAATCGGCGGCGCGCCAGCATGATCATTTGGTCAATCGCGATATGATATTGGCAAAGGCCAAAGAGTTGGCGGGTATTCTGGGCAGCAGTGAGGAAGTACAGGTGTTCCGGAAAGCAGAAGAAAAGATTCAGGACCATGAGCGCATCCAGCAACTGATTGCAACGATGAAGAAGAAGCAAAAGGAAATTGTAGCATTTGAATCTTTAAAGAATCAAAAAATGATTGCTAAAATAGATTCTGAACTTCAGGAGCTACAGGAAGAGCTTGACGGTATTCCAATTGTAACAGAGTTTCAGCAGAGCCAGGTGGAAATTAATGAGCTACTGCAAATGGTGATCACGGCCATCCGTGATACGGTTGCTGAAAAGGTGAACGTAGAAGAGGGGAAGGTCACTTCCTCCTCTAATTGCAGTGACTAGAATAAGATTTGTGGTGTGGAGGCTTAGCTTCCACGCCTTTTTTTCGGAAGCAATTAGTCATCGTATATGTTCATGGGACATCAAGAGAATTGCGACAGCATAGAAGGGATGGAAGAGAGGGAATGGATAAGTTGCGTAAGATGCTAGAGGGTGAAGATAATACCTTTTGGGAGTATTTAGGATGTGAGCTGATCACAGCTGACGCTAACGAGGCACATATCGCTTTGGAGGCCAAACAACATCATACCAATGTGATGGGGATTGTACATGGGGGGGTGCTCACTTCATTGATGGATCAGGCGATGGGGATGGTCAGTATGGCTTCAAGAAATATGGATCCATGTGTAACAACGAACCTGAATGTTCATTTCTTGTCAGCCATGGGACAAGGACGACTGGAGGTTAAAGCACGGATTATTCATCAGGGAGGCCGCACTATAACCACCGAGGCAGAAGTAAGGGATAGCGAAGGTACACTCGGTTGTACAGCTACAGCAACGTTCCGAGTGTTGCGTCAACAAGCAAGTGACTCAGGCAAGGCCTAACGCTTGACAAAAATTTTTATTATGTCATAATGAATTTATCAAAACGATATAATATGGTGATGCCAATGGATAGCAATCGTATAAACGAAGAGGCGCAGAAGGCGTCTTATAACATTAAGAAATACCGTACCCCGGATGGTGCTCCGGCGGATATCGTAATGTTTACTTTAACGAAGCGTGAGCGCAAGACGGTAACAAAGACATTGCCGATTCGTGAGCTGAAAGTGATGCTCATCAAGCGCCGGAGTTGGCCGTTTGCGGGACGCTGGGCGTTGCCTGGAGGGTTTTGTCAAGAAGATGAATCCATATATGGAGCGGCCAAGCGGGAACTGTTAGAGGAAACCGGTGTAGACGGCGGGCATCTGGAGTATTTGGGCGTATATAGTGGACCAGGCCGTGATCCGCGCGGGTGGATCATATCGCATGCTTTTTTTGCGCTGGTAGAAGAATGGATGCTAGAGCAACGGCAGGCGGCTGATGATGCTTCTGAGGTCGGGTTATTTACGATCAGAGAAGCGTTGGAGGAATTGGAGCTGGCGTTCGATCACCGGGATATCATAGTCGATGCTTATCGCAAGATTCAGTTGCAGATGCTTCAGACAACGATAGCCAAGCAGTTTTTACCGCCACATTTTACACTGGGTGAATTGTATCAGGTGATTCAGAGCGTCGTACCGGATTTCGAAGAGCCGAATTTTATTCGCAAAATAACATCGACTCGTAGCAGACAGGGAATACTGGAAGAGGTTCGGGATGAGAATGGTAAACCGCTGAGTTCCAATCAATATTCACAAAGACCGGCCCAGTTATATCGCTTTAGTGATAGAGTACCGCGTTTATCTATCTATACGTAACGTTTATTGGGATAGGTTACGCATAGAGCGTGCAATCTCACTTTGATGATAAGGAGCTGACTGTACGATGAAGGCACTGATTGTTATTGATTACACGAAAGATTTTGTGGACGGTAGTTTGCCTGTGGGACAACCTGCGATTGAGCTGGATGAACGGATCACAGCCATCACGCAAGCCTATGTAGAGCAAGGGGACTTTGTTGTCATGGCTGTTGATTTACATGAGGAGAATGACCCTTATCACCCGGAGAGTAAGCTGTTTCCTCCACATAATATACGTGGAACCGATGGACGACAATTGTATGGTAAGCTTCATAGCCTATATGAGCTACAAAGTGATCGTATCTACTGGTTGGATAAAACACGGTACAGTGCTTTTGCTGGTACAGATCTGGAACTCAGGTTGCGCGAACGCGGGATTCTGGAAGTACATCTGATTGGTGTGTGTACAGATATTTGTGTGCTGCATACGGCTGTAGATGCTTATAACAAAGGTTTTGCTATTACCGTATATAAGGACGCTGTGGCGAGCTTTAATCAGGCGGGACATGACTGGGCTTTGGGCCATTTTGAGGGAAGTCTTGGAGCCACGGTGTGGTCGGCTGAAGATACGCTTTTGCGCCAGAAGAAGTAAAATAACTGAATGATTGTGCACCAATGTCCGATAACAAAATGGAGTCGGATATTGCTGAATCTGGGCAGATAAGACGGTATGCCGTCACCAAGCCAGGGACCAGGGACAGTCAGAGAGGATGATACGATGAAGTCAACGAGCCTCGCATTACATACAGATAAATATCAGATTAATATGATGTACGCCCATTGGGTGAACGGAAGTCACCAACGTAAAGCTGTGTTCGAGGCGTATTTTCGTAAGCTCCCTTTCGGTAATGGATATGCCGTGTTCGCTGGTCTGGAACGCATTGTGAATTACATCTCAAATTTGCGGTTTACAGAAGAGGACATTCGCTATCTGTCAGAGCAGGAGGAAAAGTACGATCCCATGTTCATGGAGGCATTGCGCCAGTTTAAGTTTGGCGGAACGGTCCATTCGATGAAAGAAGGGGCGCTTGTTTTTCCAAATGAGCCTCTGGTCCGTGTTGAAGGAACAATTATGGAAACGCAGCTTGTCGAGACGGCGTTGTTGAATTTTATGAATTACCAGACACTCATTGCGACAAAAGCATCGCGTATCAAGCAGGTGGCCAGTGACGATACACTGCTCGAATTTGGTACACGGCGTGCGCAGGAGGCAGATGCAGCCATTTGGGGAGCGCGTGCAGCTTATGTTGCAGGTTTCGATGCGACTTCTAATATGCTGGCAGGCGAACATTTTGGGATTCCGACAAAAGGAACACATGCCCATTCATGGGTACAAACCTTTATGACGGAGCAAGAGGCGTTTGACGTGTATGCGAAGGTTTTGCCAGATCAGGTTACATTGCTGGTAGATACCTTTGACACGCTGGAGAGCGGTGTTCCTCATGCGATTCGGACAGCAAAGATGCTGGAGAGTCAAGGCAAGCGTATGAATGCCATCCGTTTGGATAGCGGTGATTTGGCTTATCTATCTATTCAGGCCCGGGAAATGCTGGATGCCGAAGGTTTGGATTACGTACAAATTGTTGCTTCCAACGATTTGGATGAAAATACGATTTTCAATCTAAAAGCCCAAGGTGCACGTATTGATGTATGGGGTGTAGGAACACAGCTGATTACGGCTTCAGATCAACCTTCATTAGGCGGAGTGTACAAGCTGGTTGAGCGGGAAGTAGACGGTGAAATGCTGCCGACGATTAAGATCTCGGGTAACCCGGAAAAAGTATCTACACCAGGCAAAAAGGATGTATACCGCATTGTGGATAAGAAGAAAGGGAGAGCTGTAGCTGATTACATTTCTTTCCCGGATGAAGAACGTCCGCGCAATGGTAAGCGCCTGAAGCTGTTTAACCCTTTGCATCCATATATGAAGAAGTATGTTGAAAATTACGAAGCTGTACCGATGCTTGAACCTATTTTTATAAATGGACAGAAGGTATACGAGCTTCCCGAACTGGATGAAATTCGTGCCTATCATGCTTCACAGTTGAAACTGTTTTGGCCAGAATATTTGCGGAAGCTGAATCCTGAAATTTATCGTGTTAATCTTAGCGAGAAGGTATGGGAGCTGAAGCAAAGGCTGATTGATAGCTACATGCAGCCCGAAGTTGAAGAAAAAGAATAATGTGAAAAGGCACCTCATTCAAATATGGGGTGCCTTTTTGTGTCGGCGCATGTGTGGAATAGGAGCTTATTTATAAATTTCTCTCATCACATGTCGCAGTTCAGGGACAATAATGCGTTCCATTGCCAAACGAACGGCTCCGCGGGAGCCAGGCATAGAAAACACAGCTGTCTGGCCCACAGTACCCGCTACAGCCCGGCTTAATATAGCTGCTGATCCAATGTCTTCAGCAAAGCTTAAGTAACGGAAGATTTCACCAAAGCCAGGTAGTTCCTTATCCAGTAAAGAGGAGATGGCTTCATATGTAGTATCACGCGGAGAAATGCCAGTACCACCTGTTAAAAGTACAGCCTCGATGTCCTCATGTGCTGCAGCTTCGGTTACCAACTGCCGGATACCCTCATAGTCGTCTTTGACGATAACATATCGAACAACCTTATACCCATTCGTTTCTAGTAGTTCCTTGAGCAGTCGGCCCCCAGTATCGGTTTCCATGGTTCGTGTATCAGAGACGGTCACGACCATGCAGTTAACCTGCTGCGGAGACTCCCGTCGGTGCTCCTCTACAGATGTTATGTTCATTACAATCTTCACTCCTTGATTCATGGTTAAGCATATTCTTTTTTTACAATAGAGGAATGACCGACTGGATGCAAGTCAGAAACGAGGGATAAAAAGTTATGTGATTAATATCCTTGCGCTTGCACCTTGGAATATAGTACACTTCCTTACATAAGTCGGGATTTTCTGGGTTTATTTTGTTGAAAGCGCGAACATCAATTGATTAATTTCAAGGCTCAGCGGGTAATAGTACAGCAGGATCAACAACTGGGAGGTAATGTATTATGAATCATTCATACCAAAAATGCGTGGATGCTTGCCTGGAATGTATGAACGCTTGCAATGTATGCTATGTAGCAAGTTTGAAGGAATATGATTTAGCTATGCTGCGTGAATGTATTCGAGTGAGTAGGGAATGCGCAGAGATATGTGGGTTTGCTGCTCAAATGTTGCAGCGCGGAACGGATTTTGCCGAGGAAATCTGTGAGCTATGCGCCAAAGCCTGTGAGGTATGTGCTGCTGAATGCAGCAAGCATTCCCATAATCATTGCAAACATTGTGCAGAGGCCTGCCGTCATTGTGTTGAGGCTTGTCGCCAATTGGTGGCAGTGTAATTACATATACAGAACTAGTCCCTGAAGAGGGAATAAAAGGTTGCTTTCTACTAAATAGGTTTGTATAATGGTGGGAATTAACGTCAAGGAACGGGAGAGTAGCAACGGAACCGTATCATTACAGCGAGCCGGAAGAGGTGGAAGCCGGTATGAAATCCGATGTGAAGCGCACCCGGGAGACGGTTGATCCAACGATAAGAACTTCTAGTAGATCAACCCGGCTGACACCGTTATTTGTCAATGGAGTGAAATCGCGATTTGTGTAAGCTAGCTTTATCCACACAACCGATTTACAAAGAGTGGTACCGCGGGGATATCGAAGTTCTCGTCTCTTGATTATATCAAGAGGCGAGGGCTTTTTTTTGTTAGATCCTATAAAAAGAAGGAGAGAGGAACATGTTGTTGATGATTGCTACCCAAGCTATTTTAGCTCATACGGGCTTGGAGGAGAAAGAAGTTTTATCTTTATTCGAGGTGCCTCCGCAGCCTGAATGGGGAGATGTGGCGTTTCCCTGTTTTGTGCTGGCTAAGAAATTTCGAAAGTCTCCACAGCATATTGCAATGGAATTGGCAGAGCTAGTAAGCCATGAAGCGGGTCTAACCGCTACAGCATCGGGTGCCTATGTAAATATTACATTGGATCGATCTGTTCATATTCCACCGATGCTAGCTGAATTGAGCAAGACTGAGTTTCTCAAGCCCAATATTGGGCATGGACAGCGAGTAGTAATTGATATGTCCTCGCCCAATATTGCGAAACCATTTGGTATCGGTCATCTTCGCTCTACTGTTATCGGTGCCGCCTTGTATCGCATACTTGGTGAAACCGGATATGTACCGATTAGTGTGAATCATCTAGGGGATTGGGGAACACAATTTGGCAAGCAAATTGCGGCCTATAAAAGATGGGGTAATGAAGAGCAGCTACAACAGGATCCGATCGGGGAATCATTGAAGCTATATGTCCGTTTTCATCAGGAGGCTGAGCATGACCCGTCTTTGGAGGATGAAGGCCGCGAGTGGTTCCGACGTTTGGAGCACGGGGATACTGAGGCTCAACAACTATGGGAGTTTTTTGTTGAAGTCAGTCTGGGTGAATTTGATCGTATGTACCAACGCCTTAACATTTCGTTTGACCATGTGTTGGGGGAAAGCTTTTACAATGATAAAATGCAGGCAGTTGTTGCCCAATTAAGAGCAAAAGGATTGCTGGAGGAAAGTGATGGAGCCCTTGTGGTTCGTCTGGAAGACGAGCAGCTGCCGCCGTGTCTTATTTTGAAGAAGGATGGGACTACCATTTATCCCACCCGTGATCTGGCAACAGCGATTTATCGTCATGAAGTGATGAAGGCTGATCGGCTGCTGTATGTCGTTGGCGGGGAACAGAAGTTACATTTCCAACAGGTATTTGCGGTGCTCAAGCATGCAGGGGAGGCATGGGCAGAGCAATGTGAGCATGTACCGTTTGGTTTAATGCGGTTTGCAGGCAAAAAAATGTCCACAAGACGCGGCAAGGTGGTGAAACTGGAGGAAGTGCTGGATGAAGCTGTAGCGCGTGCTCAAGCCATTATTACGGAGAAGAATCCCAATTTGCTGGAACAAGAGGCAATAGCTGAAGACGTCGGCATCGGCGCGGTTATTTTTGGCGATTTAAAAAATAACCGTCTGAATGAAGTGGATTTTTCGTTGGAGGAGGCATTGACCTTCGAAGGTGAGACTGGCCCTTATGTGCAGTATACCCATGCGCGTATACGCAGTCTTCTGGAGAAAGCTCGCGCTCGCGCTGAGGTTGATTCTAATTCCAGTGACAACGTCCTTGGTCAAGAAGGGCATTCTCCTGAATGGAATATCGTTTCGGATGAAATGCTGGGTGACGCAGGCTGGACCTTGCTTAAGCAGTTGGATCGCTATCACGGGCAGCTGATACGTGCTGCTCAGCAACTGGAACCTTCGGTTATTGCTAGATTTGCATTGGATACAGCACAGGCGTTCAACCGTTTTTACGCTAAGGAAAGGATTGTCGATGGTGGACAGTGGCGCATTCAGTTGGCGGAACAGACTGCAGATATGCTGGCAAGTACACTGCGAATTCTTGGACTGAAAGCCCCTAACCGGATGTAAGCTACCACAAGTGGGTATTTTTGTTAGGTACACTGCTGCTTTTGCTAGCTAAAATTACTGCGAATCAGCTCTTTTCTCTAAAAGGCGCTGTAAAAGGAAAACTATCATAGACACTTTTGGGTTTGCATGGAGATGGTGAGCAGAAAAGAGCAAGACGGGTTACACTAATCGCAGGGTATTCCAATGTTTTGCAACCAATTTGTGCATATTTGAAACATTTGATGGTTTTATTGCGTCCGTAAGTATAGAAGCAAAGTAAACATGGAGGTGTATCTCATGATCAAAAATAAAAGCGTGGCAGCTGCGCTGCTTGTCGTCTGTTCATTGGCTGTGGCTACGTCGGCTTCTGCTTTTCGTGATATAAAGGGAGCTGAGCAGGAGAAGATCGTAAGTTCACTTCAGAACAAAGGAATTATTCAAGGGATAACCAAGGATAAGTTTGCACCGGATCAAACGCTCACGTATGCACAAGGAGTACACTTGGTTGTTCGGGCGATGGATCTTCAGGTTATGCCTGATTTTACAACGGGCTCCTTTGCAAACATTCCGACTTCCGCATGGTATGCCGATTCCTATCGGATTGCAGTCCAGCACCAAATCCCTCTGTCACCGGATATTGATCCAAGTACCCGCATGACTAGGGAGCAATTCGCGAATATTCTGTATAAAGCAGTGAGTGCAACGGGGGAATATCCAACGGTCCGTATGCTTATTAACGTAGCAGATGGCAAAAAATTAGACCAAGAGTCGAACGAAGCAGTTCAATTTCTTTTGTTGACCAAAATTGCAACATTGGATGAAAAGAGTAACTTTAACCCGGATCGTAAAGTAACGCGGATGGAGGCAGCAGAAATGGTCTATCATGCATCCGAGTTTGTACAAAATCATAAACCGGTGCAAGTCACTCCGGAAAATCCAGCTGAGCCTGTAGATTCAGATCAACAAACCAATATTAGCATGAGCATAGAGAAGGCGAATGACCAGCAGAACAAAGTGACCATCACTCGTCTGCAGGCGCCTAATCCGGGTTACGGCATTGAAGTGGATCACATCGACTACGTAGATGAAACGAATGCAGTCATTTACTACAAGCTGACGAGTCCAAAACCGGGTGAAATGAACATTCAAGTCATTACGGATACCCATACCAGTACATTGGTAGACAGTAAGTATAAGGTTACGCTCAAAGCAGTCGATGGAACCGTGCTTCCGCCTACCGGAACAGGCACGTCTGTAGCTAAATAAAACGACAAGATATGTCATATATAAAATAAAGCCAGCGAGTCCCCAATATGAATGGAGACCGCTGGCTTTTTCATGCTAAATATTAATTGTTAGCCCCAGGCTCTAGTATTATTTAAGCTTTAAATGCGACTTTACCTGTAAGCAAGTCATTTTGCGCAGAAGGTGTAGCTGAGGAAGACGCAGATTCTGCTGCAACCGTTCCTGACTGAAGTTGATACATTTGGAAGTAACGGCGGCCTTGGGCCATAAGCTCGTCATGGCTACCCCGTTCAACAATTTCACCCCGATGCAGCACCAAAATTTGGTCTGCACTACGAATGGTGGACAAACGGTGGGCAATGATAAAGGTCGTACGTCCCTTTTTGAGCACTTCAAGAGCAGATTGGATGAGCGCTTCCGTTTCGGTATCAATATTGGCGGTAGCTTCATCCAGAATTAAAATGGCCGGATCAAAGGCTAACGCGCGAGCGAAAGAAATAAGCTGACGTTGCCCGGCGGATAAGGTGCTGCCTTTTTCAATAACAGGCTCATCAAATCCTTGGGGCAAATGGGCTAGCAGTTTGTCGGCTCCAACGTCATGCAGCGCTTTATTCACCTGCTCTCTCGTAATTCTACTATCTCCGAGACTGACATTAGAGGCTACCGTACCTGTGAACAAATATGGGTCTTGAAGCACAATACCCATATGATGGCGAAGCCATTGCTTAGGAATACTTTTGACAGGCGTTCCGTCAATGGTGATCGTTCCTTTTTGCGGATCATAGAACCGGAATAGCAGGTTGATAATTGAGCTCTTACCTGATCCGGTATGCCCGACAAGAGCAACCGTTTGGCCGGGCTGTGCTGTAAAGGAAATATGCTTAAGCACATCATCCTTTTTGTAGGCAAAGGAAACATCATTAAATTCTACCTGGCCTTTGTAACGCGGCATCGTACCATCTGTCACCGGCTCTCCAGTTTCGTCCATCAATTCAAATACGCGTCCTGAGGATACGATGGAAGTATCCAGTACGGCGAGCTGGTTGACCATCCCCGTTATAGGTTGGAACAATCGACCCAGCACATCGACGAAGGCATACAATACCCCTAGTGATATCGCACTACCTGTAGTGCCAAGCGCCGCAGATCCAAAATACCACAACACGACAGCGAAAGCGAGGTTTCTCAACACGTTGACCAAATTGTGCGAAGTAAAAGCGTTCAAATTCAGCATTTTATTCTGATGCTTCATATAGTCATCATTTAACTCTTCAAACTCTTGCTGTGTTTGTTTCTGATGCCTGAATACACGAATAATGGACATCCCCTGAATGGATTCATTAATAATCGCATTAATCTCGCTGAGCCTGGATCGGATGATCGTGTTATAGCGGGTTGCAACCTTGCGGTACAATACAATCCATAAGATCAGCAACGGTACAATAAATAGAGAGATAAGACCCAGTCTGAAATCCAGTAGAAAGAGTGCTACATATACCCCTGCCATCGTTACAATCCCTGAAGTGAAGTTTGAGAGTACAGCCACAAACAAATCTTTGACTGCCTCCGTGTCATTCGTAACACGGGATACGACCTTGCCTGCGGGTAAGTTATCAAAAAAGTAAACTGGCAAGCGCTGAATGTGTGCATAGAGATCAAGCCGAAGCTTCTGAATGACTTTGTTCGCCGAGGATTGCAGCCAGTATGTTTTGCCGAACTCGGCAAAAATCGAAACGACTAAAAAGAAGCAATACCACCCAATCAGCTGAAAAATGCCGGGCATTTCCGGTTTGTAAAAGCTATACAGCTCATCAGCCGTTAGAGCCTTAGCTTTATAATGAAAGGTGTCGGAGCCGCGTGTCACGGTCAGCGTACCGTTCGTAAAGGATCGGTTACCATCCGCTACCTGGACGGAACCATCGACAAATACAAAAGATCTGCCGACTTGTAAAATCCTCGCTTCGCGCCCTTTGGTCTCCCCGGCCTTAAAGCGATCTTCACGTTTAAAATGGGTTCCAGCATAACTTATAGTGCCGTCCACACTAGTCGTTTCATAAAATGGTTTTTCAATAGCGAGCATGTGGTCGTCAATCATCGTTTTGGCGATGAAGGGACCGGCCAGCTCAGCGGCTACTCCAATAGCCAGGGCGATGAGAGCGGCAATAAAACCCGCTTTGCTCGTCAGTGCATACTGGAACAACCTTTTGCCGATATTGGGTTTCATTAGGATACCTCCCCTGAGGTCAGATCAGATTCCACTTGTTGCCGTTCATATTGTTGTCGGTACCATCCGTCAGCTTGAAGCAGCTCATTGTGGGTTCCTTCCTCAATAATACGTCCTTGCTCCAGCACGACGATCCGGTCTGCATGCTCTACAGCCGATAGACGGTGGGTGGAGATCAAGGTTGTTTTACCCGAGCGTTTATGACGGATATTGTCAATAATACGTGCTTCGGTGCGGGCATCTACTGCTGATAGTGCATCGTCGAGTACTAGAATATCCGGATCACCAATAAAGGCGCGCGCAAGCGAAACACGCTGCTTCTGACCGCCGGACAGGGCGATGCCTTTTTCTCCGACCAATGTATCCAGTCCATCGGACAGAGTTCCCAGATCCTGATCAAAGGCGGCCGTACGAATCGCTTCCATGATGTAATCATCATCGGCCCCAGGCTTTCCGAACTGAATGTTCTCGCGCACCGATTTGGAGAACAAAATTTGTTCTTGCGGCACGTAGCCAATCCAGCTGTGTAATTGTTCCGCTGCAATGTCCTCCAGCCGAGTGCCGGAGATTAAAATATCACCACTGCCAGTCGGATATTCATGCAATAGCTGTTTGAGCAAAGTGGATTTTCCACTGCCTGTTCGACCGACGACACCTAGTGTTTCTCCACGTTTGAGCTCCAGATTCACATGTGACAGATTGTCAACCGTGGAGGTAGGATAACGAAAAGTCACGTCTTTCATAGTGATGGATTCGGGATGATCCACTGGAACAGGTTGGGCTACATCCTGAACGTCTGGCTGGACATCGAGAGTTTCATTGACCCGGTCCAGGGAAGCGCTACCGCGCTGCATAATGTTAATCAGTTCGCCAATGGCAAACATCGGCCAAATCATCATTCCTAGATACATGTTAAAGGATACCAGTTCGCCTAGCGTGATATCGTTATGAAATACCAGATAAATACCATACCCGAGTCCGATAACGTAACTAAGTCCTACACATAAACGGATTGTTGGTTCAAAGAGAGCATCCATTCGGGCCACTGCCAAGTTTTTACGAAACACATCCTCAGTAATATCGGCAAAACGTTTTTCGTCCATTCGTTCTTGCACATAAGCCCGAATGACACGGATACCAGCCACCGACTCCAGCACCTGATCGTTCATATCGCCAAATGCATCTTGTGCCAGTGTGTAACGCTCATGTACGGCTTTACCGTAAATACTCATGGCCAGCGCAATAAAAGGAAGGGGCAGAATGGCCGCCAGTGTTAGCTTCCAGCTAATCAGGGTGCCCATGGCAACCAATACAACGGTAAGGTAGACAGTGGAGTCCGTTAATGTCAACATACCGAAGCCTGCTGTACTTGCGACAGACCGAAGATCATTCGTGGCACGAGCCATCAGATCGCCTGTACGATTGCGTTCAAAAAATGGAGGGGTCATCCGCAGCAGATGATTCATAAAACGTGTGCGCAATAGGCGCTCCACCAGATTAGCACCACCAAACAGCTTGTGCATCCATATGTACGTAATGTAGTAGATGACGGCAAGAATGCCTATGATGTACAAAATATAACGCCAAAGCGAGGACCAGGAAATCGAACCGCGTACAATCTCATCAATGGCGCTGCCTAGCAGCCGAGGTGGAGCAAGCTCTAAAACGCCAACCGCAATCAGCAAAAACAATCCAATGGCGTATCGGCTTCGTTCTCTTTTAAAAAACCAGCCTAAATTTTTGAGTACTGAGAACAAGAGGAATCCCATCCTTTCATGTCAAGTTCATTCGAGAGTTGTGTACCATTTTGAAGAAACAACAGCGGCTTGTTGCCACAAGTACGATTCGGCAACAGGCGCAAAAAAGGCATACCGTCCGCAGACGATATGCCTTAAATCTCAATATCATATGGCGCGCAGGTATTTTCAGCACACTCACCACTGAAAAACTGCTCAAACGCAGGCAGCCACTCGTATTAAACCATACAACAGAAATGGCCCAATTCTAAAGGATGCGACAGGGGAGATGCTCCGGTATGAAGTTGTTTTGTTTGTAGATGTGGGTGAAATACAATCATAAATTTTAGCACCGGAAACACTCCTTTCTTCCTCAAAATGGGGTTATTCTTACATGAGTTATCGTTCAAATTGGTAATAAATTTCAAAATGGATCTCGTATGGTTGAATCTTAACACCCTTTTTTACGAATTGTCAAACCTTTTTCAAAAAAATGTATATGACTTGTCCAGGAAGCCGCATGGGGAGAGACGGTTGGTCGTTATTCCAAAAGATGCTATGATATAGTTAACAGGACGTCATTGTACAAGGAGATGAGCATAACGCATGAGCATACAGGTAACTGAACCTGCGGCACAGTGGTACATTAAGGAGCTCGGTTTGAATCGTGGAGATTCCATCCGTTTTTTTGTTCGCTATAGTTCCGGCGGTGGGTTGCATCCAGGCTTTTCTCTGGGAATTGCCGTAGAGCCTCCGCAGCACCCTGCATTACAGCATGAAGCGGCTGGCATTACGTTTTATATGGAGGACCAGGATTACTGGTATCTGAAGGGCCATCATCTGGAAGTTAAGTATTTGGAGGAACATGACGACATTATTTACACCTATGAAAAGGATGAACAAGCTTAATGCCTCTACGTTAAAAATAGCATGCCAGTAATGGTTTATGGACATGAAAAGCGGCGGAGTATCGTGTGGCAGGGGATGAACCTGCACATGATACTCCGCCGCTTTATTGTGGTTAGGGCAGGATGCCGCATTGTTAAGGGTTGTTAAACATCGGACCATCGACTGCAAAATCAAAATCATCAATATCGTACACATGTACAGGTACGGAAGCTTCGATAATGCGGTGAATCCAGTCCAGTTGATCAGTCAGGATGGGTAATGCTTCACGCTGAGCTGTCAACACCAGTTCGGTTTCAATCGGATCAAAATATTCTCCGTAATGCGCCGTATCAACAGCATTAATGACAATGAGTGATGTATTGGCATCGAATAGGATTGGCAAGCTTTTCGCCCAAGGCATCTGAAGGGCACGCCGAATTTTTTTCTGATTCAACGGTTCTTCAAAATAACTGATCAGCTCACTTACCTTTCGCTTCACATGTTGATCATCCATAGGGTTATCCATGAGAGGCTCTGTACTGTCCTGGAATTCGTACAGCTCTAGCAGTGATGTGTAAGGCACTATATATTCCACAGGGGCGGGAGATGTAAGCAACTGGCCATATATAGCCACCATTACAGCTTCCGTTACAAATTGTCGAGACATCGGTCAAGCCTCCTGCATTTACCAAATTATGCGATTTGAGTATAACACAAAGCGGGACTGAATTCAGCCAGATATGCAGATTGCCATCATTCATTTGTATATTTGTTGAACGGCTCTTTTCAATCCTGTGTCTAGAAATTTAGGAGCGACCGATTAATAAGGAGAGCAGCCCGGCAGCAATCAGAGGTCCAACAGGAACCCCTTTAAAGAAGGCAACGCCAATGACGGTCCCGATCAGTAGACCTGTCACAATAATAGGCTGTCCGGACATCAAAGTTACTCCGCGGCCGCCAAGGTAGGCTACCAGAATTCCGATACCAATCGCGAGCAGGGACTTCCAGTGCAGGAAGGACTCTGTCACCTGATTGATGCTGATTTTACCGCTGGCTAGCGGGGTCATGACCCCAATCGTCAAAATAATAATTCCGATCGTCAAGCCATACTTTTCAAGCCAGGGGAAAGCAGTATGAAAGCTGGTTACCCGCAGCAGTAGTAGTACTACCATAGCAATCGTCACGGTTGAGTTGCCACTGATAATTCCAAGGCCAGCCAGTACCAGTAGGATAATTGAGCTGTAATCCATTTCAGTTGTTCTCCTTCGATCGTTTAACTTTGGATATGTTCGGCGATTTGACGCCCGTGCCAGCGACCTGTTTCGATAAACACTTCATTGGCATTGCTGCCTGAAGCGATAACTCCGGCGACATATATACCTGGGATGTTAGTTTCCATCGTGGCAGGATTAAATTCGGGTTTGTCCAGATCTTCAGCCATGTGGACGCCGACAGACTCCAGTAGTTTTCGCTCTGGGTGAAATCCAGTCAGTGCCAGTACAAAATCATTTTCGAGCTGGAATGCTTCTGTGTTCATCGGAGTGACGATGACATGGTCTGGATGAATTTCAGTAATGCGTGCGCCTAAGTGCAGCGTGATCTTCCCTTTTTGTACCATACTGTCGAACAATGGACGAACCCACGGTTTGATATATGGAGACAACTCATTACGACGATAAACCATATCAATCGTAGCCCCGACCCGCACCAATTCCATTGCAGCATCTACCGCAGAGTTACTACCGCCGATGACTGCGACCCGGGTTCCTGTATAGGGGTGGGCTTCGCTGAAATAGTGAGTGACTTTATCCAATTGTTCCCCGGGAATGCCCAAATAGTTCGGATGATCAAAATATCCCGTAGCCACGACGACATAGCGTGAAGAATAGCTCTTGGTTATTTCCCGTTTGCTTAGAGTATGTACGGTAAATGTACCGTCTTCCTGCCGCTGAATGGATTGAGCTTCCTCATAATGCTGAATGTCCAGGTTATAATGTGAGGCTACTTTGCGATAGTACGCAAGTGCTTCATGACGAAAAGGCTTGTCATTGGGAGTGCTGAACGGAACATCACCGATTTCCAATAGTTCGGCGGTGCTAAAAAACTGCATATTTGTTGGATACAGAAAAATGGAGTGAACGATGTTGCTTTTTTCAATAATGATCGTACGCAAACCTCTGCGGCTGCATTCGATTGCAGCGGATAGTCCGCAAGGTCCGCCACCGATAATGATTACGTCGTGCATTTGGATGAACCTCCAGTTGTATTAGTTTATTTCGTCAAACGGATCTCAGAATTGATGCAAATAGCTCAGTGTGTGAGAAGTTTTCAAATAATAATCCTACCGTAATGTGTGCACAATATCCAGCCGTTTTCAGAAAGAGATGATGGAAGGGAGAATTGACAGACACATTTGAAAAACATATAATTAGATAATTATCTATTTAGATTAAACGAATTTGCTTGCATAGCAAATCTGTAGTAATGAAAAGAGGTGCAGTTACGGTGCAACTAGATAAAATGGTCAATTATCATAAAGCACTTGCGGACCCAACGCGTATGCGAATATTACTCCTTTTATCTCGTGGTGAGATGCATGGTCAAGCTTTGGCGAAAAAGCTAAATCTGTCACAGCCTACGGTTACGCATCATGCTTCCAAACTCCGAGAGGTCGGGTTGATTAAGGAACGCCGTGATAAAAACACAGTGTATTTTACACTGAACCCAGAGCTGATTCGGCAGCATGCCGAGGCGACAGTGCGTTTTATTTTTGAAAAAGGAGAGGAAGAGGAAGATATGTCCGAATTGAATGAAACGCTGGAAGCAACGGTTTTACGCAATTTTTTTGCCAAGGACGGCAAGTTGCGTCAAATTCCTGCCCAGTATAAGAAAAAATTGATCGTACTTCAGATGCTCGCCGAAAAGCTGGAGCCAGGGCGCATCTATCCTGAACGTGAACTAAACGAGTGGATCAAGCAATACCATGAGGATTTTGCGACGATTCGGCGTGAGTTGATCATGCATCAGTTTATGTACAGGGAGCGAGAAATGTACGAATTGAACCCGCGTGAAATGTGGACACGATGGGATCAGGTACGTTAAACAAAACTTGAAATAGTTTAAAATGTTTAGAATCAGCCTTGACAGACAATTGATGGACTTGTATGATAAAGGAAATTTTAGGAGGAGGCGATGTTATATGCGTACGAACATGAGTGAATGGGTTCAGCAGCAGAATGACTTGTCTCCCGCACGGACGATGCACGGCTAAAGACTGTTAGATCTATAGTCTTAGCTCAGCAGTTGGTTGGACAGTAGAACCAACGAAATCCGCAGGGAGTGATTCCCTGCGGATTTTTTTATGGTCAAGTGTTTTGTTATCCGGTTGTTGGTTTCGAAAGTAGTCCGTGTAAGACTGCTTGCATAAGTGAACGAACGGATCACATCGCTTGAGCTGTATACATTCCGCAGGGGTTTCCCTGCGGATTTTTTGCGTTGTTTGCTTGCGGAGAGAAAAATGTACACCTATTGAGTAACACCAAAAAAAATTAAACATGATCTCAGGAGGAAAATAATGAGTATACATGAATACGGTTGGTCTGATTACTGGAACGGTTTGTGGGACCAATGGAAGCAAAACTATGAGGAACGAGCAGGAAACACGCAGATACGCCCTGCCCGCTTGATTGCCGATTATGGACAAAAGGTGAAGCTTATTACGATGGATGGGGAACGCTGGGGAGCCGCTTCAGGTAAGCTAAGACATGCTATTGTTGACCCGGCGGAAATGCCGGCTGTAGGGGATTGGGTGGCCATCACCACGTCGGACGAAGTATCGGATGCAGTAATCCATGCTCTCTTGCCACGCAAAAGCCAAATATCTAGACAGGCCGCAGGCTTTGAGACGAAGGAGCAACTGATCGCGACCAATGTAGATACGCTTTTCCTTGTTAATGCGCTGAATCATGATTTTAATATGCGCAGATTAGAACGGTACTTAATCATGGCCTGGAATAGCGGAGTAAACCCGGTTGTCGTGTTGAGTAAGAGTGACCTTTGTGAAGATGTCGAACAGCGGGTTGCAGAAGCGGAAGGAGTTGCTCCTGGAGTACCCGTTATCGTAATTTCTGCTTTGCAGAACGAAGGCAGAGAGCAGCTGGAGGCGTTCCTTGAGCCTGGGTGTACGGTTGCTTTGACTGGCTCTTCCGGTAGTGGCAAATCCACAATAGTGAACTGGCTATCCGGGGCTGAAGTTCAACTGACACAGGATGTGAGGGAGGAAGACAGCCGAGGCAGGCATACAACCACACACCGACAGCTTTTTCCCATTGCAAAGCAAGCCGTTCTGCTCGATACACCCGGTATGCGCGAGCTTAATCTATGGGATGATTCCACGGGTGTAGCTCATACCTTTGCTGATATTATGGAAACAGCTCAGCAATGCCGTTTTGCCGATTGCAAGCATAAGGGAGAAGCTGGATGTGCGGTGGAGGAAGCTATCCAAAGAGGGGAATTATCTGAATCCAGAGTGAACAATTATCGCAAGATGCAGCGGGAACTGGAATATCAGGCACGCAAGGAAGCAGACCGACGTAGAAAAGATAGCCGTCCAAGTACAACTCCGGGCCGCAGGGATCAGCGAGGTGGTTGGCGACGTGATGTGGAGTGGTAAGGCGAGCTGTCATGAAACATCATTTGTAGAAATTTAAGAAAATCTATGTGGTAGTCGGCATATGGTGTAGAGGGGTGAACATATGCCGAACTACAGTATTGTGGTGGATTTATCGGATCGTCGTCTATATTTAAAAGATGGAAGTCAGATCGTTCTTAGTTATCCAGTCGGTATTGGGAAGGTGGCTACACAAACACCGCATGGGCAATTTACGATTATTAACAAACAGCCCAATCCGGGCGGTCCTTTCGGAGCGTTCTGGATGGGGCTGTCCAAGCCGCATTATGGCATTCACGGCACCAATGAGCCATGGTCCATTGGCAAGTTGGTGTCACATGGCTGCATTCGAATGCATAATAAGGATGTACTGGAGCTTCAAGAGAAGGTAAGTATAGGGACGCCGGTCACGATACAGCCATAACAGCTAGATGATATAGGATTCCTTTGGCTGCCTAGTACGATTTGGGTTGAATTTGGACACGGGCTTCAATCCGTTTGGAGCCCTTTTTGTCGTCTGCGGATTTAACTAATGATCCCGCAAGACGCTCTCCTTTTGTACCGTAAGCCTGTTTGGCGTTGATCCACATATCTTCGTTCGGCTCGAAACTTATGACCAGGGTGTAGCGGTTAGCAAGGCTCGGCTTTTTGACCCTCATGCTGAAGGAACCATCAGGCATGACCTTGGTTTGATCATCGTAGCCAAACTGCCATCGTCCCGGAAAATCAATTGTGAGCTTGACGTCCGAACCCTCGAGCAAATTGCTGCGCGCATATACGTGATAATAATTTCCTTTTTGCCTCACATCGGGCTTAATCCACACTTGAGGATTACCGTAGTCCTTTGGTTTGTTCCAGACAGGCTTAATTAGAGGGACATGGCGGTCTTGTTCAGGATCAAACTCAGCACCTATCCGAATTTCTTGCAAAAGTTGTTCGTTTTCTTCGTATTGATATACATAAGGGCCTTCTAATTTGTTGCCACCACTACCATACAGAATTCGTATTTCTTTGTCTTGGTCATCTGGACGGAACAGAACAGTCAGATCCATACTGCCCTGTATACCAGGTCGGTGCACTTGGAGTACAAAACTTCCGTCCTTTTGAATAGTTGTCTCGTCCGTATATCCGGTTAACAGAGAGTTTTTGACTGCAAGATTCCCTTTGATCCGTGCTCCAGCCGGCAGATTGGAATGCCCTGTAACCTTCACTGTATTTTTATCTATACTTACGTCACCTGATATTTCGACATAGCTGCTACCTTGCTGATGGACAGGTGCATCGTTGGCAGCTCGTTCATCAAGGGATGATGCAGCTTGGTTCGGATTACCTGTCACGGTATAGGCACGTGCTTCAGCTTCGTGTTGGGCCATACTTCGAGTTGAGGCTTTCTCCCTGCTGCATGCAGCCAGCATAGTTAGGATGAAGAACATACATAAAAGGTTCCAGCTTATTTTGGTCATTATGTGCTTACTCATGGTTTTTGCTCGCTCCTTATCCGTAGCTTCCAGGCTAAACTGATAAAACTTTCGAAACTTTATGTATTTACCCTATTTAAAGGGTATGTAATCCCGTCTGCTTTATCCTAGTCAAAGCGTACGTGTTTAAACAACAGGTGGAATGGTTAAAAATGGATAGCCGGATCATCCCCTTGAAAAGCAGGGGCAGCTTGCTGTAAAGGAGCCTGAGTCATATGTCCATTGACCGTTTTATCTTAAAAAAGCTGGACAACTGCCGGGAAGAACATACACGCGCTAATTTACTAGAACTGTTTAGAATACGAATTGAGAAGGCGCAGAAAAAGGAACGAGGCGGTAAAAAAGGTTATCGCAGAATACTATAAATAGAGTCTGATCAAATGCATAGGCTGCGGTAAGTCACATGTAGCATGTTTCATAACCGCTGATTTGGAGAGGGTGCTGAAATGCCCCTCTCTTTTTTGTGTCTAATGCAAACAAAAAAAAGTCCCTCTTAATAGAGGGACAATGCCAATGAATCATTTTCACTAACGCTATGCAGGATGGCTTCACAACCGACAATCTCTATACTGATCAAAGAGTTAAGACATTTTTGAAGGGCACGCTTGCCACTGGAGATTTTGTTCTCCAAAGTATTACTTAGAAGTTTTAAGGTTTTTTGTACCGGTTGCTTATTTTCTTGATTGAAGTATACGGGAATACGTTTGTTTTGAAATGTAATTAATGTTCTCACAAAAATCACCTCACCTGAGTTATTTCATGGCTTTATTGTAGTGCCCGTTTCTTAAAATTACCTTAAAAACACCTTATAAAAACATAAAGGTCTGAAAAATTTACAAAGTGTTCACAACAATTTGGGTAACAATCGAATTTAGTTCTACCTAATCGACAAAATGACGTAAGCACGCAAATGAAATTTGTAAATCCCTATTTTTGATTCATATGGCTCTACTATTAATTTTAAGTATGACTATAGTCACCGTTTTATTTTGAGCGTGGGCATTTTGTAACAAATTGACAGTCTAATAGGCGGATGCTACAGTTACGATAGCCATATTTCCGTAGAAATAGGCTTTTTGCGTGGGTATTGCTATATAAATTAAGGATCGGGAGGGATGACAGATGATCCTGACCGTGCTTTCAGGACGACAGGAAACAGAGTGGTTTGATATTGAGGTGGCAGATGAATACTCGGTAGAACATTTAAAATTGATGCTGGGTGTGCGTATTTTTGGTGAGCCTCCGGCTGAAGGCATGCAATATATTATGGAAGCAAAGTTCCCGGAAGGGCTTTGGTTCAGAGTGGAGGATAACCAGCTACTCACAGGAGCAGGCTTACGGGAAGGCTGCACCGTGCGCATTCAGCGAGCTTTTTCGACAACTCAGGACGAGGCGCCTGTATATGGAAGGCGTTCTTTGTTTCAAACTGAAAAAAATGGGTAAATACACACATGAAATAATATGAAACCTTGGTAAAATGAAATAGTAAGCGAAAAGGGGGACTTTTGTCTTGAATGTATTATACCAGCGATCCCCGAGATTAAGACCGGCCCTCCGAGAGGAGAAGCTAGAGATTTTACGGCCTCCGGCTGAGCCGAGCAAGCCGTCTTTTTCTATTATATCTATACTTATTCCGTTAATGATGACGTTGGTGACTATAGGCTTTTATGTATATATGAGCAGAACAGGCAAGATGGGCAACAGTAACTATTTGATGTTCCAGATGGTCACGGTGGTCATGATGCTTACATCTTATACGATTCCTTTTTTCGTCTATTTAAATAATAAGAAGGAATATAAGCGCAAGTTGGAGGAACGGGACCGCATGTACCGGGAGCAGCTCCAAAAGCATCGTGAAGAACTCAAAATGAAACGCGAAGAACAAGTTCGCACGCTATATGAAATTCACGGTGATCCGCAAATATGCACTCAAATCGTAAAAAACCGCAACAGTTCTCTTTGGGAACGATCACCGGAGGATGAAGATTTCTTGCAGGTACGTATCGGGACTGGACAAGTTCCCTTTCATATTAAACTGCAAATTCCACGACCTGACGGTTATGACCGAGATCCTTTGTTGGGAGCTGCAGATGAACTGGAAGAAGAATTTCGTTTGGTGGACGCTGCTTCCATTACATTGCCACTGTTTCAATCCAAAGTGATCGGATTGGTCGGCGAGCGGGAGCATACCCTGGCTGCGTTAAGAGTCATCTTGGCACAAGTAACGGTTCGTCATTCGCCAGATGAAGTGAAAATCGCCTCCTTCTATGATGAGCGAGAGGAAAGTGAATGGACTTGGATGCGCTGGCTCCCACATGTATGGGATGATGACCGAATCCAGAGAATGATGTCAGACCGCAGTAGTAGCGCCCATCAATTAGCTGACTTTCTGTTTGCTAGATTGAACCGTCGAAAAAATAATCGCAATGAACGTCAGGGCAAAGGGATGGAAGCCCCGTGTTATGTGATTGTTTTATCTGACACCCAACTGATTGAGGAAGAACCTTTGTTGCCGTTGTTGCTGGAGGACGGTCGAGCCATAGATGCGTGTACAATTGTGCTGGCTTCTCGTAAAGAAGCTTTGCCAATGCAGTGTCAGCTGATCGTGGAAGCTTCCAAGGAACAGGGTGTATACGCCCTTAAATCAGAATCGGCGGAGGTTGAACAGCAAAGTTTTAAACCGGATCGTTTGTCCAAAGAGGAAGCCGATGCACTGGCGCGGTACATGGCGCCTATTCGCTTGAAGCGTTCTTCGGCTTCTGATATTCCCGCTGTTCTGCCTCTTTTTGATATGATGAGTGTAGCAAGTGTGGAAGAACTGGATGTGGCAGACCGGTGGCGACGTAACCGCCATCCTGATACATTACCTGTGCCGATGGGCGTGCGGGCAGGCGGCAAAAAGATTATGATTAACTTGCATGATAAAATAGAGCGTCAAGGGCATGGGCCCCATGGCTTGATCGCTGGTACGACAGGTTCAGGGAAAAGTGAGGTTATCCAGTCTATCGTAGCCTCGCTCGCTGCTGAGTTTCACCCACATGATCTTGCTTTTATGCTGATCGATTACAAGGGTGGAGGCATGTCCAACACGTTCGTTAACTTGCCGCATGTTGTGGGTACAATCACGAACCTGGACAATAATTTGATTGAACGTGCTAAAATATCTCTTAAAGCAGAACTGGTTCGTCGACAAAAGATATTGAACGATGCAGGCAATTTACAGCATATTGATGAATATTACAGACTACTCCGGCAGCGGCAGGAACAACCGCTGCCTCATCTGGTTATTATTATTGATGAATTTGCACAGTTAAAGCGGGATCAGCCAGAGTTTATGGACGAGCTAATCAGCATTGCCGCGATTGGGCGGACATTAGGTGTCCATCTGATTTTGGCGACTCAAAAGCCGGCAGGTGTTGTCGATGATAAGATTTGGAGTAACTCCAGGTTCCGCATCTGCTTGCGGGTGCAAAGCGAAGGTGATAGCCGTGATATGTTGAAAATACCGAATGCCGCGTGGATAACGAAGCCGGGACGAGGATATTTTCAAGTGGGTAGCGACGAAGTGTTTGAAGAAATGCAATTTGCTTGGAGCGGTGCGCCGTATATAGGCAACAGAGACATTTCTTCTGCCTTACCTGTTCATGAAGTGAGACTGAACGGCAAACGTGAAGCGCTATTGACGGGCGGAGAACGGGCAAGCTCAGGCTTAAAAGGAGAAGAAGCTCCTAAACAGCTTCAAGTATTTATTGATTATATTGCAAAAGAAGCAGCTAAGGCAGGAATCGAACGTCTTCAGGGACCGTGGCTTCCGCCGCTGCCAGAAATGTTGGATTTAACTAATCTACCGCAATGTACCGAAATAGATAGTACATCATCATCGTTGGAGCTGAAGTCTCTTATTGGGCTGGTCGATGATTTGCCGAATCAACGGCAGGAGCCGATGTATGCGTCGCTGGATCATGGTCATTGGGCTGTGTATGGCATGCCGGGCATGGGAAAAACGACCTTTTTGCATACGTTGCTGATGTCCACGGCACAGCGTTACGCTGTGAATCATTGGAACGGTTATATCATTGACATGGGTCGAACCATGCGCGACTTTGGAGAGCTTCCACAAATCGGTGCTGTTATGATGGCAGAGGAGGATGACCGGATTAAACGGTTGTTCCGCTATTTGTTCAAGATGGTGGCCCTACGCAAGGAAATGCTTTCTGAGGCTGGCGTCAAAACAATAAGTTCTTTTCGACGTTCTGCTGTTGAAGATGTGCCGCAAATTGTCGTAGTTATTGATGGATATCTTAATTTTCGTAATGCGTATCCGGATGAAAATGAACTGCTGGAATCACTCTTGCGTGAAGGAGGCAGTCTAGGCATCACCTTCATCATTACAGCGAACCGGATTACCGATGTGTTTGAGAAGTTCCGCAGTAACATACCTAATGCTGTTTCTTTCGAATTGGCTGATCCTAGTGACTACTATTATGCGGTAGGACGACCGGCCAAAACACCAGGACCTTTAATTCCGGGCCGGGCTCTGGTTAAAGGGCATGTTCCTCCGCTGGAGTTCCAGACGGCACTGCCTTCACCAGGAGAAGATGAGGCGGAACGATCAGCACAACTACGTCGCAATATCGCTGGTATTGCGCAGGGATGGAAGGGTAAGCACGCACCGGCCATTCTCCCATTGCCTGAGCGGATTCCGTTGCTGGAACTGCTTCAGCAGTGGGATCGGACGAGTGGACCATCAGGTGCGCTTCCTTACGAAGTACCTGTAGGCCTACAGAGTGACGATCTTGAGCCTTTTCTCATAAATTTAAAAGAAGGGCCTAATTTTATCGTAGGTAGTCCAATGGAGGGTGGAAAAACCTCCTTCCTGATGAGTTGGATTATATCGCTCGCTTATTACACCTCGCCGGATCAAATGCAAGTCTATACGATCGATACACGCTATGGAGGTGGGGGACTATCCCGATTACGGCATCTTCCTCATGTCAAGGCTGCTGCCGAAAGCGAGGAAGAAATGGGACCTCTGGTACAACAGGTGCATGATATCGTTCAACAACGGAGCAAGGATGGAAATGATCCCGAACTGCTCCTGGTCATTGATGATGCGGATATGTTAAGCAAGCAACTGAACGATTTTATGATAAAGGATCAGCTTTCCGCCATTGTACGGTTGGGACGTGATCGCAATGTGCATGTCGTGCTATCGGGTGTGCCAGCTGATTTTCCTACCTTTGGTGTGGACTGGTTTAATGATGTCAAAGCAAGCCAAAGCGGTATGCTTTTTGGAACACTGGATTCGAATGATTTATCGTTCTTTCGTATCCCTTATTCAGAAGCGAATGCCGCTGCTGGTGGCCTAAAAGTCCTGCCTCCTGGGCAGGGATACTACGTACGACGCAAATTTACCAGGATAAAAGCGGCAATTCCCTTCTCAGAGCAAATGAGTTGTGAGGATTGGATAACGAAAATTCGTGACCGATGGCATGTTGTAGTTTGAAGGGAGGTGGCTCATAATGTTAACGTTTCAAGCTTCCAAGCAGAAGTTAATAACCCTCAAGGCAAAGGAACTGTTTTTTCTGGCAGGCGTATTGGGTTCTGACAGACTGCTTGGGGTGGAAGATCCGTTTAAGGGCTATCTAGCAGAGGAGTTGGCGGAAGAGTGGGAGCAGGTCAAAGCTGCTCTTCTGGAAAAAGGTTATCTGAAGCAGGCCGATAAGGGTAAAGAGCTGGCTATGCCTCCTACCGTTTTTTCAAGAGTTGCTATCGCGGGATTATCCAACAGGGCTTGCCGTATACGCTATGTAAGGGGAGGTAAGCAGTTTGAAGGCTATCTTCATTGCACGAATGAGCGTGTGGTGGAGCTTGTGAAATCTGTTGACGAACCCGATGAATATCGTCTGTACGATCTGGGTAATGTGGAAAAGGCTTGCGAAACATTGATTGATAAAATGGGCTGGGTTGATCGGCTTGTACCTGAATCTCCTGCGCTTATGTTTTCCAAGCAGGCCTTTAATAAAATTTACGAGCAATCTGCAGGAGAAAGTTTGTCTCAAATCAGCAGTAAGCTAACTGAGGCTAGCGGAGATGAAGAGGGAGCAATGAGACTGGCTCAGTCCTTGAGTTCCCGTGTAGCCGAGGGAGAATTGCAATTGCTGGTCTGGAACGGCAGAGAGTGGGAGTCACAACGGGCAGCTTTTGTCCTTTGTCCTGCAATGAACTGGATATTTCGGATGAGCTCTGCGGGTAACGGAGACTGGTTGATTGCAGCTATGGCTTCGAGAGATCAGTTTGTGGACTTATTATTGAATTGGTTGAAACAGTCGGCAGTGACTGAAGAAGTGACAGAAGAAGGGTGATGGATATGCGCATTCGAGTTGAACCGGATGTGCTTCGGGGGCTTAGCGGGCAGCTACAGCATGCGGCGGAGCAAATTCAACAGTTAACAGCAGGTTTGGAGCAGGCGTTACAATCGCTGGATTGGGATGTATCTGCGCGTGAGGCGATCTTGAATCAGTGGATGCAAGCCAAGCGGATGTCAGAACAGATTCATGCTTATCTCCATACATCAGGTACACAACTGAACCGAAAGGCAGAGCAGTTTCAGTCTGTTGACCACAACTATCAAACGATTCTGCCATTTGCCAGCCAACCATTGGGACGACCCGTCACGATGCTCGATTGGTCGAATCAACAATCACCGTCTATTCTGCCTGGGAAAGCTTCGGAAGGAAGCAGTCTAATTTCAAACCCGCAGTCTGTCGTACATGCTATTGCAGGTGTACAGCCTTCGGATGTGGGCACCTTGCATCAGGATATTCTGAAGCAGGCGTCTTCTAGCAGTCCGCAGGATTGGTATTTTACTGATCCGTCTATAGCAAGAGATCAGCCTGTCGCTTAGTTCGGATCGTTCCGGGATATTTGGATCGGCCTGTAATCCATATGAATTTGTTATACCATTCCCGGTTTTATGGGACTAATATGGGACTTATTAGGTGGTTGTTTTATTAAGATTGTACTGTTAGATGCTGTTTTATAGTTAAAAAGTGGGATTATTGCAATTAGGTCCTTTGCCTTTTGTATGGGATTAAATAGCCATAGTACAATTTGAACCAGCTAAACAAAAACATTTTTTATCATCAAGGAGGACGCAAAAAATGGCAGGACGCATTTTAATTACCCCAGAACAGGTTGATCAGGTAGCTAACCAATTTAAACAAAGTGGTGAGCAAAGCCAGCAGATCGTTTCCAGTTTGACTCAGTCCATCTCCGGTATGGAAGGTCAATGGGAAGGTATGACTAAACAACGCTTTTTCCAAGAGTTCCAAGAAGCAAGCAAACAAATGCAAGCTTTCGTAACGACTTTGAATAGCATTAGCCAAGAATTGACAGCTATCGCTAACAAATTCCGTACGGTTGACCAAGCGAAATAAGTTGTCGTGCCTGATCGGCATTAACTTATCATATATCACTCTATAAAGAAGCAATATGTGAACCCATTCCTCACGGTTTGGCACAGATTGTACAGGAAAAACCGGGCGATCTTCGGATACCCGGTTTTCTTGCCATCCATAGACGTATATAATAAGGTGAGGAAAACTAGCATACTGAACGATATAAGGAGAGGGATGTTTCATGTCTTTTCAACCGAATCCGGGAGACGAATTGATCATAAACGGCACAGCTTATGTGGTTGGACGACATCCCGCTGCACCCGGTTTAGCCTATGCACAAGCAGGGAGGCAGGGAATTGTATACCAGCTGATTGCCAAAAACGGAGCACCGCATGAGGCGAAAGCCCTTAAAGTGTTTTTTCCGAAGTTCCGCATCCCGGCTATGGTTTATCAATCTGAGCATATGGAAACATACGGGGATATTCCCGGTTTGCAGGTATGCAAGCGTGATGTGCTCACTCCAGAAAGAAACGGAAGTCTGATCGCTGAGCAGCCTGATTTGCTGTATGCGGTGCTGATGCCATGGGTTCATGGTATGACATGGTTCGATTGTCTCACAGATCAGCGTCAGCTTGAGGCTTCCGATAGTCTGGCTTTAGCCAGAGCACTGGCAGGGATCGGTTCAGCGATGGAGCAAAAAGGATTGGCTCACTGTGATTTATCGGCGCCCAATGTTATGCTTCCGTTTTTTTCTGAAGTGGAACTGCCTGAAGGCACGTCAGCTGTGGAATTGGTAGACGTGGAGCAAATGTATAGTACCAAAATGGATCGTCCAGATGCACTATTGGCAGGATCGCCAGGGTATGCTGCACATCGTACCGTTCACAGCGGGTTATGGAGCGCGTATGCAGACCGTTTTGCAGGGGCTATCATTATTGGAGAAATGCTAGGCTGGTCTGACCGTGTGGTGGTCGATAAAGCGTGGGGCGAAAGTTATTTTGATCAACATGAAATGCAGACGCCTTGCGAACGTTATTTTATTTTGCGGAAATCGCTTGAAGCCCGATGGGGCAGCAAGGTGGTAGAACTATTCAGCCGTGCTTGGGATAGTCAGGATCTAAGCAGTTGTCCTACCTTTGGCGAATGGCTAGTTGTACTTAATGCCGTTACTGAGCAGGAAATTCTGGTGGAGGATACAGAAACGGAGCCAGTTGGGACAGATACAGTCGGTGTGGCTGCTGTGAGCGGCGCTTCCAGTGAAGCGGTATCCTCGTTGGCAACACCTGCCCCGCTCAAAGCTGAACAGGCTGAAATGTTAAATCAGGCTGCCCTAGAGCAGGGAGAGCGTGGAGTAACGGACAAGCTGTTTCGACAGGCACGTGAACTGGAGCAGCAGAACAAACCTGCTGCAGCGCTGGAAGTATATCGTTCGTTGTATCACTTTGTAGAAGATGGCAGCCCTCTGCATGTAGAGGTGTCGGCTGCGATCACAGGACTGGAGGAGCAGCTGAACCCCAAGATGCCAGAGCAACCTGATAAATCGAAAGCCTGGTATCGCTCCAAAATGTTTATCGTGACAGCATCGGCCGCAGTCGTTCTTTTGGCAGCGGGAATCCCAACTGTGAGTATTCTTGCGGATCAGTCTAATCAGCGACAAATCGAGGCTGCAAAGCAAGAAGAGGCATTGAAGGCTGCAAAAGCAGCCGAGGAAAAGTTGGCTGCTGAGCAGGAGGCCGCTCAAAAATCGCTAACGGAGAAACAACGGCAGGAAGCTGAACAGCAGGCCAAACAACAGGCTCTTGCTGCTCAAAAGCAACAGGAAGAGCAGAAGAAACAACAAGCCCTGATCGCTCAACAGGTTAAATATGAAGCTTATCTCGCCCAAAAGGAACAAAACAAGCAGGCTGCTGCCAAGTTGGCGAAGCAAAAAGCATATGATCAACAGGAAAAATATGAAAAATACCTGGCCTTGAAAAAGGAGCAGGAAGCTCGTGCTGCCAAGGAAGAAGCAGCTCGTAAAGCAGCAGCTGAGTCGGAACAAAAGCGAAAAGATGCTGTACAGGCACGTAACAAGGAGAATGTTCTCCAGCTTATTTCCCTCTATAACAAGGCGTATGCTTCTCAGGAAGGTGGAAGCACCGCGAAGGCCAAGAGCTTTGCCAAACGTTTTAGAGCATTATATGATAGCAATCCTTCTTATTATCGTTCAGTAGGTGAAGTGGGCTATCGGGCTTCCTCTATTTATAACTTTTTAGGAGATACGAATTTTAGACTGCCTAAAATTTGATGTTTCATATGTTTATATAATGGCGGAATGATAGATTAGGAAACAGATACAGATCGAAGGTAACTGAGGGGAGCATGTACAAACCATGAATTATACAATACAGGCTTCACAACGTACTCCCGCCCTGATCATTTACCTGATTGACATCAGCGCGTCGATGAATATGCTGATGGAAGGGCGGCGGCGTATTGACGTTGTATACGAAGCTATATCACTGGCGATCCGACAGATGGTTTTCCGATCGACCAAGGGAAATCGGTTGACTGCGCGCTATCGGATTGCAATTTTGGCTTATAGTGACGACGTATATGACCTGCTGAATGGTGTCAAGGGAATTGATGAAATCGCGGCTATTGGTTCGTTGCCTGATTTGACACCCAAACGATTCTCAGATTCAGCAAAGGCTTTCCTGCAAGCTGAACGTATTTTGCAGGCGGAATTACCAGGGATGCAGGATTGTCCTGCACCTTTGGTCTGCCATATGACAGATGGTGTTTCTACAGGCGATGATCCGGAACCGATTGCGAAGCGCATTATGAACATGAGTGTACCAGATGGCAATGTACTGGTGGAAAATATATTTTTATCCGACAGGTTGCTGGAAACGCCTATTCAGGACCCCCGTCGCTGGAAAGGTCTGACGCATAATACGCCTTTGCAGGATGAACATGCTGTGAAACTGCGTAATATGTCTTCTGTGCTTCCTGAAAGCTATCGGGAAATGCTGTTTGAGGCAGATTATCAGTTAGGTGAAGGAGCCATCATGATGCTGCCTGGAACCTGTGCGGAACTGGTGTCCATTGGTTTTCAAATGTCAGCTGCAACGCCTGTACGGTAAGGAGGTAAAAGCATGAATCCACTGCTGTCCCTGCTCCCCACGAGCAAAAAAAAGGGATTGAATGCAAGGCTGACTCAGCAATTTGCTTACATAAGCTCTCAGACAGGCGATCAGCCTTTATCATCTCATCACAGTCGTTTTATGTGTCGTTATGGCTATGGAAGGTCTGCTGAATCTGCCAGTATGGGAGAAAGCGGACAGGATTTTGCCGCAGTACGTATTCATAAATCTGTCTGTTGTTTTGTCTTGTGTGATGGTGTCGGGCTCAGTTACCGAGGAGATTTTGCAGCTCGCTATCTGGGTTCTTCTTTACTGGATTGGATGGAACAGAGACAGGATCTGTCTGCTAATCAATTGAGGGAGTATCTTGAGCGTCTGGCAGGTGCAGCTACTGAGGAACTGGATCGGCAGCCTCTGGATCACGAATCAGGCTTAATGCGTTCAGTATTGGAAGATAAACGTCGACAGGGAAGCCAGTCCATGTATATTTGCGGTAAAATCGAACTGCCGAAACGAGGTACCCGTGGTCGTCTCCGACTTGCCTGGCAAGGGGATTCACGTTTGCGATTGTGGAACGGTACGGAAGAAATCAGCGAACTATTTGATCATACCTTCTCTACTGCGGAACGCTGGTCTACAAGCCGTGGACCGATTGGAGGGAAGCCGCATTGGTACGAAAGAAGCATACCCGCAGATATGCCAATGAGATTACAGGTATACACGGACGGTTTGTCCGATTTAGATCCTATTCGCGAGCCTGTCCCTGATGAGCAGATACAGGTATTACTTGATGCGTCTCATACCGGGGGACTTGATGATGATGCGGCATTTATTGAGCTGCAGTGGTAAATGAATAAGCCAAAGGACGTATGCATCCATATCGATGGTTGTAGAACGTCCTTTTTTGATAGATACATAGAAAACTGCGAATAGGTAAGATATTTACGGAATGTAACGAGAGAGAAGAAGAAAAGATGCACTAATGCGCGAAATATTCAATCTTTTCTTGAATATCGCAAAGGAACAGCAAAAAATGCGCAAAAATGGTGATTATAAAGTATACCCTTTTGGGTAATCTTGTGATTATACAGATTATTGAAAGGGAGCGATACGTATGAACTATACATATGCAGGAGGCGCGCGCTTTGAAGGCAAAACTGCTCTAATTACGGGTGCTGGTTCTGGTATTGGCAAGGCAACGGCCATCCAAATGGCTAGAGAAGGAGCAAATGTCGCTCTTTTTGACGTAAGTAATGATCGCATTTTGGAGACGGAAAGAGAAATTAATGCCATACGTGAAGGGTCAGCCCGGGCTTTTGACGTGGACATTGCCGATCCGGTGCGTGTTGAAAAAGCAGTGCTGGAAGCGGTTGAATTGTTTGGCGGGCTGCATATCATCTTTGCCAATGCGGGGATTAACGGGGTCGTCGGACCGATCGAGGAGCTGAGCATTGAGGATTGGCGGCAAACCTTGTCTACGAATCTGGATGGCACCTTCCTGACGGTAAAATATACAATACCGCATTTGAAAAAGAATGGCGGCGGCAGCATTATCATTACCAGCTCGATTAATGGAAATCAGCGCTTTACCAGCTTTGGGATGTCAGCCTATAGCACATCGAAGGCAGGTCAAACCGGTTTTGCAAAAATGGCAGCCCTAGAGCTGGCCAAGTTCCGTATTCGTGTCAATGTCATTTATCCAGGGGCCATTTCGACGAATATTGATGAAACCACGGAGAAATCGGAAGGGTTGAAGCAGATTACCATCCCTGTGCAATTTCCCGAGGGAGATCAGCCGTTGGCAGATGGACCGGGACAGCCCGAACAGGTTGCTGATTTGGTAACATTCTTGGCCTCTGATCATTCGCGTCACATCACTGGCGCACAAATTGTGATTGATGGGGCAGAGTCGTTATTGTTTTAGAAAATGGAGTATTCTCTGGGACAGAGAAATGTTTTGTGGTATCTTAAGTGTATTCTTACTTACGGTGCGAATGTGAAGCTCACATAAAAACCCCAGATCCTTCGCACCTCGAAATTTGTCGAGATGGATTTATATTCATTTTATCGTTAGAAGTCAATAGTCGATTCAAGCTTTTTAAGCATCGTTATTTTCGAAATTATAAGGAATTAATACCGTTAGAGTATTAATTCCTGCATTTTCGCTGTCGCACTCTATATGAGTGCGTGGATTGAAATCATAATCCAAACTTGGAACAGTACATTGTTACTTGTCGCACTCTATATGAGTGCGTGGATTGAAATAGAACCGTATCCGGGTAATAGTAGTCGTCCCGGTAAAGTCGCACTCTATATGAGTGCGTGGATTGAAATCCTCCTGGGGTTTAAGTTCCACGCCGTTATACGGTCGCACTCTATATGAGTGCGTGGATTGAAATCACGTCAGAAGCTGCCCCTTAAACGTATTAACTTCGTCGCACTCTATATGAGTGCGTGGATTGAAATCAGATCACCATCCTCAATCACCACACGCAACATAGTCGCACTCTATATGAGTGCGTGGATTGAAATTGCATTATCAAACTCATTCCAGGCAGCGGACAGGGTCGCACTCTATATGAGTGCGTGGATTGAAATCACTTGGCTCGCTCGGCATCTGTTACCCCGCTCTGCCGTCGCACTCTTTATGAGTGCGTGGATTGAAATATCGAGACTGGAACAATGCTTTAAGCTCATTAGCGTCGCACTCTATATGAGTGCGTGGATTGAAATATGCAAGGGTGCAGTATTACTGTCTATTTTTTGTAGTCGCACTCTATATGAGTGCGTGGATTGAAATATGATTCTGGTGGTAATTTGATTGCTAAATCGTAGTCGCACTCTATATGAGTGCGTGGATTGAAATACCTCATGCTTTATTAAGTAAGTTCCCCGACCAAGTCGCACTCTATATGAGTGCGTGGATTGAAATTACCTCAAGGCTATAAATACGTATCCGTCATTAACGGTCGCACTCTATATGAGTGCGTGGATTGAAATTTCCTGGATGTGAATGTACATTTGATGCGTCCAAGTCGCACTCTATATGAGTGCGTGGATTGAAATTCTCTTGTTGTTTGGTTTATTGCCAGGTGTACCAGGGTCGCACTCTATATGAGTGCATGGATTGAAATAACTAAATAAACAACAAAGGACTCCATACTGGTTGTCGCACTCTATATGAGTGCGTGGATTGAAATTAAAATTTTTGGAAAAGGGTAGGGGGCTCAAATTGTCGCACTCTATACGAGTGCGTGGATTGAAATCCCTAGTTCCACCTGAAGAGCTAGAATTTTTTCGTCGCACTCTATATGAGTGCGTGAATTAAAATTATCTATAGTACCTAACTTGCATAAGAACTCCCAGCAGATTCTTCATGATTGTAGCCAAGACATAATTGATATTAAACTTTAGGAATATCGGTTTAGTTATCTTAAAAATATTATTTCCACATGACTATAAAAATATTTGTTTACATAATGAGAATAAATCTAATATGATTAAGAAGTCGTTGAGAATCTAGTGTTTTTAGGCGAAATACAAACCTCTTCACATTAAACAACCATAAGTTCGTAAAATGAAACCTGAGATAGGATACGGAAACCAAAGGCTTTAAATTAAGTAGATAAAAGAGGAGTATGTAGCATATAACGCTACGACAATATATAAAGAATTGTCGATGAATTCACTTAACAACGCAAGTGTTTAAGTGGTTATTCTAGGCTTTGTCGATATTATCTTATGCATGGTCACACATTTAAATATTTGTTCAATGGAGGTAAATAGATGAATTTATTAGCTATTCCTGGTCTGTATTTTTATATCTATCTAGGCATAGGCCTTATCGTGGGATATCGGTTTGTATCTCAGGAATTAACTGAACGTGCACAGGAAAAACGGCAAGACAACGAAGAGGAAAACGATAAGGAACTGTCTGCAGCAAGAGAGGGGCTTTA
The DNA here is from genome assembly GCF_053006485.1 of Paenibacillus sp. JJ1683. Classification (NCBI taxonomy): domain Bacteria; kingdom Bacillati; phylum Bacillota; class Bacilli; order Caryophanales; family Paenibacillaceae; genus Paenibacillus; species Paenibacillus sp. JJ1683. The sequence continues at coordinate 2,306,546 of NZ_CM129820.1, forward strand.
TCAATCTCTACATGATCTTCATCGTTTAATAGGTCAGAAAGGTGTTATTGCTACGATATATATTTTATTTATGCTTTTTTGGCTTCCGTCTTGGTTAGTAATTACTTGGAAAAGGCTATTTACAAAGAAAACTGAAGGAGATTAAAAAAATGGAATATATCGCCCACATACGGGAAAGCAACCAAGAGATTCAAACAGTTGGTGAACATCTATACGAAACCCGACAATTAGCAGAAGTCTACGGTGACAAAATAGGTATACGACATATTACCGGATTAGCTGGTATGCTGCATGACTTGGGGAAGTACACGGAAAAATTCCAAAATTACATACGTTTAGCGGTACAAAATCCTGATAATCCGCCGAAGCGAGGAAGTGTAGATCATTCTAGTGCAGGTGGGAAATTATTATATACTCTCTTTCACATCCAACCTCAAGGTACGTTTGATAAGCAGGATGTATTTATTAAATATGTATTGACCGAAGTTGTAGCAAACGCTATTATTTCACACCATTCTTATTTACAGGATTTTTTAAATCCACAGCTGGAATCTAGATTTTTGTATCGGGTGCGTGACCTAGATATAGAGGGTTTTGAAGATGCAGTAGTGCTTTTTTATAAGCAGGTCATAGACAAATCTGCATTTTTTGATTATGTGAACCAAGCAATGGCTGAGTTGGATCAATATATGAAACGAGAAGGTGAGGTGGATTTTGAACTTAAATTAATGTATTTATCCAAGTTTGTTTTTAGTGCTTTGATTGATGCGGATCGAACTAATACCCGCTGCTTTGAAGAAAAAAAGAGTGCAGGTGATAAAACCAAAGTTGAACCAATGCATCACCAAAAGCTATTTCATAAGTATTACAAAAAATTAATGATGCACATCAAATCCCTGCAAGCAGGCAGTGATGCCAATACACCTATTAATTTACTTAGAAAAGAAATGTCCGAACAATGTGAGCAGTTTGCAAAAAGACCTTCTGGAATACATACGCTCTCTATCCCTACAGGCGGTGGTAAAACACTCGCCAGTTTTCGTTATGCCTTAAAACATGCTGCAACATTTGAGAAGAAACATATCATTTATGTCGTTCCATTTACAACTATTATTGAACAAAATGTACGAGAGATTCGCAAAATAATATTGGACGATGCGAATATTTTGGAGCATCACTCTAATGTGGTCGTGGACGATCATGAAGAGGAAGAGAGCAGTGAGTTCGAAGATGTAGTTGTGAGTACGCGTCAAAAATTAAAACTGGCTAAGGATAATTGGGATTCGCCAATCATTTTCACCACAATGGTGCAATTTTTAAATGTCTTTTATGCTGGCGGAAGCAGAAATATTCGTAGACTTCACAATTTAAGCGAGTCCGTCATTATTTTTGATGAAGTACAAAAAGTCCCTACTCACTGTATTTCATTATTTAATCAAGCAGTGAATTTTTTGAAAACGTATGCTTACTCAAGTATTGTTCTTTGTACGGCTACACAACCAGAATTAGATTTTGTACATAACAAGCTGGCAATTGAGCCAGACGCTGAAATGATACATGATCTGGATCATGTCATAGAATCGTTTAAGCGGGTTGATATTGTAGATAAAGCAACGGATATGAAATTTAGTACGGAGAAACTCGGCGATTTTGTTGAACAAAAACTTGCTGATGAACAAAGTGTACTCGTTATTTTAAATACAAAAACGGTAGTGAGAAATCTATATCAGAGATTAAAGGAAGGAAACGGTACAGTCCCGATCTACCACTTAAGTACATCCATGTGTCCGGCCCACCGTAATTCTATATTGGAGGAAGTTAAAAATCACCTGAAACATAAAAAACCTGTCATTTGTATTAGTACACAATTAATTGAGGCTGGAGTAGATATCAGTTTTAAGTGTGTCATTCGATCATTGGCTGGTCTGGATTCCATTGCTCAAGCGACGGGGAGATGTAATCGTCACGGAGAGTATAAAAAGAAACAAGTGTATGTCATTGACCATGAGGAAGAGGATCTCAAGAGATTAAAAGAAATCAAAATCGGTAAAGAAATAACTAGAAAAATGTTTATTGACTTAAAAGATGATAAAACTTGCTTTGGTGGAAATATATTATCTGCTCAAGCCATGGAAATATATTTTCAAAAATATTATTCCGAGTTAAAGACTGACTTAAATTATTTTATTCCTAAACTGAGAAAAAACATGACTGAATTATTATATGCCAATCACATAGAGAATACTTACTATCAATCTTATTGCAAAGAAAATGAGACGATTCTACCCTTACTCTTAGCGAATAGCTATAAGACTGCTGCAGACCATTTTCAAGTCATTGAGGATCATACGACTGCTGTTATTGTTCCTTATGGGGATGAAGAAAAAGAAGGAAAGGAGATCATCGCGGATCTAAACGGACAGAAAAGCATAGAAGATCTTACGGATCTGTTGCGCAGGGCACAACAATTCACTATTAATATATTTAACTATGAGAAAGACCGATTAGATCAAAATAAGGGGTTAGTCTCTTTTTTGGATGGGAAAATATATGCACTAACCGATGGAGCTTATGATGATTGTTATGGGCTTAACCTTGAAAATGACAGTCTGCATCATGAATTTATCCTTTAAAAACACTTCGATTGGGACTCGAGACTTATATTCTACATTGACTGCCCCTGCCAAAAGTAATATTGTGGAACTATGTTTAGAAAATATAGGCATAGAAAGGAGGTATATGCTAGTTGAGAAATGCGATCGAGTTTAAAGTTTATGGTGATTATGCACTGTTCACAGATCCACTAACCAAACTTGGTGGTGAGAAATTAACGTATAGTGTTCCAACGTATCAGGCATTAAAAGGAATTGTCGAAAGTATCTACTGGAAACCCACAATAATGATGGTAGTAGACAAAGTTCGCGTTCTACATGCCATCCGGATGGAATCCAAAGGTGTTCGTCCCATCGAGTATAGCGGCGGTAATACGCTTGCTAATTATACTTACCTGAAAGATCCCTGTTACGAGGTTCAGGCTCATTTTGAATTTAATCCGCATCGTCCTGAGATGGAATATGACCGCAATGAAAACAAGCATCATAATATCCTAAAACGCTCGTTGCTAGCGGGTGGGCGCAGAGATATTTTTCTAGGTACACGAGAATGCCAGGCTTATGTGGAACCTTGTGTTTTTGGTATAGAAGCTGGTTTCTACGATAACTATGGTGACATTCATTTGGGTAATATGGTACATGGAATTAACTATCCAGATGAGACTGGCAGGGACCAGATGGAAGTCCGCTTGTGGAATCCGGTAATGAAGGACGGAGTCATTGATTTTATTCGACCGGAGAAATGTATACAAGTTCGTACAATAGCAAATATGCAATCCAAACAGTTCGATACAAATAACGTTCAGTCCGCGGATGAGTTGCTTGCGCAATGGGAGGGGTGGGGGAATTAAATGAGCTGGTTGTTAAATTTATATGAAACGTATGAATCTAATCTTGATCGTGTAGGTGTGATTGAGAAGAAACATAATGATCGTGAATATACATTATTGCCTATTTCCCACACGACCCAAAATGCGCAGATCGAAGTCGAAGTTACAGAACAAGGTGATTTTCATTCGGCCAAGATTTTGGATAAAAATGAGTTTAGTACATTGATTCCCTCTACAGAAAAATCCGCCAGTCGGGCTGGTTCTGTCATATCCCCTTATCCGCTCCATGATAAATTAAGTTATGTTGCCGGAGATTTTGTAGCATATGGTGGAAAAATAAAAAAAGAAGAGCCATTTGCTGCTTATATTCAGCAGTTAGAAGGCTGGGCTACCTCAGATTATGCCACTTCTAAGGTGAAAAGCATATATCGATACTTAAGCAAGCGCCACTTGATCAAAGACTTAGTAGACAATTTTATTTTATATCTTGATGAGGATCAGAAATTAATAACGACATGGGACAAGAAGTACGAACCTTTACATGGAGAAAAACCACCTATATTTACAGCGGTCCCAGGTGAACAGGAGAGCGTATTCATTCGTTTTAATGTGTACTCTCCAGATAAAGCTTTAGATAAAGTTTGGGAAGATAAAGAGATGTATGATTCATTTGTGGGTTACTATAGTCAGTTGCTTGGAGAAGAAGACATTTGCTATGTGACTGGAAAGCAGCTCCCTAGCACAGACAAGCATGCTAATAAAATCAGAAATTCTGGGGATAAGGCGAAGTTGATTTCTGCCAATGATACGAGTGGATTCACATTCAGAGGACGATTTGCCCACAGTCATGAAGCTGCAAGTATCAGTTATGAAGTATCGCAAAAGGCTCATAATGCCTTAAAATGGCTCATTAACCGTCAAGGTAAAGTCATAGAGCAACGTGTTTTTCTAGTGTGGGGAAATGATGAACCGAGCATTCTGAATTTTACTGAAAATGATAATATCTTTGCAATGGGCTTGCCAGCCAAGGCTAAAGAAATAAAAAGTCATACGAACGAAGAATTTGCTTTTGAATTTGCCAAAGCCTTAACGGGTTATGCCAATACACTTGCTGTCAAATCTAGTTCCAAGGCAAAAGTTAATATTCTTGTACTTGATTCAGCAACAACGGGCCGGATGGCCGTAATCTATTATCGGAATTTGGATAAAAAATTGTATTTTGAAAAGCTTATTCATTGGCATTCCACCTGTGTATGGCTTCATCGCTATCAGAAGGATGAGCAGGGTGAATATTTACAATTTTGGGGTGCTCCAGCAACCAAAGACATTGCCTTTGCAGCATACGGTTCTAAAGCTAATGATAAGCTCGTTAAAGGCTTGATGGAACGAATGCTCCCCTGTATAGTAGATGGTCAAAACATCCCTCAGGATATTGTGAGGAGTGCGATTAACCGTGCCTCTAATCCAGTATCCATGGACAAGTGGGAATGGGAGAAAACACTAAGCGTGACCTGTGCTTTGGTTAATCAACGGGAGGGATACAATGTGGCATTAGATAAAGAAAATATGGATCGCAGTTATTTATTTGGCAGATTGTTGGCGATCGCTGATGTGATGGAACGAAGCGCATTAGATAAGGACGAGAAGCGATCTACGAATGCAACCCGATATATGAGTGCTTTCTCACAACATCCAGAAAGAACCTGGAGGACCATTCAGAATGCCTTGCAGCCACATCAGGCAAGACTTGGGAAACGCTTAAGCTATTATACCAATATGATTGATGAAGTGCTTCACAAAATCCCCTTTAACGAATTCAACAATAAACCATTGACCGGAAAATATTTGTTAGGACTCAGTAGCCAACGCTATGAAATCTATCATAATAGTCATAAAAAAGATCTTGAGGATAATAACGACAACAAATAGAACAACACCATAGACATGATTGAACACCAGGAATCCTAAGTGACTTTAAAAATATGTAGGTACATTAAAGGAGAGTAATCATATGTCCGTGTTGGATCACAAAATTGATTTTGCAGTTGTATTGTCTGTGACGAAAGCAAATCCCAATGGCGATCCTTTAAATGGCAATCGTCCGCGGCAAAATTACGATGGATATGGCGAAATCTCAGATGTCGCTCTAAAGCGCAAAATAAGAAATCGTCTGCAGGATATGGGAGAGTCTATTTTTGTCCAATCTAACGATCGGAAATCCGATGCTTTTAATAGTCTGAGAGAACGTGCAGATGCCAATCCAGAATTGGAAAAATTCTTTAAGGGTAAGGAATCCTCAAGTGATGAATTTGCTAGAATCGCTTGTCGTGAATGGATAGATGTCCGTAGCTTTGGTCAGGTGTTCGCATTCAAAGCTGCGGGTAAAGGAGCCGGAGTTTCTGTAGGGGTAAGAGGTCCTGTATCCATACATACAGCAACCAGTATTGATCCTATTGATATTACAAGTATGCAAATCACAAAAAGTGTGAACTCCGAACCAGGGAAAGAAAGAGGCTCCGACACGATGGGGATGAAGCATCGAGTGGATTTCGGCGTATACCTTTTCAAGGGAAGCATTAATACACAACTAGCTGAAAAAACAGGGTTTACCAACGAAGATGCTGGTAAGATCAAGGACGCGCTAATTTCGTTATTTGAAAACGATATCTCATCCGCTCGTCCCGACGGGAGTATGGAAGTTCATAAAGTATATTGGTGGGAGCATAGTTCAAAACTTGGACAATACTCATCCGCTAAAGTGCACCGTTCTTTGCAGGTGATATCGAAAGAAAACGTAGACGAATCTGACAAATACTTTGATACTCATTATGAATGTATTCTCACACCGCTCGAAGGTTTAAAGGTTCAAGAGTATGCAGGGCTATAACGAAGAAGATTATCTGCTGCTATCCGGTTTACAGCATTTTAATTTTTGTAGAAGACAGTGGGCGTTAATTCACATTGAGCAGCAATGGGAAGAAAACGTAAGGACAATTGAGGGGAATCATTTACACAGGAAAGCCGATCAGCCTATGATTCGTGAGAAAAGAGGGGAGAAACTCATCGTACGCGCATTACCTATACATTCCAGAGAGCTTGGGATTACAGGTATCTGTGACGTAGTAGAGTTTATACGTGATCCTCATGGCGTTCCACTTGCAGGGGAGGAAGGAACATACCTTCCTTTTCCTGTGGAATACAAGCGCGGCAAACCGAAACGAAATGACTCGGATCATGCACAATTGGTCGCACAAGTAATGTGTCTTGAAGAAATGCTCGTGTGTGAGATTTCCAAAGGCTACTTTTATTATGATGAGATCAAACACCGTGTAGAGGTCATCATCACGGCCGCTGACCGAGAGCGTGTGCGCGCAAGCTTGCAGGAGATGCGGCATTATTTTGAACGAAATCATACACCTAAAGCCAAAGCGGGACCACACTGCCTGAACTGCTCACTACATAACATATGTGTGCCCGAGATACTGAGTAAAAAGTCAGTTTCAAGCTTTATTGAAAGCAGGATAGCTGAATGAAAAAACTACTAAATACATTATTTGTGACCATGCCAGATACGTACTTGTCATTAGATGGCGAAAATATCGTAATCAAACAAGAAGAGTCCATTCTTGCACGGTATCCTTTGCATAATTTGGAGGCAGTCTGCACTTTTGGCTATTCAGGAGTCAGTCCAGGCCTCATGGGAGCTTGTGCCACACGCAACATAGATCTAACCTTTATGACGCGAAGCGGACGTTTCCTGGCACGAGTTACCGGGGAAAGCAGGGGAAATGTGGTGCTGAGAAAAGAACAGTACCGCATTTCCGATGATAATAGAAGAAGTGCTCTTGTCGCTAGAAATATGATTATAGGCAAAATATATAACCATAAATGGATTTTGGAACGGGCAACGAGAGACTATCCACTTCGTATTGATACGGAACGCATGAAGAAGGTGACTGCTTCTTTAACCGAAATCATGAAGCAAGTCCGCGAAGTGGAGGAATTGGACATTTTACGCGGTTTGGAAGGAACGGCGGCGGTACAGTACAATTCCGTATGGGATGATCTGATCTTACAGCAAAAAGATGATTTTTACTTCCATGGACGTCATAAGCGCCCGCCGTTAGATAATGTGAATGCCCTCTTATCTTTTGCCTATACACTGTTGTCCAACGATATGAAATCGGCACTGGAAGCTGTGGGTCTGGATGCCTATGTAGGTTTTCTGCATAGAGATCGCCCAGGGCGAGCCTCATTGGCACTGGATGTGATGGAAGAACTTCGAGGAGTATATGCCGACCGTTTTGTCCTTACACTGATTAACAAAAAATTGATTCATGGCAAAGGATTTTACAAAAAAGAAAACGGGGCTGTCATGATGGACGATGATACGAGGAAAATCGTATTGAAGGCATGGCAAGAACGAAAGCAGGAAAAAATAATTCATCCTTATTTGAATGAGAAAATATCCTGGGGACTGGTTTCCTACTCGCAGGCTTTGCTCTTGGCTAGATATATTCGGGGAGATTTGGACGAGTATCCTCCATTTTTGTGGAAGTAGGTGTGAACACTTGCTCATTTTGATTACGTATGATGTAAGCACGGTAGATAGAGAAGGCAGAAAAAGACTGGCAAAAGTTGCGAAAAAGTGTGTAGATCACGGACAAAGGGTGCAAAATTCAGTGTTTGAATGTATCTTAGACTCGACCCAGTTCCGCCGCTTAAAATATGAACTTGAAGAATTGATAGACAAAACGGAAGACAGCTTGCGCTTCTACAATTTAGGAGATAACTATAAAAAGAAAGTAGAGCATATAGGGGCTACGGAAGCTTACGATATGGAAAGTCCTTTGATTTTATAAGGTGCGAATGTGAAGCTCACATAAAAACCCCGGGTCCTTCGCACCTCGGAATTTGTCGAAAAGCAATTGAATCAGTTACCATCAGTAAAAGTCGATGGTTGATACAAGCCTTTTTGGCATCAGTTTTTGCGACAATGTGTGAAATTGATATCATTAGAGTATCAATTACTGCATTTTCGCTGTCGCACTCTGTATGGAGTGCGTGGATTGAAATCTTCTGGATCGGCGTTTGCTCGGATGATTGATTTGGTCGCACTCTGTATGGAGTGCGTGGATTGAAATTGATTTACTCGGAGTATTGGATTGGCGAGATTGGCGTCGCACTCTGTATGGAGTGCGTGGATTGAAATCCTTTATAGACGAACTACTATTATGTTTAGGAATAGGTCGCACTCTGTATGGAGTGCGTGGATTGAAATTGCTCCTGATCCTGCTCCTGATCCTATTCCTAAAGTCGCACTCTGTATGGAGTGCGTGGATTGAAATTGTAAATTAACATAGAAGGAACGACAAGACACAAAGTCGCACTCTGTATGGAGTGCGTGGATTGAAATTGGCTTTGGGTAAGTCGATGCAGAATTTTAGTCGTGTCGCACTCTGTATGGAGTGCGTGGATTGAAATTTCTGCGTTCTCCTTGCCTTCGATAAGCGTCTGCATCGTCGCACTCTGTATGGAGTGCGTGGATTGAAATCAAGTCCTCAATCAACTGGCTTATGATTTCGTCCGGGTCGCACTCTGTATGGAGTGCGTGGATTGAAATTGACCAGGCTGTTTCATGTTTCCGCTGGTTAACGTCGCACTCTGTATGGAGTGCGTGGATTGAAATCGAACTGCTTGCGGAAGCTCTCTGCACTTAACACAGTCGCACTCTGCATGGAGTGCGTGGATTGAAATCCCCTCACCGTGTTATAATTTGGTGAAGGTTTGAAAGTCGCACTCTATATGAGTGCGTGAATTAAAATATCTTTCATTGTGCCTCCTATCGGATAAGCTGGTTACGCTCCATGTGAGTGCATGGATGATATGAAAAAGAAGTCTCGTTTCGTGCCCCGCCCAGCAGTAAATAGTGCAAATTTCTTTTTAACGGATTCCTTTTTCGACAAATTCCCCCTTACTTTTATGCAATAATTAACTAACATTACTATGTTGAAGCATAAAATTAACTGGGGAGTTGCTTATGAGAATTTCCATGAGTAAGTTTCTAAAACGCTATGTAACGATTTTATTGAGCTACGCAATAGGTATAGGGTTATTTTACGCTTTAGGATATAAGATGAGCGCTATGGGCATCTATGCAATTTTGACAGGAATTGTGACTGGAGAAATAATCAACTTCGCATTATTAAAGCGCGAGAAATGACTTATGTATCCCTTGATTGTATCAATATCAGGGGATTTTTCATGTAATTAAAAGGTCCCGTGAGTTTCCGCATGGGACCTCTATACCATTTGTTGGTGAGAATTCACAAAGGGAAATGAATTAGTCATGTCAACTCATTGAACCTTTTACTTGGATCAATCCAATCATTTCAGGATGTCGCTCGTCTAACATGTCTCAATATGTGTAAGATATGCTGAATTTTCGTTATAAACATTAGTTGCATAATATATTGACAGGTGGTTAATTTTGGAGAAGAATAGAGGGTGATTTTTAAAATTATGGAATTTTTATGTGAAGGGTGGTTATGACTTGAAGCATACACCTACGATTTCAGCGAAGTTTGAGGTTTATCTAAAACAAAATGATATGACGTTGAGTCAATTTGCCGAATATTCAGGGGTTCATCAAAGAACGCTTAGTAATTGAATTGCTCAGCATCGTCCTGTTTCTGTCCAGCAGCTTGACCGAATTACTGTGGCTATGGATTTGCCAGAAGGCTATTTTTACGATCTATACATAGAAAATTATATCATTGAACTTTCTCCGAATTTTAGGCGAATCGAGCCATTACTGTATCGTTGTGCGGAGTTGGACAAGCTGGATGCAATCCGTCGAATGGTTGGTCATATTATGGACAATCCGCTGTATGCGTCCAGACTATTTGATATTGCAGAAGCATTATTTGAACAGAGAAGACATGCTGCTGCGCTGTTGCTTTATGAGAATGTCGCAGAAGTGGAGAAATATCAGCATTCTGAACGCTTGGCCATCTGTCAATATCGCATATTCACGATTCAAGTTGGAGACGATCAAGGTCTTAATCTCAAGGCAGCCACATTATTTGAACCCTTCGTGGAACGACTGGATGAAATAGATCAGCTTGATGCCTTAAAGGATTTGGCGAATGTGTATCGTTCTTTGCGCTTATGGGACAGACTTGATGTGATTGCTCGCAAAATGAGAGATAAAGCTGAAATCCAATATACATTGGAGCATCAGCAGAAGAAGCGAAACCATGCGCAACTTGAAAAGAAGCTGAGTCGTCCCTTGTTTGTGTATATTACCTATGCCGATTTATTGTGTGCCAGTGTATATGAGGCCAAAGGCGATTATGATCAGGCATTAGAATATACATACGCCTACGCTAATTTAGATTGGGTCAAAGAGACGGACGAGAATACTCTGCATTGGATTAAACAGTTTCAAGATTGGGCAGAAGGTAATACTTACACCTATAAACTATTATTTGGAGATATAAGTGTACTAAACAATTATGTTGAATATATTGCTGCATCGCCAGATGCTTCTGAAAAAGAAATGATTACAAAGCTGTTGAATATTATGATGGCGGCTAACCGATATCAAGTTGATGTGGATGACATACTTAAACAGTTCGAAACGGAGATTGATTCGATTACTCAACAGCAATTATCTGCTGATATGTACACTTATCAAGTGGTTCCAGAACAATCAACACGTTTTAAATATGAGCTGGCTAAATATTATTTAAATAAAGGTAATTACTCACTTGGCTTTAAACACTTACTAGACGTTTTATCTAAATCATTAGTCATTAACAAAGAAGCTTTTTTCATTAGTTGCATAAAATTATTTGAGCAGTTTAAACAATTTGCAGACTTTAGATTGTGTACGAGGTATGAGAGTTTAATTAGAGAAGGGCGGAAAGAAAGATTATTTTATTATTAGTAGTAATCAATTATTTATCAATGTTGATTCCAAGCTGAAAAAACAAATGTAGATGGAAAATGGAGAAGATAATATTGCTGTGCAAGTAAAGCGTCACTGTTGCTACAAATTTTAACCCACACCTGACTTTATCCAGGAAATATGGAGGGGGTGGCAAAGGAAGTAATATACGACTGTATAGTGAAATAATAGTTGGGTTTTAAGCTAAGTTTGTAAGAGTCTGTTATATTTTAACCAAACATAAACCGACAAAAAGTGCATCTGGAATGTTCCAGAAGCACTTTTTTTGTTAAGCGTATTTTAAAAAAATCCAAAAAATTACGTTTTGCATTAGAATATGACACAGAAGGGGGAATCATGCTGATGAATCCAGGTGTGACTTTACTTCGTGTCGAACGGGCCAGAAAAAGACTGTACCAAGTGCAGAAAAAATACGGATTTTTAACGCATCCTAAAGTAATTGAACAATCCATGAAACTGGATGAATTATTGAATCAATACCAAAATTGCAAAATGAAATCTTAGCTAATGTGTGTGCATGATGCATTTTAAAGGAAGACGAACTCCAATCTCCAAACTCCAATAAAAATCCTAAATCCTATACTATGAAGATGTGGTAGCGCTGTTGAACAAACGAAATCCTGTAACCCCTTTGGGCTGGAAAATCAAAGAAAAGCTAGTTGAGAAGCAAATGGATCAGAGAACTTTTTGTGACACCTATCATATTCCTGCTAGCCGCTTGTCCAATCTCATTCATGGAACACGTAAGGCCAAAAAATATAGAAAACAAGTATGTCAGTTGCTTAGAATCGAAGAATAACCATCACTCTCCGACAGAAATACAGGACAACCTCATAATATGTAAGCTACAGTGGCAAAGGACTCCCGGTTTATTTAATATAGATTGTACATAGGACGCTTATTACAAGGAGTGAATGAGAATGTTCTCTAGAATGGCAGAGCAGAAGATTGCCGAGGCGATGGCCAAAGGTGAGTTTGATCATTTGCCGGGAGAGGGCAAGCCACTGGTGATTGAGGATTTGTCACATGTTCCAGAAGAGCTGCGGATGTCGTACAAGCTGTTGAAAAATGCAGGTATTTTACCGGAAGAGCTACAGCTGCAAAAGGAATGTGTCCAGCTACGTGATTTGCTTCACGCTTGTCATGAGGCAGGAGAGCAACAGCGAATCAGTCGCAGGCTGACTGAAAAATCACTTCGTCTTCGTATGCTGCTGGAGGAAAGAGGGCTAAATATGTCGTCTGTATTTTATGAATATGAGTCTGCTGTGCGTCAGCGACTGGAGGAATAACAGCGAAAGGAGCAAAGGGCAAAATGCCCTTGTCCACACACTTTGCTTTCCGTGTTTATTCTCATTACTGTTGCAGTGCAGATAACTTCGTGAGGCATTGCTTGGTCAGGAGGACTGGCCCCCGAGGCAGCTTGTCCAAATGAAAGCCATCGATTAAATCCACAGCCTTCACAGGCTCGGGAGAATCCAGCAGCCCGGAAAAGTAGGCGAGCCAGCCAATGACGGCTTCCGGTGTAATTCCTTGCCGACGCATGGCTCGGAGTGCTACGCCACCATGTCGTTTGGCCAGTCTACGTCCATCAGGGCCCAGGACAAGGGGAACGTGTGCGAAACGTGGCGGCTCTAAGCCCAGTGCTTGGTATAACAATAGCTGACGGGGAGATGAATCGAGAAGATCATATCCGCGCAGCACATCGGTCATATGCATATCCGCATCATCGACGACGACGGCAAGTTGATATGAAAACATGCCATCCGCCCGTTTGATGATAAAATCGCCCCCCTCCGACGCACGGAAGGATACATGACCAGCTACCTGATCATGAAAAGAAATAATATCATCTGAATGCTGCGGTACTTTAAAACGAAGTGAAGGGAGTTTATGCTGTGCTTTAGCTAGAGCTTCTGAAGAGCTAAGGTTACGACATGACCCTGAATATGCAGGTCCTTCACCCGACAGTCCGTGCGGAGCATGGGCGGCAGCCATAATGTCTGCCCGACTGCAAAAACAAGGATACAGTAAATCTTGCCCCTGGAGTTTCTCCAATGCAGATTGGAAGCGTTCCAGTCGCTGGCTCTGACTGTAAGGACCATAGGGACCGCCAATGTCGGGTCCTTCGTCCCAATCCAGCCCGATCCAGCGCAAATCCTCCATAATTCCTTGCGCCAATGCGCTGCGAGCTCGTGTCATATCAATATCTTCTATGCGCAAAATATAGGTTCCGCCTAGGGAACGAACATGCAGCCAGGATAATAAGGCGGTGCGAGCGTTTCCTAAGTGTATCCATCCCGATGGTGTTGGGGCGAATCGTCCTCTAATGGGTTGGGTTTGTAATTCCATACGAAGTTACCTCGATTCTGTATTCCGTGTTTCTACAATCCGTCCTTTAGCAATCCATATCAACTATATTATAAAACGATCTTGCCGCGAGTGCATCTCGACAAGTATAGGAACTGGCACGGGAAAGTGTGCATACCTGCGAGGACCAGACGGCAAATTTAAATATCTGTATAATAGATTTAGAAGAATCATGCACGACAGATGAGATGAAATCCCTTTGCTGTGGACCAGTTTAACATTTTTTATTCGATTTTCAATAATTACAGGTAGTGAAAAATTCATAATAGCAAAAGAATTCAAACTTAGATTCTACGCCTCAAGCGTATCATTGGAGAGATTTCATTGACAGATAAACAATTGCCTATTACGCAAGTCATCCCCGAGCTTAAGCATGCCTTGCTATCCCATTCAGCGGCGGTCCTGATTGCACAGCCGGGAGCGGGGAAAACAACAGTAACACCATTAGAACTGCTGCATGAGCCGTGGCTGGCGGAGCAAAAGATAATTATGCTGGAGCCGCGACGCTTGGCAGCACGTGCGGCAGCAGCGCAAATGGCAAGGGCGCTAGGCGAGTCAACTGGGAAGACCGTAGGTTACCGCGTTCGTGTGGATACAAAGGTAGGACCAAGCACGCGGATTGAAGTGGTTACGGAGGGCGTACTGACCCGGATGTTGCAACATGATCAGGCTTTGGAGGGGGTCGGGCTGATTATTTTTGATGAGTTTCACGAACGCAGCTTGCATGCAGACTTGGGCTTGGCACTTGCCCTGCAAAGCCAGGCGCTGCTGCGACCGGATTTGAAAATATTAATCATGTCTGCCACCCTAGAGGCAGAGCCTGTATGCAGACTGCTAGGGGATGCACCCTTACTGGAGTGCCCAGGCACCGTATTTCCGGTAGAAACCTTGCATATGTCCAAGCCTTCGTCAACCTCATTAGAGTCTTTTACGGCTGAGACGGTAGAAAAGGCGCTTTATGCCCATGAAGGCGATTTACTGGTGTTTTTACCAGGGGCTAGAGAAATTCATAGAACAGAACGAGAACTGACGTCCAGAAATTTACCGGCCTCCGTCAAAATCATTCCGCTGTACGGCAGCATGAAGCTGGAGCAGCAAGATGAGGCAATACGCCCGTCGGCTCCGGACAGCCGTAAAGTGGTATTAGCCACCTCGATTGCCGAGTCCAGCTTGACCATCGCGGGGATTACGGTGGTGATCGATAGCGGACTGTCACGCGAATCGGTGTTTTCCGCGCGAACCGGCATGAGCCGTTTGACCACCGTTAAGGTGTCCAAGGCCTCCGCCGATCAGCGGCGCGGGCGGGCGGGCCGTCTCCAGCCGGGCGTGTGCTACCGGCTGTGGAGCGCGCAGGAGCATGCCGCGCTCCCTGATGCCAGCCGCCCGGAAATCGCGGCGGCGGATCTGGCCCCGCTCGCGCTGGAGCTGGCGGCCTGGGGCGTGCGCGAGCCCGCCGAGCTGGGCTGGCTGGATGCCCCGCCTGATGCGGCGTACCACCAGGCCACAGGTCTGCTGCGCCAGCTTGGATGCCTGGATGCCGCAGCCGATGGTACAGCAGGCGGCATCACCGCGCATGGGCGCGAGGTATCCGCCTTGGGTACGCACCCGCGCTTAGGACACATGCTGCTGCGCGCAGCAGCTCTCGGCCTGGCCCCAACCGCCAGCCGTCTGGCGGCGCTGCTGCAAGAGCGGGACCCGTTCCGTGCTCATGGCGGAACGGATTTGCGCCCGCGGCTGGATGCCTTGCGCGAGGCGGCTCATGCCCGCAGCACGCACAGCCTGCTGGGAGCGGCAGACGATACGGTGATTCGTCGTATCGTGCAGGAGAGTCGGCAGCTGCTAGCCACGCTGCCGACCACAGCCGCATTGCAGGACGAGCCTGACGGCTCCGCGGCCTGCGGGCTACTGCTGGCCTTTGCGTATCCGGATCGGATCGCGCAGGGCCGAGGGGATGGCCGCTTTTTGCTTAGCGGCGGCCGGGGGGCGCGACTCCGACAAGTGGAGTGGATATCGCGTTCGTCCTATCTCGTCGCCGCCGAAGTGGACGACGAGGGAGCAGATGGCGCCATTCAGTTGGCGGCTCCGATTGAATTGCAAGAGCTGATCCAGCATTGCAGTGATTTGCTGCTGGAACAAGCCAACGTATACTGGGATAGCTCCGCTTCAGCCGTGAGAGCCCGTAAGGTACTGCGGCTGGGCTCGCTTATCCTAAAGGAAGCGTCCTATGAGCGACCTCCGGCAGAGGAAATCGCTGCTGCCTTAATGCAGGGTGTCCGGGAACGTGGTCTCAAACTGCTGTCCTGGAATCGGCAAACTCTCCAGTTGCAGGCGCGTTTGATTTTTATGCACTTCTCTGCGCCCGAGGATTGGCCTGACAGTTCGGAATCCGCGCTGCTGGATTCACTGGAATCGTGGCTGCTGCCATTTGCAGTTGGTGCCAAAAATTTAGCTGATCTGCAACGACTGGACGGTAGTGAATTGCTGCTTGGCAGATTGAATTGGGAACAGCGACAGCAGCTCGAACAGGAAGCACCGACGCATATACGTGTAGCCAGTGGTTCTCGTATTCCTGTCGATTATTCTCAACCTGAGGCACCTTCACTGGCCGTGAGACTACAAGAACTGTTCGGCATGAAGGATACGCCCCGTATTGGACGCGG
The DNA here is from genome assembly GCF_053006485.1 of Paenibacillus sp. JJ1683. Classification (NCBI taxonomy): domain Bacteria; kingdom Bacillati; phylum Bacillota; class Bacilli; order Caryophanales; family Paenibacillaceae; genus Paenibacillus; species Paenibacillus sp. JJ1683. Next base: position 2,322,987 of record NZ_CM129820.1, read on the forward strand.
ACGAGTTCCGATTGTGCTGCACCTCCTGTCACCAGCCCAGCGACCTGTGCAAGTGACATCCGACCTGTCCAGCTTCTGGAGCGAGGCATATTTTGAAGTCAAAAAGGACCTAAAAGGAAGATACCCCAAGCATTATTGGCCAGATGATCCACTAGAAGCTGTGGCGACTAACAGAGCAAAGCCCAAGCGATAATCGGCAGCCGAACCTGGTATAGACATCATCGCGAATTTTGTAAAATCGTTTAAACGTCAGGATAGTGGGGTAATAAAAAAACGAACCACTCAACAACAACATATTGGGAGGTAACTATCATGGCTAATAACTTAAACGATTATAATGAAAAGAAAATTGTTGGTGTTTTTGATACCGAGCAGGAAGCATCTCGTGCAATTGGACAATTGCAGAGCAAAGGAATCCCAAGCAGTGAAATTTCTGTGATCACACGTGACCGTGACGACTTAAGGACGATTAGTGAAGAGACAGGCACCAAAGCACCGGAGGGTGTGGCTACAGGAGCGGCTACTGGTGGTGTTGTAGGCGGTGTCGCTGGATTGCTGGCAGGCATTGGTGCCTTGGCTATTCCAGGTATCGGACCTATTCTTGCAGCTGGACCTATTGCGGCTACCCTTACTGGGGCAGCTGTCGGAGCGGGAGCAGGTGGCTTGGTCGGTGGGCTGGTCGGACTAGGCATTCCAGAAGATGATGCCCGTCAATACGAGACATACGTCGATCAGGGCAAGATTTTAGTGCTGGTGGATTCCGCTGATCATCACAGGGATGTTTATGATATTTTCCGCACCAATCGTTCTCTGAATGCGGATCGTTACAGAACATATGATGATACGGTGGCAGATTCGCGGACAGGTGCGTACACAGATACTAGAAGGAACCTGTAAACACCGAACGGCTAGTTAAGGACGTGATTTAACAGGCTTTTCTATCTCCTTTGTATACAGGTTATTTCTACAGCAGCAGTCTCCCCCAGAGGGAAGACTGCTGCTTTTATGTGTTACCTACTTATTGAAACCACCTAAGTCAGATGATGCTTGGCTTGCATTGGCACGTTTATCCTCCTATATATTTTTATAGAATTGTCGTTATAATAGATTTGGGGATTTTACAAAAATCCTGGATTTATAAATTGCTAGATGCAACAGGAGAGTGACATGAGTCAAAAAGAGAGAATTTCCGAAGTTGCTTTGCTGAGAGGACTGGCTTTTGCAGCCGTTGTTCTTCAGCATTCCGTCGCACACTATGCGGTTGCGCAGGGGGCGCGCATCCAGGACGGAGTTGTGATGACACTATTACTGCTGTGTTCCAAATTTGCAGTGCCTGTGTTTGTGTTTATTACTGGAATGGTGTTATTTTACAATTATGATGGAGCCTTAAAATATGGAACGTTTTTACGTAAACGATTCATGGACATCATTGTTCCTTATATTATATGGTCTCTTTTATACGAGTTGGGGAATCAGCTTGCGCAAGGTGGAGGATTTATTCACCCGTTAGATTTTGTCCAGAAGCTGCTGAACGGGAAAAGCAGCTATCATCTATGGTATATCGTTATGATTATCCAATGTTATGTGTTATTTCCCGTGTTTCGTTATGCTGTACGTCGTTTGTCCGCGCTACTGCCTTCAACATGGCGACCCACTGCATTGGCTGGATTCAGCGTACTCTATATTTTGCTTATGTTCGCGGTTGGACCCGTATATCAAGTGATGGATCAGCTCCAGCTTCCCGTCATTTCTTCTTGGTTTACCATATATGCTGACCGGAATGTGATCTATTTTTTCTTTTATTTTATATTAGGAGCGGCAGCCGGGATGAACATCAAGCGTTGGAATGCTTGGGTCATCAAGGCACAGTTGGTATACTGGCCGTTGTTTATCGTGATTACAGGGTACTTGCTGTATGAGATGATTGGTCAGTTCCAGACGCCGCAAGGTACGGTTCTTTCCTTTAATTACTTGTCTCTGCTACGTCCGGTCATGGCTTTATATTGCATCACGTCTATTTTTGTAGCTTACCGGATAGCAACGTGGATTGCTCACAAGGGAGGACGTGCGGCGAGGGTGCTAACGGCCATCGGAACATTGTCCTATGGAGCGTATCTGATGCATGCCTTTATGTTGCGCGCAACCTACTATTTTGATAGTGCGTTGTTTGCCGATTGGAGTCACGTTCTTCGTACACTGGCTTCATTTGTTCTTTGTATGATCTTTTCCATTGCTGGAACATGGGTGCTGGCACATTTGCCTTTGGGTAAATGGATTGTGGGTCTTCGGATTCGTCCTCGTCCGGCAGGAAGTCCGCCAGCCATACAAAAGCAAGCTTGATTCAGCGATCAAGTTACATTATTTCACAAAAAGTATCCCGAAGCCCTCAGAAGAAGGCCGAGGGATACTTTTTTAAATGTTATTATGCTATTACAATACATGAAAAATTCACAATAGAAAATCATAAAATCACCCCTCAGCGCTACGCACACTACCCTAGAATGCTTCATTCCATAGCTCTCGTCATCTTAACACCGGTCACAAGGGAGGGAGAATTCTCGTAAGCTCTCATATTTATGAAAGGAAATAGTCTATGGACGCAGAGTGGTTTATAATGGAAGATAAGAGACTTGAATAAGGTGTAGAGGAGGTTGTGAAATGGCGTTTATGATATCCCAGCGGGCTTTTATCAAAATTTATCTGATCACAATGGTAGAGAGGCATCGCGGATATGGATATCAGATGCTCGAATCGATGAAAGATGAGTTTAGTGGTTTCGGATATGTTCCGCCTCAAAGCGAGGTCTACCGGGCACTGCATGAACTGGTTCAGGAAGGCGTTTTTTACCGTACCAAACGATTAAAAGGAACAGACCCGCGTGTAGATTTCCAGGAGATTGTGCTCTATCATTTCACAGACGATGGAGAGGAGAAAGCTCGGCTGTACAAAAAGCAGGTCAAAGCCGACCTGGACCGTTGCTTAGGTATGCTGCATAAAGCGGAACAAGACAACTATTCCTGACGACGAAAGGATGAGAATGATGGGTAGAAAGCTGAAATGGGGAATTTTAGGCACGGCGGAGATCGCCAAAATCGCTGTAATTCCGGCGATTCAGCAATCCGAACGCGGAGAAGTACTTGGAATTGCTAGTCGTAATGCGGATAAAGCCACTGAGGCCGCCCGGGAGTTCGATATTCCGAGAAGTTATGGAAGCTATGACGAGCTGTTGGCCGATCCCGAAATCGGAGCAGTGTATATACCGTTGCCGAACCATCTGCATGAAGAATGGACCATAAAAGCAGCGGAGGCCGGCAAGCATGTTTTGTGTGAAAAACCATCTTCTCTTAGCTCGGCCGGGACAAGCCGTATGATTGAAGCATGTCGCCGTGCAGGAGTGACTTTTGCAGAAGCTTTTATGTATCGCTATCATCCCAAACATCGAAGAATTAAGGAAATCATCAATAGTGGGGAAATTGGTGACATTCGCGGTATTCATTGCACGTTTACATTTAACAATACCGATCAGGCAGATAATGTGCGCTTTAATAAAAGCATGGGCGGTGGCTCGTTGTATGATGTGGGCGTGTATCCGATATCAGCGGCTCGTATGTATTTGGATCGGGAGCCGGAGGCAGTGACGGTACATGCTTTATTTTCCCCGGAGCATGACAACGTTGATATGATGGCCTCCGGTCTGCTGGAATTTCCGGGTGGAGTCAACCTTACTTTCGATTGTGGCATGTGGGCAGCCAACCGTTCCAACATGGAAATTCTCGGCAGCAAGGGTACGATTGCGATGCCCAAAATGTTCGGTTGGGAAAGAACCTCTGTCGTACCGCAAATTTTCGTTCACGTTGGTTCGGTTACGCGTGAGGAACGTCTAAAGGGTTTTAATTCTTTTGAACTGCAAGCTGATGCTTTTGCCGAAGCCGTACTTGACGGTATTCCTTTGCCATATGAGCCAGAAGATGCGGTTAGTAATATGAAAGTGATCGACGCCTGTATTGAATCAGCTCGCAGTCGTAAACGGATAGAGATTGGATAAGCAGGATTACCGTATTCCCAGAAGACATAAAAAGGCAGCCTGTCTCAAGGACAAGCTGCTTTTTTAGATGAACTAATACATAGATATTTTTAATGAGTCTTTGCACATTCGAGCATTACATATTTTCATCATAATCTGTGACATCACGCTTGGCGGCTTTCGCAGGCGAATTCGATGTGCCGTATTTTTCTACTGCGTCCCATGCGCCCGCATCGTCAAATCGTCCTGCATTCCGTTGGCGAACCTCACCTGCACCTTTGGGCGGCGGAGTCATAACCTGTTCCTCGATTGGACGGTCATTCGATAATTCCCGTGTTGGCGTGTGCTCGACGGTATAGGCTGTATATGGAATGGCTTGTAACCGTTCAAAAGGAATTTCTTCGCCGCTCTCCACACATATTCCATACGTCCCATCTTCCATCCGTTGCAGGGCTGCATTAACCTGCTCCAGTTCGTTTTCCAGCGACTCGTTAATCGCCAGGTCACGGGATCGTTCAAAGGTTTCCGTCCCTATATCAGCAGGGTGGTTATCATAGGATGAGAGTTCCCCTGTGGAATCTGTCAGTGTTTCTCCCAATTTCGTATTTTCCTGACCATTTTGTTTAAAATGTTTTTCTAAATCCTTTTTCTGCTCCAATAACATATGTTTCAGCTCTGCAAGCTGCGAATCGTTCAAATGGTTCATGATCATCTCTCCCCTTCATGGTCTGTATGAGTGGCGTGTATGCTCTTTTATACCCGTTCATAAAGCCTAGCAATCACAGAGACTTTTATTCCCAGCCTAGAATGTGATATAAAAAGAATAGTGTGTTAAGGAGGGAAAACCGATGGATGAACATATGAAGCGTCGTCTGGATAAGCAAAAGCAGTTGTTTAAACAACTGGGCATTCAGCTGGACGCGCTCTCCATTCATGAGAAACAGTTCAAAAATAAAATGCGCGGCTATGATCCGGATGAGGTAGATGCCTTTCTGGATGAAGTAATCAAGGATTATGAACGCTTTTATGCGAATATAGCCGACCTGATGGACAAGTGGCAGGAGCAGCAGGCAACCATACGTGATTTGAAAAGTGCACCCAAGCCTGCCACCGACTTTAATGCACTTGACCGACGTCAACTGGAGGATATCATTAAGCAGTTGGAATATAGTGTGCGCCAATTAAAAGTGAGAGTACGCCCTGAAAATGACTATTTTCCGGAGTAAGGAATAGTTAGCACTGTGTCGTTGCCTCTATTGTGGTATGATGGAAACATGCATTTTACCAAACATTTAATGAGGCACACATATAAAGGTGGTTAACATGAGTACCCATTTTTCCGTTAGTATCCATTGTCTGCTTCTTCTTGCCGAAGGGGCACCCGAGCGAATGACTTCGTCACTTATTGCTTCCAGCATCAATACTAACCCGGTAGTTGTAAGAAGAATTATGAGCCGACTCAAGCAAGCGGGTCTGGTGGATTCGTCACCAGGAGCGCGCGGCTTTCGTCTAAGCATGTCGAGTTCAAACATCAATCTGAAAATGATCTATGAAGCGACCAAGGATGAAGGCCCGCTGTTTGCCATCCATACCGACAGCAATCATAATTGCGAGGTTGGCAGGAACATAGACGCTTTGTTGGATGGTTTATATACCGTGGCAGAGCAGAAAATCCAGGCGTTTTTCGAGACCGTTACGTTGCGAGATCTGGAGCAGGCGCTCCAGCAGCGGGTTGGGCAACAAAGTTCATCCGTGTGAAGACGCTGGTAAGGAGAAATTGATATGAAAATCATCGTACTTTCAGACACTCATATGCCACACAGAAGCAAAACGCTGCCTAGTCGGCTTGTGCAGGAGTTAAAAGGCAGTGACCTCATTCTCCATGCCGGAGACTGGACGGATTGGTTCGTCTATGAACGTCTAGCTGAATTTGCGCCTGTGCAAGGCATTGCCGGGAACAATGATGGAACCGACATCGTGGAGCGTCTGGGCTACCAACGAATCGTGGAAGCCCAAGGCAAGCGGATCGGCATGGTTCATGGTCACGGCTGGCGCGGCTCGACAGAGAATATCGCACTGAATACATTTAAGGGAGAAACATTGGATTGCCTGATTTATGGACATTCGCATATTCCTGTGGTCAAAAAGATAGATGATCTGCTTGTCCTTAATCCGGGGTCTCCCACGGACAAGCGCGGTGAAGACGAATACTCATTTATCGTGCTGACGATTGAAGACGGGCAGATGGAAGCACGGCTTGTTCTTTATCCAGATAAACATTGATATAAAACCAACAACTGTTGATTAAAGGGGAAGCTATGGCTATTTTTGATTTAGAACCGATGAAGCATCATGTGTTGATCTGCAATGGAGGCACATGTATGCGACATGAAGGCGAAGAAGTTACACAAGCAATTCGGGATGAAATTCGTAAACAACATGCAGAAGCCTATATTCATACGACCAGAACTCGTTGTAATGGGCGCTGTCATGATGCTGCGGTTGTGATCGTATATCCGCAAGGGGACTGGTATGGTCAAATGACCCCCGCCTCAGGTACAGAGCTGGTGCAGAAGCTCGTAGCGGGAGAGAAGCTGGAACCTCATCTTTTTCATGAGTGTACACGTAAATCCAGCTCGGAATAACCCAGTCAACGATCTATAAGAGCATGAGTAGAGAAAATCTTTCGGAGATTTTCTCTTTTTTGCGTTTAATCCCCAACCTGAAAGGTAAAAGTATACTGTGGATACCAATCCGATAGGGAGGGAAGAAAGATGAACCCATTTGAAGATAAGCTACACGGTGAGAATGAGCAAAAAAGCCAGACGGGGAAAGAGACAACGGAATCTAAACATCAGGAACAGCCGATTAATCGTGATCATGCAGAGCAGTATCCGACAGATCAGGAAAGCTTGTTCGACCGTTTTGAAATCGAGCAGACGGTAGATGCCATTCCCGTAGAGGATTTAAAGATGGAAAGACAAGAGGAGAGAGACAAGGATGTAACCAAGCACACCTCTTCTAGTGAGAAAAAATATAATGGCGGCGTATAATTTTCGACTAACTGGTAATATTTAAAAAGAAATCTCTTGACTTTAAGATATATACGATGTATATTAAGTTACGAAAAGTAATTAATTTTTCTCAGGAGGTAACAAAATGACTAAAGACTTCTTCACAGCTCTGAAAGACAGACGCTCCTATTATGGCATTAGCAAAGAACAAGTAATTTCTGACCAACGGATTCAAGAGATCGTAGAGGAAGCTGTGAAGTACACACCTACCTCTTTCAATTCCCAAACTTCACGCGCTGTAGTGTTGCTCGGAGAGCATCATGACAAACTGTGGAATATTACAGAAGATATTTTGCGGGAAGTGGTAGGCAATGAAGAACAATTCAAATCTACTGCTGAGAAAATGAACGGTTTCCGCAGCGGTTACGGAACGGTCTTGTTCTTTGAAGACAACAACGTGGTAGCTGGTCTGCAACAACAATTTGAAGCGTATGCGGACAATTTCCCAATCTGGGCCAATCAATCTAACGGTATGCTGCAACTGGTTGTATGGACGGCTCTGGAGCAAGAAGGATTGGGCGCATCTCTTCAGCACTATAATCCTTTGATCGACGAAAAAGTGAAAAATGAATGGAACATTCCTGAGCATTGGAAACTGATTGCTGAAATGCCATTTGGTAAACCGACATTCCAACCAGGTGATAAGGAATTCCAACCAATTGAGGAACGCGTAAAAACATTTAAATAATGATCATATTAGTATGATGATTCAGGTTTGACATGAAAACCTGAAAACAGCACTGTGGATAATCCGCAGTGCTATTTGTCATTTCATTTTTTTGAACTTGTGACCTTTGGAATACATAGAGCACGAGGTTAATTCATCCGTAAGTGGGTGATATTATGTTTGAAACTGGATGAGAAGTTTACATAAGTGTGATTGCTTTTTTTGGCAGATGTTTAGCATTTGTGCGTATTTGAAGGAGGAATTAGGATATGAACTACGATTGCATTATTGTCGGTGGGGGAATTGCCGGATTGCAAGCAGCCATTCAATTGGGCAGATACAGCAGTCATCGGGTGCTGGTGATCGATTCGGGCTATGGTCGATCTACGCTGTGCCATCAGTATCATAATATTTTGGGCTTTCCTGATGGGATTTCTGGTGAAGAGCTACGACGGCTTGGACGTAGTGAAGCCACGAAGCTAGGCACTAAATTTGTTGACGGTAAGGCGATAAAAGCGACCAAGAGAGATGAGCTTTTTGACATTGAAATGGAGACAGGGTCAGTTTATACGTCAAAAACGCTGTTATTGGCCACAGGGCTAACGGACCGTTTTCCAAAGCTGGAAGGGCTACAAGCCTGCTTGGGCAACAGTGTATATGTGTGCCCGGACTGTGACGGGTATGAGGTCCAGGATCGCAGTACAGTCGTCATGGGGGCGGGCAAAGCGGGAGCTTCCATGGCCTTGATTTTGTCGGCACGTACCGATCACCTTGTCTATGTCAATCATGAGCGTTCAGAAGTACCGGACGAGCTGATCGTGAAGCTGCGGGAAAAAGGGATTGAATATAAGGAAGCAACCATTTCTGAGATTATCACGGGACAACCGGGCTGTTTTGAAGGAGTGCGGCTGGCTGATGGACAAGTGGTTCGAGCAGAGCGGGGCTTCTTAGCCTTTGGAAGCAACCATGTTCATTCAGAGCTGGCGGAGCAACTGGGTGTGCATCTGCTGCATAACAAGCATATTGAGACGCATCCCCGCAGCAAAATGACAAACGTGGAAAATGTTTGGGTGGCCGGAGACTTAGGGGCTCATGCCGAGCAAGCGACGGTTGCAATGGGAGAAGGAGCTATGTCAGCGATCTGGATACACAAGGTATTATCTGGTATGAAAACAAAAATACCGCAACTCTGAGAGCTGCGGTTTAGAACGATGGGCGTGTACTTGGTTGAAGATGAGACTCGAAGCGTTTTAATTGATCGCTCATGCCATACTTGCGTAAAATTTCCGTCTGTTTGTTACCGATGAGATCAAAATGAGGATAGGGCTGACGCTGATGTATATACTGGGGGTCCAATCCGTTGAGCTTGCACCATGAGCGTAGCTTATTCAAATCAGAACAGCCCACCTTGGTGACAGTTGTAATGCTTGGAAAGCGGTCATCCAGCCAATAATGCGTTAGAAAAGCAATCTCGCCACGGCTGACCTCTCTTTTCCAGGTCAGTAGTTCCTGTCGGGTGATGCCAAATGCCATCGGTCTCATCCTTTCCTGGCTCATTACTGAAATCATGAGCTATTGCGTGGTTGTCCCATTATTTTCGTCCTATTGCTTGTATTATGATCCACATGGAGTAACACAATAACAGGAGAGCGTGTTTGGCGATCTCCTGTTAGCGGTTAGAGCCATCTTTCGGCCCAGCTCTCCACACCATTCAATGCATCACCTAGCTCTTTACCCTTACGTGTCAGCGAATATTCGGTACGCACAGGCCGCTCTGTGATGACATTGCGAAGGATTAGGCCGGAAAGCTCTAGTTCCTTGATGCGCTCGTTGAGCATGCGTTTGCTAAGATCAGGTATGGAGACTTGAATTTCACTAAATCGTTTGGGATGTTCCATCAAAGTATGAATGATGAGAGCGGTCCATTTTTTGCTGATGATCTGAAAGGACTGTTCCACCTTACCGCACAAAAGCTTAGGCTGCCTGTCGTCGCTCATCTGAATCCCCTCAATTTCATTGTTGTTTTAAACAGTATACTAAAAGTAACTCTGTATACCAATAGTAACTATAATGCATTGTATCAACTGTGACAATTTTAACAGTTTTTTCTCTTTCCTATCGTCAATCATACCACAGAAAACGTTATCATTACAGGATATATCGAATGTTCACGATTTCGCTAAAATTTGATTGACTTGCCCCTTATTTTGGGTGTATTATGGGTTACGTTAATTCCTCAGGTAACTTTTAATAACCTCATCTTTTATAATGGGAAGAAGGAATATTTCATGGATTCAATGACATTTGTCTTATTTGGAGCGACAGGGGATTTGGCCAAACGCAAAATTTACCCTGCCTTGTATAATTTGTTTGTAGAAGGTAAAATTCCGGCTTCCTTTTCTGTAATTGGGATGGGGCGTCGTGAAGTGGCAGACGAGCAATTTCAAAGTAATGTAGAGCAGTCCATTAAGGATTTTTCCAGACATGTGAATGAAGACCGTGCACAGATGGATCAGTTCTTAAGTGCTTTCCGTTACAGCGCATTGAACGTTAACCACCCGGAAGATTATAAAAAGCTGCTACAGCTTGCTGAGCAACGTGAAAATGACTTGGGAATTCCGGGGAACCGCATGTTTTATTTATCGGTGGCACCGGAATTTTTTGATGTGATTGCCCACAACATTCGGGAAAGTGGTTTGGCTGAAACGAAGGGTTGGAAACGACTCATTATTGAAAAACCATTTGGGCATGATTTGGAATCGGCACGTGAGCTGAATGATCGCCTGAGCAGAACCTTTGCTGAGGATGAAATTTATCGTATTGACCATTACTTAGGTAAGCCCATGGTTCAAAACCTGGAAGCCTTGAAATTTGCTAATCCATTGCTTCAAGGGATATGGAACAACCAGTACATTGCCAATGTGCAAATTACCGCTTCTGAGACTGTAGGTGTAGAGGAGCGAGCAGGATACTACGATCACTCCGGTGCTATTCGTGATATGGTACAAAATCACATGCTGCAGGTGCTGATGATGACGGCGATGGACAAACCGGGACATATCACAGCTGACCAGGTGCGGGACGAGAAAAGTAAGGTGATGGACGCGCTTCGTGCCCTCGATCCTTTCGATATTAAATCCAACGTAGTTAGAGGACAATATACCGAAGGTGAAATCAACGGAAAAGCAGTTCCATCCTATAAAGAAGAGCCGGACATCGGACCTGATTCGCAAAATGATACGTTCATTTCAGCTCGTCTTTGGATTGATAATGAACAATGGTCGGGTGTGCCGTTCTATATTCGTACTGGCAAACGCATGAAAGAAAAATCCACTCGTATCGTTGTGGAATTCAAAAAAGATAGCACAGATCCTTATGCTGCTCAAGGGCAGCCGACAGACCCGAACTTGCTGATCATCCATGTTAACCCGGATGAAAAAGTAACACTTCGTTTGAACAGTAGAGATCCGCTGAACAATGGCCAGTTGGAGACGATTCTGATGAATTATCATTCCGAGGCTAAGGATGTTCCAGAAGCCTATGAACGCCTCATCTATGATGCGCTGCGCGGCGATTCCACCTTCTTTGCTCATTGGAACGAAGTGGAGCTGTCTTGGGTGTGGGTTCAACCTGTACTTGAAGCCTTTGCCCGTGGTGAAGTTCCGCTTCACACGTATGCGGCAGGCTCTTACGGTCCAGAAGCTTCAGATCAATTGTTGGAAGAGCAAGGCTTTACATGGTGGTTGGACGAAAAGTCCGAAAGCTCTGAAAAAGCAGTCGTTCGTGCTTAATCCAACATAAAAAAGTGTATACAAAATATATATTTGCTACGGCAGGAGGCCTTTATAATGCAAGTAGGATTAATTGGTTTGGGAAAAATGGGCTTGAATCTTGGAAAAAACCTGATCGATCATAAGCATGAAGTTGTGGCTTACGACGTCAACGCAGCTGCAATCCAAGAAATGAAGGATTATGGAGCTAAGGGTGCTTCTACTTTGGAAGAGCTTGTGCAAGCAACTCAATCCCCTAGAGTGCTGTGGATTATGGTTCCTCACCAAATTGTTGATTCTGTACTGGATCAGCTTCAACCGATGTTGTCCAAAGGAGATATCATTATCGAAGGCGGAAACTCTCATTACAAAGAGTCCATTGCTCGCCATGCCCGTCTGAAAGAATATGGTATTAGCTTCATGGATGCAGGAACTTCTGGCGGTATGGAAGGCGCGCGCAACGGTGCTTGCTACATGATCGGTGGCGATCCAGAAGCTTGGGCAGTTGTTGAGCCTATTTTCCGCGATACAGCGGTGGAAAATGGATATCTGTATGCAGGTAAATCCGGTAGCGGACATTTTCTGAAAATGGTTCACAATGGTGTGGAATACGGCATGATGGCATCCATCGGTGAAGGCTTTGAAGTGCTGGAGAAAAGTAACTTTGACTTTGATTACGAACAAGTAGCGCGTGTGTGGAACAACGGTTCCGTTATCCGCTCTTGGCTGATGGGCTTGACAGAACGCGCATTTTCCAAAGATGCAAACCTGGACGAAATCCGTGGGGTTATGCACTCTTCCGGCGAAGGTAAATGGACAGTTGAGGAAGCACTGGATCTTCAGGCAGCAACTCCGGTCATTGCCTTGTCCTTGCTGATGCGCTACCGTTCGCTGGATGCCGATACATTCAACGGAAAAGTAGTTGCTGCACTGCGCAATGAATTTGGCGGCCACGCTGTAGAGAAGAAGTAATAACGATATAAGTTAGTATCTATCCCCGTAGCTTCATGACTGCGGGGATATTGCTATATGTTTTGAGTATCAGATTTTTGTAAAATTCTTCCTTATGCATATTTTTCCTTGTATATCCGCACAATAGGTAAAAAAAGGCGGAAGGATGAATTGCATATGTGCAAAAGATTTTCGTTATCGGCAGATTTGGATGAGGTCAGGGATCATTTTGGTATACAACGTGTCATGTATTATTATAAAACACGTTATAACATGAGTCCCACCCAGCATGTTCCAATCGTGCTGCATCAGGATGGAGAACGGGTGCTTGATGAATTTCGCTGGGGATTTATTCCCTATTGGGGCAAGGATTGTGTCAATGCAGACCTGAATACCGTTCGGGTAAATCCCAGTTATCGCAAGATGGCGGAAACCCGTCGCTGTATTATTCCGTGCAATGGATTTTATTATTGGCGAAAATTAGGAAAACGCATGTGTGCCGTCCGAGTGGTATTGCCGGAACAGAAAATGTTTGCGGTCGCGGGGCTATATGAGATATGGCAGGATAGCCGAAAGGAACCGTTACGCACCTGTACGATGATGACGGTTCAAGCTAATACGGATATACGTGAATTTGACAGCCGTATGCCCGCTATTTTGGAAGTAGACCAAATAGATTCATGGCTAGATCCGTCGCTCCAGAACATTGATGAGTTGCTGCCTTTATTGCGTACGTATGAGCAAGGTGATATGAGCATTTATCCGGTGACCCCGCTGGTGGCCAATGATGAACATGATAGTCGTGAATGCATTCAGGAAATGGATTTGCAGTGGTCCTGGATTAAACCTTAAATGTATGTTTGAAGATTTGTGTCTAATATTGATCATAAGCTTCCCGCCACCTGCATAGGTATGTAGTGGGGAACAAGCGTCATAATCCGGGGAGAGGGGAAACGGCCGAAGGAGTATCTCATATGGGATGGAGGCGATTGGAATGAGTAACGATACACTCATCCAGCTGCTGGTGCTCATGGTGACGATCATCGGTCTGGTCCAAAACCGGTAAGTGGCAGGTTCCAGAAGGCGGGAGAATTGCCATAGGCAATCTTCCGTTTTTTTTGTATTAAAATGCTCGCGGATTGAGGAAGCTTGCGGTACAATAGAGGCTGGACTACAGGTGACAAGACACCTGGATATACGTCTACATACGATGCATTTTTAAGGGAGAGCGGATCATGAGTGAATTAACTTCATTACCACCAGCCAAAAAAAGGAAATTGCTGTTTAGCGCAGGACTTAGCTGGCTGTTTGATGCTATGGATGTGGGGCTGCTCTCATTTATAGTCGCAGCATTGGCTAAGGAGTGGCATCTCGGGTCAGAGCAGATTGGTCTGCTGACTGCAATGAATTCGATAGGAATGGTATTTGGGGCTGCTTTGGCAGGGATTTTGGCAGATCGTTACGGCAGACGCGCTATATTAGTGTGGACCCTGTTGATCTTTTCCATTGCCAGTGGCTTGTCTGCTTTGGCTACAGGTCTCGGTATGCTGCTGGTGCTGCGTTTTATTGCTGGCGCAGGCTTAGGTGGAGAATTGCCTGTTGCTTCGACACTGGTGTCAGAATCAGTGCCTGTGAAAGAACGAGGGAGAGCGGTTGTGCTGCTGGAAAGCTTCTGGGCGGCAGGTTGGATTCTTTCGGCTCTTATTGCCTATTTTGTTATTCCGAAATATGGTTGGCAGCTTGCCTTTATTCTCGGCGCAGTACCTGCCCTGTACGCTCTTTATTTGCGCAGAGCTATTGAGGATTCACCGCGATACAAACAGCAAAGCGTCAAACTTCCGTTACGTGCACGCTTGGCTGCGATTTGGTCAGGACCCCATCGCAAGTCTACGCTAATGCTGTGGATTTTATGGTTTACAGTTGTATTTTCATACTATGGCATGTTCCTGTGGCTGCCAAGTATAATGTTTATGAAAGGGTTTGAGCTGGTTAAAAGCTTTGAGTATGTCCTAATCATGACACTTGCACAATTACCAGGTTATTTTACCGCTGCCTATCTGATTGAAAAGCTGGGTCGCAAATTTGTACTAATTATCTACTTGTTGCTCACAGCAGTGTCCGCTATTTGGTTTGGAACTTCGGAAACGGCGGGGATGTTGCTGGCTGCTGGTATCTGCTTGTCCTTCTTTAATCTCGGTGCATGGGGCGCCATGTATGCTTATACCCCGGAGCTATACCCAACGTCTGCCCGTTCTACCGGTGTGGGTATGGCAGCTGCATTTGGCCGTATTGGGGGCGTAATCGGGCCTTTTGTGGTTGGTATACTCGTAGGACAAGGCATAGCGTTACCATCTATCTTTGCGATTTTCTTCGTAGCGATCCTGATCGGAGCAGCTGCTGTATGGTTGCTGGGTACCGAAACTAAAAATCAGGAGATTGACTAACCTTTACATTCACCTGTGTAAAGATTCATAATACAAGAGAGAGGAGTGACCTGAAATGGAGCATACCTTTCTGCTCAAGGCAGACTGGAACGGGGGGCGCAACAGCGACGGGCGTATTGAGGCCGGACAGTTGCGAACAGCGATTTCGATTCCGGCTGAGATGGGAGGCCCTGGTGTGGGCACCAATCCGGATGAAATGCTGCTCGGTGCAGCTGCTACCTGCTATCTGATTACTTTGGCGGCGATGATGGAGCGTGCCAGTCTCCCGGTGGTATCACTGGCACTGGAATCGGAAGGGATCGTCGATGTAACGAACAACATTTTTACATATCGCCGAATCGTGCATCGTCCGCGAGTTCTATTGTCCGTCGATGCAGCAGAATCACAAATCGAACAAGCATTGCGCCTTGCAGAGCAGGCTGAAACCTCATGCATGATCTCGCGTGCCGTAGCAGGAAATGTAGCATTGTCTACAGAGCCTGTGGTGGAGCGCGCCTCTTAAAGCAATATCTGTAACAGGAGCAATCATTCCAATTGCTCATCATTTTTTTAATCCAAGGAGGACACAACCATGACAGCACAACAAAAATTGCTCGTATTCGCAGGCTCTTACGCCGAATTGGAAGGTAACGGAGTTTATTCGTATACTTTTAATGAACAGACAGGAGCCCTGACGCTACAGGATGAGTTCTCCGGCTTGAAAAATCCTACATTCCTAAATGTGGACGTTAAAAATCGGAAGCTGTATTCTATTGGCGAGACAACTTCCGCTGCAGGAGCGAAGGTAGGCGAAGCCTCTGCTTTTGAAATTGACCCGGTTAAAGGCACATTTACATTGCTAAATCGTGCGGAAAACGTAGGCTCCACAACTTGTCATATTCAGCGTGATCCATCCGATCGTTACCTGATTGTGGTCAGCTACCACGGAGGTATGGTAGGGCTGGTCTCTCTGACTGAGGACGGACGTATCGGTGAGTTGCTGGATGTTCAACAGCACGAGGGCAAAGGAGCGCATCCTGAGCGTCAGGATCGTCCACATCCACATTCCAGCTTCTTTAGCCCGGACGGCCGTTTCCTGTTCGTACAAGATCTTGGACTGGATCTGATCCGTATTTATACCATTGATGACAGCAAAGGGCAACTGGTGCTGCACGGTGAAACAAAAACCCATGCAGGTGCAGGTCCACGTCACTTGACGTTCCACCCGAACAGTAAATTTGCTTTTGTTATTAACGAAGTGGATTCTTCCATTACTTCTTTCGCATATGATGCAGAAGCTGGTAAGCTTACTGAGCTGGAGAGTGTACCGACATTGCCGTCTGACTTTACTGGCGAAAACACAACAGCAGAAATTGCGATCTCACAGGATGGAGCTTATCTGTACGGTTCCAACCGTGGACATGATAGCATCGTAGTGTACGCTGTAGACGCTGCAACAGGCAAGCTGAGTCTAGTGGAGCATGTATCTGCTGAAGGCGAGCATCCGCGTCATTTTGCTTTGACACCTAATGGTGATTATATGCTCGTGGCTAACCGCGACACCAACAATATTGTTACCTTCAAAGTGGACAAGGCAAGCGGTCGCTTGACCTATACTGGACAACAAGTAACTGTGTCCAAGCCTGTATGCGTACAGCCTTTTTACTTTTCCGTGTAAAAATAGGGCAAAAACATCAGAATTATTGAAGTAACGGTATGCGGCTCGTGACCGCTACGAGAACGGACCAAACATAAAAATTTATTAGTAGAAACGGCTTGTAGGATAACTGCAGCCGTTTTTATTTTATACCCAGTCGTTCCAAATAGATCATTACCCACGGAAGTAATAAAAGTTTTAAGATCATAAATAAAATACGAATAATCTCGGTGGGAAAAGGGTACATATGTTATAAGCGGAACAGTTATCCCTTTTGCAATTTAGGACAAGCACTGTGGCTCCCATATATAAGGGTTGGAGCTTTGAAACGAAAAGATATATTTTAGTCTGAGTATTGGTATCAGTTTGTTAGATCGTTGTTGTTTTGGATAAATTCATGAAAGATGATAATGGCAAGGATAAGCTGAGTAACGAAGCGGGCAGTTGGATTTGGAGTAGCGATCGGAGAAACCATCTGTTTGCGCAGTGGGCTACACATTGCACGCATTCTTGAGGAGGATGGGATTCATATGAAAATAATCATTACACAAAAGGAAGCCGCCGACAAAGGAATCTGGACAGAGATTATGGGGATGTTTGCTGTAACCAAAGAGGACGAGGTATGGCAAAATGAAGAGTTTATTCTCACCGAGGAACAGGCACGTCAGGTGGGATTACTAAAATAACAAAGGTAAATTAGGACATGTCATCAAGTTTTAAGACCAAGTCTTA
Source organism: Paenibacillus sp. JJ1683 (assembly GCF_053006485.1). Taxonomy (NCBI): domain Bacteria; kingdom Bacillati; phylum Bacillota; class Bacilli; order Caryophanales; family Paenibacillaceae; genus Paenibacillus; species Paenibacillus sp. JJ1683. Next base: position 2,340,285 of record NZ_CM129820.1, read on the forward strand.
AAAAATCGTAACTTATTTTTTATGTATCTGATACACTTTTTAACCGTTCAAAGTTTATGATAGGTACACAAGGGTAATGAAGCTTACAGACACCGTGTACATACCCAAACGGCAAGGAGAGATCAGACATGATGAAATTAGCTTCGAAATGGACCGTATTGACTTTGATGATGATGCTGATTACGACGGCAGGGGCAACAGCGCAAGGCTACACACCTGTAGCAGCTGCTGAAAATCAGGAGACCGTATATATAAACCAAATGGACATTCGCGATGGACAAATTTATTTGTCAGCAGACCCGATTGAATGGTATGAAGGCGCAGCAGCAGACAAAGCATTTGTGGAGCATGAAGGAAATACAGGATTGGATGGAGCGCCGGATGGCTACTACATCGTAAACAATTCCGTACAAAATGACGTGTATCAGGTTGCACCAGATGCTACGGTAGAGGTGCAGATTTATGACCACACAGGGAATATAGAAGACACAGACGTGCAATGGAACGAATCCATTCCTTTGGCACAGTTTGAGAAGGATTTTGCTAAAAAGGATGTTCTGGACCTCAGCCAATTTCCATACCATGTTACGCTTCGTGACGGTAGGGTTGTAAAAATCGTGCAGCAGTTCATTCCTTAAATAGAGGTAAGCTCATACAGACACGTGCTTCTTACTTGATCACAGATCAGGGGAGCACGTGTTTTTGTATTTTGTAGCAAAAAAAAGAGGATTTCCATCCCGTAAAGGGTGCGGACATCCTCTTTTTTTCATATATATAATTAGAACGATTTTGCTGCGTCTACTGCACGTTGTACGGCAGAAGCAACGATCTCTTGTGCTTGGTCAGGAGCTTGGTTATGCCCTTCCAGTACAACCTTCACAATGTCTTTAACACCGAAGAAGGTTAAGATGTTGCTCATGAAGTTCAAAGACATTTCAGCAGCAGCAGCAGGCCCTTCGGAATAAACGCCGCCTCTTGCATTCAACAGGGCTACTTTAGTGTTAGTTACAAGACCTACAGGACCTTCAGCAGTGTATTTGAATGTTTTACCAGCTTGGTTCAGGTAGTCAATGTATGTGTGCAGTACAGCTGGAATCGTCATATTCCAGAGCGGGAAAGCAAATACGACTTTGTCTGCTGCCAAGAATTGATCCAGGTAACCATTAGCGATGTTTGCCAGGCGAGCTTCTTCTGCGTTCAGCTCCATGCCTCTTGCGGATTTGAACGTGCCGTTGATCATGTTAGCGTTCAGATAAGGAAGCTCGACGGAGAACAGGTCCAGCTCAGTGATTTCATCAGATGGGTGGGAAGACTTGTAGCTTTCCACGAATGCGTTATACAATTTAACTGTTGCAGATTCTTCAGCTGTACGATCATTAGCTTTGACAAATAATACTTTAGACATGATTTATTTCCCCCTAAGTAAGTTGAATAAGTAAGTTTAGTTAGTAAGTTACCACGTAATATTACAATATAAAGATAATATCTGTCAACACTTCTATATTAAATTTACTTTGAAAAGCTGCTTTATTTTTTACACTGTGAAATTTACGTGTTTCTTTTGCAAAATATCAGTTTTGCGGTAAAATTTAAATGTAAAGTCTAATGAAGAGTATGCTTGGATAGGCGAGGAAGGAAATGAACATGGTGCCATCAAGATTTAACACCATAGTTGAACGAAAAAAGGTGAGTAGCTTGAAGATAGGTTTTTTTGATTCGGGATTGGGTGGAATTACAGTATTGTCTGAGGCGCTAAGACGTTTGCCAAACGAAAATTTTGTTTACATGGCGGATACGCTTCATGTTCCTTATGGAACGAAAACACCCCAAGAGGTGCTTGGTTATGTCAAGGCTTCGGTGCAAACGATTCTAAAAGAGGATATTAAGGCATTGGTGATTGCCTGCAATACGGCTACAAGTATCGCGGTGGCGGAGCTAAGGAAGGAATATAAATTTCCGATTATCGGAATGGAACCAGCCGTGAAGCCAGCGGTCGAGATGAACCGAGCCAATGGTAAAAGAGTTCTGGTGCTGGCGACACCGTTGACATTAAAACAATCCGGTTATGCGGCACTAGTATCCAGAGTTGACGATCACGGAAGTGTGGACTCATTGCCTTTGCCGGAGCTCGTACAATATTGCGAACAGTTGAATTTTGACCGTACGGAATTGTTCAATTATTTTAACCATAAGCTGTCTTCGTTTAACTTAGACGTCTATGGTACGGTCGTATTGGGATGTACACATTATCCATTTTATAAGGAAATTTTGAGAGAACTGCTGCCTTCTCATATTCAGCTCATTGATGGGAGCCAGGGAACGGTCAAACGCTTGAAACAGGTGCTGTCCGAGCGTAATTTACTGGCAGCTCCGTTGACAACGGGCCAATTGCAGGAGGGACATGTCACTTTTCTATGTACCAGTCAGGATAAGGCCTATGTCCATAAGATGGAGCGGGCGCTTGAAATCTATGCGGAGCATGAAAAAATATATTTGTAAGAAAAGAATGGCTGGCGAACAGGTGGGCTAGATTAGCAATCCGAAGCGCCAGCCGCATTATTTGTCGTATTATTTATGGATCAGATGCATAGGGAGGTTTTACATGGACATTCAATTTATCCTGAATGAGCTGTATGAAGCAGGCGTGCTTGAAAGCCATATGCAAAATCTCAAACCGCTGACTGGCGGAACTTCGAGTGAAGTGGTTGTTGTCATGGACGGTACCAGACCACGATATGTCATTAAGCAAAATGATCCCGCGATTGTAAAAGCCGAGGCAGAATTTTTGCTAACCTATGCACAGATTGAGAAGCTATCTCGAGTGATTTATGTAGATTCGCTGCATCGTTATTTGGTATATGCGTTCAAGCCAGGGTTCACTAGGCAATATAGTGAAAGAAATAAGGGTGATTTGCTGCTCAGTCTGGCGACAGAGGTCATTGCACACTACAAATCCCTTCGAGAGGAACGCAAGTATGGTTATTCGGATCATCCGTTTGTGGAATGGAGAGATTTTTTGCTCCACAGAACGAAAGAATCCGAAAAGATTATACAAGACGTCTTACCCTCAGAAAATCATCGGTTCATCCATACTCTTGTGGCCGGATCACCGCAGCGGAATATTAAATATTTGCTTCATGGCGATTTCGGAGTACATAATTTTGTGTTTGCCGAAAATGGTACATTGACAGGTATTATTGACCCTGATCCAGTGGTGGGAGAACCTCTGTATGATTTGATATATGCCTTTTGTTCTTCACCGGATAGGCTGACCATCGATACCATTTTGCCGGCGGTAGAGAAGCTTAGTCCAGAGATGACAGGGGAATATGAGCTGAACAGGGAAGTGCTACAGGGATTATACTTTCGTATAGCTACCTGCATTCGCCATCATCCGGAAGATCTAGACCAATATACAGAAGCATGGAATTACTGGCTGAACAGGGTTCGCTGAAAGGAATAGGAAGCATGAGCATACAAGGATGGAATCACATTTGCTTTTCGGTGTCTAATTTGGATAAGTCTATACAATTCTATCAGAATGTACTAGATGGAAAATTGCTCGTTAAAGGACGCAAGCTGGCTTATCTGGATTGCCTGGGAATGTGGTTGGCTCTCAATGTGGAAGAGGATATTCCGAGAAATGAAATTCATCATTCCTACACGCATATTGCATTTTCAGTAGCGGAAGCGGATTTTGAAAGTATGCTTAACAAGCTGAAAACTCTTAATGTCCCTATTCTGCCCGGACGGGAGCGAAATGAACAGGATAAAAGATCAGTCTATTTTACAGATCCAGACGGACACAAGTTCGAATTCCACACAGGACAATTGCAGGACCGCTTGGAATATTATAAAAATGATAAAAAACATATGACTTTTTACGAATAAGTAAGCGTTATCAAAAAATGTATGAGTAAATTTGGATTTACATACGGAAGCGGAGGAATACAGAAGTATGTCATTGTCGCAGGAAAGTGGCTCCAAGCAAGCGCAGGCCGTTAAAACGATGACGGTTTTCGCGATTACTTGGCCGATCTTCATAGAAATGCTATTTCATATTTTGATGGGTAGCGTGGATACGTTCATGCTTAGCCATGTTTCAGATGAGGTTGTATCGGCTGTCGGTGTATCCAGACAGTTAATTGAATTTACGATTATACTCTTCAATCTGCTTGGTCTTGGAGTAGGTGTGATCATTGCTCAGTTATTAGGTGCGCAAAAGCATGTGGACGCAAGCCGTGTTACCGCATCGGCACTAACCTTTAATCTGGTATTTGGCCTGGCGCTGAGTTTGATGTTTATCGTGAGCCGGGATTTTTTACTATCCTTCTATCATATTACTCCGACCATTAAGGAAAATGCAGAAATCTATATGATGCTGGCAGGGGGTTCGCTTTTTTTGGAAGCCCTTATGCTAACCGCAGGGCCGGTCATTCGCTCGCATGGTTTTACCAAAGATACGATGATCGTAGGCATCGGCATGAATATATTGCATGTTGTGGGAAATGCATTGCTCATATACGGCTGGTTTGGTCTGCCGCAAATGGGAGTGGCGGGAGCAGCGATTTCAACGGTTATTAGCCGCGTCGTCGCATGTGTGTGGATTTTTATCCTGCTGTACAAACGTGTAAGTGCGCCGATTCGTATCCAATATTATGTACAGCTTCAATGGAGCAAGCTGGTGGCGATCCTTAAAATTGGTATTCCTGCGGGGCTGGAATGGCTTTCTTATCAGCTTAGTCAAATGATGGTGACCCGATTTGTCAGCTTTATGGGTACAACAGCGATTGCAACTCATTTCTATACGAATACGATTGTGTATTTTTTTATGGTATTTGGAATGGCCGTCGGCGAGGGAACCGAAATTATTGTGGCTCGCCTGATTGGAGCAGGAGACAAGGAAAAAGCATATCATCAACTTTTGCGAAGCCTGAAATGGTCACTAGTCATTACGATTGCTGTGATCGTGGCTGTATACTTTTTCCGATATGAAGTGATGGCGATCTTTACGGACGAGCCAGCGATCATTCAATTAGGGGCAGCGATTTTGTTGTTCTGTATATTGCTGGAGCCGGGCCGTGTGTTCAATCACGTGGTCATTAACTCCCTGCGAGCAGCAGGAGATGTTCAGTTCCCCTTAATGATGGCCATTATTTCAATGTGGGGGATCAAAATCCCGCTAGCATATGTGCTAGGCATTCATATGGGATATGGTGTGCTGGGTGTGTGGATAGCACATGCATGCGATGAATGGGTACGAGGTATTTTTCACTATTTACGCTGGAAAGGCCGGAAATGGCAGCACAAATCGTTGTTATCTAAGGCTGAGCTACAAGCAGAATCAATCTAAGGCTCATAGAGGCAGACATTTCCCAATTGATTTGGTTGATGTCTGTTTTTTTTGCAAAAATAAGCAAATTGGGATGTTCAAACTTTTCAAAAATTGCTAGAATATAGTAACCTCGAATGCAGTAGAGGTTTTCAAAGTTTCAAAGACGGATGGTTTCCAATTGAATCCATGAAGGAGGGAATAAGATGGAACGTAAAGTGCATATCATTCCTTACCAAGTGATCAAGCAGGAGCAACAAGTGAATGAAATACCGCGAGGGGTGGAGATGATCCAGGCACCTGCGGTATGGAACCAGACTCGAGGCCGAGGAGTAAAGGTGGCGGTGCTGGACACGGGCTGTGATGCGGACCATCCGGATCTGAAGGCACGCATTATTGGTGGCCGCAATTTCACGGATGATGATGAAGGTGATCCGGAAAATTTCAAGGATTACAACGGTCACGGTACACATGTGGCAGGAACCATTGCGGCAGCGGAAAATGAGAATGGTGTCGTAGGTGTCGCCCCAGAGGCAGATCTGCTCATCATCAAAGTGCTAAACAAGCAGGGCTCCGGTCAATATGACTGGATCATCCAAGGTATCTATTATGCGATTGAGCAAAAGGCAGACATCATCTCAATGTCGCTTGGTGGCCCTGAGGATGTGCCTGAGCTTCATGAAGCAGTAAAAAAGGCTGTAGCCAGCCAAATCCTGGTCATCTGTGCAGCTGGAAATGAGGGAGACGGTGACGACAGAACGGACGAGCTCGGCTACCCTGGCTGCTATAATGAAGTGATCAGCGTAGGTGCTATCAACTTTGACAGACACGCCTCAGAGTTCAGTAATTCTAATAATGAGGTGGATTTGGTTGCACCAGGAGAAGATATTTTGTCCACAGTTCCGGGCGGGAAATATGCGACCTTTAGCGGAACATCGATGGCTACTCCGCACGTAGCAGGTGCATTGGCGTTGATTAAGCAGCTGGCGAATGCGAGCTTTGAGCGTGATCTCACCGAACCGGAATTATACGCCCAACTCATCAAACGCACAATTCCACTCGGCAATTCTCCTAAGATGGAGGGCAACGGCCTGCTGTACTTGACAGCAGTGGAGGAGCTTTCCCGTATTTTCGACACGCAACGTGTAGCGGGAATATTGAGTACAGCATCGTTGAAGGTTAAATAAGTCGTAACAACGGACTATAACGACTCTCCTAAGCGGAGAGTCTTTTTGTGCGCTTCATTATATTTGAGAATCTCCATTTACATCGTATTCAAATGTCGGGTAACATGTATCTCAAGGAAATAGTCAAGAAAAAAGTGGGGAATTAGCATGGAACAAATGATTGCAAAAGTCAGCGATCTAAGACGTACAGGACAGGCAATGGAAGCACGTGAGCTTTTATTAGAGGCCCTTGAGCAGGAGCCGAAAGAAGCGGAGTTATGGTATCAGACAGCCTGGACGCACGACGTATTGGGCATGGAAAGGGAGGCGGTTCCCTTTTATGAAAAAAGCCTAGGTATGGCACTAGCCGCAGATTCCAGGAGAGGAGCCATCCTAGGATTAAGCAGTACATATCGTGTATTAGGGGATTACGCCAAGGCGAAAGCGTGGTTGGACACAGGAATGAACGAATTTCCGGATTACAGACCGTTTCGGGTATTCTACGCTATGGTGTTATATAATCTGGGGGAACACGGGAAGGCCATGGAGGGGCTGCTCATGGAGTTGGCTGAAACGACCGCAGACATAACATTACAGGAGTACTCCCGTGCCATTCAATATTATGCTGATAAGTTAGACCAGATCGAGGAATAAGTAGGCCGGAGTGAGAGCATAAGCGGCATTGTGTATATATGTTGCCTACATAAAAAGATCACAGTCAGAGAGCAGTAGCCTCATTTTCTGACTGTGATCTTTTGCTTTTTTATTGTCTAGAAGGGACCGTACCTTGATGAGCTATATGCGTAATTATTGTGCACCTTCAGTAACAGCGATTTCTTTCTCCAAGTCTACTCTGGACAAATTAGCCTTCAAGTAATCTGGTGTATCGGGCAGCACAAGATGTAGATTGGATTTTTGACAAATACGGATTGTGCACTTGTCGACAACAAAATCAAAAACATGCCCGCCTCCAGTGCGTTCATCATTAATAAAATGGAGATGAAATCCGGCTACTCCAATCCCTTGGGCATAAGCAGGTGTCCAAAAGCCTGTGATCACGCCGGAAGCGTCATTAAAAGTAAAGGTAGGCTGTGACTTGGTTGCTTCGATAAATGGTTTGTAAGGCTTCACTTGATGAGGCACAGTACGTGTCTTTACTTCACGAAAAGTGCCATCCATACGGAAGGCATAGAACAGATTACGGCTTGGAAACAGCTTTAGCAGCAAAGCTTCCAGCTCTTCACGATGCATGGGATGGTCAATAGTATATGTGAAATCTTCGCGGAAAAAGGTGACGGTGGAAAACGGAGTAGTTTCTTCCGGTTTTACGCGATGGGCCGTACCGTCTGGAAGCAAGTGATAAAATTCACCATCGAACGCGATCATCTCGCCATTCAGTTGATCAAAGGTACCAATTCCGAAATCCCCGTGCTTTTGCAGCTCCTCAAAGGCAACAACTCCATCATAAAGACCATCTAATAGAGCAAGCATAGTGGACGTTTGGTAAATATCATGATCAGTTTCTTGCTTGGTTTCCAGTCCTGCAACGGTCATGGTAATACACTTCCTTTTGTAATTGTATGCATTCATTTTCTTTCTTTTTCAATAATAAACGTAATGTTTCAGTAAATAACACAAATAGCTCAAAAAAATTATAAAAAATAACGTGTTGCTCTTTAATTGTCACGAAACCGTCACGAGAAAGTCTCGGTAAAAGTTAGTTTAATTGATTTGGTAGCAGTTTGCGTCCCAACTGGATATTATCTTGATAATCAATCGGAATATCAACGACCACAGGGCCATCCGTATGAAGAGCTTGCTGCAATACGTTTTCCAGTTCTTCAGGAGAGTGGACGCGTAATCCAGTGGCCCCAAAGCTTTCCGCATATTTCACGACATCGACATCTCCAAATTTTACGCCAGACGTTCTGCCGTATTTAATCTGTTGTTGAAAGGCGACCATGTCATAGGTACCATCTCTCCATACAATATGCACTAGCGGTGAGTTAAGACGTACAGCGGTTTCGAGCTCCATGGATGAAAACAGAAATCCTCCGTCTCCAGAAATAGACACGACTTTTTGACCGGGGTTGACGAGTGTAGCGGCAATCCCCCAAGGCAGTGCTACGCCCAACGTCTGCATTCCGTTGCTGAATAGCAGGCGTCGCGGTTCATACGAACGGAAATACCGTGCCATCCAAATGTAGTGTGAACCGACATCACAGGTGACTGTGACGTTATCATCAATCAGACTGCGAAGTGTGCGAATAAATTGTAATGGATGAATCAGAAAATCATGCTTGTGGGCTGGAACAGCTGCTTGCTCGTTCAGATCATGGCGTAGACGATTCAATTGGTCGCAGGAGGATTTAGGTAGCTTTAAGGTAGGCAACTCTTCTGCGAGGCCACTCACAATCAGACCTATGTTCCCGATTAACTCGTAGTCCGGTTGATAATCATGATCAATATCGGCTTGATGGTCATCCAGATGAATGAGTGTTCGATTTGCCGGGATGTTCCAGTTTTTTGGGTCGTATTCGATAGGATCATAGCCAATCGTCAGTACCAAATCTGCGGCTCCAAGCAGCATATCACCCGGTTGATTTTGGAACAGCCCCACTCTTCCAAAATAGTGGTCTTCCAGTTCACGGGAGATGGCTCCAGCGGCCTGGAAGGTTTCGACAACAGGCAGATCTGTATCTCGAATAAGAGCACGGATAGCTGCGGTGGCTTCAGGCGTGCTGGCTTTCATACCGAGAAGAAGTACGGGCAGTTTGGCTTTTCTGATTTGGTCTGCGACTTGTTTGATGAGCTCGGCGGGTGCAGTCCCAAGCTGGGGAAGGGAAACCTTCTCAATGACTGTTACTTCGGATGACGAAGTCAACACGTCCTGCGGCAGGCTGACGAATGTGGCTCCAGGCTGGGCTGAGGTCGCAATCCGAAATGCATTAGCAATGGCTTCCGGTACATTATCAGGGTGTTCTACTTCTACACTGTATTTAGTGATAGGTTCGAATAGTCCGGCATTATCCATAGATTGATGTGTGCGTTTCAGGCGTTCCGATCTTGGGACTGCACCTGCAATGGCGACGACAGGATCACTTTCTGCATTCGCGGTGACAAGTCCTGTCGCCAAGTTAGACGCGCCTGGACCCGAGGTAACAATGCATACACCCGGCTTACCAGTTAATCGACCGACCGCTGCTGCCATAAAGGCGGCATTTTGTTCATGGCGGCATACGATCAATTCTGGACCCCGATCTTGAAGAACATCAAAAACAGAATCGATTTTGGCACCTGGAATGCCAAAAATATGCGTAACCCCTTGCTTAATCAAACAGTCGACAACAAGGTCGGCTCCTTTTGTATCGGATTTGGTTTTAGTTTTAGTTTGAACAGCTTGCACTTTTGTACTCAATGCTACCACCTCTTCTTCTTCGTGTGTGAAATAAACTAATGAAATACTTTCAATGTAAATCAATGGATGTATATTGCAATTATAATACAATAACTGGTATTTTCAAGAAAGAAATTTTCAGAAAAAAAGAGAAAATCGTATAAAACGTTTTCAAAGTTTGATTTATCGCGGAAATTAAAATTTGTGGAATTTTCTTATGGTCTCGGTCATCGAGAAGGTTTAGAACAGTTCTCCTCAAATGGGGCAGATCATTTTTATCCGCTCACATGATAAAAATCACTTTCCTCCACAAAGGATAGCGGTTACAATGTAATTGTTGTTAACGTAAACATTAAATTTAAGGTGAAGTAATCCAGCGTGATAGGATATACAGGAATCATATTATAGCTTTTTCATCCTGTATAACCACGTGTATTTCTATGTTATGAGAATGTAATTGTTAAAAGGAAAGTAGTGTCTCGGACATTTTTGTTAACGTTAACAATTAATTAAGAAACACGATTATAGAAGGGATGAGAAAGTAATGACCAAAACGTTTTTAGACGAAAACTTTTTGTTGAGTAATCCAACGGCTGAAACCTTGTATCATCAATATGCCAAGGATATGCCGATTATTGACTATCATTGTCATTTAAGTCCACAAGAAATTTATGAAAATAAAAAATTCAAGAATATTACGGAAGCTTGGTTGTACGGTGATCATTACAAGTGGAGACTTATGCGGGCCAATGGGGTCGAGGAGCGATTGATCACGGGTGATGGTGAAGATTATGATAAGTTTCTGGCCTGGGCCAAAACTGTACCTACATTGATCGGCAACCCGTTGTACCATTGGACACATTTGGAGCTTCAACGCTTTTTTGGTGTCTACGAGTTGCTGAATGAACAGAACGCACCTGTGATTTGGGAAAAGGTAAACCAAAAGCTGCAGGGGCCGGGCTATGGGGCACGTGATCTGATTGTGAACTCGAAGGTAACTGTCGTGTGCACCACGGATGATCCGACCGACCATCTCGAATACCACAAACAAATCAGCAAGCTGACCGATTTCCCAGTAGCTGTGTTGCCAAGCTTCCGCCCCGACAAAGCTTTGGAAATTAATCGTGAAACCTTCCAGCCATGGGTGGCTCGATTGGGTGAAGTCAGCGGATTGGACGTTTCCGGGTTTGAAGGATTTTTGAATGCGCTGGCAAGCCGGGTGCGCCATTTTCATGCTGCCGGAGGTCGGGTATCTGATCATGCGCTGGATACTGTAGTTTTTGAAGAAACAACACCAGAGGAAGCAGCAGCCATATTCAGCAAGGGGCTGGAGGAAGGCCGTGTGACTCCTTTGGAAGAGGCGAAATATAAGTCGTACGTGCTGGTCTTCCTTGGCAAACAGTATGCAGAACACGGCTGGGCGATGCAGTACCATATTCACGCGCTGCGTAACAACAACACTGCGATGTTCCGTCGTTTGGGACCGGATACAGGCTACGATGCTGTTAATGATGGTTCCCTCGCCCGTCCACTGGCAGCATTACTGGACGCACAGGAACTGGCAGGAGGATTGCCAAGAACCATTTTGTATTCGCTTAATTCGGTTGACTATCCAGTATTGGCAAGTCTCGCAGGCAGTTTCCAATCCGGTGGTACAGTAGGGAAAATCCAGTTTGGTACCGCTTGGTGGTTTAATGACCATATCGAAGGCATGCAGGAGCAGATGAAGCTGCTGGCTAATTACGGAGTGCTATCCCGCTTTATTGGCATGCTGACGGATTCGCGCAGCTTTCTATCTTACACACGTCATGAATATTTCCGCCGTATCCTTTGCGATTTAATCGGAACGTGGGTTCAGGAGGGCAAGGCCCCTGAGGATATGGAACTGCTCGGAGCCATGGTACAAAATATTTGCTACAATAACGCCGAGCAATATTTTAACTTCCCAACGGTTGTTCATAGTAAGTGACGCTACATTCTAAAGTGAGGACTCACTAACTTCAGAGAAAAGGAGCTCTTGCTAGGAGCTTGTACCCAACTCTCGGCAAGAGCAATTAAAAACCAAAATAGATATCAATGAGTATGTGAAAATAATTACAAGTGTAGAGGAGTGTGTAGGTATGGGAGTGCCTATCGTGCAGGAGAGCGTCCAAACTGACAACAAGACAGGTGAGCATATTAGCCTGAAAGAAAAGATTTCGTATGGTATGGGTGACTTTGGAAACGGATTCATGTTTGATTTGGGGCAGTTGTATTTGCTGAAATTTTTTACGGATGTAGCAGGGGTTTCTGCAGGAGCCGCCGCAGGCATCTTCTTGGTCAGCAAGCTGTTTGCCGCCGTCTGTGATCCCATTGTAGGGTCCTTTGTTGATTATCGCAAACATATCGGTACACGCGGAAAATTTAGACCTTTTCTTGTCGTTGGAAGCGTTATCCTAGCAATTCTTACGGTTCTTACCTTTATTTCGCCGAATATTTCACCCACAGGCAAACTCATTTACGCCTACGCGTCCTATATGATCTGGGGGATTGGTTACTCTATTGTAAACATTCCATACGGCTCGTTGGGTGCTGCCATTACGCAGGATACTCAGCAACGTGCTTCGTTGTCATCTTTCCGTCAGGCGGGATCACTAGGCGCATTATTCGTAACCAGTGTCGTGGTCATGCCGCTTATTTTATTGTTTCCTAACCATCATGTTGGCTATCCGGTGGTCATGGGGATCATGTCATTCATTGGTGTGATCGCTTTCATCATATGTTACCGAGGAACGAAAGAACGTATTATTAGCCAGTCCGGGCCCAAAGAGAAGCTATCTTTAGGCGTGATTGTGCACACCTTTACGAATAATAAACCCTTGCTGGTGCTCGTTTTAATGACGATTTTCACCATTTCCGCTTACAATATCAAGTCCGCACTGTTGATCTATTTTGCCGAATATAATTTGGGACATGTAGAATTAATGGCGTATATGAATTTTATTATTATCGGTTCGTCACTGCTGGGTGTATTGTTCCTGCCCAAACTGGTACGGCGTTTTGGTAAACGAAAAACAGCAATCTTAGGGATGCTAGTTAGCGTTATTGCCGATTCGATTAACTTTTTGATGCCTTCCAACGTATATATTTTCACAATTCTGGCGAGTATTTCGTTCATTGGTATTAGTATTCCCAACGGGGTTACCTGGGCATTCGTGTCCGATATCATTGATTACGGCGAATGGTCATCCGGGGAGCGCAAGGAAGGGATTACCTACTCACTATTTAACTTTTCACGTAAATTGGCTCAATCCTTGTCCGGCTTTCTATCGGGTATTGGACTGGCGCTTGTAGGATATGTACCGAATGTGATTCAATCCTCTGGAACGCTGCTTGGAATCAAAGCCTTGCTTTGTCTTTATCCGGCTGTTGCCTTGGCATTGGCCATGCTAGTAATCGGTAAAATGTACAAACTGACGGACAGCAGACATGCAGAAATGGTTCAAGAATTACAGCGTCGACATGCGGACAACCGCGTATAATTTGTGAAGGTCTTCTTTTCCGGGCGGCTCCTGTGGTATGGTGAGTATATAATTTTTTAGAGCCTTACTAAGGAAAGGATACGTATATGGCAGCTACTATTAAAGACATTGCCAAACTGGCTAATGTTTCCCATACAACCGTCTCCCGGGCGCTCAATAACAGCCCGCTGATTAAAGAAGATACGAAACGCAAAATTATGGAGTTGGCAGAGCAGCTCAATTACATTCCAAATTACAATGCTAAAAGCCTGGTTCTCCAGCGCTCGCATACGATAGGCCTGTTTTTCACCAGTATTTCAGAAGGCACCAGCTCCAGTTTTTTTGCGGATACCATCCGTGGAGTTAACAACGTCATTGGGGTGGATTACAATCTGTTTGTGCGAGGAATTGACGATTACGCTGATTTTTCTGCTATTCATCGCAAGCGTTTTGATGGCATCATTCTGATGAGTCAAAGCGAAGCGGACAACCCTTTTATTTATCATGTGCTAGGTCAAGGCATTCCGCTAGTTGTACTGAACCGGCAGGTGTCTGGGGCTGGGATTGTAAATGTGATTTCTAATGATAAGGAAGGCTCCTATGAAGCTGTTTCCTTTCTCATTGAAAGCGGGCATGAACGCATTGCGATTATCGAGGGGGTAGAAGGCTTCAAGTCGACCCAGCAACGCCGCGAGGGTTTCATGAATGCATTAATTGATCGTGGTAAGCCGATCCGACACGAATATATTGTGCAGGGTCACTATGATACGGAAAGCGGAAGTCTGGCAATGAAGCAACTGCTTGCCTTGGAAGAACCACCGACAGCAGTGTTTTGCTCTAACGATGATATGGCTATTGGTGCGATGAATGCGGTATTTGAAAATGGCTTGAAAGTACCGGAGGATATCTCTATCATTGGGTTTGACGATATCGGCTTCTCAATGTATACGACTCCACCGTTAACGACGGTCAAAAGACCGATTGAGCAGATTAGCGAGCGCGGAGCCGCTTGCATTCTGGAACGAATTCAGTCACCGTCCAATGAGGGCGAGCTTATATTTATGGAAACCGCGCTCATGAAGCGGAAATCGACGGCAGACAGACTACGCTGAGTTTTGTTATGTAAAAGAGGCAAGCCCCAAAGGGGCAGGAACAATGCTCAAGCACTGTTCCTGCCCCTTTTTTGTTGAAATGAGCACTGCTTCGTCATGTATTTAACGAAAGAGATTGGTTTTTGCCAGTTCAACAATCTCGTCTCCGCGTCCGTTCAGCACGGCTTTCATCATCCACAGCGTAAAGCCCTCTGCTTGCTTAAGATTAATTTTAGGTGGCATGGATAGTTCCTGACGGTTCACCACCACATCTACCACAACAGGGCCGTCATGAGCCAATGCTTGCTGAATGGCATCCTCCAGCATGGTCGGATCTTCAACCCGAGTGCCCTTAAGTCCCATGGCTTGTGCTACAGCACCAAAATCAGGGTTAACCAGTTCAGTCCCGTTTTCCAAGAATCCGGCTGCTTTCATTTCCAACTCGACAAAGCCGAGAGCGCCATTGTTGAAAACAATAACTTTTACAGGCAGTTGATGCTGTTTTAGGGTGAGCAGGTCGCCCATCAGCATCGTGAGTCCACCATCGCCTGAGAGGGCAATCACCTGTCGGTCAGGCTCAGTGGCTTGCGCACCGATCGCCTGCGGCAGTGCATTTGCCATCGTACCATGATTGAAGGAACCTAAAAGTCGGCGCTGACCGTTCATTTGCAAATAACGTGCTGCCCATACTGTGGGAGTACCGACATCACAAGTGAAAATAGCATTTTCCTGGGCGGCATCACTGATAACCTTGGCGAGATATTGCGGATGGATCGGCATATGGCCTGGCTTACCTACCGCCAGATCGTCCAGCTCCTGGCGTACCTTGGCATAATGGGAGACGGTTTTTTCCAGATGCTTGGCATCATGCTTCGACGTTAAATGAGGAAGCAGCATTTCCAACGTTGCCCTTACATCCCCGCATAAACCATACGTCAACGGAGTTCGTCTGCCGAGATGGGAAGGATCTATGTCTACCTGTAGGACAATCGCATCTTCAGGATAAAATTGTCTGTAAGGAAAGTCTGTTCCGAGCATGAGCAGGACGTCACAATCCATCAAGGCATGGTACCCGGAAGAATACCCGATCAGCCCCGTCAATCCAGCATAATAAGGGTTGTTATATTCCAGATATTCCTTGCCTCGCAGAGCGGATACCATGGGAGACTTTAGCTTGTCGCACAGCTGCATAAGCAAGTCGTGAGAGTGAGCACAACCAGCGCCACAAAGCAGCGTAATTCGTTTACCGTTATTTAAATATTCGGCCAGCCGGGAAATTTCAGAAGCGGACGGATGGATGACAGGTGCTGTGGGGTGATAGACATGTTCAGGAGTGGGCACCTTTTCAGCTTCCAAAGCTGCTACGTCACCGGGAAGAACAATGACGGAAACACCTGAACGTGAAACTGCCTCCTGAATAGCCATGGTCACTGTTCTTGGAATTTGACGCGGTGTCGTAATTACCTCACAAAAGTGACTGCATTCTCCAAAAAGATGCTCAGGGTGTGTAGCCTGAAAATATTCACTTCCGATTTCATCACTTGGAATATGAGCCGCAATAGCAAGTACAGGCACTCGATTGCGGTGGCAATCATATAAACCGTTAATCAGATGCAGATTCCCGGGGCCGCTACTACCGGCACATACGGCAATGCTGCCACTAAGATCAGCATCTGCTCCAGCTGCAAAGGCAGCCACTTCTTCGTGCCTTACATGAATCCATTCAATTTGACCATTGCTGCGAATGGAATCCACCATATTATTTAATGAATCTCCAACGATGCCATAGATCCGCTTGACCCCTGCATTAACTAAAACTTGTACAATAGTATCTGCGATTGTCTTCATAGATGCTCCTCCTGCCTAGTAAGTAGTGTTATCCTGCCCGTGCTTTCTTGCGTCTATTCTGCTGAAATGTATATATGAACAAGGTCTCGGGATAGGGTAATAGTTAGCCTTAACCGTCTTGGAACAGGTGCGAAACAACGCAAGAAGGACAATATACTTGCATATTTTTATATAAACGTATATGTTAACGTGTTCATATTATTGTCATTATTATTTTTTTAAACTAAAAATGTTGATAAAACTATTTTGTTAACGTGTGCATTGTGATAAAATAACGGTGAAATCATTATGGTACTAGTGGGAGGCTACTCCAGATGAAACATGTAGATGAATTAGACCAATTAAACAGAAAAAGCTTTATCATTACAGAACCACATCCCGAGAGGGTACTGCAATTCGGGGAAGGGAACTTCCTGCGTGCTTTTGTAGACTGGCAAATTGACAAAATGAATAAGCTGGCAGAATGGAATACAGGGGTTGTGATTGTACAACCGCAGCCAGGAGGCCTTGTGGAGAAGCTTAACGTACAGGATGGTCTCTATACGGTTATCCTTGAAGGAATTAAGGACGGGAAAGCCATGAAAGAGCATACCGTTGTGGAGTGCGTCACTCGTGGTATTAATCCATACGGCCCGGAATTCATGGAGTATGAAGCATTATCCCAAAAGCCAGAGCTGCGCTTTATTGTTTCAAACACAACGGAGGCAGGGATCGCTTATGCACCTGAGGATCAATTGGAAGATCGCCCGCAAAAAAGCTTTCCAGGCAAGCTGACCGCCTTTCTGTACAAGCGCTTTCAATTTTTCAAGGGCGATCAAAGCAAGGGACTGGTCATTATTCCGTGCGAACTCATCGACCGTAATGGAGACGCTCTCAAGGAAATCGTGCTGAAATATGCGAACCAATGGGAGCTTGGGGCCGAATTTATTGCATGGCTAGAGAAAGCGAATACGTTCTGCAACAGTTTGGTGGATCGGATTGTACCTGGTTATCCCAAAGACCGGATTCATGAAATCCAAGCGGAATTGGGTTACAAGGACGATTTGGTTGTTGTGGGCGAGCAGTATCATTTATGGGTTATTGAAGGGCCACAGTGGCTTAAAGAAGAATTACCTGCTCATTTGGCTGGATTGAATGTACTGATTGTCGACGATATGGCGCCATATCGTACACGGAAGGTGCGCATTTTGAATGGAGCACATACGGCGCTTACCCCAGTAGCCTATCTATATGGCCTGGATACAGTGGGGCAAGCGGTCGAGCATAAGGTTATGGGCGAATATATCCAGTCGTTGATTCGAGAAGAAATTATTCCGACACTGGACTCGCCAGCAGCGGAATTGAATGTATATGCCGACGATGTGATTGAACGGTTCCGTAATCCCTATGTAAGTCATTATGTCATGAGCATCGCATTGAATTCGGTATCCAAGTTCAAGACACGGAACTTGCCATCCTTGCTACAGTATGTGGCACAGCGTAAGGCGTTGCCTGCCAAAATCGTATTTTCGCTAGCATCCTTACTCGTATTTTACCGGGGAGACAGAAATGGCGAGTCGATTGCATTGGCCGACGAAGCGGAAGTATTGAGCACGTTTGGCGAACTGTGGAGTACGTATGACGGATCTCTCGCTGGAGCGAAGCAATTGACCGAGCAGGTACTCAGCAAACAGACATGGTGGGGTCAAGATCTGAATCAGATCGAAGGGCTGGCTGAACAAACGGCGCAGCACGTGTATGAAATTACAAGCAGAGGAATGAAGGAGACGCTCGATTCTCTAACCGGGAACAGCGTACCCGGAGCATAAGCAAGGAGGAGACTGGAATGCTGGAATTCATTCAAATTCATGATCAAGATAACGTGGCTGTCGCTTTGCGTGATTACAAGCAGGGAGAGACGCTGGCATGGGGAGCACAACAAGAACAATGCGTGGAGCTGGCGGAGGATGTAGCGCGTGGGCACAAAATTGCGTTGCAGGACATCCCTGAAGGTGGGCATGTTCTGAAATACGGATATCCCATCGGTCATGCCATTCAGCCCATTCAGGCAGGTCAACATGTGCATACGCATAATACGAAAACGAATCTGACAGGTGTGGAGGAATATACTTACAAGCCTAAGCCAGCTCCTCATATTTATGAACAGGAGAGTCGGACGTTTCAAGGATTTCGGCGCAAGGATGGTCGTGTAGGGATTCGCAATGAGTTGTGGATTGTGCCGACGGTAGGCTGTGTGAACGGAATTGCCGAACTCATTTTAAACCGCTTCAAGCAGGAAGTGGGAGATATCTCACCTTTTGAAAATGCACTTGTGCTCAAGCATAACTATGGATGTTCTCAGTTGGGCGACGACCATGCACATACGCGCACGATTTTGATTGATGCAGTGAAACACGCGAATGCAGGTGGCGTACTAGTACTTGGTTTGGGCTGTGAGAACAATGAAATGAAAGAATTTAAAGAAGCCATCGGGGAATATGACGCGGAGCGGGTGAAGTTTTTACTTTCCCAGGAGGTGTCGGATGAAGTGGAGGAAGGGGTAAAGCTGCTCCATGAAATTTTTGCAGCTGTGCAAGAAGATCGACGGGAGCCTGTACCTTTGTCTGAGCTGAACATCGGCTTGAAATGCGGTGGATCTGACGGTCTGTCGGGTATTACTGCCAATCCACTGCTTGGACGATTGTCGGATTATATGGCAGCACAGGGTGGAACGACCGTACTGACGGAGGTACCCGAAATGTTCGGCGCGGAGACGATTTTAATGGAGCGCGCTGCCGATGAGCAAGTATTCGATAAGATCGTACATTTGATTAACGATTTCAAACAATATTTTCTGGATTATAAGCAGCCAGTATACGAAAATCCGTCACCAGGCAATAAAGCAGGCGGCATCACGACACTGGAGGATAAATCACTGGGCTGTACGCAAAAATCCGGGTCCTCCACGGTCACCGATGTTATTCAGTACGGGGAGCGTCTCAAGACCAAGGGACTTAATCTGCTCAGCGCGCCGGGGAACGATCTGGTTGCTTCTTCGGCGCTTGCTGCAGCGGGCTGTCAGCTCGTCATATTCACAACCGGGCGAGGCACGCCTTTTGGCTCGTTCGTTCCGACGATGAAGGTGTCGACCAACTCGCCGCTATATAAGGCTAAACCTCACTGGATCGACTATAACGCTGGTTCACTGGTGGAGGATGTCAGTATGGAAGATGCGCTACGCAACTTTGTCGATTACATTATTGACGTAGCCAGTGGAACCTGGGTGAATAATGAGAAAAACAATTTCAGGGAGCTTGCTATCTTCAAAAATGGTGTTACATTGTAAAGGGTTGTAACCTAAAGGAGGCGGAAGAATCCGCCTCCTTTTTGTGTTTGAATGCTGCTAAATACACATGTTAGACTTACTGCAAACCATACTATACGGATATTCGCATAAGGGGGAAATACAGTGCCACATGACATTATTGCTTATCGAGAAGAAAATCATGATCAACTCGTAGATATTTGGCTTCGGGCAGTACGCCAAACGCACACATTTTTGTCTGAAGAGGACATTCAATTTTACCATCACATCGTAAGTAACGGCGCTTTTAGAGAACTTGAAGTTTGGGTAGAATGTACTGAACTTCAGGAGCCCACGGGTTTTATCGGGCTGGACGGGCAGAAAATAGAGATGCTGTTTGTCGACCCAGAACGGCATAGACAGGGCACAGGCAGCCGACTTATCAAGCATGCTGAAAAAATAAAAGGGACGCACCTCAAAGTAGATGTGAATGAGCAAAACGAGAAGGCGCATGCTTTCTATAGACATTATGGCTTTAAACAAACAGGACGATCTGCGCTGGATGGATCAGGCCGGGCATTTCCGTTGCTTCATATGGAACTGAACAAATGAATGCTCTATAGGATCTACATTTTGAAAACTGGAATATTTTATAATTTTCCTTGTCATATGTTTGATTTCATGATATAACTTAATTACGTTATAAATACGTAATTAAGTTATTTTTGATTGGGATATAGATCATGGTTTGTTTGATGAGTACAAAAGTCGGACAAGGAGGTGGGGAGGGTGGATGATCTTGTTCACTCCGACATCACAGATCTAGACACACTTGTTAACATGATTAAGCTGTCCTTTTCGTTTATGGATGGTACCCATATGATCGCTTTATGCGATCAGCTGTATTACCACGTCAACCAGAAGTATCAAGAGTGGCAGCTCTACAAAGCATTCAAGAAACCTATACAACCGATACATACCAAACGGCCGTTAGTCTACTATTACGGCTACAGTCATCTTATGAAAGGCATGGCCTTCCAAAAACAGGGCAAGTATGAGGCCGCCCGAGACTGCATTGAAAAATATGCAGAGTTAGGCTGGTTTAATGGTCTCGATCCATATGGAGAAGCAGAAGTGGATTATTATCGCCATGCTGCGAGAGCTAATTTATATGCTCTTGATATTTTGTCAGGTCGTTCCGAAATGTTGCAGGAATACGTTCAATTTCTTCGTGACAATCCGGAAGAGCTGTTACCAGGACTTCTTTCCATTGTTGAGGGAGCGACCAGACACGACTATCCTTTGGAGCGCGTGCTTGAATCATTTGCCGAACAAATTGAGGATTTTAAATATTTTGAAGAGCCTGTGAATGTTTCATATTATTTTCGCTTCTGCTATCAGTTGGCTCTTTATTATATAAAACTGCGGCAGTTTAGGGTTGCGTTGGGCTATATCCTGCAATCTCTCAAGCTGTCCGATACTCTGGGTATGGAACATGAGCATGAGTTTAGGAAATGTACTGCTATATTTGAGATTTTCAGATCCCAAGCTACGGCAACACAGCAAGACCAATATATAACTATTCTAAAAGGAGTGTTAAAGGATGAAAAAATTGATTTCACGCCCGTTGTCGCTCAGTCTGTTTAGTTTGCTGGTGTTTGTTACTAGTCATGATCTCATCACCGTGTTTTATCATGGAGCCAATCATTAATAAGTGAGAATGGTAAAAAGTAGGATGTTTTGATTAACCAAATAGCAAGTAAGCTCATGAAGATCAGAGCTTGCTTGCTATTTAGCGTTTTTTATGAGGAATATTTAAGCGGTTGTAGGCTTGTGCAACAAACCTTGTTCTAATGGATGCAATGAAATCCTTGTCTGTTGGTAAGCGGGGAATGTTTCTTCTGTACTGTATGATCCAATTTTTAATGCTGCGTCCAGTGCTCGTAGCAAGCAGCCCACGAATTGCTCTGGCGAAAAGTAAATGCTTTTCCCGACCATATGAATGTGAAGCTCGTTATGGTCACGGTTGCTTACAGACAGTAATAAACCTTGACCCTGAAAACCCGTACCGATGGCGCGTACTTTGTTTATACCTGAAAGTAGTATTTCTGTTTTCAACGCACGTCCTTGTTCCTCTACAAACACAGATATCAGCCGTTTGTCAGTAACGATAACAATTTGGTTACCCTGAAACGTATGGCTAAGGTGTAGGAAATCTTTATACACTCCAATAGTTTGCTCATGCGGAGAGACAATCCCCATCCGTACAAACTCATCCAACTCTGTGACGTCGGGCTCCTGATGATTTTTAATTCGTTTTTTGATACTGAATTGAATGGTCAAGATCCCCAAGATAGCTATAAGAAAAGCACTAAGGCGGACGTGGTATATAAAGAACATCAAAACGATAAAGCCGCCGAGTAACCACTGTCCCCAAGTCAAATAACGCAGCTTTTGTTGTGCCGTACGGCGATAATAACCATAGCCCTTTCCTGGCTGATACTCTTTACTTAACTTTGTCATACCGCGTAGCATGGTCAATCCATAAATCGATAGGACTGTCATCCCGAGCCCCAGGAGGGTCATAAACCATTCCTGAGCTGCCACGCCGACTAAAGTACACAGGCCAAACATGAAGAACCCTGCCCAGCAGGCAAACCTTTTAATCCGAACCTGTTTCTGAATCGAACGAACTAATTCTTCCATTCTTAATCCTCCTGATCTAGGTACATAGGTAATGATTGGAATTCTATATAGTCTTATCGTACCATCTGATAGTCTTTTTCGTAAATTAATAGAAATAGAAAATCCAAGGGCTGGAATAATTTTTTTGCGTATTGTCCTATCTTCACCTGAACTTTAGACACCAAAATCAAAAAATCCAGTACTACTCATTAAAAGCAGAAGCCCCTAAAATAATTAATGTAAGTGCTTACATTATGGAGAAGGGAGGTCTTCTGTATGAGTACAGGATGGAAGAGTCCACAGCCACAGCCGCAGCCGCCGATCCGATCGGGGAGATGGACGTCACTAGCCCGCAGATGGAGGGGGCAAAAACATTTGCAGACCATGGCACTGCTTGGAGTGGTATGGATGATTATTTTCCATTACATTCCGATGTACGGCATTTTGATTGCTTTCAAACATTTTGACATTATTGGTACTATATCAAGCGCACCATGGGCGGGGTTAGAACATTTTCGTGCCTTCTTAGAGGATGATAGCTTCTGGTATATTGTCAAAAATACACTGGGCATTAGCCTGCTCAAGCTGGCAATCGGGTTCCCGTTACCTATTGTGTTTGCTCTGTTTCTAAATGAAATCCGGTCTACGCGGTTTAAAAAATCCATTCAGACCATTTCGTACCTTCCTCACTTTCTATCATGGGTCATTCTTGGCGGAATTTTAACCACATGGCTGGCAGATACCGGGATGATCAATCAACTGTTGCTGGCTTGGGGCTGGATCGACCAGCCGATTAGTTATTTAGCGGAGCCAGGCTATTTTTGGACTATCGTCGTCAGCTCGGATATTTGGAAGGAGCTTGGATGGTCAGCTATTATTTATTTGGCAGCCATGGCGGGCGTATCTACGGACATGTACGAAGCAGCCACCATTGACGGAGCGGGACGGTTTCAGAAAATGTGGTACGTCACACTTCCCGCCATTAAGGGCACAATATCCATTTTGTTTATTTTAGCGGTCAGCGGCATATTGAACTCCAACTTTGATCAAATTCTTGTCCTGCGTAACTCGCTAAATGAAAGTGCAAGTAATGTAGTTGATATTTATGTATATCAGGTGGGCATTCAGCAGGGACGCTTCTCGTATTCTACTGCGGTGGGATTGCTAAAATCAGTTCTTGCTCTCATTTTGCTGCTGATAGCCAATTCGGTGACCAAACGGATGAATAATACCTCTCTATTTTGAAGGAGGACGGATGTATGCAGTTATTGCGACGCAGAACAGCAGGCGAAGCGATATTCGATTTCTTCAACAACATCTTCATGCTGGTTATTTGTTTTGTGACCTTATATCCCGTGTGGTATGTGCTGGTGAACTCCTTTAACGAAGGAGCTGACGCAATGCGAGGCGGCATTTACTGGTGGCCGAGACTCTTTAGTCTGGATAGCTATCAGGCTGTTTTTGCCAACAGCGGCATCATGACTGCGATGGGGGTAACGGTTGCCAAGACGCTAATTGGCACGATTGTACATGTGTTTTTTACCGCAATGATTGCATATGCATATTCCCGTAGAGAGCTGATCGGGCGTAAGCTGTATATGCTGATCGGCACCATTACCCTATTTTTCGGTGGAGGTTTGATTCCTACGTATTTGCTGATCCGTGATCTTGGGCTGCTGGACAGCTTTTGGGTGTACATCATTCCTGCAATGTTCAGCTTTTTTGACCTTATTATTTTTATGGCTTTTTTCCGGGAGCTGCCGGATGCGTTGGAGGAGGCGGCGAAAATAGACGGTGCTAACGACTTCAGCATCTTCTGCCGGATCGTACTTCCTGTATCGATGCCTGTAGTAGCGACCATTTCGTTGTTTCATGGGGTGTACCAGTGGAACGATTATTTTACAGGAATGATCTATATCAATAATACGGATCTTCAGCCGATTCAGACGTATTTGTACCGAGTTGTTGCCCAATCCAGCTCTAATCAAATGATGTCTGCCGCACCCGGGATTGTCGCCCAGTCCGTTACTTCGCAGTCCATCAAGCTGGCGACGATGGTCATAACAACGTTGCCGATTGTACTTGTATATCCATTTCTGCAAAAATATTTTGTCAAAGGGCTAATGATCGGCTCGGTTAAGGGCTAGCATATCATCCAAAGGGGAGATTTATGATGAACATTCGCAAATGGCAGAAGGGGCTGTTAGCTGTTGTTCTACTGGTAGGAACGCTCGTGGGATGTACATCCGGTGGAAGTGGCGCTGTCACGGAATTGAAGGACGAGAAGACTAAGGCTTCGGCAGATGCGCCAGGCTGGAAGGCCGATACAGAGCCGATTACGTTTGACTGGTATTTAAATTTTTCCTGGTTCCCGAACAAGTGGGGGACGGATATGACTTCGAAATATGTGACGCAAAAGACTGGAGTCAATGTCAATTTTATCGTACCTGCTGGGAATGAAAATGAAAAGCTGAATACCATGCTCGCCTCCGGTAAGCTGCCTGATTTTGTCACGCTTGGTTGGGGGGAAGATGCGGTCAAAAAAATGATCGAGGGCAAGATGGTTCTCCCGCTTAACAAGCTGGCCGAGAAATACGATCCGTATCTGATTAAAATGGCTGACCCGGCCAAAATGTCCTGGTATCGTCAAACAGACGGGAATGTATATGGGTATCCCAACGCGTCCTCTTCACCGCAGGACTACCAAAAATACGGCCAAAATTTTGTCTCCAATCAGACGTTTATGGTTCGGAAGGATATGTATGAGGCGATTGGCAAGCCGGATATGAGAACACCGGAAGGATTTTTGAAAGCGCTTCAAAAAGCGAAAGAGAAATTTCCAGAGGTGAACGGTCAGCCGTTGATCCCGATAGGGTTCCACGAATTTACGGATAACGGGAATTATTCTTTTGAAGACTATTTACTCAATTTTCTAGCCATTCCGCATGAAAAGGATGGAAAGCTGTACGACCGTCGTTCAGACGAAGAATACATTCGCTGGCTCAAAACATTCCGTCAAGCAAATGAGCAGGGTCTGATCGCCAAGGACGTTTTTATCGACAAACGTCCGCAAATGGAGGAAAAGGTGGCACAAGGCCGATATTTTGCCATGCTATATCAGCGTTCCGACTTTGCTACACAACAGGTGATGTTACATGCGAAGGACCCGAACTCCGTCTACATTGCGGTGGATGGACCCTCCAACAGTAAGCTGGACCCGCCGACGCTGGCCGGTCCGGGCATTTCCGGTTGGACGGTGACGCTCATTTCGAAGGATGTCAAAGACAAGGAGCGGGCTATTGAATTTCTGACTTATCTGATAAGCGAGGAAGGGAACCGTGATCTATATCTAGGGGAGCAAGGAAAGCTGTGGGACACGGTTAACGGTAAGCCAGCCTTCAAGCCGGAGGTACTGGAACTGCTGAACAAGGATCGCTCTGCTTTTGACAAAAAGTATGGCGCCTCCTTCACTTTCTGGATGCTGATGGATACGAATATGAATTTGCAGTGGGCGCCGCCCAGCGTCGAGCCGTATAAGCAGCCGGAAGATTGGACGAAAGGCAAGACCCACAGCTTCTCCCAATATGAAAATATCAAACCGACCGGAACCTCGGCAGAAGGCATTGCTTCAGGCCAGATAGACAAAATTTGGGGCAAGGCATTACCGAAGCTGCTGCTAGCTTCCTCGGATGAGGAGTTCGATCAGCTGTTTGCCCGCTTTTTGGAAGACCGCAGAAAAGCAGGCTATGACAAAGTAATGGCTTATCAACAAAAAGCCTATGAGGAAAACCTCAAAAAAATGGAACAGTTCACAAAATGATCTCGCTCAATCATTTATCTATTGAATGTTAAGGATGTGATTTCATGTCAGGCCGTGTACGTTCACAGCTGAAGAGCCTGCTGCGCCGCCATATATGGCAGTGGCTGACGGATACGGCCGATCGGCTAGGCGGTTGCTCCCTTCAAGTCAAGCTCATTGTCGCTTATATTGGCGTCATTTTAATCCCGGTGGTATTGTTCTCGCTATATACCTTTCATCAATTGTACGAGAACACCATGCATGACATTACCGTACAAAATCAGTATGTACTGGATACAGAGCTGGCCCAGATTCACAGCAATATGGAAATTATGGAGCGGACCGCACAGCTTGCGATTTCAGATCGCAACGTACTTCGTTATCTAACCGAGGAACGTGAAATAAGCAGCGATGAACTGGTTCAATTCAACTTAAATGTGTTTCCCAATTTACAGCACTTGCTATACAGCAATCCCAACGTAGAGAATATCCGGCTATATACGAGTAATCCCCAGGCACATGAGATATGGCCCATGATTTTCAATGAATCACGCCTGCCCAAAGCTTCCTGGCTGACAACAGCTCAACATCAGCAAGGAAAAATATGGTGGGATATATACAAGGGACCTAAGAGCTTATTGCTGGGGCAAGCAGGGCAGGAAAGTGAAGCGGTACGGTATATGGCATTGCTGCGTGAAATTCAGGCTAGCGGGGGAAAACACGCAGGCTTGGTGGAAACCAACATGAGGCTGGAACTCTTTTCACCTAGAGTATTCGGAACCGCACCACGTGATTATGCATGGCAAATGTTCATCCTGAACGGTGGAAAATCAGTGTCTTCTACCGATATAGCTACAGCTTCCTTTCAACCTGATCCCATTCCGATCCCTCTGTCCCATGTGCACCATCTGTTACAGTCCCGCGTTCAGGGACAGGGTGGTGCTTTTGACTTTACCTATGGAAATAAGCCCTATCTTGGTTTGTACCGTTATATAGAAGGACTAGATGCCTATCTGCTAAATGTAGTGGCGCTGGACGGTCCGCTGGGTGACCTTCGTCAAAAACGCAATGCCATGCTGCTCATTATTTGTATATTAATATTGCTAATGTCCGTCATTTCTTATACCTTGCACGCCCTTATTCTCAAGCAGCTGCATACACTGCGTGAATCTATGAAAAAAGTACAGCAGGAGGGCGACTTTCAGCTTACAATCCCGGTATATGGGCGGGGAGAAGTCGCGGAGCTAGCACTATATTTTCGCAGTTTGCTAAGTCGGATTAACGTGCTCATTACTGAGGCTGTACAGAAGCAGGCCGCTGCTCAGGAGGCCGAGCTACAGGGACTCAAACATCAGATTGATTCCCATTTTCTCTATAATACATTGGAAAATCTAAAAATGATGGCGGAGATCGAGCGACAGTATCCGCTGTCGGATGCGCTCACCTCCCTTGGTTCGATGATGCGCTATAATCTCCAATGGTCTGGGTCGTGTGTTTCTTTGCGGGATGAAATCCGTCATATTCAGCATTATGTAGCCATTATGAACATCCGCCATGATAACCAAATTGCACTGGACATTCGCCTGTCGTCGACGTTTATGGAACTGGAAATACTGAAAATGTCGCTGCAGCCTGTAGTCGAAAATGCGATAAAGCACGGTTGGAGTGCATTACAAAGCCCGCTGCGCATCACCATTGAAGCCTTCTCCAAGCAAGATATCGTTGAACTGCGTATACAGGATAATGGAGTGGGGATGTCTGAAGAAAGAAAAAACGCCATCATGGCTGGTCTGGAACAGACGGATATGGGTTCCCACGAGCTCGGGGTAAATAGGGGGATCGGTTTGTATAATGTGCATCGCCGTTTGAGTATGCAGTATGGCCTAGGGTTTGGCGTAAAACTGGCCAGCATTCCTGGACAATCGACGACAGTAACCCTGATTTTGCCTAGACGTCACATCACGAGGGGGGCGAACCATGACGACTAAGCTGTTGATTGCAGATGACGAGAAGAACATTCGAATGGGGCTTCAAGCTATGATCGAACGGGAGTATTCCGATCTCTATGAATACGTGCTGGTCAAGGACGGAGGCGAAGCCTGGCAGCATGTAAAGGAGTTTTCACCCGAGTTGGTGATAACAGATATCCGTATGCCTGTTATGGATGGAATTATGCTGATGCAGCATATTCGCAAGCTGGAGCCAAGAGACAGACCTTTGGTAATCATTCTCAGTGGATATGACGAGTTCCAATATGCGCGCGAAGCGATTCGTTGTGGAGCGCGGGAGTATTTGCTGAAGCCGATCGTGAGAGAGGAACTGTTCAGTGCGTTAGCAGTTTTGAACGAAGAATTACAGCAAAGGAACTCTCTAATAAACGATTGTGTGAATAGCGGGGAGATAGATAGACTGACTGGAAGAACGAACGTTGCTAGTGCGATTGCCGATAGAAGCGGCAGCTTGACGAGAGCAATCCAGTACATCCATGCTCATTTCAGCGAGGATTTGAACATGGCGGTAGTATCTAATGTAGTATCCTTGAATTATACGTATTTTAGTCAGGCGTTCAAAGCCTATACAGGTCTTAGTTTTGTTCAATATTTAAAAAGGCTGCGCATTGCAGAAGCCAAAAAGCTGCTAGGGCGTCAAGAGGGCAAGATTTATGAAATTGCGGCTACTGTGGGCTTTGACAATGCCAAGCATTTTAACAAGGTGTTCCGTGAACTGGAAGGGATGACTCCGCAGCAGTTTCGATTGAAGAATCTAAGGGGTAATTGAAAGTAAGGATGGAGAAAACTTCACTGCCTTTTTACCCTTATCCTGATATAATGAATGAAGGTAAACATAACCATGGCCTTCGATCAGAAAGTTTGTACACATATCAGATAGACGCCTAACGGAAGGGGATAGCATATGGTTATTTATGAAACGGATCAAGCTTATATCATGACGACGCAGCATGACCATGCTCGTATTTCAGGTGAGTTGGCTTCACAGTGGGAAGACAGTGCCTTTAAAAATAGACGTCATAGACAGGATTTTATATATGCAGCGAGGGAGCATGACCGGGGTTGGATTAGGCTGGACGCTGCTCCTTTCTGGAATGATTATGTGTCAGCACCTTATACGTTTATCGATTTTCCGCTTAGTCCACGTTTTGTTTTTTATCGTCTCGGGATTGATGAAGTCGAGCAAGAGAATGCGTATGCGGCGTTGCTGTGCAGCTTGATGTACAAGGAGCTCGTCGGACGGACCGAGCATGAACAAGCTCAGGACAAGCAGATTACGCATGCTTATCAAGAGGCAGAGGAACAGCGTCGCCAGAGGCTAAGACAGGAGTTGGCATGCGGTGTAACCTTCGAACATCAAGTACGGACGGATGTACGGAGAATGTTGTTTTGCGACGAATTGAGTCTGTTTTTATGCAGCCGAGAGCCGGGTACTCCTACAGCAGATTATGAATGGTTTGCTGAAGGTTTGAGCTTCCCGGCTGTTCGTCATGAAAGCGGACGGGTTCGGGCTGAGTGGTTATCGGACCAGACAGTAGGTCTGTCCTTTTTCCCTTTCAAGGGTAAAGTAGAGATTACTCATACCTTCAAGAAGGTGAGTAAAGAGAACATTCGTACCTCGGGTCTTCTAGAAGCGTACCGTTCCTCCGAATGCACGCATCGAACCTTTACCATCGAACATATCATGGAAGTAGAAGAGCAAAAGGAGAATGCCTGAACGTCTAATGATTCAGCCTCGAACCGATGTGTTGTGCATTGTTCGTGGTTGCTGAGTAGCGTCAGAGCAGAGCCTCCCTGAACAATTTTTCAGAGAGGCTCGTTTGTTTTCTGGCTTTAAAATTTACGATTAAGATTTTGCAGATGTTTTTGCACGGTTGACCATCGTCTGTACCTTATTCAACACCTTATCACGTGCTCCTTTATTTTTCATCAGATACGTAACACCCATTCCCAATGCTGCTACTACCCATTTTTTATTCTTCATCAATAACGCCTCCTTATGATCATGTTGTCATACGCTAATGCCTAAAAAGCATCCAAAATGTGAAATGATGAACGGGATTTTACGATTTAGTGATTCCTTGCACTCGTTCCGCATAACTATGATTTACCCTTTCCATCACATCTTACCCGTTCCATTGGTAATGAAACGATTACGACTGTCTTTTCACGTTTAATGGATATTATCAAATATCCTGCCACAATTGCTTCAGACGCACATGACAGGGAGGTCTTTGTTATGAGAAAGAAGGAAGTGGTTGCCATGCTGCTCGCCGGCGGACAAGGCAAAAGACTCAAAGGACTAACCCGCACACTGGCCAAACCGGCAGTATTTTTTGGAGGAACTTATCGTATTATTGATTTCCCTCTCAGCAATTGCTCTCATTCGGGAATAGACACCGTGGGCGTATTGACCCAATATGAGCCGTTGGTGCTTCATTCCTATATCGGCGTAGGCAGCGACTGGGATTTGGATCGCCTGGATGGAGGAGTTTTCGTTTTACCACCGCACGAGAAAGAGAATGGAAACAATTGGTACCGTGGGACAGCGGATGCGATTTATCGGAACCTGCATTTCCTGGATCAGTATGACCCGGAGCATGTGCTCATTCTGTCAGGGGATCACATTTATAAAATGGATTACAGTCGAATGCTCCACTATCACAAGGAAAAGGGAGCCGATTGCACCATTTCTGTTATCAATGTCACGATTCAGGAGGCCCAACGATTTGGGATACTGAACGCCGATGAGGACCTGAAGATATACGACTTTGAGGAGAAGCCTGAACAGCCGAAAAGCACATTGGCCTCTATGGGTATTTATTTATTCAAATGGGATGTGTTGCGTCACTACTTATTGGAAAGCGCAAGTGATTCTGAATCTTCACATGATTTTGGTAAAGACATCATTCCGCTATTGCTTCAGCATGGCCGGTCGCTGTATGCATACCCGTTTGCTGGGTACTGGAAGGATGTGGGCACCATTCAGAGCTTGTGGGAGTCTAATATGGATCTTCTGGTTCAGGACCCGCCGCTAGATCTGAATGACCCGTTCTGGCGCATCTATACCCGCAGCCCCAATCAACCTGCCCAGTATATCACCCAGCGGGCGATCCTGAAAAACAGCATCGTAAATGAAGGCTGCATGGTGGATGGAGAAGTAAGACACTCCGTACTGTTTTATGGGGTTGAAGTCGGTGAGGGGAGCGTTATTACCGATTCTGTCATCATGCCGAATGTAAAAATCGGACGCAATGTACGTATTCACCGGGCCATCGTGAATGAGAACATGGTTATTGAAGACAACGCAGTCATTGGACCTGAAGATAGCCTGGATGAGATTATTTTGTTCGATCAGGAAAGCCAGCTTCACGCACGAATATAACTCGGATAAGGACGGTGTCCGCTATGAGCCGGCTCATTGGAGTGATCAACCTGGATCACGAATTGGATCAATTGAAGGAGTTGACTTATTTCCGGTGCGGGGCAGCAGTACCCTTTGCTAGTCGATATCGGCTCATTGATTTCACCTTATCCAATATGATGCATGCAGGGATGCAAGATATTGCACTGTTTATCCGCCGCAAATACCGTTCGCTGCTGGATCATTTGGGTGAAGGTCGGCCATGGGATTTAGACCGCAGAAGGGGTGGGTTGTTTATTTTGCCACCGGACTGGAACGATCCGACGGACACATCACGTGGGGACTTGCAGCATGTGCACAATAATCTGGATTTTTTCCATCGCTCATCGGGGCAAACCATTGTTCATGCAGGAACTCAGCATATCAACAAGGTTGATTTAGAGGATGTATACCGATATCATCTGGAAAAGAATGCGGATGTCACCCTCGTATATAAACCCATTCACCAGCTCGAAACTGAGCATGCACCGTGTGTACGGCTTGAGATTGACGACAGCGGACGAGTGACCGGTATTCATCAGGAGCAGGATCATCATAATATTTATCTAGAAATGTTTGTGATGGACAAAAGCTTGTATCTGGATCAGGTAAAGCATTGCATTGCTCATCAGGATAATCATTTCTTTCGCGATGCGATTCAGAAAAATCCAAGTGGCCTGCGCATCTACGCGTATCGCTATGATGGTTATCATGCAGTTATTAATTCTATCGAGAGCTATTATAAAAATAGCATGAAACTGCTGGATCAGGAGCAATATCAAGCCCTGTTCCAGAATCAGCCGGTGCATACCAAAATCAAGTATGAAGCTCCGACGCGTTATACGTACAGCGCCGAGGTGGATCATTCCCTTGTTGCCAATGGCTGCACCATTGGGGGGAAGGTCGAGAACAGCATTCTTTTTCGTGGCGTGCAAGTAGAGGAAGGCGCGCGGGTAAGCAACTCGATTATTATGCAAAAATGCATCATCCGTAAAGGCGCAGTTGTGCAGAATGTGGTTTTAGATAAGGATGTACAGCTTTCACCAGATCGAACTCTGATTGGAGACATTAAAGTTCCCTATGTGATTGCCAAGAATAGCGTGATTTAAAAGATCATACTTAGCCATTAAAACGGAATTAACAGGAGGTACCACTTTGTTCAGCAATAAAGAAGCATTTAAGCAGGCCTTTCGAGAGCAACTAGTCGGAAGACTGGGTAAACCGATGCAGGAGGCTCAGTCGGAAGACGTATATAAGGTTTTGGGCGGCATGATTCGTGAACAAGTCGGTAAGAATTGGGCAGAAACGAACCAAGCCTACAAAGAAGGACAAGTGAAGCAGATTTATTATTTTTCATTGGAATTTTTAATAGGTCGTCTATTGGGCAGTAATTTGCTGAATTTGGGCGTATTGGATATGGTTCGGCAGGCATTGGGGGAATTGGGATGGAATCTGGAGGAAATCGAGGAACAGGAAGCAGACGCAGGGCTAGGCAATGGGGGCCTCGGCCGTCTGGCGGCTTGCTTCATGGACTCATTAGCATCCCTTGGCTATGCAGGGCATGGCTGCGGGATTCGATATAAATATGGCCTGTTTGAGCAGCGTATTGTAGACGGAAATCAGGTGGAACTGCCGGATTACTGGCTACAGAAAGGGAATGTATGGGAGGAACGTCGTCCTGACAAAAAGGTCGAGGTTCATTTTTGGGGACGTGTGGAAACTCGTGAACAGGAGGGGCGTCTTGTGTTCGAGACACAGGATGCCGAGACGGTCTGGGCCGTCCCTTACGATATTCCGCTGGTCGGCTATGGTCATGCGCAGGTGAATACGCTACGGATTTGGAGTGCGGAATCCGCGCTTGATCCCGTTCGAGGACCGATTCGAGGCGAGGGCGGATATTACCGCTTTCTCGATTACAATCGATCGGTAGAGTCCATCTCGGCATTTCTCTATCCGGATGATTCCAATTATGAGGGTAAGCTGCTTCGCTTGAAGCAGCAGTATTTCCTCTGCTCGGCCGGATTACAGAGCATTTTGCGTACGTTTGAGAAGCTTCGTTTACCTTACAGTCAATTGCCTGATAAAATAGCACTGCACATTAACGATACCCATCCGACACTGGTTATACCGGAACTGATGCGTATTTTGATGGACGTGAAAGGCTTGGGGTGGGACGAAGCATGGGATATTACGACACGGACCGTTTCATATACGAATCATACGATATTAAGTGAGGCGCTGGAACAATGGCCCGTCAACATGGTGAGAGAACTGCTTCCTCGGATTTACTTGATCATTGAAGAAATGAACAAACGTTATTGTGCTATGCTATTAGAGCGTTATCCGGGTCAGGACATCAAAATTGGTGAAATGGCGATTATTCATGGTGAACAAATTCGTATGGCTCATTTGGCCATCGTCGGCAGCTACAGTGTGAATGGGGTAGCTGCACTGCATACGCAAATCTTGAAGGAACGAGAGATGAAGTCCTTTCATGAATTGTATCCTGACCGGTTTAATAATAAAACAAACGGAATTGCCCATAGACGCTGGCTGATGCATGCCAACCCGGAGCTGGCAAGCTTGTATGATGAGACTATCGGTACACGCTGGAGAACCCGTCCACGCGAACTCATTGACCTGCTTCGCTACAGTGGGGACGAATCGTTCCAAGAACGGATTCAGGTGATTAAGCGAAATAATAAGGTCAGGCTTGCTGAGCATGTGTTTGCAAAACAGGGCGTACGACTCGATACATCCTCCATTTTTGATGTACAGGTCAAACGGTTGCACGGATATAAGCGACAACTGCTCAATATTTTGCATGTGATGCATCTATATAACCAGCTCAAAAGTAATCCTGCGCTGGATGTTACGCCACGCACATTTATTTTTGGCGCGAAAGCAGCCCCTGGTTATTTTCTCGCTAAACAGACGATTAAGCTCATAAATAATGTGGCGGACACGATCAATCGGGATGTAGATGTTAAGGACAAGCTGAAAGTCGTTTTCCTTGAAAATTATTCGGTCTCGCTGGCGGAGCTGATTATTCCTGCGGCGGATGTCAGTGAACAGATTTCTACGGCAGGCAAGGAAGCATCAGGCACAGGGAACATGAAATTTATGATGAACGGCGCGCTCACACTGGGTACATTGGACGGAGCTAATGTTGAAATGCATGAAATGGTAGGCGATGCTAACATGTTCATTTTTGGATTGAAGGTAGATCAGATTGAGGACTACTATCGGAATGGACAGTATTCGGCACGCATAACAGCTAACAGTGATGAAAGATTGCGTGAAGTGCTGGATCAACTGGTAAACGATGCACCTTTTACGCGGCATGAACGGGAATTTGAGGCCATTTATCAATCTCTGATTGATCATAATGATGAATACTTTGTGCTTAAGGATTTTGCAGCTTATGTAGATACGCAGGTTCATATTGAACAGGTGTATCGCAATCCTTCGGAGTGGACACGACGTGCTATTGTAAATATGGCCCATTCCGGGAAATTCTCCAGTGATTGTACAATCCAGCAATACGCGGCTGAGATTTGGGACCTTGTACCTCTATCCAGCGATGTCAATAAGCGAATTGTGTTCTAAAATAGCGAAACAGGCGGAATAGCATTGCTTTTCGAACGCTGAGGGTTATAATGACAGTATAGACTAAGTAAGGATGGGGAGTTATTTGAACTCATTCCTAAACTTGAATTTGTACTGTTGAAGGAGTCCTCCTATTGATAAAGTTCAATCCGAAAAGGCTCAAACCTCATAAATCAAGGAAGAAATACAATGTGTTTCAAAATATATGGCGGGCGATTCGTCTGAATTTTATTAAGCTGTTGCGCGCCCCTGGTGGAGTTAAAAAGATCTCTTTGGGCTTCGCCATTGGCTTTGGTCTGGAGATGATCGTAATTTCCACGGCCTCTCTCGTATACCTCGTGTTTTACCCGATTGTTCGGCTGTCCGGTGGTTCGCTGCCTGCCGCCATTGTGGGTAACGTTGTCGGCAAGCTGACCTTTTTGCCGATTGTACTGATGCCATTCGCCAAGCAACTGGGAGCTTGGATTTATCCATCACATTATCCGGTACATGTCAGGGGCGGTCGACTTCACGAGCATTCTTTTATGGAGCTTTTTCACGGCAACTGGTCTGTATTCAGAGACTTACTGCACGGAGGCCTCCACATCCTGATCGGCATGTCTATTTTCGGTGTGGTGCTGGGCATAATTTCGTATTTTGTCATTCAGGTTCTGTATAACCGTTCGCTGCACAAACGGTTGGAAAAGCGGAAACTGCGTCATGGCGCAGGATTTTCGCCGACCAGATTGCTGAAGAATGGATAATGTTGTGCATCAGAAGCTCCTTGAGCCTATCGTTTAGGCCTTGAGGGGCTTCTTTTGGGTTAAGCAAATCTTTACTTTTATGCCACGTCTAAGGATTATGTGTATATCTCTTTTTGGAATTAACCTGGATGGATTTACCGTGAAAATATAGAAAAACGAATATACATTCTTAAAAAAGGCACGACTACTGTTGTGGGAAAAATTTACCGATTGGCGGAAAGATATTGTACTTCTCTAGCATTCTAGACCTGTACAACGGGGAGATTGTGGCTTACAGTATAGCGGACAAGCAAGATACGTCCTTGGTTGTGGGTACGTTAAATCAACTTCCAAAATAGACAGGCATGCTGCTCCATAGCGTTCAGGGAAGCGTATATACGTCACAAGCTTATCAAGCTGCAGTAAAGGGAAAAGGCATGACCATGAGCATGTCCCGTAAAGGAACACCCGCTGATTATGCCCCTATCGAATCGTTTCATTCCACGCTAAAGTCTGATGTACTGAAAATAATTTATTGACATGAAACCAGTTACATATTTTAATCTTGTTTTGTAGCGAGAGATCATAGATAAGCATGTTACCAACTCGTTTTGAATTTTTTTAGATACTTTTTAAAGATTCATTATAAAGTATCTAAAAAAAGACCTTTATGAACTTCACAGGAAGCGAATACTCATGGGAATATTAGTGGGAATTATATTGACCACATGCATTTTGATAGGTTCGTATTTTATCATCAGCGCAATTGTATATTCGCAAAAAATTCAAATTCTTGTGGAAAACATGCAAGTGAAACATGTAGATCATTTCAATCAAAAAGACAAAAAAGACAAGCAAAAAACTGGAGGGCATAAGTATGATTAAACTTGTAGTCACGGATCTAGACGGAACATTTCTGAACAATAAAAGTCAGTACGATGTCGAACTTTTCAAAAAAGTTTATGCAGAGATGCAGCAAAAAGGAGTCACATTTGTCGCATGTACAGGTAAACAATGTGAACGTGTTGAAAAATTGTTTGACGAACATGGCAAGGGAGTTTGGATACTGGGTGACAGTGCTGCTCGAATTAAAAAAGATGGCCAAGTGGTTAAAGAGTTTAGTATTGATCGGGATCTAGCTCTACAGGCGATTGATCAAATTCAAGACTTCGACAACAATATGACGCTTATTGTATGTGCAAGTGATGCTGCGTACGTTCATTCTTCCATTTCAGAAGATATGTATAAAGTTGTTAAAGGCTCCTATGAACGTGTATTAAAAACAGACTCTTTTGCAAACATAGATAGCCGTTTTATCAAAATCACGGTCTTCGACACGGAGGGGCGAAGTACAGCATTAAGAGCACATGTTGAGAATACGTTGGGTGGACAAATTTATATTGTTGATTCTGAAGCTAGATGGCTGGATATCACGGCATTGCATACGCATAAAGGTGAGACAGTAAAGAAACTGCAAGAAATGTTGGACGTCACATACGAGGAAACAATGTCATTTGGTGACGGCGAGAATGATGTGGAACTCATGGCAATCGCGAAATACAGTTTTGCGGTGAGTAATGCTTGTGAAAATACTAAAAAGGCAGCAAACTTCATTACTAAGTCAAACGAAGAAAATGGTGTTCTTCTCACGATTCAAAAAATACTGGATTTGCAGTGACCCTTGTCTGTCAAATGGTATTGTATTCTGTAAAAGAGCGGGGCAATGGTGTGATTGCCCCGCTCTTTTATCATTTGAGTTGCAGTGCCCGTACTCCTTATTGTTTGAATTTCTATATTACGCTTTTGACAAAATAATATTTGAGTTGGAAGACTGTTGTAATCCAGATGATTTCAAATCGGCTTGTATTACTTCCATTCAAGTTGAATCGTTATTCGAAACTTGTTTTCGATAATTTTGCGGAACTACACCCATCTGTTTATGGAAAATGGACGAAAAATAGCTAGCACTTTGAAAACCGCAGGCAAGTGCGATTTCACTAATGGATCTTCGTGTTTCTTTTAACATTTCGCAACTTTTTTGAAGGCGATATTGAGTGACATAGTTGTTGGGCGTCTGGCCCACATATTTGTTAAATAATGTACAGCAACGGCTTCTGCAAACGGCTCCTGCAGATGCGATCTCCTCAAGAGTTATTTTTTTATCATAGTTTTGATGAATGAAACGAGTCATTTCCTGAACATGTGTCAATACTCCAGATTGCCCAGAAATGGGTTGCAAATGATCCCCTATAGTAGCACACAAAGATAAAGCTTGTGATGCCAGACGAAGCGGATTGGGAGGAGTATGGTCCTTGTGCATTTCCTGATAGATTTCTTGAATGGAAAGTAATACTCTTTGCTGCCAATCAATCTGATTTGTAAGCACGACAAAATCATCCATCATTAAACTAAACTTATCCCCCCAGTATGTTTGAACAAATGAAGGCTTTACACCAAGGATAGACGGATGAATGACGATGACAAGGAATAAACAATCGTTGTGGTCTGCAAGAGAATAACCGAAATGCAAACGTTGGCTATTCACAAAAAGTCCATCTCCCTGCTGCAATCGAGTGATAGTTCCATTAACAGAGAAATCCATCGCTCCTTTTAATACGTAGATAAACTCCACGTCCACATGCCAATGCGCTACTGCTGTATGATTGTTAAATTGATGAAGGCTTCCCTTTCTTACGTAAAGTGGTAAATCAGGAATATTATAATTTAAACGTTCTGATAAATCAGAAAACACCTCTAAATTTGTCATCAACAAAATCATCCTTTGAATATATACGATTTTTATAAAATTATAGCCAATTTTAATGGAAATAACAATGATACTATCCTATTCTTATATTGTGGAAATCAACGAGAGGACAGGGTATAGGTGAGAAACCGTATACAATTTAGAGGATCTAGCAATCGTGATTTTAATCGAGAGTTAATGATGCTCGTCATTCCCATTGCATTACAAAATTTAATATCAGCAACCGTGATATCCGTTGATGTATTTATGCTGGGTATGATTAGTCAATCTGCAATGTCAGCCGTATCACTCGCAGGGCAAATTACTTTTGCATTAACATTGTTTTACATGGGGATGTCAGCGGGGGCAAGTATCCTGACTGCGCAATACTGGGGAAGGGAGGATTTACTAACCATACAGCGCATTCTTAGTATTGCTTGCATGTTCTCCTTTTGTATCTCCATTTTGTTTTTTTTGACTTCCTTCTTTCTTCCAGAGGCACTTATGTATTTATTCACCAATGATACTGAACTGATTCAATATGGCTCAAAGTTTTTACAAATGAATTCCTTTTCTTATCTCGTGATGGGAATATCGCAGATGTATCTCAGTGTGATTAGAAGTATGGAAAATGCAAAACTCAGTGCGTGGATTAGCTCCTTATGTTTGATCTTAAACATTTTGTTCAATGCCTTTTGCATTTTTATTTTATTCCCATCAAGACCCGAACTGGCCATTTCCGCAGTAGCTCTTGCCACGGTTTTAGCACGGATTATTGAACTAGTATGTTGTATGATTCACTCCGTAACCAAGGGGGGCATTCGTTTTCGTTTGCCTGTACGTGATGGCATTCAACGAAATTTATTAAAAGATTTCTTAAAATATACTCTGCCTGTACAGGGGAATTATATTGTATGGGGAGGAGCTCTTACCGCTACGGCTGCAATTATTGGCCATGTGAACTCCGATATGGTAGCAGCTAACTCGATAGCGTCTGTAGTTAAAAACCTAGCAGTTGTTCTCTGTGGAGGCATAGCTACTGGAGGCTCTGTACTTGTTGGAAAGTATTTGGGACAGGGTGACATCGAGAAGGCAAAGCATGCGGGCAACAAAATGTGTTTTTATGCTTTGATATTTGGAGTTATTGCAGCCTGCACGATTCTGTTCATTAAACCATTGGTATACTCCATCGTCAATTTGAATTCAATTGCTCAAAGTTACCTAGATGGAATGCTTTACATTAGTGCGTATTATTGTATGGCTAAATCTTTAAACTCCACAACTATAGCGGGTATATTTACGGCTGGTGGGGATTCCAAATTTGGATTTTGGTGCGACACTGTTGTCATGTGGCTTATTATTCTGCCGCTTAGTTACCTATGTGCTTTTGTTTGGCAAGTGCCGCCTATCTTTTTGTATATCGTCATCAGCTTAGACGAGA
Organism: Paenibacillus sp. JJ1683; assembly: GCF_053006485.1. Classification (NCBI taxonomy): domain Bacteria; kingdom Bacillati; phylum Bacillota; class Bacilli; order Caryophanales; family Paenibacillaceae; genus Paenibacillus; species Paenibacillus sp. JJ1683. Next base: position 2,380,316 of record NZ_CM129820.1, read on the forward strand.
TGATTAAATTACCCATTGCTTTTATTCGATATCGACAGTTTAAGTGGCTTAACAACATAACTAGAAACTTTGCATAAACCTGATCATAACTAAGGGTTATGCAATTTACTCTAATAAATACAAGCATTTATAAGGGAGAATGTTGCATGAATATCCAAGAACGAATGGCTAGCAAACAATTATTTACAGATCACGATGCTAATTATCCGAAAGAGGCTGCAGAGTTGGCGAAAGCACGCCAGCGTGGTAAGGCAATATGCTATGAAATTAATAATTTGCATCCGGATGATGTTGAAATGCGCAAAACGTTAATGAAACAACTCTTTGCAAGCATTGGAGAAAATGTATGGATGGAGCCGCCAATTCGCATGTCTTATGGTTCAAATACGACCGTAGGAAATAATGTATATATCAATTTCAATCTAACCGTGGTTGACGACTATAAAGTTACGATTGGTAATGATGTCATGTTTGGCCCGAATGTAACGATTGCTGTAACGAATCATCCTGTACATCCAGAAAAGCGCAAAGAAGGCGGGATGTTTGCATTACCAGTGGTCATTGAGGATGGGGCATGGATCGGGAGCGGAGCGATTATTGTTCCAGGAGTCACGATTGGCAAAGGGAGTGTAATTGGTGCTGGTAGTGTGGTAACCAAGGATATCCCTGCGAATGTAATAGCTGTTGGAAATCCATGCAGAGTTCTTCGTGAGATTACGGATCATGATAGGGAGTTCTACTATAAAGACATGCGTTTTGATCAAGTTGAATGGTAAGAAAAAGTGACCAATAGTTTTATAAAATAAAAATGCAGCTCACATAAAGTCAAATGGAACCATACAATCTTCGATCATCTACCTTCTGAGAGGGGTTTTTCGATGAATATACTTTATTTTTTTCTAACAATAGTTTCCCTTTATTTTGTCATTACAGCAATTGTGCATTCACGCCACACAAACTTGGTAGCCGATAAAATGGAAAAACAGTTTGAACATTACTTTAATGAAGATGCGCATCAAAATGATCAGCATATTGTATCAAATCGATAGCAATGCATTATTAAGCTAACGGGAGACGATAACTCAATAAAACTTAAAAGGCAACCGATCAACGTGGTCGGCTGCATGATTCCAATCGCGGTAACTGGCAGTTTGCTGTTTTCTACACTCCTTACTTTATTTGTGGTACCGTCTCTTTATATGTTGCTGGCAAAATATAAACTAAGACGCAAACTAAAGAAAGAACTGCCTTCAGCTTAAGAGGAACAGCCCTCATAACGTGAGACAAATCAAAACACCTTCAAGAGAATCAAGCCATGTCGTAAGATATGAAGATAACCTTGGAGGTGTTTTTACGTTAGCAACGAGAGTGAGTTATCAAAGCTATTGAAATGAGATTGGCAAGAGTTTCGATAAGAGAGGTTATGGAGCAACTGGGAATAAAGAATAAGGCACAGCTACAAACATGAATGAGGTGGTATCGAAATGGCGAAGAACCAATGTTTTGATCCTTGTCTCACAAATGGGGGGCAGTCCCCAAATCAATAAATAGGGTGCTTTTTATTCGCTGGAGGCTATGCCTGCAAATGGAGTTCGTTTATTACATTCGCTTCAGCCGCTCAAATCGTTTACAATACGTGTGCATACAACACTGGACGATAGGTTAATGTACATATGAGGAGTGGTGAAGTTGCGGAAGATATGGCAAATCTACTTAACAGACTGGAAAAATGTATTCAAAGTATCGACCGGGACTTTATTAGTCATTGGCATCATTCTTTTGCCTTCCGTCTACGCATGGGTGAATTTGAAAGCAATGTGGGACCCATATGCGAATACATCAGGTATTAAAATTGCAGTAACCAGCCAAGATCAGGGTGCTGAGGTAAATGGTAAAAAGATTAATATCGGCGACGAGGTTATACATAGCCTTCAAAATAACAAGAAGCTGGGTTGGACTTTTGTCAATGAAGCGGAGGCGCGAAAAGGGGTGCTGAACGGTGATTATTATGCCAGCCTGCTGATCCCAAAAGATTTTTCAGAGAAAATTACGAGTGTGCTTACAGAAAATCCGCAGAAGCCGGAGATCGATTATGCTGTGAATGAAAAAATCAACGCGGTCGCTCCGAAAATTACTTCTTCAGGGGCAACCTCTCTGACAAACCAAATTAGCCAAAACTTTATTGAAACGGCCAGCCAGGCGGTTTTGACGAAATTAAAGGAAGCCGGAGTAAAGCTGGAAGAGGAGTTGCCGACGATTCGCAACATTGAGAATCGGGTGTTGGAGCTGAATAATCGGTTGCCTGATATCGATCGGTTGGGTAAGCAGGCATTAGAGCTGGAGCAGAATTTACCGAAAATTAAGGCTCAGGGCCAAAAGATCATTGCATTGAAGGAAAAAATTCCTGAAATCAACCGAGCTGGCGACCTGGTGCTTAAAATTGACAAAAACCTGCCTGAGCTGGACAAGGTGGCCGCAGTTATTTTGGATATACAAAAAAAACTGCCCGATATTCAAAAAGCCGGTGATCGAATTGTTGAGCTGGATCAGAATTTCAGTAAGGTAGAAAGTGCACTCGCTACCGCCTTGGAGGACACGCAAACGGCCCTTAAGGTCATTAATGCTGCCCGGACAGCACTGCCGGAAGTACAGAAAATAGCCGATACAGGCAAGGATTTTACAACTGGTATACTTGACTTTCTGGATAAAAACGAAGGTGCGCTTGATTCGATCGGAACCATAGTTAAAGAAGATTTACAGCTGGTGCAACAAATTGCGAATGAAGTTTCACAGATTACAGGCATCATTCGTGGTGTGGATTTTGATCCTAAAGCAGCACAAGCTGCGGCGAATCGGATTAGCGGTAGGCTCACGACTGCCGTAGGTGTGCTGGACCATATTTCTCAACTGCTGAACCGTGTGAACGGATATTTGCCTAGCCAGCCACTGAAATCACTTATTTCCCGGGTAAACGGGGTAGAGGATCGCTTCCGCCGATTGAATAGCACGGTCACTAGCATTGGGGATGCTATTCAGCGTGGTGAGAAGCCTGCCCAAAATCTGCTGGATGATGCTGACCGCCTTGCAGGAGAAATCAGTAGCGGAATTGACAGCATTTTGGACAATTATGATACGGAATATGCTCCTGCCATTCAAAAGGCGCTGGATCAAATCAAATCCGTTGCCCGCAATTCTGCCAATGTGTTGACCACAGCTCAAGAGCAGCTCCCGAATATTGAAAAGCTATTAAATGACGCACAGGTCGCAGCCGAATTCGGGCAGCAAGAGCTAACACGTCTCCAGCAGGACTTGCCACAATATCGCCAAAAGCTGCATGAAGCCGCTACGACGATTCAGGGACGCATGGGCGAGTTTACGAATGCTGTGAACAAAGCAGCAGACTTTGTGAAGCACGATTTGCCAACGGTTAAAAGTAAAATTCATCAGGCGGCAGACTTTGTACGTAATGATTTGCCGAAAGCGGAACAACAGTTTGTTAAAATGGCGGATTTGATTGAAAACAAATTTCCTGAAGCTGAAAAAGCGGTACACCAGGTAGCCAATTTTGTCAGAACCGATCTTCCTGCTGCCGAGGATTCCATACGTCAGGCAGCAGACACGATCCGTAAGCTTAAGGGCGAAAATGCCCTCGGAAGAGCTATTGCGTTGCTTAAGGGAGATGTAAAAAAGGAAAGTGATTTCCTCGGTAGTCCGGTATCACTGAAGCAGGAGCGGATATACCCGATTCCTAACTATGGTTCTGCGATGTCACCTTTTTACACTACATTATCGATTTGGGTAGGTGCGATGCTGCTGGTCTCCATGTTCAGGGTAGATGTGGATGACCCGGAAGGTCAATATAAAAGCTACCAGGTGTATTTTGGACGGCTCATGACGTTTTCTACAATTGGTATTTTTCAGGCGCTGAGCGTATCTCTCGGTGATTTGTTCCTGTTGGGAACATATGTGGATGCCAAAGTAGCATTTGTACTCTCCTCTATGCTGATCAGTCTAGTATTTACGGCCATGACCTATACTTTGGTTTCGGTGTTCGGCAATATCGGGAAGGGTCTGGCAGTCATCCTGCTGGTGCTCCAATTCTCCAGTTCAGGGGGCACATTTCCTATTGCGACGAGTACAGCTTTCTTTCAGACCCTGAATCCGTTCGTACCGTTCACCTATGCGGTTAGTCTACTACGGGAAACGGTAGGAGGAATGTTGCCTTCAACGGTAACACGAGATGTAGTGATGCTGTTTGTGTTTATCGGAATTTGCTTCTTGTTTGGATTAGTACTTAAGAAGCCGCTCAGCAAGCATACGAAGAAAATGGCAGAGCGAGCGAAAGAAACAAAATTAATTCCTTGATTGTTAAAAAGAGAGTGAGTTACGGTGGCTGAGGTGAGCGGCTCCGCCGTAAAGTCACTTTCTTAACATTCGGCGTGTAGTATGTAGGGGTGGCCTCCGCATGTAATGCTTCGGCATGGTGCGGAGGCTTTTTTGCATATGCTATCTACCTTTTCAAATGCATTTTGGGGTGTTTCAAAGGGGGTTATTCTGGTGAATAAAGTAGGTATGGTCTTTTTTTATGCAATTTTTCGGAATTTAAAAAAATCCTTAAGCAAAGGCGGGAGATAGTATGGAATATTCATACTTAGGAAAGTCAGGCTTGAAGGTTAGTCGGTTATGTCTAGGCACAATGAATTTCGGACCGGAAACTGAAGAAAAGGATGCTTTTAAAATTATGGATGCCGCGCTGGATGCGGGCATTAATTTCTTTGATACGGCTAATGTATATGGCCATGACCGTAAAGGCTGGACAGAAGAAATTATCGGACGATGGTTCCAACAGGGTGGTGGAAGACGCGAGAAGGTCGTATTGGCGACCAAGGTATATGGAGACATGAAAAATGAAAATGACGGACCCAATGCAGGGTCGGGCTTATCTGCATACAAAATTCGCCGTCATTTGGATGCGTCGCTGAAACGTCTTCAAACAGACCATATAGAGCTATATCAAATGCATCACATTGACCGCAACGTGTCATGGGATGAGCTATGGGGCGTATTCGAGTCCGTAGTGGATCGGGGACAAGTTGGCTATATCGGTTCCAGTAATTTTGCGGGTTGGCACATTGCGGTGGCGCAGGCCGAAGCGAAGGCACGGCGTTTTCTGGGACTGGTCTCGGAGCAGCATTTGTACAACCTGAACGAACGCTCAGCTGAGCTTGAAGTATTACCGGCAGCTCAAGAGCTGGGTCTGGGTGTGATTCCATGGAGTCCGTTGGCGGGCGGACTGCTGGGACGCAATGCATTAGCAGGTACTGGTTCCCGCAGCGCACGTGCCAAGGAAAAGGTAGAGCAGAATCGTGCGAAGCTGGAGCAATTTGCAGCGTTGTCCCGCGAGCTGGGCGAAAAGGAAGACGTGATTGCCCTGGCTTGGGTGCTATCTCATCCGGCCGTGACGGCTCCAATTATCGGACCACGTACATTAGAACAGTTAGAGGATGCGCTGCGGGTACCTGAGGTTAAATTAAGTGAAGATGTGCTTGCCAAGCTGGATGAGATTTTCCCGGGTCCGGGAAAACCTGCACCAGAAGCCTACGCTTGGTAATGGATTGATCATAAATCGGCAAAAAGCAGCAGATCAGAAGCCTCTTCTATGATCTGCTGCTTTTGCATTAAACGGAATCTGCCTTTTTAGATCGTATTTGCTGAACAGTCGTTTTTTGATGTGATACATAGCTATGCAGACTCATACCAAGGATGACGATGAACATTCCCAGCCATGACCAAGCAGATGGGATGGGGATAGACAAAAAGATTAATTCCCCCATTAGTGCAAAAAGCACTTCCAGCGATTGTGTGGCTTCTACTGTGGCCAGCTTTTGCATATTTCCACGTACCTGATCTGTAGCTTTAAAAAATAAAACCGTAGCAATGACCCCTGAGAACACGGCCACCAGAGCAGACTGTATGGTCTGATCCTTGCTTGGCAATCCTGTGCTAAAAACCCCGTATAACGAAAGCAATAACCAAAAAGGCAGGCTGGCTATAGTCATTCCGAGCACACGTTGATAGGCATCTAACCGCCCCGCACAAACTTCCATCATTTTACGATTACCTAAAGGGTATGCGAAAGAAGCCAGTATGACAGGCAATATACCGAATAAAAAATCTTGAGTAGAAATAGATTGCGACTGTTCGACCTGCATCACAATAATTCCGATTAAAATAATCAGAGACATCAATAGTCCTTGGATAGGGATTTTTCCTCGCACTTTGACAGGTCCGTTCTCCGTATGCACAACCTCAGCAAATAAAGGAACAAGCAAAGAACCGGAAATAATGGTTATTTGCCAAGTTCCTGCGATCAACCAACCCGGTGAATATGCCGATGCGAAGCATAACGGAGCATAAAATAACCCAAATCCAATGAAGCTCCACCACAGCCACCTTCCCGGTTGTTCCTTCATAACTTTCCACAGAGGCTTAAGCTTATGCTGGGCCATGACAATGACAAACAGCATAGGAACCATAAACAGATAACGTAACGAAGCACTCCAGATCCAGCTTCCTCCAGACAGCTCCATAGACCGATTGAGAACAAATGTAAAAGCAAAAAAGAAAGCTGCAAACACACCTAACCAGATTGAGCGCATAGCATTCTCCTAATTCTTTAAGTGTCGTTATTTCTCATATTAATGACTCAAGATCATTCATTTCAAGAGTTTCTTTACAGTTGACAAAGCAAAAGGAATAATGTATATTTCTGAATGCTGATTTAATAGTAATAATTACGATTAAAAACAATAATAAACCAATATTAAAGGGAGTGCACCAGCAATGAATAAGAAACCAATCCCGGTAACCGTGTTGAGCGGGTATTTGGGTGCAGGAAAAACGACGATTCTGAATCATGTATTAAACAATCGAGACGGAATGAAAGTAGCAGTCATCGTTAATGACATGAGTGAAGTGAATATAGATGCCGAGCTGGTTAAAAAAGAGGGCGGCTTGTCCCGAACAGAAGAAAAACTCGTCGAGTTGTCTAATGGCTGTATTTGCTGTACATTGCGTGAAGATTTATTACTTGAGGTCAAGAAGCTGGCGGAACAAGGTGAGTTTGATTATATATTAATCGAATCTACAGGCATCAGTGAACCCGTACCCATCGCTCAAACCTTCACATACGCTGATGAAGGAACAGGCATTGATTTAGCTTCGCTGGCAAAACTGGATTGTATGGTGACTGTAGTCGATGCGAACCGTTTCTGGCATGACTTTGAATCAGGAGAAACGCTGCTGGATCGCAAGCAGGCTACTGGAGAAGATGACACACGTGATATCTCGGACTTGCTAATTGACCAGATTGAAACTTGTGATGTATTGATTCTGAATAAGTGCGATCTGGTTCAGCCCGCAGAGCTGGACAAGCTGGAGGGTGTGCTGCGGAGATTGCAGCCTGAAGCCCGAATCATTCGCACCTCCAAGGGAAAGGTCACGCCTACGGACATTTTAAATACGGGGCTGTTCAACTTTGACAAAGCTAGTCAATCCGCTGGATGGATTCGCGAGTTGGAGCTGGAAAGCCACACACCGGAGACGGACGAATATGGAATCAATTCCTTTGTTTATCGCCGCAGAAGACCGTTCCATCCTGCAAGATTGGCAGAATTTATGAGCTACTGGCCGGAGGAAATCGTTCGCGCCAAGGGTTTGGCCTGGATTGCAGCCCCCCAGGATTGGGCAGCGAGTATCAGCCAGGCAGGGCCATCTATTCAATTTGGTCCAGCGGGAAGCTGGCTTGCGGCGTTGCCAGAAGAAGAACAGCAGGAAATCGTCGCGGCCAACCCTGAGGTTCTGGACCATTGGGATGAGCAATGGGGAGACCGCTTGAACGAAATCGTTATGATCGGTATCGGAATGAATCGGCTGAACTTGGAAGAAGAGCTAGATGAATGTCTGCTGAACGATAGCGAAATGGAAATGGACTGGTCCAGCTTTGAGAATCCGTTGCCTTGGCCAACAGGAAGAAACTAGTTGATCCATTCAGTAATAAACTCCATACACTTTTTGGCGGCTGGAGCCATGTTCTTTGAGGAGGCAGTAGCGATACCAACGGAACGGAAATATGGTCCATCCAAGGGCCGAATACAAATTTCATAAGGGTTTTGAACTAAAATCATTTCGGGCAGGATACTTACGCCCAGGCCATTTTGCACCATAGCCATAATGGCATGATCATCTTCTAATTCATATTTGATTTTCGGAACAAGCTTATGCTGGGAAAAAATTCTCTGTACATCTGTGTCACAGCCTGAAGCCGGCATAATGAAGGGCTCATGGAGAAGCTGATCCACACGTATGCTTGTTTGCTCCCGAAGCACATGATTAGATGGAAGTACGCACAGCATTCTTTCTTTTTTTAACGGTAATACTTCCAGTCCATCGAGAGTAGGCAGATTAACGAAGCCAAAATCAGCTTCTCCGCTGGCTATCCAATTTTCAATGTCATGGTAGTTCCCGTCGAGCAACTTTAGTTCAATAAGTGGGAACTGCTCGTTAAACTTTTGGATGATCCCAGGCAACCAATGGATGGAAACACTTGAGAATGTACCTATCTTTACAGTTCCGGTTTCCAATCCTTTGATGAGGGCGACCTCTTGATACAGCTTTTCATTCATTTGTATGATTTCTCTGAAATGTTTCATCAGACGTTCTCCGTTGCTGGTCAATTGGATGCCTGAACGTCCTCTAATTAATAGAGTCAGGCCCAATTCCTGCTCCAAAGCGGAAACGGCATGGCTAATAGCGGATTGTGTAAGATTGAGAAGTTCTCCTGCTTTGGTAAAGCTTCCTGCTTCTATTACGCTAAGAAAGACCTTATATTTAAACAAATTCATATGTCCTCCAACTTAGAATGAAATATATTCATACATAGTATCATATATATTCATTTTTTTTATCTCAGCTTTGTGGTTATAATCGAACTTGAGAAAAATGCCGATTAATCATTAATTTCTAGGAGGTACCTATGAGTTCAATTGCAAAGACACCACAGCCCCCTTATTATGCAGCTATTTTTACTTCTGAACGTTCGGAAGGGGATGGTGGATACGGAAAGATGGGGGACAAAATGGTGGAACTGGCTGCCAAGCAGCCTGGCTTTCTAGGTGTGGAAAGTGTTCGTGACCAAAACGGAGTGGGCCTCACAGTGTCCTATTGGGAGTCCTTGGACGCTATAAAACATTGGAAGGATAACGAGCTGCACAAGGTCGCACAGGAGAAAGGGAAATCCGAGTGGTATACAGCATTCGGTTTAAGAGTGAGCAAGGTAGAACGAGATTATTTTTTTACAGTGTAAACATGAAATGCGCACTGGCCCTGTAATTACAAAAGGAGCGTCTTCCAAGCCATAAACGGCTGGTAGGACGCTCCTTTTTTTGTTCCTATGCTTATACTCTTACGGGCTATGTGTATATGCTCAGGAGTTAGATGTATTTACCGGCTTCATCTCCTGTATAGCTTCTTTCAAACTTTGTGAGCATTGTTCGTATAGTTGTTTTCTTTGCTGCTCACTGGAGCCAGATGCGAGCTTTTGCAATTCAGTAGTGCACTGTTCTAATAGAGTCAGCACGGCTTGATTAGAGTCCTGTACCTTGGATTGTTGTACATTATCGCTATATTGGTCAATATATAGTTCTCCTTGTGTGTCCACCTGGGCAAAAAACACATCTTTGACCGTTAGACTCTTTTCCTTTAGCTTGGCATCCAGCCATTGCTGAGTAATCCCCATGTATGCCATTTGTTGCTCCATAAGTTGTCCATCCATAATGACTGCTGTAGGTTCCTTCTCCGGTAGCTGCAGCATATTCAGATCCTTAAGCGTCACAGGCTGCTTGTCTTTGGTTAACAGCACATTAACTTCGCCACTAGTTTCCATAAGAGCAAATTCTACATCAGCTACTTTGAATACATTCTTGCTTCGAAGCTGTTCCATGAGTTCATCCAGGGTGAGTCGCTCTTTTCTCAGATTATCCTCTAAAATTTTGCCGTCTTTGATTAGGACTGTCGTCTTTCCATCTGATAAATCCCTGACTTTCTTGCTTTTAATTTGCAAAAATTCAATGCCAAGTGTTGTCAGTACCCATACGGCTAACGATACAGTACCCAAGTACCAGGAGGATTCGCGTTCCAAAGGGATAGAAGCAGCCAAGTTACCGATGGTGATTCCAGTTATATATTCGAACAAGGAAAGCTGTGATACCTGACGTTTTCCGAGAATCTTGGTAATCACAAAAAGAATAACGATGGCTAATAACGTACGTAAAGCTACAATGGTCCATTCCTGCATTTGTCCAACCTCATTTCATTTCGCCATAAGGGCGCTACTATTCCAAGGATGTCCGCGCCAAGTCCCATTTAAACTCTAATCTACCCAAATTTAAATAACAGGCTGTCACCTATCCGATTCAATGCAATATAAAATTAAAATTTTCTATCGTTCAATTACCATTGTCTATTAGTCAAGTGATTGACGGAAAGGAGGGAGCAGGATACATTATAGATATAATTCATATTTAATCAATCGGGATTATAAACATTAAACTCGCGGAGGTATGTATATGTCATCCAAACCTAAAGTTGTAGTGTGGAGCAAAACCGGCTGTCATTTTTGTGGAGAGATCAAATCGTACCTAAAATCCCAAAATCAGCCGTATGAAAATATCCAAGTGGACGGTAATGATGCACTGCGTGATGTGTTGGAGACCAAATATGGTATTCGCTATGTTCCTGTCGTAGAGGTAGGCGGAGATAACAAATATGAAGCACTTCTTAACCCGGATCTGGAAGAGCTGGGTAAAGTGCTGGAAAGTTATAATCAAGCGGTATAACAATTATATTCAAGAGAGGTGGAAGAGCCATGGCTAAGAATAGACAGATTAAATTGGGTGCGATAATTCACGGTGTTGGGGGAAGCATGACGACTTGGCGCCACCCTGATGTACCGGCGGATGCCAGTGTTAATTTTGAATTTTATAAAACGCAGGCGCAAAAGGCAGAGGAAGGGAAGTTTGATCTCGTATTTATCGCAGACGGTTTGTTTATTAACGAAAAATCCATTCCTCACTTTCTGAACCGTTTTGAGCCAATTACGATTTTGTCTGCTTTGGCTGGGGTGACGAAGCATATTGGACTGGTCGGCACATTGTCGACTTCCTATAGCGAACCGTTCACGGTAGCACGCCAGTTTTCTTCCATTGATCATATTAGTGGAGGTCGTGCAGGCTGGAATGTAGTGACTTCCCCGCTGGAAGGTTCTGCTCTTAACTTTAACAAAGGGGAGCATCCATCGCATCCACAGCGCTATAAAATTGCCGATGAATATTTGCAGGTGACCAAAGGACTATGGGACTCGTGGGAAGAGGATGCGTTCGTTCGTGATAAGGAAGCCGGCGTATTCTTTGATCCCGACAAGCTGCATACACTGAACCACAAAGGTGAGTTTTTCTCTGTGCAGGGCCCGCTGAACATTGGACGATCCAAGCAGGGACAGCCGGTCATTTTCCAGGCGGGTTCCTCAGAAGATGGCAAAAACCTGGCTGCCAAGGAAGCGGATGCTGTATTTACAGGACATGAAACCTTGGAGGAAGCACAGCAGTTTTACCGTGATGTGAAGGAACGTGCGGTACGCTATGGCAGATCAGAAGAGGATATTGTCATTTTGCCAGGCATTTCGCCGATTATCGGCAGTACGCCAGAGGAAGCGGAACGCAAGTATGAGGAGATTACCAATCTAGTAACGATCGAGGCTGCGTTAAAATATTTGGGGCGTTTCTTCGATCATCATGATTTCTCACAATATCCGCTGGATGAGCCATTCCCTGAGCTTGAGGGTATTGGCAGTAATTCATTCCGTAGCGGTACAGATAAAATCAAACGAACAGCCAAAGAGCAGAATTTGACCCTGCGTGAGGTTGCATTACGTTCAGCTACGCCGAGAACCTCTTTTATTGGAACTGCTGAGCAGGTAGCGGATCGAGTGCAAGAGTGGTTTGAAGGAAAAGGCGCAGACGGATTCATTATCGGTTCCGACGTACCAACGGGCCTACATGATTTCGTAAATCTAGTTGTGCCTATTTTGCAGGAGCGCGGTATTTACCGTCAGGATTATGAATTTAGCACATTGCGTGAAAACCTGGGCGTACCGATTCCTGAGAATCGTTATACAGCAGCCAGATCCAAAGTGAAAGTTGACGCATAACAGAAGGAGGGAATGAGATGTCCAAGGTTGTCATCCTATCAGGCAGTCCATCTACACAATCCCGTTTGTACGGCTTGATTCACTATGCAACTAAGCAGTTACGGGAGGCTGGAGCAGAGGTTACATTACTGAATGTGGTCGACTTGCCAGCTGAGGATTTGATCAAAGCTAACTTTAATAGTCCCGACGTCACAGCATCGCTTGCGTTGCTTGCAGACGCAGATGCCGTCATTGTGGCTTCGCCAGTATATAAAGCCGCCTATTCAGGGCTATTGAAAATATTTCTGGATCTGGTTCCGCAGGAAGGTCTGAGAGAGAAGCCTGTCTTGCCTTTATTTATCGGCGGTACACTGGCCCATCTGCTGGTCATTGACTACGCCCTGAAGCCGGTGCTCAACGCGCTGGGGGGAAGACATATTCTTGGTGGGGTGTATGCGGTGGATCAGTGGGTCGAGCGCCTGCCGGGTGGAGCATATGGATTGTCCGAAGAGTTGGTTGTACGATTGGACCGTTCGGTTAAAGAACTAAATGAACTGTTAAAGTTATAGATATTTTCAATATTTCCATTGACAGGTCGTTCAGTGAGTTTTATGATACAAAAAAACCAAGTTAACTCATTGGATAAATGTATATAAAACTTACTGGGGGACTTGCGTATGAATATCGAGAATATGGAAGCCTTTGTATACGTGAATCATTATGGAAGTTTTAATAAGGCGGCAGAAGCGTTGTTCTTGTCACAGCCCTCTGTCACAGCCCGGATTCAGACGCTGGAACGCGAGCTTGAGTGTAAGTTATTCGACCGTCAAAGCAAACAAACGATTCTGACCGAGGATGGACGAAAGTTCCTTCCTTATGCGGAGCAGATGCTCCAAGTGCTGCAAAAAGGGAAGCAAAAACTTCAACAGCGCAAGAAAGCCCCTCAGCAAATTCGAATCGGCTGCACGATATCGGTGTCGAACTACATTATTCCTGAAATATTAAAGCAGCTTCGTGCTCGGTATCCGGAAATCAACTACAAAATTGTTACGGCTACGACGGATCAACTGGTACATAAGCTGTTGAACCGTGAGGTAGACATTAGTTTTGTCCGTAAAGTGATGCATCCGGCTATTCGTACGCTTGCCTTTTATGAAGACCCGATTTCCCTGTATGTATATGAAGGCCACCCGTTTACGAAGACAGGTAAGGCTAGCATACAGGATATCCAACGTGAAACACTGGTGTTTTTTGAGTGCGGATCATTAGATTGGATGAGGATTCATCGATCTTTTGAATCACTGGAGCAACCACCGGATATAGCTTTTCAGGTAGACAATGTGGTCACGGCCAAAAAGCTGGTATTGCAACAGGCGGGCATTGCCTTTTTGCCGGATGTCTGTGTGAACCGCGAAGTGAAGGATCAGAAGCTGTTCCGTATTCATGTTCCGGAGGTGGCTGGGGTATCTATGCAGATTAGCATAATCGCGACCAAAGAAGACTGCGCAGTGACCTCGGATTTTGCAGATGCACTGACAGAAGGCTTCAGGGAGGCCGTTTTGTTATAGAAAAGTTCTATAGGTTGGTGGATTGACGTATTGATTTCCAAGTGTTAAATTAATCACATCCTAAAACCAATTAAGTTTATAGGAATTATAAAATATCAAATGTTATAGCTACCATGTATGTCGCAAACTGCTGATATGCAAAGAGATGAGGGGGATTCATATGAAAAAGTGGTTTGCAATATTGTCTGTTATGGCAATCATTCTGGTGTTGGCAGGCTGCGGTTCCTCAGATGACACGTCTAGTGCGTCAGGTTCAAGCGGAGACGTGAAGAAAATTATCGTAGGCACAGGTACTCAATTTAAAAATGTATGCTTTATTGACGAAAATGGAAATTTAACAGGCTTTGATGTGGAGCTGATTAAGGAGCTGGACAAGCGCCTGCCTCAATACGAGTTTGAATTCAAAACGATGGATTTTGGAAATCTGCTGCTCAGTCTCGATGCCGGCAAGATTGATCTGGTATCGCATCAAATGGAGAAAAACCCGGAACGCGAAGCCAAGTATCTGTTCAACAAAAATCCGTATAGCATTTTTCTGAACAGAGTGGCTGTAGCGAAGGATAATAATAGTATTCATTCCATTGATGATTTAAAAGGGAAAAAGGTACTTACCAGTCCAACCAGTAATGCGGCGTATGTGCTGAAAGAGTATAACAAAACCCACGGGGATGCTCTGAATATCGTATATACGTCTGGTGCAGCCAATGATACGGTGCAACAAATTACGAGCGGCCGTATAGATGCGACCATTACGACAGACTTTGCGAACCGTTTTAACACCGATGAAAAAGGAGAAGTAGCTCTGAAAACCGTCGGTGATCCTTTGACTCAATCGGATGTGCTGTATGTACTGAACAAAAATGAGCAAGGATTGGCGGATGACCTGGACAAAGCCATTCAGGAAGTGAAGGACGACGGCACGTTGTCGAAGCTGAGCATCAAATGGCTTGGAGAGGACTTCACAAAGTCCCTGGAGGATGTGAAAAAAGAAGGTTCCAGCAGTAAGAAGTAAGGACAGACTTGGACATTTCAGCGGTCAGGGTACTTTATGTATTCTGACCGCTGATGTATAGAAAGGAGGCAGGCATATGAGCAGAGAGTTCAATATTGATTATGTTTTTAGCTTTATCCCGAAAATGCTGTCCTATTTGCACATCACCTTGTTTATTGTGGCAAGCTCGCTTGTGTTGGGACTGATCATTGGTCTGTTGGTTGCGCTGCCTCGCATGTATAACATTCCATTTCTCAAACGTGTTTCTCAAGTGTATGTTTCTTTTTTCCGTGGAACCCCTATTCTAATTCAATTGTTTCTGGTGTATTACGGCCTGCCAGAGCTACTAAAGCTGGTGGATATCAATTCCTCCAGATGGGATGTGCTGTGGTTTGCTGTAGCGACCTATGCGCTCAACAGTGGAGCCTTTATTTCTGAAATTATCAGGTCTGGTGTAGGAGCTGTAGATCGGGGACAAATCGAGGCTGCACAGTCAGTCGGCATGTCAGGCTATCAGGCTTTTACACGTATCATCTTGCCACAAGCGCTGGCTGTGGTGGTTCCCGTATTTTCCAATCTGGTCATTGGTAATTTGAAGGATACTTCGCTGGCGTTTACCATCGGTGCGATGGAGATGACAGGAAAATCGCAAACATTAGGCTCGGCTACCCAGCATTTTGTTGAAACGTATATCGCGTTGTCTCTTATCTATCTGGTGATCAGTCTGATTGTACAAAAATTATTCAAGGTGCTGGAAAATACGCTTCTCCGGCATGAGCATAGAGATTCAGTACAGAAAGAGCCCGCAAAACGAAAAGGTTTTGTGGTGCGTTACCTGAGAAGTCCTCGTCTGAGTAAAGGAGGTAAAGGCATATGAGTCTGGACTTTGGATTTGTATACACCGCCTTTTTGGGATTGTTCTCGGCGTTGCCCAACACTTTAATCATTACAGTGGTTTCCGTGCTGGCAGGGTTGGTCATCGGGATTATAACGGCGTTGGCACGAATTTATAACGTTCCTGTGTTGTCGCAAATCTCTCACGCTTACGTTACTTTTATCCGAGGTACACCGATGCTGATGCATCTGCTGCTTATTTATTTCAGTTTGCCCTTGTTGATTGATGCAGGAGCGAAGCATTTCGGTTGGTCACTGCAATCCAAAGACGTTCCTTATATGGTATTTGCACTCATTTCGTTCTCCATTACCAGTGGCGCCTATATGTCTGAGGTCGTCCGTTCCGGAATCCAGTCGGTCAACAAGGGCCAAATTGAGGCGGCTTATGCGGTTGGTATGACGACATGGCAAGTATTGAGACGCATCGTATTTCCACAGGCGTTTGTGGTGAGTTTGCCGAACCTGACGAATTCGGTTATTGGGATGCTGCATGGCTCTACCTTGGCCTTCACGGTTTCGGTCACGGAAATCCAGGCACAGGCTGAAATTCTGGCATCCACCAACTGGAAATATTTAGAGGTGTATATTGCGGCAGCACTGCTATTTTGGGGCTTGACGGTATTGATTGAGCGAATATCCGGCTTGGTGGAGAAAAAAATCAATGTGTTTAATGGAGGTCGAGCATCATGATCCGTCTGCAAAATATTACAAAGTCGTTCGGCAAACATGAAGTGCTCAAAGGCATTGATTTGACGGTAAACAAAGGCGAGGTCGTTGTTATCTTAGGACCAAGCGGTTCAGGAAAAACAACCTTGCTACGCTGCATTAATTATCTGGAAAAGCCGAATGACGGAGAAGTCAGCATTGGCGATTTTACCGTGAACTGCAAGCGACCTGCGAAGAAGGATGTCTTGGCCTTGCGTAAAAAGACGGCTATGGTGTTCCAGCAATATCATTTGTTCAAGCATAAAACCGCGCTGGAAAATGTCATGGAGGGACTTGTCGTTGTCCGTAAGGTTAAGCAAGAGGAAGCCAAAAAAATTAGTATTGAAGTGCTGGAAAAGGTTGGTCTCGGCGAAAAACTGAATCATTATCCGAGCCAGCTATCCGGTGGGCAGCAGCAGCGTGTCGGCATAGCGCGTGCTTTGGCGCTGAACCCAGAGGTGATTTTATTTGATGAGCCGACTTCGGCGCTGGACCCTGAACTGGTGGGTGAGGTGCTGTCGGTGATCCGCAAGATTGCGAAGGAAGGCATAACGATGATTGTCGTGACACATGAAATGGGCTTTGCGCGTGATGTTTCTAATCATGTGGTATTTATGGATGGCGGCCATATTATTGAGGAAGGCACACCGGACGCCATTTTTAACCACCCCAAAGAGGAGCGTACCCAACAATTCCTGAAGCGAATTACACCAGAATATAACTATTCCATTTGACGGGAGAGGGAGACATGAGCATAAAAATCGGAGTATTGGATCAAAGCCCTATACACGAGGGTGAAACGGCGGCACAGGCCCTTCGCAACACGATTAAGCTGGCGCAGCGTGTAGAAGAGCTGGGATTCACACGCTTTTGGGTATCAGAACATCATGATTCCGAGCAGGTTGCAGGCTCATCACCAGAGGTGCTTATTTCCCATCTATTAGCACGTACCGAGCGTATTACCATCGGGTCTGGCGGGGTAATGCTTCAGCATTACAGTCCATATAAAGTGGCTGAAAACTTTAATGTGCTAGCCTCTCTTGCACCGGGGCGTGTAGATTTGGGTATCGGACGTGCGCCAGGCGGGTTGCCGAAATCTACACAGGCGTTACAACGTAACGTGCATGATGCGCCTTCTCTTGAAGAGAAAATTGATGAAGTAAGCCGCTATATTCATAATATCCCGATTGAAGAAGGACCGCTGGCCGGATTACAGGCGAATCCGATTCCAGAAATCCCAGCAGAGATTTATGTTTTGGGTACAAGTACAGACAGCGCTGGAATTGCTGCGCGTTTGGGGTTGCCCTATGTTTTTTCGCAATTTATTAACAGTAGTGAGCAGGTTGCACTGGATTCATTCCGTACGTATCGGGAGTCTTTCGATTACAGTTATGGGCGTGAACCAAAGGCACTTTTTGCGCTATCGGTTATTGTGGCAGACACTTCCGAGGAAGCAGCGGAGTTGGCAGGTAAGCAGAAGCTGTACAAGATTCATCTGGCCAGTGGCAAAACGGCTACAGTGGGGGCGCTGGAAAGTGCAGAGGAATTCGGTAAGCAATCGGGTGAAAAATATACAATTGAAGCCACACAAGCACAAATTAACAAAGGAAATAAAGATGAAATTTATACT
The DNA here is from genome assembly GCF_053006485.1 of Paenibacillus sp. JJ1683. NCBI lineage: Bacteria > Bacillati > Bacillota > Bacilli > Caryophanales > Paenibacillaceae > Paenibacillus > Paenibacillus sp. JJ1683. The sequence goes on from NZ_CM129820.1 coordinate 2,398,348, forward strand.
GCGCTGACGGAAATACAAGCGAAGTATCAGGCAGATGAGCTGATTGTAACGACAGGCATACGGGATATCGGCAAGCGTGTGCGCTCATTCGAGTTGTTGCATGAAGCTTTTGCCGGGTTGCCTGTGCAGTCCTAGATACTATTGACATAAAAATTGTAACCAATATGGATTCACGAAGGAGGAATAGGGATGAGTGGATCAACCGGGACGAAGGAGCAGGTTTTGGAGCAGAAATTGGTGGAGATTCGCCGTCATCTGCACCGTTATCCCGAGCTGTCTAACGAGGAGGTTGAAACTACCGCCTATATTCGCCGCCTGCTCAAAGAACAGGATATAACGATCTTGGATGTGCCGCTGCGTACCGGATTGGTAGCGGAAATCGGCGGACAGCAGGAAGGTCCAACGGTTGCGCTTCGTGCAGACATTGATGCACTGCCCATCCAGGAGGAGACGGGATTGCCCTATGCTTCGCTACATCCTGGCAAGATGCATGCCTGTGGGCATGATTTTCATACGGCATCCCTGTTAGGTGCAGCCGCATTGCTGAAGCAGCGGGAGCAAAAGCTGAAAGGGACGGTTCGACTGGTGTTCCAGCCAGCCGAGGAGAAAGCCAAAGGCGCTGCCCAAGTGCTGGACAGCGGTGCGCTGGCAGGGGTGCAGGCCATCTTCGGCCTGCATAACAAACCAGACCTGCCCGTAGGCACGGTCGGTATCAAAGAAGGACCGCTAATGGCAGCGGCAGACGGATTTTACATTGAGGTGGAGGGTCAGAGCACACATGCGGCAGTTCCGCATGCAGGGATTGACCCCATTGTGGTATCCTCGCATATCATTACGGCGCTGCAATCGATTGTGAGCAGGAGCGTTAACCCGCTCGATAGCGCGGTCATCAGTGTCACGAAGCTGCACAGTGGCAATGCTTGGAACATCATCCCAGACCGCGCTCATTTGGACGGAACCATCCGCACATTTGACGAGAACGTCCGAGCCCAGGTGGCTGAACGCTTCGAGCAGGTCGTCAAGGGCGTAGCCGATGCTTTTGGCACGAAAGCGACCATTCGCTGGATCGAGGGTCCGCCACCTGTACTGAACGACGGTAAGTTGGCTGTTATCGCGGTGCAGGCGGCCGAAGCGGTTGGTCTGGAGGTCGTTCGCCCCATACCTTCCTCTGCAAGCGAGGACTTTGGATTTTATCAGAAGAACGTCCCAGGTGTGTTTGTCTTTGTCGGCACTGCGGGAAGGCAGGAATGGCATCATCCTGCCTTTGATCTGGACGAACGCGCGCTGCCGGGAACAGCGAAGTTGCTAGCTTCACTGGCTGAATCGGCGTTGAAATCCATAGAGTAGGAACACAACGCTACTCTATGGATGCTGACCCCCTCTCTATGAAGAGGGGATCTTTTTGTTTGACGGTATATTATTCCAATGATAATATAAAATTGTTATTTAATTCAAAATTGAGAGTGGGTGTAGGTGAGAGATAAACGTTTGTTATTTTGAATGTGCTCGTAAAAATAACAGGTACGGAGGTTGAAAAAATGCCGAAGAAAAAAGGAATGATCATGGCTTCTTTTTCATTGGTAATGGCTGCTTCTTTTCTGGTTGGCGGAGCTAATGTCGGTTCAGCAGCCTCAGATTATGAAAGCACCTCGAATATAGAAATAACGAGTAATAGCTTGGCTGCCGCTGACTTACCTGCCAAATTTAAGCCTTCGGTAGAATGGGTTTGGAAGAATAGGATAGTCAAAGAAGGCTCGACCAACCGTAAAAATTTGATTTTTGATCAAATTTATGCGGGAAAAGGAACGATAAATTATGTAGTGCGCTGGCAATCCTCTAAAAATATCACTCTTCAGCAGCGTAAAGATATGGCTTCCATGCTAAGTCGCCAAATAAATAACTGGAATAAGCAGCTAAAAGGATATGACGGCTGGCCGTATGATTATATTACTGTAAAAATAGTAGGCTGGGCCGTTGCAAATCCGTCGCAGATCCTTAACAAACAATCGAATGAAATCGTTTACACGGATACGATTACCGATGAGTTGAGTAAAACAGACCCCAATATTCCGGCAAAACTTCCGGTTGCTCCTAATGCACTGTCGAGATTTGAACATTTTATGGACTCTAACTATACGTATCCGGGGGGACTGGACAAGCGATTTGATATGTACTTATGGGGAACGTCTAATTTTCAGGGTGGAGCCGGTGGTGACTGGGGACAACGTATGCCTGATGATTATATCCTGAGCACCTTGAATTCGGATGAAGTTCAGATCACAGAGCATGAGATGGGGCATGGATTCGGCTTGCCTGATTTCTATGAAGAGCACGAGCGTCCACCTGGCGGGTTCCCTGTGCCTACGATTATGTGGGCCGGAAATTCTCCTAAAATTACGGAGTGGGATACCTGGATGTTGCGTTATACCTGGAGCCAGGTCAAGAAGGACACCTCTCGTTTTCCCACCCGTTAAAAGAAAATGTATGTATTCAAAGGTTGTCTCCTGCGATTTTTGGTGGGAGACAACCTTTTTTATTTTATAGATAAACAGTTTGACTCGGATGGGACTGACTTTGGCTTTGCATCAGTATTGTGCCTTCATTTTCGTATGAATGAATCACTAAGAATGAACGGATGTACGATAGTATGTATAATGGACATCAGATATGAAAGAAAAGAGGACAGAAAGCGATGAGTCACGACGTGAATGCTCCTTACGATGTACATGTAGCATATGGACCAGTGTTTGAGCTGCTCAGTAGCTTACACACTTTTATTTGCCGTAAAGCGTATAAGAAGACAGATTTAATAGCATCCAGATGGGCGGACCAAGTGCGTGGAACGCTGTCTCCGAGGCTGTCCGCGTTACTGGAGTCCATGGAAATCAATGCAGACTGGAAAATTATTTATGGACTTGTATGTATGCTTTCTGATCAGGGGGGCGTTGAAGAGGTCGTGGATCGTTTGGAAAGCCAGTCTTTACAGGAACTAAAGCAACAGGCATCAGCCTATGGGATTCCGCTGTCTGACGACATGGAGAACCTCCGTAAACTTGCTTTGCAACTGCTATCCGGCTGGAACGAGGAGTATTTTCGTCACGTGGATACAAGTATCCTTAGCGGCCTGGAACTGGAAGCTGAATGCAGAAAACGGGAGGAGAACGCATATAGCTCTATGGAGCGGGTGGATCGTATAACTAATGGCTTCCGATTCGAGCCTTCCGCTGGACTGACGCAGGTGTTGCTGGTACCGCAATATCATTTTCAGCCGATGAATATTATTTATCGATTTGGGTCACTTTTGTTATGTCATTATTCCGCAGGAGTATATGTTCAGGAGGATGATTTTTTATCACCACAGGAATACCGAATGATTCGAAGTTTAGGGGAGAAGAGCAGGCTCAAGATTTTAAAATATTTGTACCAAAGCCAGTCCCCGCGAACCTTCATTGAGATTGTCCGTCATCTCAAGCTATCCAAGGGAATCACGCATGATCATATATTTAAGCTCCGTGCCGCTGGCTTTATTCATGCACATTTTGATGGCGAAACATTGCTTGGCTACAGTGCACGGCTTACGGCTGTGGATGAGATGCATGGGAGTATCCTTGGTTATATGGAGCGAAGGTAGGTCGCAATATTAATCATTGACAAAATTATTTATTTGTGCTATAATTTACAATTAATTATATTGATATTATAATAAGATTCTCCTGGCCAGGGGAATCTTATTATTGTTTTTATAGGAGGATCAATGTATGAAGCCAAATGAGTCTAGTTTAACTTCCTTAATATCAGCTTTTGGCCGAGCATATCATAGTCAACATGACACACCCAAAATTTTTGATGATTTTATGGCTAAAGATTTAATTTCCCAAAATGAGTTTTCAGATATCAGAGAGAATATGATTAAAGGAATAGCGTTTTTCAATAAAGATATTGCGCAAAGGTTCCAAGATGATCCGGATGAAATTTTAAAATGGATTACACAAGTTCAACTTTCTCCAACGACCTTAGCACGTGCTGCATATTGTGAAAAAGTATTACTTAATGAAGTTAGGTTAGGATTACAGCAGTATGTCATACTAGGGGCCGGGTTAGATACTTTTTGTTTCCGACATCCAGAATTGAAAAATAGCTTAGAAATATTTGAAATGGATCATCCAGCAACACAGGAATCTAAAAAGAAAAGGTTAGCTCATGCAAATTTAAAAATACCGAGCAATCTTCATCTGGTTTCTATGGACTTTGCCCATCCATTTTCGTATTCCAATCTATTGGATGAAGGGTTTGCTAATAAAAAAACATTCTTTAGCCTTCTGGGTGTTTCTTATTATTTAACTAAGGAGGAAATTTCAAGATTAATAAATCATTTGTTTACCAAGGTCCCATCGGGGAGTTCGATCGTTTTTGACTATGCAGATGAAAACCTTTTTAAAGAGAAAGGCATGTCTAATCGAGTTGAAAATATGGTGAAAATGGCTTCAGTAAGTGGTGAACCCATGAAATCATGCTTTGCTTATGATGAAATTGAGGGAATGTTAGAAGCTTCAGATTTACTAATTTATGAACATCTATCCCCGGATACAATAAATAGCCTTTTCTTTGGTGAGAGGGCAGATTATTTGTCCGCATTCGAAACGATTCATTATATCCATGCTATAAAAAAATAATATAACAATAAATAAGAGACAGCCTCTCAATCTACTATTAGGGATTGAGAGGTTTTATTTATATTTGTACAAGAATTCGGATAGATATTGATGAGCAGAGTTTTTATATAAAAAAATGCAGTTCTCCCTTTACAGAACCCTAATAAATTCCTATAATGAGGTTTATCTTCTTAATCACAACTTGTTCTATCGGAATTTAATCATTTAACTCGGGGGGATTATGTTGAAAAAGGGTATTATTTTACTTAGCAGTCTACTTCTGGCGAGCTCTACCTTGCTGGCAGCTTGCTCTAACGGTGGATCGGAAAGCAACAACAATACTACTGCCCAAAATAATGGGGACACACAGACAACTGCTACAGCGCAGCCATTAACAAGTCTGGTAAAGGCTTCTGATATGTCCAAATTGCCGGAAGTGTCCAAAAAAAGAAACGACACCATTATTGTAGGCCTGACTGACCCGGCCGGAGTATTTACGCCGTATTTTAACCAAAGCGGCTATGACGGCAACGTCATTTCGCAGTTATGGACTCCGCTGGTTACGGTAGATGAGAAGGGACTTCCGCTGCCCAATCTGGCGAAGAGCTGGGATATTTCCAAGGATAATTTAACATATACGTTTCATCTGGTTCCCAATACCCAATTCAGCGATGGCTCACCTTTGACAGCAGAGGATGTCGCATTTACCTGGACGTTAATCTATGACAAAGCCTATCCGGGCGATAGCCAAATCCGAAAGCTGAACATTAAAGGCGGCAAAGCCTATACGGAAGGCAAGACACAACAAATTGATGGAATTAAGGTAATTGATCCACAGACTATTTCTGTGACATTGGAAAAGCCAAACGCGCTGGCTCTGACTATTCTCGGTGAATATGTATTGTCCAAAGCTTACTACGGCAAGGATTATAAGTTCGGACAGCTGGATTATTTTAAAAATTTGCATGGTAGCCCATTGGGGAATGGGGCATATAAGTTGGAAAAATTCATTCCAGGGCAAGAAGTTCGTCTGGAGGCAAACGATCACTTTTTTAAAGGCAAACCGAAAACGAAACACTTCATATATAAGACAGCGGAAGGCGATGCTTGGCAATTCATCGAAACAGGGGATACCGATTTTGCTTCCTTTACCGCAACGCAAGAAAATATCGACAAGCTGAAAGGACTCGGCTTTTTGAATATTTTGCCTTATACACCGAGCACCTATGGATATTTGCAAGTCAATCTGGAAAATGAAAAGCTGAAGGATAAAAAGGTTCGTCAAGCGTTGACCTATGGATTGGATCGCAAAAGCATTTATGTTGACGCAGCACAGGGAGCAGGGGCGGTCGCCAACATTCCAGCTTCTCCTATATTCTGGTCATACACGACCGATGGAATCAATCCATACAACTATGACCCGGAGCAAGCGAAAAAGCTGCTGGATGAAGCGGGCTGGGTAGAAGGCAGTGATGGCATTCGTGAGAAAAACGGCCAGAAGCTGACCATTCACTTGCTGACCTCCAAACGTCCAGAAACAGACACCTTTATCGCGCTTGCGGCTGAAAACTATAAAGCGATTGGCGTTGACTTGCAACCGGAAATCTTTGCAGACTTTAATGCAATGGTCGCCAAAGTAGAAGGTAAAGATTATGATCTCGCCGCCTTCTCGACAGCCATGCTGACAGACCCATCTGATGGAATCGAGCCGTTCGTCAATGGTGAAATCAAGGGATATAACAATCCGAAGCTCAAAGAGCTCTATGAAAAAGGTTTGGCTACAACGAATATGGAAGAGCGTAAGAAAATATATAAGGAATTATATGTACTGCTAAATGATGAACTACCCGTTATTTTCACCAACTACAAGAAGACTGTATATGCTTACAATGGTCGAATGGAACATGTAAAGGTCAGCCCATTCATTGGTTTGTCTGGTAATCTGTTCGAGTGGTCCCTTAAATAAGCCACCTTTGCGGGCCCCTTGTGAAGAACTTCAGGTTCGGATCAAGGGGTTTGCCAAATGGAGGACGCGTAATGAGTAGCCCGACCATGAATTGAAAGGAGTCTGTCATGAGCTCGTTTTTAACGAAAAGACTGACGTATATGATTATTATTTTGTTGGCCGCTTCGATGATGATTTTTTTTCTGTATGCCATGACACCGGGAGATTTCATTAGCGGTAATCTGAAGCTGTCGCCGGAGAGAAAAGCGGAGCTGAGGGAAATTTACGGGTTGAATAAGCCTATTCTTGAGCGCTACGGAAACTGGCTAGGCAATGCGCTGCATGGTAATTTCGGCTATTCGCTCGCTCAACAGAAACCGGTGCTAACCTTATTTAATGAATATATCTGGAATTCATTCTTGTTGGCCATTGTATCCACCTTCCTGACCTGGCTGATTGCAGTCATTATTGGTGTGGTTGCTGCTTACAAGCAGTATTCATGGTTCGATACGCTGGTCATGGTGGTGATTTTTGCCGCGATGTCTGTTCCCTCTTTTTTTATCGGACTGTATCTGATCAAAATTGCGGCGGTCGATCTGAAATGGCTGCCACCGGGCGGGATGCTCAATACGGGCAGTAACGCTACAGGCATGGAGTATGTGAAGGAGGTTCTCCAGCATATGACCTTGCCGGTGATCGTGATGACACTACTGGGTTTGGGTTCGCTGACCCGCTACTTCCGTAGCAATATGATCGACGTGATCCAGCAGGATTATATCCGCACAGCTCGTGCAAAGGGCTTAAAGGAAAGAAAGGTGCTTTTTACACACGCATTGAGAAATGCATTATTGCCTGCCATTACGCTCGTTGGCTTTGAATTGCCTGCGTTGTTTGGCGGATCTCTGATTATTGAAAAGATTTTTAACTGGCCCGGGATCGGTCAGCTGTACATGCTATCCTTTTCGCTTAGGGATTATCCGCTGCTGATGGGCTTCACGATGCTGATTGCCATATTGAGCGTGATCGGGACGCTGTTATCCGATATTTTGTATCGCATTGCTGACCCGCGTGTAAAAGTGTAAGAAGGAGGCTATGGAATGTCATCCGTGAGCAGTAATTTGAGCAAGAGCAACCGCAGACTGCGATTAAATGCCAAATCTTCAATGTGGCAGCAAGCGCTCCGGCAGCTGTTCAGAAACAAGCTTGCTATGGCTGGACTGCTCGTCGTGGTATTTATGTTTTTGCTCTGTTTTATCGGTCCGTTATTTTCTCCTTATTCCGATAACAAAACGAACATATTAATAATGAACAAGGCGCCGAATATCCATCACTGGCTAGGAACAGACAAGCTGGGACGGGATGTGCTGACACGTGTGATGCAGGCAGGTCAAATTTCTCTTACTGTGGGTTTGGCTTCTATGGTGTTGTCTGTCTTTTTAGGAGCAACGCTGGGGGTTATATCCGCCTATTTTCGCGGAATTGCGGATCAAATCATTATGCGCATTGCCGATTTGCTGCTGACTATACCCAGTTTGCCATTGCTATTTATTATGGGTGCGCTGTTATCTGACTGGAAGGTTCCGCCTGATCAACGGATGTATATCGTCATGTTGATGCTGAGTCTGGTCAACTGGCCGGGGATTGCACGGATGGTGAGAGGTCAGATGCTTAGTTTGCGAGAACGTGAATTTATGCAGGCAGCGACGGTACTAGGACTATCGAATCGCCGAAAGCTTTTTAAGCATCTGCTGCCGAATATTTTGCCATTGTTGATCGTTATCGCTACATTGAACATTGGCGGAGCCATCCTGAGTGAATCTGTACTCAGCTTCTTTGGTCTTGGCGTGTTGCCCACGACACCGACTTGGGGCAATATGATTGATGCCGCCAACAATGTACTGGATTTTCAGCAACGACCTTGGTTGTGGATACCACCAGGCCTGTCTATTTTTGCAACAGTCATCGCTATTAATATTTTTGGTGACGGGCTGCGGGATGTACTCGACCCGAAACATAAGAGGTAGGTGATCATGCACCATGGACAATTTACTTTCCATTGAACATTTAAGCACTCATTTTTATACAGAAGAAGGAACGGTCAAAGCGGTGGATGATATCAGCTTTCGCGTGAAGCCGGGGGAGACGGTATGCATTGTCGGTGAATCGGGCTGCGGCAAAAGTATTACCGCCATGTCGATCATGGGCCTGATTCAGAGTCCCGGTGGTAAAGTGGCAGGTGGAAGTATCCGTTTTGAGGAAACCGATCTGCTAGAGCTTAGTAGAAATGAGATGCGCACGATTCGCGGACATGAAATCTCCATGATTTTTCAGGAGCCGATGTCTTCATTAAATCCGGTGATGACCATTGGTGAACAACTGTCTGAGCCACTGATTGAGCACTTAAAGATGGGCCGAAAGCAAGCTCGCAAGCGGGCGCTAGAGCTGATTGAACAGGTCGGCATATCCCGACCGGAGCAGATTTTAAAAAGCTACCCCCATGAACTGAGCGGAGGGATGCTGCAGCGAATTATGATTGCTATTGCTGTTTCTTGCGGACCCAAGCTGCTTATTGCGGATGAGCCGACCACGGCACTGGATGTAACAATTCAGGCACAGATTCTCGACATGCTGCGTGAATTTAAAGCCCAATCCAATATGTCGCTCATGTTAATCACCCATGATTTGGGTGTTGTTGCGGAGATGGCCGATTATGTAATCGTGATGTATGCGGGCAAGATCGTCGAGGAAGGCGAAGTGGTGCAGCTATTCAATCACCCCAAGCATCCCTATACACAGGGGTTGCTCAAGTCCAAACCGGTGCTTAATCAGCGCCAAAAGGAGCTGTATTCCATCCCCGGACAGGTACCTAATCCACTGGAGCTGACGACTTCCTGTTATTTTTATGACCGCTGCGGGCATTGCATGGACATTTGTCGTGTAAAGGAGCCTACATTAAAAGAAGTTTCAGCTCAGCAGAAAGCATCCTGCTGGTTGTATGAGGAGGCGGTTGTTCATGGCTGAGCCGTTGTTGGAAATAGACCGTTTAAAAACATACTTCCCGGTGAAGTCCGGTTTTATGAATCGTACTACAGGGCACGTGCGGGCAGTAGACGATATAAGCTTTACGATCCGTCAGGGTGAAACCTTCGGTCTGGTGGGGGAATCGGGGAGCGGTAAAAGCACGGTGGGCCGCACGATTGTCAGATTGACGGATAAAACAGATGGTACCGTAAAATACAAAGGGGTGGATCTCCACAGCTTGTCGGCCAAAGGGATGCAGGAACTTCGTCCTAAAATTCAGCTGATCTTTCAAGACCCGTACAGCTCGCTGAATCCGCGTGTACGGATCGGAGATGCCATTGGTGAGGCGCTGCTCGACCACGGTATAGCTACCAAAGAGGAGGTTCGGCAGATCGTGCTGGACGTACTTAAGCTGTGTGGATTGTCGGAATATCATATCGACCGTTTCCCGCATGAATTTTCGGGAGGTCAGCGTCAACGGATTGGCATTGCCCGCGCGCTGGCGCTTCAACCGGATCTGATCATCGCTGATGAGCCGGTGTCAGCGCTGGATGTGTCCATACAGGCGCAGATTATTAACCTTTTTGCCAAATTGCAGGCCGAGCGGGGTCTGACATATTTGTTCATCTCCCACGATTTGAGCGTAGTTGAACATTTATGTTCTCGTATTGGCGTGATGTACCTAGGCTCTATGGTCGAAACAGCTTCGCGTGACGAGTTATTCGGCAATCCGCTGCATCCGTATACGAAGGCGTTGCTGTCGGCTGTGCCTATACCAGTGCCGAAGCTGAAAAGAGAACGTATTTTGCTCAAAGGGGATATTCCAAGTCCGGTGAATCCGCCTTCGGGCTGCAAGTTTCATACGCGCTGCCCCTTTGCAATCGACCGCTGTTCTCAAGAGATTCCATTCTATCGTGAAGCTCGCCCAGATCACTGGGTGGCTTGCCATTTGGCTGAATGAACGAAGTTAACTCAGCAAGTTTTGTGCCGTTGTCACGGCAGACCGTTCACCGCAATGAAACGGTTCTGCTAGAGCAACGGCTTTTTGCTGTATAGTGTTTTGAAATGTTTGAGTTGACAATCTACTTGAGCAGAGGTATATTAAACATTAATCGTAATTATTACTATTAAAACGCAAAAGCATGTCCATATTTGTGTCCTTCCGTCCCGCGATCGCGATGGGGAACCTTTATGATTGGCATATATAACAAGGAGGAGCTTTAGATGGCCAAGAAGTCGAAAATCGTAAAAGAGAAGAAACGTCAGGAAAATGTAGCGAAATATGCGGATTTGAGACGTGAATTAAAAGCAAAAGGGGACTATGAAGCTTTGCAAAAGCTTCCTCGGGACTCATCCCCAACCCGCTTGAAAAACCGTTGCGAGCTGACAGGCAGACCGAGAGGATATCTGCGCAAATTCAAGCTGTCCCGAATTGCGTTCCGCGAGCTGGCCCATAAAGGCCAAATTCCAGGTATTACGAAATCTAGCTGGTAATTTAGAAACCGATTAATTGTTTGTATGTTTATCTGATAGCAGGTTGTAACGAGAATGCTTCATGCCAGTAGGGTGGCGTGGAGCATTCTTTTTCGAAGGAATATATTATCATTTGTATTGATTCTCCTCAGTTGGTTAGGTAGAATATGGACGGGTTAAAAATAATACATAACAAGCGATTACATAATGTGGATATGTCAGATTATGTATACCTCAGGAGGAGCTACAAGATGGAAGTGAAACAGAGAGAGGACTCCTTTTGGAGTATGGTCAAAAAAGGAAATAAATCTTCAGGCTCGGCAGCGTTGGGTAATACCGGCATTGCCCTGATTAAGGGGATTGCTTTTGCCTTGACAGGCAGTGGCTCTATGTTTGCTACGATGATGCATTCCATTGCGGATGCAGTGAACCAAATGTTTGTATTTGCGGGCAGTGTATTGGCAGAGAAAAAACCTACGAAACGGTTTCCTACTGGCTTTGGACGGGTAATTAATCTTTTTTGTATGGTTGCTGTTATTGTCGTAACGATTATGGCCTACGAAACTGCATTGGAAGGAATTCATTTGCTACAGCATCCGGCTGAATCTGCACAAGGATTTTGGATTAATGTAGTGGTGCTGGTTTTGTCATTGGCGGTTGACGGATTTGTATGGAGCAAAGCGATGAAAGAAGTGCTGCATGAATCCAGAGTGGAAGCTAAGGGGCTAAGTATTTTTACTTCTGCCTTTCGTCATGTGGGACGTGCTGCGCCACCAACCCGTTTGGTGTTCTATGAGGATTTGGTTGCAACGACAGGTGGGGTACTCGCCCTGCTAGCTGTAGTGGTCACATCGCTGACTGATTTTAAGCTGCTGGACGGAATTTCAAGTATTCTCATCGGCTGTCTGATGGTCGGTGTAGCGTTCCGAGTCGGTTATGACAACATGGTGGGCTTGATTGGTGTATCTGCACCTCCTGATATCGAAGAACGTGTTGCTTCCATTATCTTGGCAGATACACATGTGACTGATATTTCTCAAATGCGTATTTTGCAGGAGGGACGTTACTATCACGTCGAAGGGGTAATTGAGCTTACTTCGGGCATGACGCTGGCTGATGCTGATGATATCAAATTTAGAGTCGAGGATGCTCTGCTGCGTGATCCTAATATTTCAGATGCCGCATTGGGGATTCTAGAGGATGACGGGATTAGAAACTGGAAACAAGAAAAGCCTAAAGCTTAGAAAAATGGACCAAAGCGAACCTGGACGGAGCTTAAGAATGTAAATAAGAACCTTCATGACCACGACAACGTGGCGTGGAGGTTCTTTTATATTTTTCCAATTGTATTCCTACCCCTTTGAATTTAGGCTGATTGTTAGATACAATGAAAGCGTTAACAAAAAGAGGGTGAAACGAATGCTTCTCATGGGGAGGAAATGCGAATGAGTCTTCTGAAGGAGGCTTGGCCTGCTTCGCGGCTCGTCAACGCGCTGGCTGGCGGAGTGCAGGGTTCAGCAAGACAACGGTTAAGGAGCAATTGGACCCAAAGGCTACGGGCAACTGTCGATAAACCGGCATTCGCCGAGCTTTGGAAGGACATCGAACGCATCTGCAATGATGTTCGGGAAGCGCCTTGGCCTGAACTACCATTGTCTCTGTTCCGGCAATTTGCTAATACAGGGGAGCGCAAGCCGTATGAGGATGTATACTTTGAACGGCGCGGACGACTAGTTGCTATCGTGCTGGCAGCTGTTGCCGATTCGGAGCCTCGGAAGATGAAAGAGGTGGAAAGCGGACTGCTGGACATATGCAGCGAGTACACTTGGGCGCTTCCTGCACATGTCAACGAAGAGGACACTGTAACACCGCCTTGGCAGCAGGTGGATTTATTCGCGTCCGAAACAGCGCAAATGCTGGTTGAAATTTTATTGCTGCTTGAAGAAAAGCTGGCTGATCACGTAGTCGTTCAGGTGCACAAAGAGGTTGAGCGCCGTGTACTGGAACCTGTTTTTTGGCAGCCTCATCATTATGATTGGGAAACGGCAGAGCATAACTGGTCGGCAGTATGCGCTTCGGGTTGCGGAATTGCTGCATTGCTGCTGGCAAAAGACGACTTTTCCAAAGCGGTAGCCATCGAGCGTATGCTGGGCGCACTGGATTGTTTTTTGGCAGGCTACAGAGAGGACGGGGGATGTCCCGAAGGCGTAGGTTATTGGGTGTATGGCTTTGGGTACTTTATATATTTTGCCGATATGCTGCGTGAGTTTACCGAGGGAGCTGTGGATATTTTGAACTCGGAAAAGGTAAGGCAAATCGCAGCCTTCGCAGAACGGGTCCATTTGTCGGACGGTATTTTCGCTAATTATTCAGATAGTAGTGAAACTGAACGGTTACCTTCCGGACTCATCTCCTATGTGAATTTTTTGCAAGGACGTCCATCTACACTCCCTTTTCGCGTACCTGGTTTGTTAGAAGATCCGTGTCGCCGCTGGGCTCATGTATTGCGTAACCTAGTCTGGACGAACCCCTTGGTGTATGGATGCGGAGAAGCCGTAATCGATTATTTGCCGCAACTCGGCTGGTTGATGTGCCGTAGCCTCAGATCTAGTCATCATGGATCTGGGGGGCAGCAGGATCATTCAGATGCCGTACTTGCTTTTTCAGCCAAGGGTGGGCATAACAATGAGCCGCACAATCATAATGATCTTGGACATTTCATCCTTCATGGCGGCGGCGAAAATCTACTCTGTGATCTGGGAGCAGGCTTGTACACGAAAGCCTATTTTTCGCCCGGACGGGAGTCGATTATCAATATTTCCTCCAGCGGCCATTCCGTGCCTATCATCAATGGGACCGCGCAGCAATCCGGAGCAAAGGCAAGGGCGGTTGTGCTGGATGTTGCTATGGATGAGCAGGAGGGAGCACAGACAGTCACAAGCTTTAAGCTCGACTTGACATCTGCTTATGCTGTTGATGAAATGGCAGTTTTCACCCGTTCCTTTGCCTGGAGTGTACTGGAGGGAAACGAGGGAGCAAGGCTTACTGTCACAGATCATTTTGAGTTTGAAACGTCTGGTATGAACGTGAAGCCGTGGGATGTGGAGGAGCTTTTGATCAGCCGTATTCAGCCTAATACAGGAGCAGGCTTCGTGGAATGGAAAGGAACGAATGCAGTGGTTAGGCTAAATTATGATGCTGGCGCGCTGAGGCAGAGGCTGGAGGCTGTGAAGCATATAGATCATGACGGAGTGCCCTTTGTATTTTATAAGACATCACTGCAACTGGATTCCAATCGCTGGAACGGCTCAGCAAGTGTCGATTGCAATCTATTTTTTACCATACATCAATCTTCATGTTGAATGGGAGGCATACAGAATGAATAAGCTTCAAACAGGCAGCGTATACCCTTGGCAGACGGAACTGGAGAGATTTATACAACAGGTGGAAAGCGCACCAAATCGAGAAAATGATGGATGGACACACGAACGTAAGCTGGCTGTGCTGGAAAAGCTGGTTCGTGCATATGCCTTGTATCAAGATGAAAACGGAGCTATCATTGACCCTCATTCTGAAAGTGAACGGTATTACTCCACCCCATCCTATGCGTTGGCTGCGGCTGTGCTGGTCAAAGAAGGCCGGCATGATTTACTCGAATCTGCTGCTGCGGCCTTGATGCATAGCATAGCCTGTGTAGTGGACGAAAAAGCGCCGGATCATCACCCGGACTTTTTTCCAATTATGATGATGGGGGCGTATCGTATCCTTAAAAATCTGCTGCCAGAGCAAGCCACGGCTTGGAAGCAGCAGTTGAGCAGGATTCAACCTGAGCAGACTTACATTTTTACGATGAGCAAAATGAAAAATCCAAACCGGATGATCAACTGGAACGCGATCATGATTTCCGGCGAGTTTTTGCGTGCCACTGAAGGGATTGCAGCCGATTCTGAGTGGATGGAGACGTATATCCGCAACTACCATTTACCTCGCTTTACCGGTTTGGGGCTGTACCAAGATGGTCCGTTGGATCGGCCCAATAGCCCATTCGCCTACGATATTGTTACACGGTTTCATCTGGGCGTCATGATGGAGAGCGGATATAATGGCGGCTGTGCTCTCGAAGTGCGTGACTACCTTCGCAGAGGAGCACTTAGCTCATTGCTGACTTTATCCCCGCATGGGGAAATTCCTCCGCGTGGAAGAAGCGCGCAGCACCAATGGAACGAAGCGGCTGCGGCTTTTGTTTTTACAACACATGCTCAGCAGGCGTATACAGCAGGCGAGCATGGGCTTGCAGGTGCATTTCGACGGGCAGCAGATCTATGCTGGCAATCCATTAGCCGATGGCAGACCGATGATGGCAAGCTGCATATCGTTCGCAACCATTATTCGTCTGAGGCACGCCATGGCTTTGAGGTGTACTCGAATCATACCTGCTACAGTCTGTGGACGGCAGCGGTGCTGGCCCATACCCTCCTACATGGGAAGGAGATTGATCGTATTCCTCCGACCTCTATCCCGGCGGAGATCGGCAGTCGGGTGTTGGCAACGGACGGCTGGTTTCAGACCGTCATTGCAGCTGTAGACGGGCAGCAAATGCTTGTGCAGACCTCAATCAACGATCCGTACAATATTCCGGGCATCGTACGTGTTCAACGTTCTGCGCTGCCGTCTCTGATCGGCCCATCCTCAGCAGGACACGCAGATCGCGGCTTTACGGGTTTCGCGGAGGGAGATATTTTCCCGCTGAGCTATACACCAGCCTGGCAAACCGAAGACGGAAAATGGCACAGCTTGTCAGAAGGAATCCCCGGTACATTGGAATTCGATCGTGATGGAGGGATTGATCCGCAGGATGGCGGAGGAAACGTACAGATGGAGCGCAGCTCAGCGTCTGATGGAGAGACAGATTTCACTCTGCTGTGGGAAGGTCCATTCCCGGGGGTGAGGGAAATCCGAACGCATTATCGTCAGGTGCCCGGCAAAATTGAAGTGTCGTATGAGCTTCAGGGCAATATTCAGAATGTGGGGGCACTTATTCCATTGATGGCGTATGACGGTCGGGAACGAAGTGTGATTCATCATGTGATGGCAGCCGGGGAGGAAACTGAAAGCATTCGCGTAGAATATGCGGGCGCAAGCCTTGAAGTTATCCCCACGACGGAAGGAACAAACGTCGTATGGCCGGATGAATTGACTGCCGTAGCCTGCCGAAATGGTTTACTTAAGGGAGCGCGTCTAGAGTGTGGCGGCAGTCGCATTTCCTTTATCATTCGGTTACCTGAATAGATAGTTCGGGAGCCATAGTTATCTTCAATCATGTGGAAAGGGAGAGGGAAAAAAGAATGATAAAATCAGAAGCGTGGCTGGAGCAATCGTGGGAGCTGGCATTGGATAAAACGCTTGCCTTGGCGGCAAGACTGGGAGACGCCTTTCCACATGTTGCAGAGGGTGGACGTTATGATAATCGTGAGGAAGCGTGGTGGACAGCAGGCTTTTATCCGGGACTGCTATGGCTGGCCCATCGGGCACGTCCTGATTGGGAGTCTGCCAAAATTGCACAACGGTGTGAGGCCCGGTTGGAAAAAATACTCTATAATAGCGAAGCTGTAGACCATGATCTCGGTTTTATTTGGCTGCTCAGCGGTGTGGCCGCCCATCGGTTGACTGGAGATTCAGAGTCAAGAAGACGGGGGTTATTGGCTGCTAATTTGCTGGCTGCCCGTTTTAACGTAAATGGCCGCTTTATTCGCGCGTGGAACTTCCACTCGAAGGATATGGATACACGGGGTGTTGCGATTATAGACAGTATGATGAATTTACCCTTGCTCTATTGGGCCTCGGAGGAAAGTGGAGATCCACGCTTTGCGGCTCTCGCTGTCCAGCATGCAGATACCGTGGCACGTGAGTTCGTTCGTTCGGACGGCTCCATTGCGCATGTGGTTGAGTTCGATCCGGAGATTGGAAAAAAGGTCGCTGAGCATGGCGGACAGGGATTTGCTCCCGGTTCCGCCTGGGCACGTGGCACGTCTTGGGCTTTGTACGGTTTTACGCTTTCGTATGGATACACACGCGATCCGCGTTATTTAAAGGTGGCCGAGAACACGGCTGACTTTTTCCTGTCCCAGTTGGGCGATGCTTGCCTGCCTGTATGGGACTTTAGAGCAGAAGAAGGACACCGCGAAGCATGGGATTCGTCAGCTGCGGCCATTGCAGCTAGCGGTTTGCTGGAACTAGCAAAATATTCGGCACGTGCAGAGCAATTTACAAAAGCTGCAGAATCCATCCTCCAAGGCTTGCATCACACATGTACGGCATGGGGCGAAGAACATGAGGGATTGCTGATGAACGGAACCGTACATTATCCTGAGCAAAGACACATCAATGTGCCCATTATCTACGGTGATTACTTCTTTGTCGAAGCATTGGCAAAGCTGCGTGGTGAGGAAGGTTTGTTTAGTGTAGAGGGCAAAAAATATAGTGAGTAAGATGGTCAGGAACAAGCTCATTCGAGCTGAGTTGTTGCTTGTCAAATCGATATAATAAATAGTGAGGCAGCGTATGTGTAAACCCATTTACACATACGCTGTTTTTTTATGCGTGAAAAGGCTGATTTTAATTCGATGCCAAAGTACTACATATAGGTAGATAAGAGCCATAGCGGCATTTTTTCGTGCCTAAACAGATGAAGATCATGGTATATAAGCTCTTAATTACAAATGAAAATTTTCATCTTGATGCATGAAAATAGGTCCTTTTACTTGTTTATGAGCGTTTCTTTGTAAATTGACAATTTAGGGAGTTGAGCCTATGATATCTTCTTGGATAAAGGAATAAAATGGATTTTAACGAATACAAAGGAGTTATGCATCATTATGACAGTAACAAGTGATAGGGTAAGAAAGATTTATGGAGGATTTTGGGTGAGAACGGTAGCGTTTGTGATTGATCTGGTCATTCTCTTTGCCATAGTCCTTTTAGTTGGGGGGACATTTTCCATAATTCCAGTTCTTCTGAATATAGAGAAGACGGGTTTCATACTAGAATTTTTTATTTGGATGCCGCTGATTCTTTGGCTGGTGCTACCATGGCTATATTGTGGTTTTTGGGAATCATCGAAAGTACAGGCTACACCGGGGAAGCTTGTGTTTTCTCTAGTTGTAGTTAACAGCAAAGGAAACCGCCTAGGATTCTTATACGCGTCCGGACGGTACTGGATTAAAGTCATTTCTTTTATTCTTGTTCATATTATTTATATTGTGGTTGCTTTTACGGCAAAAAAACAAGGAGTGCACGATTTATGTGCCAGCACCTTGGTTGTAAATAAAAAAGAATTGCGACGATATGAGCATGACTCGCCCTTGCCACCAGTGGCTTCTAATATCACGAATTAAGGGAATTGTCGTTGCAGAAAAGGGAATATTTTGTAATATAAAGAGAATAATAAATAGAACGATTGCTGGAACAAATTCCAGATTTTATGCAGCAAAAGTGAAAAAGAAGCCAGCCAGTGCCTGAAAGCATTGGCTGGTTTCCTTGCTATTTCGTTATGTCATGAAAAAATTCCATTGTAACAAAATAAAAAATGTAAGTTGTTCTTACAGTTTACATGTTCTTTTTAGCTTGTTTTGCGTTATAATGAAAGGATGCACATTATGAACGAATTGGAGGCACAGCCCGATTGACTACTTACCCTTTTGCCTTTGATCCGTCCAAGCCGTTTATTGAGCAGGCAAGTGACTGGATTGCAGATGTATTTTACGAAGTTTTGCCTGAAGTCGGCTTTGAGGTTCGGGATGAACAAATTTATATGGCATTCCAGCTGGAACGTGCCTATAAGGGAAAAAAGACCATTTTTGCAGAAGCAGGTGTAGGCACTGGCAAAACGCTGGTATACCTGCTGTACGCTATTGCATATGCCAGATACATGAGAAAACCGGCGATTATCGCCTGTGCGGATGAATCATTGATTGAACAACTGGTGAAGCCAGAAGGAGATATCGCCAAGCTGGCACGGCACTTAAGCTTGACGATTGATGCTCGATTGGGGAAGTCACCGGATCAATATATTTGCCTGAACAAGCTGGATGAGGGGCGAAGCGGACTGGATGAGGACGCAGATGTTTTCCGCGATATTTATCAGGGTCTGCCTGATTTTGTTCATTTTCCAGATACGTTACAGTCCTTCACTCCATACGGGAATCGGAAAGAGTATCCCGAGCTAACAGATGGACAGTGGAGCAGACTGGGATGGGATGTATTTCAAGACTGTCTCGTTTGTCATCAGCGCCATCGTTGCGGACAGACGTTGTCTCGTGATCATTACCGCAAAGCGGCAGATTTGGTCATCTGCTCTCACGACTTTTACATGGAGCATGTATGGACCTACGAAGCGAGAAAGCGCGAGGGTCAACTGCCGTTGTTGCCAGAGCACAGCTCTGTTGTTTTTGATGAAGGGCATTTGCTGGAGACAGCAGCACAAAATGCGCTTACTTACAAGCTTAAGCACACTCAATTTGAGTCTATTATTACCCGACTGCTAGAGGGGGAAGTGCGGGAATCTCTGGCTATGACGATCGAGGATGCAATCTCCCAAAGCGAGGCATTGTTCGCCGCGCTCAATAAGAACAGTCAGCCAGTACAGGGGTCTAATCGCAAGGAGTTTATCCTGAATGAATCGTTGATTCGGGAGGTGAACCGTTTTGGTGAACTGATCGGCACGATCGAGGAAGAGCTTGTGTTTGAAAGCGGGTTATTCTCTCTGGATGAGTATCAAGTCAAAATTGTAGAAGAACATTTGGAAATGATTCAAACTGCTTTGGCTTTGTTTAAGCGTCCTGAACTTCTCATCTCGTGGGTGACGGAGGACCAGGATGGATTAACGCTTGTGGTTATGCCGAAGATGGTAAAAGAGATTCTCAAAGAACGAGTATTTGCGCAGCATATTCCAATCGTATTCTCTTCGGCTACACTTTCCGTGGAGGGTTCATTTGACTATATGGCGCAGAGTCTCGGTATTGAAAACCCGTTAACGTTTTCCGTCGCTTCACCTTATGACTACAGTGATCAGATGCAAGCGGCATTGTACCCGTTGCAAGCGGGACATAATCCAATCCAGAGAGCGCTGACGCTACTGAAGAAATCGCAGGGAAGAGCGCTTATCCTGTTTCCTTCTCAGGAGGAACTGACTGCCTTCCAAAGGGGACTCGCTGCTTACCCAGAGGCATCTGCCTATCGTTTTCTGTATGAAGGTTCGGCTGAAATCAGCCATCTGATCTCCGCTTTTCAGAATGATGTGGAGAGTGTGTTGTGCGCTGTTACATTATGGGAAGGATTGGACATCCCTGGACCATCCCTGTCACATGTTATCATCTGGTCGCTGCCATTTCCTCCGAACGATCCGGTTTTTACGGCTTTGCGCAAGGATGCAGCAGATCCGTTCAATGAGATAGATATGCCTCACATGGCACTTAGGCTCCGACAGGGCATAGGGCGTTTAATCCGCTCGCGTAATGATCAGGGCTGGATCTCGATCATGGGTCACGATTTGAATCGTCCAGAAGTACGCACACAAGTTGAACAACTACTGCCTGCGGGCGTAGAATGCACCGTAATTGAAGGAAAACCGGAGGGAATAAAAACATGTTGAATTTTACAGCATATACAGTAGATCAAATTAAAGATGCTTTTGGTATTTTGAGTGGACAGCGTTATGAATTTATCATTGAGATAGAGGTAGAGGAAGACGACGAGCTATACACTGAAAACGGAATATATATCCGTGCTCTTTATTTAGTAGACGAAGGAAAGACAGGACTGCTGAAGTATGAATTGTTTGAAAAAGCAACGGATCGTTACATCGAGCTTGAACTTGAAGAGGATGAGCTGCAAGCAGTTGAAAACTTCTGTAAAGAACATGTACAGGATGGAGCAGTAAATTAACAGTAAGGGCACATAGCTAGCACAGCTATATATTGCAACTTATAATGAGGACATCAAGGAGCCTTGGCAATGACCAGGCTCCTTTTTTCTATGACCAGTGAAGTGAACCTATGTGCTCTAACGCAGTCTGTCCCACATATTCACCATAAACAGCATAATACCCGCCGCCAGTAACACCCATCCTATGACGACCCACACTCCAGCCTCTGCAATCGCGTAATTTTTACCTATAATCGCCAATATCAACATTGGCAGACTGATGTTATGTATCCAAAAATGGATACGTGCCAAAATCGTAACTGAAAGTGCAGGAAAGGCCACATAGATTAGACCTATGATCCCAAGAGTCGTCCAACCCAGTAAATGGATATGAGACTGAATAGGGGACAGGCTATAATCACCCGACACGCCAATGATTGCACTGAGCAGCGCACCGAGGGCAAAATATACGGCAGCTATCTTTAAGCATTGCTTACCCATAGATAGCATCCTCCTATGTTAGAAAAGGGAATTTTGAGAGATTATTCTCCATCATATCGAGGCAGGATATCAAGGGTGTGGGTGTTGTGACTGGTCCATTTGACAAAAGCTTCAAATACACATAAAATCTTATTGCATCAATACTTACCGCATTACTATGTTTTTGGAGAAGACAGCGAATTTCTCCGACAATGGGCGCTAATTTTTGACCGTTGGTTTATTTTGGATTCGCCATTAAAAGGAGCTTGAAATTATGAATGTATATCGCAATACCCTTGAACTCATCGGGCGCACGCCATTAGTGGAGCTGAATAGCTATTCTCTACCCAGAGGAATTCGCCTGTTCGCCAAGCTGGAGTTTATGAATCCCGGCGGCAGCGTGAAGGACCGGGTGGGAAAGGCTCTAATTGAAAAAGCGTTAAAGACAGGCCAGTTGAAGCCGGGCGGGACTTTAATAGAAGCAACAGCAGGCAATGCAGGTATTGGTCTTGCGATGGCCGCGCTTCATTATGATATCTCGGTTATTTTTGCTGTGCCTGAGAAGTTCAGCCAGGAGAAGCAGGACCTGATGAAGGCATTGGGAGCACGCATCGTTCATACCCCGACAAGTGAGGGGATGAAGGGAGCCATTGAAAAGACAAAGCAATTGGCTGCTGAAATCAAAGACGCATACTTGCCACAGCAATTTAGCAATCCTGATAATCCAGAGGCTTATTATACGACAATGGGACCTGAAATTTGGAACGATCTGGACGGTAAAGTGGACGTATTTGTGGCAGGAGCAGGCTCGGGGGGCACATTTATGGGAACCTCGCGTTATCTTAAGGAGCAGAATGCAGCCATTAAAACGGTCATCGTAGAGCCTGAAGGGTCCATTCTGAATGGTGGCGAGTCAGGCCCTCATAAAACAGAAGGGATCGGCATGGAATTAATCCCTGAGTTTGTGGACAAAGGCTTTTTTAATGCCATTCATACCATTAGCGATGTGGACGCATTCAACCGCGTCAAGGAACTGGCGGAACGTGAGGGTATTCTCGTCGGCAGTTCCTCCGGTTCAGCCCTGCACGCTGCTTTACTGGAAGCAGAGAGCGCACCGGATGGTGCACATATTGTCACCATTTTCCCAGATAGCAGTGAACGTTATCTGAGCAAAAAAATATATGAAGGCGGGATTTAAAATGAGACGCAAAACAAAACTGATTCACGGTGGACTCCCTACCGATCCTCATACTGGTGCGGTTAACGTTCCTATTTATCAGGTAAGTACTTATGAGCAAGAGGAAATCGGCGTTCATAAGGGATACGAATATTCGCGTACAGGCAACCCGACCCGGTTTGCACTGGAAGAGCTGATCAAGGAACTGGAGGAAGGCAAACGTGGTTTTGCTTTCGGTTCCGGTATGGCAGCGATTCATGCAGTATTTTCCTTGTTTAAAGCAGGGGATCATATTTTGTTGACCGATGATGTATACGGGGGCACTTATCGTATTGTAAGCAAGGTGCTTAGTCGGATCGGGATTGAGTCCACATTTGTGGATACAACTGATCTGGAGGCTATTTCCCAAGCAATCCGTCCCAATACGAAGGCATTGTATGTCGAAACACCAACCAACCCGCTGTTGAAAGTTACTGATATCCGCGCGGTTTCAGAGCTGGTGAAAAAGCATGAGCTTTTATTGATTGTGGACAATACATTTGCTACCCCTTACTGGCAGACGCCAATTACACTCGGGGCTGATATCGTCGTTCACTCGGCAACCAAATATTTGGGTGGACACAGCGATGTTGTAGCCGGTTTGGCTGTAGTCAACAGTGAAGAGTTGGGCGAGCAGCTTCATTTTCTACAAAACGCCATTGGCGGTATTCTCGGCCCGCAGGATTCCTGGTTATTGATCCGCGGTATCAAAACCTTGGGTCTGCGTATGGAAGCAATCGAGAAAAATGCAAAGGAAATTGCAGCCTTTTTGGAAAAGCATCCGAAGGTTAGTAAGGTGTACTACCCTGGGTTGGAAAGCCATGCACAGCACGAGCTGTCCAAAACTCAAGCTGAAGGCTTTGGCGGCATCATTTCGTTTGATGTAGGTAGCGATGCCAACGCGGTTGCCCTCCTGAAAAAAGTGCAGTTTTTTACACTGGCTGAGAGCCTGGGAGCGGTTGAAAGTCTGATTAGCGTTCCGGCACGTATGACGCATGCCTCCATTCCCGCAGAACGTCGCGCAGAGCTAGGTATTACCGAGGGCTTGGTACGGATTTCGGTTGGGATTGAAGATCTGGAGGATTTGATCGAAGACTTGCAATCAGCATTGTAAGAAAATAAGCATAATGATCCAGAGAGGTGGCAGAAGCTGCCTCTTTTTTTGTTGTGAGAATAGCTTCTTTTTTGGAAAGCACAAAGGAGTACATAGAGGTGACAACGAATAGTTTTATATAGTTCATTTGAAGGTTAAACCGAATATAACGCGGCTACGTCTCTGAGGAAACAAAAACCTGGAGGGGGAATGTTATGAGGTTCACACATCTGGAAAAGGCAACTACTGTGCTGTTGGATCATCCGGTACGTCTGGCGTCTGCTTATGCAGTCGGTCCAGTCGAGCTTCCGGAAAATTGTGGTGTGGGCAGGGAATGGTCTAGTCATTTTACGCATGAGGAATGGAATTTGGAAAAGGCTTGTAGTGAAGATGGAATTGAGCTTTCAGCAGGGGGAAGGGCAGCATGCCGATTATTGACCGAGCTTGATCCCCGGACCTCTGAACTGAATCTAGGTGTTTTTCCGCCTTTGGCTGAACAAGAAAGACTTTTGCTGGTTTCAAATCTACGTTGTATGACAGCACAGGAAGTGATTTTCAGACCGTTTGAAGGAACTGGACAAATTTGGATAGATGGAACATTGGTATATGCAGAATCTGGTCCCTTTCGCTTATATCTGGAGGAAGGTGACCACACGGTCGTTATCATTGCTGCGTTTATTCCTGATGAGGCTCGTTCTATTCGTATCAGTGGAAATCAGGTATGCGATGAACCAGATGTGATAGAACTGCATCGTGAATTCGTAGAGCGTAATATACGTAATCATATGGCTTGGTTAGAAGTTGAGCAAAGTGCTGGCAGGGAAGGAGAAAACAGCCCGATCCTATTTTACTTGCTGCGTAAGGATCGGATACTTCTTCCCTCAGATCAAACGTTATGGGTCGAGGTAACGAATGATGAGGGTATGAAGCTGGATCGGTTTACAGCCCATTGGGAGCAGGAGCAAAGCTACGCCTGGGATGAGGAGAAGGCCAGGAAGACGGGAATGCTGCACTTCACCGTTACATATCGGGATCATGAGGCCGTAGAACATCATTTTGTGTATTCGGTACTTGTGCGGCCTTTGTCAGTCGTCGTGGAGTGCTTACAGGAAGAGTATGATCATCTCATTCAAGCCTGCGCCAAAGATGTTCTTCATTCTGCGCAGAAAATACAAATAGAGGGCCTGCTTGAGGAATTAAAAAGATTAACGGATTTGCCGGAAGATCCTTTTGAAATCTGGGATTCACGGGCGGTGCGTGAATATATCAAGCTATTAAAACAAATTTTTATGCATGGACATACCGAACAGTCACAGCACCCATCGGTGCTCCAGAAAGAACATATTTTTTTGACGGCTGACGGCATTAGCGAAGGTTTTTTTGTCTCCCGTTTGGACAATAGTTTACAACGGTATACAATCCAGCTTCCCAGCAACTACACGGCTGAGCGACGGTATCCTCTGATCGTTCTAATGCCTGGCAAGCGGTATGAGCTGGGACTGCCGGATTTTCAGGATAGAGGTTTTGGGCAGGGCTGGGAAGACGAAGCTATATTTGTTACTTTTTCGTGTCGTGGCGTTACGCTGGGCAGTTATATTGGAGAAGCAGCTTTTTTGGAGGGACTAGATGTCATACTGCAAGCGTACCGAGTGGACGAAGAACGTATCTATCTGACGGGTTACTCGAATGGCGCATATGCTGCCTGGGCGATGGCACAGGCTTATCCTTCTCGGTTTGCAGCTATTGCAGTAATCTCAGGGGCGCCACATCCCAAGCATCTGAAAAATTTGATCAATATGCCAATATTAGATGTATGTGGTGACCAGGATTATTTATTTGCCCAAGCATACACAGCTCCTGTAACAGAGCTTTCATCGAACCATTTTAAAGGTGTGATAGAGCGACAGTCTAATCATTGGGATACGCATGAGTTAAGACTTTTGGACGGCATACTGGGTTGGCTTATGCAATGGAAAAGAGATGTTGTGCCTCAGCGTATTGCCTATCGGACGGAACGGGGCAGACATAATCGGGCTTACTGGCTGGAACTGACGCGCATGGATGAAAACGAGGAATATGCGGAGTTGTATGGCGAAATGAGCTCCACTGGTGAATTGGATATTGAGGCTGTTCACGCAGAAGAATTTGTGATTCATCTCTCGGAAGAGGACATGTCCTTGGAACTCGCTCAGGTTCGTATTGGAGCCCGCATTTTCATGTTGGATTTACGAGAATACAGCCGCTTTCGCTTTGTTAAAACACACTCGCACAAACGCCCCTCACCCGAATACCGTTTGATTGCTGAACGGGAGGGAGAGAGCAGTGAAGACTCCACCAAAAATGCGGATGCAGCTAAGAGTATTGCGGGTTTGCAAAGCGTGGGAAGAAATGGTGCTAGTCACGGTATGGGTGTACTTGACGTTTATATGGATCGACTTCACATCGTTCTTCCATCCAGCTATACTACATCAGAGGAAGAGCAGGCAGTGAAACGAACGGCAAACGCCTTGGCTAGCCCGCGGACAGCGACCTGGAATCCGTACATTGGTGTTCATTATCCCGTGGTGTCTTCTAATGATATTTCAGAGAAAGAGCTAGCTGAAAGCAACGTGATTTGTATCACTTCGGACTTGTCCAGACATGAGTTGCTTCAGAAGTATCAAGCGCATCTTCAAATTGCATGTACCGAGGACGGGTATACATGGGGTGACGATTTTACGACAGGCGAGTACTGTTTGTCATATATTCAGCCTAGCCCATGGTCAGCAACCCAGCAGATGCTTGTTGTAGCGACCAATTCACCCCGTCTGCTGGGTAAAAACCTTTTTATGCGCAGACTGATTATGCCCGGATATTTTAATGGTCTACACCCGTATTTGAATAAAGAGATTATTGTGTATGATAGCAAGGGAGTACGAGCATTTAACTTTACTTCCATTAGGCATGCGCAGCATAAGCTACAAGGCCAATGAAAGATTCAAGTGTGTTATCATAATCCATATTAAAAAAACGTCTTGATGCACCTTGGGACTGACCCCTGTTTGTGAGACGGGGATCAAAACACCTTTCAAGTTTAGGCAGCCAGTCGTTGTATAGATGAGATCTTCAAGGTAGAACGTTTCAGACTTTAAGGTGGAATGAAACGATTCGGTGGGGGCATGATCAGCGGGCGTTCCTTTACGGAACATGCTCATGGTCATGCCTTTTCTCATTACTGCTGCTTGATAAGCGGTGTGACGGATATACGCTTCCCTGGTCGTTATGAAGCAGCATTTTTGTCAGTTTTGGAAGTTGATTCAGCGTATTCAAATAGGTGATGTCTGTGACGAGCTTTTGCAGGGGCGCTTCGGCATGGAATTGCCGCTTTAGTAGATTTTCTGCTGGATGAGCGGGCTGCCCAGTGACCTTTCGTTTCTTCATCCTCACGCGGCACTGTAGTCCATCACGCTGCATCATCCGCTGAACCCGTTTGTGATTCATTTTTTGCTCTGCCCGAAGGAGTGCGGTTTTCCGGTACCATACCGAAATTTATGACGGATGCAAAGCTCACTGATTTTCTCCGCCACAGCTTCTGTGTGCTCTGTCTCCACGGCTGCTTCCAGCGGTAGTAGGTCGCTCTTGCGATCCCGAGCCATGAACAAGCCTCAGACACTGACACTTCGTCTCGAATGGATTCAATCCAGGCAACGACGACTTCTGGTTCCACCTTCCACTTCCTTGTACTTTTTTAGCAGGTCCAATTACTGCTTCAGACGATGCACTTCCCCTTTTCGATACCGCCTCATCCATGTTTTTTTCTGTGTCTTATTCCGTATTCCAACTGCTTCATAACCTCTCTTACTGGAACTCCTGCCAATCTCATTTCTTTTTTTCATTATCGAGAACACGAATTACGCACACCTTCTTATATTTTTTTTGCAAATGAATTTCCGAATGATTCAGACCTATCATGCAATATAACTTCTCGATCCGCCAAGCGAAAGAGGGTGGGCTAACAGCGGTTAGAACGTAGCTTAGCAAGCACGTCATATAAGACAGTTTACAGTTTGTCATGCGGTATATGTGACAGGTCCAAGTACGATGTCATCAAAAGCTTGGCGGTTTTATCACTGTTCGATTTAACAATATTGGAGATAAGGTGAGGGGGTAAAGCAGAACAACATTCTAAAATAATAGGGGCGATTGCGTTATGAAATCATTCACCATTCGAAAAGGAGTGGCACTTACTTTGGTAGCTATATTGGCGGGTACACTGGCTAATGGAACTGTCCACGCAGAGGGTCAGACGGCAACTTATCAAGCTATCGATAAAGCTGTCAACACCGACAATATTTTATCGTCGGAGTTCGCAAAAGAATCCAAAAAAGAACTCAACGAGAAAGAAAAGAAAAGAAAGCATCGGGAAGAAGTTAAACGCGTCATGGATCAAGTAGTTACCAACAAAAGAGTTCCAAGTGTCGTGGCAGGTGGGCTACAGGACGGGGAACGCTGGTCCTACGCTACGGGTACAGCCAGTTTCGAAGTGCCACGCCCGGTGGAGCCGGATTTTTCATTCCGTATTGGAAGCATCACGAAGACATTCACTGCTACCGTTGTATTGCAGTTGGCTCAGGAGAAAAAATTGAACCTGGATGATTCGGTCGAAAAATGGCTGCCAGGGGTCATAAAGGGTAATGGGTATGACGGCAACAAAATTACGATTCGTCAGTTGTTGAACCATACAAGCGGGCTCGCGAGCTATACTGATCTTGATTTTCGAGATATTACCTTGCCTCAAAATCCATTCCGTTACTATTCGTCCGACGAGCTTATCAGCATGGGACTAGCAAAGCCGCCTGTATATGCGCCAGGGAAGGGCTGGAACTATTCGAACATGAATACTATACTAGCCGGTCAAATTATTCAGAAGGTAACAGGAGATACGTATGCGGAGCAGATCAGGAAACGGTTGATCGAACCGCTCGGAATGACAGGGACATTTGTAATGGAAAATAGTCACAATATTCCAGGTAAGCATGCCACAGGATATAATATGGACAGATCGGGTCATTTGTATGATCTAACAGAAATGAGTCAATCATGGGCAAATGCAGCCGGAGATATAGTCTCAACAACCAAAGATTTGACCACCTTCTTTAGTTCGCTGTTGGGCGGAAAGCTTCTAAATCAAGAGATAATGGACCAGATGTTCACGACAGTAGATTCACCTATAGGTAAAGTCGGACTAGGAATTTATGAAATAAAAACAGCTGACGGGCAATCATACTGGGGGCATGCCGGCGGTACTTTCGGATTTGAATCGAGAGCCTTCGGATCTTTAGGCGGGCAGCATATTTTGGTAACGTGCATCAACTCGGTAGCCCAGGAAGTGGAGCTGGCTCACAATAAAATAATCGATAAGGAGTTTGGCCGTTAAGTTTAAAGCCGACATCGTGCCCTTTATTTGAGGGCGGATGTCGGTTTCTGCTATAGTTAACTCCCGCCAACAGATTCTTTACCGCCGAGTCATAGAAGTCGAAGAGCAAGGGAGTCAGGAAGCACAAGAAGCAAAAACTGAATGTGACCCCTATATCGTGAGTACCATCGGGAAATTCATCAGCTACACGATATTCTTCATTCGCGCCATTTCTATTGCTTCTTCGCGGTTGTTGACGCCGAGTTTCGAGTAGAGAATCGAGCAGTAATTGCGGATCGTTCCCTCTGATAAAAATATCTTGACGGCGATCGATTTGTAGCTCAGTCCCGCTCGACAGATGCTTCAGAATCTCCATTTCGCGTTTTGTAAGCCCGTACGGTAGTTTCCCTGACTTGATCCGATGTTCTCCAACTGCTCACGTTGACACTTCATCTCTTCAAAAACTCGCGTAGCGACTGATTGGTCGATCCAGGTTCCTCCATTTTAAATAAGTTTCAAGGCTTCCTTCATATCCCGCGGATGAATCGACTTCAGCATGTAGCCTTCTTCCCCGCGTTCCAATGTAGTTGCTGCCTGCAAGGAATCCTTAAATGTTGTTATGAATAAACCTTCATATTAGGCCATCGTTGTTTCATCTCTAGTAAAGCTTCAATCCCGTCCATTCCCTGCATACGAATATCCATTAGCACGATATCTGGTTGGGAGGGATCACAATGTTCTAATGCTTCGCGCCCGTCCCGGCTGTACCAACGACGTTAAAATCAGCATGTTGATCTAAAATTTGCTTCAAGCTGTCGGTATAGATCAGCTAGCGATAAACTCATACGGGAGACGAGCAGCAATCCAACCGTTCAATATCCGAATACGATTCCGCTAAGGATACCTGTCCACACATAGGTTCTTCGACTGCTCGTCAAGCCGATAGCTATCGTGAGTAAAACAAAAGACCAAAGCAATCCCGGGGCTGCGTAGGCTAAATAGAGATAAAAAAGCCCATTACTGTGATTTCGATTGTGAGATACCAGTCTTCTTTCCTATAGAGGATGATTAATGGAACGAGATAAACGACGAAAGCAAAAGAAAGTACAATCCAAAGCGACACAACGGTCAATGACGGATTGACAAAACCAGCGCTCGCGATAATGACTAGCCAAAGCGTGCGTATGGCTACAAGTATCCAATCATACCAGAACCTTTTTTTCATTATCGAGAACACGAATTACGCACACCTTTTTATATTTTTTTGCAAATCAATTTTCGAATGATTCAGACCTATCATGCAATATAACTTCCCAATCCGCCAAGCGAAAGAGGGTGGGCTAACAGCGGTTAAAACGTAGCCTAGCAAGCACGTCATATAAGACAATTTACAGTTTGTCATGCGGTATATGTGACAGGACCAAGTACGATGTCATCAAAAGCTTGGCGGTTTTATCACTGTTCGATTTAACAATATTGGAGATAAGGTGAAGGGGTAAAGCAGAACAACATTCTAAAATATTGGAGCGATTGCGTTATGAAATCATTCACCATTCGAAAAGGAGTAGCACTTACTTTGATAGCTATATTGGCGGGTACACTGGCTGATGGAACTGTCCACGCAGAGGGTCAGACGGCAACTTATCAAGCTATCGATAAAGCTGCCAATATCGACAAGATTCACATAGAAATATCATTTCAGTTTGACAATTTCAATAAAATTTGTCAATTAAAATAAGAATGAGGGATGGTTGGATCAATGTTTCTTCGTTTACGCAAATCTTCAATGCAGGCGGCCTGGATGGTGTGGGAAAGAGGGTTCGAGTGGATTTCACGCTTTCGCGGCTCGCATACATCGCACTTTGGAATTTGCAAAGTCATGATTAAGAAACACCGAGGGGAGAGCATCGTCTGTGCGGACTCCACCATCATCGATAAAGGCGATCTGGTCGGGGAACTCCATCTCAATAATGAAACGATTCTGACGCTGATCAAATCCGAAGACTCAGACCGCGCGGCGCTCGTGGCGGCCCGGCTTACACGGAAATCCATGCAGCAGATCAGCGAGGCATTCGCAAGTCAGCCGGAGTTCAGAGAGGTGAAGGCGTTAGTCGGCATTACGCTGCTTCATCGTGGTTTGATACATGGTCTTGGTTTCGAACAACAACCGATGAAGTCCGATCTGCTCCAACGCATTACAACGGCTTATCTACGATTATTGTTATCCGTCATGCACCCTGAAGGCAAGAAGCGGATTGGCCGCAAGACCGAAAAATTGATACCGATGATGCTGATTCACTCCCGCAGCTCGTTGAGGAACCGATTTATGACGGTGAAGAGGCAGTCCATTTCAAAGGAGTTATGT
The DNA here is from genome assembly GCF_053006485.1 of Paenibacillus sp. JJ1683. NCBI lineage: Bacteria > Bacillati > Bacillota > Bacilli > Caryophanales > Paenibacillaceae > Paenibacillus > Paenibacillus sp. JJ1683. Next base: position 2,429,909 of record NZ_CM129820.1, read on the forward strand.
CTACCCAAACCATGCTCCAATTAATTAAAACAAAAGAAACTAAGAGCGTGGTGAGTAAGTTCTTGGAGGGCGGTATGGAGTTGGAACACAGCGAGTGGAAACCCATACCGCCCGGAGGCAACCTATTTTTCATCATGCTCTGTAACAAAGGCGGGATAGGCATTCATGGATAAAATTATGGAATTTTTACAGAACTTCGGAGCGACGGGACTTTTCATTCACGCTATGCTTGATGCGATTATTTTCCCCATCCCGGCGTTCTTCCTGCAGCTTTCTTTAAGCGCGGTGCAACCGGAGTCGGCTTTATGGCTCGCTACGGTTGGCTTTGCAGGAAGTCTGCTTGGGACACCGATCGGTTATGGGATCGGCAAGGTGTCGGGAAAGCATGTTATGGGCGGTGTAATGAAGAAAAAATGGCTGGATTCGGCAAGCGACTTATTTGCCCGCCGCGGCGAGGCCGCAATCCTGATCGGATCGTTCACTCCGATCCCGTTTAAAATATTTACGATTTTATCCGGATGCATGAATTATCCGTTATGGAAGCTGCTCAGCTACGCGGCCATTGGCCGAGCGGTGAAGTTTTATGTAGTCGGTTTTCTCTTCTATATATGTGGCCGCGCGGCAGAGAATATGGTGAACCAAGTTCTCACGATTATGCTGGTGGGCGTTGGTGTAGCGATTGCTGCAATATGGTTCTTGATACGGAAGCTGTCTGATCGGAGGAAGATAAGGGATGAACATCAGTCAATCGAAAAAACAGGGAACGGAGGTGGAAAGCAGGATGCAGTGGATAAGGCGAATTGATCAAACGATGTTCTTCTGGTGCAACCATCGGCTGAGCAGCCGGGCTCTGGACCGATTGTTCGGATGGATTACCCATTTGGGCGGAGCTTTATTTACCATCATTTGCGCAGTGTCCTTGGCATGGTTCGTCGAGGGGGAGTTCAGCAGAATCGGGCTGCAAAGCTTGATCGCACTGGCCGTTAGCCATATCGTTGCTGTCCTGATCAAGAAAAAGGTGCGCAGAGACCGGCCTTTCCGCAAGCTGGAGCAGGTAAAGGTAGGCAAATTCCCGTTGAAGGATTATTCCTTCCCGTCCGGTCATACAACCGCTATTTTCGCCTTGGTTACACCTTTTATGTTGGCCTCATCGCCGGCAATTATGCTTGTCTTGATTGGTCTGGCCTTGTTGGTGGCCATATCCCGGGTTTATTGGGGCTATCACTATCCGATCGATTGTGTGGCTGGTGGGATGGTCGGATTCCTAACGGCGGTGCTGGTTGTTTTGTTCATGCATAGTTAAATTTCACGAGGGAGGCGATTGTTGATGAATAGCATGAAACGGGAAAAGCTACTGATTCTGTCCGGCGCGCTCGGGGATGGACATATGCAGGCGGCCAAGGCGATTTTGGAGGCATCGGTGCTGTACAAACAGGGAGTAGAGGTGGTCGACTTCATGCAATGGATCCATCCCCGCATGCATGTGGTTGAACGGTATTGCTTCCTGCAATGGGTGAAGCATTTTCCTTCCTCATACGGATATATGTATCAGAAGACCCGGACGGACAGTACACTTACTTTCTTCCTGAAGCATTTTCTCACGACCAGCCTGCAGCGGCTGCTCAAACTTCTGAATGAGGAACAGCCGACGTTGATTGTCAGCACGTTCCCGCTGGCATCAGCCGCCATTTCTTTGCTTAAAGAAAAAGGGATGACGGATCTGCCTGCGGCAACAGTCATTACCGACCATTCCGATCACAGCTATTGGATACATCCGTCTACGGATCTGTATCTGGTTGGTTCTGAAGGCGTGCGTGCAGCTCTGCAGAGAAAAGGCGTTGCTGACCACAAAATCGCTGTAACGGGCATCCCTGTTCGCCCATCCTACAGTCAGCATGACAATAAAGACCGGCTGCGCGAGAAGCTGGCCTTGGGTCTTGACGCCTTTGTCGTGCTGGTGATGGGCGGCGGCTGCGGGATTATCGATAAATCCTTCATCGAGCAAATGCAATCTGACTCTTTTCCCCCTAACGTGCAATTTGTTATCGTATGCGGACGCAATGTGAAGCTGCTGTACCGCCTGCAAGAAGCGTTGGGAGACAGGGATAACGTCATGCTGACAGGCTTCCTGGAGGGAATCCATGAATGGATGGCATCCGCAGACGTATTGATTACCAAGCCGGGCGGACTGACGACCTCCGAAGCGCTGGCGCTTCAGCTTCCCATGCTGCTGCTGGAGCCACGGCTGGGGCAGGAAAAGGATAATGCCGATTATTTGATTCAAACGGGAGTAGCTTATCTATGTCAGATTGACAATTTGCAGGATCAGCTTCAGCGGCTGGTTCAACAGCCTTCCCTATTGGAAGAAATGAGGGAGAAAGCAGGGCTGTGCAGACAGCAGGATTCCGCCAGACATGCGGTCATGCAAATTCTGAGCATGCAGAACGATACACAGGAAGAAAAATGGGTTTGCTCCTTGCAGCAGTATGCTTAAGCTTAACTTTCACTAAGGGGGATAAAGACGTTGCTTGTTAAATATTTGTTGATTGGGCTCATAGGCTTCATCAGTCTGTATATGTTAATTCCAAGTTTTCTGCCACGAATCATCAGATTTGGAGCTTTTCGTAAGGGAACCACCAAGAACCAGGTAGCGTTCACGTTCGACGATGGGCCGCATCCGAGGTATACACCGGAATTATTGGATTTATTGCAGGATTATCAAGTGAAGGCCACATTCTTCGTGCTTGGCTCGCAGGCGGAATTGCACCCGGACCTGATCAGAAGAATGGACCGTGAAGGTCATCAGATTGGAATCCACAATTACAATCACATCTCCAATTGGCTGATGCTTCCCTGGACGGTGCGGCGTGATCATATGAAACGGACCGCAGATATTATTGAATCTATAATTGGAAAAAGGCCGGATCACTATCGTCCGCCGTGGGGGCTCATGAACGCTTTCGATTTCTTTCATCCCAAATCGTACCGCATCGTACTCTGGTCCTTGAAGGCGGGGGACTGGCGCAGCAGAAGCTGCCGCAAAAAGCTGAAGGCAACGCTGCTGAACGGAATTACGGACGGATCTGTTATTTTGCTGCATGACAGCGGAGATTCGCCGGGAGCGGACCGTCACGCGCCATATTTTATGCTTCGGGCTCTGGAGGAAGTACTGCATCAATTAAAGGGACGCAACTTGCAATTCGTTCGTCTGGATGAAATGGCTTGACAAGTGAAATGAGGTGACAATAGTGGGACATGAACCGCAAATTTTAATTTTAACGGCCGATTACGGAGAAGGTCATCATCAGGTGTCCAAGGTGTTGCAGCAAAGCTTGATTCGCAATGGTTATAGCCAGGTGGCGGTTGTTGACTTGTTCCGGGAAGCTTATCCTGTACTGAACAAAATAATCCGCTATCTGTACCGGCAAAGCCTGTATGCAGCCAGCCTGGGCATTCCCTATTACGGATGGACCTACCATCTGACCAACCAGCTTCCCATGAAGGGAAAGATCGCAGCCTGGATGAACAGTCTTGGCGGCGACAGGCTCAAGAAAATCATCCTCCAGTACCAGCCGGAAGTCATCATTTATACATTCCCGTTCGGCAGCTTGCCAAGCAGCGAGGCATTATCTGCGATTCGTCCCCGGACTGCGGTTGTCATAACGGACTTTGACGTTCACCGAAGATGGCTGTTCGCCAGGCCGGATCATTATTTTGTCCCTACCAGGGACGTGAAAGAGGCTATGGTCAGGCAGGGCGTCCCCGAGAGTCGTATTACCGTGACCGGGATTCCGGTCAGGGAGTCATTTTATGATGCAGCAATGATCGGTTCCGGCTCCGCTAAAGAAACAGATGAGCATGTGATTCTGCTTATGGCTAACGTCTGCGGCACATTGCATTCGCTATCGAAGCTCATCGGGAAGCTGCTGCTCTTGTCAGGCGTCCGCATTCAAGTGATTTGCAGCCGGCAGGAAGGATGGAGACGGAGGCTTGCGGAGAGCTGGGAGGATGATGCAAGAGTGGATGTATTCGGCTTCACCGATCAATTGCATGTTCTAATGAGCAGCGCCTGCTGCGTCATCACGAAAGCGGGAGGCGTTACACTATCCGAGACGATTCAGGCCGGGGTTCCGATTTTCATCCTAAATCCGTTTCTGGGGCAGGAGAAGGAAAATGCCCTGTACTTGCAGCGCAAAGGAGCGGCAGTCGTGGCCTTTACGATTCATGATCTGGTGTTGCAGATACAAGCGATGATCTCCTCTGAGCCGATCAAGCAGTCGATGATGAACGGGCTGCTCGCAGTAAGGCAGAAAACGTCTGCGGACCATATTGTCCGGCATTTGTTTCCTGAGGCAAGTCCCTTAAGAAGGGGTGGAATATGATGAGCGGGAGGAGCGCGTTCAAGCTTTCTACTCTGACGCTGTTCACGGTGCTTTTTTGCACAGAGTTTGTCCGAAGCGCTTTCTTGTTCTCGTTTCTGCCGAACTTTGCCGTCAACGAGTCGGGGCAAACCGTTGCTTTGGTCGGTCTTGCCGTCTCACTTCATTATACAGCCGATACGCTGATTAAATGTGTGGCTGGATATTTGCTGGACAGGTTTTCGCTGCGCTGGCTGCTGCCCACCACTTTCGTCCTGATGCTGTCCGGACTAGCCGTCGTGTTCTTTAGCCCGTATGCCTGGGGGCTCGTTGTCGGTTCCGTGATGCTTGGGATGGGGGCGTCGCCTATATGGCTGATTTGTCTGGAGAAAATCCGGCTGACGGAGCGGGCGGCCCAGATTGGGGCGATATACACTGTGTGGCTGGCCTGCATCGGTCTGGGGCCGGTCACAATCAATCTCACCTTCGATTATGGCTTCGAACCTGCCTTCCGGCTGATGGTTGCGCTGCTCGCCGTCGGCTGTATCGCATCGTTCGGGATTAATAGAACAACCTCCTTGCATCTCCAGAACGTCAGCTTTGCCGAACAAGCGGCAGGACTGCGAAGAAGACTCGTTCAGCTGAAATGGCTGCTGCCAGGTATGGTCCTGCAGATGACTGCCGCGGGACTGCTGCTGCCGATACTGCCCGGTTTTGCCGCTGACCATCTCGGTCTGAGCCAGCCACAATATTCGCTAATGCTCATATTAGGCGGGGCCGGCGCGATGCTGTTTCTTGTCCCGATGGGGAAGCTGGCCGATCAATGGGGGCACAAGCAAATGCTGTTCGCCGGTTTCGTATCGCTTACGGTCGTATTGGCTCTGTTAATCGTATCCATGCCGCCGCCTGCATTAACGATGCTGTTTGCCTTTATGCTGGGATTGTCTTACTCAGCCGTGCTTCCGGCCTGGAATGCGGTGCTGTCATACCTTGTTCCGGAGGATCAGAAGGGGACCGGGTGGGGAGTACTCTCCGGGATTGAAGGGCTCGGTATTATGATTGGCCCGGTCATCGGGGGATGGATAGCCAGCCAGTATACGAATGCTGCTGCCATTAGCCTCAGCGCTGCTTTACTGGCGGTTCTTGCACTTTTTTATTTGATTTTGCCGCAAAACAAGCTTGTCTCGGCTGGCGGGACTTTGCAGCACAAGAGGGAGAAGGCTCATGGACCTGATCGGGGTAGTTGAACAATTATTTCACGAATATGGATACCTGGTCTTGCTCATCGGCTTGCCGCTGGACTTCATGGCGCTCCCGTTCCGCCGGGCAACAGCACCTTGACCCATACCGGTTTCTTAGCCTCTAAAGATGTGCTTCATGGGCTGTCGGCTATTGTGATGGCCCTGACGGGATCGATTATAGGGTCAGCATCACGTATGTGATTGGCTACAAGGCAGGTATGCATGTGATCGAGCGTTACGGCCACTGGCTCTTCCTCAAGCAGGAGTTGGTCGAGAAGACGCACCGCTACTATGACAAATACGGGGGCCCATTGCTGCTGGTTAGCTTCTTCATTCCTGGAGTCCGGCAGTTTATCGGCTATTTTATCGGGGAGCAGTGGCCAAATATGTTCAGCATCATTGAGCAATATTTGAAGTTCTTTTTTATCGGAGTGGCTTTTCTCGCGGGGGTGTGGGTTGCTGGTTCAAGTTCGAAGCGCGAGGAGGAACGGATGCAAAGCTTACTGATTTTCTCCGTCACAGCTTCTGTGCGCTCTGTCTCCACGGCTGCTTTCCAGCGGTAGTAGGTCGCTCTTGCGATCCCGAGCCATGTACAAGCCTCAGACACCGTCACTTCGTCTCGAATGGACTCAATCCAAGCAACGGGAACTTCTGGTTCCACCTCCTTTCCAGTTCCTTGTACTTTTTTACTAGGTCCATTTTGCTGCTCCAGACGATGCACTTCGCCTGTTCGATACCGCCTCATACATGTTTTTTTCTGTGTCTTATTCCGTATTCCCAACTGCTCCATAACCTCTCTTACCGAAACTCCTGCCAATCTCATTTCAATAGCCTTTATCTTTATTTCTAAGGGGCAACTCACTCTCGTTGCCAACGTAAAAACACCTCCAAGGTTATCTCCATATCTTACGACACATGGCTTGAGTCTCTTGAAGGTGTTTTGATTTGTCTCATGTTATGGGGTCAGTCCCGTTCCCCTTGGCGATCCTGACGTTTTTTTTTGCTGATTCATTGCAGTGATTCATTGATTGGGATACGTCATATATAAAAGGGCATTATGGCAGTCAGCTTTTATACTGCTCCATCAGGTACATGATCTTCACTTCATCGGCCAAATCTCCAAAGGGTTCTAACGGATTCTCCTGAATGATATGATATAAACGTTGGATTCGTTCCTTTGGTAGCTTCCGAACATATCTGGAGATGAAAGCGGCATGGGTGACTACGTAGCGTTTTTTACGGACTGCTGCGCTGGCTACGCGAACGAGAATATCTTCGCCCCCGGCCATTTCCAAAATACGACGCTCATAAAAAACCACATATCGGAATGTCCGATCCTTAATCAGCTCACGATTGAGTCTGGCAACCTCTCCAATGTATCTGACCATAAGGGGTTCAAAGCTTTTGATCAGAAGAGGATCGAGCGTTAATTCCATATCTTTGCGGAGAACAAAAGATTGCAGCAAAGCGACCTGCTGGAGCCTTATCCGATCATTGTGAATGAGTACGGCAATCTCGCGTAGCATTTCATAGCAGACACGCTCACTAAGCTGCCGCAGGGCAACTGCGTTCTTATGATTCACGCCCAATCCTTCCTGGATCTGTCCTATACGGCCTCTGAATAGGCGTATAAGCTGCCTACGCTGTTCATAAAGAACAATGCGGTGCTGTAGAAGGACCAAGGGCAGGAGGAGAAACGCACCGACGATACCGCACAGTAGCATTTGCTGTGACGAGTGAGCGAAAAAGATAGAAGCAGCCAGCAACGCAATGCCGACAGCAAGGTCTTTATGAAAATAACGTTTGGCTCTGAGTTTAGCATATTGCTCTACAGGAACCAGCGTATCCCGACCACATGCTGTACATTTCTCTTCCCAAAGGGCGGTGAATTGTCCGCAACGCTTGCAGACTCTCAGCTTTTGGAAGGCATGCTCTGTGCGGGTAAAGGGGCGAAATTGCACAGCCTGCTTGGAACTATTCATTGTGCTCACTTCTCCGATTCAGCAGCGCAAGAAGCTCGGTGTCGATTTGTGCAATCGACGGGGCGCGTTTTTTATGTATATAGTAAATTAGTGATTTAATGGCGACAAAAAGAAACATAATCGCCAAACATCCGTATGAGATCATAGTGTACTTCCTCTTTCTGCTTAGATTTTTATTTTTACTGTTTTACATGAGTGGGTTTCGCTAGGGTTATTTTTGTCGTATAAAGGAGAAGACTGGTGCCCGATTGCCCTTGTTGGGGTATAATTATATCATTACTGCAGGATATTGGTAAAATCTCGCGATATAATAGGCTTTTTGGTCGCATTCAGGCCGCTCGGGCAGGATTTTCAGCTAGCGTTCATGTAAAACTCATTATAATTTAATAGTAGTGGAGTACAACTGTAATTTAGAATGAGAATTAATCGGCAAAGGGGTATAAGCGATGTTTAGTAGAGACAGAAAATGGTTTTTGGTCATCGGAATCATATGTACAATGATCATGACTTCGATTTCGGCCTGGCAGCCACAGACGGCCAATGCCGCTTCACCCTCAGCTTCTAAAGTGGATGCGGTGTTGGTAGTCGATGTAAGTAATTCGATGAACACCAGTGATCCTGGGAAGATTGGCAATGAAGCCATGAAAATGTTTATTGATATGTTGTCAACGCAAAATGACAAGGTTGGGATTGTAGCGTATACGGATGTCGTACAACGCGAGAAAGCCTTGCTTAATATTTCATCCGAAGCGGATAAGCAGGAACTGAAGACATTTATTGACGGGCTGAACCGGGGAGCGTATACTGACACCTCCGTAGGTGTCAAGGAAGCGATCCGTATTTTGCAGGATGGCAAAACAGCCGGACATGCGCCTATGATCGTTATGTTAGCTGATGGTAACAACGATTTTAATAAGACGACAGGTCGAACTGAAAGCCAATCCACTCAGGATATGGCGCAGGCTGTAGCCGAGGCTAAAAAAAGCGGTGTGCCGATCTATACCATCGGTTTGAATGCAGATGGAAAGCTAAATAAGAATAAACTCGCCGACATCGCGCAGCAAACGGGAGGCAAGTCCTTTATTACAAGCTCGGCGGACGATCTGCCGAACATTTTGAGTGAAATTTTCGCCAGCAATCTGAAATTGAAAGTGGTGCCTTTGCAGTCCATTACGGCCAACGGCGACTATCAGGACGTTACGGTAACCGTACCAAACGATAGCGTGCTGGAAGCCAATATTTCAATTATGTCCTCGAAACCAGTGGACGCGAGATTAATAGACCCGTTGGGCAATACGAAGCCGATCCCTTCGAGTGATGTACTGCTGTCCAAGTCGAAAAGCTACTCGTTGATTAAATTGCTCAAGCCTGTGGCTGGCGACTGGAAGCTTCAAGTCAAGGGAGTGCAGCAGGATAAGATTGATATTAATCTGGTATTTAACTATGATTTGGAATTGAAGCTGGACGCGCCGCCTGCGAAATCATACAAAAAAGGTGACACGGTACAGATTCGTTCCTATCTGACGAGCAATAACCAGCAGTATCAGGATCAGGAATTGTATGCGAATATGAATGCTGTCCTGAAGGTCAAAGACCTTGATACGGGTACAACAAATGAAGTGCCCCTAACTAACGCAGGGGATGCTTTTACCGGCTCTTATACGATTCCAGATGAGCATGACTATGAACTAACCGTCAGAGCAGAGGAGAAGAGCTTTTACCGTGAAACGCAGCCTGTAACCATCAGCGCCAAAGCTGGGGCGGCGAGTGGTACGAATACTGGCACAACCCAGCCTACGACACCTGCTGAGAAGTCTAAGCTGCTGCCACTCATTCTTTTAGGGGTGGGACTGCTCGTTCTGCTGGTAGCGGCATATTTCATCTGGAAGGCTGTCAAAAAAGCTAATCGTGGCTTTGTCGGCCAGATCGTACTGGAAATCCGGGATGAAAATACCGGCGAAAAGACATACCCGCAGTATAAGAAGCTGAACACCTTCCGGGGCAAATTCAATTTACACCAGTTGCTGCAACTGGCGCCGGAATTTGCCGGAACCGATAAGGTCGTGTTCACGCCAGCAAATCAGGATCGGATTGTGGTGCGTAGCACTCCGGAGATTACGATTGAAAAATCCGGGCGTGCTGTAGACACAGGCAACGGTCTTGAACTGAAAAACGGTGATCGTCTGACGATCCCGCTGGCTAGTGTGGACAAAACCATTTTACTGGAGTTTATTTCAGTAAACAGCTAAACGAACCCTTAGGAGGTCATATCTATGAAACCAGTAGTTAGAGAGCATATCCAACAATTAGACGTATCACTCGGCGGAGGGATCGTAAGCGATAAGATCAGAGTAGATACCATTGATAATCCTATTTTAATTATCGGACTTGGGGGAACGGGGATTGACGCCCTTCTCCGCTTGAAATATCAAATAAACCGCAGATTCAAGTTGCCTGCAGACCCGATTTCCAAGAAAAAGAGCGAGAAGCCGGATAATGTAGAATTTCTCGCTTTTGAAACGAATGAACAAGACCGTAACAAAAAATACAAAGGGATTGGTTTGGACCCCATCAATGAGTTTGTACTGCTATCCAATGCGGAAATCGGTGGATTGCTGCAAAACCGCAGTATTCTAGAGCCATATATCACTGACTGGCTGTCTCCTGAGCTGAGCATTACCGACGGTATGAACGGGGCGGCAGGGGTGCGTCAGGCTGGACGGTTGTTATTGTTCACCAAAATCAATCAGGTCGTACAAAGCATTGACAAAAAAATCAAAACCCTGTCTGAAGGCACCAACAAGAAGCTTATGGTATTCCTGCTGTCTGGATTGTCCGGCGGTACAGGAAGTGGTACTTTCCTCGATATCTCATATATCGTCCGAGGCATCATTGAGCGCGATTATGGTTCCGCTGGTGTAGACCGTGTTAACACACTGGGTTATCTGTTCACGCCGGATATTAATCTGGCGAATAAAAGCCTGAGCGAGCATACGCGTGAATATATTAAAAAGAACGGCTATGCTGCATTGAAAGAACTGGACTACTGGATGAATGTGGATAGTCGTGGCGAACGCTTTAAGCAACAGTACGGTAACATTTTGACTGTAAACTCGCCGCTGCCGCCATTTAATCTGTGTCACCTTATTTCGGCTACGAATACGGAAGGCAAGCTGCTGGAAAATGCTTATGATTACTGCATGAATGTCACCGCTGAGAACATCACCAACTTTATGGCGAGTGAGGAAAAACAGTCGGGCGAAGAATTCGCCATTCATGACTATATCAGCAACATTCGTACCAACATCGCGCAAATGAATAAGGCGTATCCAGCAAACTACGATTACAATATTATCGGAGCTTCTTCGGCAGTGCTGCCCATGGAGGAAATGACGACATATCTGGCTTACCGGATGTTTGGTAAAATGTCCAAAATGTTTGAGCAAGCGCCGAATCAGGAGGATGTAGAGAAGTTTGCCCGCAAGCTGGGTGTCGATCTGGATAGCATGATCAAAAACTTTGAATCTCGTGTACCTGAGCCGCTTCCGGGTTTTGAGAACAGTGAACGGTTAAGTTATAACAATGTTGTTAAAATGCAAGTAGTCAATATGGACACTGAGCTGGAGCAAACGTTCCTGACGCGTGCCCGCGAAGAGTATATCAAAGCGAAGAAACAACTTCCCGGTGAAATTACAGGACAGTTTACAGACCAAATCCGCCGAATGTTCCTGCATCCCGAGCAAGGACCGTTTTATGTATCTCGCATGATTTATACTGAAAAAGGATTTAGCTTGCTGAAAATGCTGCTTTCCTATGTTGAAACGCTGCGTGAATCGCTGCACCGTATTCCAACGGACATTGAATGGGCGCGTGAGCAAGCGAATGAGAAGCTGGGTGATGCCAAGAGCGCGTTTGTATCCAAGGATAAGAAGAAAAATGCATATATTGAAGCAAAAATTAATGAATATTGGTTGCGGGCTGATGTGGAACGTACAGAGCAGCTCATTGAATTTTATGAAGATCTGTATGACCTACTAAATAAAGAAAATAACCGCATTTATAATGTATTTACTGAAATTTTGAATGCACTGAGTGCCATTTTCGAGAAGAATGGCGATCTGCTGATTAACGGCGAGGAACAATCCGATCACAAAGGGAACAAGACGTACTATTGGAATCTGGTAAGTGTACCGGATATCTCAGAAGTTGTGACCAAGCTGCTGGATAATCGCAATGGTGACGATTTGATCCGTGATTTTGCCCAAGAATTGCTGGAAAATTCAGATCAATGGGTGAAAGATCAGGATATGGATATCATCAGCTCGATTTCTAATTTCTTGACTGACAAATTCGGTGATCTCATTACCCGTTCCATGGAAGATTTCCTGGTCATGAAATACGGACAGGACGAAGCAATTGAAAAATTTGTGGAGCGTTACATTGCAAGCAAGCTGGATGAGGAGGCTGTACCTGTCTTCCATTTGAGCAATAGTTCTGGCAATTTGTACTTCCCGTCATGGGGATTCGTTTCGGTACCTGTACAGTCGCCTAATATCCTGAAGGGCGTTCGCAATTATCAAAATAATGCAATTGGCAAATCGCACTTTACTATTAAAGAAAGTGAAGTCCGTAACCGGATTTTCTGGCTCAATACGCGTAATGGTGTTCCTCTGTTTGTATATACGCCGCTCAAAGTGTATGAAGAGAGCTATGAGAAAACCATTCTTGACCGCGAAGGTATTGGCCGACATCTGGTGCAGACAGGTCAGAACAACTGGACGAATCTGCCGTCGCCGATTCCTGAAAAGTCATGGGGAGAAACTTACGTCAACTCCCGTGTGCAAGCCCACAATGCCCGCATTCGCAATGACTTCGACCGAGCCAAGTCACTCGGCGTGATTCGGGAGAAGGATGTTGATCAAAATACAAGTAGCCGCTTTACTGTAATTCGCTCAAAAGCGCTAGATCTGAATGCGTTACTGGCAGGCTATGATATGCGATTGCAGGAATCCAAGCCGAATTTGGGTGAGGTGAAAAGAGCATGGTCTGAGCTGAAGCGTCTACTGGCTGAAGGGCTCGAACAGGCCGGAAGCAAGGACATCTTTGGCAGCATCAATGAAGAGATGGCGAAGGAAAACCTGATCCGTTCACCAGAGCTAACGCAGGTAGTTCGTGATGAGCTGGCGAAATATATACAAATCGAAGCAAAAGCCGCTGAACTGGAAGCTTTGCTGGGCAAATATCAGGATGAAGAAAAATGGTTGGATCAGTTCATTCAGGCACTCTACACGGACACAATTACGAAAAAAGGCGCTTTGTACGTCTATGATCGTGATGAAGAGGAAGAAGCGTGGGAGCCGTTTGCCAACGTCATGAAAAGCCGCAATTATGTGGAGTTTGAAGTCTTCACAAACTTCCGTGGTTTGGAAGAGAAGAAATTTGCAGCTCTAATGCGCAAGGCGGATCGCCGTGATGCTGTATTGACTTCATCTGAGGATATTACACCACTGCTGGCGAAGTTGGATGAATTGGCTGCAACTTACACAGAGGCTCGCAATCAATTGGAATATGAAAAGGTAGAGCTGGCTAATGGAGCGGAACTTTATGCATTCTATGCTCAAATGGCTGGAAAATTAAACGACATCCGCAGAAAGTTGAAGTAAGTATGAGAGAGCAGCTGTTACGTTATGCGGCTGACTATGCAGCCGCAGAGGACCAATTAATCGGAAGCGGGGATGGACGCAGCAGCATCCATTTCCCGTCCGTGTTTCTTTTTATCGGCGATCGCATGAGCCCGGTGATGAACACAATTGCAGATATCAACCGGACCAAGTGGGATAACAGCACAGGGGTAACCTATATTCAGATTCGCTCACAGGAAGAACATGCGGCTGTAGACCGCTCGGTGGATGCCATCGTTCATACGATAGCAGTACCGGAAGAAAGTAGCCACCAAACGCTACGCCGTGACTTGCACCAGGCTTTTTATACCCATGAATCGAAGTTAATTGAACTTAACACCGCGTTGCGCCGTGCTAGTGGACATCTGGCTGATTACGGACGGTTGTATTCCTCGTTCGAGCGTGTACATTTGTCGATCTTGACAACAGCGGATGATCCCATGAACGTATTAATTCCTGAAATTACGCTGTTGGCAGAGTATATTTTTGCGCAATCTTTTAAATCGGTACAAATGGATTTGTATGTGTTGGTGAGCGAAAGCGATCAGGCTGCCCAATTCGGCTACAGGAGTGCAACATCCGTTGCTTTTATGCGGGAGTTGGATTATATCCAGAGCCCAGCATATACGTTTACAGCACCGCTGCATATGACCGAGGACAAATTGACCATCCCGGTATCCCATGCTCCATCTCCGTTGTTTGATCTTGTCTATGTGCTGTCCGACAAAAATGAGCGCGGCGTAACGGTGGCGAATAGTCTGCGCGAGAGCTGTGATATTATTTGTCACATTCAGCTTCTAAAAAACCGTTATCAGGCAGGAGATTCCTATCGGTCACAGGATGGGGGCTACAATAATACATCGTTTAAGAACAACATCATGACGGAATCCGGGCGGCAGGGTTATGTGTCGGCCGGATTTTCCCGAGTTAACCGCCCTAATCAATCGATTGCCCTTACGGTGTTGTATCACTTTTATGTGAAGTTGTTAGAGCGTATGAGAACCGAGCAAGAGTGGGACATACGCGATAAGCTAATTTATTTTGGTTTAGATGCTGCCGAGCGTGGCCGCACGCGAAATGATCTAGTTCCTGGTAATGAGGCGATCATGGACATGAGCGCACTAATGACCAGCGGAGCCAGTTACGGCTCGTTGAAACGAATGACATTACGTGAAGCAGAGGAAGCCTTGTTTGGTCAGGGCTGCGAAGCCTTTTTCCGTGACAACTGCGAACGGATCGTACATAAACGCTTGGGAGATTTTCAGGCGGATTTGCGTTTGCAGACGGCTGTGAACGCAGCTGCTAAGGAACATCCTCATATCGGCTTTTTCGAGCTGACAGATTGGACAGATGAAAATCAAACAGGAAATGTGCTTACGGCTGTTCGGGGAATGATTCGTGATATGTCCAATGATTTGCAGATTAGTGCAGCCGAACTGGATGCGCTGTATAGCGGACGAGTGGAGGATCAGCCCTTTCAACGACTGCCACTTATGGATAAACATAATGTGCGCAGCTTGATCCGTTATCTGACCGAGACAGTCTACGGACATAAATTGCACATGTTGCGGATTCAAGTGGATTTGGAGCTACTTCGCCGCTATGAACTGGCATTGGAAAAATGGCATGCACAGGCCAAGCATATTACAGTACAGCTTGCCAACCTGGAGCGTGAATTACATCAAACTGCAACGGACAGTATTCGACAGGCTGACAGTTACACAGGCCAAAACCTGTTCGAGTATTATGAGCGTGTGACGGAGGATGTCATGCGTGAGCTAGAAAGCAAGCGGGGAAAATCTATATTCTTTGACACCCGGCATATGGGACCTGTATCTGGGTTGCTGGATGGAGGTTTATCCGCGCTGGTGGATAGACTTACACAGACCTGCCGTACCTTGATTCTCAGCTCACAGCCATTTAATCAGACATTCGAAGAAGAATTATTACGTCGTGCCAATGTAGCTGCTGCATATGAAAATCGGCTGGTCGTTCCAAAGGATGAACTGTTTAAAAAACTGTATCAAACGTTAGAAGAGCATGGCGGAATTAATGTACGTTTGCTCGATTACACCCATGAGCATCGGTATGAAGAAAAGTACTTCTTTGGTGATTACGAAGGCGAGTTTCTTCCTTATGCGATGGATGTGGACATTACTTCGCGAATTTACAAGCTGGGTTTTGTACATGAGCGTCGCAGCAGCGGGGTGGAAAAGCTGCATTTGATGGGCGGCTTCCATCTGGAGGATCTGATGGTTTACCGCAACGGCAAAACGTATTATGAGACATATACTGCGAATGGTTTCGTGTTTCATGGAATCGACGTGGACCGGTTGCCGGAATTGCGGTAGCCACATATTATCCTACTTTAATGATGGAAGGAAGCAACGAATCTTATGAAGCAACGTAAATTTAACGTTCTCCTGTTGGTGTTCGGCTTGCTGGGCGCTGTAGTAGGCTTCATCTTGGGAGAGCTTATTCTTCACAAATTGATAGGCCACTGGCCACATATCATCGTGATCGGGCTGTATTTTGGCATCATGGCGCTGTGCATTGGTCTAGGTTGTCTTATCGGCGAACTGATTTCGCCACAGTTAAATGGGCATTCTTGGCGACAACGATACTCGGGATTATCTTGGAAAATACTGGTACCTGCTACGCTGGTCATGTTATTCGTGGCAGGTCTGTTATTGGAACTGGGGTATCAGGTTAACCCTGAAGGGCGCAAGAGTGTACAGGACCTCGTGCTTGTGATTGATAATTCCGGGAGTATGCAGCAAACAGATCCCGATAATGAGCGCCTAACGGCTGCGAAGAGTCTAATTGGGCAAATGGATGGTGATAAGCGCGTAGCCATTGTTTCATTTGAATCCACTGCGCAGTTGGTGCAGCCATTTACTCCCGTTGGCACAGACGCAGAGAAGCAAGCGGTTTATTCCAAAATCGATAGTATGCAGACTATAATGTCAGCCGGTACAGACATTGGGCTTGCTTTGGACGAGACGATCAAGGAGATTGAAACCCAAGGCAATGCGGAAAAAGGTTCACTCGTTATTATGCTCTCTGACGGCTTTAGCGAACTGGATACGCAGACCGCATTGGCTCCTTACATTGCCCGCCAGATTCCGATTAATACGGTCGGCCTGAAACTGGCAGAATCAGAAGGTATAGCTTTGTTGCAAAATATTGCCAGCCTAACGGGCGGAACTTATTCTAATGTAGCTAATGCCCAAGGACTTACTCAGGCGTTCGGTAAAATATATAACAAAATTGGTGATCGCACGCTGGTAACGGAGCGGACAGGTGAGTATGCCCACAGTCTGTATTTTGCCATTTATCGCGTAACGGCTCTGGTTATCATTGGGGTTCTATTAGGGTTGGCTCTTGGATTGATGTTTGATAACCGTTTTCTCGCGAGGAATTTCGCAATTGGTGGAGTTCCAGCCGGCTTGCTCGCTGGCTTGATTTTGGAAAGAGGGTTATCTGGCTCGCCTATAGGTGACTTGATGATTCGTTTGCTGGCAGCGCTCGTACTGGCGGCCCTTATTGCTGTCTTTTCGCTCGTTCTGCCGATTGCGGAAAATACTCGCCGATCTTCTGGTGGTGGGAGCCAGGGGGGACCGTCAGGCCACCGGAGAGGGACACCAGAAGGCCCGACGCGCAATCGACGTAACAGTGGGTTTTAGAACGGGAGGCGGGAACTTATGCAGTATAGGGATGCACAGCCCGATGATCCTGTGATTTCGGAGCTGAGCCACAAAATTGACGACAACCGGGTTGTGTTACGCTGGCAGTGGCCTGAAGGCGCAGCCGTGGTCTATATTGCCAAACAATCAGCTGATACAGGTGCGAATGGACAGAATGAAGCACCGACTTCTGAACTGAAGCTTTTTACACGCGAGGAATATAAGGCCGCTGGCAGCTATCGTGATCGAATTGAAGGCATTGGACGTGTGCGGTATACCGTGTATCCAGCTGTTCGGGAGGCTGGTGAAACCTTTGTAATCCGCCAGCAAGACGGAGCCAACCAACTGGAGTTGAGCACAGGTAGGGCTAAAATCAAATATGCGGTTCACCATAAAAAAAGCTGGTTTCGCAGCCGCAAAACAGTCCAGATTCAGGTGACAGCCGAAGTTCCTGTTCCGCAGGAGGCGCTTTGCTACGTGAAGAAGCGCGGTGGCTATCCGGCAGACCGGGACGATGGAACCTTGTATGCGTTCACGGCACCCTTTGCCGCAGGACGGAATGTTTTACCCGCTATTGAAGTGGGGGGAGATGAGTATGTGCGGCTGTTTTTTACGGACGGTCAGAAGTATGGCACGATATATGAATTAGTCCCTGAATGAAAGGAGGCCACAACCGATGAGTTTTCTTAGCAATTTATTTAGAAGAAAGCCACAGGCCGAGCCACGGCCGTTATTCTATGATATTGTGTGCCCTTATTGCTTTAGTAAATTTTCACCAGAGGAAGTGGTATTCCGTGCTTCTCATCACCGCGAAGATGATGAGGATTACGCTTTGGGTGAAGATGAGCTGTTGAACAAATATCGGGAGCGTTTTGGCTTGGATAGTGTGCATGATATGGAGGCAATTCTTCATCCCTATGATGTACCTGAGGAGCATCGCTTGTATTCAGATCATGTGCTGACAGGTCTGACGGACCGTTACGGTGAGCTGACGCGTCACCGACTGTGCCCACACTGCCATAACGAGCTGCCTGTAACCGCAGGCAAGGTGCCGAGTAATATCATTTCGATTATTGGAGCTTCACAGGCGGGGAAATCTGTATATATGACCTCCCTGATTCACACGCTGCAGCATGTGACGGCCGATCATTTTGACGCGGCTTGCATGCCGCTCAATGCAGAGATCAGCCGCAAGTTCCGAACGATGTATGAGGAACCACTGTTTGAACGTGGCGATCTGCTTACATCGACGCAAAAAGAAAAGATGCAGGAGCCTTTTATTTTCCAGTTTGTATTTAAGGATGAGGAAAAGCCACCACTGACTTTGGTATTTTTTGATGTAGCTGGTGAGGGGATGGTCGATCAGGACTATCTGGGACTGCATGGACAGCATATTAAAAATTCTGCGGGTATTCTTTTTATGGTCGATCCACTGCAAATCCGTTCTATCCGGGAACGTATTAAGATTAATCTCGGCGATAAGCCTGGTGAATGGGTCTCGCAATATGATGAGCCGCGTGATGTCGTACTTACGATGTTCGGTGACTTTATCGCATACCAGGAAAAAGGCAAGACGGACATTCCAACCGCTGTGGTCCTGACCAAAAGCGACATGCTTACTGCGCTGGCAGATGAAGAAGGCACGTATATCAAGACGAACAGCAATATTTTTAATCCAATGGAACATCGCAAATACATGGATTTGGATGAGTTCTCGAACATCGATGGCGAAGTTCGGCGCTTTATCGAGAAGGTGGATAAGCCGTTCAAGGGCACAATGGATGTATATTTTACAGATACAGCCTATTTCGCGGTTTCTGCTCTAGGTAGCAATCCGGTGGAGCAAAAGCTGCAAGGGTTGGTTAGTCCGATCCGTGTAGATGAGCCATTCATTTGGCTGCTATACAAGTTGAAGTACATCGAGGGGAGAGAATCACAGTGAGTTATCCTACCTCTCGTATGATACAGCAGCAGATGTACACACGGGAACGGCGTGGTATTTTCCGTTCTACCGAAGGCTTTGATACCGTGGCTAATTCCAAAGGACTGGATACTTCATTTATTAAAAAGGTGTTGCATCCTTTATGTGTGTATGATGCGCCTGCGGCATTGACAGCGCGTGGTGAGAAGCAGGAGAGTGTCTATCCAGAAGCTTTACATCTGGTACGGACAGAGTCCGGGGATGTAGTGCTCGGACGCAGTATTTATAAAGCAGCGGATTTCACTGGGCTGCGGAGCGCATTTTTTACGCATAACTATGTGATTCCGGCCGGACATGGTGAGTCTCCATCTGATTATAAGCAGTGGCTGAACACTTCGTTTGTCGATACCTATGATATTGAGCAGGGAACGGAATTACCGGAATTAGAGCGTCTACCAGGTGGAAGTGTATTTCCCGCTGTTGACCCGTCTGCAGTACTGGCTCAATTGCAGCTGAGCGAAGAAGTGTTCAAGCAGCTCTTGTACGCAGTCATGATGTCAGCCGCGGGTCGCAAAAAGGTATATGTAGCGCTGAATGTGCCAGCAGAAGTGGTAGCATCCTCAGCCAAGCAACTGCTGGGTGTGTTGTACGCGGCACTGCCTTATGCATTTCGCAACAGACTCGGATTTCTTACATATGCGCAGGAACCGAACAGCAGAAAAGGCATTCACTTAATGTTCGTTGAGCCTTTCAGCTTGCGTCCCGGTGATCGGAATGTAGAAAAGGACTTTGTATTTGACCTCTCTAACAATAGTCGAATACTGAATGTGGATGCAGAACAGGTGAAACAGCCTTATTTTGACTGGATTGTCCGTACGCTATTGAATGGCGGGGCTGCGGACGATTTTCTCAAATTTGCCGAGCAAATGCTGACAGGCATGGAGGCAGGACGTGAACTATTGCCCTCCAGCTATCATGAGCTCATTACGCTGTACAGAATTGAGCAGGGAGAGCGGTCATTATACAACGAGCAGCGAATCGCTGTATTACGAAGCTTGACTGATTATTTATCGCCATCTGATGCGCTACCACGTAAAATGCGGCTGAATGATCTGTTTCTTTCATTTTTTGATCATGAGTTTGATCGGGTGAAGGATGGACATATTCCGGATGTAGGGCTGGTCGATTGCTTCAAGGACTATTATAAAGTTCATGCACGCAGCAGCGAAAATCGGCTGGTGGAATATTTAATCCGTTCGCTAAACAATGCTTATACTGCCAGGAATACGGAAGCAGTCACATATATTTATCATACGATTGAAGAGAATCCGTCATTAGGCAAGGTCTATTTTACGAAAGTACTGGGTAATCCGGCACTCACCAAAATGCTGTTCATTCCCTACATGGACAGTCAGATGAAAAGAACGCCTGATGTAAAGGGCCTGTTGGCCGTGGTGCATGAATGGGGCAGTCGGTATATCGAAGTGTCGGCGAATGTCGATTTTCAGCTTTTGGCCGAATCTGCATTGATGGGCAAGCTACGTGCTGAGAGAAAGCCGGTAGAGGCTGTGGCTGCCATTCACCAACGCTTGCGTCAATGGGACAGTAGTTCTGCCGTAGGCACACTGTCCCCGCTGGAGCAATCTGGATTGACAGAGCGCTTACAGGAAGCAGCGGATCGGTATTTGCTCACTGAAGTAGAGCTAAAAGAAATTTCACCTGATCAGGTCGTACAGATTCCCTTTTTCACACGGCCCGATTTGGTACAGTGGGTTGGAAAGTTGCCTGCTCCTCTCAAGGGACAGGCAGTGCGATTGATTGCGGCTTATGATTGGTTTAACACGGAGGACCCGGAACCATCGGTGCTAGACGGTTTGGAGCCAAGCGAAGTAGAAAAGGTGCAAGATTGGGCTTATGGTTGGCTGCCCCAGCAGCTTGCAGAAGGCCATTTTGCCCGTCTGTTGCCAGCTTTCTATCGTTCTGATGGTACTGGCGAGGGAATACTGGATTTTGCTCGCCTGGTCAGTTCGATCCGCAAATGGGCGAAGGATAACGATACGATGTACCGCTTTATCCGCTGGTCGGAGGAACACGCTGAGTTTGCTACTCCACGTGGTGGTTTTGAGCCAGCCTATCGGCGTGCGTTGCTTTTATTCTTCCAAAAGGAAGGACGAGAGGGACTGCATAAAAAGACGCTTTGGCGTCAATATTTTGAATCTGCTAAGCCTGTGTTTAAAAATTTCTATTTGGCAGCAAAGCGTGAGACAGATACGCCTTTGGTCAAAACGCTTCGTCGTTTCCGCAAAGGCGGGGTGATTTCCGGGATCGTATTAATCATTATTGCAGGTACATTAGGCGGCCTGAAAGCAACCGGGGTAATCGGATCTGTTGACACACCAACGCCTGCCGCTGCTCCAAAGCCTGTACAACAGCCAGTAGAGCCTATAGTGCCGGTAAAAGAGGAGCCTACTGCAATAGTGACACATGTACCTAATACCAAGTCCACTACGAAAATGGTCAAGCTGTTGTTTGCGTTTCAAACATCGGCAGAGCAGGCAGAATTTAAGCCTAAAAAACTCGTCATTGTCGGCGCGGATCAACAGGAGCACTCATACGAAAATTTTACGCTTGCTGAACAGAATGATAAGGAAGCAGCCAGTAAAGCTAACAATGGTTCGTCCGGTGACGTTAACACTGAGGGAGCTACCACCAAAAGCAAGACAGCAGACAGAGAATCCACAGGTGGTGGTTCTACAGATCTGAACGGTACATCCAGCGGAAAAACCGCTGATCAGACTGGAGCAGTGACAGACAACACAGACGGAGGCGCGACTTCAGAGATATCAACTGAGGGTAGCGGTATAGCAACTGATAAAACCACGACCAGCACGTCCGATAATGGTACAGGAATAACGGAATATGACCTCGACAAGTATCCTTATCGTACGTTGTTGACCATTTGGCAACGGCTAGAGCTAAATGATGCTAGCACGGTTACCGTTGATGGGAAAGATTATCCGCTAGTTCAAGTGAAAACTGCGGACTAAGCAACTATAGACAGTAAAAAGACGGGTTCCTTTCAGGGCCTGTTTTTTTGCTATGTATAAGTTTATATATATAGAATGTATTCGTTATTTTGAAACTGACTGTATTTAGTAGACGATCATTTTACGAAGGTATTGACACCAAATAGGCGGCTGATTAAAATTAGTTGGAATTCAAACTATTAAAATTCGATAGATATGGAGGTTAGCAGTGAAATGGGAAGTGAGGTGTACCCCGTTTGTCTTCCATGGGAGGAGGAGAGCACGATGTATTTAATTAAATGGATTTTCACCACTGTCCGGCGTGAGATTGAAACAGCACTGCGCCCTTTGGGGCTTACCTCCCCACAATCGCAGACGCTCTATATACTGGCGATGTCGCCTGGAGTCACCAATACGGATTTGGAAAAGCTATTGCTTATTGATAAATCAAGTGTTACCAGCCTGGTTAACGGGATCGTTAAGAAAAACTGGGCAGTACGCCAAAGTCATCCGGAAGATGCGCGAATGAAGCAAATCTATTTGACCGAGGAAGGCTTGGAGATTCACAAGGTAGCCGAACGTACCATTGAGCAAATTAAAAGCTCCGTAGGCAAAACGTTATCTGTCGGAGAGTCAGAGGCGCTGCGCGGTTTGCTCAAAAAAATTCTTCACGATTACCGTCCTGCGAATACCTGCGTTTGAACGGATAAATAGAAAAATGTGCCCGGATGGGGAATCCATAAGCTATAAAAAGTCACCTAGATAAGGTGTTAACAGGAGAGGGAGAAACCAAATGATAAAAGAACAAACTTATCCCAATGCGGATAAGCTTATGCGTGTTTTGGCCTTCACACTTGTTTTTTCAGTGATGAACGCTTTTATGTTTAATGTAGTAATGCCTGTGATCCGGGAGAAATTTCATATTAGTGCCTCCGATGTAAGCTGGCTGCTGACGGGTTATATGATCGTGTATGCGGTTGGCTCGGTGACCTACGGTAAGCTGGCAGATAAGTATCGTCTCAAGGATTTGCTGACATTTGGGATTATCTTTTTTGCACTAGGCTCGCTTATTGGGCTGTTGGCCAATCAATTTTGGATGCTAATTGTAGCTCGTTTGCTTCAGGCCACAGGGGCTGCTGTTATTCCGGCAACTGCTATGATTGTTCCTGTTCGTTATTTCTCGGCTGAAAAAAGAGGGCGAGCTTTGGGCGTCACAGCAATCGGCTTAGCATTAGGCACTGCACTGGCTCCTATTATTTCTGGTTTGATTACAGGCTTTGCGAGCTGGCGTTTTCTGTTCGTCATTTCCATGCTGCCACTGATCGCTTTGCCGTTCTTTCGCAAATACTTGGACGATCAGCGAGGAGAGGATCAGAAGTTTGATTTTCTGGGTGGATTATTGCTGGGTGGAACAGTGGCCTTCTTGTTGCTTTCCATTTCACAAGCCAATATGGTATTTTTTCTGATCGGTGTGGTTTTATTTGGACTGTTTATATGGCGCATTAATACTGCCCACGATCCGTTCATCCAGCCGAAGCTGTTCCGTAACAAGCAATATTCATATGGGCTTCTTATCGCTTTTTTAGGGACGGGGATTAGCTTTGGATTGCCTTACTTGGCACCACAGTTTCTGAATAGTCTCAACCAGCTTACACCAGCAACGATTGGACTGATTATGTTTCCCGCTGCTATTGCGTCAGCTCTATTAGGAAAAAAAGGGGGGCGCTTGGCCGATAGCAAAGGGAATTCAGTTCTGGTGTATACAGCCGTATCGCTATTATTTATCTGCTTTATCAGCTTGTCCACGTTTGTAGGTGCGTCTCCGTATCTGATTTTGTTTTTGCTTATTTTCGGGAATGTAGGTCAGACCTTTATGCAGATTGCCATGTCCAACACAATTTCTCGTACTTTGTCGAAAGATCAGATTGGTGTTGGAATGGGGCTGTTATCTCTGTTGAATTTCATTGCCGGGGCGATCACAACAAGTATTTTGGGCAAAACGTTAGATAGTTCCTCGTCCTTTCATTTGAATCCTGTTGTATCTAATGTCCAGGTGTTCAATTTTAGCAATATATTTACGGTGCTTGCGCTGATTGCACTTGTGACGATGGGGCTTTATGCGTTGCAGTTCCGGCGAGGGGCACGTGGCAATAGGCCTGCTGTCGAATAAGGATAAACATTTTATGTAAGCTCATGCCATAACAAGGGTATAATATAGAAGGAGAAATTTTCTATGGAAGGACGGAGTGCCCAGCATGACAAGAAACCTTCAATATGTACCCTATGGTTATGAACCACCAATCGAAACGCACAAAGGGACTATGGTCTACTATGATACGTTTGAGCAGACTACAGCCAGTGAGCTGGAGCTTTTTGCCGAAACGGGGGCTGCACTATCTTTTACAAAGTTGGTGCTGTATCCACTACATGAAGAAACCGTCAGAAGAATGTGGAAGCAGCCAGTACGCTCGTATTATAAGCGGGTCGACGAGCTGGGAGAGTGGCAGCGAGAGCAGGCTTTGAGTGCTGTTGTGATTGAGAACTGGGAAGGTAAGCGAAAAAAGTATACGCCGATTGAAGCAGCCATTCGTTTTTTGGCGGAAAAGTATGCAACTCCTCTTTTTTTGTATATGAGTCCTGAAACTGCTAATTTGTGCGCTTCCTATGTATCCTTTGGAGAATGGATTAGAAACGTCAGGTTGGTGCTTTCGAGTGAACCCTTGGAACTTCATCCTAAGCTAGTACAGTACCGTAATCGCTGGAACACGGTGAAAGAAGCAACAAACCGCGACTCCAAGGTTGACAAAGAGGAGCATGAATTATAGAATAGAACTAATCGTAAAAATTACTATTGTAATTGTATACCATGTATTCCAATTGAGGAGGAAGAACAAATGCGCGTTATTGTTACCTTGGCATGCACCGAATCCGGTGATCGCAACTATACAACAACCAAGAACAAAAGAAATCATCCGGAGCGTATTGAAATGAGAAAATACTCTCCGCGTTTGAAAAAGTACACGATTCATCGTGAAACTAGATAATTTGTGGTTTGCTGCATAGCAACCTGAATGATTCTGCTTCGTGAGCGGAGCCTGTTAAGTTTGCATAAAGCCTGCGTTATGGAACCGGCGAAAACTTGAATTAGTCCAGTGGACAGAGTGTCCAAAGTTAAAGCTAGCACCTAAGAGGACGGCTTCTTTTCATGGTTGTTTGATAGATGCTAAGCTACATGGCACGCTTTGCCTTTTGAATCGAAAGCACGTGGCCACCGAGTTCTCCTATGCTGATGTCAGCATGCAGGACGAGCCGGAGAACCATTCACAATATGCTTATATAACGATGGAGGCTAACGAAAGATACGGAGCGTTCGTGTAATGGGCGATGCGATATATACGGCATCGTTCGCTTGTCGTTTACGACCTTGAGCGCAACTGTTACGATCTGTCGTCTTTTTTTCTGAGACATAACCGCTCTTTTTGCTAACTGATAGAGCATTGCTGCAGTGCGTTTGAGTTTGAAACTAAAACTACATGAAAGATTAGGTGAAACAAATGAAAAAAGATATTCATCCAACATTGAATAAAGTTATCTTTTTAGACCCTAGCTGTGGATTCTCTTTCCTGAGTGCTTCCACTAAGTATTCGCAAGAAACGATGGAATGGGAAGATGGCAACACATACCCAGTTATCCGTGTAGATACTAGCTCCGCTTCCCACCCGTTCTTCACTGGTAAACAAAGAAACGTGGATATCGGTGGACGTGTGGATCGCTTTAACAAAAAATACAACCTTAAGTAAGACTCTTCGAAAGCTAGGTTTACGGATTATGTTGATAATTCGTAAACCTAGCTTTTTTGTTATCTACGGACTAGTTACGTCCGAAAACAATGCGAATAACAAATGTATTTTGCGCCTCAAATGTAACACTCTTTTACTAGCTTTAAGTAAGCTTGATCAAGTAAACCCGATTTGTCATTGCCATGTGGCTCACTTCTCCTCTGGAAAAAGCCGTAGATCGCATCACGCACGTTTTGCTCAAACTGCACGTTGTTCCAATCCCAACACTGTTAATCGGTACCGCTTATCCTGATTGTTTGATAACATGCTCATTTTGCAAGTGCCAAAGTGTAATAAGAACATGAAAGCAGCAGTTTTCCCGGAACGGTACGAGAAGCTGCTGCTTTCCAATGTAAAATGAACGCGCACAATTGTCGACAATGCTAATCTTGGCAAACTAATCATTTTATAACGTAATTCTATACTTCGAATAAGATTGTCTTACTTAAAAATAATCGCAGGTATCTAGCCTGCGATTATTTTTTTATAGAACATGAGTCGCGATTAATGGAGGATTCTGATAAATCACTCGCGGAAATGAGTTCTTTGAAGAATAGAGTTGGGAACTTGCTGTAACTAGCACCATTATAATAACTTTTGTTCAGAATTGGTTCAGTGGTTCCGTGTATATTAATTCGAAACGACATAAATCACTTATTTTCGATAAATATATGAACAAAAGATTAATATAAACGTGTTTTTTTTGTTGAGAAATTTAGTGGATCGGACTTATTACCCGACTTTTCGAAGATCGAATGGGTCGTTTTACTCAAAAGTAATTAGGAGGTACAACCATTGAAGGTTTATTCACTTAAGTGGGCAGCCGCTCTTGTTGCTCTTCAGGCGACGTTCAGTACTTCTGCTTACGCTGCAACGCCTGCCGATAATTTGTTTTCAGATACATCCTATGTGACGAGTGATAAAATGGCAGCCATCCAAGAAGCTGTACGCCAGGGGCTTTTATCGGGAGATCCTCAAGGAACCTTTCGCCCTGCAGCAACATTAACTCGTCAGGAACTGGCAGTATTATTGGTCAGAGCTATAAAATTGGACCCTGTTTCGAGTTCTTCTACTTTTAAAGATGTGCAAAGTAAACAATTTGCTGCGCCATATATAGAGGCCGCACAAAAAGCTGGATTTCTATCCGGGGATGGATTAGGGAATTTCCGTCCGAACGATCCTGTTACACGTGAAGAGCTGGCAGCCGTGTTTGTTCGTGCAGTTGGAGGGGTTAATGCAGAGGGTGGATCAAGCATTTTGCCCAAAGATCAGTCCTTGGTAAGCCAATGGGCGGCTGGATCGGTAGATACGGCACTTCGTCTGGGCTTAATTGACATTCATGACAGCAAGCTCAATCCCACAGGTGAAGTAAAAAGGGAGGATATTGCTCCTTTTCTCTTGGATATTTTCAAAACTCAAGAGCAAACAGCTACGATCAATAGCATTGATGGAGACATTGTAACGATCGATAATGTTCCTTATTTAATAGAAGGAAAGTTGAAAGAGTTGATCGGAAACTCCAATAAAAATGCGTTAAAAGGAGCTATATTAAAGTTTAATTCGCGCAATCGTAATGTGGACGGGCTGCAACAATTGGAGATCGTGCAAAAAGATGTTGTGTTAAACACCAATGGTCTACCGGAAAGCAGTCTGCTTCGAATTTCAGGTGATGGTGTTCAGATTAAAGGAGATATCAAAGGAGTAATCGAGCTTAACGACGGTGTCTCTAATACCCAACTGAATGGAAATGCAAACCATCTTATTGTGAATTCCAGCAATGGTATTTCTATCAAAGGAACAGGGACAATTGGGGAGCTTAAAGTTGCCAACGCAAATGCTAAAGTGACATTGAACCCGAATTTTAAAGTTGAAATGATTCAGCTTCCTAAAGATGTATCTGTTTCACAAGTTATCCAAAATTACAACGAAGTACAAAAACAGATTGGGAAAATTCAGTCGGCTGACAGGACGGTTCATGAAGCGACTACAGCTACGTCGAGTAGCGTGACATTTTCCTCTGGAGGTGGAACTTCAACAAACTCAGTGACTAACCGTGCGCCAAGCGTTACTACTGGGTTTACTGATACTACGTTAAGTACAGCAGATGAGCCTAAAAAGATTAATCTGGCAAATAGTTTTACTGATGCTGATGGAGACACTCTGACTTACACAGCAGAATCTTCTGCCACGAACGTAGCGACGGTAGCAGTGAATGGAAGTCAGCTGACTCTCACACCGGTGAGTGCAGGAACAACCAAGGTCACGGTTACGGCGAACGACGGCAAGGGCGGGACCATAAACAGCCAGTTCAACGTGACAATCACACCGGTGATTCCAGAAGCCGTGAACCATGCGCCGATGGTGGATACGTCGATCAGCAATGTGACGACAGGAGTTGCAGATGGCATCAAGACGGTGAGTCTTGCAGGTGTGTTCGCAGATGTAGACAGCGACGTACTGACATTCACCGCAACTTCGACGAATGCGGGCGTGGCGACAGTAGCGGTAAACGGGAGTGACCTAAAAATAACGCCAGTGAACGCGGGAACAGTCACGATCACGGTAACGGCGAACGACGGCAATGGTGGCGCGGTGGATACGCAGTTCAACGTGACGATCACGCCAGTGATCTCAGAAGCCGTAAACCATGCGCCGACGGTGGAAGCTTCGATCAACAATGTGACGATAGGAGCCGCAGACGGAGTTAAGACGGTGAGTCTTGCAGGTGTGTTCGCAGATGAAGACAGCGACGTACTGACATTCACCGCAACCTCGACAGATACGGGCGTAGTGACAGTAGCGGTAAACGGAAGCGATCTGAAAATAACGCCAGTGAACGCGGGAACAGTCACGATCACGGTAACGGCGAACGACGGCAATGGTGGCGCGGTGGATACGCAGTTCAACGTGACGATCACGCCAGTGATCTCAGAAGCCGTAAACCATGCGCCGACGGTGGAAGCTTCGATCAACAATGTGACGATAGGAGCCGCAGACGGAGTTAAGACGGTGAGTCTTGCAGGTGTGTTCGCAGATGAAGACAGCGACGTACTGACATTCACCGCAACCTCGACAGATACGGGCGTAGTGACAGTAGCGGTAAACGGAAGCGATCTGAAAATAACGCCAGTGAACGCCGGTACAGCCACGATTACGGTAACGGCAGATGACGGAAACGGCGGCACAGTGGATACGCAGTTCAACGTGACGATCACACCGGTGATTCCGGAAGCTGTGAACCATGCGCCGACGGTGGAAACGTCGATCAGCAATGTAACGACAGGAGTCGCAGACGGCATCAAAACGGTGAGCCTTGCAGGTGTGTTCGCAGATGAAGACAGCGACGTACTGACATACACCGCAACTACAACAGATACGGGCGTAGTGACGGTAGCGGTAAACGGAGGCGATCTGAAAATAACGCCAGTGAACGCGGGTACAGCCACGATTACGGTAACGGCAAATGACGGAAACGGTGGCACGGTGGATACGCAGTTTAACGTGACAATCACACCGGTGATTCCCGAAGCTGTGAACCATGCGCCGACGGTGGAAACGTCAATCAGCAATGTAACGACAGGAGTCGCAGACGGCATCAAGACCGTGAGCCTTGCAGGTGTGTTCGCAGATGAAGACAGCGACGCGCTGACATTCACTGCAACTTCGACAGATACAGGCGTGGCGACAGTAGCGGTAAACGGAAGCGATCTGAAAATAACGCCAGTGAACGCCGGTACAGCCACGATTACGGTAACGGCAGATGACGGAAACGGTGGCACGGTGGATACGAATTTCACTCTAACGGTGACTCCTCCACCCGCTGTTAATTATGCTCCTGTTGTTCAAAGCGCGATTAATGATATTTCTACAGAAGCGGGTGCTATGGACACAACTATCGGACTTGCTTCAACTTTTGCAGATGAAGATTTGGACTTGCTAACGTATTCTGCTGATTCATCGAACCCTGGCGTAGCAACGGTTTCCGTTACCGGTGACCAACTGAGTATTACTCCGCTTGCATTAGGAAGTGCTACAGTAACAGTCACCGCAGATGATGGGAAGGGGGGAACCGTTCAAACGATCTTCCAAGTCACTGTTGGAGAAAAAAAGGGACTTTTCTTCTCTGAGTTGGCATGGGGGGAGAGCGACTCTATGATGCAGATTATTGAGCTCTATAATGCAGGTTCTGAGGAATTGGATGCTTCAAAAATTAGAATTGAACGCAGTAACGGTGGAGATCCGATCGAAATAAGTCAAGACGCTGGTGCTTTTATTCCAGGTGGAGCTACTTTTGTGATAGGAGATACCATGTATTTTGGTGATGCACATGTAGATTACTTCACGGATATGGGATTTTATAACGATGATTCAGCACCTGTCACTCTATCGCTCTATTACGATAATCAGTTGATTGATACGACGGTGTTTCAGCCTCATACCACTATAGCTAGACAATCCGGTGTTACCCATGGAAATGCAGGCCACTACGAGGAAAGTGAATGGATTGATGAAGGAATCGATTATACGGATAATATCGGTATCTTTAGCAGCGAGGCGCCATAATGAATAAAAAGAATAGAGGGAACATCATGAGTTCTAAACCTAATAAATGGCTGATTACATTAGCTTTGGCTGCACTTGTTGCTCCAACAGCCTTGCAGACGATGGCATCTGCTGCCAGTGATGCATCAAACGGAGCAGCTCTGGCCAGCCTGCCTTTTAAAGACATCAATAATGTTGCTTCTAAGCAAAAGACAAGCATCCTCCAAGCCATTGAAGCTGGGCTTCTGCGTGGAGATCCATCCGGATCTTATCGGCCAACGGATTTGTTGACTCGTCAAGAAATGGCGGTTCTATTAACTCAAGCTCTGCAACTCTCTATTTCTAAAGCAGCAACCAGCAGCTTTGCGGATGTAGACTCGAAAAGTTGGTCGAGTCCCTATATTGAGGCTGTACACCGTGCAGGACTCATGAATGGAGACGACGGTAACAAATTCAGACCCAAAGCGGTAGTGACCAGAGAGGAGGCGGCAGTACTGCTTATGCGGGCCGCCGGGCTTCCTATCGCAGCTGACGCCACGGAGTCTGCTAAACTTACTGATTGGAATCGGGTTAGCCCGTGGGCACGGCCTTACGTAAATACGGCTTTACAGTCGGGTTCCATGGAGACGGATCAATCCGCTTTCAAACCTAAATCGTCTGTTCAACGTCAAGATATAGCCCAGTATATGATGTCTACCTTTTTCCCTAAGGACCATGTTGTCCAACTCCAAAAAGTGGAGGATGGAAAGGCTTGGATTAACGGGATTGAATATAAACTTTCGGATTCAGTTAAAGGAATCTTGCAAACCTCTAACCAGGAGATTCTCAAAGGAGCAGATATTCAATTTGTAGCATCACAGCGGACCATTGAATCGATCACCAAACTAGTCATCCATGCGAGCGGGCAAGCCCCGATAGGGCAAGCTTCCGAATTCAGTGGTAATCTTGTATTAGATGGTCATAACTCTACGATTGACGGAGATTTAACTATTGACGGTGATTACATTTCAGTTATGAATTTGAATGTCAAAAATAGCTTTACAGTTACGTCAAGCCTTGGACATGATTTCTATGCCTCTAAATTTACGGTACAAGGAAAAACATATATTCAGGGTGGTGACCAGAACACCGTATTATTTGATGCATCTGAGCTGAAGGATGTCGAGGTCTCCAAACAGGATGTCCACGTTGTCATTCAAGGAAATTCGACGGTGGATCAAATGACATTGACTTCCAATGCAACGATTGAAAATGATTCATCCTCAACGATACAGCATTTGAATGTTCTTGCCGGTGCCCAGCAGGTAGAGTTGCAGGGGACTATTCAGCAAATGTCGGTCAACAGCGATCAGTCCGTAGCTCTGACAGGCAAGGCCTCCATTAATACATTGGCTGTGAACAGTTCCACCCCGGTCAGTCTGGAGGTAGCTGGAACCATTTCAAATTTACAAGTAAATAACTCTGCAGCAAATATTAGTGTAAGCTCCTCCAGCCAAGTCACGAATACTTCATTTGCAGCAGGTGTGTCCTCTTCGACGGTATCAGGAGTCACTACAACTTCTTCTGGCAGCTCGCGTTCTACGGTTGTGACCAATACAGCGCCGAAGTTAGTGACCAAATATGACGATCAGGCCGTAACGGTGGGCGATTCTGAACTTCAAATTGACTTGCTTGGTCATTTTACGGACGAGGAGCAGTCCGAGCTCAAATATACGGCAGTGTCGTCTAGTACAAAAATCAGTACAGTTCGAGTAGAGGGAACAAATCTATTTATTAAGGCTGTTGGCAAAGGGACTGCAACCATTACGATTGCCGCCGATGACCAGGCCGGGAAAAAAGCGGGAACGAATTTCAAAGTTCGTGTCAATGAATCTCCTGTTTCATCAGGTATCCCTGATCAAAGCAAGCAGTTGGGGAGCGGCGACGTAAACTTATCTTTGGGATCGTTTTTTACGGATTCTGAAAATGATCCCATGACCTATGAGGTTGCGATCGATGATCCTTCCATTGCCACCTTTACCCTGACTGGTGATCAATTGGTATTAACTCCGGCAACTGTAGGACATGCCCAAGTTACCGTCAAGGCATCCGATGGTCGTGGAGGCAGCGTAAGCCAGTCGTTTCAATTGGCGGTAACTGCAGTACCTAATCAAAATCCGGTTGTAAATCAGAAGCCAGGCAACCAAACGCTTACTGTTGGCGATGCGGACTACATCCTGGATTTATCCCCGGTATTCCTTGATCCGGATAGCAATCCGCTAACCATATCGGCAGAATCCTCGGATCCATCTATTGCGACGGTCTCTGTTAACGGAAACCAGGCTACGGTTCATGCGGTTTCCTCAGGAACAGCAAACATCCAGCTAAAAGCGGCAAATGGCCTTGGAGGCGAGGTTAAGGCCAATTTTGATATTACCGTTAATGAACCTCCGGCATCCTTGGGAATTCCGGATCAAACGAAACAAATCAATTCAGGAGACATTCAATTATCTTTAAACAACTTCTTTACCGACCATGAGCAGGATACGTTATCATACAGCATTGATATTACCGATTCTTCGGTTGCGACTGCAGTGTTGAATGGGGACACGCTTACCATTACACCGTTAAAGATTGGCAGCACAGCAGTATCCGTTAAAGCATCTGATGGCCATGGAGGCAGCACAAGCCAGTCATTCCAAATGGAAGTAACCGCTGTTCCTAACCAAAAACCGGTTATAGATCAGAAGCCGAATAATCAGACACTGATTTTAGGCAATGCAGATTATATCCTGGATTTATCTTCTGTATTCCACGATCCCGATGGCGATCCTGTGGATGTTTCGGTAGAATCGTCGAATTCATCAGTTGCTGCTGTATCCGTTAACGGAAACCAAGTCACCGTCCATGCAATTTCTTCAGGAACAGCAACGATTCAGCTTAAAGCAGAAGATGGTCGCGGGGGCGAGGTCACTACTGATTTTGATGTTACTGTCAATGAATCCCCAGTTTCGTCAGGGATTCCGGACCAGATAAAAGAAATAAATACAGGCGATATTCAATTGTCCTTAAACGATTTCTTTTCCAGTCCTGATAGCGATATTTTAACTTACGATGTTAGTGTTTCTGACTCGACTGTTGTGACGGCTGACGTTTATGGGGATATGCTCACTCTTACACCGTTAACGATCGGTAGCACATTAGTATCGATCAAAGCAACAGATGACCGGGGAGGGCAAGTGATCGAAACTTTTAAAACCACCGTCACAGCTGGAACTCCGGAGAATCAGAATCCAGTAGAAACTAAACCTGCTGACCAGTCGCTTACTGTAGATGGTGAGGTTTACTCACTCGATTTAGGTTCCGTTTTTACTGATCCTGATGGGGATACGTTGACCTTTAAGGCAACCTCTTCCGATCCGTCCGTTGCTTCGGCGGAAATCGCTGGAGCTCAATTGGAAATTCAGGCACTAAGTGCAGGAACGACGAGCATAGAAATCACAGCTATGGATGGTCGTGGAGGGGAAACCTCAACCAGCTTCCAGGTCAGCGTCCAATCATCCGGCTTGCCTAACCCGTCTTCTAATCAGCCGCCTCAAGTAGATGCGGTCATTTATGAACAAGTGTTGACTGCAGGAGTTACGAATGCAAGAAGCTACGACTTATCTCAATTGTTCAGTGATGCTGACGGGGATGCCCTGACGTTTACTTCTACTGTTGAATCAAGCGGTATGGTAAATGCAGAGGTTAACGGATCAACGCTGACTCTTACTCCAGGTAATCAGGCAGGAAGTACCAAGGTAACGATTACTGCGGATGATGGGCATGGCGGAAAAGCCACCTATAATTTTCAGGTAACGAATGCCCCCCTTGCAACGAATGGAATTATTCAAATCCGGACTAAGCAAGGGGTCAAAGATCCGATTACTTATGACATGTCAACAGTGTTCCCAGGTGAAACTTCATTTAAAGTCTATTCGGGTACGGCAGATTCTACCTTTACTGGACCAACCCCTCTTAATGGGACGGTTTGGACGTGGAACGGGGGTGTTTTTCAATACTTCTGGGTGATCGGAGCAAACGGATCTGCTACTGTATTTCAAGTGATCTCAAATCCTCAAGGACCGGAGGAACTGTATTTTTCTCAGTATCTATCCTTGGATAAAACCCGTACTGCCATTGAGCTGTTTTACAATCCGGTAGGAGATACTTCTAAGCCTATAGAAAATGCAGGATACTCACTTGAGATTCATCAATACAATTTAGCTACAAATACTCCTAAAGTGTGGAGCCAGCCTATTAATTCGTTTTACAAAGGCATGCCTTATATATATATCGATTCCATCTTTTATGACTTTTTCGATATTATTCCTGCGACATACTATAATGATGAGATAATGTTATTAGAGACAGATAAAAACGTAACGACAGGCTATGTTCTGAAAAAGAACGGCGTAACGATCGACGTCTTAGGTGATCCTGACGGCAAAACGCAATTTATGCCGAATAACGGGACTATTATCCGAAAATCGGGGATTAAGTCCGGTTCCTCCTCTTATAACCTTCCGGGAGAGTGGAACTCTTATCCAAGTGGAACGCTCCAATATTTTAGTCATCATACTCCATAACATTTTGTGGAATTAACGGGAAGCCGGCGATTTTTTCGTCGGCTTTTTTCTTATATTTTTTCAGATTTTAATCCTCTTACTTTGTGCTTCCTTAAAAGGCAGTAGAAGTGCATAACGATTATCGGTTTTGGAGTTTGTTTTTGATTTTAAATTAAACTTAAATTTTTTTTGATAAAACACTTGCTAAATGATTTCATTATGTGATATAT
>NZ_CM129820.1:2467500-2705000 GCF_053006485.1 Paenibacillus sp. JJ1683
TACTCACTGAATTCATAGGTGAGTGAGAGGCAGACCAGGGGAACTGAAACATCTAAGTACCCTGAGGAAGAGAAAACAATAGTGATTCCGTCAGTAGCGGCGAGCGAACGCGGATTAGCCCAAACCAAGGAGCTTGCTCCTTGGGGTTGTGGGACGTCTCACATGGAGTTACAAAGGAACCGGTTAGATGAAGAGGTCTGGAAAGGCCCGCCAGAGAAGGTAAAAGCCCTGTAGTTCAAAACTTGTTCCCTCCGAGACGGATCCCGAGTAGTGCGGGGCACGTGAAACCCCGTATGAATCCGGCAGGACCATCTGCCAAGGCTAAATACTCCCTGGCGACCGATAGTGAAGCAGTACCGTGAGGGAAAGGTGAAAAGCACCCCGGAAGGGGAGTGAAATAGATCCTGAAACCGTGTGCTTACAAGAAGTCAGAGCCCGATCTATGGGTGATGGCGTGCCTTTTGTAGAATGAACCGGCGAGTTACGTTCCCGTGCAAGGTTAAGGTGAAGAGCTGAAGCCGCAGCGAAAGCGAGTCTGAATAGGGCGAATGAGTACGTGGACGTAGACCCGAAACCGGGTGATCTACCCCTGTCCAGGGTGAAGGTGCGGTAACACGCACTGGAGGCCCGAACCCACGCATGTTGAAAAATGCGGGGATGAGGTGGGGGTAGCGGAGAAATTCCAATCGAACCCGGAGATAGCTGGTTCTCCCCGAAATAGCTTTAGGGCTAGCCTCGGAAAGAAGAATCGTGGAGGTAGAGCACTGATTGGGTGCGGGGCCCGCAAGGGTTACCAAGCTCAGTCAAACTCCGAATGCCATAGATTTAGTTCCGGGAGTCAGACAGTGAGTGCTAAGATCCATTGTCGAAAGGGAAACAGCCCAGACCATCAGCTAAGGTCCCCAAGTGTGTGTTAAGTGGGAAAGGATGTGGAGTTGCACAGACAACCAGGATGTTGGCTTAGAAGCAGCCACCATTGAAAGAGTGCGTAATAGCTCACTGGTCGAGTGACTCTGCGCCGAAAATGTAACGGGGCTAAACACACCACCGAAGCTATGGCTTGATGCTTTGCATCAGGGGTAGGGGAGCGTTGAATGCGGGTTGAAGGTGTACCGGAAGGAGCGCTGGACTGCATTCAAGTGAGAATGCCGGTATGAGTAACGAAAAGATCTGTGAGAATCAGATCCGCCGAAAGCCTAAGGGTTCCTGAGGAAGGTTCGTCCGCTCAGGGTAAGTCGGGACCTAAGGCGAGGCCGATAGGCGTAGTCGAAGGACAACAGGTCGAAATTCCTGTACCACCGTAATCCGCGATGAGCGATGGGGTGACGCAGTAGGGTAGTGACGCGGACTGATGGATGTCCGTCTAAGCAGTGAGGCTGATGTGTAGGCAAATCCGCACATCGTTAAGGCTGGGCTGTGATGGGGAGCGAAAATTACAGTAGCGAAGGTCATGATCTCAGACTGCCAAGAAAAGCCTCTAGCCAGGAGAAGGTGCCCGTACCGCAAACCGACACAGGTAGGCGAGAAGAGAATTCTAAGGCGCGCGGAAGAACTCTCGTTAAGGAACTCGGCAAAATGACCCCGTAACTTCGGGAGAAGGGGTGCCTCGGTAGGGTGAATAGCCCGAGGGGGCCGCAGTGAAAAGGCCCAAGCGACTGTTTAGCAAAAACACAGGTCTGTGCGAAGCCGCAAGGCGAAGTATACGGGCTGACGCCTGCCCGGTGCTGGAAGGTTAAGGGGAGTGGTAAGCCTTCGGGCGAAGCTATGAACCGAAGCCCCAGTAAACGGCGGCCGTAACTATAACGGTCCTAAGGTAGCGAAATTCCTTGTCAGGTAAATTCTGACCCGCACGAATGGCGTAACGACTTGGGCGCTGTCTCAACGAGAGATCCGGTGAAATTTTAATACCTGTGAAGATGCAGGTTACCCGCGACAAGACGGAAAGACCCCATGGAGCTTTACTGCAGCTTGATATTGAATTTGGGTACGATCTGTACAGGATAGGTGGGAGCCGTTGAACCTTGAGCGCCAGCTTGAGGGGAGGCATCCTTGGGATACCACCCTGATCGTATCTAGGTTCTAACTTGGTACCGTGAACCGGTACGAGGACAGTGTCAGGTGGGCAGTTTGACTGGGGCGGTCGCCTCCTAAAGAGTAACGGAGGCGCCCCAAGGTTCCCTCAGAATGGTTGGAAATCATTCGAAGAGTGCAAAGGCAGAAGGGAGCTTGACTGCGAGACCTACAAGTCGAGCAGGGACGAAAGTCGGGCTTAGTGATCCGGTGGTACCGCATGGAAGGGCCATCGCTCAACGGATAAAAGCTACCCTGGGGATAACAGGCTTATCTCCCCCAAGAGTCCACATCGACGGGGAGGTTTGGCACCT
This sequence comes from Paenibacillus sp. JJ1683, assembly GCF_053006485.1. Taxonomy (NCBI): domain Bacteria; kingdom Bacillati; phylum Bacillota; class Bacilli; order Caryophanales; family Paenibacillaceae; genus Paenibacillus; species Paenibacillus sp. JJ1683. The sequence goes on from NZ_CM129820.1 coordinate 2,469,885, forward strand.
CGATGTCGGCTCATCGCATCCTGGGGCTGAAGTAGGTCCCAAGGGTTGGGCTGTTCGCCCATTAAAGCGGTACGCGAGCTGGGTTCAGAACGTCGTGAGACAGTTCGGTCCCTATCTGTCGTGGGCGTAGGAAATTTGAGAGGAGCTGTCCTTAGTACGAGAGGACCGGGATGGACGTACCGCTGGTGTACCAGTTGTTCCGCCAGGAGCACCGCTGGGTAGCTATGTACGGAAGGGATAAGCGCTGAAAGCATCTAAGCGTGAAGCCCCCCTCAAGATGAGATTTCCCAATTAGTAAGACCCCTTGAAGACGACGAGGTAGATAGGTTGGGGGTGGAAGTGCAGTAATGCATGGAGCTGACCAATACTAATCGGTCGAGGGCTTATCCTAAGATAAGACGCAATGAAGTTTCGGATCCAGTTTTCAGGGTGTAACCTTGAAGGTATGTAGAAGTACATACGACAAGCGTATAGCTATTCATTCACACGATCCGTGATGAACCGAATAAGCTTACGGAAGAATTTACGGTGTAAATTCATGTTTGGTGGCGATAGCGGAGGGGTTCCACACGTACCCATCCCGAACACGACCGTTAAGCCCTCCAGCGCCGATGGTACTTGGACCGCAGGGTCCTGGGAGAGTAGGACGCCGCCAAGCAAATAATAGTATGACTCTGCATAGTCGTACTCAGGTCGTCGAGAATGCCTCGACGGCTTTTTTTATTTTCCCATCATTCAACATAACATCCTATAAGGTATATACTGCGTATATGCAAATTTATGATAGTTACAAAAAAAGGCTGTTCCATGACTTTTAAAGGTCAAAGGAACAGCCTTTTATAATTTAATTTCGTAGACATTTTGGAGGGAAATTTCATTTCGAGCCGAATCTGTCGACTACAGCGAAACGAAGCACTGTTCCCATTGCTCGGTAATGGATGCTTTGTCAAGCTGCTCTCCAATGAGTGTGACATATCCCTGGCTCACCGGAAGTGCGGTGGGCTGCCATTCCAAGTGACTTCCTGAGAATTGCAAAAGCATTGTACCCTCATGCGGAAGCACACAATAACCTTTCGCACGAAGCAGCGAGGAACCTAGCCCAGTCAGGAAGTCTTCTAATCGTTGCTTTTCCAATGGCTGAGGATAATATTGATGCAGTGTTAAGCTCTCCAGACGGGAAAAGGAATGGGGGAGGTCGTGATCGTGACTGTGGTTTTGACGGTGTGCAGAAATTACTTTGAATGCGGTACTTCTGGAGGCATTGCAAGGTCTTTCGTTATCTTTAGCGGGAATTGGGATAGGCGATGCTTCTGCATCGTTGGGCTGCATCTGTGCCGATGTATGTTGAAATACTTGTACAGGTTTCGGGTCAACCCATACGGAGGTCAGGACAGGTTCCAGCAGTGGTTCAAGGTCAATGCGGCTATACTCAGTAGTTTGCAACTTGGCCGTATCGTTGAGCTTGCGGATGTTCTTGACGACCTTAGCCACTTCACGGCTATTTGCGACATCCGTTTTGTTCACAACAATAAAGTCGGCGGAGCGAAGCTGTCCGTGCAGAGTCCGAACCAGCTCCTTGTCTGCAGTGAAGCGGCTGTTGTATTCATGGAACAGCTCAGCATCCACCACACTGATGCCGTGAACCAGATACAGCCGATCTGCCAGCAGTGGGGAGCGAAGTTCCTCCAGCACCTGCTCGGGGTTGGCTACTCCGGTGGTCTCCATGAAGATCACATCTGGCTCTTGGCTGAGCAGGGTGTGCAGTGCGCCAGCCAGCTCATTTCTTTTGCTGCAACAAATGCACCCCTCTAGCAGTCCTTCCACTGTTACGTCAGGCATTTCCTCTGAAATAATAGCGCTGTCTACATCATATTCGCCCATTTCGTTCATTAAAACAGCAGCACGAAGAGGAATCTGACGAGTATAGGCTAACAGCCGCAAAAGTAGTGTCGTTTTGCCGCTTCCAAGAAAACCACTGATTAATATAACAGGAACTTTGTTCATCATTTTTCCTCCTTGGCGGGTTTAGTGTGCCGTATTCAAGCGATCATAGGTTGCTACCGAGTCTGCTTGGGTATAGACATAAGGGGATTCTGGCTGCTTGACAGTCGTTATTTTATCGGATCGAATTTCAAGTACGGGTGCATCATCCTTTTGCGTTGCATGCAGAGTTCCTTCAATAGTCACCCAGGTATCTTTGTCAAAGGACGGAGGGTTCTGGGATTGGACGATAACCCCGAATGGCATGGCATCGGCAGTACAGCACATAACGAGGAACCTTCCTACTGCAAATAGACCTTTACCCGGTAGGTTGTCGTCTTTATAGACAAAGCCAGTCACCTGTACTTTTTTTCCTTGAAAAGCGTGCTTATACAGTTCGATCGCTCCTATAGTTTCGGAAAAAATCTCCGGATGGATCTGTATAATGGGTTGCTGATACAGACGTTTCGCCAGCTCGGCGAATTCTACATTGTACTCATCGGGCGGAACGAACAGCTTATCCAGCGCTTCCTGACTCCATTTTCCCTTTAGAGGGAGCGAAGTTGGTGTGAAAGATGGAGTGGATAAAAGGGAGGCTGCGGGTGTATTCGTGGTTTGTATGTCTGTTTTTCGTCGTATATCCGGGTTGGGATAGGTGAAGGACATACCTTTTTTGGCTGCCATATCACTGCCAAGCGCCTGATTGGGCAGCAGTGATCCGAACAGCAACGGAATGAGCAGCATTCCATATACGAGAGTTTTTTTGAACCAGCTTTGCGGTAAAGGATGTTCGCAATCGCATACATCTTCACCATCCCGGCTTCCCACGATTACGTGCCATGCCATCGCCAAAGCGATGAATATGAGTGGCACAGGACAGAGTAAAAGCAGCTTTTGCATGTGCGGAGCCAAGTAGTAATGAAGTGCACTTGTGCGATGTAATGTGATGATGTATACAGCTAATCCGATCATGAGCAAGGAGCGCATGCCATATTGACAGCGGATGCTAAAGGTTGAATTCACGTTTGTATTTACCTCCCCAATAACCATTCAGCAGCTATAGATCCCATCAGGACGAGTAAAATAATGAGTAAGCCCAAGATCACGACAAATTTGGTGCGAAAGGTGCTGAGCAGCATGAGTGTGCCTTTGAAATCAAGCATCGGGCCGAGTACAAGAAAGGCTGCCAGCGGACCCAGTGTAAAGGTATGCGAAAAAGCAGTAGCTACAAAGGCATCAGAGGTGGAACATAGCGATAGCACGTAGGCAAAGCCCATCATAAAGGCGTACGAGCCAGCCGTTCCATTGCTTAACGAAAGCATTTCGTCACGTGGGATAAAGGTTTGGATACAAGCTGTCAATAATGCACCGATAATGAGATATTTACTCATGTCTAAAAACTCGTCGCCAGCATGTACAAAAAATCCCCGCCATGTGCGGTTATGCCGATGAGTCTGATTGTTCAGCTTTTGTTGGTTAAAAGAGAGCAAAGACCGTTTGAGCGGATGCACACGCACAAAGGCATATATGATCAATCCGATGGTCGCGGAAACGACAAAGGCCAAACCCATCCGAACGACAGTGACCTCAGGATGGGAAGGGAAAGCCATCATTGTCGCAGCCAGTACTACGGGATTGATAATAGGTCCGCTTAAGATAAAAGTGATACCCATATAGGCAGGCATTCCCTTGAGCATTAATTGGCGAACGACAGGGATCATGCCACACTCACAGATGGGAAACAGCATACCTAGCAAGGAGGCGAGCAGGACACCCGGCACAGGATGGGCAGGCGCTATTTTACGAATCCATGTCTCCGGTACAAGCCACTGTAAAAGGGATGAAACAAGCACACCGATCAGGAGAAACGGAACAGCCTCCAGAAAAATACCCATAAATACCGTCTTTAATGACTGCAGCTGCCCTATATCTAACAAACGAAGCCACTGAGGAGATAGCGTAATAAGCACAGGGATGAGAAAGGCAAACGGAATCATAAAAGGCAGCATCTTCAACAGCGTACGGTTTTTCATTCCACATCTCCTTGGGAATAAGGGTTCTTATCTACATCCTATGCCTGTGTTGGGACAATCATGCCGTAGGATTATGCTTGAATCACCTCCTATATTGACAATTAAAAGCGTGGTCATATATATTTATGTTCGGTAATAGTAATTATTACGATTAAAATCCGATAAATGATTGCAAGAAGAAAACTTTTACGGTACGATCCATATTAGTGCTGTAAAGACAAGGAGGATTATATGATACCGATTGTTGTTTTATCCGGATTTTTGGGCAGCGGGAAAACAACTCTTCTTCAGCATGCGCTGGCTTACTACAAGGAGCAGGGGCTCAAGCCAGCTATTCTGATGAATGAGTTGGGTGATGTTAATCTGGACGGCAGTTTGGTGAACGACCAAGCCCCCATGAAGGAAATGCTCAGTGGCTGTATATGCTGTACCATTCGCGGAGATTTGGGCGTCGAGCTCATGAATCTTGCCGAGGAATATAAGCCAGATGTGATTATTGTAGAATGTACCGGAGTGGCTAATCCAATGGAGATTGTAGATGCAGTGACAGATGCCTCCATATATTCTTCTATGGTTTTACAATCTGTTATCACGGTCGTGGATGCGCGTCAATTTCTGGATTTCTCCTTGGGTAGTGAGAGTTGCAAGTCGTTTCGTTTGATGCAGGATCAGCTGCGATGTGCTTCCAAACTGATTATTAACAAGACTGATTTATTGGCTGCGGGAGAATTGCAAAAAGTACAGGCCCTTGTAAAAGAATTAAATCCTTATGCTTTGACTGTAAGCACGGAGCGTAGTGACGTAGATTTGGGTGCCTTTTTCTCCATTCAAGGAGAGAAACAGATGGATGTTTCGCGGCAAAAGGAGTCCACAGTCGATATCGCGAATGATCATCAGCATGCGGAAGCTCATTTTCACACGTATGGTCATGATGATCATACAGGCCATCATCCTTATGACTATCATGAGCCCGAGCATCACGACCTTGAACATGAACACGGAGAGCATTATCATTCCTACGACCATGTAGTTGTTCATACGCATTTTTTTGGACAACCTGTGTCACGCTCCGAGTTTGAACAGTTGTTCCGCAGTTTGCCTGCTGAAATTTACCGGGCCAAAGGAATCGTGCGATTTTTGGAATCGGAGGGTCAAATGATGTTTCAATTTGCCTATCGTGAGCTAGAAATCATCCCGATCCGACCGCAAAAGCCAGTGAACGATGTAGTGGTGATCATGGGCGAGAATTTCTCTGCTTCTGAGATCGGGGAACGATTGAAAAAGCTTGAAGCGGCTGCAAAGCCACTGGCTAGTTCATGATTTCGAGAACAAATAGCGTTTATTCATCCAAGCCTCATTCTCGAGCTGATCTAGCAGGGAAGCCTCCATGGAGATTTACAACAATTCTGCTGTTATTAATTACGGGACTGGTGCTGTCAGTTACACTTGCGGTCATGCTGGGTCCTGTGGCTGTCGCCCCAGGGACAGTATGGCGAATTGCGCTGTCCCATCTGCCCTGGCTGGATCAGTGGATACCCGTGACATGGACCAAACCAGAGCAATATATCGTCTGGGAAATTCGCTTTCCGCGTGTGCTGCTAGGTGTTGTCGTGGGAGCAGGACTTGCTGTTACCGGAGCGGCTATACAGGCATTAATTCGCAATTCGTTAGCGGACCCCTATATTCTAGGAGTCTCGTCGGGTGCTTCAGTGACTGCGACGTTAGTTATTGTGTTTGGAGCTTTTGGATTTTTGGGACGACTTACACTGCCCATATCTGCTTTTATAGGCTCTCTAGCTGCGATGCTTATGGTGTTTGCGTTGGCTCGTGTGGCCGGACGGATATCGACGACCCGCTTGCTGTTGGCAGGGGTGGCGGTATCTATGATGCTGTCGGCTGTGACTAGCTTTATCGTTACGATGGCCCCGAATGAAAAAGGCATCCGTGACGCGATGTATTGGATGATGGGAAGTCTGGCAGGCGCTCAATGGGATACGCTTTTCATTCCAAGCCTTATTATAGCCGTGGGAACGGCTGTCCTTTTGACCCGATGCCGTTCATTGAATGCTTTGCTGACAGGAGAAGAAGCCGCCGTAACGCTCGGTGTGAACGTGCAGGCGTTCCGTATATTATTGGTTGTTGTCGCTTCCCTTTTAACCGGGGCAGTCGTATCAGTGAGTGGCTCGATTGGTTTTGTCGGGCTTATGATTCCACACATCGTTAGGCTAATAGTGGGATCGGATCATCGGCGTGTCCTGCCTGTCAGCCTGCTTTCGGGAGCTATCTTTGTCGTGTGGGCAGACGTATGTGCCCGGCTCGTGCTAGCTCCACAGGAGCTGCCGATTGGTATTGTAACGGCTGTGTGTGGCGGACCCTTTTTTGTGTGGCTGCTGCGGCGCAGTTCCTACTCGTTTGGAGGCGAAAAATGAATATAGAAGTCGAATGCGTGACCTTCAGTATTCACGATAAACGATTGATCGACGGTATCAGTCTCCAGGTAAAAACGGGAGAGCTGGTCGGGCTGATCGGTCCGAATGGCAGCGGCAAATCAACGTTGCTTAAGAATATGTATCGGGTGTTAAGGCCTGACAGTGGTTTGGTGACGCTGGATGGCCGGGATTTACTACGGATGAAGTACAAAGAGACAGCACGACAAATGGCAGTGGTAAGTCAGGATGCGCCCCAAACGTTTGATTTTTCAGTACGGGACATCGTCCTGATGGGCCGCCATCCTCATAAGAAACTGCTGGAAGCAGATACTGTCTTCGATCATGAGCTGGTTGAGCAGGCGCTGGAGCGGGTAGGCATGAATGCTCAAGCGGATCAGGGGTTTGGTACCCTGTCGGGCGGTGAAAAGCAACGGGTATTGATCGCCAGGGCTTTGGCCGGACAAGCGAAATTTCTCATTTTGGACGAGCCGACAAATCATCTCGATATCCGGTATCAGCTGCAAATTCTCGATTTGGTCAAAACACTTCAGATCACTGCTTTAGCTGCACTGCATGATTTAAATTTGGCGGCATGTTATTGTGACCGATTGTATGTATTAAAAGAAGGCAAGGTGGTAGCCTCCGGCATAACAGAGAATGTGCTTCAGCCTGACCTGCTACGCAGTGTATTCGGGGTGGAAACAGAAATTCGCATTCATCCGAAAACCGGGAAACCGAGTATTACCTTTTTACCGGATTCTCTTAGAGGTGGAGACCATCTATGACATTAACAGGCAGAATGGTGATTCGATAAGGTAAGATAAAACTGTGAATGAAAGAGGAGACGTTACATATGAATAAATGTAGCAAACCCGCATTACCGCTGGTTATGCTAGCTTTGGCGATGCTGTTATTATCGGCCTGCGCAGCAGGAAACACGGCTCAAACCACAAATTCATCTGCAAACGGGCAGCAATCTGATGCATCGCAATCAACAACCCAAGAGAAGGCAGTAGAGATTGAGAACATGGGTGTAAAAATGGTATTTCCCGAAGCGCCCAAACGTGCGGTTACATTGAACCAGCATGCGACAGAAGTTATGCTGGCCCTTGGACTGGAATCTTCCATGGTAGGAACCGCCTATTTGGATGATCAGATTTTACCGAAATATAAGACTCAATATGATAAAATCCCGGTTCTAGCCAAACAATATCCGTCCAAAGAGGTGTTTATGGCAGCTGCACCGGATTTTGCCTATGCGGGCTGGAAGAGTGCCTTTAATGATAAAAATCTGGGTTCCCGTGAGGAGCTTGCCCAACAGGGCGTGCAAACCTATGTACAGGAATCCTCCAATAAGCCGGGTCCTATATTAGAAGATGTATATCGGGATATACTAAATATTGGACGTATTTTCCGGGTTGAGGAGCGTGCAGAAAAACTGGTAAATGACATTCGTGCACAAGTGCAGTCCATTCAGACTCAAATTGGCACGGTTGAACGGGCACCCAAGGTTTTTGTTTATGACAGCGGCGAAGACAAGCCATTTACGGCTGCCAACAATTATCTGACGTCTTTGATTAAAAGTGTGAAGGCGAAAAATATTTTTGATGATATCGATAAAAGTTTTACGGAAGTAAGCTGGGAAGAGGTCGTGAACCGCAACCCTGATGTTATTATTATTCTCGACTACGGAGATACTTCACTGGCGGATAAAGAAAAGCTGCTGTTGAGCAAGCCCGCGCTGGCTGGTGTCGAAGCGATCAAAAACAAACGATTTGTGGTGCTGCCTCTATCCGCAGCGGCTGAAGGTGTGCGAGCACCGATTGCACTGAAAACCTTGGCAGCAGGCTTGTACCCGGACAAAGTGAAATAAACAAACAAAAGAGTTGCCAAAACATTGACGAACCTTGCCTAAACTGTTAAACTTGCTAATGCGTAAAGGTTACGTTTATCAAGCGCTTATTTTTTTATTACCAAATCGTAATAATTACGGTAGATGGTTTAATGATCATAAACGGCCTGGAGAATCTGCGCTATGATGACCGCTCAGATGGCTCCAGGCTTTTTAAAGGAAAAGGAGATTTGCGTCATGTTATTGGCCTCATTGGAACAGGTCACATTTGGCTACGGAGATGTTCCTAACTTGGTAGATGCCAATGTTGAAATTTTTTCCGGAGAATTTGTGGCGATCACTGGACCCAACGGTGCTTCCAAATCGACGATGCTCAAGTTGCTGCTCGGTTTACTTCAGCCTTGGAAGGGCAAAGTGTTTATGTCCGACCGTACAGGTGAAGGTAAAAAGCTCGTTGTCGGATTTGTATCACAACAAATTGCTGCCTTCAATGGAGGATTTCCAAGTACCATCCTGGAATTTGTCCGTTCGGGTAGATATACTCATGGCTCTTGGCTGCGCCGGATGCGGGCTGAGGATCATGATCTGACAGAGCAGGCGCTTCGTCAAGTAGGGATGTGGGATTTACGGCACCGCAAAATCGGCGAATTGTCTGGTGGACAGAAGCAGCGTATTTGTGTGGCAAGGGCACTTGCTCAGGAATCGGATTTGCTCATTCTGGATGAGCCCACGACCGGAATGGATCAGGAAAGCCGACATCACTTCTACGATCTGATGAATCAGCAGGTTAAGGAATATGGAAGAACTGTAGTCATGGTTACCCATGGACTATCGGAAGTACAACATTATTTGGATCGTATTATTGAGCTTGAAAGGAAGGAAGATGGCGGATGGAAATGCTGCACTACGACTTCATGCAGCGGGCATTTTGTGCCGGTGGGGTAATTGCACTGCTGGCCTCGGTGCTTGGAGTATACCTGATGCTACGGCGTCAGGCTCTCATGGCGGACATGCTATCGCATGTATCGCTGGCAGGGGTGGCGGCAGGTGCCTATTTAGGGATTAACCCGACGATAACTGGATTTATTGTTGCGGTGATCGGTGCGATTATTGTTGAGTACGTCCGCAGATCTTATAAAACGTATAGTGAGATTTCTGTGGCTATTATTATGGTAGGTGGCCTCTCAACGGCTGTTATTTTAATGAATCTGAATCAGAGCATTAACAAAGGCTTTTCCGCTTATTTGTTTGGTTCGGTAGTAGCCGTCAATCAGACCGAGCTGATGTTGATGATCGTTGTGGCTGTCATTGGAGGTATTTTCTTTTTCGTGTTCCGACGGCCTTTGTACCAGATTACCTTTGATGAAGAAACGGCAAAGACCAATGGTCTTCCTGTCAAGTCTATCTCGTTTGCGTTTAGTATTTTGACTGGGATGATTGTAGCCGCAGCCATGCCGATTGTCGGTGTACTGCTTGTCTCCTCACTAATCGTGTTGCCTGCTGCGCTGGCGATTCGAATTGCACCGAGCTTCGCGGCAGCTATCTGGATATCCATGATCACCGCATTGATCGGCGTATTTATGGGATTAACCGCATCATATGAACTCAGTACACCCCCAGGTGGGACGATTGCTATGGTGCTATTATTATTCCTGATCGTAGGAGCTAGTATTCAAAAGCTGGTCCGTAAGCTTGGCAAGCAACAGGCTTCCCGACGTAAGAATGCGGCAGGTCAGTGAGTTTATAAAAACTAACACATAAGGAGTTATGAATATGAATACATGGTTCAAAAAATCATTTGTATTATCCGCGGGGCTAGCACTTATTTTGGCCGGTTGCGGAGCTAAATCTGATCATGCAGCCACGAATGCATCCCAAACCGAACCTAATCCGGCACAAACAGCGGACAGTGGTAAAAATCTGAATGTAGTCACCACTTTTTATCCGATGTATGAATTCACCAAGCAAGTTGCCGGAGATCATGCTAACGTAACCGCGTTGATTCCTGCCGGTGCTGAGCCGCATGATTGGGAGCCAAGCGCCAAAGATATGGCACAGGTTAAGGATGCTGACGTATTTGTATATAACGGGATCGTCGAAGGTTGGGCAGAACAGGCTTTGAGCAGCGCATCGAATGATAAGCGTGTAGTAGTTGAAGCAAGCAAAGGGTTGAACCTGATGGAAGGATCTGCCGAGGAGGAAGAAGGAGAAGAAGCACACGCAGAGGAAGGCCATGATCACGATCATGTGCTGGACCCTCATGTATGGCTTGATCCAGTCTTAGCTCAGAAAGAAGTAGAAGCTATAGAAGCAGGGCTTATAAAAGCCGATCCTACAAACAAAGCGGACTATGAGAAAAACGCTGATGCTTATATTGCTAAGCTGAAAGAACTGGATACTGAATTCAAAACGGGTCTGAAAGATGTAAAACGCAAAGACTTTATTACGCAGCATGCTGCTTTTAGCTATTTGGCTAAGCAATATGGTCTGACCCAAGTGTCAATTGCCGGATTATCTCCAGAGCAAGAGCCTACGCCGGACAAGTTGGCAGGTATTATCAAGTTTGCTAAAGAAAATAATGTGAAGACGATTTTCTTTGAAACATTGGTTGATCCGAAGGTTGCTGAAACCGTAGCTACTGAAATTGGTTCGAAAACGGATGTGCTGAATCCGCTTGAAGGACTGACGGATGAAGACAAGCAGAAGAATCTGGATTACCTTGGTGTGATGAAAAACAATCTGGAGGCTTTGAAAAAAGCTCTGAATGAATAAGCAAACTTTAAACGAATAGTTTAAAAAAAGATGTCGGCATGATACCGATGTCTTTTTTTATATCTGTTTAAGGAGTTGGCCCAATGATTCTTCTACTTTTGAATTCGCCTGCATAGTGCTAAGGGTTCACTGAATACCTAGTACTTTGTAATCTTTATACTACAGGAATGATTTACGTCATTGCGAAACGTTTTTATTGAAATTAATGCTGTAGTAGCTAGTTTCAAATTCCTTTTATAATTCAATGGTAGCGTTTTTCTTTTTACAGATTCTTTCTATTAATATAACTAGTTTTTTCACCGATATTGAAGTTTGGGCGTGCATATCATATGACAACGGATTGGAGAGGTTAACTTGGCAACAGTTATAATAGTGGATGATTCTTTATTTATGCGTTCTGTGCTTAAGGATATTCTGTTGGATTTAGGTCACTCTGTTATTGCAGAAGCGGAAAATGGATATGATGCAGTTTTGAAATATGCACACTTTCGACCAGATTTAATTACCATGGATATTAATATGCCTAAAATGGATGGGCTTGAGGCTGTTAAAAAGATTGTAGAGCTTGATCCTAAAGCCAATATCTTAATGTGTTCCGCTTTGGGTCAGCAGGAAGCAATTATACAAGCATTTAAGGCAGGGGCAAAAGATTTTATTGTGAAGCCATTTGAGATGGAAAGGGTCGTGAATGCCGTCACAAAAATGCTGGATAATTAATGAATCAAGCTTTTAATACATAATATTGAACATATTGAAGCGGGAGTTTCATGCTTATTTTTCACGAATATGGAGATGAATAGGATGAGCAATCGAGTATTGTCTCAAAAAGTATTTATAGATGAACTGATCGCTACGATCAAGAGTGGGGGGCTTGTTCCTGTAAATTATGAACACCTCATCAGTGAACAAAGGGGAAAAATGGATGCTCTAAACAATGAACTCACCGTTCGTATAGAGGCATTAGAGACAGATTTAATTTCTGCTTCGACATTTTCCATTCCGTTTGCCAATGGTGAAATTATGTTTCTTGCTCGTTATATTGTACTCATTGGGGATTATACCGAGGGTTACTTTGTATTTTATCGAGCAGAAGACTGCGAAAGTCCAGAAGAATATCAATTTTTAACAAGCTCTTATCAACTTCCACATGTATTGCTCGAATTATCTCACACTTTAAAGGAGCATGGTACTAATGAGCCACTTAATATTTTGACTTATTGGAATGGCCCTGTGTATCCGCTGAAAGATTTGAATAAAGAGGATATTAAGCTGTCCACCTATGAGTTTTAAATCCCTTGAGAGAGGCAACTCCCTCAGGGGATTTTTTTACATTGATAATCAAACGCATGTTCGCATATAATACAAACAAACGTTCTGATGAGGAGTGAAGGATGATGCTGGAGAAATATGTGGGACAGATCGTGGAAATCGTGTATATGGACCGAAAGGGCAAACTGTCTCATCGGCAGATAGAGGTGCATCGTGTGCAGAATGGTTTAATCCGGGCCACCTGTTTGCAAACTGGTCAGCCACGTGTTTTTCGATTAGATCATGTATTGGCATGGCATCCGGTAACCAGAACAGCATAGGAGGGGCTCACGATGGGGAAAAAGCTTGAAGGAAATGGCATATGGGAAAGCTCGCGTATGATTTTGCCTGAGCATCGGGAGGCATATGTAAGACTGATGAAGGAGCAGGGAAGACGCGGCAAGCCGACACTGGACGATCAGGAGATACAGCAGATTGAACAGGCCATTATCGTATCCTATAACGAACGGAAGCCTATTACACTAAGAGTGTTTAATCCGTTTGATGATGAGGAGCTGCGCGGACTGGTTACAGTGATTAACACAAGTCGGCGAGAAGTGAAGCTATCTCGTGGGGAAGAGGATTTTAGCTGGATTAAGTTGGAGGAAATTATCGAGGCGGATATCTAAAAATGGTCGGACTCAGAGTTTTTTTACATGGGTTCTATCGTTTTTTATAATTAAGATTGTAGCTCAGTGAATCCAGATTTACAATAAAACTGTAACTACAAAGGGGGAGTCAATTTGAAAATAAGTAAACATAATGCTGAACATTATATATGGGGAGAACAATGTGATGGTTGGCGCTTGGTGAAAAATGATGATTTGAGTATTATTCATGAGCGCATGCCGGGAAATACACATGAAGTCAGACATTATCATCATCATGCGCGCCAATTTTTCTTTATTTTATCAGGTGCAGCGGTACTTGAAGTGGATGGTGAACGCATCCAATTAGGATCTCAGGAAGGGTGTGAGGTTCCTCCTATGGTGCCTCATCAAATGTTTAATGAAACGAGTGAGGATGTTGAATTTTTGGTTATCTCTCAGCCTGCGAGCAGAGGCGACCGGGTGCTGACCGAAAACTAATATTAGGGGACAGCAGATTCCAAACGTATATAGGTCAAATAATGTTAGAGTATAAAAAACCAGGCTAGCACATGTAAATCAAGTGCCCGACTGGTTTTTTTCTTTAATAGATGCCCGTTGCATCTGCAGGGAGAGCTTTTACGTGATAGAGATAGTTTGTTACACGTTGATCGACCTCAATCGGGTATCTATAACCATAATGGTTCGCCACCTTCTGGGCAACTTCTCTAAATAAATTACCCATGATAAAAAGAGACTGCCACATATGTTCATAATCTGCATCCGCAAATGTTTGGATGTAGGCCGTCCAATGTTCAGGCTCAAGGTGCTTCTCGAAATATTTTCCCTGCTTACCTGGATCTGCCGTGAAGTTAGTTTGTATACCCATATGCCATTCCAGCATGAAGTGAAGCGCATCTCTTACAGGTCGATCCAACATGAATTTGGCATAGGGAAGCTCATGTCGCCATAATCCTTTAGCCACATAAGTACTGACCCACCAGAATTCGTTGCAGGAATCCGCATAGGTTTGGGCGGTTGGAGGGATCGTCTTATAAGCCTGAAGACTTGGCGGTGGGAAAGGCTCCACCAGGTCGTCTTTATCCAGCAGCAGTACACTTAAGCTGTCTCGGGGCCAATTGGCGATGTTAGTCACAGGGCAGAGGGTAAGATCAATGCGATTGCCATCCGTAAATAACATGAGAAAAGCAAAGCGATCACGGAACGTCACAGTAGGCTCCACATGCTCATCGGGTGTCTGCATAATGATCAATTCTCCAAAGCGGCGAATCCAGTGACGTTCCTGAATAAAGCTGTCCATGGAAGATACGAGAAAGACGATGTCATAATCCTGAAAAATATCTCGTGGAGCATGTGGATTGGCGCGTGAACCATTCATAATCACGGCACGTACCCGTTCATCTTCTTGAGCAAATTGGAGAATGGTATGCAGCATCTCTTGTTCACTTCTCACTATAGTTGTCTCCACAAGCGGTATCGAAAGGAAAAAAACGTAGATAAGACAGCAGTAGAAATAAAGCCCACCAGTTCAAGGATCATCAAGAAAAACGACCTCCTGTAAGTTGTTTATCTGGCAAAAGTATCCTATCCTTACAATAGCTCATCCACGGAAGCCATTCAACTGAATAAACAGCGGGCAAATTGCTCGTATTCTTGCTGAGCTGGTTGAATAGAAGGATAAAATGCAATTGTTCAGAATTTGTTCAGTGACGAAATTGTATAATATCAAGCAGCAATCATAGATTTATTTCAACAGGAGGAAAGGTATGCATTTTTGCAAGTCTACTAAACGATTCACATGTGCATTAACAGCAGTATCACTAATCTTTTCATCGGCAATTTTAGTGGCGGATGCTGGTGCGGCACCAACCGAACAGCCCAAATTAATCCAAGATGGAACATGGAGCAAGTCTGCCGACGTTTGGATGGATGCACCAGAAAACTATGTTGGCAGATCTTCGGATGCAGTGTTAGGATATTACAGATCAGCGATTCAGTTTAAAATGCCCGAGCTGACTGGGAAGGTTGTAACGAAGGCAACCTTGCGTATTCATATCTCTTCTATCAGCTACAGCTCTAACCAGAATCCTTTTTTGATCGTGTATGGATCGACTGCTGATGTTTGGAGCAGCGGAGCTTTTCCGCTAAACCCGCTGGATCAGCCTTCGGATACGAAAACAGGCTCAGACCTTCAAGTAGGATGGGTTGATTTTGATGTTACCCATTTTGTACAACAACAGACGGATGGTATGGTCTCATTTGCATTGCTTGCTAATGAAGCAGGGAACCCTGGAGACTATTCGGAAATTACATATTCAGCCGACGACAACGGCGTAGATATTCCCCAGTTGATATTGGAAACATCAGCCCCAGCTGTTTCGTCTAAAATGCCTGAGGTAGCTGCTGTAACTACTGAGGAAGATATCCCAACATCCAATATAACCATTACACCCAACCCGCAAGATTCAACGGTAGTGACACATTATCAAATTACGAACATTATCGGAGGCAGGCTGTATCATAGCGATGGTATCACCGAGATTTCCAACGGAACGTTTATCACAGCAGCAGAAGCTAGGGATGGCGTGAGGTTTGTGCCTATGGCAAACGCCAACAACGCAGTGGGAGATACCTTCTCTTTTGATGTGCAGGCGGCTCAGAGTGCAACGGGTAATGGACTGAGCGATGCCACTAAGGCTGTTGTCCATGTTACGGAAGTAAACGATCCCCCGGCAGCGCAAGACGAAACGCTATCCTCCATTACAGAAGACTCAGGAGAGCGGACAATTCCTTTTGCAGAACTGCTTGCGCATGCGTCTGCCGGTCCGAATGAGAATGGTCAACACCTAACGATATCCTCAGTCAGCAGAATCGCAGGAGGGGCTGTACGTTTAGATGGAACAAATGTAATTTTTACACCTCAGCCGAATTTTAATGGAACCGCTAGCTTCTCTTTTATCGTCACCGATAATGGAACATCGAACGGCGTCTCAGTCCCGCAGTCGGTGGTCAAGCAAGCCTCTTTTACAGTAAATTCCGTCGCTGATGTCCCTAACGTGACTGATGCTTTGACAGAGGAAGACAAACAAAGCTTTGACGGTTTGATCATTACTCGTAATCAAGTGGATGGATCTGACGTGTCGTACTTTAGAATCTCAAACATTATTGGTGGAACCCTCTATAAAAATGATGGGGTAATGGAAATCCGAGATGGTCAATTTATTTCTGTAGCGGATGGCGAAGCAGGGCTTAAATTTACGCCAAATCTTTATGCTAACTCTCCGTCAGGTGATCATTTCAGTTTCGACGTACAATCATCACTAGATATGAGTGGAACAGGGATCAGCGAGCCGAACCAAGCCAAAATCACTGTGAGTGAGGTAAACAACAGTCCGATAGCTGTGAATGATACACTACCATCGTTATCGGCCAATGCAGGGGCACAATCTATCGCTATTGATGAACTCTTAGCAAACGACACGGCAGGCCCTGTCAACGAGAGCTTACAACATCTGAGCATCGCATCGGTAGAAAATGCACAAGGTGGGACGGTAGTTCTAGACGGAGCGGTTGTACTATTCACTCCGAATTCAGGCTACCAGGGCCCGGCAAGTTTTGATTATACTGTGATTGATGACGGTACAACGAACGGAGCATTAGATGCGAAGAGTTCAACAGCTACCGTTGCATTCACTATCAACCCAGCACCGACACCAGATCCGGTACCAACACCAGATCCGGTACCAACACCAGATCCAGTACCAACACCAGATCCAGTACCAACACCAGATCCAGTACCAACACCAGATCCAGTACCAACACCAGATCCAGTACCAACACCAGATCCGGTACCAACACCAGATCCGGTACCAACACCAGATCCGGTACCAACGCCGGATCCAGTACCAACGCCGGATCCGGTACCAACACCAGATCCGATACCAACGCCAGATCCAGTACCAACACCAGATCCGGTGCCAACGCCAGATCCGGTGCCAACACCAGATCCGATACCAACAGATGATAGTCACACGGAATTGCGTGTTTCTATCAATAATGGTCAAATGCTGGTAGGGGGTACAGAACAGGCTATAGCAAAAGTTGTAAAATCGGACTCTTCAGAGATTGATGTCAGTGAAGAAGCAACTTGGACTTCCAGCAATGCGAATGTCGCTACGGTTACTCAGGGAGAGATTAGAGCACTTTCAGAAGGGAACACGGTAATTTCCGCCACATACAGCGGATATAGCTTTAATGTTCCAGTTACCGTAACAGCTGTTGCTGCTCCCGCACCCAATAATGCTGGCAGTGATTCCAGTAGTTCCAGTGGCGGCGGGTCTGGGCATCGAAACAGGGACCGTTCTAGCGAAGATTCCAGCAACAATACGGCAACATCAGCTGTATCATCTCCATCGGTGACTGTATCTAAAGAACCAGTAACTGTACCTGTATCTGTATCTGAAGAATTGGTGACTGGGCCAACTGCTCCTGTGCAAGACATATTCAACAGTAACGTAGTGGTTGCAGACAACAAAGTACTGCAGAATATAAAGTCCAAAGCAGAATCTGCTTTAAATTCTTCTACTAGTGTTAAACCTTCAGACCTACAAGGACATTGGGCAGAAAAGACGGTCGACACGTTTTCTAAGCTGGGTATCGTAAATGGATATAAGGATGGCAGTTTCAGACCTGATGGTGAAATTACCCGTGCGGAGTTTTCTGCTATCATTTCTAGAATCTTCAATATTAGTGGTGGAAATCAGCCTGTGGCTTTGAACGATATTGGGGATCACTGGGCGCAGGCTGCCATAACAAAATTGACCGCAGCTGGAGTATTAAACGGTTATGAGGATGGTACTTTTAAACCGGATCAAACAATTGTCCGTCAAGAAATGGCTGTCATTTTGGCGCGGATCTTGGATGTAGACCGATTGAAAAAGGACACCTCGAATGAAAAAAGCTTCACCGACTTGTCCGCTTCTTTTGCGGCTGATACGATTAAACAATTAGCACAAGCCGGTGTGCTTTCGGGTATAAGTACGAGTCAATTTGGACCTAAGTATCATGCGTCACGTGCTGAAGCCTTGACTGCGATTTATAATGCACTTAGTTTGAACAGCGAAATTAAAACCGTATTGGAAAGTTTGGAGCAGTAATCTAGAATGATACAGAGGCGAGCCTGTTTGGCTCGTCTTTTTACTTGATACCTACCGCAAGCATATGCGGGCTCATGCCGATGACAGAATCCTGCTCCTCAACCTGCTGTGCTATATCCAGCAAACGTCTGCGATGAGAAGGAATGGCCCATTTCTCTTCAAATCCGGGTGCAATCCAGACGGGGCCTTCGACACCCAGTACACGAGGCTCCTGCAATCCAGCCGCCTGCCAGTCTGCACGCAAGGCATCCGGTGTATGAAAGTAGGAGCGTGTGATAAAAGAGGGATAAGCCGCCGGTCGTACATGCTGACCATCTGTTAACTCCTGTCTGACCATATCCATGAACGCATCTTCCTCCACAATGGTATTGCACTCGCCGTACACCGATAGCCCCCACAGTAGCGAGCCAAACCTGGAAATAGCCGAAGTAATCAGCGTTCCCCCCTTCTTTAAGACACGCGCTGCTTCTTGCAGTGCTTTTACTCTTTCCTTCTGTTCTGTTAAATGATATAAAGGTCCCATCAATAGCACGATGTCCGCGCTTTCATCTTTACGATCAAGATTTCTGGCATCTGCGATTTCCAGCTTGCTGATGATGGGTTTATTCAGTTGCTGCTGACGAGCGAATTCAATGGCTTGCGAAGAGAGATCGAATAGATGAACTTCATATCCCAGTTCTGCCAGCCACGAAGAGTAGACCCCTACACCGCCGCCGATATCATAAATAACATGAGTGGACTTGCTGAGATAACGGGAAATGATTTCTTTTGATCTTTCCAGCTCTATTTTTCCGATGCCTCGCTCTAATCTGCCTATTTCTGCACCGCCATCATAATAAGCCAGAATTTCATGCGTATCTTTTTCGAACATAGTGCATCTCACCTCATGTAATTGGAATAATATAACATTAACACTTGCGTCATAAACAAGTCTACCGTTTTTGGCCAAGGAAACCATCCATCGAAAGCATTGAGAAAGAAAAGAGCTGTTCCCCAGTAGCTAAAACTACTTTTGGGAACAGCTCGTATTTAAATGATGTTTGTTTCCAGCATGTTTTCGAGATCTTCTTTGGTAAGGTGGTAATGTGCGTTACAAAAATGGCAATGGGCTTCAGCTTGTCCATCGGTACGAATCATGTCTTCTATTTCCTGATTCCCTAAGCTGATAATGGCATTGGTAACTCGTTCTTCTGAGCAGGGACAATGAAATTGTACAGGCATGGTTTCCAGTATGTTCATGTTGCCTTCTCCCAAAATCTGGACCAGAATCTGCTCTGGCGTAAGACCTTCCATGACCATTGCGGAGATGCTCGGAATGCTCTCAATCCGTCTCTCGATAAAACTGATAACCTCTTCCGGTGTACCCGGCATCAGCTGAATAATAAAACCTCCAGCCGCCTGAATGGAGTTATCCGGGTTAACAATAACCCCTGCTCCCACAGAAGAAGGAATTTGTTCGGATTGAACGAGATAAGAGGTGAAATCCTCGCCCAGTTCACCCGATATGAGAGGGACTTGTCCAACAAATGGTTGTTTTAGGCCGATATCTTTGGATACAATCAGCGCTCCATCTGTTCCTACGGCTCTGGCGACATCTAATTTCCCGATCTGATTAAGCTCAAAATGGGTTTGCGGATTTTTTACATAACCTCTAACTTCTCCTTTGGCGTTGGTACCGACAAGAATAGTGCCGATGGGCCCTCCACCGTTAATCCGAATCGTCAGTTTATCCTCATGTTTAAGCATAGCTCCCAGCATCACGCCCACCGTCATGGAACGTCCCAATGCAGCCGATGCTGTTGGCCAGGTATAATGACGCTGCTGGGCTTCACTTACCGTTTCCGTTGTTCTCACAGCATAAGCCCGCACCTGGTTATTATAGGCAAGAGCTTTTACTAAATAATCATTCATGTTCATATCCCTTTCTGTTTTTGAAGTTCTTTACAAGACCATTTTTTCTTGAATCCAGTTCTTCAAAGAAGTAATTTTCGCATCATATCCTTCTTTAAAAAAGTCAGCAGAGAGTGACGCGATGGTTTCTCTTTTCAGAACGGCTTTCCAGGAGGCTTCTGCTTCTTCCATCAAATTTGCCAGTAAACAGCACTGATCGTCTTTCTTTAATTCAAGCATATCGTTGTATATACCGCTGGAAGAATAGAGGGTTTGCTGTCCCTCAATCGCCAGATAAATATCAAATACTCGTATATCCTCAGGTTTTTTCTTTAATTTGAATCCGCCCTTGACACCAGGTACAGAAGTAATCAAATCAGAGCTAACCAATTTTCGTAACAGCTTATGAAAATAAGTAGGTGAAGCGCCTAACTGCTGGCTAATGGCCTCTCCAGGTAAAACGGCTTTGTCCGGTAGCATCGTGAGCAGAAGGAGAGCGTAGACAGATTGTTCGACACCTGTTTTCATATGCACTAGCAATCACCTCAATATGTTATAACCAGGCTAACATGGATAATCATTATCCACATAAGAGCATGATAGACGAGCTAATCGTAAAAGTAAACTATTTTTTGATAAATACTAAAAATTAAAATTATTTGCAATTCATAAGACGACGCATTATTATAGTTGATGCATCAATTGATAGGTCAAAGAATTAAGGCGTTGAAAGAAATACGTAAAATAATAGTTTGACAGGAGGTTTATATAAAATGACCACGCGGGATGTTGCACTATCTATATTAGATCTTGCACCTGTCATTGAAGGCGGTACTCCTGCCGATTCTTTTCGTGATACGGTGGATCTTGCCCAGCATGCTGAGCAATGGGGATACCGACGCTATTGGCTAACGGAGCATCATAATATGCAGGCGGTTGCCAGCGCTGCTACTTCTGTGATCATCGGACATGTGGCTGCACATACCCACAAGATTCGGGTCGGTTCAGGTGGTATTATGCTGGCTAACCATGCTCCACTCATGATTGCGGAGCAGTTTGGAACCTTAGAGTCGCTCTACCCGGGGCGAATTGATTTGGGACTTGGCAGAGCTCCTGGCACGGATCAACCTGCAATGAGAGCATTGCGGCGAGGGCTGCACAGCACAGGGGAAGATTTCCCCGAACAACTGAATGAGCTGCGTTCTTATCTGAATCCAGCGTTAAACGGAGCTGTTCCGGGGGTAAGAGCGATTCCAGGAGAAGGACTGGATATACCTATCTGGTTGTTGGGTTCAAGCGGATTCAGTGCTCAGCTGGCAGGTCAGCTTGGACTGCCGTTTGCGTTCGCTAGCCACTTTGCCCCAGCTCATTTGCTACAGGCTCTAGAGCTGTATCATCGTAATTTCAGACCGTCCAAGGCACTCGATAAGCCGTATGTGATGGTTGGCGTGAATGTAGTTGTTGCAGATTCTGATGAGGAAGCAAAACGGCTTTTTACTTCACAAGAACAACAATTTTTAAATGTGCTGCGCGGGCACAGCGGAGGACTAAAACGACCAGTCGATGACATGGATAAGCTTTGGAGTGAGCAGGAGAAGGAGATGGTTCGTGGTAATATGCTGGGGCATTCAGCAATCGGCAGTCCTGACACAGTCAAGCAACGGCTGGATTTTATAATCAACCAGACGCGAGCCGATGAGTTGATTACGACCGCTCAGGTATATGATCATCAAGCACGTTTGCGTTCGTACGAGCTGCTAGCCCAAGTGATGCGCATAGATGGGTAAATAGATGAGTTAAACAAACGAGGCTGTGCCAGAGTGGTTCTTATGACCATTCTGACACGGCCTTGTTATATTTTTAAAGCTTATACTTAAAAATAAAATAGGTTCGGTCCAGTTGCACGTGTACAGTAGCTGTTAAATCAAATAACTATCGTAAGTGACAAGGCTTTATTATGATGATCGTATAATTCCCAGAACGCGTTCACACCATCCCGAAGTATACCTACCCAGTCCATCGATAACCCGTTATAACCTGTAAATAAGTATGGCTTGAGAAGAGGGAGCTTGTTCATCCAACTGCTCAGGCCAGTCGATAAAGGACCATCATTCTCCGGTATGGGGTGAGAGATGATGATTGGTCGATCCTCCGCAAGCAGAATTGTTAATGGTGGAAAAGCATGGTCTGTTAAGTGGGAAAAAACATCTGGGGCAGCCTATGAGGAAACAATTATTGACATTTTGCAATCCATTGAGCAGTATTTTCTACCCCATGGAGGGGAATTTAATTTTAATGCTAATAAGCCGGAGAATTTGTTAAAAGCGCAGGCAAAACATTCAAGAGCTCTTCGACTAGAACCCTACAGGTATAAATTGCATATAATATCAAGCAAGTTGCTTCATAAGCCTTGAGTTTGAAGGGGGAAGAACACGAGATAATTCATGTAATGCTTTATGCTGTGACTGAAGAAGAGATGCTCTGTCTAAAGGGATAAAGTTGAATGCCCCCGATGGTAATGAAATGGTTCTTGATTCTTTTACGGATAGCCACTCTTACATAAAACGGTAAGGTATGGAGTATATATCTAATTCAAGGCATTCAAAAATATTTCCCAAAGAGAGGCAGAGGGGCTGCTACCGGAAGTTCAATCGCTTACCAGTCTACAAATTCACTGTTCCTGCCAGAGGATCACCTGCTTGTGAATCAATGGCGAATTACATATTTAATAAAATTTTCATAATTGTAGGAATTATTCGCTATGCTGTATTGGAAACTCGACCATTGAAGCCACAGATATACGGGAAGCGTCTGTGAAGCGCAGCTTAGGGAGCGGTGACTTCAAGAAAGGGGGAAGATATGGATCTCTTTGATTCTCAGATTCAATCTCATACTAACCGGCGTCTTGCTGTGATTGATACAAAGTTTCCATGGAAACTGAGTGGTTTTCGATATTGGGAGAACTTGAATATATTCCAGCAAAGGCCTGATACATTATTCTTTGCAACCGAACCTAATGATGATTATTTTCCGTGTAAAGTTTTTCCTTTTTCTGATTTTATGAAAGTTGCGGTGTCTGAGGGGGTTACAGATGTATATTGTGTTTTTTTAAATTTAACACTTAGTTTGCTTGGACATTGCTTTCTTCCGGATGGAAGTTATTTGCCAGGAGCAAATCCTAATCTTAATATCAAGCCATTCTTAGATGAACGAAATATTCATCTTCATGCTACCTTATACCCAGGTGGCGGGCTGGATCCATGGACCCGAAAAGAGTTTCTTTCTATTGCAGGACAGCATTGTTCGACTGTATTCACAAACATTAATGAAGTCATGGAAGTGATTGTTGGAAGTATTTATTATCCCGTTGTGATTAATACCGACTTATATATATTTAAACATAAGAAAATTGAAAAGCCGATACAGTTGACATTTTGTGCTTTTAATGCTATCAGAAAAGGTTTCCCCATTATGGCAGATGCATTTAATCGACTTACGGATGATTTTCATCTTAATCTAATTGGTGATTGGGAAGACCAATTATATTTATTAGAAAATAAGAATTATACATTCTACGGTCTACTTTCCCCTGAAGAATTAAAGCCAGTGTATGAACGAACTCATATATTTTTAAATTGCAGTGTTCCGGATGAATTTGCATTAGATGGTTTTCCAACCACAGCTGCCGTTGATGCATTATCGACAGGATGTATACTTGTGACGACAAACCCCCGAAATGATAGATTTATTCTTGAGGAAGGTAAGGACTATTTTGAAGTTGAACCTAACGGGCACGCAATTTCTGAAAGATTATTTTGGATTCAGAATCACTTTGAAGAAGCGCTGATTGTTGGGGAAAATGGTTCAGATAAGGTGAAAAGTAAATTTCAGGCTAGTCAAATAGTGAAATCAAAGCTTGCTAACATATTTAAATAACTTGTTGATAAACAGTCTGTAGGAGTGTTATAGCATGATGTAAATGGTATGGGTAACAGGATGAGTGCGTCCCTCTCTCTTAGAGGGTTTTTTATATTTCGGGAATGGGGCGGGGCAAGCCTTTCAATTCCAAACTTAAGAACCGACGATAGATAGAGGCTTGGTCGGATCGAATGACAGAATAAATATCTTATTTTAATAGGTAAACAAACAATCATATTTAACTAATTATTAATATAATAATGGAAATTCTAATGTCTTTTGCTATTTCCATTCTAGTATGTCTAGTTGATTTAATGGATTATTAATAATCAGTAAAGGAGGGTGAACTAATGACATTATTAACAACTGGACCTATTGAGAACAGTCCTGTTAGTGGGGTTAGGACGATTCAACAGGTCACCGTTAAAATGGTTAACCGTGATTTAGTCAATTCATCAACAATATTAATCCAGGGATACGTTTTAGACGATTTACGAACATTGTTTGTACTAGAAGTAATAGCGCTAGCCCCCAATGCAGTTGCTACGAGAAATTATACAGTAAATTTCAATGCATATGAGTTTGTTTTTACCACAAGCGGTTTGGCAGAAGAAAGTACTGATATTTCTGTATGGGGAAAAAACGAGAGTGGTACCATCATTGATGCTCAGCGTATTGTTGCGGACGAGCAGTTAGAGTCTTAAAAATCAACAAATATACAGAGAGAAAGCCACAATCATATCGCATGTTTTAGAAATAAAATAGAGGGAGCATGATCTTGAGAAAGATCTCATTGCTCACAAGCAAAGTTTGCTTTTACTAGAAAGGAGGGAGTATCTAAATGGCAGTATTATCAACTGGCCCCATTGCAAACGATCCTGTTCTTGGAGTCAGACCCACCCAACTGGTGACGGTAAAAATCGATAACCGGGATTCTGTTGATTCTTCTATTGTTTTGATCGAGGGTTTCGCTTTAAATGGCAGCAGAACATTATATGTACAAGAACAAGTAATAGTGGGACCAAATGCGGTTTTTACAAGGAACTATTTTGCAGATTTAAATGCATTTGAATTCGTTTTTACCACAAGCGGAGCAGCAGAAAATGAAACTCAAATTTCTGTTTGGGGTAAAGATACATTTGGGCAATTAGTGCCTGCCCACCGATTAGTTTCTGATGAGCTTTTAGGAACAGGGGTAGCTGGCCCGCAAGGCGATCAAGGACCTCAGGGAGTTCAAGGTGCCCAAGGTGACCAAGGCCCTCAAGGCGTTCAGGGTGATCAAGGACCTCAGGGTGTTCAGGGAGCCCAAGGTGACCAAGGCCCTCAAGGCGTTCAAGGTGATCAAGGATCTCAAGGTGTCCAAGGCGACCAAGGCCCTCAAGGCGTTCAAGGTGATCAGGGACCTCAGGGAGCCCAAGGTGACCAAGGCCCTCAAGGTGTCCAAGGTGACCAAGGCCCACAAGGAGTTCAAGGACCGCAAGGCGTTCAAGGCGACCAAGGACCGCAAGGAGTTCAAGGAGACCAAGGCCCACAAGGCGTTCAAGGTGACCAAGGCCCACAAGGCGTTCAAGGTGACCAAGGCCCTCAAGGAGTTCAAGGCGACCAAGGCCCTCAAGGCGTTCAAGGTGATCAGGGACCTCAAGGTGTCCAAGGTGACCAAGGCCCACAAGGAGTTCAAGGACCGCAAGGAGTTCAAGGAGACCAAGGACCGCAAGGAGTTCAAGGAGACCAAGGCCCACAAGGCGTTCAAGGTGACCAAGGCCCACAAGGCGTTCAAGGTGACCAAGGCCCTCAAGGAGTTCAAGGTGACCAAGGACCACAGGGAATCCAAGGCGACCAAGGCCCTCAAGGTCCTCAAGGAGTTCAAGGTCCTCAAGGAGTTCAAGGCCCTCAAGGAGTTCAAGGCCCTCAAGGAGTTCAAGGTGATCAAGGCCCTCAAGGTGTCCAAGGCGACCAAGGCCCACAAGGTGTCCAAGGCGACCAAGGCCCTCAAGGTGTCCAAGGCGACCAAGGCCCTCAAGGCGTTCAAGGAGACCAAGGCCCTCAGGGAGTCCAAGGTGATCAAGGCCCTCAAGGAGTTCAAGGTGATCAAGGACCACAGGGAGTTCAAGGTGATCAAGGCCCTCAAGGTGTCCAAGGCGACCAAGGCCCTCAAGGTGTCCAAGGCGACCAAGGCCCTCAAGGTGTCCAAGGCGACCAAGGCCCACAAGGCGTTCAAGGTGACCAAGGCCCTCAAGGAGTTCAAGGAGACCAAGGCCCTCAAGGCGTTCAAGGTGATCAGGGACCTCAAGGTGTCCAAGGTGACCAAGGCCCACAAGGAGTTCAAGGACCGCAAGGAGTTCAAGGAGACCAAGGACCGCAAGGAGTTCAAGGAGACCAAGGCCCACAAGGCGTTCAAGGTGACCAAGGCCCACAAGGCGTTCAAGGTGACCAAGGCCCTCAAGGAGTTCAAGGTGACCAAGGACCACAGGGAATCCAAGGCGACCAAGGCCCTCAAGGTCCTCAAGGAGTTCAAGGTCCTCAAGGAGTTCAAGGCCCTCAAGGAGTTCAAGGCCCTCAAGGAGTTCAAGGTGATCAAGGCCCTCAAGGTGTCCAAGGCGACCAAGGCCCACAAGGTGTCCAAGGCGACCAAGGCCCTCAAGGTGTCCAAGGCGACCAAGGCCCTCAAGGCGTTCAAGGAGACCAAGGCCCTCAGGGAGTCCAAGGTGATCAAGGCCCTCAAGGAGTTCAAGGTGATCAAGGACCACAGGGAGTTCAAGGTGATCAAGGCCCTCAAGGTGTCCAAGGCGACCAAGGCCCTCAAGGTGTCCAAGGCGACCAAGGCCCTCAAGGTGTCCAAGGCGACCAAGGCCCTCAAGGCGTTCAAGGAGACCAAGGCCCTCAGGGAGTCCAAGGTGATCAAGGCCCTCAAGGAGTTCAAGGTGATCAAGGACCACAGGGAGTTCAAGGTGATCAAGGCCCTCAAGGTGTCCAAGGCGACCAAGGCCCTCAAGGTGTCCAAGGCGACCAAGGCCCTCAAGGTGTCCAAGGCGACCAAGGCCCTCAAGGCGTTCAAGGAGACCAAGGCCCTCAGGGAGTCCAAGGTGATCAAGGCCCTCAAGGAGTTCAAGGTGATCAAGGACCACAGGGAGTTCAAGGTGATCAAGGCCCTCAAGGTGTCCAAGGCGACCAAGGCCCTCAAGGTGTCCAAGGCGACCAAGGCCCTCAAGGTGTTCAAGGTGACCAAGGCCCTCAAGGAGTTCAAGGCCCACAAGGAGTCCAAGGCGATCAGGGACCACAGGGTGTTCAAGGCGACCAAGGACCACAGGGAATCCAAGGTGATCAGGGACCTCAAGGCGTTCAAGGCGATCAAGGCCCTCAGGGAGTTCAAGGTGATCAGGGCCCACAAGGAGTCCAAGGCGATCAAGGACCACAGGGCGTTCAAGGTGATCAAGGACCACAGGGAGTCCAAGGTGATCAAGGACCTCAAGGTGTCCAAGGTGACCAAGGCCCACAAGGAGTTCAAGGACCGCAAGGCGTTCAAGGCGACCAAGGAGTCCAAGGCGACCAAGGCCCTCAAGGCGTTCAGGGTGATCAAGGCCCTCAGGGAGTTCAAGGAGTCCAAGGTGATCAGGGACCACAGGGCGTTCAAGGCGTCCAAGGAGACCAAGGCCCTCAGGGAGTTCAAGGTGATCAAGGCCCACAAGGAGTCCAAGGCGATCAGGGACCACAGGGCGTTCAAGGCCCTCAAGGAGTC
This sequence comes from Paenibacillus sp. JJ1683, assembly GCF_053006485.1. NCBI lineage: Bacteria > Bacillati > Bacillota > Bacilli > Caryophanales > Paenibacillaceae > Paenibacillus > Paenibacillus sp. JJ1683. Next base: position 2,497,567 of record NZ_CM129820.1, read on the forward strand.
TAAGAACCGCAAGGCGACCAAGGGCCTCTATAAGCTTAAGGTATATTTAGAAAAAGAACCCAAAAGTTATTTCATAACTTTTGGGTTCTCAGGCTGTCGAGAAACCCCCTGTTTTTTTGCAGGGGGTTTAAAACTGTCTTAGTGGTCTAAAAACTAGAATCCTCAGATCGTTTTAAATCGATTTTTGTTTTAAAAGATGCGTCTACCCATATAAAAATAGAAGTGTCGAAAAGTCCTCTGGACTTTCTCGACACTCTGAGCAGCTCCTGCATCTGCAGGAGCTGCTTTTGAAATATCATAGAAACAAATATTAAAAATAGGCTAATACTGAGTTGAATATTGTAGGCCCTCCCATAAACTGTTGTGATACCGGAAAGATGTGACCAAGTATGATCATCCTAAGGGTTTTCAAAAATTTTTTGCACGATAGTTCACAAATTCTCCAAAGGGGGACTGATTGATGAACCTTCACTGGAATATACGCATGTTGAATGCTGCAAATTGGCGACTACGAAGAGCAATACGTCTTTTAAAACTGCGAAGGTTCGAAAAAGCTGAATATGACATTTTAACCACTATAGTTATTCTCAATGATACGTTGAATTACTTAAATATATGTAAGAAGACTAAACACCCTCGGAAAATATCGGGGGAGAGAAAAAATGAGTAAACGAGGAAGATCGCAAAAAAGGTGCGTAAGAAAAGTGAATTTGGTTTTAAGGGAACTGAAAGAAGCTAAACGCTACGCTGAACGGAGAAAGATAATATTTGCCAAGAAAGGAGTTGCAAGATCCTTACTTCAACTTGGTAAATCATTAAGATATATCGATAGACTTGAAAACTCAAAAATAAAGGACCCGATTGGAGCTGCTGGAGCAACAGGAGTGACTAGGGCAATTGGAGCCATCGGATCTTTCCAACAGTTTCAGGTATCGGAGAATACGCCAAATACGACAGGAAGTTCAGCAATTCCGATAACGTCAGTTGCAACTACATTAAAAACAATAACAATTATAGGGGTTTCAACAGGGAGTAGAGTTTGGTTAACAGGAATCGTCGGATGGGAGGCCACAACAGGTAATACATCATTAGCGGCAGGCAGAAGGGATTGAGATAGCGCGGGCAAGGGGTGTTAGGTTTGGGAGACCCCGGCAGCCCTTTGATGAAGCGGCGTTTATTAGACTCTATGAAGAATGGAAGGCTGACCGAATAACAGCAACGGCGGCTATACAGCAATCTGGACTAACGAAGCCTAACTTTTATCGCCGTGTGAAAGAAAATGAAGAGTCGTTAGCTAATTAAATTTTACCTTGGGGGAATGTTTATTGATGTTCTTTGTTAATGAGACCTATAGAAAGAACTATGAATCTCTATTAGAATTCTATGCAGGCAGCCTACCAAGCATTGAATATGAAGTAGCTTGTTATATCTTGGCTTTGCCCGAAGTTTTAAAGAGAATACCTGAAGATCACAGTGTTAAATTTGCTTTTGATTGGGTACATCATTGGGAAGATGAGAATGATGAAAGCACTAAACGCTTATCTGATGCTATTTTTACATGGATGATCCATACAAATATTTGGTGTTTGCGGGGATGCACATGTATAACGGTGAAATTTTTAGATTTAATAACGGTCTTGATAACTGGAACGACACTCACTTTCAAGTCTTTTTGCAGGCATGTAAGGTTAGAGAAAAATTATAAATTACGAACACTATTTGAATAAATTGGTTTTTAGAAGAATTGGAAATGAGGGGTTAGATATTCTCCTCTCATGCTACAATATATTGAATAAGGAAAGTGTATTGTAGGGACTTTAAAAAGCAGAAAGCCCATCTGAAGGAGAGACGAACTTTATTGGACACATTAACTTTTGGTGTATTATTATAGCTGCTGCCAGACCAATAATTTGTAACTGTTAAGCTTTTATCTTGTTCAAAGGGATAGGCATTCCAGGAGTCATCTGTTATACTTGTTGCCAATTCACTTTTCTCAGAACAAATGGTTCTTTTGTTACTTCGCTTAATGAGGTTGGATCCACAAGTCCCCATCAATAACCATCAAGCACTCTACGCCCATCATTATTATTTATTACAGCAATGGTCTAGGAAGGTGCAATGTTGTATCTGGGTGCGTGCTCAGTGATCATTCTTTAAAGTTGACGGATCTTACAAGAAACCAAAATAAGGTATTCATAATCGTAAAAGATTCTGAAGAAATGATAGGGTGATAGGGATGAGAAGACTTGAGTCTGGTATGTCAGTAAACAACGAATTTTTTTCTGATATTATCAGGTATGAGCACGAAACTATAAGCGGAACGACCATAATAAACTCGAATGTTAGTTCACCTATATTTTGGAGCTGTAACCTGCATCATCTTGTATTTGATACCTGCGATCTTACGAATGCGAGATTTTTTGCCGGTAGTACAATTGATAATTGTACATTTATTCGTTCCGACTTGCGCTCTGTTGGCATTGCCAGAGACGAAGCTGTTTTCACCAATTGCGAATTTTCCTCCTGCGATATGAGAGGGATGACATTGGAGAATGCTACGTTTATCGACTGTACTTTTTATAAATGTAGATTCAAGGACCGGATTTTACAAGCGGCGAATATCGTAAATTGTTCCTTTACCGGCAAGCTAGTGGATATTACGTTTGAGGGAAATGGCAAACAAAAGCTAATCGCCAATTTTGAAAACTGCATCCTTTACGGTGTTCGTTTTGTGAGCTGTGACCTGACGCAATGTATTCCGCCAAAATCCAAAAACCATCTGTATGTTGAACAGGTATCCGCACGTGTGAAAAATGCTTTAACGAAGATAGGCGATGACCCTAATCTATCTGACGATGATCGGAAAGTACTGGTACGCAGTCTGCGCAAGCTTGAGCATATGGAACAATATATTTTTAACACGGCGCATATGAAGAAAATATATGGTGATGTTTTTGTTGAGCGATTTTTCAGTAGTCTGGAATGTAACAATGCGTAAACCTAAACAATAGAAATTATATAGGATTACGACGGGAACAGTATATATGTAAAAGGAGTTCACTGGAGATCATTACCCTCGGCGGATCACTGTATGGTAGTTGATATAGTATATTATGTTAAATTGAACAGCATGCTACTTTGAAAAGAAAGAGCATCAGCCGCCGTAGCGCTGCTGATGCTCTTTTTCATGCGTACATAATCCACATCCACCTTGGCTTCATCCCATTTCACCTTGAAAATCCGTGCCGATTCCGCTTTGATCGGATGCTAACAATGGAACTGACCTCATGTTTGTTGATTTAAAACCAATAATAGGGTAGAAGATATTTGAACAACACTGAAAACAGGGCCGGGGGTACACACGAACTAAGACTACTCTGGAGCAAAGTCAAAGTAGATACAGAAATACGGCTTGCGAATATTTGGGCGTAGATATCAGCTCACTAAATGTCTGAAGCTTATTCAAGATGGGGGGATTTGTCCAGACTCCAAGAGTCCGTCTTGCCCCCCTTTGTTCAGGAAGCTACGGACAGGAAAATCAACTGAATACATATAAATGAATGTTACAGAGCGATAAAAATCGCTCTTTTTGGCGTGTTTATGTATTCTACTATGTTACTGATTGATTATCTTCTTTTGAAAAATCTACATATATCACTAAAGAGACGACTATGGTAAACACCTGGATTAGAAACTGAGGTACAAACATCAAAAACCCATGTAAATTCCTCCTTCAATTCTTTATACATTATTATTTTCTAATTACTTCTACTTAATAAAAAAGAAAGATCGCCACTTAAAATGATGTAATTTATTAACTTATTTGTGATAAAAATTCTATCAATTGTACTATTTTCGGCTTTAGTTGATTTTGGACTTTTTTTTCCTACTTTTCAGTCTAACAAACTTGGATATATTAAGTATTTAGTACAAAAGATTTATTTGAAAAAACTATGCAGCGAAGGTGAGCTGCTACGTATAGAGCTGCTAAGCCGCTTGGGTGAACCGAAAGAATCTATTTACGCTCATGCTTGGGAAAAGGAAGCATGGGCAGTTGATGCCGAGCGATCCGGCAAACTGGTCGAACGATTAGACCTGTGGGAAACGGAGAATAAGCAAGGCGCTCACGCTCGAAGATGCTACTCAAGAAGCCATTAATTTACTAAGTACATTTGATGAAGCCGATTACTACCGGAAAAATAAAGTACTAGACTGAGAAATAAAGTGTTAGACTGGCGGCCAGCTATTCTGGAGATTAGTTTAAGATAAAGCGCGGGGAACCTTACCATAAGTAACGTTTCGGTAGTAACCGCTACATGGTCATTTTAACTTTGATTAATAAATTCATGAAGGTCTCGCCTTCTTCTTCAGTAAGGCCCTGGGTGATACTTTTTTCTACCTCCATGAATATTCCATTGAATTCTTCAACGAGATCGGTCCCTTTCTTTAAAAGAAATATTTTTTTCTGCCGCTCGTTATCCTCCGGAATGATACGTTTGATGTACCCCTTTTTCTCCAGCCCTTGAAGCATACTGGTAATGCTAGCACCTGTCCGATTAAAGTGGAGGGCCAGATCTTTCTGGATAACACCTTTGTCCTGATTCTCAAAAATGTAGCCCATCATCTGCCCTTGTTGAGCATTCAGCCCAAGTTCCGATAATTTGGCATTTGCCATGCCTCTGATCTTCATTCCGATGTCTCGGATCAAATCTGAGTAGGGGGTATGCAACAAACCTTGCTTTGTCAACCGAACCCGACTCCCTTCTTATAGTTAGAAATCTAATTATAAGTTCATCTTAATGTTCAAACTCCTAATTGTCAAAACATAAATGCTAGATATCATTCAGTTTTAATATTGACAATTAGAAATCTAACAGTTATATTTCAATTAAAACCGATTGGAGGAAACTGCCATGATTACTGCAATCACCAATGCCCGTATATTTGACGGCGAAAAAGTGATCAAAGCGACAACGGTCCTAATTGAAGGCGAACAGATTGTATCGGTGGGTGGGGAAATACCGGAACATGCGGTCATTATCGATGCGCAAGGAGGGACTTTGTTGCCGGGCTTGATAGATGCTCACGTTCACACTTCCGTGGAAGGCTTGCGCGATGCACTGAAATTCGGAGTTACGACTGAACTGGAAATGATGGGCGGGTTCACGAAAAACGGCCGAGAGGCGCAATTGAAAGGAATCGAGAATATTGCCGACGTACGATCAGCTGGGATGGGGGTTACACCTCCTGGGGGACATCCTGATGAACTCATGCCGGGGGATGGCGAGATTCCAGACTTTGTAATGAAGGAAATGGAGAAGATGAGTGAGGAAGAACGTAACGCCAGACTGGCCGCACATAAGCATGATCATGGTGAGGCGCCCACCGTATCAACCCGGGACGAAGCGCTGGCATTCGTGGGCCAACAAGTTAGAGAGGGAGCCGATTATATCAAGATTATGATTGAGGAAGGAACGGTATTAGCAGCGCCCGGCCTGCCCGTCTTAAGCCAAGATATTTTGAGTTCGGCTGTAGAGGAAGCTCATCGTCACCACAAGATGGTGATTGCTCATGTTTTAACTGCTGAATCCTCCCGGCAAGCTGTAGAAATTGGAGTCGATGGACTTGCTCATCTATTCATTGACCGTCCTGAAACCACGACGGATTTAGTGAGGATGATAGCAGAGGCAGGTGTTTTCGTTACGCCATGTCTCGTCCTGAACTCCTCAATTATTGGGAACCCTGCATCTGAATTGGTGAGGGATCCCCGTGTGAGTGCCAAGCTCAGTCCCGAATGGATCAATACGCTGAATGCCAGTTTCCATACTTTCCCGCAGGGCAGCATGGCAGATAGCTATCGTAATGTAATGGACCTTCATCGTGCTGGAGTAGACATCCTGGTGGGAACGGATGTCTCCGTACCGGTTCCATCGTTGGGGGGACTTGCCCATGGGGCCAGTGTACATCACGAGATGCAGCTATTGGTTGAGGCAGGATTCACACCCTTAGAGGCCCTTCAGTCCGCTACCTCGAAAACAGCTCGCCGCTTCGGCCTGAACGATCGCGGACGAATTGTGGAGGGGGCGAGAGCGGACTTGGTCTTGGTCGACGGGAATCCGACGTTGAATATCTCGGATACGCTATCGATTCGCGAAATATGGCAGCGCGGTACGCGCAAAATAGCGGAAGCGTGAATCATGGTGGGTAGACCAGACCTTCTTATAGAAATTGAACGAGAAGCAAGAGAATAAAAGTCGGGCCCTCATCTAGTTGTTGAGGACCTTGTGTTTCACCAAAACTTGCCGTTACAGATAGCGCGGAGAAACGTATCACAAGTTAAAGCTGTTATTTAACTAACGGACGTTAGCTCAATAAAACAGCGGCAGTCTAAGACTTTATTGTCGAGACCTAGTCCGCCACTACTTCTTTTACGGGGTTCAGTCTAATACTATATTTTTCTGTGACACAAGCGGACGATCTTTTCTCGGTGCGGGGAAGCTTTACAACACAGTGGATAGTTTGCGTGAGAAGGCAGGGAATATAAGGACTGTCGGAAGTCGTAAAGCTGCTTCTGCAGAAGATGAAGGTAAAACTCAATAGAATGAAAGAGATTGTTCGGAAAAAGAATGTTTTTTCGCTTATTAGCAGCACCTTCAGGAAGATCCATTTTGACTAAAACCCCAACATTCATAAAGTGGCCGGAATCGGACAGTAAACAAACAAAGCCCCGTCTAATAACCGGGGCTTTGTTTGTTTAAAATGATTTAGGATTGATCTGCTTTAATAACGGATCATCTTCCTCAGGTTCTTCATCTCCCTGGCGGGTTTCTTGAAGGGGAGTTTTCTTAGCCGTTATTTGTTCGTCTATAGTTACGGCAGGTTGTGGTTCAGGGATAACTTTCATAGCAGTAAACGGCGTTAAAGGTGTTGTAATCCATTGAGCAAAGGTTCTTGATAGAGAATTTTTTGTATGTCATGTTCTGTGATGTCTCGATATCCAAACCGATCAATCATGTGCAAGACGATACTTGCTAGGGATAATTGTATGTTAGACGTGCATCAATCCAACGATTTACTTTTACATGCTCTTTTAACTCGCCTACTCGCCAAGAGACGTGTTTCCGCGTAGGTTCTGTCAACCTTCAACACCCGCCTCTTGAAAGAAACTTTTTTATGCAAAATATCCAATCCATGCACATTCAAGTTTACAGCGTATTCGCCTGGAATCCAAACTAATAAGCAATGGACTGCATCGGCAAGCTCCTTTGCTTCTTTGTATAGATCAGGCTCAAAGGTGATACTCCACCACCGAATACCGTAATAAATTCAATGTCGCCGCCAATCATGCTGTAGTGGTCTTGCATAGCAAGCAGGATGTTGTTAGCTTCTGCATATTGTGCTTCTTCCATAAAGCTAGATGCCATTTTGTATAAGTTATCTTTAGGGTCTTGAAGAATTTGATCAAAATGTTGACGGTTAATTTCAGATATCCTTGAGTTTCTTCTGTTAAAAGTTTGGCTGCTGCTTCAGCTGCATGCCCAACCCCATGTTTTTTTCCATCACAATTTTCGAGAACAGGGTTTTAAACCATGGGTATGAATTAACTCCACCGTTACTGATCCAATATCTACTAGAAGTCCTTTTTTATGCGAAGTCTTGCGTCGTTAACTTCAAAAGTTCCGGTTTGTCAGCATATGCTTCTCTAAACTTAGAATTTAGGGCAACACAACCACTTTCTCTTTACAGGACGCAACAAATTTTGCATATTGAATACAAGTTTCTAATGAATCATTTGGTTCCATAGGCCACCATCGTATGAATCCCCTGGGAGCTTTGGAGGCATAGTTTTCGATTTCTGATGGGATTCGACCTACAACCACAATTTCAATCTCCCTAAAGTTGTTTTCAATACTCTTTTGAAGTGTCTTATTTAATTGTGTATGTTCTATTTCAGGGCAGGAATGGGGGATAGGGAACAATATTGAGTATCTTGAGGTATCTTCTTGAATAACGTGAGCAGATTTCCGGACAGGATCATCCGTAGAAGTCTCCCATATACGACGATAAGGTAATTCCACTGGTAGACCAAGCTCTTTCAACCTCATTTGAATTCTTTGAAAATAGCATCTATTTAGTTCCCTTACAAGAACCTGAATCTGCTTATTTCTGAGGAAAGTAGTGTTATTTCCATGTTCGTTACGATATTGGATATATATTAAATCAGGAACGTTCACTATTTTAGTACAAAGAAATGTCCGAACCAGCATATCGTAATCATCTGCTACCAGTAGTTCATTGCGATGGCCTCCGATCAGATGATAACAGTCCCTCGTCCACGCACGTGGATGATTGGGTAAGCCGACCAAATGACGAATGGTTTTGCCATTAATGGTCGTATGTTTTTGTACATTTTGCCATCTGTTCATTTCATGCAGCCAGACTCGATAATGAATACTGTAACCAAAGCCACAATCCCAGCCGTACCAATGCGCATGATTGCTCCCTGCATACACCTCAGCACAATCCCCATAAACAAAGCCACAGTCAGGGTTTTGTTGAAATGCTTTGACGATTTTCTCTAGGCAGTCAGGAGTTAGCTCATCATCATGATCGACTTCTACTAAAATTTCCCCTGTACAGAGACCTGCTGCAAACCTTTTGATAGCCCCTATATAACCATTGCGGGAATCTTGGCGATATCTCCGCACACGGTGATCCTCTAAAGGGAGTAAATACTCCTTGTATGTCTCATCTTCATCACCGGAATCATCCACGATTACCCATTCCCAGTTTTTATAGGTCTGCTTCAATAAAGATTGATAAGGTCGTTGAATTTTTTCTTTTGACCTGTAGCTGGCAGTAAACACGGATATTAAAGGTGTGTTTGAAGAGAAATGTGTTGAAGGAATCGTTCTATTCTCCGGAAGAGGATCTGTTGCCTTAAGCCAGCAGAAAAATAAATGCATAGGTTGAATTTCGTCTGGTGATTGGAAGTGCAACCAGCGTTTTTTTTCGTGACGAGGTAACGCTTTTAGTGCTGAAAATTCTCCCCACTCTTCTCCAAGCGAGACGTAAACCCGAGGCTTTTGGAGGCTATGGTCAATAAGTGGTTGATCAGCCTCATACAAGTTTATTGTAATGTGATTTTCTTCCAATCTATCTATCAATTCTTTTACATGATCCTTTAAAACCTTCTTCGATACAAATAAATGAGCTGTCAGTAACGGAGTGAAATTCAATGACATGTTCATTCCCCTTTACCCGTTTCGAACACCAACGAGAGGGAGGTGCCGATTCAGACGTAAGTTATTGTTTTTATTGAAACATTCATTTTCCTGGCATCATTTTATTTCCCAGCAATATATATGTATGTGTATGTGTATGTGTATGTGAGGAAAATGCCAGCCCATATAAACATAGCGAATTAAATCGTTTGAAGCCTCCGGTAGACACCTACACATAAAAGAAAGGTGGAGTAAGCGTGCAATGCCCATTAGTAAGTGTAGTTATACCTGCATATAACCGGCCGCATACACTAAAAATCGCCATCGACAGCGTATTGGAACAAACTTATCCGAACATCGAAATCATTATCTGTGATGACAGTACAACGAATGAAGTACAAGAAATGCTTGATTCTTATTTAGATTCTTTTCCCCGAATTAAATATTATAAAAATGATAAAAATCTTTTTCTCGGAAATTGGCATAAATGTTTTGATTTGGCGTCAGGTGAATATATCAATTACTTGATGGATGACGACATGTTTCATAAAGAAAAAATAGCAAAGATGATCTATTTTTTCGAAAATTTTGAAAACATCACACTGGTTACCTCGTATCGGCAAACCATGGATGAATCAGGGGCTATTCTCCCACCGCTCTATGCAACGGAAAGGCTGTACGAGGAAACAAGGATAATGGACGGAAGAATGTTGGCAAACATTGCATTAACTCGTTGTTTAAATGTGATTGGTGAACCTACGACAGTGTTTTTCAAAAAAACAGATCTTATCGAACGGTTTGGAGTATATAAAGGAAAACAGTATTCTCTTCTTAATGATTTAGCTTCTTGGTTGAACTTACTATCAAAGGGAAAAGCAGTGTATATTACTGAAGCGCTAAGCTATTTCCGAATACATCCCAATCAAAATAATCAGACGCTTGGTCAAAGTGCGTTCACGGAATGGTTAGATATTATGATTGCCTCAAGAGATGATGGATTTCTTGATACTAACGATTTGTTTAAAGCTGCACTTCATTCTTATCAGGAACGTATAAGAGGTCGTCCACAATTTGTTGCAGATATCAAGCGAATTGAAATGTTATTAAAAACATTGGAAACCTAGCTTGCTCATCCCATATGCAAAGGAGGCTGGCTGATGTTCGACATTCCCTTCTTACGGCCTAATTTAGTAAAAAAGGAACGATTTATTGCTAATTTTGAGAAAATAGAAGAGACGCGGATTTACTCCAATTATGGTCCCCTAAATAATTTGTTTGAAGAGCGGGTCATTGCACAAATGTTTGATGGAATTGGTTCAGCTGTTACCGTTCATAACGCTACCATCGGCTTGATTTTGGCGATCGCCCAAAGCAAGCGACCACAGGGCAAATATGCTGTTATGCCAAGTTTTACTTTTGCTGCCACTCCACTTGCCGCTGAGTGGTGCGGGCTAGAACCCTACTTCCTTGACATTGAGCCGGAGAATTGGCAAATGAATAGGGATCAGTTAGAGCAGACAGTCAAGCTGCTGGGGGATGAGATTGCGGTAATCGTTCCTTATGCCACTTTCGGTACAGCCCTTGATTTATCCGTGTACAATAAGCTGCAGGAGCAAGGAATTCCGGTAGTCATTGATGCTGCTGCCAGCTTTGGAACGATAACTTCCGAGGAAGCCACCCATTTTGGTAAAGGCTTTGGAGGAGCTGTAGTATTCAGCTTTCATGCCACCAAATCTTTTGGTATTGGAGAGGGTGGATTGGTATACAGTTTGGACCGGGATGTTATTAGGCGAATTCGTCAAGCGGGGAATTTCGGTTTCTCCAGCAGCAGGGAGTCTGTCACCCAAGGTCTTAACAGTAAGATATCCGAGTATACCGCTGCTATCGCTTTAGCCACTCTCGATCAATTCAAGACTGTACGGGAGAATAGAAGGACGATCTACGAATATTATCTTCAAGAACTGATCCAAGCAGACTTATTAGAACGAGGATGGTCTGTACAAAAAACGCAAGGATCGGTTGTTCATCAATTTGTCCCTGTTCTTAGTCCGGATTCACACACAAATCAAGAGGTTGTTAAGTTATTAGCCTCTAATTCAATAGAAGCTAGAACCTATTTTTCTCCGGCGTGCCATCAGCAGAAGCAGTTCCAAAGCTATACGCGGTCTAATCTTCATGTTACCGAACATATTGCCAAACATATTGTCAGCCTACCCTTGTGGGAGGAACTGGACGAGATTATTATTCGAAAAATTGTGAACGTTCTAGGAAACCTGGGAAAAGAGACAGCCAGATGAGGAAACTCGTTATTTGGGGATCGGGCGGACATGCCAGGGAAATCAACTGGTTATGTGAAGAGCTAGGAGTTCGAGTGATAGGTTTCTTAGACGAACGGCCTGAGGCAAAAGGGCAGAGTGTAGATGGTGTTCCTGTACTGGGGACGTTGACCGACATTAAAGCGTTAAAATATGAGGTAGAGCTTATATGCGCGGGGGTGGGTGATCCAGCATTAAAGAAGCGATTTGCTTATCATACAATTCAATCGGGATTTCGTATTGCAGCCCCGCTAATACATCCACGTGTTCGTTTGTCTCCAAGAAACACCATTGGAGAGGGAAGTATGATCTTTGAAGGAGCTGTCCTGTCGGACAATATTAAGATCGGACAGCACGTAATTATCAACCGGAGTGTTAACGTGAGTCATGATGCGGTTATTGGTGATTATATAACCATAGCTCCTGGTGTGAATCTGGCAGGTAACGTAATCATAGATGAAGGAGCCTATATCGGAATCGGTGCCTCGGTACGGGAGAAATGTCACATCGGCTGTTGGTCTATGATAGGTGGAGGTGCCTTTGTTAAAGATGATATACCCAGCTTTACCATGGCTGCTGGTGTACCAGCAGTCGTTAAAAAACGACTTGATATGCCCTGAGCCACCTTCTTTGAAACAGAGCGCAATCAAATTCGTAGCAATTTGCTTGGCAATGAAGTGATTTATCTGTCAAAAGGCCGTAGCGGAAAAGGTTCTTATACCTGATCCGGCTCGGCCTTATTATATTTTAGGCTAGACGAATAGATTCATTTTAAAGATGGATAAAATTAAAATTTATTTTTGATTATTTTTGTATTTTATATTTTCAAATTAAAACAAAAGTGTTATAGTCTCAATAAATAAAAATATCCACCTTAATAAAATCATTCAAAACAAAAAACAGAACTTGGAGGTTTTTTTCTATGGTACAAAGTCTATGGAATTCTTCACAAGCATCTGAGCAGAAAAGCACGCTGGAACAGCTCGTATATCGTTCTAACCTGATTGGCACAGATCGGAGCGTGTGCAACTGGGGAGGTGGGAACACTTCGGCCAAAACGACGATACAAGATTTTCGCGGACGTGAAGTAGAGGTGATGTACGTTAAGGGTAGCGGTTCCGATCTCGCAACAATGAAAGCGCATAACTTCACAGGGCTTCGTATGGAGGACATTCGTCCACTGTTTGAACGGGAAGAGATGTCTGACGAGGATATGGTCGCATATTTGGCGAACTGTATGATAGATGCCAAGCATCCGCGGGCTTCCATTGAGACGCTGCTACACGCATTTTTGCCTTTTAAGCATGTCGATCATACACATCCGGACGCGATCATCAGTTTATGCTGTGCGCATAACGGCAAGGAAATCGCTAAGGAAATTTTCGGTAACCGTTTTGTATGGGTGCCCTATATCCGTCCAGGCTTTAAGCTGTCGAAAATGATTGCCCAAGGGGTGCTCGATCATCCACAAGCTGAGTTGGTACTGATGGAGAAGCATGGTTTGGTTACATGGGGAGATACATCTGAAGCAGCTTATGCCAAAACGATCGAAATCATCCAGGAAGCAGAAAGCTATATTAAAGCTCGCCAAGCGGAAAAGAAGGCGTTTGGAGGCGCAAAATATAAAGCGCTTACTTCAGAGGAGCGCCGTAGCATAGTGTCCCAGGTCATGCCACCCGTCAGGGGGGCAGTCAGTAATGAGAAAAAGATGATCCTCACGTTTGATGATGCGGAGGATGTGTTGGAGTTTGTGAACGGCCGAGATTCTGCTGCTTTATCCCAGGTCGGGGCAGCGTGTCCGGATCATCTGGTTCATACCAAAATGAAGCCGCTCTATGTAGATTGGACACCGAATGTGGAGGATGTAGAGGAGTTGAAGGTTAGGCTTGCTGAAGGTATAGCAGTCTATAAGGAGCAGTACCAAGCTTATTTCGAGCGCAATCGACATGAAGGAGACGTGAGATTTGAAGCAGCGCCGCGTGTCATCTTAATTCCGGGTATCGGTATGATTAACACAGGCAAAAGCTGGAGCAATGCGCAGGTGAGCGGTGCCTTGTATCATCGTGCCATTGCTGTCATGCGAGGAGCAACGGCGCTAGGAGAGTTTGTTTCACTCAGTGAAAATGAATCATACAACGTGGAATGCTGGCCGCTGGAGCTTTATAAGCTGTCACTTGCGCCAGCAGAAGCAGAATTTTCACGCAAAATTGCATTTATTACGGGTGGTGCAGGCGGAATTGGCAGTGCAACCGCACGTCGTCTGGTGGATGAAGGTGCGCATGTTGTATTGGCAGATCTCAACCTGGAAGGTGCGCAAAAGGTAGCTGCAGACATCAATAGCAGTTACGGTGAAAACCGTGCGATTGCCGTGAAAATGGATGTGACGCAGGAGGAGCAGATCCAGGCGGCCTATGTCGAGACGGCGCTAACCTATGGTGGTGTAGATATTATCGTAAACAATGCAGGGCTTGCTACATCCAGTCCGTTCGATGAAACATCATTAAAGGAATGGAATTTAAATGTAAATGTATTGGGAACAGGTTATTTTTTGGTCGCGCGAGAAGCGTTTAAGCTGATGAAGGAACAGACACTTGGCGGTAGCATGGTGTTCGTCGGTTCCAAAAACTCGGTCTATGCAGGCAAAAATGTAACGGCCTATAGCTCGGTCAAGGCGCTGGAGGCGCATCTGGCCCGCTGTATTGCCGCAGAAGGCGGCGAATATGGTATCCGCGTGAACACTATTTTGCCGGATGCGATTTTGCAAGGCTCGGCAATCTGGAACTCCAATTGGCGCAATGAACGCGCCGCCGCCTACGGCATTGAGCCAGACCAGCTGGAGGAGCATTACCGCAAGCGAACGACGCTGCTGGTCAACATTTACCCGCAGGATATCGCAGAGGGTATTGCCTTTTTCGCGTCTTCCAAGGCAGAGAAAACGACAGGCTGTATGCTGACCATCGACGGCGGCGTCCCGGCAGCCTTTACACGCTAACCAAATTGAAATGAACCTAACTTTAAAATAGAAGTGACTTTATGGCTGGTCAGCAGCGGAGCGATCGGAAGAACAATCCGCATGCGAAGCGATCTCCCACCTCCATAACTCACTTCATTTTCCAAGGAGGAACCACGATGAGTGACAAAGCGTACGCCTTATTCGAGGAACAACAGCAACAACGAGGCATTGACCTGGAGCAAGTAAAGACTAAACTGAAAGCGCTTAGCATAGAAACACCTTCCTGGGGATATGGCGACTCAGGTACACGTTTTAAAGTCTTTCAGAAAACGGGCGTGCCGCGTGATCCGTTTGAAAAGCTGGAGGATGCCGCACAGGTTCATGCCTTGACAGGCTTATGTCCGTCCGTTGCCATTCACATCCCGTGGGATAAAGTAGACAATTACGGCAAACTTCGCAGTCATGCCGAAAGCCTTGGCCTACAAATTGGGGCCGTAAATCCCAATCTCTTTCAAGACGAGGACTACATGCTCGGTAGCGTTACTAATGTAGACCCGGCAATCCGTCGCAAGGCTATCAACCATTTGCTGGAATGCGTGGATATTGCAAAGGAAACGGGCTCCAACGACTTTAGCTTATGGTTTGCGGACGGAACGAATTATCCCGGTCAGGGGGACATTCGCAAACGCAAAAATTGGATGCTGGAGGCGCTCCATGAAATGTATAAGGCGCTTACGCCGGATATGCGCATGCTGATTGAATACAAGGCGTTTGAGCCGGCTTTTTACCATACGGATATTGCCGATTGGGGCATGGCGTACCATTACGCGACCAAGTTGGGGCCGCAGGCACAGGTGCTGGTGGATACAGGGCATCATCTGCCGGGAGCCAACGTGGAGCATATTGTTGCGTTTTTAATGGATGAGAAGCGACTGGGTGGCTTTCATTTTAACAGTTATAAATATGCGGATGATGATCTGATCGTGGGTTCCGCCAATCCGTATGAGCTGTTTTTAATCTTTTATCAGATTTTGAACGCAGCTCAGGATGTCGATGCAGATATCCGTGATACTGTCGATAAAATTGCTTATTTAATCGATCAGTCGCACAATATCGAACCCAAAATTCCGGCCATGATTCGCTCGGTCCTAAATGTGCAGACTCAATATGCGAAGGCACTTTTGATCAATCATGCAGAGGTGGAGGAAGCGGTGAGCCGTCAGGATGTGCTGGGTGCGGAGGATGCCGTACGCCAAGCATTTGAGTTTGATGTGGCCCCGTTGCTCAAAGCAATCCGTGAAGAGCAAGGATTACCTGCAGATCCAATGAAAGCCTATTTGGCGTCTGAGTATGATACGCAGATTTTGAAAAGAGGCAAGGGTGGTGCGAGCTGGTGAGCATCCTCGCATATGATTTGGGGGCAAGCAGCGGCAGGGTTCTACTCGGAAAATTAACCGATTCACGTATCGTGGTGGAGGAAATCCATCGCTTTTCCAATGATCCGGTCAAGGCTGGGGAGCGCCTGCACTGGGATATATTGCGTCTCTATCACGAGGTTCAACAAGGATTGCTCAAAGCCAAGCATATGAGAGTGAATCCATCCAGCCTGGCGATTGACTCCTGGGCGGTCGATTTTGGACTGATTGGAGAAACCGGCGAATTGCTGGGCAACCCTTATCATTATCGGGATTGGCACACCCATGGAGTAATGGAAGAAGTACAGGAACGGCTGGGAAAAGATTTTATTTTTCAGCGCACAGGCATTCAGTTTTTGACGTTTAATACGATTTATCAGCTGGCTGCTATGCAAAATGCAAGATCACCCTTGCTGGAGCAGGCAGAACATTTCCTGATGATCCCTGATTTGCTGCGGTATTTTCTGACAGGTGAAATGTATCATGAGTTTTCTAATGCAACCAGCACGCAGTTATATCATCCGTTACAGCAAAAATGGGATAATGAGCTTTTGTCTGGAATCAACATTCCCCGCTCTTGGTTTGGAGAGGTACTGGAGCCGGGAAGTGTTGCAGGTACAATCCGTTCATCGGTCATGACGGATCTGGGTATTGGAGCGATTC
Source organism: Paenibacillus sp. JJ1683 (assembly GCF_053006485.1). Taxonomy (NCBI): domain Bacteria; kingdom Bacillati; phylum Bacillota; class Bacilli; order Caryophanales; family Paenibacillaceae; genus Paenibacillus; species Paenibacillus sp. JJ1683. Next base: position 2,514,137 of record NZ_CM129820.1, read on the forward strand.
CTGTGATTGCAGTAGCAGAGCATGACACAGGATCAGCAGTGGCTGCCGTACCAGCGCTGGAGCAGTCCTTTGCGTACTTGAGCTGCGGAACATGGTCCCTGATGGGAACGGAGACCGCACAGCCAGTAATTAATGATGATACGCTTCGATTTAATTTTACAAATGAAGGCGGCGTAGGCCGAACCTACAGGCTGCTAAAAAATATCATGGGACTGTGGATTCTACAGGAGGCGCGCAGAGAGTGGGAACGGCAGGGAAACTCCTATTCTTTTCCTGAATTGGTTCATATGGCGGAACTGGCTCCAGCGTTCACTTGTTTGATTGACCCGGATGATGAACTGTTTCTGCATGCCGGGGATATGAAAACACGCATACGCCAATACTGCCGCAATACCGGACAGCTAATGCCGGAGACGCCGGGAGAGATTACGCGCTGCATTTTGGAAAGTCTGGCGTTAAAGTATCGCTACATTTTGGAGCTTACAGAACGGGTGTCAGGACAGCGTTTTAATGGTTTGCATATGGTCGGCGGAGGGATTCAAAATCGCTTGCTGTGCCAATGGACGGCCAATTCGATTCAAAAACCCGTATGGGCAGGACCCGCAGAAGCGAGCGCAATCGGCAATCTTGCGGTACAATGGATGACACAGGGAAAGTTCGCCGATATATGGGAAGCACGCCGGGTCATTGCGGATTCTATTACCGTAGAGGAATATGAACCTGCCGAGTCAGAAGCGTGGGAGGATGCCTACGGGCGGTTCCGGCGGGTGACAGGACTTTTTGTACATTAAAGATGTGGAGTGAGATTGCCATGCTGGTCGCAGAAAGATATGAGATGATAGTGCAGCTCGTAAATGAAAGAGGAAGCATACGGGTGTCCGAATTGAGTGAGCTGTGTAAAGTAACGGAAGAAACGATTCGCCGCGATCTCGATCGTCTGGAGCAGGCGGGACGACTGCGCCGTTCTCATGGGGGAGCGGTTAGTGTCAAAAACGAGCAGCCTGAAACGCCCTATGCGGTACGGGAAATTATGAACGCGGAGGAAAAGCGTCGGATTGCTGAGGAAGCGGTCAAGCAGATTCAGCCGCACGATCGCATTTTGCTGGATGCCAGTACGACTGCCTGGTATATGGCGTCCAGTCTGCCGGATATTCCTTTAACGATACTGACGAATTCGATTCGGGTAGCTACAGAGCTGGCAGGTAAGGAAAAAATCGAGGTCATTTCGACGGGAGGACAGCTGCTTCAACGTTCACTGTCATTCGTGGGCCCGCTCGCAGAGCGTTCATTAGAAACCTATTATGTGGATAAGCTGTTTTTTTCCAGTCAGGGAGTTCATCTGGATCGCGGTATTAGTGAATCAAATGAGCTGCAAGCTCGTTTGAAGCAGAAAATGGTCAGCATTGCGGATCGGGTAATTTTACTGGCAGATGCGAGCAAATTCGGGCAGCAAGCGTTTACCCATGTCGTGAACTTGACGCAAGTGTCCGAAATTATTACAGATTCGCGGCTGTCGGACCCGATTCGCAGTCAGCTCGCAGAGTTGTCCATTCCGGTTACGATTGTGTAAGCAGGTAGTTTCCGGCGTGAGGTCGCTCTGCGGTTCATTTGATTTACGATCGCTGTTGTAGCGGGATTCTCTGATGAGTAAGATCTACATAGGTGAGAATCCCACTGCAAGCTTATGCTTATGATGAAAGTTTTCCTTTGGAAAATGGACGGAAGGGGTGTGCCGTTTGAAGGTATATTTATTTATTACCTGTCTAAGTGATGCGATTTATCCCAAGGTAGGGGAAGCGATGGCCCGCTTGCTTGCCAGATATGGTGTCGAGCTGGAATTTCCCAAGGTGCAGACATGCTGCGGGCAGCCGTCCTATAACAGCGGCTATTGGGATGAAACAAGGGCAGCGGCAAAAACGATTTTGAAAGCGTTTAATAACAGTGATTTTGTCGTAGCTCCTTCCGGTTCCTGCACATATATGATTCATCATTACCCGGAGTTGTTCAAGGATGAGCCTGAGTGGCTGGAGTCGGCACGGAGGCTGGAGCAAAAGACGTATGAGTTTACACAATTTATGGTGCAGGTGCTTGGCGTGACCGATGTGGGTGCGTCTTTTCCGCATACGGTAACCTATCATCCGTCTTGCCATGGAACACGTTTGCTCGGCGTAAAGGAGGAACCGATGAAGCTGCTTGGCAGCGTAAAGGGTTTGCAATTAGTGCCGCTTCCTTTTGCGGAGGACTGCTGTGGGTTTGGTGGTACTTTTGCGGTGAAAATGCCCGATATTTCGGGAGCGATGGTGACTGAAAAAGTGGACCATATCAGGGAGACGGAAGCCGAGGTACTGGTCGGACTGGACATGGCCTGTTTGATGAATATCGCCGGTAATCTCAGATATCGGAAAGAGCCAGTTCGGGTGATGCATCTGGCAGAGCTGTTATACGAAGGGGTGAAGCACGCATGACCGCTGTACATACGCACTCTATGAACCAAAAGGTCAAAAAACGTGCAGAGCTGGCTCTGAATGATGATTTTCTGCGGAATGCAGTTCGTTTCACTACCGAGCGGCTGCGCAACGGTAAGCGTGTAGCTTCAGAGCAGCATGGAAATTGGGAGGAATGGCGTGAGCGGGGGCGTCAAATTCGGCTTCATACGATTGCCCATCTGGACTATTACTTAAATCTATTTGTAGAAAATGCCCGTGCCAACGGGGTGCATATCCATTTTGCCGACACCGCAGTGGATGCCGTGCGCATTACACTGGACATTGCCGCGCATAATCAAGCCCGTTCTGTCGTCAAATCCAAGTCGATGGTGTCGGAGGAGCTGCATTTGAATCAGGCGCTGGAAGGTGCGGATATCGAGACGATTGAAAGTGACCTCGGTGAGTATATTATTCAACTGGCGGGAGAGGCACCATCTCATATCGTGATCCCTGCGATTCACAAAAATCGTTATCAGATTGCCGAGCTGCTGTCTAAAGAAGCAGGGGAGGAGCTGTCCGCAGATACGACGATTTTGGCGGGCTTTGTCCGCAAAAAGCTGCGTGAAAAGTTTCTAGAAGCGGATATTGGCATGACAGGCTGCAATTTTGCCATTGCCGAGACGGGTTCCATGGTTTTGTTTGAAAATGAAGGCAACGCTCGCATGGTTTCTACTCTGCCCAAAACGCAAATCACACTGATGGGTATGGAGCGAATTATTCCATCCTGGACAGATTTGGAGGTGATGGCTACATTGCTACCACGCTCCGCTACCGGACAAAAGCTGACGATGTATATGTCCGGTATTTCAGGACCCCGGCGCAGCCAGGATGCCGATGGACCGGAGGAAATGCACATTATCATCGTAGATAACGGGCGTTCGCTTCAGCTAGGCAATCCTGAGTTTCAAGAGCTGTTAAATTGCATCCGCTGCGGCGCTTGCCTGAACGCTTGTCCGGTGTACCGACACATTGGGGGGCACGCGTATGGCGGGACATATAGCGGTCCTATCGGTGCAGTGCTTACGCCTGCCCTTCATGGCAACATTGAAGAGTGGAACGATATTGCGAGTGCGTCCAGTCTGTGTGGAGCGTGTTATGAAGCCTGTCCGGTCAAAATACCACTGCATGATATGCTGGTTTATTTGCGTAGACGCAAGGTGGAGGCAGGACAAGGGGATAAGCTGGAGACGATCGGGATGAAAGGTTTTGCGGCGGTAGTTTCCAGTTCGAAGCGATTCGCTGCGGCGATCAGTCTCGGGCAGATCGCACAGAAAGCGGTGGTTCGTAAGGGAGAAATTACCCTTAAGCTTGGCCCCTTAAAAGGCTGGAATACGTACCGTGTGGCTCCTAGTCTGGCGAATAAGTCCTTCCGTCAGCACTGGAACACACTAGCGCGTGAGCTGGAGCAGGAACGCAAGGTCATGCATCCAGACATTCTCAGCCGAATGGAGACGATCTTGGCGGATAGAAGAAAAGGTGGGATGCAGCATGAGTGAACAGCGTAATCCTTCTGTGCAAGCAAAAGCGGAGCATGAAGCATGGCTTCATCACATGCAAGCAGAATCCCGTGTCAAGCAGGCGCGCTTTATGGAAGGCATTGCGGCGCGGCTCAAGCGTCCACGACAGACGGAGCCACCGATGCAGCCGTTTCGCGGCGCACCTGCGTTTTGGCACGAATTCGAATGGAGTGCGGAGCAGCGCATCGAGGAGTTCACCGCCAACTTTACAAGTGTTGGCGGACACGTAGTGCGTCTGCCGGATCTGAAGAAGGCGGCAGACTGGATCGCGCACAAGGCGCGCGAGCTGGGAGCAGCCTATATCGTCCGGCAGAATGAGCCGGACCTGGATGCGCTCCAGTTGGAAGCAGCGCTACCGGAAGTCCGATTGTCGGTGTGGAACACCGATCCAGCCGAAGACTGGAAGGCACGCGCCGCGGAGGCCGATATCGGCATCGTCATGGCCGATGAGGCCGCCGCCTACACCGGCTCGGTAGCAGTGCTATCCTCGCCGGAGAAGGGGCGCTCGGTCAGTCTGCTGCCGACCGTGCTGATCATTCTCCTGCCCGTGGAGCGTCTGCGAACACGACTGGGCGAGATTTTAAGCCGTTTTGACGTAGCAGGGCGCGAGCAATTACCCGCAGGCATTCATTTTATTACTGGACCGAGCCGCTCGTCGGATATCGAAAATGATTTGACGATCGGTGTACACGGACCAGGTATCGTTTATACGTTGTTGGTTGGTTAGCGTTATACTGCCCGTCTAACGGGCGCGATAGATCGGAAAACGGGTTTCAAAATCTGTTTGTTTGCGATTACTCCTAACCGAAATGCTGCCATTGTGTAGCTCGGTAATGCTCTTGGTAATAGCAAGGCCCAGCCCGGTACCTCCGGTTTCCTTGGAGCGTGATTTGTCCACTCTGTAAAACCGTTCAAAGAGATGTAGGACATCTTCCGGTGGAATCGGGGTGCCGTAGTTGGTGCAGATCACTATCGCTTCATCGCCTTCACGTCCTATCGTGATATCGAGACGCTTACCATCCTTTCCGTATCGAATCGCATTGGAAAATAAATTTTCATACAGGCGCACCAGCTCGTCCGTGTCGGCCAAAATCCGAACAGGCTCAACGATTCGGACACGATAGGACATGTCCGCCTGTTCCAGTGAGGGTACAAATTCCTCAGCAAGTTGAGTGAGCAATTTGCCGAGGTCTACAGGCTCCAGCTCCAGTGGCAGGCTACCACCACTCACACGCGTGTATTCAAATAACTCGTCGATCAGCTTTTTAAGCGTCAGCGATTTTTCATAAGCAATGTTTACATAATAGCGTAGCTCAATTTCATCCCGGTAACGGTCGGTTTCAATATACTCCAAAAAGCCAATCACCGATGTTAGCGGGGTGCGAAGATCGTGGGATACACCAGTGATCAGGTCGTTTTTCGCTTTGGCGGAAGCCCGTTCTTCTTCTATTGAAAGACGGAGCTTGTCTGCCATGGTGTTCATATTTTTTGCCAAGGTTGCCAGTTCATCTGCGGAAGATACCGGGATCGAATAGGATAAATTTCCGTCCGCGAAATTCTGCATCCCTGTCGTAATCTCGCGTAGATAGCCAATCGTATTTTTGGTAAAAAGGAAAAAGAAATAAATATATAAAGGCAGCCCACACACCAGCAAGATCAGTGAGGAACCAATGTGATTGACGGTCCAGCGGATCAGCCGAGTGCCAAAAAAAGAACGCGAGGGATTCAGCCATAACAGCAAAGACGCTCCATAATAAAACACCATTAAAATTAGTCCAGTTAAAGTGAAGGCGGCAAGGCTAAGGGCTGCCAGCTTCCATCCCAGCGTATCGTATCGTTTTGCCTTCAAGACGCAAGTCCTCCATTAATCGAATTTTTCCATTTTATAGCCGATGCCCCACACCGTTTTCAGGTATTTGGGCTTTCTTGGATCAGTCTCAATTTTCTCGCGAATTTTACGCACATGAACCATTAGCGTGTTGTTGGATTCCAGATATTGTTCCTTCCAGACCTTCTCATAAATCTGCTCCATGCTCAGCACTTGACCCCGGTGTCGAGCCAAAAGCTCAACAATAGCGAATTCACGCGGAGTCAGCTTAACGGATTCTCCAGCGAGAGTGACCTCATGTGTAACAGTGTTAATGGAGAGTTCATCCAGTACCATTTCATGCTCCAATATAGGAGAGGAGTGGGCATATTTCCGTACTCTACGTAGCTGGGATTTGATGCGTGCCACTAGCTCCAGCGGGCTGAACGGCTTGGTGACATAATCATCGGCCCCAACGCTAAGCCCTGTAATTTTGTCCATATCTTGTCCCTTCGCAGACAACATAATGATCGGAAAATGCTCGGTTTCCCTGATTTTCATGCAGGCTTCAATCCCGTCCATGTTGGGCATCATCACATCCAGCACCATTACATCTATCTGTTCCCGATTAACCTGCTCTAGCGCTTCCAGTCCGTCCCGTGCCATGAGCAAGCGATATCCTTCATTTTCTAAATATATTTGCATGAGCTTAATAATTTCAGGTTCATCGTCTACTAATAAAATGGTTCCGTTATGCATGTTATGCATGGTTGTGCACCCTTTCTGTTCTTTCCAGCAGTATACAATATGGGCGTATTATATACCTTTTTGGCGATGGAGGCTATGGACACTCTTCTCAGGTCGTTTGTTGGGTATCATCGGCCTTTGAATAGTAGCGTTTCGGGCGAAGACATGCGCTCTTCTTGCTTGAAGTTCCTTTTTCCTGTACCCGGTAGCTGACCGAACAAAATCCAAGCACATGGCAGGAAGCGGGCGATGACCGACACGACGAGCCAAGAACAAAGAAGTGCACAGAAAAAACCTCCAGCGTACCACACATGAATAAGCTGCGGTGAGCCAATGTGTGGTGAAAACTGCCGATACAAGAGTAGGAAAAATGGATGTATGAGATACACACCAAAGGACAGTGTGCCCAGACGTTCCAGCTTGCGAATGACAAAGGAATGTTGTCTTCTATACATTAAGAAGGAAATCTGTAGTAATACCAGCGGACTAGACAGGCTGTACATGTTATACATAAGTTCAAAAACTAGCGAATTGTACGAGGTTCCGTACAATCTATTTTCGTACCACATATAGACATGAATGGTGGCTGAAATCAGCCATAAAGCCCAAATTGCGATCCATGTCAGTACGCTTGTAAAACTTCGTTCCTCCTTACGTATCAGAAACCAAGTTCGAAGCTGGGGATAGTAATAGCCGAGAGCTGCGCCCAGCATGTAGCAGGCCACATAGGACAGCGCCCAGCTGCCTTTATTTTGAACCTGAAAGAGAAATTTGTTGCTAATTATAAATGACCACTGTAGCAGCAGCCCAATGACAATAGACCATTGCGGAAATTGCTGATAACGCTGGAATAGCCACAGTATGCATGGAAATGCAAGATAAAATTGCATCATGATAAAAATATAATATAAATGGGTGTACGCTTTGCCCGTAACCAGTTTCAGAGCAAAGTTTTCCGCAAGTGTAGTTATACTCCATGGTTCGGTACTGCCAGCCATAAGGGACAGGATGAAATAAAACAGAGAAAACATGACATAAGGTAAGAGGATGTATAGCAATCTCTGCTTATAAAAGCGCCTCAAGAGCTGTCGTCCCAGCGGACGATCCTTATAGTTATAGAACAGCACCATACTGCTAAGCGCGATAAATACAGGGGTACCGTACTTCATCAACACATTGAGCGCATTATATACAACATAAAGGCTGGAATTTGTAAGTTGGACCGTTGCATAGGAAGTGGCATGTACCATTAAGACGGCTAAAATCGCCATGGCTCTGACCAACTGTAATTCAGGAATTTTTTCTTTGGTCGTAGGCTTCATAAGCTTCATTTCCTTTCAGTAGTGAACTGTATCTTGTTGAACTCTTTCTATTAAAAGATAAAGTTCTTAACAACCTGAAAGGGAGCGGCTTAAGAATCGCTTATGAACTTCTTAACTTTTGTTAAGAATTAAAAAAAAGAACTTCCATAGGCTCAAAATGAGCAGCATGGAAGTTCTTTTTAGTACTCATGTTCATTCGTTATTTGCAACGTTTGATAGGTGCGCGTCTGATTTGCCCACGAATGGCACCGTTCGGATGACGGATCGTGTGGACGTTGACGTAGGCATTGCCCTCTCTAATTTGGCATACCAAATCATTAATGGTTCTGCCTCTGAGTGGACCGGTAAGATCAATTGCACGCAGCACGCCGGTAACGACACCTCTTCTTACGGTAATCCCAAACTTCGAAGGGCCAAACAGTGTAGCAACAACAGGACCATTTTCTCCTCTTCGTCCCAGATGAATGTGCGCTTCAGTTACCCGTGAAATATTGCGAACCGTCAGCTCAAAGCTTAATTGCTGGCTCGCTGGACGGTAACGAAATTCCGCAGTTCCTGTCGCATTCGTTCTGACAGGAGGCACTTCATTAGCCCCCCTCAACGTGGCTCTAAACTTATTGGACATTACGTCCCTCCTTTCCCAGTGTTGGTTTAGTGTATTCACAGGATCAGAGAAGGGGCTGTACATTCGCCTATTCATCAGAAGTTGTGTGTTTTACAAGTTATTCAGTCCAAGCACAAAACTGATTTTTTCATAGACTATGAGTATCTGATAGAGAGAGGAGGAGAAACTATGGGAACATTTATTGATGGAAGAACATCCCAAAATGCTTCGACAGCCAACTCTATTGCCATCCCAATCACTCTTTTAAATACGCCGCAATTGTTCGGACAGATCGGATTAAACACCCAAGGAGCTACAGGTACACCACGGGTTCTGCTTAAAGGAACTATATCTCTCCAAATTCCACTTGCTTTAGTAGGGATTACAATTACTATTGTGAGAGGTACGCAGATAACAGACCCTGTTGTTTATTCGGCTACGTCAACTTTTAATTTAAGTTTATTAGCTCCACAGGTTATTGCGTTCTCAGCAGATGATTTTAACCCACCGATTACGCCACAATTGGTGTATACAGCCTTTGTATCAGCTAACCTGCTGGGTACAATACGAGTAGGTCCAGAGAGCTTCGACGGGATTTTGGTTTCGGATTAATGCAGTAGTTTTGAACTAACAGAATTTTGCTTCAGGGAGCTTCGCAGTTGGATCTGCGAAGCTTTTTTGTGTACAGGCATATAATATACTGGATCATACTCACTATGCAGGCTGACAAGTACAAGTTCAGCTTAACGAATAAGCTATTTTTCAATTGCATAAGAATGACATAGGTACAACCCTGCAACCATGGGTAGAATTTTATGTATGCGCTTACAAAAAAATCTTTGCTTCATGCAATTAAAAATCTGGAGGAGGAATGAAGAATGAAGTGGAAAAAAGGATTGACTGGTATGCTTTTAGCAGCCTTTTTATGTGGTGCGCCGGGGCTGGGTATAGCTACCCCGGCACATGCATCAACTGGCGAGTACAAGTTTGATTTTGGCGGGGGTACGGTCGAAACGGGGTATACCGGAGTGAGCGCTTCGCTGTCCTATGACTCTGCACGTGGCTATGGCTTTCGTACCCCTGAGAATATGCGTAATGTCAGTGCATCGGGAACTGGAGTGGCAAGTGATGCGGTACAATTCTTGGCTACAGGTACGAAAAGCGAGAATACTTTCGACGTCGATCTTCCTCCAGGTTTGTATGAGGTGTCGGTTACTTTAGGAAATACTTCTCGTTCGAGTGTTGCGGCCGAAGGGGTGTATCAGGTCATAAATATGACGGGAAATGGGGCCAAGGATCGTTTTCAAATTCCAGTGACAGACGGACAATTAAATCTGCTAGTTACTGAAGGCAAAGAGGGCGCAGTCTTCACACTCAGTGCACTGGAAATCAGGCAATTGTCTAGCAATCCAGTAACGAATCGCACGATTTATATCGGCGGGGATTCTACGGTATGTAACTATTATCCGCTAGATAGCAGTGTGCAGGCAGGATGGGGTCAACTGCTGCCAGAGTTTGTAAACACGAATACTTTTCAAATTCGCAATATGGCGTCAGGGGGCCAGATTGCTAGAGGCTTCCATCACGATGGTCAGTTAGAGGCGATCGTTCAATATATCAAGCCAGGGGATTATTTTATTCTCCAATTAGGCATTAATGACACCAATCCAAAGCATAACGAAAGCGAAGCGGAGTTTAAGGATTGGATGCGGGATATGATTCGGCAGGTGAAGGCTAAGGGGGCGACGGTAATTCTGTCAACACCGCAAGGCCGAGCCACTGACTTTAATGCTAACAATGTACACAACGCTGAAAACAGATGGTATAGAAGCGCTATTTTGGCACTGGCTCAAGAGGAACAAACGCCTTTAGTCGATCTGAATGTTCTTAGTTCAGCTTATTTCACCTCTATTGGCAAAGATGCTACGCTGGCTTTGTATATGAACGGTGATACACTACATCCAAACTTTGCGGGTGCAAGGGAACTGGCGCGATTAGTAGCACAGGATTTGAAGAAGCAGGGTCTGAGTGGATTCTAAATTTCAATGATGGTTTTACCCCTGCTTCTTACAATTGTAGGAGCAGGGGTTTTTGGCCTCTGTTCAGGGTGCTATAATAATGGAAAAAAGCAATAGTAATGCGGAGGAATTAGAACATGCAGCCTTTCACTGCCCGAGTGCTTCAGATTATATTGCTGATCCCTGAGGGAAAAGTAATGACTTATGGTCAAATTGCGGCAGAGGCCGGAAGCCCAAGAGGTGCTAGACAGGTGGTGCGAATTTTGCATACACTGAGCCAAAAACATCGACTTCCATGGCATAGAGTAGTCAACCGCTTGGGAGAGATTGCTTTGCAGGAGGATGAGTCCGCATCCCTGCAGCGCCTGTACTTGGAAGAGGAGGGCATACAGTTTAATGCAAACGGACGTATCCCGCTGGATCAATATCTATATCATCCGCAGACGGAGATGGAAGAATAGGCGAGGAACGAGCAAAGGTGGCATTGTTTTTGAGACACAATACAACACTAGTCTGAATCCTCGCCAAAAAGAGACGGGACAAATCATAGTTTTGATTTGTCCCGTCTCTTTTTAAACTGGCGTATCATGTAGATTAACGAAGGGGGGTATTCATATATAGCACTAGATTTCCCAGTTAAGCTTATCCAATCAGATGCTGCTGGTCACGCTGGGCAAGGTGAAAAGAAATACTGTTCATTAGCGGTATATCATTATTTTTTCGGGCTTCCCGAATGAGTTGTTTCTTTTTTTGATCTGATTCGCGTAGAAAGCGAGTCATCCATAAATCAGACGGTTCGTTAGTAGTTGTCATGCGAGATTCTTTTATCATCTATTAACCCTCCTAGTGAGCGGCTGTTATTCTTTCTCTAGTATATGTTCCAAACCTTAATAGATGCTGTTAGTTTCCTTAAAATTAGCTGAAATTTAGGTAAAGTTCAGGTAAAAACAGATTAAATCTATGTCTGGTGGGGTGTAAAGTAGTTTACAACGAGTAATCTGGCAGCAAAGGTTACAAAAATGTATTGTTTTGACACCTTGTACCAACATAAACCTAAAAGTACAATTAGATTGCGAAGAATTCGTGGAAATTTATGTCGAAAAGAATGGAAAAGATTCGAAGATGCACCGAAAGGGGAGAAATTCATTTATGAAGCAAAAAGCGGCTGCCGTGCTGCTTGTATTGTCCTTTTCTACAGGCTTGGTCACCACTGTACAGGCTGACAGTCCATCAGGAAGCATGTCAGCAAATATGTCAGTTAATTCATCTGCTACGGCTACGTCAAAGACATCATCCGTAACGGGACAGGCTCTACCTCCATTAACGCTTAAGCAGGCAGTGGAATGGGCACAGACGAACAGCTACAATACGCGTACCGCCGAGCGGGATGTAGAGCGCCGTAGACTTGAACTGAAAAATGCCGAAAAGGAGCTGGGTAATTCACCTATCGATTATATAGACAATGAGTATGTTGATAATGAAACGTCCTGGAGGAATTACAGTTCCTCGACACTATCCTATCTAGCCAGCAAAAAGCAGGCGCAATATGCCAAAGACCAGATTTATTTTAATGTAATGAAAAGCTACCAAAGTGTGTTTGTAGCAGAGAATCAGGTGAAAAATGATCTGGAGGCGCTTGAAATCGCCCAAGCGGAGGAAAAGATTGCACTTGCCAAATTTGCGCGAGGCAAGTTGTCTGAATATGCGAAAAACGAGAGTACACAGGCCAGAGTCCAGGCGGAGCAAGCAGTCGAGCAGGGAAAAATTGCGTTGCAAAAATCCAGGGATGCTCTGAACTTCCTCATGGGACAGCCTAACGGAACAGCCTATGAAATGGTGGATCGACCCGTGTACAAGGAACCGAAGAAGCTGGATATTGAATTACATATACAACAGCTGACAGACATGAATCCGAATTTATGGAAGCTGGAGGATAGTATCAAAACTTCGGAACTCAATGTGAGATATTTTGATTTTAATAACGGTGCAGGTGCTTACGATCTAGCTAAAATGGATGTTGATACAGCTAAGGAGGAGCTCGCCAAAGGTCAAAAGGATTTTGCTGAATCACTCCGCAATTTGTATGCCACGGTTAAGGAAAACCAAAAGAAATACGTACAACTGGAAGAAAGCTTGCGTACAGCAAAAGAAGCCTTGGAGTTATCACACAAAAAGTGGGCCAGAGGTCTAATTATTGAGATGGAATTGAAAAACAACCAGTTGAAAGTAAACCAGATTGAACGGCAAATGGAAGAGCTGGCGATCGAGTTGGATCAAAATGAGTATACGTTGAACAAGCCATGGAGCACATAGGGAGGAAAAGGCGTTGGCAGAAACGGTTTTAAATGATGCTTTAATCAAGCTACGGAGAAAACGGAGAAAAAAGTGGATCTGGACTGCGATTTTTTTGCTGGTTGTAGGCGGAGGCGGAGCAGCAGTATATCTGAATATGCCCAAAGAGCAGGCAGCACCTGTAGTTCAGGACGAGACGTTTAAAGTAGAGCGCGGCGATGTGAGCGAGAAGCTGGACACGTCCGGCACCGTGCAAGCATCCAAGGAAGTGAAGCTGAACTTTACGAGTGCAGGCGATAACAAGCTGGCTGCGGTGAACGTGAAAGCCGGGGACAAGGTCAAAAAAGGGCAAGTGCTGGCGCTTCTGGACAGTTCAGAAATTAAAATGCAAATACAAAGTGCGTCTGATTCTTTGGAAATATCCAAATCCAAACTGGCTGAATTGGAGAAGGGTCCGAAGGCGGAGGATATTGAAATTCAGAAAACAAATGTACTTCGGGCCAAAATGGCTGTCGATACAGCGCAAGAATCATTTGAGCTGGAAGAAGCCGAAAGTCAGAAGAAAGCTTCCAAAAAGCAGTTGGAGCAGGCACGGAAGGCATATGAAGACCAAAAGTTTTTACACGATGCCGGGGCAGTATCCAATAGTGAATTGGAGCAGGCTGAGCAAGCATTGGATAAAGCACAAACGGACTATGATAATCTAGATTTACAGTTCCGCAAAATTATGTCGCAAAAACGTCGCACCATTTCAGAGGCTGAAATTGGCTACCGTGCTGCAATGGCTGAGCTTCACAAGACTCAGGTTCCGGCTGATGCATCGAGTATTCAATCCTCACGGATAGAGGTTCGAAGACTGGCAACTGAGTTGGAGCAGAAAAAAAATGAGTTAAACAAGCTTCAGGTCACGGCGCCGTGGGACGGAGTGATTTTAAAGGTGAACGGGGATGTAGGGACCAGTCCGACGGCTCCATTTATTGTAATGAATAACTCGGATTCCAACGACCTTAAGGTAGTTGTGAAGGTAAGTCAGACCGACATTGTCAAGGTCAAAAAGGGGCTTACGGCTGTGTTGACGACCAATGCATATCCGGGTGAATCGTTTCCAGGCAAGGTGCAATTTGTCTCACCGGAAGCCTCTACGGATGAAGGGATGACGACGTATTTGATGGAGATGTCTGTACATGACCCGAAAGGTAAGCTAAAAACAGGCATGATTATGAATGTGGCCGTCATTTTGGGAGTACACAAAAATGTACTGTTCGTTCCTGCGACTGCACTGAGATCCGAAGGAGGCCAGGATGGCGTGTATGTTTCTGCTAACGCTGCGAATCCCGGGGCACGCACATTTAAGCCCGTAGAACTCGGATTTTACACGCCAGATCGAGTAGAGCTTAAGTCCGGTGTTAAGGAGGGTGACACGATTGTTGTGCCAGCCCCTGAGCCTCCGCCAGATCCTTCCGCGATGGGCGGCATGCAGGGAGGCTTTTAAACAGGCATGAGATATGTTATTCAGATAGAGGGTTTGAAAAAAGTGTACCATGTCGGAGATCAAGAAATTCATGCTCTGCGTGAGGTTCAACTTGATATTGCTGACGGTGATTTTGTTGCGATTATGGGACCGTCTGGATCAGGCAAGTCCACGATGATGAATGTTATCGGCTGTCTGGATTTACCTACGTCAGGACAATTTTATTTGGATGGATATTCGATCTTAGATGCCCGCGAGGATGAACTGGCTATTATACGTAATCAGAAAATCGGATTTGTATTTCAAAAATTCCATTTGCTTCCGCGATCAACAGCTTTGGAGAATGTGGAACTGCCTATGATCTATGCGGGAGTTTCTGCCAAGGAGCGTCGTTTGCGGGCCATGGATGCCCTCACAAGTGTAGGTCTAGGCGACCGGATGAATAACAGGCCAAACGAATTGTCAGGCGGTCAGCAGCAACGGGTATCTATTGCACGGGCACTTGTGAACAATCCGGTTATTCTCTTGGCGGATGAACCGACAGGAGCTTTGGACTCCAAAACAAGTGTGGAAATCATGGGGATTTTTCAGCGTCTGAACGATCAGGGGAAAACGGTTGTACTGGTTACTCATGATCAGGAGGTTGCGGAATACGCCAAGCGTCTGATTCATTTTCGAGATGGGCGGATTGAAAAGGATCAGCCTGTTGAGAAACGAAGAATGGCGGCAGAGGAAGTGAAGGCATGAAATTTCAGGAAATTATTCGTGTATCGCTCAATAGTTTGCGAACCAATATGCTGCGATCCTTGCTGACCATGGTGGGCATTATTATCGGAGTGGCCGCCGTGATTGCGATTGTAGCCATCGGTAAAGGATCAACCGCTACAATTACATCGCAGATCAATAGTATGGGAAATAATCTGCTGATGATCTATCCTTATGCTCCCTATGATGGGTCCAGCTCCATGTCGTTCAATCAGACGAAAGGAATATCTCTGGAGGATATCGAGGCGCTAGAGCAGCAAAAAGCAGTCGCAGAGGTAGCACCAAGTGCGATGACCAGTGCAGATATTACGTGGAGTCGCAATAAGGTCAGCGGGCAAATTGAGGGGACTTCGCTGGCATTTGTCCATGTGAGAAAGCTGTCGCTAGCTCAGGGCAGGTCGTTTACTCACTATGAAGTGGATAAACGGATGAATGTGGCTGTGCTGGGGAGTGATGCAGCCCGTAATATTTTTGGCCCGGATGCCTCCAGGGCAGTCGGTGAGACCATCATGATCAAGCAGTTGCCTTTTAAGGTGGTTGGTGTGCTGACCAATTCCAATTCCAATATGAGCAACAGCGGGCAGCAGGTATATGTACCGATTACAACTGGAATGGAACGGCTGGGCAATATGAGCATTCAGCAGGTGAATGCCTCTGCAACAACGGAGGACAGGATTGATCAGGCAAGTGCTGAAATCCGGCAGGTGCTGCGTGCCAGACATGAGCTAAAGCCATCAGAGGGCGATGATTTTCAAATCATGACCCAGACGGAAATCTTAAAAACAGTGTCTGGGGTTGACCGGGTTATGAATATGCTGCTGATCGGTGTAGCTGCAATTGCGCTCGGTGTTGGCGGTGTTGGTATTATGAATATTATGCTGGTGTCCGTCACGGAGCGTACGAGGGAGATCGGAATTCGCAAAGCGATTGGTGCGCAGCGCAGTGATATTATGCTGCAGTTTGTGGCTGAGGCTGTTTTTCTTAGTCTAATGGGTGGACTAGTCGGTGTAATGGTGGGTCTTGGGGGTGCAAAGCTGCTTGAGAAATTCGTCCAAATGCCGATTGTGTATTCGATAGAGCCAGTGTTGTACTCTTTTCTGTGCTGCATGGGAGTCGGCGTACTGTTTGGAGTATATCCGGCGCGCAAGGCTTCGAAGCTGCGTCCGATTGATGCTTTAAGATACGAATAGGAAAGCGGGTGCTTTGCCTTACTCGAAAGAGGGGGGATAAAGCACCCGTTTTTTGAATGGAATAAGTGTTTTAAATGATAAAAAAACATGAATAACCACTTTAATTTTATATATGTGATGTTTTATATGCTTTTTTTAGGTTGATTTATTATTATATATGACGTATTATATTCAATATCAGATCGCAAGCAAAAAAAGGAGGGGCGTTCATCATCGACCTTACGGCAAGACAAGTAGAAATTTTAAACATCGTACAAAAGCATGCCCCGATAACGGGTGACCAGATTGCGGAAATGCTTAATCTCAGTAAGGCGACCATTCGGACCGACCTATCCAAATTGGGCATTCTGAATTACATAGATGCTAAGCCCAAGGTCGGTTATTTTGTTGGAAAGCGGGGCACGCCGAACCGGGAGGAAAAATTCCGGCTTTTGCAAATGAAAGTCGGTGATCTTCACGGGGTTCCAGTCATCGTACGTGAAACAACCACAATTCAGGAAGCTGTCGTAGCTCTATTTTTGGAAAATGTGAGCAATTTGATCGTCACCGATGAAGACGGAGATTTGGCAGGGGTGGCTTCCCGCAAGGATTTACTCAAGGTAACGTTAGGCAATCCCAATGCAGCAACCATTCCTGTCAGTCTTGTGATGACCCGGCAGGCGAATGTGGTCACTGTTTCCCCAGAGGATACCGTACTAGAGGCAGCACGCAAAATTATTGCTCGTCAAATCGACAGCCTGCCTGTCGTCGTCCCTTCGGATTCTGACAAACCAGGAGAGCACTGGAAAGTCGTGGGACGTATTACAAAAACAAATATTATTAAAATGTTGCTCGATATGGTAGCAGAGGATTAATGGGAGGAATCGAATGGTTCAGGCGAGCAGTCATTTTATAGCGATCTGTTCAGACTCGATTGGCGAGACGGCAGAAGCTGTCGTACAGGCGACCATGCGCCAATTTGAGTTACCAGACACAGAGATCAAAAGATTTATGAACGTGAGGGATGAAGACGAGCTGAGTCGGGTAATGGAGGAAGTTGCCGAGCGTAAAGGCTTTGTAGCTTATACGCTGGTACAGCCGGAATTGAGAGAGGCGATGAAAGAAGAGGCTGTTCGGCTGAATGTGCGGGCTGTCGATATTATGGGACCGATGATGCAGGCGTTTGCCGATACGTTTCATAACGATCCCAAAGAGAAGCCAGGTCTACTGCACCGACTGGACGACAACTATTTTCGGCGTGTAGAGGCACTGGATTTTGCAGTTCAATACGATGATGGCAAAGATGTGAGCGCTATTCTCAAAGCAGATATAGTATTGCTTGGAGTGTCTCGTATTTCCAAAACTCCTTTATCCATGTTTCTCGCACATAAAGGTTATAAAACAGTCAACATTCCGATTGTACCGGAGCTTACACCGCCTGTTCAGTTGAAGGATGTTCAGCATGGCCGAGTATTCGGATTGACGATCCAGCCGGAGCTGCTGTTGAAAATACGCAGTGAACGATTAAAGGTTATGGGGCTTCCTAATAATGTGCAATATGCCACAGCGACAAGGGTGGAAGAGGAAATCGCGTATGCGCAGTCTTTGTTTAAAGAGCTGAATTGTCCGGTCATTGATGTTACAGATAAAGCCATTGAAGAGACAGCAGGCTTGATTATCAGAATGTTATAGAAGCGAAACAACTTAGAAGCAGCGCTTATAAAGAAAATATGAATTACGGGATACAGGAGTGTAAATATAAAAGGCAGCAAAGCTGCTCTAAAGATAAGGATCGGCCGTAGGTTATAGGAGATTATATAAAGATATAAATAAAATGGCAGCAAAGCTGCCCTGAAAATATTTATTTGCCTGTAGGTAATATCATTTTTAGGAGAGGTGGAGGGATAGGTATGGAGAGTCAAATGGCATTGGAATTCGTTCGGGTAACAGAGGCAGCGGCACTGCAATCGGCACAATGGACAGGGCGTGGAGATAAGAATAGCGCGGACGAGGCGGCAACAGTAGCCATTCGTACTCATTTTAATGCGGTATCCATGGACGGCACGGTCGTGATTGGCGAAGGCGAAATGGATGAGGCTCCCATGCTGTATATCGGGGAGAGAGTAGGCAATCGCAGAGGGCCAGCCATGGACATTGCTGTTGATCCTCTCGAAGGGACGGAAACGGTGGCGAACGGTTTGAATAACGCACTGTCGGTCATTGCTGCTGCACCTCGTGGTAGTCTACTACACGCTCCGGATATGTACATGCAAAAATTAGCTGTTGGTCCGGCATTGGCTGGAAAGCTGTCACTAGAGGACACGATCCCGACTACACTGTCAAAAGCAGCGCGCATACTGGGGAAACCCTTGTCCGATCTTACGGTGTCCATTCTGGATCGTGCACGGCATGCCGGGATCATTCAGCTTCTGCGGGAAAGCGGCGTTCGGATCAAGCTGCTTGGTCATGGGGATGTGATGGGTGCAATTGAAACCTGCCTGGACAGCGGTGTAGATTTGCATATCGGCTCTGGCGGCGCTCCTGAGGGTGTATTGGCCGCGGCCGCGCTGAAATGCATGGGCGGAGAAATACAGGGCCGCTTGCTGCCTCATGGAGAAGAAGAGATTGCACGTTGCAAACGCATGGGTATTACTGATCCAGGGGCGTTGCTGTCGATGGAGGACATGGTCGGACGCCAAGGCGTGATGTTTGTCGCTACAGGCGTGACGCCTGGTGAGTGGTTGCAGGGGGTTCGTTCTCTGCCTGGTCACAGAGCTGAAACCCATTCAGTTGTAATGCATTCAGATACAAAAACGATTCGTTTCGTGCGAAGTATTCATCATACTGCTGATTCTTCCGGTACGCTCGCGGCAGCGGCATCCTCTTGAAATTTGAAGTCAAGACTTCCCTCGCTGGTGAATTCAATCATAATAAACTTATAAAACAGCAAGTCTCTGACTAAAGGGAGACTTGCTGTTTGCTGTTACTGTTTTTGGGGGATGAAAGAGTAAAATCAAGGATATAAATTTCTAAAAAACAGGTACTTATGAAGTAAAATTGAAAAGTTTCTATTAGGCTTGAAAAGAAAAAAACATAGCTTTGGAAGCGAAAAAATCAATTCGAACTAATTTTTTTAGACGAAGAGTCAAAAAAAATTATGCATAATATAGTTCTTTAGAACTACTTAAAAACCCGGTTTATTAAAAATTTAAAGAGTTATTAATTTTGGTTTGTGTGTGCTTGTTTTAAATTAGTTCCATTATATAGGAGGTTGAAGGTGGACGCGGAAAAAGGCGGAATTTGTCGGATGATATCAGGTTGAATTTGTTACATTTATGTTAATGGCATGTAAAGATAAAATTGTTATAGGATAAGGGGTTTGGGCGTAATTGTAAATCATAATGATTTTAGTTTTACAATGTTCGTGAAAATGTGAAATTATGTTTTAGGCTAGATTTACAGATCATGATGGGCAGATAATGAGCGAAAAAGTCAAATTGTTGTTTTTGTAGTTTGGAAACAAATAGCATAATATGGATTTTGTTTTATTTTTATGAAGTCTAGTAATTTAGCCCTTTTGTCCCGTGTCAAGCCGTTTTAAAGTTTGTATATTTAAAAAAGCTAGAAAGTGTTGGAAGAAAAAAAGAGATATAAGGATTTACTGTAAAATTATGAACTGCATAGAGGATGGAGGAATTCATATGACGACTCGATCACAATCTTGGTTCGCTAAAACAGAGGCCCAACCGGCTGCGAAGCTCCAACTATTCTGCTTCCCCTACGCCGGTGGTGGTGCTTACATATTTAACTCTTGGAAGTCCAGACTCGCGCCTGATATTACTGTGTTGCCAATACAACTCCCTGGACGTGAGAGCCGCTCCATTGAAGCTCCAATGGAAACCCTTCAAGACATCGTCCAATCGTTGGTTCCCGCTATGGCTCCATACATACATAAGCCATTTGCCTTTTTTGGGCACAGTATGGGGGCACTGATCGCATTTGAAACAGCGCGGCAGTTGTACAGCAAAGCTGGAAAACTACCTGTGCATATCATCGTATCTGGTAAATCCGCTCCTCAACTTCCATACTCCAAGAAACGGCTCCATAATTTAGCAGACGATTCTTTCACCGAAGAGCTTCGTTTGATGCAGGGCACCCCCGAAGAGGTGCTGCAAAATGCAGAATTGATGCAAATTATTATGCCTCGTCTGCGTGCAGATTTTAAGGTATGTGAAACTTATGTTTATCAGCCGGGAGATCCACTGGCATGCCCGATGACGGTTTTAGGGGGAACGAGGGATTTTGAGGTTAGCACAGATTCACTTCGTGCCTGGCAGCAGCATACGATGTCACCTATGGATGTCCGGATGTTCGAAGGCAATCACTTTTTCATCCATGAACAAGAGCAAGAGGTTATGAGCGCAGTCGAGGACATTCTCTCCGCATCCTCGCCGATGGCCCACGCTGCGGCAGCTCATACAACTTACAACACAAGCACTCCACAACCACGATTCAGGCAGAGTTGAATGTCCCACACATCACGATACACTTCGTTATCACCATCTCAGCAATAACCGATAAAACCACCCACCATGATGCATTTTCCAGCGTAGATTAAAATCCAATTTTTCTGTACAGGCCCTCATCATTTCAGACACAGAGTTTACTTCAATGACGTCCATCGCCAATCTAAAAAGTTCGCACTGCTAAAGTGTGGCAATGAAAAAGAGGGATACCTTTGTTTCGATCAAATTCTGCTTTTCGGAGACTCACACGTTATATAAAGCCTTATAATCTTTGGGTTTTTATAGCCGTGATTTCCTCCTTGTGTTTGGCAGCTATTGACATTATTTTGGGTAAGGCCATAGAGCAAATGGCACAGGGAACATTCTCCTCCACCCAGAACATGATCTATCTAGTTGTTGGTATGACGGTAATTGGAATGCCTTGTAAGTTTGTGATGAGGTACGCTTCGGCACGTTTTAGTGTTAGTGCCCTGCGCGACTTGAGAGGCGATCTCGTACATAAGTTTTATGATTTACCTGTTTCCAGCGTGGAGAGCAAGTTCACCGGAGATTTGGTATCCCGTCTAACAAACAATACGGCGCTGTTGCAGAACTTTTTTATCCAGCAGTTTGCTAATCTGTTTTATTTGCCACTTGTGTTTACGGCATCCTTAACGTTGCTTTTACTGACAAGCTGGAAACTGGTTTTGGCAAGTCTTGCGCTTATGCCTGTAGGAATGATCATAACCTCACTGATGAGCAAGCCAATTGAGAAATACTCCAAGGAGCTTCAGGAGAAAATTGCTCATTTGAACGCGGTGGGACAGGATGCGATCGGAGGAATTCCTATCGTCAAGGCATTTAATATGCAGGCTGTGCTGTTGAAGAAGTATATGGTGATTACGGAGGAGGTCGTCAAGCGCGGATTGCGGCTAGAAAAACGCTATGCGTTCATAACTCCAGTAGGTGTGATGATGCTGGCAACACCGATTATTTTGGTCATTGTGTACGGTGGATATTTGATTCAACAAGGTGAGTTGAATGCTGGTGGCATTGTCCTTTTTTTATATCTTATTTCGTTCATATTGCAGCCTGTTGCCATGCTGCCGACGATCATTTCGCAAATGAAGGAAGCGGGGGGAGCAGCGAAGCATTTGTTTGAGGTGCTGGATTGGCCAGATGAGCGGCAAGACGGGAAAATCACTTCAATAAGCCAAGATCTCAAGGAAGACGATGCAGAAAGCAAGGACGACATTCCTGTAGTCAGCTTTGAGCATTTAACCTTTGGCTACAACGAAGGGAACACGGTGCTGAAGGAGATTAGCTTCCAGGTAGGACAAGGAGAAACGGTAGCGATTGTTGGGGCCAGCGGTGGCGGTAAAAGCACAATCTTCAAGCTGCTTTGCGGATTTAATGAACCTGGAGAGCATGCCGGAACCGTTCAATTGTTTGGTAAGAATTTAACAGATTGGAACCTAACAAGCCTGCGTAGCCATATTTCGATGGTATCTCAGGAACCGTCGCTTTTTCCGGCCACTATTGCAGAAAATATCGGATATGGACGTCTGGAGGCGACCCGGAAAGAAATTGTCGAGGCGGCGAAAGCGGCACATGCGCATGACTTTATTGTTCAGCTACCCGAGGGCTATGAAACTCTGTTGAGCGAACGGGGAGGCGGATTGTCTGGAGGACAAAAGCAGCGTATTTCTATAGCAAGAGCATTGCTGAAAAATGCTCCGCTGCTTCTACTGGACGAGCCGACTTCAGCACTCGATAGCCAGTCGGAGGCTCAGGTACAGATTGCAATGAATGCAGCAATGCAAAACCGGACGGTACTGGTCATAGCTCATCGACTGTCAACTGTACGCCAGGCGAACCGCATTATCGTACTTGATCAGGGGAGCATTGTGGAATCGGGTACACATGAGGAATTACTAGGCCGTGAAGGTGTGTACCGAAAGCTGTATTTGCAAAATTTTGAAGGACAGCAAACGGAGGAAAACGGGTATTCACTGCCTGAGGAAAGGAGTGAGCGTCGTGACCTTCAAGCAGGGGTTTTATGAATTTAAGCAATTGATGTCCCTGATGAAGCCGCATCGAAAATGGTATTTTACGGGGTTGGTTGGCAACAGTCTGACCAATGCCAGCATCACAATTTTGCTTTCTTTTGTGGTGCATTATTTGCTGAATTTTGCGGTTAATGGCGATGTACAGGAGCTGTACCGAGCGGTCTATTTGGTCAGCGGCACATTTTTGGCGTTAAGTCTTATTTCCCCAGTGTGCAGCTATATGTATAAACGATGTGTCAAGCTCGCAATTGCCGATGTACGAATGAAACTATTCGGTCATGTTGTCAAGCTATCGTATGAAAAAGCCGAAAAACACCATTCGGGTAATCTTGTTTCCCGCATGACAAACGATGTCCAAACGCTGGAGCAGGCTTACACCGTTCATATTCGCTCGATTATACTGGAAACTTCGCTTTTCTTAGGCTCACTAGTCATTCTGATGGTGCTGGATTGGCGATTTGGGATTATGGCGGTTCTACTAGGACTGGCTTCAGCCTGGATAAATGCTCATTTTGCGAAGAAAATGCGACAGACGAGTGAAGAATTACAGGGACGGATGAGCAGGTTCACGGAACGATTGAGTGATTTGCTTTCTGGTTTACAGACGGTGAAGTTATTTGGGTTAAGGACAAAAGTGGGTGGACTTTGCAACGATGCAAGCGAGGACATAAATCGCATCAGTATCCGACAGGGACGTCATATGGGACTGCAGGATATGTGTAATTTTGTTATTGAATTTATTACGCTGGGCGGTGTGCTTGTTGCTGGATTGATCTTGGTTTCGCAGAAGCAAATGGAGCTCGGAGTTTTGGGACAGATTGTGCAGCTGCAAACGGGTATTTCAACGGTATTTTTGGAGCTGGGGGCAGCTGTATCCCTGTTACAAAACTCTTTGGCAGGCTTGGCGCGTATCCGCGAAATCTTGAATGAGTCGAAGGAAGAGGAACAGTTCCCCGCGGCGAAACAGAAGGAATCAGTAACCGGGCTTATCGATCCAGAGGTGTCAGCTTCATCAGCCCGTGAACCTAAGGAATCCTATGACGGTGTCGAGACTGTGGATTCAGATCTCTCTATTGAACAGACTGTTGCTGCGCTGGAGCTGCACAATATCACCTTTGGTTATCAGCCAGACCGTCCAACGCTGCGAAGATTGAACTTAGTCGTGCCAGAAGGGCAGGTAACCGCGATTGTCGGTCCGAGTGGTGGTGGGAAAAGCACCGTGATGAAGTTGTTGCTGGGATTTTACCCACCGGATGTAGGTGTGCTGCGGGTTCGCGGCCGCTTGGCAGAAGAATTTCGGTTGAATGAGGTTAGGGATTTAATGGCCTATGTACCACAGGAGGCTACACTGTTCCACGGTACAGTAGCAGACAATATCCGCTTCGGCTCACCGGATGCCACGGATAAGGAAGTAGAGGCTGCGGCCAAAACAGCCTATGCCAGCGGCTTCATAGCTGAGCTTCCGGAGGGGTATGACACGATTGTCGGTGAACGCGGAGCCAATTTGTCCGGGGGTCAAAGACAGCGAATCGCGATTGCCCGTGCTCTGCTCAAAAATGCGCCGATTTTGCTGCTGGATGAAGCCACCTCGGCCCTGGATGCAGAGTCGGAATATGAAGTTCAGCAGGGCTTAGATGAGCTGATGAAGGATCGTACGACATTAGTTATTGCCCATCGATTGTCTACGATTGAGAGGGCGGATACGATCTGTGTTCTTGCCGATGGCGAGCTCAAAGAACAGGGAACTCATGACCAGCTCCTTGCTGAGGGTGGTCATTATGCGGAGCTATATGAGCTTCAGTTTCGAAAGCATCCAGAGGAACAAACCGCATAAATATGCGAATTTTCTTTTTACCAAATATCTATTTTGCGAGGAGAGAGACGGATGACACAGCAAGATGTTCAATTGTTTTCCTTAAGCCAGCCACAGCAACGTATTTGGTATACGGAGCTTTTGTATCCTCATCGGAACACTTCAACCATTATCGGTACTGTAAAAATCAGAGGAACTGTTCGTATAGATGCATTGCAGCAAGCAATGAACCGAGTGATTGCCCAAAACGATTCTTTCCGTATCAAAATCACTGCTCAGGATGGAATCCCATATCAATATGTAGAGCCGTTTACAGCGGAAAATATTGAAACGCTTCAAGTAACCCCGGAAGAAGCGAATGAATGGTTAAAGCGCCATAATCCACAACCGTTCTCATTGTTGGATTCGCAGCTGTACCGATTTGTTATTTTACAGCTAGGGGCAGAAGAAACCTGGTTCAATTTTAAAATGCATCATATTATTTCGGACGGCGTGTCCATGAATCAGGCCATTAATGAAATCACTGGACATTATATGGATATTGTGCATGGTACAGGTCAGGATGCACCGACCAAAGGCAATCCTTATCTAGAGTTTATTCAGGTAGAGCAAAGCTATGAGCAATCTGATCGCTATCAAAAGGACAAGACGTATTGGACGGAAAAGTTTGCTGATTTGCCAGAGACCACAGGCTTAAAATCATATAACCCGCTGACACTGAGCACAGCTGCACGCCGGGAGAGTTTTATAATGAAGCATGAATTGTATCGTGGTGTTACGGCTTTTTGCGAGGAACATAAAATCAGTATTTTCACGTTCTTCCTGGCGGCTCTGTATATTTATTTGCATAAAGTGACGGGTGAGCAGGACTTAACCGTAGGGACTCTCTATGCCAACCGTACGTCTAAGAAAGAAAAGGATACCATCGGCATGTTCGTCAGCACCGTGGCTACTCGTCTGTTGGTCGAACCGGAATCCGAACTGCTGGCCTTCTTGCAGGGTGTAGGGAAGGAGCAGGCGTCCATTTTGCGGCATCAGCGTTACCCGTACAACAAAATTATTCAAGATTTACGCGAACAGCAAAGCAGTCTGGACATCCAGCGTCTATTTGGGGCATCTATTCAGTACCGTACCTTGAGTTTCTCCCGTTTTGATGAAGCGATTCAGCAGGTGGATAACGATTTCTGCGGAGATACAGTGAATGACTTCGATATTCACATGGTTGAAATGCTGGATGACGATAGACTCGTATTATACCTGGATTATCGTATCGAGCTGTTTAGTGAGCAGGAAATTGCTCGAATTATTCAACAATTTTTGAGTGTGGCGGAGCATATGGTACAGGGTCCACACAAGCGGATACAGGAATTGTCGCTGATCAGTGAGGAAGAACGTGCGGAAATCGTCGACGTATTCAATGCTACAGCAGTGGAATACCCATACGAAGCAGGCATTCATGAGCTGTTTGAGGAACAGGCGGCACGTACACCGAATCAGACAGCAGTTGTGTCTGGGAACGCTCATTTAACTTATGGCGAATTGAATGTAAAAGCCAATCGACTGGCTCATACGCTGCGCGGACACGGTGTTACTACTGAGCGAACTGTAGGTATCGTTGCTGAGCGTTCTGCAGATATGATCGTCGGTATGCTGGCGATTCTCAAAGCGGGCGGCGCGTATGTGCCGATTGACCCTGATTATCCGGCTGAACGTGTGCGCTACCTATTGGAAGATTCGGGAGCGGAGTTGCTGCTGGTGCAGCATGCGAAACAGCAACCGGAGGATTACACCGGAATTGTGCTGGATCTGAGCGATGCCGCTGTGTACGGGGCAGAGAATAGTCAAGATGCAAATAATATGCATGGGGAACAAAACGAAGCTAGTCATGCAGATTTTACCTATTATTCAAATCTGAAAAATGACCTTTTAAAGGAATCTTCTTCGTCTGTCGTAGACAGTACTACTGGAGCACATCCATTTGGTAATCGACTTGCCTATCTTATGTACACTTCGGGTACGACCGGACAGCCTAAAGGGGTTATGGTAGAACACCGCAATGTTGTGCGCTTGGTGAAAAATACAAACTATGCGCAACTGGGTGCTGACACGCGCATTTTGCAAACCGGCGCCGTTGTCTTTGACGCGTCCACCTTCGAAATTTGGGGTGCGTTGCTGAATGGAGGACAGCTTGTACTGGTAAGTCAGGATGTTATTTTGGACGCTCCGAAGCTCAAGGAAGCTGTCCGCAGCCATGGTATTACAACAATGTGGCTGACTGCGCCACTCTTTAACCAGCTATCCCAGCAGGATCTGGAGTTGTTTGAGGGGGTACAAGAACTGTTGGTCGGCGGTGATGTGCTGTCCGTACCGCACATTAACCGGGTGCTTGAGGCTCATCCGTCCCTACGGATTATCAATGGCTATGGCCCGACGGAAAATACAACTTTTTCTACAACTCATGCGATTGCTGGCGTGCAATCGGAAGCAGTGCCGATCGGGCGTCCGATCTACAACTCCACAGCGTATGTCGTAGACCGTTCCATGCAACTTCAGCCTGTGGGGGCATGGGGTGAACTGATCGTCGGCGGCGACGGGGTGGCACGTGGCTACCGGAATCGTCCTGATTTAACAGCCGAAAAGTTCATAGACAGTCCGTTCCGCAGTGGAGAGCGTTGCTACCGTACAGGCGATTTGGTTCGCTGGAATGAGGACGGGACGTTGGAATACAAAGGACGGATCGACGCGCAAGTGAAAATCCGTGGCTACCGGATTGAATTGGGCGAGGTGGAAGCGCAGCTGTTGAAGCTGGAGGCGGTGCAAGAAGCCGTCGTCATTGCACGTGAGGATGAGCAGGGACAAAAACAGCTTTGCGCATATGTGGTCACCCTTGCGGATATTACGGCAAGTGAGCTACGAAGCGCCTTGAGCCAGGAATTGCCAGGTTACATGGTGCCGTCGTATTTTGTACAGATGGAGCAATTGCCGTTGACACCGAATGGCAAGGTGGATCGGCGGGCGTTGCCACAGCCGGAGGGAAGCGTGGATTCCGGCGAGGATTATGTAGCCGCCCGTAATGAGGTAGAGCGGATATTGGTATCGGTATGGCAATCTGTACTGGGTATCGAACAGATTGGTGTACTGGATAACTTCTTCCATTTGGGAGGCGACTCGATTAAGGCCATCCAGGTGTCTTCGAGATTGCTGCAAAATGGTTACAAGCTGGAAATGAGAGAACTGTTCCAGTATCCAACGATTGCTGAGCTGAACGGACGGGTGCAGCGGGTGACCCGCGTGTCCGATCAAGGAGAAGTCAGAGGAAACGTGGCCTTGACACCGATTCAGCACTGGTTTATTGAACAGCAGCCATCTAATCCTGAGCACTATAACCAGGCTCTGATGCTGCACCGTGAGGATCGTTTGGACGAAACGGCGCTTCATCAAACATTGCAACGCATTATCGAGCATCATGATGCTTTGCGCATCGTATTCCGCCAAAATGCAGAGGGTGGTTATGAAGCATGGAACCGTGGCGTGCAAGAAGGAGAGCTGTATAGCCTCGAAGTGGTGGATTATACCCAGGAGTCTGACTTTGCCCATTTGCTGGAGAGCAAAGCTAGCGAAATTCAAAGTAGCATCCATCTACATGAAGGACCGCTGGTAAAGCTGGGTCTGTTCCGTTGCATCGATGGAGACCATTTGTTGGTGGCGATCCACCATTTGGTGGTCGACGGCGTGTCTTGGCGTATTTTGCTGGAGGATTTGGCATCCGGCTATGAGCAGGCTGTACGGGGAGAGTCTGTCCGCTTGCCGAATAAGACGGATTCCTTCCGTCTGTGGGCGGATCAGCTGTCAACCTATGCGACTAGCGTAGCATTAGAGAAGGAGCGTGCGTATTGGGAGCAGGTGGAGCGAGCTGGTGCTGCACAAGAGGCATTGCCTAAGGATTACACTCGTAAGTCTCAGGCCAAACCACAGCTTCGCGATGATCGGACACTGACCGTAGCGTGGACGGTCGAAGAAACGGAACAATTTTTGAAACAAGCCCATCGGGCCTACAATACAGAAGCAAACGACCTGCTGCTGACAGCTTTGGGTACAGCCGTTCAGGAGTGGGCAGGCCTCCGTCAGGTGCTTGTGAATCTGGAGGGGCATGGACGGGAAGCCATTTTGCCGGATATGGATATTACGCGCACCGTCGGTTGGTTTACCAGCCAATTCCCGGTAGTCTTGGATATGGGCGAGGACCGGAATGTGGGACAGCGTGTCAAGAACGTCAAGGAAGGGCTACGCCGTTTGCCGCATAAAGGCATTGGGTACGGAATTTTGAGATATCTTGCTGACAGGGCAGAAGAAGCCACTTTTGTGGCCGAGCCGGAAATCAGCTTTAACTATCTCGGCCAATTCGATCAGGATTTGAAGCAGAATGCATTCCGCATGTCTCCTTATTCCGTCGGAGCTTCCATGAGTGACACGTTGACCAAGCGGTACGCTCTGGATATCAACGGCATGATCACGGACGGTGCCCTGGAACTGACGATCAGCTACAGCAACAAAATGTTTATGAAAAAATCGATTAAAAAACTGGCTGATCTGCTGCAGGAGAGCTTGCGTGAGGTGTTGGCTCACTGTGTGGCCAAAGAGTTGCCGGAGCTGACCCCAAGCGACTTGTCCTTCCAAGGACTGACGGCTGTAGAGCTGGATCATATTGTAGAGCAGACGGCTGCTGCGGGAGAACTGGAAAACATTTATTCGTTAACCCCTATGCAAAAAGGCATCCTGTTCCACGGCTTCATGGAGCCGCAATCCGGGGCGTACTTTGAGCAGGCGACATTTGATCTGCAAGGCAGCTTCCAAGTGGAGGCTTTTGCTGAAAGCCTCAATCAGCTGGTGGATCGCCATCAAATATTCAGAACAAATTTTTATAGTGGCTGGAATGAGCAGCCTTTACAGGTAGTGTACCGCCATAAAGCGGCTGGATTCCGGTTTGAAGATGTGCGTTCGATGGAACCAGGAGAGCAGGCCGCATACCTTGCTGATTTTGCGGAACGTGACAAAGCGGCAGGCTTTCATTTCAGCTCCGGCGAGCTGATGCGGGTGTCTATTTTACGTACAGGTGAGGAGTCGTACCGTTTTGTATGGAGCTTCCACCATATTTTGATGGACGGCTGGTGCTTGTTCCTGGTTGTCGGGGAAGCGTTTCATACGTACTTTGCCATCCTTGAAGACCGCAAGCCGGAGCTTGCCCCGGTAACGCCATACAGTGAATATATTGAATGGCTGGATCGACAGGACAACGCGGAGGCAGAACGGTTCTGGAGCGATTATTTTGCGGGCTTTGAGCAGCAGACCGTATTGCCGCAGGTCAAACAGCTGGACGGTCACGCTAAAGCATATGAAGCGGACAAGCTTTCATTTACACTGGGCCGTGAAGTGACGGAGCGGATGAACAAGCTGGTTAAGCAGAAGCAAGTGACAGTCAATACATTCCTGCAAGCAGCGTGGGGCGTTGTGTTACAGCGGTATAACAACAGTCGGGATGTGGTATTTGGCAGTGTTGTCTCCGGCAGATCAGCAGATATTCCGGGCATCGATAAAATGATTGGGTTGTTCATTAACACCGTTCCTGTACGGATTCACAGTGAGAAAGAGATGACATTTGCTGGGCTGATGAAGCAGATTCAGGAGCAGGCACTGGCTTCCCGTGCCTATGAAACCTATCCGTTGTATGAAATTCAGGCCCTGACCGAGCAGAAGCAGGACCTGGTGAACCATATTATCGTGTTTGAAAACTACCCCGTGGAACAGCGCATGGAGCAGATGGGTAGCCGCGGGAACAATGGCTTTACGATTGCCAATGCTTCCATGTCAGAGCAAACAAACTATGATTTCAACATCACCGTGGTGCCGGGCGATGAAATCCATGTCCATTTGGAGTACAACGCGCAGGTGTTAGAACGTACAGCTGTAGAGCAAATCCGTGAGCATTTGCTGCATATGATTGAAGAAGCGATTCACCGACCAGATGCACTGGTGGATGAGCTTGAGCTGGTGACTGCTGCGGAAAAAGCGAACATCATCGATGGTTTTGGATCAGTAGGCGTAGCTGCATGGAGTGATGAAAAGGAATCGGAATTGTTGTTCCACGCCTATGTGGAAGAACAAGCACAACTTGTGCCGGATCACGTGGCCGTTGTATACGAGGAGGAGCAGCTTACGTACCGTGAGCTGAACGAGCGTGCGAACCAACTGGCCCGTAGATTGCGAAATGAAGGCATTGGACGCGAATCGATTGTCGGCATCTTGAGCGAGCGTTCGGTAGACATGCTGGTCGGCGTACTAGCGGTATGGAAGGCTGGAGGCGCCTATGTACCGCTGGATGCGGATTATCCGTCCGAGCGCATTCGTTTCATGCTGGAGGACAGCGGTGCGACGGTGCTGCTCACGCAAATCGGCTTGCAGGAGCGCGCACAGGGTTGGCTGGAGGAAAGCCAATGGGCTATGGGCGAAGGAAAGAGCGAGGGTGTGCTGGAGACGGCGGTTAGCGCTGAAACGATGGAAAGAGACCGTCTGAATGAAGGCGTAAGCTTGAAAGCAGATTCGAAGTCTGACAGCGAAGCAGCATCTGAACCGGTAACTGGGCTGCGTCTGCGTACTGTATTGGCACTGGACGATGAGTCGCTGTACACCGGGGATACCACGGATATTGAACGTATCAACGAGCCGCAAGACTTGGCGTATGTGATCTATACGTCCGGTACAACGGGGCGTCCAAAAGGCGTCATGATCGAGCATCGCAGCTTGGTGAACACGGCTGCCGCGTATCGCCGGGATTACCGTCTGAACCAGTTCCCAGTCCGATTGCTGCAACTGGCCAGCTTCTCCTTCGACGTGTTCGTCGGCGATATTGCACGGACGCTCTATAACGGCGGCACGATGGTCATCTGTCCGAAAGAGGATCGCATTGATCCAAGCCGTCTATATGGCTGGATTCGTGATTATCAAATCACCGTGTTCGAATCGACTCCGGCTCTGATCGTACCGTTTATGCAGCATGTGCATGAACACGGGCTGGACATGAGCAGTCTGGAGCTGCTGATCACCAGCTCAGACAGCTGCAGCGTGACGGACTACCGAGTGCTGCAAGAACGGTTTGGCGCAGATATCCGTATCATCAACAGCTATGGCGTCACGGAAGCGGCGATTGACTCCAGCTTCTACGATGAAGAGCTGTCGAAACTGCCAAGCAGCGGGAATGTGCCGATTGGTCAGGCATGGCTGAACGCACGCTTCTACATCGTGGACAGCCAGCTGAATCCGGTGCCGATCGGCGTACTGGGCGAGCTATGCATCGGCGGCATCGGGGTCGCACGGGGATACCTGAACCGTGCGGACCTGACGGCCGAGAAATTCATAGCGAATCCATATGTACCGGGTGAACGACTGTATCGCACCGGCGATTTGGCGCGGTGGATGGCGGACGGTAATGTAGACTTTATCGGCCGGATGGACTATCAGGTCAAAATCCGGGGCTACCGGATTGAACTAGGCGAGGTTGAAACGGCGATCCAGCGGGTACCGGGTGTGCGTCAAGCTGTAGTCATCGACCGGACGGATGAGCGTGGACACAAGTATTTGTGCGGATACATCACGGGAGAAGCCGAGCTGCGGATCGAGGAAGTACAAGCAGAGCTGGAAGCCGGACTGCCAGCGCACATGGTGCCTGCACGCCTGATGCGACTGGAGACGATCCCGCTGACCAGCAACGGCAAAATCGACCGCAAGGCTTTGCCGGAACCGGAAGGCAGCATTCATACCGGAGCAGCCTATGTGGAACCGCGTACTACGGTGGAGCAAGTACTGGCTGCGGTATGGGCCGCAGTGCTTGGCGTGGAGGCCGTAGGCACGCAGGATAACTTCTTCGAGCTGGGCGGCGATTCGATCAAAGCCTTGCAAGTATCCTCCCGCTTGCTACAAGCAGGTTATCGACTGAACATGAAGGATCTCTTCAGCTACCCGACGGTAGCGGCACTCAGTCCGTTGCTTCGTACCGATGGCAAGATGGCCAGTCAGGAAGAGGCAGTAGGCCAGGTGGAACTAACACCTATTCAGCGCTGGTTCTTCGAGCAGCAGCCGGCTGATCTGCACCACAGCAACCAGGCGATGATGCTGTACCGAGCTGGGGGCTTTGACGTCGATGCATTGCGCCGTACGATGGACCGTATGGTCCAGCATCATGACGCACTGCGCACGGTATTCCGTAAGACGGAGCAGGGCTATGTCGCTTGGAACCGCAGTGTAGAGGAAGGCGAGCTATACACGCTGGATATTGTAGATTTCAGCGGAGTGGAAGACGAATCTGCCGCTGTTGAAGCTAAGGCGAGTGAAATTCAAGCCAGCATTCATTTGAGCGCGGGTCCACTGGTGAAGCTCGGTCTGTTTCATTGTGCTGAGGGCGACCATGTATTAATCGTCATTCATCATTTGGTGGTGGACGGTGTATCGTGGCGTATTTTGCTGGAGGATTTGGCATCTGGTTATGAGCAGGCAGTTGCAGGTCAAACCGGCACAGCTATTCGGCTGCCGCATAAAACAGATTCGTTCCAGGTATGGGCCAAACAACTGTCAGCCTATGCCAACAGTGCGACGATGGAGCGGGAGCTGGCCTACTGGCAGCATATCGAACAAGCCGAAGCAAGCCTCGCGAAGCCTTTGCCGAAGGATTTTGCGAATGACAAGGCACGGCTCGGAGACAGTGAGGTGGTGACGGTTCGCTGGACGAAGCAGGAGACGGAGCAGCTGCTCAAACAAGCTCATCGCGCATACAACACGGAAATGAATGACCTGTTGCTAGCCGCGCTCGGAAAAGCGGTGTATGACTGGTCGGGTTCCGAGCGGATATTGGTCAACCTGGAGGGTCATGGACGGGAAGCCATTGTACCGGATGTGGATATTACGCGCACGGTTGGCTGGTTTACGAGCCAGTTCCCGGTTGTCCTGGATGGAAGTCTGGGAGAAGGGGGACATACTGCTCACCTGATCAAGCGGACCAAGGAAGGGCTGCGTCATATTCCGCAAAAAGGCATCGGCTATGGCATTTTACGCTACCTGTCGAATCTAAATGTGCTAGAGAAAGCAGGCGTACAGTTACAGGCTCAGCCTGAGATCAGTTTTAACTATTTGGGCCAATTCGATCAGGATTATAAAGGCAACGATCTACAGCCTTCATCCTATTCCATCGGTGTGCCTGTCAGCACGAACGCGACTATGGATTTTGCGCTGGATATCAACGGATTAATCGAAGATGGCGAGTTGGTGTTCACGATCCGCTACGGCACAACACAGTTCCGTCATGAAACGATGGAGCGGCTGGGAGAGCTGCTGGCATCTGGCTTGCGTGAGGTGATTAGCCATTGTGTTGCCCGAGAAAGAACGGTGCTGACCCCAAGTGATGTGCTGTTAAAACAGGTAACGCTAGACGAACTGGAGCAATTGGTGGAAGATACGCGAGATCTGGGCGAGCTGGAAAATGTATATGCTTTGACACCGATGCAAAAGGGTATGCTCTTTTTCAGCCTGATGGATGAGAATTCGGCGGCTTATTTTGAGCAGGCATCCTTTGAGCTGAATGGGCGCTTCGATGTGGTTACTTTCGGTAAGAGCTTGGATCTGCTCGTACAGCGTCATGAGGCCCTGCGGACGAACTTTATCAACTCATGGAAGGATGAGCCTGTGCAGGTCGTTTTCCGCCATCGCAGCGGACAATTATACTATGAAGACCTGCGCGGACTAGAAAAAGAGGAACGAGAAGCTCGGGTGGAAGCTTTTGTTATCGAGGATAAAGCAAAAGGTTTCCATCTCGCAGAGGATGCACTCCTTCGTATCTCCATCCTGCAAACCGGGGATGAAACGTACCACTTTGTTTGGAGCTTCCATCACATTTTGATGGATGGCTGGTGCTTGTCCTTTATGACCCAGGAAGTATTCGGTAGCTATCTGGCACTGCGTGCGGGTGATGAGCCCGTGCTGGAGCCAGTCACGCCGTTCAGTCGTTTTATCGAATGGCTGGAACGTCAGGACCGTGAGGCAGCCCTGCAATACTGGCGTGGGTATCTGGCGGACTACGAGCAGCAAATTACGCTTCCACAGCAAAAAGCACAGCCGAAATCGATGCAAGACGGGGAATATATCGCTGAAGATCTGGATTGCGAATTCCAGCCAGAGCTGGTTGCCCAGATCGAACGGGTGGCGAAGCAAAATCAGGTGACGATCAACACGCTGATTCAGACCGTATGGGGCGTTCTGTTGCAGAAGTATAACAACAGTACGGATGTCGTGTTCGGCAGTGTTGTATCCGGCCGTCCAGGGGATATTCCAGGTGTGGAGCACATGATCGGGCTATTTATCAATACAATTCCAGTGCGTGTGCAGTCTGAACCAGGCGAAAGCTTTGTTGAGCTGATGAAACGAACACAGCGGCAAGCGCTGGCTTCCAATGCTTACGATGCGTTCCCTCTGTATGAAATCCAGGCACTGACCGAGCAGAAGCAGGATTTAATCAACCATATTATGATATTTGAAAATTACCCGGTGGAGCAGCAGGTAGAGCAACTGGGCAGTGATGGACAGGATCCCTTCACAATTTCAAACGTGGTGTCTACAGAGGAAACCAACTACGATCTGAACGTTGTCGTGATGCCAGGTGAAGGCATCAAGATTCGTTTTATGTATAACACGCTCAGCTTTGATCAAGCAGGTATTGAACGTCTGTATGGACATTTTGCGCGTCTCTTGGAGCAAATTTCGCTCAACCCGCATGTTCGAGTGGAAGAGCTGGAACTACTCACAGCAGCGGAAAAACAGCAAATTACAGCGGCCTTTAATGATACCACTTGTGCATTTCCGTCTCATCAGACGATCCATCAGCTGTTCGAGGAGCAGGTGGAGTGTACGCCGGATCAGGTGGCATTGGTGTTTGAACATCAGCGTCTGACGTATCGAGAGCTGAATGAACGGGCGAATTCGCTGGCACGAGTGCTTCAAGCACAGGGAGTAGGACCTGACAAACTGGTCGGTCTGATGGTGCATCGCTCCGTGGAAATGATCGTGGGTCTGCTGGCCGTGCTAAAAGCAGGTGGTGCTTATGTGCCGATCGATCCCGAATTTCCGTCCTCTCGTATTCAATACATGCTGGAAGATAGCGAGGCCGCAGTGCTTCTGACCCGTCGTGATTTGGCAGAAGAGCACCATTGCCACGCCAATGCCCTATTTCTTGAGGATGCAGCATTGTATCAGGGAGAAAGCAGTAACCTTGAGGCAATTGTACGTCCAGAACATTTGGCTTACGTTATCTATACCTCTGGTTCGACCGGAAATCCGAAAGGAGTTATGCTCCAGCATCGCTCCGTCCTCAACTTTATCACAGGGATGCGCGAAGTCATTGACTTTGAAACGAGTAAAACGATGTTGTCACTGACGACCATTTCATTCGATATTTTCGTCTTGGAGACCATCCTGCCACTGCTAGGTGGAATGACGGTGGTGCTTGGCGACCACCAGCATCAGGTGAATCCTCAGGCGCTGGGTGAATTGATTGCTCATCATCATATTGAAATGCTGCAAATGACGCCGTCCCGGTTGCAAATGCTGCTGGGTCATGAAGCAGGCTCCCGAGCGTTGCAAGGTGTGAAGGCTATTATGGTCGGGGGCGAAGCCCTGCCGTCCAAGCTGCTCGCAGCACTGCAAGAAATAAACGGTCCCCGGATTTATAACATGTATGGACCTACAGAAACGACGGTTTGGTCGACCGTACAGGAACTGACCCATGCTCAACAAATTAACATCGGACGCCCTATCGCGAATACCCAAATATATATCCTGAATGCGAATGGGGAATTGCAGCCCGTCGGTGTGCCGGGTGAGTTATGTATTGGAGGGGAAGGACTGGCCCGCGGGTACTGGAAACGTGAAGAACTGACGACCGAGAAATTTGTAAATCATCCGTTCGCTGGTGGCAAGGCAGGCCATGAGCGAATGTATCGTACAGGCGATTTGGCGAGATGGATGCCGGACGGTAACATTGAATATTTGGGGCGGATGGATCACCAGATTAAAATCCGGGGCTACCGGATCGAACTGGGCGAGATCGAATCGCAGCTACTGCAGGTGGAGTCCGTACAAGAAGCAGTCATCATGGCCCGTACGGACGAAACGGGTCAAACCCAGCTCGTGGCGTACTACGTTGCAAGTCAAGAGCTTGGAAGTAGTGAGCTGAGACAGGAGCTGGGACAAAAGCTGCCAAGCTATATGGTGCCGTCGTATTTCATCTGGTTGGAGCAGATGCCGCTGACACCGAACGGCAAAATCGACCGCAAGTCCCTGCCAGCACCGGAAGGCAGTCTGCACAGCGGTGCAGAGTATGCAGCGCCACGTACGGTAGCAGAACGAGCACTCGTAGCGATCTGGCAGTCCATTCTGGGCGTATCAACTGTTGGGATTTTGGACAATTTCTTTGACCTGGGCGGCGATTCGATCAAGGCGATTCAAATCGTATCGCGTGCGTTCCAGGCAGGCTACAAGCTGGACATGAAAGATTTGTTCCGCTACCCAACCGTCGCAACACTGGCACCGCATATGCACGAGGTAAGTCGTAGGGTAGATCAGGGAGAAGTGAGCGGGGAAACAACTTTGTCTCCGATCCAGCATTGGTTCTTTGCCCAGAAGCAAGTAGACGCACATCACTTTAATCAGGCGGTGATGCTGCACCGGGAGCAGGGTTTTGATGAGTCCGCTTTGCGTCAGGCACTTGGCAAACTCATAGCGCACCATGATGCTCTGCGGATGGTGTTCAGCAAGACCGAGCAAGGCTATGAAGCCTGGAACCGCGGAGTACAGGAGGGTGAGCTGTATCACCTGGATGTGGTGGACTTTACGAACTTGACGGATGAAGCCACGCTCAGCGCAGCCATGGAGACGAAAGCCAGTGAAATTCAAAGCAGTATCCAACTGCAAGAAGGGCCGCTGTTGAAGGCTGGTTTGTTCCACTGTGCAGATGGGGATCATCTCCTGATGGCGATTCACCATTTGGTCGTGGACGGGGTATCATGGCGTATTTTATTCGAGGATTTGGCCGTAGCCTATGAACAGGCCATTCATGCAGAGGTACTTCAGTTACCAGACAAAACGGATTCATTCCGCTTCTGGTCGCAAGAACTTTTCAAGTATGCGCATAGCGCAGCCATGGACAGCGAATACGCCTACTGGGAGCAATGGAACGCAACCGCTTTGGCTGACCAAGTACGTTTGCCTGAGGATCAAGCGGAGGCCGAACCGTTTATCCTAGCTGACACGGATACCGTGGTCTTCCAGCTTACGGAAGAAGAGACAGAAAAACTATTGAAGCAAGCACACCGCGCGTACAACACGGAAGTGAACGATTTGCTGCTGACTGCACTAGGCATGACGCTATACACGTGGACGGGGCATGAACGCAGCCTGATTCATTTAGAGGGACACGGACGGGAGAACATTTTGCCGGATACAGACATTTCTCGTACGGTAGGCTGGTTTACGAGTCCATATCCGGTGTGGCTGGATATCGGTCGTGGTCACGCTTTGTCGGAACGCATCAAACGGGTCAAAGAGAGTCTGCGCCGTATCCCGAATAAAGGAATGGGCTACGGAATCTGGAGATATTTGAGTGAATCCGGTCAAGCCATTGGTCAGCAAGCAGATGCGCTGAACCTTGGTCAACATCAAGCTTTTGCCGAGCCACAAGTAAGCTTTAACTACCTCGGACAGTTGGATCAAGACTTGCCAAACAGCGATATCCGCATGTCTCCTTATTCGATGGGATCGGTCGTGAGTGGCCGGACGAAGTTGAAATATGCGCTCGATGTGAGTGGAATCGTAACCAATGGCATCCTGGAACTCGACATTCGGTATAATGGCAAAGCCTTCCGTAAGGACACAGTCGAAATGCTAGCCAATCTGCTGAAAGCCAATCTGCTTGAAGTGATCGAGCATTGTGTGACACGGGAGCGGACCGAACTGACTCCAAGTGATGTGCTGTTCAAAGGTCTGACCCTGGAGCAATTCGATACGATTAAGGAACAGACCAAGACGGTTGGGGAATTGGAAAATGTGTACCCACTGACCCCCATGCAAAAGGGGATGCTGTTCCACAGTTTGATGAATGCAGAAACAGGCGTGTATTTTGAGCAGGCAACCTTTGATCTTGAGGGCCACTTTGCACCGTCCATATTCGAGGATAGCTTGAAGCTGCTGGTTAGTCGCCATGCGATATTACGGACGAATTTCTACAGCGGCTGGCATGGTCAACCCTTGCAAATCGTCTATCGTCATAAAGATTCGAGCTTCCGTTATGAGGATGTCAGAGGGCGTGAACAGGCTGTAGCTGAATTTGTGTCTCAGGATAAAGCCAGAGGCTTTGATTTAGGCAAGGATGCGCTCATGCGCGTAGCTGTCTTCCGCACGGGTGATCACTCGTACCGTTTTGTATGGAGCTTCCATCATATCGTAATGGACGGCTGGTGCCTGTCCCTGATGACGGACGAAGTGTTTGGTGCATATGCTGCCTTGCTGGAGAACAAGCAGCCAGAGCTCGCACCTGTCAAGCCGTATAGTGACTATATCGAATGGTTGGAACACCAAGATGCACAGGAAGCGACCCGTTATTGGAGTGACTACTTGGCAGGTTTTGAGCAGCAAACCTTGTTGCCTAGTGAGAACTCGCAGGCTTCTGAAGCAGAGTGGGACAAAGATTCAGACAGAAGCGGTCAAAGTTCGAATCCCGGCTATGTTTTGGAAAAGCTACCATTTGTGTTGGGTAAAGAGCGAAGTGCCGCATTAAACCAAATGGCCAAACAACAGCATGTCACGATTAACACATTGCTGCAAAGCGTTTGGGGCGTTATTTTACAGAAATACAATAATCATCAGGATGTTGTGTTTGGTAGTGTGGTATCCGGTCGTCCGGCAGAAATTCCAGGTGTGGAGAGCATGATTGGTTTGTTTATCAACACGATTCCGGTACGCATATGCAGTGCAACGGATGCTACATTTGCTGACGTATTGCAGCGTACACAGGAACAGGCTTTGGCCTCCAGTGTCTATGACACGTTCCCGCTCTACGACATTCAGGCACGGACTGAACAAAAACAAGACCTGATCAATCACATCATGGTCTTTGAAAACTATCCCATCGGACAGCAGATGAAGCAGATGGGCGGTTCCGGCGAAGCGGACGCACACACAGGCTTCTCCATTGCTAATGTGGAACTTACAGAGCAAACCAACTACAATTTTAACCTGATTGTCGTGCCTGATGAAGATATCTCTATTCTGCTTGAGTACAATGCGCTGGTGTATAACCGGTCTGCAATGGAGCGTATCTATGGTCATATCAACCACGTCATCGGGCAAATCGTAGACAATCCGTATATCCGTGTGAATGAGCTGGCATTGGTGACAGCGGAAGAGCAGGCACAGATCGTTCAGGTGTGGGGAGATACAGCGGCAGCTTATCCGCAGGACCAAACGCTAAGTGCACTGTTCGAGCAGCAGGCAGCGAATACACCGGAGCAAGTGGCGGTGTTGTGCGGAGCGGATTCGTTGACCTACGCGGAGCTGAACGAACGAGCCAACCGTTTAGCGCGGACGTTGCGTGCGCAAGGGGTTCAGCCGGATCAGCCTGTGGGCATTCTGGTCCACCGTTCATTAGACATGATCGTAGGCATCTACGCGATCCTGAAGGCCGGCGGAGCCTATGTGCCGATTGATCCGGAATATCCGGCCGATCGTATCCGCTTTATGCTGGAGGACTCGGGAGCGAAGCTGGTGCTGACGCAAGGGCATCTGGCGGAGCAAGCCTCGCTGAGTTTTGACGGCCAAGTGCTGGTACTGGATCGCGAGGACATCTATCACGAAGACAGTTCAAATCTAGAGCCCCTGGCTGGACCGCACCATGTCGCCTATGTCATTTATACCTCTGGCTCCACGGGAAAACCGAAGGGCGTGATGGTGGAGCACCATTCCGTGCTGAACCGGATTTTGTGGATGCATAATCGCTACGGCTTGAGTGCGGAAGATACGATTCTGCAAAAGACCGCCTTCACCTTCGACGTGTCGGTGTGGGAGCTGTTCTGGTGGTCAATGGTCGGCTCGAAGGTAAGCCTGTTGTCCGTGGGCGGGGAAAAGAACCCGGAAGACATCGTGGACACGATTGCCCGCGACGGCGTGACTACAATGCACTTTGTACCCGCTATGCTGCGTGCATTCCTGGAGTATGTGGAGCAGCAGCCACGAGAAGTAATGCAAGCGAAGCTGGGCACGCTGCGCCATGTCTTTGCCAGTGGTGAAGCGTTGCCGCCACAGCATGTGGCCCGGTTCCAGCGGCTCGTGTCGAGCCTGGCCGGAGCGAAGCTGGTCAACCTGTATGGACCAACCGAAGCGACGGTGGACGTATCGTACTTTGATTGCGAGCCGGATGAGGAATATGCAATGATTCCGATCGGGAAACCGATTCAGAATATCCGTCTGTACATTGTGAAGGAAGGCACGGAGCAATTGCAGCCGATTGGGGTTGCAGGGGAACTGTGTATTGGTGGTGTCGGCGTAGCCCGCGGTTACCTGAACCGTCCGGAGCTGACGGCCGAGAAATTTGTGAAAGATCCGTTTGCTGGCGGGGAAGCAGGAGACGAACGGATGTACCGGACCGGCGATTTGGCGAGATGGATGCCGGACGGGAACATTGAGTATCTGGGCCGGATCGACCATCAGGTGAAAATCCGGGGGTACCGGATTGAACTGGGCGAGGTCGAAACGCAGCTGCTCCAAGTGGAATCGGTACGAGAAGCGGTGGTCATGGCTCGTACGGATGAAACGGGCCAAAAACAAATGGTGGCCTACTATGTTGCGGGGCAAGAAATCGGAGCCAGCGAGCTGAGAAGTGAGCTGGGCCGAGAATTGCCAGGCTACATGGTACCGTCCTACTTTGTACAGCTGGAGCAAATGCCGCTGAGCCCTAATGGCAAAATCGACCGCAAGGCATTGCCGGTACCGGAAGGCAGCCTGCAAACCGGAGCCGACTATGCAGAGCCGCGTACGGTGCAAGAACGCGCGCTGGTCGCGGTCTGGCAGTCCGTACTGGGGCTACAGACGGTCGGTATTTTGGACAATTTCTTTGATCTGGGCGGTGATTCGATCAAAGCCATCCAAATCGCATCCCGTGCGTTCCAGGCCGGCTATAAGCTGGACATGAAGGATTTGTTCCAATATCCGACAGTTGCAGCCCTGGCACCGCATATGCATGAGGTCCGTCGTATGGCAGATCAAGAAGAAGTGAGCGGGGAAACGGCGCTACTTCCGATCCAGCATTGGTTCTTTGCGCAGGAGCGCGAGCGTCCGCAGCACTTTAATCAGGCGGTCATGCTCTATCGCGCTGAGGGCTTTGAGGAGACGGCGATTCGTCAAGTGATGGATCACCTCGTGAAGCATCATGATGCGCTTCGTACGGTATTCCGTCAGACTTCCAATGGTTATACGGCTTGGACACGGGCTGTAGAGGAAGGCACGCTGTATACGCTGGAAACAGTGGACTACCGTAAACAGGAAAACTATGCGGAAGCGCTGGAAGCGAAGGCAACGGAAATTCAAAGCAGCATGGACCTGTCCGCAGGACCGTTGGTGAAGCTGGGATGGTTCCGTACAGCCGAAGGCGACCATCTGCTGATCGCCATTCACCACTTGGTGGTGGACGGAGTGTCGTGGCGGATTCTGTTCGAAGATTTCTCGACAGGCTACGAGCAGGCGATCCAGGGTGAGCTCGTACGATTGCCGTATAAAACAGATTCCTTCCAAACTTGGGCACAGGAGTTATCTTCTTACGCCAACCGTCCTGAGGCTGCCTCGGATGAAGTTTATTGGAAGCAGCTGGAACAGGCCAAAGCGGAAGCTATGCCGCTGCCTAAGGATTTTGCCTACGAGGGCTCCTTAAACGCAGACAGCGAAGTGCTGACCGTAGCGTGGACCGAAGCTGAAACCCAGCAACTGTTAAAGCAGGCTCATCGTGCCTACAACACCGAGGTCAATGATTTGCTGCTGACCGCGCTGGGACTCGCGCTGCACAACTGGACAGGCGCAGGCCATGTGCTGGTGAATCTAGAGGGACACGGTCGGGAAACGATCCTGCCAGAGGTGGATATTACGCGTACCGTAGGCTGGTTTACGAGCTTGTATCCAGTGCTGCTGGAGACCAGCAAGGAAATGACACTGGCTCAGCGGATTAAAGAAACCAAGGAAGGCTTGCGCCGGATTCCGCATAAAGGGCTGACCTATGGCATTTGGCGTTACCTGTCCTCTGGGTCCAGATCGAATGACCGTGCGATTGCAGCCGAACCGGAAATCAGCTTTAACTACTTGGGGCAGGTGGATCAGGATCTGCAAAACAGTGGAATCACGTTGTCGTCCTACCATGCAGGGGAGACAGAGGATGCCCATTCCCGCTTGCCGTACACGCTGGATTTAAACGCGATGATCTCGGAAGGCACACTGCGTTTGACAATTGCTTACAGCCGTAAGCAGTATCGTAAAGAAACGCTGGAGCGTGTGGCGGGACTGCTGCAATCCGCTTTGCAAGAGGTCATTGCGCATTGCACCGTTCAGGAAAAACCGGAACTGACGCCAAGTGATGTGTCCTTCAAAGGTCTGACGACGGGAGAGCTGGAGCAGATTGCGGAACAAGCGGCACATATCGGTGAGCTGGAAAATGTATACGTACTGACGCCAATGCAAAAGGGGATGCTCTTTTACAATCTGATGGATTCGCAATCGGGAGCGTATTTTGAACAGGCATCCTTTAATCTGCGAGGGCATTTTAATATTGCTGCATTTGCGGCCAGTCTGGATGTCTTGGTGCAGCGGCATACGGTACTGCGTACGAACTTCTACAGTGGCTGGAAGGATGAACCGCTTCAGGTCGTGTACCGGAATAAGCGCAGTGAACTGTATGTTGAGGATCTGCGGGATATGGAGGAAGAGCAGCAAAACGAGTACATCCTCGAATTTACACATAAAGACAAGCAAAGAGGCTTTGATCTGGCAAAAGACGCCTTGATGCGTGTCGCTGTGTTGCGCACAGGTGAGGAATCGTACCGTTTTGTATGGAGCTTCCATCATATCGTGATGGACGGCTGGTGCTTGTCGCTGGTGACAAACGAAGTGTTTGCGAGTTATTTTGCGATTCTGGCTCATAAACAACCGGAACTGGCCCCTGTCACGCCGTACAGTCAATATATCGAATGGCTGGAACAGCAGGATCGTCAGGCCGCAACCAGCTACTGGAGCAAGGTGCTGGAAGGATATGAGGAGCAGTCCCGTTTGCCACAGGCAAAAATTCAGGGCAAAACAGGGTATCAGGCGGAGCGTCTGGATTTTGATTTGGGCGTAGAGCTAACCGCTGGTATTCAGCGTATAGCCAAGCGTTATCAGGTCACCATCAATACGTTGATGCAGACCGTTTGGGGCCTTTTGCTGCAAAAATATAATGGCACCGATGATGTCGTGTTTGGCAGCGTGGTATCTGGACGTCCGGCAGACATTCCGAATGTGGAGCACATCATTGGTCTGTTTATCAATACGATTCCGGTACGTATCCGCAGTCATAAGGACAGTGTATTCTCTGACGTGATGAAGCACATCCAGGAGCAATCGATTGCTTCCCATGTCTACGATACGTATCCGTTGTATGAAATTCAGGGATTGTCGGAGCTTAAGCAGGATTTGATTAATCATATTCTTATTTTTGAGAACTATCCGGTCGAGGAACAAATCGAGCAATTAGGTAGCGGTGAGGCGGCCAGCTTCACCATTACAGGAGCCGAGTCCGTCGAGCAGACCAACTATGACTTTAACGTGGTAGTGCTGCCGGGGAACACCATTCACATGAGCTTCGGGTATAATGCCCTGGCCTTTGAACGGGAAAGTGTAGAGCACATTCGAGGTCATCTGGTACAGCTGCTGGAGCAGGTGACAGCGAATCCAGACATCCGTGTACATGAGCTGGATATGGTTACGGTGCAGGAGCGCGAGCAAATCGTTGAGGTCTGGGGCAATACAGCGGCAACCTATCCAAGCGAGCAAACGATTCACGGCTTGTTCGAGGCGCAAACGGAGCAGACACCGGAGCAGACAGCCTTATTCTTTGAAGGAGAGCAGTTGACTTATCGCGAGCTGAATGAACGCGCCAATCAATTGGCCCGTACCTTGCGCAGTCAAGGCGTGACGAAGGATCGTTTGGTGGGTCTGATGACCG
The DNA here is from genome assembly GCF_053006485.1 of Paenibacillus sp. JJ1683. Classification (NCBI taxonomy): domain Bacteria; kingdom Bacillati; phylum Bacillota; class Bacilli; order Caryophanales; family Paenibacillaceae; genus Paenibacillus; species Paenibacillus sp. JJ1683. The sequence goes on from NZ_CM129820.1 coordinate 2,559,051, forward strand.
AACGGTCGGTGGACATGCTTGTGGGGATCTTCGGGATTTTAAAAGCCGGAGGCGCCTATGTACCTATCGATCCAACCTACCCGGAAGAGCGTATCCGCTATATGCTGGACGACTCGGGTGCGAAGCTGCTGTTGACACAAAGCCATCTGGTGGACAAAGCAGTTATCGATGGTCAAGTGCTGGTGCTGGATGGAGCACAAAGTGTGTATCACGAGGATGGCTCCAACCTGGAGCCGGGGTCCGGTTCGAACGATTTGGCGTATGTGATTTATACGTCAGGGACGACGGGGCAGCCGAAGGGCGTGATGCTGGAGCACCATGGGCTGTGCAATCTGAAAACGTATTTTGATCAGACGCTTCGGATCCGTACGTCGGATCATGCGCTGCTGTTCGCCAGCTACTCGTTTGATGCAGCTTGCTGGGAAATCTTCCAAGCGCTGTTCTGCGGCGCCACGTTATACGTACCAACAACAGAGACGATTTTGAACTACGAGCGGTTTGAGCAATATATGGCCGATCACCGGATTACGGTGGCCGCTTTGCCGCCGACCTATGCGGTGTACCTGGAGCCGGAGCGGATGCCAAACCTGCGTATTTTGTTCACCGCGGGCTCAGCCTCTTCCACAGAATTGGTATACAAGTGGAAGGATCAAGTGGCGTACTACAATGGCTACGGTCCAACCGAAAACTCGGTGGCAACGTCCATCTGGCCGGTATCCGAGGATGAAAGGGCAGGCCAACTCATTTCCATCGGTCGTCCTATGCCGAATCACCGGGTGTACATGCTGGATGTGCATGGACATTTGGCTCCGGTCGGCGTAGCAGGTGAGCTGTGCGTGTCTGGTCCGGGTCTGGCGCGTGGTTACCTGGATCGTTCAGAACTGACGGCGGAGAAATTTGTACCGAACCCGTTTGCAGCCGGTGAAGCCGGCTATGAACGAATGTACCGTACGGGGGACTTGGCAAGATGGATGCCAGACGGCAACATTGAATATTTGGGCCGGATCGACCATCAGGTGAAAATCCGGGGCTACCGGATCGAACTGGGCGAGGTCGAGGCACAAATATTGAAAGTGGAGGACGTGCAAGAGGTCATCGTCCTGGCCCAAGCGGACGAGCAGGGACAAAACCAACTGGTGGCGTACTATGTCGCTGAAAGAGACGTCAGCGCGAGTGAACTGCGCGGCTTACTGGGTGAGGATCTGCCCAACTACATGGTGCCTTCATACTTCATCCAGCTGGAGCAGATGCCGCTGACACCGAACGGAAAAATCGACCGCAAGGCCCTGCCGACACCGGAGGGCAGCCTGCAAAGCGGAGCGGATTATGTAGAGCCGCGCACAGCACTGGAGCAGACGTTGGTTTTGATTTGGCAGTCTGTCTTAGGAGCGAAGAGAATCGGGATTTTGGATAATTTCTTTGACCTCGGCGGCGATTCGATCAAAGCGATCCAGGTATCGTCCCGCTTACTGCAAGCGGGCTACAAGCTGGACATGAAGGATTTGTTCCAATATCCGTCCATTTCGCTGCTGAGTGGTCATGTACAGAAGGTCAGTCGTACGGCCGATCAGGGCGAGATATCAGGCAGCGTCAAGCTGACCCCGATCCAGCAGTGGTTCTTTGGACAAGCCTCGGCAGAGCCGCATTATTTTAACCAGTCGGTGATGCTGCATCGAGCAGAAGGCTTCAATCTAGACGCATTGCGTCAAACGATGACCAAGCTGACGGAGCATCATGATGCGCTGCGTATGGTCTTCCGTCAGACCGAACAGGGCTATGAAGCGTGGAATCGCGGTTTGAATGAAGGCGAGCTGTATCATCTGGACGTTGTGGATTTGACAGATATGCCAACCATTGCAGAGGTGACAGCAACCATTGAAACGAAAGCCAATGCCATTCAAAGCTCCATTCGTCTAGACGAAGGACCGCTGGTGAAGTTGGGACTTTTCCGCTGCATGGATGGAGATCATTTACTGATTGCCATTCACCATTTGGTTGTAGACGGCATTTCATGGCGGATTGTGTTTGAGGATTTTGCGACTGGATATGAGCAGGCCGTTCGGGGAGAAGCGATTCGCTTGCCATATAAAACGGATTCGTTCTCCACTTGGGCAGAGCGTTTGTCTCAATATGCCAACAGTCCGGCCATCGACAATGAACGCGAATATTGGCAGCGTCTTGCCCACGCGGAAGTCGCATCGCTACCTAAGGATCAAGAAAGAGCGGCAGGACAGCATTTTGTGGTCAGAGACAGTGAGACGGTAACCGTGGCGTGGAGCGAACAGGACACCCGACTGCTACTGCAAGAAGCACATCGTGCATACCACACCGAGGTCAATGATCTGCTGTTAACTGCACTCGGCAGCGCATTGTACAACTGGAGCGGTCAGGAGCGTGTGCTGGTCAATCTGGAAGGGCATGGCCGGGAAGCTATTGTTCCCGATATCGACATCACACGTACCGTGGGTTGGTTTACGAGTCAGTATCCGGTGCTGCTGGATGTGGATGGAACATCAGAAGTAGGGCAGCGCATCAAACGGGTAAAAGAGGACCTGCGGCATGTACCGCATAAGGGCATTGGCTACGGTATGTTGAAGTATATGTCTTCGGATGATGCTACCTCTTCCTGGAGCCTGCAGCCTGAGATCAGCTTTAACTATTTGGGACAATTTGATCAGGACTTGGAAAATGGGGAGATCACGCTGTCTTCACATCCAGGTGGAGAGCCGTTGAGTGACCGCACCGTACTGGAGCAGCCGCTGAATGTGAACGGCATGATTACAGCAGGCGTGCTGACCCTGGAAATTCGTTATGACAGTCACGTATACCAACAGCAAAACGTAGAGAAGTTTGCCCGGCTATTGCAGGAAAGCTTGCAGGAAGTCATCAAGCATTGTGCCTCCCAAGAGCGGAGTGAGCTAACGCCAAGCGATGTCTTGTTCAAAGGCTTGACACTGGAGCAGCTGGAGCAATTGACGGAGCAAACGGCTTCTGTGGGCGAGCTTGAAAATGTGTATGCTCTCTCTCCCATGCAGAAGGGGATGCTGTTCCATAGTCTGATGGAGCCGGACTCAGGCACATACTTCCAGCAAGCGTCGTTTGATCAAAAGGGCAGCTTCGATGTTGCTATTTTCCGTAAGAGTCTGGATCTGCTGACACAGCGTCATGAAGCGCTGCGGACGAATTTCCATCAATTTGAGACAGGACACGGTCTGGAGTCATTGCAAATCGTGTTCCGTCATAAAAATAGCGATCTTTCCTTCAAGGATATACGCGAAATGCCGAAAGCGGAGCAACAGGCGTATATCCAGGCGTTTAAGCAGGAGGACCAAGCGAGAGGTTTTAATCTCGGTACGGATGCGCTGATGCGCGTACAAGTGTTGCAGACCGATGAAGAAACGTATCACTTGGTCTGGAGCTTCCATCACATTGTCATGGATGGCTGGTGCTTATCGCTCGTTACGGGTGAAGTGTTTGGTACGTACTTTGCGCTGCTGGAGCAGAAACAGCCAGAGCTTGCTCCGATCACACCATATGGCCAATATATCGAATGGCTAGAGCGCCAAGATGAACGTGCGGCAAAAGAGTATTGGAGCAGCTATTTGGCTGGCTTTGAACAGCAGACGTTATTACCTGGAGCGGATACTTTATCCAAAGACCACGTGGCGGATAGCAACGAAAGTGTTCTGTCTACGACAACAAGCGATACCAGCAAATATGTTTCTGAAAAAATAACGGTAGAGCTGGATCCAACGTGGAGCGAAGCCATGTACCGGATTGCGAAGCAGCAGCAAGTCACGATCAATACGCTGATGCAGAGCGTGTGGGGCCTTGTTTTGCAACAATATAACAACAACGAGGATGTTGTATTCGGCAGTGTCGTATCTGGACGTCCGACGGATATTCCGGGTGTAGAGCATATGATCGGCCTGTTCATTAATACCATCCCAGTGCGGATTCAAAGTGAGCGAAATGCCACGTTTGTGGACATCATGCGCAAAACGCAGGAGCAAGCGCTGGCTTCAGGCGTCTATGACAGCTTCCCGCTGTATGAGATTCAGGCGCTGACCGAGCAGAAGCAAAATCTGATTAACCACATTATGGTGTTTGAGAACTATCCGGTCGAGGAACAAGTTGAGCAGCTGGGTGAAGCTCGTCCATCCGCGTTTGACATTACGAATGTAGAGGTTGTCGAGCAAACGAACTATGATCTGGACTTGATTGTGATGCCAGATGAAACCTTCCGGATCATGTTCAGATACAACGCGAATGTGTACGATCGGTCTACGATCGAGCGGATGCAGGGACATGTACTGCATGTCATCGAGCAAATTATTGACAATCCGCATATCCGTGTGAATGAGCTGGAACTAGTGACAGCGGAAGAGCAGGCACAGATCGTTCAGGTGTGGGGAGATACGGCGGCAGCCTATCCGCAGGACCAGACGCTAAGCAGTCTGTTTGAGCAGCAGGCAGCGAATACACCGGAGCAAGTGGCAGTACTGTGTGGTGCAGAGTCGTTGACCTACGCGGAGCTGAACGAACGGGCTAACCGTTTGGCCCGGACCTTGCGTGCGCAAGGGGTTCAGCCGGATCAGCCTGTGGGCATTCTGGTTCACCGTTCACTGGACATGATCGTAGGCATCTACGCGATCTTGAAGGCCGGCGGAGCCTATGTGCCGATTGATCCGGAATATCCGGCCGATCGTATCCGCTTTATGCTGGAGGACTCGGGCGCGAAGCTGGTGCTGACGCAAGTGCATCTGGCGGAGCAAGCCTCGCTGAGTTTCGACGGCCAGGTGCTGGTGCTGGATCGTCAGGAGCAGGACGGCAAGAACATTTATCACGAAGACGGATCAAATTTGGAGCTACTGGCTGGACCGCACCATGTCGCCTATGTCATTTATACCTCCGGTTCGACCGGAAAACCAAAGGGCGTGATGGTGGAGCACCATTCCGTGCTGAACCGGATTTTGTGGATGCATAATCGCTACGGCTTGAGTGCGGAAGATACGATCTTGCAAAAGACCGCCTTCACCTTCGATGTGTCGGTGTGGGAACTGTTCTGGTGGTCGATGGTCGGCTCGAAAGTAAGCCTGTTGTCGGTCGGCGGAGAAAAGAACCCGGAAGACATCGTGGACACGATTGCCCGCGACGGTGTGAGCACGATGCACTTTGTACCGGCCATGCTGCATGCGTTCCTGGAGTATGTGGAGCAGCAGCCACGAGAAGTAATGCAAGCGAAGCTAGGCACGCTGCGTCACGTCTTTGCCAGTGGTGAAGCGTTGCCGCCACAGCATGTGGCCCGGTTCCAGCGGCTCGTGTTGACTCTGGCCGGAGCGAAGCTGGTCAACCTGTACGGTCCGACCGAAGCGACGGTGGACGTGTCGTACTTCGATTGCGAGCCGGATGAGGAATATGCAGCGATTCCGATCGGAAAACCGATTCAAAATATCCGTCTGTACATCGTGAAGGAAGGCACGGAGCAATTGCAGCCGATTGGGGTGGCAGGGGAGCTGTGCATCGGCGGTGTCGGCGTAGCCCGAGGCTATCTGAACCGTCCGGAACTGACGGCCGAGAAATTTGTGAAAGATCCGTTTGCTGGCGGGGAAGCAGGAGACGAACGGATGTACCGCACTGGTGATTTGGCGAGATGGATGCCGGACGGCAATATTGAATACTTAGGCCGGATTGACCATCAGGTGAAAATCCGTGGGTACCGGATTGAGCTGGGCGAGGTCGAAACGCAGCTACTCCAAGTGGAATCGGTACGAGAAGCGGTGGTCATGGCTCGTGCGGATGAAACGGGCCAAAAACAAATGGTGGCGTACTATGTCGCCGGGCAAGAAATCCGTGCCAGCGAGCTGAGAAGTGAGCTGGGCCGAGAGCTGCCAAGCTACATGGTCCCATCGTACTTTGTACAGCTGGAGCAAATGCCGCTGAGTCCCAATGGAAAAATTGACCGCAAGGCATTTCCGGCACCGGAAGGCAGCCTGCAAAGTGGAGTCGATTATGTCGCACCGCGGACGTGGGTGGAAGTGAAGCTGGCGCAAATCTGGCAGGATGTGCTGGGCCTGGCGCAGGTCGGCGTAAAGGAAAACTTCTTCGAGATTGGCGGACATTCGCTGCGGGCGACGACACTGGCCTCGAAGATTCACCAAGAGCTGAACAAGCCGCTTCCTCTGCGCAGTATTTTTGAAGCCCCAACGATTGAACAACTGACAGCTGTGCTGGAGGGGCTGGATCAAGTGGCATATGCATCGATTCCGGTAACGGAAACTCGCACATTCTATCCGTTATCCTCGGCGCAAAAACGACTGTATGTGCTGCATCAGTTCGACCCGCAGGATGTGAATTACAACATGCCGTCGGTGCTGCAAGTGAGCGGTCCGCTGAATGTGAAACGAGTAGAGAACGTATTCCGTCAACTGATTGCCCGCCATGCAACCTTGCGTACCCGTTTTGAGCTAATCGACAGTGAGCCAATGCAATGGATTGAGGACACTGTGTCGTTCGAGGTGGAATATACGAAGGTACAGGCAGAGGGTGCGACTGCGGACACAGATCAGGACACAACTACAGATACGTACACAAGAGTCAACATAGAAGCGCAACAGCGGGTACGGAGCTTTGTTCGTCCGTTTGATCTCAAAGCTGCGCCGCTGCTGCGGGTAGGCTTGGTGGATCTGGGCGCTCAGGGAGTAGAGCAGGAAGCTCAACATCTGCTTATGCTTGACATGCACCATATCGTCTCGGATGGGGTGTCTCTAGAGGTCCTGACCGACGAATTTGTCCGCTTGTATGGCGGTGAAGAGCTAGCGCCATTGCGGATTCAGTACAAGGATTATGCCGTATGGCAGCAAAGCGAAGCCCACCAGGAATGGATGCAGCGTCAGGAAGCGTACTGGCTTGACACCTTCCAAGGTGAACTACCTGTACTGGATCTCTCTACTGACTTTGCCCGCCCAGCGGTGCAGAGTACGGCAGGGGATACGATCGAATTTGTACTAGAGCGTGAGGTTAGTGAACGCCTGAAAGAACTGGCGGCACAAACCGGCGCTACTCTGTATATGGTGTTGTTGGCGGCGTACACCACGCTCTTACACAAATACACAGGCCAAGAGGACATCGTCGTTGGCACACCGATTGCCGGACGACCGCATGCGGAGCTCAGTAATCTGGTGGGTGTATTCATCAACACGCTGGCGATGCGCAATTATCCGTCCAGCGACAAGTCGTTCCTGGATTATCTGCAAGAGGTCAAAGAGCATGCGCTCCGTGCGTATGAGCATCAGGACTATCCGTTTGAAGAACTGGTTGAAAAACTGAATGTAACGCGGGATACGAGCCGGAATGCGCTGTTTGACACGATGTTTGAGCTGAAAACAATAGAGCAGCAGGAGTTCGAGCTGGAAGGTCTGACCTTGAGCTCCTATCCACTGGACAATCATACGGCCAAGTTTGATCTGAGCTTGGAGACCATAGAGCAGCCCGAAGGTATTCTGTGCCGTCTGGAATACAGTACGGCGCTGTACAAGCCGGAGACCATGACGCGATTGGCACAGCATTTTGCGGAAATCATTCGAGCTATTGCCTATCATCCACAGCAGTCACTGGCAGTTTTGAATATGGTAACCGCCGAGGAAAAAGAGCAACTCATCGATGGATTTGGAAATGTGGGGGTATTAGGTGCTGATGCTGTTGAAGCAGGAGCCCTGTTCCATGCCTTTGTGGAAGAACAGGCCCAGCTTGTACCAGATCACGTGGCAGTGGTGTACGAGGAGCAACAGCTGACGTACCGCAAACTGAACGAGCGTGCGAACCAATTGGCGCGTAAATTGCGAAAGGAAGGCATTGAACGCGAATCCATTGTCGGCATTTTGAGTGAACGCTCGGTAGACATGCTGGTCGGCGTATTGGCGGTGTGGAAAGCCGGAGGCGCCTATGTGCCGCTGGATGCAGACTATCCATCCGAACGGATTCGTTTCATGCTGGAGGACAGCGGTGCGACGGTACTGTTGACCCAAACGGGATTGCAAGAGCGTGCCCAGGCATGGCTGGAGGAAAGCCAACAGGCCTTGGCCGGAGGGCAGACTGAGGGTGAATTGGAAACAGCAGCTGGTGCTGAAATGATGGAAAGGGACAACCTGAGTGAAGGCGTAAGCTTGAAATCAGATTCGCCACCTGACCGCGAAGCAGCATCCGAGCCAGCAACAGGGTTGCGTCTGCACACCGTACTGACGTTGGACAATGAGTCACTGTACACCGGAGATACGACAGACGTCGATCATATTAACGAACCGCAGGATCTGGCGTATGTGATCTACACGTCTGGGACAACCGGACGTCCAAAAGGTGTCATGATCGAACATCGCAGCTTGGTGAATACCGCTGCGGCCTATCGTCGGGATTACCGCCTGAGCGAATTCCCGGTACGACTGCTACAACTGGCCAGCTTCTCCTTCGACGTGTTCGTCGGCGATATTGCGCGGACACTCTATAACGGGGGAACGATGGTCATCTGTCCGAAAGACGACCGGATTGATTTTAGCCGTCTCCACGGATGGATTCGTGATTATCAAATTACGGTGTTCGAATCCACACCGGCTTTGATCGTACCGTTTATGCAGCATGTGCATGAACACGCACTAGACATGAGTAGTCTAGAGCTGCTCATCACGAGCTCTGATAGCTGCAGTGTGACAGACTACCGAGTGCTGCAGGAGCGGTTTGGTGCGGAGATCCGCATCATCAACAGCTACGGTGTTACGGAAGCGGCGATTGACTCCAGCTTCTACGACGAAGAACTGTCGAAGTTGCCAAGCAGCGGCCATGTGCCGATTGGTCAGGCGTGGCTGAACGCACGCTTCTACATTGTGGACAGCCAGCTGAATCCGGTGCCGATTGGTGTACTGGGCGAGCTATGCATTGGCGGAGCCGGGGTCGCACGGGGGTACCTGAACCGTGCGGACTTGACGGCGGAGAAATTCGTAGCGAACCCGTACATGCCGGGTGAACGACTGTATCGTACCGGCGACTTGGCGCGGTGGATGCCGGACGGCCATGTAGACTTTATCGGCCGGATGGATGATCAGGTCAAAATCCGGGGCTTCCGGATTGAACTGGGCGAGGTGGAAGCGCAGCTGCTGACTGTGGCTGGCATTGAGAAAGCCATCGTCACCGCCTGGGAAAACGAAGACGGAGACAAGGATCTGTGTGCGTATGTCGTAGCCTCGGAGGCGCTGAATTTGCCGGAGCTGCGCAGCACACTGCAGCCCAAACTGCCGGGCTATATGATCCCGACCTACGTCGTACCCCTGGATCGTTTCCCGCTGACACCGAATGGGAAAATCGACCGCAAAGCGTTGCCCGCACCGGAAGCGCGCCTCGAAGGAGGCACGGAGTACGTTGCGCCGCGCACAGAACTGGAAGAGCAGTTGGTCCGTATTTGGCAAAGCGTTCTGAATCATCACCAAATAGGCATCCAGGATAACTTCTTTGAAGTGGGAGGACATTCGCTGCGCGCTACTACCCTGATGGCGAAAATCCATCAGGAGCTGAATCACAAGCTGGCCTTGCGAGATATTTTCCAATATCCGACGATTGAGCAATTGGTACAGGTGATGGGTGAAGATCAGACCCAGCAAACGTATGTATCCATACCTGTGGCAGAGGAGCGCGAATATTACCCCGTTTCCTCGGCGCAAAAACGGATGTACGTTCTGAGTCACCTGGAAGGTGGAGAGGTTAGCTACAACATGCCAGGAGCTTTGATTATCGAAGGTTCCTTGGATAAAAAAAGACTGGAACAAGCCTTCCGCCAACTGATTGCCCGTCATGAAGCCCTGCGAACCCGATTCGAGATGGTGGATGGTGAGGTGATTCAGCGGATTGAATCCAGCGCCCCATTCAGCGTGGAGTATGTACAGGCAAGTGAAGAAGAGACACCGCAGTACGCACAGGACTTTGTACGTGCATTTGATCTCGCACAAGCCCCATTGCTGCGGGTTCAGTTGATCGAAAATGGACCGGGGCGTCACGTCATGCTCTATGACATGCACCATATTATTTCGGATGGCGTCACGGAAGGCATTATCGTGCAGGAGTTTTCTCAATTGTATGAAGGCCAGGAACTGCCGCCACTGCGGATTCAGTACAAGGACTATGCGGTTTGGCAGCATGCAGACATGCAAAGTGAACGCCTTCGTGAGCAAGAAAGCTATTGGCTGAAAACCATGTCAGGTGAAATCCCGGCGCTGGATATGCCAACGGATTTTACAAGACCTGCTGTACAGCGTCTGGAAGGAACTCGATTTGAGTTTGCGATCCGTATGGAGGACAGCGAGCAGCTGAAGCAGCTGGCCGCGCAAACTGGCTCTACCTTGTACATGGTGTTGCTGGCAGCGTATAGCACGCTTTTGCATAAATACACGGGTCAAGAGGACATCATCGTCGGCACGCCGATTGCCGGAAGACCACATGCGGAACTGGGGAGCCTGGTAGGCGTATTCCTCAACACGCTGGCGATTCGCAATTATCCGTGTGGCGACAAAACGTTCCTGGATTATCTGCAAGAGGTCAAAGAGCATGCGCTCCGTGCGTATGAGCATCAGGAATATCCGTTTGAAGAGCTGGTTGAAAAGCTGAATTTAACGCGGGATACGAGCCGGAATGCGCTGTTTGACACGATGTTTGAGCTGAAAACATTTGAGCAGCAGGAGTTCGAGCTGGAAGGCCTAACCTTTAAGCCGTATCCGACGGACAATCCTACGTCCAAATTTGATCTGACCTTGGATGCCGTAGAGCAGCCAGAAGGTATTCTGTGTAGTTTGGAATACAGCACGGCGCTGTACAAGCCGGAGACCATCGCACGCTTGGCACAGCATTTTACTGAACTCGTACGTGCGATTACACTTCATCCACAGCAGCCACTGGCAGCTCTGGATATGGTAACTGTCGAGGAGAAGGCACAAATCCTCTATGGTTTTGGAGATGTAGGCGTATCGGAGGTTGCGGCTGAAGCAGAAGTCTTATTCCATGCCTATGTGGAAGAACAGGCACAGCTTGTGCCAGATCATGTGGCGGTGGTGTACGAGGAGCAGCAGCTTACGTACCGCCAGCTGAACGAGCGTGCGAACCAATTGACGCGCAGACTGCGAAAAGAAGGCATTGGACGCGAATCCATTGTCGGCATTCTGAGTGAACGCTCGGTAGACATGCTGGTCGGCGTACTAGCGGTATGGAAGGCTGGAGGCGCCTATGTGCCGCTGGATGCAGACTATCCGTCCGAGCGCATTCGTTTCATGCTGGAGGACAGTGGTGCGACGGTGCTGTTGACTCAAACCAGTTTGCAGGAGCGCACGCAAGCATGGCTGAATGAAAGCCAAGGGGCTCTGGGCGAAGGAAAGACCGAGGGTGAGTTGGAAACAGCGGTTAGCGCTGAAACGATGGAAAGAGACAGCCTCAATGAGGGTGTAAGCTTGAAATCAGATTCGCCACCTGACCGCGAAGCAGCATCCGAGCCAGCAACAGGGCTGCGTCTGCACACCGTACTAGCATTAGACGATGAGTCGCTGTATACCGGAGATGTCACAGACGTCGATCACATCAACGAGCCGCACGATCTGGCGTATGTGATCTACACGTCCGGTACAACGGGACGTCCAAAAGGCGTCATGATCGAGCATCGCAGCTTGGTCAACACGGCTGCGGCCTATCGCCGGGATTACCGTCTGAACCAGTTCCCGGTACGTCTGCTGCAACTGGCCAGCTTCTCCTTCGACGTGTTCGTCGGCGATATTGCGCGGACGCTTTATAACGGTGGAACAATGGTCGTTTGTCCGAAAGACGACCGCATTGATCCAAGCCGATTGTATGGCTGGATTCGTGATTATCAAATCACCGTGTTCGAATCGACGCCAGCCTTGATCGTACCGTTTATGCAGCATGTGCATGAACACGGGCTGGACATGAGCAGTCTGGAACTGCTGATCACGAGCTCGGATAGCTGCAGCGTGACGGACTACCGGGTGCTGCAAGAACGGTTTGGTGCAGATATCCGCATCATCAACAGCTATGGTGTCACGGAAGCGGCGATTGACTCCAGCTTCTACGATGAAGAGCTGTCGAAACTGCCAAGCAGCGGGAATGTGCCGATTGGACAGGCGTGGCTGAACGCACGCTTCTACATCGTAGACAGCCAGCTGAATCCGGTACCGATCGGTGTACTGGGCGAGTTGTGCATCGGCGGCATCGGGGTCGCACGGGGGTACCTGAACCGTGCGGACCTGACAGCCGAGAAATTCGTGGCGAACCCGTACGTACCGGGTGAACGTTTGTATCGCACCGGCGATTTGGCGCGGTGGATGCCAGACGGCAATGTAGACTTTATCGGCCGGATGGACTATCAAGTCAAAATCCGGGGCTATCGGATCGAGCTGGGCGAGATTGAAACGGCGATCCAGCGGGTACCGGGTGTGCGTCAAGCCGTAGTCATCGACCGGACGGACGAGCGTGGACACAAGTATTTGTGCGGATACATCACGGGAGAAACCGAGCTGCGGATCGAGGAAGTACAAGCAGAGCTGGAAGCCGGACTGCCAGCGCACATGGTGCCAGCACGGCTGATGCGACTGGAGACGATCCCGCTGACCAGCAACGGCAAAATTGACCGTAAGGCCTTGCCGGAACCGGAAGGCAGCATCCATACGGGAGCAGCCTATGTAGCCCCGCGTACCAAGGTGGAACAAGTATTGGCTACGGTATGGGCCGGAGTGCTCGGCGTGGAGGCCGTAGGCACGCAGGATAACTTCTTCGAGCTGGGCGGCGATTCGATCAAAGCGCTGCAAGTATCGTCCCGCTTGCTACAAGCAGGCTATCGACTGGAGATGAAAGACCTGTTCAGCCATCCAACGGTGTCTGCATTGGCGCTGAAAGTCCAATCCGTTACCCGATTGGCGGATCAGAGTGAAGTGGTAGGCGCTTTGAAGCTGACACCCGTTCAACACTGGTTCTTTGAGCAAAACCTGGCGGATGCTCATCATCACAACCAGTCCATCATGCTGCATAGCAAGGATGGTTTTGATGAAGCGGCACTGCGCACAGCGATGGATCACATCGTTAGTCATCATGATGCACTGCGGATCGTTTTCCGTCCTACCGAACACGGGTATGAAGCCTGGAACCGCGCCATTGGCGAGGGTGAGCTGTATACGCTGGAACGCATAGACTTCAGCCATGAGTCGGAAGTGTCTGCGGCGATCGAGGCCAAAGTAAATGAAATTCAGGCGGGGATTCATTTAAGCGAAGGACCGCTGGTGAAGCTGGGGCTGTTCCATTGCCCAGATGGAGATCATTTGCTGATGGTTATTCATCACTTAGTAGTAGATACCGTTTCTTGGCGCATTTTGTTCGAGGATCTTACGACAGCCTACGAACAGGCGTTGAACGGACAACCGGCTCGTCTTCCGCACAAAACGGATTCGTTCCGTACCTGGGCTGAGGGACAGTCTCACTATGCGAACGGTCCAGAAATGGCAGCAGAATTCGCCTTCTGGCAAGAAATGGAGCAGGGTGTGTATGAGCCGCTTCCAAAAGACGAATCCCCTTCTCATTCCTTGAATAAAGACAGCGAGCTCATGACAGTCACGTGGACAGCTCAAGAAACGGAGCAGCTGTTAAAACAAGCGCATCGTGCCTACAACACGGATATGAATGATTTGCTGCTGACCGCACTCGGCCTGGCTATTCATCGCTGGGCGGGGATTGAACGAGTGCTCGTCAACCTGGAAGGCCATGGACGGGAATCCATTCTGCCCGAGCTGGATATTACGCGCACGGTAGGCTGGTTTACGACCCAATTCCCGGTTGTGCTGGATATGAGCGCAGGGCAAGATCTTTCACAGCGCATCAAACAGGTGAAAGAAGGGCTACGCCGGATTCCGCAAAAGGGTATTGGCTACGGTATGTTGAGATACCTGTCCGCAGCATGTGAGCAAGGGCGTTTTGGAACCGAACCTGAAATCAGCTTTAACTATTTGGGACAATTTGATCAGGATATGCAAAATCCATCCATTGGCGTGTCTCCTTACGCTAGCGGTGCCGAGCTTAGCGCATATGCAGCCAGATCGCACGCACTGGATCTGAACGGACTGATTTCAGAAGGTCAATTACAATTGACGATCAGCTACAGCCATCAGGAATATCGCAAGGAAACGATGGAGCAGCTAGCCGAAGCGCTCAGAACCAGCCTGCAGGAAATCATCGCACATTGCGCGGGTCGCAAACAGCAGGAGCTGACGCCAAGCGATGTCAAGCTTAAACATGTAACCTTGGCCGAGCTGGATCAGTTAGTAGAGCGGACTCGTGACATCGGGGAACTGGAAAATGTATATGCCTTGACACCGATGCAAAAAGGCATGTTGTTCCATAGCCTGATGGATGCAGCGTCAGGGGCTTATTTTGAACAAACGACCTTTGACTTGCGTGGTCGCTTCCAAGCAGATATTTTCCAAGATAGCTTGAATCATTTGGCGCAGCGGCATGAGATCTTTAGAGCTAATTTCATTAGCGGCTGGCAGGATGAGCCCGTGCAGGTGATTTTCCGGCGCAAGGATGTTGGTTTCAGCTATGAAGATTTGCGTCATTTGGATGATCAGGAACGTGACGCGTATGTGCAGGAATTTATTCGCCAGGACAAGGCAGCCGGATTCGATTTGTCCCGGGATGCGTTGATGCGCGTGGCGATTTTACGGACAGGTGATGAGGATTATTACTTTGTGTGGAGCTCTCATCACATCCTAATGGACGGCTGGTGTGTGGCGTTGGTAACGGATGAGGTGTTTGAGGCTTATTTTGCAGCCGTAGAACATAGAGAACCAAAGCTCGCCCTGGTGACTCCATACAGTCAGTATATTGAGTGGCTTGAAGCCCAGGATGTAGAAGCAGCAGCCTCATACTGGAAAGATTATTTGCTGGGCTATGATCAACAAACGTCGATTCCAACCGGAAAAGTCGGCACGAAAGCGGACGGTGCACAATTTGAGCATGTGTTGTGCGATCTAGGTAAGGATTTGACAGGACGCATGGAAATGGTAGCCAAGCAGTACCACGTGACCCCGAATACATTACTGCAAACAGCCTGGGGCTTACTGCTTCAAAAGTACAACGGTAGTGATGATGCCGTATTTGGCGGTGTCGTGTCGGGTCGTCCGGCTGATATTCCGGGGATCGAAAATATGGTGGGCTTGTTCATTAACACCATTCCCATCCGAATCCGGAGCCAGGCTGAGGACACCTTTGCTGACCTGATCAGAGTGAATCAGCAGCAGGCGCTGGCTTCTCAAGATTATGAGACGTATCCGCTGTATGAAATTCAAGCCTTGACCGAGCAAAAGCAAGAGTTGATCAACCACATTATCGTGTTTGAAAACTATCCGGTGGAGGAGCAGGTCGAGCAGCTTGGCGAAGGTGCAGCGTCGGATTTTGTAATCAGCAATGCAGGTATGATTGAACAAACGAACTATGATTTCAATCTGGTCGTCATGCCGCAGGAAGCGATGAAAATCCGATTCGAATATAATACAAAAATATTTGATCGGGAAGCCGTGGAACGGACTCAGGGGCATTTAATACAGCTACTGGAACAAGTGGTAGCGAATCCGGACATTCGGGTGCAAGAGCTGGATGTGTTAAGCGAGCAGGAACGCGAGCAAATTCTCAGCGTATGGGGAGATACAGCCGCCGAGTATCCAAGCGAGCAAACGATCCATGGTCTGTTTGAGACACAAACGGCGCACACACCAGAGCAGCCAGCGTTGTACTTCGAAGGAGAGCAACTGAGTTATCGCGAGCTGAATGAACGCGCGAATCGTCTGGCTCGTACCTTGCGCAGTCAAGGTGTGACGAAGGATCGGCTGGTGGGTCTGATGACCGAACGCTCGGTAGACATGATCGTGGGTATCTTCGGGATTTTGAAAGCCGGAGGAGCATATGTACCTATCGATCCAACCTATCCGGAAGAGCGTATCCGCTATATGCTGGATGACTCGGGAGCGAAGCTGTTGTTAACTCAAGGTCATCTGGTGGACAAAGTAGCTTTCGACGGTCACGTGCTGGTGCTAGATGGAGCACAAAGTGTGTATCACGAGGATGGTTCTAACCTGGAGCCGTTGTCCGGTCCGAACGATCTGGTGTATGTGATCTATACATCGGGGACAACGGGGCAGCCGAAGGGTGTTATGCTGGAGCATCACGGGCTATGCAATCTGAAAACGTATTTTGATCAGGAATTCGAGATCAGTACCTCAGATCATATGTTGCTGTTCGCCAGCTACTCGTTTGATGCGGCTTGCTGGGAAATCTTCCAAGCTCTATTCTGCGGAGCCACGTTGTACGTGCCAACGTCAGAGACGATTTTGGACTACGAACGGTTTGAACAATATATGGCGGATCACCACATCACGGTGGCAGCATTGCCGCCTACCTATGCGGTGTATCTGGAGCCGCAGCGGATGCCAAATCTGCGTATTCTGGTCACTGCGGGTTCAGCCGCTTCAACAGAGCTGGTATACAAGTGGAAGGATCAGGTGGCGTACTACAATGGCTATGGTCCAACTGAAAACTCGGTAGCGACATCCATCTGGCCGGTATCCAAGGATGAGAGAGCAGGACAGCTGATTTCCATTGGACGTCCTGTGCCGAATCATCGGGTATACATGGTAGATGTACACGGGCATTTGGCTCCGATAGGCGTAGCGGGTGAGCTGTGCGTGTCTGGTCCGGGTCTGGCACGTGGTTACCTGGATCGTCCAGAGCTGACGGCGGAGAAATTTGTACCGAATCCGTTTGCGGCTGGCGAAGCCGGGTATGAGCGGATGTACCGCACAGGCGACTTGGCAAGATGGATGCCAGACGGAAACATCGAATACTTGGGCCGGATTGACCATCAAGTAAAGATCCGGGGTTACCGGATTGAGCTGGGCGAAGTCGAGGCACAAATATTGAAAGTGGAGGACGTACAAGAGGTCATCGTCCTGGCCCAAGCGGACGAGCAGGGACAAAATCAACTGGTGGCGTACTATGTCGCTGAAAGAGAAGTAAGCGCTGGTGAACTGCGCAGTTTACTGGGTGAGGAGCTGCCAAACTACATGGTGCCTTCTTTCTTGGTACAGTTGGAGCAAATGCCGCTGACACCGAACGGTAAAATCGACCGCAAGGCCCTGCCAGCACCAGAAGGCAGCCTGCAAACCGGAGCCGACTATGTCGCACCGCGAACGTGGGTGGAAGTGAAACTGGCGCAAATTTGGCAGGATGTACTAGGCCTCACTCAGGTCGGTGTGAAGGAAAACTTCTTCGAGATTGGCGGACACTCGCTGCGGGCGACCACACTGGCCTCGAAGATTCACAAGGAACTGAACAAGCCGCTTCCCCTGCGCAGTATTTTTGAAGCACCAACGATTGAGCAACTGGCAGTCGTACTGGAACAGTTGGATCAAGTAACATATGCGTCCATTCCAGTAACGGAAGAGCGCAGCTTCTATCCCTTGTCCTCAGCGCAAAAACGACTGTATGTGTTGCATCAGTTCGATCCACATGATGTGAACTACAACATGCCATCGGTGCTGCAAGTGAGCGGTCCGCTGGACGTGAAGCGAGTGGAACATGCATTCCGTCAACTGATCGCCCGTCATGAGTCCTTGCGTACCCGCTTTGAACTGGTGGACAGCGAGCCAATGCAGTCTATTGAGGACACCGTACCGTTCGAGGTCGAATTTACGAAGGTACAGGCAGAGGGTGCAACTACGGACACAGACACGAGGGTCAATAAGGAAGTACAAGAGCTGGTGAGTTGCTTTGTCCGTCCGTTTGATCTACAAGCTGCACCGCTGCTGCGGGTAGGCTTGGTAGATCTAGGCGTATCAGGAGCAGGGCAGGAACCGCAGCATGTACTCATGCTCGACATGCACCACATCGTTTCGGATGGCGTGTCGATGGGGGTACTGACTGAAGAATTTGTCCGCTTGTATGACGGTGAACAGCTGCCGCCACTGCGGATACAGTACAAAGACTATGCCGTATGGCAACAAAGCGAGGTCCATCAGAAGTGGATGCAGCGCCAGGAAGCCTACTGGCTCGATACCTTCCGGGGGGAACTGCCTGTGCTGGATTTACCGACAGACTTTGCCCGTCCGTCGATACGAAGTACGGCAGGCGATACCGTGGTGTTTGGGCTGGAACGCGAAGTGAGCGAACGCCTGAAGGAACTGGCGGCGCACACAGGCTCTACCCTGTATATGGTGCTGCTGGCGGCGTACACCGCACTCTTGCATCAATACAGCGGCCAAGAGGACATCGTTGTCGGCACGCCGATTGCCGGACGACCGCATGCCGATTTGGAGCCAATCCTCGGGATGTTCGTCGGTACGTTGGCATTGCGAAACTATCCGACAGCGGAACATACCTTCCGCAGCTACGTGGAAGAAGTGAAGGTTCGGGCCCTGCAAGCCTACGAGCATCAGGACTATCCATTTGAGGAACTGGTGGAAAAGCTGAATGTGAAGCGGGATATGAGCCGCCATCCATTGTTCGATACGATGTTTACCCTGCAAACGACCGAGGAAGGCGAGCTGCAACTGGCAGACCTGAGCTTCCGTCCATACGGCTTGGAGCAAACACCAGCGAAGTTTGACTTTACGCTGGAAGCCAGAGAGGAAGAGGCAGGCATCCAGTTCGGATTGCAATATGCAACTGCGTTGTATCAACGGGAAACCGTTGAACGGATGACACGTCACTTTATTCGCTTAGCCGAAGCCGTGGCGGCAAACCCGGATGCGAAGCTGGGTGAGCTGGAACTGATTACGACCGAAGAAACCGAACAGATTCTGGAGGTGTTCAATGATCCGAACGCGCACAGCGTGCGTGGAACACTGCAAGGTCTGTCGCTCAGCGAGCGTTTTGAAGAGCAAGCGAAAAACAGCCCTGAGCGGATAGCCGTTGTATCTGGGGACATAGGTCTAACCTACGCTGAGCTGAATGAGCAGGCGAACCGGTTGGCCCGTGTGTTACGGGCAGAAGGAGTTGAAGCAGATCAACCGGTAGGCGTACTGCTGGAACGTTCTGCGGATCTTCTGGTGAGCATTCTGGGGGTACTGAAGGCCGGAGGCGCGTATGTGCCAATGGATACGATGTATCCACAGGAACGGATCGACTACATGCTTCAAGACAGTGGGGCCAAGGTCGTGATCACCAGCAGAGTTGCCAACCTGTCACTCGAACTGCCATCGACAGTACAAGCTATCGTTCTTGACGATGAGGACGTTCAAGCTCAATGGGGAGCACAGGATGCGAGCAACCTGATCCCTGTCGCCGGCCTGCATAACCTGGCCTATATGATCTACACGTCAGGTACAACCGGTCAGCCGAAAGGGGTTATGATTGAGCAAGGCAGTGTCGGCAATCTGGTAGATGCTCTGTATGAACGAGTGTACAGTCGGTATGATCAGCCGCTTCACATCGCATGGCTGTCCGCATTTGTATTTGACGCTTCGGTGAAGCAAATCTTTGCCAGCTTGCTGCTAGGTCATACCCTGCATGTGGTGTCCCGTGACGTCAGCCTGAGCGGAGAGCATTTGATCGCCTACTACCGCATGCACCGGATTGATCTGTCGGACGGCACACCAGCGCATCTGCATATTTTGAACGAAAGCGTCAATGTGACAGAAGCGCCGGATGTGAAGCATTACCTGATCGGGGGCGAAGCCTTATCCGTGCAGCTGGTACAGGGGTTCCTGCACAAATGGTCCGGGTATCATCCGGTCATTACGAACGTGTATGGTCCGACCGAAGCGACCGTAGATACGACCGCCTATACGATTGAAGATGTAGAGTCGCTGAATGTACTGCTGGAAAAAGGGGAGCACACGGTATCCATCGGAACGCCGATAGCCAACCAGGCTGTGTACATCTTGAACACTCGACAACAGCTGGTACCGATGGGGATCGCGGGTGAACTCTATATCGGAGGGGCAGGTATCGCACGAGGATACCTCAACCTGCCGGAACTGACGGCTGAGAAGTTTGTCCCGAATCCGTTTGCTGATGCGACGGCCGCTGATCCAGCGGACAGCACTTACGCAAACCGGATGTACCGGACAGGCGACCTGGCACGGTGGCTGCCGGATGGCAGTATCGAGTATTTAGGCCGGATCGACCATCAGGTCAAAATTCGCGGGTATCGGATCGAGCTGGGCGAGGTGGAAGCACAGCTGCTGACTGTGGACGGCATTCAGAAAGCCGTAGTCACAGCATGGGAAAACGAGGACGGACACAAGGATCTGTGTGCCTATATCGTAGCTTCGGAGTCGCTGAGTCTACCGGAACTGCGGAATGCGCTGCAGCCGAAGCTGCCGGATTACATGATCCCGACGTATGTGGTACAGCTGGATCGTTTCCCGCTGACGCCCAACGGGAAAATCGACCGGAAGGCATTGCCAGCACCGGAAGCACGCCTTGAAGGAGGCCTAGAGTATGTGGCACCGCGGACGCCACTGGAGGCCAAGCTAGCCCAAATCTGGCAGGATGTCTTGAAGCTGTCCAGCGTAGGAGTCACCGACTCATTCTTCGATATGGGTGGACACTCCCTGCGGGCCACGACGCTGGTGGCCAAAATCCATCAGGAACTGGGCAGCCGAATTACACTGCGTGAGGTGTTCCAGCACTTTACGATTGAGCAGCAAGCCCAACTGATCACCGCGCAGGGCACAGACACCTATACGGTGATCCCTGCAGCTGCGAAACAGTCTTACTATCCGGTCTCCTCAGCTCAAAAACGACTGTATATTTTGAGCCATCTGGACGGTGGGGAGGTCAGCTACAATATGCCGGGTGTATTAGTCGTGGAGGGGCCGCTTCAGGCAGATCGACTGGAGGATGCGTTCCGTCAGTTAATAGCCCGCCATGAAACGCTGCGAACTTCCTTCGAAATGGTGGACGGCGAGGTTGTTCAGCGGGTTTACGATCAGGTGGCGTTTGCAGTAGAGCGCCTGCAGGCCCATGAGTCCGAAGCCGAAGCCTATATCGAGTCTTTTGTACGCAGCTTCGATCTTCAGCAGGCACCTCTGCTGCGTGTCCGTCTCATTCAAACCGGACCCGAACGTCATCTCCTGATGTACGACATGCACCATATTATTTCAGACGGTGTGTCGTCTAACAATATCGTGCAGGAGCTGGGACAACTGTACGAGGGACAGGCCTTGG
Source organism: Paenibacillus sp. JJ1683 (assembly GCF_053006485.1). Taxonomy (NCBI): domain Bacteria; kingdom Bacillati; phylum Bacillota; class Bacilli; order Caryophanales; family Paenibacillaceae; genus Paenibacillus; species Paenibacillus sp. JJ1683. The sequence goes on from NZ_CM129820.1 coordinate 2,580,306, forward strand.
CGCCGCTGCCCATTCAGTACAAGGACTATGCCGTGTGGCAGCAGCAGGAAATGCAGCGTGAATCATACCAACGCCGGGAACAGTTCTGGCTGGAGCATTTAGCCGGAGAGTTGCCTGTACTGGAGCTGCCGATTGCTTATCCTAGACCTGCTGTTCGCAGCTTCGAGGGAGCAATGTATGAATTTACAGTGGACCCGAATGTATCCGAGCAACTGCGCCGAATCGCGGCACAGACCGGAAGTACGCTGTACATGGTGCTACTGAGTGCCTATACCGTCCTGCTGTCCAAATACAGCGGTCAGGACGATTTGATCATCGGTACGCCGGTAGCAGGCCGCTTGTTGCCAGAACTGGAGCCACTGATCGGCATGTTCGTCAATACACTAGCCATCCGGCATCAGCCGCAGGGCGACCAAACGTTCCACAGCTACCTGCTGGAAGCCCGAGAACGTACGCTACAAGCCTTCGAGCATCAGGATTATCCGCTTGAGGAGTTGGTGGAAAAGCTGGATGTAGCGCGGGATGCAAGCCGTAATCCGTTGTTTGACACCATGTTTGTACTGCAAAATACGGAGTCACAGGAAGCGAAGCTTGAAACACTGTCCTTTAGTCCGTATGTTCAGGAGCATCGTATTTCCAAATTCGATTTGACCTTGTCCATGAGTGATGAAGACGGGCAGATCAAGGGTTCCTTCGAATATTGCACAAAGCTGTTTGGCGTAGATGCTATTGAACGATTAACCGGAGATTTGATAGCGATCCTGTCCCAGGTTGGAGCTAATCCAGATTTGCTATTAAGCGATATTCAGGTGAACTCGAGCGAGCAGCCGGAAGGCTTCTCGCCAGATTCCATCGACTTTATTTTCTAAATCAGTGTTCTAAAAAGAAATGATTTCACTTTGCATGCGCAGAGGGCGGCGGCTTGTCCGACTGCCCTTGCCTGCAAAGTATTAATTTTCCGACACATTGCTCAATTACGTAACAAAGCACCATTCCAACAGGGGTACAGACCCCATGAAGCAGGAGGGATGTCATTGAAAGCCTTATTTGAGAAGGAAAAAAACTACTGGAGTCATAAGCTGGAATCTGAGGATCATATCACTTGCTTGCCATACACCAATCATGTGTCCAAGGATACAGCTGCAACGAGTTCTAATTTTCTTATGTACACGCTCACATTTCCATCTGAAATTTCCCAAAGAATATTATCTATAACAGGTGGAGCTCCATGGGCCGTGTTTATGGTTCTGCTGGCTGGAGTTGAAAGCTTATTGTATAAATACACAGGTGAGGAAAGTGTGCTGCTGGGCATTCCAGTAGCCAAGTCTGGCAACAGTACTGCAAAGCCGATTAACCATCTGATTTTACTGAAAAACACGCTGGATTCCTCGACAACCTTCAAAACCTTGCTGTCCCAAATCAAAACTTCTGTCAGCGAAGCAATTGAACACCAAAATATTCCTTTTTGGAACTATACCGAGGGGCTTGAAATTCCACGTAACGAGAACGATAAGCCTCTTATTCACACCACTGCATCCCTGCAAAATATCCACACTTCTTATTTTATGAATCATGTGCAATCTGAACTGGATTTTCAATTTCAATGGGAAAATGCAGTGGTTTCCCTGAATGTGACATACAGTAGCGACCGTTATGACCAGATGACGATTGAACGCTTTGTTGAGCAACTAATACGGCTGTACACCGTTGTTTTGCATCAGCCTGAGCTGGAGATTTACACAGCACAAGTGCTGTCAGAGCAAGAAGTGGAGCAATTGGTTCATACCTTCAACGATACAGTTGTGGATTATCCAAGTCATGCGTCCATTCATGAATTGTTCGAGATGCAGGCGAAGCAGGTACCACACCAGGTGGCAGTAGTATCCGGACAAGATAGCCTGACCTATGGAGAATTAAATGAAAAGGCTAACCGACTGGCTCATTCTTTACGTAAGCAGGAAATTCACACCGAGCAGACGGTCGGCATTATAGCTGAACGATCGATAGAGATGATCGTAGGTATGCTCGCGATTCTTAAAGCGGGCGGGGTGTATGTTCCGATTGACTCTGAATACCCGGACGAGCGCGTGCGCTATTTGCTGGAGGATTCCGGTGCCGAAATACTACTTGTGCAGAAAATAGAACATCGGCCCACTGATTTTAAGGGAATGGTGCTTGACCTGAGTGATGCCGCGATTTATGGAACGGATGATGCAGATCGTTTCGATCCAATCTTGCCGAATGATCATGGAACAAATACGGATATGGCTGATATGGCATACGTGGACTGCCTAAATCCGTTTTACTCTATTTCCGCCAGTTCCGAACTTGCTTCTACTACAACCACCCCAACAGAAGCTACGCAATCAGAACATGCTAAACCAATACATCCGGTTTACGCAGCTGATCGTTTGGCTTACATTATGTACACTTCTGGTACAACAGGCCAGCCCAAAGGCGTTATGGTGGAGCATCGCAATGTCGTGCGTTTGGTGAAAAATACAAACTATGCACACTTGGATGCGGACACGCGCATTTTGCAGACCGGGTCTGTTGTCTTTGACGCGTCTACCTTCGAAATTTGGGGGGCGCTATTGAACGGTGGACAGCTGGTACTGGTGAGCCAGGATGTCATTTTGGACGCACCTAGACTTAAGGCAGCTGTCCGTAATCATGGCATTACCACGATGTGGCTGACCGCGCCGCTCTTTAATCAGCTTTCCCAGCAGGATTTGGAACTGTTCGAGGGAATACAGGAGTTGCTGGTCGGTGGCGATGTGCTGTCCGTACCGCATATTAACCGGGTACTGAAGGCTCATCCGAACCTGCGGATCATTAACGGCTATGGTCCTACAGAAAATACGACCTTTTCTACTACGCATGCCATTACCGGCGTCCAATCAGAAGCCGTGCCCATTGGCAGCCCGATCCATAACTCAACGGCATATGTCGTGGACCGTTCGATGCAGCTTCAGCCGATTGGAGCGTGGGGAGAACTGCTCGTTGGCGGTGACGGGGTGGCTCGTGGATACTGCAACCGCCCGGACCTGACAAGCGAAAAGTTCATCAACAGTCCGTTTCGTAACGGCGAACGCTGCTATCGAACAGGGGACCTGGTGCGGTGGAATGCGGACGGGACGCTGGAATACAAAGGGCGGATCGACGCACAAGTGAAAATCCGGGGCTATCGGATTGAATTGGGCGAGGTGGAAGCGCAGCTGTTGAAGCTGGAGGCAGTCCGAGAAGCAGTTGTGATTGCACGGGAGGATGAGCAGGGGCAAAAGCAGCTCTGCGCTTATGTGGTAACCCATGCGGATGTACAGTTAAGTGAGCTTCGCAGTGCTTTGAACCGAGAGCTACCAAGTTATATGGTGCCGTCGTATTTTGTACAGCTGGAACAATTACCCTTGACACCTAATGGCAAGGTGGATCGCCGGGCGTTGCCGCGACCCGAGGGAGGCATAAGCTCAGGCGCAGAATATGTACCTCCTCAAAATCAATTACAAGCACAACTGGTCAGCATCTGGAAAGAAGTTCTTGAAATTGAATATATCGGCATTAAGGATAACTTTTTTGAAGCAGGAGGACATTCCCTGCGGGCGACACATGTCATATCACTCATCCATAAGCAATTGCATAAAAATGTGCAGCTAAAGGATCTATTCCAGCACCCAACCATCGAACAGTTTGCGCAGGTTATTGAAGCACTGGAGCAAACCACCTATGAATCCATCCCTGTTTCGGAGAATAAGCCATTTTATGCGGTATCTTCGGCCCAAAAACGGATGTATATTCTCAATCAGCTTGATGGAGCGGGAATTAGCTATAACATACCCGGAGCCCTGACACTGATCGGTTCACTTGATCATAAGGCACTGGATAATGCGTTCCGTCAGCTTATTGACCGCCATGAAACATTGCGAACGAGCTTTGAGACCATGAATGGTGAACCTGTCCAGCGAGTACATAACGAGGTTTCTTTTCGCGTGGAGTTGATTCATGCCCCCGGAGCTGACCAGAGGGAGACAGATGAGCTGGTGCATGGCTTTGTCCAGCCATTCAATCTTGAGCAGGCTCCGCTGTTCCGGGCTGGTCTGATTGAAATTAGTCCAGAGCATCATATTTTGCTGTTGGATATGCATCACATCATTTCTGACGGCACCTCTATAAATGTATTGATTCAGGACTTCATCCACTTATATGCAGGGGATACGCTTCCGTCGCTGCGTATTCAGTATAAGGACTACGCTGCTTGGCAGCGGGAGCAGCAACAAAGTGAACGCTATCAAGAACAGGAAGACTACTGGCTCAATACCTTCGCAGGAGAGCTGCCTGTGCTGGATATTCCGACTGATTATCCACGTCCGGCGGTGAGAAGCTTTGAAGGGGATGTACTGGAATTTACGCTCGATCAACGGCAAAGCGAAGGATTAAAAAGCATTGCGATGCAGACCGAATCGACTTTATATATGGTGCTGTTGGCTGCCTATACGACTTTGCTTAGCCAATACAGCGGGCAGGAGGATATCATTGTCGGTTCACCAATCGCGGGACGGCCTCATGCTGATCTTGGCAATCTGATCGGTATGTTCGTCAATACACTGGCAATCCGTAATTATCCGGAAGGCGGGAAAACATTCCGCGATTATGTGCTGGAGGTCAAGGATAACGCGTTAAAGGCTTTTGAACATCAGGATTATCCGTTCGAAGAGCTGGTAGAAAAGCTGGGTGTGGATCGAGATTTAAGCCGCAATCCGTTATTTGATACCATGTTTGCTCTACAAAACCTGGAACAAACAGAGCAGCAGCTGGCAGAGCTGCAATTAGCACCTTATCCAAGTGAACAAACGACGGCTAAATTTGATCTAAGTCTGTTCGCGCAGGAGGATGGGGAACAAATTGCCTGCGGTTTTCAATACGGAACCCGTTTGTACAAACGCGAAACCATCGAACGACTGGCTGTACATTTACAGCAGCTAATCAATGTGGTTATAGAACAGCCGGAGATCGCTCTTGCGGCTATAGAAATGGTTTCGACCCAAGAAAAAGAGCAGCTGGTGAAGCAATTCAGCACTACAGCAGCAGACTCTCCGTATCCACGGGATCAATTAATGCATGTGCTGTTCGAGGAACAGGTTGCACAATCGCCAGATCGACTAGCGATCACCTTTGCGGACACACAACTCACTTATCGCGAGCTGAATGAGCGTTCCGATCGTTTGGCATGCATCCTTACTTCCCATGGGATACGGCACGGGTCCGGGACTCAGATACAGCGAGTAGGGATAGTGGCTGAGCGTTCCATTGAAATGGTCGTGAGCATGCTGGCTATTTTGAAGGCAGGGGGGGCTTACGTTCCTATTGATCCCGAGTATCCGGAAGAACGCATCCGTTATTTACTAGAGGATTCCGGTGCCGAGCTGTTACTGTCACAGCGACGTGAGCAGGTTTCTTTTGAACCAGGTATTCCAGTCATCGATTTGAGCGATGCGCAACTATGGAGCAGTGAATTTGAAGGCTACACTCATACCCATGGATCAGATGCTATTTCAAATGGGGGATCTGCCTTAGATCTTTCGCATGTCATATACACCTCTGGTACGACAGGCAAGCCGAAAGGCGTTATGGTCAATCACCGTAATGTCGTACGATTGGTGAAGAGCACTAGCTACGCCACGCTTGACGAAAATACGCGTATGCTGCAAATGGGTGCAGTTGTATTCGATGCCTCCACATTTGAAATATGGGGAACGCTGCTGAACGGTGGCCAATTATATGTAGTAAATCATGACACTATTTTGGATGCTGCCAAGTTCAAACAGGCGATGAATAAGTATCGGATTAACACCATGTTCATGACCACGGCTTTATTTAATCAGCATTCACAGCAAGACATTGAAGTGTTTGCATCCCTGAAGGAATTGCTCGTGGGTGGTGATGTGATGTCCGTACCACACGCTAACCGCGTGCTGAAGGAGTACCCGCACCTTCGATTGAGTAATGTTTATGGGCCGACGGAGAACACAACCTTTTCCACCACCTATGAAATTATGGAACCGCAAACTCAAGGTGTTCCCATTGGGCGTCCGATTGATCATTCCACCGTTTATGTGGTCAATCGTTCGTTAAAATTGCAGCCTGTGGGGGCATGGGGCGAACTACTTCTCGGTGGCGATGGCGTGGCACTCGGGTATCTGAATCGGCCTGAGCTTACGGCAGAAAAGTTTATTGAAAGTCCATTCCGGCCTGGAGAATATTGCTATCGTACAGGGGATTTGGTGCGTTGGCGTGCTGATGGCGTACTGGAGTACAAGGGAAGAATGGATGAGCAGGTCAAAATTCGCGGCTACCGCATCGAACTGGGTGAAGTTGAAACCCGTTTGTCCACGATTGCAGGTGTGAAGGAATCGGTTGTGATAGTACGGCAGGACGATCACGGGCAAAAACAGCTGTGTGCCTATTTTGTAACAGACAGCGAACTAAGCGCTAGCGACTTACGTAACGCTCTATCACAGGATCTGCCGAGCTATATGGTGCCGTCCTACTTTGTACAGCTCTCCAGACTGCCTTTGACACTGAATGGCAAAGTAGACCGCAGGGCACTGCCTGCACCTGAGCCTAATGTCGATACAGGCATGGATTATGTGGCACCTGATACGGATGTTCAACAGGCTTTGGCTGCGGCATGGGGAGCCATCCTAGGTATTCAGAAGGTTGGGATACAGGATAACTTCTTCCATTTGGGTGGCGACTCCATCAAGGCCATTCAAGTGTCGTCTCGCTTGTTTCAGGCTGGATACAAGCTGGAAATGAAGGACTTGTTTAAATACCCGACAATTGCGGATCTAAGTACTTATATTCAGCCAGTTAACCGAGTAGCCGAGCAGGGCGAGGTTACCGGAAATGTTGTGCTTACACCGATTCAGCGCTGGTTCTTTGAACAGCCAACAGGTGAACCACACTATTTCAACCAATCGGTCATGCTCTATCGGCAGAAAGGCTATGACGAACAGGCACTTCGGCAGGCGCTCCATCAGATTACAACGCATCATGATGCATTGCGTATGATTTTTCGGTCGTCGGAGAACGGATATACAGCATGGAACCGAGGTGTAGATGAAGGCGAACCGTACCATTTGGAGTGCTTTGACTATAGGAACAGTGATGCTATTGAAGGGAATTTGGCGAAGATAATTGAAGCCAAATGCAATGAAATTCAATCAGGTATTTCTCTGAGCGAAGGGCCATTGATGAGACTGGGGCTGTTCCGTTGCCCGGATGGAGATCATCTGCTGGTCGCGATTCATCATTTGGTGGTAGATGGAGTGTCCTGGCGCATCTTATTTGAGGATTTGGCGACAGCTTATGAGCAAGCCTCCAAGGGTGAGCAGGTGATTCAGTTACCTCACAAGACGGATTCGTTCCAAACGTGGGCCGAAAAGCTGCACGCCTATGCCAACAGTCCGGCCATGGAACGTGAGCGGGCGTATTGGGAGGAGCTTGCACAAGCGGAACTGGCTCCTTTGCCGCAGGATTACGGACATAACGAGCACGATAAACCATTGATTGGCGATAGTGAGTCGGTTACTGCTTTATGGACAAAAGTAGAGACAGAGCAACTGCTCAAGCAGGCCAATCGTGCCTACCGTACAGAAATTAATGACCTGTTGCTGACTGCGGTAGGAATGGCGTTACAAGCATGGAGCGGAAATGATCGTTTCCTGATTAATTTAGAGGGTCATGGGCGTGAACCCATTTTACCAGAGGTGGATATTACCCGGACGATAGGGTGGTTTACAAGCCAATATCCTGTTTTACTCGATATGCCAGAAGAAACTGTTCTTTCACAGCGAATCAAACATGTGAAGGAAGGACTGCGCAGTATTCCGCAAAAAGGAGTTGGCTACGGCGCACTGAAATATTTATTCGACCGTCAGACACAGACATCGGAGAGACCTTCAGCCATATTTACGACAGCTCCTGAAATTAGTTTTAACTATTTGGGACAGTTCGATCAGGATATGAAAGGAAACGACTTGCAGTCATCCCCATATGAGGGGGGGATGCCACTTAGCCCGACCATGGCTCGGACATATACACTGGATTTTGGCGGCATCATTTCGGGAGGTCAGCTGGGGCTGACAATTAGCTATAGCCGTACCAGCTACCGACCAGAGACGATTGAGCGATTGGCGAGATTACTGGAATCGAGCTTGCGTGAAATTTTGACACATTGCACCCATAAAGAACACCCAGAGCTGACCCCAAGTGATATTTCCTATAAAGGAATGAGGGTGGAGGGCTTGGACAGCCTGTTATCTGAAATGGGCGCTGCGGGTGAGATCGACAATGTATATGCACTGACCCCGATGCAGAAAGGGATGCTGTTTCACAGCCAGCTCGATAGTCAAGCAGCCGCGAATGACGCGTATTTTGAGCAGGTTTCTTATGATATGCGGGGGCGGATGGACATCGGGAATTTTGCAGAAAGCCTGAATATGCTGGTTCGGCGACACGAGGCGCTACGTACACATTTTTATTTCGGCCGGGATACGGAGCCGTTGCAGGTGGTCTACCGAAATCGGGATTGCGGCTTCTATTACGAAGATTTACGCGAGTTGGATAGCGATACAAGGGGCATTTGGCTGAAGAACTTCAAGTTGGAAGATAAAGCAAGGGGATTTGATCTGCGTCGGGATGTCCTGATGCGTATAGCGATTTTGCGCACCGGGGAAGACAGTTACCATATTGTGTGGAGCTTCCATCATATCGTCATGGACGGCTGGTGTCTGTCCCTAATAAATAAAGAGGTGTTTGAGAGCTATGCAGCGCTTCAGGAGGGCAGAGTGCCAGAGCTGGCACCGGCAGTGCCGTACAGCCGCTTTATTGAATGGCTGGAAGCACAGGATCGCAAGGCGGCAACTGATTACTGGAGCAGCTATTTATCCGGGTATGAGCAGCAAACAGCACTACCAGCTGTAAAATCCGGCCGCAAGAGTGGAGGCTATACAGCTAGTGATTGGGTGACGGTTTTGGAGCGTGAGCTTACCCTCCGGGTGGAGGAGACGGCTAAGCGATATCAGGTAACCATGAATACGTTATTACAAACCGTATGGGGAATTGTGCTACAAAAATATAACAACCACCGTGATGTCGTATTTGGTAGTGTCGTCTCAGGCCGTCCATCGGATATTATCGGAGTCGAGGGTATTATCGGCTTGTTCATTAATACCATTCCCGTTCGCATCCTTAGTGAGGCAGGGGAATCTTTTGCAGAAGTTATGAAGAAAACGCAGGAACAGGCGCTGGCTTCTCATGCGTATGATACGTACCCACTGTTTGAAATTCAGGCATTGACTGACCAGAAACAGGATTTGATTAACCATATTATGGTGTTTGAAAATTATCCGGTGGATGAGCAGGTCGAGGAGATGGAAATTGATGGGCAGGAACTTTCCCCGATTTCCAACGTGGTAGCTCTTGAGCAGACCAACTATGATCTGAACGTAGTTGTAATGCCGGGAGAATGCGTGAAGATTCGTTTTATGTATAATGCGTTAAATTATGATCAAACAGACATTGAGCGTCTGTATGGACATTTTGTGAATCTGTTGGAGCAAACTTTGCTTAACCCAAATGTACGCGTAGAAGAGCTAGAACTGGTTACAGCGGCGGAAAAACAGCAAATTACTAGAGAGTTTAATGACACTGCCTCTGCCTATCCAGACAATCAGACGATTCATAAACTGTTTGAGGAGCAGGCAGAGCGCACACCGGATCATATTGCCGTAGCTTTGGGTCATCAAACATTGACCTATCGGGAGCTTAATGAGACAGCCAATCGATTAGCACGCACACTGCGGGATGCAGGGATTAAACCTGATGAACCTGTGGGCATTTTGACGGAGCGCTCGCTGGATATGATTATCGGAACCCTTGCTATTTTGAAGGCTGGAGGCGCGTATGTGCCGGTAGACCCTCAATATCCAGAGGATCGTATCCGTTATATGCTAGAGGACTCGGAAGCCAAGCTACTGTTGGCTCAGCAAGATTTATTGGATCGGTGCTATTTTGACGGACAGATTGTCAATCTGAATGATGATAAGTCGTACAGTGCAGATGCTTCCAATCCGGGTATAGATGGAGCGAGTAATCATGCCGCTTATGTCATTTATACCTCAGGCTCAACAGGTAAGCCTAAGGGTGTCGTAGTTGAGCATCGAAGTGTTGTGCGTCTCGTCCGCAATACGGATTATGTCCCATTTGATGAATCAACCCGAATGCTGCAGACATGTGCGTTTGTATTTGATGTATCTACATTTGAAATTTGGGGTGCACTGCTGAACGGAGGTCAGCTTGTTCTCTTGCATAAGGATGATCTTTTGGACGCAGCCAAGATGAAAGAGACGATACAGGATCATCACGTCAACATGATGTGGCTGACCACACCGTTATTTAATCAGCTTTCGCAGCAGGATAGTAAACTTTTTGGTGATGTGAAGTATTTGTTGGTTGGTGGTGATGTTTTGTCTGCACCCCATATTAACCGGGTCCTGCGCGATAATCCGCATATGAACATCATTAATGGCTATGGACCAACGGAAAATACAACCTTTTCGACGACATATCACATTACGGAAGAACAGCTGGATTCTGTGCCAATCGGACGTCCCATTTGCAATTCGACGGCGTATGTTGTGGACTCATCATTTAACTTGCAACCGGTCGGAGCCTGGGGTGAGCTGGTTGTTGGTGGAGACGGAGTTGCGCGTGGTTATTTGAATCGCCCTGAACTGACGGCTGAGAGATTTCTTGCTAATCCGTGGGTGGACGGAGATCGCCTGTACTGTACTGGGGACCTTGTTCGCTGGCGTGAAGACGGCATACTGGAATACGCTGGACGGATTGATCAACAGGTTAAAATTCGCGGTTACCGGATTGAGCTGGGCGAGGTGGAGACGAGACTGGCAAGTGTACCTTCTGTACGGGATAGCGTTGTTATCGCTTTGCGGGATGGAGCAGGTCAGCAGCAATTATGTGCTTACTTCACTGCCGATGAACAGCTGACCATCCGTGAGCTTCGAACTGTGATGTCGGCCAGTCTGCCGAGCTATATGATTCCGTCCGCTTTTGTACAGCTGGATCGGTTTCCACTGACGACTAACGGCAAAATTGACCGTAAAGCTTTACCTGTGCCGGACAAAGCATTGCACACGGGGATAGAATATGTCGCACCACGAACCGATGTGGAGCAGTTGCTGGCAGCTATTTGGCAGGAGGTGCTTGAAATCCCGCAAGTGGGAATCCACGATGACTTTTTCACGTTGGGTGGACATTCCTTGAAAGTACTGGAGCTTATACGCAAAGTTCGTCTTGCTACAGATATTGAGCTGCCCATCCGTAGTGTTCTGGAGTTCCCGACCATAGAAGAGCAGGCGCTCACATTATTGAAAGCCGATCTGGACTACAAGGTCGATAGTCCAATCATTCGTTTGAATGAACACGGTCCGGTTTCCATCTTCTGCTTTCCTCCTATGCTTGGATACGGACTGTCGTTCGCAGAGCTTGCAAAACAACTGGACCAAGATGCAGTTGTGTATGGATTAGAGTTCGTAGATGATGTTACGGATGAGCAGGCAATGTTGGCACGATATGTTGATTTAATCATCAGCACGCAGGCGCAAGGTCCGTATGTGCTGCTTGGTTATTCTATAGGTGGGAATCTGGCGCATAAGGTTGCCGACACACTGGAGCGTCAAGGTCATACTGTGTCCGATATTTTAATGCTCGATGCGGTCAAAAGGGCAGAAGCTCTGCCTTTCACAGATGAAGAAACAGAGCAGGAAATTCATGCCATGCTGGAACAGGTTCCCGAATCCTATCGTGAGCTGTTGAATGAAACGTACCAGCGTAAAATGATCGCTTATGCGGTGTATGGCAACCAGCTTGTGAACACAGAAAATGTTCAGGCGAATATTCATGGCTTTGTTGCCGCTGGATCGGAAACGGTGAAGGGCACAGGAGATAATAAACTTTTATGGAAAGATGCTACACAAGGAAGCTATGAAGAGCATAGCTTGATTGGTAATCATTATGAACTGCTGGAACCCGGATTTATCGAAGAAAATGTAAAATGTATCCGTGCCACAATACACAAGATAACCCGGAACATGGGCAAAGACGTGACACAAGGATTGGCCCATCATAATTCTTGAAAACTTACAGTCGATGATTTAACTAACTGGAATTACTAATTTTATCTGTAATGTATGAATCCTGATCGAACAGGTAAGAAGCCTTCTGCTTACGCGATTCGATCAGGATTCGCTTTATCATGCGCACTCCCGCGAGGGAAGTGCGATGATTCCATAGCGCCATGCTGATGGCTCCCATACGGAGTGTAAATATCTGCTCCGCTATGCAATCACCGCACGGTTTAAATCATGAAATCAACTTCATAGGTAAGGAGGGTACTTCAATATGAAGAATAGAGGTATTGGCTACCTATCCGCATTCTTAACAACGTTGTTTCTTTGGAATCTGCTCATTAATTCAGCATGGGCAGCAGATAGTATAACACCTAATTCAGTGGAAAAAGCAGTGGACGATATCATGAGTACAGAATTGGAAAAATTGCATATTCCGGGAGCGGCCGTCGTTGTGACCCAGGAAGACCAAATTCTTTTTAGTAAAGGATATGGATATGCAGACCTGGAGCGGAAAATGGTATTCGACCCGGCAAAGACCATTGTTCGTGTTGGCTCGCTAACCAAATCATTTAGTGCAAGTGCCACAATGCAACTGGTCGAGCAAAACAAGCTTGATTTGAATGAAGACGTGAACAGCTATCTCCACAGCTATAAAGCTTCGCAATACCAAAATCATCCTTTTAATCTGCATCAGCTTCTGACACATACTGCGGGATTAGATGAAGCGATATACGACATTAACAGCTCAACTCGCGCAGGCGTTTTACCTACAGAGCAGTATCTCAGCACGTATTTTCAAAATCAGCCACCTATCCGCAAACCTGGAATTCAGTATGAATACAGTAATGTCGCCTTCGGTCTGATCGGTAATATCGTGGAGCAAGTAACCGGTCAGGGACTGAATGATTACTTTCGTACACATCTATTCCAGCCGATGAATATGCCCAGCGCGACACTGGAGTTGCCATTAAATCATCCAGAACTGGCGCAATCGTATCAGTGGAAGCATGGAGCTTATGTGAAACAACCCTTATCGTATATCAATCTGCCGGGAGCAGGAGCGTTGAACGTCACACCCAACGAATTTTCCCACTATCTGATCACTCATTTAAACCAAGGAGAGTATGAGGGCAAAGCGGTACTCCAGCCACAAACGGTAAAAGTGATGCATGCACAGCAATTTGCAGCGGATGCCCGTCTGGATGGCTTGGGCTACGGATTTTTCCGTGGTCAACTGAAGACGGGAGTACCCATGTTGTGGGCTACTGGAGAAATTGATGATTTTATTTCCGAAATGGTACTGATTCCATCCCAAAAGATCGGTATTTTTGTGACCATCAATTCAGCTGACACAGACACCCTGCTTCATGGAAAAGTCATCAATACGATAGCTCAAATGCTGGCCTCAAAGCCACAGGCCGCTTCTCAGTCACTGGCTCGTTCTGTCACGCAAGTGAAGCTTTCGCCAGAGATCGAGGGCGTATATCAGGTGGATACTACTCCTGTTCATGGGTGGGGAAAATGGATTCGGATACTGGGAAGCATTAAATACACCGTTCATATTCAAGATGATCATACGCTAATTGTTAAAGGAAAATACCCGGATCAGAATGAAGCAACAGACAAAGTTTTTCAAGCAGCAGGTGATGGGCTGTTTGTGGAAAAGGGGGGCCAGCTTAAAATTTTGCTGTATCAGGAAAAGGGTACGTGGATGATGATTGCCCCGGATAGTAAGACCATGAAGCAGACGACACTTTGGCACCGTACCTGGACGCTACTCGTCAGCTATGCAGCCGCATCCTTATTTTTCGTCACAACCCTACTGATATGGATCATAAGATATGTGATCAGAGTTATCCGCAAAACGAATAATCACATTTCGTCCAACCTGGCATACATCGCGTTACTAAATACGATTTTTCTCGGGGTACAGGTCGTCTATGGTAACAATCAGATGGTGTATGGCTATTCCGCCTGGTATATCTGGGGAATTTGCACGCTGCCGCTCATTTCAGCACTCATTGCCGTGTGGGTATTGATCGTGAATGGCACCAAGCTGATTACAGGGGAAAAAAGAGACCGGGCTGCCGGGAAAATTGTATTTGCGATACTCACTTTGCTGCATACAGCCTATCTTTTTTATTGGAATTTCCTTCCTTTTCATTATTCCTAAAGATTTACAAAACAACGCATGTCCGCACATAAATGAATGCTAACATTTATATTTAGTGCCCCTCTGAGAGGGGCCTTAAACCAATTAACAGGAGGAATAGAATGGGAATCTTTCGTCGTTTTACATCCCGCAGCTTCAAATACGCAACAGCTATGGTTTTCACTTTATCGTTGTACGCCGGTGTTGTGGGCGGCATGCAACCGGCACGCGCAGAAGGTCCAGCAGACCCGGCCCCTTTCATTGCAGCCAAAGTGGTCAACGAAAACGCTGGTAAAAAAGTGTTGTTCGATAATACACATGGACAGACAGCCGGCGCAGCAGATTGGGTGATTGATGGTGGATTTTCAGATTTTGGCCAAGCCCTTGCAAACAATGGCTACGACGTTCATGAGCTTCGCCAATCTACACCTATTACTTATAATGATTTAAAGAATTATGATGTATTTGTGACAGCGGAGCCGAATATTCCTTTTAAACAAAGCGAACAGGCCGCAATGGAACAGTATGTTAAAGCAGGCAATAGCATTTTTTTCATTGGTGATCATTATAACGCCGACCGCAACAAGAATCGCTGGGACGGATCGGAAAGTATCAATGGGTACCGTCGTGGTGCATGGGAAGACCCTGCAAAGGGAATGAGTGAGGAAGAAAAAAGCTCGGCAGCGATGCAGGGCGTGGTTAGCTCAGATTGGCTGGGTAACCAGTTTGGTATACGCTTTCGCTACAATGCATTAGGCGATATCACGGCTAATCAGATTGTTGAACCTGCCCAGGCGTTCGGCATTACAGCAGGAGTGAGTAATGTGGCAATGCACGCAGGATCAACATTGGCGATTATTGACCCGACCAAAGCCAAGGGGATCGTATATCTGCCTAAAACCAATCAGGCTTGGGGGAATGCAGTAGATCAGGGCGTTTATAACGGAGGTGGTATAGCGGAAGGACCTTATGCAGCTGTAGCAAAAGTAGGTCTAGGCAAAGCTGCTTTCATTGGGGATTCATCTCCTGTTGAAGATGCAACGCCGAAATATCTGCGTGAAGAGACAGGAACCAAGAAGACAACGTATGACGGCTTTAAGGAGCAGGATGACGCTGTGTTACTGGTCAATATCGTCGATTGGTTATCCAAGAAGGAGGAGTATACCAGCCTGTCGGATGTAAAAAACTTACAGCTAGATCAGCCGACGGCATTGCTGTCTTTTGAAGCTCCTCAGGCTTCCACGGAACCGCAAGCCGAGCCTTGGTCCGCTCCTGCAGCCGGCTACAAATGGTGGGATCAGCGAACGTTCAAGGCCGGCTCCTATGGCGGACCTACAGCCAGTGCGCAGCCTGTGTACAGCATCGTTCGGCAGGAGCAACTACCGAATGCACAGCCTTTTCAAATTCGCATAGTTGCCGACCAACTGGCTCCCCATAGTACGATTAGCGGATTCAGCGCAGGTATTTATGTAGCGGGCGGCAACCAAGTAGCCCAGATTCAAAATCCAGATGGAAGCTGGCCGACCTCTTACGGTTATAGCGGAACATTTAGTCTGGAATCCGACAGCAAGGGGCATGCCTATAGGGACCTGACGGTGCGGATCAAGCCGGGTACCAGTGGTGCAGCTAATCTTAGGCTGAGACAAAACGGCAGCAACCTGCTGACCCAATCCGTCGTGCTGGCAAATGTCCCAGCCCAGCCGTTGCCTGAGGATGGCAATACAATTCCGGCTCGAATCAGTGTCGCAGAAGCACGAACTCTTTCGGCTGGCAAAGTTGTGACCTTGGAGGGTGTTGTGACGACAGAACCAGGGGCTTTTGGCGGTCAAGCCTTCTATATGCAGGATGAAAGTGGCGGCATTTATGTATATCAAAACCAAAGCGGCTTTCACCAAGGTGATCGAGTAAAGATTACAGCAAGTTTGGCACTGTACAATGGTGAAGTCGAGTTGACTGATCCAGTGGCTATTGAAAAAACGGGAGAAGGACAACTTCCGCAAGCTGTGCAGGTCACTGAACTCAGCGATGCGAACCAAGGACAGCTGGTTGAGCTTCCTACTGCCATTATTCGTAATATAATAGATGCAACTCCTGTAGGTTCGTTTGAATTTGATGCAGTAGCGGGTGAAGTTAGCCATCATGTGCGAGTTGATGCACGTACAGGCTTAACACGGACATCTTTTCCGTATCAAGAAGGACAGCAAGTGAAGCTGAAGGGAATTTCGGCAGTTTTCAAAGGAAATTATCAGTTAAAGCCGCGCGGGCTAGATGATTTTTCAGCTCAGACAGGCGCAGCTTTACAGGAAGTAGAGCTTTCCTTGGATCAAACAACATTTAACGTTGGGGATACAGCAGCCACACATCTCAAGGGTACGCTCACAGATGGCAGCCAAGCTGATTTAAGTAATGCCTCTGTTCAGTATATCAGCAGCCATGAATCCGTTGCACTGGATACGTATGGAGAGCTTCGGGCCCTAAAAGAGGGGAGCGCCGAGATTACAGCGAGCGTCACCTTGGACGGTAAAACGGTCGTATCCAATCCAGTAACCGTTAGAGTCGAGAAAAACACTGTAGGTGAAGTGCCGGGTAAACCGGTGCTGTCTCATGATAACGGTCAGGACACCGGACTGAAGGATGGAGACTACAACATCACCATGAATCTGTGGTGGGGCACGAATGGTGATGAACTCAAGTTGTATGAAAATGACAAGCTGATTGCAACCCAATCGTTGCAAGCGGCTTCCCCTGAAGCACAGCATGCAGTCATTTCTGTTACAGGCAAGAGCAATGGAACCTACACGTATACTGCTGAGCTGATCAACGCTTTCGGTAAAACGGTCAGCGACCCGTTAACTGTCGAAGTGACCGATGCTACTCCTGGCATACCGGTGTTGTCTCATAACAATTGGGATGGTGACGGTAACTATACCCTGACAATGAACATGTGGTGGGGTACGAATGCAACCCAATACAACCTGTATGAAAATGGAGAGCTGATCGACACGCAGGATCTGTCGAGCCAAAGTCCGCAGGCCCAAAGTGCTGTGACCAACATCCAAAATCAAAAGCCGGGTACATATGAGTATCGGGCCGAGTTAGTCAATGCTGCAGGAGAGGTTTCCAGTCAAACCATAAGTGTAGAAGTGAAGGAACGTTAATTCGAAATAATGAGCCGTTAAAAAGGAAGAGCATCTATTGACCTCGCGAGAGTCTATAGATGCTCTTTTTTGCGGGAATTAGCATTTTAGGATTGGGTTGGCGAAGCGGAAAGTCCCTCTATATCTGAGGAGCCATAGAAGATCATGGCAACTAGAATCACAATAATGATAACCTCTGCAAAAGATTCTCCATCAAACTCACTCACCACAACTATCTCCTTTCGCCACCTGTTAATTATTTATTTTCTGCGAAAAGGCTTGTATCACCTGATCCAACGTCATATTGCCGTTATCATTTAAAAATTTCACCATATTATCGACATTAGTAGGGGCAGATGCTAATGTTTTGTATTTTCCTGTGAGTCCTAAAAATAATGTTGCTTGTCTGTATAAAGTCACGGAATCGACGTTTAGTTTTCCTGTTAGTAGGAGGGCTGCGACTAGGACCTCTACATTTTTTCCTTGAAGTGCTGAAAAGATAGCCGAATTACTGTTTAATCCATTTTTCTTTTGACCGTTAGGGGGGGATTTGGATTTGCGATTCCCGTTCCCATTGCCATTCTTTCCTAAGGAAGCCATTGAATCCTTCCTCCCGCCATACACTGCTCCTGCCTGATTTGCATGAAATTTGGGACAAGGGCAGTGGCACTGCACGTGCTCATTAAAATACGTTATGATCATACGATATGCGAACAAGAAAGCTTTGGTTACCATATGGATCACAGTGGTCGAAGGTAGCTGATTGCTATTTCCTGAATTTCTTTTCGCATGTTGGTCCAATTTAGAGTAAACTACAATAAAGCAAGCTAAATGAGCATTTTGCATCAATTCCAGGAGCTTTATCCAATTAGCAATAGATGGACCCTAACGGTTTAGCTCGTATATATTGTACCTTCGAGTATTGAACTTGAATTATGCAAAGTGCTGAAATAGGAGTTGAAATAAGACCATGTCGAATGAAGAAGTATTGTTAACTAAAGAGGGATTAGCCAAGCTGGAGGAAGAGCTCAAGGAACTGAAGACAGTAAAACGCAAGGAGCTAGCCGAACGCCTCAAGTTGGCCATCAGCTATGGAGATCTGAAGGAAAATAGTGAATATCACTCAGCCAAGGACGATCAGGCGTTTATGGAAACACGAATCATGGTCTTGGAAAAAATGTTGACCAAAGCTCGGATAGTGGATGAAAGTAATCTGGATCTTAAAACGGTCAGTATCGGTTCTACTGTTATTCTGAATGACATCGAATTTTCGGAGAAGGTGGAATACAAAGTTGTAAGTCCTGCGGAGGCAGATGTTCTGGACAACAAAATTTCCTATGAGAGTCCTTTAGGTAAGGCACTTTTGGGGAAAGAAGTGGGCAGTATCATTCATGTCGATGCACCTATGGCTGTAATCAAATATGAGTTGCTAGAAATTAAGCTCGCTTAGTCCATTCCCGATTCCCTTTATAAGGGGGCCGGGATTTTTCATTTCTCGCTATTTACATACCATCCCTGCGGAGTGCATTTGCACTCCACAAACTGGAAAGGATTTTTATTGCTTTGCTATCGTATTAAGATCAATCTGTCATTAGGAAGCCGGCTTGCTCCAATGCAGCACAGGCATCATTAATTTTATCTTCATCCGAAGCATGCAAGGTATGCAGGTGGATGCCTCCGGTCAGCTGGGACAAATACGTGGCTTGGGTGGAGCTGATCTTACGTATAAAATCGTCCACTTCTTTGCGAGTTCCGACCCGTATTGGAGCAGTCAGATCTCCATATACTGGATGCTCAACTATAACATCCTGCACACTGACACCGTAGTCTACAATTAGCTTTAATTCTTCTTCTGTTTGTTCAGGTCGGTGATTACACACAATAATACGAGAGGCTAAGGGAGCGGCTTGAGCCGCAGGTTCCATATAAATGTATCCTTGACTCGTTGCAAGTATAGGCTCTTGGCTTGCTTTTAACAGGGAAATATCTTGTACAATTACTTGTCTGGAAACGGAGGACCTGCGTGCCAGCTCGCTCCCGGTCAGCGGTGACTCGCTTTTGAGCCACAATAGCAGCTGTTCGCGGCGATCCGTACCTGACCGTTTTAAAGATTCAGTCAACGGGATAAGCTCCTTTCTTGTCGATGCGTCAGGTCTGTCAAAATATCTACCAGTACATTCAATTCCTCGATGGTGGTTGTCCTGCCGAAAGAAATACGGATAAATTGTAAGGCTTCACGTTCAGATGCTCCAAGTGCCTGTAAGGCAGGTGAAGGATTGTGATGTCCGGCGGCACATGCGCTTCCGGTAGATATACAGACACCGCTGCGATTACATTCCAGCATAACATATTGTCCCTCGTAACCGTGAAAAAAACATCCTACAATATGATGAAGCACTGCTTTTTTTTCGCTTTCCTCTACGACCCAACGTAATGGAATGGATCTTTCCTGAATTTTCGTAATAAAATATCTTCGCAGGGTAGCATATCGCTCCTGATGCATCTCCATCTGTTCCGTCATCATTTCTGCCGCTGTGACAAAGGCTGCAATCCCAGGAACATTAACTGTACCAGGACGAAATCCGTTTTCATGCAGTGTATCAGGATACACCGGACGCCATGGGGTTCCGGGTCTGAGATATGCAGCACCGACACCTTTGGGGCCATATACTTTATGGCTTGATATAGAGAGTGCATCCACTCCCATAGCTTCTACATCTATGTGAACATTCCCAAATGTTTGTACCGCATCACTGTGCAACATAATACCACGTTCGTGGAGCAGGGGAGACAAGGCAGCAAGATCCTGAATCAGCCCTGTCTCCGAATTGGCGTGTTGTATCGATACAAGCCCGGTGTTGTCTCTGAGATGGGGTACAAGAACTTCACGGGTTATTCGTCCTTCCTGATCCGGTTGTATAATAGTTAGCTCATAGCCCTGATGTTCTAGCAAAGTAGCAAGATTGTACATCGAGTGATGTTCCAAAGCGCTCATAATCCAATGCTTTTTGTCTGGCGGCAGCCCGTTCAGGATTGATTGCACGACCACCATATTGGATTCTGTGCCCCCTGATGTAAAATAGATGCCTTCCTTTTGCCCGCCAATCATTTTTGCCATTCGTTGCCTGCTGTAATCTAGTGTGTAGGCTGCTTGACCGCCTGCATCATGGAGGCTGCTGGCATTTCCGAACATTTCCTTATTCATTACGCTATATATATGCAAAGCTTCGTCACACATGGGTGTGGAAGCGGCGTAGTCCAGGTAAATCACAGCAAATCCTCCCCACTTAAAAATAATTCCATTCCAAAAACTCTTGAGATTATTGTAGGCATGTGTAAATATAGGTGTCAAGACACATGTAAATATGTTTTGTACACATAGCGGTTATCTATTCGTGAGCGAGGGACAGTCAGCCGCAACGATATGGAGGGAATCTAATGTCTATGCTAGACGTTTTACAAGGAAATCGTGGACTTATGCCAGAGCATTATAAAACACTGACGGTTGCTGACATGGAGCAACGCGTAGCCGAGCTGAAACAAAAATGGGGCTCAAAGCTGCTCATTCCGGGCCATCACTATCAGAAAGACGAGGTTATCCAATTTGCTGATATAACAGGAGATTCTCTACAGCTCGCTCAAATGGCGGCACAAAATCAGGAAGCGGAGTTTATTGTGTTCTGCGGGGTTCATTTTATGGCGGAGACAGCGGATATGCTGACTACCGACCGGCAAACCGTTGTTCTGCCGGATATGCGCGCAGGCTGCTCAATGGCAGATATGGCGAATATGGAGCAGACGGAACGAGCGTGGAAGCATTTGCAGGAGTTGGTTGGTGATACGATCATTCCGTTAACATATGTAAATTCCACAGCAGAGATTAAAGCCTTTGTAGGACGGCATGGCGGGGCTACAGTGACTTCTTCGAATGCCAAGCAGGTGCTAGACTGGGCACTGAAACAAAAGGAACGTATTTTATTTTTGCCGGATCAACATTTGGGACGCAATACAGCCCATGATCTTGGAATTCCGCTGGATGAAATGGCTGTATGGAATCCTATGACCGATCAGTTGGAGACTGAACGAAACCCGGCAACCGTAAAAATCGTTTTATGGAAAGGGCATTGTTCAGTTCATGAAAAATTTACGGTAGATCATATTCGCAACGTCCGTGAACGCGATAAAAATATCCGAGTCATCGTTCATCCCGAATGCTCTTATGAGGTTGTACAACTCGCAGATTGTGCTGGCTCCACCAAATTCATCATCGATACGATCCGTGCGGCAGAGCCGGGAACCCGTTGGGCCGTTGGCACAGAGATGAATCTCGTGCAACGAATTAGACAACAGCACCCTGAACAGCAGATTGAATCGCTCAATCCCGATATGTGTCCTTGTCTGACCATGAACCGGATCGATCTTCCGCATTTGCTGTGGGCAATGGAACAGATTGATCGGAGAGAGCCTGTAGGCGTAATTCGTGTGGATGCTCAGATCAGACAGGACGCTGTACAGGCACTGAATCGTATGCTTGCTATACGTTAAGTTTTACCGTTACGTAGAGCGTACTTTCTTGTGTAATCCGATCTCTATCTCTATTTAAAGATTAGTCGATTGTCCGGTTTCGTGCTATAATTGTAGCAACATACCGAAGGAGGTGAATCCCTTGTTTGAGCTTCAGGACTTACTCCCCTATTTGCTTACGATCGGATTGCTGTGCACTGTGACTTATACGTATCTTGCTCATTTGCACGGCAGCGTAGCTGAATGCTGGGTCGAAGGCGGCCCCGTTCGCTCGCATGCTTCTCCGCTGATGCCGATGTCTGCCCGCGGACAGGACATGCCTGTCCGGCTAGCACGTCACATTCGGCGGAAGGAAGCGCCAGATGAAGATGCTTCCGATTGTTCCCCCTTGTTGAAAAATGGCACAGCCAATCAACGAGGAGGAACATATGAAGCGATTCAAGGGATTCACTTTTTGGGGTAAACAAGAACGGATATTGGGTTTAATCGTAGCGTTGGCGGTGGTCATGCTGCTGTCTGGTTGTGGTGCGAATGCTGCGGAGATTAATGCACAGACACCTGGTTTTTTTAATCATTACGTGGTATTCCCACTTTCTTGGCTCATTCAGCATTTGGCGGAATGGTTTGGTGGAAGTTTTGGGCTGGCGATCATGACTTTGACATTCATTGTCCGTCTGGCCTTATTGCCGCTAATGATGCGTCAAACGCGTGCCCAGCAGGGTATGAAGCGCAAGATGAGCGCTATGCAGCCCGACTTGGACCGAATTAAAAAGAAGTATGAGAATAAAAAAGATACCACCAGCCAGCAGAGTATGCAGCAGGAAATGATGGCGCTGTACAAAGAACATCAATTCAATCCGCTCAATATCGGTTGTCTGCCTATTCTCATTCAGCTCCCGATTTTAAGCGGTATGTATACTGCCATCCGACTCACGCCGGAGTTGGCGTCACATTCATTCTTATGGTTCCGGCTCGGACAGCCGGACTGGATTCTGGCAATTGTCGTCGCAGTTGTATACTTGGCACAGGCTAAGCTTTCTCAGCAACAGATGACGGCTGACCAGCGCAAGCAATTTGCTATTATGGGTTATCTTTCACCGATTATGATGGCGGTCTTTTCCTTCAACGCTCCTGCGGCCATGCCTTTATATTGGACCGTAAGCGGCACCTTTTTGCTGCTTCAATCGCTGTGGTTCCGCAAACGCTATCCAATTGAAGAAGCAGAGAATAAGATTAAACTTGGTGAAGTCACGCCAACCTAATAAGAAGATGCTATTTGTTTGACATAGAATTGTGTTAGCAGTGTCTCACATGCAATGACAGATGCCATTCGAGCCAATAAGGCTTGAGTGGTGTCTTTTTTTTGCTGTTTTTTTCACTATATTTCGCTTGCGGTTTTGTAATCATTATGAAATCCTTATATCAATATTCATAAAGTTAGGAGAGACTAAATGGAAAATTCAACAACAACCATTGAATGGTATGAAAATCAAATAAGGGAAGACGGCTGTTTTTGCATGAGAAGCATGCAAAAAGCACCGGGATATGTACAAAAAATGAATTGGACAGAAAAAGAATTTACTCAAAATTTGACTTACATACAATTGAGAAAAGACAATAAACCAGCAGGATTTATAGAGTATGCATCGGGTGAACAAGCATGGAGAGCTGTTCATGCGGATGGATATCTAGTGATTCATTGTATCTGGATTGCTGTAACCGGCTTGGGATTAGGCTCACAGCTTATTCAACGCTGCATTCAAGATGCTATTACGTTGGGGAAGAAGGGAGTGGCAGTCGTTACAAATATAGATACCTCCTGGGCGCCAGGTCCCGAAATTTTTCTGAAAAACGGATTTCGGCATGTGGAGGATGCTCCATATTCTTTTCAGTTGTATGTTTATAAGTTTAATCAAGAGCATTCAGATCCTTATTTCCCTAATAATTGGGTTCAACGTCTGGATCATTTTAGTGAAGGCTTAACCATTTTACGAACTCATCAATGCCCTTATCTGGAAATAGCCACGCACAATGTGATTGAAGCAGCTGAGACTGTGGGGATACAACCCGAGATTATTGATATACGAGATCGTTCACTACTCATGGAACTGTCTCCGACACCGTACGGCGTATTTCACGTGATCTGTAATGGGGAATTGATTTCATATCACAGGATGACTCCTCGTTCTTTTGCCAAAAAGCTAACCATGCTTTATTCTAAAAGCTAATCTTTTTATGAAATGATACAAGAAAAGTGGGTAAAGTAAATACATGGACGATGTGAATGCTGCATTTTGTTTGATCACGGGATGAATTTCATGGAGGACCTCTAAAAAATGAAGCAAATATATACAAAGCTACCGATTTCCGTGGCTCTACTTACATGTATAGTATGTGCCCTTGGTTTTGGCTTAATCGCATTATGGGTTAGCGACCAGCAAGTACGGCATTTTGACCACAAGATCATTACGGCTATTGGACAACTGGAATCGCCTTTCATGACACGTCTTATGAAATGTTTCACTATTATCGGCAGCGGGCTTCCAGTGGTAATCATCATTTTAATTGCCATGTTCGTGCTCTATAGTGTATTGGGACACCGACGAGAATTGCTTTTTTTAGCGGTTGCTGTGCTGGGATCAGTGCTGTTGAATACGGTACTAAAAATGCTATTTCGGCGTGCGAGGCCTGAAATCAACCGTATTATCGAAGCGAATGGATATAGCTTTCCAAGCGGACATTCCATGACCGCTTTCAGTATGTATGCGGCGCTGACGTTTTTATTGTGGAAGCACGTTCCTTCCAGGATAGGTCGTATCCTTCTTGTTGTGCTCAGTAGCCTACTAATTGTAACGATCGGGACAAGCCGCATTTATTTGGGTGTTCATTATCCGAGTGACGTTGTGGGTGGCTATTTCATGAGTGGTTGCTGGATGGCAGCTTGCATTTGGTTCTACCAGCGGTATGAAGAACGAATGCTACCACTTCGTACCAAATCGACTGCATAATGAGTGCATAAATCATGAGGTTAAAAAAAGCAGACGCATTAGCGTCTGCTTTTTATTTGCACAGAGGAAGTAGATTGGGTCATCTTTGTTCTCGTCTGTTCTACAGGCTTTATTCCTAGCTTCTGCTCCCATTTTTCATAAAAAATAATAGCTGCTTGGATAAAGATGCCTGGAAGCTTCCGACTGCGAATGAATTTGTGAACACCAACTGCGCAGCCTGCCCCAATGAGCGCTCCTGCCAAAATATCTGAAGGATAATGCACACCGGTCCATACGCGGGATATCGCAATAAGCACAGCCAAGACAATCCAGAGGACACGATATTTTTGATGATGAAGCCATAGAATTGCTGCCAGAGCAAAAGCTCCAAGTGCATGGTTACTCGGAAATGAAGCATTGGGATCATGATGAATCAGCTGAATGACAGAGTGTCCGACAAAAGGCCGATCTCTGTAAAACAAATGTCCAAGACACCAGCTAATTGTAAAACCGATACAAACCGTTATAACGGCTTCTAAAACCATCATCCGATGCGGCATTTTAAAGGTGAACCAGTATAGCAGTAAAGCCACTCCAAATAAATACGGTGCATATTGCGCCAAGAAACGCATAGTTCCATTCAAAAAGGCGAGGTGATTAGCCAATTCATTGATCCAGTGAAACAAAGCAAAGTCTACATTAATTAGCATGAATAAATTACTCCTTAACCTCAAAAAATTAAATTACAAAGTTATATTATAGAGCGACTATACGGATAAAAGCTTAAAATCAAATAAAAAATGAATGGTATGTGCATTGCTTATTAGTTTTCTCTATAAAAAATAGGTGGTTTTGCAATGGAAAAATCGGTGCTGGTCATTGATGATGAAGCGAAGATATCCAGATTGCTTCAACTGGAGTTATCCCACGAAGGATATGCAGTTGAAATTGCACAGACGGGAAAAGAAGGATTGGAAAAAGCACTATCCCTTACATGGGATATTATCATACTGGATGTGATGCTGCCCGAGATGAACGGTGTCGAGGTGCTGAAGCAGATTCGAAAAGTGGACAATCATACCCCGGTAATTATGGTCACTGCACGTAACACGACTCCTGAAAAAGTTTCAGGTCTGGATGAAGGAGCTAATGATTACATTACAAAGCCCTTTGAAATTGAGGAATTATTAGCGCGGATGCGGGCCAGTATGAGGAATCAGTTGGAGCCGGCAGCTACTACTTCGCAAAAAGAGGAAAAGCAGCAGTCCAAACTTCAAGTCGATAGCCTGGTGTTGGAACCCAAGACGCGGTCCGTGGTAAGGGAAGGAAAACGTATCGAACTTACGCCCAAAGAATTTGATCTGCTTCTCTATCTGATGGAGCACAAAAATCAGGTATTGCATCGGGATCAAATGATTCAGGATGTGTGGGGGTTTGATTTTGTCGGTGATACGAATGTGGTAGATGTATATATCCGGTATGTTCGCAAAAAAATTGATCATGGATACAAAAAGAAACTGATTAAAACCGTTCGCGGTGTTGGGTACTGTATCCGGGAGGAAGAGCATTGAAGCTGCGGACCAAAATTACCCTGCTTAGTTCTATTTTAGTGATGACGATTCTCCTGTTTGTGGACGTCACGGTTCATCTATTATTTGTCAAAATTGCTACTCGTAATGAAAGAGAAGTGCTACAAAATAAATGGACCGAAATCATTGCCGAAACAGGAGCCACGATGATTCTGAAAAATGTTTGGGGGTCCAAGCTGAAAGATGAACTTTCTGCGGATACCATTCTGAGGGTATTTGATCAGCAATCTCGTCTTTTGTATGAAGTAAGCCGTCAGTCCCGCTTTAAGCTGAACGATATACATTTTAACCTTTCTCAAAGCTCTCAACTAACGGATCTACAGGATCATAAAATCCTGATTATCCATCTTCCAGTGCTTTCACCAGAAGGTAGTCAAAAGGGGACACTGGAGATCGTAGAAAAATGGGATGCGCTCGAAAACAATCTCGATATCTTAAATACAATTCTTATCACATCGACTGTTGGAGCTATGTTGCTCAGTCTGGTGGGCAGCACGATTTTGGCAAATGCGATATTGCTGCCCATTGCCAGTAGTATTCAAACGATGCAGGAAATCGAAAGAAGCTTGAAATTCAAAAAAATTCCTGCTGGCAGTCCTAATCAAGATGAATTATCCCAAATGACCGCTACTTTTAATCGAATGATGGAGAGATTGGAAGAAAGCTTTCAGAGCCAGCAGCAGTTTGTTTCCGACGCCTCACATGAACTGAATACGACATTGATGATTATTGAGGGCTATGCCAACATGCTGCGGCGGTGGGGTACGCGTGACGAGGACATACGTAAGGAATCGATTGAATCGATCTATGAAGAAACTCAGCGAATGCGTACGATGACGCAGCAATTGCTGACATTGGCCTCCTCACAGCAGCAAGATTCCGAACCGTATGAGCGGGTAGAGCTAGTCGGTTGTTGTCAACAGGTGGTAGCACATCTCAAGCCTGTACATGAGCGCCAAATTTCTATTTTTACAGAAGAGAAGGAAATTTGGCTGGATGCTAATCTTGCAAAAATCAAGCAGTTACTAGTCATCTTGCTGGATAATGCGTTAAAGTATAGCTCGGAAGAAATCGAAATATGGTTATCTACAGATGAAAAAGATGTCCACCTCCGCGTTAAGGATTACGGAATTGGCATTCCTGAGAGCGAGATCAAGCGTGTCTTTGAACGATTTTATCGAGTAGACAGCTCCAGACATCGTAAAACCGGAGGAACCGGGCTTGGGTTACCGATTGCCAAGGCAATAACAGATGCTCACCAGGGTACGATACGCATGGAAAGCGCAGAAGGCGAAGGGACGGATGTCATCGTTACGCTGCCTCAAAAACAACAGGAAAGGCTGTCCCTCCAGTAGACATCTCTACTCAAAGGAACAGCCTTTTTAATGTTATTTGTAAGTTATGCATTCGGTGGATGGGAGATCACCCAAAATGATCCTAAAGGACACGACGTGCTGTTGTATAATGGGAGCTCCACCATCCGGAATTTAGATCTGTAACCGTTACGCCGCCTTTACCAAACGTATGCAGAATTTTCCCGTCTCCCATGTAAATGGCTACATGATGAATTGGCGCATAGAAAAAGACTAAATCGCCTTTTTTGAGCTGACTACGCGGTACATAAGTGCCCACAGTTGACTGCTGTTTGGACGAACGTGGAAGCTTGATTCCATTTTGTGCAAAAACATACTGAGTGAATGAAGAGCAATCAAAAGAGCTTGTACTGCCAGCTGGAGCTCCATGTTCATAACGGACGCCCATATACTGGGAGCCTTTTGAGATAATCCGATCAGCTTTACTTGTCGAAGCGGCATGAGTGGTGTCTGGTCCAACAACGAAGCTTCCAGCGCTCAGTGCCAAAGTCATCGTAAAGCAAATACCCATCCACAATTTTTTAGAAGTACGTTTCATATATAATTTCCTCCGTTATTCGTATTGTGTTGATGTCCTGAAATGACAATAACACAAATAAAATATCCGGAATTTACCACTCATGGTTACAATCCTGTTACCCCAACGTTTTGCACTGCTTTATTAGAAAACGATGAGAATTTTCTCCTTAACTTTAGCTTGACAAATTAAATAACTCCCCCTTATGACTAGGCTCGTATGACAAAAAGCGACTTGCAGACGATTGGCACAAGCAATCATGCAAAACATACATACCTATATACTACAATTTATAACCTGCACGGGAGTATGCTCAGATTCCCGTTGACATCGTAAAGATCACACCGTATTTCCGGTCAGGAAGGGGAATTCGTATGGCTTCAAAGCAGAGCAAAGCATTCAAAAACCGACCTTTAACCATTGTGCAGGTCATATCCAACTATCCCGATGCACAGCCTGTTCCCTCCATCAAGGGCGGAACAGAAAAGGTCGTGCATGAATTAACAGAGGAATTAGTGAGACGAGGGCATCATGTATCTCTTTTTGCCGCCCGTGGGAGCAGGAGCAGCGCGCGGTTGATTACTTATCCCAAGGGTTTGAAACATAGTCAGATCCCCCAATATGTACTTCGGCATATGCCTTCCGGCACACATATCATTCATGACCATACCTTTCGTTCTGCTGTAGCGCGTAGGAAGCTGCCCTGCTCATCATTGTGTACCGTTCATCTTCCAGTGAGAAGACACGGTAAAAACCCGGTATATGTCAGTAAACGAGCACGTCAGCTGATGGGCGGGGGCAAAGGATTTTATATCTATAACGGCATCAACACGCATGAATACGAGTTCAGCAGTGAGAAGCGCAGCTACTTGCTGTTCATGGGCAGAATTATACCGGATAAAGGTGTATTGCAGGCCATTCAGGTTGCAGAGCGAACAGGAAAAAGACTGCTTATTGCGGGTCCCATCAAAGCCCCTGTATTTTTTCGCCGAGAGATTCAGACACGAATTCAGCGCAATCCGAATATACGCTATGTGGGACCAGTTGGGGGTGATCGGAAACAGAAGCTTCTGAAACATGCAGAGTGTCTGTTGTTTCCATCACTGTGGGAAGAACCGTTCGGACTTGTAATGGTAGAGGCTATGGCTTGTGGAACACCGGTGCTGGCACTAAAAAATGGCTCTGTTCCCGAGGTGCTATCAGGCTTTCCGCAGTTGATTTGCAAATCAGTTGGACAAATGGCACGAAAGGCACAGCAAAAGAATTACCCGTCACCCGCGCAGCTTCGATTGTATGTTAGCCAAAGATTTACCAACAAACAGATGACCAGCAACTACTTGAGACTATACCGTGAAATCATTCGTCGGCGAGAACAGAAGAGAGGACACCGAAAGCCTATACGGAGGTGAAGGGGATGCAGGTCAAACGATATATGCTTGGAAAGGGCTCTTCTTGGGCGACTCCTTATTATGTAGCCATAGAGGGACAACAAGGCCCGTGTGCGATGGTGGTTGCAGGCATACATGGTAATGAAATAGCAAGTATACGTGCGGCTGAGAAACTGGTAAAGCTTTTGAATGAGCAAAAGCTGAGATTCAGCCATGGCAAGCTTATTATTGTGCCAATTGTGAATCAAAAGGCTTACCGCAAGCAGATTAGAGGAAAACCGGATCTGAATCGAACCTTTCCGCGCCGGAAAAAGCAGGCGGCAACACAACCGCTTTCCACTGCTCTATTCAAATTATTACAAAAGCATCACCCTGATTGGTATCTTGACTTGCATGAGGCGAATGGATTATCACAAAAGGATGCCAAGGTGCTTGGCCAAACGCTGATCTCCAATAAGGGCAACCCGATAATTCCCACGACGCGCCGGATTATTAAGCGAATGAATCGCTCGATCAAGGTGAAAGACCGCCATTTCAACATGCGGTTGCATGAGCTCCCAGGTTCCTCTCGTACCGCTGCAGCCCGTATTTTAGGGGCACGTGCGGTAACTGTGGAAACAGGGTGGAGCCTGCCCCAGAAAGAACGCATACACTATCAGATGAAGATCGTGCAGCACTTTTTAAGAGAGGCCGGGATGATTAAGGCCAACAAGGTTTATTTATCTGGCAAGGTTAGAACGGTTTCCTTATGAGATGTAATATTACAAAAAAAAATCGCTTCATGAGCAAAGGATGTTACTCACCTTGCTCAAGAGCGATTTTTTTGATGTGTGATCTTCGTGCAGAAATCGATCTGTTTAGATGTTATAACTCCGTGTTGCAGGAATCGGATTTATTGAAGGCGCTCACCAAACTGTTACCTAGGCGAACCTCGATTAGTTCCAGTTTTGAATCCAGATCGGCGCGGATCGTGTGATACGTATCGACCGGAATGCTAAATACAGAGCCGCTTGCCGCAGCAAAGCGTTCTCCGTTCAGCATAACCTCTCCCCGACCGGATACGATCGTCCATACTTTAAGTCCGCTGCCGTGAATACGTCCATTCAAGCGATGATCCGGCAACACCGTCAGTCGTATAGCTAATATGTCATTTGGACTTCGGTGCTCAAATTCGTCCAGCACCCGGTAACTGCCCCAAGAGGTTTCACCATGCATGGGGTGAAGTTGGAGTTTGCCTAGCTGTTCCTTGATCGCGTGGGCATGGCTTTTGGATGCAATGAGAATACCGTCAAGGCTTGCAGCAGCAATAATATCCTCCACACCAATGACATGAAGTGGATAGGGCAGCTCATTGACGATGTGTGTGCCGTGAGTTTGACCACTGATTTGTCCACGCCCGATCACTCGGCTTCCTAGCTGCTCTGTTAAGGTCTGCCAGTTGCCGATGTCGTGCCATTCGCCCTCGTAAGGCAGGACAACGGCCCGTTCAGTACGCTCCGCAATCTCCTCATCGAAACTGCGAACCGGGAGGGTATCATACATTGCGCACAGTTCTTTATCGTTCAGCGGCAATTGACTTTGCTCCATACAGGACAGCATATATCGTAACGTAAAAGCATAAATACCGCAGTTCCACAGTGCGCCTTGGTTAATAAGCTGCTGCGCCCCAGAGAGATCCGGCTTTTCAGTGAAGCGAGCAACTTGTGCATAAGCCGATTTCCCTTCCTGCCTCATTTGCAGACCCGGAACGACATAGCCATATTGGTCTGAGGCATGGGTAGGCCTTGTCCCAAGCATAGCTAGATCGGCTCCGCTCTCGAGCAATAGACCGGAGAGCGCTGCTATGCTGTGGAAGAAGTCGTCGCCTGCAAACATATCTGCTGGAGCAATACAGAGAACTTCATCCAGCCCCATGCCTCTTGTGTGAAAATAAGCAGCAGCGAGTGCAGCAGCTGTGAAGGTTCCCCGTTTAGCCGGCTCGCCAAGAACAGGCAGACGACCTTCTGTATGGCGAAAGGCTAGATTTACCTGACTCCGATGAGCCAGAAGCAGGGCAGAGGAATCTAGTCCGGCTAAGGTAAGCTGACGATACACCCGGCCGAGCATAGATTCCTGCTGCCCGTCAGGAGCGGGCAACAACCGGAGAAACAGCTTTGACCGAATATCATTGGATAATGGCCATAGCCGTTTTCCGGCACCACCGCATAACAATACGATGCGCACAGACGTTTCCTCCTTCAATGCAAATCCATTAGATTGCATCAACAATTGCGGGATTTTCTATTTTAGGAACTATTTCAATGAAGATTGAATCCTTGTTTGTGGAGCTAGCTGGTACACTTTGCGTTGATGAAAAGATAAGGAGCGGTAGCTTTGGGCATAGATATCCAATTGTTTTTGTGACAGCGAAGAAGCACGACTATGAAGCGCTTTATTTAATGACTTGCGCAAAATCATCCGAGAGGGCTGATTGCTGTATAGATAGTTGGCATACGTTTCATATTCGGAAAATCCAAACTGTTTTGTCCGGTCTATACTTTGAATAATGGCGTTGTACCAAGGTTTCCCATGCTTGGCCTCAATAACTTGCTTGAGCTGGGTGAGCCGTGTTTTTTCAAAAAGCATATAGTGAGTGACAAAGGACTTTGGTGAGGGAGCTTTAGCACCCATCAGCTTACGGTAAGTTCGAAAATACTCAGGTTGACTCCAGCTGCGATAGTAAAAAATTGTTTTTCCGTCTTTACGGAACGTATGTGGACGAATCAAAATGGTGTCCGCATCTATGACGAGAAAAAAAGACGATTTACTGATTTTGTCGCCATTCATTTTGAGCAATTGCTGATACAGCCAGCCTGAGCGATCCCAGCGCGTTGTTCCGTAATGAATATGCTTTTTAGTGATGGGCAACACCGTTTTTTCGTCTATAAATGTACACTTTTTGTTTGCACATAGACGGCGAAGTTTGGTGCTTTGCGGTGAAACGATATAGATGGTTGCAATTCGGTGCTGCACGTGACGGCGCAGACTGTCAATTACTAGTGGTAGTGTAGCCAGATCTTTTTCAATTGCGGGGATTAGAACATCGATTGAGAGGGAACCCTTCTGTAGCCCATCGGATTGCGCAGACATGTTATTCACTCCCTATATGTGTAAATATACGCTACCGGTATCTCATATTACTGTATGCCTGGACAGGCGCTTTCGACCGGGCAAGGCCAACTGTCTAAT
The DNA here is from genome assembly GCF_053006485.1 of Paenibacillus sp. JJ1683. Taxonomy (NCBI): domain Bacteria; kingdom Bacillati; phylum Bacillota; class Bacilli; order Caryophanales; family Paenibacillaceae; genus Paenibacillus; species Paenibacillus sp. JJ1683. The sequence goes on from NZ_CM129820.1 coordinate 2,613,410, forward strand.
TCTGTGTAGAAGAGGGCGAATGGAGCTTCGAATGGGGTTTTGGCGCATACGATAGATTGATCTTTTTTAACAGGAGCGTTCTACCCTGAGAGTAGAGAGGAGAGGGGCAAGTGAATTCTTCACAAGCGCAGGCGTTGCGTAGCAAATGGCATAAAACCCAATTGTTGCTCCAGCATGGCAGTATCAAGCCTTTTGTACCTGAAACCCGTAAATACAGCAAAATAACTGTGAAATCAATGTTGGAGAAGTATGGAATGGTCTATGTAAAGCCTGATCGAGGTACCTTTGGCAAAGGTGTGATGAAAATCGAACAGGAGGCAGGTCAGCGCTTCGCCTACCAATATGAGGAAAAACGTCTGGAATTCAAACAGTTAGATGCACTGATTACCAGCCTATCGAAACACATGGGTAAAAAAAGTTATCTCATTCAAAAGGGAATTCATTTACTGCGCCATCAAAATCGTTATTTTGATATCCGGGTCATGGTGCAGCGTAATGCAAAAGGGACATGGGAATCTACCGGAATTATTGGACGCTTGGGTCATCCCCGTAAAATCGTGACCAATTATCATAGTGGTGGTAAGCCGATGGCCTTGGAACAGCTACTGAAATCCCATTTATCGCAAAGTAAGCAGGCTGAGCTGGTTAAGAAGCTCAATGAACTGGGGATTACCATTGCCACACAACTACAAAAAACATATCCGAATTTCCGGCAAATTGGTGTGGACATTGGATTGGATCATCGCTTTATCCCGTGGATCATTGAGGTGAACACGAAGCCAGACCCATATATTTTTAACCAATTGACAGATAAGTCTATGTACCGAAAAGTAATAAGCTATTGGCGACTGGCTAATGAAAAAAAGAAAGTTATAGTCCCAAGCAAGGATAAGAAGAATAACGACAAGAATAAAGATAAACATGCAAATAAAGTTGATCATACAAATAAAGAAACTAAATCAAATAAAGAAACTAAATCAAAAAAAGGATGAATTGTTTATGATTCATCCTTTTTCTCTTGCCTATTTACCCTAATCCTAACCGCGAGGGGGGCGATTCGGACATAGTTTGATGAAAAAAATGGACAAATTTGATCTCTTTAACATTAAAAGTATATAATATACCTGCACAGCATCAATAAGTGAATAAAGACATATGGGAAGAATGATTTTAAGGAGGAATCGCGATGAAATCATTTAAGTATGCTTTGGAGAAAAAGGAACCCAGAACCGGGCCAGGGGGTATCACACGTGGGGCTTCAGTCCATGATTTCCCTGTATCAGAAGGAATAGCAGGGGTTTCGATGCGTCTGGAGCCGGGTGGAATGCGCGAGCTTCACTGGCATGCCAATGCAGCTGAATGGGCCTATGTGATTAGCGGTTCCTGTCGGACAACTGTTAACCATCCAGACGGTACTTCCTATGTCGATATTTTTAACCCTGGTGATGTATGGTATTTCCCGCGTGGTTATGGTCACTCCATTCAAGGTCTTGGTCCTGGAGAGTGTCATTTTATCCTGATTTTCGATAATGGTGATTTTTCGGAGGACCATACGTTCAGCATTACTGATTTTATCGCTCAGACTCCCGCAGATGTTGTCATGCAGAATCTCGGATTTGCAGCCGACGAGCTCGCTCTTTTGCCAAAGAAGGAAGCTTATTTTGCAAAAGGGCCTGTCCCATCTATCGCATCTCATGATGCATATCCGCGCATTTCTTCTGATCTGATTACTAAACACCGCTATCCTTTAATGGCCAAACAGCCCAGATTGGCACCGGGTGGAGGGACTCAACGGACCGTTACAGTAGAAGATTTTCCTATTTCTTCGACGATGGCCGGATCTGTAATTGAACTGGAGCCGGGCGGATTGCGAGAAATGCACTGGCATCCCAATGCAGATGAATGGCAGTACTATTTGGACGGCAAAGCAGAAATGACTGTATTTCTGGCAGAAGGGAATGCAGTGACAGAGCAGTTTGAGGCCGGAGATGTAGGGTATGTACCTATGGGAGCCGGGCATTATATTAAAAATACCGGATCGGACGTATGCCGTATTTTGATTGGTTTTAACAGTGGTCATTACGAGGCCATTGATTTGAGTGAGTGGATGGCTGGCAACCCTGTTGATGTATTGGCAACGAATCTGAGCCTTCCTCGAGAAATAGCGCATAAACTACCTCATAAATCGGTCTTCATCGCTCCGAAATCTTAAATCTTAAATCTTAAAACAACTAAAATGCCCGCTTAGACTACCTTATTCCAAGTTAGCCTAAGCGGGCTATTGAACTTGATTCTATTTCTATTAGTTTTGTAGAAAGCAATATAGTGAATTTAAAATTGAACAACCTGCAACCCTGTGCTATTCTTATACGAAAGTGAAGATTAACGTAGCAAACGTGATATATTATTACGCCTAAAAACATCTGATGATACGATGTATAGAAGGGATGTACAGCCATGAATTCTGTCATTGAGCTTAACAATGTAAGCTGGAAGAGAGATAACCGTACCATACTGGATCAAATCAATTGGCAGGTATCTGAGGGAGAGCATTGGGCTGTACTCGGCTTGAATGGATCAGGCAAAACAACGATGCTCAATATGATTAATGGCTACATATGGCCAACCACAGGTAGTGTCAGTGTATTGGGTCATACTTTTGGGGATGTAGATCTGAGGGAATTGCGCAAATCTATTGGTTGGGTCAGTTCCTCTTTACAAGAAAGGATTAATGGAAGCCAGCGTACACAGGATGTCGTCATCAGCGGTAAATTTGCCTCCATTGGACTGTATGACCAGACGACGGATACAGATTATGAACAGGCCGTTCAGCTTATGAGCCAACTGGGCTGTGCTCATCTCGTCGATCGGTTGTATCAGGGATGCTCACAGGGAGAAAAGCAAAAAGTGCTTATTGCTCGCGCGTTAATGGCCTCGCCCAAGCTGTTGATTTTGGACGAGGCGTGCAACGGGTTGGATTTTTTCTCTAGAGAAGCATTATTGGATAGCGTTCGTCAGCTGTCCGAGACGCCGGGTTCTCCCAATTTATTGTATGTTACACACCATATTGAAGAAATTTTACCGATGTACACACATACGATTCTGATTCGCCGGGGTACGGTGTTTGCCAAAGGTAAAACGACTGATATCCTGAGCAGTGAAACGCTTAGTACTTTTTTTGAAACACCTGTGCAAGTAGACTGGAGACAGGATCGTGCATGGCTCTCTATGGTGTAGAGAGCCTTTTATCTGTCTAACCTGCTACCAGCATAATCAGAATGGGCAGAACCAGGAATGAGGCAAGCGTGCTCCACAAGATGCAGGTGGAGACCAGTTTTGGCGATGCATTAAATTTTTCGGCTAAAATGACTGCATTCACAGCCACTGGCATCGAGGCCAGAATGAAGAGAACGGAGAACAAAAGACCTGAAATTCCCAGTATCAGCATGGCAAGACAAGCCGCGAGCGGGGAAAGCAGAAGTCGGATTGTTAGTCCTGCGTAGCTGGCTTTTTTAATAGATGGCTCCAGCTTGAGTATTTTCACATAAGCCATTTGGGTACCCAGAATCGCCAGCACAACCGGAGAATAAGCAGCTGCAATCATTGAGACGGTCGATTGAATGCCGGAGGGCAGATGCCAATCCAGTGCTCGAAGTCCCAGTGCGAGAAGAGCCGCATAAATTGCAGGGAGAAAAAATACCGACTTCACGGCACTTTGAACAGAAAATTCAGAGCGGGCTGCAAAATAAACGCCAATAGTATTGACCATAATCATTTGGATGACGACATATACAGAGGCTTTATCCAGACCAAGCTGCCCAAAGGCAAGTAAAATGAGCGGCAACCCATAATTTGCACTATTGGTCAGTGTGGAAATTAAGGTGAGCCCAGCCGTTTCCGGTGCGCTCAGCCTAAAGATTTTCCCTGCTAATTGTGCAATTCCCCACAATAGCAGCAGGTTAAGTAATGAAAAAGCGGCTGTCTGTGTCACATCATGCCAGGAAAGCTGCGCTTTGAGCAGTGTGTCCAGAATCATGGCAGGACTTAAAAAATATAAGTACAAAGTCGAGAGCGGTTTTGTTTCCAGCTTCATGAATTTGCCGAGTAAAAATCCGGCAATCACCGGAATGGACAGCGGAACGATAACGGATAAAAGAGTTGAAAGTACGATTTGAATCATGAATTCCACCCATCCTTTCTGTAATGACATTTTCCATTATAAGGCGCTACTTTTGAGCCCGTCCAAGATGGATAAACAATTAAGGTTATAGGTATATACTATGAAGCTTAGCGCACTTATTCTGAGAACAACAAAAGGGATGCCCACAGCCATGTTGAACGGCTAGTAGGAACATCCCTTTTATGTGAAACCGAGTATTCTAATGGTTTAAGCAGAAGCCATGGTTTTTGTTTTGGTTCGGCATTCGTCAGAGCAATAGTGTTGATGCTGTTCTTCGCAGTCTGGACACACGATATGTTGGAGATTGCAGACCGGGCAGTTAATATAATGATCGTTTGGCGTTTCACAGTGATAGCATTGACCGACAATAACGTCTTCACCCGTATGGTTAATCCGAACCGAAATCCGTTCGTCAAACACATAGCATTTACCGTCAAACAAACGCCCTTGTACTTCAGGGTCCTTGCTGTAAGTCACAATGCCGCCATCCAACTGGCCTACATCGTCAAAGCCTTCTTTAATCAGCAGACCGGACAGCTTTTCGCAACGAATACCTCCAGTACAGTATGTCAGGATTTTTTTATCCTTAAATTGAGTCATATTATCGCGAATCCATTGTGGAAATTCACGGAACGATTCAACTTCGGGGCGAATGGCTCCGCGGAAATGACCGATGTCATATTCGTAGTCGTTACGACCGTCCAGAACCACGACATCTTCATGTTGAAGCTGTTCATAAAACTCCTTTGGTGACAGACGCTTGCCGCTAATTACATTAGGGTCCAGCTCGTCCTCATGACGTAGCGTAACCAGTTCCTGGCGATGACGTACAAATATTTTCTTGAACGCATGACCGTCAGATTCATCTATTTTAATAACGATATCGTGGAATTTCGGATTGGCGCGCAAATCACGGATATACTGCTCCGTTTGCTCTACTGTACCGGACAGTGTTCCGTTGATTCCTTCCTCAGCAATCAAGATTCTTCCCTTGACGCCCAGCTCTTTGCAGTAAGCCAGATGCTCTGCCGTAAAGGTGGCAGGATCTTCAATATTGACATATTTGTAAAACAACAAAATTCGATAAGCATGTTCACACATGTAAAATCACCCTCTGATTCAAGTCAAAGTTTTTTAACAAGCAAGTTTAAATGTACCACATTCTTTAAGTTAGTCAACATAAATGTATAAAAAGTGGAAATGGAAAAGATGACGAGCGACAAAAGTAAGGGGTTACATTATAATGGTATTGTGGGGTTGATGAGATTTGCGGTAACAGGTTGAGGCCTAACAGATGAAAGGATGAATTCAATGGAACATCTTTTGACAGCGCATACACCACCTATGGGATGGAATAGCTGGGATTGCTATGGCGCAGCAGTAAGGGAAGAGGAAGTACGGGGAAATGCTCAATATATAGCGGAGCACCTGAAGGAGTATGGATGGGAATATGTAGTGGTGGATATTCAATGGTATGAGTCGGGAGCAGTATCTTCACAGTACCGACCATTTGTTCCATTGGAAATGGATTCATTTTCACGTCTGATTCCAGCGGTGAATCGGTTCCCTTCGGCAGCAGACGGTCGTGGGTTCCATGCTCTTGCAGAATATGTGCATAGTTTGGGATTGAAATTCGGGATACATATTATGAGGGGCATCTCTAGACAGGCGGTTCATCAGGATACCCCGATTTTGGGAACTACAGCTACGGCCAGACAAATTGCACATCCTAACTCTATTTGTCCTTGGAACACAGATATGTATGGGGTAGATGCATCCAAGGAAGGCGCACAGGAGTATTATAATTCTTTGTTTGACCTGTATGCGGAATGGGGTGTCGATTTTGTCAAAGTAGATGACATTGCTGCATCACGTCTCTATGGTATTCATTTGGCGGAAATCGAATTGATTAAGCGGGCTATCGCCCAATGCGGACGTCCGATGGCGTTAAGTCTATCGCCTGGTCCCGCACCGCTGGAACATGCATCTGATTTAATCGCAAATGCGAATATGTGGCGTATGACTGATGATTTCTGGGATGTATGGCCTTTACTGCATGGTATGTTCGAGCGTTGCGAGAAATGGGCGGGACATGTAGGTCCAGGTCACTGGCCGGATTGCGACATGTTGCCACTGGGGCATCTGGGAATTCGTTCGGTAGATTCAGTAGATTCCGGCAGTCATGATCGTTGGACACGCTTTACGAAGGATGAGCAGCTGACGATGATGACCTTATGGAGCATTTTCCGGTCTCCACTGATGTTCGGAGGAGAACTGCGTGATAATGACGCATGGACACTTTCATTGCTGACGAACAAAGAAGTGCTCGATGTTCATCACAACGGTGTGAATGCGCGACAGGTCTACAGAAAGGATGAACATATCGTTTGGACTTCTCACAATGAGGAAGGTCACGTATATGCGGCTTTATTTAATGTTGGAGATGAAGCTTCAACAGTCCGTGTATCCCTACAGGAGCTTGGAATTGAAGGGCAGGCAAGTGCCAGAGACTTGTGGAACCATGTGGATTTAGGTGTTATAGTGCAGGAACTGTCCGCAGATTTACCCCCTCATGGAGCTGCTCTATTCTCTATAAAATAACAGGATGCTAGGAAGAAGGATCTAAGCTGCAAGTTCAGTTCTAGTCATCTTATCGTAAAGTGGAGGGTATCTTTACGATGAGGTGACTTTTTTAGCATGTGTAACTTTTTGATATTTTAACGGACTCGACATGATTCTTGGGAATTTGACATTTAGAACATGTTAGGTTTATAGAGTGCCTATTTCTGCACAAATTTAAATCATTCAAGCCGAATAGAGTCGAGAAAGGAGTCAAATGATGAAATTAAAAAAAATTCACAAAAATGAACAGGACGAGCCTTGGCCCTCTAGTGAACAAATACTGTGTATCGGAGGGGCAAATCTGGATCGTAAAATCATGGTTAAGGGTACATTTCAGCTTCACACCTCCAATCCGAGCAGCACTAGGCTGCAATCTTGCGGTGGGGTAGCACGGAATGTAGCTGAAAATTTAGGGAGGTTGAGCCGACGGGTCAGCCTGCTAACCGCAGTTGGAGATGATGCGGAAGGCGAATTTATCATCGAACAGTCTAGCCGTTACATGCATGTGATTCCTCTTCAAGTCAAAGGTGAGTCGTCAACTGGCGTTTATACTGCCTTGCTAAACGAGCATGGTGAGATGATTGTAGCGACAGCAGAAATGGAGATTTATGATCAGATTCGTCCTTCAGTAATTTTTGAAAATATTCCTTTAATCGCCTCGTCCCGACTTGTTCTGCTGGACACTAATTTCTCTATGAACGTAATAGCGGCCACCATACATGTCTGTCAGGAACATCAGGTTCCCCTTGTCGTTTCATCGGTGTCAGCTTCCAAGATGAGAAAGCTTCCCCGAAATTTGCATGGGGTGGAATGGCTAGTATGCCAACCGGAAGAGGCTGAAGCTTATTTGGGACTGGAACTTAAAGATGACCAGCAGATATTGGACGCAGCTCGAGTTTTTCACAAACTAGGGGTTCAAAATGTCATTATTATCTGCAGTGCTGAGCATGTGTTGTTTGCTTCTCAGGATGGAACTCATGGACAAATCCCTATCCCTCCAGTTCAACAGGTCATTGATGTCACAGGCGCAGATGACGCTTTTATTGCCGGGATGATTTATGGAATTACCCAAGGTTATCCTATGGAGCAAGTGTGCCAGTTTGGAATCAGTTGTGTCGACTTAACCATACAAACGGATCGGACAGTCTCAGACACCATTTCTGTGAATAAACTCCATTCTAGGTTCCAGGAGTTGTATGGCACACATTCGCAAAATTTTGTATTTTTTAAGGGTGTGTATTTTAAAAAGAAAAATACATAAGTAAAGAAGAGAACACTTAACCTACAACAGCGTGTATTTAGAGCTTCACAGATGTAATGATCTCAAATATTGAATGTATAAAAGGGGCAGGTTGTCTGATGGACAGTGTGAAATACGCTATTGTTTTTCTGCCGCTGTTTCTTCTTTATTTGCTTTTAAAGGGAGGGGCTTTGGCAGTAGGATTTCTATATCGACTGATTTATTCAACGCTAACCTTACGTGGGGAAGTGAGTGACGAGCTTCTAGCTGTGCAGCATGCTAAACGTATTATCGTAATCGGCTCACCGGGGAGCGGCAAGACTTTTTTGGCCAAACGACTGTCGATGTGGACTCATTTGCCGTATATTTCGTTGGATGATTTGTATTGGGGACCGGAGTGGAAGCGGAGCACAGACAAACAATTTCATAAACAGCTGGGTGAAGTCCTGCAAGGGGAAGAGTGGATTATCGAAGGGAATTATCATGAACGTTATTTTACCGAGCGACTCCAGCGTTCCGACACAATCATCGTAATGGATGTCAGCACGATTGAGGCGATATCAGGTGTTATCACGCGTTCGCTTAACCGTTTTTTATTTTCCAAGGAGCTACCCAAAGGAGTAGAGCAAGAAGCCGTTCGTATTTGGGATATTTCACCTCGGTTTGTCCGATTTGTTCTGGGTTTTCGCAGGCGTATCCGTCCTAAAATCTGGCCGCTCATTTTGCAATATGGTAATGAAAGGAATTTGATTATCTTAAAATCTAAATATCGTTCATGTCCTTGGCTGAGCCCAGATAGACAATTATCTCCTTGACTTGAATCTGCGTTTCGTGTAAAGTGGTGAAAATTGTAATATATAGGAATAGTGTAGACCAAGGATCAAAGGTTCAATTACCCGCTGTACAGAGAAGAAACCCATGGGCTGAAAGGTTTCTCGCCGCGAATGAACGTTTTCCTGCCTTGCGAGCTGTAGCGGTGCGTAAGATAAACCGTTACCGGCCAGATGCCGTTATCTGAAGAAGGACCGTCCCGAATATGGTTACGGTCAAATGAAGGGTGGTACCACGACACATTCGTCCCTGACGGATGTGTCTTTTTTGCGTACATTTTATCGTTCTTACAAGGAGGAAGCCACACATGCGCCAAAGCCAATTATTACTGACAACCTTGCGTGAAGCACCTGCAGAGGCCGAAGTGATTAGTCATCAGCTTATGCTGCGGGCAGGATTTATCCGCCAATTGGCGGCTGGAATGTATACCTATATGCCACTGGGCAGACGGGTACTCAGAAATGTGGAACAAATTGTACGAGATGAGATGGATCGTGCAGGAGCTGGAGAATTGCTGATGCCTGTATTACAGCCAACGGAACTGTGGCAAGAATCGGGGAGATACGATGTGTACGGTTCAGAGCTGATGCGTCTGCAAGATCGACATGATCGGGAGTTTGCATTAGGGCCTACACATGAAGAGGTCATTACGTCTTTAATACGAAATGAAGTGAATTCCTATCGGAAATTGCCTGTAACACTGTATCAAATTCAAACCAAGTTTCGGGATGAACGACGTCCTCGGTTTGGGTTGCTTCGCAGCAGAGAATTTTTGATGAAGGATGCCTATTCGTTTGATGCCAATTGGGAGGGACTAGATCACACTTATTGGGCCATGTTCCAGGCATATCAACGTATTTTCACCCGCTGCAGTCTGAATTTTCGCGCCGTCGAAGCAGATGCTGGTGCTATTGGTGGTGAAGGTGAAACCCACGAATTTATGGCGCTGGCTGATATAGGAGAGGATACCATAGTGGCGTGTACCTGCTGTGATTATGCTGCCAATCTTGAAAAGGCAGAGCCACGTTCTACGGGGAGCATAGGAATATCTTCTGTCTCCGATGAAAATGAACATGACAGCCATCCTTCTATCGATACAGATGAAATGGAAAAACTGTATACTCCAGGTCTGCGGACCATAGAACAACTGGTTGATACCCTTCACATAGAGCCCCAAGAAATCATCAAAACATTGATTTATATGGCTAACGATCAACCTATTGCTGTAGTTGTCAGGGGAGATCATGAGGTCAACGAAGTAAAAGTCAAACAAATTTTAGGTAGTGAAAAATTCGAAATAGCAAATGCAGACACCGTCACAAAGGTGACTGGAACCCCACCCGGGTCCATAGGCCCATGCGGCTTGACAATCCCTGTGTGGGTGGATTACGCCGTTGTTCAAATGTCCAGCGGTCTTGCAGGCGCGAACGAGCAGGACTACCATTATCGGCATGTGAATCCAAGGCGTGATATGGATCTTCGGCATGTGGCAGACTTGCGCAATGTTATAGAAGGGGATAGATGTCCTCGATGTGACGAAGGGAAATTGGAACTCCACCGTGGAATTGAGATTGGACACGTATTCAAACTGGGCACCAAGTACAGTGAGAAGCTAGGGGCGACCTTTCTAGATGCGTCCGGAACCGATCAAGCGATGATTATGGGCTGCTATGGTATTGGCATTTCCCGAATCCTGTCCGCCATTGTAGAGCAGAATCATGACCAGAACGGAATGATATGGCCCCACGCACTGGCTCCGTTTCAGGTTCATATCATTCCGATTTCAGTGAAATACAAGCTTCAGATGCAAATAGCCGAGGAGCTATACTGCCAACTACAGGATCGCGGTATAGAGGTTCTTCTAGATGATCGTGACGAACGTCCAGGAGTTAAATTTAAAGATTCAGATTTAGTAGGTATTCCCGTGCGCATCGTCGTTGGTAAAGATGCTGAACACGGAAAAGTAGAATTCGTAGAGCGAAGAAACAGCAACAAAGAGTCGATTCATATCCATGATGTAGAGAGAAGAATATTGAGTCTCATACAACACTAAGCATCTGTATCCCGCAGAATATGACCTTCTCCAAGTGTAATCTCATGAAAGTCCGCCATCTGACGTGCCTGAAAACGAATAGGCTTGTCTCGACCTATCATAATGATATTTTGAATGTCGGCAACGCCTTCCGATGGTAGAGAGAATGTTGTGACATAGGCGAATTCTTCACGCAACGTTGTGTGAATGGCATGGACTAGATGATCGTGTTCACTTTTGCCCATTACATTCATAATTAGCGATCCTTCGGAATCCAGCTTTTCTTTAGCCATCTTGAAAAATTCCCAGGATACTAAATGCAAGGGTGTACCCTGCTCCGTGAAGGCGTCCAATATAATATAGTCAAAAGCATCCGGGGCCTCCTTCTCCAGGATGCGACGTCCATCGCCAATAGTCACATTGTTCTGGTCGTACCCAAAGAATGTTCGGCTGAATTCTACCACTTGCGAATCCAGCTCGGCAATCTTAAAACGTTTATCTGTAAAGTGACCCGCAATCGTGCCTATACCATGCCCGATAACAAACACGTCTTCAAATGACGGATCGTTCAGCTCCATAAGATGGATGATTGCTCTGGGATATTCGAACAGAATGCGTTGCGGATGATTCAAATCTAGCGCACCTTGGACAGCCGCATTTGAAAATTCCATCACACGAAATAACCCCTTTTCACCATATAGCTCCGTGGTTTCATATACCGTGATTTCATGGTTATTGCTCAACTTTTTATATAAGACATCCAAGTGAATAATCTCCTTCAAGTCAGACTTCCTCCTCATCTTAGACATTCATAGGATTGTTGTCCATAGATGAGGAGGATTGTAGGCAGAATTGTTTATTTTTCCATAACGGAGTGTTTGAACTTGTTCGTATGTCCTTTAGGAGATATAATATACAAGGATATAATGAAGTTCGTTGTGTATATTCATACAGGAAGAGAGCGGGATATTATGGGACGTAAGTGGAATAACATTAAAGAAAAGAAGGCATCCAAGGATGCTAATACGAGTCGTATATATGCTAAATTTGGCGTGGAAATTTATGTGGCAGCCAAACAGGGCGAGCCTGATCCTGAATCCAATCGGGTCCTAAGAGTCGTGTTAGAACGTGCAAAAACGTACAATGTACCGAAAGCGATCATTGACCGTGCTATTGAAAAAGCAAAAGGTGCTGGCGATGAAAACTACGTAGAGCTTCGTTATGAAGGTTTCGGACCGAACGGTTCCATGGTCATTGTAGATGCACTGACGAATAACGTGAACCGTACAGCATCGGATGTGCGTTCTGCTTTTACTAAAAATGGCGGTAGCCTGGGCGTGAGCGGATCTGTAGCCTATATGTTTGATTCAACAGCAGTTATTGGTCTGGTGGGTAAAACTCCAGATGAAGTGCTGGAGCTGTTGATGGAGGCAGATGTCGAGGTTCGTGACATCATCGAAGAAGATGAAGCTGTCATCGTATATGCAGAACCTGATCAATTCCATGCTGTTCAGGAAGCTTTCAAGCAGGCAGGAGTAACGGAGTTTACCGTTGCCGAGCTCACCATGCTTGCGCAAAATGATATTACTCTTCCAGAAGATGCACAGGCTCAATTTGATAAATTGATTGATGCATTAGAAGATTTGGAGGATGTTCAGCAGGTTTACCATAACGTAGACTCTGAGGAATAGTCGGATTGCATCATTTACACCTGAGCGTTTGGATAAAATAAACATTCCTAAACCATCGTATTTCGGTACGATGGTTTTTTGTGAATAAAATTATATAAAATCAATTTTATTTTCTTGACTGATCAGTCTGTGAAAATTATAATCATAAGCAAGGAGGTGAACATGAGGTTTGGGAAGAGCTAAAGAATTTGATACTGAAAGTGTTCTGCGAAAAGCTATGGCTGTATTTGGAGAGCATGGCTATGAGGGAACTTCTCTGACCATTTTACTGGATCAGCTGGGTATAGCGCGGCAGAGTCTTTATGATACCTACGGCACGAAATATGATTTGTTTTTTTCGGCTATTCAGCTGTACATAAGTGACAAAACCGAAGCCGTAGTACATCTGCTCAGTCAACCTGGGAGCATTAAGGATGCAATAGCGATGATTTTTAATGAATCTGTTAGAGTCTTGATGGATAAGAGGCTGTCGAAGGAATGCTTTATTATGAACAGTGCTATTGAACAGGCTCCGCATCATCATGAGATCAAAGCTTTTATTACTGAAAACACTGAAAAGCTTGAACTTGCTTTTTACAACGCCCTAGTCCGCGCCCAAAGTGAGGGGGAGATTCATGCTACGGAATCTGAACTGTTGTCAATAGCCAGATTTCTAAATCATGCCCGACTATCGCTGACATTTACCGCCAAGACAGGCGCAAGCCCTGAGGTGCTTAGAGATGTTGTGCGTACGACGCTGTCGATTTTGGAGTGATCTTTATGAACGCTTAATAGCGTTTATTTTTTGAATATTCTAGACCAATTAGTCAAATTTTTTTTGAGTATTATAGACTGATCAATCTAGAATTCTTATGTTTAATTTCTGTCTTGAATTTGTTTTAAGCAGGAACTAAAAATAATTATGCGAGGTGTCTACCATGACAATCAATCCGAATACCGACAAAGCAAAACAGCAAGCGCAAGCAGTCATGCATAAATTTATGAGCAACATGTTAGAAGAAAATATGGAGCAATGGATTTCATTATTTGATGATCACGCTGTTTTCGAGTTCCCTTATGCGCCTAAGCATTTTGCACAAATGCTTCAAGGCAAAGCAGCGATTTACGAGTATATTAAGGAATTTCCTAATATGCTTCGGATTCAGGATTTCTCTTCACCAATTATCCATACGACAACGGACCCGGATTTATTCGTGGCCGAATTTGCCTGTGAGGCGCAGGCTGTGAGCACAGGTAAACCGTATAATCAAACCTACATTTCTGTTATTAAGTTGAAGAACGGAAAAATTACTCACTACAAAGATTACTGGAACCCTTTGGTAGCTCTTGAAGCCTTGAAATCATGAATGAAAGAGTTCAAGCCTCATGGAGATATGAAAATCTAGACTAAGATAAAAAATTTAAATAGGAGTTGAATTTTATGAAAGACAGAAATATAACGTTGATTACAGGGGCAAACGGCAAAACAGGCAGCCGTGTAGCTGCCAAACTTACGCAACTTCAGTATCCAGTACGTTTGGCAGGGCGTACTAAACCTGGCAATTGGGAAGAAGAAGATTATGTATATTTTGATTGGTATGATGAATCAACACATACACAGGCGCTGATGAATGTAGATAAAATTTATTTGGTAGTACCTGTGTTGGACGTCAATCCCGCCAAAGTGATGATTCCTTTTATTGAGAGGGCCTTGAGAGAAGGAGTGCAAAGATTCGTGCTTTTAGGCAGCGCATCTGTGCCTGAGGACGGGCCAGTATTTGGACCTGTACATCAAGCACTTCGTAGATTAGCTCCAGAGTGGGCTGTATTGCAGCCATCCTACTTTATGGAGAATTTCACAGAAGGCCAGCATGTGGAAACGATCAAAAACAACAAGGCCATTTATAGTGCAACCCAAAACGGGAGAATAGGCTTCGTAAGTGCAGATGACATTGCAGAAGTGGGAGTGAGGGCTCTTATTGACGATAAACCACACAACACAGCTCATGTCATCACTGGACCTCAAACACTAACATATAACGAAGTGGCTGAAATTATTGGGAAATCAACAGTCCAACCGATCCAGCATATCTCTTTGTCTGATGAAGAGTTGAAAGCGGGCATGGTTCGCGCTGGAATGCCTGAAGAATATGCAGATATGCTGGCAGGATTGGATAGAAGGATACGTGAAAACGGAAGTGAAGATCAAGTGACCGATACCGTTAAGCTTGTCACTGGGCGCTGTCCGGTCTCATTTGAGCAGTTTGTTCTGAGCCACAGAAACAGCTGGAAGACATCATGACGAAGTGATTCCTTTATTTATTTTTAGGGTCATAAGAGTAACCAGGATACTTGACGACGGGCCATTTGACCTTTCGTAAATTAGAGATTACATCAGAACCAACGTGTAAATTACTTTGAATCAGTTCTGTAGGCGTAAGAGCCATCCATTGATTTAAGGACACATCCGCAAAACGGTCACTTTTAAACATTTCAAGAAACCATAGTGTGCTGGAGCCAGTATTTTGAATGTAATGACCATAAGCAAAAGGCACATATCCAACATCCCCGGCTCTAAAATCAAATGTACGGGCTGCACCATTACCACCAAAGACAGTCATCCGTCCTTGCCCGGCAAGGTAGTATTGCCATTCGTCATTATTAGGGTGCCAATGCATTTCTCGCATGGCTCCGGGTTCAATCTCAACCAGGGCAGCTGCGATAGTTTTGGAAATCGGAAAATTGGAGGAGTCGACGATCCGTACGCTTCCGCCCGGTGTTTTGATCGGGGGCTGAGCTAGTAATTCATGCTTAAAGGATAGGGGCAACGTCCCATAGGGAGAGGGAACCGCTTGACTTTGGATTGAACCGGGAACGGAATCCTGATAGATGTAGACTTGGTCTTGAGGAATGGCTGCAAAATCGGTTTCTGGAATCCCGAAATTTGCAGAAATCACCTCTTTGGGAGTATGGGCGAACCAATCTGAGATGGATAAGGTGTTCAGATCGGAAAAACTGCCATCATCGAAAACCAGCAAAAACTCACAGCCTTCTTCAAGGCCCTGTATAGAATGAGGGATGCCTGGTGGAAAGTACCAGAGATCGCCTGGGCCCACATCAGCAATAAAATTACGTCCATCTTGGTCAACTGCCGTAATACGTGCACTTCCTAACAGCATATAAGACCATTCTGCCTGCTGATGCCAGTGAAGCTCACGGACACCGCCCGGTGTCAAACTCATATTCACTCCGGCAAGAGTTGTGGCAATGGGTAATTCCCTTACTGTAACTTCTCTTGACCACCCACCATGATTAAGCTGCATATGAGCATCTGAAAAAGAAAACCGCATATTCGGTATGAGACCATTGTCCGTTACGGGAGGAACCAGCATATCCGGATTTTGTAAATCCCTCATCACATCACGTGGACCCTTGTCGATGCCCCCTGCACCATCACTTCTGATGGGTTGGGGGATTCCGACTTTCTTTGAGCAATCATTATGCATCATTTGATCTTCCTCTCTAGGTTGAAGCATGATGAAGCATAGGATTAAGAGAAAATACGCATAAAGATTTTATGATGACATGATGAGTTTTATACCGTGTGCGATAGATCTGTAAACTGTGCTTGAATGATTTGAGCCAAATCGTGCGGACTCAGTTCCAGCTGAGTTCCAATTTTCCCGCCGCTTACAACGATCGTTTCCAGTTCAACTGCGGGCTGGTCGATATAAGTGGGGTAGAGCTTTTTCATTCCTATGGGAGAGCAGCCACCGCGAATATATCCTGTATGCTTTTGCAACTCCTTAACAGGAAGCATTTCAATTTTTTTCTCTCCCGCAGATTTGGCAGCCTTTTTGAGATCAAGCTCTTTATGTACAGGAATCACAAAAACAAACAGATTTTGTTTGCTATGTGCAACCAAGGTTTTGAAAACGGATTCCGGTGCTCTTTGGATCTTTTCGGCTACGTTCATACCGTCTATTTTTCCATCTTGATGGTCATAACTCAAAATATTGTAGTGGATGTGTTGCCCGTCTAATATGCGCATGGCGTTTGTTTTGCTGACACTCATTTTAATTCTTCCTTTCTTAAAGCTTTTCCAAATGATCTACATAATCTTTTGCATCCTTAAGAGACATATCCTTAGCGATTCTTAATTCTTTTATGGCTTGAATCTTATTTCCTTCCCTGATCAGTAGAAGCAGCCTTTGATTGATTTCTTTTGAAGCTTCTGCGTCTAGGAAATGTGGAGGAGGGGGAGTAATTGTACTTGACATCGATGTTTCCGTTGGTCCTGAACGGTTCTCAAGACGCTCCACATCGGATTTCAGGTTATTAAGTCGAGATTGAAGACGGTAGACCTTGAACAAAAGTATGACGGAGAGGATCAACGCAATGATTGCTACATATTCGCTAGTTGCCAATAGAATCTCCCTTTTCTTGTTAGTTTTATCACTAAATTTTTGCCTCTTATCCATAGTATATCATGATGATCGACTAATCGAATGGAGAATCATATTCTTGCGTACGGGTTGTGCAAATTGACTTATTGCAGACCGGGCGTTATATTACAGCTTATTATTAACCTTTTAATAATCACTTCAAAAGGGGTGTATTCAAATACAACCAGTCTCCAATAATACCATTCGGGTCAAACGAATTAATGTAGAGCTAGTTAAAAACACACTGAAATCCAAGGAATTTGCAACCAAGTCGTCTATAGCCAGTATTACAGGACTTAGTGTGGCAACCTGTGGGAATATTCTGAATGAGCTTCTTCAAACCGGAGAAGTATTAGAGATGGAATTGGAAGAGTCGAGTGGCGGTCGCCCGGCTAGACGGTACAAATATAACGCTGATTATTCCTATATTATTTGTTTAACTGTGAAAACAGAAGGAGGAGTACATTCTCTTACTTATGCTGTGGCCAATATGCTTGGCGATATTATCGCAGAGAATACATCCGTTGTGCCGCATATTGATTATGAAGTCATAGATGACCAAATCGGAGAGCTAATTCATACCTATGGAAACGTCAAAGCCGTTGGTATTGGCATTCCGGGGGTTGTTCATCAAGGGGTTATTGATGTCTGTGATCTTGATCTGCTGATAGGAGTCCCTGTAGGACCACGCCTTCAAGATAAATACGGGTTAGAAGTCACCATTGAAAATGATATGCATCTGACCGTCTATGGATTTTATAACATGCAAAATTATGATGAGGACAAAACCTTCGCTATTGTTACGTTTCCCAAGGATAATTTTCCGGGAGCGGGTTTTATTGTCGATGGACATTTGTTAAAAGGAAATACCAAATTTGCTGGGGAAGTTTCCTTTTTACCCTTTGGCATAACGAGAGAGGAACAGCTTAAACAGTTAAATAGCACACAGGAATTTGTTCCTCTGGCGATCAAAACGATAACATCCATTATTGCGATTATAGACCCTGTATCGATCGCTTTGACTGGAGAGTTATCTAAGCCAGCACTGTTGGATGATATTTATAACGGCTGTCTTAAAGATGTACCCAAAGAACATATGCCTGAGATTTTTGTGAAAAACGATACGCACGATGAATACATGTATGGGTTGATTTCAGTTACCCTTGAAAGCCTGACTTACAATTTACAATTGGTGGAAAAAAGAAAATAGAGGCCTTCCGCTTTGAAGAATAGCTCACCCAGTTACAATTGGTAATTAACGGATAGATGGGTGGGGACGTTGTTATAAATATGGAAGTAAGTATTGGAGATAATACGATTATAGACTCTGCAAGTTTTTAAAATAATACTTGACATGAAACGCGTTACAAACCTTAAGATTCAATTAGAAGTACTTTATAAACATTAGCGTAGAGGTAACGTGTTTATGTCCTAGTTAATGAAAAAACATCAGCAAAGGCGGAGAAAATATGAGTACACAGTTTCCAAAAGATTTCCTGTGGGGCGGAGCAGTTGCTGCTAATCAGCTCGAAGGCGCTTATCAAGAAGACGGAAAAGGCTGGTCCATTCAGGATGTAACTCCTCGTGGTGGTTGGGGGCCGGTTACGGATGTACCAACAGAAGATAATATGAAGTTGATCGGTATTGATTTTTACCATCATTATAAAGAAGATATCAAACTTTTTGCGGAAATGGGCTTTAAAGTGTTCCGTACTTCCATAGCTTGGTCACGTATCTTCCCTAAAGGTGACGAGTTGGAACCTAATGAACAAGGCTTGCAATTTTATGATGATTTGTTTGATGAACTTCATAAATATGGCATTGAGCCACTCGTTACATTATCTCATTATGAAACACCTTTACATTTGTCCAGAGAATACGATGGTTGGGTAAACCGTAAGCTGGTTGATTTCTATGAGCGCTATGCAACAACTGTATTTAATCGCTACAAAGATAAAGTAAAATACTGGTTGACATTCAATGAAATTAACTCCATTCTTGAAGCACCCTTCATGAGTGGCGGGATTAGCACACCAAAAGATCAACTTAGTGAACAAGATCTTTATCAAGCTATTCACCATGAGCTGGTAGCGAGTGCAAGAGCGGTAAAAATCGGTCATCAGATTAATCCTGATTTCAAAATTGGTTGTATGGTACTGAGTATGCCTACTTATCCGCTGACACCTAATCCAGACGATGTAATTGCAGCAATGGAATTTGATCACAGAAACATGGCATTTGCCGATATTCATGCAAGAGGTCAATATCCAGGTTACATGAAACGTTTCTTCAAAGAAAACGGAATCTCTATTCATTTTGAGCCAGGTGATGCTGAAGATCTGAAGCATACGGTTGATTTTATCTCGTTCAGCTATTACATGAGTACTTGTGAGACTGCAGACGAAGCTAAAAAAGTCAAAGGTGAAGGTAACATCCTCGGTGGGGTGAGCAATCCGCATCTCGAGGCAAGTGAGTGGGGTTGGCAAATTGATCCGCAAGGTCTGCGCTATGTGCTGAATACATTCTATGATCGTTTCCAAAAACCACTGTTCATCGTTGAAAATGGTCTGGGCGCTGTGGACGAGCTTATCACCAATGAAAAAGGTGAAAAAACGGTTGAAGATGACTACCGGATCAACTATCTGAATGATCATTTGGTTCAAGTTGGGGAAGCGATTGAAGATGGAGTAGAGGTTCTGGGCTATACATCTTGGGGCTGTATCGACCTTGTCAGCGCGTCGACTGCTCAGCTTAAAAAACGTTATGGTTACATTTATGTTGACCGTCATGATGATGGCAGCGGTACACTTGAAAGATACCGAAAAAAATCATTCCACTGGTACAAAGAGGTTATTGCCACAAACGGTGGAAGCTTGAAACGTTAATTTATAAATAAACCAGTAACTAAGTTATAAAAACATAATGATGTTTTTTACGTGGCGACCGCCTCTGCTTTATTATGGGGGAAGCGGTCGCCAATTTTTTTATAAGCGTCATTTACCACGAGAATCTAACTACATAAACGGAGTGTGGACAAGCGATGACAGAAAAAGAAAAATCACAATTAGGACTCCTATACAATGCTAATTATGATGAAGAATTGATTGAGGAACGTCTATACGCCAAAGGTCTCTGCTACGAATATAATCAGCTCCATCCTAGTAATATGGAAGAACGAGAAACACTCATCAAAACTTTATTAGGAAAGACAACGGATAGATTCTTGATTGAGCAGCCTTTTGTGTGTGACTATGGGTATAATATCGAAATCGGTGAAAACTTTTATAGTAATCACAATACAGTCATGCTTGACGGGGCAAAAATAGTGTTCGGTGATAATGTATTTGTTGCTCCTAACTGCGGATTTTATACTGCGGGTCATCCTCTTGATGTGGAGCAACGTAATGAAGGGTTGGAAATTGTATTTCCAATTACTGTGGGCAATAATGTTTGGATTGGTGGTAATGTTTGCGTTCTGGCGGGCGTCACGATAGGGGATAATTCAATTATTGGTGCAGGAAGCATTGTTACCAAAGATGTTCCTTCTGGTGTGATTGCCGCAGGAAACCCTTGTAAGGTCATCCGTAAAATTACCGAAGATGACAAGCACAAGTATATAAGAAATTAACCATAAAACTACAGTTCATTTGGAACTGTAGTTTTGCGTCTTTACAGAGAACTACCCAACGTAAAGAAACATTTTTGCACAGATTTGTTCAGGGAATAATGTAATAATGAACGTAAGAGGAATATTTCCAAATTACTATGGCCTATTCAGAAAGGAAGGAAAAACTATGAAATTAATGTTTATATCAGATATTCATGGCTCGCTGTACTGGTTGCAATTGGCACTGGTAAAATTCAAGGAGGAGAAAGCTGACCGTCTTGTCTTGCTTGGAGATTACATGTATCATGGACCGCGAAATCCGTTACCGGAAGGATATAACCCAGCGGAAGTGGCTTCTATGCTGAACAAGTACAAATCTCACATTGCGGTGTCGGTACGCGGGAATTGCGATGCAGAAGTGGATCAGATGTTGCTGGATTTTCCGATGATGGGTGATTATGCTTTACTGTACCATGAAGGACGGCGAATCTATATCACGCATGGACATGGTTTTAGTATCGGAAATTTACCGCCACTTGAAGCGGGTGATGTATTCATTCAAGGACACACTCATATTCCGGTAGCAGATGTGGAAAATGGGGTCTTTGTACTGAACCCTGGTTCAATCGCATTGCCAAAAGAAAACTATCCATCCTCTTATGGTGTGCTGGAGGGAGCACAATTTACCGTGAAGGATTTTGATGGCAGTACGGTGAAAGCAATCACCTTTTCAAAGTAATTTCTCAAATTTCAATGTAAATTATTAAAACTTTTCCGCTTCGATTGAGACAAAGATCATATTATTGTATGATAGGAGCGGAGTCTACATTCTGAAAAGAAAGAGAGTTTCAATACATGCAAATTAAGGATTCACATTATAAGATGCCGCCTGAATGGGCGCCACATGAACGTACGTATATTTCCTGGCCTGTAAAATCTTCAATGGTTTACCCCGATATGCATGCCGAGGTATGTAAGGGTTATGCCGAAATCGTAAGTGCTATGGCGGAATTTGAACCAGTTACCGTAGTCGTAAATCCAGATGATCTGGAGAGCGTTAAAGCGCTTGAGCTCGGGGAACAGGTAGAACTGTTACCGATAGAGCACAGCGATGCGTGGCTACGTGATAACGGTCCAACTTTTCTGACGGATGAGCAGGGTCAGTTGGCAGGTATTAACTGGAAGTTTAATGCTTGGGGCGGCAAATATGCTCCATGGGATCTGGATGACCAGGTTGCGCCGCAAATACTGGACAAACTTGGAGTTCCGCGGTTAGATGCACCGCTAGTAATGGAAGGCGGCTCATTGCATGTAGATGGCGAAGGTACTCTAATTACAACCGAAGAGTGCTTGCTCAATCCCAACCGCAATCCGGAATTAAGCCGAGAAGAAATAGAACGGTACGTATGCGAATATACAGGTGCCGAGAAAATTATCTGGCTAAAACGTGGACTCAGTGGCGACGAAACGGATGGTCATGTGGACAATATTGCTTGCTTCGCTGCTCCTGGCAAGGTCATTATGCAAGTATGTGATGATCCTGAGGATGAAAATTATGAAATCACGCAGGAAAATCTGCGTATTCTAGAGCAAGCAACGGATGCCAAAGGTCGTAAGCTGGAAGTGATTCAAATCGGCCAACCGCCGCGTGTGGATTATGAAGACAGCCGACTGACACTTAGCTATATTAACTTCTACTTTGTGAATGGCGGCATTATTTTGCCTGTGTTTGGCGGAACTGCTGCTGAGAGTGATCTTGCAGCCCAGCAAGTGCTGTCAAAAGTATTCCCGAATCGCAAGATCCGCACTGTAGATGGTATGGCAGTTATCCGTGAAGGCGGTAACGTACACTGTACAACCCAGCAGATGCCTGCTGTAAAGCGTTGAACGATACAACATTTATAAGGAGGACTAAGGTGAGAAAAGTAAAAGTGGCAGCAACTCAAATGAGCTGTTCTACCAATATCGAAGAAAATATCAGCAAAGCAGAGAAGTTGGTACGTGAAGCGGCAGCCCAAGGTGCGCAAATTATTTTGCTGCAGGAATTGTTCGAAACTCCATACTTCTGCCAGAAGGAAAAGTCTGATTATTATGTATATGCAACTGAGTTGGAGCACAACAAAGCGGTTAACCATTTCAAGAAGATTGCCAAGGAATTGCAGGTTGTGCTGCCAATCAGCTTCTACGAGAAGAAGAACTATGCTCGTTACAACAGTCTTGCTGTTATTGATGCAGATGGTGAAGTGTTAGGTAAATACCGCAAAAGCCACATCCCGGACGGCCCTGGGTATGAGGAAAAGTTTTATTTTAATCCGGGCGACACCGGTTTTAAAGTGTGGAATACACGTTATGCCAAAATCGGAGTAGGCGTGTGCTGGGATCAATGGTATCCTGAGGCGGCCCGCTGTATGGCGCTTATGGGCGCAGAAATTTTATTTTACCCGACAGCGATTGGTTCAGAACCACAAGATTCCTCCATTGACTCTAAGGATCACTGGCAGACTTGCATGCTAGGTCATGCAGCTTCCAATCTGATTCCAGTCATTGCTTCCAACCGTATCGGAAAGGAAACCGATGAAGAATCCAGCATCAATTTCTACGGCTCATCCTTTATCGCTGGCCCTCAAGGGAATAAGTTGGCAGAGGCTGGTCGTACCGATGAGGAAGTGCTTACCGCTGAATTTGATCTGGACGAGCTGGAAGTAGGACGGATCGAATGGGGCATTTTCCGTGATCGTCGTCCCGAACTATACAAAATGATTGCCACCTATGATGGTGATCTAAAAGTATAATCTGTATACAGATAGATATATTTCCCTTGCCGTTAAGCCGTGATGTTTCTTTTTTTGAACTCACACGGCTTTTCGAGCGGGGGATTTTTGGTTTCTAAATGGGAGTACATCTTGTGATAGATCGGAGGAAGGAGAACAGCAATGAGGCATAAGAGGATAGACCAATCGTTAGCACAGTTCAAAACTTCGACAGAAGAAAGTCAAGAATGGGGATACTCGCGCGCAAGAGATATGGCTATTTTGGGCTTTTGGGACGAGTACACGCTATCTGCGCAGCGTTTATGTGAACGAATGGCTACCGAAACCCATCAAATGAGACCTTCTGAGTACGTTCCGTTCCCAACTCAGTTTGAATGGCTGGAACAAGGAGAAATAGACTTGATTATAGATGGAATATGGTCCGCTGATTTACATGGTGATCATTGTCTGTTTGTGAATATTGGGGAGCATCACCCAGAACGGCATACATCGATTGAAGCTTATATTTACGATACGCAGGTGATAGATGAGGGATTCTTCCTTCAATATCTGAACACCTCTCCTAAAGCCAAAGCCTACACACCTTCATTTAGCAAAAATGGATATGCTACAATGTGTGAACTGTTGGACAGATATGTTAGGGAAGGTATATTGGAGCGTAGGCCCTACGGTTTCAAAAGAACGGATACATAGGTGAATAACGAATAAAGTATGATTTGGGTTTGAGCTGAAAGGAACATTTCTTAAAGGATGGTTCCTTTTTTTATGTAGGACTACATTTTATCTATAGACTGAAACTATGATTCAGTACATAAAATAGCATTAGAATTTATAGATCGAATAATATAAAATCAAGTCATAAGGAATAATCGTACTCAATAAAACTTCGATATTCTTTAAAGTGAAAAAAATCACATGTAAGAGTTATTTAATGAAACTTGAAAATGAATGAAATTTGCAAAACTGCAAGGAGGAAGAACTATGAACCACTATCCTGCGATATTTGAACCTCTGACCATACGGCGTATGACCTTGAAGAATCGGATTGTAATGCCCCCGATGGGAACCAACTTTGCTGCCATGGATGGAAGCTTTGTTCAGGATCATATTGACTATTACGTACAACGGGCCAAAGGGGGGACCGGCCTGATCACAGTAGAAAATGTTTGTTTGGATTTCCCAATGGGTACGAACGGAACAACCCAGCTGCGGATGGATAATGATCAGTTTATTCCTGGACTGTTTAGATTAACAGAAGCTCTGCACTCTTACGGAGCATGTGTTTCTGTACAAATTAACCATGCGGGTGCTTCGGCTTATGCTGGACGACTGAACGGAGTCCAACCCGTTTCTTCTTCGAATATTCCTTCTAAAAAGGGTGGAGCGATTCCAAGACCTTTGCAAAAAGAAGAAATTTATGCCATTGTGCGTAAATACGGAGAAGCAGCGGGAAGAGCACAGCGAGCAGGATTTGACTGTGTTGAAATTCACGCGGGACATTCCTACTTGCTGAGTCAGTTTCTTTCGCCGGTGTACAATAAACGTACGGATGAATTTGGCGGCAGCGCAGAAAACCGTACTCGTTTTGCCAGATTAGTCATTGATGAAATTCGTTCAGTGGTGGGTCCATTCTTCCCCATTTGCTTACGTTTTAGTGCGGAGGAGTTTACAGAAGGTGGGAATACCTTGGAAGATACACTGGAGTTACTGGAGTATCTCAATGATGAGGTAGATATTTTGAACGTTTCTGCAGCTCTAAATGATTCCATTCAATACCAGATTGACGGGATGAACCTGCCAGATGGTTGGCGCTCTTATATGGCTAAAGCAGTAAAAGATAAATTCGGAAAGGTCACGATGACCTCAGGTAATATACGGAGCCCACAGGCTGCGCAGGACATATTGGAAAGAGGTGACGCTGATCTTCTGGCAATGGGCAGAGGCTTGATCGCAGAACCGAACTGGGTACTCAAAGTGCAAAACGGCTACGAGCATTTGCTTAGAAAATGCATCTCCTGCAACATTGGTTGTGCCGATCATCGTATCTCCAAAAGTAAACCAATTTGCTGTACGGTAAATCCAGATTTGTTCAAGGAAGCTGAATACCGGAAACAACGAGTTAGAAACAATGTCCAAGTCGTTGTGATCGGTGGGGGTACCGCGGGAATGGAAGCGGCCTGTACAGCGGCTGAGGTAGGCTGCCAAGTAACCCTCTTTGAAGAAAAGGCAGAACTGGGTGGCCTTGCGCGTGATATTGCACGCTTACCAGACAAAACGCGTATCAATGACTTCCCAGATTATCTGATTCAGCGCACCAAGCAATTAACCAATCTGAATATTGTCACAGGCACACGAGCAGATCTGACGATGATTAGTGCTCTGAACCCTGATATTATTGTTAATGCAACGGGGGCCAAACCGCTGCTTCCACCGATTGCAGGTCTGCACGATCAACTAGGAAAACCGGGTACAAAAGTATTTTCTATCTTTGATCTGTTGAACAATATGGAGAACTTTCAAGAGTTTGAAGGCAAACGTATTGCTGTAGTGGGTGGCGGAGCCGTGGGACTGGATGTTGTAGAATATTATGCAGAGCGCGGGGCTAAAGAAGTTTCTATCATTGAAATGATGCCTATATTGGGTAAGGACCTGGATATGATTACCCGCATTTCAATGATGAAAATGGTGGAGGAACGAGAAGTGAACGTCCATACTGAGACGGCTTTGACGGAAGTGTGCAGCGACCGTTTCAAAGTAAAGCGTGGAGAACAGGAGTTTGAGATTCCTTTTGATCTCGGATTCGTATGTTTGGGTATGCGTTCATACACTCCACTGATGGATAGCTTGCTTCTATATGGAAAAGAGCATCAAGTGGAAGTTGTAAACATCGGAGACAGCAAACAAGCGCGTCGTATTATTGATGGTACCCGTGAAGGTCGGAATATTCTGAAAACCATTCAACGAGTAGACGAATTTAAAAATGAGTTTTCCTATGCTTACTAAATTGAGGGTATATGTGAATATGTGATAGGTAATTATAATGGGTATTTAATAACAACTCATTTTATAATCCGGTTGAAGAGACAATTTGTCTTTTCAGCCTTTTTATTTGGGTTTATGCTGGCAAGAAGATTGATTCCTTCCTCATTTTGAAGGTAAACTATGGAAGGCATAGCAAGCAAGGCTATTATTAGCGTGGAGGGATGCGAGCGTGAGTCAACTCTTGAGGGAAATACCGGGTGCCAGCGCATGGAGCAACGTGCAAGAAATACATAAGGGCTGGTCCAGTGACAACAAGTATTATATTCAAACCGCTGACGGTAGGGAGTTACTATTGAGAATTTCCGATTTCACCCAATATGACAAGAAACAGCGAGAATTTGAATCCGAAAAAAAGCTGCATCATATAGATAATATTCTAATGTCCCGTCCGCTTGATTTTGGGATATGCAACAGTGGACAGTCGGTATACTCTTTATTTACCTGGGTCAACGGGGACGATGCTGAAGGAGTTATTCCCACGTTAAACGCCGAACAACAGTATCAACTCGGGGTCCAGGCTGGAGAGGCATTGGCTAAATTGCATGAGATTCACGCGGAGCAGGACCGGGTCCCATGGGCTGAACATTATAATGCCAAAATCAACAGATATATTAGAAACTTTAAGTCATGCGGTATTGTTTTAAAAGGAGCAGATCAAATGATAAGCTTTATTGAGCAAAACCGTCATCTATTAGAAAATCGCCCCCAAACATTTCAGCATGGGGATTATCATGTCGGTAATATGGTGGTTACCCCATCTGGTGAATTGGGGATCATTGATTTTAATAGGCTGGATTATGGTGATCCCTGGGAAGAATTCAACCGTATTACCTGGTGTGCAGGATTAAGCCCATTATTTGCTTCAGGTCGTATTCACGGTTATTTCAATAATGATGTACCGGATTTATTTTTTAGATTAATGGCACTGTATATTGCAAGCAATCAGCTTTCATCGATTCCCTGGGCCATTCCATTTGGCAAAGAAGAGGTAGACGATATGGTACAACAAGCAGAAGAGGTTTTGGAGGCATATGATTGCTTTCAAATCTATATCCCGAAATGGTATCTACCTAGTTGTCCTGACTTGTAAAATATGAAGACCGCCGCTCCTGAGAGTGACGGTCTATTTATAGTGCTTTATGATTGTTTCTTAATCTTATAGGTGAATTCCCAAACGGCTTGATGACCTGAGTATCGTCCACGATTTTCAGTAACAGTGACTCTTAACTTAACGGTAGAACCTTTGGAAGAAACCGAAGAGACCTTTACATTTTTCGTGATTTCGCCTACATCAGGAATTTTGTCTTGTTCCTCAGCGTACGCATACAGCTTAATGCTGCTACCCGACTTGGCTTTTACTTTTACGCTGTTACCTTCACTAATGGACTGACCAGCCACCTGGGCAGCGATGGCCCAATCGTTGCCTACATGGTCATTCGAGACCAGGGTTGCTTGCTGAAACGTAACGATATACGTGGATGTTGCTGAAGCTGCGAGCGCGTACGTTCCATTGAAGATTAGGGATACCACTACCAATAAAATAGCCGATGCTTTCGCCCATACTTTATTCATTTGCCTGTCCCCTTCAATTAAAATATCGAGGAAAATCCCTCTATTCTAATTATCGTTTGCAGTAAAAAGAATTGTTAATGGTTGGTAAAAAAATAGTTTAGTATTTTATTGCATTACTTATAACCTAATATGATGATGACTTAAATTTTAGTATAGAAAAGGAAGATGAAATAGGATGAGAAAAATATACAATGAACAAGAAATCATAGAAATGACCGTTAAGCTGCTCGAACAAACTTCGATGTACGAAGAACAGTATGAGCAATATGTAAGCCGACCTTTCCGTACAGGTTTTTATGATGATCTGAGTCCGCATGTGAAAGTTGGCAAACAGGGATACACGCTCCAAATGTATGAAAGAGGCGTACAGATGCTAAATAAGCTTACGAAAGATGTAGAGGATGTGATGTATTGGATCATCGAAGATACGATTCATATCATTGCTCACCTAAATCTGCTTCGTAAATATAAAGTAGATAACCGAAATACTCATCTAAAATATACCAAGGAGATCATGAAGGAGCTGACAACTGCAATAAATAAAGCATTTTATGAAATTGGAGGAATCTATCAGGAATGGCATGAAGCGAATAGAAGGGCAACGTTGGAAAATCCATTAAAGTAACTAAAACTTAAAGAAACAGTTGACAATCTTGGAGGAGAAATTTACAATTTTATATTAGTGATAATGATTATCAATATCACTAATTTTAAGTATGCTCTGCTATTACTATATTTCAAAGGAGAATTTACAACATGTATTATATGAAGAACAAGAAATTTCACATGATTTTATGTGCACTATTCGTAATGATCTTCGTTATTTCAGGATGTGGCAATGCTGGCAGTTCCTCAGATTCATCTGCTCAACCTGCATCTTCGGCGAAGGAAGAGGCAAGCAGTGAGTCTGGTACACGTACAGTATCTACGATAAAAGGAGATGTAAAGGTGCCCGCTAACCCCCAACGGGTAGTGGTGAACTGGTATATTGGCGATGTATTCACGTTGGGAATCAAGCCAGCTGCGGTATTTGGTTGGAAACAAGAAACCATGCCTTATTACGATAAGTTTAACGGGATTCCTGTTATTGAAAAATGGGAGACCGAGGAAATTATGAAGTACGATCCTGATCTCATCATTACATATGATACAAAAGATTATGATAAGCTGTCCAAAATTGCACCTGTTCTTGTAATACCTGAGGGTAAGATGACGTCTGTGGAACGGATGAAATTCCTTGGTCAGGCCACAGGACATGAAGCAGAAGCGGATAAAGTGATTTCACAGTTTGAAAGCAAGTTGAGTGAGGCCAAAGAAAAACTAAATTCCGACATATTCAAGGACAAAACGTTTAGCATTTTTGAGGACTGGGGCAGTGGCTCCTACGGAATATATTATGAAACAGGCTCACGTGGAGGAACGTTAATTTACGATTATCTAGGACTTCACAAACCGGAAAAGCTCAACACATTGGTTAAAAATTCTGGAGAGGGGAGAGGTTCTTTATCCTATGAGGTAGCTGCTGAATACTTTGGCGATTATGTCCTGTGGTTTAAGCAGGAAGGCAAAGAATCCGAATATGCGAAAACCAAAATCTGGAGCAGTATTCCAGCCGTCAAAAATGGGCACATCATCGAAATTCCAGCGAAATATGCAGGACTGTTCTACTATTCGGACGTTGCTAGTATGACAGGACAGCTAGATTATATTATTGGCAAATTACTGGAACAAACGAAGTAATGATGCATAATTGACCAACTAAGGGTGTAATCAATGTCTACTCACAAAGAACGAAATAAAAAAGGAATATTTCATTTTGTAAGCTACATGATTGTGGGCGTGTTTCTGCTCATGATAGTTTCCGCAGCATCCATCACCTTTGGTGCTGCGGAAATGAGCTTGAAGCTGGCATGGGGGGCTGTATTTCAATTTGATCCCAATATTACGGAACACCAAATTATTCATACATTGCGTTTTCCACGCACTGTGGCGGACATCATTGTTGGGTGTAGCCTAGCTGTGTGCGGGGCGATCATGCAGGGAACGACTCGCAATCCATTGGCCGACTCGGGACTCATTGGTATAAGCTCAGGCTCGACATTTGCTATTGCGCTATGTATGGCCTTTTTGCCAGGGCGCACCTATGGTGAAACCATGCTGTATTCTTGCTTGGGCGCAGCAACCACCACAGGAATTACGTACTACATCGCGTCTATAGGCAAACGGGGGATGACGCCTCAGCGCTTAGTGCTAGCAGGAATGTCCATCTCTATGCTCTTTGGTGCGTTCAGCACTTTTCTCGCAATTAAGTATGAGATTGGTCAAGCACTTGATTATTGGTCTGCTGGTGGTACAGCCAGTGCCAAGTGGAGTGAACTGGCTTTCATTTCACCACTATTTGTAGTGGGCTTGGTCTGTGCTATCGCCCTGTCTCCCTCCATTACGATCTTGAGCTTTGGAGAGGAGGTGGCATCAGGCCTAGGAATTCGAGCGAATAGAATCAAGCTATTTTCAACCTTAATCGTATTAATTTTAACGGGGTTATCGGTTATTGTAGTCGGTCCTGTTGGGTTTGTAGGTTTGATCGTGCCACATATTATACGCTATCTGGTCGGTACAGATTATCGATATATTATTCCCGCCTCAGCGTTGTATGGAGCAGTGTTTCTACTGGCAGCAGATTTGCTGGGTCGAATGATTAATCGCCCTCATGAAACGCCGCTAGGCATTATTTTTGCTTTGGTCGGCGTACCCTATTTTCTCTACCTTGTGCGCAAGCAAAGGAGGGAGTTTAGTTGAATCTGTCCCGCAATAGCAGGGGTATAAGCATTATTTTACTGTTAACCGTGTTGACACTGCTGGTTGCTGTACTCAGCATGAATGTCGGGAAAATGAATCTGTCCCCACTCGAAGTTTTCAAGGTCATCATCGGCGAAGGAACGAGCAAGCAGAATCTGATCGTATTTGAATTTCGACTGCCACGTATTGTGCTTTCCGTATTAGTGGGTATTGGCATGGGGATATCGGGTTGTATTATGCAAAGCTTGCTCAAAAACGACATGGCCAGTCCAGGGACACTAGGCATCAGCTCGGGCTCGGGGTTATTCGTGCTTTTATATATTACGCTGTTCGCTAGTGAGGGATTACTATCGCCTATTATTCTTCCAGGGCTGGCTTTTGCAGGTGGGCTCACAGCAGCATTTTTGATTTTTATGTTTGCTTTTAGGCGGGGAAGAGACATTTCACCTACAGGCCTAATTTTAACGGGTGTTGCTATGGGGAGTGGCTACAGCGCATTGTCGCTGCTACTGACGCTCCGATTAGACAAGCAACAGTATGATTTTGCTCTGCGTTGGCAGGCTGGAGATCTTTGGGGGGATGACTGGAGCTATATTATGGTGCTGCTCCCCTGGGTGCTGATCATCAGCCTTTACGTTTTTTACAGGTCTAACACACTCAATACGCTGAATTTGGGCAATCAGACAGCATCGGGGCTCGGCGTAGCCATTAAAAGGGAATTTATCGGCTTGACGATCGCAGCAGTGGCTCTGGCTTCTGGTAGCGTGGCACTTGGTGGGAATTTCTTTTTTGTGGGCATGGTTAGTCCCCATCTGGCTCGCAGGTTGGTAGGACCCAATCATAAGCTGCTGTTACCTACTACTGCATTGGTTGGCTCGCTCGTTATATTGATTGCTGATACCCTTACACGCACGATCAGTTTTGGTGCTGATATTCCAACCGGAATCATAATCACTATCTTGGTTACCCCTTATTTTCTCTATTTGTTGTCGAAGGCCAGTTAATGTTTAATGAAGGAAAAAAACGCTAACCCACTTCCACGGAAAATATGGATGGGTTAGCGGTTTGTAAATAAAGCCTAATCCTTAGCATAATTCAGACCCAAGCGATAAGCTTGATCCAGCAATATTTCATAATGATCGGAATTTGAACCCAGAGTTTCATCTAAGAATTCAACCTTGGAGTTGGAAACACCGCAATAATCTGCAATACCCACATTCAGCAAATGAGTAATCATTTCATCATATCTACGCTTTTTCAGCTGTTCTTTCGAAACGCCAGCCAAGCCAATCCACAAGATATGCTGATGATGAAGGTAATTCGAACCGTACGCAAACCCATTGTTCCATACACGGTCAATATAACCCTTCAGCATAGCTGGCAAATGCCACCACCAAAGTGGAAAAATAAATGCCAACGCATCATGCTCCTTCAACCGCCTTATTTCCATTTCTACTTCAGGGGAAAAAGACTGCTCCGCAACGGACCAATCCGGTTCATCTACTCCTTTTAAAACAGGATCAAAACCGATCCCATGCAAATCCAATATCTCATAATCGTGGCCCGCATCGACAAGACCTTGTACGAAACGACCGGCAACCTTAAAGGTCAGGGAATCTTTTCTTGGGTGTGAAACAACGACTAGTACTTTCATGTTTTCACTACCTTTCTCAATAGGCTAACTTCTAGGCATGCTCCATGCTTGCTGCTATTATAAACATTAGGAAAATAATCTGGAAGTACGCACTTTTACGTTCTATAGGATAATACAGGTGCCATAGGAACATGGAAGTGCCCTAGGTAGATTACCTAAATTGACCTGAGTCACGAATTGAAGTGATGGGTTGTTTTTAGCAAACGTAGCCTTCTAAAGGAGGATAAAGGAATGAATGAACCGACCAAAAATAGGGTTCAAAAGAAGTATCAAGTTGGAGTGGAAGCAGCTTTAGAGGTAATGGGAGGAAAATGGAAGCCTTTAATTATCTACCATCTGATGACAGGACGGAAACGATCGTCTGAGTTTCGTCGGTTAATGCCTGGCATTACTCAAAAAATGCTGACCACTCAGCTCAGAAGCCTGGAAAAGGATGAGATTGTTACACGAGAGGTTTATAATGAAATCCCACCTAAAGTGGAGTATGAGTTAACGCAGTACGGCTGGGGATTAAAACCCGCACTAGACCATTTATGCTATTGGGGAGAGAATCACCTGGATAAGATTCATGGAGACAAATCCAAGGTTTTGGAAGAATTTCAAGGCTGCGATTGATATGAAGCCCTCACAAAGCATTCAATCAGAAAAGCTTGCGAAGGCTCCACTGTCGTATGACAATATAAAAGGCCTATCTGCCGGTCATTTCGTTATCATAGCTTAATTGCCATTCAATTCCAAACTTATCTTTAAGGCTACCGTAGCATTTGCTCCAGAATGTTTCTTGAAGCTCCATGTTTACGGTCGCGCCTTCTTTTAATTTGTGAAAGTATGATCGAATTTTCTCCTCGTCCTTATTGACGATGGCGAGGCTGATGTTGTTTCCCGCAACAAAAGGCATACCAGGAAAAACGTCTGAAAACATCACATTACTTCCATCAATTTGAAGCCGCGTATGCATGACCAGATTTTTGGCTTCTTCTGGTAGAGGATAATCGGGGTTGGGCGGTGCTTCCCCGAACGTCATGATCTTTGGTTTCTCAGTCCCAAAAGCATGTGCGTAAAATTCTGCTGCCTCGCGACAGTTTCCATTAAAGTTAAGATAAACATCAACTGACATCTGCGTCATTCCCTTTTGGCTGATTTTTTACAGGCTAATTTCTTATTTTCATTATTAACCTGTGCACAAGCAAAAATACACTCTTGCTGACATGCTAACACGGAGCCGTTAAGGGGGGAGCGTCTTTTAAAGGAAAGTAACCCGCAAAAAGGATGCTTGCCCTTAAACAAACTTTTTGCGGGTTATGATTATGGATTGGCTAGATGGAAATCAAGTTTGGAGAGGCTGGATGATAGAGCAGATGACGTGAAATGTCGCCGGGATGCTGTACGAAAAGTGGTCCCCAAGCAGGATTGGTGTCGTGCATCAGCTTTAACAGCGATATCATCCGATTAAATATAACTTGCAGATCCGCTTCGCGAGAAAGACCCTCGGTGATAGCAGCAGCTACCACATGCGCAGCGTAGAAGCCGGAACGGTGCTCGTCAGTAAGCGAACCTGTAGTTTGCAGCAAGGTTCGTAAATGTGCGGCGACGCTCTCATCCTCGTTTCTCCAGTTCTGGATTTCATCCAGACTGTGGTTTTCGAGGCTTATAAGTTTAGTCTTCATTATGGATTCTGCCACAATACGTGCAGAACGTTTTGCTGTGTTAGCGTCGATAGCTCTGCCGTTAAGTTTAATATTGGACAAATCCTTGTCGGTTTCCGATTCAATGATTTCCGCCCATGCTCCAGCTTGGTCAAATTCCAACAGTGCAGTGGCGTAGGCACCCAAGTATCCCCGTAAAATATCTGCGGCGTGTGGATCACGGGCAGGTCCCTCATTTCGAAGTTGAGCCCTGCCGGAAAACGCGGCATTCATACCCCGAAAATAACCGACTAAACCAATGGCAGCTGCTGGTCCCAAATTTAGGACACCCAATACATCAGACGCGGTTTCATCAATGCGAGAAGCCCAGTAGTCCGGTAGCCCTTGTCCAATATTTTCGCTGTTTAATCTGTTTCTGACGACATTGGCCAACTCTTGAAGTAGACCCAGATCAGCATGCAAAATATCATGACCACATACTTCATGCGGGATACTGGACCAAGCCATTAGACCGTTTGTCGCATGTGCAGGAGGAAGGCTAACTATAGCTGCTTGCACTTTAAATACAGCTGTGGCGTCAGCGGGCCATGTGTATGGGCCATTTTCCGGCGCTCCCCATTTTACAAGAGCTGGAATGATGCTGAGATCTGGTTCTTTTATTCCTTGGCGATCTTCTGCGCTAAGAAAACCGTCATACAGGTCGCTCACAATTTCCTGAAAAGCATCGGTCGCGAGGACATTGTAGCCTTCTCCATTTTGCAAAATGCTCTGAGCGATATCCAGCATGAGTCCAGCAGCTCTAGTTCTGCTTGGGTCCTGAATTAAAATTTCAGTGAAGCCCTGTTGCCCGAGCTCGTCCAGTTCTTTAATAAACGGACTTGCAACCGTTTCTTGATATATTTTAGGCAGCTTGGCTTTGGCCGCGTGGAGTCTTCCCATCAGTTGATGATAGTCTGTAGGATCTGACGGTCCCTGAAGATTGGAGAGCACAGCCTTCTTCACATTTTCGATACAAAGAGACATGTTGGATACATCCGGTTTGGTAACAGTAGTGATGCGATTTCTTTCCAGCATTCCTTGCATAATTAGTTTACCTCCCAGTTTTTTTGAATTAAACTACAACAGGCTGCATCGTATTCCACAAACGCTTTACCTGGCACTTTCCATCACGAAACGTTAAAAGATAGAGATCCGGATTTGTTATCTCCTCCAGAACAAAATCTGGAGCATAGTGATGCAACAGAAGTGTTAGGATCAAGCGATGGGTGACTAACAGAAAGGTGTGTTGATCGCTTTTCAGCAATTCTTCCGTTAGGGAAGTGACCCGGGCGATAACCATTTCATCCGATTCCTCTTCGGTAACACCTCTTACTCCTTGCTCTCTAAGGCGGTTTCCAGGTGGACCAAGTTTGATTTTTAATCTTTCTTCGATGATTTCCGCAGTCTGCCAGGCTCGCGTATATGGACTGGAAATCAAGCGGTCTACATGTAAATCTTCCATTTGGGACAGAAAACCAGCTAACTGTTCCGCCTGATTAAAGCCATCTGAACTGAGTGGAGCATCTGGCTCGTTACCAGTTCCAATACCGTGGCGAGCCACATATAGCTTTACATCAGTACTCATTTAACACCCCTCTTTCTTCGGATAAAATTATCCTTTAAAGGAATTTAAGTAAACATTTTTTTCGCCCAGAGACTAACATGTGTGAGCTTTCACATGATTATGCTGTCCTTTTTTTGACACCTAATTTTTGCGAAGTTAAAATCTAAAAATCAAAAAAAATATAACTATAACAAACGATTAAAAGCTACTTATCCAGTTTTATAGTAGATCAGGACTGATATACATAAATATTTTCAATTCATTGCTTCTGTTTTCAAAACAAATGGGCATTATGTTCAAAGTAATGGTATGATAGCTTAGTTAAATCTGAACGACTAGTCATGGAGTGATTATAATATGGGTGGAAAAAGTAAGGGTGGC
Source organism: Paenibacillus sp. JJ1683 (assembly GCF_053006485.1). Classification (NCBI taxonomy): domain Bacteria; kingdom Bacillati; phylum Bacillota; class Bacilli; order Caryophanales; family Paenibacillaceae; genus Paenibacillus; species Paenibacillus sp. JJ1683. The sequence goes on from NZ_CM129820.1 coordinate 2,649,505, forward strand.
GGAACCGGCAGAGGTACGGGAAGTAAAGGCTGGACACGCTGGAACAAAACAGCGAAGCCAGTAAGGAGAAAAAGTGCTGCTACCGGTGCACCTGGAAATACAGCGACCGGAGCTGCAAAAGGCGCTGCTGCCAAGCCAAATGGGAATCGAGGCGGCAGAAGTAAGTAAGCCGAGCATGTATAGGGTTGTTTTCAAAGTCGAACATCTGATTATGCATATGTAATCAGATGTTTTTTTAATAAAACAATGCAGATGCACTCTCTATAGTTATCTATAAATCTGATACTACAATGTAAAGGAAGTGAATCATGCGAATTAACAAGTACATTAGTGAGACAGGATTCTGCTCACGTCGGGAAACGAACAGGCTGATTGCAGCAGGGCGGATTACAATTAATGGTAGCGTATGTGAAGCGGGTGCGGAAGTAGAGCCACAGGACATCGTGTTAATTGATGGGGAAACTATCCCAGTTAACCGTAGTAAACCCGTTTATTTGGCATTAAATAAGCCTATCGGCATTGTATGTACGGCAGCGGAGCAAGTGGAGGGCAATATTATTCGTTATATCAATTATCCTTCACGTATTTTTGCCATTGGCAGACTGGATAAGGCGTCAGAGGGACTCATTTTATTAACCAACGATGGAAGCATTGTCAACCAAATGATGCGTTCCGAGCATGGCCAAGAGAAGGAATACGTGGTGAGGGTAGACAAGCCTGTTACAGATGAATTTACACAGACCATGTCTCGCGGCGTTGAAATATTGAACGTCATTACCAAACCGTGTAAGGTTGAACATATAAGCGAATACGAGTTTCGTATTATTTTGACACAGGGATTGAATCTGCAAATTCGTAGAATGTGCAAGGCTTTGGGCTACAGGGTGCTAAAGCTGGAACGTGTTCGAATTATGAATATTACCTTGGATCATCTGGAACGTGGGCAATGGAGACATCTTGAGAAGGAGGAACTGGAGCTACTTCTTGCTAAATTGCAATAATGAGTACAACAAAAGTTTATTTGAGGACCGTATGTTTATACAGCCAACGCAACTTTAGTGATACTTTTTACGTAATTTCAACGAGCCGCCTACCTTGCCCATCAGCCATAACACAATAGGAAACACAATACCGAAAATCATGGCGTAAAAAGGCCATACTGAAAAAAACATGGTTATAAACTGCATGTTTGGCCAGATAGAATGAACCATTGCCATTGCAATTAGGATCAGAGGAATTAAGAGAGAGTTAGCGCTCCGCAGGCGAAAAGCATCTGCAAGCCCTTGCGCTGACACATATAAAAGCAGTGCGAGTCGGAAAAAAATGGTGACAAACCAAAACACGGCAACAAAAATTTCAAACCGTTGAAGAAACTCTCCGCTACTGATTGTTCGGTTAATAAAAAAAGTAGGAAACGTCAAATTAGATACAACACCTTCACTCATCACGGCGATTATTTGTAGAACCATGAAAAAATACATGCCGCCGCTAATCAAAGCACATGTTATCACTGTCTTTCTCCACTTTTTTGGATCAGGGATGTACTGTGCGAAAAAAAGATACAGAAATGCCTCAAGATAGGGAAAGGCAAACAAATTGAACGAAGCGAGAACGATAGGGTTTAAACCATACTCAAAAATAGGGAGCACATTATCTATGTTGCTCTCAGGAAGAAGGGTAATCCTGACCAAAAGATACAGAACAAGAAGGAAAAAAAACAGGATTTCCGCACAACGGCCAATTACAGCAGGGCCTGATCGAACGGCGAAATAAATGACTATTAGCATGATGAAATATATCGCGTCGGGGGGAGTTTCAGGCATAATAGCTATCGTGATAAAGTCGCCCAGATTTCGAAGCGTCATAATGAACACAAGAAAGGGAAAGAAAAAAATGAAAACGATGCTGATTGTCCCGCCCAAAAAAGGACCGAAGAGGCAACGGAGATGCTCTACGAAAGATTTTCCCTGTATTTGCCTAGCGATGGAGGCATATAAAGGTATCAATAACAGATGAAACCCTAAGGAGACTGGGATGGAGAGCCAGGCATCTTGTTTAGCGGTAGCGGTAATTGCCGCTGGGAGTACCAGATATGCGCTTCCTATTTGATATAATGCAAACCACATAATAGCTTGTCGAACGGTCAAGTTGGAATTCACCCCAATACCTCCTTAAGATAACATTTCTGTAAGTAACCGGCTTATCGGTTGAAATAGGATTTGAATGCCCGTCAGTGGAGTCGGCAGTTTAATGCTGACGATCCGTAGGATAATCAATATGACGCCTATAATCAACAATATTGAGCTGAATACAATTTCACGTACATATTGTTTCTCTTTAAATTTTTTAAACTCATACAACGATGCTAAAATGGAAGTTACGAGAATAACATAAAGCATATGTACTCACTCCTGATTGTGTATTCCCATATCAATTGGACTGGTAATGTCTCCGAACCGAACTAAACGATAATTGAGCTGAATATCCACTTTAAGAGTTTGGAATTTTTGTGGCCAATCCTCTTTCCATCTATGCCATTCATGCGGGAACTTGCGGTGAAAAGCTTCTCCAAATCCGAATATATCGGAACCCATTTGTTGTGCGTTTCGAATGCCTCCCTTCAAAGACTGTTCCAGATGCTCTTTAGCTGTTTCTTGAAGATTTCTAAATGTCTCTTCATTCTTAAGGTTGGCATTGCACGAGACCGTTCCGATATTGGATTCTGTATCCACAATAAGAGAAATGCGCGGTTCATGGTCTATTATTTGTGGGCGTATCTTTACTTTGGAACGGATTACTTCAACAACAAATTTTCCTTTGGAATTCGGACAATTGATGGAAGCTACGGTACTGGAAACACGGTTGGATATATAGGTAAAGGCTTTACTTTGCGAATCATCCATCCAATCGATAAGTCGATCGCCCTTGAAAACACCAATTCCAGTGAAAAAATATTTAACATGTTGGGGCGACTTTGTCACATTATCAATAGTTAGACCTTTTTCTAGGTTTGTCAGTCGAATACCGGTGAGAACTGGTTCAATGCCATCCTTCGTAAATTTCTGCAAAAGATCTTTTACATTGACTGCGGAAGTTGGAGCCCATGCTTTTTCAGAGTTCTTTAATGCCTTATACATATCCATTGCAGGCAAGACCTCGGTTGGAGCTACAAAAGTAACGGCCTCCTTTGCTGAGTTTTCTCTGACAACGGCCAAATAGAAATCAGGCCGAACTTCATGGTCACGGAATAGAAAGTCCAGCGGCTCCTTGATTCCTTTTTTTGCTGTTTTTTCATCAAAAATGACAAACTTTAAGTGAGACATATACATTTTTCGGGACGATTCTGTTGTTAATTTTCGAATAGCTTCAAATATGGTATCGGCGCGTTTGGAAAAAACGATCGTTGGCGTCCGTTCCATGGGGGAATTCTGAGACATTTTCGATGGGTCAACCACTTGTAAACTGACTTCATATTGGTCATCAACTGCATCAATGCCCAGAGCCATCACGACGGAAATTGCGCTCAATTCCTTACTGTTCCAGCAACCCGTAAGAAACACCATTAGCCAGATGCACATAAACATTAATAAAATGGTGGATCGGTACGAGTTCATGATGGTCTACTCCTTTAGTTTTTGCGTTGTTTTTTAGTTTTATATGGAAAACGCAATATGGCGTCCCTCTGCTCCGACGATTTGTAATTGGCAAAGGGACTCAAATACGGTACACCGAATGAATGGAGCCCATTTAGATGCACAAAGAGCATGAGAATACCAACAGTCAATCCGTACACACCAAACATAGCGGCTATGCCTATGAAAGCGAAACGTAATATCCGAATTGGAATAGCAAAGGTGTACGAGGGAATGACAAAGCTCGAAATGGCAGTTATTGCAACAACAATGACCATAACAGCCGAAACGATGTTTGCTTCTACAGCTGCCTGGCCAATCACGATGGACCCGACAATAGAAACGGCTTGACCGACCGTCCGTGGCATACGGAGACCTGCCTCCCTCAGAATTTCAAAAACCACTTCCATGATCATCGCCTCAATAAATGCTGGGAATGGAACTCCTTCACGTTGCGCAGATAAGCTTAATAATAAAACTGTTGGAATCATATCCTGATGGAATGTCGTTAATGCGACATAAATGGCCGGAGCCAACATACAGATTGTTAGGCAGATGTACCTTAATATTCGAATGATACTACCGTAAACATAGGACTGATAATAATCTTCTGCGGATTGGAGGAAATCTGCAAACACCGCAGGTGCAAGGATGGCGAAGGGAGATCCATCCACAAATATTGCAATTTTCCCCTCCATGATTCCTGCTGCAATGGAGTCTGGGCGATCAGAATTATAAAAGAGTGGAAATATCGTGAATTGCTTATCTTCATGGAGACATTCTTCCAAATATTCGCTTTCAAGCACACCTTCTACTTGCATGTTCTTTAACTTGGATATCATGTCCTGCACCTTTTTTGGGTCAGCGACTCCATGTAAATACATGACAGATATATCGGTCTTAGTTTTTTCGCCAACTTTTACCGCAGTAAGACGTACTCTTGTATCCTTCACCCTTCGACGAACCATAGTCGTATTCGTACGTAAAGTTTCTGTAAACGCTTCTTGCGGACCTCTGACCACTGGCTGTGTCTTCGAGTCCGAAATGCTGCGTTCTTCCCATCCAGGCAAAGAAATGACCAGACCTTCATCCATATCGTCCAGTAGTAGGAGAAGACCACCCGAGAGAATCTGTTCCAAGGCATCTTCAAAGTTTTGAGTAAAGCTTGCTTCACCAATGTCCAAAATTGCGTTTTTCAATAACGGTAAAGTAATCTCATCAGAGGAGACACGATCATGCAACGGGCGGATCACGTTGTCCTGTACTTTTTGCATGTCGGTCATGCCGTCCAAATAAAAAAGAGCGGCGTGTGAATGACCAGCTGTGATCTCACGAACAACAAAATCCGAACTGTTTCCCATGAAGTCACAAATGAGCTCGATATTCCGGCATAATTGTCTTGAAAATTTGGTATGTAACTTCATTGTCCCCCTCCTCAGATACGTAGTATTAACAATAATCCGAAATAATACCACAATAATCCATGATTTATTCATTTCGTTAAGATTAATAACATCTTTAACGGTGGAGGATACAATACCTGCAATAATACTATGTAAAGAGCTTAATTTATCCAAATTTCAATTCATCCAATTATTCAAACAGGCTACAGATGACTATCTTTTTTTGGAATAGTTTGCTTGTGTAGTATAATATTTTTGACGGATATTCTTTACTGTCAATTCATTTAAACATCCAGATAGAGAGGGATTTGATCATGCTATTCATTACAAAAAAATTGATCGACAAGCTAGCAGAACCTCATAGAGAATCTGACATGCTCATCTGCTATTCAACTCCACAGAGCTTTTCGGCTTATACAAGTCGAGCCATATTACTCTTAAATAATGATAGGATTATTATCCTTTTCCTCAATCTATTTTCCACAAAAGTAGTACAAAAAGTTGAATATGAAATAGCTGATTTACAGGAACAAAAATATCATTCTGGACACCTGTCTTCTGCAATATGGTCATTTAAAATCAAAGGCCAGCACAGTAGGTTCAGGATAATCAAAAAAATTCTTACGCTTGGCTCTATGCAAAGAGATTTTCTAAATTTCTTGCAACAAAATATCTTAAACTAGCGACCGAGTAGATCGGTAATTCCTGTTTGTCTAAGGCAGAGGCACTGGAAGTACTTAATAAGGATAAGTGATGAAGGTAATATTCGGTGTTTTTTTGTTATATATCATTGAAGGGAGGAATTCTACATGAATGAACTACTTATAAAAAGCGATGGAATAGAAATCTGTAGTGAGAGTTTCGGCGAGCGAGTTCACCCAGCAATATTACTGATTATGGGCGCTCAATCCTCACTGATCTGGTGGGAGGAAGAATTCTGCCAGCGTTTAGCTGATACAGGTCGTTTTGTCGTTCGTTACGATAACCGAGATGTCGGACGTTCTACAACTTATGAACCGGGTCAACCAGACTATACTTTTGAAGACATGGCAGATGATGCGATTCGAGTTTTGGATGCTTATAAGATTGAACAAGCGCATATCGTAGGGATGTCTATGGGCGGAATGCTGACTCAGATGATAGCTCTACGACATCCAGACAGAGTATTAACGGTGACTCTTTTAGCCACGTCCAATTTTGCTCCCGATCTTCCACCGATGGAGGAAAAGGTTATGGACTATTTCTCGAATATGGAAGCAATAGATTGGACAAACGAACAATCGGTGGTTGATTTTGTGGTGGGTAGATCAAGAATTCTAGTAGGTTCAAAGCATTCCTTCGATGAGAATAAGGTTTATCAATTGGCAATAGAAGAATGGAAAAGAAGCAATAATATGGCTAGTATGAATAATCACGCAATGCTGTCAGGTGGAGAATCCTATTTGGCTAGGACAGGGAAAATAAACGTTCCTACACTGGTTATACACGGTACTGAAGATCCGATTATCCCTTATGAACACGGAATACATCTTGCTAACGAAATTCCGGGTGCGTTTTTACTAGCATGGAAGGTGCCGGACATGAGATTCACTATGACGACTGGGATTTAATTATCGATTCAATTTCAAAACACACTTCGATGCCAAATTAGTTTAATCACCCGAACAATTAGATCAGATAAATTAGAGTAGAAAATGCAACTTTGTCAAAGTTGTCATTAGAAAAGTAGAGCTCTATCCTACGGGGTAGGGCTTTTTAATGGTTTCTAGTGATATATTCGCTAAATCATCATTATTGACATTACAATGGGATATTCTATTTTCAGGGAACAAAATGCATCTACGATTCTGGAATTTACACAAAATCTTATTAAAAGGGAGAAGAAGATGAATATATGAGTATCTTGGAGGATTTATACTATGGAAAATGGTACCCAAGCGAACGAACCAAACCTAAAAACCCTGAGCTTGAGCTAGTCCATCAGAAAATATCCGCTTCTATGAAAGCATTAAAAGCAAAATTGTCGGAACAAGATTACGAATTAATCGAAGAACTATCCGATTTAAATGATGTACTGATTTCTATATTATCTGCCTCAGATTATATTTCAGGGTACAAAGCAGGGGCTTTGACGATAATTGAAATAATTGATGGGATAAACTACCGAAACTAAGAGATCGAGCTTTCAATGTATCGGCTTATTTTTATAAGGTGAATCATATAACTTAAGTAAGATGTATTTTAGGAATGGACAGCAAAAGAGAAGTATTTGAATAAATATAAGTCAGAGGTCATAGGGAATAAGTCTTCTGATTCTTATAACAATTAGGAATGAAGCAGGTTTTCCATAAATTAGAATAATGGTATTATGTCCTAACGAACTCAAAATGAGGTACATTATGACAACCATTAAAGTGACACCCGAACATCTTATAGCTGTCTCTAAGAAGTTTGAGCTTGCGCTGCAAACGGTGATGCAGATGAATAGTAAGTTATCGCAGCATATCTCGTTTATGGAACGATTCTGGGAGGGCATAACGAAGGAGCAATTCTATTACAGATTTCAAACATCCCAGAAGAATATGAATGAATTTGTTACACTTACAGATTCTATCGCAAAAGAATTGCGCCATCATGCAGATAAGTTTAGATTAACTGATTTATTGGAAACAGGTAATATTGACGCCAGTTGTTTACCACCTCCACCTAATCATGTTCTGTTCCTGCTCCAGATACTCGAAATGCTTTCCAAAAATCGGCGGATAGCTTAGCAGAGCTTGGTCAGGATTTTGTAGTAGCTAATTCAGAACGATATGAGAAAAAATTTGATTCATTCTGGAGCTTCATGGATTATATGACGTACGGTATTCCAAAAGGAATGTATCAAGGGTACATGGAACGAGCAGCCAAACAAAACGATTCATGGAATGACATGCTCAATTTCGGTACATTTGGAGTAACAGGCATGATTCAGGGTGCATTCAATCCTACCAATGCGTGGTCAAAGGAACACTGGGCTAATATGATTGGTACAGCAGGATTGATGATAGGTTCTACGTCGACCAAAACACTGATTAAGCCCAAAAATCTTTTGGAGGGATCCGTTAAGTATGAAGGCGCTAAAAGTACGAGCAATATCTTAAAAGAAAGTGAACAGCGCTCTTCTATTATAAAATCAAACGATTTTAATTATGCTGAAACTGGTGCTCGTAATATTTCTCCAGGCCAATTTTTTAGAGAAGAAGCTATTGCAGAAGAGTTATATGAAAAATTTAGGAATTTAGGAAATCAAGGTGTAGAAGTTATTTCTAAAAATACCGGTTTTTCACAAAATAGAATTCAAAGAATTAAAGACCATGTTTTTAACGATATCCACATTAAAGATCATGGAATCGGGAGATTTGACCCAGACTTTGAGCTGTCACAAGCGTGGGAGAGATTAATCGATGGGAAGTATGTGGATTCTGATGTACAATTACTACATCATGAGCTTTTTGAATCGAGATTTGAAGGCATATTTCATACGAATTACAGAACAGCGCATGATAAAACTGTAGAATCTGGAAGACCATGGAATTGGGAGAAGATTTACGAGGAGTGAGAATAATGGCCGTATATATAATCATGTTAAAAGATTACGAAGACGAGGAAAGAGTCGTATATAGTTATGGACCGAGCGAGGATGTAATGGGGAAAATAGAATATGACAAAAAGAATGAGGTCATAAATCAAATTTCAGCGATAGTTTCAGAGAATTATACTGACGAATTTTTCTTTAAGAGAGCGGGACGAAGGTTGGCAAGGATGATTATTAAAGAGAATGGAAACTTCGTAGAAAAAACGACTATTGAATCGTAAGTGAATTATATAAACTATCTTTACAAAAATCGTAGAAACAAATGGCAATGCCATTTAAGCTTTTTTAAGTAGCTCTCACATTAGGAGTTACTTTTTTTATTACATAGGTGCAGTATAAGGCATGGGAAATACGTGTAGACAGATGGCTTTCTTTATAGATGAGAAAGTTTGTTTACACATTCTGTAATCCAACTTTCGAGGGATAAACTTTTATTTGATAAAGATTGGTGGGCGTAATAGTAATATTTAGCTATGAAACTAATCAAAGTAGATGTTTAGTATGCCAATAACAACTCAAATCATTTGAGTAACTAGCCGAAATACGTCTCTCATCACTTACTATAAAGTTCTTTTTAAATACATATTGCTAGGAGGATCGGTTAATGTGAGAGATGAATTCTGCAAAAATACAAAAAATACATTATCTAAAAGAGTAGGTGGTTGTTGTTCTAATCCAAATTGTAAAGGGTGGACTATATATTGAAGAACGATAAGGGCAACGTCTAAAATGGAAAAAATAATGAATGTTAGTTTGGCTTTTGAGTCAATAGATGAAGGAACAATCATAGTAGGAACAAACAAAGAATTGGATCATTTAACCTACCCAGAAATAAAAAAATCATAGGAGATAAAATTCTTATTAAAAATGCAGATCAAGTTGAGACAGTGTTAAGCGTTAGCTCGGTTCAAATTTCAACTTCAATAGCTGAGAAGAAAAATATTGGCATATGCATTGGAAATTCAGTATCTTCCGATCTCGTTAAAGTGGGGTCTTGTATTTACAGTTTCGAGGGTTAATCAATTTGTTGTATTATGAAAGATCTAGAAAGAATTAAACCATATAAATTTTCTTAATAGTATTGTTCACCGCCAACGGAAGCAGCAATCATTAATTCTTATTGAATTTTTGCGCTAGTCGCTACATGGAGGCATCTCACATAACTGAAAAAACCGGACCCTTTCGATCTACAAGGGAATCCAGTTTTGATATCGTAACTAAGAGTAAATTTTATAATCCTTTGCTAAGTCCTAATATCTGGTCATTAACTTCTACATTACTTAATCCCCCGTGATAACAAACCACCGATGCAATGTCGAGATCCAAGTACTTTTTCAATGAGAGACGAGCTTCACTTATATTAGGTGTAGTCGGAGCATGAATTCCTCTGAGAATCCCGTTTTCGCTGTACATCGAATCACCAGCAATGAGAATCTTACTTTGCTTCAAATAAAGGCTGATATGACCAGGGGTATGCCCAGGCGTATGGATGACTCGAATTGTTCCGCAAAACGGCAGTTCCTGACCATCTATTAAGGTATTGTCCACTCTGCCCTTCGGGGGATTCTCAAGGTGACCATCTTTTAAAAGAGGGAGTTCCCCTTGAATATACGGCTTATCCAGCTCATGCGCATATACTGTAATATTGTTGCCACACTCCTGCAAAATCTCAGGAAGACAACCTATATGATCCACATCTTGATGTGTCAAAATCACAGCTTTTAGTTTGCCAAACGACACGCCTACCTTTTCCATAGCCATGCGTAAATCTTCGATTTGTCCTGGAAATCCTGTATCTACTAACACTGCCATTTCTCGATCCCACAACAGAATGGGATGAATCCTGTTCCCATGAAAATCTAGTTGAAGCATTTCCACTCCCTTTGAGATTTCCATAATACCATGCCTCCGTAAAATGAAATTTTCACCCATGCGGGTTGCCGATTCCACAAATCATGGAAGGATGGCTTAAACTTGTGGGATCGGCGATTACCTGTGATACTATGTTAGATTTATGGGGCGAATCCAACTCTGTTAGATTGTTTTTCTTTAATGTCTATGGATACGGTGCGAATGGACGTAATTGGAATAACAAGCGTCTGATATTGCGTAAGGTATTTAACATACTTGTCGTCAATCTGGTCCAATACCCCGTCGCTTGCACATGTTCCGTCAATGAAATGAATAGTTACTTCCTTGCCTTGCAAACTTGCTAACATGAAATCACCTCGTATTTTTCTTGTAGTTTCTTGGCCAGAGCAGGGGATCATTAAGTCTTGTGCATACTCTACAAAGAAGTTATCACTTGATCGATGATGCCATACTCCAGTGCTTCCTGAGCAGACATGAAAAAATCCCGGTCCATATCTTTTTCGACTTTTTCAAAAGATTGCCCGGTCCGTTCAGCTGTGATACGGGTTGCCTTTTCACGAGTCCATAAAATTCGTTTTGCGCTGATCGCAATATCGCTGGCCTGGCCTTGTGCGCCGCCGTGCGGCTGATGGATCATAATTTCACTGTTCGGCAGTGCAGAACGTTTTCCTTTGGCACCAGCCAGCAAGAGGATGGCGCCAAACGAAGCAGCAAATCCCGTACATATCGTATGCACCTCGGGCTTGATGTACTGCATCGTATCATAAATGGCAAATCCTGCGGAAGTAGAGCCACCTGGGCTGTTGATATACATGTAAATATCTTTTTCCGGATCTTCTGCCGCCAGGAACAACAATTGAGCAATAATACTGTTAGCCAATTGATCGTCGATGGCTGCCCCTACAAACACAATACGATCCTTTAACAATCTGGAATAGATATCGTACGATCTTTCACCTTGAGCAGTTTGCTCCACAACATAAGGAACATAAACACTCATTTTGTATACCCCCATTTTCTTGGTTCAGTTGATTTCTCCTTGTAAACGAACCCAGACTGTAAAAAGATACGGAGTTTTTATTAGAAAAACGATTTGCGTATATGGTGTAACTTCTACAACCCCTAATTCGTTTACAATGAAGGTAGCAAATGGTTTTGCTTTAGCAGAGGGCAGAATATGACTGTGGAGGAGAAGGCCTATGAACATAGATGATTCTATACAGATGACAGACAATTCAGTGAACATCCACAACTTTGACGAATTACAGGCGGTCCTGAAGCGTTACTGTCTGTCACTTACGAAATCAAATTGGGATGCGGAAGAATTGGCTCAGAATACTTGGGTAAAAGCATTAGGAAAGTTAAACAATTTCGAACATACCAATCCCAAAGCGCTTCTGCTGCGGATTGCTAAAAACACCTGGATTGATGAGATACGGAGAAAAGCAGTCTTCACTCGGATATTGAATAGGGAACAAGCGAAAGTGACTGAACCGGATCATGGAACTTATGAAATTGAGATAGCGTTGCAGTCCTTAATGAATCATCTATCACCGCTTCAGAGAACTGTCTTCCTGCTGCGAGATGTGTTCGCATTTTCGATTAGTGAAACATCCGACATACTGGGCACAACAGAGGGAGCGGTAAAAGTTGCACTTCATCGGGCACGAAAATCGCTAGGAGCAGTTCAGGAGGAACTCTTAAAAGGCGAATTATCCTTACCAGAAAGTGAAAAATCGAAAACTTTTCTAAGGGCATTAACGGCTGCATATCAGATGGGAGATATTGCAACTTTGGTTATGCTTTCCTACCAGGATGTAATAGAACCAGAAGTTATGATCAGTATCGTCAATAATAAGTTGCTTTGGAGTCACATCTCAGCAAAACAAGCGAATTTCGATACCATAAGTATGATGGCGGCGTAGTTTTCTTATCATCGTAGTATCATAGGATAGAATCACAAAGAATATTTTGATAAGGAAGACAACAACAAGCTGTTTTAAGCGAGGATAAAGTAATGATAAAGCAAAAATTGAAAATCGAGGGCATCCCGGCAATTTTGTGGGGTGGTGAATCAGATAAGATACTTATAGCTATCTACGGTAATATGTCAAACAAGGCAGATGATGTGATCGTTATATTTGCAGAAGAAGCAACGGCACAAGGGTATCAAGTCATTAGTTTTGATTTGCCTGAACATGGTGACCGCAAAGAAGAAACCTACGTCTGTAAAGTTCAAAATTGTGTTCATGATCTTGACATCATCATGCGTTACACACAAAAGCAATGGCATGAAATTAGTATTTTCGCTTGTAGCATGGGTGGGTATTTTAGTTTGCTTGCTTATCATCATCTCCCACTAAAACAATGTCTGTTTCTTTCTCCAGTGCTAGATATGGAGAGAATAATCAAAAATATGATGACATGGTTCAGTGTAAGTGAGGATAGATTAAAAGTTGAAAAAGAAATATCTACACCCATTGGGCGAACACTTTATTGGGATTATTACTGCTATGTTAAATCGCATCCAATTGATACATGGAATAAGCCAACTGCCATACTTTATGGCTCTGAAGATGACTTGTGTGAATATGACGTCATATCTACGTTTGCAAGCCGATTTCATTGCCAGCTAAAAGTGATGGAACGTGGAAAGCATTATTTTCACACCAAAGAGCAACTACAGTTTTATAGACAGTGGTTGAAAGAACATTTAACCGCAAAATAAGCATATGGGAAGCAAGGAGTTTATCTCGCTGCTTCCCATTTAACGTACCTTCCAGCGCCGTATTTATCTTCAAAAGGTTACAAATAAGTAGCTGGTAAGTGAGTGTTTGAGATTGGAAAAAAGTTAAACCATGTGAAAGAGAATGATTTAGTATTATTGATAACGATGCAAGAAGCCATCAACTAATTTGGCATTTGTCATCTGAATTACAGACTGATCTTCCAGTTCCTCGGCCATATCATCATCTGTCATGGACACGAAAAAAATAATATCTTCTTTGGATTGGCCGAATTGAGTAAAAAGTACATCGTCGGTTTCTTTAACTACCTTGGCCATAATTTTTATCATTTCATCTTTATAGTCCAACACATTGTCGGTTGCATACAGAAATTTGCTAATATGATTGAGGTGTGTTGTATCGCCATATTGATATTCGCTTAATCCCCATCTGTAATAAATTTCATCTTCCTTGCTGTTGCACAGGTCTTCGACTTTCATGTTCGTGACATGTCTAACAAGTGATTCCTCCGTATTAACAGCTAGAAATAAGGTGACAAAATCGCTGTCTGTGCCAAACGCGCAAGCGTAAACTTTTTCATCCTTCACTTCTTCCAGTATGCTTATGAGATCTTCCAAAAATCCTGCTCTAAATCTTTCCTCAAATTCACTCAGAAAATTGCTCAACTGTTCATATACTCCTTTATGAGTTTTATGCTTGATTATACTTTACTATTATTAGCACGACTCGTGTAGCCTACCACAATTATAGGAACTTGGTTGGTACGAAACAAATAAGCCTAGAACCTTTCCAGAACTTCTTTCACAACTGGTTTAGAAATTTTGGTGTAGCATTTTGGATTGAGCTATTGATTGCTCAGCCAATAGCAAGATATGCAATGAAAAACATACATGCAAGATAGGCTAGCCAAGAGAGAGTGTAAATCCGTAACATGATACCAAAGTCATAATAAAAAACCGCATAACAATATGGTTTTTCGTAAATCGGTAAAGATACAAACCATGTAAAAAAGCGCTGGTTCCAGCCTGGGACCAGCGCTTTTTCGCGTTTCGGATTCCGAAAGGCCAAGCAGGCCGGGGTAGCGACTTATTCCTAAAATGACGCATTCCCACTGTTCGTCTTTATTCTTACTGGGCCGTTAAAATCAGTGGGCCGTCCTGTGTAACTGCGATCGTATGCTCATATTGTGCCGACAACTTGCCGTCGGCCGTTCTCGCCGTCCATTGATCGTCGTCGATCGTAATACGAAACGTACCTTCGTTGATCATCGGTTCAATGGTAAACACCATGCCTTCCTTTAACCGAATGCCTTTACCAGCTATGCCGATATGCTCGTAGCTCGGCTCCTCGTGCAGGCTCCGTCCGATCCCGTGCGCGAGCAGATCGCGTACGACCGAAAAGCCGTTTGCTTCCGCATGCTGTTGAATCGCCGACGTTATGTCGCCGAGCCGGCCCCCGGGGAGCGCACGGGCGATCCCCAAGTCCAAGCATTCCTTTGCCACCTTCATTAATTTTTGCGCCTCCGGCCCGATATTGCCCACCGCATAGCACCAGCACGAATCGCCGAACCATCCGCCGTATTCCACAACGATGTCAAGCTTCAACAAGTCGCCGTCCATAAGCGCCTGGTTCGAAGGAATGCCGTGGGCGACCACATCGTTGACCGAAATGCAGGTTTCGGCAGGGAAACCGTTGTACCCTTTCGTAAACTGCTTGCCGCCCAGCTTAGTGATGTGTCTGGCAACAAAGTCATTGATTTCCCGGGTGGTGATCCCAGGCTGGATCAGTTTGACCACCTCGCGGTAGCAGTCCGCAACGATCTGGCTCGCCGGTCTCATTTCTTCGATTTCTCTAGGTGATTTTAAAATGATCATCTTTGCTTGTTCGCTCCTTATCCATTCTATAATTTTAAAAACCGGACGATATCCCAGGCCTCTTCGTGCAGCTTTCCGCGGCGAAGCGAAAGCGAGGCGCAGCCGACCAAGGCGGCCAGCAGCATTTCCGCGCGGTGTAGTTGATACGGTGGTTCTGTCGCGTTTCCGCCTGAAGCGGCAGTCCCGTCCGCCGCACGATCGGTTTCCAGCAGCACGGCAAGCGGCGCGAGCACTTCCTGGCGAAAGGCGGTTGAGAGCGGGGCCGAGCGCGCTTCAGGCAGCGAGGCAAAGCCCTCACCGGCCAGCTTATGCAGCAGGTACAGGGCGTGGTCCCCCGCCCAAAGCTGCAGCAGCCGGACGCCAGCGGCGGCGACGGGGCCAAGCTCTGCGGCAGCGGCCGTGTCGCGGCTTCCATTTTGGGAATCCGTGGCAGCCGAGTTTCCGGTATCCGCCGCCGTAGCCAAGCCGAAATGCCCGCCGGCCGGCGTCTCCTCCGAAGCCGATGCGCGTGGGGTCTTCAGTTGAGCCTCCAGCGGAGTCTCTTGTGGGGTATTCAGCCATCCCCTGGTCCGCTCCAAGGCGTCCCATAGCAGATCATGGAGCAAATTGCCCTTATTGCTGTAATAATGGTATACCGTGCCATAGCCGAGTCCCGCCTGCACGGCCACATCACGGATTTCCAGTAAAGGCCCTTTATTCAAAAAAACATCGGCAGCCGCTTTCCGGATTTGCGCCAGACGCCGTAGCCGGATCTCTTCATTTTGTTCCTTCGTTCGTGGAGACATCTCGTCCGTTCACCTCTTTTGTTTTTGACCTACTCTTATGTCAATATAAAACATCGGCTTACGAATAACAAGAGTCGAGCAAAAAAAGCGTCCCGACAGCACCTCGTAAATGGATGAAGATCAGGTGAGCAGAGTTATGCTATACTTGCGAAGTAAAAGGGGGTGCCTACTGATGGAGAATCTATTGGGATTGTCTGTGACTTCTTACACTCATGCAAAGCCAATTATTGAGAAAGCGTTACTTTGTATGGGGCGAAACAATTTTTTAACGCTGAACAAGCTTTTTTAATATTTTTGGCTTTGCACCTTATTTTAAAAAATCAAAATAAGGAGCGAGCAAAATTGAGATATACGAATGCTACAAAAGTTTTACCTCAAAAACTAATTATGGAAATTCAAAAATATGTTCAAGGAGAGACTCTGTATATTCCTAAGCCAAAAACGGAATATATGGATTGGGGCAGTTTGAGTGGCGGGAGAAGGTTGCTTGAACAGCGAAATGCCGCGATCAGAAATGCTTTTCAAAATCGTAGCAGTATTGAGCAATTAGCTAAGGAGTTTTTTCTCTCTACCGAAACCATTAAAAAAATTGTGTATTCACATAAAAAGTAGGGGGATACGCCAGCGAATATCGATCGATACCCCATGAAGTGGACATAAAAAACACCTATTTGCAAAGTGGCGTGGTGCTATACTCGCGTCAATAAATTTAGTTTTGGCTCATAAAATGGTGAGCTTAGGGCGTGACTGGATGATCGCGGTGAAAAACCAATCCGGTCACGTTTTTTTGTTTGGCAAAAGATTGGATTGCACCTCATTTTTTCATTATTGTTTTTATGTCAAAAATGATTCTAACTCGTTGTTTTCATTTATAAAGCTTATTTTAATCTTTAAAATATGAATATAAACGACAGAAACAACGGATTTGGAACGGTGCCGATTCTGAATAAATGAAGGGAAACATGTATTGATTTATTGTCATTGAAACAAGAAAGTAGGGAAACGACTACCATGGGGGAACAAAAAAGTAGAAGTAGACATCTGATTGATCCAGAAATTATCAGTGCAGTTGATTTAATACCAACAACCGATCTTACCAAATCTACACTAATGGAAGCACGTAAAAGCCAATCTCAGATGATGCAACCATTAGATGTAACGCAGATATTCCCTGTTACATTAGAAAAAAAGATTGTGCCAAGTTGTTTTAGTGGTCCAGATATTCAAATAGAAATCATTAAGCCTAAACAATCAAAGCATAATAAGATGCCTCTGTATTATTCCATACACGGAGGCGGGATGGTCTTAGGAAGTCCAGTCGTGGATCGTCCTGCTAATGCAGCTCTTGCTGCAGAACAAGGTTTCTGTTGTGTATCTGTGTACTATCGCCTAGCGCCAGAGCATGTACAGCCAAGTCAGTTACAGGATTGTTATTCGGGACTAAAATGGTGTATTGAACATGCGGAAGAGTTAGGGATAGATACTCAGAAAGTTGCCGTCGGGGGCAGTAGCGCTGGTGGTGGTTTGGCGGCTGGCTTAGCTTTGTACATTCGCGATCAGAAGGAATTCGAAATCCATCATCTAAGATTAATGAGGCCAATGCTAGATGACCGCACAAGTATCGCACCGGAGCATCCATACGCAGGAGAGTTTATTTGGACAAAACAAAGTAATTATTTTGGCTGGAAATCTGTATTGGGGATTGAACCGGGTTCTGAGGAGGTAAGTGAGTATTATGTGCCAGCCCGTGCAAAGTCATTGGCCGGGTTACCACCGACTTATATAAATATAGGTACCGTTGATTTGTTTATTGATGAAGCCTTATCTTTTGCTAAACAACTGGTCTTTGATGGTGTCTTAGTGGAATTACATGTTTATCCCGGGTACCATCATATGTCCCCCGCTTTTCCAGATGCGCATTTTTCAAAAGAAGGGACCAGAACAAGTGAATACGCCTTACTGAAAGCTCTGAACATATTTGATATAAACGCTAATGAGTATAATGCTAAAGGCTAATAAGGTACGATTGCAGTAAACAAAGCACTGTTGGAGAATACCCATCAGTGCTTTTTCATACCTACTTATGACCTGAATAAACACTTAATTGATAGATTCGATAAAAGGTCATTATCTTTTTTCTGTTCTTCCGACTTTTACCAACCATTTAGGGTAAAATAATACCGAGCATAAAATCCAACTACGGAAGTGGTGATGCCCCATGTCAACGAGCAGCAAACCGAATAGATTAGCCAAGGAAAAGTCACCGTATCTATTGCAACATGCTTACAATCCGGTAAACTGGTTCCCTTGGTCAGATGAAGCTTTTGAAATTGCTAAGCGTGATAACAAGCCTATTTTCTTGTCGATTGGCTATTCGACTTGTCATTGGTGCCATGTAATGGAGAGAGAATCTTTCGAGGATGAAGAGGTAGCTGAGGTATTAAACCGGGATTACGTATCCATTAAAGTGGATCGAGAGGAACGTCCGGATGTGGATCATATCTATATGTCTATCTGTGAGACGATGACGGGGCATGGGGGCTGGCCGCTGACGATTTTGATGACGCCGGATCAGAGGCCTTTTTTTGCGGGTACGTATTTGCCCAAGGAGCAGAAGTTTGGGCGTGTCGGACTTCTGGAGTTGCTGGGTAAGGTGGGAATCCGCTGGAAAGAACAGCCGGATGAGCTGATGGAGCTGAGTGAGCAGGTACTTACCGAGCATGAACGACAGGACTTGCTTGCAGGTTATCGTGGTGAACTGGATGAGCAGTGCTTGAATAAAGCTTTCCATGAATACAGTCACACCTTCGATCGTGAATATGGTGGCTTCGGAGAAGCGCCGAAGTTTCCCTCTCCACATAACTTGTCTTTTCTGCTGCGATATGCACAACATACGGGGAATCAACAGGCATTGGAAATGGTAGAGAAGACGCTGGATGCGATGTCACGGGGCGGAATCTACGACCATGTAGGCATGGGATTCTCAAGGTACTCAGTGGACGAGAAATGGTTGGTGCCGCATTTTGAAAAAATGCTGTATGACAACGCTTTGTTGGCCATCACGTATACAGAGGCTTGGCAGGTGACAGGCAAGAGACTGTATCGACAAATCACTGAACAAATTTTTACATATATCGCAAGAGACATGACGGATGTAGGTGGCGCCTTTTATTCGGCAGAGGACGCGGATTCTGAAGGAGAAGAGGGTAGATTTTACGTCTGGAGCGACTCCGAGATAAAGTCTGTACTGGGCGATGAGGATGCCGCTTTTTTCAACGATTTGTACGGAATCACACCTTACGGTAATTTTGAAGGCCACAATATTCCAAACCTGATTGATATCAATCTGGAAGCCTATGCGAACAAGCATGACTTGACCGAGCCAGAGCTAGAGCAGCGGGTCAGTGAGCTACGGGCCAAGCTGTTTACTGCTAGGGAGCAGCGGGTTCATCCTCAAAAGGATGACAAGATTTTGACCTCGTGGAACGGGTTGATGATTGCTGCTTTGGCCAAGGCGGGGCAAGCTTTTGGAGATACCAGATATACTGAGCAAGCTCGAAAGGCAGAGACGTTCTTGTGGAACCATTTGAGACGGGGGGATGGACGCCTATTGGCACGGTATCGGGACGGTCAGGCAGCTTACCCCGGCTATGTAGATGATTATGCTTTTTATGTGTGGGGCTTGATCGAGTTGTACCAGACGACCTTTGATGTGCAATATCTACGGCGGGCACTGACGCTTAATCAGAATATGATTGATCTGTTTTGGGATGAAGAACGGGACGGATTATTCTTTACCGGATCAGGTAGCGAACAATTGATATCCAGACCCAAAGAAATTTATGATGGTGCGATTCCGTCGGGTAACAGCATTGCGGCCCATAATTTTGTGCGGCTTGCGCGGCTAACGGGGGAAACTCGATTGGAAGACTATGCAGCCAAGCAGTTTAAGGCTTTTGGCGGGATGGTTGCTCATTACCCCTCAGGCTACTCAGCGCTGCTCAGCGCGTTGTTGTATGCGACGGGAAAGACTAGAGAGATTGTCATTGTGGGTCAAAGGGATGATCCGCAGACTGCCCAGTTCGTTCAGGTGGTTCAAGCTGGTTTTAGGCCGGATATGGTTGTTATTTTTAAGGATAAAGGACAGCCGGAGATTGCAGAATTAGCTCCTTATATCCATGATTACGATCTTGTGAATGGCAAACCAGCCGTATATGTGTGTGAGCATTTTGCTTGTCAGGCACCGGTCACCCATATCGACGATTTTAAGGCTTTGCTGGATAGAATGGAATAAAGCGTATTTAATCCCCTTGCGGGTGTAGCATATGGTGATTTCGATCAATGAGCCTATGTGTGCCACCTTCAAGGGGATTATTTTATGTAAAGAGGTAGGTATAGTGTGGGGAAACTAACATTTTCTTAACATCTACATTGCATTTTTTTTAATAATTTTTAGGTATATTATATCAAAGAACCGGTTCCGTTCAGCCTTGTGGCGCTCAAAAATAAGTACATATACCTATTCAACTAGCGTGTTTATATCTTTTTATATCGAAGCATTTCAGCAAGAGATGTGAAAAAACGTGAGAGAGAATCTGTCAGGTGACCTGTCATCATCGATAAGACGAAGCGGTTCACCATAGGTTACAAAATTCTGGCGATGAAATGGAGATGCTTAGTAATGAAGAAGTTTTCAGAAAAAAAACGGAAGGTGTCGAGGATGCTCAGTAAAAATTTCAAAACAAAGCTAATGGTGGCCTTTATTGCATTTTTGATCATACCATCCATGATCGTGGGTGCTCTGTCGTTTGTGAGCGCTAGTCAGCAGATTCGAAACCAGATTGAAGAGAGCGCCGAGCAGGCTATAATTCGTACAAATTTTATCATTGATAGTGCCATTGAGCCCAAGATACATGATGCAGAATATTTTGCAGAAAGACTAAAAGGCAATCGGATCGAGACGGAGGAACAAGCAGCTAAACTGGAAGAGTTGTTTAAGCAATATGCTGCACTTCACCCAGAAGCAGAATCCATCTATTATGGTACGAAAGACGCTAAAATTACAACCTATCCACAAAAGCAATTACCCGATAATTATGATCCACGTATCAGACCTTGGTACGATGAAGCGATAAAGGGACCAACAAAGACAGCGATTAGTTCACCTTATCTTTCGGCAGATTCAAAGCAGATGACGGTTACGGTGTCGAGAGCAACGACAGATGGATCGGGTGTTATTGGCATTGACCTGAAAATTAGTGGTATTAAAGATACATTGAACAATATTAAAGTAGGCCATGAGGGTTATGCCATATTGCTGGATAGCAACCATACTTACATTGTTCATCCAACGAAGACAGCAGGCACCAAAATTACAGATATTGAATCACGCATGTTTCAAAGCGATACTGGTGAATACGAATATGAATATGAAGGTCAGCTCAAGTATATGAACTATGCGACCAATAAGCTGACAGGCTGGAAGATAGGCGGAACGCTTTATTTATCTGAAGTCGATGAAGCAGCTCAGCCGATTTTGATCAGCACTTTGCTTACCATTGTTGGTTGTCTTGTGATTGGTGCTATCATCGTTTATTTCCTGATCCGTTCCATCATTAAACCGATTTTAAAACTTAAAGAACAGGCGGAAAATGTGAGTGCCGGGGATCTGACACAGGACATTCAAGTCATGAGCAAAGACGAAATTGGACAATTAGGAGTAGCTTTTCAGAATATGCAGAACAACTTGCGATCTGTTATTCAGAATGTAGGAAACAGTGCAGATCACGTCGCTCTTTCTTCGAATGAGCTGACGATAAGCGCGGAACAAACCAGCGCTGCAAGTGAGCAGGTGTCCCAAGCCGTGCAAGAAATTGCTAGCGGTGCGGAGAAGCAGACTATGGGGCTGGAAAATAACTCGGTGGCACTGGATGAAATAGCACATGGAATCACTCGAATCGCTGAACGCTCGACTTCAGTAGCGGATCTGGCCAGACAATCTGCCTTGCAAGCTGAGGAAGGACGAAAATCTGTAGAGCAGACAGGCGAGCAGATGAATTCTATTCACGAGTCAGTAGAGCGTTCCAACCTGATGATTCAAACCTTGCAAGCCCGCTCTCATGAAATTGGAGAAATTACGAAGGTCATTGGCGATATCTCCAATCAGACGAACCTGTTGGCGTTGAATGCAGCTATTGAGGCAGCCAGAGCAGGTGATCATGGTAAAGGCTTTGCCATCGTCGCGGATGAGGTGCGTAAGCTGGCAGAACAGTCTCAGAGTTCTGCCACCCAGATTGCCAACTTGATTGGCGAAATTCAACATGAAACCGAAACTACGGTGGAGACGATGGATAGGGTTACGACTGAGGTGAAGGACGGGCTACAGATTTCCAAAGCGACCATTGTGAAGCTGAATCATGCGATGGAAGGCATTCGAGAGACCACGCCTCAGGTAGAGGAGGTTGCTTCGATAGCCCAGCAAATCTCAGCCAGTGTACAAGAGATTGCAGCGACAGCCAATGAGCTGGCGACGATTGCAACCGGTAATGCCGCTACATCTGAAGAAGTGGCCGCCTCCTCAGAAGAGCAATTGGCTTCCATGGAGGAAATTTCAGCCTCTGCTCAATTGCTTTCCAATATGGCTGCTGATTTGAAGGTGATGATCAGTCGTTTCAAATATTAAAATGAGCTTGAACCTTATGGAATCTATAGTACAATGAATGCTCGGGACAGTTCTTTAAGCCTAATGGCATAAGGAATCTGTCCTGAGTTTTTTTATATTTCCGATACAGCTTCTCACAACGTATGGGAGATTACAAGGAGGACGAACACTTGGTTCGAGATTTGTTGCTATATACGATCGTGATATTATTATTAGTTTTGATTTTTCAGCGTCAGCTCATTCGTCAGGCGTTCACGGGCGTCTTATACGGGCTGGCAGGAGTTCTGTTCTTATATTTTGGCATAAGTGATGGAACACTGCTGACCTGCGGGTTGGAAATAGGGATTGGTCTATTGTTCATGACTCTGTTTGGGCAGGCTCTAATCCCCACCAGGTATACAAATGGACAGCGTTCGATTGACAAAAATCATGATCTGCTAACTTTACTTCGAGTTCAACCTGGCTTTACCTTCAGGCTGGAGAAAAGGGGGGATGAATTTTATTATATGCTGCTTGATGGTGAATTGCTGGAGCGCATGGGTCTGAATCTGCAAGTCAATTTCAATAAATGGGAGCATGTGAAGCGTATCGGGGATATTTTGGAGCTTTCCTTTGAAACACTGGAGCAGCTTAACGAATACTACAAACAGGCTTGGTTCGGTGATCGGACCGTATTTGAATTGGAGTTTTGGGAATATTCAGCTTTAATTACCTTGCATCCTGTCAGGGACGAGGGGCTCACCAGATATGTCATCGGTCATGTATTGGATATTACGGAGTATAAAGCTTCCGAGCAGAAAAGAAAGGAGATGAGTGAATCTAACCATGCGAAAAGTATTTTTCTAGCTCATATGAGCCACGAAATTCGAACGCCGCTGAATGGCATCATTGGCCTCTCAAAGCTGTTGAGTAAGACTCAACTGACTGACGTTCAGAATGATTACCTCCATAAGCTGCTCGCCTCCTCGCGTACTCTTTTGTCCATGCTCAATAATGTCTTGGATTTTTCTAAAATGGAGGCCCGTAGGGTAGAACTGGAAAAGGCGGAATTTGAGCTGGAAAACATGCTTCGGCATCTCGCAGATACCGTTGGGATTTTGCTGGAACATAAAAAAGTAGAGATCGTTTTCATAGTGGACCCGAAATTACCTAAAAGGTTCAAGGGAGATCCGCTTCGAATGGAACAGGTACTTTTAAATCTTCTGACCAACGCCATTAAGTTCACGGACCAGGGACATGTATTGTTACAGGTAAAAATGGTAGGCCAGCAGGACGGACGAGTGAGTGTCTCTTTTATGGTAGAAGATACGGGCATAGGCATTTCTAAGACGGGAATGGACAAGCTATTCGTCCCTTTTATGCAAGTGAGTACATCTACCCACAGATATGGGGGTTCCGGGCTGGGTTTGGCTATTAGCAAGCAATTGGCTGAAGCAATGGGCGGTAGCGTAGAAGTGAAAAGCCGTTTAGGAGAGTATAGTCAATTTTACTTTAATGTGGAGCTTGAAATAGGGGATTTTAATGTGAGAAGCACACAGCTGGAAAAACCAGTCAACGGCAAAGCCTTAATCATTGCACAGCATGAACTGGTGAGCCACAGCCTGAGCGAACTACTGCAAGATTTGGGGCTACAAATACTCACCGTTTCATCCTTACAGGAATATTCAGACGCTTTTCAAAAGGGTGAACATTTTGATTTGGTTATGATTGATATGGGGATGGAAGACTTTAGAGAGCTTGAATCACGCAGGCATTGGCTTCATATACTGGATAAGCAAATGACTCAGGTCATTGGGCTTACAACCGTGTTCCAGTTGGAAGAAGTAGCTGCTGAAGCTACAGAGCAGGGGGTAGATGCCTTTTTGTCTAAGCCAGTAACCCGGAGCGCTCTTCTGGAGGTGCTCCGCTTGAGACCTGAGCAGGAAAAGCCAGTGTCTGTAGATAATCATAGTCTGGAAGCTGTTGCAACAATGGACCTCCAATATGAAGTTGGGGTCTCAACACAAAAATATCAAATCCTCATAGCAGAGGATAACGAGATTAGCCAAGTAGTGATCACTGAGTTTTTGGCAGAGCGTGGTTTTGAGGTAACGATAGTCACAAATGGAAGAGAAGTTATAGAATTACTGGAGCGGTGCTCATGGGATATGGTGCTGCTTGATCTGCATATGCCGGAAATGGATGGTTTTGAGACGGCCAGACATATTCGAAGAAACAGAGCTTTTAACAGACTCCCCATTATCGCTTTTACCGCGGATGCTGTGCAGCCTGAGCAGGAGGTTTGTCTACGTGCAGGCATTAATGATGTGCTGCTCAAGCCTGTACATGAATTAACCGCAACAAGAATGTTAAATAGCTGGATTCATTTAGCTTGGCTGCAAGAATTACATGGTATTCACGCGGAGAAAGCGATAGCCGGTATGGATGGCAAGGTGTATATTTTTCAATTTGCCCTACATAAATGGATACAGGAATACCAGTATCTTGATAGAAGAGTTGTGAGAAAAATGGACAATGGTCAGTTATCTTCTGCTCTTCGATTAATTCACTCGCTGAAGGGAGGAACGGGGAATCTGTGCGCGACTGAGCTGCTGGCAAAGGTGATAAAGCTGGAGAAAGCATTGAAGCGCAGCAATGAAACCTCAGGGGGAGAGCTGTATCCAGACTGGAGAGAGCAACTGAGTAGGGTTCAAAAGGAGATTAATCAAATTAAATCATCCATTCCCTGGATCTAGCTGCGTTATTGCATAAATTTGTAACCGATTCCCCAAATGGTCTTAATCAATTGCGGTTTCTTGGGGTCTTTTTCGATCTTTCTACGTAAATGGTTAATATGTACGTCCACTGCCCTCTCATTAATAAAGGAGTCTGTGCCACGGAGAGCCTGAATCAAGGCATATCTACTAAATACAATTCCTCGGTTCGTATAAAAGAGCTTCATTAGCTCAAATTCCGAATAGGTCATCTCTACCATCTGACCATTAACGGTAACCATTCTTCTCGCCAGATCCAAAGTAATGCCTGTTTCAGGTTCAGCTACAGGTGAAATGCCTCTTCCTTGCAAGCGTGTGATTTTGATCCGACGGAAAAGAGCTTCGATCCGTGCTTTGAGCTCTTGCATACTAAAAGGCTTGCAAATATAATCATCTGCTCCCAACGTAAGTGTACGAATGCGCTCTGAAATGTCGTTTTCTGTAGAAATCACGATGATTGGTACGTCCGTATGCTTGCGTATCAGTGGGCAGGGATTCACGCCATCCAAATCTGGAAGCAACAGATCTAGTAAAATAATATCGGGCTGTACCCTATCGAGTCGGGCAATACCCTCAGTCGCTTGTTCCACTCGTGTAACGTGGTAGCCTTCCCCTGTTAAATATAAGGAGAGAGTGTCACCCAGCATATTATCATCTTCAATAATCAAAACATTAGACATGATGTGTTTCCTTATCTATTTTTAAATTTAGCAAGTTCTTTTGATAGAGTAAACTCCTTTGGTCAGTCTGTCAAAAGCTCAGCTTTATTATGGAAACCCAGTCTCCGGACGATCTAGATATATATCTATTTGATATGAAAATGTACTATTTTTGAGATTTATTACTATATTACGTCATATTTCATATTTATTTAACAATATACTGCAAGGAAATGTCCTAAAATTACAATAAATTAACAAAAGATCTCAGAAACATGCATTGACTTTAATGAAAATTATGGTATTTTATTACATAGGAGTTGACATCCTCTGACAGACCTCTTAGAAAACCCCACTATTTAATCTTCTATTCATCTTACTCTCAATGTGCATCTCTGTTGTATTCTTTTGTACTCTATATGTTCTTGTGATCGTACTCAAGATTTTATGGTGTGGATATCCCATTGTGAATTCAGACTGTCTACTCATTTTAGATTACATATTTACACTTTTTTTGCTTTCCATGCTTGTATTTTTCAAAAATCAGGTCAGCGGGAGGACGAATATTTATGAACACATTCGAAACACTGGAGTCCAATGTAAGGTCTTATTGCAGGAGTTTTCCAGTTGTTTTCAACAAAGCGAAAAACGATGTTTTGTACACGGAGGCAGGAGAGGGATATATTGACTTTTTCGCCGGTGCAGGGGCTTTAAATTATGGGCACAATAATGACTTTATGAAAAACCGGTTACTAGATTATTTAACCTCCGATCGGATCATGCATGGTCTGGATATGTACACCACGGCCAAGCAAGAGTTTATAGAGTCTTTTTCCGAGCGTATTCTCCGGCCTAAGGGCTTGAATTATAAGCTTCAATTTTGCGGACCGACGGGAACCAATGCGGTGGAAGCAGCACTGAAACTTGCGCGTAAGGTAAAAAAAAGAAATGGTGTTTTTGCTTTTATGGGCGCGTTCCACGGTATGTCGCTCGGTAGCTTATCGATTACCAGCAATAACTCCATGCGAGAGAGCGCAGGAGTCCCACTGAATAATGTTACCTTTATACCTTATAACAGCACATTTAACGGAATGGATACCATTTTGTACATGGAACAGCTTTTAACAGACACTCATTCCGGTGTGGAGAAGCCTGCTGCGATTATTTTGGAAACGATACAGGCTGAAGGCGGTATTAATATTGCAGATAACGAATGGCTGCGTGATTTGCGACAGCTTTGCGATGATCATGATATCTTGCTCATTGCTGACGATATTCAGGTCGGTTGCGGCCGAGTTGGTTCGTTCTTCTCGTTTGAGCGAGCAGGCATTGTGCCTGATATGGTTGTCTTGTCCAAGTCGATCAGTGGATACGGTCTGCCAATGTCCTTGTTGCTGCTTAAGCCAGAACTGGATATTTGGAGTCCTGGTGAACATAACGGCACCTTCCGTGGAAATCAGCTAGCGTTTGTCGGAGCAAAGGCGGCGCTGGAGTTCAGAGACACGGTTGGGTTGGAAACCCAAGTGAAGGAAAAAGAAGCTTTTGTTCAGCAGTTCTTGCGTGAACATATCCAAACAATGGATCCACTTATTGAAATCCGCGGCTTGGGACTGATCTGGGGAATTGATGTGACCCATCTGGGAGAAGCTTTCGCCAAGGAGGTTGCAACTCTCTGCTTTAGTAAGGGGCTTATTATTGAGCGAGCTGGGCGTAACGATACGGTACTTAAAATTATGCCAGCGTTAACGATAAGTATGGAGAACTTGAGCAAGGGCTGCAATATTATTAAAGAAAGCATGGCTCAGGTAACCAGCAACTTGGTTACGCTGTAAATGTAATTCTATCAGCAAAGCCCCTTGGTTGGAGCCAACGTCTGCTGTAGGGCAAGCAGGTGTGGGCACCTTCCAAGGGGTATTTTGTGTAAATTAAGAAATAACCGCCTGCACGTATTTTTGTGCAGATTGCTCCAACTGCTCATCTGTCAAAACTCCGGCACCATACTGCACGAAATAAGGGAGCAATTTGACACCAATCAGAAGGCCTGTAGCTTCAAAAGGTCTCAACAGCTCTTCGATCGTATATCTGTTTCTTCCGTCATGTTGATAGTTTTCCTCCACGCTGGCAGCAGACAAGGCGATCAACAACTCTTTGCCCTGTAGCTTGTCACCTTCGCTTCCATAAGCCCAGCCGTAGGTTAAAACCTTATCCAGCCATTTTTTCAGCAGGGGAGGACTGCTATACCAGTAAAAAGGGAATTGCAGAACGATACGATCATGCTGCTCTAGCAGTTTTTGCTCATGGGCAACGTTGATTTGCTCATCCGGATATACTTCATACAGGTTGTGAACGGTCACACTGGATTGCTTTTTGAGTTCTTGCATCCATCTTTTATTAATGCGAGACTCCGCAAGATCAGGGTGAACAACAATAACGAGTGTTGACATGTAAAACCATCTCCTTAAAGCTTATTTTTCGTAAGTAAATAACCATTCCGCGTGTAACCATTTTAGTTTGCAATCCATAAAATTGTCAACTCTTCTCAATTTTAAGTTTCTACATACAAAAAAACTCCGACAACTATATGCCGGAGTTGCATTAAATGCATTTTTACATTAAGCGATATGGTTAAGAGCAACAATTTTATTTTTACCGGAGCGCTTGGCTTGATACAAATAGTCGTCTGTCTCCTGGAAAAATACATCTTTGTCTTTGTTCATATCCTCGGTATAGCTTTTTAATCCAATGCTTACGGTTACAGAAACGATTTGCATTTTCTCCTGAAAGGTCATTTTCTCCACTTCACGCCGAATGTTCTCTACAATCTGATAAGCTTCCTCAAAAGTATGCTCGAACATCAAAATAGCAAACTCCTCACCGCCATAGCGGGCCGGAATGTCATTTGCTGTAATCTGCTCTGTAATAATTTGCGAGATGCCTTCCAAAATTTTATCTCCAAACTGATGCCCGTAAGTGTCATTGATCTTCTTGAAATTATCAATATCCACTAACGCCAGATGGATGATCGCGCCTTGTTCGGCATATTCCAGTGCTTTTTCATAAAAGTTTTGGAAAGACAAATGATTGTATAGCTTCGTTAAACCATCAGTCATGGACATTTTACTAATAATCGCGTTACTGATCATTAATTCCTGCTGAGCACGCTTTGTTTTGTATAAATCCACTAACAAATCGCGGCCGCTGGCCTGAATAATGAGGGCAATAAAGGTGGACATAATCAAAAATGTCGGAATCGCCACGATATCAAAGTCTGACAAATAGCTGCGGAATGATCCATCTATTGCTAGCAATAGAAAGAAGACGATCACTTGCAATACAAAAGAAAGCCATATTAAGCGACGATTGAAGAACAAGATTGAAGAGAAAATAGGCAACAAGCACAACGCTGGAATAATCCGGATGTCATAGTTAAGGCGAATAATCATCCAACAAATAACGGTGCTTGCCATAAACAGAATTGCAAAAGAATACCTGTTAAATTTAAAATGTGCCAGTTCTGCAAGTAAGTTGGATCCACTCATGATTAGTGTGGGAACAATAAGGACCCCAACGTAAAATTCATAAGGCGAAGCGGAATAATCAAGGAATAAGTAGCTGCCCAGCTGGACGATAAAATGTACGGTTATAATCATCCAGTAAAGTAATAACATTTTGCGCACCCAGCGGGCTTGCTTTGTTCTGTAATCCATGGTTTGAGTAAGCCGTTTTGTCTTGTTCATGATGTCACCACACTTAATGTATCTATAGCCATTCTCGTATTATAAGATACTATGTGGTGAAGTTGAAGCTAATTTTTTTGAAGGGCACGAACTCGTTAGCCCAGTAACACTTTTACCTGGTGAATAGTTCCATCTCCTGCAACCGGCAGAATATTATTCGTTAGAACAGTGCCATCTACGGTAACTGTAGCTACACCTTTGGAGACGTGCTGTGGATTCGTGATATGAATCACATAGGTGTCGCCTCGGAAGACACGGGTGACTGTGAATTCTCCCCAGGATTTGGGGATGCACGGATCAATACGCAGACCCTCCCATTCCGGCTGAATACCGAGGATGGATTGAGTAATAGCTATAAAATTCCAAGCCGCAGTACCCGTTAGCCAGGAATTTTTGGCTTCACCTTCACGAACCGCATCCTTGCCCGCAATCATTTGAGCATACACATATGGCTCGGTACGATGAATGTCGCTGATGTCCTCTAGATAAGCGGGAGCAATTTTGCTATACAGCTCGAAAGCGCGATCACCGCGTCCTATGACAGCTTCTGCCATCATAATCCAGGGGTTATTGTGACAGAAAATACCTGCATTTTCCTTATATCCAGGAGGGTAAGAAGAGATTTCACCCAGATTAATATAGTAGCGGGAATAAGGCGGATGTTGTAGTACAATGCCGTAGGGAGTTTCCAGCCGATCACGTGTAGAGTCGAGAGCTTTATGAGCCAGGCCTTCTTCAATGCCAATTCCTGCCATTACACAGAAGCCTTGAGGCTCTATGAAAATTTGCCCTTCCTCACAATCCTTGCTCCCTATTTTGTTACCATAATGGTCGTACGCACGCAAGAACCATTCCCCGTCAAACCCATGCTCCAATGTGGCTGTCCGCATACGATCCACATGTCCTTGAGCGGTGACTGCTTCTTCATTCAAACCTCTGCGCTTGCAAAGCTCAATAAAATCCGGTCCAGTATACACGAATAGTCCGGCGATAAACACAGATTCGGCTATGCGGCCCTCCAAATTCTGTGTCGTCTGATAGGACTCATCTGGTGTAGCAGAAAAACAGTTGAGATTCAGACAGTCGTTCCAGTCAGCCCGACCAATGAGCGGAAGACCATGCGGACCGAGATTGTCTACAACATGATAAAAAGAACGCTTCAAATGTTCAAACAGCGAAGCGGCACGATCTATATTCCCGTCAAAGGGAACTTGTTCCTCCAGTATGCCAAAGTCTCCGGTTTCTTTGATATATGCTGAGGTACCGACAATAAGCCACAGCGGATCGTCGTTAAAGCCACCGCCAACCTCGTGATTTCCTTTTTTGGTTAACGGTTGGTACTGATGATATGCCCCGCCATTTTCAAATTGAGTAGAAGCGATGTCGATAATCCGTTCCCTTGCCCGCTCCGGTATTTGGTGGACGAAGCCGAGCAAGTCTTGATTTGAATCCCGAAAACCCATACCACGTCCAATACCGGATTCAAAATACGAAGCCGAACGTGACATATTGAATGTAACCATACATTGATACGGGTTCCATATGTTCACCATTCGGTTCAGCTTGTCATCGTGACTTTGAAGGGTGTACTTAGACAGCAGATTGTTCCAATAACTTCGCAGCTCACTTAACGCACGGTCCACATCGGTTTCATCCGCAAATTGCGCGATCATAGCATGAGCCTGTTTTTTGTTAATAATACCGGGGGACTCCCATTTTTCTTCCTCTGGGTTTTCCACATATCCGAGTACAAAGTTACAGCTTGTTTCTTCGCCCGGCTCCAGTGTAATCTCAATGCAATGCGATCCGATAGGGGACCAGCCGCTGGCTATCGAGTTAGACGCTTGCCCTGCGGTGATGGTGTGGGGCTGATCCAGTCCGTTGTAGAGACCCAAAAAAGCTTCACGGTCTGTGTCATAGCCCGCCAGCGGACGATTCGCAGAGAAAAAAGCATAATGATTGCGGCGCTCACGGTATTCTGTCTTGTGATAAATGACAGAGTCCTGTATTTCAACTTCGCCTGTGTTCAAGTTACGCTGAAAATTGGTCATATCGTCATAGGCGTTCCACAGGCAGAATTCGACGAATGAAAAGAGTTTGATCTTTTTAGTTTGTAACGATGTGTTCTGAAGCTTGACCTGGTGGACCTCGCCGTCAAAGGATAGGGGCACAAAAGCTAGTTGCGTAGCCCGAATCCCTCTGCGTTCCCCCATAATTGAGGTATATCCAAGTCCATGACGGCATTCATACTGCTCCAGGTCCCTTTTAACCGGCATCCAGCCCGGAGTCCAATAATCTCCATCAGCATAAATATAAAAATAGCGACCACCGTTATCGACAGGAATATTGTTGTACCGGTAACGTGTTAAGCGACGTAAGCGAGCATCTCGATAAAATGCATAGCCGCCGCCTGTATTGGAGATGAGTCCAAAAAATCGTTCATTACCTAAATAATTAATCCAGGGATACGGAGTTTGAGGGGTGGTGATGACATATTCTTGGTTGGCATCATCAAAGAAACCATACTTCATGGCGCAGGACTCCTCTCAAATTGGAAAAATAAAAGACCCAACACATGATTATATTCAAACATACAGCAGTTCTTCCTTAAGAAATACATTTCCTGCTTTATGCAAAATGTGCTTGAATTCGTCAACCCTCTTTTTCGAATTTGCAAAATATTTGAAATGGGTAAATATACCTTTTTATGCTAAAATAAAAAAGTTAGAATTCCGCAACACAGGAGGTTGCAAGAATGGCACCTATCACATTATTTTTCATCCCATATGCAGGCGGATCGGCATCAGTCAGCTTCAAATGGAAAAAGCTGCTGCTTCCACAGATTAAACTTGTCCCTTTGGAATTGGCGGGCAGAGGTATTCGTTCGGGGGAACCGCTTAAGGATAGTATTGAGGAGATGAGCGAGGATCTGCTGCATCAAATCAGCCATGAGTTAGTCCCTGGTGATCCTTATGCCATATACGGTCACAGCATGGGAACGATGATTGCATTCGAGCTGTATTATAAGCTGGTGGCTGGAGGATATGGGCAGCCGGCTCATCTATTTGTTTCGGGTGGACGGGCACCGCATATCCCAAGAAATCTCCCGTGGTTACATGATCTGCCTGCAGATCAGTTCAGAACGCATTTGCAGAGGTATGGTCAACTTTCGGAAGCCATTTTTGACAATCAGGAATTGTATGACTATTTTATGCCAGTATTAAGAGCAGATTTCAAAGCAGTCGAGATGTATAAGTATATGAGCAAAGCCACGCCTTTACATTGCCCTATCACCGCCTTGACAGGACTGACTGATAACACGGTGGCCCTACAAGATGCAGAGGCGTGGGCACAGCATACGGATCAGCAATTTCGTGTGTTTACCTTTGAGGGAGGACACTTCTTTATTCATGATGAAGTAGAACGAATTACAGAAATCATCAATGAGTCCTTGGAGCTGAGTACGGCGATTAGTAGAATACAAAAATAAAAAGAGGTGATTTTTAGTGACAGTAGGTGTATTGGCACATTTGTTTGGCAAGTTGCCTTATCGCGAGTTGGCTGCAAAGGTAGGTGAAGCGGGCTTTACTCATGTTCAGCTCGCTCCGTGGAGAGCGATCAGTGATGTCGATTTTAATAAACCTGGCAAGTTCAATCCTGGATTGGCATTGTCTATCGCTGAGGAATTTCGTAAGCACGGAGTATCCATATCAGTGCTCGGGTGCTATTTGCATTTTTTTGTACAGGATGAGGAATTGTTACGTGAAAATGTAGAGCGTTTCAAAGAGCTGATCCGATACGCAAGTCTGTTAGGAGCACCAATGGTTGCAGCTGAAGTCGGACGCAATGAGGATGGGACCCCTTATTCGGAGCGAGACTGGAGAGTTGTAAAAGAAGTTGTGCGAGAATTAGCAGATGAGGCGGAGAAGTGGGGCGTATTTGTAGGATTAGAGGCTGCTAACGATCATTTGGTCGGAACAGCAGCAGAGCTAGCTACCTTTCTGGAGGAAGTACCGTCTTCACACATTGGTGTTGTGATTGATCCGGGTAATTTGCTAAAAACGGAAAACCTGGCGCGACAGGATGAGATCATCCGCGAAGCTTTTCAGCTGCTAGGACCTCGGATTATCGCAGCACATGCCAAAGACCGACGTTTGTCATCATCAGGTGAGATCGAGACCGTACCGCCGGGTTTTGGTGACATGAACTATGCTCTATATATGGAACTGCTGGAGCAGTACAAGCCAGGGGTCCATATTATTATGGAAGCTGCTCAGGAGCATGAAATGGCTCAATCCAAACGCTATATCGAAGGTCATCGGATCGCGGCTCAGAAAGCACAGCAAGTGTAAACGAAATCATAGACGCGTTCATCTTCATCAATAAATCGGCCATGATACAGGAGACTTGGAAGCGCCTACTTTTCCAAGTCTCTGTTTATTTGTTTAGCCTTGTATTACCGCCACAATCACAATGGCCCAACTTGCCAAAAAAGCCAGCCCGCCAATCGGGGTGACGGCTCCAAGCTTTTTCACACCAGACACACTAAGAACATACAGACTGCCGGAAAACAGAAGAATGCCCACCAGCATAACCCAACCTGCGGTTACAATAAGAGAAGAATGGGCAAGGTTGCCTGCAAGAACTCCCAGCAGCAACAAACCCAAACCGTGAGCAATTTGATATTGAATTCCTGTCTGGAATATGCTCATCATGTCTGCGGAAAGTCTTTTTTTCAACGCATGCGCCCCGAATGCTCCCAGAGCTACAGCTAAAAACATCACAATACAGCCAAGCAACAGCAACACTTTCATGTTTTAACGCCTCCTTGTGAAATAGTACCGATTCCTATCGATTTCGTCAATTTTCCTTGTGCAACTCTAAACATATAGAATTTTTCGACTCTCATTTGGCGACTAGTGTGGTATATTCTTGCCAGGGCCAATGTGAAGCATTTGGAGCTATGGACAGCGTGTCCTCCACCTTTATAACGGGAAAGTGAGGTGATGGCGCTGTCTTTTTGTGCTGTCTTTTTTCGGAACCAAATTTTGAGTAAAGCCAATATTGATAATGGAGAGGATGAATGCAAAAGTGATCAGTAGAAAATCTGTGTTCAGAAAATCTGTCTCTATGGTCATGTCAGCCATTTTGGTACTTCCGTTAAGCTTGGGTTTATTTCAGGCCGAACCCGACCGTGCATCAGCCGCAACCCCTGAATCAACACGCTTTTTGCAAATGTATAAACAACTGAAGGACCCAGCTAGCGGTTACTTTTCTAAAGAAGGTATCCCTTATCATTCCGTTGAAACACTTATGAGTGAGGCGCCTGACTATGGACACTTAACGACCTCGGAAGCATACAGCTATTGGATGTGGCTGGAAGTTCTCTATGGTCATTATACCGGGGATTGGGGTCATTTGGAATCGGCATGGGACAACATGGAGAAATATATCATTCCTGTTAATGAGGGTGACGGTAAGGAAGAGCAACCTACAATGAGTAACTATAATCCGAACAGCCCTGCCACTTATGCCGCAGAATATCCGCAGCCGGATCAGTACCCAAGCCGTCTGAGTGGTCAGTACGGTGCTGGCAAGGACCCACTGGACTCTGAGCTGAAGGCAACCTATGGCAACAATCAGACCTACCTGATGCATTGGCTGCTGGATGTAGACAATTGGTACGGTTTTGGCAATCTGCTGAATCCGTCACATACGGCGACCTATGTGAACACCTTCCAGCGCGGGGAACAGGAATCGGTCTGGGAGGCCGTACCGCATCCATCGCAGGATAATCACAAGTTTGGCAAGCCTAATGAAGGCTTCATGAGCCTGTTCACCAAGGAAAATAATGCTCCTGCACAGCAATGGCGCTACACGAATGCCACGGATGCGGACGCACGGGCGGTTCAAGCCATGTACTGGGCAAAAGAACTCGGTTATGACAACCAGGTATATTTGGACAAAGCGAAAAAGATGGGAGACTTCTTGCGTTACGGCATGTACGATAAATACTTCCAGAAAGTAGGAAGCGCTTCCAATGGAAGTCCGATTGCTGGCACGGGCAAGGATGCCAGTCTTTATCTAATGGCATGGTATACGGCTTGGGGCGGCGGACTGGGCCAAAGCGGCAACTGGGCTTGGCGGATTGGTGCCAGCCATGCGCATCAGGGCTACCAGAATGTCGTTGCTGCATATGCATTATCCGATAAGGATAGCGGATTGATCCCAAATTCACCTACGGCAGGACAGGATTGGGCGACCTCGCTCAAGCGCCAATTGGAATTTTACACTTGGCTGCAATCTGATGAGGGGGCCATTGCAGGTGGAGCAACGAATAGCTGGGATGGTGCCTACAAGGCGTATCCATCTGGTACGAGCACTTTTTATGGCATGGCTTATACAGGGGCTCCTGTATATCAAGATCCACCGTCCAACAACTGGTTTGGCATGCAGGCTTGGCCTGTCGAGCGGATTGCGGAGCTGTACTATATTTTGGCCAAGAAAGGTGACACTTCGTCTGAGCAGTTTAAA
The DNA here is from genome assembly GCF_053006485.1 of Paenibacillus sp. JJ1683. Classification (NCBI taxonomy): domain Bacteria; kingdom Bacillati; phylum Bacillota; class Bacilli; order Caryophanales; family Paenibacillaceae; genus Paenibacillus; species Paenibacillus sp. JJ1683. Next base: position 2,685,799 of record NZ_CM129820.1, read on the forward strand.
ATGGCTAAACAAGTGACGGAAAACTGGATCGCTTGGTCCAAGAGCTATGTATTTGCCAACGAACGGCCTGTAACTGATGCGCAGGGTTACTATTTGGATGCACAAGGCAAGCGTATTCTGGGTGGCAAAAATCCGAAGGTAGCCACTACAGCGGCTAAAGGTGAGTTCTGGCTGCCGAGCAATCTGGAATGGAGTGGAAAGCCTGAAACCTGGAGCGGATTTGCCAATCATAAAGGAAATGCCAATCTTCATGTCGTAACCAAAAATCCAGGACAGGATGCAGGAGTGCTGGGCAGTTATGTGAAGGCGCTTACCTTCTTTGCTGCCGGAACAAAAGCTGAAAAAGGAGACTACACCGAGTTAGGCAAGGAAGCCAAAGATCTGTCCAAAGCCTTGCTTGATGCAGCATGGGGCTATAACGACGGCATAGGAATTACAACGAAGGAAGCACGTGAGGATTATTATCGTTATTTTACTAAAGAAGTATATATCCCGAGCGGATGGAGTGGTAAGACTGGGCAAGGCAACACGATCCCAGGCACAGACGCTACACCGTCTGATCCGTCCAAGGGAGGGAATGGTACGTATTCCAGCTATAGCGACATCCGCCCTAATATCACTAAAGATCCGCAATGGTCCTATCTTAAAGACAAATACACGACTTCATGGAACAAACAGACCAAAAAATGGGATAAAGGTGCGCCAGAATTTACGTATCACCGTTTCTGGTCCCAAGTAGATATGGCAACTGCTTATGCAGAGTATGACCGTCTGATTAATGGTAGTGGACCAGCCGAACCTACAGCTCCCAAAGCTCCGGCAAATGTAAAGGCGAGTGCAGGAGATGCACAAGTTACACTAACCTGGAGCAAAGCGACAGGTGCTGATAGCTACACGGTTAAGCGCTCCACAACCAGTGGTGGCCCGTATACCACGGTAGCAACGGTAACTGACGCCACTTACAAGGATACAGGGGTGGTGAATGAAACCACTTATTATTATGTAACAAGTGCAACAAATTCCTTAGGAACCAGCCCGGATTCTGCTGAGGTCAGCGCCAAGCCAACAGCAGCCCCGATTCCGGCGAAGGGAGATGTAATTGCCCAATACCGTGTGGGCGACACCAACCCGGGAGATAACCAGATTCGACCACTCTTCCGTGTCGTAAACAAGGGTAAAGAGGCTCTTGATCTGAAAAACGTCAAGCTGAGATACTACTATACTGTAGATGGCGATAAGGGGCAGGAGTTTCACTGTGATTATGCACAATTGGGCAGCGGCAATGTTCAGGGACGGTTTGTGAAACTGGATAAGGCCGTAACTGGGGCAGATTATTATTTGGAGATCTCCTTTGGAGCCGGTGCGGGAAGTCTGGCAGCAGGGGAAAACACGGGGGATATTCAGATTCGCATGAACAAGACGGATTGGAGCAACTATAACGAAAGTGACGATTTTTCCTATGATGCAACCAAGACCTCTTATACAGATTGGGACAAAACACCTTTGTATATAAACGACAAACGTGTCTGGGGTCTGGAACCTTGATTGTGAACTAAATGTTGAGCAAGGCGGGCGGAACGTGAGTGTGTCTGAATTCACTTCCGTCCGTTTTTTTGTGATCAAATTCATGGTACACTAAGAACGTTACATCATTACATATCTGACCGAGGTGACCTAAGACATGAATGACAATTTGGCACAGGCTCTGAATGAGCAAATGAACTTTGAATTTTACTCCGCTCACGTATATCTCGCGATGGCTGCATATTGCTCTAGTGAAAGTCTGGATGGGTTTGCAAACTTCTTCCTGGTACAAGCAGAGGAGGAACGGTTTCATGCCATGAAACTGTATAGATACATTAACGACCGTCGAGGACGCGCTACATTGGCAGCATTACCGGAGCCCAAAAATAGCTACGATTCCATGCTGGACGTATTTGAGCATGGCTACAAGCATGAGCAGCAAAACACACAAAAATTTTATCATTTGGCTGACTTGGCCCTCGATGCACGAGAGCATGCAACGATCCATTTCTTGAAATGGTTTATTGATGAGCAAGTCGAAGAGGAAGCTCTGTTCGATAGTGTTATCCAGAAGCTTAAGCGCATTGAAAGAGACAGCAATGCCTTTTATATGCTGGACAGCGAGTTTGCCAAACGCAGCTTTGTTGCCCCTGCGGAATAACACAGCGTACAGGTTGGTTTGAATGCCCCAGAGACAGGGACAGCATTCTATTGGTCTTAGAAAGTAAAGGAGCCCGGCTTTCGGGCTTTTTTGCTTTTATTTGAATTCCGGACTTTCCAACCCTCAAGGGATATTGTTATTTTAAATGAAGGTATAGAAAAAATTAATTTGTCGCTGAATGGTGAGCATGCTACAGTTATGTTAACTTTCATTTCTGATTAAAAATATAGGATTAGTTGAAAAAAATTATGCACATTATTACAATACTATAGGGAGGCGGGGAACTATGAGCGAGATCTATCGTCTGGCACGTCAAGAGGATGCAGAAAGATTGCAGTATATAACGTATGAGGCGTATGAAACAATTCGGCAGTTGGAGCTTAAATGGCCTGCCGCTCAGGCAGACGTCGCTCTCATTCAAGAAAACATTAAAAATAATGATTGCTATGTGCTGGAAGTCGATGGTGTCATCCAGGCTACCGTTAGTCATCTAAAAAATAGAGCCCTTAATTTTATAACCGATCTTCCGTTTGTGATGTGGTTTGCCGTAGATCCGGCTGCTCAGGGCAAAGGATATGGAAAAAAACTGCTGAACTGGGTAGAACAAACGATTATTCGTGATCAGGTTGGAGCTCCTGCAGTGACATTAGCCACTGCGGAAAAACATCCCTATTTATTATCCATGTACGAGCGTTGGGGATATGAACGTATCCATGCTTTTGACCATGGAACAGGGGACGGGACGATGCATTTACTGCGTAAAGTAGTGAATCCTGAATTATTCTCCACCTACATCCATGAAAAGAATGAAGCCGAGACTGCTAACCGAAATTAGACACGATCACTGGAGAAGCCTGAGTTCACAGTAGAAATTCCAAAATATCGTCAGGCAGGCTGTGCTTGCAGAGGAACTTGGCTTTAATGCGTACGGTACAGAAGAACGATAACAGATATGACCTTCTCTCAAGAAAGCAACCGAAGCAGCGGTGTTTTCGAGTCATTGTGACGGAGAGAGGGTTCTTTGAGTTTTGGACAAATTGACAGAGATACATAAAAAGAGTAACGTAATTGTATATTTAAATTCATATAAAATTAATCGGATTAATTGAATGTGAAGTTGTACAAATCTGACAATATTAAGGAGGGATTTATTTGAGCAACTCGCAATCTGGCACAACCAAACGCCGTATAACAGCTGAGGATTTATATCGATTTCACTGGGTTAGCGATCCAGCTGTTCATCCCACGAGTGGCGAAATTGCTTACGTAGAGCAGTGTATTAATAAAGAACGGACAGACTACAACTCGGCTATTTGGCTGTTGCCGTTCGAAGGTAAAGCTCCAATACCCTTTACATATGGAACGAAAGATGAAACACCTGTCTGGTCACCGGACGGATCACAACTTGCTTTTCTCCGTTCGGCAGACGGCAAGCGCCAGGTATGGATTATTCCAGCACGCGGGGGAGAAGCCCGACAACTTACGCACGTAGGGAACAATGTTCGTTCATTAGCCTGGTCGCCGGATGGAGCCTGCATATCGTTTGTAGCTAAAACTGCTGAGAACCAGTCAAGTCCTACATGCGACGCAGGAAAGCAGGAGACACAGCTTGAGGGACGAGTGGTTAATCGAACAAAAGCTAAATTCGACGGCTATGGGCTGTGGGATGATACTCGTGATCACTTGTATGTAACTGATGTGACTTCAGGGCACACGGTTCAACTGACATCCGGCGCTTATGATGTCGCGGAGCCTGTCTGGTCACCGAATGGCCAACAGATTTTATTTGTGGCTAGAATAGCGGAGCATTCCAAAGAGGATACGGATTTACGCAAGCAAAATGATTTGTTTACGGTAGCTCCTGCGACTTCTAATAGCAATGCGGCAGTACCGTTTAAGCTGACTCATTCCGAGCTTCAAATCGAGAGCGCTGCATTCTCTCCCGATGGTACATTGATTGCCTTTTACGGTCATGATCGTCATGCCAAAGGCGCTACTCAGACTCGACTGTATACGGTTCCCTCCAGTGGCGGGACGGCAGTATGCGTTAGTGAGACACTTGATGCTCACCTCGGTAATGCGGGTATGAGCGACATGCGTTCACATCTTCATGTAGGACCACCACGCTTCAGTGCGGACAGTCAATCCCTGTATACGCTGGTAACCATTGAAGGAAATGTGCACGTATATCAGTTTGCGCTTGATGGAACTTTTAAAATTTTAACCCAAGGAGAACGGGAAATTTACCAATTCGAGCTTACTTCGGATGAGCAGCATATCATTGCTGCTTCCACCAATGTCGCTTTACCAGGCGATTTGTTTCGGATTGCGATCCATTCAGGGACCGAGGAACGGCTAACACGAGTGAATGATGCTCTGCTTGATGAGATTGAGATCAGTGCGCCTGAGAGCTTCTGGACGGAGGTCGAGGATGGTCGACGCGTGCAGGGATGGGTGATGAAGCCTGCTGGTTTTAAGGAGGGGGAGGCTTATCCTGCCATTTTGGAAATTCACGGCGGTCCCCATGCCATGTATTCCAATTCCTTTTTTCATGAGTTTCAGTTGCTGGCGGCTCGGGGGTATGTAGTCATCTATACGAACCCGGGAGGAAGTCGAGGGTATGGACAGTCTTTTACCAATGTTGTCCTTGGAGATTACGGCGGACGTGATTACACCGATCTACTGAGCGCCGTGGACGAGGCTATACGCAAATTCCCATTCATCGATCCAGAAAGACTGGGTGTCACGGGAGGCAGCTATGGTGGCTTTATGACAAACTGGATTGTCGGGCATACGGATCGTTTCCGCGCAGCTGTGACCCAGCGTTCCATATCTAACTGGCTGTCAATGTATGGGGTGAGTGACATAGGATACTCGTTTACGGAAGATGAAGTTGGCGGGAATCCATGGGATGATTTCGAGCTTTTGTGGAGGCAGTCCCCGTTGGCTTATGTACAGCAAATCAATACACCGCTGCTCATATTACATGGAGAACAGGATCTACGTTGCCCTATTGAGCAGGGAGAGCAGTTGTTTACAGCATTGCGTCGTTTGGGAAAGCCCACCCAATTTGTCCGTTTCCCAGCTTCGAGTCACGAGCTTTCACGTAAAGGGCACCCACAGCTTCGCGTGGAACGACTGCAACGCATTACCGACTGGTTTGTCCAACACAAAATATAAGTCTCATTCGATTTGTAGTGTTTATGGAAAAATGTCAGGTCCTAATCTTAGGACTTGGCATTTTTTAATGTGTCTTATATCCATTCTCTTAACCCCATTTAGTGCTGGTGCTGGGTCACGATTTATGGTTATCATATACGAAGATATTGTTCGTTCATCGCTTCTTGCTTACATTCATATTTAAAAGGAGATATACAATGGCTGAACCCTTAAAAAATATGTACACGGAGGAATTCCTTCGTCTATTCGGTGAAAGAGTACAGGCTGCATACAGTCCGTTCGACATTGACGGATTTATCCATCAAGTTATGGATAAAAAATGGGGAGAACTGGAGCTAAAAGAACGAATACGGCGTATTTCGTTAACATTAGGGGCGTTTTTGCCCAGTAGTTATGAAGAAGCTCTTTCTATATTATTTGCCATTGATGAGTACTGTAGCGGATTTCCGTACTTGTTTTTCCCTGATTTCGTAGAGGTATATGGGCAGGGAGAAGAGCATTGGGACCTGTCCATGAATGCACTGGAGCGATTTACATCAAAATCCTCTGCGGAGTTCGCTGTGAGACCCTTCCTCCTGCGTGAACCAGAACGGATGATGCGGCAGATGATGACCTGGGCGGGACACCCCAGTGAACACGTCCGCCGTCTTGCCAGCGAAGGTTGTCGTCCACGGCTGCCTTGGGGACAGGCGCTGCCTGTCTTCAAACGTGATCCTGCTCCGGTATTGGCTGTATTAGAACTGCTGAAGGCCGATCCATCATTGTATGTACGTAAAAGTGTAGCCAACAACCTGAACGATATTGCCAAGGATCATCCCGATATTGTCATCGCAACGGCTCAACGGTGGAAGGGCGCACATCCTGATACCGACTGGATTGTGCGTCATGGCTGTCGATCCCTGATTCGCAAATCCATCCCTGAAGTGATGGCCATGTTCGGCTATGCGGATGATACGGATGGGGTGCCGCTGGTCACAGCAGCCTCTTTCACCACAGACCCTGCCGTATTAAAGATCGGGGATCACAGTGAACTGAGCTATGTGCTTCAGCTTCGAGAAGGTGAACCTGTACGAGTTCGCATCGAATATGGCATCGACTTTGTAAAGGCGAGAGGACAAGTTTCACGCAAACTGTTTTTGCTTTCTGACAAAACGGTTCCTGGAGGAACCCGTCTAACGGGTACACGAACACACCGGTTCGCAGACCTGACAACTCGTCGTCATTATGCGGGAGCGCACCGAATTGTGCTGCTCGTAAACGGGCAGGAAGCGGCTTCTACAGTGGTAGACATTGAGTTGTAGATTACAATAATTGTAAAGAAAAGAGTCTGTATTCAGGCTCTTTCTTTTTGTCGTTTGTTTTACAAATTTTATTTTTTTCCAAATAAATTAATTCTGGTATTAGAACCTGGTACTAAGACGTGTTATACTACATAAAGGAAGTTGCTCTTATCTTATGTATAAAGGGGAAGGTATAACTTGACTGATCAGCAACAATGGCTTGCGCCTGAATATTACAATATGACTTCGGAAATGGAACACCATGAGGCTGGTAAGACCGCACTCAAGTGGTTAAGTGAGACAGGGGAATACGAAGAAATCACCTACGGAGAGCTGTTGAAAAAGGCAAATCGGCTGGCTGGTGGACTTGCAAGTCTGGGATTTAACAAAGGAGATAGAGTTCTGGTCGTAGTACCACGGCGTATTATTGCATATGTCATTTATCTGGCATGCTTGAAGCTGGGGCTTGCTGTCATCCCATCTTCAGAAATGCTGCGGGCCAAGGATATTGCATATCGCCTTCGCCATTCGGAAGCGCGTGCAGTCATTGCCTGGACCGGAGTAACAGGTGAAGTAGATAAAATAAGTGATGATTTGCCTGCTTTGGCTCACCGCATTGTAGTCCCCGGGGACCACACAGCAAATGCACCTGGTTGGCTTGTGCTGGATGAGCTGATGGAAGGACAAGAAGATATTTTTGAAGCTGTGAAGACACACCGTGACGACATGGCCATTCTGGCCTATACTTCGGGTACCACAGGAAATCCTAAAGCTGTTGTACATAGCCATGGCTGGGGATATGCCCATCTGCGGATAACATCACCATGGTTGGACATTCAAGCTTCAGACATAGTATGGGCCACAGCCGCACCTGGCTGGCAAAAATGGATTTGGAGTCCGTTTTTATCGGTACTGGGAAATGGGGCGACTGGATTCGTATATAATGGTTCGTTCCGTCCGGGTCGTTATTTGCAGTTGCTGCAGCAATACGGAGTCCAAGTGTTATGTTGTACGCCAACTGAATATCGAATTATGGCAAAAATGGATGGTTTGGATCAATACGATCTATCCCTATTGCGCAGCGCAGTTTCTGCGGGGGAGCCGCTCAATCAGGAGGTTATCAACAAGTTTCAGAAGCAGTTCAACATTACGATTCGTGATGGCTACGGCCAAACCGAGAGTACGCTAATTATTGGAAATCTAAGAGACACACCTCTGCGCACAGGCTCGATGGGCAAATCCATTGCACCGGGACTTGTTGAGGTCGTAGACGAGGATGGTATTCCGCTGGCTCCAGGGCAAGTGGGCGATATTGCAGTGCGTGCTGATCTGCCGGCATTGTTTCATACGTATTATCATGATCCAGAACGCAAATTAGCTAGTGTGCATGGAGATTATTTTGTTACAGGAGACCGGGCTCGAAAGGACGAGGATGGATATTTTTGGTTTGAAGGACGCGGTGATGATATCATTATCAGTTCTGGCTATACCATTGGTCCTTTTGAAGTAGAAGAAGCGCTGATGAAGCATGATTCTGTGCAGGAATGTGCAGCGGTAGCCAGTCCGGATGAAATCCGTGGACATGTTGTAAAAGCCTTCATCGTGCTCAAAGCCGGAGTAGAAGGATCACCGGAGTTAGTGAAGGAACTGCAACATCATGTGAAAACATGGACGGCACCTTACAAATATCCACGAAAAATAGAGTTTATCCAGGAACTCCCTAAAACCAGCTCAGGCAAAATACGGAGAGTAGAGCTGCGTGATTTGGAGAAGCAATCCGTACTATAGTGATGAAATCATTTAGTGTAATCAAAACGGAATAGGAGCGTGGAAAAATGAGTACATTTGAATCATTGTTGGAGCAATACGCAGAACTGGTCGTAAGAGTAGGGGTCAACATTCAGCCAGGACAGGCGTTGTTGGTAACTGCACCACTGGAAACTGTTGAGTTTACACGCCTGATTGTCAGCAAAGCCTATGAAGCAGGCGCTAAATATGTACAGGTAGAGTTTGAGGACGATTCCATTACACGCAGTCGTTTTGAACATGGTGACGAAGCCAGCTTTGATTACTATCCTGCTTGGAAAGCAGACATGATGGAGAAATTCGCCGAAGAGGGTGGAGCTACGCTAACGATTAAAGTGCCGAACCCGGATTTATATCAAGGTATTGACCCGGAACACGTTTCACGCGCAACAAAGGCGGCGGCTACGGCGAGAGAAGGCTATGCTCACTATACGCGGAATGCTAAGATTAGCTGGTGCCTGATTAAAGCGCCGACGAAGGCTTGGGCAGATAAAGTATTTGCCGATATAGCAGAAGAGGACCGAATTCGTGTCATGTGGGATACGATTTTCCAAATGAATCGTGTAGACGGCTTCGATCCAATTCAAAATTGGCAGGGACATTTAAACAATCTCGAACAGCTACAAAACAAGCTGAATCATAAAAACTATAAAAGCCTCCATTATCGTGCACCAGGAACAGATTTGAAAATTGAATTGGCCGAAAGACATATTTGGCGTGGTGGTGGCGGCGAAAACGCCCAAGGAATTTATACTGTGGCAAATATGCCGACAGAAGAAGTGTTCACAATGCCTAAGCGTACAGGTGTCAATGGCCACATCACAAGTACCATGCCACTTAATTTAAATGGGCAACTGGTAGATCGCATTACGTTTACCTTTAAGGACGGTAAGGTCACCGAATATACAGCAGAATCCGGCGAGCAGCATCTCACTCATTTGCTCGCTACAGATGAAGGGGCCTGCTATCTGGGAGAAGTTGCCCTGGTGCCGCACGATTCACCGATTTCCAATCTCAATCGCATCTTTTATAATACAGGTATCGACGAAAATGCCTCCTGTCACTTGGCCCTAGGCAGTGCGTATCCATTTAATATCGAAAATGGGACACAAATGAACCGGGAGGAGTTACTCCAGAACGGTGCCAATGTCAGCCTGACTCATGTTGACTTTATGATCGGCTCAGCCGAGCTGGATATTGATGGTGAACTGCAAGACGGAAGCACAGAGGCTGTGTTCCGCAAAGGAAATTGGGCAATTTAGTTTAGTCTTTTCTTAATCTCACTTCACTCAACCCGCAAACGATCTGATTCGTTTTGCGGGTTTTTTCATAGCCTAATTCTCATATCTTTACTTGTTTTGTGAAATGTAAAGTGCTAAGCTAAGTTCAAACAATAATTTAAACAGTGTTTTAAATATCGTTTTAATTTTTGCTTAAATTGTTGTTTTGCTTAAAGTAGTCCGTTTCATTTGTCCTTTAGGATTAAACTAAACAGGAGGAGGAAAAAGATGAGTCACCCAGACAAAAAACAACAGACCAAAGAAAAAATTCTACAGTCTACGCTGGAGTTTATCCAAGAGAAAGGTTTCGAGGCGGTTACAATCCGAAAAATTGCTGACCTGTCTGGTACTAATATTTCTCTAGTTAATTATTATTTTGGCTCCAAAGAAAATTTGCTCAGCGAAGCTATCGAAGTGATCCTAAACAGCTTTCAGCACACATTTTCTGTTTTGGACAATACAGCGATGCCCCCGCAAGATAGACTGAAACAATTTTTACTTAACTATTTACAGGTCATTCGCCAATATCCAGAGCTACTATCACGAATTATTGTGATGGGCAGCACGCCCTTTACATCTCAACAGGAATACGGAAGATTTTTAAACATAATGGGGTTTCTAAAGGTCCAGAACACAATCAAGGAGCTAACAGGTGAGCAACAGCCAGAGCGGTTGTTAGCTATGATGCTGCAAATATTCGGAGCCATTTTTCTGCCTGCACTGATGAGTCCAATTCTTGAATCTGGAGCAGTTGTGGAAATGCCTACAATAGAGGAACAATTAAACCTGCTGTTTGAAAGATATTTTGATCAAAAATAAATCTCAGGGGTGAATACCATGGAATTTTTGAGAAAATATTGGCAAGATGCAGGAGGCATCATTGGAGTGGCTGTATGTATTGTTTTGCTTATGAATTCAGCCATCTTATCGGATCTATCAGGCATACTGTGGTTAAGCTTTGTGGCTATTTTGTTTCACCAATTTGAAGAATACCGCTGGCCCGGATATTTTGCGGGTTTATTTAACAATGTTTTGTTTAAAAGTGAAGCCCCGGATCATTACCCCTTGAACACTCAATCAGCGATGATCATTAATGTGGCAATTGCCTATGTATTTTATCTACTCCCCGTCTGGTTTCCCCACGTAATCTGGCTTGGACTCGCACCTGTTTTGATGGGATTTTTTCAGGTCATCTGGCACGGAATTGTTGTCAATCTCAAAGCAAAAACTGTATATAATCCCGGTTTGTGTACGGCAGTTCTCCTGCATGTCCCTGTCGGAATCTGGTATATCCATGAAATTGTAAAGCGAGACATTCCTACGGCAATAGACTGGATTGCAGGCACAATCTACTTTGTTTTTGCTATATACATTTTTATTGTGAAAGGGAATATATGGTTGAAGAAGAGTGACTCCCCTTACGCCTTTTCTAAACAACAGCTAGGCGCTTACGATCGCAGGTAGGATGTATTAGAAATTTATAACGCTATTGTTTACAAGTTGGATACAAGTAGAGGTATTCTCGAAACGAGGTTCGGTTACACTTGGTTTGTACTCAAGAACAAGGAAAGAGTGATCTATAATGAAACCTATACATCAATCTCGCAATCGTAAAAAGTTAGCTTGCAAGCTAGTTACTACCAGCGCTTTATTAGCAATCGGTTTTGCTGTAATGACAGGATGCGGCAATAGTGGAGAAGCAAGCTCAATTGCTCCATCTACAACAAAATCAGCCACACCATCTGCCAGTAATTCAACAGATCAGAACACAGACATCAATACAAATGAGCAAGATACTCCCAATAACAAGACGAATACAGATATCAGTAAGCCTAGTGCGGATGCAGAAAATTCCAAGAAACCTGGAAAAAAGTCTGATCAAGGTTTAACCTCGACACAGCAGAAACCTGCTAGTAGTACAGCCACACCTGACAGTAAACACGGCTCCGCGACTGCTATAATGAGCGCAGCCAAGCAGGGGACGTTGCCTCATCTGCCTAAAGGTCTTGGTCTAGGAACGAGCAGCGATCTGTTGTTCGAGCTATGGGGGAAATCCGATTCTGGTTCTACAGGCCCTATGAGAAGTTACGCCAAATATCATACAGATCTCATACTGGATGGAAGTGACAAAGTTACAGAAATTACTTCTTTCGACCCACAATATAAAAAGTTGCTTATTAATCAAGTTATTAGCGAACTAGGCCAGCCCACAGAAACAATTGACACCTCTAAAGACACATCCGGCACAGCAGAAGCTAATTATACGATCAACAACACGTCAGATCTTAGTTATTATTTAGTATTTTCTTATCAAATCAAAACGCAAAAGGTCAATTATGTTCGGTTATACTTTAACACGATGACGCCATAATGGAGTGTGCCAAAGGAGTCGTTTCCATCATGATTAGGGAGGCGACTTTTTTGGTCGATTGCATTTTTAGAGTGTGACATTTATACTAATTAGTAATTGATTAATCACTACTAGGAAAATGTAACAAACAAAGGATGAGAAAATATGGCTAAAGCTACATCAACATCAATAAATCGCCAAAAGGAAATCATATCTGCTGCTATCGAAGTCTTTGCAGAGATGGGCTACTATCGAGCTACAACGGCCAAAGTTGCGGAACGGGCCAATATTTCTCAGCCCTATGTTTTCCGCTTTTTTGCTACCAAGGAAGCTTTGCTTATTGAAGCGTTGAAGGTTTCATTTGCACGCATCATAAACTCTTTTCACCAGGTCATTCATTCGGCTTCGTCTGAGCAGTTAGAGCAAGAACTGATTGCAGCCTATTCGCAAATTATGATGGACTATCGCAATGAAATACTCTTACAAATGCAGGCGCAGACGATCCGTGAGGATGTGGTTGTAACCGTGATGCAACAGGGGCTACGTGAGATCCATACGACGGTCTATAATGCTTTCCGGCAGGCAGATATTGAACAAGCCATGGAAAAAACGATGCTTTTTCTCGCCAGAGGCATGCTATGTAATATCTCGATGTCGCTGGATCTACCAGAACTGATGAAAATAGACGATTAATTTTATGTATGCAGTAGAGTCGCGCTTTTGTGCGGCTTTTTTTGTTTGCTTTTAGTTAGTACAAGGCATAAATTCGTTAGTTTCTGAGCGAAAGGAGCTAACTAGGTTGACAAGGGAAGCGAGTCTCGTTATTCTTATACCTATAGGGGTATATGTATAAAGAAAATAGTGCTAGACTAACCCACAAAAAAAGGCGGAGGTTATAGAATGTCATCAATTAACAATATCCAAGCAGATCATATTCTTGATTGCAAAGGGCTAGCTTGTCCTATGCCTATTGTAAAAACAAAAAAGGCTATGAATGACCTCGTTCCCGGAAAGATTATGGAGGTTCAAGCGACTGACAAAGGTTCATTAGCCGATTTTCAGAGCTGGGCTAAAAACACTGGACATCAATATTTGGGCACTCTCCAAGAAGGAGATGTAATGCGACATTATTTACGCAAAGCAAATCCGGCTGAAGTGATGAAGGAGCAAATATTTTCTTCTACGATAAGCCATGAAGAGCTACAAGCAAAATGTTCTTTAAAAGAGAACTTCATTTTGCTCGATGTTCGTGAACCCGCCGAATTCGCGCTTAAACATATCCCTGGATCTAAACATATCCCTCTTGGCGAACTGGAGAACAGACTTTCTGAACTTAACTTGGAAGAAGAGATCGCAGTGATCTGCCAAGCTGGAGCACGCAGTGAAAGGGCCTGCCGCTTGTTGGCAGACAAAGGAGCTAAAAACGTCAAATCTGTGCTTTCAGGCATATCCGACTGGGCAGGAGAAACAATGGGGAGCGATTCTATATGAGTACAGCAGCAGGAACTTATGCAGAGAATCAAGAGCAAGCTCAGCCCAAAACAACGATTATATTATTCAGCGGCGAGCTGGATAAGGCACTTGCTGCATTCATTATTGCGAATGGAGCGGCGGCATATGATCATGAAGTAACTATTTTCTTTACATTTTGGGGACTAAATATATTGCGTAAGGATGAACTCATACGCTCCAATAAAGGAATGCTCGAAAAAGCCTTTGGCTGGATCATGCCTCGTGGACCGAAAAAGCTAGCACTTTCCAAAATGAATTTCGTCGGACTGGGACCACAGATGATCAGGCATGTCATGAAAAAGCACAATGCGCTTTCCTTGCCGCAGCTTATAGAGTTGGCACGAGAGCAGGGCATCAAGCTCGTTGCTTGTACCATGACAATGGATCTATTAGGACTGCAGCAAGCAGAGCTAATAGATGGTCTGGAGTATGCTGGAGTGGCCGCCTACTTGGGGGATGCTTCACAGGGGAAGGTGAATCTATTTATTTAGGGTATTCTATTTACTTTTTTGGTTTATAATATACCTATACGTGTATATGGTAAGTCAGAAAAGGAGTGCATTACTTATGGATTACAATTACAGTGATGAACTGAAAACGCGCTTGAGGAGGATTGAGGGCCAGGTGCGTGGGGTGCTTCGTTTAATGGATGAGGGAAAGTCGTGCAAGGATGTAGTCAGCCAGCTATCAGCTGTACGCAACGCATCAGATAAAGCAATAGCCCAAATTGTAGCAGAAAATCTGCAACGTTGTATATTGGAAGAGCGAGAAGCTGGAGGAGATACAGATAAGCTGGTTAAAGAAGCAATTCAGCTGCTGGTGAAAAGTAGATAATTATGTGAATACACGAAAACAAAGAATATATAATAGCCGTAATTAAAAAAGTTCGCTGCCTATATCTGGCGGCGGGCTTTTTTTCGGACAACTTTAGGAATGGAATAAGCCTCTGTTTATACAGAAGTATACGAGTGTAAATAACCCATAAGAGAAATAACTTCTTTCGGAGGGTATATGTATGGAGGTATTTGTCACAATTGGTGTCAAATTGATCATCAGCTTTTTTGGCCTATGGCTTATTACTTTTATTACAGGTCGAAAAACACTCAGCCAGTTAACACCGCTCGATTTTCTGACCTCATTGGTATTAAGCGAAATTGTAGGGAATACGTTATATGACGATAAGGTGACGATCTGGCATCTTTTGTTTGCTCTAGCACTATGGTGCGCGCTGGCCTACTTTTTCGAGAAAGCGACGACCCATTTTGTGAAATTTGGATATATGGCAGAAGGTCGAACAGTGCTGCTCGTAGATAAAGGGCAGGTTAATCAAAAAATGCTGGAGAAATATGATATAGAATTTACACAGCTACTCTCCATGCTACGCCAGCAAAATATTTTTACTCTGCGTGAGGTCTGGTACGCTACTCTAGAGACGAACGGCTCATTGTCAGTCATGCGCAAACCCGAATACGAGCCACCCGCCGCTCAGGATATGGGAATCGATGCACAGCCTGACCTTTTTTCTGTTACTGTCATTGATAAGGGAAGGTTGCTAAATGAATCTATGCGTGGGAAGTCAATCGATATTGAACAGATTAAAGTAAAGGTGCGAGAGCAGGGATATGATAGTATCGACGAGATTGCCTATGCAGAATTTAGCGAGGATGGGACACTTCACATCGTGCCGATGAAATAGAAAAAGCACAATAAAAGAGGCTGTATACTTGAATGATAGACATACTATAGTTCTGCGCTTCTTACCGTGTATGGTGTAGCTGCTGAGATAGAGGCATAACTTCGGAGTATTGAACTACCGTATCCTTATGAAGAGGACTGTTCATTTGTCTTTTTTCTTTTTTTAATAACAATAACGGTAAACAGTAACAAAGGGAGGAAAATTTGAAAAATAGGAAACCAGGAATTAAGAACAAATTTTCGACCGATTACCATGTGATGAATATAGTTAGGGGACAAAAAAGAAAGACCATAAATAAGTGCTGCCAGGGGAAGAATCCATTTTTTAAATCCGACTCCGGTTATTTTTTCTAGTCCTATCACAGCACCATTAAAAAATAAAGACATTTTGATGATCAAGCCAAGAAAAAGAAGCAAGGTGAAAAGGGCATCCATTCGTTCGAACAGATCTGCTAATTCAATCAACTGAACGGCTTCCAAAAGAGGAAGTGTGCTATTGGCGGCGATCTTGGGTCCGAGAACAAAAATATCCAATTGATTAACAAATGTTAGAGCAAGTGCGGTCATGATATAGGCAAAGGAAACGGGTTTTGTGAGATTCCGGCCTTTATGTACAAGCGGATAAAATACAAGAAATAACACAGTTTGTCCGAATGGAAAGGAGATCAGCTCAGGAATAGCGGCTTTAAATATGGGTTTCCATCCTTCCTCTAAAACCGGAAGAGAATTTTCCAAGTGAAAGAGACCAGTTGCCGGAATTAATATACTAATTATGGCGTATCCAAGTACAAAAAAAGGGAAAAGGAACAAGCAAAATAAGAACAATGCTTTGTAGCCGTAACGAACCGTGTTGGATACGACCACGATTGTGATCAAGATGATGATCCACAAAGGGGTTTGGCGGAGCAAAGTCATTACTGTTACCTCGCCTAAATCGCGTATGTTTCGAGATGCTTCATATGTAAAATACATCACAAAAAGTAAGTTAATGATTGTACCCACATATTTCCCTGTGTAACGGCGAAACAACATGAACAAATCCAAATCAGGATCTTGATGGTGAATAGCAAGATGGAGCTTTAGCAGAAGAAGTCCTGCTAAAGCTCCTACCAACATAACTAACCAAGCATCTTGCTTTGCTTCAGCTCCCATTAAAAACAAAGTTGTACTTCCAACCTCAAACAAAGACATACAAATGATCAGCTCGGATACTCGGATTGTATTTTTACGCATTGCTTCAATTCACCTCTCCCTGCTTATTCATTTTTCAACAGTTCGTTAAAAGATTTTTCGAATAATCCCGGACGTGCAAGCTTCATTTTCACACCTATTTTTATATCCATGTTTGCGAACTCTTCAGGCCATGTCTCTTTTATTTTTTTCCAGTCTTTTGGATACTTGTGATGAATTTTATTTCCAACACCAATAAGGTCGATATTCTTTTGCTGTAAGGCTTTCCAGCCTTCCTGAATTTGTAATTTGATTATTTCCGCTGCTTGCATCTGCAATTGATGTATACTTTGCATATCTTTCATTTCTCTTTGCGAAGAGGCTGACAGAAGATCACCAGTAGCTTTAACGTCAACGTTGAGGTAATAATGATTTAAATTCTTGATTGGCGTAACCTTAACCTTGGCTTTCCGGATGAGGAAAGCGGACATAACATTTCCATCCACATAGTTTACAGTAGTGTTTTTAATCTGGTTGTTTAACCATGAAACCCCCATACTTTCCTTTTCATTTAGGAAGCCGACTCTCTTGTCTTTCTGAAAAATACTTAAGCCCGATAACTTGAGTTTATTTTTGGCGGAGGTTTCCTTGAAAACATCAACGGAATCTAGTTTCTCGGGTTCGGTGCCCTCAAGAGATATTTCTGGAACTCCGGCTGCACCACTATCGGAGCTGATTTTTGAAATAAATTCATACATGGATAGTGCAGGATAAATCGATCCTAATTTGCTATCTCTTTCTACAATTTTTTCTAAAGCTTGACCAGGAATTTTCTCTGGTGGTACAAGCTTTCTCAAAAAATCACGAGCCTCTCCGTTGGCAATGAATACTTTTACAGTTTCTCGTGAATCAAGGTTGCGGAGGTAAATATCAATAATCTCTTCAATGCCTTGTTCTGCTGCTTTTTTTCCAATAACGAGTATATTATTTTGGGCGAAATATAGTTTACGTGGGTATTCCAGGCTACTCTTCATAACGGTCTCTCTCAATGTTTTTCCATGTGTAGAAAAGGTATGTACAGCGCTTTGCGATGCCCCGGTGGAAGAACCACCTGATCCAGTCGACATGGCTGATGGAATTATAATTTGATAGGTATTGATCCAGTCGCCTTTATGTCCATCAATTCCAGTTGCTGTTGTGATGGCTAATTCGTTCAATTCTGTACGATCTACGCACCCTGTAAGTAATAATCCTGCAATAAACAGAACATAACTAACTCTTAATTGCCGCACCATTGATCTCTCCTATTTTTGGGTATCAGACTTGTCATTATTTTTGATTTCATCCGAACTAGCAGGGTATTGGTGAGCTGCCTGTCTTGTCTGGTTATGTCCCGTTTTTTCGCTAGGTCTGGTTTTCATAGCCCACCACGGAGCTCTGATGATAAGGTCCTTCATATTAGATTTAAAGGTGGGGCTGTAGGGCACAAAATAATCAACTCCGAATGATTTGAGAGATACAAGATGAACAAGAAGGGGGATAATTCCTATCAGAATACCGAATAAGCCCAGAGCCCCTGCCAGTAGCATAAGTGCAAAACGCAACAACCTGACTGCTGAAGCCATACCAAAATACGGGATGACAAAGTTCGATATAGCAGTGAAGGCAACAACGATAACCATTGCACCTGAGACCAGTCCGGCTTGCACCGCTGCCTGCCCGATAACCAAAGCTCCTACAATGGAAACGGCTGGTCCGATGACCCGTGGCATTCGCACACCTGCTTCACGAATCACTTCAAACATCAATTCCATCATTAAAGCTTCCAATAATGCAGGAAAAGGAGTTCCTTCCCGTTGAGCCATCAGCGTAATTAACAGCGTGGTGGGGATCATTTCCTGTTGGAAAGTCGTCAAGGCTATAAATAGAGAGGGAAGCAACAATGAGACTAGAAAAGATACCACACGAAGAGCCCTTAAAAAAGTTGAAATGTCATATCTCTGGTAGTAGTCTTCGGCCGTCTGAAAGAAATTAAAGAAGGTTACAGGTGCAATCAGAGCGAATGGCGTCCCATCAACCAGAACAGCTACTTGTCCGTCTAAAAGGCTACCTGCGACTGTATCCGGACGCTCTGAGTTTAGCATGGTGGGAAAGAGACTAAGTGGTTCATCCTGTATGAATTCTTCGATGTAGCCACTTTCAAGTATGCTGTCTGTATCAATGGATTGAAGCCGTTTAGTAATTTCATGCACTACTTCTGGATTAGCGACACCTTCAATGTAAGCTAAAATGATTTTAGTTTGTGTATATCGCCCAATAATATGACTATCAAATTTAAGGTCAGGTGTCCGCAATTTTCTTCTGATCAGTGTGATGTTGGTTGAGATATCCTCCGTAAATCCTTCTTTAGGACCCCGCACTACGGTTTGGGTACTGGGTTCCTGAATAGCTCGTCTTACTCCGCCGCCGATGGAAACTGCCAGGGCATATGTACTTCCATCGATAGCAATGACAGCATTGCCGGAGAGGATGGATTGATAAATTTCATTTTGCGAGTGTATCATTTGAATATTTCCTGATGGGATTGTTCTTTTTATTAGCGAAACTGCGGTATTTTCTTCAAGCTTAAAAGAAGCTGCGGAGACCGACTCTGTAATTAAGCCCTCCATTAAATCGGAAAGCAAGTTTTGGTCAATCAGCCCCTCAATATAACAAACGGCGAGATGTCCAGCATGGATAGAACT
>NZ_CM129820.1:2710000-4735000 GCF_053006485.1 Paenibacillus sp. JJ1683
CCCCAAGTGTGTGTTAAGTGGGAAAGGATGTGGAGTTGCACAGACAACCAGGATGTTGGCTTAGAAGCAGCCACCATTGAAAGAGTGCGTAATAGCTCACTGGTCGAGTGACTCTGCGCCGAAAATGTAACGGGGCTAAACACACCACCGAAGCTATGGCTTGATGCTTGCATCAGGGGTAGGGGAGCGTTGAATGCGGGTTGAAGGTGTACCGGAAGGAGCGCTGGACTGCATTCAAGTGAGAATGCCGGTATGAGTAACGAAAAGATCTGTGAGAATCAGATCCGCCGAAAGCCTAAGGGTTCCTGAGGAAGGTTCGTCCGCTCAGGGTAAGTCGGGACCTAAGGCGAGGCCGATAGGCGTAGTCGAAGGACAACAGGTCGAAATTCCTGTACCACCGTAATCCGCTATGAGCGATGGGGTGACGCAGTAGGGTAGTGACGCGGACTGATGGATGTCCGTCTAAGCAGTGAGGCTGATGTGTAGGCAAATCCGCACATCATAAGGCTGGGCTGTGATGGGGAGCGAAAATTATAGTAGCGAAGGTCATGATCTCAGACTGCCAAGAAAAGCCTCTAGCCAGGAGAAGGTGCCCGTACCGCAAACCGACACAGGTAGGCGAGAAGAGAATTCTAAGGCGCGCGGAAGAACTCTCGTTAAGGAACTCGGCAAAATGACCCCGTAACTTCGGGAGAAGGGGTGCCTCGGTAGGGTGAATAGCCCGAGGGGGCCGCAGTGAAAAGGCCCAAGCGACTGTTTAGCAAAAACACAGGTCTGTGCGAAGCCGCAAGGCGAAGTATACGGGCTGACGCCTGCCCGGTGCTGGAAGGTTAAGGGGAGTGGTAAGCCTTCGGGCGAAGCTATGAACCGAAGCCCCAGTAAACGGCGGCCGTAACTATAACGGTCCTAAGGTAGCGAAATTCCTTGTCAGGTAAATTCTGACCCGCACGAATGGCGTAACGACTTGGGCGCTGTCTCAACGAGAGATCCGGTGAAATTTTAATACCTGTGAAGATGCAGGTTACCCGCGACAAGACGGAAAGACCCCATGGAGCTTTACTGCAGCTTGATATTGAATTTGGGTACGATCTGTACAGGATAGGTGGGAGCCGTAGAACTTTGAGCGCCAGCTTGAAGGGAGGCATCCTTGGGATACCACCCTGATCGTATCTAGGTTCTAACTTGGTACCGTGATCCGGTACGAGGACAGTGTCAGGTGGGCAGTTTGACTGGGGCGGTCGCCTCCTAAAGAGTAACGGAGGCGCCCCAAGGTTCCCTCAGAATGGTTGGAAATCATTCGAAGAGTGCAAAGGCAGAAGGGAGCTTGACTGCGAGACCTACAAGTCGAGCAGGGACGAAAGTCGGGCTTAGTGATCCGGTGGTACCGCATGGAAGGGCCATCGCTCAACGGATAAAAGCTACCCTGGGGATAACAGGCTTATCTCCCCCAAGAGTCCACATCGACGGGGAGGTTTGGCACCTCGATGTCGGCTCATCGCATCCTGGGGCTGAAGTAGGTCCCAAGGGTTGGGCTGTTCGCCCATTAAAGCGGTACGCGAGCTGGGTTCAGAACGTCGTGAGACAGTTCGGTCCCTATCTGTCGTGGGCGTAGGAAATTTGAGAGGAGCTGTCCTTAGTACGAGAGGACCGGGATGGACGTACCGCTGGTGTACCAGTTGTTCCGCCAGGAGCACCGCTGGGTAGCTATGTACGGAAGGGATAAGCGCTGAAAGCATCTAAGCGTGAAGCCCCCCTCAAGATGAGATTTCCCAGTATGTAAGACCCCTTGAAGACGACGAGGTAGATAGGTTGGGGGTGGAAGTGCAGTAATGCATGGAGCTGACCAATACTAATCGGTCGAGGGCTTATCCTAAAGATAAGACGCAATGAAGTTTCGGATCCAGTTTTCAGGGTGTAACCTTGAAGGTATGTAGAAGTACATACGACAAGCGTATGGCAATTCATTCACACGATCCGTGATGAACCGAATAACCTTACGGAAGAATTTGCGAGGCAAATTCATGTTTGGTGGCGATAGCGGAGGGGTTCCACACGTACCCATCCCGAACACGACCGTTAAGCCCTCCAGCGCCGATGGTACTTGGACCGCAGGGTCCTGGGAGAGTAGGACGTTGCCAAGCACAGAAAAAAGAGCACAGCCATTAGGGTTGTGCTCTTTTTGTATAACCGATTTATTTATCGGTCACCTGAACGGCTCATGCCATGCCTTCGGTTAAAAGTACTACAATACTCTGGTTGTTCCTTATACAGTACTGCCTGGAGGGCACTTAAGGATTGAAGTTTATGGGTAATTTCCTTTTGCCACTTTGTATCTCCGACTTGTACGGCAAGATTGAGAAGATCCAAATTCGGTTTTATTTTTGAAAATATCATGTTAAACTTTTCTCATAAAATAAACGGACTTTCAGAGGTGAGTTGTAGTGCTGGAACGCTCTATGGAGAATACAAGGGATTTAAACAACGGAAAGGGAGTGATTTAAAGAAGAAAAGGAGACGATGAGGATGAGCACTTATCAAACGGTTATTAGTGATGGATTTGAGCTGAAATATACTACAAGAGGTAACGGAAAGCCGATATTGGTGATCGGCAGTAGTGTATATTATCCTCGCATATTTTCAGACCATTTATATAAAAAGTTTCAGTTTATTTTCTTAGATCATAGAGGGTTTGCAAAACCGACTCGTGCTTTAAAACCAGAAGACTATACTTTGGATAAAGTCATCAAAGACATAGAAACAGCAAGACAATGCCTTCATTTAGATCCATTTATCATATTAGGACATTCCGGGCATGCTTTTATGGCTTTGGAATATGCTAAACAATACCCAGACTATGTTGAAAAAGTGGTGCTATTAAATTCAGCGCCTACGAACAGCCAAGAAAGACAACGGCAAAGCTTGTCATACTTTTATGAAACGGCCAGTCCAGCCAGAAAAGAACGTTTTGAAAAAGATATTGTTTTATTAGAGGATGATATCAAAAGAGATCCCGACAGAAGATTTGTTCACATGTGTATACGTATGGGAGCCCAAAGTTTTTATGATTATACCTATGATGCAGCTCATATGTGGAATGATGTGCACACGAACATGCCTATCATTGATTATTTATGGGGAGAAGCCTTCGGAAAGATAGATTTGATACAGTCCTTGGCAGATGTCGATAAGCCCATGTTTATTGGTCTTGGAAGAACTGATTACTTAGTCGCGCCTGTTTCATTGTGGGATCGGGTCGATGATAGCTATACGAACGTAAAAAAGGTGGTTTTTGAGCATAGTGGCCATAATCCGATGTTTGAAGAACCTCATTATTTTGATCAAACATTAACCGAATGGATTAATGAAAATCACTAGGTTTTTAAAACAGTCGATTCCGGTACTGGAAACAGACCTGAAGATGATGGCAGGTTGACCCTAAAGATCTACGAATGGAGAACAAATAATTTGAATTTTAAAAGGAGAATGTTTACCTTTAGGCTTGTCACTGAAGCATCGGGAACAGCTTGGGTTAGCATTCTCCTCTTTTTATAAATCTGTATGGTAGTGGCTTGGCACGATGCATGTTACTTCGCACTGGCTCAAACTCATAGAAAATATTACTCCATTCTTTTTGTCATGACTTGACGGATCAATGAGGTTCTGTATAATAACCGAGAGATCATACTGTAATGATTGTCTATTTTCCGTTTTTTTATATACCATCTGGAACAATTCCAAGGCTCACGGAACTTAACCACAATGTAAAGTTATGATATGGAGGTTGGAGGTCGTTTTGAAATACGAAATTATTTTGTTTGATGTTGATGATACGCTGTTTGATTTTAAAATGGCAGAGAGTCATGCGCTACATAATACGTTCACCCAATTTGGATTGCCGCAAGGGGCCACAGAGTACAAATCCAGCTATGATGAGATTAATAGTGTGTTGTGGCGAGAAGCAGAGGAAGGACTTATTACCTCGGCACAGTTGCGGGTGGAAAGATTTAAACGATTGTTTACTGTCCATAAGCTAGACTTCAATCCAGACGCCTTTAGTGCTGCTTATTTACGTTATTTGGGTGAAGGTGCTTTTTTGATGGACGGAGCGATTGAACTATGTGACGTACTATCTGAGTATCGTTTGGCGATTATTACGAATGGAATCAAAGAGGTACAAACCTCCAGAATTCAGCTCTCTCCGCTGCGTGATGTGTTTGAGCAGGTGATCATTTCAGAAGAAGTGGGTTGCCAAAAGCCACAAGCTGGTATTTTCGATTACGCATTTGCCAAGCTAGCCATCTCAGATAAAAGTAAGGTCCTTATGGTCGGCGATTCTTTAACCTCTGATATTCAAGGAGGGAATAAGTACGGAATTGATACCTGCTGGTTCAACCCTGCCAGAAAAACAAATACGTCTGGTATTCAACCCACTTATGAAATAACAAGTTTAATGGAACTACTGAGTAGTGTACTTTCAATAGGTTCTGTACTGAATCGTACGTCGGCGGAAATCTAGATGAATGATGTAGAAATCAGAAGGCCGAAAGTTAAAGATGCCGAAAAGTTAAATGAATTGTTTAGAATAGTGATTACAGACACATTTGCTAAAGAAGGTATTGGAAGCAAGCTGGAGGATATAGAGGATGAAATTGAGACTAAAAGAGCGTATTTGGAAAGTGACTTAGAAAGCCACGGTGAGCAACGATATTTTTTAATCGCTGTAGACGGGGATCGAATAATGGGTTCAATTGAATATGGCCCGGCAAGTGAACTTATAAGTAAATCTACCAATGATGCATTAAAAAATTTGTGCGAGGTAGGAACTGTATTTGTTCACCCTGACTACCAGAAGATTGGAGTAGGAAATTTATTATTGAAATCAATGTATCTGGCGTTGAAAGATAGAGGAGTAGAAGAATTTTGTTTAGATAGTGGGTACCGTATTGCACAAAAAATATGGGAAAAGAAGTTTGGAACTCCTGATTATTTATTAAAAGATTATTGGGGAAAAGGCTTTGATCATATGATATGGAGAATCAAAATCAAGGATGCTATTAAATGGTCACAAAGTTATTAAGCAAGGCAGGTCGGAAAATCGACCTGCCTTGTTTTAATTTTTTATCGTCACCGGCTGAACTATGATTAACAGGAGATAGCTTTAAGGCGGAAGGTAGAGCTGGCAAAATCCCCAGTGAGATCCGAGACAACAAGTCCAATCTTCATTAGACGGTCACCTCCAAAAATTTCACCGTCGAACGCCACACGGAAGGGGGAGACGCCATCTTCAGCCAAGGTACCACCGACAGGTTCTGAAGTATTGCTGGTTGCCCCGGTTTCGATTATATACTTTTTAGCTGGGTCAAGTCCTTTTAGAGTTAGTCGCCGGATAGGACCATTTGGCTCAGCCAACACACGGAAGTAAGCGACAAAAGCTTCGGACTGGTCCTCGCTAACAAACATCCAGGCAGTATTGCCTCGGCCCTCAAACGGACTAAGAAGTCGATACATATCTCCCTGCTGTACAAGGGAACGGATTTCTTTATACTGGGCAATTTGTCTGGCAGCAAGCTCTTTTTCTTCATTTGTAAATGCAGTAAGGTCAAGCTCGTAGCCAAAATTCCCGCTCATTGCCACGTCGCCACGTATGGCGAGGGAGGTGTTTCGTCCCACCTGGTGGTTCGGCACGTTCGATACGTGGGCCCCCATGGTACTGGCCGGATACACGATGCTGGTGCCGTACTGGATAGCCAATCTTTCAATAGCATCAGTGTCATCACTGGTCCATGTCTGCGGCATATAGTAGAGCATCCCGGGATCGAATCGTCCACCTCCACCAGAACAGCTTTCAAACAAGATGTCCGGGAAGCGTGAGGTCAGGCGTTCCAGCAGATCATAAAGTCCGAGCATATAACGGTGCGCAGTTTCTTTTTGACGTTCGCTAGTAGCGGTAGCCGAAGCAATCTCCGTCATATTACGATTCATGTCCCACTTGACATAAGTAATTGGGGCGATCGAGAATACGGAGCTCAGCGTCTCGTACAAGTAATCGCATACTTCCTTGCGGGAGAGATCAAGCACCAATTGGGATCGGCCTTCCGTCCGCCGCCGACCTTCCGCATGTAGGCACCAGTCGGGATGGGTGCGGTACAGTTCACTATCAGGTGATACCATTTCCGGCTCAACCCACAAGCCAAATTGTAATCCTTGTTCATTAACCCGTTTGGCTAGGTCGGTGAGACCTCCAGGTAGCTTGCGGCGGTCTTCGAACCAGTCCCCAAGCGAACTGTTGTCGTTGTCGCGCTTGCCAAACCAACCGTCATCAAGAACAAATAGCTCAATTCCAAGAGGTCCCGCTTCTTTGGCAATCGCCTCGATTTTATCGGCGTCGAAGTCAAAATATGTGGCTTCCCAATTGTTCACGAGAATCGGGCGTTCCTTGTCGCGATAAGTTCCTCGGCACAGACGTGTGCGGTAGAGTCGGTGATAGGTGCGCGACATGCCCCCAAGACCTTCTTCGGAAAAGACCAGCACGGCTTCAGGGGTCTGGAATGACTGACCCGGTTCAAGCCGCCAGGAGAAGTCAAAAGGATTGATTCCGATACTTACACGGGTCTGATTAAACTGTTCTACTTCCGCCTGCGCAACGAAATTGCTGCTGTAGATTAGACTGAAGCCGTACACATCCCCACGATCTTCTGTTGCATCTGGACGAAGCAGGGCCAAAAAAGGATTCATTTGGTGACTGCTCGAGCCTCGCCGGCTTTCCAACCGAATGGCGCCGGGTCCAAGATCGCGGCGTTGGATATGTCTTTCCCGAACCCAGGCTCCAGATAGATAGAGAGCTTGATAATTGGAATCGGCGAAGTCGACAGAGGCGCTCATCGCCTGCTCAATATTCATGACAGCGCTTCCCTTATGTTCAAAAAGAGTAGACCTAGCAATAGCGCTGTGGTTCGCAAATACAGTATAGAGCAGTGTAGCCTTAAGACCTGAGTGCTGGTCCTCAAGGAACAACAGGAGAGTTGTTGCTTCATCATCCGATTCGGTATAGACGGAAGGGAGGCCTTCAAGCTTTGGTTTGCCCGGTTCAACACGGTGGCCACTATATTTTAGCTCCGTAGTTCGAGTTCCATCCGCAAGCGCAACCTGATAAGCCGGTTGACGGAAGTCACTTGTCCCATACTGTGGATATTCCTGTGGAAGCGCATCCAAAGAAAGCGCGCGATTAGAAGAAACGGGAGTGGGGGAGAAGGAGCAGCGCTCTCTAAGCTCCAATATACTTGCGAGACTTTGGTCATGATGAAGTTGAGCTCCCCAATAGACATGTGCAGGATATCCTTCTACCAGCTGGATAATATAGCTGCAATCCTTGGACTGCAGGTGAAACAAACCAAGCGCCTCGTTAACATGAATGTTCATGATATTCACTCCTTAGGGGGTTATCATCTCGATTGACTCTCAAATATTGACTTTACTGTTGATGCATGAGCTTTCCCGTATGACAAGCTTAGTCCCGATCACGCTGTACGCAGGTGGTTCACGTCCCTCAAACCGTTCAGAGAGCAACTGCACGGCAGCTTTTCCCATTTGTTCTGGATAGGCACGTATAGTAGTTAGCGGAGGCTGCACGAAGGCCGCCATCTCAATGTCGTCGAAGCCGACAACAGCCATATCTTCGGGTACCTTGACTCCATGTCCATGAAGGGCGCGGAGGGCTCCAATGGCGAGCGGATCGCTGGCAGCGAAGCAGGCTGTCGGTCGTTCCTGCTCGGCTAGAAGCTCGTTCATCATTAGATATCCATCCGCAGTACTCCAGGCGCCTATGCGGACGAACTTCGGATTATACAAACCTCGTTCCCGCATGAATCGTTCAAAATAATGCGCCCTTCGCTCTCCATCGCTCTTCCCGCCAATAAATCCGATTTGTCGGTGGCCAAGCTCGAGCAGATGTCCAAGTGCCTGGTCAACCGCCTGCCGAAAATGGAGTCGTACGGAATCGTATTCCAGCTGCTCATGGTACTGGTCGACAAGGACAATGGTGTTCTTGTCTGGATACAGCTTGGACACCTCTTTAGGATCAACGCCGCCCACGACAATCAGACCATCCGCCTTCTGCAAGGTGTCGAGAGATGAACGGCCTCGCAGCGTCTGTCCCAATGTCAGGCCAAGCTCTTCACAGCGCAGTTCGATTCCACGGCGGATCGAGGCGTAATACGGATCGTCTCTTTCCTCCTCAATGGAACACCACAGCAGGAGGGAGACCGTTTTCCCGGCACGTTCCGTGTTCCTCTTTAACTGCCTCAGGCGGGAAGGCTTATACCCGAGCTGCTCAGCAATTAAAAAAATTCTGTTTTTGGTGTCTGGACTCACGGATAGTGACAGATCGTTATTTAAAACCCTTGAAACGGTTGCGGCAGACACTCCCGCTTCGCGGGCAATGTCTTTAATGGTTGCCAAAGAGCTCACACCTTTTTAGTTAATAATTTTACTAAAAATCGACTTTATCCTAACACATACTTTTGGTACTTTCAAGATGGATTGTTGAATTTTTTTAACATTATTTTAGTTCTACTACTGTTCAGATTAGTTGTGTTAACATGATGAATATTCTCTGATGACGGAGGGGTCTTATTTGAATATTCTGTCCCTAGCTCGTAAGTGGTTTGGTCGCCTTCGCTTTAAAAGCAAGGTTATAGCGGTATTTCTCCCGCTGATCATTATTTCTCTGCTCATTCTTGGACTTGTGTCCAACCAACTTTTCAGTCGTTCATTGATAGAGCAAACGACCAGCAACGTAGTTGACGAATCTCAGCTTATCCTGTCCCGGACCGACTACATATTCAGTAGTGTGGAAACGGCGGCCAACATTATGGTCACGAATATTAACCGGATGTATGATTCATACGGTGCTAGACCTGATACTGCCATAGATCGTGTTCAATTTGGTAACCTGATGCAAAGCCGTCTATCTATTGATTTATCAATCTTTCGCGAAGTGGATGCGGCGGTATTTATTGATAATGAAGGGACAATTTTTGCTTCTTATACCGAAAGTGGGGATGATAGTAAAGTCTATAGCATGCTCAAGCGGGTAAGGGAATCCGAAAGTTATGGACAAGCACTCTGGTTTGATATGGAGAAGAGAGATTTCCTAACACCGGATCCCAACTCTCCGGTTTTGACGCTGGGAAAGATGGTCATTAATATAGACACCGGCGAACCCTATGGAACGCTTTTTCTGTTAGTGAAGGAAGAAGGTTTGTCTGATTATTTTCGTTCCAGCGATCCCGATGCGCCCAAATCTTATTATTTTTTAGATAACGAGATGCGTGTGGCTGTGGCAGAAGACAATGGGATGCTGATGAAGCCAGTGAGTTCACAGTTAGCGGAGGCCATCCAAGGCTGTGGATCTGATGTGTCCCCAAAAACATGTTCATTTGAGGATAGCGGCAATCTCGTAACGGTCAATGATTATAACCGGATGGGTTGGAAGCTGGTCAATATTGTTTCTCTTAACCTGCTTACAGCTGATGTCCGACAAAATGTAAGGCTTTCACTCTTAATCGGCGTATTTTGTCTTGCTTTTTCCTGGCTCGGTGCTAGCTTCCTGTCCAAAATGGTCGTTAGTCCTCTCGAACAGCTGACTAGAGCCATGCGAAAAGTAGTAGCCGGCGATTTACAATCGGTTGCGATAGTTCGAACAGAAGATGAAATCGGTACCATTGCTGAAGCTTTTAACTTTATGATAAGACGGATTCGGGAATTGCTGGATGAAGTGAGGCAGGAGCAAAACCGCAAGCGTGAATATGAACTCGCATTGATGACGGCTCAAATAAAACCGCATTTTCTGTACAACACTTTAGATACCATTTATGCACTGAATGAGTTGGATCGTAATGATGAGGCTAGAGATACTACGAAGGCGCTGGCAGATTTTTATCGAATGGTGCTAAATAAAGGACGGGAACTCATTATTTTAGAGAAGGAAGCTCAGATTACCGATGATTACCTGACAATTCTGCAAATCCGTTATCCCGATGTGTTCCGCTATGAAGTGGATATCCCTCCAGAACTTGCGGGTACACCGATTCCGAAACTCTCGCTCCAGCCACTTGTCGAGAATTCTATTTACCATGGTCTTAAGAAGAAAGGAACCAAAGGTTTTATCCGTATTTTCGCTTTTGAACAGAACGATAGAGTGATCGTCCGGGTGGAGGACAACGGTGTGGGGATGGACGAAATTCAAGTTCAGAATATTATGTCCAGACATTTACCGAAAGAAGGAATACGATCAATCGGTACCTATAGCGTTCAGCAACGGCTGAGCCTGTATTTTGGCGAGGAGTATGGGATATCCGTGCAGAGTGTTCTCGGAGAGGGGACCATTGTTGACCTGTCGCTACCAACGCAGCCAAAGGGGAGTGTACACCAAGATGTATAAAGTGATGATTGTTGATGATGAGCCGCTGTTTCGAGACTTTCTGCGAATTAAGATAGACTGGGAAAGTCACGGCTTTCGGGTTTGCTGTGAAGCAAGGAACGGGCAGGAAGCACTTCAGGAAGCCGAGCGGCATCAGCCGCACCTTGCCCTCGTTGATATCAATATGCCCTTTATTGACGGAATTGAATTAGCCGAGAGGTTGAAAGTCAAGTTCGAACGAATCGTAATTGTATTCATATCCGGGCATAACGAGTTTGAATATCTACAGAAGGCCGTTCGAACTGGAGTGCAGGATTATTTGCTGAAACCGTTCAATGCAGAAGAAATGCTCTCAATGTTGGAGCGTATTAAAGCGAAATTACCAGTGCTTCCACAGGAGAGTGAAAGTGCAGAGTTAAGGGGACAGGACGGCGAAGTGTTGCATAGCAGAGCAGGTATGCCTGATTTGGGTCATCTACGCGATGCGGTTGTGCTTGACCTCCGAATGAAAGACAGTGAAACGCTAGAGGAGGTCCGCAAGGCAATCCGCCAGCTTAGTAAATATAAATGGGGAGATGAATATGCAGATGCGATGCTTATGGGAATCGTATCTTTAGCCCTTTCTTTTGCCAGTGAACGTGGCATTCCTTATGACCAGCTATGGGAAAACGGAGGAGACAAGTCTCCTTACGAACGGCTGCGAGAGTTAGATTCCTGGGAGGCTGCTGAAGGTTGGATGCTCGCCCTATACCGCAAGCTGATCCTGCTCATGGAGAATATGCGTCCTACGAAGGCTTCCAATTTATTCGCGGCGGCGATCAACTATATTGAGGAACATTATGCAGACGCAGAGTTGTCTGCTGAGCAGGTGTCGTGCGGAGTATTCGTCGATCCCAGCTACCTGCGCCGCGTATTTCGCAAGGAGTCTGGCTTTTCCATAGTGGATCACATTACACACATCCGAATGAAGAAGGCTAAGGAGCTTCTGCTGAAAGGCAATCGGAAGCTGTCAGAAATCGCTGAAAGTGTCGGTTACAGTGACCCCAATTATTTCAGCAAATGTTTCAAGAAACGTTTTGGTATGACACCCACTGAATATGAGCAACTCAAAAAGAGATAGTATCTGCCTTGTGAGGCAGAACACATCAATTTAAGCCTGGCGGTTTTCCTATATGGAGGACCGCTGCTCTATTTGTCCCGTTTTTTACTGATAATACCCGTTTTATTCCTTAAAGAAGAATAGAGGCAGCGGTATACTGTAGTCAAGCAAATGAAAGCGCAATCATCAAAGACTCTTCATGAGGGGGATAAAACAAATGAAAAAAAATCTTAAAATTTGGAGTGCAGCCTTGCTAGTACTCACCATGTCCGTCGGATTGGTTGCTTGTGGCGAAGACAACTCAGCCTCTTCCAATAACGGATCAGGGGACGGAACGATCAAATTGAAGGTGTATGCGCAGCATTTCGATGACGATACCATTAAGCCGTTCGATTATGCGGTGGCAGAGCTCAAAAAGAAGATGCCAAACATAGAAATTGAATTGGATCCTGCCGTGCAGGACGGAGGCCAGAAGCTTAAAACATATGCGGCAACGGGCAACATGCCAGATGTTTATTTAGCGGATTGGTCTGTCCTGCAAACTTTTGCAAAATCGAAAAATGTCGAGGTTCTTGACAACTATGACACAACAGCCGAATTCAAGAAGAGTCTTAACCCGGGAGTTGAATCGCGTTTGGTAGCTCCTGACAATCATGTGTATGCTTACCCTGAAACTGGTATTGAATTCCAAATGATTTATTACAACAAGTCCATTTTTGAGAAGGTAGGAATTAAAACACCGCTTAAGACGATTGACCAGATGGCCGATGCAGCGAAAAAGTTAAAAGCTGCTGGTTATGTACCGATGTCGATCTTTGCAAAGGAAAAATGGATTACGACCGCTTTTTATAACGGACTGGTTACAAGAGAGCAGCCGCGTGGATTTGGAGCACTTGAGGAGAAGGGTGTAAAAGCATTGCCAGAAGCATTCGTAACAGCAGCACAGCAAATGAAGCAACTGCAAAGAGCCGGATTGTTCGATGCCAACGCTACGAACACCAATTATGATCAGGCATCCTCCCTATTTTATCAGGGCAAAGCTGCCATGTTCGTGAATGGACAATGGGAAATTTACAGTTCCCAGGAAAAGCTGGGCGATCAAGTCGATTGGATGTACTGGCCTGCAAAGGATGAAGCAACCTACGAGAAGTCCAAATATTTTATTGACGGCTCAGGTTCTCCGCAAGGTTATGCAGTATCAGCGAATAGCAAAAATAAGGAAACAGCCGTAAAGGTAGCGGCATTCCTTGCCTCGAAGTCAGCAGAGTACAGATACACTCAACTTGGAAGTCCGATAGTTCCAGTGAAAGTAGATAAGCCAATGGCCTCCAATGTTCCAGCAATGATGCAGCGAGTTGTCAAAGAGTTGCTGCCTAATGCGCAGGAATATGCTCAACTTCTGAGCAATACAAAAATTCAGAACACCATTAATGACAATACTCAAAATATGATGGTAGACAACTTTTCTGAAAACGATTTTGTGAGCAATCTGAATAGCACATTGAATAAAGAAAACTGAGAATTCAGGGAATCGGCAACCCTTGGCGGCATAGGGCGCTGGGGGGTGCTGTTCCAAAGATAAGGGGTGGAAGCAAGACATGAATAAATATTTGGGGAACAAACCGGCGCTCGCACTGTTTCTCCTCCCTGCTTTGATACTGTATAGCGTGATTCTAATCTATCCTGTTTTGCAAACCGTTCTTCGCAGCTTTTATGATTGGGATGGTCTTAGTACACTGACCTTTTCGGGATTGAATAATTACCGAGAATTATTCTCCGATCCTCTACTTGGGACTTCGCTTAAGAACGGATTGATATTTGCAATTGTACTGGCAGTCTTTCAGATCGGACTGGGAACGATATTGGCACTAATCTGTGCGGACCCACGTACACGTGGGCGGAAAATACTGAAAACGGCTTATTTTATCCCAGTTGTCCTATCGGTAACCGTGGTGTGCCAGCTATGGATTGCAATCTACGATCCAACCAACGGATTAATCAACCGACTGTTTGAACTCTTGAACATCCCGTATCAGCAAAATTGGTTGAGCTCCCCAACAACATCCATTATTGCCATCGCCTTTGTTAATGCCTGGCAGTTTATGGGATACCAATTCTCGTTGTTATATGCGGGAGTTAAGTCAATACCCGAAGACTACTTTGAGGCGGCCACAATTGACGGTTGCAGCAAATGGAAAGCGCATCTGCATGTTACGCTTCCTTTAATGAGGGAAACATACAAATTTTGCTTCATTATCGCGATAACCTCTGGAATAGGGGCGTTTGTGCAGATGCTGATTATGACAAATGGTGGGCCCGGCACTACAAACTATACAATGACATTCATGATTTATCGCTATGCTTTTATGGAGAGCAACTATGGTTATGCGTGTGCTGTATCCGTGCTGCTTGTATTAATCTCGTTATTGGCAACTGTAGTTATCAATAAGCTGTTCGACCGCGGACAAACCGCCTGATGAGGCGTGTATTGAAAAGGAGAACGAAATGAGTAAAACCGCTTTGAGCAAGTTCAGACATGCTGCCCTGCAGATACCACTGTGGTTGTATCTAATTGTTTCGGTCTACCCGTTGTTTTGGATGGTATCCTACTCGTTAAAGAACAACGATGAGATCTTCGTCTCTAACCCATTTGGACTGCCAACGCATTTTCGATACGAAAATTATATTAATGCCTGGACACAATTTAATATTCCCCGTTACTTTCTGAACAGTCTGGTCGTATCCACGATTTCGACTCTGTTTATCCTTTTACTAGCTCTGATGTTTGCCTTCGCAGTGGCTCGTATGAGGTGGAGATTTCGTTCTACCGTCCGGACTTATATGACCATAGGAATGTTTATGCCGCTTCAGGTTATCATGATACCGCTGGCGATTCTGGTTCGCGATTTTAATCTAACGAATACGTATGGAGCTCTTATTCTTCCTTATATCGCAATTGGCCTTCCTTTCTCGTCCATGATTTTCTATGGGTTCCTTACAGGAATCCCTAAGGAGATAGAAGAGGCAGCATGCATGGATGGAGCTAATATTTATAGACTGTTCCTGAAAATCATTGTACCCCTTGCATTACCTGCAATTGCAACTGTAGCCATTTTTCAATTTTTGAACAACTGGAATGAGTTCACTTTGGCCTATATTCTCATTTCTGATGAAAATATGAAGACATTGCCGCTAGGCTTGCTTTTCTTCCAAGGTTCTTATAGTACAGATTGGGGAGCCATGGGGGCTGTTATGACTATTGCCTCCTTACCGATGGTACTCGTGTATCTGTTCTTGAGTGAACAAGTGGAGCGGGCGATGACGGTAGGTTCCGCTGTAAAAGGATAAAAATAGACTTGCAAGCAAACTGCCTGGGTTAAGGATCAGAAAAAGATCCTCTAACCCAGGCAGTTTGTTCGATACAGACATCAAACAATAAAATCGATATTTTCCACTATAATAGATAATAATATCCCCTTTTTTTGGGTGGTTTTTCTTTATAATGAAGGCGCACCCATAACAATTAAAGGAGCTGATATGTTTTGACTCGTAACAAACGCTTAAGAAAATGGTCCACGATCCTGTTAACGATGCCTATGCTCACGATGTTCGCCTCAAGTGCAATGGCCGAGCAGGATATGAACGGGCATAAGCCTCCGAATTCTGCTGGAAGCGGCGTGTTTTACGAAATTTATATCAATTCTTTTTATGATTCGAACGGGGACGGACATGGTGATTTAAAAGGTATTACGCAAAAGCTTGATTACTTAAACGACGGCAATCCCCGTTCGGGTAAGGATTTGCAGGTCAGCGGTCTCTGGCTCATGCCACTGAATCCGTCTCCAAGCTACCATAAATATGATGTAACTGACTACTATCAAGTGGACCCGCAGTACGGGAATCTGAATGATTTCCGCACCTTGACGAAAGAAGCAAAAAGAAAAGGTGTCAAGGTGATCATTGACCTTGTTATCAATCATTCAAGTAGCGAGCACCCTTGGTTCAAGGAGGCTAGTGCCAACCCGCAAAGCAAATACCATGAATATTACGTATGGGCTGATGAGAATACAAACCTGGATGAAAAGGGATCATGGGGCCAGCAGGTATGGCATAAGAATCCGAATGGCGAAGGGTATTTTTACGGTACCTTCTGGTCCGGGATGCCGGATCTGAATTTTGATAATCCCGAAGTCCGCAAGGAAATGATCAAAGTCGGTAAGTATTGGCTACAGCAAGGTGCAGACGGCTTCCGGCTTGATGCGGCGATGCATATTTTTAAAGGGCAAACGAAGGACGGTGCCGATAAAAACATTGCGTGGTGGAATGAATTCCGTTCCGAGATGGAAAAGATAAATCCAAACGTATATCTGGCAGGAGAGGTATGGGATAAACCGGAGACAATAGCTCCTTATTACGAATCGCTCCACTCTCTGTTTAATTTTGACCTGGGCGGAACGATATTGAACTCTGTGAAAAACGGTCGAGATCAAGGTATTGCTACATTCTCCGAGAAAACGCTGAAGCTGTACAAATCATACAATAAGGCGGCACTCGATGCTCCATTTTTAAGCAATCATGACCAAACCCGAGTTATGAGCGAGCTGGGCGGGGATGTACGAAAAGCCAAGCTGGCTGCATCCATTCTTTTGACGTTGCCGGGTCAGCCGTTTCTCTATTATGGGGAAGAGATCGGCATGAAGGGAGAGAAGCCCGATGAGTATCTTCGAGAGCCTATGCGCTGGTACAAGGGAGAAGGCCTCGGTCAAACAAAGTGGGAGGAACCCAAATACAACAAAGGCGAAGTATCGGTGGAAGCGCAGTTGCGGGACAATGATTCTCTGCTGGAAAGCTACCGCACGCTTATCCGTCTGAGGGAAGAACATGAGGCTCTTCGCAGCGACAGTCTAGAGCCGATCCAAGCAGGTTCTGCCAGCGTGACGGCATACAAACGTTCTTCAGGCAAAGAAACATTGTATGTATATCATAATCTGTCAGGAGAGCCGGTTACCATCCAGATGAAAGATCGAGATAAGGAAAAGCGGAAAGTGGTTTTCTCTACCTCAAAGGATGCTAAAGTAAGGAAAGAAACGGTGACGATTCCCGCTTACAGTTCTTTAATTACCCAAGAAGATAGAAAGAGCTGAGCTACGCAAACTTACAGCCACAATAAGGATGGATATTTATTGGTAAATACATGTGGGGGGTGTGAAGAACACCCCTCTTGTAAAACTGTAATATATACTCAAATATAAGCTCGTAAGGAGGATGCAACCTGATCTGTTCCACTTATCAAAAGCGTATAGTTGCTGTGATGAATTCGTTACCGGTAAAGCAAAAGTATTCTAAAAACGAATTACTGATTAATGATTTCAAATTAAAGTCTTTGGGAGACGTTGAAATGTTCTATTCCCCGCATAATGAATATATCAATTCTTCCGCGAAAGTAGTGCTAGTTGGTATTACACCCGGTTGGCAGCAGATGGAAATTGCCTTTCGAACTGCCATAATATCTTTAAAGGATCAACAGTCATATGAGGAAGCTTGTAAAAAAGCCAAATTTGCGGCAAGGATGGCCGGTTCCATGCGAGACAACTTAATAAATATGCTTCAAGAAATAGGATTGCATGATTTTTTGAAAGTGTCGCATGTACGTAAACTATTTGATTCAGATTGCTCGTTGTTACATACAACTTCCTTAATTCGTTTTCCAGTTTTCGTGAATAAAGAAAATTATAATGGACATCAGCCTCCTATTATTAACCATGCTTTTTTGTATGGGTCAGTGCTTGAGTCTTTTCTTCCTGAATTAGAATGTTTGGATTATCCACTTATTATTCCATTAGGAAAGTCAGTCGAGACCGTTCTTCGTCGCTTGCTTGATGAACAAAAAATTCAAGAAAACAAAATTCTGTGGGGATTCCCTCACCCGTCTGGTGCCAATGGTCATCGAATAAAACAGTTTCAAAATTCAAAGAAGTCAATGCAGGAAATCTTGAGTGAGCATTTATCCAATACTGAATCCCCTAGATCTTAATATCCCCCTTTTTTTGGGGAAAGATTTCCTTTATAATGAAAGCGTATGCAATAACATCTTACGGATGACCTGCATGGCAGTAACCGATTTACAATTGAATTCGATCCGTGAGCAACCGTTTGATAGGTGGTGGCTCAATTTAGGAGTGGAAGGAAAATGAAAATGGACAATCGGAAATACAATGTAGTTATTATTGGTTATGGAGGTATGGGAAGCTACCATGTTCAATTAATTGAACCTATTGAGCAGCTTGCCATTGGCGGTGTATATGATATTGTCGATTATCGGATGGAATTGGCTGCAGCAGCCGGCTATAAAACCTATGCCAGTCTAGATGCCGTTCTCGGCGATCAGGACGTAGATATTGTATTAATAGCAACGCCTAATGACGTTCATAAAGAAATTGCGATCCAAGCATTGCAAGCTGGCAAACATGTTATTTGTGAAAAGCCCGTTACGATCACGAGCGCAGATTTCTTAGATATTGTCGAGGTGGCCAAGCAAGAAAATCGTCTGTTTACAGTACATCAGAATCGCAGATGGGATGAAGACTTCCGTATTGTCAAAGATATAATCAGTAAGAAGACTGTTGGAGATCTTTTCCATCTGGAATCGCGGGT
This sequence comes from Paenibacillus sp. JJ1683, assembly GCF_053006485.1. Lineage (NCBI taxonomy): Bacteria > Bacillati > Bacillota > Bacilli > Caryophanales > Paenibacillaceae > Paenibacillus > Paenibacillus sp. JJ1683. The sequence continues at coordinate 2,728,174 of NZ_CM129820.1, forward strand.
TCAGGGAGCTAACGGCATTCCAGGCGATTGGCGGCAATTGAAGGCGTATGGTGGAGGAATGCTGCTGGATTGGGGAGTGCATCTGTTGGATCAGCTACTTCAGATTACGGACAGTCAAATCGAAAGCGTGACCGCTACCTTAAGTTATATTTTGGGGACAGAAGTGGATGACGGCTTTAGTAGCTTCATTGAGTTTAAGGACGGTCTTACAGCGGTCATTGAAGTAGGTACAACGAATTACGTAAAGTTGCCGCGTTGGTATGTTAAAGGAACCGAAGGAACCGCAGTGATCAAGGATTGGGATCTGAGCGGAGAGATTGTCACTCGGAATCCAGATGTCGCTCACGTGGAACCCAAACCGATTCAAGCAGGTCAAGGGTTGACGAAAACGATGGCACCTCCGTCTGAGGAATCCACCCTTAAGTTCCCGATTGAGAAAATACCTGCTGCTGCAGAAAGCTTTTACGAAAATTTTGTCTCCACCATTGAAGGAAAAGCCGAGCTTGCGATCAAAAGCGAAGAAGTGCACCGTGTACTGGTGCTGATTGAGACGATTTTTGAGGCGGCAGCGAACAAAAGCGTGATTCGAAGAGATATTTAACGAATTGTAAACAAATCTAACCCCCATTGTCCTCATATTGAGGATAATGGGGGTTATTGTTTTAACTTTCAATCTGTTCTGAATATGGCTAGAAGCGATTTAATCTATTTTTAAACTTCAACAGCTTCAGGCCTTTTCACTTGAAGGGGAGGAGGCACCAGCCATCCTTTTTCTTTAGTCATTTGAAGAATCTTAACTCCTAAAGCAGTTTTGGTAGCATGATATTTTGCAAACAAGGCCCCTATATCCTCTCTAATGGATTGCCCCATCACTTGACTACAAGCCACCAGTCCCAATGAGGTATCAGACGCAATTTTAGCAGCAATCTCCGGGTCAGTGAAGCGCGCACCAACAGGAATATCTTCAAGTTTCACTGGAGGTCTTTCTGGTAAGGCTGGCGCTGGAGCAATCCCATTATCAGTAAGGAGTGTATCACACTCTTTAATTTCAAGTTTCGCTTGATCAATGAGTGCATCCAATATTTTTTTCAAATCCTTATCTCCTGCATGATTCAGGAATGCTTGGTAGAAAGACAGAGCTCCTTTTGCGGCCAATGAAAATTGCCAAACACCGGAAATTTCACCATAGTGCATAGGTTCATCTTTTGGATTTCCACTTAATATTCCCATCATAACCGCTCCTTTAATATTTTTTACACCGATCTTATAGTTCCAATTAATGATTAAAAGTATCCAAATAAATTTGTAATTACACAATGGAATAAGGAGCAGTTTTTTGGAGAAATTATATGCATCACACTTTCAGGGAGGATTCCTTTTTATGAAAAAACAAATAGTCACTGCTGTAGCTTCCATGTTCTTCTTTGCAGCTTTAGTCGTTCCTTCATCAGCACAAAGTGCAAATGTAGATGTGGCCAATGACACAGCTAATAATGCTTATCACAACAACAATTCAACCTACAACGCTAACAGTGTACGAGCAAACGCCGTAGATAATGACAACGATATGGATTGGGGATGGATTGGCTTACTTGGGTTACTGGGACTGGCTGGAATGCGCAAAAGAGTATCTGACCATAAATAATTAGTAAACTACAATGGGTTTCAAAACAAAAACACCTTCAGGAGAATGCTTCCATTTCTAAAAGGGAGGCCGATTTTGAAAGGTGTTTTTGTGTTGACCACTTAAGTCACTGCTTCAGAAAGGATTTTTTATAACCTCTATCTGTTCTTAAGGGTTTTGACCATTTCCAGTAACCCTGATAGAATTAATTATTCCCTATAATGACTCCTATAATATGTGTTATTTATACTTTAGAATAGAACGGGTGAGTCGAAATGCATAACAACAATACTATCGAACTTTTAAATATTTGGCTGTCCCTTACTAAACTCCAATCGAACATAAACGATGAATTGGAACATGCACTTCAAGAAAACTATGGTTTATCCTTAAATGAATTTTTGGTTCTGTATTTCTTATCTCAAACCGAGGAAAAGAAATTGAGATTACAGCATTTACAAGAGATGGTTGGGTTAAGCCAAAGTGCATTATCTAGACTGGTAGTCAGAATGGAAGCAAAAAGCTGCGGAGCTTTGCAAAGACATATATGTGAAGATGATCGTCGGGGAATCTATACAAGCATGACCGATTTTGGGGAAAAGAAGTTTGACAGAGCGCTCGAAACCTTCAACCAAATTTTGGAGTCGGCTCTTTCAAAAGATGAGTTGAAGCAAAAATTACAATCACTCATTGAAAAAATATAATTCTTTCATATAAAATTAAAACTTAATACGAAATTTAATGTCTGAATAGAGTAAATTTAACCCTAGGTCTAGAGAATACAATCTCTGGGCCTTTATTTACGTAAATGCATAGTTTAAACGGTAGTTGACAAATAAAAAATGCATGCTGTATATTATGCATGTGCATGCATATAATATGTTCACTATAAAACCTAGAAAGGGGTCTTTCTTAATGAAAGATTTATTTAGTCCTTATAAATTTAAAGACTTGGAATTAAAGAACCGGGTCGTCATGCCTCCAATGTGTCAATATTCTGTTGACAAGAAAGATGGTATAGCTACCGATTGGCATTTTATGCACTATGTAAGTCGTGCCATTGGTGGAACTGGATTCATTATAGTTGAAATGACTGATGTAGAACCAGATGGACGTATTTCTGACTTTGACCTGGGATTGTGGTCTGATGAGCAAATTCCTGCATTGAAAAGAATTGTAGATGCCTGCCATAGTTATGGAGCAAAAGTAGGTATTCAAATTGCTCATGCTGGACGTAAAGCAGAAGATGCTGAAGTGCCTGTTGCTCCGTCCGCTATTCCATTTGATGAGAAATCTACATTACCTAGAGCACTTTCAACACAAGAAGTTAAAGAAATGGTGGAGAAGTTCCGCGGCGCTGTAGCACGTGCTGTGAAGGCCGGATTTGATGCCATTGAAATACATGGAGCTCACGGATATTTAATCCATCAATTTCATTCGCCTCTTACCAACCAAAGAGATGATGAATACGGGAAAGATCTCCTAAAATTTGGTCGAGAAGTTATTCAGGCAGCCAAGGCAGAGATGCCGGAAGACATGCCGCTTATCATGCGCATTTCCGCTAAAGAATACGTAGAAGGCGGATACGATATTCAAGATAGCATTTCTTTTGCCAAAGAATATCAACAAGCAGGAGTAGATATTTTTGATATTTCTTCAGGCGGTGAAGGACCTATCGCTGCGTGGGGTAGACCAGGTAGTCACGCAGCATACCAGGTGCCGCTTGCTCGAGAAATCAGACAAGCACTTGAAGTTCCGGTCATTGCAGTCGGAAGACTCGATGATCCGATCCTGGCTAATGCTGTAGTAGGAAATGAGGACGCAGATCTTGTGGCTGTCGGGAGAGGAATGTTAAGAAATCCTTACTGGGCTCTTGAGGCCGCAACAAACTTGAAAAAAGAGACAACGATCCCGAAACAGTATACTACAGGTTTTTAGATACAAAACCTTCCTATTCTGCCAAGGTGTTATGAATATAGGATACTTTAACATAGTAATTTAACATACACGTTGATACACCCTGGTGTTCTTAAAAATAAACTTGGAAGTAGAAATGACTCAAAAGCAACCGGTATGCCGGTTGCTTTTTTATTTATGGTGGTCAAACATTCAGTAAGCATATATTAACAAAATTCACTATACTGGAATGATCAGAGATTGCAATTAGTAAGTAAAATGGAAGTAATAAAGGAGGTCTCTATGTATGAAGAAGTCTCATACTTCTGACCATATTAAAATTCCACCAGGATTTTGGACAGGTTTGTATCAATTAGGAATTTCCGCTCACGACGTAGCTTGTAAAGCAAGACTGCCGCTCACCATTATTCATGAGCCCGTAGTCACAAGCGTACAATATCTCGCGATCTGGCAGGCATATTCCGATCTCATTGGTGACACTGCAAAAGGAATCGTTAAGCTTGCAACTGTCTTTGAGACAGCGAAGTACCCACCGACCGTCTTAGCGACATACCACGCTCGTGACTACCGCGACGCTCTAAACCGAATGGCTCGATACAAACAACTATGTCCTCCCGAAACCTTACGTGTGACTGAGGAGGGGGAGCACTGTACCATAGAACTGGAATGGCTATATACCAAACAGCCCGGTCCAGCGATGCTGACGGGTATTACACTTGCATGTCTTCTGGAGCTTGGGCGCCGAGGCACTGGTCAGCCTTTGACGGCGCAGCTCGTAGAATTTTCGCAATCCATGGGAGATGTGCAGGCTCTTGAAGCTTATTTTGGGTGTAGTGTCCAGGTTGGTGCAAATTGTAATCGATTGACGTTATATCGAAGAGATCTGGACCGAACTTTTGTCTCATACAACCAAGAGTTGTTAGAGATTCTCACACCCGCTCTGGACCGGTCGCTGGATGAACAGTGCAGCCGCTCAATTACTGAGGCGGTCAAATGGATTATAAAACGTAGCCTCACCGGAGGACGCCCCGACATTCAGGCTGTGGCGAAGGAGCTCAGAATGAGCGATCGTACCTTGCAGCGCCGGCTTACTGACGACAATACGAGCTTTAAACAACTGTTAACACAAGCTAGACATGAGCAGGCACTAGAATACTTGGCAGATCCCTCGCTTGATATAAAAGAAGTGGCCTTTTTGATTGGATATGAAGACCAGAACTCATTTTACCGCGCTTTTCGTCTTTGGGAAGGGGATACTCCTTCAAATTGGCGCACTACACATTTAGATACCAACTCGATATCAAAAGAATCGCTAGGAAGATCGACTATCTATTAATAGTTTCCCAACTCCATTCATTCTACAGAAAGCTTGTAATTACTGACCTTATTCATCTGGCGTGTTAAACAAGAACTTTGGCGCAATATGCTAGTTACTGAGCATTGCTGCCCAAGGTAATATAATCAGATACCAGAGCTTAAGGTTGTTTAAAAATAAGCTAAGAATTCGCTTGCCAGCAAAGATAAACGAATGAGAGGGGAGAAAAGTATTATGGATATGGGATTAAACAATAAAACAGCTTTAGTTACAGGGTCTACGAAAGGTATAGGTAAAGCAATAGCCATTGAGCTTGCCAAAGAAGGTGTGAATGTACTTATTAATGGACGGAATAATGAAGAGGTAGAACAAACTGTAAATGAAATAAAATCAAATTTTCCAACGACCTTTCCTCAAAATGCTACAGCCGATATTGTGGATCTGGAGCAGAGGGAGGTTTTGTTTGAAAAATACCCCAATATCGATATCTTAGTGAATAATATGGGGATTTATGAAATTATGCAATATGAAGACGTTGACGATGAAGTATGGGAAAAATATTTCCGTACTAATGTTCTTGCTGCAAACGGATTATCTAAATTTTATTTACCTAAAATGTTGAAAAACAATTATGGCCGTATTATTTTTATTGCGAGTGAAGAAGCAATCATGCCTTCAGGGCAAATGCCACAGTATTGTATGACCAAATCGATGCTGTTATCACTGTCAAAAAGCTTATCTAAATTAACAATAGGAGCAGAAGTTACAGTCAATACGATTATGCCAGGACCAACGCTTTCTGAAAATGTACACCAAATTATTGAGGGTATTTATGCCAATGATGATATGACTTTTTTAGAAAAAGAGAAACAATTTATGGCCGAAAACCTGCCTCAATCCGAAATACAACGATTTATTAGACCTATAGAAATAGGTAGACTAGCTACATTTGTATGTAGTCCTTATGCAGCCGCATTTAAGGGCTCTCCAATCCGTATAGATGGGGGAATGGTGCCAACTATTTTTTAACTAAACTCCTTTCTCTTTCGTTGAAAAGTTAACGTTAAATAAAGAGTAGAGGGGTTTATTTGAAGAAACGGTTAACCTATGACTCTCGCAATTGTCCTGACTCCCGGCGTCGCCGACTCATGAATACCAAAGTCAATGCAATTACCGTAAGGACAATCCCAAGCACTTGAAATCCCTCGAAGCTGAACTTACCTCCCATTACGATACCTATCAACAATGAAGAGAAAATGGTTCCCAGATATCTTGATGTATTAAACAATCCGGATGCTACACCGATTATTTCTTTTGGAGAACTTTGGAACAAGGCTGCTTGCATACCTACATTGTTCAGTCCGTTGCTAATACCGAATGCAGCCAAAGCCAAACACACGCTGATCACCGGAGAAGTTGGATTTAATGTTACAAGCCACACAGATCCCAATGTCATCAGGATTGCGGATACCAGTAATGCCGGTCTGGGTCCTGATTTATCAATCCATCGTCCTGCTATTGGAGAAGCAGCTAGCGAGCACAAGCCTAAGCTTAGCATGAGAATCCCTGTTTGGAACTCGCTTACATGCCTTACCACTTGCAAGTAGGACGGAAGCCCGAAAAAAAGTGAGTAATAGAGTACGTTAACGAACATGAATTCGACATTAACCCAAGTCAACGCAGGATATTTGGCGAACGTGCGTAAAGGAATAAAGGGTGACGTCGCTTTTAACTCATATCGTACGAATGCCCCCAGCGCAGCGAGGCCTATTAACCCGACAATGACGTTTTCTAACGAGATATGCCCAGATGATTTTGCCGAGAGTAATCCAACGAGCAAGGCAACCAGCCCTAATGTGAAGAGCAGGATTCCTCTTGCATCAATTAAATCAAACCATCTACGAAAGGACATGTTGCGTGCAACGGATGTTGGTGATTCGTCCTTAGGAATAGTCCTCCAAGCCAATAGAAAGCTGGCTACCACAAACGGAATATTGATGAAAAAGATGGCAGGCCAATTCCACCAATGAATCAAAACCCCGCCAATAAAGGGTCCAATTGCTGCAGCTCCTGATAGGAAAATGGACAAAACGGACAGCGCAGTCGCTTGTTTCTCTGTAATATGGATTCGAACAATGGCCATTCCAACCCCAACCATCATGCTTGTTCCGATGGATTGCACAATGCGGAACACGATGAGCGATCCAAAGTTTGGTGACAATGGGGCTAGTAATGATGCAATGAATGATACAACAAGACCTGTAAGAAATATCTTTCTACGACCGAATAAATCGCTGGCTTTGCCCATGACAGGTTGAGCGATGCTGCTTGCAATGTAGAAAGAAAAAATAATCCAGGAAGCACCTGTAAAGTCAAGGCGAAATACCTTTTGCAGACTTGGAATCGCAACAGAAACCATTGAAGAATTTAATGGATTCAATAGTATCCCTAGACCAACTGAAATCATTAACCACCAGCTGCGAACACTCATTTCTGGTCCCCCTATAGCGAATTAATGTCATCGTACTCGAAATCGATTATTTATTCCAATGCATTTGATGTTATAATCTCATTGACTTGAGGGAATGGATGGAGGATGCGAATTGGAACTTCTTCAACTGCAATATTTTCTCGCTGTAGCTCGTTTGGAACATGTAACAGAAGCTGCACGAAGTCTGCACGTTACTCAATCGTCGCTCAGCAAAACGATTCAACGCTTGGAGGAAGATCTGGGGGTCCCTTTATTCGATCGAACAGGGAGAAAACTGCGATTGAATGAGTTCGGGAGCAAATTTCTTCACCGTGCAGAAAGGGCTTTGTTTGAATTAGAACAAGGGAAGCAGGAGCTTAGCGACTTATCCAGCCCAGAACACGGAACTCTCGAATTGGCAGTGACCACCGCAAGCACATTGCCAAATATCCTTCGAGAGTTTCGGAGAAAACGACCCTATATTCAATTTCATGTGCAAATGCTGACCACGCAGGAAATGGTTACACTTCTTCATAGAGGGGAGGTTGATTTTTGCTTATCCTCACCTCCTGTAGAAGGGAATGACATTGAATGTAAAATCGTATGTATCGACCCCATTCTTGTAGCTGTTCCAAAGGGGCATCGGCTTGCGGATCGAAATAGCGTATCCTTGACAGAGCTAAGGGAAGAATGGTTTGTCGGCGTAAAGAGAGGCTATGGTACTCGTGATTTAGTGGACTCTGTATGCATGTCGGAAGGATTTGTGCCTAAATATGTGTATGAGGGGGATGAACCTGCAAGGCTTAGTACTCTTGTGGAAGCCGAAATTGGCATAGCTTTCATACCGAGCACAGCACGAAATTCGCAGGAACATCTCAAATATCTCCAGGTAGAGAATCACGAATTGATACGGGAGATTGCTTTATTATGGAACAGGAATCGGTATATTTCGCGGGCTGCTCAGGAATTCCGCGAGATAGTTGTAAAATATTTTGCGACGATTTCCAAACAAACAACTTAATTCCATATATGTTTTTGATGATCTACCATTGAAAATAAATAAGTAGGAGATTGCGTTAATAAGATAGCGCAGAGGCTAAACATTGTTATCCAACGAGTGGAACTAACCGTTTTTGCTTTACCTCGTCATGAAATGATTATCGTCAAAAATAACAGGTGATATTTTTATTATTTTAGTGATAATATGGTTAGGTAATTGAAATTAAACAGATTTTTACTTTTATTTTGTGGAGGCGTTAGAATGAAGTACATAGTGAAAAGAAGGGCACAAATTAAAGGGGATAACGCATCACTGGCCCTATAAACTGCGTAATCCCTGGCATTTTTAAGGGGTTTGCATAATGGAAAAATCGATTGAGAAACGTATTCCTAATTCTTTGATTTGGCTGTGCGTGCTTGCATTTTTCAGCGTATTGAATGAGACGGTGTTCAACGTATCGTTGCCCGACATTGCCGCTCAATTTGGAATTAAGCCATCCGCTGCAAATTATGTTAATACCAGCTTCATTCTTTCTTTTGCCGTTGGAACGGCCGTTTACGGAAAAATATCGGATATTTACGGCGTAAAAAAACTCATTTTCATCAGTATGATGATATACGGCGGGGGATCGCTAATTGGCTTGCTTTTTCATGCCTGGTTTCCGATTTTGCTTGTTGCACGATTTATCCAAGGAGCGGGTGCTTCTGCCGTCCCTGGGCTGATTATGGTCATCGTTACCAAAAGTATCGAAATGCAGCATCAAGGAAAAGCTTTTGGTATGATTGGATCGACCGTTGCCTTGGGAGAAGGTTTTGGTCCTATACTTGGAGGCTGGATCGCAGACTATGTACATTGGTCCTATCTGTTTTTCCTGCCCATGATGACGCTAGTCACACTACCGTTTTTCTTACGGACGCTCTCTGACGAACCTGTGAAAAAAGGTGGGCTTGATGTTCCGGGAGGCCTGCTCTTTGTTCTTGGAACGGTTTCGTTCACTTTATTTACGACACATTACGAGTGGTGGTATTTGAACATCAGTGTCATTCTTTTCATAGGATTTGTGCTGAGAATTCGAAGAGCTAAGGAACCTTTCATAGAACCAGCTTTATTCAAGAGGAGAAGATTTATTGTCGGCGTATTTGTAGGTGGAATACTTCTAGGAACCGTTGCAGGATTTATGTCTATGGTCCCTTATATGATGAGAGAAGTGCACCAGATGTCGACAAGCCTTATTGGAGGCGGTGTTCTGTTTCCAGGAACGATTAGCGTGATTCTTTTCGGGATCGTTGGCGGTTCTTTGGTCGATAGGCAGGGAGCTCGTTTTGTCATGGTTGCAGGGTTATTGCTTCTGGGGTCGGGTCTTTTAATCGTTTCACTTTTTGCCGATCGTAGCCCCTGGATCATCTCAGGAGCATTGGTTTTGATTTTTGGTGGACTATCCTTTGTCAAAACGGTCATCTCAACCATTGTGGCAGGCTCGCTAAGTGCTGACGAATCTGGCTCAGGTATGGGTTTTTTGAATTTTTCCTGCTTTTTGGCGGAAGGGATCGGTATCGCAGTTGTAGGCGGACTGCTTACACAGCTGAGGTTCAACTTTTCTATTTTCCCAATCGTTACTGACGTTGCAGCATACTTATACAGCAATTTAACGTTACTACTTCTAGCTGTAGTAATTACAGGCGGTGCCATTTTTATGATCGTGTTCAAGGGAGAAAAGGCTTCCTTGGATCATTAATAGGAAATAATATTTTTTATAGAGCTGACATTGATACATCATGATGTCAGCTTTTTTGTACAAAAAACTAAATATTTTACAGCATAAGGTTAAATCTTTGCAGGTTAAATAAGAAGAATTCGATGATAAAATACTATCTGTAAACGTTTACAATCAATAGATACGTGGCTGTTTTTGGCAATCAAACTCGTAGCAGAGCAGGGGAATGCAAACGGAAAATCTTTCAGTCCAAATCTTGGTGAAAACAAATACTATATGAATAGGAGATACTTTTATGCTTAAAGCAAAGCTAGTAAAAGGCACAATGGCTCTGATGCTTATCGGTACATTGTTCTCCGTACCGATGATGTCTGTCGCCAGTGCTGCCGATGCGAGTTGCGCGAACGGTTACGTAGGTTTGACGTTCGACGATGGCCCAAATACCAGTAACACGACAAAACTGCTTGCGGCTCTGAAGCAGGCCGGTTTGCGCGCAACGATGTTCAACATCGGGCAGAACGCGCAGAATAGTCCGTCTCTGGTACGGGACCAAGCGGACGCAGGCATGTGGGTCGGTAACCACTCCTATACGCATCCGGATATGACTACGTTGAGTAGCTCGCAAATGTCGTCAGAAATCACACGGACGCAGCAGGCGATCCAGTCGATTACTGGAACTGCACCAAAGCTGTTCCGTCCGCCATACGGTGCGACCAACTCGACCTTGAAATCCATCGAGAGCCAAAATGCTCTTACTGAAGTGCTGTGGAGCGTTGATTCCCATGATTGGAATGGTGCCACTACGGCCCAAATCGTAGCGTCTGCGAACAGGTTGCAAAACGGCGACGTGCTCCTTATGCATGACCAGTACCAGACGACGCTCCAAGCGATCCCGCAGATTGCACAAAATCTCAAGAGCCGTAGCCTATGCTCTGGCATGATCTCGCCGACCACCGGTCGCGCGGTGGCGCCTGACAGCTCTACATCTCCTCCAAGCGCAGGTACAAAAGTGGAAGTCGAGAGTATGACCAAAGGCGGTCAGTACACCGGGAATATCAGTTTGCCGTTCAACGGAGTTGCTTTATATTCTAACAATGATTTGGTGAAGTACACGCAATATTTTGCGAGCGACACCCATCATTTTTCACTCCGTGGTGCTTCAAGTAATTCCAACATGGCCAGAGTCGACCTAAAAATCGGTGGACAGGCAAAGGGGACCTTCTACTTCGGCGGGAGCAATCCCGCGGTCTATACTCTAACCAATGTCAGCCATGGAGCCGGAAATCAAGAGATTGAGCTCGTTCTAACAGCTGAAAACGGAACATGGGATGCATACATTGACTATTTGGAGATCAACTAGAAGCAAAGGAAGTTTAAAATGCACAAAGAAGAAAAGGGTAAACTTGTTGTCACTGTTATCAATGGACAAAAACATATACGCTTGGAAGTCGCCGTATTGGCGACTTTTTTTGTTTATTCGATATTACTGAACGTTTCCTATGAGGCTGAGCATCGCGTATAATATATAGTAAATGGTTATGTACTGTGTGTGAATTCGTTTATTTTGGTTTGGGGTGAGTGTAATGGCATCTATCCATGAGGTGGCCAAACAAGCAGGGGTATCAGTGGCAACGGTATCCAAAGTGATTAATAATTATTCTGATGTCAGCAGCAAAACGAGGAATAAGGTAAACAAGGCGATTGAATTGCTAAACTACCAGCCGAATGTGGTTGCCCGAAGCCTCGTGAAAAAGCGTTCCTGGACGGTCGGGATGTTCCTGCTGGATTTCTTCACGAATCCTTTTATTTCGGAGCTTCTTGATGGGTTAAGAAAGTCTCTTGAAGATAGCGGTTATGACCTGCTCTTTCTATCACCGAATCTTAGCAATCCCGATTATACCTTCACTAAGCATTGCATCAGCCGCAATGTAGATGGAGTTGTCATGTTTGGTGTCGATCGAACTAATCAAAATTTTTTGGATCTGCTTCAGGCTGAGATGCCGACGATGATGATTGATACCGATCTGCTGGGACCTAGAACCGGCTATGTAACAGCCGACAATCGCAGAGGTGCTTACTTAGGTGTTCAGCATTTGGTGGAACTTGGACATAAACGCATCGCCTTTATTTCCGGGGATTTGGGATGTCTGGTTGGTCAAACGAGATTTTCCGGGTATCAGGAAGGGCTGCGCTCGAGCGATCTTCCTTACTATGCCAAATATGTTGAGGTAGAGAAATACAGCATTGAAGGTGGATATAAGGCGATGAAGCGCCTGCTACAGCTTCCGGAAGCACCGTCCGGCGTGATCTGCTCTTCAGACTATATGGCGACCGGTGCGATCGAAGCAATTCGCGAAATCGGAAAGCGAGTACCTGAGCACATTTCCGTCGTTGGGTTTGACAACACGTTCTATGCGGAGCTGACCATGCCTAAGCTTACGACGATCAATCAGAACATTACTCTAATGGGAATGAAAGCAGGAGAGCATCTCATCCGAATGATTGAGAATCCCGATTATTCACCGCCGACGGAGATTGTCCCGGCAGATCTGGTTGTACGAGACTCGACAGGACAGTATAAGGAATAGTTTTTTAAGAATTGACAAACACAAAAACAAATTGTATTTTAATTATGATGTAAGCGCTTAACATAAGTTTCCTTGAATCAAACATTCTTCTGCTCGTTCTTGTTTCATTCCCGAGTTATGGACAAAAGGGAAAGCCTCATATTGCGTCAGAGGGGAGGAAACTAGAATAGATATGATTTTGAAAGAAGGTGATGACCCGGAAGACGTAGGGCGATATGTTGTAAACCCAATGCAAGCCTGGAGATGTTAATGGTTGAATCTATGGGAGCAGGAGGTTTTACTAACATTCTTAGCATTTAATTACCGAAAACGTTTTCGGTAATTAAATGCTAAGAATTTGTTGCCGACTGATCAAATTTCATATTCTTCTTTGAAATCAATAAATTTATACTTTTTGTGAAAGATATAAAACTAGAAAATTGGTATTGAATTCTAAAACGTTTTCGATAACAAGTATGTATACTGTCACTGTTCTTGAACCCAGCCGATATGCTGATGAATATCGGGGCTACTTGCCGAAATTTTTCGCGTAACCATGCCATATTAAAGGGAGAAGAGAATTATGAAAATGTCGTTCAATTCATTCACTAAGTCGTTAACCATGATCCTACTGTTCAGCTTATTAACGCTGCTTTTTCAAGCGGTCATACCTGCAACGCCTGCTTCTGCAGCTGCCTGCGCAAACCCTGTAAGCTATTTCGGTGAAATGAAAGCAAGTGGAAACAAGATTAACGGCTCCAAAACGAATCGACCGATGATGGTCAAAGGGGCGAGTTACTTCTGGAGCAACTGGTCCGGTCCATTTTGGAATACCACCACGGTGAATCGGATGGTGGATGAATTTCAAGTAGAGATCGTAAGAGCGGCATATGGCGTGGACCCCAGCGGAAATCCGTATAACACGGCCGATGAGTCCAAAGTTCGTGACGTGGTCAATGCGGCAATCGCAAAAGGGATCTATGTCATTATCGATTGGCACTCACATGACGCGCACAACAACGTCAACGCTGCCAAAAGTTTCTTCAGCCGGATGGCGCAGGAATACGGAAGCTATGATAACGTCATTTTTGAGATCTATAACGAACCTACCCAAGTCTCGTGGGGGACAATCAAAAGTTACGCTGAGCAAGTCATCCCGGCCATTCGTCAACATTCCGACAATCTGATTGTCGTTGGAACGCCGTTCTGGTCTCAGAGTGTAGATCAGGCAGCGAACGACCCCATTACATCCTCTGGTAATATCGCCTATACATTGCACTTTTACGCTGGATCTCATTTTCAGTCGCTCCGGGACAAAGCCAACTACGCAATGAGCAAGGGTATCCCGCTGTTTGTTACCGAGATGGGCTTTGTTAACGCGGATGGCGACGGCGGCATTAATTACGATTCCACGAACCAATGGCTTGACTGGATGAACCAGAATAACCTGTCATGGGCCAACTGGGCGATTAATGACAAGACAGAAGGCGCCAGTATTTTCAATACGAACGGGAGTCTCACAGCAGGAGGTAACTATCTGAAAAGCATTTTAGCTGGGCACGCTCCATATGCCGAGTGGAGGCAGAATGCGGCTTGCGGTGGCAGTAGCGCAAACACATTATATGACTTCGAGGGTAGTACGCAGGGTTGGACCGGTTCGAATATATCCGATGGTCCATGGAGCGTAAACGAGTGGTCATCCAAGGGCAGTAATTCTCTTAAAGCGGATTTCATCATGTCTGCCAATTCCCAGCACTACCTGCTTCTCTCACAAAGCCGCAACCTAAGTGGTAAGACCACGCTAAGCGCGACCGTCAAACATGCATCTTGGGACTCCGCAGGTGACGGACTCCATGCCAAGATTTATGCCAAGACAGGATCAGGTTGGGCTTGGTATGCTGGTAAAGCCGTCAAGATTAATTCGTCTGGAGGTACGACGTTGTCGTTCAACCTTACATCTGTACCTAATCTTGACGATGTTAGGGAAATCGGCGTACAATTTCTTGCCTCGGAGAACAGCAGCGGTAAGTCAGCCGTTTACGTTGACAACGTGACGCTGCAATAACACATTCCTAACAGGTCTTCATGAAGTACCGTGTTTTGTAGTTGGGAAAAATAAGGCTACAGCTGCGAGGACATATAATTTAAAATTTTGAAAGATAACTGGTAAGAGAAGAGTTCGTCACCCTCATCAAGCGAGGAATTGAGTAATTTTTTGATCTTATTTACGCGGTAAAGCAGCGTATTTTTGTGAATATTCAATTCACTGGATGTTTTGGCGGTATGTTGTCCGTTGTGCAAAAATGCCATTAACATGTGGCTTATAAATAGAATCAATAAACCTCCTTTTAAGTGCAACCTTATCTTAGTCCTCGGACTGGAGCAAGGTTGTTTTTCTTTGTTATAAAATAGGCATCCTTCGTTGTGTCACACAAAACGCCAGAAACGGCTGATGTTTTCATGAACTGCAGTCCAAGGTGCAAAGATTACTGTATTATGTTCCGAGTTGATTATTCCCTAACTAATCATTAACATTATGATATCGCGGATTAACGAGAGAAGACGGGGGTTATGATGAATAAAGCAAAAATTCTCATTATTGAAGATGATACACCAATAGCAGATTTATTATCATACGGACTTTCAATGGAGGGGTTTGAAACGCGAACTACGGCAAATGGAGCAGCAGGGATGGTTGAACTTCAACAATTTCAACCTAATCTTTTGCTACTTGACTGGATGCTGCCGGATCAAAGCGGATTAGATATTTGCAAACAAGTAACTGCAAGTTATAACATACCGATCTTGATGATTACCGCGAAATCGGATATCACTGATAAAATCCTTGGTCTTGAATTCGGCGCGGATGACTATATTACAAAGCCTTTTGATTTAAGGGAGGTTATTGCTCGGATTCGGACAATCCTCCGGAGGGTAGATCAAGCAAACAATGGAAAAAATACGGAGAGTAAAGTAATTCGGTTTAAACAAATCGAAATTATTGTCGAGGAACATCTTGTCAAACAAAATGGTATTCCAATTGACTTGACTCCGAAAGAATTTGATTTACTTATGACTCTGATAAATCACCGAGGCAAAACGTTCACACGCTCGGAACTGCTGGATATTGTATGGGGATATGATTTTGTCGGCGATACTCGGACTGTTGATACACACATACAAAGGCTTCGCAAGAAATTGGATGCAAGCGATCTGATTACTACCGTGTTTGGTATTGGATACAAATTCGAAAAATAGGTGAAAAGCAAACCAAGAATTAGCCCTTACATTGACACGAACTTATTGGTAAACGACATGTGAAGACTGGCTTCGGTCGGATATCAGAGCACCATCGGGAAAGCGAGCAAATTCCTCTAGTGAAACTATTCAAGGGTATTTATGCTGGCAGAATAAATCCAAAGTCGAATGCAGCGCCTTTTCAAGCAAGCCAAGAGCACATTACTCGCTCTTGGCTTCTTTTTTAGGAGCTGTCCTGTTATCTAATAACATTATGACATGTACTACTATCACAGTGACATTCCAATACATAAGAATTGTTAGATATACTTGAGCTGCCTAAGGTTAAGTCCTCAACCTTATGACATGTCTTGAGGGAGGCATGAAATGAAAAATAAGAAGCGGGTACGTGGGAGGTCAGCATTTCGCTAGGAATGAGAAAGGATGAAATCAGGTGACTTATATCGCACAAGAAAATCGATACGAACAAATGAAATATCGGCGGATTGGACGGAGCGGCGTCAGGCTGCCGGCCATTTCGCTCGGCTTGTGGCAAAATTTTGGAGGGGACAAACCGTTTGAGAATAGTCGTGCAATGATATTACGCGCCTTCGATCTTGGTGTCTTGCACTTTGATTTGGCAAACAATTACGGACCGCCTCCCGGATCGGCCGAAGAGACCTTTGGACACGTTTTAAAAAAAGACCTTGCACCTTATCGGGATGAGCTGTTTATTTCAACTAAAGCTGGCTACTATATGTGGCCTGGTCCGTACGGTGAGTGGGGTTCGAGAAAAAACCTGCTTGCAAGCCTGGACCGCAGCCTTCAACGAATGGGACTCGACTATGTCGATGTCTTTTACCATCATCGTCCCGATGGTGATACCCCATTAGAGGAATCGATGGGAGCGCTTGCTCATGCTGTAAAATCAGGCAAAGCACTGTATGTCGGTTTATCCAATTACGGACCGGAGGAAACGAAGCAAGCAGCTATGATCCTTAAGAACCTTGGTACACCGCTGCTCGTCCACCAGCCTATGTATTCAATGCTGAACCGGTGGATTGAGAACGGATTGCAGGACGTGCTGACTGAAGTGGGAGCCGGCACAGTGGCTTTCTGCCCGCTTGGTCGCGGACAGTTGACGGGAAAATACATCGAGAAGCTGGAAACTGAGTTTAAAACAGGCCAGCGCACACTGAAACCGGAGGCCGTATCTCAGGAGCGGATCAACAAATTCCGTGCGCTAGAGACGATCGCGAAGCGCCGCGGTCAGACGCTACCGCAAATGGCGTTGACATGGGCGCTACGCGAAGGCGGCGTCGATTCGGTGCTAATCGGTGCAAGCCGTGTAGGTCAAATTGAGGAAAACGTGCTAGCAGTACATGCGGATCCGCTATCAGCAGCGGATCTTCAAGAGATCGACCAGGTTATGCATAATATCGGGGATGTCCCCTGGTAATGTCAGAGCAACAATACGATTCATTAAACGAACAAATCAGTCAAGGCTTGAAAGACCCATTAAGCTGTCTCTTTTAAGCCTTGCGCGAAAGTGTGATGGAGAAAGTCCCTTCACTTTTTTAAACATTTTGGAGAACAGCAGCGGGTCGCTATAGCCAACAGAATAGGAGACTTCCGTGATGGACAGCTGCGAATTGTCCAGCAGATCGCTTGCTTTGTCCATCCGGAGGTTCAACAAGTATTGCTGAGGGGAAACATTAAGAATTTCCTTGAAAAGAACGGACAGATAGACACGATCAATGCCAACTATGTGTGCGACCTCGGAAATGGAAACTCTTTGGTTATAGTTCATTCGAATAAACTCGACCGCTTTACGGATGTAGGCGTCTTTGGGCCGTACCTCGGGCAGTAGTTGACTCGTAGCAACCAACATTTCGATCCAATCGGCAAGTAACCTGAACAAAATGCTCTGTCTTCGCAGTTCACTGGTGCTGTGGTTCACGTCGCAGGCGGAAAATTCCTCCAAATAAGAATCAAACCAAAACAACGGGGAGTACCTGAATACGGGATGAAGGGGAGAAATGTGCGCCTGCTCGAATAGAGGTATAACCCCGTTACCCGAAAAGGCTATCCAAGAATAAATCCAAGGATCAGTTTGGTCTGCCTCCATGTAACAAAGAATGTTATCGTATACGATAAATCCTTCGCCTTGCTGAAGATGAAAGGTCTTACCGTCAATCTGGTAAACGCCTCTACCCGCATGGATAAACATGATTTTGTATTGTCCTTTGATGCCGGGTCCCCATGAATAGCTGGGTTCACAAACTTGTTTGCCGTGATAACAGTAACAAATATCCATCTGGTTGCGTTCCTCCTAAAATAGTACATCATGATATATAAGACCCTGAAAGTCACTTGCGATATGTCAATATACAGAGAAGAACAATTTATAACTACAAAATACATATGATATCACCCTCACAGGAAACTAGCCCCATTTCTCCGCATGTCTTTTAATGAGCTTGATCATTTCCTTCATAGCAGGTGAGGGCCATTTATCTTTGTGATATGCCAAATATGTTGATATTGCAGGACAGTCTGGTCCAACCTCTTCACCCTGAAGCTTGTAATGTTCTAGTTCCTCTTTAACGGAGAAAAAAGGAACCATGGAGATGCCTAAACCGCTCTTAACACATTAGCTCCCCAGCCTTCTTTCTCCAAGGCGACAAGGAAATCAATCTCACCGGTCTGAACAGCATGAGAGACATCTTGATAATCCAAAGATTTCAGAGAAAGATTGACTTTGGGATACATTTGTCTATATTCAACAAGCAATGATGGAATACGGCAGATCATTAACGACTCTGAGATTCCTAATGTCAAGTTGCCGGTAGGTTCATCATTGGTCGTTAGTGCCTGAGTGTAGAGCTCAATGATCTTAAGTGCATAAGGGAGAAACTGATGACCGTGATGGGTTAGAACCACCTTCTTACCTAAGCGATCAAAGATGGGCTTGCCGACCTCAGATTCCAATTCCTTAATATGTGTCGTCACAGAAGACTGAGCGTAACCCAAGTGTTCAGTTGCTTTTTTAAATCCTCCTGTTTCGACAATGGTTTTTAATGTGATCAAATAACGAAGTTCCATACGTCCACGTCTTTCGTTAATAACAGTTCAATTTTGTTGAATTAATCGTTCGATAACATCAATTTTACCGATAAAATATACCGGTTTATAATGTACTTGTTCGATGATCATAAATCAAGTATTGAATGTGTTACGAATGAATCTAATGTTAGAGGTGGATGTGAATTGGGACAACTAAATAAATTGTTTAAGAGGGGGCTTTGGTCTAATCATAACAGAAGGAACATATACAGACGAATTGTATAGCCAGTGTTATTTTAATCAGTCTGGTTTAGTGAATGAGGAGCAAATCACATCTTGGAAAAAAAGTGGTGGATGCTGTTCATGCAGCAGGCTCATCTATTGTTGTGCAGCTTGAGCATGCAGGAGCCTTATCACAAGGAAATCGATTCAAGTCCCAAAATCTAGCTCCGTCAGAAGTGCTTCCAAAGGGTGAACCTCTAGCTTTTTATGGTGGTGCTGAATCGTTTTCTACTCCGATCGCTGCAACGAAAGAAGATATTGAGGAAGTCATCCGTGGATTTGTTGCTTCAGCCGTTCGTGCGAAGAGCGTAGGATTTGATGGCGTGGAGATCCATGGAGCAAATGGTTATTTGCTTGATCAGTTCCTTACGGACTATACGAATCGTCAAACAGATGAATACGGTGGATCCATTTAAAACCGGATACGACTCTTGGTTGAAGTGGCTACTGCAATTCGCCAAGCCGTTGGCCCCGATTTTACAGTAGGCATTCGAATTTCCCAGGCTAAGGTTAATGATTATCAGCATAAATGGTCAGGAAAAGAGGATGAGGCCGAAGTTATTTTCATGTAATTAGGGCAAGCAGGGTTAGACTATAGGGAAAGGGGCACTTGCAAATCATGATTGGATAAAGAAGGTTAGAAATGGTGGTCCGTTATCTGAGCTGGATCAAAATAAAGTTTTAAGACCGGATGCAACCATTAAGGATTTCGAGATTAGTCAAAAGATAATCTTTGGGTAAACAACCATCTGGGGGCACGGTTATGGTGCGGATGTGCTGGAATAAAATCGAAGGAACCATCGAAGGATGAAAAGTCCAGAGCGGTGGTTCTTTTTTTCTTTTGTTACCTGTGCCATCATTGTAGATGGAGGGCGATGAACCATGTTCCAAGATTTTAAGCTTGTTGGTGACCGTCCGGTCGCGATACAAGTAAAAGAATATATTAAACGTTTAATTATAAAAGGGACGTTTCATAAGGATCAGAAGCTACCCTCCACACGAGAAATGAGCAGTGTGCTCAAGGTGAGTCGCAATACAGTTATTGCAGCCTATGAAGGTCTGGAGGACGATGGATTTACGTATACGATACCGAGTAGAGGCAGCTATGTGGCCGCTATGGTGGGCCGTTTGGCTGTGGATAACGGAGGGTCTGACGCCTCCTGCGCCTGGCAGATTGATTGGAAGACAAGAATGAGCAAGTACGCTGTATCGGCTGCAGAGCTTGATATGATGAAGCAGGGCATTCGCACCCCAAAAGGAACCATCTCGTTTACAAGCATCGCACCGGATGAGCAGCTGTTTGATCTGGGAGATGTAAGGCGAGCCTTTATGGATCGGATGGCAATCGAAGGGCAGGTGCTGCTCAACTACGGCTATGCCAAGGGTTACAAACCACTGATCGATTACCTGATGGGATATATGGAGAATAAGGGCGTCGATATAAGCGGCAAGGATATACTGATTACAAGCGGGTTTACAGAAGGCTTTGACATTGTGTTGTCGGCACTCCGCCCTTCAGCGCGCCGCGGTACGGTAATTTGTGAAAATCCAACCCATCACACAGCGATCAAAAATTTAAAACTACAAGGTTTTGAGATTACCGGTATTCCAATGGAGCGGGATGGTATTAATGTAGATCAGCTTGAAGCGGTATTGCAGAAGCAGACAAATAGCTTCGATCTCGCTTATTTGACTCCTTCCTATCACAATCCTACAGGCATTGTCATGTCGCCAGCAAAGCGAAGCGCTGTAATGAATTTAATGATGCGCTATCAGATTCCGGTGATTGAGGATGGTTTTAATGAGGAGCTACGCTATTCAGGAGCGCATATTGCGCCATTAATAGCAACAGCAGGGCGAGGGAACGGAGTAATCTATATAGGCAGCTTCTCCAAGGTGCTGTTCCCTGGCTTGCGAGTAGGCTGGGTGCTTGGAGATCGAGCGCTGATTGACACTCTGGAAAGCATTAAGCGGGCGCGCACCATTCATACCTCAACGATCGACCAATCGATATTATATCAATATCTGCTCAATGGAAATTTTGAGAAATATGTAAAAAGAGCACGTATGGAGTATAAGCGCAAATACGAGCTTACAAAGGCATGCTGTGAAACCCATCTCTCTGAGGCGCAACTATCTGGCGATGGGGGCTTACATGTGTTTCTTACCTTTCCGTCAGGCGTAAATACGCGCCAGTTGCTTGAAGTATGCATAAATCAAGGGGTTATATATACACCTGGAGACAAGTTTTTTATACAAGAAGGTGAAGGGACGAATACTTTGCGGCTTGGTTTTTCCCGAGTAACCGATGAACAGATCGAGCGGGGGATTCAGATCATAGGCCAACAGGTGCGTAACTTTCATAAGGCATGTGGTCATAAGAACAGCCTGTAATTGCACTATGATTTTTCAAGAAAATGGGGGGTCATGATGAAGATAGGCGTTATTATGGGAGGGACTTCCACTGAGCGTGAGGTTTCGCTGCAGACAGGTCAAGAGATGCTGAATCATTTGGACCGCAGCCGCTATGAAGTGGTTCCAATTGCGATTGATCAGCCAGCGGATTTAATCGCACAGGTTCAGCACGCAGGCATCGATTTTGCACTGTTGGCGCTGCATGGCCAATATGGCGAGGACGGCACGGTGCAGGGAGCGCTGGAGACACTAGGCATTCCCTATACAGGGAGCGGTGTTCTGGCAAGCAGCCTGTGCATGAATAAGCAGCTGTCCAAGATGCTGCTGAAGTCGGCAGGGGTGCATACGCCTGCAGGCCTCTGCTGGCAGGGAAGGGACGATTATGATCAGCAAGCGGTAGAGCAGTTGGGTTACCCCGTTATTGTGAAGCCGAATATGGGAGGATCCAGCATCGGCATCCAGCTTGTGCATAATGAAATGGAGCTTCACTCGGCTATTCAGGAGGCTTGCGGTTTGGATCAGACGCTTTTAGTTGAGCCTTTTATTCAAGGGACGGAGCTTACCTGCTCAATTGTGGATGGCGAGGTATTACCAATCATCAGAATTCGCTCCGCTCATTCTGAATGGTTTGACTATAAAGCGAAATATGAGATCGGCGGCGCTGAGGAGAAGGTAATCCAGCTTCCTCCCGTTATTGAGCAGCGTGTGCGCGAGACGGCACTTGTCAGCTATCGGCTGCTGCAGTGCAAGGTGTATGCAAGGGTCGATATGATTTTGTGTCAGGATATACCTTATGTACTGGAGGTAAACACCTTACCCGGAATGACCGCTAACAGCCTGCTACCGAAGAGTGCAGCTGCAGCAGGCATAACCTTTACGCAGCTGCTGGACCGTATTATTACTAGCTCACTTTATGAGCGGAATCGGGAATGGGAGAAGGTTTAATATGTTTGATGGATTATACAGAAAATGGCGAAACTTTGTTATAATGGTTAGAACGGAACAGCGTTAAACTGATGTAGATTTGAAGAATGTGCAGTATTAATGCAATTTGATTTTGCTTCAAGATGGGGGAGGTGAAAATGGATATTTTAATCAGAGAACTGAAGGCTGAGGACGGTGAGCGTGGTACTAACATTGATGGTAGCTTTATCGTGGATTCTACCCTTGTCTTGCAATTAACGGGACAGCAAATCGAATATACGGTGAAGGAGAGGCCTATTAGCAAAAAAAGCTACGATGATGATCAGCTTGAGGAAGATACAGTTGAGGATTATTCGAACTATATCAGCAATCCCGATCAAATCATATATTTAGCGCTCGTAAATAATCAAGTTGTAGGTCAAATTGTTCTGAAAAGAAATTGGAACAAATATGCATATGTGGAAGATATCAAAGTCGACAAGCAATATAGAAGCCTCGGTATCGGTAAGAAACTAATCGAACAGGCTAAACGCTGGGCGAAAGATGACGGAATGCCAGGGATCATGCTGGAGACACAAAGCAATAATGTTCGCGCATGTAAATTCTATGAAAGCTGCGGTTTTGTGATCGGTGGATTCGACTCCTACTTCTACAAAGGTCTAAATAGAGAAAGTGACGAGATCGCGATCTATTGGTATCTAATGTTTGCTTAGAACGACACACCTTTATTGAACAAGGGAGGACAAAAAGATGACTAAAAAGAGAATGGAATGGGAGGAAGGGAATTGGATCAATTCACCTCTATATGCCCGGAAAGAAGGAGATTTTCTTAAGGTTGCGCCTGAAAAGGGAAGAGACTTCTGGAAAAAGACTTTATATGGTTTTGAATTTGAGGATGGGTCCGCTCTATTATCGGATTGGAATCATAACACGGCGGTGGAAGTGTCGTTTCAACTCGCATCATTTACGGAGCTTTACGATCAGGCAGGTATTTTGTTATACCATGGCCCGGAGCAATGGATTAAAGCGGGGATAGAAATCAATGACGGCATTCCTCAGCTTTCCACAGTCGTAACCGCTGGATATTCTGACTGGTCGCTTGCGGCTGTGCCAGAGTGGGTCGGTGAAGAAGTCACCCTGCGCGCTTCCATCATCAAGGATGCTGTAATTATTCGCGCAAGGACGGAGCAGCACGGATGGCGAACGATACGTGTGGCGCGTTTTCCCTACACCACCGGAAATCAGGCCGGTCCTTATACCTGTTCGCCAACCCGAGAGGGTTTTGAGGTTACCTTTACTCGCTGGAACTTTACAGAGCGGGATCAAGACCTTCACAGTGATCCTCCAGTAGAACATCATTGAAAAACGACTGCACAACTGAGCACAGCAATATGAGATACTATAAACTAGCTTATATGCACATAAAGTAATGATTAAGAGCAAGCGTCTTATAATAAAATGGTTTTTAATGGACCCAAAAGGGAAGAGGTGTATTTGGGTGTGAAAGCCGGGACTGATGAGGATGGCCAAAGCGGAAAACTGCTACTTGACACATAAAATACATACTATAAAAATTCCGATTATGGCATTCCTAAGTTCAGTTTTTTCCGTAACAAAATGGGGTTAAAAAATATTTGATGTAAAGCATACCCCATAGAGTACACACAGGGTAGGTTAACATACTCAACTGTGTACTCTATGGGGCATATTTATATATGTCCTCATCCATTTTAAAGGTTATGCGGTTTAATATATTTATAGAGGAGATATGCCTTCCAGCATCTTACGGTCCTTCTCTTGGCAGGCAACTATTCCCCGAATGGCAAGTTCTCTTTAAGCGCCCACAGGTCATCATAGTTGAAAATACGGTGATCTGCCTTGGATAAATCCTGCTGGCCCGAGCCTGGGTTGTGTAAACCAATGCAGCGCATACCCGCACTCTTGGCCGCATGAACACCATTTCGTGAATCCTCAATAACAATACAATGGGCCGGGGCTATACCTAGCAGTTCGGCGGCATATAGGAAGATGTCCGGAGCCGGCTTACCCTGGGATACTTCTTCTCCGGTGATTCGAATATCAAAGTAACGGCCCAGTCCCGTTTTTTCCATAATGAGATCAATCAACGACCGTGGAGAGGAAGAGGCTACTGCAACTGGAATTCCTTTTTCCTGTAGCCAGTCCAGCCACCGTTCCAGTCCGTTGATCGCCACCAGGCCCTCGTGTGCTGTTATGGTCTGCATCACATTTTTTCGGTGATAGGCAAGCGTCTCTTCCAATGTATGAGTGAGTTGATGCCTGTCCAGCACTTGACGCCACATGGATTCGAGTGTCACTCCGACATAGGTATGGTGCTCTTCCTCTGTCATGGGTGCACCGAAATGGGCAAAGGAGCTGCGTTCAACTTCAAAATAAATCGGTTCGCTGTCTACCAACACCCCGTCCATGTCGAAGATGACCGCTTTGACCGGAACGGACGCTGATGGGTCTCCTGTGCATTCATTATTCGTCGGTGTAACATGATGAATGCTCGTCATGTCCATTCTCCTCCTTGTTAGTAGCTAAATTTAGTTGCTGGAGCCATTCGATTGCAGCACAATCTTGATCGCCTGCGACGAAGGCTGAAGTGTCCGCTCGCTGATATTGCATCCAAGCGTCTTGAAGGCTTCATGGTAGTCGTCCAGCGGATACGAGTGGGTAATGATTTTTTTGGCGGGAATGATTTGCTGCTCAATCAGGTAATGTGCCGTGGAGAACGTGCCCAGAGAATCAATGGAGCCGATGATTTTAAGGCTACGGTCAACTACCTCTTTCGGATTAAACGAGCTTATCCCATCTCTCAGCCCCACCAGCATCAAATACCCGCCGCTCGCAAGCTGGCTTAGTACCTCAGTGCCGACCACTCCTGTGGTGTCCACAATCATGTCCACCTGATTTTTTAACGGAGCCAACTTATGAATGGCCGATTCCAGTGTGGCGTGCGCGGACCACCGTTCGGGGGCAATAGAATCCGCTATGGCGAGCCGTTCCTCCGAGATGTCAACAAGGCAACCAGTTACGCCTTTCGAAGCAAGAGCATAGCTGTACAGAATCCCGATCGGACCTGCGCCTATAATAACGGTTGTGAAGTTAGGCAGCAGGTTAATCTGGTTGATTCCGGTCAGCATACAGCTCAGCGGTTCGGTCAGCGTCGCTTCTTCGTAGCTGATATGGTCCTTCAGCTTGTACAAAAAACGGTCCTCAGTCACATAATAATCGGTGAACGTACCGTCGGCGCTGACTCCGGTCTCTGTTACGGATTTGTGTGTGCAATGATTCTGTCTTCCTGTCCGGCACATTTCGCATTGCCCGCAGTAGTATGTTGGATCAATTACCACCCGGTCTCCAGGCTGTAGTGAACTGACGGCTGATCCTACAGCGATCACATCCCCCGCTGATTCGTGGCCCAAGATCGTGGACGGCACGGCATGATATTTGCCACTAATGATGCCTAGATCCGTACCGCATACGCCTGTCGCCCGAATCCGGACGAGTACATCGTTATCTTTTTTAATCTCCGGGATAGGTCTTTCCTCAAGTGCGACATCCCAAGCTGATTTGTATACCAGTGCAAGCATGAATAATTCCTCCTTTGGCCTATTGGGCAGATCGTTAGTGAAGGGTAGCAAGAACGGTGTCAAGCCGTTTAACAATTTCGACAATCTCATCTTCTGTAGCCGTGAGGGAAGGTCTCACTTTGACCACGTTGCCATAACCGTAACGGGAACCTCTGAGGATTAATTGCTGTTCCTCAAATGCACGATCGATAATTCCATTGCTTTTCACTGCGTCCGGGCCATCGTCCTCGTCTACAATTTCCAGTCCCCACATCAGTCCGACGCCACGAGCCTCACCAATGCAATCATGCTTGTCAGCTATCTCGGTCAGCAGGGATCCGAGCAGGTTTCCTTTGGACCGGACGGCTTCCAGAAAACCGGGTTCGCTTACAACCTCCAGCGTGGATTTGGCTGCCGTGACCGAGATCAGATTGCTGCCCGAGGTAAAGGAATGCTCATGCTTCTCCAGGACATCGAGACGAGACTGCATCAAGACCGCCGCAACCGGGACACCAATGCCGCCCAAACCCTTGGCAAGAGTAATAATATCCGGTTGGATGTCAAACAGCTCACTTGCGAACATGTAGCCTGTCCGCCCAATCCCAGTCTGCACTTCGTCAGCAATCAGAATCATCCCATGCTCGTCGCATAACTGACGGAGACGCTTGAAATATCCTGCAGGCGGGATGATATTACCTCCGTTGCCCAGAATGGGTTCAATAATCATGCAGGCCACAGAGCCTGAGCTTGCATATTCAATGGCGTCCGATATGGCTTCAATACAGTGATGACCACACTTGTCTGGTGAAGAATTAAAGGGACAACGATAGCAGTAGGGGGCAGGCACATGCAGAGAATATGCTGCAGTTGAATTGGGAAAATTCTTGCGGCGAAAGGCATTACCGGAAATGCCTGTTGCGAACTGGGTCTGTCCATGATGTGACAGATGCAAGCTGATGATATCAGTTGCTCCGGTATATTTCTGGGCCAGTTTCACAGCACATTCATTCGCCGTGGAGCCGGTAATATCTCTCATCCACCCGGCATCGATGCCGTTCGGGGCATATTGGATTAGATGGTCTAGGACTTCTTCAACGTAAGGCTCGGTAAAGGATGAAGACATGTGGGCAAGATTGGCGACTTGCTCCTGTACTTTGGTGACGACATGAGGGTGATTATAACCGAGCGACAGATTGAAGGTGCCAGATACGCCATCCAAATACTCCTTACCTGAATCGTCAATCAAAGTAATGCCTTTTCCGTATCTGAAACGTTCTTTGGTCAAGGTATGCACGATATTTCCCCTCCATATCAGAATATACATTTCATTAAGTCATCCTTAAAAAGAGTAACGCCCAATCAGCATAACGAGGCTGAACTCACCTCCCCAAAATAAGAAAATCACCTTCCTTGTCCTAATGGACAAAGAAGCCACAATTTGACTGTTCCTGCGATTTCACAGATATGAGAGATAACCGCAGCAACAGAATCTGCCCGAAAAGCAAAAACGCGATAGGCCTCACCTCCCCTAAGGACTAAAACAATATCATCCTTCCTTGCCCTGATGGACAAGGGAGTCAATTACTCGGCTGCCCCGATTATTCCACAGATGTGTGAGAATAAGTGCCAGCAGCAAAATCAAAGTAAATCCTCCTAAGATCCAGAGGCTAGCTGTCACTGGCCATTCGCTCATGCTCCAGCCTATTACGTATTGAAGCACTGAGCCGCCAATTCCGCCTGAAGCAATCAGAATACTGGTCGTCCGCTCCGTCATTCCCGGAATCAGTACGTTGGCGTAGACAAGTGCGATACAGAAGAGTCCAGACATGAATATCCCTGCACCAAAAATTAGAAGGTATGTAGCCCATTGGCTGGATATAAACACCATAGCGACTA
Source organism: Paenibacillus sp. JJ1683 (assembly GCF_053006485.1). Classification (NCBI taxonomy): domain Bacteria; kingdom Bacillati; phylum Bacillota; class Bacilli; order Caryophanales; family Paenibacillaceae; genus Paenibacillus; species Paenibacillus sp. JJ1683. Next base: position 2,756,197 of record NZ_CM129820.1, read on the forward strand.
AGAAACAGAAAGTTCCAATTGCACTCCATAGCAGATAAGGAATATATCCTGCTGATTCTGCAATCCTTCCTGAGAACATACGACCAATGATCATTGCAATCCAAAGCACGCTGACACCTAGCGAGGCAACAGATCCCTGAAGTTGTAGCGTTTCGGTCAGAATAGAAGGTAGGAAGTTCATGAGTCCAAGTTCAAGACCCATATAAACAAAAAAGAAAATAATGAAGATTCCTAGCAATACACGATGCTGTCCTGAGTAACGGGCTTGTTCAACTGAACGCTCAGTAGTGCGGATGTCTGCTTGAGTGAGGTGAGTGGAGGCGGAAACAGGCATGGTAAGCCAAAATAGCAATAGGATAAAAGTGAGAAAGGAGATGGTGTAAAAGGTTAGATTCCACATTCCAAACCAGATATACAGGCTAACGATGGCAGGCATAAGCAGTGCACCAAGTGCAAAATAGACATCCAGCTTGGACATCGCTACGGCTTTTTGCTCCTCCGTAAACTCAATGGTGAACGCTCCGATGGATGATTCAATAATGCCTGAGCCGAAGCCAATCCATATGGCCATTACAATGACCCAATTCCAAGAGGGAAGTAGGCCCAAGATAGTACATGAGACGACAATACTCCCCAAGGCAATAGCAAGCATGGACTTGCGGCCCATATGTAGAGCCATGAAGGGAGTGAGCAGAACACCGACAAGAAAGCCGAAAAACTGCAAGAACAGCAGTAATCCACCATCGCTGTACCCCCGTCCATAGTGAGGCAGAAAAGTCGGCAGTAATGCCCCAAGCACCACGCTGGTGACGCCGATTAATAGATAGAAAGCACAACTTAAAGCGAAAAGTCTCTTCAAGGCCTGTCCCTCCATAAGGTCATATTTTTTTATATGAGCATTGTTTTTACTAGAATATACCATTACTCTGGAAAAGTATATATATAATTCCACAGAAATTGTAAAAATAAATCGATAAACTCTTAATAATATGCATCCTGCTCCTTATCAACGTGATACACATCAGTTTTATCTTACAAGGGGACTATCAGGGTTATGGTATGAAAGATAGATTATTCGCCTGTACTTTCGTACAATTGACTTTGATTTAGAAGTTGATCCATACTTCAAATGAACGGTTGAGTAAAAAACATTGGAGGGATCTTTCATGCGTTTGGGAGGAAAAGTTGCGGTCGTTACAGGCTCAGCATCAGGAATGGGGAAAGCGATTGCAGAATTATTTGCAAAAGAAGGGGCAAGTGTTGTTCTTTCAGACCTGAACATTGAAGGAGCAGAAGCGGTTGCAGCAGGAATTAAATCAGCTGGAGGAAACGCCATCGCAATAAAAACCAATGTTGCTGATTTGAATGATATACATGCTTTGATCGATACAGCTGTTAATGAATTCGGAACTCTCGACATTTTGGTTAACAATGCGGGCGTTATGGATAACATGGCGCCAGTAGGGGATGTGGACGACGAGACATGGGATTTGATATTCGATATTAATACAAAAAGCGTTATGCGTGCGATTCGCAAAGTAATCCCGATCTTCCTGGATAAAGGAAATGGAGTAATTATAAATACGGCATCTACGGGTGGCTTCAGTGGTGCGCATGCAGGCGCTGCCTATACCGCCTCAAAGCATGCGGTAGTCGGTATTACGAAAAACACGGGATTTATGTATGCTCAAAAAGGCATCCGATGCAATGCCATTGCGCCAGGTGCAACAGCTACCAACATTACTTCAACGATTCATAACTTGAATGAGTTTGGCGCATCTCGAACGAAGGTCACACAAGGCGTAATTCCTCGTGTAGGGCAGGCTGAAGAAATCGCGAAAATAGCCCTTTTCTTGGCTTCAGACGAGTCGAGCTTTGTGAATGGGGCAGTTATTGCTGCTGATGCGGGTTGGACGGCAGGATTCTAATCAGAGTTGTGGCCCGGTTCTACTGTTGACAACAAGCTAACAAACATGAGAATTACAAATCCCCCTGACCAAAGTTTCGTGGCAGGGGGATTGTTTAATGTAAGTTCTAGTTCACATACTTCTCTATGGTGCTTCGGACTGCTCCGGGACCTGATAGCATTTCATGAAACATGGCTTCAATCTTGTCGCCCAGACCAATCTCATATAATCGGACGCCGAACAGTTTTTCATCCTCAAGGAGGTTGCGAACCCCAGAGGTCTGATCGCCTAGCTTCGTATTCTGCAAATACCCCTGCAATGTATCCAGTAACGGGTCCGGACTGAGTGTGAAGGGTGCTCCTTGATCATCCACCCCCAGCAAATAGCGACACCAAATCGCAATGGTCAAGGGAATAGCAGTCAAGTTGGCAGGATCAAGCCCTGCTGTGCTAACATACGACTTTATGGTTTCGCCAAAACGGATGCTCATCTTTTGAGAAGTATCTGTTGCAATCCGCTGTGGCGTATCTGGAATATAGGGATTGGCGAAGCGTTCCTGCAATATCTCGTTAATGAACGCTTGGGGTTGGATAATTCCGGGATCAACCACAACAGGCAAGCCTTCCTTGTTGCCGATGGTTTCCACCAGACGACGCAAGGTGTAATCGTTCATTTCATCTGCAATGAGCTGATACCCGAGCAGGCACCCGGAGAGGGCCAGCGCTGTATGTAGCGGATTGAGACAGGTCGTGACTTTCATCTTCTCCACTTTGTCTACCGTATCCCGATTCGTGAAGATGATGCCAGCTTCCTCCAGTGCAGGTCTCCCGTTTGTAAACTTGTCTTCAATGACCAAATACTCGCTAACCTCAGCATTGACAAAGGGAGCCGTATACGTATGCCTGGAGGTAACGACAATCTCCATGTCGGCTAACCCCAGCTCTCGAAGAGCAGATTGTATCTGTAAGGAAGGGCGGGGGGTGATTTTATCAATCATAGTCAGCGGGAAGGTTATTTTTTCCTCATTCTGCAGATAGTCTGCAAATCCTTTCTCTACCAGGCCTCTGCGCGTCCACTCCTTGGCGATAGCAATCATACTATCCTTTAACAGATCGCCGTTATGGGAGCAATTATCCATGCTTACAAAGGTCATTGGATGTTGTCCCTTTAAATAACGCCGATAGGCAAGCGAAGTAGCTATGCTCATCACATGCACCGTCTGTTCAGGACCATTCACTAAATCCCTCTCCACAACAGCCAGATACTTACCGTCGGGCCCGGTGATGCCGTATCCTTTTTCCGTGACAGTGAAGCTGGCCATTTGCAGAGTCGGATTTTCAAATACTTCAAGCAGACGGAGATAGTCGTCCGGACGATTCTGCTCCGTTGCAAGGCTCTCAACGATGCTTGCGACCACACTTTTGTGAAATTTACCGTCTGCACTCATTAACACCAGCAAGGTTAGATTGTCGTAAGGCTTGTAGGCTTTGTCAATCATTTCAAAATCAAAGGTTTCGGCTGCAATTATACCTGTATCCGCTTTCAAACTATTCAGCAGTTGTTGCTGTGCATTGGCTACGAACCCCCGAAAAATATTGCCTGCTCCGAAATGCACCCATTGCGGTCTAACTCGGGTGTTATGGGCTACAAGCTCCAGATCATACTTCGGTAGTTCAATGCCTGCTGCTTCCCAGGCCGCCTTATCTGAAAGGCTTTTCCGGTCAAGCTGGAGCATCTATTTCACTCCCTTGCTTTGAGCAAGACTATCCCAGACACCAAGCAAGTACATAACTCCCAGTGCACGGTCATACAAACCGTATCCTGGCCGACAATTCTTTTCTTCTCCCCATAGATGTCTACCGTGATCTGGGCGCACATATCCCTGATAGCCTTTTTCGTGATAAGCTCTAACTACTTCTGGTATATCGACGCTTCCGTCTTTCCCGCGATGTGACACTTCAATAAAGTCGCCATTCTCAAACACCTTGACATTACGAATATGCGCAAAATGAATACGATCATGGAACTCCCGAATCATAGCTGGCAAATCATTCTCAGGGTTAGTCCCCAGTGAGCCTGTGCAGAAGGTTAGACCATTATATGGACTGTTCACTGCATCCAGGATGCGCCGGATGGTCTCACGACTTCGAACAATTCTCGGCAGCCCGAAGATGGGCCATGCCGGATCATCAGGATGAATGGCCATCTTGATATCAACCTCCTCGCAAACCGGGATGATGCGCTCAAGAAAATACTTTAGGTTATCAAACAACTTGTCTTCTGTGACATCCGCGTAAGCAGCAAACAGTTCATCCAGTCTCGCCAACCGCTCCGGTTCCCAGCCTGGCATCGTGAACTTCCCGGCTCCTTTGAGAATCCGATCCACCATTTGGTGGGGATTATCGGTGATGGCAGCCTTTTCATAAAAGAGGGCGTTGGATCCGTCAGGCAGCTCTTTATACAGTTCCGTTCTTGTCCAGTCAAAAATAGGCATAAAGTTATAACAAATCACCTTGACTCCCACTTTGGCCAATTTGCGAATGGTATCAATATAAATGTCAATATATTGATCGCGGGATGGCAGGCCGATTTTGATATCATCGTGGACATTTACACTCTCTACGACTGCCGTACTAAAGCCCTTGCTTGTAATCTGATCAGCTACCTCCTGAATTCGCTCCATTTCCCATATTTCACCGGCTATCTTTTCATGTAAAGACCAAACAATGCCCATAACTCCTGGAATTTGCCGGATATGATCCAGTGTAATATTGTCATTGCCTTCCCCATACCATCTCCAGGTCATGTTCATAACGATACCCTCCCTGATTGATTTTTTTAATCTTGTATACAAGATTGACTTGATCATAAAATGCAAAGTTTATCCTTGTCAATGACAATTTTTGAGGAGTCTATCACATCAAAATGCTTTATAATAAGACTAGATTTATAAAGTGAAGGCAGGAATGTTATGTTTACAAAGGAAGAAATCAAGCAGCTTTTGAAAAATGATATTTTGTCGTTGACCTTAAAGCCTGGGACTCTGCTCAGCGAGACGACCTTGTCAGAACGCTTCCAGTTGTCCAGAACTCCGCTGCGCGATGTGTTGAAACAGCTTGCGCTGGAGTCTTATATTGATATTTTTCCCAAGAAGGGGAACATTGTCTCATATATTGATCTGGAGTCCGTAGAACAAATGAGCTACTTGAGAAGCGCAGTGGAAAAAGAGATTATGAAGGAGCTTTCTACGCAATTTGCATTAAACGATATACAGAAGCTGAGCGAAATTTTGGACAGGCAGAGGGCTGTCATTGAAGACGATCATGCTACGGATCAATTTCTCATTTTGGACGATCAGTTCCACCATACTATGTTCCAATTGGTGGGCCGAGAATTTCTTTGGCAGCTGATTCAGCAATCAAATGTTCACTATATCAGATATCGCAAGCTCCATATGCTGGAAGCAGGGAAGCTGATGGAAATCTGGCATGAGCACCAAACTATGCTTGAATATATGTTGAATCAGGATACAAGCAAAATGGATGATCTGGTTCACCATCATCTCCGAAAGGATATACATTCTCTCGAATTCCTCCGGCAGTTCGCTGGCTATATCAAGAAATAATGCTGGTCTGTGTTATTCATTTTTTTGCTCGTGAGTCTAGTTGTTTGCCGTCAAGCGGTGGATGGAATTGAAGGATTTTCATAGAGGTTCGATATCTTGTATACAAGACAAGTGTAATCCTGCTTGAATATACGCATAGGAGAATGTGATAAATTAAAGCATGACCAATTGAGCAATGCTTCCTTCGACTTATTATTTATGTAAACGGATTCAGTTGAAACCATAGTAGAGCGTTGTTGACACACTAAGCCCCTTGCCACTTCGTAATTGTAAATAGAAGGGCAAGGGATGGAAAGTGAAGATTCTATACCCCCGAATAGGCCATAAAACCACCATCTATAGGAATGACTGCACCGGTCACAAAACCGGAAGCGGTTTCATCTGCCAGCCAAAGCAGCGTTCCGAGGAGGTCTTCAGGCTCACCGAAACGGCGCATAGGGGTGTGGGCAATAATCTTGGCCGAACGCTCGGTAAGCGAGCCGTCCTCGTTGGTGAGCAATTGTCGGTTCTGCTCTGTCAGGAAAAATCCGGGGGCAATGGCATTCACCCGAATGCCAGATTCGGCTAGATGTACGGCCAGCCACTGGGTGAAGTTGTTGATGGCGGCTTTGGCAGCGCTGTAGGCGGGAACCTTGGTCATCGGGCTGGGAGCGCTCATGGAGGATATGTTAAGGACCACAGCGCCAGGTCGCCCGAACATGCCTTTGGAAAAAACCTGTGTTGGGATTAAAGTCCCGATAAAATTTAAATCAAGCACATTGCGGAAGCCAGGTACGCTGAGATCGAAAAAGGTAGTGATTCCAGACTGGTTCAGATCTTCAGGATGAAATGTCTCCAAACTCGTATTCGCACTGGGGTGGTTGCCGCCTGCTCCATTGATCAGAATATCGCACGGACCGAGCAGACGACGGACCGTCTCCTCAGCCTGCTTTACGCTTTCAACATCGGTCACATCGCAGGCAACAGCGATGGATTCTCCACCACTCTCACAAATTTCCTTGGCTATCAATTCGCCCTTATCAGCAGTACGGTTCAAAATAGCGACCTTGGTACCCTGGCGGGCAAGTTCCTTGGCCATGGAGCTGCACAACACGCCGGAGCCGCCGGTTACCACAACTGTTTTTCCAGACAAAGCCGGATGTAGGGGAAGACTAGTCAATTTACATTCCTCTTTTCGTTGGAAGATAAGCCCGCATTACGCTTATACGCGTTCCACAAGCTGTCATGAATTTCAGCCTAAAACTATAACAGATGATCTTATCTAGCTTTCTTTCTAAATTCCCTAGGTGTCATAAATACCGTTTGTTTAAAGATCTTACAAAAATACATGGACGAGTTGAAGCCACATTCGTTACCAATCTCGAGTATCGTTAACTTTGTATTGATCAGCAAGTTGCAAGCATGTTGAATCTTAATGTTATTTAAATATTGAATAACCGTAAGTCCCGTGGCTTCTTTAAAACGATGACACAAATAATATTTGGACATGTAAAACGACTTTGCAATATCTTCGATTTTGGTGATTTTGTTATAGTTTTGGTTGATGTACGACAGAATAGGTCCAAAGTTAGCGTACTTGGAAGACTGCTGCTCCACTGTTTGGGAATCCTTATTATTATTTAATAGAGATAACAGTTCAGCTAAAAGTATAAAAATACGATCATTCTCACACGAGACGTTTTCTTTCTCCAGGGACTTTAATAGCCTTTTCACTTTCGCAAATACTTCTTCTTTCAAAGAGATAATTTCTGTATCAAAGCAGCCTAATAAAGATTTTATTGCCCGCTCCGTAAAATATAATCGCAAGAAACGCTCCGTGAAATAGACACATGTTCTGGCACAGCCTTGATTTTGGTAGCTTTTATGGAACAGATTTGGTTTGAACAGTGCAACATCATGCAGCTTAATGTCATAGATGGAGTCCTGGATCAAAATCTGATGATACCCTTTTTCTAGAAAATAAAGTTCATATGCATCGTGATAATGAAAATTGGTCATGTCGTGGTCTGCATCATGGACGACATACTCGATTGAAAATAGGGGGTGCGTATGACTTACATCAGCAACCATTGCTCAACCTCCATCCTATAGCAATATAATATAATAAATCGATAATTCGGCAACATATTAAAAGATTATTGCTTGGTATTCAGGTATAGTTTAGCTACCAGATTTTCTTCCGAATGGAGCACATGAGGAGGTTAGACACTTGAAATCACACCAAACCCAGAATGAATTTGAACTGTTGAAAAGAAATCACGAGGTGCCTGTTTTTGTTTCCGAAACGGAAAACAGCGCGGTGCATCTTGCTTTTTGCAATCTTATGCGAGATATTGATTGGGTTTGCGGTTGTAAGCTAGTGCGAGCAAAAGAAATGGACCAAAGCAGCATCGTGATCGGCACGATCACAGACAATGAGCTGTTACTCGCTTATCTGCAAGATAAAGGGGTATCGCTGAAAAAACTGATGCTGGAGGATGGCTCGTATCGGTGGGAAGCATTTCTTCAGGAAGTCATTGACGGTGTGTTATATATCATAGGAACCGACAGGCGCGGTACCATCTTCGGAATCTATGACTTGTGCGAGGCGATGGGTGTGTCTTCGTGGTATTACTGGGCGGATGTACCGGTGAAAACCTGCGATGTATTTTGTTTGCCTTTGGACTTCTCCAAAGCAGATTGGCCAGCGGTTCAGTACCGGGGAATTTTCCTGAATGATGAGGAAGAGCTTGATGACTGGGCCAAGATTCATACTCAAGATGGCACAATCGGACCTGACGCATATCAATCTATTTTTGAACTTTTACTTCGTCTGAAAGCCAATTTCATTTGGCCTGCCATGCATGTGAATTATTTTAATGAGAATCCCGAAAATGGAGCACTCGCGGAAAGAATGGGGATTGTAGTAGGCACGTCGCATTGCGATATGTTGCTTCGCAGCAACCAGAATGAATGGGAGCCATGGCTCGCAGCCAAGGGTTATGACGACGCCTCATACGATTATTCCATCGAAGGTCGAAATCGCGAAATTCTACAGGAATATTGGCGGGAAAGTGTCGAGAAGAATAAAAATTACGAAGTGTGTTATACGGTTGGCATGCGTGGAATCCATGACTCTGGATTTCATACGCAGTCCATTGATGATGATAATTCCATGTCTAAGGAAGAACGGGCAAAAGCCAAGAGTTCTCTTTTAGGAAAGGTCATACAGGATCAAAAGCAAATTCTCAAGGACGTGATCGGCGAGTCAAAAGAAAATGCTTCATTACAGACATTTATCCCGTACAAAGAAGTATTAGAGCTATATGACCGAGGTCTTGATCTACCTGAAGGTGTGACCCTCATTTGGGCAAACGACAACTTTGGGCATATGCGCCGATATCCGAATGAGAAGGAGCGTCAACGCAGTGGAGGCAACGGTTTGTATTATCACAGTTCTTACTGGGCAGCTCCAGGAACGGCGATGAGTTATCTTTTTATCAATTCAATTCCATTGGCCCATACAGGGAATGAATTGAAAAAATCGTATGAATCGGGAATCCGGAAATTGTGGATTCTGAATGTTGGCGGGTTGAAGCCCCTTGAACAGGATATGGAATTCTTTTTGCGATCTGGCTGGGAAGCCGGCAAAGAAGAAGGAATGACCAAGAATGCTTCCAAATTCGTCGAATCTTGGATAAATGCCAATTTTTCCGGCAATCACGGACCTGAAGCTGCGGAAATATACGAAACATTTGCACAGGTCACTAACGTACGAAAGATCGAACATATGCAATCCAATGTATTTTCACAAACTGTATTAGGTGATGAAGCAGGGCGTAGATTAATGCGGTTGGAGGATGTTTTTCGTCGAGGCAATGCCATAATGTACAGCCTTCCGGTGCAGGAGCGGGTTGCATTTTTCCAGATGTTTCTCATGAAAATTCACGCATCGTATTATACCAACCATGAGTTTTATTTTGCCGACAGAAGCACGCTTTCTTATGAGCGCGGAAACATGCAGGCTGCTGACCTATATGTGGAGCTTTCGGTAAAAATGGCGGACTACAAACGAAGAATGCTTCATTTCTATAACGCAAAAATGAGTGAAGGCAAGTGGAACGGAATCCTGACACCGGAAAGTTTTCCACCACCGCCTACCGCCTTATATCCTGCGCGAAAGCCCGCATTGAAAATTGCTCAAGGTGGCATGAGAATCGACCTTTGGAATGAAGAACCAACGCTGCGCTTTTCCATCCATGGTCAGAAACGAAAATGGTTCGAGATTGGAAACCAGGGGAACGGAACCATTCCATTCACGATTGAGGCAATGGAAGACGCAGATTGGATCATTCTTTCCGAAAGTGAAGGATCGATCCAAACGGAGAAAAGAATTCTTGTCTCGGTCATCGATCCGTATAAGCATGCGGGAAAGACTGCGCAACTGACCGTCCGAAACCATAAAGATATGACATCTGTTCCAATAAAGGTGCAAGTTGAGAAAGGTGTAAATGTTCCTGAAACGTTTTACGGACATATAGAGGCAGACGGGTATGTGTCTATCCCAGCAGCCTCCTACGACCATAATGTTCCCGGTGTAGATTCGACCGATAAGTCCGGTTGGGTGGCCATACCGGGGATGGCAAGGTATGAGGGAGCCGCGATGATGGCCTGGAGCGGTGAACTACGACCGCTTGCAGGAGAGCTTAAGAATCATCCATATTTAGGATACGATATTTTTTTGAAAGAGGCTGGACAGTTTACCTTAGAGATTCATCGTTTTCTTACTTTAAATTCGACAGGCAATATTCGTTTCGGTATTGGAGTCGATGATACAGCACCCATTCTGGTAGAATCAGAGACTCGTGACGAGTGGTTGGGGGCTTGGCAGGAAGCCGTCTTTAATAACGGTGAGAAAATGAGAGTGGAGCTGCCCTACCTGGCTTCCGGTATACATGTCTTAAAAATTTATATGGTAGATCCTTATGTCACTATCAACAAGTTCGTGATATATACGAAAGAGCAAAAAACGAGCAATTTAGGACCGATTTCCAGTGAGCATCATCATAGGCTGGTTACCGATCATGGACTGGAAAGTCCTACTGTGAATTGGAATGAAGTCGAACAATTATGTAATCAATTTTACGAAACGGGGGAGCATGAAGTACCTCTTCCCGTCGTCCTTTATGCCACAAGAGATTTTTACGCCACCATCGATGAAATCTTCTTGAAATGTTTTGATGTTCCGCAGACCACGTTAGGGGATAAACGCTATACAGAAATTTGTGATGCTGATGGTACAAAGGATGTTATAAAAGAATTTGGTGCGGGTATGTTTATCGAATCGAACGGCATCGTTGCGATCGAAGCCGAATATGCGTTGGAAAACTCTGAAAATGCATATCTCACGTCCAGTAAAGACGTTAATGCTATTCGCTGGAGCCACTTACAGGCCGAAACCAATGGAAGAACAGGTTTCGCCATGCATGTCTCTGAGCCTGGAAGGCAGTGGGATAACCCGGATATTGCTCCAGCGATGCATTACAAAATAAACATCACGAATTCAGGTCTTTACCATATTTGGATTTTGGTTCGACATCATAACGACCAATCCGATTCATGCTACTTATCGCTGGACGGCGTAGTAAGACCGTTATCCGAACAATTGGGCAAGGGCACACTGCATACGTATAACAACGCTCAAGTGTACTATTGGTGTTTACTGTCGGATTTGGAATTGCCCAGTGGTGTTCACCTGTTTTCGATCTTAGCTCGAAAGTCGCAACTCCGAGTCGACCGGATATATATGACACAAGGGAGCGAATTACCGCCTGTGGATGCTCTCTGGACGGATTCGATAAGAAAACAGTCCTAAGCTAAAACAGCGTCTCCATGCTGAAAGAGCGGAATCTAGATACATGTTGAGATTCCGCTCTTTTTTTGATAAATAGTAAAAGAAACAATTCATTCCTGAAGATTCTTTAGTATAAGTTTCAAGTGTTCTCTAGCTGATTGATTCAATGGTTGTAAGGGCAGAGGAAGACTGGGACTTGAGATTAAGCCACTTATTTCTGCTGCTGCTGAAACAACACGAAGGCTACCATACTGATGAAATAACGTCCAAATAGGTTCAAGTAGTGTCGAGAGTCGTTCTGCTTCGTCAGCAAAACCGTCCTGGGCCAATCGGGTTATTTTTAGACACGCCTTTGGAAACAAACCGGCGAGAACGGAGTACCATGCTTCACAACCTGCATTCAAGCCGGTGACTGCAAATGAATCTCCACTTACTCCTATAGTTACATGGGGAGGAATCGACTCTCGTAGTTTTTTGATGCGTGTCTTGGCTGCTTCGGGATCATTAGGTACTCCGGGAATCTTAATAGAACCAACATGAGGTAACTCAGCAATTCGGCCGTGCAATTCGTCACTGAAATGAAAATGGGAGGTACCTGGATTATCATAGACACAAAGTGGAATGGAGAGTGAACGGGTTACCTGTTCATAGAGTGAAAATACTTCTTCATTCGTTAGTGCTTGATAGGAGATAGGGGCTAGCAGCACTGCACTTGCTCCTGCTCTTTGTGCATCTTCCGCTAATCGAAGTACTTCTAAGGTACGAATCGCACTTATACTTGTCATCACGGGAATCCCGTCTGCTGAGTGGACAGCAAGTTGAAGAACCCGGAAACGTTCTTCTCGATTAAGATATGCATAATTTCCAGTTGAACCCAATGCCCCAATTGAGTCTACACCAGCTGCAACTAATCGTTGAATCAGTGCTACAAATGCTTTTTCGTCAATGCCTGTCTCATTCACCGGGGTGAGTGGAAAAGCAGATAATCCGTGGAACATAAAGTTACACTCCTTTATGAATTGACCTTCAAAATACAAACACATTATAAAAATGAATTAGACACAATTAAAGTACCAATTAAGAGACAAATAACTGTACCAATTCTTTTAGAGAAACTTAAAACTGAAAACAAAGATTCTGTATTGAAATTAATATAATGATATTATGCCTTCAGATCAGGTCAGTTGAATGATAAAGATAAAAAGCATTCTACATTGAATGCTTTTTATCTTTATCATGATTTGGTGATGTACCAGAGTGTGTTAATATGCGGTCTAATACTTTTCCAGTGAGGGGCATGAAATAATTGAGTATTACCCCCCCTAAACAAACAGTTAACAAAGTTCCAATGCCAATGGGTCCATTTAAAATGAATGCTATGATCAAGAAGATAAGGTAAATGAATGTTCTCGAAAAAAATAGATTTTTTCCAGTTAATTCTTGTATGATTATGGTTAATCGGTCAACTGGAATGGGTGCAAAGTTTGTCTGTAAATAGGTTGCAGTTCCTAATCCCACAATAACTAAACCAGTTCCAAAACAAACAACTTTGCTGTACCATAGTTCAGGTGTTATTAAATCCTGCAATAAAAAAAGCCACATATCAATACCAATCCCCGTTATAAATGCTGTTAACAACCCCAAAACTTCTGGTCTTTGTCTTTTTAAAAGTGAATTACAACAGATCAAGATTAAAGCCATTATGATTTCCCAACTTCCTACAGTAAGCCCCACATTTGTGGATAGTCCTACCAATAGTGCATCAAAAGGTGATGTCCCAAGGTCTGATTGTATAGTGAAAGAAATACCAAGGGATAATATAAAAATTCCTATTACAAAAAAAACATATTTCACTTTACTCGACCTCTTTATTATAATTTCAAGTTGCAAATGCAACAAAATTAGGGTAGATTAAATATATACTATGTTTATTGCATTTGCAACAAAATAGGAGCAAAGGAGTTCATTATGAAGGAAGTACTTCGTGAAATTGGAATGATAGCAAGGGCATTAGATTCTATCAGTAATATTGAATTCAAAGAATATGACCTTACAAAAGGACAGTATTTATACCTTGTACGAATATGTGAAAACCCAGGAATTATTCAAGAAAAGTTAGCTGAGATGATAAAAGTAGATCGAACAACAGCATCTCGCGCTATCCAAAAACTTGTAATTAATGGTTTTATTGAAAAGAAAGAGGATCAGCATAACAAAAAAATTAATAAACTCTTTCCAACAGAAAAAGGAAACAGTGTTTATCCTTTCATAAAAAGAGAACATGATTATTCGGATCAAGTTGCATTAGCGGGATTTTCGGAAAGTGAAGTAAACACTATTTTTACTCTTCTTCAAAGAGTAAGAAAAAATATAAGTGATGAATGGGAATTTGTGAAAAAAGGGAACAAAAGAAATTATTAATTGATTTATATGAAGGAGCGATATAGTTATAATGAATGTGAAAATGATCAAATGCAGCTGTGAAGATGTACAAATACTCCAAGAAATAAGCATTGAAACATTCAACGATACTTTTAAAGATCAAAATTCACCTGAAAATATGCAAGCCTATCTGGAAAGAGCATTTAACTTGAAACAGCTGGATAAGGAATTGGCTAATGTCTCTTCAGAAATCTTTTTCATCTATTTCAATGAAGAACTTGCCGGATATTTGAAGATCAATATAAATGATGCCCAATCCGAAAAAATGGGTGATGAGTCACTCGAAGTGGAGAGGATTTATATTAAAAACAAATTTCAAAAACATGGGCTGGGTAAGCATCTGTTAAATAAAGCTATCGAAATTGCACTGGGACATCATAAAAAGAAGGTTTGGCTCGGTGTATGGGAAAAAAATGAAAATGCCATTGCTTTTTATGAGAAAATGGGGTTTGTTCAAACGGGTGCACACTCTTTTTATATGGGGGATGAAGAACAGATTGATTTCATAATGACCAAAACATTAATACTATAATTGAATTTAAAAAGATTTTCTAGGGTTTCGCGATGTCATATCGGCTGGTCCAAGAGAAAACTCACAGTCGTTGTACTGTGTCACGGAGGGATAAGAGCCTGGGAGAAAAACTGCTGTATGCAGTATGATCTCAGGCTTTTTTTCATTGCTGCTTTAGTTCCGCACTACATTTACAGCGTTATCAAAAACTGGTATTGGAGCTTTGGTCGGGGCCATACTGGATATGATCCTTTATGGTGAATCACGTAATACCACGAGAATTTTATTCATTGCGATAGTACTCAGTTCAGCGGTTGGACTGAAGCAGGTAAGCTGAATAATGATGGGATTTGAAGAAAAACTCCCTATACTGTGAAAGCAGCGAGGGAGTTTGCTAATTTAAATATTTAATTCAAAGAGCTGGAAGTTACAGCTTCATCTGACCAACCTCCAGCCTGCCCAGCTCAATGATCCCGTTGCTAAGACCATGATGTCCTTCGTCATTAGGGTAAAGTGACAGACTTGATTTGAGCTGCGGTATTTCCGTAAATATCCTTCGCCAGCACGAGAATATGCAGTGTATCAGCTTGGGAGGCGCCTCCCTGCTTGAATTTAGTAGTTGGGAGCGCTGCTGACCAATTAGCTTTATCTTCTGTAATAGCGACACGCATGCCATTGACATAAACTTTGAGCTGCGTGATTTCGCTTTGATCTGTGACTGAACCTTCCAAAGCGAGAACATCGTTTTTGACCGAAGCATTCAACTTAAGTGCAGGGGCTTCTGCTTCCTTGCGTTTAGAGGGTGGAAGAGCAGTTTGCGGGTTATAGGAAAAGGTTTCATCCTCAAGCGCTGGCGTGCGTGTTGCAATAGGACGGTTTTTGGTTGCCTGCTCATAGGAATAAGCGTATCGAAGCAGGTCATTATCGCTATATGCGGCACCTGCCATCGTCAGATTGACGGGCATACCAGTATCCTTCATAGCGCCCATACTCACAGACACACTTGGGATCCCGTACTCGCGTAGAAGGAAATTCGTATTGGAGAAATAGTTGCCATTCTCCCAAGCCTCCTCATAAGACGTTTCATTCACATCAGAATCAGCCTTGCCAATATTCGAATTGGCCGGGAAAGCAATAAAATCAAGGTTGTTTTGCTTCATCCAATTTTCAAAATCTATCTTTCGTACATTTTCCAGCCCCCGCAACCCTTCATGAAACTGAGGAATTTGTTCGAAAGGGGTGACGCCTTTCTTTATGGTTTCAATGAATACGTCATAGTGACCAAGGTCTCTGCCACGTTTGGCATCTACCGAACCGGGCGGATTCGGGAAGACAGTTGCAGGGTCGATATTAGCCCATGACGGGAAATTCGGATCGCCCACACTTTTAAGGAATTCCTCAGCTGCATAAGGATTAAGCAGCCCGAATTCCTTTTCACTCCATTTTGCCGGCATCAAACCACGTTCTTCAGGTGTTTTCGCTGTTGGTCGGTCCTTCTCGCTGTTCACTTGCAAGGGGAAGTCAACTTCCACAACTTCAGCTCCAAGAGCTGTTAAATCCTTTACAGCTTTTTCCCATAATGCTTGTATTGAAGGTCTGAATTTAATCGGAGTTGTGGTTTCATGGTCCTTACCGATATAGATTTTCGGAACACCGATTCGTTTGCCTTTCAAAGCTTGAGTATCTCGCAGCTCTAGATAGGAATTGGGACGAACACTGTTGACAGAAGGGAGGCGAACGGCTTTCTGTTCTCGCCAGAAATCACCTTTTGTGATTTTATCCTCTACAACAATCACGTCAAGCAAGCGGAGCATGTCCTCGACAGTCCTCGTATGTGGGACCACGACATCCCGTATAGGAAAAAGCGGCCAATTCCCCCGAATGGAGATTAAGCCCCGCGATGGCGTGTAGGCAATTAAACCATTGTTAGATGCTGGTGATCTTCCAGAAGATACTGTTTCTTCTCCCATACCGAAGGCAGCGAGGTTGGCGGCTGTTGACACGCCAGATCCGTTAGAGGAGCCAGAGTACCAGGCTGCAGCCAAATAATTTGGATTGTACGGACTTTCAGCACGGCCATAAACGCCTCTCTGCATTCCTCCTGCTGCCATTGGCGGCATGTTGGTTTTACCAATTAGCACTCCACCGGATTTGCGTATCTTCTCTACTGTAAAGGCGTCATCTTTTGCCATCAGATTTTTGAAAGCTGGAGATCCAGAAGCGACAGTTAGTCCTTTAACCTTGTAACTGTCTTTAACTGTGTAGGGGATGCCTTGCAGAGGCCCGGTATTAATCCCCTGTGCCCTTAGCTGATCAGCCTGAGCAGCTTCTTTTAGCACATCGGGATTTAGAACAGGGATTGAATTCAGCCGAATGCCACTAGAATCATAGGCGTATACCCGGTTGAGGTACATGGCTGTGAGCTCGACACTCGACAGTGCTCCTGACTTCATCGCGTCCTGCATCTGAGCAATCGTAGCCTCTTGCAATTGAAATGTAACCAGGGAGGAGGTAGATTCACTAGTTTTACTTGAGGATGAGAGTGAGGGTGAAGGAGCGGCGGATGCAAGCGAGCATCCCGTGAGAGTTACAATTATCCCAGCCGCGATCCATTTGCAATAGCTACCGATTACATTCCTTGTATTCGCTTTTACCATTCGTGCGCGCATAGCATTTTCACTCCTTAAAATAGGATAGATAGAATTAGGAATTTGAATAGAGGGGAATGAGGAAAGGGTTCTTTTTTTGTATAAATCTTTCTAATTATACTACTTATTTTCATCCGAAATGTCAATTTTTGTAATGTTGAGGGTAAGGAAGTACGGTACGATACAAGTTTTGATTTTTGTTCTCAGCTACTCTCTTTTTCTTTCAGCATATTTCAGAGTATTACAGGTGAACATACTGTAATCTTTTTGGCATACAGGAGTAAAAATCTAGCAGCGGCCTGATTACCGATAATAAAATTCCCATATACTGCATAAAACAGGTTTGGACAGCAAATAGTATGGGCAGGAGGTGTAGATGATGCCCAGTAATGAAGACCCCTTGATCTCCATGAATTTAGCAAACAACTTGAAGGAAATCAGGTCCCGGCTTGGAAACAGCCCTGATATTATTATTCGTAAATTTGAGCTGGTAACTTCACATATAGAGGTGGCTGCTGTATATCTCAACGGTTTAAATGATAAAAACATCGTCGATGAGTTTATTACGCACATTATGGCCTTTGACACTCCCAACTGGGGAGGTCCGGAAGTCAAATCGGTAAGCGGAATTTATCAATTTATGAAAGACAAAGCCTTGAGTATCGGTGAAGAAAAAGTACTTAATGACTGGAAGGAGCTTTTTGAAGCCATTTTATCTGGAAATACGATAATTCTAGTGGATGGAATGGCCAAAGCTATTAGCGGGAACACCAGCGGGGGCGAGGTCAGAGCGGTCACAGAGGCTTCTACCCAGGTAGCCATCCGCGGTTCCAAAGAAAGTTTTACGGAATCCATTGGGACAAATCTCTCCCTGGTCCGCCGGAGAATAAAAAACGTCAATCTATGGATTGAAACGATGAAAATCGGTGCTGTTACACAAACCGATGTGGCTATCATGTACATAAACGGCATCGCAAAAGAATCGACGATACAGAACCTAAAGCAAAAGTTACAGGGTATCCATATTGATTCCATTCTGGAATCAGGGTACATAGAGCAGCTAATTGAAGAAAATAAATATTCACCTTTTCCAACACTCTATAATACCGAGCGTCCGGACAGTGTAGCAGGTAATCTGCTGGAGGGGCGAATTGCCATTTTTGTTGATGGAACGCCCTTTGTGCTGATTGCGCCTACTACCTTTTTTATGTTTTTTCATGCAGTTGAAGATTACTACCAGCGATATGATATCTCATCCTTGATCCGGTTATTGAGATTTATGTGTCTGGCGATTTCTTTGTTAGGCCCCGGTCTGTTTGTGGCAGCTCTGAATTTTCATCAGGAAATGATCCCGACCCCGCTGTTGATTAATCTGGCCTCCCAGAGAGAAAATGTACCCTTCCCTACTTTTATTGAGATACTCCTGCTTGAAGTGACGTTTGAGATTATCCGTGAAGCTGGCGTTCGAATGCCAAGCCCAATTGGACAGACAGTATCGATTATCGGAGGGTTGGTAATTGGGCAGGCAGCGGTGCAGGCAGGCATTGTTACTCCAGCCATAGTCATCGCTGTCTCTCTCACGGGTATTTCCAGTCTTGCCACCCCGGCGTTCAATATGGCTCTTTCGGTGCGAATTCTTCGATTCGTCATTATGTTCATAGCGGCATTTATGGGGCTCTACGGCGTGTGCGTGTTTAGCTTTATAATGATTGCGCATATGTGTAGTCTAAGCTCCTTAGGGGTTCCGTATATGTCTCCTATGGGTCCGTTTATAGCCCAGAATCAGCATGATGCCTTCTTCCGATTACCCTTCCAATTCATGAAGACCCGACCGCGCTTAATCAGTCAGAAAAAGCACAATAAACGTATTAGGTAAAGAGGGGGGCAAGCCGAATGAAGGATAAAGGGCTGCTGCGAATCATACTTTGTATTCTTATAATTATGCTGCTGACAAGTTGCTGGAACAGACGGGAACTAAATGAACTGGCGATCGTAACCGGCATTGGAATCGATAAAGCCCCAGATAAAGAGGAATATGAGGTCACTTTTCAAATTGTGAATCCTTCGTCGACGGCCACAAGTACGGGCGCAAATACAGGACAATCTACCACTACGGTCTATTCTACGACGGACAGGACTTTATTTGGCGCATTTCGCAAAACATCAAAAAAGACAGCAAGACAGTTGTTTTTTGCCCACACGCAGCTTGTTGTTATCGGGGAAGCGTTCGCCAGAAGTGGAATAAATGAGATTTTTGATGTGTTTGAAAGGTCTCACGAGCTTAGGTTGAACTCTACTGTTCTGGTTTCAATAGGTGTTGATGCTAATGCTGTTCTGAAAATCCTACTACCTATAGAGAGTCTGCCTGCGATAGGCATGGTCAAGAAAGCTAAAAACACGGCGAAAATATGGGGAGAAAACAAGAATATCAATATTTTTGAATTAATTAATGAAATCACTGGGGAAGGAGAAGTGGCTATTAGTGGCATCCGAATTATCGGAGACAGGGAAGAAGGCAAGAAGAAAGCAAGTTTGGAACAGACGGAAGTGAAGGCTATTCTCTCAATAAATGGGCTTGGAGTGTTCAAAAAAGGGAAACTAACAGCGTGGCTGGAAGGCTCCGAGGCCAAGGGTACCTTATGGGTTCAGAACAAGATAGATCAAACCATAGTCAACATCGATACAGAAAATATGGAGGCATCGGTCGCAGTCCATATAAATTATTCCAAAACGGATATAAACGTGGAGCTTCAGAAGGGGATACCCGTTTTTCATGTTCACATTCAAGAGGAAGGAAAAGTGAACGAAACACGGGGATTTGTAGACTTCAGTAGTGCGGACGAGATCATGAAGTTGGAAGAGCAATTGGCCAAGCATACGAAAGAAGAAGTAATCCAGTCCATACAAGCAGCTCAGCGGTTAAAAAGTGACATTTTTGGTTTTGGCAATGAACTGAAACGTCTCCGTCCGAAGGAGTGGGAAGCAGTAAAAGAGCAGTGGGACTCCTTGTTTGCCCAAGGCAAGCTGGACATTCGTGTAGAGGCTTATATCCGAGGGACAGGAATGAGGTTAAAGCCGTACATGAATAAGGATCAATTTAACTAAAAGGAAGCGGAGCAGAAGAGATGAAAAAAAAAGTTATTGGTACAAATCAATTGTTTGCCATGATTATTTTATTTGAATTAGGAACGGCCATTGTGATTCCCATCGGGCTTGAAACTGGACATACTATATGGTTATCGATCCTTCTAGCTTTGCCTGGGGGAGTGCTTTTGTATCTGATATTTCATGATTTGTACTGTCAATATCCTAATCTGATCATCAGCGGATATACCCAAAAAATCCTGGGTAAAACTATTGGGTGGCCATTGAGTTTTCTGTACATTCCTGTTTTAGTGTTTAATGGGTCTAGAATCTTGCGCGAATCCGGTGACCTGCTGATCGCTGCTTCCTATGACCAAACGCCGGTATTCATAATCAATGCCATTATGGTCACTGCTGTCATATATATTCTGAATAAGGGGGTTGAAGTGTTTTTTAGAACGTCAGAAATTTATCTGATAGTTATTTTTTTCATGGGTTTCATATGTTTTTTTGTCGTGATTGCTGCGGGGCTGGTTGATTTTAAAAATCTGTTTCCGCTGCATGCTGTGGATTGGAAGCAGGCTCTTAGGTCGGCTTTTCCCAATATTTTAACTTTCCCTTTTGGCGAGCTGATCTGCATGACTACAATTTTCCCTCATCTGCAAAAATCTTGTCAGTCCCGAAAAACAGGGATTGCGGCTATCGTTTTAAGCGGCATCCTGCTTTGTTCTACACATGCTATCGAAATTTCAGTACTTGGAAAAAATATATATGAGAGAAGTACCTTTCCCATGTACACTACGATAACACTGGTTAACCTGGCAAATTTTATCCAACGGTTGGATGCTCTTGTTATATTAACTTTAATTATAGGAGTATTCTTTAAAATGACCCTCTATTGTTACGCCGTCATAGCTGTGACTGCGGACTTGTTCAAAGTACAAGATACCCGAAGACTGGCCATTCCTGTTGGTGTTGTTGTTCTGTTTGGTTCGCTGATCAGTGCGGAGAATTATCCAAGGCATTTGGAAGAGGGAGCATTCTTTTTGCGCTATATCCTGTCTGTTCTATTCACGGCCATTCCCATTCTGTTGTTCGTTGTCCACCGGGTACGCAAAAGATTAGGGCTATTGCGATAAGCGATAAGCGTTGAGCTTAGTTATTTCCGCAGACTCCTTTTCCGTACAGCTGCTGTAATGACATTAACAAAAGGAAGAAATAGAAAAAACACCATGACAATTACCTCTGGTATGGCTGTGTTGGCGAAGGCCGCCCGGATAGAGTGAAATGCTTCAAATAGGCTCATTCCTGACAGTAAATCGATTAAGATGGTCATCGACAATGCTAACAAAGCCAAGATGAAATATAAAATTACAATTTTCATGGTTCTTAAGTCTCCTTGGTGTGGAACTGAAATTACTACAGTTCTGAAATAGGGAAGCTAATGCTATTATCTCCACCAATACATACCCGTAGTCAGGTATTGAGCGTTCTTGGTCTTTATCTAAAATGCCTTCTTCATTCGTAATAAAACAATGGTTGGTGTTCTCTCGCTTGTATTCATCAAAATGGTCTGGACCGTCATTGTTGCACACCAGGACAATGTTCTCCTTGACCAAAGAATAATGAATGCATTTTTCCGGATGTATTTCCGGGTAGACCATCAAAGCCACATCTACACGTCCACTAATTAAGTCAACCTGGTTCTGTTCACATGTACCGTTGGTAAGGATGAATTTGACATGAGGATATTTTAAAGAGAACTCCCTAATAATCGGACTTAATCTAGAAATCGTTAAAGACTCTGGTGCAGCCACCCTTACAACGCCTTTAACCTCCTGGTTGCTTCGTATATTTCTAATCTGGTCATGAGTAGCCAGTAGATCTTCTGTTAGAGGTACTAATTCTCTCCCTAATGGGCTGAGCTTCAGATGCCTTCTCTCGTAAGTGAAAAGCTCCCCGCCAATCTCTTGGCGTGAACAGGAAGCATGGCTAAACCGTTTCCCACAGTTTATTGAACAGGTGGACGGCTTCGACATACACTTTGTGCACGTTTGAGGTGAAGGGACATCCGAGCGACCACTGTTGCTGACTCATGGGTGGCCAGGATCATTCGTAGAGATGTTAGAACTAATACCTTATCCTAAATTGTTTGCCGAGCATCTAAATCGTTTTTTTCATTCATTAAACATCTGATAGTCTCTATCCTTGTGAGGGTTATGAACAACCAGTACAATTGGTTACCGTCTGCACAAAGTTGCCCTCAACCCTAGTCTTCGAAATAACCACAATGAAACTGGAAATAAAAATGAAGAAAATTGATGAGCATGTACCATTTAAGAAGTCGCCTAATTGGCGGCTTTTTTGTGTTAACAACCTTTTGTCTTTCAAATCCTTCAGCTAACAGTTCAAAAGAACTATTTTTTAAGATATTACTATTATCAAACATCGAAGTACCGATAAACATAATAGCGCAGAAAAAACAGGTATATATACCAACTCAAAGGAGAATTACATAAAGGAGGGATCGAGAAAAAATAGCAGAGGATTTATTTTAAATACACTAATATAAGGAGAATGTAAATTGTTGAAAAAAACACTATTAGTATCAATTATTTTTTGCCTAGTAATAAGTGCATTTGGATTCACTGAGAAAACATTGCCGAAAGCTGCAGCGTCCACTGGATTTGATCATCCTGGTCTATTACATACGAAAGCAGATTTTGACCGAATGAAGCAGATGATTCATGAAGGCAGACAACCCTATTTGGATGGTTGGAATCAATTGCTGTCCAGCCCACTTTCACAGGCTGGATGGAAACCACGCGCTACTTCTATCATTATCCGGGGAGGAAATGAGCAAAATGTAGCTCTGTTGTATAATGATATAGCTCGTGCTTACCAGAATGCACTTCGTTGGAAAATTACAGGGGACACCGCAAATGGAGATACAGCTCGTGATATTTTGAATGCCTGGTCTTCTAATCTTAAAACGATCTCCGGCAATGCTGATCGCTACTTAGCGGCGGGAATTTATGGGTATGAGTTGGCTAATGCAGCAGAACTTATGAGAGATTATCCGGGGTTTAATGTGGAACAAATGCAGAACATGCTTCTTACTGTATTTTACAAACCATTGAACGAGAGATTCCTTATTGGCAATGAATACGGCAATAGTCATAATGATTCATATATACAGAATTACTGGGCGAACTGGGATCTAAGTAATATGGCTGCCACCATTGCCATCGGAATATTCTGTGACCGCCAGGATATTTATGATATCGGTGTTGAATATTTTAAAAATGGTGCAGGAAATGGGTCCATTTATAATGCGATCCCATTCCTTCATCCTGATGGTCTTGCCCAATGGCAAGAGTCTGGAAGGGACCAAGCGCATACTCAATTAGGCGTTGGTTTAATGGCAACAATTGCTGAAATGGCATGGAATCAGGGAGATGATCTTTATGGATGGGCGGACAATCGCTTCCTGCGTGCTGCTGAATATGTTGCCAAATACAACAATGGCGAGGATGTGCCCTTTGCAACATATGAATGGGGATCAGGAAGAAACGGTGCGGTAAATATTCAATCTGGAATATCGCCTGACAAACGTAGCGAAATGCGTCCCATCTGGGCGATGATCTACAACCATTATGTCAATCGGAAAGGTCTGTCTGCACCCAATATTGCTGCCCGAATGGCTTTGGAAGGTACCGAAGGTGGTCCGAATTTGAAGTATCCATCCACGTTTGACCAACTTGGTTTCGGGACTCTTCTTTACACCCGGCCAGCCGGCAGCGGAGATCAGGCAAGCCTTCCTGCTGGAAATGTTCCTAATGGTATTTATCGCTTGCTTGTGCGTTTGGACGGCAAGGCTATGGAAACCGAGAATACGATAGAAGGTACAAGTGTAATTAAATCAACCTATACAGGTGAAGCAAATCAGCAATGGAGTGTTACGCATCTAGGTGGAGGTCAATACAGTATCAAGAATGTGCAGAGTGGACGTTCACTTGAGGTAACAAATGGCTCTCTTGATCATGGCGCTAAATTCCAACTGGCTGCTAGTACTGACCAAGATCAACAAAAATTTGCTTTTATCTCTACAGGAGATGGTTACTATCGCATCACTCCTGTCATTTCCAATAAGCCAGCTGATGTCACAGGTCTATCCACTGCAGAGGGAGTTCCTATTCAGCAATGGCGGTATACATCCAATTATAATCAACAATGGAAGCTTGAATCTATTGAATAGCACTGATCAATAATTTGCCTAAAAGCATCATTTTAACATTTGTTTATTCATTCAGTTGAATCTCATTCAGCATTTCTTAGTCAAGCCACAATATTGGAAAAGATGTACGGTCAAAAACTGGTGTCGATATTCCGTTCGGCGCCAGTTTTTCTATAATTGAAAGAGAACAATTCCTGCTTACCCTATTCAAAACGCGATGACCCGGGACATTCGTCAGGCGGCTGCAAAAGCGAACAGCCCCGAGTATATGTCACTTTGGGCGGGCCAGGGTCTTCGGTTAGCCAACGACCAACCTGCTGCTTCAATTGTAAAACAAACCATTGATCAAGCCGGTATTCTTGTCCAAAGATTTTCTATCACTGGAGTAGTCGATAATAAATAGGAGAAATTATTGCTGCGAAAATCGCGGCTTTTTTTATTTGTCGCGATTTAGATTGACGATGAAGAGGCAGAATGCCATCGTATTCCTTGTCTCCAATGAGCTAAAACGTCCATATCAACAAATCTAACTCATCGGTTCAACCCCAGCAATATTCGGATAGCATATTTCCTTGGATTTTTTCCGTGAATAGCTGAGTAAAGCGTCAAACTCCTTGTCGCCGTCTCCTTGTTTCAGTTGCATTGCAATGAAAATTCCTCTTCGCATTCCTTCAGAAACAGTATGTTGGGCAGTTCACTGCTGGATTGCTCCGCCATTTCAATAGAGTCTTTAAAAATCCCCACATTCATTCTATTCGATCATTCAACTTCTAGGTCGTGAATGGTCATGAAACTTCAACCAATCCATATTTTCCCGAATTGACTTTATATCCAGATGTCATTATTATCTTACAGTATAAGATAAATACAGAAGGTGGTAAGGCCAATGGACTATAAAGCATCGGCAACCGAACTATTCGAGTGTATCGTCAAATCGCGCAAACCGGCATTAGAGGAACGAGTGCATTTCTCTCGTGGTGAAATGGGAATTCTCATTGCTTTGAGTCATCAGGACGGGGTTACTTCGGGCCATTTGAGCGAATACTTGTCCGTCAGTACGGGACGGATAGCAACGGCGCTGAAAAGTTTGGAAAAGAAAGAGTTGGTTGTACGACGTACGGATGCCAACGACAAACGCAAGGTGATTGTATTCATTACGGATTTAGGCAAGCAATTTATGATTGACAGGTATAATGAAGGAGTCGCATGGAGCGAGAAAATTCTTCGAAAGCTGGACGAACAGGATGCCAAAGAGTTTATTCGACTCATCAAGCTTATTGTCTCTAAAAGCTAAATTCCTATGTAGAGGACGTATGCAGGATACGTTAATTGCACCAAACACCTAAGATTTTCAGATAAAGGAGAACAACAGAATGCTGAAGATATTCAAATATCTCAAGAAAAATGAATGGATGTTCGTGCTCTGCAGCTTGGCCTTCATCGTTGTGCAGGTGTGGCTGGATTTGAAGCTGCCTGATTATATGGCCGAAATTACAACCAAGCTGCAAACTGCAGGAACGCCGATGTCGGACCTGCTGATTCCCGGTATTTATATGCTGTTATGTGCTGTCGGCAGTATGATTTCATCTATTATTGTCGGCTTTTTTGCGGCAAAGGTCGCGGCAGGGCTGGCCATGCGCCTGCGTGCGATGGTCTTTGACAAGGCCTTATCTTTTTCGATGGAAGAGATGAGCAGCTTTTCAACAGCCAGCCTTATTACCCGCTCCACGAACGATGTTACCCAAATTCAAACGGTGGTTGCGCTGGGGTTGCAGGTGATCATCAAGGCGCCGATTCTGGCCGTGTGGGCCATTGCAAAGATCGCAGATAAAAACTGGCAGTGGACCGCCTCTACAGGAGTGGCTGTGGCTGTCCTGATCCTGATGCTGAGTGTCATTGTTATTTTTGCTCTCCCCAGTTTCCAAAAAATCCAACGTCTCACTGATAATCTGAACAGGGTAACACGTGAGCATCTGACGGGGCTTCGCGTAGTGCGTGCTTATAATGCAGATCAGTATCAGGAGGAGAAGTTTGGGCAGGCCAATACCGAATTGATGAATACAAACCTGTTTGCGAACCGGTTAATGACAATGGTTGGTCCGGGCATGACCTTTATTATGTCGGGTCTGAGTGTTTCGATTTATTGGATTGGCGCTTACCTGATTAACGGAACGGCCGTGCCGGACCGCATTTCGCTATTCTCTAATATGGTCGTATTCTCATCTTATGCGGTGCAGGTGGTCATGGCCTTTATGATGGTAAGTATGATATTCTTCCTGATGCCTCGAGCTTCGATTTCTGCCAAACGGATTATGGAGGTATTGAATACCGAATCCCGCATCATTGACGGGCATGAGACAGCTGGAGAAGAGGGCGTTATGGGTCAGGTGGAATTCCGTAATGTCAGCTTTAAATATCCGGATGCGGAGGAGCCTGTGCTTCGCAACATTAGCTTTACGGCAAAACAAGGCGAGACGGTTGCCTTTATTGGCGCAACAGGCAGTGGTAAAACCAGCGTAATCAATCTGATTTCTCGTTTCTACGATGTGACTGAGGGAGAGGTACTCGTGGATGGTGTGAATGTCAGAAACTATAAGCAGCAGACACTCCATAACAAAATCGGGTATGTCCCACAGAGAGCCGTACTTTTCAGCGGTACAGTGGCATCCAACGTTTCGTATGGCGATAACGGAAGAGCAGAAGCTTCGGAGAAACTCGTCAAAACAGCCGTGGGGATTGCCCAAGGCACGGAATTTGTCGAAAAAATGGACGGTCAGTATCAAGGACGGATTTCACAAGGTGGAGCGAACGTGTCCGGTGGTCAAAAGCAGCGTCTGTCCATTGCGCGTGCCATCTACCGTCAGCCGGAGATTTATATCTTCGATGATTCCTTCTCGGCATTGGACTACAGAACAGACCGGATTCTGCGCTCGGCGCTTAAACAAGAAACCGGCCATGCTACGACACTCATTGTTGCTCAGCGCATAGGCACCATTAAGGACGCTGACCGGATTATCGTTCTGGACCACGGCGAGATTGTAGGGAACGGCACACACGAAGAGCTGATGGCGAATTGCAGCACCTATCAGGAGATCGCTTATTCGCAGCTTTCGAAGGAGGAACTCGTACATGGACAAGAATGAACGCACCGTCGGCAGTAAGCACATCGAAATGAAACAGCGAGGTCCCATAGGTAGAGGTCCTACGGAAGGGATGGGAACTGGTAAAAAAGCGAATGATTTTAAAAAGAACATTCACCAGCTCTTATCCTACATCAAGGCTTATATGCCTATGATCATACTCTCTATGGTGCTGGCGCTGGCCGGTTCCGTCTTCAACGTGATTGGTCCAGATAAGCTCAGCGATATTGCCAACCTGATCCAGGAAGGAATCGTAACAGGGATTGATGTGAATGCTGTTCAGAAGATTGTTCTTGTATTGGTAGTTTTGTATGGTCTCGGCCTTATCTTTAATTATTTCCAAGGATTCATTACGGTAACCGTGTCACAGCGTCTTACAAAGAAGATGCGAACAGAGCTGTCCCGAAAAATCAATCATATGCCTTTGAAGTATTTTGATGCTACGAGCTATGGTAATGTGCTTAGCCGTGTGACCAATGATGTCGATACGATTGGACAAACGTTAAACAACAGTCTCGGCACGCTTGTCAGCGCACTGGCAACCTTTGTGGGTGCATTGATTATGATGCTATATACGAACTGGATCATGACCATTACTGGGATTGTAGCTACGCTGATCGGTTTTTCACTGATGACCATAATTATGAAGCATTCACAGAAATATTTTGTAGCACAACAAGCAGAGCTTGGCCAGATCAACGGTCATATCGAAGAAACCTATGCTGGTCATAACGTAGTCAAGGTATATAACGGAGAAAAAGCAGCCAAAGAAGTGTTTCATGGCATTAATGGCCGCTTGTATACAAATGCATGGAAATCCCAGTTCATGTCTGGCCTGATGATGCCGGTTATGATGTTCATCGGGAATTTCGGTTATGTTGCGGTCTGTATCGTGGGCGCTTTGCTGGTGAACCAACATGTTATGACGATCGGAACTATCGTGGCCTTTATGGTGTATATTCGTCTGTTTACACAGCCTTTGTCACAGTTGGCGCAGGCTGCAACCAATTTGCAATCGGCGGCAGCTGCTAGTGAACGTGTATTCGAATTTCTGGGTGAAGAAGAATTGGTGGATGAGAGCGACAAGACCATGAAGCTGGATAACGCCAAAGGGGATGTCGAATTTAAGCATGTCCGTTTCGGTTATAATGAAGACCATATGATTATCAAAGATTTCTCTATGAAAGCTGAAGCTGGTCAGAAAATTGCCATTGTTGGCCCTACAGGTGCCGGTAAGACGACGCTCGTGAATTTGCTCATGCGGTTCTATGAGCTGAACGGAGGGGAAATTTATATTGATGGAACTCCGATCAGCCAATTAACACGTGAGAATGTTCATAAATTATTCTGCATGGTACTGCAGGATACATGGCTGTTTGAAGGAACGATTCGTGAGAATATCGTCTTTTCCAAAGAGCATGTTACCGATGAACAGGTAGAAGCCGCATGTAGAGCAGTGGGTCTGCATAGCTTCCTTAAAACTTTACCGCAGGGTTATGATACAGTGCTAGACGACAAAGCTAATCTCTCTGCCGGTCAAAAGCAATTGATTACCATTGCAAGAGCCATGATTGAAGATGCGCCCATGCTCATTCTGGACGAGGCCACAAGTTCGGTCGATACGCGTACGGAGTTACTGATTCAACAAGCGATGGACCGACTTACTGTTGGGAAAACCTCCTTTGTGATTGCCCACCGTCTCTCAACGATTAAAAACGCCGATCTGATTCTGGTCATGAAGGACGGTAACATTATCGAAACGGGTAATCATGAGGAATTGCTAGGTAAAAACGGATTCTATGCCGATTTATACAACAGCCAGTTTGAACATGTCTCCTGAAAAGTACAATTTTAGGGAAACACGATAGGAATCATCAATATCATATCAGGGTAAAAATGAAACGTGTTTGGATGACCCCTTCAAAGGGCGACCCAGATACGTTTTTTTTATAAACTAACCAGTTGTAAGATATCGCAATTGTAATGTTATCCTCTCTAACCTTTTTGGTATAATGAGTCCAAATTGGAGTTGAGGAGTGAAAACAGATTGTCTGGTGTAATTTCTAAGGCTGTTCAAATTTTGGATTTGCTGCTTCCGCAAGGCACTGAGAAAGATATGAGTGTGACGGAAATAAGCAAAGCGTTAAATATGCCGGTGCAGAGCGTGCATCGCTTGCTTACCTCATTAGCGGAACATGGCTTTGTGGCCCAAAATACAAAGACGAAACGTTACAAGCTTGGCCTGTCCATTATGAAGTACGGTTTTTTAATGTGGGACAGTTTAATGTTGCGTACCATCGCAAGACCTTTTATGGAGGAGATATCGAAACAAACAAAGGAGACTGTATATTTATCGGTTCGAGAAAATGCAGAAGGAATTTACATTGATTCTGTCGACTCACCACAAGTCTTGAAAATATCAGAACCCATTGGACTGCGTTTGCCATTGTTTATAGGAGCCTCTAATCGAGTTATTCTGGCTTTCCTGAACCCGATGCTGCAAAAAACAATCATGGATTCCTTCGAATGGAGTGAGACTACTTCTTTAAAAGCATTTTTACGAAAAGATGTCGAACAAGAACTTTTGACGATTAAACAGAATGGATATGCTATCTCAATAAGCGAGGCAACGGAGGGAACCACAGGAATCGGCGCTCCTATCTTCTCATACGAGAACACCGTAATCGGTTCCTTGAATGTTGCTGGACCTTCGATAAGATTTGGGGAAGTTAACATCGAAAAGTATTCAAACATGGTGAAAAAGTATGCTAACCTCATATCCAACGAGCTTGGCTATAGAGGACGTGTTAGGTAGTTTGGCTTGCTTAGAAACACCTATTCATTGCACATCATCTGCCTTATCAATTCCTGTTTCGTTATTCAGGGAAGTGATGAGGAATAGTTATTTTTTTGTTATCATCCCATTATTCGGGATAATCATATTGTTAATACTGAAAAGTGAGATAATATATGATTATTCAACAAGAGGGGTGAGTGTATATGAAGATCGTTGTATTTCGTCACTTTTCATTTGACGATCCATCCGTAATCGCTTCGTGGTCCAAACATGCAGGTCACGAACTAATCGTGCAGGATCCTGCCCAAGGTATTGATAAGAAGTGGCTTAAAACATTAGATCTCCTTGTGATTTTGGGCGGACCCATGAGTGCTTGCCAAGAAAAAGAACATCCATGGCTTATTGAGGAGAAGGCGTTTGTAAAAATTGCAATCGAAATGAAGAAAAAAGTACTAGGAATTTGTTTAGGGGCTCAGATGATATCGGAGGTTTTAGGAGGATCCGTATTTCCAAACCACGAAAAGGAAATTGGCTGGCATGGCTTCCACAGGACGCAAGAATACCATGCATGGTTAGCTAAAATTCCTGAAAAATTCACTTCATTCGCTTGGCATGGAGATACGTTCACGTTGCCTGATGGGGCCCAGCATCTTATTTACTCCGAAGCTTGTGAGAATCAAGCCTTTGCGTATGGAGAACATGTTCTAGGTTTGCAGTTTCATTTGGAATCTACCACTGATTGTATCCAGCAAATGCTTGCAAATTGGTCTCATGAGCTTTGGGATGCACCGTTTATTCAAACCACTTCCTTGATCAGGAAAGGTATAGATCATTGTGAGCAATCAAAAATGTTATTGTGGGGAATTCTGGACCAAATTGCGTTAGCCGCTTAGGAAGCGATAAATCAACATGGGAATGGGATCGGGAGCTGCACGAATACAAATTGGCTTGGGGGTAGTTTCATTACAAGCTTGGCACAAAAACGATTCGATTTGTACAAAGTATCCATCACACGACAAATATGTTCGGTACTTCCACTGTGTCAATATTCACTCCATTATTTAAGGTCAAGTCGCCAAAACTTAATAAAATAGCAAGTCTTCCTGCCGCATGGAGACTTGCTATTTTGTGTTTTCGGGTCAATACATTTTACAAAAGTAATGGTCCAAAAGTTATAAATTCTCTAAAAATCTAAACTTTTAATGAAAAATCAAAACGTTTCTATTAATAAAAAAATAAAATTTATAGCTGAAATGAGAGAATATTTAACCTAAATCGAAATTTGGAGAGAAAATTTAAAGAAAATTTCGCTTGGGAAATGGTTCAAAAGAGCTAAAAAAATCACTATCTATTTAAAAAGTGAAGAGTTATTAATTTTGAATTAATTCAGCTTGAGTAAATAAATACCATGATTTAGGTAGTTAAAGATAATCGCTGAAAAAGTTGAAATTTGTCGGATGGTGTCGGGAACGGTTTGTTACATTTGTGTTAATGATATGTAATGTAAAATTTGTTTTGGTGCAAGGGGTTTGGAGTTTCATGCAAGCATACATCATTTTTATTTTATCGGTTATAAAATCAAAAATTTTGTTCTAAATCACATTAACTTGTCATGCTTAGTATTCAATTTAATAAAAAAGTGCAATTCTTGCATTTAAAGATATAAATATAATAGAATAATATGGGCTGTTTATTAATTTTATGAAATCTATCAATTTGGAACTTATGTCCCATGTTAATCGGTTTTAAAGTTTGTATATTTAAAATAGCTAGAAAGTATTGGGAGTAAAGAAGATATATAAGGATTTATTGCTATATTATGGACAGCAAGAGGATGTTAGAAATTTTTATGGCGACTCGGTCGTGTCTTGGCTTTTGAAAATCGTGATCCAATCTGACTGAGAAGACCCAGTTATTTTGTTTCACCGGACATGAGAGCATTGCCTAAAATGGCTTCATAAGTACATAAGCTGTTTTCTTTTGTAGACACTGTAGGGAGCACTGACTGTATCCAAAAATCATGGCAGTTGTATAAACAAGACTGCAAGATTATCTGTCCATAGCATCATTCCGGTAAATCTGTCCCATATCTTCCGTATTCCAAAGACAAATCCTATTTATTCAGATTAACCTTTCACCGAAGAGCTTCATTTGATGCAGAAAACACCTGAAGAAGTACTGTAAAATGCACGGTTAGTTCAAATGATTATGCCCGTTTGTGCACAGATTTTGAGGAGTGCGAAACGTTTCCTAGCAGCGTGGAAACTTCGCTAGCTCTTTCGATGACCGTCGCTTTTTTATCCATGTACAAAATCAGGAAGTCATAAGCGCAATCGTGAGTTTTTGCCCCCTTCAACCTAGAATTACGCTCCTAACCACGGTGCAGTAGCTCATGCGTCTCATAGCATCAATACCCTCAAGCCAAGATTCAGACAGCACACATCACGACACACTACGTTGTTAACATTGCGGCAACCGTTCTACAACCCACCACCAAGATGCACTCACAGCATAATTCAAAAATGTCCCCATTCCATGCACATATTCATACATCCAGAGTCAGAGTTTTTTCACCATGTCTGCCCAACTAAAAAAGCTTGCACTGCGAAAGTGTGAGCGAAGAAAAGAAGATGTACTTGTTTTGATCAAAACCAGCTTCTCGAAGCTCCGGGGGCTGAAGGGTACCAGCTTCCTGATAGGAGAAGGAGAAACGGTAACGATTGTCGTCGCGTGCCGTGGCGGCAAAAGCATAATTATCAAACTGCTACAACAAATATGCGCACTCAGATCTTAATGGTATATCAGGAGTGGTCGCTTTTTACTGACTTCTATTGGCAATTTAATACCGGAGAAAAGGCTCGCATGACCGTTCCTTGCCAAGGGAGGTCATTTAAGCAGAGTTACTTTTACCCATATCTATTTTGCGAGGAGAGATACGTATGACTCAGCACAATGTTCAATTGTTTACATTAAGCCAGCCACAGCAACGTATTTGGTACACGGAGCTTGTGTATCCCAATCGCAACACATCTACGATTATTACCACTGTTAAAATCAAGGGAACGGTTCGCATAGATGCATTGCAGGAGGCAATGAACCGGGTGGTTGCACAAAACGATTCTTTTCGTATCAAAATCACGGTTCGGGACAGCATTCCCTATCAATATGTTGAGCCGTTTGCTGCTCAAAGCATAGAAACCCTTCAGGTTACTCCAGAGGAAGCTGAGCTATGGGTGAGTCATCATAATGCCCAGCCGTTCCCCTTACTGGATTCGCAGTTGTATCGATTTGTTATTTTGCAGCTGGGGGCAGAAGACACCTGGTTTAGTTTCAAGATGCATCATATTATTTCTGACGGCGTTACCATGGAGCAGGCCATTAATGAAATTACGGGGAATTATATGAGTATTGTACATGGTACAGGTTCAGATACGCCGGTCCCAGCGAACTCATATCTCGATTTTATTCAGACGGAGCAAAGCTATGAGCAATCAGAACGCTACCAAAAGGACAAGGTGTACTGGACGGAGAAATTTGCCGACTTGCCGGAGGTTACAGGTTTAAAGTCTTACAATCCGCTCACGATAAGCACGGCTGCACGCCGAGAGGTTTATACACTGGAGCACGAATTATATCGTGGTGTCACGGCTTTTTGCGAGGCGCATAACATCAGTATTTTTACATTTTTCCTGGCCGCATTGTATATTTTTTTACATAAAACGAC
This sequence comes from Paenibacillus sp. JJ1683, assembly GCF_053006485.1. Classification (NCBI taxonomy): domain Bacteria; kingdom Bacillati; phylum Bacillota; class Bacilli; order Caryophanales; family Paenibacillaceae; genus Paenibacillus; species Paenibacillus sp. JJ1683. The sequence continues at coordinate 2,790,145 of NZ_CM129820.1, forward strand.
AGGTGAACAAGATTTAACCGTTGGTACATTGTATGCTAACCGCACGTTAAAGAAGGAAAAAAATACAATGGGCATGTTCGTCAGCACTGTGGCTACACGTCTGCAAGTTGAGCCGGAATCCGAGTTGCTCACTTTTCTACACGGTGTTGGCAAGGAGCAGGCGTCCATTTTGCGGCATCAGCGTTATCCGTATAACAAAATCATGCAGGATTTGCGTGAACAGCAAAGCGGCACGGATATTGGCCGCTTGTTTGGCGTTACCATTCAGTACCGTACGCTGAGCTTCTCTCGTTTTGATGAAGCCATTCAGCAGGTACATACTGATTTCTGCGGAGATACGGTGAGCGACTTCGATATTGCCATGATAGACATGCTGGATGACGATAAACTTGTATTGCAACTGGATTATCGGACCGAGCTGTTCAGCGAGCAGGAGATCGCCCGAATTATTCGCCAATTCGTGAGTGTGGTAGAGCATATGGTGAAAGGGCCACAGAAGCGGATTCAGGAGTTGTCACTGATGAGTGACGAAGAGCGGACTCAAATTATGGATGTATTTAATGCGACAGCTGTCCCCTTTCCACACGATGCGGGTATTCATGAGCTATTCGAGGAACAGGCAGAACGTTCGCCGGATCAGACAGCGGTTGTATTTGGAAATCAGAGTCTAACTTATCGGGAACTGAATGAACGATCGAATTCATTGGCACGAATCCTTCAAGTACAGGGAGTAGGACCTGACAAGCTGGTTGGCCTGATGGTACAACGCTCAGTGGAAATGATTGTAGGTCTGCTGGCCGTTCTAAAAGCAGGCGGAGCTTATGTGCCGATTGATCCCGAATTTCCGTCATCTCGTATTGAATACATGATGGAAGACAGCAAAGCGGCAGTGCTTCTGACCAGTCGTGATCTGGCAGAAGAGCACCCTTGCCATGCCAATGCTATATTTCTTGAGGATGCAGCATTGTATCAGGGAGAAAGCAGCAACCTGCAGGCGATTGCTCGCCCAGAGCATTTGGCCTACGTCATCTATACCTCTGGATCAACCGGAAATCCAAAAGGAGTTATGCTCCAGCATCGCTCGGTACTCAACTTTATTACCGGGATGCGTGAAATCATTGACTTTGAAGCTGGCAAAACCATTTTGTCACTGACAACCATTTCATTCGATATTTTCGTTTTGGAAACCATCTTGCCGCTGCTGACTGGAATGACGGTTGTGCTTGGCGACCACCAGCATCAAGTGGACCCTCAGGCACTGGGTGAGTTGATTACCCATCATCATATTGAGATGTTGCAAATGACACCATCCCGGCTGCAGATGCTGCTGGATCATGAAGCAGGTTCCCACGCGCTACAGGGTGTGAAGGAAATCATGGTGGGAGGTGAAGCCCTTCCTTCCAAGCTTTTGGGAGCGCTGCAAGTAATAAATGGTCTCCGTATTTATAACATGTACGGACCTACAGAAACGACAGTTTGGTCGACTGTACAGGAACTAACTCATGCTCAAGAAATTAATATAGGACGTCCCATCGCGAACACCCAAATATATATCCTAAATACGAGCGGGGAATTGCAGCCAGTCGGTATACCGGGAGAATTATGTATAGCAGGGGAAGGGTTGGCCCGTGGGTATTGGAATCGCGAAGATCTGACGGCCGAGAAATTTGTGGAAAATCCGTTTGCTGGAGGCAAAGCGGGCTATGAACGGATGTATCGTACAGGTGATTTGGCCAGATGGACACTGGACGGCAATATTGAATATTTGGGACGAATGGATCACCAGGTTAAAATCCGGGGCTACCGGATCGAACTGGGCGAGATCGAATCACAGCTTTTGCAGGTGGAGTCGGTACGAGAAGCGACCGTCGTGGCCCGTACGGACGAAACAACGGGCCAAAAACAAATGGTAGCGTACTATGTGGCCAATCAAGCCATGGAAGCTAGTGAACTGAGAAGTGAGCTGGGGCAGGAGCTACCAAGCTATATGGTGCCGTCGTATTTCATTCAGTTGGAGCAGATGCCGCTGACACCGAACGGTAAGATCGACCGCAAGTCCCTACCAGCACCGGAAGGCAGCCAGCAAAGCGGAACGGATTATGAAGCGCCGCATACCGCGCCAGAACGGGCACTCGTCGCAATCTGGCAGTCCATCTTGGGCGTGCCAACCGTCGGTATTTTGGACAATTTCTTTGACCTGGGCGGCGATTCGATCAAGGCGATTCAAATCGTATCCCGTGCGTTCCAGGCAGGCTACAAGCTGGATATGAAGGATTTGCTTCGGTGTCCAACCATCGCAGCATTGGCACCACTTATGACAAGTCGTATGGCAGATCAGGGAGAAGTGAGCGGGGAAACGGCATTGCTTCCGATCCATCATTGGTTCTTTGAACAGGAGCAAGTGGACGCGCATCATTTTAATCAGGCGGTTATGCTGCACCGGGAGCAGGGCTTTGACGAAGCTGCTTTGCATCAAGCGCTAATCCAGTTGACGGAGCACCACGATGCACTGCGGATGGTGTTCAGGAAGACCGAGCAAGGCTACCAAGCGTGGAATCGCGGAATACAGGAAGGCGAGCTGTATCATCTGGACGTGCTGGACTTTAGGGATTTGACGGATGAAGTCATCCTGAGCACGAAGATTGAAACGAAAGCAACTGAAATTCAACACAACATAAACTTGTCTGAAGGACCGCTGGTGAAGCTGGGTCTGTTCCGTTGTACTGATGGAGACCATTTGTTGGTGACAATCCACCATTTGGTGGTCGACAGCGTATCATGGCGTATTTTGCTGGAGGATCTGGCATCCGGCTATGAGCAGGCTTTACGGGGCGAGTCTGTCCGCTTGCCGAATAAGACGGATTCTTTCCGTCTTTGGGCGGATCAGCTGACAGCTTATGCGAACAGCGCCGCGTTGGAGAAGGAACGGCCATATTGGGAGCAGGTGGAGCGAGCTGGTGCTGTTCAACAGGCATTGCCTAAGGATTACACTCGTAAGTCTCAGGCCAAACCACAGCTTCGCGATGAACGGACACTGACCGTAGCGTGGACGGTCGAAGAAACGGAACAATTTTTGAAACAAGCCCATCGGGCCTACAATACAGAAGCAAACGACCTGCTGCTGACAGCTTTGGGTACGGCCGTTCAGGAGTGGGCAGGCATCGGTCAGGTGCTTGTAAATCTGGAGGGTCATGGACGGGAAGCCATTTTGCCGGATATGGATATTACGCGCACCGTCGGTTGGTTTACCAGCCAATTTCCAGTGGTCCTGGATATGGGCGAGGACCGGAATGTGGGACAGCGTGTCAAGAACGTCAAGGAAGGGCTACGCCGTTTGCCGCATAAAGGGATTGGATACGGGATTTTGAGATATCTTGCTGATGGGGAAGGGAAATCAGCTTTTGTGGCCGAGCCGGAAATCAGCTTTAACTATCTCGGCCAATTCGATCAGGATTTGAAGCAGAATGCATTCCGCATGTCTCCTTATTCCGTCGGAGCTTCCATGAGTGACACGTTGACCAAGCGGTATGCTCTGGATATCAACGGCATGATCACAGAAGGTGCCCTGGAACTGACGATCAGCTACAGCAACAAAATGTTCATGAAAAAATCGATCAAAAAACTGGCTGATCTGCTGCAGGAGAGCTTGCGTGAGGTGTTGACTCACTGTGTGGCCAAAGAGTTGCCGGAGCTGACACCAAGCGACTTGTCCTTCCAAGGACTGACGGCTGTAGAACTGGATCATATTGTAGAGCAGACGGCTGCTGCGGGAGAACTGGAAAACATTTATTCGTTAACCCCTATGCAAAAAGGCATCCTGTTCCACGGCTTCATGGAGCCGCAATCCGGGGCGTACTTTGAGCAGGCGACATTTGATCTGCAAGGCAGCTTCCAAGTGGAGGCTTTTGCTGAAAGCCTCAATCAGCTGGTGGATCGCCATCAAATATTCAGAACAAATTTTTATAGTGGCTGGAATGAGCAGCCTTTACAGGTAGTGTACCGCCATAAAGCGGCTGGATTCCGGTTTGAAGATGTGCGTTCGATGGAACCAGGAGAGCAGGCCGCATACCTTGCTGATTTTGCGGAACGTGACAAAGCGGCAGGCTTTCATTTCAGCTCCGGCGAGCTGATGCGGGTGTCTATTTTACGTACAGGTGAGGAGTCGTACCGTTTTGTATGGAGCTTCCACCATATTTTGATGGACGGCTGGTGCTTGTTCCTGGTTGTCGGGGAAGCGTTTCATACGTACTTTGCCATCCTCGAAGACTGCAAGCCAGAGCTTGCCCCGGTAACGCCATACAGTGAATATATTGAATGGCTGGATCGACAGGACAACGCGGAGGCAGAACGGTTCTGGAGCGATTATTTTGCGGGCTTTGAGCAGCAGACCGTATTGCCGCAGGTCAAACAGCTGGACGGTCACGCTAAAGCATATGAAGCGGACAAGCTTTCATTTACACTGGGCCGTGAAGTGACGGAGCGGATGAACAAGCTGGTTAAGCAGAAGCAAGTGACAGTCAATACATTCCTGCAAGCAGCGTGGGGCGTTGTGTTACAGCGGTATAACAATAGTCGGGATGTGGTATTTGGCAGTGTCGTATCCGGCAGATCAGCAGATATTCCGGGCATCGATAAAATGATTGGGTTGTTCATTAATACGGTTCCTGTACGAGTTCACAGTGAGAAAGAGATGACATTTGCTGGGCTGATGAAGCAGCTTCAGGAGCAGGCACTGGCTTCCCGTGCCTATGAAACCTATCCGTTATATGAAATTCAGGCCCTGACCGAGCAGAAGCAGGACCTGGTGAACCATATTATCGTGTTTGAAAACTACCCCGTGGAACAGCGCATGGAGCAGATGGGTAGTCGTGGGAACAATGGTTTTACGATTGCCAATACTTCCATGTCAGAGCAAACAAACTATGATTTCAACATTACGGTGGTGCCAGGCGATGAAATCCATGTCCATTTGGAGTACAACGCGCAGGTGTTGGAACGTACAGCTGTAGAGCAAATCCGTGAGCATTTGCTGCATATGATTGAAGAAGCGATTCACCGACCAGATGCACTGGTGGATGAGCTTGAGCTGGTGACTACTGCGGAAAAAGCGAAAATTATCGATGGTTTTGGATCCGTGGGCGTAGCTGCATGGAGTGATGAAAAGGAATCCGAATTGTTGTTCCACGCCTATGTGGAAGAACAAGCGCAGCTTGTGCCGGATCACGTGGCCGTTGTATACGAGGAGCGGCAGCTTACGTACCGCGAGTTGAACGAGCGTGCGAACCAACTGGCCCGTAGATTGCGGAATGAGGGCATTGGACGCGAATCGATTGTCGGCATCTTGAGCGAGCGTTCGGTAGACATGCTGGTCGGCGTACTAGCGGTATGGAAGGCTGGAGGCGCCTATGTACCGCTAGATGCAGACTATCCGTCCGAGCGCATTCGTTTCATGCTGGAGGACAGCGGTGCGACGGTGCTGCTCACGCAAATCGGCTTGCAGGAGCGCGCACAGGGTTGGCTGGAGGAAAGCCAATGGGCTATGGGCGAAGGAAAGAGCGAGGGTATGCTGGAGACGGCGGTTAGCGCTGAAACGATGGAAAGAGACCGTCTGAATGAAGGCGTAAGCTTGAAAGCAGATTCGAAGTCTGACCGCGAAGCAGCATCTGAACCGGTAACTGGGCTGCGTCTGCGTACTGTATTGGCACTTGACGATGAGTCGCTGTACACCGGGGATACCACGGATATTGAACGTATCAACGAGCCGCAAGACTTGGCGTATGTGATCTATACGTCCGGTACAACGGGGCGTCCAAAAGGCGTCATGATCGAGCATCGCAGCTTGGTGAACACGGCTGCGGCGTATCGCCGGGATTACCGTCTGAACCAGTTCCCAGTCCGATTGCTGCAACTGGCCAGCTTCTCCTTCGACGTGTTCGTCGGCGATATTGCACGGACGCTCTATAACGGCGGCACGATGGTCATCTGTCCGAAAGAGGATCGCATTGATCCAAGCCGTCTATATGGCTGGATTCGTGATTATCAGATTACCGTGTTCGAATCGACTCCAGCCTTGATCGTACCGTTTATGCAGCATGTGTACGAGCACGGACTGGACATGAGCAGTCTGGAGCTGCTGATTACGAGCTCAGATAGCTGCAGCGTGACGGACTACCGAGTGCTGCAAGAACGGTTTGGCGCAGATATCCGTATCATCAACAGCTATGGCGTCACGGAAGCGGCGATTGACTCCAGCTTCTACGACGAAGAGCTGTCGAAGCTACCAAGCAGCGGGAATGTGCCGATTGGTCAGGCATGGCTGAACGCACGCTTCTACATCGTGGACAGCCAGCTGAATCCGGTGCCGATCGGCGTACTGGGCGAGCTATGCATCGGCGGCATCGGGGTCGCACGGGGATACCTGAACCGTGCGGACCTGACGGCCGAGAAATTCATAGCGAATCCATATGTACCGGGTGAACGACTGTATCGCACCGGCGATTTGGCGCGGTGGATGGCGGACGGCAATGTAGACTTTATCGGCCGGATGGACTATCAAGTCAAAATCCGGGGCTATCGAATCGAGCTGGGCGAGATTGAAACCGTAATTCAGCGGGTACCAGGTGTGCGACAAGCTGTAGTCATCGACCGGACGGACGAGCGTGGACACAAGTATTTGTGCGGATACATCACGGGAGAAGCCGAGCTGCGGATCGAGGAAGTACAAGCAGAGCTGGAAGCCGGACTGCCAGCGCACATGGTGCCTGCACGCCTGATGCGACTGGAGACGATCCCGCTGACCAGCAACGGCAAAATCGACCGCAAGGCTTTGCCGGAACCGGAAGGCAGCATTCATACCGGAGCAGCCTATGTGGAACCGCGTACTACGGTGGAGCAAGTACTGGCTGCGGTATGGGCCGCAGTGCTTGGCGTGGAGGCCGTAGGCACGCAGGATAACTTCTTCGAGCTGGGCGGCGATTCGATCAAGGCCTTGCAAGTATCCTCCCGCTTGCTGCAAGCGGGTTATCGATTGAACATGAAAGACCTCTTCAGCCATCCGACGGTAGCGGCACTCAGTCCATTACTTCGTACCGATGGCAAGGTGGCCAGTCAGGAAGAAGCAGTAGGCCAGGTGGAACTGACACCTATTCAGCGCTGGTTCTTCGAGCAGCAGCCGGCTGATCTGCACCACAGCAACCAGGCGATGATGCTGTACCGAGCTGGGGGCTTTGATGTCGACGCGCTGCGCCGTACGATGGACCGTATGGTCCAGCATCATGACGCATTGCGCACGGTATTCCGTGAGACGGAGCAGGGTTATGTTGCTTGGAACCGCAGTGTAGAGGAAGGCGAGCTATACACGCTGGATATTGTAGATTTCAGCGGAGTGGAAGACGAATCCACCGCTATCGAAGCCAAGGCGAGTGAAATTCAAGCCAGCATTCATTTGAGCGCGGGTCCGCTGGTGAAGCTCGGTCTGTTCCATTGCGCTGAGGGCGACCATGTATTAATCGTCATTCATCATTTGGTGGTGGACGGTGTATCGTGGCGTATTTTGCTGGAGGATTTGGCATCTGGTTATGAGCAGGCAGTTGCAGGTCAGACCGGCACAGCTATTCGGCTGCCGCATAAAACAGATTCGTTCCAGGTATGGGCCAAACAACTGTCAGCCTATGCCAACAGTGCGACGATGGAGCGGGAGCTGGCCTACTGGCAGCATATCGAACAAGCCGAAGCAAGCCTCGCGAAGCCTTTGCCGAAGGATTTTGCGAATGATAATGCACGGCTCGGAGACAGTGAGGTGGTGACGGTCCGCTGGACGAAGCAGGAGACGGAGCAGCTGCTCAAACAAGCTCATCGCGCATACAACACGGAAATGAATGACCTGTTGCTAGCCGCGCTCGGAAAAGCGGTGTATGACTGGTCGGGTTCCGAGCGGATATTGGTCAACCTGGAGGGTCATGGACGGGAAGCCATTGTACCGGATGTGGATATTACACGCACGGTCGGCTGGTTTACGAGCCAGTTCCCGGTTGTCCTGGATGGAAGTCTGGGAGAAGGGGGACATACTGCTCGCCTGATCAAGCGGACCAAGGAAGGGTTGCGTCATATTCCGCAAAAAGGCATCGGCTATGGTATTTTACGCTACCTGTCGGATCTAAATGTGCTGGAGAAAGCAGGCGTGCAGTTAGAGACTCAGCCTGAGATCAGTTTTAACTATTTAGGCCAATTCGATCAGGATTATAAAGGCAACGATTTACAGCCTTCATCCTATTCCATTGGTGTGCCTGTCAGCACGAACGCGACTATGGATTTTGCGCTGGATATCAACGGATTAATCGAAGATGGCGAGTTGGTGTTCACGATCCGCTACGGCACAACACAGTTCCGTCATGAAACGATGGAGCGGCTGGGAGAGCTGCTGGCATCTGGCTTGCGTGAGGTGATTAGCCATTGTGTTGCCCAAGAAAGAACAGTGCTGACCCCAAGTGATGTGCTGTTAAAACAGGTAACGCTAGACGAACTGGAGCAATTGGTGGAAGATACGCGAGATCTGGGCGAGCTGGAAAATGTATATGCTTTGACACCGATGCAAAAGGGGATGCTCTTTTTCAGCCTGATGGATGAGAATTCGGCGGCTTATTTTGAGCAGGCATCCTTTGAGTTGAATGGGCGCTTCGATGTGGTTACTTTCGGTAAAAGCTTGGATCTGCTTGTACAGCGTCATGAAGCATTACGGACGAACTTTATCAGTTCATGGAAGGACGAGCCTGTACAAGTCGTTTTCCGCAATCGCAGCGGAGAGTTGTACTATGAAGACCTGCGCGGACTGGAAAAAGAAGAACGTAAAGCACGTGTTGAGGCATTTACCCTTGCCGATAAAGCGAAGGGATTTAATCTCGCGGAAGATGCACTCCTTCGTATCTCGATCCTGCAAACTGGGGATGAAACGTACCACTTTATCTGGAGCTTCCATCACATTTTGATGGATGGCTGGTGCTTGTCCTTTATGACCCAGGAAGTATTCGGTAGCTATCTGGCCCTGCGTGCGGGTGATGAGCCAGTGCTGGAGCCAGTCACGCCGTTCAGCCGATTTATCGAATGGCTGGAGCGTCAGGATCGTGAGGCAGCCCTGCAATACTGGCGTGGGTATCTGGCGGACTACGAGCAGCAAATTACGCTTCCGCAGCAAAAAACACAGCCGAAATCAATGCACACCGGGGAATATATCGCTGAAGATCTGGATTGCGAATTCCAGCCAGAGCTGGTTGCCCAGATCGAACGGGTGGCGAAGCAAAATCAGGTCACGATCAATACGTTGATTCAGACGGTATGGGGCGTTCTGTTGCAGAAGTATAACAACAGTACGGATGTCGTGTTCGGCAGCGTTGTGTCCGGTCGTCCAGGGGATATTCCAGGTGTGGAGCACATGATCGGGCTATTTATCAATACAATTCCAGTGCGTGTGCAGTCTGAACCAGGTAAAAGCTTTGTCGAGCTGATGAAACGAACACAGCGGCAAGCGCTGGCTTCCAATGCCTACGATGCGTTCCCGCTGTATGAAATTCAAGCACTGACCGAGCAGAAGCAGGATTTAATCAACCATATTATGATATTTGAAAATTACCCGGTGGAGCAGCAGGTAGAGCAACTGGGCAGTGAAGGACAGGAACCCTTCACAATTTCAAACGTGGTGTCTACAGAGGAAACCAACTACGATCTGAACGTTGTCGTGATGCCAGGTGAAGGCATCAAGATTCGTTTTATGTATAACACGCTCAGCTTTGATCAAGCAGGTATTGAACGTCTGTATGGACATTTTGCGCGTCTCTTGGAGCAAATTTCGCTCAACCCGCATGTTCGAGTGGAAGAGCTGGAACTACTCACAGCAGCGGAAAAACAGCAAATTACAGCGGCCTTTAATGATACCGCTTGTGCATTTCCGTCTCATCAAACGATCCATCAGCTGTTTGAAGAACAGGTGGCACAGACACCGGATCAGGTGGCACTGGTGTTTGGACATCAGCGTCTGACGTATCGGGAGCTGAATGAACGGGCGAATTCATTGGCACGCATCCTTCAAGCACAGGGAGTAGGACCCGACAAACTGGTCGGCCTGATGGTGGAGCGCTCCGTGGAAATGATCGTAGGTCTGCTGGCCGTGCTAAAAGCAGGTGGTGCTTATGTGCCGATTGATCCCGAATTTCCGTCCTCACGTATTGCATACATGCTGGAAGACAGCGAGGCCGCAGTGCTTCTGACCCGTCGTGATTTGGCAGAAGAACACCAATGCCATGCCAATAACCTATTTCTTGAGGATGCAGCATTGTATCAGGGAGAAAGCAGTAACCTGGAGGCGATTACCCGCCCAGAGCATTTGGCTTACGTTATCTATACCTCTGGTTCGACGGGTAATCCGAAAGGAGTTATGCTCCAGCATCGCTCGGTCCTCAACTTTATTACAGGGATGCGCGAAGTCATTGACTTTGAAACGAGCCAAACGATGTTGTCACTGACGACCATTTCTTTCGACATTTTTGTCTTGGAGACGATCCTGCCACTGTTAGGCGGAATGACGGTGGTGCTTGGCGATAGTCAGCATCAGGTGAATCCACAGGCTCTGGGTGAATTGATTGCTCATCATCATATTGAAATGCTGCAAATGACGCCGTCCCGGCTGCAAATGCTGCTGGGTCATGAAGCAGGTTCCCGCGCGCTGCAAGGCGTGAAGGCTATAATGGTGGGGGGCGAAGCCCTGCCGTCTAAGCTGCTTGCAGCACTGCAAGAAATCAACGGTCCCCGGATTTATAACATGTATGGACCTACAGAAACGACGGTTTGGTCGACCGTGCAGGAACTGACCCATGCTCAACATATTCATATTGGACGCCCTATCGCGAATACCCAAATATATATCATGAATGCGAATGGGGAATTGCAGCCCGTCGGTGTGCCAGGTGAGTTATGTATTGCAGGGGAAGGCTTGGCCCGTGGGTACTGGAAACGTAAAGAACTGACGGCCGAGAAATTTGTAAATCATCCGTTCGCTGGTGGTAAGGCAGGTCATGAGCGGATGTATCGTACAGGCGATTTGGCGAGATGGATGCCGGACGGCAACATTGAATATTTGGGCCGGATGGATCACCAGATTAAAATCCGGGGCTACCGGATCGAACTGGGCGAGATCGAATCGCAGCTGCTGCAGGTGGAGTCCGTACAAGAAGCAGTCATCATGGCCCGCACGGACGAAACAGGTCAAACCCAGCTCGTGGCGTACTACGTGGCAAGTCAAGAGCTTGGAGCTAATGAGCTGAGACAAAAGCTGGGACAAGCGCTGCCAAACTATATGGTGCCGTCGTATTTCATCTGGTTGGAGCAGATGCCGCTGACACCGAACGGCAAAATCGACCGCAAGTCCCTGCCAGCACCGGAAGGCAGTCTACACAGCGGTGCAGAGTATGCAGCGCCACGAATGGTAACGGAACGGACACTCGTAGCGATCTGGCAGTCCATCCTGGGCGTGCCCACTGTCGGGATTTTGGACAATTTCTTTGATCTGGGCGGCGATTCGATCAAGGCGATTCAAATCGTATCGCGTGCGTTCCAGGCAGGCTACAAGCTGGACATGAAGGATTTGTTCCGCTACCCAACCGTCGCAACACTGGCACCGCATATGCACGAGGTAAGTCGTAGGGTAGATCAGGGAGAAGTGAGCGGGGAAACAACTTTGTCTCCCATCCAGCATTGGTTCTTTGCCCAGGAGCAAGTAGATGCGCATCACTTTAATCAGGCGGTGATGCTGCACCGGAAGCAAGGGTTTGATGAGTCCGCTCTGCGTCAGGCACTTGACAAACTCACAGCGCACCATGATGCTCTGCGGATGGTGTTCAGCAAGACCGAGCAAGGCTATGAAGCCTGGAACCGCGGAGTACAGGAAGGCGAGCTGTATCACCTGGATGTGGTGGACTTTACGAACTTGACGGATGAAGCCATGCTCAGCGCAGCTATGGAGGCGAAAGCCAGTGAAATTCAAAGCAGTATCCAGCTACATGAAGGGCCGCTGTTGAAGGCTGGTTTGTTCCACTGTGCAGATGGGGATCATCTCCTGATGGCGATTCACCATTTGGTCGTGGACGGGGTATCATGGCGTATTTTATTCGAGGATTTGGCCGTAGCCTATGAACAGGCCATTCATGCAGAGGTACTTCAGTTACCAGACAAAACGGATTCATTCCGCTTCTGGTCGCAAGAACTTTTCAAGTATGCGCATAGCGCAGCCATGGACAGCGAATACGCCTACTGGGAGCAATGGAACGCAGCCGCTTTGGCTGACCAAGTACGTTTGCCTGAGGATCAAGCGGAGGCCGAACCGTTTACCTTGGCTGACACGGATACCGTGGTCTTCCAGCTTACGGAAGAAGAGACAGAAAAACTATTGAAGCAAGCACACCGCGCGTACAACACGGAAGTGAACGATTTGCTGCTGACTGCACTAGGCATGACGCTGTACACGTGGACGGGTCATGAACGCAGTCTGATTCATTTAGAGGGACACGGACGGGAGAACATTTTGCCGGATACGGACATTTCTCGTACGGTAGGCTGGTTTACGAGTCCATATCCGATATTGCTAGACATTGGTTGTGATCGTGCTTTGTCGGAACACATCAAGCAGGTCAAAGAGTGCCTGCGCCATATTCCGAATAAAGGAATGGGCTATGGAATCTGGAGATATTGGAGTGAATCCGGCCAAGCCGTTGGTCAACATCAAGCTTTTGCCGAGCCACAAGTAAGCTTTAACTATCTCGGACAGTTGGATCAGGACTTGCAAAACAGCGATATCCGCATGTCTCCTTACTCAATGGGATCGGTCGTGAGTGACCGGACGAAGATGAAATATGCGCTCGATGTGAGCGGAATCGTCACGAACGGCATCCTGGAACTCGACATTCGGTATAACGGCAAAGCCTTCCGTAAAGATACGGTCCAAATGCTGGCTGATCTGTTGAAATCCAATCTGCTTGAAGTGATCGAGCATTGTGTGACACGGGAGCAGGCCGAATTGACTCCAAGTGATGTACTGTTCAAGGGTCTGACCCTGGAGCAATTCGATACGATTAAGGAACAGACCAAGACGGTTGGGGAATTGGAAAATGTGTACCCACTGACCCCCATGCAAAAGGGAATGCTGTTCCATAATTTGATGAATGCAGAAACCGGCGTGTATTTTGAGCAGGCAACCTTTGACCTTGAGGGCCACTTTGCACCGTCCATATTCCAGGAAAGCCTAAAGCTGCTGGTTAGTCGCCACGCTATATTACGGACGAATTTCTACAGTGGCTGGCATGGTCAACCCTTACAAATCGTCTATCGTCATAAAGATTCGAGCTTCCGTTATGAGGATGTCAGAGGGTGTGAACAGACTGTAGCTGAATTTGTGTCTCAGGATAAAGCCAGAGGCTTTGATCTAAGCGAGGATACGCTTATGCGCGTAGCTGTTTTCCGCACGGGCGATCGCTCATACCGTTTTGTATGGAGCTTCCACCATATTGTGATGGACGGCTGGTGCCTGTCACTAATGACAGACGAAGTGTTTGGTGTATATGCTGCCTTGCTGGAGAACAAGCAGCCAGAACTCGCACCTGTCAAGCCGTATAGTGACTATATCGAATGGTTGGAACACCAAGATGCACAGGAAGCATCTCGTTATTGGAATGACTATTTGGCAGGTTTTGAGCAGCAAACCTTGTTGCCTAGTGAGAACTCGCAGGCTTCTGAAGCAGAGTGGGACAAAGATTCAGACAGAAGCGGTCAAAGTTCGAATCCCGGCTATGTTTTAGAAAAGCTACCATTTGTGTTGGGTAAAGAGCGAAGTGCCGCATTAAACCAAATGGCCAAACAACAGCATGTCACGATTAACACATTGCTGCAAAGCGTTTGGGGCGTTATTTTACAGAAATACAATAATCATCAGGATGTTGTGTTTGGTAGTGTGGTATCCGGTCGTCCGGCAGAAATTCCAGGTGTGGAGAGCATGATTGGTTTGTTTATCAACACGATTCCGGTACGCATATGCAGTGCAACGGATGCTACATTTGCTGACGTATTGCAGCGTACACAGGAACAGGCTTTGGCCTCCAGTGTCTATGACACGTTCCCGCTCTACGACATTCAGGCACGGACTGAACAAAAACAAGACCTGATCAATCACATCATGGTCTTTGAAAACTATCCCATCGGACAGCAGATGAAGCAGATGGGCGGTTCCGGCGAAGCGGACGCACACACAGGCTTCTCCATTGCTAATGTGGAACTTACAGAGCAAACCAACTACGATTTTAACCTGATTGTCGTGCCTGATGAAGATATCTCTATTCTGCTTGAGTACAATGCGCTGGTGTATAACCGGTCTGCAATGGAGCGTATCTATGGTCATATCAACCACGTCATCGGGCAAATCGTAGACAATCCGTATATCCGTGTGAATGAGCTGGCATTGGTGACAGCGGAAGAGCAGGCACAGATCGTTCAGGTGTGGGGAGATACAGCGGCAGCTTATCCGCAGGACCAAACGCTAAGTGCGCTATTCGAGCAGCAGGCAGTGAACACACCAGAGCAAGTGGCGGTGTTGTGCGGAGCGGAGTCGTTGACCTACGCGGAGCTGAACGAACGAGCCAACCGTTTAGCGCGGACGTTGCGTGCGGAAGGGGTTCAGCCGGATCAGCCCGTGGGTATTCTGGTCCACCGTTCACTGGACATGATCGTAGGCATCTATGCGATCCTCAAGGCCGGCGGAGCCTATGTGCCAATTGATCCGGAATACCCAGCAGACCGCATCCGCTTTATGCTGGAGGACTCAGGCGCGAAGCTGGTGCTGACGCAATTGCATCTGGCGGAGCAAGCATCGCTGAGCTTCGATGGTCAGGTGCTGGTGCTGGATCGTCAGGAGCAGGATGACAAGCACATTTATCACGAAGATGGTTCGAATCTGGAGCCGCTGGCCGGGCCGCACCATGTCGCGTACGTCATCTACACCTCCGGTTCGACCGGAAAACCGAAGGGCGTGATGGTGGAGCATCATTCCGTGCTGAACCGGATTTTGTGGATGCATGATCGCTATGGCTTGAGTGCAGAAGATACGATTCTGCAAAAGACCGCCTTCACCTTCGACGTGTCGGTGTGGGAGCTGTTCTGGTGGTCGATGGTCGGCTCGAAGGTAAGCCTGTTGTCCGTGGGCGGAGAAAAGAATCCGGAGGACATCGTGGACACGATTGCCCGCGATGGTGTAACCACGATGCACTTTGTGCCCGCCATGCTGCATGCATTCCTGGAGTATGTGGAGCAGCAGCCACGGGAAGTAATGCAAGCGAAGCTGGGCACGCTGCGCCATGTCTTTGCCAGTGGTGAAGCGTTGCCACCACAGCATGTGGCCCGGTTCCAGCGGCTCGTGTCGAGCTTGGCCGGAGCGAAGCTGGTCAACCTGTACGGTCCGACCGAAGCGACGGTGGACGTATCGTACTTTGATTGCGAGCCGGATGAGGAATATGCAGTGATTCCGATCGGGAAACCGATTCAAAACATTCGTCTCTACATCGTGAAGGAAGGCACGGAGCAATTGCAGCCGATTGGGGTTGCAGGGGAACTGTGCATCGGTGGTGTCGGCGTAGCCCGCGGTTACCTGAACCGTCCGGAGCTAACGGCCGAGAAATTCGTTGCCGATCCGTTTGCTGGTGGGGAAGCAGGCTATGAACGGATGTACCGGACCGGCGATTTGGCGAGATGGATGCGGGACGGGAACATTGAGTATCTGGGCCGGATCGACCACCAGGTGAAAATCCGGGGGTACCGGATTGAACTGGGCGAGGTCGAAACGCAGCTGCTCCAAGTGGAATCGGTACGAGAAGCGGTGGTGATGGCTCGTACGGATGAAACGGGCCAAAAACAAATGGTCGCCTACTATGTTGCGGGGCAAGAGCTAGGAGCGAGCGAGCTGAGAAGTGAGCTGGGCCGAGAGCTGCCAAGCTACATGGTGCCATCGTACTTTGTACAGTTGGAGCAAATGCCGCTAAGTCCCAACGGCAAAATCGACCGCAAAGCCTTGCCGGCACCGGAAGGCAGCCTGCAAACCGGAGCCGACTATGCAGAGCCGCGTACGGTGCAAGAACGCGCGCTGGTCGCGGTCTGGCAGTCCGTACTGGGACTACAGACGGTCGGTATTTTGGACAATTTCTTTGATCTGGGCGGTGATTCGATCAAAGCCATCCAAATCGCATCTCGTACGTTCCAGGCTGGCTATAAGCTGGACATGAAGGATTTGTTCCAATATCCGACAGTTGCAGCCCTGGCACCGCATATGCACGAGGTCCGTCGTATGGCAGATCAAGAAGAAGTGAGCGGAGAAACGGCGCTACTCCCCATTCAGCATTGGTTCTTTGCGCAGGAGCGCGAGCGTCCACAGCACTTTAATCAAGCGGTCATGCTCTATCGCGCCGAGGGCTTTGACGAGACGGCGATTCGTCAAGTGTTGGATCACCTCGTGAAGCATCATGATGCGCTGCGTATGGTCTTCCGTCAGACTTCCGCTGGTTATACGGCTTGGACACGGGCTGTAGAGGAAGGCACGCTGTATACGCTGGAAACAGTGGACTACCGTAAACAGGAAAACTATGCGGAAGCGCTGGAAGCGAAGGCAACGGAAATTCAAAGCAGCATGGACCTGTCCGCAGGACCGTTGGTGAAGCTGGGAAGGTTCCGTACAGCCGAAGGCGACCATCTGCTGATCGCCATTCACCACTTGGTGGTGGACGGAGTGTCGTGGCGGATTCTGTTCGAAGATTTCTCGACAGGCTACGAGCAGGCGAGCAAGGGTGAGCCCGTACGATTGCCGTATAAAACAGATTCCTTCCAAACTTGGGCACGGGAGTTATCCTCTTACGCCAACCGTCCAGAGGCGGCAGCAGAGGACATGTACTGGAAACAGCTGGAACAGGCCAAAGCGGAAGCTGTGCCGCTGCCTAAGGATTTTGCCTACGAGGGCTCCTTAAACGCAGACAGCGAAGTGCTGACAGTAGCGTGGACCGAAGCTGAAACCCAGCAACTGTTAAAGCAGGCTCATCGTGCCTACAACACCGAGGTCAATGATTTGCTGCTGACCGCGCTGGGACTGGCGGTGCACCACTGGACAGGTGCAGGCCAGGTGCTGGTGAACCTGGAGGGCCATGGCCGGGAAACGATCCTGCCAGAGGTGGATATTACGCGTACCGTAGGCTGGTTTACGAGCTTGTATCCAGTGCTGCTGGAGACCAGCAAGGAAATGACACTGGCTCAGCGGATTAAAGAAACCAAGGAAGGCTTGCGCCGGATTCCGCATAAAGGGCTGACCTATGGCATTTGGCGTTACCTGTCCTCTGGGTCCAGATCGAATGACCGTGCGATTGCAGCCGAACCGGAAATCAGCTTTAACTACTTGGGGCAGGTGGATCAGGATCTGCAAAACAGTGGAATCACGTTGTCGTCCTACCATGCAGGGGAGACAGAGGATGCCCATTCCCGCTTGCCGTACACGCTGGATTTAAACGCGATGATCTCGGAAGGCACACTGCGTTTGACAATTGCTTACAGCCGTAAGCAGTATCGTAAAGAAACGCTGGAGCGTGTGGCGGGACTGCTGCAATCCGCTTTGCAAGAGGTCATTGCGCATTGCACCGTTCAGGAAAAACCGGAACTGACGCCAAGTGATGTGTCCTTCAAAGGTCTGACGACGGGAGAGCTGGAGCAGATTGCGGAACAAGCGGCACATATCGGTGAGCTGGAAAATGTATACGCACTGACACCGATGCAAAAGGGGATGCTCTTTTACAATCTGATGGATTCGCAATCGGGAGCGTATTTTGAACAGGCCTCCTTTGATCTGCGAGGACATTTTAATATTGCTGCATTTGCGGCCAGTTTGGATGTCTTGGTGCAGCGGCATACGGTATTGCGCACGAACTTCTACAGCGGCTGGAAGGATGAACCGCTTCAGGTCGTGTACCGGAATAAGCGCAGCGAACTGTATGTTGAAGATCTGCGGGATATGGGGGAAGAGCAGCAAAACGAATACATGCTCGAATTTACGCGTAAAGACAAACAAAGAGGTTTTGATCTGGCACAGGATACCTTGATGCGTGTTGCTGTGTTGCGCACAGGTGAGGATACGTACCGTTTTGTATGGAGCTTCCATCATATCGTGATGGACGGCTGGTGCTTGTCGCTGGTGACAAACGAAGTGTTTGCAAGCTATTTTGCGATCCTGGCTCATAAACAACCGGAACTGGCCCCTGTAACCCCGTACAGTCAATATATCGAATGGCTGGAGCAGCAGGATCGTCAGGCCTCATCAAGTTATTGGAGCAAGGTTCTGGATGGATATGAGGAGCAGTCCCGTTTGCCACAGGCAAAAATCCAGGGCAAAACAGGGTATCAGGCGGAGCGTCTGGATTTTGATTTGGGCGTAGAGCTAACAGCTGGTATTCAGCGTATAGCCAAGCGTTATCAGGTGACCATCAATACGTTGATGCAGACCGTTTGGGGCCTTTTGCTGCAAAAATATAATGGCACCGATGATGTCGTGTTTGGCAGCGTGGTATCTGGACGTCCGGCAGACATTCCGAACGTGGAGCATATCATTGGTCTGTTTATCAATACGATTCCGGTGCGTATCCGCAGTCAAGTGGACAGCGTATTCTCCGACGTGATGAAGCAAACCCAGGAGCAATCGATTGCTTCCCATGTGTATGATACGTATCCGCTGTATGAAATTCAGGGATTGTCAGAGCTTAAGCAGGATTTGATTAATCATATTCTTATTTTTGAGAACTATCCGGTCGAGGAACAAATCGAGCAATTAGGTAGCGGTGAGGCGGCCAGCTTCACCATCACAGGAGCCGAGTCTGTCGAGCAGACCAACTATGACTTTAACGTGGTAGTGCTGCCGGGGAATACCATTCACATGAGCTTTGGGTATAATGCCCTGGCCTTTGAACGGGAAAGTGTAGAGCAAATTCGAGGTCATCTGGTACAGCTGCTGGAGCAGGTGACAGCCAATCCGGACATCCGTGTACATGAGCTGGATATGGTTACGGTGCAGGAGCGTGAGCAAATCGTTGAGGTTTGGGGCAATACAGCGGCAACCTATCCAAGCGAGCAAACGATTCACGGCTTGTTCGAGGCGCAAACGGAGCAGACACCGGAGCAGACAGCCTTATTCTTTGAAGGAGAGCAGTTGACTTATCGCGAGCTGAATAAACGCGCCAATCAATTGGCCCGTACCTTGCGCAGTCAAGGCGTGACGAAGGATCGTCTGGTGGGTCTGATGACTGAGCGCTCGGTGGACATGATCGTGGGCATCTTTGGGATTTTAAAAGCCGGAGGTGCGTATGTCCCTATCGATCCAACCTATCCGGAGGAACGTATCCGCTATATGCTGGACGACTCGGGTGCGAAGCTGCTGTTGACACAAAGTCATCTGGTGGACAAAGCAGTTATCGATGGTCAAGTGCTGGTATTGGATGGGGAACAATCGGTGTACCACGAGGATGGTTCCAACCTGGAGCCGGGGTCCGGCCCGAATGATTTGGCGTATGTGATTTATACGTCAGGGACGACGGGGCAGCCGAAGGGCGTGATGTTGGAGCACCATGGGCTGTGCAATCTGAAAACGTATTTTGATCAGACGCTTCGGATCCGTACGTCGGATCATGCGCTGCTGTTCGCCAGCTACTCGTTTGATGCAGCTTGCTGGGAAATCTTCCAGGCGCTGTTCTGCGGAGCCACGTTATATGTGCCAACGACAGAGACGATTTTGAACTACGAGCGGTTTGAGCAATATATGGCCGATCACCACATCACGGTGGCCGCTTTGCCGCCGACCTATGCGGTGTATCTGAATCCCGGACGGATGCCACACCTGCGTATTTTGTTCACCGCGGGTTCAGCCTCTTCCACCGAGCTGGTATACAAATGGAAGGATCAAGTGGCGTACTACAATGGCTACGGTCCAACCGAAAACTCAGTGGCCACGTCGATCTGGCCGGTATCCGAGGATGAAAGGGCAGGCCAACTCATTTCCATCGGTCGTCCTATGCCGAATCACCGGGTGTACATGCTGGATGTGCATGGACATTTGGCTCCGGTCGGCGTAGCAGGTGAACTGTGCGTATCTGGTCCGGGTCTGGCGCGTGGATATTTGGATCGTTCAGAACTGACGGCGGAGAAATTTGTACCGAACCCGTTTGCAGCCGGTGAAGCAGGCTATGAACGAATGTACCGTACGGGGGACTTGGCGAGATGGATGCCCGACGGCAACATCGAGTACTTGGGCCGGATCGATCATCAAGTGAAAATCCGGGGCTACCGGATCGAACTGGGCGAGGTCGAGGCACAAATATTGAAAGTGGAGGACGTGCAAGAGGTCATCGTCCTGGCCCAAGCGGACGAGCAGGGACAAAACCAACTGGTGGCGTACTATGTCGCTGAAAGAGAAGTCAGCGCGGGTGAGCTACGCAGCTTGCTGGGTGAGGAACTGCCCAACTACATGGTGCCTTCATACTTCATCCAGCTGGAGCAGATGCCGCTGACACCGAACGGGAAAATCGACCGCAAGGCCCTGCCGACACCGGAGGGCAGCCTGCAAAGCGGAGCGGATTATGTAGAGCCGCGCACAGCGCTGGAGCAGACGCTGGCTTCGATTTGGCAGGGGGTATTAGGAACGAAGAGCGTCGGGATTCTGGATAATTTCTTTGATCTGGGTGGCGATTCGATCAAAGCGATCCAGGTATCGTCCCGCTTACTGCAAGCGGGCTACAAGCTGGACATGAAGGATTTGTTCCAATATCCGTCCATTTCGCTGCTGAGCGGTCATGTACAAAAAGTTAGCCGTACGGCCGATCAGGGCGAGGTATCAGGCAGCGTCAAGCTGACCCCGATCCAGCAGTGGTTCTTTGGACAAGCTTCAGCAGAGCCGCATTATTTCAACCAGTCGGTGATGCTGCATCGAGCAGAAGGCTTCAATCTAGCCGCATTGCATCACACGGTGACCAAGCTGACGGAGCATCATGATGCGCTGCGTATGGTCTTCCGTCAGACCGAACAGGGCTATGAAGCGTGGAATCGCGGTGTGAACGAAGGCGAGCTATATCATCTGGACGTTGTGGATTTGACAGGCGTCGAAGATACGACAGATGTGGCGGTGACGATGGAAACAAAAGCCAATGCCATTCAAAGCTCGATTCGTCTAGACGAAGGACCGCTGGTGAAGTTGGGACTTTTCCGCTGCATAGATGGAGATCATTTACTGATTGCCATTCACCATTTGGTTGTAGACGGCATTTCATGGCGGATTGTGTTTGAGGATTTTGCGACTGGATATGAGCAGGCCGTTCGGGGAGAAGCGATTCGCTTGCCATATAAAACGGATTCGTTCTCCACTTGGGCAGAACGTTTGTCTCAATATGCCAACAGTCCGGCCATCGACAATGAACGCGAATATTGGCAGCTTCTTGCCCACGCGGAAGTCGCATCGCTACCTAAGGATCAAGAAAGAGCGGCAGGACAGCATTTTGTGGTCAGAGACAGTGAGACGGTAACCGTGGCGTGGAGCGAACAGGACACCCGACTGCTACTGCAGGAAGCACATCGTGCATACCACACCGAGGTCAATGATCTGCTGTTAACTGCACTCGGTACCGCATTGTACAACTGGAGCGGGCAGGAGCGAGTGCTGGTCAATCTGGAGGGCCATGGCCGGGAAGCTATTGTTCCCGATATCGACATCACACGTACCGTGGGCTGGTTTACGAGTCAGTATCCAGTACTGCTGGATGTCGATGGAAAGGCAGAAGTAGGGCAGCGCATCAAGCGGGTAAAAGAGGACCTGCGACATGTGCCGCATAAGGGCATTGGCTACGGTATGTTGAAGTATATGTCTTCGGATGATGCTACCTCTTCTTGGAGCCTGCAGCCTGAGATCAGTTTTAACTATTTGGGACAATTTGATCAGGACTTGGAAAATGGTGAGATCACGCTGTCTTCACATCCAGGTGGAGAGCCGTTGAGTGACCGCACCGTACTGGAGCAGCCGCTGAATGTGAACGGCATGATTACAGCAGGTGTGCTGACCCTGGAAATTCGTTATGACAGCCATGTATACCAACAGCAAAACGTAGAGAAGTTTGCCCGGCTATTGCAGGAAAGCTTGCAGGAAGTCATCAAGCATTGTGCCTCCCAAGAGCGGAGTGAGCTAACGCCAAGCGATGTCTTGTTCAAGGGCTTGACACTGGAGCAGCTGGAGCAATTGACGGAGCAAACGGCTTCTGTAGGCGAGCTTGAAAATGTGTATGCTCTATCTCCCATGCAGAAGGGGATGCTGTTCCATAGTCTGATGGAGCCGGACTCAGGCGCATACTTCCAGCAAGCGTCGTTTGATCAAAAAGGTAGCTTTGATGTTGCTATTTTCCGTAAGAGTCTGGATCTGCTGACACAGCGTCATGAAGCGCTGCGGACGAATTTCCATCAATTTGAGACAGGACACGGTCTGGAGCCATTGCAAATCGTGTTCCGTCATAAAAATAGTGATCTTTCCTTCAAGGATATACGCGAAATGCAGGAAGCGGAGCAACAGGCATATATCCAGACGTTTAAGCAGGAGGATCAGGCGAGAGGTTTTAATCTCAGTACGGATGCGCTGATGCGCGTACAGGTGTTGCAGACCGATGAAGAAACGTATCACTTGGTCTGGAGCTTCCATCACATTGTCATGGACGGCTGGTGCTTATCGCTTGTTACGGGCGAGGTGTTTGGTACGTACTTTGCGCTGCTGGAGCAGAAACAGCCGGAGCTTGCTCCGATCACACCGTATGGCCAATATATCGAATGGCTAGAGCGCCAAGATGAACGTGCGGCAAAAGAGTATTGGAGCAGCTATTTGGCGGGCTTTGAACAGCAGACGTTGTTACCTGGAGCGGATACTTTATCCAAAGACCACGTGGCGGATAGCAGCGAAAGTGTTCTGTCTACGACAACAAGCGATACCAGCAAATATGTTTCTGAAAAAATAACGGTAGAGCTGGATCCAACGTGGAGCGAAGCTATGTACCGGATTGCGAAGCAGCAGCAAGTCACGATCAATACGCTGATGCAGAGCGTGTGGGGCCTTGTTTTGCAACAATATAACAACAACGAGGATGTTGTATTCGGCAGTGTCGTATCTGGACGTCCGGCGGATATTCCGGGTGTAGAGCATATGATCGGCCTGTTCATTAATACCATCCCAGTGCGGATTCAAAGTGAGCGAAATGCCACGTTTGTGGACATCATGCGCAAAACGCAGGAGCAAGCGCTGGCTTCAGGCGTCTATGACAGCTTCCCGCTGTATGAGATTCAGGCGCTGACCGAGCAGAAGCAAAATCTGATTAACCACATTATGGTGTTTGAGAACTATCCGGTCGAGGAACAAGTTGAGCAGCTGGGTGAAGCTCGTCCATCCGCGTTTGACATTACGAATGTAGAGGTTGTCGAGCAAACGAACTATGATCTGGACTTGATTGTGATGCCAGATGAAACCTTCCGGATCATGTTCAGATACAACGCGAATGTGTACGATCGGTCTACGATCGAGCGGATGCAGGGACATGTACTGCATGTCATCGAGCAAATTATTGACAATCCGCATATCCGTGTGAATGAGCTGGAACTAGTGACAGCGGAAGAGCAGGCACAGATCGTTCAGGTGTGGGGAGATACGGCGGCAGCCTATCCGCAGGACCAGACGCTAAGCAGTCTGTTTGAGCAGCAGGCAGCGAATACACCGGAGCAAGTGGCAGTACTGTGTGGTGCAGAGTCGTTGACCTACGCGGAGCTGAACGAACGGGCTAACCGTTTGGCCCGGACCTTGCGTGCGCAAGGGGTTCAGCCGGATCAGCCTGTGGGCATTCTGGTTCACCGTTCACTGGACATGATCGTAGGCATCTACGCGATCTTGAAGGCCGGCGGAGCCTATGTGCCGATTGATCCGGAATATCCGGCCGATCGTATCCGCTTTATGCTGGAGGACTCGGGCGCGAAGCTGGTGCTGACGCAAGTGCATCTGGCGGAGCAAGCCTCGCTGAGTTTCGACGGCCAGGTGCTGGTGCTGGATCGTCAGGAGCAGGACGGCAAGAACATTTATCACGAAGACGGATCAAATTTGGAGCTACTGGCTGGACCGCACCATGTCGCCTATGTCATTTATACCTCCGGTTCGACCGGAAAACCAAAGGGCGTGATGGTGGAGCACCATTCCGTGCTGAACCGGATTTTGTGGATGCATAATCGCTACGGCTTGAGTGCGGAAGATACGATCTTGCAAAAGACCGCCTTCACCTTCGATGTGTCGGTGTGGGAACTGTTCTGGTGGTCGATGGTCGGCTCGAAAGTAAGCCTGTTGTCGGTCGGCGGAGAAAAGAACCCGGAAGACATCGTGGACACGATTGCCCGCGACGGTGTGAGCACGATGCACTTTGTACCGGCCATGCTGCATGCGTTCCTGGAGTATGTGGAGCAGCAGCCACGAGAAGTAATGCAAGCGAAGCTAGGCACGCTGCGTCACGTCTTTGCCAGTGGTGAAGCGTTGCCGCCACAGCATGTGGCCCGGTTCCAGCGGCTCGTGTTGACTCTGGCCGGAGCGAAGCTGGTCAACCTGTACGGTCCGACCGAAGCGACGGTGGACGTGTCGTACTTCGATTGCGAGCCGGATGAGGAATATGCAGCGATTCCGATCGGAAAACCGATTCAAAATATCCGTCTGTACATCGTGAAGGAAGGCACGGAGCAATTGCAGCCGATTGGGGTGGCAGGGGAGCTGTGCATCGGCGGTGTCGGCGTAGCCCGAGGCTATCTGAACCGTCCGGAACTGACGGCCGAGAAATTTGTGAAAGATCCGTTTGCTGGCGGGGAAGCAGGAGACGAACGGATGTACCGCACTGGTGATTTGGCGAGATGGATGCCGGACGGCAATATTGAATACTTAGGCCGGATTGACCATCAGGTGAAAATCCGTGGGTACCGGATTGAGCTGGGCGAGGTCGAAACGCAGCTACTCCAAGTGGAATCGGTACGAGAAGCGGTGGTCATGGCTCGTGCGGATGAAACGGGCCAAAAACAAATGGTGGCGTACTATGTCGCCGGGCAAGAAATCCGTGCCAGCGAGCTGAGAAGTGAGCTGGGCCGAGAGCTGCCAAGCTACATGGTCCCATCGTACTTTGTACAGCTGGAGCAAATGCCGCTGAGTCCCAATGGAAAAATTGACCGCAAGGCATTTCCGGCACCGGAAGGCAGCCTGCAAAGTGGAGTCGATTATGTCGCACCGCGGACGTGGGTGGAAGTGAAGCTGGCGCAAATCTGGCAGGATGTGCTGGGCCTGGCGCAGGTCGGCGTAAAGGAAAACTTCTTCGAGATTGGCGGACATTCGCTGCGGGCGACGACACTGGCCTCGAAGATTCACCAAGAGCTGAACAAGCCGCTTCCTCTGCGCAGTATTTTTGAAGCCCCAACGATTGAACAACTGACAGCTGTGCTGGAGGGGCTGGATCAAGTGGCATATGCATCGATTCCGGTAACGGAAACTCGCACATTCTATCCGTTATCCTCGGCGCAAAAACGACTGTATGTGCTGCATCAGTTCGACCCGCAGGATGTGAATTACAACATGCCGTCGGTGCTGCAAGTGAGCGGTCCGCTGAATGTGAAACGAGTAGAGAACGTATTCCGTCAACTGATTGCCCGCCATGCAACCTTGCGTACCCGTTTTGAGCTAATCGACAGTGAGCCAATGCAATGGATTGAGGACGCTGTGCCGTTCGAGGTGGAATATACGAAGATACAGGCAGCGGGTGCGACTGTGGACACAGATCAGGACACAACTACAGATACGTACACAAGAGTCAACATAGAAGCGCAACAGCAGGTACGGAGCTTTGTCCGTCCGTTTGATCTCAAAGCTGCGCCGCTGCTGCGGGTAGGCTTGGTGGATCTGGGCGTTCAGGGAGTAGAGCAGGAATCCCAGCATTTGCTCATGCTCGACATGCACCATATCGTCTCGGATGGGGTGTCCCTAGAGGTCCTGACCGATGAGTTTGTCCGCTTGTATGGCGGTGAAGAGTTGTCGCCATTGCGGATTCAGTACAAGGATTATGCCGTATGGCAGCAAAGCGAGGCCCATCAGGAATGGATGCAGCATCAGGAAGCCTACTGGCTTAACACCTTCCAAGGTGAACTACCTGTACTGGATCTCTCCACTGACTTTGCCCGCCCAGCGGTGCAGAGTACGGCAGGGGATACGATCGAATTTGTACTAGAGCGTGAGGTTAGTGAACGCCTGAAAGAACTGGCGGCGCAGACCGGCGCTACTCTGTATATGGTGTTGTTGGCGGCGTACACCACGCTCTTACACAAATACACAGGCCAAGAGGACATCGTCGTTGGCACGCCGATTGCTGGACGACCGCATGCAGAGCTCAGTAATCTGGTGGGTGTGTTCATTAACACGCTGGCGATGCGCAATTATCCGTCCAGCGACAAATCGTTCCTGGATTATCTGCAGGAGGTCAAAGAGCATGCGCTCCGTGCGTATGAGCATCAGGACTATCCGTTTGAAGAACTGGTTGAAAAACTGAATGTAACGCGGGATACGAGCCGGAATGCGCTGTTTGACACGATGTTTGAGTTGAAAACAATGGAGCAGCAGGAGTTCGAGCTGAAAGGTCTGACCTTGAGCTCCTATCCACTGGACAATCATACGGCCAAGTTTGATCTGAGCTTGGAGACCATAGAGCAGCCAGAAGGCATTCTGTGCCGTCTGGAATACAGCACGGCGCTGTACAAGCCGGAGACCATGACGCGATTGGCACAGCATTTTGCGGAAATCGTTCGAGCTATTGCCTATTATCCACAGCAGCCACTGGCAGTTTTGAATATGGTAACCGCCGAGGAAAAAGAGCAACTCATCGATGGATTTGGAAATGTGGGGGTATTAGGTGCTGATGCTGTTGAAGCAGGAGCCCTGTTCCATGCCTTTGTGGAAGAACAAGCCCAGCTTGTACCAGATCACGTGGCAGTGGTGTACGAGGAGCAACAGCTGACGTACCGCAAACTGAATGAACGTGCAAACCAATTGGCGCGTAAATTGCGAAAGGAAGGCATTGGACGCGAGTCGATTGTCGGCATTTTGAGTGAACGCTCGGTGGACATGCTGGTCGGTGTATTGGCGGTGTGGAAAGCCGGAGGCGCATATGTACCATTAGATGCAGATTATCCATCCGAACGGATTCGTTTCATGCTGGAGGACAGCGGTGCGACGGTACTGTTAACTCAGACGGGATTGCAGGAGCGCGCACAAGCATGGCTGAATGAAAGCTACGGGGCTTTGGGCGATGAAAATGCTAAGGGTAAGCTAGAGACAGAGGTTAGCGTTGAAACGATGGAAAGAGACAACCTAAATGAAGGTTTGAGCTTGAAATCAGATTCGCCACCTGACCGCGAAGCAGCATCCGAGCCAGCAACAGGGCTGCGTCTGCACACCGTACTGGCATTGGACAATGAGTCACTGTACACCGGAGATACGACAGACGTCGATCATATTAACGAACCGCAGGATCTGGCGTATGTGATCTACACGTCTGGGACAACCGGACGTCCGAAGGGCGTCATGATTGAGCATCGCAGCTTGGTGAATACCGCTGCGGCCTATCGCCGAGATTACCGCCTGAGCGAATTCCCGGTACGACTACTGCAACTGGCTAGCTTCTCCTTCGACGTGTTCGTCGGCGATATTGCGCGGACACTCTATAACGGGGGAACGATGGTCATCTGTCCGAAAGACGACCGGATTGATTTTAGCCGTCTCCACGGATGGATTCGTGATTATCAAATTACGGTGTTCGAATCCACACCGGCTTTGATCGTACCGTTTATGCAGCATGTGCATGAACACGTACTAGATATGAGTAGTCTAGAGCTGCTCATCACGAGCTCAGACAGCTGCAGCGTGACAGACTACCGAGTGCTGCAGGAGCGGTTTGGCGCGGACATCCGCATCATCAACAGCTACGGTGTTACGGAAGCGGCGATTGACTCCAGCTTCTACGACGAAGAACTGTCGAAGCTGCCAAGTAGCGGCCATGTGCCGATTGGTCAGGCGTGGCTGAACGCACGCTTCTACATTGTGGACAGCCAGCTGAATCCGGTGCCGATTGGTGTACTGGGCGAGCTATGCATTGGCGGAGCCGGGGTCGCACGGGGGTACCTGAACCGTGCGGACCTGACGGCGGAGAAATTCGTAGCGAACCCGTACATGCCGAGTGAACGACTGTATCGTACCGGCGACTTGGCGCGGTGGATGCCAGACGGCCATGTAGACTTTATCGGCCGGATGGATGATCAGGTCAAAATCCGGGGCTTCCGGATTGAACTGGGTGAGGTGGAAGCGCAGCTGCTGACTGTGGCTGGCATTGAGAAAGCGATCGTCACCGCCTGGGAAAACGAAGACGGAGACAAGGATCTGTGTGCGTATGTCGTAGCCTCGGAGGCGCTGAATTTGCCGGAGCTGCGCAGCACACTGCAGCCCAAACTGCCGGGCTATATGATCCCGACCTACGTCGTACCCCTGGATCGTTTCCCGCTGACACCGAATGGGAAAATCGACCGCAAAGCTTTGCCAGTACCGGAAGCGCGCCTCGAAGGAGGCACGGAGTACGTGGCGCCGCGCACAGAGCTGGAAGAGCAGCTGGTCCGTATTTGGCAAAGCGTTCTGAATCATCATCAAATAGGCATCCAGGATAACTTCTTTGAAGTGGGAGGACATTCGCTGCGCGCTACTACCCTGATGGCGAAAATTCATCAGGAGCTGAATCACAAGCTGGCCTTGCGAGATATTTTCCAATATCCGACGATTGAGCAATTGGTACAGGTGATGGGTGAAGATCAGACCCAGCAAACGTATGTATCTATCCCTGTGGCAGAGGAGCGCGAATATTACCCCGTTTCCTCGGCACAAAAACGGATGTACGTTCTGAGTCACCTGGAAGGTGGAGAGGTTAGCTACAACATGCCAGGAGCGTTGATTATCGAAGGTTCCTTGGATAAAAAACGACTGGAACAAGCCTTCCGCCAACTGATTGCCCGTCATGAAGCCCTGCGAACCCGATTCGAGATGGTGGATGGCGAGGTGATTCAGAGGATTGAATCCAGCGCCCCATTCAGCGTGGAGTATGTACAGGCAAGCGAAGAAGAGACAACGCAGTACGTACAAGACTTTGTACGTGCATTTGATCTCGCACAAGCACCGTTGCTGCGGGTTCAGTTGATCGAAAACGGACCGGGGCGTCACGTCATGCTCTATGATATGCACCATATTATTTCGGATGGCGTGACGGAAGGCATTATCGTGCAGGAGTTCTCTCAATTGTATGAAGGCCAGGAACTGCCGCCACTTCGTATTCAGTACAAGGATTATGCCGTTTGGCAGCATGCAGATATGCAAAGTGAACGCCTTCGTGAGCAAGAAAGCTATTGGCTGAAAACCATGTCTGGTGAAATCCCGGCGCTGGATATGCCAACGGATTTTACAAGACCTGCTGTACAGCGTCTGGAAGGAACTCGATTTGAGTTTGCGATCCGCATGGAGGACAGCGAGCAGCTGAAGCAGCTGGCCGCGCAAACTGGCTCTACCTTGTACATGGTGTTGATGGCAGCGTATAGCACGCTTTTGCATAAATACACGGGTCAAGAGGACATCATCGTCGGCACGCCGATTGCAGGAAGACCACATGCGGAACTGGGGAGCCTGGTAGGCGTATTCCTCAACACGTTGGCGATCCGCAATTATCCGTGTGGCGACAAAACGTTCCTAGATTATCTGCAAGAGGTCAAAGAGCATGCGCTTAGTGCGTATGAGCACCAGGAATATCCGTTTGAAGAGCTGGTTGAAAAGCTGAATTTAACGCGGGATACGAGCCGGAATGCGCTGTTTGACACGATGTTTGAGCTGAAAACATTTGAACAGCAGGAGTTCGAGCTGGAAGGTTTGACCTTCAAGCCGTATCTGACGGATAATCCTACGTCCAAATTCGATCTGACCTTGGATGCCGTAGAGCAGCCCGAAGGTATTCTGTGTAGTTTGGAATACAGCACGGCGCTGTACAAGCCGGAGACCATCGCACGCTTGGCACAGCATTTTACTGAACTCGTACGTGCGATTACACTTCATCCACAGCAGCCACTGGCAGCTCTGGATATGGTAACTGTCGAGGAGAAGGCACAAATCCTCTATGGTTTTGGAGATGTAGGCGTATCGGAGGTTGCGGCTGAAGCAGAAGTCTTATTCCATGCCTATGTGGAAGAACAGGCACAGCTTGTGCCAGATCATGTGGCGGTGGTGTACGAGGAGCAGCAGCTTACGTACCGCCAGCTGAACGAGCGTGCGAACCAATTGACGCGCAGACTGCGAAAAGAAGGCATTGGACGCGAATCCATTGTCGGCATTCTGAGTGAACGCTCGGTAGACATGCTGGTCGGCGTACTAGCGGTATGGAAGGCTGGAGGCGCCTACGTGCCGCTGGATGCAGACTATCCGTCCGAGCGCATTCGTTTCATGCTGGAGGACAGCGGTGCGACGGTGCTGTTGACCCAAACCAGTTTGCAGGAGCGCACGCAAGCATGGCTGAATGAAAGCCAAGGGGCTCTGGGCGAAGGAAAGACCGAGGGTGAGTTGGAAACAGCGGTTAGCGCTGAAACGATGGAAAGAGACCGCCTGAATGAGGGTGTAAGCTTGAAATCAGATTCGCCACCTGACCGCGAAGCAGCATCCGAGCCAGCAACAGGGCTGCGTCTGCACACTGTACTAGCATTAGACGATGAGTCGCTGTATACCGGAGATGTCACAGACGTCGATCACATCAACGAGTCGCACGATCTGGCGTATGTGATCTACACGTCCGGTACAACGGGACGTCCGAAGGGCGTCATGATCGAGCATCGCAGCTTGGTCAATACGGCTGCGGCCTATCGCCGGGATTACCGTCTGAACCAGTTCCCGGTCCGTCTGCTGCAACTGGCCAGCTTCTCCTTTGACGTGTTCGTCGGCGATATTGCACGGACTCTCTATAATGGTGGCACGATGGTCATCTGTCCGAAAGACGACCGCATTGATCCAAGCCGATTGTATGGCTGGATTCGTGATTATCAAATCACCGTGTTCGAATCGACGCCAGCCTTGATCGTACCGTTTATGCAGCATGTGCATGAACACGGGCTGGACATGAGCAGTCTGGAACTGCTGATCACGAGCTCGGATAGCTGCAGCGTGACGGACTACCGAGTGCTGCAAGAACGGTTTGGTGCAGATATCCGTATCATCAACAGCTACGGTGTCACGGAAGCGGCGATTGACTCCAGCTTCTACGATGAAGAGCTGTCGAAGCTGCCAAGCAGCGGGAATGTGCCGATTGGACAGGCGTGGCTGAATGCACGCTTCTACATCGTAGACAGCCAGCTGAATCCGGTACCGATCGGTGTACTGGGCGAGTTGTGCATCGGCGGCATCGGGGTAGCACGGGGGTACCTGAACCGTGCGGACCTGACAGCCGAGAAATTCGTAGCGAACCCGTACGTACCGGGTGAACGTTTGTATCGCACCGGCGATTTGGCGCGGTGGATGCCAGACGGCAATGTGGACTTTATCGGCCGGATGGACTATCAAGTCAAAATCCGGGGCTATCGGATCGAGCTGGGCGAGATTGAAACGGCGATCCAGCGGGTACCGGGTGTGCGTCAAGCCGTAGTCATCGACCGGACGGACGAGCGTGGACACAAGTATTTGTGCGGATACATCACGGGAGAAACCGAGCTGCGGATCGAGGAAGTACAGGCCACGCTGGAAGCCGGACTGCCAGCGCACATGGTGCCAGCACGGCTGATGCGACTGGAGACGATCCCGCTGACCAGCAACGGCAAAATTGACCGTAAGGCCTTGCCGGAACCGGAAGGCAGCATCCATACGGGAGCAGCCTATGTAGCCCCGCGTACCAAGGTGGAGCAAGTATT
Source organism: Paenibacillus sp. JJ1683 (assembly GCF_053006485.1). Classification (NCBI taxonomy): domain Bacteria; kingdom Bacillati; phylum Bacillota; class Bacilli; order Caryophanales; family Paenibacillaceae; genus Paenibacillus; species Paenibacillus sp. JJ1683. The sequence continues at coordinate 2,822,257 of NZ_CM129820.1, forward strand.
GGCTACCGTATGGGCCGGAGTGCTCGGCGTGGAGGCCGTAGGCACGCAGGATAACTTCTTCGAGCTGGGCGGCGATTCGATCAAAGCGCTGCAAGTATCGTCCCGCTTGCTACAAGCAGGCTATCGACTGGAGATGAAAGACCTGTTCAGCCATCCAACGGTGTCTGCATTGGCGCTGAAAGTCCAATCCGTTACCCGATTGGCGGATCAGAGTGAAGTGGTAGGCGCTTTGAAGCTGACACCCGTTCAACACTGGTTCTTGGAGCAAAACCTGGCGGATGCTCATCATCACAACCAGTCCATCATGCTGCATAGCAAGGATGGTTTTGATGAAGCGGCACTGCGCACAGCGATGGATCACATCGTTAGCCATCACGATGCACTGCGGATCGTTTTCCGTCCTACCGAACACGGGTATGAAGCTTGGAATCGCGCGGTGGGTGAGGGTGAGCTGTATACGCTGGATCAGGCAGACTTCAGGAAGGAGTCGGAAGTGTCTGCGGCGATTGAGGCCAAAGCGAATGAAATTCAGGCGGGGATTCATTTAAGCGAAGGACCGCTGATGAAGCTGGGGCTGTTCCATTGCCCAGATGGAGATCATTTGCTGATGGTTATTCATCACTTAGTAGTAGATACCGTTTCTTGGCGCATTTTGTTCGAGGATCTTACGACAGCCTACGAACAGGCGTTGAACGGACAACTGGCTCGTCTTCCGCACAAAACGGATTCGTTCCGTACCTGGGCTGAGGGACAGTCTCACTATGCGAACGGCCCAGAAATGGCAGCAGAGCTCGCCTTCTGGCAAGAAGTAGAACAAGGTGTGTATGAGCCGCTTCCAAAAGACGAATCCCCTTCTCATTCCTTGAATAAAGACAGCGAGCTCATGACAGTCACGTGGACAGCTCAAGAAACGGAGCAGCTGTTAAAACAAGCACATCGTGCCTACAACACGGATATGAATGATTTGCTGCTGACCGCACTCGGCCTGGCTATTCATCGCTGGGCGGGGATTGAACGAGTGCTCGTCAACCTGGAAGGCCATGGACGGGAATCCATTCTGCCCGAGCTGGATATTACGCGCACGGTAGGCTGGTTTACGACCCAATTCCCGGTTGTGCTGGATATGAGTGTGAGCCAAGACCTTTCACAGCGCATCAAACAGGTGAAAGAAGGGCTACGCCGGATTCCGCAAAAGGGTATTGGCTACGGTATGCTGAGATACCTGTCCGCGGCATGTGAGCAAGAGCGTTTTGTAACCGAACCTGAAATCAGCTTTAACTATTTGGGACAATTTGATCAGGATATGCAAAATCAATCCATTGGCGTGTCTCCTTACGCTAGCGGTGCCGAGCTGAGCGCACATGCAGCCAGATCGCACACGCTGGATTTGAACGGACTGATTTCAGAAGGTCAATTGCAATTGACGATCAGCTACAGCCATCAGGAATATCGCAAGGAAACGATGGAACAGCTAGCCGAAGCGCTCAGAACCAGCCTGCAGGACATCATCGCACATTGCGCGGGTCGCAAACAGCAGGAGCTGACGCCAAGCGATGTGATGCTTAAACCTGTAACCTTGGCCGAGCTGGATCAGTTAGTAGAGCGGACTCGTGACATCGGGGAACTGGAAAATGTATATGCCTTGACACCGATGCAAAAAGGCATGTTGTTCCATAGCCTGATGGATGCAGCGTCAGGGGCTTATTTTGAACAAACGACCTTTGACTTGCGTGGACGCTTCCAGGCAGATATTTTCCAAGATAGCTTGAATCATTTGGCGCAGCGGCATGAGATCTTTAGAGCTAATTTCATTAGCGGCTGGCAGGATGAGCCCGTGCAGGTGATTTTCCGGCGCAAGGATGTTGGTTTCAGCTATGAAGATTTGCGTCATTTGGATGATCAGGAACGTGACGCGTATGTGCAGGAATTTATTCGCCAGGACAAGGCAGCCGGATTCGATTTGTCCCGGGATGCGTTGATGCGCGTGGCGATTTTACGGACAGGTGATGAGGATTATTACTTTGTGTGGAGCTCTCATCACATCCTAATGGACGGCTGGTGTGTGGCGTTGGTAACGGATGAGGTGTTTGAGGCTTATTTTGCAGCCGTAGAACATAGAGAACCAAAGCTCGCCCTGGTGACTCCATACAGTCAGTATATTGAGTGGCTTGAAGCCCAGGATGTAGAAGCAGCAGCCTCATACTGGAAAGATTATTTGCTGGGCTATGATCAACAAACGTCGATTCCAACCGGAAAAGTCGGCACGAAAGCGGACGGTGCACAATTTGAGCATGTGTTGTGCGATCTAGGTAAGGATTTGACAGGACGCATGGAAATGGTAGCCAAGCAGTACCACGTGACCCCGAATACATTACTGCAAACAGCCTGGGGCTTACTGCTTCAAAAGTACAACGGTAGTGATGATGCCGTATTTGGCGGTGTCGTGTCGGGTCGTCCAGCTGATATTCCGGGGATCGAAAATATGGTGGGCTTGTTCATTAACACCATTCCCGTACGTATCCGCAGTGGAGCTGAGGACACCTTTGCCGACCTGATTAGAACGAATCAGCAGCAGGCGCTGGCTTCTCAAGATTATGAGACGTATCCGCTGTATGAAATTCAAGCCTTGACCGAGCAAAAGCAAGAGCTGATCAACCACATTATCGTGTTTGAAAACTATCCGGTGGAGGAGCAGGTCGAGCAGCTTGGCGAAGGTGCAACGTCGGATTTTGTAATCAGCAATGCAGGCATGATTGAACAAACGAACTATGATTTCAATCTGGTCGTCATGCCGCAGGAAGCGATGAAAATCCGATTCGAATACAATACAAAATTATTTGATCGGGAAGCCGTGGAACGGACTCAGGGCCATTTAATACAGCTACTGGAACAAGTGGTAGCGAAGCCGGACATTCGGGTGCAAGAGCTGGAGGTGTTAAGCGAGCAGGAACGCGAGCAAATTCTCAGCGTATGGGGAGATACAGCCGCCGAGTATCCAAGCGAGCAAACGATCCATGGTCTGTTTGAGACACAAACGGCGCACACACCAGAGCAGCCAGCGTTGTACTTCGAAGGAGAGCAACTGAGTTATCGCGAGCTGAATGAACGCGCGAATCGTCTGGCTCGTACCTTGCGCAGTCAAGGTGTGACAAAAGATCGGCTGGTGGGTCTGATGACCGAACGCTCGATAGACATGATCGTGGGCATGTTAGGGATTTTGAAAGCCGGAGGCGCATATGTACCTATCGATCCAACCTATCCGGAAGAGCGTATCCGCTACATGCTGGACGACTCGGGAACAGAGCTGTTGTTGACGCAAAGCCATCTGGTGGACAAGGTAGCTTTTGACGGTCACATGCTTGTGCTGAATGGGGCACAAAGTGTGTATCACGAGGATGGTTCTAACCTGGAGCCGTTGTCCGGTCCGAACGATCTAGCGTATGTGATCTATACGTCGGGTACGACGGGGCAGCCGAAGGGTGTTATGGTGGAGCATCGCAATGTCGTACGTTTGGTGAAAAATACAAACTACGCGCAGTTGGATGCTGACACGCGTATATTGCAGACAGGCGCTATTGTTTTCGACGCATCCACCTTCGAAATTTGGGGATCTGTATTAAACGGTGGACAGCTTGTGCTAGTGAGTCAGGATGTCATTTTGGATGTGCTCAAACTTAAGGATGCTGTCCACAGCTACGGCATTACCACGATGTTTTTGACCACACCGCTCTTTAACCAGCTGTCTCAACAGGATTTGACGCTGTTCGAGAGGATACGGGAGCTGCTGGTCGGTGGTGATGTAATGTCCGTACCACATATGAACCGGGTGCTGGAGGCCCATCCATCCCTGCGAATTAGTAACATCTATGGCCCGACTGAAAATACGACCTTTTCAACAGTGCATGCGATCATCGGTGTGCAATCGGAATCAGTGCCAATTGGCAGACCGATCCATAATTCGACAGCGTATGTCGTGGACCATTCGATGCGGCTTCAGCCCGTCGGGGTATGGGGTGAACTGTTGGTAGGCGGTGACGGGGTGGCACGTGGATACCGCAACCGTCCGGACCTGACGTCCGAAAAGTTCATCGACAGCCCGTTCCGCAGTGGAGAACGCTGCTATCGCACAGGCGACATGGTACGCTTGAATGCAGACGGTACGCTGGAATATAAGGGGCGGATCGACGCGCAGGTGAAAATTCGGGGCTACCGAATCGAACTGGGCGAGGTAGAAACGCAGCTGTTGAAGCTGGAGGCAGTGCAAGAAGCTGTGGTCATCGCACGAGAAGATGAGCAAGGGCAAAAGCAGCTCTGTGCTTATGTGGTCGCCAATGAGGAAGTTGTCGCAAGTGTGCTACGCAGCACTTTGAGCCAGAAGCTGCCAGGTTACATAGTCCCTTCCTATCTGGTACAGCTGGAGCAGATGCCGCTGACACCAAACGGCAAAATCGACCGCAAGGCCCTGCCAGCACCAGAAGACAGCCTGCAAACCGGAGCCGACTATGTTGCACCGCGAACGTGGGTCGAAGTGAAGCTGGCGCAAATTTGGCAGGATGTGCTAGGCCTGACGCAGGTCGGCGTAAAGGAAAACTTCTTTGAGATTGGTGGACATTCACTGCGGGCGACGACACTGGCCTCGAGGATTCACAAGGAGCTGAACAAGCCGCTTCCCCTGCGCAGTATTTTTGAAGCACCAACGATTGAGCAACTGGCCGTTGTATTGGAACAGCTGGATCAAGTAACGTATGCGTCCATTCCGGTAACGGAAGAACGTAGCTTCTATCCCCTGTCCTCGGCGCAAAAACGACTGTACGTGCTGCATCAGTTCGATCCGCAGGATGTGAACTACAACATGCCATCGGTGCTGCAAGTGAGCGGTCCGCTGGACGTGAAGCGAGTGGAACATGCATTCCGTCAACTGATCGCCCGTCATGCGTCCTTGCGCACCCGCTTTGATCTGATCGACAGTGAGCCGATGCAATGGGTTGAGGATACTGTGCCGTTCGAGGTGGAATATACGAAGGTACAAGCAGAAGGTGCGACTACGGATACAGACACGAGGGTCGGCAAGGAAGTGGATGAGCTGGTGAGTTGCTTTGTCCGTCCGTTTGATCTCAAAGCTGCGCCGCTGTTGCGGGTGGGCCTAGTAGATCTGGGCGTATCCGGAACTGAGCAGGAACCGCAGCATGTACTCATGCTCGACATGCACCACATCGTTTCGGATGGGGTGTCTATGGGGGTACTAACTAATGAATTTGTCCGCTTGTATGACGGTGAACAGCTAGCGCCATTGCGGATTCAGTACAAAGATTATGCTGTATGGCAACAAAGTGAGACCCATCAGGAATGGATGCAGCGTCAGGAAGCCTACTGGCTCGACACCTTCCGGGGGGAACTGCCTGTACTGGATCTACCGACGGACTTTGCCCGTCCGTCGATACGAAGTACGGCAGGCGATACCGTGGTGTTTGGGCTGGAACGCGAAGTGAGCGAACGCCTGAAGGAACTGGCGGCGCACACAGGCTCTACGCTGTATATGGTGCTGCTGGCGGCGTACACCGCACTCTTGCATCAATACAGCGGCCAAGAGGACATCGTTGTCGGCACGCCGATTGCCGGACGACCGCATGCCGATTTGGAGCCAATCCTCGGCATGTTCGTCGGTACGTTGGCACTGCGAAACTATCCGACAGCGGAACATACCTTCCGCAGCTACGTGGAAGAAGTGAAGGTTCAGGCTCTGCAAGCCTACGAACATCAGGACTATCCATTTGAGGAACTGGTGGAAAAGCTGAATGTGAAGCGGGATATGAGTCGCCATCCGCTGTTCGATACGATGTTTACCCTGCAAACGACCGAGGAAGGCGAACTGCAACTGGCAGATCTGAGCTTCCGTCCATACGGCTTGGAGCAAACACCGGCGAAGTTTGACTTCACGCTGGAAGCCAGAGAGGAAGAGGCAGGCATCCAGTTCGGATTGCAATATGCAACTGCGTTGTATCAACGGGAAACCGTTGAACGGATGACACGTCACTTTATTCGCTTAGCCGAAGCCGTGGCGGCAAACCCGGATGCGAAGCTGGGTGAGCTGGAACTGATTACGGCGGAAGAAACCGAACAGATTCTGAAGGTGTTCAATGATCCGAACGCGCACAGCGTGCGTGGAACACTCCAAGGTCTGTCGCTCAGCGAGCGTTTTGAAGAGCAAGCGAAAAACAGCCCTGAGCGGATAGCCGTTGTATCTGGGGACATAGGTCTAACCTACGCTGAGCTGAATGAGCAGGCGAACCGGTTGGCCCGTGTGTTACGGGCGAAAGGTGTTGAAGCAGATCAACCGGTAGGCGTACTGCTGGAACGTTCTGCGGATCTTCTGGTGGGCATTCTGGGAGTACTGAAGGCCGGAGGCGCGTATGTGCCAATGGATACGATGTATCCACAGGAACGGATCGACTACATGCTTCAAGACAGTGGGGCCAAGGTCGTGATCACCAGCAGAGTTGCCAACCTGTCACTCGAACTGCCATCGACAGTACAAGCTATCGTTCTTGACGATGAGGACGTTCAAGCTCAATGGGGAGCACAGGATGCGAGCAACCTGATCCCTGTCGCCGGCCTGCATAACCTGGCCTATATGATCTACACGTCAGGTACAACCGGTCAGCCGAAAGGGGTTATGATTGAGCAAGGCAGTGTCGGCAATCTGGTAGATGCTCTGTATGAACGAGTGTACAGTCGGTATGATCAGCCGCTTCACATCGCATGGCTGTCCGCATTTGTATTTGACGCTTCGGTGAAGCAAATCTTTGCCAGCTTGCTGCTAGGTCATACCCTGCATGTGGTGTCCCGTGACGTCAGCCTGAGCGGAGAGCATTTGATCGCCTACTACCGCATGCACCGGATTGATCTGTCGGACGGCACACCAGCGCATCTGCATATTTTGAACGAAAGCGTCAATGTGACAGAAGCGCCGGATGTGAAGCATTACCTGATCGGGGGCGAAGCCTTATCCGTGCAGCTGGTACAGGGGTTCCTGCACAAATGGTCCGGGTATCATCCGGTCATTACGAACGTGTATGGTCCGACCGAAGCGACCGTAGATACGACCGCCTATACGATTGAAGATGTAGAGTCGCTGAATGTACTGCTGGAAAAAGGGGAGCACACGGTATCCATCGGAACGCCGATAGCCAACCAGGCTGTGTACATCTTGAACACTCGACAACAGCTGGTACCGATGGGGATCGCGGGTGAACTCTATATCGGAGGGGCAGGTATCGCACGAGGATACCTCAACCTGCCGGAACTGACGGCTGAGAAGTTTGTCCCGAATCCGTTTGCTGATGCGACGGCCGCTGATCCAGCGGACAGCACTTACGCAAACCGGATGTACCGGACAGGCGACCTGGCACGGTGGCTGCCTGATGGCAGTATCGAGTATTTAGGCCGGATCGACCATCAGGTCAAAATTCGCGGGTATCGGATCGAGCTGGGCGAGGTGGAAGCACAGCTGCTGACCGTGGACGGCATTCAGAAAGCCGTAGTCACAGCATGGGAAAACGAGGACGGACACAAGGATCTGTGTGCCTATATCGTAGCTTCGGAGTCGCTGAGTCTACCGGAACTGCGGAATGCGCTACAGCCGAAGCTGCCGGATTACATGATCCCGACGTATGTGGTACAGCTGGATCGTTTCCCGCTGACGCCCAACGGGAAAATTGACCGGAAGGCATTGCCAGCACCGGAAGCACGCCTTGAAGGAGGCCTGGAGTATGTGGCACCGCGGACGCCACTGGAGGCCAAGCTAGCCCAAATCTGGCAGGATGTCTTGAAGCTGTCCAGCGTAGGAGTCACCGACTCATTCTTCGATGTGGGTGGACACTCCCTGCGGGCCACGACGCTGGTGGCCAAAATCCATCAGGAACTGGGCAGCCGAATTACACTGCGTGAGGTGTTCCAGCACTTTACGATTGAGCAGCAAGCCCAGCTGATCACCGCGCAGGGCACAGACACCTATACGGTGATCCCTACAGCTGCCAAACAGTCTTACTATCCGGTCTCCTCGGCTCAAAAACGACTGTATATTTTGAGCCATCTGGACGGTGGGGAGGTCAGCTACAATATGCCGGGTGTATTAGTCGTGGAGGGGCCGCTTCAGGCAGATCGACTGGAGGATGCGTTCCGTCAGTTAATAGCCCGCCATGAAACGCTGCGAACTTCCTTCGAAATGGTGGACGGCGAGGTTGTTCAGCGGGTTTACGATCAGGTAGCGTTTGCAGTAGAGCGCCTGCAGGCCCATGAGTCTGAAGCCGAAGCCTATATCGAGTCTTTTGTACGCAGCTTCGATCTTCAGCAGGCACCTCTGCTGCGTGTCCGTCTCATTCAAACCGGACCCGAACGTCATCTCCTGATGTACGACATGCACCATATTATTTCAGACGGTGTGTCGTCTAACAATATCGTGCAGGAGCTGGGACAACTGTACGAAGGGCAAGCATTGGCGCCGTTGCCCATTCAGTACAAGGACTATGCGGTGTGGCAGCAGCAGGAAATGCAGCGTGAATCATACCAACGCCGGGAACAGTTCTGGCTGGAGCATTTAGCCGGAGAGTTGCCTGTACTGGAGCTGCCGATTGCTTACCCTAGACCTGCTGTTCGCAGCTTCGAGGGAGCAATGTATGATTTTACTGTTGACTCGAATGTATCCGAGCAACTGCGCCGAATCGCGGCACAGACCGGAAGTACGCTGTACATGGTGCTACTGAGTGCCTATACCGTCCTGCTGTCCAAATACAGTGGTCAGGACGATTTGATCATTGGTACGCCGGTAGCAGGCCGCTTGTTGCCTGAACTGGAGCCACTGATCGGCATGTTCGTTAATACACTAGCCATCCGGCACCAGCCGCAGGGCAACCAAACGTTCCACAGCTACCTGCTGGAAGCCCGAGAACGTACGCTGCAAGCCTTCGAGCATCAGGATTATCCGCTTGAAGAACTGGTGGAAAAGCTGGATGTAGCGCGGGATGCAAGCCGTAATCCGTTGTTTGACACTGTGTTTGTACTGGAAAATACAGAGTCACAGGAAGCGCAACTTGAAACGCTGTTCTTTAGTCCTTATGTTAAGGAACACAGGACCTCCAAATTCGATTTGACCTTGTCCATGAGTGATGAAGACGGGCAGATCAAGGGTTCCTTTGAATATTGTACGAAGCTGTTTGGCGCAGATGCTATTGAACGATTAACCGGAGATTTGATAGCGATCCTGTCCCAGGTTGGAGCTAATCCAGATTTGCTATTAAGCGAAATTCAGGTGAACTCGGACGAGCAGCCGGAAGGCTTCTCGCCGGATTCCATCGACTTTATTTTCTAAATCAGTTTTCATTTTTTTAAAAGAAATGATTTCAGTTTGCAGGCAAGGGTAGCGGCTCAAACCGACGACCCTGGCCTGCAAAATATTTTTTTCTGATATAACAACCATCCATTCTCATTTCGTTGCTCTCTCAAGTTTCGAAACATGCTCAGTCTGCTTTTCACCATTTGAAAAAAAGGCCAATTCCAGCACTCATTCGGTCAACGGTTCATCTGGACTATGGCCTCACGAAGCATGTAAAGCCTCATTAAAATATCGGGCTATCCAATCCCTTCGGCATTGGTGGCCACAATCGGTCATCGTTATTAAGCGTTATGAGCCATAAATGAATATAAATGATTAAACCTCAGGGACCTTATCCATCTAGAAGGAGCCCTGAGGTTTTTTGTCATTGAGCATGAAGGCCTTGCCTGTAGCAATACGAAGCGGTCTCAAAATCTTTTTGGTGATAATAAGCTTCAGCTATAAGGATATACAATCCACTCAATTTTTTATGAGCTTGCTTTTGTTGATATATGGTGCGAGCTAAAAAGAAGTGATCCAGAGCTTGTGCTCCAGCTTGCCAATCCGAAAATTGGTTATCTCACTGGACAAACCATTGTCATGGATGGCGAACGCTATATGCAATAATCATATTCGTTTATGCCTGACAAACAGCTATAAGTTAGACGATAACCAGGTTGAAGAGACAATGCTTCTGGATCTTCCTCATCGGAACGATACCGATGGTAGTTATCTTGCCTTAATCAAGGTTGTAAATCGGCGCTGTCCAACAGAGGAGAGCGCCCGATTTTAGAAATAACCTAACTCAACTTTCGGTGGACCAAGCCTAGATTGTGATGTATTTAGCGGGTGGATTTTGCTCAATAACCCTAACAGACAGTCTGCCCTTAATTTGCTCGCCTACAATCAAACTCAATCCACTCAGGGCAAATATTATACTTAAACGGTTACGGAAAAACGTCAGTATTTCACAAAGCAAATCGGTAGGTTACATCCCTTTTGGTGTGCTCTTTTAAATTAGAATGATATTGTTATATTTGATAGAGTATGGTATGATCATTCCAAATAAATCCATTATTATGAATGGAATTACATATTAGTGCTTAATATTTTATATTCTATACTTTATTCAATTAATACTGAAGTTCACAGCATAAGGACAGAGATAAGTAAGTATTGACTTCTCTTGTAGAGCGTTTCCAAACAATAATTTGTAAGCGGTTTCAGATTATTTCTATCCCTTACCACTCTTTACGTCAGTTCTCCTTGCGGGTAAAGGTCTGAGCATATTCTTAAGTTTGATAAATTTACGGATAGCTCAGCTTTAGACCATATAAAAAACGGAGGTTATGTTATGATTAGAAAATGTCTAGTTTTATTTCTTTCCTTCGCTTTATTGCTCAGCGTCTTTCCCATGCTAAATGTAGATGCTGCCAATCGACCACTGGCAAAGCTACCTGGAAATTCCAATCCTCTAATGGATCATAAATTGGGAGCTGATCCCTATTCATTGGTGTATGATGGAAGAGTGTATATTTACATGTCAAGTGATACGTACGTGTATAACAAGGATGGATCGATTAAAGAGAACGACTTCAGTGCGCTGGATCGTATCCAGGTCATATCCTCTACAGACATGGTGAACTGGACGGATCACGGAACGATACCAGTCGCAGGTGCCAACAACAAAAACAGTGGAAGAGGCATTGCCAAATGGGCCTCTAACTCTTGGGCTCCAGCAGTTGCGCATAAAAAAATAAATGGCAGAGACAAGTTCTTTTTATATTTTGCCAATGGGGGAGCAGGTATTGGTGTCCTAACAGCAGACACGCCTATCGGACCTTGGACAGATCCCCTTGGCAAAGCGCTTGTGACACATAGTACACCTGGGATGGCTGGCGTGACTTGGCTTTTTGACCCGGCTGTACTGGTAGATGATGATGGCACGGGATACCTGTATAGCGGTGGCGGAATTCCTAATGAGTCGGATCCGGCTTCCATTGCAAATCCTAAAACCGCCAGAGTCATAAAATTAGGCGCAGATATGACCAGCGTTATTGGAAGCGCCACCACTATAGACGCTCCTTACCTGTTTGAAGATTCCGGTATTCATAAATACAACGGCAAATACTACTATTCGTACTGTATCAACTTTGCCGGAACACACCCTCAACAGTACCCTGCAGGTGAAATCGGTTATATGGTTAGCGACAACCCGATGGGTCCCTTCACTTATAAAGGTCATTTCCTAAAAAATCCGTATACGTTCTTCGGCGTTGGAGGCAACAACCACCATGCTGTATTTAATTTTAAGAATGAATGGTATGTCGTATACCATGCCCAAACGGTCAGCAAGGCTCAAATTGGAGCTGGAAAAGGCTATCGCTCTCCGCATATTAATAAGCTGGTGCACAAGGAGGACGGAAGCATCTCTGAGGTGCAAGGGAATATGACAGGAATCGCTCAGCTATCCAATATGAACCCATATACCAGAGTTGAAGCGGAGACCATTGCCTGGCAAGCAGGCGTTACGACCGAACCCACACAAGCCAGTGGCGGCCCGATTAGCAATCTGAATGTGACCAACATCCATAATGGAGACTGGATCGCTGTCGGGAAGGCTGATTTTGGCTCTGCCGGAGCGAAGACATTCAAAGCTAATGTGGCCACTAATGTCGGTGGCAACATTGAAGTACGGCTTGACAGTGAAACAGGCCCTCTAGTCGGCTCCTTGAAAGTACCTTCAACTGGAGGTATGCAGACCTGGAGAGAAGTAGAGACCACGATCAATAATGCAACGGGGGTTCACAACATCTATCTGGTGTTTACTGGGTCAGGCAGCGGCAATCTGTTGAATTTGGATGCCTGGCAGTTCACTCCCAACACGGGAGGGAATACGATAACCAAGGTTGAAGCCGAGAATATGAAGATTGGCGGCACTTATGCAGGCAAGATCAGTGCACCGTTCGACGGGGTCGCTTTGTATGCCAATGCTGACTATGTATCATATTCACAGTATTTTGCCAACTCTACGCATAATATCTCAGTGCGGGGGGCTTCAAGCAATGCTGGTACGGCCAAGGTGGACTTGGTTATTGGCGGAGTAACTGTAGGTTCCTTCAATTTCACGGGCAAAACGCCGACTGTTCAAACCTTGTCCAATATTACTCACGCTACTGGAGATCAGGAGATCAAACTCGCCTTGACGAGTGATGACGGCACTTGGGATGCCTACGTGGATTTTATTGAATTTTCATTATGATCGCTCATATAAACAGTAGTTGTTTTGGAGCTTTTGCAAAATCGAGGGACCCGCCCTGTTATTCCAAGAGAACGCTATTAGCGGGTAAATGTCCAGGCAAGCTCTATTATTTGGTTTTCGGCAGATCATACTACGTTTGCTGGAAACCACGTTCCACAACTTTCATTCATATTTGAAATTGTCCATGGAGGTGTATTATGAAGAAGAAGTCTTGGTTTACGCTGATGATCACAGGTGTGATTTCTCTGTTTTTTTCGGTAAGCGCATTTGCGGGGAATGTGTTCTGGGAACCATTAAGTTATTTTAATTCAAGTACTTGGCAAAAGGCAGATGGGTATTCCAATGGGCAAATGTTCAATTGTACTTGGCGTGCAAACAATGTTAACTTTACGAATGATGGAAAGCTCAAGCTGAGTTTAACGAGTCCTGCGAACAACAAATTTGATTGTGGGGAGTACCGATCAACGAACAATTACGGATATGGCCTGTACGAGGTCAGCATGAAGCCTGCTAAAAACACGGGAATTGTCTCATCCTTTTTCACGTATACAGGACCTTCTCATGGCACGCAATGGGATGAAATAGATATCGAATTTTTAGGAAAGGACACGACAAAAGTACAGTTTAACTATTATACCAATGGAGTCGGTGGGCACGAAAAGATTATCAATCTTGGCTTTGATGCTTCAACGAGCTTCCATACCTATGCTTTCGATTGGCAGCCAGGGTATATTAAATGGTACGTTGACGGTGTTCTGAAACATACAGCAACCACGAATATTCCGAGTACGCCAGGCAAAATTATGATGAATTTATGGAATGGCACCGGAGTGGATAGCTGGTTAGGTTCATATAACGGAGCAAATCCGCTATACGCTGAATATGACTGGGTAAAATATACGAGCAATTAGTATGATTACAGCAGAAGAGGCAGCCCTTTAGGGCTGCTTTTGCTTGTCCAGGGAGATATAGGTGAATAGACCCGCTAGGGGTTTTTTAGTTAGCATAATGATGTTATGAAAAACTTCAAAAACAGAGCGATAGCGTATTAAACGCCCTTGGAACAGGTGCCAAACTGAATATCGACAATCGATGGCATCTGGCGTTGCTATCGTACCATCGTCACCAGGTTCCGAGCGGACCAAACTTCCCAGTTTAACATGACTATTAGCCGTCTGTCCTTGTAAGTGAGCCCTGTTGAAAAAGACACTGCATTAAATACTTGACTCTCCCCATTAGGGGAGACATTAAACTCAATTTGTAAGTTAATTGATTAAAAGGAGGAAGTCAAAATGAACTTAGATATTAGAGACATTAGAAAAGAGGATATAGAACCTATTAAATCGATTATTGCAGATACCTGGAACGCAAAGGATTTTATCGAGGATGACGGCGTAATAAATGCAGCAGTTACAATGATGTTCATAAGTCCAATATTAAATAAAAGTACTTTTGGAAGAGTAGCTACATTAGATGGAGAAGTCATTGGTGTAATTTTTGGTTCAAGAGTTGGTGAAATAACATCTTATAGATTGTTACAAGAAGATTATACAAGTGAATTGCTACAACTCTTAAATCTAAATGCCATCGAACGAAAAGTATTTGTTGAACTCACCTCTATGACTAATGAGGCATACAGCAAGTTAATTAGAGGAAAAGAAGATGAGTTTCAGGGGTGCTTAGAATTCTTTGCTGTTTCTGAAGAAGCTAGAGGAAAAAAGGTAGGGAAACAATTATTTAATGAGCTCATCTCTTACTTAAAAAATACAAAAACAAATAAAATTTATGTGTATACAGATACAATGAGTAACTATGGATTCTATGATCATAATGGATTTGTCCGTCTTGATGAAGAAGTAACTGTATTTAATCTACCTAACGGCAAACTCGAAAATACAAATTTTATTTATGAATACAAGCTATAAGCTAAAAGTCAGCCCACCTTATTTATAGGGTGGGCTTTAGACTAATTTGAAATTGAGAGAAATGATTATATTGATTAAAAACATCTGTCACTAGATAAAACATATAAACCTTATTACACGTCAAACTGTTTTTCTCCAAATATTCTTTTACTAATTGAAATGTTTCAATTTCAGTATCTCCTGTGCAATTAATAGTTAAATATTCTCCTTTTGATAATTTAGATACATTAAAGGTATCTTTAAGCAATCTATAATCATCTGATGTTATTAGACGAAATACATCACTGATTTTCCAATTATCATGGTGACATGAATAAATTAATCCATACTGAAACGTTTGGACTGCCAATTCGCCTAATTTTTCATCTAACTTATCGAATGACTTAATCTCATTAAGTTCTCCATCTTGAGTAGGTAAACTTAAAAAGTATCTGTCTTTAAATGTTTGAATATTAAATTCATTGTTCATAAGTTCATCTTCAGATGAATGGATAGCTGTCTTTAATATTTCTAATTGTTTATTAAGTTGCTCTAATTTCTTTATTTCTTTATGAATTTCTTCATTTTTCTGTTCCAAGTAAAATTTAAGGTAATTAGTATCGGCTTTAGCAAATAAAGCTTTAATTTCTTTAACACTTACATTACTTTGCTTACAAATTTTTATAATATCCAAATAGATGAATTGATTAATTGTATAATAGCGATAACCGTTTTCGGGATTAGTGTATGCAGGTATTAACAAACCAATATTATGATAATAACGTAAAGCTTTTATCGTAACATTTTTTAATCTAGAAACTTCCCCAATTGAAAAATACCTTTTATTATCCATAAATTCCTCCAATAAGTCTTATGTATGAAAGTCGTTCTCCTGATACATCAATTCCTATCTTCCTAATAAATCACAAGTTGTGTTCTTATTCAACGGGTCAAAATAGTTAAAACAGCAGCAAACCTCATTCCAGCGACATCGTCCGCAAACCGACCAACCTACGCAAGCCCCCGATGGCAAAAGGGAACGCCCAAGCATAGAGAACGAATAGCACACAATAAATCGCATTTAAGGGATTTGAATTTGCGTTTTATCCAAAAGCTATGTATAGAATATTAAGATATTGTATACTGTTCAGACTATACTTCCTTGCAACATGTAATGGGAAAGAGGGGGGCATTTATGTATAGAGTGGCTATTTGCGATGATGAGTACAAGCAAAGAGAGCTTGTTAAAAATATGCTGATCGCTTTATCAATCAAAACAAATATAGAATTTAAAGTTGAATTATTCGACTCAGGAGAACAACTAGTATCTCATTATCAAAACCATGAGGCTCCATTCCATATCTTAATATTGGATGTTGAAATGAATGGCATGAACGGAATTCAAACCGCCCGAAAAATAAGGAGTTTAAATCACCTAGATGAACAGATTGTTTTTTTAACGAGCTACCCTGAATATATGGTGGAAAGTTTTGACGTAGTTACATTTCAATATTTAATAAAACCGATTGCTCCCTATATCTTTGAGGAAAAAATAATAAAGCTGTGTCAATATTTTCAAGCTCTCGATAAAAAATTCGTTATCATCAAGTCAGCTTATGAGGAAGTGCTTTTAAAATATGATGATATCATTAGTATTGAAGTGGCCAAAAGCTTGACCATAAAAAACAAGCTGCATTTTGTAACCTCTACACAAACCTATGATAGCAAAGGGATTCTTTCTGATTATGCATCAGCATTAAAGGAACATAATTTTTTGCAAATTCATCGTTCGATTATTATAAATTTAATTCATGTCAAAAAATTTGCTGGCGGTGATGTTCTGATGTCAAATGATGTAAAGTTGCCTATTGGACGTTCTAAAATAAAAGAAGTTAAAGATTTGTATACCAAATTTATGATTATGAAGATGCATTAATATGATGGCATATAACTACCTGTTTCTTAACCTATGTGTCGTACTGGTGATGTGCTTTCAGGTTAATTTTTATTTCAACTCGGTTTTTGATAAGTCCAGTCGAAAGCCGAACAGAACGATGTATTTCATTATTTTCGGGTTGTTGAACTTCTTATATTTAAGTGTCTATCTGACCCCTACGTTTTCCTCTATTTTAGCGTTATTTGTCATATTTAGCTTGGCTCAGTCTTATACCGTGGAAATAAAGACAAAGATCATTTTTTCCATTCTTTATGCTGTGTTGATCACCATCGTTAATCTTTTATCCCTGTATATTTTATATGCTGTAGACTCCGTTAAGATTAGCAACTTTAGTCATTTGAGCGGACAGGATCACTTGATATTTTCTAAGGTTATGCTACTCAGCTGTATTATCATGTTTGCTGTCATTCAGATTATACGGCTATTCGCCAAACGCAGAACCTTCCCTTTGCAGCATCGTTACTATTTTTTATTTTTAATCGTTCCCATCATAAGTATATACCAGGTTAATGTTTTATCTCTTTATAGTGAAAAGAATATGTATTATTTTGGCTCTATTATTGGCTTTATTTCTTTAAATGTTTTTATTATATACATCTTCGATAATGTTATTGAAAAATTCCAGTTAATGCATGAAAATGCTCAACTACAACATCAGATGGACTACCAAGATGCTAACTACGAAAAAACGGTTCACAGCTTCAAAAATATAAAAAGAATCATTCATGATACACATCAACAGTTTTTGTATATTGACGAATGTATCAAGAGAAATGAATTAGCTGAGGCGAGTGAACATATTAAGATCACATTAAATAAAATCGAAGGAGCATATCAAAGGGTTAACACTGGTAATCTGGTTATAGATGCTCTTGTTACAAATAGTCTTAATATTGCTCAGGCCAATGGCATCAAGGTGGATACTCAGCTCAACTTATACTCACAGAAAGTAAATATTGAACGTTATGATTTATGTGTCGCTCTAGGGAATATGCTGGATAATGCCATAGAAGCATCTAAAAAGGTCAAGATTGCTGATGACAGGTACATTCTGATTAAAATACATTCCAATGAATCTGCGCTTTTCATTCACATTCTGAATCATGTGGAGAATGAAGTGGCTCATTTGCATAGTCAAAAATCAAACCTGGATGTTCATGGCATTGGCTTAACCAATATATCTAGAATATGTGATAAATACGGTGGGAATATGACCATTGAAACGAAAAATAAAGTATTCGATAATATGGTTTTATTACCATTTTATAAGGACATTCCTTAGACATCTTGTTGTTTAGGGATTGTTTTTTACGTTTAAGGGTGTTTTTTTATATAGAATCCTCGTTCGTTGTATGATCAGGTCAGTAATAAAGTCTGATGAAGCTATAAGAGGAGGAAATATGGAATGAAGAAAATAATAGCTGTGTTCGTTTCTGCTATGCTTTTTGTGCTGCCAATGACGAATACTTTTGCTCAAGGCACTCCTGAACCCATCAAGGAAAAGGCTCGCAGTCTGGCCTCAGAGCTGGTATCCAAATATGGTGCTAGCGGTGTGCAGTATGCCATTATGGACCATGGAAACATCGTATTATCGGATAGCGTGGGTGTAAAGAATAAAGCAACCAACGAGCCGATCACCAAAGATACGATGTTTGGTATAGGCTCTACAAGCAAAATGTATGTAGCTGCTGCAACGATGATGCTGGTGGATGCCCATAAGGTAGATATTGATCAGCCGCTCACAACATACATTAAGGACTTTACAATGGCCGACGAAAGGTACAAAAAAATTACACCGCGTATGCTGTTAAATCATTCGTCAGGCCTTTACGGCGCCCACTTAAAAAATAGTATGTTATTTAATGACAATGATACAAAAAATCATGATGAGCTCTTGCTAAGGTTGCAATCAGAAACTTTAAAATCAAACCCTGGCGAATATTCCGTATATACCAATGATGGATTTCAATTGCTCGAAATATTGGTTGAGCGGGTGAGCGGTCTAAGTTACACCGATTTCCTGGCAAAGCATATAAATACCCCTTTGGGTTTGAAATCTACCAAAACACCTCTCGATCAATTTGATAGACAACAGCTGTCCAAAACTTATTTTCCTGCGATTGAGGGGGCCTTACCGGTTGAAAATGCCAATGTCATCGGGACAGGGGGCTTATACTCCACCGCGGAAGAGGTGGTTATGTTTTCAGAAGTATTAACGGGGAACAAACCCGATATTTTATCTAAGCAATCAGCCAAGTCCATGCAAAGTCATGAATATCGAAATGGAGTATGGGTACCTGAAGAGACAAACAGCTTTAATTATGGACTTGGTTGGGATGCGGTTCAGTTGGCACCGTTTAGTGATTACGGAATAACTGCGTTATCTAAGGGTGGGGATACTGTTTTGTATCACTCTACTTTGATCACCATACCAGAGCATCATATTTCTATGGCTGTGCTTTCATCTGGAGGTTCTTCCATCCTGGATAGTATTTTTGCTTCTAATGTTTTATTGGAGCTTCTAAAAGACAAGGGCATCATTAAAGGCATTCTACCAGGTAAAACCTTTGAACCTCCTGTAAAAGTGGAAATGCCATCTGATTTACTTACTTATTCTGGATTATATGGAACTGTGGGTACAACCATCAATGTAGAAATTAAAAACGGAGAGCTTGAATTACCAGCTTTTCTGGATGGAATAGTCCCGGCGCAAAAATATGTGTATACAGGCAATGGAGAATTCAAAAGCAGTGATGGCAGTGTAGCCATAGGCTTTGACAAACAAAAAAATGGGAAAACGTATATTAAGGCTAACTTCTACGTAAACTTTCCGGGATTAGGTCAAATGGTTATGGTGACTTATGAATATCAAAAGCTGGATGCCAATCCTCTAAATACTACTGTTAAAAAGGCATGGGAACATAGAAACGGGAAAAATTATTATGCCCTGGATGAAAAGATATCTTCTATTTTTTATTTGGCCCCATCATTTATAACGAAAAAAATATCCGTTGATCATGATGGATACGCAAGTGGTACTAAAATTGTGGATGAGAATAAAGCCGTTAATGCTGTTGAGATTCCTGTTATGAGTGGAAGAGATGCATTTGATTTGAATTTTACTACCAAGGATGGTTCAGAGTATTTAACCATAGATGGACAGTCCTACATCAGTGAGGATGCTATTAAACCTGTCCTGGGCGGGAAATCAGTGTACACCATACCATCGAATGGTCAAGCCACATGGTTTAAAATAGATAAAAACGTAGCCCATAAAACGATGACCGTTGATGTTCCAACAAGGGGAGGGTACGCTGTCTATGATGAAAACGGAACGGTTGTAGATTTTTCAACTGCCAGCCATAACAATTCGGTTGTGCTGCCCAAAGGTGGCTTGATCGTTTTGGGTGGCAATGCAGGGGATAGATTTAAAATCAATTTGAATTAAGCGTGTAGCCGCTCCTGAAAAATTTAGGAGCGGCTATTATGATAGGATGAGTTCTTTATTTTGGATTGTGTGTTTTTTGTCCCTTTTGCAGTAACACTTACCCCCACGAGGAAGTTACTATATTATGTGATATACTTCATTCCAGGATTTCTGAGGGGTGTTTTTTTTGTCTACTAATGTCCTGCGACAACGACTTTTACGAAATCATATGTGAGAATCTTTTCACTACGGTAAATTCACATATTAGTCTATATAAAATGAGAAAAATATCGGGGTGTATACACTTTAATAGATACATTTATCCATAACTCTCTAGATGATATTTCAACCAAGTTTATTCACCACCTCATACATACTACATAGTGTATACAATATTCTCGAGGAGAGACAGGAACATATATTATTGAAATATGATGAACAATAATGGTTAAAATGATGTCATTGCATATACAGCGCGGAATGATGAAGACATGTTTTTTCACGTTTAACAATGTTAAAATAATAGAATAATTGGAGACTTGGCATGAAGAGAAGGCAGGTTGAATCAATGAAACCAAAACTGAACGATGTTGCACAATTAGCTGGAGTTTCACCGACTACGGTTTCTCGCGTACTTAATAATCGTGGCTATATCAGTCAAGAAACGAAGGATCAAGTTCATAAAGCGATGCAGGAGCTAAATTATTTTCCTAATGATGTAGCTCGGTCATTATTTACTAAACGGACAAATCTGATTGGATTAATCATTCCAACTACGAGCAACCCATTTTTCGGAGAGCTGACTTTCCATATAGAGAATATTTGTGCGTCATTAGGCTATAAGCTGTTGCTATGTAACAGCTTAAATCAGCTGGATAAAGAAGAGTCTTATGTAGATATGCTTATGCGAAATCAAGTTGACGGTATTATCGTCGGTACACACAACCGAGGTATCGTAAATTATGAACAGAAGAATATTGCAGTTATTGCGATCGACCGTTTCCTATCCGATTCAATCCCAGTTGTAGGATCGGATAATTATATGGGTGGAAAACTGGCATCAGAGCTGCTTATTGAAAAGGGGTGCAAGCATATCTTACACATAAATGGCCCTGTTGAATTGGAAACACCAGCAAGTTTAAGAAGAAAAGCATATGAAGATGTGATGGAGCAGTATAGTCGAGAGGCAATTACCTATGAAGTACATGATCCCTTTCACCAACAGAATCACGATGAACCGATTAAACGCTTGCTCGATGAACATCCTGAAGTAGATGGATTGTTCGCGAGTAATGACATGGTGGCAGCGTCTTTTATTGCTGAAGCAAGAAGAAGAGGAAAACGGGTTCCTGAAGATATCCGCGTAGTTGGATATGACGGAACAGAAACAACCCGCAATCTTCTCCCTGAATTAACGACAATTCAGCAACCAATACAGGAGATCGCGAGATCTTCCATAGAGTTACTTATTAAAGAAATTGAAGGTGGATACAGTGATGTCCCGCGAGAAACCTATCTACCAGTGAAACTTATTAAAGCTAGTACAGCTTAATACAATTTCCATAGTTTTCAGCATTGTGATATAAGATGGAGCTATCCTTATTAGAGTAATTGAAATCAAAGAGGAGAGCTCTTTTTCTTTCGAAAATATGTCAAGCGGTTGACATATGAAAGCGGTTGACATATAATCAGTCTGTAAATACGAAAGTGCTTTCATTTACATTAAATGTTCAACTAAGAGGAGCGTTCGATATGAGAAAGTCAAAGAGCATGTACTGGAAACTAAGTGCCTATTTCTTCTTTTTCTTCTTTACTTGGTCAGCAAGTTATTCATTGTTCTCCATCTGGCTAGGGCAAGAAATCAGTCTGAATGGTGCTGAAACAGGTGTTATCTTTACTGTAAACGCTATCTTTGCGCTATGTATGCAACCGCTTTATGGCTATATATCTGATAAAATCGGATTGAAGAAGCATATTTTATTTCTCATCAGTTCTTTACTCTTATTTGTTGGTCCTTTCTATATCTTTATCTATGGGCCGTTACTTCAATACAATGTATTTCTCGGCGCCATTGTAGGTGGCTTTTACTTGGGTATTGCTTTTTTGGCAGGGATCGGAGCCATCGAATCTTATGTCGAGAAAGTCAGCCGAAAATATGACTTTGAATACGGAAAATCTCGTATGTGGGGCTCGCTAGGTTGGGCAGCAGCAACATTTTTCGCTGGTCAGCTCTTCAATATCAACCCTAACATTAACTTCTGGATTGCATCAGTATCTGCTGTCATTCTGTTTATCATTATGATGACAATTAAAGTTGAAATGACAGATTCCGAGATGGAGCGAGCAGAATCTGTTAACTTTAAGCAAATCGGCTATTTGTTTGCAAATAAGCATTTGTGGTTCTTCATTTTATATGTTCTTGGCGTTACCTGTATTTACAATGTGTATGACCAACAGTTCCCAAATTACTTTTCATCAACGTTCTCAACGGTTGCTTTAGGCAATCAAGTTTACGGTTACTTAAATTCTCTACAAGTATTCCTGGAAGCAGGCATGATGTTCTTAGCGCCTTTCATTGTCAATAAAATTGGAGCAAAAAAGGGTCTGATATTGGCAGGATTCTTGATGGCATTCCGGATCATGGGTTCAGGCTTAGTTATTGGACCTTATGGTATCTCAGCTATGAAATTGATTCACGCATTGGAACTGCCAATCATGCTGATTGCCGTATTTAAGTACTTGGCTGCTAATTTCGATACGCGTCTGTCTTCGATCTTGTATCTGGTGGGATTCCAGTTTATGAGTCAGGTAGGAGCTTCGATCTTCTCGCCAATCGCCGGTATGTCTTATGACATTAGAGGTTTTGCAAATACGTACGTGATTATGGGTGTATTCGTATTTGTCTTTACAACAATCTCAATCTTTACCTTAAAGAAAGAACCGAAAAATCTGGATCCCAAGCCTAACAAGCATATTGAAACAGCATAGGAGGAAGACAAATGAACACATATAATAACAATACAAAGCAAGCTGAGGAAGCATTGAAACAGGCAGAAGCAAAAATGAACAAGCGGTACCGGTTAGGTTATCATATTATGGCACCAGCAAACTGGATTAACGACCCCAATGGATTAATCCAATTTAAAGGTGAATATCACGCCTTCTATCAGCATCATCCTTATGATGAGAACTGGGGTCCAATGCATTGGGGTCACGTGAAGAGTAAAGACCTTGTACACTGGGAGCATTGTCCGATTGCATTAGCGCCTGGAGATGCATGTGACCTTGATGGCTGCTTCTCAGGAAGCGCAGTAGATAATAACGGCGAATTGACATTAATCTATACTGGCCATCACTATATTGATCAACCAAACAATATCTTTTTCCAAAATCAAAATGTGGCAGTAAGTACAGATGGCATTCATTTTACAAAACTAGGGCAGAATCCCGTAATCGCTGAACCTCCAACAGATAGCTCACAGCATTTCCGTGATCCGAAGGTATGGAAGCATGAGGATACATGGTACATGATCCTAGGTAACAGCACGAAAGAAGATCTGCCGCGTGTTATTCTATATACATCTCCTGATCTTAGAACTTGGACCTATCATGGTGTGCTTCTGCAGGGAGATAAGAATATGGGCTTCATGTGGGAGTGCCCTGATTTTTTTGAACTGAACGGTAAGCATATATTTATGTTCTCCCCGCAAGGTATTGATGCGCAAGGAGATAAGTACAATAATTTGTTCCAGACGGGATATTATGTTGGCGAATATAATTATGATAGTAATGAATATAAACATGGAGAGTTCATCGAGTTGGATAATGGTCATGACTTCTATGCGGTTCAAACTTTTCTAGATGATCAAGGTCGCCGCATTGCGATTGGTTGGATGGATATGTGGGAATCGGATATGCCGACGAAAGCAGACGGCTGGTCCGGAGCATTGACGATCCCACGTGTAATTACGCTGGGTGCCAATAATAAATTGCTGATGAACCCAGTAGAGGAAATGAAGTTGCTTCGTCAAAGCGAACATGTTTTGTACCAATATTGCGCTATTTCTGGCAGTTACTTGACGGAAGTTGAAGCGGATCTGCTTGAAGTGAAGGTCGTGTTCGACCTGACGAAGTCAAGTGCAGATCTGGTAGGCTTGAAGCTTCGCGGAACAGGTGAGGAGGAAACGGTTATCACTTATTCTATCCCGGGTCAGAAACTTATGCTTGATTGTTCTAAATCAGGCAAAAAGACGGATGGAGTACGTCAAACAGCCTTAAGTGCAGAGGGGCAGCTGACGTTACATGTATATCTGGATCGCTCATCCATTGAAATATTTGCTAATGAAGGGCAAGCTACGATGACAAGTCGCATTTATTCGAGTGAAAAACTGCTAGGCATAGAACTCGTAACGGAGGGCGGAGAGGCTCTAGTAAATGAGTTGACATACTGGAAATTAAAAGATATTTGGCAAGCTGAATAATTCGAAGAAAAGGTTGCTTTCTGAGTCCTTGTATTGACTTAGAAAGCAACCTTTTCTTATTGATAGTTAATCTGACTGCTATCGAAAAGAAAATTGAATACGAGCGAGTCTGGCAATTTAAACCGAGCCTGGTTTCTGCGTATCCCCAATCATGCCCTTTTGCGAAAAAGTCTGCAAGAGAACGTTTCCATTATTCGGCGTTGGATTCGCTGAAAAGACCCCCCCTGCCGGTTAAGCATTTCCCGCAACCCGTAGGAGCATCAAAGGTTAGGATACTCCAAGTTTTGTACTGCTGTCCCGAATTTCTAACTGATGAGATATGGACCAGTGGACAGCCGCCAATTCTTCTCCTCTAATAAGCTTAACGAGATTGCGGGCGGCGACCATGCCAAGTTCGGATGCTGAATATCGGACAGTTGACAATTTAGGCCGGATTATTGTAGCCATGTCAATGTCGTCAAATCCGAAGAAAGAGACCTGTTCAGGTATTTTCACCCCATTTTCGGCCAGAAAGTTCATAGCGCCTATGGCAACTCGGTCCGTTGCGCAGAACACCGCACTAGGCAGTGGGCCTGAATGATAAAGTTTTCTCATAGAGGTTATGCCATCTTCAACTGAAAAGCCGCTTTCCAACACACGTTCGGGGCGTACTGGCAAGTGAGCAGCCTTCAATGCCTGTTCATAGCCCAAAAAACGCTGATTGCTCACTGAAATATCCCCCGCTGGTCCCTGCAGCATCGCGATATCCTGATGACCCTGCTGTATAAGATAAGTTACCGCTTCAAAAGCAGCCGTTATGTTGTCAACATGCACGGAAGGAATGGTTTGGTCTCGGAAATCCCGTCCGACAAGGATGCAGGGAATTCCCGCCGCTTCAATGAGCGCGAATAGCGCATCCCGGATTCCGCTTACCGATATAATAATTCCGCTCGCCTGCATTTCACGGAACATATTGTAATAGTGTAATTCAGAGTCCGCGTCTCCCCCTGACAAGGCGATTATGACATCGAAGCCGTATAGATGCGCTACTTGATTGATGCCTTCAACCATGTCATCAAAAACGTTGTTTTTAATCGCGGGCAGAAGTACCCCAATCAAAGATGTATTATTCTTTACCAATGTCCGTGCTATGGCATTTGGACGGAATTGAGTGGCTTCAAGAACATCCAGAACTCGTTTGCGTATTTCACTGTTGACCGTCTGGCTATTATTGATCACTCTGGAAACTGTAGAAATGGAGACGTTGGCCATTCGAGCCACATCTTTTATAGTCATTTTCATTGTACACACCGACTTTCAAGCAAGTATTTATTTAGAAAATAGGTTCTCAAAGTGGATTGAATTTATTATATCAGTTTATTGAATTGTTTATTGAGTTTAACAAAGATTCTAGAGCAAAGAAAGCGCTTGACCTTGGTTTATAAGGAGAGTATAATCAACTCCGGAAAACGTTTTCTAGTATTTTTTGGACGAACATAGTTGTTTTTACCAATAATCGGCTGGATTCAGGGTATTTCAGCTTGTTTTTTTGATAATTAAGAAAACGTTTTCTTGGTAACCTTGAATTGTAGAGAATAACAAGGGAAAAGGAGCATGAGCATGAGAAGTTCAAGCGATATTGTTGTAAGGGGAAATGAGGCTTCAGTGCAAACCGGTTCAATTATTACGCTGAAAGAAAAAATTGGTTATGGATTCGGTGATTTTGCCAGCCAGTTGCTGTTTGCCGCCGCAATGACTTTTCTGTCCTACTTTTACACAGATGTAATCGGGATCAGCGCTGGGGTCATTGGCACTTTAATGCTAGTTGCACGCGTACTGGATGCGTTTATTGATGTCGCGATTGGGGCTTTGATCGATAAAACAAAGAGCAGACACGGGAAGGCACGTCCTTGGTTACTGTGGATGTCCGGGCCATTTGCATTGTCTGGAATTCTCTTGTTCACGGTTCCAAGTGGAAATATGACGATCACTATTCTATACATTTACGTTACCTATCTGCTGATGAACTTTATTTATTCCAGCATTAATGTCCCTTATGGTGTGCTTAATTCCATGATAACGCAGGATTCTTACCAGCGTTCTCTGCTTAATATTTTTCGTATGAGTCTGGCGAATATTGGTGCCTTGCTAATTAATTATTTCACCCTCCCGTTAGTGAAGTCATTCGGCGGCGGTCAAAAAGGGTGGATTTTCACCTTTATTATATTTGGCTTGCTCGGAACCTTCTTATTTCTTGTTACCTTCTTCAGTACCAAAGAAAGGGTTACTCCATCTGTTGTACAAAAGCCAATTCCGTTTGGACGCGCTTTTGGAGCGCTGATGCGTAATAAGTATTGGAAATTGATCCTTGGGTTTGCTGTGGTCTATTTTATAAATAACGCACTGGGCACAGGTATGAATATTTACTACGCACGTTATGTGTTAAAAGACGCCAATCTGATTGGAGTGCTCGGCATATCCTTACTGCTTCCTTCCCTGCTTGGTTATATGCTATTGCCCCCCATCGTCAAGCGGATCGGTAAACGAAATTCCTCCATTATCGGAAGTATCCTCCTTATTGTCGGGTCGCTTGTCATTGCCGTCAGTCCCACAAGTCTGATGGCGGTCTGTCTGGGACTCGTTATTAAAGCGCTTGGACATGCCGCTATTCTCGGAACCTTCTTTGCCATGTTGGCAGATACCATTGAGTATGGCGAATGGAAGACAGGGATGCGCACCGAAGGACTGGTGTACAGTGCGGGTAGTTTCGGCACAAAAGCGGGAGGCGGTTTGGGAGCGGCACTTATCGGTTGGGGGCTGGCATTGGGAGGATATGCTGGTGGACAAGCTACAATCAGTGCTACTGCGCTAGCGTCTATTCATTTCATGTTTATCTACGTTCCA
Organism: Paenibacillus sp. JJ1683; assembly: GCF_053006485.1. Lineage (NCBI taxonomy): Bacteria > Bacillati > Bacillota > Bacilli > Caryophanales > Paenibacillaceae > Paenibacillus > Paenibacillus sp. JJ1683. The sequence goes on from NZ_CM129820.1 coordinate 2,849,541, forward strand.
ATTATCTTGGCTCTCCTGCAAATCTTATTGCTGGTATTTTACAATCTAGATAAATTATTTCCGGGTATTGTCAAAGAGCTTGAATTCTTAAAAAACGCTGAATAGCTACTTGGTAAATAAGGTAGCCCATGAATGAACTCACCCTATTGTTGAAGTGACTAGCAGTAGGGCAGTTCAAGAGGGGCTGCTTTTTTCATTGAAGTAATGGGCAGTATTATTCAGTGGGAGACAAATTAAAATGGCTATTCCCCGATCGGGCATATAATTATTTACTAACTATAAGTTAGAATCTCTTCTAATCCATTTCATAAGGATTTTATCTTCATATAGGCAAGGTGGGCACCGTGATCCTTAGGTCTTTGAGTCAATGTCCATTCTATGCAGATTGACACGACCACACCACACAATGCGTTGTACTTTTAAGTATATGATTAATTAAGGAGATGCTTAATTGGTTGCCATACACTCAGCCTCGCAGAAACATCCTGTAAAGGCTGTCACAGGGGGCCGCTATAGTCGGGGAGGTCGCCGAGCACCTCAAGATAAGACCACCTGCGATCTCCAAACCCCTCAAAGTCTGGAGCGAGGAACGTACAGTAAAAGCTCAATGTGGGACTCTCCCCTTTGAAATATGTTGGATATATTGATGCGTCGATAGATGCAATCAAGAAGATAGAATTGTTCGATTATTGAATATTTGGATAGCGGCTAACCAATATGGAATAGACGTAACCAGTATAATTGAACGTTTTTAAAACAGACATTGCTCAATCAGGGTATTATAGTGATCGTTTTAAACATTTGATATATTTACTGGTAAGTTATCACACACTAAATAATGAGACTTTGCAGCTACATTAAGCCAGGGAAGAGTTATGTAGTGCAACTATGTGGAAGAGGATATAGTGATACACGGCGACCAAGTAAAGGAGAAGACATCAAGGTTAAAGGAACTTAATCCTTTCGGAGCAGTATATTGTAATCGATAGTTCCTTTAGGTAGAGCATAACTAAATAGGTGGGTGGGGAAACAATGAAGAAAATAATAATTTGTTCTCGATTTTAACTTTAGCTAGGGTAGGTATTGTAGGTACAGGTGCAGCTTCAGAAAATAAAACTAATGGAAATAAGATAATTTCTCAAAAATCGGGGGAAGTGCAACAGTAAGAGAAGCATTTAGTGTCCCTAAAGGCTGGGGTCATGTTAAACTTTGTATAAAGAACCATTCTGATCATCCAGTAAAGGTAAGTTTAACTCACGGCGGTTAAAACAAACTATATATTAAAGTATTAGTAATCGCTCCCCACGACATAGTGACTTGGAAATCTACTGACCAAGGTTTTAGCGACGCTTTGCGATCTGGGGACTACATACCTCAATGGAGAGGCAGCAGTGATTATAAAGTTGACGGGGAAACATGGGGAGTAGCTGGCTCAAAGTCTGAAAATGAATAGATGCTAATAAGTGCTTCTGAATCAGTGTAAACCCGGATAAAACGGGGATATGCAAAAAAACAAAACAAGGGGCGAAAAGAATTAGATCGGAATCTCCCGTGAATTTATAGAGCTCTCAGTAACAAGATTCTATACCAAGCCTGGGGACTTAATAATCAAGCGGATTAAATTAAACCGAGACAGTTACTTTAATTCTCGGATGATGTCGATAGTTCAAAACTCAAAATCTTCAAATTTATAAGTCGAGGCAACTTTGTATAACATAATAAAGGCACAAAAATGGATTTAACGATTGATATTGTTGGACAAACTTAGCAACTCGCTCAACACCATAACCCAAAATATCATGATATACGAGAACTTGGGCATCTACATTTACCCCAGCACCGATGCCAATCACCGGGATCGAAAGGACCTATATGTTCGATAACTACTGCTTTGGTATGATGAATCATATCTTCGAGTGTCACTGGGATAGTTGAATCGTAACCAAGAACCACCATTCCAAGCGAATCCCCAACCAAGATGACGTCAACACCGGCTTGTTCTGCAAGCTTTGCAGACGGATAGTCATAGTTAACATGACGATCTTTTCATTGTTTTGCTTCATTTTCATAAAATCTGTCGTTTGCTTCAAATTAACTCCTCCAAGAACGCTCCCGAGCCTTCGCTTGGGCTACGTCCATCTCGTTATATTCAATTTCCAATTAATAATTTAAGAACATACGCGAGTAGCATGTAGTTCTTTAAAAAGATCCATAAATTAATCTAAGCACTAAGAAAATACTTTATTTTTTGCTAACATCAAGAAGGCCTTTGCTTTCGAGGCTTTAAGAAAGGTTCGCGTTCTATTACCTTTTACAGAGAGACTTCAGAAAGGAAGTACCCGGACTCGTCTTTCTAACGGACATCACCTATTTACCCTATGGCAGCTCTGTCACTTGGCTTATCATGTTTCTGACCAGTTTACACTTGATTTAGCTACATGCGGGCTAGGCAATAAAAAAGTCGAAAAAAGTGCTTCAAAAATTATTGAAACGTTTCCAATTTCGTGCTATTATGATTTTCATAAGAGAGAGGGGGGGCTAAATGCCAAGTATTAAAGATGTAGCTAACCTGGCTGGCGTAGCTGTGGGAACTGTTTCCCGTGTTATTAACAACTCGGGCTCTGTAAAACCAAATACACGCCAAAAAGTGGAAAAAGCTATACAAGAATTGAATTATATCCCTAATGAAGTCGCTCGAAATTTTAAGATGAGGAAATCCAAGATGGTAGCCTTGCTGCTTCCAAGTATCTGGAATCCTTTTTTTTCTGAACTGGCTTACTACATTGAGGATGAGTTGGATCGGGAAGGCTTTAAGCTCATGCTATGTAATAGCGGTGGTAAGCCCGAAAAGGAACTGTATTATCTAGATATGCTACGGCAAAATAAAGTGGCTGGTATTATCGGCATTACTTACAATGATATTGAGAATAGCGTAAGCAATGACATTCCGATTGTAAGTATTGACAGACACTTTAGCAAAAAAATTACCTGTGTGACCTCGGATAATTATAAGGGAGGGCGTATGGCTTTAAGGGAACTTATTAAAGCGGGAGCCCAGAGACCGGCTTTTATAGGAAGTGTAACTTCCGTATTTAGTGAAACCATGAATCGAAGAAAAGGTTTCATTGATGAGGCGAAAAAATTAGGTGTCGACTATGTGATATACGAGAAACCAGACCCTATTGTGAACGACGATGCCTATTTTAGCGAATTTCTACATAAGTATCAGGATGTGGACGGCATTTTCGCTATTACCGATATGTTAGCCGCCAAATATATAGAAAGAGTAGGCAAGCAGGGTATTCGCGTTCCAGAGGATGTAAAGGTCATCGGTTACGACGGCATTCAGAATCATCCTTATTTTCATCCGATATTGTCCACAATCAGGCAGCCAGTGGAGGAAATGGCACGTATGACAATCAGACTGCTGTATCAGAAGATGGATGGTATAACTTTAGATCAGCAAGTGTATTGTCTCCCCGTTATCTTCAGGCAAGGCGAAACTACATGATCTTAATTGTAAAGATATTAGCGCATTCAGTTGGATCATAGTTTGGATCTGCAAACTCGGCATTTTTTTATAATAAATTGGAAACGTTTCATTTGGAGATCAAAGGAATAAGTCTGGATCAACAGATGCTTCGTCTTCCCGTTTTTTTAAAGTAAATTGGAAACGTTTCAAAAATGAAAATATCCGATGTCAAGAAAGGGAGTGTAATGGTGAATACAAGAATTAGCGAGTTAGATCATTCTACGATCAAGCCAAATCGCAAAATATGGAACCAGATCAAACGTGATTATGAACTGTATTTGTTTTTGCTGCCAATCATTATTATTTATCTCGTATTTAAATACTATCCGATGTATGGAATACAAATTGCATTTAAGGATTTTTCACCAAGTCGGGGAATCTGGGGAAGCGAGTGGGTAGGCTTTAAGCACTTTATTGATTTTTTCGATTCCTATAACTTCTGGACGATCATGACTAATACGCTTACACTCAGTGCTCTATCGCTTGTATTTAGCTTCCCAGCTCCGATTATTATAGCGATTATGCTCAATCAGATGCTGGCCAAGAGATACAAGAAAATTGTACAGACTGTAATTTATGCACCGCACTTTATTTCTACCGTAGTGCTCGTTGGTATGCTTAATGTTTTTCTGTCTCCAAACAGCGGAATTGTGAATCACATCATCACTTGGTTTGGAGGGGACCCCATTATGTTTTTGGCCGACGAAGGGTGGTTCCGTCCTTTGTATATATTATCAGGGGTTTGGCAAGAGACAGGTTTTGCTACCATCATTTACCTTGCAGCTCTGGCAGGGGTCAATCCGGAATTGCATGAAGCGGCGATCATGGATGGAGCAAGCAAATGGAAGCGCGTAATGCATGTGGATATTCCAAGCATTTTGCCGACGATCGTCATCTTATTGATTCTCGCACTCGGCAACATTATGGGCATCGGTTTTGAAAAGGCTTTCCTTATGCAGAACGATTTGAATTATGCCACCTCCAATATTATTCCGACCTATGTTTATGAAATTGGGATTCAAAAAGCACAATACAGCTTTTCTACAGCAGTTGGCCTGTTTAATTCAGTTGTAAATATTATCCTGATAGTCACCGTCAACCGGATCGCAAAAAAATTGACGGAAACCAGCCTGTGGTAAGGGGGAGATCAATTTGAATCAATTATTAAAGAGAAAAAGTAAGGGAGACTTATGGTTTGACATCATCAACTACGTCATGCTGACCATAGTTATGTTGCTTGTATTATTCCCGCTGTATTTTGTATTGATTGCTTCACTCAGTGACCCCAATCTCATCTACTCAGGTGAAGTATGGTTTTTTCCAAAGGGTTTTACGCTGGATGGATACGGGCGAATATTCAGCGATTCATCTATATGGATTGGATATGCCAATTCGATCTTATATGCGAGTCTAGGAACATTAATCGGAGTTGCCGTGACCGTATGTGCAGCTTACCCGTTAGCTCGTAAAGGAATGGCAGGAAAGTCGGTGATAATGTGGTTTTTACTGATCTCCATGTTTTTTAGTGGGGGGTTGATCCCGACCTATTTGCTGATTAAAGATCTTCACATGCTGAATACGATCTGGGCACTGGTTATTCCTGGAGCAGGAGGTGTGTTCAATGTCATTATCGTAAGGACTTTTTTTCAGTCGACCATCCCTGATGAAATGTGGGAGGCCGCTTCCATTGATGGTTGTTCCAATACCAGATTTTTTTGGAGCATCGTATTACCTTTGTCTAAGTCCGTTATAGCCGTAATGGTACTGTATCATGTTGTCGGGTTCTGGAATGGTTTCTTTGACGCTTTGATTTACTTGAACGATGAAAGCAAGTATCCATTACAACTGGTCCTTCGCAACATTCTTGTCCAGAATCAGGCCAACTCGAGCATGATGATCGACGTGGAATCCTACGCAGCGAAGATGCGCGTTACAGAGCTTATCAAATATGGTGTCATCATGGTATCCAGCCTACCGTTGCTGATTTTGTATCCTTTCCTGCAAAAATACTTTGTTAAAGGCGTGATGATCGGCTCGATCAAAGGCTAACATTGTCAGGGTGCCTGAAAGGGGGAATGTGCAACAGAATACCTAAATTCAGCATTCAGACAAGTAAATAACAAGGACAAGGGAAGTTCTCAGCTTGTGGACTGACATAAGGAGGTTATGTACGATGAAATTATTCAAAAGGGCTGGAATTCTAATGCTGGCTGGAGTGTTTGCTCTTAGCGGATGTTCGGGAGGCGGTGGCGAATCAAAAAATCAGACGGTGAATCCGGATCAGGATGCGAATTTTAATAAAACCGGTCTTCCGATTGTTAAAGAAGCGGTGACATTAAAGATGGTATCCCCAAAAGCTGCTTTAGCGCCAGATTACTCAAAGATGGAAATATTTAAGCGGCTGGAAAAACAAACAAACATAAAAATTGATTGGGGAAACATTCCAGACACTGACTTTGCAGAGAAGAAAAATTTGTTGTTGGCCAGCGGAGATTTGCCAGATGCCTTTTACGGAGCCGGATTCACAGATTACGAGCTAATCAATTACGGTAAAGACGGAACCATTATTCCGCTGGAGAATTTGATTGATAAATATGCGCCTAATTTGAAAGCGCTTCTCGATCGTCGGCCTGACATTAAACTAGCCATCACAGCACCAGACGGTCACATCTATGGGCTGCCGTCGTGGGAAGAGAATAAGCTCGATACCAACCCCTTCTTTCACGTCATCAATAAAAATTGGCTCGATAAATTGGGTTTAAAAGTACCTCAAACGTTGGACGAATACACGCAGGCTTTGATTGCCTTTAAAACGAAGGATCCGAACGGCAATGGCAAGGCTGATGAAATCCCATTAAGCTTTATGCACATGCAGTGGTGTAGTGACATTGCTGGCATATTCGGAGCTTTCGGTCTTCCGGATAATTTGGAACATCGGATCGTCCGCGAAGGTAAAGTGATCTTTACCGCTTCGCAACCTCAATTTAAGGAAGCATTAAAATATATTCATGATAACTGGTATAAGCAGGGGCTGATTGACCCTGAATCGTTTACCCAGGATGCCGCTCAGTATTTAGCAAAAGGCAAAACACCAGATGAAACGCTCGGCTCCTACGTTTGGTGGGAAGTCGAAGAAGTTGTCGGACAGGAGCGTAGTAAGGATTATGCTCTGCTGCCCCCGCTTAAAGGCCCAAATGGAGATCAAATGATTGGTCGCAACAACGGCGGAGGACCGGGACGAGGTAGCTTCGTGATTACAAAGGAGAACCGTTATCCGGCAATGACGATGCGTTGGATCGATCAACAGTATGACCCTTACATGGCGGCTCAAATTCACTGGGGTCCGTTGGATGTCGTATTCAAGAAGGACGAAAAAGGAAAATTGGTGAACCTGCCGCTTCCCAAGGGAGTCTCCGCAGGTGAATTCCGTCAAAAAGTGGCTCCAGGCACAGGGAATCCGGGCGTCATTACTTTCGATGACTTCGGAAAAGTTGTTGATATGGAACCCCGAGCTCAGAAGCGTGCTGAGTATTTGGAGAAATATTACACTCCATATATGAAAAAGGAAAACTATCCGAGCATCTTCTTTGAACCGGATGAACTAGATAAAATCAATCGGATTGAGCCTGAACTTATTAAATATGTAAATACCCAAAGAGGCAAGTTCATCGTCGATGGCGAGGTAGACGAAAAGTGGGACAGCTATGTGAAGACACTCGAGAAGATGGGGCTGAACGAATTAATGGAGATCTATCAAAAAGGGCTGGACCGTTATAATGCAAATTTAATAAATAAATAATCAAACGATAGGTGGGGAGAAAACTGTGCTTGATGTAATAACCATTGGGGAAGTATTGATAGACTTTACGCCATCAGGTCGTACAGCGGGAGGCAATGGGCAGTTTGAATGCAATCCTGGAGGGGCTCCGGCTAACGTAGCAGCTGCTCTATCCCGTTTAGGAGCTAGAGCGACGTTGATTAGCAAAGTTGGGGATGATCAATTCGGTTCCTTGCTGCACGATACCTTGATGAACGGTGGCATCGACGTGTCTGCGCTTACGTTTACAGATGAAGCCAATACAACGCTGGCATTTGTTCATCTGGATGACAACGGAGACCGATCGTTCAGCTTCTACCGGAAACCAGGAGCGGATACATACTTGCGCACGCAGGATGTCCCGTTCGATAGGATTGAAAACTGCCATGCACTGCACTTTGGTTCTTTGTCGATGACCCATGAGCCGGCCCGTACGGCAACAAGAGCGGCAGTTGTGAAGGCTAAAGAGGCAGGAGTCCTGCTTTCATTCGATCCGAATATCCGGTTTGCTTTATGGGAGAGTAAAGAGGAAGCGAAACAGAATATCCTTTGGGGCATGAAGTATACCGACATCCTGAAAATATCGGAAGATGAGCTCCACTTTATAACGGGTACAACTGATGTGGAAAAAGGCTCGCTAGAGCTGCAACAGCAATTCGGCATCGCTGGGATCTTCGTAACTTTAGCGGAAAAAGGCTGCTATTTCCGATTAGCGGGTCATGACGGATATGTGCCGGGTTTTCAAGTAGAGGCCATTGATACGACAGGAGCCGGCGACGCTTTTCTGGGCTGCTTGTTATATAAGATACTGAATGCTGGTATTTCTTTGAATCAGCTGACCAAACAGCAAATCATCGGTATGCTAACTTTTGCTAATGCCGGTGGTGCATTAGTAACCACACGGAAAGGGGCTCTTCAATCTATGCCGACGACAGATGAAATTACCCAGATAATCGAGACAAATAAACAGCACGATGATGATAGATTTAGGCCGGGTTTTCATTTTTCACCTCACTCCCACTGGTTGAATGATCCCAACGGATTAGTCTATTACGAAGGAGTCTATCATCTGTTTTATCAACACCATCCTTATAGTAACCAATGGGGACCAATGCATTGGGGTCATGCTGTAAGCCAAGACCTGGTTCATTGGGAGCATATGCCTATCGCTCTGTTCCCGGATGAGCACGGCGCTATTTTCTCCGGTTGCTGTGTGGTTGACTGGAATAATAGCAGCGGACTGTTCGATGGTTCCCATGGATTGATCGCACTCTTCACTCATGCAGACAGCTGTCCGGAGACCGGACAACCTCGCCAGCGGCAAAGCCTAGCTTACAGCAGCGATAAAGGCCGAACTTGGCACAAATATGAGGGGAACCCAATACTCGACGAGCATGATCTGGTCGACTTCCGGGACCCCAAGGTGTTCTGGCATTCGCCAAGTGAATGCTGGATTATGGCTCTTGTCGCTGGAGACCACGTTCGGTTTTATCGTTCCGACAATTTACGTGAATGGTCGTTGTCAGGCGAATTCGGAAAGAGTGAAGGCTCGCATGACGGAGTTTGGGAATGCCCTGATCTCTTTGAATTATCGGTTGATGACAGCGGACATTCCAAATGGGTACTTATCATAAGCATCGGAGATAATCCCAACTGTCCGGAAGGCTCACGCACGCAATACTTTATCGGAGAGTTCGACGGAAATACGTTCATCAATGACCATCCGGCCGATCATATCCTGTGGCTGGATTTTGGCCGGGACAATTATGCGGGGGTCACCTGGTCGGATATAGCTGAGCAGGATGGACGGCGTGTGATCATCGGATGGATGAGCAACTGGAAATATGCTAACCAAACGCCTACCGGGGCCTGGAGAGGCACAATGACTCTGCCTCGCGTCTTGTCATTGACCAGCCGAGACGAGGGCGTAGTTCTGACCCAAATGCCTGTTCGGGAAATAGAGCAGCTGCGGAAAGGAACGCTCTGCTGGAATGAGGTTAAGGTTAAGCCAGCGGTGCCGTTTACGCAAAAAATGAATGATGTTCTGCTTGAAATTGAAGCGGATATCGACATTCGTTCCAGGGACGAGGTTCATATTAAAATGAAGTCCTCTGGGCAAAGTGAGACTATTATCGGATATGACCCTGTGCGCCAATGGCTATTCATCGATCGTTCGAAATCGGGCCTGACTGATTTCCACCCATCGTTTGCGTGCAAGCACGGTGCTAGAATGGTTTCGGAGAATGGGAAGATCAAACTGCATATTTGGCTGGATCGCAACGCGGTTGAAGTGTACGCGAATGAGGGCTTGGTTGCACTGACGGATCAAATATTCCCTGATGCTCCGATGGATCGAATTGAGATAAGTGCGAAATCAGGGGAAGTTATGGTGAACTCGTTTTATATGCATGCTCTTAACTCCATTCATATTCCCAATGGTCCAACGGAGCAAACACAAGGAGGGTTGAAGTATGAGCCATGCAACCGATAATCGGGGATTGATCATGTATTGGGCCTTCAATGAAGGAACCGGTACAAGAGCTCTGGAGAGCGTATCCCAAGTCCAGGATAAAATCCAGTACGTATTTAACCAAGCGGAGTTTACTAAACCTTGCCCTCCACGGTGGAGACAGGGGGTAATTGGAAATGGGCTTCTGTTCGATGGTTATTCGACTTACATTGCGCATTCGTTCGATGAGGGAAATCAAAACACCGAGCCAGAGTATCGATCAGCGTTAAGCATAGGAGTATGGGTAGCCCCACGCTCCTATGAATGGGGGGATGATGGCAAATTGTCCGCCATCGCGAACCGCTACAACCTGGATCGCAAGCAGGGTTATCTGCTCGGCATGTTCCGTCACGGTTCCTGGTCCTTCCAAGTCGGGCTGGAAGGAGGGGACTGGAAGGAACTTTGGTCGCCAGACGGCCATGAACTGCCGAAGAATGAATGGTCATACGTGAATGCTGTGTTCGATGGGAACCAAGGGGAAATCAAGCTGTATTTGAACGGCAGTGAAATCGCATCAGCTGCCGTGCCTCGTGGTTCCCGCCTAGCTGAGGCGGCGGACACGGATCTTCTGATTGGCAAGAATAACCATAGCAGCCTGCTGGCGGAAGTGTTCAGCCTGCACATGTTTAGCGGTATCATTGATGAACTCAAGATTTATAATCGGGCGCTGAGCGCGGAAGAAGTGGCCGCTTCTTATCGTTATGTGCTGGATACCTTTCATGAAGGTATCCAGCCGCAATTAAACTATGACGAGATCAAGCTAGACCGAACGCCACTGCTACTTGATCGGCACAGACCGCAATATCATGTTAGCCCGCCGGCCCATTGGATGAACGAACCCCATGCACCGATTTATTTTGACGGGCAATATCATTTGTTCTATCAGCATAATCCGCAGGGACCGTTCTTTCATCAGATCCATTGGGGGCATTGGGTAAGTCAGGATTTGGTGCATTGGCGTGATCTACCCGTGGCCCTGGCGCCCGAAAAGGATCAGCTCGCACCGGACGGGATCTGGTCGGGAAGCGCAACTTATGATGCTGACGGACTTCCTGTCTTGTTCTTTACGGCAGGTAATGACAGCGCCTCTCCGAATCAGAGCGTAGCGCTTGCCCGAAGTACTTATACCCTTGACGGAAACCCGGATCTGGTTCAGTGGGTCAAACATCCAGAGCCGTTGATCGTGCAGAAGAAGGGAATGGGCGCATTTGGGGATTTCCGAGATCCATTCGTATGGAAGGACGATGACGGTTGGTATGCTCTGGTCGGGTCCGGAATCGAAGGAGGAGCAGCACTGGCATTTGCGTCACAGGATATGCTGAATTGGACGTATAAAGGGCCGTTTTTTAAAGCAGATATTCAGAAGTTTCCTTACCTTGGACCCATCTGGGAGCTCCCTGTGCTTCTTCCCCTTGGCAGGGACAAGCAGGGGGTGAACAAACATCTCCTGCTTGTTAGCCCTGTGGGGAAGGAAGCGGATGTCGAGGTGTTCTATTGGATCGGACAACTTGACAAGCAAAATCTTTCGTTCATCCCCGATCAAGATGAGCCTCAATTGATTGATGTCGGGGACTTCCATTTTACCGGACCGAGCGGAATGGTTGATCCGAAGACCGGCAGAAATATCGTCTTTACGATAGCCCAAGGCGACCGGACGTCCGAGATGGAATATAAGTCGGGTTGGGCTCATAACGGAGGCTTGCCGTTAAGCGTGTATTTGAGGGATGACGGGCGTCTGGGAATAGAGCCGATTCAGGAGCTTCAATCGCTGCGTGGCCCTAAGCGGCTATCGCTTCGGGACCAGTCATTGGCTGAAAGTAATGTGCAGCTTAGGAATGTTCATGGTGACATGCTTGAGATTCAATTGGAATTGGAGCCCAGCAGCGCCAAAAAATTCGGAATCAAGGTCCGTTGTACGCCGGACGGAGAGGAAGAAACTCTGCTGTATTATGATTGGAATCAAACGATGCTCTTGGTCGACCGGTCGAAAACGACGCTGCACCCGGGAGAAAAGTGCGGAGGGGTTCAAGGCGGAAAGTTGGAGCTACTTGGGGAGAATCTGAAGCTCCACATTTATTTGGACCGCTCCATGGTCGAAGCCTATGCAAACGGATTGAAAAGCCTGACAACCCGGGTATATCCGAGCCGTATGGATGCTTTGGGACTCGAGATTTGGGGAGATGGAGAACCGTTTGTTAAATCCTTGGATATATGGGATATGCAGTCCATTTGGTAAGACGGTTGTTTAGGCGCTCCTTACGAATGGGGTATGCACAAATGATCAAGAAACTTTGCATTCCTCCGTTTGGAAACGTTTCATTCATATTCTCCCTTCTTCATGACTATTCATCTTTGTACAAGGAGAGCATTTCGAAATGAGGTATCGATGTTCGCAAGTATAACAAGTTTCGAAGGAGGCTCGAGAATGAGGAAAGTCAAAAGTGGAAAATGTTGGATATCGGGAATGGTTATATGGGCTATGGTTCTCCAGCTTGTTGTTCCGGGAATCTCTGTCGCATCCGAAAATAGAACTGTTGCTGGAGAAACGCTCGTTCCTAAGAATGATGTGAAATCATCGGTTACGGATGCGATTTATCAAATCAAGAATATTCCTAAGAATGACATGGGATTGTCAGTTACGGATTCAGTCTATCAAATCCGGAATCCTGGATTTGAAACAGGAGATTTGACGGGATGGACCGTTGTCAATGGCGAGGCGTTCGGTCCGAATAGCGTAACCGACGAAACGACTTGGTGGGCGGAAAAAATATCGTATAACCAGGAAGGAGCTTATCATTTAAACGGCTGGAAGTATGACGAATCTGCGACAGGTATAATTCATTCCAGCACTTTCGAGCTGGGCGGCAGCGGCTGGATCAGCTTCAGGCTTGGCGGTGCAAAGAACCCAGACAAGGTATTTATAAATATTGTGGAAATCGATACGGGACAAGTTATTGCCCGATACGGAAATAGCGCATTCGCCGACGTTGGCTTCCCAGATCCCGCGCTGGGCATGCGGCTTGCCAATATGGTGCAATACAAGGCGGATCTTTCCACATATTTGGGCAAGAAACTGTATGTGGAGGTCGTCGATAATGCAACCTCGGATTGGGGAGTCATTTTTGCGGACGAATTCTCCATGTACCATGAGTCGGAGCCAGCTGAAGGAATTGTTGCGACGGATATCAAGCCGGATTTCAAGCGCTATGAAATCGATAATCCAAGCTTTGAAACCGGAAATCTCGATGGCTGGACTGTTGAGGGAGATGCTTTTGAAGTGACTAATGAAGCTCATGCGAGCAAAGAAGGGAACTTCTTTGCCAAATCCTCCATGCAAGGAAAGGGCTCTATCACTTCTAATACTTTTACGCTTCAGGGAACCGGAACAATTAACTTTACTATTTTGGATATCCTCAAACCAGAAAACGCCTATGTTGCACTTTACGATGCGAACAGCAACACATTGCTTATGAAAACCGGGAATGTTAGCGCGAACGAGAAAATCTCATGGAAAGTGCAAGAACACTACAATAATAAGCTCTATGTAAAGGTTGTCGATCATTCCAATGAAGCCAGCATTGCCGTTGATAGTTTCCAAGCAAGTGGTAAGGGTACTATTTTCCACTTAAACCTTGATGAAGGCGCAGGAAAGAAAGCGTTGGAGAAGGTACACAATCTTAGGCACGATGTGAACTATGTATTTAGCAACGCCAGGTATATGGCATCGAAGGATCCGAGATGGACTCCGCGTGGAATAAAAGGCGGCGCCTTATTGTTCGATGGATACTCGAATTATATTGAGGTCAATGCAAACGATACTGTGCCTGTAAGCGACGCGTTAACCATCGAAGCTTGGGTTGCACCGCGTAGCTATGAGTGGGGAGACGGAAACAAGTTGTCTGCGATCGTAAACCAATCCGATCAAGATAAAGCGGAAGGCTTTTCTCTTGGTATGTATCGGCACGGTACATGGTCGATGCAAGTAGGCATTGGCGGTCAGTGGATTCAGGTATGGGTAAAGGATCACCCGTTGGAAAAATACAAGTGGAATTATGTGGTCGCTACTTTCAGTAAAGAAGATGGAAAAATTAAATTATATCTAAACGGTGAGGAAGTGGCTTCCCAAGCAACCCCCGTCAACGTTCCGATCACACCATCTACCGAAAGCCTGGTTATCGGGAAAAATAATAAACCTGTAGAGTTAGCAGGGGTGTTCTCTTTCAATATGTTCAGCGGACTCCTAGATGAAGTGAAGCTGCATAATAAAGCCCTTACGAACCAGGAGATACTTGCTGGATATGAGAGCGTGAAGGCGCTTCATGGAGGTTCAATTCCGAAAATTCCGAATGCGGACATTGATGAGGATCCAAGTGTGTTTGACGGAGATCAGCATCGTCCCCAGTACCACGCGATGCCTCCGCAAAACTGGATGAATGAAGCACATGCACCGATTTATTATAACGGCAAATACCATTTATTTTATCAACATAACCCGCAAGGTCCATTCTGGCATCAAATCCACTGGGGGCATTGGGTGAGTGACGATATGGTGAACTGGGAAAATGTAAGACCTGCTCTTGCGCCCGAAGCGGGCACCCTAGATCCGGACGGCACGTGGTCAGGCAGTGCAGCGTATGATCGAAACGGCAATCCTGTTCTGTTCTATACCGCTGGCAACGACTCCTTGTCGCCGAACCAAAGAACAGGGTTGGCAACTCCGGCGGATTTGTCCGATCCCTATTTGGAAAAATGGGTGAAATATCCTATACCGGTAACGGAGCAGAACGGAAAAGGCATTCACAACGAGTTCCGCGATCCGTTTGTATGGTACGACAAAGAGGTGGACAAGTGGTATCAGCTAGTGACATCTGGTCTTCCAGACTTCAGCAGCGGCACAGCTTTGGTGTATGTATCCGATGATATGTACAATTGGGAATATAAGGGTCCGTTATACGTTAGTGACAGAAGCCGTTATCCGGAGTTGGGGACGGTATGGGAGCTACCAGTGTTATTGCCGTTAGGCACGGATAGTACGGGCAAGCAAAAATATATTTTCATGATTAATCCCCATGAAAAGCCGGAGCATGTTCCTCCAGCGAACGATGTGCAAAGAGATGTTGAGGTCTTTTACTGGATCGGGACCTGGGACCGGGATAACTTTAAATTTATTCCTGATCAGGAGGCACCCTCCAAAATGGATGTAGGTGACGGCTATTTAACCGCAGAGAGCGGTCTGGTCACACCCGACGGAAGAACGGTCGTATTTTCCATGGTGCAAAATGTAAGAACACCGCAAGCCGAATATCAATCCGGATGGGCTCATAATTTATCTTTGCCGGTTTCCCTAAGCCTCGATAAGCATGATAAATTGCATATCGAACCGATTAAAGAACTACAGAACCTTCGAGGGAAAAAGTGGGTTGATTTTTCGGACAAAAATTTGGAGAGTGCTAATCAATTGATTAAGAATGTCAAAGGCGACATACTAGAGATTGTGATGGAGATTGATCCGCGTGAAGCCCAGAAATTTGGTCTCAAGGTGCGACGCTCGGAAAAAGGCCAAGAAGAGACGCTCATTTACTACGACAAGAAGAACGGGACATTTAACGTGGATCGAACCAAGAGCAGCATTGATCCGGATGTGCGTGTGGACGGCATTCAAGGAGGATATGTAGATCTTAAAGGAGAGAACTTGAAACTCCATATCTTTCTCGATCGCTCGGTCATTGAAGCATTTGCAAATTACAAGAAGAAGCTGACAACTCGTGTCTATGTAGGCAGATACGACTCCCTCGGCTTACAGATCTGGGCCGATGGCGATATCAATATCAAATCCATGCAAGTATGGGATATGAATGCCTTAACGGGTAAACCGGCTGCTCCGGTCTATGTACCCGATAAGTGGGATAATTCTGTGTATAAGGATATTACAGAGCTGCCTAACCATGATTTTGCTACGGGCGACTTAACAGGGTGGATAACGGAAGGAGACGCCTTCCAGAATGTCCATGTGACCAATACCCGGTTCTTCTGGGACAACATTTACTTCAACCCGTCGCATAAAATTCCGGGCGGCTACCATTTGTGGGGCTTCAACGAGCAAGCCGGCGGCGACAGCTTAACCGGAGCGCTAAGATCTCAAAATTTCGTCCTTGGTGGGAACGGTAAGATCAACTTCCTTATCAGCGGCGGCCGGGATATAGATCGTCTGTATGTTGCGCTGGTTCGGGCGTCGGACGGCAAAGAGTTATTTAAAGAGACAGCAACCAATTATGAAGAATATCAACGCAAGATTTGGGATGCGTCAGATTATATCGGCGAGGAGCTTTATATAAAGGTGGTCGACCAATCCAAAGGCGGGTTTGGACATATCAACGTAGATGATTTTAATGTACCTGTTCAGGTAAAGAAGAAAACCAACAACTGACTCTTGTTAATACGTGAGTCCTGTAGTCACTCCAAACAAACCGAATACTCAGATAGCTTGTCATTCGAAATGGCAAAGGAAAAGGGCAGGTACTTGTAAAACGAAGCTGAATCAATTTTTATTTGGATGGGAGATTAGAGTGTAATTAATTTAATGCTCATTCGCCATAATCCCTTGGCTGAAACCATAGGATTATGGCTTGGTGAGCGCACATTAATGAAAAAATAATAAATTCTAACCTTAGTCAGAGAAAGGTTTCGTGGTATGGTTTAATATTCAGCTGAAGGGACGCCTTTTTTGCTAATCAAACGGTTTTTGGGCTCAGTGTGCAACAACTGCTCTACCTGTACATTTAATGCAATTGCTATGGCATAGAGCGTATCGATATCCAGTGTAATATCTCCGGTTTCATATTTGGAAACCTGGAATCGTTAATGCGAATGAGTAAATTTCGTAATCTCCAGCATCTGGTCGGTCATATACAATGCCGAAAATTGAGAGTTAGACTGTACCGTTCTTTCCTAAAGGCACAGACTTTGCCCAAGTATCCGATGTGGCTTTGGAGCGTTCGCTTGATTTAATCAACCATTGCCCGAAAATGTAAGGGGTGGAAAACCGCTCACGAATCTTTCACAAATCCCTTAATGGTTTTTTTTAATATCCTGCAAGTTTGCATTAGATAGAATTTCAGCATTCTCTCCGAAAAATGCGTTTCCTGCTTCGGTATCGCCATTAAGATAGTACATAAACCATGCGGTTACATATCCGTCTGCATAGTAAAGCATTTGCCCATGATCGGCATCATTTCTTCTTGCCATCACTTTTGTGACATTATTGGGGATGTCATTATAAAGTTTTTGCAGGCTTTCCAGAGGTGCAATCTGCTCATCTGTGTTGCCAGTGGAACCAAAAATCATAGTTGGTGCTTTGATGAGCGTAGGATCAGATGTCCATTGCAGAGCTTCGCTCATCACGGTCTTCGCGGAACTCAACATTACAGCAGCTTTATAGATGTCAGAATGCTTCTGATTTGTAATAGCGTTTATTACACCGATGCCGCCCTGTGAATGTCCGGTAATACCAATATGGTCGAGGTCTATCTTCTTATAAAAAACATTATCCCCACCATTGATTTTATCTTTGTATTCATTCAAAAGCTCAAGATACCGAACAGACATTTCAGCGGAAAACCCATTCCATGCATACTCTTCTTCTGTGGCAATTGTGATAAATCCCCAAGAGGCAAGATGTTTTTGCAGTGCCTGATATTTAGAGCCTGTGATCCCTGTTCCGTTGACAAATACAACAACGGGGAGCGATCTATTCATTTCGGATATATCCGCCGGAAAAAAAATCTCATATTTCTTAAATGACATCATAGCGGCACTTTCAAAATAACTTACCTCGTGCTCACCCATAGCTATATACTTTGCTTCCAACTCGCCGCCTGTTTTGACTGTTTCCGTATAATTATTCGGAACGGCAGGATTATTTGCTAAGTAAATCAACAAAGCGGCAATCAATACTGCAATGATAAAAATAATACAACCAGTAATTTTCAACATCTTTTTCATGCACGTAAATCTCCTTAACTCTCAATAAATTATAAATTTAGCGTAGGTCTTGTGGATTGTCTGCCTTGTTTCCTTGAAGTAGTATACCTGATCTGAATAAACTGAAAATAAACTGATGTAAGCATAGACCAATTACCGATTAGTTTAGTTATATATCTAAATAAAAAGCATATGTAGTTAACTTGAATAGGTAGCATAATGAAGTACGATTTCTCATTTCATATGACAAAAAGACTCAAGAAGAGATAAACACGGGCGGAAAAGCCTGCTCAGACATATGTTGAAGCCGTATAACCTGAAAGAGATATTGTCTTGTTAAGCGTAATATATGAATAGTAACCTTAAGCGTAATGAATTAGGAAATATTAAACTTCAAATTTAATTAATAAACCTGCTTTTTTGACGGTTATTCTTAAGTTTTTCGTTTTCACTTTGGATAGTAGAGAAGGTAGTTTTTAAAAATAGTACCTTCTCTAAATCTGTCACATTTTGTTGTCTCAAACAGAACAGCGGATCTAATCTGTCTTATTCACTCCCCATATATCGTTCCAGGTACTCATTCAACTTTTCTATATATTTTAAATATAGCTTATTGTCATTTTGCAGACCGTGCCCCGAATGAGGAAACTCGAAATAATCATGGGGAACATTGTTTTCTTCCAATGCGTTGATCAGATATTTTACTGTTCCGAACGGAGCGACCTTATCGTATTTTCCATAGGCAGCTAGCGTTGGTACAGAATTTTTATCAATCCACATAAACGGTGAAATATCTTTGACTGCTGTATCATAGCTTGCTTTTCCTATCATATCTGTTGTAATCGTGTTACCAGACATAACGCTGAATAAATTTGCTGCTGCCTCTGGATTCTGATCCAAACCGTAGGTAGCCCAGTCCTCTGGATAAAAGCTCGGTGGTCCTACCATCTCAAATACCATTTTTACAGGAATAGGAGAGGTGTCCGCATCACGGTAAGCATACAATAGCGCCAAAGTTCCACCTGCCGAGCCACCGGATATCGCCATTCTATCGAGATTGTAGCCTAACTTTTCCGCTTCCGCTTTTACAACTGGAATACTTTTTTTGATTTCCTGTGACATAGTATATACACTGGCTTCGGGATTATTTTCATTACGCAGCGTATAATTAATACCAGCGGCGACATAACCTTTTGAAGTAAGCCATTTCAGCATATTGGCGTCATCACTTTTGTCACCAGTTGAGAAACCTCCTGCATGGAGATATACGACAAGACCATAGCTTTTCTTTGTATTATCTGCTGGAACATAGAGATCAAATTTATTTTGCTCCTTATCGTCATAGGCGATATCTGAATATACATGCCCAACGGTGTCATTCCAATGAACCTGCATCTCTCCAGACAGTGGATTGTATGTCATTTTGATGATTGCTGAAGCCGCGAACACAAGAATAAAAACACCAACATAAATAAATCCCCACAACATTTTTTTTCTGCCTTTTCTCTCATTTTTCATAAGAAGTTACCTCCAAACAGTGTACCGCCGAGCAAAAAATTCATAAATGCCCGCACCGCAAGACGGCCCAAAAGGGCAGCTACGATGATAACTAAAATCAGAATAACCATGCGTTTTTGTGAAAGTGTCATCTCTTAATCTCCTTATCAATTTCTTCGTGATGTTACCCCTTGAGTTGTTTTATCCTAATGTTCAGACTTTTTTCCGTGCCGGAATTTGGGCCTTTTTACAACATACCGAACTATAAGCTAGGGAGCTGATATCGATTGGTCACTTAATTGGCTCAACTACAATTTTAACAAGAGTGATCAGAGGTCCTTTGTTATCATATTTTCTCCTTTATCTAGAATACATCCGTTGTATGAACTCCATAAAATAGACGTATCATTTTTTGTGTAACAAATGTATCATTGGTTAAAATCAGAATCAATGAATCGATAGAAAATGATACAGAAAGGAAAAAATGTAACGTGGAAGATAAAAGATTGAAAAACACACATGTGAAGCTTCAAATTACAAAATCACTTCTTGATTTGTTGAAAATGAAAGAACTTAAGGCGATTTCAATCAGTGATCTTACCTCAACAGCACAAGTAAGTCGCGTTTCGTTTTACAGGAATTATGATGAAAAAGAAGATGTGCTGAAAGAATATCTTTATAAATTAATAGACAGTTGGTATAAGGAATATCAAGATAGTGGTGGTACATCGGAAGATGAACTTTTGGGGAGTTTGTTTGGACACTTTAGTAAAAATAGAGATTTTTATCTGCTTCTTAGCCAAAGGAAATTGTTCTATCTGCTGAAGGAAATACTCAAAGAACTATTCGGACCAAAACCAGAATATCCAAACTTCGGTGCTTATGTAGCAGCTTATTTTTCATATGGATTGTTCGGATGGATTGAAGAATGGTTTGCTAGAGGTATGCAGGAAACTTCAGAAGAGATGACTTTACTTCTGAAAAATCGTGATTTAAATAAAAATTAATCTCCTGAGGTTGTTGGGATTTGGACATTTTCCAGAAGTGAATAATCCCATTTTCTCAATTTAGATGCTGAGAAAATGGGATTATTTCTAGGGTGAAGGAAGAATCACTTCAAAAGTTGTACCTGTGTCATCTGAGCTTACAACCCGGATCGTCCCACCATGCAGCATAACAATCTTTTGCGCAATACTTAAACCCAATCCATTGCCAGGGGAGGCGTGAGAAGGATCTCCTTGATAGAATTTATCAAATATGTGTTTTTGCTGATAGGCATCAATCCCTGGACCGTTGTTGTGAATAGATATACTAACATGTTGAATCTTCGAATTCATATCGATTGTGATCTCGGAATTCGAAGGCGAATACTTAATGGCATTGTCCAGAAGATTGATCCAAACTTGACTAAGCATATCTTCATTTGCAGTAACCATCAGTTCAGACGAATCAAACTGAAAGCTTATATTTTTCGCCGACCATTTCGGCTCCAACAATACAATAACCGTTCGGATGTGTTCGGTTAAGTTAAAAGTCGTTTTCTCAGTGATGATGGCTTGGCTTTCGATCTTGGATAACTGAAGCACATTTGTAGCAAGTTCTGCCAAACGTTCCGATTCATTGATGATGATATCCAAATACTCATTGCGTTCCTCATCTGATAAGTTTTTTCTTTTCAAAACTTTCGCGTACCCTCGTAAGGAAACGATCGGTGTTTTAAATTCATGCGAAAAATTATTAATAAAATCGGACCGCAGCATTTCAAGACTACCGAGTTCTTCAGCCATGTGATTAAAACTTCTGTTCAACTTTCTTAACTCTTTTGGCCCCTTAAGGTGAATACGGACGGAAAAATTCCCTTTGGCCAGCTCTTCAGAAGCATGTATGACTTTTCGAATGGGAGAGAGCGGGATTCGGCTAAATATCAACGATGCAAAAATACTGACCAGAATACTCACTGTTACAAAATATGTAACAAGCACTAAGCCACCTCCTGAATTTGGATCTTCGGCTGGAGGGGAAGTGTAGAGTCCGATATACACGAAAAACACGACAATGACCAACGAAAGAAAAATGGATATGAGCAAAATAAACAACACAATGAACGTAAACATAAAAGTTAGTCCAAATCCACGTAAAGATCTCTCTCTGATAAAGTTTATTATCCTTCTACTCACTATGTTTTACCGCCTTATAGCCAATTCCTCGGATGGATATGATTTCAAATTCCGGATAATCGCCAAATCGCTTTCTTAAACGGTTGATGTGAACATTTAACGTGATATCACTTGTTTCAGAGTCCATGCCCCAAATTTCATCCATTAGCTGAATGCGGGTGAAAATTTTATCTGGGTACGACAGCAATTTGTACAATAAATAAAATTCCTTCTGCGGCAGTGTCTGCACTTCATTCTCTCTTGACACCGATAATTCATCGTATTGCAACGTGATTTTTCCTATTTGAAGCTTCCGTTCATTCTGGATCTTGGCTCGCCGAAGCAAAGCCTTAATCCGAAGTAGCATTTCGTCTTCGTCCACAGGTTTGACCATGTAATCGTCTGTTCCTGCCATAAAGCCTTTACGTTTGTCTGCCGGTAAATGTTTGGCACTAACCATCAGAATAGGAATATCATTTTTGCTCTCGCGGATCGTTTGAGTCAACTCGAATCCATCCATTTGAGGCATCATGATATCAAGAACAATTAAATCAATATGCTGCTTGTCTAATAATTCTAATGCCACGATGCCATTCTCCGTCAAAAACACCTCGTATCCTGCAGACCCAATGATAGTTTTCATTAATTTGGCCGTATTTTTATCGTCTTCTACAACGAGAATTTGAAACATTCCCCTCAATCCTTTCCGTTACTCTTTAGTAACTGAACTGGCATTCTATCACAATGTACTGCTTGAAGTGAACAACGAGCACGACGCTTTTGTTTATTTTCAGTTTATATACTCATGGTAATATATGTCCAGCGAAGTACAATTCATCAAACCCCCGGATGTTCTGAATATCTAATATTTTCATTTGATTGTAAAATTAGGTGTTTGCCGGAGGCGCTGCTGAATATTCTGCTGGGCATCTACCCCGCTGCGGCAGGCCAGAATCGCAATGGTGAGATCCGCGAGCAGAAGTACGGCCATTCCCGTAGGCACGGCCCTTGCCCAGAGCTGGAACCCGGCGGTTTGCCAGGAGTGCGGCGACATTGTGGGGGAGGAGATGAAACGGTTAGGCGTGCACCTGTGGCTGGCACCGGCGATGAACATCCATCGCAATCCACTCTGTGGCAGGAACTTTGAGTATTTCTCGGAGGATCCTCTTATCAGCGGCAAATTGGCGGTTGGTATCATCTTGGGAGCCCAGAAACATCCGGGCTGCGGTGCCACGGTCAAGCATTTTGTCTGCAACAACCAGGAGACCAACCGCTTCAATTCCAATAGCGTGGTCAGCGAACGGGCAATGACATCATGATGCCTGGCGGCAGGAAAACCATGAAGGTTTGATGAAGGTTTGATGAACGCTTTGAACAATGAGACGGCAGCCTATCCGCTGACCCGCGCAAATCTGGAGAAGTGTCTTCGAGAGAGGCGCAAAACCCTCTATGTTTGTTATAATGACATATTTTATATTGTTTCTTCTAAGACATTAAGGGGATGAATACTGAAGATAATGCCGTATTTGAAGGCAAAACGATTGCCAGATAATTTGCCGGTATATAATTATGCACCCGATGTTGTATAGTTTATTTCATATTAGCTTAATGTTAGTAAAGGTGTAAAACAGCAGACATTAATTAATGGTGTTTGCTGTTTTTTTTATCAGCATGTTACATTTAATGCTTTATGTATCGTTTTGTCTTGGTTTATTGATTCAACTATTATCTGATGATACATTTGTTACACGAAAAAACTATCATCATACTCAGGAGGAAATAGTGAAAATATTAAAAAGGATATTGTTAGTTGTGTTTATCATAGTTATTGTAATTATTCTGGCAGTTATAGCGTTGTTTGCATTTCAGTCATACCGCTTTGATAATTATTATAAGTTTGTAAAGACTGATAAGCCAATAGAGGCACAATATACAGCTCTTGGACCAAATGAGGTTTCTTCTGTAGAATTCGATGCAGAAAATGATACCTATAAAAAATATGAAATTTGGTATCCGTCCGAAATGAAAGATCGTTCATCTGCATATCCTCTCGTTGTATTGGCAAACGGGACGGGAACCCCGGCATCAAAATATAAATCTGTTTTTAAACATCTTGCATCATGGGGGTTTATTGTTGTTGGCAATGAGGACTTGAATTCTCGAACGGGAGCTTCATCGTCTGCAAGCCTTGACTTTATGCTAAAGCTGAATGAGGATAGGGAGAGCGATTTTTATGGGAAAATTGATGTTGATAACATTGGGATCGGCGGACATTCGCAGGGAGGCGTGGGAACAATAAATGCCGTAACCAATCAGGAGAACCGTGATTTCTACAAAGCTATGTTTACGGCAAGCGCCACTTCAAGCTTCTGGGGACAGCAAAGCCAATTGGGAACCGATTGGAGTTACGACGTATCCAAGATCAAAATCCCTTACTTCATGGTTGCTGGTACGGGAGATTTTGATGCGGGAACTGCAGAAGACATAACGGCTACAGAAGGGCAAGGAATTACTCCGCTTTGGTCACTTAATACGAATTATTCCAATATTCCCGATACGGTAACCAAAGTTATGGCTAGGCGCGTAAACACTGACCACAGCGATATGGTGAACCATGCAGACGGATATATGACAGCCTGGTTTATGTATTGGCTGAAAGGTGATGTACAAGCGGGTAACGCATTCTTTGGTGACGATGCAGAGTTACTTGAAAATGCGAACTGGCAGGATGTTATTAGAAGTCAATGAATTATTTTTATATACAATTACAACAATGTTATATACCTGATAAAGGACTGGATTCCAGTCCTTTTTTAGTTGAGTTGGAATTACTTCGTAAGATTGCTACAGAACAGAAATATTAAGTTAAAAATATCCGTTTGTGTTTTATTTGGTTATAGGCATCATCATATCAGTTTATTTTCAGTTTATTCAGATCAGGTATATTACTTCAAGGAAAATAAGACACAAGACAGTAGACATCCTCAACAAATATCAAGGAGAATTCAATGAGAAAAATGATTAAAATAATAGGCATGTGTATATTGATATTCATTCTTTTGATCGTGGGACTGAGAATTAAAAATATGTTATTCCCTCCAAAAGTTGATAGCAGTGAACTAGATATTGATAAGATATTTGCACAACAGGCGCAATCCCAAGAAGGACTTCATCCTCTTGAAAATATTGAGCAGAGAACCATTGATATAAAATACATCAGCAAGGACAATATAGTGGACACCCGACAAATGAGGCTCTATATTCCGAAGGATGCGGAGCAGCCGATCCCCGTCATCTATATTCCTCACTATGAAATGACCGAGGATGCTGTGGAATTGCGCAAGTATCTAGCTGAAGGGTGGATGGTTGCTTCACCGACGAAATTTGATAATAAATACAACGGTCAGCTGACCGATGATGATCTGGTTTTCAATAATGCCGCCTTATATACGCTTCGTCATATGGAAGAAGTCGATCATCAAAGAATCGCCCTCGTTGGGGGCAGCGCAGGTGGATACACGACACTGATGCTTAACGCTTTGCAAATGGGGATTAATGCTTCGATCGCGAATTCACCGATTGCTAATGTGTACTTTAATTTTTATCAGTATTTTCCCGAAGGAAACCAATTGAACAACAACAAGATGGGCTGGGTCATGCTTAAAGGACTGTTTAAAATGATCACTGCGGAGATAACGGCGAAAGAAATGCTGAAAACGATGATGGACTTACCGATTCCGTTTCTAGGTATGGTATCCGGCATGTTTGAGCCGATCTTAGATAATTTTCCGGATAAAGAAGACATCGCAAGATGGGAAGCATTCTCCCCGGTTGCAATGGCAAATCATTTTAGTAGTCCTCTGGTCATCAATCATGTTACGTCTGATGTTTTGGTTCCAGTCGATCAGACTTCAAGACGATTCACCTATGAAGAAAACGGAAGTTCAATGCCGGAGGGGTTTTCGACAAGACTGAATAGCGCTATCCGGGAGTTCTCGGACATACTTTGGAAGAAGAACTGCCTTCAGACCTCACAAGAACAGTGCACATTATTATTACTGACCCGGATAAAGACAGCATACTTCCTTATGACAGTAAGAAACCGTTCAACCTGAACATTTACGACGATGGAACTGTAGAATCTTACGGGAGCCACCGAGCGACATCCGGAACAGGTGTAACCGATGATATTCCGTATCTCAGAGATATGCTCTCCCGTAGCTTGGCAGAAACAGAAATGCTGCTACCTGGAAAGCTTCTTCTGCTTTTGGATCGTTATCAGGGAGAGAGTATACAATTACCTGCTCATCAAGGAATTGATGATACTGTTTATGGCTCCCTTGTCATTTATCAGCAGGAAGTCGTAGAGGAATTAAATCAGTGGGCAGAAAACCATTCTATGAATGAATTGAATCATTTTATTCAGGGATCAATCACAGATATCGATGATACCATATTAAAGAACCAGTACACAGCCACATGGAAAGAGATAAAGGAAAAATTATCACGAATGTAAATTAGTTACTGCAGCATCTTGTTAAAAATTTAACAGGATGCTGCAAACTTGATTTATTTAGCTGGCTCTAAATGAAGGATGAGATGTGGATACACAGAAAAGGGCAGCAGAAACAATACCTTAGCTATCCTGCCAATATGTGATTTTATTATTTGTAATCTGCGTTTATCGTTGTTTCTTTCCATTGTTCTATGCTGGCAAGCATGTTGTTAAATTTATAGGTTGCTGCATCATAGGCTTGTTGACCAAGCAACAAACGAAGTGGAGGTTTCGTTGTTTCCACAACTTTAATAACCGCTTCAGCAGCCTTTACAGGATCTCCAGCTTCTTGACCAGCACCAAGTTGAATACCTTGCAGCATATGGCCGACAATAGATTCTTTAAGCTCAGGTATGCTTGTCTCAGTCTTGGCAGAAGAACGGCCACCCCAATCTGTACGAAAACTGCTTGGCTCCATTAAAGTCACATAAATATTAAAAGGAGCCAGTTCTTGCGCAAGACTTTCGGAAATACCTTCAACGGCGTATTTTGTTGCGTGATAATACCCGAGAGTTGGGAAGGAAGTTAGACCGCCAATGGACGAGAAGTTTATAATGTGACCACTTTTTTGTGAGCGCATGTAGGGAAGTACAGCATTCGTAATATGCATGAGTCCCCAGAAGTTAATTTCGAACATCTTACGCGTTTCTTCTTCTACGCTTCCTCAACAGAGCTAAAATATCCGATACCTGCATTGTTCACGAGCACATCAATACGTTTAAACTTCTCAATCGTATGGTCAACCGCATTTCGGATCTGTTCCGGATTAGTGACGTCGAGTGGGAGAGCGAGCACATGATCTTCATGCCCGGCTGGAAGAAAAGGAGGCACACGAAGACTTACTCAAAGATCCATAGAAAAGTTAATTCAAAAATATGCTAATCTTTATGGTAAACCGTCTTTAAATGTGCATGCTTTGAGACTTGCAACTAGATATCATAAGGCTAACAATGATGTTCCAAAACTGAAGGATCAACTAGGTCATTTATCAGTACAGACAACGATGATATATACACATTTATCAGATGACGATCTGAAGACAGCGGTTAATAAAATGGATTTAGATTTTTTTATGCATTAACTCTAAGTTCAATTGTAATTCAGTAGATGATTATTGAAGATAAAGTTATTGCATAAAGGATGGATGATATGATTTATGCCACAACTTTATCTTTATTTTTACTTATGCAATAATCTTAAGTTCACTAATGCAATAAAGTTAACTTCAACGGACAACTGTACATCGACACAAAGTTACCTACCAAAGAAACCCTTATTTTATAAGGATTTTTCTGTTTTTAGTAGGCAACTTTGTGTCATTATTTCGTGACACAAAGTTGCCTACTTGACTGGGAAATGACACTAAGTTACCTACTTGACTGGAGAAGTAAAAGTTTTATGCAATAGCATTACTGATACAGCTATGCTTATCTGTTCAGAAACAAACTTTAGAAGATGAATAACGCTTTTCCAACAAACGTTTACATGAAAAAATCCGTTCGATACTTTTTTAGAATTCGACAGAAAAGGTGTTTTTTCAACAAAGGAGTGTTTAATCAAAGATCGAATATATAGAACTATGTCAAACTTCTACAAAATATTGGAGGAAATGCATATTATGTACTCACCAGTCCGAAAGATAGAGAATGAGATGGGGAGAAATAGATTTTATGTTTTTAGTAAGAGGCTTGGTAGGGAGGTCAGACTTTATAATTCCCTTCAATATGATCATTGGGTATTAACTGAAACTGACCTTTCTGTCTTGGATTACTGTGAGAGGCCACATAAAATCACAGTTTCTGTGGCTGGTAAAGTTGATTATCAGACAAGCTATTCAAGAGAATATAAATAAAGTATTGGAGGTCGAAAGTTATGGATAAAATCGCCATTATAGGAATAGGATGCCGTTTGCCAGGAGGAATAAGGGGGCCTGAGGAGTTCTGGGAAGCATTGACTGCGGGAAAAGATATGACTTCCGATTTACCCGAAGGCCGCTGGGATTTAGAAAAGTTTTATGATCCTGACAAATCAAAGCCAGGCAAGCATTACACCTGTCATGGTGGATTTTTAGATAAAATAGATGAGTTTGACCCTTTGTTTTTTGGTATTTCTCCAAGGGAAGCGGCCTTTCTTGATCCACAGCAAAGACTGATGCTGGAGACATCATGGGAAGCAATGGAAGATGGAGGCTTGGATCCGGCCAAGCTAGCAGGAACCAATACCGGTGTCTTTGTAGCGGGCTTCACCCTTGACTATCAAGCAATACAATTTAAAAACGAATCGGTTGAAAGTTTAGATACACATTCGGCAACGGGTATGATGATGACAATGTTGTCCAACAGGATTTCATATATATATGATTTCAGAGGTCCAAGTTTGTCTGTAGATACAGCGTGTTCGGGCTCTTTGGTTGCAACACACCTTGCATGCGGGAGTTTATTGAATAATGAATGTAATCTCGCAATAGCAGGCGGAGTAAGTGTTATAGCTACACCTGAGTATACCATAGCGGAAAGTAAGGGTGGTTTTTTATCTCCCGATGGACGGTGCAAAACTTTCGATTCCAGTGCAAACGGTTATGCAAGAGGGGAAGGAGCCGGCGTTGTGGTTTTAAAACGCCTGTCAGATGCTATCGAAGACGGAGATAGGATTTATGCCGTAATAAGTGGATCGGGTGTAAACCAGGACGGCCACACAGACGGGATTACTGTTCCAAACGGGCAGGCTCAGGAAAACTTAATGAAGGAGGTATACAAAAAGGCAGGAATATCACCTTCAGATATAACATATATTGAAGCTCACGGCACCGGCACTCCGGTTGGAGACCCTATTGAGGCTAATGCAATAGCACGAGTGGTTTCAACAGACAGGCCAAAAGATAAAAAGTGTATTGTCGGATCTGTTAAGACAAACATTGCCCACCTTGAGGCCGCTGCAGGAGTTGCCGCACTGATAAAAGCTTCACTAATCATAAAGCATAAGCAAATACCTCCACATCTGCACTTTAAGAATCCAAACCCTAAAATTCCCTTTGACGATTTATGTATACGAATTCCTCAGACTCTGGAGCCTTTGCCGCAACCCGCATTGGTTGGCATAAATTCATTCGGTTTTGGAGGAACAAATGCCCATATCCTCTTGGAGGAAGCTACAGATCTCCAAAAAGAGGGTACTCCTGAAGTTAATGTAAATAACGGATGGCCATATATGATTCCCATATCTGCGCGCTCAGAAAAGGCGCTAAAAAACTATGCGCAAAAGTATGTTGATTTTATTAATGGAAGTGGAGAAAGTATTTCTTTATATGATATTGGAAGCATGATGAGCAAAAAGCGCACCCATCATGACTATAGACTAGCGGTTTCGGCATCTTCAAAGGAAGAACTTGCAGGAAACCTGGAAGCGTATATTAAAGGACAAGCACGCCAGGGGATGTCTGCGGGAAATGTTGAGGCAGGAAAGTACAATAAAGCTGTTTTTGTATATACAGGTATGGGGCCCATATGGTGGGCTATGGGCAGACAGCTCCTTGAAAAAGACCCTGTGTTTAGAAATATGATAGAAAAATGCGATAAACTTACACGTCAGTATGCTGGATGGTCTCTACTGGAGGAACTTCTCGCCGATGAGGAGAATTCACGTCTGGACCAGCCCCAGTTTGCTCAACCTACCAATTTTGCTGTTCAGGTGGGTTTGACTGAAGTATGGAAATACTTGGGTATTATACCCCATGCGGTGGTAGGACACAGTGTTGGAGAAGTGGCTTCTACATATGTTGCAGGAATTTACAGCCTTGAAGATGCCATGTTGGTAAGTATTCACAGAAGCCGTGCACAGCAAAAAGCAGTAAACAAGGGCACAATGCTGGCGGTAGGTTTACCAGAAAAAGAAGTTGTGGCCCTGCTGGATGAGAACATAAAAGGTGTTTCAATGGCAGCAGTCAATAGCCCAAATTCGGTAACTTTGTCAGGTGATCCTGATGCCCTTGAGCAGATCCAAAAACAGTTGCAGGATAAGGGGGTTTTTGCGCGGCTTTTAAAGGTCAATGTAGCGTATCACAGTTACCAAATGGAACCATATGAGCAGGAGCTATTGGAGGCATTAAAAGGAATAAAGTCCCAGCCTGCCGGGATACCGATATATTCCACGGTTACAGGGAAAATGCTGACGGGTACAGAGTGTGATGGACATTACTGGTATAAAAATGTAAGAGAGCCGGTACGTTTTGAAGCAGCAATGTATGAAATGATTTCGTTGAATTATAACTTATTTATTGAGGTGGGCCCTCACCCTGTTTTAGCAGCTTCTATTTCTGATTGTCTGTCAGCTAAAAACGTTGAAGGTAAGAAGTTGTTCTCTATAAAAAGAAATGAAAACGAACAGGTTTCAATACTGGAGAACTTAGGGAATCTATATGCACTGGGATACCCTATAGATTGGAACAAGATTTACCGGTACCAAGGTGAGTTTGTAAGTCTCCCTCTTTATCCATGGCAATGGGATAAATACTGGATGGAAACGCAGGAATCAAGTGAATTTAGGCAGGGAAAAAATAAGCACAAGTTTTTAGGACGCCGTTTGAAAACTTCCAGCCCTATATGGGAGATTGAACTTAATACTACCTATATGACGTATCTTTCTGATCATAAAATACAAGGTATAGAAGTTTTCCCCGGAGCAGGGTATGTAGAGCTGGGAATGGCTTGTGCCAGAAGCTATTTTGGAGAGGGTTTTTATACAGTTGAAGATATAAAGTTTGAAAATGCTTTATTTTTAAATCAAGGAGTATCACCTGTGGTGCAGGTGGTTTTGGATCCAAAAACCGCAAAATTCGAGATTTCAAGCAGGATACCGGGACAAGATAAGACTTGGACATGCAATGCATCCGGCACAATAAGAAAACGGCAAAACATAAAGATCACTGCTAAAGATGAGTTGATTCAAATACTTGGCAATTGTACCAAAGAATACGGAAAAGAAGTATGTTATAAAACCTTCTATCAAATGGGTTTCCATTATGGTCCTTATTTCCAAGGTATAGACAAGATATGGAAAGGTGATAACGAAGCTCTTGGCAGGATCGAGATCCCTAAAATACTGGAGATTGATAGCTCTATCTACGGTCTTCACCCGGCGGTATTGGACGCCTGTTTCCAGGTTACCATTGCGGCAGTTGCACCACTTAATGAAGATGAAAATAACGAAGGCCAATCATTCCTACCTGTAGGAATAGACAGGGTGCAGCTTTATGGAAGGCCGGAGCCTGTCATGCTTTGTCATACGCAGATGGTAGATAGGAAAGATAATAATTTGAACGCCAACATCCGTCTATATAGTGAGGACGGAAATCTAATCGCCGAAATACTGGGCATAAGAACTAAGGAACTTGGAAATAGTGGAGGGTCTGATGCTGGAAGAGTTAAGGATTATCTTTATGAGATAAACTGGGAGCTTCTAAAAAGTGAAGAAGTTGATACCCGCACAGCTGCTGCTAACTCTGGAGCATGGCTTATTTTTGTGGATCATAAAGCAGCAGGAAAAGAACTGGCAAATCTCCTTGAAAAAAGGGGAGAAGAATGCTTTATGGTATATCCTGGTGAGAATTTTGGTTGGCAGTATGAAGAGCGTGAGATATATATAAACCCTCGAAGCATTGAGGATCTTAGAGCGTTGTTTGATGAATTCTCAAAAATTAAAACGAAGCTAACAGGTATTGTATATATGTGGAGCCTCAATATCCTTGAGATCCAGGAAGTTAGTAATACAGCTATAGAAAAAGCTTGTTTTGAAAACCTGTTTGTATTAAAACACCTGGTACAAGCAACCACAAATCTGGGATTAAATTTTAAACTGTGGGTTATTACAAGAGGAGCCCAAATGATCAACAGGGCTACTCCAAATTCTGCATTCTTACAGTCGTTGGTATGGGGCCTTGGCACCGTCATAGGTTACCATGAGTTGCCTTCAAATTGGGGAGGCCTTGTAGACCTTGACATAGAGGCCAATGCGGGTGAAATGGAAATGCTGTTAAAAGAAGTCTTAGGTAATGGAGAGAACCAAATTGCTTTCCGTAATGGGAATAGACTTGCAGCAAGAATCGATAAACTGCGGATTGATATGCAGCATCAAGTACCCGTACATCTTCGCCCCGATGGAAGTTATGTTATTACAGGTGCTTTTGGTGGCATAGGTATGATTACAGCCCAGTGGATGGTTGCCAAGGGAGCAAGACATCTGGTACTGCTTGGACGCGGAGAATTTCCAAAACGTTCTGAATGGAACAATGTAGAGCCAGGCAGCAGCCTTGCAGAGAGGATTGAGTTTGTTCGTAAGCTGGAGTCCCAGGGGGCAACAGTATATATTGGATCAGTGGATGTAACTGATGAGGAAAAGCTTGCTGGATTTTTTAAAGATTTTGATAAGGAAGAAAGGCCTCCTATTCGAGGTGTTGTACATTCTGCTGGTATTACGGATGATCAATTTCTTGAGGTTAGTAAAGATGAGACTTTTTATAGGGTCCTTTCGCCTAAGGTAAATGGTGCATGGAACCTTCACCGTATGACAGAGGGACGGCCTATTGACTTCTTTATTTTATTTTCTTCAGTTGCTTCTGTATTTGGTTCACCAGGCCAGGGAGCATATGCAACTGGGAATGCCTTTTTGGACTCACTTGCACATTACCGTTTATCGAGAGGACTTCCTGCACTGAGTATCAATTGGGGACCATGGTCAGAGGTTGGAATGGCTGCAAGGTTTATGGAACGTGATCCGGAGTATTATATACAAAAATCCATAGAATCTGTAACGGTAGAAAAGGGAATTAGGGCTATGGAGCACCTTGTTGGAGAAGCTGTTGCACAGTCTGTGGTTCTACCTATACTCTCGTGGCAAACGTTTGGGGAAAAATGGTTCTCACCCATGAGTTCTCCACATGTGCTTAAAACTCTTTTGCAAGATGAGTCAGGACAACAAGAGAATATAAATAAATCAAAGGTGGATGTTGATATCCTGGAGGATATTATTTCATCTCCAATACAGAGCAGGCAGAATATCGTTGAAATGCATATTAAAACAATAGTAGCGAAGGTTTTGCGTTATAATCCTGAGGATCTAAGTACCAAACAACCACTAACTGTTTTTGGGATGGATTCATTAATGGCCACCGAAATAAAAAACAGGATGGAGGTTGCCTTTAAAACACCTGTTTCCATAGTAGAACTTCTTAAGGGTTCCAGCATATACGATCTTTCCGAGCAAATGATATCAAAGCTATACGGATCGGGAAAGATTTCAGAACAGGATTCCCTAAATATGGGTAAGGCTGAGCTTGAAAGAATACCTAAAGTTTCTGAAAAAGAGTACTATGAAACCTCATCTGCACAAAAGATGATGTATATCATTAATAATCTTGAGGGTAACAACATTGGGTATAACATACCTGTGGGAATTTTATTTGAAGGTGGGATTGAAAGGGTTGCCCTTGGGGAAGCATTAAAAACATTGATACAAAGGCATGAAGCATTTAGGACATCCTTTGAGATGATTGATGGGGAGCTTGTGCAAAGGATACAAGATGAAGTTGATTTTACTATAGAATATTTTGAGTCTGAGGAAGACGGAGTAGAGAAAATAATCGATGAATTTGTAAGACCGTTCGATTTAAGCAAAGCACCCTTAATAAGAGTAGGTCTTATAGAAATCCATGCTAGCAGGCAAATACTTTTGCTTGATGTACATCATATAGTCTCGGATGGAACTTCAATAATCAGGACTTTTGATGAAATAGTTTCTATATTAAGTGGTGAAAGCCTTCCGGCAATGGAGGTGCAATATAAGGATTTTGCCCAGTGGCAGAATGGCTTGTTTAGCACTGAGGTTTACAAAAAGCAGGAAGAATACTGGCTTAATAGGTTCAAGGGTGAAATTCCTATCCTTGATATGCCTACAGATTATCCTAGGCCTCTCCTTCAAAGCTTTGAAGGAAATAGGTTGCTATTTGATTTAGACAGTCATTTGATGGATAAATTAAATGTACTTTCCTCCCAAACAGGAGCCACCGTGTATATGATACTTCTTGCGGCATTAAATACACTAATGTATAAATACTCAGGACAGGAAGACATAATTATTGGTACTCCTATAGCGGCAAGAACTCATTTTGATACTGAAAGAATACTGGGGATGTTTATAAATACCCTGGCATTAAGGAATTTCCCAGAGGGAAATAAGGCCTTTACTGAGTTCTTGGAAGAAGTAAAAGAAAGCTCCTTAGAAGCATATGAAAATCAGGAATACAGGTTTGATCAGTTTGTGACAAAACTTAACGTAAAGAGAGATTCAAGCAGAAATCCTTTATTTACTGTTATGTTTAATATTGTTCCTTCTGATGAGCATATTATGGAACATCGTGGTGAATTAAAGTATTCCAAATATCCGGTTGAAAGTAAAACATCAAAATTTGACCTAACATTCCAGTTGATACCAGATGGTCATAATATAATATTATGGATGGAATATGCTACACGTCTGTTTAAGAAGGAGACGGTAGAAAGGCTTGTTCAGCATTACTTTAATATCCTTGAAGAGATAACCTCAAACCCTGAAAAAAAACTATCAGAAATCAATATGTTATCCCAAGAAGAAAAGGAGCGAATAATATACGGCTTTAACGATACGAAGGTTGAATTTGAACATCACCTGACGGTACACCACCTGTTTGAACAGCAGACGAAAGTACGTCCAGACAATATAGCAGTAGCGTATGAAGGCCGTAGATTTACATATGGCCAGATCAACCAAAGGGCAAACAGGATAGCAAGGTACATGTTAAAGGCTGGCACTGGTAGAGAAGAAGCCGTAGTTGTCATGCTGGAGAGGGGACCCTTATTTGTAGAATCGGTACTTGGTATATGGAAAGCAGGGGGGGCTTACATACCTGTAAATCCAAAATACCCCACACAAAGGGTGCTTGATATATTTAAGGAATCTAAAGCTGCCTATGTGTTGACCTTATCAGATTATGTGACCCAGCAGCTTAGTGAGAACTATAAAGGCCGAATTATATACCTTGACCAGTGTGAAAAAGAGATTGAGGCTGAAAGTGGCGAAAACCTAGATCTAGATATAGACATAAATAGTTTGGCCTATGTTATATATACATCTGGTTCAACTGGTGTACCAAAGGGAGCTATGATAGAGCATCTTGGCATGATAAACCACATCCATGCGGAAATAAAGGAACTTTGTATAACTAACAACAGCATAATATCCCAGAACTCGCCTCAATACTTTGATGTATCTGTATGGCAGTTCTTTGCAGCCCTAACCATAGGAGCTCAAATTATCATCTATCCAGATGAAATAGTAAAGGATGTTGCAAGGTTTACGAATCGGATCATAGAAGATGGCATAACGGTCCTTGAGGTGGTACCTTCATACCTTGCTTTAATGCTTGAGTATGTGGAAAATACAGGGAATAAACCGGAAAAACTTCATTACTTGCTGATAACGGGAGAAACCGTAAAATCCGACATAGTAAGGAAATGGTTTGACCTATGTCCAAATACTAAAGTAGTTAATGCCTACGGACCTGCAGAGGCAGCGGACGATATTACTCTATATACTATGGAAGCTGCTCATGAAGGAGAGAACATTCCTGTAGGCAAGCCTATACAAAATATGAATCTATATATAACAGATAAAAACATGAACCTGTGCCCTATCGGAGTAAAAGGAGAGATCTGCGTCTCTGGAACAGGTGTAGGAAGGGGTTATTTAAATGACCCTGAAAAAACAGCCCATGTATTCCTTGAAGATCCTTTCAGAGAAGAAAAGGGGATAAGGCTGTACAAAACAGGAGACCTGGGAAGATGGCTGCCTGACGGGAATATCGAATTCCTGGGCAGAATAGACCATCAGGTTAAGATCCGCGGATACCGAATAGAGCTTGGAGAAATAGAAGCTCAGCTTCTAAAACATTCTTCAATAAAAGAAGTTGTGGCAGCAACAAGGGAAGACCCCCAAGGGAACAAGTACATCTGTGCATATATAGTTGGAGAAAGTGAATTGACAATACCGGAATTAAGGGAGTATCTCTCCAAAGATCTGCCAGACTACATGATCCCTTCATATTTTGTACAGTTGGAAAAACTGCCTTTATCAGCGAATGGCAAGGTAGATAGAAATGCCCTGCCTGCACCTGATGGAAATATTAATACAGGGGTAGACTATGCTGCACCATTCGGTGAAATTGAGGAGAAGCTTGTACTGATATGGAGCCAAATCCTTGGAGTCCAGAAGATTGGAGTAAATGATAACTTCTTTGAATTAGGAGGAGACTCATTAAAGGCAACCAATCTTGTATCAAGGGTTCATAAAGAATTTGACATAGAATTTGCATTAAAAGAAGTGTTTATGGGTCCTACAATTTCGGCAATAGCAAAAAGTATTAAAAATAGACTTAACGATACAGTGGAAATCGAAGAAATTTTAAGCATGATTGAAAATCTATAAATAGGAATTAAAAGAGATGAAATTGAGAAGAGGGACGAAGTTATGGATAATTTGATGAAAAGAATAGAATCTCTTTCTCCAGAAAAAAGAAAGCTATTTGAGACGATGCTAAAAGAAAAAGGAAAAGATGTTTCAAAATATACGCCAAATGCCTTTTCTGGAATACCTTCTGCCAGAGAGCAGGAATTTTACCCTATGTCATCTGCCCAGAAAAGGCTGTATATACTAAACGAGCTTGAAGGAGCAGGTACTGCATATAACATGCCAGGCGTCGTACTGCTGGAAGGAAACATTGATGCAGTACGCTTCGAACAGGCATTCAAGGAGCTAGTAAAAAGACATGAGGCTCTGCGCACATCATTTCATATGGTTGAGGGTGAACCAGTACAAAAGGTTCATGATTACGTGGATTTCAGTATTACGTACCTGGAACTGGATGAAGAAAAAGCAGCAGAAATAGTCAAAGAATTCATAACGCCCTTTGATCTTAGCCAAGTTCCATTACTGAGAGTAGGACTTGTAAAAACGAACGAAGACAGGCGTGTTATGATGTTTGACATGCACCACATAGTATCAGATGGTATATCAGTCAATATACTTATGAGTGAGTTTTTGGATTTGTACCAAGGGAAGACCCTTTTGCCACTACGGATACAGTACAAGGATTTTTCTGTATGGCAGAAGGAGATGTTTGCCGGAGACTCAATAAAGAAGCAGGAAGAATACTGGCTCCAGACATTTAAGGGTGATATACCGGTACTGGATATGCCTACTGACTATCCAAGACCGGCGGTACAAAGTTTTGAAGGAGATGCTGTAAGCTTTGAAATAAACCCTGAACTTTCAGTCAAACTAAATAAGCTTGCAACAGATAATGGAGCTACCTTATACATGGTACTGATGGCTGCATATAACGTACTCCTGTCCAGATACACTGGACAGGAAGACATCATAGTTGGAAGTCCTGTAGCCGGAAGGCCCCATGCTGACCTGCAGGGTATCATTGGTATGTTTATAAATACCTTGGCCATAAGGAACTATCCTGAGGGAGAAAAGACCTTCGTCCAATTCTTGCAGGAAGTAAGGGAAAATGCGTTTTTGGCTTTTGAAAATCAGAACTACCAGTTTGAAGAACTTGTAGAAAAACTTAATCTCATGAGGGACATGAGCAGGAATCCTCTTTTTGACACTATGTTTGCACTGCGCACTTCAAACAAGACAGAATTTGCAGCATCGGGTATAAACTTCAAACAATACAACAACTGGCTGGAAGGCAGAAAGGCAAAATTTGACCTTATGCTTGAAGTGGTAGAGGGTCAAGAAGGTATAACATTTAACCTTGAATATTGTACCAGGCTGTTTAAGAAGGAGACAATAAAAAGGTTTGGAACCCATTACATTACCGTTCTTGAAGAGATAACTGCATGCCCTGAAAAAAGGTTGTGGGAAATTGATGTACTGTTACAGGAAGAAAAACAGCAAATCCTATATACCTTTAACGCTACAGAGGCACAGTATTCTAAAAACAAGACTATCCATCAGCTTTTTGAAGAGCAGGCAGAGAAGAACCCTGATCATGTAGCTGTGGTATTTGAGGGTAAAAAGCTTACATTTAGTGAACTCAATAAAAAATCAAATGGGTTGGCCCATGTATTAAGGGCTAAAGGAGTCAAACCGGACAGTATCGTAGGTATTCTGGCAGAACGCTCACTTGAGATGATAGTAGCAATCCTAGGGGTATTAAAAGCAGGAGGGGCATATCTTCCCATAGATCCAGATTATCCTGAGGAAAGAATAAGTCATATGCTGGAAGACAGCCGGGCAGTGATCCTGTTGACCCAATCACATTTTATAGACAAATATACATCAATAGGTACAGTAATAAATTTAGAAGATGAGCAGGAATATTCAGATGAACAATATAACTTATCGGAGGTAAATAAACCTTCCGATCTAGCTTACTTAATATATACCTCAGGCTCTACAGGTAAACCCAAAGGGGCAATGATAGAGCATAGAAACATAGTAAGGCTGTTATTTAACAGTAAAATGCAGTTTGATTTTAACGAAAATGATGTATGGACTATGTTTCATTCTATGAGTTTCGATTTTTCCGTATGGGAGATGTACGGGGCCTTGTTATATGGGGGCAGATTGGTGGTAGTTCCTAAAATGACAGCACGCAGCAATGTAGAGTATCTGAGACTTCTAAGGAATGAGAAGGTGACCGTATTAAATCAGACACCTTCAGCCTTCTATAATATAGCCAATGAAGAAGTATCATATGAAGAAAAAGAACTTAAGATAAGATATGTCATATTCGGAGGGGAAGCATTAAAGCCTGCATTGTTGAAGGAATGGAGAAAGAAGTACCCGCAGACTAGACTCATCAATATGTATGGAATAACCGAGACAACAGTGCATGTCACATATAAAGAGATAGAAGAGGAAGAAATTAGATCTAATGTGAGCAGCATAGGAAGGCCTATACCAACCCTTACAACATATGTAATGGATAAGAACATGAAAGTTGTTCCCATTGGAGTAGCCGGAGAGCTTTGTGTAGGAGGAGACGGAGTTTGCAGAGGATATCTTGGAAGACCGGAGCTTACAAAGGAAAAGTTCGTTCAAAATCCGTACAAGCCGGAAGAGAGGTTATATAGATCTGGAGACCTGGTCCGGTTATTATCTGATGGAGAAATGGAATACCTGGGTAGAATAGACCACCAGGTAAAGATAAGAGGCTTTAGGATAGAGCTTGGTGAAATAGAAGCACAACTGCTAAAGCATCCTTCAATTGAGGAATCTTTGGTGATTGCAAAGGAAGACCATCAGGGCAGTAAATACCTGTGTGCATATATAGCGGGAGAAAATGAGCTGACAATATCAGAACTAAGGGAGCATCTCTTAAAAGAACTGCCCGAATACATGGTACCATCATACTTTGTGCAGCTTGAAAAAATGCCATTGACAGCTAATGGCAAGATAGACAGGAAGGCATTGCCTGAACCCGAAGGTAATATAAATACGGGAATAGAGTATGAAGCGCCTATAGGCGAATTTGAAGAGAAGCTTGCACTGATTTGGCAAGACATCCTTGGAATTAAGAAGATAGGAAGAAATGACAACTTCTTTATGTTAGGTGGACACTCTTTAAAGGCTACAAGCCTTGTAGCGAGAATTCACAAAGAGTTCAATATAGACATGCCTCTTAAGGAAATATTTAAGGCTCCAATTATAGCGGAAATAGCAAGGTATATGAAGGAAGCAAAGGAGAGTATATATCAATCCATCCAAACTGCTAAAGAGATGGAATACTACCCTATGTCATCAGCCCAAAGAAGGCTGTATATATTAAATCAGTTTGAAGGAGCAGGGACAGCATACAATATGCCAGGCAGCTTGCTGGTTGAAGGCAGTATTGATCTGGAGCTTTTTCAGAAGACCTTCCAACAGCTTATAAATAGGCATGAGACCCTTCGAACATCTTTCCATTTCATAGAGGGTGAACCCGTCCAGAAGATCAATGATCCTGTGGGTTTTAGTGTAGTGTATCTAGAATCTGACGAAGAAAAAGTGAGGGAAATCGTAAAAGAATTTATAAAGCCGTTTGATCTTGGAATTGCTCCGCTGCTAAGAGTAGGCCTTGTGAAAACGGGAAAAGACAAGCATGTCATGATGTTTGACATGCACCATATCATATCTGACGGTACGTCCATGGATATACTGGTACATGAGTTCATGGATATGTATGGAGGAAATAACCCTTCTTCCCTCCGTATACAGTACAAGGACTATTCTGTTTGGCAGAAGGAACTATTTGCTGGGGACAAAATAAAGAAGCAGGAGGAATACTGGCTCCAGGAATTTAATGGAGAAATTCCTGTGCTGAATATGCCAGTAGATTACCAAAGGCCTGCGGTTCAAAGCTTTGACGGAGGTTTTATCCGTTTTGAAGCAGGCAGTGAGCTTACGGGAAAACTTATTAAGCTTGCAAGGGATAATGGGGCTACTCTTTACATGACATTGCTTGCTTCATACAACATACTGCTGTCTAAGTATACGGGGCAGGAAGATATTATAGTGGGAAGCCCTATAGCTGGAAGACCTCATACAGATTTACAAGACATAATAGGTATGTTTGTAAATACTTTAGCCATGAGGAACTATCCCCAGGGAGAAAAGACCTTTGCTGAGTTTCTAAAGGAAGTAAGGGAAAACTCTATAAGGGCTTATGAAAATCAGGACTACCAGTTTGAAGAACTGGTGGAAAAGCTTAATGTAAAGAGGGATATGAGCAGGAATCCTCTTTTTGATACTATGTTTGTATTGCAAAATACCGGCTCATCAGAATTGAAGATAGATAGGCTTAAGTTTATACCCTATACAAATGAATTTAGAATATCCAAATTTGACTTGACATTAAATGCTCGGGAAACCCAGGAAGGTATTGCATTTGATTTGGAATATGCCACAAGGCTGTTCAAGAAAGAGACTGTAGAAAGGTTTGCAGCCCATTACCTTAATGTTCTGGAAGAGATAACGGTTTATCCTGGAAAAAGGTTGTCAGAAATTGATATGCTTTCACAGGAAGAAAAGCAGAAAATACTATATGACTTTAACGATACAAAGGTCCGGTATCCTAAGGATAAGACTATACATCAACTGTTTGAAGAGCAGGTAGAAAAGACACCCAATAATATTGCTGTAGTGTTTGAAGATAAACAGCTGACTTATAGGGAGCTAAACGAAAAGGCAAACCAACTGGCCAGAAAATTAAGAGAAAAGGGAATAAAACCTGATAGTGTAGTGGGAATTATGGTAGAACGTTCCCCGGAAATGATCATAGGGATCATGGCTGTCCTAAAAGCTGGGGGGGCTTATTTACCCATAGCTCCTGAATACCCTGAAGACAGGATCCAGTTTATGCTTGATGACAGTGGCAGCCAAATTATTCTGATACAGGATAAATTTATAAATGCTAAAGGTAGTTACAGAAATGCTGAATTTATTAGCATAGAAAATCAGGAACTATTTACTGGGGATGTATCAAATCCAAAGTTAATTAGTAAACCTGAAAACTTGGCTTATGTAATATATACATCCGGTTCTACCGGCAAACCCAAAGGGGTAATGATAGAGAACTACTCCGTAATCAACCGGATCAACTGGATGCAGAAGCAATACCCGATAGCTGAAGGTGATGTGATCCTGCAGAAAACTCCCTATACCTTTGACGTATCGGTATGGGAATTATTGTGGTGGAGCTTTACTGGGGCCAAAGTCTGCCTGCTGATACCGGGAGGAGAAAAAAATCCGGAAGAAATCGTGAAGGCAATCGAAAAAAATAAAGTTACCACAATGCACTTTGTACCATCCATGTTGAGTGTATTTTTAGAGTATGTAGAGGAAAAGGGGATAATAGAGGAAATAGCAAGCTTAAAGCAGGTATTTGCCAGTGGAGAAGCACTGAACCTGAAGCAAGTAGAAAAGTTCAACAAGCTGCTGTACAAAGAAAAAGGAACAAGCCTGCATAACCTGTACGGACCAACAGAAGCAACAGTAGATGTATCCTACTTTGGCTGCTCTACGGAAGAAGAATTGGAGCTTGTACCTATAGGAAAGCCCATAGATAACATTAAGTTGTATGTTGTCAGTAAGGAAAAGGGCCTGCAGCCGATAGGAGTAGCGGGAGAACTATGCATAGCAGGGGATGGACTGGCAAGAGGGTACTTGAACAGACCGGAACTTACAGAAGAAAAATTCGCAGCAAACCCATTCGCACCGGGTGAAAGGATGTACAGGACAGGTGACCTGGCAAGGTGGCTGCCTGACGGCAACCTAGAATATCTGGGCAGGATCGACCATCAGGTAAAGATAAGAGGCTACAGGATAGAACTGGGTGAAATAGAGAACCGGTTATTAAAGCATGAAACAATAAAAGAAGCAGTGGTATTGGACAAAGAAGGAGCTGACGGAAATAAGTATCTTTGTGCGTACGTCGTACCGGATCAAGAAATAACCGTACAGGGGATGAGGGAACACTTGTCAAAAGAGCTCCCGGACTACATGATCCCTTCCTACTTTGTGCGGATGGAAAAGCTGCCATTGACCCCTAATGGAAAAATAGACAGGAAAGCATTGCCTGTGCTCGATAGCAATGTTAATACCGGCGTAGAATACGTAGTACCTTCGGGAGAAATAGAGGAGAAACTTGCGCTGTTGTGGCGGGATATCCTTGGAATAGAGAAGGTAGGAAGAAATGATAACTTTTTTATGCTTGGGGGACACTCGTTAAAGGCAACAAGCCTTGTAGCAAGAATTCACAAA
This sequence comes from Paenibacillus sp. JJ1683, assembly GCF_053006485.1. NCBI lineage: Bacteria > Bacillati > Bacillota > Bacilli > Caryophanales > Paenibacillaceae > Paenibacillus > Paenibacillus sp. JJ1683. The sequence continues at coordinate 2,892,429 of NZ_CM129820.1, forward strand.
GAGTTCAATATAGACATACCTCTTAAGGAAATATTCAAGACACCAACCATCTTAGAAATTGCCAGATATATTAAAGACTCAAAGGAGAGCCTATATCAGTCAATCCAACCGGCAGGAGAAATGGAATACTACCCTATGTCATCTGCACAAAGAAGGCTGTATATACTAAACCAGCTTGAAGGGGCAGGGACAGCATACAACATGCCTGGTATTATGCTGCTGGAAGGAAGCATTGATACAGCGCGTTTCCAGGAAGTCTTCAGGCAGTTGGTAAAAAGGCATGAGACTCTTAGAACATCGTTCCACATGATCGATGGTAACCCGGTCCAGAAGGTTCATGACCATGTGGAATTCAGCGTGATGTACTTTGAAACTAACGAAGAAAAAGCCGCAGAGTATGCTGGGGAATTTGCCAGACCTTTTGATCTTGGCAAGGCTCCTCTGCTAAGGGTAGAGCTTGTAAAAACGGGAGAAGACAGGCATCTTATGATGTTTGATATGCATCACATTATATCCGATGGTGTCTCCATGGACATACTGATTCGTGAGTTTATGGATCTTTATGAAGGAAACAACCCTCCAGCACTTCGGATACAGTACAAGGACTACGCTGTATGGCAGAATAAACTGTTTGATGAGGGCGGAATTAGCAGCCAGGAGGAATACTGGCTCCAAGCATTCCAGGGAGAAATACCTGTACTGAATATGCCGCTAGACTATCCAAGGCCTGTAATACAAAGCTTTGAAGGGGATTTTTTTAGCTTTGAAGCAGGCAGTGAGCTTACGAATAAATTAAACAAGCTTGCAAGGGATAATGGGGCTACGCTTTACATGACACTGCTCGCGGCATACAACATATTGCTGTCTAAGCACACCGGACAGGAAGACATAATCGTTGGAAGCCCTATAGCCGGAAGGCCACATTCAGACCTGCAGGATATCCTTGGTATGTTTGTAAATACCTTGGCTATGAGAAATTACCCCAAGGGAGATAGTACCTTTGTAGAATTCTTGAATGAAGTAAGAGAAAACGCTCTAAGGGCTTATGACAATCAGGATTACCAATTTGAAGAACTGGTTGAGAAGCTTAACTTGAAGAGGGACATGAGCAGAAACCCACTGTTTGATACTATGTTTACCATGCAAAATGCCTCTAAGGTAGAATTTGCAGTACCTGGTATAAGCTTCAGACCTTTTAATAACGGGCTAGAGTATAGAATATCAAAATTTGACCTATCCATTGATGCAATAGAGCGTGAAGATGGTATGGCTTTTAGCTTTGAATATTGTACTCGGCTTTTCAAAAAAGAGACTATAAAAAGGTTGGCGGCTCATTACCTTAACGTGTTGGAAGAGATAACCGCAAATCCGTTTAAAAGGTTGTCGGAAATAAATATGTTGTCCCAGGAGGAAAAACAGCAAATAATCTATGGCTTCAATGATACAAAAGTAGAATATCCTAAGGATAAGACCATACAAGAGCTATTTGAAGAACAAGTGGAAAAGACGCCTGATAACATAGCAGTAGTATTTGAAGATAAATACTTGACTTACGGAGAACTTAATGAAAAGGCCAATCAACTGGCTTGGATCTTAAGGGACAAGGGATTAAAACCTGACAGTGTAGTGGCTATAATGGTAGACCGGTCCATAGAAATGATAATAGGTGTAATTGCTGTATTTAAAGCAGGAGGCGCGTATTTACCCATAGACACCGAATATCCTGAAGAACGAATCAGATATATGATCGATGACAGCTTGGCTGGAATTATTCTTACGCAAGAACATCATAAAGAAAAAATTAAATTTGATCTTGATATTATAAGCTTTGATGACTGTGTGAATTACAACGGGAGAACAGAAAATCTTCCTGTCATTAATAAATCTTGTAATTTAGCATATGTCATTTATACATCAGGAACCACAGGAAAGCCAAAGGGGATCATGATAGAGCATAGAAGTCTTGTCAACATATCTTACGCATGGAAAAAGGAATATAGGCTTGCGGATATGGATGTAAAGCTGTTGCAAATCGCAAGTTTTTCTTTTGATGTATTTGTGGGAGATGTTTCGAGAACGCTGCTCAACGGAGGCCAAATGGTTATTTGTTCATCCGAGGAGAGATACGATCCTGCACGATTATATTCACTTATTAAAACCCATAAAATAACCATCTTTGAATCCACACCGGCACTGATTATTCCTCTTATGGATTATATCCATGATAATGCTTTGATTATTGATAGCCTCAAGTTGCTTATACTTGGATCAGATACTCTCTCTGTGGAAGATTATGAAAGATTACAATCCTGGTATGGAGAGAAACTGCGGGTTGTTAATAGCTATGGGGTTACTGAGTCCACCATAGATTCCAGTTATTACGAAAAGAGACTGGGAAGCTATTTGGAATCCGGGAGTGTACCTATCGGAAAGCCAATGCAAAATATAAAATACTACGTTGTTGACAAACACTTGAGACCTCAGCCTACAGGGGTTTTGGGTGAGTTGTGCATAGGGGGAGAAGGGCTTGCAAGGGGATATCTAAACCGGCCCGAACTGACAGCTGAAAAATTTGTACCTAACCCGTTTATATCAGGGGAAAGGATGTATCGTACAGGGGATCTGGCCAGATGGCTGTCTGATGGGAATATGGAATTTTTAGGAAGAGTAGATCATCAGGTAAAGATAAGGGGATTTAGAATAGAGCTGGGGGAAATAGAAGCACAACTGCTAAAGCACGTTTCAATAAAGGAAGCAGTGGTTATTGCAAGGGAAGATCAGAAGGGAAACAAGTATCTGTGTGCCTATGTGGCAGGGGAAAATGAATTAACAATAGCAGAACTAAGGGGACATCTCTTAAAGGACCTTCCAGACTATATGATACCATCCTATTTTATGCAGTTAAAAAAGCTGCCGCTGACTCCCAATGGCAAAATAGATAGGAAGGCATTGCCCGAACCTGACGGCAATATCGATGCTGGAATAGAGTATGTCGCACCCTTGGGTGAAGTGGAGGAGAAACTTGCGGGGTTGTGGCAGGATATCCTTAGTATAGAGAAAGTGGGAAGAAACGACAATTTCTTTGAGCTGGGGGGACATTCCTTAAGGGCAGCAAATCTTATTGCCAGGATTCACAAAGAGTTCAATGTAAACATACCGCTTAAAGAAATATTTAAGAACCCAAATATGTCTGAAGTTGCCGAGTGCATCAAGATTGCAAAGGAGAGTGTATTTCATTCTATTGGGCCGGCTGGGGAGATGGAGTACTATCCAATTTCATCCGCCCAGAAAAGGCTGTATATTCTAAACCAGCTTGACGCAGTTGGGATGGCATACAACATGCCTGGTATTATGCTAATTGAAGGCAAACTCGATAAACTGCGCTTTGAACAGGCTTTTAGGGAGCTTGTTGACAGACATGAGTCTTTCCGTACTTCATTCCATATGATAGATGGTAAACCGGTACAAAAGGTCCATAGCAATGTGGATTTTAGTGTTATGTATATGGAAACCGATGAGGAAAGAGCTGCGAAAATAGCCAGTGAATTTATTAGGACCTTTGACCTTGATGAGGCTCCTTTACTTAGGGTTGGGCTTATAAAAGTTGGAGAAGACAGATGTATTATGATGTCTGATAAGCACCATATTATATCTGACGGGGTGTCTGACGACATACTGGTAAGAGAATTTATGAGCCTGTATGAAGGTAAGGAACTTCCGGAACTTAAGATTCAGTACAAGGATTTTTCCGTATGGCAGAACAGGCTGTTTGCTGATGGGACAATTAGTAAGCAGGAAGAATACTGGCTCCAAGTATTCAAAGGAGAAATTCCTTTGCTTAATATGCCGCTAGACTACCCTAGGCCAGCTATACAGAGTTTTGAGGGAGATGTGATCAGTTTCAAAGCAGGCAAGGAGCTTGCTGTTAAACTGAACAAACTTGCAGTGAATAATGGTGCCACGCTCTACATGGTACTTTTAGCTTCATACAATGTCCTTTTATCCAAGTACACCGGACAGGAAGATATTATAGTTGGAAGTCCCGTTGCAGGAAGGCCGCATACTGATCTTCAGGACGTTATTGGTATGTTTGTAAACACGCTAGCCATGAGGAATCACCCTCAAGGTGGAAAGACTTTTGTGGACTTCCTTAATGAAGTAAGAGAAAACTCCTTAAGGGCTTACGAAAACCAAGATTACCAATTTGAAGAACTGGTAGATAAGCTTAACCTGGAAAGGGATCTGGGCAGAAATCCACTTTTCGATACTATGTTTGTACTGCAAAATATCGAGGCATCAGAAGTGAAGATGGATGGGCTAAGGTTTATGCCCTATGACAGTGAAGTAAGAATATCCAAGTTTGACTTGACTTTAAACGCTGAGGAAACAGAGGACGGTATTGCATTTGAATTGGAGTATGCTACCAGGTTGTTTAAGAAAGAGTCAGTTATAAGGCTTATTGCCCATTACCTTAATGTATTGGAAGAGGCAGCAGCCTTTCCTGAAAAAAGGCTATTAGAAATTGATATGCTGTCACAAGACGAAAAACATCAAATATTATATGAATTTAATAATACAAAAGCAGGATACCCTCGGGAAAAGACCATCCATCAGATTTTTGAGGAACAGGTGGAACGGACACCCAATAATATTGCTGTAGTGTTTGAAGATAAACAGCTGACTTATAGGGAGCTAAACGAAAAGGCAAACCAACTGGCCAGAAAATTAAGAGAAAAGGGAATAAAACCTGATAGTGTAGTGGGAATTATGGTAGAACGTTCCCCGGAAATGATCATAGGGATCATGGCTGTCCTAAAAGCTGGGGGGGCTTATTTACCCATAGCTCCTGAATACCCTGAAGACAGGATCCAGTTTATGCTTGATGACAGTGGCAGCCAAATTATTCTGATACAGGATAAATTTATAAATGCTAAAGGTAGTTACAGAAATGCTGAATTTATTAGCATAGAAAATCAGGAACTATTTACTGGGGATGTATCAAATCCAAAGTTAATTAGTAAACCTGAAAACTTGGCTTATGTAATATATACATCCGGTTCTACCGGCAAACCCAAAGGGGTAATGATAGAGAACTACTCCGTAATCAACCGGATCAACTGGATGCAGAAGCAATACCCGATAGCTGAAGGTGATGTGATCCTGCAGAAAACTCCCTATACCTTTGACGTATCGGTATGGGAATTATTGTGGTGGAGCTTTACTGGGGCCAAAGTCTGCCTGCTGATACCGGGAGGAGAAAAAAATCCGGAAGAAATCGTGAAGGCAATCGAAAAAAATAAAGTTACCACAATGCACTTTGTACCATCCATGTTGAGTGTATTTTTAGAGTATGTAGAGGAAAAGGGGATAATAGAGGAAATAGCAAGCTTAAAGCAGGTATTTGCCAGTGGAGAAGCACTGAACCTGAAGCAAGTAGAAAAGTTCAACAAGCTGCTGTACAAAGAAAAAGGAACAAGCCTGCATAACCTGTACGGACCAACAGAAGCAACAGTAGATGTATCCTACTTTGGCTGCTCCACGGAAGAAGAATTGGAGCTTGTACCAATAGGAAAGCCCATAGATAACATTAAGTTATATGTTGTGAGTAAGGAAAAGTGCCTGCAGCCGATAGGAGTAGCGGGAGAACTATGCATAGCAGGGGATGGACTGGCAAGAGGGTACTTGAACAGACCGGAACTTACAGAAGAAAAATTCGCAGCAAACCCATTCGCACCGGGTGAAAGGATGTACAGGACAGGTGACCTGGCAAGGTGGCTGCCTGACGGCAACCTAGAATACCTGGGCAGGATCGACCATCAGGTAAAGATAAGAGGCTACAGGATAGAACTGGGTGAAATAGAGAACCGGTTATTAAAGCATGAAACAATAAAAGAAGCAGTGGTATTGGACAAAGAAGGAGCTGACGGAAATAAGTATCTTTGTGCGTACGTCGTACCGGATCAAGAAATAACCGTACAGGGGATGAGGGAACACTTGTCAAAAGAGCTCCCGGACTACATGATCCCTTCTTACTTTATGCAGATGGAAAAGCTGCCATTGACCCCTAATGGAAAAATAGACAGGAAAGCATTGCCCGAGCCTGACGGAAGTATGAGTACGGGAACAGAATATGTAGCGCCGCGGAATGAAGTGGAAGAGAAACTGGTTGAAATATGGCAGGAAGTGCTTGGAGCAAAACAGGTAGGAATAAGGGACAACTTCTTTAAAATAGGCGGAGATTCTATACGTGCAATATCATTAGTCAGCACAATATGCAAAAAGTTGGATATAAACATCCAAATCAGGGATATATACATGAATCCTGATATTGAGAGATTGTCTGCATTCTTAAAAGTAAAAGATACGGAAGCTTTTAACAGTAAGATGGGTAAAGCAAGGGAAGAACTGGAGTTATTTAAACAGCGAATATTGATGAATGAAACTCTCTCAGAAAAGTTACCTTCGGACATGGAAGATATATATCCGATGAGTCACATAGAGCTGGGTATGATTTATCATTCCAAAAAAGACTATGAAAATGCAGTTTATCATGACCAATTTGCATTTCATCTGAATGACAAAGACTTTGATTTCCCAGCATTTAAAGAAGCGATGCTTCTAATGACGTCAAAACATGATATTTTAAGGACGGTTTTTAATTTAGAGGATTTTGAAACTCCTGTGCAAATTGTTTACAAGGGCAGTAGTCTTGATATTGAGCAGATAGATATCATGAATTTTAGCAGGACAGGGCAGGTTGAGTATATAAACAAATATTTGGAAAATGACAGAGCGAATCCGTTTGATATATCAAAGCCCCTTTGGAGGATAAGAATATTCAAACTTGACGCAAACCATATTTGTCTGGTTCTGATATTCCACCATGCTATCCTGGATGGCTGGAGTGTTGCTTCATTGATTACGGAAGTTTCAAACCTATACTCTAAGCTTAAGCAAGAAAAAGATTATATACCAACACGGCTTAAATGCAGCTATAAAGATTATATAGCAGACCAAATGACAATTAAGGACAACCAGGAAGTAATTAATTATTGGAGAGAGGAATTAAGTGAATATAAAAGGTTGAATATGCCTGCAAATATTCATGGAAAAACAAAAAAATCTTATAAAGTAGACCATGTAACACGCCATTTAAGTCAGGAATTTTTAGGTGATTTAAGAAGTACTGCCAGAAGATATGATGTAAGCTTAAAGACACTTTGCTTTGCTGCATACACTTATATGCTCAATATGCTTTCATACGAGGATGACTTTGTCGTAGGTTTGGTAGAAAATAACAGACCTGTATGCGAAGATGGAGATAAGATGCTGGGGTGCTTCTTAAATACGGTTCCCGTCAAAATGTGTTTTGATAAAATCGATATATGGGAGGAATTGATAAAAGTTGCAGAAAAGAAATTAATAAACTTAAAGCTTTATGGAAGACTGCCTTTATTTGAGATCATAAATATCCTGGGCGGAAAAGAAAACAAAGAGGAAAATCCTTTATTTGATACCATATTCAATTATGTGGATTTTCATATATATAACGAGATAATAAACAAAGAAATCGCTGATGTTAAAGATAGAATTTCAGTTGATGAATATGAAGCAACCAATACAAGTCTTGACTTTACAGTAAGTAATACATTCGATGATCTTAATATAAGCTTGATCTACTCGGACAAAGTATTGGAAAGAAAACAGGCAGAAGAGTGTATAGACTATTTTATTAATATTTTAAATATGTTTATCCATAACCCCAAAGGGTCAGTTGACAAGCTTATTATATTAAGTCATGAAGAAAGAAAGCAGTTGCTGATAGACTTTAATGATACTAAGAAAGACTATCCGCAGGACAAAACCATACATGAGCTGTTTGCTGAGCAGGTGGAAAGGACACCTGACAACATAGCTGTGGTATATGAAGACAAGCACTTGACTTACAGGGAATTGAACGGAAAGGCAAATCATTTGGCCAGAGTATTGAGGAACAAAGGGGTAAAGCCTGACCGTATTGTAGGAATTATGGCCGAACGTTCATTTGAGATGATTGTGGGGATATTTGCCATATTGAAAGCTGGAGGGGCGTATCTGCCGATAGATCCTAATTATCCTGATACAAGGATAAAGTATTTGTTGGACGATAGTGGTTCCCAGATCCTTTTGACCTCCAGGACTTTTATGGAAAATAAGCAGATTGATGCGGATATTATATATCTGGAGGAAGAATATTTAAATGAAGAGAACTCAAAGCTTGAAAATGTAAACAAACCCTCGGACCTTGCGTACGTCATTTATACATCAGGTTCGACAGGGAAGCCCAAAGGTGGAATGATTGAGCATACTAGCGTTGTAAACATAATTACAGCCCTCCAGGCCATGTATCCGCTTAAAGCGGAAGACGCTTTTCTATTTAAAACAACTTATACCTTTGACGTATCCGTAGCTGAGATATTTGGCTGGTTCCTCAACGGAGGAAAGCTTGTAATATCACGCCAAGGTGTGGAAAAGGAAGCTATGGAGTTAGTAGAGGTAATAAACAAGCATAAGATAACCCATGTAAACTTTGTACCATCAATGCTGAATATAATGGTACAGACTTTAAAAGATAATGGTATAAAACTGCCATCAACTCTCAGGTATATTTTTGCTGCTGGAGAAGCGCTGCCCAAAAAGCTTGTCCATGAGCTTTTCGATGTCTCAGAGAACACATCTCTGGAAAATATCTATGGGCCTACAGAGTCCACGATATATGCAGCGGGTTACAGTATAACAAAGAAAATAGCAGAAGAACTTATAACAGTACCTATAGGGAAAGCTTTACAGAATGTATACCTTTATATACTGGACAAGCACAACCAATTAACTCCTGTAGGAGTGGCCGGTGAACTTGTGATAGGTGGAAGCGGTCTTGCAAGGGGCTATTTGAATAGACCTGAACTGACAGCAGAAAAATTTGTACCTAACCCGTTTATTCCCGGCGAAAAAGTGTACCGCACAGGGGACTTAGTAAGGCGGCTTCCTGATGGGAACATCGAATTCATGGGCAGGATCGACCACCAGGTAAAGATAAGAGGCTTTAGAATAGAGCTTGGAGAAATTGAAGCACATCTGGTGAAGCACACTGCTATTAAGGAAGCAGTGGTTATTGCAAAGGAAGAGCAGCAAGGGAAGAAGTACCTGTGTGCATATATTGTAGGGGAAAATGAATTGACCATTTCCGAGCTAAGGGAGCATCTCTTAAACGAACTACCTGACTACATGGTACCAGCATATTTCATGAAGGTGGAACAGATGCCATTTAATGCCAATGGTAAAATTGATCGGAAAGCATTGCCTGAACCACAGGGGAATATTAATACCGGAGTAGAGCATGTAGTTCCTAGAAACGAAAGAGAAGAAATACTGGCCAAAGTATGGGAAGACGTACTAAAAACTGAAAACATCGGGGTAAAAGATAATTTCTTCAGCCTTGGAGGAGACTCAATAAAAGCCATACAGGTAATGTCGCGTCTTAACGTCCATGGGCTAAAGCTTGAAATGCGGGACTTATTCAAACATCCTGTAATTGAGGAACTCGTCGAATATATACAATCTACAAGCCGAAGAATTCATCAAGGCCCGGTAGAAGGCATAGTACCGATAACACCTATACAAAGATGGTTGTATAAACAAGACAGCAAGGATATTCATCATTTTAATCAGGAAATAATGATATATGGGCGTAACGGATTTGAAGAAGCTATTATTCGAAAAGTATTGTCAAAGCTTGTAGAGCATCACGATATTTTTAGAACAGTGGTAAAAATAGAGGATCAAAATATACTCCAATACAACAAAAACCTTGAAGGTGAACATTTTTCATTGGAAATTGTAGACCTTAGGGACAGCTATAATTACCGGGAAAAAATAGAGCTGGAAGCGTCGAGGATTCAGAGGAGCATGGACTTGTATAACGGTCCTTTAGTTAAGGTTGGTCTGTTTAAGACTAAAGAAGGGGACCACCTGCTAATAGCTATTCACCACCTTGTAGTTGATGGGGTATCGTGGAGAATCATACTGGAAGATTTGGACATAGGATACAGACAGGCGCTAAACAATGATGAAATAAAATTCAGCAACAAGACCGACTCTTTCAAAGATTGGGCACAGAGGCTTGATGAGTATGCCAATAGCCCTGAACTATTAAAAGAAATAAATTACTGGACCAATTTGGAAAAAACTGAAACAATACCGCTTCCAAAAGACCGAGAGATTGAAGAAAGAAGGTATATGAATAACAATAGCGTCAAGATCGAGCTGAGTATTGAAGAGACTGAGAAGATGCTAAAGCGGGTAAACCATGCTTATAACACAGAAGTAAACGACATATTGCTTACCGCCTTGGGATTAGCAGTGAGGGAATGGACCGGAAATGATAAGGTTCTGATCAGTCTGGAGGGGCACGGCAGGGAGGAAATCATTAAAGACATTGACATAAGCAGGACCGTGGGATGGTTCACCACCCAGTATCCCGTGGTGTTAGATGTCAGCGGACAACTCGATATTTCCCGCATGATCAAATCGGTAAAAGAAAACATCAGGCAGATACCTAACAAAGGGATAGGTTACGGCATACTAAAATATCTTACCTTGCCGGAAAACAAAGCCGATTTAAACTTTAATCTAAACCCTGAAATAAGCTTCAATTACCTCGGTCAATTCAACCAGGATAATGTAGACAATTTATTTGGAGTGTCTGATATTCCTGCCGGAGAGTCTACAGGACCAAACTATAAAAGTGAGTATTGTATTGATATTAACGGCGGAACTGTAGAAGGCGGGAAGCTGGAATTAAACTTTAGCTACAACCAGGGCGAGTATGAGAAGAGTACTATTGAAGGGGTAGCGGTGAGTTTTGAAAAGCATTTAGTAAACATAATAACCCATTGTGCAGAAATGGACTATTCAGAAGCTACACTCAGTGATTTTACAGTAGACGATCTGAATATGGATGAGTTTGAAGACGTATTGAATAACTTCGAATAAAAAGAGTTTGTATTTAAGGAGGAGTACTTATGAGTGATTTGAAGAAACAAAACATAAAAGATATGTACCGGCTCACTCCTATGCAGCAAGGGATATTGTACCACTATATGATGGATAAAAATTCAGACGCCTACTTTGAGCAGATATCACTTTCTATAAAAGGCATCCTGGACATTGATTGTGTTGAAAAGAGCGTTAATATCATTATTGAAAAGTATGACGCTTTGAGAACAATTTTTTTGTATGAAAATGTAGCCAAGCCCTTACAAGTAGTCATGAAGGAAAGAAAGCTGTCTGTCAGCTATGAGGATATTACCTCCCTTGCCGAAGAACTAAGGGATAGGTATATAGAAGAATACAGGGTTAAAGACAGAAAAAAGGGCTTTGACTTATCAAGGGATATTTTAACAAGATTAAGTGTAATTAAAACAGGCTACCAATCTTATAACATGGTATGGAGCTTTCATCACATCATTATTGATGGGTGGAGTCTCGCAAATATATTTAGAGAATTTATGGAAAACTATGAAGCCTTGATGAATAGCAGGGAGCCGGAGTCAGGAAAGGTATATCCTTACAGCCGCTATATCAAATGGTTGGAAGGCAGAAATCAGAACGAGGCCGCAGATTACTGGGAAACCTATCTTAAAGGTTACGAGCATCAGACAGTCCTTCCCCAAAACGGCAGGTCTGCAAGTGATGATTTCAGGATTGAAGAAACGGAGTTTAAAATATCTGAACAAATAACTATCGATCTTGAGAAGTTTGCAGCCAAAAACAATACAACCATGAGTACCATTATAAAGACCTTATGGGGGATATTATTACAGCGGTATAACAATACCGATGATGTGGTGTTTGGTGAGGTGGTATCGGGAAGGCCTCATGAAATACAGGGAATTGAGAGCATGGTGGGTTTATTTATAAATACCGTTGCAGTAAGGGTGAGTTGTGATGAGGATAAAACTTTTACCGAACTGATCAAAGAGATGCAGCAATCGGTGCTTGAATCTGACCGGTACAGTTTCTATCCTCTGGCGGATGTGCAGTCAAAAACATGCTTGAAAGATGCCTTGATACATCATGTCATGGCTTTTGAAAATTACCCTATGGATGAAGCGGTTAATGCTTCATCCAGTAATGGCATTTTAAATGTAGTTGGAATGGAAATATTCGAGCAGACGAATTATGATTTTGGGATACTCGTTGATGGCGGTAAGGAATTATCTATTAAATTCAGTTACAACTCACTGGTATATGATGGTAATTTCATAGAAAAAATCAAGGGACATTTTCAGTCGGTAATAGAAATTGTAACCGATAATCCCGATATGCATATTAGGAATATTGATATACTCACCGAAGTGGAAAAGAAAGAAATAGTACACTGCTTCAATAATACAACGGAGGAATACCACAGGGAAAAGACCATTCACCAACTATTTGAGGAACAAGCGGTGAAGACACCTGACAATGCGGCAGTGGTGTTTGAGGGTAAGCAGCTAACCTATAGGGAACTCAATGAGAAGTCAAATCAGCTTGCAAGAGTGTTGAGGGATAAGGGAGTTAAACCAGACAGCATAGTGGGTATTATGGTAGAACGCTCACTGGAGATGGTCATAGGTATATTTGGCATACTTAAAGCCGGAGGGGCATATATGCCTATAGATCCTGACTACCCTAAGGCAAGAATCGAATATTTATTCGAGGACAGCGAGATAGGGGTGCTGATTTCCCAAAAGCAATTCCTGGAGAAAGTGGAGTTTTACGGGAAGTATATAGACATAGAAGATGAAAGCCTTTATGCCGGAAACCCTATGAACCTGGAAGTGGTATGTTCACCGCAAAATTTGGCATATATCATTTATACATCTGGGTCTACAGGAAAACCTAAAGGGGTTATGGTAGAACATAAAGGGGTAGCAAATCTGGAGGCGTTTTTCAAGACCCGCTTAAATGTAAGTGAAAGCGATAGGATTATTCAATTTGCATCAATTTCATTCGACGCTGCAGTTTGGGAAATATTTATGGGACTATTGGCAGGAGCAACACTATATATATCCTCAAGCGATATTATCAATGACTATCGAAGATTTGAAGAATACCTAAATGAAAATGAGATAACTATTGCTACTTTACCACCTCCGTATCTGGCAAATCTGGACCCGGAAAAAGTAACTTCCTTAAAGAAGGTAATTGCAGCAGGTTCGGCTTCCACTCCCGAACTTTTAAAGAAATGGAGCAACAGGATTTCATATATAAATGCTTATGGACCTACTGAGACAACCGTATGTGCAACGGTATGGAAAGCAGATGATTGTGAGACGGCCGATAAGTCGGTACCTATTGGTAAACCTATTACCAATACCCGGGTGTTTATAGTTGATGAAAACAATAATCTTAAGCCCATAGGTGTTGAGGGTGAACTCTGTGTTTCCGGGGCAGGATTGGCGAGAGGATACTTGAAAAAACCGGAACTTACCAGGGAAAAGTTTGTACCGAACCCATTTATGCCTGGAGAACTGATGTATAAAACAGGAGATCTTGCAAAGTGGCTTCCTGACGGGAATATTGCATTTGCCGGCAGAAAAGACCACCAGGTTAAAATAAGAGGGTATAGAATCGAGCTTGAGGAAATAGAAGCAGCCCTTTTGAAGCATGCTGATATAAATGAGGCGGTGGTCATTGACCGGGAGGATTCAAGTGTAGGCAGGTATCTTTGCGCTTATATAGTGTCTGACCGAGAAGTGACAGTGACCGAAATAAGGGAGCTTATATCTAAAGAGCTGCCCGATTATATGATTCCATCCTATTTTATGAGGATAGCAAAAGTACCGTTAACCATAAATGGAAAATTGGACAGAAAGGCGCTGCCGCTGCCTGATGGAAGAATAAATACAGGAACAGAGTATGCAGCGCCTTCAGGTGAAGTGGAGGAAAGGCTTGCGCTGCTGTGGCAGGACATCCTTGGAATAGAGAAGGTAGGAAGAAATGATAACTTCTTTATGCTCGGAGGACACTCGTTAAAGGCAACAAGCCTTGTAGCAAGAATTCACAAAGAGTTCAATGTAGACATACCTCTTAAGGAAATATTCAAGACACCAACCATCTTAGAAATTGCCAGCTACATTGAAGACTCAAAGGAGAGCCTATATCAGTCCATTCAACGTGCTGGGGATATGGAATATTATCCCATGTCATCCGTCCAGAAAAGACTATATATATTAAACCAGCTTGAAGGAGCTGGAATCGCCTACAATATACCTGGCATAATATTGCTGGAAGGTACTGTTGATAAAGCACGTTTTGAGCAGGCTTTTTATAGTCTGATAGAAAGGCATGAGAGCTTTCGAACCTCCTTCCATATGATCGAGGAAGAGCTGTCTCAGAAAGTCCATGACAAGGCGGACCTAAGTATCATGTACCTGGAAACCAGTGAAGAGAAGGTTCCCGAAATAGTGGAGAAATTCATAAGGCCCTTTGACCTTGGAAAGGCTCCACTATTAAGAGTTGGACTTGTAAAGATTGGAGAAGCCAGACATATTATGGTGTTTGACATGCATCATATCATATCGGATGGAGTGTCCAACGACATACTGGTAAGAGAGTTTATAAGCTTATATGAAGGGAAAATACTTCCTCCACTGCGTATACAGTACAAGGACTACTCAGTTTGGCAGAGGGAATTGTTTGCAGGAGCTGCCATAAGTAAGCAGGAGGAATTCTGGCTCCAGACCTTTCAGGGAGAGATCCCTGTGCTGGATTTATCCACCGACTACCCAAGACCCGCAGTACAAAGCTTTGAAGGAGACTACATCAGCTTTGAAGCTGATAGCGAGCTTGCGGTTAGACTTAACAAGCTTGGATCAGACAATGGAGCTACATTATATATGACGCTTCTTGCTGCATACAATGTGTTGTTATCTAGATACACTGGACAGGAAGATATTATTGTGGGAAGTCCTATAGCTGGAAGGCCTCATGCTGACCTTCAAGACATCATAGGTATGTTTGTAAACACTCTGGCCATGAGAAACCACCCGCAAGGAGAAAAGACTTTTATTGAATTCTTGAAAGAAGTTAAAGAAAATGCTTTGAAAGCATACGACAATCAGGACTATCAGTTTGAAGAATTAGTGGATAAGCTGGACATAAGGAGGGATATGAGCAGGAATCCCCTCTTTGATACCATGTTTGCCATATACAATGTTGGAAAAGCAGAGCTCATAA
Organism: Paenibacillus sp. JJ1683; assembly: GCF_053006485.1. Taxonomy (NCBI): domain Bacteria; kingdom Bacillati; phylum Bacillota; class Bacilli; order Caryophanales; family Paenibacillaceae; genus Paenibacillus; species Paenibacillus sp. JJ1683. The sequence continues at coordinate 2,907,690 of NZ_CM129820.1, forward strand.
CGTCTGATCTAAGCTTCAAGCCGTACAACAAAGGGATAGAAGGCAGAATATCAAAATTTGACATCACCTTAAATGCATTTGAGACTGAGGATGGTATAGCCTTTGAACTCGAATACTGTACAAGACTGTTTAAGAAAGAAACAGTTGAAAGACTTGGGGCTCATTACATCAATTTGCTGGAAGAAATTGCAGCATACCCCGAAAAAAGGCTTTATGAAATCGAAATGTTATCACAGGAAGAAAAACAGCAAGTATTATACAGCTTTAACGATACTGCTCTCGAATATCCCCTGGATAAAACCATACACCAAATGTTTGAGGAGCAAGTGAAAAAGACTCCTGATCATATTGCAGTGGTTTTTGAAGGTAAACAATTAACCTACCGAGAACTGAATCAAAAGGCAAACCAATTGGCCAGGGCATTAAGAGAAAAGGGAGTAAAGCCTGATGATATTGTAGGCATAATGGTGGACCGCTCGCCTGAAATGGTTATAGGTATAATGTCAGTAATCAAAGCTGGGGGGGCGTACCTTCCTGTAGATCCTAATTATCCATTGGAAAGAAAAAGGTATATGATGGAGGACAGCAAGGCCAAAATTTTACTCACCCAAAATCATCTTATGGATCGTGATGATTTCGATGGTGAGATTATTGATTTATCTGATTATGATTATAATTTTATAAACGATGTGAATATAAAATGTATAAATAAGCCTGGTGATACAGCGTACATCATCTATACCTCTGGCTCAACGGGAAACCCTAAAGGTGTTTGCATTGATAATAAGAGTGTATTAAACCTGGTAGAGGGTCTGTTCCAGAGAATATATAGCAAATATGAATCACCGTTGAATGTTTGCCTCATTGCCCCTTATGTTTTTGATGCTTCGGTGCAGCAGATTTTCGCAGCACTGCTAATGGGGCATGCATTGTACATTGTACCGGAGGAAGCAAGGAAAGACGGTAAAAAGCTGCTGGACTTCTATAGTGAAAATAGGATTGATATTTCGGATGGAACGCCCATACACGTAAATATGATGTTAAATTCTCCTCCTATAGATAATAACCTAAAAGTGAGACATTTTATTATAGGCGGAGATGTTCTTCCATTTGATGCAGTAAAAGACTTCCTAAGCAGATTTGAGGATGTGCAACCTTGCATCACAAATGTTTATGGTCCTACCGAATGCTGTGTGGATTCTACGGAATATTTGATTACTGCGGCGGGGCTTAGTAGATTGGATAATATCCCCATAGGCCGTCCTTTGCCAAACACCAGAGCATATATACTTGGTAAGAAATTAGAAGTAAATCCTATAGGTATCGCTGGGGAATTATATATATCTGGGGATGGTCTTGCCAAAGGCTATTTAAACAAGACGGGGCTTACTGCAGAAAGATTTGTATCTAACCCGTTTATAAAGGGAGAAAGAATGTATCGTACTGGGGACTTGGCAAGATGGCTGCCTGACGGGAATATAGAATTTTTAGGCAGGATGGACCACCAGGTAAAGATAAGGGGATTTAGAATAGAACTTGGAGAAATAGAGGCTCAGCTATTAAGACATGCTTCAATAAAAGAAGCTGTGGTTATTGTAAAGGAAGACCAACAGAAGAACAAGGATCTGTGTGCATATTTCGTTGGGGGAAATGAACTGACAATAACTGAACTAAGGGAATGCCTTTCAAAAGAATTGCCCGAGTATATGATCCCGGCATACTTCATGCAGCTGGATGAAATGCCTTTGACAGCCAATGGTAAGATAGACCGGAAGAACTTGCCCCACCCTGCTGCTCATTTAAATACTGGAGTAGAGTATGAAGCACCTTCAGGTGAAGTGGAAGAGAAGCTTGTACAATTGTGGCAGGATATCCTGGGGGTTGAGAAAATAGGGAGAAATGATAATTTCTTTGTGCTTGGGGGGCACTCATTAAAAGCAATAAACTTTGCAGCCAAAATTCACAAAGAGTTCAATGTAAATATATCTCTTAAGGAGATATTCAAGCTGCCGACAATTGCAGAAATTGCCAAGTACATCCAGGAAGCCCAAGAGAGTATTTATCAATCTATCCAGTCCACTGGAGAAATGGAATACTATCCTATGTCGTCTTCCCAAAGAAGGCTGTATATATTAAATCAGCTTGAAGGAGCAAGGGTGGCATACAATATGCCAGAGTTTATGTTGTTAGAAGGCAGTATTGATATAGAACGTTTTGAGAAAGCCTTAGATCAGCTGGTAAAAAGGCATGAGGCTTTCCGGACCTCCTTCCATATGGTAGATGGTGAACCGGTGCAGAAGGTCCATGATGAGGTGGAATTTAGTATCATGTACATGGAAACCGGCGAAGAAAAAGCCTCAGAAGCAGCAAATGAATTCATAAGGCCATTTGACCTTGGCAAGGCTCCTTTACTAAGAGCAGGGCTCGTAAAAATTAGAGAAGACAGGCATGTCATGATGCTTGATAAACACCATATCATATCTGACGGGGTGTCGGATGAAATACTGGTAAGAGAATTCATAAGCTTGTATGAAGGAATGAATCTTCCAGCACTTCAGATTCAGTACAAGGACTATTCCGTATGGCAGAATAAATTGTTTGCTGACGGCACAATCAGTAAACAAGAAGAATACTGGCTCCAGGCATTTAGGGGAGAAATACCAGTACTTGATATGCCGGTAGACTACCCAAGGCCGGCTATACAGAGTTTTGAAGGCGATATGGTCAGTTTTGAAACAGGCCGGGAACTTGCACATAAACTGAACAAGCTTGCCGTGGATCATGGAGCAACACTGTATATGGTGCTTCTAGCTTCATACAATGTGCTTCTTTTCAAATACACCGGACAGGAAGATGTCGTAATTGGAAGCCCTATAGCAGGAAGGCCACATACAGATTTGCAGGACATCATAGGCATGTTTGTCAATACCCTAGCTATGAGGAATTACCCTCAAGGTAAAAAGAATTTCAGCGAGTTTTTGATGGTAGTAAAAGAAAATGCTCTAAGGGCTTATGAAAACCAGGATTACCCATTTGAGGAACTTGTGGAGAAGCTTAGCATTAAGCGGGATTTGAGCAGAAATCCGCTGTTTGATACTATGTTTGTCTTGCAAAATAAAGAGGCATCAGAATTTAAGATGAATGGGCTAAGGTTCATGCCCTATGATAATGAGTTCAGGGCGTCCAAATTTGATTTGACCCTAAACGCCCAAGAGACCCAGAATAATATTGTATTTGGGTTAAAGTATGCTACTCGTCTGTTTAAGAAAGAGACAATAGAAAAACTTGGGGTCCATTTCATCAATGTACTGGAAGAGATCACAGCTTACCCCGAAAAGATGCTGTCCGAAATAAATATACTATCTCAGGATGAAAAACAGCAAATACTAAATAGTTTTAATGATACAAAGGCAGAATACCCTAGGGATAAGACTCTACATGAGCTGTTCCAAGACCAAGTGGAAAGGACACCTGATAATGTAGCTGTAGTGTTTGAGGACAAGCAATTAACCTACAGGCAGCTCAATGAAAAGGCAAATCAGCTTGCCAGAGCACTTAGAAGTAATGGTGTAAAGCAAAACAGCATAGTTGGAATAATGGTAGAAAGATCCGTAGATATGCAGGTTGGAATACTGGGAATTTTAAAAGCAGGAGGTGTCTATTTACCAATTTCAACCAAACTTCCTGGACTAAGAATAAAAAAATTACTGGAAGATAGTAATGCAACTATGCTGTTGACGCAATCACATTTAGCGGATAAAGCAGAGTTTTACGGTAATATATTACTGCTTGATTCCCCTGAAATATACATTGGAAGTGCTGAAAACCTTGATAAAATAAATAAACCAGAGGACTTAGCTTATATCATTTATACATCGGGATCTACTGGAGTTCCGAAGGGTTCAATGATAGAGCATCGAAGTGTAGTTAACTTGGTTTATGGACTAAGAAAGCTTGTCTATGAAAATTATGATAATTATTTAAATGTTGCCCTTGTGTCCCCTTACTTTTTTGACGCATCTGTAAAACAAATATTTGCGGCTTCTCTCCTTGGCCATACGCTGTTTATAGTTCCTGAGGATACAAGGCTAGATGGTGAGGGCCTTCTAAAGTACTATAACAGGAATTCAATTGCTGTTTCAGACGGAACACCAGCACATATAAAGCTTTTAACAGATACTGCCAGGCCTGGCGAAAGTCTTTCAGTTATGCAGTTTATTATCGGAGGGGAAGAACTTTCATGTAAAGGTATACAAGGTTTCTATGATCGGTTTAAAGATAATAACCCTACTATAACAAACGTTTATGGTCCAACAGAATGCTGCGTAGATTCAACTTATTACCATTTAAGCCGTGAGAAGGTGAGAAATCTAACAAGTATACCTATAGGTATGCCATTGCAGAATTATAAGATATATATACTTAATGAAGACATGAATATCTTACCGGTTAATACAACTGGTGAAATATATATATCTGGAGATGGGCTGGCAAAAGGCTATTTGAACAAACTTGAATTGACTACGGAAAAATTTGTAGCTAATCCTTTCAGCTCTGGAGAAAGAATGTATCGTACCGGTGATCTTGGAAGGTGGCTTCCTGACGGAAACATCGAATTTATAGGCAGAGTAGACCATCAGGTAAAGATTAGGGGCTTTAGGATAGAGCTTGGGGAAATAGAAGTGCAACTATTAAAGCATCCTTCAATAAAAGAAGCTGCGGTAATTGCAAAGACAGACCAGGAGGGCAACAAGTATTTGTGTGCTTATATAGCAGGGGAAAGTGAATTTACAATATCAGATTTAAGGGCGCTTCTCGTAAAAGAACTTCCCGATTACATGATACCACAATACTTTGTTCAGCTGGAAAAGCTGCCTTTGACAGCCAATGGCAAAATAGATCGGAATAATTTACCCCAAAATGACGGTACTTTAGCTACATCAGTAGAGTATGTAGAGCCTTGCGGTGAAGTTGAGGAGAAGCTTGCACTGCTGTGGCATGATGCCCTTGGAGTACAAAAAATTGGTGTGAATGATAACTTCTTTGAACTGGGAGGATACTCACTGAAGGCAATATCCCTTATAAGCAGAATTTATGAACAGTTAAATGTTGAGGTACCACTAAAAGACTTTTATATGGCCCCAACCATAAAGGAAATTGCCCGTTTTATACACAATACGTACGCCAATGATTATATTACACCAAGTCCGGCAATTCATTTTAATTCAGCAATGGAGAGTCTTATGTTTGCATTCCCTCCAGGAGGAGGAAATGGAATAGCTTATGGTAGTTTATCAAAACAAATGAATGCTTATTCCATATATTCCTTTGACTTTATAGAAAATGAGAGCAGGATGGAGGAGTATGTGAAGGCAATTACTTCTGTCAAACCCGAGGGCCCATATATTCTATTTGGTTACTCGGCAGGAGGTAATCTGGCATTTGAAGTTGCTAAAGTATTAATTGAAACTGGACATCATGTATCCGATATAATCTTTCTGGATTCGGCTAAATCATTTGTCCTTATTGAGGAAGAAAGCGAAGATGCTAAGAAACTTGCTGAGCAACAGGATAAAGAATTTATAGAAGAAAATGAGAAACTTATAAAAGGCATGTTTGGAGATAACCAGGCAGTTATTGAAAAGGCCATTGAAAGAATGAGAAATTATCATAAATACACTAGAAGTGTTATAAACTCGGGACAGATAAACTCCAATATCCATCTTATTATATCACAGCAGCAAGACAATGAAGGTGAAGCTGATTTATGTGAAGGATGGAGAGAGGCAACAACGGGAGAGTTCAAAGTATATAACGGATTTGGCAGTCATTTTGATATGTTAAGTACAGGATATATAGATAAAAATGCGGCTATTATTAAAGAAATATTGGAAGAGATCAACCAATAGTTCAGATATAAGGGGTAGATATAATGGATAAGATTAAATTGTTTTGTCTGCCGTATGCAGGAGGTTCTGCAGCAGTATATAAATATTGGGAACAATACTTGCATGATAGGATTGAGCTTTTCCCGATTGAGCTTGCGGGAAGAGGCAGCAGGATTGGTGAACCGTTTTACGGAAGTGTTGAGGAAGCGCTTGAAGATATACACCGTATTATCATAAGCAACCTTGAAGAACAACCTTATGCGTTGTTTGGCCACAGTATGGGCAGTGTACTTGTATATGAACTTGCCTATAGAATAAAGGAGCTCGGACATCCATATCCTGTCCATATGTTTATTTCCGGCAGATATCCTCCGGGTTTTGTAAGTAAGAAGAAGGTACTCTATGATTTGCCGGATAAGGAGTTTGTGGATGAGGTATTTAAGCTGGGAGGCACGCCCAAAGAGGTTCTGAAAAGCAATGAATTAATGGAGTTGTTTTTACCGATACTCAGAGCGGATTTTAGAATTACTGACACATACAGGCACATTGAAAAAAACGCTAAGCTTGACTGCGATATAAGTGTATTGTGGGGAAAAAGAGAAAAGGGAGCCACTATTTTTGACGTTGCAAAATGGCATGATTATACGTCCAAAAGTTGTAAAATTCATATGTTTGACGGGGATCATTTTTTTATACACGATTACAAAAAGGATGTAGCAGCAATAATAAATAGTAGTCTCATCGACTTTGCAGACAATGTTATGTGAAGACTGAAGTTTATTTAAAATTTAATATGAAATCCGATTTCGGTAGCACTCCTTGGTCACAATGGAAAATGAAGATCGAGATAGCGGATGCTTCAGTTTTTAAATGGATAGAACAAGGGAAGAGAGATGATTCAAATCGGTTCCTATTTACACCACAGGTTAGTTCAATTCAACATTTTACTCTGGAACCTAGAGTTAAATCCAAGTATTTTTTTAATGTGAAAGTTATTCAAGATGAATACTTTTAAACCATTAAGTGTAGCAATGAGAATTTACGAAAATTCAAGTGATGAAAATAAAAGAATTGAATCTTACGTTAATCAATATGTAGCGAAGTTAAGAATATAAAAACAAACATTTAAAAATCGCCTACTAAAGGCGATTTTTTATTTTTGACTGTGATAATATTTATCGGATATAATTAAATGTGAATAGGGAATGAGATGAAGTTCTTGTCATTTATGGGATAATGTTCTTGTCATCCGACAGAACAACAGCTGCAGCAGAAAACTACATCTATAAGGTTCTCTTCAGACATATTCACAAAACCCGTATTTTGTACATATGTATAACATGATCTTCGGAGATAAAAATGCCTAACATAAACGTTTTTTTTAAAATTGACACAAAGTTCCCTACCAAAAATTAAAAATCCCTTATAAAACAAGGGATTTTTTGGTTGGTAATTTTATGTCATTCTACAGGAAACTTGTTTACTGAGGTTATAAGTGACTCCAAGTTCGCATAATCGTTTATGTCTTTTGCAACCTCGAATAAATTTATCTTTTTCATTTATATTTCAATCATTCCCAAGCATTATGATGTATTAGATTATTTAGATTTCGACGCCTCTCCCAATTTACTTGCTCTAGGATTGGTTTTGTAGGATAAAAATCCGTGTAACCTAATGAAATCAATGTAATAGGATCAATATGTGGTGGAATATTCAGTATTTCCCGTACGTCTGTTTTCTTGTAAAAACTCACCCACCCCATTGCTATTCCTTCTGCATAAGACGCCAACCACATATTTTGGATACAACAGGCTACGGATAGAATATCAGTTTCAGGAATAGAATTTGGCCCAATTACATGTCCGCCACCTCTTGTTGGATCACATGTAATACAGAGCGTTATAGGTGCTTCCCTTATACCCTCTAATTTTAACGAGAGAAATCTTTTCTTTTTTTCATCTTCATAGTGTATGGACAAGGCCTGTATTTCTTTATGACATGCATACGCCAATCGTTCTTTAACTTCTTGAGAGTCAATTACAATAAAATCCCAAGGTTGCATAAAACCAACGGAAGGTGCATGATGACCAGCCATTAATATGTTGTTTAACTTATCTCTGGATATGGGTTTTCTATTAGATGATCAAATATCTCTCCTTTCAAAAATGGCTTTAAATATTCCTTTTCTCTCATAATCATTTAACAACTTAATTCCTCACTTAAAACAAAAATTCCCAGAATGCGCCAGTCTCAGATTATTATGACATGGTTTCAGGTTCAAGTGTAACCATTATTGAATTAATCATTCATTCTTTGATATGCCTGAATCCCAATCTTCAAGCGCTGCAATCCATCAACTAGTCGTTTTTTAGGGCAGGCGTAGTTCAATCGAATGAAATCATGTCCATTGCCGCCATAAATGGCGCCCTCCGAGACATACAGCCCCGTTTCTTTCCTTATGAAGTTACACAGTTGACTTACATTAGGAGTTATGTTCCGGCAATCGATCCAAGCCAAATAAGTCGCTTCCGAATGGATAATTTGGAGCTGTGGCAGTTCACTAACCAGATAATGTTCAAGATATTGCTTGTTTGCCATGAGATATTCCAATAAGGCTTGCAGCCAAGGTTCGCCTTCCGTAAAGGCAGAGATTGCTGCTTCAATCGCAAAAAAGTTAGGTTCGGCCACTTCATCGGTGTTAATGCCACGATGTACAAGTTTACGAATTTTCGAATTCGGCACGATAATACTCGAAGTTTGAATTCCCGCAAGATTGAAAGTTTTCGTGGGTGCCACACAGGTGATGCTATTTTGTGCGATCACTTCCGATACGGAAGCGAACGGAATGTATTGGTGGCCTGGATGTGTTAAGTCGCAGTGAATTTCATCGGAAAGGATAGGGACCTCATGTTTGACGCAGAGCGTGCCGAGTTTCTCAAGAACTTGTTTATCCCACGCTTTACCTATGGGGTTATGCGGATTACAGAAAATCATAAGCGTAGTGTCAGGGTCGGCTAGCTTTTTCTCCACATCGTCAAATTCGATCGAATATTGATTGTCTTTGTAAATCAACTCGCTTACGAGAACTTCTCGTTGATTGTTCTTTATGGAGTTGTAGAAAATGTTATAGACAGGCGCAAGCACTAGCACTTTGTCGCCGGCTTTGGTCATATTGCGTACGATAGATGATATCGCCGGCACTACCCCCGTGCAAAACATAATCCATTCTTTTTGGATCTGATATTGATGTCTCTTTTCCCACCAATGGGCAACCGCATTATAATAAGTATCTGGTATCGAGGTATATCCATAAATATGATGGTCTAATCTCTTTTGCAGAGCATCGACTACAGCAGGCGAAGTCTCAAAGTCCATATCCGCCACCCACATCGGCAGCTCTTCTGGTTCAACATCCCATTTATAAGAGTTAGTGGCCAAACGGTTCGTCATTTTATCAAAATTAAAGGACAAATCGATCACCTGCTTTATCCAGCTCATATCGGGTGTAAGCAGCGTTGATTTCTTCATCATTGATAATGATTTCGCCGATATCCTTTGCTTTGATTTTCCCGGAGATTGGATTTTTCACGCTATCAATTGATGTCTTGGTTTCCACCTCAATGGTTGAATATTCGAATGCCAAGTCGGTATTCAGAATCGTTCCGTTCTCGATTACGAGACGGTCCATGTAGCACATTCCCTGATTGCTTTCGATAGTGCAGTTGATAAAGGTGATGTTTTTCGAATTCCATCCTAAATATTCTCCGATGATCAATGAATCATAGACGGTGACATTCTCGCAATTCCAGAAGGCGTCCTTTGAAATAATCTTCGCATTGCGAATCTCCATATCCTTAGCTCCGTCGAATGCGTAGTTCCCCGCTAATGTGAAATCGTCGATAGTGATATTTGCACTATTCATTCCAAAGTAATCACCTTTTGCGGTCACATGATTCAAGTGAATATCTTCGCAATTCCATAAGGTTTCTTGCGCGTTGGGCAGATCGACATACGTCAGTCGGATTCCGCTCGAACGCCGAAATGTCTTTGGCGCCTCTATTACGCTGTCACTGATGACAATTTGGTGTGTATACCATATTCCCGATCGGGCCATTACAAGGAAAGTGCTACGATCAACACGAATATTATTGCAATACCACAAGGGATATTTCCATTTAAAAATGCTATTATCGATAGTAATATCGTTGCTTTCCTTCAGGGGGGACTCGCCATCCGCGAAAATGGAATTAGTGACCATGAGATTCTTTCTCTTGAAAAGTGCTCGTTCTCCGGTAAGCATTTGTTGGTCGATCGTTTGCATAATACTGTCTCCAATCGCTCAGTGCTAGCTTCAAAAATTTCATGACCCATAATTCGCAGAATAGCAGCAGAGGGTTCCAGATCTATTAGAAGCTTCTATATAAACGGCGGCATTAACGGCTGCCGTTTATATGTGTTAATTATTTATCATAGCTTAATATATTCTTCATCCAGTACAGGTTCTAACCAATCTGTTTGTCCTGGTGTAAGAGCTAAGTGAACAAACCAGCTTTCCTTCGTAGCCCCATGCCAATGTTTAACGTTCGCTGGAATGTTTACCACATCGCCTGTTTTGAGTGATTGAGCTGGCTTTCCTTGTTCTTGATACCACCCCTCACCGCCGGTAACTAACAACACTTGTCCAGTATGATGAGAGTGCCAGTTATTGCGGGCACCGGGAGCAAAGGTTACATTCCCGATTGCTGTATTGAGTGGTGCTGGATCGGTAAACACCATTTGTAAGTACGCGTCTCCGATAAAGTTTTTTTCGACTTTTTGACCCAATGGGAAGAGTGTGCTATGGCTTAAGTGCTCGTTCTTCATTTTTCATCTCTACTTTCTTATATTTTTAACGTTATCCAACTTGAGCTGTTGGTCGAATGATCATCTCATTAATGCCCACATCCGATGGTTGCTCGATGGCAAAGGCAATGGCACGTGCGATGCTGTCTGCATCAATTGCTATCTTGTAAAAATCATCCAAGCCCGCTTTCATTGCCGGATCGGTTGTCGTCTCCAGCAGTTCGCTGGTCACAGCTCCCGGCGAAATATTGGTCACACGAATATTTGTACCACTCATCGCTTCTTCTTGGCGCAAGCCTTCAGAGATTGCTCTTACGGCATGTTTGGTACCACAATAAACTGTCCCGCCTGGGTAGATGTTGTGTCCAGCCACGGATGAAAGGTTAATAATATGACCTGATTTCCGTTCTCTCATAGATGGAAGGACTGCCCCGATTGCGTACAATACCCCTTTGATATTGACATCGATCATTCGGTCCCATTCATCAACCTTTTTCAAAGCAAGAAAAGCCTGCGGCATGATTCCAGCATTGTTGACTAAAACATCAATTTTTCCAAACTCGTTCAGCGCATACGCAGCAAGATCTTCCATTTGTTGGTGCGAACTTACATCCGTCACTTTATACACAGCTTCTCCGCCGCTTTGTTCAATTTCATCTTGTAATTTCTTTAACCGGTCTTCGCGGCGAGCGGCAAGAACCAATTTTGCACCTTTAGATGCCAGTTCTTTTGCAGCTGCTTCTCCAATACCGCTGGACGCTCCTGTAATAATAACTACTTTTTCTTGAATATTTGACATTTTAGATAAACACCTTTCTTAATTTTAGGTATACTTTCATCTATAAAAAAATCTATTTCTTCGCTTAATTTTCTTCTGCTATTCTGGAATGATCTCATTCACACAACTCAAAGCATTTAATGTTCTCGGAAAACCCATATAAGGAAGGCAATGAGTGATGGCAGTGATCATGATATCCTTGTCATTGCCTACATTCAGGTTGCCTTGCACATGTGCCTTGACTTGACTTTCACAACCGCCGAGACTACTCACAATACAGAGGGTCAGCAACTCCCGTGTTTTCAGATCAAGGCCTCCACGAGTATAGAAGTCACCAAAACAGAAGGCAGAAAGATAGTCCTGTATATGCTTTTGATTGTATGGAACATTCCCCCTGTTCTTTTCAATGATATCGCCAAAGATTTCTACCTGCACTGCAAGGCCTTTGTCTAACCGATTCTCTTCTTCAACCTGCTTTTGACTTTCGAGAGGTAACTCGATATTTCTGGATTGGAAAACCTCATTAATCTCCGCGATGGCATTTAGCGTTTTAGGGAATCCTAAATAAGGAGCACAATGGTAAATGGCCTCTTTAATTTCTACCGGAGTTAGTCCAACGTTCAGTGCAGCATGAGCATGCGCCTTGAGCTGAGGTAATGTTTGATTCGTTACAAGCACCACCAGAGTGATAAGCTCACGTTGTTTATCGTCCAACTTCCCTTGATAAAAAACTTCCCCAAAAATAAAACGGCTCAGGATGTCCTGAAAATCAGGATCAGTAGCGTATGCTCCCGGCATTCCATTACCAAATAGCTGTTTAAATGTTTCTTCACTCTTTTCAATTCGATTCATAACTGTGCCTCCTGCTTGTTTTTTTTGTGGATAAATAAGACCCACTGAAAGAATGACGATAATTGCGACGCGGTAACCTCCAATTCCCGTCTCTATGATGAAGCCAACAGGCTTAGCATCACCATTCTTCTAGACAAGTTTAGGGTTCAGCGCATAAGCCACATAATCCTTGGCACTTTGCTCTAGCTCCTCATCTGACAGGTGTTGCATTACACCATACAAGATATATGGTGTCAAATAGCGTGTTCCAATCAAGTTACTGGTTGCCTGAAGAGGTCGCAGCAGCTCGGAAACGGTGTATTTAAAATTACCGTCTGGTAAATAGTTTTCTTTAGCAGCGCCGGTAGAAACGGCAATCAGCAGCTCTTTTCCGTGCAGCTTGTCCCCTTTGCTTCCAAATGCCCAGCCATGAGTTAGGACTACATCCTCCCATTTTTTCAGCAATGATGGCCCACTGTACCAGTAGAATGGGAATTGCAAAACGATGCGATCATGCTGCTCCAATAGACTCTGCTCGGCAGCGACATCGATCTTCTCATTCGGGTATGCCTCATAAACATGGTGAATTGTAACACTAGCTTGCTTCTTCATTTCTTCCGTTAAGCGACGATGAACACGGGAAGCAGTTAAATCAGGGTGAAAAACAAGAACAAGCGTTTTCATTTTAAATTTCCTCCATCCAAGAATATTTTTTTTTAATTGTTTAAATGGAACCAAGTTAATTATTTTACTCCTCACTTTTCAGTGGATCATTTACAGCTTTGTCTGCTAAAATCCGTCCTGCAACACCTATATTATCTAGTTCATTTTCCTTTACGAACACAAAGAATGCTTGTTCAGGTATATTCATGATAGTTGAAGCTGATGTAGTAAGGTCTTTTATCTTGTCAAAGAGACCGTGCGACACCAAATTTATATGAATTTAAAAATGACCAACGATTCGGTGCGGTACATATGGTTCTTCCAAAAACGCAATTTCTTCAGCAGTTAATTGAATAGATAGAGCAGCTTCTGCATCTTCGAGCTGGGATATTTTTGTCGCACCGACAATAGGAGCAGTTACCGGTTCTTTATGCAGAAGCCACGCAAGTGCGATGTGAACCCGGCGAACACCATGTTTCTCTGCCAAACTCGCAACTCGGTTCACCACCAATTGATCCGCATCTGTTGTTGCATCATATTTTTGTTTTGCAATTTCATCAGTTTCGGCACGATGTGTTGTTGTCTCCCGCGCCAATCTTCCTCCTGCGAGTGGGCTATAAGGAATGACCCCGATTTTTTCTTCCTTACAAAGTGGGAGCATCTCTCGCTCCTCTTCACGGTAAATGAGATTTAAATGATTCTGCATTGATACAAATCGGGTCCACCCATTCTTCTCAGCTATATGTAAAGCTTTCTCAAACTGCCATGCCCACATTGCAGAGGCGCCGATGTATCTTGCCTTACCAGCCTTAACTATATCGTGCAATGCCTCCATCGTCTCTTCGATAGGCGTGTTATAATCCCAACGATGAATTTGATACAGATCGACGTAGTCGGTTTTCAATCTCTTAAGGCTCTTATCGATTTCGCTCATGATCGCCTTGCGGGAAAGTCCAGCGCCATTGGGTCCTTGATGCATTCGTCCATGTATTTTAGTCGCGATGACAATCTCATCACGGTTCGAAAAATCCTTTAATGCACCTCCAATTATTTCTTCACTTGTCCCGTCAGCGTACACGTTTGCAGAATCAAAAAAATTGATTCCGAGCTCCAGAGCTTTTTTTATGATTGGACGAGCGCGTCCTTCATCAAGTACCCATCGATGATGACCTTTTTGTGCGTCTCCAAAACCCATACAACCAAGACAAATCCGGGACACATCCAAGCCAGTATTTCCAAGTTTCGTATATTCCATTTCATGGTTCCTCCCTTTCGTGTGGTGCGATTTTGACTTGCCTCAGAACGGGTACGCGTGCTGATCATTGAGTTTAGATGACTCCAAATAAAAAAATGAACATTGATTGTTTAATCAACTTACGTTTATAATTCTAAACGGAAACAAAATGCTTGCAATAATCAATTTCTTTCGATGTGTGGATTACTCAACAAATTATCCGTAATTGCCGATTATCTCAGTAAGGGGACTTTAAAAATGACTAAAGTGGACAGAAGGGTACTCAAATCTCAAGAAGCCATAAAGAAAGCAATACTTGAACTGATGACTGAAAAAAACTTTGATGACATTACAATTCGGGATATTTCTGATAGGGCAAATGTTAATCGAGGAACAATCTATCTCCATTACATGGATAAATTTGACTTGCTAGATAAGATAATTGAAGAACATATAAACAATCTCCGTGAACTTTGCCACACAGCATCTGAAATGAGTTTCCAAGAAGGAAATTATGTCTGGTTCGAATACTTTGCAGACAATCATTTGTTCTTTTCAACCATGCTAAACACGAAAAGTTCAGCTTATTTTCGTAGTCAATTTCTTGATTTAGTCGTCCAGGAGTACAAGGTTGAAGTCGATGTAACAGAAGGAATAAATCAAGGCTTAAGTGAAGATGTCATTCTTCAATTTTTTGGGGCCGCGGTCGTGGGGATCGTAGAATGGTGGTTTAAGAATGGAATGTCAGTCCCCCCTCGTGTCATGGCAGAACAAACTGGGATATTGTTAGACAGAAATTTTTAAATTGCATTCCCAACAAATCTAGTAAATCGAGTAATTTCTTGTACTGAGGTTATTTAAACAAAATTCTCATCCTAATTTCGTGATGAGGGTAGGGTTTTGAAAACTGTTCTCGCATTCGGGACTTGAACACTAGAGATAAGGCCCATACCCGGCACAGTACAAAAACATGAAGCGGCACCCGCTCCATGTTTTGTACTTAAATCCATAACTTTATTTCCTATTGAGAACACGATCCCGAATAACAAGAAAATGCTTACCACAAGAAGAACTTGCCTCATGTTAGTGAGAACAAGAGAATATATCGCATTTTAAATTAAGGGTCTTGTTTAGAAAAAGTTTGTAAGCGTCACATCTGGTCGACTGTGATTCCACCATCAACTAGCTATGTCTGTATAAACTTAGTCTAAATCTTCTCCATTGCTGTTAATTACTTTCTTATACCAATTAAAGGACTTTTTCCTACTACGGCTTAACGTACCATTTCCCTGGTCATCTTTATCCACGTAGATGAAACCATATCTTTTGCTCATTTCTCCAGAGCTTGAGCTTACTAAATCAATGCACCCCCAGGTTGTATATCCTAACAATTCTACGCCATCTTCTTTTACAGCAGTTTTAAATGCGCGGATATGTTCCCGAATATACTCGATTCTGTAATCATCCGAGATACATCCATTTTCATCAGGCTTGTCCGCAGCTCCCAACCCATTTTCGACAATAAATAATGGTTTTTGATAGCGATCATACAATGCATTTAATGTAATTCTCAACCCGAGTGGGTCAATTTGCCAGCCCCATTCACTTCTTTTTAAATGGGGATTTCGTAATGTCGGAAATAGATTGGCAGCGGTTTGAGTATTAACTGCTGGGTCAGCACTTGTTAATCGCGAACCATAGTAACTAAATGAAACGAAGTCAACTGTATTATTTTTCAGAAGCTCCTTATCACCATCTTGCATCTTCAGATGTATATTCATCCTTTCGAACATTTTTTTGGCATAATTCGGGTATTCACCACGAGATTGTACATCCACAAAGAAGTAATGTTCTCGATCCCTTGTCATGGCTTTCCATACGTCTTCAGGAGCGCAAGTATAGGGATAAGTGCTGGCACCCGCCAACATACATCCTATCTTGAATTCGGAGTTTATTTTGCGTGCAATTTCAGTAGCTTTAGCACTCGCGACCAATTGGTGATGAGCTGCCTGATACTTCACAGCTTCTTCATCTTCATCTTCATCAAACACCAATCCTGAGCTCCCGAATGGTAGGTGTAATAACATATTGATTTCATTAAAGGTTAGCCAATACTTCACTTTATCTTTGTAGCGAGTGAATAGTGTTTCGCATAGTCTTTCATAATAATCAACCATTTTACGGCTTCTCCAAGAACCGATCGTTTTTACCAAATGCATCGGCACATCAAAATGAGTGATCGTTACTAAAGGCTCTATATTATATTTTAAACACTCATCAAAAACATCATCGTAGAACTTCAAACCTTCTTCGTTGGGTAATGTATCATCCCCATTTGGATAGATTCGTGTCCATGCAATAGATAAACGAAAGCATTTGAAACCCATTTCTGCAAATAAAGCAATGTCTTCCTTATAATTATGATAAAAGTCGATGGCTTCATGGCTCGGATAGAAATGCTCATCATCACATTCCATCATTTTCATCTTGCCTTTCATTACAGAAACGCGATCCTGTCCTGCGGGTATAACGTCGACGGTTGACAATCCCTTATTCCCTTCCAAATATCCACCTTCACATTGGTTTGCAGCAGTTGCTCCTCCCCATAAAAAGTCTTTGACTAAAGTCATTTATAATCCACTCCTTGAATTTTGATATGGTTACACTATTAGGACTAACAACTCATTGTTAAAATCAGTGACTGTACTACTGTTATTAGTTAGCACATCAGCATAACTGTAAGTATTCGTAACGATCACCGGGGTTTGGGTAACATATCCTTCCTCCCTGATTTTCTCCAAATCAAACGTGATTAGTGTCTGTCCCTTGGTAATTCTCTGACCTTCTTCAACATGAGCTTCAAAGTACTTCCCATTCAGTTTAACGGTGTTCAATCCTATATGGATGAGTATTTCAACCCCATCATCGGAGAGTAAACCGATTGCGTGCTTCTTGGGAAACAACGAAACAATTTTCCCATCAAAAGGAGCGACCACTTTTCCTTCGCTTGGCTCAATGGCAATTCCTTTTCCCATTGATTCTGTGGAGAAGGCCGCATCTTGAACATCCTTCAATGGAATCATTTCCCCTTTGATAGGACTTGTAATAACCGTATTTTTAAGTGTGATGATTTTATCGTTTGTGGTGACTTTATTCTGCTCAGACGTTTCTTTCTCATATTTTAAGGTTAAAAAATAGGTAAGCACTGCAGTTATAACCGTCGTAATTAATAATGCGATGAGTATATTATAGAAATTCCAAATGTTTTCTCCAATATAAAGCGGAATAGCTGGAAGCCCTGATGAACCTGTTGCATAACGTGAAACTTCCATAACCCCTGCGTAAAGCCCGCCAGCAGCGGAGCCAATCATAGCCGCAACAAGAGGATATTTTTTAGGTAAATTAACACCGTAAAGTGCTGCTTCTGTAATTCCCATTAAACCTGTAATTCCACTTGTAGTGGAGATTTGCTTGGATACTGTATCCTTTGTTCTCCAACTGACAATCAACGCGGCTACACCTTGCGAAATATTGGATATCATGGCTCCAGGTCCAATGATATTTTCATATCCCAATGTCGTGATTTGAGCCAATGATAACGGAACGATACTGTGATGAAGTCCAAACATAACAAGGATTGGCCAGAAGGTTGCAATTATGAAAATGACCACCCATGCTCCGTGCGATCCCAAAAAATCAAACCCCATTGCCAAATATGTTCCGAAGAAAGAACCTAGCGGTCCTAGTGCAGTTAAGGAAATAAATCCAACAACCAGAATGGTAAACATCGGAACAAAAATAATTTTTACAGCGTTAGGAATGATTCTTTTAAATAATGGTTCAATGTAGGATTGCGCCCACACGGTTAATAGAATCGGAACAACCGATGAACTATAAGCAACAAGTGTCAATGGAATATTGAAAACGCTAACATTATTACCCGCAGTTCTCAATAGATCCAGATTCGGATGAAGCAATACCCCAGCCAACACAAGTGCCAGTACAGGGCTGCATTTTAATTTGTTTGCAGCCGAATATGCTAATAAAAAGGGTAAGAAATAAAAAATGGCATCCGACATGAAATTGATTACATAGTAAGTTTGTGACGCTTTTGAAACTACATTAAATAAGATCAGCAAAGCCAATAGCGCTTTTATCATTCCCGCGCCTGCAATAGCCGGAACGATTGGACTGAATGTACCTGAAATAAAATCGATTAATTTGCCAAAAACGCTTACATTTTTTTCATTAGATAATTTATCATCTATATTTTCTGCATGTTTTATATATTTAACCACTTCCTCATATACTTCTTCAACATGGGTGCCAATAACCACTTGAAATTGGCCACCGCTTTCAATCGCATCAATTACGCCATCTAAAGCTTTAATAGCGTCTTGATCGGCTTTTTTATTTTGGTTTAGTGCGAATCTAAGCCTTGTCATACAATGAGTTAGTGTTGATACATTTTCACTACCACCAATCTTCTCTACAATATCCTGAGCTAATTTTTCATATTTTTTGCTCATTAGAAAATGCCCCCTCTTCTTGTTGTTGAACAATGAATTACGCCTTTTATTTATTAAACATAAACAACTTTACCCGCTAAATAAAAAAAGTTATTTATCAGTAATATTTAAAGGCTTCATTCAAGCTGCACCTTTAAGATATCACTAGATAAATAACCTTATCCAATACCTATAATCTATGTTTTATTATGCTTGTGAGGCATACTTGATTAATTGAATTAAGTGAGAAGTAGCCTGGTTAAAAATCTTGTGTTTCTTCCAAACAATAACACAACTAAATTTGAGTTCTGGAAAAAATGGTCTGAAGCAAAGATGTTTTGAACCTGTCATCGCAAGAGCACCTTCAATACAAATAGCAGTTCCCATACCATTATCTACAAAATTAACTATGTTAGAAATTAAGTTGTATGTGGCTAGAACATGTATATTTTCATATTCATCAGCAAACCAATTAGCAATTTCATTTTGTACTGTTGGACGACTAGAAAGAAGTAAAGGAACTCCAACAAGATCATTGGGAGTAACATATTCTTTTTGAGCAAGAGGGGATGAAGCCTGTGTTAGAATTCCCCATCGTTCCTTTTGAGGCAATCTGATGAAATCGTATTTTTCAATATTTATGGGCTCTAATAAAATCCCAACTTCAAGTAATCCTTTGTCTATTTTTTCCTTTATATCATCCCCTGTTCCGCTATAAATATAATAATTAACCTGTGGATACTCTTCATGAAAAGCTTTTAATGTTTGAAATAAATAATGCGATGTTAGTGATTCGACGCTTCCTATAGAGATAGTCCCTCCAACCAGATTATTTTGATCTTTGAATTCTCTCTCTGTTTTATCCGCAATCGTTAGGATTTCTTCTGCCCTTTGACGTAAAAGCATGCCAGCATCCGTTAATGACACCTTTTTTTTACCGCGAATAAGCAATTGAGTTCCTAAATTTTTTTCTAAGTCAGCCAATTGTCTGCTTAATGTCGGCTGTGTTACATGTAGTACATTTGCTGCATGCGTAATACTTTCCAAACGAGCGACTGTAAGAAAATAACGAAGCACTCTTAACTCCATGTTTCCCCCTGTTGACAATATGTGCTTAAGAATAGATTCAATATGTCCTAGTAATTAACTTACCATCTTAAATACAGTTCTTTCAGTTTACACTTTTCACATACTTCTCTGCCATTATAACCATTAATCAATTCTATATGCATATGTTTATATGTGGAATTGAATCGATATATCGGAAGGATTTGGGTACTGTTACGTGAACATAGTGTTGTTGGATTTGAGCATTTTGTGATAAGACCTCCCCAAAATTAGTAATAAAATTTCATATTGCTGAGCCGTTCAACGTTCTCAGGATCGTGAAGAGATAAAATTAAACTCTCTTTGGAATCCAACTTAGCAATCCTCTCCATATCGTCCCTGCTCAATTCGAAGTTGAAGATATTGAAATTTTTAATAATTCTTTCCTTATGAACAAACATTGGAATCGCAACAATTCCTCTTTGTATCAACCAACGTAAAGCAACTTGATCCACGGATTTATGATGTTTCTCAGCTAAAACCGAGTATCGGCATCTCGACACCATTGTTTAGTGTAACATTTTACATTTTAGATCCTACTTAATGTTCGCTAGCGATTGGTTAAGTATTGGATTCAAAGCTATTTTTGGTGCCGGATAATTTTTTTATCCCTTTAACCAGAATGATATAGGTAATTATAGATAATAAACTTGTAGAAAAAATAATAATTCCAAAAGGTATAGCAGAATTTTCGCCTGCAATTCCCACAAGTGGAGACGTAACGGCACCTAATGCAAATTGTAAGGTCCCGAGCACGGCAGACGCGCTCCCTGCAATATGCCCCTGGGAATCCATTGCTAATGTAAAAGAGATGGGGCCAATGATCCCAATGGATAAAGCGAATAAGAAGATCGAAATAAACATAGCTGATAATACTCCATGTACTAGTACTATAAATAAGACTGCTGCAGAAGATAAAAACGCTAGTATTATTCCGATCAAAAACAGCCGCCTTTCCGTAACCCGGCCTGCAAGCAGTTTGACGAATTGAGATCCCAAGATAATAGCAAGGCCATTCAACGCAAAGAGGATTGAAAACAGTTGCGGCGACACGCCGTATATGTTTTGATAAATAAAAGGGGTACCTGCAACATAGGCAAAAACACCTGCGAACAATATGCCATTGACTAGAGCATACCCCATAAAAGACCGCTTTCGGAATAAGCTAATATAATTTTTTATCAACGCACGGGGACTGCCTGAAATACGTTGTTGTACAGGTAAGCTTTCCTCTAACCCCCATATGGTAATCCCAGTTAACCCTATGCCTAGCACCCCTAAAAATATAAATACACCTGACCAAGAGCAGTATGACATAACCGTACTTCCAGCCGTAGGGGAAATTAATGGTGCCACATTGCTGATCATTGTCAGCAACGATATAAACTTAGTCATTTCAATCCCACTAAACCGATCTCGAACAATAGCGCGCGAAATAACGAGTCCAGCGGACGCAGCAACCCCTTGTATAAATCTTAAAGATATAAACCATCCTATGCTTGGAGCAAAAACGCATCCAATAGAGGAAAGGATATATAGTATCATGGAAATCAACAAAGGCTGGCGTCTTCCATAAATGTCGCTTAAAGGTCCCATTATCAACTGTCCTAGCCCTAATCCTAACAGACTAGTGGTTAAACTCGCTTGAACCGCAGTTGCGCTTGTTCCAAAAAAAACAGCGATTTGCGGAAGTGATGCAAGATACATATCGACGGTAAACGGCCCCAACGCCGAAAATATGGCCAATAATAGAGCAAAACCGAAAGAATTTTTTTGGGTCTTCATTCTTTTAACTCCTATGATTGTTTAAATGCTTTCTTTAAGCTAACGCATATGCTTTAGATGTTATGGGTTTGCTTCTGCCCCCATAGAATAAGCGAACCTAACAGCCATGTGTCCGAGTCCACCAAGTCCAACAACGGCTATATTTTTCCGGAATTAACACCCCAATGGCGCAGCGGCGACATCAAGATTAATGCCGTCTAGAATTCTAACCACGAAATCCTCCGTTACAACGATATGGCTGGAATAACCTCCCTGCGTATATTGTCCATATCTATCGATGAATCCATAGCTACTCGTATGTCCATTAAGACAATATTGCTCCTTTCCTCTACGGCAACTCTCGCACTCTCCACAGGAACCATACAGCCAACTTCTACTCGGTCACCAACAGCATACTTTGTGACTTCCAAACCAATCTGGGCGGACAATTCCAGCAATTTCGTGTCCTGGAACGAGAGGATATTGGTCTGGCCCTCAATCGCCACGGGCAGCATGGATGTCAGAGTGGCAAATACCCGTATATTTGATCTCAATGTGAATATCATGCGGTTTAAGATCCCTGCGCTCAATTGTAAGTTAGAATGAGCGGATCTTATGGACGGCACACAGCACGTGCGCATTAGCATTAATCATATATAACCTCCAATAAATAGAATTTTTATCAGTTAGCTATTTAGAAATTAATAATGATTATCCACACTTCTTTATTAAACACCAAGTGAACACCCCTCTTTTTTAAATTTAAATTCCCCTTTTAGGTATGTATGCCACGGAGAACAAATAAGCAAAACTGGTTGTTTTATCAACTTATGTCTATTATTATAAAAAAAGAAACCTAAGTTCAATGGTTAAAAAAGCGAAATTTGTTGAAATAGCAACATCATCAGGAAAAGTGTTCATTATTTTGTTGATCAGGGGGAAAAGACAAGATGATTAAAGTGGATCGGAGAATCCTAAAAACACAAGAAGCCTTAAAAAAAGCCGTTATTGAACTGATGGCTGTAAAAAACTTTGATGACATTACCATTCAAGACATTGCAAACAAGGCAAACGTAAACCGCGGTACAATTTATCTTCACTATCAGGACAAATATGATTTATTAGATCAAATCATGGAAACACACATTAATGAATTAAAAGAAATGGATACGTGGGCATGTCAGATGGAGTGGGCTGATGCTCTTGTTCCATATTTCGAGTACTTTGAGAAAAATTATTTACTTTTTTCAACCATGCTAGCTGGATCAAAAGGTACACCTTCATCTTTTAGAACGCGGCTACTTGCTTATTTCATGGAAGGGTTCAAAGGGGAGATTGACAAAGAAAGCGGAAAAAATGCGGAATTAACCGAAGATGTGATGTTACAATATGCTGGGACTGCTTATGTAGGGGTTATTGAATGGTGGATTCGAAATGGAATGCCCTATTCACCGCAAGTCATGGCCACGCAAGTTGGCACCTTGCTAGAAAGAAGTTTTTAATCGGTAATTATATTCTGTAAAGTAAATGGCATTTTCCCTTTTCAATAAAGGTCACAGTATACAACGAAACACTAAAACAACGGCAGCCGATCGGCTGCTGCTTCTGCATGTTTTTTTCATTTTTTGTTACTTGGCTGGAAGAGATCAGGTTATCTCCCATGTCGGAAGCAAACTGGAAACAGGAGAGAAAGCAGTTGCTTTCTCTCCTGTTTCCGGTAGATAGATTTCCTCACTACATTTGCATATACGCACCTGTATATACATTCATTCAAGTAGCCTCAATTGGTACCGGGCATAAGTCAAATTAATTCTTTTTCAAAAAGCTCCTCTGTGCTCCTTGTTGTAAGATATCTGTTGTCTTCAGATGCCCGAACAGTAATGGCGAATTCGGGTCATGTAGCTTATAATTTTCAGATGCAGCTTTGGGACTCTTGTTTGCATAACAATATTTGCAGCCACTCACACATGTGTCATAAGCACCAATATCTCTACTCTCAATGCAGTTACATCCTGCTCTCATACCTTTATGTTTCAAATTACGGAATTCCGTCTCATTTGCATTTCCAAGAATCTCAAGCGTCATGCAACCTGAAGCATGAATACCGTAATTGCTATAATCTTCGCTCGGTCCGCAAGTTTGAATGTAAATACCATATTTGGACGCTATAGCTCCAAACCGTTGTGCCAATTGATCCATATCTTCAGATGAGATGCGCTCCAGTTCAGGCATGTTTACTTCCAATTTTTTATACATTTCAACAAAACCAAAAATGCAACGATCAATATAAGGTGCAAGCTGACTAGCGAGACATTAAAGGTTTCAGGATGACGTTCTACCGTTTAATCTTGTGTAAGCAGAACAGGATCATACCGCCAAGCAACCTTTTTACTTCCTACAATTTTAGATAATTGGATGAGTGTTTCTACGCTATTTTCAATCGAAGGAACTCCTGGTTCAACATCTCTACTATAAGCAGTGATGGAGTAATAACAGTAGATATTAAATTTTTCCGCAATGCCACGAATGTGGGAAAGTATCGGTGTCTTGTTTTTGAGCAAAAAACTACGCAATCAACTGCCTCAGGTGTCAGTTCATAACGAGTCACTTTATTTGTAATGAGTGCCGTATCGGAAGGTACAGCTGGATCACCTCCTTTCTATGGAGTCCATTCTGCCTGCAGGGCAGCGGGCATGAAATAAAGCACTTTCACTCGAAAGGTGGGGAATTCTTGAGAGAACATAATCCTCCTCAAACCCTTTTAATAACAAACCCGCCTTGACATAATTGCATTTTTTTCACTCCTTTAAAGTGTTATGCCTGCAAGAGCGTATGTTCTCATTGTAGTCTGCATTATAGTTGTATATAGTACTAATGTCAAATGAATAACATAGGTGGTTCTTTTGATCAAATCGGGTGCATTCTCTCAATCCTTATTTGTGATTTGGGTGAGGGGTGTGACTTGAATTCCCTTAAAAGCTCCATAAACCAGTGGAATTATGAATAATATAATAGTTATTTGTATGGAATGTTTTCAAACATTTAAGTATTTAAAAAACGCACTGACTTGGCGGCTTAAATAAGCTCATTGTATAAAGAAAATAAAAAACATCGAAAATTATTGTACTTATCCGAATCTCATGCTAAATCTGAACATCTCGATTTAATCGGAATGGTCTTAGTGGTCAAACGCTGATTCCTCCACCCGCGTAGCGGGTGGTTTTTGTTTCGCACGTTTCACGCACACAACTGGCTAAAGCCATAACAAAAAAGTCGCTAAAATAGCGACTTTCAATGGGACTATATTCTTTTCCCTCGACAACTATCTCATACAATCCTTGTGAAAGATCGTTTCGACCAACTGCTATGTATTACTATAGTTTCCTCTAGCTGATAGATTAGCTTCATTCCACTGCGAAGCCTTCGTTTCATTGCGTTTTTCCATAAGTTCGGTGACCTTCACAAGTGTATATAATTCGTCTCCCGGATATACAGATTTTATAAATCTGATATTGCTCATTGCTGTTTCTGCAATGACCCCATCACCATAATCACCTGTTTCAACCCACAGTTTGAACGAAAATGTTAGGGTTTGAATTCCTGATGCAATAATTCCGTTAAATCTTCCCTGTTACGCTTTGTCCTCGTTTAAGTACATATGCTGGGGATCAAATTCAGACGCAAATCTGATGATATCACCCTTGGTATCAATTTCTTTGCATTCTTCGGTACTCAATCGGAGGGAGACCATTGCGCTTTTTGAACGTTTTACTGAACTGGTATACGTCAGAATAGCCACAGGCTCTCGCGATATCTGTGACGGAATCGCTTGTGAACCGGAGCCGGCGAACGGCATGCTCATTACGAAGATGATTCAGGTACTCCTTAGGACTGCACCCGTACCGAGATGCAAAGGTTCTGCGTAAATAAACAGGTGAGAAACCCGTATGCTCCGCCAATTCGGTAATCCGCAACTCGGTAGCAAATCCCGTATCTAACTTCTCTTTGAATTTACGAAGAGCCTCTACTATTCCGTCCCCATCGTTGTGCCTCCCTCCTGCTTCCGCTGCCTCGTGTACCTCTTGTACCAAACGATACCATACTGACTTTACTCTGGCCTCTTGCACAAGATCTCCAGGTACCCATTCCCTTTCCGCTTCCCGGAATTGTTCCCCAATCCGGCCCGCACGCTCACTTTGTAAAGGCATAAGAAATGGAAGCCGCAGCCGCTCAATCGGGTTTGGGGTACCCCATTCATTCTCATTTTTCATTAGCGAAGCGCAATCGAAGAGTAGCATCGTCATTCGGAGTGGATGTGCGTCAGAGGATTTCATATAAAGAGGCAGCCCAGGCCAAAGATACACCAATGTTCCCCCACCAACCTCTATATCCTTCTCCTCACAACGAAAAGTTCCCTTACCACTGTAAATGTAATAAAAGGTGTGCCCCGATACGGTTTGCCGAAAATCTTCCCATCCTGGCAGGGGAGGCTTGGCAAGTACCCAATGGATGTGCACTACCATATTTCCCAAAGCATAGTCCATAGAAATCCCTCAATCCTTAATAGTATCATTTATGACAAATGATCAAGATTGTTTTTACCATTGTCGCTTTCTTGCTACCAATGCTACACTCCCAACATACAGACCATCAATGATGTTCTATTGCAAAAAGATAATGGAGATGATGAATATGATCCGAACGTTTCAGCAGCATCGACTTAGGAAATCCCAACAGCTTGACGGATTATGGGATTTTGTTTTTGACAAGAATAATGTTGGTTTATCTGAAAAATGGAGCACGCACTTCCCTTCCAACCCTGATCGTATACCCGTGCCAGCTTGTTGGAATAACGAGCTCGGAAAATACGACTACGAAGGCGTAGCATGGTACCGCACCTGGGTAACCCTTGACGATCGCAGCCATCTCCGGCTACTGTTCCACGCCGTGATGGGGCATGCCGATGTGTATTGGGATGGACAGCATCTAGGGTACCATTATGGTGGATTCACTCCTTTTGACTTTACCATTCCAGATGTCTCCTCCGGTGTTCACGAACTCATTGTCCGCACAGACAGCACACTGGGGACCAATACGTTACCATATCATATTGTAGACTGGTTTCATTACGGTGGAATCATCCGGCCCGTTGAGGTTCAACTTTTGCCTGATGTCTGGATTGAGGGGATGCGCATCACCTATGAAATGACCGGAGATTCCAGTGCAGATGCCCGAATCCTACTTAAGCTCCGCTCGATGTCGGATAAACCGGTCGAAGTACCTGTCTCTCTCTATCGAAACAATGAGATGTTTCAAAGTGATAGCGCTTACCTTTCTGCTAAGGGTAGCACGGAACTTGTGCTCGAACAAGCTTGGTCAGACCTCCAGCGATGGGACACGAACGCTCCTGCCCTATACATGATCAGAGCAGTCGTGGGTCAAGACGACCGGGCAGATCGCATCGGGTTCCGTACCGTGGAGACGCGGGACAAGAAGATTTTACTGAACGGCAAGGAACTTTATCTGCAAGGCGTTAATCGTCACGAAGAGCACCCGGAATGGGGCTTCGCTTTTCCCAACAAATTGATGACCAAGGAACTTGGTATTATCCGACATATGGGATGCAACACGGTACGCGGGTCACATTATCCCCAGAGTGAGTACTGGATCGACCTGCTTGATGAGCAAGGTATTCTCTTCTGGAGCGAAATTCCGATTTGGGGCGCTGCTTTTCCCGCCAAGGAGACAGATAATCCCCTCTTCGTGGAACGAGCATTGACCATGATGGATGAGATGATCGAGCGAGATTTTCACCATCCTTCAATTCTGTTCTGGTCTGTACACAACGAGATTGATACACGTTCTCAGCAGGCTTATGATCTATCTGTCAAAATGACCGAGCTCGTTCGAAGC
This sequence comes from Paenibacillus sp. JJ1683, assembly GCF_053006485.1. Classification (NCBI taxonomy): domain Bacteria; kingdom Bacillati; phylum Bacillota; class Bacilli; order Caryophanales; family Paenibacillaceae; genus Paenibacillus; species Paenibacillus sp. JJ1683. The sequence continues at coordinate 2,935,218 of NZ_CM129820.1, forward strand.
AAGGATCAATCCAGACTGGTCACTTTTGCCACGATGCATCCTATGACAGACATCTGTCTTGGACTATTCGATGTCATCGGGATTAACTATTATGGTGGATGGTACTTCGGACATGTCGAGTTTGAGGAGATGCTTGAAGTCTTTCATGAGCGTTGCAATGAGTATGGAGCCGAGTATACCCCGGTGCTCATGACCGAATTTGGTGGAGCTGGTATATATGGAGATTCTGGCTGGGAACCGCGCTTATTCAGCGAGGATTATCAAGCTGATTTGCTCGGCAAGTCGCTGAAGCTCTTCCGAAGCGATCCGAAGATTAGCGGCACTTACGTATGGCAATTTGCAGATACACGGGGCCAACTTCTGAGCCATCAACCGCACTTCAGAGACCGGGCACGCTCCTTCAATAACAAGGGACTGGTTAACGAATATCGCAAACCCAAGCATGCCTATCGTGTGGTGAAGGGTATTTACACCGACCACAGTGATCCGTATGACTGGGGCTCTACACTGAAATGAGTTTGTAGAGATTCTATAAGCTTTTTTTGAACTCGCACTTATATTTGGAGGCAATCCTTTTGAGGATAGCCTCCAAATATAAAGCCGTTTTATAAACCGTCATTCCAACGATATGAACATCATTATGGATAATCAGGAGGGCGATTTGTTCATGTTCAAGCACACAAAAAGTTTTAAAAGGTATGCTGCTGTTTTAATCGTCTCGGTACTGTTCACAACGACATTAGCCGCTTGTAGTGGCCAACAAACCGAACCAACCGAGCAAGCAGATCCGAATCACCCCTTAACGAAACTGACGTATTGGGTCGATTTGTTTCCATAAACATATCCTCTAAAAGCTATCCAAGCAAATTGTCTTGAATTTTGTCGGCGTAACAGACTTTGATAGCCAGTTTGTGGAAGGTATGTCCACGGCGGGAGACTGCGCTCCCCAAATCGAAGCCGAAGCAATCGAAAAAGCTCGCAATGCTGCGAAGAATTTCTAAGAGTATTTCGATAACGATTGGAGGTTAGTCAATATCGTGGCTATGGTTCGTTACATAACGTTAATCCGAATAAACTCGGCATCGCCGATTTGACCAAGGGGAAGAAAAATGAAAGTATCTTATCATGGACATTCGTTGTAAAAATCGAAACCCATGGCACAATTATTCTCATTGATCCTTTTATTACAGGCAACTCCAACACCGATCTGGAAGCAGCCGACGTGCAGGCTGATGTAATCCTTCTGACCCATGGACACGGGGATCATGTTGGAAATACCGTGAAATTGCAAAACGAAGTTATGTTATGATAATTGCATCGGCAGAGCTTGCGGATGTTCTCAGTTGGCTAGGTGTACGAACCCACGCCATGAGCATTGGGGGAGCTTATCAACTAAAAAATCAAAGCGGGCGCTCTCCTTTGTTGGACGGCACCCGTTTTTGTTTTTTTGGATTTTAATGGTTAACTTAGGAGTTAACTGAGATTGGCTTCAGCATCGCTAAGAGCATCTTTATGGTCGTTGTCTTTCCAGCGTCATTCAGTCCTAAAAATCCAAATATCTCTCCTCGGTTCACCTCCAGCGAAAGATTATTCAATGCGATATAGTCGCCAATTTTTTTGTGCAGTCCCTCAATTTGTATGGCGGACGTTACGCTAATTTTTTCCTTTGAGGAAATACTCACAGTCTTCAACTCTTCAATAAAGAGAGAGCTTATTCAGGATTCTAAGTAGGACACTCCTGAATAAGCTCATCAGAAATCTAAATCTTTCAATATATCGAATTTTGCTTTTTCATGATAGTACTTGGTGCCTCTGGCAACCGGAAGATCGAAGCTGCCAGCATCATCCGCAATGGGATCAATTCCGATGGTCCAAATTTACTTAAAATGACGTCCTGGCAATCACTTAGGACGAGGTGCGGCTGGTCCAAGTCCAATTGAGCAGAGCCAATTCAGCACTACCTCATGCAGCACGTTGATGTTGTCTACCTGACAGTGTTCTAATCCCCCAAGTCGTCTATCCTCTATCGGGAAGAACGTCTTGTTTTTCGAACCCGCTTGCTCATAATTTTTCAAGGCTTGTGTCAGCGGATTTGGCTGAACCAATATCTCTTCCGCTCCGTGCATTACAAGAAGTGGACATTCTATCTGGTGAAGCACCCCCTCAAGATCATAGGCAAAACGCGGATTACCCGCAAAGTCCTCCATGCTCTTTGCCCCCAGAATTCTCATGCCATGTGCGGCCAGACTCGGTGGCATCCATTTAAGCATTGCATCCCAATCAAAGGCATGCGTACCGCCGTCGGAGATGACGGCAGCAATTCTGTGATCGAACGAAGCGAATCGCAAAGAGTCGTAAGCCGCAAAACTCTCACCGTGCACGATAATCTTGTCGGGATCGACTTCCGGCCGCGTTAGAAGAAAATCGATTGCTCGGGAATGGAAAGCCTCACTGTCCGCTCGTCTTCCTTTTCCCTTTTCGTACAGCGAGAGGCCGGTGCCAGGCTGATCATAGACCAGAAAGTTATATCCACACGAAATAAAAGCGGGACCTAGCCAGAAATAGTTTTCAATTGACCACTCGTCGCCACCGTTGAGAGCAAAAAGGGTCGGCTTCGGACCTTTTATCCAGGAAGGGGAGAAGAAGTAACCATCCAGCTTAACATCTTCGTAATCGACTTGGATCTTCTCCGGTTGGACATCGAAGTACTTCCCGGCAGCTTCGAAGAGTTCATTTACTTTTTTAAATACACGGATTTTCTCGGTGTCATCATCCATCACCGTATATTCTGCAATTCTGTAGTAATTGCAGGCACGAATGTAGCAGTTTCGTGCTGTATACCAGTTTCCAGCTGTTTCGGCCTCCTTGCCGTGTCTTTCCAATGCCTGAGCCGTTATGAGCCATTCCCTGTGCCACGTGTCCTTGTCTTCGGGGTCGATTTTTTTGCAGGCCTCGTAGATCTCGGTGACGTCCGTAGCACCGAGGCTTGCCATACCTAAAGCTTTGGTGACTTGATATGACATCATGTAGTGATTGGGCCAACGGCTGAACTCAATTGACATTGTAACATCCCCCTTTTCCAGTTCTAGTTCTTGTAGTTTTTTTACTACAAGTAATTTTTACAACACAAAGATAAAGCTTCTTTAAAAGAAAAATAAATGTTTGTAAAGAGAATATAAAAAATTATAAAACACTAAAAAAATAAAAAATGGCTGCTGCCTGGGTGTTCACAGCTGGCAGCAGCCTTTAACTCCTGTAGTAAAAGAAAATGTGCAAAAAATAAAATCAGTGTTGTGCGGCCAAGGGAAGGCTGAATCTTATCCCCAAACCGCCATATTCGGAAGGGTAGGCGTCAATTTCGCCCCTATGATGTTCAATAATGGATTTACAGCTTGCAAGACCCAGCCCCAGCCCGCCCTTTTGGATTTGTCGCGATTTATCCACAGTGAAAAATTTGAGGAACAGAGAAGATATATCCTTATCCGGCACTCCAATTCCATTATCCTCGATTTGAAAAAAGGCATACTGTCCTAGCGGGTAACCGGTCATATACACTTTCAGCTTATTTTTCCCTCCATATCTTACAGCATTGCTAAAGAGGTTGCCGAAAACCCGACGTATCATCGGTTCATTGATCATCAGCCATATATTTTCCGTGAATGAATGGCGGCAAGTAAGCTCGTTGTCAAGTCCCGCCAACTCATATTCATATTCAAGGGCAATGTTTTCAAATAATTTTGATGCTTTTACAGGTTTAGCTACCATAGATTCCAACTCCAGTTTTTCTTTGGTGAAGCTGGAGAAATCATTGATGAGTTCGACCATATATCCTGACTTCTTTTGAATCAAATCATAATATTCCTGCTTTTCAGTTTCTGGTAAATCCTTGTGCATAGCCAGCAGTTCAGTAAAGCCATTAATAGATGTCAAGGGAGTTTTCAAGTCGTGGGCAATTGCCGCGATCATATCAGTCTGCTCTTTGTGCGCGAGTTGAAGCCGATGCTCCATCTTATTGAAGTGTTTATAAAGTTCTCCGATCTCGTCATTACTTCTTAGAGCTAGCGGAGGCAGTGGATGTACAATATTTACTTCTTCAAGCCTGGTATTCAGAAGCTGAATGGGTTTCTCTATGCAAAAATGAATATAGATAATTAGAATAATAAATATGATGCAGGCAATTGCAAATATGGGCAGGAGCAATGCTATATATCGCGAGTCCAGCAATGAACTGCGTATAGGAGAATATACTGCAAAGACAAGCTTCAGGTACATTCCAATCGAAAACATGAATATTATAAACATCAGCAGGAACAAAAGAGGAAGCTTTATTTTCAGTTTCATACTATTGCTCTCTTTCCGTGTATTTATATCCTATGCCCCATATTGTTTTAATAAAGTCATATTCAGGACCAAGTTTCTTACGGATATTTTTTATATGAACCGTTACGGTATTTATTTCTCCGTATTCGTCTCCCCAGACGTTTTCATATATCTGCTCACGAGTCAATACATTATTGGGGTGGCGCATGAGGATAGACAGAATCTGAAATTCCTTCGTTGACAAGTCGAGCTTCCTGCTATTCAGGAATGCTTCAAACGTCTTATCGTTCAGAATGAGCGGAGAATGCGCCTTTTCGTTACTGGGACTAAGTTCATCCCACTCTTTAAAAAGTCTGTCCACTTTTCTGAAATGAGCCTTTATCCTGGAGACAAGCTCCTGAATACTAAAAGGTTTGGTCATGTAATCGTCTGCTCCTATTTCGAGCCCGACGATTTTATCAATGTCCTTATCACGCGCACTTAAAAACAGAATTGGAACATTATAAGAATTTCGGATACTTCTGCAGACATCAAGTCCATCCATATCAGGCATCACTATATCAAGAACGATGAAATCAATATGATTTTCTTCTAATGCGGATAAGGCTTCTTTCCCAGAATATGCCGAAAGTGTTGCAAATTGCTCGTACCTTAAACTCTTTGTGATGAGTTTTACGATTTCTTCATCGTCGTCTACAACTAATATCGTTTTTAGCATATTTATACCTCCCAGCCGCTTTAAATGGACTGAATTTATAAAACAAAAGCCGCATGGACTTCTCGCTTTGAAAAAAGTCGCGCTCAAAGCGTCTCTCCAGTCCCGGATAAGCTGGAAAAAGAGCTTGAGCAACGACCTGGGCAATGCTGGCTTTAACAAACTGGCATGCTCTTCAATAGCGTTCGAGCTATGTACATATTCCAGCTTGAAGGCCTGCACATAGCTTTTGACGTAATGTCCGGGAGTGTGTCTAATCAAAAGACAGTGTGAAAAGGAGCAAGAAAACTATCACAAGTTTTGGTTTTCAGCCTTTTCCGATAAAGTCCATCCGAGCTACGCACTCCACATGACTTGAGTGTCGGTCACTTTGCAGTTATTAATAACTTCTTGCAAGTTTATCATACAGGAGAATTGAACACTAATTCATGCAGGAAATCACTTTTGGATGATACTACCGCTAGTTAGCGGAATCATGGTACTGACCTGTGGGATACGTGAAACGAATGCCAGGCCTGTATGTGTTGAATTAAATGCAGCGGCAAGCTTAAATGACCGCCGCTGCCTATAAATAACCCCCTTATTTATCCATTACAAAAATTCGATATACCCTTCTGTTCCATGCACGCGAATTCGTTGGCCATCTTTTATCAGTTTGGTCGCATTCTCCACTCCGACAACGGCTGGCAAGCCATATTCACGTGCGATAACGGCTCCATGCGTCATCAGTCCGCCCACCTCTGTAACCAAGCCTTTTATGGATAAAAACAATGGAGTCCAGCTGGGGTCGGTAAAGGCGGTGACTAGTATGTCGCCATCTTCCAGATCAGCCCCTTCTATATTCAGGATCACACGAGCTCGCCCCTCTACAACGCCCGACGAAACAGCCAGGCCTACAATAGCTTCAGCGGGGATATTTTCTCGTTTGTATTGACCTGTAATGATTTCGCCATCAGATGTGATAACACGTGGGGGAGTTAATTTTTCATATAATCTGTACTCATTTTTTCGTTTGTCGATGACCTGGTAATCCAGTTTATTGGTGCGTATAGTTTCCTGCAATTCTTCAAAAGAGAGATAGTAAATATCTTCTTTTTCATGAAGAATGTTGGCTTGTACGAGTCGTTCCGCTTCCTTTAGTAAAGCCTGTTTATAAATGAAGTAGCGACTAACAATGTCGTATTTCGGATATTCACGATAACCGATGAAATTCCGGATCTGGTCGATAATTTGTTTTGTCTCTTCGGCTTTTTGTTCACCACCTGGTAATTGTTTCAATCGGGCTAATAAGTCCTGTTCTTTTTTCAAAGCCTCCTGTTGCCCTTGCTCAAATTTTCGTTTACTGGCGCCAGGCTCAAGGTTTTTGATGTTACTGAGGATCATAGGCACCAGTATACTTGGTTTTTCACTCCAGCGTGTTCTTGTAATATCGATCTCCCCGGCACATCGCATGCCATATTTGTCGAGATAAGTAGCGATAGCATCACGCACCTGCTGCCCACCTTCAAATTGAACCAGTTCATCTAAAAAATTATCATCCTTTACCTGTTGTAAATACTCAACTATTTTCGGATAGGGACGAATCACATCTGCAACATCCAGTAGCTCCATGCCCATTTCAGAAGTGACGTTATTAGGTACAGATAGGGAAAGTGTGTCTGCTACATTTTTTTCACCTAACCATTCATTCATTTTTTCATTGATCCATGCTGAAGCATGGATGGCGGACATAATTACACTCAAATTTTTCAGATCTGATGCACGCTGCCTCCGTTGCTGCATATCTTCCAGAATACAATCAAATACATCCAATCCTGATTTCGTTTGGATGTTACGTTTTAACGCTGATAACGATGTCTCACTACTCTTAATCAAATCAGCAACAATTGCCGGGTCATTTCCTGCCTCTTCCAGAATATCCGCAGACGACATACCCTTATGGCTTTTAACAGGCCCCGGTTCGCTTTTGTCAGATGGGTCCAATTTTATAAAATCTCCCCGCTCTATGATGGTAATAAGCGCGTCTTTTATGAGCGGATCGGAGTGTCCTAAAACATCCAATAAATTCTGCCTCCCATCCAGTGAAGATAGGCCCATCGTGATATCCACAAACAGCCTTCCACCACCAGTTTTAAACATGGGTGTAGCACCTGTTAACATCCAAACAGATATCCCCAGTGGTTTAATAGGATCAGTCATCATTTGCTGATGGCCGACAGATACATACACGTGATTCTCCTGGTCATTTGCTTCAGGAATGGGATATAAAGTGGTGATCGGCCGACTCTGAACAATATAAAATGTATCATCAGCCAAACACCATTCAATGTCTTGTGGGCAGCCGAAATGTTCTTCGATCTGTCTTCCAATGCGTGCCAGTTGTAAAATTTGTTGATCCGTAAGGGTTTGCGTCTTTTGCTGATCAGGACTGAGCTGCTTGGTCTCTGTTCCGCCTTCTTTTCGTCCATAAATAGCCATTTTCTTGGTTTCCACCCTCTTGTTGACGATTACCCCATCCTGTACTTGATAATAATCGGCAGATACCAAGCCGGAGACCAGCGCTTCTCCAAGTCCGAAACTAGCATCGATAGAGAGCAGCTTTCGGTTGCAATTGATGGGATCAGCGGTAAATAAAATCCCTGAAGCCTGTGGAAACACCATCCTTTGAACGATAACAGATAAATAAACTTGTCTGTGATCAAATCCATTCTGCATTCGGTAAATTACCGCGCGTTCTGTAAATAAAGAAGCCCAACATTTGCGGATATGCTCCAAGATGGATTCTTTGCCGATAATATTTAAATAGGTGTCTTGTTGACCAGCAAAAGAAGCATGCGGCAAATCCTCAGCAGTCGCACTAGAACGCACGGCATAAGCATATTCATTTCCAAACTGGGAGAGATAGTGGGCAACTGCTTTCACAACATCGGAAGGAATGGCTACTTCCATAATGGCCTGTCGAATCTTTTTGCTGACTTCATCAATTTGTTCTCGATCTTCTACTTTAAGCGTAGTTAGCTGATCCAACAAAGCATGAACCATTTCGTTTTGTTCGAGGGCTTTTTGATATCCCACTGTTGTAACACAAAACCCTTCTGGCACTTGCATTCCTTCCATTTTGGCTAATGTCCCTAAGTGCAACCCTTTTCCACCAACAAGCAAAAGCTGAGTGTTATCCATTTCTTGAAAATCAAGAACCAGTGAATTCATTCAACATCTCTCCTAACCATTAATATAGAGAAAAAAGCGAACAATCATGATCATGCCTAGTCACCACTGAAGTAAGTCGTCGTGTACTTCTTCTCAAAACCGCTTGAGGATGTACCCAGCCTGATCGCACATTCCACCATCCTTTTCTATTTTTTTGGGGGCAAAAAAAGCATTGACAAACCAAAGTTCTAGATGTATTATGAAAATAGGGGTAATAAAATTATTGGAATTTATATGATTTGTCAGTAGCGTTATCGATTATATCATAGCGTTTATTCGTGTTCAATTGTTTTATATAAAAAGAGATGATCCTTGAATTTATTAGGGTTATCTCTTTTTGTGTTCAGTTGAACCATCATGTTAGTTTAGTTAGTCATTCTTGATGATTTATCGTCCCGCTGCCTCTTAGATCTATTATTGGCTTGTTAGTGATGATGCTTCCTTCTTGGGAACTGTTTCATTTCCTTTATTGACATGGAAGTTATAAGTTCGTTCTCAATCTCTTGTGTCAATCCGCTTGTCTGTTGCACCATCTCATTCTCTATATCTGTTAAATAAATTCCTTATTAGACTGAGCCTAGAAATTGAAACAGCGACAATCAAGGACGAGAAAATAAAGTCCTAGACTGTCGCTGTTCCATATCTGTAAACAACCGATTTCCACTCACCCGCCGCTTCCAAGCACCAAGATGTTTCTTCGGAGTTGCTCTTTTTTGATTCAAGGGATACCCAATCTATTCACGTATGGTTCTTACCTGTGACAAAAACGTCAGATGCTATTAGCTAGTTATAATGGGTGAATTCTTGCGAATATGCAAATCCCGTTAATGAAAGGGCAATCACCACTAGCCGCTTAAACATAAATGGATATGATAACGCAAACTCAGTCACCACTTGCCCACCGATGGAATGTCCGACAATATACTTTTGTGGGATATTCATTTTCATTTATTGAGTGTATCGATAAGGTACATTCTCACTTCATAAGGGCGCATTTCTACATCAGACATGTTATTCGGATAATTGGATATTAGCAGCTGTTTAGTCTCTGCCAGCTCTTTCTGAAGTGGGAGATCGGTTGTGTATTTTTGAAAATTACATACTACAAGTAGTTTAGCCCCATTCAGCGTTCGAGTGTACGCGAACAAATCTTTATTCTCGGGATACATCAGCTCATAATCCCCATATATGATCACTTCATGATCTTTCCTTAATCGGATTAGTTTCTGATAATAATGGAATATGGACTCAGGGTTATTTAAACTTTCTTGTGCATGGATATCCTTATAATTCGGGTTTACTTTAATCCAAGGATTCCCTAATGTAAAACCAGCGTTGTCTGAAGCGTCCCACTGCATTGGTGTTCGAGCGTTATCACGACCCTTTGCAAAGATTGACTCCATAACTTTGTCTTCGGGGTATCCTTTCTCAATTCTATCTTTATAGAAATTTAGTAACTCAATATCCCGATAGTCTTCAATTGGATATTGAACATTCGTCATTCCTAATTCTTCCCCCTGATAAATGTATGGTGTGCCTCGCATGCCATGAAGAAGGGTTGCCAACATTTTAGCCGATTCTATCCTGTATTCTCCGTCATTTCCCCAACGAGAAACGATTCGGGGTAAGTCGTGATTATTCCAAAACAAACTGTTCCAGGCATCCCCCTTCAGCTCTGTCTGCCATTTGGACAACACTTTTTTTAATTCTAGAAAATCTAGAGGCTTAAGATCCCACTTCCCTTTTCCCTCTTGTTCATCCAAACTAATATGTTCAAATTGAAATACCATTGAAAACTCACTGCCGTCCGGGTTGCTATACAATTTGGCGATCTCTGGCGTAGCGCCCCATGTTTCTCCAACCGTCAGCAGGTCTCCAGCTTTTTGAAACGTCTCCTTGCTGAGTTCCCTGATATACTTATGCAGATTTGGCCCATTGCTGGTAATTTTCAAATCTGGTTCTTTTCCGATTAAGTCAATTACGTCAAGCCGAAAACCGCCTACACCCTTGCTTATCCACCAATTGATCATTTCGTAAATCTCTTGTCGGACTTTTGGGTTTTCCCAGTTGAGATCCGGCTGTTTTACAGAAAAAAGATGTAAATAATATTGTCCTATTTCGGGTACCCATTCCCAAGCTGAACCACCAAAGGTGGAACCCAAGTCGTTTGGTGGCATTCCTTCAACGCCATCTCTCCAGACATAATAGTCATGGTACGGATTTTCTTTACTTTTTTTTGCTTCTTGAAACCAGGGATGCTCATCGGAAGTATGGTTCAATACCAAATCCATTATGATCCGAATGTCACGTTTCCCAGCTTCATGAATTAACATCTCCATATCATCCAAAGACCCGAACATCGGATCAATATCCCGATAGTCCGAAATATCATAACCATAATCATCCTGAGGGGATTTACAAACTGGTGATAGCCAAATTGCACCGACACCGAGTTGCTGCAAATAGTCCAGACGGGAAACAATTCCTTTCAAATCGCCGATTCCATCACCATTACTATCTTGAAAGCTCCGTGGATATATCTGGTATACAACAATTTCTTTCCACCAATTTTTATTTTCCATTGTTCATTACAACCTTTCCAATAGACGAATAGTGTTTTTATCTTAATCAAGTCACATCATACAATTACTCTTTTACCGATCCTACAACAATTCCAGTCACAAAATATTTTTGAAGCAGCGGATAAATCAGCAGCAGCGGGATGACAGCGACTACGATTTTGGCCGCATTTAGATTTTTGTTTGAAATTTCAGTCAAGTTGCTGAGTTGTGCTGAGTTGGTCCCGGATTGAAGAAGTTCCGCAATATTCACGTTAAGGGACTGAATATAAGTCATTAGTGGATAATTGCTGACTTGAGTCATATAGATCAAACCGCTGAAGAAATCATTCCACGTTCCCACGATACTGAATAGTGCTACCGTCGCCAGCGCAGGGATGGACACGGGAACATACACTTTGAACAGGACCTGCAGCGGACTCGCCCCATCGATGAATGCTGCTTCTTCTAGGGCCTTAGGTACAGCAGAGAAGAAGTTCATGACAAGGATGACACTGAATATAGGGACAGCTCCTGGTAGAACAAGCGACCAAATTGTATTGAGCATATTGAGGTTTTTGATCAATAGATAACTTGGAATCATCCCACCGCTGAACAGCATGGCAAAAATCATGACGTTCATATAAATGTTTCTGCCCCTGAATTCTCTTTTCGACTTGGAGAGCGGGTATGCCATTAGAACAATAAGAATCATGTTGAGAAGAAGTGTGAGCACAACACGTAGAACAGATATGCCAAAGGAACGCCAGAACTGAGCATCATCGATAATTTTCGTATACGCTGCGGTTGTAAAATTGACCGGTACGAGACCTACAGCATTAGCTGACACGGCCTCACTGCTGCTAAATGAAATCGCAACGATATTCCATAATGGAAGAAGGCAAATCAATGCCAGCAAAATGACGATGGCATAGATGATTAACCCGCCAATTCGACCTTTTTGGTTTACAAAATAGGACACAGGCTTGACCTCCTTAAAATATTTTTCGGTCAGTGTATTTTTTGGCCAATTGGTTGGCGGACAATAGCAAAACAATACCGATCACTGACTTGAACAGACCAACAGCCGTACCAAAGCTATACTGTCGCCCGACAAGTCCAATCCGATATACATAAGTATCCAGAATATCTCCCGACTCATAGACAACGGGGTTATACAGATTATAAATTTGATCGAAGCCGGCACTCAAAATATTGGTCAGACTCATCACTCCCATGAGCAGGATAATAGGCAGCATGCCTGGCAACGTAATATGCCATACTTTTCTCCACCAGCTGGCTCCATCCATTCCTGCCGCTTCATACAGGCCCGGATCAATCGAAGTAATTGCAGCCAAATAGACGATGGAACTGTAGCCGAACTCCTTCCACACGTCTGTCCCAATAATCAGCGGCTGGAACCAGGTGTTGCTGCCGAGAAAATTAATATTCTGCAGACCGAAAAAAGCCAAAATTTGATTCACAATTCCATCCAAACTGAACATGTTAACAACCACGGACGCTAGAACTACCCAGGATAGAAAGTGTGGCAGATAAACAATGGTCTGTACGGATTTTTTAACGAATTTGATGCGGATCTCATTTAACAAAATGGAAAAAATGATAGCCATGATTGTTCCCAATAGAATCTTGGCAATGGCAATCACCAACGTATTACTAAAAACCTGTGCGATGTCCGGCAACTTAAACATATAAATAAAGTGCTTCAGCCCTACAAATTTGGAGCCTAACATTCCTTTGGCTGGTATATAATCCTGAAACGCCGTAATGACACCGACCATCGGAACATAGCTGAATACCAGCAAAAATAAAATACCCGGAAGCATCATCAGATGATATATGGCACCCGTACCGAACGGGCTCTTTGCTTTATCATTTCCCTGTTTCATGGATGGACCCCTTTCCTAAAAGCAGGGCTGCGTATCGCAGCCCTATAAACAGTTCAAGATTGTTTATTTTTTGGATGCAACCTCGTCTTTAATTTCCTGAATTACCTGATCACCGCCTTGCTTCTTCCAATTGCTAACGAATGTATCGAAGTAATTCAGAGGTTCAGCACCAGTCACAATTTTGATGAAAGATTCCTGCTCCATCTTGGTCAGATTAGCCCAGGTCTGTTTCATGCTTGGTGTAGTTCCAGAGTAAGCAGGTGTCATCCAAACGAATTTGTTTTCCCTTGTCAGTTTGTCAATAAGCCCCACTCCGTTGATACGCGAGTGATATTTCGACCAGGCTGTTACGTTATCCGTATCCATATCACTCAAGTAAGTTTGGATACTCTTAATATTGTTTTTTGATTCTGTTGTCCGGACCTGATCCAGACTAATCTCTCCTTTAATCCCGCGAACGATGTCAGAGTAGTCATCTAGTAACGAGGTCGCCGAGTTGACTTCAATATTAAACGGTCTGGTAGAACCGTCTACGCCGTTCTCTTGATACTTGGCAGCTTCTGGCATAGATGTTCCCACATTTTTATCATTTGCTAGTTTATCGTAGAAAAGGTTTACTATTTTAACAGCGAGTTCCGGGTGTTCGTATCCTTTTCTTACAACGATAAACTGATTAGCTGGATTGGCGTGTGCCACGTTTACCTTTCCATCTGCATCCTCCAAAGTGTAAGCCGTGAATTTCGCATTCTTATCCTTCTGCTTCACGTTGCCCAGACCCCAGTCGGGAATATGCCATGGTCCAAAAGCAATGCCGCATTGGCCGTTGGTGTACAGTGCCGTGATGTCATCAAATGTGCGTGTTCCAAATTGCGGATCGATGATGCCTTTCTTGAACCAATCTGCCATGACGCCTAGCATCTGCTTGGTTTCCTTTGTTGTCGAGCCATAAACAATGCTACCGTCTTTACCCTTCATCCAGTACTGAGGGAATGAACCCTTTGTTGAGGCAACTCCGAGCATGGTATAGGCAGAACCATTATAGTCAGTTGTATTCAGGGTGTTCACAAAGGGTATGCCTACCGGTTTCCCGGTTTGACCCGGATCTCTTTTCAAGAATTCCTCGGCCGTTTTCTCCACATCGTCCAGCTTGATGGCACCATCTCCGTCTGCGTCAAGATGGATTCCCAGTAGATCCAGCCAATCCTGACGAACCCAGACCATGGTTGGTGCGGAATCTAGGGAAGTAGCCGGAAGCCCCATTAAACGTCCATCTATCGTCGCATTGTCTAATGCACGGCCTTCATAAGAGTCGTAAATATTCTTGATATTATCCGTGGCATACTGTTTGTAAATTTCCGTCATATCTTCAATCAGATCATTATCAACCAGTTCTTTGAGTTCATCCTTGGAATCGACACGCATCATGTCAGGCAGTTCTCCAGAGGCGATGGCGAGAGAAACCTGACGGCTGTAATCTTCTCCGTTGGCTTCAAATTGGTCTTTAATCTGAGCGTTAAACGCTTTTTTGACCAGTCGAGTATACGCATTGTTCTCATACGAATCTCCAGCCGGCAGTTTTGGGTTGGCTGTAGTCACACGCCCCATCGTGACCGTTATTTCGTCTTTATAGGCACTGAATGGGTCTCCCGGTGTTACCTCATATTTCCCCGCTTCCTTCGCAGTGGGAGGGTTGGATGAACCCCCACAGGCTGCAAGGGTTGAAATCATCAGGGCAGATATCGACAGTACAGCCAGACGTCTCGTTAACAGTTTGCTTTTTATGGACCATTTAGTTCTCATCACATTTCGATTCCCCTTTGTTGTGAATATTTCTTAATCATTGTTGTTTACGCTTTCATTATAAAACTTGCTGAAGACAAATCGAGATAGGGATTTAACGTCTGTTTGGATAGAAAAATGTATGCGGTTTCATGTCAGACCATGAGGTCATAGTTAGCTTGTAATCATTTATCCTACCTATCGACATACATCTGTCTATCCAAACTTACTAATCAAAGTGAAGAACAAAAAACCGGCAGATCCTGAAACAGAAATCTGTCGGCTTGATTAATGGAATTATAAAAGTGTCTTATAGAATTTATCGTATCACATTCATGATGGTCTTCAGCGATGATTATGGGGTACAGTCACCTCCACAGTCATTTGGTCGCCCCCTTGTTCCTTCCATTCCTCGACAAATTGATCAAATGAATCTATCGGTTCAGCGCCTAAAATAATTTTTAAAAATGTATCATGTTCCAGTTTTGATAGTTTACTCCACGCCTTCTCCATCGCTGGAGTTCGTATATAGGTAAGGCTTCGAACTTTATGAATGTTTGGATCAAAAAAATTTCTTCCACCTACAAGAAGCGAGTAACCCCGCATAAAGCTGTCGCTGTGTTTATTCCAATAGGAAATACCATATTGATCATAAGGCTTCAATTTGGTTTGTTTTATTGTCGAAACCAAGTGTTCCAGCAATTTGTATTCAGACTTGTCCTTGAAATCGGCGGGTGTTTTGGTTCCCATCAGAATGTCCTGCGCGGCCTTCGATTCATATCGTGCTTCATCTGCCGGAGCAAAGAAATTGCGGCCCAGCATAAAACGCGTACCGTACTTGAACTCATCACGAAGGTACAGATTGTTAATTTTAATAATCGCTTCGGGATGAGCATATCCTTTTCGTACCACCAAGAATGAACTTGACGGATTATCCACCTTCACATGGTATGCTCCGTTTGCATCCAGCGGGAGTGCGTATGCTTGCCAGTTCGCCTCCGGCTCGTTCTGCCAAGCGCTCGGAAGGGGCCAGTACCCAGCATAGAAACCTTGAAAGAACATCCCCGCCTGACCGTTAATAACTGTTTCTTCCGCTTCTTTACGGATACCCAGTTCTGGATCGAGAAGGCCTTTGGCGTACATTTCACGCAGTTTGACCAAGGCGTCCTTCGTTTCCGGTAGTATCGAACCGTATACAGGTTTTCCATCTTTGCTCAGCCAATATCCCGGGAAAGATCCATATGCTGCGAAGATTGGCGTTAGATCAAAAGAAAAAGCACTGTTGTTGAAATCGTTATACAGTCCAGTGCTTGAAGCAAGGCCAATCGTATCCCGCTTACTGTTTCCATCTGGGTCATTCTCCACAAAGGCCTTGGCGATAGCTTCCAGATCATCTACCGTTTTCGGCGGCTTCAGTCCAAGACGGTCCAGCCAATCCTGTCGAATCCAGAGCATGCTGAAGTCTTCCGCTGTCACAGAAGGAACAGCCATTATCTTACCAGCGAAGGTCACTTGTTCCATAGCCAATCCGTTTGTGCTATCGATAATTTTTTTTATTTCTGGTGATGCGCTATTATTGTATGCCTCGGTTAGATCTTCAATTTCTCCAGCCTTGACCATCTCGTTCAGCTGCAGCTGATTTACAATCATGGCATCCGGCAGATCATTGCTGGCGATAGCCAGATCGATTTTCTGACTCAGATTTTCCTTCGATACCTGCCATAATACCTGGATATCAATGTTAAGGTTTTGTTTAATCATCGTTTTCCATATATTCTTCTCAAGCGTTTCTCCTTCGGAGAGATCCGCGCCTGTTGGGTCTACCACATATCCCAGTCGGATGGAAACGGGATGTTCATATTTCCCCAATGGATCAGCAGCGGCAGTGTCCGAGATTGTTTTCGTTGGTCCCATTGGCGATTCACGGAAGTATGGCCTGCTGAAATATACGGTCACTGCAATTAAGCTGACGACAAGAACACATGCAGCCATCTTCTTAATCATCGCTTTCCCTTCTTTCGCCTGGTTTATTGGTCATCTGGGAAAGTACGCTATTTATCCCCTCTGCCAAGCTGTCGATATTCACTTGGCAACAGACCTGTCAATTCGCGAAAAATTCGGCTGAAATATTTTTCATCCGTATAACCCACTCGCTCCGCAATCCAGAAAATCGTGTTGTTTGTATTCAATAAATACTCTTTAGACTTCTCTATTCGTATAAATCGGGAGTACTCATTAAAGGTTTTCCCCATCAGATCCTTGAAGCATTGACTGAAATAGCTTCGGCTGATGTTCAGTTGCTGGGACAGACCAGAGGCTGTAAAAGCTTGGCTCAAATCATTTTGCATGATTATAATCGCTTTTTTCACGGCGTCTACAATTTCCTGTGAATACGAAGTCTGTTCATCTGACTTACGAATGCCCCCAGAGGTCTGCTTGATCCAATCTTCTACCTCGTACCAGGATTGAAAAGAATGGATCATTGAGATTCTACCCAGCGTAGTCTGGGCAAAAAGGTGATTCCATTCCATAACTATCGAGTATAGCAATCCCATCAGCTGGCCTTTATTCAGTCTTAGTGATTTGAGCTGTTCAATCATTTGGTTGTAATAACTGTCGTTGTGGGTCCATGGTGATAGGAACCAACTTTGCTTAATACGATCCATGTCTTCATCCTTCGGTTCTATTGGAAATGAGTCCTCCACATTCATCGAAACGGTAATAACAGGATCATAAGGGTTGTATGCATAGAATAACGACGTTTCTGTATAATTCATAATCCAGTTTTGGATTTGCGACCATGTTCGGCCTTGTACATCGGACATAACCAGCAAGGCGCCTTGGGGAACTTGATCTAGGGATTCCTTCAGTTTATGGAACAGCTGATCCTCTACGTCCATGGGTGCCGCCCACATCCAGCAGTTCCGTTCAACCTCCCATCGGATCTCGTCTACATTGAATGTCAGTTCAATCGGCCAGCTCTGTCCTGACTTGCGATCCAGTGATACAAGTGCATACACATGGCGATAATGGACATTGGTCTCACTTAGCAGTGGCAGCTTTGGTCTTGTATTCGCCAGTTCGTCAATCCGGGTATGTATTCGATGCAGCACATGTTCGAATTGCTCCTTCTCGAGCTGAACTTTGGCTATATAGTCGATGGCCCCAAGCCTGAGCGCTTCCTGGATATAATCGAAATCTTGATGCAGTGTTAATACGACAATATGTAGTTCTGGATAGAGCAGCCTTGCAGCTCGCATCAGTTCAATACCTGACATCACCGGCATCGCGAGATCCGTCAACATCAGATCGACCGGTTGGGATTTTAGAAAATCCAGTGCTTTCAACCCGTTACTTGCTTCTCCTACAACCTCCATATTGAACTCGTTCCACGGCATCGCGGAGCTTATTCCTTTTCGTACTAATTTATCGTCATCCACTATCAATACCTTAATCATCCTCAGACATCTTCTCCTTTGATCGGAAGTATGAGCAGTATACTTGTCCCTGTACCCAATTCACTTTCGATCACCAGTTGTGCTTGATCTCCGTACTGTGCCCTCAACATGCGGTGGACATAATTGAGTCCGATGCCCATCCCTACTTTTTTATGTTCAGTTATACGATTGTTCAGAAGTCTTTGAATCGCTTCCTCGGTCATGCCTGCTCCATTATCCTGTATTAAAATATTCAGCCTTTTGGCAAGTGTAACTTCAATTTGAATAAAACCTTCGTCACTCAGTCCATGATAAAGTGAATTTTCAACCAACGGTTGCAAAATAAAACGAGGCACAGGTATTTTAAGCACTTGATCATCCGCTGAAATACGTACGTCAAATTCAAAGTCATATCGAATTTGCTGCAGGATTAGATACTGTCTTAGCGCATCAATTTCCTCTTCCATCGTGGATACTTGCCCTAATTTACCCAAGTTGTAATACAACAGCTTGTTCAAGGATTGCACCAACTTGTCAATCTCCCCTTGTCCGTTCATGACGGCCAGCCAGTGTACAGTATCCAGCGTATTCATCAGAAAGTGAGGATTGATCTGATATAACAATTTTTCCACTTCCAAATCTGCACGAATCTTCTCTTTCTGCTGCACTTCCTTGAACAGGTCGCCGATTTGATGCTGCATATTTGAGAATTCCCCCAACAGAAAGTCAAACTCAGGAATTTGAGTGCGGGTCTGGCTGCCTGCCTTTTGTGGATTCTGAGACATTCCGTTAATTTCCGAATGGAAAAGACCGAGTGGTTTGTAGACCATCTTCCACAGAAGCCAAGCAAGGAATACGGTAAAGCCGAGAAAAAATAAAGCGACCAGTAATATTTGAAGCAACCACTGGTTTTTCTCCTGTTGATACTTAGCCTGCGAAATTACCGATATGACGCTCCAATTCTGAGCGGAGTCCTCCTTAAACCAATGGTAATCACGGGCTATTCCATCTTTTGCAGCACTTTTTGATAAGCTGGAGAAATTCTCCCCGACTTTCATCACTTCTGGAATTTCACTGTACACAATTTTGCCCTCACCATTCAGGATCAAATGCGATAAAGCTCCTTGGTATTGATTGTAACCCAGTATATCCTGTGTAAGACGAAAGCCGGATTCGACGTAAATATATACATCGTCCCTTTGAGGCAGCTGTACCTTTCGCATAGCAGATAAAACAAGCTGATCATCAAATCGGTTCATACTCATATGGGGACCATAGTACGCAATGCCATATGATTTGGTAAGCACAGGCAAAGACTCAGGAGAAAAACGATCTTTGATGGGAAAGTTAGCGAACTGTGTAGTGCCTTCTTTCTGGAAATAGTACAAGGTTAGACCTATATTCGGATTAGTAAACGTTACGACATTTAACTCATTCTTTAATTCATCTCTAGCCTCAACCAATTCAAATATATTGGAGGAAGGCTTCAAAACTTCATCCAGTTTTTTGCCTAATGTACCACTATATGATAATTGCTGAGTAACATGATTCAGGTTGGTAATTGAATTTTCCAGTGATGAAGTTACCTGCTGTAGATTGCTCCTAATTCCATCATTGATTTTATTCGCAAAAATGGAATCAATGGTATAATAAGAAATTGTAAATATACTGATAAAGGGAATAAACGCGCTGAGAAAAAACAATAAAAAGATTCTTTTTTTAAGTGTCATTTCGACCATTCTCCTTAGGTAAATAAAACAGCAAGCCCCTGATTATGGAGCTTGCTGTTTATTGAACAACAGCTCTATCGATTATCGTATTCCTGATAGGCAACAACCCATTAAAAAAACAGGTAACATCATCATCTGATTCAGACTGAGAAAAGTCAGGATTCTTCCCTCTCGGTGAGGTGAAGTCTGCTCATAATTATAGATTGATATTCCAATATGTCAAACGCTTACATGGAATTTATTTTCCCTTCCTCTTTACATACATCGACTTGCCGTTTTTTAATTGCTGATTGTAGTCATTCCGTTCATCACGTACCCCAAAAAAGCGACATCGTTCAAAATTCTAACCAAGGTTTTTTCTTGTCTTTACGTGTTTTCTTCTGTTTCCGCTACCAAGCAAAGTCTTCAGCCAGTCCCAATGCCAACCACTTTTAACAGCACATCCACAAACCTCACCACTCTACCTGTTCACGTTTTGCGTCACAAACTCTTTGAATGGGTGAAACGCTGCGTCACTGTACATTTGTGTCCCATCCTCATATTATCCATTAGTTCAGAGGCCCTTGACTTCGTCTCTTCACATGTTAAAATTCTATTCATCAATTGATGTAGTGCCCTATTATGAGGAGAATGCTGGATTCAAAGGGTTTTTCAGTGTATAAATAAGTATTTTTGATTTGCCATATTGGTCAAAATATAAAGTGTAGAATCCTTAACATATGTCACCAAGTTGAAATGAGGTTATAAATGAATGGAAGATATGCTAAAGTGCGCAAAGCTTTTCAAAGAAGATCTATATAAGCAACTGGCTAGAATTGGTAAGTGTCTATCAAGTGACAAACGTCTTGAAATCTTGAATGTACTATCACAAAGTCCCAGAACAGTGGAGAAATTAGCCGCATGTACGGATATGAATATAGCTAATGTTTCTCGTCATCTACAGGTGTTACTGGACGCTAAGCTTGTTAAGTTTACAAAGAAAGGAACTTACGCCATATACTCGCTAGCAGACCCGGAGATCATTGACTTTCTCTCTTCACTGTGGAAGATTAGTGAGAAACAAATTCCTGATATCGGGAAAATGAAAGATGACTTCTTAAACAACTTGAATGACATTCATACCCTATCCATGGATGAAGTAAAGAAAAAACTAGATGAAAACTCCATTATCTTAGTTGACTTGCGTCCCAAAGAAGAGTTTGAAACAGGACATATTCAAGGAGCCATTTCAATGCCTATGGAAGACCTGGACGTATTAATGGGAGAGTTACCAGAGGAAGCTGAAGTGGTCGCTTATTGTAGAGGGCCATTTTGCGTTTATTCGGCACTTGCTACGCAAAAATTGCAAGTTGAGGGATTTAAGGCGTATCGTATGGAAGACGGATTGAATGAGTGGCAGGAACATTTTCACTAACAGTAACCAATCTAAGCATCAAATAAAAAAGACTTCGAAGCCCACATATTTGTGACTTTGAAGTCTTTTTGTGAATAATGCAAGCCTGCACATTATGCACTTCATTAGATTGAAAAATACGACTTAAAAATTGGCGCTTAAACTTACCATTCTAATCCATGTTCTGCAATATAGCTACTTGTAAGATCCTCTCCAGAATCAATGGTTACTTTTCCTTGAGTTCCTACGGAGACGCCGGCCTTTATTAGTAATTGACCAATATGGCAATTTTCTTCTGCTTTTTGTATAGAATCTTCTGTCATGCTTACGTCTTCATGCGTTGCTCCTGGATTCAGAACAACATGCGGGCGGTGGGTAATACTTAACTGATCACCTTGAGTTATGTTACCTTCTGTATCCATAAAGAATCCAGTCACAGGAAGTTTATTTTTATCTAACATATATGCTAAGGTCATCGTGTAACAAGCCACCGCAGAAGAGATAAGAAGTTGTTGTGGTTCAGCCCCTTTACCACTTCCCCCTTTGGGGACTGGAATTGCAATTTGAGTTTGGAGATTGTCACTTTTAATGCGTCCATCGCCCTTTGCATCTTTGTACCAAACCGTATTCATGTTAATTATCCTTTCTGCCATATTAACATCCCCTTTTAGGTATTGTAAGTCCAAAACTTATAGTTTGCTCTATTTAACGAAAGAAACCGACATTACAGCTGTGCTCTGTCGGTTTCTTTCCTGATTTTAAACCTAATTAAAATAGTCAGAGTGTGCTAAATCAATTTCTAGAATGTGCTATAAATCCGGATTTCTGGCTCAGCTTGAAGCAGGTCTTTGAGTCCAACAACAACATCATTATTAAATAGATCACTTTCGAGATAAGCCTTGGCATCGCTTTCACTGTTAAAGCCATGCAAAACTTGGACATCCTCATCACGTACAAGCAATTCTTTAGAAACCGCACCGGGAATACCAGAGAGGAAAGGCTCTTTATAAGTTGTATAAACCTTTGCAGCTGCCTCACGTTCTGGTGCATTAATTTTCAATGTAATTTGAAGATATGCTTTTGCATTGTTTGTTTTTCATCGAAAAATTAAACTTCATCGGACAATAACTGTAATTGTTTTTTTAATTGTTCAAATTGAACAAAACGCCCTTCGCGTAGATATTCTCTCCCATCAAGAAAAACCAAGATTGTCGGTACAGAAAAAATTAAAAATCTTCCTGTGATTTCCTCCACTTGACTAGCATTAACACGAGCAAGAGCCAATTTAGGATATAGTTTAAGCATTGTTTTGAGCTTGGGGTAAATGGCATGGCATACGTTACAATCTTCTTGGGATACGTATAACATACTCAAAGGATTAATTTCGATAAAGGAATCTATTTCTTCTATTGATGTCAGTTCCACTACATTCATAATAAAACTGCTCCTCTCTTAAAGATACCTATGGCTCCTCACACACATTCCAATCATGAACTCCTTCTTCAATTCGATAAGCCATATACCCTTGCTTCAGCATATAATCAACCGCTTGAGATGCCAGCGAACAGTATGGGCCTCTACAATATGCGGCAAGTTCTATAGTACTTTTATCAACTGTCTTCAGGTAATTCTCAAGTTGGTCTAATGGTATTGAAATGGCATCTGGAATATGAGAAGCATCATATTCATCTGTGGGACGAATATCTAGAAGAATAACAGTCTTTTTTTTCATTTTTTCTAACAAATCATGTTTGGTTATGGTTTGAACCTCTGGATATTGTAATTCCAACTCAGTTTTAATCTGCTTTATACCAGATAGTCGATCTTCACATATTCTCCACAAAGAAGATAGAAATTCAATTACTAAAGGGTTACCGATACTGTATATGACGTATGTCCCTTTTTTGCAGCACTTGACCAATTTAGCATCCAGTAAGATTTGTAGATGACGAGAGACATTTGCAACGTTCATACCCGTTTGTGTTGCTAAACCTTCAACTGATTTTGGACCATTGGACAAAATGTCCATGATCTCTAAGCGCTTGTCACTCGATAAACATTTCCCGATTCGAGAAAATTGTTGATATAATCGATCTTTTATATCTATTTCTTTCATTTTGAAGCCCCCAAACTTTATCTGAAACACTTCATATTCAATAGCATGTTAAGTTAGCGAAGCATGACCGTTTTTTTACAACTATCTGTACTATGCTTCATCATATCGTTCTAAAAATCTTGCTACGATTCGATCAGCTGATTGAATCGCCCCTTCCAAATGTCCTCCCTGTTGATCAGCCGTCTCAGTGCCCGTAAAAAATATGCCCTCTCCCCAAGGATCTCCGTAAACAGGGCCATAATTTGGATAGTCACGAAGTGGTTCGGCGTCTTCCTCAACAGCTGTATCGGTGTCGCTTGACCAATCTTTAAATAGTAATGTATTTACTTTCTCGGCAGCAGGCCCATAAAGTCTAGCCAATTGTTCCAACACAAGCTGCATGAGTTTATCTTCGCCCAAAATCTTCCGCTTTTTTGCCTGTAAACCAAAAAAGCCAAATAGCGCACCTGTTCCTGTACCTGGTGAAGCATCATGAATTTCTTGTAAAGGGCCCACCCAACTTGATGCAAAACCGGAGAGTCCAGCTTCACGCCAAAATGGTCGGTCGTAAATGGCAATCACTTTAGCTTGACCAGCCATCCATGTTGGTTTATCAATTAAAAAAGACTTCAGTTCATAAGGAAGTTCTGGCTCGAATTTAATATTTTTTTCAACCAGCCGTGGTGGAATAGCGATAATCACTGCAGTTGTGTAAAATTGTTTTCCATTGGCTTCTAAGGAGATTGTACCGTCTTCTTCTTGATGAATCGAAGTTACACGTGTATTGAGCTGGATTGCTCCTGACGGCAAAGTAGCACTAAGCGCCTCAATCAGAGACTGTACTCCACCAACAAATCTTAGCGAGGGCTCCATTGCCCCCTCTGGCAAAAGATGCTGTTGTGGTGTTTCATGTTGGGAGCGTTCTAGGAGCATTCGTCCTTCGTTAAATTGATTAAAAGTCTCCAAACCCAGTTCTTTCGTGAGCTGAGTAATAATTTTCTCAGAGCGTGGCCAGAACCATGTGGGTCCAAGATCGAATTTTCCGAGTTCAGGATTGTCTAAAACCTCTAAAGTCAAAACTCTACCACCAATACGATCTCTCGATTCTAAAACAATGCATTCTATACCGTGAGCGGTGAGTAACGATGCTGCGCGAAGTCCACTCAAACCTGCACCAACGATGATTACCGGAGCATTTTTTTTAACTTGGTTTCTCATTGTTTCTCTCCTTCTCCATGTTTCAGCAGGGAGTCACATATGTTAAAAGATTATCTTCTTTATATGATGATATTGAGTCACTCTCAAATTGTATCCGCTACGTTGAAAGGGGCGCTCTAAGAGCAAAAAATCGACAACATTATTTCATTATAATGTTGTCGATTTTCATATCAATTAGCCAATTTAAGAATTTTGTCCTTAAGAACATTTTTTTGATTCACACCAACCATGGTATCAACGAGCTTACCATCTTTAAACAGCAACAAAGTTGGAATACTTCGAATGCCAAATTGTGAAGCTAATTCGGTTTCTTCGTCGACATTAACTTTTGCCAACGTCGCCTGTCCTTTCAGTTCATCAGCTAATTCTTCCACAATAGGAAGCTGAATTTTACAAGGCCCACACCATGGAGCCCAAAAGTCTACCAAGGTCACACCGGACTGGATTTGATTTGAAAACGTATTTTTTGTCAATGCAGTTGCTCCCATTAGAAATACCTCCAATAAATATAATTTTCATCAATCATATATTATTCAATTGATTGATTGAATTATAAAACTGAAGTCTATATCTGTCAAGAATGAAGAGATTTGCGAAGGATTTATCATTTGGTCATGCTCAACACGGCACGGAATCGTGTCTTAGCCGACATCATTTTTTCATATGCTTCACTAGCTTGTTCCAACGGGAAAACTTCGATCATAGGTCGTACATCGGTCAGTACACTAAATCGAACTGCCGCATCAATTTCCTTCGATCGTCCTGTAAACGAACCCCGAACAGTATGGGGGCCCTTCAGAAAGTCCATGGCAGACAGTTCTAAACGTTCACCAGAACCGGCTACAATAATGAGCTCTCCATCTTTTCCTAACCCATCAATTAATGTGGAAATGACTTTTGCATTTGGTGCTGTAGCAAGAATAACTTTTGCTCCCCCTAGCGCTTGTAAAGCTTTAGCAGGATCTTCTTTTTCGGAATCAATATAATAATGTGCCCCAAGTTCCCGAGCAAGCTTCTCTTTATCACTACCACGAGATACTGCTATGGTCTGATACCCAGCTTTTTTTGCGTATTGTACAGCCAAGTGACCAAGTCCACCAATTCCGGAAATCGCAACGAGGTCCCCTGGTCGGGCTGAGCTATTTCGCAGTGCACTAAATGTAGTTTCTCCTGCGCACATCAAAGGAGCTGCTTCTTCAGAAGACACTTCATTAGGTATGTGGGTCAGACTATCTTCAAATGCTACCATGTATTCAGCATAGCCTCCATCCATAGTCAGGCCGGTAACATGATCATGTCCTCCATGCCATCCAATACCTACTCGTTGTCCGATTTCCCATCTGGTAGATCCAGATCCTAACTCCGTCACGATTCCGATCACTTCATGGCCTGGTATCCGCGGATATTCTGGGGAAGCACCACCAATGGCCATGGAATCACCGTTACATACGCCGCACGCTTCTATACGGAGAAGTACTTGCCCTTCTTCAGGTACAGGAATAGGAATTTCAACTAATTTCATGGATTCGCCTTTAGCAGGAACTTGTATCGCTCTCATCATAGTCATAAGATTGACCTCCTTAGATTCTGTTATAGAACTTTCTTAGTATATGATATAGTTTAATATTACTCAATTGTTTAATTGAATAATAAAATTATTTTGGTTGCATTCCGCTTATTTTTTGGGCAAAGCTGGTATAATATAAGGAACAAGATCCTGTCCTCAATATGGTTTAATAACTTTTTCCGTTGAAACAAAAAAGACGCTAAATAGCGCCTTTTCCTTGCAATAATATATGTGTAATTATTAATATATTATGAAAATGACAAAGTAAAAAGCTACAGTGCTGAAAAAATACGTACTGTTAGACCACCCGAATATCCCTCTAATGTTGCAGTCAAATCTGCATGATTCACTGTTGGCTTCCATTCCCCCTTCACACTCTGGTTAACAATATGTATATGGCACTTCTCACCTCCTGATGATTTGTGGCGTGAACACGCCTATTAAACGAATAACTCTAAAATGATGACTCCATAAGGCGGCATACTAACCTCGCCTTCTATCCATGTACCAGTCAAAAGATCTTTACTCGACTTCTTCATCGTGATGATGACCGATTCACCCGAGTAATTCAGCAAAAAGAGATAAGAGGTTCCGTTTGAAGCTCGAATCCCCACTTCAACTTCACTCGGTACATCTAACCAGTCAGTAACCGGGGAAGTTAAGCCCAATTCATCTATAAGGGAATCAACTACCGGTTCGCTATAGGCAGCACCATAATACCATGCTTTTCCAAGACCGACTATGCGTCTTGTTAATGCAGGCTCACCTTTATAATATTCAGTTGAGTACGTTGCTACAATGTCCACTTCGGTTTTCTTTACGCTGAGAATTTCATTAAAACCAACGGCCTTTGTACCTAAAGGTAACCGGCTGTCCTCCCAATGCAATTCTGCTGGAAGAACGCTACCCTTGATTAAAGTGAAATCTTCAACATTTATTCCGCAAAGCTCAGCCACAGGTCCTGGGAATGGTCGCATATAGCATTGTCCGCTCGTGTTCTTATAGCCGGTACGCGCGCCAAAGAATATGGTCCCGCCTTGTTCAACATATTTTGTGAGAAGGTCAGCTGTTTCATCAGTCATGATTGCTGGATGTGGATACACAATTACCTTATACTTGGTCAAATCCTCCATGATGGTCTCCTTGCGGAGTGTAATAAGATCCGCTGGAATATGACGGTATTGAAGCTGTTTATACCAAGATCGCTGACTCTGCCACTGAAGAGGTCCATGCCATTTGTCAAACTCTCCATCCCAGATATTATCATAATCCTGCATGATGGCGATTTCGGCTTGGTATGTTGTACCCGCGATCAAGGAGCCGATCTTGGCAAATTCCTCACCGACTTGAGCTACTTCACGCACTCTGCGATTTGGTTGATTGTGATAGTCGTTAATTCCATGCCAATAAATTTCGGTGCCCATTGTCGCTGTCCGCCAACGAAAGTAGACCAGTAAATCGGTTCCGTGCAATACCGACTGATACGACCACAGCCGGATTTGTCCCGGTCTAGGCGAACCCATCTCAATCCGATCAACCCATCCCCCCGGCCCAGCCTGCTGCTCCATGATGCAGAAATTCGACGAAATAGATCGGACGTTAGACAAGTTCATACTCCATGCACGGTCTGCAAGCGGGTCTTCGTCACCCCCAGGAAATATCGTCGAAAATTGAGGATAGGAATCGTATGAAAAGAAATCTAGAAGCTTATCCGTTAACTCGTGACTATCCAGATGTCCAAAAGTTCCGTTAGTAGTGATCCAATGGTGTGGCGCAAGTTTCCGAATGATTTCCGCTTGAATCTTAGCAAAAGAAATCGCATTTGCAGATATAAAACGTTTCTCGTCCAACGCAAGATGTGGATTAGGTGAACTGTTGACCATCGTCCGTGTTAGATATATCTGTTCCCAATCGGTATAAGTCTGGCTCCAAAATATTGTCCCCCATGCCTTATTCAAATTGTCGAGTGAGCCATACCGTCCCTTTAACCACTCCCTGAACGCAATATGGTCTGCTTTGGAATAAAACACATTCATCTCGCAGTTCAGTTCATTATCAATCTGCCAACCAATGACTGCGGGGTGATCTTTGTAAGCTTCAACCATATTCCTCACGATGATTGAGCAGAAATCTCTGTACTTCTCACTACTGTAGTTGTAGTGCCGCCGCATACCGTGTCTATATAACACGCCATCCATGTTTGCGTTCAATACCTCAGGATACTTGTGTGTTAACCAAGCTGGCGGCGTGGCAGTCGGTGTCCCTAAAATAACCTTTAATCCATATTTATGTGCCAAGTCCATTACCCTGTGAAAAAAACTGAAATCAAATCGGCCTTCTTCAGGCTCAAGCATCGCCCAGGAGAATTCTGCCATGCGAATAACCGATATGTTCATCTCCCGCATTCGACGGAAGTCATCTGCCCATAACTTCTCCGGCCAATGCTCTGGATAATAACAAACGCCTAGTGTCAATTCATCCATTTGGATTGATTTCCTCATTTAATCTACCTCCTCTTATTTCTTCATTTAACTAACAATTGTTTTTTTTGGTTGCTCTTGAATGCGCATATCTTTAGTCTGCACTGAAACTTGGTATTGGTCCTCCTTTTTTTCGATAGGCTAAATTCTCTTCAAAAACTAGTTTAACAGCCTCTAATTTTAATTTCTCCAAATAGTTTTGATCGATTCCCAGTTTTCTCTACAAAAAATCCCTCTCCGGCAATAGACACAAATTTTGACCTCGATTTGATCAAGAGTTTGTACCGTTAAAACAAAAAAAGCCACAAAATAGCGACTTTTAATGTTCTCGTTCCTCGATAGTATTAGAGGTTAAATAGCTAAATGTGCCCTCAGTGTAGAACCTGCGTATTCGCTTCTGAACAAACCTCTTTCAACCAACTGCGGCATCAGTTTTTCAAAGAATATTTTCATAGATTCTTCTGAACCGCCCGGAAGAGCTATAAATCCGTCAATCGCCCCAGCCTCAAACCGCTGAATAATCTCGTTCAATACGTCATCAACCGTTCCAACGGAGACCCAATGTGCAGAACCAACGACCTCAGGTCTTGCCAATACCTCTTCCACTGTAGGCTCATACTTCGTAATATACCGGCGCAAAAGCTCAGCATGTGTCCGGCTGCGGACTGGCTGATTTGGATCGGGAAGCATATCGGCAGTTACGCAATGATCCAACTCAAAGCTGCTTAAATCAAGGCCAAGTACTGACTTGAGCGATGCATGTCTGCGCTCCACACTCAAATGAGCATGTGCAGACTTATGCAATTCATGCGCTTCCTCGCGAGTTTCAGCCAAGAAAAAATACAATCCTGGCAAAACTTTGATGGCGTTCGGATCGCGTCCATGTTCCTTGGCTCTTCTTCTCAGATCGGTTCGTAATTCCACGCCGGACTCAAGATCTGGCATCGCCGCAAAGATAGCATCCGCTATTGAAGAGGCAAAATTTCGCCCTGTATCTGACGCGCCTGCTTGAAATAAAGGAATGGACCCCGATGTATGGGCAGGCAAAGTAAGCGGCCCCCGGACACTGAAAAAATCACCTGAATGATGGATTGAAGTAACCTTATCCTTATCAGAAAAAATGCCTGACTCCCGATCAATCACAATTGCTTCGTTCGGGAAACTTTCCCAGAGCTTGCGAACGACGTCAGTAAATTCCATGGCTTTCGCATATCTTTCTTGCGGTGAAGGTATAGGCGAATCACCGAAATTTTCTGCCCCTTCAATCGAAGTCACGATATTCCAGCCAGCACGTCCGTTGCTGAGCCAGTGTAACGACTGAAGCTGCCTTGCGACAACATACGGCGGATTGAACGTAGTGGAAATTGTTGTCACTAATCCAATTCGCTCGGTTTCACGAGCAATCGCCGCAAACATCATTGTAGGGTCAGGACTACCAAAAATACTATCAACCTTTCTCTATAGAAAAATAATGTTGCGCCTAGGAAATGTTCCGATCAGTGTATGCTCAAGTAGGCAAAGCCAACCGAGTTAACATCCAGGACGAATGCCCCTCCATAGCAACAAGCGCTCGGTGATCATAAAGTGACCTTTCAATTAATCAATAATGATTCTCATTATCAATTATAGTGTATCAAGAACTACAAAAATTGCAAATACACAAATTATGAATGCTATATGTATAAAGACAAAAGCCCTCGAATCTAGAGGGCTTTTGGGATAAATCAGCTATTCATTTTAGTCTAGTTTTGTTTCACTCATCTGCACCGATATTCACGGCCTTCCCTTTCACGCGGGGCTCCCCGTCGATATCCTCGGTTCCGATGATGGTGTTATCCGTTGATCCTGAATCGATCGCTGGTGACGAGGGCTGCAAATGGAAGTCGCCATTCGTGACATTCACGAATTTAGGATCGACAAACAGAGAATGCGCATCGTTACCCGTTCCCGATTTGTACGTGGCGAATCCCGTATATTCTTTATCTTTCCAGGTCCAGTTGGCTCCCGAACTGCCACCAGGTGCAAAATATAAATTATAATCAACAACATTGCCGGAATTTTGGGTATATCCATTGTAGATCAACACATCAGTCGAACTCGCTACGAAATTATTGTTCTTAATCACGTTGTTTCGTGTATCATACTGAACTAAAAGCTGGCCGCTTCCATCGTCCAATGTATCGTTCTTGTACAGCGTATTGTTCACGATCTTGCTGTTTACCGTTGAGCCACGTTCGTCATCATAGCCGCCCATAGCAATGCCGGTCAATCGGTTGTTATATATCACGTTACTGCGGACCGTAATATTACTGGTGGCTTTGCCGGCATGCTCGGAGGCTATTTCGACACCGATGTCATTGTTATAGCTGTAGTTCTGCTCAATAATGTTGTCCTTGCCCCCATCTACATAAATGCCGCCGGCCGAGTTGTCATCGCTCTTGTAGGATGGGTTATTTCGAACCGAATTATTGTACACTCGGTTGCCCTTTACCAACCCGTTTCGCACTTGATCGTAAGCAGTATTCGGTGCGGTTCCTTCAAAGCCGATCAGATCGATTCCTATGTTGTCGTTATCGTGAATGAGGTTGCTGGTCACTGCAAAGCCGTTCACATTACCGTTTAAAACAAGCGATTCGCTGGAGCCGAGCACGAGATTGTATAGTTCATTGCCGCTGATTGTAAGGTTGTGAATCGATGCAGGAGCTTTCGTGCCATAAACAGCGATGCCGTGAGCGTCCCGTCCCAGCCGGTCCTTTCCGGTTGGGGTGGCCGTGTTTTTGATGTCGTGGATTTTGTTATCGGACAGATTGATGAAGTTCCCTGCACCGTAAACGTAAATGCCTGTAGGCACTGCGTTCTTGGAAGCTGTGGTAAAATTGCGGATTTCAAACCCCTGGATGGTAACGTAATCGACATCGGCCAATTCGATTAACCCCTCGTTCCCGCTGACCGATAGGCCTGTTCCGTCAACAATGGCGGTTTCGTTGCCATAGCTTGCGAACACGGTGGGGCCTTGCGAGGCGGAGCCAGAGCGGGTGACTTTCAGTTTCTCCTTGTAAACACCGCCTCGGACATAGACCTTGCTGCCTGGAGAGACTGTGTCAGCCGCATGCTGGAGCGTTTTCCACGGCGCGTCGCTTGTTCCCACGTTGGAATCGCTACCAATTGTCGACACATAATATTCGGTACCAGCGGCAGAGGCGGCAGGAGTCTGTAGATTACCGATTGCAAGGCCCAACCCCAAGCTTAAACCTACAAGCAAAAATTTACCGAGTTTCTTCAAGAATTTTCAACTCCCATCCTAATTTAGCTTTCGTCAAATTAACGTTATCATCAGTTTACGGCTTCTTGCAAGCGAAGAACGTCCTCTACCGTCCGTCGGTAAGCTTTCCGTAAAAGGGCCGACAGTACCCCACACGCATTGGTGAATTGCAGTAATTTTTCGCTTTGACAAAGAAAACCTAATAAAACACCCCTGAAAATATTAAGTATATTTTCAGGGGTGAATAGCTAACTTAATGCCTCCAATAACACTGACCACTGAAATAAAACATATTGGATGCCGCCTGTATGAAGGGCCTTTATGATCACACACCATGGGAAGACTGCCGATAAATTTCATCGACAGCCCTTCTTTTCCAAGTAGTATACTCCTCAATCCTGTTCGCTGGACAATTCCTTGAGCGATTTGATTTTACCATGGGGATGCTGTTCTTGCTTTCGTGACTTCCATGCAGCTTCTTTCCTTCTCTTCTGGTGAGCCATAACAGATATCCTCCTTTGGAAATTGTGAATGTATACTACTTCCTTAAGTTGTCATTTCTCGTCTCTATTCATTCATAAAATTAAATTCGTTGGGTTTTGTTTTTAGTTAGCGGGCATCTCGTTAAAGAATGTGATGTCGTCTATCGGCAGCCGAGTTGTCTGATGACCCGGTTGTGCCGCTTTACCGAGTGCAATCAGCATGATTGGAATGTAGCGGTCTCTAATACCGAACGCTTGCTTAAGCTCGGCCGCATTATAGCCACCCATCGCGACCGTATCGTAGCCGTGAGCACGTGCAACCAGCATGAGCTGCTGGGATACAATACCACCATCGATATGAATGACTTTGTGAAGTCTTTCCTCTGGTAACGAAGCATACGTATGAATCGATCTTTCTACGAACGATTTAGCGGTATCTTCCGCTATATAGCCATGTTTTACTGCTTCGCCGAAAACTTCATCGAGCTTCTTATATCCTTCCGTATCACCAAGCACAACGATCACCGCTGCAGCCTCAGTAACCTGGGATTGATTATAGGCGATGGGCTGCAGTTTTGCTTTCAATTCCTCTGTTTCAATAACCAAGAAGCGCCAGGGCTGAACATTACTCGAAGAAGGTGCAAGCGACGCTTCTTTCAGAATATCCTTAATTTCCTCGTGAGATAGACGAACCGATTTGTCGTAATGACGCACAGAGCGGCGCTCGCGGATGACATCGGCGAACAAGGCGGAGCTCTGGCCAGTATGAGTTGAAGTTGACATTATGAATCCTCCTTTTAAATAAATACTGTTTTTTATTCAGCACAGTTAAATTCAGACTTTGCGGCTAGTCAGAGCTTGAATTCCTACTAAAACGAAGTACCTTGAAAAATCCAAAATATTTACGCTTCTGCGCACAGACATAACTGTGTTCATTATCACACAGATAACCTTAAAAATTAACGCTGCGCGCGGCTTGCATTTAACTGTGGTTTATATTGCACAGTATAAAATCTAAGCAAGCCGCTGTCAACCGTCTTTTTCCAGGTCCATCTAAAGCTTGGCTTCCAGTTGGTTGGCGAGATCTGCAATCGTGTACTTGCTTAATACTCCGCGTATGCTGTCGTCCATTTCTTGAGTAATATCCTCAAGCGTAGATTTCATACATTTACCGAGCGGATGCGTGCCAGCTGTCTCGGTAATACCGAAGGAAAGCCTGCTGCCTGAACGAAATACATCGTATACATCAACCAGTTGTATAGATTCTGCCGGTTTCCTAAGGTGGTACCCGCCGTCACGGCCTTCCCGGGTCCCGATAAACCCTTCCTTTGCGAGAACGGAAAGTATGCGGCGCAGCAAAGAAGGCTCCGACTGAAGATATTTGGCGAGTTCAATACTTGGACAAGCTATGCTTTTGTCTTCCTGCGACAATATAACAAGCGCTTGAACAGCCAGTCCAAACCACTTTGGGTGCTGAGTCGGCGTACAATACTCCTGCTTCAACCTTTACTCTCTCCTTCCAGCTTACTCATAAGTAGTATGAGTAAATTCTACCGAATTCCCTAATATGCTGCAATAGACGAGCTTACATCCAATATATATTTAAATATGATATTGACCTTTAAATGCGAAAATCTCATTAACAGCTTGGTGATATCCACCAGTTTTTTGAAAAGATTCTCTCATATGTGCAACAGCTTTTTTGAATGGGAGGCTTAACACATGATCTGCGGCTTCACGCAATTGATTTGCAGTCAAGCTTTCCATTTGTAACTTAATACCTACTCCCATATTGGCGACTTGTCCTGCGATGATCGGTTGATCCGCGCTTTGCGGGATTATAATCAGCGGAACCCCGTAATATAGACCTTCGTGGGTACTGTTCATTCCACCATGTGTAATAAATAATTTAGTGTGTTGCAAGATATCCGTTTGTGGTACATCATTTTTTACGATGAAGTTTTCAGGAACTTCCCCTAAATCGGAAACTTGGGTTCTATTCCCAATCGACATGACAATTGTATGATCCGTGTTCCCAAATGCCTCAATACAAATCTTATAGAAGTCAATTGCTCGGTTAAAGACTGTACCCAATGAGATGTAAATTGTTTTTTTTCCCTTGATTGCAGTAAAATCGAAGCTTTCTTGCGTTAATCGTGAAGAGATGGATGGACCTACAAATTTATAGGTTTGGTCGAATGCTTCTTCATAAGGTTGAAATTCCCTTGTTGTATATACGATTGTAAGTGGGGCAGGATTACAAAACACTTCGTAAGGTGAGTGGATCTCCACGCCATATTTTTCCTTCACCATCGCCGTCAAGTTTTGAAATTTATCATTTATAGGTTTAACGATATCTGTAGGGACACGATTGGAGAATTGTTCCATATTATGAGCGAATGATTCCTTTGTGTGGGCAAAAGAAGTACACGAGCTGATTGCAGGAAGCTTAAGAATTTGAGCAAGTATACGTCCACAGCCAAACATGGAATCATGGACGATATAATCAAAATACTCTCCTTTGATCTGTTCGAGAACGCTTGGAATGATGATATCTGCCGTAAGTAAAAGACCGTTAATTCTTTCCAGCAAATAATCTCTTCCACCTGAGATAAAAGCTTTTATAAATTTTTGATCGTCAAATGTTCGTACTGAAGCTCCCGTCCTCTCGATACGCTCCCGAAAGGCTTCTATAGAAAAGTACACTACCTCTTCTCCGCGCGCGAAATAAGCTCCTGTACAACTCCAATGGTTGGATTGATATGTCCCTCTGATCCACCATTAATAAATAAAACACGCGCCATTTCAACCGCTCCTTAGTTCATTTTCTTCAATAAAATTATCCGTTTCTGATTCTAACATGTTCTCTGAATTTCAGGGTGCTGCTTCTCTAATGAACATTGTAGCTGCTTTCTCAAGTTAATATACTTTCAATCGTCTCCGTCTCCATAACTTGTTTATTATTCTTTTAAGTTAGTAGATTGTAAGACGACATTTGAATTGATTCGATGTATATTCTTACTCTGCAACAAAAAAAAGCCGCCAAGTTGGCGGCTTTGCATACAGCAAAGACTTGTTTTCATGCTGGACACTGTTGGCTAACGTTAAATACTCATGGTTTACTGGATGACTATTTGTTGGCTGAATCGCTATAAACCGTGCTTAATCTTGATGTCGCCCTAATACCATTAGGGCCTTCAATGATAATACGACCTTGTTCCGTAAGGCTGGATCCTTGCCAGTCAGTGGTCATATCCAGATAATCAAGACCCGGGCTGTTTCCTTTCCAAGACCATGCAAGATAACCTACGCTCTTTTGCTCAGCGTAACTCATAATGGTAGCCTCATCCACATCACCGCTTGTATGCTTAATACCAAATTCTCCAATCAGCAGAGCCAGGTTTTTATTCAGTACATTATCCATATTGCTCTTTACTGTGGCGGCATTTCCGCCGGCATATTCGTACATATGAATGGAGAACATCGTATTTTTAAGTGGATCTGCATTAAAGACTTCTGTTCCGTAGTCAAAAATAGATTGCGGGTACTGCCCCCATCCTGCACCGTCAACAATAATTGTATTTTTGATGCCAGCATTTCTGAGCTTAGGAATAACAGACTTATAACCTTGCGCCCAGCCTCCTCCATCCCAGGTTCCATACCATTCGTTCGCGATATTGAGGATGACGGTGCTTTCTTTCCCAATGAGTGCGCTTTTCATTTCAATCCAGTAATTAGCGATATTATCCAATACAGCAGCGCTGTCAGACCCTGTGCCATCATGGACTTCAAGAACAACGACTAATTTGTTTTGCTCTGATAATGTGATTAAATTTTGTATCGCTGACAGATCATCTTTCGTCCATTGCTGACCATCTGACAGTACGATTCTAATAGTATTCGCTCCCGTTTTCGCAATGGCAGGGATCGCTACAGACTCTTGTCCCTTATACCAGGTATAAGCGTGATTGATTCCCCTCATCACAAACGGATTTCCCTTGGCATCGTAGAGCGTTGTTCCGTTAATATAAAAACCTGTATTCTCAGTTGTAGAATTCGTCGTAACTTTTATGATATTACTTGCTGCTGAAATATTTCCTGCTGCATCCTTGGCTTTTACAGTGAAGCTGTATGCTGTATTAGCGGTAAGTCCCGTCACCGTATAACTTGTCGTGGTTGTTGAATTGACTAAAGTTGTTCCATTATACACATCGTAGCTGGTAACATCTACATCGTCTGTTGATGCGGTCCATACAAGACTCACCGAAGTGTTTGTTTTGGAGTAGCTTTTCAGATTTGTTGGTGCTGTTGGTGCCGTCGTATCAGGGGTTGAGTCAACAAGCGTAAACTTCCACTTCTGCTGATCATTTCCGTTATCCGTCCATTGCTGCACATTTGCCCCGTCATTAGTATAACCCCCGATTACATCCAGCGCTTTACCGCTAGATTGTACAAGCAGCTTATAATATCCATCGCCGACGTCAATCATTTTCCATTTTTGATTAGTTAAATCGCTGTCTGTCCATTGCTGTACACTAGCACCATCTTCTGAGGAGCCTCCGGCTACTGTTAATGCTTTACCGCTGGATTGTACAATCAATTTATAATATCCGTTGCCAACGTCAATGACTTTCCATCTCTGCCGAGCGCTGCCGCTGTCCGTCCACTGCTGTACCTTCGCTCCATCGGCAGTTGAGTCTCCTGCTTCCAGATTTTTGCCGCTATGCTGTGCCGTTAGTTTATATGTTTCACCTGAAACAATATTTGTGTTAGCTGTGGTGGTGGTAACATCAATCACATTGCTTGTATCTGACACGTTACCTGCGGCATCTCTAGCTTTCACGTAAAAGCTGTACGCCATGTTGGCTGTTAAGCCGGTAACGATGAAGGATGTCGACGCACTGGAACCTACGAGGTCTGATCCTTTGTAGATGTCGTAGCCTGAAACACCTACATTGTCTGTAGATTCCGTCCACTGCAAGCTTACTGTCGTATCCGATACAGAGGAACTGACCAGATTGGAGGGCGCTGTTGGAGGTGAGTTATCCTCCGGCTGGTCAGCTGAATGCACTTCAAATTCCCAAAGGGAATATCCGTAGCTGGTAGCCCTTTCAATGCCACTCATTTTTACATATCTAGCGTCTGTTGCTTCGAAAGATATCTTATCGATTCCTCCATCTCCAGTCGTGGTGGAATAGACGGTAGTCCAATGATCATCATCCGTCGATGTCTGAACTTGGTAAGACTTCGCGTAAGCGGCTTCCCAGTTAAGCGTAACGCCATTGATTTTGGTGGTGCTACCGAGATCTACACTTATCCACTGCGGATCTGAATATTGTGAGGACCATCTAGTTAGCGGGTCACCGTCAATCGCAAAATCAGCCGCTTTACTCGCATCTTCGATGGAGCTTGCGGTTGCCGATTGGGTAAGCCTAGTATTATCGGAAGCGCTCACATTTTTGATCGGCAACATACTCATAAGCAGTCCAAACAAAATCAAGCATGTTATGGTTTTTTTCATTCCCAAACCTCCTATTGAGCATAATAAACAGCTAATTGGTTACCCCTGCTTCTCATAGATTTCAATTCCAATCTCTATCCCTGAGGCATGGCAAAGTCTTCTCCTTTCCGTTCATAATTGGGACAAAAACAAACAAACGTGGAACAACCCTTAAGTAAACGCTTTCTTTTACAACTAAAAAATTATTCGCTTTAATAGATTTTCTGTATCATTCCCAGCGATGAAATTTTATCAAAGCGACCTAAAGCATATATATTTTTGTTTTCCAGTACTATGCCTTGATGATTAAAAAGTTTTAAAATCTGTTTTCCTAACTCCATGGTATGGGTCCTAAAAGTGCAAAACAAGACAACTTTCTCTCAACAGTTGTCTTGTCTAGTTTTGTTATATTTATATAGTTGTCGATTAAACTCGATATTCTCAGGGTTGTAATCTTGTTTACCAGAAATATAAATCGCTCCCCTTGAGCTTGAACATAGCTTCTATGAAAAAATAATCGCCATAAATGATGGATTGATGATGAGTAGTGGCATGGTATGAGGCAGAGCCGTTCTTGAGGATGCAGTCACAGCCAGTCGTCCAGTCGACATGTAGCGCCTGCAGCAGTTTTATCGCTGCTCGCAAATACATATCCTTCTCATGCAACCCGACCACTTTGGCAATCTCGATCAGACCACAGGCGGCAATGGCTGCAGCCGTCGAATCCTCAAGCGCCGGTTCTTTGGGCTGTCTGAAATCGACTGGAGTAACCCCATTTTCAGGAATATTGGCGATAAAATAATGGGCAACCCTCTTGGCCGTATTCAGATACTCTTCTTTTTGCGTATGGTTATAGCTCATCATGAACCCATACAATGCCCAGCTTTGCCCCCGCGTCCATGAAGATCCTTCCTCGTACCCCTGTCCGCCATAGGTTTTTACCACTCCACCTACAAATGGATCCAATTCGACAATATGGTTGACGGACCCATCTGCTCTCACAAAAGTATTCATGGTCATGTCCGCATGCTTCACAGCAATCTGCCGAAAACGAGGATCGCCGGTTTCTTCGGAAGCCCAGTACAAGAGCGGAATGTTCAACATGCAGTCAATGATGGCCCAGCCTCTGGTATCTTTGCCTTCTAGGTCGTTCCAGGCCCGAATGAATTCCCCTGCCGGATTGTAGCGACCTGCAAGTAGGTTTGCCGCGTGCATTGCCCGTTTACGGGATACTGGATTCTGGGTGAGTTTAAAGTTAGCCACACTCGTGGGGAGCCACATGAAGCCTAAATCATGATGCAGACCATAATAATTATGAAAGCAGGCATCCAGTTTCTGCTCAGAGATTTCGGCAACGTCCTTGTATTTCGGATTGCCTGTTACATGATACATCTGCCACAGCATTCCCCCCCAGAATCCATTGGTCCACCAACTTATTCCATCCGCTTCCGTACGGGTAGGATTACAGACCGATCGGTCATCATGTTCACCATCGATTGTTGTATACGGGATTTTGTTTCTTGATTTTTCGCTGAGCCAGTCCATCTTAGCGATGATTTGGTCTACGATCTCGTTAACCCAAACGGTTGTGCTATCTAAAGTAAGCATGAATTTCATCCCTTCTTTATTCTCTAATATGAAGACAACCCCAGCCTGTCACGAAAATAACCAAACATGGGCGTTACCCTCTATTTCTCTTTCTGCGGAGAAGTATGGTCTAAAAGACTTTCCAGAGGAAGATATTCAAAATAGTCAAACCAGGCCTCCTTGCTCTGCCTATCCAGATCTTGGACACAGATTCCGACAAAAGCTCCTGTAAATCCGAGTTTGCCTCCATATTCGTCTGACAGTGTGCCAAAGTCCTGTGGATTACATACGGCAGTCCACTCCTGCCCGTCAGGAGATGCATAGAATATCAAATCCCGTCCATGAATTACGGCTTTCAAATAGTATTGCTTCCAATCTACTACTGAAAGCTGCATTGTCGAAATCTCATCATATTTGCCTGCCTTAGATAGGATTACACCTAGCGTAACTCCCCGGATTTCGTCGCCAGTCACTCGTAAATAGTAGTAATCTCCATCATCGTAGTAGCAAACCAAACCGGCCATTTCATAAAAGCTTTCCGGCTTAAATTCCATGCAGGTCTCCACCGAGCAATGGAAATGCTGGATTGGGCGGGCAACCATGCTTTGATCATGTAAAGACGCAAGCGATTCTCTTCCGCGTAAGCGCAAGAATCCGGGTCTGTCGGTCAGGCAAACCCATGAGGGATCGAATGGGACACGCAGACTTTGATACGCAAGGCCAATGTCCTCCCTGTCAAAGTGGTCTCTAGGTTCTTCTGCTGGAAAAGGATGGCTTGGCAGGTTCGGAGCTTCTGTCTCCAGAGCCGGTAATTTGCCGCCTTGGCTCAGACGTAGCCAGCCATCTTCGGTCCATATACACTTCTGAATCGCTGTTTCCCTGCCGAGCGGATTCATTAAAGAAATGTCAGAAAAAGGCCTGGTACACAGATGGGCCATATACCACTCCCCGTGCTGCGTTTCGACCAGCGTCCCATGACCCGCCTGCTGCAATGGGTATGTTGGATCGTGCGCCGTGGTCATGAGCGGAAAATGGGGGTCCGTTTCATAAGGTCCGGTCAGATTGCGGCTGCGCGCAAGAGTTACCATGTGCTGGACCCCTGTTCCGCCCTCTGCGGTTAATAAATAGTAGAACTCTCCCCGTTTATACAGCTGGGGTCCTTCTGTAACGCCTACTGGCGTGCCCTTATAAATTTCGTGTATTGGTCCAATCAGGGATTGAGACTTTGCATCATATTCCTGCATGATAATACCTGAAAAGTTGTTGTGATTTTTTCTGAAGTCCCAACGCATATTGAGCAGCCACTTGCGTCCGTCATCGTCATGGAACAGAAATGGATCAAAACCGCTGCCATTCAGTCTTACCGGTTGGCTCCAAGGACCCTCAATGCTTTTCGAACAAATGATATAGTTATGCAGGTCCTTATACACTCTGCTGCGCGATTTTACATCCGTAAATAACAAATAAAATAAACCATCATCATAGGAAATTGCAGGCGCCCAGATTGATCCGGATGCGACATTGCCTCTTAAATTAACTTGAGAGGATTCTGTAAGAGCTCTGGCTTTCAGCCTCCAATGAATCAGGTCCCGAGAATGGTGGATTTCCACACCAGGAAACCACTCAAAAGTAGAAGTAGCCATATAGTAGTCATCCCCGACTCGGATCAGAGAGGGGGCAGGATGAAAGCCAACCAGAACAGGGTTAACAATTTTGTTCATGTCTAAGGAGAACCTCCTGTAGAGTAATTTGTTAAATGGAAGGAAGAAGGATTTTTCATCCTTTTGTGGCCCCTGACGAAATTCCTTTAATGAAGAACTTTTGCATAAAAACGAATGCAATAAGCACAGGAACAACGGACAAGGCGGTTCCGGCGAAAATCATATCCCATCTTGACGAAAACTCCCCGATATATCGATAAATTTCTACAACCATCGTTTTAGGTTCACCGGATGGAAGTACTAGCATTGGCAAGAGAAAATCGTTCCAGATGCCAAGCCCGTTCAATACGACCATACTAGCCGTAACCGGACCTAACAACGGAAATACAATTCTCCAGAAAATAGTGTACCTGCTACAGCCGTCAATCTCTGCTGCTTCTTCAATTTCCTTAGGAATCCCTTTTACAAAGCTTGTGTAGAGCAAGCATCCGAAGCCCACAGCGCCGGCGATATAAATAAAAATCGGTCCTGCTAGACTTCCGTAAAGACCAAGGATTTTAAGCTCTTTGAATAACGGAATCATGTAAGCCTGAAAAGGAATCATCATCCCGGCAAGAAAATAAAGGAACACGAAATGGGTCCATTTGGCGTTTCTTCTTTCAATCGCATACCCTGCCATCGGAATAATCAAGATTTGCATAACGATTGAAACAACGGTCAAGATCAAACTATTGACAATTGCTTTTGGGAACTCAGTCTCAGTCAACAAATATTTGAAATTGCCTAGATACAGTGAGGTCGGAAATGACAGAGCATCGCGCATAATTTCACCATTGCTTTTGAAGGCAGACATTAGGTTAAATAGAATCGGAAAAAAGAATACGACCGCTACTAGCAGAGTAACCACGAACAGGATCACTTCGCCTATTTTTTGGCGTGCTTGCATGCTCATATCAATACTGCACCTCCCTTTTTCGGAGAATTTTCACTTGAATAATGGTAATGATCAATATAATGACAAACAATACTATAGCAAGCGCAGTGCCGAAGCCCTGTCTCAATTCGCCAAAGCCTACCTTGTAAATAATGTAGGTCAACGTTTCAGTCGCAAAGCCGGGTCCCCCATCCGTCATAACAGCAATTTGATCGAATATTTTTAGTGCACTGATCATGGAAAGCACCATACATACGGTCATAGAGCCAGCAAGCAGCGGAAAGGTAATATAACGGAACTGCTGCCAGCCATTCGCTCCATCAATGCTTGCGGCTTCAGACAAGTCTGCTGGGATTCCCTGTAGCCCTGCCAGATAGATGATCATGTAATAACCAGCACCTTTCCAGACCGTGGACAGAATGATGGACAGCATTGCGTATTTGGGGTCTCCCAACCAATCGACAGCCCAGCTTCCAAGTCCGACTGTGTCTAGGATTTGATTTACAACGCCAAAATTATAATTAAGGATCATCGCCCATACGAAGCCCATAACGATCCCGCTAAGCAAAGTGGGAAAGTAAAAAATACTGCGAAATAAATTTTTGAACCACCTTATCCTATCAACCATCAGGGCCATGGCAATCGCCGCTATGTTTTCCAGAATGACTAGACTTATGGTCATGATGAGTGTGTTCTTAAGCGCATTATGAACCCGGGGACTATTCCATATCTCAACAAAATTTGCGAAGCCAATAAATCGGATATCCTCGCTTATTCCATTCCAAGAGGTAAAGCTGAGATAAACACTGCCAAGGGTAGGAACGATAACAAACAAGGTGTACAGTATCAATGATGGAAGTATAAATATTATGGCAAAGGGGTGCTGCTTTTTCTTTTTTAGGTGAGCTGTCGCTGTAGCAATGCGCCCTCCTGTTGATGCTGTGGGTGCTCTCATACAATCCATTCCTTCCTATAAAGAGGAACCACTTAGGAGCTGATTCCTCCAAAGGTTTTATTTCACATCGAATTCGCCTTCACCTGATTGTCATATTCCGTGTCCACCTGCTTCATATAAGTCTTGACATCTCCGTCGTTCACGACCATCTCCTGCAGCTTTTTGTAGAACCAGTTGCGGAACTGAGGCTGTATCAAGTTTTCTCCCCACCAGTTATTAATAGCCAAAGACTTCGTAACATTCGGGTCGTTCATCAGATCAAGAGCCACCTGCATGGCTTCCCCGGTCTTATACTCGACTTTCTCTTTCGTTGACGGAATTCCGTTGATGCTCGCAAGATACTGTGAATATTGCTCCGGATCGAAGAAAAAACGAATGAATTTTTTGATCGCTTCCGTTTTCTCACGGTCCTTGGTTACTTCAGCGGACAAGGACCATCCGGCAGGCGATGGAAGCCCTATAATATTCACTTTGCCCTTGCGATCAGGCACCGCATAGAAGCCGTATTCAAAGTTCGGGTCAGCTTCTTCGATTTGTGAAAACATCCAGGTCCCAGAGTATAGTTGAGCGGCTTTGCCTGTAATCAGAAAGGAAGCCGTTTGATTGTCAGGAGTACTAAGCCAACCTTTATCCACATAATTTTTGAACAGTTCTTTATAATCCGTCATCGCCTGTACGACATTTTCATCCGTAAAGCTGACTTTCTTGGCTGTTTTCTT
Organism: Paenibacillus sp. JJ1683; assembly: GCF_053006485.1. Classification (NCBI taxonomy): domain Bacteria; kingdom Bacillati; phylum Bacillota; class Bacilli; order Caryophanales; family Paenibacillaceae; genus Paenibacillus; species Paenibacillus sp. JJ1683. The sequence continues at coordinate 2,978,730 of NZ_CM129820.1, forward strand.
GGAATTCCAGTTTGGATCTTTTGAATACACATCATCAATAAGAAACTTGTTTACCCAAAATCCCATATGAAAAATGTCTTTTCCACCAACCACAAGCGGAGTCATTCCGGAAGCCTTCAATTTTTCTTGGATGGCAATGAACTCGTCATACGTTTTAGGAAGCTCAGTGATCCCTGCATCCGCATATGCTTTCTTGCTGTAGATAATGCCTTGGGGTGCATTCATTGATAAAGGTGCATTCCACACTTTACCTTCTACTGCCGGAGGTGAATCTAGCAACTGCACTAAGTCTGAAGGCAGTTCAACGATTTTACCCGCATCAGCAAAGACCTCTGTATCCCGCATCTCTACCAGATCAGGAAACTCGCCAACCGCATCCTTCGTTTTCAGCCAATCGAGGTAGGAGCTGCTGGAGTTTTCACTGTAATCCTTTACTTTAATATCAGGATTGGCCTTCATGAATCTTTGGATGGTATCGGCTATCGCTTTTTTAGCAGCCGGATCTCCTGAGGCATATCCAATGGTAAAGCTCACTTTCTCTCCCTCATGATCAGACCTCGTTCCATTCGTATCGCTGTTGCTTCCACTACAAGCTCCCAAGAACATGGTCGTTGTAAGCACTAGTGCACTTAACATAAATTTTGCCATTTTCAGCATAGCTACTGAAACCCCCTCTTTAATGTAATAAAAGCTGTTGAAAGCGGCTGTGTCACATAAGTAAGCGCTTTCGTTATTTAGAATAACATTAGCTGGTTTTTACTTGTATGAACTTTTTTAAGCCTCATATGGGGGGAATTTAAGAATGAAAAAAGAACGGACGAGTCATCCGCTCTTGATGCAGGCTTTACTTTTCAGGGATAGGAAAACAGAGCAGCACAGACGTTCCAATATTTTCATGACTGCTTACGGATAGCCCATATTGTTCTCCGTACATGGAACGTACTCGCTCGTGCACATTTTTTAAACCAACGGATCTGCTGAGAGCATCAGGCTTATTCAGGATTTCAGTTATACGCGCCAAAGTCGCTTTATCCATGCCTACACCATCATCGTAAATCGTTATCGCCAGATTTGTTTCCCTCTTTTCCACAGTGATCGCGACAGTACCTCTTTTCTTCATTCGTAGCCCGTGCTGGATTGCGTTTTCTACGATTGGCTGCAAGGATAATTTTAAGATCGGCCAATCCATTTGAACATCCTGAGAAATATCACAGCGGAGTGTATATCTGTTCTCATAACGGACCGAAATAATATAGAAATAATCATGCAGGTGTTCAAGCTCTCTGGATAGAATTACACGGTCTTCACCGTAATCAATGACGTATTTCAATTGATTGGCCAAGGAGTGAATCATATCAGCGACCTCATCAGCCTCCTTATCCACTGCATTCATTCGTATAACTTCTAAAGTATTGTAGAGATAATGAGGTCTGATTTGGCTTTTTAGTGCATTCAGCTCAGTCTGTTTCTGCTTGATTTGAGCCACATAGGCCTCATCAATGTGTGCTTGAAGACGTTCGACCATCCGGTTAAAGCCTTGGGTCAATCTGCCCATTTCATCGTTGCTGTTCACTGGGAGGTTCATGTCCAATTTTCCAGATTCCACGACAGCCATTTGCTGTATCAGATTTTGGATGGGCGAAGCGAGACGGCGGGAGAACCAGGTACCCATAATAATCAGCACTAACGAGCAGATCAGAATCGCAATATACACGGTAGCCCTCGCGGAAAAAAGCTGATCAAACAACCCCTCGCGATGAATGCCAGCAATCAGCCTACCGTTTAGAAAGGGGATTTCCTCCTGCAACACAAGCATTTCATTTTTATTAGAATTCAATAATAATTTTTCATTCAACCTGGCATCTAAATGACCGAAGTAAATATCATCCTTGCCATCGATCAGTACCAGTTCATCTTGGTCTCCAAGGTAAAGCTCACTTAAAAACCGATTAAACATAGACTTATCGATATCCAGAAACAGCGTACCCACCACTTTATGTTCATGCTTGAGAGAGCCTGAAGTATCGATCAAATTTCGCGCTATAGTGAAAACGTCACGCCTTGCACCGGGAAAATATTGGTCCTGATGAGTTGGGAAGATAGCCACCTTCGAAGGCTGGCTGCTCATTTTCTCTCTCCACTGACGGAAAGGGAGGAATTCGCTTCTAAGCCCCCTATTCTCCCTTTCTTGGTAATAGATTTTCTCGTCGGCTTCCCGCACAAAATAAGCGCCTGTAATATAAGGGTCGCTATATAGTACGGTTTTCAAAAATGAGTCGATAGGAGCCGAATTAATCTGCTCTAGTTCATTGACATTATAGGTTTGGTTCCGACGTATATTTTCTGATAACCCCTCATAACGAACGTTATACATAAGCTTCGAAATATCATTGTACTGCTGGAAGGCAGAATTAATATTGTAGCTCATGTACATCACCATTTGCTGTAAGTTGCTGGTTGTATATCGCTCCACATAGCCTGAGAAAATCTGAACGGAAAAGAAACTAAGTGCGAATAAAGGAATAAGCCCAACCAAAATAAAAGAAGCAGAGAATTTAACGAATATACTTTTAGGTATCGGTATCCATGAACGCATGAAGGAGCACCTACTTCATTATGATTGTGGTTGGCGGAAGGATTGCCGATACTCTTGCGGCACCTTGCCGAACTTTTTTTTGAACATATCGCTGAAATGCCTCACATTGTTATATCCTACTTGCTCGGCAATTTCGTACACCATCAGATCACTCTCTATAAGCAGCTTGAGGGCATGTTTCATTCGCACCTCAGTGACGTGGTTTTTAAAATTTTGGCCGGTATGCTTCTTGAAAAAGCTGCTGAAATAGTAAGAGTTCATATAAAAAAGAGCAGCCATGGACTCCAGCGTTATATTGCTTGCATAATGCTCTTCGATATAGGTCTTAATCTTGATAAGCAATGCACTTTCTTTTCTTGTCAGCTTGCTTGCAAGCTGCTGCAGCATTTCCGATAAAATCTCCTCAACAACATGAGCAACATCGGCGTAGGAAGGACAAGGCGCCAATCTTTCCAGTAGGGCTCCTTGCTTGCTACTAATGTATTCCATTCCTCCCCCGATCTCTGTAAGCTCCTGATTGATGGTCAAGATAGAGTTGTAAACCCCCGAAATGGCCAAGTTCTTATTCTCCCCGGTTTGAATCCTGATCTGCTCAAGTAACTGCTCTGTCAGTAGTTGAAGCTGTTCCTTCTGCTGGTTAATCAGCGCTTTGACCAAATCAGATTGAAGCTCTGTAATGGTCTTATTCTCTGGCTGGACCCTTGCGAGCTCGTCTCCATACCGAATGACTTGATTCATTCCTATAAAATAATTTATTTTAAGCGCTTTCAAAGCAGAGCGATAGGATTTCGTAGTTTCTTCAATGCTCGTTACACTGAGCCCTATGCCGCACGAAACGCTCAGTTTTAAATAGCTGTTAATTTTATGGTGAAGGTCAGTGGCCAGTTGTAGGGGGTATTCTCTCTGTTCATGTTGGATTAGAATTGCAAAGCCCCCTTCTTTCTGAACCAGCAACCCGTTGCCCGCGTTCAGTTCCTGATCTAATGTCTCTCTAATGATATTGGATAAGGCAAAGTTTACTAGATTGCGTTCCCGCTCCTCCCACTGTGAGCTGTTGGTATTCTCATCAATCTCCAGCACACACACGGTAGTCAATCGGCTTATCGCTATGGCTCCCATTTGCGTGAGTGCGCTGAGTGTCTTTTGTTCCCCATCCAACACCCCGTCAAGCAGCTGTTCTATTGTTGTCGAGCGATTCTTTTTTTCGTAATAAGTCAACATCTCTTTATTGCGCTCGCCGTTGGATTCTTCCCGGAGAATTGAGGCTGCCTTTGCTATTACCTTTTCGAGCTGATTTTTATTTATAGGTTTAACCAGATAATCCAGCGCTCCTAATTGAATAGCTTGACGGGCATAGACAAATTCTTGAAAAGCGCTGATAAAAATAACTTTGGCATGGAATCCTTGTTCATTCAATTCTGAAATAATATCAATGCCGCTTCCACCTGGCATGCTAATATCGCTGATAATGAGGTGAGGTTCATGTATACGTATTAGATCGCGGAGTTCTTTCCCATCATTAGCTTCACCAACAATGGTAATCCCAAGCTCTTTCCAGGAAATCAGTTTTTTTAAGCCGCGTAATATGACAGGTTCATCGTCTGCAAGCAATAATTTAATAGTTTTCATGAATAAGTCCTCCTTGCTTGAGCTTATTACTTGTTTGTATGTTCTTAAGCCCTATTTTTATTTCATAAAATATCATGCGAATGAAAACATATAAATGAACTTATTGCATCTTTATGTGTGGTTTTTTTAACCAATTGTTTGAATATGCTGGCCTCTACTCCAGTTGTGGACTTCAGCCAATAGTTGCATGTGTTGTTGGAATTCACTAGTTTTTCTGCATATTTCTCTAAAAAAAACAGCATACCTCTCCTTCTCCATTCTGCTATTGTGTTTCTTGAATAAACAGCAAAGGAGGAGATTTTCTGAACAGAATGTATAAACTATACCAAATGAGTATGTGGAGACGAATGACAGCCCTTTTTTCTGCCCTAATTTTTGCCGCCATATGTATACCTTGGTCGCCAGCATCTGCTTCGTTGTCTACAATGGAACTGCCGAAGGCAACCGATGCTGTAGAAATTATGGAAACAACCAACAACGGATTTCTGCATCCCGGGATCGGAGTAACCAAGGACATTCTTGAAAACATGCGGGCACAAATTATGGCGAAGCAGGAACCCTGGTATTCGTATTATAAGGCCATGTTGGTATCGTCAACCACCTCAAAGTCGATTACATCAAGCAACCAAAATCCTATGGAACCAACGAAACCGGCCAGTGATGCTTTTAACAGCCAGAGTTTTAACTCGCGATTTATATCCGATGGTTTGAAAGCGTATACACAAGCACTGCTATATTACATTTCAGGCGATGAAATCTACCGGGCTAATGCTATGCGCATTATTCGCATTTGGTCCCAAATGGACCCTGCGAAATACACCTATTTCACCGATGCTCACATTCATACTGGAATTCCGCTGAACCGGATGGTAACAGCCGCAGAGATATTGCGGTACTCCAGTTGCAAGACGGAATCCTTGAGGTGGACGGACCAGGATACGGCCAATTTCAGCAACAATCTCATTATTCCGGTTACGGAAACGTTTCTTCACGATAACAATCATTTCATGAACCAACACACTTATCCCCTGCTGGGAGCTACGGCAGGATATATTTTTACAGACAACACCGATAGATATGAAGAGGCTGTAGAATGGTTTACTGTGAACAAAACGGCAACAGATCAAGGAATTAACGGCTCAATTAAACAACTATTTCGTCTAGTTGACACCAATTCTGTAACGGGAGAGAAACTGGATAAACCGGTCATCCAGCACGTGGAAATGGGCAGGGACCAGGCTCATGGCGCGGGAGACATTACAAATGCAGCGATTATTTCCCGAATGCTTCTTGCCCAAGGCACAAAAATAGATCCGGTAAAAGGCACGGTCTCAAATGCTCCGAATGCGGTGGATATTTTTGGTTTTCTGGATCACCGAATTCTGACGGCAGCCAATTATTTTTGGCAATACATGTTGGGATATGATACCCCTTGGACCCCAGTGGTTTATACCATGGATGCGAATGGTAACCCAATGGGCATCTATAGGACGATATCCGATTTTTATAGAGGTAGAATGAACACCGCCCAGTTTTGGGACATATACTACTATTATACTTACAGCAAAGGAGTCAATCTCTCAGAGAAGGCGCCGTACTTTTATGAAGCGTTTAGAAAACGTATCCCACCAAATTATTATTACAAAGGTACACTATCCAAAGCATGGGAGAGTCCAGACGGTGGCGGTGATTTCTGGTTGTATATTCCTCCGGCAGCCGTTTTGGAGGGGGCAAATAATGTCCCGAAGGAAATGACAAGTGATGCTGTAGTAGAAATTGAAGACCGATACACGGCTCTTGACAGCCGTTCGACAACCAAGCAGGAAGGTACAATTTCCTATGTGGAAATTACAGCAACGGACGAGGGCAGCACTATTGTACCTTTGAATCTTTCCTTCGGTCAGCGAACCTCCACTAAACTCATCGGCTTGAAAATCAGGACCCAAGGAATCGCAACTCTTGAACTAAGTAAAGAAAAAAACTCTGTTCCTTTCCATACGATTTCGCTGCCGGATACAAAAGGACAATGGAGATATGTCACCTTTGATACGTCCATCGACAGAGTTTCATATGCTCAGATGGATGAAAACTATAGTCTTATGTATATGAAGGTAAAGGGAAACGGTGCCCAGGTAGACCTGGATCACTTCCATGTCCTGGCGGGTAGCCAGTTGTCCGTTCCAGCGTTTGCCTCCGGATCATCCACACTGAACTTATTTACGTATACAGGTGGAACGATCAACGCAGATTTTTCGGCTACGGATTCGAGCGCTTCAGGTATCATTACCTATGAAATGGCAGATGGGCCTAAGGGCGCCATCTTGGATGCCCACACCGGCGCCTTCACTTGGACTCCTACGCAAATCGGAACAAGTTCTTTTACCATCGTGGCCAGCGACGGGACCTCATTAGCTACGAAACATGTAAAAATTGAGGTGACAGCTGACCGACCATCTGCTGTTACTGCTGCTACCACCGGATATAATTCGGCTGAGAATTATGTGTCAGCCTCCCTTGCGACTTACACAAATGCATATACAGACGTTATCAATCATATTGCAACGGATACAGATGCAGCGTTTTATGCCAAATTGCAAACCGTTCGTGAGGCAGTAGAAGGATTAGAGCTTCTAAATATCACTTTGCCGGATGGAAGCCTCAACTTTGTGAAGATGCTATCTACATCTTCCTTCGGTAATTATTTATCAAGTCTCTCGGATCATAATGACAACAGTTATGTCGCTTACGGATTGGCTTCGAATCAGTACCATACCCTTGACTTTGGAAGTAAGTTTAAAATCAATGCGCATGTTTTCGAGGTCCAAGGTAGAAGAAGCTTTCCCGAGCGGATCTCCGGTCTTGCCGTGTTTGGCTCGAATGATGAGAAGAATTGGACCCGTTTGACGGGTCAGCTCACTGTACGAACCGAAGAAAAGCAACGGCTTTACGTGAGGGATGAGTATAAAAACACCCCTTTCCGCTTTTTCAAGCTGGCGATAATCGAGCCGCAAAGTACGATGTTTGAGATCAGTGAATTGCGAATTTACGGTCAACGTCATGAATTTTAAGTAAAGTGCCCCACACCAAACAAACAATCCTCTACCTATTTGGTAGAGGATTGTTGCTTTCTTACGCTTCCTATTATGTATCTGTGCGCACATCATCCCAATCCTGTCCCATGTAACCAGTGAGCCATTTTAGCACACGATGACGTTCATACACTACACCATCATCCAGATTTCCAGGGGCTGGCTGTTTATGAATGCGGCTATCCACACACATCCAGTCGTAACGACAGATTAAATCGGCTTCATCTAAAATTTCCTTGCTACTGCGCAGCCTTGAGCTTGACAGAAAAGCCTCAAATGAGTCAAATTGCTGTAACTTTGAAACAGACAATGGCACGTCGCAAATACCAGTTGGGTCACCTAGCTTCTCAAGATGGCCCAAAGCCCATAACAGAGTCCAAAAGCCTTCATAACGCCAGGAGAACTGGACACCCTCTGACTCATCGTCATACTCATTGGATAGGAACCTCTTCTCTTCTGGTGAAAAGAAACAGTCCGCGCCATACTGATCAGTCACTTGATTTATCATTCGATTCGTATCATCCATGCTTTCGCCCGCACCGATACACTCGCCTTTCAGGGCTACAATACACAAAGCAACGGCACGGCCAGCCACTTCCTTAAGGGAACGGATGCTGTCTGCGGCTTCATCTCCTAGCCTTCCTGGGATCGGCGGCATTTGCGTAAAGCCTTGATCGAGCAATATCTTTTCTGACTGCAGCTTTCGCTCCATCCCGGATTCGCTAATTTGATCCTCTCCGTACAAATAACTAACATGAGCAGTCACTGTATAATCTTCCACTTCCGAACGTCCATTCACATCTAGTAGCAGACTTCCGTCAGGTGCAAGCAAATCACCGCCACCCCGGAACATCAGTCCATCCAGCGAATTTATGATATCAAGTAATTCGGCAAAAAAGGCTTCAGATATATCCTCCTCAGTCTCCACACCAATCACCATATTCAGCGTACTCATTTTGATCAACAGCTTTTGCTGCAACTGTTCGTTTTCAGCAGGAATTTGACTAAAAAAGTTTATCATTCCGTTAAGCATGGAGGCAAACTCCTCCGGATTCGTTTTGCTGGTCATTATGTTAAATCCTTTGATCTTTCTACTAAACCAGCCCCGGCTTTTGACCTCAAACTTAGTTTTGCTTTCATTCACGTGTATCTTGTTGTTGGGATAAATCGACTTTAATAGTCTCTCAACCTGATCCAGATCAAAGGTTGAGCTGTAAAGCGCACAATTTCTCATGATGACCTCCTTATGAAAATACTACGAATAGCCGATGTTTGTTATGGGCACGATTCAACTAACTCTGCAAAATTCGATGCAGTAATGCCTCTCCCTCATTCTCAAACCTTCGGTGTTCCTTCAGAAATTCAGGAACATCTTGCAACCGGGAAGGTCTATACCCAGGACCGCCACACCCACAGGAATGGTAAGAGTATCCGTTTCGATACAGAAGCTCTACCTTTTTCCACTGCTTGATATCCGTTTGCTTCGGGGCCTGAAAATCATGACCCATGTCATGCATGGGCGTCTGGCATTGCGGACAGACATGTACAAGCCGCTCATATTCATCCTTTGGCATCTCAAAGCGGGATGTTTGCTTATACACCTTCCTACAAGTAAAGCAGGCAAAGATATCTTTGTATGGACCGTACATTGCATATCTACACATATTTTCACCCTCTTCAAAAATTGAAATTGATCTGATATTTTTCTTGAATTATCAAGAATACATTCACAGCGCCACCGTATTAAGAATACAATGATGTCCAGCTGATGTTTCTTTTATATTAGAGCGAAATTACAGAACTAATCAAGCTAAAAGGTCCGTTCTAGCGCATTCCTCGCAGTAGTGATGTTATTTTTTATAGCATAAAAATCTTGTTCAAGGCTCGAAATGATTGTAGCATGATGTCTTGAAAGTTAACTAAGAAGACTCCTAAGCCGCAGTCAAATCGGGGCTGGAGCCTTCTTTTTTAAGTAATAAATAGTCAAAGCAGAATGTGCAAATCCCAGACCGACTTTTGGGACAGCCCTCCAGTCTTATAATTCTTGTATGCTGCAGGTCAGCTTCAGACTGATACTCGTTTACACATCTAATGTATATAAGGGCAGGTTTTCCGGTAAAGCCGACGGGCGCTGACAGGTGCTCTGCATCGTATAAAAGGTCTCTTGATCGGAAGAGTCATGGAACGCCCACATCGCTTCCAGCACATGGTAGGCCAGTTCCCCGCTAGCGCGGTGAGGCCGTCCGCTACGGAGAGCATAGGCCATATCGGCAACACCGATACCCCGTGTATTCTCCTTGTATCCCGGCTGCAGCGGTGCCTCTGTCCATTCTTGCTCGCCTAACAGTCTATAGCGAACTGGTCCTCCGAACGTGTTCGGGTCAGGCACCTGTAGCGTGCCATGCGTTCCATATACCTCGATCGGTGGCAGAGTGCTTCCACCAAAGATGTCAAAGCTGGTAATCAGTGTGCCGACAGCCCCCTGCTTGAAGCGGAGCAATCCGGCTACATGGGTCGGAATATCGACTGGGATGGTCTGGCCTTTCTTTTTCTCGCTCGTAATTGTTCGCTGATCCATCGCCTTGCTGGTCATGCCCGAAATAGCAGTAATCGGTCCCAGCAGTTGTACCAGAGCCGTCAAGTAATAAGGGCCCATATCAAACATCGGCCCGCCGCCGACTGCATAATAAAATTCAGGATCGGGATGCCAATGTTCATGCCCACGGCTCATCATGAAAGCTGTAGCAGCTACTGGATTCCCAATGACACCGTCCTCAATCAGCTTCAATGATGTCTGTATACCGGAACCGAAGAAAGTTTCCGGTGCGCAGCCAACAAGTAGTCCTTTTTGACGAGCAAGATCCAAGACGGCCTGGCCCTGCTCACGGGTGACGGCAAGTGGCTTCTCCACATAGACATGCTTGCCAGCCGCAAGAGCTCTGAGACACACCTCGGCGTGAACGGCCGGTATGGTCAAATTAATGATAAGTTCGATCTGCGGGTCAGCTAAAATCTCATCTACTGTATATACGTTCGGAACGTTGAACGCTATCGCCTGCTCCTCTGCTCGACCTTGGTCCAGATCCGCTACTGCGAACAGCTCCAGAATGTCGAAACGATGGCAATTTTCCATGTAAATTCCGCTAATTTTACCACATCCGATAATGCCTACTTTCATTTTGTTCATGCTGGACTCCCTTCTCCTTGAGAAAAAATGGATAATGGCGTTCTTTTATTACATCGGATACCATCCTATTCGCGCTACTGCTGCTGGTTGTCTGCCATACCCGTGTATGCCTCTGCCAGCGAGCTACCATAGCTGGTCGCTGGCTGTTTGCCTGCCGCGGTCCACAGGAACCCGCTGCGCATCATCTCGGTCACTTGAGGTATATCTATGATATCTGCGTGATGACCTAGCGAATTGTAGAATACGCGTCCGCTTCCCCACCGCTTTGTCCATACAACAGGCATATCCACCGGCCCATTAGCCGAATGAGGTCCTGGTACGGCCGGGAAGCGTGTGGTTGCCAGCACCTCAACTGCAGGGTCTACATGGAGGTAGTACTGCTCGCTTTTGACCTGAAAATCCTCAATATGGTCCAGCAGCGGGCTGGAGCCACGCTTTATGTTCACCATATACTCCACTCCATCATTACCGGGATGAGCAACCCATTGCCCACCTGTCATGAACTGCCAGTCCACGTTGTTCCGAAAGGCATCACACATGCCACCGTGACAGCCTGCCAGACCTACACCGCTTTGAACCGCTGCTGAGACATTATTGACCAGTTCCTGCTCGATCTGGCCCATAGTCCACATTGGAATGATCAGGTCCAGGCCAAGCAGTTTCTCCGCATCCTGGTAGGCATCAAGGGTATTAGATACCTCCACCTCGAACTGTTCTTCCTTTAAAATGCGTTCAAAAATAGCCGCCACCTGCTCCGGCTCATGTCCGTTCCATCCACCCCATACAATCAGTGCCTTGCGCATCTATAATCCACTCACCTTTCGGAATGTGTTGTTACACTACATTTCTTCAATGGATACCCAGCGACGTTCCTTTATAGATCGTTCTACTGCTTCAAGCACAGCCTGACAAGCGACCCCGTCTTGGAAATTCGGCGAAGGTTGCCGTCCTTCGGAGATGGCACTCAACATCTCAAGCATCTCGTGGGTGAAGGTATGCTCAAATCCGATTGTATGTCCTGCAGGCCACCAGGCTTCGGAATACTTGTGTGCTGGATCGGTGGCGAGCACGCGGCGGAAGCCCTGAACGTCTTCCTCATCCTGTGTGAAATACACTTCCAGTTCATTCATCCGCTCAAAGTCAAACCGTACACTGCCTAGACTACCGTTGATTTCGAATGAATTTGTGCTCCGATGTCCGGCAGCAAAGCGTGTGGCCTCGAAGCTGCCCAGCGCACCTCCAGCAAAGCGTGCTAGGAACAGCGTGGCATCATCGACCGTCACTTCTCCCATTGGTGCATTGGCCTCGGTACTCCTTTTGGAGCTCAATCCGCTCATCTCCATAGCCAGCGGACGCTGTTTGATGAACGTCTCGCTCATGCCGATAACTTCGTCGAACTCGCCGACCAGAAACCGAGCGAGATCAATCAGATGGGCGCCAAGGTCTCCATGAGAGCCAGAACCGGCCACTTCTTTTTGCAACCGCCATACCAGCGGAAAGGACGGGTCCATGATCCAGTCTTGAAGGAAAAACGCACGGAAATGATAGATTTTGCCTAGGCGACCGTTTTCGACGAGTTGCTTCGCCAGCTGGACAGCCGGAGAAAAGCGGTAGTTGAAGCCAATCATATGGTTGACTCCTGCTTTCTCTGCTGCCTGCAACATGTCACGGGAATCCACCAGTGAAAGCGCAAGCGGCTTCTCACAAAACAAATGCTTGCCATGGAGGGCAGCCTCGATAACAATTTCCTTATGGGCATTACTCGGGGCGTTAATGTCAATGAGATCAATATCGTTACGTTTCACTAGATCACGCCAATCCGTAACACTCTCGGTCCAGCCGAACTGGCGGGCAGCCGCCTGAACCCCCTGCTCGTTACGTCCACAGATGACGGACATCTCTGGCTGCAGCGGGGCATCTGGGAAGAACATAGGTAGACTACGGTAAGCGTTGCTGTGAGCCTTGCCCATAAATTTGTAGCCAACCATTCCAATACGAAGACGATTAGACATGTCGTGATCCTCCTTATAGGTATGAGTTTCAACGAATTATTGATGAATGGTGTTATTGACGAATGGATGACGCCCTGATAATCAGCTCTGTGGGCAGAAGTTCTCTTATTGAGTCGCACCCAGTCCCAGTCAGTTCCAGAGCCGGAATGTGGTCCTGAGAATCGGGTATAAGCTTCGAGGCTGCAAGCTCCCCCATCTCATAAAAAGGAACACGAACACTGCTTAGTGGGGGAACAGCCATCTCAGCCGCATCCGAATCGTCATAGCCCACAAATGCTGGGAACTGGTCAATTGCCAGTCCGCGCTCACGGAGACCCTGCATTACGCCGAGGGCCATCCGGTCGTTCGCTGCAAAGACGGCATCAATATCATCTAATTTGTCTGTGATGGTAGCCGACGCTTCCAGCCCGCTTCGACGACTGTAATTGCCTTGCAGAATCAGCTCATAGTCATATTCAATACCAGCCTCCTGAAGCGCGATGAGATAACCCTTCAAGCGCTCCGTACTGTTAGAATAGATATCCGGACCGTTGAGAAAGGCTATCCGCTTGCACCCCTGCTCAATGAGATGACTAACAGCCACTCGGCTTCCTTCTACATGGTCTGCATCCACTTCACAGAACGACTGCCCTTCGAAATGGTGATTCATGACACAGAACGGTCGCCCCTCTTGCTGAAGTCTCTTCAGAGCCTCCACCTCATCGTGGTCATCTCTTGCTCCAAGGATGATACAACTGTCGACCTTCTGCTGACGGAAAAGACTGCTGTAGTCCATCCGTTCCCCCGGTTTTCGGAATAATAGTAGTAGATCGAGCCCGCTGTCTCTGGCTTTATTGCCGATGCCGCTCAGCATCTCAGAGAAAAAATAAGCAGAGAACAGATGCGCCTTCGGGACATAAGGCATAACCACACCAAGATGGCCACTCTTGCTTCGGGCAAAGTTGCGGGCCAATGCACTGGGAACATATCCAAGTTGATTGGCAACGTCCAGGACCCTTTTCCGCGTATCTTCCTTAATAGGACCGGTCGCGTTCAATACTCGAGACACCGTCGCTTCAGACACGCCAGCGAGTTCTGCTACTTCCTTGCGCGAAACGATATTTCCCACCTCCAATCATTTTATGTACGCGCGTACATTTTCTCATGCTGCTATATCTCTGTCAATCCCGAAAAACGTGCCCTATGGATATATAAGCTTTTTTCTCCACAAATTCTTAAGCAGGCTGATCATTCCTACTCCTATCATCAGCACCGTAATTCCCACAAGTATAGCTATCCATTCCTGAGAACTTTTCTTTTCCTTAAATATTAAAATGCTACCGACACAAGCAATCGCAATGCTCGCTTGAGAGATCGGAAAACTAGCCGCCATGCCGATCAAACCGTTGGAAATAAATAGTGCTAGATTAGCAATGCTCCAAACCAATCCTGTAGACAAATTGCGAAGTACTGGAGAGAATCGCAGCCGATGTTTGCCTTTCAGATTCATGACTATGGCCGAGCATAACATCCCGAGCGATTGCGGCAGAATGATGGACAACCCAGATATATTAAAGTACTGATTGATAACTACATAACTGCTTAACGCTAACCCGGAGCAAAACAGCATCATGATAATTCCTAATCGCAAAGGCTTAGACAGCCCAGCAGACTTGCCCTGATAGCTGGTCAATAGAACTCCCGCCAAAATACATAGAAGAGAACCAACACCCATCCCATATTGGTAACCTGTTATCCATTCACCCAAGATAAGTGCAGCAAATAACGTCGTCCCTAACAACTGTAGACCGCAAATGACAGGAATGGCGATCGATACGCTTACTTTTTGGAAAGATCGAAACTGGAGCAATTGTCCAGCGGCCCAGAAAATACCGGATATAAAACTTATCCCAAAAGGAATCGGTGCTAATGAGGCTGGCTGAATGATATACAAGCACAGAGCAAACAACACAGCACCAATAACAGTACCTGTCAGCTGTTCTCGGGGACTGGCTTTAGTCATATACGCCAATATCGGCATGACTCCCCAGCCGACAGCTGGAATAAAAGCAGTTATAAAATCCACGTGCCGCTCTCCTCCCGCAAAAAGTATTTTTCCTACAATCGTTAAAAATACCATGCAGGAAAAAAACAACAATTTTACGATAGCAAAAAAAACCGCTTTCAAATACTAATATTTTTATAGATTTATATAGTAAAACCAAAGAAGTTGTTCCCTATATGTGCTTCTCCCACAATTATATAGAATCAGATCCAATATATTTTTAAGCTCTGAACTGGGATGTGTATCCAATCCTGAAAATCATATTCTGGTCCATTCGCACCTTCCTCGTACTTTTCCCAACATAGAATCTATGTTTGTTAATTTATCAGTATAGCATAAGTTAAGGATGGCAAATAACCAGAAAAAAGGTTGAACTTAACTATAAATTCCTTTTGGAATATTCTTTGTTTTTCCCATAATACGCTTAAAAAAAGTAATGTATTTTCTATCCCTGGCTTTGTTATGCTGAGTTCAATAATAACGCTTTCAACAGGTCTGTTATATTTTGAAAGGAGCTATGTACATGGCTAGTATACAAGTTAACCCAAAGGAACGTACATTTCACTTAACGAACAAATACTGCAGTTATCTTTTCCGTGTCATGGAGAACGGGCAATTGGAGCATTTATATTATGGCAAAAAAATGGAGTACCTAGGTCAATATGACCGTTTTATTGAACGAAGCTACCGCTCTGTGTCTGTCGGTGAATTTGATGGCGACTTGGTAACATCATTGGAAAGCATTAAGCAGGAATTTCCTTCTTCGGGAAGCGGAGACTTTAGAGAACCAGCAGTTGAGATCATACAGGAGGACGGTTCTCATATAATGGAGTTCATTTTTGACCGTTACGAGGTCATCACGGGGAAACCTAAAATCCCCCATCTCCCTGCTACGTTTTGTAAGGAAGCAGATGAAGCAGAGACACTCCTGATCACGCTGACCGATTCCCTTACAGGGGCGGTTGCCGTACTTGCTTACACCATCTTCAGTGAACTGCCTGTAATCACGAGATCCGTATCCATAACGAACTCCGGAAATAGTACTCTGAGAGTCAACCGTCTAATGAGCATGAGCCTTGATCTTCCTGACTCCGAATATGAATTTGTTCATTTGTCGGGGGCATGGGGTAGGGAACGACATGTGGAGCGTACACCACTCAGACCAGGTGTTCAGTCCATTGGGAGCACACGAGGAATTAGTAGTCATATTCACAATCCATTCATGGCGCTTGCCAAACCGGGGTCTCAGGAACACCAAGGAGAAGTATATGCAGTTAATCTCGTCTACAGTGGAAACTTTCTTGCCCAGGCGGAAGTGGACAGCTACTCAACTACCCGACTGAGCCTCGGTATTCATCCTGACAAATTCTGCTGGACTCTGAAGCCTGGAGAATGTTTTTATTCGCCTGAAGCAGTTATGGTCTACTCACAGAACGGTTTGAACGGAATGAGCCAGGCGTTCCATCGCCTATACAATAAACACTTAATTCGTAGTAGCTGGGCCGAACGGGAACGACCTGTATTAATCAATAACTGGGAGGGAACCTACTTTGATTTTACCGAGAAGAAAATAGTGGATATGGCTAAAAAAGCAAGTGAACTAGGGATTGAGCTCTTTGTCTTGGATGACGGTTGGTTCGGTCAAAGAAACAATGATACTTCCTCACTCGGTGACTGGTTTGAAAATCGTGAAAAGCTACCGAACGGAATCTCGAATTTGGCAAAGAAGATCAATGAGCTCGGTATGAAATTCGGTCTTTGGTTCGAGCCGGAAATGGTTAACTCCGACTCTCATATTATGAGGGAACATCCAGACTGGGTTGTGGGAACACCCGGGCGTAAACGCAAGCATGGACGGCATCAGTATGTTCTTGATTATTCCCAACCGCCTGTTGTGAACTACCTGTTTAAGTTAATGGATGACGTGCTCTCTTCTGCTCATATCGAATATGTAAAATGGGATATGAATCGCTGCATTTCAGAAGCCTATTCATTATCTCTTGGCAAGGAAAGACAGGGCGAGTTTTTTCACCGTTACGTTCTAGGCGTATATGCTTTATATGAGAAGCTGATTACCAAATACCCTGAGATTTTGTTTGAGTCCTGTGCTTCCGGTGGGGGACGGTTTGATCCAGGGATGCTTTATTATGCTCCGCAAACATGGACGAGCGACGATAGCGAAGCTATTGAACGTCTTAAGATTCAGTATGGCACTTCCATGGCTTATCCGCTTAGCAGCATGGGTGCTCATGTGTCAACCATTCCGAACCACCAGGTAGGCAGAACTGCACCACTACAAACCAGATCAAATGTCGCCTACTTCGGTGTATTCGGTTATGAACTTGATCCATTAGCTTTGACCGAGGAAGAGTGCAATATAATCAAAAAGCAAATACAATTGTATAAACGTCACCAACGATTAGTTACCCAGGGAACGTTTTATCGTCTGCTAAGTCCTTTTGAAAAAAATGAGACAGCTTGGATGACTATTGATGCAGAACGTGAGCATGCTCTCGTCGGCTGGTACCAGGTGCTCTCGCGCCCCAATGCAGCTTATTCAAGGCTAAAGCTCATCGGACTGGACGAAAAGGCAGTATATTTCGTGGAAGAACTGGACCGACGTTTTACAGGCAGCGAGTTAATGAACATCGGACTTATACTCACCCCGCCTTATCAGGCTGACCAGGATTTTAATATTGCGGAGAAATATGATTTTTCATCTCAATTATTCACTTTAACTAAAGAGACTTCCTCTTAAACATATCGTACCGGGTGAAATCATTTTCGTGTAAATCCGATGATTTTACCCGGTACAACTCTCTGAAAATAAGGGTTTCCTTCAATCCATTCTGCATAGCTACGAAAGACTTGAACAATTAAATCACAGACCTGTTCTTCTCTCCAACTCCTCTGTATATCTCGCGCCCATCAAAGTGATTTGTGAGGCTGCGTTGCTAATGTTCCGCACATCTTCAGACGTGAGCTGAAGGGTCACGGCACCTAGATTTTCTTCCAAACGACTCAATTTCCGCGTGCCCGGAATCGGAACGATCCACGGCTTTTGGGCAAGCAGCCAGGCGAGTGCAACTTGGGCTGGTGTTGCCTTTAACTGCTCAGCCATCTCTTTAAGCAGGTCCACCAGCACCTGATTGGTCTCTAGCGCTTCTGAAGTAAAACGCGGAAGAATATTGCGCAAATCACCATGACTGAATGTCGTGTCTGCGTTAAAACTCCCCGTTAGGTACCCCTTCCAAAGGACTGAACGGAACGAAGCCAATGCCGAGCTCTTCAAGCGCAGGAAGGAGTTCCTCTTCGGGACGTCTCCACCACAGAGAATATTCACTCTGAATTGCAGTGAGCGGCTGAACGGCGTGTGCTCGACGGATCGTCTGCACTCCTGCTTCAGATAATCCCCAGTGCTTCACCTTTCCTACTCGGATCAGATCTTGCACGGCTCCCGCTACCTCTTCAATTGGCACATCTGGATCGACCCGGTGCTGATAATACAGATCGATGGCTTCAATCTTGAGACGTTTAAGCGATGCTTCGGCAACTTTCTTGATATGCTCAGGGCGACTGTTCATACCAAACTGCTTGCCATCCTGAATATGGAAGCCGAATTTCGTGGCAATCACGACTTGGTCGCGAACAGGAAGAAGCGCTTCGCCTAAAAGTTCCTCATTCGTATAAGGTCCGTATATTTCGGCGGTATCAAAGAAAGTTACGCCGCGCTCAACTGCTTCCCGAATGACTGAGATCATTTTCTTTGGATCAGAAGCTGGGCCATAACCGTAGCTCATTCCCATGCATCCAAGCCCCATCGCAGAAACTTCCAGACCGCTATTTCCCAATTTACGCTTTTGCATCATAATTCATCCTTCCTTAAGACGTTAATTATCTTTCTTTAGTTAATTGGCTTACGATTCTGTCAAGAGAACTATTATATAATTGTTTGAAACCTTCATGCTCTTCAAACTCTATTAATGTGATAAGCCTTTGAACCAATAAGTTCCTAAACCAACGATTCAAATGATTCATCTTCTCCCTCTGTTGAAAATTGTTCTTGTTAAATGCCGTTATCTTGAACCACTACCTATTCCGTTATCCACCTCCTTGCTTGATTCTGTGAGTTTAGTTTTATTATGCCAAACAGAAGAAGCAAAGCGGTATCTCATTTGTCTTAATTGATTGCCTGATCCTATCACCACTACTTTTGTTACAGGCAGTTGCGTTTTATAATGGAGCCAGACAAACTCGCAAGGAGGATTTGAATGTCGGAGAACATTCTTGAACAACAAAAAGAGCTCACCAGTTTGATCGAGCGTCATTCACTTCAAAATAGGCCGAGGGCAACAGCAATTCCTTCCCTTTTTTTCTATCAGCATTCCAGCAAAACCGAGCCTGTTTACCGGGTTTACAAACCTTCCTTTTGTTTTGTTGTTCAAGGTTTGAAAGAAATTTTGCTGGCACAGGAAAATTTCAAATATGGACCTTCCGATTATCTGATCGCGTCTATGAATCTGCCAGTGATCGGTCAAATTATAAAAGCTTCTCCAGGATCTCCTTACCTAAGTCTCAAGCTCGAATTTACCCATAATCAGATCCTTGAGGTACTGAACGATTCTAAAATCCAGCTCAAATTAAAAGAAAACGCCAAACGTGCCTTATTCGTCGGCCGAATGGAACCGTCTATTCAGGATGCTGTGCTTAGACTTGCCCGCCTGCTGGATACTCCAGAAGAAATCCCGTTTCTCGCCCCACTCTACACAAAAGAGATTCTGTACAGACTCCTTCAGGGCCCCTATGGAGCCGAATTGGCTCAGATTGCGGTCGAAGGAAGCAGCACCTATCGAATCCGGGAAGCTATCGACTATATTGTTCAACATTGGGATCAGTCTTTTCGGATCGAAGATCTTGCAGAGACCGCCAGTATGAGCATTTCCTCATTCCATCGGCATTTTAAAGAAGTAACCTCCATGAGCCCGATCCAGTTTCAGAAACAGCTGAGACTTCAGGAAGCCCGTCGCATCTTATTAGCTGAATCGGCGGACGCTGCGGACGTTGCTTACAGGATCGGTTACGAGAGTTCTTCCCAATTTAACCGTGAATACTCTCGCATGTTCGGTGCGCCCCCAAGAGCGGACATCAAGCGATTGAGGGAAAAATACGACCAGGTCCTATGATTTGCTGGATAAGCTGATCGCCACACATATTGATGAACTCCGAAGATTGTGCAATGAATCGGCCCATTTGAGCTTTACAGAAGCCGAAATGATCTGGTTTGAATATTTTGAGGCTAACTATTTATTTTTCTCCACAATGCTGGTGAGTAAGGGCGCTCCTTACTTCGGCACTCAATTCCTTGAATTTATGATGGATGAACTTCGGGAAGAGGTCGACATGAATGAAGAGAGAAATCGAGGATTAAACAAAGAAGTAGTTGTCCGTTATGCAGCGTCCGCTGTAGTGGGGATCATGGAGTGGTGGTTTATGAACGAAAAACCTCTCCACCGGTCGAGATGGCCGAGCCAATTGGCATGCTTTTAGACCGGAAATTGTGAATCTGGGCGAAAAAAGAGTAGCAGACGTATCTATCTGCTACTCTCGCATCCATGAGTCAGAAGCAGCTCAAGCGAGTTGCTTCTTCAATTTTAGGTACAAGTATTTTAAAGATTATGTTTATCAGGACCAAACACAAGATTCGCCGACTGTTTGGCCTCCTCAATGACATTCATAACCTTTTCGCTATGTTCAAGCATATCCGAGACCTTTTCCAAATCGTTGTCACGGATGATACGGTCGAATTCAACGAATTCGTCATACATACGATGCGAATGATCCTTCAGATCCACACGGATGGGCGTTTCCTTATTAGGAGTGTATTCAAAATAATCGCATATATTAGCTGAACTCGCCATGTGTATATAGCCTTTATTGCCTTGAATGTTCACTGCATTGGGTGCCGTACTGTCTTTTGAACCTATGCAAACACACTTAAAATCGCCGTAATCAAGTAGCAGTATGCCTGAAGTATCAATTCCACGTTCCATGTTCGCCAAATATTCTACCTTCTTAGGGCTCCCGAAAAGGCCAACAACAAAATGAATATTGTATAAATTGATATCCATCAAGGCTCCGCCAGACATTTCTGGATTAAACGCAGGCTGGATTACTCCCGATTTAAAAGCCTCATACCGAGATGAATATTGAGAATAGTTGCATTCAACTATTTTAATCTCACCAAGCTTAGGCAGATACTCCTTCATGGAAAAATAATTTTTCAAATATTGATTCGTAATGGCTTCCACCAATACCAGTTTTCTTTGCTGAGCAATTTCTTTTAGCTCTAGAAATTCATGCAAATTGGATGTGAACGGCTTCTCACAAATGACATGTTTACCACTCAGTAATGCTTCTTTGGCATATGAATAATGAAGATGATTAGGCAACCCAATATAGACAGTATCAACGTCATTATTCATCAGCATTTTGCTGTAATCCGAATAAATCTGAGAGATTCCATATCTACGTTGCCAATCTAGTAATTTCTCCTCATGGCTAGGTCTAGAACAAATGGCCTTTAATAAGATAGTCGGGATTTCCTGAATAAAGCTCAATAGATCCCCTACAATCATTCCTGCTCCGACAATTCCCAATTTCATTCTAGTTACACTCCTCTATACCCTTCTCAAGTATTTCCATTGAAGTTATTGTTTCTTCATCTGTAATCGCTTTTTCTTTGCCGTGTATGATCGAATGATAGAGATCGTCATATACTCGGGCATAATCTCCTTTTTCAGAAACAACTTTTTCTTCATGGTACTCTCCATCGTCATCCAGGTACGTTAAAATGCCATAATGCTCAGACTGGTCGATGCCGAAATCGGCGTGTCCCTTAGGCAGATAGTATAATTTAAGATGCTCCTCCTGACGATCCTTTGTCTGCTTTATAAAAACGCCTTTTTTGCCGTATACTACAAAACTCGGCCGCTCTTTTAAACGAAAAAAGCTGGATTTGATGGATACCTTGAGTGAAGAATAATAAAAATCCAGATCAAAATAATCATTCATTCTTCCAGAACCGAGCAATTGGCGCACATCGTAATGGATCGTGTCAGGCTTCCCAAAATAGGAAAGAACCTGGTCAATGGTATGAGCGCCATGTCCATAAAGGTAACTGTTATATTTGGAAAAATGAGAGGTGGAGTTGGGGGTTTCAGGGCGATAATAATCGAAATGCATTTCCACCTCCAGCAAATCACCGAGTTTTCCTGATTCAATAACCTTCTTTGTAGTGAGGAAATCCGAATCGTAACGTCTATTCTGATAGCACTGTATAATCAGATTTTTCTCCTTGGCATATTGGAAGATGGACACAGCTTCTTCTTTCGTTAACATAAAGGGTTTCTCGACAAGTACATTTTTTCCGTGGTCGAGTGCCATTTTCGCATAAGTGTAGTGAGATTCTACAGGTGTACAGACAACAATCAACTGAATTTCCTTATCGTTCATTAGAGAATCAAGATGATCCGTATACTGAACGCCTGGGGTTTTCTCCCACTCCCCTTTATCTGGATTACGCGCGTAGATCGTCTTTACGTTCAAATAATCTCTGGTCAATGAAAAAGGAAGATGATACCGATTGGTACTTTTGCCATTCCCAATATAACCGATAGTAAGCATATTAATTCCCCCTAGGCTCTTTTTCATTTATTATAGTAGAAGAACGTCGATCGTAAAGAATTTGCCATCAAAATGGTACATTTAACCGAATATTTGTAAGCATGGCTGCTTGTTTTTAAACAAAATGTTTATTTGGTATCTTTTGTAAAACGTTAGTTCAATTGAACCGGGGGGAACCTGTTGAAAATACTGATGCAATTATCTGAAATGCAAAACTTTACACCAAACGAAAAAAGCATTGCTTCCTATATTTTGGTCCACAAGGAAGCGATTCTGCACTTAAATATTCAGGAGCTTGCCAAAGCTACGTATACTTCGCATTCCGCCATTAATCGATTAATTCACAAACTTGGGCTATCCGGCTTCAAGGAGTTTATCATAAAACTCGCTCGGGAATTTCAGCAAGATACCCAGAATATATCCAATGTTGACCCTAACTATCCATTCGGGATTGATGAAACCCCACTTCAAGTGGCGAAAGAAATTGCAGAATTAATGAAGGAAACGATTGAAAAAAACTTTACATTCATGGATGATAACTTGCTGTCACAAACGGCTCAGTTGCTGGATCAAGCGAACAGGATCTTTATATATGCGTTAGGCGATTCACAAATCCGAGCGAAAAGTTTTCAGAATAAATTAGTAAAAATCAACAAATACGTGGTTATAGCCACAGAGCTGTCTGAATGGGCTTATCATACGGCTAATCTAACTACAGAGGATTGCGCTATTTTCTTAACTTACCACGGTAAGTCACCGATTTTTTTAAAAGCGGCACGACATTTTACGCGTGAGAATATCCCTTTTATCACCATTACAGCTACCAATCAAAGTGAGTTGGCCAAACGAAGTAGTATATGTATCCAGGTGCCTAATGACGAAGTAAAGCATGCTAAGATTGGTACATTTTCGTCGCAAATTGCCTTTGACTATGTATTAAACGTGATTTACTCCTGTATCTATAAAATTGACTACTTGAAAAATATGCAAACCCTAACACAATCGTTGGAGAATTCGCATCTCAATGACATGATGAATGACGTGTAGAGGGATTAGCTTCTCTCTAACTGCAAAATAAGTGGCAACTTATAAGTATATATGGTTGTTTTTCGGCAAATAAGGTCTAGTTAGTATTATGCTAACTAGACCTTTGTTTTTTTATTGCTTGCTAAGAATCTGCCATACTGGCGGCTTCTTATGCTTTTCAACTATAGCCCACATTAAAGGTCAATTTTCATCAATAGCGTTTCGAATATCGTAATCATCGATGTTAATATCCAAAGCCATCCCAAGTGCTAATCTTGCCAGTTGATCTCCAATGAAGGGACCCATGGTCAGCCCGGATGCTCCAAGCCCATTGGCAGCGATAAGACCGTTCCAGCCAGGGACAGCTCCAAGTACCGGTAGAAAACCGGGGGTAAACGGACGAAAACCGACTCTTACCTCCTGAAAAGTGCTATTTGCTAAATCAGGTGCTAACTCTAAACCTTTATTTAGGATTTCCTGCATCCCGCCTGCTGTTACTCTTGTATCGTAGCCTTCGATTTCATTCTCGTGAGTTGCCCCAATTACGATCTTCTGTTGATCAAACGCCAGCAAGTATTGATCAGTAGGCGGCATGATTACAGGCCAGGTGCCGGTATCTTGTTTGACAGGAACCTGCAAATGCATAATCTGTGCCTTTTGAAAACTAACCTTAAAGCGAATGCCCAACGGCAGCATCAGTTGATTGGCCCATGCACCTGCACAAACAATGACTTCGTCAGATGAGAAGCTGCTTGCGCCGACCGTTACTCCGGTTACATGGTCGGAATCATACTGAAGCGCAGCATCCCCATGGATAAGGGTTGCCCCATTTCTTTGGGCTGATCGGATCAACGCATCACGCAGCGCTCGACCATCTATACGAGCGGCACCGCTAATATGAACAGAATGATAGTGATCTACTAACAAGGGAAAACGTTCATGGGTTTCCTTTTGATTTAGTTGCGTAATTTCGCCGATTTCTGGTGCATCTGTATGTCGTAAGCGTGCCCGTTCCTGCATTTTTTTAATTTTCTCCGAATCATCATGAATACTGAGAGCCCCGACTTGAGCATAGCCAGTTTCTGTTTCTCCCTCGCTTTTGAGTTCTTCAATCAACCCGGGGTAAAAACGTGCGCCTGCTTTGGCTAGCTGGTACCAAGCCTGATTGCGTCGCTGTGATAGCCAGGGACAGATAATGCCAGCAGCTGCATCTGTCGCCTGTCCTTTATCTTCGCGGTCTACAAGAATGACATCAGCGCCCATTTTTGCTAACTGGTATGCTGTCGATGCCCCCAGAATTCCTGCTCCGATTACGATAACCTTCTTCATGAATACATCCCTTTCCTAAATCACTGTATCCATTATAGCGAATACTGCATGAATGCATAAAGTTTGAAACATTAATATTTCAATCCTTATAAAGTTCTTAGAATTGATCTGTAAAGTAATTGTCAGAACGAATGAAAAGGATGAACTGATATGGATAACATTATTTTACAGACTAAAAATCTCTGCAAAACCTTCAGACGACAACAGGCGGTGAACAACGTCACATTGTCTATTCAGGAGAATTCCGTGTATGGTCTGCTCGGCCCGAATGGGGCAGGAAAATCAACTACTTTAAAAATGTTAACCGGTATGCTACGCCCCACGGCCGGTGAGATTTTATTTCAAGGAAAACCCTGGTCCCGAAAAGATCTCGCTCAGATCGGTGCACTGATCGAAGCTCCTCCCCTCTATGAGAATTTGACAGCTAGAGAGAACCTGAAGGTTCGCACAACGTTGCTTGGACTACCTGACTCGCGGATTGATGAAGTGCTGAACATTGTAGATTTGACCCATACCGGGAAAAAGCGCTCGGGCCAGTTCTCGATGGGTATGAAACAGCGGCTAGGCATTGCGATTGCTCTCCTCAATCATCCCAAGCTATTGATCTTAGATGAGCCAACCAACGGACTAGACCCCATTGGTATACAGGAGCAACGCGAGTTGATTCGCTCCTTCCCGAAGCAAGGAATTACCGTAATTCTTTCCAGTCATATCCTATCCGAAGTCGAACAAATCGTTGACCATGTTGGGATCATTGCTGGCGGCGTATTAGCTTATCAAGAGGCGGTCACTTCAGGACAAAACCTGGAATCGTTGTTCATGCAGATTGCACAGGAATACCGAAAGGGAGGTGAGTAGCATGCAGCAATACATAGCAGCCGAACATTTAAAATTAAAGCGCTCCTTCACGAAAAAGCTAGTCTGGCTGGCTCCCATCGTTACTCTTCTTCTATATACCGGGCTCATGGGAGGACATATGTTCCAAAGCGCAAGCTACAATTGGTGGTATATCATGCTGCTGCCAGGTGCTCTCACCTTAATGTGCTCAGGAGTCATCCAAAAGGATGGCAAGAAGCTGAAATACCGTGCTATCCTCGGCATGTCTGTGGATTTGGCCCAGGTATGGTACGGGAAAATCGGGGTTTGCGTAAGGCTCTTAATGGTTTCATCTATTATCCTATTTGTAGGAATAACTCTTGGCAGATTCGTATTCTCATCTTCTGTGACACTAGCAGGAAGCGTCGCTGCAACTCTGATACTTTTTGTTACCTTTTTGTGGCAAATTCCACTTTGCCTGTTCTTAACGGACCGAATAGGCATGTTTGCCACCCTAATCATCAACATGCTGGGCAATGTAGCCTGCACCATCTTGTTCGCAACGTCTTCTATATGGTGGGCGGTACCCTATGCTATTCCAGCGCGATTGATGTGCGCCGTCATTCAAGTGCTGCCTAATGGGCTTGCTGTTCCTTCAGAAGATCCACTTTTGGATAGAGGCGTAATTGTGCCCGGCCTAGTGATCACAGTTGGTCTATTCATGATTCTGTCCGTCCTGACGGCCATGTCTTTCCGCAAGCGGGAGGCTAAGTAAGATGATATCTTTCTTCCGCTATCTGAAATCTGATGTGCTCAAACTTAGGAGGCAGCCCTTATTGCTGGTGCAGTTGCTTGTGCCCTTCTTAGGTATAGCAATCTTTCTAGCCTATTATTCCTTTACACCATACTCACCAATCTCGAAGGTAGACGGCTATTTGCAGGTCCTGGCTGTGGCTCTTCCTACCATGATTGGTATTGTATGCTCCATTGCTGTTGAGCAGGAGTCAGTCGCTGGAAATTTCCAACACCTCTTGACCTCGCCGGTAAAGCTGCTACCTTTTTTGAGCAAGCTTAGCCTGCTTCTGTGCTTGGGCTTTGGTAGTGTGCTGCTTGCCTCAGGCGGCTTTGGAGCTTGTTATATATATCTGATGAAAGAGTCCCCGTATGGCTTGATGTTTTATGTGTTGGCTGCCTGCATTCTGTGTATGTCCAGTGTATTCCTTTATCTTCTGCATTTTTTCATTAGCTTGAGATTCGGCAAAGGAGCTTCTATCGGTCTGGGCATCATGGAGAGTCTATTGTCTGCTTTGCTCCTTACAGGGCTGGGTGATCATAATTGGATATTCATCCCCCCTGCTTGGGCGGCCCGGTTCATCACGATCTGGGTACAATACGGCGTAAGCCCAGCAGATTCTATCCCTGAAACTATACAGCTTGATTTGGGAATCAGATATTGCGTAGTAGGGACCTTAGTCATCATGGTATTATTAGGGTTATGGATTGGTCGTTGGGAAGGACAAAATTCATCGGAGTAAAGATTAGAGTAAAGAAAGCAAGGGAAGTGAATTAAGCATGGCAAACTTATTGGCCGTTGATGATGAAACCGCCGTTTTGGCACTCCTTCAAAATATTTTGCAAAAAGATGGCCATGTTGTCACGGTGGTCTCCGCCTCCCCACAGGTTCTCACCATGCAGCTTGGAGCCTTTGACCTCATCCTGCTTGACGTAATGATGCCAAGCATGGACGGATTCACCCTCTGTCGGGAAATTCGCAGCAAGGTGGACTGTCCGATACTGTTCCTCACAGCAAAATCCATGGAGAACGATGTGATGTTGGGCCTTGGGGAAGGGGCTGACGATTATATTGTCAAGCCGTTTGGGGCTGGAGAGTTGCGCGCTCGAATCAACGCCCATCTCAGACGGGAGCATCGCGAACGACGAAATGTATTCTGCATCGGGGAAGTTCATTTTAATCTGTCTGGTAAGGAAATCACCGTTCAGAATGTTGTAATCCCGTTTACCAAAAGTGAATATGAAATATGTAAGTTTTTAGCTCTAAATTGGGGCCAGGTGTTCTCTAAAGAGCAGATTTATGAAGCCGTCTTTGGGTTTGAGGGGGACAGCGATTCCGCTACCATTGTGGAGCATATCAAAAATATCCGGGCCAAGCTTGGCAAAGTAGAGGTTTCGCCAGTGGAGACAGTTTGGGGGATCGGGTACCGATGGAAGTAGCCAAAGTACAGCAAGTACGCAAGACAACCAAACTGCGAACCATTTTCCTGGGCTATTTAGTTATGTTCTGTATCGGGACAATTGCGCTCGCGCTGTTCCTGGTCCTCATCTTCTATGTCCTGATGTCTTGTGGAACCATTCTTCCCGCGAACTATGCTGAAAATCAAGTACGGGAGGATAAGGCAATCATTGAAGCTGGCAAGACCCTACAGCCGGATTCTCGGCAGAAACTATATAGATATGCGTTATTCACTTCGGAAGGCCGCCACATTGAGGGAAATCTTCCTGAAAAGCAGGCTCAAGCCGCTTGGAGTGTTACGCAGCAGAGCAATACTGCCTATCAATTTCCCTATAACTATGTAAAAGTTTCACATAATAATAAAGTTACTGTGATGCGCTACTCTGTCTCGGCACAGTTTGAACATCCTTTTCTACGTCAATATCTGCCGAACGCGGAATTGTCCTTTTTTGCCGTGTTTTGTATCGCCTTCCTGGGGGGAGGAGCCCTACTCGCTTCCTCCTTCGGACGAAAGCTGACGCGCAAAATGAGTGGATTGCAGCAGGCTACAAAGCAAATTCAGGCACAGGACCTGGACTTCTCAATTCAGCTCAGTGGTGTGATGGAGATCGATCAGGTGCTCCATTCCATGGATAAAATGAAAGAAACGTTAAAGACTTCGCTTCAGAAGCAATGGAATCTCGAAAAATCACGCCGCGAGCAAATATCCGCGCTTGCACACGATGTTAAAACACCGCTCACTATCGTTCGAGGAAACGTAGAGCTGCTGTCCGAAACCGATCAATCGGAAGAGCAAAAGAACTATACCGATTATATAGCGGAGAGCACCAGGCAAATGGAACAGTATATCAAAACTCTTATTGAAATTTCAAAAGCAGAAACAGTAGCCACCCTGCAGGCGGAAACGATAGATACGGACTACTATTTAACGAAGGTGAAAGATCAGGTAAAGGCCTTGGCTGCTGTCAAAAAAACATCCGTCGCATTTGCTGCATACAACCTCCCTAAGACGTTGTATGTAGACCCCGTTCTGCTTGAGCGAGCCATCATGAATGTTGCTTCTAATGCGGTAGATCAAGCACCAGAAAATAGCGAAATCCGGCTGACTGTAGAGTCTGTGGAAGAATGTATTCGATTCAGCATCGTAGACGAAGGCCCGGGCTTCTCTCCTGAAGGCCTCAAACAAGCAGCAGAGCAATTTTATATGGGTGATTCGTCCAGAAGATTAAGTGGACATTACGGTATGGGCCTATATATAACAAAATCCATTGTGAACCTACATGGCGGACAGTTGATCATCGCCAACTCTACCCAGACAGGCGGCGGACAAGTAAGCATTGAGATACCATCGGTGCATTGATGACCTAATGTTAAAACCACCAAAATAAGTAGTAGCTATTAGGTTGGATCGATTTCCTAAGTTCCCCCCTCTTCCTCGTTTGTTATTGAAACGATATAAAACGCTACTGACATACGAAGGTCAGTAGCGTTTTATCATTTTGCCATCGGAATGAAAACACTCCTGGCACAGGCTATGGCGATTATTATAAGGAACGTGGTTATTGGATTACTGTATGTGTTGCTAAACGAATGTTGCTTTTTTACGGAAAACTGAAAAATAAAGAATGGCAAATCCTATGATCCATATGCCCATAATCCAAAAAATAGAGCTGAACACACTTTGACTTTGTGCTCCTTGATCAAGTACGGATCCTAAAATAGACGTTCCGATAGCCCCCGCCATAAAGCTTCCCATCATATAGATACCCATACCAACTCCGGTTTGCTTACCGCTTAATGTTCGAGAAATGGTGTTTGCCATTGTAATCTGAGCGAACGTTAACCCAGTATTCGCTAGAATTAAAATGATCGCAATAACTGCTGGGGCCGCCTCTGTAAAAATACCTAATATAAGATATGCTATCACTTGGAATAGGAAAGCCAACGAGAATACAAAGCGGTTGCCCTTTGCATCCGCGATTTTCCCACCTACCAGCCCAAGCAATGCAGCAATCAAAGCACCGGGAAACATTACGAGCCCTATGTTTATAGAGGACAAGTGATGTAATGAACTCAGCACCTGCGGTATCAAATACGGAACACATAAATTAAGGGTAAGAACCATACAAGCGATAATCAACCCTATCGTATATCTTGTATTTTTAAAGAGTGTCGGTTCAATAAAGGGTTCACCTGTTTTGTTAATACGAATAATGAACAATACGAATATGAGGATCGTAGTCGCGAAATAGCTCCAACTGTGACCAGTAATGGAGAGCAGCAGCAGCGTAATGGAAGCGGCAAGCAAAATACCTCCTATGAGATCAGCTTTTCCTTTTGAAGGTGCTTCATTGATTAAATACCTTCTGAAAAGAGGAATGGTAACAATTATTAAAAATGAGATTAAAAATAGGTAACGCCAGCTTGCGAATCCAATAACAAAACCAGCAATAATTGGGCCTATTGCCGTCCCTAAAGCCATTCCGGCAGAAGTAATCCCCAAAGCCTTGCCACGATTTACGATTGATATATAGCGAATCGGGATCAACATGGATGAGGCCGGAACAACAGACGCCCCAATGGATTGGAATATTCTGCTCACAATAACCATCCAATAATTAGAAGAAAAAAAGCCGACTATAGATCCTAGCGCAAAGCAACATAATCCAAAGGTAATTAGGTTTTTCAACCTAAACATGTCCGCCAATTTTCCGTAAGCCACTGATCCAATAGCATAAATAATAATATATGCTGTTACAACCCAGCTTACTTGGGAAGAGGATAATTGAAATTCTTCGCGTAGTGAAGGTAGCGCGACATTAAACATGGTGGAATTCATCACTGAAATCACCATTGCAAATGCGAGTATCCAGATAATAGCATAGGACTCAGATTGTTTGGTGCGATTGTTAACTGACACTGCGTCCTCCCTACTTACGATCGAGCGGAGATTTAGCCACCACGTTCAGATCAAGTTCGTCGATAATAGCCATTACACGATCCATACGGAGCGGGCCTGGTTCTGTTGGAAAGGTGTATGTTTCGTGCGGTTCACCCAATGCCCGGAAGAAAGGTTCGAACAATCCAGACACCAACATACCTACGACTTTCGTATAATGAGAGTCCAGTCTATACGAATGAAGTGTTCCTGCAGGTACATGAAGAAAATCTCCAGGGAATAGTTTTACTTCTTCTCCGTTTGCCCACATCGTCATTTGTCCCTGCACACAGAAGAAAGTTTCCGTATGGTGGTTATGAAAATGTTCAACAATGGGGTCTCCTTTCGGGCCATCAGAAGCTACAAAAATGTATTCCCCGTTCGTATTTTCTTGAGTAGCTAGAATCCTGTGAAGCTGGTCTCCAGTGAGCAACCGGTCTCCCTCTCCATTTTCCAGAACATAAGGAGCTACGCTTCTTGGATTATGGCTTTCTTCAGGCGAGTTATACTCCCCCCATTGAACAGCATCTTGAAGGAATACAATGTCTGCTCTATTGGAAGCTTCCGTCAATTGATTCTCAGAATACGAATTCATCGCTGTGGTTGGATGTTCAAAGTAAGGATACGGCTCTCCTAAAAGCTCATATATTGCCGTGAGATTACCTTTAATCGAATAGGAAGCAAAGCGATTTCGATGCCCAGCCATTCGATACGCATGTGCGATTCCAGGAGGGATATGAACATAGTCTCCGGCAGTCAACAAATAGTTCACTCCATCGAGCATAAATTCGATTTTACCTTCCATTACATAGATAGATTCAAAAGCATCTTTATGTTTGTGTAGCGGAAAGGTCTCTCCTTTCCCACCTGAAATCGTCGTTAATTCGAGTACATCCCCAGTGCTTTTAAAATCGGCAATAACAGTAGCTACCTGTTGACCAAATACATACCTTCTTCCATCCCCGCTACGCAGCAAATATGGCTTTTTTTCTTCTGGAAGCTCTGTAGTTAAACTAACACTCATCATGTTATCCTCCTTTGTATTTATATTTAAAATTTTAATAGTTTCGATTTTTCACTTAAATGGTCATGAGCGACAGCTTATGGGCAATTACGACCTGTACCAATTGAATACATCTTAAAAATTGATATAATAAAATTTATGACTAAAAAATGGTGTGCTTTCTACCAACAAAGGAGGGGATCGCATTGGTTAGCGAAGAGGCATATTATCTAGACCATAATTTCACAAATGGGACTCCAATTTCTCTTTGTCCTATTCAAATAGAAGGAAATATTCAAAAACACGCTCATGATTTTTACGAAATATCTTATATCAAGGAAGGTAACGGCACACTAAAATTTTCTACACAAACGTTGCCCGTCTCCAAGGGAGATATTATTTTTATCCCTTATGGAAAAGAACATCTCTTTGTTCAGAGTAATACAACAGATCATACACCGCTTGAGGTTATGAACTGTCTTTTTGACAAGCAAATACTAACATTGCCCGGAGAGCCTGCTGATAGCCAAATTCAAGAGGATTTCTATCGTTTGGCCCTTCTTTTTCGGGAATGTACTGACTATATTCAAGTTCGTGAAAATGCAAAAGAATTTGCTAAAATTATGTACACTATTGAAATGGAGCAAAAATGTAAATCCACCGGATTTAGATATAAACTTTATTTATACTTAATCGATTTATTAGAACATATCAGCCACGCCATGCAACAAATAGCTCATGTTTCCAAGCCAATCATAACCGATCCCATTCAATATGCGATTGATGATATAACCAGAAATTATAAAAATCCGTTGTCTGTTGACCAAATTTGCAAGCAATTCTTAATTAGCTCACGGCAATTTCAACGCAAATTTAAACAAGCCAGCGGCATGACCTACACCAAAATGCTGCAGGATATTCGTATTCACGAGAGTTGTAGCTTACTATTAGATACTCATTGGAGCGTTCAAACGATCGCACTTGAAGTCGGTATTCATGATATGAAATATTTCTATCGAATCTTCAAGGAACGATGTGGATTAACCCCTCATGAATTTCGCTTTCATGCCTGTTCGAATATTCAGTAATGCGTAGATCTTACGGGCGTCTAAAAGCTCCCTTTTTCGCATGTTCATGTACATTTCCTAACAAAAAGAGTTCTAAAGTTTTTTACTTTAGAACTCTTTTTGTTAGGAGTATTTATTTGGTAATCGTAATTTGTTTGGATGCTGCATTATAGTTTACCTGATAACCCGAAAGCTCACTGATGACTCGTAATGGAACCAGCGTGTAGCCGTTAACAATAACTGGAGCAGTGATGCTCGTCGAATAATTCCGGGAGTTGTTTAACTCATATACAGCAAGTGTGGAATTCTTGACTTGAAGTACTATTTGTTTGCCGTCTGTAGGACGATTCAGAATGATCTTTTTGGTGCCTTTTTCATAATTTACATCGTAACCCACCCGTTCACTGATAAATCGTAACGGGACCATCGTTACGCCATTTATGATTTTCGGCGCCTGAGCTATCGTTGTAGCCCGACCATCCACATAAGCTGTTTTAGCTCCTGGTGTTAGGGTGAACGACGTTGAATAGGAAGCAACCGCACTGTTCGTGTAATTCGTCGTAGTACCGGAAGTGGTGGTAGTAGAGCTTGTCCCGGACGATGAACTGCCGGTGCCTAATGCTCTATTGCGAATAGCCTCCAATCGATCCAGCAGATCGCTTTTACGTGTACCGGTTGGCAGATCACTAATCGCATCTCTGGCAGAACGCCAGTCGGACGCATTTAGACTGTTCTCCGCAATCCGCATTAAATCTCTCGCTTTCTCATAGTTCGATGAACTAGAGGACGAAGAGTAGTAACCATCCGAATTCGTGCGTTCGGATATCTTTACACCACTAGATTCCCTACCACTACTATTTACGGTTATGACCTTAATCTCATACCAGCGTCCCTCTCGTAAATCCGTAATTTTATAGGATTCTGAGCTTGTGGTTCCCTTATAATCGCCATCAACATATATTTTCACCTTCTCTGCTCTGCTCGGCATGTCATAGGTGATTTTGATCCAGGTGTCGCTTTTGCTATCGACTTCAAGATTGGACACTTCTGACGAATTGGAGGACGTACTGTCCGTTGTGGCAGTCAGTTTCACACCGGAAGACAACGCACCTGTGCTTCGCTTGGATTTTATCGTGAATGTGTATGTCTGGCTTGCCGATAGATTGTTAAATGTATAGGATGATCCTGTTGAATCCGTTACCAGCTGGCCATCCTTATACAGGCTGACTGTACTAATTCCACTAGGTCTTGTCCAGGAAACAGTAACGCTATAGTTATTAACTGATGTCACTGAAGCACCTGTCACTTCGGGCACAATATCGGTAGAGACTGAAGACGTTGTAACGGGAATACTAACTCCCTGAGATATGTTTCCGGATTTATCTATCGTTTTGACCGTTACATTGTAGGCTGTAGCAGCATTCAAGACATTAAACGTGTAAGACGTGCCTGTGGTTCTCTGAATCTCAGTACCATTTAAATAAATAATCGCTTGGCTTAAGTCAGCATCCTTAGGCAATATGTAATTGATGGTAAATCCATTATATCCTATATTCGTCGCGGTCAGCCCGCTTACTTCTCCTGGGGGTGTCTTATCTACAGGACCATCAACGGAAGCCGTTTTAGCCTGTATTGTCGTACCTAGAGATTCGTCTCCACTCTTGTTCACCGTTTTTACGCGAAAGGTATATGTCGTATTCGGCTGTAAACCGCTCATCATATACGAGTTGCTTCGAATGTTATCCACATATACATCATTAGTGACATTAACCACTTTTACGTGGTCAAAATTGATGTCCGACGGATTGATCCAAGACAAATTTACTTTTGTTGTTTCTGTAGGAACCGCAGTAAGACTGCTTAC
Organism: Paenibacillus sp. JJ1683; assembly: GCF_053006485.1. Classification (NCBI taxonomy): domain Bacteria; kingdom Bacillati; phylum Bacillota; class Bacilli; order Caryophanales; family Paenibacillaceae; genus Paenibacillus; species Paenibacillus sp. JJ1683. The sequence continues at coordinate 3,013,264 of NZ_CM129820.1, forward strand.
ATCTGCTGGCGCAATATTCGAAGTAACCAGCTGGCTCGACATTACTTTTATCATTTGGTTAAGAGTGGTCTTCTGACCAGTTAACGAAGTCAATTTCGCGCCAGAAGTGAACGGCATTTGGCGCCCTTGAACGGTTGCTAATTTGGTATGTGATTGTGCACTATTCAAACCTGTCAGATTTGAGTTATGCCTTTCAGTCGGCAACGCGCTAGCCACTGCATCGGGTCCCAAAATGCCATATCCCGTATTCAAAATCAGTGTAGCCGTTGCGAACGGAGCCATCCATTGACGCAAACGTTTTTTATTCATGTTTTATGCTCTCCTTGATACCAGTATGGATATTTTATTTGTCAAAACGAATAAGTAAACGCACAAACCCTTCTGCTGCAATCCAGCTTTTAAAATATATACCATAACGTACAGACGTTCATTTAACTGTTATCGGAATTTCCATACCAAATGTTTAGACCTCATTTTTTTCTTACGTTAATCTAAACAACCCGGACGTTGTGACCCGAGTATCAAAGTAAATATTAAGAGTTAGCTGTAAATTTTCGATATATCGTAACTTTCTACCGTTTAATAACATTGCATTATAGGATATATTAAATTTTAAGTAACAGAAAAAGGAGGTCTATTATGTTCAAAAATGCTTTTAAAACGTTTGGTGCCATTGGTAATATTGAAGCGATTTCTTATTTGCTGCTTGTATGTATTGCCATGCCACTTAAATACGCAGCTGGAATGCCGCAAATGGTAAGCTGGGTGGGAATGATCCATGGGGTACTGTTTGTGGCTTATGTGGTTGCCACGTTAGTCATGTTGATATTGCGTAAAATTACGCTGCTGCAAGGGCTTGCAGCCTTGATTGCCTCGCTGTTGCCGTTCGGCCCCTTCATTTTCGATCGTAAGGTGCTTAAGAAAGCCGCAGCCCGCACCAATCATGCCAGCCCGATCAAAGCTACATAAACCTATACCAGGCCTAGGTCAACGCAGCCATGCGGTGTTCTCTTTACCACTTATATAGCAGAATATAAAAAAACAACCGATGGCTGTAAACCACTCGGTTGTTTTTTTATTCATGAATAATAATTATTAGTTCCTGGCATTTTCCAAAAATTCATAATAGCCATCATTTGACGGATCATCCTGGTTATTACGTTTGAGATATCCTGCTACAGCTAGATATGCAAAAAATCCGAACATAGCAGCAGAAACAACTATATATACTTTAAAACCGAAAATCATTGAAAAGATGATCATAAAAATACCGATTGTAAGGGAGACGCCTAACTTTGACATTCTTTCATCCCTTTCTGTTATATTTATGTAATCACAACTAATCTCTCGGGTAATTTACACTCATGATATCCATAAAAGGAACCTTATCCGTTTCTCCATTACTCTCTACATGAACCTTGCCTGTTCTCGGGTCCATTTTAACGATTTGTCCGCGGGTTGCTTCTTCGCGTCCCCATACAGTCAATACAACTTCGGATTGCTCTTGTTGTGCTTCTACAAGCTGATTACCGATTTCCTCAAGTACAAATTCATCCCGAGTAGGCCGTTTGGGTACCTTCGCTTTTGCCACTTGCATCACTCTTCCTTTCGCGCAAAATCAAATTCATTCCATTTTACCATACTTTTCATCATTTGGTGCTGGTAATGTGAGTAAAATTACATCCCAGGATGCACCAAAAAGCCGAGTTCTCAAAAATGAAAACATCGACTCTCTAAAGTCGCTTGTTGGAGCTCATTAGGGGCGCTTGAAAACTGACCAGCTAAGTCATTTGACCAATTGTGGAATGTAATCCACGATGTTATAAATAGGAGCACTGCTCTGTTGCGTAACGGCCAAAATTAATGCACCTTCGAGCATTGAAATGATCAGTACCGCCAGGCTGTGTGCCTTTTCCTCATCCAAGCCCGATTCCTGAAGACGCTCCATATAAATGTGCTGCCAATCTGTAAACGTATTCACACAAGCATGACGTAGCGATTCGCTGATACAGGAAGTTTCCGCAGCAGCCCAGAAGCCAATCGGCATGAAGCTGTCAAAGCCGAGACGGTCTGCCTCCTCAGCTGTATGACGAATAAAATCCTGAATGGCTACTACAGGATTTTCGTTTCCGCTCAGTGCCTGTTTTAATTTTTGCTTAATAAACTCATTCCCTCTTCTTATGCACTCCAAAGCCAACTCTTCTTTACCATGTGGAAAATAATAATAAAGTGATCCCTTCGGCGATCCACTCTCCGCAAGAATCTGATTCAGTCCGGTCGCATGATACCCCTGGTGAAAAAAGAGTCTCGACGCCGTTTGTACGATATTCTCATATGATTCGGGTTTAGCAGCCATATACAGCATCCTTCATTATATAATATTTGAAACTTTTACTTTGACAAAAAAATAATAGCATGTTTATTATATATAGACCGATCGTTATAATTCAATACCCATTAATTTATTGGAGGAACAAAAACAACATGAGTACAATGAGTCAAACAAGTTCACCCTCTGAACCCAAGACGTTCAAGGTGCTACCTATTATGATTGCCCTGCTCCTTAGTGGCTTTATTGGAATGTTCAGTGAAACGGCACTTAACATTGCGTTGAATGATTTGATGCAGATTTTGCATATTACAACAGCAACAGCCCAATGGCTGACTACCGCTTATCTGCTGACACTTGGTATTTTGGTGCCTGTATCGGGATTGCTGCTTCAAACCTTTACTACAAGACAGCTGTTTGTAGCATCGTTGCTGTTCTCAATAGCTGGTTGTCTCGTTGCGGCGCTTGCCCCTACCTTTTCAGTGTTATTGATCGCACGCATTTTGCAGGCCATTGGTACAGCACTGTTATTGCCGTTAATGTTTAACACCATCTTAATTATCTTCCCTGCTGAAAAAAGAGGCGCGGCTATGGGAATTATCGGATTGGTTATTATGTTTGCACCTGCGGTAGGGCCTACTATTGCAGGGCTGGTGCTACAAAATTTATCTTGGCACTGGATCTTCTGGATCTCTCTTCCGTTCCTGGTACTCTCGCTGATCTGCGGTATTTTGTTTATGCAGAACGTCTCAGAACCGACCAAGCCCAAGATTGATCTTTTATCTATTATCCTATCTTCCATTGGTTTCGGCGGTGTCGTGTTTGGTTTCAGTAAATCCGGAGAAGGTGGCGAAGGCTGGACCAGCTTGGTTGTTTTGCTTCCTGTGATTGTCGGTGTGGTATCGTTGATTTTGTTCTCTGTACGACAGTTGAAAATGAAGGCACCTATGCTGAATTTGCGTGTATTTAAATATCCAATGTTTGTGATCGGCGTTATCATGGTGTTCTTATGTATGATGACGATCCTTTCTACGATGCTGATTCTTCCACTGTTCTTGCAAAAAGGGCTGGCCTTGTCCGCTTTAACAGCAGGTTTGGTGCTTCTGCCCGGTGGGATTATCAACGGTCTCTTGTCGCCTATTATGGGCTCCTTATTCGATAAATTTGGTCCCAAATGGCTTGTGATTCCAGGACTTGTAATCGTGGCTGCTGTGTTGTTTTTCCTGTCAGGCATTACAACGACATCCACGCTCGTACTCATTATTGTGCTGCATAGCTGCTTGATGATCGGCATTTCTATGATTATGATGCCAGCCCAAACTAACGGTCTAAACCAGCTCCCTATGGATCTATACCCAGACGGAACGGCTATTATGAGTACGCTCCAGCAAGTCGCTGGTGCAATCGGTACTGCCGTAGCGGTAAGTATTCTCTCCAAAGGCATGGACAGCTATTTGAGCCAATCCAGCATGCCTCAATCCGTAAATGAAATGGCTAATGCCATGGTAATCGGATCTCAGAATTCATTTTTCTTTGCAATGGTCATCAGCGTGATCGGTCTGATCCTTGCGTTTTTCATTCGCAGAGTTCATGTTGAACATGGCACTGCTAAAGCACCCATGCACTAATTAACCATTATTTTTATTCCAAATATAATACCTGAATAAATTTAAAGGCTGCTAACCATCTCATTTATGGTTAAGCAGCCTTTTTTTACGAATCTAGATTGGTATTCATATAATTACATATTTACAAATCCTCCTCATTTGGTTACGATATGACTCACGGAGTAAAACGTAAAAATTACGATTACTATTAAGGAGGACTCCCTGTTGTTTAAACGTTCATATTTCAAACTATGTATCCCTGCGGTAATGGCGGTGATGATGACAGCCTGTGCTTCATCTCCATCCACTACATCCACATCCTCTACGGCACCACAAGATAAGAGTGTCACCTTATTGTTCAACGTGCAAAGCCCTTCTATTGATCCTCATACAGATATTAATTACACAGCCGTTCGTGCTGGAGTAAATGAAACACTGATCAAAGTGAATAAGGATCTCAAGCTGGAAGCTTGGCTTGCAGAGAAATGGGATAGTAAGGACGGGCGACACTGGACCTTTAGCATCCGACCAGGCGTGAAATTCCATAGCGGTAAAGCCGTAGATGCCGCAGCTGTCAAAGCCTCTCTGGAGAGAGCGCTAAAGCTCAATCCATCGGTCAAAAATGCACTACATATCCGTGATATTCATGCAGAAGGGCAGACCTTGAGCATTACGACGGACAAGCCCTTCCCGGAATTTGTATCTGAGCTGGTTCATCCGAATACCGCAATTATGGACACCACAGCCACAGGTGACTTCCCATCGGGAACGGGGCCGTTCCAGGTTGCCAGTTTCCGTGCCGGAAGTGAACTGAATCTGGAGCGCAACGAGCACTATTGGAACGGTGAAGTAAAGCTGAAACATGCCAAGTTCATGTTTAACGAAGACGCCAATGCACGTCAGCTTGCATTTCAAGCTAAAACAGCCGATATTGTGTACCGTCCGCCCATTGAAAGTCTGGAGCTCTTGAAAGCTGATTCTACCGTTAAAGTTGACTCTCTCCCCAGCCTGCGGACGCACCAAGTTATTTACAATATGAACAATCATGATCTGAAAAAGACAGCTGTGCGCAAAGCATTCGATCATCTGATCAACCGGGATGAGATTGCGAGCGGTATCATGTCTGGTCAGGGAACCCCTGCGCAAGGTCCGTTCTTGCCGGATTTTCCTTTTTCACCGGAATATATTACGAAAAAGTTTGATTTGAATGCGGCGCGAGAAGGCTTCAAAGAGGCTGGATATACAGTGCAGAACGGAAAAGTTACGAATCCTGACGGGTCCTCCCTTCATCTTACATTGTTAACCTACCAGTCGAGAGCAGAGCTTCCACTCATTTCGCAGCTGATTCAGGCTAACGCTAAGGAGCTTGGCATTACGATTGATATCCGTCAGGTTGATAATATTGATGAATATCTGGCCGCTCATCAGGATTGGGATTTGGCGACTTACAGTAACATTACAGCCCCGCGCGGCGATGCAAGCTATTTCCTGAATGCGGCCTATATGCCGGAGGGAGCATTGAATTACGGTCGTGTGCATATACCAGAACTCGAGCGTATGATTACACAACTGAACACAACTGTGAATGAGGAGCAGCGCAACAAGCTGGCGCTGAAGGCTGTCACGCTGATTGACCAAGAAAATCTGCAATCCTTTCTAGTTCATCCAAACAACGTAGTGGCCTATCGTAATTACGTACATAACTGGGTAACCAGCCAAAGTGAATACTATCTGCTGACCCAGGACTTGGATGTGAACTAGCATGTTTCAATCCATTGCCAAAAAGTTTCTGACGTTTATGTTGTTTTTTCTTATTCTTTCCTTTGTGAGCTTCTGTCTGCTTAAGCTTGTTCCGGGCGATCCCGTTCGGAGCATTCTTCGAGTAGATGATATAGCTGTATCCAATCAGCAAATTGCAGATATGCGTAGCCAATTGGGGCTGGATCAGCCATTGCCTGTGCAATATGGTAAGTGGCTGGTTCAGTTGCTCCAGTTGGATTTTGGACAATCTTATTTAACCCATCGTCCAGTCTTGACAGAGTTTATAGAAAAGCTGCCTTATACACTCCTCCTGACTGGAGGCTCCCTGTTCATTATGCTGCTGATAGCTCTCCCGTTGGGCACATTGTCTGCGCTGTACCGTAACCGCTGGATTGACAATGCCAGTCGTGTGTTTGCCTTAATTGGCTCCTCGATTCCCAGCTTTTGGTTAGGTCTTTTGTTTATCGAATGGTTTGCGGTTAAATTGCGTATTTTGCCGTCTATGGGAGACGGAACTATTTTCCACTTAGTCCTCCCTTCTCTTACCCTCGGATTGGCAATGGCGGCTGTTTATGTACGAATGATTCGCGCAAGTCTGATTGAAAGCTCGGGGCAGGATTTTATCAAAGCAGCGCAAGCGCGTGGAATCAGTCCGGTTCGCATTTTTTTCAGACACATGTTCCGTCACAGCTTAGTTCCACTTATTACGGTGTTCAGCGAGAGCATTGGCAGCCTATTGGGAGGTACGGTGGTGATCGAAGTGCTATTCGCCTATCCGGGGCTTGGCAAATGGATTGTGGATGCAATTGCCGCGAGAGACTACCCCATTATACAGGGCTATACAATTTTTATGGCCATATTCATTATATGTCTCAATATCTTGGTAGAGCTGTCCTACCGTTGGGTCAATCCTGAAATTGCTTTGAAGGAGAAACGTTTATCATGATAAAATCCGTACATGCGGAAAACAGGCAGTTCACCAGGGCACGATTGTCCAAAGCATGGATCGGATCACTTTCCATCCTGTTTATTCTTACAGCCATTACAGTCATACCCTTCTTAGCTCCGCAAGATCCGTATCATATCCAAATGGGAAGTCGACTTCAACCGATCAGCGCAATGCACTGGCTAGGAACCGATCATTTGGGTAGAGATGTGCTGTCGAGAGTCATAGCAGGACTACGGACGACAGTCGGAACCAGTTTGTTGATTTTGATCGTTTCACTGGTTTTCGGGGTTCCCCTCGGTCTGCTGTCAGGATTTATTGGAGGCTGGGTGGATCGTGTATTTCAACGTGTAGTCGATGCCTTCATGACTTTGCCTGATTATATTTTTGCCATTGTGCTAAGCGGCCTGCTTGGACCAGGCTTAGGGAATCTTATATTTGCGGTGTCTGCAGTAAAATGGGTTGGTTATGCCCGCTTGGTGCGCAGTACCGTTCTGGCTGAAAAGCAAAAGGATTACATTTCGCTATCGATACTTGCGGGTACCTCCTCCCTGCGAATTGTCATGCGGCATATTCTGCCCCATGCCATTGGGAATGTACTGGTACTGACTACGCTGGATATCGGCAAAATCATCTTAATGATCGCCTCTCTATCTTTTTTGGGCTTAGGTCCTCAGCCGCCCATTCCCGAATGGGGAACGATGTTGAATGAAGGGCGTGCATATTTTCAAATGGCACCCCATTTAATGCTTGGTCCCGGCATAGCTGTCGTACTCACCGTGCTACTGGCGAACGTGTTTGGAGACAAGCTACGCGACCGATATGATGTTAGAACCCGGTCAGAGGAGTGAACTATACATGCTGACTATTGAAGGCTTAACGATTCGGACAAAAGCAAAAACGATTGTAGAACAACTGGAACTTGCCATTCATCCGGGAGAATGGTGTGCTCTGGCAGGCGAAAGCGGCAGCGGTAAAAGCATGACTGCGTTCGCTATTGGCGGTCTGCTCCCCGCTTCTGTTAGCGCTGAAGGAATCATCATGTGGAATGATGAGAATTTGCTTGCCCTACCTGTTAAACAAAGACGTTCCTTGCTTGGCAGTGAAATATCTTACATTTTTCAAGATTATCACGGGGCTTTTACACCTTTTTTACGTGTAGGCAGCCAACTTGACGAGCTGATGTGTGCTCACGGCAAGCAAGACCGTAAAGCGCGTAAACAGCGTTGTATCGAGGTGCTTGAGCACGTACAGCTTCCCGCCGAACGTGTGTACCGCAGCTATCCATTCGAGCTCAGCGGCGGTCAATTGCAGCGAGCGGCTATTGCAGCTGCACTGCTTCTAAAACCAAAGTTGCTTATTGCCGACGAGCCCACAACTGCGCTGGATACGCTCACTGCACACCGAGTACTCCAGCTCATTGATCAAATCCGGATGGAAACGGGAATTTCCGTCTTGTGGATTACTCACGATCTACGGCATGTACGGAAGTATGCGGATCGAATTGCAGTAATGCGTACAGGTGTTTTGGTTGAAGCTGGCCAAACGCAAGCGGTGCTAGACCATCCAGTCCATCCCTATACGCGTCGCTTGCTGGCGGCTATTCCGCCGCTGTCTCCAGGCGCTCCTTCGCGTTTGCCATGCAATAGCACTGATGAACAGCTTGCACCGGAAAGGAGCACAGTACATGAATAATCAAGCCGCCTGCGCTCAGTGGCAAGACAGCCCTAATTCTGTTGTTACCGTCTCCGGTTTGACGAAGGCTTACACTGGGGGCAAAACTGTGCTGCACGATGTTACTCTGTCGGTCTTGCCCAGAGAATGTCTGGGTGTTGTCGGAGAAAGCGGCAGTGGGAAAAGCACACTCGCTCGCTGTATTTTAACATTGGACCCGTTTGATCAAGGTGAGCTTAGATTGGGCGGACAGTCCATTCGAGGATTAAAGCGAAGTGAATTAAAACGGATTCGCAGCAGACTGGGGGCGGTATTTCAACATCCATCCGCAGCTTTGAACCCCAGAGTAACCATTCTGCAATCACTGCTGGAGCCATTGGATCAGCTCAAGTGCTATGTTCCTTCCTTTATGGCGGGTATGCCCTCCGGACGTCGGAATATAGCAGAACAACTGTTAGGTATGGTAAAGCTTCCGGCCAGCTATCTGGATAAGTTCCCACATCAGCTCAGTGGTGGGGAAAAGCAGCGTGTAACCATTGCACGTGCCATTAGCACAGAACCGGATTTTATCGTATTGGACGAGCCGACTGCAAGTTTGGATGTGACCACACAAGCCACGGTTTTGAATCTGCTTAAGGATTTGCAGGATGAGTTTGGACTGGCTTATCTGTTTATCTCGCATGATCTGGCGGCTGTGCACTTTATGAGTGATCGAATCATGGTTATGAAAGATGGCCGTGTGCTTGAGCATTTTTCCAAGGAATCATTATTTCATTCGGATCGGCATCCCTATACACAATCGTTACTGGAGGTTTTTTCAACATGCTGCCTTCCCACCGAGCCTATCTTGCTTTAGCAATCCCTTTAATTATTTCGACGATTACAACCCCGCTACTCGGTGCGGTGGATACAGCAGTAATCGGTCATTTAAGCCACTCTGCCTATTTAGGCGGCGTGGCAGTCGGTACTCTTATTTTCAATACTTTATATTGGCTGTTTGGCTTTCTGCGAGTCAGTACGTCAGCTTTCACAGCACAAGCCGCAGGGGCACAAAATAACGATCAAGGCATAGCTGCTCTCATGCGCCCACTTGCCATAGCTCTACTCATTAGTGCAGTATTTATTGTATTGCAAAAGCCCATTTTGCTAGCTTCTCTCCAGCTCATCCATCCAGCTCAGGATGTGGCAGAGCAAGCAGCAATTTATTTTAACATCCGTATTTGGGGAGCACCCCTTACATTAGTGAACTATGTGCTGCTCGGATGGCTGATGGGATTGTCCCGCGTGAAAGCTACACTATTTTTACAAATATCCATGAATGTGATTAATATGCTATTAGCTATTGTATTTACACAGGTCATGCATTGGAATGTCGCTGGGGTCGCAAGCGCTACTCTGATTGCAGAAGCTCTTGCATGTGTATTGGGTCTTGTACTGGTGTTCCGTTCACCGATTTGGAGAGAATGGAAGCGCAGCGGACAGAGGAATTGGCGAGAATGGTTCGGTGCCTCAGGGTTAAAAAGTGTCATGGCGACGAACCTTGATCTCATGATTCGTACTGCCTGCCTGTTGACGATGTTTAATCTGTTTACGGCGCGCAGTGCGAGCTTTGGAACCGATCAGTTGGCGGCAAATGCTATTTTGTTGCAGATCCATTACATTATGGCTTACTTTTTTGACGGGTTCGCCAACGCCAGTAGCATCATGACGGGACAGGCTCGTGGTGCCGGAGATCGTAAAATGCTGCAGAGAGTTATTCATTTATCCTGGTTCTGGACACTGGTTACCAGTGTAGTGACAGGAGGATTGTATCTTGCACTGAAAGAGCCGCTGATCTCGCTATTTACAGGGAATACTACAGTGATTAGCCTGACAGCTCCTTACAATGGGTGGCTGGTGGTCTTTCCCCTAGCAGCCGGGCTGGGACTGGTATTCTACGGTGTGTTTACAGGGATGACGGTAACGTATCCGATCCGTAATTCGATGCTGATTTCACTGGTCTGCTTTTTGATTGCTCTCTTCTGGTGCGTTCCTCATTATGGGAATCATGGACTTTGGTTATCCTTTATCATCTTTGCCCTGGGACGGTCACTGTTTCTGGTGGTTTACTTACCTCGGTTGAAGAGAATTTAGTAGCCCCTGCTTTACATGACTCTCAAAAACAAAGGATGTCTCCTCCACCATATATGTGGTGTGGGGACATCCTTTTATTATTTATTCATACGGCTTTCAGGTTAGGCGTTTGCCAATCCTTCTACTCGCCTTGTGGTACGGTCAAGCTCAGACCATCCGCTACACGACGCCCGTATTCAGGATCAGCTTTATAGAAATGACCGATCTGACGCAGTTTGATTTCATCACTTTCTACAGGCTTCATGGCATTTACAATGTTTCGGACCAGACGTGAGCGCTCCTCTTCACTCAGCAAGCGGTACAGGTCCCCTGGTTGTGTGTAGTGATCGTGATGATCGTAGGCTACACTTTGTGCCTCGCCAGACACTTCAAAAGGAGCAATTTTGTGAGCTGATGATTCTTTCGGTCCGCCGAGACTATTCGGCTCGTAATAGACAGATCCCCCGCCATTACCGTCACTGCGCAATGCACCATCGCGTTGATAGTTGTGTACTTCCGCATGCGACCGGTTGATTGGCAACGCATTATGGTTTGCACCTACACGGTAGCGATGTGCGTCACCATAGGCAAACAGGCGTCCTTGCAGCATCTTATCCGGGGAAGCCTCAATACCAGGAACAAATGAACCCGGCGAGAATGTCGCCTGCTCTACCTCAGCAAAGTAGTTCTCAGGATTGCGATTCAGCACCATGCGCCCTACCTCGATCAGCGGGTAATCCTTTTGAGACCATACTTTGGTCACATCAAATGGATCAAAACGGTACGTATCCGCATCTTCTATGGGCATAATCTGCACATAAAGTTTCCATGCCGGGAAATCGCCCTTTTTAATCGCATTAAATAAATCTTGTATATGATAATCAGGATTTTCACCGGCAATTTTCGCAGCTAAATCCACATCGAGATTTTGTATGCCTTGTTCTGTTTTAAAATGATATTTCACCCATACGGCCTGTCCCTCGGCGTTCACCCACTTGAACGTGTGGCTGCCAAAACCATGCATATGTCTAAGTGTAGCGGGAATACCGCGATCAGACATGAGAATACTTACCTGATGCAGCGATTCAGGAGACAAGGACCAGAAATCCCAGACCGCATTCGGATTTTTCAAATGCGTTTGGGGGTGGCGTTTTTGCGTATGAATAAAGTCAGGAAATTTAATGGCATCCCGAATAAAAAAGACAGGTGTATTATTGCCCACGAGATCATAGTTTCCTTCTTCTGTATAAAACTTTACCGCAAATCCACGTGGATCGCGTACAGTATCGGACGAGCCTAGCTCACCTGCCACAGTAGAAAAACGGATAAACATCGGTGTACGCTTACCCACTTCGGACAAAAAGCTTGCTTTTGTATATGAAGACAAATCATTAGTGACTTCAAAATATCCGTGTGCCCCCGCACCTTTGGCATGAACAACCCGTTCCGGCACACGCTCCCGGTTAAAATGCGCCAATTTTTCCAGCAGATGCACATCCTGAATTAGTACAGGCCCCCGTGAGCCTGCTGTAATCGAATTCTGATTATCTCCAACAGGAGCGCCCCAGCTTGTAGTCAGGTTCGTTGGTTGGTTACTCATAATTGAAATCACCTCTTGATTGAATTGGTTGACCTTGTGCCTTTCACTATAAATTGTGCACAAACAAAAATCAATACTTTTTTATAATAATTATAATTTAGGATTTAGAATTAGTTTAAAATCACAAATAAAAAAGCAAGCCCCTTAAGGCTTGCCGTAATATAGTGCTGTATTTATTTACAATAAAGTGACTTCAATTTCTATATTCTGAAATGATCGCATTGATCACTTCTTTAGGTTTTGCTATAGAGACTTTCAGACAATATTCATATATAATTCATCATAAAATCATAATAAGAGCTGCTTTCTATCGAGAAAATCCAAAATATCCTGTACCGACTGCTTTACCTCCCGGCCTTCCGTAGATACGATTAAATCAGGTTCCAGCGGTACTTCATATGGAGCATCAATCCCTGTAAAATGTTGGATTTCTCCAGCTCTTGCTTTCTTGTACATGCCTTTTGGATCACGACGCTCGCATTCCTCTAGACTGCATCGGATATAAATCTCGTAACAGCCCTCCTGCTGTAAAATGTCCTTTACCATTTCACGATCCTCACGATAAGGCGAAATGGTGGCGCAAATCGTTAGAACACCCGCATGGGCCATTAGCTTGGACACTTCGGCTATACGACGAATATTTTCTTTGCGGTCAGCGGGCAGGAAACCCAAATTGCGATTCAAACCATGCCGAACATTATCCCCATCCAAAATAAATGTACGTATACCTCTTGCATATAACGCTTTTTCGAGTGTGGAGGATACCGTTGACTTTCCCGAGCCAGACAGCCCCGTAAACCAAAGCACCGGACTCTTATGTCCGTTCAGAAGCTGTCGAGCTTGCTTATCCACTTCTGATACATGCCAGGTAATGTTGGAAGATGGGTTCATTCAGCACTCTCCTATTTCATCAGTATTAATGTTTAATCTGTCTCTAACATCAGGATAGAGCATTTTTAAAACTGTTTAAAGTACGCTGCTCTGCTTTGTGGTCCAATACCGCAAAGACAACCCGTTTAAACAGGAATCCATATCCTTCAGTTACAAGTACTTGTTTAAACCAACTGGCTACCTCCTCCGGCTTATTGCGGAATACTCCACAACCATAAGCACCAAGCACAAGATGTTCTACACCGTTTTGCATGGCCATTCCCAAAATGTAACGAATGCGCTCCAACATAACTTCTCCAATCCGATTGACCTGCTCTGGCTCCCGTTCATGCACGACTCCAGCATTCACAGCAGGCGCGGTCAGGAAATCGACTAGATACGGCTCTTCCAGCAATGTTCCCTGATCATCCCGAAATACAGGAACTTGAGGAGAATAAATCATATAATCTGAATAAAAACAGCTCCGCAGCTTCCGATTATGTTGGTACATTTCCTCCATTTGTGAAATACAAGGATATAGCGCTGACGAACGAGCCAAGCTTTCCTCTTGAGCCTGACTGCCTCCAAGGAATCCGCCCCCGGGGTTTTTGGCTGATGCAAAATTCAAACAAGCTACGTGTTCCCGCTTCTCCTCGACCTGGAGTCTATGTGCGGCCTGCAACGTACTTTCTCCCGTTACTTCCATCTTTTTAATGATCGCCTGTTCGACTACATCGGAAGAAGCTCCTAATATACTTTTTATTCTTTGCTCTGCATCTTGCTTTATCGCTACCAGTTGAGAAGGTCTATATAGCTTCGAGCCTGTGACCGCATTCCCTACCTCTTTTGCTATATTTACTTGTACCTGTTTGGTATTTGTATAATGCCCATTCTCTAAAATGGATAATGTTTCATGCGCCATATGTGACCTGGCATCCCGCTTACTTCGGGAATTCATTGTGTTTTTCATGGTGACTAATCCTCCTTTTGCAATAGATCTTCACGTAAATTCGTCAATATTTCCCCCAGCCAGTTCGTACCCCGCCATAGCTTCCGGTGCTGTATACGAGCATCATTTTCAGCTAAACCTACACCCCAAATGGTATCCGTAGGACTAGCCTCAACCAGAGTAGTTCCCTTCGTTTTAAGCAGGTGCTTGAGCAAATTCGTATTTTGGGTGAACTTGGCATAATTTCCGTCATACACAAATTGCTGGCAATTTGCTTCCCATAAGGATTGGTCAAATCCGCGCACACTGCGACCACGGGCTTTTTGCTCCCTTGGGGTAGGGGCTTGCATAATTTTCAGAGCTGCCTCTTCATCTCCGAAAAGCTGCGCTTTTTTTAGCATCATATATTGCTCAGCACAGTTAAACTCCAATCCATCTACGACAAATTCACAAGGGTACCATTGCGAAAATGGTGAATGACTGCGATAAAAAAATGTAAACTTCTCCATGACTAATCCTCATTTCTTCTTCCTTTTATGCTATATAAAACGTGACCGTGGCTTAAATCGGTATAGCTTGGACGGACGATGTCCGGCCGCCTTCCTGTATTCATTGGTTTCTTCCACGAGATCTGCTATTTTACGACGAAAAGCCGCGGCTAACAGCCCTTTACCTAAAATAATTTCATACACCTGTTGGAGTTCACTCAGTGTAAACAGAGCTGGCATCAGGTGAAACGCAATATCTGTGTATTCAATTTTGCTGCGTAGACGCTCAATACCGTACGCAATAATTTTGGCATGATCAAAAGCAATTCCCTGTGACTCCAGCACTTCTCGCTTGATTTCTATGGTTTTCCCTTTAAGAATTTCAGTTACTTTCACTTTGGCTGTTAAAAGGATGTCCGCATGCTTCAATGTAATGTCAATGTTTTGCTCCCACGTATAACCTTCCGGTTGATTCGTCCGCGTCTCCTGAGCCACACTGTAATCCAGCTCAAACCATTGAGCATCTGCGGCATCATCTCCTGCCTGTACCTCCAAGGATTCATGGTCTACTAACGCCATGTAAGCGCAGCTGATCACCCGCATACGCGGATCACGTGCTACATCTCCCCAAGTGTACAGCTGCTCCATATAAATCTGATCCACATTGGTTTCAGTTTTAAGCTCACGGCGTGCAGCCTCTTCCAGGCTTTCATTCATGCCTACAAAACCGCCGGGCAACGCCCATTGCCCTATAAAAGGATGCTCTCCTCTTTGGATCAAGAGGAGCTGAAGTGTTTTCTCCGGTAGCTTACGGTAATTCTGCTGGAGCTGATCCATTACAGTAAATAGCAGCATATCTACCGTTACGGATGGACGCTCATATTGATTAGCATCATAAAGGGCCAAAAATTGCTCCTCCGTCAAGCCACTGTCGTTGTATTTCGATCTATCTGTCACTTGTGTCACCTACCTGCTCATATTTGGGACATCATCGCTTTTCCTTCAAAAGCAACGAATGCTCTATGTAAATTTTAATTTAAATCATTTGATAAAAACAAAATGTTAATATCAATACATTAATATATAATTAGCACTTCGTCAATAGGGTGTATAGACCTATTTTTGGTCATGTGATAGTACTATTAGACTGTTTACTGAATTTTACTTGTTGCTTATTGTCATATCATGTATGATGTTTTGGACAATATAGGAAACACAACATACTAAACACGTAAGGAGAAGATCCAATTGTCTAACCCGTCTAACCCGTTTAATCCGCAATACAATCAACAAGGAGCACCGTCCAGACCTGCCCCTGTTTACCCGCCACCTGTTTCATTCAAGGAGTGGATGATCAGCTTACTCCTGATGGCAATACCAGTAGTTGGAATTGTTATGCTGTTTGTGTGGGCTTTTAGCGGCTCGACAAATCCGAGCAAAGCGAACTACGCTAAAGCAGGCCTGCTATGGGCCGCTATTGTAATTGTTATCTATATCATTATGGCTGTTGCTCTATTGCCTGCGATCATAAGCTCATTAAATTCCAGCAGCTATTATTGATTTCTAGTACATAGCAAAATAACCTTCTGATGAATCCAATTGAATCATCAGAAGGTCTTTAAACTAAAACTGTCGACCCTGTCGGCAGTTTTTTTACTTCACCTTACTTCACTTTACTTGTACCAAAGGTCATCGGTTTCAAGCTCTTGTAGACTGTGCAAAAACGATCTTGAGTTATCGACATAAAGTTCGGTATCGATATAGTCAATGAGCATTCGACCATGATCCCGACGGGCTCGTCCTTATCTACACCTTTGACCCGCAAAGCATGTGCAAGCTGATTGGCCTGTTTGTTCAGATCAGCATACGTCAAGTGCTTGTCCCCAAGTACAACCGCCACATGGTCCGGTGTGCGCTCAACCTGCTCCTCAAACAACTGATGAATCGTTTTCTCCCGTGGGTAATCCGCTAACATACCATGTAACATGCTCAACTTCATCTCCTTCTCCTGTCAGCCATAATCCAGATATTACAATAGTTTGGGGATTTAACTGGAGAAAAAGAAATGACATCAGAGCTTGTTTTTCGACTGAACATTTCTTTAAAATAAGTATATAGCTACTTCTTGCTCTACAATAAATACCACAGATTGGTTACTCGACTGGAGGAAAAGAAATGACATCGGAGTGGCAGAGACTACAGACCAAACTGCCGGAATGGGTAGAACAAAGCCGTCATGAGTATATTCATGGCAAGGTAGCAGCGTATATTCCCGAACTGTCCAAGGCCCCGGCCGACGCGCTGGGTATTGTGGTCATGAACGGTGCGGGTGAGACCGTGGTAGCCGGAAATACGGAAATCCAGTTTACGATGCAAAGCATCTCAAAGGTATTTACGCTCATTCTGGCCTTGATGGATAATGGAGAGGACGTTGTCTTCTCTAAGGTAGGTATGGAGCCTACCGGAGACCGTTTTAATTCCATGCTAAAGCTAGAACTAGTCGAGCCGGGGATTCCATTTAACCCACTGATTAATGCCGGAGCAATCGCGGTCTCCTCTCTGATTCGCGGAAACAGTCCAGAAGAGAGATTTGCCCGTGTTCTTCAATTTTTCCGTCTGCTTACTCATAATGACACATTGGAATATGATCAGGATGTCTACGATTCAGAATCAGCCACAGGCCATTTGAACCGTTCCCTTGCTTATTTTCTAATGGAAAAGGGGATTTTAAGAGGTCATGTGGAGGATGTGCTTGACGTCTATTTCAGACATTGTGCTGTCAAATTAAACTGTACAGATTTAGCACGTATGGGACTCATACTAGCCTACAACGGCCGTGATCCGGTCACAGGTATACCTTTAATCCCCCGTCGCTATGTACAGATCGCCAAAACATTTATGACAACATGCGGTATGTATGACGCCTCTGGTGAATTTGCCATTCAAGTCGGACTCCCTGCCAAAAGCGGCGTATCTGGCAGTATAATGACGATGGTACCTGGACGATACGGCATCGGGTTAGTGGGGCCTTCATTGAATCGTATGGGCAACAGTACAGCGGGGGTACACTTGCTGGAGACAATGTCCCGCGATTTGGATTGGAGTTTGTTTTAGGATATAAAAAAGGGTATTCCCAGCCAGTACGGCTCATAGGAATACCCTTTTCTGTTACGTTCTTGCTATGTTAAATGGTTTGACCCTGAACCAATTTGATTTGAATACGGAACGGGTCAGCCACATACAAGGCCCCATCACGTTCTTGTAATCGATAACCTGCCGCAGTCAAACGAGCAGTAATGGCATCCAATTCTTGTTGGTCTGGAACATTCAGTTCAAAATAATCCAATCCAGCAGCCTGCTCGGGAGCTGGTGGCGCTCCTTCACCTGCCCATATATTTAAGCCCATATGGTGGTGGTAACCACCTGCGGAAACGAACAAGGCTGAAGATCCATATCGGCATGTAATGTCAAAGCCAAGCACATCGCAATAAAATTGCTGTGCTGTGAGCAAATTAGACACATGGAAGTGAACATGCCCAATTACCGTTCCCTGTGGCAGTCCCTGCCAAGGTAAGTTTTCAGAAATGGCAATCAGGTCTTCTGCATCCACAGGTCCAGTTCCCATCATGTAAAATCCATTTGCATCTTTTTTCCATTGATTACGAGGACGATCCGCATAGATTTCAATTCCGTTATTATCGGGATCATGGATGTATAATGCTTCACTTACATCATGGTCTCCCTGTCCGATTTCAATCTCATGAGCCAGCAGATTACGCAAAGACAAACCCAGAGCTATACGATCTGGTAGAAGAATAGCAAAGTGATACAATCCGGCTGCAGACTGGCGCGGCAGAATAACTGCATTTTCAATATAGTTAAGAATCAGTAGCGCATGCTTTCCGTCAACAGTCAATTCAGCGGTATCCGCTGTTTGACGTAGAAGCTGTAAACCAATGACCTCAGTGTAAAATTGAATAGAGCGCTCCAAGTTACTAACTTTTAATGAAACCTGCCCGATTTTAGTGTTGTCATGAATATGTGCTGTCATGAGATTTCCCTCTTTCTACATGGATTGGAGGACTAAGGCTTAATCAAATTTATTGTTCTGTTGACCCACGACGGCTGAACAAAGAATCCAGAGACCAGCGAGTTGTCGGCGCAAATACGAGATGAAGAGCTACCAGAATAAAAGCAATATCCAGCTCATAGCCAGCGCCTTGACCATTCCCCATCAACCCGCCGGACAATTTGGCCGTGAAAATAGCGCCGATCAATACAATAACTAAAAGTCCGGATACATAGCGAGTAAGCAATCCAAGAATTAATGCAATCCCGCCGACCAACTCAATCACCGCAACGACATAACCTAAAAATCCTGGGACACCAATGCTGGAAAACCAGCCTGCAACATTACCCAATCCCATTTGGAATTTAGCAATTCCGTGCGCCAAAAACAAAATTCCGAGCGCCACCCGCATAATTGTAGAAACATTTCTGCTTGCTGAACTCATCTTTATCTCTCCATTCTGTTTGTTTTAATACACTCATACAAGCGTATATGAATAATTAATTTATATTACTAATAATTTAGCCAAAAAAATAATGACGTCCGAATCTATACTGCAACACATAAGTATGAATTACACTCAAATTATTAGTAATAGTAATAATTATTTTGTAATGTGAATTTAGCATAAGAAACTATAGTCTGTCAACAAATTATTTGGTATGATGAATAATAAATTAGTATATATTATATTTCCCTAAAAGGAGGAACGCTCTATGGGTATAGGATGCAACATTCGTGCGGCTCGTAAACGTAAAAATTTATCCATCCAGCAAATCTGCGAACGAACCGGTCTATCTCAAGGATTTATGAGTCAAGTCGAAAATAATAAAACCTCCCCTTCCATCGCTACATTGGACAGCATCGCTAATGCGCTGAACGTACCTCTCGCTTTTCTGCTTCTTAAAGAAGAGGAACGGATGCAAGTGATTCGTAAGGACGAGCGTCGTAAAACATTGTATGGTAAAAACAAACTCCAGGTCGATCATTTGGGTGGTCAGGGTAATGTCAAAATGATGCTGGTGGACATGCCGCCAGGCTCATCTACAGAAGAAGAACATGCTCATGCAGGGGATGAGATTCATTTTATTTTGGAGGGTACGGTATACGTGGAGCAGGGTGAGGATTCAGCTACTCTGGAAGCAGGAGATTCCTTTAGCTGGAGAGCAGCCATCCCCCACTATGCCAAAAATGTTGGAGAAAACAACGCGCGTATTCTGATCTCCGTGTTTCTCGAAGCAGAAAATGACGCCTAAACAAGATTTGAGCATATCACAATATTCATTACCCATTTCATTGTAAAAAGCGTGTACCGGGAAGTTAAATTAACTTCAACGATACACGCTTTTTTGTAGTAGCTACTCTGCTAAACTTATCCCATCGCCTGCTGGGCATCTGTACGTGATTCCCACGGCAGCTTAAAGGTTTTCATGATCTGCTTGGCATTGGCTGGGAGCCCGCTTACCGGATCACCCGTCGTACCCAACAACTCTTCTTTTTTATCCGTAGTAATACGCCCATAATAAGTAGAGCTGCTGTCCCCCCATCCTGTAGTATACTCGTAGATCAGCGGCTTATTTAATTTCGGATAGGTTCCCCACTGATCTTTGGCTTTATTAGCCAAAAACAGCTCCAGTGGATCGTATTCCATCGTAAAGGTTTTATCAAAGGGAGCTCCCACATACCCTTGATAGGTAACAATCGGAAAACCGTCCTTCACTTCAACCAGACTCAGCACATCCCCGTTCACTGTAAAATACCGCAATGCTTCGCCTTGGGGGAACATATAGACACTGGACAGCAGCTCAGTGTTAGGACGATGTTCTTCTATATAAGGATGGACAGAACGTCTTTCTAAGTGGATTAATGCTTCACGTGCTGCCACGAGATCTCCCTCATATATTTGTTCTTTTAGTTTACCGTGAATCGGTGGCTGGATCTGAATCTGTGTATTTGTCTTCTCTAACGTATAACCTAAATCAAGCGATACATCTCTAAGAGGCACATATACGTCTTTACCTACAACCTCAAATGTAAGCTGCTGCTTGCTCTTACGTAATCGCTCCTTAAGAACTAAGGGTTCTGCCCACTTTTGCAGCGTGACCTGCTTTTTTTTAGCATCCCAATGGTAGCTTGCACCTACAGCTTCAGCCAAAGGTTTAAGCGGTACCATGAGCTTACCGTCAATCAATAGAGATTTGGTCTTGTTGTTTAAGGGTTGACCGGCTATAACAATATCTGTTAGTTGTGTTGATTGAGGTGCTGTGGTTCCCTGTTCAGCCGCTTCGACTTCTCCTTGGTGCATTGTTGTCAAGAGCAATGGTAGCATCAGCAAGGCGACAAACAATCGCTGAAATCCTGTTCGATCTAGCTTCATTATGAGTCTCCGTTCACTTAATAGACTTGTTCATTCCGGCTCTATTTCTTTTTGGCTGCGTCAATGTCTCCAGGTCTCATCCCTGCCCAGATGTTCGGAATACTGACGGTCTCTGGATGCTCAAATACGAGAAACGCAGTCGGCAAATATCGTTCTCCGTATTCAGAGGAAGGCTTGTTGACAATGGTGTTATCCTTGACGAGCACCGTTGATGAACCTCCATCCAAATTAGCACCGATAACCGCTCCATGCTTAAGTAAAATATTTTGCATATCATACAAGTTGGCACCTATGCTGTACCCAGGCTGGCGACCGTCGACGGTTACGAAAAGGATTGCCCCGTCTGCTCTCTGTCCCATCGCGGTACGGGGAGCAATGCCCCATCCCTCGCTTGCATTGCGAATCAGACCTTTTCCATTCACAATTAGGCGTGGTTGGAAAGTAACCGCTTCTTGCACATTCATTTTGGACAACTCGGACAACGAATAGTGACCGGCTATCATTTTTCCCTGTTTATCAATACCTACGATTTGAACAGAGGCATTTTTACCCATATCGTTGTAGTATATCTGGCCCTGAGAAATGACAACACCAATCGGTTTAAAGCCATTTCCGTTCCAGTTGGGATCAGCGAATCCACCGCCGTTTACACCAGCAACGGCCCCCAAACGCTCGACCATACTAGATACATGTTCTCCCCGGCCGACTTTAGCAGGAACCCCGAGCCTAATTTTAGTGGGGTCATGCACCGTCATAACATAGCCATGATAGTTACGACCCGATACCTCTTCCACTTCAACCAACGGCGTCTGTTGTACTTTAGTAGGTATCAGATCAGGCAGATTGATTGTATGTCTATCCTTTTCCTCTCCCATCTCTTCGAACCGGGCCGAATATTCAGCCACGCGCTTCTTCGCCTCTGCTTCGCCGATAAAATATTTCGCCCAGTGACGATGCTGAGTCGTAATCAGCGTATCCGCAGCCAAATAGCGCATCTCCTTGCCAGAAGGGGTTAAAAACAACCATGCACCGCCCCCAATTCCTGCTAACAGGAATACAATAAAAAGTCGCAACATAAAGCGACCAAATTTTCCTTTTCGTTTCTTTTTCTTATTTTTCTGCCTGCGAGCTGCTGCACGCTGTGGCAAGACTTCCGGTTTCATTCATCATCTCTCCTGTTTGGTGACTTCTATCGTATTTCTTCACTATTGCCCATCAAATGATCAGTAGCGATAGGCTGCGACATCTAACGACAATATCATAAACTAATTTTGTAGAATGATAGTGTCAATTTTTTAACAGATTCATCCACTCTTAAAAAGAATACAGCAAAAAGCCCTTCACATAAATGTGAAGGGCTGTAAATAGGGGGATATCCTATTTAAGGAGCAGCCTCCGGTTCGAGTAGCATGAACAGCTCTTTCATCTGCTGGCGCTTAAGTTTGGGACTAAGCACATACAAAGTATCGCCCGGTTCAATCACAGTTGTACCTCTCGGGGCAATAATTTGCTCGTTCCGAATAATGGCTGTGAATAAGATGTCTTCAGGCAGCTGTATATCCTGAATCGCCTTGCCGGCTATCGACATCCCCTTTTGTACCTGAATGTGGTTGATTTCCGAAGTGGTTTTTCCCAAAGAAACTAATTCCAACAGTGAAGGCGACGATGTCTCGTTAGGGTCCATCAAGCCAAGCTTCACCGCTAGCCACGAGATCGTGGTACCTTGAATAATCGCAGAGGTGAGCACAACGAAAAATACGACATTAAAAAACAAAGGTCCTACATCCATTTCGTCCAGTAATGGATAAGTTGCTAGTACAATGGGTACCGCTCCCCGCAGTCCTGCCCAGGATAACAGTGTCTTCTCGCGAACAGAGTACCTGGAAAAAAGCAAGCTTAGGAACACACCTATTGGACGAGCCACCAGCATGAGGATGAAGGAGAGCGCCAAACTTTGCCACGCAATGCCCAGCAATTGATCGGGAAAGACCAATAGGCCGAGCAAGACAAACATCATAATTTGCACCATCCAGGCGAAGCCATTGTTAAAATGGATAATGGATCGCTTGTAGGTCAAGTCGGAATTTCCCAATACAATGGCCATGACATATACCGCCAGCAATCCGCTCGCCTCCAGTAATGATGCCGCCGCATACGTCAAGACTGCAAATGCCAATGCCATTACAGGATACAAACCGGATGAATCAAAATTCATTTTATTAATCGCATATACACCTAAGCGTCCGAGTACAAAACCAACGGCTAGACCAAAACCCATTTCCCATAAAAACAACAAGATATGTATCCAAATGGATTGCTCAGGGTGATGTATCAGCTCAATCAATGTTACTGTGAGAAATACAGCCATCGGGTCATTACTGCCGGATTCCGCTTCAAGCGTCGAGGTAATTCGCTTTTTGATGTTTTTACCTCCTAAAACGGAAAACACAGCTGCCGCATCTGTCGATCCGACAATAGCGCCAAACAGCATGGATTCCATCCAGCTTACGCCTAAAATAAACTTGGCGCACACGCCAATGACTACAGTCGTGATGATGACCCCTAACGTTGATAATGACAACGCAGGTCGAATTACTGGCTTAACATCTGTAAACTTTGTCTGCATCCCGCCTTCAAACAAGATTACAATGAGCGCGAGAATGCCCACCAGCTGTGTGATAAAGGCATTATCAAAATAAATAAACTGACTGAGCACCATGCCTACAGCAATAAACAAAACTAGCGCAGGCATACCGAAACGGCTGGAAAATTTGGTAGTCAGCACACCGACCAGCAGCAAGCCGGACAGCAAAAGCACAATCAAATTAATCACGGTTGTCTGTTCCATACGGCTTCTCCTATCTTGAAAATAAATGTTCATTTTTTCGCCTTCTAACTATATACCCTCAAATCACACAGAATACTAATCATAAGTAAAAAAATATATGAGAAAATCAAAAAATCCAGCTCATGGTCTGTGCTAAATTCCGCACTCCACAAGCTGGTTTGTACATTTTTTTTAAATTTCTCAAGCTGTACCCGTTCGTCGTGCTTAGGCTTTGGGCTGAATCATATGTGCTGGTACAACATATTGGTCAAACTGCTCTTCCGTCAGCAGTCCACTGCGGAGTGCCGCTTCCTTTAGAGACAGCCCTTCTGCATGTGCAAGTTTGGCGATTTTAGCAGCATTTTCATATCCAATATGTGGATTCAATGCTGTCACCAACATTAGTGAATTATTCAAATTGTGCTCAATCTTGGCGAGATCGGGCTCGATGCCAACGGCACAGTTGTCATTAAAAGCAATGATGGAATCGGCCAGTAGATGAACTGATTGCAAAAAGTTGTATATGATTACTGGCTTAAACACATTCAGTTCAAAATTACCTTGACTTGCTGCAAATCCGATAGCTGCATCATTACCCATGACTTGCGTAACGACCATCGTCAGTGCTTCACTCTGGGTAGGATTTACCTTACCTGGCATAATGGAGCTACCCGGCTCGTTAGCAGGAATCGTGATTTCCCCCAAGCCGCTTCGCGGACCACTAGCCAGCCAGCGAACATCATTGGCGATTTTCATCAAATCCGCAGCTAGCGCTTTGATTGCTCCATGTACAGCCACCACTTCATCGTGACTGGTCAGCGCATGAAATTTATTAGGTGCAGAAGTGAACGTTTTGCCAGTGAAGCCGGAAATTTCCGCAGAGGTTCGGGAGCCAAACTCTGGATGAGCATTAATTCCTGTGCCCACTGCTGTTCCGCCAATCGCCAGCTCCTTCATATATTGAACCATGTCGACGATCATTCGCTTGCTTTTGTCCAGCATGGCATACCAGCCGCTGATTTCCTGACCCAGTGTAAGCGGTGTCGCATCCTGCAAATGGGTTCGACCAATTTTGATAATATCCTTGAACTGTTCTGACTTCTGTTGAAAAGTCTCTTTCAGCTTGTCAATGGCAGGCAACAAACGGTCCTCGACCGCAATGACACCCGCTACATGAAGCGCTGTAGGAAACGTATCATTTGAGCTTTGCGACATATTCACATCGTCATTCGGATGCAGCTTCGCATCTTTTCCCTGTTCTTGTAACCATTCGCTGCCTAGATGAGCAATCACTTCATTGACATTCATATTAGACTGCGTACCGCTCCCTGTCTGCCATACAACCAATGGGAAATGGTCATCAACTCGTCCAGCTAGAATTTCATCCGCTGCATAAATAATAGCATCCTGTTTTTCCTGAGATAGCTTACCCAACTTATAATTGCTGATCGCCGCACTTTTTTTGAGTACCGCGAACGCCTGAATGACCTCTAATGGCATTTTCTCCGAGCCAATCGGGAAATTTTCCTTACTGCGCTGTGTCTGCGCTCCCCACAAACGATCTGCCGGTACTTTGATTTCGCCCAACGTATCCTTTTCAATGCGGTAGTTCAACTCATTTCCTCCTCTTGGCCTATGTAATTCAGACAAAATATGGTGATCTTCTTTGCCTATTATACATTAAATTTCAAATGTTATCATATATTTTGCAAGCGCTTTTTTACGATAAGGTTAGAGGAGATAGAAGAAAAAATTCAGCTATGAGCTTGATTACCAGCCTCAGCTAATCGTGATGTTGCTTTTGGCATGCACTTCTTTTCTGCCCAGTAGCTTATTTAGTGCGTCGATATAAGCTTTAGCGCTAGCTTCCAAAATATCTGTACTAGTACCTCTTCCCAGTGCTGTGTACTCACCTTGCCTCAAAATAGCGTGAACTTCCCCCAACGCATCTTTGCCATACGTTACAGACTGGATGGAGTAATCCTCCAACTCCACCACTTCACCACTAGCCTTGTCAATCGCATGAAAAATCGCATCTACAGAACCATTACCCATCGCAACTTCATCAATTGATGTGCCATCTTGTTTATTCAACCGTATAGAGGCGACTGGAACCGACTGATTACCATAGGACACCTGAATAGAATTTAGTGTGTAAATTTGAGGTGAGGCATTGCGGCTTTCATCCATCAGGACAAGTAAATCCTCATCCAACACCTGTTTTTTCTTATCTGCCAAGGCTTTGAATTTGCGAAATGCAGCCTGAAGTTGTTCCTCTGTCAAAACATCAAACCCCATGTCCGCCAGTTTTTCCTTAAACGCATGACTTCCCGAATGCTTGCCTAATACAAGTTTACTGGTCTTCAAACCAATGCGCTCAGGGGACACGATCTCATATGTTGTACGCTCCTTCAGCATCCCGTCCTGGTGTATACCGGACTCATGTGCAAATGCGTTGGCCCCAACAATGGCCTTGTTCCCCGGTACCGACATTCCAGTACGCTTGCTTACCAGTCGACTGGTAGCATACAGTTCCTCCAAAACCAGACTCGTTTGTGCACCATAGAGATCGGTTCTCGTGTCAAGGGCCAGTGCGACCTCCTCGATAGGTGTATTTCCGGCTCGCTCGCCAATACCATTAATGGTACCTTCAAATTGATCTACACCGTTACGGATAGCTGCCAGCGTATTAGCTGTTGCCATCCCAAGATCATCATGACAGTGTGTGCTAAGCTGTATTTTTTCAATACCTGGTACTTGTTGTTTTACGATTCTAAACATTTCTCCAAACTGATCTGGCGAGGCATAACCTACGGTATCCGGTAAATTGACGACGGTCGCTCCAGCGCGAATTGCCATATCTACAACTTCACAAATAAAGTCCAACTCGGTACGACTGGCATCCTCTGCCGAAAATTCTACCTTGCTGAAATACTTACGTCCATAACGAATGGCAGCAGCAGCGGTCTCTAATACCTTCGCTTTATCCATTCGTAGCTTATGCTGGCGATGAATAGGTGAGGTAGCCAGGAACAAGTGAAGACAAGCGTCCTCCGCTCCCCGTAGAGCTTCTCTGACCGCATCTATATCCTGCTCTTTCGAGCGTGCAAAACCAACCAGTGTTGCTTGGGTGACCTGTTTGGCAATCTCCTGCATGCTGATGATCTCACCAGGTGAGGTTGCCGGAAAGCCGGTCTCAATCCGATCTACGCCTAATTTTTGAAGCTGAAGAGCGATTTCCACCTTTTCTGTGCTGGTTAAGCTAACTCCTGGTGATTGTTCTCCATCTCTTAACGTTGTGTCCAACACCCATATTTTGCGCATACAGATACCACCTTTGGTTTGATTTTAGGAGATGCTCAAAGTAGAAGGTTTATACATCATTTTATTCATCCGATCATCTGATGTTTAGGATTAAAAAAATTAGGAACTTCCCATATGCTTTTGCAGCTCCAGCTTGGTGCCGTCCAAATGCTGAATACTATATAACTCTGCAGCCTTACCATCCTGATCCAAGATCGCTTCATAAATTTTTTCATGCTGAAGTGTAAAATGATTTGGCATCGCCGGATCGGTAATCAGATTGCTCAGCGCCTTGCGAATAGCCTCTACAAAGCTGCGGTATACGTCCGTAAGCACCTTATTGCCTGTAGCTGCTGCAACAGCCAAGTGAAAAGTAATATCCGCATCCAAGTACCCATTCATATCTCCAGCAGCCAATGTCGCAGCTCGACGGTCCAGTGCCTCTCGCATCAAGCGTAAATCTTCGTCATTACGACGTAACGCAGCTAATCTGGCAATCTCCAGTTCCAGCACGCTCCGCACTTCATAAACTTCAATAATTTCAGCACGGCTTAGTCGGTAATCCAATGGTTCTTGGGAAGTCGTCGGTTGGCAGACAAAGGTCCCGTGTCCTTGCTTTTTCTCTAATAGACCGGCATGCACCAGTACGCTAACCGCCTCCCGAACTGTAGATCGCCCGACTCCAAATAGCTTCATAAGCTCGGGCTCGGTTGGAATCTTAGTGCCTACATTCCATTCACCAGCAGTAATTTTTCGTTGCAACTGCTCAGCCACTTCATCTGCAATTTGCTTGCGTTTAACAGCTTGAAAAGGCATCATTCCATGATTCATCTGATCATCTCCTGTTTCGTATCATACTATGACACATTGCTTTTCTGCAACCTTTTTCATAATCTTTCTTAATGGTCTTGTAACTGCAGCCTTAGCAATCGAAAAAGCCTGCACCGTTCACCACGATGCAAGCTTATTTGGATAAAGAACATATTAAGATTTCGTTTTATTCGGAGTCACACAATACAGACGGCTGGTTGTTTCAAAAATATGTCCCGGAGCCAGTGCAATTAACCCGATGTCTTCCGCAGGCAAGTCTGGTCGATTCGGTGCATTGATCATGTTCATTTGCGGTTCAGGACAGATGAATTCCTGGTTCGCTTTGTTGTTCCAAATCATCCAGTGCTTATAAGCAGTGCCTACATCGTATACAAGGGTAGCACCTGTCTTACTGTGTGTGAGTTCCATGTAGTTACGTCCATTTTGCGGAGCCGCCGTATAATGATTATCCATAGAGGCAAAATAAGGGCTAACTCCTGTTGTCTTCATCAGTTCCTCTTCCGGGGATAAAGGTTGGAACTGTCCAGTGGCCAACAACCGATCTGTCAGCTCACGCCGCTCACCGATCGTAACCTTAATCTTGTAATCCTCAGGCGAGCTATCAGGTACAAACGGTACCCGAATGGCTGTGTGAAAGGCAAACAAGTTGGGAATCGGCTGATCCCCCTCGTTATGGATCACATAACGCTGATGCAGGCCAAATTCGTCAAGGCTGTACGTCAGCTTCATCGTAAAGGTGAAGGGTAGATAACGGAACATAGGATGCCCTTCCCTTACATGCTGATTCATTACCACATAACTACCTTGCTCCCCGGAACCGTAATCCTCAACCTCCCACCGAACGGTGTGTAAAAAGCCGTGCAAATGGTTATGGGTAGCCTCTTCATTAATTGGCAGCTCATATGTAACACCATTCCACAGGAATTTTCCATCCTCATATCGATTCGGAGGGAACAAGAAAGGAATTCCATAAACGGATGGGCTTTGCTTAAAAGCCTCTATGCTCTCAGCATCCGGCTCACGTAAAAAAGAATATCCCGTCTCATTGTCACGAAAAGAAATCAGATTTGCGCCGTTTCCTGGCAGGGCAACCGCTTCATATCGTCCAAATTTAAGACGAATCGCCGGTATTCCATAATAAAGATCACCAATTGCAGTATGCTGTTGTGTCATCAAAAATCCTCCTTGATGAAATGACGATGTTTAATGAAAGCGTTTAGCTTTTGGCTTGACTATACCATGTCCAGCAAAAAAATTCCACGTCCACGCAAAAAAACGATGCCCCGCAAGGCATCGTCCTTCACACATATTACACATAACGTCCCTGTTTGGGTACTGCCATGTGTTCAAAATTTCCAGCCAGCTTTTCCAACTGATCAGTCAGCTCGGTACCTTGCATGAAATGTCCATGCCCTGTAACTGCAATTGCAGGCTTTAAGCCTGCTAACATCCTCACTGACCGCTGTGCAGCTTGCCAATCTGTTGTAAAATACGCAGGCGGTCCGTGGATTTCTTTTTCCTGTAAAAGCACAGCCAAGGCCGATTCCTGCTTTACCGTGATAAAAGCGTCACCAGCTACCATTAAGCGTCTCCGCTCATGAAAAAGCGATACATGACCAGGCGTATGTCCTGGTGTATGCAGCCACTTCCAACCAGGGGCGCCGGGGACACTACCATCTTGGGGCAAGGAGGTAATGCGATCATCGAGATCTATAGCATCATTGGGGTACAAGAAGGAAATTCCCGACATCAAGCCTCCCCCCACACTAGGGTCAGGTTTTTGATAATCTTTCATTCCCGTTAAATAAGGTAATTCCAAAGGGTGTGCATAAACAGGTGTACCCCAATGCTGAACCAACTCAATAACCGAACCTACATGGTCAAAATGACCGTGAGTAAGCACAATAGCAACCGGAGGACCCGTAAACCGTTCCTCAGCTAGGCGTATAATCGAGTCTGTGAATCCTGCCATCCCCGTATCCACCAGCACCCAGGATCGGCTTCCCGGCTCTCCGATAAAACACACATTTACAAACAGCGTCCGTAAGCTCAGGAGATCGGGAGCAGCCTCTTCATTTGCCGTCATTCCTTCGGTGAACAGATGATTTGCCAAAGCTTCACCCTCCTATTCACATGGAATTTCCTGTTATACTCGACCTTTAGGCTTCCCCCATGTCAGCAGATTATGCGGACACTGCTAAATATAATCCGCTTGTCACGAAAATAGACCATGTTTACATTACTCGGGTAATTTACTCCATGCCGCATCCAGCAAATAGTCGAAAAGATCATCGTTCTCTTCAATCCAGCTATCCATCTCTAGCATCTCTTCCTCCAAGCGTGGCTCTCCTGCAAAATGGAGACTATAATCCCACTCCTTTCCCTTTTTACTGTGGAAGGTGATTTCATATATAGAACTCTGTCCGTCTACTCCAAATACCACTTGGCCTAAATATGCACCGTTCTCATCTCTAGTCATTTGCGCCTGCTGAATATGTACTTCTTTCAATTCCTGAGAAGAATTTTGCTCCGTCATTTATTTATCCGCCCTTTCATTTTCACTAAAAAGTACCAAAACTGATTTGTGAACCTTTTCGTTACATTGTACAATATATAAGCTATGTGTGGAATTTGCAAAAAAACTGTGCGAATTACCCTATTCTTATTTGAGGCTTTTTCGTGAAATGGAGGAAAGTTACATGTCAGATTTTCAACAAAAATTGCAGAAATATGCGGAATTAGCCGTTCGAGTGGGCGCCAATGTCCAACCTGGGCAGACACTTATCGTTCATGCGCCAATCTTGTCCGCCGAACTCGTACGACTTATCGTTAAATCAGCGTATACTGTCGGAGCTAAGCTGGTAAAAGTAAAATGGAGTGATGAGACGGTTACCCGATTACAGTATGAACTAGCTCCTGATGAAACTTTTAATATTGCCCCCAAATGGTACGCAGCCGAAATGACAGAAGAAGTCGAAAATGGCGCTGCAGTGCTCCATGTCATTGCCGAGAATCCTGATTTACTTCAAGGGATTCCGTCCAGCAGAATTACCGCTGCCCAGCGTGTGCGATCACATGAGTTACGTCAATACCGTGAATACCAAATGGCTGACAAGTTCAGCTGGTCTCTGATTGCTTATCCTTCAGCAGAATGGGCCGCCAAAGTATTCCCTGATCTGCCAGCTTCCGAGCAAATGGATAAACTGTGGGAAGCCATTTTCAGCACTGTACGTGTGGATCTGGACAACCCTGTGGAGGCGTGGAATGAGCATTTGAAAACCCTCTCCAGCAAAGCTGATATTTTAAACTCCAAACGCTATAAAAAGCTGCATTATCTGGCGCCAGGTACAGACCTCACTATCGAACTGGCAAAAGACCATCTATGGGTAGCAGCCGAAAGCGTCAACCAACAGGGACATACTTTTGTAGCCAACATGCCTACTGAAGAGGTATTTACTGCTCCACTTAAAACGGGAGTAAACGGTAAAGTCAGCAGCACCAAGCCACTCAGCTACAGTGGCAATATCATCGACAACTTCTCACTGACCTTTGAAAATGGACGTATTGTCGATGTACAGGCCGAAACCGGTTTGGAGACTCTCCAGCATCTCGTAGAAATGGACGAAGGTTCACACTACCTGGGCGAGGTTGCGCTCGTGCCTCATAAGTCACCGATCTCTGATAAAAACATTTTATTCTACAATACATTGTTTGATGAAAATGCCTCTAACCATCTGGCTATCGGTAATGCTTATGCATTCAATCTTAAAGGCGGTAAGGATATGACTCAAGAGGAGTTGGCTGCCAACGGTCTGAACTCCAGTCTGACTCACGTCGATTTTATGATTGGTTCAGGTGAAATGGACATCAATGGCGTTACCGAAGACGGTACTGAGGAACCGATCTTCCGTAAAGGAAATTGGGCGATTTAACACGGTAAAAAAGGCTCTCACCGCTTCATGCGAGAGAGCCTTCTTGCTTCATCTTTAAATTATGTTACATACATTTACAGTGTATTAATCCAATAATTCGCTGCAAGTCCAAATACGATTTGTACTATGCTGATGATGAAAAAGACAATAAAGCAGCTTACAACTCTTCGATTAATGGTTTGATGTAAGGATAAAGATGATTTCACATAAAACATGCTGCCTAATATCCCCAAACACAGACCAAAGATACCTGCAAATAGCCACCCTATAACTAAGCTGACCACGACAAAAGCCCAGCTCCAGCCCGGAGCCTTACTTACTGGAACATAAGGTTGATTGGACCCAAGATATATACCGTCCACAGCTAAATCTGCTTTGTTGCCAATGACCACAACATTCACAGCTTTCTCCTTCAATCGAATTGGAAAATCAATCAAGTTCAAAAATGCGTTCTGGCTTTTCACCTTCTGCTCGCTACCATTCACAATAATTTTTCCTCCGGTAAAGCCACGCTTGTACTCAATACTATATTGAATACCTTGGTCTTCTACATTCCATTTGGCCATCGCTAAACCCCTCTCAAATTTTAGGTAATTTTCTAATTATGTACCATGGAAATCATACCATAAGCCGCAAGTTAAATAATGGAAAAAGGCCGCTTATCAGCGACCTTTGAATCTACTTATTTCATATGTGATTAGTTTCTATGTCCAATTTTAGTCTTGTAGGCAACTGAATACTGATCAGCCGCTAAAATTGCATCAAGCACATCATCCGCTGTAACAGCAAATGGTAAATTGTGAGCGGTTTCGCCTTCTTTGGTAGCAGCCTGAGCTACCCGGTACAAATCCTCTCGGGAAGCTTCCTGCAGCTTAATGTCTTCCAGCGTAACCGGCAGATCCAGTTTTAGGTAAAAATCAATATACCGCTCCACCTCAGTTAAAGGTCTTTTTTCCAAGGCAAGCTGTACTAAGGTGCCAAAAGCTACTTTTTGGCCATGCGTCAGGTGATGAATGTCTCCTTCGAGTACGGTAAAACCATTGTGAATGGCATGTGCACCTGCCAAGCCGCCGCTTTCAAAGCCCAAACCGCTTAGCAATGTATTGGCTTCTACCACCGCTTCAAGCGCTGGTGTAACGACTTTGCGCTTCACAGATTCATAAGCTTGCAGTCCGTAATCGAAAAGAACCTCCTCGCACTTGGACGCAATGGCTTCTGCCGCCAAGGTTGGCAAGCCGCCAGCCATAGTTGTAGCACGAGCTTCAATGACTGCACGGGCTTCAATCCACGTTGCCATGGCATCCGCAATACCTGAGGAGAGGAACAAAGGCGGTGCCTGAGATATGACCTTCGTGTCAACCAGGATTAAGCTCGGATTTTTACTAAAAAAGGTATACGTATCAAATGCACCCTCATCCGTATACAAAACAGATAGAGCACTGGTAGGGGCATCTGTAGAGGCGGTTGTTGGAACAATCACCACCGAGGAACCGAGTAGCTCATTAACGGCTTTAGCGGTATCCAGTGTTTTACCGCCACCTACACCAATGACAATATCGACCTGGCCGCTTCGTCCCTCATCAGCAATACGGTTTACTTCATTTTTGGATGCTTCTCCTTGAAACTCAACCTTTATAGCAGTGATATCAGCCTGTTCCAGACTTTTGACCACTCGATCGGCTGCAATCTCCCAAACCAGCTTGTCCGCAATAACCAAAGCCGTATGGCCTAAAGGCTTAACATATTCACCTGTTTTATCAATCACATTTTTCCCTTGCACATATTTACCTGGACTAATAAATACTTTTTCGCTCATCATTCAACTCTCCCTTCCATGTTTGTACAATCTCTATTATACGGCTGAAAGGGCACACATCTCAATTTCAAAGCCAAAATCTTCTATCATTTGATGATCAGCGGTAACTTCTTGGCCTGCTGTCGTTAAATAATCTCCTACAAAAATCGAATTTGCTGCATAAAGGGCTAGCGGTTGTAATGAGCGTAAATTCAATTCCCTTCCGCCTGCGACGCGTATTTCTTTGGATGGACAGATGAACCGAAACAGTGCCAACACCTTTAAAGCTTGGATCGGTGAGATCCGCTGTGCTTCTCCCAAAGGGGTTCCGGGGATTGGATTCAGGAAATTAATCGGAATAGAGTCGGCATCCAACTCTCGTAAGGCATAAGCCATGTGAACGATTTCCTCATTCGTCTCCCCCATACCGATAATAACGCCAGAGCATGGAGACATTCCGTGTGATTGAGCCATTTTCACAGTTTCGATGCGTTGGTCATATGTATGTGTGGTCGTAATCGAGGGATAGTTGGCTTTGCTTGTATTTAAATTATGATTGTAACGGTGTACCCCAGCATCTGCCAATCGCTGTGCTTGATCTCCCTTGAGAATCCCCAAGCAAGCGCAAATTTTGAGCGGCATGGTACGACTAATTTCTTGTACAGCATCAATCACCTGATCCAGCTCCCGATCTGTCGGACCTTTGCCGGAAGCTACAATGCAATATGTCCCCGCTTTTCGTGCTAGGGCTTCCCTTGCCCCAGCCAACAATGATTCCTTATCCAGCATACTATACTTGCTGACAGGTGCCGTAGAAACGATGGATTGTGAGCAATAACCACAATCCTCCGGGCACAGACCACTTTTGGCGTTCATGATCATATTGAGCTTTACTTTTTTTCCGTAAAAATGATGCCGTACCTGAAATGCAGCTTGCATAATCGGTAATATTTCCACATCGTCCGCTTCCAGTACCGCCGTGCCTTCTTCCAGCGTCAGATTGCTGAAATGTATCGCTTTTTCAGCTAATGAGTCCCAATTTACAGCCTTATTGAATAAATTCATACTTCATCCTCCCTTATTTAGATGGTTATGTAAGCAGATGAGATTTTTACCGTAAGGAAATTCTCTCTATTGTCAACTTAATAATTATGCATTAGGTTGACAATAACACGGATATCATATCAATTCACATCCTTTATGTAAAGAAGACAAATTAAAAAGCGACCCCACATCATTAAAGGTCGCTTTCCATATTTATTCCATTATGAGACTCCTGCTTCCTCCACGATGATAGGCTGTTTGATTAGCCGAATACGTGAAATCCGCTTGTTTTCAACTTCTTCTACAATGAACATACATCCTTCAAACACTACAGACTGACCTGGCTGTGGAGGGATAACCTCTACATGTGAGTAGAGCCAGCCCCCTACTGTATCATAATCCTCATGATCAAGATCTAGCCCGAAACGATCGTTCACTTCATCAATTAATAACATACCGTCAATGGAAAATTCCTCGTCATTAATCTGCTCACAACTCGGACGTTCTTGGTCGAACTCATCCTGAATTTCACCGACGATTTCTTCCATAATATCTTCCAATGTTACCATACCCGATGTGCCACCGTATTCATCAATCAAAATTGCAATTTGCGTCTTGCTACGCTGCATGCGTTTGAGCAGATCACTAATTTGCGTTGATTCAGGAACAGCAAGAATCGGGCGAATCATCGTACGGGTATCCAGCGTGTTCGCACGTAGAAGATCTTTAATATGGATAAAGCCGATAATATGGTCCTTATCTTCGGCGCAGATTGGATAACGGGTTCTCATGCTTTCCGTTGCAATCGCGAGATTTTCTTCTGTGGACTCATTACTGTATAAACAGATCATCTCCGTGCGCGGAATCATGATTTCCCTGGCGGTCGTGTCGGCAAAATCAAATATATTATCAACAAGCGCCAATTCCGTATTATCAATTAGTCCGCTCTTATTGCTTTCTTTCATCAGAATGCGTATTTCATCCCCCGTATGCGCGGAATCATCATACTCGGATACCGGCTCCAGACGGAACAAACGCAACAGGCTGTTCGCCATTCCATTCAACGCCCATATGAATGGATACATCAACTTGTAAAACCAAGTCATCAGCATGGCCGAATACAGTGTAATAGTCTCAGATTTACGAATAGCTATCGTTTTGGGTGCCAATTCACCCAACACAATATGCAGAATCGTAATGACAATAAATGCAATCACCACGGCAGTACCGTGTACGTATACCGCTCCCAAGCCAGCGGCAGTAAATATAGGCTCAATCAAATGTGCGATGGCCGGCTCTCCGATCCATCCCAGTCCCAACGATGCTAAGGTGATACCCAATTGGCAGGCAGACAAATAAGCATCCAAATTGTGTATCATATTGGCGGCGTATACGGCCTTTTTATTGCCCGCCTCCACCAAGGTTTCGATACGGCTGCCCCTGACCTTCACCATGGCAAATTCCGCAGATACAAAAAATCCATTCAATAATACTAATGCAAAAACAATAATTAAGTTAAACATACTCGGTAAAGGGTCACTCAATATGCTCCCCATCAGCCGTCATTACG
Source organism: Paenibacillus sp. JJ1683 (assembly GCF_053006485.1). Taxonomy (NCBI): domain Bacteria; kingdom Bacillati; phylum Bacillota; class Bacilli; order Caryophanales; family Paenibacillaceae; genus Paenibacillus; species Paenibacillus sp. JJ1683. The sequence continues at coordinate 3,049,348 of NZ_CM129820.1, forward strand.
GCAGACAGGCGCACCTCCTTCGGATATTTTCATCATAGACAGAACGATAACACATCATAAGCAGCGTCAACTTCCCAACACATTCACCCCTTCCGGCTTCCATAAGCCATATTCCGCATAAATGTTTAAATCATTCATCAGCTTATATTTAATTATATAACTATACTCTATACAGTCAAACTACAAGCAATGTCAGAAAAATCAATCCCTCTATCATTTAGGTCGAAAAGCTCTCATTTTCGCCTCTTACCACCAAGAAAGCAACTATATTTGAGAAAGAATATAAACAAAATACATCCCCTGCCGTCTGGCAGAGGATGTAAACTCATATATATGAAGGCATCAGCGAACCGGAGATCCGCCCGGGTTCCCGATGACGCCGGGATATTGGTACAACAATGGCTCATCAAAAGTTGCATAATCCAGGTTTAACATCAGCAGAATGGTCCGTTTGCCTGTCGCCGGATCACTAATAATAATGTGGTCCCGACCTGCTGCTTCCAGAATGCCTTTGAATATTTTAGCATTCCATTCTCGGTTATTTTCATAGGTCATATAAAAAGTTCCCGTTTTGCCCAAGTTCAAGCGTAAAATATTCTCGATGTATGATTGCTCGTATTGAGGAGTCTGAACCTGCACTACCGTACCCGTTGGTGTCATAGGGCTGCCACTACTTACTTGAGGTGGAAAGCCAGTCATAGGTTGCATGGTTCCGGCTGGAGCCATTCCTCTTGGCCATTCGGGATATCCATTGCCGGAAGCATAAGATACGGGACGGTAAGCTTGCTGTGAAATCATTTAAATTCCTCCTAAAATGGTTTTAATTTTTAAATTCTTCAAGCCATCCTGAAAGGTGTCTAATATACATTAGGACAGTCCTGTGCAGTCGGGCTAAAAAAGCAATGGGCTTTAAAGCGTCCGGTATTGGTCTGGTTATACCAGGTACCCGGGCAGTCTCCAGCCGGTCTGAAAAACCATAATGCATTGGATGCTGGACGTATTTTTTCACCATTGATTACACGCTGGGCAAGTCGAATGTCCCGATCACGGGCCCTCTGATAAAAATACCCCTTCTGAGTAGCCTCAAAACCTCCGGGGCTTTGAAACACCATGTCATTCATGAGGCGTATCCCTTGGAAATCTAGGCAATTGGCTAAAATTCGGTTCACACCGACATTGCCAACCATGAGCATTCCCGACTCGCCTTCACCTTCAGCCTCAGCCCGCATCAGCCGGGCGAGGGTCCTCACATCCTCTGAGTTGGTCTTGATTACAGCCACCGCGTCCCCTCCTTGCTTCTCCTTCACATACCCTATCCTATGGTACAAATGCCCAATAGGTGACAGTCCAGAAAATAAAAAAATAGCCCCAAGAATGGGACTACTCATTTAGGCTTTTATCATGGCTCGTAGATCATCTTACGCGTCATGCCACCATCGACCACTAGATTCGTGCCTGTTACAAAATCATTGTCGGGTTGTGTTAAATACAGACAGGCTCGTGCGATGTCTTTAGGGGTCCCTACTCGCCCAGCCGGATGCTGTTGATGGTCTTCCGCACGCAATTGCTCGTAATCCCCGGTTTCAATCCATCCTGGACTAATACAATTGACCTGAATCCTATCCTTTCCTAGCGATATGGCCATCGCGTGTGTAAGGGCGGCTATGGCTCCTTTGGATGCTGCGTAGGCTTCTGTGTCCGGCTCTGACATGAAAGCTCGTGTAGAGGTCATATTAACCACTGAGCCCCCTTCTGCGTTTCGCTTCATTACCTTAGCCGCTTCTCTGGTTGCAATAAAACAACTGCGTACGTTTGTATTCAGAATGTCATCCCATTCTGCTACGGTTAACTCATATGGAGATTTCCATCTGGATACGCCTGCATTGTTAATCAACGTATGAATTGTACCGTATTCTTCTTCCGTGGCACGGATCAGCGCTACAATATCTGCTTCCTTACGCACATCACAAGGAATAAAAATAGCCTGATGACCCTCGTTCCGGGCTGCTGCAGCGGCTGCGGCGCCCTCTTCCTCATTGTAGTCAGCAAATACAACTTTGGCACCCTGAGCAGCATAGGCAAAAGCGACCTCTTTCCCGATGCCATGCGCCGCTCCTGTTACAATAACAACTTGTCCTTCAAATGACACGACTTATTCCTCCTCTGAACTACTCTGTTTTAGTATATATGTACCAAAATGTGCTGTACAAGAAACATTCACAGCCCCCTACCCTGGCTCCTCGCAGAAGGCTGTAAATGAGCATGAATGTTTTTGACTGAATCCTACATTTTAACCTGCTCCAAGCTATAACGATTAAGACGCTGAAACCCGATATACCTTGTACCTTGAAAAGTAAGCCGTCCCTCATCCCCTTCAGCACATTGACCATATTCTTCCCCTGATACCTTGAACTCCATCCGGTCGCCACTCTCCACTTCAAAGGTTACATAATAGAAAGTATAGGTACGACTCCCTTGTTCCTCTTGGCGCCTCTGTTGGAGATGTGTCCTTCTGGCCGTAATGCGGGAACCCACCGTCAACACAGGCTGCCGCTTGTTCCGGCTCCATTCCATGACTTCCCTGCCCGCAGACAACACGACAATACCCAACACAACTACGAAAAATACGGGCAATACCGTACCCAGCCAATCGAACATCCATAATGACTCAAATCCCATGCACCGCACTCCTCTCCGCCAGGCATTCCACAGGGAAACCACTGGGCATCCTGACCTGCCTCAAGCCTTCTATAACAGTATATGTATGTTGCTGCCCAAATTTGATAGCAACCCTCAAGAACGCCAAGAGCCTCCACGGATTAATCCGGGAGGCTCAAGATATGGCGATATCAGAATGGCTCATCGATTTACACATGTACAAGTTGGAGATAACGTTGTGTTTCATCCAGAACTTCATGATCTTCTTCTTCGGCGTAACGCTCTGCGCATTGCTTGCAGTCCTCTTCCGTCGTGCAACCGTAGGCATCCTGACAAGTGTAGCAAAATTGAAGGTAGTATTGGGTTAACATATGATCCTGATTCGCTCTCATGATTATCACTCCTATCGTTGTTTACAGGTTTAGTATAACAGTGGCTCATTTGTTAGTTTGTGATTTTTTTCACATGTTGTCGTATAAAATTTAAATTTTTTAAAAATAAAACGCCCTGAGAAGACATCCCAGGGCAATCACCATTATCGTGATTATAAAATTCTCCAGTTTGCACCACCATCTGTTGTTTTTAACAGCAGTGATTTCTTGTCGTCGAGTCGTTCCAAAAGCAGCCAACCTACCGATGAAGAAGCAAAACGCAGCTTGACTGATCGTGGGTAGTCTTTTAGCTTCGAAGGCAGCACCTTGTTGCCTTTGAGACTTGTCCACGTCTTGCCTCCATCTATTGTACGGCTCATTCCGTTTACGGTTATAACCCATCCTTCTTTATCGCTTAGAAAGGTACGCCCAGGAGTTATAGAATTATTATTGCTACTCAGACCCAATGGCACATCATTCCATTGTGTTCCTGTATTATTCGTAAACAGCCCGTTATATTTGGTACCGTTATCCCCATAGCAGAAAACCGGAATCCAGTATGAGGAACTGTTACCTTTAAGAGACTGCTGAGCTTCTGCCTTAGCCTGAGGGCACCCTTGCATGCTGTTAGCGACTGAAGTCCACGTTTTCCCTTGATTCGAAGTTTTATACAATTTCACGCTATTGTCCACGTTAATCGCCACAAAACCCTGATTGTTGGAAGAAAAGCTCATTCCCGCCATACTGCCTTGATCGGGTAAACCTGAGCCTGAATTGTTGGAAGTCATACCAGAACTTTGCGCAACTTTATTCCACGTGGCTCCTCCGTCCGTGGTGTGATACAACATTTTTTGTTGATCCTGCTCATTCAGTTTTGTATAAGCCATGATCCAGCCTGTGGTTGGATTTACATATTGAATCGAGCTTACATGGTCTCCGCTAGGTAGCGCTGAAACATCCCAGCTCTGCCCTCCATCTGCCGTTCTTAGAATGACTGTTGCTGTTTGGTCCAGATTTTGGCGGACGACCCAACCGTGACGTGAATCTGTGAAACTGATATCCTTGCCATATTCAAGCTTGTCTTGAAATTGGACGTTTTCAGAAGGAGAAATATTATTCCATGTTTTCCCACCATCATGGGTATCATAAAGTCGAAGCTCATTATGGGTAACTCCCCAAACCAACCCTTTATTGTTATCGATTAAATGAAAATCCGCGATTCGTGTCTGTACTACATATTTGGCGTTTGGATCGCCAGCCTTTGGGGTTACCGGCGGATTAATAGTTATCGTTTGTCCCTGGTCATCTGGTTCCTCAATCGGAGGTTTAGTTACAGTTTTTGGGGGTTCAGCAGAACAGGCAGTTAGCAGGATGCCCGTCAATAGCATTACTCCTCCCAAGAGCGCACGCCAGCGCAGTTTCATATCAAAATCCTCCCTCGATGGCATGCGGTAATCACGTGCCAAAAGCTTATCTGAAACAGAATTATACCATAAACACCCCTATGTGACACTTTTCGCGTAATGACAAAAAAAACCGGCTCCTTCACAAAAGTGAAGAATGCCGGCTTTTTTCATACTAATATTGTTTAGGATTTATGATTCAACAAACTTTTGTGATATCCATAGAAGAAATAAATCAGTAATCCAAGCAGTAGCCACACGATAAATCCGATCCAGGTGCTGATATGAAGCTGAAGCATCAGACCGATGCAAACCAAAGCACTCAGTAGCGGAAGTAACGGAACCCATGGTACAGTAAACCCTCTTTTCAAATCTGGTCTTGTCTTCCGCAAAACGATGACCCCAACCGAAACTACAGCAAAAGCGAACAGAGTTCCAATACTCGTCAGATTGGTCAGTGCATGCAACGGGAACAAGCCGCTAGCCAATGCGATAATGCTACCCACCAGCCATGTGCTTCGAATCGGTGTTTGAGTTTTGGCATTTATCTTAGAAAGAAAAACGGGTAAAAGACCATCTCGTGACATAGAAAAAATTAATCGTGTCTGGCCGTACAACAGCACCAGCAAAACGGTCGTCATCCCTGCAATCGCACCAACTGAAATTAATCCAGCTACAAAATCCTGATGAATAAAGCGGAGAGCAAACGCAACCGGATCACTAACGCCCAACTGCGTATAAGGTACCATTCCCGTTAACACAACTGAAACGGCAATATACAATATCGTGCAGATCGCTAAAGAGGAAATAATGCCGATGGGCATGTTCCGTTGCGGATTGCGTACCTCTTCAGCAGCAGTTGAGATAGCATCAAAGCCTAGATAAGCAAAAAATACGATTGCCGCGGCACTCAATACACCAGAAAATCCATAAGGCAAGAACGGTGTCCAGTTGGCAGGCTTAACATAAAAGATTCCAATTCCAATAAATAGCAGTACGACCCCGACTTTGACACAAACCATAATGAAATTGAATCGGACCGTTTCCTTGGCTCCGAGACTAAGCAACAGTGTGATGAGCATGATGATGCACACCGCTGGCAGATCAATAATGGTCCCCTTGGTCGAATCGAAGGCTGCGGTTAAAGCTAACGGTAGATGTATATCAAATCCGGCCAGCAAGCCTTGAAAGTAAGCAGACCAGCCACTACTCACAGAGGCGGCCGCCACTCCATATTCCAGAATCAAGTCCCAACCTAGTACCCAGGCCAGCACTTCTCCAAAAACAATATAACTATATGCATAAGCGCTCCCAGCCGCGGGAACTGTAGATGAAAGCTCTGCATAGCACAAGGCTGCCAATACGCAGGCAATCCCTGCAATAACAAAAGAAAGCATCAAGCCGGGACCTGCATTTTCTGCTGCTGCCTTGCCAGTAATAACAAAAATCCCTGTCCCGATGATGCATCCTACTCCTAGCATGGTGAGATCAAAAGGCCCCATTGTTCTCTTTAAGCGACCTGTAGATCCGCTTTCCTCGTGCGAGAGCTGTCCTGTTTTTTTTCGAAATAAGTCCATATTCCTAATCCTCTTTCCATAATTTCTTACGTCAATATCGGTGCTGCAACGCTTTAGTGCATGTTCCTATCGTTCGATTAATTATTAGCGAGCTCGCCTTTGAAGTCAAGGAAAAATGTCATAATTCTTTACGGTGGGTAAATATATACGGTACACTGAGTTAGAAACATAAATTTTAAAGAAATACCCCAAAATGAAAAGGTATACAACCCGAGAAGGAGATGAGGATTTAATGAGCTTAAAACCTTACAAACGAAGTAGAGTGGCTATTGTCGGCATGGGAGCGGTCGGTACAACAACTGGCTATACCCTACTGCTGCGCCAACGCATGTCAGAACTTGTCTTTATTGATGTTAACGTCAAGAAGGCGAAAGGGGAAATGCTCGATATGAATCATGGGCTTCCCTTTCTCGGCGGTGTAAAAGTGTGGGCGGGTGATTATGAAGACTGTCGTGATGCAGATATCATCATTGTTACAGCAGGCGCTTCACAAAAACCTGGAGAAACGCGCATTGATCTGCTTAAACGTAATGCCGAAATTTTTGAAAGTATTATTGATAATATAGTCAAGGTCAATACCCATGGCATTTTGCTGATCGCAACCAACCCGGTGGACATTCTCTCCTACATCTCTTGGAAACGCAGTGGTTGGCCTTCAAGCAGAGTTATTGGATCGGGTACATTACTAGACAGCGCACGTTTCCGCTATCTGATCGGGAAACAAAAGGGTATCGACCCACGAAGCATCCACGCCCATATTATTGGTGAACATGGTGACTCCGAATTACCTGTATGGAGCACAGCTAACGTTGCTGGAACACCTCTGGAACTGGGCGAAGAAACGAAAAATGAAATTTTTGAAAACACCAAAAATGCTGCCTATGAAATTATAGATGCCAAAGGCGCAACATCATATGCCATCGGACTGGCTCTCGACCGTATCGTAGCCGCTATTCTTGGAGATGAGGGGTCGGTACTTAATGTGTCCACCCTGCTGGAAGATTATAACGGTGTATCTGATGTTTATTTAGGTGTACCAAGTATCGTCGATCACAATGGAGTACGTGAAATTTTGGATCTTCCGCTCAATGACGAGGAACGTGCAAGGTTGATTCAATCTGCGGACAAGCTAAGAGATCAAATTAGTAAAGTGCATATGTAATTCAGTAAGTTAGGAACATAAAAGCTAAACAAAAACGGGCCTCCACAGCGGATATATCCGTTGTGAGGTCCGTTTTTGATAATAAAATTCAGTTTGTCGCCCTGCTATACGTTCCAAATTCCAAATTACCAAGGTGGTGTATCGCCATCCATACCCTCATTTTCATGTTGCCGTTTCTCTTTGAGTCGCTCAGCCACTGTTTCAAAGGATTCAGGTTGTAGCAGCTCAATCGGAGAAAATCCCTTTTCAAACGTAAATGCATCACCTTCAATAATAAGTGCATATCTATCATGAAGTTTCGTGATATGCAGCTTGGCACCAAAGTCGGATAGTAACCCACGCACAGCCGTATCATCCAGTTTGAAACGAACTTCAATTTCCGGTTTTAGTTCGACAATATGCTGCGCAGCTTCTACGACCTGAAGAGGCTCCCATTTTCCTTGTAGATCCCGTTTTTCGCTGGCCGCCCACAGTTCCAGATCGCGCTCTTCCTGCTGTCTTTCCTCATTAGATGCATCCGGCCATTTGGTTTCTACATAGTTCTGAACAAAGCCCATGACATGTTCATTAACGATTTCCGGCATGGATTGCTCATAAGTGACGAATTTCAAAAAGTCTTCAAAATACCGCGCATGCGAAGACTGATGTATTTTAAGCTCCCACTCATCGTTTATACCCTCCTCCAGCATGTAAGGATACATGATGGATTTCATATTACGGGCTGAAATGGCCATTTCGACCTCACTGACCAGGCTGCTTTCAGTAATTCGTGCAATTTTAGGTTCAAAATCACATTTGAGTACAAAAATAAACGGGTCGTCAGAGTGGGTATTTAATGTAGCCTGTACAATGATCAGTGCTCCACCTCGTACCGCGCTTGTATCCAGATACATCCGCACCAGGTCATCACATGCATTTTTAAAATCTTCCTTATCCTCTGCTGCTCGTAGTCGAGCGAACATATTGAAATTCGGATTACTGCTCAGCTCATGTTCCGGTTCAACGATAAAGCGGCCGATTTTAGTCGGTGCCTGCTCTGTGCTTGGATTTTTTTCAACCTTTCGCTTGCTAATGCGAGCAAATTCCCCGTCCAAAAATTTTTTGACATCACTCTCGTCGTAATCATAGTCATCCATTGTAGCATAATGCTTGTAGGACTTACCGCCTTGTCCTTCTTTCCCGTCTACCTGAATCACAAAAAAAGATAAAAAGTCCACTTGAAAGTTCATTTACGTTCTATACGCTCCTTTTCAGGCATGTACGCGTAATTATATCACTATGATTTTAAAAGGTACATCGGATTCAGATTCTGATAGATAATAGACACGTAATAGTTAACATAATATTTATTATGTAATTTTGTTTTTTTATTTGGATATCCCATCCAATTTGTAAATATGTAGTGATCCACCCCTCTTCTATTCTAATCCGCTTTTTTTGCATGATTGACTATTTCCTTTTCTATCCTCTATTTTATTCAGGGATTACAAAAAACATTTGACTAAATAGCAGTATATTTATTATATTATCTATTATTATATAGACAAATTATAATTTTGTTTATAAAAATATTCAAGGAAATACTCTGAAAATAAGAAAGGAGAGTTTGTTGTTGTTTAAAAATCCATATATAAGGACCATTATCGCCTCCAATGCGTTGCTAAATTTGGGCATCTGGGTGCGGAACTTTGCCATACTGTTGTATGTAACAGATCTGACCCATAATGATCCTGTATACGTATCGCTCATTTCGGTCGCTGAATTTGCGCCTATCTTTCTGTTTGCCATCATTGGAGGTACATTTGCAGATCGTTGGCGACCTAAACGGACAATGGTTAGTTGCGATCTGCTGTCGGCCGCGTCTATTTTTATCGTGTTGCTCGCATTGTGGTACGGGTCATGGCAGGTGCTCTTGCTATCCACTTTCTTCTCGGCCATTCTATCTCAATTTTCTCAGCCATCTGCGATGAAAATATTAAAGCAGCATGTAGCACCAGAACAGCTTCAGGGAGTGATGGCTCTTTTTCAGTCTCTCATGGCATTATTTATGGTTATCGGTCCTGTCGTCGGTACATTTATTTATCAACACTTTGGAATTTTCTCTTCATTGTCTATAACCGGAATGTTGTTTCTTATCTCTGCGCTTGTTCTAACTCGTATCCCACAAGATGAGCAAGTAATTGAGATAGATCGACCAACACATTTCATTGAAGAGCTTAAAGAAGGAATACGTTATGTATGGAATAACCGTACACTTCGCACGCTTGGAGGAACATTTACCATAATTGGGCTGGCCGTCGGACTTATTCAACCATTAATGGTTTTTGTAGCTATCGAGAACCTTGGGCAAAACAAGGAATTTCTTCAATGGCCATTAATGGCGAACGGAGCGGCTATGCTGTTGGGCGGCGGTCTGATTATGGGGGTTGCCAAAAAAGTCCAGCCGCAATTGCTGCTGGCGACTGGACTTCTGGTCAGCACACTGACAACCTTTGGAGTCGGATGGTCGCACAATATTGTGCTGACAATGGCATTGCAAGTACTCAGCGGTCTATTTTATCCTTGCATTCATATTGGTATCAACACGATGATGATGAAAAATGCCGAAGCTGCTTTTATCGGCCGCGTCGGTGGTGCCCTCTCTCCCCTGTTCTCGGGGATGATGGTCGTGGGTATGAGCATCGGCGGTACACTCAAACGCGAATCCTCCCTGAACACCGTATATACCGTGAGTGCCGGTTTATTTTTACTGGGAGCGATGCTGTTGTTACCATTGCTACGTGACAGGCAGCCTGTACAAGCTGTCATAGCCGATGATTCTGAATAACAATCACAAGAAACCGCCCTTGGTAGATATGACATCTCCCGGGGCGGTTTCTTAATGTTTGTATCCTGAGATCATACAGACTATTACTCTCTTACCTCATGCTGTCTGTTCCACAATCGTGCATATAGGCCGTTGTTATCCAACAGTTCATCATGTCTTCCCTGCTCCACGACCCTTCCTTTGTCCAAAACTACAATACGGTCTGCGTTTCGAATCGTTTTGAGCCGATGAGCAATCGCAAAAACTGTTCGACCTTGTACAAGACGATTAATAGCCTGCTGAATATCCCTTTCATTCTCAGGGTCCAGCGAAGACGTAGCTTCATCTAGCAAAACAATCGGCGAATTTTTTAGTATAGCGCGGGCAATGGATATCCTCTGTTTCTCGCCGCCCGATAACGTACTACCTCCCTCACCTACCCGGGTATCATATCCCTTGGGTAGCCTGGATATAAAATCATGGCAACAAGCTTGGCGAGCAGCAGCTTCGATTTCTTCCTGTGTAGCATCGCTTTTGCCAAATCGAATATTGTTCGCAATGGTATCTTGAAACAGATATACATCCTGGAACACCATAGATATCTTGCGCAATAGCGCTTCCGTATTCATCTGTTGTATGTTGTTTCCACCTAATAGCACGCTGCCCTGATCCGGGTCGTAAAAGCGGGCAATCATCCGCAATACCGTACTTTTTCCGCTGCCGGAGGGTCCTACTAGTGCTGTGAAAGAACGAAACGGCATAGACATACTCACATTCCGCAATACTGGCTGATCACCATATCCAAAACTTACGTTTCTTAGTTCAATATCGTGTCTCTCCGAAGGCAATTGGTCACCCGGCATCACTGGCTCGTTCAGCAATTGGACGATACGTTCACCTGCCTGCTCGTGGTATCTAAATTCAGCGAAGTTTACAAGTGCAGTGGTTAGGGGATCATAAATACGTGTTCCTACAATCAGAAAAGAAACAAACACAATAACATCCATCTGACCCGCCAGCAGTAGATATACACCGATCATAACCATCCACGTCAAGCCAGACCGCATGAAAGCAATAGCAGCCAATACAATCGGTCCTAACAACCCTTCAATACGGATGCTGTGCCGCATCAGTTCTCTAAACGCAAGCTCCAGCCGAACAAAACGCTCACCAGTTAGCTGGTAGGCTTTAATCACCCGAATACCATTTAAATACTCCTGTAGACGATTCGCAGCATTGATTTTGGCACGCATATGATTGGCCCCCAGCCGCCGCTGGATACGGGAAGTAAGCAATACCAACAAAATGGCCACCGGAAAAGCAGCAAACAATGCCAGCGCCATCCGCCAATCTAAAAAGGATAATCCAATTAATGCCAGAAGTGGCATCGTCACCGCCCCGATCATCTGCGGCACCAAATGAGAAATCCCATGTTCCACCATTGTAAAATCACCCATCATCATATTGGCTAGGTCACCGGGATCGCGTTTGTTCAGAAATCCCAGAGATAGTCTACGCAAATGCTCAGCTAGACGCGACCTCCCGGTTACCGAGGCATCATAGGCTCCACGGTATTGGGAACGATAAGCTGGAATCTCACACAGAAACAGCAGAAGTAGCGACAGGAGCAGACCTCCACTAATCCACCATAAGCCAGCAGATTGGAGCGAAGCTCCCGGATGGATGAAAGGCTCGAAAATCAGACGGGCCGCCCCTACCAGCAAGGCAAAAGGAACCAACCCTGCGATATTGGCTAAGGTTGTGTATAATACCGGTTTTAACAGTACCCTTGGATTTCCAGCCGTGATACTTTGCAACATTCTCATCATTGAGCCGCCTCCTCTTCCCGTGCCCCAATCTGCCATTGTCCGACATCCGTATAGACCTGCCATAAGTGGGCATACAGGCCGTTTACTTCCAGCAACTCACTGTGCTGACCCCGTTCAGCAATACGTCCTTCCTGAAGCACCAGAATCTGATCCGCATGCTGAATAGTAGACAAACGGTGTGCAATAACAATAACCGTCTTGTTTTTCATTAGTTCTTTTAATGCCAGCTGCATTTCATATTCATTTTCAGGATCAGCAAATGCCGTAGCTTCATCCAATACGAGAATAGGTGCATTTTTGAGAATGGCACGTGCTACCGCAAGTCGCTGCTCTTCTCCGCCCGATAGGTATACCCCGCCAGCTCCGATGAGCGTATCATAGCCGTTCGGCAGCTTACAAATGAACTCATGACACTGTGCTGCCTTTGCAGCCGCTATAACCTGCTCCATAGAAGCCTTCGCATCACCTACGGCAATATTGTTAAATACGGAGTCATAAAACAAAAAAGTTTCCTGAAATACAAAAGCAACCGTATCCATCAGGTTAGATGTGCTCATCAGGCGGATATCGGCCCCACCAATGCGGACTGCACCTTTCTGTACATCCCAAAAACGCGGCACCAAATTGGCGATCGTCGATTTACCGGAACCAGACGGGCCGACTAAAGCGGTCATTTTCCCTTGTCTTGCCGTAAAAGTGATATTAGACAGCACATAGGTCGATGGATTGTCATCTCCGTCATCATGCTTGTTAACCTCTTCTGTGTTTCCATAGGAAAAGAAAACTTGCTCGAACTGCACATCATAAGTAGTCGGCTTTTGCGGATGTGCTGGCTCTTGTATTGCAGGTTCGTTAAAAATACGGTCAATCCGATCAACGCCTTCATTAATATCACGCATTGAAGACATGAGATGCATAATTTTAAACATGGGTGCTGACACCCCGGGGGCCATTACCAGAAAAAATAGTAACACCGAGGCAAATGCAACATTCTGCGGGTTACCACTCAACAGGTATACACCGACAGGAAGTACAAAAGCAGCGAATGAGCCAATAATTACCTTAAAGACGAGAAAACCAGTTTCAAATTGGTCAGTGAATCTCATGCAATATTCACGATAATGCACCATATCGGAATAAAACTTACGAAACGAATGCACCGTCTGTCCAAACACCTTGATTGCGGGTATACCACGGACATACTGCACAGCCGATCCGTTTAGACGTTCCAGTGAGTTGTAATATTCCTTGATGTTATCCTGTGTTTTGGAGCCACCGATCAGCGTCATTTGAACGGTGAAAGCAAGCAGAATCGGCACGATACAAGCGAACGCCAACCATATATTCAAGCTAAACATGGCGACAATCATCACTACTGCTGTCACGATAACCTGCACCAGATCCGGTAATTGGTGAGCGACAAACGTCTCTACTTTTTCCACATTTTGCTCCAAAGTCTTTTTGACAGCCCCTGTGGAAGTGCCATGAAGCCATCCTAAGGGGAGTTTACCGATGTGCGCAGACAGCTTGACGCGTAAGCCGTATAAAATACGGAAAGCCGCAATATGTGAGATAAGCCCGCCGATGTACATTGTAATAAGGCTGGCTAATAAACCTGCTAAAGCAATCAGTCCCCATTGAATCATCAATGGCCCGTCTGCTGTTGTAGGTTGTGCAGCGTGCTCAAGTAGCTCCTTGAGTACAAAATAAACTGAAGCATAAGGCACCAGCATGAAAATAGCACTTAAACCGGAAAATAAAGCGGAAACAGCAAGTAATCCGCGTTTTTCCCCAGCGATTTGAAGTAATCGGGCAATGCCCGTTTTTGGTTGCATGAATCATTTCTCCTTTCCAAATACGGCAGTTGCAGAATGCTTGAGCCTGTGTCTATTTTAGGCTCACATTCTGCTTCCTACCGCCAATTCCGGGAGAAACATCACCACTGGAAGGAGAGTTTTATAAAGATGAAGGTTTTATAAGGAGCATAAATTCTTATTTTTTCGGTAGGCACTTGGATTGTAGCCATATGTTTTACGGAATAGTGCGGCAAAATGACTAAAGTTACTATAGCCGACTATCACTGACGCTTCACTGACTGAAATCTGCTCCTGTTCTAGCAGTTGCTTGGCTTTTTCCAGTCTCTGCTGGCGCACAAAGCCAAATACTGTTGTGCCGAATAGCTCTTTAAAGCCATTTTTCAGTTTTTGCTCATTAATATGTACCATCTGTGCCAACCGAATCAGACTGGGTGGCTGCACCAGTGTACGGAGTAAAATGTCTCGCGCCTCGTGAATACATTGCACATCAGTGGGTTTAATTGTCATAGAAAGTTTAGGTGGAGAAGTGCGTGTTTCTTGCAAAAACAGAGCCATCAATTCCAGCGTCTTGCTCTCCAAGAAAAGCTGACGGGTTATGCCCTCATAAGAATGAGATGACAATTCCTGAGCAATAGCCCGCATATCAGGAGTAATCAACGCTTCCATGCAAGCAAAAGATTGCTCCAAACGAATACCCAGTTCCTGTAGTAACTCTTGCCATAGCAATGGATTAAAACGCAACTCTAGATGATTCATCACATTACTAGCTGCTATCTCTGCGTGAATTTTCACATCATTCATGTAGACGAGCTGTACATGTCCCCCGTGCTCACGATCTGAACGAAAATCATCCACAGCCCAAGTGGCGGAATAATCGATGTTTAGTGCCAACTCCAGATAAGGCTTATCAATTCTTCTTGATATCTGGACTTGCTCATGAAATAACATTTTGCTTTGTGATAGCTCAAGGCCATTGCGTAAAAAATGTGTTCGATGTATTCCGTCTCCCCACTTTTCGGGTATCTGATAAAAATGTTCGTGCTGTATTCCTGCTGGAGTGGAGCTATTTTCATGAATCATTAAGTTGGAATCGATTATCTGATTAAAATATTCATTAAAAGTAGACGGTGAAGTTTGTGTCTTTATCTTGTCATCACTTCCTTCTTATAGCTGGATTCGCAGGACATACGAGTTTCATTCACTATTACAATTATAATGATTATCATTCTCAATTAAAAGATGATAATCATTCATTGAGTAATCGGTTTACATAATATATATTACATAAACCCCTTATCCTCATGGTCACTTTTACATCGAATTGAAGAAGTCTTCCTTGACTTCATTACCTGTCTGATCGTATATTATGGATAGATCTTCAATTAAGGGAGAGATTTTAATGTCGGTGAACGTTCTTAACTAAGCAATTGCATATTCAGGGAAGACCATCAGGCTCATGTACCCTTTAGGGACAGGTTTGTTTCTTGCTGAGTTTTTACCCTGGTATTAGTTAAGAACATGCGGATATCATAAATCGCCTTAGGGATTATTTTCATCTAGGCCTTATTCCGTGCTGTGTTCAGCACGGTTTTTTTGTTTCCAACTTTTGTGAACTCCTTTTACACGTTTTTCTATTCATAAGCCAATGAACTGATATGTTGGTTGGCCTGTGGATTAAAACGCAGAATTGGAGAGCACATGCTGGATTATAGGCTTATTTGATGATACGCTCCCTCTCCCTTAAAGGGCGGAGAATGGACGTTTTGTTCATTCTCCGCCCTTTTTTGTTTTTCAGAAAGGTTTTAAAAAAATCCTGTCAATACACAACTAAAGGAGAGATTTATCCATGAATGAAACTACAATGTTGCGTTTGGAATATGATCAGATTAAAACAAGAGTGTCTGAATGTGCTTTTTCGTACCTAGGTAAGCAGCATGCCGCTTCCATGCAGCCAATTACAGATATCCGTACAATCAAAATTCGTCTTAACGAAACGAGCGAAGCTTTACAGCTCATTCGCCACGGAGCTAGCGTACCTGTTCCTTCATTGGAAGGAATGGAGCACATTCTGCACCTCTTGGGAACTGGCTATATGTTCAGCGAGCGTGATTTTTCTCATTTGGCCCAATTCATCAGAAGCTGCATGCAGCTGATGAAATATATGCATGCCAAGGCGGATTCAGCTCCAACCGTCAGTGCTTATGCCTCTTCCATGTATGGCATGGAGTCACTCCTATCCGAAATCGAGAGATGCATTTATTCGGGTCGAGTAACGGATAATGCCAGTAAAGAACTAGCTAAAATTCGCAAAAAAATTGCAGTTACTGAAGAACGTATCAAGAGGAAACTAGATTCTCTTATCAGCCGTCACCGATCCATCATGCAGGAAAATATGATCAGTCAGCGCAATGGCCGTTACGTCCTTCCGATCAAAAAAGAATTCCGCAAACAGGTGAAAGGCAATGTACTGGATGAGTCAGGTAGCGGTCAGACCGTCTATGTGGAACCTGCCGAGATCATAAATCTGCAATTCGAACAGAGCGCAAATATGGCAGAAGAATCAAAAGAGGAAATGAAAGTGCTAGGAGACCTGACCGCAATGGCTGAGTCATACAACCGTGAACTAAGCATTAATACAGAGACGGTAGGCATACTGGATTTTTTATTAGCTAAAGCCAAATACGCTATGACTCTGGATGCTGTCTCTGTCGAGCTTAACGATGATGGGATAATAGATATCTATGGTGCACGTCACCCATTGATGGCCCATACTATGGTGCCGCTTGATTTCTCAATTGGTGAAGGTTATTCTTCACTTATTATTACCGGGCCGAATACAGGCGGAAAAACGATGGCTCTCAAAAGCGTAGGTTTGTTAACACTTATGGTGCAATCCGGCCTGCTGGTACCTGTTTTGCAAGGTAGCCGAATGGCTGTATTCGAGGACATTGTGGTAGACATCGGGGATGGCCAAAGCATTGAACATGCTTTGAGCACCTTTTCTGCTCATATTCGCAATATGATTGGCGTTTTGGAAACGGCAGGCAGCTCTACTCTGATCCTGATCGACGAAATGGCCTCTGGTACTGATCCGGGAGAAGGCGTAGGCCTATCTATCGCGTTGCTGGAAGAATTTCATCGTCGCCGTGCGACAGTAGTGGCTACCACGCACTTTAGCGAAATCAAGCATTTTGCTGAAAACACACCGGGGTTCCAAAATGCTCGCATGGAGTTTGATACCGAAACATTGCAACCCTTGTACCGACTTCGCATTGGCGAGGCCGGGGAAAGCTACGCATACGCAATTGCTTTGAAGCTAGGCATGTGGACTCGCATTATCGAGCGTTCTGAGGCCATTTCTGCTGGAAGAACGTCTCAGGATGCACAGGAGTTTTTGGTTATTCCCCCTTCTTTTGATGATAAAAAGTCTGACGATGTATATAAACCTGCCTCTAAAAAAGCATCTACAGACCGCACAGTCGCAAAACAGGGAAAACAAGAGCACCCGCTCATAACCAAGCCATTTGCTCTTGGAGATAGTGTTTATGCCAGCTACCTAGATCGAACCGGTATTGTTTACAAAACCGAGGATGAACGAGGCAATGTTGGAATTTTGATTCAAGGACAAAAGCTGATCATAAACAAAAAGAGGCTCACTCTTCACATCGCTGCATCAGAATTGTATCCTGACGACTATGATTTGGATATTGTTTTAGAAACAAAGGAAAACCGCAAAAAACGGAAGCTTCTAACGCGCAAGCATGTTCAGGGGCTGATAATTGAATCTCCGCCGGAAAATGAAAAATAAGTTGCTTTGAAATGTTATACGTATCAAACAAATAAACATAATATATATTATGTAAACTTAAAAAAAGCAAAAAGGCGTGTCTTAAGTTCAAGGCACGCTCTTTTACTTTTATTTTATCTTATACCTCAAGATGGTGTGACTGCATGTAGTTGTATATAGCACCTAGCAAATTCGCTTCATTGCCTAATTTACTTTGTTCAATATCTGCACGCACAAAATTTAAGATCGAATGCAGGTAAAGTTTCTCTAATTCTTCTTTAATGGTAGCAACCAGCAAAGGATTGGCAGATATGCCTCCCCCGATCACAAACTTTTGAGGGTCAAGAATTGTTTGTAAATTAATAATTTGTGTTGCGATGTTCCTACAGTATTCTTGAAAAATCTTTTGTACCGTGTGATCACCTTCTTCAATAAGCTTGAATACTCTTTCACCTGTTATAGCATCTTCAGGAAGTCCTTTAGCCTTGGCAACAGTTTTAGCTAAAACAGAACTACTCCCTTGCATACCAAGCAGATAATCAACATTGTCTGCATGCTCATTGTTAGTTCTGATGAAGGAGAATTCCCCAGCCGATAAATGATGACCTTTCAGCAATTTTCCTTGAGAGATGATTCCACCGCCCATTCCTGTTCCAACTACCAAAACAACACCATCAACGATCCCCTGTAGTGAGCCGCGCCATACTTCTCCAAGAGCTGCACACTTCCCATCATTTTCAATAGCTACAGGCAAATGAAACGCTTTCTTGAATACTTCGATCATATTGATATCGTTTATATACCTTAACGAACCACCATGCACCATATGACCAGTGACCGAGTCCACAATACCTGGCATGCTGACGGCTACTCCTTCACATTCATCTATAAACTGATTATGAATTTGCTTCAAGACTATAAGCAGATTCTCTAGTGAATCTAATGGTGTAGCAACTTTACCTTTCGTCATAAATTTATCTTGAAAATATAAACTGAATTTAATAAAAGAGCCACCAATATCAAAAACCAGTATTTTATTTTTCATGCTGCTTATAGTCCTCTCATTGGGTAGTGTGAAATCTGGAGTGTATCTCTTAATAACGATAATTAATATTAATGCTTTTGTAAATCCATCATTTTCTTTATCGTTAATAACACACCGTTCTCTTCATTGGATTTGGTGATAAAACTTGCTGCATTTTTAGTATTCTCACAAGCATTTTTTACAGCAAAACTGTATTTGGCAATACTCATAAGCTCCACGTCATTTTCACCATCTCCAAAAGACATGGTTTCGTCCATAGTAACACCCAATATCTCTTGGAGTTTCCTTACCGTCTCCCCTTTATGGGTATGAAGGGCTGTAATATCCAGCCAATTTGCTTCAGAATCTACAATATAAATTTGGTCTAGCAGCGTCTTTTCAACATGTTTTCTTAAAATGGAACTTCTCCCTGATGGATCGTAAACAGTTATTTTAAGAAAGTTGCTATTTATTTGATCAAACGAATCAATCTTTTGCACTTCCTTGTAGGAGCCCTTCACAATCTTGTAATATTCCTCTTGAATTTGAGAGTGGACATAGGCTGCTTCAGTTGTACATGCGATGATAATAAAATCCTTAGCGAAAGCTTCAATTTGACTGATCGCTTGTAATGCCAAATTACGTTCAATTGTAAACTCTTTTACAACAACTCCATCCCTTTTAATACGAGTAGCACTGTCTCCCAAAATCCAGATTCCTTTTCCGTGCTCATCAAACAACTCTTCTACTCTTTCACATTGCTTACCTGTACAAGCAACAAAGGCGATATTATTTTCTTTCATCTCTCCGTACACCTGATTAAATAATTCAACATCAAAAGTACCACTATTGTTCAGAAAAGTACCATCCAAATCACTTACTACCAGTTTAAACATAAATAAGCCTCCCTTAATTGTTAGAGTTTCCTACCGGTCAGTTCATACTTACGGTTTTTTATGTTCTTTCCAGGGATCAATATCAAAGTCTCTATTAACCTAAGACATTTTCAATCCCCACATTGTCCCACTCCCTTGTATTCGTATCTCGACCTTTAGCAAAACCTATCCAATGTAATGGGCTCGAAACAGATTCGATTCACTTCATAAATCACTTAATTAAACATGTTAATAAAGCGAGTAAAAAAAGCACCTTTATTAAGTGGATACAAAGCTACTCGAAAAAATCATCGATGGAGCGGTAAGGCTTTACTTCTATAGGATCTCTTGATAACACTAAACAACAATACGTTCCCCCCCATATAACTAAACATAATAAAATGAGTGAGATCATAGGGTACTCTCCTTTCTCTTTTAGGTTATATATTTACTTTAGCCGATGAAACGCGTTTCAGGTCAAGTTGTAATTTGTCTTAACTCTTCAAAATTTTCTTCTTCAGTATCCGATTCACTTGTTCTGAACTGAGCAGCATAAAAAGAAGGAACACAACGACTGCAACTGGAAAAAAATGAATACTTACCTGTGAAGCTATAATCCCAAAAATGGGCGGGAGCAAAGTCGTTCCTGTATAAGCAACTGCCATTTGATACCCCATGAGTTTAGCGGAATTTTCCTTACCAAACCGTGTTGGTGTTTCATGAAGAAGTCCAGGGTAAATCGGCGCAAGCCCTAAACCAATAAGAATAAAACCGGGTAATAAAAAGGCAACAGGCAAAGGAAGCAACAAAATGAGTCCTCCTGCAACAGCAGTAAGTTGGCCAATTCGGATTAGCATACCATTATTTATTTTTATAGTTACAAACCCCGTAATAAGCCTGCCAACCGTGATTCCACCATAGTATAAAGATATCCAACCAGCAGCAGTGTCGGCTGTGATGTTCCTTGCGCTTACCAAATAGCTGGCTCCCCATAAGCCCACCGTGGCTTCCACACCACAATAAAACAAAAAAGCAATGAGCGTGTTCTTAACTCCTTTCATTCGAATTGGATTTTGTTTGGGTATGTTCTCAACTTGTACGATATTGTCATCCATCTGTGAGTAGTCTGATGGGGATTCAGAAATAATGGGATTTTGTATCGCGGTAACACGTTTCCATAATGGCAGTGTAATGAGCAAAATAATAACAAGGCCCCACTGAATCATGGATACGGCTGTGTAACCACTTCTCCATGAATTGTAGTTCGAAATGTAGAAAGACATAATTATCGGCCCCATGGTAGCTCCAACTCCCCAAAAGCAATGCAGCCAACTCATATGATGTGCCTTATAATGAGTAGCCACATACTGATTGAGTGCTGCATCAACAGCTCCCCCGCCAAGACCAAGAGGAATTGCTAATAGTACAAGCCAAAATAATGAAGGCGCAAAAGAAAATCCAAGTAACGCTCCTGCAGTCAAAAAGCAGCTTATTAGAGTAATCTTACCTGTGCCTATTTTTTCAATGATACTTCCGCTAGCTAGACTTGATACAATGGTTCCGCCTGCAACGACCATGGATACTATTCCAGCTGACCCAAAAGCTGCCCCAAGTTCCGGCCACATCACAGGCCATGCTGCCCCAAACAGGGAATCCGGGATTCCCAAGCTAATAAACGCTAGATAAATAATAATCAGAAACCAGGTTGCCAACATTCCTTTCCTCCTCTGCTCAATACGATGATGTCATTATTTAAAGACAATAATAGGACGTTCTAATTCTTTTAGAGTTAACCCTCTCAACCCTGTTTTAAAATCTTCATAAAATAAATCTGAGAGAACAATGTCAGGATACAAAGGCATCTCATGCTTAGCTTTGTAGGCTTCCAAAAAATGATAGAAAGCCTCTTCTTCTATATTCTCTCTATAGACCACAATTTGATTAGGATCGAATACAGACTGCAATATTTGAATAATTTCACATACACTTTTGAAAAAAACTTCTCTTCCCTTGCTTTCATCCCAAACTATAGACGGAAGGAATTTGATTTCACCAGCCAATCCATGCTTGCCCTTTAAAACCCCATTACGCAAATAAATTCCCATCCCCGGTGGTGAATTTTCAGGAAAATAGACAGCCAGCACACATTGATCTTCATCGATCTGTTCTCTGTAAACGTATCCACATACAGCCGCATTTACATCATTCTCCACAATAACTGGTAAACCAAATTGGCTCTGCACATCCTCTGCCAGCCGAATTCCATTCAACCTTTCATGACTGCTGACTGTAATCTCTCCATCTACAGATTGTCCCGGGATTCCAATACCAATAACTTTAATGGAGGGATAAAGAGAAATGATATCTTGAATTATGGAATAAAATTGTGTAGCATCAAAAATTTGAAAGGGATGTTCTTCTTTCATGAGGACGTCCTCGTTTAAATTAACTACCGTGGTCGATACTACATCCATTCCTTGTTTTTCATTAATGTGTATAATCAGTGCCAGACTATACTCATAATTAAAACGATAGGTTAACGCATGTCTACCACCATTTGAAGGAACGATTTCATCTTCAAAAATTTCTCCATTATTAAGCAATTCCTGCATAAGAGTGTTGATAGTCACCACGCTTAAATCAGTCAATGCGGCCAGTTGGGGCTTTGTGGCCTTACTAACCTGCTTCAATACTTTGCGAACCAGATTCAAGTTTATTTCTTTAATTAAATTTGTATTGGCTTTTTCCATACAGTGCTCCTTTATTTACAAGATTAGTGAGATCACTTCATAAACCATATTTATAAAGTGATCTCACTAATCTTGTAGCAAAATATTACCTTTGTCAAGACCATAGGATACTGGCTATTAAATAAGAACGTAAAATCATGGTTACAATTTACAATTCAAGTTTTAATTCTTTTAATTGGTTTACATAATAATATTTATGTAAACCTCAATTTATTTCAATATACAATACACTCGTGGAACATACTTACAATCCCGTTATTGGGATCTGAATATCCAGCTTATCCATCGCTTTTTCTTTTTCTCGATCTGTAACATGAGTATATACCGTGGTCGTTTGGATGGATGAGTGCCCTAGTAGCTCCTGTACGGTACGTAGATCTGCTCCCTTACGTAATAGCATCGTCGCAAATGTATGCCGCAGCTTATGACTGGAATAAGCCTCTCGACGTTCTATACCCTTTTCTTGCTGGAATCGTTCAAACGTTTCTGTAGCAATCTGTTGAATAGAACGCACTGCCAGACGTCGGCCTTTTTGGGATACGAACATCGCGTCTTCTTTACCTCTCCACGGCGTCAATCTTTCCTCCAACGCTTGCTCTATAAAATCACATACAGCCGTTGGTACTGGCAGGGTACGCCACTTACGCCCTTTACCGAACACATCTAATGTGCGTCTTTCTCGGCTGTAATCCGAGACATTCAAAGAATGAACCTCCCCCACCCGCAATCCCATGTAGACCATGAGCAGAAAAATAGCCATATTACGATTTGCATATTTCCCTTCCACCGCAAGCAAAAACGGCTGAATGTCCTTCTCATCCAGATAAACGGGCATACGATTCTTTTCAGTCTTTGCTTTTTTAATTCCCGCTGCCGGATTGGTGCTGCATAATTCAAATTCCTGTAGCGCTCTAAAAAAACTATTCACCGCAGCATGCTTCCGGTTCCGCGTACTATCTCCGGCGCCTCCCTCCCGCGCTTTAGATAAATATGACATCACATGAATCTTTTTCACCTGGTCGAATGGTTTATCACGCAATGTACGTAAAAACTGTTTTACATCCCCTGTGTAATTCTTTTGCGTATGTATCGTATATCCGGCATCCTTCATCCAGATCAAAAATGCTTCCAGCTCCTCATTATACACTTCATCAATTTCGTCTATAGTATCCAGATCCATATGACGCAATTCTTTTTTCATCGTGCTTGCCTCCATTCAGTTCAAAATCCGAAAAATGCTGTAAAACGATCATTTTCGTCTGATTTTTATCGACAATCCAATCGACATCTTATGCAGGAGAGCATCTAAAAGTCGTTTTAAACCTAAACTGCGTATAATTTATATTATACGCAGTTTTTTGAGCCCTTTTTAAGTATAAATAAAGCGTGTCTCTCTTGTCCAGTCTATGTAGTTACCCTTTTTTATTCATCCGATTATACAGCAGGCCGAACTGGTCTGCCTGATGACAAATTTCTGCTGGACGCCTACATGTCTTATCATTTAAACTATTAAAAATTAATTTTTGAAAGAGCGGCATTACAGCGAAAATATGGGGCTCCATCGCCCCATCTTACAAACGAAAATACAAACATCACTTTCTACCAGCTGTAATCCTGCTTATTACTACATAATAATTATTATGTAAACTAAAACTGGAGGATGATTGTATGATTAACAAATTGCACTGGTTGCCGGTCGGTCAGCTTGATATTGATCGCTCCTCACTCAACCATCATGCACAGCCCGGTGAACTGGTGCGTCTGCAAATCTGGTCGTATCTGCTGGAGACAGATCACGGTCCGATCCTCATAGATACCGGTATGCCAGATTCGTTTATCGACAACCCAGATTATTTTAAAAGTACACCGTTTGAAGGACGCTTCATCCCCCGTATGACAGCCGATGATAGTATCGTGGCAGTACTGGATCGGATCGGCTATCAACCAGACGATATTCATGCCATCGTTATCTCCCATATGCATATGGATCATGCCGGAGGCAATCCGCATTTTCCGAATACACCGATTTATGTGCAGCAGACCGAAGTAGACGCTGCGATCGGTAATCTAGAGTATGCGCCGCCGGAATGCGTGCAGACAAACTTGAATTACCGACTGCTCCAAGGGGACCATGAGCTGGTTCCGGGCTTGCAACTGCTCTATACTCCGGGTCATTCGCCGGGTCATCAGTCCGCGCTGATCACAACAAAGGAATCGGGTCCGATCATGCTGACGATTGATGTTGCCTACACTCAGGAGAATTACGCAAACGACGTGCCATTTGACGGCTTTGACCGTGAACAGGCGCGCCAGTCAATTGCCCGCATTCAGCAGATTGTGCAGGAGGTCAAGCCGAGTCTGTTGTTCTTCGGTCATGATCCTGAGCAAGTAGCTGTTCAGCCGGTATATCCACAATATAAATAATGATAAATGTTGTAGCCTCTTATTCTTTTCTTCTCATTAGGTAGTTGTAACCTTTGCAGTTTTGATTGGCTCCTCACCACAGCTTCCAGCAAATTGATAAGTGATTCCATATATATGAAGCTAATTGTCCCTAATCTCCTGTTATCGCCAGCATAAGGAAGTATATCTAAGAACTCATGGGGTGAGTAGCTGTCGACACGGTATGGATGATGAGGATAAGTATTTTGCTGTCTCGTTCCGTTTTCCCTTGATCATCCAGCACGATATACTTAAAGAAGTCGAAAGGCAACCTTATATTCAGTCTATGCTTATTTCTAAAATGTAGATTTATTCATGACAAAGGGAGTGTTCATTTATTTATGAGTACCGAAATGCTGGAACGTCGAAGTGAGATTTTAAAACGAAACATTCATCAGCTGCTGGTTCAGGAAAATCAACACGGTGTGACACGGCAGGAAAATTACACGTTGCATAAAATGATCAGAGAGCTGCATCAAACCTCTCATGCCTTGAATACTTCCCGTTGAGATGAAAGGCTGCTACAAGAAATAAAAAAATAACCTTCAGTTCCACTTCCTTAGTGGTGTTGAAGGTTATTTTTTATTTTTTATCCTTTTGAGCGACTCAGCAAATATAAGAAGTATGGCGCACCTATGATGGCAACAATTAATCCTGTCGGAATTTCTTTCTGTAAAGGTAAGGCTCGTGTGATCGTATCCGCTACGAGTACCAGAAGTGCTCCGACTAAAGCACACGTTACAAGCAACATTTTATGCTTCGGACCCACCAGCTTTCTTGCCAAATGTGGAGCTACCAAACCGACAAAACCGATTCCGCCACTAACCGACACACTTGAACTAGCCAGTCCGACCGCAGCCGCGAGGAGAAGAATACGTTCCTTTTCGATAGGTGTACCTAACCCGGATGCCGTCTGATCCCCCAAATTAAGCACATTCATAACATTTGCTTTATAGTATGCGAAAGGAAGCAATACAATTAGCCAAGGCAGCAGAGCCATTACGAATTTCCAATTTGAACCCCATATGCTTCCTGCTAACCAATTAGCTACAAACGTGTAGCTTTCAGGTGTTAACTTAAGAGTCATAATGATCATGGCAGCACTGATACCCGCCGCTACCCCAATTCCGCTCAGCAATAGCCTTGTCGGAGAAATACCTTCGCCTTTTTTGTAAGAAAGCGCATAAATCAGAATAGCAGCCGCTCCCGATCCAATGAGTGCAAGAGCAGGAAGTAAAAATAATGAATTCATCGTTTGCATCGATGGGAAAAGCAGTACAAACAGCATAACCATCAGCCCGGCACCTGCATTAATCCCCAGAATACCAGGGTCCGCTAGGCTGTTACGCGATACCCCCTGCATGATGCAACCGGAAACAGCCAAACCTGCGCCTATCAGAATGGAAATAACCATTCGCGGCAACCGGAATTCAAACAGAATTAATTCCTGCTGTGGAGTCCCTTGTCCGAACAAGGTTCTAAAAAGCTCCATTGGCGAAAGCCGAATCGTTCCTGTATTCGCACTTATGGTGAATGCAGTAATGAGCAATACAAGCAAAATGATAACAACGACCCAATCATGGATTTTTTTACGGTGACTTGCTTTGGCAATAGCGCCATTCGTAACGTTACTCATCTTACAGTGCCCTCCTTTCTTTACGTGCCAGATAAAGGAAGAATGGAACACCAATTAAGGCAATAAGTACGCCCACTGGTGTTTCCTCAGGTGCGTTAATCATACGAGCCGCCAGATCGGCAAAAACGATAAGTAAAGCTCCCATAATAGCCGAACAAGGAATAATCCAGCGATAATCGACCCCAACCAGTTTGCGCGTGATGTGGGGAATAATCAACCCTACGAACCCTATAGAACCAACCAACGATACCGCGGCACCCGCTAGGATCAATACGAGAATCATACCGGCGACCTTTACCATCCCAGTTCGCTGACCAAGACTCAATGCAATTTCGTCTCCTAGGCTAAGTAACGTAATGGAGCGTGATAACATGAGAGCACCGATAAAAGCTGCCACAACCCATGGAACAACAATGCCTAGCTGAACCCACTTGGTCCCACTAAGTCCTCCAGCATACCAAAAGGCCAAATCCTGTCCAACATTAAAATATAAACTGATCGTATCACCTAAG
Organism: Paenibacillus sp. JJ1683; assembly: GCF_053006485.1. Taxonomy (NCBI): domain Bacteria; kingdom Bacillati; phylum Bacillota; class Bacilli; order Caryophanales; family Paenibacillaceae; genus Paenibacillus; species Paenibacillus sp. JJ1683. Next base: position 3,075,997 of record NZ_CM129820.1, read on the forward strand.
GCAGACAGCAACGCCGTGACAGCTGCACCTGCCAATACAAGACGAACTGGCGTAATACCTGATTTGGAAATAGCGCTTGTACCATAGACCATCACAACCGCCAAGGCTGCACCTACAAAAGAATACAGCATTAACTGCAAAAAGGAAGTACCCGGAAAAAGAGCAAAGCAAATCGCCATCGTCAAGCTGGCGCCCGAATTCAGCCCAAGCAAGCCAGAGTCCGCAAGCGGATTGCGGGTCATTCCCTGCATAATGGCCCCTGCTACGGCAAAACAAACTCCGATTAACACACCACCCAGAATTCGAGGTAGACGGATTTCCCATATAATTTGATGGTTTTGCAGCTCAGGATTAAAATGAAAGACGGCGTTCCAGACCTCCTCTAATTTGATTGAGGCTGCACCAAATGATAAAGAAAGAGCGATACCGAACGCTAACAGTGCTAATCCGGCTGTCAGGATAAGCGAAGCCGCCCATGGCCGCGAGTGAAATTGAGTCGGCGGCTGATTGTGATTACTTTGAGCAGGACTATCCGAAGATTCTGATAATTTCATAACTATGGTTCACCCTTACTGTTGAATAGTATGTAGGCTATCACGAAAACCTGTAGTGGAGATGATGTTTGATAATGAGAATTATTATCATGCAATCTTTACTATTGTAAATTAATGTGGCAACGGCTTCAATAGCAAAATTTCGACGATTCTCTAATGCCCTGCTATTTTGTGAAAAAACAAAGCCCTCCGGCAAAGATACCAAAGGGCTGCCAACATTACCGAAACCATTACTTCTGTGAGACGTTTTCTTTATTCCGCTGGACGATCATATCTGCCAATTCTTCAGCTTGTCCCATAATAGCGATAGGATCGAAGTACCAGTATCGATCCTCCTGAAGCTCAAAAACCTTCCCATTCCGGACTGCACTTAGTGATTTCCATATGCTGTCTCCTTCATAACCGCTCAAATCCTTGTTAACCGTCAGAAAAATGTAAGAGCCAGCATATTGATTAATAACTTCCTTGGAAATTGACTTCCATTGAGTCTCGCCTAATAGTTCTTTTTGGACAAGTGGTGGAGGTGTCAAATTCAATCCTCTATAAACCGCCTGTCCTCCTCTGCCAAAATTATCACCGTATACATAGTATTCTTTATCTGTGGCTTCCATTACTGTGAAAGTATCCCCGGGTTGAACAATTCCCTTTAATTTGTCACGTGCAGCTTGCAATCGCTGGTCGTATTGGGCAAGCCATGTTTTGGCTTCCTGTTCTTTTCCCAGCAGCTCACCAAAAGCTGTCAGTTCCTCATGCACATTCTTGTATGTTCCATAAGGGATGACTATCGTCGGAGCAATTTTACTATATTTTTCATATTCAGAAGCATCCTTGGAACCAATCAGAATCATATCCGGCTGTAGAGCCAATACTTTTTCAATGGATACACTACCGCGGTCTCCAATGCTTGCAATGCCTTGTACAAGATCCTTTGAAAACGGATTATCCAGATAATATTTAACACTTCCCACAGGTTTAATTCCTAATGCTAATAAATCATTCTGGTACATATCTACTACAATCCGCTGAGGATGAATCGGAATCTGAATATCCCCATGAATCGTCTTAACTGTTTTCGTTGCAGCTGACTTTGATTCACCAGAAGCTTGATTTTGCTTTTCGTCTGGCTGATTTACCTTTCCACTACAGGCGCTAAGAATGACAATGACTGACAAAAGCATCGTCACAATCCACATTTTCTTTGTCAAACTCATTCATTCCTCTCTCTATTTACGAAGTCGCAATTGACTCTTACGTTCCATACTGAGCTTGGTGTAGGCGGCTATATGCACCTTTTACAGCCATTAATTCTTCATGTTTTCCTTGCTCGGCAATCCCTTGATCTGCAACTACAATAATGCGGTCAGCATTTTTAATCGTTGCCAGACGATGGGCAATCACGAGTGTCGTGCGACCTTGAGATAGCTCTGTCAGAGCTTGCTGAATTGCAGCTTCTGTCTCTGTATCCAATGCCGATGTCGCTTCATCCAAAATGAGAATTGGCGGATTTTTCAGAAACATCCGGGCAATGGATAAACGTTGCTTTTGACCACCGGACAGCTTTACGCCTCGCTCACCGATCATCGTATCCAGCCCTTCTGGATAGGATCGAACAAGTTCTTCAATCTGGGCTCGACGGGCAGCATCCCAGATCTCATCTTCTGAAGCATCAAGTTTGCCGTAAGCGATATTTTCACGAATCGTTCCATCAAAAAGGAATACATCCTGCTGTACGATTCCAATCATGGACCGCAGCGAATCCAGCTTCATTTCACGGATATCCATACCATCAATCTTAATGCTGCCTTCCTCGACATCATAGAAGCGTGGCAGCAAGCTGCAAAGTGTCGTTTTGCCTGCTCCTGAAGGACCCACAAGAGCTACAGTTTCTCCCGCATGAATAGCAAGGTCCACTTTGCGCAGTACCTTGTCTTTGTTTTCATAGCCAAACGTTACACCTTCAAATTGAATATCTCCGTTGAGATGCTTAACGGTCTTCGCACCTGGAAGATCCTCTACGTCAGATTCACTTTCCAGCAAATCTAAGTAACGTCGGAAGCCGGCAATTCCTTTGGGATACGTTTCAATGACAGAGTTAATTTGTTTGATGGGTGCGAGGAATACATTGGACAGCATTACAAATGCGATAAATTCCCCATAGGACATCTGCCCCTTAATAACAAACCATGTTCCACATACAAGCACAAACAAAGAGACCAGTTTCATCAGAATAAAGCTAATTGAAGAATTCCACGCCATAATGCGATATGCGATCAGCTTTGTTTTACGAAACCGTCCATTATTCTCAGCAAAACGATCCATTTCATGCGCTTCGTTGGAAAACGCTTGAACAACACGGATACCGCTAACGTTATTTTCAATCCGGGCGTTGTAATCCGCAATATCAGAAAACATACGATGGAATGCAGCATTCATTTTGCGACTAAAATACAAAGACAGGTAGATCATCAGTGGAACAATAATGAATGTCAGCACAGCCAGCTTCCAGTTAATACTGAGCATGATACCGAAAGCCCCGCCCAGAGTCATCAGTGCAATGAACAAATCTTCTGGTCCGTGGTGGGCAATCTCTCCAATATCCATCAGATCGTTGGTCATACGGGAGACCAGATGGCCTGTTTTGTTATTGTCAAAAAAGCGAAAGGATTGCTTTTGTACTCGATCAAACAGCTTTTTACGCATATCTGACTCAATGTTAATCCCCAGCTTGTGTCCCCAATAGGTAACGACATAATTCAATCCGGCGCTTACGACATAAATCCCGAGCAAAGATAAACAGGCAAATAAAATCCATTTCCAATTTCCACTGGGTAGCAAATCATCAACTACCCGATTGACTGCAAGTGGAAAAGCCAGTTCCAGCAGTGCAGCTAGTATGGCGCAAGTAAAATCAATGATAAACAAAGTCCGGTAGGGACGGTAATATTCAAAAAATCGTCTTAGCATAAGACTTCTCCCTTCCTATTTAAATGAGCTGATTATTTAGGTTCGACGGAAAACATGTTAACGGCCTCATCCAGTGATTGATCGATAGCCAGTGGTGAGTAGGTAAACCAAGGATCGGCCTTGATGAAATACACTTTGTGGTTTTTGACAGCCGGGAGATTTTTCCACAGCGCACTTTGTTCAATTTCCTTCAACATTCCGTCCTTAGTCGCTTCATCGTAAACCAGCATAATAATACGATCTCCTGACAGTTCAGGCAGTTTTTCCATCGAAATGCTATCGTATACAAAGTTATACTTCGGGTCCTTTGCGAGCTTCTGACGTATGTACTCTGGAGGATTCAATTCCAGTGAACGGTAGATGACATGTCCTACATTTCGCGCCCCGTACACTCTCAGCACGTCCTTACCGTAGGTCATATAAATGGTAATCGTTTCATCTTTCTTGAATTTTCCAGTCAGCTTTTTTCGACCTTCTTCAGCCTTTTTGTCAAAACTAGCAATCCACTGATCGGCTTCCTTGTCCTTACCCAGTACGGCTGCGACATCCCGCAGCTGCTTAAATACATCTCCATCTCCAAAAGAAACGGCTACGGTTGGAGCAATCTTCTCCAGTTGCTCCCTCACTTCTGGCGAGGTATCTTCTGTTGCTATAATCAGATCAGGTTGTAGCTCTAATACCTTTTCCAAATTTGTCGGATTCCCAATATCAGCAATCCCGTCAATCTTACCTTTCAAATAGTCGCCTTCTAACACATGAGAAGCAGCCCCTACTGGTTTAACACCTAAAGCCAGCATCGCATCCAAATATTGTGTCGTGACAACCCGCTGTGGATTTGCAGGGATACTGATCTTTTTGCCAGTGGCATCAACATATTCGCGCGCGGCAACTGATTTGGATTGTCCGTTAAGGGCATCCGTTCCACTCTTGTCATTGGTCTGGTTACTACTTGGTGCATTTCCGCATGCAGCCAATACAACCATCAAAAAAACGGCAAAACCAAGCATAATTCCTCTTTTTAATCTGTTCTTTTGTTGCACAATATACGTCCTCCTTAGATATATGCCTTCATAAAATGATAGTGATTCTCATTATCATACAAGTGTTATTCTATCTTTTACCGTCTCTTCTTACAATACAAAAATTAAAAACTTCCATTCATGTGTATATATCGTCTTGGCAAAATATCCAAAAAAAAAGAACTGATGCGTATTCTTTGCATCAGTTCGAATGCTTCATAGGTTGGTTTCCATGCCCATTCTTATTTGGATTGATCCACTAACTCCAGTTTGGCGGGAATCGATGTTTTCACGGTTTTACCTTGAAGTACATCCTTGGCTGCTTGCACTGCCAATTGTCCAATCAACTCAGGTTGCTGAGCCACGGTGGCTGTTAGTTTCCCTTCCTTAATTGATTTAAGCGCATCCTCGTTACCATCAAAACCGATGACTGGAATTTTCTTACCAGAGCTTTGAATGGCTTCAATCGCTCCCAACGCCATTTCATCATTGTGGGCAAATACCGCCTGAACATCCGGGTTGCCTTGCAGCAGGTTTTCCATCACATTCAAACCTTTGGTCCGATCAAAATCAGCCGACTGCTTGGCGATGACCTTCAGGTCCTTATCTGCCACTTCATGGAAGCCTTTCCCACGTTCACGGGTAGCCGATGCGCCTGGAACGCCTTCCAACTCAATAACCTTGGCGCCTTTTCCGACTTGATCAATCACGTATCTGGCAGCCATCCGTCCTCCCTCGACGTTGTCTGAAGCGACTAGCGCTTTCACATCACCTTTGTCAGCGGAACGGTCCAGCGTAATTACAGGAATGTTCAAAGCATTCGCTGACTGTACCACAGTGGAGATAGCCGACGAATCTGTCGGATTAATGAGTAACGCATTTACTCCCTGTTGGATCAGATCATCCACATCATTACTTTGCTTCGCAGAATCATTTTGTGCATCGACCACAATAACCTGCAATCCTTGCTTTTTGGCCTCTGCAACAACTCCGTCTTTGAGGGAAACGAAGAATGGATTATTCAAGGTTGAGATCGACAAGCCGATTTTAATGTCCTTCAGGTCTGCAGCCGCTTTAGGCTTCGCCCATTCGGGCGGTTCCAGGGAACACCCTGTCATGAGCAGGAGCAGCAAGGCCGTCATGATTAATGTAAGCTTTTTCATATTTGTGTGTCTCCTTCTATGCAGTTTAGGTGTATTATGCGGATTTTTTACGATCAATCAATACAGCAATAGCAATGACGATTCCTTTTACGACCATTTGGTAAAAAGAGTTAACCCCCAGCAAATTCAAGCCGTTGTTTAGTGTCCCGATGATTAGCACACCAATTAATGTACCTACAATCCGTCCGCGTCCTCCCGAAAGGCTTGTTCCACCTAATACGACAGCCGCAATGGCATCCAGTTCATAAGAAGCACCTGCTGTCGGCTGCGCTGAATTCAAGCGTGAGGTCAAGATAGCACCCGCCAATGCGGAAAGCATTCCCGCCAAAGAGTAAATCCAGATTTTTACACGTGGTACTTTAATACCTGAAACAATCGAAGCTTTCTCGTTGCCGCCGATGGCATACGTTTTGCGTCCGAAAGGTGTTTTATGCAGAATGATCCACAGAGCAGCAAAGGTAATGAGCATCGTAATCGCCGGGACCGGAATACCAAACTGATAACCACGACCGAATAATTGAAATACCAGACTATCTCCGAGCCCCGTAATAGGGTTACCGTTGGTATAAACTAATGTTAATCCTCTAAAAATAGTCATGGTTGCGAGTGTGGCGATAAACGGAGCCATTTTACCTTTCGTAATCATCAAGCCGTTGACCATTCCCATCACGCCACCCAATGCACAGCCAATGATAATCGCCAAAATCGGATCGAAGCCGGCCAACATCATATTTGCGACAAACGCACTGGATAGTGCTAATATAGAGCCAACGGACAAATCGATTCCGCCTGTAAGAATAACGAAGGTCATACCGAACGCAATCAACGCATTAATAGATACCTGGCGCAACAAATTCAAAATATTAAGCGGTTCCAAAAAGCTGGGATTTAAGGCCGATACAATGATCACCAAAATAATGAGCCCCAACAATGGGCCAAGCTTCTGTGTGATTTGTGATATTTGAATGCCTTTGCTACCTTTTGCTTCATTCATAGTTGTCATATTACTGTCCTCCTGTAGCTAGCGTCATAATATTTTCTTGTGTGGCTTCTTCCCTGCTTAGCTCTCCGCTGATCTTCCCCTCGTGTACCACGACAATACGATCACTCATGCCAAGTACCTCGGGAAGCTCTGAGGATACCATGATAATTGCGACTCCACGTTCGGTCAGTTCGTTCATCAACTGGTAGATTTCCCGTTTGGCTCCTACATCCACGCCTCTCGTCGGTTCGTCAAGAATGAGCACATTGGGACCGATACCTACCCATTTGGCAATAACCACCTTTTGCTGATTGCCACCTGACAAACTGCCAACCGTCGCTTCGGCTGATTGGGTTTTGATTTGTAAGCGCTTAATTAATGTATTAACAAATTCCATCTCTTTTTTGCCTGATATAAATCCTTTTGATGTAAAACTGAACAGATTCGTCAGCACCATGTTTTCCCGAATGGAAAAATCCAGCACTAAGCCCTCATCTTTTCGATCTTCTGTAATGAAGCCAATCCCTAGTTTCACTGCATCATCCGGCTTGCGAATAGACACCTTTTTCCCACGTACGTGTATCTCACCACGATCCAAAGTATCCAGTCCAAATAACGACCGCATGATCTCGGTCCGTCCCGAGCCCATCAAGCCCGAAAAACCTACAATTTCCCCAGAGCGCACTGTAAAATTCACATTTTCAAATAGACCTTTATGTGATGCGTTTTTGACCTCTAGCACCACTTCTCCCAAAGCAGGCGTTCTTACCGGGTAGCGTTCAGTCAGCTCTCTGCCAACCATTTTCCGTACAACCTCGTCAAAATTCGTATCGGGGATCGCTTGAGTATCTACAGTTTTCCCGTCACGCATAATGGTAATCCGATCACAGATCGCGAATATCTCCTCCATCCGATGAGATATATACACAATTGAAACACCATCTTTTTTCAAGGAAGTAATAACCTCAAACAGCTTTTGTATTTCCCGTTCGGTTAAGGCTGCTGTCGGTTCATCCATTACGATCACTTTGGCATCCGTCATGAGTGCTTTGGCTATTTCAATCATTTGTTGTTGACCCACTGAACACTCGCCTGCTTCACCGTTCAAAGGAAGGTTTACTGAAAGCTTGCTAAATTGCTCATTTGCTAGCGCTTTCATTTTAGAGCTATCTAGTAATCCCCATTTAGAAGTCATTTCCTTGCCGATAAATAGATTTTCCAGTACCGTCATCTCTGGCCATACATTCAGTTCCTGGTGAATAAAAGCAATTCCTTTTTGCTCCGCTTCCTTGGGGTTGGCAAAATAGGTTTCCTGACCGTCAATGATGATCGTTCCCTCATCGCGTCGATGCAGTCCGATTAAAATATTCATCAGCGTTGATTTGCCTGCACCATTTTCACCCATGAGGGCATGTACTTCTCCTTCACGGAGATCAAAGTCAACACCACTTAGTACCTGATTGGTTCCAAAGGCTTTGTGAATTCCTTTCATTTGAATCTGCATGCTATTCCCCCCTTTTTTATTCAACACTAATTTATCCAAAAAGAACTCCTGCCTGTAAAATACAATTGGCAAACGGCGTAGCCTCTCCTGTACGGATGACAGCTTTGGCTTGCCGAGTTAATGTCTTAAATTGTTCATGTGAGCAAAACTCAATGACGGCAGTCGGCTGAATAATCTGCGAATGCTCTAGTTGCTCTCCTGCAAAGGTGCGCATAATATACTGGAGTGCTTGTTCATTTTCTTGTTTGATTTCTTCGGCCAGTGTTACTTTTTCAATCATCATATCTGCGGCAATGACATCAACAACGTCCTGAAAGGACGGAATACCCAGTTTCAATGCCAAATCAATTTTGGTAACGCCTTCAGGAACTGGTAAGCCGGCATCAGCCACGACAATAAAGTCCGTGTGGCCGAGATCCGTTAATATTTTGGATATATGACTGTTTAGAATTCCATGTTTCTTCATTATAATTGCTCCTCTACTTCACGACGGGTTGGCATTCCACCTTGCGCTCCAAATTTGGTAACAGACAATGACGCAGCACGATTAGCAAATTTCACACTGTCTGCCAGCGATTTTCCTTCAGCCAGTGCCACCGCAAAAGCAGCGTTGAACGTATCTCCTGCACCTGTTGTATCCACGGCTTCGACCTTGTAAGTAGGAACTACAACTTCCTGTTCTCCGTCGAAAAACCGTACACCGTTGCTGCCTTCCGTTACAAACAACTTGTTCGGATATTTGCGCAGCGCTTCTTGAAGACTCATATCCTTAAACATGATGGCGGCTTCATGCTCATTTGGCGTAATGTAGGCTGCATTGGCAATTACGCTTTCTTCCACCTCACGAGCCGGGGCTGGATTCAGCAGCAAGGGTACCTGATACTTCGCACAAATTTCGCTGACATAGACAATCGTCTCCGCCGGTATTTCCTGTTGAATTAATACAATATCCGAACTTCGAATAACATCAAGCGCTTCTTCCACGTAAGCGGGTGTAACTTCATTATTCGCTGCTTTTACCACGACAATACTGTTATCACCCTCGGCTAGTACAATGTGTGCTGTACCGCTTTCCATATGTGTAACCGGTTTCACATAGTTAATATGAACATGATTTTCTTCAAAATTGCGTAAAATCTGTTGTCCCAAATGGTCGTCTCCTACACGTCCAATCATCGTAACGTCCGCCCCGAGTCGTGCTGCAGCTACTGCCTGATTGGCTCCTTTACCGCCAGGTACGGTTGTAAAGCTTTCTCCCAATACGGTTTCACCAGCACCAGGGCGTTTGGAAGAAGTAACTACGAGGTCCATCGAACTGCTTCCGATAACCGAAATTTTAGCCATGATGATCCACCTTTCTCGTTGTTTCCCGTTCGATAAATTTGACGGGCAATTGTATGCTTGAATAGGTAAGTACTTTCGAATGAAGATTAGATACACTTGACTTCGTTGCTTGCGACTGCTCAATCAATTGAATGAGCAGACCTGCCGCTTCCCAGCCCATTTCATAAGCAGGCTGCCGGATTGTTGATAATGGCGGAAATAACAAGCTGCTTAATGGTATATCATCAAACCCGATAATTTGAACATCTTCCGGGATTTTCTTTCCTAATCTATGTGCTTCATGCATCACCGCGGTAGCTACAATATCGTTACTGGCAATAACTCCGTCCGTATCCGGATACTTGCTGAACAGCTCTTTGGCCCATAACTCAGCTTCCTTGAACGAAAAGGACGTTGTCTCGACGATATGGTAAGCAATACCAGAATGCTGAAGCTCTTCCACTGCCCCGCGAAAACGATCTTGTGCTGGACGAATATGAGCAGGACCCTGCATGACTGTAATTTGTCTGCTGCCACGGGCAACCATAGCCTGTGCAGCCAAGCGACCGCCATGAGCTCCATCCGCATAAACGGAGAGACTGTCACTGGAAGTCCGATCGAGAAAAACGACTGGTATTTTCAGTTTGGCGTAACAGTCGGCAGCAGGGTCATTGGTAGATGAAATAACCCCAACAACATTATTCTGAACAAAAGTATCCATGTAATCTAATTCTTTTTGGCGATCCTCATCACTATTACCGAAAATAATACGAAAATCATTTTCCTGCATTCGATCCTCCACCCCACGAGCCAACAAGGGAAAGTAAGGGTTTGTAATATCCGGCAGCAGCAGGCCGATTAATCTGGATTTCTTTTTATACAGAGAACGTGCAACTTCATTAGGCTTGTAATTTAGCTGCTTCACCGCAGCTTCAACTTTTCGCCGTGTATCCTCGTGGACATAGCCGGTTTCATTAATAACTCGGGATACGGTCGCCACGGAAACACCTGCAAAACTTGCTACCTGCTTAATTGTTGTCATAATGTAGGTTCAACTCCAATTGTGTAACCGGTTACACATATAAAATATCATAGCATTTATTTTTTGACAAGCATTAATTATTTGCACATCGAAAGCAATAGCCGTATAATCTTTTTGTAACTGATGAAGTTTCACCTTTTTGCTTATACTAAAGTATGCTGATTCACTCTCAGTTGCTTAATAAAATATATATATGGAGGCATTTCCTGATGAATATCGAAGTTTGGTCTGATTATATGTGTCCGTTCTGTTATATTGGCAAACGCCGTTTGGAGCAAGTCTTGCAGCAGTTCCCACATCGCGATGAGGTTCAATTGACATTCAAGAGTTTTGAATTAAATCCGAATGCTGTGAAAGATAGTGGTAAGACGATTAATGAGGAACTATCAGCAAAATATGGCGTTAGTCTGCAAGAGGCTCATGCCATGAATGATCGCATGACCGAAAACGCACGTTCTACAGGTCTGGAGTACAATATTCATGCCATGGTGCCGACAAACTCTTTCGATGCTCACCGTCTAACGCATTGGGCTCACACACAAGGCAAAATGCTGGAATTGAGCGAGCGTTTATTTCAGGCTGTCTTCATGGAAGGCAAGCATACTGGGGATCATGAAGTACTGGCAGCGTTGGCAGCCGAAGTTGGTTTGGATCATAACGAAGCCGCTGCCATATTAGCCGGTGACCGCTTTACCGACGAAGTTAGAGCTGATGAAACTGAAGGTGCTAAGTTAGGCGTTCAGGGTGTTCCATTCTTTGTATTTGATCGAAAATTTGCTGTTTCTGGTGCTCAGCCTGAGGAGGTATTTCACGATGCGCTTCAAAAAGCATGGGATGAACGTTCTCCTTTCACTATGATTAGCGGCAGCTTGTCCAAACAGGATGAAACTAGTGTATGTACCGATGACGGGTGCGAACTTCCAAGCCGCGAGAACTGATCAGTCAATGAACTAAACCTCTTTTTAGATAACTTATGAAAAAGCGTGCCTGCAGCAATTAAGCCTGATGCGGCACGCTTCTTTAATTTTTTATAATGATTTAATCATTCCGCCATCCACAAGAATGGTGCTGCCGGTCAAATAGGATGAAGCCGATGACGCCAGAAAAGCAACGACTTTACCGAACTCTTCAGGCTCACCGTACCGTCCCAACGGAATGCCCTCTTCTGCTTGTTTGCGAACTTGATCCGTCGTTTGGTGGGATTTTTCGGCTCGATGCTCGTCCAAGCTACGTACGCGATCGGTTGCAATTCTCCCTGGTGCTACAGTATGTACCAGAATATTATATGGGGCTAATTCCATAGACAATGTTTTCGCCAATCCGGCAACTCCAGTACGTAGTGTATTGGAAATAATCAGGCCCGGAATCGGCTGCTTCACTGATGATGAGGCGATATTTAAAATTCTACCACTTTGTTGTTTTTTCATATAGGGTAACGCCTCACGGATCAACCGGATATGACTAAGTAAATTTTGCTCAAAGGCCTGCATCCATACTTCGTCTGTAAAATCATCAAAGGTGCCCGCAGGAGGGCCGCCCGCATTGTTAACCAAAATATCGACGGTGCCAAACCAATCAACTGTACGGCGAATGGCCTGGGAGATATGTTCAGGTTTGGTTACATCACAAACTACATATTCAACGCGACCACTCGCTGTTTCCTGTAATTCGGCCTGAGTCCGCTGAAGCTCTGCTTCATTTCGTCCAGAAATAACAACATTCGCACCCTCACGTGCCAGCTCCCTTGCGCTTGCCTTGCCGAGTCCTTTACTGGAACCTGCAACAAAGGCTGCTTTCCCCGTTAATCCTAAATCCATCTATGACACTCCCTTTTCTCAGTGTTCTTTAATTGTACACATGACCAGCACATAATGCTAATAGCTAGGTACAAAGTAGCAAGGCAACACAAAAAAGGACCTGACATTTAGTCAGGCGCCCTTTCTGTTATACACTATTTTCTTGGTTTATAGCACTATAATGCTTCAGATATTGTTGACTGCTCATATACAACAACGGACTGGCTCTCAGGCTCCCATTTAACATTTGCTCCCAAAGCCTCTCCGATTACCCTTACAGGTACCATTGTAGTTCCATCCACTATGGATGCTGGCTGCTCGATAGAATACGGCTGGCCGTTAATATATGCTTTGGCGCTATTCACGAATAATTTGACGGACACGCCGTTGCGACTGACAGTAACAGCCTTTTCTTTCGGATCCCAGGAAACTTTGGCATTAAGGGCTTCGGAAGCTGTTCTAAAAGGAACAAGTGTGGTGCCATTGCGGTTAATCGGTTCGGCATCATATTTTTCACCATTCACGAACAGCTTCATACCTGATGACCTTCCAGCCTTCCTTGAGAATACATCCAGCTTTTTGTAGCTATCCAGATTGGACACATCAGCCAAAACTGCCTCCTCCTGCATGTAAACGGCATCTGTTACATTTCCGTTTTTATCCAGTAGCTCAGCAGCCTTAGTTAGTGCTTTGTCAGAATTTCGGATCAATTCAAGTTCAGCTACCTGCTCCGAGGTCAAACGATCCGGGTATTTTGTAAGCAGCAGATTCGCAATAACCGCTCCTGCCGGCTTATCTTTTGTATTTTCTACTGCTTGAAGCAGACCATTGTACCCGTTGTGTCCCTTGTGACCTTTATGGTCTTTGGACTCCCCGTATGTATCATCCGTTACTGCAACAGGGGTGTTCTTTTTGATTTCGTCGTGTTTATCTTTTTTGTTGCTCTTTTCATTCCGGTCTTTATCAGACGCCTTTGCTTCCTGTTTGTTCTCCTGACCATTTCCGCGCCCCTGTTTGGCTTCGGCTGTTCCTGCTGCCAGTCCCAAGACCAGTATACACGCTAATAATGCTGTCCAAGTGTTTCTCATGATGCGCTTCCTCCTTATAGTAAAAGACCAGGTTTAAATGTAACCTACATATATTAACGGCTACTATAAGCTAAATATGAAGCCCTTTTTTACTAGTGTTGCATTTGCAGGGACTGATGGCTAATCCAATATAATAAATTTTATTATGCGTGAACCTATTTCCACAGTATAATGGGAAATGCACGTGTATTTTAAGGGTTAACGTTTACATTCGCATAATAGAAAGAAGTGGAGACAGACATGTTCGGCACCATTCTTTTAGACGTTGTTTTACCTATTTTTGTCCTTATCGGTTTTGGCTGTATCATGCAATATTATTTTCGATTGGATTTGTATACCCTAGCTAAAATTAATTTTTATTATATCACCCCTGCAGTTGTGTTTACCGGTCTTTATAACTCTGAAATTTCTTTAATTCTCATGGGTGAGGTTTCACTTTTTTATGCCCTGTACATAGCTATTCTGTACGTAATCAGTACTACCGTTGCCAGATCTCTGAAATACAGCCCCGGAATGCGTGGAGCTTTTACAAACAGTGTCATGCTAGATAATTCAGGGAATTATGGTCTACCAATTAATCAGTTGGTGTTTAAAGGTGATCCGCTGGCTATTTCTGTCCAAGCTCTGATTATGACTTTTCAAAGCTTTGTTACATTTACATATGGTACTTTTGTTGTACAGAACGGTAAGGCCAATACACGAAAAATTTTAATTAATTTTTTGAAAATGCCTGTCCCCTACGCGCTTGTGCTGGGCCTGCTCCTGAATCTACTGCACAGTCCATTGCCTAATTTGCTGGCTGAGCCTCTAAATTATATTAGCCATTCGATGGTCGCAGTGGCTCTGCTTACTTTGGGAGCACAAATTGTGCAGTATCCTTTTCATTTACGGCGGACAGCCGTGTATATCAGTATGGTATTACGCCTGATTGCAGGTCCAATAGTTGGCTTTATGCTCGTGTTTTTCCTAGGTCTTAAGGGGATTCCCGCTCAAGCATTGCTCATTGCATCAGGTATGCCTACTGGTGTTAACACGAGTATTTTGGCGGAAGAATATAAAAATGAACCTGACTTTGCGGCACAAACAGTATTACTTTCTACGATTCTGAATGTCATTACGATGACCTTATTAATTTCAATATCCCGTCATCTTACTTGAGGTTTATGATAAATATAAAACTTTATTTGTAACGCTTTTTGTCTGAGGACAGGAGCGTTTCTTTTTCAATTAAAATAGGAACATATGTTCGTGATTGTACCCCTTTTTCTGTTTATAGTGGTGTGTTTGTTTGATGATGATGGTATGCGAGAAGGAATCTTTTTCTATTATGAATTTTTCATATAGTGAAATAGTTATGTGTTTGAATTTAAACCTCTGATTCCTCCAAAAATAAAGCCAGCTCGCTCATTAGAGTGGCTGACTTAAGATTATTTTATGAAGATTTAAGGCTCAATTCCCCATTGCTTGATCCCAGACAGGTAAGCGGTTATTTTAGTGGAATCTTGTAAGCTATTTGCTGTGGGATTAAAGGAATAATCATCAGTTTGTGTATAATTGCTCCAATCCGCTTTGGATATCCGGATTTGTAGCTCAACACTCTGACCAGGCTCTAAAGAACCTGCTACCGACTTAAAACCAATTTCTGCATAAGAATCTGCACCTGGCTTCGTATTAGTTAATGTTTTGAAGTTAGCAATGACATTCTCTGTACCGATGCTTGACCAATCCGTAAAGAAGTTTTGTGATTTCTCCCCGTTAACGGTGTAATAATAACGCAATGTCACATCTGCTAGGGAAACGGGTGAGCTTCCTGTATTGGTTATTTTAAACTTGGAACTGATCGTATTACTTGTTGCAGATACATTCCCATTGAAGGATTGCACCTTCAGAGCACCCTCGCCTGTTCCCGGCTCACTTGGCGTATCCCCTTTCACCGTAATCGTGAACAACGCATCATTGCCTGTACTAAAATGGAAGTTGAGCGTTGTCTCTCCTTTAGGAAGTTTAGATAAATACTTGTTGGTAAGAATAACTGTTTCTTCACTAACCGTATAATCTTCACCTTTGTTCAGTGCCACACTTCCCTGCTTGATCGCTTCTAGTGTATTACCGTTAAGAGTAAGCCTGACAGTAATATCGGTATTACTGTTAGCCACTCCATAAGTTGCAGCCGTCGGTGTAATACTTGCTTGTCCGGTAGATGGCTGATCACCACCCACACGATCTGCCACCAGAATGCCGCGGCCATTCGTTCCCAGATAAGCACGTCCGTAAACCCGAGGATCCCCAATAATGGTGGTCACACGAGCATATTGATGCTTATCATCATTAATGCGTACCCAGTTTGCGCCAGCATCGTCCGAACGATAAAATCCACGAGTTCCGTCAATCTTACCAACGATAAACACTGCTGCATTCGTACGATTGGGTGCTGCTTTGCCAAAGCCTACAAAATCCGCCTCCTGCACTTGATCAAGCTGGTTGAATGTAACACCTGAATCCTTGGAATGCCATAAGCCGTATGGCCCTCCGTCCTCGGAGCCTCCAGCAAACCACACATCTCCTTCCGCTCCTCGTACAGCACCAATATCTGCATTCCCTACACTTGGCAAACCAGTAACTGTGGATGGTGTGAAGGATGCGCCTCCATCAACACTTACATATATTTTCCCAGCAGCAAACGCGTAGTATTTGTTAGGATTTACTCGGTCAGAGGCGATCTTTGCATTAGCTGGAACTCCCGTGCTTGCTGTCCATGAGTTTCCTCCGGTTTTGGAATAAAATACACCTTTGTCCGATGTACTCCACAGCAATCCATTACCATTTGCCGCTACAGCGATGCTGCCTCCTCCTGCTGTACCGGAAGGCTCGCTATTAGCTTTGTACCAGTTCGCTCCGCCATCATTGGATAATCCGATAGATTTGGCGTTTGGATCTTTTTTATAGTCCGCTTTACCTACCCGAGCCATAAAAGAAGGGCTTAACTCGGCATAATCAATGCTTTCGCTGCTTGTAAAGGTTGGATTATCCAGCATTTTAGCAGGAGCCTTGAACAGGTCATCATGTCTGAATCCGGAGACATCACCCACTGCACTCACCAGAGGAGCTCCAGTTGGAGGGCTCACCAAATCCAAAATCGCCGTTTCTTCTACCCCTTTAGCCGCTACCGAAATGTCCAGCTTACCTCCCTTGTCCCAATTGGTCAGATTTTTAGAGCCATAAATCGTAGCTCCTGTGCCGTACAGCATATGATCTGAATTAAATGGATCTATTTCCAGATCTCCAATCATCCAGCCCAGCTTGGGCGATACTTCCGGCGGTGCAGGATTGGCATTGAAAGTCAGCCAAGGCGCACCGGATATATCCAGATTGTACTTCAGCTTACGAGCTGGATAACCATCAAATTCCCAAATAGGGCTCCAGGTTGCCCCACTATCAGTACTGCGGTAAATCGTTTCATCCGGCCACCAGGCATTCAACGTTGCAACCATAAGTGTACCTGGCTTCTGGGCGTCCACTGTCAGTCCACCATATCCAAAATGATTGTCTGCGCTGCTGCTGGCAACGGGGCTAATGTTAGTCCACTGTCCACTGGCTGTATTCAGTTTCCACAGCTCACCCTTTGTTCCATCATACGGTCCAGCTCCATCGCTGTAAGAAATATACAGGTCGCCATCTGGCGATAAAACGCCGTGATGTGGCAAATAGCCTGTAGGCTGGCCCGCTATAGCAGACCAGGTTGTCCCGCCATCAGTACTGCGATAGACACTTTGCTTTTTATCTGCGACACCCACATAGATGGTCTGTGTTGCTTTACTGGAAGAGCCCGTTTTTTTGTCAAAAGTGATCCAGGCTAAACCGACAATATCACTGGTGTATTCATTGGAAGGGTCCTGTACATACGTCCCCGGATTCGGAAAACTACTCACCTTGCTCCAGGTCGCCCCGTAATCGGAGCTTTTCCACAATCCATTACCACTTCGAGCTCCGAAGAATAATATATTGTTTTTATTCGGATCAATTGCCAGACGTTCACCCATTGAGCGTCCCGGCATATTGCCTCCTACCTTAAAGGGAAGCTTTGTAGTTTGCCACGTATTCCCCTTGTCGGTAGAGCGCATAATTTGCCCGTTTTGTTTATCCCAGGAATTAGTATACGTGCCTGTAGCTATATATACACGATTCGGATCCACAGGGTCGGTGGCTAGTGCATCGACACCATTTTTGTTCCAATTCTCCCAGCCCACAGAATCCGTCAGCGGAATCCAGCTTTCACTCGCAGGATTCCAGCGGTAAGCTCCTCCAATATCTGTACGGGCATAGATCAGATCTTTTTCCGTTTCATTAAAAATAATACCAGGTACAAAACCACCTCCACCGCCTGTAACGACACTTTTCCAAGTATAATCGTCACTTGGAGCAGCATGGGTGGGTGCTATCATGCCTGTCCAGGAAGCACCCGCTACTATAAGCGCCAAACATACAATTCTCAACCTGCTTTTTGCCTTAGTCAATGAATTCAACCTCCTTCTCCGTAATCATTTAAAAATGCAAGTCATTTCGAGCTAAAAGTAAGCAGTCAATTGCGGATTCGTTCCTATCGTTATTATTCCATTCATCAATCAAACAAGCGTTCTCTCAAGCTCACCTCCAGTAATCCAATAGATTTGCAATCTTTTTTGTTAGCGCTTACATCGGTGTCTGCTCAAAAGATTCGTCATCTTTTTCTCATTTCCTTGTGTGAAAAATCAAGATAATGTAATAGTATCTTCTGCTTGATAACTTGTAATAAAAGAGTTGGCTTCCACTTACAGTTGATACCTCTTATAAATTACTAATATGAATTTTTCATATAATGAATTATTTTCTTTAAATTTCATTCGAACGAGGTACCAAAATACTTTGATTTACAGCAAAAAACCGCGCTATGCGCGGTTCGGGCTTCCGTAATGCTATGGCTATTCATTAATAGGTTGAAATTACTGCAAATATTCAAGCGCCAGCGCTAAAAAAATATGTCCTGAGATGAGTAACGCACGCTCATCAAAATCAAAGCGAGGATGGTGGTGAGCAAAATGGGTTCGTTCATCCTCATTACGAGCGCCCACAATAATAAAAGCTCCAGGTCGTTGTTCTAGATAATAGGCAAAATCCTCTGCTCCCATGGCCGGTTTTAAGTCCATAAAAGCATCTACTCCATACAGCCTACTGACTAGCTCACGTACCCGTTCTGTTTCGGCCTCGGCATTCACCAGAGCAGGATAACCATTCAAATAATCAATTTCGTATCCCGCATGATAAGCATCCGTTAGACCTTTTACGATACTACGAATTTCGTTTTCGACTTCCTTGCGTATATCCTTATTAAACGTACGTACGGTCCCTTCAATTTTGGCTTTATCTGCAATTACATTAAAGGCAGTTCCTGCTTGAAATACCCCAATCGTTAACACTGCTGATTCCGTAGGGTCCACTCTGCGACTCACGACCTG
Source organism: Paenibacillus sp. JJ1683 (assembly GCF_053006485.1). NCBI lineage: Bacteria > Bacillati > Bacillota > Bacilli > Caryophanales > Paenibacillaceae > Paenibacillus > Paenibacillus sp. JJ1683. The sequence continues at coordinate 3,094,924 of NZ_CM129820.1, forward strand.
TTGTAGTCCGTTCACAATTTGACTTCCAATAACAATGGAATCCACTGTCTGATGCGGTCTGGCGCCATGTCCGCCCTTGCCGTTGATTTCAATTGAAAAGGCATCGGCAGCAGCCATTGCCGGCCCACTCTTTAAGCCGATTTTGCCCAGTGGAATTTCCGAGGAAAGGTGAATACCATATACTGCTTCCACCCCATCCAGACAACCATCCTCAATCATGAATTTGGCTCCGCCAGGCGGTTTTTCTTCGGCATGTTGAAAAATAAACACAAGCTTTCCCTTCAGTGTCTCACGGTGATGGCTTAACACTCGTGCCACTCCTAGCAACGCAGCTGTATGACCATCATGTCCACAAGCATGCATAACACCGGGAACGGTCGATTTATAAGGCGCATCCTTTTCATCCTGAATAGGAAGTGCATCAAAATCAGCACGAAATGCAATCGTTCTACCTGGCTGCCCGCCTTCTAAAAAACCGAGCACACCGTTTCCCCCAACATTCGTTCTTACTTCAATACCAAAAGAGCGTAATTGGTCTGCGATAAATGCAGATGTATTCGTTTCCTCAAAAGAAAGCTCTGGATGCTGATGCAAATATCTTCTCCACGCAATCAGTTCTTGTTCACCATCTTTTAGTTCCTGAACCCATTTCTCCAGCATATTACCCTCTTTTCCTATTGAATTTATATACTTCTATCCTTATCTTACCATAAATGATTCCAATAAGTTATATATGAATTACCAAATAACTGTATACCTGCGTTTTTACCAATGTCAATGCAAGTTCTAATTGGAACGATCCATGAACAGAAGGCTTGAAATGACAACAAAAAAGCCGACAAAATATTCTCCTCGGCTTTTTTCTGGTGGTTTTCTATTATGAATTTTTCATGTATTGAAAAACTGACTTATATTCCCTCGTACTGGATGTGTTTGCTCCCTATACTCACCATTCGTATAGCTTCCAATGACCTTGCGCCAAAAGGATTGGGCTGGTCTATTCGTGCTCATCTGAGTCACCTTCCATCGCCCATTAAAACGTCCAAACAGCTCATGAGCCGCCCAAGTGCCCACGCCATTGTGTCGATAAGGACGAAGTACAAAGAACTCAGCCATGTAATAGTCAGCTTCTCGATTGCTAGACATTCGGTCAACGAGTGCAAAGCCCACAGGAATATCCTGTCTCCAGATCAAAAAAGGCAGCTTTTGTTCGCCGCTCGTCCAGTATTGATACAAGTCTGGATAAGCCGGGAATGTCCCCTTCTCAGTGACATCAATTCGCAGATAGGCTGTAAAATCGTATAAGTAAAATTGCATGAGCTGGACAATAATGTCCTTCTGCGACTCTGGTACACTCTTTATGGACAGCTTCAATTCTGATTTGATATTATATCCCATACTTTCACCTCTCTTGGCGGTCAGCTTGTTCTTTACTTTGATTACTCCCATCCAGTGCTGTTCAAAATATGCTAAAATACATGTATTATGACCGGACGAGGTGAACCCTATGAACATACAAAAGATCATCGACCGGCGCAAACTGGATGAAAAGTTGCCGGATTTGCCATGGTACGTACAGCAATTTATGGATTACAAGCTTCCCGACCTATCCCCCTCTACTTTGCTGGAATATGTGCGGGATTACGAAGCTTTTTTTTCATGGCTTCGCTCGGAAGGCTTGTCTGCCGGAGAAACGAATGCCCAAGTGACACTGGAAGAATTAGAGACACTCCATATGGATAGCATTACAGGTTTTCGTTTGTTCCTGTCTACCAAACGCGAAGGCTCCAATTCCCGCATCACCATTTCACGTAAGCTATCGTCCTTGCGTTCACTCTTTCATTATTTGAGCCAAATCGCTGAGGATGAAAACTTTTATCCGTTGCTCAAGCGCAATATTATGGCCAAAGTCGAAATTAAGCGCGTACATAAACCCAAGGATACGGCCGCCAAGCTCAAAGGGAAAATACTGGAAGAGGAAGAACTGCTTGAATTTATCGGCTATATTTATGAAGGCTATGGACAAGATTTGGCTGATAACAAGCAAGCCCTATACTCCTATGAATTGAACAAGGAGCGAGATGCCTGTATCGCAAGTCTTATTCTGAACTCGGGACTGCGTGTATCCGAAATCGTCAACTTGAACATGGACGATCTCGATATAAACAATAAATTGCTGTATGTGTACCGTAAAGGAAATAACGATGAAACTTTTAAAACGCCAGTATATTTCCGCGAGCAATCCAAAGATGATCTCGCACTTTATTTATCCTTAAGACATACCCGTTATCGCGCTCCAAAAAAAGAAAAAGCTCTTTTTGTCGCGCGACCCAACGGCAGGGCTGAGGGCAAACGGATGACTAAAAGAGCGATTCAAGCAATGATCATCAAATACGCCAAGCGGTTCGGCAAGCCCTATTTGACCGTTCACAAGCTCCGTCATTCCTTTGCTACTGACTATTATTTACAAAATGATATTTACAAAACCAAGGAACAGCTGGGTCACGCTTCGACAGAAACAACGGAAGTCTATGCCCACCTGACTGACAAAACGATGTCTCAGGCGATCGAACGACGGATAGAGACTCAGACTGACTCCGCTAATTAGTGGCCCTCTCATCCCTGCTCTGTCTGGAATCCCATTTTGTGCCTCTGAATCTGTTCGAGTAGCCAGCAGCCTGCCGGTTCGCTGGCATCGGCAGGAAATATTTGCACCGTTTGTTCATCTGAGTAGTAGTCCTGAGCCCAATCCATGTGGTACTCCCAAACTACTACTCCCTGTACATTTGTCAGTTCCTGAACAAGCTGCGCATCCGATTGTTCCCGCACCATGATCAGCTTCGGATATTTTTCCTGCTTGAAACCTTCCAGCAACACACAGTCATAGGCCTGAAAATGCCGGATGAGTCCGATCACAGGCCGACTATGTTCCTCTAAAATGGCAGTTCTTCCTGCCGAAACAATCGCTACGCCTTCGGCACCCGCCTGTCGGTGCTTGTACGTATCTGTCCCTTCATGATCCATCTCAAATTCATGACCATCATGCTTGATCACAGCTACACGTAGTCCTGACTGCTGCGCATAACGAATCAAACCTCCGAGGAAGGTTGTTTTTCCTGTATTTTTGAATCCGACGATTTGACATATAAATGGATATTTCGTTTTCACGTCACCTGTCCACCTTGAAGCACCAGTACATGCACTTCTTCACCTTCGTGCAAGCCTTCTGTTGTGGGAGGAACTACGATCAGACAATCGCTGTCCTTAATCGTAACCATAGCACTGGATTCATCTACTCGCGCAGGAATCGCATATACTTGCCCACTACGTATCTCCAGAGAACTGCGTACAAAGCGGGTATAGTTGTTTACCTTCGTATAATCTGCTCCTAGCTTCGCCGTCCAGGTTTGCAAATACGGATGTGCCGAAGATAACATCATTTGAATAGTTGGTCGTACAAACAGCTCACAGCCTACAAAGCATGCACCGGGATTGCCAGAGAGCGCAAATAACAGCTTACCGTCTATCACTGCGGCTGTGGTTACACTACCTGGACGCATCGTAACCTTGTTGAACAGCATATTCACATCTTCCTGTCGTACGAGATCACCCATAATATCAAAATCACCCACCGACACTCCACCACTCGTAACCACAATATCATAGGCAGCTATCGCTTCTCGGACAGAAGCACGAGCAAGGTTCAAATCATCATGAATGGCTTGCAGAATGAACGGCTCTCCTCCTGCCTCTCTAATTTGAGAAGCCAGCATATATGTATTACTGTTTCGAATTTTCCCCGGTTGTAACGGCTCATCCACTGCGAGCAATTCTGATCCAGTGGAAAAGACAGCCACCCTTGGCTTCTTGTAAACAGGCACCCGATGTACACCAAAAGTAGCCAGTACCGAGACATGCCCCGCTCCCACGTAAGTTCCCTTACTGAGCAAAAGCTGACCTTCCTTAATCTCATGACCAATTTGTGTCACATTTTTGCCAACTTCCATACGCTTCTTCAAGCCAACATATGTCTGTCCATTTTCCTCACGCAGCTGTGTCGCCTCCAGCATCACCACCGTGTCCGCTCCTTCAGGTAGTTGTGCTCCTGTCATGATGCGGACTGCCATTCCCGTCTCCACCCGCTTGTCCGATACGGTACCACAAGGAATTTCATCAATCACGTGTAGCCAGATTTCCTGACCGGTCGAACAGACTTCAGTGTCCGAGGCAAGGATCGCATAGCCGTCCATACCAGAACGACGAAAGCGGGGATACGGATGTGGCGCAGTCAAATCCATCGCCAGATAGCGACCATGTGCTTGCTCGAGCCCTACGTCCTCCCTTTCACCCTGTTGAACATAGCTAGCTATCCTGCTTTGTGCTTCTTCCACCTTAACTGCTTTACGTTGGAATTTTTCTGTGTTTAATGGCGTCTGATTCATGTTCTCACTCCGTTCTTCTAAAATACCCTCTTTCTGTTATAACGCTAAAACCGTTATCTGGCAAATCCGAACGGTGTTTATTGGATACTGCAAGTCTCTATCCGCCAAAAAACAGCCTGAATATCATATCGCGGCTGTTTTTGGTAGATTTTGCTTTTTAGTTTTGCATGTCATTACGTCAGTTTTCTACGTATATTAAGTTAGATTATTTTTACCGAAATAGATTGAATCTATTGAAACCTCATACAACGAGGACATTTGCTGCGCTCGAGCTATTGTTAAATCCGATGAATCTTCCTCTATATGTTTTAATTCATTCATTGACATACCAAGTATATTGCAAGCTATTAACTCACTATAACCTGAAGCGAGTCGTGCCATCTTTATTGTATAAAAGCTAGTGCAAGTTACATTTTCATTTTTATCTGCAACCATCCAATCAACTCCACAATATAATTGATAAAAAAGTAATTTACCTGTATACTCTGAACGAAACACTTTTCCCCTGTTAGGAGCAAGTAAGGTGCAAAAACTTACTCGGGGGAAATGCCTTTTGAAAGAGGAGCTCAAATCTCATGGACGCACTCAATCATGGCTCGCCCGACGAACTGGATATTCGCGGCAACAAATATCCAACTGGATCGCGGGACGTGACAAAATGTCATTCGAGGCGGCAGTCCTCATTTCTAGGATATTAGAGTGTAAAGCTGAGGACTTATATGAGTGGGAACTTGCCTGACAAACAGGCATTTCCTTCGGGCCGTTTGTACATGCCGGCATTTACATTATATATCCCGCTTTCACCCTCCTTTTCTTATATGTAGATTGTTTTTACCTTAATTTAAAAGATTGTTATTTTTTTCATAATCAAATTTTATCACATAGAAAATGATTAAAAACGGGAAATATGTCGAATTAAATCGAACCCGTCCGGCTTATCCTAGTCTAACTGATTATTGACTTATTCATTTAAATCTGGTAACAAAAATGACCCCTGAATTTTCATGGGTCATTTCCACAATTTTTTAAGTGCTTTAAGTTTATTATGAGACATCGAGCAAGTGAAGTCTGATCCTTCGAATCGTACCAAACCTCCAAATGCGTTAGACTCAATCTCACAAACCAATTCTAGGTTTATCAGGGTGTCTTTATAAGCAGGATATAGATACGGAAAAGCTTCCCTGCAAGCTTGTGCGGTTAGCCCGATTGAATAAGAGCGATCTCCAGAGTGAAAACGCGGGACATAATAATTTTTTTTTGGTTCCCACATATCCACACTAAGCATATTCCCTACTTTAAAAAAACCGCTCACTGCCGCTTTACCCACTACCTTAATTTCCGATCCGAAAATATAACGAATTTCTCTATCGGCATTCATTGCATTCTCATATATTTGTTTCCATCGAGATAAATTTGCTGAATTTATACTTTCTTTAATGTCTTGATTTTTAAAAACAACCTGCCCCCCTCCATAATCTCCCGTAACGATCTTGTCCACTTGTGTGATGTTAACCAAATTAGATCCGTCCAAATTGCAAAAAGTGGGTAAGCCTACGGAACATTCATGGAGGGTGGTGGGAACTGTAAATCTTCCATGAGAAGTATGAAAAAGCGGGATGTGATAATTGCTTTTGGGCTTCCACAATTCAATCGCAACTAGGTGATTCTCACAAAAAAAAGAGCAATCTCCAAGTGAATTGTCATCAAGCAATGGAGTAGCTAGGATTCGCTTTCCCTCTTCCATTAAATTCAGTTCTTTTCTGTTTTCTTCAGCTCAGCTGGTACAGGTTTAGCGCCAAAAATTGTTTTTTCTTTTTTGGTAGACTCGTTAGCGTAATTACCAAGGGTTATACTTAAAGCTCTCGCCAATTTCTTATCCATTTTCGCTCACCTCCTTTCCATAAAGGAAGAATACTGAATGCTTGTATAATTAAAGATAAACATATTATGTGAGATTGTATAAAAAAATTTAATATGCAAACCAAAATACATATCGTTTTATAATATTTGTGATGTTTGGTCTTGTTAATATAGATAAAATGATTGGGAGCATATACTACAAACATTAATAATGAACAAGTGTTAATTATCAAAATCGTTGATAAACTTAAAGAGACGAAAGGTATAGTTACACATATGGCCGTTGTAAAACAGACACAAAGGGTAAGGTTGCTGAAGTGTACCCCTCCTGAAAATCTCCTTACAAACATGATCGTAGCTAGGGCTAGTAATGCCCCCAAAAAATGTCCTGTTATCCAGGCCATAACTGCGACCATAAGTACTGCCGAGATTTCGGTAATTTTCACACCAATCGCATACTCCATCACTTCTACACTTGTAGGTCCATCAGGATCAGCTTTCTTTATTTCTGATGCGATGTGCCTCGATAGCGTTTCTAGCATCCTCGTAATCTCCTTTCTCTGATAAGAAGTACGAAATTCCAAAAGTCAGCAATGAGATGGAAAGTAGTCCTATCGTATTGGAGTTATAGAGCATATACAAAGTAACAAGAATCGTGACAAATGATATTAAGGAGCCTATAATGAACATTTTATTAAGGGGTGATAGGTAATTTTCACCTTTCAAAAAATCATGTGGGGGCTGAATGATAAATGAGAAACCAAAGTTGTATTTCCCCATGACAAAAGAAATAAAGTACGCAGTAAAAATAGAAGCTAGCTGTATAACGTAAATGGAAGAGCCAGCTGTATCACTTATAACACCTGGTTGTGCTACTCCGAAAAAGTTTGCAAAGATATATACAAATAACTGTAGATTAATGTAAGCTGTAAGACCGGAACCAGCAGAAAAAGCCGCAAGATATGTTTTGATCCCTAAACCAAATCTTAAAAAGAGAACCATTAACAAATACTGAAGCGGAAAATCAAATTTAGGCATGCCTATAACTTCTCTCATGAGAAAGGAAAACAAGGCTATGCCCATTGCATAAAAAATTATTTTTCTTCGATTTTCCCACACGGGAAGCATATAAAGCTTCAAGACCAAAGTAACTGCCGCTAAAGCATCGAAAAAACCAAGTATAATATATAAGAAAGCAGATAACACAGTTACATCATCCTCCTATTTCGCCTGATGTAATTGTATATTTTACTAATAGATGTGGCAATGAAATAATCTAGTAAACTGGAATTTTTTGTATGAATATAAGATGAAATTTTCTTCCCCTGGCTTTCTTTTTCAAACTCGACATCCATTCGTGCTAATAAAAAAAGTCACCCCAAGTGAGCGACGTTGCTTTTGCCAATGTATTATGTTGGTTTTTTTTCGATATCAAGGTTATAATCTACTTAATTTGGGGTGGAGGGATTATTGTGGCTTTAAGTGACAATTTTAAAAAATTACGTATAAAATATCATTTGACTCAACAAGAGCTTGCTGAGATCGCTGGGGTTACCAATAAAGCAATTTCAGCTTGGGAGAGCGGACTTTCTGAACCACGGATGGGTGCTATAGAAAAGATAGCTCGTCATTTCCATATCAAAAAAAGCAATATCATTGAAGAAGATGGCATTGAGCACATAAGCCCTGATCGCAGGTCAAAGTAGACGGCAATAAAATCGAAGTGAGGGAGCATCCATTCAATTTACATTAGTAAATGTTAAACAACAAAAAAAGGAACTGTGCAAGACAGTTCCACAGTTCCGCAAACAACTTTAGAAGAAAATAAAATATTACCTATCATCGTCGACTTCGCCGGCTAATTTTACCTGAGCCGCTGCGTGTTTTAGGCTTACTATAAGATTTGCGTGGTGAATCAAATATGCTGGAACCACCGCTGCTGCCTCGGTCACGTGAAATCGAGCCTCTGCTCGGTGAACTGCTGGAGCCTCGATCGAATAGACTTCCGCTTGATCCAACGCTGGAATCCGAATTTTTCCCTCTACGGGTAACTGAACCTTTTCGTTCCACCGTTATCGGCGGAATCGCTTTTTTCTCCTGTGCTGTTGGAGCACGATATTGCCCTTGTGAAGGTCGGTATACATCTCTGCTCGAATAACCTCGATAGGAGCCAGACCCCCGCAATGAATCGAACAGAGCATCCAGCACAGTTGCAGTTAAGTATCCTTTTAGAAAGCTGGAACTGTAATTTTGCTCGACATACTTTTTACTGTCGATTTCAATGAGTGTATCTTCCTTCTTAGCTGGATCTTGCTGCAAATGGTACCATTCATCGCTATATACCAGAAACATCCGCTCATTGCTCTGAGGCGATATTTGTTCCGGTGTACGCTGTTCTTTCAATTCCTCCGCTACTTCGGGAACCGTTTTGCCTGCCGCCCGATATACGTACGAGGTCGAGTTTCCGCTACCACTAACGGATTCCAGCGGATACGTATCTTTCACATTTGGCGCCCCGCAGCCGCTTAGCACGGATACGAACAAGCTCAGCGCCACAATGACCTTTAATGCATATTGCCAGGTGCGTTTGCCCATGTGTAACCCTCTCCTAGCTAGCCCGAATAACCTTGACGTCTCCGGTAATCACTTCTTCTCCTTCATAAAGCATAAAGCGACCGTCCTGCCACTCTACCCGCAGTAGATGGTAATCATCAGACTGGTACTGCCAAACATGTTGCTCTCCACCCTGCCGGAAAGGAGCACGGCCCATAACGGTAACATGCCCAAAATACTGTTCTTCCAAATGATACGTTGTATCATCCAGTTCTAAAATGGTCGGTACTTCCTCCGGGTTGTCTAGTCTGCCATCGATAGCCTGATATAGTCCGAATTGCAGTGTTTCCCGTTCCTCAATATGAAGATAACTCACTTGATTACCATCCTGAAGCGTCAAAACAACGGCATTCCGGGCACGATTATGTACACGACCTACCACTTCATAGGTGACAAGCGACACTTCACAAATATCCCCAGGATTTAAGTGAAGCATGCTTTTTTCCGCTTTCGGCGGTTCAGGCTTGGCAAATAGATTTGAAATTCGTTTCCATACACTCATGGTCATATTTCCTCCTTACTTTGCCTAGAAGCATGCTGTAATGATCAAGGCACCCACCAAATGCAGCGCTCCTGAAAACAGACCGAAACCAATTTTACCTTCTTGGGTACCTTTGTCCAGATCAAACTGTGCCCAGTACCGCAACAGCAGACGCACAATCACTTCCAAAACAAGCAAGATGATAAAGGCAATCACAGAATACACAAGCGCTTCGAGCAAATTATTAGCTGTAGCAATTGAACCCGATAAAATGTATCCTTGTGCAATCAGCTTCATAATCATCCGGACTGTTACAGCCATATTTCCGGCTTTTACTTCGGCAAAATCCTTATACTTTGTAAATAAAGAATCGACATACATTAATACGAACAGCAAAATAGCACCTGCGCCCGTCCATACCAGCATCGCTTTCATCGTTTCTAAAAAATGCATTTGCTACCATCCTCCACATCTTCTTGACTACATATATTGATTTACGCCCCCAGGCAGGGAAAAGCGAAGGAGATAACGTTTCTCCTTCGCCTACTGAGCCACCACACTAGCGGCAATGCTTAAAAGTTCTTATTTGTTTTCGTATTGTTTCAGCAAAGCAGCAAGTTCGTCGTCCACAGCACTTTTCTTATCCAGCTCTTTGAACTCTTCATCCAGCGATTTTTCCTTGGAAGCCATTTCGTTGCTCGCTTCAGCACGTGCTTCTGCTTGCAGCATTTTTTCCTCCATACGCTTTAATCCAGCAGTTGCCGTATCCGAGCTAAAACCATTCATCGCTTTGTTAATTTCGGTTTGCGCTTTAGCTGCATTATAACGGGCAACCAGTGTCTCGCGCTTGTTTTTCATTTCAGTCAGCTGTCTGCGCATTTCATCCAGCTTACCACGCAGGTTGTCAGCTGCAGCTTTGTTTTGCTCATAACCAGCTTGGAACTCGTTCATTTTTTGTTCGGCAGATTTCTTTTCTTCCAGCGCACGACGAGCAAGATCCACATTTTGTGCTTTTGCAGCCGTATGAGCCTGTTCTTCGCGTTTTTTCACCAAAGCTGCCTGTTCTTCGTATTGCTGTTTAAATCTCTTTTCAATAGCAATTTGAGCGGCTACCGCTTTCTCTGCGTCTTCCAGATCCTCTTGCATATCACGAATGTATTGATCCGTCATTTTAACTGGATCTTCTGCCTTGTCGATAATGGCGTTAATGTTAGACATCGTAAGATCTCTTAATCGTTTGAAAATAGACATGTGAAGTTCCTCCTAGAATTGAATGCTTAAATTTTAAGCTCTGTACACATGTTTACGCAAGCTTTGCAAAGAGGTTTCAGAAATATCTAAAAACCGCGTAGATAAGGCTCTGGAATATCCGCCTGTACTTTTAGCGCCCGTGATGCATGCAGCGCCCAATAGGGATCACGCAGCATGGCACGCCCTATGGCTACCAGATCAGCTTCATTGTGCTGAACGACTCGGCGGGCATCCTCATAATCATCCAATAAGCCGACAGCAATGACAGGCACATTCAGTTTCTCACGGATGGTATGAGCCAAATCCACCTGATAACCAGCACGCGCAGACGGACCTCCGCTGGAACCAATCGGACCCTCACCACCAGAAGAAATATGGAAAATGTCTACACCCGCATCACGATATCGTTCCCCTATGGCTGCTATGTATTCAACATCATATCCGTCTTGGACATATTCTTTGGCAGATATCCGCATTAGCACAGGCATATCAGCAGGAAGTACCTCTTTAACAGCACGTATCACCTCAACACCAAACAGTGATAAATCCTGCCCATACTCATCTTCTCGGGTATTGGTTAAAGGAGAATGGAATTGATGGATTAGATAGCCGTGAGCGCCATGAATCTCTACCGTGTCAAAACCAGCTTCTACCGCCCGGCGCGCCCCCTCTTTGTAGGCTTGAACCAGTTCCTTGACTTCTGCTCGCGTTAAAGCGTGCGGCTCTTTAAATCGTTCACTAAAGGGGATCGAAGACGGGCCTACAGGTGGCTCAGCATCTTCAGCCTTGCGTCCGGCATGGCCTAATTGAATGGCAATTTTGGCACCATACTTGTGGACTTCCTCTACCATTTTACGATATGCAGGAATATGTTCATCACTCCAAATGCCCAAATCACGATCCGTAATGCGCCCATCCGGATGAACCGCTGTCATTTCCACAATTATGAGTCCAGTCCCTCCTACCGCGCGACTCACATAATGGACATAATGCCAATCCGTCGGTTTGCCGTCCTTGGCCTCCACGCTGTATTGGCACATTGGGGGCATGACAATCCGATTTCTTAAAGAAAGCCCCTTTAATTGATAAGGAGTAAACAAGTCGGTCACTTTTATCCATCCTTCCCTCAATTCCAAGTCTGTAGCATTATGAATAGCATCCCCATTATACACCAGCTGTCACGGTATACCGAATCCTTTGTAAGGCTAAAACTTACGAAAATGCTCCAGTTTTCGGTCATGTTTAAGAGAATATGTCCGTTTACTTCGTCATCTTCACGGATATCCGCTTCATGATGTGCTTCTCTTCAGTCGTGTAGGACTTCACTCAATCACCAGCATAATTTTAATAGGACAGGTACATAATAGCTGAGAGCACCACTAGGTACCACTGCACGGAAAGGGGGAATACAAATGCGGTACAGGGGAGTGTTGCCATGTTTAGCACTGTTACTAGCATTTTCAAGTTTTCCCGTTCACGCTGACACGCCTCCCAACATCGGAACGCCCCATCCCAAGGAAGCTACTGTCGCTACTTCGGTATATCAAAGTAAAGATCGAGCTACTCCAACATTAGCGATGCTACGAAAAAAGCATGCGGACATTTTTAAAATGTGCGGCCCGCACACCCGCCAAATTGCCTTAACCTTTGATGATGTGCCCGATTCAAGGTATACGCCGCAGGTTTTGGACGTATTACACGCAAACGGTATTAAAGCTACGTTTTTTATCGTCGGCCATCGTGCGGAAAAGCATCCGGGGATCATACGCCGCATCATCCGCGAGGGTCATGCTATAGGAAACCATTCCTATACTCATCCGGATTTCAGGAAGGCCACACCAGAACGCTTTCGCCACCAGATTACAAAAACAGAACGCATTTTAGAAGCCAGCGCAGGTTTTCGGCCCAGATTAATACGACCACCCTATGGTGAAATCACGGAGCCTCAAATTCAGTGGGCGCGTCGTCATGGGTACATGATCGTCAATTGGAATGTGGACTCTCTAGACTGGAAGGGATTAAGCAAAACACAGATTCAGCGTAACGTGATCCCGGCTACCAGACCTGGCTCCATTATTTTAATGCATGCAGGTGGAGGTCAAAGTTCCAACTTGCAAGGTACTGTCCAAGCTTTGCCGGGTCTAATCCACTCTTTAAAAGCTAAGGGCTACAAGTTTGTCACAGTCCCCCGGCTACTTCACACATCGGAACGAAAATAACAGTATGTCTAAGCCTCGTATATACCAACAACGTAAAAAGGCTGCCTTGACGAGCAGAGTGCTTCTGCTTGTAAGACAGCCTTTTTTAGCGATAAACGACCGTACTGATAAGAAGTCGTCCCAGTTATATGTTGTGTGCTATAATATTAAGTTTACATAATATATATTATGTTTAATGAAATCAAATATATGCACAATGCTATTTATCAATAACGTACAGTTTCACATTTTGGAAGCCGAAGTCGTTCACGAATGATTTGTTGCCAGGGATAAAGATATCAATCCGCTTTCCGGTAATAGCGCTGCCCTGATCACGGGCAACGGCTACAAAAGAATGGTCTGGCAAGCCGGGATGGGAATAGCCTGTAACTAGCACCTTTGTCCCCATAGGAATGACTTTCGGGTCTACTGCAATTGTACCCAGTTTAAGCGGATTACCGTAGTAATCGACTGCACCCCATTTGCCATTTTCATCAGCTGCGGCTGAATATGCTGTTGCTTTAACATCAACAACTTTACTGTAATTGAATGTTTTGCCCCATGCTTCAATTGTTGGCCTCTCATTCGCTGGTGCTTTCTCCGTAAGAAGCTGTGGTTTCGAATCCGAAGCCGCCTTCACACTTTTTTCGTCTGGCACTTTAATTTGTAGACCTGCATATATGTTGTTGGACGCAATATCCGGGTTAGCCTTCGTCAAGTCATCTACCGATACCCCATAACGTTGAGCAAGCAAAAAGAAAGTATCGCCTTCTTTGGCAGTATGAAGCGAAGCAGCATTTGCTACTCCAGCTGTCTGTGCCAATCCTGCAATCGCTGCGGCAAGCACCGCAAATTTCATGGTTTTTCCAATATGTTTTAAGTGTTTCAAAGATATGTACCTCCTCTGTTATGCCTGCGAAGTTAGCTGTCGGATTCGGACTCAGGAGAAGCCCTATGCTTGTGCAATTCACCCCTAGGCATATTCCACAACATCTATATGACGCATTGGAATAATTGCCGTTGTTACGTCCCCCGCACTTCCCATGGTTTGAGCCCAGCACCTGAGTAATTGTTATCATTGCTGCTGCCCCGGTAAGTTTTGGCTTACTGCATAATATCACAATTTTGTAACCTTATCTGCATGAAAATGTTGGGAACCTTGAACATCATACTATATCCATTACAATTTTGTCATCAAAAATCGGTTTTTTGTTACGAAAATATGGAGATATGGTGACAAAAGGAGAAAAGCCCTCCGTGAAATATCATCACGAGAGGGCTTTGTCAATAATTCATAAAAGCATTTTCTTACAGCACTTTAGCCAGAAAATCACGGGTACGATCATGGCTTGGAGTTCCGAAAACTTGCTCCGGCGTACCTTGCTCTATAATTTGACCGTTGTCCATAAAGATGATTCGGTCTCCTACCTCACGAGCAAAGCCCATTTCATGCGTCACGATCACCATCGTCATGCCGCCTTCAGCGAGCTTCTTCATCACATCCAGAACCTCTCCAACCATTTCAGGGTCCAGGGCAGAGGTAGGTTCATCAAACAGCATTACGTGCGGCTGCATGGCCAGAGCGCGTGCTATCGCTATACGTTGCTTTTGACCGCCAGATAACTGGTTCGGGTAGGTATTCTTTTTATCCTCAAGACCCACGGTCCGCAGGAGTTCCAACGCAATTTTCTCCGCTTCTTTCCCCGATTGCTTCTTCACCTGCGTTGGTGCAAGCGTCAGATTCTGCAGTATTGTTTTATGTGGAAACAGATTAAAATGCTGGAAAACCATCCCCATCTTCTCCCGAGTCGCATTAATATTATGACCACGGGCCGTAATCGGCTCACCCTCAAACAAGATTTCCCCTTCTGTTGGCTGTTCCAACAGATTCATACAACGCAAAAACGTACTTTTCCCCGAACCACTCGGGCCGATAATGACGACTACTTCACCTTTGGCGATATCTATATCAATGCCTTTTAAAATTTCATTCTTACCGAATGATTTACGCAGTTGTTTAACGGTGATCACTGGCTCTCAACTTCCTTTCCCATAAACCCAACAGCTTAGATAAGCTGAATGTCATTACAAAATAAATAGCGGCTGCGATTACGAACGGACTTAAGCCTTCGTAGGTAATATTCTTAATGACCTGGGCTTGATACATAATGTCCACCATCCCAATGGTCGAAATAATAGAAGATTCTTTAATGATCGTAATGAACTCATTACCAATAGCAGGCAATATAGATTTAAATGCTTGCGGTAAAATAACGTGACGCATCGCTTTGCCTCGTCCCATCCCGAGCGAGCGGGCAGCTTCCATCTGTCCACGGTCTACGGCCTGAATACCAGCACGGAAAATTTCAGCCAAATATGCCGAACTATTCAGAGACAACGTAATTATACCGGACTGGAGTGGCGTAAAATTAACACCTAACGTCAAAGCAACTCCATAATGAATAATCATAAGCTGCACCAGCATAGGTGTGCCGCGCAGTATCTCTACATATGCGGTACCTAGCCACTCGATAATACGAATACCACTCATCCGCAGCAAGGATATGATCAGCCCAATAATGAATCCGAACAGTACTCCGAGCGCAGACAGCAATAGAGTGTAGCCGATACCCGTAGCGTAGAAACTGCGATATTTCAAAAATATATCTACAATGCTATTCGAAGAAACCTGTCTGTCAGCAGACAGTGCACTCGCTTCTGTAGAAAATTTCTCAATCGATCCGTCCGCTTTCAGGCGAGCCAACGTTTTATTTACTGAAGCAAGCAATTCCGCATTTCCTTTACGGATGCCTACAGCAGTTTCTGCTCCTTCATCTTCAGGTACTGCTTTGGCAAGTGTTACGGTACCGTCTAGCGTGTATCCTTTAGCAACGGTATCTTCGATTACAACCGCGTTGATACGCTTGGTCCGAAGCTGGAGTACCAGATCGGATATTTTATCCAATGAGGTTACAGAAGCATTAGGCACTTTTTGCGCAATTTCTTCCTGGATACTCCCCTTCTGCGCACCGAGCTTCTCTCCTTTTAGAGCAGCCATCGTTGAATATTTGTCTTTGTCCTCTGGACGTACCATAATGACTTGCTTGGAACGATAGTATACATCCGAAAAATCAATGCTCTTTCTGCGTTCATCCGTCGGTGTCATACCAGACAGCACCAAGTCTACGCGACCACTTTGCAGAGCAGGCAGCAAAGAGTCAAAACTCATGTCCTCTGGGACCATCTCTGCATCCAGATCCTTGGCGATTTCCTTGGCGATTTCAACATCAAACCCGACAATGGTATCCTGACCGTTAATAACTTTGTGAAACTCATACGGCGGGAAGTCAGCACTCATACCCACTACAAGTTTTTTCTGTGGCTTTCCTTCCGATCCGTATGCAGTGAGCATAGGAAGACCAGCCAACAGCAAGATAACCGCCGTCAAAACCAGGGCGGTAAAACGATATGCCTTTTTCAATCTTTTTTTCTCTCCTTAAATTCTTTATAATAAATAAGATTGTGTCATTATAAATGAATATGCATGATTATGCAATGAATGTTATAGTACAATTTTAGTATATCTATCGCAGTACCTACATTACAGCATATATAAAGGAGTTTTCAGCATGAATTTTAAACAGACCATTCAACACACCATTGAACAGCATGCCGAGCGGTTTAAGGACATTTCGTTGTATATAGGCGCAAACCCTGAACTTGGAAACGAGGAATTCCTGGCCTCTGCCCGTCTAAAAGAAGAACTTGCCTTTCACGGTTTTGAAGTTCAGGCACCCATATTGGGTATAGAAACGGCCTTTATTGCTACTTACAAAGCAGTCAAGCCTGGACCAGTTGTTGCTTTTCTGGCAGAATATGACGCCCTGAAAGGTTTAGGGCACGCCTGTGGACACCATTTGATATGCATGATGAGTACAGGCGCTGCCGTCGGTCTCAAATCGATCATCGACGAGACTGGTGGAGAAGTACGTGTATACGGCACACCTGCCGAAGAAACACGCGGTGCAAAAGTTCCGATGGCGGCGGCTGGATTGTTTGATGATTGCGACATAGCCATGATGACACATCCCTTCGATCGCTACGAAAAATCAGGAAAATCGCTGGCGATTGATGCTGTACAGTTCGAATTTTTTGGTCAATCCGCTCATGCTGCGGCCAGTCCGCACGAAGGGATTAATGCCTTGGACGCTGTGATTCAAACGTTTAATGGGATCAACGCATTTCGGCAACAGGTGAAAAGTACAGTACGTATCCATGGCATCATTAATCAGGGTGGGCAGGCTGCCAATATTATTCCTGATTACGCCTCAGCTCAATTTTACGTGAGAGCCGCGACACGCCAAGAACTGAACCCGCTTACCCGTCGTGTTATTCAAATTGCTGAAGGAGCTGCTTTACAAGCCGGGTGTCGTTTGGAAACCTCCAATTATGAGACTTCTTATGATGAAATGGTGACTAACGGTGTACTCTCCGACACCTTTACTGCAAATTTGGTGCAGGCTGGTATTGCGCAAGAAGATATTACGGAAGGCGAAGATCATGGCTCTATGGATATCGGAAATGTATCACTTCATTGCCCTGCGATCCATCCGTACATTCAAGTTATTGACGAGAAGCATGCCTTGCATACACCAGAATTCCGCGATTTGGCGATGCAGGACCGCGCAATGGAAGGAATGCTCTTGGCCGCGAGGACCTTGGCATGGACAGCTTGCGATGTAATCACAAGTTCTGAGCTGCTGGCACAGATTAAAGAAGAATTCGCTCTACTGAATAGCAAAAGCTAAAATCGGAAATGCCGTCTTCTTGGAGAAAGGAGTGCCTTTATGAATAGTATGAGTAGCTTTTGGACGTTGTTTATTGTGGTTGACCTCATCATTTTTTGGTTTATATTCCGAGCAATACGCAGGAATCGTGGAAACAGAAGCACGCGCCGCCGGAATGCATTTTTCCTTAGTTCCCCGTCTCCTTCGTCACTCACGCAAGAGCGTCATCCAGAAATTACGGAGCTGAAGGAGCTGCTGGAGCGATCCATTCCAGCCTCCTATGCTCACAACGTAAAGCAACGTGTCATGGAAGCCCACCCTAATCTGACGGAACAAGAATATGACTGGCGCTGGCATGAGCTAAAACGATACTTCATGCTATGCGCGATTATGAATCGAGTGCCTATGTTCAGTAGTGATGTGGATGAAATATGGCACGAAATGTTAATGTTTACGCGCGAATACCAGCAGTTCTCGGAAGCTTTTTTTGGTCGTATGCTTCACCATGCTCCCCATTCGGGCGGCTCTCAGCCGATGCCAGAGGAGCGGGCGTG
Source organism: Paenibacillus sp. JJ1683 (assembly GCF_053006485.1). Taxonomy (NCBI): domain Bacteria; kingdom Bacillati; phylum Bacillota; class Bacilli; order Caryophanales; family Paenibacillaceae; genus Paenibacillus; species Paenibacillus sp. JJ1683. The sequence continues at coordinate 3,113,110 of NZ_CM129820.1, forward strand.
GTTTGACTGGTTGTATGTGGAATGCTTTGGCTGGAATCGCTATAGCGCCAGTTTGTGGGGAACTTTTTTTAATCATCCATTACCGAATGATGAGCTTTCACACTATTACAACCTGACAGCTTCAGCGCAGCCAGTAGGTGACCGATGGAATATAAGTGAAAATATAGGCATTTCAAAGCAGACACAACAAGCGATTCATAAGATAGTCCAACACCTCCGTGAGCGGGTAAATAAAGCTGTAAATGATCCTGAGGGCAAGCAGCTCCCCAAGATCAACTATTTGCAGGTTGACTATTTGCTACTGGCTGTTGTGTGGTATTCATGGTATCGGCCTGATGAATTTGCCATACACATGCACCCAGACTCTACAAGCAGTGCCGCCCTAGCCAGCTCATCCGGCTGTAGCTCTGCAAGCGGCTGCTCAAACTGGGATACACACCACTCGCACCATCATTCCTCCCATGACAGTTCTCATGGTGGAGGCTCTTCTCACCACGATTCAGGCGATTCTGGGAGTCATTCCTCTTGTAGCAGCGGATCTTCATGTGGAAGCAGTTGTGGTGGCGGGGGCGACTGACCGCAGCAAAAAAGGGAATTCCTCAGCCAGACACTGGCTAAAGGGATTCCCTTTTTTATTAGCACAAATATGGTATCCTACTCTGTTCCATCAATCTTTGCTAGCGAACGGTAAATATCCATATAAGCCTCGGCCGATACATCCCAACTGTACTCTCCTGCAAAGGCTGTCTGTGTAAGCTTGTTCCAATGCTCAGGTTGGCGATAGTAATCAACAGCACGACGAATGGTGTGCAGCATGTCATGTGCATTATAGTTCGTGAAACTAAAACCGTTACCTTCACCTGTGGATTCATTGTAAGCCTGTACAGTATCGTTCAGCCCTCCAGTTTCTCGCACTATAGGGATACTTCCATAACGAAGCGCCAGCAGTTGACTAATCCCACAAGGCTCAAACCTCGATGGCATAAGATACATGTCACTTGCCGCATATATTTTTCGTGACAGTGGCTCGCTAAAAGTAAGCTGCGCCGACATTTTCAGAGGATACCGTCCCGCTGCTTCCTGGAACCAGTGCTCAAAAGCCGGGTCCCCTGTTCCCAGCACGACAAACTGAATATCGTCATAATACAAGATTTCGTCAAGCACTCTCGTAACCAGATCTAGCCCCTTCATATCCACAAGTCTAGTTACCATTGCTATCATAGGTACGTCCGGACGGACCGGCAGACCTAGCTCCTTTTGCAAGGCAATTTTATTTTCCTTTTTCTTTGCCAGACTTGTGCGGTACTTTGTATAAATACGGTTGTCTGTGGCAGGATTGTAGCTTTGGGTATCAATTCCATTCACAATCCCCGTTAAGCGTCCCTGCTCTCCTAATTTACGAAGTAAACCCTCCAGTCCGTATCCGTAAAATTCAGTTTGAATCTCCTCTGCATAGGTTGGACTCACGGTCGTGACATGATCGGAGTAAGTAAGCCCACCTTTCATAAAATTCAGTCTGCCATAATATTCCACACCTTCGGAAGTAAAATAGCTTCCATCCAAGTTAAGCAGCTCCGTTAAGACCTCATATGGAAAATCACCCTGATACAACAGATTATGTATCGTAAACACCGTGCGAATATCGTTGTAAAAGGGCAAATGTCGATAATCGGCATTCAGAAGCAGCGGAACCATTGCCGTATGCCAGTCATGACAATGCACAATATCCGGCCGAAAATTCAGTTCAGGCAGCACTTCCAAAATCGCCCGGTTAAAGAAGGAGAAGCGTTCGCCATCATCCATGTAACCGTAAATACCGTCACGACCGAAGTAATATTCATTATCTATAAAATAAACCCTGATCCCGTCCAACGTCAGCTCCTCTACTCCACAATACTGATCACGCCAGCCTACAGCTACATGCTTGACCGTTACCGGACGCAGAGACTTCTTATAGGTATCGGGAATGCCCGCATATTTAGGTAAGATGATTCGGACGTCGCATCCTGCCTGATGAAGTGCCTTTGGCAGTGCGCCAATAACATCAGCCAACCCGCCTGTTTTAATAAATGGATGTGCTTCTGCTGCCGCAAACAAAATGTTCATATGTGCTTCCTCCTTATGTGGTTAATCTACTTTTTTAGACCTACGTGGTGGTGTTTTCTTGAGTATAACGATGCCTAGGGGTGGAATCGTCACCTCCAAGCTGTGAAGCTGGCCGTGGTAAGGGATTTTGGAAGTACGTATCACCCCAGAGTTAAGCTGACCACTCCCCCCAAAGTCCTTATGATCGCTGTTCAGTAATTCCATATAGCTTCCTGCCTTTTGCAACCCAATTCGATAATTTTCTCTTGGCACAGGTTGAAAATTAATGAGGACAACCAGCGTATCTCCTGCTTTTTTGCCTTTACGTAAATACGTAATCACACTCTGTCCGCGGTCTTCAGCTTCAATCCATTGATAGCCGTCCCACGAATGGTCCAATTCCCATAGTGCCTTCTCCTGAAGATATAAATGATTCAGTGCTTTCGAATATGCGTGCAGAGACCGATGACTGTCATAGTCCAGCAAAAACCAGTCAAGCTGATCCTCATCCTTCCACTCAATAAATTGACCAAATTCCCCTCCCATGAATAAAAGCTTTTTACCTGGTGAGGTCATTTGATAGCCAAGAAGTGCCCGTAGTCCGGCAAATTTTTGTTCATAGGTGCCCGGCATTTTATCAAGCAGCGACTTTTTACCATGCACAACCTCATCATGTGACAATGGCAGTGTAAAATTTTCGCTGTACGCATAGGCTATGGGGAATGTCAGCAAATTATGGCGATCGGGTCGTTGATCAAACTCTGATTCCATATAATCAAGTGTATCGTTCATCCAACCCATATTCCATTTGTAATTAAAACCGAGTCCTCCATCGCTTACTGGGGAGGTCACCATCGGCCAAGCGCTGGACTCCTCTGCCATCATGAGTGCGTATGGATAATAGCGGAATACCGTCTCATTCAGCTGTTGAAGGAAGGCGATAGCCTCCTCATTTTCAATCCCTCCCTTGGAATTGAGACAATATTGTCCATCCTGCTTTTCAAAATCAAGCCGTAACATGCTCGTCACTGCATCTACACGCAGACCATCAATATGGTACACATCCATCCAGAACAATGCATTGGAGATCAGAAAAGAACGTACTTCTGGCTTGCTATAATCGAATGTCAGGGTTCCCCAGCCGGGCTTTTCCGCAATTAGCGGGTCCGCGTATTCGAACAGCGGCGATCCGTCAAACCGTCTCAATCCATGAGCATCCTTGGCAAAATGAGCTGGAACCCAATCCATAATCACTCCAATTCCCGCCTGATGGCAACGATCCACCAAATACATAAAATCATGTGGTTCACCATAACGGCTTGTGAGTGCAAAATACCCGGTGAGTTGGTAGCCCCAGGAAAGGTCATACGGATGCTCACTCAGCGGCATCAGCTCAATATGTGTATACCCCATATCTGTTACATAAGGCACAAGAAGCTCAGCCATCTCCCTGTATGTATAAAACGTACCATCTGCTTTTTGCTTCCAAGTGCCTAGATGAAGCTCATATATATGTAGAGGTTTACCATATGGTGCTCTACGTTTACGGCGCCAAGCTGCATCATTCCAAACATAACCATCCAATGAAGCTACCACTGACGCCGTAGCCGGTCTTACTTCAGCACGTACGGCGTAAGGATCTGCTTTCAGAAATCGTTCACCATTTGGACCTGTAATGTCGTATTTGTAAAATGTTCCTTGGGATATCCCCGGAAAAAAACGACTCCAAAAACCGGATTTGGGAACCCTATATAAGGAATCCTGTTCCCCATTCCAGTTGTTGCGATCTGTAGCAAGCCCGACATGGAGAGCATGAGGAGCCCAGACCGTAAAACGAACGCCCTGTTCTCCGTTCTCCACAGTAAGGTGGGAACCCAAAGATCGGTAGCTGTGATAAAGCGTTCCTTCATGAAACAAATAAATATCTTCCGATGATATCGTCTGTTGCGGAAGAGTTTGGTCTGTCATCACGTCACCACCCTTTTATGTTTTGTGAGTAAAAATGTATGAGTCGGTAATGCATTCGCTTTTGGGTCAAAGCTGACCTGAGTTATTACCCCATTCTAGCCACAATGAACAGAAAAATGACTAGGAAAAAAATAAACCTTAGTTTTTGGGGAATCTTATATACCTGATGGTTTCAAGAGTACCCCATACCGTTTATGTATGTACTACAACAGACAACTAAACCGGGAGGGAAACGAAATGTTTAATAAAGAATGCATTGCCATGCTGCTGGCAGGCGGAGAGGGACGCCGTCTTGCTCCCCTTACTTCAACGATTGCAAAACCCGCCGTACCTTTTGGCGGTCATTACCGGATCATCGATTTTCCTCTCAGTAATTGCGTAAATTCAAACATTGATACTGTAGGTGTACTGACGCAATATGAGGCGGAATCCTTGCACGAACATATTGGGGATGGGACTCCATGGGGCCTTACAAAAACGGATGACAAAGGAATTACCCTGCTTCCATCTTATAATACAGGTAACGCTGAATACTTAGGAACGGCAGATGCTATTCATAAGAATATCGAATATATTGACAGCCAAAATCCAGAGCATGTGCTTATTTTATCCGGTGATCATATTTACTATATGAATTATCGCGAGATGCTGAACTACCATAAGGAAAAAGGAGCTGCGGCAACCATTTCTGTCATGGAGGTTCCTTGGGATGAAGCACACCGTTTTGGTGTTATGAGCGCCGATGAAGATCTGCGTGTCACTGAATTTGCAGAGAAGCCGGAGAAACCCGAAAGTAATTTGGCCTCTATGGGGATTTATCTTTTCAAATGGGATTACTTAAGAAATTACCTGTTGGAAGACGCACAGGATCCTCAATCCAGTCATGATTTTGGCAAAGATATCATACCTAAAATGCTGGCGGACCAAGAATCTCTATACGTTTATGAATTCCAAGGCTACTGGAAAGACGTAGGTACAGTTAAAAGCCTATGGGACTCCCACATGGATCTGCTCCATGAAAATTGCGCAATTGACCTTCAGCGTCAAGACTGGCCGATGTATACACGTGAACGCCGCACAAGGCTGAGCGCGCAAAAGGTGCCTGGTCGTAAAATGCAGTCATTGGACAGCCTCCTGCATGATTCCTGCCAAGTAGAAGGCCAAATTGAGCGCTCTGTAGTGTTTAGTGGCGTCGAGGTGGGAAAAGGCTCATCCATCAAGGAAAGTATCGTTATGCCCGACACACGTATTGGGCGCAACGTGCATATTGAGCATGCCATTATCGGTGAAGGTGCTGTGATTCGTGATGGTGCTGTGATTAAAGGTAATCCGAGCGAAATTATGGTTATCGGACCCAATGAAACAGTATTTGGTAAAATGGCAGTACGGCCGCAAACTACACGTATGCTAAAAGAAGCCTATGAGCGTAACACACGCTTGCGTGCAGAAGGCTTTACATCATAACTCTCCCTAAAATTTCAAATAGCCAGCCCTCCAATATAGTGAGGACTGGCTGTTTTTTATTACCTCTTACAACTGACTTTAAATTTGCCCTTCCGAGAGTTGTGGTAGTTCCACGGATGACTCTGCTTGCAGAGCAGGCAATGAAACCGTAATGGTGGTTCCAGCTCCCAATTCACTTCTGATGAGCATCTGACCGTGATGACGCTCAACAAACTGTTGCGATATTGCCAATCCGAGACCCGTCCCCCCATTTTGGTGGTCTACCTGGAAAAAGCGATCCCTTACTCTGGCAAGGTTTTCTTCACTAATCCCAATCCCTGTATCCTGTACCGATATCTCGATATTACCCTTAATGCGTTGAAGAGACAGATAAATAATCGAGCTTTCATGCGAAAACTTGATAGCATTATCTACAATGTTCAAAAATACCTGCTTCAGACGGTTACCGTCTCCATGAACGAGATAAGCCGTTTCCTCGGAATCCAGTTGAAGCTTGATCCGCTTCATTTCTGCCTTTGCCCATACGTTCAGCATAATTTCCTGCAAAAGCTCTCGAAGATCAACTGTTCCCATCACGAGCTTCATGGCATTTTGCTCCAGTTTGGAAAAATCGAGAATTTCCTCCACTAAGCCAATCAGTCGATCCGTTTCCTTGGAAATAATCTGCATCCCAATTTTCGTCTCTTCCGGGTCATATCCGCCAGAATTTAACGTTTCACTCCAGCCCTTAATCGAAGTAAGCGGAGTACGCAACTCATGAGAAATGGAAGAAATAAAATCATCCTTGATTTGATTGGTTCGGACAATCTCCTGTGCCATGTAGTTCAACGTCGATGCCAATTCACCCAGTTCATAGCGATAATCGCCTTTAATACGTGCATCAAATCGTCCCTGTGCCATCTGAGCAGATACATCGCGAATGTTGTTAATCGGTCTGACAATGGAATTGGCAAGCCCTGTGCTTACTATAAATACAATAATCAGTACAGCTGCCATGATTCCCACCGAAAATAATGTAATGATGAATAATTTATCATTTACTAATTCCAACGAAGTCGTATACCGGATAATATACACCTGATCTCCGACGATATTGTCCAGTTTCTGAGATACCGCCATCACCTGCTGTCCCGTGCCGGGTTGCTTTCCGATCCATTTGCCCGTATCTCCAGCTAAGGCTTGTGTCACATCACTGGTTTGCACACTTAGATCCGCAGCAAAATTTGTCGAGTTATCAATTACATTTCCCTGTTCATCAAGCAATTGTAATTCAGTGAAGGGCAGAGAAAATGTATTCAACAAATACGATTGCAAAGACTGTTCTGGCTCTTTGAATTTGGATGCAAATTCACTTACCGATTCGATACGGCTTTCGATGTGTTTGTAAATGGAGTCGTAATAATATGACCGGAGTGCAAACATAAAAATGACTTCTACTAACAGAAGCGCCAAGAACACTACGAAAAAATAGTGAAGCACAATCTGTCGGCGAATTCCCTTTTTGATCATTGAGACTGACCTTTCCATTTATATCCATGTCCCCACACGGTTTGTAAGAAAGCCGGCTCGGATGGATTGTTTTCAATTTTCTGCCGCAGACGTCGGATATTCACATCTACAATTTTCGGATCGCCCATATATTCCTTGCCCCATACGTGGTCAAGTAGCACATCTCGGCTAAGCGGCGTATTTTCTTTCTCCAGAAAAAACTGAATCAGCGAAAACTCTGTCGGTGTCAGTTCGATCAGCTGTCCGTTTTTCTTAAATTGCTTAGCTATCAAATCCAGCGTGAACGGACCGGACTGGAAAGACACCTTGGCTGCTGTTTCACGATGTACATTTACCCGACGCAATAACGATTGGATACGTGCAATCAGCTCTGTCGGGCTGAAAGGCTTGCTCACATGATCATCAGCCCCTACAGACAAGGCATACACCTTATCCTGTTCCTGTACCTTGGCTGTCAGAAAGATAATGCCAATACGCTCATTCGTTTCCCGAATTCTCCGACAAACCTCAAAACCATCCATCCCAGGCACCATCACGTCAAGCAGCGCGATATCAATATCCCGCACCGTGTTCAAAATATTCAGAGCCTCATGCCCATCTGCCGCCTCCAGCACCTCAAAACCGTTACGTTTCAAGTTAATAACGATAAAGCTACGGATCGATTCCTCGTCTTCCATGATTAAAACTTTACTCACTCTATTCTACCTGCCTTTCCCCCATCTTGTTTTTAATGGTTTTACGTGGTTCCAGCTCGCTGGATCGCTTAATGCCAATTACCTGTGCGTTCGTTCGCCACAATTGGCTATAGCCTTCATTGTTTCGCTCCCATTGTGACAATGAGAAAAATTTAATTTCCGCTATTGTTTTGTCTGTATCATCCAGAATAAACCGCAAATAGCTGTCTTTCCTGGAAACCTTCGGATCAATAGTCACCTTGCCATGCAGCTCTTTCGGCAGTCTGAAGTAGACCTGTTCATTAGAATCACGATACTGTTGCTGCTTGAAAATCGTCCCTTTGGCCCCATCCCACTGATAGAACGATACAAAATAAGGAACTTCATCCAGCGGCCTGTTGCTCCAACCTTTAGGCTTCTCTAAATTCCCAAATTCGAGAATACCGTCACCATCCACATCACCACTGGCGATGGTAGCATCCTTAAAGGTAACATCCATAAGATTGAGCTTTCTGAGTTTGCCGTGATCCATCACGATAACATTGGAAACCGTAGTTGTCTCGGCAATCTTTGTATCAATAATGATCCCTTGCCTACCTTGGGCTACCTTACCAGCGACAACATTGTAGACACCTAAAGCCTGACTGTCCAATTCCAACGATCCGATCTCCTTAAAGGTCCCTCCGCTGAACTGGAATGTTTTCACGGTAAAAAATTCATTACGACGGAGCAAGATAATCGTCAAGTCATTCAGATTGTCCCCGTTCAAATCTATCTTCTTATGGTTAAAATCGTCTACCACGAAGTCCGTATAGCCCGTTGCATATATTTTTTCCAACGTTCCTCCAGTATAAGAGTACACGATGAGGCCCTTCTGGTCCCCGTTTTCACCACTGTCTCCGCTCGAAAAACCTGCTACAATATCAAGCGTACCGTCATTGGTTAAATCCACAAGCTTAAATGATTCCAACACCGTGCCTTCCCCATCAAATGTAAGCTTCTTTACCCACGTGCCGCCCTGATCTTCAAACAAGGCACCATGTATCTTTACGCTCTCATCTGGTGTTTCATAAAAGAGCACCGCTTCATCTATACCATCATTATTCAAATCTCCCGTCCGAATTGGCGTAGGATCATCCGGATCGTTCGGCCTTAAAGGCTGTACCGCCCCTAATTGCGTATTTACTGCTCCATTCAGCTGTTGTTTCTCATCAGACATCGTTGGTGTCTGCATCAGCGAAATCGGATCGCTAATCACATTACAGCCGCTTAAAAATCCAGCAAGGAGCAGCAAGGAACAGCAGCACGCCACCATTTTCAACAGCATTTTTTTCACTTCTCTTGCCGTCCCCTTCACAATTTGTTCTTTTCTGCCTGTGTCAATCGTCTTCCCTGGATATCAAACACCAGCTCGCCCTCATTCAGCCCCCAGATTCGGGAAGCAAAACGTTCAGCCATTTCCAGCGGCAGTACAGTAATGATTGTTACTCGTTCGTCAGAACACAGCTTGCGAAAGGTTTCCAGTACATGCGCTGCTGAGGCAGGATCAAGTCCATTTACAGGCTCATCAGCTAAAATAACCTTAGCTCCGTGAACGAGAGCACGCGCTGTGGCTACCCGCTGCCGTTCGCCGCCGCTGAGCTTGTCGCATTTATCATGCGCCTTATCCAGCAGACCCAGATCCTCCAGAACGTCCATCGCTCCCATATAATCGTCGGAACGCACCATACCAGTAACCATTCTCCACCAGGGGGTCTGACCCGATCTGCCAATGAGCACATTTTTAAGAGCGGTCCGATTCATATTAAGATGCGGATTTTGCTCCAGATATGCCCATTCCCGCTTTAATTTCATCTTGCCTGTCCACCCGGATTTCAGTACATCATTGCCTCCTACAATTAAACTGCCTTCTTCCCAAGATTCATGTAAAGCAAGACAGCGAAGAAGTGTCGTTTTACCGCTTCCGCTTGGCCCCACTATAGCAATGAATTCACCCTGATGAATTTCAGCATCAATCCCTCGAAGCAACGGGATACGTTCAGGCCCCACGTGCTTGGTCAGCTTCCGAATTTTAATCATCTATGATTCCCCTTTGTCCGCCATCAATACATATTTATATTTTATAGTAATTGTGAAACAAATACCATGCAAACCGCAGTTTTAAACCGCCGGTGCTCTTTTTCGGGAAAACAAACCTAACAATCCAAAAACAATGTAACTACCTCCAAGGACTAGAAACATGCTGCCTTGAGTTCCAATGTCCAGCAACCCTCCGCTAATATTAGGTCCGACCACACTTCCCAGATTAAAATGAAAGGATGCCAGCACATTTGCAGCCGCCAAAAATGATTTGGGCAACAGGTCAGCTGCATAGGCCAAACCAAGTGAGAAAAAGGAGCCTACCAATCCACCTGCGATGGTCAGCAATACCAAAGTGAACATAAAATGATTACCACTCCAGGGTAGCAACATAAAGGTCAATCCTCCCGCTATACCTACGCTCATTAGCACTTTTTTACGTCCCCAACGGTCACTTAATATACCCAAAGGCAGTTGCAACACTAAGCCTCCCAAACTAACGAAAGGCAGCAAAGCAGCAATTTCATCGGTATGGAAGCCGATACGCAGGCCATAGACTGGAAAATTACTGTTCAGGCTCGCTTCCATATAACCGTATAGAAATGCAGGCAACAGAGCGTACCATGCCCAGCTATAGCTGCGTCGGAATCTTTGTGTGGGACGCGCCTCAGTTTCCTGCTTCTCCGGTCTGGAGTCAGGTAGCTTGATTAACACTAACAGCAACACAAGCAAGCACAAAAAAGCCAACGCAGCAAATGGAACCAGCATTCCATAATCGAGTAGCCATAATCCCAATGGGCCTAATGCAAAACCCAGACCGTAAGACATACCATAAAAGGAAATGTTGCGGCCTCGATTCTCTGGTGGAGTTACTAGCAATATCCACAACTGCGCAGAATAGTGCAACGCACTGTCTCCAATACCTACGAGCAGACGCAGTACGAACCAAATCCGAATATCAGGAATTAGCGGGAACAGCAGCAGCGTAATGAGCACAAGCACAAGACCACCGGCCATCAGCTTTTTGAACCCCAGCCATCCCAAAGTCCGTTCAGCCACCAGTGTCATTGCAAATGAACCAATATACAGTGCAGCCGCGTTCATTCCGTTTAGCGAAGACGAAACCCCCATTTGTTCCAAAGAAATCGACAAAATAGGTAATAGTAAACCCTGACATAATCCAGCAACAATAATAACTGCAATTAAAATAAAATAATGAACACGTAACGACGACGACATCCTAGCTCCTCCTGCCCGAACAATTAAATTATTAACATCATAAAATGAATGCTTAGAAATGATTTGCATTTGATACCATAATCAATAATAATTCTTATCACGATGTATACCATGACCATCTGAAAAATCGGTATATTACATATTAAGATGTTTTTAGCGTTAATTTTAGTGTATTAAAGAGAGAAAGAAAAAAATCGCCATCTGAGATGACGATTTTACGGATAGAGCTAGTCTGGTATGTATCCGACTCCATTTGGTGAGCCTCGTATGTTCAATCCGACCAAGTTCACGTCACAACGCACTATTTCATATTATAGTGGACAATGCCCGGCAGAACAAGCCATAATAAATAAGTGGGCAATTTCAAAATGCTCATGTTTTGCTTATGGACGGGCTTTATTTACGTTCACCGCTCTGGGCTAGAAGACAGAATAGGAGGCATTTGGTTCCATGAGTTATCAAATTAAAATAGACACTTCTCCAATTTATGAATTGCTCGGCAGCTTTATGGCCTATGTAACTAAAAAGTGGGTCCAAGATATGGACTTGGGCCATGAATGGATCGACAAGGTGGATGCACGACTACAACAAGAAGTTCGTACTGAGCTTGCTACAGCTCAGGATTGCCCTTTTAGCGATTATGACGCACTCTATGCCTGGGCGTTGCTTCGACCGGAATCAGATGAAATATCCGACTATATTTCTTACTTGGATCACGGACCGGACAAGGATATGTTTGAGCTGCTTGTTCCGCATATTCCTTTTTTAACCTTTGAAGAATCTTTACGCATTCGTAAGGTATATGCACCACTCCTCAGATTGTGGGATCGTGATTACTTTCGGACGTTGGAAGGCGAACTGCGTGTGTTGGCAGAAGAAGACGCTGCAGAAAAGCGCATGCTGTTAAGTAAAATGGAACCGGAAGCACTTGTTGAATATGCGACAGCTGGACTAGTTGTGCCCCATATGGAAGATCTCGATACAGTGGTGCTGTTTCCGGTCGTCCATAACCGCCCAATTAATTCATACTGCTTTTATACCCGCACACTGCTGATTCAGTATCCGGTAGATATCCCCGAGGAGAGTGAGGAAGAACCGCCTACGCTTCTACTACGACTTACTCGTGCTGTCAATGATCCGCAACGACTGCGTATTCTGCGTTATGTAGCTCAAGGTCCTAAGTCTCTCGAAGACATGCGCCATGATTTAAGCCGATTGGAAGATACACTTATGTCTGATATGATGATTTTGCGTGTGGCTGGCTTGCTCCGCATCCACATTGGACGCTATCACAAGGAAAAATTCAGCATCCGTCCCGACGGTGCGGCTGATTTGCAGGTATTTTTGGAATCCTATATTGGATTGTAATTTGAATCGCAACTTAGTTATAAACCGAACACCGTTAAAGCTTTGGCTTGGAAGGAGTATGCATCATGTCGTATCCGAAGCAGCACATTTTATTTGATCTTGATGACACTTTGGTCCACTGCAACAAGTATTTCGATCTTATTCTCAACCACTTTTTCGATTTGCTTCAGGAATGGTTTGCAGCTCATAACCTAACAAGAAATTCGATCCGTGAAAAACAAATCGAAATTGATGTGGCTGGAGTTCATCAGGTGGGTTTTGCCAGCGAGCATTTTCCACAATCCCTAATAGATACGTACCAGTTTTTCTCGGAACAATTTGGACGCCGTACGGATTCTCGGGAAGAGCAGGAGCTTCGCTCGCTTGGCCGAAGTGTGTACGAGCAGGAAATCGAACCGTATCCAGGTATGGCCGAAACGTTAAATTCACTCCAAAAAGCAGGGCATTCCCTTCATCTTTACACTGGGGGTGAGCAGGTCATTCAAGAAAGAAAGATTGAACAAATGAAGTTGGCTACTTACTTTGATGACCGCATCTACATTCGCCAGCATAAAAATGTAGATGCACTGGAAGAAATCATCCAAATGAATCGCTTGGACCGAAGCATCACCTGGATGATTGGGAATTCTTTACGCACCGACGTATCTCCAGCCCTTGCGGCAGGTATTCACGCTGTGTATCTTAAGCAGCCCAAAGAATGGATTTACAATATGGTTGAATTGCAAAAAAACGTGAACTCTGTGATGTATACTATACAGAAGCTAACAGAAGTGCCACGGGTGATCCACGAAAGCATACAATTGCATCAACAAAAAAGGACCCTCGGATAGGGTCCTTTTTTTGTTGATGCTCCTATCTCAGGCATCCTCACGAACGCTAAGTTGTCCTGTTCCTGGCACATCCAGAACAATCCGCGCTTTGACGGTCGATCCATCTTTACGTTTAAAAGACAACAATTGCGTCTGCCCCTTGGCGAGCAGGGACTTGAGCATCGTTTCGGTAATCTGCTTGCCCGCATATTCCTTCCAAATGACAAAACCACAGCCCTGCTTAAAGTGGCTACACCCATACCCTTTGCGGCCTTCAATAATGCTTCCACCGCAATTGGAGCACGGGCAGCTGCCTAACGCCTGCCTTTGGTTCGCTGAAGTATCTGACTGTCCATCAGATGAGCTCCGCACTGCTTTTGTAGTCGAACTGCGACTTATTGGCGCCGATGCTTGCTTTAGCGCAGCACTTCCTGCACTGCTACCGCCTCCTGATGCTGTGCGGTCTCTTCCTTTGGCGGTGGTGGCACGTCCACTCGTACCTACGCCGCGGGCGTTCGTCTTTCCTCCCGAGCGATTACTCCTTGCCTCCTCGCCAAAGGCATTTGCGGGAGCAGGTGGCTGCTGCCTTACCTTATCAATGATGGACAACGTAAATCTTTTAACGTTATCCATAAACTTCTCCTGAGCTGCCTCACCCTTGGAAATTTGATGAAGACGGCGTTCCCATTGACCTGTCATCTCCGGTGAAGCTAATAGATCTACCCCGGCATGACGGATCAGGTCAATAGCCATCTTTCCCTTATCTGTAATAAGAATCTTTTTGCCCTTCATCTCAATGTAGCCGACTTTCTTTAATCGTTCAATTGTGGCGGCCCGTGTCGCAGGTGTACCTAATCCAGCATCCTTCATAACCTCGCGTAATTCCTCATTCTCCATCTGCTTTCCCGCGCTTTCCATCGCTTTAAGCAATGTGCCCTCCGTGTAGCTTTTAGGAGGCTGAGTCGCCTTTTCTTTCATCTCAGCGCGAACACAATCTACCGGACGCCCTGCATCAATTTCAAACTTCTTGTCCGTCCACTCGTCCGTTTCCTCTTCATCCTCTTTTTTGGATGTTTTGCTCTTTTTACCTTTATCCTGATCAGCCTTGCTCAAAACCACTTTCCATCCCAAGGACAGAAGCTCCTTAATATTAGTTTTAAACAGATGCTTGTCCACCTGCGTCATTACGGTATGCATTTTATATTCAGCTGGCGGAAAAAAATGCGACAGAAACCTACGAATAACCAGGTCATATACATTTTGTTCCTCCTTGCTTAGCGTTCCCGGCCTTTTTAACGTCGGCAAAATAGCATGGTGATCCTCAACACGAGACGGATTGCAGACCGATTTATTCTGTTTATGGACCAAATTAGGGTTTGCTTGTTGTACCAGATCAGCATAAGGGCCTGTCCCCAGCATCCGTAATGCCTTATGCATGCCGTCTATATTCTGCTCTGTCACATAATTAGAGTTGGTCCGCGGATAGGAAATGACCTTGTGACGCTCATAAAGAGCTTGTGCCACATCCAGCGTTTTTTTAGCCGAATAACCGTACTTGGCATTCGCCTCGCGTTGAAGCAGCGTCAAATCGTATAATTTAAAAGGATACTCCTTTGTCTGCTTCGTATCATATTTGGTAATTTTACCCTCTTTCCCGCGTACCGCCGCAGCGATCCCCTCAGCTTCTTCCGGATTCGTCAGCCGATCACCCTGCCATGCCCCTTTGTACTTAATCTGATCTTGTTTGAACTCAGCCCATACGTCATAGAAGGTTTGAGACTGAAATGCTTCAATTTCCTTTTCTCGATCATGAATTAGTGCCAACACGGGAGTCTGCACCCGTCCTACCGACAGCAAGGTGTTATGTCGTGTTGTGAACGCTCTGGAGGCGTTCATGCCAATCAGCCAGTCCGCTTCACTTCGTGCCCGCGCAGCTTGAGTCAGGAATTCAAACTCCGAGGCATCTCGCAATCGTTCAAAGCCAGTCGCAATACTTTCCGCCGTCAAGTCCGAGATCCACAATCGCTTAACCGGCTGTCGTAGCTTTAACTGCTGCTGAATTAACGCAAAAATATATTGCCCCTCCCGTCCAGCATCACAAGCATTCACGATAGCATTGCAGCGTTTGGCCAGCTCACCAATCATTTTTAGCTGATCTTTTGTTTTCGGATTAGGTACGATTTTGAATTGTTCAGGGATAATCGGAAGATCTTGAATATTCCATCGTTTGTACTTAGCATCGTAAGCATCCGGCTCAGCCAGACCCAACAAATGACCGATCGCCCAGGTTACAATGTATTTCTCCCCTTCCAAATAGGTACGGTTATTTTTAGCACGCGGCTCCATAACAGCGGCAATTGTCCGCCCCATATCTGGTTTCTCAGCAATAATCAACGTCTTCATTCATTCCATTCCTTCCTGACGGCCTTCTGTTTCTCCTCCATGAATCATAGATATACATGGAACGCAAATGAAAACACAGGTTCCCGGCCTCATGCAAAAGGAGCCTTCTCCCGGCGAAAGCTCCTTTGTAAATTCATTTAGTCTAGCGCTTCAACAATGTACGTCTATTATACCATAGATATCATGATTCTCTCAGGTCATGATTTTATGTAACCTTGGAAAAGATCATGTCATCTTCCTTTTAAAGCAATATAAATATAGAAAACCCAAAATAAAACTGCACTATTAGCAAACTTGTGTAATATTAATGTTAATTTATATTACGCAATTTAAGTTTTTATCTAATTATTTTGTAAAATAAATGTATTTTTCTTTGAAAAGGCTACACAAGCCGTCCTTATTTATGTTATGATTATTTTAGATAACAACTACATGATTAAAAAGTTAATTTTAAGTTAATTTATATAACATTTAGTTTACAACGTTTTGTATACCTCACTAGAAAATTGGTTTCAACAACGACTAGTGATAAAGCTTTAAACACAAATAAAGCCCCATCCTAAGATGGAGCCTTTACTTGATTCGTAACGTAACATAAAAATTTATAATTATACCAAAACAGTAGCACCCATGAGGTATTTATCAACTTCACGTGCTGCTTCTCGGCCTTCATTAATTGCCCACACCACAAGACTTTGTCCGCGGCGCATGTCACCCGCAGCAAACACCTTATCCACATTCGTCACATATTTCCCATAACGAGCCTTAACGTTGGAGCGACGGTCTGTTTCCAAACCTATTTCCTTCACAATCGTTTGCTCAGGCCCATCAAATCCAATTGCAATCAGCGCAATTTGTGCCGGAAATACGCGTTCCGTACCTGGAATTGGTTGATAGATTTTACGTCCAGTTTCATCAACAATACGTTGAATTTGAATGGTGTGTAGTTCTTTCAGATTGCCATTCTCATCACCCACAAATTTGGTTGTCATAATGGAGAACTCACGCGGGTCTTCACCGAACAACGCTTTCGCTTCTTCCTGTGCATAATCGAGAGAGTACACATTCGGAAACTGCGGCCAAGGATTCGCAATCGGATCACGTTCCAGCGGAGCTTTGGTGTGTGTGCCAAATTGAGTGACACTCCGGCAACCGTGCCGCAAAGAAGTAGCTACACAGTCCGAACCTGTATCACCGCCACCGATAACAATAACGTCCTTACCTTTGGAGGACAAATAGTTGCCATCTTCGAGGTTGGAATCCAGATAACTCTTGATGGTGCCATTCAAATAATCCATAGCATAATGGACACCATTCAAATCGCTGCCTTCAATATTGAATTCTCTCGGCTTTGTAGATCCACCGCATAGCACAACTGCATCATAGTCAGCAATCAGCTGCTCAGTAGGGATATCCTTGCCGATTTCCGTATTCGTGATGAATTGGATACCTTCAGCCTCCAGCAAATCTACACGGCGCTGTACAACCTTCTTATCCAGCTTCATGGATGGGATTCCATACATCAGTAACCCACCTACACGATCTGCACGCTCATACACTGTCACGCTGTGACCTGCTTTGTTAAGCTGTGCTGCCGCAGCCAATCCCGCAGGACCCGAGCCAACAATAGCCACTCGTTTGCCTGTACGTTTTTCCGGCGGGTTAGGAACGACCCAACCTTCCTCAAAGCCTTTTTCGATAATCGCTTCCTCAATTGTCTTAATGGTAACAGACTCCCCAATAAGGCCAACTGTACATGAACCTTCACATGGCGCAGGACAGACACGACCCGTAAATTCTGGAAAGTTATTCGTTTTGTGCAGCCGATCTAGCGCTTCCTTCCACAAACCACGATATACGAGATTGTTCCATTCCGGAATAAGATTATGAACTGGGCAGCCTAAAGTTGCTCCCATGAGATCCATCCCCGTATGACAATAAGGAGTTCCGCAGTCCATACAACGCGCCCCTTGGGTACGCAGCTCTTCTTCAGACATATGCTTATGGAATTCTTCCCAATCCTTTATACGCTCTGCCGGGTCCCGGTCTGTAGGAAGCTGTCGTGTGTATTCCATAAATCCAGTTGGTGTAGACATGTTACGTTCCCCCATCTCTTCGCTTATGAACCCCGATCATCCATTCAGAATTCTAATCAAATTCGAACTTGTCTGTTTGTGTTATGAAAGGGTCTGTTCTCATTGAATTTGATTTATTGTATCACAATACAGCGTAAAAGTAATGAAAACTTATGCAACTTTCTGCATCTACAGCCAAAAGGATTTTTTATATGGTTTATTAATTTTTCAAATGAGCTAGGTTGAATTCCTGTATGTTATTCTGTTCTCTCGTAAACAACAAAACGGTAGTCATACAAGTTTTTGTCGTCCTTGATACCTGGCGTCTCACTGACTATAGTCCAGCCGCTCCAATCCAGCTCAGGAAACGTCGTATCGCCTTCAAAAGTCTCCTCAATTCGAGTCACAATCAGTCGATCCGCATGTGGCCAAAACAGTGAATAAATCTCCGCTCCGCCAATGACCATTAGCTCTTCTTGCTGTGCAAGTTGGAGCCCCTCCTCCAGTGTATGGATCACTTCTGCACCTTCCGCCTGATAACTCTCATCTCGAGTCAAAACGACGTTGCGGCGGTTTGTTAGGCTTCTCCCGCCAAAGGATTCCCACGTCTTGCGTCCCATGAGTACTGTTTTATTAATCGTCTGCTCTTTGAAGAAGGCCATATCTCTGGGAAGACGCCAAGGAAGTCTGTTATCCCGACCAATCACACCATTTTGTGCCATAGCCCATATCATCGAAATGCTCATCTTTCCACCTCCTCTAATCAGATGGCGACAGGCGCCTTAATCCCTGGATGATGCTCGTAATTCTCAAAAACAAAATCCTCGTAAGTGTAATCAAAAATGGATTCAGGCTTGCGCAGGATTTTCAACTGTGGCAAGGGATAAGGATCACGCTCCAACTGCGTATGCACTTGTTGTATATGGTTTGAATAAATATGCACATCGCCGCCTGACCAAATAAACTCTCCAGGCTCCAAACCGCACTGCTGTGCAACCATATGCGTCAGCAATGCATAACTAGCGATGTTGAACGGCAGTCCAAGGAATGTATCCACTGAACGCATCGTCAGCATACAGGATAGCTTTCCCCCAGCTACGTAGAACTGGAATACAAAATGACATGGCGGCAATTTCATCGATTCAATTTCAGCCACATTCCAAGCACTGACAATATGTCGACGTGAATCCGGATTGTTTTTGATAGCTTCAATGACATTCGCAATTTGATCAATATGTTGTCCGTCCGTTGTTTCCCATGCGCGCCATTGCGATCCATATACAGGTCCCAGATTCCCCTGTTCATCTGCCCATTCATCCCAAATGCTAACTCCGTTCTCCTTGAGATAAGCAATATTGGTATCACCTCGCAAAAACCATAACAGCTCATGTATAACGGATTTCAAATGTACTCTTTTAGTGGTCACTAACGGGAAGCCCTTGGCCAGATCAAAACGAAGTTGCCTTCCGAAAACAGATAATGTTCCCGTTCCTGTCCGATCCTCTTTTTTTACCCCGTTCTCTAAAATATCCTCCAGCAATTCCAAGTAGTTGCGCACGTTGTTTCTCTCCTTTGAGCATGAATAAAAAACAGTATTGTCCATTTTTAATTTTGAAAACTCTCGATCTACACCATTAATCTATATTTAGTTTATCATGTAGGGTACTTTTTTGACCATGTACTGTGTGAATTTTCATGATAGTCCAATAATCTTAAAGTTTGAAAAAAAGAGACAAAGAGCGCACATATAGCGCTCCTTGCCTCTTTTTCATGTATGAATCCAAAAACAAGATAATGAAATGGAATTAGCGACGTGGCGCCAATGCGTGGATCGGATGACCCATTACGACTTCTGCTGCTTCCATCACAAGTTCGCCCAGTGTAGGGTGAGCATGGATAGTCAGGGAGATATCTTCAAGTGTAGCACCCATTTCAATCGCCAGACCCAGCTCAGCAATCAGGTTGGAAGCTTCCAGACCTACGATTTGCGTACCCAGTACCAGACCTGTATCTGCGTCAGCTACGATTTTCACAAAGCCTTCAGCAGCGTTCAGGGAAACAGCACGACCGTTTGCTCCGTAAGAGAACTTACCAACTTTGACATTGTAGCCTTTTTCTTTAGCTTGTGTCTCTGTGTAGCCTACGCTAGAGCATTCTGGATCTGTGAACACAACAGCCGGAATACATTTATAGTCTACAACAGATGGTTGGCCGGCAATTACTTCAGCAGCTACTTTACCTTCGTAAGAAGCTTTGTGAGCCAGAGCAAGACCAGGAACAATATCACCGATTGCGAAGATGTGAGGGATGCTTGTGCGTCCTTGGTGGTCAACTTTCACCATTCCGCGGTCATCCAGTTCTACACCGATCAAATCCAGACCCAGTTCACCGTCTGTATTTGGACGACGTCCAACAGTTACAAGCAGGTACTCAGCAGTTACTTCTTTGCTTTCACCGTTAACAGAGAATTTCACTGTTACATCTTTATCAGTTTGTTCCGCACTTTCCGCTTTAGCGCCAGTGAAGATTTCGATACCTGTTTTCTTCATGCTTTTCGAAACGATGGAAGTCATATCTTTATCGAAGCCAGGAAGAACAGTATCCATACCTTCAATGATCGTTACTTTGGAACCGAATTTGGAATACATTTGTCCAAGCTCTGCACCAATGTATCCACCACCGATAACGATCAGGCTTTTCGGAATTTCAGGCAGGTTCAATGCTTCAGTAGAAGACAGAATGCGTCCGCCAAATGGGAATGGCTTCAATTCGATAGGACGGGAGCCTGTTGCGATAATCGCATTTTTAAAACGGTAACGTGGTGATTCATGTTCGTTGAATACACGCGCTTCGTTTTCGTTGATGAACATGCACTCACCGTTGAAAACTTCGACTTTGTTGCCTTTGAGCAAGCCGCTTACGCCGCCAGTCATTTTCTTAACAACACCGTTTTTGAATTCTTGCGTTTTAGCAAAATCTACTTTTACATTTTCAGCCGTAATACCGAAAGTTTCGCCATGTTTAGCTGCTTCGTATTGATGAGCTGCAGAGATCAAAGCTTTGGATGGAATACATCCACGGTTCAGACAGACACCGCCCAGCTCAGATTTGTCAACGATCAATACGCTTTGTCCCAATTGTGCGGCACGGATGGCAGCTACATAGCCGCCAGGACCCGCACCGATAACCAATGTGTCAATATCCAGAGAAGCGTCTCCTACTACCATTGATTACACCTCCATTACAAGCAGCTCAGGGTTAGCGAGCAGCTGTTTGATATAGTTCATGAAGTTTTGAGCAGTTGCACCGTCAATAATACGGTGGTCAAAGCTCAGGGAAAGAGCCATTACTGGAGCGGCAACAATTTCACCGTTTTTCACGACTGCTTTTTCACTGATGCGGCCAGTACCCAAAATTGCAACTTCAGGGAAGTTGATGATTGGAGTAAAGAACATACCGCCTGCGGAACCAATGTTCGTGATGGAAATCGTGCTTCCTCTCATCTCATTGGCAGCCAATTTACCATCACGACCGCGTACAGCCAGATCACGAATGGAATCAGCAATCATCCAGATACTCTTACGATCAGCATCTTTGATAACAGGAACGATCAAGCCGTTGTCTGTATCAGTAGCGATACCGATGTTGTAGTATTTTTTGTAGACAATTTCGTTAGCTTCTTCGTCGATCGAGGCATTCAGAGCCGGGAATTGACGGGAAGCAGCAACCAAAGCTTTTACGATGAACGGCAGGTAAGTTACTTTTGTGCCTTTCTTCTCTGCAATTGGTTTGATACGAGTACGGAAAGCAACCAGCTCGGTTACATCCACTTCATCCATAATTGTAACGTGTGGAGCTGTGTAAGCCGACTTAACCATAGCATTGGAAATTGCTTTACGGATACCTTTGAATGGTACGCGTTCTTCCTCAGCACGCGAATCTGCAGCTGGTGCGGATGGTGCTGCAGCTTTCGCTTCTTTTTTAGCTGGCTCTTGCGCTTTTGCAGCTTCTTTCGCTGATGGTATAGCCGCTTGGCCTCCGCCATTTTTGAAAGCTTCTACATCTTCTTTAGTGATTTTACCGTTTTTGCCGGAGCCACTCACTTGAGCGATGTTAACACCTTGCTCACGTGCAAATTTGCGGACGCTAGGTGTAGCCAGCACGTCTTTGTTCGAAGCAGCAGGTGTTGCACCTGGTTGAGTGTTCGCTCCACCTTTTGCAGCATCCTCTTCTTGTTTAACAGCAGCTGGTGCTTCTTCTTGCTCAGGAAGTTCACCCTCAGCAGCGATGACAGCCACAACTTGACCTACGTTAAAGATGTCTCCGTCTTTGGCAAATACTTCTTGAACCGTACCATTAACCGGACATGGAACTTCAACTACAGCCTTGTCGTTTTGTACTTCCATGATGATATCATCATCAGTTACTTTGTCACCGGGCTTGATGTGCATCTTGATGATTTCACCTTCGTGAAGACCTTCACCCAGCTCTGGGAATTTATATTCAAATCTAGCTGTACCTGCAGCTCCGCCTTGCGCAGCAGCACTTGGCTCAGGGCTAGCAGCTGGTGCTTCCGGTGCATCTTCTTGTTCAGGAAGTTCACCTTCTGCGTCGATGATAGCTACAACTTGACCTACGTTGAAGATGTCTCCGTCTTTGGCAAATACTTCTTGAACCGTACCATTAACCGGACATGGAACTTCAACTACAGCCTTGTCGTTTTGTACTTCCATGATGATATCATCATCAGTTACTTTGTCGCCGGGCTTGATGTGCATCTTGATGATTTCGCCTTCGTGAAGACCTTCACCTAGCTCCGGGAATTTATATTCAAATTTTGCCACGTTTAAAACCTCCCAAATTTACGGTGTGCTTTAATTAAAATTCCAATACTTTATTAACCGCATCAATGATACGTGTTGGCGTTGGCAACCAAGTATCTTCAATTTGAGCAAATGGATAAACGGTATCCGGACCTGCTACACGCAGAACTGGTGCTTCCAGATGCAGGATTGCTTTTTCGTTAATTTGTGCAATAACTTCAGCAGCAACACCGGCACTCTTTTGCGCTTCTTGAACAACGATGGCACGATTTGTTTTTTGAACGGAAGCAACAATGGTATCAATGTCAATCGGGCTGATTGTACGCAAATCAATGATTTCCACTTTAATACCTTTTGTTTTTTCCAACTCTTCAGCAGCCTTAACTGAAGTGTGTACCATCATACCGTAAGTAATGATCGTTACATCAGAACCTTCACGAACTACATTAGCCTTGCCCAGTTCAACTGTGTAATCATTCTCAGGAACTTCAGCACGGAATGCATGGTACAGGTTCAAATGCTCCATGAAAAATACTGGATCGTTATCGCGAATAGACGCGATCATAAGACCTTTTGCATCGTAAGGGTTGGAAGGAACAACAACCTTAATACCTGGTGTTTGAGTCAAAAGACCTTCCAAGGAATCTGTATGCAGCTCGGCTGCCTTAACACCGCCACCAAAAGGTGTACGGAATACGATTGGAGAATTGTAACGTCCACCGGAACGGTAACGCATACGGGATGCTTGAATCGCCATTTGATCGAGCGCTTCAAAGATAAAGCCTACGAACTGGATTTCAGCTACAGGGCGGAACCCTTGGATACCCAGACCGACAGCAAGACCCCCGATTGCGGATTCCGCCAGCGGAGTATCGAATACACGTTCTTCGCCAAATTCTTTTTGCAAACCTTCTGTAGCGCGGAATACGCCACCTACATGACCTACGTCTTCACCGAAAAGCAGGACGTTAGGGTCGCGTTTCAACTCTACGCGCAGTGCGTCACGAATCGCTTCTTTCATGTTCATTTGTGCCATTTGCTTCATTTCCTCCTTAAACATTGACAGATCAATTTCAGTTCAGGTCAATCGAAAAGCAGACCGGATCGGGTTGCCGCCCGGTCTCTTTCAAGTTCAATTATTTAAAATCAGCTTTTTGTTCTTCCAAATGCTTAGGCGTAGTTTCGAACATGCTATCGATTAGGCCAGGAATTGTCATTTTTTCTGTTTTCTCGGCTTTTTTGATCTCTTCGTTCACTTTTGCCTTAGCTTCTTCTTTTACGCGAGCTGTATCTTCTTCAGTCCAAAGACCTTTTTTCTCAAGATATTTCGCAAAGCGGGCAATTGGATCTTTCGCATTCCATTCGCCTTCTTCTTCTTTAGAACGATATTTCGTCGCATCATCAGAAAGGGAATGCGGACGGAAACGGTAAGTAACGGCTTCAATCAATGTTGCGCCTTCGCCATTACGGCCACGCTCTGCAGCTTCTTGAACGGCTTTAATAACTGCAAGCACGTCCATACCGTCAATTTTAACACCTTTAATACCAGCAGCTACTGCTTTATGAGCGATCGAAAGAGCAGCTGTTTGTTTTGAGAATGGCGTTGTGATCGCGTAACCATTATTTTGCACAAAGAAAATAACTGGCAACTTGTACACACCAGCATAGTTCAGACCTTCGTAGAAATCACCTTCGGAAGAACCGCCGTCGCCTGTATATGTAATGACGACTTGTTTTTGTTTTTTCAGTTTGTAGCCCATTGCAATACCCATAGCGTGCAGAATTTGCGCACCAATGATAATTTGCGGCATCAATACGTTAACGCCGTCCGGAATTTGACCACCGTGTTGATGACCACGGGAATACAAGAAAGCTTGATATAATGGCAGACCATGCCAAACGAGTTGCGGAATATCTCGGTAGCCTGGTGCAATAAAGTCTTCTTTTTGGAGTGCAAATTCACTACCAACCATTGTTGCTTCTTGTCCGGATACCGGAGCGTAGAAGCCGAGACGTCCTTGACGGCCCAAGTTAACAGCACGGTCATCCCAAGTACGTGTAAATACCATACGATACATAATTTCTTTCAATTGATCATCTGTAAGTTTAGGCAATTTATCTTTATTGATAATTTCACCATCCGGAGAAAGCACGGACAGAGCCTCAACTTCCTCTGTGTAAACTTCATAAGGAACCTTGCTCATTTTCTTCACCTCAACAAAAAAATTTGAATATCAAGTTCCGCTGTTATAGGATTATTATACACCTGTTATATCGCTCGCGTCAAAGATTTAGTTATTTTTTTTGAGTTTGCCACATTTTTGTGTATGTAACAGGGTGTGTTTTTTACTATAACAGCTTAGTACATGATTGAAATTTTAAACATCTATTGCAATCAGGGTAATCTTAACTTATTGTGATCCTTAATGCAAAATAATACCCAAGAAAGGTGACGAAAAATGACGGATTCTAGGTATTTAAAACGAACTATCCTTAAAGACGAAGTAGACAGCCGCTTACTTGGCGAAACCCGAATTCTTCGGATTTATTTGCCGCCCGGCTATAATGAAATATTGAGCTACCCGGTCGTCTACTGTCAGGATGGAGAGGAATTCTTCAACTTTGGACGCATTGCAACACACGCCAACCGTCTCATACTGGATGAAGGCGTGGAACCCTTCATTATTGTAGGTGTAGAAGTGAACACCAAAATCAGAACTCAGGAGTACGCTCCCTTCGGCAATCGTTTTGAGGCATACACTGCCTGTTTTGCAGAAGAGATTATTCCCTATGTGGAACAAAAGTATCCTATAAGAAAAGATGCAGCTTCCCGCATTCTTGCTGGAGATTCACTGGGAGGCAGTGTGTCTTTGCATTTGGCGCTATTGTATCCTGAGCTGTTTAATCGTATTATCAGCCTCTCAGGTGCCTACTATGAAGCTTCGCAAGAAATTATTGCCCGTGAGAAAGAACTGTCGCATCTAAATGTTTGGATGACAGTTGGCCTTCAGGAAGATGCTTTTGAGAGTGATACCGGCATTTACAACTTTGTAGAGCTGAACCGTCAATGCGCACATTTACTGCGCGAGCGGAACGCCGAAGTTTCTTACCGTGAAAAGGATGGCAAACATTTATGGGGCTTTTGGCAAAACGAGTTGCCTGACGCGCTAATGTATTTTTTGGATCGTGCCTGAGTAAAAAAACATCCCAGCATGATGAGGAATTGAGCATTGACCTAGGAGGTCATAATGCTCCTTCCTCTTTTTTATGATTTGGTTGCGCTTTCAAAAATGTATAACGAAAAACGGCAACGATTGCCGTCATCTGTCGTTCACATTATAGCTTTTCTTCTATGATCTTGTCCAGCAAGGCTTCGCATCCCGCGTCCAATAATCGATAGGTCTCTTCAAAATTTCCGGTAAAATATGGGTCGGGTACTTCTCTTAACTTTTCTTGGGGAAGCAAATCCATAAATTTTAGAATATCAGCATCAGCTCCACCTGCAAGTTTACGCATATTTCGTTCATTAGAGTCATCCATGCACACAATATAATCAAACGCGTCAAAATCACGATCCGTTATTTGCCGTGCCTGTATGCCTTGTTCGCTGATTCCGTGCAGTTTAAGCTGCTTTAGCGTTCCCTCATGCGGAGGATTTCCAATGTGCCAATCTCCTGTTCCAGCCGAGTCCACCCGGATTTCTGCGTCTAATCCCCGTTCCTTTGCCTTATGTCTCAGTATTGCCTCCCCCATGGGAGAGCGGCAAATATTGCCCAAACACACAAACAAAACGTTAGTCATTTCGTTCCCCTTCCTATTCACGTCACACTTCTTTTTTCTGTTCCATTGTAGCCAGGTCCTCCAAAATTGTGCAAGCCATATTTATCGCGGTATACTTAAAATGATCGTATATATGGGACCGTATACAGAAAGAAAGGATGTTGGATATGAGGAAAAAACGAGCCATTGTATTTTCAGGCGGTCGTCTTAATGAAGAAGATTTACAACAAATACAACCCGATGATTTTATTATAGGTGCAGATAAAGGTGCCCTTTTCCTGATAGAACACGGTATTACGCCTCATGTCTCTGTAGGAGATTTTGATTCGATTACTTCGGAGGAACAAGAAAGGGTGAAATCAGCAAGCCAACGTATGCTTGCGTGTGATCCAGTACTTAAGGACCTAACAGATACAGAACTCGCTTTAGAAATCGCTATGGACGAACAAGCAGATCATGTACTCATGCTCGGTGTGACTGGTACTCGGATGGACCACACATTAGCCAATGTTCAAATATTAGTACGGGCTATGCAGCATCATATTAGTTGCGCTATCATGGACGCACATAATTATATCGAGCTGACCGGATCAACGCTCGAGATCCAGCCTATGGGCTATACATATACATCGCTGATTCCAATGACCGCCGAAGTAACAGGTATACAACTGGAAGGATTTATGTATCCACTTCATAATGCAACCCTTAAAATGGGACAATCACGTGGTGTTAGCAATAAGCTAACGGCTGCAAAAGGTACAATTTCTATTAAAAGCGGTCTACTACTCGTTATTCAAAGCAAGGATTAATTATGACATTATTGTAACTATTTAAAAAGTTGTTCACCCACTCAAAACCCTTGATTAACAAGGGTTTTTCCGTTTTCACAGGTTCTAGAATCATTTTATTTTTTACAAATTGTAATTTTTAATCGTTTTTTAATAATTACGACGTAAGCCTTGTCCCTCAAGCATTTGAGAGTAGTTTTCCAACTATTAGGTGGCTTCAAAACTGTTATACTCAACGCTGTCAGTTAGTTAGCAACTCAGCAAATTATTGCACAAATCAATTTTTGGAGGTATTTACAACATGAATATGCATAAAATCATAAAAAAGGTAATTATCGCAGGAGTCGCTGCCACGATCGGCTTTGGTACTTTTGCCATTGAGGGAACAAATACAGCACAAGCTGCTACTGCTACTACTACCGTAGGTCAAAAAGTAATTAACTACGGCAAAAAATATATGGGTACTCCTTATAAGTTTGGAGCTTCCACAAGCACCACACGCAATTTTGACTGTTCTTCTTTCATGAAGCACATATTCAAGAAATACGGAGTCGATTTGCCGCGTACTTCTGTTCAACAATCTAAAGTCGGACATGCCGTATCCAAGGCCAATTTGAAAAAAGGGGACTTAGTGTTCTTTTCAAGCGGTAGCCGTGCCACAGGACGTAACATTACTCACGTAGCAGTATATATGGGCGGGGGTAAAATTTTACACACTTACGGCGGACCTGGGGTGACCATCTCTGATTTAAACTCTGGCAACTGGAAAAGAACATACATTAAAGCACGTCGCGTGCTGTAATGTAACACTCATTTGAAATAGGTAAGCCGGGACGAAAAGTTCCGGCTTTTTTTATATAACTTATGCTATTTTGCTTCGGTTGGCGTTCTGAGTGAATAGCCAATACCTCGTTCCGTTCGAATCATTTTAAACTTTTGTCCTCTATCTACTTTAACCCTTAAATGCCTGATGTACACATCTACTACGTTCGTATCAGCGATATAATCATGTTTCCAAACATCTTTTAAAATTTGCTGCCTGCTGCAAACTTGGTTAAGATGTATTGCCAGATGTAGCAAAAGATCGAATTCTTTCGGAGTTAATTCCAGTTTTCGCTCCCCTCTGCTCACCATTCTGCTTGCAGTGTCTATATGTATATCCCCCGCTTCGATTGCCCTTTTCACATCACGTTCAACACCAAAAATTCGTAATAAATTAGCCACTCTAGCCTGAAGAACTCTAGGATAAAAGGGCACTACCATTACATCATGAGCTCCTTGTTCAAAGCAGGAAACCATATGTGCCTCTTCATCTGATGAAATCATTGCAAGTATCGGGACATGAGGATGGTTCTGCTGCAAAATGCGAATCAAGCCTTGAGTGCCCGCCTGTTCATCTTTAATGTTTAGGAGTAGCAAACTCACAGGATGCTGAGCTATATAAGAGCGTACATCCGACGTATTACGAACATGAACCACCTGATAACCTGCCTGCTCCAATGGACGAACGAATACAGCGGGCGCTTCATTTTCATCCACAAGTACAATTAACGGGCTCATCTTTTTCACCCACCTGGTTTGGACATCGCATTACATATTGGATACGAACAAGTTTGTTATAAGCCATTAAACATATTTGTATTAGTGTAACAAAAAAGCAGAAAATCATTCTCTGAAGAATGGCTTTCTGCTTTAAGGTTTATGGTTTTTAGCCCAAATAACGATGATATAGACTTCTTGCTTTGGCCACGTCCTTTGTCCCATGGATCAGCGCTCTGCCATCTGCAAAAACCACCAAGCGATGCTCTCCCACACTAAAGGAAACCAGATACGAATTCCACTCTACGTTTCCCTCGCCTAATGCTGCAAATCTATCTGCTATCTCTGCGAGATTCAGATATATCCGGTTGGCAGGTCTTATTTGAACGGTATCCCTACCGCACAAAACATCTGTTTTCTGCCGATGAGAGGTCGATAAATAGGGATACGTCGGTTGGCTACCGCAAGAAGGACAATTCGACTTTTTGAGACGATCCACTGCTATTGCTACATATTCATTTTTCCACAAATCAAACGAAAGCAATTTTCCTCTCAAGTCCTCGGGATATCCACCAAGAAGTTTGAAAGCTTCTGTAGTCTGATTAGCGGTGACCATTTGTACTGCCTGCGGAATAATGCCGGCTGTATCACATGTTTCTCCTCCAAACGGTACAGTTCCCATCAGACAGTGTAGACAAGGTGTTTGACCCGGTAAAAAAGTGTAAGTTACACCGTAGCTACCCACACATCCTCCATAAATCCAAGGAATATGATGCTTGAGAGCCATGTCGTTCATAAGAAGCCGAGTATCGAAGTTATCGGTTGCATCCATCATGAGATCCACCCCCTGGATCAACTCTTCCAGCTCTTCTACCCCAACATCCAAAACATGTGCATGGATGACTGTTTGCGAATTAATATCCTTTAATCTTCGCTGGGCCGCTATTGCTTTGGGACACCTTTGCGCTGCATCACTTTCCTGAAAAAGCTGCTGGCGCTGCAAATTGCTCCATTCCACATAATCCCGGTCTACGAGACTTACCGTACCTACGCCTCCACGAACTAGCGTTTCTGCAATGCCTGTACCCAGCGCTCCAACACCTATGATTAGTACGTGAGAAGAAGCAAGCCGGAGTTGGCCTGCAGGCCCAAAGGGTGCAAACCTTTCCTGTCTGGAATAACGATCAATTTGTGGTGTTCCAGCACCGGATTTTTCAGATATCCTCATCCTTGAACCATGCCTTCTGTTGGGCTGCTCGCTGAAGCATATCGTTTTACAGGTATCATCCCTGCCTCAAAACCATATCTGCCTGCACGCACAGCCAGCTTCATGGCCTCAGCCATTTTCACAGGGTTCTTCGCTCCCGCCACAGCTGTATTTAGCAGAACACCATCTGCTCCCAACTGCATCGCCATTGCTGCGTCACCAGGTGAGCGAATACCTGCATCGACGATAACCGGAACTTCTGCTTGCTCAATAATTAACTCTAATGAAAACGGATTGAGCAAACCATGTCCTGTACCAATCGGTGAGGCACCAGGCATAATGGCATGTACTCCAAGCTCTTGCAGCCTCTTTGCTAGTATCACATCATCCGATATGTAAGGCAGTACGACAAAGCCTTCCTCTAGCAGTTTTTCACTAGCCTTCAACGTTTCAAAAGGGTCAGGCAACAGCGTTTTGCTATCCCCAATGACTTCCACCTTAATCATGTCGCACAAGCCAGAGGCTTTTGCCAACTTGGCAATACGGATTGCCTCTTCTGCTGTTGTTGCTCCTGCTGTGTTGGGAAGAAGTGTATACCTGCTCAAATCTAGCGTATCAAGAAAATGTTGCTTATCCCGTTCCTCCAAATTCAGTCTGCGCACAGCGAACGTTAATATTTCCGTCTCAGCAGCCTCTACAGCCTGGGATTGGATATCCAGATCCGAAAATTTCCCTGTTCCCAGCAACAGCCTTGAGGTAAAAGATGCTTTTCCAATGGTTAACATGATCAACCGCCTCCTACAAAATGTACGATTTCTAGGCAATCTCCATCCTTAAGTACCGTCTCATGATGATCTTCACGGGTCAATATATGCCGATTCAGCTCTACCACTACGGTTTTCACCTTTAAATCAAGTTCATGCAGCAATTGATCCACATGAGTGATTCGATTAGAAATGGTCATGCTCTGTCCGTTAATGATCAGCTTCATAAGCTTTCCTCCTTGAGGAGTTCAGAAGAAAATTTGCTTATTCCAAGTCCAGCCGCATCAGCCCCTTTAAGCATAGCTGCCATCGCTCGCCCAGTCGCATCACTAAGCAAGACACCGTTACGATAATGCCCGACTGCAGCATAGACGCCCTCTACTCCAGGAACAGGGCCAATGAAAGGACGCTCCGCAGCTGCCTGTGGACGTAAGCCCGCCCAAGCACGTATAAAAGAAGCTTCTTGTACACGCGGCAACCAGGCAGATGCACGTACTAACAGTCCTTTTAAGCCTCCTACGGTCACCTCTTTGTCATATTGATGTGGAAGACTCGTAGCCCCAATCCAAAGCTCGTTATTCTGTTTAGGCACGAGGTAAACATCATCGGCATAAATGGTATAATCCAACGGATGGTCCTTCAAGGAGACTGCTACCACTTCACCCTTGACTGGATAAAGAGGATAATCAAATCCAATTTGTTCTAGTAATTTCAAGCTGTCCAAGCCTGCGGCAATCACGACCTGATCGCAGGAAAAAAATCCACTATCCGTTCGCACACCGCAAACTCGGCCGTCCTGTATGATCAGTTCCTCGGCATGAGTTCCAGACCATATTGTTGCTCCCAGCACCGCAGCTGCCCCTGCATAAGCACGGCAAAGCTGAACAGGGGCCACTTGTGTCTCCTTTGATCGGTATATAGCCCCAATTACTTGATCTGCCAAGCCCGGAATCCGTCGAGCCAATTCCCTGGCATCCCACCAAATAGGGCTATCATCCTCTCGGATATTCGCAGCATTCCAGCGCCTTTGGCCCTCTGCTTCTGAACGAAAAGGGGTCACAAAACCTTCTGTACGAAAATCAACTGAAATACCCGATAAACGCTCCAAATCACAGACAAGGTCAGGGAATGCATCTCGACTTGCGCGAGCAAATCGCGCCAGCTCAAGGTCTGAGAACTCTTCGCTTTCCGCTGCCAGCATTCCCGCCGCTGCTCCTGATGCTCCCTCACCGGGGATCCATCGTTCCAGCATAATTGTACTTCGTCCCTCCTTAGCCACATGATAAGCAATGGCACTGCCGATCACACCTCCGCCTATGACCAAGCATTCTGCGTGTCCTATTGCTTTTTTCTCTGTATGTGTCTTTGACATATGTTCCGTGTCTCCTCTCCGGTGAGCATTCTGCTTTCCCTTCGTCTCGTTTTCTTGCTACAGGTCATGAACTACAAGATCTACCATTCGCCTATATTCCATCGCTGCTGCAACGGGTGACTCTGCTTCCCATATACCAGACATCACCGCAATTCCGCTTGCTCCGGCATGATAGAGCTCTGGAACATGATGAGGTTGTATGCCTCCCAACGCTATCACCGGAATGGCCGACAATCTGCAAATGCGTTCAAGCTGTGCTACACCCCGCGGTACAAGACCGGCCTTACAATAGGTCTCATATACATGACCAAATAGTACATAGTCTGCTCCCCCCTGCTCAGCGGTCTGCACCTCCTCCAAGGAATGTACAGACACTCCACAGCGTGTACCCACTGGAAGCAGACTTTTCGCATCCATCACAGATAACCCATTAGCAGGTAGCTGGACAGCTCTTGCCAAGGTAAGTAAAGCTACGTCCATACGGTCATTTACTACAATTTGCTGCAAAGGAACTTCCTGCTCGATCATGCTACGAGTCAAAGAAAGCAAAGCAGAGGCACCCTTCTGTTTCGAACGTGCGTGTACATAATGAATATAAGGACAAATAGCGGCAGCCACTTTGGGTACATCCACACAGGAGACACTTTCCATCGTAATTACGTGTAATTCGATCTCATTTTCACCTCACTTGGACTAAAAAATATAAAATAATCGTATAAGCTGAACTATATTGTTGCAGCTCCCTATTGGGTAATATCATACGGAGCCAGCCACATGTACCAGCAATAATGAAAGGAGATCATATGTAAATCCGTCTACGGAAGCTCGAACAAATGAAGATGAACGAAACGCAAAAAGCCACTTCCCAGAGGAAGTGGCTTGACAAACGTTCAAAATCGAACGGACTATTATATCCGTAAACGTATATCGTTCCCTGCACAAACAAAAGTAAAGATCTACTACCTTGTTTGTACAGTACTCACTTCCCTACGCTGGCATAACCCAGATCAGGTACAAAGAGTCCGAAATCCATTTATTTCGTCTCAGCCGCATGGGCGGCTCCCCTAGTGTGGCTATTTTATTGTATCAGCTAAAGATAGCTTAGCATATTTTCCTAATTCTGCAAACCCCACCTTGTGTGAAATCTGTCAGAACTGGATTTTAGTTAACTTTACTAGACCACTCTTCTACATTCCACGTTTTGGTTACCCAATCCTCGTAAAAATCCGGTTCGTGGGATACAAGCAATACGGTCCCTTTGTATTCCTTCAAAGCGCGTTTGAGTTCATCCTTTGCTTTGACATCCAAGTGGTTGGTAGGCTCATCAAACAGTACCCAGTTGCTCTCACGCATTAACAGTTTACAAAGGCGGACTTTAGCCTGTTCTCCACCACTAAGCGCAGACAAAGGCCGGGTGATATGCTCATTCTTCAAACCACAGCGCGCCAAATGCGCTCGTACTTCATGCTGATTCAAATGCGGAAATTCATTCCATACATCGTCAATCGGTGTAATTTTCTCCGCCTTTACTTCCTGTTCAAAATAAGCAGGCTGCAAGAAATCCCCTTGATAGGTTTTTCCGCTGATTGGAGGTATTTTCCCAAGAATGGTTTTGAGCAACGTAGACTTACCAACACCATTGCAGCCAACAATTGCGATCTTTTCGCCACGTTCGATCGTCATGGACATTTTAGGCAAAAGAGCATGAGTGTAGCCAATTTCAAAATCAATACCCTCAAAAACCGTTTTCCCGCTCGCACGGGCTTCTTTGAACTGAAAGGTTGGCTTTGCAGCTTCTTCAGGCTTATCAATACGTTCGATCCGATCAAGCTGCTTTTCACGGCTTTTTGCACGGCCTGATGTAGATGCGCGCGCTTTATTGCGCTGAATAAAATCTTCCTGTTTCTTAATATATTCCTGCTGCTTCTCATATGCATCAATATGCTGTGCTTTGTTCAGATCCGCCATTTCAAGAAACTTTTCATAGTTAGCTGAATAGCGGGTCATCTTAGCAAATTCAAGATGGTAGATTACATTAACGACTTGGTTCATAAATTCAGTATCATGTGAGATGAGGATAAAAGCATAGGGATAATCCTTCAAATATCGCGTAAGCCATTCAATATGCTCCACATCCAAATAGTTGGTAGGCTCATCCAGCAGCAATACATTCGGCTTTTCCAACAGCAACTTAGCAAGAAGCACCTTTGTCCGTTGCCCACCACTAAGTGCTGCTACATCCCGATCCAGTCCGATGGCAGAGAGACCTAATCCATTCGCCATTTCTTCAACCTTCACATCAATGAGGTAAAAATCCCCCATATCCAATTGCTCTTGAATTTCTCCCATCTGTTCCAGCAAAACTTCCAACTCTTCGGGAGAAGCCTCTCCCATTTTGTCTGTAATTTGCATCATTTCCTTTTCTAGTTCCAACAAAGGAAGAAAAGCGTCTTTTAATACATCACGTACTGTTTTGCCCGGCGTCAGCTTGGTGTGCTGATCCAGATAGCCATAACGTACACGTGGAGTCCATTCCACTTTGCCTTCATCTTTAAGCAATTTTCCAGTCAGAATGTTCATGAGTGTCGATTTACCAACACCATTAGCTCCTACCAATCCTACACGTTCCCCCGCAAGTAATCGAAAGGAAACATTTTTAAATAATGCACGGTCCCCAAAGTTGTGGGATACATTTTCTACAGTCAATAAACTCATAAGCTGTTTTTGGCTCCTTATTGTCATCGGCACTGCCGAGTGTTCTTATTTCATCAATCTTTCGTTTCTTTCAAAGCTTTATTGTAGCACATTCGGCACCCTTATCGGAACATTGAAAACAGCGAATTTTAAGGTTTTCAGATGGAGTGGCCTAAAAAAAGAAAACCAGCTAATGTTAGTCAAGGGGTCCACCAACATTTTAACGAAAATATACGCTAAGGACATGGCTTGTTTTTTTGCCCTCATTGCCCTTATTAATCCGGATTTGAAAGTAGTAGAAATCGACATCGGCCAACTTGATATTGGTCAACTCGCTTCCCAAAAGTCGGTAAATAGCAACGTATTGACAATCAATATGTCTTGAAGGTTTTTCGCTTGCTAAATCATATCGAAGTAGCGCTTAATCTCCTCTTCGGTAGGTACATAAGGAGTTTCTTTGCTTCTTTTGGCAATTTAAGCTTCAAGCTCAGTTCTAAGATGTTGAACCAGACTCTAAGATAAGCATAATGGTAAGATCGGAATTATTGCGTTGAAGTTAGTATGCAGAAGCTTACAATTCCAAATAATGAATACCTTAATAATTGATAAGTTCTAATAACAATTAAAAAACAGAACTCTATGTAGACAGTCCTCATGAGTATTGAAGGAATAATAAAATGGAGAAAATGTAATTATCCCGGCCTGGGTTCCGGACCGGGAAGAAATAAAATAAAATAAAATATAATTGGATTTATTTATCTTTCAGCAGACATGGCAATTTCTTTTGATTCATGAACTGTTCCAAATGGATGCTCAGGCGGTGCATAGATAACGTATATCTTAAGGGGCATATTTCCTGTATTAATTACATTGTGCCATTTTCCAGCAGGTATCATAATTGCATAGCCATCATAGGCCATCACTTGAAAATCTAATTGGTCTTTCCTATCCCCCATTTGAACAAGTCCCTGACCTTCTTCAATACGTATGAATTGATCAGTTGTTGGATGAGCTTCTAAACCGATATCATCGCCAACATTAATGCTCATCAGAGTCACTTGTAAATGTTTTCCTGTCCATATAGCGGTACGATAATTTTTGTTTTGTTTTGCAGCCTGGTCCATATTCACTACAAATGGACTTTGTCCATAATCTCTTAATATTGTCTTTTCATAGAGATTACTGTCGTTATTATACCAATTGTAGTATTGAGGATCATAACTCCGATAATTGTAATTACAGCTGTTATACATAGGAATATGCCATGGAAAGTGATGGCATGATTTATGGTACATACTCATTCTCCTTTATTTGATTCAGTGTTTACTTATCATATGCGGCTACCTATATAAAGGACTAAAAAACCTTCAACAATAGGCAAAAGCCTAATTGATGCCAAGACAAAAATATTCACAAGCGTTTTCGTCCTTCACTTCAAAAGACGTTATTACTTAAAGTTACATTTAATACCATATACTCCCAATTGGTGTCATCTTCTTCGGAACTCCCCCGGTAAGTCGAGTATTAAATTCCATTTATTTGACTCACTCTTTAAAAAAGCAGTGACCATAAAGGCAAAAGACTAGGCTGGCACTGCTTCTATGGTGCTATCGGCTTGGCTTGGAGATTCGTCTATTTCTCTGCCCATTTCAAAACAAAGTTCTTCCCGGCTAACGTCATATTAACCTCCTATTAAAACAGGCCAACCTTTTGGTTGACCTAATAATACGAAACCCACCCCGGAGGGTGATTATTTTAAGCTGTTATGATATTGGTACTCAAAATAACCAGCAGCTGCCGCAGATTTTTCATCCGTAAAACGCTCAGTCGTTTGAAAAGGGGCTGGATATGAATCTCTATAAAAATATTTCATTCCAGTACCCGGTTCTATGCCACCAATAATAGATTGCTTTCGGACGACTCTTCCACCACCAAACCCATAATTATTGTAATATCTGTCTCCAACTGGAATGCCTTGGATAAACGCGATCATACCCACATCATCTATTGTGTTATACCACTCCTCTTGTGAAATGAGTGGTAGGGTGAACGTATAGGAAATGCCATTCCGTGCTGCTTTTTCGTTATGGACATTAATCAGTCGAGCCAGATCTTCCTGAATGGTGCGAACAATGGTGGAACGGCGTATTTGCTCAAAGGTTAATGAATTGTTCAGTAACGAAATGGGGGTCTGACCCTCAAGCTCTTTTTGAACCCCCTCCACCCATCTGTGATTCTGCGCATCATAGGCATGTAGATAATTATCCAGGGTGAATCCCACACTATTGCCTGCGGAATCAACATAGGCATAAGGCTTTTTTTCGCTCCACTTGGGGCCTATAACCGCTTGTCCATACGCATCTTTATAGGATGATGAAGCGAACGTATAATAACCATCATAATCCAGTATCACAATAGCTGGTATGTAATTCAATAACGCACGTTGTGCTGCTGTATCCCCATCAATGTCCATATTAAGGAAGAAAGTGTGCAAGAATGTGGCCAGCGCTTCTTCTTTATCTACACGAAAAAACTTATCTGATCCATATCCGGCCTCGCGTTCCTGACGTTCATTCTGTGAGAGCACAACACCTGCATCCTGAACTGCGGTACGGAGAGCAGACGTATATTTCATTTCTAGCTGCTGTACTTCACGCTGATTCTGCACTCGTAAATCACTAACCACACCAAAGGGCAAAAAGAGTAGGATAAATATAACTGCAAAATCAGTAATCTTCATTCAAAACCATGCCCCCGTAAGAAGCTGAAACTGCCGGCTTATCGTTATCTATTCCACCCAGAAGCCATGATTTGTATAAATCCGCAGGAGTCCGATTCGTATTATATAATCGTACTGTAAAATAATCACCGGCCATCAAGGTATACCGACGTATCTGTTCCGACTTGGGCTGCGAATGATCAGGAAACAGTACAGGTAAGATTTGCGGGTTATAGTAACTATCGTATACAACTTCATAATTACCCAGAAAACTGTCTGGCTTCGCCGCATCTGCATAATTCGGTACATATTTTTTGTGCATATGCTCCAAATCAACTTCGTACGTATTGCCTGTCAGCTCCAGATCACGTATAAAATCGTTATACATCGTCGGTGTAATGTAACCTTTGGTTCTTACCATATCAACAAAATGTACAGTCGAATGATATGTATTTAACCCGGATATATCATCCTGCCGTTCAGCAGCTTGAGCTGCGGGTACGATGTACAAAAGTAATACAGCTAGCAGTGCTCCCAACAGCTTAGATATTGTTTGAACCACTTCAGTCCTCCCCCAATTTCTCAAAACGTACAGATGTTATGTCTCCATTCCCATTACGCTGTGAGTACATGGCATATATAGAGGAAGCATCCAAGGTAGATACATCAGGCTCAAACGGTTCAGAATATACATCGTACTCTGAACCGTCAACTTGAACCGAAATCCCCTCCTGCAAGTTCAAGCGAATGGTCTGAATGACTTGAGTCCCTTTAATCCGTTGCGGTGTCTCCACCCCTATAGTACGGGAGATCCGTCCCTCAGATTGCTCCTCCTGCTGCGACCTTAATTCCAGTGCGCTATCCAGTTGACTGGACAAGTTTGCTGCTGCTGCACATGCGGTTACAAATAGAATAACTGACACACCAAGCCGCAGCATACTTGAAGCGTGATCAGACATACTCACGACTCCCTTATAACTATTATTCTTGCTGTACTACTTAAGACTGGGTAAACAACAACCCACGTACCACGTTAGATTTGTCTTTAACGATTTCAGCCTTGAATTTACCACTTGGATTTACATATTCATTCTCCTTTTCATTCAGTGTATTCGCGATTTTTCCTGTCTTATCACTGCCGCCATTCACAGCGCCATACTGCTCACTGTCTGGACTAATGTTCAGAGCATTTCCGTACCACTGTCCTGACATGTTTTTGCCAGTTTTAATTTGAATACCGAACTGGTCCTTTCCCTGAAACTTCCGCAGCGCATTGGTTACCTGGGAGCCGCTAATCGTTGTGCCGTCGTATACCGTAAAAGAGGCTTGAGACAATTCGGTCTGGATATCGGCGAAATTGTTTTGTGCCGTTTTAGTGGCTTCCTGAGCTGAGATAAACAGTATAACTACAATTGTGATTAGTGCGATGGTCAAAAAAATCCCAGCGGCTACCTTTAATGCCGTTGATGCATTATTCATCTTTTTCTCTCCTCAACTTGTAATATTGGTTAAGCATTATTGAACTTACTTACTGAATTTTTTGTATTTGCTCATAATAGCTATCCATTTGAACAAAGCTCATTCCAATCAGTGGAATTACCAAATATAAAAAGATAAGACCATACATTGGGGCAAAACCAATCATCCTCCCCCAGATCGCCTTGCTGTCTATTATTTTTTCATACTCCTGTTTTCTTTGTTCAAAATAGTAGGACATATGGGATTCCAAATCATCAAATGCCTCTCTAATGGTAATTTTACCCAAAGATAAATGGAGCTTGTCCACCAGACGTTGAAATTCCGGCAAAGGTGCTTCTTCTTTCAACAAATCGAGAGCTGCCTCTGGCCCATGTTCATAATGAAGCAGACATTTTTGCAGAGGTCTTTTGAAGATTACTGAAAATCTATTCAGCCACTCCAATATTTCCTCGACAGACATTCGTTCCATAACCCGTAAAATGGAAATAACCGTTTGAAACTGATAGACCTCATGCTTCATGTCCAAATGACGCATTTTCCGTTGCAAATATAATAAAAGTATGGGCATTTGGTAGGCTACATACCCAGCAATCATACTAATCAGTACTTCCCACCACTTTATATATTCTTCATTCCAATCTTTCAGCTTTTGGAGGATTCGATGAGTATTCCTGGATAGCTGCTCTGGAGTAGCTGTGCCATTAGCATAATGTTCTAAAGCAGCGTACGTTCGCTCGTATGTGCTGTCCGCTTTCATGTTCAACATTTGCATGATTTTGCGGTCAATCTCACTCTGCTTCAAAGCTTCCTTTTCCTCTGTCGGACTTAAACGTCCAAACATTTGCCCCGATTGTACTGGCGCGTGAAGGATATGCGTTTTTTCAGCTCCATGTAAAACAAATATAGTACTAATACTAAGCACTAATCCTAAGATAAAAAGAGCAATTCTGCGTATGTAGAGCCACTCGAGCTTTACCTCCGCACCACTTTCCTTTAAGAGTCGGGTTATCTGGAAATAAGATGACATATGCTGCCGAGGAATTAGAGAATCCACCATATTACGAATGATGGGCATACGATATAACCTCTGCTCCCACACCCTCTGCCCTTTACCCGCACGATATCCTGTCTCGTCGGACTGTTGCAGTTTCTGCAACAGAAAGTAGGATAGGATGATAACAATGTAAACGGTCAATTTTGTGATATAACCCAATTTCCCCTGATAAAACTCATCCATGGATGGAAAGCTGGATCTCGCCCATCTCTCGATTGGGGTAGTAAAGAAAACAGGGGCCAGAGCGATCACGTTTAAACTTTTTAGCAGGTAGTCCAGTTTATTTCTCCTCAGCAACTCCAACTGGATTTCGCGTGCAAGACTGCCTAGCCCCTTTAAATAAATGGAACCACCATCCTCAACCCGATCACCAAACTCCATGACCATATACGAGATACCAGCAAAGGCTTTTAAAAACCGATTTGGAGCTGATTCATAATATCTTTCGAGGGCCTCGTGGGGATCTGCATCTGTCAGCGCCTCATGGATGAGCCGTGCATGTCTTCCAGCCTCTGCCTCTGCTAAATCGGCTGCTTCGGATATGGCTTCTTCCACCATACCGTGCTGATGATAGTGATGACGTACATTGGCGAACAATTCGATCATTTGCCCAAGTAGCCTTTTTTCCATTTGGCTAGTGGTCACGTCTATAATAAGGCTGTTGATTACCACTCCGCATAAAACGGCCAATACAGCAAACTCTATTCCTGGTTTCATCATCAACAGCACAACGCCGCTGCAAGCAAAAGCCCCCCAAATGAACAGTATCATCTTCATGGTCTGCAGACGAAGCTTATACTCATCGTATGCATGCTGACCAGCTAGTCGCTTACGTACACTTGTGATGTATCCAGCTGTGATAGGGACCCTCATACACAGCGTATACAATTTATGCATTAAAGTTTGAAGTTCCCGTTGAAGTACCGCTTTTCCCTTTCGTGCTTCCTGTACAGAATGAATTCTACCTCTGAAAACTGCATAGCTCTTATACTTATGCAACCCATACAAAACTGTATATAGAACTGCAAATCCCCCACCTGATATAAGCAAAACCCACAATAAAATTTCTTTAAGACTCATAGTCTTCCTCCCAATAACGGGTCAAAAAACTGCGGAAATCTGCCGCATCGTTTGCATTCATCTGCTCACACATTTCTTCTACACTTTTAGCTGTTAAGGGCTCCATTGGT
The DNA here is from genome assembly GCF_053006485.1 of Paenibacillus sp. JJ1683. Classification (NCBI taxonomy): domain Bacteria; kingdom Bacillati; phylum Bacillota; class Bacilli; order Caryophanales; family Paenibacillaceae; genus Paenibacillus; species Paenibacillus sp. JJ1683. The sequence goes on from NZ_CM129820.1 coordinate 3,154,192, forward strand.
ATATAGCTTCCATTTCGATATTCCATAACATGGCGATAGCTATAACTCGATGAAGCATTGGGACCTATATTCGTATGCTCTGGATTACGCGGTACACATTCTGTGATCCGTTCGATATAACGCCGCCCTTGCGCATCACGCTTGAGATGAACATCAAAGTTAATGACATGCACTACCTGTTCTTCAGCAATACCTTCATGCTGAAATACTCCTGTTTTGAGCAGTGAATTACGAAGTGAAAATACAAGATCACGAAATGTTTTAGCATGGTGAGTAAAAATAGTAAACAAACTAGCAACCTGCGACATTTGAATCATCCAAGCAGCTACTTCATCACTCGCTACTTCGCCTAGAATATTGACGGTTCCATCTGTTTTTTTCTGCAAGTCAAGACCTTGTTGCCCTGAAATGTGATCTGTTTCTCGAAAAGTAAGAATATTACGGCGACTGTAAATGCTGCGTAGATGCAGTTCAAAGGCCATTTCCTGAACGCGAAGCGTATACGAAGCGTAAATATGCTTGACCATCGCCATTAACAATGTTGTCTTACCTGAACCCTGCGCACCTGTAATTGCAGTAATCCGACTGCCTTTCATTAGATATGATAGTAGCTGGATTGGAACATCAGCGTTTTGTCCCCTAATTAACTGTTCGAGCGAAGCGCTTTGAATATCAAATTTACGAACAAAGAAAGCCCATGATTCAGAGAAAGGCGGGCGCACTACTACTACCCGTGATCCATCCTTCATCTCATTGACCTTATAACCATTCGCTTCAGAAAGCTGTCCTGGGTAATTGTATTTGTAAATATTTTGACATACCCTTTTAAGCTCACGTTCCGATCCAAAGGAGAGGAATGAAAGGTGGATAGTTTTACCTTTGTAGAAAATCCATACACTCTCATATCCATTCGTTATGGGCGCAGAGGTTTGTTCAAATGCATACCTATCTGAAGGCCACTGTGGTGATGAAGAAATACTCCCTTCCGGCACACCACTTACACCCCCACTTACACCATCGATCCTCTGGTCACGAATATCATCAATGACAGAAAAACCTTTGTAATGTTGATAAATCCGCTGCACAATAATATCCACTTTCTCCATAAAGGAAAGGGGACGGTATTCACAGTCATAGATATAGCGGATATCCTCTGTCGTTACGAAATAGCTTCCATCCTCTTCACCTTGCTGTGAATACCTCATTTCGGCTAAGTCATAAGTATCCAGCAAACGTGATAGTGCATCCGCGCCAAATTTCTGCTGATATTGGTAAAAAATAATTTCGAATTGATCTTGTGTGCTAAACAACTCAGGTCTAGAGAATGGCATAACAGTATCGGCGATTTTCTCGTTCAATCCGTAACCGTTAATCAGAAGCTCACTCATCAGATTTTTAACAAAACGTTTATCTCCACTGCTGCCATTGGCACAGTCCTTTAACGCCCTTCGTAGTTCTGCCCTTTGATGGATACGCCGCCTATATTCCTCTTCATGTAATCCGGCATCCGCCATCTGGCTATGACTTAGTTCATGAAGCGCATTTTTGATATACTCTATCAATGTTTCGAATGTGGCATCTTCGCTCTTTGGTTCTACCCGAAGAGCTGAATGTTGCGAGTGAAGATTTCCTCGATATTTAAAAATAATCAGTACGATGCACAGTAGCACAATGCAGGTAATAATTAATCCGTTGATCATATGAGCGGACAGCATTAAGCGCCCCTCTCCAAAGCCTTGAGCCGAAGATCGGACTCTGCCGCCTCCAGAATAGCTTTGCTAATCTGCCGTATGCTCTGCGCCCATCCTACAGACATAAAAGGCTTACGTTGCTGCTCTTTTCCACTTCGCACCTCGCGTTGCACATGACCAATCACATCCCTGCGGTTCCATGCATCCATAAAGTCGGTGCTGTAAGGGACTGTAAGCAAAGTACCCTTGTAGCCATATCTCCTGCGGATATTCGCTTCATTCGCTTGTGAATGCACATCATATTTTCCAAGGACAACTAATATGGGTAATGACGAATATGTGGATAATGGAGACACAGATTCAAAATAAGCGTCCAACTCACGCATATTCTGAGTGAGCGAAAGAACGGCCAGTTTGGCTTGTGCACATGCTTCATGCTGTACAGCCCCCCAGCCTACTCCACTCCCTGCATCAATCAGCGTTAAATCATAATATTGATTTGCTGTATCAATTACCACTTTTACAAGATCAGGGGAAAGTAGCGGCGGTGCAGCTCCAAAACCAGAGGTTCCCTCAAGTACATCCAGAGTGTGTTCTAGTACAGGTGTCGTATAGTTACGAATATTTTCTCTAGACAGCGTCCCTCTCAGAACTAAACGTGAAACAGCATCCCAGCCCCCTTCCTGAATCTGTAGACTTGGATCGTCCATGCCATACTCCTGTATAGGAAATCCTGATTCAATACCGGTATGCCTACGGCCCAAATGAGTCAACAAAAGTCTTCCTCTATATAAATTACCTATGGTAATTGCTATTGCTGCCGCTAATGAGCTACTTCCACTCGCTCCCTTAGTGGGGCTCCAAAACAAAATGGTGCTCATGCTCTCCTCCTTTCCGCACGCTTTAGCGCACGACGACTTTCTTTTATCTCCCAACTCATCCATTCTCCAATACAACGGCACAATTCTCTCTTATATATTCTGGATAGAGGTTTTAACAGAAGCTGTTTTTTATGCTCATTTTCTAGCTTTAGAGCAAGCTGTCCTTCATCCCATGGCAGTACATACGGCTCTGGTTGCCATAAGGCAGGAAAGCGATTCATGTATTCCCACAAATACGCCTCCTCCACACCGCAATCCACTGCCTGTATAAATAGCTTGTGAAATACAAGATCTTTGGGAAATCCAGGTTGGCCAAACAAATGCTCAAGCCAATTCTGTCCGCTGTGCATTAGCATGTGGCTATAATCACTGACCCAAACCCGGAGTTCCGAAATTTTCCAAACAGAAATTGGACAAAAATCAGGTAGCTCTACATCCAAAATAACAATGTCATAAGTCTGTTCTGCCTTTTGATCAGCCAGCATACCGATATGCAGATCTTCCCATGCTGTAAATCCAATCGCCACATCGAATCCACAAAACTGTGTAATGGGTAGTGGTTTATCGAGCATTCCTATGCTGTACCGATATTGTCCCCGCAGTGTAGCGTCCACAAGCAGTACCTGTTGGCCTGAAGCTGCCAATACGCTGCTGATGTATAATAAAGTATCGCTTTTGTCACAAAGACCGGCAAATATCCATGTTTTCATACTTCCGTTCCTTTTCTCTCATTTATTTGGCATACGGATCAGAGCTACCACCCTGCGTTAGAATCTTCGTTTGTTCTTCGTGGTCCTGTTCCTCACTCCCTGTATCATCAATTCCACTTACTGCATCTTCAATAGTTGTGCCTGCATGCTGAGCTGCAACCTCCTCACTTAGACCTTTTTCCACAGGTGTTGAAATCACATTGTTTGATGAATTAATTGCATTTTCTAGAGAATTTCGTAGCTGCTTGGACAGTTTTTGTTCAGCAACATGGACTAAATTCGGATCACTATTCATTAACGCTAACACCTGTGCATTAGGCGGATAGGTCTGTATGGCCTTGGGCTGAAATTGGGGATCTACATATGTCAGAGCATAGATGGATGCTTTATGCAGATAGGCATCTACAATAGCACTCGAAAGGGATAGTATTTCCTGCTCATTCATAGTAACCCATACGGTTGGGCCTTCTAGCCGAGAAATCTTCTTTTTGGATAATAGAATGTAATCCTGACCTGTTGGAAATTGAATGCGAATATCTACCTCGTCCCCTGGCTTCAGGCTGCTGGGCAGTACCACCACTTTTAACTCACGGTTGCGTAGATCCTTAGGTGTGGGTTCATCAGCAGTAATCATAGCTGATGTAAGCACAGCTCCTTTTTTTAGTTCTATCTTAGCTGTAGTGCGAGAAACTTCACTTTTATTTGTCAACAAATTAGACGGGGCTTGAGAACCAGGAACCTTAATTCCCTTCAAATCATTAGATGTAATCTGCTCGCCTGGTGAAATGTCACGAACAACCGCCCAGCCTGTTTTCGCAGTCCGTTGCTCTTGTTCATACAGTTTCCATTTCTGCTCTGCCTCCACCTTTGCCTGCTTCCTGATCTCACTCATTTGATGGATATTCACCATAAGGTAGCCCACAAAGATCATGCCTACAATACCCGCGCCAACACAACCTGCATATAGTTTTTGTTTGCTGCTTTTTCTTAGCTTGGACACACAGCTTCTCCCCTACCTCTTTAGATATATACCTGCCTATTTAGTGCTGTTGTTTAAGGAATCTGAAACGTCTTTTCCGAGTGTCTGTAATGACTCCACGAAAAAGCTCGTCCAATACCTGATCCATTTCATCATCCCGTTCGAAAGGATCTGAATGGAACGGCAGCGCAAATACTTTATCGTGATCTAGCTCCTTTCGTAACCTGCGGACAGCCCCCGAGGGTGCCAATGGCAAGCAGTAATTCCATTTGTGTTGCGGATGACGCTGAAGAGATCGGGCTAGACCCGTTATATCCTGAACTCTCCATTCGGCCCCTGAGCCGACAACTAGCGGATAATCGGCTCTCAAAAATTCTTCCAGTCGTTCATTGTCCTGCCCATTCCCCAAGTCCAGTACGATAAATCTGTAGGATCCGCCCAGCAAGGAAATGACATCTGCACGAGATGTTTGCCGCCAATAATGAACTCCATCGACTTCAAAACGCCGACTTGAACTTGCTTGTCCAACAGGTATGCCTTCCACGACTTCTTGCAGTCGGGCAAATGCCTTAGCTGTACTATGCAGCTCAACCAAGGCTACGGAGTGGGTCTTTCGAGCCAAGTAGTGGCTCACTGCAATTGCTGTGTGTGTAGCACCGGAGCCGGAAGACACACCCAACACTGCCACTACCCTTGTTCCAGCATAATCCGACGAAGCATTACTAACAGATTTCCCTGGTTGAGCAGACTGAAAATTAGCACTGCGCCTCAGTTCTCCAATGACCTCCTCAGCAGACTGAAATCGTTCCTCAGGATGATGCCGCAGCAGCTTTCGAATTATTGGAATCAAATGTCGAGGCAATTCCCCGCGAATATACCCTTCAACTCCTGCTGTCCACTCGCTATATTTACCACCTGTACATAGATACAATAGTAACGCCCCTAGACTGTACAGGTCCGAGCGAGCATCCGTCTGTCCTGTTCCATATTGCTCTGGGGCAGCAAAGCCCACTGTGCCCAGCTTTATCGTATCCTGATCCAGCTCGGACTTATAGCTCCTCGCTATCCCAAAATCGATTAGCTTAAATTCCATTTCCGGTGTCAGCATAATATTCGCCGGCTTGAGGTCCCGATAAATGACTGGCAATTGGCGGGTATGCAAATAATCAAGTACATCCAGTACCTGCAGAGCGAATGGAATGATTTGCTCCTGTGGAATACAGCCTTGGTATCCCCTCATGTATGCTTCCAGTGTAATTCCTTCGATGTAGTCCATAACCAGATATACCGCACCAGATGGAGGATATTCAAAAAAATCAACAATCCTCGGTAAACGTGGATGGCTTAGCGAAATCAACATTTCGGCTTCCGTCCGTACAATCTTCATTATTTTTGGGTCGGCAATCGACTCCTTCACTGCCCAATGCTTGCCCGGCAGCTTTAAATCTTCGGCCATGAACACGCGGCTCATGCCTCCCGAACCTAACGTACGAATAATTCGGTAACGTTCACCGACAATTGACCCGAACTCTAATTGTGATGGTTGATTCATCATTCTCTTACCTCCCTTCTACAAGCAGACAACACAAAAAAGGGAAAGCCACCGCAAAATGAAGTCTTCATAATGACATGAAAACAATTTTCGCGGGATGCTTTCCCTTGATTTAATACAAATATTTTTTAAAGGAACAATTTGGATTTATTATATAGCACACTGCATCTATTGTAAAGAATTATTTTCCATACTTGATCATATACAGGGTAATCTCATCTCGGTTATGGAAAAGCTGTTTGGCTCGCTGAATCTGCATGCCGGACTCTTCAAAGGAAGCAATCACATCATGAATAAGCGCCAAGGGCTTTTTATGCATTAGCTTGACTGTTACGATAGCCGTACCACCACTCCGCAAACTATACAGTAAATCAGTAACGAGCCTTGCCATCTGTTTTGGACTCCAACTCATATCACAAACCAGCAGATCGAACGAATTCTCTTTAAATTTGACTTCACTTGCATTTTTACGCAAAAATGTCAGATTGGCGTACTTCATCAGCGATGGCTCCATCTTGGCCGGATCAACCGCTGTAACTTTCAATCCACGCTCCAGCAAGAAGGAAGTCCATCCACCCGGTGCTGCCCCAATATCCAGTCCCTGATGGAAAGCGCTAAAATCAATGCCGAACGTTGCTTCTGCTTCCAGTAGCTTGAATTTGGCACGCGAGATCTGTCCGTCTTCCTTCTGAAAACGAACTGCACCTCCGCTCCAATCTGATAGGTTGTCCTGAGGATGTGATACGCCTGCGTACCACGTATCTGTATCTGCAAAAACGGATACAATAACATCGGCGCCATGCACTACCAATTCCATAGGTAGATCACTTAATTGTTCACTCAAAGCCAGCTTGAGCGCACCTGCGCTTTCAGCCCAACTGCTATTAGATCCTTTGCGTACTTGCAAAGAAACACGTTGATCTATCAATTCCCTGCGGTTACGGATAAATGCAACCAGACGCTCTTGCACTTGAACCAGATCCGTACCTTCCTCCTGAAAATGAACAGGAAACAAGTGACGCAGAAACATCGGTGGCTGACCTGTAATCGTCTTCACTGCCTCAATTTCTTGCGCAGGTAATGTTGCTAGAAAAATTTCACCAGGTAGAAGCATCGTGCTTTTCACAGAGCCAAATAATCTTCTAAGCTCCTCCTGAGCATAGGGTGCAAAACCATGGTTGGCCGTACAAACAAATCTCGATGTCGACAAAGTGGACTCACTCTGTTCATCTGTATTCACGTATAGTTCCTCCAAAATAACGTTACCCTCCAGCGCACACCCGAATCCAGGGACGTTCTCCATCCCATTCCAGCTCAACTGGAACTTCATAAGTGTGCATAATCAATTCTTTCGTTAAAACTTCTTTTTTCAATCCAGCAGCTGCGACCTTGCCATCCCGAATCAACGCAACATGCGTAAAGAGAGGGACAATCTCCTCAATGTGATGAGTTACATAGACCACTGATAAGTCTCGCTTGCGAAGCCGATCAATCTCGACCAACATCTTTTCCCGTTCAAATAAATCCAATCCGGCACAAGGCTCGTCCATTATCAGTAGGCGAGGTTCAGCCATCAGCGAGCGGGCCAGCATTACCTTTTTACGTTCTCCTTGAGATAAGGTACCTAACGGGTGATGAATCAGATCGCCTAAATTCATACCCTCCAAAAGAGATACGGCTTTTTCTTTTGCCTCCGTCGGAATCTCCTGATAAAAACGCAAAAAAGCATACGCACCTGTAGCTACCACTTCCCAAACGGGATCTTTTAGCGCCAGCTTTTCCAGTAATGTCTGGCTAATGTATCCGATCTGCTTGCGAACTTCCCGCACATCACATTGACCATACGTTTGCCCAAGCACCTCAATCGTACCACGACTTGGAAACATATACCCTGTCATCATTTCCAACAATGTTGTTTTGCCGGAACCATTTCGACCCAGAATAGCCCAATGTTCACCTTCTCGTATTTCTAGGCTTACATCGTCCAAGATACGTCTTTCTTCCCGCTGTAATGTAATGTTCTTCATGGATATCATTCCATCACGCTCCTTATCCTGCTCAGCAAGTGTTCTACAGATTCCATTTTGTAGATGATTTCAGGATTTTTGTTTTCACCATTATATATAAGAAGCGCGGGGACACTGGAAATCCGATACTCCTGAACCAGTTCAGGAATATAGTTAACGTTGCTCTGCACCACTGCTCCTTCGGGGAGCAAATGCTCTGCTACCTCTAACATTCTACGGGCAGCCGCGCATGTTCCGCACATGGGAGTGTATACAAACAAAGCCAGCTTGCATCCCTCCCATATGGCACGGCGTGCTTCTTTTTGTCCGATCTCTTTCATCGCTTAGACTCGTTTATGATCTCTTGCATACGCACCTCAGGAATCGGCCCGTTATGCACAGTGACTCCCTCCGGCTTATTCGCATAAAGCAGTTCATACATGGCTCGCCGCCCCTGCGGACTGGAGGAATGCAAGTAAATTTCACGCGGATATAACTGTTTACTTGCAATAGCAGCAGCTACATCCTTTCCCGTCGGTTGACCCGGGCCCAAATCATAATCTAACGATAGTATCGAAATTGGGTATTCATGAAGCAGAAGCAGACACTCATCCGCGTCCCTTGCCAGCTTAAAACCTGGAGGACAAGGTCGATAATCGTCCATAAACAAATACACCAACTTCTCCTCCTTCTTCCCAAAAAAGTAAGCTTACATAAGCCTCTAAGATAACTATTATTTATTTAAAATAATTTACTCCCAGCTTTGAATCATTCGAATGTCCTCCTGATGTGTCCCATCAGGTCCCGCCTCACTCTCCAAAACGACGGGAATACCTCTTACAGCTTCTTGTTCTGTTATCCAGCGCATGCCTTCAATACCAATGTAACCTTGCCCTACGCGCGCATGTCTGTCTTTTTTAGAGCCGTACGGGTGTTTGGAATCATTCAAATGAACTCCGTACAGCGCTGACCAATAACCGAGACGGTCCCCTTTTTCAAACAAAGCCTCGTCCACTCCACCGTTCCACAATCCTGCTGCATACGCATGACAAGTATCCAGGCAAAATCCGATGCTGCCAGGATCTCGACACAATTGGCGAATTTGGACCATTTCCTCGAGCGTGGTTCCCATGGGACCGTGATCCCCAGCTTGATTTTCAATTAATATTTTAGCATTTCCCTGCCAGCCTTCGAGCACATCATTCAGACAATTAATAATATTATGATAGCCCTCCAGCGGGTCAGACGAATGCATATGCCCAAAATGAACAACTATCCCCTTCGATCCACAGGCTTCAGCAATATCCAAATCGTTGCGTAATGAAGCAACCATCAGCTCATAAAGTTCCTGACCGCGTTCGCGACCATGAGCTGGATTAACGGGATAGGGCGAATGAGCAATAGATTGAAGCTGGTGCTCTGAACAGTAATCTTTACAAGCAGCAGCATCTATGGAGTTCCATTCCTTCAGCTTGAGACTACGAGGATTTTTCGGAAAATATTGAAATGAACGTCCTCCCTGCTCTCGTGCACGTATAGCAGCTTTGGAAAAGCCACCCCGCGTACTCACGTGAGAGCCGATAAGCAATTTAGGCATCATGCTGCTGCACCGGGCAATAAAATGCTTTTTTCCCCGCCAGCTCGACTCTTACAATTTTCCCACCGCTTGGAGATTCTTCTCCTTCACGGTCATATACTCGACACTGATGATCAAAGCCACCTGTGAGCGTGTCTCCCTCCATTAGAGGCATTTCCATATAACCGCCCTCCGCAGTAGCTTCACGAAGTACGGATTGAGTAGCATGATATAGCTTTTCCACTTTTTCTGGAGACTGTACAATGTTTTGCACCTTGGAACCCGGTGTAAATCCGGCGATATATGCAATTTCGTCTGAATAGCAATTGCCAATCCCCGAAAAAACCTGCTGGTTTACCAGTGTTGTTTTCAAAATTCCCCGTCGTCCTTTTAGACGTGCTGTAAAATTTTCCAATGTCATACGACGGTCTAACGGATCAGGTCCCAGGTCTGACAAAGCTTCATCTGTTTCTTTAGCCGTCAGCAAGTGCAGATAACCTAAGCGCAGTCCGATAAAATAAAGCTTCGCTCCGCTAAAATCCAATTCGATCTGAACCGTACGGTCTGGACGTTGCTCCTCCGTTCCCAGATACAACAATCCTCCCAACATGAGATGAAGCACAAGCCGTTTACCCGTATTTAAATGAAAAATCAAATGCTTGCCCCGACGCTCTAAATATACAACGGTCGCACCTAGCAATTGCTTCTTAAAGGTTTCCACTTCAGTATTAATGGACTTTTCACGGCTAACCGCCACTCCAGTAATTGGAATGTCCAAAATTTGTTTTGATAATAAGATTCTGTAGTTTTCCATTTCAGGAAGTTCCGGCATATCAACATCTTTCCTTTCGTAGCTCATAGCTTTGAATTCTCATATATTTCTAAGTCATATCCTTTTATGATTTCAGCTCTTTTTGCATCCATTCCTGCAGTTCGTCCAAACTTTCAAACATCAGGTCAGGTTTTACTCCAACGGCACGAATATGTTCATCCATATTAGCGCGAGTCGTCACACCCGTCAGAATCAGAGCTGTTTTACAACCTGCTGCTGCACCTGCCGCAATATCTGTAAGCATATTATCGCCCACAACCAGAGCTTCATCCGCTCTAATGTTCAAGCGATTTAGTGCATAATTCATTAGCATGCTTGAAGGCTTGCCGATGACGACCGGTTTGACCTGTGAAGCAGCTTCAATGGCAGCTCCAATGGTACCTGCACCTGGTGTAAGCCCGTCATGCGAAGGCAATTGTAGATCCGGATTTGTCAAAATAAATGTAGCTCCCTCACGAATCCAACGCATGGCAGCTGCCAGCGTTTCATATGTAAATTGACGATCTATCCCCTGTACCACATAATCAGGATGATTCTGAACAAGCTGCAAGCCAGCCCCTGTGAGTGCCTCGCGTAATCCCGTTTCACCAATACAATATACATGAGCTCCAGGGCTTTGCTGTGCAACATATTGTGCAGCTGCTAACGCTGAAGTATATACTTCATGACTAGCTGCTTCAATTCCCATACCAATCAAATGCTCGGCCACCGATTCGGGTGTGCGTGAAGCATTGTTGGTGACATATGCATAAGGTATATGCTCTGAACGCAATCGCGAAATGAACAGATCCGCACCCTTGATCATCCGATTTCCATGATAAAGTGTTCCATCCAGATCAATTAGTAACGATTTTATCGCAATCCCCTCCCCCGCTTCATTTCATACATCATAACATTGAAAATAATAATTCACCCCATGAATGGTATTCTCCTTTTTATTTAACCACCTGAATGACTTAGGGCATTAAATAATCGGTCATTTCCATTCCTCTCATCTATCTTAAGTCAAAAATGCTTATGAAGTCCATGTATTGCTGGTAAACCATCCAAAATAGCGTCATCCCTCGCTAAAAGCCGTCGCTTCCACATAGCATAAGATCATTTCTTCGTCGAATCTCATCGAAGATGCTACGTCTTCAAAGGAAATTCCCTGTATTTCCTGGGCGTACTCAAGCAACTAAATCCTTTAAATTCGATATATAGAAGCTCCAATATGACATGCCTCCATATGTGGTAGAACAATTTCGTTCATCCCATACTAATGCCCGTCTCACCTCTTGTCGCATCCTGCGCTTTCCCGGAAAATAATTTCTAGGGAAAAAGAAAAGCACCGGAGCAAGCCCCGGCACCTATGCACATATCTTCTCTCCAATCATTTATTGGCCGATATCAGGTACCGGTAACAACACATGCTGCTCCGCAAGCAATGAATTGGGGAATAGGCTTCGCGCTTCCTCCAGCAAAGGCTGAAGCTGCTCTTGATCTTTATACCTAGAACTAAAATGCGTCATAATTAACTGCCCTGCGCCTGCGGCTTTGGCAGCTTCCGCTGCCTGAAGCGCCGTACTATGATGATACTCGTACGCCGTATCCGCCAGATCATGCAGAAATGTGGCTTCATGAACGACGACAGTTGCATCTCGTGCCAGCACTACTGTATTCGGACAAGGTCTCGTGTCACCTAAAATAGTGACGATCCGCCCTTTTTTAGGTGAACCCAATACATCCTGAGGATGCAGAATAACTCCACCCTCTACTTCCACACTTTCTCCACGCTTTAATTTACCGTACACTGGGCCAGGCTTGATCCCGTATCGCTCCAACAGTTCTTGGTTAAGCTTACCGGGCTTATCCATCTCTACAATTCGGTAGCCATAACTGTCGATCCGATGATCCAATAAAGCTGATTCCACCCGAAATTGACCGTCATCGAACAGAACCCCGCCCGTATGCTCCACAATATGTAGTGGGTAATTGATACGAGATTGGCTGATCCCTAAAGATAGCTCAATATATTGCTGAAGACCAGGCGGTCCATATACCGTCAGAGGTGCCGTACCTCCCTGATATGCCCTGCTCGACAAAAGACCCGGCAGACCAAAAAGATGATCCCCATGCAAATGAGTGATAAATATTTTTTCAAGTCTGCTCAGCTTGAGCGGCGAACGCAACACTTCCTGTTGAGTGCCTTCACCGCAGTCAAACAACCACATGCTTCTTCGTTCCTCCAGTAAACGAAGAGCAATGGACGTTACATTTCGCTGAATTGTAGGTACCCCTGCATTTGTACCGAGAAAATATAATTCCATGACATTTACCTTCTTCCTGCTGACCAGCAAAAAACCTCCGAAGCTCGGAGGGTTTTTGCTATCCCATCTGATAAAGGTGTTAAACCTTTTCGACGTTAAAATACTGCGCCTGAGGGTGGCTGAACACCATGGCTGATACTGAAGCCTCCGGTTCCATCATAAACCCTTCCGTTAGCTCAACGCCAATGTCCTCAGGTTTTAACAATTGGAACAACGGTCCCTGATCCTCCAGATCCGGACATGCCGGATAGCCAAAGGATACCCGTATACCTTGATATCTGGCGCCGTGCCGCTGTTTCATCGTCATATCGGCAGGGTCCGGGAAACCCCAGCTATCCCTGATAATATGGTGAAGCCGTTCTGCTAACCCTTCTGCCACTTCGAGCGCTACCGCTTGAAGTGCATGTGAGCGCAGATAATCTCCGTTGTCTTTCCATTGGGTAGATAGCTTCTGAATGCCATGACCAGCGGTAACAACCATAAAACCTACATAGTCCATAACCCCTGATTCCACTGATTTCAAAAAATCAGCCAGACATAGATAAGGCTCTACCTGCTGACGTGGAAACGTAAATGTGTGCAGTACCTTGCTTACATCCGATGGATCATAGATTAGAATTTGGTTTCCTTGGGACTGAGCTGGGAAGAACCGATACATAGCACTCGCCTGAATAATTCCGTCTGTAACAGCTTCAAACATGATGCTGTCTACGGTTTCCTTCAACTGAATCGCTTTCGGATCCCCCGAAGCTAGCAGTTGCTCAACATTGCCTTTTAAGCCAAGATGATGCCCCATTAGCATCTGCATATTCACATAAGGCAGAATATAATTCAGTGGGTAGTTACGCAGTACATGGCGATCCGTATCCGGCGGGATATAGACGGGCAAATCCTGAGCAATGTTAGAACGTACAGCCCGAGTTAGCTTAGGGAGCGGCTTGACCTCCACGACCGTTGCCGCTTCCGCCTCCTGCTCAGCCTTCATGTCCTCGGCCATTTTTTTACGGGACTCAGGGTCCATAAGCTTATTGGCAATATCCAGTCCATCCATAGCATCTTTCGCATAGGCTACCAGCCCATCATACTCAGGACGAATACGATTTTTAGTAAACTTACGCGTTAAGGCAGCTCCACCAACCATTATTGGAATATCAATGTTCGCATTTTTCAAATCCTGCGCGGTTAGCACCATTTGTTGTGCCGATTTAACAAGCAAACCGGACAGGCCGATCATGTCAGCCTTTTCTTCACGATAAGCCTCAATGATGCGTTCTGGTGGTACTTTTATACCCAGATTTACAATATGGTAACCATTGTTGGATAGAATAATCTCCACCAAATTCTTACCTATATCATGCACATCACCTTTAACCGTAGCCAACAAAATTTTACCTTTTACTGAGGACTCATTCTTCTCCATGAACGGCTCTAAATAAGCCACGGATGCTTTCATTACTTCAGCGCTTTGTAGAACCTCCGCAACAATCAGTTCGTTGTTGTTAAACAAACGTCCTACTTCTTCCATCCCTTTCATTAGCGGTCCGTTAATAATCTCCAGAGAAGAATATTTAGCGAGCGCTTGCTCCAGATCCGGGATCAGTCCCTCCTTACTTCCCTCCACTACATAGGAAGCCAGCCGTTCTTCGAGCGAAAGGTTTGATATCTTCTCTTTTTTCTCCACTTTCTTGTTACGGAAAGCTGCTACAAATGCAGATAACGTATCGTCATTTGTTTTATAGATCAGGTCTTCCGCCAATTTCCGTTCATGCTCGGGGATCGATGCATAGCGTTCAAGCTTCTCCGTATTTACAATTGCATAATCCAGTCCCGCTTTGGTGCATTCGTACAAATAGACAGAATTGAGCACTTCACGACCCGCTTCCGGTAAGCCAAAGGATACGTTACTAATGCCCAATATAGTATGAACCCCAGGAAGCGCTTCTTTAATGATACGTATGCCCTCAATCGTTTCCTTAGCCGAACCGATATATTGCTCATCCCCTGTTCCTACTGGGAATACGAGCGTATCAAAAATGATATCCTCCGCTGCCAGACCGTAACGGTTCACCAACAGATCATAAGAACGCTTAGCTACCTCGAGCTTATCCTCACGCGCAATTGCCTGTCCACGTTCATCAATCGTTCCGACAACAACAGCAGCGCCGTATTTATGAATAATAGGAGCCATTTTCTCAAATTTCTCTTCACCATCCTCCAAATTAATGGAGTTAATAATTGCCTTACCTTGCGAATATTGAAGTGCTTTATCAATAACTTTAATATCCGTGGTATCAATCACCAATGGTACTTTCACCTTGTTTACAACCAGTTTCAAGAACGCTTCCATATCTATCATTTCATCACGGTCCGGATCTTGCACACAAATATCAATGACATGTGCTCCGCTTTTTACCTGAGCGCGCGCAATTTCAGACGCCTCTTCATATTTGCCTTCCACGATCAAACGCTTGAATTTCCGGGAACCCAGAACGTTTGTTCGCTCACCAACCATATACGGACGATTATCCTGTTCAATATACACAGGCTCAATGCCTGATACGGCAGGAGGATGATGACCTACGAGCTGACGTGGCTCAAACTGCGCCATACTTTCACTCATTACTCTTATATGCTCTGGAGTAGTACCGCAACAGCCTCCCGCAATATTCAACCAGCCTTTTTCAGCGAAAGCAGCCATTTTACGAGCTAATGAATCCGGCGATTCATGGTATTGACCATTTTCATCGGGCAAGCCCGCATTTGGATAACAGCTAATAGCTGCAGAGGACATTTCAGACAAAGAACGAATATGATCACGCATAAACTCTGGACCTGTAGCACAATTCAGTCCAATCGAGATTGGATGTAAATGTTCGAGTGATATGCAGAAGGATTCGATGTTTTGTCCGGCCAACGTTGTTCCCATCGGCTCAATCGTGCCAGAAATCATTAATGGAAGCTCAATCCCTGTCTGCTCAAAAGCCTGACGAATTCCAATGCTACCTGCCTTAACGTTAAGCGTATCCTGTGAGGTCTCCAACAGAAGAACATCTACCCCACCTTCAATAAGCGCCAAAGCCTGCTCCTGATAGCTTTCAATCAGCTCTACAAATGTAACACCGCCTGTGACAGACAAGGTTTTTGTAGTTGGACCCATAGCTCCTACAACAAAACGAGGCTTGTCCGCAGTGCTGTACTTATTCACCGCGTTACGCGCCAGTTTGGCCGCCACCAGATTAATTTCACGGGCACGTTCTGGTATATCGTAATCCGCCAAAACGACGGATGTCGCTCCAAATGTATTCGTTTCAATCAGGTCTGCTCCGGCCTCCAAGTATGCTTCATGAATCCCTTGAATGACATCCGGTCTTGTTAAGACCAACATCTCGTTGCAGCCTTCTAACTCTTCCCCACCAAAATCAGCGGCAGAAAGGTCTTCCTGCTGAATCATAGTGCCCATAGCCCCATCAAGAAGGAGTATTCTTCGTTGTAACGCATCCTGCAAGCTAACTTTATCCAAAATTTCTTCACCCCCGCAAAACGTTAAATCCTAGTTTAGCAGAAACCGTATCATTTAGATAGATTGAAGTAAAAACATACGTTTTATGCAGGCTATTCTTCTTTACAAACGACTTAGCTGATCTATTTTTGTAGTATGCATCGTTATAGACGAACGTCTTTAAACTGTATCGTATTACTATAGTCGTTCCCACATAAATGCTTCAGCCTGTATTGTACAACTGGTTAAGACATGGTATTCTTTATACAACATTAATCCAAGTGGAAAAGAGGGATTTGTGCATGGCAGAAATTTTTATACGCAATACGAATGAGCGAATTAGCGGTGAAGAGCGAGTACGTGAATTTTTGGAGAGCTACCAGGTATTGTATGAACACTGGGATGCTTCCAAGCTGCCAGGGGAGCTGCAAGAAAACTTTACTTTGACAGATGATCAAAAAGCCGCTGTTCTTAAAACATTTGAACCTGAAATCAAAGATTTAGCCGCACGTCGCGGATATAAAATCTGGGACGTCATCACTTTATCTGAAGCAACGCCGAATTTGGAGGAGCTGCTGGCCAAATTCGAGCAAATTCACACCCATACCGAGGATGAAATCCGCGCCATTGTTGCTGGTAAAGGGATTTTTATCATTAAAGGCTCTGAAGAGATCGGCTATTTTAATGTAGAGCTTTCACCAGGCGACGTTATTTCTGTTCCTGAAAATACACCGCACTTCTTCACTTTAATGGAAAATCAAAAGATCGTCGCAGTCCGCTTGTTCATCGAAGAAAATGGATGGATTGCTGAACCGTTTGAAGATCCAACATTCACTACAGCATAATTACGATGTATTGTGTCAATAAGAAAACTCCCTCTGCTCTGTAGCATATCGAGCGAAGGGAGTTTTCTTTATACTTGTTTAGAAGACTGTAGATTATTTACTTTAAAGATTGAATAATTCCATGCAACTCAGACAAATGCTTGATTTGGAACTTCGGCTTGATCTCTGTAGTATTGGTTTTATCGTTCCGATTCAACCACACCGAATGTACACCAGCTGACAAAGCCCCTTGAATATCAGTCGTCAGCTTATCTCCTACCATTAAAGCTTGTCCAGGTTCAATTCCTAGAAGTCCCAAAGCATGCTGGAATATAGAAGGATCAGGCTTGCCCCGACCAAAAGAACCTGAAATGACAACATGATCAAAAAAAGGAGCCAATTGAGGAACTCCATCCAGCTTCTCCTGTTGTAGATCAGGGGAACCATTTGTCAGCAATAGTAGCTTGTATTGTCCCTTCAATTGATCCAGAATTTCAAAAGTTTCTTCATATACATGTGGACGTGCACGTCTTTCCGAAGCAAATTGGGCAGCCAACTTTTCCGCCAACTCCTCATTATCTATCCCCAGTTGCTGAAGCCCTCTGCGCCATGATTCCTTACGATAAACAGGAGCCAACTGTTCCAATTGGCGGAATTCAGGTTGCTCACCTGCTGTAAAATTCGCCCACAGTCCTTCAAACGGATTAATGCCAATCATTTGAGTAAAACTAAAGGTTTCATAGGATTCATACAAAGCGCGCGCTTCCTTGCGTACGGCTTCTTCCAGCGTTTTCGGATCAGCGCCTGTTTCTCGGGAGCCTGTTTGACATGCTGCATCAAATGCCTCTTCTACACTACGTTCATCCCACAGAAGGGTATCATCAAGATCAAACATTATCGCCTGAATCGTCATACGAATTATCCACTCTCTTTCCACTGTATATGTAAGCTTGTCTGTTTGGTCACGAATCAGATCATTATGTGTGCCCATATTAAGCAAGTGGCCGCACCATGTTATATGAAAAATAACATCATACGGCCTTACTTACAGAGCTACAGGCTAAATCGGTTATTTCTTATCTACCTGTATCTGATTGGATAGTGCAAATTTTTCAAGGCGCTCTGCGATGGCATCTGTATCATAGCGTCCCAGTGATTTTGTGAAAATAAAATTACCGCCCTTCCCTTTTCTTTCAACGGTAACGTAACCCTTTTCAATTTTGATGGCTTTCATGTCCCCTGCCGTCATCGGCCGTTCTCTGCCACCTTTTAACATATAAAGGGTATCTTTTCCCACTTTTAAATAAGGACGGCGAATGAAGAAGATAACAGCCAGCATCAAGTACAAGCCAAATACCAGCCAATCCATTCCCCGCATGCCGGTCTTAGTCAAAAAGTAACTCATAAGCATGTACAATACAGCAAGACCAGCCAGCATGATTGGCACAGTAATATTACGGCCACGGAAAATGTCCATTGCTGAACCTGCGCCGTTAATGGTTTGAATGCCTTGTTTCTTGCGCGTTTTATTTAAATGCGCTGTGTTTTTACGTACTTTTCTTTCAAATGATCGGGCCATCTCTCAATTCCCTTCCCAATAAATATTACATTAAAACAATTGCCTTAAAGCTGATCTATATAGATACCAAGAAAGATACCTAATAACAAAAGGCAAATGATGCAGGCTTTAGCAACATTAATGCTTCAGCCCGCCATTTCCCTTCGACGTATCATCGTCCACAAATTCAATGGTTTCAAGTTGCTGCCGAAAATTACGGCGAATGTTGCCTAAATAAATTTCCCGAAGGTTGGCGCGCTCCGTGGTTTCCTCTTCCGTCAATCCTTCGGCTTTTGCTTTGCGCGCTAATTCATTAATGCGCTGTACCAAACTGTCTATATCCAAATTGTGTCCCCTCCATAAAAGCAAAGATATAATACACTTTGACATGTAGAAAAGAGCTTGTCAAGGCTCCCTCATTGCGCTCCTTGACAAGCTCTATAGTCTTATAGATCAGAAGGTGGGAGCTTAAGTACCTGACCTGCCTGCACCCCCCGATCCTCCAAATCGTTAATACGTACAATTCCTTCAATATATACCCGTGTATCCATTCGTTCCGGTTTATGATTCACGGCAATCTTCCATAACGTATCTCCAGGTTGTACAGTCAGCTTAATCACTTCTTCATTGGAAACTGGAGGTGCTGCAAAAACCGTAAGTACACCTGCCCCTGCAACCCAAACGATAATTACTAGAATAAGAAGCTTGAGTAAAAGAGTATTGGTAAGAGCCTGTAACAAACGTACCTTACCCTCTTTTCGGGTCTCCTGTAAATTCTCTAAATTCATCGGAAAAATACTTTGATAAGTGCTATATTTCATAATTGGCCGCGTCCTCCAAACGTTTGTTCTTATGTTTTTCACAATATAACACGAACGTTTGTTTTGTTCAATAGAAAAGAGAACAAAAGTTCGTGAATATTTTTAGGGATTATTTAGAACTTATGTTTGTACGAACGGAGGTTCTATGCTATAATTTTCCCAAACGTTACTAAATGGGGTTGATACGGTATGTCTAAGATTTCGAGCCGCCAGCAGGCCATTCTTGAATTTATCCGCAATGAAGTGCGTCTAAAGGGATACCCCCCTTCTGTGCGCGAAATAGGCGAGGCAGTCGGATTGGCCTCCAGTTCTACGGTTCATGGTCATTTGGATCGTTTGGAGAAAAAAGGACTCATTCGCCGCGATCCTACGAAACCACGGGCTATTGAATTACTCGGTCAAGACGAATCGGATAACAGCAACTTGATTAATTACTCCATTAGTCGTGTTCCCGTCGTCGGCAAAGTAACCGCTGGTCTTCCTATTACGGCGACAGAAAATATTGAAGATTACTTTCCTCTTCCCCAACACTTTGTTGGTGAGGATAAAATATTCATGTTATCTGTTGTAGGCGAAAGCATGATTGAAGCTGGTATTGCTAACGGAGACTATGTAATCGTGCGTCAGCAGCAGACCGCTGATAACGGAGACATTGTAGTAGCTATGACAGATGAAGACGAGGCTACAGTTAAAACCTTTTACAAAGAAAAAGATCATATCCGGCTTCAACCTGAAAATCCAGCCTTTGAGCCACTTCGACTGACACACGTCAGCATATTGGGCAAGGTTGTTGGACTCTTCCGGGACTTCCACTGATTTATCGTGCTTTCTTCCCCGTTATACTACCACGAATATAAAACCGGCCGCCTAGGCGAGCCGGTTTTATATTTTTGTTATATTTACTATGTATGTGTCTCCAACTATTCTTTCCTTTTCAGCAACCTATATTGTCTCTACTATTATATCCGCCCATATCCGAGATAGTTCCACTCTGATCTTAAACTGTTTACTTTTATTAGCTAAACAAATGGAAATTTGACACATATGAACCTACGGTGGCCTTCCTCTATAACGTAAAGTTGGGAAGGCGAACGCAGGCTAGCATGAGCTTTTTTTGTTAAACATTTAGGAACATAGGTACTAGCTTCTTTTTGTCTTTAGTAGATTTATGCTGATACATTACTAGCACAATTGACATATGTATATAGCAGACCTAAAGCAAAGGAGTTATGCAGATGATCAGAAATAGAGTTAAAACGTATAAGCATCGCATCGGGAAAAACAGATATCTGGTCGTTAAAGTCTTTCAAGCCGCAGCTGCTAAAACAGGAAGCGGAAATGCACTCGCAACTAACGCATTAAATATCAAAATTTCAAAGCGTAAGCATAAACATCATTAAGATTTAACCGTACCTTCATTTCTTTGAAGGGAGGTGATATTATGAGCAGAAGACACAGCAACCGTGAATTGAGAAGAAGAAGATTAAACATCCGTTCCAACCAAAGAGCCAATGCGCGTGCAAGAGGTAACGCACTGGCTGTTAATCTGTTTAGCGTGAATGATGGACAACGCAGACGTTAATAATTATTTTCAAGCAAAAAGCAGGAAGAATTCTTCCTGCTTTTTTTGTGTTAAATAATACACCAAACTACCAATCCCGCCAGTTATAGCTTCCTCAAACTTGTATCCGATTTTCATAACTTAAGCATTTCTAGCTGTAAAACCATTCATTAGCTTAACATTGCTGCAATGGATTTGCTCTATTATTTAATTTAATACTTTTTTATAAGGTCCCACTTGCTCGCTTTTCTTTATAAATTTTATAAACAAGGCTCGAACAACAGGACCCATAACCAATAATTGTAATGGATAGGCCACAACAAAGTTCTTTATAAAAATTTCTAAATAGGCTTCAAATAATGAATGATCGCCATTACCCTGACTTAGAATTGAAGTTAATAAACCGTAGAAAGACATAGAACAGGCCATTCCGAACACCATACATGTTGAAATCGTGATAATTAAAAATATTTTTTTGGATTTATCAAAAGGTAGACTTAAAGCAACTTTTTTTGCTACAGGACCCACGATATATAAATCTAATATGAGCGCTATAATAAATCCAATTAGAAATTCAACAGCAATGGTAATCAAGCTAATTTTTCCAATCAATCCGTTAATCAAAAGATTATAGAAGGTCATAATAACGACCATTCCAAAACACATAATAACCCCAAAGTAAAAGCTTTCCTTTTTAGTTGTTGGCATTTAATTCAACCTTTCATTTTTGGATGTGATTATTTTAGCTGCAACCAAATTTTCATGTAAGTGAACTTTTTATGAACATATCGTAACAAACAAAGACAAGTAAGGAATATTCTTCACAACTAATGAACTATGTACAAAATCATTACACATTTATAACATTAAATACAAATAACAAAAAATATCTCTATTACTTTGTATGGCTCCAATGGAGATTATGCTACCGCTACACTCGATGGAAGTTTTGAAGACCCTACCAGTTGGCTTAGTGATGGCGTTTTTCCAGATTTCGAAACACTTTTCCCTTCTTAAGAACACTACTTTCAACAATTTTCTAAAAGACTCTGTCAATAGTTGATGAAGTCTTATTTTATATTGAAAAATCCCCACTACCTTAGCTGGTCGGCGGGGATTTCGCTTATTTATAGTATTTACTTATACTACACATTAGGAATTTTCTAATATTTGATTATAGCTGATCCTGCTTTAACCCACTCTTTGGATTCTAGTTGAATCCATCCATATACAGGTGAGTCAGAGTTGATTTTTTGTTTTATCAGTGAAAGGTTTTCATAGTTGCTGGAACTGTAAAGCGACCCTGTCTTTGGCGCAACTTTTACTGTCAGAATATTTTTTATATTTGGTTCTTCATCAGTACTAGTCCAGACTAATCGATTGTAATAATTAGTGTTAAACGGGTTTTCTAAACCACTAATCGAAAATTTCACTCTTTTCCCGACAATAGATACATCTGTATATGCTGTGTCATCTTTAAAAATTACTAATTGAGATGAAACTAATTCCTGATTTAAAGAGTTTGTATAGGTGTCATGGGTGACGCTTGCTACATCTGCCGAGGCTGATAGCGGGGACAAAACTGAAAATAAGAGAGCAATTGTGGAGAAACATAAAGTAGTTTTCCTTCCTAATTTCATACTCATTATTTTCATCCTTTCCTTCCTATTTATCTTCATCCATAAACATACGGCTTATTGATTGTCAAAGTAAGGGGAGCTTTGTCTGACATAAAAAATACACATTCGGGTAGATTTCATTATCCACTTCTACTCTATATCCAAACTCCTTACATGCGGGTCACTTCTTAAGGTTGTGTTCCGTGGCGATGGAGTCCATTAAATTGCCTAAGCATTTGGTTAAAATTATGAAGCTCAGCATCTTCCCAGTCCGAAATTCGTTCATAGAAAACGGACTCTTTCTCCTTAAGCGCATCAATTAATTTTTGCTGTCCATGCTCAGTAAGAGATAATACAATTCCTCGTCCATCACTTCGGGAGGCCTCTCTGTTCAAATACCCCAAAGACTCAAGCTGTTTGACAAGACGACTCACTGAACTTCGATCCATCGCAGTTGATTCCGCTAAAGTGGCGGCATTTGTTGGGCCATAAGAATACAGCCAACGAACAATATGGAAGGCGGCAGGTTGTAAGGAGGAGTCAAATTTCGCAGCAGCTCTGACATTCAGGGCGTGTGAAGCGCTGATAAGTGCGTTAAGCTGCTCGCCCAACTCAATCTCCAATTTCTCCCTTGGTTCATTTTTAACTTCATTATATTTCATCTTCAATCACCTTTCTCTCGTTCAAAAAACCACAAGTCAAATTTGATTGACATATATCAACCAAATTATTATAGTGGACATATGTCAATCAAATATGCTAACTCACCGAATTGGCTACTCCAATAAAATTGTAACACATGAAGGAGAAATGACGATGTCTAAAAATACTACTGTTGTCATAACAGGTGCCACCAGTGGTCTTGGACAACTAGTCGCAGTTGAATTGGGAAAACGCGGCTGCTTTGACCTTGTTTTGACTGCCAGGAGTAGGGAACGTGCTGAAGCTACAAGAAAACAGATTGAGCTGGTTAGCCCATCAGCGAAGGTTGACTTTTTTTATGGAGATTTATCGGTACTGAAGGATGTTAAACGAATCGGGGATGAGATAGCCGCCGCATACTCTAATATTGATGTGCTGTTAAACAATGCGGGTATCCATGCTTTTGAGCAACGCGTCACTCCCGAGGGGTTTCCTGAAATGGTTGCCATAAATTATTTATCGCCGTGGCTGTTAACATATACACTAAAACCGTGCCTGCAGAACGTAGGCAAGGCCAGAGTTGTCAATGTTGCCTCCGAAGCTTCACGCCGTCATGGAGTTTTGAAGCTCCCCGAGGATTTAACGGATACAACTGCCTTTACCGCTCGTGGCTCATCGCCCATCTATGGAAAGACCAAATTATTGAATATTATGTTCACTGCTGAACTGGCAAGACGATGGTCGGATACGGGAATCAGCGTAAATGCACTAAATCCAGGATTCAATGTTACCGGATTGGGACGAGAACTTTGGTTTGCCCCTCTATTAGAACGATTGTTGAAAATCCTTCATCTTGGAGATCCGCGAAGAGGAGCAGATATCATCACCCGATTAATTGTAGATCCGGAATATCATAAAAAAACAGGTGGATACTTTAACGTCGGAACTGGGAAATCTATTCAACCAGTCTCACCTGGTGGAGATCCCAAGATGCAGCAAAAACTGTGGAAGGTCACAGAGGATTTGCTGGAACAGAAGGGATTCCTTCCATAAGAAATGATTGATGAAGGGATAAGACGGCAATGAATGAAGCATTAATCATCAATAATGCCAACCCCGCACTACATACAAGCATATCTTCAATCATTTGCTAAATCAATGAACGGAATGAGTCACCAAAAAGCAGCAGCGAACCCATTCAGCTTTGTGATTTCGTTTTTTATAACGTTGATAGCCCACGCGTTATCAGTCACACTGATAAGTTCGTAAATTGGTCCACATAAAAATAAGCCTCAGCTTAATCTGAGGCTCAGTGTTCCATACAGTATCTATTTACACTCCAGGCGGCGTAACACGATCTTTTGGGTCACGGCCCCAGCTTCACTATGATTACGGTATGCCTTGTGTCACTCTTGTCGCTTTATACAATATTTTAATTTCTCTATAGTAATCTATTTTTTGTAGTCTATTCTCCCGTTTGCTTCTGCAGTTTCATCACCAGTAATAATATCCCCTCTCAGAATATTGGAATGATTACATAATAAATCTACTATTCTAAGTGTGTCGGAGTAACTTTGTGCCATCAAAATATTTATATGTATGCTTAAAAACTGATCACTTCAGTGACTCATTCGGCGCGTAGTGTAACAATTCCTTTAACTAAAAAACTCTGCTAACCATAAGGCTAGCAGAGTTTTGTGCTTAAGCACCTCCAATTTGTACAAGGATCTGAATATGTTGCGTCAGGACGGGACCAGTTATAAAAAATAAAAAGCTACTCGCAACGATTAACAGTGCCATTTTTTTCAACATTGTCTAACCACACCTTTTCTAATAGTTTAAAATACTCTTCTCTGGTCTCTGGAGACGCATATGCTTGGAAATGTGCAAAGAGACCTGTGCAGTTTATGAAATATGTTTCATTGTTTAGTATATGTGCTTTTACCATTGCACATAATAATTGTTTAAAACCATCACTGTACTTCTTCCTATTTAAATTATAATAGGCCATTTCATAACAAAACAATGCAATATAGTCAGGTACCACTTGTTGGGTGTACATATCAGTAGATGTCGGGAGTTGAGTAGAGGCATCAATGTCTATTTTAAATTTTGTAAGTACACCATCTATATCCAAATTGTATCGGTTAGCTACTATAATAATGTTCAACAACTTTGAGAGCTTCTCACTTTCATTGGCGGTTGTTCCTATATATTCAACAAAATCTAGCAGCACACTAGTGTTTCCGGACATAAGTTTATTAACATAAGTATTACCTTCTGCCCAATGCTGAAACAAGCTAATCCAGTATTGGGTATCTTCGTCAGTCTCTTTGACCCAATCCAAATCTGTGTAGGCGTATGTATATTGTAAGGCTTGTTGATAGTCGCCTCGGGCTTCACAGACACTTGCACACAATAAATCGGCATAGGTAATGTACACAAACATGGGGCGAGTTAGCTTCTTAGTAGACTCAGTGCGTTCTCGGCTGCTCTGTTGATGTTTCAAAGTGTATTGGATTTCCGCTTTAGCTCTCATTTTTCTCGCTATTTCATCAACCTTATCCCATTTACGCAAAGACCTATACACATTAGCTAAGTCCTTTAATGCATCAAGTTGTTCTATTTCGTCTAGGCGCTCGACATAAGGCTCAAAAAGTATGGCTGCCCTAAGATTGCGGCTTTGATCGTCATCAATCTGAATCGTGAAAATCCGATATTGACAGATGGCCAAACGTTCAGAATGTTGATATTTCTCCACTTCTGCTACACTCTCATAGAGCAATAGTGCAGCATCATGTCGTTCCTGCGCTAATAATTCTTCTGCAATGTCAAATAGTTTGGGTGAGTAGAGTAGATTGTCCATGATAGCTCCCACCACTCGACGGATCGCATCCAACTTGTCCAACTCTGCACAGCGATACAAAAATGGTTCGATTCTCCTCATATTGGGGGGAATGTCGATGATATAGTTTTCTACATATAAGTCGTAAAAATAGCCTTCTGGTAAACCCATAGCCTCTGTAATTCTATCAATTTGGTTAACAGACATAGAACTATTGCCTGTTACAATGCCACTAACTATTCCCCTATTAATGCCTGCAATATGCCCGAATTGCGTCAGGTTCAGACCCTCTTGTTTTAGGTATCTATCTAGTTCCGCCCGAATCGTAGGTGTATGCTTCATGCCATATCCACC
The DNA here is from genome assembly GCF_053006485.1 of Paenibacillus sp. JJ1683. NCBI lineage: Bacteria > Bacillati > Bacillota > Bacilli > Caryophanales > Paenibacillaceae > Paenibacillus > Paenibacillus sp. JJ1683. The sequence goes on from NZ_CM129820.1 coordinate 3,180,451, forward strand.
CTTCACATAAAAATTCCAAAATTTTTATATTGTTGTAGTCTATTTTTCTCTAAAATTGACCATATGTCAATATATTATGCGAATAATGTAAGATTTCAATGTATAGTCCATGCTGTTCACTGACAGCAGAACCCAATAAGCGCAACAACCTATTATGGCAGGGTCCCCTAAGTATGCTGTAAAAACTTAGTTAACCAAAAGGAAGAGATTACTATGGCTACTGCCAAATAACCTATGCACCATTGGGTTCAACTTTTACCATCTAAAAAAAGTGAAGTATGTTGCCTAACAGTTTTTTCATAAAATTAAATCCAAAATGCTTTAGTAATTATAACCAAGAGGATAAAAAGCACCAAAATTGCCGCTGTAGAAGTCCACATATTGTAGCCGCCTTCACATGCACCCATGGTTTTAACCTCCTTCGATTGTTGTACTTCTAATATATGTATAGCTGCGTTTTGTGACAGGGCATACAGACAAACAAAACAAAGGCTCAACCAGCTAAACCGGCAGAGCCTAATCACCTTTTTGCAAAAACTTCAAAAGCTTGTGCTATTAGAGTATCTTCTTTCCAACCGGATCACTTGCTTATCTCTCTGTTAATAAGGAATATGGGATATGCACCGTGAAAACGCCATGTTTAATAGTTCCTGGTTATAAACTAAATACTTACTGTTTTGTTCCAGCACCCAGTTGGCAAAACCTAAAGCTCTGGTGTAACTATCATAATCGTAGGGATTAATTTTAAACTCAAGAATATCCAGCATAATCTGGTTCTCTTCATCTGATAATTCCAAGCCTAACTTACTAAACTGTCTTTGACGAATTCTCCGAGCAGTAGCATCTTGTATAGCTCTGTGCTGATTGGACACTTGTCCATTATGTTGACGATAATACAATACGTTTATGGGGATGTTCGCCATTTGTACTTGGAAAGCTAGTCGGTTCCACAGCTCGTAATCTTCGGCATGAGGATAATTACTATCATATTGAACGCCAAGCCGACGGATCATGCTATTGCGCATGATTATAGCAGGATGGCAGATACAACAATGAAATAACAACCATGTTTTTATTTCGTCATGACTGGCCGGATTTACCTTTATTGATCCCCCACTAGATGAAGTAAAAGCAGCACCGCATACATCAATCAATGGATTTTGATCCATAAATGCGATTTGTACAGCTAGTCGATCTGGCGTAGAAATATCGTCGCTATCCATACGAACGATATATTCACCATTGGCCTTTTTTAATCCTTCGTTTAAAGAAGTGATCAACCCTCGATTGGTATTATGGAAGATTTTTATCACTCTAGGGTCTGATATTTGTGAAATAAGAAAGGTAGATCCATCTGTCGAACCATCATCAATAACAATTAATTCAAAATCCGAATAAGTTTGAGCTAAAATACTGTGTATTGCCTCCAAGACAAAAGCTGCATTATTGTAAACTGGCAGTATGACCGAAGCTCGTGGCACAATATTCCCTCCATTTCATATTTTTCAAATGGAATCAGTATTAAAATCACAAAGCAGCTTCCCTATTTTTTTGATAATGGTTCCCTCTATATTCTCATGTTCTAAGATATGTTCTGAAATATATTTCGAAGCGGCTTCCCGGTAATATAATATGCCTTTTTGAAAATTTAGAAGCTTCCAGTCCTAGAAGCTAGTGCCATCAAAGATTGATTGGTTTGAATATCCCTCCTTCAAAGTCGGTTTAATTACTTCTTAGATAAAGTTGACAATATAAGTAATAAATTTGTACAATTAGGAAAAAATATTTCACTTAGATTCTATTCTTCATCGGTAACAAACAAATATATCTAAGTGGAAAACGGACTGTGAGATTCAGCCTAAGATAATATCTGCATCTTAAAAAGGGAGATAGAATGATGGAACGAAATGTAACATCCGTAGAACACTACACTCCAATTTTGATTGTTGGTACGGGTATATCGGGGCTTGCTGTTGCTTATTATTTATCAAAAAACAATATCAAGTACACGATTACAACAAAAAAGAATGCGCCCAAACAGAGCAACTCCTTTCTTGCAGCCGCAAATACACGTGTTCCATCAGAGAATGATATTAATAATATTATTAATCTTACGGTTGATAAATGTGGAGCAGATCGATCGGTTATTGAAACGCTATATAGAAACTCCAACATAGTTATAAATTTTTTCGAGGAATTAGGAATCTCTTATGAGAAAACATCCTTTGGTATCATGCCTGAATGTTTGATTAAATCACAGGGAGGAAAGAAATTAATTAATTGTTTGTTACAACATATTGAACAACCGCTGTGTAATAAAATTTTGATTCATTTGGAAAAGTATAATGAAGGAATTATCGCATTATTTTATGACATCCAATTAGATCAATTTATCAGGATATATGCTAATTATTTGGTATTAGCTACGGGAGGATATGCGGGGCAATTTAACTACAATGATAATTCACCGGGTTCGACTGGAGAAACGCTTATCTTAGCTAAAAAAATGGGTGCAAGATTAAAGGGAATGTCTACAGTAATGTCTCATCCTTGGTCAATATACAATGGAAGACAAATTTTATTGGGCGGAGTTGTATCTTTAAGTCAAGGGAAAATAGTAGATGAGGAAGGAATTCAACTATTAAAAGATGAGTATATTTGTGATGCCATTGCTCGAGATGATTACCATGAAATGATTGACGAGATTTTACATTTTGAACTCGATTGCATCAAGCAAAAAAAGGATATGTACTTGGATATGAGCCATGCTGATGAAAATATATTGAATGAAAGATTTAAAAAATATGGATTTAGCACTAATGTGGTTAAAAATAAAAGAATCAAAATTACACCAACAATGCACTATTCTTCAGGAGGAATCGAAATCAATGCTAATGCTGAAGTTATAAACTTGAATCGTGTTTTTGCTACTGGTGAAGCTCAATTTAATGGTGTTCTTGGTATGGGAAGAATCCCTGGGCAAGCATTTGCAGCGGGTATCGTTTTCGGTAAATTAATTGCTGACAAAATAGCTAATGAAGGTGTCTTCAATACTCAATACCCGATTACATTTAAAGATCCACCTGAAACTATGCAGCTGTACTCAAAAGAAAATAATGACTTTCCAATTGAAGAGTTTCAGAAAAAGTTGTCCACTCTAATGGTGGATCTGATCGCTCCCGATTCATCTGTGGTTTCTCGATCACTCCATAAAAGAGAAATACAAGAAAGTCAAAACATAATATTAAGTAGAGCAAGAGGATCAGGAAAACGATATGAGGATATTTTAACATTATTTTTTGGATATTTTGTTGCGTTAGAAATTATAGAAGATCTTGAAGAAAAGGCATTCGGTATAGGCTAATAAACCCTTCAATGAGACATTCTCCCTTCCGACAAAACCCAATAAGCGCAAAACTATTATGGCAGAAATTCAGCGAGCACCCACCAAAAGAACAGCGAATGCTGTGGCTATTGCCAAATAGTTTATGCGCTTATTGGGATCAACCTTTTACAATCCATGAGTGAAGTGAAATTACCCAGCAGTTCTTTTCACAAATTAAACCCAAAGTGATTTAGTGATGATAACTAAGAGAATAAAGAGCACTAGAATTGCCGCTGTAGAAGTCCATACACCGCCGCCGCCATTACCTTCATATGCACCCATGCCTTTTAACCTCCTTTATCTGTCGTCACTTTAATATATGTAAAAATACATTCTGTGGTAGGGCATACTGGTAAATAAAAAACACCACACTAGCAGGACCTGCTAGGAGCTAGGGAAGGAAAGCATTGCTAGTTCACAGAAACATTTTTTCCCCTATTTTGAATATATCCACTCTTATTCCCGTTTTCATTAATATTGGACGCAACCTCTCCGTTAGAGCAGGCACCAATGAGAATAGGTGCTTTATCCGGCTCGGTCGCTGCCTACTGTAGTTCCAATCCCCATAACGATCGTACCAATTAAAATCTTATGGACAACTTTAATTTTAAGACTCAGCATTCTGTGACTAAATTTCCACATACCCAACATCAATTAACCCCTCATTTTAAAATATTAGATTGCACTATACTTTGGTAATTGTAACTAGAATATAAAGTGGATATCATAGCGCATCTGAGTTGTTAAAGCTAGTCGAGAAGATGTTCAAATAAAACAAGCTCTACTGACCTTAATCGGTCGGCAGAGCTTGTTATCTAATCTGATTTCGGGCAGATTACTAAAGAAATAAGGGCATTGAACTTGAATGATGGGGTCTATATAATTTTCTTCGCAATATTAAACCCAGCACGATTTAAGGATGATAACCAAAAGGATATAGAGCACCAAAATTGCCGCTGTAGAAGTCCACACACCACCTGCACATCCACTCATAGCTTAGCCCTCCTTTAATTGTTTTCACCTTAATATATGTATAGCTACGACTCTGTGACCGGGCATTCAGTTAAACAGAAAATATACCCAACCAGGCGAATCCAGTGAAAATGAAGTTGTAGACTAGGCATCGGCGTCAAAGTAACTGGCAAGTTAGTAGGTGAATTGTAAATTGACTCACGTTACATCGCGTGTTAGTATGTTTTTAGCCAATAACTGAATAAAAACGTTTTCTAGGGTTCCGCAATCACAAGATTGGTCTGGTCCGAGAGAAAACGCACAGCCATATGGCTGTGACACGGAGGGATAAAAGCCTGGGAGATAAACGCATTGTGCGGTTTATTTCCCAGGCTTTTATCTTTTTTCTTTTATGGCCCAATTTTTAATAAAAAGTTTAAGGAGGAGTGTGTTATGAACAAAACGTGGATTTCAGTCATTGTGGCGGCTATATTCGAGGTTGCTTGGGTTAGTGGGTTAAAGCATGCGGATAGTTTTTGGGAATGGAGTGGTACAGTAGTCGCTATTTACATCAGCTTTTATTTGATGATCAAGGCGGCTCGTTCATTAGCGGTTGGAACTGTATACGCTGTATTTGTCGGACTAGGAACGGCAGGAACTGTAGTAGCTGAAATCCTATTGTTTGGCGCAGACATAAGTGTTTCGAAAGTAGCTTTGATCGGGCTGCTGCTTATTGGAGTGATTGGTCTGAAAATGCTTAGTAAGAAGAAAGAGGAGGTAAGTGGACTATGAATTGGGTGTATTTGATCTTAGCAGGGATTTTTGAAATGATCGGGGTTTTGCTTATAAACAAGTTCAATCAAGCCCGCAGTTGGAAATCGCTGACTCTTTTGATTACTGGTTTTGGCCTAAGTTTTATATTTTTGTCGTTGGCAATGCAAACACTCCCGATGGGAACGGCTTACGCTGTATGGACTGGAATTGGCGCTTCTGGAGGTGCTATCCTCGGCATGATCTTTTATAACGAGCCACGCGGATTAATGCGTATTTTGTGTATAGGGTTGGTCCTTAGCTCTGCTGTAGGGCTGAAACTAGCCAGTTAAAAATATATATTGGTGTAGCTCTAAAGGTCGTTTCCTGAGCAAACTAACGATGAATGTTAACTTTGAAAAAGCTACGGCAGTCTGGGACTTTATTTCCTTGTCCATGGCTGCCGTTGAAATAAAATTCTACCATATTTGCTTATGCTCCCCTCTACTTTTCCATTAATTTATTGAATATCTCTCTATCTTTGGAAGTAAATTCGGAAATCCATTGCTTTTGCTCATACGTGTTGGTACTTGAATCCAATTTAATGAAGCTATTTTCACCAACCACATATACAATATTTTTTCTATTTTATAAGACCGAACGTTATCAACAGTATTTTCCAGTGGGTCCCATAATCCATTACCTTCGAGTCTTATTGACATGACATGTATGTAGCCTCCTGATGTGTTATGCGGAAATTATATTTTGAGTACAAAAAATAAACTCTGGATCATTGGAGGTTTAATTCCGTATAATGCCTATTTTCAGACGAGGAAATGTAATGATCTTTTGGTCACCATCCCAGCCCTCCATGATTACAATATAGAGCGTATCCGTCTTCGTTGGTTGTAGCGTTCGATATCAGGTAACAAAACATTCAACCTCTTCTGTTACCCGCGTTTCCGTATACTATACAGATCAGAACAATGAACGACGAAAGCGGACACAACTATTATGCGGCAATAGCGGAATAGACGGTTGCCAAAGTTACACTAAACTTTTGCAGAAGTTTACGATGGCGCACGATAAGCCATGGAAAGAATATGGGGGCGATATTCCTGAGCCAGTAGAATAAGACAAGAAAAGCAGTAAATTTAATGTGTTTATTCCTAAAAGCCTACGTCGTCATTGCCAAAAGAAATTACCGAAAATTCTCTCTTGAACCAGGATTGCCAGTTCGATCCCCCCATTAACCCAGCCTAAACAGACGCATCGCAGTTCGCTCCAACCTCAAACGGCAGGTCATTAATCGCATTGGTGCCCAGATGCCAAAGGCTGAGAGTAGCTGCGAGTTCCCAAAAAAACAGTTATCAATAAAGCGTACAATCGCAACACGTTAGATCCATTTAAACTAATCAGGAAATTATCCAAGTAGGAGGAAATAACCATGGCATTTGAAGGTTATGGAGAAGACAAGCGAGAACATTGGTTTGACTGGCCGTTCCCCTTATCGGTATCAATACTGTATGTGGATGCAGATGTAGATGAAACAGAAACGAAATGGTACCTCATTGACGAACAAGAAAAACACTTGATCCGAATTAGGGATGAAAAGCAAATTGAACTGCTTCATCATTGCATGTATGGAGTCTTGTTAAATGACGAGAAGATCAACTGGATTATTAATAAAAATGGTGGTAGATTTACCTATCACGATAGTGTGCAAGATTTTATCAAATTCCAGAAAGACTACCTTGATACACTATAAGAGGCGTGAACAGTTAAAGCTCTACCGACCCATTAAGGTTAGCAGAGCTTTCTTTTACTTTAGAATCCACCTATTTGTACAAAGGTCTGAATAAGCTGATCATGATTGTGAGCGGGTACGGTTATAAAAAACAAAAAGCTACTCGCAACGATTAACAATGCCATTCTTTTCAACATTACTTAACCACACCTTTTCAATAAGATTGTGAAACTCCGTTTTGACTTCAGGAGTCGCATGGACTTGAAAACGCACAAACAGGCCCATACAATTTATAAAGTAAGTTTCATTATTTATTATATGTGACTTTAGCATTGCATACATCAAGTGTTTGAAGCCATCATTGTAGTTTCCTTGTTGTAAATAATAATGAGCAATTTCGTAACCAAACCACGCGAAATAGTCTGGCATTACTTGTTGAGTATACATATCATCAGATGTGGGCTGCTCAGAAAACGAATGAATCTCCGCTTCAAAACGAGAAATGACATCATTCACATCTATTCCATATCGGTTAGCCGCTATCATAACGTTCAACAGCTTTGAGAGCTTCTCATTTTCGTCATTGGTTGATGTGGCTGCTATATATTCAACATAGTCCGGTAGCACGCTAATATCTCCAGACAGAAGCATATTTACATACGTATTACCTTCTGCCCACTGACTGAACAAGTTTACCCAGTATTGAGTGTCTTCGTCAGTCTCTTTGACCCAGTCTAATTCCGCATAGGCGTATGTATATTGTAAAGCTTGTTGATAATCGCCTTGGGCTTCACAAACACTTGCACACAACAAATCGGCGTAAGCAATATATCCAAATAGTGGGCCCTTTGTCTCCTTTTCATGCTCTTGAGAATTTCGTTTTGCCTGATGTTTTATGGAATATTGAACTTCCGCTTTCCCTCTCATTTGCCGTGCCATTTCCTCAACCTTGTCCCATTTACGTAAAGACCTGTACACGTTTGCCAAATCCTTCAATGCGTCAAGCTGCTCTATTTCGTCCAGACGCTCAATATAAGGTTCAAATAGTATGGCTGCTCTTAGATTACGGTTTTGGTCCTCACCAATTTGAATCGTGAAAATACGATATTGGCAAACTGCCAAACGCTCAGAATGTTGGTATTTCTCCGCTTCAGCTACACTCTCATAGAGCAGCAGTGCAGCCGCATGTCGTCCCTGTGCCAATAATTCCTCCGCAATGTCAAAAAGTTTGGGCGAGTAGAGTAGATTGTCCATGATGGTTCCCACTACTCGACGGATCGCACCCAACTTGTCCAACTCTGCACAACGATACAAAAATGGCTCGATTCGTCTCATATTCGGGGACGTGTCGATGATGTAGTTTTCTATAAATAAGTCGTAAAAGCAGCCCGCAGTTAAACCCATAGCCTCAGTCATTAGGTCAAGCTGATTAACAGACATAGACTTATTACCTGTCACAATGGCACTTACTATTCCCCTATTTATGCCTGCGATATGCCCAAATTGCGCTATGCTCAAACCTTCTTGTTGCAGGTATCTGTCTAATTCCGCCCGAATCGTAGGTGTATGCTTCATGCCATAGCCACCCTTCGCTTGAATATTCCATATTTTTTAAAAACATACTTCATTTTTCACCATAATTAACCATATGTCAATATATTATTCGACTAATATAAACATTCAATTTTTCGCATGAAATGAAATAAAAAACTCATCGCATGTCTCAAATACTAGCATTCCACCAACTATAGATGAGAATAATTAGCATATTAACAGATGGAATTAAATCAAAAGCCACAATAATATCTCACTAAACGTAAAAGTACCCCACTGGCTTTGGCTAGTAGGGTTTCACCGATACTTTCGGATTGCACAACGGGATTCTGTAAATACAATACATTAAATTATCATGATGCATTAGAATTTTGAATAGAAAAATACCGCATTTTCATCTTTGTATTTTGAGTTTGAATAAAGCATAGTGTCCACTGCTCCAATATCAAACCCATTTTTCAAATAAAATCGGCAAGCGAGTAAATTAACATCCTGCGTCTCAAGCGTAAATCCCTGCATTCCTTTTTGTAATGCCCACTCCCTTGCCTTGTTTAACAAGGCAGTTCCTATTCCTTTTCCTCTGCTACTTTCTAATACAATAAGTCTGTCAATAGAAGCAAATTTAGTTTCCTCTACTGTCCCCAGTCTTATATGTCCCAAGCATTTCCTTCCGGAATAGTATAAGAAAGCAATACTGTCATTGCTATTAATATATTCATCAAGATCTTCGTGTTCCGGGTATTTTGACTCATAAGGTTGTTCATAAAGTTCTTCATGATAACTCCATATGCCATTTTCTAGTTTGGGGATAAGTCTCCCTATGACCATAAAAGGTTGATCTTTGCATTCGTAATCATCCTTGTTATCAAATGTCATTTCAACAATTTCAATTCCTCTAATTTGCTCCAAAATATCTCTCCTTAATGCTGGACTTTAATACTTGATTGGATTCAATTATAGCATGTCTGTCTCGAATATAATTTCAGTTTACTTCATTCCATTCGCCTATTCAGATTCCCTCCTGCTAGACATATATGTATACTTCCCCAAACGCAAAAAACACTCACTCGCTTGAGCCATAGGGTGTCATCGATGCTGTCGGGGTTGCTCTGTATCCGTCGCGTCAAGTATAATCCGATTGGACTATTTTGTGAATATTAATAGAAGATCTTCTCCTGGTCATATATACTTTTGATAAATTCACTGATTGCCTGCTAATTGAGTTTGAAGTTTTCTACAAGGAAACAGAATTACTACCTAATCACATAGTCCAGACATTTGAATTCCGTGATCATGGTTTACTATTTGAATAGGCTAAAATGAAAACCATCCAGCTTAACAAAAAAGGAGCGATGATTATGAATTTAGAAAGATTCCTAGAAATACATCGCAGGAACATACAAGACAAATTACAAGAGGAACGGCCACGAACTGATGAACAAAAGCAAATAGTGGTAGCATTGTATATCGCCGAAGCGCTGAATCACCTTCGTAATAACCTGACAATGGAAGAAGTCTTGGGACTAACGGAGATATATAGAGATTACCGCCGAACCAGTGCAATGAAGTGATGACATTAAAAGCTCTGCTAACCTTAATGGGTCGGCAGAGCTTTTAATTTATTTAGAGTATTCACTTACTTCAAACATTAGGATACGATCATACAACATGTAGTCCTTACGGCTACTGAATGGACCTTTATTGTTATCATGTTTATTGATTGCATAGGATGCTGATCCAGAACCAGCTTGTTTGCCTTCGTACCATGCAATAAAGTCATTGACTTCTTTCATACTCAAATCGAATTCTTTCTCCAAGCCAGTTGTCATGGTGACTACTAAAATTGCACGGTTGCCTGATGGTGATTGAGGATTAGTAGGCTCACCAGTCGATGGTTCACCAGGATTTGTTGTACCAGGTTCGCTCGGATTACTTGGCTCTCCCGTTGAAGGATTGTCAGGAGTTGTCGGCTCAGTCGTTTGAGGATCATTTGGCGTAACTGCTACTTCATTGGAAATAACCGTCTCGACTCCGTTAAAAATAGCTACTACTTGAAAATAGTAATTCGTCCCGTTCATCAAATTTGGAATGACATAGTTACCTTCTGTATCTTTTTCTACAGAAATTGAGTCAGAATATTTATTGGGTTGGGTTCCATAATTAATTTTGTAGTTCGTAGCTTCTTTAATTGTATTCCAATTCAACTTAGCAGACGCATTCTGTGGCTGGCCTGTAAGATCTATGGTTTCGAACGTTCCCAGAGTGATCTCGGTAATTGCTAACCAAGACGAACCACCATCACCATCAATTTTTATACCACTATAAGCGCCCTGCTTTACCTTAATAGGGGGTGGCGTTGTATTTGCAGCTTTCAAAGTATGAGTTATACTTTCGCTTATTTGAACCCATTTTCCGTCTTTTAGTCCGTAGATTGTATATGAAACTGCTCTTGGTGGCGATGCATTAGTGGTGATATGGACAAAATTAAACTCAATAGCAGTTGGAAAATTTAATTCAATATTTCCTTTGTAGGTCGCGGCATTCCAAGACGTTTGGATATTTCCATCAATTGCTTTTTCTGCATTGAAATCAGTTGTATAAATCCTGCTTGCTTTTACAGTAGTTCCATCTGGAGGTGAGAATCCTAGCATTCCCTCAACTGTTTTATTCAATGTTGCTGCATGTGTAGCTGATGGTAGTAACATGATGCTGATTAGAAAAAAAGTTAGAACGGTAGTCAAAAATTTTTTTGACACGATTATTAACCCCCTATGAATATCTTCTATATCTATAAAGATAGATTGACACTCCCATATTCTCTAAACATAAACTTGATAATCTACATATTCGCATATTTATTTTTTATGGAGCATTAAAAAGGACACATACTCGTCAAATACCAGTCGACTCCTTCTTGACATCTACTCTAAATTCAAATCGATTAGAAAAAAAGGCTCTGCAAACCAATTAAGGCTGGTAGAGCCTTTAAATTTATTTAGAGTATTCACTTACCTCAAACGTTAAAATACGATCATACAGCATGTAGTCCTTACGGCTGCTGAATGGGCCTTTATTGTTATCGTGCTTATTGATTGCGAATGAAGCTGGTCCAGAACCAGCCTGTTTGCTTTCGTACCATGCAATAAATTCATTGACCTCTTTCATACTCAAATCGAATTCTTTTTCCAAGCCTGTTGTCATGGTGACTACCAGAATTGCACGGTTGCCTGATGGTTCTTGGGGTGTAGTTGGTATGTCGGGTGATGTTGGATTAGGTGATACCGGCTCAGGTGACGTTGGATCTGGATTAGGCGGTTGATTACCGCCTCGTGGCGTTGCAATTGCTTCGTTTGAAACGCTAGATTCCTTACCTTTAACAGTAGCACTTACAACAAAATAGTATTTTGTTCCATTAGTCAAACTTGGAATAACAAAGTTGCCGAAAGTGTCTTTAGTAGCCGTTACGGTTTCCGTGTATTTTCCAGATTCTGTTCCATATTTAACTGTATAACTATCAGCAAGATCAACAGGCTTCCAATTTAGTGTTACTAGACTATCACCCGGATTCGCTTTCAAATCCAATGGAGTGTTGATATTTAAAAATATACCGTTATCATCAATATCAATTGCATCTATCTGTAAATAATACCCGGATTCTCCGCTGGAAATAGTTACAGTATGATATCCCAATGGCAGATTCATTTTTTCAAAAACAATAGCTTGATTAACTTCCGACACTCCATTAGCAGAATATTTTTCTGTAACTCCATCAATGGTTATTGAGTTATTAGAAGCCCTATTTTGTTGGATAATATCTATGATACGAATTTTTGTCCCATAGAAATTAAATTTAAGACTTGCTCCCCCGGCTCTAGTATAATGAGCAGAACCTTTATATAAACTGTAACCTTGCCTTACATAACTTGATACACCCCAGCCACTTGAATAAGTGGCATTAATATCTGCATCATCAATACGCATCCAACCTTTTTCTGGAGTGGTTAATGCTTCTCCAACCGAAGCAGCAGATACTTGTGTTGGTGAAAAGGCAATAAGTATGTACAATAACATTCCAAACAACATACCGATTTTTGTTTTTAAATTTTGTTTCATAAAGTTTATTCCCCCTATTCGATCTATCAAACAGATACTAAGGTAATATATTCCTTGAAATGTGTCTAAACATAAACTTGCTAATCTATAAATATAATCTAAATATTTGCATATTTATTTTTTATTGGGTATGAAAAAGGACTCATACCAGCTTCTATACTGGTTGAGTCCTTATCTTTATTTCACTATGAATGTTACCTTTGTTCCATCAGCATACATATCTAACTGATGACTTACCCATGATCTTGCTCCCCGGTTATCACTAGGGGTTATGTATCTGATATCAGCACCTGCACCACCTTCGGCGCACATAGCATCGGCCATTCATCCCGGTCATATCCTTTTTTAGTTGGATAGGCGAATGCATTGCCTGTATAGATAATGGGCTTGCGTCCTGTAAGTCGCTCCAGCTTGAGCAGGAAGGCCAAAGCTACAGCACTAATAAGTGTTTTGGACAAGTTGCCAGGATTGTTTTCATAGTCCATTACAGGCGGCAAGTCCAGTGATTCCCACCACCTACTTGTTCCAATACCTCTGCAAAACGCCTTGCTTCCGCTTTCGCTGCCTCAACACTGGGTGCATCTAGGAGATGGTATGCTCCCAGCAATACGCCCGTTTCCTTAGCCCCTTTGGCATTTGTAATGAATGTCGGATAAACGTAACGCTGCCCCTGACTGGCCTTGATGAAGACAAATGAAATACCATCTTCCTTGACCGCCTTCCAATCAATCTTTCCTTGATAACGGGATACGTCGATCCCTCTTACATTACGACTGTTTCGTCGTTGCATCCTCTTTCTCTCCTTCCTTACCACTTTTACTTTTCAAAACTTCTACGGTCTATCGGGCCACGAGAGGGATAGGTGCGCCGAGTCTGCCGCCATTCTCTAAAATGAACAGCAGCTCATTTGCCATATAAAAAATAGGCGACCGCATCCCGGAATAGGTGCGAAACGCCTAAGACTCCATCAATCAGATGGGATACTGCTACCATTGCAAAGATAAATACCTCCAATAAGACCAATCTTACTTTTTAAACCAGGTCCAGTACCCTTCTCACCTTCTGCACCAGCAGCAAATAATCCAATCACATAATCAATAGCGACCAGAGCAAGCACCACCCCAATACTCCCGACCACCCATAGTAAAAATACGCCACCGTGCTACCTAAAGTGGCGCTAAATTTAAAAATCTCCCACTTATCCAGCCTTCTTCCCCCATCTCTGCTCAGGAAAATTATCCTGCCCCCTCTTCGTTTGGTTTCTTTTCCTTCAATTCCTGTGCATTTATCTCTGCTAATGCATTTCCTACCACCATATTCAAAATTTTAAGTATTTCTTTCTGGCGTGCTGGTTGCAAAGCAATGACAGCAGAAGATTGTTGAATAACAGTAATCAATCTAAATAGCATGTCGATCTACGCGAGGCTTCAGCCTAAACGGAACTAACACAGGTTGTAGTTAAATTACTATTGTGATAAACTGGATGTAATTTGATGATGGGAGTTGAACGGATACATGTAGAACTTTCTTGCTTCGAGATCATGAAAAGAACGGACGCAGCGATTGGCTGTGGTCGTTTTATTTCATCTCTGCAAGAAAGCTCTGCGTTTCGTTTGCGCTCCCTCTCCGGACAGTCATACGGCCCCTTAGACCGGGGTCTTATTTCCTCGTATGGATTAGAGCCGCAAGAAAGCACCTTTCTTGCGGCTCTTTTTATTTCCAAACGAAAGGATGATTGCCATGCCCGCCATTCAGGTAACCAATCTTACTTTTGCCTATCCAGGCAGCTATGACCCTATATTCGAAAATGTTCATTTTCAAATTGATACAGACTGGAAGCTGGGCTTTACGGGGCGAAACGGTCGAGGTAAAACGACGTTCTTAAACCTGCTGCAGGGGAAGTACGAATACAACGGTACGATCTCCACACCAGTTGCCTTTGATTATTTTCCATTTCCCGTCGAACACCCGGAGTATTTGACCTTAGATGTCGTCGAAGAGATCGTACCAAGCTTTGAGAACTGGAAGCTGATGCGTGAACTGAACCTGCTTAAGGTTTCAGAAGACGTGTTGTACCGACCATTCGAATCGCTGTCCCAAGGAGAACAGACGAAGGTATTACTAGCCGTGCTCTTCATCCAAGACAATCGATTTCTGCTCATCGACGAGCCGACCAATCATCTCGACTTGCACGCACGCAAGCTTGTTGCCGATTATCTGAATACGAAGCGCGGTTTCATTCTTGTTTCACACGACCGGGCTTTTCTCGACCGCTGTGTGGATCATATTCTAGCGATCAACAAAACGAATATCGAAATCCAAAAAGGCAACTTCTCCAGCTGGTGGACGAACAAAACTCGCCAAGATACATTCGAAATGGCACAAAACGAAAAGTTGTACAAAGACATACAGCGTTTATCAGCTTCCGCTAAACGTACTAGTAGCTGGTCTTTCGAGACCGAAAAATCTAAAAACGGCACACGAAATTCCGGTTCCAAACTTGACAAGGGGTACGTCGGGCATAAGGCAGCCAAAATGATGAAACGCTCAAAATCCATTGAACAGCGGCAACACACTGCTTTAGAGGAAAAATCAAAACTGCTCCGAAATATCGAACAGTCAGAAAGCCTTGCGATCTCTCAGCTCGTGTATCCCAAATCGGAACTGGCGATGCTGGATCACGTCACGATTTACTACGGGGAAAGAGCAGTTTGCAAGAACGTTAGTCTGACGATTGAACCAGGAGATCGGATTGCAATTTCAGGCCCAAATGGTTCAGGTAAGTCTAGCTTGCTTCACCTGCTCAACGCTGAGGAGCTGCACTATACAGGTACGTTTCAACGGGATCCGCAGCTTCGTGTTTCCTATGTATCCCAGAATACTTCTCATTTGCGAGGTACGCTTTCCGATTATGCAGCAGAGCACAGAATTGACGAAAGCTTATTTAAAGCCGTGTTGCGTAAGCTAGATTTCGCCCGCATCCAATTCGAGAAGGATATATCGGCGTTCAGCGGCGGGCAGAAAAAGAAGGTTCTGATCGCGAGAAGCCTATGTGAGGAGGCTCATCTGCATATTTGGGACGAACCGCTCAACTTTGTCGACGTGATTTCCCGGATGCAAATTGAGGAGCTGCTGCTTGAGTACACGCCAACCATTGTATTCGTGGAGCATGATCGGGAATTTCATGACCGTGTCGCCACGAAAACGATTGAACTCGGTGGGGATTAGAATTTTACAAAGTGACTTGGAGTAAGACATAATTTTAATGGCAGAAAGCTTAGCACCATAACTTTTATAAAAAGAGAAAAGATTGAACTAAAGGCACGCAATAGTTAAATCAAACATCGGCAGTCTAGGATTTTATTTTTTCGTCCACGGCTGCCGATGTTTTTATTGAAGACAGTTTAATAGGCTTATATTATTCTACAGCGGGCTCGCTTCTTCTGCTCTACTCTCCCTGTCAATCCTATAAGATTGTTAAGACATCCACTTATCTCTTTTATTATTTAGTTTGACAATTTGGTTGGGTTAATCTCTTGTGGGAAAGTATCTTCAAAGCAATCCTTTTTCTCATATAAATTGTACCAAGCCTCAGCAATAAGGTCTGGATCTCCAGCAGTACCTGCTTGTATGACAGTGCCAATTGAAAGATGACCGACATATATGCCTTTTTCTTTCAACTCAAAATGTAAATTTGTAGCATAATTACGAACACCACTCATTACCATACCAACATTTCCAACAGACGGGTAGGAAACCATGGCAGATATTCCGGTGGTCAATAGAATTGCACCCGAAGCATTATTTATCATATCTGGTATTACTTCATTCACAGAAAGAACGGCAGGGAGTAAGTAACCTTTTACCTGTTCTAACACATCTTCTGCTGTTGTTTCTAACACATGCTTGAAATGTGTAGGTCCTGCATAGGGGCTGAATTCCAAAACATCAATATGACCAAAGTCTTGTTTAACAGCATCTAATGCTTGTTTTAGTGCTGGCAAATCCCTAACATCCGCTACATAAGATTTCGCTTCAATATTTAGCTTCTTTAGTTCGTTCACGATTATGGCCAATTTCTTAGGGTTACGCGAAATGACAGCAACCCTAAATCCTTTCTCCCCAAATTTTTTTGCAAGGGACAACCCCAATCCAGGTCCTGCACCGATAATTGCTATAGTCTTCATTTTATACAAACTCCTTTTT
The DNA here is from genome assembly GCF_053006485.1 of Paenibacillus sp. JJ1683. Classification (NCBI taxonomy): domain Bacteria; kingdom Bacillati; phylum Bacillota; class Bacilli; order Caryophanales; family Paenibacillaceae; genus Paenibacillus; species Paenibacillus sp. JJ1683. Next base: position 3,197,157 of record NZ_CM129820.1, read on the forward strand.
TTGTGGTATACATATAACAACACGTGTTGTTTTAACATCTTAAATTCAATACACAAAACGAACAACCAACAATATAGTTACCAATGTTGCTATAGCAACAATATTAAAGAATTATTGGGTTAGGAGTGAATCAATTGGGGACAAAAGTAAGAAATTTACGAACAACTTATACTAAAGAATCTTTAGTTAACGCTTTTTTTAATTTAGCAAATAAGAAGGATTTTGAAAAAATTACAGTGGCAGATTTAACAGAGGGAGCGCAAGTAAATCGAGCTACTTTCTACGCACATTTTAACGATAAGTACGATTTATTGAATTACATTATGGGAAATTCCGCTTCAAATGCTATTGCAAAACGGACAACAGGATCAATAAAATTGGATTAAGAAAGTATAAGCCAACTTGTTTTAGCTGTTTGTGATTTTTACCAACAACCGAGATTACAATGTCGCCAAAGTAATATAAGTTTAGTAATACCCCAATTAAAAGAAAAAATATTGAGTGAGTTGAAATTGTATTTGCTTAAGAGCATAGAAAACTTATATACAGATATGGAAAAAGATCTATTCGTATCTATTTATGCGAATGTAACTCATGAAGCTGGTTTTTTATGGGCTTCCGGAAAAGTAAAATTGGACAAAGAAGAAATTGCTAAGAAAATTTCGTTATTCGTATTAGGTGGGCAGAACTCTCTTTAATGCTGGCTTTTACCCACTTGCTTGATTTTTTTCATCCTCTCTCCCACCAGATAAGAAGCAATAAAAAAACACAAGCATTGCGCTTGTGTTTTTTTGATGCAGCCCATATCAGATTACTCTCGAATTTTCGTAGCAATTTTCATCAATTCGTCAAAAGTGGTTTTTAAACTGTGCTCTTCATCCACTGTTGTTTTATGCGAGCTCCCTGCGCTAAAATTGAGTACATTCCTCGTTAATCGAGTTATGCTGGTTAAGCGCTGTCCGCGATCAGGCGAAAACGCCTTTGAATGGTGTGCGTAGCCTGTGACGAAAGTTGAATTAATAGTGATTAGGGTTTAAGCCTCCTCTAATCACTTAATTTTCTTATTAAATATATACGGTAGCACCACTAGCAACCGTCCGCGCGTAATGGGATCATCATAATTCCATGTAGTATCCACAAAATGAGTGTTACCGTTACTTAAATCGGCTAAAGCCGCGATATGTGAACAGTGAGCAACCGTTTGCAATTCTTGGCGAGGAGCCAAGACGAAATTGCGATCGCCAGCATAGTGATTTATTTGATGCTGCTGAATTTCTATCCATGCTTGCCCTTGCTCGATTAGGTGCATCACATTGGCAGAAGGACGAAAGGCAAGAGATTCGTACAAGGTGGCAGCCAATCCGCTCTGGCCCATAATATAAAGTTTTGTACCAAACTTGAGATAAACAGCAGCCGTCTCTCCAGCAACATAAGCATCTGCTAATTGCCTACGTAACCATCTTACTTTGTCCTCATATCTGGTAATCCATTTCTCCGCAGCGTTACTACGTTCAACTAGTTTAGCGATATACCGTAACCGTTCAAACAGTCTAAACTTACTGTTAAGTATAACAGTAGGAGCGATCGTATCTAGTTTCTGCAAATCTTGTTCAGGATGCACATAGCTAAGCAATAATAACTCCGGCTGTAGTTGTGCAATTTTATCTGGATCTGCCCAATACCCAAGATTATGAATATTTCGCAACTTATTGTGATAAATCACGTTATCTTTCATGATCGAGATGGCCGCCCCTATAGGGGGCATGGCTAAAACGAGTAATTCTCCAAGCGTAAATTTGCCATCTGTCACAATACGTGTTGTATCTTTGGGAACATGAATCTTTCTGCCAAATGAATCGATAACTGTTCTTTGCCGAGTACGAAGATGAATATTCGAATATTCACGCGGAGTGTGTCCAGTTAATTTATGAAAGCACCGGCTGAAATAATATTCATCCTTAAACCCAATTTGCCGAGATATTTTGCCCAATGTCTCGGTCGAATTACGCAGAAGTCCTTTGGCATGTTTTATGCGTAATTGGACCAAATATTCATTTGGTTTTTTGCCAGTCAATATTTTAAACTTCTGACTATATTGCCATCTGACCATTCCAGCCATGGAAGCAAGTTTTTCAACGGTTAAGTCTTCATCATAATGCTGTTCCATATAATGCACAGTTTGTTGAACCAAGTTTATCTTTTCATTGTTCTGCGACTGGGAAACTTGCTCATCGAACTGAACCATCAACCCAAGAATGAGCTGAAGTCTACCTTGCATCATAGCCATTTCTGATGTGGATGGAGAGGAACAGCATTGGTTACTTATCCGTGCTTCTTTTCCTAATACTCGATTGACTTGAGAAATCAACAGATTATAGGGGGAGCCACAAAGCAAAGGTGGATGAGCAACCGGATTCAAAGTCATTCCTTCTACTTTAAAGGTTTCAAAGGTAAAGCGTACAAGCTGTGCCTCTTTGTTGCTTGATTCCATAGTATAGCGCTGTACAGGCAAAATCAGAATGCAGCTTCCTTGTCGCAGATCGATTGCAATGTTGTCTACATACAGCCGTATGCCGTGACTGAGTGCTATCAATAATGTGCATAAATTGGTTTCATTGTCATTCATTCCCTCATTATGGCCGTTCGCTGGAATTATCTGGTCAAATCGAAACCTATCATAGTGTTGCAGCCTAATATACAGGGGTGCTAGATTCATAAGCAACTCTCCAACAATTGAAAATGAGAATCATTATCGTTATTGTAACATATAAAGACCTGCTTTCAACTATAAACTATAGTTCAGCTTTTAATAGTTGGAGTATGTACTATTTTAGAAAACTAGCGATATAAAGAACTGAATGTGCCAAAATAATTTCTTACTGTTGGTCCATCCATTGTGGCATCTGTTTAAACAATTGCTCCAAAGCTAACAAATTATCTGTATTCCATTCACTAGGAATAACATGAACATTTCCCTTTTGAACTGCAGGCAAAGTTGCCCATATCGGTCTTTGGAGCAGTCGGTCAGCTTCTGTTTTACTTTCACCATCATCTTGTACAACTACAAACAAATGATCACCAGCAAATTCTGAAAGCACTTCTTCTGAAATATTAACAAAAGACACGCCTTCTTTATCAAGAATATTCTTCTGTACAGCTGGTGGGACGGCAAAACCGTTCTCCCCATAAATAATAGCACCCAGGCTACGATCGCCCATAACATAAAGTGTTTTACCCAACTGGTAGAAAATTGTCGCTGTCTCCCCTTCTGCTAATTGAAACTTATCAAACATTTCTTTCGACTGTTCTTTGTACTTAGCAATCAATTGAGCTGCCTCTTCCTGTTTGCCAAAGATATTTCCCATCTCCTTTACACGTTCTGTATAAGGAAGAGCTGGGTTAAAGGGGATAGTAGTAGCAATTTTCGACAATGCCTCATTATGATCTGCTTCTGCTTTGTAATAACCATTAATAATCAGATCGGGTTTTAAACTCAGAATCGTCTCTAAGTCACCCGGATTTCCAACCTCAACGATTCCTTCAAGTCTACCTTCATAGTAACTAGGAATATCTTGGGGAAGGTTATTACCAACAACCGGAATGCCCATCGCCAAGAAATCACCAATTGTCTGGCCAATAAAAACCACTCGTTTGGGATCTGCAGGTATTTCAACCTGTTTACCTGTTATCGTTGTATATTGAACAGTTTTCTCACTTTCCTCTTTCTGTTCATCAGACACGCTGCTATTAGCATTAGAAGTACTGCATGCCGATATTATCAACAACAGGAGGAAACTCCCTACCCAGAGTATAATTTGCTTTCCACGTTGTTTCTTCACACTTGTTGCCCCTTTCCTTCTCTCTAATAATTGAAAATGATTATCATTTAAGGCATTATTATAGGTTATGTGAAAAGGGGAATCAATGAAAAAAACGCAACGGTTTATTTGGAAAAATGTCAATGATCGTCCCACACAAAACATCTGTTCTTGTATCTCATTTATAACTAAACAGATACGAATGAGATATATTTTAACAAATCCTCATGGTTTAGTTTATTGAGCTACCTCAACAAAGCCTCTTCTTTTGCTTCCCGTTTTACGGTAACTTTCCCCTCTAAGCCTTCCTCATCATGGTCCGTTCCTCTTCCAACATGAGATCCTTTCTAAAGGAAGTCTTTATGCATAGGTATACTCCGGTCCCAATCGTTCGATAATTCGATCCAACTGTCTGGTTAAATAAGGCGAAACGTCACCAATGCCAGCTACTGCTTCTAACAAGGGAAAGGGTTGTCCACCCCACGGGCCTTGTGGATCAAAGACTTGTCTACCGATTTGCAAGCCTCCTGTTTCCTTGAAGATGTTCAATCGTTCCAATCCTTCAATAAGCAGCCCGACCGGCAGCGTTTTGTTCCTACGTTGGGACCATTCTGCCAAGAAGGACATACCGCGTAATATATCATATTCAAAAAACCTCGGAAAGCAAGGCTTCAGCCATTCCATATCGATGACGCTTCTATTTTGTTTAGAACATACAAGACGATGCTCAATTAAATAACGTGCTCCTTCATCTAAGAAAACGGCTTTCTGTTCAGTAAATTCACGATCTGTATGCCATAAGATAGCTTCAAGCGGAGGAAGTGTTGAAACAATAGAGCTCTTTTTAGAATGAGTATAAGCTTCAGGGTCGCAGTTCAGCCCGCCATCAGGTAACTGATGCTTTAAGAGCCATTCGCGAATCCAAGGCAGTTCCTTGTCCAAATCACAGCCATACGCCATTAGAATCATATAGTATACGGCAAGTTCACAATGGCAGCAATCCAACTTCATCTTATCACTTTCACTTGTTGGATGGTCATCGGCGGTTATGATGAAGGTCGGCCAGACCTGAGTTTCGAGTAAATATTTTGCTCCGACAATAGCAGACTCGGGAATTAGTTTCACCTCTCCCATTTCATAAAGAGCAGCCATATGCCACCAAGCTCCATCCCATTTTCGACGGCTGCACTCGCCGTGAGTCATCCCCAAATGCGAAGTAGATTCAAGGAACTGTATAGATTCTTCGATTGCTAAACGAATATTTTGATTTGTTTCCATCTGGCTATCTCCTTTTTGGTTATCTCTACTTCACGCTTCAGTTAAGCAACGCCTTACTTCGTATAACCATCCACTTTTAAAAAATTCGATATGTTATTAAACTATCCTGCCCGTTCGTATTATGAGATCAACCAGTTCTTTCTGGTTGATCCTTTTTTCGTTTGCATAGAGGATTAAGGTAGCCTGGTCGAACGTACCTGCCCGTGGGACTTGATCCCGAGCGCTATAGTGTTCGCCCTACTTGTCATGACCATGATTGAGGCTGGTTGGGACGTAAGATCCCGTATAACAAGCGATGCTATGGAGCGACAAGAAGAACCTTAGGGATGCCGGGGAATCTAAACTTACAGGGAGAGATGAAATGAATCCAGTTGTCGGTCTAGATATTTCAAAAGAAGAAAGTCATGGACAAGCCTTTTTAGCGCGCGGAAAGCCCTTCAGAGGGACATTCCACTTCGAGCACACTCGTGATGGCCTAGCAAATTTACATCAAGTTTTGAAGGATGTTGAGACTGCATCCAAACTACGTTCTCTGCTTATTCTAGAAGCAACCGGCCATTACCAAAGTCCCGTTGTTCAGTTCCTAGAAGAACATCACTACATTTACATTATCATTAATCCGCTCATCTCAAATCGGCTTAGAAAGTCTCAACTTCGTAAAGTAAAGACGGATGCTGCGGACGCTTACCTATTGGGAGAGTTGTACTACAAGGAAGAGTTTGAACCTTTTAAAAAAAGAGGTGTGCAACTTCTCAATCTGCGCTATCTTACAAGACAGTATGAGTCCCTTTCAAAGATGTGTGTACAGACGAAGCTGCAATTCCAAGCCGTTTTAGATCAGGTTTTCCCAGCTTACAAAGGCGTCTTTGGAGCTATGTATTCCCGTATTTCACTACGGTTTTTAAGTAAATTTCCAACCTCATATTCAGTTTTGCAGACGGATGAAATTACACTCAAAGCTAAGATGAAAGAACTACTTTCTTCGAAACGGGGGCGTTCAGAGGGCTGGATTAACCAACGGGTTCAGCGACTGCTAGACGCGGCAAAGCAAAACCCATTTCAGCAAACCATGTATGCAAGCCACTTAATCAATTTGAAAGTTCTTATTACCCTTATTCTTCAGTACCAAGAGCATCTTGCTGAACTGGAACAGAACATAGATGCTCTGGCTGAAGAAATTGAAGAGTATGAATTAATTCAGTCGATTCCCGGTATTGGGCATAAAATTGCTGCAACAATTTTATCTGAAATTGGAGAAGTCGACCGATTTGATCATCCTAAAAAGCTAGTGGCTTTTGCAGGCATTGACCCGAGTGTCTTTGCTTCCGGTAAATTTACAGCAACTCGAAACCGAATCACGAAACGTGGTTCCAGGCAGTTGCGTTACGCACTGGTAATGGCTGTCCAGTGTGGGCTTATACGCTCCCGAAATATGCGACTCAAAGCGTTCTATGATCGCAAGAGAGCAGAAGGAAAACCACATAAAGTAGCTCTAATCGCATGTGCAAATAAGCTCATCCATTGGCTTTATGCAATCTTGAAAAACAAAAAGGGATTTCGTCCAATTTAAAAGATTATCATTGGCATAACCTTCCAAGACACAACGGAAATTGGAGGATTATTTGGCATGCTCATTTTAACTATACCACATGATTTAGAATCACTTTACTGGTAATCTTGACAAGCTATTAGCTGGTATAGCTTAATGAAGCATCGTCAGACTATTACTTTGTTTTACAGTCTAGAACTTTAGACAATACAAATATGACCGCAAAGGCTTAAGCCCTTACGGTCTTATTTACTTCTGCATTCTTAGTCCAATTTCGCCTTCCTCGTTTCGTCCCTGTCCATAGTCGGTCGTGACAAAATCTAAGGTGCAATTGATCTTAAACTGTGTGCTATGTTCGCAATTGCTCTGCGCCGCTTATCCGCGAATGTAGTAGCTGAAATACCCGGTATGTCTTTAGCGCTGGTCTTTAACTAGAGCGGTGTTGGCTGTCACATCTGCTGTCAGTTCTTGACCAGAAACTCGTTTGACAACCGATCCTCCCGCCGAAAGCAAATCATATGTAGTCATTCGGTTACCCAACTGTTGAAGTGAGTATTCGTAATTTTTTATTACACCAATTAAGTCAGTATACTGTCATTTATCATTTCTTTATATGATGTGATTATTTGGTGAAATCGTTATTTTTGGTAGATAAATGTAAATCGAAACACTATAATTACCTTACACCATAGTTTGCATACGAAGATAAACAAACTAAGGAGGCTTTACTTTTGAAAAAATCTATTATCGCTTTGGCTGCTGGCACCGTTCTTCTTGGAGCATTGTCTGTACCGTCTTTAAGTTTTGCAGAACCAGTCCCAAATTCAGCAAATATTTCTTCTGAGTCACCATATACTCCGCCTCAAGGGAACAAAAAATGGGTAAGTGGCATCAGAGGTGCAACGGTTAAAGAGGATATGAAATCGACAGTTCCAACTCAAAAATTTTACATGACAGGAGGCTTTGGAGGGAATATTTCTTTATATAAATGGCAACAAAAAGGCAACAATAAAGTATGCCCATTATATCAAGGCTACATTTACAAAATGTTCCCTTAATAATAAAATTAACCCTAAAGTAAGCACTTTTTTTCATAGGTGCTTACTTTTTTATCGTTGTTATCTGCCATATTTAATCCTCACCTATCTATACTGACTACACCAACATATAACAATACAGCGCATAGTATAGAGGTATAGGCTCTTATCATGGGGTGCCCTCCGCTATCTTTTGGAGTTGATTTACGTACACTTTATAAGTCTCGTCACTATAAGCAAGCACGGCAACTCTACCAACACGATGAATCTCAATATGATTAACTTTCATAAAAACGGAAACTCTGTTCTGTCATTGATGTTCCTCCTTAGAGATCAAAAACCAGAAGCTTAGGAAATTCTCTGCCGTCGTTGATTAACTCACGGTATGTTTTATAGACATGGTCATCCAGCTACTCGCACTCATCGCATCCATCTTAACAGCACGATTCAGTTTCGTAATCAATCTCATTTTCCAAATGCTCGTAATAGGCTTGCTCCAGATTTTCAGTAGCATTGTAATTCCGTCCAATCCTGTAGCATATTGAATGGTCGTTGCTCCCCATCTTAATTTACATGTTTTTCCACACTCATCCGCCATCTTGGCCCCATCCACTCTTTGCAGCATAAAAGAACATTTTACGGGCGTATACAATTAAAAATTCCTTTCCGCACTACTGTAAGTAGGGTGCCCGAATGCGTACCCGCCTTTTTTTCATCCGTGGAGTATTTTTAAAATCGAAATCAACATTTTCACAGAGGAAGAAACCTTTGTATCCGGCAGCATTACAACGATTGTTTCGATGAACATTGTATAAGGCTGTTTTCTCCTTCTTTACTCCCTATAGGCTAAAATATGTTTATTCTCACTGCCCTCAACAATGAATATGTTCTGCATAAACTATCAAAAAGGAGATGAGAACATGACTAGATTGTTAGATGCTCGAACATCTCAAAACGCAAGTTACGGTAATACGATCTCAATTCCCTTGCCAGCCAATACTGCTGTTGCCATCGCGGAGCTTGGTTTAGAAGTAACGGGTGCAGGGGAAAACATGCGTGTACAATTAACAGGGATAGCCGAGCTTGCATTTCCTACCACTCCACCATTTGACTCCGTAATTTCTTTTTCCATTGTTAGAGGCGATGTCGATTCGCTCGTTGCTTACGCCCTTTACTCCGTGAGTGTCTCCGAAGTAAACCCAAACGCTGTACAAGTTGTCACCATCAATGCATCCGATTACAATATCCCTCTACCACCATCCAATGAATTGGTATATACCTTATATATATTTTGCACAGCAGATGCTACCCGAATAGGAATGGAAAGCTTTAATGCTGTTGCTTATTCAGATTAAAATACTACCGTAACATGGAGGGCAAAGCCCTCTTATTTTTGTTTCATCTGCTCTTGGGGACAATGCTTTCTATCTGTCGTTCATTTTTGGTATAATTTACCCAAAGGAGGGTGATCAAGTGGGAATCATGCTTATTCTTATTGCTATTATTTTTTTCTCGCTTGGTATTTTAAGTAAACGGAATCCCACTTGGGGATGGCGTGCAAACGAAGCCTGGAAGATCAAAGGTGACTCAGAACCAAGCGATGCTTACATTGATGACATGAAATTTAGGGGCTCTGTATCTATTCTCTTTGGGTTCTTTTTCTTAGCATGTGGACTTTTGGTTATCTTACTGTAATCGCACTTCCTTAAACTTCAAAGCTCGACCAGCCAATGTAGTAGCAGTTCCATAACTGGCTTCATAGATTTCATACTTTTCTTTTTTTGTTTCTAAACACTTCTTCGCGCCCTGCTCGCGTTTGTATTCTTCCCAGTCTACTTTGTATTGTGGGGAGTACTACGTAGCCCAAGAAAATGATCCATTATCCTCATACAAAAAATCCCTCAACGCTTAGAGCGCCAAGGGATTCCTCATTTTAGTAAAGCGTCAGATATTGATCACGTTCCCATTGATGTACTTGGGTTCTGTACATATCCCATTCAATTTCCTTAAGCTCATAGAAGTAAGCCAGAGCATGATCACCCAGTGCATCAGAGATAACCTCGCTCCGAATAAGCTCAGACAAAGCTTCTTTCAGGTCTGCAGGCAGACTTGGAATGCCTTCTTCAATTCGCTCTTCCTCGGACATCACGTAGATGTTGCGATCAATTGGGGCTGGCAGAGCCATCTGACGTTTAATACCATCCAAACCTGCTCTCAGCATTACGGCCAGGGCTAGATAAGGATTCGCTGCCGGGTCAGGGTTCCGAACTTCGACGCGAGTGCTCAGGCCACGAGATGCGGGTATCCGAATCATCGGACTCCGATTGCTTGCAGACCAAGCGACATAACAAGGCGCTTCATAACCTGGTACGAGGCGTTTGTAGGAATTTACTGTTGGATTCGTGATCGCTGCCATTGCACGTGCATGTTTAAGAATGCCTGCCATATAGTGGCGAGCTGTCTGGCTTAATCCGAGTTCATCCGTCTCATCATAAAATACGTTTTCATTGTCCTTAAACAACGATTGGTTGCAGTGCATACCGGAGCCATTCACGCCGAATAAAGGTTTTGGCATAAAGGTAGCATGTAAACCATGCTGACGAGCAATCGTCTTAACAACGAGCTTGAACGTTTGAATCTGATCGGCAGCTTTTACTGCATCTGCATATTTAAAGTCAATCTCATGCTGACCAGGTGCAACCTCATGGTGGGATGCTTCAATTTCGAAGCCCATTTCTTCAAGCTTAAGAACAATTTCACGACGGCAGTTCTCACCCAGATCCATTGGAGCCAGGTCAAAATATCCACCTTGGTCATTCAGTTCTGTGGTCGGGTCGCCTTTTTCATCGGTTTTGAACAAGAAGAATTCAGGTTCTGGTCCGACATTCATCGAAGTGTAGCCCAGTTCTTCGGCTTCTTTAAGTACACGTTTCAAGATTCCCCGCGGGTCACCTGCAAATGGAGAGCCGTCTGGCTTGTAAATATCGCAGATCAAACGAGCTACACGATCCGAAGTTACCCAAGGGAAAACAACCCAGGTATCCAAATCCGGATATAAGTACATGTCAGATTCTTCGATGCGTACGTAGCCTTCTATCGAAGAACCGTCAAACATCATTTTGTTATCCAACGCTTTTTCCAGCTGGCTAACAGGGATTTCAACGTTCTTAATGGTACCCAGCAAATCTGTGAACTGCAAACGAATAAAACGAACATTTTCTTCTTCCGCAATCCTAATGATATCTTCTCTGGTATAACTCACACTAACCTCTCCCTTTCTGTAACGACTATATGCAAATCGGCTGTATCATAAATGACATAAATGACTTAAATGATGAGACCGTTTTTTAAGTAAAACAACCTTATGCCAAAAGGTAAGTCACAGCATTATCTTTTGTTGAAAAATCGTGATAATTCGCCTTGGATCAAAGATACCTGTCCTGGTCTTTTGCCTGCAACAAGTTGTTGTTTCAACAAACGATGAAGCTGAGTATCGGACATTTCACGGCGTTTGACTTCCGTATCTGCAGTAATAACTGTAGCTTCCTCTGATTCCTTGGTAACCGGATTCATGACTTGTTTAATTCCTGCAATGTTAACACCCTTCTCGATCAACGCCTTAATTTCAAGCAGACGCTCTACGTCATTAAATGAAAAAAGACGTTGGTTACCTGATGTACGGGCAGGAACTATCAAATTATGCTGCTCATAATAACGAATCTGACGTGCTGACAAGTCCGTTAGCTTCATGACAATACCTATTGGAAATAAGGCCATATTTCTGCGAATTTCGTCGCCCATTTGTCATCAACCTTCCAGTGATCTATTATTCACCTTATTGTACATTTAGCTGATGCAAAGTGTCAATGATATGTTAGAAAAACTCACAATAATTTACGTTCCTTCATCGTTTGCAGAGCCATAAGTACTCCATATTTGACATGAGAGTAGGTTAAGCCCCCTTGCATGTAACCAATATAAGGCTCCCGAATCGGAGCATCTGCGGATAATTCCAAACTTCCACCTTGTATGAACGTACCTGCTGCCATAATAACCGGATGCTCATAACCCGGCATATCCCACGGCTCTGGCACCACATGGCTATCCACGGCGGCTGCGCGCTGAATGCCCTGTACAAAAGCAATTAGATGTTCTGGTCCGCTAAAAGAAATGGCCTGAATCAAATCCGTACGCTCTTCATGCCAAGCAGGTTTGGTCTCAAACCCCATTTCTTCAAAGACTGCAGCAGCGAATATGCTTCCTTTAACCGCTTGCCCCACCAATGTAGGAGCAAGGAATAGCCCCTGGTATATGCCCCGTGTAGTGCCTAGCATGGCTCCTACTTCTCCACCAATACCAGGTGCTGTTAATCGGTAGGATGCCAGCTCTACATATTGATGTTTACCGCAGATATATCCACCCGTTTCTGCAATACCTCCACCAGGATTTTTAATCAACGAACCTGCCATCAAATCGACACCGACCTGGGTAGGTTCCAGCTTCTCAGTAAATTCCCCGTAGCAATTGTCCACAAAGACAATAACATCAGGCTTTATCTTCTTCACTCGTGCCGTCATTTCTTCAATATCTGCCACACTAAAGGAAGCTCTCCAATCATAGCCGCGTGAGCGCTGGATACCGATCACTTTGGTGTTCGCATGGATTGCGGACTCCACCGCTTTCCAGTCCACCTTACCTTCTGCTGTCAGTGCTGTCTCTCCATAAGTAACACCAAAGTCCTGCAATGATCCTGTTCCATCGCCAGGCTTACCAATCACTTTGTGTAAGGTATCATAAGGTCGCCCTGTAATGTATAACAACTCATCCCCTGGACGCAGCACACCAAATAAAGCCGTAGCGATGGTATGCGTTCCCGAGGCAAAATGCGGACGCACCAACGCTGCCTCCGCACCGAACACATCTGCATAGACCTCTTCCAGCACTTCACGCCCCCGGTCATTGTAAGCATATCCCGTTGAACCTGCAAAATGAAAATCGCTCACTTGCTTGCGCTGGAAGGCCTGAATGACCTTCCACTGATTTGCATCCACAATATGATCTATGTGCTGGATACGTTCTTGTATTTTAAGTTCTACTAATTCCTGAATTTGCTGAATTTCCGGACTAAAAACTACCATTTACCTTCTTGACCCTCTCTCTTCCGCAGCCTTAGGCTAATCATGTTATATTGTTATTCAATTGGAACATGAGCATTATCATCTTATGGACCCAAAAACATCATTAGATGTTAACTTTCTGTGAACTCACTAAGCGCATGACCATACTTTTCGTATTCTCCTCTTTGAATTTCTACCTCATAAATGACATCATTGCCATCATACTCTGTCAGCAGTACATCTCCAATTCGATAAAGCACCGATGTTAAATCCCCACGTTCCGCAGGAATACGAAATCTCAGTGTGTCACCGCTCAGATGCTCCTGAACCAGTTCGCGAATGCGTAGCAAATCTGCTTCATCAAAAGCACTAATTTTCAAATAGCCTTCCCCAGAAGGGAGCATTTCCAATTGCTCAGGGGTGCAAGCATCTTTTTTGTTAAACAATACGATCTGAGGCTTGTCCGCTGCCCCAAGCTGTTGCAGGATTGACTCTACAACTTTCATTTGTTCGTCACGCATGTCTGAAGAGGCGTCCACGACATGTAAAATGAGATGAGCCTCATTGGCCTCCTCCAAAGTAGCCCGGAAAGAGGCAACCAAATCATGAGGCAAATTTTGAATAAATCCTACTGTATCTGTGAGAATAACTTCTTTGCCACTCGGCAGTTCCATTGTTCTAGAGGTAGGATCAAGCGTCGCAAATAGTTGGTTCTCAATATATACATCGGCAGCTGTCAGTTGCTTCAACAGTGTTGATTTGCCGGCATTTGTATAGCCAACGAGTGCCACCTGCACGATGCCGGCCTTTTGTCTACGCTCCCTGTGTAAATACCGATGACGCGTCACTTCCTCAAGTTGGCGTTTCAGATCACTGATTCGGTCACGAATGTGACGACGGTCCGTCTCTAGCTTGCTTTCACCAGGACCACGTGTTCCGATTCCGCCACCGAGCCGCGAAAGATTTTTACCGTGTCCAGACAGTCGAGGGAGTAAGTATGACAACTGCGCCAGTTCAACCTGGATAATACCTTCCCGTGTCTTTGCACGCTGAGCAAAAATGTCCAGAATTAACTGTGTCCGGTCAATTATTTTGAGATCCAGGCTCTCTTCGAGATTTCGTACTTGAGCTCCCGATAGCTCCTGATCAAAAATAGCTGTATTCGCTCCCAATTCTTCAGCAACTGCACGCAATTCATCTACTTTTCCTTTGCCAATAAACCATTTTGAGTCCTTGGATTCCTTATTCTGTGTGAGGACGCTCAGCACTTCAACTCCCGCTGTTTCAGCCAGCTTCACCAGTTCTTCCAACGAATATTCCGTATTGATGCCAGATCGTTTGACTTCATCCGTAATTAGACTGACCAGAACCGCCTTATCCTGCATTTCGGTTTGTGTATCATGAGTGGAGTTCGCCATATTGTTTGCTCCTTTATTTTCATGTCAACTCTCGAACAGAAACCGACCTGATGTCAGGCCGGCCCTCGTTCGATGTCATACAATTCGATATGATTCAGATTCCTATTATCGCCTATCTTTTGTCCATTTTCAAATCCTCTGGTCGCAACGTCATCAATTCCTGCTTGCCGGGTTGCCCACTCCTGTATTGATTAAGCAGCCTGACGGCTTGGTGCCGAATCGCTTTTTCAATCACATTACGAACATAACGTGCATTACTAAATGCATGGAGACTGTCATTCCGCTCATTTAGCAAATGCTCCTTCATTTTGAGTATAGACTGAGGCATGAGAATATAATCCCGTTCCTTAGCCATCATCTCCGAAATTTGAATGAGTTGATCCACAGTGTAGTCAGGAAAATCCAGTTGAATTGGAAAACGAGAAGGAAGACCAGGATTTGTCCGTAAAAAAAAGTCCATTTCTCCCGAATACCCTGCGAGGATCAAAATAAATTGATTTTTTTGGTCTTCCATGGCCTTCACCAAGGTATCAATCGCTTCTTTTCCGAAATCCTTTTCCCCTCCACGTGCTAAACTGTAAGCCTCATCAATGAACAACACGCCGCCAAGAGATTTCTTTACCAGGTCCCGCGTTTTTTGTGCGGTGTGGCCGATATACTCACCTACCAGATCAGCTCTCTCCACCTCAATTAGATGGCCCTTGCTCAGTACCCCCATTTTTTGCAACATTTTAGCGATAATGCGGGCTACTGTCGTTTTCCCCGTACCTGGATTTCCTTTAAAAATCATGTGATATACGTGTGCGTTGCTCAACAGACCCGCATCAGTGCGCATGTGGGCGATTTGCAAAAAGGCATATACCTCAAATACCAGTTCTTTGATGTTATCCAAGCCGACGAGATGATCGAGTTCTTTCTGAATTTCCTGATAAAGACTGAGATACTGCGGTAGCGCCTGCGACTTGGTCGAAGCCACTGCTTCCGTCTCGTCCACAGTCACCGAAGCGATCGGCTCCGGGCTACGCAGCACGACATTGATTTGTCTGGAAGGTCTCTCCTCCGACCGCTTGCCCGCGGCGATTCCCCGTCCGTTCATGCATCCATCACCTCAACATTTCTTCAGGCACAGCTTACCCTATTAATGTATTCGGTCCAGCATGTCCTTATTAGCATAAAAGCAACGAGAACGCGTACAAAGCCTTCCCTCAATTCAGGCAATCCAAATTTGAGCACTGATCCACCACCGTTGTAGCGTCCATTTTGCGTAAGCCAATACTTCTCTTGATTGATGAATTGGCATATTCAGCACTTTGGATTCGGTCAGAGCCAGCTGGGGATGATCGAAATTCAAAAATTGAGCAATCTCCAACGCGCGAGGACCATGATAGCTATGTGTGATGATTACGGTGGAGTTCCAGCCATATTCCTTCATGATACGCTGGCTGTAGAGCAAATTTTCGTAAGTACTGGTTGCCTGGTTTTCTAACACAATATGCTGTACAGGGACTCCTCTATCTACCAAGTAGCGTTGCATCCCCTCGGCCTCCGTATACGGAAAATCAGGTTGATCCAGTCCTCCACTTACAATTAGTCGCTGCACCATCCCGTTACGATATAACCGCAAGGCTTCTTCTAATCTTTCTTTTAAACCAGGACTGGGCTCAGCTCCCCACATAGAGGCACCTAGTACGATACCAATTTGTGCATGCTGAAGCGGAGTGGTAGAGGCAGCTGTATTCATACTCCATACTCGGATATCTGCCCATACCAATCCGACCAAAATGAAAATCATCAAACCAAGTATGAGACGCTTCGATACCATAAATATTTTCCCATTGCGATTTTGCCCGCTTTTTGGCTCATGGCGTTGAATCCCAGTGCTTTTAATCCACTGCAAAAATTTCACCGTTCTCTCTTGAAATCACCGTTATGAAACCATTCTGCCCGGTGTTTCAGCGACATTTTAAAATAGGGGAACATGTGAGCATCGATCTGATGTAGCAGGTCAGCCGCTGTTCGGTTAGCCAATTCTGCTTCTTGCGTAGAAATATGCCCCCGTTGTAGCGCCTCCTCCAGTTCATCCTCATCCACCAGAAAGATTTCACCGTTTTTAAGCACGACCACATCCAAATACAAATCATCAAACCAAGGAACTCCTTGATCGGTTACTCCTTGATTTCGGCAGGTATCAATGTACCATTCGACGATTTGCTCTCGATTGTCAAACATAGCAGTCACCACATAATGCTTACCTTTGGGATAATATTGCAACCAGGAATAACCTTTATCGGCTATGCAAAACGTATGACCACCATAACTTTTCCATAATGGCTCCTTGAGACTCAAAATAGTATACAGGGTCACATATCCTGTAAACGCATCACTTTCTACATACCGGCAAGCAAACTTGCGATTGGTGATTCTTCGCCAGTTGGCCCGGTCTCCGAATTTGCGCTTCATAAATGATGTTCCTCTCCAACATTGGTAAAACCAGCTTACCATATTTAAACTATACACTCAAAAATAACCCCTGTATTACAGCAAAAAAGGTATTTTCAGACTGTCAAAACAGTCCGAAAATACCTTTGATTTAAAACCAATATCATCTTACATAAAACATATTTGCTAATCCCGGTTGTGACGTCCACGATTGGAGTTGGAATGACCGTTGGATTTGCCTTCCTGATTTCCATCCATTATAGCACCTGTGGTAGATGCATCTGTATTTTCTGAATTGGTCATAGTATTTTCATCAGTTATACCTGAATCCGGTGTAGTCGTCTGACCATTCCCCTGATTTGTATCGTTTCCGTTACCAAAATTGTCGTTACTGTTTCCTGTACCTCCAGTACCATTTCCATTGTTAACTCCAGGAGACGTTGGAGCTTGTTCAGAACCAGTACCGTTTTCGGTTCCTCCAGGAAGTGTATTCCCCTGGTCTGTGCCATTCTGACCGTCTATATTCTCGCCATTATCCGGTACGGTTCCATCCTGATTAGGATCGTTTCCTGGTTGCGGATCTATCGGAGTAGTTTCTGCTGGAATTTCTACGCTAATCGTATTGGAAGCTGCGGATTCTTTACCATCCGCTCCATAAGCTACGACATAGTATTGATACGTCTTTCCAGCTACGGGCGACGTATCTTCACCACTCGTGCCTCTCATCGCCTCCATAATCGTCCGGAAACTTCCTTCGGAAGATTCTTTACGATACACACGGTATTGCACATTATCTCCCTCAGCCGCATTCCAAGACAACGATACAATTTGGGTATCCTGACTATACGACCCGCTCAGTCCGCTTGGAGCGGTGGCCTGAACTGGCTCTTCTGGCTTCTCCTCAACGGGTGGTTCATATCCCTTCGGCTCGCTAAATTGCGTCACTGGGTGTCCCTTGAGTGCTTCACCCATAACCCTTCCGAAGAAGGCCGCTGACTGGCCGCTGTAGTTTCTCAACATATGCCTGCTATCTGGCTTGTCATACCCCATCCATACCGCTCCGGTATATTCTGGCGTATAACCGACAAACCAAATATCCCGGTTACCACTGTTGCCGCTAATTCCACTTTGGGTCGTACCCGTTTTACCAGCTACAGGCCAGTCGATACGTGCTTTGCGACCTGTACCGCTATTGACCACATTTTGCATCATTTTTGTCATTTCATAAGCCGTTTTCTCACTCATAACAGATTTGGATTCCTCATTATGAGTATAAACCACTTGATCATCACTATTGTTAATTTGCTTAATGGAGTAAGCTTTTTGGAATTGTCCTTTATTGGCAAAAGCGCTGTAAGCCTGCGCCATTTCAAGGGTATTTGTTCCTTTGCTTAATCCTCCCAATGCGATAGCAAGCGAGTGATCATTTTTGTCCATCGGTATGCCTACGCTCTCGGCGAATTGAACCCCTTTTTCCACACCGATTTGGTTCAACAACCATACAGGTGGTATATTTTCAGACTTTGTAATGGCATCCATCATGCTGATGGTCGAAGAGTAACCATGCAAGTTTTTCGGACTGTATCCGTTAAAACTCTGCCGTTCGTTACTCAAAGGAGTATCTATCGTAAATTTACCGGATTCAAGAGCTGGCGCATAGGCTACAATCGGCTTAAAGGCCGATCCTGGCTGTCTGCGGCTCTGCGTCGCACGATTAAAGGTTCCCTTTTTGTAATCCCGTCCGGGTGCCATCGCGGCAATACCACCTGTTTGGTTGTTAATAATAACCATAGAGGCTTGGACAGGCTGATCGTCGGGACTTTTTTCGAACATATCATCATCCGCCATCGCTTGATCCAGCGCATTTTGAGCCTGAGCATCCATTGTCGTATGAATTTTATAACCGCCAATAATCAGATCATTACCGCTGACTCCTGGCAAGGCATCCTCTGCCTCATCCATGACATATTCCATAAAATTTTGATACTTTTGTACTTTTTCCGGTTGTTTGTAATCGTAATTTATAGCTTTGGCTTCTTCCATTTCCTGCTTGCCAATCATTCCCTGCTCAAACATCAGCTGGAGAACCACAGCACGCCGGGCCTTTGAGTTTTCCGGGTTACTGATCGGGTTATACTTGGAGGGTCCTTTCGGAATAGCCGCCAGTGTAGCGACTTGCCACAACTTTAATTTATTTAAGTCTGACTCTCCAAAATAACCTTCCGACGCTGCCTTTATTCCAGAATATGAGCGTCCAAACCAAATCCGATTCAGATATAGCGTAATAATTTCATCTTTAGTCAAATTCCGCTCCAGCGCCATTGCGATGGATACCTCTGTCGCTTTACGGAAAAAGGTTTTGTCACGTGTCAAAAACAAGTTTTTGGCCAACTGCTGAGTCAGCGTACTACCGCCCTCCACCGCAGAACGAGCAACGATATCCTTCACTGCCGCCCGACCGATAGACCAAATATCAACTCCCTGATGCTCCATAAAACGCTTATCCTCGGTTGCGATAAAAGCTTTTTTGAGCAACGGTGGAATTTCTTCACTTTTCACAGGATCACTTTTTTGCACAGACAGCTCACCCATGAGCACACCGTTGCGGTCATAAACCTTTGATGTCTCGTTCACAGTAATTTTGTCCTTGTTGGCTTTGTAGATTTTTTCGCCATTAACCATGACAAATAAATAACCACCAAGTGCGCAAAATATGGCTAATGCTGCTGTAATAAACAGCGTCCACCCAACTCGCTTACCTGTTATTTTCTTTTTCTTGCCCTTCGGCTTCTCTTTAGATGTGTTTCTATTGCGATTGCCGGATCTGGACAATGAATCGTTTGGCATTCCCCTGACTCCCTTTCGCGAATAATCATAATGTCGCCGAGCGTAAGCTTAAAGCTAGCTGTCGGCAGCATGAAAGTAAACGGAATGAAAAGAACAACCCTGATCAGGTTGCTCCCGGTCACATTCCTATACAGTTAGACGAGACGGACGCCTGAAAAGTTTCATCACCCGGGCGGCCGTCCAGCCGTAATCAGTTATCGCTAGCGTTATCTTGTTGTACAAGCGATACGTTGCGTTGCGGTGTAAAGGTGGAGATGGCATGCTTGTAGATCAGCTGTTGCTTTCCATCCGAATCAATAACGATTGTAAAATTGTCAAATGCTTTAATCGTTCCTCGCACCTGAAATCCATTGATGAGGTATACCGTCACAGGTATAGAATCCTTGCGCAATTGGTTCAGAAACGTATCTTGGATATTAATAGACTTGTTCATTTTAGCCGTACCCCCAATAATCATTTGGATTGTTTTGAAGTATATTCAAGGTCTGTCCGGAACTTTCCTGCTATAATTTCGTGTATTCGGGCTGCATGAGCAGAAAAATTTTCGAAATCAGTGACATCTACCCACTGGATATCCTTCATATGGCGAAACCACGAGAGCTGTCGCTTCGCAAAATGACGCGTATCCCGTTTTAGCCAAGTCACCGCCTCCTCCAAAGACACCTCTCCCCGCAGGTAGGAGGATATCTCTTTATAGCCTAGACCTTGCATGGAGATGGCATCGCTTCGCACTCCCCGTTCCATTAAGGAGGTTACCTCAGCAACAAGCCCTTGATCGAGCATCCCGTCAATTCGGTCTTCAATACGTTTATATAGCATTTGCCTATCCATTGTCAAACCTACGATGCAGAGTTGGTAGGGAGATTCCTTTTTTTGACTGGCAAGTTGAGAGCTAAGTGTTGTTCCGCTAACATGGTAAATTTCCAGCGCTCTCACGACTCGACGACGATCATTTGGGTGCAGACGAAGTGCACTTTCGGGATCAACTGCCTGTAGTCGCGCATGAAGCGCGTCGGCTCCATACTGATCGGCATAGTCAAGCTGTTCCTGACGAAAAGCTTCATCTGCCCCTACCTCAGAAAACTGGTATTCATAGCAAACCGATTCTACATACAAACCTGTCCCGCCTACGATGAAAGGTAGCTTTCCTCTAGATTGAATATCAGGTATGAGACGACGACAGTCTTCCTGAAATTGGGCTACTGAATATGGGTATTCAGGCTCATGAATATCGATTAAATGGTGCTTGATTCCTTTCATTTCCTGTTCGGAAATTTTGGCAGTTCCAATGTCCATATGACGGTATACCTGCATGGAATCCCCGGAAATAATTTCCGCGTCAAATTGTCGAGCCATTTCGATGCTTAGTTTCGTCTTGCCAACCGCAGTCGGGCCAACAAGAACAAGTAGTTTAGGCTTAGATGCCACTGTCAATATCAATCACTCCGTACACTGTTTTCGTTGTGCCCCGTTGCTCCACACGGAAGCCGAGGCGGGCAAACTCTCCGCTACCCCTTTTTTCTTTCAATACAATTGTTTTTCTTGCAACCCTTTTCGCATGAGCAATACTTTCTTCATTCAATGCATCTGGATTGGCCAATCCTCTCAATGGACCGATTGCACTGGAATCAAGCAACGGATCACGGAACATCGGGTCAAAATAAATAATATCTACACTGCGGTTCGGCAAGCTACGCAAATAGTCCAGATGATGACCAAAACGAACGTCAATGTCGGAAAAGGCTCTATCTACTGCAGCATTACCGGAACGGTAATGTCTCATCCCATCCTTGATTAATGCATAGACAGGGAAGGAACTCTCCACAGCTGTGACTTGTCCAGAACTTCCCGTTCCAATGGAAAATAAAAGTGAATCCGTACCTAGCCCGGCCGTGCAATCCAGCACGGTATCACCCGGGGTAAGTCGGGCAGTCGTCAACATCGGATCAGCCTCGCCCTTTAATACCCTTTTGGCTCGAATGAATCCCATGCTTGGATGAAAAACCATCGGTGGTTGTTCCGGACTAATCAGCCTCACCCCGCCCTGCACCAGCACCAGAGCCTGACGGACTCTGTGAGCAGCGATTAGCTTAGCTACTGATATGCCACGACGTGGGGCGTACAGCACCCCAAGCTCGGCTGCAAGCAGCTTCGCACGCTCCACAACCTCGTCCGAGGGAGAATCTCCTGTCGTGACCAGTAATTCAGCTTGTTTCTCACGAAGCATCATCTGCTTTTCTTCTTCACGTTTTTCCCAATCCTGCAACATATTTATACTCCCTTACATTACTCTTTTAAACAGCTTCTCCAAATCATATGTGGAAAAGGAAACAACGATGGGGCGCCCATGGGGGCAGGTATAGGGTTGTTTGCAGGCTGCCAAACGTTCTAACAGCACGACGGCCTGTCGGTCAGTCAGCTTCTGATTTGCTTTAATCGAAGCACGGCAGGAGCACATGATTGAGGCTGCCTCCCGCAGTTTAGCTAGATCAATGGCTTTTTCCTCCAGCACCCATCCAGCCATTTCCTCAATAACATCCGCTTCTTCTCCTTTGGGGAGCCAGTACGGATATGAGCTGACACGGAAGGTTTGCCCGCCAAAATGCTCCAAATACACCCCCGCCTGTTCAAACCAATGCAACCTTGTTTTCAATTTTTCCGTTTCGGAAGGCGTAAATTCCAATGTAATTGGCAGTAACAACTCCTGTGATACTGATTCAGGATTGCCAAATTTTTCGTAATAAAATTCGTAATTAACCCGTTCATGGGCGGCATGCTGATCAATTAAATACAAGCCCTGGTCGTTCTGTGCAATCAGATAGGTTCCATGGTGCTGACCGATTAAATTCAGCTCAGGAAAAGTAGGCACCTCAGGAGCTGCCCCCGACAACGCTGCCAATTGCTCTGTCTTCAGACGTTCCTGGTGCGTCTTCTGATCCGTGAATTTAGTAGTGTTGTCTGCAAGGGGGGAAACAGAAGAACGGTAAGCGGCAGAAGCAGCCGTTTCCTGTATCCCTTCGCTGTACGAGGAAGAGACATCTGTTTCGGCATGATCTCCTGTGGATATCCGTGTAGTCATCCCATCAGGAAGTGACACGCTTCCTCTATCATCACTCCCGTTGTTTTCTTCCACAAAATCTGCATCCAGTTCGTCATCACTGATACTTTGACGAGCGAGAGTGTTTGCCTGTCCATTGACTGAATGGCTCCTCTCCCTACTCGGATGTTGCTCACGCTCCTGGCTAATCTTCTTCTTCTCTTCATTACTGGTCAAGTGATTGGATTGTGTCGATTCCTGGACCTGCGGCGAAGCCATAGAAAGAGGTAGCGTTCGATTATGACCATTATCCGAAGAAGCATCTACTTCTGCACCATTTCCTTTCGAGAAATGAAACTGCTCCTGCACAAACGAGCCACTATCCTTACCGCCAATTTCGCGTTTAACTGCCTTCGGAATCAGCACTTGCTGCCCTAAAACAGCTTTTACCGAATCTTCAACCAACTGAAACAGTTCAGCTTCTTTACTGAACCTCACCTCCAGCTTGGCTGGATGGACGTTAACATCCACCAAAGAAGGATGCATGTCCAGTTGGATCACAGCCAGCGGATAACGATTGATCGGCAACAAAGTATGATACGCCTTGAGCAGTGCCTGATTGAGCCCATAGCTTCGCACAAATCGTCCATTCACTACTGTCGAAATTGCATTGCGATTCGATCGGGTCCACTCCGGGCGACTGACATAGCCGCTAATTCGGTAATCAAGGCTCTCTCCTTCCACCATCAACATTGATTTTGCCGCAGAAGTTCCGTAAATAGCAGCTATCACTTGGAGCAAATCGCCATTTCCCAGCGTTTGCAGCAATGTATTGCCGTTATGCCGCAATGTGAAGGCCACTTCCGGGTGCGAAAGCGCCATTCGGTACAATACATCCGAAATGTGCCCCAACTCCGTCTGGATTGTTTTCATATATTTTAGCCGTGCAGGTGTATTATAAAACAAATCGCGTACGGTAAAATCCGTCCCCTGCCTACCAGCAGCATCCTCGTGAAGTACCAGTTTACCGCCCTCAATCACCAGTTTACGGGCACGGCCGTCATCTCCTGCTGCTGTGAGCAGCTCTACTTTCGATACAGCCGCTATACTGGGCAATGCCTCTCCCCGGAAGCCGAGACTTGTGATTTGGAATAGGTCGCGGCCATGTCCGATTTTGCTTGTCGCGTGCCGATAAAATGCCGTTTCCACGTCTTCAGGCTCTATCCCACTGCCATTATCCGTCACCCGAATACTTTGCAGGCCGCCCTCTTCTACCCATACGTCCACTCGTGTACCGCCCGCATCAATCGCATTTTCCACCAGTTCCTTCACGACGGAGGCTGGACGTTCAACGACCTCACCGGCAGCAATCTGGTTCGCAATATGCTCATCTAGCACTCGAATTTTAGACATCCTTTTAACCTCCTCCTGACTTCAAAGTGTGATGAAAAATAAGCAAAATAATAATGCCTAATATTTTTAATTACAGACCATTGGCCTTATTTTTTAATTCATTTAACAGTTGCATCGCCTGTAAGGGTGTCATGTTCATGACATCAGCATTCTTCACCTTCCGCAAAATTTGGCGCACGATCGGATTAGCTTCTACCGTCTCTGAGTGTGGCTTGGAGGGAGCAAGATCCTGCTCTCCGAAAATGGACAGCTGTACCACGTCAGAAGCTGATCGCTCCAACTCACCTGAATCTTCCACAATCCGTAAGGTATCTTCTTTTACCAGGGTGGCTTGCTGTGATCCAGACTGGATTTGTGGTGCTGTATCTCCGTTCGCTGACAATGTCTGGCCTACATATTTTGCAGACATTGGAGAAATCTCTTCTGTCCCTGACGCTGTACGAAGATCAGTCCCTTCCTTCGCTCCTCCTACTGCCTCGGTGCCCGCCGTTACTTGAGCTGCCGCCTGTTCAAAACCATACAGCAGACCATTCGCTCGCTCAATAATGTTATTAGGCAAACCTGCAAGCCGGGCACAATAAATACCATAGCTACTGCTAGCCGCGCCTGGTATGAGCTTGCGCAGGAAATTCACCTTATCGCCGCTTTCCTGCACAGCCATGGAGTAATTTCGCAGCGAAGACAGACCTTGCTCCAAATGGGCCAGCTCATGGAAATGCGTAGATACCAGCGCCTTACAACCAATCGTATCATGCACAAATTCGATGACCGCTTGTGCAATTGCCATCCCTTCGCTGGTGGACGTCCCTCGTCCCAGTTCATCAATAATAATCAAGCTTCGCGGAGTTGCCTTGTCCGTCATGACTTGAATATCCGCCATTTCGACCATAAACGTACTCTGCCCGCCGATGAGATCATCCGCAGCACCGATCCGTGTGAAAATGCGATCCAGCATCGGCACTTTAGCACGTGCAGCCGGGACAAAGCAGCCAATTTGAGCCATAATCGCAATGAGGGCAACCTGACGCATATACGTACTTTTCCCAGCCATATTCGGACCGGTGATGAGTAGAATATGCGCATCGGCTTCTTCCAACACTGTGTTGTTGGCGATAAAGCCACCATCTTTCATTACGGCCTCCACTACGGGGTGCCGTCCCTGTTCCACTACAAAATCATATCCTGTTGTCAGCTCAGGTTTCACGAATCCACGTTCCGCGCTAACCGTTGCCAGCGACTGATACACGTCGATTTCAGCAACTTGCTCTGCCAGCTTTTGCAAACGGGGAATTTCAGCGTTCAGTTTACCGCGAAGCTCGGAGAAAAGCGTGTATTCCAGATCCACCATTTTATCCTCAGCTTCCAGAATCAGCGATTCCTTTTCCTTCAATTCCGGTGTGATATACCGTTCTGCATTCGCCAATGTCTGTTTGCGTTCATATCGACCTTCCGGTAATGAAGCCAAATTGGATTTGGTCACCTCGATGTAATAACCAAACACTTTGTTGTATCCGATTTTGAGCGACCGAATGCCGGTTGCTACACGTTCCTTGGCCTCCAGCTCAGCAATCCAACGCTTACCGTTCACACTCGCTTCACGCAGTTCGTCCAGACGCTGATGGTAACCTTCCTTTATAAGCCCTCCATCTCTTACGGAAATCGGGGGTTCATCGGCCACTGCTTCCTCAATCAGCGTACACAGGTCTGTACAGCTGTCCAATGTTTGTGCAATCCGTCTCAGCGTATTCGATGGAGATTCAGCGCACAGCTCGCGTAAAGACGGAATTTGAGCCAGAGACAGCTTGAGAGCGATCAAATCTCGTGCATTAGCACTACCAAAAGCGATCCGTCCTACCAAACGCTCCAGGTCGTAAATCTCTTTAAGCTGAGCACGTACATCCTCGCGGAAAATAAACTGGTGGTACAGCTTGTCTACCGCTTCTAATCGTTCCTCAATTAAATTGCTGCTCAACAGCGGTTTGTCGATCCAACGACGCAACAAACGTGCGCCCATGGATGTCTCTGTCCGATCCAACAGCCACAGCAGCGAGCCTTTCTTGGAGCGTTCACGCACCGTCTCCACCAGTTCCAGATTCCGGCGGGTAAATGGATCCAGAATCATAAAATGATTGGGCTCATAGACCGAGATTTGGGTCAGTTGACCTAACGATCTTTTTTGCGTTTCATTTAAGTAGGCAATCAGGCGCGATACGCAACGTCTGCGTTCCTCCGTAAGCCTTGCCCATGTGGCTTCACCGAATTGATCCCGTACCAGATCATCTTTGGATTTGTCCCAGGCCGTATACACAACACGCCGTCCAACAGGGGACATACGAGAGGTCACAAAATCGAGCAAATGACCATCCCCCAACATTTCGGACGGCTCATAAATGTTAATTTCATCTAATAGCCATTCTTTCGAATCAGGTACGGAAGTCACATAGAGTTCACCTGTCGACAAGTCGCATGCCGCCAGCGCCAGCATCCCGTCCGTCTCTGTGACACATACCATGTAGTTGTTGGATTTATCACCCAGCACTTTGCCCTCCATGACCGTACCCGGGGTCACCACACGGACAATATCCCGCCGCACCATTCCCTTCGTAGCTGAGGCTTCCTCCATTTGCTCACAGATGGCCACCTTATAACCCTTCTCAATAAGGCGTTGTATGTAATTTTCTGCTGAATGATAAGGCACGCCGCACATTGGAATTTTCTCCGCGACGCCACCCTCACGACCAGTCAGTGTAATTTCCAGCTCCTTGGATGCAAGAATCGCATCATCAAAAAACATCTCGTAAAAATCCCCTAGGCGGAAAAACAAAAATGCATCTTTAGCCTGCTCTTTTATAGATAAATATTGCTCGATCATCGGTGTATATTTAGACATACCGTTACCTAACCCCCACACTTTGTTCCGTTTAAACTTATAATTATCTTTCATTATATCAAAAATGACAGTCGATAACATGAAACCCTCTCGGGTGTTAACACCTGATTTTACGAAAGCTTCCAGTACGGGCGCAAATCCCGTGTTTCATCCCATTGTTTTCCCTGGCGAAGGCTATCCAGCAGCGGCGCTATATAAGTTTCATATTGAGAATAGATCTCTAGTGAAACCATATCTAAAATAACTGGCTCCATATACTCTCTAAGTACAACCTGGTTTCCTTCATAAAAAGCTCTGTGAGCCTCTTCTTCTCCCAAAGGCCTACGCTGCAAACGTGAATATTGGGAAGCGATCAGAAACGCCATCCCAATCACACCTTTCGCCAGCTGTGGCGAGATTAGAAAACTAGGCAGTGTACGATATTCAAAGCCTCCGTAAGACTGACGGCGAAAATCGCCCAAAATGCCATAATGCGGTCTGCGCCGAGCCGAGCGCTTATCTTCTAGCAGCGCCAGAGGCAACGCCAAATAGTTATCTAGTGCCCTAAGTAGGGCACCATTTAGCGGAACACCGCTGAAATGCAGGTGTCCGCCCAGGGGAAAACCTGGCTGCGGCATTCCGCCCGCCTGCCAGATAAGCGTGCGGTCGTCAATACGTCGAGCTGCTGTTGCAAAAGCTTGGCGCAGATGCCTCAGCAGACGAGCCGGATCTTCGCTCGGGGCAGGACGAAGCTCAGCGACCGGATACAGCGTTCGCCCTCGGCGGGTAACGGCATCGCAGCCAGCTATGCCTAGTCGACCCAAAAATCTAGAAGCCGGAACAACCCTCCCCTCTGGCATACGAACCAGCACAAATTCGGGGTCCATTCCGATTAATAGTCGCGCGCTCCCCCGTTTCGCTGAAAGTTCCTCTCCCGGAGAATCCTCTTCACGAGCAGCAACTTCGTATAGCGTGGCCAAACGTCTATCGTTCAGCCAGGGCTGTGCCAAGACTTGGCGAACCTGACAATTGCGCTCTCCCAGCGGCGTCAGCACTACCTCACCACTGTCCAAACCGAGTGTATACAACGCACGTACAGCCAGCCGCTCCATCCGGACATAGAGCGGGGATTGAGAATCTAGTTCAGACAAATCATATGTGCTAACTTTGGTAGAACCTTCGAGGGCACGTCTACGGATTTCCAGTCCCCGCAGTTGATGGATTTGCACCGCGTAGCCGATCGTAAAATCTGCTGTACTCTCATCCAGCCAACGAACCGATATACCTGAACGCTCCAGTCTGCGCATTTTTTCATCATCCGTCATCTCTCTGAAGCGTTTGAGCGCCTGTCCCGGTTGCCGCATCATACTCCCCCTTCGTTCTACGTACGGACTTCAACGATCCAAAACGACAAAAAAGGAGGGCCTTTGCCCCCTGCGCAATATCAGCCGGCGCAAAGAGTAAAGTGGCCCTCTTTTTGGTCACTCCTGTCAGAGCTCGTCGTCAATGAGGTCGGGGTCGAGCTCCTCATAGTCCCCCTCTTCCGCTCCAAAATCAAAGTCCTTGTCAAAATCGTCACTGCTGCCATACGGGAATACTTCTACAACAATCTTCGTTTCCGCCACCAGCTCCACCGCAAATTCCCGCTCGACCCGGATCATTACGC
The DNA here is from genome assembly GCF_053006485.1 of Paenibacillus sp. JJ1683. NCBI lineage: Bacteria > Bacillati > Bacillota > Bacilli > Caryophanales > Paenibacillaceae > Paenibacillus > Paenibacillus sp. JJ1683. Next base: position 3,225,645 of record NZ_CM129820.1, read on the forward strand.
TGCCACCTCCAGAAGACACACTGGCCTCAACGCAACTTGGCTCCTGTGTAGCTTCGGCGGATACTTCCACTGTAGACGCCCGGTGCTTCGGATCAAGATACGAGAGCGGCACATTTTCTACGTACGACACCGTTTCCTTTGCCACATCGGTCTGCGAGTTTTTATCGTATGAGTACCAAATATTGATATCATACGTCCCGATGACCTCAATGCCGTCTCCAGCCGCCACAGCTTCATACTGGTGGTTGATAATCCATGCCCCCAAAATACTGGTCGGATTATTCGGCGGAGTTACGGTATGGGTTACGGTAGAGAATCTGCGACCTTTACCACAGATCGCTTTGGTAATAATCTCTCTACGATTTTTATGACTTAATGCCATTCTTGAACCTCCTCCATACAATCAATCATTCCATACATATGTATGCAGGTTGTGGGCGAATGTTGAGTGAATAGGCGAAAAGGAAAAAATATTATTTGTATAAGCATATGCCGCCATGGCTTGAACTCATGCACGCCAATGTGTTACATGCTGCTCAACGATCTGTAAAAATTCGCTCAGAGCTGGCGATTTCCACTTTTTCGTGTGATAAGCGACCTGAGTAGCCACCTGCTGTTCACTGTCATCCCAGGCTAGATGCGCCATTTTCCCTTCTCGCAACTCATTTTGTACCGTGACTAGCGGAAGCAGCGCAATACCCAGTCCAGCCATGACGCATTGCTTGATGGCTTCAATGCTCCAAAATTCTAGACTAGGGTCTGCAAAAATACCGTGTTTGTTCAAATACTGCTCAAAAAGGATTCGGTACGTACATCCAGCCTCCGTATGCAAAATAGTTTCGTCCTTCAAGTCGGCAGGCTCTACCTGTGCACAGGCAACCAGTGAATGCTTCAGTGGCGCAACCAGCGCCATCGGCTCATGAATAAGCGTGGTGATATTCAGTTCTCTATCCTCCGTCTCAGGTTGAAGCAAAAAAGCCAAATCCAGTTCACCGGAACGGATCAAATCACGTAATTCCCAGCATTCGCCGGGCTTAAGTACAATTTTGACCTTTGGGTACCGCTCTCTGTACTCACGGATCAAACTCGGCAAACGAAAAGCAGCCAGAGACTCTGGTGCTCCTATTTTTAGCGTCCCTGTTAATTCTGTTTCTGAACGAAGCGCATCCTTAGCCATAGCATGCATCTTGGAAATTTCCTGCGCATAGGGCAGCAGGCGTCGCCCGGCATCGGTCAGCATGATTTTCTTGCCGATGCGATCAAACAGCGGCGTACCCAATTCCGTCTCCAGTGTTTGAATTTGAGCAGTAATACTTGACTGCGCATAATCCAGTATACGCGCTGCTCGCGTAAAACTGCCTGCCTCCACCACATTTAAAAAAGTAAACAAATGCCGCGATTCCATAATTCGCTCCTTCAATCGATTTTTCCGATGCAAGCAATCGTAATATTCCGTTTTTCCGATAGATTGATTATCTGATAAGCTGGAGAAAATAACAAGAGAAAGAAGGCTTTTCTGCATGACGAATGAAAATAAACTTCAATCCACTATTGGTCTTCCACAGGCCATTGCGCTCTATATCGGAGCTGTGCTGGGTTCGGGGGTATTGATTGTGCCTGGCCTTGCCGCCCAAATGGCGGGCCCAGCATCGTTGCTGGCATGGGGATTCATGACCCTGCTTATTCTCCCAATGGCGCTTTCCATGGGGCTTCTATCTGCGAAATTTCCAAATGCCGGAGGGGTATCGCATTTTGTGACGTTGGCCTTTTCCCCACGTGCCGGTGCTTATATCGGGTGGTTTTTTCTCATGTCGGTTCCAATTGGGGCGCCTGTTGCCGCACTTACCGGAGCCGGCTATATGACCACAGCTATGGGCTGGGGAGAGGAAAGTCGCATACTGTTGGCCGCTGCTATGCTGGCGGTGGGCCTGATCATCAACTGGATCGGTATGAAGGTTGCCGGACGCATTCAGATTGCCGTCGTTATAGCCATCGTTGCCGTCCTGATATTCGCTATTGCCGCAGCACTCCCTCAGATGAAAACTGTTCACTTTACGCCGTTTGTTCCACATGGCTGGCTTTCTGTCGGCCAAGCAGCTGCGATTCTGTTCTGGTGCTTTATCGGCTGGGAGGCCGTGTCTCATATGTCAGAGGAATTTACCAATCCCGAGCGGTCTGCCGTTAGAGGTGTGATCATTGCAGCTGTCATTGTCGGTTTGCTTTATTTCCTTACTGCGCTTGCTACAGTGGGCACACAAAGTTACCTTGCAGGGGGTTCAGATGCTTCGCTCGTATGGGTGATTAGTCGGGCTATCGGTCCATGGGGTGCGATCATTGCGGGCTTGACGGGTATCTTTATTTGTACCGCTACTATTATTGCTTACGTGGGTGCCGCTTCACGAGTCGCTTATGCTTTATCCCGACAAGGACAGGCCTTTCGCTGGATGGGGATGTTATCCCAACGTTTCCATACACCCATCGGGGGCATTGCTTTTCTTAGTGTCTGCTTCGTGATCATTATGGTGTTGTACGGTAGCGGTGCAGTTTCACTCACCAACCTGATCCAATTCCCGAACGCCACCTTCATTCTGACCTATCTAGGAGGTTGTGCAGCAGGGATTAAGCTCCTACGCGGGAGTCGTTGGGGAGTGTCCATTAGTTGGATTTCCTTCATCTCCACGGCAGTTGTCTTTCCTTTTGTTGGGTGGGCTATGCTGTACCCTTGCCTGATCACAGCTGTTTTATGGATTACAGATCGAATTCGGCATAAAAGAACTTTTACTCATCCGACTTCTGCCATCACCGAACAAGAAGAGGCTACTGTCCATCATGGATAGTAGCCGCTCAAGGTCTTTACTCTAATTTTTCACTGGAGTAGGGGCCTTGTCCTTTTTAGCGATTTTCAAATACTGATGAAGCTCATGTGTAAGCTGCAATAATGCCGAACGGATCTCGAATTCCTCCCGTGTGGCAGGAAGCTCCATCGCTTTAAATTCTTCACGAACCTGCTCTAACAGCTTCTCAGTCTGCCCCGTATAATGTCCAGCCAAAACGTCGTTGCTAAGCTGGTCGAACAGCTCGGCCAAAAGCTTGGCCTGCGGCATATGCTGATACATTTGTGCGATCAACTGCATCATGTTTTGAATCGAATCCAGCTGTTCTTTGCGCATATAAAAATACACATTCCAGCCCTCTTGGGGACGAAGCATTTGATTTTCCAATGAACGACCTGCCTCAGTGACCCCTTTGGTGATCACGCTGTCCGCTTCAATAACTTCCTTGCCATCCCATATGTATGCCGGACTACGCAGCGTGTTGGCCATATTTCTGAAAATAACAGAAAATGTCCGATCTACCTCCTGCCGGATTTGTTGCATTGTATTATCAGAACGCGGCATATAAGCTAAATTGACAACCATCGCAGAACCCAGTCCAATCACCAGCAGAGCCAGCTGGGTCAGCAGCACCTCCATATCAATCACACCGCCGCTGAATACTCGGAAAACTACGACTGAACCCGTGACAATGCCTTCCTTAAAGCCTACCCGTACAATGACCGGAAACGCCGTTAAAATATATAATGCAAGTACCCAATCATGGAATCCGAATACCACAAACAAAACACAAGCAAAAAGAAGTCCCACGACGGATGCAAAAAATCTAGCCGAAATGGTACGGAGACTTCTCTTGCGTGTGACATCCACTCCCAAAATTGCTAAAAGCCCTGCCGAGGTGGCTCCGTGAATGCCTACTCCCTCCGCAATAAGTACGGCCATTAATGCGGCAATAGCCGTTTTAATCGTACGAAAGCCCATGAAAAAATTCTGTCCCCTCTAGATGAAATCTGTTTTCTCATTTTCATAAATATTAAGTATTTCATTTTCATGGTACTTTATTTTCACGTTTTACACAAATATTCAGAAATTTAATAATTACCGATGAGGGCGGCCCGAAAGCAGGCGGTGCTCCACATACACGACTGCCTGATACATCAGTGTAGCTACGACAGCAATGATCAACAAACTGGACATGACCAGCGTGAAATTGAATACCTGAAAACCATAAATAATCAAATAGCCTAAGCCGTTTTTAGCCACCAAAAATTCACCCACAATCACGCCAACCCACGCCATGCCGACATTCACTTTTAGCGTAGAGACAATTGCGGGAAAGGATGCGGGTAAAATTACCTTTTGAAACGTATCACGGCGTGAACCTCCAAACGTGCGAACCACTTTGATCAAATTGGAATCGACTTCCTGAAAGCTGTTGTACACCACTAGTGTCGTAATGATAACCGTAATGGAGAGGGTCGTCATCAGAATCGCGGTAAAACCTGCCCCAAACATGACGATAAAAATCGGGCCCAGCGCTACCTTGGGCATACTGTTAAACACGACCATATACGGGTCAAGCACCCTCGACAAAAACGGCGACCACCAAATAAGTACCGCCAGCAGTGTACCGAGCAGTGTGCCAAGCAAAAAACCTGCCATTGTTTCTCCAACAGTGACACCTACATGCCCCCATAATTCACCGCTGACCGCATCCTTGCCAATCTGCGTGAGAATTTTGCTAGGGTAGCTAAACAACAGTACATCAATCCACTTCAAACGACCTGCAATTTCCCACAATACAAATAAAAGCAGCAAAATAGCTGTCTGCACACCTGTTACTAACCACTTTTGCAAACGCCTGTTACGTAAATACGTCTGATGCAGTCCTTGAATCCATCGTTGCTCAAGCTGATCAGCTTCGTTCTTCATACGTTAACTCACTCCTTTGCTCCCGAAGCCTCCAGTTCCCCCCATAGCTCATGAAAAAGCTCATTAAAGCCCGGCTGCTCGCGTGCATAAAAAGGCTGGGCTTCCCGGATGGAATCCGGAATTTCAAAGGTACGCCGAATATGACCAGGATTTCGCCCCATCACTATAACCCGGTCGCTGACTGCAATCGCCTCGGCCAAATCGTGCGTGACTAAAATCGCCGTTTTCTCTCGCTCCCGCAAGGTTTGCACAACGAGGTCCTCCAGCTGTAGCTTGGTTTGATAATCCAGCGCGGAGAAAGGCTCATCCAGCAGCAGCAGTCCCGGATTAGTCGCCAGCGTCCGTACCAGCGCCACACGCTGGCGCATTCCTCCTGACAACTGGGATGGATGCAAATGCTCCTTTCCTCCCAGACCCATGCCTTCCAGCAATAACCGTGTCCGCTCACGCGCAGCTTCATCTACTCTGTTGCTTAGTTCCAGACCTAACAATGCGTTATCCATTATCGTCCGCCACGGGAAGAGATAATCCTGCTGCAACATGTAACCGACCTCAGGGCTCGGGCCACTTACCGGCTGACCTTGCAGCATAACTTGACCTGCCGCTGGACGCAGCAGCCCGGCGATCATAGACAGGATCGTCGTTTTGCCACAGCCGCTTGGACCGACTAAACTGACAAACTCCCCTGTATTTACGGAAAAATCGATATTCTCAACCGCAAGTGAAGCTTCCCGATCTGTTACATACACATGGGTCACTTGCTCCATTCTCACCATCGGGATCGTCACATCCGCAGTGAGACCACTCTGTTCTTCCATCATGGTGAACCTCCAGCATCGACAGCTGTACCCGTAGCAGTTGCGCTCTTTTTCACATCTGTCTCAGTATTCCCGATAGAGTTGGAGGAGATCGCCTGTTTTGCAAAGCTTGAGTTGACCAGCTTATCTAGTGCAACAGGGCTTTTCAGCTCACCTGCCGAGGCCATGACATCCTGTAAATTCTTCCATTCCTTTTCCTCAATCATCGGGTTCATAGCATAGGTACTCTGTTCCTTGTAGCGCTTGATACTACTCGTCAAAACAGCTAATTCTGTATCTTTAAAATAAGGCATAATTGCTTCGGAGATCTGTTCAGGTGAATGCGCAGCAATCCACTCTTGTGCCCGATATATGGCATTTGTAAATTTCTGAGCTGCCTCGCCATTGGTGTTTAGATAGCTTTGCTTCGCCATATATACCGTATACGGCAACTCGCCACTCTCTACGCCGATGGAGGCAACTACCCGACCCCGACCTTCCTTTTCAAAAATAGATGCCTGTGGCTCAAACAGCTGTACGTAATCCCCTGTACCTGAGCCAAAAGCAGAGGCGACATTGGCAAAATCAATATTTTGAATCAGCTTCAGATCCTTATGAGGATCAATGCCGTGTTTGCGAAGCGTAAATTCAAGTGACATTTGTGGCATTCCGCCCTTGCGTTGTCCCAGAAAATTTTGTTGTTTCAGCTTTTCCCAGTCAAAGCTATCCTGCGTTTGCCGAGCAAACAAAAAGGTTCCGTCCTTCTGTGTCAGCTGGGCGAAATTAATGATAGGGTCCTCTGCTCCTTGCTGATACACATAAATAGATGTTTCTGCGCCGATCAGCGCGATATCCGCCTGATTGGACAACAACGCCGTCATCGCCTTGTCCCCCCCAGGGATCGTAGCCAGCTGAACATCCAGTCCCTCCTGAGCAAACATCCCCTGGCTCAAGGCTACATACTGCGGCGCATAAAAGACCGTACGGGCTACCTCGCCAAGTCTGATCTCAATCGTTTGTTCCCCTTTGGGGGCACACCCACTGAGCAACAGTAATCCGAGTAGTGCCGCAGCCACCACTGCTTTGAAACGAGTGCCGTTTTTCATCCTTGTTCCCTCCCCACCTTTTTGCATCGTTGACTTCATATATTGTTATGCGGCTGTCGATATAATGGTTAATCGCATACAAAAACCCCGCATTTGCCTAAGAACGCGGGGTTTTTGTGTGTGATTATATAACAACTTCTAAATCACAGCTTGTATATGGATGTATATTTCTCTTCCAGATAGTCGGCGAGATAATCGGGATTCAGATCCTCACCTGTAATGGCTACAATCAACTCAGACGGCGTCCGACTCTTGCCGTAACGGTAAATCCGTTCAGTCAGCCATTGCTTAATCGGCTCCAGCTCACCAGCAGCAATCAGCTCATCCAGGTTCGGCAGCTCTTTGCGCAGAGTCGCCAAAATTTGCGCTGCATACATATTGCCAAGCGAGTACGAAGCAAAATAGCCAAAGTCACCACCGGACCAGTGAACGTCTTGAAGTACGCCCAGCCCATCGCTCGGGGGAAGAAGTCCCAGGTATTCTTTATATTTTGCATTCCACACCTCAGGGAGACGCTTTACATCCAGCTTTTCATTAAACAGCATTTTCTCAATTTCATAGCGGACAATAATATGTAAATTATATGTCAGCTCATCTGCTTCAATACGAATCAATGAATTTTCCACGCGGTTGACTGCCCGGTAAAATTGCTCAGCCGTGACCTTCGCCAAACGATCAGGAAAATGCTTTTGCAGATCATCGTAATACCGATCCCAGAAAGCACGACTGCGTCCGATTTTATTTTCCCACAAGCGGGACTGGGATTCATGTATCCCCATAGAGGTTCCTCCGGACAGTAGTGATCCTGCTAGCTCAGGGGCAATATTTTGTTCGTACAGTGCATGCCCTCCTTCATGCAGGGAGCTGAAAATAGCACTGGTTACATCATCTTGCAAATAATGTGTTGTTATACGCACATCACCTGGATTTAACCCTGTCGCAAATGGATGCACACTCTCATCCAAACGACCTGCGTCAAAGTCATAACCCATCTGACCTAAAATGAACAGACTGAACTTTTCCTGCTGCTTTACATCAAATACACCGTCTAAAAAGCTTTTATCCGGCTGATTGGGTGAAGCCTGAATTTTAGACAATAGGGGTACAAGGCGCTTTTTGAGACGATCAAAGACCGCATCCAGCTTTTCAACCGTCATCCCTGGCTCATATTGATCCAAAAGTGTGTCGTACTCTGTATCCTTAACCCCCCAGTAACCGATAAACTCGCGCTTCATGTCTACGATTTTAGACAAGTACGGTTCGAATCCGGCAAAGTCGCTATGTTCCTTTGCTTCCTCCCACTTGCTTTCCGCCTGAGCCGCTAAAATGCTATACTCCCGGTAGCGGTCTGCCGGAACCGAACGATTTAGGTCATAATTTTTGCGACATTCCTCTACCAGTCTGCGATCATTGTCTTCCAGTTGCTCCAGCTTGTCTTTTGCGGCAAAAAATTGCAGCAACTGCCCCATTTCATCCGAGATCATCAGCTTGAACATTTCCGTGGACAGCATGCCCAACGTCTCCGACCGGATGTCAACGCCCTTGCGTGGAGCGCCTGTCCGTAAATCCCAGTGCAGCAAGCCGACTGCTTCGCCGTAACCACTGATTTTGTGTGCAATTTCCTTTAAAGCCGTCCATTGATCCAACGTTTGTTGCTCCATAATTAGGGACACCTCTTTAACTTAAAATGGTTAAAATTTTTAGATATCTATACTTGATGATAATTATATTAAAAAGTATAATCAACACACAACATGTACGACCAGCTCCTAATACCTGGATCAAACGTTGGGCGGTACATATTAAACTTTATTAGAATCTGGAGGGAACAATCGTGGATCACATCCAAGAAATTTTAGAGTACAATCGTGTTTTCGTAGAAAACAAAGAATACGAGGCCTATAGAACAGGCAAGTTCCCTAATAAAAAAATGGTTATCATAACCTGTATGGATACGCGGCTAACGGAGTTGCTCCCCAAAGCCATGAACCTGCGTAACGGTGATGTCAAAATCATCAAAAATGCGGGTGCAATTATTTCACAGCCTTTTGGAAGCGTAATGCGCAGTGTGCTAGTCGCTCTATACGAGCTTGGAGCAGACGAAGTGCTCGTTGTAGGTCATTATGAATGCGGTATGGCTGCATTAAACGCTGATCACATGGTTAATGAAATGCTTGATCGCGGAATTTCGCAGGAAGTGCTGAGTACATTGGAGAATTCAGGTATTAAGCTGAATAAATGGTTAAAAGGTTTTGACAACATTGAAGAAGGGGTACAGACTACAGTGAAGCTTATTAAAAACCATCCCCTTCTCCCTCCGAATACGCCCGTTCATGGCATGGTAATACATCCAGATACAGGAGCGTTAACACTTGTTGTTGATGGGAATAACCAGTAAACACTATATCTAGTTACCGGGGTAGTTCAGGCGCGTACATACGTGCTTAAACTACCCTGTTTCTATGAAAAAAAGCACATATACATACAGAATGCCCCCAGCTAATTTTGGCTAACCTGTGAACGACCAGTGTGAAAGTTGTCAAACCATACAGTTTCAGTGTACACTTTTTATGAAGCCGCAGAGCTGTTACAACCGTCACTAAGATGGATGAAGGAGATAAGATATATGAATTTACTATCGTATGGTCTGTTGGGGCTACTCGCCAGAGAGGAATCCTCCGGCTATGATCTGATGCTGCGTATACAGCCTTTTTGGCAGGCCAAGCACAGTCAGATCTATCCGCTACTGGCCCGTATGGAGAGCAAGGAACTGCTAGCCTCCCGATGGATTCAGCAATCCGACAAGCCTGATAAAAAAATGTATACCATTACCGACAAGGGAATCCATATGCTTCAGCAATGGTCTCAGGAAACGTTAGCTGCTCCGGTTACACGGGACGAATTAAGCCTTCGATTATTCTGTCTCTGGTTGACGGACAAGACGAGTGCCAATCGTATGCTGGAAGAACGTAAACGTTATTTTATTCAGAAAATCCAGCATCTAGAGGATATACTGAACGACATTCCCGCAGAAAATTTACACTTTGGCAGTAAGAATTTCGGTGACTATATTTTAGTGCAAAAAGGGCTTTTAAATGCTAGAGCAGGCCTGGAATGGTGCCAAATGGTGCTGCGCATGCTGCTTGCCGGTGATGTCAGAGCAGACACGAATCCGTTTTTACTTAAACCCTAAAGCTGAACGTTTTTATCAATCCGTGTATGGGATTTATGTACGTTATCGTTTAATTTTTTAAAATTTAAAATTCTTTGAAACCCTTTTCCATGCTATATCGTATTACGGGTAAGCGGTTGTTTGACCTATAACACAAATTACTAAGGGGGATTATATTTACATGAAAAAGACATTCACTTTGAAAAATATGATGATGCTGATGATGGCTTTCACCCTACTCATTGCTATGATCGCACCATCTACAGCTGATGCAAGGCGTGGTGGCGGATTTAAATCCGGACCAAAATCATACCAATCTACACCAAGCAAAGCGAATGACAGCAGCGGCATCAATAAGTCTGATAGTGGAACTAAATCTAGTGCTACTACGGGCAACACAAGCAGAACCGGTGGGTTCCTTGGTGGCGGTGGTGGGTTCCTCAAAGGTATGATGCTGGGCGGCTTGGCAGGTATGCTCTTTGGCGGATTGTTCGGCAACATGGGTGCATTGGGTAGCTTGCTTGGTCTGGTCGTTAACGTTCTAGCTATTTATGTTCTGATTATGGTTGGTGTAGGTATCTACCGAGCTATCAAAAATCGCCGTAGACCAGATGATTCTCGTGGAGGACGTTACTAAGTTATGATTTTAAGCATGGATGAGATTGTCAATGCCATTTGCCTGCATATGGCTGAACGCAAGGGCGTACAACCAACCGATGTGGTTGTGGAGCTAAGCTGGGATGAAGATACAGGCTATACAGCCGAAGTTCATGTCCAGGGACGCAGTCAATATCTAGTGGAAGCTAATATGATAGAAGCGATTCTGAGATATCTTCATTCCGAATACAATATTCGTGCCTATCGCGAGCAGGTCAGATTGGATCTGGATGAAGAAATTACTGCTATTGTCCAAATTTAATTAAATTGCATAGGCAATCGTACAAACTTATTTCCAAACAGAAGAACCGCTCTTTGCCTGATGGCAAGGGCGGTTCTTTTTTTTCTCTTTTTTGTCTAATGGATCATCATGGTTGTATGCGGCACCCTTTCGAGCAAGCCGTTACCGTACATTTCCCGAAATGGCTGCTCTTCCATATGGATATAACCGATATAACAACCGCATTCTTTCATCCGGCACGGACGCTGGGCGCTCAGCCCCTCCAGACCGTCTCTGTACAGGTGTCCAATCACACGGCGATCCTGATAGCAGTGTTTTACTCGTCCGTCACCTTGGACGTAAAATACATCTTCTCCCGCGCGACATGCTCGCCCCTGGCTACTATAATCCTTTAAATTCCATTGGAAATAGGGATCTATCGCAGTTAATTCGGCAACCTCAGCATCCGTATAATAATGGGGGCGGTCCTTGTAGGCGTTGACCCACATATATACTTCTTTTGGAAGTTGCGCCCGCAAAGAACGAATAGCCGGGAACGCCTGTCTCAATCCAACTGTACCGACACTATAGGAAATGCCAAGTTCATATAGCTTCATAGCCTGCGATATAAAAGCTTGCTCTTTGGTTTCTCCAGGATGATATGTAGCCCACAGCGCAGCCGTCTCTGGATTTAGTTCTTTTGTCCAATCCAGCTTAGCCGAAAGGTTCGTCTGTACGGCCACTTTTTCCACATGCGCCATATGGGAGAACTCAATCATGGTCTTACGATACCAGGAATGAATCAAGGCTTCTCCATATGGATTAAAAAAAATGGAGAGCTGGTGCCCCAAAGCGCCCTGCTCTCGTACCCAATCAGCAAAACGTTCCAACTGCGCCCGATCCTTGTTCAACGTTTCCCGACTATCGACGTTTTTACTGAATGGGCAGTAAGGGCAAGCATAGTTGCATGAGGTCAACGAACCACGATAATATAAGGTCGCTCTCATGCGCCTACATATCCTTCCATACGCTCACGTACAGATGTAGAAATCATCCAGTCCCCAATCGCATCGGAATAGGCCATTCCTTCCTCCGTAAGTCGAAGCGTGCCCTCCTCGACCACAGCCATACCCGATTCTAGCAGCAGTGACATTCCTGTAAAATCGTCTTCCAGGGATACACCGAAGCGCTCTGCATAGGCGCATAGTTCCAATCCTTCCCGATGAAGAAGTGCCTTCAGGATAAAGCGCCGCTTACGCTCATCCGCATTTAAAATAAAGCCGTAGTCAGCCAGATCATGACGCTCCGCCGCCACATAATCCGCGATAATACTACGTGTGGCTGCTGTACTGACACCATACCGGCTGGCATAGTGTACATCGCGTGTATAAGAGCGTGCTCCGCACCCCAATCCAGCCATGCCCTCCTCCTGGCAACTGTAGGGCAAAAGCTCTTTGCTGGATGTACCCTCATTTTTAGCAAAACGGCGCATGGAATATTGTACATATCCTGCCTGTTTGAGCCGTTCACGCGCTACTTCATACAAGCTAAGGCGAATATCGTGATCCAGCCCGGTATAGCCGGGCTTTAAAATCGTATTTTCACGAATATATAACGGGTAAAGAAAAATCTCTCCTGGCGAATAAGACAGAGCTTCCTCGAGAGAATACAGCCAGGTTTCCACCGTTTGACCAGGCAGACCATAGATCAGATCCACGTTGAGCAAAGGAAAATTGTATTCTACCAGCCGCTCAAGTGCTTCTCTAACAAGCTTTGGCTTCTGAGGTCGGTATATGGCGGCACTTTCTGATTCTACAAAGCTCTGGATTCCCATGCTGACACGATCTGTACCGCGGCGCTTGAGCACTTCCAGCCTATCCTCAGTTACAGTGTCTGGAGAGGTTTCAATTGAAATAGAAGCTCGCTTGGGGTCCAATCCCATAATATTTTCCGCAATGTCAAATAAACGCTCCACCAAAGGAGCCTCCAATAAGGTCGGTGTACCACCGCCAATCGCAAAACGCGAAAAAGGCCGCCCCCCCATAATTGGAGCCCATTGCCGAGCTTGTCTTTCTAGCGCATCCACATACTCCTTATGCACATCCTGACGCTTGTCCGGCAAAGTGAACAGGTTACAAAATCCACAGCGAGCTGCGCAAAACGGTATATGCATATACAAAAAATAGCTTTCCAACTCTTCTTTCTCCCACAATTCCTGCAATGAGAGCGGTGTATCGAACGAACGATAGGCCGTTTTATGCGGGTAAGAATACAGATAGGAGCGATAGGGAGCTTCTCGGATCGTACGTGCCCATTCTACAGGAGTATCCGGCCACTGAAATCTAGACGTTACTAAATTAGTGTCCATTCCCGGAGAAGTCTGGGTTGCTGGGCCCATTGGATGCAGGTGATTCAGATTCATGGCTTTCATTTCTGCTCCTTCCTCGCGCTGGATTGGATTGTTGATCATTTACCAGTGCAAACTACGTTTCTTTTTGTCCTACAGTATAAATTCGCGGTAAGGCACATTCCACACTACCTCATGCGCCAGGCGATGCCCTTCGTAGCCGTCTTCCCCATAAGCTGTACCATGATCGGAAAAAGCCATGCAAAACGTCTTGCCACGCTTCCGCAAAGCATCAAACAAGCGTCCAAGTTCACCATCCACATACCGCAAAGCTGCTCGTTGAGACCCTACTGAATCTTTTGAAGAGCCCTTTACAAAATAATGATTAGGCCCATGGATGGCTGATACATTCATAAACAAAAACAAGCGCTGTGCAGGGTCTGCCTTTTCTAACAGCTTCAAGGCATGATTCACCTGATGCTCTGTTGAACGAGGGTTGGTAACGCCAAAGTTCATGCGCCAGTAGCTCTCTTGAAAATATCCGGGCAGCACCTTGGCCAGCTTGTTCTTCTTCGTAAAAAAAATAACGCCGCCGATACAGATGGTCCGATAGCCCTCGTTCTCCAGCCCGGACACAATGTCCGGAGCATCGAACAGCCAGGTATGTGGATGCGTACGCAGTCCCGTATCTTTTGTGTGAAACAACCTGACATGTGAAGCCTTATCCGTATTGGCCGGAGTCGGTAAAAATCCGCCAAAAAAAGCATGGTGTGCAGCATATGTAAAGCTCCCTGGTGTATGGCGCTTTTCCCACGACCCGGAGCCGCATAAATTCGGACAGTTTTCTTCCTCCAGCTTGGCTACATCATAACGCAGGGTATCCAGCGTAATCATGACAATATCATGAGAGCCAACAATTTGATTCATATCAGTCATTATCTGTCTTTCCTTTCCAAAACTACGCTCCTATTAGCAAGGTGCAACATTTCCCATTCATATGGATTCCAACCCTGATGTTCAACCCGGTACAGTAAATCACCGAACGGATTAACATCCAATACGTAGGGACGAGCACCGTGAGCCGGAACAAGCACATCCAGTCCAGCAACCATCGACGCCGGAAAGACCCTCATGGCGGCTTTTGCAGTATGCTGAACCGATTCCACCGTACTTTGTGGTAGTCCGGCTTCCTCCAGCAAGAGTCGCTCATTACGCAAATGTAGATTTGTAATGGGGCTGTGGCTCAAACGTAAAACCGCATGACAAGCCTCTGATTCACACACGAGTTGACGCACATCATAAACACGTCCGTTCAAGGTCGCTTTGGGAATCCAGCGTTCCACATGTACCCCTTCCGAACATAGCCAGTTAAGGATGGCATGAATATCCTGCTTGTCTGTATAACGACGCAATCGTCCGGCATTATAATACACACGCTGTCCGTGTATGATCTCTGTTCCAATCGTAGTTACCGCCAGCTCTGCATGCGTTTTGGGATGTACCTGATAAGCCATGACACCAGAAGCGCCTGACCCGCAAAATATTTTCACAAATACGCGGTGAAACCCACTCTCTTTCATAGCTGCATGCAGATCAACAGCATCACGAAAAGCACCGCCTGAAGCTGTAAGCACAGGCGGGACCCTGATGTCTGCCTGGTCTAATACGGCGCTACAACGCCGTTTGTCAAACATGACGGCTACTTCCGCAGGATCGTTCATCCAGCGCGACGAAGGCCAGATCCGATCTACTTCATGCCGCAGCCAAGCCAGCAGTCGGCAATAGCCCCGGAACCATTGTGCCGGGTGCCAAATGCGACCACGCTGTTCCTGCAAACGGCGCGCTTCTGCCGCTAGTATACCTGTGCCATGTGCCCATTCCGGCCATGGTAACAGAGAATCATCTCCCTCGGCATCCGGGGCGCCCAGAGCAATCAACTCCCGCTCTACCTCAAAGTTTTCGCCCGGTGCATCCAGACGTAGCAGCGGGCCTCTGTCCACCCGACCTTTCAACAATTGATCAATGCTCTCTTGCAATTGGACACTGCCATTCACGCTATCTTGCGCAGCTTGTGCAGCTATCCTGACCATCAGTTCGCTCAGACTTTGCTTCTCTCGAATGGCCCCCAACACATCTGTATAGGAGACCTCCAGAGCTGACGGAAGCATTAATCTGCTTCGTGCTTCCTGCAGCCCCGTAGTTCGACGATTCCCCGAATTACCGAACAAGATAAACGGCTCGTTGACATTACTATCCCACATCTTCATCATAGAGCCGCCTCACTTTTATTCTTTTTAATTTTAAAGTCAATCCGTTTTAGAAATCCATTGGAGCAAATTACTCTGTCAGTGATGGATAGCGCCAATCATCTTCTTCATCTGCTTCTTGTTGATCTTCTACGTTCACAGATAAACCTGAGTTCTTCCAGCGCCCCATCATTTCACTAGACATATAATGATAGCTCAAATCCAGATGTTTCAGTCCTTTTATACTTTCACTAGCCAGCAACGCTTCTGCACCTTGATCAGACAAAGTACCTTGTGAGAGATCCAGCACTTCCAGTTGTCCAATCACAGGGGCATTAGCAGCAGCAATGGCAATTTCATCCTGTATCTCACTGTCTTTGAGTCCCAAGTATGTAAGTTTGGGAAAAGGATTGCTGTCCAAAAACGGTAAAATATCTTCCAGTTTACCGTCAAAACCATAATCCTCGACACCCAAATACAGCTCCAGCTTGCGCAGTTCAGGCAGTTCGGCATTACGGATTTGTCGAAGGACGCTCACAGGTAGACCGCCACAAATAATAACCAATTCTTGAAGATGATTATGACGAAGTGGTTCCAAGCTCAGATCCTGGCTTCCTTTAGTATGTAAGGATTCAAGCTTTGGAAACGCTTCTAACAGCGGGGACAGATTCGTTTGGTTAATCCATGATACCTCACACTCATCATATTCCATATCACCAATAAACAGCTTGCGCACCTTAGGAAATTGATCTTTTAGCTTCACTAACACTGGTATAAAATCATCTGGTGAATTTTCATAGGCGCCGCCCCAATCTCCAATGATCAGATCCGTAACTTGGGCACTCTCCGGCTTGGCTGCCAGTTCCTCAATAGATTTAGCCATCGTTTGGCCATTCTCATAAGCTTCATAATCTACAACCAATTTCACTTCCATCTCACAATTCCTCCGATCGCTTGTCTGAGATCTCGTAAACTATCTATTTCCAATTTAGTCTATCCTATTCTACCAATGTTCGTCAAAAAAAGTCCCAGATCGACATTAACCCTATGTAAAATGTGCAAATGAAATAAAAACAAGACAGCCCAATTGCGGGCTGCCTTGGAATGTATCCATAATAAATTTCTACTATTATAAAGAACGCAAGTTTAGAACCAAGTTATTGGGTAATTGTAATCGGTGAGTTATCGGACAGCAATGCCAGATTATTCACGATCACATTCTCTTCCTTGCTCAAGCCACTGGTAATGAGTGTTTGTGAGCCTGTCGTTTGAACAGTTTTCACTTCCTTGCGTTTCGCATGGTCGCCGCTTACTACATATACATATTCTTTACCTTGATCCTTTTGAACTGCCGCAGTAGGAACAACAATGCCTTCTTGCGCATTGGCAGCGACAAAGCTGATATCAGCCAACATGCCGGATTTCAGTTTCATGTCTGGATTGGCTACTGAGATTTTTACAGGATAACCTTTTCCGCTTGCATCCAACGGGCTTACATTTTTTACTGTACCTGTTGTTACAATGTTGGAGGCTGCAACACGAACCTGTACCTTGTCACCTGCTTTTACATTGTTGATCTGTTCCGCAGGGACATAAATCAATGTATTGACCGTACTCAGGTTAGCAATGACTAGCGCAGGAGACTGAGCGGATACCATTTCGCCCACTTCTGCATTTTTCGTACCCACAATACCGTTGATCGGTGATGTAACAACGGTGTCATCCAATGCATCCTGAGCAATGTTTACATTCAGTTGTGCCTGCTTAAGAGATTGTTGGCTAGACTCGATGCCAGCCGTATTTTGAGATACTTTAAGCTGATTCTGCGCATTGCTGTAGCCGCTGTTAGCATTACTGTAGCTATTTTTTGCTGTATCATAGCTGTTACGGGCTGTAGTTAGAGCCTTTTGAGCAGCTATCAATTGGTCTTTTGCATTAGCCTGCGCATTTTGTGCATTATTATAAGCCGCTTCCGCATTCACAACTGCGGTTTTTGCTTGTTCTAATTGTGCTTGGGTGCTCGCACCAGCATCAAACAGACTTTGTGTACGCGTTACATTCTTTTGTGCATCTGCCAAAGCTTGCTGTGTTTGTTTCACCGTATTGGCTGCCGAGGAAACACCATGTGTCGCTTGTTCTACGGCTGTAGTTGCTTGATTAATAGCCCCCTGAGCCTGATTGATTGCGCTTTGGGATTGGATCACACCGCTCTTGGACTGCACTAAGCCCGAAGTTGCTTGAACCATCGTTGATTCATGGGATGCTTGAGCGGTACTTACGCCAGCTGCTGCGGCTGCTGCTGCGGCGCGAGCTTTTGCAACATTGTTACGCATATCCTTATCGTCAAGCTTGAAGAGGACTTGGCCCTTTTTAACCTCAGAACCAATATCCACAGGCAGCTCAACCACTTTACCGCCTACTTTAGGCACAATATTGACGGTTTCCGAAGGTGTTACCGTACCTGTATAAATATTTCCCTGTCCGATAATCCCCTGCTGTGCTTGACTAATTTTAACTGGAACGACCATGTCCTGAGCCGCTCCGCTATTACTGGAGCAGCCTGCCAGCACTGCGCCGCCGAGGACTAAAGCCGCTAATGTACTTTCTACTCTCAATATTTTCATGATAATTCCCTTTCTTTCTGTCCGTGGAAATAATGTAAGCCATCCAGTCGATATTTTTGTGTTTCTCTTTATTAAGCTTCCGGCTGTGTCTTTGCTTTCTTCCTCTGAATAAACAAAAAGATGAGTGGAATCGTGCAAAACAGCGGTATAGATGAAATGAGGAACGTATCCCCAATTCCTCTCGATGTAGCATCCAGTGTGATTAAACTACTTATGGATGACATCCATGAGCTACCCAATGTTGCTTGTAGCGTATGAGCCGAGTCCTGCGTAATGGACTCCGAAATTTGCTGGGCATGAGCAGCTGAACGGCTTTGCATAATAGCGGTCAGTACCGCAATCGCCATAGATGCAGCCACAGTACGTACCAGATTGGACGCTGTAGACGCATTGGCTACCTTGCTCGGATGAACAGCATTCATGCCGACCGTGGACAATGGCATCATGCAAATACCAATTCCCAGACCTCGTAATGCCATTACGGTTTCCAACCAGGCATGCGAAGTATCTGGCGTAAGCTGATGAAGATGATAGGTCATAAAGCTGGTTAGTGTCAGGCCTACAAGTCCCAAAGGCACAATGCCGAACTTATCAAACAGCTTCCCGGCGATAGGCATCATGGCCGCCATGGCAATGGCCTGTGGAATGAGGATAATACCAGTATCAATCGGTGACACGCGCTGAATATTTTGCAAAAACAACGGTGTAAGGAACGTTCCTCCGTACATCCCCATCATGACCAGACTGGAGGCGATAACACTAATCGTATATTTTGAATTTTTGAATAATGAAATTTCAATTACAGCATTATCCTTGCCGCTTTCTACATAGATGAGAAAGACAAGTGCCCAGAAAGAAATAAACAGCAGAGATACAATCCCAAAAGAAGTCCAGCCATCACGCTGGCCGTTTGTCAGTGCGTACAAGAGTGTTCCTGCACAGGTTGCCGCTAGTAAAAATCCTGGCAGATCAAACGGTTTCGGCGTTACCTTAGGCGGCTCCTTGATGAGAAGGATGACCATTAAAATGGCAAATAAAGCAACCGGCAGACTGACAATAAACAAGAAACGCCAGTTAAACCATTCAATTAAGTAGCCACTCAGCGTAGGCCCTACAGCTGGTGCGGCCATTGCGGCGATCCCCCATATACCAAGGGACATCCCGATTTGTTCACGCGGCATGATTTTGTAAATAATCGTCATACTCAGCGGCATAATGACACCGCCGCCCAGACCAGCCAGTACACGCGCTGCAATCAGGGAAGAATCACTCCATGCAAAAATACATATTCCTGTTCCCAACGAGAACACGCTGAGCGCAAGAATCAAAAACTTTTTGTACCCGATACGCTGCTCCATATATCCGGTAATCGGGACGATTACGCCGGATGCAAGCGTGTAACCTGTAATAACCCACTGAATACGTGTCGTCGTTGACCCTAAATCCGTCGTCAATCGTGGAATGGCGACGTTGATCAGACTGTTGTTCAGAATGGCGACAAAGGCGCCTAAAACGATAGCAAAAAAGGCAAGCCAGCGTTCTTTGGAAGAATCTGTCGAAGGAGCAGCAGCAGTTTCATTGGCAGCCACATGGACCCCTCCTTTTTAAGATGTATGAATTTTTACTTCCACGTTCGTCCCAGGGATAAGCTTCATGTCCTTCGGCTTGTTCACAGCAATTTCTACAGGTACACGTTGAGTCACCTTATTAAAGTTACCACTTGTGTTCACAGCAGGAACGAGCGAAAACACTGCATTGGAAGCTTCGCCCACTTTACGAACCTTACCCTGAATGACCTGATCGCCTGCTGCATCAAGCGTAATGTCAACAAGCTGTCCTGGTTTAATACGGTTAATATCGGTTTCTTCAATATTCGTGGATACATACAGGTTGTTCATATCAACCATAGTCGCTACAGCACTACCCGGTGTTCCAATTTCATGCTCTTTCGAATAAATCTTAATAACAGTTCCGTTAATCGGCGCACGCAGTACAGACTTGCTGATCATGCTTGCATCCAGTCCTGATACATCTTGCTCGGCAATCGGTTCATTGCGTTGCAGCACATCGCCTTCTTCAACATCAATGTGGCTAATCTCACCGGAGATTTGCGGCATTACCTTATACTGATCGGCTTGAATGCGCGCATCGTCACTTTTGACAAAGTGTGTTGCCTGATACCAATAATAGTAGCCAATAGCTCCACCACTCAGAATGAGCAGCACGATGAGAATCGGCAATACAGTTTTCTTACTCACTTGTTCCACCCCTGTTGTCCAAAAAATTTTTATTATTCAACGCTAATATTTTAAAATTGAAATATTAGGCCATTAAACCAAATGTAGAGCATAAATAAACACATGGCAGCAAGCCATGCACAAGACAGGACTTATTTATGTACGTAGGACAAGCTGATCCATAGTCCACAAACCGTCTTCATTATATTTAAATATTTTCATATAACTATTGTACATTGAAATATTATAGATATATTTATCTATTCAGGCAATATATATTTTCAGTTTTTTCAGAATTTTTTTTCACAAAAAAGAACCTTGTTTCCAAGGTTCTTTCATGAAAAGGGATAGTTTACATTTAAAGGTTCACACAATAATCCTAAGAGAAAAGCGTAGGTCCAACTGACCGATCCCTACAGTTTTTCGCCTCCCGCTCTTCCTTCTTGTCCTTATTCGCTCTGTTCTGCTGAGAAGCTTGCTGCCCCATACATCCCCTGCAGCGACAGCGTTCTGCCGTACCATGCATATCCTCTCTGGAGTCTTTTAGTAGTCGTACGTAATCCAAAGATTGCTGTAAAGAAGCCAAACCAGGAAGAAAACGAACCTTCTTCCCTTCTAGCAGACAGTAAACTTCGATAAGCTGAGGAAGAGCTCCAAATGCATAATAACAAAATACATTTGTTAAATGATGAAATGTACTAATAACGTTAGGGTTGTAGTCCACCATATACTTTTGAATCAGCAATGAATCCGCTTGTTCTGATTGTTGCCAGGCTGCCTGAACAATCAGCGAAATATCGACCTCCAACTCAGGTACCACTGTACAAAATTGTTCATACAACATCACAGGCACCAATAAGTCATTATTTAAGGCACATATTTTTGACAACTCGCCTGACACTTTATTTTTGACATCCCAGTAATGGAACAAAGATTCAAAACTGTTCGACTGCTTAGGCCACCACTTCTCCAACACATACTGAACAGGGACTTCTCGCCGTACCTCTACTTCCATTCCAAAGTATTCGTTCAGCGCATGCCCTATCGCATATTGAACCCTTTGCCGCCAATTCCAACCCTCACGCCCTCGTTTTCTCTGTGATTGATGGATTGACTGCGGAGTTCTCCACATCTCTTCAAGCTGATAGTCGTGCAGAAGAGGAAAGCCGCTTAAGCTATCGCTATTGCGCATACCTATCCCTCACTCTCTTCTCAGGACACTCCAATGCCAGCCTGCGCAAATTGTCTTCCGTAAGCTCGGCAATTCTCCTTCTCATCATCGAGTGGATTGAATTCAATCTTCAAACTCTCCTGAATGACTGATGCGCCGCGTTCTTTGACTTTTTCCTCTACCAAGTCCACTGCGCCACAGAATTGTGTATAAGATGTATCTCCACTGCCAAATACAGCAGTCTTTTTACCAGACAGATCAAGCTCGTCTAGTTCCTCGTAAAAATCTAAAAATTCATCAGGAAGCTCACCATCTCCCCATGTATATACACCCAACAGGAATCCGTCATATGCGAGCAATTCTTGCGCGCTGCAATCATACGAAGCCTTCAACTCTGCCTCATGCCCTGCCTGACGAACACCCTCGGCGATCAATTCCGCGATTTCCTCTGTATTACCGGTCATGCTAGCATAAGCAATCATGATTTTACCCAAGTTCATCCCTCACCTTTATTTGAAATATGGGATGCTTTCACTCCCTATTAATCAAATAATATTTGATAATGATTCTCATTGTCAAATAAAAATTTTAAGCATGAAATGTATTTTGTTAAACATATACGTAAAAAAGTCGCATTATATGCGACTGTTCACTATTAAAAAATTATGGATTGTTGTAAAATATTATGTACGTACAACCAATTCTTCTTTTCATAAATAGAATGAAAATCGGGAGAGTTGTACGTACAAGTGGGATTGATTTCATTTTAATATGGAAGCGCTCTAATTACAAGTGTATTCGAAAAAATATTTTTGCTCCTTCTAACTACTTACTTATTCATGGAATCATTCGATTGTTGCTAAGGTTTGTTGTACAATAGACTCCATGTGGGGATTTGCGCAGCTTGCTGCCTAAATCCCGAATTGACTGCTGAAGGATGGATTGTACATGTATGTAGCACAAGAGTGGAAAGACTATGAAGTAATGGATACAGGCGGTGGTGAAAAGCTGGAACGTTGGGGTAATATTGTCCTGCGTCGTCCCGATCCGCAAATCATATGGCCTTTGACCCAGGAAACAGCCGAATGGCGTAATGTTCATGGGCATTATCACCGCAGCTCTTCCGGGGGCGGCCAATGGGATATGAAAAAGCCTATCCCCGAGCGTTGGACGATTAGCTATGGACCGCTTAAATTCCACATTAAACCGACCAGCTTTAAGCATACTGGTCTTTTCCCAGAGCAAGCCGCCAACTGGAGCTGGATGATGGATAAAATTAAAGGCGCAGGTAGACCCATTTCCGTATTGAACCTGTTTGCATACACGGGAGGAGCCACTACTGCCGCAGCGTATGCCGGAGCCAGTGTAGTTCACGTGGATGCAGCCAAAGGTATGGTGCAGTGGGCAAAGGAAAACGTTCAATTGTCCGGTCTGGCTGACCGACCGGTACGCTTCATTACAGACGACGTGTTCAAGTTCGTGCAACGGGAACAACGTCGGGGCAACCGTTATGATGCCATTATTATGGACCCTCCTTCTTATGGACGCGGACCTAACGGAGAAACCTGGAAGCTTGAAGAAAGCTTATATCCATTTCTCGAATCCTGCATGAGCATCATTTCGGACCAACCCTTGTTCATGCTGATCAACTCCTACACGACAGGTATTTCACCTACTGTATTGCGTAACATGCTGAGTATGACGATGCAACAAAAGTATGGCGGACAAATTAGCGCCGGTGAAATCGGATTGCCGATCACACGCTCTGGATTGAATTTGCCTTGTGGTATTCTCGGACGCTGGGAGGCTTAATTCCTCTTATGAATCAAGATGAACTTACTCGGCAAGAGCATGCACAGCCGAATATTCCCGTCCTGTATGAGGACAATCATGTCCTGGCGGTTGTAAAGCCTGTCAATGTTCCGACACAGGAGGATGCCAGCGGCGATCCCGATCTGCTGTCTTTACTCAAGGAAGATCTGAAAATCAGACACAATAAGCCTGGTAACGTCTTTTTGGGTTTAGTGCACAGGCTGGATCGACCTGTAGGTGGAGCCATGATTTTTGCTAAAACGTCCAAAGCAGCTTCTCGTTTGTCAGAATCGGTTCGAAGCCGTCATTTTCACAAGCTGTATACAGCTGTTCTGAATGGCGTTCCTGAGGCTCTCCAAGGCCGTCTAACCCATTACCTGCTTAAGGACAGCCGTACCAACACGGTCAAAACGGTTCGACCCGGCACGGCTGGTGCCAAGGAAGCCATTTTGGAATACCAGGTTGTCGGACAAACTGCTGGACTCAGTCTTGTGAAAATTAAGCTGCACACCGGACGCTCGCACCAAATTCGTGTACAGATGCAGGCAATCGGCTGTCCCCTCTATGGGGACCAAAAATATGGCGGTAATCTGAGCCGCCCCGGTCAACAACTGGCCCTCTGGTCCTTGCTCGCTGGAGCACCGCATCCGGTCAGCAAGGAAGCAATGAGCTTCCACTCACTGCCTCCTGTCCAATTTCCTTGGAGTGAGTGGCCCTTGTCGCTTTATGATAAAATGATTACTTCGGATAATTGAGTAGACTTACCACAAAGAACCCGCACTGCATGTAAACAAACATGCAATGCGGGTTCTCTTTTTGCACAAAAATCAAATGAAAATGTATCCATGCTTATGATGAGGAAGCCATGGTCTTCCCCTTCTCGCTGTTCACCAGCTGTTGACGGGCACGAGCGTTTTGTGCATTCGTATTTTTGATAAAAAACGCCAATACCAAAGCTGTCACGCTCAATAGTGTTGCAATGATAAATGCCGAGTTAATACCGTAGATCGTAGCTTGATTGCTAGCAGCCAGCATTCCCGCTTTGTCCGTAACGTTCAGTCCCTCGGATGCAACCATCGTGGTCAAACGATTGCTGGTTTGAGTAGACATCACCGTCACTAGAATTGCTGCCCCAATCGAGCCCGAAATCATACGCAGCGTATTGCCCATCGCCGTACCATGGGCATTTAATCGTTGTGGAAGCTGATTCAGTCCGGCCGTTTGGATCGGCATCATCAGCAATGACATCCCGAACATTCGTACCGTATAATTGATTAACAGTGTCATATAGGTGGTTGATTCGGTTAAACGTGTAAATTCCCAAGTCGTTACAGTCATGATCAACAACCCAATTACAGACAGCCAGCGCGCTCCAATTCGGTCAAAAATAGCCCCCGTCACAGGAGACATGACCCCCATCAGAATCGCTCCTGGTAACATTAGCATACCAGACTGGAGCGGTGTAAATCCGCGAATATTTTGCAAATAAATTGGAAGCAATATCATACCGGCGTACAGAGCCATCGTCACAATAACATTAATGATTGTCGTCAAGCTGTACACATCGTATTTAAAGATACGAAACTCCAGCATAGGCTCATCTACCTTCAGTTGTCGGACAATAAATAAAATAAGCGCAATCGTCCCGACGATGAGTGTAGACAGCACTGGAATACTCCCCCAACCCGATGTTCCAGCATCACTAAAGCCGTATAACAGCCCACCGAAACCGAGTGTAGACAAAATAACACTGAGAATGTCCAGCTTAGGCTTGGACTGCTCGGTTACATTTTTCAGAAAAATAAATCCGATCACAATCGAAATCACGGAAATCGGCAAGATGATCCAGAACAATACTCGCCAGTCATAATGCTGGACTATATAACCAGATAAGGTTGGTCCAATGGCTGGAGCAAACCCCATCGCAAGTCCCAGCGTTCCCATTGCACGGCCACGACGCTCTATTGGGTAGATGTTCAAGATAACGACCATCATTAATGGCATCATAATCCCTGCACCCGCAGCCTGAATAAGCCGACCGATCAGCAATATACTAAAACTCGGCGCTATTGCACATAACAGCGTGCCGATTGAAAAAATAGTCATTGCACTAATAAACAATTTACGAGTAGAGAAACGGGCAATCAGGAATGCGGTCACCGGGATCAATACCCCATTCACGAGCATAAAGCCTGTGCTAAGCCACTGAGCTATATTGGCATCTACATTCAGATCACTCATCATTTTCGGTAAAGCCACACTTATCAATGTCTGGTTTAAAATTGCAACAATTGCGCCAATCAACAGAGCGGCCACAATGGGTGCTCTGCGGACATTACCTGGTAGTGTCATTTGAGGACTGCTCAAGTTGATTCATTCCCTTCGGTGTTAATTTCATGATCATTTGTTTATGAACATCCAAGAGCAACTCTAGCTGCTCCTCCGGGATATCCAGAATTGGCAAGACGCGCTCCATCCACATGGCGTCTACCTTTTGCATTATATCTTTTCCTTCTGTCGTAAGCGTCAGTACTAAAGATCTGCGATCATGCTCATGCCGTCCGCGAGCGATATATCCCGCCTTGGTCAAGCGGTCAACCACCCCGCTCATAGAGCTGCTTCCCACATGAGCTATCTCTGCCAGCTCGGATAACCCAATATTGGGGCGTTTATTCAGAATGGCCAAAGCCATGTGCTGAATGGCCGTTAGATCCAAATGCTGCTCCTCGTTCCAGAAAGCATAAAATATCGTCTTGTTAACCTCCCTTACCGATTGAATAATCCGATACACCTCTAGTCTGTCTTCCTCTCTGTCGCTCACTAGAACCATCCTTCTTCCCCATACATATTCATTACCCATATACATAAACTAGTAACTATTTGTATACGAATTGTTATTTATTTATAACTATTATTTTATCATCTCTTATGTAAATGTCAACATTCCCCCAAACACTACCTATACTTGCGACACAAAAAAGCGCGGAAATGATACCAGGATCGGCATCTATCCGCGCATTTCTATTCTCTTAGAAAGCTAATCTGCTGTGTACAGCTACATTCCATGTATCCACTAATTAGCTATTCTGCTCGCTCTATTTGTTCCTTTATTCCCTCATCTTCACTGGCTGATACAGCCGCTTTCGTCTTCGTTGTAATTTTACCCAACAAATAAACCAGCAAATTCTGATTGTGCTGAGATATTCGGTTAAGCGCAGAACCCAGAAAATCGTCGCGAATTTGCAATCCGCGCTCCACTTCTTCTCTGCCTTGATCTGAAATAACAATCCATACAATTCTACGGTCCTTTACGTCTCTGAACCGGGTGACCAGTCGATTCCGCTCCATCCGGTCCAATAGCATCGTAACTGCCGCAGGTGTGGTGGCGAGATATGGGATTAGTTGAGACGGCTTCATGCGTCCGTATTCGTTCAGAACCTCCAGCACCGTGAGTTGAGCCTCCGTTAGTGATGGAGCTAGTTGCTGCTCCATATGAACCTTGTAATCCTTAGCCATTCTGGACCAGATTTTTGCAAATTCGGTCGTTTGCATTTTGCCTCACTCCTTTGAATAACAGGGTCAGTAAAAGCATCAAAGTTACCATATGGGCCACCGTCCGGATTGTATTTCATCACATTAAATTTTCGCCATTTCCCCTCAGTTTCCTGCCGTTTTTGGAGCATCAAATGAAAAGGGGAAGGAAGTCTCACTTCGGATTTGGAGACAGGTCAAGGTTCGACAGCATGACGGCAAAAAGGTCCTCATTCGTGCTGGAATGGCACGTGAGGACCCCTCTTTTTCGAGCTAAAAAACGCTTGACTTTACAATTATTCTACTGTCTGCGAACTCTGAGGCTCACTACGCGGCAGCACATTTACAATTTCGTCCTTCTTCTCCACCGGAGCCAGCAGTTTGCCTGTATCCTTGCGATCGGTTAAAGGAGCTTTTTCCGAAAGGAAGGACATCGTCTGTCCTTCTGATGTGATGACAAATAATTGAACAGCTTCACGACAGTAGAAGGCAGCCACAATTCGAGTTCCGTTCGAACGCACCCGCTTGCCTTCCTTGAATTCGAAGGTGCTGATTCCTTTACCGCCTCTTCCCTGAGAAGGATAATCCAGCAGAAGCGTACGCTTACCATAACCGGATTCGGTTAGTACCAGCACCTCTCCTTCGTCTTCTTCTACCCATAGTGCTGCGACAATTTCATCGCCTTCCGCCAGTTGTATACCTTTGACCCCCGCTGAAACGCGGCCCATGGCATTAACCTCTTGCTCCTTGAAGCGTATGCTCATCCCCGCACGGGTAATCAACATAATATCTTTGCTATTGTCGCTTAATGTTACTGATAATATCTCATCGTCGCCAGCCACCTTGCAGGCTGCTACAGCACTGGAACGCTTTGTGGCATATTCTGTAAGTTCCGTTCGTTTGACTTGCCCTTTCTTTGTTACAAACACCAGGCTTTTGCCGATTTCCTCTATATTTTTGATCGGAATAACACTTACGATTCGATCTTCCTTCGATAGCGAAATGACATTAACGATTGGAGTGCCCGGCTCTTTCCACTTATACTCCGGTATCTGATGCACAGGCAGCAAAAAGTATTGTCCACGCTGGGTGAAGACGAGCAGCACATCGAGTGTATTCACGTCAAGGAACTGAGTAATGTAGTCCCCTTCTTTAACTCCGGAATTTGAACGATCCCCGCCAGAACGAGTGAACGACAGCATACTCGTACGTTTCACATAGCCATCTTTCGAGAGAGTTAGCAATACATCCTCTGCCGCAACCATGACCTCCAGATTTACCTTAATCTCTTCTACTTCACCCTGTATTTCCGAACGACGGTCAATGCCGTACTTTTCACGAATTTCCAGCAGCTCCTTGCGGATCAGACTGATCAGCTTGCGGTCACTTTCCAGAATAGAACGGTATTGAGTAATTTTCTTCTGAATGTCAGCAAGTTCTTTTTCAAGGGTGGTAATTTCAAGATTCGTAAGACGGTACAATTGCAGAGTCAAAATGGAATCCGCCTGCCGTTCACTAAAGCCAAACATCCATTGCAAATTATTTTGTGCATCCTGACGATTTTTGGAAGCTTTAATAGCCGCAATGACTTCATCCAGAATGTTCAGCGCCTTGACCAAACCTTCCAGTACATGTGCGCGGTCCTCCGCCTTTTCCAGCTCAAACTTAATGCGATTTGTGACAACTTCACGCTGGTGAGCAATATACGCTTCTAAAATGGATTTTAGTCCAAGCTGGTGCGGCGCTTTGTTTACGATGGCTACCATATTGAAGTTATAAGCCACTTGGAGATCGGTTTTTTTCAGCAGATATGCCAAAATACCTTCGGCATCCGCTTCCTTCTTCAGCTCGACAACAATACGCAGGCCATTTCGTCCACTCTCGTCACGAACTTCGGCAATCCCTTCTACCTTTTTCTCCAGACGGATGTTCTCCATAGCGGTTACGAGCCTGGATTTAACAACCTGGTATGGAATCTCTGTAATAACCAGTTGCTGCTTGCCTCCACGCAAAGACTGAATTTCCGTTTTGGAACGGATATAAATGCGTCCTTTGCCTGTTCTGTATGCATCCTTGATGCCTTCGCCACCCATAATGAGTCCGCCAGTCGGAAAATCTGGGCCTTTTATAAAGGTCATAATCTCTTCCAGTTCGATCTGCGGCTTTTCCATCACTGCGATGGTGGCGTCAATCACCTCACGCAAGCTATGAGTTGGAATTTCCGTTGCAAACCCCGCTGAAATCCCGCTAGATCCGTTTACCAACAGATTAGGATAACGGGAGGGCAGCACGACGGGTTCCTTTGCCGAGTTATCAAAGTTATCCTTGAACAAAACCGTACGTTTTTCGATATCACGTAGCATTTCCATTGCAATCGGAGACAAACGTGCCTCCGTGTAACGCATAGCTGCCGCAGGATCGTCGTCCTGAGAACCCCAGTTGCCGTGGCCATCCACCAGTACGTGGCTCATTTTCCAAGGCTGCGCCATCCGTACCATCCCATCGTAAATAGATGAATCACCGTGAGGATGGTAATTACCCATAACGTCCCCAACGGTTTTGGCGGATTTGCGATACGCTTTTTCCGGGGTATTACCCGAATCGTACATCGCGTACAGAATCCGGCGTTGTACGGGCTTTAATCCATCCCGTACATCAGGTATCGCCCGATCCTGAATTATATATTTGGAATATCGGCCAAAGCGGTCACCGACCATTTCCTCCAGATAAGCTGGCAAAAATTGCTCCGATAAGCTCATGTCTACACCTCATTTAATAGCACTACTCTACGTATTCCGTGAAATCCACGTTTTCCACGATCCAGCGCTTACGCGGATCCACCTTATCACCCATCAATGTGGACACACGGCGTTCAGCTTTGGCAGCATCCTCAATCTGAACGCGCAACAGGGTGCGTGACTCGGGATTCATTGTCGTTTCCCATAACTGATCAGGGTTCATCTCCCCGAGTCCTTTATAACGTTGAAGCTCGAAATTCCGTCCAAACTCTTTTAAGTAATTATCAAGCTGCTCGTCAGTCCAGGCATAACGAACTGTTTCGAGCTTACCCGACTTGCGGGTTATTTTATACAATGGCGGCTGAGCAATAAATATGCGTCCTGCATCAATGAGTTCTTTCATATACCGATAAAAGAACGTCAACAACAGTACTTGAATGTGCGCGCCATCCGTATCTGCATCGGTCATAATGATGATTTTGGAATAATTGCTGTCTTCCAGCGTGAACTCTGTTCCTACCCCCGCGCCAATCGCTGCCGTAATAGCACGGTACTCATCATTTTTCATAATATCCGCCAACTTTGATTTTTCCGGATTCATCGGCTTGCCCTTTAGTGGCAAAATCGCCTGAATTTTGGAATCCCGTCCCTGTTTGGCCGATCCTCCAGCCGAATCGCCTTCCACGATAAATAACTCATTACGTGTAAAATCTTTAGACTGCGCAGGCGACAGTTTGCCATTCAAATTAGAACTTTCACTACGTTTCTTGCCAGAACGCATTTCGTCCCGAGCCTTACGTGCAGCTTCACGCGCTTTGGATGCTTGAACTGCCTTTCTGATCAAGGTTTGCGCTATCTGTGGATTTTCCTCCAAAAAGCGCTGCATTTGTTCAGACACGATGGCATCCACTGTACTCCGCGCCGAAGCACTACCCAGCTGATCTTTTGTCTGACCGACAAATTCAACCTCGGCCATCTTGACACTGATTACAGCCATCATACCTTCACGTAGATCGTTGCCCTCCAGGTTTTTATCCTTTTCCTTCAACATCGCTGTTTTACGTGCATAGTCGTTCATGATACGAGTGTAAGCGGTTTTGAAGCCTGTTTCATGCGTACCCCCGCCACGTGTCGGAATGGAGTTAACGAACGAAGCAATCGTCTCTGTGTAGCCGGCATTGTATTGGATGGCAATCTCCACTTCAATGTCTTCTTTCTCGGCATTAAAATGAATGACATCATGCAGTACATCCTTGCCCTCATTCAAAAAAGAAACAAACTGACTTGCTCCACCCTCATAAAAATATTCATCTGACTTTCCGCTGCGTTCGTCTTTAAGCTGAATACGAAGGCCGGAATTCAGAAAAGCAATTTCCTGAAGACGCTCAGCCAGCGTATCATAGTTAAAATGAATTCCTGACTGAAAAACGCGAATATCCGGTTTAAATGTAATTTTCGAACCCGTCTTGTTAGTATTGCCCAGCACTTCAAGGCCTGTGGTCGGTTCACCGACATGCTCCACGCCCTTCTTGTCCTGCCAATATTCAAACCGCTGACGGTGAATCTTGCCGTCCCGGTAGATTTCCACTTCAAGCCATTCCGAAAGAGCGTTCGTTACAGACGCACCTACCCCATGCAGACCCCCGGACTTTTTATATCCCGAACCGCCAAACTTACCTCCGGCGTGCAAAATGGTGAATACAACTTGAGGCGTAGGGATTCCCATTTTGTGCATTCCCGTAGGAATACCGCGCCCGTTGTCTGATACTGTTACAGAACCGTCCTTATGCATTGTGATATCAATGCGAGAGCAAAACTTGGCGAGATGTTCATCCACCGCGTTGTCTACAATTTCCCATACCAAATGATGCAGTCCCGAAGAACTGGTGCTCCCGATGTACATGCCCGGCCGTTTGCGAACTGCCACAAGCCCTTCGAGCACTTGAATGTCGTCCGCGCCATATTCTGAAGCTCCGTTCTGTGTACTGGAAGCTCCCGCAGACAAGTCGATTTTGTCGACCATTCATGCTCCCCCTTTGTCTAATCATAACCGTGTTTTGCCTTATTCTTGATGGTTTTCACCAAAAATGCAAACAGATGTTTTCTTTTACCTTGTCCATTTTAATTCAATATATCCCGTTTCGTAAAGACGGCGAATGAAACAATCAACGCCGCAGCCCCCCAAATGCCCAGTACAACTAAAGAAAATGGCAGGGTCATTCCCTCAATCGGGGCAGGGCTTCCAGATAAATAATCGGTTAATCCGAGGTTAACCATAAATAAATATTTGGCGCTTTGCCATGATGAAGCCATGTTGGTCAGTATAGTGCCCGAAATGAGCGCAGCCATCATGACCACAATACTTGCTGCTGTACTACGTACCAGAACAGATACCATAAAGGCTAATGAAGCAACCACAAGACTGACAAACCAAATCAATCCGGCTTGCAGCATCAGGTAATGCCATTGTGGAATGGCATGTACAGCAGACAAATCCACCGTCGATCCAACAATTTGAAAGCCGGTAAATACCGGAACATTAAAACCACGAAAACCAAAAAACAAGCCTGATATGAGATAACTTATGACAAATACGGCCAAAATGATGAGCGAAACGAACATATACAGTGTCAGCAGCTTGCTCAGCAGTATTTTCCACCGCCTGACCGGCCGAGTTAGCAACATTTTTATCGTGCCTGTTGTCCGTTCTCCTGAAACCAGGTCCGAAGCAATGGCCATGATCAACAACGGAACGAACAGATTTATGGAATTATCCATAAACTCTCTGGTAAAAGTGACGCCACTCGGCTCATTAGGATTCACGTCATTTTCCAGATAATATTGCATCTGTTGCACAAAGACGCGGCGGTAGGTCTTCCATTCCTCGGGAACCCTATCGCTGCCGAGCGAGTTTTGGTTATCAGTAATGGCCTGACGCAGTTCCAGACGCCAATCGTTACCGAATTTTTCGCGATTGTTTTCTGCCACTTTCATCTGAGCGTACGTAAAAATCGGCACAAGCACAAGCAAAACAAGTAAAATGACATAAAATCGTTTCTTCTTGATAATTTTCAGGGTTTCATTTTGTACGAGCGGTAAAATATTATTCAAGTATCTCACCTTCCGTCATTTTCAGGAATAGTTGCTCCAGTGTAGGATTGATTTTGGTTACACCTTTAACGGAAATACCGGAAGCTGTCATGTGTGCGACCAGCTCCGCAATATGCTCTTCGTCCATTTCTGTAAAAATAGCATCGACTCCGCTACCTGCAACAATGCTGTCATCAATTAATTCATCGGCGTTCGTAATGATTTGCACATACGGAGAATTTTGCAATAGGGCAAGGCCCTGATCGCGGGGCTCCAGCTGCCAGACAGCCATGTGCGAGTGAGTCTCAACCAGTTCCCGTACCCCACCAACAGCTAGCACCTTGCCCCGACTTATAATTGCCACACGATCACATAGCAGCTGGATCTCGCTAAGCAAATGGCTGGAAACAAATACAGCCATGCCTTCGGCCGCTAACAAACGGATAAAAGCTCTCATCTCTTTGATTCCCTTGGGGTCTAGTCCGTTCGTCGGCTCATCCAAAATGAGTAGCTTCGGTCTGCCGAGCAAGGCTTGAGCTATACCAAGACGCTGACGCATCCCCAGTGAATATGTACTTACCTTATCATGGATGCGACGATCGAGCCGAACCAACTCAACCACCTCGCGAATGCGCTGTTCATCTACACCAGGCTGCATCCGGGCAAAATGCTCTAAATTTTCCCATCCTGTCAGGTAGCTGTACACCTCTGGATTTTCCACAATAGAACCAACATGCCGTAAAGCCTGCTCAGGGTCACGATTTACATTATGACCGCATACGGTTATTGTCCCTTCAGTAGGCTTAATTAAATCGACCAGCATACGAATAGTCGTCGTTTTTCCAGCTCCATTGGGGCCGAGAAATCCGAAAATTTCACCTGCGCGAACGTCGAATGTTACATCATGAATGATCATTTTGCGTTTAATACGTTTCTTAACATGCTGAACAGAGAGCACGATTTCATTATTGCTGCTGTCTCTGTCTGCGCTACCAACCTGATTGGAGGAGTGAAGACTGGACACTGCATCTGTGGATGTCGAATCTTGGGTCACGCCAGCCTCTGTCTTGTCAGCAGATTGGATGCTCATTACTTGTTCCCTCCCTTTTTCGCTTCTGCAGGTTGGCTATTTGTAGACTGTTGTTTAGGATTTACATGATCGGTATCCTTCGTCGCGGTAACAGCAAACCCTTGTGCGATACGTTCAGCGATGGCCTGATAGCCCTGTCCGTTGGGATGAAAATGATCGGATGATAAATAGACGGGCAAATTTTGCTCGAATAAATCGAAAGTTGGAACCAGCGTCATGTTACTGTTTTGGTTGGTAATTGCCATGGCCGCCATATTCCATTCGGTTACCACAAGATTACCGGGAATTTTCATTTCCTGCAGATCACTGAATGGATTATACAATCCAACATAGACAATTTTTGCATTCGGATTGATTTTTCCTACCTTTGTCAGCACCTTTTGCAAACGTTTGGCTGCATCAGGCAGAGCTTTGCGCAAACCACTGAGTGTAGGTGGCTCTTTGCCGGTTTGAGCCGCCTGCGCGCCCTGAAATAAATCATTACCGCCAATCGAAACTATAATCACATTAGCCTTCTTCAGTACATAAGACACACCAGGCTCATCCAGCTTGGTTAATAGTCCTTGAGTCGTCAGTCCATTAATCCCCAGATTATTTATGAGCTGAGCTTTATGTCCTTCCTGATTATTTAACAAAGTCACCGACCGGCGCACAAAACCACTTCCGGAATCATCCCCCGTTCCTTTGGCTAGCGAATCGCCAATGGCAGCTACGCGCAACTCTCCCGTCTGAGCAGTAGCCGATGGTGCAGTTTGTGTCTGCGATGAACCGGATTGTACAGGTTGAGTACTTACCAATGGCTCTGGAGCCGTGATACTTCGTACTGCTGCAATAAATCCGTACAATAATAGCAGTGTGGCGGCAATGGAAACGGAACCGACAGACCGCCAAATCCATTTTGATGAATTCACTCGTGTTCCCTCCTGATAGCTTGGTGAAATAAACATAAAGCTTCTCCTGTCATTTTGCAAATAAACCGTTCTGGTTCAAGCGAAAATCAAGGTTTAGTATCCCTTATATAAATTTCCATAAACATACTGAAAAAGGATGGAAAACTCCCATCCTTCTGTCATACTTTTTGTGCGAATATCTCTTCTTATCATCAGCAGTCAGACGAAATAAACTATTTGCTATCAGGGATGAAACTTCTAATCCATTGTCCAAAACTACCCGGATTTCGGCTTTGAATCAGTACCGTTCCTTCACCGCGAAAACGACATACAAGAGCTTCCCCACTCGTTACGCTGGACAACCAGCCTTTAGATGCCTTTTCAATTCTATAATCCATATAATCCGGCCATGCCACTAGATGAGCATTATCAATAATACGCTCCTCTCCTGGCGCGATATAAATGGGGTGAATGGCTCCATATGAGGATAGGAATACTGTGCCGCGGCCACTGATTTCTACAATAAAAAAACCTTCACCGGAGAATAAACCTTTCATCAGGTTTTGCATTTTGGTACTAACCTCAATCCCTTCCGTACAGGCCAAAAAACCGTCCTTTTGGACCAACAGCCTGTACGTGCCATCCAGTTCCACTGCTTGTACATCACCTATGCTTGCAGGGGCTAGCAGTACTTCAGCGGGTCCCCGGGCTGCTCTCAGCTCTTGAAAAAAGAATTTTTCTCCGCTCAGCATTCTGCCTAAACCACGTAACAGCCCACCGTCTACCGTCCCCTTTATATCTACACTGGAAGACATGGAAACCATCGCTCCCATTTCTGCTTTAATGGTTTCTCCGGGGTTCAACTGCACCTTAAGCATAGCAAAAGCACCTTCATGCACGATTTCGTAGCTCATTTGTTCACCTAGCTTTCCAAAAGTAGTCTGTTATCCATTCAGCTTACTGTCATCATACTATAAGCACGTCCCTTATGTCTTTTCTGGTATAGAGCAATGGTTTATGCCTGAAGTGACATGAGCGACATAAAAAGACCCGCTGAACGTTGTCAGCGGGTCTCTAAATTACGTACGTCACTATCTTTTTATAAACAGAAATGACGTTTAGAACGTTTTCTCTATCAACTTAGTTACGTGTGAACTCTTGTACCCAATATCCATTGTAGTAAGCCACACCGATTTGTGTATATTCTGCCTTCAAAATATTTTCACGATGTCCCTGGCTGTTCATCCAGGCCTTCATCACTTCTTGTGGTGTTTTTTGTCCCATTGCAATATTCTCACCCGCATACGTATAAGTTACACCGAATTTTTTCATCATATCAAAGGGTGAACCGTAAGTCGGAGATGTATGGGAAAAGTAATTGTTCGTGCTCATGTCCTTCGCCTTCGCTAAGGCTACTTCTGTAAGCTTCGCATTAGATGTGAGGGGCTTCAGACCTTTTTGACTGCGCTCATTGTTTACAAGCTTTACAACCTCAGCTGCAAATTGAGACTTGCTGAGTTGTGCATTAGAATCTGTAGACTGACCTGCACCTGAGTTGGTGTTTTGTGTTTGGGTCTGTTGCTTGTTAACAGACTTTGAAGCCTTTTGGTTACCCTGATTCGTCGTTTGCTTGCCAGAAGAAGGATTTGCTGTTTTTGTTTTAGCCTTGTCCTTTTCAGAATAATCCTTAATGACCGTCTTTGTTATTGTCGTCGTCCCGTTGGACATATTGACTGTGTATCCGTTATTTTGAAACCACTGTTGTAATTGAGCAGATAAATCGTCAGCTGGTGAAGCTGATGCCGGAACGATGAATCCTGCGGATAAAATGGCGCTTAGGCTTCCCATCACCAGTGTTTTTTTCAACATATTCTTCATTTCGTCATCTCCTTGTTGTATAAGTGCCTTGGTGTGAACGTCTCAGGTTACAACTTTGTAATCTTTACTCTAGCAGTATATCATGTTTTATAGCATCATCAATGGTATAAAAGTTGGAAAAAAAATAGTCCTGCTCGGCAATGGCGAACAGGACGAAGTTAAAAATAGTGAGGCTTTAAGTATTAGATTGTTTGTTGCAAGCTGATTATCTAAGCTTTTTGCTGAAACGGTAGCCTTGCTTCTCAAAGCCGATTCGGTTGTAGAAAGCACGGGCCTCTACTTGTTTGATGCGGTTATTCGCTCCAGTAATGAATAAATGATAGCATCCTTGCGCACGCCCCCACTCCTCACCACAAGCAACCAACCGCTTGCCAATGCCTTCGCCGCGATACTCCCCGCTCACGACCAGCATGGTGATTTGTACAGCAGGATCAGGATAGGCCAGGCTTTGAGCCGTATGCATGCCGATTACTCCGACTACACGACCATCCATTTCTGCAACCATCATATTCGCTTGACTGTCCTCCTGCGCTGTTCCCATAACTTCTTTCATAACACCACAAGTCATCGGGTATCCGACTTCTCTGAGTAGTCCAGTTACGGCTTCACAATCGCCAAGCTCTACGGAACGAATTGTCAGTACTGGAATCATCACACTGTTAGACATGATTTACCTCCACTTTCAGCATATTGGCAGCTTCTTTGGCTGTCTTCCGTGCTGTTTCCACATCTTCTGCAGCGCTAAGCGCTACAGCCATCCGGCGTCCCGGCTTGGTTTCAGGCTTCCCGAACACTCGCACCTGTGTCCGGGGTAGCAATAGTGCATCATGCAGACCGCTTATTGCGAAATCGCGCGTAGCCACTTCTGCCTTTAAGGTAGCTGAAGCTCCTGGTGTAAGCAGCGTGACGGATGGCACCGGGAATCCAAGAATTGCCCGTACATGAAGCGCAAATTCAGACAAATCCTGCGTAATCATGGTCACCATACCTGTATCATGCGGACGCGGGGATACTTCACTGAATATGACGCTATCAGCCGTTAAAAACAGCTCTACGCCAAATAATCCGTAACCACCCAGTTCATCCGTAATCGTACGGGCAATGTCCTGCGCCTCCGAAAGCTGCTTGTCCGTCATGCCATGAGGCTGCCAGGATTCGACATAATCCCCATCTTTTTGAATGTGGCCAATCGGTGGGCAAAAAGTCGTGCCTGATTCCGATCTGACGGTCAATAAGGTGATTTCGCTCTCAAACGGGACAAAAGCTTCAACAATGACACGTGTCGTTTTGGCACGTGCGCCTTCCAGCGCCGTATTCCAGCAGGATTCTGCGTCTTCGAGTGTCCGGCATACAGACTGCCCTTTACCCGACGAACTCATTAAGGGTTTGACCACGCATGGCGTGCCCAGCTCTTGAACCGCCGACCGTAACTGCTCAAAATCATCTGCAAAACGGTAGGCAGCAGTCGGAAGCTGTAATTTCTCGGCAGCCAACCTGCGGATACCCTCACGGTCCATCGTAAGACGAGCGGCCCGTGCCGTTGGTACTACGTGAAATCCCTCTTGCTCTAATTCTTCCAAAGCACCCGTAGCAATAGCTTCGATTTCAGGTACAATTATGTCGGGCTGTTCCTTGCGAATTAGTGCCTTCAACGCCTCAGCATCCTGCATATCCAGACAGTGAGAGCGATGGGCCACCTGCATTGCTGGAGCCAGCTCATAGCGATCTACAGCAATACATTCCACGCCAAGCCGCTGAGCTTCAATAATGACTTCTTTTCCCAATTCGCCGCTACCCAGCAGTAGCATCTTCTTAGCCTTGGCAGAAAAAGGAGCACCCCACATCTTGAACTCTTCCCCCTCTGACGATATTGCTCTGATCTCTTTTCATCTTTATTTTCAGGGTTTAGCTCCAAGAATGCAATAGTGCTCGGCATTTTAATTTACAAAAAACGCGATTTTTTGATCTTTTTTTTACAAAAATCTGAACTGTGCTTCCACCAGCCCCCGATATATTCCATGTTTTTTCATCAATTGTTCATGATTACCACTTTCTTGGATCTCCCCATGGTCCAGTACAACGATATGATCAGCATTCCGGATGGTGGACAAACGGTGAGCGACCATAAAAGAAGTTCTGCCTTCCAATAGAACCTGAAGGGCCTCCTGAATTTTCAACTCCGTTTCTGTATCAATGCTGGCTGTGGCCTCATCCAGAATAAGAATTCGCGGATTAGCCAGTAAGGCACGGGCAAAGGATAAGAGCTGGCGCTGACCCATGGACAGCATCCCCCCACGCTCCTCTACCTCTGTTTCATAGCCATCTGGCAAATGAACAATAAATTCATGAGCATTGACCGCCTTCGCAGCCGCTTCAATCTCCTCATCCGTTGCATCCAAACGGCCAAATCGGATATTATCACGTATCGTTCCCGAAAAAATAAATGTATCCTGAAGCACGATGCTAATCTGGCTGCGCAAGCTCTCCACTGTGACATCTCGCACATCATAACCGTCAATAGTAAGTCGCCCTGACGTAATGTCATAAAAACGGCTGAGCAAATTAATAATTGTACTTTTACCTGATCCAGTATGACCTACAAGCGCTATAGATTGACCTGCCTTGACAGAAAGATTAATACCTTTAAGCGCCTGACGTCCCTTTTCATATTCAAAAATGACTTTATCAAATTGAATATCACCCCGAATAGGCGGCAAGGCTTTTGCTCCTGGTTTGTTTGCAATATTCGGCTGTTCATCCATGAATTCAAAAATTCTTTCTGACGAAGCCATCGCAACCAGTAGCTGATTATACATTTGACCTAGCCGATTAATCGGCTCCCAAAAGTTCCCTACATAGTTGGCAAATGCAACCAGCAAACCCACCGTCAGCTGATCTGTCTGAATTAAATGCGCTCCAAACCAGAACAGCACAAGCGTACCTAATCCTCCGGTAATATCAATAAGTGGGCCAAAGACCTGATTCATGGCAGAAGCCTTATCCCACGATTTTTTACTGGAGCTGTTCATATCGTCGAAATAAGCCATGTTTTCCTGCTCCTGCGTATACGCTTGTGTCACACGAATTCCCTGAATAGATTCATTCAAATGAGAATTGATACGCGAGTTCTTCATGCGTACTTCTTGCCAGGCGCGACGGATGCGTACTCGCAGCTTGGTCGAAATGAAAAACATGATCGGAACAGTCACAATCACTGCCAAACCGAGCTTCCAGTTAATAAGCAGCAAAATGACAATAATTCCGAAAAGCTGTACGCAGTCAATCAGGACGTTCACTGCACCATTCGTAAATAAATCCTGTAGCGAGTTAATGTCATTCGTTACACGTACTAATACAGAACCTGCTGGTCTTTTATCAAAAAAGTTGAAGGAAAGCTTCTGAATATGCTTGAACAAATCTTCACGCAAATCGTAAATAACCCGCTGACCAATAATATTGGTGAATTTAATACGGTACGTGCTGGCTGCCCATTGGATTAAATATAACAAGAGCACGGCACCCGTGATGAGCAACAATAACTTTACGCTAGGTAGTGCAGGCGATGCAGGAGCAATGGCCTTGTCAATAGCCAGACTGATCAAATATGGAACCGTCAGCTTAGTAATCGTGCCTAGAATCATCATGACCAGAAGAATCGGTAGAATCTGACGGGCATAAGGTTTCATGTATGCTAGCAAACGTTTGAATTCCGCCCAGTTAAACGGTTTATCAATAACCTCATCATCTTGATAGACAAAGCGCTCATTGGTCGGCTTCTTTAACGGTTTGGCTTTTTCTACTGGAATATTCATGGTCTCACCTGCCCTTCGGATACACCGTCTGGAGCCTCCGCTATGTAATCGGCGTATTGAATATGATACACATCTTGGTATGGACCTGGAGTAGCAATGAGCTGTTCATGTGTTCCACGTTGGACGATTCGTCCTTCCTCAAGCACCACAATTTCATTGGCATGACGAAGCGAGGAGATTCGGTGAGCTATAATAAACGTTGTGCGTCCACGCATAACCTCTTGAAAACCGGACTGAATTTCATGCTCCGTCTCCATGTCGACCGCACTGGTAGCATCATCCAGAACCAGAATTTTTGGATTTTTGAGTAGTGCGCGTGCGATGGCAATCCGTTGTTTCTGCCCTCCGGACAGTCCCAATCCACGTTCACCGACGACAGTGTCGTAGCCAAGCGGTAATTCAGTGATGAATTCATGCGCCTGAGCCAGCTTGGAAACGCGTATGATGTCATCCATACTGACATGACTTAATCCATATGCAATATTATTGCGTATGGAGGACGAGAACAGAAACGTCTCCTGAAACACGGAAGAAATTTGAGCACGTAAATCACGAATTTTCAAATGACGTATATCCGTCCCATCCAGCTTGATGCTGCCTGCATTCACATTGTAGGCTCGCATGAGTAGTTGAATTATGGTCGACTTCCCGGACCCTGTTCCTCCTAAAATCCCAATGACCGATCCCGGTGGCGCATCCAGATTGATGTCAACAACAGCAGGTAGCTTATTTCCGTAAGCAAAGGTAACATGTTCAAACGTCACATGTCCCTTCACCTGATCGGCGTTGAGTGTAAGTGCATTAGCTTCATCAGTTACATCTACAGACTGGTTTAGCAACTCCAAAACCCTTTCACCGGAAGCTTTGGACTGCGTATAGTTATTGATATGAAAGCCAATGCTCCAGATGGGACCGATAATATACCAAATTAAGCTAAAGAAGGCGACGAGTTGCCCCAAGGTCATTGACTTCTGTATAACCAGATATCCACCCATCCCCAGGAGAAGAACCACACTGACCGAGGCAATCAGTTCCATCGCGGGGAAAAATCGACTCCATAAGGAAGCAGCCTGAATCTGGTTGCTCTTGTACTGCTCATTACGTACGGAGAATTTTTCAACTTCATAGGATTCGCGAGCAAAAGATTTAACGGTTCGCACACCTGTAATATTTTCTTGTACCGCTGTTGTCAGGGCGCTGAGAGCAATTCGCATTTCCTGAAAGGTGGGATGAATCCGTGATTCAAATTTGAATGTGACGAAGAGTAGCAATGGCATGCTGATCATCGTAAAGAGGGTGAGCTGCCAATTAATATACAGCATCATGATAGAGCCGAATACGACCATCAGTAGCACATTGAGGAGTTGCGCAAAGCCAAACCCGATAAAGTTGCGGATCGCCTCCAAATCACCAGTCAGACGGGACATAAGATCCCCCGTTTTGGCAGTGTCATAATATCTGAAGGATAGAAATTGCAGCTTTTCGTAACAGGCATTGCGAAGTCGATACGCCAAGTAGTTACCTAGCCGTCCACCAAAAAAACCATGTAAAAATTGCATAAACCCTTTGATGATCACGACTCCCAGTACAGTCAGAGCCAGAACCGGAACTTTCTCGAAGTCGCCGGGAATGATAGCGTTATCAATGAGCCGTTGGAGCAGGTTCGGATACACCAGTCCCAAGGCCGTCGCTATCGCAAGGCATAGAATGGAAAGAAATAGATAATGTCTCCTCTCTCGAAAAAAAACTTGCAGTTGCCTGAGCACTTCCATGTCAAGTCCCTCCATTAGTTGCACGACGTTGTTATATGGCTTAGTGAAGTTTACCATCCGTGTTCCAAGGCGGCAAAGAGGATAATGGGCCGTTTTCAGGCAGGTTCCCAATTGGTAGGTGATTAGACAAATTAAATCGCTTTCTTATCATTGAATATGGCTATTTCCTCAGTTTTCCTTTCTTTTTGAAGTATGCTTAAAACACCGGATTGTCCCGCAACCCGGTGTCCTGACCTTAAAGCAATCGTGAACATATTTATATGGACTCTAAATTCGCGAGCTGACCAGCAAGCTCTTCCCAAACTTGTGGCTCCTCACCGCCCTTAAGTGCATGCTCCATGCCACGAGTAGTCTCCAGCACTTGCTCTCGTAGCTGTGCTTTCTGCCACGTTTGTTCCTCTTGCATCATAGCAATGTAAAAAGAAGACAATCGTTCTCGCTGCTGATCCACAGCTTCCCCGATTAGCTGGCGTAATATGGGCTCCAGTCTAGTTTGTAAATTCGCACGACCCGTCCCTTCGAAAAATAGCTTTGGATTTTTAAAGCTATTCCAATAATCCTTCCACTGAATGGACTCCTGCAAGGAAATACCCATCAGCTCGGGAACAGCCCATTCTCTGAATTCAGGAACTGTACAATCTAATCCATTCAGCTGATGGTTCATGTGATCTACGCACTGTTGTATAGCCTTACGCACTAAAGCTTGCCCGGTTTTTTCCAGTCTGAGTGTGGTTGCTAGCAATTCCTGAGACAGCTCCAGTTCGATCAATCGCAGCAGTTCACGACCACAAGATGCAAAAGCCGAACGAAGATCACCTACTCCTTCACGCAGAACAGATGGATGAAACGCTTCTGCCATAAATTCACCCGTTCGGTAGGCTAACCTTTGACGTACATGATACAGCAGTTCATCGGTTTCGTCCGACAACACAGATCCACCATTGCTACCAGTCGAACCAAGGAGCACCTCCTCCAGCTCCCTACGGATTCGATTTAATTGCTCTATTCGGATCTCTCGCTCTTCAGCGCTGTACCGAGCATCAGCAGCATGTTGTTCTATTCGGTTCCGCAGCCGTCCCAGCTCCTGCATAGCAGCTGCAATGGACAAACCTGCCAGCTCTTCGGCTGCAAATGCCGAAAAATCATCTTCAAACGCATCAAACCGTGAAACTGAACGCAGCGAAACCTCTCCCCGCTCGGCTGCTTCCAACGCCAGCATGCTGGAAAGCGGATAAATACGCGGCTTGCGGATTCCGTTCGCTTGAAGTTGTTCCTGTACATGCTGAGTCACAGAATGTAATTCTTCTTCAGAAGAAGCCAAATCAGATGCGTTGACAATAAAAAATGTCTGATCCAGCGCCAATGTCTCTTTGACTCGGCCCAATTGATTTAAGAACTGTCGGTCCCCTTGTGTAAACGCATGATTATAATATGTCACAAATACAAGGGCGTCTGCATGCTTCATATAATTGAAGGTCACGCCCGTGTGCCGCGCATTCACAGAGTCGGCACCTGGCGTATCTACTAGCACGATGCCCTGACGAGTCAAAGCGCAATCATAGTAAAGGTCGATATGCTCTACGAAGCATGATTTACGCTCGGATGCGACAAAATCCCGATACTGTTCTAAATTCACCTGAAGCTGTTGCCCTAGCAAGCTTTCAGCTTCTTTCCATCCAGCCGCAGCAGCCTTCAAAAAG
Source organism: Paenibacillus sp. JJ1683 (assembly GCF_053006485.1). NCBI lineage: Bacteria > Bacillati > Bacillota > Bacilli > Caryophanales > Paenibacillaceae > Paenibacillus > Paenibacillus sp. JJ1683. Next base: position 3,269,301 of record NZ_CM129820.1, read on the forward strand.
CTGTAATGAGGCCTTCCCGCAGGATGAATGCCTTCCGGTGATAACGCATTTACGGCTTCTTGCCAGCCCACGGACGCTGGCTCTCCCAATCCTAATAACCGAAAAGAGTATTTAAGATCTTCCCGTAATGCGTCCACTGATTTCATGTGGACGTCAGCCGTGGCATGGCGCTCATGACTTGTAGGCGCCATAATGCGGTTAATCGCTGCTGTCGTCGGATGCGGCGATACGGGCAACACCGCTTCGCCCAACAAAGCGTTGGCAAAGCTGGACTTCCCGGCGCTGAACGCTCCGAATAGCGCCAATGTAAAGCGCCCGTCCTCCAGTGCGGCGGCACGCACATGCAAATCCCGAACAGCCGCCTGCATGGCAGGGTACGGGCTTATTAATGCAGCGGCGGCCTTCAATCGTGTCGCTGCTGCATCCAGTCGCGTAAGGCGGCCCCCGGCGGCAGACCGCGCTGTCGTCGTACTTGCTTGTGACTGCACCGATCCGTTGCGCGAGCCAGCAATGTCTGGACGCACGGCACCTGTTGATGCCGTATCTATCGGGGCAGCGGCGGTCTCAGCCGCAGGAGCAGGCGTGCCCACCCGGGGCAACCCGCCAGGCGCGGAAGCCTGCGGCAGCAAGCTACGCAGCAGGTCGGCGTGCGAAGCTGAGGCTTGCACGCGAGTGCTGTAGCGGCTCGCCGCGTCCGCCTGCGCCAGCAACGCTGTGCGCGCATCCGCGAGAGCCTCGCGGTGGGAGTTGACCCGAGCCGCAAGCTGGGCCAGCAGGCGGTCTACCAGCGCCAACGCCTTATGGCGGCAATCAGCGGTCACCGCAGCGCGTAGGTCCTTGCAATAGTTCAACGTGTACTCAGGAGACAAAGCATTTTCCTTTACTGTCTGCTCTACCAGTTGCCGATCCATTACAGGGCGGATGTCATCCAGCTCCTGCTCCATCGCAGCGGTCCACAAACCTTGACCTTCTCCCCATGACCTCAGTAACTCACGCACATGAGGCAGCAGCTGTCCCTCCACCTGATCAGCCAGCATCTCTGCCAGCCGATCCAAACGGCGCTCCTTTTCTCGCTCTGTCTTGCCTCCGGCAAACCATAACCCTGTTTTAAAGCCCGGCTTACGGCTCTCTAAATATTCGCCAGCCGCTTCACGTAGCTCCGCAGGCGTGAGGTGAGCGTGTTCTAATAGATGATCCAGCTCTTGACGCAGCCGTTTATGCTCCTGTTCTGGAAGCATCATCCAGTGTTCATCTTCTTGCTGCAAGGTTTTCTGCTCTATGTCCAGGCGCAAAATGGCTTCTTCTCCACCTGCTTCTTTGAGCAGTACGTTCAGTTCCTCTTCTTCAGCAGCCTGCACTGTCTCCACATGCTGATCTACCAAATGGTGCATAGAGGACACTAAACTATAAGCCAAAAGCTCAGCTTTGCGCTCCAGCAGTTTCGGAATTAAGCACGTCAACTGTTCCCACTGGTTCCAGGGGTGATTTTGCTCCTTCAAGGAAGTAAACAGGATGTCCGTGTAATGTACCTGCCAGGCATGAAAGCTGCTTTCCACCTCATTACGATAACGTGAAAATGATAGCTCCCGCTCTCGATGCTTATCGATTTGATTGATGATCAAATATAACGGCTTGCCCCAATCCGACAAACTTTTGGCAAAGGACAAATTATTTTCAGATTGGACATGATTGTAGTCCATCACATAAAAAACAATATCAGCCCAATGTAAAGCTGAATGCGTCGCCATCGCGTGTCCGTGGTCTGTGGAATCTACGCCGGGGGTATCCAGCAGCACTCCTCCGCCAGATAATATCGGGATATCCTCCCATACTTCAACGGATTCATAGGCCCCACCATTTTTACAATACTCAGCAAGCTCAGATAGGGAAGCTTCCACGATTTCCGGCTTCGGGTTTTCTGCCGATCGGGCTGGATGAATAAGCGCTCTCGAACGTCCATGACGGATGGACACTACATTAGCACTCGTAGGTACCGGTCCAGATGGCAGCACGGTTTTACCGCACAGGCTGTTAATCAAGCTCGATTTACCTGCTGAAAAGTGTCCGCAAAAGGCAATGGTCAGCTCTTGTGCATGCGCTTTTTCCAGCAAATCCCCTACTGCCTTCGCTCCCGTTTCATCCCCCGCTTTACGCAAGGTATCCTGTATTTGTTCTATCGTACTCAACCACTTTTCCGCATCTCCTGTAATCGTTTGCATCATAAGCTACGGTTTCACTCCTTGTCTTATCTGCACCAAATAGCTATATTGTAGCATTCCTAAGCCACTGTGAGAATCATCACATTAAAAAAACTAAAAAAGCGCTCCCTGCCTGTACCTGGCTTTCGGGAACGCTGTTCTTGTAAATGGAAACCATAAGTTTATTAATAATATCCAAAACAGATCATTACAGTAATGCTTCAATATATTCTTCCATATCCAGAGGGTCAGTCGTTGCTTCAAATCGTTTGATCACTTTCCCGTTCCGATCAATCAGGAATTTCGTGAAATTCCATTTGATCGAATCTCCTGGTAAGTACTCAGGATGACGCTCATGAATTAAAGGAATAAGTATTTTGGCAACCGAATGCGTTTCATCAAAGCCCTCAAAGGGCAACGACGAAGCAAGATATGTAAACAACGGGTGAGCCTGCTCATCACGTACATTCACCTTTTGAAACATAGGGAACGCGACACCATAATTCAGAGTACAAAATGTTTGCACACTTTCATTGGAATCCGGCTCTTGATCGGCAAATTGATTGCATGGAAAACCGAGAATCACCAAGCCTCTATCCTTAAATTGATCATATAGACGCTGCAAATCCTGATATTGAAATGTAAATCCGCACTGGCTGGCCGTATTTACAATCAACACTACTTTATCTTTATAATCACTAAGGACAATCTCCTTACCGTTCATCGCAATGGCTGAATAATCATAAATGCTCATTTAAGAAACTCCTCTGAAAATGTAATTGAAGATTTCATATTTAAACATGTGAAATCGTCCATATCCAGCGTTTTATGACGTTCTTCAAGGTTTGTGTTAATATGCGCCTACAGGCTGGTTAGACCAGCCGAGCCGCCTACACCGGAACATGCAACGCATGTCGTCCGCAAATTGCACTTAATTAGCTGCAGTCTCAAGCACTGGCAGCAAAATTTCAAATACTTGACCATGCTGTAAAATCGTAATCCCACGGGATTTATCCTTCATTACAACCACTTCTGGCTTTTGTGACATACGCTCCAAGTAATGCTCGGGTACATCACCAGAATGACTAACTGTGATTCCCTCTAGCTCGCGCTCTTCGTTTTCAGCAAACTCTGTTGTTACAATTTGCTCAAAAATATCGGAGAACGCCTCAAAATTGTCTGTATATACCGAAATGCACTTCATTACTCTTCATCCTTTTCTACACATAAATGGTTAAACCCTCTATTACCTTTATAGGTCATTCGGGTCTTTAAGCTCTACGTTTCTTATCTTTTCTGATAAGAGACGTTTTCATACGTTTCTTGCCTTCCCTGCACACATCAAGCAATGGACATACCTGACATTGAGGGTTTTGAGCTTTGCAATGGTAGCGTCCGAAAAAAATGAGTCGGTGATGGGTCACAGACCATTCATCCCTAGGTACCCTTTTCATCAGCTTTTTTTCCACCTCAAGCACTGAATCATCCCACCCTGCAAAGCCGAGCCGTTTGGAAACGCGCTCTACATGCGTATCTACCGCAATAGCTGGTACATCAAAGGCAGTAGATACTACGACATTAGCCGTCTTGCGGCCAACACCAGGTAGCTTGACCAGCTGATCATGCTCCGAAGGTATCTCTCCCCCGTACTGGTCTATTAAAATCCGGCAGAGGTTATGAATATGCTTGGCCTTGTTTCGGTACAAGCCGATTCTACGAATATCCTGCTCCAGTTCCTCAAGAGGAACTGCCAAATAATCCTCAGGTGACTTGTATTTTTGAAACAGGTCTGCCGTTACTTTATTGACCATCTGATCGGAGCATTGAGCAGACAATAACACGGCAATCGTTAATTCAAAAGCATTGTCATGGTTCAGCTCACAATGGGCATCCGGAAACATCGTACCGATGGTGTCCAATATATGACGTGCGGTTGCTGCATTCACGGAAATCCTACCTCCTAGCAAAAAAAACGTCTTGATACGGGATAGCCCGCATCAAGACGGTCACTCTAAATAATCATCCGGAAAGAAACGAATACTATTTGTGCATGACTGCCTGCATAGGCGAGAAATACACTCCTATATTATCATTATCTGTCACAGATTGCACGTGAAAAGTGTGTAAATTCCCAAGAAATTTTCATACAGTCTGATCGATTAGCGACTCATAGGATGCTCCAAATCTACATGTCCCATTAAGGACTCTAGAGATTGACCATCTACAAGCAAATCCAGCGTTTTGACTTCCTTGAATTGGAACATCGTTTGCTTCAAGGCATCGATAGCCAATTCCTCACCGCCAGCTCCCAATCGAGCCTCATCCGGCAGGGAAATATCAAAGGTCAATGCACCGTTATCCAATTTGATCTTATGCACGGTAATTTTCTCGGACCACAACGGAACCAGAGCAGAATCACCGCTCTTTTGTAGAGCTTCAAACGATTTTTGGAATTTTTCCAGCTCGCTTGGATAGGTAATTTCCTTTTTCTGTTCTTTTAAGCCGTTCTCTTGTGTATCCGTGTAGTACACCGTGATCTGCTGTGTTTGACGATCTCCTGACTTTTCCGTGTCTGTCTTGGTCTTTGTAGGCTCCGTCGACGGAGATGCAGGTGTTTGACTCGCTCCATTATTTTCAGCAGACTGAGCTGATGGATCAGGGGTCGTCTGTTCGGGTGTACTATTTTGTGCAGCTGAAGTTTGTGTTTCCTGAGATGGAGTCGCAGGAGCCGATGTTTGCTTAGAGGCACACCCTGCACCTGCAATGGCAAACAGTGCCAGCAGACCTGCAATTACGATTTTTTTGTTCATATGTCTGTCCCCCTCCTTACTTGACGTTGGCAAGCGATTTGTTGAAGATTTATTTTACGTCGAGATACTCTGTGATTCCATCTGCAATCCCTTGAGCTACCCGGTTTTGAAAATCTTCATCAAACAGTGTTGCTTCCTCTTTTGCATTACTCAGATATCCTACTTCAAGCAAAACAGCTGGCATCGTCGTTTCCCGAATTACATGGAAATTCCCATAACGAATGCCTCGGTCTGTCAGACCCGTCGCAGGAGCAAAGTACTTATGCATAACGTTGGCGAACGCTTTGCTTGCACTACGCTGGTAATACGTCTCTGTGCCGTTGGAAGCTGAGCTACCGCTACTGTTAGCATGAATGGACACAAACACGTTGGCTTTAAGATTTTCAGCCACTTTTACGCGCTGTTTAAGCTCCAAAAATGTATCATCGCTACGTGTTAACACAACCTCAAGTTTGGGGTTTTGTTTTAATATGCTTTCTACTTTCAGGGCCATCGCCAGGTTGAAGGTCTTTTCATAATTTTTTCTCGAAATACCAACTGCCCCGGAATCTTTTGCTCCATGTCCAGCATCAATAACAACGACCTTTTTACCATTGCTGTTAACCGGGGATGTCTGTGTGTCATCAGGCTGTGACCCATCCGGTAACGTTGCATCTGGCGTTGTATTCACTGAATCCTTGGAAGCCAGATCGACGATAACACGATTCGATCCATCATTATATGCGGTATAATTCATGGCATGTTTCAAATCAATAACAACGCGCACCGTTGATGGTTCCTTTTGGAATAAAGCATATCGGATACCGGACACATCCGCTTCATTCTCAATGTCCAACGAACCGTTTAAGTTGCTATCCAGCTTCTGCTGATCTCCGAAATTGTCTGCAAACGCAGTCGCTGGCAAATCTACCACTACCCGATCGGGGCCTGTCATCGTAAACGCTTTCGGCTTGACGGCACTCGCTGTTGTGATCGTTAAGCGGTTTTGGCTGAAACTGACTCCCTGCACCTGTGTCACACCTGAACTCGCATTATTGGTTGGCGCAGTTATACTTCCTGTACCTGTACTGTTATTTCCGGACTTGGGAGGTGTAAATTCCCCGTTTCCAGACCCACTACTGCGGGTATATAATTTTACGGACTTGGAGCTGCTGTCCCATTTTACGTCCAGTCCCATTTGCTCGCCGATAAAACGAAGCGGTACAAGGGCATAATTGGAACGCAGCAGAGGCGAAGCATCCAGACTAATGTCGCTTCCATTGACAGTCGCCGTCTTACTTCCGATTATCATTCGGATCGAGGTACTGTCCTTCTCAATCGTTATGGTTCGCGCCTGCTGCTTCCATGTCACGTCATATCCCAAATTTTCAGAAATTACGCGCAGCGGAACCATCGTACTTCCGCCAATTACTTGTGCCTTAGCACCACTAGGGACACTTAACTGTTGATCGTCGAGATAGATTTGTGTTCCACTCGAAGCCGCATGTCCATAACCCGGAACCGCCCACATGAAGACAAATAATAACAACAAAAAACCAAATTTCTTCATTCGTCACCCTTCCATTCATAATTTTTTTGCCACATGCTCCGGTGCGGCGACCTGATATACGCGCTTATGTAATATCAGACAACCTTATAGACGTTATCTCACACCAAAAGTTGCGAATATATTCCATCATAACAGAAATATACGTGCCAAAGAACTATTTTTGTCGAATTTTGACTAAAAATATGGACCATTCGCTTCCCGTCAAAAGTCACAGTCCGAAAAATGAAAAAAGCTACTTTTCACCCTTATGAATTTCCATCAAAAGGTAAAAATAGCTTATGTCTCAAGCCTTCTTTAGTTGAGTGTTTCAGTTATTCTTGTGCCTGTTCCAAGGTACTCCTTCAGGCCATCGACAATACCTTCGGCAATCTTCTGCTGTGTTTCTTCTGTGAACATGGCCGCTTCATTAGACGGATTACTAAGGTAGCCACATTCCAACAGTACAGCAGGCATTTGTGATTTTCTTGTCACCACATGGTTTGCCACCTTAATGCCGTTATCCTTAAACTCAGTTGCTGCTACAAGATGCTTATGCATGATCGTGGCCAGGCTTAAACTTTCCTGACGTGCATAATAGGTTTCAGACCCATTAGCTTTTCCGTTATTGGAGGTCGGCATACTGTTACCATGAATGGAAACAAACACGCTGGCCTGTTGATTATTAGCGAGCTGTGGGCGCTCATCCAGTGTAGGATACGTATCTCCATTGCGAGTCAATACAATTTGAATGTCAGGATCATTTTGAGCAAGCTGCTGGACCTTTAACGCTACAGCCAATGTAAATTCCTTCTCATGTCGTCCAGTCACGCTGCCTGCTCCAGGGTCCTTACCACCATGTCCTGGATCTATTACGACGATTCGCCGTCCTTCGACATTCGTTGGTGCTACCATCTCTGGATTCGTACTACGTTCACGCAACTGAAGGGTGATATCGCCTATGCTATTAGTCGAAAGATCGTAATCACGTGTCTGATTCAAAGCAATGACAATACGTGCTCCTCCTTTTGTTCCATCCGCAGGAGCAAATCTGATTTCCTGTACATCCTCACTGTCACTATTCGTCAACGCCCGCGTGCCATCCTTGCGAACCGGGAACGAATGGAGAAGATCTGTCGACAGTGAAGCCTCCGGTAAATCTACAACTATACGGTCAGGTCCCGTCATTTTGGATACTTTAGGAGTTAGATCTTTGTTCAGAGAAATCTTTAGCGTTTCACTATCAAAAGAAATGTTTTGTACAAGCACCGCATTTGCAGTGGTCTGTTCTACATTTTGCTCCTTGGATGTTGATGGTACGACTTCCGTATGCTTGTCTGCTTCAACTGGATTTATTGTCGTCGCTGTGGCTGTAGACGTTTTATTTGTGCTTTTTGGACTCTGTGTTGACGTTTGCGACGGTTGTTGGGATTGAGCCTGTTTATTAGCTTGTTGAGTTGCAGTCTTCTGACTGAGATTTACGGATTTATTTTCATTATTCCAATCCACCTTTAACCCCATTTGCTCCCCAACAAAACGCAATGGAACCATGGTCGAGCTGCCTCGCAGCACAGGTGGTGCATCCAAACTAACTGTTTTTCCGTTCACATCAGCCGATGTACGGCCTACATACATAGACATATCGGTACTGTTTTTTTGTATTGAAATTTTATAGGCTTGAGGTTCCCACTTAAACTGATATCCAAGCTGCTCCCCAACCACCCTGAGCGGTACCATGACTTTACCATTGACCATTTCAGGCTTGGCATCTGCGGGCGCTTCCACCCTTTTGCCATCCAAAAACAATTCTGCTCCAGCCGCATTCACATGAGGGGAGGACGGCCACAACCAAATCAAAATAGCCGCTAATATCACCCAACCATATTTCTTCATCCTCATTCCCCTAACTTATATATGTATTTTTTGTGCTACTTACAGACATAGTCCTTCAACCATTTTACATTTACAATACCATGATGAGTTGAACCGTCAACCCCTTATTTACCAATTTATTTTCTAAACATGATAAAAGCCCGCAGGCAAAAGAGTTGCCAGTACGGGCTGTTTGTCTATCAAATAAATCAACTATATTTCTTCATAATGAAGCTGGACTGGAGATGAACATTATGCTCCTTGTTTCGCAGCACGTTTTTGCTCATAAGCCAGAATTTCAGACTCATGCTGGAGGGTCAAGCCAATATCATCCAAGCCTTGCAGCAGGAATTGACGGCGATGTTCATCCAGATCAAATTCAATACGCAGACCGTAATCGTCAGTGATCGTTTTTTCATTCAGATCTACGTTTAATTGGTAATTATCATGCTTCGCCGTGCGCTGGAACAATTCCTCTACTTGCTCTTCAGACAGCTTGATCGGCAAAATACCGTTTTTAAAACAGTTATTATAGAAGATATCCGCAAAAGACGGTGCGATTACACAACGGAACCCATAGTCCATGATTGCCCACGGCGCATGCTCACGGGAGGAGCCGCAACCAAAGTTGGCGCGAGAGATCAGAACAGATGCCCCTGCATAACGAGGCTTGTTCGGTTCAAATTCAGGATTAATATTGCCCGCTTCATCAAACCGCCACTCATAGAACAAAAACTGCCCAAAGCCTGTGCGCTCGATTCGTTTCAAAAATTGCTTAGGAATAATAGCATCCGTATCCACGTTCACCCGATCCACAGGCGCTACAATTCCTTTTAAAGTTGTGAAAGCTTCCATCGTTAATTCCTCCTCCGTATCCTAGCGGACAACTTCTTCCTGCTTGAATTTCCAATCCCGTACATCGACAAAATGTCCATGAATCGCCGCAGCGGCTGCCATTGCTGGAGATACAAGGTGAGTACGTCCTCCGCGTCCCTGACGACCTTCAAAGTTGCGATTAGAAGTTGACGCACAACGCTGTCCCGGTTGAAGCACATCTGGATTCATCGCAAGACACATGCTGCAACCCGCTTCGCGCCATTCAAATCCTGCTTCTTGAAAAATGACGTCCAGTCCTTCTTCTTCAGCCTGAATCTTCACACGACCCGAACCTGGTACGACGATTGCCGTGACTTTGTCAGAAACCTTGTAGCCTTTAGCTACCTCGGCCGCAGCGCGCAAATCTTCAATCCGACCGTTGGTACAGGAGCCGATAAACACGTAGTCAATCGCAATATCCGTGATCGGTGTGCCTGGCTTCAAATCCATATATTCAAGCGCTTTTTCAGCTGCTTTACGTTCGTTTTCTGTCGGCAATTCTGCCGGAGTCGGTACGGTTGAGGAAATATCTGTCCCCATACCCGGACTGGTGCCCCAGGTTACTTGTGGTATCAAAGCATCGACGTCAAACTCCAGTACGACATCAAACTCGGCGCCTTCATCGGTGACAAGTGCTTTCCATTCAGCAACTGCTTGCTCAAAAGCAGCTCCTTGCGGCACATGCTCGCGTCCACGCAAGTAGTTGAAGGTCGTTTCGTCCGGTGCAATCATACCTGCTCTGGCTCCGCCTTCAATGGACATGTTGCACACTGTCATGCGCTCTTCCATGCTCAACTCGCGGATGGACTCACCTGTGTACTCAATAACATAGCCTGTAGCGAAATCTGTACCGTATTTGGCGATGACACCCAAAATCATGTCCTTTGCCGTCACACCAGGTTTGCGACGCCCTACGAAACGAACTTCCATCGTTTTTGCTTTTGCTTGCTGGAGACATTGCGTTGCTAGTACGTGCTCTACCTCACTGGTTCCGATACCAAAAGCGAGCGCTCCGAACGCCCCGTGTGTGGAGGTATGGCTATCACCACAAACAATCGTTTTTCCCGGATGAGTCAGACCCAGTTCAGGCCCCATAACGTGAACGACACCTTGATCCACCGTATCCAGATCATATAGTGTGACACCGAAATCGCGGCAATTTTGAGTTAATGTATCAATCTGCTGCTTGGAAATCGGGTCCGTAATGTTGTAACGATCTTTTGTCGGTACATTATGATCCATTGTGGCAAACGTGAGCTCTGGACGACGCACCTTGCGCCCGCTAAGACGTAGTCCTTCAAACGCCTGCGGCGAAGTTACCTCATGTACGAGGTGAAGATCAATGTACAAAATACTCGGCTTGCCCGCTTCCTGATAGATGACATGGTTATCCCAAATTTTCTCGAACATGGTCTTTTTACTCATCAATATTCACCCCTGTGTTTTTCGAACCTAGTGGAGAGAAGCTGTACGGCTCTCTCTTGGATGTCAACAATATACCACGACGTGTCTGATTGGTCTAAGATATGATATCTATAGAAGTGATAGTCTTGACCTATAAGCGTGCTAGAGAAAATATTGAGGCAGGGAGTGAAGTTGGTAGGATAGAAAAATATATCCCTCTAGTTTTCTAACCAACATTTGCCCCGAGAGCTATGTATCTTGGAAGATTAACACACCAAAGGCCGAAGGTTATTTTTCCTTTCGACCTTTGGTATGACTCTATTTTTATATCATTATAGTTTTCTGTTAAACCTTGAGATTCAGTGTTTCTCCATATCGTACAGCGTCAACCTCCGCTGACAGTTTACTTCAAATAGGTTCCCGTTTCTCCAATTCCACCCCTGCCATTCAATACATATACCCTTGCATTTCCTTTACCGGAGCAAGTCAAGGTGATTTTGCCATCCGTAACGGTTTTGGAATCACCGGTCACTGCATCCACATAGGTTCCGTTCGGAATCCCGGAAAATGTTGCATTTCCTGAAATGGTGACCAACGCAAAACTGTCAATGCCTTTGGCGCTGTCGGTATATCTTCTCTTAAACGCAAGATTGCCCGTTACATTCTCTGTAGAATACTGGCCTTTTTGCAAGGCAGGAACAGCTCTTCTAATTAAATTTAGCTGTCTGATATGTTTCGCCAGAGGATGGTTGAGTGATTCCGCAAGCGTGCCAGTAGCGTTTGTGTATTTGCCATAATCTTGTACCATAACACTGCCTTCTATGTGATCCCCGTAATAAGCCCGTCCCGTTTTGCTTAACGGTGCGTTTGGACCCGGATCAATGACTGCCCCCTTTTGAAATTCGATTTCGGAGCCATAGAAGATAGCGGGTATTCCGCGGAAGGTGAACATCAGGTCAAGATTCTCGGCCCAAGTATCTTGTGTGCCCGCAAATCTTTGATTTTCCGGAGCCTGATCAGGCGCATAGTCATGCGAGTCGACATAGGTTACATTCCACGTAGCATCATTATAGTATTGGTCGCCACTTCTCATATTAAAGGCTTCATGCGCGGTCTTGAATGCCCAATGCATCGGGAAATCAATCACATCCATGCCCGATTTCCTCGAATAGTCAGGTGTATGATAGGTATTGCCGATTAAGAAAGCATTGTTCGAGGTTGGCTGTCCTGCTGTAGTAGAGTTATCCGCCCACTCTTGTTCAACCGACATTTTATTAGAGGCATAGTCATTTTTCCCATCGCCCGGATACGATTTTGAAGCCTTCCAAGTATAGAATGGTGTTGAGATCGCTGGAATTCCGCTGTTCCAAACATCTCTGTACCGGGTGGCTACTTCTCCAAAAACATAGAAATCCGAGCCTCCTCTTGTCTTCCAGGCAGGAATATAGTATTTATTGAAAATATACCGGCTCACATGCTTCACTGTATCGACACGGAAAGCGTCCACACCCATGTCTATATAGTGATTGTAAGTATCAATTAAATATTTGTTAACTGCAGGGTTTTCTGTATTCAAATCCACGCAATCTCCCGCTATCTGACCAGTCTGAACAGTATAGGATTCCCAGGAAAGACTTTTCTCTGTATGGTAAATGTTATTGTTCGTTTCCGTATTCTTCATTAAAGCGAGTCTTGCCTGATACTGCTGATCGGGTGTCATGGAATCATAGTTTGGCGGCAGCTTATCCGTAGTTTTCACCAAGTTGTTACCGGTATCCGGTTTAGCCGGATCTTTCTTAAACATGGGGTACAGATTCTCTTCACCAAAATTGCCGGTATGATTGACGACGATGTCCTGAATAACCTTCAGCCCTTTGGCATGGGCCGCATTGATCAAATCCTGATAAGAAGCTCCCGCCGATTCATACCTTGGGTCTACTTTGGCAAAATTTATAGCATGGTAACCATGATAATCATAACCGCTGGCATTCTGCACAACAGGTGTAATCCAGATGGCACTAAATCCGAGGGCTTTGATATAATCGAGTTTCTGAATCAGCCCCTTAAAATCTCCTCTCCAAGCAGGGTCCGAATCTGGATTACGCGCCTTGGCATCATCCCATGCGTGCACATTGTTGCTTGGATCACCGTCATAGAACCGGGAAGTAATCACGAAGTAAATAGTGTCTTCCCGAAAATCACCTTTGTCTCCAATATTATAAACAAAGCTCTGTTTGGTTTGATTTCCAGCACCGTCTATAACAAGAAATTTTAATGTCGTGGTCTTGGAGATAAGGATGGATGGTCCGGTCAATCCGGCCAATGCGTTACCGAGGATGTAGACTTTTGAGCTTGTGGTCGGTTCCGTACCATCCTCCGTGTAGTATGCCTTGGTCGTTGCCGCCTTGTTATCTTTCAGGTTGAAGGATACAGTCACAGAGGAACCGGAATGCCCGGCAGGCAAATTCGCTGTGATTGTCGGAGCTTGCAGATCGGCATTCAGGTCAATTACATAATCGAAAGAGGATGCATTTCCGGTTTGACCGATTGAATTGACGGCGATGGCCTTGATAGTCAAAGAGGAAGCAACCTGAATTGGAGTGGTATACAAGGTCGAGGAGGTCGTAGGTGTCGAACCGTCTACCGTATAATAAATCTTGTCGCTACTGTTAGTGCTGGAAAGCGTTACCGTTTGAGCCGAATCGTATGTTTTCGGCACGGGAGAGATGGAAACCGCCGGAATTTTTGGAGTTTCCGGGTTGGCATCATACCATACATTATCCGTGTAATACCAACCCTCTTTCACACTGCGAGACAAGTCGGCCGTCTGTTTGCCACTACTGTCATTAAAAATGAGACTTGAGCCTGTCGCCTCGGCAATAGTATAGCTATACCAGTCGTTTCCGTCCGACTTCATCAGAATTCCTGGCCACGCCCCACTAATCGGAACGGTTGACGGATTCAAATTCCAGTAATGGATTCGAATTGTTGAATTCCAGTTTGAAGGCTTCTTAAAGTGAACCGTTAATCCGTTTTGAGTTGCTGTAGGTGTTGCTAAAGGTGCATATGTTGCACTAACGGTAGAAGTAGCAGCCGATGCGGTTGGCAATGGAAGAGCATTCACTGTGGAATTCATATAGGTTGCTGTATAATCTGTATTACTGGCCGAAGCACCACTAGGTAAACCGAAGAAGTTCAAGCAAAGCGACAATATAATTAACCAAGAAATAAAACTCCCTGTTTTTTTTCTTAGCAAGTTAACACCCTCCTGATAAAATTTAGTGGGTAAATCGTGCAACCGGTTGCATAAAAAACAAAAAAAAAGAAAGACACTTATTTGGATAAAATGAATCTATTGATCGCCTCCTCCGTGTTATGTAGGGAAAATAATCATTGTACGCGCTTACAAAACTAGCACTTAGAAAAGCCCATTTAAATACGGCTCAATAATACCCAATGATTTTTCCTTTTTTGATTATATCATCCATACTTTTCCTCGGTCAATGTATTTGCTAGTGTGTAGATTTCCTCGCTCGCTAAATTCCCAGCACACCTATCTCCAATCTAAACTATGTAAAATTTTGGTTAGGTGTAATGAATTTCACATCTTTCCGGGTCAACCTGTTCTACCATAGAAGAGTGATACGCCGTGCTGGGCAGACCATTTTGGTTGGGACGTCTACTTCCTTTTCTAAATTAGCTACAGAGGCTGTCTGGCATGTGCGGCAAGTACGCCTTTATTTTGATTCGAAGCGGAGTGTCCAGATGTTGAATACCGAATTGGAATACCGTGAGCGCATCAGGAAGCTGGCCGTATGTATTGTCAAGCATTACCGAGGAAAAGGACCGGACAACGTTAAGGTTTCTCTCAACTCACCACTCCGAGTTACAGTAGAGATCCAGGGTACTTTGTCTAATCTGTCCGAAATTCTCGTTCATGAAGGCGCTGTGGAAAAGGTCAGTGATTACTGGAACGTCCTTCGTCCTTATCTGGAAAAGGAGTTTATGAGGGAAGCCGAAAAAACACTTGGCAGTCCCTTCACTTACACTTGGGAGGTCTGCCCCTCCGTCCATGGAGACGGACATATTATCATTACTCTTGAACTACAACACATACCCCGGTTGGATTAGCGGGAAGGAGATTATCTCCTCGCTCGCGGATAAGCCAGTACAGGATGCAGCGTGAAGCGGCATTTTTGTATTGGCTTTTTTTCATGTTACGAGTTTCATCTATTTCATATAAAAAGAGGTGCTGCACACATGGCAGACAAGGTATTAACAGTATGTCCTTACTGCGGAAGCGGTTGTCAGCTTCATTTGCTAGTGGACAAAGGACAGGTAATTGGCGCAGAGCCGGCTAATGGTCGTACAAATGAAGGAACATTGTGTTTGAAAGGACATTATGGGTGGGATTTTCTGAATGATCCACAGATTCTGACTGCACGCTTGCGCAAGCCCATGATTCGCAAAAATGGAGTCATGGAGGAAGTGGAGTGGAATGAAGCCATTCAGTATACTGCCGAACGACTGTCAGCAATTAAGGAAAAGTATGGTCCTGACTCTATCATGGGGACGGGCTCCGCACGCGGTCCGGGAAATGAAGCCAATTATGTTATGCAAAAATTCATGCGGGCAGTCATTGGCACCAACAATATTGATCATTGCGCTCGTGTATGCCACGGCCCTTCTGTAGCAGGTTTGACTTACTCGCTCGGGGACGGGGCTATGTCCAACTCTATTCCTGAAATTGAACACTCTGATCTCATATTCGTATTTGGATACAACGCGCCCGAAACGCATCCAATCGTCGCAAGACGCATCGTAGCAGCCAAGCAACGAGGTGCCAAAATTATTGTATGTGATCCACGCATGACTGAAACGGGCCGCATTTCAGATATGTGGCTACCTCTAAAAGGCGGCTCGAACATGGCTTTGGTGAACGCTTTTGGTCATGTGCTAGTGCATGAAGGGCTGTATGACAAAAGATATGTGGAAGCAAACACAGAAGGCTTTGCCGAATACGTAGATAGCATTAAAAAATATACGCCCGAATATGCAGAAGGCATCACAGGTGTCAAGGCGGCTGACATTCGGGCGGCTATGAGGGAATATGCCAAGGCTCCTACCGCTACAATTCTGTACGGAATGGGTGTATGTCAATTTTCACAGGCTGTTGATGTGGTAAAAGGGCTCGCTTCCCTTGCCCTACTGACCGGAAATCTGGGCAAGCCAAATGTAGGTATTGGACCTGTACGTGGACAAAACAATGTTCAGGGCTCCTGCGACATGGGTGCATTACCTAATGTGTATCCTGGTTACCAGGATGTCATTGACACCGCAGTTCGCAAAAAGTTTGAAAAAGCATGGGGTGTTGAGCTACCGCGTAAAAAAGGATATTCACTTACAGAAGTACCGCATCTCATTCTGAAAGAGAACAAGCTGAAGGCTTATTATATTTTCGGCGAAGACCCTGTACAAAGTGATCCAAACGCTGCCGAGCTGCGTGAAGCGCTAGAACAATTGGAATTTGTCGTGGTGCAGGATATTTTCATGAACAAAACGGCGCTGCACGCGGATGTCATCCTCCCTTCTACCTCTTGGGGCGAGCATGACGGGGTGTATTCTTCGGCAGATCGGGGCTTTCAGCGTATCCGTAAGGCCGTCGAGCCGCAAGGTGATGTAAAGCCTGACTGGGCCATCATTAGTGAGGTTGCTACCGCCATGGGCTACCCTATGTCCTATGCGAACACAGAGGAAATTTGGGATGAAATGCGAAGCCTCAGTCCTTTATTCGCTGGTGCCAGCTATCAGAAAATGGAGGAACAAGGCGGCGTGCAATGGCCCTGCCCTACAGAGGATCATCCAGGTACACCGTATTTGTACAAAGGCAATCAATTTTCCACACCTAGTGGTAAAGGACGATTATTCGCCTGCGAATGGCGTCCGCCGCAAGAACAGCCGGATGCAAAATTCCCGCTTGTCTTATCTACAGTCCGTGAGGTAGGCCATTATTCGGTGCGTACGATGACTGGGAATTGCCGTGCATTACGCCAGTTGTCTGATGAGCCTGGATTTATTCAGATTAGCCCAGAAGACGGAGCAGATCTGAATATTCTGGATGGCGAAATTGTTGCCATCTCCTCCCGTCGGGGACGCATCATGGCGCGGGCACAAATTAGCGACCGTGTGCAACAAGGTGCGACCTACATGACCTATCACTGGTGGGTCGGAGCATGTAACGAGTTAACCGCCGATTTTCTCGATCCGGTATCCAAAACCCCAGAATTGAAATACTGCGCCATCCGGTTGGAACGGATTGCCGACCAAGCGCAGGCTGAACGTGATGTACATGAATCGTACCAAAAGATTCGCAGACAGATGAACGTCCAGGAAGCCATTCTAGCTGACAAGGTGACAAGATGAGCGGCGTACGAAACACGCTGAACCGTTCGACGAGCAGAATGGGTTCAGCCAATAGAACAAGTGCTGTTGCCTCCTCTTTCGTCGTTGCGGATGGCGGGCAATGTATTGGCTGCAAAGCCTGCGAACTGGCGTGCTTTGCCGTTCACGGTCAGGCGAGCGGCATAGGCGCTTCGATCGGAACCGTCAGCGTGCCTGTGGTGCCCAAGGTGTATGTAGTGCGAGCTGGGGATACGTACGTGCCGGTGCAATGCCGGCATTGTGAGAATGCCCCCTGTGCACATGCCTGTCCGGTGCAGGCCATTCGTCAGGAAGACGGCGTAGTCATGATTGATGAGGAACGATGCATCGGCTGCACCTCCTGTGTTTTGGCCTGCCCCTTCGGGGCAATCGAGGTGTCTCCGGTCTATCGAGCCGGGCACGTTATCACGCAGTCCGGCCTGACTCACCGTGCAAATCGAACCGCGCTTCCCCGCACTGCGGCAAGCAAATGCGATCTGTGCGCGGAAACAGAGAACGGACAGCCTGCTTGTGTAGAAGCCTGTCCAAATCATGTGCTACGGCTGGCCAATGGTATATCCGACTCGCCTCCAGAGCCTCGGCGGGAAGTCTTTTTCCCACGCCTGTAAGGTCAAAATCAGCCGCAGAAAGGTAGAAAAACATGTCAACAACAGACAAGATCTCTTCGCCTCCTTGTATGAGGACGTCTGATTCTACAGACCCCGTCATTCATATTGACCCAACGCTCTGCACTGGATGCAGACGCTGTGCGGGTGTTTGTCCGGTAGATGCCATAGAGGGACTGCCTGGAGAACCTCAAACCGTGAACGCAGACCGCTGTGTTATTTGCGGTCAATGTGTGCAAATATGCAGCGTATACGCCTCAGATTGGGCAGATTCATCTCCACAGGCAGCCGCCATCAGACGACAGGAACGTATACGTGAACGCGATATGCCTGCCGACATCGGCGAACCGCTATTTGCTGCCTATTATAGCTATAACCTGAATAAGGTAGCTGACATGATGAAGAAGCCAGGACAGCTTCGAATCGTGCAGTGCGCCCCAGCCATTCGCGTGTCACTCGCAGAGGAATTTGGTATGCCGTTTGGTACCCTGACGCCCGGCAAAATGGCCGCTGCCCTTCGTCGCCTCGGTTTTGATCGAGTATATGATACGAATTTCGGAGCTGATGTAACTATCATGGAAGAAGGCACTGAGCTGATTCGCCGCGTAACCGAGGGTGGACCGCTGCCGATGTTCACATCCTGCTGTCCAGCTTGGGTCCGTTTTGCCGAGATTGAATACCCCGATCTGCTAGACCATCTATCCAGCTGCAAATCGCCAATGCAAATGGTGGGAGCGCTGATCAAGACCTATGGTGCACAGCTGGATGAGGTGGAACCTGCGAATATTTACAGCGTCGCGATCATGCCATGTACCTGCAAACAATTTGAATGCGATCGTCCCGAAATGGAATCCGACGGTTATCGTGATGTGGATGAGGTGCTGACCACGCGTGAGCTGGCATACTGGATCAAGCAGCGCGGCATTGATTTTATGAACCTGCCTGATGAAGAATTTGATGCACCGCTAGGACAATATTCAGGCGCAGGCACTATTTTTGGGGTAACTGGAGGAGTTATGGAAGCTGCCATCCGCACAGGCTATGAGCTGCTGACGAATGAGAAGCTGCCCAAGCTCCAGCTGGATTTTGTCCGTGGCGAGGAAGGCATTCGAGTAGCAGAGGTACAGGTAGGCGAGCTGCAGCTCAAGGTGGCGGTCGTCGCTGGACTCCAGCATGCCTACCAACTCCTGGATCGTGTGCAGGCGGGTGAATGTGATTACCATTTTATTGAGGTCATGGGCTGTCCAGCCGGCTGTATCAGCGGAGGAGGGCAACCCAAGCTCATGTTGGAGAAACAAAAAATCGATGCTTATCGTGCACGTAAATCGTCCATCTATGGACACGATGCTGCATCTCAGGTGCGCAAATCGCATGAGAACCCTTTTATCATCAAGCTGTACGATGAATTTCTGGGTGAGCCGCTAGGTCATGTATCGCACCATCTGCTGCACACGACCTTCCAAAAGCGTGGACCCGGCAAGCAGAGCCGTAGCAATGATATGCCCGTCAAAGGGCATAACGATTATTCCATTCATTAGTGCGCTCAACACATAAGTATGATCATTAGAAATTATATTTTGCTGTTAGTTAGAGAGGAGTCGAGTTGTATGAATCGCTTTGTTTTAGCTGATCCCGATCAGTGTATCGGCTGTCGCACCTGTGAAATCGCCTGTGTTATCGCACATTCGCCGGAGAACCCTTTTATCTCGCCAGATGACGAGTTTCATTTTCACCCTCGCCTACAGGTGATCAAATCATTCGGAGTCACTGCACCTGTTCAGTGTCGTCACTGTGAGGATGCTCCATGTGCTAATGCCTGTCCGAACGGCTCCATTACGAACGCAGACGGCTGCATTCTTATTAATAGCGAAAGCTGCATTGGCTGTAAAACCTGTATGATCGCCTGCCCTTACGGTGCGATTACCATGGTGCCTCAATACAGAGACGGGCAGCCGGTCGTGCAAGACGGACTGTACACCAATGTGTCGGGTCGTTTGCAACCTAAAGAACGCATGATTGCCAGCAAATGTGATTTGTGCGAAGGTGTGGACGGCGGACCGGCCTGTATTGGAAAATGTCCAACTCAAGCCCTCAAGCTGGTCGAGCCAGATCTGGTTCATGCCCGGGTTGAGGAAAAACGAGCTGCAAGTGCACGTCAGCTGCTGCATATGACACGCATTCCGGCGACGGGTCTATAACATGACTCCGTCTTCTCCTCTGGTCAAAGTTATGCGGACCGAACGGGATGCACTAGGAGACATGGAAATTCCTATGGATGCCTTGTACGGTATTCATACCGCACGTGCGATGAACAATTTTGCAGTCAGCGGCAGGCCCGTGAACAGAAATCTGATTCACGCTCTTGTGTTGGTAAAAAAAACCGCCGCTCAAGTGAATGGTGAGCAGGAACGATTACCTGCCCACCGGGTCTCTGCCATTGTAAATGCCTGCGATGAATTACTCGCCGGACGGCATCAAGATATGTTTATCGTGGATGCCATGCAAGGCGGCGCAGGCACCAGTACCCATATGAACGTAAATGAGGTCATTGCTAATTTGGCCATTGTACAGCTGGGGGGGCAGCCAGGACAATATGAGATTGTACATCCGCTGGATGATGTGAACTGCTGCCAATCTACGAATGATGTATATCCGACGGCGCTACGAATTGCAGCGATACGCCTGCTGCGCCCTTTGTGTGACACGATGTCTTCGTTACAAAATGCTTTACAGCAAAAAGAAATAGAATATGCCGACCTGCTCAAGCTAGGCCGCACACAGCTAATGGATGCCCTGCCTATGATGGCCGGGCAAGGCTTTGCCGCATACGCAAAAGCTATAGGGCGTGACCGTTGGCGCCTCTATAAAGCCGAAGAGCGGCTACGAGAAATCCCTATTGGAGGCACGGCGATTGGCACAGGTATGAATGCGCCTCGGGCTTACAGCTACCGGATGGTCGAAAAGCTGGCGGACGAGACTGGATTAGGGCTATGCCGTAGCGACCACCCCATGGACCCGATTCAAAATATGGATGTCTTCGTCGAGGTGTCAGGTCTACTTAAATCCGCCGCGGTAAATCTGCTCAAAATATCTAGCGATTTTCGTCTGCTAGCCTCTGGTCCTTTCGGTGGTATCGGTGAATACATGCTACCTCCGGTCCAAGCTGGTTCCTCTATTATGCCTGGCAAGGTCAATCCGGTGATGGCAGAAATGGCCGGATTGACAGCGATGCGTGTGATGGCCGAAGATGCGGCTATCACGATGGCTGCTGCCTCTGGACAGTTGGAGCTGAACGCGTTCCTGCCGTTGATTGCCGAATCGCTGCTGGAATCGCTGCATATTCTCACCAATGCCGTTCAACTGTTCGAGGAACGGTGTGTGCGCGGTCTGATCGTACAGGAGGAACGCTGCTCTGCTAATCTGCACAGCTCAGCTGTGATGGCCTCCGCGCTGGTCGCTGAGCTTGGCTATGATGAAGCTGCTTCCATTGCATCAGCAGCCATTGCACAGGGTCGCACACCAGAGGATATTGCAGAGGATCGCGGTCAGCTGACCCGTGCGCGGATTGACCAATTGTGCCATCCCTATACCGTAACCAAGCCCGGAATTCCGGGGCAGGAAGAAGGAACTCACCATGGGAATGAATGATACCCCAAGAAGTAACCGACCACATATCGTTCTGCTTGGTCGCCGAAATGCAGGCAAATCCAGCATTCTGAACGCCTTGACCGGCCAGCCCGCCGCTGTGGTATCACCTATAGGAGGAACGACTACGGACCCTGTTTTCAAGCCGATGGAGCTACTTCCTGCGGGTCCCATTGTTCTGGTGGATACCGCCGGACTGGACGATGAGGGTGAGATCGGGGAGCTGCGCCGCAACAAAACGTTAGAAATACTTAATAGTACAGACTTGGCTCTGCTGGTCATCGACGCCACTGTTGGAGTCGGACCATTCGAGTACGAGCTGCTCGAAAAGCTACGCACCAAAAAGATTCCTGTCATTGGTGTACTGAATAAAATAGATACCCTTGCTGAATCAGATCCAATGGCTGCAACGCTGGAGACCGAATTGAATCTCGCACTGATTCCTTTCAGTGCATCTATACTCCGGGGTGACGCAGAACTGAAAAAGGCCATCACAAATACACTCCCCCAAAACGAAGATCGCTTCCGTATCGTAGGTGACCTGTTGTCACCCGGCGATCTGGTCGTGCTGGTGGTTCCCATCGATAAAGCGGCACCAAAGGGACGATTGATTCTGCCGCAGCAGCAAACGATCCGTGATACGCTAGAGAGCGATGCCATCGCTGTCGTGACCAAAGAGCATGAGCTACGTTTGACGCTGGAGCGACTGGGACGCAAGCCCAGCCTCGTCATTACCGATTCACAGGTCTTTATGAAAGTTGCGGCCGACACGCCCAAGGATATACCACTTACCTCTTTCTCCATTCTGTTTGCCCGTCACAAAGGCGATCTGGACGAACTGGTGCGAGGAGCAAGAGCTATTGAACGCCTCAAGGATGGAGACCGTGTGCTCATTGCGGAAGCCTGCACTCACCAATGTCAATCTGACGATATTGGTCGAGTAAAAATCCCTCGTTGGCTGCGTCAAACGATAGGTAAACGCCTCATTATTGAGCATGCATCCGGCTCTAGCTTTCCTGATGATTTGAGTGAATATGCATTGGTTATTCATTGCGGTGCCTGTATGCTCAATCGGCGTACAATGCTTCACCGAATGTCTGAAACGAAAGCGTCCGGCGTGCCGATTGTGAACTATGGTGTGTTTATCGCTTATGTCCAGGGGGTCTTCCCCCGGGCTATTGAATGCTTTCCATCTGCTATGCTGGCCTGGGAGCAAGCCGCTAAAGCAGGAAGTTATTCTTAAAATCTCGTCATTAATATTCTTTTCTCTAGACATACAAAAGCAGCCGCGCTGATTCCAACGCGACTGCTTTTTATTTTCAAATGCTATTATTATCAATTGCTAAAAATACAAATCGCGCTCGCCTGCTTCTAATCGTTCAAGTCTGTCAAGCGTCAAACGGCGCGTTGATTCACGTGGTATACGCTCCAGATTTTCACGCAGAGCAGCAGCTCCCAATTCACGTGCTTCCTCATCCCCATAATCCAGCAGATATTCTTGGAAGGTCAGCAGCGAATTCGGCTGGCACACATTGTGAATTTGTCCGGATTTGGCAAGTTCCATGAAGCGATCTCCGGTTCGTCCCTCACGGTAGCAAGCTGTACAGTAGCTTGGCATATATCCGCCACGGCACAAACTTTTAATAATTTCCGATGGAGAGCGATGGTCTCCCACCTCAAATTGAGGCTTATCTTCCGTCTCCTGTTTTGCATAGGCGCCTACGCCTGTAGCTGATCCAGCACTAATCTGTGACACGCCTAAACCAATGACACGGTCTCTATATTCCGGCTCCTCGCGCGTAGACAGGATCATCCCAGCATAAGGGACAGCCAGTCGAAGAACGGATACAATTTTCATAAAATCATCGTCGTTGACCAGGTACGGATATCGCTCCAGATCTACATTTTCAGCCGGACGCAATCGTGGAACCGAGACCGTGTGAGGCCCGCAGCCAAAGGTTTCTTCCAAGTGCTCTGCATGTTTCAGCATGGCTACTGTTTCATACCGGAAATCATACAAGCCATACAACACACCGATCCCCACATCATCTATACCCGCACGCATAGCCCGGTCCATTGCGGTGGTGTGCCAATCATAATCCCGTTTGGGTCCCTGCAGATGAAATTTGCGATAGCTCTCCCGATGATACGTTTCCTGAAATAAAATATACGTACCAATACCCACCTCTGCCAGCTTCCGATAGTCCTCCTCGGTTGTAGATGCAATATTCACATTAATCCGCCGAATGCTGCCGTTATCTACCTTGACCTCATAGATCTGGCGCAGACAATCGACGATATAATCAATGGGACAATGGACTGGGTCTTCCCCCGCTTCTAATACAAGTCGCTTGTGTCCCAGTTCTTGAAGCACTCTAACCTCCTCCACCAATTCCTCCGGGGTCAGGCGGCTACGCGCAAAGCTATCATTGGTATGCTTATACCCACAATATTCGCAGTTATTAACGCAGTGGTTGCTTACATATAAAGGAGCGAACAACACAATCCGGTTGCCATAAATCTGCTCTTTGACGGCCCGCGAAGATTTGAACATCTCTTCCAATAATTCAGGATCATCTACATGCAAAAGAGCCGCCGCTTCACTTGCATTCAGCCCGCGGCAGGCTCTACCCTTTTCTAAAATTTCCAAAATGCGTTGTCGATTTGTTGCCTCTTGTTTCCCCTGCTCCACTGCGGCCATTATCTCTGCTTCATTAATAAAATCTGCCGACACTTTCTCCCGTACTCCACTCACGTATACCCATCTCCTTATTTATGGTTACTGCAATGTTTCCGTCACGTTCTCACACGGTCCCCTGTCTCATAAGCTGTCGTTGCACTCTCAAACTATCGCCGCGCCCCATATCGACTTCAAATCCCGCTCCACGGATTCGCAGCTCCAAGCAATGTCTACATTGGGCAGACTCATCGCCCAAACATATTTTATTCTCATAAATCGCATACTTAGGCCTCACCGCCAGTGGCGACAAATTAGGCATCACCACATTCGCTCCCGCCTGAAGCGCCTTCTCCCTTCCCTGGGGATGAATCGTCCCCATGGCCGTGGATGCCGGAATAAGCGCATCTGGAACGACCAACCGGGATAATGAAATGATATCAAGTGCCTTTTCCATGCTCCCCTGGCTGGCCTCACGAAGCGGCGTATTGCTATGTGGTAAAAAGGGGCCAATTCCGATCATATCTGGCGACAGGCTATGCAAATAGACCAAATCATCTGCTAATTCACTGTTCGTTTGTCCCGGCAATCCCACCATACATCCAGCCCCGATCTGAAAGCCGATCCGTTGCAAAGCCAGCAGCCGGCTACGCCTGCTTTCGATCGTCATCGTCGGATGCAGCTTGGCGTACAAACTGGGTGAAGCTGTCTCATGCCGGAGCAAAAAACGGTCCGCGCCCGCCTCGTATAGTTGCTCATAAGTTTCGTCATCCCGTTCACCGATGGACAATGTAACCGCCACATCTGCAAAACGGCTTTTAATTTCCCGAATTAGTTTCGTCAGCCGGGCAGCCGTAAACCAGTAATCTTCCCCACTTTGCAAAACAAAGGTCCGATAACCCAGTTCATACCCCTCCGCGCAGCAGGCCAGAATTTCTTCCGGCTGCAAACGGTAACGGTCTGCCTGTTTATTCGAAGCACGCAGCCCACAGTACATGCAATCCTGACGACATATACTTGAGAATTCAATTAATCCTCGTAAAAAAACACCTTTGCCATAACGCTCCAATTTGGTGCGAGCTGCCAGTTGGCGCAGTTGTGCTCGTAGCGTCGGCTCACTATCCAGACGTGTCAGCAGCTCCGTCATTTCCGTATGCGTCCATTCCTTGCCATCAGCCAGACGCAGTAATAATTCGTCCGTGACTCATCCCTTCTTCCCTCGTCCATCCGGACTTTACATCATCAGTGGCTTATATCGTACATGTATTATTCTAGCAACATCAGAGAGAATATAACGTGACTAGTTTCACAAAAAATCCCATTTTCTGAGAACCAATTTCATTCTCACCTTAAAAACTACATATTCATCTCTACACACAAAAAAAGCTGTTCCTCCGTTATAGAAGAAACAGCTTCTCTCGATAGGTCTATTTATCACTGAATCAAATCAATCGCCTGCTGGGGTACAAAATAATCAACGCCGTTAAATACGACTACACCGTTGAGCGTAGAATTTTTACCATTCAGTGTAGCAATATTTTTGTATACTGGAAGCTCCAGCTTGTTACTGCCTTTGGTCACCGTAATGACTTTCGTGTCCGCAGTAAACTTGGCTCCTTTAGCTTCAAAAGCGGCTTTTGCAGGAACAAACAGTTGCTTGCTGACTGTATCCAAATCCAGTCCAAGTACACGTGTCATATACTTATTTACATCTGTATTGTCGATGACACCGGATGGACGGTCACCGTTCGGCGCGTACGTGTACAACACGACATCACCCCCTGTGTGTCCACCTGTAGTCCAGCCAATATTGGCGCGTTTGCTAATAATTGGTCCGACGGCATAGTTCATGCTGCCTTCTTTGGCATCTTTAATTGTTTTTACTTCTTCGTCTGACAAATCGGTGATGCCAAAATACGTGGAAAGCACCTCTTTAATATTGCTGCGATCTGCATTCAGCTTGGATTCCAAGCCTTCACCCGTCAGCTTCGCTTTTTTCAATGGATCTATAAAAGAAGCTAAAGGCGTTTTGTCATAATTGCTAGTTGTATCACTGCTACCAATCGTCAATCCACCGTTTCCGTGGTCTGTCACTGCTACGACGACAGTATTTTGGTTTTGCTTGGCGTAATCAAGAGCAACCTTCACTGCATCGTCAAATGAAAGCACGTCACTAATAATTCCCGTTGGATCATTAGCATGTGCAGCCCAATCCACTTTACTGCCCTCTACCATTAAGAAAAAGCCTTTATCATTTTTGGATAACACATCAATGGCTTTCGTTGTCATTTCTGCCAAGCTAGGTTCCTTCGATGCATCGCGATCCAGGTCATATGCAAGAGCTTCAGGAGAAAAGCTGCCCCAGAGCTTGCTGGAGGTCGAATTTTTCAGCCCTTCAGGTGTTGTGACAAAATCATAGCCCTGGTCTTTAATTTGAGCAATTAAATCTTGGCCGTCCTTACGCCCTGCTGGCTCCAAAAACTTGCCGCCTCCACCTAACACAACGTCAACTCCGTTGTAGGCTTGTT
Organism: Paenibacillus sp. JJ1683; assembly: GCF_053006485.1. Lineage (NCBI taxonomy): Bacteria > Bacillati > Bacillota > Bacilli > Caryophanales > Paenibacillaceae > Paenibacillus > Paenibacillus sp. JJ1683. Next base: position 3,295,882 of record NZ_CM129820.1, read on the forward strand.
GCATGCTGAGTGCATCATAATTTTTGCGGTCAGGATAATGTGCGGTAAAATCAGCTGGTGTCGCATGCATAATCTCCGAAGTAGCAATAATTCCGGTTGATTTCCCTGCTAGCTTGGAAGCCTCCAGAATGGAAGCTACAGGCTTTTTGGCGTCACCTGCTGCGATCGGTTGCTGTCCGGGCATCGTTGCTTCATCTGGAAGAACGCCTACATACCCAGTATGTGATTTATGTCCTGTGGCAAAAGCTGTACCCGCCGGAGCAGAATCGGCAATCGGTGCATCCGCAGAATGTGTACGCACCATCCCGCTTGCCATGCTGTCTAACGTTAAGGATGATCCTTTGTACCATCTAGCCAATGCAGTAGCGTCATTAGCCATGCCGTCTGGAATCAGAATAATTACATTTTTAATTGTCGTGTCCTTCTCGACTGCCATCGCTGTCCCGCCGCTTACGGTTAGCATCATCGTCGCTAGGAGTGCAGCTACCGATTTTTTCGTATGTATCCCCCAACATTTTAGCATTCATTTTCCTCCCAGACCTTTTTTTTGTACAACCAGAACTAAGATTAATTATGTTTTATCAGGAGAATGTTAAGGGAATTAATTATCTATATTAAAAGACTCTATTTGTGAATAAACGCTTCATCTTATATAAAACTTGTGACACATGAGATTCGTTAGGATTGGGCATTTAATTTTATTATTGTATAATCAGTCTATGATGTAATAGGAAAAGCTTATAAGATAAGGAGCATAAAATTCGATGGAATTCAGACAGCTTCAGTACACCCTGCAAATTGCAGCGGAAAAAAACTTCTCACGCGCAGCAGAAAAACTGCATATCGCTCAGCCTTCGTTGAGCCAGCAATTGTCCAAACTGGAAAAAGAGCTTGGGGTACTGTTATTTCAACGCAACACCAGCACGGTGGAACTAACACATGCCGGAGCAAGCTTTGTGGAAAAGGCAAAAAAAATAGTCGACGCGGTGGAACAGCTCCGACAGGAAATGGACGATATCTCTCAGTTGCGAAAAGGGAAGGTCGTCGTTGGCAGTATGCCTATCACGGGCTCCCATTTGCTGCCACATGTGCTGCCTGTATTCAAGAGGGCTCATCCAGACATTGAAATCGTGTTAGTCGAAGATTCATCCATGAATCTGGAGAAAAAAACGGCAAGTGGCGATACCGATCTCAGCCTGCTCTCTCTTCCCCTAGTAGAACCTACACTTTCTTATGTACCCATCGGTGAAGAGTGGATTGATCTCGCTGTTCCTCCAGGTCATCCCCTAGCCCTGCGTAAAAACGGTAATCAGCCGCAGCCAGTGCACATGGAAGAACTTAAAGACGAGCCTTTTGTCGTCCTGAAAAAAGGGCAAGGCTTCCGCAAGCTGACGATGGATCTGTGTCATCAGGCAGGCTTTGAACCTAATGTGGTGTTTGAAAGCACCAATATGGAGACACTCCAATCGCTCGTAGCGACAGGTATGGGAGTGACGCTCGTTCCCCGTTTTATCGCCCGCGCCGCCAGCAGCGAGTTTGTTCCAGCATTGCTGCCACTAGCCGAACCTACCCCCAGCCGTACTCTGGCGATTGCTTACCGGAACGGACGTTATTTGTCTAAAGCTGCCGAAGCTTTTATTGATACCTTCCGAGAAACGGTCAAGCAACTTTCTCAAAAGTAGCATCGAACGTGAAAAGGACCGTCTTCCTCCCCAGCCCAAGCCAGAGAGGAAGACGGTCCTGGGGCTTCGCCCCTATACTTTCAATACGGCATTTAGATCACGGGTTCGATTACACTGTTGCGATTGCTTCCCTCTGTCTTCAACGAACCACATTTCATGTTCATTTGAAATCCATGTCAGCCTCGCCTGATTACTCTACACTTGCTCGGAAACTCCACTTTATCCATCCCGCATCACTTCTTTCCTTAAGGTCTCTAGTCTTGGTATCCAAGAATGTCCTACCTCAGTTCCAATGTGCTGTGTGATCCCAAAGTGCCTGTCCTCGCCTTGTTGTGATCAGGGTCTCCCTACATGGGGGGGACTTTTATCCTGATCATAGCCCATTTCAAAGTTGTTTCCGACAACCTGTCTATTTAAGCCTCTCGGCCGTGACAGGCCATCCCTATTCGCCAGTTCGGATCTACTTTGGTTATCCATCGTTATCAACCTCCTGGTGTCGGGATACTATTATAATACACCTATGGGCTGTATCTGAAACAGATTCAACAATTTTTTTATCGGGATGAACCAAATGCTTGCTGCACGTCGGATTCACTCACTTGTGTCTTAATAACCAGTTTCGAAGGATCTTGAGGCGAATATATCACCTCTATAATACTTCCCTGTTGCAGTTTGGATAGTTGGGAAGAAAAAACTTCCTTTTGCGTGGTTACATTAAATGTTTCGCCATTGCTTTTCGTCACCGCTAGTGTAAATTGAAGCTTAATTTTATCGGGTCCCGCTTCCCCCATGGGTGTAACATCCAGTATCTTCGCGTAAGCCTGCTCACCGGTTTTGGCGATTTCCATCAGCTCAGGCGAGACGCCCTGCTTGACCATCTGCTCATTCATTAATGCTTGCAAATCCATTTGCGACACCTGACCTTTCAGGTCAAGACCTACCTTCATTTTGTCTTTCTCAGATACGATCAACGGAATGATCGAGCCTGGCTGAAATTGAGCCATGGAGGTCAAAGGAATAATCGTCGTCAAGGCAGTATCATATTTATCTTCACCCTGTTTGGTTACGGTCAACCCGAGCTTTACCTGTGGCTGATTGTTTACATAAGTCCCTGTTTGTTGAACACTTGTAATGATTCCAACCCCCGGAACACCCTTCTTGACTTTACCGCCACCAAAAAACAAACCTAAAATACCCGGTAGAAATATAAGCGCAAAGCCTGTATAAATTAACGGCCGATACCACGGGGCTTCCATAATTAAAAATGGATCATCCCATAAATATTCAGCCAGAAAAGGCGAAAATCCTACCCCAAACACCAGAAGTACCCCGATCAAACTCAAAAATCCTTTCATTCTCCAAAACCCCTTTTTCAATCATTTATTTAAAAAAATGTGCTCGCAAGAATGGTGAAACGCCCGCCAATCATTTACGCTGTCACCAGCCCCATATAAATCAGCTCTGATGGATTTGCCGGATTGCTACCCAGACCCACCACATCTCCAGGTCGCGGAATTTGCAGCTTAGATACGAGCGTTTCCAGCGTTTTTTGGTATTGATTGCCGCTAACTTCCGTCACATCTAGTACAAGCACCACAATCGGATCAAAATTCACGAGCTTCCCGGTATCTGTTACCGAAATCACAACCGCAGTTGCTGCCATCGCCAAGCCTCCGTTAGCCGCCGTTTGAGCTTGTCTTGCCGAGTTTAAGCTCTGGTTGATCTGTTCCCGATGCTCTTTGGGGACCAGACCTTTCATAAATAATCCGGACAAGCCCTTATTCATCAGTTGATCTGCATGTTCTATCGCATCCTGCTGTTTTTTCTTCTTACCGAAAAAGTTCATCATGTGGTTGCACCTCATATTTTGTATTGTTGTACCTTATGAATTCAGTATAGAAGACGGTATCCAACACCACAATACGTTTTGACGCATACAAAAAAACCGAAAAAACAGCAGCTTTAAACTGTTTTTTGTCGGTTTAGTTTTGAGCTTTGGGGCGGTTTGCACAAAATTTTGCGCACTTCAGAGCATTCTTTTGCACGATCATCTGAATGTTTTGTGAAAAACGAGTGCATTCAGCCTATTTTTTACGCAAAAGATAGACCAGTTTACGATAATACGCTGATGATTCTTTATAGCGACGACTGTCCTCGGATACTACAGCCAGCGTTTCATATAGTTGCTCAAGCCGCGCTGGATGCTGGAGAGTTTCAAAATAAGGCAAACATTGCAGAGCATGCGTCCAAAAAGCATCCTGTTTTCCCTGGGCAAGCGCAAGCTGGCTTTCATAAAAATCAAGCCCCATTTGCTGATCCGTTGTCAGATTAGTTTTACGTAGCTGATCCAGATGCTGTGAGAGCAGTCCCCAGTTTTTTCGGGTAAATGCAATCTCACAACGGTATATCAGCGTAACGGGCAGCATCATTTGTTGCATTTCCTCTCGCTCCCGACTCACCAATGCTTCAAAACGCACTACTTCCTCCAAGGCCTTATCCAGCTCGCCAATCGACGTCAGCATAATAATCCGATTGTTCAGGATCGTCGTAAGCATATCTGCCGCATTTTCCAAATAGACCAAATTCGCCTCCGCCATAGACAACGTTAACAGTGCTTCCTGTACAGAACCCATAGCAAAGCAATATCCGCTATAAGTCACGTACAGGCCCGTCAGACGGTGAAAGAGCCGATCATCATATACCCTGCGCATTGTTTGCTCAAACACCTGTTTGGCCTGATCAAATTGCTTGACCTGAATGCAGGCCTCCATCATAATGTTTTGCGCATTCAGCCAGTTTTCGGTTCCCTCATCCACCAGGCGGATGAGCTGCGTAACGTTATTTAGTACATCATAATAATGATTTTTAGAGCGGAAATATTGAATTTTATAAAATAAAATTGCTTTTTTTAGTGGTGCGGGCAACTCCACCTCATCCGAGCGACCAAACCTCTCCAAATAAAAATTCAAATAGGTTTGATGCAAATATTCATAGGCTGTTGGATCATTTAGCTGCTGGAAATAAACAGCCTTCATCAAATAAGTCGTCATTTCCACCACGAGCGAATCGTTGCGATCCTCCAACTGATCCACATAGCTTTCCGTAGCGGGATTAGCCAGCTTGGACAGCTCTGTGAAAATCGTATCCGCTGTAGCCAGCGTCTCCTCATCCTCTGCCGATGCACGTAATAGGTAGGAAGATTGTACACCTAGACGTTCAGCAATTTGCTCAGCTAAATCCTCAGCCAGCGGGTAACGGTCAGCCAATATATTCGCAAAATGTGCAGGTGTAACTAATCCGTCTACTAACTCTTTACGGGATAGGTTTTTCTTTTTACACAAAAATTCAATGCGTTCCTTAAGCATGGATTATCCTTTCTATACTGACTATCGGTCATACAGCAGGGGACGCCGATCTTCAAACACTGGAATACGCCCACGCACGTCCTGAACCAAGGCAGACTCAATTGAGCCTGTGAGAATCTCCTCCTGCTCTCCGCCCTCGGCAATCATTTCTCCCCATGGATCAATGATGAGCGAATGCCCGAAGAAATCGGTATCTCCACTACGACCTACCCGGTTACAAGCAATGACATACATCTGATTTTCAATAGCCCGTGCGGTCAGCAGGGTACGCCAGTGGTGAAGCCGGGGATGAGGCCATTCTGCAGGTACGATCAGCAAATTTGCGCCAGACAGGGCCAGACTGCGAGCCAGCTCAGGAAAACGGATATCGTAACAAATTGACGCCCCAGCCTGTATTCCACCATCCAGTGCGAATACAACTTTCTCCTCGCCAGGCTGTAAATATTTCTCTTCATCCATAAGTCGGAACAGATGAATTTTAGAATACGACGCCACTTCTTTGCCTGTACGGTCAAAAACGAGCATCGTATTGTATACATGACCGTCGCTTTTTTTCTCTGCGATCGACCCTGCTACTACATTCACTTGATAAGTGGCGGCAAATGCCGCTATCCATGCCCGAGTCTCCGTGCCTTCTTCGTCCGCCAGCTCATGAATGCGATCCAAGGCATAACCTGTATTCCACATTTCCGGTAGAACAATCAGATCTGGCTTTTGTTCGGCCTTTACCGCTTGTTCCATTAAAGAACGGATATGATTGTGGTTTTCGGGAGGATTTCCTATCTCTATATGAGCTTGTATAAGTGCCACACCGAATGGCTGAGCTTCCTGATACGTCAAAGTTCTTCATCCTCTCTATGAGCCGGAACTTTTCCCGTGTCCCATTGTCCGGTATTTTCTCCCATCATAGCCCGATTAGTCTGGGTTACGCAACCATACAAGCTCAATTCCCCCTATACAACTCGGTAAAATCGTGATAGATTGTTTCTTAAACTATTCCAAAAGGTCGTGTACATTGATGACTCATTTTTCTATTCCCTCGGCTGACGTCATGAAACAGTTACCCACTCAATTTTTTGCCACACTTGTACAAAATGTAAACCGTGAAATTGCAGAAGGGCATGATGTCATTAATCTCGGACAGGGAAACCCGGACACTCCTACTCCATCTCATATTGTAAAAGCTTTGCAGGAATCAGCGGATAACCCGCTGTATCATAAATATTCTCCTTTCCGCGGCTACAGCTTTCTCAAAGAAGCCATCGTCCAGCGCTATCAGGAGGATTACGGTGTAACGCTTGACCCGGAAAGCGAGGTCGCCATCCTGTTTGGCGGAAAAACAGGCTTGGTTCAGCTACCGCAAGTTTTGCTCAATCCCGGCGATGTGTGTCTCGTCCCTGATCCCGGCTACCCGGATTACTGGTCTGGCGTAGCCTTGGCTAAAGCGGAAATGTCATTTCTCCCCTTAAAGGAAGAGAACCGTTTTCTGCCTGATTATGAAGCCATTGCCGAAGAAGATCGCCGCCGCGCCAAATTAATGTTCCTTAATTATCCGAATAATCCCACTGCGGCAACTGCCCCACTCTCCTTTTACGAGGATACGGTTGAATTTGCGCTACGTAACGGTATTGTGGTTGCCAGTGATTTTGCCTATGGCGCTATTGGATTCGATGACAAGCGGCCTGTAAGCTTCCTACAGGCCGAGGGGGCTAAGGATGTGGGGATTGAGTTCTATACCTTGTCCAAAACATACAACATGGCCGGCTGGCGTGTTGGTTTCGCGCTCGGTAATGCCAAGATCATCTCGCTGATTAATTTGCTACAGGACCATATTTATGTAAGCCTGTTTGGAGGTATTCAGGCAGCAGCGGCGACAGCTCTGACGTCCTCACAGGAATGCGTAACCGAGCTGGTTGCTCGCTATGAATCACGCCGCAACGCTTTTTATGATGCCCTTGGTCAAATAGGCTGGAAGGGGACGCGTCCAAGCGGCTCCTTCTTCAGCTGGTTGCCTGTGCCGCAGGGCTATACTTCGGCTTCTTTTGCTGATCTGCTACTGCGTGAAGTCAAGGTAGCTGTCGCTCCAGGGATTGGGTTCGGTAGCGGCGGCGAAGGATATGTGCGAGCAGGACTTCTGAGCTCAGAAGCCCGACTGGCCGAGGCGGCTGATCGAATTGGCAAGCTAAACCTGTTTGGTTAAGCCGTATTTTCCAGCTACAACTTCTTTGCCAAACCTAGTCTTTTCGTGGTATTCTGTATCCAATATCATTTAGCGCGTTGAAGGGACTACTAAGAGAGGCTCAGTCCTGTTCAGAGAGTAAATTCCGATAGGCTGCAAGAATTTACCTGGACTCTCTCCCAACTCCTATCCCCGAGCGCCCTGCGCAATCAGGCGGTTCCTGCCGTTAACAGGTTTTAAGTGGGATGATCATGAATCATCAATGAAGGTGGTACCGCGGAAGCACAAACTTTCGTCCTTTGCATACAAAGGATGGAAGTTTTTTTGCATTAAAAAGAGTAAAATTAAGGAAGTGGACGTCTTGTCAACACGTATCGTCATTAAAATCGGTAGTAGCTCCCTGACTGGAGTGGAAGGTGGTCTGAATCGGGAAGCCATCGCTTATTTTGCTAGGGAAATCAGCTTGCTTCGTGCAAAAGGCCATGAAGTGCTGCTGGTTACATCAGGTGCTGTAGCTGCCGGATTTCGGGAGATTGGGTATCCCTTTCGGCCCAAACTGCTGCATGAAAAGCAAGCAGCAGCTGCCGTCGGCCAAGCTCTTCTCATGCAAGCCTATGAGCAGGCTTTTAAAAATTTTGACCTCGTAATCGCGCAGGTTCTGCTGACCCGTAGTGACTTTCTGAGCCGCAAACGGATGAACAATGCCGGAATGACTGTAGAAGAATTGCTGCGCCAGCAGGTTATCCCGATTTTTAACGAAAATGACACCGTATCGATTGACGAATTGAAATTCGGCGATAATGATATGCTGTCTGCACTAGTTGCCAATCTGGTCAAAGCCCAGCATTTGATTATCATTACGGATACCGATGGCGTATATACGGCTGACCCGCGCAAACATCCAAACGCTGTACGTTTTGAACGTATCGAGGAAATTACAGAGGAGATTTATGCATTAGCCGGAGGTTCTGGATCAGCAGTAGGAACTGGCGGCATGCGATCCAAAATCGAGGCTGCCAAAGTGGCTACACGCGGCGGTGTGCCTGTATATGTGGGACGGGTAAGCGAAAATGGTGATCTGGACGCAGCCGTCGAAGGACACGGACCGGGCACTTATTTTGATACTCACCTCTCCTCACTGCCGATGAAAAAACAATGGCTTGGCTTTATGTCCACCCCTCTGGGCTCGGTGCATGTAGACCAAGGGGCCGAAGAAGCGTTAGTACACGGAGGACATAGTCTGCTTCCGGTTGGCGTACGACGTGTCGAAGGCAGCTTTCATGCTGGAGATGTCGTTGAGGTACTGGGACCGGAAAATAAGGTATTAGGACGCGGCATCGTCAATTATGATGATGAACAGCTTAAAATGGTACAAGGTTTACCTAGCGGTGAGGTTGTGGGCAAAATTGGTCCCATCCATCGGCTTGAGGTGATCCACAGGGATGAATGGATTACATTATGTATGTAGGGAGGCCATAATATGAGTGATTTAACGACAAACACAGCAATAACAGAGGATAACCAGTTCAGCGAAGTACGAACCAAAGCAAGTCTCGCGAAAAAAAGTGCCGGGGTTATGAACCGACTGACTACAGCACAAAAAAACGAAGCATTGCTTGCTATGGCTGAAGCTCTAGTAAACCATGCAGAAGAGCTGATTGCAGCGAATCATATGGACTTAAAACGTGGTCGGGAGTTGGGAACGTCGGAATCGCTGCTCGACCGCCTCAAGCTGACCGAGGAACGAATTGAAGCTATTGCTGAAGGATTGCGGCAAATTGCGGCACTACCTGATCCGGTCGGCGACACGCTTGAGCAAATTGAACGTCCAAATGGTCTGCGGATTGAGAAAATACGTGTACCGCTGGGTGTCATCGGAATCATATATGAAGCGCGTCCAAATGTGACTGTGGATGCAGCGGGTCTGTGCTTGAAAACAGGCAATCCGGTTGTGCTGCGCGGGGGTTCGGCTGCTCTCTCCTCCAACCGCAAGATCATTGAAGTGCTTCAGCAGGCGCTAGACGCAACAGCCGTGCCACGCGAGGCGCTTCAACTCATTGAAGATTCAGACCGTGCCTCCGTCAGCGAAATGCTCACCTTGAACGGCTTGCTGGATGTGATTATTCCACGCGGCGGGCGTTCACTCATTCAAAATGTTGTTCAGAATGCTACCGTGCCTGTCATCGAAACCGGGGCTGGCGTATGCCATACGTTCTTGGACGCTACAGCGAATGTAGAAATGGCCGAAGCGATTACACTCAATGCGAAGGTACAAAGACCGTCCGTGTGCAACTCAATGGAAACACTGCTCGTACACTCGGATTATGCCCAAGCACATTTAACAGGATTGGCTGAACGTTTTCGTGATGCTGGGGTTGAGCTGCGCGGATGTGCACGGACACGAGAACTAGCTCCTTGGGCTGTCTCTGCGACGGAAGAGGATTATGGCACTGAGTACAATGATTACATTTTGAATGTAAAAGTCGTAAACAATTTGGACGAAGTACTGGAGCATATTGCCCGGTATGGCACGATGCATTCAGAGTGTATTGTTACTGAGAATAAAGCTCATGCTGAGCGTTTTCTGCAAGAAGTGGACGCGGCAGCCGTGTACCACAATGCATCCACCCGCTTCACGGATGGCTTCGAGTTTGGATTTGGTGCCGAGATCGGAATCAGCACACAAAAATTACATGCCCGCGGCCCTATGGGGTTGCCTGCCTTGACTTCAACCAAATACCGCGTGTACGGTACTGGACAAATCAGGGAATAATATCATAAATCAATCCGTATCTTTGGAGGTATGAATCCATGTGTGAATCACAAACAAAGGTGTTAATTAACGAGCAAATTACGTTTTTCGGTGCAGGTTCAATGGCTGAGGCTATTATTCGTGGGATGACGAATCGTTCTGTCGTTAAACGTGGCGGTATTACCGTCATCAACCGCAGTAATCAGGCTCGTCTTGAAGAACTCCAACAGCAATACGGAGTATTGTTCCAAACTGAGGATGCAGCCAAAACGGAACTGCTGCGTCATTCTCCAGTGATCGTGCTTGCCATGAAGCCTAAAGATGCTGCCGGGGCACTTGGACAGCTCGGTCCCCTTCTGTCAGATGAACAGCTGATCATTTCGGTCATCGCCGGGTTGTCTATTCGTACCATGCAAACGTTGCTTGGTCGCAAACAGCCAATCGCACGAACGATGCCCAACACATCCAGTTCGATTGGACTGGGAGCCACAGGCATCAGTTTTTCCAAGGAGATCAGCGAAACTCAACGTAAAAACGTGCTTACGATGTTCGAATCCGTAGGTACAGTAACGGTTATAGAGGAAGAGAAAATGGATGTACTGACCGGCATTTCCGGAAGCGGCCCTGCCTATGTCTACTACTTAATGGAGGCGATGATTGCCGGGGGAATCCGCGGTGGCTTGACTCCTGAACAAGCGCATGAACTAACAGTGCAAACTGCGCTTGGCGCAGCACGCATGGTCCAGCAAACCGGAGAGGAGCCTTCTGCCCTTCGTCATAAAATCATGTCTCCTAATGGCTCCACGGTAGCTGCATTGGAAACACTGGACAAAGGTGACTTCTACGAAACGGTGATTGCGGCGGTGCAGCGCTGCGCTGAACGATCCCGCGAGATGGGAGCTGTACTTAAGGAGGGAATTGAGTGAGCTATTGCCTGGCGACCTACCGAATATACGATGACAAAGCTGATTTTAAGCAAAAGGCCCAATCTATTGCCATCGGCATGACGGTGGGCAGCTGGACTGAGCTCCCGCAGGCCAAGCGGGATGCGATGCAAAAGCATCTCGGCTCTGTTCAATCTGTGGATATTCACGATGGAGGTCCCGGTGAGCGGTACGCCGACTTAACGATCGCTTACCCGGATGTCAATTTCAGCCGTGATATTCCCGCATTGTTGGTTACGGTCTTCGGCAAAATTTCGATGGATGGCCGAATTAAGCTGACGAAGCTGGGTTTCTCGGAAGCATTCCTCTCTGCTTTTTCAGGTCCGAAATTCGGTATCAGCGGCTTGCGTGAGCAGCTTGGCGTGTATGACCGGCCTCTGCTCATGAGCATTTTCAAATCCATAATTGGGCTCAATTTGGACGAACTGCGTGAACAGTTTACCCGTCAGGCTCTCGGCGGCGTTGATCTGATCAAAGATGACGAGATCTTGTTTGAAAATGGGCTGACGCCGATTGAAAAACGTGTCGAAGCCTGTATCCGGGCTGCCGAAGCGGCTGAACGTGAAACTGGTAAAAAGCTGCTGTATGCCGCTAATTTAACCGGTCCAACCTCGCAGCTCAAGACGCAAGCCCTCAAGGCTATTGACGCAGGCGCGAACGCGTTACTGTTTAACGTGCTGGCCTATGGTTATGATGTGCTGCATGAGCTTAGCAGCGATCCCGCCGTTTCGGTACCGATTGCAGCCCATCCTTCATTAGCAGGTGCTGCATACCCATCACCTCATTATGGTATATCGGCGTCCGTCCTGCTTGGTCAGCTTATGCGGCTAGCTGGTGCTGATCTCGTTCTCTTCCCTTCCCCCTATGGCTCAGTGACAATGCCGCGTAAGGAAAACATGGCGATTCGCGACGAGCTGATCACCCCTGCTCTACCGCTGAAGACCAGCATGCCTGTCCCTTCCGCAGGGATACACCCAGGTCTGGTGCCACTCATTGTACGCGACTTTGGTACTGATGTGGTGGTTAACGCCGGGGGCGGTATTCACGGACATCCACTGGGTACGGAAGCTGGTGGGCGCGCTTTTGTGCAGGCGATTGAGGCGGTGCAGCAGAATGTCCCGCTGGCCCAATACGCCCGCACTCATCCTGAGTTGCAATCTGCGCTCGACACCTGGGGAGGCGAACGATGAGCACAGCCAAGAAGCCCGTCATTTTTTGTGATTTTGACGGGACCATTACGAACAGTGATAATATTGTCGCTATTATGAAGCATTTTAAGCCTGTGAGCTATGAGCCCATCATGCATCAAATTGTGAACGGGCATATGTCCATTCGTGAAGGCGTAGGTGCGATGTTCGCCTTGATGCCTTCGAAGCTTAAGGAAGACGTTATCTCATATGTACTTGGACAAGCGGGTATACGTCAGGGCTTTGCACGCTTTTTGGACTTTGTACGAGAGCAGCAGATTGAATTTTTCGTTACTAGCGGCGGCATTGATTTTTTTATTGATCCATTGCTAGAACCGTTCGGCATCCCGCAGGATCACATTTTTTGCAACGGAGCGGATTTTTCCGGGGCTCACATCCAGATCACGTGGCCGCATCGGTGTGAGGAGCCATGTAAGAATGACTGTGGCATGTGCAAAACGACCGTCATTCGTCAATACCCTCCCGAGCAATACGAACGGATTTTGATTGGCGACAGCCTGACAGATTTTGAAGGAGCCAAAATTGCCGACCTTGTGTACTCCCGCTCACATCTGACATTAAAGTGTCAAGAGCTTGGCGTACCGCATGTACCCTTTGAGACATTTGACGATATTATCGAGGATTTAAAGCAAAAACAGGAGCAGGGGGTACTGTAATGAGTTTTAACTTGGCAGACATTTCGTTTGAGGAAAAACGCCGTTCACTGGAAGAACTCGCTGATGTCAAGGAGCTATTCGCCTCTCGCAACTGGTTCCCAGGTACAAGCGGTAATCTGTCGATCCGAATCGGTAATTTTCACCCAGAACAATTTTATTTTGCAGTCACCGCTAGCGGCAAGGATAAGACCAAACGTACTCCTGAGGATTTTCTGTTCGTAGACCAATACGGAAAAGCGGCAGAAGCCACAAACCTCAAGCCAAGTGCAGAGACGCTCATCCATTGCGAAATTTACCGCCTGACAGGCTGTGGAGCAGTTTTTCATGTGCATACCGTGTTTAACAACCTGATTTCCGAATATTACGGTGAGCAGGGCTTTGTACCTGTGCAAGGCATCGAGCTCATTAAGGCTTTTAACATTTGGGAGGAAAATGCCGCCATTCAGATTCCCGTACTGCCAAATTATGCTGACATCGCCTCGATTGCCAAGCTGGTATCAGACGTGCTGAATGATCAGGTTCCAGGCATTTTATTGCGTAATCATGGCATTTATGCATGGGGTCGTGATGTGTTTGAAGCTAAAAAGCATCTGGAGGCGTTTGAATTTCTGTTTGAAACGACCTATCGCTCCTTGCTACTGAAAACTTCAAAATGAATAAATTATATATATTAAAGATGCGTATCATTGAATGGTAAAAGTGGTCATTGAATGAATATTGAGAACGGTACCTAGCGAAAGCACGGAACGTTCTCTTTTTTATTTAAAAAAAGCAACCTATCCTACTGGCTACCTAAAAACTAACCTGTTTTCTCAAATGGACTTTTTTAATCCCATGAAGGTATCACTGAAAATTGAAAGGCAACCTGGGGTGATAAGTTGAGTAAAGAATTAAAAGATATAATATTAAGTTTAGAAAAGCAGTTAATGCATGCTCGAAGAGAGGATTTTGAAAAACTATTAGCTCATGACTATATTGAGTATGGTTCGTCGGGTAGAAAGTACGACAAGTCAATGCAATTAACCTTTTTAAAGAGTAGGTCTCCATTGAACCATATACCATTTATAATTACTGACTTTAACATAAGGTTGTTATCTTCAGAAATTGTGCATGCAACATACTGTACTGAGTCAAATGATACCGGAATTAAATCATTAAGAAGTTCAATTTGGAAATTAAATGAAGGGCGATGGCAAATGTTTTTTCATCAGGGTACTCCAACCAAGTAGAGACTCTTTTTAAACAATTGTTCTTCTAAATCCTACAATCCTCTCTGAACATTTCGTTGCCTGATAATTCTTTTATTCAATGTTGTAAAAAAAAACAACGTCCCCTATTGGGGACGTTCCAGCGTGAATTGCTCTCCTAGCTTTGCATAGTTGTTTCCAGCCAACCGACTCACCGGACGCAACTCCTTGGCAATCACATATGTATTTTGGTACGCTTCCTCTGATAAATGATACTGCACTACGCGCCCAATTAATAGGTCACAGGCAGGTGTGTCCTCCTTGCCTCCCAGCGGTATCACCTTCTCCAAAATACATTCCATACGTATTTTCGCTTCAGTCACACCGGGAACTGCAATTTTTGTACTCTTTATTGGGGTGAGACCTGCCAGTGTAACCTCACTCTCCTCCGGCGACAGACGAGAAGCCGTCACATTCACTGCCCCCACATTGTCTTCGTCTGTAATATGTACGACAAAAGCATTGTGCTCCATCGCATTACGCGCTGTATCTTTAGAAACTCCATCGACACGCTGTACGGATACAGACAGCAGTGGCGGCTCGGCGGCAACGATGGAAAAATAACTGAACGGAGCACCATTCAGCACCCCTTCGCTGCTCAAAGTCGTTACAAACGCTACCGGCCTTGGGATAATACTCCCGGTCAACAGCTTATAATTTTCACGCTCTGTAAGTGTGTCAGGATTTAAAGAAATCATTTTTCCCCTCTTTTCCGACTACATTCGCCTCGAATGTATATCATCAAGTTACGCCTGGTAAGCAACTACATCTTATAACCAGTCACATGGTGCAACTCAGGCTTCCCTAACAAGTATCGCGTGAATGATACAAAATGTAAAGCTGAAGCTAGAAGCCCTCTCTATTTTTCAATCACATTCCCCTGAATGTCACGCACAGTAACCGCTATTCCCTCAGGGACAGCAATGGTAACGTCAAGCTGATGATGTGTCTGCATAAAACGTGTGGGAACCTGGCTGAGAAGTACATATAGTGTGTCTCCAATTTGCTTTGTCTGATACAGCTCCGTTCCTTTGAAATCATCCTCATTGCCTGTATATATATAATTCCCGAACACATGCACCTCCGGTGAGGTGGTTGCGTCAATTTTGACCGCATAGGGATCTTCTCCCTGTACAATCACCTTGGTCACTCCGGCAGGCAGTTTTTCATGCCAGTCTGGGAGAGTCCTTGTTTCCTGAACCGAACTCATCATTTCTCTGACTTGCGGAGTGATGCCCAATGAGCTGACTAAGGCAAATCCGATACAACAAAAAACCAATATCGCCGTAATAAACATACTGAACAGATCATAGCGAATGCGCTCACGTGTCCCTTTCCAAGCGGTATACATTAAAATCTCCAGTCCCAGCAAAACAAACACGACAGGCCACCACGTCAACGCTTGATCCAGTATGCCCGCTCCCCAAAACTTAGACGCAAACGTTACGCCGCCCAGCAGTACCAGAAAAAGCCCCATGGACAGCCTTCCAACTTTCCACACACCTGTTGGAGCGTTTGAGCTCTTGGAGGTGCCATTCTTATGGGATGAAGTACCCAATAAACCTATTGCCCCAGTCACGTCGCTCTGAGAGTGATGGGCTCCCTTAAAGGAAGCCTCACTCTTTGAAAATTCAGTATCCATTCTATCGTTTCTCCTTTGCTCGCTTCAATTTGGAATTACCGATCATCATCCAAACACCGCCGCCAATTAATAGAAGGGAGACAATAATGGTTCTTAAATACATATCAACTAAATTGTAAATTTGTCCATCCGGGAACAGACGGTCCAGTGTCGGAACAAGTACGTTAATCAGGATGTAGTATGCACCTAGCAGAAGCAGTCCCAAGCCTACCCAGCGATGATATTGAGCAAACATACCGATCACAGGCTTGTCGATCAGCTGCTCCTGCCCATAACGGCTTACCTGCTGCAATGCATCAAAAAAGCTGTAAAACCAGACCACCGGGATTAGAAACAAAAAGAGTGAAAGATGCAGCACGTCCAGTATATAGATAAATCCTAAAAACAGTAGCATGAGCTGTAGTCCACGTTTTTGCAACCCAATATACATATGTCCGGCACCAGGAAATACCGATAAAATGGTAGCCAGCATTTTACTACGACGTCCCTCAACTCTTCCATGCTCCAGTTCCTCAAACAAAGTCCGGTCCTGAAGAATGTCTCCAGCTTGTTTACGATGTACATGCTGCACCGCATCAAACATGCAATACAGCCAAATAATCGGCAACACGCCTGCAAACGCCAAAAATCCGGATTCGTTTGTTATGCTAGTAATAAAGATGAGGATCGCACCAAAGCCAAAGAAGGATAACAGAAAAGACAAGCCACGCTGCATCAGCCCCAAATGAAGGTGCCCCAATCCCGGAATGAATGACAGCAAAATCGTAAAAAATCGTTCATTATCCGATCCTTTTTGAAAAACAGGTGATCCTGCCATACCATAGTATCCTTGTTGATAATACCCGGGACCAGATCCCATACCTCCCCCCGTGGTATTCGTGCCTGTGTCTGTTGCCCCCTCCGGTATCTCTCCTGATAACCCAGTCTGTCCATAAGACCCATTTGGAGAGTAGAAGCCATATGGATTAGAACCTGCATGAGGAGGATATGGAGCAGCGACAGCACGAGGATCATAACGTAACAAGCTAATCACGATATGCAGCATGCTAAGTCCCCATAAAAGGGCAGCAACAAATATACTAGCAAAAAAAGGCGTTCCGTCACTTGCTATCACTGACAAAAATATTCCTCCTGCCAGACATCCGAAAAACAAAATCGTATAGACAAACGCATTGGCTTTTCTGGTCCAGTAATAGTGTCCTACACCCGGAATGATGTTCAATAGAAATGCCAATAGCTTGCTTCGTTCCGTATAAGGCATCGCTACACTTCCTTTCTATTTATGGAATCTTGGTAAAATTCCCAACTGAAGGTTGATTTTAAACTTGTTCATATTACCCTTAAGTTATTTAGGGCTTTAATTTATCGAGCCAGGTTGTCGTAGCTTGCATGACTTCTTCACTGTAAGAGACGCGTTCTTTTGAAGGAACTGGCTTATTGCCTGTTTGCGGCATCATTTTGTCAAAGGCTCCACTGGATAGCAAGATCAACGTCAGACTTGCGGCAATAACATAGTGGAACACAGGTTTCTCAAACCAGCGACGTTTTTTAAACATAATTTGACTCGGTTCAGCTTCTATATCGGGAAGAACGGCCATTACCTGATCTGTGAAGCGCTCCGTATCCATCCAGGCAGAGTGTTCTTCCAATGTCGGCTCTAATTGCTCCAGTGCGACAAGATATAGCATCAGCGCTTGTTCATCTTCCAACAAGAGCTTTTCCAGTCGGGTAGATTCCTCTATCGAACAAGTTCCTGTAATGTATGCATGCCAGTCATTCGTTTGCCCTTCCATCCACGGTCTATCCTGTTGGTCAGTCATTGCCATTCCTCCTCCTTCCAGTGATTCCGAATCCATAGTCGTGCCCGATAGAGTCTGGACTCTACCGTTTTTAAAGCTACCTGCGTCTCTTCTGCTATTTGATCGTAGGTTTTGCCCTGCATATAGTAGGCTTGAATAATATCTCGATGCTGCTGGGGCAACTGGGCGATTTTTTGTAATAGTTCTACCGTTTGCTCTTCACGGATGAGACGGGCCAATACATCTTCATCCGGGGAAGGGAGCTGCACAAGGGATTGTGCCACGTCTATAAGCTCTGCGGGTCGCCTGTCTTGTTTGCGTTTAATATCCAGCGCTTTATGGAGCGCAATTCGGCTCAGCCACGTTTTAAACCCTTCGTTCCGGTACTGGGGGAGAGACTTGTACACTTGAACGAACGCCTCCTGCGCGGCATCCTCCGCTTCCTTGCTGTCATGCAGTACCGAA
The DNA here is from genome assembly GCF_053006485.1 of Paenibacillus sp. JJ1683. Taxonomy (NCBI): domain Bacteria; kingdom Bacillati; phylum Bacillota; class Bacilli; order Caryophanales; family Paenibacillaceae; genus Paenibacillus; species Paenibacillus sp. JJ1683. The sequence goes on from NZ_CM129820.1 coordinate 3,313,821, forward strand.
TAGGCCACATGAAATACATGCTTGCTGTACAGCTCTACGATCTCACGGAACGCCTGCCGATCACCGGACCGGATTCGTTCAATGATTCTCTCTATATCAATGACGCTCTCCCCCTTCCCAATACTATAGACGCCAGGAATTTTTCTTCCCCTGCATATTTCTAAAAAAAATTTAAAAAGGACACACCCTCCTAATCGGAAGGGTGTGTCCTCTATCATTAAAGTCTACTTGCTCACTTTAAATTTCTGCCCTACATTACATGTTGCACAAGCGATACTCCGCGTTGTCCATGTATCGCCATTTCAATGTGACAGCCATAGCGCATCAATTTACTACCTAAAAGGCTCAGTTTGCTACTTTAATTGCGACCGCCACCACGGAATCGCTGGGCATATTCTTTCGCATCCTGTGCATTACGAACCCGGTTTCGGCTCCACTCTAGCAGAATGCGATCTATATACCGGAAATGTACCTTCCCAGCAAATACCGCTTCCTTCAGGGCCAGCAAAATAAGCTCCTCCGGATACCGATCCTGATCCACCCAACTGCTGATCGTCTCATATTCCATCGGTGATAATGGTCGGCCGAATTCTTTCTCAAAAATTGTGAATAAATTTCGTTCTTCTGTAAGTGGAGATTCCGATACTCCATTCAGTAAATCCGGCTTCCCGGCAAACAAAATGTCATCTTCATCGTGCTGCTCCGAACGCTCGGCGATCATACATTCAGCCAGCTTGCGATACAGACCCGCCAAGTTATAACGTTCAAATTGGACGGATGAACTGCGGTCCTCCACGGAATCTATTCGCAAAAACCCTTCTTTCATGAGCTTACTGAAATAAAGCGCGATTTCGTTTGCAGTGCACCCAATTCGAGCCTGCAATTGCTCCCATGTCGGAAATTCATTACGTTCCGCTTGTTTAAATGCAAGTAACTGCATCAGTAGCAGCATTTCACCATCCGTCAGCCGAAGCGTCCGATAATGCTTGAGCAAAGCGTAGGGAATTTGAACCATTCCGGTTTCCATAGCATAGGCTACTCCCTCCGCCCATTCTGCCGCTGATGTCTTATCAAATGATCCTGTCATTGATTATGGATACAAACGATACAGCATACGTGGGAACGGAATCGTTTCACGTACATGATCGAGTCCACAAATCCATGCTACTGTACGCTCCAGACCCAATCCAAAGCCAGAATGCGGAACGGTACCATAGGTGCGCAGATCCATATACCATTGGTAGGCTTCACGTGCCAGGTTATGCTCGTTAAAACGTTCTTCCATCAATGCTGGATCGTCAATTCGTTGGGAACCCCCGATAATTTCGCCATAACCTTCAGGAGCGATCATATCGGCACACAGAACAACCTCTGGGCGGGATGGGTCAGGTTTCATATAGAATGCTTTAATGTGAGTCGGCCAATGCGTAATGAACACAGGCTTGTTATATCTTTCGGCAATAGCTGTTTCATGAGGAGCACCGAAGTCTTCTCCCCACGGGATGTCGAATCCTTCACCTTGAAGGAAGGCAATCGCCTCATCGTACGTAATCCGTGGAAACTCGCCTTGAATTTGCTCCAGCTTCGAAACATCGCGTCCGATAGCTTCAAGCTCCTTCGCACAATTTTTCAGAACAGACTGCACGATATGGCTTACAAACTGCTCCTGAACGCGCAAGGATTCTTCGTGATCCACAAAAGCCATCTCAGGCTCGATCATCCAGAACTCAATCAGGTGACGACGTGTTTTGGACTTTTCCGCACGGAAGGTTGGACCAAAGGAATATACTTTACCCAGCGCCATTGCCGCAGCTTCCATGTACAGCTGTCCGCTTTGTGTCAAATAAGCATCCTCGTCAAAATATTTGATGTGGAACAACTCAGTTGTACCTTCCGCAGAAGAAGGAGTCAAAATAGGCGGGTCTACCTTCGTAAAACCGTTGCCGTTGAAAAATTCCTGTACAGCACGGATAATTTCCGCCCGTATGATCAGAACCGCACGTTGCTTGGCGGAACGTAGCCACAAATGGCGATGATCCATCAGGAAATCTACACCGTGCTCTTTTGGGGTAATCGGGTAGTTTTCGGTCAAATGAATGATTTCAATACCTGTAACCGTTAATTCATAGCCCGATTGACTGCGCGGCTCCTCTCGCACGATTCCAGTTACATAAAGGGAGCTCTCTTGTGTCAGGGATTTGGCGTCATTCCAAATATCCTCAGACACTTCGCTTTTTACGATAACCCCTTGAATATACCCGCTACCATCACGTAGTTGCAGGAACTGAATTTTACCGCTAGACCGCTTATTGTTTACCCAAGCGCCAATTGTAACCGTTTCCCCTACATGGCGACCCACTTGGGCAATCGTACTTTTATTTGTCATGACCGTCTCTCTCCTTGAACCGAAAATCAAACAGCCCTCCCCCTTGGGTTAGGCTGTTTGCTCTCGCTGTTTGGTGCATGTGGTACTTAAACCATAGTTCCACATGTATAAAGTTTACACTTACGGACCGAACTACTGAACCAGACGGAACGTGTCACGGGCAATTACCAGTTCTTCGTTTGTTGGAATGATCAGTACTTCTACCTTTGAATTTGCAGTTGTAATCCGGCGAATCTCGCCAGAACGAATAGCGTTCAATGATTCATCCAGCTCGATACCGAGGAATGTCAGTTGTTCCAACACTCTCTTACGCAGAACGATGGAGTTCTCGCCTACGCCTGCTGTAAATACAATTACGTCTACTCCGTTCATTGCGGCAGCATACGAACCAATATACTTGCGCAGACGGTATTCATACATTTCAAATGCCAATGTAGAATTAGCTTCGCCTTTTTCCATACCTTCAGTGATTTCACGCATATCACTGCTGATACCAGAAATAGCTAGAAGTCCACTATGCTTGTTCAGCATCGAATTGACCTCATTGACAGTCAATTCTTCTTTGTTCATGACATAAGGTACGATTGCTGGATCCAAATCACCACTACGAGTACCCATCATCAGTCCTTCCAGTGGAGTCATACCCATGGAAGTATCTACAGACAAACCGCCTTGAACTGCTGTTACACTACCACCATTACCGATATGGCAAGTGATAATCTTCAGGTCTTCCAAAGGACGGCCGACAAATTTGGCAGCTTCCTTACTTACAAAGTCATGGGAAGTGCCGTGTGCACCGTAACGACGTACCTTGTACTTATTGTACAACACTCTCGGTATGGCGTACATATAAGCTTTTTCTGGCATGGTTTGATGGAACGAAGTATCAAATACCACAACTTGTGGTACTTCTGGCATATTCAATTCAGCCGCTTTAATCCCCATCATGGATGCTGGGTTATGCAGTGGAGCCAGGTCGAACAAGCGACGGATTTCACTCTTCGCTTCAGGAGTTACGAGCGCTGACTGTTTGAAGATTTCGCCTCCATGAACCACACGATGGCCCACAGCCTGAATTTCGCTAATGCTGGAGATAACACCATGCTCTGCATCTGTGAGTGCATTCAGCACTTTACGGATGGCAGTAGTATGCTCCAAAATTTCGCTAACTTCAGTGTATTCTTCCTTATTGGTTGGTTTATGCGTCAGAATTGAAGAGTCCATACCGATACGCTCTACCAATCCTTTTGCCAAAACGGACTCGTCCGTCATATCATACAATTGGTATTTCAGGGAAGAACTCCCTGCGTTGATTACGAGAATTTTCATATCCGGTCACCATCCTTGTCATACTTAAAGAAGCCTTCGCCCGATTTCACGCCCAGATTACCTGCACGCACCATTTTCTTCAGGACGATGGACGGACGGTATTTCAGTTCGCCAAATTCACGGAACATCCGCTCCAAAGCAGCCAAAACGGAATCCAGACCAAAGCGGTCAGCCATTTCCAAAGGACCGTTTTGGAAGTTGTAGCCGATGCGCATAGCATCGTCAATATCTTCCGCAGAAGCTACGCCCTCTTGAAGTACATGAGCTGCTTCGTTAATTAGCAGACAGATAATCCGGCTAGTTACAAAGCCAGGAGATTCATAAATCATGACTCCTTTTTTCTCCACGATTTCTTCTACGAACATTTTCGTGTTTTCAAAGGTATCGTCTGAAGTTTTCAAACCACGAATAATTTCTACAAGATCAATACGGGATACTGGATAAATAAAGTGCATACCAATAACACGCTCTGGATACTTGGTCGAGCTGGCAAGCTCGGTCAGGCTCAGCGTGGATGTATTACTTGCAAGAATAATGTTGCTTGGACACACATGATCCAGCTCTTGGAAAACAACTTTCTTCTCGTCCAGATTCTCTGTAATGGTTTCAATGACCATATCACAGCTAGCGAGCTCCGCCAGATGGGATACTTTTTCAATGCGAGATAAAATCAGTTTTTTCTCTGCTTGGGTGATTGCCCACTTTTCCAGTTGCTTGTCTAGACTTGTTTCAATCATATTATAAGCGTAGTCTAGTTTCTCTGGTGTCTGCTCTACTAGCAGCACATCGATTCCTTTGGACGCGAGCATTTCAGAAATACCTTGTCCCATGGTGCCGCCGCCAATGACGCCGATTTTTTTAAATTGCATGGTTCTTAACTCCACCCTTTCCTGGTCACTCTCATATATTGTATCCTTCTTTGTCGAAAAATACATGTTTATGTCCCAATAGATAATAATATCTTAGCACGGACTAAAAGTAAAAAAAAATAACCAGCATAAAAAATTATGCTGGTAATAAAGCATTTTCACTAAATTGACATCTAAATTGATCCCCGGACAGAGTTTCTTCCTTCATCAGAATGTCAAGAGAATTGTCGAACACAGGACGATGCTTTTCCAGCAACTCCAAAGTCCGATTATGCAGGTCATTCATAATTTCGCCATTTTCCCGCATAAGTTCCTCTTTTGTAACCATTTCCATGTTAATAATCCCAAGAGAAGTCAAACCGGAAGTCATCATCGTATGAACAATGTTCAGCGCCTGCTCAAAATCATTACTTGAGCCCGTACTTCGACCGCCATAGTACATTTCTTCCGCAGTAGCCCCTGCGAGCGAGATCATAATCTGCTCCTCCAGGTACTGCTTGGTATATAAATAATGTTCTTGCTGTGGATTGTGACGCACGTAACCGAGCGCTTTCCCACGCGGGCTGAGCGCTACTTGACTTACGCTACCGGGACGGACGATTTCAGCCATAATAGCATGTCCCAGCTCGTGAATCGCTACACGTTTTTTCTCTTCCAATGTTGATTCTCGGTCTGTTTTTTCACCCATCATCACCTTGTCAATCGCCATGGATAGATGACTCTGCGCAATCATTTGCTGATCCTGTCTCATTGCATAGATGGCCGCTTCATTCATGACGCTCTCTAACTGTGCACCGGAAAAACCGTAAGACTCCTCTGCAATTTTGTCCAAATTAGCATCTTCCTGGATCGGTTTATTTTTGGCATGAATTTTAAGGATATGAAGACGGCCCTTCTTATCAGGCAAATCTACTTGAATATGACGGTCAAAACGTCCTGGGCGCGTTAAGGCGCTATCCAGCATTTCTTTGCGGTTTGTTGCCGCAATGAGCAATATCCGCGGCGTATCTGCCGAATAAATGCCATCCATTTCTGTCAGCAACTGATTCAAAGTCTGATCATATTCTCGTTGCTGTCCACCCTCACGCTTACCGCCAATAACATCAATCTCGTCAATAAAAATGATTGCATTTTCTTTCTTTTCCTTGGCTGCACGAGTGCGAGCCTCCCTAAACAACTCACGGACACGACCTGCACCAACACCTACATACATTTCAACAAATTCACTGCCTGAAGCTGCAACAAACACTGAATTGGTATAGTGTGCAGCTGCTTTCGCCATCAGCGTTTTCCCTGTTCCCGGGGGGCCTGTAAGCAAAACGCCTTTCAATGGACGGATGCCAAACTTGGAAATTTCATCATGACGATTCAAAAAATCCAAGGCTTCACGCAATTCCTGTTTAGCGCTTTCTTGTCCACCAATTTCCTCAAAAGTCAGCTTGTCCGGACCATTTTTTTTACGTTTGCGCTCTTGCCCGGCACCTACGGCCAAGCCGCCACGAGCATGCATGAGCATTAACAAGCCACTGAGCATCACGCCCGCAACAAGAAGAGGGATAATATTCACCCCAATAAAAACGAGAAATATAATGGCCACCGGCACAATACCGATTAATATTTCCTTGATCCATCTAGGCATTAGGCCATACCCCCATTTGCTGAGATTGACGTGGCAAAACGATAAACTTCGTCGCATTGCCTTCGCTGAGTCGGATATAGACATTGTTCGAATCCATATCGGTATCAGCCTTGATACCTGTCTTTTTCTTTTTCATCTGCTCAACTGTAGATGAAATTTGAGTATACTTTTTATTTTCCATCGCTTCGGCTACAGGAAACATAGCCTCAGACCACCATTGATTCAGTGCTGAATTGGAACGATCTGCGATATCCAGCTTAATGGTGCGGCTGCCAATGATGGATTGCCCTTTTTGCTTAACCACATCGACTAATCCGGCCACATCCGCCTGCGGTTTGAGATCTAGTTTCAATACCACCTGATCCTGTTTAATATCTATTTGAGCGCTTGTCACGCCTGGATATTGAGATACCAGTTTTTCCAGAGGACTTTGCATTGTAACCTGACGATAAATGAACCATCCTCCAAACATTAACAAGGCTGCCAAAACGGCCGCCACAACAATAGGAACTGCACGCAATTTCAAACAACATCCTCCTCTCAAAATGTAAAACCCAGAAGAAACGGGACGAATGTCAACAAACAACCAAATTGCATGATCTTATAATGATCAGCAACTCATTTATCTATCATTTTTGTCTATCACTTATAAAATATAGTATATCATAACGTAAATCTAATATCGAAGGCAATGTGTGGAGGAGTTGTGATAAGGCAAAAAGATGCTTCTGGCTTTTAGTCCAGCTTTGCGGAGCATTAAGTAAAAAGACGCAAATACGAATTAAATCGTATTTGCGTCTTTTTCTAATACTTTCAATCATTCCAAGCTATATAGACTGAGTATAAAAGTTATTTGGAGTGGCCCCATAGCTGTCAGCCAGCGGAGTGGAACACTTGAATCTGCAGAAGCGAAGCGATCGTAAGATCAAATGGACTACGCAGCGCTCCTAACGCTCTTGGGTACTCCCAAGCCACCGATCCACACTCTTAACATCGCGCTAGTAATTAGGCAAAGTATACTTTATCCCCGTCGATGCTCCATCTGAGAAACGGTAAAAGGTATAGTTGTGATGGCTTTCATCATCGTAAAACAGTTGCCATACATATTCGCCATTGAACACACTCGGTTGGAGCCTTACAATTTTTGCATTTGGAAGTTGCTGCTGAATTATCGCTGTCATTTTTTGCTCGTCGACTCCGTTTTTCATCAGCTCGGTATGAACACCGCTTGGATCTGCCGCAGGTATGTTAGGTTTCCCCTCCATTTTTTGAAAAGGAACCCATACCATTATATTTTCATTCTGTGCGTTTTTTCCTTGAACTACCCAATATATCTGATCCCACACAGACTTCCATGTCTGAGTCGTGCTAACCAGACCACCTGATTGCTTGGCCTTCATGATAGCGGCATTTTTCTCAGCCACCTGGTCTTGAGTAACATACGAATAATACCAGAAAATGCTGACCAGGATCAGTATTACGGCCAAAATGGCGACCGCTATCCATTTCTTCTTATTTTTCAAACCTGTGCTTCCTCTCTAAGGGGATGTGACACCTAAATTAGCGCGACAGCAGCCCTTCAAAGGCGGCTTGTGCCTCATGTTTGATACGTTCCTCGTCCATCGTCAGGCATTCGCCATTTTTCACAACCTGACGGCCGTCTACCCACACATGAGCCACGTCTTTGGCACTTGCAGAGTATACGGCATGAGAAATAAGATCTGTACGCGGCAAGAAATGGGCCTGATCCAGATCTAGCGCGATAAAGTCAGCCTTATTGCCTGCTGCCAGCGCTCCTACCTCTTTTAAACCAATCGACTTTGCACCATACTCTGTTGCCAGACGTAGTGCTTCATTTGCAGGAACTGCCGTTGGGTCGCCAGATACTCCCTTGTGAATGAGTGCCGCCAGACGCATTTCCTCGAACATATCCAGGTTATTATTGCTGGCAGGACCATCTGTTCCGAGTGAAACAGTAACTCCTGCACGCAGCAATTCAGGCACTCTAGCTACACCACTTGCCAGCTTCAAGTTGCTGCCTGGATTATGCGATACCGCCACACCTCGTTCCGCTAACAAAGCTATTTCTTCGTCGTTCAAGTGAACGCCGTGGGCAACAAGTGAAGGACGGGAGAAAAAGCCAAGCTTATCTAAGTGTGCAACTGGACGCAAGCCGTAGTCGCGTACGTTTTGTTCAACTTCGGCGATCGTCTCGGACATGTGCGTATGCAATGGTAAATCGAGATCATGTGCTGCTTGAACAAATTTCTCAATAAACGCAGGCGGGCATGTGTATGGGGCATGAGGAGACATCATTGTTGTGATACGTCCGTCTGCTTTTCCATGCCAGTTACGCGCAAAAGTCACGGCCTCAGCTAGCTTGATCCGCTGTTCTTCTTCTGAACAGAGTCCAATGGCTCCACGCATCAAGCTTGCACGAATGCCCGACTCTTCAGCTACACGAGCCACCTCATCCATATGATCGTACATATCCAGGAAAGTCGTGGTTCCACCTTTCAGCATTTCCAGCACTGACAAAGAAGTTCCCCAGTACACATCCGTAGATGTAAACTTGGCTTCCATAGGCCACATTTTTTCCTGAAGCCACACTTGAAGTGCCAAATCATCTCCATACCCCCGCAGCAGAGACATCGCCGCATGACCATGAGTATTGATCAGACCAGGTAAAAACAATAACCCCTTGCCGTCGATTGCTTCTGTCTCTTCCTCACCCGCAGGCAAAGTCTCGCCAATGTAAGTAATACGGCTATCCTCCACAATCATAAAACCATCGATTACCCCAGCCTCGGGTCCATTCACGGCAAACGAGCCGTTTTTAATCATCCATTTATTCACTGTCATATTGTGCTTCTTCCTTTCCGTCCTCCAGATAATAAGCGAGGCTAAGCAAATCAGTTGTAAAGTCTGTGGCATGTATCCGAATGTTAGCCGGTGCCTTGAGAATGATAGGTGCAAAGTTCAAAATCGCTCCAATTCCACTCTCAATCAGCCTATCAGCTACGTGCTGTGCCTCAAAATCAGGTACAGTAATAATCCCGATTCGTATATTTTTTTCTTTCACAGTCGCTTCCAGTTCATCCATCGGCTGTACGACCAAAGTATTGATTCTGGTCCCAACCTTATCCGGGAACGCATCAAAAACCGCCACAATCTTCATATTGTCTTTTAAATAAGCATTATAGTTCGATAGGGCTTGACCCAGATTACCTGCTCCGACCAATACTACATTAATTTGCTGGTCGATTTTCAGGATATGGCGTATTTTCTCAATTAGATAAGAAACATCGTAACCGATGCCCTTCCGACCAAAATCGCCAAAATAGGCAAGATCTTTACGAATTTGGGCCGGATTCAAATCTAACCTCTGTCCCAGCTCTTGAGAAGAGACCGTAGCCACCTCCCGTTTGTGCAGTGCATTCAGATAACGTAAATATACGGGTAATCTCCGTACGACAGCCTCTGAAATTTTATCTGATTTCATACTTGCTCCCCCTAATTGTAACGGACTTTAAGTGTCCGTCCGTTGTGCCTCAGTCTCCGGGGCGGATTGGAGCCATTCGGCGATGCGGGGCACCATTTGCTCCGATGGCATATGCTCCATTTTTGGTCCCGGTAACGAGTACAAAAAGTGCTTTCCATAATAGGATTCGATCACACGCGTATCGTAAACGATGACGACTCCGTGGTCGCTCGCTGTACGTACCAATCGCCCAAATCCCTGTTTGAAGCGAATAACTGCTTGTGGTACAGACAGCTTCATAAATGGATTCTTCTTCTGCTGCTGGAGCAACTCGCTTTTGGCCTCCAGTAACGGGTGGTTGGGCGGTTGAAACGGCAAGCGAACGATAGCCAGACAAGTCAAAGCTTTCCCTGGAATATCGACGCCTTCCCAGAAGCTACTGGTTCCCAGCAATACAGAAGCTTTCGCTTCCTGAAAACGGCGGGTTAGCTTGCTGCGACTCCCACTGTCCACACCTTGTCCTAACACGGTAATATCGCTGGACGCTAACGCCTCTTTGAGCGGCTCATACACTTGCCGGAGCATCCGATAGGAAGTAAACAGAACGAGCATTCTCCCCCGCGTCGCCTGGGCAGTCGCTCCTAGAGAGCTAACGAGCATCTCTACAAAATGTGCATCTCCTACACTGCCCTTCACACTCGGAAAATCTCGCGGAATGACCAGCAACACCTGATCCCTGTAATTAAAGGGTGATGGGAGCTGTGACGTCATTAATCGTCCTTGATCTGCTGCCTCCTGCAAGCCGAGTTGATCGGTCATGTACTGAAACGATTTATCTACCGATAAAGTAGCAGATGTCAGAATAATACTTCTTTTTTTGTCAAAAAACATTTCTTTCAACTGGCGGCTCACATCGACGGGCACCGCATAAAATTGCAATGATTTACTACGGAATTGTCCACTCGCTTCAAGCCAATATACGGTTGTTTCATCATCGAGTCGTATAAAGAAGCGCAAATTTTCCCTAATCCCCGCCAAATCCTTAAGCAGACCCGTGATATCTGTAATGAGACTATCCGCCGCATAATCGTCATGTTCTTCCTTGACATCCAGCATCAGCTTGTCGCCCTTGCGCAAAATTTCGCTCAATGTTACATAAAGCTGATTTTCCAATGCCGCCGCCTGATCCCACTTTGCAGGCTTGGCTGACGGTTTGAGACGCGAAGAAAATTGCCCCGTTTCACCTGGTGTGGCATCAGTTCGCTCTGGTAACATGCCAAACAGCTTATCGCTTAGTAGGTCCCAAGTTTCCTTAACCTCTAACACAAGTGGGTACAACTGATCAATGACCGAGGCCCATTCCGTCGACTTCTCATGCCCCGACTTTGCCAACTGCTGACGTAACGAAGGCAATTGCCCATTCTTGCTGTCCTTGAACAATCGAGTCAGCGTATGCACGAGTGTGAAATATTTCATATGCATGCCCAGGTGCTTACCAGCTACTTCCTCTAGATGATGTGCCTCATCAATCACCAAGTGTTCATAGCTAGGCAACAGTTGATGACTTGCTTTGACGTCGGTGAACAGCTTGGAGTGATTCGTTATAACCACATCCGCTGTTCCTGCTTCATGACGTGCACGATGATAGTAGCATTTGCGGAACCATGGACAAGAACGACCAAGACAGGACTCGGAATCACTAGCAACCGTTTCCCAAAAATCCCCTCCACGGTTGCTCAGGTTTAGTTCCTCATCATCACCGGTTTCTGTCAGAGTCAGCCAGACAATCATTTGAGCCGCTGTAATCAAGTCTTCCTTTGGTGTGGCGAAGTCTCTTCTGTTTATTTTATGTTCAAACTTACGCAGACACAAATAATGCCCCCGTCCCTTAAAGATGGCAGCCCGGAACGGGAAGGGAATCACTTTGGTCAGCATCGGAATATCACGCTCTCGCAATTGCTCCTGCAGATTAATGGTATGCGTGCTTACGGTGACCCTCTGCCCATATTTTACACTGTGATACAGTGACGGAAGCAAATAGCCCAGGGACTTCCCTGTTCCTGTACCCGCCTCAATCAACAAATGCTTATCTTGACTCAGGGCTTGATTTACACCCTCAATCATTTGTATCTGCGCCTCGCGCTCCTCATATTGGCTCAAGGATGAACGCAAATTGTCCCGTACATCATCCATATACTGCTCAAAGGAAACGCCTGACAGTGGATTCGGATCATCTTCTCTGCGTGGAGCAGCCAGTTCAGTCCAATCTTCCACTTTAAGCGCAAGCTGACGAAAAAACTGATGTTTCTCCAAATCCTGAATAGGATCTAGCTCTTTCTCTTCTCGTATGCCGTCAAGAAACCAACCCAGGTCGCTGTCTTCCTCTGCGAACAAATCGCTAAGCCGCTGTATCGTTATCAGAGGCAGTGCTTGAAGCTCACCCAGACACTTTAAAAACACCTCAGCCGTAGCCAACGCGTCGCTGTCTGCTTGATGAGGGCGGTCATGCGCCAGCCCAAACTCTGAGGAAACAAAACCTAGCTGATAAGAAGATAATGATGGAAACATAATTTTCAGAAAATCCATCGTATCCAAAATTCTACCGCTAAAGGGTAAATATCCACACCGGTCCAAAGCGCTTTGCAAAAAATTAAAATCAAACGCCACGTTATGACCGACGAGTACGACATCGTCCAGCATAGGCACGAGCTCCATCATCATTTCTTCGAGTGCAGGTGCATCCTTGACGTCATCGTCTGTAATTCCGGTCAATCCGGTGATAAAAGGTGGAATAGATCTGCCAGGGTTTACATAAGAGCCGTAAACACGGGAAATGCTGTTATCATGATCTATAATTGCAAGTCCGACTTGAATGATGTCATCCGCGGACTGGGTGCCTGTCGTTTCAAAATCCAATACCGCAAATTTCATTCGAGCTTAATCCTTTCTTATGACACATACAATAATAATAACTCTGTATAATAGCATAGCAGAAGATTGCCTGTTTGGAAATTAAGACAGCCAAAAAAGACGATGCACACGCCGCCTAAGAGAGGTGGGCATGCATCGTCTTACTCGGTGTCTGACAACTACATCCAGGTCAACATGGAGCTGTCGTAGCGAAGCTTTTCGACACCGGACAAACAGGCTTGCATATTGTGCAGTGGCTCGGGCAACGTTGGATCGAACTGATGCGCGAGAGCAAAATATTTTTGCGCCTCTTTTACGTCAGCCTGCTTTGCCATCAAACAACCCAGCGCATTATAGATGACCGCTTTTAGCCCTGGCTGTTCAGTCAGGTGCAGCACCTTTTGAAACTGGCTTATAGCCTCTGCTGGATCATCCAGTTGAAAATGAGCCATTCCCATATACATGTGACTCTGCCAGCTGTTCGGAAAATGCTGTAGCACCTGCTCAAATTGCTGGATTGCCTCCGGGTACATAAGTAAGCGATAATACCCCTGCCCCCTGTTAAATGCCGGTAGCTCCTTTTCAGGCAGCTCAGCGTCAGACATGTCGGCCTCTGCAGAAAATCCTGCTGCACGCAGGTAAACCATTTTTTCCTCAAAGGCCAGCCACTCATCCATAATTCCGTCACTCATTCTCCGCAGCAGACTCCAGTGCTGTAGCAGCTCCTGTCTGCGGGGGCCCTGGGCTGATGGGTAATGCTTCACGATATCATCTAACATGCTGTTCATTTCTGCGAATACATGCTGGAACATGTGCATCCCGCCCTTACGAAAGATGGATTAATACACTCACATTTTTCGCTTAAAAGACGGGTTTCATCCGCATTCCCATTCATTACATGATCGTTGCATGTACTTCCTTGTTCATCGTTTGGGCTGGTTTATTATGTTCATCCACAAATACCACAGTTGGTTTGTATGTTTTGGCCTCTTCATTTGACATGGAAGCATAGGAAATAATAATGACTGTATCACCGGGCTGGACCAGACGGGCTGCCGCACCGTTGAGACAAATTACGCCGCTCCCACGCGGTCCGGGGATCACATAGGTTTCCAGTCGAGCTCCATTATTATTGTTTACAATTTGAACCTTTTCATTCTCCAGTAGATCCGATGTCTCCATTAAATCCTCATCTATGGTAATACTTCCCACGTAGTTCAGGTTAGCTTCGGTAACCGTCGCGCGGTGAATTTTTGATTTCATCATAGTTCTAAACATGGGAAAGTACCTCCACTTTCTGTATTCTTATATTATCAATCAGTCGGGTATTCCCAAATTTTACAGCCAGCGCAACAATGACGTCTTCTTGCACATCACATAGGCGCTGCTCAGGGCGAAGGGGCTCCAGGCCAGGAAATGTTAATATTTCAATATAGTCAATATCTGCCAAAGGAGATGAGGTAATGGTCGACTCCACCATTTGATGCAACTGCTCAATCGTAATGGTGTTCTGTACAATATCTTCGCTCACTTCTTGCACCTTGCGCAGTGACTGGGACAGCACTAACGCCTGCTCTCGCTGTTCCGCACTTAAATAGACATTACGGGAGCTAAGGGCCAAACCATCGGCCTCTCTAACGATAGGACAAGGTATGAGGGTCACATTCATATTAAGATCAGTCACCATTTGTTGAAGCACAGCAACCTGTTGCGCATCCTTCATGCCAAAGAAGGCCAAATCAGGACCTACCATGTTAAACAGCTTGGCTACCACTGTAGTCACACCATCAAAATGGCCAGGACGGGAAGCGCCGCACAAGCGGTCTGTCAAAGCGGATACGCGAATTTTGGTTTGAGTTGGCTGTGGATACATTTCTGCTACAGTCGGCAAAAAGACAATATCCACGCCTTCGCGCCGTGCTACTTCCAGATCACGAGCTTCATCGCGAGGATAGCTGTCCAAATCCTCGGTAGGTCCAAATTGAATCGGATTAACGAAAATACTAAGCACGACTGTATCTGCCATTTCACGCGCCTTTTGCATCAAGCTCGCGTGCCCTTCGTGCAGGTATCCCATTGTTGGTACAAAGCCGACTTTATGTTGTTGTACAGAGGCAGAATCGTGTAGCATTTTTGCTCCATTGGCCCCAAGCTGCCGACGCTCGGCAATAACCTTACGCAGTTGAGCCACTTCTCTTACGATGATCATGACTGTGATTCCACCTTTTCCTTAGCTTGTTCCTGCGCTTGTCCTTTTGCCTGACCGTACAAGGACTCCAGGGACTCCACAACGCGATCATCCGCGCTGAACACATGCTCTGCGGCCGGGAATGCCCGCCCTTTTACATCGCTCACATACTGCTCAATGCTGCTGCGGATCAAGCCGCCTACATCGGCATAGGTTTTAACAAAACGTTTACTGAAATATGGCGATGCATATTGAATCAGATCGTGATAAACAAGTACCTGACCGTCACATCCACGTCCTGCACCGATTCCAATGGTTGGAATGGAAAGTTCTTTAGAGATCGCCGTTGCCACTTCCTCAGTCACTAATTCCAGTACAATACCAAAGGCACCCGCCTGCTCTAACGCCTTGGCATCAGCCATTAACCGGCGTGCGTCTGCTTCATCCTTACCTTGAATGCGATAACCGCCAATCTGATTAACCGATTGCGGAGTAAGTCCGATATGTCCCAGCACAGGCACACCTGCCTGAACAGTCGCTTTTACGACATCGGCAATTTCAGCTCCGCCCTCCAATTTAACAGCATGCGCATGCCCTTCCTGCATCAAACGGCGGATGCCTTGAAGACTTTCGGATATGCTGCCGTGATATGTCATAAAAGGCATGTCCGCTACGATAAATGTATGCTCAGCGCCTCTTGCCACTGTCCGGGAATGGTACACCATATCATCCAAGGTCACAGGGATGGTTGAATCGTAACCAAGAACTACGTTACCCAGCGAGTCACCCACGAGAATGATATCAATTCCCGCCTCCTCAGCTATTTTAGCCGATGGATAATCATAGGCGGTCAGCATACTGAGCGGAATGCCCTCCTGCTTCATTTTTTTCATTTTTACAATATTCAGTGCTTGTTTTCCTGCCATTGCGAATGGCTCCCTTCCATCTTTTTTTGGCACAAAAAATAACCTTTTATGAACGCCTGTACATCTGCGTCATCAAAAGGTCCGAACAGCCAAAAAAGACACTCATTTTGAGATCGTCCCTTCTGTCTCGGTCCTGTTCGGCTCAGAGCAGAATCCAACGTAACCTTCAAATGAAGTTATGATGGTCTTACAAACTTACTAAAGTAGAGCATGTGCCCTTGGAGTGCAGCTCGGACCGTCCGATGCCGCCTCCTGCACAGTATAACAAAAAATATCAGCTTTTTCACGTGAAGTTTTACACAGGAAACAGAAAAATTGTGGTCGTATGCTCAGCTAAGGTCGCTTCTACAATTGTATATCCCCTGAAATGACCTGGATTCGCTCACCGTGGTCCGTTTCAATTACAAGTGCTCCTGAAGGGTCCAAGCCAACCGCTGTACCTTCTACCGCCATCCCTTGTCCCGTATGTGCCCGTACGCTGCGGTTCATCGTCACGGATAACGCCTCCCACAGCATGGCTATAGGCTGGAACCCCTGATCGGCATATAGCTTGCTTAGCTGCTCCATTTCTTCCAAAACAGCAGCAATCAGCGCAGTACGGTCAATTTCAAGCCCTGCCTCTATTTTCAAAGATGTCCCTACATGGGATAACTCTTCCGGGTAATCTTCTACATTCAAATTAACGTCAATGCCAATCCCTGCAATGCAGTAGCGAACCCGTTGATCCTCTGTTGCAGATTCCAGCAGAATACCGGATACCTTGCGACCATGAATCAGCAGATCGTTGGGCCATTTGATGCCTGCCTCTACACCCGTCAGTCGGCGAATAGCCCTACACACCGCCACGCCTGTTAACAGCGTTAGCTGAGGGGTAAAGGCCAAGGGCTGGGTGGGGCGCAATACAATGCTCATCCAGATACCTTTGCCGCGAGGAGAATACCATTTCCGCCCCAGACGTCCCCGACCTGCCGTTTGTTCCTCCGCAAGCACTAACGTTCCCTCCGGCGCACCCTCTTCTGCCAAACGCATTGCATCCTGCTGAGTGGATACCGTTGAGTCCAGAATAACGATACGCTGACCAAACGATTGAGTGGTTAACATACCTGCCAATTTGGAGACTTCCAGCCGGTCTGGCTGAGATATCAGCCGATAGCCCCGCCGTGAGGAGGCATCGATATTATAACCCAGCTCACGCAGTTTGTTGATCTGCTTCCATACCGCTGTACGACTAACCGACAGTCGTCGGCTAATCTCCTCCCCAGATACGTAATCGGATGAACCTTCCTCCAGTATGCCTAACAATCTTTCATGATTATTCACTACTCATCACCCGTTTCACTTCCTGAAGCAATGTTTCTGTTTCATTCGGGATATCTCCGCAAGCGACCGCTTGTAAAAGCCGTTCCATCATCTGTCCCAGCCAAGGTCCACCTGGTCGATTCATTGCCTGAACCAGTTCATTTCCAGTAATATTTAAATCCTTGATACGAACGACGACCGCCTGCTGTGTCCACGAGTTTGCCAGTTCGGCAATTTTCTTCACATGCTTTTCTACCCATGGCGGTAATCCGCGAAACGAAGAAGGCAGTGTCTTGTAAAGCTCCAGCCAGTCTGAAGCTGTGTCCTTTCCCAGCTTAATTAACAATCGAATCCAGCTACGACGTAATTCCTCATCGTTGATACGGTCAGGACCCCTCGAAACTGAGTTGCCAGCTATGGCAACAGCATGACCGATGAGCTCGTTTTCCCATTCCAATAAATGAACCAAACGTAGACGTACAGCGTTGGAGAAAGTCCAAGCTCTTAAAAGCTCGTCCGCTGCCTCTGAGCTAAGTCTACAAGACATAAGAAGCAAACCCCACCGCAGCTCTGCTGGCAGCTGCACGATCTCCTGGAGCGCCTGTGCGTCACATTGTTCCCAGGGAACCGGAACCTTCGTACAGCCCAGCAATCCGCTACGGCCCAGCATCTCCAGTCCACGTAATGGGTCAGGTCCCGCTAGCACCTTTTCTAACTCGACTCGCACCCGTTCCATGGCTATGTATTGAAGTCCCTCTCTGCGACGAATCATACCTTTCCAAGTATTGTAGGCCACTCGGAACCGAAATACAGAGGCGAAACGGATGCAGCGCAGCATTCGCAGCCCGTCCTCCTCAAAACGTTCCTCAGCTCGTCCCACACAACGAACGAGAGAGGCTCGCAAATCTGCTTCCCCTCCAAACGGGTCCACTCGCTCCCCATGTTCAGCCATCGCGATTGCGTTCATCGTAAAATCGCGCCGCATCAGATCCTCACGGATGTCCTTCACAAAGGATACTTCCGTCGGACGGCGGTGATCGGTATAACCGCTTTCCGTACGAAAAGTGGTCACCTCGAACGCATGACCGTCCTGCATGACCGTTACCGTCCCATGCTGGATTCCTGTCGGAATAACATGAGGGAATAGCGCTAAGACCTCTTCAGGTTCAGCCGAGGTGGTCAGATCCATATCATGAATAGCACGTCCTAATAGCTCATCCCGCACACAGCCACCGACCCAATAAGCTTCGTGGCCTGCTGTGGTTAGTGTATGTATGACCTCTCTGCCGTGAAGAGCCATCTCTGGGTCAGCATGTTGCCAAGTATTTGTATTCACAGGGTTTCCCCCTTTGCAAGTATTCAATAAAAAAACGGACGCGAGTCCGCCCCCTTAAACGCTGATCGGTTTAAGATCCGGCACCTCGCGTCCCAACACACGGTAATAAATCTCTTCATATTGACGAGTAATCAGCTTATCACAGAATACGGTACGTGCGCGTGTCAGGCACGCTTCACGGAAACGTTCCGCCATTGCTTCATCGGACAACAGTTCTACAGCATATTCTGCCATCGCCTCTGTATTACCGATTTCAGCCAGATACCCCGTACTTCCATGTACAACGAGTTCAGGTACTCCTCCTGCCTGAGAACCGATTGTTGGCACTCCACAAGCCATGGCTTCCAGCGCAACTAGACCAAAACTTTCTTTCTCCGACGGAAGCAACAGCACATCTGCCATAGAAATCACTTCTGCGATTTGATCCTGCTTACCTAAAAAGAAGACTTTGTCCTGTAAGCCTAAACTTTCGATTTTACAACGAATTTTCGGAAGATCCGGTCCTTCTCCCACCAACAGTAGCTTCGCAGGTACCTTTTGTTGCACTCTGTCGAATATATCCAGCACATCTCCCACCCTTTTGACAGGACGGAAATTGGAAATATGCATCATAATTTTTTCGTGCGGTTGGGCAAAATCTCTCCTAAGCGCAGCAGCATCTCGTGGATAATATACTCGTTTATCTACAAAGTTGTAAGTCAAATCAATAGGTCGTGTTATTTCCAACGCATCAATCGTCTCCCGAATCAAATCTTTGGAGACGGCTGTCACAGCGTCACTTTTGTTAATAGCCAGTCGAATCAGATCCTTTAATGATTCATCCTGTGCCAACACTGTAATATCTGTACCGTGCAGGGTGGTAACCACTTTCAAATGATCGCCCACCATTTCCTTCGCCAAATATGCGCATACTGCATGCGGAACAGCATAATGGACATGGAGTACATCCAAATTCTTCATTTGAGCCACCTGGGCCATTTTTGTCGCTAGCGACAAATCATATGGCGGATATCTAAACACGTAATAATCGTTAACCTCAACTTCATGATAAAAAATATTCTTCTGGAACGCCCCGCCTAATCTGAACGGAATGCTATTGGCAATAAAATGAACCTCATGCCCTTTTTCTGCCAGCAACTTGCCCAGCTCTGTAGCCACAACGCCAGAGCCACCCAGCGACGGATAACAGGTAATCCCAATTTTCAGTTTGTCATTCAAGCTAAGCTGCCTCCTTCCGTCCATCCATAATCACTCGTATGCCCATGTATTTCAGCATTCTACAACATGCGTAAGTATATAGTCCTTATTTGAATAGCTTAACCAGATATGGCGTTTTGGACGCAAATCCTTCTGCATATGAAATCAGTATACGTTGACCCAACAACGAGTCCCGAGCTTTTACACGTTCCACATACCCCTGATTCAGTGGTGTGGATACCGTATCCTTCCCAGGCGCTGCCTGAAATTGCGAAGCATAACTCAACAACGACTGTTCCTTGGCTTCATAATGCTCGGTAATGTCCACGATCAAGTCCGTTCTGCCGATATCATTAATAAAATAAAAATATAATTGCTCTACCTGTACCGCAGGACTTTCTGGCATAAAGCGTCTCAACTTGGCGTTAAACACAGCTTCCTCTACTAGCTTGCTGCACATGACATGATCCGGATGCCGATCCTCCCAATAAGGAGCAAATACAATTTTTGGTGCATGTCGTCTGATTTCTGCTGTAACTGCAGCTACATGTTCAGGAGTTACATATAACCCACGATCAGGCAGACCCAAATTCGTCCGCACAGCCAGCCCGAGCACTTTTGAAGCGTGTTCAGCTTCTGCCATACGAGTATCCACATCACCATTAGATGACATTTCAGCCCGTGTCAAATCGCACACCCCCACCTTTAACCCAGCGGCTGTATGCTTGGCAATCGTGCCTCCCATTCCTATTTCTGCATCGTCGGCATGGGCTCCGAAAATCAGGATGTCCAGCGTCATTTTACATCACCCTGCTGGTCAATGCCCGGTTTATATTTATGTACCAGCTCACGCCAAGCAAAATCGCCACGATCCAACGCTTTAACCAGTATTTCAGCAGTTGCAACGTTGGTTGCCAAAGGAATCCCCTGTACATCACACAGACGTAATAATGCGCTAATGTCCGGCTCATGCGGCTGTGCCATGAGTGGATCACGCAAAAATATAATCAAGTCCATGTCATTTTGCGCAACCATAGCCCCGATTTGCTGATCTCCACCAAGCGGCCCAGACATGAAGCGGTGAATTTGAAGCTTGGTTTGCTCCATAATGCGCTGACCTGTTGTACCTGTTGAATATAATTGGTGATCTGTAAAAACATGCTCATATGCCGTAATAAAATTAACCATTTCATCCTTTTTGCGATCATGCGCTATAAATGCAATCTTTAACATTCGAAATTCCTCCTGCCTCATTCTATAATTCCATTCATCAATTCATTCGTATATCTTAATCAATGTAATGCTCAAAACCATATACAAGCCCCGGCTGCTCCATTACCTTCTGGATACCGATTTTAACACCAGGCATGTATCCAGCCCGTTCATATGAATCCTGACGAATTTTCAGAGATTGTCCAAATCCTCCAAATATGACTTCTTGCTGTGCGAACACACCGGGAAGACGGACACTGTGAATGCGGAAGCCTTGATAGTAACCGCCACGCGATCCTTCTAGCGTTTCTTCCTCTTCCGGGTTGCCTTGTCGTAGCTCCTGACGCTGCTCGGCGATCAGTTCAGCAGTCTTAATGGCTGTACCTGAGGGCGCGTCCAATTTTTGGTCACCATGATATTCGATGATTTCCAGATGTGGGAAATACTTCGCTGCCTGAGCCGCAAACCGCATCATCAAAATGACGCCGATCGAAAAGTTGGGCGCAATCAGACCACCAATTTGTTGCTCACGACACTGCTTGTCCAGTTCATCAATTTGTTCAGGAGTAAACCCTGTCGTACCGATAACTGGACGAACTCCATGCTTAATAGCAAGCGCTGTATGTGCGTACGCAAAACGCGGCCCCGTAAAGTCAACCATGACATCGGCTCGGCTCTCCAGTAAAGCCTGCTCTACATCCTCCATAATAGCGATACCAGCTTCCGGTAGTCCGACGAGAAGGCCGGCATCACTGCCGGCGTGTGTTCTGTTCACTGCGGCTACAAGCTGTAGTTCCTCATCCTGAAGAACCAATTTGACCACCTCACGGCCCATACGTCCTGCTGCTCCAACGACAGCCACTTTTATTGGTTCTGACATATCCCTACAACTCCTTATGCATCCATTTGTGCTAGATTTGTTCATTCATCTGCTGGCATAATTTCTTCATGAGGTTGGCAAGCTGCACATTGTGAGGAAACAGCGCTGCAGCCTCACGAGCAGCCTGCACAGCCAGCTTATATTCATTCAATTCGTCATAAATCAAAGCGAGCAGTAAAAATGCATCACCACATAACGGATCAAGGGAAATTGCCCGTTCGAGCAGCAAAATCGCATCCTGGCGCATCTGTGGCGTAGCTCTGTCGACTTCCAGCATTTTTCTGGCTTTTTCTGTATACTGCCTGGCTTCCTGCGCATGCAGATGGAGAACATATTCATCCTGCTGTGGAGCGAGACGGACCGCATGCTCTGCATATGCCAGGGCCTGCTCCAATCGTCCACTGCGAGCATAGGTAACCGAGCAACGGAAATAATGCTCCGCATGATCAGGCTGGGCTGAAATCGCTTTTTCAAACCATTCCACCGCCTGCTCAAAATCGTTCTGCAAAATGCACTGATAAGCTTTCTGAACGTATTCCTCCGCCTTCATGACATTGCACCTCCGGGTAACCGGTTTGGTACAGCATATGTACAAAACGCCTAATCGGTGTCCTTTTTGGTCCAGCGATTCGCGTCACGCGTGTTAAATTTATGCATAACCTTATCATGTGCCTCAGTCAAATTGATACCCAGTGAGTTCGCAAAGCAAACAGTGATGAACAAAATGTCCCCCAGCTCCAGCTCAATGGAATTGTCCGCCTCATCCGTTTTTTTCGGCTTCTCACCAAAGGAGTGATTGACTTCCCTCGCCAGTTCACCGACTTCCTCGGACATCCGGGCCAACATGGCCAAAGGACTGAAATACCCTTCCTTAAATTGAGAGATGTACTGGTCTACCTCACGTTGAATTTCATCTAACGATTTTTCCATGAAACACGCAATCCCCCCATGTGCAGGTTTATTCATATGTTATCGTAAAGCACATTTTAAAACAAATTTTTTTTAATTGTGAACTAACGAACCCAATTTGCAGTCATCTGTCTTTTAAAGCTGTCGCAAAAAGGTATACTAAACATAAGAGGCTGCGATTTAGCAAAAATTGCATGTAGTCGCCATCCTTAAACTGCTACTGTGAGGGATCATATGAAAATATCCAAGTCTATGGAACAGCTTAAATTGATTTTGCCCATCGTATTTGGCACCGCCATCTATGCATTCGGTCTGCTTTATTTTATTATACCCAGTAAACTGATGGAAGGCGGTATTACAGGGATCACCCTGCTGCTAAATTATGCTTTTTCGATTTCACCTTCTCTCTCCACTTTGTTACTGAACATTCCATTATTTTTGATTGGATGGAAAATGCTTGGGGGCAAGCAGATTATATACACGGGGGTTGGTATCGGGTCGCTCACATTCTTTTTGTGGTTGTTTGAAAAAATGATTCATCTCGGATGGATGGGGACCTTTCAGACTGAACACGATTTTATACTTTCTTCATTATATGCGGGGGTTACGCTTGGGGCCGGGTTAGGTATTGTGTTCCGCTTTGGCGGCACTACTGGAGGCTCGGATATTATCGCTCGTATTTTAAACCGGAAGTTTGGCTGGAGTATGGGAAGGATTCTGCTGGTCATTGATATTGTCATTATCGGTGCTTCACTACTTTACATACCCAAAGAAAAAATTCTATATACATTAGTGGCTGTGTTCATCGCGTCTAAGATTATTGATTTTATACAAGAAGGGGCGTACTCTGCCAGAGCCTTTATGATTATCAGCGACCACACGATGGATATCGCAGATATTATTACCAGGGACATGGATCGCGGAGTTACCATTATTCCGGCTGTAGGTGCATTTTCCAAACAGGCCAAGCATGTTGCCTATTGTGTCGTGTCCCGTCAGGAAATAAGACGACTGCATCAAATTGTTAAATCAGTTGATCCACGGGCGTTTATCATCATTCAGGATGTGCATGATGTACATGGCGAGGGGTTCAAAGAGGAATAGCCCGGTAATCCGGGCAATGGGCTGACATCTATGAATGGCTCCACAGCCAGCGATGCGAATGTTCAAACTTTCATCATTACCCAGTGAAACCAGCCCGATATTTACGATAACCTGCATAGGCCAGCGCCAACAGCACAATCATGCCGATAGCCAATTCAGCCCGGCGCTCACTCTCACGCGGGATAAATGGTGCCAGTGCGGTAGCGTCTTTTTCACGTCCAAACAAGGCATTCAACGTCGGGTTGCCCTGGTCCAATGCTCCTCTAATCGCTGAGGCATCTGCATTTTGCTGATCCCCCAATCCTTTGACGTAGGAAATCCAGGAATCAGTCCGCACGACCTCGGTTGTTCTGCCATGGATCAATGCTGCTGTACGGATCGTTTCATAGTGGTCTTCCAGGACTTCGGTACCAGCTTTGAATCCCTTCATGTTCCCTTTAGCAAACTGGTTATTCAAACCGCTAACATCTTCTCTTAAAATCTTATAATACTGCTGCCATAAGGGCTGGCGTGGGTGTGCAATCGCATCTGTCGCAAGCCGTAAATTGGCCGCTGCCTTCACCCACTCATCCGGGGATGCTTGAACCGACTGTGTAGCTTGCTGCACCTCCAGGATGCTGCCGGATAGAGCATGAATGGCCTCTACAGATAACGTGGCCTGTACCTGTCCAGTGCTGAACCATCTGCTCACCTCGGCTACATCCACACGCGCTTTTTCAATATTCCCGTCCATTACGTCACGGTACAGTGTCGCAGCTGCATGATCCAGTTCTTCAATTTCCTTGCTATTACCTTCGAGTTTTGACTGATCGCGCGCTTCTGCCATACCTGGAGGGACGCAGACGGACAGCAGCAGGACCATGGATAACACAATACTCGAAACCAAGCGTAACGTAATATGAACCCCCCGACCCCTAATCATGGGACATCCCTCCTCACCTTACTGTATGGCAAGGTTAACGGGACTAGAACTGGCTTTAGGTGAAACCGGCTATGCTCTGGACAAAATAGGAAACATAAGTGGATTTTCATTACATCTGTTTGGGTGCTTAGTCATATAAAACAGTGTAGTATAAGGAATGTCGCCCGCTCCAAAAATATCGTAACAGTTCATCGTATCTCCTTCAAATCTGCAACAACAATCGTCTCGTATTGAGGTATGGCCAAAACTTGTCTTTATAAAATAACGTACTATAAAATAAAACCAACCACTCATTGTTTTCCGCAGAAAAAAGTGAATACGGATTGAAGTCAGCACTCTTCATTTTCAACAACTGCAAATCCGGCATTTCTTCCATATTTAATTGATCAATCTTTATGTTTAGGTTGCTGGTAGGTGCCTTCCGACTACATTGATACTCAGGTGCCGAAGCGAAGCCCAATCTAGGATAAAAATCCTTCACACTATCATTTCCAAACAGATAGATACCGTCACAATTGCCATGCCAATCTTTCAGCGCTTGCTCTACTAAAAACCGACTCAAACCTTGATTCCTGTAGTTTGCAATCCCCCAATTGAAACCAGGTTTAAAATCAAAACCAAAACTCTGTTTTGCTAAATAATTAAAGCTTACTTTTATTTTGTGATCATCACGGATGCATTTTTGGAATACATATTCCTTCTGATTTATAACGATATGCATCTCTATTTCTCCATTCAAAAGACTCAAGCTAGTTCACGATAAGACGATACCTTTCGATTGCGTGCTAGCATGGCAAGCCATGCCGCTACAATACTAACAAGGGTCAGCATGTAGGTAAAAGTACGCACTTGCGTCACATCATCCGTTAGCGTCCTGGGAAGATAAGGGTATATGCCATAGGTATAATCCATCGTATCATTTAACAATGTCCAAAGTGCGGCTAAGCATAAAGCAATCCATTTGCAGCTAAAAAACCGTACAAACAGTAACGCTTCGACCGCCATTGCTGTGTGAGATGCTATCAGCATCCAATCCTGCCACACCATGGCCCCCCCCTGCGCAACTCCCCACAAAATAATAGCCGAAGCCCAAATGCCGTACTTTACACTCGTAACGACAGCCAACGCTTCCATGATCTGGCGAATGACCTTCAAGCTTTTGAAATGCGGAGGATAGAGCAAAAATGCTATAGAAATTGTAAAAAATAGGCTGGCCGTCGGACTATCAGGCACAAATACAATCTGCCACGCCGGGTGATAATTCAGTGTATATTCCAGCTGTCCGCCATACCATATGTACCCATACACCGTTCCAACTAAATTACACCAGAACAGCAGCCACAAAAAGGGCCGGCTCGTCAAGAACGACCGGCTCCACAAATAAGATAACGACACGTCCTTCATCCTCCGTTCATACGACAGTTGCCTTGTACAGGCACTATCCTACAATGACTATATCATATCCAAGCGTATCAAAAAAACCTGACCGCCGTTACAGTCAGGTTTGATGATATAATCTCGAACTGGCGCTTGGTCAAAATGACCACCTTAAGCTTACCAAAAGCGTTCTAACTCATTGCTTTCAGCTCATCCGTAAGATGACGAAAAGCTACTTCATCTCCGGAGGCTAACGCCTCATCAATATCCTTGTAGAGTTTTTCACTCCGGTGTTTACGTAATGCCTCGTCCAAAACCATCTCAGCAGACAGGCCCAACATTACCTCATAAGTAACCTTCATTTTATCCATAGGATGCACCTCCAACATGAGTTTAAGAGATCCTATATTCTTTTCCTTTCGCCACATAGCTGAGTGTCGTTCGTGACATCCGCTGCAAATCTGCATCTGTCAATTCGCGCACCACTTTGGCAGGTGTACCGATAGAAAGAGTATAGGGTGGTATTTTGGTATTTTCCGTAACGACCGACCCTGCTCCTATTAAAGCATATTCACCAAGCTCCGCTCCGTTGAGTACAATGGCCCCCATACCAATTAAAGTGCCTTTGCCTATCGTACAACCGTGGATAATGGCAGCATGTCCTACCGAAATATCATCCGCCAGCAACAGGGGCTGATTCGTGTTCACATGTCCCACGACACCGTCTTGAATATTGCAGCGTTCACCGATGATGATAGGCGCCATATCCCCGCGCAGTACGGCATTAAACCATACGGAGGAATCTTGGCCGATCGTTACTTTTCCGACAATTTTTACTCCTTCTGCCACATAGACAGATGAATGGAGTTGTGGCAAGTTTCCGTTGTAGTGAATTAGCATCAACTTCACCCTCTCATATTTTGGGTGAAATTCTATCAACATGTGTACTGCTTGTCAATGGAGCTGTATACCCGAGTCGCTTCGCCCAAGACGGCACTCTCCCGCCAACTTCTGCCCCCAGGCCGTCATTTGTACTGAGGGTCCTGTCGAATGTTCACCTTGTCGAAGCATACCCAAGTGAAGCATCATTCGTATAATCCTCTGATCAAAGACCGAACGGGAGGTATCATAGTAAAACGGTCGGATCAGTGGGCCGATATGCACAAAAATCGACTCTGAGGAAGTCCATGGCCTGGCACATTCTCCAATCCAGTAGACTAGTGAAAGCAGATTGGGTACGGCTCCTTTATACAATCTTAACCAAAACCTGAATAGCTGTATCATTTCATCCTCAATTGCGAGTTCCTGTTGTGCCTCCCCTTTTGCGGTCAGCTCAACCCTGTCTCCCTTCTCCTCAATATACTTGGAGTGCCGGGCGTAATCATACAGTAATGCCATTCGATCCGGATAAAACTTAAAAGAGGAACCATAGCCAAAACGCCATCCTCCTTTACCCAATAACGGCTCCGCAATGTGCAAATGCTCCATTAGTTGCTGCTGATTGCGACGGTACCAAGCTCCCTCAGGATTAAGCAGAACCTCATGCTGCCTCATATATTGAAGGAAAAGCCGTAAATCCTCCGCCAGTAGATGCCCTTCATCCCGATACGACGACGGTTCGCTTACCCGGATCATTCCGTTTTGAAAGTCATGTACCATAACACGCCGAAAGCGCTCCTTCATATCCGAAGGAATTTGGTACAAATATCTCGTATTGTGCGTTGAACCATTGAACAACCAGCCGCTAGAACGTAGACGGGTCACAATATCTCGTGGTCGCTCACCAACATCTCCGTCCTGCTCGACAGACTGTTTGGCAATCGCAATCAATTCCTCCATACTGAAATAAGGTCGGTCATCGAACAATAGCGCATTCAAAAACCTTACCTCTGACAACCTCAGCTCCTTGACCTGCGTCTCAAAAAAACTACTACTGCCGAGCTTTGTCAAAATCCCTTGGATCAACTCATGCTTGGAATTAGGTTTGCAGTCACAATCGTAATACACTGCGATTCTGTTCAAATGCACAATATCCGCAAATGTCAGCATATCCGCCAGATTCATTGTTCCATCGCCTCGTCACTGGACTGTCATCCGGAAATGATTCTTACCTGTTGTACCCACAGCTTTGACGGAATCTTCAGACTCTAAACCTCTTTTTTTGCAAAGGTATAATTAAAAAACAAAAAGACCACGACTCTACGATGAGTAGAAGCCGTGGTCTTTCACAAAGTATTGGAGTTGCAGTCACTTTTTCTCTTGCAAATGCTTCGTGCAATTATATAAAAGCGGTTCCCAGTCCGCATCCTCACGCTGGAGTACACTTAGTGACAAATTGCCAATTCGTTCTGTAAATTTTTCCTGATACAGAGCCTTATACAAATTAGCCAAGAAACCCCCGTGGGAAACGATCAACAGATTCTTGTCCCGATTTTCTGTCCAAAGAGCCTCCATAAAAGCTAGCGCACGAAGCTGAAGATCTGCATCGCTTTCCTGCCCTAAATCCAGCAGATGCCAGTCAACTCCCCACTTCTCTTCACGTTCGGCCTGTGTCATCCCCTCGACCTGACCATAAGCACGTTCTCTTAGTCGATCATCAGGTTCCAGCAATGGCAAATGCAGGGCAGAGGCAATAATATCCCCCGTCTCTTTCGCTCTGGAGAGACTACTTGTAATAAGCCCGTCCCATTGATAAGGCTCTTCCTTCAATCGTTCTGCCAGCAAGCGTGCCTGCCGACGCCCTTCCTCATTCAACGGAATATCACTGTGCCCCTGGATTTTTCCTACCGCATTCCAATCCGTCAATCCATGTCTGATCAAGCCAATAAGCATTGTGTCAGTCCTCCGCTGTTGTGTTATTCAGGCATATAATGAATTTTATATGGAGCCCATCTGCCAGCTAATTTCTAACTCTTCTCGTCCGATGGATCCAGCCCAGAGAAAATAAAGCAAGCGCAAGTGCCAATACAGACAACAACATCCAGTATTGCGGGTAAGTAGGAACAATGCTTGCAACCAGCGGATCCATAATGCCACTATTCACATCTTTAATGTGGTATTGATACTGTGGAGATGTACTTGTAGTTTCCAGCAGGCCTGTCGGTAAAATACCCGTGTCCATGACAGGAGCCGCTTGGGGGGGATTTTCCTGAGAGGAGCTTCCATTCCAGTTCAAAAACAAAAAGCTGCACAAAAATACGGCCAAGAAGCCGGCGATCCATACAGACATATACTTACGGGCTGCTGGGTTCACACGCGCACGTCGATGCTCGCCCGGAACAAGCCACGGTGATTCTTCATAAATTCGATCCATGACTCTACGATTCATTGCCTCTAGCTTATCATCTGTTATTTCAAAGGAAATATCACGAATAGCCGATCGACTTTCTTTTGACAAATTCCAATCATTCTCTTCCGAACCATGCTCCCACCCGGCAGACGAGCTTTTGGCCCGTCTGCGCTCCGAGTCTTGTTTCGATACATTTTTGCCTGTAGCGAACAAATCCTCAGCGTCCCTGGATTTCATTGGCTGCTCATCCCTTCGTTTTCCTCATAGAGAGGCTCAAAAAAATAAGGCTCCAACTGCGTCTTCACACTGGTTCTTGCCCGGAAAAGCAATGACTTCACCGCACTGACCGTCTGTCCTAAAATAGTCGCAATCTCCTGATAATCTAATTGCTCATATTCACGCAAAATCAGCGCAGATCGCTGTTTCTCAGGCAATCTGTTGATTGCTTCACGAACCATCTCTACCTTCTCACCGCGAAGAACAGCCTGCTCCGGGATTACATCCGATGGAGCTACCGGTACATAACCGCTCTCTTCCAATGGAACCTGACCACTACGGTGCTTACGAAGCTCACTGAGCACCGTATTGCGTGCAATTGTATATAGCCAAGTGGAGAACGATGCATCTACCTCGCGAAAAGAATGCAGGCTCCGATACGCTTTATAAAACGTCTCCGAGCATAAGTCCTCAGCAATCATTTCCAGGTTCGAACTTTTCAGCATATGATAAACAAAAGCTAAAATTTTACGTTGGTGCCGCCTCATTAATTCTGAATAAACCTCAACATTACCTTGTTTGATTTCCTGAATCATCTGGGAATCTGTCATCATCCGAGTGAGACCCTCCTCGCCCATACATGTGCTGTTTTCCCGTCCGATTCTGTCTATATATACCGAACAGGCCAAAAAAAGTTGCGCCCTCTGCGCAAATGGATGAAACAGCATCATGGAACATTTGTTATTTTCTTACCCTATGTAGTGCCAACATTAACGGTGCTATCCCCAACAATATTCAATATCCAAAATGGACTTACCCATTGTACCACAAAATGGCCGCCAGTAAAAAAGTCCAAAATCCCCACGATTTCCATCAAAGGCTCCCTAACGCTGGCAGCTAATTCATTTAAACCGCTTTTCATTGGATTTTAAGTTTATTCAAGATAAATGACAAATCCAATTAAAGTGTTTCATTTAGAGCACCAATAAGGATAATTAAACAAAAAGAAAACGCTTTAAAAAAATATTGACAAAATGAAAACGTATACATATAATAAAAGTACAGTATGGTTTCTCTCCACTCCTATCCTACTCAGCTACTTTACTGAAAGTAGCTACCACCCGGGGCTTTACCCGGGTGGTTTTTTTTTCTTTATTAATAAGTAGTAAAGGACCATTCCATCGACTCTTCAAATAACAAAAAAGCGGGAAGAGAACCTTCGCCCGCTTTAAATCTTTTCTTACTACTTCACTCCAGAAAGTATGATGCTTTTAAGACGGTCCGTAGCGGAGCGATTCATTTGAATCTGGAGAAGCGCAGCGTTCGCCTTTGCCTGCGGATTTCCCCCTTTGTACATATAATCAGAAAATCTGCAGGCAACAGCGATCGTAAGATCAAATGAATCGCGGAGCGGTCTACCTCCTTATTGAACACTCATACTTTCCTTCTATACAACCACTTTATAACCCATCGAATCCAGTAAGGTTTTGGCACGCTCCCAGTCCTGCTCTTGACGGAAGGAAAGCCTCATGATGCCAGGAACATCCTCCCGACTTTCAATAATTCGCATATTGCTCAGATTAATGCTGTGATTTCCTAGTTCCATTGCAATTCTTCCGATAATCCCTGGGGTATCCGGTACATCAATATACAGATCAAACGTAGAGACAATAACTCCTTTACGACGTTCTGGCAGTTCACTACGGAAATGCCCTGCTGTCAAAAATTCGTCAGCAATTCCCTCTCCGTCTTGTGTTCTCAGCAAATGAGTAAAACGCTCAATCTGCCCATTCCATTCTTCTAACAGGCCCAGTAAAACATCACGATTACTCAGCAAAATGTCCCGCCACACAACCGGATCACTAGAGGCTATCCGTGTAATATCACGAAACCCACCAGCAGCCAATGTACGGTACAACGGATTTTCATCATTGTGCTTTCGTACCTGATTCACCAGCGCTGCTGCAATAATATGTGGAAGATGGCTAATCGCACCGACAATATCGTCATGCATATCAGGTTGGACACGCACAACATGAGCACCGGTATATTTCAACAAACGCTCCAGCGAGCTGTAAGCTTCCTCAGGCACACCCTCTGCAGGGGAAAGCACATAATATGCATTTTCAAACAACAACGCAGAAGCGGCCCTGACACCGGAACGCTCCGAGCCAGCCATCGGATGACCCCCGATAAAGTAAGCATTGTGCAAAGATATTTCTGATGCCTTTTTGGCAATCGCCGATTTTGTGCTACCTACGTCGGTAATAATACACCCCGCTTTAAGCGGTAACTTGCTTAACAATTCGAGGTAATGCTCCAGTAAACCAACCGGAACGCATAAAAAAATAAAATCGGCATCCTTGACCGCCTCTTCAACCGAAAGAGTCGCGGTGTCCACGACACCACGGCTTAGCATCGGTTCTATCAGTTCAGGAAGATGAGCATGACCGACCACAGTAATATCCGGCTTCCCTCTAAAACAAAGTGCGAGGGACCCGCCAATCAGTCCCACGCCGAAAATGGCAATCTTCATCTATTATCAAATCCCATCTGCGGAAATTATAGGCGTACTTTCGCCGCTTCCGCCCCCAGGACCTGTTCCAGCGCACGAATAAACAACTCATTTTGCGGCTGTGATCCAACCGACACCCTAATATATGTCGGATATTTGTGATGACCTGCGCGAATAATCACACCTTTACGAAGCAACTCCTGAAATACCTCACCGGATGGACGACGTACGTCCAGCATAATAAAATTACCATGTGCCGGGAAAGACTCCAGCCCCAAACGCTTCAGCTCATTTTGCAAATAAGCTCTACCCTCTGCATTACGATCCCGACATTCCTGAACAAATTCCTGATCTTCCAAGGCAGCAATGGCCGCAGCCTGTGCTACCCGTGAAGTATTAAACGGCTCACGAACCTGATTGATCAAGCGAATGGTTGCCTCGGCTCCCATACCATATCCGATACGTAGCGAAGCCAGACCATAGATTTTGGAGAAGGTACGCAGTACAACCAAATTTTCATAAGCTGACAACAAGCGAATACCGTCTGGATACGAACGATCTATTACAAACTCAGCGTAGGCTTCATCCAGCACCACCATGATATGCTTTGGCACTTGGTTCAGAAACGCAATCAGCTCAGCTTCGGGTACAATCGTTCCCGTCGGATTATTTGGATTACAGATCCAAATAATTTTTGTACGGTCATTGATATGAGACAGCATGGCATCCAAATCATGTACACCGTCACGCAAAGGCACCTCAACTGCAACTGCTCCCTCAATTTCCACGTTACTTTTATAGACGGAAAATGTCTGATCAGCCATGATGCTTTCTTCCCCTGGAAGGAGGAATGCACGCGTAATCAACGCAATAATTTCGTCAGAGCCACAGCCATAGATAAATTGTTCTTCTTTTAATCCCGTCCGTTTAGCTAGTGCCTGTGTCAGAGCAACTGCACTTCCATCAGGATATACACTGATGTTAGCAAACTCCTGCTGAATGGCCTGCAACACTTTGGGAGAGCTGCCATACGGATTCTCGTTTGAGGCGAGCTTGATTACTTCATCGAGTCCCAGCTCACGTTTCACATCCTCAATCGGTTTACCGGGCTGATATACTGGCAAATGTACAATATGCGGTTTAGGCTGCATGCCCCTTCCTCCTCTATCCAATCAGAACTAAATTAAATATTTTATATTTGACACCCATTACTGCTTTAATTGTGCCACAAAATCGCGAATTTGCAAAAGTCCTTCTTCTCTGCGTGCAGAATCCTCCAGCAATGGAATGGCTTCCTCCACCTGTCGCACAATGGCACTGCCAACCACAACTCCATCGCAAATGTCTGAAAACCGGACAACCTGCTCACGATTTGAAATACCAAAGCCTATCGCCACCGGAACATCCGTATGCCGTTTGACCTGCGCGATAAAGCCCTCTATACCTTCAAAAAAAGAAGCTCTTTCTCCGGTTACACCCAGCGAAGATACACAGTACACAAATCCTCGGGCCTGACGGGCAATTCGTTCGATCCGTTGTTCAGACGTTGGGGCTACCAGCGGAATCAGATGCACACCTACCTCTGCTGCCCGTCCTCCCAACTCCTCTGCTTCTTCAAGCGGAAGATCCGGAATAATCAGACCACTGATACCGTGCTCCTGCAAGCCTGCAAAGAAAGCATCCATCCCCATTTGCAATACAGGATTATAATACGTGAACAGAATAAAAGGCAGGCTTGAACCTGCCGCCCTAGCCAGAGACGCTGTCTCCATACAGGTGCGGATTGAAATTTGCCGTTTCAGTGCACGTTCAGACGCACGCTGAATCACAGGGCCGTCAGCCAACGGGTCCGAATAAGGTACGCCTAGTTCCAATATATCGGCTCCGGCTGACTCTAACTGCCGAATGATCTCTATCGTAGTATCCACATCCGGGTCGCCTACCGTCAGAAAAGGAATTAATGCCGTTTTGCCTTCATGTTTAAGGCGTTCAAACGCCTGATCAATTAAATTCATGACGGATTTCCCCCTAAATACTTGATAATGGAGTCCACATCTTTATCCCCGCGCCCAGACAAACAAATAACGATAATATCATCTGAAGTCAACGTAGGTGCCAGCTTGGCGACCTGTGCAACGGCATGTGCCGACTCTAATGCAGGCAGTATTCCTTCGGTACGGCAAAGGAGCTGAAGTGCATCCAGCGCTTCCTGATCAGTAATCGGGACATATTGGGCCCGCTCAATATCTTTTAGGTATGAATGCTCCGGTCCAACACCTGGATAATCCAGTCCAGCCGAGATGGAATGCGCAGGTTGCACTTGTCCGTACTCATCCTGAAGCAGATAACTCATAGAGCCTTGGAAGACTCCTTGCGTCCCCTTGCTCATGGTAGCTGCATGGAATTCCGTCTCGACGCCTTTACCAGCAGCCTCCACGCCAATCAAAGCAACACCTTGATCCTCTATGAAAGGATAAAACATACCGATAGCATTGCTTCCGCCACCGATCGCTGCCACAACAACATCCGGAAGTCTGCCTTCCTTCTCCAAGATCTGACGGCGTGTTTCATCGCCTATCACACGCTGGAAATCCCGCACCATCATCGGATACGGATGCGGACCGACAGCCGAACCCAAAATATAGAACGTGTCATGAACATGGCTCACCCAATAACGTAAAGCTTCATTCCCGGCATCCTTAAGTGTACGCGTACCGGATGTCACCGGAATCACTTCTGCACCCAAAAGCTGCATCCGAAATACGTTCAACTGCTGGCGAACCGTATCCTCTTCGCCCATAAACACTTTGCATTCCAATCCGAGCAATGCAGCTACGGTAGCCGTTGCGACACCATGCTGTCCTGCACCTGTTTCGGCAATGACCTTCTGTTTACCCATACGCTTTGCCAGCAATCCCTGGGCCAATGCATTATTAATTTTGTGGGCGCCAGTATGGTTTAAATCTTCGCGCTTCAAGTAAATTTTAGCCCCGCCCAGATGTTGGCTCAGACGCTCCGCATGATAAAGCGGAGTTTCCCGACCCGAATAGTCTTTTAGAAGTCCGTTCAACTCTGCTTTAAATTCAGGATCATCCGCGTATTTTCGGTAGGATTCCTCCAATTCAATCAGTGCGTTCATCAACGTTTCCGGTACAAAACGTCCGCCAAATGTTCCAAAACGTCCGTTGTTATCAGGTAATTGTGTCATGCCTGCTTCACCCTTTCTACGAATGCTGTGATTTTTGCAATGTCCTTGACTCCGTTCGTCTCTACACCGCTGGAAACATCCAGCCCGTCGGGATGATACTCGCTAATCAGCTTTTCTGCGTTATCGGCAGTCAGCCCCCCAGCTACAAACAGAGGGATTCCGTGTTGATGAGTCCAAGCCTGATAGGCGGGAATTCGATCCCACGCAAACGTTTTTCCAGAACCGCCGCCATACAGGGGATCGTATGTATCCAGCAGTAAAGCATCAATTGTTCCGACATAAGCCTCTAATTCGTCTGCTCGGTGTTCGGTCTTCCCCTGCTCTGTCTGCCCTTGGCTGTCCACAGACCAAGCCTTGAATATCTGTATGCCAAAACGTTCCTTAAGCTCCCGACAGCGCTGTGGACTTTCCTGTCCATGCAACTGAATGACATCCAATGGTGCTTTCTCCATCACATCGTTTAACAGTGCATCGTCAGGGTTCACAAATACGCCCACGCTGCGCGGTCTGCTGCCCGAGGCCCATTCATCCAATACGCGAAGCAACTCTCCAGCATGTGCGCCGTCAATCCGGCGCTTGCTGTCAGCAAACACAAAACCTATATAATCGACCGGTAAGTTTACCATAGATTTTAGCACTTCAACGCTTTGAAGTCCACAAATTTTTACGCCCGTTTTGTTCATGCTTTAACCCCGTCCATCAATTCGACTACAGCCTGTCCTACATCTTCCTTACGCATCAGATGCTCCCCTACCAGAATGCCGTGCGCACCTACCGAATGCAGATACTTAACATCTTCCGGTCCTGCAATGCCGCTTTCGCTGATGAATGTAACCCCTTTTGGGATCAGGGAGATCAGCTCCTCTGTCGTCTGGAGACGGGTCTCAAATGTCCGAAGATTGCGATTGTTCACACCAACTAAGGTCGCTGTACCCAGATCCAGCACTGCTTTAAGTTCCTCACTGTCATGCACCTCTACCAACGCATCCAGCCCAAGATCCTTGGCGATTTGTAAGAATGAACCTAATACATTCTGTTCCAATATCGCGGCAATCAACAGTACCGCATCCGCTCCCAATAGACGAGCTTCATAGATTTGCCGTTCATCAATGATAAAATCTTTTCGCAGCAGTGGAATTTTCACTTGATCGCGAATTTGCTGTAAATATTCAGGACTCCCCTGAAAATACGTAACATCTGTCAGTACAGAAATGCAATCGGCTCCTGCTCCCTCATATGCACGCGCAATATCCACCGGATGGAAATTTGGTCGAATCAACCCTTTGGACGGAGAAGCCTTCTTTACTTCAGCAATCAGCCCGAGCGGACGGTTGCGTCTGCTAGCGATCGCATTTTCAAATCCTCTCGTCACAGGTAAATCTGCAATTAAGCGTTCGGCTTTATTAATCTCAAAATGCTGCTTAAGCTGCTCCACTTCTTGTCGCTTCGTCACCACAATTTTATCAAGATACATATTGATATTCCCCCGTTGCCTGTATTAATTGATCCAGCTTGGAAAGAGCCAATCCAGAGTCGATGGCTTCTGCCGCTCTCGCTACTCCGTCTGTCAAGGTAGCTGCTGCGCCTGAGACATAAATACACGCTCCTGCATTCGCTAGCACAACATCACGATAAGCTCCATGCTCT
The DNA here is from genome assembly GCF_053006485.1 of Paenibacillus sp. JJ1683. NCBI lineage: Bacteria > Bacillati > Bacillota > Bacilli > Caryophanales > Paenibacillaceae > Paenibacillus > Paenibacillus sp. JJ1683. The sequence goes on from NZ_CM129820.1 coordinate 3,350,660, forward strand.
CCGTTCAAAATTCGCCGTATGATCTCTGCGTTAACCTGAGCATCGCCGCCCAACACCTGATCGAGAGAATGTGTCTGCAAGCCCAGATCGGACGGATGAAGCTCGAACGTGTGAACCTTGCCGTCCTTGAGCTCGGATACTCGTGTGGCGGCCGAAATACTAATTTCATCTAGCCCATCCAAACTGCTGACGACCATGGCTCGTTTGGAGCCAAGCTGGTTCAATACCTCGGCAATCACTTCCGTTTTGCCAGCATCATAAATACCCAGCAACTGCCGATCCGCACCAGCCGGATTCGTCAATGGACCGAGCATATTGAATACCGTCCGCACACCTAGCTCGCGGCGCGGTGCTGCGGCATGCTTCATAGACGGATGATACAGCTGTGCGAATAAAAAGCAGATACCGATGCGGTCCAGACACGAGCGAGCCTGATCACTTGTCAAATGAATGTTGACTCCGAGTGCCTCCAGGACATCAGCGCTCCCGGCACGGCCACTTGCAGAGCGGTTGCCGTGCTTGGCTACCCGTACAGAAACCGAAGCCGCGATAATAGCGGAAATGGTGGAAATATTAAACTTGTGAATACCCGAACCCCCGGTGCCGCATGTATCCAGTAGACGACTGTTCCCCTCTCCAGCTTGCACTGGACTAGCGTAATTGCGCATTGCTTCGGCAAAACCGGTGATTTCATCTACCGTCTCTCCCTTGAGGCGAAGAGCCGTCAGGAGCCCGCCGATTTGCGCCTGTGTAGCACTCCCACTCATAATCTGTTCCATCACGCTACGGGCCTCCGTACGCGAAAGATGCTGTCCTTCAATGATCCGGCTTAACCCTACTTGTATCATGTCATGTCGTTCCATTGTCGTCTCCTCCTCAGAATCAGATTTTTGTGTTACGGAGTGTACAAATAATCTTGGTTGATGACGCTGTTGTAAGGCTGTGTCGTTGCTGGAAACATCGCTTCCGCCGTGCGGATTGCTTTGAGCAGTGCCTTTGCTTTGTTCACCGTCTCCTGATACTCGCTTTCCGGTACCGAGTCCCACACAATTCCAGCCCCTGCCTGGACATAGGCCCGGTTCTTTTTAAACACAATTGTGCGAATCGTAATGCAAGCATCCATATTGCCTGAGAAGCCCAAATATCCAATTGCTCCTGCATAGGTTCCGCGTGCTTCCCGCTCCAGCTCAGCAATAATCTCCATCGCCCGTAGCTTTGGAGCTCCGGATACGGTGCCGGCCGGCAGGCAAGACAGGAAAGCATCGAAGAAATCTTTGTCCTCACGCAGTTCGCCCGACACATTCGATACAATGTGCATCACGTGGGAATAGCGTTCAATCTCCATGAATGTATCGCATTTTACGGTGCCAAACTGGGATACACGTCCCAGATCATTTCTTCCCAGATCTACCAACATCAGATGCTCTGCACGTTCTTTTTCATCCTTCAACAATTCTTCAGCAAGCGCCGCATCTTCGGTTTCCGTTACGCCACGCGGTCTCGTTCCTGCAATCGGTCGGGTCTCTACACGGCCGTTTTCCACCTTGACGAGTGCCTCCGGCGAAGTGCCTACGATGATCTCGTCATCCATTTTCAGATAATACATATATGGCGACGGGTTCATCGTGCGCAGCACGCGGTATACCTGTAGTGGAGAGGCCTCTGTATCGATGTGAAAACGCTGGGACAGTACAACCTGAAAAATATCACCGGAGCGGATATACTCCTTTGCCTGCTCCACGTTTGATATAAACTGTTCCTTTGTCACATTGGATTGGATCTCACCCAGTTCCACATCATCAGGAATGGAGGCAGAGCCTAATCGCTCCGGTGGGGACTGCTTGCGCAAATACTGCGCCGTGTTCTCCAACTTGCGTTCCACATCTGCATAAGCAGCACGAATGTCCTCCTCGCGGAACCCTTCACCTATATGAACATTGCCAACCAGCAAAATTTGCTGTTTCACATGATCAAAGACAATGACTTGATCGCAAAACATAAAACGAATATCATCCATATTCAAATCATCTACCGAGTGCTCTGGCAGCTTTTCGTAGTATTGAAGCAGGTCATATCCAAAAAATCCGATAGCCCCGCCTGTAAATGGAGGCATGTCTTTCAGTTTCGGACTACGGTATTTACGAAGTAATGCTTTGAGCGCTTCAATCGGCTTGTCGCTTAATATTTGCCGTTTACCGTGTTGTTCCAAAATCAATCGACCTTTTTTACCTGAGACCATCAGAAATGGGTCTGTTCCGATGAAGGAATGTCGCGCCCACTGCTCGCCTCCCTCTACACTCTCCAGCAGAAAGGCACGGTCCCGCTCAGCATACCGACGGAAAATCCGAATCGGCGTCTCCATATCAGCCAGCACTTTTTTGTACACAGGAATCAGGTTAAATTCATTCGCCATCGCTATCACTTGCTCCACATGCGGCGTTAACATGAGATCACTTCCTTTCCAAATTGGCGCAGAACCCAATGGAGAGAATAAAAAAGCCTCTACCCGTAAGGTAGAGGCTGTCAGTTATTGAAATTATAAGAATGCTCCATATGTAAAATGATCACAGCAAATAGAAAAGCATACACTTATCCCTTTTGCATAACCGCGCAGGTTACCTCAAATAAGCTTCTCTTTATGAAGAAGGTCTCTTCACGGACAAAAGCTTACCCGCTACCGCTGGTCTCTGTAATCTCATATGGAATTGGCTAGACTACACTCTTCTCATCTCAACTCTGCTCTGGCTAACTCTACTCTACTCAACTCTGCTACACACACTATATCTCATGGAATGTTACTTTGGCAACCATCAACTTAAAAAATGGACGATTATTTCCCTTGGGAAGCCAGATCCGGTCTTAGCATCTGTGCTCCGTTCAAATATACATGTTTCATTTCACGCTGAGATTTATCGGTATTCACCTGTACCATCAAACGGATGCACTTGGGCAAGCTACCAGCCACAGGAATTTCTAATGCACACATGAGCGGGACCATGTCCCAGCCGTCAAGCTGACGGATGGCCATGGCTGGAAAGGCAGCATCCAGGTCATGGGTCACCGTTATCCATACATTACTAATATCCTCCGGCTGAATTTCATTGTAGGATACAATTTCCTCCAGTAGTTGGCTTGTTGCTTCCAAAATTTCGTTTGCTTCATTATTCGTCACGGTCGTCGCGCCACGAATTCCACGATTGTACATCGTTACGCCTCCTCTTTTAACTGTTCAATGACTTCCCGGATGTAAGAGACGGAAATATCCTTCACAACCTCCACACGCCCAATACTGCGTGGGACAACGAAAGTAATGCTGCCTTCTTTGAATTTTTTGTCATGCATCATCGCTTCGAGCAATCGATCTGTATCGAGATGTGACGGAAGAGAAGTCGGTAAGCGCAGCGATGACAGCATTTCCTTCGTTTCGTTTACCAAAGAAGGATCTGCCCCCAGCTTTACACCCAGAAGTGCTGAGCCGACCATACCAATAGAAATGGCTTCCCCGTGTAAAAACTCACCATATCCCGCAATCGCTTCAATCGCATGACCGATCGTATGGCCTAAGTTTAAAATAGCGCGCAAATCATTTTCTCGTTCATCGCGCGATACAACTTCGGCTTTAATGGAGCACCCCTTCTCCAGCCCGTACTCCAGTGCCGTCGCATCCAGTCCGAGCAAATCCGTCGAATGTTCACGGCACCACTGAGCAAAATCAGCATCCCAGATCAAGCCATGCTTGATCATTTCAGCAAGCCCCGCAGATACCTCGCGAGAAGGTAATGTTGACAACGTATCTACGTCATACAGTACGAGTTCCGGTTGGTGAAAGGCTCCTATCATATTTTTCGCCAAAGGATGATTGATGCCGACCTTACCACCCACGCTGCTGTCATGGGCAAGGATAGTAGTTGGAACCTGTACGAACTTGATGCCTCTCATAAAAGATGCCGCCACAAATCCAGCCAAATCACCCACCACACCACCACCAAGAGCGATAACAGCTGAATTGCGATCCAAACCGCCCTCAATGGCTGCTGTTATACCCCGCTCAAATACAGCAAGCGACTTGGATGTTTCACCTGGCTTAACGACATATGATACCGTTTTGTACCCCGCCTCTTGAAGATTGCTTTCCAATGTTGCCAAGTAGAATCCCGCTACATTTTCGTCTGAAACAATCAATAATGGGCTTTTTTGTGCAATTCCTCGTTCCTTCAACGACTCTCCGGCTTGATGCAGCAACCCACGTCCGATAAGAATAGGATAAGAACGTACGCCAAGCTGTACCGTCAGCGTACTCATCTTAGTATTGCTCCAGTTGTTGTTCATAGGATGCAATATTCGCGCGGATTTCTTCAATTGAATCCCCGCCGAATTTCTCTAGTAAAGCTTTGGCTATCTCCCAAGCTACCACATGCTCCATGACTACGCTTGCCGCTGGTACCGCACATGCATCCGAACGCTCAACCTGTGCAGTGAACGCTTCTTTCGTATCAATGTCAACGCTTTGCAGCGGCTTATAAAGTGTGGGAATTGGCTTCATAACGCCACGAACCACCACTGGCATTCCGTTGGTCATGCCACCCTCAAAACCACCCAATCGATTCGTACGACGGTGATATCCACGTTCCTCATCATATAAAATCTCGTCATGCACCTGTGAACCACGCAATTCTCCTGCTTCAAACCCAATGCCGATTTCCACACCTTTAAATGCATTGATCGACATGACGCCTTGTGCGATACGTGCATCCAACTTCCGATCATACTGTACATGACTGCCCAGACCAATCGGAACACCTTCCACGATACATTCCACTACACCACCGACGGAGTCACCTTCTTGCTTGATCAGGTCAATATACGCTTCCATCTTCTTCTCCGTTTCTGGATCGGTTACTCTTACCGAAGAAGCTTCTGTTACGGCAATCAGTTCATCAATCGGCAAATCGCGATAAGGAGCTTCGATTTCACCAATGCGGATGACCTGACCTGCCACCTTGATCCCGAACTCAGCCAGTAATTGACGAGCCAAACCGCCACATGCCACACGAATTGCTGTTTCACGTGCACTGGAGCGTTCCAACACGTTACGAAGATCCTTCAGGTTGTATTTCATTCCGCCATTCAAATCCGCATGACCCGGACGCGGCCGATGAACCCGACGTTTTTCTTCATCACTGCCTTCAATAGGCTCAATATTCATAATATTCTGCCAGTGCTTCCAATCGTTATTTTCCACAACTAGTGCAATTGGTGCACCTGTGGTATATCCGTGACGTACGCCACCAGCAATCTTCGCCGTATCTTTTTCAATCTGCATACGCCGCCCCCGTCCATATCCTTTCTGACGACGGTGCAATTGAAAATTCAATTCTTCAAAATCCAATTTCAAATTACTCGGCATACCCTCTACAATGGCAGTTAGCTGGGGACCATGCGTTTCCCCCGCGGTTAAATAACGTAAACTCATGACGCGTTCCCCCTTTAAACTGTTAAACTGTGCATCGCTAAAATCTTTAACTGTGCTTCATTATAGTATACGCACCTTTCTTTGACAAGAAAAGCCACGTCTGAGGCAGATAAACAAAAAAACACGTCCCTCAGCCAGAAGAGCTAAAGGACGTGCGCTGTTGATAAGCCAGCCATCCATTACTTAAGAATAGAAATAAGTTCCTACGAAACGATGGATGATATGTACAGGCTTATGCTTTTTTGCGATAAAAAAAGGTTTCAGTCGATTCCAGCCCATATTGGTTAGGAGAAAAGATTTGCTCGGTACTGCCGACAAATAAAACACCGCCGGGACGAAGGCTGGCAGCAAACTTTTGATACAACGCATGTTTGGCCTCTTCTGTAAAATAAATCATAACATTTCGACAGATAATGAGATCATACCCATCCTCAAACCGATCCAGCAGCAAGTTTTGCTTTTGAAATTTCACAGCCTGTTTTAGACGGTCATCAATCCGATACATGGCACCATCTGGTTTAAAATATTTGCTAGCTACCTGCTCAGGCACATCCTTGAGCGAACGCTCCAAATATTTACCTTCCTTGGCTTTAGCCAATGCACCATCATCAATGTCGGAAGCTGTAATAGAGCAATTTCCTAAAATTCCTTTACCCTCGAGAACCATAGCCAGGCTATAGGGCTCTTCACCAGTCGAGCAGGCTGCACTCCACAGCTTAAGCTTCTGCTTTCCTACAAGCAGCTGTGGCAAAATGATATCCCGTAGCACTTCCCACCGATTGGGATTTCGCCAAAATTCGGAAACATTGATCGTCATACGATCCAGAAATTCATAGAATAGAGGTTTTTCCTTCATCATGGCATCATAAAAAGAAACAAAACTGGGAAACCCGTTTTTGTTGCGAAGCGTCGTTAACCGCCTTTTCATCTGTGCTTCTTTGTATTGTGCAAGATCAATACCTGTGCTGTCCTTGATTTTGCGGATAAACGCTGTGTAATCGGGGTCCGTCTGACCCAGTTCCAGATCCGTCATGCTACCATCCTTCTTCATACGTAATTAAACTTACACCCAGGTCGCTACAGTTTTTTCATACCGAACCAATTCTTCTGGTGTGAAAAAATTTGCAATCTCGCGCTCTGCGCTCTCCGGTGAATCTGAACCATGAATGAGGTTAAACGGTGTGTGTGCAGCAAAGTCTCCACGAATGGTGCCGGGAAGAGCCTCTGTTACTTGTGTTTTACCAATCAGCAAGCGGGAAAGCGTAACAATGTTATCCCCTTCCCAAACCATGGCAAATACAGGTCCTGATGTGATAAAGCCTACAAGCTCTTCAAAAAAAGGCTTGCCCACATGCTCCGCATAATGCCGCTCTGCTTGTTCTCTAGATACCTGCACAAGCTTGCCAGCCGCCATTTTGAAGCCCTTGTCTTCCAAACGACTGACAATACGTCCAATCAGTCCGCGTTGTACACCATCCGGTTTAACCATCAAAAACGTACGATCCATCGGCTCACTCCCAATCCAATCTAATGTATTTATACAGTACTAATCTGTATTGTAACAGAAAGATTGGAAACGGTTAAAGTATTTTGTCACAGCAAACCTAAAATACAACTTTAGTAGGAACGGCGTGTTACAAAATGAGCAATATCGCGCAGCGTCTTTTTTGTTTTGACATCTGGTAGTAAGTCCAGCGCGTTCAGCGCTTTATTAATATATCGGTCGGCGAGAATTTCAGCTTTAGTGATTCCTTCACTTTTTTTGATCATATCCACCGCTTTACGGGCGTCTCCTTGCCCGTCCCCATCCTGAATTCGCCGAATTTCAGCCAGCAGATCATTCCGCAGTTCGGGTTGTTCAAGCGCATAAATGACCGGAAGAGTAATATTGCCCTGTCTCATATCACTGCCTGGCGGCTTGCCGATCTTTTTTTCTGTTCCACACAGATCAAGCAAATCATCCTGAATTTGAAAAGCCATACCTACGTTATAGCCGTAGCTGTACAACAGAGAGTTGACTCTTTCCCGTGCTCCTGCAGCCATAGCTCCCAACTGGCAACTGACCGCAATCAACAATGCCGTTTTGCGCCGAATGCGAAGCAAGTAATTGCGCACACTCTGATCCACATTAAAAAAATCACGTATTTGTTCCATTTCACCAATCGACATCTGCACCAACGCCTTAGACAGCACTCGGTGAATATCGGGATTCGGCAGCCCAGCAGCAATAGATAGTGCGCGTGCATATATGTAGTCTCCGGTGTACATAGCCACCCGATTGTCCCATTTGGACTTCACGGTGGGTTGGCCGCGTCTCATTTCCGCATCGTCAATCACATCGTCATGAACGAGAGAGGCAGAATGAATCAGTTCCAGAGGTACCGCTATGCGCTTGAGCTTGTCCAGATCATATTCTCCAAACTTGCCTCCCAGCAATACAAATACGGGACGCAAACGCTTGCCCCCTGCTTTAAGTAGATGAAGCGACGTATCATTAATCAACGGCTCCCTACTGTCAATGCTACGGTACAGCTCTTCTTCTATGAAGTTCATATCCTTTTTTAATAAACCGAACAAATCCAATCGTTTCATTCTTTCACCCGTGTCAGCGTATTGTCACTCCAGAGAAGCGGCTTCACTCGTCGGTCAAGCAGCCCCAGTTCATATGCATACTTAAAATAAAGCTCTAAACCTTGTTGTTGCTTCTCTCCAAAATCATAACACAGATTCGTAAAGTAGCGCTCCCAATAATCTTCTGAACCTCCAATTTCCTTGCAAGCTTCAGAAATAACAGGTGTCAGGTCAGACAGACTACGCTGTTTGCTTACGCGGAACGCACTCGCAATTTCAGCCACTGCAGCGGGATTCTGAGCAGCAACAGCACGTCGAACTGCCCATACAGCAAAGGTCATACTATAGCCCGTCCAGCGTTTCCACTCTTCCCCGAGGTCGGTTACGTACAGGCCCTCACTTCGCCAGGAAGCCTTGATCGCGTGATCTCCAATCAGCAGCCCTGCATCTGCCTGTTCCAGCATCAAATCAAGATCTGGTTCACAGTCAAAGTAAGTAGGCTGGCCTTCCCATGCCTTTTGCATCAAAATTTTCAACAAGTTCACCGATGTGGCTGAAGTATTCGTCAGTGCAATGGTTCCGTTAATGATTTCATTTAGCGGCTTGCGTGAAAATAATAAAATGGATTGGACTGGACCGTCTGCACTAACGGATAAATCGGGCAACAGCAGCATTTCCTCAGCACCTGATGCATACGCAAAGGAAGACATCGCACTCATATCCAAACTCCCGTTCAGCATGCCTCGATTCAATTCAGCCGGAACTTTGGAAACCATCTCCGCCGAATGGAGAAGCTTTGAAGGATTAAAGTAATGAAAAATAGGCCAAGCGTTTGTATATTTAATTTTTCCGATTGTGATTGTCTTGGTGTCCGGTGCCGGCATCGGAATCCCCCCATCTCGTAAACAATTGATGTTCTATACGCAAGCTGTCTAATACTTTGCCTACGAGGAACAGTACAATATCATCCAGCGTCTTTGGATGAAAATAAAAAGCTGGCATGGCCGGAATCATTTTGACTCCGAGTCTGGCAAGCTTAAGCATATTTTCCAAATGAATGGCATGCAGCGGTGTCTCACGAGGCACAAGGATTAGCGGACGCCCTTCCTTCATCATCACATCTGCTGCACGTGCCATGAGATTATCAGACGAACCGTGGGCTACTGCTGACAACGTCCCCATCGAGCAGGGCATGATAATCATGGCATCTACTAAATAAGAGCCACTCGCTATTGAAGCTCCAATATCTGTGAACGGATGGTATACAAGAGAACCGGGACGGCCTCCGAATTGTTCATTCAAAGCTCCTTCCCGGTCGGTCACATTCCAGCCCAGCTCCTCTTTCAATACCCGCCAGCCAGCATTAGAAACAATCAGGTGAACTGTATACTGCAAGTCCAGCAGTGTCTCTACCAGTCGTACACCATAAATGCTTCCGCTCGCACCTGTAATGCCAATAACGATTCGTTTGCCTTGATGGTTGCTCACCTGATTATTCATTAGTATTGACGCACCACCAAATCAATCAGTGTAAAAGCAAATACGACAATGCTAAGTACACCGTTCATAGTAAAGAATGCCGTCTGCAAACGACTCAAATCTTTTGGAGATACGATATAGTGCTCATAAAATAAAATAATGTATGAAATAATCATGCCCGCCAGATACCACCAGCTTAAATCTGCGATAAAGAACAGCACAATAAATCCGATCGCCGTAATGACATGGAACACACGGGCGATGTTCAGAGCACCTGCTACACCAAAACGGGCAGGAATAGAATAAACCCCTTCGCTCTGGTCAAAATCAATATCCTGACAAGCATAAATAACATCAAAGCCAGCGGTCCAAAATGCAATCGTGAGATAAAGTACGATAGCAGTTAAATCCATTTGTCCCGTCACTGCAACCCACGCGCCTAGCGGCGCCAAACCAATGGTCAAACCAAGTACAAAGTGGCAAAGCCAAGTAAAACGCTTGGTGTAAGAGTAAAAAACAAGCATAAAAAAGGCCAGCGGGAACAGCTTGAACGCCAGCGGACTTAACTTGAATGAGGCCCAAAATAACAACAACAAGCTAACGATGATGAAAATCACCACTTCGCTCGATTTGAGCAGCCCTGCCGGAATAGCGCGTCCTGCTGTACGCGGATTTTTCCCGTCAATCACACGGTCAATCATACGATTGAAGCCGAAGGCTGCGCTACGTGCGCCAACCATAGCCAGCAAGATCCAACCGATCTGCGGCCATGAGGGAAGGTTGTCCGTCACGACAACTGACCCCAATACAGCCCCCATAAATGCAAATGGGAGCGCAAATAAGGTATGTTCAATTTTAATCATTTCCAAAAAAATGGCAATTTTCTTAAACATGCTGACTCTCCTTGATTCCAATATGCAATGCCGCAATGCCTCCGGTGAGAGAATGAGCCTGAACATCCTTCAATCCGACTTCACGAAAGATGTCAGCCAGTTCATCCCTTCCTGGAAAAAGCGCCAACGAATCAGGGAGCCATTTGTACTGCTCATAACGTTTGGCGAACAATTTGCCGAGCATGGGCAAGATGTGTTGAAAATATGCGTAGTAAATTCCCTTGAACGGCTGCCAAGTAGGTTTGGACAACTCCAAACATACGACCTGCCCACCAGGCTTGACGACACGTTGCATTTCCTGCAACACGCGGCGCAAATCAGGTACGTTGCGAAGACCGAAACCAATCGTCGCATAATCAAATGAATTGTCTTCAAAAGGTAGATCCATCGCGTTGCCTTGAACAAGCTTGATTTGCTTTTCGCGGGATTCTGATGTAATCTTGCGCTCGCCAACATTTAGCATGTTCTGGCTAAAATCCAGTCCTACGATGTGACCACTTTCACTTGCACGCGCCATCGCAAGCGTCCAGTCACATGTCCCACAACAAAGGTCGATTGCCGTATCGCCGTGATGCATGTTCATTTTTTTCATTGTAAATTTCCGCCAAGCCTTATGTCTGCGAAAGCTCAGTATATCGTTCATCAAATCGTATTTACCGGCTATACTTTCAAACACGCCATGAACGAATTGCTCTTTCGGCTTGGTGTCGCTTGATCCCATGACGTTCACCTAACCTTCCCTCACAACCGGGTGCGAACTGTTTAGCAGCTTCAGGAAAGGCTCAAGCATGCATTCAAATTCCTCAATCCCCGTGTTTTGTTCATCTGACAGGGTCTGCCGGATGTGTGTAGCAGCCGTGCGAAGCTTGTCCAGTATCGCATCCTCGGCTTTGTATTTCAGCACAAGCTTACGCCAAACTGCTGTTTCAGTACCACCCTCTGAAAGCAGTGCCTGCTCATGCTGGTCTCCGTTACCGTAAATATGCCAGAACATATATCCGAAACGGGACTTGTCTGGCTCTGCCCGCTTCTCCCATTCCTCCACCAGCGTGTCACAGAGAGCGAATTCATTAAGAAGCTGCTTCCAGACTTCCTGATCCTGTTCTGCAATAAGTGAAGTCAATGATAAAAAAAGCTCCTGTTTGAAGCAAACCATCTGAGATAAATACTGAGCGGCATTCAATCGATAATGCTTCATCTCCCAGTATAAGCTCATTTTCCCTGCGTTCACTTCACATACAGCATCACTCAGCTTCGAAATGGCCTCGATTCGGCCTGCCAGTGCAAGTAGCTGATAAAAACGGCTACTGAAGTAGTCACCGGCTAACACTTTCAGCTGTCTGGATCGCATCTCTTCCGGACTTCGTATACCGGATAAAGTATCAATCATATCATGCGTATCCAGTCCCATCTGCACAAGTGATGTAACCAAAGCGTACAGTTCATCCTCACTGGCATGCAGCCCTTGCGCATTCCGGTTCAAAAACTCAAACAGCAAACGGGTACGGCTGTCAGGAAAAGCCGGCATTTCCGTATGTTGTTGAATCATGTCGTATTCCACATATTTCCTTGCTAATTGAGGTACGCGATACGGTTTCATCCTAAGCCTCCGAGCCATGACTTTCTGGTATACTCAAATAATTGCAATGCCTTATATTATATCACAATTTAAAATGATTCGCGACTAAAGTACTGTAGGTCCAGCGGTAGAAACATCTAGTTTGTATATACACCGCTAAACCTGTTTTGCCACATAGGCGTTACTGTAATGCGGAAACGAGATTTCAAATCTTCTGGCAGTTCAGCGCCTTCCCGATTTCTAAGTTGTTCCAATGCCTCGTTCGTCCACTCGTTCCGGCGTATATCGGATGCCAGCAGCAAATGGCGTTCTCCTGACCATTCGTCCTGCGTCACCACCCGCAACAGCAATTGCCGTACATTCGTCGTTCCGTAAAAGCTAAAGGCGGCAAGCTCCGCCATGTTCTGATAAATCTCCAGAGGTGTGGTTTCTTCCTTGGACAGCTTAACATCCAGAGTCAGGACAGAATGTTCCCAGCTTGCACTTGCAATCGGTGTGGTCAATGGAAGCTCGTTCAGTGTATCTACCAGATTGTCATCCGTCAGCAACACTCGTTGCTGGGGCGAGATTGTTGCTTGTGTTTCACGAACTGCTGCGGTACCCGAGTCCAGCATCTGTAAGGACGGCAGCAATATTGCTGCTGCGGCGGTTATGAGAATGGAACCACCGAGTGCAATCCAAGGTTTCATCAGAGCCTCCCCTGACCCCTACCCCATAATGTGGGTTTGCTACGGTAAAGGTCCTCACTCTCATTGTACAACAAAAAAAAGCAGGCTATGCCTGCATTTTACTCCTCCGTATCTACAACACCGTGCTTGGTCATCACCACGGCCTTGCCGCGAATTTTGATGGCAGAAGTATGATCCGTAAATTGAACGATCAGTATCTCACCCTTGTCCAATTTTTCTGAATGATGCAGGCGTGTATCCTGACCTCTGGTCAGACCAAAAACCTGACATCCGTTGCTTTTTGCTTTAATTACGACGTACTCACTGCTGCCCGTCACGTTATCTTCCATGTCCTTTTCCTCCCTGAGAGCCGAAGCTATATTTTTATGATGGAGATTTAAGATTGTTTTGTCAACTACATGCTTTCCTCGCGCCTGCAACAATTAGTGCTTCCTGTGCCATACTATCTGTGCAGTCCCATCTATTAACGAAAGGAACGGATCGGATGGAAAACTATCGTCCCGCCAATCTCAGTCCTGCTCAGATAGAGCAGCTTCAACGGCTGGAACATGAATTTGCCGAGCTGACAGGTGAACCCCTGGTGCTGATTGCTTATGCCTCGCGAAACGGCAAGACACCTTCCTCTTCTTCAGTCCATAGCACCTCTACCACAAAGTAAATAGGACAAAAAGAAAAGGCCGTGAATCAAATTCACGGTCCTTTCAGCGCATTGGGAATATGTAAGAAATCTTATTTAATTCCGTCTTTGAGCGCTTTACCCGGTTTGAATGCCGGAATTTTGCTCGCAGGGATTTCGATTTCTTCTCCTGTTTGCGGGTTACGTCCTTTACGTGCGGAACGTTCACGAACCTCAAAGTTCCCGAAACCTACCAGTTGTACCTTGTCTCCGTTTTGCAGTGCTCCAGCGATCGCTTCAAATACTGCATCGATTGCTTTGGTTACGTCCTTTTTGGACAATTCAGTGCTCTCAGAAACCTGATTGATCAAATCCGTTTTATTCAACATATTCACCTCCCAATTCAAGTGTAGTCCAGCATTAAGGTTATCGGTGTGCTCCACCGATAATGAAGTCGCCTGTATAAAATAACCCGGGCGGCATACTGCCTTCCATAATGTTATCATCTGTTTCCGTTTCGTCGTTAAATATACATATAATATACCTAACCACCGCCATATAGGCCGAAACTGGCGTTTTATGGCACCCTTCTTGCGTGGAACAAGGTTTATAGTAATACAGTCGACAGACAATTTCAAGTACGACGACGGTTCAGTACGTAAAAAGTAACAGCCAGCGCAAGCACCAGCACTACTCCTTTGACAATGTCATGGGCAAAATATTGCACATTCATCATGGTCAGTCCATTAACTAATACGCCGATTAACACCGCACCAATAAATGTACCAATAACATTGGGTTTACCCGCACCAAACACTGAAAAGCCGACGAATACTGCAGCTACTGCCTCCATAAGTAAGGGAGAGCCAGCGTCAATTTGACCCGAGCCTACACGCGAGGCATATAAAATACCGGCAATTGCCGCAAATACGCCTGAAGCAATATAGGCCAGTGTACGGACCTTTTTTACCCGTATACCTGACAGACGAGCAGCCTCCTCATTCCCGCCAGTTACATACATTTGACGCCCGTGCTTTGTGTAGGTCAAGAAAACATGCACCGCTGCCACAGCTAGCAACAGTAAAATAACCGAAATCGGGATACCCAACCATTTACCCTGCCCCAGTAAAAGAAATGCTGGAGATATCTCGCCTGGCGCCTTGCTGCCATCAGGAAACTGCATATGATTGTAGATGGTATAGCCTTGTGCGTATGTTTGGTGAATCCCGCTAACGATATACATAATGGCTAGAGTTGCGAGCAAATCGGGGATACGCAGTTTAATAATCAAAAGTGAATTCAACAGCCCAACCAAAGCTCCAACAATCAGAGATACAATAATAACCACTGCAACAGGCTGTTCATACCAGACCATCAACGAGGCTGAGACGACCGTCGTCAAGGATACCGTTGCACCAACCGACAGGTCAAAACCGTCTACAATAAGTGATAACGTCACACCAATGGCCACGAAAGTCACAATCGCAATGGAGCCAAGAATATCCATCAAATTATCATACGTCCAGAAATAAGGTAATGTGGCTGAGAAAAACGCCAACACACCTATAATGACAACTACAGCACCGTAACGAAACGAGACATTTAACCATTTTTCCTTCATGAATGCACCTCTTCACCACCGCTGGCGTACAACAGAAGCTGTTCCTGTTCGACTTCGCCTCGCGCAAATTCCCTTATTATTTTACCGTCATACATGACTGCTATCCGATCACCAATGCCTATACCTTCCGCGAATTCACAGGTAAGATAAATGATTGCTTTTCCTTGTGCAGCCAATTCTCCGATGATACGGAAAATATCACTTTTTGCCCCTATATCCACACCCTTGGTTGGCTCGTCAAAAACGAATACATCCGCACCGGAATGAAGCCATTTTCCTATCGCAACCTTTTGCTGATTCCCACCGCTCAAATACTTAACGTTCTGGCGCAGTGAAGGCGTCTTAATACCAAGAGAGGCGACAACCCCATTAGCGTTATTACGTTCTTTATGCCGACTGATGAAACCCAGGACACTCAGCTTGCCCAAGAGCGGAAGACTAAGGTTTCGTTCCACGCTCTCCTCAATCAAGACCCCCTGCTTACGCCGCTCCTCGGGTATGGACACAATTCCTTGAGCTACCGCGTCCGCTGGCTCACGCATACGAATGAAGCGCCCCTTGAAGGTCAGCTTCCCCACATCGGGCTTGTCTGCCCCTGTAAGTAGTCGTGACAACTCCGTCTTGCCCGCACCGACCAAACCCACAATAGAGAGAATTTCACCGCGTCTGACCTGCAAATCAACGCCGTGAACTCGCAATCCCTTACGGAGTCCTTTTGCTTCCAATACCGTTTCACCAATAGGTACCTCTGTTTTCGGAAATTCCTCATCAAATGTTTTCCCAAGCATATACGTGATAATGTCGCCTACATTTAAATCAGAAGCAGGTCCCGAGAACACGCGCTCACCATCACGCATCACCGTAATACGGTCACTGTGCGCGATGACCTCCGGCAATCGGTGCGTGATGAGAATACATGCTACTCCCGCATCCTTGAGGGTATGAATGGTGCGGAACAAACGCCTCGTTTCTTCCTCGCTCAGCGGTGCCGTTGGCTCGTCAAAAATGATAGTATTCGCCCGCTGTGTCAAAATCCGTGCGATGAGTACAAGTTGCTTTTCTGCCAACGTCAATTCTGACACGTATCGTCGTACATCTATATCAACCTCCAGACGCGCTAATGCCTCACGTGCTCGCCTGCGCATGGACGCTGGTGCAGCCCACCATCGACCATTAGGTGCAGACAAATCGTCCATTACAATATTTTCAGCGACGGTTAACTGAGGCACAAGTGCCGAATCGACTTCTTGATACACGCAGTGAATTCCGGCTCTTTTGGCTTCCCACGGTGAACGAATAATCAGCTCCTTGCCATCCACAACGATCGCTCCCTGATCGAAACGATACGCACCTGATAAGATTTTCATTAATGTGCTTTTCCCTGCCCCGTTGGCACCTAGCAGAGCGTGAATTTCACCACCCTGCACCGTAAAATCCACGGCTCGCAGCGCATCTACACCAGCAAACCGTTTGCTGATGTTCTTCATCTCCAATGTATATACTTGTGTACTCATGAATGTCCCCTCACTCCCGCTTATGATAAAAGCGCGCCGAAGCGCGCCTTTGCATTTGCGTTATGCATCCATTTTATTTGGACGTTTCATATTCCTTCATCCAATCCTTGTAGCCCTGCTCACTCTTGCCCCATCCTTTCACAAATTGAGACAACTCGGATGTGGAAATTTGCTTATCTGGCAACTCTTCGCGCTGTACATATACTGCCTTCAGCACAACTTTCTCCTCAGGGTTATCCCCATGCAACTTCTGGTATGCATAGCGCACTTGTACGCGCCCGATATCTGTTGGATCTACGGCTGCTGAAGCCACCCACGGGTTTTTCGGGTCCTGAATCATTTGCAAATCTTCATCACTCATATCAATCCCATAAACTTTAATTTCCGTACGCCCAGCTTGTTGTATCGCACGAGCTGCACCTTTGGCAAATTCATCCCAAGCCGCCCACACTGCTGTAATTTCACCCTTAGGATATTGCTTTAGCACTGCTTCCATTTTGGCTTGCGTATCCAAAGCAGGATTCTGAGCCGAACCAAAAGTTGCAATCTCTTTAATATCTGGATTGGCTTTCAAAAATGCGTCATAAGCAACCTGACGGCGCTCCATTGGCGCAAACCCAGCAACCCATACCTTCACAATGTTTCCTTTGCCACCGATGTCCTTTTTCATTTGCTCAAGCGTCAGCTCTGCCATGCTTTGATCATCCTGTGAAAGCACTACCGCACCCGGAACATTGACGGCGGCATCGAACACGATAACCGGAATATTGCGGGAAATTGCTTTTTTAAGTCCTGGCTCCAGCAATGCGTCACCGTGGTCAGTCAAAATAACATCAAACTGCTGGTTAATCGCACTATCTAGCAAAGAAGCCATTTTAGCCTTATCGTTATTGGCAACAAACTTGGTCAGCGTACCGCCAAATTTCTTAACCTCATCTTCCACACCTTGAACATACTGCTGCGAAAACGTACCTGTATTAAACTCCATGATCAAAGCAACCCGTTTACCCTTTAGATTCGAACTATCTGTTTTTCCGTCTCCTGTACTCGTTCCTGCAGTGCTTGTCCCTTGAGCGCCGTTCTCTGTTTTCGGCGCGCCACATGCTGTGACCAGTATAATCAGCACCAGTAGCATGATGGCTCCGAGCCCTAGCTTCTTGTTTTTTTGGAGCCCTTTTTGGATATACATGATTTGTTTCCCCCTCGTTCGATCCACTAATATGTTTCAAATTTGATACTTAATATATCGCGTTAAACCAAGTATGTAAATAGGTTTTATTCAATATAAAAAAATACCGCAAAGAGCAGTCAGCTCTCTACGGTATTCCCCTTACATATTTTGGTTATGGCTTAGCCTTAAAGAATGATAGCAATAAGACCACCAGAACCTTCGTTAATAATGCGACCCAGCGTTTCTTGAAGCTTGTAGCGTGCATTGTCCGGCATCATGGCAATCTTGCCTTGAATACCTTCACGCACAATAGAATGCAGCGAACGTCCGAAAATGTCAGATTCCCAGATTTTGATTGGATCATTCTCAAAATCTTGCATCAGGTAGCGTACGAGCTCCTCACTTTGCTTCTCTGTTCCGATAATCGGAGCAAATTCCGATTCCACATCGACACGAATCATGTGAATGGAAGGGGCTGTCGCTTTAAGCCTCACGCCAAATCTTGTACCTTGTCGAATCAACTGCGGTTCGTCCAGTGCCATCTCGGCCAGTGACGGAGCTGCAATACCATAACCTGTTGTCTTGACCATTTCCAGAGCCTCGGCAAAGCGGTCATATTCACGTTTAGCGTGGGCAAAATCCTGCATCATTTGTAGCAAATGATCCTTGCCACGAATCTCTACCCCAACGACTTCAACCAAAATCTGGTCATACAGCTCATCAGGCGCATACAAATCAATTTCCGCTACGCCCTGCCCCATATTCATACCGCTTAATCCGGCTCTATCGATGAACTCATACTCCATAAACTGGCTGACCACCCGATCTACATCACGCAGGCGTCGAATATCTTTAACCGTATCACGAACGGAATTTTCATAGTTGCTACGCAGCCAGTGATTTTCGTTCAATACCATAACCCAGCTCGGCAGGTTCACATTCACCTCATGCACCGGGAATTCATACAATACTTCACGAAGTACACCCGTAACATCATCTTCCGTCATGGTCGCCGCGCTGAGTGTCATGACTGGAATATCATACTTGGCAGCCAGTTCACTGCGAAGTTGGAGTGTTTCATCACTGCGTGGATGCGTGGAGTTGATAACCAGAACAAATGGCTTGCCAACTTCCTTCAACTCTTCAATGACGCGTTCCTCCGACTCTACATAAGAGCTACGCGGGATTTCAGCAATGGTGCCGTCTGTGGTGACTACCACACCAAGTGTCGAATGTTCTTGAATAACCTTACGTGTACCGATTTCTGCCGCTTCCTGAAAAGGAATGGGTTCTTCAAACCATGGTGTAGAGATCATCCTTGGACCATTTTCATCCTCGTAGCCTTTTGCACCTTCTACTGCATATCCCACACAGTCAACCAGACGTACATTCACGTCCAGTCCTTCCGTTACTTTGATCTGGACGGCATTATTCGGTACGAATTTAGGTTCCGTCGTCATGATCGTCTTCCCTGCCGCACTTTGCGGCAACTCGTCTACGGCGCGGGCACGGTCCGCCTCACTCGTAATGTTGGGCAGTACAATCGTTTCCATAAACCGCTTGATAAACGTTGATTTTCCTGTTCGGACTGCGCCGACGACCCCAAGATAGATGTCTCCTCCGGTGCGTTCGGCAATGTCTTTAAAAATGTCCACTTTCTCCAATGAAATCCCCTCCTCAAAAGTCTCCGAAGGAAAAATGCTTAAAGAGCATCCGCTTCGTGTTCAACCAACTGCTTGATCCCAGATGCGGCAGAACAGCCTTTAAAATGCCCGGAAGTCGTCCGCCGCCGAGATTCAGGAGACTGATGGAATCGGCGAAACGGCGTAAACTCGTACATGCATTTGGACTGATACCATCATATGTATCCCCTCCGTAAAATATGTTTAGTTTTTTAAAAATAGATTACGTCACCGTGATCATTGCAGGAACGATATTTTACGTTTGGGTCCACTCACCTAATATATGCACAGCAAGATTTCCCCATGACTTTGTTGCTAGACCTAAATAAAAAAAGGATATTTCTCTGACCGGTTCTAGCCGTTGAGAAATATCCTTTTCTTGTTCTAATTATTAAAATCGATATTACCACAGCTCGTCATCCAGCGCTTGACGCTCCAGTTGACGTCTAATAGCTGCTTTGAGTCTATCCTCCGGTATGGTTACCTCCATATCACCTTGAACACGTGTCTGGCAGGATAACCGTATTCCTTCATTCAGTAAGGGTCCCAGCTTACGCCGCTCTGCATCGTTAGGACGACCTGCGAGCTCAGCCCGTTCCGGTGCTATCTCTACCTTACACATCAGACAGGCTGCTTTTCCATCACAACGTGTAGGAATGTATACACCTGCTTTACGGGCAGCCTCGAGCAATGACGTGCCCTGACCGACTTGTACGCGCTTGCCTGACGGCTTGAACGTAATCTGCACATTCATGAACGGTCCTCCATTCACCTTTTCTCTTAATACGCACGCAACCTATATTTCATTACTCATCCCGATTATGGAGTGAAGTTCTGGCCAAGGGAGAAGCTCTATAAGCTTGCCCAACTGCTCCTTATTCCAAATGTTACGGACCAATAGCTGTGTTAGTATCCCTATGTGTTGTTGTGGGTCTCGCTTCATGACATCTGCAATCGCTTGATAGCGGTCAGGACGATTTCGCAACAGATTGAATAGCAACTCGTGACTGAGAGGCATCAAACGCAATGAGGTATTTTCCAGATCAAGCTGAATCCCAGCCGACCAGAGTAGCCGCTCGACCTCTAAGCGATATAAAGCTCCATCACATAAAACCTCAAATCCTCCCACCAATTCGACTGGAAATCCCTCCAGTTCATAGTGGCTTAGCAAAGAAACGTAAGATCCGCTACGGTCAACCTGCTGTTGATCTATACTCACACCTGGCGAGTGCGCGTGTAATAGCTTTGCGGCATGAATATCCGCATAAATATCAATGTCCCGAGGCAGACGATCCAGTTCAACTTCTTGCACAAGTAGTGCACAGCTTCCCCCCAGCATCCACGGAACCGACACCGCTGACCAGCTCTCAGTCAAGCTACCCAGCGCAACTGCCAGATCGTGAGGAAGCCTGTCCACTAACACTGATGATATTGCCTCCTTCAACATCGTTTCCTCCTTTGCTGTCTTTCCACCCGTTTCCTGATGGGCATCATTATAACATGTTCGACATGGCAGTTCGACATTTTGTGTACTGAAAAAGCACTTTACTGCCTCAAAATATAAAAAAAACCGCGAACCTTCCCGGTTCACGGTGAATAAAACGAACCATCGTACGGCCAGTGTTTTATTTTTTCATCATCATTTTCATTAACGCTTCCATATTGGAAGGATTCATTCCACTCTTTTTGACGGCTCCGACAATATCCCTGACTGTATCTTCCGATACCGGAATGTTAGCCATCGCAGACACCTGTTTTATAAGCTGACGCAACTGCGCTTCACTTTGAAGCGTGTCCGGCTTTACCGTGCCTGCCAGCTTTTTCACTGCATTTTCGGATATGTTTTTTCCGCCTTTTTTGTTAATGGCCTTCAATGCATCTTTCGGAAAGTTTTTACTCACAATCTCCCCTCCTCCGCCATTGCTCAACTCAGTCTATGAGTGACGGAGACAAAAGGTGATTAAGCATACAAAAGACATGCCAAACGCCTAACTAAAAAAGGCTATCTCATCGTAGAAAGATCTACTCATGAGACAACCTTTATACTTTAGAAGCTCCTCTGTACTCTTATGAATGCCATTGCTCCCAAGTTTGAAGCGGCATGACTTCCATCTCGGTTTTCGGATCGCGACCCATTAATGCCTCAACGGCTTTGCGGACGTCACGTCCTTCAAACAGCACTCCATACAACACCTCTGTAATAGGCATTTGCACACCCAATTTTTGTGAGATAGCGTATGCTGCTTTTGTCGTACGAATCCCCTCTACGACCATTCCCATAGATTCCAGTACGGCATCAAGCTGTTGGCCCTGTCCCAATAATGAACCTGCACGCCAGTTGCGGCTGTGACGACTCGTTGCAGTCACAACTAAATCGCCTATACCAGCGAGTCCGGCAAAGGTTAATGGATTAGCCCCCATCTCAACTCCGGCACGGGTAATCTCAGCCAATCCACGGGTCAACAAAGCCGCTTTGGCATTATCACCGAAGCCAAGTCCATCCGACATTCCCGCGCCCAGTGCAATAATATTTTTTAAAGCACCGGACAGTTCTACACCGAGTAAATCACGGTTTGTATAGACGCGGAAATAAGAGTTCATGAACAGCCCCTGGGCAGCCTGAGCAGCCTTCTCATTGGAAGAAGCTACAACAACCGTTGTAGGACATTTCTTCACCACTTCCTCCGCATGACTCGGGCCTGACAGCACGGCAATATCATCCTCCGCGATTTCCAGCTCTTCCGAGATCACCGTGGACATACGCTTGAGTGTCTCTGTTTCAAAACCCTTAATGGCATGTACTACCAGCATATCCTTGGTGAAATGAGCCTTCAGACTACGTGCAACCTGCCGAGCGGCAGACGAAGGAGATACGATGATCACCGCTTTAGCTCCAGATACCGCAGTCTGCATATCCGTTGTAGCTGAAATGCGATCAGACAAAATAGAGCCTGGTAAATAATGCTCATTCGTATGCTTCTCATTGATCTCAGCAGCTTGTTGTTCGCTTCTCGTCCAGACAGAGACATCGTTGTTATTGGTCGCAAGTACGGAAGCTAAGGCTGTTCCCCAACTCCCTGCCACCAGCACAGCTATTTTCTCAGACAAGACGATCTCCTCCTTTGGAGCCAAGCTTATTCTCATTTCCCCGTGCCAACTTGACTATGTTAGTACGGTGTCTCCACACAGCGAACAGGCAAATGATTAGAGCCGTCCAAAATAACGGCCAAGCATAACCAAGTACGAGTAATATCCAAGGGGTCAAAATGACAAAAATTAGTGATCCCAAGGATACATAACGCGTTATTACGATCGCAAGTATCGCAATGATTCCGGCATATAATGCCGGCAGCAAGGCAAGAGATGCCAATACACCAATGGCAGTCGCAATCCCTTTGCCTCCGCGAAAGTGAAAATATACCGGCCAGTTATGGCCCGCAATCGCCGCTATGCCACACAAACCCGGTAACCAGGATGATTCTCCACCCAACCAGTGCCCTATCAGCACCGCAATAACCCCTTTAAGTACGTCCAGCAGCAGTACCAGAATAGCTGGGCCTTTTCCAAGCACGCGCAGCGTATTCGTCGCACCGGCATTGCCGCTTCCATGCTGGCGAATGTCGATTCCTTTTAATTTTCCATACAGCAAACTAAAGCTGACAGAGCCAAGCAAGTAACTGAGTACGATGGCAACGATCTGTAAAATCAACCTATTCGCTCCTAACTTTCGTCAGACTTGCGCCGTGTAAATATTCGAATTGGAGTTCCTTCAAAATTAAAGGCGGCGCGAATTTTGTTCTCCAGATAACGCTCATAAGAGAAGTGCATTATCTCTGGATCATTTACGAATACAACCATCGTAGGCGGTTTAACAGCAACCTGAGTCACATAGTTAATACGCAGACGACGGCCCTTGTCTGTTGGCGGTGGATTGATGGCAACCGCATCGGAAATGACATCGTTCAGCAGATGTGTCTGAATACGCATGACATGCTGCTGTGCCACATGCTGTACAACTGGAAGCAACTTTTGCAGACGTTGCTTTGTCTTTGCAGACAAGAACACAATCGGAGCATAGGTCATGAACAGAAAGTGATCACGGATTTTAGTCTCAAACTGATGCATCGTTTTATCGTCTTTATCTACGACATCCCATTTATTAACGACAAACAACGAGGCTTTACCCGCTTCATAAGCATAGCCAGCAATGTGTTTATCCTGCTCAATGATGCCTTCCTCGCCGTTAATAACGACCAGTACAACATCTGCACGCTCAATCGCACGCATCGCTCGCATTACACTATATTTTTCTGTGGTTTCGTATACTTTACCACGTTTACGCATACCTGCCGTATCAATCAGTACATACTTTTGACCGTCTTTTTCAAAAGGCGTGTCAATTGCGTCACGCGTTGTACCAGCAATGTCACTAACGATAACCCGTTCTTCTCCTAGAATGGCATTAACGAGTGAAGATTTACCTACATTCGGACGTCCGATCAAAGCGACACGTATAACGTCTTCATCATAATGATCTTCTTCTAGTTCAGGTAAATTGGACGTAATTGCATCCAACAGATCACCGATCCCTGTACCATGACTACCAGAAACAGCAATTGGATCACCAAATCCATAAGAATAAAACTCATAGATCAGATCAGCGCGACTGAGGTTGTCCACCTTGTTTACTGCTACGATGATCGGTTTACCCGAACGATACAGCATTTGAGCTACCTCTTCATCCGCTTGCGTTATTCCTGCTTTTGCATCGCTCATGAATACAATAACATCTGCTTCTTCTATTGCGAGTTCGGCCTGCATACGGATGGACTTCAAAATAACATCCTCACCATCAATCTCAATGCCGCCAGTGTCAATAATACTGAAGGACTTACCATTCCACTCCGATATACCGTAAATACGGTCACGAGTGATTCCCGGTTTATCTTCCACGATGGACAGACGATCCCCGATAATCCGATTAAAAATCGTGGACTTACCCACATTCGGACGACCAACGATAGCCACAACGGGTCTTGCCATAAATTCACTCCTCCTGTCAATTCTTCCGCTATCATCATAGCAAAAAACATACCTATTGGCGATATAGTGACGTAACAACAATCGGCGAACCCTCTGGGTCCGCCGATGGTGTACGTTATGCTTATTATAAAATGTATTGATTTAAACTCATTTAAATTTGTTCAGCTTATCACCAAAACGCTCGCCAAGCGTAATGCTCAGTCCGGAGTTGTTGAGGGAAACGTTAGGATTATTCAGTTCCTCACGAGGTGCGCGAGATGCACGTGGTGCTCTTTCTGCTTTTGGAGCAGCTTCAGGAGCCTCCTCAGTTTCTTTAATGCTCAGACTAACACGTTTTTCGGAAGGATTCATTTCAAGAATTTTAACTTTAACTTCTTGTCCTTCTTCCAGAACTTCTTGTGGAGTTCCAATGTGTTTGTGGGAAATTTGAGAAATATGAACCAAACCTTCCACACCAGGAGCGATTTCAACGAATGCACCGAAGTTAACCAGACGTTTAACAACACCAGTTACGATGTCATTGTTATTGAATTGTCCAGCAGCCGATTCCCAAGGACCAGGCTGTGCAGCTTTCATGCTCAGGCTGATTTTTCCTTTTTCAGGATCTACTTTCAAGACTTTCACTTTCACTTGATCTCCTTCGGAAACTGCATCAGAAGGCTTATCAACATGAGTCCAAGCAATTTCAGATACGTGAACCAGACCATCTACTCCGCCAACATCTACGAAAGCACCAAACTGAGTAAGACGTTGAACCGTACCAACGATTTCTTGTCCTTCTTTCAGCTCAGCCATTACTTTAAGCTTGTTAGCTTCAAATTCTGCTTCCAGAACGTCTTTTTGGGAAAGGATCACTTTGTTGTTTTCACGATCCAGTTCTTTTACAACAACACGCAATGTGCGGCCTTTGTAATCACTGAAATCTTCAACAAAATGGCGTTCTACCATGGATGCAGGGATGAATCCGCGCAGACCCACGTCTACTACGATGCCGCCTTTAACAACATCATTCACAACAACTTCAAATACTTCTTTGCTTTCGAACAGTTGCTCCAACTTTTCCCAAGCATTTTCACTGTCGATTGCACGTTTGGACAGAACAAGTTTTTCCTTGCCGTCGTCGATGCTGATAATTCTAGCTTCAACTTCTTGGCCTACTTGTACTGCTTCTTCTGCATTGTCCAGACCAGAAGACAATTCGCGAATTGGAATAACTCCATCGTATTTATATCCAATGCTTACTACCGCTTGGTTATCTTCCAATTTCACAATTGTACCCTTAACGGTGTCACCTTTTTTCAGGGAAACGATTTGATCGAGCTCGTCTTGATTTGCCGCTTCAGCAGCTTCTTGATTTTTAATTTCTTCCGACATGTCAATACCCTCCTCAATTCAAAAAAACCATTTATTTAAACCTGCGCATAGCAGAGTTCAAAACAAAATACATTTTTGTTCTAGTTTTCCAAGCTTAGACACAATTCATGCAAGCCGTTCAATCATTCGTAGGCTTACCCGTTTCCTTCATTGTGCGAATACGTGACATAATTGCTTCTGTTGCCAGTTCAAGAGGATCTCCTTCGATATCGGCACCCTTTTGGTAAGCGTCCAAATTAACAGGTTTACCGTATATCACTTTCGTTTTACGGAAAAGCTTGTAATCACCAATAATGGCGACCGGAACGGCAGCCGCTCCACTACGCAGTGCAAAACTGGCAGCACCCTTTTTACCAATTCCCCCAGCTCCTCTGGAGCCTTCGGGAAAAATCCCCATAACCTTACCTTCACGCAAAATGTTCAATGCCAGCTTAATAGATTCCTTACTCACACCACCACGTTTGACTGGAAAAGCTCCCAGTTTGTCGATCAGTGGTCCCAGTACAGGAACATTAAACAGCTCTGCTTTGGCCATAAAGTGAACCTTTCGCTTCAGCAAAATGCCAACTGTAGGAGGGTCAAGATTACTAATATGATTAGAACACAACAGCACTCCACCCTCAGCAGGAACATTTTCCCTGCCTACCGCCTCAAGCCTAAACAGAACGCGGTAAATGAGACGCAAAATACTGGCGCATACAGTATATATCATTGGCTGATCTCTCCATCCTTCTCCGTTAAGCAATAAGATACGATCGTATCTACGACATCCTGAATGCCCATATGGGTCGTATCAAGCACGATGGCGTCCTCACTGCAACGAAGCGGGGATACCTCCCTCTCCTCATCAAACTTATCACGTGCCGCAATGTCACGTTCAAGCTGTTCCAGAGTGATATCATCAGTTTCGCTCAGTTCTTTAAAACGACGTGAGGCACGTTCCTGAACACTTGCGGTCATGAACACTTTGACTTCCGCATCGGGAAGCACAGTTGTTCCAATATCGCGTCCGTCCATGACGACACCTTTACGCGCAGCCATTTCACGCTGGTATTCGGTCAAGCGTGTACGTAAACCAGCAATACTCGAATACTGTGACACATTGCTAGTCACTTCCATCGAACGAATCACAGTGGTTACATCTTCCCCGTTACAATAAACCTTTTGGCCTGTGGGGTCCGGTACTAATTCAATCACCAGCTCAGGTACATGCTGAAGCACTTTTTGTACATTTTCTGCAGGAATTTCTTTGCACATCATGTACCATGTTGCTGCTCGATACATGGCTCCGGTATCTACATATACATAGGAAAGTGCTTTCGCCACCAAGCGGGCCACTGTACTTTTCCCTGCGCCAGCAGGTCCATCAATGGCTACATTTATTTTGTTAATTGAAGATGCATGTTGCCTTGCCAACAGGGAATTCCTCCTAACCTAACCTCAAGAAAAAAGCAGGCATTGCCTGCGACGTGAAAATTATACCACACATTTATAGGCGATGCAAAATAAGCGACAGGTTTACTAAAAAAGAAAAGCTTCGGATGATTACGATTTCCCCCGGAATTCCAACTGTCTTTCAAAACAATATTTAATCAGTTTTTGGCGCTCCTGGTCAGCGATTTTCTCATATTTCAACATAATGAGTTTGCGGCCATTTTCCATCTGCTGAATGCGTACAATCTCGGATTGGAACGGAACATGTTCTTGAGTGCCGTTTTTATATGGAACCAAAATCCAGCAAGACAATGATTCTCCTTCTTCAAGATGATGTGAACCCTGAGTCTGAAAAGATACGCCTCCACCTCCTACATCATGCGTCTCTGCTACAAATCTAGATTCGTTTGCACCATGTTTAACCGCAATTTCCAAGTTGGCCTTTACCCTGAGAAAGTTTCGACGCTGAATTTTGCTGATGCTGTCGGGAGCAGGCTTGTGAATGCGAACCATCCGGAGGACGTCTTCTTTAAAGCCTGTAACGTGGGTATTAAAATAGTTTTTAATCCCACCCTCGCTCATAAAAAATATAGACAGTTCTTCCCCAAGAAACAGCTTTTTCAAATGCCCGCTTGTTTGTGACATGGGAATTTCGATTAGAAAGTTCTGTGGGTCCTCTTCCGCAATACGTGACTTATATTCAAAAGATTCCTCCTTCTGATCGGTACCGGCAACTTGTATGTATAACACATCGTTAATTTTCGGAAACAAACGATTCACCATCCTTGTCCATTCAAAACTATAATTAAGGTATATAATACCACGACTTTGTGCCTATATTAAGCATTATATTTGCTAGAACCATGACTAAAGCACAAAAAACCTCCTTAATAAAGGAGGTTTAGAGTGACTATAGATTCATTTTAGTGTAATCAACTAGGCATTACTTGCCGTAACTTGTGGTTCATCTGAATCTTTTACCTGTTCAATCGTTTCTTCCATTCCCGTGTTCGCGTTAATGTAAATTCGATAAATGGAACCGTTGATTTTACCGCCAAATTCATAGCACAGAACTTCATTTGACAGTTCATTTTCAATTAGTGCTTTGCGGTGGTAAGTTTCGCGAAACTCAGGATTCAACTTCGCTCGTGCTTCATTCAAATTCAGTTTTGCCTGAGGAATGCGACGGAGGTGACTGTGCTCATAGACATAATCGCTGCATTGGAAACCAATCACTTGTCCGTTATCCAAGCCTGATCTGATTGTGATTTTTTCTGGATAGATAATCACATCCCCTTGTTGGCTTGCAAATGTAATGTTGGCTAAATTCCCGCTTTCATCATATGCTACGGGCTTCATTCCTTTGTAGCCCTTTTGTTCAAGATACTCACTTGCATAGCGAACCGCTTCATTACGAGTTGCTTTTTTAGGACCTACTGTTCTCATGTCATGATAAGAAATGAGCTTGCCGCCCTTTTTCGTAAAATCCATCGTGGCTACAGGCTGTTGCTTATTTAACAGCGTAGCCGTATAAGACGCCCATTCTGTTCCTTTGCCATTTTCGTTCACACGAATCTGACTTTCTGGTTTTCCTGTAAATTCAGCGGCATTACGCTTAATTTGTCCAGCATCCACCGCCGGGAGACTCAACTTTTTCACTGAGCGCTTATCATAAATGCTCGCAACAGACGGTCCCCAATCCAATTCTTTGTAGTTCTCTACTTTTTTGTCCACGGTTTTGAAGCCATCAATAATGGTGTTGTCCTTCGGTCCAGTTTGAGAACCTGCCGCCATATCAACATCCATCCAGCGCAAGTTTTTGCTAATGACCTTTTGCTGCACCTCATGCATGTTTTTCGAAATTTCCTTGGAATTGTTATATAACGTTTTTAGATTCGAAATTTCTTTCTCGTTTAAAGGCTCGTGATCCAGATCACGAACAGCGGTCTGATACGAGAATGCAGATAGATGTGACAGCAAATCTTTAGCATGATTAAAAGGCATTACATTGAGAGGCAACTGATTAACCTCGTTTTGGGCTTCACTTGCAATCCTCCACACGTTCATCAAGCATTTGCGGTGCATCGCGTGTGAAGTAGTATGGACAGCAACCGCGTTACCGAGTTGGGAATGCAGCTGATCCATATGAAACGACAAATCATGAAATGCACGCTGGTATTGATTTTCCGCTTTAATCGACATGCTATTTGCCTGAGAAGACACCTCTTTTCTCATCTGGTTTTGCTGATAACCCCACACAAATGCTCCTATCATAATCAGGGTAACCACCGGGAACAATACGGCACTAAGTCGTTTATACATATTGGGAGTCTCCTTTCTTCAAATACACTACCGATAGTGTGACAAGAAGAAAGCTCTCTTATGCATGGTTTTCCATGACTTCAACAATAAACTCACAGTTATCGCAAATACAGCGTTTAAAGCCGGTCTGAATCTGTCCTTGCTCCATTCGCCCTCTCAGTACAAAACGTTCTCCGCATCTTTTACAATGAATTCTTACTTTTATACGCAAAAAAGACACCTCTTTCTCTAACAGGTTTGTCAGATCAGTGTGTCCCATTTCGTTACATATTAACCTTTTCTTCCCGTTTTAACATTCGAAAAGGAGAACGGTTATTCGCTCGACTGATTTTTGCCATCCCTCCATACCATAGAAATGCCATCAGCGGAATGATAAACCAGATCCAGTCGTGTGAAAATTTCGTCAAAATTAAATCATACACTCCATGCCAAAACCATGGAAGCACTAATGACAGAAGCAGCATATATTTACTCTTCAGGTCTTTCGAAAACTTGGCTTTCCCCATATAGTAGCCCATCATAACGCCAAACATCGCATGACCGGATACCGGTAGCAACGATCTCATTAACATCATGCTGATCGAAGCATGCCCCGCCCAGGCATATAACAGATTTTCAACTGTGGCAAACCCGAGTGAGACTGCGGCCGCATACAATATACCATCATAAGGCTCGTCGAACTCCGTATGGTTATAGATGATGTGATACAGCAGGAACCATTTAAAAAACTCTTCCACTCCAGCGGAAATACCGAACACCTGAATTAAAGTGTCATCTCCTAGCCAAAGCAGCAACCCACGTTGAAAAATCATGACCGGAAGCACCACCAAAAAACCGAGCAAAAATACTTTAATAACCATGTGCAGAGGCTCCGAATCATATCGATCCTTTAAGTAAAAATACATCAATAAGGCGAGACCCGGCGCTGTAGCTGCCGCTAAAACAGAAAACAGAAGCACCGATCATCCCTCCATAAAAATGAGTCGGCTCTGCTTTCAGCGCAGAGCCGACAAATTAACTTCATTATCACTTTCTAAACCAAATCAAGAACGGCTGTCAAAATGGGTGCAGATGACAGCAACTGCCTGTTCAGGAATGATCAGCTTTCCATACTCTTCCAGCATAGCTGGTGTTACGGATGAACCTTCTCCGAATTCAGCCAGAATCGCGATTAAGGCCGCGAGCTTGGACTCTTCTACTTCTTCTGGCTCCAAATGCAAAATCCATTTTCCTCTATAATGATACAGCTTACCTGCTTCCGTAGTGTTGCTGCGGAGCATATGAGCCGCTTCTATGAGTACTTCGAAATCGCTAAACGCGTAAACGATGGAATCACTGTGTTCCATTGTGACTTCCATTTCGTAGACTTCCTCTGGAAGCTCCTCATCGGGACCCGAACCATACTGCTGGTGATCGTATTTTCCCCGAGTGACGATAACAACCATTCCCTGAGCAGGAAGCGCAAAGACTTCAACAGCTAACGGTCCCGTGGCATCGAAGCCCAGTTCGCTGTATGCCTGATCCATCATTTCAGTAAACAGCTCATGAACTCTTGGAATTTCTTGCCACATATCATCTTTTTGGATACCCCGTTCGCTCAAATCGTCAAAGGTAAGGAAAATCCGTATCTTGTCCTGACTTAATCTTTCTATTTTCATACTGGACCCTCCTCCTGGCAGCCGAGTGTTATTAGCAGATTATGATACAAATATGATGCCTGTGATGAAAATGGTTCTATGTAATCATGTTATCATTTTATAATCGTAAATGCACGAATAAAAATGATAAAAAAAAGAATCATTTGAACGGCTTTAACAAAAAAGCCGCAAAATGATTCGGAATAGAGGTTTCGGGTTACAATCCCGGTACGGCTGTATGAGTTTCTTTCAGTATTTGCTCGACCTCACGTTTAACATCGGGACTGGTGCTAATAAACTCTTTAATCAACTTCATATTCTCTTCTTTGCTCTTGGCAGTTTGGGCGTTATGAACGGTTTTATCTGCTTGTGAACGATGATCATGATCCTTGTGGGTGTCTTGTGTATTTAGCGCAATATCACCCATGCCTGGAAATGCGGCGTCCATCATTTTTGTACGAGCTTTCTGCACCAAATTTCCGCCTTTTTTCCCGCCCATGTCCATGGATAAACCCAACGCATTGCGGTTACGAGAGATCAGAGAGCTTGCGACAGCCCCCAAGACGATTCCCAGGAAAAATGAAGATGTTTTCACAATTAGAACCTCCCTTTGTGGTAGAATCAAGCATAGTGTTCGTCAGCAGAGACAAACTCATACGGTATAAATACAGGAAGGTGAGATGAATTAATGGGTACAAAAACAGCAGCCATTTTACTAACAGCATGTCTGCTGCTTAGTGCTTGCACTGCGACGAAGCCGGAATCAGCGAATTCAGGTAACAGTGCCAAAGATCAGAGCAGTATGTCTTCCCTCCAAGGAAGCAATAAGCAAGCAGACAGTGATGAGCAAAAATCAGCGAGTACAACAAATACACAAAATGACAAAACCGCCGTTGAGAGCAACGACACTACAGTTTCGACATCAGCGGCTACCACTAACAAAATGTATCACTTGGACAAAGCTTACAATGTAATTCCTAATCAACAAGGTGCCGAAAAAAAAGTGGTGTTGCTGACATTTGATGATGGTCCGAAGGAAGCGGTCATGATTAACAAAATCATAGATATATTGGATAAGCACAAGGCAAAAGCGATTTTCTTCGTAAACGGTTATCGTGTAAAAGAACATCCTGAGTTGCTCAAGCTTATCCATGACCGTGGACAGCCCATTGGCAACCATAGCTGGGACCACATCGTTCTCAAGAACAAGTCTGAGGCTGAGGTCAAAAAACAGATTGAAACGGTACAAAAAATCGTTAAAGACACTACAGGCCAAGCACCCGTGTTCTTCCGTCCGCCTCATGGTGCTGGTGGAGACGTAGGTCGCAAGGTGGCTAAGGAAAATGGGCTCTTGTATATGACATGGTCCGTAGGCTCTCTGGACTGGACCATGAAAAAAAATCAACCTCATAAAACGGAGACACTTCTGAAAAACGTAACTGAACAACTTCATCCAGGCAGCAATATTTTGATGCATGAATTGCCATGGACAGCGGAGGCGCTGGACAGTCTATTGACGCGCCTTGAGCAGAAGGGCTATCAATTTGTTGATCCACAAAGCATTGAGATTCCTTCCAGTTAATAATCACTTGCGCATAGATCAAATGTAGATGATGTAAAAAAGCCTCCATCTCCACACATTTTGTGGGAAATGGAGGCTTTTTTAGCGTAATATTGCACGCACGTACTAGACGCAAGCTGTCACAATGCCTTTAATCACCAAAGCATTTCACTAATGGGTGGCGCACCTTTAATTCCCCACCATAGTAACGCTGCTGTAATAAGCACAAAAAGAGTGCTCAAAAAATTCAAAAACCATTTACTTACCCGAATACGGCGGGACGGAAACATTTCTGTCCGTGTTCGGTACTCACTGGCAGGAGTGTCCTCCTCCATTGTCACAGCAACTTCTGGCGCAGCGGCAACGTCTGCCAATTCTGGCATGGGTCGTGAAGCACGGGAGCGAACCAGTTTTGGCTTTGACCTGTCCTCCTCCTTGCCTTTACGACCATTTCGGCGGCTACCATAGGTCTGCACTCTGCTAAGTTCCTGATTCATTCTTCATACCTCCGAAAACGTAACGCTAAGCCAGATATAAGGTCAATCACAAAATGACAAATGATCGGTGCCCACAGGCTGCCTGTCTGCACATATATATATCCCAATCCATAACTGCTAAGAAAAACCCAGCCCGTGGGAATCCAGTGCCGTAAATATCGGATATGAATAACCGCAAACAAAATGCTTGTCCAATAAGGACCAAAGCTGTACTGAATCGCACCTCTAAACAAAAGTTCCTCACAGATCGAAACGATAGCAGCTATACAAATAATATGCCAAACCGGTCGATTTTGAAACAGCATTTGGTTAATACCACCGTCATCCATGGCATCCTCAGGCATGATCCGAGATAGCAGCAGATCCACTAATAGCATAGCGGCCGCCAGTCCCAATCCCCACCACAAGACGTGTAGAGTGCTGGGCAATGCAAATAGTTCAAACACATTTCTTTTCTGCAATATAATCCAGATTGCGCCAATCAGCAGGGTCAGCCCCTGAGTTAGATACAAATTGTAAAGCAGCAAGCGGTCATTCAATTCATGAATTTGCGCTCTTTTCCATTTCACTTTAAGCTTTTTCATAGTTAGTTAGTCCTCTGCTTAGTCTTCTTTAGCATCATAGCCAAAAAGTCGGGCGGATTCAAGAAGACTTAAATCTTAATTTTTCCGCATTCTGTAGCTATGTATCTAGTCGTCTATCCACACATGTCGCATGTCCTATTGACATGCCCATGTAAGCCATGATACATTATGAAAAAATTATTAGCGACAACAACAATGATGGAGAAAAGGTATTGATTTCGTCCTCAGAGAGCCGGTGCTTGGGTGGAAGCCGGTGGCGAAGTAACTACTTTCAGCACTCCTGAGTTATTGCATCGAGGTCTAGGGAATCTTTTCCCGACATTAGATGCAATCGGCAGAAAACCGTTATCCTTTCGGTCATTATATGACCGCTGAAGGCAGTCCATTGCGAAGTGGCTGCGAATTAGGGTGGTACCACGATAACTCTCGTCCCTTACTATGGAGATAGTATGTGATTCGGGAGTTTTTTTGATGCCCGAAAACCGTAAAGCGACTCCACATAAGGCCTTTGGTTGTCTGTTTGGTGCAAAGTGCTATTTTATTCCTTTTCTGCGTCAATGCGTTATCACACTGGTGTTTAGACCGCTCTCCTGTACTTTTTAGAAGCATTTCAAGTTTTTTCATGTTCTTTATGGAATGTATTTCAGTTTGAAGTACATCCTGTCCATAAAAGAAGTTAACTTTGAGGAGGAAACCAAATGTTTAAAGTGTTAGTATCCGATCCAATCAGTGACCTGGGCATTCAGCAGCTGATGGATGCAGACGATGTCACGGTGGACAAGAACACAGGTCTCAGCGAGGATGAATTGGTTCAAATTATTGGTGATTATGACGCATTACTCGTCCGAAGCCAAACCCGGGTAACCGAACGCATCATGGCGGCAGGTAAAAACCTCAAGGTTGTCGGACGTGCCGGGGTCGGCGTGGACAACATCGACCTTGAAGCAGCAACACAACGCGGGATTATCGTTATTAATGCTCCTGACGGCAATACAATTACGACATGTGAGCACACTTTTGCCATGATGATGGCACTGGCTCGCCATATTCCACAGGCTTACGCTAAAACCATCGGTGGTACATGGGATCGTAAAACATTCCTAGGTGTCGAACTGCGTAACAAAACACTTGGAGTCCTCGGCATGGGACGTATCGGCAGTGAGGTGGCTAAACGCGCCAAAGCATTTGGCATGAGCATCCTCGGTTATGATCCGTTTCTGACCGAAGAGCGCGCTGAGAAGCTGGGCATCAAGCTGGCCAGCGTGGACGAAATTATCCGCAACGCAGATTTCATGACTGTACACACGCCATTAACACCAGAAACCAAGCATATGATTGCTCGTCCGCAGTTTGAAGTAATGAAAAAAGGAATGCGCATCATCAACTGTGCCCGAGGCGGAGTTATCGATGAGATGGCTCTCGTTGAAGCCATTGATGAAGGTATCGTTGCCGGTGCAGCCTTTGACGTATTTGAGTCTGAACCACCAGCACAGGATCATCCATTCCTGAGCCATCCAAAAATTATCGTTACACCACATCTGGGTGCATCGACTGTCGAAGCTCAGGAGAACGTGGCGATCGACGTGTCTGAGCAGGTGCTGCATATTTTACGTGATGAGCCGTTTAAAAATGCGGTCAACATGCCTCCAGTACCATCCAATGTTATGACGCAATTGCAACCATATTTCTCGCTCGGAGAGAAGCTGGGCAGCTTTGCCGCTCAGATTACAAACCAAGCTGTACGCGAAATCCAAGTGGATTATGCTGGCGATTTGTCCTCTGTGGATACACAGCCGCTCACACGTTATATTTTGAAAGGCGTACTTAGCCGTCATCTAGGCAGCGATGTGAATATCGTAAACTCTGTGCATCTTGCCAAAACACGTGACGTTCATCTCATCGTCTCTCAGGCGCCTGCCACTAAGGGCTTTACCAACCTAATCACCGTTACGCTAAAAACGCAAAGCGGCGAAGAACAACGTGTATCTGGCACCCTGCTCGCAGGCTATGGTGAACGTATTGTTCGGTTGAACCAGTTCCCGGTAGACGTGGCACCTGAGGCTCATTTCTTGCTCATCTCCCATAATGATAAACCAGGCATTATCGGCCGTGTCGGCACCTTGCTTGGGGAGAACGGCGTCAATATCGCCTCCATGCAAGTAGGGCGTAAAATTGTTGGCGGCGAAGCGATCATGATTCTGACCGTTGATAAAGCCGTACCTAAAGAAGTGCTGATTCAACTCGTTGGCTTACCAGAACTGAATACTGCCCAAGAAGTAGTGCTGGATTAGTTTCAGTCAGTGTTGAGAAATTTCTTGGTTTTATTTATAAAGAGAGGCGCCCGGCTACCGAGGCGCCTTTTCTTATCTCCTTATCTAACATAGAAGCATACATTTGAATCAGAATGTTCCACGTTGAACAAGATAAATGTTGATTTTTCAACAAAAAGCACCCTCTTCCGAGGATGCCTGCAAACTAGGGTAAACAAGCCGTCGTTATAAGCTTGTTACAGAGCCCAGCCTTGTTTTATTGGAAATTGGCAACAAAATAGTGAACTCCGTCCCCTCTCCCAGTACGCTAGCAGCTGAGACAGAGCCTCCGTGAGCCTCTACGATGTTTCTAACAATAGCAAGCCCCAGTCCAGTCCCTTTGTCCTCACCACGTACTCTGGCCTTGTCTGCCTTGTAGAAGCGGTCAAAGATATAAGGTAGATCCTCGCTGGCAATGCCCACACCTTCATCCTTAATCCGAATGCGGATTAACTCATTCCGTTCTCCCAGAATTTGATCCGCCGCAATGGTAACTTTTTTCCCAGAGGGCGTATGTCTGAACGCATTATCCAGCAAATTGGTCAACACCTGCTCCAGTCGGTCTTCATCTGCCTCAGGCAACAGCAAGCGTTGACCTGGCTCATAATAATCGAGTGTCAGTCCCCGTTCCTTGGAACGAACCGTAAATTTCCGGTGAACACGCTCGATCAGTTCATTCACATCTACTTCCTGACGGTACATGTCTGTATGACCTGCCTCCATTCGGGCCAAATCAAGCAGATCCTTGACTAACCTTCCCATACGCAATGATTCATCATGGATGACCTGTACTAGCTCCTCAGATTCTTCCGGTGAACCTGCCATGCCGTCCAGCAAAGCCTCACTGTATCCCTGCATCATAGATAAGGGTGTACGAATTTCATGGGATACGTTGGCTACAAAATCGCTACGCATCTTCTCAAGTTTTACTTCTTCCGTAATATCTCTAAGTACGGCTACTGCACCACGAATAGCGTTATCTGTATACAGCGGCGCCATTTGCACTGACCAGGAGCCTTTCTTGACATGGATGTAGTCTCCGACATCCTCGCCTCTGTCCATAACCGTATGGAACAAAGACAGCAAAGGCTCTGGCACAGAAGCCCCGAATTCCTCCAGATCACGCCCCTGCCTCTCCAGCTTTCCCCAAATATCCAGCAAACTTTGTGCAGGCGGATTCGTCAAAATGATTTGTCCACTTCTGTCGAACGTAATTACGGCATCAGACATACTTCGCAGTACACTGGATAAATGGTTTTTCTCCTCATTCAGACTGCGGATCGTCGCTTCCAGTTCCGTAGACATATGGTTAAAAGTTTTCGCCAGCTCTCCAATCTCATCGCTGGTCACCAGCGAAAGCCGAGTATCATACCTTCCCTCACGGATGGCATTCGCCGCCTGAATCAACAGCTGCATAGGCTGTGTGATTTTAGTAAAAAGAAATAGAGCAAAAAAGGTCGTCAATAAAAATCCGACGATACATGTATAGGTGAATAAATGCTTGATTTCCGTCGATTCATGTGCTGCAAAATTTCTATTGATATACGGCAATAAAAAAAGCCCCAGAAAAATAAGCACAGAACCTACAAGACAAATGATGGTGATCCACAGCTTACCTACCAGCGATCTCCAGAAGTTCACGTTATTTCGGAACCTCCAGCTTATAACCTACGCCCCATACGGTCGTAATCATAGCCGCTGCCTCTGGCGATACCTTATTCAACTTTTCACGAAGCCGTTTCACATGCGTATCCACGGTGCGCAGATCACCAAAGAATTCGTAATTCCAAACATCTTTAAGCAGTTCTTCGCGCGAGAAGACTTTATCTGGCGATACAGCCAAATAATGCAATAGCTCGTACTCTTTAGGCGTTAGACTGATTTCAATTCCACCTGCAGTTACCCGGTGTGCATCATGCTCAATAATAAGATTTGGAAAAACAATACTATTGCTCGGCACCGCCTCTTTCGTTAAAAAGGCAGTCTCCGATGACCGTCGTAAAATTGCCTTTACCCGGTAGATGACCTCTCGCGGGCTAAAGGGCTTGACCACGTAATCATCAGCTCCGACTTCGAAGCCTTGCACGCGGTTCACTTCCTCGCCTTTGGCTGTCAGCATAATCACGGGTGTAGATTTGGTTTGACGTAGCCGTGTACACACTTCAATCCCGTCCATACCCGGAAGCATCACATCGAGCAAAATAATACTGTAATCGCTTGCAGTCGCTTTTTGGAGAGCAATCTCCCCATCCTCAGCTTCTTCAATTTCGTATCCTTCTTTTTCCAGATACATCCGCAGAAGGCGGCGAATGCGTTCTTCATCATCTACAATTAATATGCGGTTGCTTTGTTCTGACATATTCCCAGCCCCTTCGCTAAAAAAAGCATTCTCTCTATTTTACTATTTTCCCGTGCTTGGTCAAACTTTACTCTCATCCAACAGCCTCTTTACGCCAAAAAGGCCGGGGTTATGACCCCCGTCCTGTCCGTTTCTTTTTCGTGTTGTCTGATTTGGCAAGTTGAATGAGACGGTTGATTTCGTCCTTGGTTAGGGGTCTGGTAAGACCACGCTTCAAGTTTTGCAGCAATAGATCCCCGAAGGCAATCCGCTTGAGTCTGATGACTGGGTGCGAAATGGCCTCAAACATCCGTCTTACCTGACGATTTCTGCCTTCATAAATGGTAATCTGGATCACAGATTCCTTACCGTCCGGATCTACATCCTTATATTCTACCTCGGCCGGTGCAGTAATGCCATCCTCCAGCACGATTCCTTTTTTCAGCTTGTCCAGCTCAGTACCGTGCGGAACGCCTTTGACTGTAGCCACATACGTCTTCGGCACATGATGCTTGGGATGGGTGAGCAGATTGGCGAACTCTCCGTCATTGGTAAGCAACAGCAACCCTTCGGTGTCGTAATCGAGACGCCCGACCGGATATACGCGTTCTTTGACGCCTTTCAGATAGTCAGACACAATTTTGCGACCTTCCGGATCAGAAGCGCTTGTAATGACCCCTTTGGGTTTGTTCATCATCAAATAGATTTTTTTCTCAGTTTTGATCGGGCGTCCCTTTACTGTAATCATATCTTGATCAGGGTCTGCTTTCGTTCCCAGCTCAGTTACGGTAACCCCGTTTACTTCTACACTGCCCGCCTGAATAAGCTCCTCACATTTACGTCTGGAAGCTACACCAGCTTGGGCCAATATTTTCTGCAATCTTTCCATGTTCGCTAATTCACCTCATGCTAATGATACCCATCCATGAGCAAAATCACAACCCCCGTTCAAAAAACGGTGCAAATTTCAGAATACAAGCAAACAAATGGCAATAGCCGCCACAAAACCAACCACATCAGAAAATAGTCCCACCTTCAAGGCATATCGTCCATTGCGGATACCTACCGCACCAAAATATACAGTTAATACATACAGCGTTGTATCTGTGCTGCCCTGAATCGTTGAGGCAATCCGACCGATCATGGAATCGGGACCATAAGTGCGAATTAGATCCGTCGTGAACGCAAGTGAACCAGTGCCCGTCAATGGACGGAGCAAACCTAAAGGCAGCACCTCGCCAGGTACGCCCCAGTTTTTAATCCACGGGGCTACCCAGGATATTACATAGTCCAAGGCGCCGGATGCTCGAAAAATGCTAATCGCCACCATCATACCTACAAGATGAGGAATGATGCTGATGGCGGTAGAAAAGCCGTCTTTGGCTCCATCTACAAAAGAATCGTAGACAGGGACCTTTTTGGCATATGCATATAAAGGAATAAAAGCGAGAATAACCGGGATGGCCCAAGTCGATACGAGGTTAATAAAATTCAGCATGCCTCCCTCATCCTTTCCAAGTGGTGTCCCTGCCCTTGGTAGCTGTGATTCCTGTTCGCGGTACGGCGGGTGAAGATACGGGTGGTACAGGTGAAGAATCCGCAGATGTTGGTGCTGGTGAGGTGATTGGCGCCAAGGAGGTCTGGAACGGTGGATTGACTGGAGGACGGCGGCGCAATTCTCGACTACGATACCAACGATCCGCCGCAATGGCAGCAAAGGTGGCTATTGCGGTCGCCACCAATGTCGTTCCGACGATTTCTGCCGGGTGTGCAGAATGAAAATTTAACCGAATGGCGATCAACGTTGTAGGAATAAGCGTAATGCTGGCTGTATTCAGCGCGAGCAGCGTACACATGGCGGGTGTAGCGGTTTGCTTATCCGGATTGAGTGTTTGTAACTCTTGCATCGCCTTGATCCCCATTGGTGTTGCTGCATTCCCCAGTCCGAGCAGATTGGCGCTCATATTGGACAAAATGTAGCCCATAGCGGGATGATTACGAGGCACATCAGGAAAGAGAAAGGCGACCAACGGAGAAAGCAGTTTAGATATTTTCTGCAAGAGCCCACCGTCTTCAGCCAGCCTCATCATGCCCATCCAGAATACCAGCACACTTATCAGTCCAAAGCATACTGTAACACCCGTAGTTGCCCCGTCAAAAGCCGCCTTCGTCACCACCTCTATATTTCCCTGTGCGGCTGCAAAT
Source organism: Paenibacillus sp. JJ1683 (assembly GCF_053006485.1). Taxonomy (NCBI): domain Bacteria; kingdom Bacillati; phylum Bacillota; class Bacilli; order Caryophanales; family Paenibacillaceae; genus Paenibacillus; species Paenibacillus sp. JJ1683. The sequence goes on from NZ_CM129820.1 coordinate 3,391,252, forward strand.
ACAAATCCTATACAAATCAAAGCCACCCATATGAGATGAATCATGACTGATTCCCCCTTTTCCCAATGATGTGACACCGCAGTTTTATAGCATCAAGCCTACTTGCTTTATGCTCCGAACAGATTCTTAAGGATTTCATTCCATTTACTCGTCCAACCTCGTTGCTGAGTATGGTTTGCAGGAACTTGTGCAGTCGGCGCTTCCTGCTGTGGCTGTACAGTAGTTTGGGCAGGCAGCTTACTACCTTTTTCATATACAGGAACGGAACCGATCAATTTACCTTCCAGTAAAAATTCGACCCGTCCTCGTAAACCAAAAGACACGTCAACTCTATCTGCCGAAGCGGAATTTTTAAACAACACCAGTCTTTTGTGCAATTGAGTCTTCTCACCATCATGTAAAGGATAAGAAAAACTCGCACCTGTCAAGAGGGGGTAACCATCAATAGGCTGCTGCTTGTCCGTAATCGGAATAAGGGGATAATATCGGAAGCCGTAATCAAGCATACGGGCATGGTCATTCCAATCGTCCCCGTCATTCAAGGTAACAGCAGCAAGCTGACGCCCCTCACGTGTGGCCGAGCTGACCAGACAGCGAAACGCTTTTTTAGTAAAGCCTGTTTTAACACCGTCAGCTCCTTCATACAGCCGCAGCATTTTGTTTTTATTATGCCATGAGTAGTCCCAGGAATCGTTGGGGTTCGGTGCTTTTTTCAGTTCCGTTTTCACGATACGGGCAAAAGTTGGATTATGCAGCGCGTAAGCGGTGAGCCGGGCCAGATCGTTGGCTGAGGAATAATGTCCTTCGGCATCCAGCCCATGAGGATTAGCAAAATGTGTATGGTTTAGCCCAAGCTGAACAGCCTTGTCGTTCATTAAATGGACAAACCCCTCTTCTGTCCCCCCCACATGCTCGGCAATGGCAGAAGCCGCATCATTACCCGAACGGAGCATTAAGCCGTACAGCATATTTTCCAACGTCATTTGTTCACCCATTTGCAGAAAAAGCGAAGATCCTTCTTTGGCATACGCTGTCGAACTCACCTTTACTCGGTCCTGCAAGCGTCCATGTTCAATGGCTACGATCGCAGTCATAATTTTGGTTAGGCTAGCTATACGGAGCTCCCGGTCACCTTCGGCTGAATATATGATCCTTCCTGATGTGACATCAATCAAAGAAGCAGCCTGTGCATGAGTTCCTAACGCGGGCGGAGCTGCTTCTGTTTTTATTGCTCCCAGAACAGGCTGTGGACTTAGCAATGTAAGCGGCAATGACAAAATGAGCATAAGCGCTAGCGGCAAAACAAATGCGCGTGCCTTATTCTTAAAATGGCTATGATCCGCATGGATATGTTGTTTTTTTTTAAACATTTGGATTCCTCCGGATTTGAGCAAGTCTTGTACCATTCTATGTCCAAGCTGTTCAAAGTATGTCCACCTTTATAACAGAAAATTCCTTATACAGGACAGTCATTAGCCGCTCCTGTTTTGCTTTCTTTATACGTTAACCAAGCAACTTACACTCCTGAACACATATAATATTAGTTACTAACGTTAAATATGAAATCGGAGGATTACAACATGCAGCGATTACAGTTTGAAATGATTTTAAGATCGCGGATTGTAGAGTCCGCACAAGCATTGCATCAAAGCGGTGTATCCTTTGCCACTTTTGCTACCGCGCGTTGCAACCCGCAATTTTGGGAGTTAACGGAAAAAGGCGGTTTTCAGATCAGAGCAGGTGTTACTCCCGCACAGGGGATCAGAGATATCTTTATAAACGGTCAACAATACGCTTTTGAATGTGCAACAGCAATGGTTATTGTGCTGTACAAAGGAGTACTGGATTCCATTCTAGAAAGTGAGTTTAATCAGAATTTTGCAGATATGCTGTTGTATGATTGGCACTATGACAGTGATCTCAGGCTTATACAGCAGCAAGGCAGTCATAAAGCAGTTCCTGGGGACATCCTGTATTTCAACAATCCAGATGTGTCGTCAGATTCATTGGAATGGAAGGGAGAAAATGTCGTCAAACTGAAGGAAGATTCATTCTATGGACATGGGATTGGCATCTTGCCGGCTCAAGGTATTATTGATTCTCTTAATCGACATCGTCGCCCCGATGCCACGGTATCTGCTTATTTGACAAATGAAGTGATCTACCCTGACTTCGTTTACCTATCACAGTTCGCACCCGAAGAAAACCGAGAAAATGAACTATCAGTGAATACATTTTATTGCCAAGAATTCAGTCACTGTATACATGCTGTCATTGGCGGAAGGCAGTATATTCAGGAATAGGGCCGAGTGCATATTAAAAAGAAGGTATTCCTAGGCCGCGCTCGGCTTGGGGATACCTTCTTAAGAGAACACTTTTACTTTCAATAACTTTTACAAGTAAGCCGGTCCAGATTGACTTTGATCCGTATTAGCATTTGCAGGTACCTGTGGAGGTGGAGTCTGCATGTTGCTGCCTGAATTCTGGAAGATAGACTGCACCTTATCGATCAGGTATGGTGTGGAGTCGATGATTTTCTCAAACAGATGCGTTTGATTGTCCAACGGAACGATTTGTGCTCCCTGTTTGCCGACAACTAGAAAGGCAATGGGATGAATAGATACACCACCACCGCTACCGCCACCAAAAGGATGTACTTCCTTCCCACTATGATTCCCCGATGAGGAAGTATGAAGCGACTCTTCATCTACGTTAAAATCACTTCCGCCGGCTGCGAAGCCAAATCCCACCTTGCTGATTGGCAAAATAACGGAACCATCGGGTGTTTCCACTGCGTCTCCCACAATCGTATTCACGTCCACCATGGCCTTGATGTTCTCCATCGCGGTTTGCATGAGCCCTTGAATCGGATGATCTGACATGTTTTATTCCTCCTCTGCTTATCTCAAGCGTAGACTGCTTTTCTTTCGCTATTGTGCGCAAAGGTTCAGGAAATATGTATGTCAATACTCTACACTGTTTATTCTTTACTGTTGGCTTGATGATTCTCAGGAGCTTTGGAAATAACTCGCTTCCATGCCTCTATGCCTCCCGGAACGCGCCATATGCGGAAAGCTAATCTGAGCATGGAAAAGATTAAATAACCGAACGATATTTTTGCTTCACAATTCAAAATGGTAGTAAAACGTAGCCGGTCCACCCAATAAGGCACCACAAACACCTTTGGGGTACATTCCATGCGCACAATGCTGGAGGCAAAACCGATCAAGGTCGTTTTTAACCCCCACAACATACCAGTTGAGGTCGCTGTATAAGCTGCGTCAGCCAGACTAATATTGGTAGACCACTCCATTTTCGACACCGTTACATGGGCCAATGTATGTCTCAGCCATCGCTGTAAGGATTGTGTACCCTTGAGCAAAACCCGTATATCATGTATAAATTGCTTGATTTTTTCGGTATCAATATTTCCGCTATCCACAGAAGCATCCGTTTTATGTATGTTTTTATTGCGGTCAAGCCGATAGAGAAGCCCTTTTTTCAAACCTGTAATGAGAATGGCTGGAATATCGTAATTCATTTTGATCAAGCCGTATAGAAATCTGATCTCTAGATGCGCCCGATCATCATTGTCATGCTTGGCAATTTCCAGCTTCAATCGAATACGAGAGAGCAGAATAGCCAGTACAATGAATATAAGAATGATGATGGCGATACTGATCCATTTCCACACTGGCGAGTCCTCCCTACCCTTTTCTATAGAATACCATGGCAAAAATAGTATGACCTTTCAGCGGAAAATCATGCATCTTAAAATGCCAAACAGCCAGCCCTCAATGACGTAAGGACTGGCTGTCTTTTGAATTTTTTTGTTTTTTTGAATTTAGGATTCCAGATCCGAATCGTTCTCCGCAGGCTGGCTACTCTCCAGACGCTCGAACAACAGCTGTGTCTCTTCTTCTAAATTGTCTGAATCCTCGAACTGCTCTGGTTGCGGTAGATCTTCGAGAGACCCTAGACCGAAATAATCCAAGAATGATTTCGTCGTTCCATACAATATTGGTCGTCCGATGGCCTCAGCTCGACCCTTCTCTTCAATGAGCTCCTTGTTGACCAGTGTATGTATGGCCCGCTCGGATTTGACCCCTCGAATCTCTTCGATTTCAACTCTTGTAATGGGCTGGCGGTAGGCCACAATGGCCAATGTCTCCAAAGCAGCTTGAGACAATGAGGCACGTGCCGGAGAGTAGGCGAGCTTTTCAAAATAAGGTGCATGTTCGGATAAAGTTGCAAGCTGATAATGACCGGCAATACGGACAAGCTGCAGACCTCTTCCTCCCTGCTCCATATCCTGTTTCATATCCTCCAGACACTTTTCAACCAGCTCTTGCTGCTGCTCTACAATGTCGGCGATCTGCTTGGTGGACAACCCTTCCTCTCCCGCGAGAAACAGCAGCCCCTCAATAATTGATTTCAGCTTCAGATAATCCATTAACCCGTAAATCCCCTCTCCACTCCATTACAATATCATCGAAAAGCTTCTCCTGATAACAGAAGATTTGCTTCATTTTCATCAATTCAAGGATAGCCAAAAAGGTTACAACCACCTCATGCCGATACATATCCTCATGCATCAGCTTGGAGAACAGCAGCCGTCCTCCATTCCCCACCTTCTCTAACGCCCCGATAACTTGCCGGATACGGTCCTTGACTGAAATTTCGTCCCGATGAACACGGGTTACCGTCGTACGTCGTTCAGCTTTGCGCAATGCACGCTGAAAGGCCGCGACCAAATCGCTCGCATGCAGCCCATGCACCGGATTTGCGGGTTCGGTTGGCAGGAATGCGCTCAAATCTTCCGGCTCCTTGCCATAAATCAGACTACGTTCCCACTCCCGTTCGCTCAGATGGCGAGCAATCCCTTTGTATTTACGATACTCCACCAGCTTGCGAACCAGTTCCTCGCGTGGATCATAGTCTTCTTCTTCATAAAAATCCAAATCGTCATATTCCATCACAGGTGGCTTGGGAAGCAACAATTTACTCTTAATGGATAAGAGCGTCGCCGCCATCACTAGAAACTCGCTTGTAATGTCCAGCTCCAGCTCCTGCATACTGTGCAAAAAAGCCATGTACTGATCAGTAATATCGCTAATCGGGATATCCTGAATGTCGATCTCGGCTTTATCAATCAGATGCAACAGTAGATCCAGCGGACCCTCGAATGTTTCCAGCTTGTAATTTACGACTGTCAATGTGCTTCCCCCTGCCTTACTCCAATCATCATTCAACAATACCTTTCCCCATTAGCACTTATGCTCTACGTTATCAATCCCTCTTTCTGTAGTATATACGTCATCGCCTTGCTTAACAATCTAATCCCTTTTCCACTTTGCAGTTTATGCCGTTCTTTCAGCCATTTATATGATTAGAACTGCTTACCGAGATTGGCCATTTCAATCGCAGCCAGCGCAGAATCCCAACCTTTATTACCAGCCTTTGTACCTGCCCGTTCTATGGCCTGCTCAATATTTTCCGTAGTCACTACACCAAAAATAATAGGGACACCCGTTTTCAGACTGCTTGCCGCCACACCCTTGGCCACTTCATTGCAGACGATATCATAGTGTGAAGTAGAACCACGGATAACCGTGCCAAGCGTAATGACAGCATCATACTTTCCACTTGCGGCCATTTTTTGTGCAATAAGCGAAATTTCAAATGCACCCGGCACCCACGCTACATCAATTTCATCTTCCTGTGCACCATGTCTTTGAAGTGCATCAAGTGCACCGCTCAACAGTTTGCTTGTAATAAATTCATTAAATCTGCCCACCACAATACCATACTTTAAACCATTCGATACGAGATTACCTTCCAGAAAACGTGCCATGCTTATCAACCTCTCTTTTTTTGAATTATTTACAATGACAAACGACGACGGTAGTCGATTAAATGCTGAATGCTAATCAGCTTCAATTGATGTCGCTTGGCGATCACGACCAAATCAGGTAAGCGGGCCATCGAACCATCTTCCTTTATAATTTCGCAAATGACCCCGGCAGGCTTAAAGCCGCTGAGTCGGGCCAGATCGACAGCCGCTTCAGTATGACCGGCACGCTGCAAGACCCCACCATCGCGAGCAATTAGTGGGAACATGTGACCAGGTTTGCGAAAATCGCTTCCCGTGATTGCTTCGTCGGCTAAGGCACGAACAGTCAAAGAGCGCTCAGCCGCTGAAATCCCCGTTGTTGTCTTCATATGATCTACCGATACCGTAAAGGCGGTACCATGAAAATCTGTGTTTTGCTCTACCATAGGATGCAATTCCAATGCCTTGGCTCGGTGCTGTGTGATCGGCACACAGACCAATCCGCGACCTTCTGTAATCATGAAATTGATCACCTCGGGCGATGCTTTTTCAGCCAAAGCGATAAAGTCGCCTTCATTTTCCCGCTGTTCATCATCCACTACAATAACGACTTTGCCGTTCTTTAAATCCTCCAATGCTTCTTCGATGGAATCCAATCGGATCTCTTCGTCATAGTGCAACTCATCCTGCTCCATGATGTTTGTCGTTGCACTTGTTTGGATGCCTCTATCCATAACCCTCTCCTCCTTATGTCTTGTGTCACGAATGCTCCTGAACCAATTTCTCTATTATTCTGTAACAGGCTGTATCAGGCAAAGCCGTGTTTCGCCAAATAGTCCAAACTAAGTGGGGCTTGATCGGCTCTCTCCATCGACGCTGAACCTCTGTAATGTAAAAGTTGCTCCACATATTTGCCCAATATATCGCATTCAATATTCACGGTATCTCCCTCACGTTTGGCTTGTAAGGCCGTTTCGGCTAAGGTGTGGGGGATAATAGATACAGCAAAGCTATTTCTCGTCCGCTGCGCGACTGTGAGGCTGATACCATCAATTGTAATTGACCCCTTGAGAAGAACATATTTAAATAATGCTTGATCAGAAGGCTCAACTTCGAACACTACCGCATTCTGCTCTGATGTCACTCCGCGAATCGTACCCGTCCCGTCCACATGTCCCTGTACGATATGTCCTCCGAATCTTCCACTCGCCGCCATCGCCCGCTCCAAATTGACTCGACTGCCGGATCTGAGTTCCCTTAGATTACTGCTGCGAAAAGTCTCAGGCATCACATCAACCTTAAAATCTTTAGTACCAATCTGTATTGCCGTCAGGCAAACACCATTCACCGAGACACTGTCGCCTATTTTCAAATCGTCCAATACCACAGAACCCGAAATCCCCAGCACCATCGCTTCACCACTTTTGGAAATACTTTGAATGCGACCCACTTCCTCGACCAATCCGGTAAACATGCTTTCACTCCTTTCCACTACATTTCAGTTTATCCCTAATTCATCAGCTGTAAGCGCAAATAACCCCCAGTCAGGATTCAATCCGTCATGGGGGTGATGAGAGTCACATATGTAGTATACAAGCGCAGTTCATACATGTATTAAAATGACATGAAATCATAGGTCTGCCAAAAGAAAGCATGATGACAATACAGCCAATTATGCTCAGAACACTATCGAAAAGAAAGCTTAATAAAAGCTGTCGTCCGATGCTGTCCTACAACGAAATAAGCCGTACGTACTTTTACGTATGCTAAAAATTGGCACATGTCACGTCATGCACATGCGCTTCGTATCCTTCTCCCATCCAGACTATACTGTCGGTCCCGGAATTGCACCAGGTCCACCTTCTGCTGATTGTTCAGCATCCGGGTCACGGACTAAGCCATGCTGTGTTCTCAGAAGCGATTCACAAACATGTCATCACCGCCGGTGGGGAATTTCGCCCCGCCCCGAAGGATCTTGCTCTTATTTAATTGAATTAACATTAAACTTGTTACGTATATTAGCACCGACTTCTAAAAAAAGCAAGTTATCTAATCGAAGCTCCTGCTTTGCTTTTGACATATTGAGTGGAGAGTTCCTCAAACCAGGTTTTATCATTCATATGAAGCGCCAGGTCAATCAGATCGGCCAGTTCGTCGACTCCAAGCTGCGTATCATGATCAAAGGTAATGACAGCTGAAGCAACAGGTCCTCGCTCTCCCTCAGAACATGCTTCATAATCCAGTCTTACATCCACATGCCCATCAATAAACTCGCATTTTAGAAAATAAATAATTTCACACATTAAAATAGGGCGCACTTGTGTTTCTAACACGCAATCCATCACCTTGGCAGAATAATGCTGGTTCGTCAGCGTGAATTTGTGTTCTGTTGCCGCCAGCGATGCCCGTCCAAAATCATCCGTAAACTTGAGTTCCACTGGCGTGATGTTCATAACCTTGGGGATTTGCTTCTTTATAATTTCAATTATTTCAACTGTGTTCAGCTTAATCATTACCTGCACCTCATTGCATCTTAAAATTCAGAAGAAGACTTTATAACATACCTTCTATAGGCCTCCACTCCTATATCGGAAATCATTACCTGTTTTTTTATGCTTCAACCCATAAACGCAAAAAAAGATTCCTGGCGCAGCAAGCGCTAGGAATCTCAATCGAACCGGTGCCGAAACAGCGGCTAACAATGTTACACAATTATTATGCAAAAAACAGAATTACAACTCCGAAATTTCATGTTTCTTTTTCAGGATAGTCCAGCGACGCTCAATTTCCTGCTCAAAGGTAGCCAGCGTTGCTTCCTCTTTGAGAAGATGCTTCGTTTTACCCATTAATTTCAGCCATTCTGCGGCTGGAATCCGTTTTCCCTTGTCTTCCGGATTGTACGTAATCGTCGTGCTCCCTTGCTCGATTTCGTACAAAGGAAAGAAGCAAGACTCGACTGCGGCGCCCACGATGCTAGTACCCAATCTGTCTTCGGATTTCCAGTTGAGTGGGCAGGCGCACAGAATTTTACCATATGCCGTACCCACGTTGTTGGCGTACCATTGAGCCTTGGCGGCTTTGCGCAGCATATCCTGCGGATGACTTTCGGCTGCTGTAAAGGCATACGGGATGTTACAGGCGGCCATAATTTGCACAGTATCCTTATGATGCCCTTGTTTCCCTTTTTGCATTTTCCCTACACCCGACGTACTCGTCATATGCCCCATTGGAGTGGAGTACGATTGCTGAGAGCCTGTATTCATGTATCCCTCGTTATCATATTCGAGCATGATCAGTTTATGGTTACGCAGAGCCGCACCAATCGCAGAACCCATACCAATATCCATCCCGCCGTCACCACTGATCATGATAAAGGTCGGATCATCCGACATCTCAATTTCATTACGTCGCTTCATCTCCATGTAAGCTTCCAGCGCTCCTGAAAGGGTAGCGGCCCCGTTTTGAAAAAGATTATGGATCATCGGTTGCTTGTGTGATGTGTATGGGTACCCTGTCGTCACCACATATACGCAGCCAGTCTGGAACAGTACAACAATGTCGCCTTCAATCCCTTTAAAAAACAGTTCTAGTGCAGACAAGGCTCCACAACCAGGACAAGCCCCATGACCCGGAGTAAGACGGCGTGGTTTGGTTGTTAACGAACGCAGAGGTGGTACCTTGACTTTGAGCTTCCCGGTTGCCTCGTCCGGCGTAACCTGAATCAGACCCGTACGGTATGCATTGCCACGTGGTGGCTGCATGACTTGCGGCATCACCTTGTCCGCTGAACCCGGATTAATCCCGTAATAATCAAAGGGCTTCTCCGCTCGTCCAGCCTCTGCCGCCTCAATCGCAAGCTGGAAGAACGCCTCTGCATCTTCCGCATAAAAATCCTTTCCTCCCAAGCCAAAGATACGGCTCAATACGAGGGTTTGATTCAGTGGGTCCTCCTGCAACGCCGCTTTAATTTCGTGGGTCAAATTACCGCCATCCGACCCGTACGAATCTGCACGTTCACCCACCAACAACGCCTTGACATGGCGCAACGCCTCCCGCAGTTGTGCGGCTGGGAACGGCCGGATAATATTCGGACGAATCACACCAGCTTTAATGCCACGCGCACGGAGTTGATCCGCCACATCCTTGGCCGATTCAGCCGCCGAATTCAGCAGAAATACCGCAACCTCAGCATCCTCCATATGATACAGGTCCAAAATCGGATATTCCCGACCGGATAAAGCAGCATATTCTGCTGCTACCTGCTCATATACTCCTTCTGAAAGCTTCAACGCTTCGGACAGTTGAACGTGATTATTCGTCAGGTCATCACCGTTCATATGCGCACCCACAGTGACAGGATGATCAAAATCCGTAATATTCGGATAATTCAGGTTCGGATTGGGGCCTACAAAATCGCGCACGGTCTCTGCATCGGCAAAATATTGCACTTTACGTTTTTGATGAGATGTATAAAAACCGTCGTATGCGACCATTACAGGCAACCGTACATCGCTATGCTCTGCGATTTTCAGGGCCATGATGTTCATATCATACACAGCCTGTGGCGTACTTGCCGCCAAAATGACCCAGCCTGTGTTCAAACCATAATACAGGTCCGAATGATCCCCCCGAATATCCAAGGGACCACTGACAGCTCTTGTCACCAGGTTCATAACCATAGGGAAACGGGTACCTGACTGAACAGGCAACTGCTCCAGCATGTACAGGAAACCTTGCGAACTGGTGGCGTTCACAACCCGCGCTCCAGCTGCCGCAGCTCCATAACAAATCCCTGCCGATCCGTGTTCTCCATCGGCTGCAACCAGTTTAATATTATGCTGACCACGCGTTTTCATTTGATCCAGATACTGCGCTACCTCGGTCGATGGAGTGATCGGGAAATATCCCATCATATGATAATTGATCTGCGCAGCCGCCGTAGCTGCCATTTCATTACCGGATTCGAATGTTGTCACTTGTGCGGCGCCCGTCTGTTTGAGTTCTTCCTCCAGCTTTGCCATTACGCACGCCCTCCTTCATATACTGGAAATTGGTGGGCAACGCGATGCTGCTCCGCCCAGCCCCATTGTTCGCGACGCGAGCTTAATGCCCCTGACGGGCAAATATCTACACACTTCAGACACCCTTTGCAATACTGGTAATCAATCCCTTGCAAAAACGGCATCATTCTTCCGCGTTTGTCTGCTTGCTCTTCCCATACAAAGCAGTAATCCGGGCAAATCGAATCACACTTGGCACAATGAGTACATTTATCAGCTTCATACTCAGGTACATAACCCTGACGTGAACCACTAACATCTTTCGTCATGCTGTTGCCCTGAGTTGCAATAACGCCCCCCAGCAATTGAGTTTCGTACCCTAGCAAAGGCTGCGGACGTTCAAAAACCCGATCCTGCGCATCAGCAGTAACCGGATATACATGTAGTTGCATTTCTTCAAAACCACGATTAAACGTACGCAAATTAGGTTCCACTAATTGTGGATTTTTCTTTTCAAAAGTACTGCGAATAACCGATCTCATTGCTTCCGGGTCCAGGAAATCACAGACACGGAACAAGGCACCTAGCATGGACGTATTTAGTTTGGTCCGCTCTTCCAGTGCGATGCCCATCGCATCCACCACTGCTAATGTACCGGATACCAGTCCCAAATCAGCCCGTATTTCTTCTGCCGGACGTGTGGAATTTACCACTACAATCCCATCTGCTGGCAGGCCGCTGATTACATTTACCGTTTTGTATAACGTTTCATGGAAAATGCCTACCACATGCGGTTGCTCGATCGGACTGTGATCGCGAATATCCACCTCCGGCTCACAGAAGCGAACAAAGCTTTTAACTGGGGATCCCTTCTTTTCCGAACCGTAGGATGAGAAATTTGAAGCATTCAGTCCCAGACCAAGTACCCCGGTTTCGGCCAACATTTTGCCAGCCAGATTTGCGCCGAGTCCACCAATGGATTCCAGCCGGATTTCAAAAAATCCGAGTCGATTTGTGCGCGTTAAAATAGACAATGTGATAAGCCCCCTTCTTTTCCAACTCTTACTGAGCTTGAATACTCATATAAAATAAATGGAAAATGCATTCTTATGAAAAGGCTATCACAACACTTACTTTTCGAATGTGATCTTACGCACTGTAATACCTACGTGATTGTAAAAATCAGCAAACCGTCAAACAAAAGACAACAAAAGCCGCCCTGTCCAAAGACAGAACGGCTTAGGTGCAACGCTATTTAAAGGAATTCAAATCATGCATGTAATGTGTAAATTACACGTCAAATACTTTAACCTCTTTCATTTTGTCGCCTTGTTTTACAGCATCAATGAATTCCATACCTTTGGTTACTTTACCAAATACAGTATGTACTCCATCTAAATGCGGCTGTGGAGCGTAGCAAATAAAGAATTGGCTGCCACCTGTGTTGCGACCCGCATGAGCCATGGACAGAACGCCTTTGGCATGCTTGGTTGTATTCGTAGCTGTTTCACAGTCAATGGTGTAGCCAGGACCGCCTGTACCATTACCGATCGGACAACCACCTTGAGCAACAAAGCCCGGGATGACGCGGTGGAAGCTCAAGCCATTGTAGTAACCGCTGTTTGCCAGCTTTTCAAAGTTAGCAACGGTGTTTGGAGCTTCTTCTGGGAAAAAGTCAATTTCGACGATACCGCCGTTTTCAAGATCTATTCTACCTTTTTTCATTGTTTGTATCTCCTTTTCAACCTATTTTGAGAACTAAATAACATCAAGTTCCAGTTTACTATGAATTGGCGCGCTTAGCAAAGCCTTGTCCAAAAAAAGGGGCCATTGTCCCCGGTCTATTATTACCGACGCAATGGCCTGCTTGAATTTTAAATCCCACAATCAGGACGAAACCGTAATCTTGGCATTGGGCTGAACCACTGAACTGGCTTGATCACGAACCAAGCGCTGTGGCAAAACATCATTGCGAACGATATCCTCGTAGGTTTCCCGACGCACTACCAGCTCGGCCTCACCGTTGTTGACAAATACAACTGCTGGTCGGCGTATCCGGTTATAATTGCTCGCCATGGAGTAATTATAAGCTCCGGTTGAGGCTACAGCGAGCAAGTCTCCGCTATTCGGGCGAGGCAGTTCTACATCCCAAATAAGCATATCGCCGCTCTCACAGCATTTGCCTGCAATAGACACTGTTTCTTCGTTCGCATCTTGTGCTCGATTAGCCAGCATCGCTTCATACTTGGCCTGATACAGTGCAGGACGTGGATTATCTGTCATTCCGCCGTCTACGGAAACATATTTACGAACCTGCGGAATATCCTTGATGCTTCCTACCGTATACAAGGTTGTACCTGAATCACCTACAATACTTCGTCCCGGCTCAATCCAAATTTCTGGAAGCTCATCGTAAAGTCCTGAAAAATGAGTTTTCACCGCTTCGCCGATAGCCTGTACATAGGTGGATAGTTTCAGCGGTGTGTCCTCCTCTGTATAACGGATGCCAAATCCACCACCAAGATTAATCACCTTGAAGGAAAACTGAAGCTGCTCCTTAATCTCTCTGCAAAAAGCTGCGACCCGCTCGGCAGCCATTTGGAAGCCATTGACTTCGAAGATTTGCGAACCGATATGAGAATGTACTCCCAGCAGATTAAGATGATCCAGCTTGATAGCCTGTTCCACCGCTTGACGGGCTGTACCATTCGCAATGTCAAAGCCAAATTTTGAATCTTCTTGACCTGTGGCCATATATTCATGCGTATGCGCTTCAACCCCCGGCGTAACCCGCAGTAAAATATTGACCTGTTGTCCTTTTTCAGAGGCGAGAGCCTGTAACAAATGCAATTCCATCTTGCTATCAACGACGAAGCAGCCAATGTGCGCCTCTAACGCCATTTCAATTTCTTCCGGCGTCTTGTTATTGCCATGAAAATGGATTCGTTCTGCCGGGAATCCTGCTTGCAGCGCTGTGAACAGCTCTCCGCTGGAAACAACGTCAAGCGACATTCCTTCTTCAGCAGCTAAAGCGCACATGGCCATAACACAAAATGCTTTGCTTGCATAAGCCACTTGAAACTTTAAACCGGTCTCACGAAATGCTTCTATAAATTCCCGGCAACGCCGGCGGACTAACTGTTCGTCTACAATATATAGCGGCGTGCCAAAACGCTCTTTCAAAAGCGTGGTATCACATCCACCAATCTCCAAATGTCCATTGCTGTTAATTTTACTGCTTCCATGCAAATACATGTTCTGGCGCCTCTCTTTCTGGAACAAGCTAGTCATATTCCATCGAATGTTTACACCAGTATAGCAAAAAAAACATCAAGAACAATGGATTTTTATGCAGATCATTTATATTAATGCTCCTGTCCATTGCCTGAGTTCGAATCTGTGTTGGCATCCGTATGGGGCATACGCGTATTGTCCCTCGTTTTATTAAATGACGGGCGGTTAGGCGCATCAAGCACAGGCATACGGAACAAGATGGAAGCTAACGCTTTAGCATTAAAAGGAATGAACGGCCACAAATACGAAGAATTATATGACCGATGCAGCGTCAGCATCAAAATGATCAGCGTCGTGCCGACGACAAAGCCTGGTACGTGAAAAATAGCAACAGCAACCAGCAGGAATAGTCGAATCAGTCTATTCGCCAGTCCCAACTCATAGCTCGGTGTTGCGAACATCCCTATGGCAGCAACAGCCATGTACAAGACGACCTCATTTACGAATAGTCCCGTTTGAACTGCTATATCGCCAACCAGAATGGCTGCGATCAAACCCATAGCGGAAGCCAGTGGTGTCGGGGTATGCACAGCTGCCATTCGCATAAGATCGACCCCTAGTTCCACAATGATAAATTGGGCAATCAGCGGAAGATGAGCTTCCTTCTGAGGACCAATAAAATCGAGAAACGCCGGTTTTAACTCGGGATTGATGACCATTAGCAGCCACATCGGAAGCAGAAACATTGAGGCGAATATGCCTAAAAAACGCACCCAGCGTAAATAGCTACCCATAAAAGCGGTTTGCCGATTCTCTTCTGCATGCTGGCACAGGTCAAAAAAAGTGGTAGGCAAAATCATTACGCTGGGTGAGGTATCAACGAAAATAACGAGCCTTCCTTCCATAATATGCGAAGCCACAACATCTGGTCGCTCTGAATATCGTACTAATGGATATGGATTCCAACCTTTATTGATAATTGTCTCCTCTAATTGCTTATCGGCCAGAGGAATACCATCCAGATTAACATTTTTAATTTTGTCTCGTACCGTATCCACCATGACCTTATCCACAATATCATCAATGTAGCCCAAGCATACATCTGTTCGGGTTCGGCGTCCGACCTGCATAGCCTCAAATTTAAGTCCGGGGTCTCGCAAACGCCGACGCACTAAACCTACATTCGTAAGCATCGTTTCCGTAAAACCATCGCGTGCACCGCGCACGACTCTCTCCAAGGAAGGTTCTTCTGGACTCCGTACCGGGTAATTACGAGTATCCAGAATAACAGAAAAACGCTCGCCTTCCATGAAGAGAGCACTCATTCCCGTCAGCACCTTGTTTATGACGACAGACATCTTATCCGTCTTCTCCACCTGTATATGTGGAATAAAATTTTCAAAATACGCTTGGAGTCCAGCTGAAGTCATGTCATCCGGCGTCAGATAGGTAAGCCGCTTTAGCACCTCAAGCATGATCTGATCCTTGGCAAAGGTATTCAGGAACAGATACCCGATATGGCGGCCACCTGTTGTCATTTCCCTGAACACAACATCAAAGGTCTCTCCCAAACCCAATACCATTTTAAGAGTTTCACGATTTTCCTTCATCTTTGGCGAAATATCATCCTCAACCTGCCAATAACGAATGGATTCCTCTACATTATCAGAACGCTCGCTTTCTTTTTTGTGCTTAAGACGAGCGGCTTCCTGCTCCTGCTTTTGCTTCCAGGAGCCCGAACTTTCCCCATCAGTCTTATTTTCCCTTCCTATTGCTCCGTCTCCATGATAATGCTCCTGCTGATCCTGATCCGTTCTGTGATCCATATCTCTTGCCCCCTTCTTCTTCGCTATTAACGGTTGTATACAAACCAATCAAATAAGGAACCCGTTACCTTGCCAAGCACCATTGCCATTAACAGACCGAACATGTATACAGTCATATGGAGTCGCTTGGCTAGTATGGGCAGGAGATTCAGCACCTCTGTCAGAGCCGCGGCGAGCAAGCCAATAAACACTCCGCAAAATAGCCCGGGTATCCATGTAAACATGCCCGGTAATGGCAAGCAAATGTTCCAAAAATCGGCCACGGTTCCCACCACTGAACCTAAAATCATCGCCTTTTCGTATGCACGTGATTTTTTATACGTCCGGGTGAGTTGTGCTAATCGCGGCATGATATCCAGCACAATAAAAAAAGCAATCACACCGCTACCTACCGCCAGCCCCCCAGCGATACCCAAAATAATCTGAAGTGCAGCCTGTACAAATATCATGGTTTCTTATCCTTTGTCTGCAAACGAGCCATCTTTTCATACTCCTCTGCCACAACATACTGATCCACATTTTCCTGATACAGATACATTTCCACCTCCAGGGGGGTCGGCTCCTCATTCCATTTTTTCTTGAACAAGTGATTAAAAAATACGATCATGCCAAAGCCGATGCCGATCGAGTAAGCAATTTGGAACAAGTACGGATGCTCATCCTTTTGTCCCGTAATCATCTCCACAATCCGAACCTGTACCTCCATCATGCTAACGTCAGCATGAAAGTTCATAATCGTCAGCGCAGAGCCAAAAAACAGCAGTAACCATACTAACACGAACAGTATTTTGGATGGCTTACGGGGTCTTTCCACGAGTTCCACAAGTACATGCGGTTTCCCGAGAGATTCAACTACGACTCCCGGAATATGATCTCTAATTTTTGATATGATTTGTAGCATGTCCACCAGTATCAGGTTACCGTCCTGCTTCTGCGGCCGCTTGAGAACAAGCTCAAGCAGATCCTTTTCCCATTCGGGCTCCGTCAGCAGGTGGGCTACATCGCCCAAATGTAAATCCTGCCCTTGGATCATACGCACACGGCTGCGGAGCCGCAAGTAGACAATAGGAGCCGGACTATGATTCATCCGATTCCCTCCTTATCCTCGTAATTACCGATTAGTATGGGGCGAAGCAAGCAAACCTATTCTGTGTATTGTCTTTTGTCACACGCAAAAAAGAGTACTCCTGGCCATTAAAATGGCTTTGGAATACTCTTTAGAATGCGTTAGTATAAGGATTTCACTCACTAAAATCCTGTCTTCATTATTGGGCAATCTGATCGCGGATCAGTTGTAAAATCTTTTTTTCCAATCGTGATACCTGCACCTGAGAAATGCCAAGACGACTTGCAACCTCTGACTGAGTCTGATCCCGGTAATAACGCAGGTACACAATCAATCGCTCCCGTTCAGATAATCCGTCAATGGCCTCATTCAGCGCCAGCTTGTCGAACCATCTTTCCTGCGATTCGTCGGCAATCTGATCCATAAGTGTAATCGGGTCTCCGTCATTTTCAAACACTGTTTCGTGAATGGAGGTAGGTGGCTTATTGGCCTCCTGCGCAAAAACAACATCCTCCGGTGTCACTCCCAGCTCATCAGCAACCTCCTTGACTGTAGGCAGGCGATTGAGCCGTTTGGACAGCTCGTCCTTCATTTTGCGGACCTTATTGGCTGTTTCCTTCAAGGAACGGCTAACCTTGAGTGTACCATCGTCTCGAAGGAAGCGTTGAATCTCACCAATAATCATTGGTACTGCATATGTTGAAAATTTGACTTCGTAGCTGAGATCGAATTTATCCACCGATTTTAACAATCCGATGCAACCAATTTGAAAAAGATCGTCAGGTTCATACCCCCGGTTCATAAAGCGCTGCACGACAGACCAGACGAGCCGGATATTACTATTGACCAGTGTCTCACGAGCCTCATTATCACCAGATTGACTCAGTGCGATAAGCCGCTTGACTTCTGTATCCTCCAAATAGCTGTGCGAAGTTTTTTTTCCTCCTGCTTCCATAGGATCAACTCCTAATTATATAAAGCTTTCTTGGATTCAATCCTTTTCTTCATCCGGACCGACGTGCCTCCGCCCGGCTCACTGACTGCTTCGAACTCATCCATGAAATTTTCCATAATCGTAAAGCCCATGCCGGAACGTTCCAATTCAGGCTTGGACGTATAGAGAGGCTGCTTGGCCAGCTCCAGATCCTCAATTCCCCGTCCTGCGTCCTCAACGACCAACGTGATCACGTCCGCTTCAATTCCGACTTTAATCGTTACGACACCTGACGGATCACTGTCATAGCCGTGAATAATACTGTTTGTCACCGCTTCAGACACAACGGTCTTCAAATCGCTAAGCTCATCCATTGTGGGATCAAGCCTGGAAATGAAGGCTGCCACAGCCACGCGGGCAAATGCTTCATTTTCCGATTTTGCGGCAAACTGCAAGCTCATGAAATTGTTCCCCGTGCCTTCTCTCATGACACAACCTCCAGTTCCGTGAGCGCATTTACCTCGTTGTCATAAATGGGCATGATTTTAAACAAGCCTGACATATCCAGCAGTCGATGTACCGGCGGATTGACATCACAGACTGCCATTTTCCCGCCCTTTTGCTTGATCAGTTTGTATCGTCCCAAGATAACGCCAAGGCCGGAACTATCCATAAACTGAAGATTCTTCAGACTGAGCACGATATGCTCGCATTGCCGGCGCTGAATCGCCTCATCCATTTGCATACGGACCATATCCGACGTATGGTGATCAAGTTCACCAGACAGCCTTACAATAAGTACTCCCCGGTGATGCTCCATTTCAATTTGCAGGTTCATGCTTACTCACTCTCCTCCCGGTCTTGGACAAGGATTTCTACGTAGTCGCAGACGATTCCTGCCCTCCGACAAAACTAGAAGAAAACCCCGTTAAATCTACAAAGAAAATAGGTTCGACATGGTACGTTTAAACAATTTCCACCAGCCGGCCTTCTCGATAGCCACAGGCGAAGTGATATTAAACTCCTTAAGACGTTGTCCATTCTGATAGACGACCAGCTTACCAACGGGGTCACCCACCCGGACAGGAGCTTTAAGGCTTGGGGTCAACTGTAGCTCGTGACGCAGCGTTTGTTTGTTGCCGCCTTTTTTCACCAGCACACTGTAAGAACGGTCAGCCTGAATTTCCAGCTCTGGCAATACACCTTTTTCAACTTTTACACTGCCCAGCTTTTCGCCTGGCTTATATATGGATTTCATTGTATATTGAGAAAATGCATAGTCGAACATGGAAGAAACCTCATTATTGCGTATCTTCGTGTTCGGCTCACCGAGTACGACAGCTACGACACGTAAGCCATCACGCTTCGCCGTAGCGGAAAGACAGAACTTTGCTTCTGACGTATAGCCCGTTTTCAGACCATCTGCTCCGGTATAGAAGCGAACAAGCTTATTCGTATTCACCAGCCAAAAGGGCTTGACCGAGGATTTGCGCAAATAGTCCTGATAGGCTCCCGTATATTTCGTAATGTGCGGATATTTCAACAGTTCCCGGCTCATAACCGCAATATCATGCGCAGAGGAATAGTGATTTTCTACGGGTAAACCGTTACAATTGGCAAAATGCGTATCTTTGAGTCCAAGCTGCTGCACCTTGGCGTTCATCATCTCGACAAAAGCCTGTTCAGAACCTGCAATTTTCTCAGCCATCGCTACAGAGGCGTCGTTGCCCGAAGCCATCGCAATTCCCTTCAGCATCTCATCAACCGTCATTTCTTCTCCCGGCTCTAAGAAAATTTGCGAGCCTCCCATTGAAGACGCATACTCACTGGCCCGCACTTTATCGGTCAGCTTGAGCTTGCCATCATGAATGGCCTCCATTGTTAGCAGCATCGTCATGATCTTAGTGATGCTTGCTGGAGGAAGCTTTTCACGACTGTTTTTTTCATAGATGACTGTGCCTGTATCTGCATCCATCAAGATCGCTGAAAGGGCCTCGGGAGCCAGCTCAGCTGCTGAACCTACTTTGGTTTTGCTTTCAGGTCTGCTTTCTTCGGCCCAACCGCCGACAGGGACGGCAGTCAAGGCTACCAGACAAGCCAGGATGAACGCCACCACTTTTTTCTTCACAATCGGTCCCCTCCTCAACATATTGGCGTAAAGAGCCGGAGCCCATTTACTGATCTCTCCGGTCTATTCGCGTGCTGCTAACCATTGTCGTCAGAATGAAAGAAAAATATTCCATATGAATAAAAACATCAAATAGCACCAAGCTGAGCCAGCATGGTGCGTATTTCCCGATATATATACGACATAACATCTATCGTCTGTAAAAATGACCTATAAAAATCGTCTAAATCCGGCTAACGGTAAGATATGTAATACCCCCACCCGGTAAAATATCCACTGCATTTTGACTAAACACCCGTATATCAATAAAAGAATTCGCTTCGAGTCTAAGTTCCATTGCTCCACTCAATGCACCATAGTTCAGTCCGCCAATCACCCTGTCATCGAGATAAGCATAGGCAGAACTTCCGGTAAGCTGCTCATCATTCAAGTGAAGTGCCAGCCGTGTCCGGTTACCATCTACTTGGGGATCGGTCGAAATGTAGACTTGTATTCTGTATTTCCCAGCTCGCTTGGCTCGCCATCGGCTATTCGAACCATCGAATTCGGTCAACTCATCATGATTGATTTGATTAAACCTTACTTTCTGCCAGCTACCTGCAGGGATATTTTGCCTTGAACCAAGATAGGCTTTGACAAAGGTTTCATTCAAATGTTCTATACCGTTATTCGAATATTTTTCTACGAGCAACAAAGCTTGCCCTGTCCCATGATTCTCGTCATAACGATGATTGCTATAGCTAAAATCCAAATGTGAGCGAAGTGTCACCTGTTGTGTGGAGGAGCTGCCAGAGAAACAAATAAGCTGTTTGAGATTACGGGGATATCCGCCCACCTCGTCCACCAAAACTTTTTTGCCAATGACCACATCCACAAAATAATTGCACACCGATTGGGTGTCATCGTATTTGTCTGCTATCGCCAAAATAGAGTCGCGCAGGGCAACATTTTTGGTTTCTTTCGTAGCACCAATTTGAATAAAAGAAGGTACTGTCATCTTGTGTTCTCTGCTTAGTCCTTCGAACCAGCAGCCTAAAAATTCTGCATTCATAAAATCATTTATTAAAATGGGAATATCACTGGAGCTCCCATCCTTAATGTGCTGACTAGCCATGAATCTCGCCCCGTTAGAACTATTCAGATCCAGCGCCGTATCGTTCCCGAGCGTAAAAAGCGCAATGCTTGTAAACTGTGAACTTCTGTTCTGCAAGTGAATCCCTATTTTATTGTAATTTATCTCCGTGCATTTAAATAAGTTCACATCACTTTCATAGCCCCAAAAAGCCGTTTCAAAATGCTCAATCAACACGTTATCCAGGACAACGCCGCCGCCCTTCCAGTCCTGAATGCCCATAGTCCCTTTGCCATAATACCCGCGCTTCACTGACTGCGAAAACGGATTATTTAAGGTGGCTCTGCCGGTCCCTTCGTACCGGATCGATAAGTCATGGAACTGCACATTTTGAAAGCCACTAAACGATGGCAGACTTTCGTCTCCAATTTGGAAACAAGGACCCGTACCATAATATTCAATCGAAGTAACTCCCTTACCCTGTCGGTATCTGCCCTTATGAATCCCAAAAATGCGCACACCCTGCTTGCGAATCTGAAGGGTAGATGTTATTTTGTATCGACCACTGGGGATGTGAAGAATGGAGTAATCGGGAGTCTTGTTAATCAATTCTTGCAAAGCTGCCGTGTCGTCCTGAATACCATCACCAGCAGCTCCAAACCAGCTTACGTTTACACTGCGTTCCATGAATTCTTTTTCAATGGCTTTAAAATTGTCATTTAATTGCTGAGGCGTTAACTCTTTGCCCGTTCCACTCAAATTCAACTTCAAACGGTCTGTAAAATCCGCCACCCAAACACCCCCATTGTTAAAAACGTGAAAATACTTTCAGACTATACCGAAGAATTCTTCATTTTCTTAGCATGGACTGAGTATATGCACAATAAGGCTTGCTCTAGGTCGCGAAAAATGAAAATAAATATTTTATTATGATTGTACAAGAAGATACATTTTGTATATTATAGATACATAACGTATCTAGGCGGTGAAACCGTGAAACACATACTCACAGTAGCCGGTTTACTGGCTTTCTCGATTCCCTTTGCCTGTCAGGGTTTGTCTCCCAGAGTGATCACGATTTCCCTGCTTATCTTGTTGTTCAGCTACACCATGCTTCTGCCTTCACTCAAGTCATTAATCGCAATCCTAGTTGATAATCCGTTGCTGACCTTACTTATGATGTACATCGCCGCTTCCTGTTTATGGGCTGAACAAGAGCAAACTTCTTCTGTACTAATGGTTGTTAAATTTCTTGCCTTCTCTACCTTTGGATTCTATCTGGTCACCCATTATACAGCACAGGGCTGCATACGCCTCTTAGTCGTTACATTAAGTATCCTGAGCGTACTCAATCTACTTGCCGTCGTACTCATTCCTTCCTTTGCCATTCATGGCGGTGTAGAGCATACTGGACTGTGGAAGGGAATCTCCGGTCATAAAAATACACTTGGAACCCTCTCGCTGTTAAGTTTTGTTTCACATGTCATATATTTTTTCAGGGGCACACGCAAAGCCTTACATATTGGCTTCATCTTACTCAATGCCTTATTGCTCATCGAATGCCAGTCTACCACCTCATTGGTGCTGACATCTTCACTCTTCGTATTTATTTTATTTATATTGTTATTCAAAAGAATTCGAAGCATCGCGTTGCGGGGGTTCTTTGTTAGCTGTTCCTGCTTACTTGTTCTGTTGGGTTTGGCACTTACCTTTACCTATGGAGATGCGATTGCCTCGGAATTCGGAAAAACAACAACCTTAACCGGAAGAACGGAAATCTGGCAGGGAATTGATGGTGCTATTCAGAGCCACTACTGGTTCGGACATGGTTACGGCTCCTTCTGGGCAGCCCGGCCCAGCATTTATGCGAACGGCATCCGCTTTGATCTGACAAGCAGCCATAGCGGCTTTCGAGATCTATGGATCGACGTGGGTCTTATAGGACTACTTGCAACGGTTATACTCGTCGTAACTACCTTATTTAAAATCAGAATCGGCAAAACAGATATGTATACATGGCTGACGGCAGCCGTTTTTTTCCTGTTCATCATATTGAACAATATAACAGATAGCCGTTTTCTAAACTCATTAGCCATTTACTGGATTATTTTCATGGTCATTGTGATCAAGGTGCAAGAGCGACATAGACTAACTGTAGCAGAAAAAGCGAATACAGCCACTTGGAGCACACGCCCTCTTCACTAGGCGATCATACTCAGTTCAACCGCAGAATGTAAAAAGAACCCCGTATCCCACGCCATTAAAAGGCGCTCGGATATGGGGTTCTTTGGAGATGCCCACCGTTTCGGATGGAAAATTATACTCCATCTACATTTGTGGAATAATCGCCAGTACCAATTTCAAAAATTGTTCACGTACCTTCTCTGCCGTCTCCATCACTTCACCATGAGACAAAGGCTGGTCGAGAATGCCTGCAGCCATATTGGTGATACAGGAGAAGCCCAGTACCTCAATCCCCGCATGACGAGCTACAATAACTTCAGACACGGTCGACATCCCTACTGCGTCTGCTCCCAGTGTACGCAGCATAACGATTTCAGCAGGCGTCTCATAGTTGGGTCCCAGCAATCCGGCATATACACCTTCCTGCAGGCTGAAGCCTTGTTGGGTAGCCGTTTGTTTGGCAATTTCACGTAAGCGGCGGCTGTACGCCTCCGACATATCTGGGAAACGAACACCCAGAGCAGCATCGTTCGGGCCAATCAACGGGTTTTGTCCGGTCAAATTCAGATGATCCGAGATGACCATCAGATCGCCTGCTTTGTAGGAAGTATTTACACCACCTGCGGCATTCGTCACCAGCAGGCTTTGAATCCCCAGTTGCTTCATTACCCGAACAGGGAAAGCTGTCAGCTGTGGACCGTAGCCCTCATACATATGAAAGCGCCCCTTCATCATGACAACAGCGCGACCTTCAATTGTGCCTAACAGTAACTCCCCCTCGTGGCCTTCTACCGTTGATACGGGAAAATGGGGAATATCCTGATAAGGAATACTAACTCCATCTTGAATCAAATCGGCCAATATACCGAGGCCCGATCCCAGAATAAGACCAATCTCTGGGCTTATTCCGCTCTTAGCACGGATATAGTCTGCTGCTTCCTGAATTGTAGCTTGGTTGGCTGTTGACATAAATATCTCTCCTGACTTGTACAATCGTAAAGTTATAGTCATTATCACATTTTCTATGACAGCAAAGCGACGTTACGTTTAATCATTGCTTTCATGAGAAGTGCGGTTACCACCGTGCGGGTGATGCATTTCATATACTTCCTTCATGTTCCGTCTAGCTGTCTGCGCATATACCTGCGTCGTTGACAGATCAGCATGACCCAGCATTTCCTGTACAGAGCGTAAGTCCGCTCCGCCCTCCAGCATATGTACCGCAAAGGAGTGTCGCAGCGTATGGGGCGTGATATCCTTGCTTATGCCTGCTTCCTGAGCGTACTTCTTAATTATTTTCCAAAAGCCCTGTCTACTGAGCCGCTGACCTGATACATTCAAGAACAAGGCTTCCTGCTCTGCTTGAGCCTCTTCACCCTGCCCGGGTCGTAGCAACGCTGGACGCTGCTCGTCCAAGTAGGTTTGTGCCCACTGTGATGCCTCACGACTGATCGGTACAACACGCTCCTTGCCCGCCTCGCCGCCACAGTGCACAAAGCGCAAATCGATGCGCACATCACAGACGTTCAGGGCAATCAGCTCTGATACGCGGATGCCCGTCGCGTACAGCAACTCTAGCATCGCCTTATCTCGTCCCCCTTGCGGGGCACTCACATCCGGTGCTGCCAGTAAACGATCTATTTCATCCTGCGATAACACCGAGGGCTTCTTTTTAGCGGCTTTGGGCAGTTCCACCAGAACGGAAGGATCATGGATCGCGATTCCCTCCCGAATGAGAAAATGAAAAAAGGAGCGTATAGAGGCGACGCTACGTGAAATTGTCGCCGCAGCTTTTCCCTGTTCCTTCAGACGCCCCAAATACAGCACTAGATGTGACCGCTGTACATTATCCGGCTGCTCAAGACCACAGCTTTCTGCAAACTCAGTAAACTGCTGTACGTCCCGTTGATACGCTTCCAATGTGCTGCGCGACAAACCCTTTTCCTCTTCCATATATTGAACGAAAGGTTGAATATACATTTTCATGAGTTCCAAAACTCTCCTTGTCCTGCATACAGCGATTCCGTTGTTGCGCCTGCTTCTTCGTGTGCGACCTTCATATCATCATCTCATTAAGATGATTACATAAACTACTCACCATACCAATAAAAGAAACGTAAACGTTCCAACACCGCTACTCGTTGCTCGGACCCATCATTCACTGTTTGTCCGCCAAATACCTTAACTGCATGTCCTTCCGGTATTCGGTAATGATCTACAGGTGATATCCAATCTGTAAACAGCCTGAGGCTATAAAAGAACATACATGCCAACACCCCAAACAAGATCAGCAAGCGCAGCCATTGTAGTCCTCTCCGCAATGATAGTACCATGTGGATCAGCCGCCTTTTCCCAAAATGTAGTCCCTATTTAGGGCTCTCTATGGAAGGGTATGACAAGCTATTCTGTTTTATACCACATGATCCCATACAGCAAATTCCGAACCAAAAAAGCTCTCCCGAACGCGTCTTCGTCGGTGAGAGCTTGGGTAGTCAGCTTATTAATCCTGTGATTTGTTTTTCTTGGTTTTACCCAAGGATTTTTGGGCGGTCGTATCGTTCTTCGCCTTACAACGATAACAAATACCGTGGAAGTCCAAACGATGGTCCACTACAGTAAAATTATATTCCCGTTCCAAACGCTCCTCTAACGGTCCAAGCCAATCTTCCAGTATTTCATCTACACTGCCGCACTGCACACATATCAAATGGTGGTGGTGATGTTTGGTTGTATCGCCGCGCAAATCATACCGCGCAACGCCATCGCCAAAATTAATTTTCTCCACGACATGCAGTTCACTTAGCAGTTCTAGGGTACGGTATACGGTTGCCAGACCGATTTCGGGAGCTTTCTCTTTGACGAGCATAAATACATCTTCCGCACTCAGATGATCATCTTCGTTCTCAAGTAAAACTCTGACGGTGGCTTCCCGCTGAGGCGTTAGTTTGTAGCCCTGGGATTGCAGCTGCTGCTTAATTTTTTCGATCCGTGCTTCCATGTGTCTCCCTCCCCCTGCAAAGCTACTGCCTACTGCACTTTTTTTCACTCCTATTATTATAGGGGGTCTATACAAATAAAGTCAAACATTTTGAAATGAGATCAAGATGTCACGGAAGCCGTCAGCATAGGAGTGACCCATTGCATCATAACCGGGGTGACCCAAGTTTCAAAGGACGCGCTGCCGATAAGCAGCACCATCATCACAGCAGTCAATCCTGCGTAAGAAAGCAACGGACGCAACATCCCGTCTGATGGACGAGTAGCAAGTATTTTGGTTTTGATCATATGGATGGAAAAAGTCATCGCAGCCACACTACAGACGAGCAGTATCGGAATCACGAGCAGGTTATGTGGGGCAACGGAAACCAATGAAAATAATAGTCCTTTCCACGAATATTGCCCTACCATATAACCTACAGAAAATCCGATCAGCACACCCTTGAGAAAATTCAGCACAAGAATACCTGGGAGTCCAATGACCGAAAGCCCGCATACCCAAATGAGGCCCACCCATTTAAGATGTAGAGATACGCTGTCCCAAAAGGTTGAGGCCGCCTGCGAATCAGCAAAGCCCTGCTTGTTTTGGTTGACCGTCACAAAAAAATCCTTCAGGTAACGGGACAAATCCTGTAACTGTTCTAGGGAGAGTGCATTTACCATGAGTGCGCCAAAAACAACTCCTACAAGAAACAGCACAGCCAAGAAAACGTAATATGACGTCTGGTCCTTTAACGTATGACGAAACCATTGCATCGAGTCCTGCCCCTTTCATCTGCTTGTTTGTCCAAAAAACAACCGTAATCCGACGGCTGATGGCTAGAATGGGGCAGCTTCCGCTGCAAATCTAACATCACGAATGATGCGCCAAGCCAACGGCAGAGATATTTTATGGTTATGAACAAGCAGACGCTGATATGCCTTTTACGGAGACAAGACTTGACTAGGACACTTTACTAGGATTTTGCTATTTTTCCGTATGTTCCACCACCACCGGATACAAGCGCCAGGCGTCCTTCGCGTGAAAGCACAATCTGCTCTGCCAACACTTTACCGACGACCCCTGACAGTTCCTCCTGCGTAACCTCATGTAAAATATTCATTTCTGTTCCGAAGGCTGCTAACAGCTGGTTCAGCTTGGCTTTACCCAAGCCTGGAATAAATTCCAGAGGAATCTGGTAAATGTACGGAGGACGGTGGGAGGGAATTACGGGCTGTTCACGGTCGGCGATGCTCCAGATTCGATCAAGCACACCCCGCACCAGCTTGGTATGGCCACAGTTAGGGCAGCGTTCGTCCGCCATCTGTTGCTCATCAATAATCGTACCGCAGCTCTGACAGTAAGAGCGATGGTATTTTCCAAGTTTTGGATTCAAACCGTAGTTGGCACACACCCGTCGTCCTTCACGTCGCTCCAAAGCCATCCTGAATTCATCAAAACTCGGCTTCGCCAGTGATAATTTGTTGTATTCTCGTCCAATTTTCCCAAGTGAATGGGCATCTGAATTCGTGAGGAAGCTGAAGCGATCCAGTTCCGAAATCAAGCCTGCCATAGATGAATCTGCGCTCAGCCCCAGTTCCACCCCACTAATGAACTCCATATCCAGCAGTTCCTCCATACGGGCTGCAGAACTGCCATAAATGCCCTTATGCGGAGTGAACACGTGCGCAGGCACCATAATGCCTCCACGTCCGTAAATTTGCTGCTGCAACTCACGTGGCGGTGCGTAGATCCGTTGTGAGCTGAGATTGACATTTTTCATATGCTTCGTCAGCCATTGGGTAAAATCCTCCATCGCCGCCAGATCAGGAAAATAGGCCAGTACGTGTGCTTCGGGACGACCTTCAGCCCGTATTTCCAGCTCCGTGCCAAGTAGAATCACTGTATCCCTGTATGCGATACCACCACCGCTGATTTCTTCCATTTCACCTGTATGCAAATATCGACGAATATCCTCCTGTACATTAGGCGCGTGGCAGTCAATAATCCCAATGAGCCCAATCCCTTTGCGACCGGAGGCTTCCTTGGCTATATTGGCAAACGTTAGATCACGGCTACCACTAATTTTGACTGGAGCTCCTTTCTCCGTTCTGCCAATATGAATATGCAGGTCTGCAAAGTAGTTGTTAAGTTCTATTATATTGGTGTCCATCCGCTTAGAAGCTCCCTGTTTGTTGGCGAAGTTGCCACGCATAGACGGCCAGAATCGTTTTGGCATCACTAATGCGCCCTTCACGAATAAGTGTGTGTGCTTCTTCCAGCGTCACCTCAAATAGCTCCAGAAATTCATCCTCATCTGGTTCCATCTCACCTCGCTCCAGTTCTTCGGCCACATACAAATGTATGATTTCATCCGCAAAGCCAGGAGAAGTATAAAAAGAGTGAAGCAGCTTCAACGATTTGGCTGTATAGCCTGTTTCTTCTCTCAATTCACGTCCCGCTGCTTCCATCGGGTCTTCACCTCGCTCCAGCTTGCCTGCGGGGATTTCAACCTCACAGCGCCCCATAGCTTGTCTGTACTGGTCCACCACCAGCATTTTCCCCTCGTGCAGAGCCAAAATTGCCACTGCACCTGGATGCTTGACGATTTCACGCTTTCCAGTTGAGCCGTCGGGAAGCTCTACCGTGTCTACCTGTACCGTAATGACCTTTCCTTCAAAGATAGGCTGTGTGGATACGGTCTTTTCCTCCAGCGCAGGATTGGAATAAGGCTTGCGAAGTGCATGGCTTGTTGGATTGTTCACTTGTTCGTTCGTTTGGTCGTTCATCAGGCATGTTTCCTCCTTCGTCTTTCTTTCATTATTAATTATCTCCAACATTAGTCTAACTTGTCCACTTGGAACATATGCTGGGGGTAGTATATCAAAACTTCTGTTATAAGGAGATTTCAGAACATGAAAAGCTACCGGACTGAAACCACTCTCCATATCGTCGGCAAAGCCTGGCAGATTCAAGCCCTCCTGCGTCAATGGCAAAAGGAATATGGACCTACAGCTACTATTGCTTCGCTAATTGTTCCAAAAAAGGTTCAGATCTAAAGGAGGAACACCGTTCCTTTCTTTAGCCTGAACCCTTTTTCGTATATTGTAGATGTAAAAAGTAAGTCTTACTTTGTAGTTTCTTGGATCAGAGCTACGACTACTTCAGCAACCTTCACTAGATCATCGGCCTTGATCTTTTCCTCTGTTGTGTGGATGTTCTGGTAGCCCACCGCCAAATTCACCGTTGGAATTCCAAGCCCGTTGAATACATTAGCATCTGAGCCGCCACCCGAATGGAAGGTTGATGTTGCCAGTCCCAGCCCTTGAATAGCACGCTGAGCAACCTGTACAACTTCATCATGCTCTGTAAAGCTGAATGCTGGATAGATGACTTCACTACGGAACTCTCCCTGGGCACCAAATTCACGCGTAGTGGTTTCGAGCGCTTCACGCATATGCTGAATTTGATGATTAACCTTTTCCTGTACAATACTGCGAGCCTCCGCACGGATCAATACAAAATCGCAGACCACATTCGTCGCGCCGCCGCCTTCGAAACTGCCGATGTTAGCGGTCGTCTCCTTGTCAATGCGTCCCAATTTCATTTTAGAAATTGCTTTAGAAGCGACTTGAATGGCACTGATGCCGTCTTCAGGATTGACTCCCGCATGTGCAGACTTCCCAGTAATTCTCATCTCAATACGTGCCTGTGTGGGAGCAGCTATACAAATAGAACCCACCTCACCGTTCGAATCCAAAGCGTATCCGAAGTCAGAATCCAGCACTTCCGGCTTCATCGCCCGTGCACCCATCAAACCAGATTCCTCTCCAGCCGTAATCACGAACTGAATTTGACCATGGGGAATGTTCTGCTCGCGCACGACACGAATCGCCTCGAACAAAGCAGCAATCCCAGCCTTGTCGTCCGAACCCAAAATTGTTGAACCATCACTGCGAATCCAGCCATCCTCACCCAACTGCGGCTTGATACCCTTACCTGGAGTTACGGTATCCATGTGACAGGTAAAAAATATTTTGGGTGCTTGCTCCACACCTTCCGCTTTCCAGGTAACAATCAAATTACCCGAACCATGTCCCGTTCTTTCGCGGGAATCGTCTTCTACGACTTCCAGTCCAAGTGCATTAAACTTTTCTTTCAGAACACGTGATATTTCCTGTTCATGCTTTGTTTCACTGTCCACCTGTACGAGTTCCATAAATTCCTGTACGATTCGATCTTTTACTATCTCTACTGTCATTAAACTTTCCTCTCTTTCCCGATTACGTTACAATACGGATAGATGTTCTTATCTATGACTTAAACCTATCCTAAAGGAGTTACACATGTCTAACAAAAAATGGGTTCGTTT
Source organism: Paenibacillus sp. JJ1683 (assembly GCF_053006485.1). Classification (NCBI taxonomy): domain Bacteria; kingdom Bacillati; phylum Bacillota; class Bacilli; order Caryophanales; family Paenibacillaceae; genus Paenibacillus; species Paenibacillus sp. JJ1683. Next base: position 3,421,878 of record NZ_CM129820.1, read on the forward strand.
TTTCGTCTACGTTATGCTCGCAGCTATGATTGGTTCTACGCTGTTCATGGTGATTGAGCCGTTTATTATGCCACTATAACAACTACACCGCTCAAGTTTGGGCTACCCAAGATCCGTTACAAGCTATGTGCGGACGAGCTGCTGCACAAACAAACAGGCGGGCTCCCGTGTCAATCACACAATTGCCCGCCTGACCTTTTATTGGAAGGAATGCGTCTGCCATTGCGCAGCAAATGAAAATTGCTGTTCAAAGTACGGCACAATTTCCCTCGCAATCTGCTCTACCGAAAAAGACTGCTGTGTACAGTCCTCTAATGATGTCACACCGTATTCCTGAATTCCGCATGGAACAATGCCTTCAAAACCTTCATGCTGTATTCCTGACTTGATGTTAAAGGCAAAGCCATGGCTGGTTACGAAGCCCCGACGGTGCTTACACTTGTTAAATTTGACACCAATGGCCGCAATTTTAAGATTCCCGATCCATACCCCCGTATATTCAGGCTTACGACTCCCTTCAATCCCATAAGATGCCAGCAACTGAATGATCACTTCTTCCAAACTTCGAAGGTATCCGTGCAGATTTAACGCCTCTCGGTTGCCAAGCACAAGTAAGGGATATCCGACAAGTTGCCCTGGTCCATGATATGTAATGTCTCCCCCACGATCAATCTGAAAGACGCTGATGCCCTGCTCTTTCAGCTGCTCTGGTGTGAGGAGCAGATGCTCAGGATGCCTCTGGGAACCAATGGTGTAGGTTGGCGGATGCTGGAGAAGCATAAGCGTTTCTCTCGCCTCCCCCGCATCCAGCTTTCCCACAATCTCCTTCTGGACATCCCAAGCATGGGCATATTCCATCCTATTCGTATAGGTTACATCAAGCGGTCGTCTGTTCACGGCCTGTCACTTCCTCTCCGTCCATTTACCTAACTGTTCGGATGATTAGTACAGCTTCGTATCTAAGGTGTAGCCTTCTAGATTTTCTTTAACCCGTTGCAGGAATCGTCCGCAAATCACTCCGTCTAAAATACGATGATCCAGCGACAGACACAGATTAGCCATCGAGCGCACCGCAATCATATCATCAATAACCACTGGTCTTTTGACAATGGATTCAAAGGTAAGAATTGCAGCCTGCGGATAGTTAATCACCGGATAAGATAAAATGGAACCAAAGGAACCGGTGTTGTTGACGGTGAACGTTCCACCCTGCATGTCGTCCAGTTTGAGTGTACCTTCGCGAGTTTTACGTGCCAAATCGTCAATTTCACGAGCTAAACCAGCAATATTTTTTTGGTCGGCTTTTTTAATAACAGGAGTAAGAACGGAGTCTTCCGTGCCTACGGCCAACGAAATATTGATGTCTCTTTTGATGATAATTTTATCGACTGCCCACACCGAATTCATGATCGGATATTCTTTGATTGCATTCACGACTGCTTTCATGAGAAAAGCCAGATACGTAATATTGATGCCTTCTTTTTGCTTGAACTCGTTTTTGATCTTGTTGCGGAGCATCACCAGATTGGTCACATCCACTTCAATCGTCGTCCAGGCATGAGGAATCTCCGAAACACTTTGCCGCATATTACGGGCAATTGCACTACGAATAGGTGTAACATCAATAAAATACTCGGATCTGTTATTGTTCCCACCCTCAACTTCAATCATAGGAACTTTCGGTGCTTCCGTTAAATGAATGCCGCTGTTGCGCACCGGAATTGTAGGGTCCATATTTTGAACTGGTGCACTATGCTGAGCGGCGGACTGCTGTATTCCTGCAAAAGGAGATCCTTGACCTTGGGTCGTCCCAGTCGTTTGGTCAGTCACTCCAGTTGGAGCTGAGCCGCCCTGCTGAACAAAATTCAGCACGTCTTTGCGAGTAATTCTTCCCCCCATGCCTGTGCCTGGCACCCTGCTTAGGTCCACATTGTGCTCAGCAGCCAGAGTTTGAACTGCTGGAGAAAAACGTCCGCGCATGGACTGATCCGATCCAGCACTCTGCTGGGATTGTGCTTGTACGTTGCCTTGAGATGCTGATGCCGCTGGTGCCGCTCCTCCTGTTGATGCTGTAGGTGCAGCCGACTTCGTCTGGATACGGCAAATCAACTCGCCTACCGCTACCGTCTGACCTTCCTCCGCCAACAGGTCACCCATAATGCCATCCAATGTGGATGGGATTTCAGCGTTCACTTTATCTGTAATGACCTCGCAAATTGGCTCAAATTGCTCTACTGTGTCACCAGGTTGTTTCAGCCATTTGGCAATTGTTGCCGATACGAGTGATTCAGCCAATTGCGGCATGGTCACGTCGTTCCATTGTGTTTGGTCTGACATTTTTTTCAACTCCTTAACATCATAGAAGGGCGCGTTTTATCGCTGCCCCACTACTCTTTTGGAATACTTTCGCCCGAATCTGCTCTATATTAATACATGGCGAGACGGCGCATGGCTTCCTTCACTTTATCCTTGTTTAACATATAAAACTTCTCCATTGGTGGACTGATCGGCATGGCTGGCACATCAGGAGCGCACAGACGCTCAATCGGTGCATCCAGTTCGAACAGACACTCTTCATTAATAATAGCTGATACCTCGGCACCGATACCGCCCGTTTTGTTGTCCTCATGAACGATTAAGACCTTACCTGTATGTCGTGCAGCCTCGATAATGGCTTCGCGATCCAATGGCTGGAGTGTGCGCAAATCCACAACATGTGCGGTAATGCCCTCTTCCTTCTCCAATTCCTCAGCTGCCTGCATAACAAAATGCAATGGCTGGCTATAACCGATGACCGTAATATCGTCACCCTCACGCAGTAGATTAGCCTTGCCGATTGGAACGATATAATCATCCTCAGGCACTTCACCCTTAATCAGCTTGTAGGATTTTTTATTTTCAAAAAACAGCACTGGGTCAGGGTCACGAATGGCTGCTTTCAGCAATCCTTTGGCGTCATAAGGTGTAAATGGAGCAACAATTTTTAGACCCGGTGTACCAAAAAAGATAGATTCCGGACACTGAGAGTGATACAAACCACCAAAAATACCGCCACCGATAGGTGCGCGGATCACCACAGGGCAATTCCAATCGTTGTTGGAGCGGTAGCGGATTTTAGCCGCTTCACTAATAATCTGATTCGTCGCTGGCAGCATGAAGTCCGAATATTGCATTTCGGCAATCGGCTTCATTCCGTACATTGCCGCACCAATTGCAACCCCTGCAATCGCCGACTCTGCCAATGGTGTATCCATGACACGTTGCTCACCGAATTGGTCCATGAGCCCCTTAGTCGTTGTAAAAACACCGCCTTTTACGCCGACGTCCTCACCTAATACAAAAACCGTTTCATCCTGCTCCATTTCTTCCTTCATAGCAAGACGTATCGCATCAATATATTCCATCATCGCCATAATTACCGACCCTCCCCATCGCTATCAGCATACACATGCAGTAGCGTATCTTCGGGCTTAGGAAAAGGCGCATTATCTGCATATTCAATGGCTTCCTTGACTTCGAGCAGCAGTTCGGCCGACAGATCTGCATCTTTGGCCTCATCCCAAATGCCGCATTCAATCAAGTAACTCTTCATGCGGGCTACGCCGTCCTTGGCCCAGTTCTCATCCACTTCCTCCTTGGTCCGGTAAGCCAGATCATTATCCGAAGTGGAGTGAGGGGACAGACGGTACATCATCGCTTCAATTAGCGTAGGACCTTCACCGCGGACAGCACGTTCACGTGCTTCCTTCACCGCGGCATATACGGCTAGCGCATCATTACCATCGACACGAATACCAGGGAATCCGTAACCCAATGCTCGGTCACTTACCTTGCCTGCCAACTGCTTATGAATCGGAACCGATATCGCATATTGATTGTTCTCGCACATAATGATGACTGGCAGCTTCTGTACACCCGCAAAGTTACAGCCTTCGTGAAAATCCCCCTGATTGCTGGAGCCTTCCCCAAACGTAACAAACGATACAAAATCCTTTTTCTGCATCTTGGCGGCCAGCGCTACACCGACTGCATGTGGAACCTGTGTCGTCACTGGGCTGGAGCCTGTCACAATACGCAGTCGTTTACTACCAAAATGCCCCGGCATCTGGCGACCGCCGCTATTAGGGTCATCTGCCTTGGCAAATGCCGACAACATCAATTCGCGCGGTGTCATGCCGACTGCAAGCACGAATCCGTAATCCCGGTAATAGGGAAGGAAATAGTCCTTTTCCCGATCTAAAGCAAAAGCTGCACCTACTTGTGCCGCCTCCTGCCCAATACCGGAAACGTGGAAGTTAATTTTTCCTGCCCGTTGCAGGAGCATGTTGCGCTCGTCAAATCTTCTTGCGAGCAACATATATCTGTACATATCAATTACTTGTCCGTGAGTAAGTCCTAGCTGTTCATGTCTGAAGCCAGCGTCTACAGCGCCTTTAGAACTCATTGAGGCACCTCCTTAAATGTCAAACATCCTACTTTCAGCACCTAGTACCATCTTGTCTTAAAACCTGGTACTAAACTCTGACTAACCCCATTATAATCCTTTTCGCCCCAAAAAGAAAAGTACCGATTTATTTGAAACGTTTATATGCCTATCGCTTGTCCATCAACGGCCAGCATCGCTTCTCCCAAAATCTCCGACAACGTTGGATGCGGATGAATAAGCTGTCCGACTTCCCACGGCGTAGCATCCAGCAATTGCGCAAGAGCGGCCTCACTGATCAGATCCGTTACATGCGTACCGATCATATGTACACCGAGAATATCATTAGTTGTCTGGTCCGCCACCACTTTAACGAAGCCGTCCCGACTACCGTATACTAGCGATTTCCCGATCGCTTGGAAAGGGAACTTCCCTGTTTTCACCTGGTGTCCACGTTCACGGGCTTCTTGCTCCGTCAAGCCGACGCTTGCGGCTTCAGGACGTGTGTAAATACACCGCGGAATCATATAGTTGGGTACGCTGTGAAACTCTTCGCCCGCCAAATGATGAACTGCCTGCAAACCTTCATGACTTGCTGCATGGGCCAGTTGTAAGCCGCCGATGCAATCCCCGATGGCGTAGATATGTGGCTCATTTGTCTGCAAATGCTCATTAACCGAGATAAAGCCACGCTCCACGCGGATATCTGTATTTTCCAGCCCGATATTTTCCACATTCGCCTGACGACCTACAGAAATGAGCAGTGTTGAAGCACTGAGAGTTTCGGTTTCTTCTCCTTTTTGCACGTCAATCTGTACGCCTTCCTCATCCTTGCCGTAGGTTTCGGCCAACACTTGTGCCCCCGTCAGCACCTTGACACCACGCTTGGTTAACAAGCGCTGCATTTCACGCGAAACGTCCTCGTCCTCCGTAGGAATAAGTCGATTTGCGGCCTCAACCACTGTAACCTCCACGCCAAAATCATTCAGCATGGAAGCCCATTCCACGCCAATGACACCACCACCTACGATAATCAGAGATGCTGGCAGCTTCTCCATAGTCAATGCTTCGTCACTGCTCAGAATAAATTCGCCATCTGGCTCCAATCCAGGCAGCACACGCGGACGTGATCCTGTTGCAATAATGAGATGTGTAGGAACAATCGTCTCCATCTCACCATCTTCTAGCTCCACAGCCACTGCTCCGCTTTTAGGAGAAAATATAGACGGTCCAATCACGCGTCCCTTACCGCTCAGCACCGTAATTTTATTTTTACGCATCAAAAATTGAACGCCCTGGTGTAGCTGCTCCACAACGGCTTCCTTACGTTCCTGAACCTTGGGAAATACAAGCTGTGCTCCCGATGTCTCGATACCATATTGCGCACTTTCTTTAATCGTTGCATATACTTCCGCACTGCGCAGCAAAGCCTTGCTTGGTATACAACCTCGGTGCAGACAGGTTCCGCCAAGCTTGTCCTTTTCGATGATAACCACTTCCTTGCCGAGCTGAGCTGCGCGAATTGCTGCTACATACCCTCCGGTTCCTCCACCCAAAATAGCGACATCACAATGTATAGTCATGTTTCTCCTCCATTAACATTGATTATATATAGCTTATTGTACTCTCTTTATTTCACTGTACAAAATATAGCGTTTAGGCATAGGCTGCAAATCATCTACCTAATCTAGATATCTCTCCATATCATTCATACAGCGCATCTCGTAATTTGGTAGACATTCTTGGACTTTGTGCTGATTTGGCTCGTAACGCCTTGCGGAACGATTCATTTTGCTTGTTCAGAAGATCTAGCTCTGTCTCCAGCTCAATGATTAGCTCCAGAGCTTGCGGGCTAATCAGTCCTTGTTCCAGTAATGCTCTTCTTTTGGCACTATAATCCATGTTTTTTTCGTCCATGCCTTCCACTCTTCCCTTCATTCCACTACGCTTCACCATATCATGCCCGCGGCGGCAGAGCAATGACGACCACATTTACGTTTTAAGAATAGACATACAAAAACATGTCGAAAAACAATATATTTTCTCTAGTCTGTATGTGGCTCGTTATGGTAATCTATAATGGCGTTTTCTTTCGGAGATGAAGATTTACAGCATAATGTACATGTTAAGAGAGGGGAATTCGCTTTGCCTACAGGACGAATTACGATAATTACAGGCCCCATGTTCAGTGAAAAATCCGGCGAATTAATTCGCCGTTGTCAGAAACTAATCCAATACGGGCATCGCAAGGTGGTCGCTTACAAACCAGCTGAAGATAACCGTTATGCCGAGGACGAAATTGTAAGCCGGATCGGATATCGGCTGCCCGCTATCTCGATTCCAAGAAAACTTACGGATGAGCTCGTTCAGCATATTTTGCAAGAAACGAAAGATGCCGATGTGGTTGCCTTTGACGAAGTCCAGTTTTTCAGTCGACATATTATGTCGCTCATACAAGAGTTAGCTTATTGCGGAAAGCATGTCATTGCCGATGGGCTGAATCTGGATTACCGAGGCAAGGAGTTTGGCTATGTCGGTGGTCTGCTCGCTATGGCGGATGACATCGAAAAGCTGACTTCCTTCTGCGCTGTATGCGGCAGTTCGGAAGCAGTATTTACACAGCGTATGGTCAATGGGAAACCTTCCACTGTAGGACCTATCGTGATGATCGGTGACTCTGAGGCTTATGAGCCTCGTTGTCGTAAATGTTTTATACCTCCCCATAAAGTGAACTGCGATTAGTAAGCTACATGGGTCGCAAATTCCATGCGCCTACTTGTTTTCCATTACTTTTTTCTTGCATTTTTTTGGAACGGTTTAAGCTATTTCCCCGTATATCCGGTTAAGCTGTACAGGTTTTTAGTTTTCGTGTGTTTACCATAACCATAAGATTATCGGGGGGACGGAATGATGAGTTTCTTTAACAAGATCTTAGCAAGTGCAGGAATCGGTTCAGCCAAAGTCGATACGTTAGTGGATCAAACTGTATATGTGCCTGGAGAAGAACTTAGCGGCATCATACGTATCAAGGGCGGTAAAATTGATCAGGAAATCGGCAAAATTGATATTGAGCTCAAGACTGAATATATCGTAGAGCACGATGATAAAAAAACCGTCACCACCTGCTGCATTGCGCGGATCAAGGTATCTGATGGCTTTCATCTAAAGCAAGGACAGGAGCTTGAAATCCCCTTTTCCTTCAGATTGCCTTTGGAAACCCCTGTTACTCATGCCAAACAGCCTGTCTGGCTGGAAACAGCATTGGATATTGGCATGGCTTTGGACCCGACCGATCGTGATTCACTTAAAATCGAGCCGCATCCTTATATGAGTACGGTGTTTGAGGCGGTTCACCTGTTAGGCTTCCGATTCCGTTCCTCCACCTGCGAACGTCACCCCAAGCTTGGACGCGGTGTTCCATTTGTGCAGGAGTTTGAGTTTACGCCTGGCTCGGAGTATGCACGGGATATCGAGGAGCTAGAGCTGATTATGCAGTTGGAACCCGAGGGAGTACATGTGCTTGTAGAAGTAGACCGTAGAGGCAGGGGCTTGTCCGGTTGGCTTGAGACTGCCTTTGATATGGATGAGCGTCATGCCTGGTTGAGCTTAAGCAGGGAAGAACTATCCTATGGACCAGATCATATAGCTGATGCGCTAGAGGAATTGATTGACAGGCAACTTCGCTAACAATGTAGTAAATATAGCAAAATACTAACAAAAAACTCCCAACCAATTTATTTACATATGGTTGGGAGTTTTTATGAATTATAAGAATTCTTTAATGATGGTCCTCAATAGTTTGTATAGACTAAAGTGGCAGCATATCCTGTCTTTCCGCCTTATGCTTACACTCTTTACATACTCCATATAGCGAACCATTATCATCAGCATAAAAGGTTAATTTTTCTTCTTTTTTACAAAAGGAGCATTTTTGTTTGCCTGTGCTCTGGATTGAGTCAGACAGTCCAAACCCAGCTTGAGTCTTAATATCTGCCACTTTTGTATTTGTGCGTGTCCCAGAAGACATTTTAGACTTCATTTCATTTGTGGTGCGGGATTGTCGGGCAGGCTTACGAAGACGAAATTCAATGACATTATTGCCCCGATGTTCATTCGCTTGTTTATTGCTGCTACGTCCACGCCATGCCATAACAATCCAACCCAACGCCACTAACAACACGCCGACGATCACCCAAGTCAGACTATTCCACATGCTCTCATCCCCGCCTTTGCTTTAGAATCTTTTGCATCCATACCACTAGCCCGTTCAATACGATGACTTAGCCTATAACATATGATTGTATATATCCGTGTATACAGCCTCTATGTTGGTCATTCGATTGCTACCCATGTAAAAATCTACCCTCCAGTGAAACATCCGACTCGCCTCTTAACGAGACATTGATCATGTTAGGTAAAACATGTTATGCCGAGGAGTATATTGAGCCTTTTTACAAATTGTACATCATCCTTTTGAAAAACGATAATATCCACTCTATGGACATCGTGCTCCTTATCATAATGCTTATCTACTTCCCGATGATGAGCACAAAAATGTCTCAGATGGCTAAATTACTCCCCTTGATAATAAAAATCAATGAATCTTTTCGTCAACGGATTAAATTTATCAAAACGTTTGCGATGTGGTAAAAAGCCTGACTTATGTACTTGTTCTGCTAGTGTTTCTACATGTTCAAATCGCTTGAAAAAGGGCAGCGCAAAAGTGAAGATATCTTCAGTAATCTCTTGGATCACTCGTTCTCTTTCTGCTTCTGTGGACACAAGATAATCCCTGTTGCCTGTATATTTCTTGGTTAAAGCGATCAACTCACTGTGAAAACAAGCCCCTGTACTATACTTCTTTTTTATACTTTTAGATTCCACGTTAATGTAAACTTTTAATGCACTATATCTGGTCGCGCCAAAACAAATTTCAAATATAAATTCCTTGTTTTCTTTTTTCAAAACTTTTCTGCTTTTCAGATATTTAAAATCATTCAAAAATGGTACAGCTATGATTTTGTCTATCGCTAACTGACGCAGGTCACTTGCTTTAAGTTCAGTCTTATTGTCCATGATATCACTCCAACTCAAAGAATTTCCCACCATTATATCATATCTTTCCAATTACAGACCCCGCATATCTCCACGGTAAAATCGCAATATATTAATTAAAAATGAATAGAAAAAAAGCCCCTCACAATAGAGCGGCTTTTTCCCCTGAAATATAGAAACGGTATACGATTTATACCTTGAATTTACCAATTTGTCCTTGTAGGTCTTCTGCCATTTTGGACAGATTTCTTGCAGAGGAAGCAATTTCCTCCATCGATGCCAGTTGTTCTTGAGTCGCGGCAGATACGTGCTGTGTCCCGGCTGCAGCCTCTTCAGCAATCGCTGAAATTTGTTTAACAAAGCCAACAATCTCATCGGTACTTGCAGACATTTGCTCCGATCCAGCAGAGACCTCTTCAATTTCACTGGCCACTTTATTAACAGTTTCCTGAATAAGCTCAAAGGATGCACCTGCATTTTGCACGACTTCCCGACCTGTCATGACATCTCGCCCATTGGATGCTACCGCCTCAATAGCATGCGAGGTGTCCTTCTGTATCAATCCCACCAGCTCCGTAATTTGTTGAGCAGAATGAGCCGATTGTTCAGCCAGCTTACGCACTTCACCTGCAACTACAGCAAAGCCGCTACCGTGGTCTCCTGCGCGGGCTGCTTCAATGGCAGCGTTCAGGGCAAGAAGATTGGTCTGACTTGAAATATTTGTGATGACATCAATAATCTTCCCAATTTCATCTGAACGCTCTCCCAATCCAGCCATAAGATCAGCCAAGCTATTCATAGAGTCATTCACACTATTCATCTGGACAACAGCCTGCTGGATCAACTGATTGCCTTCAGCTGATTTGTGAGCTGCATCCTGAGCTGATGCAAAAACATTTTGCGCACGGATTGCAATTTGTTCCACACCAATGGACATTTCCTCAATAGCCTGGGATGACTTGGTCACCATATCTACTTGATCGCCCGTCCCTGTAGCTACTTCTTGCACTGTTTCGGTGATTTGTGCAGTTGCTTGGCTATTTTGCTCTGCGCTGGCCGTCAATTCTTCCGAGGAAGTGGTAACCAACTCAGTGGTATTACTTACAGACTGAATCAGTTGACGAAGGTTTTCAACCATAGTATTAAAGGAATGCGTCAGCGTGCTAATCTCATCCTTGCCCTTCACGACAATAGCTTCCCCAGTAAGGTCACCGGACGCAATGCTTTCAGCAGCACGACTGATGCGCAAAATAGGCTTAGAAATAATTTGGGCTATAATGATCGCCATGATCAATGCTAGGATAACGGCTGCAATGCTCAAAACAATTACTAATTGTCTACCTAAAATAAAGTTATCAACAGCTTCTTTTGTAGTCAGTTTTGATCCATCTGCATTCAACTTAATAAGCTGAGCGATCATATCGTTTGAACTATACCATAACTTATAGGATTCCTGGTGAAGGATGCTTGACTGAGTGTAATCATTAGCTCTCCCGGCTGCAATCACTTCTGGCAACTTATCCAAATACTCTGTATACGCTTTGGAGAATTTTTCATACATTTCACGTTCCTTAGGGGTAGCAATTAATTTTTCGTAAGTTTTTCGGCCTTCTTCAACTTTTTTTAAAACCTTATCATATTCGGCCTGAACCTTCTCCATTTCCTCCGGGTCACGTTCTACAATAATATTTAATGAAAGCCGCTCTACATCAGATACATCACCATTTAGTGTTCCGAGGATGGTCACACTTGGCATCCAATGGCTATCAATTTCCATTGAAGTATCGCCTAATTTTTTCATTCTCGAAATCGATACTGTACTAATCACAACCAACAGGATTATTACCGCAAGGAAACCCAATAACAATTTTGTTCGAATGTTAAATTTCATATATTCGCTCCTTAGTTCTCTATATAATAGATATTATATCGACAAGAATCGACACATTGTTTATATCAAAATTAAAGAGAATTTCAGAACTGTTTACAAAAGGAAAATTTTTCTTCGTGATTGTTATATAACTGATTGAGGCATATTATAAGCCGCGTGAGAGTATTATTTTTCAACCATCTAATTCATCTGTTGAAGCATTGCAAGCAAAAAAGAGACACCCCAAAGCGGGTATCCCTTTATGTTTTACTTCCTAGCCACAATCATAAATCGCTCTGCATTTGTCCTAATTCCTTTTGGAGTTTGGTTGTCCAGAATGAATTGTTGGAGTATTTCAAAATCATTTTGTTTTTGTCCAAAGTCAGGAATAATGGGAGTGTATTTTAAAAGGAAAACTAAGTCTGCAGGAGTCTGATAATATTCGGTTGCATTAAATTCGAATGACTGAATGTCGTTAAAGCCCGCTTCATTTAGTTCTGTAATACATTGAGTTTTCAACGAATCTTTCTTATTACCCAATGCCTGCCCTCTTCCAAACGCTTCTTTAATGTTTAATTTGTCATTTTCGCTTACTTGCTGTGTTAAAAATATACCACCCTTAACTAACACCTTAACTATTTCTTTTGCACAGAAGCACGAATGTCGAGAAGAGACTACATTAAAGAATTCCCTGGGAAAATTCAGATTTTCAGCATCCATCTGTAGAAAACGAACATTCGCTATATCAGATTTGATAGAATTCTTTGTTGCCGTTTCAATCATTCCAGTAGATTGGTCAATCCCGACTAAAAGTAATGCAGAATTCGCCATTGCTAAAATAGCTTCCCCACCACCAGTGCCGATATCAAGCAATATGTCCGACTTCTCACACGTCTTTGATACTTCATTGTAGAAGTCCCATTTTACTCCTTCAGAGATACATTTCACATTACTGAAATCCCATCCGTTGGTTTTTCCAACCTTATCATAAAACTCTTTATATTCAATTGATTTCATTTTTATCCACCTTCAAATAAGATAATAAACTACAGAATGGCAAACCGAATTTATTCAAAATTTTAGTTTTGTTAGTCAACAGGGTAGACTTCCCCCTTAACAGCTGGCACGCGTTTTTTTCCAGCCCGGAAACTAAATACTTCGAACAATACGGAAAGACATCCGATTCACCTCATTTGAAAGTTTGCTTTAATTATATTTCTAATCAAGCATGCCAATCAAGAATGATTCGTCGCTAAACTTCTTTGCCCCCTTCTCCTATACGGAGTAGCGTATATCCACTAGAATTAAAGCCCTCCTTAGTGTTAGAGATTTAGTTTAAGGGTAGCAGACAGCAGCACATGTAGAGGCAAAAGATTGTTAGGTTAAAATTCAAAATTGTTCGTAAAAAATACCGCTTATTTATCGGTCTGGATGAACCAATAAATAAGCGGTATCCATTAATCATCCTGATCCTTTCAGGACACCTTATTCTCAATCCGCAATTTGTCTGCGACCATCGCTATAAATTCTGAGTTCGTTGGTTTGGACTTGCTGATATTAATAGTGTAGCCGAACAGGTGAGAGATGCTGTCGATATTTCCACGGGTCCATGCTACCTCAATAGCATGACGAATGGCGCGTTCTACGCGGGATGCCGTCGTTTTGAACTTTTCGGCAATTGCCGGATATAGGGTTTTGGTGATGGCTCCCAAAATTTCGATATTATTGTACACCATCGTAATGGCTTCGCGTAGATATTGATAACCCTTGATGTGAGCTGGTACACCAATCTCATGGATGATAGCCGTGATGCTGGCATCCAGGTTTTTCGTCTTACCCATAGGCACAACGTTGGACCGCATAGATGAAACGGTTACCGGGCTGTTGCTGACTAATTGCGGTCCTACCAATTGGCGTATACGGTTAGCAAGCACTTCCATATCAAACGGCTTCAAAATATAATAAGATGCCCCGAGTTGAACGGCCCTTTGTGTAATATTTTCTTGACCGAATGCAGTCAGCATAATGATTTTCGGTTGTGGAGTCAGGTTCATTTCTCTCAAACGCTCCAATACACCGAGACCATCCAGATGAGGCATAATAATATCTAAAATAAGTACATCAGGTATGTTGCGGGATTCTGCGATGCGTTGGAGTACTTCTTCACCATTGAAGGCGATTCCTGTAACTTCCATATCCTCCTGATCGGAAATATATTCAGCAAGCAAATTCGTAAATTCCCGGTTGTCATCAGCCAACAATACCTCAATTTTTTGCAATGTACTTCCTCCTTAGTGAGTGTTATTCCATTGGGACTTCTGTTTGCATTAAATAAATATTTCTTGTCGGAGTATATGATTTCGACATCGAATTATGAATTCCTTCTGTCGAAAATTATTTTTATTTATTTTTTTTATAAATTCAATTATAATTTAATTTTTATCTTGCAAATCTGAGTTAATCCTCTCCTTTTCGACAAAAAAATCTTAAGGCCACTAGCTCGCCTTAAGATTAGAGGATGACTTCAAGCTCAGTTTATTATGCATGATTCCTGCGTCACGCAACATCCATTCGATAAAACATCCGTAACCTGATTTAGGATCATTAACAAATACATGCGTTACAGCTCCGATCAGCTTACCATTTTGGATAATCGGACTCCCACTCATTCCTTGCACGATTCCGCCGGTCTTATCTAATAGCTTTGGATCTACAACCCGAATCACAAGCCCTTTGGTTGCTGGTTTATCCTGCTGAGAAATGTGTACAATTTCTGCCTGAAAACGCTGAATTTGTTGACCTTCCAGTACAGTCAAAATTTCTGCTGGTCCTTCTTTTACTTCATTCGCAAGTCCCACCGGAATGGGCGTCGAATACAATCCATTTTGCGGCTCATCTGACATTTTCCCAAATATTCCAAAGCTCGTATTTCGTTCAATATTTCCTAAGATCCGATGATCCTTGAGAAAATGAGCACGTTTCTCTCCGGGTTCCCCACTCTGGCTTTTCGCAATTGACGTCACATTGGATTGCACAATCTCTCCGCTGCCCACGACAATGGGAGTTTGAGTATTCATATCAGTAATTACATGACCCAAGGCCCCGTAAACCCCCTGATCCGGTGCATAAAACGTTAATGTACCTACGCCTGCAGCCGAGTCTCTAATATATAACCCGAGCCGCCACGCTTTATCCTCTTGATCATATGCTGGGGTTAACTTGGTGGAGATCGTCTGTTCGCCTCGACAAAGCGTGATGTCAAGCGGCTTTTTGTTTTTACCTGCCTCGTCCACGGCTTCCGCTACCCTGGCGAGACTATTGAGGGGTTTGCCGTTCATGTGTGTAATACGGTCCCCTAGGCGAATACCAGCTGTCTCACCAGGTGACACCTTACGATCATTGCTTTCCTGAATGATATGGTGACCAACGACAAGCACTCCTGAAGATTTTACTTTGACCCCGATCGTCTGGCCCCCTGGGTATACTTTCAAATCGGGAACCACGCTTTCCTGGGTTGTTTTCATGCTTTTAGAGCCGAACAAATCCAAAGAAGCTTGTAGAGGCAGCGCTGCTTGCACATGCTGAGCGTTACCGAGAGAACACATAAAAAAAACAAGCAAAAGACCGAGCAATTTGATCCTGGAGAAAAAATTCAATGGCTGTCACGCTCCCTTTGCTTCTTTCGCTTGACGAGTAAAGGTGGTCGCCAATTGCGTACCTATAAGGTAACCTTGCCCCCAGGCTTTTATAACTGTTAATCATTACGCCAGCCGCTCTTTTCAGGCTTTCTTTCCTTCCGCCAAATTCAGCATTTCCTGTGCGTGATGCAATGTTTTTTCGGTAATTTCTACGCCGCCCAGCATCCGTGCCAATTCCTTGACCCGACCTTCCTCCGTTAGTCCCTCAATTTGAGTCATGGTTCGTCCATCATGAACGTTTTTTTCAATCAGGTACTGATGATCTGCCATACATGCCACCTGCGGCAAATGAGTAATGGAAAACACCTGACAAACGGAAGACAAACGATACAGCTTCTCGGCTATAGACTGAGCTGCACGACCACTTACCCCGGTATCCACCTCGTCAAAAATGAGCACCGGTATTTGATCATGACGCGCAAAAATACTTTTCATTGCCAACATAATACGTGATAACTCACCACCAGAAGCGATTTTACCGAGTGGGCGAAGTGGCTCACCTGGATTGGGCGAAATCAGAAATTCCGCATTATCTATCCCTTGCTTGGTAGGTCGTACCTTTAGACCCTTATATTCATATCCCCGTGGATCTTCAATTGGATCAATGCGTACCTTGAGTGACGTTCTTTCCATTTGAAGATCTTTTAATTCCTGCTCTACTTGCTCTGCAAGCTCTTCGGCACAAATTTCACGCGCTTCTGTAAGCTCTTCAGCAATCTCCAGCAAATCCGAAAGCAACTCATCCCGCTTTGCAATGAGCTGCTCCAGCCGCTCATCTTTATTTTCCAACAGATCGGTTTCCTGCTCAATACGGCTATAGTATTCCAAAATCTGTTCTATACTATCACCATATTTTCGCTGTAGTCCGGTAATTTGATTCAAACGTTGCTCCACCTCATGCAGCTTGCCCGGATTAAATTCAATATCCTCACGATAAGAACGTAATTGAAACGCTGCATCCTCCAACTGATAGAAAGCAGACTGAATCTGCTCCACAATGGGCTGAAGACTTTTACTATCATAGCTCTGAACATCATTTAATCTGGACAACACGTTATTGACCGTATCCAACCCGCCTCTGCCACTTAACAGCTCATATGCTCCTGATATTCCATCCATCATTTTCTCACTATGGGATAGCTTGACCCGTTCCTCTGCCAATAATTCATCTTCACCCAATTTTAATTCTGCCGCAGCGATCTCTTCCAATTGGAAACGATACATGTCCAACAGCTGATAAGCCTTTTGACTGGAGCTTTGCAATTCCCTTACTTCTTTTTCCGCTTTGACAAAAGCATTGTAGCGCTCCCTGTAAAGCGCTTTGACTGGACCGATGACTGAATCACCGAACGTATCCAGCAGCGCCAGATGGCGATCTGCACGCAGCAAGCTTTGATGCTCATGCTGCCCATGAATATTAACGAGTTGCTCACCTACCTCACGCAACATCGTTAAATTAACCATCTGACCGTTAATTCGAGATGAACTTTTCCCTTGAACCGTAAGTTCTCGACGAATCAGTAAATGCTCTTCTGGGTTAGCCTTAATCCCTTGTTCCTCCAACGTACTCCAAACGGGATGTTTGACCGGCAGTTCAAACAAGGCCTCCATTTCTGCTTTATCACAACCGTAACGCACAAGATCAGCAGAGCCCCTGCCGCCCGCAATCAGCCCAAGTGCGTCAATAATAATGGATTTACCAGCACCAGTTTCCCCGCTCAATACATGAAATCCTTTATAAAAATGAACATCGACAGCCTCTACGACTGCCAAATTCCGTATAGACAAAGTGACCAGCATCGTTCTTTCACCTCTATGATGTACAAATTAAAACGCCTAATATGCGTAGCCTTTATAATTAGGAAATGTAGCCCATAAGACGATTCACGATAGTTTCACTGTTTTCTTCCGATCGGCAAATAATCAAAATGGTGTCATCCCCGCTAATCGTACCCATGACCTCAGACCATTCAATATTATCTAATAAAGCAGCAATCGAGTTAGCTGTTCCTGGCAGGCACTTCATCACAATCAGATTGGTTGTGTAGTCAATATGCAAAAAGTTGTCAACCAATGTACGTTTCAGTTTCTGCGTCGGATTGTAACGCTGATCTGAAGGCATCGAATATTTATATCTGCCGTCGTCCATTGGGACCTTTATGAGCAGCAGTTCTTTGATATCCCGGGATACAGTGGCCTGGGTGACCTGAAAACCAGCCTCACGCAATGCTTCAACTAGATCATCCTGCGTTTCAATCTCATGTTGTGAAATAATTTCCCTGATTTTAATATGTCGTTGACCCTTCATATAATCCTCCTATGGATTAACCTTCATATTCCTCTTCTTCGAGGTCTTCCACTAATGTAATAAGGCGAATACTTTTCTCGTCCGTATCAACGTACAATACCCCCGCACAGCCCGGATAAAGCAGCAAATAAGGCATAAGCCTGTCCCGTAAATCAGGACCGTTCCACTCCATAGGTTTCTTGCGGCGTGACGTTTTGACCATATATGTCGAACCGTTACGTACAGCTACGTAGTCAATAAACAAACGGCTATACACGGTATGTCCATTCACTTTAAAAGCAAGCGGTATTTTCATTTTCCCGCCCACCACCTCATATCCTGCTTCCTCCAGTTGGTCCACAGCAGGTCCTTCGTTCAAATCCTCATTAATCGGTATCGTTTTTAGCACAAGCGGTCCCGGCTCCTTTAACCAGGCACGCAGGCTATAAAAAGCCCATATCCCTAATATCACCCCGATCACAGTGATGATAACCGTATCGTATCGCGTGTCCATGAACCGATCACCTCATGGACATATTCTAGGACATGACGCAAAATCCCTTTTCATCTGTACATCCATTATAGGCGAACGTGAGTTCCACAAGCAATCTCTCACACCAAAAAGAGGTTCTCTTAAGTTCACAGAACTCATGGAGAACCCCTGAATGTCACTTACGCGATGGGCCATTATTAAAAGTCTGACCTGCTTCCTGAACAGTTCGTTCAATCAGTGGACTGTAATCCATCTTCTCCAGCTGCGATTCTGCGGCCGGGAGCCCATCCAAACGCCAATGCGCTAAAAATTCAATATTTCCTTCGCCGCCTGTAATCGGGGAAAAGGCCAAGCCTTGCAACGTAAGTCCAAGCTCATGTGCAAACATCAAGATAGTCTGCAACACTTCTTTATGCGTAGCAGGTTCTCGAACCACGCCAGATTTCCCAACCTTTTCGCGACCAGCTTCGAATTGAGGCTTGATTAGAGCTACAATATCAGCAGGTTGATGCAGCAATGCAAGCAATGGCGGCAAAATAATTCGTAACGAAATAAAAGAAACATCAATACTTGCGAAATTAGGCACAGGACCGCTCAAATCCGCAGGTGTCATATATCTGAAATTCGTTTTCTCCATAACGCATACACGCTCATCATTACGAAGTGACCAATCCAGCTGATTATACCCCACGTCAATGGCATACACGTACTGAGCTCCATGTTGAAGCGCACAATCCGTAAAGCCTCCGGTTGATGAACCGATATCTAGCATCGTCCTGCCCTTCATGTCCAGCTCGAATTGACGGATGGCCTTTTCGAGCTTCAACCCTCCACGGCTTACATACGGATGCACCGAACCTTTAACTTTAAGCTCACTGGAACGGGGTACCTTCATTCCCGCTTTCTCGATCCGTTCACTGTCCGCCAACACTAAACCTGCCATGATCGCGGCTTTAGCTTTTTCGCGGCTTTCAAAAAAACCTTGTTCTACAAGCAATACATCAATGCGTTCCTTCGGAACAGACATGTTAATCTCCCTTTAGGCAGCCAGGCTGCTCTTGTCATACTTTTTATAAAATCATGTTGTTTACTTTAAGTTATCCTATACAGATTGCCCCATGCCATATGCTGGCTCAGCGGACCACTTACGCAGCTTTAAGCACACAGCTTCAACGGTAAGTCCCACTTCAGCGCGTTGCTCTTTGATGGAGCCGTGCTCCACAAACAGATCGGGAATCCCCATTAACCGCACCTGTGCATCTTGTATTTCTTCTTTGGCATAAAATTCCAGTACAGCACTACCCAAACTTCCTGCTTCAGAAGCTTCTTCCAATACGATCAGCTTCGTATGCTGGCGGGCCAACTCACGCAACATCTCCTCATCCAAAGGCTTGAGGAAGCGAGCATTCACAACGCCCACTTGCATACCCTCACGTTTCATCGCCTCCGCAGCCTCTGTCGCCACTTGGAGCATCGGTCCTGAAGCGATTACAGCGAAGCCCTCACCTTTACGCAGAAGCTCCCAACTGCCGATAGGAATAACCCGCAATTCTTTATCCAACGGCACGCCAACCACATTAACACGTGGGTAACGATAAGCAATTGGACCGTCTTCGTAGTCAAGTGCTGTTTTCATCATATGACGCAGCTCATTTTCATCCTTTGGCATCATAAGCACAAGATTCGGGATATGACGCAAAAATGCTACATCAAACACGCCATGATGAGTTTCACCGTCTGCACCAACAAAACCAGCACGATCAATCGCGAACATCACATTGGCATTATGACGACAAATATCGTGCACAATTTGGTCATATGCACGCTGCATAAAAGTGGAATACACCGCAAATACCGGCTTCATCCCTTCCATTGCTAACGCTGCACACATGGTTGCAGCATGCTGCTCAGCAATGCCGACGTCGATCATACGTGTAGGAAACTCTTTACTAAAAGGTACTAGTCCTGATCCACCAGGCATTGCAGGGGTGACCGCAATGATGCGCTCATCCTGTTCAGCCAGCTCAATCAGCGTTCTACCGAAAATTTCCGTATACATCGGATTGCCTACAGCTTTGAGTACCTGACCTGATTCAATTTTGTATGGACTGATGCCGTGCCACTTGTGTGAATCGGCCTCCGCAGGCTTATAGCCTTTACCCTTGGTGGTTACGACATGCACTAATACAGGGCCAGTCACGTTATCAGCCTGCTGAAAAGTCTCAATTAGCTTGGACAAATCATGTCCGTCCACCGGACCAAGATACGTAAATCCCAGCTCTTCAAACAGCACACCTGGAACCATCATATATTTAAGACTGTCCTTGACGCGGCCAGCCGATTTGGCAAGTTTACCGCCTATAGCGGGTATTTTTTTCAGCAAAACTTCCAGCTCATCCTTTGCCCGCAAATAGTGACGGTCCGAGCGAATTTTGCTCAAATAATTATGCATGGCCCCTACATTCGGGGCGATGGACATTTCATTATCATTCAGAATGACCATTAAATTTTTACGTTCATGACCAATATGGTTTAATGCTTCGAAGGCCATGCCCCCAGTCAACGCGCCGTCCCCGATCATTGCAATAACTTTATTGTCCTCGCCCTTCAAATCACGTGCCAAGGCCATCCCCATTGCAGCCGAAAGGGAAGTGCTGCTATGTCCAGCTTCCCAAACATCATGCTCGCTTTCACTTCTTTTTACAAAACCACAAAGTCCATCACGCTGACGAAGTGTATCGAAACGATCCATTCGCCCTGTCAATATTTTGTGCACGTAGGCTTGGTGCCCAACGTCATAAATCATCTTGTCCTTTGGACTGTTATAGCAATAATGCAGGGCGATCGTGAGCTCAACCACTCCCAGATTCGATGCCAGATGCCCCCCAGTCACGGACAGCTTCTCAATCAAAAAGCTCCTGATTTCCTCGGCTAGAGAAGCCAACTCCTCAACCGACAGTGATTTCAGATCGCCTGGTTGCTTTATGTGTGGAAGCAGCACGCATATCTCCCCGCTTTCCTTCAAGTTTGTGTGTAAAGTTAACAAATATTATATCACACTTTTGGGCTGTGCTTAAACGCAGACAAGTTAAACCAGCTCTAATGCTATTAATGATCACGCTTCATCAGGTAATCCGCTATCTCCAGCAAACGCGAAGAATCGGGAATACCACTTTCGGCAATCACTTTTTTAGCAGACGCAGTGAGATCCTCCACTTGTCGCAGAGATGCGTCCATACCGATGAAATAAGGATAGGTAACCTTCTCCTGTTCAACATCGCTCTGCGTTTTTTTACCTATTTTGCTTTCATCGCCTACAAGATCCAATATATCGTCCTGAATTTGAAAAGCCAGGCCCAAATCTCGTCCAAAACGACGAAGTGCTTCTAGTTGATCCTTGTCCGCTCCACCAATCCGTCCACCTGCTAAGAGTGAGAAAATGATCAAATCAGCCGTTTTATGAAGGTGGATATATTCCAATTCCTCGATCCCCGTCATTCCCTGCTCGCCCGACATATCTGCGACCTGTCCACCTACCATGCCTCTGGCACCGCTCATTTCGGATAAATCCTCAACTATGGACAATAGCGCATCGGAAGAAACCCCGTGACGACGACCCGCCTGCACGATGCTATAAAATGCATGGGTCAGCAAAGCATCGCCCGCAAGAACAGCAACCGCCTCGCCGTATACCTTATGATTCGTCAGCTTTCCTCGCCGATAATCATCATCATCCATCGCCGGCAAGTCGTCGTGAATGAGGGAATACGTATGTACCATTTCTACCGCACATGCTACTGGCAACGCCGCTTCCCTGCTTCCACCAAATGCTTCCGCAGCGGCGATCACAAGCAGAGGCCGCAGCCGTTTACCGCCTGCGGTCAGTGAATAGTTCATAGATTCTCGAAGAACATCTGGAATGTCCCAATGCGCCGGAAACTGCTCGGTCAATGCAGACGAAACTGCATCCGCCGTCACAGTCAAATATTCCTTGAACGACAGTCTATTCAAGCCCTTCACCGCCGTTTTCATCCAATCCGCCGCCGAAAGGCTTCTTGCGCAAATCTCCATCCTCTTCCACGATCATTTCAATTTTACGTTCGACCTGTTCCAGCTTCTGACTGCAAAGCTGAGACAGCTTCATCCCCCGCTGGAACAAATCAATGGCTTGCTCCAGAGGAACGTCTCCATGCTCCAGTTGTCCGACAATTTCTTCAAGAGCGGCCATGGCCGCTTCAAAATTCAATTCCGCTTCATTCGCCACCGTGCTTCGCGTCCTCCTTCATTCCCCATACTTGACAGTCTAACTGTCCGTCACTCACTTTTATCTTGATAGAATCTCCCGGTTGTACATCTTTGAGCGACTTGATTAGCCGTTTCTCCTGTTCATCGTATACCAAGCTGTAGCCTCGGGCCATGACTTTGAGCGGACTCAGCGCGTCCAGCTGACGAATTCCGGTATGCAGCTGCTGCCGCCCCGTTTTTGTAATCGCACGCATCGCAGACTCCAGCTGACGTTGTGCCATATCCGTCTGCTTGCGCGCCGAACGAATTTGTTCACGCGGATTAAACCGCTCTAGTACCTGACGCATACGCGCGTTTTTCTCTGCGTTTAAGCGTGAACGGTTAGCCGCTGCGCGGATCAGACGCTGATGCAGCATGTCCATCCGCTCTGCATGCTGGAGCATGTAGCGGCGCGGATGCAGCAGCACTGGCGAACGCCGAAGCCTAATCAAGCGTTCACGACTGGCTTCCAACCGCTGCCTAAGGGCATTACGCAACCGCTGCTCCCGCTGAAGCAGCTGATCCCGAAGTTCTCCCTGATGAGGCACAGCCAGCTCAGCTGCTGCGGTCGGCGTCGCTGCGCGTAAGTCAGCCACAAAATCGGCAATGGTAAAATCCGTTTCGTGTCCAACGGCCGAAATCACAGGAATGACCGATGCGTAAATGGCACGCGCAACCGCTTCCTCATTAAACGCCCACAGTTCTTCTAAGGAGCCACCACCCCGTCCGACGATCATCACCTGAACCTCCTGCATACGATTCATGGCTTCAATTGCCTTAACGATCGAGGGGGCAGCACCTTTTCCTTGCACAAGAACTGGATACAACACGATTCCAGCCTGCGGGTATCGCCGTTGAAGTGTAGTGATAATATCACGCACAGCCGCTCCGGTCGGTGACGTAATTACGCCAATGGTCGCAGGGTGAGCAGGGAGATTCCGTTTGCGAGTGGTATCAAACAGCCCTTCTGCATCAAGCTTTTGTTTGAGTTGTTCATAAGCCAAATAAAGGCTGCCTATACCGTCAGGCTGCATTTGAGTCGCATAAAATTGATATTGACCATCCCGTTCATACACGGATACGTTTCCCCGGGCGATAACACGCGTACCTTCTTTCGGTACGAAAGGGAGCCGTCTATTATGAGTTGCAAACATAATCGAACGTATGCGGCTCCCCTCATCCTTGAGCGTAAAATACATGTGACCACTCGAATGATGCGTAAAGTTAGAAATTTCCCCGCGTATCCATACATCAGACAGCACCTGATCGGATTCCAGTTTCATCCGGATATAGCGATTCAGGTCCTGTATAGAATAAATACGTTGTTGTTCAGCCACAGGCAGCTGCCTTTATGCCAAACCGTGCGACCGCTTGGCCGCTACGAGCGTATTTTGCATCAGCATTGTAATCGTCATTGGGCCTACTCCGCCGGGAACAGGCGTAATCGGACCGGACACTTGCTTTACGCTCTCAAAATCAACGTCACCCGCCAGCTTTCCGTTCTCCAGACGATTCATTCCCACATCGATAACTACTGCACCCGGCTTTACATACGAAGCATCGATGAAATTGGCTTTGCCGATGGCAACGACCAAAATATCCGCTTGTTTACTGAGCTCGGCAATATTCGCTGTACGAGAGTGACACATCGTAACCGTAGCATTTTCACGCTGCAGCAATAATGATACCGGCTTGCCAACGATATTACTGCGACCAATAACAACTGCATGTTTACCAGCTATTTCTACTCCAGCGCGTTTGATTAACTCAATGACTCCAGCGGGAGTGCAAGGCAATAGGCTATCATCGCCGATGACCAGATTCCCTACGTTTACCGGATGAAATCCGTCAACATCTTTCTCCACTGCAATCGCGTCAATGACAGCTTTTTCCTGAATATGCTTTGGCAATGGCAGTTGCACCAAAATCCCATGGATATTACTTTGATGATTCAGCTTATCCACCAGTTTCAGTAATGCTTCTTGCGAAGTATCTGCCGCCAATCGATGAACCTCAGAGTAATAGCCGAGATCATGACACGCCTTTTCCTTATTTTTAACATACACCTGAGAAGCAGGATCTTCGCCTACCAGTACAACAGCCAGTCCGGGTTGAAAGCTGTGTTCTTTCAAACCAATAACCTCTTGCTGAATGCTTGCCCGAATATCCTGAGAGATTTGTTTACCATCAATGATCGGTGCTGACATGTTTAACCACTCCCCAACCTGATTCAGTAGTCTCTAATTAAAAACGTGCTTTCAATTGCTCCAGCTCTTGTATCACTCGTCCCAGCACACCATTAACAAATTTACCCGATTCCTCGGTACCAAAGTGCTTCGACAACTCAATGGCTTCATTGACTGCTACCTTGGCTGGAACATCCTCGCGGAAAATCATTTCATATACCGCAAGCCTCAAAATTTGACGATCTACACGTGAAAGTCGGCTGATCTGCCAGCCTTTCAGGTAATCCGCCAACAGCCCGTCAATCGCTTCCTTGTGCTCCCATGTGCCACGCACATGCTCCAAAACATACGCTCTTAACACTGCCGCGTTTTTAATTACGACTTCGGCTTCGTTTTCCTCAGCCGCTTCCTGAAGCAGCATGTCCACAGCTGCCGCCGCTTCCACTTCATTCATTTCCATATGGTACATACTCTGTACCGCTAATTCCCTCGCCAGACGTCTTTTCATGCCCTGCCTCCTACGCTTGCCTATATCTATTTTTCATTCTAACCAATTTCCACAAAAAAACCTGTGAACGCATCCTCCAAAACCGTTGGGCGCAAATAAGCTACAGCTGTATTTTGGAGAACACGTATCACAGGGTTCATTTAAAAGGACGCCAACGCTGCGACAACCATTCGCTCCATTCTTTCCAAGGGAAGAATGGACCAAGCGCTGAATCGCTACGTCTTCCTAGCGTATATCCGATGAACACCATCAATGCAAAGAACAACATATTCCAAAAGCCTGCCCACAAGTAAATAAAACCGAAAAAAATACCGGCCGTGATCCCCATGATCCGGCCCTTGTAACTTCCCCATATTTCTTTCCAGGGCATCAGGGAAAATCACCTCTATTCCACACGACTCTTAAAGCTTGGTGACTGAGAAACATTAGCGATGTACACCGACACATTGGATACTGGAATTCCTGTAATCTCTTCCACATGGTCGTGTACCCCCTTTTGTACCTCGGAGGTTAACACCGGAATGGAGCTTTCCCCGTCAACAATCGCCCGAATCGTAATATCAAGTCCCGATTCCAACACACGAACGCGTGCTTTCAGATCCTGCATCCCGCGAAATCGGGAAGCCGCTTTGAGGCACAGGTTTTCGATGGTATCCACCGAAATCTGAATATCACCGTATTCGGTTCGCTGATCAATAGAATGCTGTACGGTTTGGTTCCGTCGAATAGAGATATAAAAAACCCGAAGACTCAATAACAACAGAACTCCTGCAATAATCAAGCTGGTAAACCACACCACTCGCTCATCCTCAATACTTAAAACATACGGAATGGCCCCGCTCAGGAGGAGGATGGCGAGAATGGAGATAATTCCGATACTTAAGCTGTACAAAAACAGCAGAAGTCTGTCCATAACTTTAGCCACGAAACGCACAGCCTCCTTAAATTAGAGTAAACCCTCGACCCATAAGGGTCGGGGGTTTGTACAAAGTATCGCTCTATTTAACCCGTCCGGCGCCCAGCACTTCCGGCTCTTCTACTTTTTCAGCATTTTTGAATTGAACATCGTGAATTTGCACGTTCACTTCTACCACGTTAAGACCTGTCATGTTTTCAATGGAACGCTTAACATTATGCTGAATAGCAGCAGCCACCTCAGGCAGACGGTTACCATACTCAATAATGACGGAGACGTCTACAGCAGCTTCACGCTGTCCGACTTCCACTTTTACACCTTTAGATAAATTTTTGCGGCCTAGCAGTTCGGCAAATCCGCCAGCAAATCCGCCACTCATTCCCGCAACGCCCGGCACCTCAACGGTAGCCAGTCCGGCAATGACTTCAATAACTTCCGGGGCAATTTGAATCTCCCCAATTTCTGTACGTTCGAATTCGGTTGGCACTGTGCTCATACCTTCAACACCTTTCGGTCAAAATAAGTTTCATTCCAGCTTTGGATATCAAAGCAGACATGCTCACTTATTATCCATACTATATCATTTGGCGTTCATTATGACAAACTGAGGAAATATACCGATTAAACTTCGTTTTCCTCCAAAAATTTAATATCAAAATCGCCTTCAATAAAGGTCGGATGCTCTAGTAAGCGCTGGTGAAAAGAAATCGTTGTGGGTATGCCCTCAATAGCAAACTCAGCTAAAGCCCGCTTCATTTTGGCAATCGCCTCCTGCCGTGTAGGCGCCCATACAATCAGCTTGGCAATCATAGAGTCATAATAAGGAGGAATGCTATAACCTGGATAAGCAGCGCTGTCTACCCGCACTCCAGGACCGCCCGGAGGCAGATAAAATCCGATTTTACCCGGTGCAGGCATAAAATTACGATCCGGGTCCTCAGCGTTAATACGGCATTCGATTGCCCACCCATTAATCGTGACTTCTTCCTGCGTAAAGGAAAGCGGATGCCCTTCAGCAACCGAAATCATTTCTTTAATCAGGTCTACACCGGTAATCATTTCTGTTACTGGGTGCTCCACCTGAATACGTGTGTTCATTTCCATGAAATAGAATTTATTGTCCGGACCAAGCAAAAATTCAAGCGTACCTGCGCCAGAGTATTGAACGGCCAAAGCTGCACGAACAGCTGCCTGTCCCATTTCTTCACGAACATCCTGCGAAAGTACTGGACATGGTGCTTCCTCCAACAACTTCTGACGACGACGCTGAACAGAGCAGTCCCGTTCACCCAAGTAGGCAACATTACCATGCTTGTCCGCTATGATCTGTATTTCCACGTGTTTCATACCTGTCAGATATTTTTCCAGATACACGCCCGCATTGCCAAAGGCCTTCTGCGCTTCCTGCTGAGCAGTCGTGATTTGCTGGATAAGATTATCCTCATCTTCAGCGATACGAATACCTTTACCACCACCACCTGCTGTGGCCTTGATAATGACCGGATATCCGATATCACGTGCGATACTGATTGCATCCTGTACATCCTCAACCAGTCCGTCTGAACCTGGAATAACCGGAACCCCGGCATCCTTCATGGTCTGCTTGGCTACAGCCTTATCTCCCATTTTGTTAATTGCTTCAGGAGAAGGTCCAATAAACGTAATATTGCATGATTCGCAAATTTCAGCGAAGTCTGCATTTTCCGCCAAAAATCCGTAACCTGGATGAATGGCATCACATTCAGTCAATGTAGCAACACTCATCAGGTTCGTAAAATTAAGATAGCTGTCCTTAGACAACGTCGGTCCGATACAGTAAGCCTCATCTGCGAGACGCACATGTAACGAATCCTTGTCAGCTTCCGAATAGACGGCAACTGTCGAAATATTCATTTCGCGGCAAGCGCGAATGATACGAACTGCAATTTCTCCACGGTTCGCGATTAATACTTTTTGAAATGTCATGACTTTATCCTCCCTGGGAGCAGTCTTGCCGAACCCTCAAAAAGGGGTCAAACAAGCTTTTTACTCCGGTTTCACAAGGAACAATGGCTGGCCATACTCAACCAACTGTCCGTTTTCGGCCAAAATTTCCACAATTTCGCCCTTCACTTCAGCTTCCAACTCGTTCATCAACTTCATCGCTTCAATGATACATACCGTTGTTTTATCGCCTACTTTACTGCCGATACTCACATACGGAGCCGTATCCGGGGATGAAGAACTATAGAAAGTGCCTACCATCGGAGATACGATTTTATGTAGATTGCTTGCATATTCCTTTGGTTCCCCAGCAGTTGCATGTCCAACATCGGACTGTACTTGTGGATTCGGAATTGCAGCTTGTGGCGCCACTGTATAAGCAGGTGCTGTTACAGGAGCCTGTACCGTAACGATCTCGCTTTTACCCGGTTTACGGATCATGAGGCGAGTTCCTTCATTTTCAATTTCAAGCTCATGCACAGACGTTTCATCCACCAGCTTGATCAATTCCTTAATCTCGCTTAATTTAAACATCTCTATTAATCACTCCTTCAGCATTTTGCCGGTTGCTGATAACATTTTTGAAACAGCTTTATGTATTATATCACAATCATTAAAAATAGAAAGAGCCCGGGATTGTGCAGAAATCCGGGCTTTTTCGCGTTTTTTGTCTTATTGTGTAACATACTGGACACTGATCTTGTCCTGCGTTACGTTTAATTCCTTCATGACTTTATCGACAATCGTTACCGCTTGCTTAGCATCCAATTTTTCACTCAGAACCACTACTTTGTATTTATCAGCATCTTCCTCGCGGACAACTGCATTGGCGAATTGCTGCTGCAGTTCTTCTTCGATGCCGGTAATTTTGGCCTGTTTATCTTCAAGTACATGCAATTCCTTTTGTGCCTCTGCAGCTTTCTGCGGTGTACTATCATTCATTGCCGTAGTCAGCTCGTCATTTTTCTTTTGATTTTCCACATCCCGCTCCAGTAAATAGTTGTCAATCACAGCTGCCGCTGTTGGTTGGGCTGCTTGTTCGTTTGCTACTTGATCAAGTACCTGCTTGTCGGTTTTGGCGCTAGAAGCTGCTTTGTCATCACTTTTAGCTGTCGTGCCTGTCTTAGCTGTAGTTGTGTTTTGATTGGATGCAGTCGATTCAGTAGCAGGGGCGGCGGCTGTATCTTTATCACCTTTTGATGGTTCTGTTGCTGGATCAGTTGTAGAAGCTGTGTCCTTTGTGGAAGTCTCTGCCGTTCCGTCAGTTACTTCTCCATTGGTTACTACTTCATTTACTTTCAGTTCGTTCATTTGTTCTTCTGCCTTTGTCGTTGCTTCCTGTGCAGCATCCTGTTTAACCTTGCTCACCTGCTCGCTGTCCGCTACTGGCGGATTCGCCGGACTTGAGTCCTCCGTAAACAAATAATATGCAGACAGTACCACCATTAAACTCAGCATGGACACCAGCCAAACGGTTTGTCTTTTATTATTCATGTTCTGTCCTCCATATTCATAAGTGGTTTGCAATATTAACTTCTTTGTTCCCCAATTCCATATTATCCCTGCTTACGCGGAACGACTGATATTTTGTATGAAGGTACGTTTAGTCCCTTCTGCACAGCATCCACAATGAGCTGCTTCACCGTAGGGTTTTCTGCCCCCATAGCCACAACAAGCACTCCCCTTACCTGTGGTTTTACTTTTTTGGTAACAATCGGGGTGTGCTGACCGCCCGATGATTCATAGGTGACAATCTCACCATCGCGTGTATATTGAGTAGTGTGCCTTTGTCCACCATTGGCGTCCGACTCGTTATTTTCTTCCTGCATGTCTTTCACATTCCGTTGAACGATCACTTCTTCGGTAGAATCTACCGTAACCATGACATCGACGGTTCCTACGCCAACAATCTGCTCCAGCATCTGTTTCATATTGTCCTCAAAAGCCTTCTCGATTCCGGCAAAGGAACTGTCCTCACCTACCGTTGTTTCTAACGCAGGCTCATTTTTCATTACGCCAGGCGGTTCTCTCCCTACGTTTTCCGGGTCGACTTTTTTCACATTAACGAATGAATTAAAGAGCATAATCGCTACACCGATAAGGCCAAGAATAAGTAGCCAACGAAATGAATTGAACCTTTTCGCTCCGTCCCCCCCTCCACCCATCCATTGCTCCAGCTTTTTCCTC
This sequence comes from Paenibacillus sp. JJ1683, assembly GCF_053006485.1. NCBI lineage: Bacteria > Bacillati > Bacillota > Bacilli > Caryophanales > Paenibacillaceae > Paenibacillus > Paenibacillus sp. JJ1683. Next base: position 3,451,768 of record NZ_CM129820.1, read on the forward strand.
CATTTGCCCATTTCGGTTCACCTCCTGTTACCATTCATGTGTTCCATCCTGCGAATTAATCACCTGAACATGTGTGCTGTCGATCCCCCATTTTTCACGTAGAATTCCTGTGATTAAACCAAAAGCTTTCTGATCCGCAGATTTGCCATTCTCTGTGGTTTCGTCAGGACTACGATCATCTTCTCGCGTTCCTTCATTATGATTAGAGGGTTTTGACTGTGTCGGCTCCACACGAATATTCACTGTCTTTTCAGCTACAGGCTCCACCACAACCGGCTTGATATCTGTATCCGGCGGGACGTTTGTGTTTTTTTCTTTTTCTGCCTTCTGCTCCGCCAATTTGACCACTACTGACTGAACGCCCGTTCCTGCCTCTAGCCCCGATTCTTTCTGCTGAATCTGCGCAAGGGTCACCTGGACCGACTGAATTGCTAACCCAGTGTACTGCTCCAATTGCCCTTTCATTTCCTTAGCTACCTCTTTGCCTGCCCATTGCATGGAGCTTTGTTCCTGCTGTTGCTTTAGCTGTTTGCCTTTGGCTAAGATCTCTTCCAATGTCGGTTCCCTATTACCTGTCTCTGCCTGGCGTTGCAGATCCAATGCTCGCCCCAGAACCTCTGAGGGACTACTGCTCAGCAAGCGCACAATCGGAGACAGCAATGTCAGCAAAACAAGCAGGCTGAGTACGAGTTTGACATACCTTTCCATAGATCGGCTCGGTAAGATCATATCGACAAAAGAAGCCAGCAGCACGATTAGCACTAGTTCCTTGAGCCAGCCTCCCAGCCAGGTCACGTCACTCGCCTCCCTCTCGTTGGATTATGTGCATGTATTCACCTCATCATGATCGTCATGTTACCTGCTGCGAGCATGACGGTAATCGCAAGGAAGGACATTAATCCCACTGCCGCCAGTGCCGCAAAAACATAAATCATACTCTTGCCGATGGCATCCAGACATTCCACAATAGGCGTATCTCCCAAAGGCTGCATGATTGCTGCGGTCACTTTATAAATGAGAGCTAGTGTCAGAATTTTGAGAGCAGGAAAAGCACACAGGAACAAAATAATGATGACTCCCACAAGGCCGATGGCATTTTTAACGAGCAGTGATGCCGAAATGACCGTATCCGTCGCATCTGCCAGCGCCTTGCCTACCACCGGAACAAAGCTACCTGTAATATATTTAGCTGTACGGATTGTTAATCCGTCAGTAACCGAAGAGGTTAATCCCTGTACCGAAATGACTCCTAGAAAAATAGTCAGAAGCACTCCCAGCACGGCAACACCCGCGTTCCGCAGTAGATCAGCTAACTGGGTCAGCTTGTATTTGCCCGTGAGCGAGTTGACCAAGTACAGCACAGCCGAGAAGAACAGCAACGGGAAAACAAGCGTATGAATGACTGTTCCGACCGTGTTGATCATAAATACAATCAGCGGGTGGGTCACCGAAACGGTGACAACGTTACCCATCGAGGCCAACATGGTAAACAGCAAGGGCAACATCGCCATCATGAAATGAATCATGCTGTCAATTGCTTCTTTGGCATAACCAATCGCTACACTAAAGCTATTAATCGCCAAAATGATAATGACCATGTACACGATAGCGTAGGCAACTTTGCTGACCTGCTTGCTTTCAAAAGCGCTTTGCAGCGTTTCCAGCACCATACTCATAATGCTGAGCATGACGATGGTGACGAGCAGCTTGGCATTCACCCGGATTTCATGGATGAAAAAATCAGCTATGGCCATCAACACACCTTTTATACTGAATCCTTCACCACCCGGAAGCAGCATGTCCATGAAAGAAGGCGTTTTCTGGTCAGGGAAAAATCCGCCGTATTGCTTCATGAGTCCGTCCCAATAATGTTCAACATCATCTTTGGGCATTTGCTCCGCCTGTTGTCTGATCCATTCGTTTGTAGGTGTATCTGCGAAGAGGACCGCAGCCGAGGCGCACCAGAGACATAGCAGCAAAATCACAATAACTTTGAGATTCGGCATGCCCCCCAGCCTTTTCATGGCATCACCCCCTCAGGCGGGCATCAGCTTCAGAATGGTATCAATAATAATGCTGATAATCGGGATTGCGAGTACCATGATGAGTACCTTTCCAGTAAGCTCTATTTTGGAAGCTATACCGTCTTGCCCCGCATCCCGTACGATTTGTGCTCCAAATTCAGCAATATAAGCGATACCGATTATTTTTAATACGGTTTTAAAATAAATCATGTCCATCCCTGAAGACCTGGCCAGTCGCTCCAGCACGGCAACCACAGATCCGATCTTGCCAATCAGCAGCAAAAAAATGACGATTCCCGCAGCTGTTGCAATCAAAAAGGCAAACATCGGCTTCTGTTCCTTGATAACTAAGATGAGGACTGTGGCAACGAGGGCGAAGCCCACCACTTGAATGATTTCCATGTGTTCACCTACTGAAAAAGAAAAATAGATTTGATCTCTTGCAGAAGGTTATCCAGCATTCGCACCACCATGAACAGTACGACAACGAAACCGATGACCGTCACCCAGTGTGCCATGTCTTCCTTGCCCATTTGCTTTAGTACGGTATGAATCATAGCGATAATAATGCCAATTCCGGCAATCTGGAAAATTGCGTTCACTTCTAAATTCATTCGAGCACCCCGCTAATAGATCAAAATGACGATCAATGCTCCGATCAGCAGTCCCAGGCTTCTGCTCATACGCTCGTATCTCACCTGATCTGCCTGCGCCTGCGCTTCTTCATGGGATAACTGCTGGATGGTCAGCGCAATGTGCTTGATCTGGTCTTCACGGTCGCTGGTTCCAAGGCTGTAAGCAAGCTGACGCATCGCTTCCTTCTCGGCCTGCTTCATAGAGGAACGGCTCCACGAGACTTCAATCGCTTTATGCAAGCTTTCTCTGGCGGTCAGGCCAAAAGAGGGGTGCATCCAGCGTGAGGCTTGCTGAAACAGAGAGCGCAGCGGCTCTCGCAAGGGCTCTCCAGTCTTGGCGAAAGCATCTGGTAACGGAGACACCCCGTAAGAAACCTCGGTGGTCAGTCTTTGCAGTGCGAGAATTAACTCTCTGATTTGCCGCGGCCTCATGGCAAATTGTCTTGCCCGCTGCCAGCCTGCCAGTGTGGTGGCTAGTATAACCAAGACAGCTCCTAGCAGCTTAAGCATAGGAGATGCCCCCGTTCTGCCCTTCCCCAGGCAGTGTCAGCCTGCGCTGCTTGGCATCTGCCAGCCGAAAAGAGACGCCCCGGCTCGTCCGCTCCAGCATGACATAGAGCTGGAACAGCTCCTGTCCTGTAGCTAATCCGGCAAAGGCAGATCGGCTCGCCATTTCAGCCACATCACGACCATGTGCGGAAGCAATGACTGCGATGCCTGCATGAAGCGCTTCACGTACCGCTTCCGCATCTTCTGGCCGCCCGATTTCATCCACAATCAGGACATCTGGTGACATCGAGCGAATCATCATCATCATACCCTCCGCTTTCGGACATCCGTCCAATACATCGGTGCGAGGTCCGACATCAAAGCCGGGGATGCCCTTATGACTACCGGCGATCTCAGAACGTTCATCTATAATGCCCACCTTAAGTCCATTTCGTCGCCCTCCGTTGCTTTGCATCCCTCCGTAACTCAGTTGTCGAGCCAAGTCCCTAAGCAACGTCGTCTTGCCATGCTGAGGCGGTGACAAGATGAGCGTATGCCGTATCGTCCCGGATTTTCGATCCGCTACATAAGGTAATATCCGATCAGCTATGCCAGGAATGGCCCGAGCAATTCGTACATTAAAGCTGCTTATATCCCTCAAATGCTCTACTCGCCCTCGGTTAAGCACAGTTCTCCCTGCCAAGCCAACACGATGACCGCCAGGGATGGTAATAAACCCTTTGCGAAGCTCCTCTTCCATGGTGTACAGGGAATGATTACTGATAAAATCCAGCAATCGGTGGGCATCCTCGCGGTTAGGCTTATAGGCTTCAACAGGATTCAAAGTCAGCCGACCAGCAGTCGTTACAAAATGATGATCACCATTCGCATTAACTTCCAGCGGCCTTCCTTCCCGGACCCGAATTTCTTCCAGTTGCTTAAATACCGTTTCTGGAAGCCTTCCGAGTATACCGTGCAACGGTTCCGGAAATAACTCCAGCCATTCCATACCAGTGCCGCCTCCTCACAGTTGTCCTTTTTCTTTAAGACAAGTCTATGGCTGACTCTCGCTTTTTATGCCGAAAATATATTGAAAATCCAGTCGAACCTTTGATCACTCCTATCCATGCTCAGCGGACCTTTCCCCGCTCATTCAAGCACCTTTCCCTGCTTTGTATAATAAAAAAAGGCTCCCTCGAAGCCTTGGTGGCTAAGGGATACCCTTAAATAAAAAAGCTAGATTTACAGCAAAAAGAGGCTGTTCCACAGTCTGTCTCTCACTGATGAAACAACCTCTTAACCTACTGCTGTATTCTATGATTTATCAATCTATAAATAGGGAACGTATAATTTATCGACCTTTCCCCGTCATAGCATTTCTCTATATCAATTGATGTTATTAACGACGGTCTTTAGGGCCGCCTACAAACGCTTGCTCCTCGGTATCCAGATTATAAGCTGTATGCAACGCTTGGATAACCTCATGAAGCTTTCCAGCTTCAATTACACACGATACCTTGATTTCGGATGTGCTTACCATTTTAATGCTAACGCCTTGCTCGGCCAGCACGGCAAACATTTGTGCTGCAACACCCGGGTGGCTAACCATTCCTGCACCTACAATGGAGACCTTCACCAAATTTTCCTCAGACGTTACTTCACGGTATGGAAGCTCCCCGCGAATACCTTCCAGCGTCTTAAGTGCAGCTTCACGATCCGTTAGAGCTACCGTAAAGGAGAAATCTGCTTTTCCTGCCTCAACCCCGCTCTGTACAATAATGTCTACATCAATTTTGGCTGCTGCCAGTGTTCCGAAAACTTTTGCCAGTACACCAGGGATATCTGCAACGCCCAAAATACTGATTCTTGCTACATTTTTATCATATGCAATTCCACTGACTACAACGCCTTGCTCCATTACTGCATCCTCCTTTACGACTGTTCCTTCATTATGGTTAAAACTGGACCGCACAATCAACGGTACCCGGTTATGTTTGGCATACTCTACCGCACGGGGATGTAAAACAGCTGCACCTAAATTGGCTAATTCCAGCATCTCATCATAAGAAATTTCTTTTAGCTTACGTGCCACCTTCACAATCCGTGGATCTGTTGAATATATGCCGTCCACATCCGTGTAAATTTCACAGGCATCCGCTTGAATTGCCGCCGCCAGCGCAACGGCCGTCGTATCAGAACCACCACGTCCCAGCGTCGTAATATCTCCATCTGCAGACATCCCCTGGAAACCAGCTACAACAACAATCTTGTTGCTGCTCAGTGCATCCAGCACACGCTGAGGTTGAATATCCGTAATCCGTGCCCGACCAAAGTCAGATTCAGTACGGAAGCCTGCCTGCCATCCCGTAAACGATACCGCTTCATGACCCAGTTGCTGAATAGCCATCGACAACAATGCGATTGAAATTTGCTCGCCTGTCGTCATCAACATATCCAGCTCACGTGCAGGCAACTGCTCATTTAATAATTTGGCCTGGTCAATCAATTCGTCTGTTGTGTCTCCCATTGCGGAAACGACCACTACACATTGATGCCCTTCACTCTGCTTCTCAACGACGCGTTTTGCCACGCGTTTCATGCGCTCCGTGTCACCGACGGAACTGCCTCCGAATTTCATGACATACAAAGACAACGATATTCACTCCCTCAGACTCAACAGTATGTAACCTTGAGATGGCACCAAACGATTTGAACGTGACATCCTGCGGCATAACTTTAGTACAGTATAATACGAAAGTGCTGTGTGGAGCCAATGTTTTTTAATATTCGTACATATAAAAATATCCTCTGCCCTTAATAAGGACAGAGGATACCGGAAAATGTAAATTCTATGCGCGAGACATGTATTTGCCGTCACGAGTATCAATTAACAATACGTCATCTTGGTTAATAAACAGAGGAACTTGAACATTCAAGCCTGTTTCCAGTTTGGCATTTTTGGTTGCACCTGTAGCTGTATTCCCTTTAATACCTGGTTCTGTTTCAATTACTTTGAGTTCCACGCTGGTAGGCAGGTTGATACCCAGGATTTCTCCGTTGTAGCTTATGATATTTACATTCATGTTTTCTTTCAGGAAGTTAAGCTCCCATTTCAGCTGATCGCTGGACAATGTAAATTGATCATATGTTTCGTTGTCCATGAATGTATGATCGTCTGCACTAGCATACAGATAAGATACACCACGATTTTCGATTTGCGCCCGGCCGATTGTTTCACCCGCACGGAATGTACGTTCAACCGTATTACCATTACGCAGGTTTTTCAACTTGGAGCGTACGAATGCTGCACCTTTACCTGGTTTTACGTGTTGAAAATCCAGAACTGTAAAAATATCTCCGTCTACCTCGACGGTCAAACCTGTTTTAAAATCATTAACGTTAATCACTAAAATACCCCTCCTACAGGACTGTTATCGTTATTAAACGACTGTAAATTCTTTGCTCGAATGCGTTAATACTTTGATGCCGTTATCTGTAATAACGATATCATCCTCGATCCGTACACCGCCCAATCCAGGCACATAGATACCTGGTTCGACCGTTACAACCATGCCCGGCTCCAGAATATCATCACTTGCCTTCGACAGACGTGTAGATTCATGCACTTCAAGACCCAGACCATGACCTGTACTGTGTCCGAAATTGTCTCCATACCCATGGCTAGCAATAATATCCCTGGTCAGCGCATCCGCTTCACGGCCTGTCATGCCCGGCTTAATATGTTCGAGTGCGTGAAGCTGCGCCTTAAGTACAATATCGTAGATCTCGCGCAACTGAGGCGCCAAATCCCCTTGTGTAGCCACTGTACGGGTCAAATCGGAGCAGTAGCCATCCAGCAACGCACCAAAATCAAACGTAATCAGCTCACCTGCTTGTACTAACTTTGCACTAGCTACTCCATGAGGCAATGCCGAACGAACTCCGGATGCCACAATCGTGTCAAATGAAGAAGAAGTAGCTCCCTGCTTGCGCATGAAGAATTCCATTTCCAGATCCAGCTCACGCTCGCTGACTCCTGGTTTGATGTAAGGTAAAATGTGTGCAAATGTAGCATCTGCCAAATCCGCTGCCCGTTGCATCACTTCGAGCTCTTCCGCATCCTTGTACACCCGCAGCTTTTCCACAATGCCCGATACCGGAACCAGCTTAATAGGTGACAGATCTTCTCTATAAGCTTTATGTGTCGCAACAGTTACATCATCCTGCTCAAAGCCTGTTTCGCTAATCTGATGGGAAGACAGCAATTCTCTTACTGTTTCCATGACCTGCGCAGCGTGCTGCACTACCGTAAAGCCTTGGGCTTGTTCGGTCGCTTGTGTCATATAACGAAAGTCAGTCAGCAAATAACTATGGGATTCTGTAATCAGCACATAGCCCGCTGAACCTGTGAAGCCTGTCAAATATCGACGATTGACAGGGCTAGTAATCAGCATAGCCCGCAGGTTATGCTCGCCCAGCGCCTGCCGCAACTTTAGCACCCGGTCATTCTTCATCTTCATTCCGCTCCCCTCTGTCAAATAACCAAATGCTATTTTAACACAGGGGATAGGCGCTTGAGAAGTTTTTGTTACGTTCTGTCCCCAGCCTTCTCAGGCTCGCGCATTCTTTCATCCGTATACTCGACAGCAACGGTATATCCGATAAATAGTCCCCACAGTATAAACACACAAACTTCCGTATATATGGAATTCCATGTTAATCGATAAGGAGGGTTCATCATCCCTAACTTAGGGCCTGTTAACACAAATAAAATAACCCACCAAATCAGACCGTATATAATACCGGGGATTGGGCCATTAAACCTGCGCAAAATCAGGGTGTACACCAATGACGCTACCACGGACAATCCAATAAAAAACAGCAACCCCACCAAATGCCCTGCCATGGTGTTCATGAACGAATGCTTGAAAAACGGCTCTGCCAGAAAGCCAGGCGCCACTACTGTAAAGTGCAGCGTATAAAACAGCCAGCGCAGCAACCCCCAGAGCAAACCCGCAAAAAAACCCAGCTCAAGTGCAAAGGGAATGAGCGGTGTATGTAATTTGCCTGACTGTTGTCTGCCTCTGTTACTGTTGTCATTATGATTACGTTGATTTTGAGATTCACGGGACTGTTCCTGATCACGACCTATTTTCGGTATAGAGTAAGTTTCACTCATGTGGTTGGATCTCCTTTCAAAATGAATAAATTTTCTCATGGTGAGGACTCATTGTTATAAGGAAAAGCATGTGTACTTCCACCAAATTCGTGCCTATCCATTTTGAGAGGTAGTATGCTCCAATGGGGGGCAGTTTAACAATGAAGTTGAAGAGTAGATTTAATAATCTTTGCATTGACAAAATTTCAATCCTGTTTCATAATATATTGATGAAAATGATAATCATTATCATTTTATAATACGTTTATACAGGAGAACGCAATCTATGAAAAAGGGATTTATCGGATTCTTATTGTTACTGACTTTTATGCTCACACTGGCAGGTTGTGGAGCAACTGACAATGCAGCAGATAAAGGTCAGACAACTACGTCGGGCAGCAAACCCACTGAAGCAGCGACCGGTCCTGTGACAGTAAAGCATAATCGTGGTGAACTCACGCTTGACAAGCCCGCGCAGCGTGTCGTGGTGCTTGAATGGACATTTACGGAGGATTTGATTGCATTGGGCGTTCAGCCAGTTGGTAATGCGGACAATGCCAACTATAAGGTGTATGTGACTCCAGAGGCGGCTCTGGACAGTAACGTGGTCGATGTCGGTACACGCAACGAGCCTAATTTGGAGGCGATTGCTTCATTAAAGCCGGATCTCATCATATCCAATTTTGATGGGAATGAAGCAATCTATGAGCAGCTCAAGGCCATCGCACCGACGATTGAATATAATCTGAACGATGGTAACGGCTACGACTATGATAAGATGGTGAAGATTTTTAATAGTATCGCAGTCGCTCTTGGAAAAGAGGATAAAGCTAAGCAGGTGCTTGCCGATCTGGACCAGCATTATGCCGAAGCCAAACAAAAGCTCGCCGCTGCAAACAAATCGGATTTCCATTTTATACTGACACAGGCTTTTACTTCGCAAAATGCAGCCAGTCTGCGTATGTTTTCAGATAATTCAGTCGTTGTGGGAACACTGGCGAAGATCGGTTTGGTTAACGATTGGAAACCGAGCAAGGTTGAATCGTATGGCTTTTCAACGGTTGGCATTGAAGCTCTGTCAGCCGTTCAGGACAGCAACTTTATCTATATTGTGCAGCCAGACGATAATGTTTTCGGCTCATCTATGAAAAACAATTCTGTTTGGAACGGTTTGAAATTCGTCAAAGAAAAACGTACTTATCCGTTGGCCAGTACAACATGGACGTTTGGCGGCCCGGTCTCGTCAAAGGGACTGGTGGATGAGACTGTCGGGGCAATTACGCAATGAATTTGATCCGGCGATTCCGTCTGATTTATAACTGGCGATAATAAGCATTTATGGGGGCAGTCTGACCGCTCTCATAAATGCTTTTTTAAACCTATGGCATGATATCTCCCCACACTACAAGGATTTCCATCTTCTCCGTTATGATTAAATTTCCTTTTCGAATGATAAAATTAGCAGGTCACTACATCCCATTTTCGTCTAACTAGATATTCCCTTCCAAATTCGATACAATATACAAAAAAGCATGTATTAAGAGAGGTGAGACGGTTGTCACAAGCATCCAAGCCTGTGAGCTACGGCGGTCAGGCAGTCATTGAAGGTGTCATGTTCGGCGGCAAGCGTGTCAATGTCACGGCAGTTCGCCGCAAATCTGGCGAAATCACATATTTGGAAGTACCACGCAAGGAGCAATTCTGGGTGTCCAAATTCCGCAGAATTCCGTTATTGCGGGGGATTGTCAGCATTATCGACTCCAGTGCCAAGGGCACCAAGCATTTGAACTATTCAGCCGATGCGTATGCTGATGATGAAGTAGATCCGGAAGAACGCGCTGAACAAAAGAAAAAAGAGGAAGCCCGTTGGAGCCTGAGCATGATGATCGGCGTGGCTGCGGTCGGTATATTGTCCTTCCTCTTTGGTAAAATTGTATTAACCCTCGTTCCGGTTGTTGTGGAGAGTTTCCTGTTTGGCGGCTTGTTTCACAACCAGATTTTGCATAATCTCGCTGAAGGAGCTATTAAGCTGATTTTGCTGCTCGCTTATTTATGGGCTATTTCCCAAACTCCGTTAATTAAGCGACTGTTTCAATATCACGGCGCGGAGCATAAAGTGATTACTGCATTTGAAGCAGGGGAAGAACTGACTCCAGCCAACGTACAAAAATATAGCCGACTGCATTATCGCTGCGGTAGCAGCTTTATTATGCTCACCGTGATTATCGGGGTACTCGTCTACTCCCTGTTTACCTACGATAATCTGTGGGAGCGCATGGGGCAACGTCTTTTACTACTTCCGATCGTATTGGGTCTTTCTTTTGAATTTCTCAAGCTGACCAATGCACTTCGGGAAATTCCAGTGCTTCGTTATCTAGGTTACCCCGGCCTATGGCTGCAGTTGCTTACCACCAAAGAACCGACCGATGATCAAGTGGAGGTATCGATTGCCTCATTTAAGCGTATGCTTGAATTGGATGCTGAGTTAGAAAATGTACCTGTAAAGGAGACTCTCAACAGTCCGGTCCTTGATCCTGTGAAAGGATGAGTGAATGATGTACAGACATGCCGTTATTTTCTGGCTTACCCTTGCTTTGGGCGCATATGGAATTGTAGATATGCTATGGAAAGGTAGCTGGGGCTTTCTCATTAGTTTACTAATCCCCGTCTTTATTTTTGCAGTTATATTTCTGCTGTACAAATACCAGCCAGGACAACGCAAGCGAACTCCCAAAGTTAAGCCCTCTGTGCGCACCATGGCCAAAACAGCCAGTGTACGTAAACAGCAGACTACAAGCAAACGCAAAACGTATCCTTTTCATGTCATTGAGGGTTCCAAGGGCAAAAATGAAGAGGAACAACCTAAATATCATTAATCATTATCAACCTTTAAAATGTAACACAAAGGAGCCATCACCCGTGTTTTGCAATATGACCGGGAAGAGGCTCCTTTTTTACTTTCTTTAAAATTACTTCAGCTGCCAGTAAGTGGTGCTTATTTCATGGCGTACATGGTATCTTTCATCAATTGATACTTACTATACTGCTGCTGGTAAGAAGTGATGCTCCATTTGTGGAAAAAAGCTTCTCCTGCCTGCACACCGGAAGCATACAACAAATCACTTTGCTCTGGTGAAATGCTGAATTGGGCAGTGCGGATACCCAAAGTTGGAATTTTAATGGTCCGATACCGATTCTCCTGCTCAATATACCGTTCATCATGTGCCGATAGCATGGTATCAAAAATAGCCTGCAGCATGGTCAATGGGCCTCGTATATAAGAAACCTTGGTCTCCGTCCCTGTTTTGCCCACCATTTGAAATCCTACCGTTGGAATCGTTTTGGCCTCACGTTCATTGACAGGCTCATCAAAAAGCCATAGAGGCAGATTGCTGAGTAAGGCTCCATCAACAACAAATACAAATTGCTGGGAAAAGGTTTTTCCCTTGGCAAGTGCAGAATCAAGTCTTAACATAACAGGATCAAAAAAATAAGGGATACTCGTGCTCATCCGAATGGCCTTGGCTACCTCTAGTGAAGAGGGGTTTATACCAAAACGTTTGATATCCTCAGGAAGCACCAAAATGCGTCCATTCGTAATATCTGATGCAATAATGCGCAGCTTGCCAGGAGGTAGATCCGCGAATGTACGCACTCCTTTAGCTCGTAACAGCTCGCGTACCCAATGCTCCAGTGCCTCCCCTGAGTAGAGCCCTTTTTTAAGAAAGATACGTGCTGCTGGCCCAACCCACTTAATATTGAACACTGGAGAACGTCTTAACAACTTGACCAAGGGAGTTTTCTCAATTACGGCTTTCATTTCATCCGCCGTATATCCCGCAGCCAACAAAGCAGCTACAATAGCACCTGATGATGTACCAGCCAAACGATTGAATACAATATCATGCTCCTCCGCAGCCTTAACTGCACCCGCCAGCGATATTCCCTTAACCCCTCCACCCTGGAACACAGCATTGATCAGCATAGATCAAAAAACCTCCGTTCTCTTGGGAGTAAGCAGTTCTACTGCTTATGTATGAGAACGGAGGTCCATGTAGAACCTAAATGATCCAATTTATATCATAATTGATAATAATTTTGAAGAAGTTGAATGAGTCCGTATGGATTTTTCCGCAAATGCTGTGCACTAAAATAAATATCCCCTTTGACCTGCTTATAATTCTCGTTCAGTTCAAGCTGCTTAATTAACTCTTGAGAGGATTGCCATCCTTTTTCAGGGGTGCCGATTTTATAAGGTGAATGGCCAATATACAGCTTAACATCTGAATTTTTGACCTCATTGGACCACCATGCGACAAGCTTGTCATATCCAGCCGCTGGGAAACCGATACTCCAGTAAATTTGTGGAGCTACATAATCAATCCATTCTTTGTTAATCCAGGTTCTTACATCTGCAAATGTCGTGTCATAAGCAGTAACGCCTGCCTTGGTGTCTGAACCCGTTAAGTCCTGAGACTTGTTGCGCCACACGCCAAAAGGACTAATCCCGAATTGAACTTTCGACTTGCTGGCATGAATGCTTTTGCCCAAATCGCGAACAAAACTATTTACATTATCTCTCCGCCAGTCACCTTTGTTAGAGATTTTGTTGGCGTTATATGCTTTGAAAGTCGCGTCATCATCAAAAGTCCCGCTGTAAGGATAAAAATAATCATCCAAATGGACACCGTCAATATCGTATCCGTTTACGACCTCCATAATCGCAGCAATGACATGCTGACGTGCAGCTGGAATTCCAGGATTGATGTACAACTGGCTACCATTCTTAACAATCCAATCCGGATGTTGATTAGCCACATGGTTTGCTGCCAAACCGCTAGTTGTTCCTGTAGAATTAGCACGGAACGGATTAAACCAGGCATGGAATTCCATCCCCCGCTTATGTGATTCACTAATCATAAATTTCAACGGATCATAGCCTGGATTTTTACCCTGGGTATTCGTTAAATACTTGCTCCATGGCACAAGATCAGACGGATAAAGCGCATCCCCGCTGGCACGAACCTGAACAAATACCGCGTTAATGCCCATACCCTGCAAATCATCGAGCATTTTTGTAAACTCCTGCTTTTGCTTCTCGGAACTGCTTCGTGCAGATGAAGAAGGCCAGTCTCCATTAATGGTGGAAATCCATGCTCCACGCATAGAGCTTGTAGCCTTCACCTGAGCCACATCCCCCTGTGAGGAACCTGAACCTTCCTCATTAGTAGAGGTTGACGGTGAGGTAACAGCATCCTGTCCATCCTCCTTGGCTCCCTGATCGGTACTAACACTCTCCTGATTGCCAGATGCTGAGTTATTTGATGTTGAGCTGCTGTTTCCCACAGAAGTACTCCCACCAGTAGAGGCACCTTCTTTACCACTGCTTAACGTAATGACCCGCTCTGAGGCTTGCCAGTCTACTTTTAACCCCAACTCTTCCCCAACAAAACGCAGTGGTACCATGACTCTCCCACTTGACATACGCGCAGATGCGTCCAATCGAACCGACTTGCCATTCACAGTAGCGCTTTGTGCACCATTATCCATAGATATATTTTTGTTCTGTGCTGTAATCGTTACCGTACCAGACGATGCCGACCAGTTGACCTGTGCGCCTAATCCCTCACTAATCACTCGCAAAGGAACCATCGTGACATTCGCGCCCTGTACAATGTACGGTGACGCATCACTTTGCAGGGACTGTCCGTCCAATATAATCTCAATCTCACCAGTTGATGCCGCTTGAACTCCAGGCACAATGGCAGTCTGTACTGCTAAGAGTAGACCCGCAGCCATGAGCCCTATTTTCTTCCGATTCATATCTTTATAATCCTCCGCTACCCCTGTTAATTTTAACCCCTATCTTGTCCTGCTATATAATGGATAGACGCTAATAACCAGATATTTGTTGCGGTCAGGAAAATAAAAAAAAGCATTGTCCGTAAGGACAGATGCTTTTAGGAATCCCCACTCAATTCCTTGTGTATGTCATGAAGCTGGCGCAAGCGATCTTCATCTCGGCGGAAATATTCAACCAATGTCTCGATACGTGTGATGGAATCCCAGCTCAAATGGTGTTCAATACCTTCCACATCTTTATATATTAGGTCCTTGTCAACCCCAATCATATCCAGAAATTGCTCTAGTAACTGGTGGCGGTCAACCAACCGTTTGCCGACCTTTTTCCCTTTCGGTGTCAAAATCAGTCCCCGATACTTCTCATATACAAGATAATCGTCCTTATCCAACTTCTGAATCATCTTGGTGACGGACGAAGGATGCACCTCCAAACCCTCTGCGATATCCGAGACACGAGCATATCCCTTCTCATCGATCAGTTGGTAAATGCGCTCCAAATAATCTTCCATGCTTGGCGTTGGCACTTGTTTCCCTCTTTTCTGTTATTGAACGGGCGCTTACCGCCTTCATTTCCTGCATTAAACCTACTATGTAATGATACATGTTATCATCGCTCATTGGCAAGTCTCGTCCCTCCACTCACATCTATTGCCACGATTTGTTCAATTTAAGCAGGGTACACTAATGTTGTCGCCCCTGTATCGTTACTTTCTGCGGAGATGCTTTAGAGTTGGACACCAGAGCACAGAGGATTTATTTCGAAAGGAGCGTTAGCCATGTCTACGCTTGAGCGTACTCCTGTCCAAATCAGAGGAACCAAGCCATTCATGCCTGATCTGGTGTTTTTTGAACCAGACGCACTAAATTATCCCAAAGGCCAGCGTATTATGGATTGGGTCAAAGCCAAGGATATTCCGTATCGTATGACGACCTCTCACAACCGAATTACCAATTTACCAGGTGAAACTGAAGTTGAAAAATACCGAATGGCAAAAAAGACACTGGTTGTCGGCATCCGTAAAACATTAACTTTTGACCAATCCAAGCCCTCTGCCGAATATGCCATCCCTATTTCGACTGGTTGCATGGGGCACTGTCACTACTGTTATTTACAAACAACCTTAGGAGCAAAGCCGTATATTCGGATCTATGTCAATACTGACGATATCATATCAGCAGCTAAAGCCTATATCGAGGAGCGGGCGCCTGAAATTACTCGTTTTGAAGCAGCTTGTACCTCTGATCCGGTTGGTTTGGAGCATATCACTGGATCACTTGGAGACTTGATTCGTTTCATGGCAGATGAGGAATTTGGCCGACTTCGTTTTGTTACAAAATATCATCATGTTGATCCATTGCTGGATATTAAACATAATGGCCATACTCGCATCCGCTTTAGCATTAATTCCGATTATGTTATTAAACAGTTTGAACCTGCAACTTCGCGCTTTGAGGAACGTATTGAAGCAGCGGGCAAAATCGCACGGGCCGGTTATCCGCTGGGGTTCATCATCGCACCCATCATTTGGTATGACGGCTGGGAAGAAGGATACGGAGAGCTGCTGCGTAGATTGGGAGAAACCTTGCCCCAGCATGCTACGAAGGATCTGACATTCGAATTAATTCAGCATCGCTTTACCAAAACATCCAAAGCTGTTATCGAGAAACGTTACCCGAAAACCAAACTGGAAATGGACATAGAAAAACGTAAGAAAAAATGGGGCCGCTGGGGCCAGAATAAATATGTTTATCCCGATGAACAGCAAAATGCACTACGGGAGTTTATCACAGAACGCATTTTTGAACATTTTCCTTTAAGTCGTATCGAATATTTCACATAACCAGCATCCAATCCGGGGTAATCCGTTGTAAAAAAAGCGTAACATCTGTCATATGATCCATTACCAGCAGACCGCCAGTGATCACAAGCAGCATGCCACCTATTTGGATAAGGATGGAAGTATAACGGGACGATAACTTAACAGAGCCTGCCAGCAAAGCCAATACAAAAAACGGAATCGCAAAACCAAGTGCGTAGCCAGTAATCAGCTTGAACCAAATGTGATGCTCTACTGCCGCCAAAGCGATAATAGCTGTTAGCATAGGACCGATACAGGGTGACCAGCCTGCCGCAAACCCAATTCCGATTACAAAGGAACCGGCGTAACCGGCAGGCTTCCATGTCCAGCGCAGCTTATGCTCTCTCATTAGAAATAATGGACGCACGAAACCAAGAGATACCAGACCCATGAGTATAATAAGTAGCCCCGCTACGACTCTTAACGTATCCCCATAATTGGCAAACCATTCTCCAAGCAACCCGACACTTGCCCCCAGTGAATAAAAAACAACCGAAAAGCCTAATACAAAAGCAAGCGTGTGTCCCATCGTACGATAGCGAACCTCTGCCCTGTGCCGTCCTTCAGCCAGTTCACGTGCCGACATTCCTGTTATATACGATAAATAGGATGGATATAGTGGCAAGCAGCACGGTGAAAAAAAAGAAACCAGTCCAGCAACGATGGCCAACCCGGCGTTGACATCTGACATCATCATTTCCTCCCACCTGTCTTAGTGAACACGCAGAGCAAATACAAGCCCTACCTACTAAAACATACGTATAGACAGAGAAAAATATGATGCAAGCCAAAAAGCGTATGCCTGGGAGAATAATATCCAAGCATACGCTTTTTACGTTCTTTTATTTTATATAGCCTCTTATTTTACAATCGCACCATTTGGCATACCATCCGGTACAGTGGCCAATGTAAGCTGATCCCCATGTGATGCTGCCAAAATCATACCCTGCGACAGCTCACCCCGAAGTTTTACTGGCTTAAGATTGGTCACACAGATCACCTTACGCCCAATGATATCCTCAGGTGTATAAAACTTCGCAATTCCTGATACCACCTGTCGCTGCTCATAACCAAGATCGAGCTGAAGCTTCAATAGTTTATCGGCCTTCTTCACAGGCTCACAGGCGACAACCTGAGCAACACGCAGTTCTACCTTGGCAAAATCCTCAATGCCAATCTCTTCTTTCGGCTCTGGTGCTTCCTGGCTCGCCTCAGATGCATTCATCGGTTGAGCTTGTGTGGCAGCTTCCTCCGGTTTCTTACCTCCAGTCATTGCTTCTACGATAAAAGCAACCTCTTGCTCAGAGTCCAGACGGGGGAAGATCGGATTACCTTTGACCAACTGCGTTCCTTCTGGAATACGTCCAAATTGCTTGCCGCTATCCCATGTAGTCAGCTCCCCTTGACGAATACCGAGTTGTTCCCAAATTTGATGAGGTGCACGCGTCAAGAAAGGCTGAAGTAAAATGGAAGCAATACGTAAGCTTTCTACCAAATGCACCATAACAGATGCCAATTCGCGACGTTTTGCCTCATCCTTAGCCAGATTCCAAGGTTGCGTCTCGTCAATATACTTGTTGCTACGGCTAATAAATTGGCTAATCGCCGTTAAAGCCACGGAAAATTCCATGTTTTCCATAGCTTCTTCAACTTTACTATAAGTCGATGTTGCCATATCTACCAAAGCTGCGTCGAATGAGGTTACATTGGCTTCATAAGCGGGAACTTTGCCGTCAAAATATTTGTCTACCATCGCTACCGTACGATTCAACAAGTTGCCCAGATCATTGGCTAAATCCGAATTTACACGATCTACAAAACTTTCAGGTGTGAATGTTCCATCCGCTCCAAATGGCACCTCGCGCAGCAAGTAGTATCGAAGTTGATCCAGACCATAACGGTCAATCAACGTTACCGGGTCTACCACATTGCCTTTAGATTTCGACATTTTGCCATCTTTCATGAGTAACCAACCATGTGCAAATACTTTTTTAGGCAACGGAAGGTCCAGTGCCATCAGCATGATTGGCCAATATATCGTGTGGAATCGGACAATCTCTTTACCTACGATATGCACATTTGCTGGCCAAAATTTATCGTACAGCTCAGTATTAGAAGAGCCATACCCCAAGGCAGTGATGTAGTTAGAAAGTGCGTCAATCCACACGTATACGACATGCTTCGGGTCCCCCTTGACCTTAACACCCCAGTCAAAAGTTGTACGGGAAACAGCCAGATCTTCTAACCCCGGCTTGATGAAGTTGTTAATCATTTCTTTTTTCCGGGATTCCGGTTGGATAAACTGCGGGTTCTCTTCATAAAATTGCAGCAACCGATCAGCATACTTGCTCATGCGGAAAAAGTAACTCTCTTCCTTGACCAGTTCTACAGGGTGTCCACTATCCGGGCTCTTACCTCCAGTTACATTACCTTCAGCGTCCTTCACGACATCAACGAGCTGAGTTTCTGTGTAGTAAGTCTCGTCAGGAATGCTGTACCAACCTTCGTATTCTCCCTTATAAATATCGCCTTGTTTTAATAAACGATCAAAGATTTCCTGTACGACAGCCTTATGACGTTCCTCCGTAGTACGGATAAAATCGTCATTGGAAATGTCGAGCTTCCGCCACAGGTCTTGAATACCTGCCACAATGTCATCTACGAAACGTTGCGGCGTTTTGCCAGCTGCACTTGCCTTTTGCTCAATCTTCTGGCCATGCTCATCCGTTCCTGTCAAATAACGAACCTCATAGCCCCGTAGCCTCTTGTAGCGAGCCATCGCATCACCCGCTACCGTCGTGTAGGCATGTCCTATATGGAGCTTGTCACTGGGATAATAGATCGGTGTTGTAATGTAAAATGTGTTCTCACTAGACATGTATGTTCCTCCTGTTTTGTTCACGACAGCAAAAGATTTGCTACCATGATAGGTACTCCAATTCATGAATTCGACACAAATTGGGCACAAAAAAGACCCCCGTCCCTATGGGACGAGAGTCACCTCACGCGTTACCACCCAAATTCCCTGTACCCTCGCAGAATACAGGCTTCACCGGTCACATCTGACCGCCCATTAACGCTGGATCACGCCTCCTCCTTACGATTGCCTCTTGAACATAGCTTCTTCACTGTGGCAAATACGCTCGAAAAAGGTTCCTCCAGGACCATATTCAGGCTTCACTCCAGACCGGTTTTCAGCTAACTCCGGCTCTCTGTACTGGACGACTTACCTTACTCATCCCTTCACAGGAAAACAATATTAACCAAAATATAACCAAATCGGCATGGCGCTGTCAAGTCAGACCCTTCTCAGTATGGGTAGCCAAACGATCTTTGTCAGACTGATCTAACCCCTTTTTTGCAGGAGGGACCAAATCTACACCGCCGGGATGAAATGGATGGCATTTAGCTATACGCTTTGCAGCTAGCCATGAGCCTCTGAGCGCACCATGCACTTCTACCGCTTCCAGCGCATACGCCGAACACGTCGGATAGAACCTGCAGGTAGCCGGCTTTAATGGTGAAATGTAAGCACGATAAAACTGAATCGGAGCCTGTACCACTCTGCGTGTGGTGATTTTCATTTCAGTAGCCCCCGTGGCTGTGAGTGTGACTGCTCGTCTGTTTGAAACCCCCATCCGAATTACTCTCAGTATGCCCATTCTTCTGCTGACAGTCTTTGCAATAACCAAAAATTTCAAACTTATGCTCGACGATTTGGAATTGATCTGTTGTATCTGTCATTTGCATTGGACAAAAAGAAATCGGCAATGTTTTCTGACAGCTCAAGCAAATCATATGGTGGTGGTGATGATGTTCATTACAGCTCACCTTGAACTTCATCCCATCCTCAAAAGATACCTGCTCCAGTACACCCAATTCCTGCATTACACGCAGATTGCGATATACTGTATCAAAGCTAAGTCCGCTGTACTTCTTACCCATATATTCATAAACGTCTTTAGGGGACAGATACCCTTCATTCTCGGAAAATAACGTGGCCAACGTCTTGCGTTGATCTGTAATACGCAGCCCCTGAGCGGACATCGTTGCGATAATCTCATCCTTTGTCAGCATGCGTTTCACCCTCCCCTGTCTATAGTTTCAGGTTTTCTGATGCAGGCTTAGGCTTGCATCTATTCATTATACCACGATTAAAGTCAATATTATAAGAGATATTCGCGCTACTCATAAGAAAAAGACGTTCTCCAGTGCTGCAACCAAGTTCGCAACGGGAGAACGCCTATATCCTGCAAGTGACATCGACTTTTAAAACGGTGAATGATGAGACTCAAGTGGTCTAAGCCGGTATACAACACCGGTTATTTAAAATTAATTTTTAATAGCTGGTAAAGGCATAACTACTACGGAAACCGGCAGATTACTACCAGCAGCTGCAGTGAAATACATCTCTACACTTTCCTCAATATGACCTGTACGATACAGTACACTCATTTCATTCGGAGCCCATACAGCACCATTTGTCGGTATGCCCACAACCTGATTATTCACCATCGCATAGCCGGAATATTCGCCTCCACGCGGGTTGAACGCAATCAGTGAATACGGCGCTACATGGTCCAACTTAACCTTATATACAACACCAAAGTTACCAGCATTGGAAGCAGAAGAGCCGTCCAGGCCGTCGGTACCAATCAGGTTCGGGTCTACCTTATTATCACCAAGAACGATACGTTGAGCTGTTTTACCAACTTCTTCGGTATAATTGAGCGAGATATCCGAATTCGCGTACGTTCCACGGTTATGAATACCGTCCTTAGGCAGTTTTGCCAGTGTAGGCAGTACAGTCATTGGATCTGCATTTGCATCCACCATAATGACCGTATATTGGATTGGCTGATCCGTGTATAGATCGGACAAGAGAGAAATGACTTGTTTTTGTTTCATTTTTTTCTCATTCAAATCCTGCAAAATAATACGGCTTTCGCCTGGATTCAGAACCGTACTAGAACGTTTGCTTCCATCTATCATAGACTGAAAATATTTTTGAATTGAAACTTTTCCCGCAGCTGTAGCAAATTCAGATGGTCCAGCAAAACCTGAATTTTCGACATTAATATTGGTAGGCGTGATATTGTTGTTGGTCGCAATCACATACATCTTTACATCTCTACCCGTTTCATTCACATGATGGACAAGAATACGGGTACTGCCTGATCCGGTTTCCTGATATACGATACCATCCTGGAACACACGTTCCGGGCTGTTGGCACGAATCAGAAGACGTGGTGAAGATGTACTAGTCAAAGGAATGGTAGGCATTGTAGGCACCTGACTGCCATCTACACTGTATTTATCGCCATATGGCGTGAAAATTTTATTGAAATCATCTTCGTTGTATAGCAGTTCATTCGTAATTTTAATTGTTTCACTTTTGGTACCTGTTGCGCCATGCTTATCAGTCACGGTCAGTGTAATGGTTACATCACCTGGCTGGAAGAAGGCAAGTTTCTTGTTCTCCCAATCACGCTTAGTGATCGCATTCTCATCGTCAGTACTCAGGTCGGTAATGGTAATTTTTTCACCCATCTTGTACTCTTTTTTATCCGTTGTAAACAGAGCTACCGGCGGCTGATTTGGCGGTCTTACTGTAATTGTTACAGAGTAAGGATCACTCCAGTTCCCAGCAGAGTCAAGAACGGAATAGGTAACTACATATGTACCCGGCTCCTGAAATACGTCCTGCTTACCTTCCCAACGTTGGTTCACAATCGGAAGACCTGTAGGAGAAGATTCCTTGGTCAAATACGTAACTTGAGTTTCACCCGCATAGATATCTTTTTGTTGAACCGTGAAAGAAGCTTTTGGCTTCTGATTCAAATCCATGATAACTTGTTTAGTTGTATTATTCACAGTATAAGGAATATTTAAGGCCTGCGTAATCGAGGTCAACGGTACCATAAATACGTTCTTTTGTTGGAAAGCCGGTCCCTTCATTTGTCTAGCTTCACCGTTAACCGTATAAACTTTGCTGTCTGTTTTGAAGCGTAGGACATTTGTTCCTTGGGTGATTACGGTTTCTTTGGTGGCAGTGTCATAACTAAACTGCAATCCGACACGGCTGACAAGAGAACGGATAGCTACATAGGAAACTCCGTCTTTGACTGTCATCGGCTGAGTTGCCGTATATACCTGTCCATTTTGTTCCATTTTAGCACTGTTCAAATACAAAATCAGTTGATTCGCATTCATGGATGTTGGAGCTCCACCAGGATTGGTGATCGTTCCGTCTCCACCGTATACATCATTGGTTACGTTCGATCCGTTAGTGGTATCTGTAGGCAGCCCAGTCAATGGATCATTGGATACACCCGTGTTATCAGGTGTTACCGTATTAGCTGGTGTGCTTGTTCCATTTTGATCTCCGATACTATTCTGAACGCCGGAATCAGCAACATTGGTCGTCTGCTGGGCGCTAACCGAATCGGTGGATTGAACGCTTGTTGATGCTGCTTCTGCTCCTACAGGGGCTACTGCAGCCACCTGAGCTACCGCCAAGGCGGTGAGCATGGTCCATTTCTTGAAATTCATTGTCTGTCTCCTTCTATCCCCAAATTATTATCATTCCCGTGAAAAGTCATACTATTAGACGCGACAGTTGTCAAAAAGTTTCTGGAAATTTTGACGATCATGAAAAAAAGGGAACTTCCTCCTGTGATTGCAATAAACGAAAAGAATTATCCCTTAATACATTAAAAATCTACTAAATAAATAGGCTATTAGATTTAAAGATTTGGCTTCCGATCTTGCTAATTTATTTCGTCATAAAAAGTCCTCTATTGGAATAATCTCTTTTTATTAAGCTAATTTTTGTTCATAGGTGCTTTATTTAAAACTCTCATCTTATCAACTTGTAACTATAGAGTATGGCATTTATGAATGACTGGAATATGAAAATTAACCATAAACAAAGTGAAACAATTACTTTATCGTTAGGTAGTAGTCCTCTCTTTGTGAAAAGAAAAGGTGCCCCAAGTCATCAAATCGACTTTGGGCACCCAATAAAAATGGTCATTAATCAAGGCCAAGTTAGAGAATAAGTTCCGTTATTATTATAAGTTTGAACACGAACTGTATGATAACCATATAAACCACTTACATGAAAACTAGATCCTTCACTAGGATTTCTATCACGCTGGTAGACATGTCTACCGTTACTATCATAAATATCAATACTATACAAATCTGAACTACTTGAGGCCGTATAAATCTGTACATCCAAAGACCCATTTAAATAAATAGATGCAGAAGTTTGACCCAGTTGATATGACCTTGATCCTTGAGGTGTAACTACACTTTCATTTGTTAATGTTTGTTCAATAACCGATTGTGAACTCGTGTTTGAGTTCATATTTTCTTTAGCATAGGTTAGTTGAGTAGGTACAAAACTTAAAGATAAAGTGAGAGCTGAGAGAGCAGTTAAACCTAGCAGCTTAGATTTTACCATGTTTCTTGTCTCCTTTTCTTTTATTATAATTTACAAATTCATAGTACAATAATTAGGTGAAAAAGTAAACATTTTTTTCCTTATTATTATATATATTGTTGTTTTATAATAAAAAATTCATAAAATATTGAAAATTTCAATAAAACAAGACTATTATGATTCTCTTCAGTTTCAGTAGCATAAATTTTATATTTATTTACTGTATATACTTCGACCGAAAGTTCGTGCTGTGAAATCTAAGTACATATTTTAGTAAATTTTCATTGTATCTATCAATGTTAATCAGGTACTGAAAATTACCTTTAAATACAAGAACTTAGATAACAATGAAACGTTTTTCTGAAAACTAAGAAGTGAGCAGAGCAAGAACAAGCCGATTCAAGTCGCAGCCTAAAAAAGTTTTTTTATCTTAAATATTTCAAGACAAATTAAAACAGCGTGCACCGTTTAATACTGGTGCACGCTGTATACTCATTTTTTGCTTTGCAAAACTTACTACAACATTATGATGGACGGCAAGCAGTATTCGTTCCTGCAGTCTCCAGACGACCCTCTTCAATGAGTCGGTAAGCACGTTGAACTTCTTCATCTGTAGGAGACGGAACTCCCTCCAGCGGATATGCCTTACCGAGCATTTCCCATTTGTAAACACCCATTTGATGGTAAGGTAAAATCTCGAATTTCTCGACTCCGTTCAACGTTCCAATGAACCGTCCCAAATTGAGTAGATCTTGCTCGTCGTCATGGATACCCGGTACAAATACGTGTCTAATCCACATTTTTCGCCCTTGCTCAGACAACCAGCGGGCCGTACTTAGCATACGATCGTTGGATTTGCCTGTAAGCTTAATATGCTTGTCGTTATCAATGTGTTTAATATCTAGTAGTACCAAATCCGTTACGTCCAGTAGATCATGGATACGACCTGCATCATTAAAGCCGTTACTGTCCAATGTCGTGTGCAAATTCCAGCGACGTTTCACTTCTTTGAACAGCTCTGCTACAAAATGAGCTTGTAATGTCGGTTCTCCACCGGAAACTGTTAATCCGCCTCCCGAAGAACGGTAATAGGCTAAATATGGTTCAATCTCAGCCAATACTTCTTCTAACGTCATCGGATTACCTTCATTCAAGGCCCAAGTGTCCGGATTATGGCAATATTGACATTTCAACAAGCATCCTTGCATAAAGAGCACGAAGCGGATGCCGGGACCATCGACGGTCCCGAAGGTTTCCAATGAGTGTATGTGACCTTTCAACATGTTGCATCATCCTTCCCGCATCCGCTATGCGTGCGTCAGTGTATTATTTGATACGTAAAACTTATTTACATTGTACCGTGGAAAGTACGGTTAATAACATCCAATTGTTGCTCACGAGTCAGCTTGATAAAGTTAACCGCATAGCCGGAAACACGAATCGTAAGTTGTGGATAGTTTTCTGGGTGTTCCATTGCATCCAACAGTTGTTCACGAGCAAACACATTGACATTCAGATGATGTGCGTGGCTTCCAAAGTAGCCATCCATCATCGAAACAAGGTTTGTTTTGCGTGTTTCTTCTTCTTTACCCAATGCTTTAGGCACGATGGAGAAGGTATTCGAGATACCATCTAAGCTGTGTTCATAAGGCAATTTGGCTACGGAACTCAGGGATGCCAGAGCACCTTTTTTATCACGACCATGCATTGGGTTTGCACCTGGTGCGAACGGTTCGCCCGCTTTACGTCCATCAGGTGTTGTACCTGTTTTCTTACCGTATACCACGTTGGAAGTAATGGTCAGTACAGATTGAGTAGGAACCGCATTACGATAAGCTTTATGTTTGCGGATCATGCTCATGAAGCTTTCTACCAGTTCTACAGCGATAGTATCTACGCGGTCATCATTGTTACCGTAGCAAGGATATTCGCCTTCGATTTCAAAGTCAACAGCAATTCCTTTTTCGTTGCGAATTGGTTTAACTTTTGCATATTTAATGGCGCTCAAGGAGTCGGTAGCAACTGACAGACCCGCAATACCACAAGCCATGGTACGAAGAATATCACGGTCATGCAACGCCATTTCAATGCGTTCGTAGCTATATTTATCATGCATATAGTGAATAACATTCAAAGTGTTCATGTACAGTTTTGCCAGCCATTCCATCATAGGTTTGAAACGGCTTAACACTTCTTCGTAATCCAGCACTTCACTTGTAATAGCTGGGAACTCAGGTCCTACTTGAACGCCGGATTTTTCATCCTTACCGCCGTTAATGGCATACAGCAGAGCTTTTGCCAAGTTGGCACGAGCGCCAAAGAATTGCATTTGTTTACCGATTCTCATAGCGGATACACAACAAGCAATACCATAATCATCGCCGTAGATTGGACGCATCAAATCGTCATTTTCATATTGAATGGAGCTAGTTTCAATAGAAACTTTTGCACAATATTTTTTAAAGCCCTCAGGCAGTTTTTCTGACCACAGTACAGTCAAGTTAGGTTCTGGAGCAGGTCCTAAGTTGTACAGTGTGTGCAAGAAGCGGAAGCTGTTTTTGGTAACACGAGTTTCTCCAGTGACAGACATACCACCAATGGATTCTGTTACCCAAGTTGGGTCACCACTGAACAGTTCGTTGTAGTCAGGTGTACGCAGGAACTTAACAATACGCAGTTTCATAACAAAATGATCGACCAGTTCCTGAGCTTGTTCTTCGTTCATCGCACCTTCCTCAAGATCACGTTGAGTATAAATGTCAAGGAATGAAGATACACGTCCCAAGGACATTGCTGCACCATTTTGTTCTTTAATCGCTGCAAGGTATCCAAAATATACCCATTGGAAAGCTTCTTTTGCATTGTTAGCTGGTTTAGAAATATCAAAACCGTGCTCAGCAGCCATTTGTTTCAATTCATTCAAAGCACGAATTTGTTCAGAAATTTCTTCACGCAGACGGATTACGTCTTCTTCCATGGAATCAACTTCAAGGCTTTTCAATTGAAGTTTTTTATCTTGGATCAAGAAGTCTGCACCATACAGAGCTACGCGACGATAGTCACCGATTATACGACCACGACCGTATGCATCTGGCAGACCAGTAATGATGCCAGCTTTACGAGCTGCTCTCATTTCATCTGTATAAGCGTCAAATACACCTTGGTTGTGTGTTTTACGAATATGAGTGAAAATGTCAACAATGCTTTGTGGCACTTCAAAACCATAGGCTTTACAAGCATCGATCATCATCCGAATTCCACCAAACGGCTGCAAAGAACGTTTGAATGGAGCATCTGTTTGTACGCCGACAACTTGTTCTTTGTCCTTGTCCAAATAGCCTGGTTTATGTGAAATAATGGTGGATGGCGTATTTACGTCTACATCAAGAACGCCGCCGTTTGCCAACTCTTTTTTAGTAAGATCAGATACAATTTCCCACAATGCAGTTGTATTGGCGGTAGGACCAACCAAAAATTCTTCATTGCCAACATAAGGTGAGATATTTGTTTCAATAAAATCGTTGACGTTAACTTCTTTAGTCCATTTTCCTTTTTTAAAACCTCTCCAGCCAGATTGTTGCTCTTGTAATTCTCTCTCAATCACCGACATGTAAATCCCTCCAAATTGTTTGGTCTTCCGGACTTGTGATTTTTTTCACGTTTAAACTATTTCTTGAGCCCGGCCTTTTCACCGATGCCTTACGCTCAGTGTCGGGACCTTTCTTACACTCTTATTGTAGAATAATGATAGAGTGTAGTATGTGACAAAAATCACAATATGAGTGATTTTTGTCACTTTATTTTCCCTAGCTTCACGCGCATACCTCTAGCCTTGCCGTTCACCTCCCTTCCCAAACCAAGAGGCCCTCTATATAGAGAGCCTGCATTGGTATTGTATAGAAAAATGCTTAGTTACAAGCCTCTTCATACTATTATATTATTGATCAAAGCGTCCGTAGAAGGCATTACGGTATACATCAGCCAATTCAGTAACCAGCGGCAGCTTTGGATTTGCAGTTGTACATTGATCCTCAAAAGCGCGGTCAGCCAAATAATCTACACGTGATTCAAAGTCTTTTGGATCGAAACCAAGTTGTTGGAACGATTCCTCGATACCGAGTGTTTTGTTCAACTTACGGATCGCGTCAATTAAGCTGTTAACCCCTTCTTCAGTGGTACGTGCAGGCAGTCCCAGTATGCGTGCGATTTCTGCATAGCGCTCATCTGCAACAAAGTGCGAATATTTAGGGAACGATGCAAATTTTGTCGGTTTTTTCGCATTGTAGCGAATAACGTGCGGCAGCAAGATAGCATTCGTGCGGCCATGCGCTGTATGGTATTGTCCGCCCCATTTATGTGCAAGACTATGGTTAATACCCAAGAATGCATTAGCAAACGCCATACCTGCAAGTGTAGAAGCATTATGCATTTTTTCGCGAGCCAGCTTATCACCAGTCAGAGCCGATTGCTCCAGGTATTGGAATACCAGTTGAATAGCTTTAATTGCCAGACCATCTGTATAATCATTGGCCATTACAGACACATAAGCCTCGATAGCATGGGTCAGAACGTCCATACCTGTATCGGCTACAGCAGTTTTAGGCAGCGAATATACAAACACAGGGTCAATAATTGCCACATCAGGAGTCAACTCATAGTCAGCCAGCGGGTACTTCGTGTTGCCCAGGTTTTTGTCCGTAATAACTGCAAACGATGTAACTTCCGAACCTGTACCCGAAGTTGTAGGGATAGCCACAAATTGTGCTTTTTGACCCAGACGTGGGTACTTGTAAATCCGTTTACGGATATCCATGAATTTTTGTTTCAAGTTATTGAAATCAGTATCCGGATATTCATAGAACATCCACATGCCTTTAGCAGCATCCATTGGCGAACCGCCGCCGAGTGCGATGATGCAATCCGGTTGGAAACGTCTCATCATTTCAGTACCGCGCTCTACCGTAACTGTCGATGGATCTGGCTCTACTTCGGAGAACACTTCAATAGCAACCGGTGTTTGACGCTGGTGCAAATAATGGATGACACGGTCCACATATCCGAGTTTCACCATCATAGGGTCAGTGATAATGGCTACACGTGTGATATCAGGCATTTTAGCAAGATACTGTGTCGAATTTTTTTCAAAATAGATTTTGGAAGGTACTTTGAACCATTGCATATTCACCGTCCGTTTCGCCACCCTTTTCACATTAATCAAGTTAACTGCAGATACGTTCGACGAAGTCGAGTTACGACCGTACGAACCGCAACCAAGTGTCAACGAAGGAAGGTTGGTGTTGTAAATATCACCGATTGCGCCATGTGTGGAAGGTGCATTTACAATGATACGTCCTGTTTGCAAACGATCTGCGAAGCGAGCAATAACATCCTCATCTTGCGAATGGATTGCTGACGAGTGACCCATACCGCCGAACTCTACGACTTCAGCAGCACGTTGGATACCTTGCTCTGCATTTTTTACTTTGTAGCAAGCCAATACCGGACTCAATTTTTCCGCAGATAATGGGAATTTGGTTCCTACTCCTTCAATTTCAGCGACCAAAATTTTGGTTCCTGCCGGTACTGTAATACCGCTCATTTCAGCAATTTTTACAGCAGACTGGCCGACAATGGCCGGGTTCACTGCACATTTTTCTACATTCATAGCTCCTTGAGTGAGCTTAGCTGCCTCTTCTTTATTTACAAAGTAGCAACCATTAGCAATCATCAATTTCTTCACTTGCTCGAAGATAGGCTCTTCAATAATTACAGCTTGTTCCGAAGCACAAATCATACCGTTATCAAAAGATTTAGAAAGGATAAGGTCGTTCACGGCCTGTTTGATATCGGCTGTTTTCTCAATAAAGCAAGGTACGTTACCAGGACCTACGCCAAGTGCAGGTTTACCACAGCTATAAGCTGCCTTAACCATGCCTGATCCACCAGTTGCCAAAATCAACGCTACATCAGAGTGGTTCATCAGTACATTTGTTTTATCCATCGAAGGTGCTTCAATCCATTGAATACAATCCGCTGGAGCACCATGTTTAACAGCTGCTTCAAGCAAGACGCGGGCTGCTTCCGCACTACACGATTGAGCAGATGGATGGAAGCCGAAAATGATTGGGTTACGTGTTTTAATGGCAATTAACGCTTTGAACATCGTAGTCGAAGTTGGGTTTGTTACTGGAGTAATCCCCATGATAATACCGACTGGTTCAGCTATCTTTTGAAAACTATCAAAGTCATTGTCTTCAATGACACCGACGGTTTTCTCATTTTTGATGCTATGGTAGACATATTCTGTTGCAAACATGTTTTTGGTGATTTTGTCCTCGTACACACCGCGTCCTGTTTCTTCAACAGCCAACTTCGCGAGGTGCATGTGCTTATCCATCCCTGCGAGTGCCATAGCTTGTACGATTTCGTCAATCTGCTCCTGATTCATACTCATGAAAGCTTGCTGTGCCCGGTTCGCCCGGTCAATCAGCGTTTGAATATACTGCTCTGCGCTTTGCTCTTTTTGGATAACCTCGTTTTTAACAGCCATTTCCCTCATCCTCCTGTTATCTCGTGTACTATCTCTTGTTCACGCACTGATCGTAACACAGCTTTCTAAGATATTTTGTGATTTTTTTCACAATCTATTTAAAATTTTATTTTATGAAGTGAATTAAATCACAAAGTTTGGAATTCTGCCACTTTTACCCCCTCATCTTGCCCCAAAAACGCATTGCACAGGTATATAATGAATTTGAATTGATCAAGTTGCAGATAAAATAACATAGGATACAAAGGGGAAATGGACGATGAGAAACCCTACAAATGTAATGGAAGCCCGCGGCAACACCTGTTGCTTCTCGGAGGCCAGCTTCAACCGGCTGCAAGTGATGATGAAAGATCGAGTTATGCCAGAAAGTTCGCATCTGTTCTGGGAAGGAGATACAGCGGATAAGCTGTTTTATATTAAGCGCGGACGCGTAAAAGTAACCAAAACAACGGATGAGGGTAAGGAACTTATTCTATATATGTATCAAAGCGGCGATCTTGTTGGTCAAGCTGATCCTTTCTTCGGCACTAAGCATTCCTTTTCTGCTGAGGTTCTGGAGGACAGTGATATTGGCGTAATCGATCATACAGATTTGGAGTTGCTTATTTGTCAGCATTGTGATTTTGCGATTGACTTTATGAAATGGATGGGATCGCATCACCGCATTACCCAGACCAAATTCCGCGATTTGATGATGTACGGCAAGCCTGGCGCTCTATGTTCCACACTCATCCGACTATGCAACACCTATGGTGAGCCTCACGGCGACTATATTCTGATTCATAAAAAAATTACTCATACTGACTTATCAAATATGATCGGTGCTACCCGGGAAAGTGTAAATCGGATGCTCAGTGATCTGCGTAAGAAAAATGCAGTCGAATACGATAATGGAATGATTGTTGTCAAAGATTTGGAAATGCTGCAAGGTGTATGTCATTGTGAATTGTGCCCACGTGAGATTTGCCGGATATAATAAATTGTTTTTTAATGTAAAAGGGAGTGCTGTAAGCCATTATTAGCTTATAACACTCCCTAATTTTATTCTACTCCCCATTTTTTTTGAGAACGGACGGGACAGTAACAAAGCACATAACTCGACCTTCTTCTGCCTACCCACTTTAAAACTGCAAACATAGATAACTTAAATTTCCCATTTCATAGCTTCTATGGATGACCTTAGCTTTGTTGGCAGGGTCGCCACTACCCATTGCAATAAACAACGGTACAAAGTGTTCTGCTCTAGGTACAGCCTGACGAGCATACGGCGCTTCGCTTTCATAGTGATCTAAAGCTTCTATATCTCCGCTTTGCACTTTTTCGATAATCCAGTCATCAAAATCAATTGCCCAACGTTCCGTTTTCGTTTCTCCCCATTTGACAATACGCAGATTATGGACAGTCACGCCACTGCCAATGACCAGAATATCTTGTTCTCCCAACTCACGCAGCACTTCACCAATGGCAAATTGTGCTTTGGGCGAGAGGTACGGATTTACGGAAATCTGAACTACCGGAATGTCTGCCTCAGGATACATACGATGCAACAATGTCCAGGAACCATGATCCAGTCCTCTCACATGATCAGTTTGTACCTCGATGCCGTTTTGTTCATATAACTTTTTCAACTTATTAGCTAGTTCAACAGAACCATGTGCTGGATATTTCACTTCGTACAGTTCCGGTGGGAAACCTCCAAAATCATAAATTGTATCGTATATGTCATCCATTGAACTAATCGTTAACATTTGTGTCTCCCAGTGAGCTGTAAAGATAACAATCGCCTTAGGATGAATGCTTTTCCCCAACTGCTCTAAAAATGCAGTATAGTCCGTCTGTTCAATAGCAAGCATAGGTGATCCGTGGGCTAAAAATAAAGATGGTATCATTAAAATCTCCTTATCGTATACAGTTTATTTTATTCACATAGTAACTTTATGTAAGTTATAATACATAAGTAATAGAGTAATGTCAATCTCGATGCCAGCATATACTCAAAGATCAGCAATTTCTTTAAATAAAGATTGATATAGGTATAAAGTCATAGTAATATGTAACTAATAAATTTTAAAATACTACTATATTCCGATACAAAGGACTGGTTTCTATGGAGATACATACTTCGAATTGCCCAAAATGCGGTTCCATTTTCCGTCAAAATCTTAGAAACCTGTGTAGCACTTGTATTCAAGAAGAAAATATATTCTTTGACCGCTGTTCTAACTATCTATGGAGGCATCCTTCTACTCATACCCGCCAACTCAGTGATGTGACTGGCACACCTATGGATTTGCTCACAGATTGGGTAAGAGCAGGCAAATTTCCCTCCACATACAGTCAGCTTGATTATCCTTGCGAGTCTTGCCGTTCTCCCATTTATGCAGGAAGACTTTGCCACTCGTGCTTAGGCACATTTCGTACAGCCGCACTGGATATTCAATCCCGTGTCCCCCGCCGTACAACAGCCGGAGTATTCTCAGTAGCAGGCCGTGCTAAAAGCTATTAAGCCGTACTACCTATCACAAAATAAAAAAACAGCCTTTTTCCTAGGAAAAGGCTGTTTTGCTATGAAAAACACTTAATGAGTTTGGTGATCATCTAATCCATTCCTCAGCCCAAAATTGAATCTGCTCCATAACCGGCTGAAGTGCACGACCTTTGGTGGTTAGCTCATATTCAATGCGGACAGGAGTTTCCGGATATACATGGCGTGTAAGAATCCCTTCATTTTCCAGATCCTTCATCCGCTCTGATAACATTTTGTCACTCATTGTGGGAATCAGATTGGAAATATCCTTAAACCGCTTGGGACCGCTCATCATGGATTGAATAATCAATCCATTCCAGCGCTTACCCAGACATGAAAAGGCGGTTTCAAAACGCGGACACATTTTTGTAAATTGCGGTTGACTCTCCAAATTTTTCACCTTCTTTTGCATTTCGGTTTGATAAAGCTTTCCTTTTGTTAGTATATATCATTTTAGCATACTTTATCCCGAAAGAAAACACTTTCTTAAATTTAATTACCTGTGATGATAAAGTTGCCATGACCAAAACTGATTATACAACAAACCAATGCGGCAGGTATATGTCTAATTCGTTAAATACAAAAAGGCGGAATCCCAGAGGTTCCGCCTGTAAATCTGTTCTTTATAGAATTTATCATAATGTGATAATTGTAACTATACCAACACTCCACCAAGAGGCCTTACTGGTTCACTCCTACCATATATTGGTTTTTTATTACTTGTCGGAGAAGCCCAACGGATGCTGTTAGCAATGACCTTCAAAATATCAGGTTGGTAATAAGTTGGATAGGTTTCATGCCCTGGTCTGAAATAAAATATTTTACCACTGCCTCGATGGAAGGTGCATCCAGTTCTAAATACTTCGCCGCCTTCAAAGTTACTGATAAAGACCAGTTCATCCGGCGCAGGAATATCAAAGAACTCTCCATACATCTCTTCCTGCTCTAAGAGAATTTTGGCGTCTATCCCTTCTGCAATGGGATGTAACGGATTTACTGACCAAATAATCTCCTGCTCGCCTGCAACTCTCCATTTTAAATCACAACTGGTGCCCATCAGAGCTTTAAATGGCTTAGAAAAATGGCCTGAGTGCAGTACGATGAGGCCCATCCCTTCCTGCACACGCTTGACGACACGCGCTGTAACTTCATCGCTCACCTGATCGTGGGCTTTATGTCCCCACCACAGCAGCACATCTGTGGAATTGAGGATTTCTTCTCCCAAACCATGCTCGGCATTATCACGCAGAGTAGCTATTCGAATGGCAAAACCTTCATCTGCCAAGCCGTCAGCCAATGCTTGGTGTATGCCGTTAGGATAAATCCGTTTGGCTTCTTCATTTAACTTCTCGTTCAGAAATTCATTCCAAATGGTGACGTTAATCATCACAGTTCCCCCTATTAGGTTAGACCCACCACATCTCGCTAAGCGGTTCTTCAATCAGGACCTGGCGAAGATTATGGACAGCCTTAGTAAAGCCTTCTTCTACAGACATCAGACCGTCTTCATGCTCAATACTCACTACATAATCGTATCCCACCAGACGCAGAGCACTGATAATATCTGCCCAGGTTTTTACATCATGACCATAGCCCACAGTACGGAACTGCCATGCACGATCTAACATATTCGTATACTCCTGCATATCAGTAAGTCCGTATTTATTAACATTGATCGGATCAATCGTCGTATCCTTGGCATGGAAATGGTGGATGGCTCCCTCTCGGCCCAAAATTTGAACCGCCTGTACGGGATCAATTCCCTGCCACCACATATGGCTCGGGTCCAAATTAGCACCAATGACCTCTCCTGCCGCTTCACGCAAACGAAGTAAGGTTGCTGGTGTATGCACGGAGAAGCCCCCGTGTAACTCCAGCCCTATTTTAACATGGTGATCTGCTGCAAATTTACCTGTCTCGGTCCAGTAAGGAATAATTTTATTTTCCCATTGCCACTTCAATACTTCCTGAAAATCATTAGGCCACGGAGCCACGGGCCAGTTTGGATACTTCGCGTCCTCGTGATCCCCCGGACAGCCTGAGAAAGTGTTCACAACAGGAACTTCCAGCTTTTCCGCCAAGCGGACTGTTTTCAAAAATGCATCATGATCTGCCTGTGCCAAATGCTTTTGCGGGTGAAGAGGATTACCATGACAGCTAAGCGCGCTAATCGTTAGTCCGCGAGATTCTACTGCCTTTTTAAAATTTTTGAGCGCCGTATCGTTCTCCAGCAGCTCATCAGGCTTGCAATGCTTATCTCCCGGGTTGCCACCTGTTCCAATTTCTACAGCATCCAATCCCTGAGAAGCCACATAATCCAGCGCCTCCTCCAGCGAACGTCCACCAAACAGCACCATAAATACTCCAAGTTTCAAAAGAAATCCCTCCCTGTATCATATGTGAAAAAAGCTGCTTTCATTATAGTGATTGTCTATTCGGGATAATTACAGGCTTAGTCAAAGTAAACTGCTTTTCCCGTGCGGGCCGATTCATAGATGGCTTCCAAAATTTCAGTAACAACCAGTGCCTGCTCCGGCTTCACAAGAAGTTCTTTGTCGTCCAGAATAGATTCGATCCACAGACGGGCTTCACGGTCTGCTTCATTTTCCGTTTCACCGGAGTAAAAGGCAACTCCTCCTGCATTCAGATCTATTTTTGTATCAAACAAACGGCTATTTTTTTCTCCGTTAATGCGCAATCCATCCTGCATATCTGCTCCGCCTTCGGTACCGCATAACAACGTCTTGGCTTCACCAAACTCTACAACATTTAATGCCCAGCTGGATTCCAATACAATTGTAGCTCCATTTTGCATGGTGATGAATCCAAAAGCTGAGTCCTCTACTTTAAATTCATCAGGATTCCACGGTCCAAAAGCGTTTGCTGCATTTTTTCGGTCTCCCAGCTTATGGAAGGTTGAACCTAGTACGCTTTTAGGCTTGTAATTATCCATCAGCCAAAGTGTCAGGTCGAGTGCGTGTGTGCCGATATCAATAAGCGGGCCACCCCCCTGTTTCTCTTCATCCAAGAACACTCCCCAGGTTGGAACCGCACGGCGGCGTAGAGCAATGGCTTTACCCAGATAAATCTCACCAAGCTCTCCTTGCTCGACCAATTGCTTCAGATACAGACTGTCATCACGATAACGATTTTGATAAGCAATGGACAGCTTTTTGCCTGTACGGTTGGCCGCATCAAGCATTTCCCGTGCCTGCTCAGCAGTTTTAGCCATCGGCTTTTCACATAGCACATGCTTACCTGCCTCCAGCGCCGCTACTGTAATTTCTGAGTGCGAGTCGTTAGGGGTACATACATGTACAACTTCAATGTCTTTATTTTCTAGCAACTGACGGTAATCGCTATAAACTTGCGATCCTTCTGCACCATACTTTTCAGCAGCCTCTTCAGCACGTTCTGGTATAATGTCACAGAAAGCAATGATTTCTGCTCTCTTTTGCTTGGCAAGACTCGGCAAGTGTTTGCCGTTGGCAATGCCCCCACAACCGATAATCCCGATCTTGAGTGTTTTAGACATGAATATTTCCTCCTTGAGCTGCGTATTGTTGGAGCCACTTCATACTGGTTTCAATGCTTTCGATTGGAGGATTTGAGCTGAAATCCTGTTCCACGACAACCCAATCCACACCTGCTTCAATAGCGGCGTCTGTAATAGCCTGAAGCTGCACTTCTCCTTTGCCTAACTCTACAGTAATTGCTTTCTGCTGCTCGTCACGTGCCATATCCTTTAAGTGAATGATAGGTAGGCGTCCACGATATCGTCCGATGTATTCCACTGGATCATAGCCTCCATAGTATACCCAACAAGTATCCATTTCGACCTGTAACAAATCATCGGGAACCGCATCATATAGAGCATCGAATACCGGGCGATCATTGATTTTCTCTGTTAGTTCAAAATCATGATTGTGATAGGCGAGTATCAACCCATGCTCCTTTACTTTTTCACCAATACGATTCAGATTAACAAAAAGGTCATCCCACTCCCGCTCTTCTTCGGTTAAATAAGGAACAATGAGGTATTTATTGCCCAATTCTTTGTGATATGCAATTTCCTCATCCAAATGATGCAGCAAGCGGCTGTATTGTATATGGGTTCCGACAACCTCCAGATTCAGCTCATCCAAAAGCGCTCTGACATCCTTGGCACTACGTCCGAAAAAGTTATGAAACTCAACCCCTTTGTAGCCCAGCTCAGCTACCTTGCGCAATGTACCTTCAAAATCCTGTTCAATCTCTTCCCTAACTGTGTATAATTGCAATCCTACTTTAGTCATTCTCCTTCACCTCTTTGTCAGGATGAATTTCCGTTATATCTGTTCCATTACACCTGCTTGCCCGCCTCTGGTATCGCACATCTGCAGTGCCTGGCAGCCAGGTACCGGCAGATAAATGCAAGCTCCATCTCAAGCCGAAGCATCGATCCATCACTTTGTATACGTTTTCAACACTCAATTTATCGACCCTCTCCTTGGCCCTTCCATTCAATAGATCACCAAAGATCACTACTTCAAAGGGCGGGTTGGTTTGGAGAATTTTAAGATATACCGAGCTAGTGTTACCACAGCTGATAATCCCGGCCTTGATTCGTTTTACGTCTTCACACTCCTTGGCCTCTAACATGTAAGCTTTACAGTTCACATGGTATTCTATTTTGCTTTCGTTTAAAATGAATAATATGATTAAAACATGAACAATCTGGTCAATATTTGAAACAGCCATATGCCCAAAGGAGTCATCATCATGTCTATCATTGAGCCTTGCCAGGTTCTTACCGCAGGCTATTCCTTCCACCGTAAGCCCTTTTATTCGAACCAGCCTGATGGAATCAAAAATTATTTATTCCGTCTGCAAACAGATGGACGCTGTCAAGCACGCATTGACGGGAAAATGACACGGATTGAGGCAGGTGATCTGCTGCTGTTCAATCCAACCGAGCCTTATGAACTGGATATTCACAGTGAGTTGAATCCCATGGGAGAACAGGTTGTAGAAAGTGGGGATTATCACATTTTTTTCGGTGGTCCGTGGGTAGATGAGTGGTGGAATCATCACAAACGTCCCAACCGAATTAAGGTTCAACTCACAGAAGCCCTGCTTGGTCTATTTCGTCAGCTCGTGTTGGAGCAGCGACGTATTTCTAATCCTTACCCGGAAATATCAAGCTATTACATACGCATTTTATGTTTGGAGTTTGACCGTATACTCTCCGAGCAACCCATTGCTACTCATCATAACTATCTTGCTTATCAGATTAAAAATTATATTGAAGAAAATGCATCATCTAATTTTAAGCTGGATGATGTCTCTTCACACGTCGGGATCAGCGTATCCCGAGCGGTACACCTGTTTAAGGAAACGTTCGATACGAGCATTATGCAGTACACACTGGATATCAGGCTCAACATGGCAAGGGAGCGTATCATTTTCAGTCCCATGTCACTGGAACAAGCCGCCGAATCATCAGGATTTGCGAACTACACATACTTTCATCGTGTATTTCGTTCCCGCTTTGGTATGTCGCCCAAGGAATTCAGGTTGATTCACCGCGAGCAATTGTAGGAAAAAGAGAGCGTTCAGGGGAACGCTCTCTCTTTTTTATAACAATATACCGATACTACTCACATACCACAATCTGTTTTTACGGAGCAATTGTCAGCATCACTACCGACATCGGCGGCAGCGTAACATCCAAATGCTGATCTTGCAGTTGATAAGATGTAAAAGCTTCCTTTTTCACACGCTCTGGCTGATCAAATGTATTATGTGCCTGCATATCGTCACTGGCTAAGACAACACCAATGATCTCCTTAACCTCTTCGAGCCCTCTTAGCTCAAGGCTCAAATTTGCCGATTCACCTGGATGGACGTTGCATAAGCTTATATGAATAAAGCCATCTTGTGCCTTAGAGGCGGACACACTTACTTGTGGGATGGAATCTCCATCATACTCATAGTTGCCTACCTTCGCCTGAATAGCCAGTGCTTGTGCATCCTGATGCACTTTGAACATTTCAAATACATGGTATGTCGGCGTCAACAGCATAGCAGGGCCTTCTGTCAAAACCATCGCTTGCAAAACGTTGACCATTTGAGCAATGTTGGTCATTTGCACACGATCATGATGATTATGGAATATGTGCAGGTGTAGTCCGGCTACCAGCGCATCCCGCATCGTATTTTGCTGATAAAGGAAGCCAGGATTGGTACCCGGCTCGGTCAGGAACCAAGTTCCCCATTCATCGACGATCAGCCCGACCCGTTTGTCAGGATCATATTGGTCCATAATGGCAGAGTGACGAGTAATCAGTTCATCCATATGCAATGATTTTTTCATCGTCTCAAACCATTCTGCTTCATCAAAACCAACTGCGTGTCGTTTCCCTTCCCAACTCCCCGGAATTGTGTAGTTGTGTAGACTCAAACCGTCCATCAGATGCCCGGCTTCGCGCATCAGCACTTCGGTCCAACGGTAATCATCCACATTCGCCCCACCAGCTATTCGATAAATGCGATTCTCTCCATAGTTACGGACATATGTCTGATAGCGGCGATACAAGTCGGCATAATATTCAGGGCGCATGTTACCGCCACAGCCCCAGTTTTCGTTACCCACTCCAAAATATTTGAGCTTCCAAGGTTTTTCACGACCGTTTTCCTGACGCCATGCAGCCATAGGGGACTCCCCGTCAAAGGTCATGTACTCTACCCACTCCGACATTTCCTGCACTGTACCACTGCCTACATTCCCACAAATATACGGCTCTGCATTCAATAGCTCACACAGCTGGAAAAACTCATGTGTACCAAAATGGTTATTTTCAACCACACCGCCCCAGTGCGTATTTACCATTCTTTTGCGGTTTTCTTTCGGTCCAATCCCATCTTTCCAATGATATTCATCCGCAAAACAGCCCCCAGGCCAGCGCAGCACAGGAATGTTCAGCTGTTTCAGCGCTTCTACCACATCATTTCGAATTCCGTCAGTGTTAGGGATTGGAGAGTCCTGTCCCACCCATAAGCCTTCATAAATGCATCGTCCAAGATGCTCAGCAAATTGCCCATAAATATTTTTATTAATGACACCCTGTTCCCAATCGGTATTTACAATAACAGAACCCTTCACAACAAACCCTCCCAAAACATTAAGATTGTTGGAACATCACACAAATGATTGCGCTTTCATAACGGTATAAATTACACTCTCACTACCGTTATCTTCTTGGAATCTAATGTTACACATTGTCATGCCTAATAACCTCTTTATTAATATAAATATTAATAATTAAACAAAAACATTTTACGTGTTTAATATATTTTATTGTCTACAATTTGTCAATTGCTAACAACAAAGTCCAAGCAAACTAAAAAGGTCCGCCATTAAGGCAGACCAGGGGATGACTACTTTAGCCTGTAATCTCAGGTTTAACTGAGTCTGGGCTTTACATTTTTCAAGCTGATCCTTGCCAACGTGAACCATGGTAGCTGGGACAATTTTGAGCTGCTGCCAGGGCACGTATACGAACAATACTTCCGCTAATGCCACATGTATGCCCCGACATTAACTCATTGCATTGTGCGCAGGCCAACAGTCTGGCTTCGTACACTTCATCGTTTACACATTCCATTTTGGGTCTCATATTGTTTAGTATTCTGGTAATTTGCTCTTCCGATAAAGCGATATCTCTTTCACAGCCTTTACAAGTGCTTGGCACAGGTATATCTTCCATCGTCAGCTTACCCTCCCGATCAACAATATCCTCAGTAAATAGTTTATTTACACGATGTTATGATGATTTTGCCAGATGTTTTATTTTAGCTGGACTTATTTTCGTTCCGACGGGAGCTGGGCAGCCGCCTCGGATACGACCATCGCCAAGTCCTCATTTCCGAACATGGACAGCACACCTAATACCGTATCCAGCGGAATATCACCTGCTTCTTCGCGCGATACAGTCAGTTTGCGTATTCGTAGCAGACGCTCGTTGCTATCCTGCTGTGGATACGCTACACGATATAATTCCTCTGGCTCCAAGCCGTTATTAATGCACCATTGAGCAAACACAAGGATCATCATATCTTCTTCTTGCTTATAATTTTCAATGATGGCTTCTTCTAACTGTTTTCCGCGGTTGTCTTCCATTGATACATTTCTCCTTCAACCTATAACTCTTGATGTCTCGATCGTCATGGTTCCTTATTAATTACGCAAACGACTAATCAGTTCTTCTGCCAGCATATGGCTTTCCAGGACTTTTCCAGCTTGTATCGCACACTCCTCCGGACGATGAATATGCTCCAGAAAATGATTCACCACCCCGGTAAATCCCCGTCTTTCTAATATTGTATCCCAACTTCCAAAAGTTTGAGTTTGTGATAAATTATTTTTTTGCATGAAAACAGCCTGTTCCATATTCGTTACCTCAACAGACCGTCCTGCCCCGTGAAGCTCCAGCTTCTCTATGTCAGCCCCTGCCTGTCTGCTCATACTGTATGTACCGGCAGCATCCCCCAAACGCAAAGTCCCAAATGCAGCGTCCATGTAACCTTCACTCGTTGTATCCAGACTACTATGCAGTAGCTCATAATTATCGCCACCCAGCCATAATAGCAAGTCAAGCATGTGAATTAAATCATCATAAACCGTCTGTGCCGCCGGTCTACGATCATATCCAGTTCGGTGTTTAATCGCCGCACATTGACTGAAACCACCCACTTCCTCTAGCCAAGCTTTTGCAGCCACATAGTGCGGAGCAAAACGCCGATTAAAACCTACCGCCAGCAGTACAGCCTGCGCTTCCGCGAAAGCAGTCATTTCCAAATTCTGACGAACATCATAGGACAATGGTTTATCCACGTACACCGCTATCCCTTTTTCAATACACGCCATGACTAGGTCAAAATGAGCTTCGGTGGCCGCATGTATAAATATTGCTTCCGGCTCCCATGCCAGCATTTCCTTCACATCCGTCGTTCCTCTTGGTAGTCTATACTGCTCCATAATAGAACTGACCGGCTCCTGTGATCGGTTCATGACACCTACGATGTCTACACCTTGGTGTGCAGCCAGTAACGGCAGGTACACTTTACGAGCGATACCACCCAATCCTGCAATCGCTACTCTTGTCTTGATTTGCTTGTCCATATCGTTCCACCTCTAATCACTCATTTCATCTGTTGTCTAGTTTACATGGAAGTCCGCTGACAAGCAAAGAAAAGAGGCTACTCCCGATCCAGATGGACCTGACGGAACAGCCTCTAAAACTTGAGTATCCAGCTTCAGCCAGATTACTTCAATATAAGTCAGCTTATGCGTGCAATGCTTCCTTTTTTGTTTTCTCACTTTTTATTTTTTTAACACGCATACCGATGGCTACAACCAGAACTACAACCAAGGCTTCAAAGCCATATTTAACGACTCCATTTGCGAACCAGTGTGCAATTAATGGCTCAGCCACCACCATTTTAGC
Organism: Paenibacillus sp. JJ1683; assembly: GCF_053006485.1. Taxonomy (NCBI): domain Bacteria; kingdom Bacillati; phylum Bacillota; class Bacilli; order Caryophanales; family Paenibacillaceae; genus Paenibacillus; species Paenibacillus sp. JJ1683. The sequence continues at coordinate 3,493,807 of NZ_CM129820.1, forward strand.
AGCGGTATACGCTAATACTGCGGCTCCAATCGTAATCACTATCGGGTAACGTTCTGTCAGTTTCAAAATAATCGTGCTTCCCCATACCATGATCGGAACGGAAATTGCCAGACCGAGAATAACAAGTAGCATATCTCCATGAGCGGCTCCCGCAACAGCAAGCACATTATCGAGTCCCATCATTGTATCCGCAATAATAATGGTGCGAATCGCTGCCCACATCTGATTTGTAGCTGAAATTTCATGTTTTTTCTCTTCGACCAACAACTTATAGGCGATATAGATAAGGGCGAGACCCCCAACCAAACGCAATCCATATATTTGCAGTAAGTATGTGACCAGCACGGTAGCAATCACACGAATGATGACTGCTCCGACCGTTCCCCAGATAATGACCTTCTTTTGATTGGCCTTATCAACATTCCGCGCCGCCAAGCCGATTACGATCGCATTATCACCAGCTAGTACCAGATCAATGATAATGATGGACAATAATGCGGTTAAAAACTCAATTGACAAAAAATCCATACGTTTCTCCCACCTTCTTTATTTATTTGTTATACTGTACATAGTTCAGCGCTTTATACTAAAAAAGCGCCATTTCGCAGAATCCGGAAACGGCGCTTGACCCCATTTTGGCATCAAAAAAAGACCATTTACCCGGATTCCTAAAATCCTGGCAAAGGTCTCGCTTACAACATTACGTTGCCAATAAAGCCGGGGATTAAGAATCCCGTAATGACGACTTTACTCGCTGAGCTACTCCCCTTTGGGAACTATTCTGTTAGTGGCAGTATAGCATACATTTTTGGGAATGTGAACCCTATTTTTTTCTGTATAAGCAATAAGCCGAACAGGGATATTGAAAGAGGTATGTAAATGAAAAAATGGTTACTCCCCGCGGCTTATGTTTCGCTGCTCTGCATCGCGTTTATCTACAGATATGATTGGCTCGCATGGGCGGACCAGCAAACCTCCTTTCCGGTTCTGCTGCTGCTCGCATTTTTATTCGCGTTAATTCCGTTTATCCCTTACAAGCTGATTATCGCTTCCATTGCTTATGCAGCAGGCGCCTGGCAAGGTGCTCTGATTTGCTGGCTTGGCACTACTTTCGCTGCGTTGGTCGTATACAGTGCCGTACGTACCCTGTTTCGTGACAAAGGACGTGCTTATTTGGAGCGTGTTCCCGCACTGGAGCGCTTCAATCAGGTCATGGAGAAAGAGCCTTTTACTGCTGTGCTACTGGCTCGCCTGATTCCAGTCATTCCTCAGGCAGCTGTAAATGTATATGCCGGAGTAGCAGGGTTTCCGTTCTGGAGCTTTATGCTAGGCACAGCGATCGGCAAGCTTCCCGCAATTGCAGTGTATGCTTATGCAGGCGGTACCTTTGCGGAACATCCAATCACGGGTTTACTTATTTTGCTGCTATATACTGCACTGGTAGGTGGCGGATTTGTACTTTACCGAAAAAGAGTTAGGCGCGGCAATAAAACATGATAGCAATGAGTTTGTACCGGTTCTGTAGTATGTTTGATTGCTTTTTTTGGGACACACTACAGCTACGCAGCTGAGTACTTTCTGATGTTTCGTTGGTTTTTGCAAAAATCCCGTATATAATTTAATTGTAAGCTATTTAAATAACAACTAATTAAACATTCTCAGATTGGAGTGATAAAATATGAGCACCAACAATCCAAACACGGTAGAAAAGGCAACTTTTGCGGGCGGCTGCTTCTGGTGCATGGTCTCCCCTTTTGAGGAAATGCCCGGTATTTTGAAGGTTAGATCTGGATATACAGGGGGTCACACCGAAAATCCTACCTATGAAGAGGTATGCTCTGAAACAACGGGACATGTGGAAGCCGTACAGATTACATTTGACCCCCAAGTGTTCCCGTATGAAAAACTGTTGGAGCTATTTTGGCAACAGATTGATCCAACGGATGAAGGTGGACAATTTCACGATAGAGGTTCATCCTACCAAACGGCTATTTTCTATCATAATGATGAACAACGCATCAAGGCAGAGGCTTCCAAAGAAGCCCTCGCTCAAAGTGGCCGTTTTGACAAGCCCATTGCAACATCTATTCTGCCTGCGGCAACTTTTTATGAAGCAGAAGAATATCATCAGGACTATCATAAGAAAAACCCCGCTCACTACAAACGCTACCGCAAAGGGTCGGGACGTGAAGATTTTATTGAGCAAAATTGGGCTGCCAAGATTGATAAGTCCGGGCTCAAAGATCGGCTGACGCCTATTCAATACGAAGTAACACAAAAAAACGCGACCGAGCGCCCATTTCAAAATGAGTTTTGGGATCATGAAGCTGAAGGCATTTACGTGGATATCGTATCAGGAGAGCCTTTGTTTAGTTCACTGGACAAATATGATGCGGGTTGCGGCTGGCCTAGCTTTACCCGTCCGTTGCGCAGTTACAATGTCAAAGAAAAGACCGATCTCAGCCATTTCATGATTCGTACCGAGGTGCGAAGTCGCGAAGCAGACTCCCATTTAGGGCACGTATTCGATGATGGTCCAGGTCCAGAGGGTTTGCGTTATTGTATCAATTCTGCCGCGCTCCGCTTTGTGCCTCAGGAAGACTTGGAGCGTGAAGGATATGGAGCATATAAGTCATTATTTGAAAAGTAAGCAGCCGTAAAATCATTAAGGCTGACCCGGAATCATCTTTATTAGAGGTTACGGGTCAGTCTTTTTTGAATATGACAGTACATCTTTACTGATCTAGCTCATCACCCACCCAAGCCAAATGGCTAGCGGTACCAGCAATAGCTGAGCTAATAAAGTTCCTGCCAAACGCGAGATGATCATCCAACCGTACACACTATTCATCCGAATTAGGGGTAGCTCCCCTCGTAGTGTTTTTTCTGACAACACCGCCAATCTTGGATCAATTAACAAGGTCAACAATACCGTTGCGACGCCATTGATTAAGCCTGACGACATTGACATTGCCGTACCTTGAGCGGGCCATAGGAATGACGCATACAAGGCAGATACCACTCCAGTTGTATAAATTGCGGTAACGGTAACATTTAAAATAATTAGACGCTTGGGGATCACTCCACTGATCAGGGAGGTAAGCATGGACCAGCTAGGGCGCTTTATGTAGTAGCCTGCATGCTTCCAGCGATTTCGACTCATTAAATGACGTATTAAAGCTGGAATAGATCCAGTATGCTCCAAATGCACAATCCATCTGGCTGACATGCGCACCACTGTTGGATACAGTAATATAGCAAACATAGTTCCAACGGTGGCGGCCAGCAGTACCCCGTGCATATACAGTTCCAGTCTCGTATCCGTTCCGCCCAATTGAGCTGACTCTTTAGCCTGATCGACCATCCCTCCAAGTAAAGGCCCCTGCGCCATATTGGAGGTGCGTGAAACCAACAGCAGCATTCCGGCCACGGTTAAGGCCAATCCAATCCGACGTGCTCGCAAACCACCAAGCCGAAGAGCATAAGACAAGCTATCGGTAGTATGAATGATGATGGTTAGTAAAAAAACGAAACCCCAGGCAAGCAAATGTTCCACTCCTTTTTCTGGTATTCTGCACACCATTATACGCCTTTTCTCAAGATATATTTTACAATACATTCATTACTTTAATTTTTGTTTGTCTAAGCCAACAACGGGTAATACATAATACAACACCTGCTAAAAAGGAGTGTGCAACAATGCCTTGGAACAAACATGATTACCCGCCATCCATGAAAAATCTGGAACCCCGGGTGCGAGAAAAAGCCGTTGATATCGCTAACGCTCTACTCCGCGAGGGCTATGAAGAAGGGCGTGCTATTGCGATTGGCACTGCTCAAGCTGAAGAATGGAACGATAATCATCCAGAAGAAGAAAATAAGAAGCAGTAGAAAAAATACAAAAAACAGCATTCAAGCGGCACTAAGTATGATCAACATTTGCTCTTCCCATACAGCGAAAGGGTGTTACGTAAGAAGATTTCTCTCCTGACGTAACACCCTTTCCTTATTGACGAAGGCTGTGGACGACCGGCACTGTTTTGGTAACTACCTTTTTAGCGGGAATAGCCGCTGGCAGTACCTTTTTCACAGGTCGGTGCAATTGGAACGTGGTCGTCCATGTAATTATTTTTCCGGCAAGCCACACAGCCAGTATTGTAAACATTGTTTCCTTTACAGGCAGATACAACAGCGATAATCCTAGCACGATGATGTCACTGACAATAAACACGTTGCCGATTTTCCATCCGCGCCACTCGCTCACCAGCAGAGACAAAATATCATCGCCCCCGGTTGCTCCACCGAATCGCAGTACGATTCCGGCTCCTAAACCTGTGAGCACCCCACAAAGTAGAGCTGCTATCAGCAGATTTCCATGCAGGTCTATAACCAGAGTCGAGTATTTCTCAAATCCTGCATAAAACAGTGAAAAGGCGACGGCTCCGATTAATGCTAGCATCATAAATCTTTTGCCCTTCAGTACCCATGCCAGCAATATGACAGGAACATCAAGCATCAGCATACTCCATGCTGGAGATATGCCAAACGCATAATGCCCCAGCAGAGCTAAGCCTGCAAATCCGCCCTCTGACAAATGATTCTGGGCATTAATGTGATAGTACGTAAAAGCTAAAATGCATGTTCCGAGCAACATGACAGCAATCTGTCTCAGTGCTCCATTGTTCACGATAGATTCGTAAGTTTTCCTCATACAGGCTCCCTCGGTTTCTCGTAAGTTTGATGTGGATGAACCCACTCTTACGGAAGCAACCTGGTAAGATGTGCCTGGAGGACTTGGTCCTTCGCATGTACAATCCCCTCTTCCGCAGAGTTGGCTTTCGCAACTTGACGTTACTCCGCGGAAAAGCTAAGTATAAGACAGATCAAATCGTTTCCAAATCGTCCTTTGGGGAAGTATCCTTCGGGGACACATGGTATCCTGATCCTTTCTTTTGTGGAATAAAACTCCGACATTTCTGTGGTGCATATAATTCTATAATTTATTATACCACACCTTGTCACCTGCTAAACAGCTTGCTTTTTTGCTGCACCATATTTTATTTTATGTGTGAGCATGCTTTATTGTATGTGCGAGTTGACGCATTATACCAAAGGTTTGGCGAGTACACACTCAATGACCTGAGTGTGTTTTATTTTCACTTGGAGTCATTACCCTTAGTTTGGCTGTTCTGCGCTGATTGGCCATAAATACGCCCCCGAGTATAAGAACCAGACCGGTCAGCACGTTCCAGCCGATATGCTCATTCAGAAGTAAAAAGCCCCATACGATGGCACTCACTGGTACAAAATACGTTACCGAAGAAGCGAATTCCGCACTCCCCCGCAAAATCATATAGTTGAACAAGATATATGCTACTCCTGAACCCAAAACTCCTAGTCCTATTAGGGAACCTAATACTCCTGGAACAGAAACGATCGACAAATCTGGTCTCTCTACAATTACCATCATAATACCACCCCCTGCTGCCGCACCAAACAGTGTCGCAAAGGTAGCCTGATACATGGAAAGATTGGAGAGAAAACGTTTGGAGAGCTGTGTTCCAAATCCGTAGCAGAGAGTCGCAAGCAGCATACATCCAAAACCTACCGGATCAACAGAAATAATAGAGGCAGGATTAATACCCAATAAAATAATAATTCCTATAAATGCTAGACCCATTCCTAACCACTGCAGGCGATGAAATATAGCCCCGAAGAAGGCAAGCCCCACTAACATAGTCCATATTGGTGTGGTGGCATTCAATACAGAAGCCATGCTGCTAGCTATTCTGGTCTCACTAAAACCAATCAATGTCCATGGTAAAACCATGTTGACGCATGCTACCAGAATAACCGATTTCCACGGGATGCTTTTGATTTTAAACGGCCTGCGCATAAGAAGCATTAATAAGACGATAAAAATAAAACCAAAGCTGGATCGCAGAAATACAATAGTCCACGGTCCTACTTGATGTAGCAATAACACCTTAATAAACATAAAGGAACCGCCCCAAATAAGGCTCAACAATAATAAAGCTACATATAACGAACGTGACAATATGTAAACCTTCTTTCTCGACTTTCTTATGTTAAATAGTAAAAAACGTCGCTATCAGAACGCTATCCCCTTCTATGTAAGTTTTTTATCCATTAGCTTAACATAAACTCTGTTTGGCTGTCATCGGCCCTATACGCAAGAATCTTTACACAATGGCACATGGAAGTAGCGCTCCCCGCACTTTTCCAATAATTGATGATTGCTTTAGCAACAGAAAAATTCCTATGATGAAGTATATTCAGAACATATGTTCTATATACTTATTGTATATTGTACTTTCACTCCGCGTAAAGGAGATATTTATGACAAACAAAAAGGTACTTGCTAACAAGCATAAAGCTCCTTTGCCTTCTGAAGAAGACGCAGGACTGATCAAGATGTGTGTACTTCTAACACTTGTACTGGATGTGCTGGAACGAGACATTCGCATTATTAATATCTCTCCTCTAAAAATGCCCGATTTGTATATTCGTAGCCTGACTGGAGTACAACAGCGCATAACTGTTCAATTAGCAGAAACAAAAGCACGAATGAAAAGACAGGGAGTGAAAATATACAGCGAAATCCGAAATCATGAAGGCGTAGAGGTTTTGTATGTATGCCGAGGTTACCAAAGACGATTTTTCATGCTTTCATCCTTTGCCCGCAGTGAGGTTCGGCGTAAACTCGGATACTACCTGGGAATTGATCTGACCCAAGACTATGCCCCCTTATAATCTCGCCTTGCCTACTTGCCTGAACAAAGAGAAAATTTTAAAGCCCATTGGTTACATGCAAATAATTTGGCTCGTATTTTCAAAAAGGAGAAATCTAAAATATGAAAAAAGAGCAGAGCCGCATAAAATGCTGGCTCTACTCATAATTACAACAGGCTGCTGGGATCAGGACAGCTTAAAGGATGCCAGATTGGCAAATGCATCGATTTATGATCTTACTCCTAAGGGCCTACTCCAGCAAACACTAGAAGTTGTAGATGAATCTCAAACCAATGAAGGTAAAGTACCAATGAAGTTTATTCAGGCACCGAGAATTCTGTCCGACAGATGTACCGGAGCCTGACTATCCAACTTCCCATTCAAGGTAGCCATTGTAATGGAATAGCGTTGGAATGAGGAGTATCCCCGTGTCCGTTTTCATCCGCAGGTCACTGTCAATATTGTTGGAAACGGTGTTCTAAACTAGATCGTCCATGTTGCTTAGTTGTTGGATTGATCAGTCGTTGGTTCAGGATAGATAACCTCATCAGGCTGAGTTTTTGGAGCACCATTCTGGTTTTCTGATTCAGGTGGTGTCTCCGGCTCGTTTTCAACAGAAGGTTGCGAAGTATCCGTTGATGGCACATCGTTATTCTCATCAGGCGGTTCGATCTCTGCGTCTGTGTCAGGAACAGAAGGAACTGTTTCCTCTGGTGGAACCTCCTCTTGATCTGTTGCTGGTACCTTGATCTCAGGGACATCTTCTTTCTTGATATCTGGTTTGGACGGAACTACTGGTCTAGCAGAACGTGGAAGCTGTTCTCTTCCGACTTCGGTCGGCACGTACTTTTGGTTAAACCAGTCAGTCACGAGATGACCCGATTGGCGGGAATAGCGCCCTGGCAGCTTACCTGTAAGACTAGATACCGTAACTTTCACAACGCCTTCCGGCTGTATAAAATGCTTATTCTTAAAAAGCTCAGGCTGGTCTTTGACCGCCTCATTCATGATCAACGCCCACACCAACTGTGCTCTGGTGTGACCTTCTTGAGATAATGTATTAACTTGTTGACGATAACCAGCCCATACGCCTAGCGTAATGTCAGGCGTGTATCCCATAAACCACACATCACCAAAGTTCTGTGTCGTACCCGTTTTACCCGCAATATCAATGGTACCGTAGTTTTTAAATGCTTTTTGCAGACGTTTGCCAGTTCCTCTCGGATCTGATATAACGGTTCTGAGCATATCCGTCATCAAAAATGCGGTTTGCTGCGAATACACACGCTTCGTCTGTGGTTTAAATTCATATACAATCTTACCGTTGGCATCTGTAATTTTACTGATCAAGTGAGGGGCATTATACACGCCCATATTGGGAATTGTTCCGTATGCTGCGGTCAGTTCCTCGACAGATACCCCCTTACTAAGTCCACCTAGAACTCCTGTTTGAGCATGTTCATCCTGCGGCTGAATCGTCGTAATTCCAAGAGAACGCACAAAATTCCAAGCGTTTGGAATTTTAACTTCATATAAAAACAGCCTCAGTGCAGGGATGTTAATTGACCGATTGAGTGCTTCACGGGCTGTCATAAGCCCCTCATACCTTCTGTTATAATTTTTAGGAATATGATAACCCTTTCGTCCGTCTTTCAATATGATTTGTGAATCATCAATAAGACCGGCGGGCTGAGTGTAGCCCTTCTCCAAAGCAGGTAAGTAAGCAGCAATAGGCTTCATGGCAGAACCGGGCTGACGTGTCATTTGAGTTGCATAGTTCATTTGCTCGGTATTAAAATCCCGGCCCTCGATCATACCGAGGATAGCCCCTGTTTTATGATCAATCATGATTGCCGCAATCTGTTCTAGTCCCTTCTTCTTACTGTATGGAGAAAAATTTTGTGGATTAGCTGCAATCTGTCGCATATTGCTATAAATTTTTTTATTTATCGTTGTATAAATTCGATAGCCGGACCGTTGCAACTCTTCTCGCGTATTTTGAAGAAGTTCAGCATGCTCAGGCTTAGAAATCTCGGCTGCTGTGAGATTCGGATTTTGCTGGAGTGCTAACAGCTGTGCGGCCTCCCGCTCTGTTTCCAGCATCAAATAAGGGAATGTGTTATAGCTTTTTTCGCGATGGGGTGCAAGAGTCGCTCTCACATCAAATTGAAGCGCATCATTATATTCGGACAGTGTGAGCTTGCCTGTTTCCAGCATTCTTCCCAACACAACACGTTGGCGCTCCATCGCTTTGTTGAAACCTTCTTCATCAAAATTCCCTTTACCATCAAAAGCGGAATAAACAGATGGCAGCTGTGGAAGACCTGCCAAATAAGCCGCTTGAGCAATATGAAGCTTATGTAGATCACTTACATTAAAAATTCCTAACGAAGCAGACTTGATTCCATACAAATTGTAACCAGCGGAACCATTACCAAAAGGCATTTTATTTAAGTAAGCCGTTAATATTTTGTCTTTGCCCATAAAACGCTCCATACGTAGTGCCAGCAGCATTTCCTTCACCTTTCGGCTGTCCGTTTTATCCAGACTGAGGAAAACTCTTCGGGCTACCTGCTGCGTCAGTGTACTGCCGCCAGTTTGGCGGTTTTCATTCAAAAGTTTCTGTTTGACAGCACGAGCCGTCCCCTTTAAATCTACACCATGGTGCTCATAAAATTGGCTATCTTCTGTTGAAATGAGGGCATCCACAATGGACTGAGGGACATCCTTCAAGTCAACGAGCTGTCGGTCCTCTTCCATGCGCATTCTTCCAACCGGAGTTACCTGATCATTAAAAAATACAAAACTGGTCAGAGCATTCTCATTTACCTTTTCATATATCAATTGACGTGATCGTACAGGTTCATCATGAACCAGTGCCGCCACATAGCCGGATATAAGACCTCCGGCAAACAGCACTCCAAGTACACCCGCAAGCGAGAACCACTTGATATTAATCAGCAAAACTCTGCCAAAAATGCGCCACCTACTGCGTTTTTGAGATGATGGTCGACGTTTTGGGTTCATAAAAATGGTTTTCTCCCCTCAATATTCATTCATTTCCACTTGTTTTTGTTCAAGATAATATGATACGCCATGCTAGGTTTCCCGTAAACTGTAATGTTCCAAAAAATACATTTGTATTAGGAACACTTGTTCTATATATAATACTACTATAAGGGTATATGTTCAAGAATATTCTGGAATATGATTAATCACATGCCAGGAGAGGAGGTCAACATTGTGAAGGAGCGTGGAAGTAGAACCATATTTCTAGCGGACTGCCAAAGCTTTTACACCAGCGTCGAAAAAGCGGATAATCCCGCATACCAACATAAGTCGCTCGTTGTGGCCGGTGACCCTGCACTTCGTTCAGGCATTATTTTAGCCACGTGTCCGCTGGCCAAAAAACATGGTATATCCACTGCAGTACGTCTGGGGGAAGCTGTAAAAAATGTCCTGACCTTATCATTGTACGCCTGCGCATGCAGCATTATATCGATGTCTCATTAAAAATAACAGAAATCTATAATGAGTATACGGATTTGGTTGAGGTTTTCAGCATTGATGAACAATTTCTGGATATGAGCGGAAGTCTCTCCCTGTTCGGAGATCCGTTGAGTATTGCAAGTGAAATTCAGCGGAAAGTGCTGGGACAAAGAGGAGTATGGATTCGAACCGAAGGAAAAGTATAAAACACAGCTAAAATACCAAATAGCATTGTAGTATTAACAAAGTCCAGCAATAATTTTCTAGACTTTAATTCAAAGATTAACAGTTTTTTAGTTTTACCTGTTTCCCAAGAACTCTTCAGACCAATATGTAGTGGGATCTGACCTTGCTCTAGTAATTCTAAATTACATCAGTATATCCCTTCATTTATTTATAATGCCCCCCGATTTTTAGGGATCTCTCCAGTGCCTGACCAGCTTGGGTCAAAGAGGACGCTCTTACGATAGCTGCGCTACCATAGCGTTCTTTAATTTTATCTGTTGCTTCTTCCAAGGAGCGGATACGCTCATGATCCTCAAAGAAGGAAAGTTGATAAGTTTGGTCGTCAACCAACCCACTTAAAGTGACACCTAAGCGTCGTATCGGCATACCGTTCCAAAAATTATAAAATATTTTTTTTGCTGCGTTGTACACTTTATTCGTATTGTTAGTCGGATCTGTAAGCTTCATTTGCCTGGAAAATCCGGTGGGAGCCTCATATGGGCTACATATACAACTAACGGTCACGACAGAGCCCATGCACCCCTTACGACGACTGTCTCGACAAACTTCTTCCGAGAGTTCAAGCAGGATGGTCTCTACTTCATTTGGTTCCAGATAATCTTGGGGTAGGGTCATCATATGGCTTACCGACTTTTGTGGAGAACTGAAGGTATACGGAGCTACAGGACTCTCATCTAGACCATTGGCTGTTTTCCACATGACCTCCGCCTGTATATCCGACTGTTTTCCAAAACGAGCGCGAAATTTAGACTTAAGATCTGGTAGAGACGTTCTAGCGATATCTCCAATGGTTGTCATACCAAGCCGCTCAAAATGGGACGACATCCGCGAACCTACCCCAAACATTTTATTAACTGGCTGTGGCCAGAGCAGCTGCTCTAATTCTGTCTTGGGCAACGTGAATATACCGCTTTTAATTTTTTTAGCCCAAATATCGGTTGCGCTTTTGGCAAGAACCTTATTGGAACTGATTCCTATTCGTACCCAAACCCCGGTTTGTAAAAGAACCTTCTTTTGAATTTCTCTTGCAACGGTTAAAGAATCTCCAAAAATTTTAAAACTACCCGAAATGTCCAGAAACTGCTCATCGATACTAAACACCTCTACCAGGTCAGTGTATTCCTTGTATATATCCGTAATTGCTAAAGAGACATCGATATAGTGTTTCATACGGGGACGGACGATCACAAGCTCAGGACACTTCTTGAGGGCTTCACCGAGCCGTTCTGCTGTAGACACCCCGAAACTTTTGGCCATAGGACATGCTGCTAAAATAATTCCAGACCTGCGTGCAGGATCGCCTGCTACCGCAAGCGGTTTATTTTTATACTCTGGGTAGGAAGCTTTTTCTACACTCGCATAAAAAGACTGGCAATCCGCCAAAAGAATTGTCCGCTCAGTTGTTTTAGTCATGCTGCACCCTCCAAAAAAACGATCATATACGTACGAACATGTATTCTTATTTATTATAATGCCAAACATTAGTTCTGTATTCAGGTAATTTATAGGATTATGTAAATCAATCATCAAAATTGGGTATCTGGTACGAGCGTGGATCATCACATTATTTCTGTGATCATAAAGGCCAAGAAAGCTTAATGTGCTCGTGGGGGATGAGGATCGGAACGGAATTCTGGTTGGCTGGGCTTCATCTTTTAAATGTCAACAAAATAAAGAACCAATGTATAACATTTTATCTTGTCTTGAAAAAGCGGAAACTTGGTATACACATTTGAATTCAATTAAAAAAAGGCTTTCTTCAACGATGTCGTAGGTACATTTCCGCTGTATGGACTGAATTTCATGACATTTATAGTTCCCAATGTACTTTTAATTTCTTGAAAAGCTCTAGTAAGCTGTGCTTTGTTAGTAATATCCGCAGCAAAACCTTGAGCCTCAATTTAGTTAATTGCTCAGTATACTGGTCTAGTTTCTCTTATGTTCTTGAAATCATAGCGAAATCCGTGTTTACCAAACGTTTTAGCCAGTGAAAAGTCCAATCCGGGATCTGCACCAACTATGGCCAATGTTTTCAATGCAAATTCACTTCTTCTCTTTTTAAATTCTTATGAGTTAATTTACTAGCGTATTTATAAATTAGAAAAGCGGACGAGCAGCAATTCGTCCGCTCTATTGTAAGTCCTGTCTTTCAGATAAGTGCTTTTGATGATGTTTGGTCTATTGAGTTATCCTCGAAAATACGACTTAAAAGGTAGATGTATCAATAACAAATCGATATCGTACATCATTTCGGATAAGTCGCTCAAAAGCTTCGTTGATTTGATTGGTGTGAATTACCTCAATTTCAGGGACAATACCATGCTCTGCGGAGAAATCAAGCATTTCTTGGGTTTCAAGAAGATCGCCTCCAGGCGTTGCTGCAATTCTGCGACGACCCATAAGCAAACTGAGCGTATTAAATTGGTTCGGCTTACCGGAATCACCGATGATAACAAACGTACCATTTATATTAAGCATGGATACGTAAGCATCTAAATTAAGACTTGCAGAGGTCGTGTTGAAAATCACATCAAATTGACTAGCTAGCGTCGAGAATGTGTCAGGATCGTTCGTTGCATAGTAATGATCGGCGCCAAAACTTAGCGCATCGCTTTTCTTATCCATTGTCTGACTCAAGGCCGTAACTTCAGCTCCTAATGCATGGGCATATTTGATAGCTAGGTGGCCGATACCTCCAATACCGACGATAGCGACTTTTTTGCCTGGACCTACTCCCCAATGTTTCAAAGGATAGTAAGCCGTAGCTCCTGCACAGAGTAGTGGACTGGCAACATCTAAGCCCAAACTATCTGGGATCTGAAGTACGTAATTTTGCTTCACTACAATTTTTTGACTGTAACTACCGTAAGTAATATTTCCATCGTAGTCTACGGAATTATACATCATGACCATGCCCTTTTTACAGAACATATTCTCACCACGTAGGCAATTCTCGCACTCTCCACAAGAGTTCACGAGAGGCCCTACTCCAACCCGGTCACCCACTACAAACTTAGTTACTTCCGTTCCAACCGCTTCTACAATTCCTGTCATTTCATGACCGGGAACCATTGGGAATTGAGAGTAACCTCCATCATTATGGACCATATGAACATCGGTGTGGCATACACCACTATACTTAATATCGATTAGAACATCATCTGGGCGCAATACCCTCCGTTCAATCATCGTCCGTTCAAATGGCGCATTCGCACTGGGAACACTCAATGCATGAACTTTACACATACTTGTTATACCCCTTTCATTTTTCATATTATATATTTCAGATATCAGCTAAATTGTTGTATTTGAATTGTATTCGTATCCCTATCTCATCCCCCTTCATACACTATTTCCAGCCTACACTTAGGTACAGCGTGATAACGCATCTAAGGTTGTCTTAATGGATACTTATAGTTTAAAACTCCAGATCTGTGGTTAACATAGCCTGATTACAGACAAAGTTGTCCCTATTACTGATTATTAGGAAAGAAAATGAATACAAAAAGCCCCTCAACTTCAGGAAAGCAGAGGGGCCATCGTTAAACCTTATTATTGCTCCGTACTTATTTATTCATATAAGGGCTAATAACCTTTTGGCAGTAATCCCAAACTTTTATTTCGTTTTCTACAGAATAATATCGATCCCTTGGTTTTTCCTCCTTCATGTTACCAAAGAATTTCCCATTAACCTTTTCTACTTCTTGTGATGTGGCCAAATATACGGTTGTAGCAGCTCCTTTTTCTGGCGTATTCATGAATGGAAGTGCCAACTTAAACACTATATTATTAATAAAACCTTTATCGTTGTCTTGTCCAAATCTAGTCGCAACAGCACCAGGATGTAACACGTTCGCAGTTATATTTTTCAGTCCCCTTCTCATTAGTTCAGCTGACCAGTGTCTTGTGATCCAAATCGTATACAATTTGGAGGATGCATACGCACCGGATGAGGTGTAGTCCTTTTCCAACTGTAAATCGCTGAAATCTGGTTTTTTGGCAATCCTATGTGTTGCGGAAGAGGTATTAATGATCCTTGCTGAGGGGCTTTTTGAAAGAACATCTAATAATAACTCTGTTAAGAGCAATGGTGAAAATACATTAAGGGTCATTGTCTTTTCAAGTCCCTCCTTGGTTAGCTCCCTATCTTTACTTAATATAGCACCAGCATTGTTAATCAGGACATCCAACCGATCGTATTTCTGTTTAAAAGCTGCAGCCATGCGTTTGACCTCAGCAAGAGAAAACAAATCACCTGTTATAATGTCCACCTTATTGTTGCCTGTTTCAGCAATTATCTCTTCACATACTTTCTGTGCTTTGTTTTGATTCCGTCCATGAATGATCACAGTGTGTCCCTGCTTTGCCATGGTTTTCGCCGCAACTTTTCCGATTCCATCAGTAGCTCCAGTAATAAGGATGATTTTTGTAATCATCGTAATTCTCCTTTTCATTTAAGTAATATATTTATACTGCAACCCATTCGATTAGGTACATATCCAGGTTACTGATGATATTGTCCAGATTACTGATAAATAGTTCTGTAATTCAAACAAGTTTATCGTGGATTAGACTATGTCTTACTTGAAATTCAAAGGATATGATAAGAAGAGCTTTCTATTTGCGAGGAATTGTTTTGTTCATAAGGAGGGCAAATCATGTTAACGGTTGAATCAATATCTGACTTACATGAATTACTCGGATACAATAAACCTAAACATCCATTAATTACTGCGATGAATTTTGAAAATGCTAATCCATCGGAAACCATGTTTAACACTGACGTCATGTTGAATTTTTATGTGATATCTCTAAAAAGTGGTACTCAATGTGATTTTAAATACGGCAGAAAAAACTATGATTTTCGTGAAGGCAGCCTTGTTTTCACAGCTCCTGGTCAAATCATGATTTCTGAGGGCAATTATACACCTGAATATTCGGATGGCTGGATGCTTTGTGTTCATCCTGACATGATCAGAGGAACCACACTATGGTCAAAAATATCCGAGTACAGCTTTTTTGAATACGAAGCAAATGAAGCCTTGCAGCTCTCTGAACAAGAAAGAGAGACGATTGAACGTATAGTGAAGAACATTGAGAATGAATACAGTAAAAATATAGACCTTTACACGAAAGAACTCGTTGTGTCCAATTTGGAATTACTCTTAAACTACGCTAAACGCTTTTATGGCAGGCAATTTATCACTAGAGCAGTGGTTTATAAAGACGCCGTCACCAAGTTCGAAGAGCTTTTAAATGAACAGTGTACAGTGGATATTATTGAAAGATCAGGTACACCAAGTGTAAAAGGCCTTGCTCAAGCAATGGGGTATTCACCTAATTATCTTTCGGACATGCTAAAAAAAGAAACCGGTAGAACAGCTCAGGATTTTATCAAATCCAGGGTGCTGGAACTTGCAGAAAACTTGCTTTTAACGACTAAAGAGCCTATTCATCAAATTGCTGAGAAGCTTGGATTTGAACAGCCTTCTAGCTTCACAAAATTTATAAAAACGCACTTAGGTTTGAGTCCAATGGATTTCAGAAGACAGCATTTGGTATGAATAAAATTAAAAAAAAGGTTTGTCTCTATGTTTATTTTGAGACAAGCCTTTTTCCTAATGTTCATCCTATCCATCGAAATAGAATAAAAACATTATATTGACACTTTTTGAGCCTCTCAAAACTGTAAAACATCATTGCATTTATTAATTATTATAAAATACAACTAAATAAGCTTGTCCGAATAACACACCTATCTTAAACACCTGTAATCAGGAAGTATGCGCAACGAAATTTATGCCATGTACAAAGCTGTCTGTCACATATATTAATGCACCACATTTATGACTGTAGTAAAGTACAGCAAACGGATAATCTTTCTATTATTTATAAAAATACTTTTACAGCGGGAGATGTTATTTCAATCTCAATAGCTACTCACCTGAAAACTACTTCCTTTGACAGTGATTGCGCGTCCCTATGACCGCTGTTAAACACAAAATTCCAAAAAAACTCTATGCAAATGGTTAAACCATTCACATAGAGTTTTCTCATTATCCGTTTACTTGCGAAAGCTAATATTTTTAATATTTCCGCCTCGGTCAGCCGCAATCTGTAGCTTGCAGCGCTGGACGAGAACGGGTACGCTACAAGCTATCTCAAAAGGTACGGGTTTGTAATCAGCCGCTAATATTCAATTGCTAAATCTCAGAGCTTGACCAGGCTAATCAATCCCACTCCGACCATGATTACCGTAATGCCGGCCAGTAGACGAAGCCATTCGCCGGGACTCTTCTTTTCCCTGAAAATCAGAATACTGCCAACACAGGAGATGGCGATACTCGCCTGAGAGATCGGAAAACTGGCAGCGACTCCAATAAGCCCATTCGAAATGAATAGCGCCAAATTTGCCACGCTCCACGACAAACCCGTAGACAAATTGCGCAGCACCTGAACCAGATGAAGTTTCTGCCCTCCCTTACAGTTCATTAAAAGCGCAGAACACAGCATGCCAAGTGATTGCGGTAAGATGACCGACAGACCGGAGACATGAAAGATTTGATTAATAATAACATACAAGGTTAAGGCTATACCTGAACAAACCAACATGACAAGAATTTGAAGGGGTAAAGGCTTGGACAAACCACTTGATTTGCCCTGATAGCTCGTCAGCAAGATGCCAGACAAAATAAATATAAGCGCTGCTAATCCAATACCAAATTGGTACCCAGTCGTCCATTCGCCCAAGATTAGTGCTGCAAAAAGCGTCGTTCCCATAAGTTGTAGCCCACAAATAATGGGAATGGCCGTTGAAACGCTTACTTTCTGGAAAGCTTGAAATTGAATCAACTGTCCTACGGACCAAAACACACCTGAGACAAAGCTCACAATAAATGGTGTGATTTGAAAGTTAACAGGTGAGTACGAATACAGGCACAGTGCGAACAATACGGCACCGATGACCGTCCCCGTCAGTTGCTCGCGAGGACTGGCTTTTGTCATTTGCGCCAGTATGGGCATGAATCCCCAGCCTATGGCTGGAATAAAGGCAATGAGTGTATCCACATGCAGTTCCCCTCTCGTAAAGTGAGTTCTTCCGTGCAATCCTTTAAAATACCATGCAAGAAAAACCAACAGCTTTACGATATCAAAATACACCCACCTCAATCACCAGTATTTTTAGAAGATTTATATAGCAAAATCAAAGAATATTTTCACGATAAGCGCTGGGAGAAATGCCCATCATTTTTTTAAACGCCCGTGAAAAGGTCAGTTGATCCGAGTAACCGACCGAATTGGAGATTACTTGAATAGAGTAACTGGTATCCTGTAACAGCTCGCATGCCTTTTTAATCCGAATGTTCATTAAATATTGCTTTGGTGTTTCGCCTATTTCCTGCTTAAAAACAGAGGTTAAGTAATTTGGGTGAAGGCCGAGATACTCTGCCACCTCATTGATTTGAATGCCACCGTTGTAGTTTTTCTCCATATAGTTGATAGCTTGAACTGAATAGGGAAGCTCTTGTTTCACAGGCATCGTTTCACCCGATTCATGCACCAGCTTGGCGAGAATATGGCACAAATACCCCTGAATAGCCAAGGATGAAGAAAGCGTATTATTCCCTATACGAAGCATTTCAAGAATGGTCGAATGAAAAAAAGTGATGTCTCCGATACTTACCACATACGGATTATCCTGAACAAGAGAGATGTTCTGCAAGTACATTTCGGATTTGATCCCCATAAACCCCACCCAGCTGTACTCCCATGGCTCGTACTCATCAGCTTGATAATAAGCGGCCTTATTGGCAGGGATTAAAAAAGCCTGTCCCTTCTCTATGTTATATGTTTCCTTATCTAATACCAGTTTGCCTCTCCCCTTTAATACGAAGTGGATAAGATTGAAATCCCTGGCGATAGGCCCAAAGTCCTGGTTGGGAGAACAAGGCTCGGAACCACAATTATATAGGATTAAATCTGTAATATTCTTATGTTTTGAACTGGTACGTGTATCTACAAATTGAATCATATTCTCACTCATTCCTAACCTCCACGTTTCAGAATTTAAAAGTTAACCAAGGGCGGTGTTCCCGTAACAAATATAGCATAAATTAAGAATTATGTTATAAGAGCTAAAAAGAAGCCTCAACCTGTGAATATTTGCGACAATCTTTGTTTTTGCCATCATCTGCTTTAGAAAAATCATGTACTCCTCCTGCAGCTTTTGTTATTCTGTATCTCAAGATAACGCTTACAAGTTTGCGTTAAACGTATCATTACAGCTGTTATGATCGTCAATTTTTGAAAGGGGTTAAAACATGCTTACTTCTGCATCTGCAAAAAATAATGACAAAGTCAGTTTAAAAACACTGATCTCTTACTCACTGAGTAGTTATGGGATGAATGTTATTTACAATTTAACCGCCGTTTATCTTATGTTCTTCTATACTGACAGCTTTGGATTGAATGCGCTTGCAGTCGGGACATTACTGATGGTGGCACGGGTGATTGACGCGGTGGTTGATATCTTTATCGGCATTGCAGTCGACAACACGAATACGCGTTGGGGGAAGTTTAGGCCTTACATGTTCATCGGGGCTTTCTTGGTAACACTCACCACCTTCGCACTCTTCCTCAGTCCGGACCTTTCTTCCGCCGGGAAGCTGGTTTATGCCTATGTTACCTATATCGCTTGGAGCATTAGCTATTCCATATTGGATATTCCGTATTGGTCACTGTCCGCCGCTATAACCAAAGATGCTGCAGAACGAACCAAGGTCGTGACTGTTCCTCGTACGGTTGCAAGCGCCGGCTTGTGGACGGTCAATGTCGTAGCGCTTCCCCTCGTCCATTTCTTCAACGGCTGGGCTGGAGCGGTTGCTGTACTTTGTGGCCTGTTCTTCGTCTGCATGATGTTTACGGTGTTTGGCGTAAAAGAAAAACACGTAGTGCCTCGCCATGAAAAACAAACGTTAAAAGGAGTACTCCGCCTATTCTTCATTGAAAACCGACCTTTGCGGCTGTTGATCATCTCGTTTTTTATTATCGAAATGACTGCCAACATTCGTAATGCCTTTACTTTGTATTATTTCAAATACAACCTAGGTGCCGAAGCATTCATTCCACTGTTTATGGGACTAACCGTGGGATTCCAAATCGCAGGTAACGTCGCAGTTCCGTTCATTGCCAAGTGGATCGGCAAAAAAGGCACTAGCATAGCAGGGGTGCTAATCACCTCCATATCCATGATAGCTCTTTTCTTCTGCGGCAACTCTATTGTACTTGTCTTTATTCTCAGCTGTATCATTTCTTTCGGTGTGGGGCTGAACTATGTTGTCATGTCCACAATGCTAGCAGATTGCGTCGATTATGGAGAGTGGAAAACTGGAAACAGATCAGAGGGGATGGTTTTCTCAGCTAACGTTTTCCGGGCCAAATTGGCGGCCGCAATCGGCAGCGCCGTGGGTGGTTATGCGCTGGCGTTAGCGGGTTATCAGCCTAATATCGTCCAAACAAATACAACCCTAATTTGGCTCACACTACTATTTACAATTATTCCGGGGGTTCTGACATTTCTCTCCGTATTTCCAATGAAGAATTATGAGCTGACGGAAACAATGAACAGAAAAATTGTTCAGGAGGTTCGGGCAAGACGGGAACAAGGTGAACCATCCGTACAGTAACCGGATTCTGGTCCTCCGCGTGATGCGCTTACTGGAGCAGTCACCGTGCTAGCCTATACAATTTTCTGGAGCGGAGGCGTTCTCTGCACCGAACAACGGTACGTCCAGGTGTACAGGCCATGGAACGGTCTATCAAGATTGGTGGTTATTACGAATAGAATTTCACACTAAAAGACTACTGCCTATTGCCCGGGGAATGAAATACAAAAGCCTTAAATAAACCCAAAAAGGATCGCCTAACATCAGGCAATCCTTTTTTATCTATGCTTCACATAAAACATGGAAAGTGCTTTGAAGCACCCGTTCGAACAGCATCAACGGAACATTCCCCATAGCTTGATCAGATGGAACGTATTAGATGGATCAATTTTTTGTGCCAATACGAAGGCAGTCAGTTGCTCCTCCTGTGTAGCCGTCAATCGCTCGTTTAAAATAGCAGAAGTGGTCTTCACAAGATGACGCACCTTAGCTTTGTTTTGCAGATCTGCTTTGGTCACGCCCTCGATCTGCTGCTTAACCCGCTCCTTGAGCGCACGATTTTTCATTTTTAACTTAATCCGCTCCACCAATTGCGGACTAATTCCATATTGCTGATAGCTCAATGTTGCCACACCTCCCATATCATTCGGTCATTCCCAAATATATGACGGTCAGCCTGTCCATTGTACCTATCTGTTAGAAACGTTTAGAACATCCTCATCATTCATGGTGGGTCAGTCGATAAGATCCCCTTGGAAAATCTGCTCTTTTTGCAAATAACCGCGAAGTGCTTCATACTGCGGAGATGTCCAAAAAGAGGAGTCCTTGATTAGATCAGTTGCATCCTCACGTGCCTTTTCCAGCACCTCAAAGTCCGCTACCATATCTGCTAACCGAAACTCGGGCAACCCGCTCTGCTTGGTGCCAAAGAAATCCCCCGGCCCTCTCAAATCCAGATCGCGTCTAGCAACCTCAAAACCATCGTCCGTATCGGTCATTACCTTCATCCGCTCTTGACCAACCTCCGACTTAGGATCCGCGATCAGTACACAGTATGAGGCATGTGCGCCCCTTCCAACACGTCCACGTAACTGATGTAGCTGGGACAATCCAAAGCGATCTGCATCCATAATAATCATTAGCGTCGCATTGGGCACATCTACCCCCACCTCTACAACCGTGGTTGAAACGAGTAGCTGAACCTCATTTGCATAGAAGGAACGCATAACTTCTTCCTTTTCTGCAGGAGTCATTCGTCCGTGCAACAGCCCAACGCGATAATGTGGAAAAGCCTGCTGCATTTGGATATGCAGATCGATGGCATTCTGTACATCCAGCTTCTCTGACTCTTCAATCAACGGGCAGATTAGATAAGCCTGCCGTCCCTGATCTACCTCACGAGAAATAAAACCGAGCACTCGATCCATCAGTTCGTGCTTCACCCAATACGTAGAAATTGGAATCCGTCCCTTTGGCCGCTCTGATATTGTAGAAACATCCATATCACCAAAAGCAGTAATCGCCAGCGTACGCGGGATCGGTGTGGCGGTCATGGTCAGCACATCGGGGTTGTAGCCCTTGCGTCGCAGTACACTA
This sequence comes from Paenibacillus sp. JJ1683, assembly GCF_053006485.1. Taxonomy (NCBI): domain Bacteria; kingdom Bacillati; phylum Bacillota; class Bacilli; order Caryophanales; family Paenibacillaceae; genus Paenibacillus; species Paenibacillus sp. JJ1683. The sequence goes on from NZ_CM129820.1 coordinate 3,515,556, forward strand.
CGCTGGTTGACTCCGAACCTGTGCTGCTCATCCGTTACAACTAGTCCAAGCTGGCGGAAATACACATCCTCCTGAATAAGGGCATGCGTGCCCACCACAATATCCAGCAGACCCATTTGAAGAGCGGCAAGCAACTCCTTACGCTTCTTCCCAGTTGTACTTCCTGTCAGTAACCCCACGCTGATTCCAAAGGGTTCAAACAGCTTGTGAAGCGACCGCATATGCTGCTCGGCCAATATTTCGGTTGGCACCATCAGTGCTCCCTGAAAACCGGAACGTACTGTTGCGAATAAACCGATGGCGGCAACCACAGTTTTCCCCGACCCAACATCCCCTTGGAGCAGACGGTTCATACAATAAGGTGAGCGTAGATCATACAGTATTTCAAGCTCAACCTTCTTCTGTGCATCCGTTAATTCAAAAGGTAAAGCCCTCACAAATTCACGGATCGTGGCGTTATCCACCGTATGCACCACCCCGTCCGCTCGACCACGATTTAACGCTCGGAATGCCTGCATTTTCAGCTGGAATAAAAAGAGTTCCTCATACACCATCCGTCGCCGAGCCTCTTGTCCCTCTCGATTGTCCTGAGGTTGGTGTATACCTGCAATGGCCTGCTTGCGCGGCATCATACTATACTTGCGTACCAGCAGATCTGGCAATATCTCGGGAATCATTTCACCAAACTGCTGGAGCGTCTGATTCATTATTTTTCGCATCCAGCTCTGCGTAATCTTGCCACCTATAGAGTACACCGGTTGAAGTGTCCCCGAACGAGCCACTCCTTTATCAGGGAACTCAGAGTCTGCAACAGTCATCTGCATTCGCTTAAGATCCCATTTCCCAGTCACCACAATTTCACGACCTGATGTTAGCTGATCCTTCAAAAAATGCCGATTAAACCATGTTGCAGTAAACATCCAATCCTCAGCCATCAATTTACAAGTTAACCTTGATTTGCGTCCGTAACGCTGAAGCACCGGAATGCCCATAATTTTCGCCTGTACTGTAATCTTATCTCCGTCCTTCACTTCGCTTAGCGATCGCAGTCGGTAATCTTCATACCGAAACGGATAATATTCCAGCATATCTTGCACGTTAGAAATGCCAAAAGCGTGAAGCTCTCCTTCTTTGAGAGCACTCACGCCGTGTATTTGTTTTAATGGTATTTGATCCAATTGCAGCATATTACCTCTCATCTCCGGCCGGCCATGCAAAAATACCAATCGTTCCTGGTCCCACATGAGTTCCGATCACAGCGCCAAGTTCAGTATATATTTGATCGCCCAGTTCAAAATGCTCTGCCAGCTGAGCCACAAACGCTTCTGCCGCCGAGCGATCTGCCGTATGACCCACAGCAATATTAATTTTTTGGCCTTTTAAATCCCGCTCCAGCAGTTCAATAATTCGTGCTGTCGCTTTTTTATGCCCTCTCGCCTTATCAGCCGAATAAATAATACCTTCTTTGTCAATCGAAAGAATTGGCTTAATGTTAAGCAACGTACCAACCATAGCCGCTGCCTTGCCAATTCGTCCGCCTTTTTGCAAGTATTCCAGTGTATCCACCAGGAAATACAAACAACGGCGTTCCCCAAGACGTTCCACACCCTGAATAATTTCAGCCGGGGATTGCCCGGCAGCTGCCAGCTCTGCGGCGTAAACCACGAGCATACCGTATCCGTACGAGGCCGACTTGGAATCCATAACGGTCACTCTATCTTCATGCTTCTCCAACATGGATTTACCCAGCAGAGCGGACTGGTACGTTCCGCTCACACCGGAGGATAAATGGATAGAGATAACCTGGCTCTCGGGGTATTGCTCCAACAGCTCCGTGTACGTCTCCAAAAAACGGGCTGGTGATGGCTGTGACGTTGTAGGTAGTTCATCAGCCCGTACCAGTTCGCTGTAAAACTGTGCAGCTGACATCTCAATACCGTCCAGGTAAGCTGTGCTTCCGAACATCACCGTCAATGGTACAATGACTATGCCGAGACGATCTGCTATTTCCTGTGGAATATCAGCCGTGCTATCTGTCAAAATGATAGTTCTCATCAGTCAGACCTCCTTTGTAGTGGACTACCATGGGTGTGCCAAAGCACATCAGGTTTCCACTGAGAACAGATAAGGATAAATCGGCTGACCACCTTCATGAACTTCCACTTCAACATCCGAATAATTTTCTTCAAGCCACGCAACAAGCTGATTTGTCTCTTCTTGTTTTGCGTCCGAACCTGTAAGAATCGTAACAATTTCATCGCCATTCACCAGCATTTTCGCCAGCAAAAGGCGGGATGTTGCCATTAATTGCTCCTCAGTCGCCACGATCTTAGAATCCTGAATACCAATGTAGTGGCCCGCTGTAATATGCAGATCATCAAGTGTCGTATCCCGAACCGCATAGGTCACTTGTCCAGACTTCACACGGGTAACTGCGTCCCGCATATTATCTTGGTTTACCTCAAAGGCTTCTTCCTCTTGGTAAGCAAATGCTGCTGCAATGCCCTGAGGAATTGTTTTGCTTGGAATCACCGACACCAAACGTTCCACCTCTAGCAATTCACGCGCTTGTTCAGCAGCCAAGATTATATTGGAATTATTCGGCAGAATAAAAATATGTTGAGCCGCAATCGAGCGAGCCGCATTCACGAAGTCTTCTGTGCTCGGATTCATCGTCTGACCACCCGAAAGGACAACATCAACACCCAAGCTTTTGAAAATATCAGCAATCCCTTCACCAGAAGCCACAGCTATAAAGCCAAAAGGTGCTAGCTCATGAGCTGGAGGCTCAGATGGCTCCTCCTCACGTGCAGGCTCTGTTGGTATTTCTGCAAACCATTCAGGCTCAGGAGCACCATCCATACCTGCAGACAGCAAATCACGATGCTGCTCGCGCATATTCAAAATTCGAATCTGTGTAATTTCCCCGTAACGCAGCGCAAGATTCAAGACTTCACCTGGAGCCTTCGAATGCACATGAACCTTGATGACATCATCATCCGAAATAACGATAATCGAATCACCATCTACTGACAACGCTTTCCGGAAAGCTTCCTCATCAAAATTTGTACCTTGCGCTTCGCCCAATTGTCGATTAATAAAAAACTCCATATCATACAAAAATTCAATATTCTCCGTTTCGAGCTTCGCCTGCGCAGAAATCGGCGCATCTGGAGAAGGAGCAACAGGCGCAGCTGTAGGTCTCTCCAATACATAAGGAGCAAAAACCGGGCGTACACTATCGCCTTTTGAAGTTGGAGATGTCACCAATCCGCTTCCAAGATGCTGCATAAATCCTTCATAAATATACACAAGTCCTTGTCCACCCGAGTCTACAACCCCTACTTGCTTCAGTACAGGGAGCATGTCCTGCGTCATGGCGAGCGTTTCCTTTGCTTTGGCAAGCACTTCTTCCATCAGTTCTGTGATGTCGTTCGTCCGGCGCGAGAAAAACACAGCATGTCTGGCCGCTTCCTTCGCCACGGTAAGAATTGTACCCTCCACCGGCTTAACCACCGCCTTGTAGGCCGCATCCACCCCGCTCTGCAATGCCGATGCGAACTGAAGGGTATTCAATTCCTCGTATGGGGCAGCGTAACGGCTGAAGCCACGGAACAACTGAGACAGGATAACCCCTGAATTGCCGCGGGCCCCCATCAGCAAGCCTTTGGATAAGATGCCGGACATGACACCGATAGAGGAAGAATCTCCCCTCTTCAATTCCGTTACGCCCGCGCTCATCGTCAGATTCATATTGGTTCCCGTATCACCATCTGGCACCGGGAATACATTTAGTGAATTGACATGCTCCGCATGCTGCTGTAATTGTTCCGCCCCGGCTAAAACCATCGCGGTAAAGTCTGTTCCATTCAAAGAACGATTACTCAAGAGAATTCCCCTTCCTAGCTTAATACAATTGTTTTACAATCCATCTTCACAACACATGTTCAAGGTTCAATTGAATTATACTAAAGCCAGACGACGAATACGAATGTCACCCTTTCGTAAGCTTCCGTAACCATCCTCTGGTTTCTTTCCACAGCTCATATAATATGAAAAACCAGTCAACTGCCCAACAAAAAATCATTGGCCGGAATGATGATTATGGTCCCGCCTCTGAACTGCCCGGCATGACTGGAATAAGAATTCACATTCCATTAAAAAACAAAATAGTCGCAGCAATAGCTATCCCATATTGTACTATAATGCGAAAGAGAAATAAATAAAGTTTTTGAATCAGTTGACGGAGCTTTTTTGACTATGATATTATATTTAAGTATTGTTTTGTTCAGGTTAGTGACTTATAAAGTCCGGCTGACCCAGTCGGCCTGAAGAGCGACCCATTCCATATGGAGTTTGGTTATTTTCAGAATAGGAGGTGGAATCATGTCTCGTAAATGTTCTGTAACAGGCAAAAAGCCTGGCAGCGGTAACCACGTATCTCACGCTAACAACCGTAATCGCCGTACTTGGGGCGTCAACGTACAAAAAGTTCGCATTCTCGTTAACGGTAAACCGAAACGCGTTTATGTCAGCACTCGTGCATTGAAAGCCGGTAAAGTGACTCGCGTGTAGTCGTAAAAAAATATCGTTATAAACAAAAGGCACCTCGTTTTAAACGGGTGCTTTTTTGATTATTCGAATAATATCCCACTGATTCAGGAGGACAAAATGTCAGGCAACTTCCCGCGCATTCTTGTCTTTTATTGCCGAGCTATCAATCTGCTGTGCCCGGGAAGCGTGCCTCCTGTGTACCTTTCGCCTTCATCCTACATCCTGTGTCAACGTTACTTTGATTTCAGTTCTTCTGGAATGTATTCAAAATGGCTTTGACGAATCCACCCAGAAATTTTGGCAGCTTGATTGTGTAAAACTTCATGCCTCACCCTCCCCATCATCCTCCTGCATCCGTTCTCTGTAGTTTATGCAACCTGTCAAGGGTTGTTGCCCCACAAAAAAAGGCTACATGAGAATCCCGCTCATGTAACCATATTTATGCACAACCATCCCAGGCTATACCATCAGACAAGTCCGCGAACATAGAGATATGCTGAGAGTATAAAAATAAACAGAATATAATAAAGCACACTGCAGACCACAAAACCGATACGCAAACCACGCCGTTCATTTTTACGAAAATAAAACAGGACAATAAGAACAGCCAAAAGTGAAAGTATAGCATTCCAAGGCGTCTTCACTAGCGAGAAACAACTGAGTGTCAAACCGGTCAGCATGCTCGCTAAGGTCATCCACAGTGCTTCAGTTAGCTTCACTTGGACAAATGAGCGACACTATCCCGAATAGCAGCAATAGCCGCTGCACGGTCTGCTCTGCCGTACACTGCACTGCCTGCCACTAACACGTTAGCACCCGCTTCAAATACGGCTGGTGCCGTCTCCTCCGCAATACCTCCGTCCACCTCGATATGTACGTCTGGACGACCCAATTCGTTCAACCAAGCACGGATTTGTCTGATTTTATTCAACGTCTCTGGAATGAAGGACTGGCCCCCAAAACCAGGGTTAACCGTCATCACCAGAATCATATCTACATTGGGCAGCACTTCCTTGATCGCGTATGGTGAAGTCCCCGGATTGAGAGCCACTCCCGCCAGAGCGCCTTGCTGCTTGATCATGTGAAGAACACCATGCAAATGAACACAGGCCTCCGCATGGACCGTGATGATATTAGCTCCTGCCTTTACAAAATCACTAATATAACGTTCAGGCTGCTCAATCATCAGATGAACGTCCAGTGGGAGAGTTGTATGCGGCCGAATAGCCTGAACGATAGGGGGGCCCAGTGTAATATTGGATACAAAATGACCATCCATAACATCCACATGAATCCAGTCTGCCCCCGCTGCTTGGACTTCCGCGACTTCACTGCCCAAACGAGCAAAATCAGCGGATAAAATCGACGGTGCTATTTTTAACATATGCTCAATACCTCCGTTTTTTTTCTTTTAATTCCTGATAAAACTGCAGATAGCTATCATAGCGTCCCTGTGAAATATGTCCCTCTTCCAAGGCCTCTCTTACTTTACAGCCAGGTTCGTGAATATGCGTACAACCCCGAAATTTGCATCCTTCCGCATATTGTTGGAATTCTCGAAAACAAGGCGATAACTCATCCACACCCAGCTCTAAAAAATCCAGTTGGCTAAACCCCGGTGTATCTGCTACAAACCCGCCGTTGTCTAAAGGAATTAGCTCCACATGGCGAGTCGTATGTCTTCCTCGTCCCAGCTTATTGCTTATGGCGCTCGTCTCCAGCGTTAAGCCAGGCTCCAAAGCATTAAGCATGGAGGACTTCCCTACACCTGACTGACCGGAAAACACGCTGATTTGGCCGGCCAACAGCTTCTTGAGCTCAGCCGTACCCTCTCCAGTACGGGCGCTGGTTACCAGCACCTCGTAACCAATCTTCCGATACATTTCCTGAACCATCAGCACCTTATCATCCTCTGAAGGGCTGCCTTCATACAAATCGCGCTTGGTCAGACAGATAATCGTATCCAGCCCAGCGTGCTCAATATGGACTAAAAATTTGTCCAGTAAAGGCAGGTTTAAATCCGGCTCACGCAGGGAAAACAGCAGCACGGCCAGCGTGGTATTAGCTACTGGAGGGCGAATTAGCTCCGTCGTACGCTTTCTAATCTCCTTGACCATACCTTCCCCGTTTTCAGTTAGTTCGTAAAGGACCCGATCACCAACAAGGGGCGTAATCTCTTTTTTCTTGAAAAGGCCACGTGCTCTGCATTGTACCGTAGCTTCGCCGGATACCGGACGCCCATCCTGATCCAGGCTGGAGACATAATAATATCCGCTAAGCGCCTTGACGATCAGACCTTCAGGCATGTGTAAGATGTCCTCCTTCATAATGTTCAAGTTTCATAGTGTGGAACAGGTTAAGCTTCTTTCTCTAGTAAGTTTACTGATGCTGCACAGCCTCGATCACTTTGTCCTTCTTTTTGCGGGAACCGTGACCGGGGTTGTTTTTTTTGCTAACCGCCAACTCACTGCGCGTAACTCCTGAGGAATCGGTTCCTGGGGCAAAAGCAGAAGGATCACCATCGCCTTCTGTCCCCTCCTGGTTGTTAGAGTCGCCTCCACCATTACCACTATCGTTAGAAGATTCCCCGCTGTTTCCTTCCTCACCGTTTCCACTTCCATTCGGTGAGGAAGTACCACCAGATGTATCAGTCGGTGATGTTCCTGCAGGTGGAGCAATTTGAGGCATCGTCACCGTTCCATTTTTTGCATCAATATAAGAAACAGGATACGTGTCAACAAAAGCACCATCTCTAAATACGGAGACGACACTGTCTTTGTTAGGGGCCATCAGCAGGTTGATCGTAAACACCTGTGTCGTATTAATCGTACGGTTGCCCCACTCCTGATTTTCTCCACGTGCATCTGTATAAGTGATACGAATTTTACTGTTTTTGCCCTCTTCCTTCGGCGCCACAGGTACATTAAACGGTAACGTAATCGCTTCTGGCGGGTAACCCGTACTTACATAAAACGTAATTTCCGTATTTGGGGGCAGATCACTGCCCGCCTCTGAAGGCCATTGTTTGGTTACTTTTCCTTTATCCTGCTCATAGCTAAATTCCTCTTTAATTGAGCCAACCTTCAGCCCCGCCTTTTTGACCTCATTTTCCGCCTGGCTCTGCGTCATCCCTACCAGATTCGGCATTTTAACAGTGGCAGCGCCTTTGCTGACGGTGAGCACTACCTGAACCGAATCCTTATCAAATGGCTCATTTGCAGCAGGTGTCTGACTAATGACGGTTCCTTCAGCCTGATCACTGAACTGCTCATTTTGCTGAATCTGCGTTTCCTTAATCTGCTGGGCGGTCAGTAGCTTGACAGCATTCTCGTAGCTTTGTCCTTTGACATCTGGCATCGGGGTGAGCGGCTTGGCAATCCCGACTTTCAGACTAATCTCCGTTCCTTCCTTGACTAAAGAACCTTCAGGGTAGCTTTGATAAAAAACAACTCCCGGTGCAATCCCCTCTTTATATTCATGCTGGATTGGATCATCAATGACTAGTCCTGCTTTACTTAGAGTGACCTTCGCTTGGTCTTCTGTTTGTGTCAGTACACTTGGTACTTTCACCTCAGGTACGACAAGCACACTTTGCACATAGTACACCACGCCGCCCATGCACAAAAGTAGTACCAACACTAGTGTTACCCAGAAGATCGTTTTTTTTCTATTTTTCTTGGATGTTTGCTTGTTCGGAAGCTGTTCAGACTCCCGAGGTTGGACAGGCACATCGTCACCACTGGAAGACACACCTAATTGTTGAGGCTTAATAGCTGGGATAACCCGCGTTTGGCCCTCATCATCCAAATGTGTAAACTCCAGCTTGGATTCATTGCGCCGCCCCGGTAGCAGACAAGTCTCCAAATCCCTTAGCATTTCGTCTGCTGATTGGTAACGTTCCTCCGGATTTTTACGCATCGATTTTAGAATGACATTTTCTACACTTTGCGGAATCAACGGATTAATTTTACGCGGTTCCTCAAATTCCTCTTGCAAATGCTTGAGTGCCACACTAATTGGGCTTTCTCCCAGAAAAGGAAGCTGTGCCGTTAGCATTTGATATAAGACAATACCTAAAGAATATAAGTCCGATTTTTCGCCGGTAATGACACCCTTTGCATGCTCAGGTGAAAAATAATGAACAGAGCCCACAACAGAACCTGTCTGAGTAATTGTCGTTGACGTAACAGCTCGAGCAATCCCAAAATCGGTTACCTTAACCCGTCCATTACGTCCAATTAAGATATTATGAGGCTTAATGTCCCGGTGAATAATCTGATTTTGGTGGGCATGTTCCAGCGCATCACAAATCTGGGAAGCAATCCGCACTGCTTCATCCACTTGTAATGGCGCACGTTCTTTAATAATCTCATTCAAATTTTTGCCTTCAACGCACTCCATTACAATATAATGGATTTCATCCTCTTGGCCGACATCATAAATACTGACCACGTTCGAATGAGAAAGCGAGGCCGCTGACTGTGCCTCACGCCGAAACCGGCGAATAAATTCCTCATCATGAACAAATTGCTGACGCAACACTTTTACCGCGACATTGCGATTCAGCAAAATGTCTTGAGCCTTATACACCAGCGCCATACCGCCGCCACCGATGCGCTCAATAATTTCGTACCTTCCCCCAAGCAGGTGCCCGATCATGCTTCACACCCCTTTTCACTCAATGAAACCGTGTTGTCGGGCAATTCAAACAAAGCTACAGTAATGTTATCGTCTCCACCGGCAAGCAGCGCCAGATGTAGCAAACGATCCGCACGTTCCTCCAAAGGATTTTCTGCGGCACCTACTACCTTACTGATCTGTTCTTCTGTTACCAAATTGCTTAATCCGTCACTGCATAGTAATAGTACATCGCCTTTTTCCAGCGTAATGGTGTCAATGTCTACCTTTACCTCGGAATCAGTGCCCAATGCCCGTGTCAGCACATTGCGACGGGGATGGTTCTCCCGCTCTTCCTTACTGATCTGACCGTTTTTGAACAACTCATTAACCAAAGTATGGTCTTCTGTAAGCTGACGTACCGTTCCTTTGGATATGACATAGGCGCGACTGTCACCAATATGTCCGATAATTCCAGATGCATCATTGAGCAACACGGCAACAACCGTCGTTCCCATATTATGATACTGGTCATCGCGCGCAGCCGTTTGGAAGATGACTTCATTGGCATGCAAAATAGCGTCGCTGAGCGCCGCCGTCAAAGAATGTGCGGATAATCCGCTCTCCAGCGTCGCCAAATCAGCGGCAAGTGTCTCTACCGCAAGGCGGCTGGCCGTATCACCGGCCAGATGCCCTCCCATACCGTCGGCAACAATTCCAAGAATATAGCCTTGCTCCAAGTGCCTGATCCAGGCAGAATCCTCATTTACCGAACGCACACGTCCGACATGGCTGACATGAACTGTTTTGATCAAATGGTTTCACCCCAACTCCATATGCTTTGCACGCAACTGACCGCAGGCAGCGGCAATATCGTGACCCTGTTCACGCCGGATCGTCACATTGACGCCTTTTTCGGCAAGAATACGTTGAAAATTAAAAATATCGCTGCGCGATGTGCGCACATACTTGCGCTCAGGCACATGGTTGACTGGAATCAAATTGACGTGACACAGCATGTCCTTCAACACATCCGCAAGCTCTTCAGCATGTTCTGCCTGGTCGTTTACTCCACCGATCAAGGCATATTCGAACGAAATTCTCCGCCCCGTCTTAGCAAGATAATAACGAAGAGAATCCATAACATCCTTAAAAGGATAACGGCGATTTACAGGCATCAGCTTCGAACGCAACGCATCATTGGGCGCATGAATGGATATTGCCAGATTAATCTGTGTATCCTCGTCAGCAAATTTATAAATATTGGGCACAATGCCGCTGGTTGACACCGTAATATGACGTTGACCAATATTCAGGCCCTTTTCATGAATCATTGTACGCAAAAACGTCATTGTCGCTTCATAGTTCTCAAAAGGCTCACCCGAGCCCATAATCACAATACTGCTCACTCGTTCATTCGTTTTATCCAGAATTTTCTGAGCCTGCACCACCTGTGCCGTAATTTCGCCAGCCGTCAGGTTTCTTTTGAGACCCCCAAGCGTCGAGGCACAAAAAGTACAGCCAATCCGGCAACCCACTTGAGTCGTTACACAAATACTGTTTCCGTAATTATGTCTCATGATAACCGTCTCAATAGCATGGTCATCGTGTAAACCAAACAGAAATTTAACAGTCCCATCTTTCGATTCCAACTTTGTTATTTCGTGAAGCGTCACAAAACTGAATTGCTCCTCCAGCTTTTCTCTCAGCCCCTTGGACAAATTCGTCATCTCACTGAAATTATTGACCCGCTTTACATACAGCCAGTCAAAAATTTGTCCTCCCCGAAAGGCAGGCTCACCGTTGTTTTTGGCCCAGTCCTGAAGCTCTTCCAGTGTTAAATCATATATAAAAGGTTTCATCAATATTTGCACCCGTTCCTTCTTCATTAAGTTCTGTTTAATCGCAGACAGTGTTTTTCATTCTTCCTATTTTAGCACAAATCCCTGAGGGGGTAAAAATTTTTCATCTTCATGCAAAAAACCGCCGGAAGTGTCCGGCGGATTGTGGAAATACTGGTGGGCAGCTACCTGGAATTCTCTTCCGATCTACTTTACCCGGCGCAGACGCGCAATATAAAATCCGTCACTGTGAAAATGCTGCGGTAACAGCTGTACCGAGCCTTTCTGTATACCGTCCATTTCATGACTCACGGCTGGAAAAGAATGATCCTTTGCCAACTCATACTCTGGATGTTCGCTTAAAAACCGGGCCAATTGTCCTTCATTTTCGTCAGGCTCAATCGTGCAAGTGCTGTATACCAGAATACCACCCGGCTTCAACAGTCCGGCCACGCTATCCAGCAACTCGTGCTGCAGTTGAGTAATGTCGCGAACATCCTGCACAGTTTTGCTCCAACGCAGATCAGGTTTACGGCGAATCACCCCAAAGCCCGAGCATGGCGCATCCAGCAAAATGCGGTCAAAAGAAGCCGGAGCATATCGTTCTTTCAAGTCCAACGCATCACCAGTAACCGTCTCAACAGCATCCAGACCAAGCCGATTTGCTTGCTCACGGATTAGTTGATGCTTATGGGCATGCAGATCGTTTGCAACGATCCGGCCGCGATCCTTCATCAACTCAGCCATATGAGCTGTTTTGCCGCCTGGAGCTGCGCAGCAATCCAGCACCGCCATGCCAGGCTCAGGAGCGACCGCTTCAGCAACAAGCATGGAGCTTTCATCCTGTACAGACAACAATCCGTCCGTATACCACGAGGTAAGCGCCATATTTCCGCCGCTACGAACAACAATCCCATAGGGACTAACGGCCGAAGGAACGGCATCAATCCCTTTTGCAATCATCTCGTCAAGCAGCTGATCACGACTGGTCATCGTCGTATTCACTCGCACGCTGACTGCAGGGGGCTCGTTATTAGCCATGCAGATAGCCTCAGCTGTATCGGTACCGTATTGCTTGATCCAGCGCTTAACTAGCCACTGTGGATGGGAATGTTCTAACGAAATCCGTTCCTCTGCTGACAAACCGTCAGGAATACGCAGCTTGTCCGACTCACGCAGCATGCTGCGAAGCACGCCATTGACCATACCGGAAATCCCCTGATGCCCACGCCGCTTGGCAATGGTCACTGCTTCACTAACAACTGCATGATCCGGAACTCGATCCAGATACACCAGCTGATATACGCTCATCCGCAGCAACGAACGTACCCAAGGCTGAAGCTTGGCCGTTCCTTTTTGAACAAATTTATTCAAAAAATAATCCAGTGTATTTCGGCGTGCCACTGTACCGTATACAAGTTCCGTCGTCAAACCAACATCACTTGCAGATAACCCTGCCTGCTGAAGCCGGCGATTGAGCTCAAGATTGCTATACGCGCCCTCTTGCTCCACACCGGTCAGCACGTCAAGTGCAACTTCCCGCGCCGTCTGTTTGCGAGTTTTGTCGGATCTGGTCCCCACTACCTTGCGTTGGTCTCCCTGACGGGAGTGTCCCCCGCTCATCCGAGCACCGTGCCAGGCTTCATCTGTCCGCCGCGTGCAAAGGTTCCGGCTTCCATAACCTTCTTGCCTGCCGGTTGAACCTGGGTCAGCCAGAGAGTGCCTTCGCCTGTCTGCACCTCAATGCCACGGGCGGTTAATTGAAGAACCGTGCCGGGTGCTGGAGCATTTGAGCCACTCGCTTCATTATTTATGGAAGGCTGCTCCGCAGCCCATATTTTAAAAACATTGTTCTCCCAAAGTGTAAACGCGCCAGAAAAAGGAACCAGACCGCGAATCCGGTTGTATATTTGCTCTGCATTATCACTCCATGTAATGCGCTCATCATCACGGTTCAGGTTCGGGGCATAGGTCGCCTCGTCCTCATTTTGCGGTGTACGGTCTGATTGCCCTGCCAGCAACTTGGGCAGCTCGTCCTGCAAAAGTCTAGCTCCGGCTACACTTAGCTTTTCAAAAATTGTGCCCGATGTATCCTCCGGCTCTATAGCCACCTCAACCCGCGATATCATATCGCCGGTGTCCAGCCCTTCAGCCATATACATTAGCGTCACACCTGTCACAGTTTCACCGTTAATAATCGCACGCTGGATCGGTGCACCTCCCCGATATCGGGGAAGTAACGAACCATGCACATTCAGACAGCCGAAACGAGGCAGGTCTAATACGGACTTAGGCAAAATTTGGCCATAAGCTGCGGTTACAATCAGGTCGGGACGCAATTCCGCCACCTGAGCTACCGCTTCCGGTTGACGCAGGCGTGTCGGTTGCAGCACAGGCAATCCGCGCTTCTCAGCCGCTTCCTTGACTGGTGTAGGCGTCAATATTTTTTTCCGTCCCTGTGGCTTATCCGGCTGAGTAATTACACCGACCACGTTATATCCGTTGTCCAGCAACATGTTCAGCGATGGGACTGCAAATTCAGGTGTACCCATAAAGATAATACGAATGTCTTGGCTCATCGAACCTCACTCCCCTGTCTGACGGTTCGGTCCTGGCTGTTCCAGAGCAACCTCATATACTTTTTCTGCAATATCCGTGAACAATACTCCATTTAGATGATCAATTTCATGCTGAAAAGCACGAGAAAGCAACCCTGTCGCTGTAACGGTAATAGCCTTACCCTCGCGATCCAGTCCCTTGACTGTAACCTTCTCGGCACGACGTACATCCCCGTTCAACCCTGGAATACTTAGGCAGCCTTCAGGTCCCAGTTGCTCTCCTTCTTCGGCCACAATTTCTGGATTGATCATTTTTATCAAGCCATGCTCATCTCCAGCATCTACGACGATGAGCCGCTTCAAAATACCTACTTGTGGAGCAGCTAGACCTACTCCTTCCGCTTCATACATCGTATCTGCCATATCGTCCAGCAGCTTTTGCACATTAGGCGTAACTTTAGTAACTTCCTTCGCTACTTTGTGCAATACGTCATCCGGCTCCAACACTATAATTCTAATTGACATGACAACAGAACACCTTCCTCTTTTTCCTTCATTTAGGCTTTACTGTATTCATCACAAAAGCGACTGCTACATTATCCTATGTACGGACGGCTTGTCCGCATCAATTGTGCGAATAACTTTAGTGTTAACACTCTACATTAGCATCTGCGGATCAACATCCAGACTAATCAGCAACTTTTGTGCCTGTGCAGATTCGGCCATTTCATCAGCCACTTGCTGAGCCAAACCAATCGCGTCGATATTTCCACGCCATTTTATCATACATTGAAATCGGTATCTATTCTTGATTCTCGAAATGGGTGAAGCTACTGGCCCCAAAATGTCCAATACATTCGATGTAAGCCGGTCCATATTCCCGAACCAGCCCCGTTGTCTGGCTCGTCCCTGTAGTGTCGCTGAATAATTTTCAGCCAATCGGACTAGCACTGGAAGCTGTTCATGAGAAAAGGTCACCAAAATAAGTCGGCAATATGGCGGGTAGTGCAAATTACGGCGGTGTTTCAACTCTTCCCTCACAAAAGATGAATAATCATGACGGCTTGCATGAACCACCGAATAATGCTCTGGAGTGTAGGATTGTACGAATACTTCCCCCGGCAATTGATGCCTTCCAGCACGCCCGGCTACTTGTGTTAACAGCTGAAAGGTCTTTTCCGCAGCCCGAAAATCCGGTAAATTAAGAGCAGAATCCGCAGTAATGACACCTACCAGCGTTACATCGGGAAAGTCCAGCCCTTTGGCTACCATTTGAGTACCCAGTAGTACGTCTGCTTTTTTATCACGAAATTGCTTAAGCAGCTTTTCATGAGCGTTTTTTTCAGTCGTTGTATCGACATCCATTCGGACAACACGTATACCAGGGAATAGCTTAGCCAACTCTTCTTCCACTCGCTGAGTACCTGTACCGAAGTAACGAATATGCTCACTACCGCATTCCGGGCAAGTCTGAGGTACAGTCTCGGAATAGCCGCAATAATGACAACGTAAATTGTTCGACCGCTGATGATAGGTAAGCGAAATATCACAATCCGGACATCCCGCCACATAGCCGCAGCTCCGGCACATGACGAACGTGGAGTGACCACGCCGGTTCAACAGTAATACCGTCTGCTCCTTACGCTCTAATCGCTCTGCGATTCCATTATGCAACGCGCGGCTGAACATGGAGCGGTTGCCGGCCCGTAGTTCCTCACGCATGTCCATGATATGGACTTCGGGTAACGTGTTCCCCAATGCTCGGGTCGGCATTTCAAGCAGTAGCGGCGCAAACTCGTCATTGCTTTGGGAGCGGGCAGCATAATAGCTTTCTAGTGACGGTGTAGCTGAACCGAGAATAACGACAGCCCCGTGCTGGTGCGCTCTGCGAATGGCTACATCACGCGCATGGTATTTGGGCGTCTCTTCCTGCTTATAGGACGTTTCGTGCTCCTCATCCATAATAATGAGCCCTAGCTCACGAAAAGGGGCAAATACCGCTGAACGAGCGCCAATCGCTACTTTTACACGGCCTTCGCGTATTTTGCGCCACTCATCGTACCGTTCTCCCCCGGACAATCTACTGTGCATCACTGCGACCTGGTCGCCAAAACGTCCTTTGAAACGTTCGACCATTTGTGGAGTTAATGATATTTCAGGTACGAGCACAATCGCCTGGCGATTCTGCTCGATACAGCGCTGAATGGTCTGCAGATAGATTTCCGTCTTACCGCTTCCTGTGACTCCATGCAGCAAATAAGCTCCTTGCTCACGCATGTCCAGCTGACGAACAATCCGTTCATACACCGACTGCTGCTCTGCCGTAAGAGGGAGTGGGTCTGTAGGCTTGAAGTTTCTGCCCCGGTAGGGATCGCGGAACACTTCAACATCTTCCTGTAACACATAGCCCTTATCTTCCAGTGCCTTAACCGTCGCAGCTGATACACCTAACGAGGTCATAACTTCCTTCAGCGGCAGAGGCAGAAACTCGCTACGTTCCAGCAAAAAAGCAAGTACCTCCCGCTGACGCTGCGCCTTGGCAGAAAATTGCTCCAGTGCCATGGATGCTTCATCTATGCTGATAGCCAGATCAACAGCTTTCATCGTCTTTTTGCCAAGCTTGTCTTTAATAACCTGGCTTTCCTGAAGCACTCCGCGGCGTAACAGCGATTTAATAACCTCCGCCTCCTCGGGGAAACGTCTACTAAGTTGCTGCAACGGGACTTGCTCCTTATTCTGAATGAAGCTGACAATCTGACGCTCCGCCGGGTCGCTCATACCGTCGTCAGTCAGAAGGGCCCATTCGATCTCATCCCCCTGATTAGACAGCATAGACCACTGTGGATTCGTAGACTCTTGCTGTTCGGCAATGGAGATATAACGTTCCGCCTTGCCCTTAAGCGCGGTAGGAATCATCACTTGCAGTGCCATAATTTGATTACAAGCATAACGCTCGCTCATCCATTTGCCCAGTTCAACCAAATCGGGAGATAAGGGCGGTACCAGATCCAGCAACTCCTGAATCGCCCTCATCCTGTATTTCGGCGGCTCTTCAGCTGGAACTACCGAGATAACAAAAGCCTGCACCGTCCGTTTGCCAAATGGCACAGCTACCCGACTACCTGGCTCAATCCAAGGTCTCATGGAATCTGGGATCAGATAATCGAAGGTACGATCTGTATCCTTGGCAGGTACATCGACAATGACCTTGGCAACTAAATTGCCTGTCTCCATTAATGCAGCACCCCACCCATGCGTCCCGCGGCTAGAGTAAGCAATTTACGCGCAACCTCTTCCTTTGACTGTACAGGAATCTGCTCCACCATCCCGCTTCGGTCATATATTTGAACAGCATTTGTATCGACGCCAAAACCTGCACCATCCACAGTTACATCGTTTGCCGCAAGCAAATCACAATTTTTACGTTCTAATTTATCTATTGCATACGTCTCCAAATTTCCCGTTTCTGCTGCAAAACCAATTAAAAATTGATGTTTCTTGCTGCGTCCGAGTGATTCCAGAATATCGACGTTCTTCACTAACTCCAGTGTAAATACACTATCTTTTTTCTTGATCTTGGTCTGTGCCACCTCACGTGGTCGATAATCTGCAACGGCAGCAGCCATAACGACCATATCACTCGTTTCCCATTGTTTTAGCACAGCCTGGTACATGTCTTCAGCTGACCGGACCCTTTCAAGCGAAATACCTAAAGGCGGTTCCGCACTGGTATTGGCAGCAATCAAATGCACCTCTGCCCCCATCTCCTGAGCCACTTTCGCAATGGCAAAGCCCATTTTACCAGATGAATCATTCGTAATATAACGGACAGGATCAATTCGCTCAATCGTGCCTCCAGCCGTGACAATGACTTTTTTTCCCGAAAGCGCTAATTCATTCTTATCTACAAGTCGCTCGGTTACTTGTTTCTCCGTAGATTTTTCTCCAAACCACCGTGCTTCAGACTTGATTGTGGCTTCAGGCTCCTGAGCTTGCTGATCAAAAAAGCGCTCAATCGTTTGCACAATAGTTTCTGGCTCTTCCAAACGTCCTTTGCCAACATAACCACAAGCCAGTAATCCTTCACCAGGCTCAATCATCTTCACACCACGGGATACCAGTGTCTCTATATTTTGCATGACTGCAGGATGAGTGTACATATGTACATTCATCGCAGGGGCCACCATAATAGGCGCTGTCGTAGCCAGCAACGTTGTCGATAACATATCATCAGCAAGACCATGCGCCATTTTCCCGATGATATTCGCCGTTGCAGGAGCAACTAGCACCAGATCAGCCGCATCCGCCAGATGAATATGGGATACGATAGACGGCTCTCTTTCATCAAATGTATCACTGTACACCGGATTGCGAGAGAGTGACTGCAGCGTAAGTTCGGTAATAAACTCCTTGGCAGAAGCCGTCATAATCACATGTACATCGGCTCCCTTTTGCGTCAACTTACTGCAGAGCGCAGCCCCTTTATAGGCAGCAATTCCGCCGGTTATACCAAGAATAATAACTTTCCCCTTCAACATCGTTAACTCCCCCTGACCGAAAAAAATAACAACCTTGCGGTTGTCAAAGGAATTGGCATTGCGCCTGGTTATAATGATTGTCTATAATTCTTATTCTTCTTCGCCGCTTTCAAGCAAAAGATGATCTGCATAGATCTCTTCGAGAGCTACTCCAACCTGTTTGTGAGATTTAGGACTCTTCAAGCTCGTCTTCTCGCCCTCACGCAACTGTCTAGCACGGCGTGATGCCGCTACAACCAGCGAATATTTACTATCTACCTTTTTCATCATTTCATCAATGGAAGGATACAGCACGAATAGACACCTCTTCATGTAGTTTTAAGCTGTATAAGCTGAACTCCAGTGTACACCTTCAAGCTCAGCTTATACAGTATTATTTCACTTTCGGTACGCTTGGCATATGTAAAGCCTCGCTTAAGGTCGAACCTTACAATGTTCGGCGATAATAATGGATTCTATTCGTTTACAAGCGAGATCAATCTCATCATTGACAACCGCATAATCATAATGACGCAACAGGTTCATCTCGTCCACAGCTACCGACATACGGTGATCAATGGTTGCTTGAGTTTCTGTGCCACGTCCCCGAATTCTATCCTTCAACTCATCCAGCGAAGGTGGAAGCAAGAATATAAATATGCCTTCTGGAAATTTTTCTTTAACCTTTAGCGCGCCCTGAACTTCAATTTCCAGAAAGATATCTTTACCCTGCGCAAGCGTCTGGTCTACAAAATCACGTGGAGTGCCATAGTAGTTACCTACATACTCTGCGTACTCCAGCAATTCATCCCGTTCAATCATCCCTAAAAATTCTTCACGCGTTTTGAAAAAATAGGTCACTCCATCTTGCTCGCCCGAACGAGGTGTTCGAGTTGTAGCAGAAACAGAATACGTTATCTCAGGTAGCTTTTCACGCAATGCATTGCCTACCGTTCCTTTACCGACCCCCGAAGGTCCGGATATTACAAATAATAATCCCTTAGCCATAGTACACTCCATTTTTATTCGTCATTGTCATCATCTTTAGTGGATAGGCGATGAGCGACCGTCTCCGGCTGCACCGCAGACAGGATTACATGATCACTGTCTGTAATAATAACAGCCCGTGTCCGGCGGCCATAGGTAGCATCAATTAGCATATGACGGTCCCTGGCTTCCTGTATAATCCGCTTGATCGGAGCAGACTCCGGACTGACGATGGAGATTATTCGGTTGGCCGACACGATATTGCCAAAGCCAATATTGATCAATTTGATTGCCATATTCAGGTCTTTCCCCCTATACATGTGACTATTGCAGCCGTGCCGCTACCAGGTAGCTACTCAATATTTGCAGCCTGCTCACGAATTTTTTCGAGCTCTGCTTTCATCTCAACGACCAGATTAACTAATGTGAGATGATTAGCCTTAGAGCCGATCGTGTTGACTTCCCTGTTCATTTCCTGGATTAAAAAATCTAATTTGCGACCGGCCGGCTCGTCCGACAGCAGCAACCTTTTGCACTGTCCAAAATGACTTTGAAGCCGGGTAAGCTCCTCATCAATATTGCTGCGATCCGCGAATAACGCAATCTCCATTCCGAACTTATGTTCATCAAGCGTAAATGAACCGTCCTGAAGCTCTTTAAGCCTGTGCTTCAGCCTGTTACGGTAGTCGCTCACAACATGAGGAGCCAACACCGTCATTTCATGATGAAAGGATTCCAAACGTAAAATGCGGGATTCCACATCTTGTGCCAAATGCCCGCCTTCTCGCCTTCTCATCTCCAGCAAACCTTGCAAAGCTTCGTTCAAAGCTCGCTGTAGCTGCTCTTCCCAGTCATCTTCGTCTCCATTGCAAGCCTCTCCAGGCTCACCCAGAACATCAGGCAAAGCAAGGATATCACTTATACCTAACGTTCCTTTCACGCCATAACGATCCGCCAGCTGCTCCGCTGCACGCAGGTAAGCCTGCACCACAGTGTCATTCAACCGTGCGGCGGGTATCTGTTCTTCATCACGTTCCCTGTGGATGAAAACATCGATACGACCGCGTTTAATCTGCTGTTGAACCGTTCTTCTCAAGCCATCTTCATAACGAGTCCATTCACGTGGAATTCTCATCATCACTTCGCAATAGCGGTGATTGACCGATTTCAATTCCAAGCGCACTTTATACCCCTCATGATGAAGGATGGCTTGACCGTATCCGGTCATACTCAATGACATCGGCATCACATCCATTATACTATTGTAATTGATTATTATAGTCGAAACAAGGGGGCCTGTGCTCGGCCTGATTTTTCCCATACATATGAAGTCAGCTCAGCTGTCATTTCATAGAACATAAAAGGAGTCATGAAATAGATCCCATTAAAATGTTCCATGGCCGTATCAAGCAGCTCCTTGGCAATAGACACGCCCATTGCTCGTCCTTCCGGGCCCTCCAGTCCCGACATACGTGCACGCACCTCATCGGATAACTGAATGCCTGGCACTTCATTGTGCAAGTATTCTGCATTGCGGCCACTAGCCAGCGGCATAATACCGATAAAAATCGGTATTTCCAAATGCCTTGTCTCTTCTGCGATGGCTATAATCAGCTCAGGATCGTAAACAGGCTGGGTCATAATATAATCGGCCCCGGAGGCAATTTTCTTTTCCAACCGCTGTACGGCTTTACCCAAATGCTTAACATTCGGATTAAAAGCAGCTCCCACCACAAAATTAGCTTTCTGCTTGAGTGGTTTACCGGAAAATGCGACGCCATCATTTAGCTGCTTGATCATGCGTATGATTTCAAAAGATGTCATATCATACACCGAACTGGCGCCTGGTAAATCACCAAACCGCGCCGGATCACCAGTAACCGCCAGTACATGGTCAATACCCAGTGCGTCAAAACCCATCATGTGGGATTGAGTACCAATCAAATTACGGTCACGACATGCGATATGAATTAATGGACGCAAGCCTGTTTCAATACTAACCAGATGCCCAAGCGCCATGTTGCTCATACGAGTGACTGCGAGCGAATTGTCAGCAAGTGTAAGTGCATCGGCTCCGGCTTTCTTCAAGGCATGCGCACCTTGCATAAACCGGGTAATGTCCAGATCTCGCGGAGGATCCAGTTCTACAATGACAGTATGCCGTTCCTTAACCAGATCCACAATGTTGGGTTCGCTGGCATGTCTGCCATTGCCTCGTCCCCCTTCATTTGCTGTCTGCTCCACCACATGAATGGACTCTGTCGACAAAGCTTCTTTTGGAGCCAACGGGGGCGGTTGCAAATTTTTTAAAGCTTTGGAAATAGCAGCAATATGGTCTGGCGTAGTTCCGCAACAACCACCAATCAGCCTGGTCCCGAGATCTACAAAGGACGCGGCACATTCTCCGAAATATTCAGGTGATGCACCGTATACATAGTGACCGTCCACATAATCTGCCAGTCCCGCATTTGGATATACAGACAGCGGTACAGACAAGGGACCATCCAGCTGCTCCATTACACTCATAATTCCCTGCGGACCGGAGTGACAGTTAAACCCGAGGATGTCAGCTCCTTCACTACGCAGTGTTGAAAAAGCTTCTGACACTAGAAAACCATCTTGGGTACGACCAACCTGATCGACCGCAAATTGACAAATTACCGGAATGTCACTGTATTTACGTACACTGTGAAGCGCAATGCGCATTTCGTCCAGTGAATAAAACGTTTCGCATAAAATGCCGTCAACCCCTTCGGAAAGAAGGGCATCGATCTGCTGCTCGTAATTTCTTGACAGCTCCAGCTTGGATATGTTAAGACGTTTGCCTCCGCATATGGAACCGACCGCACCTACTACATAATGTTCAGGTCCGGCAGCAGCCTTGGCAATTCGCACACCAGCACGATTAATCTCTTCCACCTTAGATTCCAGTCCAAAGCGGGCTAACTTATAATCATTTGCAGAGAATGTATTCGTCTCCAGCAATCGTGCTCCTGCATTTAAATACTGACCATGTACGTCTGATATAACATCTGGCGAAGTAATGTTCAGTTCTTCGTAAGACGTATTTACTGGAAATCCTAGCTGGTACAAAAAAGTCCCCATAGCGCCGTCTCCGACAATAATTTCACGATTCAGCACAGTACGCAAATCCGGTTTCATGTCCTCTGCTCCACCCCGCTCTTTATTTTCATACTAATGTAACATAAAGAGACTACAAACATAAGCCAAAAACAAAAAAAGCCGCCTCACGCCCCGACAAAATGATACCAGGAGTAAGGCAACTTGAGTTATCATTTTCTATTTACCACTACATTTTCATAGCATTTTCCCATCAGAAGAATGGAGAGAAAACTCGTAAAAAGTCCCTTTTTTATTTACTTTAGCCACAATAGAATCCGTCCCCTTTTGGGAGAACGTATATTGATTTCCTTGAACATTCACTTTATAGCCGGACACATTGATATTGAACAATAGTTGAACCTTAGGCTTGACCAGCTTCAATGCTTCGGCGGCGGTATATTTGGGACTTGCAAAAGATTTTTTGAAATCTGCGTCATCATTCCAGTCCATCCCAGAGGTGGATACAGCCAGCACTTTTCCAGTTACCGCTCCAATTTTGACCTCATTCGCCTCACTTGCATCCTCGAACGACCAATAAGAAAGCCCATTCTTCTCATCCTTGTAGCGTGAGGCATGCTGCACTGTGATTCGCTGTCCACTCACTCGCTTAAATGTGTTCATTGCACGGTTCAATAATACTGGGTCCACCTGTCTCAGCGCATAGTCCGCATTGACGGTAATAGCATTACCTTGATCCACATCAACATACAATGAGGAAGCTTTTTCTCCTGCCCCCCAGAATACCCAGTAATTCGAAGGCTTGTTGGACTGATAGGGGGATTTGACCCGCCAGAATGCTTCAAATTGTAAGGGACGCTTGCTGTCAAACGCTTTGGCGCTGTTTAATACTTTTGCCTTGAGTGGCGCGTTCATCGCCTTTCCCAAACTACTTATTTTATATCGTATAGTTGTAGAATCTACTCTGTTTTTCTCTTTATTATATTCTGTCTGCAACGTAGCTGTTCCGTCTTCCAATTCACCCTCGACAATCCAGGTTTTCCCCATATCCGTTACATCGTCAAATTGAAATGCAGCTTTTGAACCGATAAGTTCTTGTACTGCTTTTTCTAAACGGCTTACGACTGTCGGAGTTAGCGAGCCCACCTGCTTGTCCGTCGTTCCCGTGGCAGCAGGAATAGTCGCCGCTTGAACCGGAAGCGCGGTGGCTACAAGTATGAGGACTGCAACTGCTGAAATCCAACGAAATTTCCGCACTATGAACGGCCTCCTTATCGTTTTCTCATTTTCTATATTATACATTGTTCAGACGTCAAAAAAAGACAGAATATCGCTTGGTTCACCATTTCCCCAGTAAACAGCGGCATAAAAGGACAAAAAAAGAAGACCTACTCAGGTCTTCTTTCCCTTCACTTCTATATATTCTTAGGTATTTTACGGGCTATTCTTATCATTCACATCAATTCAGAATAGACGACCTTCGAATACAATCTCAGCCGGACCTGTCATATAAATGTGATTATCATCCTCGCTCCATTCAATATCCAGATCGCCGCCCTTTAGGCTTACCATGGCGCGGCGGTCGCTGTATCCATTTAGTACAGAAGCAACAAGCGTAGCACAGGCTCCAGTTCCACAGGCTAGCGTAGGTCCTGCTCCCCTCTCCCATACCCTCATATCTATATGCTTCCGACTCCGTACCGTGGCGAACTCAACATTTGTTTTTTTAGGGAACAATGGATGACACTCCAGCTTTGGCCCCCAGGCCTCCAGATCAAAGCTAGGCGCATCCTCAACATAAATGACACAGTGCGGATTTCCCATAGAAACAGCCGTAAAGCGAAAACCACTTCCTCCAGCTTCAATGGGCTCATCTATTACGTTAGTCAAATCGAGTGTAGTTGGAATTTTCAATCCTTCCAGAATCGGCTCTCCCATATCGACCTTTACCATTCGTACAGTTCCGTTTTCCACAGTCAGTTCAACCTGCTGCACACCTGCACCCAGCGTCTCAATCGTGATCTGTTCACGGTTGATATGCTTACGGTCATACACATATTTGGCAGCACAACGAATAGCGTTACCGCATTGCTCGGCCTCCGAGCCGTCCGAGTTAATGATGCGCATGCGAAAATCTGCTTTTTCAGACGGCAATATATATACCAATCCATCGGCGCCAATACCAAAATGTCGATTACATAGCCGAACAGCTAATTCCGAGGCGTCAGACGGCAATTCCTGATGCCCGTACCAAACGATAAAATCATTACCCAGACCATTCATTTTAGTGAATTCCATAGCTTCCTCCCGCCGTTGCTGCTGATCTCATGCTCCTCTTGAAGCTTTGACCCCATAATATCATACAGGGCAAAAGCGGGAAAGCGATGCGATATGCAAGACCCGAATTCTAGGCTGAGAACTTTGTACGTCCCGCTGAAAATCGTGTATTTCCGCCGTGACGACGGTTACGTCGACCGCCCCATACACTTCCCGCTCCCATCAGGAACGTAGGAATTCCAGCTGCGACAATAGATAGTGCCCATTCACGTAAACCAAGAGGTACCGTTTTGAAAATAGGTTGCAGCACAGGCACATACATTACAACCAGCATCAGTACAATGGAGGACAGTACGGCAAGCACGAGATAACTATTTTGAAACGGATTACGATGGAAAACGGAGCGGGAGCTACGGCAATCAAATACATGAATTAACTGCGCCAGCACTAACGTAGCAAATGCAACCGACTGCGCTTTGATCAATTGCCCTGCATCATTCGGAGCAATCCGTAATGTCAACCAAAAGGCCGCAAGTGTACATAAGCCAATCAACAGACCGCGACTAATAATTTTCCAGCCCAGTCGACGTGCAAAAATATTTTCCTTTGCGCCACGAGGCTTATGCTCCATAAGATCCTTTTCCGG
Organism: Paenibacillus sp. JJ1683; assembly: GCF_053006485.1. Taxonomy (NCBI): domain Bacteria; kingdom Bacillati; phylum Bacillota; class Bacilli; order Caryophanales; family Paenibacillaceae; genus Paenibacillus; species Paenibacillus sp. JJ1683. The sequence goes on from NZ_CM129820.1 coordinate 3,540,634, forward strand.
CTGATCCACACCCAGAGCCATCGCTGGCAAACCGTCAGTTACCAGGTTCACCCACAAAATCTGAATGGGTAACAAAGGTAGCGGCAGCCCAGCCATCATGGCAAAGAACATCGTCAAAATTTCGCCAACATTGGAGGCGAGTAGATAACGAATGAATTTACGGATGTTCTCGTAAATATTTCGTCCTTCCTCAATTGCCGCTACAATCGTTGAGAAATTATCGTCACTCAGTACAAGTGCAGCTGCTTCTTTGGTCACGTCTGTTCCTGTAATGCCCATGGCAATACCGATATCCGATGCCTTGATCGCAGGTGCGTCATTGACGCCATCTCCGGTCATAGCTACGACATGTCCGCGTCTTTGCAGCGACTTGACGATTCTCAGCTTGTGTTCCGGCGACACCCGCGCATACACAGAGACGGTATCAACAACGTTATCCAACGCCGCATCATCCATGAGAGACAGTTGCTGTCCTGTCAATACATTTGAGCCGCGTTGGAGAATGCCCAGCTGCTGTGCAATGGCCTCCGCAGTTGTACCATGATCGCCCGTAATCATCACCGTGCGAATGCCGGCACGACGGCACTTGCCAATGGCCTCGCGAACCTCGCGGCGTGGCGGATCAATCATGCCGGTCAGGCCGATAAAAATCAGCTGTGTTTCAGCCTCCTCAACCGTAGAGACACGCTCATGCGAGCGGATATCACGGTAAGCGACGCCAAGTACACGCAGCGCCTCCGATGCCATACCTTCATTGGCTGCCAATACCTTTTGGCGCAGCGTACCCGTTAACGGAACGACATTCCCTTCCCATAAAATGTAAGAGCACTGACCCAGTAGCACGTCTGGCGCTCCTTTGGCAAATACAATATGTCCTCCCTGGTGGCGTACGAGTACCGACATCCGCTTCCGATCTGAGTCAAAAGGAAATTCTCGCTCCCGTGTGTACAGTTCGTATAGCCCTTGTCGCGTGACTCCGCCTTTGGCAGCTAACGTGACCAGCGCTCCTTCTGTCGGATCACCTTTCAGCTCCCAAACAGCGGAAGGCATCGGCTCTTTGGTTTTCTTTTTTGAACGCAGCTCATCTATGTCAGCTTGAACAATCTCCGCATTATTACAAAGTACACTAGCTTGCAGCAATCTACGCAAGGATTGTCCGTTTTTTAGGTCGGCCGGAAGATCCCTGTCCATAATATGACCGTGTGGATCATAACCTTCCCCGGTAACTCCCCAGAAACGACCATCCAGCCACAGCTTGGTGACTGTCATTTTATTTTGGGTCAGTGTGCCCGTTTTGTCAGAGCAAATGACAGACGCACAGCCGAGCGTCTCAACGGAAGGCAGCTTGCGCACAATGGCCTTGCGTTTGATCATACGCTGTACACCCAAAGCGAGTGCAATGGTTACAATCGCGGGTAATCCTTCTGGTATAGCTGCCACAGCCAAGCTCACGCCGGCCAAAAACATGCTCATGGCTGGCTGACCATGCAAAATACCCGCTACGACCACGAGCACGGTTAGCGCTAACGCCACAATAATCAAAATTTTGCCCAATTGTTCCAGTCTGTGCTGTAACGGTGTCTCCTGCGACTCCGTATTTTCGATCAAGTCTGCGATCTTTCCCATTTCGGTACTCATGCCTGTGCGAATGACCACGCCTTGTGCGGTGCCTCTGGTCATCATGGTGCCCATAAAACCGATGTTCTTTTGGTCCCCAAGAGGTACTTCGGCGGCATGAATAGGACGGGAATGCTTACTCACCGGAACCGATTCACCTGTCAGGGCAGACTCCTCGACATCACAGCCGTTTGTACTCAACCACCTTACATCTGCAGGGATACGATCACCACTTTCCAGCAGCACGATATCGCCCGGCACCAGCTCTCTGGCCTGAACATGTATTCGTTTGCCGCCTCGCAGCACCTTGGCGGTTGGAGCCGAAAGCTGTCTTAAAGCTCGCAATGAACGTTCAGCTCTGAATTCCTGCACAAAGCCGAGAATTCCATTTAGCACAACGATAGCAATAATGGTAATCGCATCCAGATACTCGCCGAGTAGGCCAGAGATCAGGGTCGCTCCCATCAATACAAGCATCATAAAATCCTTGAACTGGTTGAGCAGCAGCAAAATTGCCGAAACACGCTTGCCCTCGCTCAGCTCATTCCAACCCGTCCTTTCTCTTCGTTCCGCAATCTGTTCCTCCGAAAGACCCTGCTTCGGGTCGACTTCCAGACTAGTTGAAAGCTGTTCATTGCTTAATTGGTGCCAGTGTGCTTGTTCCATTCTCCCCAATTCCCTCCCGGTCAGATAGTCCGTTTCCGTCGGTTGTGCGTAGGATGGCTGCCCGTTATTCTATTTTTGTGCCACGATTGCTGATATGCTGGACAGACTTTCTTGATTCAATCTATTCGGACAGGACTCGAAATATCACAAAGCCGCTTAAGTTTTGTCCCAAAGTTATGTATCATAGAAGGAAGGCGAAAATACATTTGCTTCAAAGGAGAACATACATTATGGCATTGGACGGAATCGTAACCCGCGCTATCGTACACGAACTGCAAGCCATCCGGGGCGGGCGCATTAATAAAATACATCAGCCAAACGAACGCGATATCGTGCTGAACCTGCGGGCACAAGGCGGGAGTGTAAAGCTGTTGCTGTCGGCTAATCCGACATTTCCGCGCGTACATTTTACAGAGCAAAGCTTTCTCAATCCGACAGAAGCTCCCATGTTTTGTATGCTTCTTCGCAAACATTGCGAAGGAGGCATTATTGAGAACATCACGCAAGTGGGCATGGAGCGCATTATTCATATGGATATACGTCAGCGTGATGAGCTGGGGGATATTTCATTGAAGCGCATTATTATTGAAGTGATGGGTAGACATAGCAATATTATTTTGCTTGACCCGGAAACAGGTATGATGCTGGATGGCATTCATCATGTCACACCCTCTATCAGCAGCTATCGGGTCGTTATGCCAGGCTTTCAATACACAGAGCCTCCTGAACAAAATAAGCTGAATCCACTAGAAGTCGAAGAAGCAGCCTTCATCTCCTCGTATCAAGCAGCCCTTGAGGCCGAAGAAGCTCCCAAACGCTGGCTCGTGAACACTTTTACCGGACTTAGTCCCCTTATTGCTGAAGAGATACTAATCCGAGCATCTAACGAAGAAGCATCTGGTGACAAGGATCGTCGACTGTGGAGGACATTCAGTGACATTATGGATGACGTGCGGAATCATCGTTTTCAGCCAGTATCTGGACTGAACGCACAAGATAAAGTAATATTTTCAGCCATTCCACTGACGCTGATCGAAGGAGAACGTAAGGAATACGCTACCATCAGCGAGTGTATGGAGGACTTCTTCGGTGAAAAAGCAGAAAGGGACACGGTTAAGCAAAAGGTTAGCGACCTACTGCGGTTTCTACAAAACGAGCGGAGCAAAAACGTAAAAAAACTCGATCATCTCCATCAAGATTTGGCTGAAGCGGAAGATGCCGATCAATTTCGGATTTACGGAGAGCTGCTGTTCGCTTCACTGCATGAGGTAAAAAAGGGAGACAAGGAAGTAACACTCACTAACTTTTATGACGAGGAACAGGGTGCGATCACCATTCCATTGGACCCGCTACTCAACCCTTCAGATAATGCACAACGTTATTTTAAAAAGTACAACAAATATAAAAACAGCCTGGCTGTCATTGACGAACAACTAGCAAAAACACACGAAGAAATTCGTTATATGGACAATCTTCTTCAGCAGCTAGCCCATGCCTCTATTAACGACATTGAGGAAATACGTGAAGAGCTGGTTCAGCAGGGCTATCTCAGAGATCGGGTTAAAAAAGGAAAGAAAAAGAAGAAAAATGACCGCCCGACCTTGCACGTATATACATCATCCGAAGGCATCGAGCTGCTGGTCGGCAAAAATAACTTGCAGAATGAATATGTGACCAATCGACTGGCCGGACCCAATGACACGTGGCTGCATACAAAGGATATTCCAGGGTCACACGTCGTTATTCGTGCCGAGAAATTCGGAGACGCAACGTTGGAGGAAGCTGCTCAACTGGCTGCCTATTTCAGCCAAGCCAAGCAGTCTAGCAGCGTACCTGTAGATGCCACTTTGATTCGGTATGTACGCAAGCCAAGCGGTGCGAAGCCCGGCTTTGTCATCTACGATCATCAGCGTACGCTCTTTATCACACCTGATGAGGAACTGGTCAAAAAGCTGCCGAACCGCATCAAAAACGGCTAGGTTCCACCAGCATATGGAATCTACAAAAAAAGCCCTTTGCCCGTTGCACGTACACTTCTAGTGTTCCATGCGGTAGGCAAGGGGCTTTTTCTCATTTACTTTTGTCCAACAGCAGCCTTTCTCAATTCCTCGACAACCTGACCTTCCACACTACGGCTACCCAGATCACCGTGGAAAATCACACCTTGGCGCGCACCGTGAAAATCCGAGCCGCCTGTTGCGATAAGCCCATAGTGCAGCGCCATTGCAGTATATCGGCTCTCAGCCTCAGCATCATGGTCTGAATGGCTCACCTCCAACCCTACAGGCTTCGCTGCCTCTATAATGGAGCGCACCAGTTCATCATTTCCATACAAGCCAGGGTGGGCCACTACAGGCACACCTCCTGCTTCACGAATCCAGCTTATAGCCTCCGCAGGCTCTACACGGGGTACAGATACGTATCCGGGCGCACCTTCTGCCAAGTAACGGTCAAACGCATCACGCATGTCCTTCGCGTAACCTTTTTGAACCAGGGTATCTGCCATATGCGGACGTCCAATGCTTTCATCTGGCGCTAGTGGTCTGCCCATTGTAGCCACCACCTCATCTAGCGTGATTTCCACGCCCAAGCTACGCAATCGACTCAAAATCAAATCATTACGGGTATCCCGCGCCTGTCTCAGCTTTTCCAACCGTTCCAAAAATATTTTATTACGGTAATCCATAAAATAACCTAATATATGAATATCTTTGCCACCAGCACGTGTACTGATTTCCACACCCGGCACCACTGTCATTCCAATGCGTCTTCCCTCCTCCAAGGCTTCCTCCAAACCGGCCACCGTATCATGATCTGTAATAGCCACACCGGCCAACCCTTTTTCCTTCGCCCAGCGCACATTATCAGCAGGTGATTGCATACCGTCAGATGCTTGGGTGTGTGTATGTAGATCATATCGTTGTGAATTAATCTGTTCCTTCATTACGCAATTGCTCCTCCTCTTTCATCACTACAAGTTTGTCCTGCGAGTCCTCGAATACGTCCAATCCCTGATCATGACGACGCAAGTAAGATAAAAAAGTTACTACCGGGATTGGCAACAAAGCTGATTTCAGATGAATCGCATAAAACTCTCGTTTGAAGGTAATATCTGAAATATTTACAATTTTCAACAACCCGAGCGCAACCTCGTGTTTGACTGAAGATGGTGACAGCATGGTAATCCCCAGTCCTGCCTCTACCGCTGATTTGACCGCTCCAGTGCTGCCCATCTCCATTACAATATCAAGTCGAGAGGCATCCGCACCACGATTTTTGAGCCCGTCTTCTATGACTTGTCGTGTACCAGAACCTTTTTCTCTAGCTACAAAAGGATGCTTGAATACATCTTCTAAAACTACTTTTTTGGCCTTGGCTAACACATGCCCCGAAGGAACAATCAGCTTCAGTTCGTCCTGCATCACAGATTCCACCACAATATCTGGGTGTTGTACCGGGGCCTCAATCAGCCCTAAATTCAACTGATGCTTTAGTATATCATCCATAATTTGAGTCGTATTCATTACATTCATTGCCATGCGTATGTGAGGGTACTCCTGACCAAACGGGCCCAACATTCTTGGCACAATATATTCACCAATCGTTAGGCTGGCGCCAATATGCAATCTTCCCTCCAGCATGTGAGTAAAAGCAGACATTGCCTCGTCAGCTTCCCTGATCAGTTGCATACTTCTTTTTGCAAAAGGAAGTAATGTCGCTCCTGCCTCCGAAAGCTCAATTTTTTTAGTCGATCGGTGCAGTAGCTTCGTGCCAAAATAATCTTCCAAAGATTGAATTTGCATCGTCACCGCAGGTTGCGTCATATGCAGCGCTTGCGCCGCCGCCGAGAAGCTTCCGCGCTCCGCTACGGTATAAAAAATGTGCAGCTGATGAAAGTTCATATTGACAGCCCTCTCCCCTCTGATCTCCTTATTTTAGCATAAGAAAAACGTCTGGCGAATAATTTCCGAGTAAACTTACCGAATTGGGGAGTTATATGCTTGCAAAATAAAAAAGCATGCAGCTGATAACTGCATACTTTTACTCAAACTCGACGGTGTCAATGAGCGCGGTTTCTAATGGAACCGTTCGCCAAATCACCGTCTATTTTTGCTTACGAGTGCTTTTCATCAGTGTCATGCGCCGCGAATGGCGCAGCCATGAATAGTAAGATTTTAAGTCCCTCAATTCGATAGTCTCTGACATCCGACCCAAAAAGGTAATGATAATCATCTTATGAAGCGGATTTCCCGCAATGTCCATCTCACCTGGCAACTCACCAAATTCGGCGACAACGACCAGATCACCATCAATTAAATATACATCCTCTTCATTATGATAGTAGGACTCCATCCTGTTTTGCTTCAGGCATTCCCAAAGCCAGGCGGCGATATGATTCGTCTCGGACTGTTTCTGCTCTACCCGATCTAAATAACGTGTTTTCGCATGATTTGTAATCACGATATCGGCGACTTTCTTATCGCCCATCTCCACGTAGAACGGTTCGTATGTACTCCATCGCTGCATTGCCTTGTCACGCACGGGATCACTCTCCCCACCAGATAGGTCTTTATATCTACCAATATATTCATATGTTACCTCAACAGACCCGGGACTACAAGTTACAAAATTGAAGTTTATGGGTGTTTTTTAAAGATTTTTTAGGTCTAACAGCATTAAGATTAGTATGCAAAAGTCCTGGCTTCACAAAAAAAAGCCAGCCCGTAGGCTGACCTTTTTTAAGAATTCTAAATGTATAGACAATCAAAGCTTATATTTCATATTCTTTCATCTTTTCCTTATCGTCGTTGTACTCCGTCCTAATCTCATTTCGGAAAGAGCGCTCAACCTTACGTACATAGGAAAGTCTGCGAATATTTTTAACGGTGTCCTCTGCCCGATCCGCATTCATATAAATAACTACATAATGCATACGCTTTGAAATATAGTGGACATTTCCGTATTTCTCCAGATTGCGGGCAGCCTTGATATCGCTTACCCAAATGATGTACCCTGTCCGCTCGGCAAACATTCGCTTCATCTCCCCTCCGTATCATTCCTATGGCCTATCCGCAGGAGCATTTTCCTCCGCTGCCGCATCCGCCCTTTTTCACATTCGGATCGTTGCTCGGCACCTTAATGGTCTCGGACACGGAATATGCAATTGTTTCAGACATGGCATGAAGCATATCATCCAGCGCCTTTTCGGCCCGTTTGAACTCCTTAACAGCCTCAAATTGTTCCAGCTCCAGTTCAACGACCTGCACTGCGTCCTTCGCTTCATGATAGTTGGGATGAAAATGCCCAAAACGCTCCGTTTCAGCGAAAAGCTCCTTTTTGGCATCCAGCTTGCGTACACACGCCTGAATAGACGGATTCGATTCCACACGCTGCTTCCAATATAAATAATCCGATACCTCAAAGGACCGGTTGACCATATCGCCCAATTCATAGGCGTTAATAAGCACTTCTGCCATATTGACCGTGTTCAATTCGGCTACGCTCATGAATGTCATCTCACTTTATATAAAGTTCTACCCAATAAAAGTAGACTCATTTATCATACCACATCCTTCTTTTGAGAAGAAGGAGTTTCATGCACTTCCTGACACGACTATGTAAAAGGAACCAACAGCCTCATCTCGGACCAATCCCTTGGCTGCAAGGTCGCACGAGAAGGTGTTTCCTCATCCATTCCTGAGGCGTACCAGCCTGTGACACTCCAGGGATCGCCAGAAACCACCGATTCCGGTATCCATTTAACCTCTTTCCCGCTGATACGCAATCCCACCGCCGCCTGCCAACGGATCGCTTGCTCCATCAACTGCCTGGAAGTGGACGTATGGTAACTCCTCCATTCTTTTGTCCATGAAGAGGGTACTGTAGATCTTTCTGGAAAATAGTCAAACGGATCAGGCAGGGTGTGCTCTTGTTCATAGAAATGCAACGTACGCCCTGTGTAAACCAGACCAGCTCTTCCCTCTTGTGAAAATAGGGAACGGCCTGCTTCTAGGTTCTCTGTCTCCGTCAAAAGTGGATAATGATGAGCTGGCTCATCCGCACCTTTTGGCTCAAGACGCGGACTTAATCCAACTGCAGCGAGCGCTTTTCGTATTTTGTCAGCAGAGCGCACCGGGATAATAAAATCTTTGTCACCGAGTCGCTCCAGTAATCCTTCTAATGCAGGATGACGCGCAACCATGTCCGCATCCTCCTGAGTACCGCATCGCAGAAGTGTCACCGTCGCAAAAGCCGTTCGTCCGACATCGCCTGCCCACTGCTCTACTGCCAGCCGTACATGTTCTGGCACCCCTGTCCGACTGTACTTGTCCAAAAGAGCAGGAATCGCCTTGGCCTCCATGCCCAGCTCGATTGCCTCTGTAATACTCTCTCTGGTGATCCGATATACTACCATCCGGTCTCCTGTCACACGTTCACAGCAGCATTCCAATCGCCAGCGCACATCATATGCGACACCTGGCGGCACTAATATTTCAAAATCAGGCTGCACATAAAAGGCATCTTGCTCTTGATGTGTATCCTCACCATGATAGGGACGAAGCAGATCTGTCACAGAGACATTCCAGCGAAAACACAATTCACCTGATGTGGTCTGACCCCAATCCCCCATTCCAAAAGCCGTCAGGGCCTTCAACCAACCCTTTATATCTTCCATAAAAGGTCCAATGAAATTACAATCAGATACCGTTTCCTCCGCAGGCCCTTCGAGATTTGCGATTGTAGGAACAATGTCTATAAGGGTACCGTTCGTAGAATCATTTCCCTTTAAACGATTCTGCGGCATTAAGCCTACCTGAAGCATCCATTGCAGCAGACATTGAATAGATACCCATCCATCCGTACCTACATACTGCGAGACGGCACACAGCATATAGCGAAAATGCTGTATGGGCGCTTCAGCCTTGCCGTACCTTTCCATGAGGGTGGCAAAAATATGCTTGCGCATTTGCCCAGCAGACAAGCGAATCCATGTCGCCAGTTCCGCTTCCTGAATGCGGAAAGACACAGTTTCTTTCACAAGCAGGCCCAAACTAAGTAGTAAATCGATCATGACCACCGTTTGTACAGGATACAGCTCGGCATGCGCATAATGCAACCCAAGTCCCTCCAGGTCCTCTGGACGAAAGGGGGTCAGTTCATTTAATTTTTGCAATGACCGCTTATGTATGGTTCCTTTGGCCGTCAAAGGAACCCCCTGTATTGCAATACGTGACAACACATGCAGCAACTCCGACTCCAGTCCTGTCATTGCTTCATGTACCGTTATCGGATGATCCGTATGTATCCCGTTCATTGGAGTTTGCTCTAACAGCATATCGTACAGAGCGGGTAGTCGATCAATCGGAATATATAAAATCCGCTCACCCCACGATTTGGTGACTGCCTCCAGCCACCCCCGGGTGCGAAGCCCATGCAGTGCCAGTTTTGTTTCGACTCCGCTTAAAGCACCTTGGGTAAGCTGCACAGGCTCCTCTTCCCTCATAGGTTGTGCAGCATGCCGGATAAAGCATCGTTTAAGCACCAGCAGTTCATCCGCTGAAAGCTCATTCCAGCTGCCTTGCGTATTCGTTACGCCCATCCTTGATTAGGCCTCCTTTTTCTTTCCGTCATCTTCTGTCTCATCCTCCTGGCTTCTGCTAGCCATTGTCTTATCAAACCTGCAAACCGCATATTCATAGCCCTGCTCAATCAGAAACAGCTGACGACGTGCTGCAAAATCCGTCTCCCTACTGTTCTCTGTCACTAATGCATAAAAATAAGCTTTATTCTCGCCTGGCTTTGGTCGTAAAATGCGGCCAAGTCGCTGCGCTTCTTCCTGACGTGAGCCAAAGCTACCCGATACTTCTATGGCCACCGCTGCATCCGGCAAATCCACCGCAAAGTTCGCCACCTTGGATACCAATAGGGTTTGAATACTGCCCTTGCGAAACGCTTCGAACCAACGCACCCGCTCACTCTGAGTCATGGATCCCGTAATCAGTGGAACGTCCAGCTCCTGAGCCAATTTACGTAACTGGTCTAAATATTGACCAATAATAAGCGTGGGTAGACCCTTGTGTTTCTCCATTAGACTGCGTACTGCCTCCAGCTTAGCCGGATTTTCGGCTGCAATTCGGTATTGCTGTCTGCCTTCAGCGCGCATACTTCGCTCCAAAAGGTCAGCGGTCATGGGCAAACGCAGCTCTACACAATCGACCTGAGCAATCCAGCCCTGTCGTTCCAGTTCCTTCCACGGCATATCGTACCGTTTGGGTCCAATTAAAGAGAACACATCCCGCTCACACCCGTCCTCTCGAACTAACGTAGCTGTTAATCCCAAACGACGGGTAGCCTGAATATCAGCCGTCGCTCGAAATACTGGCGCAGGCAGCAAATGTACCTCATCATATATAATGAGTCCCCACTTCCGCTCACTCAGTAGCTTCATATGTTCAAACTCTCCGTCTTTGGTGCGACGATGCGTCAAAATCTGGTAGGTTGCCACCGTTATCGGTCGCACCTCCTTTTTCTGACCACTGTATTCCCCGATAGAATCGACAGGAATATTCGTCTTTTGCTTCAATTCTTCGATCCATTGCCGCACGGAGATAGTATTAGAAGTTAAAATGAGCACCTCACACTGAAGGCGATTCATCACTGCCATACCGATCACTGTTTTTCCGGCTCCACATGGGAGCACTAGTACACCACTCCCCCCTAAGCCGTCTGCACCTTCAAATGCATCAGCGGCTTTCACCTGGTAATCACGAAGCTGCAACTCCGTTTGTCCCTTTCCCAAGGTAAAACGAAGCAGATTACCCTCAAGATAACCTGCCGTATCCACAACAGGATATCCCAAGCGAGTTAATTCCTGCTTGAGCAAGCCACGATTTTCGGGCGGTACGGATGCACTTGTCTCATTGGTGCGAAGCAAACCAAGCTGTTTTAGCTCTTTCTTGTTTAATAGCTCATCCAGTAAAGCTGGGGTCTCTGCCGTCAAGATCAAGTGATCCCCTATTGTGTATGTGTTGGTTTTACTCGCCTTTGTATCTCTGTCTGACTCTTGCTCATCACGATTCGCGTCAATCGTATCAGTGCCGTAAATTTGTTCTTCTTTTGCACTTGCCCGTGACAGCGTCAACGTCCCGTAACGAGATACAAGCTGTTCAATATCTCTCAACAAATCACGCGGAATATCCCAACGAGACATAGAGTGCAAACTATTTTGAATGTCCTCAGCACTCCACCCGAGAGCGGCCGCATTCCAGAGCGACAATGGAGTGATGTGATATGTATGAAAAGCGGACGGACTTTTTACCAGCTCTGCATAAACCTGCAACTGTGAACGGGCCCATTCCGAATCGGGCAAACCCATTTCCAGCAGAACGGTAAAATCACGTTGTACAATACAAGGATGATCTGGGTTCATGACTACCTCCTGACACTCAAAAGTTCTATAACAAATAGCTTATCCGTTTATTCGCATATCAACCGGAATAGCAAGGAGTCCAACCCACACTCGGGTTGAACTCCTGATCAGAAGCTCGGGATAATGACCGTCCCAAACTGGTACCTGCTATATTATCCTTCTAGTGAACCTGCTCGGAAATTTGGCTAAGCGCCTCTCCAGCGTTGTCTGCAAAAATATTACGAACCGCTAAATCCCCAATCGAAACAATCCCGATCAGACGGTCTCCTTCCGTCACGGGCAAACGACGGATTTGCTGTTCTGCCATCAGTTCAGCTGCTTGGTCCACTGACATGTCAGCACTGGCTGTACGAATACCTGTTGTCATTACCGTATCCACCGAACCAGAACCAGAATTTTTAGCTGCGTAGCCGCGAATCACAAGGTCACGGTCTGTTACCACACCGATCAACTTATCACTGCCTTCGCTTTCCACAACTGGGATAAAACCAGTATCATTGTCTTTCATTTTGACCGCTATTTCGTAAATATTGTCCTGCGGGGTAACCGTTACACATTTTTTAGTCATAACTTCCTGAACCTTTTTCATGGGTACTCCCTCCTTTTCAAGAGTAGGGTACCCCATTTCATTCAGCTCATACTCCAGATTGGACCCTTCCCAATTTAGCTCGTATTAGCCGTTAATTGCCCCTTCTTTTCGTCCAGCAACATATCCGGTAGACATGGCAATAAACAGACGAACTGCGTTGATCATGGCATCCTCATCAAAATCAAATTTTGGATGGTGATGCGGATAAATTGCTCCTTTGGCCGGATTACCCGCCCCGACGAACATAAAACAACCTGGCACACGTTCCAAATAATACGCAAAATCTTCGGCAGGCATCAACTTTGGCGCTTCCTGTACATTCCCCTCGCCGAACACAGGCTTTGCTTCCTTAAAAAAGCGGGATGCTTCCTGGGCATCGTTAACAACTGGCGGGTATCCCATAATGTAACGAATTTTTGCTGATGTCCCATATGTTGCTGCTGTAAGCTCAGTTACCTCATGCAATCGCTCTTTCATGACCGTCCGGGTCTGCTCATCAAACGTACGAATGGTTCCACTCAAGCGGCAGGTTTCTGCAATTATATTTTGCGCAGAGCCCCCTTGGATCGTTCCCACCGTCAACACAGCAGGCTTTAACGGGTCGACTGAACGGCTTACGATACTCTGCAGTTGCATAACAAGAGCTGAGCCTGCCACCACACTATCATTAGTGGACTGGGGCATACCGCCATGCCCACCCTTACCTGCAATTTCAATATAAAAATCGTCGGCAGCCGCCATCAACGGCCCTGCACAACTCGCAGCGGTCCCGACCGAGAAGGGTGTCCATAAATGGATGCCATAAATAACGTCCACACCTTCCAGTACGCCATCTTTGATGACATTAACCGCACCCCCAGGCAGCAATTCCTCCGCAGGCTGGAACAAAAACCGAATTTCTCCCTCCAGCTCATCGCGGTTCAGACTGTAATAGTATGCTGTCCCAAGCAAAACAGACGTATGTCCGTCATGTCCGCAAGCATGCATGGCCCCATCCACACTGGAGCGATATTCACATTCCTTTTCATCCTGAATAGGAAGAGCGTCCATATCGGCGCGCAACATAACCACAGGTCCAGGTTTGGCACCACGAATGGTACCTACAACACCGTGTCCCCCTACCTGTCGGCGAACATCTAATCCCCAGCTCTCTAGTTTATCCGCTACAAAAGCGGCAGTTTTACTTTCCTGAAAAGAAATTTCGGGATTCTTATGTAAATGTCTACGCCACTCCACCATGTTTTGTTGTAATTGATTAAACCAGGTTTGGTCCATCGCCTGTTGTGTCATTATGTTCCACCTCTCCTTTTAAAACATCGGGCAAGTTTCCGATAAATCATGTAGCTTTACCCCATACGCGCCGTTTCTCTCAAGTCTTTATTTTTATCCTATTGTAGCAGATATGGAATTGTTGTGATATCTGTTGCTCCAGATGGTTGCAGAAGCCTATCAAACATACTATGATAAAATGGATAAACGATAAAATGATAAACGTCTGCGAGGAATATACCTTGCGGCGAATACCGGGGGAAGCTGATATGAGAAATACGAAGCCGGAGACTCGAAGAAGAGGGACACCGGATTTCCAATTGCTGATCCTCACTTTGTTGCTGGTTGGATTCGGTGTAATCATGGTATTTAGCTCCAGCTCCAGCGTAGCTCTGCTGAATAAAGAATACAATTTTGACTCTTTATATTTTGTAAAGCGCCAGTCCGCATTTGCTATACTTGGACTTTTTATTATGCTGGTAGCTATGAATATTAAGATGGAAAAATATAAAAAGCTTTTTGTGCCTTTATTTTTCATAACCATATTACTGCTAATCATCGTTCTTTTTACAGGCTCTCTGAATGGTGCAAAAAGCTGGCTCAGATTTGGTAGTATTGGCTTCCAGCCAACAGAACTCGCAAAGATATCCATCATCCTTTACTTATCCGCACTAATTGTCAAAAAAGGAGATCGGTTTAGAGATTTGCGGACTGGCTACATACCTGTAACGGTCATTGTAGGCTCTGTCGCAGGACTCATCATGCTTCAACCGGATTTAGGCTCCTGCTTTATTTTGGTAGCCACCAGCGGCCTGATTATTTATGCCGGGGGAGCCAGCGTCAAACACATTACAGCATCAATCATCCTGCTCGTGCTAGGCGCTTCCATCGTATTTGGTATTGGATCGTTGTTTGGAGGAGATTCCGACAGCGCAAATGGACAAGCTACTGCTGCCAAGCAAGATTATAAAATCGGACGCTTTCAAGCCTTTCTTAATCCCGAGAAGTATAGACAAGGCACAGGATACAATCTGGTGCAGTCCCTGCAAGCTATTGGCGAAGGCGGCTTAAACGGATCGGGATTTGGTAAAGGCATTATCAAGCTTCATTATCTGCCCAATTCGTTTAATGATTTTATCTTTTCAGTTATTGGTGAAGAATTCGGATTTATCGGAACAGCCATTTTCCTAATGCTATATTTGTATTTCATTTGGCGAGGCATGATCATTGCTCTGCGTTGCCATGATCCGTTCGGAACGTTGGTGGGCACTGGCATCATGGGTCTGATCGCCATTCAGGCCTTCATTAATATCGGCGGGGTAACCCAAACGATTCCAATCACTGGCGTAACTCTTCCGTTTATTAGCTTTGGTGGTTCCTCCCTGCTTGTCATGATGTTTTCTATGGGCATCATGCTCAGTATTTCTCGTGAGAACACCAAACAAGCAGTGCAAGAACGCACCACAGGGGTGACTGTTCGTAATGAAGTTCCCACTCGCTTTCAAACTCGTAGAACCAACCGTTACCGCTAAAAAAAGAACTTCCATATGACCACTAATCACGGTGGCATTGGAAGTTCTTTTTTTGTATATGTATATAACTACAGGTCCGTCTGCAAAATGTTAACCAGCAGATTCACAAAACGAAAACTGGCGTTTTATAACCACCAGTTTTCGTGTTCTTATGCGGATTATCGCACGGAATTCCCGGCATCTATACCATTGGTGAAAAATGTCCATTTAGCACGAAGTGGTTCTATTACACTGCGTCGTCCTTGAACGCGACACCTTCCACTTTTACGTTCACTTCCACGACCCGCAACCCCGTCATGCTTTCGACGGCTTCTCGCACATTTTGCTGAAGAATTCGGGACACCTCATGAATAGGTGTTTCGTAGAGCACGATAATACGTAGATCAATGGCAGCTTCCAGTTGTCCAACCTCCACTGATACGCCCTTTTGCACATTTTTACCGCTCAGCCTTTTGGCCCAGCCTTCCGATAAGCCGCCTGACATTGCAGCAATGCCTGGTGTCTCTAATGCGGCCATCCCGGCAATTTTTCCTACGACATCGTTGGAAATCTTGATGTTTCCTGCTTCCAGTTGTTGAATTTGCTCTGCCATGACCTATGTCCCCCTTCATCCATCCTTTATTTGTATTGTAAAGCCTCAGCCACTCCAAATGCAAACCTTACGTATAAAAACATCGTTCGTTTACAACCTATATCATTTTGGGTATATTAATTTAGAAAAATCCATACAAGTGACAGTATTCACCAAACTTGTACACATCTATTGATATCGAGGTGCTCTTCATTGAAAAAATGGTTATCTCCCGCTTTGCTTATAGCGACATTTGCTCTTAGTGCAGTCGCTCATTACACACATTGGAATGCCATAGCCCAATTTGTCATTTGTGCGATTTCTGTTGTATTCGTAGCCGGTTTTCTCGGTAGGGCGACTGAAAGTGTTGCTCATTATGCTGGTCAACGTTTAGGTGGATTCTTAAATGCCACCTTTGGTAACGCAGCCGAGCTGATCATCGCCATTTTTCTCGTCAAAGAAGGTCTTTACGATATGGTAAAGGCCAGTCTTACGGGTTCGATCATCGGCAATCTGCTGCTGGTGCTCGGAGCGAGTCTGTTCGCTGGCGGATTGAAATATAAAGTGCAAAATTTCAATATATCGCTGGCTGGATTAAGCGGCTCCCTGATGATTGTGGCTGTTATTGCCTTGTTCGTTCCAGCTGTCTTTCTGAACACACATGTGATCACGGATAGCGAGTCAGATACACTCAGTCTCATTGTTGCAGGCACGCTCATTGTCGCGTATATTGCGTGGCTTATTTTTTCTATGATTACGCATAAGGACTATTTAGCTGACGTGACCGAACAAAAAGATGAAGAATTGCCGCATGAGCATGCCCCTGTATGGTCTAGAAATAAATCCATTGCCTATTTGGTACTCGCTACCGTTATGGTCGCTTTTGTCAGCGAATGGCTGGTAGGTACACTGGAAGTATTTACGACTCAATTTGGACTCAGCGAATTGTTTGTGGGTGCATTTCTTGTCGCTATTATTGGTAATGCGGCCGAACATAGCGCTGCCATTTTACTAGCCATGAAGAACAAAATCGGTGCATCTGTTGAAATTGCTGTCGGCAGCAGTTTGCAAATTGCCCTATTCGTTGCCCCTGTGCTGATTTTTGTCAGTTACTTTATGGGAAACACGATGAATATCGTTTTCACCACCATTGAATTGGTAGCCATTGCCGTCGCTGTATTTATCGCCAAATCCATCACTCAGGACGGCTCAACCAACTGGTATGAGGGACTCATGCTGCTGGTAGTGTATGTATTGTTGGGTGTATCCTTCTTCCTGGTGTAGCTTCCAAAGTTTAAAATGTAGATTACATTGTAATGACTTCTTCGCATTTCGTTTATTCTTCTGATCACTAATGCCCTTGAATTTTTAAGACGATATAACCCCTTAAACTGTAAAAATTCAAGGGCAAAGGTGAATGCTATAAGCAACCTCTCGTCCCCTTTTTAAAAAATGGCATCAAAAAAAGCATGCTCTCAAACTTCGCATGCTCTCATCAATTCAACCGTCTTTCTAATTAGCCTTATTATTCATGGCCTCATATAGAATAGCCAGATTGCGTTCCAGCTCACTGACCAGCTGTTTACCTACCATTTCCGGAAGAAGTCCGGCGCGAACCGCAAAATCCACTTCCTTGGAAAATCCGTACATCTGAGTATCCAGCACTTCCTCATAGAGAGGGCAATAACGGGTTGCCAGATTCTCCATCTGTACTTCAATAAGCTTCTTTATTTTATCTGCATCTTCCTGAAGCAGATTAATGGCCTTGATATTCAATTGTTCCTGCAAATCAGATGAAGTCATGGATTCTTCCCCCCTATGTCTCAATGTCGCACAAGACGTCCTAACCTTAATATTAGACCAAATTGCAGGCTAATACAAGAACCTGACAAAAAAAGCATCCCTACAGTTACAGGTAGGGATGCTTTTGCTTCCTCAATAAGTTAGGTGGCTACTGAAATGTGCAGCCCGTGCTTCTGGAACACCTCAATAATCGCTTTTTTGGCTTCCTCGGCGTCAGGTCCGTGAACATGCAGCTCATAACTGTGACTGCTGACCAACGTCGTAAACAAGCCCAGTATACTTTTCACATCAATATACTTATTTTCGGAATGAAGGACGATGGAAGAAGTGAATTTGCTCGCCGTCTGTGCAATTTCAACAACCGCCGCATTATTGTTGGACATAGTAAGATCCCTCGCTTTACTGGATTGTCGTGTATCAATGCTCATTCATTATGATACATTGAAATCGCTTTCTCAGCAAGAACAGATATCGTTATTTCAAGTTTTCAGGATTTAAAGGCTCCAGCTCAGGCAGCACAAATATGCCGTCCTTACGGATTAGAACATCATCAAAATAAATTTCACCGCCACCATATTCTGGACGTTGAATCAATACCAAATCCCAATGAATCGAAGAACGGTTACCGTTATCCGCCGTTTCATAAGCTTGACCTGGTGTAAAGTGCAAGCTGCCTGCAATCTTCTCGTCAAACAGAATATCCTTCATTGGGTGTAAAATGTGTGGGTTAAACCCGATGGCAAACTCGCCAATATAGCGTGCTCCCTCATCGGAATCGAGAATATCATTTAACCGCTTTGTATCGTTGCTTGTCGCTTCCACGATTTTACCATTTTCAAAACGGAATTTAACATTTTCAAAGGTAATTCCATTATACAGGGTTTGTGCATTATAGCTAATAGTTCCGTTAACTGAATCACGTACAGGCGCGCTGTATACTTCGCCATCCGGAATATTGCATTGACCCGAACACTTAATGGCTCCGATTTGCTTGATAGAGAAGCTCAAGTCAGTACCTGGACCGCTGATCCGTACTTTGTCTGTCCGATTCATCAAGTCTGCCAATGCATCTTGAGCCTTGTCCATTTTTGCGTAATCCAGGTTACATACATCGAAATAAAAATCTTCGAATGCTTCGGTGCTGATATTGGCCAATTGAGCCATGCTGTCATTCGGATAACGCAGCACTACCCATTTTGTGTGTTTCACTCGTTGTTCGCTATGTACCGCATGCTGATAAATTGAATTATACATTTTCATTTTATCTTCCGGTACATCTGACAGATCATTTACATTTTCGCCCGCACGAATTCCGATGTAACAGTGCATTTGTTTCATCCGGTTGAGGTCAATTTCAGCCCAAGTTTCCAGCATTTCCTTTGTCGCATTGCGAAGCATAGCGCTCTGCACCTTACGATCTGTAAGCTGAACAAAAACATTTCCGCCTTTTTTACCAACTTCATGAATGATGGCGTTAAGCAAGTCACGCTCTGTACCAATCATTTCGATCAATACATTTTCTCCAGGCTGCACTTCAACAGAGTAACCTACCAGATTTTCCGCCAGCTTAAGTATTCTAGGATCTTTCATGTAGTGTCTCTCCTTCTTTATTTCACTCTTTTTGAACAACGGTTAATTCAAATTCCATTGTATCATGCCCGCTCCGTTACTTGTAGTCCTCAAAAGCAACTCGGGTGATCAGAACCTCTTGATGCAGCTCTTCATTCGCAACCTGTCGGGAAATTCGGCATTCTGATGACAGCTTTAAGGGTAAACCCGTTTGGCGATCTATAGTTAAATGGTACACAGTCTGCACACTGGAATGCTCCAGCTGGTTGTTCATATCCTCACAACTCTGCTTCCATACTTGGCTCAGCTTTTGTTGCAGCTCTTGGTTCGTTTCTGTATGCTGCGTTTTTAATATCCTGATTTGAGGATTTAACGTATTCATCTCTTCCATTAAACGTTCTTTTAACCAACGCTTTGCCGAGGCAGGCTCTGGTTCAATCCTCACCACCCAAGTTCCCCGGGCAGCTCCCTTTTCCATACGAATGCTCTTATTCAGTGTATTTAATTCCTCGAGCTCCTGAATCGGATTGAAGCGATTTAACATGCCATTTTGAACCATAGAAGTATCCCCAGATGTCAGCGCAATCCATTTCCCATTTTGACGAAGAAATCGTTCATGTGTAACACCAGGCTCGGACTTATCTTCTTTTAGTGCTACATAGTCGCCTTGCTTACGGAAAGCCTCTGTAGATCCCCAGTGCATGATTAATTCATCGTGATTTCTTAGCTTCCCGCGATATTCAAACTGTTTAGCCGTAGGCAGACCATCGTCAGTTCTGATTCCAGTCTGTCCGCTAAATGTTATCCTCTCTCTGCCAGCCATTCCTGCAACAGCTCTTCTAAAAATCTGCTCAGGAGTATATTGTCGATCCAGTACACAACCGCTTAACACACATATAATTAGAAACACACAGCCCCGCATTACCCATTGCTTTCTCCAATGCATACCATCATCCGTCCTATCCTAAACATGAGTATAAATCATGATAAAAATTCTGTTTTAGAACATCCATGTTATAGCTACGCTTAGGATTACCTGTCTACAAACGGTTATGCAAAACAAAAAGAGAACATTCCCTAAGGAATATTCTCTACACATCGCCTATATGATCAATAACTATACGATTACGGCCTTCATTTTTTGCTTCATATAAGGCCATATCAGCCCTATAAAATAAAGATTCGATACTGATCTGCTCGTCCAGCCAGTTCCATTCAGCAATCCCGCAAGAAACAGTCACCTGAGGATTAGTTTCATATTGTACACGGCTACGTATTTTTTCTGCATACCCCAGTGCCTGCTGCACCCCCAGCTGCGGCAAATAAATGGCAAGCTCCTCTCCGCCCCATCTGGCACATACATCCTCATCACGGGTCGCCGAGCGAACAATATTGCTGACGCTTTTCAGAATTTCGTCCCCCGTCTGGTGGCCATACGTATCATTCACCTGCTTGAATTGGTCAATATCGACCAAAATAAGCGAGCCACAGAAATCCTTTTCCTGATGCTCCTGAATGATTCGGTCTACATAATGACGCACATATAAACCTGTTAGCATGTCCATATTAGCGAGACGCCGCACCTCGGCATGCAGCATAGCATTAGTTACGGCCAGTCCGATATGAGGAGCCAGCATTTGCAGCATCTTGTAATTATCGTAAGAAAAAAAGTGTGGGAGCTTGCTCGATAATAATATAACCCCTCTAGGAGTCCCCCTGTTCTTCATAGGCACAGCCATCAAAGACTGAGAGTCCGTCGCATCCATAAACCGAGAGGATATCTTTCCATCCTTCCTATAGTCAGACACAATCACAGGCTCTCCTGTTTTGCATATCAGTCCAGCAAATCCGCCTTCACGAGGGTAACTCTCCAGCTTTAAACTTTCAACATTGCTTGACATCACCCTAAAGCAACTTCCATCCTGATCCAGCTGCACAATACAACAAAAGTCGGCCATGAACATTTTTAATAACTCCTGCACGGCAAACTCAAATATTTCATTTAATTTCAGGCTCTGATTCAAGCGCTGAACCAACTCATTAATGAGCCGCAATTCATGGATAAGTACATTTGATTGCTCCAGCAGCTTCGCATTTTCAAATGCGGTGCCAGCTGTATCTGCCATCATCGCAATCAGCTCTACGTCCACTTTTTCCATACTATCCGCACCTGCCGGAAGAATCATATGGAAAACACCATATACGCCCTGCTTACCACGTAACGGGATACCGATTTCAGTTATTTCATCTTGTGGACCAGCAGGCTCATTCACAGCCATTTGCCCTTTCATAAATGCACGGACACATACATCCTCGTCCCGTTCATGCAGCAACAAAGGCTTGACCTGAGGATTTCGACTGTGCCGATCCTGACTCATATACAACGTGATATCCACATGGGGAAACAAATAGGCGATACTTCCAAATACTTCATCCAGCACGCCTTCCACATCAATCTTGTCATGCATCCGTTTTACAATCTGAAATAAAATAGAGCGGCGTCTGCCCTCACGTTCGCTCCGATTCTGCATCCCTAGGATATCTTCCATAAATATATACTCAAACTTCGAGTAAAAGCAGGATCTAAAATGCAAAGAAGCCACTAACAATGCGTCCTGATTCGAGACAGAATGTTGAGCAGGCCGTGTAAAACGAAGAGCGGCGAAAGGCTCTCTCTTGTAATTGCGGCATAATATGGGGACCATGTATACAAATGCAAGGCTCCCATCTCGAAGTTTACGCTGGCTCACTTCCATCTCTCTAGATATGCAACAACGCTCGACCAACTCTAAATCCTCGTCATCATCCTCTTCCCTACCAGCAACCCGAACACCTGTAAAATTAAAGACAGCAGTATACTCTTCACTGATCCAGGATATACCATTGCTCTGCTGTAACCAATTCCGATATCCTTGGACGAGAAGCTGATTAATATAGGGGTAATCATAGGGTGTCATATCCATGTTCTGGAGCCAGGCAAAAGACGTATATCCTTTATCATCAAACAGCGGAGCACCGCTAGCCTGCACTGTTTTACTGTCAAGCGTTTGCTGATCCGTTGTTGAAAATTCCGACATATTAAGGCGCTCCTTCACAGCAAAATTAGCTGTACCAAGACAGCGGCTATACACCACTATAGCTCATAATATGATCTATTTTACTCTCAACTTTAGAAATTTGCATCCATTTTTCAGAAATTCGTCCCACTTTTTTAGTTCTAAAGCCCTATCGACAAATTTTGACGTTTTCATTCTTTTTCTCTTCTTGACATTGACCCACTATACCATATAATATATATTATTGAAAAAGACTGTACGGCAGAACTATCTACTGTGCGGATCTTAAATTTTGGGCGTAACAGTTTGTGTCACCCTCATCTTATTTGTTGCTGACAGGACAGCGGCTGAACTTTTCTGTCAGTAGTGCGTCTCACCTTACTAGGTAGCGCCGAACAAATTGGAGCGCAAAGAGAGCCCCAACTCAAATTTTAATTATGAAGGAGTTAACTCTATAATGGCACGTTACACTGGTCCTAAATTTAAATTGAGCCGTCGTCTCGGTATTTCCCTGAGCGGCACAGGTAAAGAATTGAAACGCCCTTTCCCTCCGGGACAACATGGTGCAAACCAACGGAGAAAAATCAGTAACTACGGTATGCAGCTTCAAGAAAAGCAAAAGCTGCGCCACATGTACGGTTTGGGTGAAAAACAATTCCGTACCCTGTTCAACAAAGCTCAACACATGCACGGTATCGCTGGTGAGAACTTCATGTTCTTGCTGGAAAGCCGCCTGGACAACCTTGTATTCCGTCTTGGCTTTGCTAATTCCCGTGCAGGCGCACGTCAATTGGTAGCTCATGGTCACGTTACTGTGAACGGCAAAAAAGTTGACATCGCTTCTTACCAAGTAAGCCTTGGCGACGTGATCGGTCTTCGTGAAAGAAGTCGTTCCCTGTCTTCCATCAAAGAAGCTTTGGAAAACCGTAACCACTTGGCAGCTTACCTGGAGTACAATGACGCAGCTCTGGAAGGTAAATACATTCGTTTGCCTGAGCGTGCTGAATTGTCCCAAGATATCGATGAAAAACAAATCGTCGAATTCTACAACCGCTAATCCTTGCATTAGCACCAAAAAGCACCCGAATTCATTCGGGTGCTTTTTATATTCCCCACGCATTAAGCCTGAGAGTTTTATTCAATAGGGATGTACACTTTCATATTCAAATGATCAGGATAGGAATTCATCACGTCCGTAATTTCAAAATCAGGTCCCTCCCTCCGTTCAAAATTAGAATTAGGAAGCCATGTGCCGTAGATAAAATCTCGTATACTCTGAACTCGTCCATTTGAACCTGAAGCGTCAAACTCAGCATACTTTCCTGCTGGAATCTCCATATATATGAAACCCTCAGCCAGTTCTTTTGATTCTTCTTCAACGGCCTCACCCACCACAAATGAAAATGCACCGTTGTCTTCAAATCGACAGGCAATCCCATATGACATTCCCGGTGCGATTTTATTTGGAATACACATAAAATATTCATGTGCGCCAAAGTGTTCATAAAATCCTGGGATTTCTTTATAATGCTGCTCATTATTGAGATTTGTTTTATATTCATATCCTACAATTTTGGTCGTTTCGAGTTGCAGTATCACAGGCTTGTTCACCTCTAATTCCTCCGTTGCGTTTTTTTTGTAATCCAGAAAATTGATTTTACTTTGATCAGAAAGCTCAATATCACAGTTACGATATTTCCCAGGGGTGATCCCAAAACTTTTTTCAAAAGCGCGAGTAAAAGCTTCTTGCGAGTTGTACTGATACTCAATAGCTATGTCCAATACCTTTTGGTTGGATTGCTTTAGCCGTTTTGCCGCCTCGGACAATCTTCTCCTTCTTATATATTGTTGAACTGTAAAACCCGAAATGGCCTGAAAAACCCGCTGGAAATGAAAAGCTGAAAAGTATGCCTGTGAAGCAATCTCGGCAATTTTTAAATCTTCCCGGAGATTCAATTCAATAAACTCAATCGCACACTGAATTCGTTTAAAGTAGTCCATATAATCCTTCCCCACACTTGTTATTTATCTAGACTTCACCCACATTGGGCAACCCACGTATTCATTATGTAAAACTCTGTATCTATTTGTTTGATTATTTGTGCTAAGTTTACCACGGCTTTTCGCTTGGTAGAAATAAAAAAAGCAGCACTGAGATACGAGATCAATCTCAACGCTGCTTTTAAATGTATTTTAATTATCCAAGCTTGATCTTAGCAAATTTCCGTTTACCTACCTGTACAATGTCGCCTTCCTGCGGCTTGTATGCTTCGTTCACATCGGTCCACTTCTCTTCATTAATTTTGACCGACCCCTGCTGAATACTACGCTTGGCCTCACCGTTAGATGCTGCAAAGCCTAGATGAGTCAGCAACTGGATCACACGAACGCCACCTTCTTCTAACTGATCTGCTGTTAAGGTGAATTCTTCAATGTCATCAGGAAGCGCGCGTTGTTGGAATACAGTCACAAAATGCTGCTTGGCCGCTTCTGCCGCCTCTTCACCGTGGTACATGCGCACTAATGTTCCGGCCAGTTTCATTTTGGCATCACGTGGATGCACCGAACCCTCCTTAACACCTTTCGCCAGCTCTGCCAGCTCCTCATTGGTAATATCCGTTGCAAGCTCAAAATATTTCAGCATCAACTCATCAGGAACGGACATCGATTTACCATAAATTTCATTTGGCTCCTCATCCACACCAATGTAGTTACCCAAACTTTTACTCATCTTTTGAACGCCATCAAGCCCCTCAAGCAGTGGCAATGTAATGGTTGCCTGCGGTTCTACTCCGTATTCCTTTTGCAGGGTTCTGCCCATCAGCAGATTAAACTTTTGGTCTGTTCCTCCCAATTCTATATCGCTTTGGAGAGCCACAGAGTCCATGCCCTGCATCAGCGGGTAAAAGAACTCATGGATGCTGATCGGCAAGCCGTTTTGGTACCTTTTTGTAAAATCATCCCGCTCCAACATACGGGCAACCGTTACTTTGGCAGACAGAGTTACCACATCCGCAAAAGACATCGGTCCTAACCATTCGGAATTGTAGTATACCTTTGTCTTTTCAGGATCGAGAATCTTAAAAATTTGTTCCTTGTATGTTTGTGCATTACGTTGTACATCTTCCTCAGTCAGTTGCTTGCGGGTCTCCGATTTACCTGTCGGATCACCAATTCTGCCTGTAAAATCTCCGATAATCAGTTGCACTTGATGCCCTAATTCCTGGAACTGGCGCAGTTTGTGCATAACAACCGTATGTCCGATATGAATATCGGGTGCAGACGGATCTAGACCCAGCTTAATTTTAAGTGGCTCGCCGCTAACAACCGATTTAATAACCTTACGCTTCAGCTCATCCTCAGGTACAATTTCCGCTACTCCACGACGGATCACTTCTAGTTGTCGTTCTACCTCTGCCTGTTGCTCAGGCTTCAATTCTTCCCACTTCATCCTGAATCCCTCCTATTTTCCATCCAATAATTACTATTTAAACAAACCAAAAAGCCCCTTTCATCCCAAGGGACGAGAAGGAGCTACTCGCGTTACCACCCTAATTAAAGAAACGTATGCAAAAAACCAACGTTTCTTTCACTTCATTCCTATAACGGGTTTACACCCGGTACCGGATTACTATGGAGAGCTTCGCAAACCTGCAAAAGCTTCCATTCATCCAGACAGCTCCAGACGGTAATTCAAAGGAGGGACGCTACCGATTCACACCACCCATCGGCTCTCTGCACAACGTGATTCCGCCTTCTACTGAAGTCTTTCTCTGCTTTTCACGATATTTACTTTGACCTATTTATAACACACTGTTTTTATGTAGTCAACGACACCAAAAGACAGGCTTTTTAGCATATGGGTTCATTTTGTAATTTTATGCTATAATAATGGCTGTTATAAAGGAGGAAGACTTAATGGTTGAAGAAAAAAACAATGTATCAGAGCCTAAGCCTTCCCGCTTACGGAGAACCATGCGAAGGCTCGGCCGTGTCATAAAGTGGGTCGTCATCATCGGTTTTATGGGGGCACTATTCGCAGGGGGAACCGCCGCTGGCTATGTTGCTTCTATTGTAAAAAACGAGCCCGTGCGTTCCAGATCTACGATTCTACAGGAAGTAGATAAAAATGCAATTACAGGCTTCGCTTATTTTAATGATGGCTCTCCCATCGGGCAGCTTCGGACCGAGGAAGATCGAAGACCTGTTACGTTTAAGGAGATTCCTCAGCTCGTCATTGACGCAGTTATTGCCATTGAAGATAATCATTTTTACGAGCATAAAGGTGTCGATTTGTCGGGAACGCTGCGTGCTGTGAAGCAAAAGGCACTACATGAATCCGTACAAACTGGAGGGAGTACGCTTACCCAGCAGCTTGCACGTCGTGTCTTTTTAAATCTTGATCGTACGGATGACCGCAAGGTCAAAGAAATTTTGCTATCTCTGCGCCTTGAGCGCTTCCTGAGCAAGCAGCAAATAATTACAGCCTATCTCAATAAGGTACCTTTCGGTAACGGATCAAGCGGTTACAACGTCTTTGGTATTAAAGCAGCGGCCAAAGGTATTTTTAATGAGAATGATTTGGGCAAGCTTAATGTAGCCCAAGCTGCCTATCTGGCAGGTCTGCCGCAACTCCCTTCTTCTTATTCTGCTTACAACGGTAAAGGTGAGTTTAATGAAGCCGGATTTAAAAGAGCGATTAACCGCCAGCACCTGGTGCTCAGCCGAATGCTGGAGGAGAACAAAATCAATAAAGCACAATATGATGAAGCGATGGCTTTTGATATCAAAAAATCTCTAGCACCACGCACTGTTAAGGCTTATAACACCTATCCATATCTTATGATGGAAACAGAGCGGCAAGCTGCTCAGGCACTCATGTCTGTCACCAATCCGAGTCAAGCAGCTAATGCCAGTGCAGATACCAAAATCAAGGATGATAACGACATGCTCAAAGAAGCTGAACAGCAGCTTCGCACAGGCGGCTATATGGTATATACCACCATTGATAAGAGCGTGTACAAATCCATGCGTCAAATTGCAGAAAATAAGGACAACTTCTCTGCTACAAGTAAAACCAAGGGTGACGAGCAAGCGGCGGCCATTCTGATTCAGCATAAAACCGGCGCCATTCTCGGTATGATGGAAGGTCGGGACTTCCAAAAAGAGCAAATGAACTATGCTACCCAGATGGTACGCCAGCCGGGTTCAGCCATGAAACCGATTGCTGCTTATCTGCCTGCTTTGGACAGCGGTCTTGTACAACCTGGCACGATTGTGGATGATGCTCCTATTATTTTGAAAGATGGCAGTAATGGATATCACATCCCGAAAAATGCCAACAACCGCTACCAAGGATTAGTCACAGCGCGTTATGCACTGAATCAATCGCTAAATACGATAGCACTCAAGCTGTTTAACGAAAAGGTAGGGATTAATAAGGCTTGGGCTTTTGCTAAAAAACTGGGTATTACCACCTTGGAACCAAGTGATAACAACGCCCAAACTGGTGTACTCGGCGGCTTGGCCCACGGGGTAACCGTTGAGGAACTAACCAATGCATATGGAGCCATCCCAAATGGCGGTGTGTTTAATGATGCCTACATGATCGAAAAGATCGTGGATTCGCAAGGCAATATTGTATACAAGCATCAGCCTAATCCTGTACAGGCCTTCACACCACAAACCGCCTACCTGATGACAGATATGTTACGTACAGCCGTATCGGAAGGCACAGGCAGACTGGTGAAGCGTAACTTTAATCAATCCGGCAAGATTCCGATCGCTGGCAAGACAGGTACTACGCAATCCTACACCGATGTGTGGTTCGAGGGTTTTACGCCTGACGTCACGCTGGGAGTGTGGGTTGGTTACAAGCAACCTGTCAATAAGCTTGAAACGAAAGCACAAAAAGAGCGGGCTCGTCGTCTATGGGCTCTAATCATGAATGAAGTAACGGCTAAAGATTCTCAGTTATTCCAAACGGACAGTTTCAAGAGACCTGACGGTATTGTAAGCCGGACAGCGTCCGCCTATGGTTCAGACATTTATAACAGTAAATATTTACCCAAAAACAGTGAAAATGGTGTTACCCGTGCGAAATACATTACCTATCAGGGTGTAAATTACATTCCACGTGATGGTACGCCAGATGATATGTTGTATGAACGGACTGTTAGAAAACGGGAAAAGCCAATCTCAGAATTGATTAAAGAGCTTCAGCAAGCCTTTAGAGTGATGAGACGGCATAATTCGTTGTCCTACTATCTGCCTCAAGATGCAGATAAAGAAGCACCTACTCAGATTGATCCACGCAAGGACGATGGGGCAGCTCCTAACGCTCCATCTAGCGTCAGCGTAAGCTATAGTGATGGCAAAGCCATAATTAGCTTTAGCCCAAGCGGAAACAGTGATGTTGTAGGTTACCGTCTATATCGTTCTACAGATGGAGGCAGCTTCCAACGGCTTGGTAAGGTTGTCATGGCTGATGGCTCCAAGGTATTCTCTGATAGCCCTGGTGGAAGCAGCGCAAGTTACTATGTGACCGCCGTTGATGTGGGAGGACATGAATCTGGGCCAAGTACCCAAGCAAGTGCAGCGCCTGTAGTGCCACCTGCAGATTCTGAGTCACCAGATATTCCGGGCGAGGGAGATGGAACAGGTGCGCAGCCTACAGAAGTTCCTACAGCTCCTGGGCAGCCCCAAGCTAAAGCTGCAGGCACGTCCGTAGTCCTCCAATGGAGTGCAGGAAAGCCTGCGGACGCTATAACAGCCTATAACGTATATTACAGTGAAAGCGGTGCGGAGCCTTTTAAAAACATAGGCTCTACCGCAAACACCAGCTTTGAGTATAAACCAGGCCGCAAGCCCAAAGGCTGGTTCCGTGTTACTTCCATGAATACCATGGGGGAATCAGCTCCTTCTGGAGCCGTTCGTCCATAGTTCAAAACAAAAACAAGAAGCGATAGTTTGGGTGAGATGCATGAGTTCACCCTAATAAAAAAGGGAGTCTCCATAGCTATAATAGCTATGGAGACTCCTTTTTGGTGCAAACATGCATCAATTCAATCCTCAATAGTAGACAAGTCACCTGTAGGAAGGTTAAGCTCCCAAGCTTTCAGCACACGTCTCATAATTTTGCCGGAACGGGTTTTGGGTAACCTTTCCTTAAATTCAATTTCACGCGGAGCAGCATGAGCAGACAGCCCTTCCTTGACGAAGCGGTAAATGTCCTGTTGTAACGCTTCCGACGCGGTATAGCCATCACGCAGGGCGACAAAAGCTTTAATGATCTCTCCTCGTACAGTATCTGGTTTGCCAATGACTCCTGCTTCCGCTACGGCAGGATGCTCCAGAAGCTTGCTCTCCACCTCAAAAGGACCGATGCGCTCTCCAGAGGAGTTAATAACATCATCAATTCTTCCCTGAAACCAGAAATATCCGTCCTCATCCATGTAAGCTGAATCACCGGATACATACCAACCGGAAAAGCGGAAATATTCCTGAAACTTATTGGGATTGTTCCATATGCGGCTCATCATGGATGGCCATGGTGTACGAATCGCCAAATGTCCCATCCTATTAGGAGGCAACACCTGGCCTCTGTCGTCCAAAATAGCAGCCTGAATACCTGGAAGTGGCTTTCCCATCGAACCCGGCTTAATCGGCAGCTCTGGGTAATTACAGATCAACTGTCCTCCTGTTTCCGTCATCCACCAAGTATCATGAATACGCTGTGTGTATACTTGCCAACCCCATCTCACTACCTCGGGATTCAGTGGCTCCCCAACGGATAATACATGCCGCAAGCTGCTTAGATCATAATTGGCAACTACCTGCTCCCCTGCGCTCATCAACATCCGAAACGCCGTAGGAGCACTATACCAAATAGTCACTTCGTGACGTTCAATCGTGCGGTACCAATCCTCTGGGCTGAAACGTCCTCCACGGATGACATTCGTGGCTCCATTTAGCCAAGGAGCAAAAATACCATATGATGTTCCCGTGACCCAACCAGGGTCCGCAGTACACCAATACACATCATCTTCCCGCAGATCCAGTACCATTTTCCCGGTATAGTAATGCTGAATCATTGCATTTTGCACATGATACACGCCTTTGGGCTTGCCCGTTGAGCCTGACGTATAGTGAATAATTAATCCATCTTCCCGACCCAGCCATTCGGGCTCAAGATCTTCTGAGGACGTGAGCATTTCCGTTTCGAAATCAATAATTCCCTGCTCCCGTTCGTCCATATCACCAACCACAAAAATATGACGCAACGCAGGAAGCTCCTCACGTTTCACCCGTGAAAGAAGCGCAGGTGTGGTTACTAGTGCCACCGCCCCGCTATCCTCCAAGCGATCTTTAACCGCCGTTTCCATAAACGCCTCAAATAGTGGACCGACAACAGCCCCTACCTTTAAAACCCCAAGCATGCTAATGACCAGTTCAGGTGAACGCGGCATGAATATAAACACCCGCTCCCCTTTACCAATACCGTATTTGCGCAGCACATTTCCGAACCTGTTGGAGCTGGCACGGAGCTGAGAAAAAGTGTAGGTTTCATGACGGTTTGCGTCGCAATACAAAAGTGCTGCTTTCTCCCCCCGGCCTTCCTCTACATGTCGATCAATCGCCTCATGTGCCATATTCACTTTGCCTGTTTCATACCACGTAAAATGACGTTCTACATCTTCCCACTGAAAGTTGTTGTAAGCTTGTTCATAAGGGCCCATGTTGGATGTGGGAACTACAGCCTGGAGTTCTTCAATCTTCATGCGTTCAGCCTCCTCACAATGGAATAATGAGAATTACACAGAACAAAATAGCGCTTACAAAATTAATGATGCAAATCAAGTCTTTTGATTTGTGGTTTGATTTAAAGCATTTAATTGTGAACAATTCGTGTCTAAATCAGTATATCATAGGTGAGGATGTGACGACCATCCTTTTCATTTATTTGTTTTTTTGTTATAAGTAGGGGATATGAAGAGGTACTGATGGCAAACAAGGAGGTCGCACCCATGCAGCATTTAAAATTGTACCACTTGGACACACTGGATCATAACGGACAAACCATCCATGTAGAAGGACCGGTATCCGCTGATCGATTGCGTTCATTTCAAATGCATACGCAATTGGACGCCTTTCGTAAACCAAAGGAGCAATTCGACGCGCTGGTGGAAATTTCAGAACTGCCTGAAGGCAGAATCATCATTGCCCATGATGGAGAAACCCTTCTGGGATATGTCACTTTTCACTATCCAGATGAGATGGAACGCTGGTCGGAAGCTGGCATGAAGGATTTACTGGAACTCGGAGCTGTCGAGGTAGCCGATGACTATCGCGGACTGGGCCTGGGTAGCCGAATGATTCGGATTGCCTTTGAAGACGGACAGCTCGAATCCTATATTATTTTTACAACTGAATATTACTGGCACTGGGATTTAAAAGGCAGCGGTCTTTCCGTATGGGAATACCGCCGCATGATGGAACGTCTGATGAAAACCGTAAATATGGTATGGTACGCCACGGATGATCCTGAAATATGCTCACACCCTGCGAACTGTCTGATGGTACGAATGGGAGATGATGTGCCCCTCGAATCACGAGAACAGTTTGACCGTATCCGGTTTGTTCGAAGATTCATGTATTAAAAATATTACACTCTTATCCCAAATGCTTGAGCATGAACTCCACAATACGGTGCGAACGATGTGAGGCTTCTACCGTAAACTCAGCATAATTCACGTGAGCCGATCCATCAGCCTTATCTGACATAGATCGTAGGACAACATAAGGCACAGCGTTCATATGAGCTGTCTGAGCCACTGCGGCGCCTTCCATCTCGGTACAAGCACCGTCCATTTCTTGATGCAATGCTGTCACTATCTCACGATTTGCGACAAATTGATCGCCGGAAAGTACTTTCCCGACAATGTATCGATCGCCAAACGATTTGCAGGCTTGTTCAGCCAGACGGACAAGCTCGGGATCGGCCGCGAACTCTGAGGTGTCCTGATAAGGAATGACCCCTCTGGCATAACCCAAAGGCGTTACATCCATGTCATGCTGCATACATGTTGATGAGATGACAATGTCCCCAATGTTTAAATCCGGGTGTACCGCCCCTGCCACTCCCGTGAATATAATTTGTTCGACGCCAAAATGATCAATCAAGATTTGTGTTGTTACCGCAGCATTGACTTTGCCTACACCGGACTTGCAGACGACTACCCTTTGCCCGTGAATCATTCCGGTAGTGTATGTGATTCCCGTCTTGGTCGTCTTGCTTGCTTCCGTCATTGCCGAGAGCAGCAATTCAATTTCTTCATCCATCGCACCCATTAATCCATAAAGTCGGCTCATTACGCATCCCTCGTTTCTTAGTTTGATGATGATGTCACAAGAAGCTATGT
The DNA here is from genome assembly GCF_053006485.1 of Paenibacillus sp. JJ1683. NCBI lineage: Bacteria > Bacillati > Bacillota > Bacilli > Caryophanales > Paenibacillaceae > Paenibacillus > Paenibacillus sp. JJ1683. The sequence continues at coordinate 3,573,157 of NZ_CM129820.1, forward strand.
ATCTACGAAAAAAGCTCCGTCAAAGGAGCTTTCATCGAAGGTGTATCCTATTCGGCACTGTGCCTAGTCTAAATAATTAACTGATAACCGCAAAATAGTCTCGTGCGGCAAAATAACGCGAGAGTTCTCCACGTTTTCCTTCTTCATCAGCTTGGTCAGCAAACGCATGGCTACCGCACCCAAATCGTACATTGGTTGTGCGACGGTTGTCAGCTGAGGACGAACCATGGAGGCCATACGAATGTTGTCAACACTGATTACCGAAAAATCATCAGGTACTTTCAATCCCTCATCCTGAATACTATGAATCGCACCAATTGCCATTTCATCCGTAGCGGCAAAAATAGCACTTGGTTTCTTCTTCAGACCAAGGAAGTATTTCATGGCTTCAACACCGGATTCATAGCGGTAGTTCCCGATTCTCACGAGATCCTCCTGATAATCAATTCCAGCTGTTTCCAATGCTCTCTTGTAACCTTGGAAACGTGCATAGCCGTTTGCAGGGTCTTGAAGCGTACCACTGATCATTGCGATTTGACGGTGTCCATGACGGATCAACGTGTTAACTGCATCAAAAGCAGCGGCTTCATGGTCAATATCAACTGAAGGATAGCTACCTTTTTCATCACTCGTTGCACATAAAACAATAGGAACTGCAGCTGTATGGAAGGCCTGAATATGCTCGTCCGTTACTGTGCCGCCCATGAACAGCAGTCCATCCACTTGCTTTTCAAGTAATGTGTTGATAACGCGGATCTCTTTTTCTTTACGCTTGTCGGCATTACATAAAATGATGTTATAGTGATACATATTTGCAATATCCTCAATACCGCGTGCAATTTCTGCAAAAATTGAGTTCGATATATCCGGAATAACCACGCCAACAGTCGTTGTCTTCTTGCTGGCCAGACCTCTAGCTACCGCATTCGGGCGATATCCCAATTGTTCAATCGCTTCGTACACCTTCTTGCGGGTCTGAGGTTTTACATTAGGATTATTGTTAACTACGCGGGACACCGTGGCCATTGAGACACCAGCTTCGCGAGCTACATCATAGATCGTTACCGTCACATTCCTTCTCTCCATTGCCAATAAATTTTCAACCGAATCCTAGATCAACTAATTAGAACCATGATACGACAAAATACTACTTTATGCAACGACAGCACTCATTCTATCTATGTGAGATGATCGTGAAGCGCACGGGCTGTAATATTCGAATGGGATGTATGCCAGACAGCCTCCCCGTCCTTGATTAAAATGGCCTGCGGCGATTCATGTTTCACCTGAAGCATGTCCGCAGCCGCATTGGACACCGGCCGATCCTCTACTACATAAATGATACCGTATTCAATATTTTCGTCGGGAGCACCTTCCAAATAAGACTCCACTTCCTGATATGCACCTGCACTTATTGGACAACGTGTACTGTGCTTAAAGAGGAGTAACGGCTTGTCTGATGACGCTTCCAGAGCCGTATTTAATTGTTGAATAGTAGTCATTTTCGTCATCGTCGCCATTGGATATACATTCCTTTCTGTGTCTTGTCGTATGGCCTATTCTCATCGTAACAAAAAGAACATGTAAAATCCAATGGTGACCATGAAAATTTTCATATTTTTTAGTTTTTCGTATTCGTAAACACCGATTTACTGGTAAAACCGGATAATTGAACCAATCTTTTCTCTACATCATTCATCCAATCTTCATCTCCTAGGCTTCTCGCATAGCGATAAAGATCCAGTAAGAGATTAATTCGAAGCTCCATTCGCTCCTCCAAAGCGGATTGCCAATCCACATTGGGATTATCCGCTTCCTCCAGTACAAGCTTACGAATAATTTCTGCCAGTTCATTGTTGCGTGCAAAAGATATTCGCCGGGGTGCAGGTTTGCTCCCTAAACTTTGTAATAGTTCCTTAATGTCCTTCGTCACATGCTGCAAAACCTCACTGGAAAAGCATGACGGACATGAGAATACAGGGACATGCAAAATTTCAACCTTACTCGCATATATTACCTTTCGCAATTCCAGCCCCATCGGTTCACCACATTGGCATTGCTTATGCATTTTACCACCTCATTACGTAGGATCAAACTTATATGAGGATCTCATCAGAATCCAGATATATCTATCTACTAGTCTATAAAATATTTGTTAACTCAATAAAATCTATCATACCTTTTTTTATTTCGACTTTGGGGCCTCAAATCCTTCCACAGATTGCAGCAATGAACAAATTACCAAAGCTTTGGGGGTCAAAAAATGACGACGATTGTTGTTAAAGAGCGACTCCTAACCCGAGAATCTGCGGAGGAATGGACTTCGGGCGTACTTTTTCTTAAGATGTAAAAGTACAGATTACAAAACAAAGGTGTCATCATGTGACGCACGAAAGGATGGTTGGATGTCAAGACTTACCGGAAAAAAGGTAATTGCCCTGGTAGATGAGGAATTCGAGGATCTGGAATTATGGTACCCGGTGTATCGTGTTCGTGAAGAAGGCGCGGAAGTACATTTAGCCGGTGCTGAAAAGGGTAAAAAGTATATTGGAAAATACGGCGTACCTGCTGAAGCAGAATATGCCTTTGAAGAACTGAATAGCAGCGATTATGACGGAATTCTCGTTCCTGGCGGATGGGCGCCCGATAAACTGCGCCGTTATCCCAAGGTCATTCAACTCGTACAGGAATTTCATGCCGCACATAAACCCATCGGACAAATCTGCCATGCAGGCTGGGTACTGATTTCTGCAAAAATATTGGATGGTGTTACGGTCACCTCCACACCAGGTATTCGTGATGATATGGAAAATGCAGGAGCCATCTGGAAGGATGAAGCTGTGGTGACAGACGGACATATTGTATCCGCTCGTCGACCGCCTGATCTTCCCCCTTACGGAAAAGCGTTCTGCGATGTATTAGCTAATAGCGCTCAGAAATAAGATATCCAGTCCGCACATTCAGGACTTGAGTAACCCTTATCTATAGCTATATCGAAAAAGCACCTTCAAAACCACTTTATTCATGGTTTTGAAGGTGCTTTTTTGTACGAGCCAAGCTAAGCTTTCAGATTTTAAAGCATTACTGCCGCCCAGGTCCGGCCGGGGTGCAGCTGATATTAGCTGCAGTCAGCTTGTCTTCGATCGCTGCACCAGTAGACATGCCAAAGCAAGCACGAGCAACTGTCATCGCCTCAGATGCGGTCGTATTCAGCACACGATGCTTGACCCGCAATAAAGATTGGGGGGACATACTGAGCTGATGTATTCCTAGTTCCAGCCAAAGTGGAACGGATCGTTCATCTCCAGCCATCTCACCGCAGACACTCACATCAATTCCGGCTTGATGTGCCGCCTGTGCAGTCATGCGCAGCATTCGAAGTACAGCCGGGTGGTATGGATGGTACATATGCGCAATCTGCTCATTCATACGGTCCACAGCCAGCACATACTGAACTAGATCATTTGTTCCGATACTAAAAAAATCGGTTTCAGCTGCTAATAGATCCGCGATCATCGCCGCAGCCGGAACCTCAATCATAATTCCTCGCTGTATTTTGGGATTATAGGCAAGCCCTCTTGCATCCAGATCCGCCATAGCCTCCTTTAAAAGAACATCTGCCTGACGGACTTCCTCCACAGATGAGATCATCGGGTACATGACCTTGATATTCCCCGTTGCACTGGCTCGCAAAATTGCAGTCAATTGAGTTTTAAACATTTCCTTCCAATCCAAACTAATCCGTATAGCACGATAACCTAGAAAAGGATTTTCTTCCTCTGGGAGTTCAAGATAATCCAACGGCTTGTCGCCGCCGATATCCAATGTACGGATGACTACGGAGTGATTGCCTGCCTTTTCCGCTATTAGCCGATATACTTCATACTGTTCCTCTTCATCAGGAGCAGATTTGCGATCCATATATAAAAATTCCGTGCGGAACAGCCCCACACCCTGAGCTCCATGCTTCAAAGCGGCCTCCAGCTCTTTAACGGAGCTAATATTGGCCGCCAGCCTCAGCGTGGTTCCATCCTTGGTCACAGCTTCTACCGAAGCGAGTACCTGAAGCTGCTCTTTTCTGCGTCGCTGCTCGTCACGCAAAACGATATAGTGGTCTGTTACTGATTTTTCCGGATTTACATACACCCTGCCCAGGTCTCCGTCCACAACCATCATATCTCCGGTTTGAACGGGCAAATTCAAATTGCTCTCCAATCCTGAAACGAGTGGGATACCAAGCGCACGGGCCATAATCGCGGAATGCGATGTTTTACCACCATTCATAGTCACAATCCCCAACACGTAGCTGGGATTCAGGTGTGCCGATTGGGATGGCGAAAGCTCCTTGGCTACCAGAATATAGGGCTGTGTGTCGTTAGGAAGAGTCACTTCCGGTGCGCCCAGCAAATGCTTGAGCAGTCGGTTCCCCACATCCTTAATGTCGATTGCCCGCTCCTTCATATATTCATCATCCAGCAAATCAAACATGGTCACAAAATGATCAATAGCTTCCTTCACAGCCACCTCGGCCGCCTTATACTGACGCTGAATAATTCCGCTAATTTCATTCATGAATTCCGGATCTTCCAATATCGCAAGATGAGCATCAAAAATGCTGGATTCCTCCGGTCCCACCATCTCTCGAAACTCATCCTTAATAAACTGGATTTCACTTTTGGATGTACGTATCCCTTCATACAATCGTTCAAATTCCTTCGCTAGATCTACCGTATCCATTTTTTGATCTGGTAAATCCCATTCCCAGCTCGGCAGGACAAATGCCTTCCCGATGGCCACACCTGCTGCGGCGCCGATGCCTTCTATCATGTTTCTACCCCTCCAACATTCCTGTCATGCAGCACAACGGACATTACCGAGGCCTGACCTTTTTTCACTGTTTTAAACGGAGCAAAGCTCCACGACTTGACGCGATCCGGATTCGTGATGACCATAGGAGTCACCAGCGATGGAGCTTGCTCTCGTAGCGCCTGCAAATCAAATTTGATCAGCAATTGCCCCGGTTCCACCGTATCGCCTGCTTCTACCATAGCAGTAAAATTCCCTTTTAGCTGTGAAGTATCAATCCCGATGTGAAGCAGAACCTCAAGTCCTTCTCGTGTGGAGATGCCTAAAGCGTGCATGGTCGGATACAAATGCATCACAGTACCATACACCGGAGACACAAGTTCACCGCGTTCAGGAACAAAAGCAACACCGTCCCCAACCAGCTTCGTTGCAAAAATTTTGTCAGGCACTTCATGAATCGGTAGCATTTTTCCATGTACAGGAGCATTGAACAAAATTTGAGGAAGATCACGTTCCATCAACTTCGCAATTTCCTCACGGATCAGTTCTGAATATGTTCCAAATACGACTTGTAAATTACCCCCGCCCAGATTAATAAGCCCGGCCGATCCCAAAGCCTTCATTGCTCCGGTATCAATCAGCCTGTCATTGTGAACGGTCAGCCGTAAACGGGTAATGCAGGCCTCTACCTGCACAATATTCTCCTTCCCACCGAGTGCTTCCAAAATAAGTGGAGCACTGTAAGGAATATTACCGGCCCAATCCTCCAGAACCGAGCCTTCCTCACGGCCAGGAGTTGGAATCCGGAACCGACGGATCGCCCATCGAAACAGTACATAATACACAAGCCCATATGCCACTCCAACTGGAATTAGTAACCAGGCGTTATGTGACAGGTGGAAATTAAGGACATAATCTATAAAACCCGCCGAATATGAAAAGCCATGATGAATGTCCAACTCAAAGGTAAGCCACATGGCCAGACCGGACATAACCGCATGAACGAGGAACAAATAAGGAGCAGCAAACAAAAAGGCAAACTCAATCTGTTCCGACACTCCGGTAAAAAAGCAGACCAATGCGGCCGTCAGAAACGTTTTCTGCACCTTTGGTTTCAAATCTTCACGAGCTTCCTGAATGATCGCTAACGCAATCGCAGGGATCGCAAACATCATAATGGGAAACAACCCGGACATGAAATAGCCCGCTGTCGGATCGCCAGCAAAAAAACGGGGCAAATCCCCCTGCACAACGTTGCCAGACGGCGTTTTATATGTACCCAGTTGAAACCAAAATATATTATTAAGCAGATGATGAAGACCAAAAGCTGCCAATAATCGGTATAGAATACCGTAAATAAGCAGTCCAAAACCGCCCAAGCTCGATTCCAGGCCTACTATAAATTCCAGGCCTCGCTGGATCAGCGGAGCAATAATCAACATAAGCCCTGCAAATACAGCAGAGAACAGGCCAATAAGCAGCAGAACAAATCGGGTTCCCCCAAAAAACTGAAGCACTTCGGGCAACTTAATGCTTTTGAAGCGATTATAAGCCAAGCCTGAAATAATCCCCAAAATGATACCAATGAGCGTCGCTGGCTGAATGAGTCCGTTTCCAAATCTCAATGTGACCTGATCATATATAGCCATACCAGCCAATGCAGCCAGTCCCGCCTGACCTGCTTGATTCGACATGCCCAGTGCAACACCCACCGCAAACAAATACGGCAAAAAATAAAAAATCCCGTGTCCCGCCGCATTTGCCATATCAGACACCATAGGAAATCCCCACGTGGCCCAAGGAAGGCTGCCGAGACTTAGCAATATTGCAGCTGCTGGTAGCACCATCGTCGGGAGCATGACAGCACGACCAAGCTGTTGTAAGGATCCGAGCCAATTCATGGCATTCCTCTCCCTTCTATCCCTGATGGTAAGCCGAATAAATACTTTTGTCAAAGCAATGGTTCCGTCAGCCAAAAATATTTATTTACGCTTTTACAGGTCATATAACTTATTACTCAGCGATAACCCTATGAATTTAACTAGACCCTATCATATTCCAAGCATACATACATTATATGGATTCCTGAAAGTATAATATACTGTATCATAGTTCTGATTTCACACCAAAAACCTTCAACCCTATGAAATAAGGGAAGAAGGTTTTTTTCATGCTCATATAGCATGATTCAGCGATGTGATTATCCTTTACGTACAGCTTGGGTCACTGAATCCTCCACCTTAATGCAACGATCCATAATAACCGTCATTCCATGCTCCTGCGCAATGTCAGCGGCTTCCTGGCTTATAATTCCCTGTTGCAGCCACAATATCTTAGCTCCAATAGCAGCTGCTTCACGCGCAACCTCTGCGCAGTATTCGCTACGCCGGAATACATTAACCAATTCAACGGGCTCTGGTACTTCAGCAAGACTGGCATAGCAAGTCTCTCCAAGAATCGTTTGTCCTGCGGCCGCAGGGTTTACCGGAATAATCCGGTATCCCCGCTGTTGCATAGCATAAGAAACCATGTATGAGGTGCGGTCTGATTTATCAGACAAACCAACAACCGCAATATTGCCTACTTGTTCCAAAATATTCTTAATCTCTTCTCTGGACGGATTTTCAAAAGCCATTTTTTCTCCTCCTGTCTGCATCTTAACTTACCTTTATTTTACCCATTCTACAGAAGCACCAAGCGTCGTCAGATGGTCGAAATACTGTGGATACGATTTGGCGACATGATGCGCATCCTTGATCACTAGCGGCTTCTGCGCACGCAAACCTACAACCGTCAATGCCATAATGACACGGTGATCAAAATGCGCGTTGATTTCCACACCACCTTCGACACCCTCCGGTCTACCATGCACAATGATTTCCGCTTGACGTTCTTCTACCCGAGCTCCAGCCTTGCTCAATTCATTCAAATAATCGGTAATACGGTCACATTCCTTATACCGTAGATTTTCCACGTTATAGAAACGGGACGTACCTTCGGCAAATACAGCCGCAGCTACCATGGCAAGCACAGCGTCTGTCGCAGCATCACCGTCAAACTCGATGGCTTTCAATCGACCGTTCCCCTTTACGACAACGGTATCGTTCTCATGTGTCAGTGGCACTTCCATCATACGCAGCACGTCTACAATAGCACGTTCTCCCTGTTTGCTCTGTTCTTTAAGACGATGGATGGTTACATCGGAATTCGTTACTGCGGCCGCCGCCAGCACCGCAGCACTCCCTGGATAATCCCCCTGTACAGTATACGTACGTGGCTGATAGGATTGCCGACCCGGTACGCGGAAAGACATGTAGTCATCACTTGCATGAATGGTAATACCAGCCTCTTGCAATACCTCCAGCGTCTGCCCAATGACCACTTTGGATTTCAAATCATGCAACACTTCAATTTCACTATCTTTCTCCAAAAGAGGTGTAAGGAACAACAGAGCGCTTAAATACTGTGAGCTAACCGAACCGGACACTTGGATTTTACCGCCCTTCGCCTGACCACCCTGAATACGTATTGGCAACTTGCCTTCACGATGATCTACTCTAACCCCCAGTTGGCCCAGTGCATCAATTAGATCATCATGGGGTCTTTTCCCCAAGGAGTCGGGATATGTATTCACAAATGTAACATCCGGACATAGGGACGCAATTCCCATCAAAAAACGGAGCACCGCTCCTGCATTGCCCACGTTCAGTTCCTTCACAGCTTGAGGATGGCTACCAAAACCTGTAATCACGATTTTTTCATCATCCTCTTCCAGCACTGCTCCCAGATCGGTGATACAACGACGCATAGCATCACTGTCTTCACTATGAGCTGGATAGTAAATAGTACTTTGCCCATCAGCTAGTGCAGCCGTTAGCAGATAACGAGTAGTGTAGTTTTTGGAGGACAAAGCCCCAATCTCTCCTTGCAGGGAAGGGGTAGGTCTAACGATAACATCCATATTATACATGCTCCTTTTCGATTCAAACCATCCTAGTTTACGTTAATTATACAAGTTGTAACGTTCATTTCTCCACCTAAAAAATCAGGAATATTCATCTAGGTCTGTCGAGGTTTAGCAACCTGGTTGACCAATCTTTATTTGATTTTTAGATTCAGGCTAATTGACAGCTTAGAGATCGCTTCGCTATCATACATAGAGAGTGTGACGTTTCTCACACGTCAACAATACAAATAGTACCCATTTACATTAGAAAAGAGGTCCAGCCATGACGCAAATCGCTCTGATTGAACCTTCTGAGCTTCGCGCACGCCTGCAAGCAGGAGAGCAATTGCAATTGATCGACGTCCGTGAAGCGGAAGAAGTAGCTGAAGGTATGATTGAAGGTGCCAAGCACATTCCGCTCGGACAGATTCCGGGCCGCCTTGAGGAAATTGAACGCACCGGTGAAATCATCTTTATTTGCCGGAGCGGTTATCGCAGTGAACGTGCCTGCGAATATTTGCAGCAGTTAGGTTACGAGGGTTGCACCAATATGACTGGTGGCATGCTGCAATGGTCACAGGAGCAGTAAAGCAGCTAGTCTATAAAAGAGACGGGAATCTTCCGTCTCTTTTATTTAAGCTCAAAGCTTAGACGCGGTAAAGCATTAAAATTTTGTGTTTCTATCATACCATAGCGTCAAAAGATTATACAATCCTTTAGCGAATTCAACATTGTATCTAAAATACCAAATCAAAAACGGAAGCTTTTTCTACCCAGAGGGCAAAAAAGCTTCCGTTGTGTTACATACTGCATTCTTACATATTCGTCAGTTCATTAAAACCATTGATGATGGAATACGCCTTCTTTGTCCACACGCTTGAACGTGTGTGCACCAAAGTAGTCACGTTGCGCTTGCAGCAGGTTTGCTGGCAAACGCTCCGTGCGATAGCTGTCATAGTAAGCAAGCGCGCTGGAGAAGCCAGGCACTGGAATACCTTGAGATACAGCCACGGAAATCACTTGACGCCATGCATCTTGATACGTTTCTACTACATTTTTGAAATAAGAGTCCAGCAATAGGTTTTTCAGAGCAGGATCACGGTCATACGCATCCTTGATGTTTTGCAGGAATTGCGAACGGATAATGCAACCACCGCGGAAGATCATTGCAATTTTTCCGTATTTCAAATCCCAATCATATTCATCGGAAGCTGCACGCATTTGAGCGAAACCTTGAGCATAAGACACAATTTTACTTGCGAACAGGGCTTTACGTACGCTTTCGATAAATTCTTTTTTGTCGCCGCTGAAGGATTCAGCTTTAGGACCGCTCAGCACTTTGCTTGCCGCAATACGCTCATCTTTCATAGCAGACAAGAAACGGGAGAATACGGACTCGGTAATCATAGACAATGGCACACCCAGATCCAGCGCGCTTTGGCTTGTCCATTTACCAGTACCTTTTTGACCTGCAGCATCCAAGATCACATCTACCATAGGCTTGCCTGTTTCAGCATCATACTGGGAGAAGATGTCAGCTGTAATTTCGATCAGATAGCTGTCCAGTTCACCTTTATTCCATTCTGTAAAGATTTCATGAAGTTCTTCCGCACTCACATTCAGGACTGATTTCAGCAAGTGATATGCTTCACCAATCAATTGCATGTCGCCGTACTCGATACCGTTGTGCACCATTTTAACATAGTGACCAGCACCGTCGGGACCGATATATGTACAGCATGGGTCGCCGTCCACTTTAGCAGAGATTGCAGTCAGAATCGGCTCTACCAGTTTGTAGGCACTTTCTTGTCCACCCGGCATAATGGCAGGACCATTCAAGGCACCTTCTTCACCACCGGATACGCCTGTACCAATAAAGCGAAGTCCTTTTTCCTCCAGCTCCTTGCTGCGGCGCTGTGTATCAGGGAAGTAGGCATTGCCTCCGTCTATAATAATGTCGCCCTTGTCCAGATGAGGCACAAGCTGTTCAATCGTGGCATCTGTAGCTTTACCAGCTTGAACCATGATTAGGATTTTACGGGGTGATTCCAGTGAGTTCACAAATTCTTCAATGGAGAAAGTACCCGTCAGTTTCTTACCTTCTGCTTCTTTGATAAGATCGTGCGTTTTTTCTGGAGAGCGGTTAAAAACCGAAACGGTGAAGCCTCTGCTCTCAATATTAAGGGCCAAGTTTTTACCCATTACCGCCAGGCCGATCACACCAATTTGCTGTTTTGCCATCTGGTTCCTCATCCTTTGCAACATATTTTGTATTCTATATCGCCGCTTTACCGCATTACACTTTATGTGAATCGGAACACGTGCACTTCTATTTTAACGTTTTTAGTGTCAGAAGTGAACCCCTGTCTAATCACAGATCAAAACACCCCATTTACATGAGGTGTTCCGATGTACTACGCTTCCATCATCAGCAGTTGGTGAGATAGCGTTTGCAGGCGTTTGTGGCAATTCTCGATTTTAATCGTATCTTCCTCGGTCATGGCTGTGAACAGCTTCTCCAATTCATCGTCCACTTCCATTTTGAGCAGCAGCAGCCGGGTTTCCCCTTCATTGGAAGCGTACATATCTTCCATTTCCTGAGCGGACAGCACGGGTCCTTTCTGATAAATAACACGCTGCTTAAAGCCAGTAACCTCGACTAGACGAATGACCTCGCCGAACAAAATATTTTCTACCAAGATATGATGATCCTTGACTCTTTTGACAATGGCATGACCTCGAGTACTTCCAATTAGCTTCTCCAACCACTCAGCCAGCTTGGCATCGCGGATTACATAATCTCCAGCCAGCTTATAGTGCCCTGTGCGCAATTGTTGAAAACGGAGCTTCACCAGCTTGCGCCCGGTTCTCACCGACAAAACCAGATACGACTCATCCTCGCTCCAGTACAGCGAATACCCTTCCGATATCAAATCCTTGATCAGATTATGGATATGCCGACGGCTAAACCGGAGCTCTAGATTGCAATATTCTACCTCACAGCCCTTGTTCACGGCATTCCCTCCTTTTTCAAGTCCGATTCAAGAAGTCCGGCTACAGCAAGCCTGCGGCTTTCCCGCTTGATCTTCCCTTGCTCTATTTTATACTTCATTTTATGTAAGGGTACTTGGTTATTTGACCTATTTTTATGAGTAACAGCGCACAATCCTACTTTTGCCTTATGTGCTTGTACCGAGCCTGGTCTAAAGACGGTCAAGCCCGCTGACATTATGCTATAATCGGACATAATACGCCACACGATATGGCTTAGCCTAGTTACAGGAGGAATAGGAATGACATTTAGTGGATTTACTGCAAAGGACTTTGATGTTTTTGAGATACCAGGATTGGAACCTCGCATGGAGGTGCTGATTCAGCAGGTTCGGCCCAAGTTGGAGGCGATTGGTGAGGAGATAGCCCCCTTCCTGACGGACTTATGCGGGGAGCCTATGCACGTTCACGTTGCCAAGCATGCACGACGCAAGGTCAATCCCCCGATCGATACATGGGTAGCCTGGGCGGCAAATAAACGCGGGTATAAGGCGTTGCCGCATTTTGAGGTAGGTATGTTCGCTTCCCATATATTCGTCATATTCGCAGTCATTTATGAAAGTCCGAATAAAATCACATTTGCCCAGGCGCTTGAAACCAACCTGAGCGATGTGCGATCTAACATACCAGGTCACTTTTACTGGTCCATGGATCATATGGCTCCACAAGGTACAGAACAGCAGCAAATGGACACTGAAGAGTTTCAAACCATCATTAACAAGCTGCAGCAGGTGAAAAAAGCCGAGGTCATGTGCGGGCTCCGCATTGATCGTAATGATCCTCTCGCTAGTGACGGAGCTGCGCTACTGCAGACAGTGCGTTCCACTTTTGAGCATTTGCTGCCACTGTACCGGATGTCTTTTCCAAAGGAATAGCTTCAGAATAAATGCGGCCCTGACCCGCTTTTGATAGTACCTTTCAAGCCTTAACAACGGTTTTTCTCCGTGGATTGCGCGCCAAAGCCAGATGGCAGCCAAACATGAGCAGCATCACGATCCCACTGATGATAAATGGAGCTGTGTGTCCAGCGCGGTCCCATAGCACTCCTGAAACAAGCGGACCAATAACCATGCCAGAGCCTTGGAGTGTTAAAAAAAAGCCCCATACTGTTGCACGCTCGCTTTCCGGAATCAGTTGGGCAAGAAACGTGTTCCATGCAGGCAAAATGAGCGCATATCCCAAGCCAATAATTGCTACGGATACAAACACAAGTGGGATGGTCTGTACTGTTGAAAAGAAAAATAGCGTGGTCCCGGCAAGCAAAAATCCGATGTGCAAAAAGTACTTGGTTCCAAGGCGATCCACTAGCTTGCCACAAGGGATTAATGCCAGCACAGTCACCCCACCGCCGGCAATCAGAAGCACGCTATACAAGTTCGGTGAAATTCCGAGATCCGTCCGCGCGTACAGCGTTAGCACAGGGCTGATCAAACCGATGACAAAGGACTGCAAAAACAGCGCAGGGTAAATTAACGGATTCACATTAAGCTTGGTTTTGAGCGTGTTGATCGTCTCCTGGATACCACTCAGCACTTGCCGCTTCTGCTTGGACTTCCCATCAGAAGATATGAGAGCGCTCTGTTCGAGGTCACCTTTGCCAGCAGACCTGTTCGTTCCAGGCAGCATAAGAGCAACCAGTAGTAATACAATACTGCATCCTATCAAAATCATGAACACCATACCGTAAGAGTGTCCGTAGTGGGATATGGCGAAGTTCATAACGAGTGGACCCAAGCCCGTTCCCCCCATGGACGCAATTTCCAGTGTTCCCATCGCTGCACCATTATTGTTATTAGGTCCGGACATTTCGGTCGTTCCGGTCATCACACAAGGCCAGAGCGGAGATGTCCCCAGTCCTAGTAGCAGACACGCGATGACGAGCCACACAGGTTCTGTCAGTGCGCTTAGCATAATGATCGCTACAAGTGTAAACAACAACGCAGTTGACATCGTGCCACGGTAACCGAGCCGTTCAGCCATCCAGCCCGCCGGTGCCCGGAATGCATTGTCTCCGAAATACTGAAGCGAAAAGGCTAAACCGATAATTCCGGCCGACAGCCCCAACGTTTCTCCCATATATACCGGCAGGATCGATACCAGAAGAGATCCCTTCATAAATTCGACCAGAAACACCAGTATCCATAATTTGGCGAAAAAAGGAGTCCACAGCCGCTGCGAAGCTTTTTTTCGTCTAATTTGCTTCATCTATCCCACATCCTCCGCCTTTGTTTTTTGTCTATACTTTCGGGGTTCTCCGCCTACTCCACTCTTTCGCAAATAAATGCGCCCTCAATCGCTTGCATTCCTACTTCAAACTGCTATACTCAATTTTGTTCTATTATCAATTGCACAGGATTGTCGAAATCCTGCATGAAAGGTTGTGACAACACTAATGAATCAAAGCAACACCCCGCTTTTTACTGCTTTGAAAAAGCATGCTCAGAGCAACCCGGTTCAATTTCACATCCCAGGTCATAAAAAGGGAGTGGGGGCAGATCGGGAATTTCGCGAATTTATGGGGGATAATGCTTTTTCCATAGATATGATCAATATCGCTCCATTGGACGATCTGCATCAGCCATCAGGCGTCATTGAAGAAGCTCAAAAGCTTGCAGCAGAAGCCTTCGGAGCTGATTATACTTATTACAGTGTACAGGGGACAAGCGGAGCCATTATCACCATGATTATGTCCATTTGTATGCCAGGTGATAAAATTATTGTACCCCGAAATATACACAAATCCATAATGTCTGCCATTATCTTCGCTGGTGCGAAGCCGGTATTCATTTCTCCGGTCAGTGATGAGAATCTCGGTATTCACCACGGGGTTACAACCAAGTCCGTACGCCGGGCATTGGAACGTCACCCTGACGCCAAGGGCGTCCTTGTCATCAACCCGACATATTACGGTGTGTGCGCCGATTTGAAGGAAATTGTAGATCTCGCTCACAGCTATAATGTGCCGGTCCTGGTCGATGAGGCTCACGGAGTACTGATTCATTTTCACGCTGATTTGCCGATGTCCGCCATGGAAGCGGGGGCAGACATGTCAGCTACAAGCGTTCACAAGCTGGGTGGTTCTTTGACTCAAAGCTCGATACTAAACGTAAATACAAAAAACGGATTCGTTAATCCGCAGCGTGTACAAACTATTTTCAGTATGCTGACAACGACGTCCACTTCGTATATTCTGCTGGCTTCGTTGGACACATCCCGACGCAATTTGGCCCTTAATGGCCATGAAATCGCACAACGTGCTCTGGAATTAGCTGAATATTGCCGCGCAGAGGTCAACAAAATCGAAGGGCTATATTGCTTTGGCAGTGAAATTCTTGGCACGGAAGCTACCTATGATTATGATCCGACCAAAGTGACGGTTCATATTCGCCATTTAGGCCTTACCGGATATGATGTGGAAAATTGGCTGAGAGATCACTACAATATCGAAGTTGAGCTTAGCGATATGTATAATATTCTCTGTTTGGTGACTCCTGGTGATACCAAAGAGGAAATTGACATTTTATTAAAAGCTTTGCGCGAGCTGGCTTCACTGCACTATTCCACAGGTCAGCAGCATGAGCTGGTTGTAAAGATACCGGATATACCGCAGCTCTCCCTCATTCCGAGAGACGCTTTTTACGGAGATACGGAAATCGTACCCTTCAAGGAATCTGCTGGCCGTATCATTGCAGAATTCATTTATGTATATCCACCAGGCATCCCAATCCTATTGCCGGGCGAAGTTATTTCGCAGGACAATATTGATTATATTGTAGATCATGTGGAAGTAGGCCTGCCTGTTAAAGGACCTGAGGATCGAACGGTACATCAGGTGAAGGTTATCGTTGAAACTGACGCTATTTCTTAAACAATGATCTGTTAGCATCTGCATGCAAAAAAATGTTGATGGTCAACAAAAAAAGCCCCCATTCGGGGGCTTTTCTAGTGTTTTGAAGAGCAAGAGCAGCTGCTGTATCCAATCTTATTCGTATTGGGCAACAAGCTCGCTATAAGCTGCTTCTACACGCTTCCACTCATCTTCGTCCTCAATATTGTAAAGCACCATTTCTTCGTTTTCTTCTTCCATACGAAGAATGATACCATCCGCTTCGGGATTGCCACGCTCAAGCAACAGAGCATACACGTGATCTTCTACGTCAAAGGTCTCTACCAGCACCATTTCTACATCTTTGCCATTTTCATCAGTTAGCGTAAGAACCATTTCTTCATGTTCGTGGTCATGATCGTGGTTGCAGGCTTCACCGTGTTCATGTTTGTGATCACTCATGGAAATACCTACCTTCAAATTGTTTTATTTTCCCTCGTATCGTAACATGATCAAGAGTGCAGGTCAATTTGTGGTATGCCTAATTTATCGCTGTAATGACTTTTTCGGATACCAGTGTATAACTACCGTCTTTACTTTCTTTAATGTAGAAACCGACTCGATAGTTCCCTGCTGTTTTGAAATCATACGTAAAGTCGTTCGTACGGAACCAGAAGTTATCCTTTTGCGCTCCTTTGATATCTTGGGACTGAATATCCTTTACATTGCCCGAAGGGTCGGTAATCGCTACTTTCACTCCGGAGATATCTGTTTTCAGGGTATCAATTTGGCTGAAAACATTAAACTTCACTTTGTTACCTTTATTCACGTTACCAAACACAGTATCTCCCTTGAACAGGAACATATGCACGTTTGGCTGGTCGAAGACAACTTTTCCACCAGAGGGATCAAAATTTACAAGCCCGTTAAAGTCACGGATAGGCACATAAGTTTTCCCATCAATGACAACTGCGCCATCTTTTGACACTTCTCCGTTAATAATCAACTGCACTTGGTCCTTGGCGGACTCCGCCGAAATGACGGTCCCTCCCATTATTGAAAAGGCCATCACTAGGGCCATCACTTTTCTCCATTTCATACTACATATCCCTCCATCGTTATCTGTTAAAAACCATCTGTCGTACATTTATACCTAGCTCAGCCGCACAAGTTGCGCTGTGTTTCACAAATTGTCCAAAGTTTTTACATAAGGAGCCAAATCTTTAGTTCCTGCAGCCTAGATGTTAAAATACGATTGTAGAGTGTCTTATAACACATCGTCTGGAGGGTGAATCCATAATGGGCCTAACGATACAGATGCTTGGTACAGGTAGCGCCTTTGCCAAGCATTATTACAACAACAACGCGCTGCTGGATAGCGGGGAAGGCAAGCTGCTGATCGATTGCGGTACAACCGCATCTCTAGCATTACACCAGATGGGTGTCCCTTTGCCTGATATTGACGCTATTTTAATCACACATATTCACGCAGATCATGTCGGAGGCCTAGAGGAATTTGGTTTTCAAATGAATATCCTCCATCGTCGCAAACCTCTGCTTTATATCGCCGAACCATTAATCCACCCTTTATGGGAGCATACGCTCAAGGGCGGCATGTCACAGCAAGGTATGATTGACAAGCTTGAGGATGTATTCGAGGTAAATGTCATAACCCCTGGCGTACCCACCACCTTAGTACCGGGTATCCAGGTAGAGCTGATCCCTACACGGCATATTCCTGGTAAAAACAGTTACTCTTTGTTCATTAATGATCGTCTTTTTTATAGTGCGGACATGGTTTTTGATCCCGATTTACTTCATCATCTGGTGCATGAACGGGGATGTCGAAGCATCTTACATGAGGTTCAATTACAAGGTGCCGGAGAAGTCCATACAACGTTAGATGAGCTGCTAAGCTTGCCAACACCTCTTCAAGAGCAAATTCATCTGATGCACTATAGTGACGATATGGAACAATTTAGAGATAAGGCAGGGATTATGTCCTTTCTGGAGCAGCAACGAGTATATCCGCTAGTAGAATTGGAACGTGCAGAGTAACCGAGCTAAAGGGAGTATTAACAATTAACAAAAAGCCGCCCGACTTTCCTACAAAGGATAGCTAGGCGGCTTGCTGCATATTTTTTGTATACAATGATAAGCTTGGACGTTAATGTTGCGAGTCAAGGTCAGAACAATGGCAGTTGATCCAGGTTATTAGAAGGATCTCCATCGGCATCCCCTCGAATTCGTTTGCTTCCATCCTTGGCCTTGAAGACGTTGACGCCTGCAATTGAACCTGCTTCAATCTCGTTCAACGCTTGGCTATAATCCAAAATCCGTCCAGTAGACGTCTGAAATGACGCAAGATCGCCATCCCCGTTTTTACGTACTGCCGTAATTTGTTCTCGTTCTGTATTAGCCATGCTGCATCGCTCCTTATCCATAGTATAGTGGAGGAACTTTTACTAGCATGCGCATTGTACAGCTTTGTATACACCCTGTGCCTCGACTACAACTTTTTACGCATACGTACATGCGGTATTCCCGCATCGTCAAAAGGTTCATCGGAGATCGTTTCATAGCCAAGCTTTTCGTAAAACTTCTCAGCTTGACATTGAGCATCTAACAACGAGTATCTCAGCCCAAGTTCACGTGCACGTTCCTCCAGTGCTAGCAGTAATACACGTCCATAACCTGCTGCACGATGCTCCTTGAGAACGGCAATACGTTGCATTTTAGCTGTCTCTTCATCGTAATATGTCAGCCGACCAGTAGCCACCATTTCCCCATGCTCACAAATTAGCAAATGATGGGCGGTATCTCCCAGCTTGTCATAATGATCAATTTCAAGATCCAGAGGAACCTTCTGCTCATCGACAAACACTTTGGTACGGATCAATATTGCCTTCTGCAGTTGCTCTTCTGTTGTTACAGTTATAATTTCTGCGGCCATCATCTGTTCCTCCTATCCTTAATTTCAAATGTAAACTCACTAAATTTGAATTATATATATAAATAGTCATGAAGTACAGGCTGATTTCTATTTTTTCACTTTACATATATGGTTAATACATGATATTATCTAGTAACTACAGGACGGTAGCTCAGCGGGAGAGCATTATCTTGACAGGGTAAGGGTCATGGGTTCGATCCCCATCCGTCCTATACCGAAACCCCCTTGATTCATAAGGGGGTTTTCTTATTTTTATAAACTCATATCCGATACGAAATATGGCTCTGATACGAATTTAATACGAATCACTTTTTGATACGAAGAAGCAGCGGCCAAGATCAGCTGCTTTCGTTGTTTTGAAAACATCAAAATTAGCACCATCAAGCCAGTTAAAAAAATACCAATTTGCTAATATATATTTCCCTGCCAGAAACTCGTAGGTCTTTTTTGGGCTCATCTTCATTATTTCCTCAACATGCTTGGGGCGCAGAGTCATAGGGTATTGCGCCCAATCATTAGCCACTTTAATTTCATTCATTTTCCCACTCTTTCTCTACTCCTTCTCAACAAGAAGGTTCATAATAGAAGCAAACTTATTATATATCTTGTATTTCTCAAGAACTGCCTCTACAGCAGCCTGTGTCCGTTTCCGGTCGATCTCAGGAGAGAGGCTGCGCAGAACAATGGCGGAAAGAGTTTCAGAGCGAATCGAAAATGACGAGCAGTATTCATAAGGTCCAATTCCAAAGCAATACGCGTATCAAATCCACCAAGCTTTTATAATCCAATCTGCTCAACTCCGCTTCTATATTGTTTGGGTACGAGAGATACTAAAATACTTTGTTATTTTCAGTACCAATAATGCTCAATTCCTTCTTGGCTCGACCAAGTTATTCACATCAACCACCAACTCCCGGATCTCTTCCACTTGCATGAGCGGTTCAAGAAACTCCGGTATGTCTCCGACAAAACTACCAAACTGAAATAACCCGCGCGATGGGATCGGCGGGCCAATGTAAATTAATATGCTCTCTTTTATTGTTAACACCTCCTTCCTGGTGGAATAAGGGCAAAGAAAAAAGCTACCTCTCAGCGACCATATAAACTAGAACTCGGTATTTTTAAAACTTGAAAATGAGCCTTGAATATTTCCAATTTTAGACGAACCAATTCATTGTAATTTATTGTTTCAGAAGCGGTT
This sequence comes from Paenibacillus sp. JJ1683, assembly GCF_053006485.1. Taxonomy (NCBI): domain Bacteria; kingdom Bacillati; phylum Bacillota; class Bacilli; order Caryophanales; family Paenibacillaceae; genus Paenibacillus; species Paenibacillus sp. JJ1683. The sequence continues at coordinate 3,592,940 of NZ_CM129820.1, forward strand.
AAATAATCCTCTAATTCACGTAAGAGCAAGTTCAAAGTTATAACATCATTAACAAATAACTCCTTGTTGTGAACCTCAGAAAGTGAACTGAATCTCGGAGCAGTCTTAAGAACTCTCAATAAGTTTGTTTTATCGTAGTTACTGTTGTCTTTAAACAAATCTATTTCGAAATATACTTGCCTTAGAAAGTAAGACATTATCTGTTTCTCTTCTTCAAATTGTTTTATCCAACTTGTCCTTTTATCCTTATCTTTATAGTATTCTGTCATAACCCACCCTGTACCGATCCCTGTTATAATGGCTATCACAACATCTTTTAAAATATCAAGTATAATCCCCATTGCTTCCTCCTAAGACATCTAAAAAAGCACCACTTAAGGTGCTTATCTTCAAAATTCAAATTTTGCTGGCAAACTTAGCTTGTTCCCCTTCACTTTCTCGTGCTCAACCTTTACCCCATATACTCAGCGGCGAGATCTTCTTTAAAGGGAGTATGAACAATCAGTTCTACTTGATACCACGGTGAATCAGACGATAATGCGAAGAATTCACCTTCAACAGGGACTCTACTAAAGTCAAAATATTGATTCTCCCAGTTGGCTTTCCCCATGTCATGAGTATGAACAAAAACTTTGGGCACTTCAAACACCTCCTTCCTTCGACACAACAATTCGACACATAGGAAGAATATTCCTTTTTATGCGCCGAAAGTAATAGTACGAAAGGAGGTGTTTATGTTGCATATACTTGAAGATATCTGGGACGGTGTCTATGAACGAATAGTTAAGCCCCTTTTACAGAACGTTAGCCATTGCACTAACACTTTTAACAGCCGTATCCTACTATTTTTCATAAGGGAGAATAACTATGACAACATACTACGTTACTGGTACAAAGCAATTTACCAGTGAATTGCAAACAAAGCTCATGGAGTTGTCAAATAATGAGTTGAAAACTCCACATCCGTACACTCAGGAACTGGAACTTTTAATGTTCGCAATTACTCGGAGCAGCACTCCTGGCAAAAAAGACTTAGATTCGCGTTTCGGCGAATAATACCAGTTTATTCTGTTGAACGAACATGCGAAGAATTTACTGATAGACTACAAAGTCCCTTTTGAAATACTTGGAACTGTAGAATATGAAGATCCGATCAATGAAGGATTTAGTCTCTTGATCAGAAATACAAGATTCGTTTAAATAAATGGCACCTTGCGGACTCGAACCGCACATTTTCCTTTAGGCGCTTAAAGTCCCCGGAGTTGATCCGGGGATAAACACTATTGCAGCTCTTTGACTACCTTGGCTATATGGACCGGAATCGTAAGGCCCTCGCTCTCAGTCAATGAACCATCTACATGCAGCTTGATAGCCAATTGGTCGTATTCTCCCGTGCCTGTAGGGACTACAGAGTTACCATATGCGTGTGGACCTGCAAAGCTTACTACTCTACCAGTGGGGCTATACTTACGAGCTTCAGCCTCGGTATTTACCACCTTAAAGATATTATCCGAACCAAGATACCCAAATCCGCCGTTACGTACTGCGCTTGCCTCTGTACTCATTACAAAACACTTCCTTTTCTATTATTGTGAAAACAAAAAGAGCGACGCATATATGCCACTCTCATTAGGTCTTTTAATTAGGTGCACGGTGTGGGAATTGAACCCACGCCTTTAGGTCTGTTTTACTCGGGCCCGCCTGTGCTCTACCATTGAGCTAACCGTGCATAATAGTGATATTGAAGAAACTAAAAAGGTCGGCACGATAGCCGACCTCCTCACTGCATTTAAATTATTATTGCAATTCCTCTCTTGTGTTACCTATGCGAACCGACATACCACCCTCCATAGGACCGCCTGGTGAAGTAAGGTTTACATAGAAACTACCAACAGTCCAAGCACTTGAGTTGATTTCATCAAATGTTTCACCTTTCGCTATTCTTCCCTTCATCTTAACCGGACCACTAGCTGACCCCTGAGTTACTGTTATATTAATCGGGGCTTTCCCATCATTATGCACATACACTCTAGCATATCCGTAGTGCGGATCAATGTAGAAACGCTCTGACATGTCAGTGTTCGCAAGAGACTTGTTCAGCACCTTATTTGTGTCTTGAGGAGTAATAACATGATCTCCCGCTTTTGGTGTATTCACATCGGTCGATGTGTTTGCAGATTGGGAAACTGCTGTAAAGTCAGTTGTAGCTGGTGCAACATCTGTAGCTGCCGCAGAAGCAGATAAGGGAATTGCAAGAGCTAATGATAAAACAGATACTGCAGAAGCTTTTTTAAGGTTTTTCATACTCATAAGCCCACTTTCTTTGATTTTTTTATCCTGCCAACTCTATCAACCAGCACAGTATGTAAGAAACTATTAGAGCATTCATGATTGATAAAGTTTTTACAGGTATTTATGAACATTTACATTATAAGTCTTTTATTGTAATTATTCAACAAAAAAATGGGTTTTGATTCCATGTTAGCAGAAGCCCGGATTTGAACCGGGACCAGCCAGAAATGAATCCAGTAGCACACCAAGTATTCTGCATGAAACCGCTGGCGGATTCGAACCACCGACACACCCACCCATTCTTTTTCGCGAGAGGAATCGAACCTTCGTGGATATACCCCACTGCAGTTATGATAATAGATGTGGACATGGCACTTTCACCCTTGCATGCAGCCTTTTTCTAGGTACTTTCTTACGCGACCAGTTGCGCTCCTGATCCACTCTTTAGCGGCTAGGATCACTGTCACGAGGAGTGCGCTTGTCAGACGCACATTAGCAAGAGTGGAGTAGTGAAAACAGAAAGAGCAACATGCCCACTTATCCTACCCTAGCGGCTCTCTGTAGGTCTTATAGCAAGAGGATAACTGGTACCGCTCGTTTTACACCTACCACCGTCAAACAGGCATGTGTTTGTGCGGGGTGCTGCTCTCTCTTTGTTTTCCATGTTACTAATTTACCATGTGTGAAACCTAATAGATCACAAATATTTTCATTTTACGATCAATTTTCACGTAGTATTTTTTCAATTCAATAGTTTGCTAGCATACTATTATTGAAAGGGATATAAACAAAGAGGATTTGCGGCTTCAACTGGGGATATCTGCTGCTGCAATGGCAAAGATGAAAATATATAATCATACACTAGTCTCACTTGGACACCTTGCCATTAGCAGCATCACACCACGCCACATTCAAGACTTTTATAATGATCAGCAAAAACCCTGTTTCGTTAGTCGAACGGCTAAAGCTCGAAAAAAGGAAATGCAGGTATGGACCTTGGAACAGGCACACGCCTTCCTAGAAGCTTCAAAAGACGATATGTATTATATTGTGCTCCTTCTTACTCTAACTACCGGAGTGCGGAGATATTAGGAATTCGGTAGAAGGACGTGGATTTCGGTAAGAAAACTATATCAATCACTCAGATTATGAGTAGTGATGGTAAAGATTTTTAAGTTGGTGCTGAGAAGAGAAACTGGTCATTGTTTAAGATTTAAGCGAAAAAAAAGCCAACCAGAAGTAAGGTTGACTTTTTATATACACCACGCTTAAGCAGCAATGTCTCTTTTTTCAGCAAGATTGAATTCTAGAGAATTGTTCGGCAATACGTATCTCTTCTATTATATAGAAGAACAACTAAGCCCAGCACCCCAAGCAAATAAACCTAATGCCCCTAGATTACGATGTAAACTGCTCCACTCTCACTGTCAATCTCCGTCGGGTAAGTGGTCACACATCCAGTATCCGGCTCTTGCACCTGACCAGTGGACAGGTCGACTTTCCAATCATGAAGCGGACAATGGACCACCGATCCGCATATCATTCCTTCAGATAGCCGTCCCCCTTTGTGTGGACAACGGTTCTCAAGCGCACGCACGCTGCCGTCACTAAGGCGAAATACGGCTATCTCTGCATTATGAATGCGAACTGTTCTTGCTCCACGTCGGTCAATCTCGTTCAGATCTGCTATCCTGATTCTGCTGGTTATCGTATTGCTCTCCATTTGGTCAGCCTCCTATTCCATTACTGCCTTAAGCTCCGGCAGCTGTACAAAGTTTTTGCGCAGCTCTTCGTTATGAATGATTTCGTGCCACGGATCAGTCGTTGTGCTTAACGTCTCCTCAATTCTGCTTACCAGTTGCTGCCTCGTCTCCGCATTTGCTAATACCTGTTTGATCGACTCTACGCCTACCCGTTCTACCCAATGAGCTGTTCGCTCGTTCCAATTCGCCTGCTCACGGTAATACTGTAAATAGGCACCAGTCCATTCCATCACTTCATCCTCGGTTTTTACAGTACACAGCAGTTCTGCTGCCCGCACTTTAATACCGCCGTTACCTCCAATGTAGATCCCCCAGCCACCGTCAATAGCGACAACACCCAAGTCCTTGATCGTCGCTTCTGCGCAGTTACGCGGACAGCCCGACACAGCCAGTTTGACTTTGGATGGCGCATTCAGACGTTCGAATGCCTTTTCCAACCGGATGCCCATGCCCATAGCGTCCTGTGTGCCGAAGCGACAAAAAGTGTTACCGACACACGTCTTGACGGTTCGCAATGTCTTTCCATATGCATATCCCGATGGCATATCCAATTCGGACCAGATTCCCGGTAGATCTTCTTTTTTTACACCAAGCAGGTCAAGACGTTGGCCACCCGTAAATTTAACCAAAGGCACATTGTATTTCTCCGCGACAGCAGCAATCTTCTTCAGGTCGGCAGGTGAAGTAACTCCTCCATAAATGCGGGGCACCACAGAGTAGGTGCCATCTTTTTGAATATTGGCATGGTACCTTTCATTCGTAAATCTGGATTCCTTCTCATCCTCATAATCCAGTGGCCACAGCATACCTAGATAATAATTGAGGGCCGGCCGACATTTGGTGCATCCTTCAGCTTCGTTCCAGCCCAGCACGTTCATCACTTCTTTGACGCTCTTCAACCCCATTTCTCGGATACCATCAATAATCGCTTCCCGATCAAGTGTCGTACAGCCACATATCCCCTCTTTAATCGATTCTCCGGCTTCTGCACCTGCATACAGCTGTAAGAGCCCCTCCACTAATGGCTTGCAGCCGCCGCATGATGCCGATGCCTTCGTGCAGGCCTTAATTTCCCCAAGACTCTTACAGCCAGCCGCAACCGCCTCTCCAATGTCACCCTTGGATACACCATTACATCCGCATACAATTTCGTCTTCAGGCATCTGCTCCAGCATCATGGTGCCACTACCTTCTGATTGACCAGGGTTAAAGCCAAGTAACAACTCTTTCTCTCGACCAACCACCGACTCCCCACTTTTAATCAGAGAAAACAACTTGGCTCCATCAGAGGTATCCCCAAACAGAACGGCACCGATCAGTTTTTCTTCCTTAATGACGATTTTTTTGTAGACGCCATCAATATCATCCTGATACCGCAGTGATCGCGTTCCCGACTCATCCTTGTAATTTCCTGCTGAAAATACATCGACGCCCGATACCTTCAATCTTGTAGAAGTAACGGAACCACTGTAGCCAGGAGTCTCCATTCCCGCGAGTCGCTGAGCCAGGACGCCCCCCTGCTCATATAATGGGGCAACCAGACCGTAAGTGATTCCCCGGTGTTCTGCACATTCTCCAACGGCATATATGCCAGGAATATTCGTTTCCATGTGATCATTTACGATGACACCGCGGTTTACGGGGATTCCCGCTGACACCGCCAGTTCAATGTCTGGTTTGATACCTACCGCCATAACGATCAAATCCGCTTCCAGTTCGCTTCCATCAGCAAACTTTAGCCCTTCCACGCGACGACGCCCGGTGATAGCCGCCGTCCGCTTATTGACCAGAAAAGTCATTCCCTGTTCCTCCAGCTCGCGCCGTAACATAAGGGAAGCAGCCTCATCCAGCTGCCGATCCATAATATAACCGTTAATATGAATAACTGTAACGTCCATCCCCAAATTGAGCAGCCCCCTGGCTGCCTCTAGCCCAAGCAATCCGCCGCCGATAACAGCCGCTTTTTTGTGCGTCTTCGCCGTCTCCATCATCGTCTCGCAGTCACGAATATCCCGGAATCCAATCACACCATCCTTGTCGGCTCCTGGAAGCGGCAAGATGAAGGCTTTAGAACCTGTTGCCAACAACAGTAAATCATAAGAGACGCATACACCGGATCGTGAAGTCACCTGCCGCTTTTCCGTATCGATCGCTGTGACAGGATCATCGGTATACAATCGGATATTATTGTCTTCATACCAATTCCAATCGTTGATGATAATATCCTGCAAACCTGCTCCACCGGCCAGAACAGAGGACAGCATGATCCGATTATAGTTTGGATGGGGCTCGGCCCCAAATACCGTAATCTCATAGGCACCTGGTGCGATCTTCAGCAAATGTTCGAGAGTGCGTATCCCCGCCATTCCGTTGCCGACCAGCACTAATTTTTGGATGTAGTTCATTAGGTCACTCCCTCTCCATTTCTATCCTTAAAACATAAAAAGCCTGCTTCACATACGGGGATGCAAAACATCCCTCCACATGTGAAAACAGGCTCCATTGCCGTTTCATCGAATACGCCGTTGTATCCATCAGAGTATGAATTTAAAGTACTGTAGCCAATATATAACGATTCAAATCACATGTCAATATTCCTTACGCAAAATCTCGTAAAAATAATATTTTATCACTAAGTAACATATTGATGACGTATAAAATATCACTCTTCTACAAAATTAGGATTGATTTTCAGTCCAAAACACGCCAAAATGGTTTAAAAGTCCGTTTCCACTTCATTATGATGGAAAAGCAAACCCATCTCATCAAGTTATATGTCACATTTCTTATCAAGACATACAATCCTCATGCTTATTTACCCTTCATGTTAAAGAGAGGAGGAGCCCGCTTGCGTTCCTTGTTGGTAATTCACTCACATGCTGACCCTGCATCCGAGCAGGCAGACACCATTCCCTCATGGCAGGCAGAACCTGAGCACCTTTTAGAATCCAACGGATACCTGCCTTTGCCCTGCCGCCATGAATCTGAAATCAAACAGCTCATCCATAATGCAGATGCGGCCGTACTAAACATACCTGTCGGCACAATCAGTATGTGGAGTAGCAGGTTGGAGCAAACCAAAGCAATTCCGTTGCTCTGGTGGTGCAGCGCGACATCAGCGCTGTCATCGACGGAGGCTTGTGAAGCAGACGTGACTGTCGACGGTATTCTAACCCCTTCCATGGCAGCCCATGAGCTGAATTGGGCCCTTCATTTTAGCGCCAAACGCTTTTTTGAACGCCAGCATTGGCAAAGTGAACGCAAACAACTGACCGCTCGGCTGGAAGAACGCAAATGGATTGATATGGCGAAGGGGATACTTGGCGAAGTAAACGGCATCCCGGAAGCGGAGGCATATGATCTGCTGCGTAAAAAAGCGATGAATGAGCGCAAACGAATCGTTGATGTGGCGATCTCCATTGTGAAAGCACAGCAAATGCTAAAAGCATAAATCTGAAAGGGGCCTTGAACATGAATATCATTGAAATATTAAAAGAAGTTGGGCGCGGCAAAAGAGGCGCTCGTGATCTGAACTATGCCGAAGCCGAAGCTGCCGCCGAACTGATTATGACCCGGTCAGCAACCCCAGCTCAAATCGGTGCCTTCTTTGCCGCGGAACGCATCAAAATGGAGAGTGTTGCCGAGCTGGAAGCATTCGTTAATGTCTGTCGCAAATATTCCCACCGCTTCCCCATGCAGGAAGGCATTGATTTCGCCGGTCCGTACGACGGTAGGAAGTCATCATTTATTGCTACCTTCGCAACTGCCTTTCTACTTGCCTCATACGGATTACCTGTAACGATGCATGGGAGTGCACCCCTCCCTCCCAAATGGGGGGTTACACTCCCACTTTTGTTGCAGGAGATGGGGGTAGCGACTGCGGACATGTCACACGAAACCGCCATTCATGCTGCGAAGCAGACAGGCGTGCTTTTCGTTGTTTCCGAACAATGGTGCACGCCCCTGCGGGATCTGCGGTCTATTCGCGAAGAGTTGGGGCTTCGCACAGTACTGAACACAGCCGAGAAACTGGTTGATTATGGTTCCTCCCCGTACATTGTATTTGGTGTTTTCCACAACACCGTATTCGACAAGACGGCGAAGGTCATGCAAAATCTGAGTTATCGCAGGGCTTTGATCGTCCAGGGGAGCGAAGGATCGGAGGACCTATTCATCGATCGACCGACCCGGACTTACCTGTTTGCTAATGGTAAGGTGTCCCTCCAGGTTATAGATCCCGAAATGTACGGGCTGGATTCGGTAGTACCAGAACACCACTGGACCCCTGCTGAACAGCTGCGCATATCAGAGGAAGTGCTGCAAGGCACAGCTCCTACTGCCTTCTCGAATCAAGTGTTGCTCAACGGCGCGGTACGACTGTTCATTGCAGGGCGGGTCGACTCCATCGAGGAAGGCCTGTACACCTGCAAGCCGCTGCTTGAAAACGGGAACGCCTGGGAGTTGTACTGCCGCTGGCGTGAAGCTATGTTGAGAAAAGAAATAAAAACGGGTGCCAACACATCCGAACCCCATTTTCATTTATAAAACTCGTCTCCTACAGTCCAGCATTTATCGGGACATAAACTGAACTACTCAAAAAGGTCCGCCCCCATGCTCATGCAAAGGGGGCGGGCCTTTTATGCAAGGAAAAAGAAAATGCACTCACACCTTCCTGTTCTAGAACTGTGACCACTCCCCGTTATGTCCACTGGTTGCAGCTACAGCTAGGCGGAGGGGACGGATGCATACAGCTGCCGTCTTGAAGCCGGGCATCCGGCAGAACGGATCAAGGTCTGGACGGGTCGCCCGATTTACATTTTGCGTCCCGCCCCAATGCATGGGCACGAAAAGCGTGTCTTCGCGAATATGTGGCCTGATCCGGCTGCGGACGGTGAAGCTGCCGCGCTGGGATGTTATTTCCACCCACTCCCCGTCCCTGATATACCAGCGCTGCGCAGTACGCGGATGAATTTCTACATAATTCTCAATCTCACGCGCGGCCAGCGAAGGACTTCTGCGTGTTTGCGCGCCAGTCAAATAGTGAGCCAGCACACGGCCATTCGTCAAAGTAAGCGGATATTCCTCGGATATTTCCTCTCCTGCTCCACAGCTTTCAACCACTGTAAAAACAGCCCTTCGGTTGGAAAGAGCAAAACTTTCCCGAAACATCGTATCCGTACCAGCTTCATCCATAGATGGGCATGGCCAATACACCCCTTCCTCGCGACGCAGCCTATCATAAGTAATACCGTAATAATCAGCAAGTCCCCCTCGGCTAGCGAGACGCAGTTCTTCAAAGATATCCTCTGCATCCTTATATGCGAAGTACCTCCCCTTGTTCAACCTTGCAGCTATTTGGCATAAAATGCTCCAGTCATCTCTAGCTTCGCCCGGTGCAATCCGCACCGCTTCCCGCAGTAAAACGCGGCCTTCTAGATTAGTCATCGTCCCCGTATTCTCCAAATAAGACGTCACAGGCAAAACAACGTCGGCCATTCGCGCCGTTTCAGTGAGAAACATATCCGCCACAATCAACAAATCCAGCTTTTTCAGCGCCTCCTCGACCAACCGGGCATTCGGGTTAGATACAACAGGATTAGAGCCCATCACGAACAGAGCTTGGATTTTTCTCTGATGAACCAGTTCCATCATTTCATAGGCCGACACTCCTTTTCCCGGCAAGCTGCTTGGTTCAACTCCCCACACGGACGCAACATAGGCTCGATCTTCTTCATTCTCAATCGATCTGTAGCCAGGAAGCTGGTCAGCCTTTTGACCGTGCTCTCGTCCCCCTTGCCCGTTTCCCTGACCTGTGATGGCCCCATACCCACACCCTTCTCTTCCAATCTTTCCGGTGGCCAGCACAAGATTAAGAAATGCACGCACTGCCATGTGCCCATCCGTCTGCTGTTCGACACCCCTGGCAGTAAAAACGATACCCGTTTCCACACTGCCAAAGGCACGCGCTGCCTGCCGGATCATCTCTGCCTCGACTCCGCACAGCGCAGCTGATTCGTTCAGATCCACCCCATCCAAATGAGTCAACAACTGTTCATACCCGTTGGTCCGCTTGCGGATAAATTCTTCATTTACCAATCCCTCATCCACGATGACCTTTAGCATGGCATTGGCCAGCACAGCATCCGTACCCGGTCTGATTTGCAGGTGCAGATCGGCTATTGCCGCTGTGGGTGTCGCGCGCGGGTCAATTACGATGACAAACGCACCATTTTCCTTCGCTTGGTGAAAATAAGGCATTAACGTCGGCTGACATTCAGCGATATTCGTACCTGCAAGCACAATACAACGAGCCAACGGAATATCAGCCAGCCTGCAGGTCAGTCCGCGGTCAATACCAAACACTTTGCTACCAGCAGATGCTGCCGCCGACATGCAGAAGCGCCCGTTATAATCAATATAGCGCGTACCTATAGCCACTCTGGCAAATTTCCCAAGTAAATAAGCCGTTTCATTCGATAGTGAGCCTCCGCCGTAAATGCCGATTCCATCAGGACCCTGCGTGGACAGTAGCGAGGAGAAACTGTTAGTTACAGCATCCATCGCCTCTCCCCATGGGACAGGAACGAGCCTGCCCTCTTTGCGCAGGAGAGGCTGTGTCAGCCTTTCTGCATGAGTTGCATGCTGATGCGCATTCATTCCCTTGATGCACAACCTGCCTTGTGAGGCTGCATTAGGTTTCCCTTCCGCTTTATACACCGTTCGAACGATACCCGCGAGTGCTTCCGTTTCCGTACTAACGGTCATCTTACATTGCACGCTGCAAAATGGGCACTGTGTCTCCACCACAGGGAGGACGTATTGACCGGCTTCCAGTTTGTTTTCTCCTAACTGACACATAAAAGTCACCTTCCCTCTCCATTCACTACAACTCCCACAATCCGTTAACCTGTCAGCATGGTGGACCGCAGGCTAACGGTCAGCTCACTTCGCAGAGTAACGTCGAGCACACTTTCCCGCAGCGCTAGAACGCCAGTCCGTTCAATCCATTCCCACATTTTCTCCCCATACCTAGCACTATGCCTGTATATTTGCAAGCAGGTTACAACCATCAGCACCACTTCTTCCGGATTCTCCTCCAATCCAAGCAGCAACCCCTGACGAACCGGATGTCCTGCATGGCCACCAGCATAAACCTCCCAACCTGCTGGAGATCGGGAGATTCCAATGTCATGGACAAGCACGCCATCGGGATACTCTGAACCCGGACTAACAGCAACCGCAACTGGTGACGGTAATGAAAGACTGCCCCATACTGCTGCCAGCCGCTCTCTCAGCCAGATCACTCCACCAGAAGCCTGATCGATCGGGGCAGGATCAACAAAATCCCTACGTTCAACATCCAAATTTGTAAAACTCAGGCCCACAGAACCCGCTTCCCCTTCGTATGGTACGGTGGGCTGAAGCGCAACGCCTATTCCCAGTTGATTTGTTGCAGATCCGTTCCGCAAACCTAGAGATTCCAGATAATAAAGTACAGCAGGACGACATAATTCACAGCCCTGCTGCCTGGTCCAACCGAGACGAGATACTACTTCCTCTAGAGTTCGACAAACTGCGTCCACCATCGCTGTCTTAAGCGAATCATGATCATAATGCGTACAACCACACACAGGGACAACCTCTTGAGCAGTCGGAGTAACCACAGGTCCAGAAGCTGTCGCTCGGGACAAACCATTTTTGACCAGTGCAGCCACTAGCGGCCGGCAACCACCGCAGGAACCGGACGCTTTGGTCCGGCTCTTCACCTCTTCGACTGTTTTCAGCTTATCCGTGGCAATCACTCGCAAGATATCCCCCTTGCTCACACCGTTACATGCGCATACCGTCTCTCCTTCGGGCAATGCTTCCGCAGCATCCTCTGCTTTGCTTTTGCTGTTATTCTGAGGTGTAAGCCCTGTAGTTGGCGCGCCGCGCCGTACCATTCCAAGCAGCGAGGTGCTTTCCGCCGTATCCCCGAATAAAATCGCTCCAGTAATAGCGCCAGCGCGCATCATCACTTTTTTGTACATCTCCTGCATACCGTTATATTCCATGATCGCAATCTCGTTTCCCTCTTCACGAATGTCTCCTGCCGAAAACACATGAATTCCCGCAACCTTGAGCTGGGCATAGGGAACCGTCCCTTCATAAGGAGCCGTTTCACGACCACAAATCACCTTTGCCAGCACTTTGCCCTGCTCATATAGCGGCGCCACCAGCCCATATGAAATTCCACGGTGCTCAGCACATTCGCCAACTGCGTAAATACCAGGAATACTCGTGCGCATATAATCATCCACGACAATGGCACGGTTTACTGTCAGACCACTGTCCTGAGCCAAAGCGATATTGGGCCGGATACCAACCGCCAGCACGACCAAGTCTGTTTCCAATCTGTTCCCGTCCGCAAACATCAATCCTTGTGCCCGGTTGCGGCCTATAATATTGACCGTATCCTTCGCCAAATGAAACCGCATGCCCTGCTGCTCCAACCGCCGTTGTAAAAGCACAGCCGCAGTACGGTCAAGCTGACGATTCATCAGATACTGCGCATTATGAACAACGTCAGTTTCCATCCCTAGATTCAGCAAGCCTTGAGCAGCCTCAAGCCCCAATAGCCCTCCTCCGATGACGGTGGCCTTGCGATACGTTTTGGCATATCTGGCCATGGTTTCACAGTCATTTACATCACGAAAAGCGATTACTCCCTCTTTTCGGACTCCGGGAATGGGAGGTATGAAAGGCAAAGAGCCAGTTGCCAGTATGAGAATGTCATAGGGCTCTTGAATGCCGGATTCCGTTTCCACCATACCGGTTGCTACATCAATACGACACACACGTTCACCAGCTTGCAACTTTACCCCATTTTCTTCGTACCAGTCCCAGCTATGGGTAACAATATGTTGGAACGAGCTCTCCTCCTGAAGCATTTTGGACAGGAGCACACGATTGTACCCGGGACGTGGCTCTGCACCAAATATTGTGATTTGGAATCGCTCCGGCTCCAGACTGAGAATTTCCTCAACACATTTGATGCCTGCCATACCATTACCGATGACGACCAGTCTTTTTATCATAATTAATCCAGCCCCATTCTCTGAACCTAAAATAAGACAGAAAAAGCCCTTCTCCATTCGATGGAAAAGGGCACCGTTGCCGTAAATGTCGGCACATCGTTGTACCGATATGTACTTAAGATTACTGAATTGTGAGTATTATGTCAATATTCAATACATGAAACCTGTATTTAAACCTATTTTTTAATTTATTATAATTTTAATGTTATGTATATTGACACAAGTAGAATGTCTTTTTATAATTTGAATTAAAATCACTACCATGTGATCATACCCAAGCGATGCACAATGAAGTGTGTCAAACACGGCAATGAAGCCGCAAAACGTTCCCAATATCAATGACGGGACGATTTGCGGCTTTTTATGTTCAGCAGAGGGCTGAAGTCTAAGGCCTGAGCTCTACAAACCCCAATAAGAACAGGAGAGATGGAGAATGAAGAAAAAAAGTTTCTGGCACAGCGGACACAAGCCCACCCTTTTTGGCTCTTTTTTGTATTTTGATATTAGCTTTATGATATGGGGAATGATTGGACCGTTGGTCGTTGTCATTGCTAATGATTATCCAATGGACCCTGTACAAAAAGCCAACCTTGTCGCTCTCCCGATACTCAGCGGCTCTCTGTTGCGACTCGTGCTTGGATTCATGTCAGATTATATCGGTCCGAAGCTCACGGGACAGATCGGTATGCTTGTCACGATCATTCCTCTCCTGCTCGGCTGGCTGTGGGTTGATTCGCTGGAGCAGTTGTACACTGTCGCCCTGCTTCTGGGTGTGGCCGGCGCCTCATTTGCAGCTGCACTACCGTTGGCTGGCCAATGGTACCCCAAAGAGCATCAAGGTCTGGCCATGGGAATTGCCGGTGCCGGCAACAGCGGGACCGTCCTCGCAACTTTGTTTGCCAACCGTATTGCCCAACATTTTGGCAGTTGGGAGGTCGTGTTTGGATTGGCCATTATCCCAATTTTCATCGTCTTTGTTCTGTTCAGTATTTTTGCCCGCAACAGCCCTCATCGCCCAGTACCAAAAAGTCTGGCGCAATATGCTTCGGTGCTCAAACAGAGGGATGCCTGGGTGTTCTGTGCCTTTTATTGCGTGACGTTCGGTGGGTTCGTCGGCCTTTCTAATTATTTGACCATTTTCTTCAATACCCAATACGGCCTCTCTGCGGTGCATGCCGCTGATTTTGCAACCGTTTGTGTGATTGCCGGAAGCTTCTTTCGTCCTGTAGGCGGCTTTTTGTCTGACCGGATTGGTGGTTCTCGCATGTTAATGTATTTGTATGCCGGGGCCGGGATGATGCTCGCCAGCATTGCATTTTTGCCACCACTTGCCGTAGTCGTAGTTCTGCTGTTCGTAGGCATGATGTGCCTTGGGGCTGGCAACGGCTCCGTATTCCAGCTTGTGCCGCAGCGATTCGGCAACGAAATCGGGCTTATGACCGGCATCGTCGGGGCTGCTGGTGGCATAGGCGGATACTGTCTTCCTCTTATTCTGGGCCATCTGTACAAATTAACGGGTTCTTACATGCCTGGCTTCATCTGTCTAAGTCTGATCACATTCTGTGCTTTTGTCCTCGTCATTATCATGCAATTGAAATGGCGCAACAGCTGGATGCAACGCTCTGCTCCAGGCGCTAATGAAGCCGTTAACCGAATCGGAGAATTAAATATCTGACTATCCACTAAATAGACAGCCACCAAACGTTTAGATTTTAAGCCTCAATTATCCCTTATAATAAAAAATAGCTTAACTTCATTTATAGAAAAATGAAGTTAAGCTATTCCTCTATACATATTCAATCAAATTATAAGAGCTATGAAAAAAGTCACATTTATTGAATATTTACCGAAAATATTATGAAAATTCAATGAATTTTTCATTTGAAAATCATTGAAAACCGCTTTCATTTTCATATTTTTTCTTATGTAAACACTTATATAACCATTTTTCACACAACATACTTGTTCACTTGGTTTAAAATAAGGCGTATACTTGTTCACGAATTGTTCAAGGATTAACCGAATGTATTTTTTTAGAAAGAAGGAATTGGAAATGCGTGCTTTTCATGTTACGGAAAATGGAACTATCGAAACCAAATTAACCGGAAAAGATCTTCTTGCCAACCCACTGCTGAACAAAGGAGTGGCTTTTACGCTAGAAGAACGTCAGCAACTTGGACTTGACGGCCTCCTTCCTCCTACCATATTAACGATTGAGGAACAGGTTCAACGGGTGTATGAGCAATTTCAAAGCCAACCGGATAATTTACGTAAAAACGTTGCATTAAATGATCTTTTTAATCGGAATACTGTCCTTTATTATCGTTTGCTTTCCGAGCACTTGAGCGAGATGCTTCCGATTGTCTATACACCAACAGTCGGTCAGGCTATTCAGGAATACAGTCATGAATATCATAAACCGGGCGGTATGTATCTATCTATTGATAATCTTGCTGGCATCAAAGAAGCTTTTAAAAATTTGAACTTGGGTCCTGATGATATCGATCTGATCGTAGCCACAGATTCTGAAAGTATTTTGGGAATTGGGGACTGGGGAGTTGGCGGTATTAACATCTCTATTGGTAAGCTTGCTGTATATACAGCCGCTGCTGGTATTGATCCTAGCCGGGTACTGGCCGTTGTGCTGGATGCAGGTACAAACAATGAAAAGCTGTTAGAAGATCCTTTATACATGGGGAATCGTCATAAGCGTGTACGTGGAGAACAATATGATCAATTTATTGATACTTATGTTCAAGCTGCACTTTCTTCTTTCCCGAACGCACTGCTGCACTGGGAAGATCTAGGTAACGTCAATGCTCGGAATATTATTAATAAGTACGGAAATAATATCTTAACGTTTAATGATGACATTCAAGGTACCGGTGCAGTTACACTTGCAGGTGTGATGTCTGGTGTCCAATTGTCCGGAATCCCTCTGAGCAAGCATCGTGTTCTAGTGTTTGGTCCAGGAGCTGCCGGAATCGGCAATGCCGACCAAATTAGTGCGGCCATGATGCTGGAAGGATTGTCAGAAGCTGAAGCAAGACGTAACTTCTGGGCATATGATTACCGTGGCCTGCTTACCAATGAAACGGAAGGACTTTTGCCATTCCAGGTCCCTTATGTGCGTGATGCTGCCGAATGCCGTGACTGGGAGCATGCTGAAGATGGCAAAATCCCTCTGCTTGAAGTTATTCGCCGCGTGAAACCGACGATTATGATCGGAACTTCCGGTGTTGCTGGAGCATTTAGTGAGGAAATCGTGAAAGAGATGGCCAAGCATACAGAACGCCCTATTATTATGCCAATGTCCAATCCGACTCCTCTGGCGGAGGCAACTCCTGAAGACCTGATCCACTGGACTGAAGGAAAAGCGCTTATTGCAACAGGAAGCCCTTTTGAGCCAGTAATCTACAACAATATTACATTTGAAATTGGGCAATCCAACAATGCTTTTGTATTCCCGGGTCTTGGTCTTGGAGCAATCGTAGTAAAATCCAAAATTATAACAGATAGCATGTTTGCAGCAGCTGCCCATGCAGTAGCTCAAATGGTTGATTTGTCCCAGCCTGGTGCTTCCCTGCTGCCAAAAATCAACGAACTGCGAGAAGTATCTGAAGCTGTAGCAGTGGCTGTCGCCAAGGCAGCCGTTCAAGATGGAGTAGCGCGTCATCAGCCGGACGATATCGTACAAGCGGTTCGGGAATCCATGTGGGAATGCAAATATAAACCCATCAAACAGTATGGACAGGAAGCCGTTCTGGTTTAAAAATAGCGAACAACATCAAAATTTATACTTGCTGTAAGCAAAGTGATTATTTAACTGATGTCCGCCATTTTTGGCGGACATCTTTATTGGAGGCGACATCATGGCTACAGGTCATATTTTTATTATTTTAATTCCTATTTTCTTTGTCATTTTAATTGGTTATTTTGCAGGTTTTTTTAAGGCCTTTAACCCAGCTTCTTCTAAGGGACTAAATACACTGGTAACCAAATTTGCTTTACCTGCACACTTGTTTATTGGTATTACGACGACACCACGAGAGACGCTAATCCAAAAGTGGCCCTTTCTTGTTGCTTTGCTGCTTGGGGTGATTGGCTTTTATATTGTATTGCTCATCTTATATCGCTTGATTGCAAAAAAAGGCCTGACAGAATCCTCCATGTTCGCATTGAATTCGACACAGCCCTCTTTTGCATTCATGGGGATTCCCGTTTTGGGAAGCTTGTTCGGAAGTGCGGCAGTCGCCATTCCTATTGCGATTACCGGCATCGTTGTTAATGCGATTCTTGATCCGCTTGCAAGTATTTTGGGAACGGTCGGCCAGCGCAAATCAACACAATCTGACGACACAAAAGGCAATTTATTTAAAGTCACTATAAAATCAGTCCTTCATGGACTCAGTGAACCGCTGGCTTGCGTACCCTTGATTGGTGTTGTATTGACTTTATGCGGATTCCAAGCTCCAAAACTTTTGCAATCTATGTTTGACCAAATCGGCAATATTACTGCGGGTACGGCTCTATTTGCTATTGGGGTAACTATTGGGATTAAAAAGATTACGTTCAGTCCAAAAGCACTTAGTATCGCTGTGCTGAAAGCGATCGTAATGCCTATGGTTATGCTCGGTATTGCTGTTCTG
This sequence comes from Paenibacillus sp. JJ1683, assembly GCF_053006485.1. NCBI lineage: Bacteria > Bacillati > Bacillota > Bacilli > Caryophanales > Paenibacillaceae > Paenibacillus > Paenibacillus sp. JJ1683. The sequence continues at coordinate 3,610,721 of NZ_CM129820.1, forward strand.
ATCGGACTGTCCCCTGAGGATGTAACCAAAGCCGTACTGCTTGTCGCATTTCCCGGCTCTGCTGTAGCCGCTATGATCGCGACCCGCTATGAATCACTGGAAACAGAAGCGGCATCTGCATTTGTTATAAGCTCAGTATTATCGCTTATTTCGCTCCCTCTGCTCATTTCACTACTTGTATAATGACAGAAAGCTTTCAACGTTCAGCGAAAGACTGTTATATATAATGATTAAGGGCATTCGTTCGCCCGCATTTATCTTATTTTTTAAATATTGTTCAAACAATAAAGTAATTTAGTTGTATTTGAGTTGAAACCAGCTATCCTGTCTTGCTAGCAAGCGGCGACCTACATTTATTGCATGTGGGTTGCCGCTTTTGTTTTTAGTGAAACCAGTAAGTATATCCCAATTGTAATAATTCGCTAACATTTATAAAGGAAATTGACGAAATATATAAGGGATAGCTGTACTGTAGCATTAAATTAAAATTTAAAGGAGAAGAAACTTGTGAAAAACTTGAAGTGGAGCACTATGTCCTTTTTTGGTAAAAATCTATTAATATCTTTTCTTAACATCGTATTAATAGGTGCTATTCTTATCACATCTAGCTATATACTTCAAAAGAACATTCTCACCACGCAGCTGCAAGATCAGGTTAAAGTGCTGACCAAAAAATGGGCAGAAGATGTTGACAAAACAAAAGTACAACAAGCATTAAGCGAAAAAGATTATAACGGTTCTGTTCAACAGGAATTACGTAAATTTCTAGATTCTATTCACACATTTTATCCTAATGTCGCCCAAGCTTACATATTTGGGACAGAACTAAAAGAAGGAAATCAAACCTCCATTATTGGCGTTCCCACTAATTTGGTTCAAGCTTTCCAAGACTCGAAGATGAATATTGGGGATATGTACACTCTGCCTGACGAAAATGCAGAAGCCGTAAATAAGGTGCTTCAATCCAATGAATCAGCATTGAGCAGCTTTTATACGGACGAATATGGCACATGGACTACGATTGTTTACCCGATTACAGACGCAAGTGGTAAAGTCACAAGTGCAATTTACTTTGACGTAGATGCGAGCTCTGTACCTACGGGTCTTCATAAGCTGCTTGTATATGGTGTTTCACTGCTCATTCTGTTTCTTGCTATCTTCTTGACGATTCAATACTTGCTGGTAAAACGCACGCTCTCCCCAATTCGTTCCTTGATGAAGGGAATTGAAGAAGTCAGCGAGGGTAATCTGAATGTGAAAATTAAGACAGGACTAGACGACCTTGGTATTATCAATCAAAAATTTAATTCTATGATCAAGCGCCTTAACGATACAATGGTGAAAGTACAGGATACGACGCAAGAAGTAACGGGATCAGCCCAGGAATTGTTAAGCATCAGCGAGAAAAACAGTACGAATACAAACGTCATTAACAGCAATATCCGGGAAATAACCCAGGGGCTTGAAGCTCAGGATCACGCAGCACTTGAAAGCTCCAGGGCTATGAATGAAATGTCTACAGTGATCCAAACCATCGCTGAAAGCTCCTCTTCTGTTGCGGATCAAGCTTATTCCATGGAAAAGCGCTCCGTTGAAGGCAATCAGGTAGCTCAAAAGCTATCCACTCAGATGGATTCTATCTCCACTACAATGGAAAGTACAGTTGATTCCGTTAATGCATTGCAGAACCGTTCTAACGAAATCAGTAATATTGTAAGCATCATTACCGGTATTGCCAGCCAAACGAATCTGCTTGCCCTCAACGCTTCGATTGAAGCTGCCAGAGTCGGCGAAGAAGGCAAAGGTTTTGCAGTAGTAGCTGGAGAAGTGCGTAATTTGGCTGAACAGTCTCAAGAATCCGCCAAACAAATTGCAGAGCTTATTGAAGAAATTCAAAAAGAGATTGAACAAACTGTAAAAGGCATTAGCCTGGGTACAAAAGAAGTTCACGTCGGACTGGAAGTTACGAAGCAGACAGGCGAAATGTTCTCTGAAATTTTAGAAGCGTCCAACAAAGTGTCGTCACAAATCCAGGAGGTATCCAGTGCAACTGAGCAAATCTCGGCCAGTACGCAGGAAATGTCAGCTACCTCGGACGAGTTGTCTTCCACAGTTAGCAAAACAGTCAACAGCAGCAAACAAATTGAACAAACCATTGGGGAACAGACAGAGTCTATGGCTTCGATTGTCCAAGCTTCGGACAAGCTTACATTGATGTCCGGGGAGCTGGAAGAGCTTATTTCATTCTTCAAGGTAAACCGGGAAGTCTAAACATTATAACTACCCAATCATCATAAAACAAAGAACCTCTAATCTGCATAGAATGCGCATTAGAGGTTCTTTGATATGCTCTTACATCGTTCTTTAGTTTAAAAAGCCTTCCAACGCTGAGGTTGGCTTACCATCAGCCTGCCAAGCACCTTTGTTATAGCCTTGATTATAACCTGGGGTTGCAGCTGGCTCCCAATAAAATACGCCCACGCCTTTACCGCCTCCGATACTCCGCACCTTCGTTTTGATTGCGGAAATAAATGCCTTGGAAGCAGCAGGTTCATTATATTCCATCCCGATTTCACTGATAACAATGCCTTTACCATATTTCGCAATGAGGCTATTGGCATTGGTAATCGTCTGATCCACCTTACCCTGCCAGTCAGAGGAAGACGGATATAGAGACAGTCCAATAAGGTCAAACTGAGCTCCATTATCAATCAGTCCACCAATGTTCCAGTTTAAAACGGAACTGTTATCCCCGTTAGCTAAATGTACGATCGTCTTGGTGCTGCTGCTTACGGATTTAACAGCGTTATTCCCTGTATTGACGAGCCACGCATAGTTTTTCATATTCACTGAGGCTTTGCCGTCATCCCAGAGCATGCCATTGTTCGTTTCATTGCCGATTTGCACCCAATCCGGTGTCACACCCTTGCTCTTCATCGTGTTCATAACATAGACGGTATGGGACCAGACCGCATCCATAAGTTGTGTAAATGTAAAATTGCGCCATGCGTAAGGCTTATTCTGCTGTCCTGGGTCAGCCCATGAATCGCTATAATGCAGGGTCAGCATAACGCTCATGCCTAACTTTTGAGCTCGCTGCGCAAGTTCTGCTGCCTTCTCGGCATTCATGTATCCGCTTGCATAATCCTTCATGTCAGGATTTACCCACACTCGAATACGAACCGAATTGATCTGATAATCGTCCCGTAAAATTTGCAGCACATCCCGGCGAACCCCTTTTTTATCCTTCCAGGTCATACCTTGGGCTTCCATCCCTGCGACCCAGCTTATATCTGCTCCTTTGGCGAAAGCAGGGGCGGCCGAAGCCGCACCCACTCCCACAGAGCCCAATGGGTACAAAAAGCTGGATAACAAGATCAACATCGCAAATACCATAGTACGTTTACCTGTTTTCATAAGTCATCCCCTATCTAAATTGTATACTCACATTGCCTCTGGCCAATCCACCTGCTCCCTCACTCGGGAATCAGCGGCGATCACATGTATAACGTGTTCTAATTATTGCGCTCTGTCTTTAGAACCTTAACAGCATAGGCACCCAATTGAACGCTGCTGTCTGCTATCACATGATTTTCAAGCATATCCGCATAAGTTCGTCCATCCAGTGTAATCTCTTGCGGCTCATGCGTAAAATTCATTACAAAAATATAATCATGAACTCCATCGGTACGAATCGCCGTGTTCACTCCATGTGGCAACTGCACATCGAGTGCTTTACTGAGACCTGCCTCATCAATTAAACTCTTGTAAAAATGACTATGGAATAGTCCGGTGTTGCGTGATGCGATGTAATAAGCTTTTCCCTGTCCCAAACGATTCACCGTCAAAGCCGGACGTCCTGCATAAAAGTCTGTCCCGTACTTAGCCAGTACCTCTGCACCCTCCGTATGAATGAGATCACACAATTCAACAGCTTCATATTCCCCTTGTAGATCCAGCTCATTGCCTTCAATCGGTATAATGTAGTTACGATCGTGATCATGTAATCCATCAATTTCTTCCGACCAGATGCCCAGCGTTTTACGAAGCGGCCCTGGAAAGCCTCCAAGGAAACACAAATCATGTTCATCCACGATGCCAGACCAATAGGTTGCTACGAAAATGCCGCCATTTTCGACAAACTTCTGTATGCGCTCCCCTACACCGCTGCGGACCATATACAACATCGGAGCGACCAAAAGTTTATATTTGGAGAAATCTGCATCCATATGAATGACATCTACCGGCACTCCCTGCTCCCACAATGCCAAATAATGTGCTTCAGCTGTCTCCTCATATTTCACGCCTTTGTTCCGCGGCCCCTGTGAATCGTTGATTCCCCAACGGTTCTCCCAATCAAAAATGACTGCGGCCTCAGCCGGTACGGATGTACCAATCACCTCCTCCAGTTTTTCCAGCGCATGACCGACATCTGTCACGTCCCCGAATACCCGAGTATGCTCGTGTCCTACATGATCGACGACCGCACCATGCAGCTTTTCACTCGAACCGCGGCTTTTCCGCCACTGAAAATATTGAACGGTGTCTGAGCCGTGCGCCACAGCCTGTAAAGACGATAGCAGATGCATGCCCGGTCGCTTCAGCTTGCTAACGTCTTGCCAGTTCGTCAAACTTGGCGTACTTTCCATGAGCATCCAAGGTTTCCCACCTTTAATGGAGCGAATAATATCGTGCATCATAGCCACTCTTGCAGCTTGACGGCTGTCATCTCCTTCACGGTCATGCCAGGTCGGATAACTATCCCAGGAAATAACATCGAGCAGATCAGCAAACTTCCAGTAATTCAATCCTTCGAAAAACTCCATTAAATTGGTTGTGACTGGAATGTCCGGATTTGCAGCCTTGAGCGGCACAATCTCATGTTTGATAAAATCTGCGGTCTGTTCGGTTACAAACCGTCTCCAGTCCAAATTCATGGCATGAACCTGCGTTTCACCATGAGGTGCCGGAGATTCGACTTGACTCCAGTCTGTAACTGTATGACTCCAAAATGTTGTCCACCATGAATGATTAAGTTGATCCAGCGTACCATATTTATCCTGCACCCAAGCGCGAAACGCCTCCTGACAATAATCACAGTGACAATCTCCACCAAATTCATTGGAAATGTGCCAGCCAATAACAGCAGGATGATTAGCATATCGCTCAGCCAGCTTCGTATTGATGATACGTACTTTTTCCCGGTATACAGGCGACGTATAACAGTGGTTATGTCGAAACCCGTGCAAGTTACGGACACGGTTAACCCCTACACGCAGCACCTCGGGATATTTTTGCGACATCCAGGCTGGTCTTGCTCCGCTCGGGGTGGCCAAAAACGCATAGATTCCGTTCTCAGCAAACGAATCCAGAATACGATCCAGCCATTCAAACGTAAACACACCTTCCTCAGGCTCCAAGGATACCCATGAGAAAATGCCGACAGACATTACGTTGCATTTGGCTAGTTTCATTAAGCGGATATCCTCCGCTAACACCTCGGGATATTGCTGCCATTGCTCCGGGTTATAGTCTGCTCCATGCAGCATACGCGGAACTCGCTCACTAATGGGAGGGTACTTGGTTATGTTTGGATATGTCACTGTAAATCATCTCCTTGTATTAGTTCTGTTACTCTTTGACGGAACCTAACGTCATACCTTTAACAAAATACTTTTGTAAAAATGGATATACAATAAGAATAGGCGCTGCACCAATGAAAATTTGTGCTGCATTAACCGTCGTCTGAGACAGTAATTCCATCTCTTTGGGACTCATGCTCATGGAGCTCATATCCTTCTGTATAATTACAGTTTGCAGGAACGTCGCCAGCGGATAATCCTTTGCATTGCTCAAATAGAGCAGACCATCAAACCATGAGTTCCAATGAAATACCATACTGAACAGCGCAATCGTCGCAATGGAAGGCATGGATATCGGTAAGAAAATACTAAACAATGTCCGAAAATGCCCTGCTCCGTCGATCAATGCCGCCTCTTCCATCTCTTTGGGGATACCTCTGAAAAAGTTCAGCATAAGAATGACCAGAAATGTATTGACCGCTCCTGGCAATACAAGTACCCAGAAGCTGTCCATAAGATGAATCTTTTGAATAACCATATAAAATGGAACCAGACCACCGTTAAAAATCATACTAAATACAAACAGCCATGAATAAATGTTGCGACTACGGAACACCGTGGTTTCCTTCGAAAGCGGATAAGCAGCTAAAAAGGTAATCAGCAGCGTCAAGCCGGTTCCCAAGACAGTTCGGCAGACGGAAATCCAGATGGAGTGCAGAAAAATTGGGTTATTCATCGTCTTCTTATAGGCTTCTAAAGAAAATTGCACTGGCCACAGTCCAACCAGATTGGCATCTGCTGCTGATTTAGCACTAAACGATACCGCCAACACATGGATCAGTGGAACGATACACATGATAGACAATATCACAAGCAAGCAAATATTGAACACATTAAAAATGCGGTATGGCGTTGTTTTATGATACATGACTCTCCCTCTTTCAGCCTCGTGGAATCAGAATATGCGGTAACCTGCCCATTTGTAAGCAAGCCGATAAGATATCAGAATGAGAATCATACTGATAACGGATTTGAACAATCCAATGGCGGTAGCAAAGCCCATCTCCCCATTGATCAATGCTGTCCGGTAGACGAATGTGTCAATAATATCGCCTTTTTGGTATACCAGCGGATTATAAAGGTTGAAAATCTGGTCAAAACCAGCATTCAGAACATTACCAAGGGCAAGCGTCCCAACAACGACCACCATCGGAATCAATGATGGTACAGTAATGTGCAGCGTCTGTCTCCACCGGCTCGCTCCATCCATTTCAGAAGCCTCGTACAACGAAGGATTGATACCCGCCAGTGCAGCGAGGAATACGATGGTATTGTAGCCAAACTCTTTCCATATGTCCGATACAATGACGGTAAAACGAAACCAGTTGTTATCTCCTAGAAAGAAGATAGGCTGGATCCCTATACTTCCAAGAATCCGGTTCATAAATCCGTCAGTAGCCAACAGATCAATCAGAATCCCACCCAAGATTACCCAGGACAGAAAATGTGGCAGATACACCAATGTCTGAATGGAGCGCTGAAGTCCGACCTTGCGAATTTCATTCAGCAGGATAGCAAAAACAAACGGAACCAGCAGATTGAAAAACATCTTTAACACAGCAATAATCAGCGTATTCCATACGACCTGAAGACTGTCCTCCCGTTGGAACAAAAAGCGGAAATTATCCAGTCCAACCCATTCAGAACCAGTTATGCCTAGCCAAGGTTTGTAATTTTGAAAGGCCATCACGATGCCGCCCATTGGAATGTAGCTGAATACAATTAAGAAAATGATGGCTGGCAGCAGCATGATATGAAATGGCCACGTACGTTGCAGACTTCTCATTGCAGTTCCTCCTGTAACTCTCATGGTATACCTCAATTATAAAAGCGTTTTCGCAGTCCCAACAGTTCAAAAAACCAACATACATGGCACAAAAGCAATCATTTTTATTTAATCCATATGAAGCTGAAGTAAAAAGGCTGTCCACCTTGGGACAGCCTTTTTCAATCTGTTTTACACCATCGACAACTTTTACTTTTCGACGCTCTTATACCATTCGTTTACTTCCTTTGTAATTTGTTCGCCACCAGCGGCTTTCCACGTCTGTACAAAGGTATCAAAAGCGGAAATCGGCTGTTTGCCATAAATAATTTCATTGAACGTCTGGCTTTCAATCTTATCGAGATAATCCTTTTTAGCCTTCATCGTTGGCGTGGTTGGTCCTGTAAACTGATCTTTCATAGAGATATCCTTTTGTTCCATAAGCACTTTGGCCGCTGCGGGAGTGTCTTTCCCGTAATTCACCATCACATCTTTCTCCAGTCTGGTTTTCGGTTCTGCACCGTCAGCCAAGCTTAACAAAGCCTTCATTTGGGCATCAGGGATACGTGCACCATCACGAACCAGCAAATAACGAATAGAGTTTACATAACCACCCGGTATTTTATCAATAGACACCAGCTTTCCATTGGCATCTAAATCATAATCGTAGCCCTTAAACAGCCCATTCGACAAATCACCGTCCGGTTTGGCATTTGCATAATGATCAAACAAGTAATTTTGATATGTGAAGAAGGCTTCAGGATGCTGCATTTGTTTGTTGATGAGTACGACACCATTGGTGTACTGCGTTCCATGGCGCATAGCTTTGTTGTCAGGTCCGGCTGGAATCTTGATCGGCTTCCATACAGCACTCGGCGCATTTTTAACCGTATCTTGAAGCGGCCATCCGCTCATCCAATATGGCCCAGGAATCATCCCGGCTGTCCCTGCAACTGTAGGTTCTGTCGTTTTATTTTCATCCCATAATGCTGCTTCCTGAGGGATATATCCTTTTTTGAGCCACTCACTCAGTTTTTGCAGACCCGGCTTCATGCCAGGCTGGACAGAGCCATATTCCAAGCTGCCGTTTGCACCTTTGTTCCACTGCTGGGGTAGTGTGCCATAAGCGCCGAAAATCCAGGATGGGTCACCCATCCAAGTGTTCATGGATGTTTTGAAGCCGATGCTGAGCGGGGTCACTTTGTCCGGAGCCAATCCGTCCGGATTTTTATTTTTAAAGGCATCCATCACTTTTTCCAGATCATCCATCGTCTCAGGAGCCTTCATCCCCAGCTTATCCAACCAATCTTGTCGTACCCACAATACATAATCATGGTTATAGGCGAAATCAAGCACAGGGATACCCATTTTTTTACCATCCCGGCTATACTGATTCCATACATTCGTATCCTGACTCATGGCCTGCTTCCAAGAATCCGAAGCATATTTATCAAACAACGGGCCAACTTCAGCGAACATACCGGAATCGATCATATCCTGGGCCAGCTGCTCATTCTCCGTTCCCAGTACAACGACATCAGGCATCTCCTGACCAGAGGACATCGCCAACCGCAGCTTGGTAGCAAACGCACCGTTTGTATCCGTGACAGACCAGAGTGATTTTATATTAATACCAAATTTCTCTTTGGCCCATTTCGTCGCAACGTTATTTTCGATAGATTCGCCATTTTTAAATTTTAAGGCGGGATCTACCCCCCATACCGTGGATATTGTAACTTCTGGGTTGTATTTTTCTTTGTATACGTTTTCAGTTTTAGCTGTGCTGTCCGCATTCCCATCATTTCCTGCACCTGAGCAGCCCATAAGGCCAACCCCTAATACCATAGTTGCGGCGAGCAACGACAATAGCTTTTTCTTCGAATGAACTCGCATCTTGTTCCCCCTCTAAAAATCATTTTCTACTCTTTTATTATAAGAGGGCTTTTCTTAGCAGCCTATGTCACAAAATAAATATTTCTGCACCTTTCCCAACTGATCTTTACTCATTCGTCTTTACTGGTCCCGAAATTCATGCGGAGTCATTCCATAATGTTTTTTGAACATCTTGCTGAAATATTGGGGATTCTGATAACCGAGTTCAGTTGTTATTTCATATATTTTTTTGTTGGAATATTTGAGCAAATAAAGAGCCCGTTCCATTCTCATTCGGATAATATAATCTCCCAGGCCTTCCCCAGTTTCGGCTTTATAGATTTTGGACAAATAGACGGGATGAAGATAGACCTGATCGGCAATCGTCTTAACAGACAGCTCCTGTCCTTTATCCTGAGCGATCAACTCCTGAACCTGCTTGACCACATAGCTTTTGGCGCTTTGCTCGCTTGCGGACCATTCGGCTTTAAGCTTGTTCATCATGGAAAATATCCACTCTTTGAGGTGGGGAAACGAATGAACCAGTTTCTGCGCATGTAACGGATCGAAGCCTACCTGGTCCATCTGTGTAATAAAGCGTCCTTGTTTGTGAGCTGTATACATAAAGGCGCTCGTTACCGAAATAAACAGTTCATACAAATGCTCGCGTGTATAACCTGCCTCTTCCATTTTGCCAAATACACGGCTTACTTTTGCTTCGGCCTCTTCCCATTGCCTGGACTCTAGCAGATGAGTAAGCGTTGGATGCGTATAAAGACCCTCCAGCGACTTCACTGAGCTATGTGACTGTTCTGTCTGCTCTTCTATGAATAGCAGTGGATTCGTTTCCTCCTGTTGGTTCCAATATAAGGATCTGATTGCTGTCTGATATAGCTTAGGCAGCTCATCCGGGAAATGAAACCAATTCGTTAATGTGACGTAAATTTCACCTTTCAAGTAATTGCTCACATTTTTTCGAAAGGTCTCAATCGCTGCACGCAAAAAATGATTCTGTTCATCCACAGTCCTTTCAGCAAATAAATCCCAATTTCCTTCTATTAACACGATTAGGCAATCATGTGGCGCTTTGCAATGCCAAACATGAAAATCAGGAGCAAACACTTCTTCTGCAATATTTCCAATCGCATACTCAATTAAGGACACTGAGTGATAATCCATATCGGAAAAATGCTTGCCCAGCTGAATAAGCAGCATACTGGCAGGATGTTCTGTACGTAGCTTGATTTCATATTCGGACATTTTGTCCGTTATTTTCTGTACAGTCAAATCACGCCCGAGTAACAAATCGTGCATCAAATGAGTGCGCAGCACACCGAAATCGTTCCTGCGACTGTATTGTAATTGATGAACCTTGTCGAATGCTTCCCATTCTTCCTTTAGCGAATCCATAGCAGCTGACACACATTTGATAAACTCATCATCATCCACCGGCTTTAATATGTAATCAAAAGCCTTAAGCTGGAGCGCTTTTTTAGCGTATTCAAAATCAGCATAGCCTGTCAGTAATAAACTTCGGATGTGCGGCCAACGTTCGTTTACTTCAACAATCAGCTCTAATCCCGTCATGCCAGGCATACGAATGTCCGTAACCAGAATATCAATATCATGCGCTTCCAGCACATCTACTGCTGCCAAGGCTGAAGCTGCTTGATGTACCCTCTCAATTCCCAATGACTCCCACGGTATGGTAGCCGCCAGGCTTTCAGTAACATAACTCTCATCATCGACTAGTAATATCTGAACCATCAGTATCCTCCAATTTAACTATTTCTTGAATTTCATGAAGAATGGATCAACCCGTCTTCCTGCCCTTCTTCAATTGACAGTGGCCATTTTAAAATCACTCTCAATCCTCCCAACGGAGACAACGAGAATTCCAGCCCGGCGTTTTCACCAAAATGTAATCGCATTCTTTGATGCACATTCCATAAACCATAGCCACTTTTCTCCTCTACAGGCTTCTCAAGTGCTAATGTCAGGGATCTTATATCCTCTTCACTCAAACCGAGTCCGTTATCGTCTACAATCAAGTACATGGATGAGCCGATGCACTCAGTCATAATACGGATGATCCCCTCCTCCGCCTGAGGTTCTATTCCGTGCAGCACTGCATTTTCCACCAGGGGTTGCAATACAAGCGGTGGAACCAGCAGACTATGGGCCTGTGAAGAAATGTCAATAGTGAACGTTAACCGTGGCATACGCATCTGCTGAATTTTCAAATAATATTGCACAAACTCGACTTCATCCGATAAAGGAACCAAATCTCTTTCCTGTCTTGTCGTATAGCGATAATATTTGGACAAATTATGAGCCATAGCCACGACCGCCTCATGATTGCGCAGCTTTGCCATACTCGTAATAAAGGAAAAACAATTATAAAAAAAATGGGGATTGATTTGAGACTGGAGCTGCTTTAGACGAGCTTCCTTTACATGCAGCTTCTCAACGTAAACCTTCTCAAACAGCTCTTGAATCTGTTCGACCATCAGGTTGAATTGACGTGACAGAAATGCAAATTCATGACTACCCTTAGGACTCAAACGAACAGCATAGTCTCCATCCTTTAATCTCCGAAACGCCCGCACAAGCTGGAGAATCGGAACTTGTACCTGTGAGTGAAGAAGATAAGCACCAATGATCCCTACCAGTAGCGAGCCAACAACGGTTAGATAAAATAGTCGGTTAGATGAATAAATCGGAGACATCATATCGGACAAAGGCATGTAGTCAATCAAATACCAACCTGTTGTTTGCGAAAGAACGGCGTGAACAAGGTAACTCTCTTCTCCAATTTTCACGGTCAAATTATCAACTTCATGTAATCCCAATTTCTCCAGTTTCGCAATCAGCTGGCTTGACAATTCTTCGTTTGCAGAGCGATTGTAAATCACGCCTACACCTTTTTTATAATAAAAAGGCTCCTTTCGTCCGTCGCCTTTAAAGCGGTCAAGCATGTCCTGAATGTTGCTGCTATCGAATTCCACTTTAATAATCGTGTTAGCGGTTTCTGGATTGGCTAGTGAGGAAAACGGGGATAAGGTATACAATGAAAATATAAATTGATCCTTACCGTACACTCTTTTTTTAGATACCTGCCAGCCGTTTGTAATCGATTGGCTTAATTTCTTCTGATCATAATAACTGGCTCCATTCTCCGATACAACTCGTCCAAGCGAAGGAGAATATATACTCAGCCCTGTTCTCCAGTTCGAAGAGCTTTCCTGAAGCCCAAGCTTGGTTTGAATCCGCTTGACAAGGTTAATTCCATCCAGGTTGAGAGTCTTATCCTTTAAAAAAATTGCTTGGAAACTGGCTACATCAGGATCATGAATCAGCAGATGCGGCCAGGAGGAAATCATTTCAATATTCGTATTCACCTGGTTTTGAAAAAAAGTCAGCTGGTTATAATTGGATTGATTCAGTTCTTCACGTAATACGCCTGTCGTTGTCTGATTAGAGTAGACATACAGAAGCAGCACAGGTATCAGCAATACGATAACGATGGAAACGATTTTAGTATAAAAATTAAATTTAAACATGAGTTTTACACATCCTCTGCACAAAAAACAGGCATACTTAAAAGGTATGCCAGAGCCCTGACCTTCGTTGCCGCCACTACATACTATACATTATTAAGGGTTGGCGGTGATAATATGTTTGACGCTAAGCAAATGGAATGGTTAGATCAACTATCTGCTGAAGACCTGGCCATATTAGGTGCCGGCTTCAATACACTAGGTGATTTTTTTGATTTTTTGGCGCTGATTAAAGCCAAACAGGAAACATCTAAGGAGCTAAAAGGTAAAAACACTAAATCAAAAACTATTTAATAACGAATTTTACACGAGTCCCATCCTCATACTGATCTAACTGGTGACTGACCCATGATCCTGCCCCACGATTATCCTTAGGAGCTATGTATTTGATATTTGCACCCTTACCCCCTTCTGAGCACATAGCCATCGGCCATTCATCACGATCAAACCCTTTACGAGTAGGAACACCCGCAAGTGAATGCTTACGATTTTGCTCGGCTCCTTCCCGGTCAATTGTGCATACTGGTGATTTTCCCGCTTGAATGGCTTCCTTAATATGCTGCGCCGTTTCAGGATAACGACCTGACGGAAATTGCAGCGTTACCTGAGCTGATGAAGGCGGGTTCTCTCCTGTTATTTTCGTAAAAAGATTGTCTCCTTCAAACCAGTACGCTCCCACAGCTAGCAACACTAAGGCTATAAAACTTAGCAACTTTTTCTTCAATTTCCCTCTTCCTTTCAAGCTATTCCAGTAAATGACCTTCAGCTAAGGTAATCCCCAGATTTTATTTTTTGTAACCCCTTACTGACTATAAAAAAAGGTTAAATATCCGACGACAAATAGTATAGAGAGGAGGTTGTACGAATGAACGATGAGATCAAACTGGCCGTGAGCCAAATGCAAGCTGTTGTAATCCGGTTACTGAATGGAAATACCGTAATTGGCTGGCCTAAGCTCCTATCTGACCAAGAAACTCAGCAATTCAAGCTCTACGATGACGAACACGTATATACGATTTCCGTTAATGACGTGGATACAGTCGCAAGAGTTATTGTATAAGATACAGAGAACGACTTAATGAGTCATCCAGCGGACAAGCCCAAACAAGGCGCACCACAGGAGAAGACTAATCAGAATTCCCCAAAATAAACCTTTAAAAAGCTTCATACCATACTGACAACCTTTCCGACTGGGCTTTTTCCCCATTATAGCATGTCAGAAAGACAGCTGTCGCAGCTTGCTCTTACATTGTCTTCGTATCATATATTTTAAATTTTGAAATCACGATACCAAGAAAAAAGCACAAAATTCCGAGATTAGGACTGATCACCATTGAAAATGCAATCATGACATAATAAAAGTCACAATTTAACCGAAATTTAATGAAATTTTTCCGAAAATGATGTATAATTATTGACATAACAAAACGCACGAGGTGATCATCATGGCATTATTAAACAGAGTTAAGGAATTAAAATTACAACTGCCTAACGAGCATCATAGCATTTCACAATACGTGGAGCATGCATTGCATTCGATTGACAGTTTTGTAGAACAACATCGTCAATTTGTAGCTGCTCAAGCTTTATATGGTGAAAAAATCAACGGTACGGAAGAAAGATTATTTCGTGACACAATCGCTGAGATTAAAGCCCAACTAGTAGCTACTCTGGAGAAAACAGTTGAAGATTTCGCGCACAAAGGCGATAAGCACTGGAAAAATCATTATCAGGACGGCGTAGAATAAGCTGAAAATAAAACCCCCGGTCTTTGGACCGGGGGTTTATTTGTTTGGTATACGCCAGATGTGGCAATGTACGTAGACTATTTTAACACTTTGGCAGACGTCGTTACCTTCTTACCACCATAGACTACTTTAATACTGGAGCTTCCGCTATCCAAGGCCTTCACCTGACCAGCTGTAACCTGTACAATCGACGGTTTGGAGGATGTCCATACCGCTGAATTGGTCACATTCGCAGTCGCACCTGAATCATAAATTGCACTCACGCTAAGCACTTGAGATGAGCCCTTAGGCAGCTTCAGGTTTTTATTGCTCAATACCAGCTTAAGCAACTTAGGTGTAACCTTAATCTCCACGTTAAACGACTTATCCTGGTACGTACCCGTAATGGTTGCTGTTCCAATTCCAACAGCTTTAATGGAAGACCCTTTTACGACCACTACAGAAGCATTCGATGTTGTCCATTTCACTTTACTGCTCAGGGTAACTTTTTTACCATCTGTATAATTGCCGACGACTTTGATGGACTTACTTCCCTTCAAATTCATCTCAGCATTCGAAAAACTTGGTGTCAATGTAGAAATGGCTCCCTCCACAATGACAGGCACTTTCACGTATTTATTCATATACATTGCCTTGATTCCCGAGTTTCCACCACTCACCGCTTTTACTTTGCCATTTCCCACTGTAACTGCGGCTGTTGTAGCTACCCAGCTTACCTGGTTGGTAACATCCAGTACTCCGCCACCAGCCATGTGTGCTTTTACAGTCGGAATACTCGTTTCTTGGCCTGCAACCAATACATATTTTTTCTCAGAAGCCGTCAGCTTAAGAACCTTATATTGTACGGTCACTGGAATATCCAGCTTGAGCGCACCTACTGTCGCTGTCAATGTTGCACTACCTGGGTTTACTGCTACCAGTTTACCATTTGCAATTTTGACTGCACTCTCACTGCTTAAGCTCCATTTTACATCGGATTGAACTGCTTTTTTGGCTCCATTGACCAAATAAGCAGATATACTCGGAAGAGATGTTTTGCTGCCAGTTTCAAGAGCCAGACTGGCTTTGCTTGAGACCAGTTTTTCGACAGTTGGAAGTACATTAATCTTCAGAGTCTTACTCAAACCATGATAGGAAGCTGTAATGGTCGAATTCCCTACATCCATCGGTGTGATTTTCCCTTGCTCTACAGTGGCAACCAGCGAATTAGAGGAAGTCCATTCTGCTGTGTTGGTCACATCTGTTTTGCCGCCAGTCAGGTTCACATCGGTTGCAGTAACCTGAATGGGGGAGCTACCCATATAGACCGATTTGGAGCCAGTCTCACTCAGTACCAGTGCCTGGGATGAAGAACGAACATACACGATCAATTGTGCATTCAGTCCATCTTTGGCGGCTTTAATGTAAGTCACGCCTTTGGCAAGAGGACGTACAAGTCCATTCTCTACGGTAGCCACAGCCTCATTCGTGGATGTCCATTCCACACCGGACACATTTTCCGTGCCGCCTCCGCTAAGCACACCTTGAGCAGTCAGCTGCTTCGATTCTCCGCCAATAGTCAGATTCAGAGGACCCGTCGGATTGAATTGCAGCTTGCTGTAAGGTGATTTTACCGTAATCGTCGTACTTACTGTTTTCTGATCATATGTGGCAACAATCTTAATCTGCCCTTTGGACACTGGAGTAATGAGTCCCTTTTCTACCTTTAAAATACTTGAGTCCCCGGAGATCCAATCAGCTTCTTTGGTTACATCCGTTTTACCAGTCTCCGTCACAGACCACACTTTTAATTGAGCGGGGCTTCCACCCAGATTGATTGTGGTTGGATTTTGACTGTCCCACTGTACTGTGGAGGTCGTTTTCTCCTCAGCCCGGATCAAACCTGCTGGCCATGCTGCGAATACAAACATCAGCAAAGCAAGTAAGAAGGTACTCCGTTTGCTCATACGTTTCATACGCTCCATTCGTTTCTCTCCCTTGGTTTCATTCTATAAAACAGGATATTATTAACAATCCCATTATCTTTTATCGGTAAGCAGCTAACTAAATTGAACCCTTCATCAAAAAAAGGTGAATTATAACAGTTAAAGTTCGCCACGCAGTGACCTCACTACAAATAAATGCTCTGCCTTGGATAAGGTTTGTCCATCCTCAAGAGTCACATGGTCTGCCGAGTGACTAACCAGCTTTACATTATAAGCAATCAGTTGATCATCTCTCCAAATCGTTACCGCCGACTGAAAATGAATGGCATTATCAAACTGTAACGGAACATTCATTACATAACCGAAAGCGTTCAGCCTCGCTGGCTGGCGGCTTTTACGCTCACGTCCCGGAGGAAGCATGGTAATATGCGTAATATTTTCAAAAGGAATAGCCAGCATTTTCGGGCCCAAAATAACGCATTTTCGTATATCATCCCATTTTTCAAGTGTGCCGCGCACCTTCTGGGTATGACCGTTGTTGCCGTGATATAAAATGACCTGACGTCCCTTCCATTGACGCATGTCCTCACCTCCCGTGCTAGCGGTTAGGAATCTCCCACCGAATCGGTTCCATTCCATGCTCTTGCAAAAATGCATTGGTACGTGAAAAAGGCTTGCTGCCAAAAAAACCTCTATGAGCCGCCAATGGACTCGGATGAGCAGATTTCAGCACCAAATGCTTGCTGGTATTCACGAAGCTTGCTTTTTTCTGAGCATGGCTCCCCCACAAAATGAACACTGCCGGCTGTTCACGTTCATTAATCGCTTCAATGACAGCATCCGTGAAACGTTCCCAACCTATTCCCTGATGAGATTGCGGTTGTCCTTCGCGCACGGTCAACACGTTGTTCAGCAGCAGCACACCTTGCTCCGCCCAAGGAACGAGGTATCCCTGATTCGGAATGGGAGTGCCGACATCATCGCGCAGCTCCTTGTATATATTTTGTAGAGACGGCGGTGTACGCACACCGGGTCTAACCGAAAAGCTCAAGCCGTGAGCTTGTCCCTCTCCATGGTATGGGTCCTGCCCCAATATAACCGCTTTGGTCAGATGATATGGCGTTAATTTGAGTGCTGAAAACAAATCTTCCTTTGGAGGATATACCTTATGTAACTTGTACTCTCGAGCTAACGTATACCTTAATTCATTAAAGTAAGGCTTTTCGACCTCTTCCCGTAGTACATCATCCCAGTCATTCCCAAACATACCGCTGTCTCCTCTCAATATGTAAATCTGTGAAAGCTGTTAACTTTTGTACAAACAAATAAAGCTGACCCCTCATCCGGAGCCAGCTTATTTATTCGTTACTTGTGTTTCTATGCCGAAGGACCAGAAAAGTATTCTTACGATAGTCAACTACCGCGGGGTCTAAATTCGATTTCCTTATTATAGCATTCACGGTATTGATGTCAAGTAACTGAATGCTTAAATTCCTCAGAAGTAAAGCTCTTAATTGCTGTATTGGTTACGATTTTGGATGAGCATTCAGGTATTCCAATGCATTGTATAACATAACAGCAGCTTCGGCACGTGTAATCGCACTTTTGGGATGGAAATTTCCTTTCCCATCCAGGACATTGACCTTGTACACTAGCGAGCGTTGAATGCTGCCTTGGTAAGAAGGCTCCAGCTCGCTGTCATCTGCAATATTTGCAGGTGCGATTTTAATCATGGGAAGAGCACCTGCTTTTTCCATGCCCTGAATCAACATGTGAGTGAACTCTTCTTTGGTTAGTGCTTTGGCAGGATTGATATCTTTTGGAATGTCTACACCGTTATAATACGCGTTAATAAAAGCTTCGGCGTACCAGGCGGTATCCCTAACCTGGGTAAACAGTCCACTCGCCTGCGGCGCCTGGTTCAAATCAATGGCGGCCAAACTAAGCTGAAGTCCGCCCGAGATCAACTGAATGCCTTGGGCAGCGGTCACTTTAGATGAGGGGAGAAACTGCGTGTCAGAGGCACCTTTAAGTAACCCCCGCTCTTTAAGGGATATGATTTTTTCTTTGCCATTTACATGGCCCAAATCCTTGAATTGACTGTCTGCCGCAGACAAATGACCTCCAATCGAGAAGGACAGCAGAGCTATAGTCGTAAGGGCTGCGATTGCACTTTTTCTCATGCTCATGTTAAGTTCCACCTTGTAGTTGAATTAGGCCGCTTGGCCGTTAACAACTTCTTGACGTGGTTCACGATAGAAAGGTTGCAGCAGTTGCTACTAACCTAAATTGAACAATCTAAGCTACATAAAAAAACTCTCCTCTGCTTCTAGCAGGGAGAGTTTTTAGCTCACTCAATCGGATTTAATTGCGTGCTGGATTCAGCTTTGCTTGCAGTATCTTGTTGAATCCGCTCATTCTGTT
This sequence comes from Paenibacillus sp. JJ1683, assembly GCF_053006485.1. Taxonomy (NCBI): domain Bacteria; kingdom Bacillati; phylum Bacillota; class Bacilli; order Caryophanales; family Paenibacillaceae; genus Paenibacillus; species Paenibacillus sp. JJ1683. The sequence continues at coordinate 3,629,657 of NZ_CM129820.1, forward strand.
TGTGGCTTGGCATTTGCCAATTTTATATGAACATCTCTCAATTGTTTGTCAGTAACCTCTGAAGGGGCTCCCATTAATACATCCTGTGCTTTACTGTTCATTGGAAAGGCAATAACCTCTCGAATATTCGATTCATTTGCAAGGATCATCACAATCCTATCAATTCCAGGTGCTATACCTGCGTGAGGGGGTGGCCCAAATTGAAAAGCATTAAAGAGTGCAGGAAATTTACTCTTGATCTCTTCATATGTATAACCTGCAATCTCAAAGGCTTTCACCATAATCTCCGTATCGTGGTTACGGACAGCCCCCGAGGACAGCTCAATTCCATTACATACAATATCATATTGGTACGCCAGGATCTCCAGAGGATTCATATTCAGCAGCGCATCCATGCCACCTTGCGGCATCGAAAATGGGTTATGGCTGAACTCTATTTTATGAGTATCAGGGTCCAATTCAAACATGGGGAAATCAACAATCCAGCAAAACTTAAACGTATCCTTTTCCAATAAATCCAGCCTTTTGCCTAATTGGTTTCGGACAGCGCCAGCTATTTTTTCGACATTTTTAAGCTCATCGGCAGCAAAAAACAGTGCATATCCCGGACCAGCTTGCGTTACATCGATCAATTCGTTTTTTACCTTCTCCGGTATAAACTTTGCAATCGAGCCGCTGAGAGACATATCATCATTAAACTTAATCCATGAAAGACCTTTCGCTCCAGACTCCATAGCAAAGTTCACGATATCGTCGTAAAAGCTTCTTGGCTGTGCTTCACAACCAGGAGTAGCAATAACTCGTATCGTTTTATTTTTAAACACTTTAAAATCACTCTCTATAAAAAGCTCTGTAACATCATGGATAATTAATGGATTTCTTAAATCAGGTTTATCGCTCCCATATTTGAGCATGGCTTCTTGATAGGGAATTCTACTAAAAGGCTTTGAAATTTTAAAATGTGTAAATTCAGAAAAAACTTCATACAGCATATTTTCAACGACATTAAAAACATCTTCCTGTGTAGCAAAAGCCATTTCCATATCCAGCTGATAAAACTCACCGGGTGATCTGTCTGCTCTTGCATCCTCATCTCTAAAGCACGGAGCAATTTGAAAATATTTATCAAAGCCGGAGACCATTAATAGTTGTTTGAATTGTTGAGGTGCCTGAGGCAAGGCATAAAATTGACCTGGATGCACTCTACTAGGAACTAAATAGTCTCTGGCGCCCTCTGGAGATGAACTTGTCAGAATCGGTGTCTGAATCTCTAAAAAATCCAAATCAATCATCTTTTTTCGGATACTTTGAATGACTTTAGAGCGAAGTACAATATTATCATGTAGATTTTCATTGCGCAGATCCAGGAAACGATACTTTAATCTTAAATCTTCCCGGGCTTCATGTGCTGAAGATACTTCAAAAGGCAATGGGTTCATGACCTTCCCTAACACTTCTATCTCCTTGGCAACGACTTCAATATATCCGGTTTTCATTTGGGGACTGATCGTGCTTGCGAACCTGTGACATACAGTTCCTACGACAGAAATGGTTGATTCCCTGCTGATCTTGGATACGAAATCCTTTAATTCATTAGGATCAGAGACAACGATTTGCGTAACCCCATAATGATCCCTAAGGTCAATAAAAACAATCCCGCCAAGGTTACGCATATTTTTAATCCAACCTGCAATTCTCACGATTTCCCCGACATGCGTCTGATCCAGTTCTCCACAGTTATGAGTTCTATATCTATGCACAGAAACACCCTCTTTCTTTTACCCTAGTATCTACATGGTTTCAATGATGTAACCCATGGTCTGATTGCATATATTGCTACTCTATTCTGCATGAATCCGGCCATGGGCTTATACGGTTAGAACATACTGCACTTCATTATTAGCTTCTTGCCCTAGCTTGAATCCAACTAGATTGTAAGACTAGCAGTTAAAGCTTTAAATCTTTCATTCAGGTACTCTGCAGTCTCAACCATTATTTTTTGTCCTATATCGTCAACATGTCTATTCTTCCAATTCTCAAGATCTGTCCCCTTAACCCATTGATTAAAAGCGCCGAGGGCTGGTCCGCAGTGTACTTGATAATCGACTCTGTTGTTTTTGTCGCCATTAATGGCAAGTCGAGTAGAATAAGTAAAGTACCATCTAAATATCAAGGCCATCTTCCGTTTCGGGATTCTTTCAGCTTTTTCAATGATTTCAGGCGGATAATAAGCTTTAATATCTTCGTAGACTTGTTCAATACTCTTCTTAAAATACTTTTCTTCAATATAGTGTTTTGTTTCTCTATCAATTTCATCTATGGAATTATAATTACGGTAAAGATCATATAATTTATTCGCCCTGGCTGGGAAAAACACTCCTTTCTTCATAACCTGAACTTTTGCGCCCATTTCAAACATATCCCCTGCTGGAGCGTAGTCCGTATCCTGAATGTTTAACTGCTGAAGCAAATCTTTTACTTCATCACTCGTCCCTGCTTCAACTGTGCACTGATTGATTGAACCCGTCATGATAAAATCAGCACCCAGTATAAACGCCGCCGCTGCAGCTTGTGGAGTCCCTATTCCCCCGGCTGCCCCTACCCTTATACTTTTATTGTATTTATACTTTCGAATCGCTTCATCCCTCATCTGAAGCATCAGCGGGACCAATACATAAGCAACTGCATGGTCAGTATGCCCGCCTGAGTCAGCCTCGACGCACAAATCATCTACCATGGGAATTTCCATCCCCATCATCGCTTCTTCCCGGCTGATCCTATTTTCCGCCAGCAGCTTATTGATAATATTCTGAGGCGCAGGACTCAGGAAGGCTTCAACAACCTCTGGCCTGGATACTTTCGCAATAATTCTGTTCTGTGGCGTAACATTTCCCTGTGCATTCCGTCTCAGCCCCTTCAGCCTGTACCTAACCAAAGAAGGTGTGATACTCATAAACGCAGAGGCTTCAATATTTCTAACACCGTATTTTATGTACAAATCAACGATGTTATTTTCTATGTCTGGGTGGTCCGGCACATGAATCAGATTCATTCCATAGGCTTCGCCATGGTTCAATTGCTTCTGAATATACTTTATGGTTTCCTCCAGAGCATCCATCTTCACTCCCCCAGCTCCAAAAAATCCCATCATCCCTGCCTTTCCTGCTGTTACGACCATCTCTTTTGAAGAGATTCCCTTGTACATAGAGCCTATAAGATACGCATACTTAATTCCGTAATCTTGTTTAAATTCGCTATGCCCAAGAGACTCTGCCGTAAATCGTTTGCTGGATTCCAGTACGTCATGACCGGATTTTGTTCTGGGAGCCTGTCGCTTTTCGGATATCGATTCATCATTTCTCAACGTATCCTTCGACATCCTCTTCTGTACCTGTTCGTTTCGGTCTTCAACCTCTGTCACGATCAATGGCTCGGCTTCTCGTTGTATGGCATTAACCAATCCTGCCACAACATTTCCAGGCCCGATTTGGATAAACTGGGTTACACTTTTACCCATCAGATACCGTATACTCTCCGACCACTTGACCGGGCTTACAATCTGGTTGATCAGCGTGCTTCTTAAGTCCTGCTGCTTGTAGGGTCTGGCATGGACATTGGAAATAACGGGTATTTTGATGTTCGAGAATTCGAATGGCGCCGCATAGGCTTCAAATTTCTGTTTGGCATTTTCCATATACCTGGAGTGAAATGCTCCACTTACATTCAAAACCACATAATTTCGGGCTCCTGCATCTTCAAAAATCGGTTTCGCCTGCTCAATCAGTTCCTTTGGCCCTGAAATGACAATCTGGCTGGGCGAATTATAGTTGGCAACATCGAGCTCTATTAATTTATTTTTCTCCATTACTTCCCGAAACACTTCTTCTTTCAAGCCTAAAACTGCCGCCATTCCGCCACCAGTAGCCCGAGCCATCAGCTCTCCTCTTTTTTGGACCAGCTTCAAGCCGGTTTCAAAATCAAACGCTTCCGCGGCAAATAAAGCATTATATTCACCCAAGCTATGTCCTGCAACATAATCGGGTTTTATTCCGGTCTCTCTTATTTTTTTCAGATAGCTTAAAGCGTTTACGACGAATAGGGCTGGCTGGGTAAAATCCGTTTGCCCGAGCTGGTTGGCAGGGTCTTCAAGGCACAGCTTCTGAATAGAATAACCAAGAACTGCATCCGCTTTGGCAACGAATTCTGGAAATTCATCAAACAGTCCTTCGCCCATACCTTTTACTTGAGCTCCTTGTCCAGGGAACAGATATGCGATCATTGATTTCCTCCTTGTTAGTAATGGATGCATATTAGGCAAATATTTCGAACAGACGATCCAAATTTTTTATGTCCTGTTGAAAAGGGGAGAGAATAGAACAGACGCTTGCCTTTTTCTTGGGGCCAAAATTATACTTTACAAAATTAGCAAGCGTGCCCGAGGGACCGAGATCAATATAGACAACCCCGTCCCTGTCTCCCAGACACTTTAGAGCGCTCTGAAATTGCATAGGCTTTCTAGTAACATCCCAAAGAAAACGGTTGTCAAGCCATGTCGTCTTCCCGCCGTACATAGATGAAACCATATTTATTTTAGGGCTTCTTATGGTCATGAGCTTTAAAAATTCCGTATATTCCAATGCGATTGGGTCCATTAAGGAAGCATGAAAAGCATAGTGTACTGGCAGTCTTTGACAGATCATCTCATTTGCCTTCAAATAGTGTTCAATCTCTGACAGACCCTCGCAGCTGCCTGAAATAACAAAATGCGAGTCAAAGTTGATGGATGCCAGCTCTGAGTTGGTATTCAATATGGGTACTTCATCATACAGACCGGGATCGCCAATGACGGCCATCATGCCCCCTTTCGGACAGTACGTCTCCACCAGCTGTGCTTGCTTGATAATGCATTGAAGTGTGTCCTCATAGCTCATGCAGTCAGCCACAGCAACAGAAACAGACTCACCCAGGCTAGAGCCTAAAACATAATCAGGGTAAATTCCCTTTTCCAATAACACCTGTGTGAGCGCATATTCAACCATAAAAATGGCAGGATGAGTATATAGCAGGTTGTCAAACTCTTCTCCCCTGCGACGCGTGTCATCGAACAGCGTTTTTAATACAGACCTGCCTGTAACATCCATATGAATCTCATCCAACCTGGTCATCCATGTTCGGAAAACCGGGTTGGACATATATAATTCCTTTCCCATACCGTAGTATTGCGAACCTTGACCTGAAAACATAAAAACCACTGATCTGTCCATCCGAGTAACCCCCACAACGTATTGATCAGACTCGCCTAAGCAGTTCCTCTATCATTCACAGTTCATAACAAATTGCGCACTAATTGCATTTGGGATGCCGTAGGATTACTTTCATTAAGAACATTCTCCATATGCTGCCTGATTGCAGGTTTGAATTTCGGTTCTGTGATGATATATAGCTGCCCTTTTCGGATGCCCTCAAAAATCTGATGGGCCACATCCTCTGGAAGTATGCCATTTTGGACAGCCTTGCGAGCCAATTCGGTAATGACTTGTCTTTCGGGCGGAAGATTTCCACTCCCATCTGGCTTACGCAGCTCTGTCGGGCGGTTTCGCTCTGCATCCATAATTTGAGTACGGACGAATCCCGGACACACAACCGACACTCCCACATTAGAACCGATCAATCTGAGCTCTTGATATAGCGTTTCAGACAGGCTTAAAACGGCATGCTTTGACGCGCTGTATATTCCATTTCCAGGACCGGACAGCAGACCAGCAATCGATGCTGTATTTACAATATGGCATGGAGTTTTTTGTTTCACCATAATAGGAACAAAAATTTCGGTAGCAAACAGAATTCCCCAAATGTTTACGTTAATTACCCACTGCCAATCTGCCACAGTATTCTCCCATAATAAGCGGCCTGTGCCGGCATCCACACCTGCATTATTGAACAAAAGATGCACAGCACCAAAGGTCTGAACTGTTTTTTGCGCTAATAAACGAATATCAGCTTCTTTGGAAATATCGGTCACAACAGATAGTGTAGCTGCGCCCATTTCTTGCAATTCTCGTTCAGTCCTTAGAAGAGCCCCCTCCTCAATATCCGCCAGAACAACCTTCATCCCTTCATTGACACATCGGTCTGCAATAGCTCGGCCAATTCCGCTGGCAGCTCCCGTAATCACAGCTACCTTATCTTTAAACTCCCTCATGTTTACCTCCGGAATATTCGTATTTTTCGTTAGACAGGGTTTTGTTCCCCAATGTGTGCTCAGAAAGGAGAAGTCGGTAAGGGAATTCTACGAACAGTGTGTCCCTCATGGAGCGCCTCCCACGTAATCCTGCCTCCCTGGGTCCAATACATCGCAATATTTTCCAGATTTCTCTCCTCTAGAAGTATTTGAGAAACTTTCTCGCCTACTTTTCCTGACAGAAGTGCACTTTTATTTGAATCTTCTCCGCCTTCTCCGATAAATACTGGAATAGATGCTCTCTCCGGCTCGTTGCCCTGGCCGACTGACTCGATAAGCTCTCTAAGACCAGTTCGCAATTCCTCCCGTGAGCTCGCTACGATTGCCGCCCGGCACTTCATCGCTTCACGGCCTGTCTGAAGGGTGAAAGCAATATCATGTAAGGAAAGCTCGTGCTGCTGCTCTACATATTCAAGTAATTGACTCGCAAGCGCATTTAGTCGCTCCCAGTTTATGTCTGAGAGAATCACTACTTCTGTCTGATCTGCCCCTTGCAACTGGACAGCTTCTTTTGGCGAAGGGATGTATTCTTCCAGAATAAAATGAACATTCGATCCCCCAGCACCGAAGGAGCTTACTGTTGCCCGTAGCGGAAATTCCCGCTCTTCTCCCTCCAGCTCTATTACAGGCCGCTTCCATTCCTGAAGCTCCCGCTGCAAATAAAATGGAGTATTGCTGAACGTAAGATTAGGATTCAGCTTTTCCGCTTTAATGGTGGGAACCAGCTTTCGATGCCACAATTGCAATATGGCCTTGGTAAGCTGCGATATCCCCGAGGCCGCTTCTGCATGGCCTATATTGGATTTAACCGAACCCATGGCACAAAAGTGCTGCTCATCCGTAAATTTCTGGAAAGATTTTTTCAAGGCGACTAGCTCAATCGGGTCTCCTAATGTAGATCCATTGGCTGCTGCCTCTACATAGCTGACTGTCCGAGGGTGAATGCCGGCTTTCAAAAAGTTCTCTTCAACAAGTTGTGCCTGTGCATTGGGATTGGGGACCGTGTACCCGTTACTGTGTCCTCCATGATTAGTGGCCGTAGATTTGATGACTGCTAAAATGCAGTCTCCATCCTCCTCTGCCTTATGAAGCGGCTTTAAGAGAACTGCCCCAACACCTTCAGCAGGAAGATATCCGTCTCCATCCGCAAAGCTTCGACTTTCTTCATGGCTTCCGATCAATTGGTTCTGGCTGGATTCAATATACTTTTTGGGGCTTGTCAACAGATTCCCACCGCCAGCTACTGCGATTTGACACTCACCTCTGATCAGGCTTTCACATGCCATATGGACAGCCACAGCAGAGGAAGAGCTCATCGTATCAATGGATATGCTCGGTCCCTGGAAATTGAAATAATGCGACATGGGGTTGGCGACGGCAACAGAACCAAAGGATGTGATCCGAGGGGCATCCGTATTTGTATCACAGGTGCAGTATTTATGATACGTAGCACCAACGTAGACCCCAACCTTGGATTGGTGTTTTTTCTGTAGCATCTCTCGCGTATATCCCGCACTTTCCAGCAGGCTCCATATCATTTCCAGGAAAAGCTGTTCCATAGGGTCCATCAAACTCACCTCATAAGGAGTGAGGTGAAAGAAAGAAGAATCCAACGGATTTATTCTGTTTAGGAAGCCCCCCCACTTGCAGTAGGTTTTTCCCGGTTTATTTCTTTCTTTATCAAAGTAAAGATCGTGATCCCAGCGATCTTTGGGAACTTCGGTAATGCAGTCCTTGCCCTCTTGGAGATTTCTCCAGAATTCTTGAATATTTTCCGCTCCAGGATATTTTCCAGACATCCCGATGACAGCAATGTCCATCGCTCCTGTTTCTGTTTTTGTTTCTATTTTTGTCTTCGTTTCTTTTGCCTCCTCCTTAGGCTCTACTCGCACTGACGAAATAGGTGAGTGCCGAAATAAAGGAGAGGGCGCTTTTGCATGCTCTACGATGCCCATGGATTTCGTGCTGGCTGCCGCGACTAGCTCTTGTTCAGCACCAAACAAAGCGTTCAATTCGTCCCGATGAGATTCCAGGAAGTAAGCCGTTAAACTCTGGATATTCGGATATTCAAACAGTAAGGTTCTGGACAGTGATCCAAACGTTTCTTCCAACTGATCGGTTATTTCCATAGACTTTATGGAGTCAACCCCATAGTTTTCTAAGTTTTTATCCTCTTCAATGCGCTGTTCCGGCAGTCCAGTGGATGAGGAAAGTAAGCCCTTTAGATAACCCGTTATCTGATCACGCAACCGCTCTTCTCCAGCCAGGGATTTTGTCTCATTGGCTACGGAAGCCGTGTCAGCTATTGCACTTACAGTCGCTACCTGATCCAGACCAAACAAAGTGCTTAATTCGTCTCGGTGAGATTCCAGAAAATATTCGGTTAAGCTTCGGATATTCGGATATTCAAACAGTAAGGTTCTGGACAGTGATCCAAACGTTTCTTCCAGCTGATCGGTTATTTCCATAGACTTTATGGAGTCAACTCCATAGTTTTCCAGATTTTTATCCTCTTCAATGCGCTGTTCCGGCAGTCCGGTAGACGATGAAAGCAAGCCTTTTAGATAACTTGTCACCTGATCACGCAACTGTTCTTCTCCTGGTCGAAGTTCTGTATCCATTGCTGTCGTAGCGGTGGTGGCTTTTACACCTACAGTTACTGCCTGCTCCAGACCAAACAGAGCGATTAATTCGTCTCGATGAGATTCCAGAAAATACTCAGTTAAGCTCTGAATATTCGGATATTCAAAAAATATCGTCTTCGACACCTGATCGAACGTTTTCTCCAACTGGTCAGTCAGTTCCATGGACTTGATAGAATCCACCCCGTAATTTTCCAACGGCGCATCCTCTTCAATTCGATATGCAGGCAGTTCGATTGACGAAGACAACAAAGTCTTCAAGTAATGGGCCGTCTTTTCACGCAGCAGATGTTCATCTTGGACGGACACTGTCTTATTTGCTGAGAAAGAAGCGATGTTGTCTTCTGATCCGAGTCTCTGATCTCGGGCTGCTTCTCCGCTGTCTTCAAGCTGTCCTTCCATAATCATCATTCTGCTGATCAGCTCAATGTCTCCTTCTACCACCATCGCTTGATTCGATATGCAGGCTATACTTTGATACAACGCACGAATACCAGTCTCTGTCCTCATCGCATACATGCCTACATTCTGCAAAGCTTTTTCCGTCTCCTGGTCAGGTCGCATTCCGCCGTCTTTCCATAACGGCCAATTGATCGACAGCGTTTTGCCCATACGCTCCCAGGAGGATACCAAAGTATTACGATACCAAGCATAGGCATCCATGAACGCATTCGCGGTGGCATAGTCAGACTGACCCGCATTTCCGCCCACTCCTGCAGCTGATGAGAAAAGAATAAAGAAATCTAGGAGCATGTCCTTACTGGCCTGATCCAAATTGGCTAGTCCGACCACCTTCGGTGCCAGAACTTCCCTGAATTCTGCGCTCGTCTTTTTGATAATATAGTTATCTTTAATGATTCCAGCACTGTGCAGAATGCCGTTAATTCCGCCGTATGCCATTTGGATGTCCTCAATCAGGCCAACCACCGCTGCCTTCTGCGTGACATCCACCTGTCTGTATTCCACCTTGGCGCCAAAAGCCTTCAATTCTTCCAATTGGGCCAGCTTGTCCTCGGTCAGCAGGGACCGCCCAGTCAGAATCAAGGTTGCTTCCCTGGTCTGGCGCGCAATTTCTTTGGCAAAAATTAGACCCAGGCCCTTGGCACCTCCAGTAAGCAGGTAAACCCCATGATCTTTCCATGGAATTTGTGGTGTCGCTGGCATTTCAACCTTGTTCCAGGCAGGAATCCAACGTTTACCTTCTACAAAACGGATGCGGCTGTCCTCTGGACGCTGACTGCTCGACCTTAATATTTCAATGAGTCCTTCATTTTTTTCCGTTTCCCCTACTTCAATCAGTTGCCCGTAGAACTTTGGATTTTCCTTATGAGCCGTTTTGAGTATGCCGCACAGCCCGGAGAAAAGTAGCTTCTCATTTCCAGACATCGTTACCATTTGTACCAGCACTTTGCCTTTAGGCTTGTCCATTAGGATGCCTTGTATTTTCTCAAAAACCTGAACGGCATATGTTTCAAAGCGTCGGTCGACCTCTTCCATGCGGGCTTGTAGGGTGATGCATTCCACGCCTGTCAAGGAGGCCTCGACATGTACTGCAGCTATGGCATCTGTCTCACAAAGTATGACCACATGCCGTTCGTAGTCGGTTGCTATGGTTTCCTTATTAGCCGCCTGTTCTTTCCAGAATGGCTGTAGCATCATTGCACCGAGCGGTTGCTCACAAGTCTCCGCTTCCTTATAGGAGACCCCTTTTATGCGCACACAGATTCTGCCTGCCTCGTCGCACAAATCAATATCATACTTGTGCATCTTATGATTAATCTGATTTCCTCTTCCATGCCGTACTAACGCCCATATTTTGCTTGGACATTCCTGAAATATTTGAAGCTTATCTATCGCAGTCGGCAGTATTTTTTCCCGAGAATCAATGCCATTGAACTGCATAACATTTTCATTATTCGAAAGCAGGTATAACGGCAATTGCAGGGCAGCACTTGTCATGAAGGGATGCACAACAAATAGGCCCCCAGTATTCGCAATACCGGAAGGCAGTGATAGCTTGGCCAACACCAAACCCTGACCTATATAAACTTGCTCAGCGGACTGGAATTCCGAATCGTAGTTGGCTCCAGTCGTGCGCAGTGCTTCATCGTCTCCCCTAGGTAAAATATGATCAATGCACTCCATCTGCAAAGCCTGAATATCTAATGTTTCCGTTCTATTTAAAGCCTCCAGCTCGGCACTTCCCTCGCTGTGTAAGACAGGATCTCCTGCTTCGGTTCGTGTGCTGTAAATTTTGAAGCCAATTCCACCTTGATCTCCCGGAAAGAGTCCTATATGTATTTCCGGCTGATCTCCTATGACAGGAGCATGTGTCCATACCATGTCTGTGAGTGTGATGCCTGCCTGACCCTTCTCCTGAACTGTTAACGATTGTTCAACCGCTGCCCGCGCCATTTCAAGACATGCTCCATCCGACAGGACAAGTCTTCCATCAACGACGGAGTTATTCAGATAAAACTCCTGACCGTTGAAGATTGAGCTGAATCTTTGCTCAGAAAGAACGGAGGTATTGTGATGCAGTAAGGGGTGCAGATATGCCGGAGTGACGCCAGCGGGCTTTTCTTCATCTACTGATATCCAGTAGCGTTCCCTAGCAAAGGGATACGTGGGCAAACTGATGCGGAAAGGCTGGACATCACTGTAAAGTCTGTTCCAGTCAATGTGCACACCCTTGACCCACAATTCCGAAAGCCTGCCGTATTTCTCTGCTAGATTCCAGACATCAGAGGATTCATCCAGCGCTTCTTCCTGCTTAACGACATCTAAACTCTCCTTATCTCGTTTAGCCTGTCCCCGATAAAGCTGTACAATATTCTGCCTTCCCCCAATAAATTCCTGCAGCTTGTTTCTAAGTTCCTCCACTGACTGAACGACCACAGCAAGGCGCTCTTCCATCGCCTCACGCCCTATCTGCAAGGTGTAAGCCACATTTATCAGGTCATTATCCGAGAAGTCATTTTTATCCATTGCAGCAGTCAATTGAACAGCCTGATCTTTCAATGCTTCATCACTTTTGGCCGACAATACAATGACAACCGGCTTTTGCGGAGTAGAGGCAGCCTGTTCTGCTGGAATGTATTCTTCAAGAACGATATGGGCATTAGATCCTCCGGCTCCGAAGGAAGATATCCCTGCAATTCTAGGGTATTCCCGTTGCTCGCCGTCTTCTTCGAGGATCGGACGTTTCCATTCAGAAAGCCCTTGCTGAACTGCAAATGGCGTTTTGGCAAAATTTATATTGGGATTCAATACTTTGGCATGCAGACTTGGGGCAATTTTCTGGTTTTTCATTTGCAGAATAATTTTAGCGACACCCGCAATCCCTGCAGCCGCCTCCAAATGGCCTATGTTTGATTTTACCGAGCCAATCGCACAGAATCCTGTATCCTGTGTATCTTTCTTGAAAGCCTGGGTAAGGCCAGTGATTTCAATAGGATCACCAAGCTCGGTCCCTGTTCCGTGGGCTTCAATATAACTGACTGTTCGAGCATTGACGCCTGCTTTATCCAAGGCCTCTCGGATCAATTCTCCTTGTGCTACCGGATTAGGAACGGTATACCCGTTTGTTTTTCCGCCATGATTGATACTAGTTGCGCGAATAACTGCATAAATATGGTCCTTGTCGGCAATGGCCCGAGATAAAGGTTTGAGCAGCACAACGCCCGCACCTTCACCAGGGACAAATCCATTCCCCCCTTCGCCAAAGCTCTTGCACCGTCCCTCTGGCGATAGCATTCGCATTGTGCTTAGAAAAACATAGTTGGAAGGATGAAGATATAAGTTAACTCCACCTGCAATGGCAATCTCGCATTCTCCGTTATGAATATGCTCACAGGCCTCATGGATTGCAGTTAATGACGAGGAGCACATGGTATCGACCGAAAAGCTCGGCCCCTTCAAATTCAAGAGATACGATATTCGATTGGCTACCGAACTGAACGATGTGCGAGGAAAGATCGGTTTGCCTTGCTCCCACAACTTGGGCCCGTATAAATTGAAGCCTGTTGCGGTAATGCCTGCAAAGACGCCGATGCGCCCATTGTATTGCACTGCAAGCTGATCTCTGCTATATCCAGCATCCTCGAAGGCCTTCCAGCATTCTTCCAGGAATATCCGTTCCTGAGGGTCCATACTCATCGCTTCCCGGGGCGATATATTGAAGAAAAGAGGATCAAAATCTGCGAAATCCTCTACAAATCCCCCATATTTGCTATAGCTTTTGCCCTTCTCCACAGCTTCCTTGATGTCAGGAGAATAAAATCCTTCCCTCTTCCAGCGATCCGCAGGGACCTCTGTAATACAATCTTTGCCCTGTTGTAAATTGCTCCAGTATTCTTCCATATTTTTCGCTTGTGGAAATCGTCCGCTCATGCCAATAATGGCTATTTGCTCGTGTTTCGCACTGCCTGTGTCTATAGCTGCGCTGCTAGTGCGATGTTTTTCTTCCTGTGGCAGAGTCGGCAATGATAATTCGCTATTAACATGCAAGGATGCAGGGACGAAGTTTTCTTCCGGCTCCAGCCGTCTGCCAAGTCCTGTCCACCGTACGCATTCCTCATAGTAGTCAGCAATAAAATATTTCGCTACCGCTTCCAACGTCTGATATTCAAAAAACAGGGTCATCGAGATTTCACCAAAAACTCCCTGAAGCTTTTGATTGAGCCTTGTAATCATGATGGAGTCTATGCCGTAGCTCTCCAAAGGCTCACTGACATCAATCTTTTCAACGCTCAGCTTAGTCACTTCTCCAAACAACACTTTAAGCTGGTGCAAGGTTTTTTCCAGAAGCAGATCAGGATTTATTGGTGAAGAAGCTGTCTCTTCAACGTACACGTTCTCCTGTGGCTGAGGCTCCAATAGATGCTTCCGCAATCTGGACAAATCCCCCTCTATCACCAGCACCTGCTTCTGGCCAGAGGCCAGGCTATCATATAAAGCCTTAACGCCGTTTGAAGTTTGCATGGCCACCATGCCAATACTTTGCCAAACCCTCTCCGTTTCAGCATCCGCATGCATGCCTCCATCCTTCCAGAGAGGCCAATTGACAGACAGCGTCTGCCCTTTGCGCTCCTTGCAAGAGACGAGGCTGTTTCGATAAAAGGCATAGGCATCCATAAACGCATTTGCTGCGGCATAGTCGGCCTGACCAGGATTGCCCATAATCCCTGCGATGGAAGAGAAGAAAATGAAGAAATCAAGATCTAGCTCCTTCGTCGCCTGATCCAAGTTGACCACCCCGGCTACTTTGGGCGCCATTACTTCCTTGAACTCTTCCTGTGTCTTATGAATCATAAAACGATCCTGTATCACCCCTGCGCTATGGAGGATGCCATCAAGCCCCCCGTGCTCCTCTCGGATCTTTAGGAGCAGTTGCGAGACCTCTTCCTTTCGGGATACATCCGCTCGTTTGTACTCTACGCGGGCTCCCAGCGCCTTCAACTCCTCCAGTATGACCTGCTTGCCTTCATCAAGCATGGAACGTCCTACAAGGACTAGCGTAGCTTCTCGGACTCGCCGGGCGATATCTCTCGCCAAAACAAGCCCTAAACCTCCTGCACCGCCCGTAATCAAATAAATCCCCTGATCCTTCCAGGGCACTCTTCCCGGAGTTTCAGGGGCTTTCATTTCATTCCAGCTGAGAATCAGACGTTTACCGTTCTCATACCGTATCCTTTTGTCTTTGGGGTATTGACTGTTCTCTTTCAATTTCTCAACGATCTCTTCCAAACCTGTAGCTTCCAATTCAACAAATTGCCCTACGATTTTTGGATTTTCTTTTTCGGCTGTTTGCAGCAATCCCAAAAGCCCAGCAAAGAGCTGCTGCCCGGTTTGTGAAGAAGCAGCAATCTGTACCAACACGCTGCCCCTCAAGTTCTCTTTGAGGAGCATTTGCACTTCTGCAAGCAGTTGAAGGGCATAGCCCTGAAAGCGTTCATCCATGCCGGTCAAACCGGCATGGAGCTTGATGCATCGGGTTCCTTTCATGAGCGCTTCAATACTTCGCTCTGAGATATGATCAAGTTCACAAAGCACCACCAGATGCTGGCTACATTCATGAAGAGTCGCTTTTTGGAGCGCAGCTTGCTCTTTCCATGAAGGCTCAAGCATAAGGACTCCTGTATCCGCCAGAGCCCCCTCCGTATTCCCTGCTCTGCTGTGCAGAGTTCCATCTGAAGCCATTTGAGCTTGAATTTGGCGTATTCTGAGGAGAGCCTCCTCTTTCTGCATCCGTCCGCTTTTTACCTCACCCAGAATAGTTTGAAAAAAGTCCTTCATCTTCGATTGCCTCCCAGCATGTAGAAACTTCTCATTTACGTATGAATATATTGAAGATTTCATTGGCGGCCTCATCAACAGACATGGCGTCGTTCATCATTTCATCCAAGAGTCTGCCGCACAATTGATCATCAAAATCTACATTGCTTTCATTTTGCGACAGTAATCCGTGGGCTTTTAATTGATCCTTGCTATCCGAAGTCCAATAATGCTCTTTTGCAAATGGGTAGGTTGGCAGGCTGATACGGTGAGGTACCTTCCCCGTATAAACTTTTTCCCAATCCAAATTTAGCCCTTTGGCCCACAGCTCCAGAAGCTTTGTATATTTCCTTTTGGAAATCCAATGTTCAATCAGTTGTTGCAGGTCTTCGTCCCCCGTAAAAATGGACAACGCTTCTTTGTTGCGTTTTACTTGACCTCTATACAGGTTGAGTATGCTGTGGCGTCCGTCCACAAATTCCTTTAATTTCTCCTCAAGATCTGTGATCGAATCCACGAGCATGGCTAGACGCTCCTCCATCGGTTCGCGTCCCACCTGGAGCGTATAGGCAATATCCAATATGCTGGCCGAGGATAGCTGATCCTGAAGAGCCTCAAGCAGCTGTCGTCCTTTTTCCTTAAGCTGCTCCTCACTCTTGGCTGATAGCAAGATCATCGCAGGTCCCTGAGAAGCAGGTTCTATTCCTGATGGCTCCTGAACCTCGGGAATATACTCTTCAATCACGATATGAGCGTTGGCCCCACCTGCACCGAAAGACGATATTCCAGCCCGTCTCGGACACTCCTGAGTGATTCCATCGGTTGTAATTACAGGTCTCTTCCATTCTTCTAGATTCTGCTGAACGACAAAAGGAGTATTGCTGAAATGAATTTCAGGATTCAACTTCCTAGAATGTAAGGACGGTACTAACTGGCGATGCTTAAGCTGCAGCAATATTTTAGTTACTCCTGCAATGCCTGCTGCGCTCTCGGTGTGACCAATATTGGATTTGACCGAACCTATGGCGCAGAACTGCTTGTCTTGTGTGAATTTCTCAAAAGCCCTGGTCAATCCGGCAATTTCAATAGGGTCTCCCAAAGCCGTGCCGGTTCCATGGGCTTCAATATAACTGATGGTTCTTGCATCAACATTCGAACGCCGTAGCGCATCCTCAATCAGTTGAGATTGAGCTTGAGGGCTAGGCACGGTATAACCACTGGTTTTACCTGAAGCATTGAGCATGCTCCCTTTGATGACACCATAAATATGGTCACCGTCTGCAATAGCCTTCTCCAGCGGCTTTAACACGATAGCGCCGACGCCTTCCCCATCAACGAATCCATCCGCTTGGTCTCCAAACGACTTACATTCGCCAGTTTTCGAAAGCATCGTCATCGCTGACAGCTTGATATAGTGGATTGGGTCTACGATCAAATTGACCCCTCCGACAATAGCGCACTCGCTGATACCGCTATACAGACTTTCCAAAGCTAGATGGATAGCCGTCAATGAGGAGGAACAAGCGGTATCGATGGTCATACTTGGACCTTGGAAATCCAAATGATAGGATATCCGATTGGAAATAGAATTGTATTGAGGTCCCAAACCGTAATTTCCATTCATCACGCCTGCGAATACGCCCACTTTACGACTCTCACAAAGATTGGCAGGGGTATATCCGGCATCCTCTATACTTGCGTATGCAGCTTCCAGAAAGAGCCGTTCCTGCGGGTCCATAGTTTCGGCTTCTGCAGGAGAAATCTTGAAAAATAGCGGATCAAATAAATCGATTCCATCGATAAAGCCGCCTGATTTCGTATAGATGGTACCTCGTTTTCCTTTTTCTTCGTCAAAGTAGGTCTTCCAATCCCAACGATCTTTCGGAATTTCAGTGATGCAGTTTTTACCCTCTTTTAGGTTGTTCCAATATTCCTCTACATTACGAGCTCCTGGATAGCGCCCGGACAAGCCCACAATCGCAATATCTCTGATATTAGAGGAGTGCTCCTGCGGCTTCTCACCTTTACTGGCAGACGGCTTAAGAAAGCGTCCTTCCTGTGCAAACCTCATCGGGGCAATATCGACTACCTGTGGAGCAGGGACTTCTTCCACTCTGGAAGTTTCTTCGCTCATCTCTGTCTCCTTCATACCTACCAGCTTCTTCAACGAATCCTTTTGCGTTTGAAGCAGGTACGCTACCAGATCATCTATGGTGTTGTACTCAAAAAACAGGGTGCTGGCAAAATCCTCGATCACTTCACGCAAAACATTGGTGATTTGCACAACCAATATCGAGTCGATCCCGTACTCTTCCAGGGCAACCGTAGAGTCGATGCTTCCCGGTTCCATTTTTAGAGTTTCGCCAAGTAAATTTTTAAAGTAGGCCGTACTTTTGCTGCGCAGCACATTATCTGATTCCGCTGATTTCGCCTGTACTGCCTCTCTTTTGGGCTGAGCTGATTGTTTTATTGATCCTGCTTCAACGGTTCTATTCTCTACCGATAGGGATTTCTGCTTTGGCTGTCGCTTTTGCCGAACCAAGCCATCGCTTTGGGCTGCAACGATCTGCTGGCCCCAATCATGCGCCTCCTGCGCCGGGAAAAACGCTGTGTGAAAGCCTTCTTTGGCCAATACGCTTTTCCATACGTGAGGATAAAGTCCAGGGCAGCCGGGAATACGCAATTCCGAATCCTCATAAGCCCACCAGCCATCCAGCAATCCGAAGGTAAGGTGGGTAAACACGCTGCTGCCCATGAGTTCATTTAATAGAAGCAGGCCGTTGCTTTTCAAAACCGCTTTCGCATTACGCAATGCCTGGCGAATATCTTTTGCCGTATGAAGTACATTGGCAGCAATGACAATATCATATTTACCTGCATCAATACCTTGTCCAGCAATAGGTTCTTCCACATTAAAGATTCGATAACTAAGATACGGATTGTCTGGCCCGTACTCTTTCTCCGCATGCATCAAAAAGGCCTTCGAAATATCGGTATAACAATATTCCTGAATGTGTTTGCGGTATGGCCGTAATTTGAGGAATACGGTGTTGCTGGTTCCTCCGGTGCCTGCTCCGATTTCGAGAATTCTGATTTCTGCAGCAGAGTTGCTCATAATTCTCTGCTGAACATAGGCGGCGATCGTATCGGAAAGAACTTCATTAAAATAGTCAGCTACCAGACTGTCTTTATAAATCCCTTCCACTAATTCCATCGAGGAATTGGGGAACATGATTTCCGTTGCAGGACATTGGCCGGTAATAATTTCAGGCAAGGCCCGCAGCGTTGTCTCAGCCAAATGTACCCTCGCCCGCATCTGCGGATATTTTTGCCATGTATGCTTGTGCTCTTCCCATTCCTGCCAGACATCCTCTCGGTAAGCCGGGCTGGAAGCATTTCCATCTGTAAGAGCATCATTCAGCCGTGCCAAAATCTTTACACTCTCACCTAGCCATTTGCCGTATAACTCAGGCAGTCCATGCTTATGTTTGAACTCGTCAACAGACTGACGATCTGTCCCTGACAGCCCCATGGACCAAAGCTGCTCCTGCAACAGCTTGCCCAGAAGGTGTTCCAATTCCTCTTCCTGCAGGCTACCAGCATCCTCTGCCGCATAGTCCTCGGCAAACTGGTCTTTTGATTTGATTACTGCAGCCATACTTTCTTGTATATCCCGAAGATCGGGATCCGTGTTGTGCGGATATAGGCCAATGGCTTCCGCCGGATTAGTCCCTTCCAAATCTAAATGTTTTGTTGTCTTCATCAGCCCTACTTGATTCAATGGTGAAGCAAGCAACGTCTCAAGTGCCTCCATCCCCTCGTGAGGCTCAATAAGTCCGACGCCGATCTGCGCTAGTTTTGAGTAATTATCGACTTCTTGCTGCCTGTCTTGGGAGGTATTGTTTGCGTCGTTCCCCCAGTATCCCCAGTTCATGACTTTCACCGGGCAATGCCATTCCTGTGAAAGCCGCTGCGCAAACGCATCCTTAAATGTACATCCGGCAGCATAGCTGCTTTGTCCCGGATTTTTTACATAGGCAATAATAGAAGAGAAAAACAACACGAAATCCAGCGGTTCATTTTGAAAAACCTGAGCCATACGCACACTGACATTGACCTTTGCTGAAAGCCCGGACCGGAGCCCTTCCTCCGTCAAATCTTCCAACCCCTTCTCCAAAAAGGCAATGGCAGAGTGGACTACGCCGTTGATCTTGGAGTACCGCTGCTTTATCTCCTCATATGCCCCCTGCAGCGACCTTTCATCTGCTGCATCTGCCGTAATATAGTATGGAACAGGTCCGTGGCCTTTAAATTCGTCCAATTTAGCCTGGATGGACGCGTCCTTTGGCCTTCTGCCTATCCACACCATCTGGGCCTGATAGGTCGAAGCCATATACTTGCTCCACGCCACTCCGATGTTGCCTGCACCACCGATAACCACATAGACGCCTCCGGTTTTGTACAGCGTTTGTCCTTTTGAGCCTGGAGTCTGTTTAAACGGAATCAGCTGCTGGCGATACCACTGCCCGCCTCTGAAAACCCACATCCGACCCTGACGGTCCGAAGGCAACGTAAATAGTTCGGATAACGGCCAGTCATAGTCGGATTGCAGGTCTATGATACGAACCTTCCAGTTCGGATTTTCCTTGGCCATCGTGCCTACCAACCCATGCAAACTAGCGTGGGCCGGGTGGACTGTATCGTCCTGATCGATCGACTGAGCCTGGGTGGTTATAGTTGTCCAGCCTAGTTTTTTCGTCCCATACCCCAGTAGGAGCAGCGCCTTGACCATCCTAAAGAAGAGCAAGACTCCGGGCTCCTGTTCCTCAATCAAGGATTCAGCAGTGACCGATTCGACAGAAATCGTAGGTGCAACCCACAGTATATGGTCAACGGCTCCATATTCTTCAACCTTTGAGGCAACCGTTTCTATGGAATCCTGCGCCTGCAGCTCCAAAAAATGCGCCTTCGGATAATATTCCCGGATGGCCTGTCTATCTTTGTCCGTACCACCTGCAATGACCATTCGGTCTATCGACGATGGGTAAACTGTATCCTTTTTAAGCGTAACCGGGTCCCATTTGGGGATGAGCATAACGGCTCCTACAAGCGGATCGGAGGCATGATCTCCTGCAACTACGCCTTGTGCATGCTCAGTGCGGATATCTCCGTCCAGCGCTCGGGTGGATAATCCCGTTATTCTGACACAAACGTTCCCTTCCTCATCACATAAGTCGATATTGAGCTTCTGTACCTTGTCCTCTCTCTTGCTGCCCTCGCTGTATTGAATCAACGACCACATATTCTGGGTGCATGCCCCATGGATTTCGATCTCTTGAAGGGCGAATGGCATAGAAGGCGTATTGGGTACTGTGCTGTCCGGCAGCTCTCCATCTTGACCCATGATTAATCCAATGGATGCATGCAAGGCCGCATCCATTAGGCTAGGGTGAAGAACAAAGCTGTCAGCCGAATCGGAGAGCACGGAGGGCAATGCCAGCTTGGCCAGCATCTTTCCCGGACGTGTATACACTTTCTCCACACACCTGAAGGCTGGGCCGTAATCCATGCCAATTTTTTGGAAGATATCGTAGCAACGCTCCCCCTCAAATCCGTGTAGATCAAATTCTGCCTGTAATGCCTCTAGGTTAAGCACTGGCTTTTGTTCCACGTTAAACTGCACCGCATTGCCCTGGCTGTGCACGGTATGTCCGATATCGCTTCCTGCTTGCTTACTATATACCTCAAAGCTGATTTTTCCCGCGTCTTCCAAAAATAGGCCTGTGTGTACGGGGAATGGCTGATCTTCGACCACAATTGGCCGAATCCAGTTTACATTTTTCAACCGGATTCCTGTTGTGCAGTTGTCCTCATCTCCTATAGAGCGTTCCACAGCCGCCCGCACCATCTCAAGATAAGCGACGCCTGGTAGAATCCGTTGGCCTTTTACCGTATGATCCCTGAGGAAAAATTCCTCGCCTGTAAACGTTGAGCTGAACCGCTGCTTCAAAAAGTTTGAGGTGTTGTGATGCAGTAAAGGTGATAAAAATGTAGACTGGCCGAGAGCGGCTGTCATGCCATCGCCCTTTACCTGGTTTACGGGCACCCAATAGCTTTCTCTGGCGAAAGGATAGGTTGGCAAACTAATTCTGTGAGGCTTCTTTTCCCCATAAAGCCTGTTCCAGTCCAAAAGCAGTCCTGTCACCCAAAGCTCGGCGAGCTTTCCATATTTACCTTTGCTCACCCATGCACCCACCATTTTAGCCATATCCTCATCGATTTCCTGAGTGACCAATACTCCTTTGTTGCGCTTTACCTGTCCTCTATACAGTTCTTCTATACCTTCCTTTTCCAGCAGGAAGCTTTCCAATTTCCAATCCAGCTCTTGGATGGATGTGGCGATGATCGCAAGCCGTTCTTCCATCGCTTCTCGTCCGATCTGCAGCGTGTAGGCGATATCTGCGAGACCTATACGCGGGTCATTCAGCTCTCTAATGGCAGATAGCAATCTTTGCGCCTGCTCGTTCAGCCTTTCCCTGTTCTTGGCCGATAGCACAATCATGGCAGGATGAAGAGACGCAGGAGCAGCTTGCAGCTGACCAGTCTCTGCTGGAATGTACTCTTCAATTACCACATGCGCGTTAGACCCACCTGCCCCGAAGGCCGAAACTCCTGCCAACCTTGGATATTCCTTGATTTCACCATCCATGGATACGACAGGTCTTTTCCATTCCTCTAATGTCTGCTGTACTTTAAAAGGACTATCACTAAAATCGATGTTGGGATTTAACTTGCTTGAATGCAGTGAAGGCACCAATTGTTGATGTTTCAACTGCAACAGCACCTTTGTCACTGCGGCAATACCGGCTGCGCTCTCACAATGTCCGATATTAGACTTGGCAGACCCAATTGAACAGAACTGCTTGTCTCTGGTGTATTCCCGGAACACCTTTTGTAAGCCTGCAATTTCAATTGGATCACCCAGAGGAGTTCCTGTCCCATGCGCCTCTATATAGCTAATGGTTCTAGGGTTGATTCCCGCCTCCTGAATAGCCTGCCCAATCACGCTAGCCTGTGCGTTAGGGTTGGGTACAGTATATCCATTGGTTTTTCCTCCGTGATTCACTGCAGTACCTTTTATGACGCCATATATCCGGTCTCCATCTGCTATAGCTTTGGCCAGCGGCTTGAGCAGCAAAGCCCCGACTCCTTCTCCTGGCACATATCCGTCACCCTGTCCGAAGCTTTCACACCGCCCATTGCTTGATGCAAAGCTTCCCTGTCCTAGTAATAGATATTTGTTAGGATGGACGGAAACGTTGACTCCCCCTGCAACCGCCAGTTCACATTCTCCATGCTGCAGTCCGTGACAGGCCATATGGATTGCTGTCAGTGACGAAGAGCACATGGTATCCACAGCGATACTTGGTCCATGAAAATTACAAAAATACGATACACGGTTGGCAACCGCCGAAGCATTCCCGAGAAGCCCGAGCATATTCCCTTTGGCTTGTTCCTGGGCTCCATAAAGCTGATATTCGTGATACATTACTCCGACATAAACGCCAACATTGCCTTCCATGCCGCCAAGTCCCCGGTCTGCACCAAGAGTTTCGCGCGTATAGCCCGCATCCTCTATGGTTTCATACACACATTCCAGGAATAGGCGCTCTTGAGGGTCCATCGTTTCCGCTTCTCTTGGCGAAATGTTGAAAAACAACGGGTCAAACCAGTCCACCCCATCGATGAACCCTCCCCACTTGCTGTAGGTTTTCCCGGGCTTCCCTTTAGTTTCATTAAAGTACAGGCTGTGGTCCCAACGCTCCTTGGGAATCTCAGTGATGGAGTCCTTCCCATCCCTTAGATTTTTCCAGAACTCCTGGATACCTGCTGCCCCCGGATATCTTCCCGATATCCCTATAATGGCAATGTCCAAGCCCTTCTCTTCCTGATGGGGCTGCGTACCTGTCGGGAAAGGCCATGGACGTCTGCGACTCGCAGCGATCGGAGCCAAAGGCTCTATTGCTGCTTTTGCAGGTTCGTTCGCCACTTTATGAGGAGCCGCATTCTTCTCCTGCGCTTTTAAAACGTCTACCAGCCGGCCATGGTGCGATTCAAGGAAATATCCAGTTAATGAGCGGAGATTATGATATTCAAAAAATAATGTCTTCGGCAGTGAGCCAAACGTTTTTTCCAATTCATTTGTGAGCTGCATGACCAATATGGAATCAATCCCATACCTGTCCATAGGCGCATTTACATTTATACTTTCAGCTGGCAGCTTGATTACAGCCGAAAGCAATGTTTTCAAATAGTCTTCAGCTTTTTCTCTTAGCCATTCTTCGCCGATAATCGAGGCTTCCCCATCTTCCATTCTGGAACGGCCTGAAATCTCTGTTCCTGAAGGCTGTCCCAGAATGGCCGTCTTAATCGTTTGAGGATACCCTTCGATAACCATAACCTGGCTTTTACCGGAAGATAAGCTTTGATACAAAGCCTTTATTCCACTCTCTGTTTCCATGGCAATCATGCCCAGACCTTGCATTGCCTTTTCCGTTTCCCCATCGACATGCATCCCACCGTCCTTCCACAACGGCCAGTTGATCGACAGCGTGTGCCCCTGGCGTTGCTTGCCTGCCGCCAAAGCATTTCGATAAGAAGCATAAGCATCCATAAAGCCATTGGCAGCAGAGTAGTCAACCTGACCTACATTGCCAACACTTCCGGCGCCGGAAGAAAACAGGATAAAGAAATCCAGAGGCAGGGAGCTGCTGGCCTGATCCAGATGGATCAACCCTGAGACTTTGGGAGTCAGCACTTCTCTAACTTCTTCTATCGTCTTTTTGATGATGAAGTTGTCCCGTATCACTCCTGCTGTGTGCAAAATACCGTTAAGACCGCCATATTGCTCGACGATGCCATGAATTAACTCGGTGACCGCTTCCTTTTGACCCACGTCCACCTGTCTGTACTCTATATGACCTTCCAGCGCTTCCAATTCGCTTAACAAGGTCTGTTTATCCGCTGACAGAGGTGATCGTCCTACCAGTACGACGGTGGAGTTTTTCACATTGCACAGGATGTCTCTGGCAAAAATCAGTCCCAGGCCGCCTAGACCGCCAGTGATGAGATAGGTCCCTCCATCTTTCCATGGCTGGGCTGCATCTTCACGCAAGGTTTCAATTTCTTGCCACTTTAAAGCCTGTCGCTTGTCGCCATGATATCGTATCCGTTCGCCGTACTGGCCGTAACGGTTCTCTTGTATTTTTGCAATAATCCCCTCAGGACCATCCTTGGCATTAAGCTCTAGCAGTTGACCCATGACATTCGGGTTTTCTTTCTGGGCGGTTTGCAGCATGGCAAAGAACCCGGAATAAACCTGGTGGTCATTTCGGGCAGGGACTGCAATTTGCAGCAAAGTTTTTTGTTTGTGTATGTCCAGCATTATATTTTGCAATTCTTCAAATATCTGAATAGTGTAGTCTTCAAACCGCGCATCCAAGTCATTACTCGATGACTGTAAAACAATGCAGCGAGTACCATCCATACGAGCTGCAATATCCTTTCTGGAAATACCTTCAAATTCGCACAGGATCACAATATGCCGTATATCTTTGAACGCGTTCTCTCCTGCAAGGACTGCCTCCTCCTCCCAGACCGGCTCCAGCATGAGTGTGCCCACATTCTCGACGAAATCTGCTTGCCCTGCTCCTTTTTCCAGTTCTCTGGATGAGAGCCCTTTGAGCTGCACACAAATCTTTCCGGTCTCGTCGCAGAGATCGATATGTACTATGCTCAATCCATTTAGTGTCTCCTCACTCGCTTGTCTGGAAATCCGTGCCCACATCACAGAAGTGCATTTTTCGAATATTTTCAGTTCCTGCAAGGCAAAGGGTACCGAGAGGTTGCCTTCAGACACATGTTCTTCTCGATCCATCACCAACCCGATTGTGGCCTGCAAGGCTGAATCCATTACAGCCGGATGCAATACAAATTCACTTTGGGTATGAGATACATTGGATGGAAGGGACAGCTTTGCCAGCACGAAATCCTTTCCCCGTAAGATGGTCTCGATCCCCCGGTGTCCCGGGCCATAGTCTATTCCCATAGCTCTGAAAGCTTCATAGCATTGGCTTGAAGATAGTGAACTGTGAATACATTCTGCCTGTAAAACACTCAGGTCCAGGTACTGCGGCTCACCGCTTCTCTCCAACACAGCTATCCCCTGGCTGTGTATAATATCTTCGGCGTTTTCTTCCACGCCGCTGTATATTTCAAACGCAATCTCTCCATCGTCCTGAGGATATAGGCTGGTGTGTACCCTGATCGGTTTGTTAGCTACAACGATGGGCTGAGCCCATACTACATTTCTCAGTTGAATACGGGTCTCACTCTCCATGACATCCCCTGCTGCTTCTTCGACGGCCGCTCGCACCATTTCAAGGTAAGCCACCCCAGGTAATGTCGGTTGGTCCATAACTCGGTGATCCGCTAGGAAAAATTCCCGGCCTGTAAAGGTAGAGTCGTAGCGCTGCCCGAAGAGATCGGAAGTATTTTGATGCAGCAAAGGGTGAATTTGGGCGGTCATAGCCGGGTTTATACTCTCCTGCCCTATGTCTGTCTCAGACAACCAATAGCGTCCCCTCTCGAAAGGATAGGTCGGCAGACTGATTCGCTGGGGCTTGGTTGCCCCATAAAGTGCATCCCATTCAATAGTTGCGCCATTAGTCCATAATTTGGCTACTTTATCAATTCTTTTATTTTGAAGCCAGGTCCGAACGAGGGTTCCAGTATCTTCGTCAGAATCAAAAAGTTCAATATCGTCTCTAGCATCGTCCACTTGTCCAGTTAACACCTTGTCCGACGAGTTGCCATTCACAAAATGTTCCAGCTCATCGACCAGATTTTCTCTTGAATCCGCCAAAAACGCGAGGCGCCAGTTCAAAGCCTCTCTGCCCACTTGCAGGGTATAAGTCAGGTCTGACAGTTTAGTGCTTTCGTGCAATTTAACAAATTCCATCATGTCGGCGGCATAGGATTTCAGGGCTTGTTCGCTTTTGGCAGAAAGTACAAATAGCACTGGGTTGTCTTGATCGACTGGGTTCAGCTGCACCTCAGAGGTTACAGGCACATATTCTTCAATAACCATATGCGCATTAGTACCGCTAAACCCGAAAGCACTGACGCTTGCACGTCGAGGTATCCCCGGTTTGGACTCCCACTTTTGTAGCCCAGTGTTAATGTAAAACGGGCTTTCCTCCAAAGAAATATGTTCATTTAGGGATTCAAAATTGATGGTTGGCGGCAATTGCCGATGTTTCATGGCGAGAAGCACTTTCATTATGCCAGCTACTCCGGCCGCTGTTAGCATATGTCCCATATTGCTTTTCAGCGATCCCAGCGCGCAATAGCCCTTTTTGTTCGTATAGGATCGGAAAGCTTCGGTAAGCCCTTCCACTTCGATCGGATCGCCCAGTTTGGTACCTGTCCCATGGGCCTCTACCATAGAGATCGTTTCAGGATTAATATTGAACCGCTGGTAAACCTCACTTTCAAGCGAAATCTGTGAATTTACACTTGGAGCAGTAATGCCGTTGGTTTTCCCATCCTGGTTCATTCCCCATCCCCGGATAACCCCATAGATGGAGTCCTTGTCCCTGATTGCATCAGAGAGCCGTTTTAATAAAATAACGCCAACCCCTTCTCCAGGGACAAACCCGTTTGCACGGGCGTCAAAAGTAAAGCATCGTCCATCCTTGGACAGCATTCCTGCTTTGCTGGTCATGACATGCATCCCTGGCCCTGCCATGATCATTACTCCGCCCGCCAAAGCAAGATCGCTTGTTTCTAAAACAAGGCTGTTGCAAGCTTCAGCTATAGCTACCAGAGAGGAAGAGCATGCGGTATCAATCGCCAGAGAAGGGCCCTTCAAATTCAGCAAATACGAAATCCGGGCCGATAAAATGGAAGGAGCTCCTCCCATAAGAACCTGCGCATTCAACCCCTGTCCGCTCATAGACCTTCCATAATCACTAGCTGCACAACCTACAAAAACACCGCAACGGCTCCCTGACAGTGAGGCTGGATTCAATCCGGCATCTTCAATGCATTTCCAGCTACTTTCCAGAAATAGACGCTGTTGAGGGTCCATCATCTCTGCTTCCGCAGGAGATATATTAAAGAACAACGGGTCAAATCGATCTATATCCTCTAGCACACCCATCCACTTGCTATAGGTTTTCCCCTCAGCCTTGGGATCAGTATCATAATATTCATCAATGGACCAGCGTGTTGAAGGAATTTCCGATATACAATCCCTGCCCTGAGCCAGGTTATCCCAGAACTCAGTCAATGTCTTGGATTTGGGGAACTGACCCGCCATGCCAATAATTGCGATAGAATCCTTCTCCTGACCATGCGGCATACTGGGCACAGATTTTTTCATATCCGCCTGCTTGAGCAGTTTATGCGTACCATCGCTATTCGGAAGTTGTCCATAGGCCGTCTGAATCCGTTCCTTGACCTCTTGCTGATTCACAAACGTTTTGTCCTGCATTTTTATTTCTTTCTCAATCGTTGCCGCCAGCTTTTCTCTAATCGGCTGAGCCATATGGTTTTTCAGCTCAATCAATGACTCTCTTGGCGACTCGGACAGTTTCCTTGCCAGCTGCATTGCGTACGGTACCACTTCATTTCTCGGCAGAACAGGAAAAGGAGCCCCTTTGGACTCCAGTTCTGAACCGCTATATCTAGTACCAGTGAATAAAATTTCCTGCGCCATGCTAACTCCGAATTTTTCAGGAAAAATGAGGGTTGAGCCCGCACCGGGAGTAAAGCCGTATTTCATAAAATTAGTAGTGTAGATGCTTTCTCTACTCATCACGATAAAATCGCAAAACATCCCCATGCACCAGCCTGCGCCAATTCCATGTCCCTGCATAGCAGCAATGACTGGCAGCTTGCAATCCAGTGCAATCTTGTAAACATTGGTATCGCTATATTTCGCCTTTCCCTCATGAATGGCCAGCAATCCCTCCTGCGTACCCCCTGTGGCAAAATAGGTGTCATATCCCGTCAGAATCACAACTTTATAATTCTCGTTAGCCTGCACCGTAGCGAACGCCTGGTTCAGGCCCACAATCAGTTCATCGGAAAATGTATTTTTGTGCACGGTATCCTTCATTGTTAACAGGACAATGCCATGCTCAAATTCCTGCAATTGAACCACAGGCGGCACTTCCGTTTCGCCGTTGCTCTCCTTCTCCGGTCCGTGAAAGCTGTCCAATGGCTGTAGCGAAAGAGACAATTCCTCTATAGTTGATTCCTGTGATCGGACTTCCAATGATTCATCCAAAGATTCATCCGAAAGCCCGCCCATCAATTGGCGCAATCGTGCTTCGGCATCTTCAGAATTTATTTCTCCTGTTTGTACCGCACGAAAAATATCTTTTGGATCCATAA
Organism: Paenibacillus sp. JJ1683; assembly: GCF_053006485.1. Classification (NCBI taxonomy): domain Bacteria; kingdom Bacillati; phylum Bacillota; class Bacilli; order Caryophanales; family Paenibacillaceae; genus Paenibacillus; species Paenibacillus sp. JJ1683. The sequence goes on from NZ_CM129820.1 coordinate 3,658,277, forward strand.
AAATGCCCTCCTAGCCGTATGAAATAGGACGAATATCGTGTCGGCAATTTACGAGTGTAATTGCTTGAACAACTGATCGGCCTGCTCAACATTTAATTCACCTTGCAGCACCTTCTGGATCAACGCTTGCATGGGCTGCGTAGAAGTTGACTCTACAGGTACTTGGTTTGAGGCTCCCGCCGATTTGCTTAATTCCTTTGCTAAATATTTGGAAAATTCTTTGATGTTAGGATAGTCATATACTCTGGTTGCTGAAATAGCCGTTCCAAACCGTTTATTCACGTCCTGTACCCACTCTACGCCTATAATAGAATCCAGTCCCATATCGATAAATTTATCGTCCCGGCCAATATCCTTTTCATCCATACTCAAGGATTTAGCGAGACTTTTAATTAGTTCCTTCTCCAATGCATCCACCCGTACAGCCGTAGGTCCGTTAGCAGGTCGCTTGGCCTCATCCCTGACAGCGGGCTGCAGTGTAGAATTGATAGGTTTAGGCTGCGGGGGAGCAGGCTTCAATTCTGCAGGCTTAGCTGCCTTTTTGGGTGCGTCGGCTACCTTCTCGATATCAGAGACTGAGCTCAGCAAAATACCCTGCGGCTTTTCAGGTACCTTTGCCAATGTCTGTACCTGCACATTAGCGTTGGCAGTAGGAGGGCTGAAAACAACGGGCTCTTGCTTTTGTGCTGGAATATCAACTACAGGGAGCTCCGTCTTGACTTCCTTGGACTGGCTTCCAAACGTAGAGATCCAATAGCTTTCCTTGGCAAATGGATAGGTTGGCAGACTCATCCGATGAGGTCTAACCTTTCCGTAAAGCCTGTTCCAATCGAATAGTAGTCCCTGAACCCACAGCTCTGCCAGCTTTGAATACTTGCCCTTGCTTATCCAGATATCCACCAATTGTTCCATGTCCTCGTCTGCTTCAAGAACCGTCAGAATATCTTTATTTTTCTTTGCCTGACCCGAATAGAGTCCGTCGATTTCCTCATTCCCCGCTAGGAAGCACTCCAGCTTTCCTTCAAGCTCCGTCGTAGACTTAGCTATGACTGCTAACCGTTCCTCCATAGCTTCCCGTCCCACCTGAAGGGTAAATGCTATATCCTCCAAACTGGCCTCCGCGTATTCCGGTGTTCTGAGTGCAGAAAGCAATCTTTGCACCTGCTCGTACAATCGCTCCTGATTTTTGGCTGACAGCACGACTATGGCCGGGTTTTGCAATATCATAGGAGCTTGTCTAGTCTCCTGTACCTCAGGGATGTATTCCTCAATAAGCACATGGGCGTTGGAGCCTCCGGCGCCGAAAGAGGAAATACCTGCCATTCTCGGGTATTCAACGGTCTTCCCATTTATCGTGACGACCGGTCTTTTCCACTCTTCAAGCTCCTGCTGAACTAAAAAAGGACTATTGCTAAAGTCGATATTCGGGTTGAGTGTGCTTGAATGCAGCGAAGGTGCGATCTGTCCGTATTTGAGCTGCAGGAGCACCTTAGTCACTCCTGCAATCCCTGCTGCACTCTCGCAATGCCCTATATTGGATTTTGCCGAACCAATGGCGCAGAACTGGGTGTCTTCCGTGTATTCCTGGAAAACCTTTTGCAATCCAGCGATTTCAATGGGATCACCTAAAGATGTCCCGGTGCCGTGTGCTTCAATGTAACTGATTGTTCTGGGGTTTATACCAGCTTTCTTAAAGACCCTTCCAATTACACTAGCCTGCGCCTTAGGATTTGGAACTGAAAAGCCATTGGTCTTCCCGCCGTGATTCACAGCGGTTCCCTTGATGACCCCGTATATGTGATCGCCGTCTGCTATTGCTTTGGTCAGCGGTTTGAGCAACACGGCCCCTACGCCTTCACCCGGCACATACCCATCTCCGCCTTCTCCGAAGCTTTCGCATCGTCCCTTGCTTGATACGAATCTTCCCTGCCCAAGCATCAGGTATTTGTTCGGATGAATGGAGACATTGACACCGCCAGCAACGGCAAGCTCACACTCGTCTTGCTGTAAGCTCTGGCAGGCAAGATGTATGGTCGTCAATGAGGATGAGCACATCGTATCCACAGCCATGCTTGGTCCGTGGAAATTACAGAAATAAGAAACACGGTTTGCAATGGAGGCCGGATTCCCCGGAACGGCAATCATTTTGCCTCTAGCCTGCTCCTGCGCCCCGTAAAGCTGATATTCTTCGTACATAACGCCGACAAAAACGCCTACATTCCTTTCCAGTCCAAGCCCTTCCCGTGTATAACCTGCATCCTCGATCGTTTCATAGACGCATTTCAGAAACAAGCGCTCCTGTGGATCAATAATCTCTGCTTCTCTAGGAGAGATATTGAAAAACTTCGGATCAAATTGATCCACGCCTTTGATAAAGCCTCCCCACTTGCTGTAAGCTTTTCCAGACTTGCTCCCTTCCTCGTCAAAGTATATGCTGTGATCCCAGCGCTCTTTGGGAATTTCCGTAATGCAGTCCTTTCCATTACGCAGATTGTTCCAGAATTCCTCAACATTCTCGGCCTCAGGATACATGCCCGACAAGCCGATAATGGCAATATCCCCCGTACCACCTGCTGCTTTCGGCTGCGGTTGGAGTTTTTTCTGATCCAGCAATTTTGCCTGAGCCGGCATTTCACGAGCTTGTCTTCGGCTGCTGGAAAGCGGCCTTTCCGGGTTCTCTTTCACAGTGGAAGACGTAAACGCTTGGACGGCGTTGACCTCTTCCTCCATTCCAAGCAGTTGAATCAGCTGCTTCTGGTGAACTTCAAGAAAATATTGGGTCAGCTCCCGGATACTCTGGTATTCAAAAAACAACGTTTTGGGTAATGTGCCGAATGTTTTCTCCAATTCACGTGTCAGCTGTCTGATCATAATAGAGTCAATTCCATACTTCTCCATAGGGGCATCGGCTTCAATCTGCCTTGCCGGCAGTCTGATGGATGTAGCAAGCAATTGCTTTAAATAATTTGCCGCTTTGTCGGCAAGCAGGTCTTGACCGATTCCAGGCTCCTTTCTGCTCTCCATGATCATAGAGGAGGCATCTTCAACCTGATTCAGGGATGGCTGCTGCAGGAGCGTTTCTCTAAGCTGGCTGGCATGCCCTTCCAATACCATGACTTGATCTTTTCCAGAAGCCAGACTCTGGTATAAAGCCCGCATTCCTGTGTCGGTCCCCATAGCGAACATCCCCATTTCCTCCATGATTTGTTCCATTTCACTATCAATACGCATTCCGCCTTCCTTCCAGAGCGGCCAGTTGATTGAAAGCGTCTGCCCATAGCGTTGCTTCTGTTCTACAAGTGTATTGCGATATCTGGCATAGGCATCCATAAAGGCATTGGCAGCAGCATAGTCAGCCTGTCCTATATTCCCAAGACTGCCTGCAACAGATGAAAACAGAATGAAAAAGTCCAGCGGAATATCCTTGCAGGCCTGATCCAGATTCGTTAACCCTGTAACCTTTGGCGCCAATACTTTCTGCAATTCCTCTTCTGTTTTTTTAATCATAAAATTATCGCTGGTTACTCCTGCAGCGTGAATAATTCCGTCCAGTTTCCCAAACTCTTCCCGAATATCCCGAACCAAATCCTCAACCGCTCTGTTATCGTCGACATCGGCCTGCCGAAATACGACTCTTGCTCCTAGAGCCTCTATTTCCTCAATCCTTGCTTTGGTGTGACCACGGAGTATAGATCGTCCGACGAGAATTAACGCGACATCTTTAGCCTGTCGTGCCATTTCTTCAGCCAGAATCAAACCGAGGCTGCCGGTTCCGCCAGTAATCAAATAAACCCCTTTGTCCTTCCAAGGAATACGGTCCACTTCCTGCGAGGATTTGATTTCCGTCCATGCGGCAGCATATCGTCTGCCCCACTGGTAGCGGATATGTGTACTCATGAAGTTGCGGCTATTTTCTTGCAGGATATTTATAATATCTGCTGCATTTTCCTCCACATCCACTTCGATCAGTTGGCCCACCAGTACGGGATTCTCAAGCTGCGCTGTTTGCAAGAGTCCGTAAAGTCCGGAGAATACCTGTCTGTAATCCTGTACCGGAATGACAAGCTGAACCAATGTTTTGTGTTTGGATTGGGTTTTGAGCACCTGTTGAATTTGCTCAAACACCTGTGCTGCATAAGTTCTAAAGCGTGCATCCATGCTTTCCTCTTCGGATTGCAGGATAAGACAATGCACCCCGTTCATCTGTGATTCAATCATTTCCCCGGAAATATGTGCTGGTTCACATAAAATGACCAAATGCTGCCGATATTCAGGTGCTGTTCCTCCCGAGACAAGGGCTTGTTCCTCCCATACAGGCTCAAGCATCAAAGTCTCAGATATCGTCAATTCATCTGAGCCCCCTGTTCCTCCTTCTGCAATTCGCGATGTCAAGCCCTTCATGCTTATACAAACATTCCCCTGCATATCGCACAAATCAATATCCAGCTTTTGCACTGGACCATCCTGTCTGCTGCCTTCACGATTACGGACCCAAGCCCACATCTCTGATGTGCAGCCACTAAACACCTCAAGCTCTTCCAATGCGAACGGTAAAGCCGGCTTTATTGAAACTTTTCCGTCAGACATGGCAGCGCTGTATGTGTCCATCATCAGGCCTATGGACGCCTGCAAAGCGGAATCCATCAAGCTAGGATGCATCACAAACTGTCCCATGGTCTGGTAAATAGAAGAAGGCAAGGATAATTTGGCAAGTACCTGATCCACGCCAGTGTAGATCTTTTCAATTCCTTGATGCCCTAGCCCATAGGAAACCTGCATGGCTGCAAACGCCTCATAACACTGCTGGGATGAATAGGTTCCCAGATTGCACTGCTCCAGCAGACCCTCAATATCTATGGCAGGAATCTCAGCCAACGGAGCAATTGCTGCGCTGCCTTCGCTATGCACAACTAACTCTGTATCCACTGTTTCAGACTTGCTGTAGATTTCATAGGCAATTTCTCCGTCTTGCAGGTAGAGCCCGATATTTATAGCAATCGGCCGCTCCCCAGCTACCACAGGCCGGAGCCATAATACATCTTTTAAACGAACACAAATCCGACTTTCTTCCGAAGATGTAGCGACTTGCTCTACTGCCGCTCGCGCCATTTCAAGGAAGGCCACTCCAGGCAAAAGCTTCTGTCCCTTGATCACATGGTCAGCGAGGAAAAATTCTCTTCCCGTAAATGTGGAGCTGAACTGAAGTCCATAAATATCGGACGTATTTCGCTGAAGTAAAGGATGAATGATAGCTGACGTCTCCTGCTTCAGCACAACATCGTTGGCACCCCTCAGGTTATTGGTATCGGTTACGCAATATCGTTCTTTGGCAAAAGGATAGGTCGGCAGGCTGATACGGTTTGGCTTATGCTTTTCGTACAGCACGTCCCAGTCAAAAACCGCGCCTTTTACCCAAAGATGTGCGATTTGGGCGTAGTCGCTTTCACTAGCCAGCGACTCAATCGTCTCGGCCGCGCCCGCTCTTGTTTCCTGTTCTCTATAGCGTTTTGCCTGCCCTACATATAAGCTAGGGATGCCTTCTCGCCCTTCCACAAATCCCTTTAGCTTCTCCTCTAACTCAGAGAGAGACACCGCAGTGAAGGCCAAACGTTCTTCCATCGCTTCGCGCCCCATCTGCAGGGTATATGCTATATCTCCCAGACTGCCGTCTGTGAACTGGCGCTCCCGGATTGCAGCCAGCAATTGCCGTGCCTGGTCTTGCAGCTGTCCTTCAGTCTTGGCTGACAGTACGACAATAGCCGGCTTTTCGGTTGCGAAGGTTACCGGATCTTTCTCCTGATTTTCCGGAACATATTCCTCGATGATCAAATGAGCATTGACGCCGCCGAATCCAAAAGAGCTGACACCTGCTCTCCGAGGAATATTGTGCCCAGAAGCATCTTGCTGCTGCTTCCATTCACTCGTCTCCTGGACGATATAGAAAGGACTGTCTTCAAGTTTGATATAGGGATTAATGGCATCGCAATGAAGGCTTTTAACAAGCTTTTTATGCTTCAACTGAAGCAGAACTTTGATGACACCAGCGATTCCGGCAGCCAGCTCCAGATGTCCAACATTGGTCTTCACCGAACCTAGGCCACAATGGGGCTCTTTGATCCCGGGTCCCTTTGTACTCTCATATAGCTCTTTAAAGGCTGCTTTCAGTCCGTTGATTTCAATAGGATCACCCAACTCGGTGCCTGTCCCATGGGCCTCAATGTAAGAGACTGTTCTTGGGTCGATACCAGCCTTTGTATATGCATTTACCAGTAAATCCGCCTGTGCCCTCGGATTAGGTGCTGTCAGGGAATTAGCCCGGCCACCATGATTGACAGCTGTGCCTCGGATTACGCCGTAAATATGGTCTCCAGCCTTTTCTGCGTCCTTCAGCTTTTTCAGGAAAACCATGCCTGCCCCTTCACCACGCACATAACCGTTGGCTTGATCAGAGAAGGTTTTGCACCGGCCATCCTCACACAGCATCCCTGCTTTATTGAAGCTGATATGAAGCTCAGGTGTGATAATTGCATTGACACCACCTGCAATGGCCATTTCGCAGCTTCCATCTTCTATAGCCTTTACGGCCCGGTGAATGGCCACCAGCGAACTGGAACAGGCAGTTTCGACAGGCTCGCTCGGACCATGAATATTAAGGAAATAGCTCATACGATTCGGTCCCACCGATGGCGCCATTCCGCTAGAGGAATACGCCTCCACACCCACATCTCCCTGATAGATCATTCCGCTGTAGCCGCTGTTCGCAGTTCCTGCAAAGATACCTGTACGACTTCCCGACAGTCTCGCTGCCTGAATGCCTGCATCTTCAATCGCCTTCCAAATATAGGTCATTAACAGACGCTGCTGCGGGTCCATGAGTGCAGCTTCCCTCGGTGAAATTCCAAAAAATAAAGGGTCAAACTCATAGATCCCGTCAATAAACCCGCCCCACTTGATGTTTGTTTTATTGGTCTCTTCCGCAGGGTCACCGTAATACGCCTTCCAATCCCAGCGATCTTCAGGTATTTCAGTGATACAATCCCTGCCTTCCTCAAGATTTTTCCAAAACTCATCTACATCCCGGGCCATGGGAAAGACACCGCTTATGCCTACGATTGCAATAGGTTCAGAACCAGCCTGGGTCTGTTGCGGCATAGCTAGCACATTCTCGTTTGCAAATCGGGAACGCTGGCGTCTACTGCGGATGCTGTCTTCCCTATCATCCTCTTCATTCTGCACGGCAGGCTCAGTCCGGGTCTGGACGACAAACTGCTCACCAAGCAAGGTGGCATATTCGTCCACTAAATACCTGCAGAAGTCATGAAGTGTAGTGTATTCAAAGAATACGGCAGGAGTCAGCTCAAGCCGATACAAGTGATTGATGTTGTTGGCAAATTGCGTGAGCAAGATCGAATCGAAGCCATACTCACTCAGTTCTACATAGGCATCAATATCTTCAAGCTTGACTTTCAGCAATTTCGATACCGCCTGCATCATGGCGATTTGCACCTTGTCCTGCAGGTCCGGCGCGGCATTTCCGTCAGTCGTGGAAATGGCTGAAATAATTGCTGAAGCACCCGTCGCCTTTTCAAACTGTCCGGTTTCCGGAATATCTAAGCCTATTGCTCTTTTCATTTTCTCGAGATTGCCTTCCAGCACCATAACCTGATCAGCACCCGTAAGCATGGCGCAGTACAAAGCCTGAATACCAGAAGAAGTTGAAATACTGCCCATGCCTGTGTGCTGCTTTACCAGCTTCTCTGTCTCCTCATCAATATGCATCCCGCCTTCTTTCCATAGTGGCCAATTGATGGATAGCGTTTGCCCCTGGCGTTGCTGTAATCCTATCAAAGCGTTCCGGTATCTAGCATAAGCATCCATAAACGCATTAGCGGTAGAATAGTCTGCCTGTCCCTGATTGCCCAGCCCTCCGGCAACCGACGAAAACAAAATGAAGAAGTCAAGAGGCAGGTGCTTGCTCGCCTGATCCACATTCACTACCCCTAGAACTTTGGGTGCAAGAACCTCCAGCATTTCCCCGCTATTTTTTTGGAGTATGCGGTTGTCACGAATGACTCCTGCACTATGAATGATGCCATTCAGGCTTCCGAATTCTGCCCCTATTTCCCGAATTAAATCAGCCACCGCCTGCTCCCGGGTCACATCGGCCTGCTTATATGCTATTCGTGCTCCTAATGACTCCAATTTCTTTATCTCTGCCCGCTTGCCCTCATCCAGCGCGGAACGGCCCGTTAAAATCAACGCGACATTTTGTACTTGATTTACAATCTCTTTGGCAAAAATAAGTCCCAAGCCACCGGCACCGCCGGTAATGAGATATACTCCGTTCTTCTTCCACGGAATGTCCGCCGTTTCCGGAGAAAATGGAATCTCGTTCCAGCTGAAAATCCACCGTTTACCTTTCCCATACCGGATCTGGATGTCTCCAGGACTCCAGCTGTTTTCTTTTAAAATATCTATGATTGTATTCGGGGCCTTATCCTGTTCAAGTTCTATCAACTGCCCCACCAGTTTTGGATGTTCTATTCTGGAGGTTTTTAAAAGACCTGAGAGCCCTGATACAAGCTGCTGCTCCTCCTGGTCGTTAGTAACAATCTGGATTAACACCTTGCCATGGTTTTTTTCTCTAAAAATTCTTTGTATTAGCTCAAGTATCTGAACGGCGTAATACTGAAACTGTTCCCCGATTCCGTTTTGATCAGGTTGCAATATTATGCACTTTGCGCCGCTTATTTGAGCTTCTACTTGTTCACGAGAAATCTGGGACGGCTGGCAAAGGATCACGACATGGCGATCATATACAGGTAAATCGCCCTCTATGCTAACTCCCTGCTCTTTCCACACGGGTTCAAGCATCAAGGTACCAGAATTGGACTGCGCGTCTGTGGGAATAGAGTCTATATCCAGAATTCTTGATGAATAACCCTTTATCCTCACGCAGATCTCTCCGGTTTCGTCGCTCAGGTCAATATCTAGTTTCTGTGCCTTATCTCCTGCTGTATCATCTGCACTGTATCGAATCAGCGCCCACATGGTGGAGCTGCAATGTTTTATAATTTCAACTTCCTGAATGGCATACGGCAGAGCGGGCTTAATCTCGCGAGAGCCCAGCGTCAAGCCTATGGATGCCTGGAAAGCTGAATCAATCATGCTTGGATGCAGGACAAATTGGCCTTGATTGTCAGAGACTGAGGAGGGCAAGGATAGCTTCGCCAGCACTTGACCCTCTCCGGCATATACCATCTCAATCCCCTGATGCCCAGGACCATAATCAATCCCCAGCTCTCTGAAAAGGTTATACAATGCTGCCGGATGGAAGTTTCTGCTGCATGTATCCTGCAAATCTTTAATATTCAATGCAGGAACCTCCACCGCTGATCTCCGAACCGCATTGCCGTAGCTATATACACTAAGCTCTGTATAATCGGCTCCGTTATTTCCATAAATCTCATATGAAATTTCTTGATCTTCATTCTGGAAAAGCCCGATATGCAGCTGTATTGGGCCATCCTCTACGGCAATAGGCCGTGCCCAAACCACGTTTTTAAGGCACATTCCGACCAGGTCGCCCTCATCCGTCCCTAGTGACTGCTCCACTGCCGCCCGGGCCATTTCAAGGGATGCAGCCCCAGACAGTACCTTGCGCCCATTCACCACATGATCCTTCAGGAAAAACTCCTGGCCTGTAAAGCTAGAACTGAATCGCTGCTCCGAAAAATCGGAGGTGTTTTGGTGCAGCAAAGGATGAAGCGTTGCAGCCATGACAGAAGTTGTACCTTTGCCAGCCTTACTGTCTAGCTCGGGCGCCCAGCACCGTTCTTTTGCAAAAGGATAGGTGGGCAGACTAATCCGGCGAGGCTTGATGTTCCCATACAGCTTGTTCCAGTCCATCGTTAGCCCCTGTACCCACAGCTCTGCAATTTTCCCCAATTTTCTCTTCTTGATCCAGGTTTCAAGCAAGGATTTGGCATCTTCATCTGCCTCAAAGAGCACGATCCCGTCCTTGCCCTTTTTCACCTGAGCCGTCAGGACTCCAGCTGGCCGTTGGTGATGAACCAAGCCATCCAGCGCTTGTAGTAGATTCTCTTTTGAATCTGCCACAAAAGCCAGACGGTGGTTCATCGGCTCACGGCTTACTTGCAGCGTATACCCCATATCTGTCAAGTTAAGGTTGGGCTGAGTGGCAATAAAGTTTCTCATGTTTTCGGCATAAGTTACTAGTTGCTGCTCATTTTTGGCAGACAAGACGAAAAGAACGGGACTATGTGACTCGTCGTCTGCTGGTGAAATTGCAGCCTCTGGACGATATTCTTCAATAATAAGATGGGCATTGGTACCGCTAAAACCAAAAGAGCTCACAGCGGCCCGCCTTTTGTTACCTTGAGAAGGTTGCCAGTCCTTCAATTGTGTATTTACATAAAATGGAGAATCATCGAAATCAAAATGTTCATTCGGGTTCTTGAAATTCAGTGTCGGTACCAGTTTCTTATGCTTCATGCATAACAGCACCTTTTGCATGCTTGCTACGCCTGCTGCTGCCGAAGTATGCCCGATATTACTCTTTACCGAGCCTATGGCACAGAACTTCTTCTGATCTGTTTTTTCTTTGAAAGCTGTGCATAAAGCCTCCAATTCAATAGGATCGCCCAGCTTGGTGCCTGTCCCATGCATTTCAACATAGCTAATACTTTCGGGTTCAATCTGATACTTATTGTATATCTCCTGCTCAAGCTCTATTTGGCTGTTCGTGCTTGGAGCGGTAATTCCGTTGGTTTTTCCATCCTGATTAATCCCAGTTCCGATAATAACCCCATAGATGTGATCCCGGTCAGCTTCCGCATCCTTTAGCCGCTTCAGAACCAGCACCCCTGCTCCTTCGCCTGGAACAAAGCCGTTGGCACTATTGTCAAATGTCTTACACTGACCATCTGGTGACAACATTCCGGATGCAGACATACCTATATAGGATTCAGGAGTCAGGTATAAGGACACACCGCCGACCAGCGCCATTTCAATCTCTTTATTTGATAAAGCCTGGCAAGCAAGGTGAGTTGCCACCAGCGATGAGGAGCATGCCGTATCTACGGATATGGCGGGTCCTTTCAAATTAAGGAAATAGGAAATACGAGCCGCTGCAATAGCGTTGCTGTTCCCGGTAGTATTGCTGAACTGTGCTTCATTTTTGTAGCGCATCATACTGTACTCATTATTTAAAATGCCAAGATAAACACCGCATTTTTTATTTCCCAACTGTGAGCCGCTATAACCTGCATCCTCAAAGGCTTTATAGGCTTCCTGCAAAAAAATGCGCTGCTGCGGGTCCATCCCTTCCGCCTCGGTAGGAGATATATTAAAAAATAACGGATCAAAATATTCTATATCCTTCAAGGCACCCAGCCACTTGCAATTTACTTTCCCCTCTTGTGCCGGACGCGGATCATACAACGGGTCTACGTCCCAGCGGTTCTTCGGGATTTCAACAATGGAGTTTTGACCTTGAGCGAGATTTTTCCAATATTGCTGTACATCTTCGGCACCAGGATATCTTCCCGAAATTCCAACAATTGCAATTGCATCTTGATTTTCCGAAGTTGCTGGCACTGATTCCTCTTCTGCTTTTACCCGACGCAATGGCACCGTTTCCTCCTTAGGGAGCTGCGCTGGAGAGCATTGGATCGTCTCTGGTCGCGGTAAATGGACTTCTGCTATAGGTTTGACCGTGTCCGAGACTGTGTTCAAGGGCTGCTGAACGAAGCTTTTCTTGCCCCCGTGCTTATTGATTTCTTGTGCCAAAAACTCGGTAAATTGCAGAATAGTCGGATAGTCGTAGACCTTGGTAGCTGCAATGGATGTGCCGTAGCGCTTATTCAAATTTCGAATCCATTCTACGCCTATAATCGAATCCAAACCGATATCTATAAAGTTTCTATCTGCCTCAATCTCGCTTTGCTCCATGTACAAGGCTTCAGCTAGGCTTGCCGTCAGTTCTTTCCGTAATTGCTCTGTAGAGACACCAGACGGAATCGTGCCGAATTGCGGCTGCTTTTCAGGCGATATCGGCATTAAATTAATCTGAAGTGAGGCCTCTGTCTGCTTATCCGTTTCCAATGATACGAGCGGCGGTAAATGCTTTGCAGGCGCCTGATCCAGAATAGACGCAGCAGAAGACGGCATGATTAATTGGGCTACAGGATTGCCCAATTCCTTTTCTAAAAATTTGCTAAACTCCCGTATGGTTGGATAATCGTAGACTTTTGTCGCTGTTATGGATGTGTCGTAATGTTTATTAATGTTTCGAATCCACTCTACGCCTATAATGGAATCCAATCCAAGATCAACAAAGTTTTTATCCTCATCGATCTCGTCCCGATCTATATATAAAGCTTGCGCCAGACTTGTTGTCAGCTCCTCCTGCAATATTTCTGACGATATGGATAGGGCAGGACTAGCAGGCACCTGCTCTTCCGTCTCGTTGTCATTATCTGACGTGTGCATTACCCCTTCCGGGGAAGTTAAAATAATCGGTGCTGTCTGCTGATTGGCAGACTTGCTAAGCTGCGGCTGACTGTCTGACAAATTCCGTAAAGAAATCCCGCTTGGTTTTTCAGAACTACTCGAAAAACTGGATGGCATTAAAGCTTCAGGAAGAGCAGACTGCATTACTTGAGACTGAACAAGAACTGCTTTTTCCTGAGATTCCATTGGAATTTTTTCTACAGATGGGATCGTAATATCTGTGACCCAATACCGCTCCTTTGCAAAAGGATAGGCTGGCAGGCTCATTCGCTGCGGCTTGGCATCTCCGTAAAGCATGCTCCAGTCCATCGCCAGTCCCTTCACCCACAGATCCACTATCTTCGCGTATTTCCGTTTCCCGATCCAGGCAGCGATTGTTTTCCCCATGTCTTCATCTTCTACCAGTGCGGACAGTGCCTCTTTGTTTCGCTTGACCTGTCCTCGATACAGCTCGGAGATCCCCGTCTGGTCTTTCATGAATCCTTCCAGCTTTTCCACCAGCGCTGGCATCGATTCGGCAATGACTGCCAGGCGTTCTTCCATCGCTTCGCGCCCAACCTGAAGCGTGTAGGCTGCATCCGCCAGATTGCTTTCTGTGACCTCTCCTTTCTCGATCACGGACAGCAATCTCTCGACCTGCTGCTTCAGCCGTTCCTCATTTTTGGCTGACAATACGATAATCACAGGATTGTGAGCTGTCACACAGATTGGCGCCTGTTCTTCCGGAACGTACTCTTCGATGATGACATGAGCATTGGCGCCTCCTGCTCCAAACGATGAAATCCCCGCCATTCTCGGGTATTCCCGTGTCTCTCCATCGAGCTCAACCACTGGCCGCTTCCATTCCGCCAGCTCCTGCTGGACGACAAACGGCGTTTGCTCAAAAGGAATGTTCGGATTCAGTTCCTGGGCATGCAGACTGGGAACCAGTGTCCGGTTTTTCATCTGCAGGACAATTTTCCCAATCCCTGCGATGCCCGCTGCCGCCTCCAAATGTCCGATGTTGGACTTCACAGAGCCCACGGCGCAAAATCCCTTGTCTGCCGTGTCCTTTCTGAAGGCCTGGGTCAAACCGGTCACTTCAATGGGATCTCCCAATTCTGTGCCAGTTCCGTGAGCTTCGATATAGCTGATGGTCCGGGCATGTACCCCGGCTCGTTCCAGAGCCGACCGGATCAGCTCCCCTTGAGCAATCGGGTTAGGCACGGTATACCCGTTGGTCTTGCCTCCATGGTTGATGCTCGTTCCCCGGATGACCGCATGGATCGGGTCCCCATCTGCTATCGCCTTCGACAACGGCTTCAATAGCACGACCCCCACACCTTCTCCTGGGACAAAGCCGTTGCCTCCCTTTCCGAAGCTCTTGCACTGTCCGTCTACGGACAGCATCTGATTCGCACAAAGTCCGACATAACTCAGCGGATGCAGATACAGGTTCACTCCTCCTGCCATGGCCAACTCGCATTCTCCGCGGTACAGATGCTCACACGCTTCATGAATCGCGGTCAATGAGGATGAACACATCGTATCCACTGGCATGCTCGGCCCCTGCAAATTAAACAGGTACGAAATCCGGTTGGCTACTGAGCTAAAGGAAGTGTGAGGGAATATTTGCGCTCCCTTCCTCCACAGATCAAGACCGTATAGATCAAATCCTGTTTTGGTAATTCCCGCAAACACACCTACCCGGCTGTTATGTCGTACCGCAAGCTGTTCTCTGGTGTAGCCCGCGTCCTCCATCGCTTCCCAGCAGGCTTCAATAAACAGCCGTTCCTGAGGGTCCATGCTAAGTGCTTCCCGCGGTGCAATATTGAAAAACAATGGGTCGAATTCAGCAAATCCCTCGATAAAGCCACCCCACTTGCTATAGCTTTTGCCATGTGAAGCCGCTTCCTCTTTATCAGGATGAAAGAATCCTTCTAGTTTCCAGCGTTCCTGCGGGATTTCGCTGACACAATCCTTCCCTGCCTTGAGATTTTCCCAATATTCATTCATATCCCTCGAACCTGGATACTTTCCTGCCATACCAATGATGGCGATCGGCTCTCGTGTTTCCTCTGCGACAGACTCCGCACAGCTTCGAACAGGCTTCACATAGCTACGGCTGGACTTCGTTGCCACCGTCTCCGCAATCGTTTGCTCCGCAACTGGCGTGCTTTCTTCTTCAGCGTACCGGGCTGTCGCAGCCGTTTCCTCTACCCGTTCCTTGTCCTTGCTCATTCCAACCCATTGCATGCACTCCAGTGCATATTCCGACGCCAAATATTCCGCCAGGGCACGCAAGGTCTGGTACTCATAAAATAGCGTCTTGGATAGCTCGCCAAAAGACTCTGCCAGCTTGGCATTGAGCTGGGTAATCATAATCGAATCAATCCCATAACGCTCTAGCGGTTCTTGGGCTTCAATGCTACCGACGCTCAGACGGGTCACCTCTCCCAACAACGCCTTGAGGCGATATAAAGTTTTCTCGTACAGTAAACCCGCATCCAGCTTCGGCACAGATGCCTGTATCGCACGGATACCGGCCTGCGAGACGGCTTTCGCCAGATAGGCCTCGATTTTCTCAGGCTCTCCTTCCAAGACCATCACCTGATCCTTGCTTGAGGTCAGGCATTGGTACAACGCCTGAATGCCCGACTCGGTCTGTAGAGGCGTAATGCCCATGTTCTGTCTCATGAGTTTTTCTGTGTCCGCGTCAATCCTCATCCCGCCTTCTTTCCACAGCGGCCAGCGGATGGATAGCGTCCGGCCCCGCCGTTGCTGGGCTTCCACCAGGGTATTCCGGTATGCTGCGTACGCATCCATAAAGGCGTTGGCGGTGGCATAATCGGCCTGTCCCGGATTGCCCATACTGCCCGAGATGGAGGAAAAGAGCACGAAGAAGTCCAAATCCTGACCGCTGCTCGCCTCATCTAGATGAACCAGCCCTTTAACCTTCGGACCCAGCACCTCGATAAATTCTTCCCTGCTTTTCTTGAGAATGAAGTTATCGTGAATGACCCCAGCGCAGTGGATAATCCCATGAACACGCCCGAATTCTTCCTGAATGCTTTCCAACAAGCTGGTAACCGTGTTCCTGTCGGTGATATCCCCCTGCTTGTATACTACTCTGGCTCCTGAGGACTCCAGCTCCTTCAGCCGGGTTTGTCTGTTGCCGTCCAGTGGCGAGCGGCCTGTCAGGATTAAGGTTGCTGCTTGGGTGCGCCGAACCAGTTCTTCGGCAACAAGCAGCCCCAGGCCGCCAGAGCCGCCGGTAATGAGATACACGCCACCGTCTCTCCATGGCAGCTTCTCTTCTGACCGAGATGGCTCCAACCTGTTCCAGCAAGCGGTTTTGCGTTGACCGCCCTCATAGCGAATCCATCCATCCACCGGACTGCGGCTGTTTTCCTCCAGCTTCGCCAGCAGGAGTTCCGCAGATTCTCCCTGTTCCACTTCGATCAATTGGCCGATGAGTTTTGGATTTTCCAGTCGGGCGGTCTTCAGCAGACCCGAAAGTCCTGAAAAGAGCCGCCCTTCTCCAGCCGCCGTCACGACAAGCTGAACCAGCACCCTTCCAGCAGGCTTGTCTTTGAGCAGGCCCTGGATGCTCTCAAAGGCCTGAACGGCATAGGCCTGAAACCGCTCATCCACACGGCTCTTCCCGGATGAGAAGGCCAAGATCTGCGCTGCTCCGTTCAATCGCGCTTCGAGCCGTTCAGGTAAAGCCTTGTCCGGCTCACACAGCAAGATGATACGGCGGTCGTAGGTAGGTGCTTCCACCTCTGGCGATACGTCCTGCTCCTTCCAAACTGGCTCCAGCAGCAGGGTATGGCTAGCTGTAGCCACAGGTTTTGCCTCTGCTCTGGAAATCGTTGATTTGGTTTCACTTTCTATACTTATGCTTTTAGCCATTTGGGTTTCATTCCCAGGCGCCCAATACCGCTCTTTTGCAAAAGGATAAGTCGGTAATGGGATTCTGCAATACGGTTCATTTGAAAACAAACGCTCAAAGTCTAACGGATATCCCTGAACATATAAATCCGCAATCGTAGTTAAAAGCTCCACATACTCGCGGACTTCACCTGCATTTTGACAGTTTTGAATACATTCATTTCCATATCTCTTCAATGACGTTTGAATGCGTTGGTCTTTTTCGTGTAGTTCAGAATAATAAACTTGAGAAGAATTGCCTTTTTCCAGCCACCTTTTAAGGGACATAACAAGCTCACCTTGATTGCGGGCAACACATGCAAGCCGATGATTGCAGTGCTTTCTCCCAAGCAATAATGTATAGCTCATGTTACCGCAGTCTGCCTCAGGCTCCTGTTCGCAATAGGCAATCAGTTGCTCCACCTGACGGCGTAATTGTTGTGAAGTCCGGGCGGACAGCGGAATGAAATAAGCCGGCTTTTCAGAATGTCTTCGTTTCGTATGTGGAGCCTCTTCGATGACCAGGTGGGCATTAGTACCACTGGCACCAAAGGAGCTGACCGCAGCACAGCGTCTGGCTTCAGGCTCAATCAGCCAATTCTGCAACTGCGTATTGACATAAAAAGGACTGTCCGCAAACTGAATATTAGAATTGCCTGATTGGAAATGAAGTGAAGGCGGAATCTGCTCATGCTTTAATGACAATAACAGCTTAATTACTCCTGTGATTCCTGCCGCAATTTGCGTATGACCGATATTCGTTTTGATGGACCCGATCGCGCAAAATCCCTTCTTGTCCGTATACTTTCTAAATGTTCGCGTCAATGCCTGATATTCAATTGGATCTCCCAATTTGGTACCTGTCCCATGTGCTTCCACCAATTGGATTTGCTCTGGATGAATATGAAAAGTATCGTACACATATTGCTCCAGTCGCTCCTGAGACTTCTGGCTTGGTGCAGTAAGTCCATTCGTGGTACCGTCCTGATTGATTCCTGAGCCTAAAATTACTCCATAGATGTGGTCACCATCGGCAACTGCTTCCTCAAGCCGTTTGAGTACAACCGCGCCAACAGCCTCTCCCGGAACCATTCCGTCTGCCCTGTCATCAAAGGTATAACAGTGCCCGGTGTGAGACAGCATTCCTGCCCTGTCACCGTATAAATAGCAACGAGGGGTTGTATGAATATACACCCCGCCAGCTAAAGCCATATCCGTTTCTCCAGACCATAAGCTTTGGCAAGCAAGATGGGTGGCAACTAGCGAACTCGAACAAGCTGTATCTACAGCTATTGCCGGTCCGTGAAGATTCAAGTAGTAGGAAATTCTGGCGGGTATCACGGAGCCCATATGGCCCCACAGTGCTTGCGGAGGCAGGTCTTCACCCAGCAATCGCTGGTAATCGCCTTCGGCACAGCCTACATAAACTCCGCACCGACGCCCATCCATCCCTGTACCCGCATAACCTGCATCCTCTAGAGCATGCCATGCTTCCTCGAGAAACAACCGCTGCTGCGGATCCATGTAAGTTGCTTCCAGTCCGGAAATATTGAAAAAAAGCGGATCGAACTTATCAATATCCTCCAAAAAGCTTCCATAATTGCAGTAACTCGTATTTTTTTCCTGGTATTTTGAAAGATCCCACCGAGTTACCTCTTTTACTAAATCGTCGCCATTCTTAAGGTGATTCCAAAGCTCATCTACATTGTCAGACCCGGCAAACCGCCCGCTCATTCCAATAATCGCAATCGGCTCTCTTTGCGCCAAGCTTTTTCCTGTATTCTCCTGTTTAGGTCTTTCTGGCTCAATCGATGCACTTGCCGTTTGAACCGGATTAAACATATATTCCTTTTCCTTAGGCGCTTGGGTTTCACGGCTTGTATCTTTCCCATCCTCTATTGGATCAGCATAGTGTCCCAAAACTGGTAAAACGATGTCGCCGAATTGGCCTAAAATGTATAACGTCAGTTGTTTGACCGAACTGTAATCAAAGATGTCTGTAGTCTGCAAATGAATGCCCAGCCCCTGATTAACATCCTGTACAAAGTTGACGCCAAGAATAGAGTCCAGGCCATAATCTGCGAATGACTCATGGACATCAATCATTGAAATGTCCACATTCAAGGCCTCTGCCAACTTCTCTACAATAAGTTCCCTGACATGCTCTTCAGCCATCTCATCGGTTACATCAGCAGCTGATTGAGTCCCTGTGTCACGCTGTTCTAATGGAGGCTTGCCCTGTTCAAGCTTCTGTTGGTCCCGAAGCATCCCATCGCTAAGCTTACCATCGCTTTCAGCCACAATAATTTGCTGGCCTATTTCATGCGCTTCCTGAGCGGGGAAGAAGACCGACCGGAACCCCTCGCTTTCCAATACCTCCTGCCAACGTTCAGGGTATAAACCGGGAGAGCCTGGAATACGCAGCTCGGGGTCATTATAAAGCCACCATCCCTCCAGCAGGCCAAAGGTTAGGTGGTTTAACAGCGAGTTTCCACTGATTTCATTGATAAGAATCAGGCCGTTTTTTCGCAGCGATGCTTTGACATTGCCTAATGTCTGCCGAATGTTCCTCGTAGCGTGCAGGACATTGGTGGCAATTGCAATATCATATCCGCCCGTGTCGATATCTTGTCCCACAGCCGACTCTTCCACATTAAAAATTTTATAAGTCAAGTAAGGATTTTGCGGGCCGTACTCTTTTTGCGCATGCAATAAAAATGCTCTGGATTTATCGGTATAACAGTATTCACGAATATGCTCCTGATAAGGTCGAAGCTTCCGGAAGAGCATAGCGCTGGTTCCTCCAGTGCCTGCACCAATTTCAATAATTCGAATCGACCCTGACGGGTCATGCTTAAGCCGTTCATTCAAGTAGGAAACTACAATATCCCCCAGCACTTCATTAAAGTAATCTGCTGCAGGACTATTTTTATATATACCTTCTACCAGCTTCATAGAGGACTGAGGAAAAACAATGTCAGTGGCAGGTATGTTTCCGGTCAAAATTTCCGGCAGCTTGCGCAATGTTGATTCTACGAGTACAACCCAGGCCGAGAGATCCGGATTTTTCAGCCATTCCCCTTTCTTCAATTCCCATTCCTTCCATACAGCCTGCAGATCAACCAAAGCTGTATCCGTTACGCTATAAGAGTCTCCTTTACGGTAAAAATAATGATTCCGCGCCAATACCTCTATGCTTTCTTCAAGCCAGCGATCATATAAATTCAGCAATGCTGTTTTGGTTTTAAAATCATTAATCATAGCTTTCTTGTCCATATGTGCATAGGGGCATAATCCCATCAATTGCAAATAACCCCATAGCAATTTGCATAAGACATCATTCATTTCCTTCATCTGTAAGCCTCCTCATCCGATTAGTCCCTCGCGTCGTCCCATCCTGTTCCGAGTAAGCTTGGTTGTCGACCATAGTCGAAGGAATTCTTTCGTATTCAGCCGCTAGATAAGAAATATCTGGCATCTTCTTCATTTTGACACTGGTGGAAATATGGCTCTGA
This sequence comes from Paenibacillus sp. JJ1683, assembly GCF_053006485.1. Taxonomy (NCBI): domain Bacteria; kingdom Bacillati; phylum Bacillota; class Bacilli; order Caryophanales; family Paenibacillaceae; genus Paenibacillus; species Paenibacillus sp. JJ1683. The sequence goes on from NZ_CM129820.1 coordinate 3,678,238, forward strand.
ATATTCTGGATATACGAAGGAATAGCTTCGGAATTTGGATCTTCGCTTTCTTTTTCATACTTTTGCGAAATATTTGCCGCTGTCTCAGGTGTTTTTTGATCAACAAATATATCTGTTGGCTGTACAGATTTGGTAGATTCAATGGAAGCCTGCTTGGTTTTAATATCCGTGATCCAATACCGCTCCTTTGCAAAAGGATAGGCTGGCAGACTTATTCGCTGCGGCTTGGCATCTCCATAAAGCATGCTCCAGTCCATCGCCAGTCCCTTTACCCACAGATTCACTATCTTCGCGTATTTCCGTTTCCCGATCCAGGCAGCGATTGTTTTTTCCATATCTTCATCTTCTAACAGTGCGGACAGTGCCTCTTTGTTTCGCTTGACCTGTCCTCGATACAGCTCGGAAATCCCGTCGTGGCCTTCCAAGAATCTTTGCAGCTTTTCCACCAGTTTCGGTAGCGATTCAGCAATGACCGCCAGGCGTTCTTCCATCGCTTCACGTCCTACCTGGAGCGTGTAGGCTGCATCCGCCAGATTGCCCTCTGTGACCTCTCCTTTCCCGATCACGGACAGCAATCTCTCGACCTGTTGCTTCAGCCGTTCCTCATTTTTGGCCGACAATACGATAATCACAGGATGGTGAGCTGTTACACGAATGGGCATCTTCTCTTCTGGAACGTACTCCTCGATGATGACATGGGCATTGGCGCCTCCTGCTCCAAACGATGAAATCCCTGCCATTCTCGGGTATTCCCGTGTCTCTCCATCGAGCTCAACCACCGGCCGCTTCCATTCTTCCAGCTCCTGCTGGACGACAAACGGCGTCTGCTCAAAAGCAATGTTCGGATTTAATTCCTGGGCATGCAGGCTGGGAACCAGCGTCCGGTTTTTCATCTGCAGGACAATTTTCCCAATCCCTGCGATGCCCGCTGCCGCCTCCAAATGTCCGATGTTGGACTTCACAGAGCCCACGGCGCAAAATCCCTTGTCTGCCGTGTCCTTTCTGAAGGCCTGGGTCAAACCGGTCACTTCAATCGGATCTCCCAATTCTGTGCCAGTTCCGTGAGCTTCGATATAGCTGATGGTCCGGGCATGTACCCCGGCTCGTTCCAAAGCCGACCGGATTAGCTCCCCTTGAGCAGTCGGGTTAGGCACGGTATACCCGTTGGTCTTGCCTCCATGGTTGATGCTCGTTCCCCGGATGACCGCATGGATCGGGTCCCCATCTGCTATCGCCTTCGACAACGGCTTCAATAGCACGACCCCCACACCTTCTCCTGGGACAAAGCCGTTGCCTCCCTTTCCGAAGCTCTTGCACTGTCCGTCTACGGACAGCATCTGATTCGCACAAAGTCCGACATAGCTCAGCGGATGCAGATACAGGTTCACTCCTCCTGCCATAGCCAGCTCGCATTCTCCGCGGTACAGATGCTCACACGCTTCATGAATCGCGGTCAATGAGGATGAACACATCGTATCCACTGGCATGCTCGGCCCCTGCAAATTAAACAGGTACGAAATCCGGTTGGCTACCGAGCTAAAGGATATTTGGGGAAATATTTTGGCCCCCATCTTCCATAATTCCGGCCCATAAAGCTCGTAGCCCGTTTTGGTAATTCCCGCAAACACACCTACACGGCTGTTATGTCGTACCGCAAGCTGTTCTCTGGTGTAGCCTGCGTCCTCCATCGCTTCCCAGCAAGCTTCAATAAACAGCCTTTCCTGAGGATCCATGCTGAGGGCTTCTCGCGGTGCAATATTGAAAAACAATGGGTCGAATTCCGCAAAGCCTTCGATAAAGCCGCCCCACTTGCTGTAGCTTTTGCCATCAGCTACCGCTTCCTGTTTGTCAGGCTGGAAGAATCCTTCCAGTTTCCAGCGTTCCTGCGGGATTTCGCTGACACAATCCTTTCCTGCCTTGAGATTTTCCCAATATTCGTTCATGTCCCTCGAACCTGGATACTTTCCTGCCATGCCAATGATGGCGATCGGTTCTCGTGTTTCCTCTGCGCCAAGCTCCGCGTAGCTTCGAATCGGCTCCACGTAGCTTCTGGACTTCGCTGTCGCCTCCTCCGCTATCGTCTGCCTCGCAATTTGCGTGCTTTCTTCTTCAGCGTACCGGGTTGTCGCAGCCGTTTCCTCTACCCGTTCCTTGTCCATGCTCATTCCAACCCACTGCATGCATTCCGGTGTGTATTCCGACACCAAATATTCCGCCAAGGCACGCAAGGTCTGGTACTCATAAAATAGCGTCTTGGATAGCTCGCCAAAAGACTCTGCCAGCTTGGCATTGAGTTGGGTAATCATAATCGAATCAATCCCATAACGCTCTAGCGGTTCTTGGGCTTCAATGCTACCGATGCTCAGCCGGGTCACCTCTCCCAATAGCGCCTTGAGATGATACAAGGTTTTATCGTACAGTAAACCCGCATCCAGCTTCAATCCAGCTGCCTCTACCGCTCGAACATCGGCCTGCGAGACGGATTTCCATAGGTAGGCCTCGATTTTCTCTGGCTCTCCTTCCAGGATCATCACCTGATCCTTGCTTGAGGTCAGGCATTGGTACAACGCCTGAATGCCCGACTCGCTCTGTAGAGGCGTAAGGCCCATGTTCTGTCTCATGAGTTTTTCTGTGTCCGCATCGATCCGCATCCCGCCTTCTTTCCACAGCGGCCAGCGGATGGATAGCGTCCGGCCCCGCCGTTGCTGGGCTTCCACCAGGGTATTCCGATATGCTGCGTACGCATCCATAAAGGCGTTGGCGGTGGCATAATCGGCCTGTCCCGGATTTCCCAGACTGCCCGAGATGGAGGAAAAGAGCATGAAGAAGTCCAGATCCTGGCCGCTGCTTGCCTCATCCAGATGGACCAGCCCTTGGACCTTCGGACCCAGCACCTCGATAAATTCTTCCCTGCTTTTCTTGAGAATGAAGTTATCGTGAATGACCCCAGCACAGTGGATAATCCCGTGAACACGCCCGAATTCTTTCTGAATGCTTTCCAGCAAGCTAGTAACCGTGTTCCTGTCAGTGATATCCCCCTGCTTATACACCACTCTGGCTCCTGAGGACTCCAGTTCCTTCAGCCGAGTTTGTCTGTTGCCGTCCAGTGTCGACCGCCCTGTCAGGATCAAGGTCGCTGCTCGGGTGCGCCGAACCAGTTCTTCGGCAACAAGCAGCCCCAGGCCGCCAGAGCCGCCGGTGATGAGATACACGCCCCCATCTCTCCATGGCAGCTCCTCATCTGACCGAGATGGCTCCAACCTGTTCCAGCAAGCGGTTTTGCGTTGACTACCCTCATAGCGAATCCATCCATCCAACGTACTGCGGCTGTTTTCTTCCAATTTCGCCAGCAGGCTTTCCGCAGATTCTCCCTGTTCCACTTCGATCAATTGCCCGATGAATTTTGGATTTTCCAGCCGGGCGGTCTTCAGCAGACCCGAAAGTCCTGAAAAGAGCTGTCCTTCTCCAGCCGCCGTCACGACAAGCTGAACCAGCACCCTTCCGGCAGGCTTGTCTTTGAGTAGGCTTTGGATGCTCTCAAAGGCCTGAACGGCATAGGCCTGAAACCGCTCATCCACCCGGCTCTTCCCAGATGAGAAGGCCAAGACCTGTGCCGCTCCGTTCACTCGCGCTTCAAGCCGTTCAGGTAAAGCCTCGTCCGGCTCACACAGTAAGATGATACGGCGGTCGTAGGCAGGGGCTTCGACCTCTGGAGGTACGTCCTGCTCCTTCCAGACTGGCTCAAACATCAGAGTTTGGCTAGCTGCAGTCGTAGGTGCTTCCGCCACTGCTCTGACCCTTGCTGCTCCAGCCTCAACCTCAGGAGCCCAGCAGCGTTGTTGAGCAAAAGGATACGTAGGCAGACTGATTCTTTTCGGTCGCATATCGTAATATAGTGATTTCCAATCGATATGGAAGCCTTTGGCCCATAGCTCTGCCAGCTTGTTCATTTCACGATTTGAGATCCATTTGCTCACTAATTCCTTGAACACTTCTTCCTGTTCAAACCATTGCATTGAATCTTGCTGGTTATTTTCTCCCCTCCAGCAATTCTCGATATGTTCTTGTCCATTCGCGAACGAATCCAATTTTTGCACCAGCTCGCTCGTATTCTTGACGATAAACGCTACCCGACATTTCATTGCCATTCGTCCTGTTTGAAGCGTAAAAGATACATCCGACAAATTGATTTCTTGAGAAGCTGTCAAGAAAGCCGAGAGGTCCCCAGCATATGCCTTAAGGCGCTGATCATTTTTGGCAGACAAAGGAATAAGATACTCAGCAGCATCGTTCACCAAACTGGATTTAGAACGTTCGGGTTCATCATTAGCTACAAATTGTTCGAAAATGGCATGAGCATTCGTTCCGCCTATGCCAAAGGAGCTTAGCGCCGCTCGATGGGGAACTGACGCTTGTTCCCATTTCCGCAGTTTATTAACAACATAAAAAGGCGATTCAGACAAATGGATATCGGTATTGGGTGTATCATAATTAAGCGTAGGAGGAATCTCATTATGGTATAAGCTTAAAGCGACTTTAATACACCCCGCCAAACCTGCTGCAGTGTCCAAATGTCCGATATTGGTTTTGACCGATCCAATACCACAAAATTGTTTTTTGGCCGTGTACTGCCTGAATGTATCATTCAAGGCTGCAAATTCAACCGGATCGCCCAATTTGGTTCCGGTTCCATGTGTCTCAATATAACTGATCGTTTCGGGATGAATTCCGGTTGATTCGATCGTCTTCTGAATAACTTCAGACTGACCCTTAACACTTGGAGCATAAAACCCTAGTTTGTCAGTCCCATCGTTGTTCACGCTAACCCCTCGTAAAATCGTATAAATATGGTCACCGTCTCTAATGGCATCCAGCGTTTTTTTCAGTAGAACAACTCCAACCCCTTCTCCGCCAATCATTCCGTCTGCCGAATCGTCAAAAGCTCTAATATGGCCATCACTAGAAAAGTTCAAGCCAGGCTGATATACATAACCTAAGCTGTTGAAAGGAAAGATTGTTGACGCTCCAACCAACGCGTATTTTGCTTCACCAGACAACAGGCTTTGCGAAGCTAGACGCAGTCCGACTAACGAAGAAGAACAGTTGGAATGCACAAATAAGCTGGGACCTTTAAATCCTAATTTATGAGAGATCATAGTAGGAATGGTCCCGCCTTGTGCCAAAATCCAGGTTACATATTCATCCGCATTCCTCAGGACATTAGGTGATTGCGATGCCAAATTAGGAATAAAGGCTTGATAAAAGCTGCTGCTCGCCGACATATACACGCTGGTTTCAGGAATCTCTTTGGAAACATAGCCAGCATCTTCAACGGCCTTCCATGCATGCTGTAGCAGCAATTTCATCTGAGGATCCATAAATTCTGCATTTTTCTGGGACAAATTAAAAAACTCAGGGTCGAAATACTCTTTTCCCTCAATCGTGCATTGTCCGGACACATAGTTTGGATGCTCGACAATCTCTCTCTCCAGCCCTAACTGGGCTAGTTCTTCCTCAGAAAAGTACCGGACACTTTCCACCCCTGCCCTCAAATTGCTCCAAAACTCAACGTGGTTTTTCGCACCCGGGAAACGGGACGAAATTCCTATAATTGCGATACTATCCTCATAATAATCAGGGTAGGATGGTTTATGTTCATCTTCCTCCGAGTCTAATCCCTGTGAAATGGTATTTTTAGCGGTATCTGTTTGTTCTGTTGCAGAAGCTGGGGCCTCGCCTTTTACTTTCGTAATATAGGCACTAAGTTCCCTAACCGTTGGATACTTGAACAATGCTGTCACCGAAATATCACATTCCAGCTTGTCCTTGATCCTTCTAATCATCTCTGCGGCTGAAAAAGAATTTCCGCCCACGTCGAAAAAAGCATCATCCGTACTTAGATGATCGATATCCAGAAGCTTTTTCCATATTGTTAAAACTTGTTGTTCAACATCCGATTGCGGCAAATGGATTTTTCTTGTTGCTGTCGCCAGCTCGACCCTACGACCCATTAATTCCTTCCGATCTATTTTGCCATTCGGGGTCAATGGCAGCTTGTCCAGTTTGATAAAGAATGCTGGAATCATATAATAAGGCAAGAATGCTTTTAAATAATTTCGTACTTCTTTCGGATCAAGTGAGGATTCCCCGAACTGAGAGTTGTTGCGTAAATAGTAGGCGACAAGCTGCTTATCCCCTCCTTGTTCCTTGGCGATCACGACACATTCATCAATTCCCGGATATGTTCTGACCTGACCTTCAACTTCACTTAGCTCAATTCGAAACCCGCGGATTTTCACTTGATAATCCATCCGACCCAAATATTCAATGGAACCGTCAGAAAGCCACTTGCATAAATCTCCGGTTCTATAGAGCTTAGTTCCGGGCTTGAATGGGTTGTCAATAAACTTTTCATCCGTAAGCACCGGCTGATTCAGATAGCCTCTGGCCAAGCCATTGCCCGAAATGAAAAGCTCACCCGGAAATCCGACAGGCACAGGTCGAAGGTGCTGATCCAAAATATAAATCTGGGTGTTGGCAATAGGCTTACCGATCGAAATCGGCTTGTCGGCGGTAATCGTTTGAATTGTAGACCAAATCGTCGTCTCAGTCGGACCGAACATATTCCATGCGTCACCGTTGTTATGCACAAAATAAGATTTCAATGTTTCCGAAAGTGCTTCTCCGCCACAGAGCATTTTCATGTTCTCTTCGTTCTTCCAGCCAGCTTGAAAAAGCATGGTCCAGGTCACAGGCGTTGCCTGCATCATTGTCGGTTTTATTTTTTGAATCTCCTGCTTGAGTCTTTCGGCATCCTTAGCCTTTTCAGAACTGCAAACATAGCATTGAGCGCCTTTAATCAAAGGCAGATATAATTCCAGCCCCGCGATGTCAAAGCAATACGTTGTCACTGCAAGCAATTTATCCTGCTCTATTATGCCTGGCTTTTCTCCCATGGAAAGAAGAAAGTTGGTCAACGCTTTGTGCGGGATCATGACCCCTTTGGGTTTCCCTGTACTTCCAGAGGTATATATCACATATGCCAAATGGCTAGGCTGCACTTCCCGTTTGAGTGTCTTTCTCCCCTTTATACTACTTGTCAGAAGATCCCATTCGTTATCAAGAACAATGCAGTTCACATGACTCCCTGCCAGCCGAGATACTTTTTCCAGCAATTCCGATTGCGTAATGACAAGGGAAGTATTGGAGTCCTGCAGCATGTATTCCAATCTGTCCTCTGGATAGTCCGGATCAAGCGGCACATAGGCTCCTCCCGCCAGAAGGATTCCCAACAGCCCAATGACCATTTCTAAAGACCGTTCCATGCAAATTCCTACCAGCGTATCAGGGGTAACGCCCTGATTTTGCAAATATAGAGCGAGCAATGTGCTCTTTTCTTTTAATTCCCTATAGGTAAGTGATTGTTCTTCATACACGACTGCAATAGCGTCAGGCGTTTTCCTTGCCTGTTTTATGAATAATTCAGGGAAGCATTTATCTGGATAACTTATTTCGGTCGCATTCCAGTCATAAAGGACGCTGTTCTTTTCCTCTTGCAAAAGTAATGAATAGTCCTGCAGGGCAGCCGTAGGATTGCTCATAAGTGCTTCCGCTAATCCGATGTAACGCTCAGCCATCTGTACGATGGTTGATTCATCGAACAAACCGGAACGGTATTTGATATTTAATGTCAGCTCTTCTTCCTGCTCCAGCAGCTCCAATACCAGCTCATATTCACCTTCCTGGTGAATTTCCTCTACCAACTCAACGGTAAAGCTATCGCTATACGGCGCACAAAGCTGCTGCAAGCTTGAAGTTTGCAGAAAATTTTGGTAAGAAAAAACTGCCTGAAAAACAGGCGAGCTCGCCTGCAAACGTGGCACATTTAATGCTCGAACCAGAGCCGGAAAAGGATAAGGAGCATGATCCATCCCATTGACTACGGTGATTTGCAATTTTTTCATAAAATCCAGGAATGTCTCTGTTTCGGACACTTGGCTGCGTATTGGAAGCATATTGACAAAATATCCGATTAATTGGTCAAAACGCTCCTCTGGTCGTATCATAACTGGCATTCCAACGATGATGTCTTCCTGTTTCGAATACTGGTTAAGCAAGATCACATACATACCTAACAAGACGGTAGACAAGCTCATATATTGCGTACGGGCGAAAGATTTTACCCGATTGACCCAATCAACTGGAAGCCGCTTGGTGTATGTTTGTCCTTCCATGCTCGGAGTCAGAAAACCTGAGCGGTTATATGGAAGCTCTAGAGTCGGTAAAGCATCCGACAGTTGTTGCTTCCAATAGGAAAAATGCTTTTCCCCTTCTGCACTCGCCAGCATCGTTTGTTCCCATTCCACAAAATCGCTATAGCTCGCGGCAGGTGGTAAAACGACTGGTCTCTTTCCTTGTCCCAAGTCCTTATATGCATCTAAAAAGCTTTGAATAAAAAGGATGAAAGAACTACCATCAAAAATAATATGATGGATGACCACCAGTATGAAATGTTCTTGTTCGGACCTGGACATCAGATAAACACGCATCAAAGGGTCCTGTTCCAGCGCGAATGGCTGCTTTGCCTTGCTCCGAATAAAGGGAATGATTTCATCCGCTTTCAAGCTTGAAATATCCTCTATCTGCATATTAAACGGCTGAGCAGACTCCAGCTTTTGATAAGGTGTCCCATTATCCTCTTCAATCACACTTTTTAGAATAGGATATTGCTCTAAAACGGCGTGGAAAGCCTGTTTAACGTTCTCTATCTCAACTTTCGTATTAAATCGGAGACATATTGGTACATTGTAAGCATTTATTTCAGGAGACATTTTATGTAATAGCCACAACCCTTTTTGAACTTCAGAAAGTGGATTCCGTTGCAAACCATGCAGGATTGTTTCGGTCTTGATCTCTACAACCGGTTTATCTTTTTCAATCTTTTTGGCTAAATAAGCCGATAGTAGTTGAATCGTTGGGTACTCTAGAATTTCTCTTGCATTAACCTTGATCGGATAAGATTTTTCAATGCCGCGTATGAGCTTCATGATAAGAATGGAATCGATGCCATAACCGTGAATATTTTTATCCAAATCCATTGCCTCGGACTCCAAATTCAGTTCCCGTTGCAAAAATTGCACCATATATTCCTGAATCTTCAGCTGTATCAACGAAACAGCGTCTACAGTAGCATCCGTTTCTCCAATACCCGAATGCGCTGTTGAGAGTGCACTCCGATATTGATAAAGTGCCCTAAGCTCTTGTTTGATGTAAGCATTACGGCAAACCTTTCTTTGAATTTTCCCGCTCCCCGTTTTGGGAATACTACCTTTTGGCAGCAAATATATATCATAAATCTCAAGTTGATGTGTCCCAGATACGGCATTTAACATCTTTTCGACCAGTCGTTTATATTCCTGCTCATGAAGGGACGTTTCAATCTCTTGTACGACGATTACCTTTTCCTGGCCTTTGACTTCAGAGGCAAATACAGCGATAGGCAAAGTCAACTCCGGCATATTCTTTTGGATGGTCCATTCAATATCGACAGGATGATGATTTTTGCCGTGAACGATAATGACTTCCTTCTCTCTGCCGATGACATAAATATGATTGTCTGCAATAAAGCCAAGGTCACCTGTACGGAAAAAACCGCCTTCTTGTGTACTGGAAAGTACCGCCTCAAAAGTGCTGTCCGTTTCTTGCTTCCTATTTAAATAACCCTCTGCCATCCGATCGGATTTAATCCAAATCTCGCCGATTTCCTCTGGCAGGCATAGCATATGACTTTCAGGATGAACAATCCGTATTTCTGTCGGAGCTTCGATCTCCCCGCAACTGACAACGGACTTCGATGGGTTCTTCTCATCTGTGTATTGGACTCTTCTTTGCTCCAAGCTAGGAATATCCAAATTAAGAAATCTCATCGACTGGCCCGGTTTTACACTGGTAACAGGACACAGCTCAGATAAGCCAAGAAGAGGACAAAATATATCTTCTTTAAGCCCCAATGCCCGGAAATGATGGACAAAATTTTCGTAACTTTCCTTCCGAATGGGCTCACCTGCACATATAATAGCTTGAAGATGGTGCAAAGAATATTCCTGTAGTGAAGCTACGTCCAAGGTGGAGCAGCAGTAATCGAATGCAAAGTTTGGCGCAGCCGTATGGGTAGCTTGATACTTGTCAATCATCTGAATCCAGTGCTCCGGATTTTTAGCAAAGCTTTCTGGTGGGAGAATAATGCTTGAGGCGCCATTCAATAGCGGTACCAAAATATTGTTTTGCAGTCCAAAAGCATGGAATTGCGGCATCCAGGAAACGATACGGCTATTTTGGTCAATTCTCCATTGCTCAGCCTTAACCTGATTCATTAAACATCTATGGCTGAGAATTACGCCTTTAGGCAGAGATGTAGAGCCTGATGTGTACAGCAAAAGGGCCATATCTTCAGGTGCTGGCATTCTCATCTTTATATCTACGTGGGCGGCGCTCTCTTGAAGAATCTCATCAATATTTAGGATACGAAACGTTCTATACTCCGGTTGTGTTTGGAGAAAAGCTTTGAAGGCAGTATTTGTTATGATACATACAGCCCCGGAATCCGTTTGAATAGGCTTTATTTTCTCAAGTATTTTTTCATCTGGCTCTGCTGCTGTAATGGGTGTAGGGATGGCTACGATGTTTGCATAAAAACATGCCAGCATGCTGCTGATATATCCCAGACCCTGAGGAAATACAAGGAGCGCTCTTTCCTGCGCAGCCAGTTCTTTCATTAGAATGTTGCCCAAAGTTTGCACTTGCAGCAAAAGCGTGGTCCCCGTAAGCACGTGAGGATGCTCTCCTTCATTCTCAAAAGTAAACAACTCTGTTTCAGGAAATTGCCGGCAAGTTTCCATAAAAGAAAGGATCGGGATATTAAAGTCTGATCTTTGATCATGTTTACGTGTCATTCATCCACCAACTCCTCAAACACAAAATTTAAATACAACATGAGCCAAATGCTTATCACGATGTCTATTTTGAGCTACTGTTTCACGCTTGAAGCGTTGCCTAACGAAAGTAGCAAAGAAAAAACGAGTGATGAGAAAGGCTATGCGCCCCTTTCACACTCGTTTCCAGATTCCCATGAAAAACCGTAAAAGCGTCCAACAAATATAAATAAGGATGTGAAAAAATTATTATTTTCCAAACAGGTTGATGATTCGTTCTTTAACCTCGGCTTGGTGAAAGGTCTTCTCATGCATAATCAGCTCTTGTTCTACGATTTTGGGAAGCTGAGCGCGGAGTGGAGCTACCAGATGATCCTTTAATGTGATTAATGAAAATCTGGGTTTCTCGGCCAGCTGTCTAGCAAGATCCAATCCATAGCTCATCACTTCTTTGCGAGGCAAAACTGGAAATGGCACTCCCCGCTTCTCCAGTTCTGCGCCTCGGTAATTCCCCCCATTTAACAATAATTCTTCTCCCAGGCTGAACCCGAGTTTTTGGGGAAGAATGAACGTCGCACCCATTCCTGGTGTAAATCCGTATCTCATAAAATTAGTCGTGTACATACTTTCCTTACTCAGGATTACGAAATCAGAAAATAGCCCCATGACAAAGCCCCCACCAACCGCATGGCCCTGCATAGCAGCTATCACTGGAACTTTGCAGTTCAATGCTAGAGAGTAAATATTTTCATCAGTAAACTTTGATGTTCCTTCATGTATAGCCAATAGTCCTTCTTGCGTCCCACCCGTGGCAAAGTAGTTGTCATACCCTGTTATAATTACGACTTTGCAGGTCGAGTCATCCTGGATCGTACGGAACGCTTCTCTAAGTCCATGAGTCATTTCAAGTGTAAATGTATTTTTATGAACTCTATCTTGCATTGTTACTTGAATAATCCCTCGCTCGATCTCAAGTAACTCAACCACAGATTGTGACATGATGATCTACTTCCCCCTCAGCATCCCGTCTTGTGGCAAACGCCCATCAGTCCATCCACGGAAATTGACCTGTTTCGACATATCGGAAAATGCCCTTCAGATTTTGAGCGTCTGAAAACACCTCTTGATTGGACGCCAGCGCCAGTGATTTATACTGACGCAAATCGCTGAGTTCGTCCATAAAGCGTTTGTAGCGTAAAATACCCGTTTTGGACAATCGTCTGAGGCGTAATAAATGCTTGCGCAGCACCGTATCACTCTGGGCATCATATGCATCGACTAATCCCCATGTAAGAGCCTGCTCAACCATAATCGGCTGTGTCATTAATGTCAAATAATTCGCTTTTTGGAATCCAATTCTGCGTACTAAAAAGGGCAGAACACAAGCAGGGAAAAGCCCAAATAACAATTCCGACAGACTGAACTGTGCTGTCTGATCTGCTATCACAATGTCGCTGGCAGCAATAAATCCAATGCCGCCAGCGTTTGCCTTTCCTCGCACATGAGAAATCGTGATATAGGGCCCTGTCGCCAGTTTTAACCACAGATCATATAGAGGTTCTGGATTCTGTGCATGCCCATGTTCATTTGCCATTTTTTCGTACATTCCTTGAAAATCCGCTCCAAGACAGAACACCTCCGGCAGGCCTTCCAAAACAACGATCGTAACCGACTCCTCACACAGTGCAAGCACATGCATGCATTCCTCAATGAGGGTGTTATTAATCGTGTTATTTGCCTCTGGTCGGTAAAACCGTAAGTAACAAATCGATTCTTGAAACCGAACCTGAATTGTTTGATAATTCATGATTCCCACCGATATTTGCGGTGGAATTCATAGATTTCCTCCAGATATAATCGCTGTCTCCCTTTCCCGGAATCGATCACTCCAGGAACCAATTGAAAATCAAGTTTGGTGTTGCGGGTTCCAAAACGTACAGCGCCACTGCCTTTCAGCAGGGATTCATATTCATCCATGGATAATTGATACCGATCATTCAAATTACGCTCGATCTCAAAACGACGCAGATATTCCTGGCTTTGCGGCATCACTACCCCGCTATAAAATTCCGAGCAGCAGCCTGATCCATAGGAAAAGCAACCAATCCGCTTCGGAGAATCAAATGTGCCCTTATCAATCGTGCCTGCCAAGGACAGGTACAAGGTCGCACCCATAATATTGCCGACTCGTTGGCAATACTCCAATCCTGGCTTGACACGTTGTACATAATCCGCCTCAATCTCATTGGGCTTGGCCTGAGTAATCCTTCGCATCATCGTGCGATGCGCTCCTTTTACCATTCCACCGAATGGAGTATGGAAGGAAAGATACTGGAAGGTATCTTTATAGTCCACTCCTTGTACCCGTTTCTGGTATTCCAAAAATGCTTGCTCGCAGCAGTCCAGATAGGACATTAAAGACAAGTCCGCATCTCCGGCCTCGCTATCTGGTATTGGCCGGCAAGTATCCATCACCTCATAGCCATAATATCCATTAGCGCCCGCATCGACTTGGAATATATGAGGATTTTCACTAATGAGCATGGCCACAGCCCCTGCCCCTCCGCTTGGTTCAGCGTAAGACCAATCCTCACTCAAAACATCCCCGCCTTCAGCGGCAATAAATCGTGAGATATCACTGGCAATAACAAGCGCTTTGGCCCCTGGCGAGACTTGGGATAAAATAAAATTCACCGCCATTTGGAGTCCGGCAGTACCCGAATAGCAGGCTTGCTTGAGTTCAAATAGCCTGCAATTCCGATTCAGTCCCAAATAGTGGTGAATATATGTACTGATTGATTTTCCAAAATCAATTCCTGATTCTGTACAGGTGATGAGCATTTCGATGCGGTTTTTTTCCGCTTCAGAGAGGGCGTCCACCAGCGGTTTTGCCGCATTGACTCCAAAGGTAACCGGATCTTCATAGGGCAGGGCAACAGCCTTTTCTTTCATTAATAAATTTTCAAATCTCGCAAGGTCCAACTGTCTGTGCTGCGCTAATTGCATGACATCTAGATAGGCTGAGCCCCCAAAAACATTCATTGCTTCTATTCCTACTAATACCATAATGCTCCCCCTTTCTTAAATGCCCGACTCATACTTTTGCATACAGATGGCCGTATTGATCCCGCCAAATCCCATGCTCAAATTCATAGTATTGTGAATAACCGCTGGGATGGACTCATTTTTCACCCAGTTGCAATCCACTTTGATCGGCTCCTCCAAATTGCGGGTAGGATGAAGTTTCGACTCTTTCATTTGTAGAAGAGTAGCAATAATTTCAACCGTCCCGGCTGCGCTCAGACCATGCCCGATAATGGATTTGGTTGCATTGATGTAAGCATGTGATAATTGGCAATCCTGTATTGCCTTTATTTCGATCTCGTCCCCAATTACAGAGCCTGTCCCATGGGGATTAATATAATCAATTTTTTCCGGCGACAGTTTCGCTTTCTCCAAGGCCCTTTTAATCACTCGAACCTCGCCTTCATAAGAAGGATTGGGGTTCCGGTTCCGATCCATCCCCATATCCCAGCCTGCAAGCTTTGCATAAGGTTTCCCCTGCCGCTTCATTGCAAAATCCGACCGCTCTATGACGATAACTCCGCAAGATTCCCCGTATATAAATCCATCGTGCATCTTATCAAAGGGGCGACACGCCATTGCTGGCTGGTCGGCATATCGGTCGCTTCCCATGGCTCCCAAGGATCGCAATGCCTGGCATTCCAAATACGAAATATCCATCAACGCCCCCATCGCAATGCACACATCAACCCGATTTGCTTGAATTGCCTCAATCGCTTGAATGATGGCGACTTGTCCGCTCGCGGAAGCCCCGCCGACAGTATATGCTATCCCTTGAATACCGAATTGCTCAGTGCATAATCCGCACAAATCAGTATCCATAAAGGACAGCCCATAGGTCGGAGATACAAAGTGCATTTTTTCCCGATAAGCCTCATAGGTTTGAAATAATTCCCGTTGCTGAAAATTGGAGCCTCCAATCACCAATCCTATGCGGCTAGGGTCGACGTCATCCAATTGAGCATCATCCCAGGCCTCTTGAAGGGTAACCATTGCCACCTGTCCTGAAAATGATGCGGTTCGTAACATTCGTTTGGAAATGGTCTCCGGATAAGACAGAGATGGCAGCTCCGCACCTATAAATGAAGCTTCTCCCTTTCTGCCTGGACGTTGCATAACTCCAAATGCATGTTGCCCTTTGAACAGCGCCGAAGCAAAGGCAGTCTTCCCTTGCCCAATCGACGAAGTAACACCAACTCCCGTAATAACTAACTCAGGCTCTTTATAATTTGGCATAGAGCGCATCTGCCAACTCTCCTACATTTTTAACGCCAGATAACTCAACGCGCGGAATATTAAGAGATAATGCTTCCATAGACTTCATTACAATATCGGCTCGATCTACCGAATCCGCACCCAAATCTACCAAGCGATCGTCATACTGAAACTGGTGATCGTTTAATTCCGGTAGAACTTCACAAATACAACCTTTAACGATTTCGAATACTTCTTCTTTACGCATGTATATCCTCCTAAAATTGGGTTATTTACAAACAGCTTGGATGGAAAATCGGATTAAATTGCTCATACAATTGAGACATATTGATACTCCATTCCGTCTTCCTTGGCGCTGCAATAGTAAAGATGTAGTTACCCAACCGATACGACTGGGCGGCATATTGCGGAAAATGCGAAAATGTACTCCGAAAGCATCCACTATTAAATCTGATCTCGTTAATTTCAAGCACTTGCAATGATGCGGTAAAGCCTGTGCGCAATATTTTCGAAATCGCCTCCTTTACCGTCCAAGAAACCGTCAATAAAACAGAGTATTCCTCTACTCCTCGCACGGCTGCGATTCTTTCCCTTTCTTCCGTCGTCAATTGGCTTTCCATGGTCTTATTTCGGTTAGGACTTATCCTCTCAATATCAATCCCCATAGGATGCGCTTCTGGAAAAACAACAGCGGTCCCGATATCATCACAGTGGGCAATGCTCACTTGGTAACCAGGGACTCCGGTAGTTCGAAGCAAGGGCTGGCCGAAAACACCTGTCTCCACGCTTATGTTGCGTAGGTTCTGCTCCCTTAACAGCACGGATGCTGCTTGTTTTGCACTTAGCCTGCCAAGCAGAAAGTTGGATTTTCGGCGCTGGAATAGCAGGCTCTCAAAGTAGCTACACTCATCTGAATGAAAAATCTCCGGATCGAGAGCAGCATCGTCACGGCAAACTGCATGTACAAAACTAACAGCCGCCTTCATCACGATATCTTCCCGCTTCAACATGAGCTGTTCCGTATACATGGTCACATGCATATCCCCCTATGAATAGGCAAGCACAAACCAAAAAAACCTTCAAATGCCTTAAGGGCTCTGAAAGCTTCCAAATGGAGAAGATATCCCCACGATTATTCTATTTAAACTTTACTAATAATTTCTAAAGCTACGTTCACTAGTCTGATATCACCCATAAATTCTAGCTGAATAACCGCCTGTCTTTTATGTCTGTCTATCTTCTTAACTATGCTGCTTCTTCCTTTAAGCGGCCCTTCTATGATACGTATATTGTCTCCTTCAATAATTCCAGTTGAGCATTCTATACAATATCTATCATTGCATAAACTCTCTAAAACTTGTCTCTCGCAATCTCGCATAGAAGCTTCTAACTTCGAATATCTCAATAAACGAATGATATCGCTGGAAGTATAAATCATTGAATTTGTACTTGTTACGAACTGCAAGTCAGGTAAGTTGGACTCAATAAACACATAACTGGGGAACAAAGGCGCTAATTCTTTCTTGACTGTTCCTGCTACTTTAAAAAGCCTCTCCTGGAGCGGTATAAATGGTTTGTAAACTTCAGAATCAAACCACTTATTAAAAAGTTGTTTAACCCTTTCTTCCCTACCCGTTCGCACAAAAAGCACGTACCAATTCACTCCGCTCATCTCCTAACAAAACATACTGCCAAAATCAACCCCTATAATGTCTGCTGCCAGTGTATGCATAGCTTCGCCCTTTCACTTATCCTGCTTGATAAGCTACAATCTCTCACGATATGTCCCTCATCAGTGGTTAACGTGACCCGCCAGCGATTAACCGCAAACAAGTTCCTTTATTTTTCATATAATCATATAATTGGAATAGTATATTTCCATTATAATCCTCTGCTCAAACAGTGTCAATTGCCATTTTGGCAACAACCCGGTCTATATTTAAGGGGGTAGAGGCCCCATCACCCTTTAGAACTGCCCCCTTTTTACCAACTCATTTAAAATTGAATAAACCTTTTTGGTTGGGGCGCATTCTGAAATTAATAAACGGCTTCATGCTCGTAAATTGAAAATAAATATTTTCATCCATAAGGTGACTGAGTGGGAACCCAGGTGCTTTACCATATGAATGAGCAGGATAAATTTGAATGGAGCTATCAACCTCTCGCTTTATTTTTTGAACGCTATGATATAAGTCTTTCGGATCTCCTCCATTCGGATCACAAAAGCCACAACCTTCAATGAAAATGGTATCCCCCGTAAACAAGTGATTGGATAAAAGATAGCATACACTTCCCACGGTATGTCCTGGGGTCAAAAGACTTCTAATTTCTGTTTCTCCAAGTTTGATAATATCCCCATCTTTAACGGGATGTAAATTTTCACATCTAAAATGGTAATAATCGATTTCTTGTATTGACATGAATACGTGCGGTCTATACTTTTCCAGGAGCGGATTTACCAAATTAACATGATCTAAATGTGAATGGGTTAATAGTATGGCTCTGAGATTACCATTCAACTGTCGAAGATATAACTCTATTTTCGATAAATCCCATGACGGATCGACAATAGCAATGTCTCCTGTTTTCTTATCCATTACAATATATACATAGTTAATAAAATTCATAAAACAGACTCTTAACTGTTCCATATGGTATGTCAGACTCATATCAGCTTCACTGAACCCACCTTCCCATGGCCAAATCCAAATTTGTGCGTCAAATTCACAGTTCAAATGCGGCTGAATTGATCTACATCACTATGCGTTTGCTATGTTGTAGTCTTTGCTAAGAGTTCCTGAATAACAAGCATTTCTGCGCTTTTCGGGATAATTCTCGTCTCCGATGTCTTTCTGTCAAAAGTTGCTGTACCAATGATTATACCAACTTATGCAATAGAAAGGCTTCGGCCCTCTGTTACAAGATTTTGCTCTATAAAGTCGTAAAACTCTTTCTTCGCTGTAATTACATAACCAAAAAAATACCGCCATACGGCGGTATTTTTGGTTTCTCTTAATATGAACACTATTATTCACACTTTCATAAACTACTAATACAAAATACATTTTTTACTGAAAGAGAGTTGGCTGAGATGAAACCTAAAAAAACTGGAAAAAGTACAGCTACTGTCCGTAGAGGGATGAATAGATCCCCTATACAACCTCAACCTCACGCAATGAAGAAGAAAAGAATATTGCCTACTCAGGCTGTTGTTAGAAACGGCGGCTTTGAAGATCAGGATTTGACACCTTGGATTGCAAACGTCAGCAACGTGACAGGTCAAATCTTTATTACCAGAACCAACCCGCACAGTGGCAATCAAGCCGTCAGAATCTCAGCTAACCCGGGGCACAGCGTCTCGCTTAGACAAACGATTTCCGATCTGAGAAGAGGAAGAAGATACCGTGTGACCTTCTGGGTACGTAATTTGATCAGTCCTTTCGGTGGTCGGCTTCAAATTAGTTTAGGAGAGCAAACCTACACGATCCAGCTTAACTCGCTACCTTCATCACAATATGAGAGAGTCTCCCGTACCTTCTCAATCTCAGGGAATTCGGGGACAGTCTCCAGAGATTTAGTGTTTCGCGTTACAGCACAGGATGCTTTTGCAACCATTCTTTTGGATGATGTATCTATATCCAGATTAAGATAATGAATCATTTGGCAGCAGAATTATCATTACAAAACACAAAACTAAACTGAATTTTATAGCATGTAATTTTTCCAAAATTAAAGCGCCTCTTCCGCATATTAACGGTGAGGCGCTTCGTTGGTCCTGTGTACCTGCGAATACTGTAATCTATATAAAATACCAGAGTCTGTCCCCAATTCGTCTTTGTTCTCCTAACTAAAAGTGAAAATCTTAAAAAGATAATTATACTTTCACGTCAAAAGTAAAATTCTCCACCTCTTCTTCGGCTTCACGCATTAAATCCAACAAACAATCGGCGTATTCTCCAAGGGATTTCCTGCTTGCGTGAAAATCAAGCCATTGAATTGTAAGTGGCATCGGGATGGAGCCAGTTAAGCAATCCCATAATGCATCCAAATTTCGACCGTAAGTTTGGTCTAATCCAAGCTGGGCTTGAAGTGTATCATGTAATTCTTCTTTTCCATGAATGTTATTTCCATTTATAATTACAACCACCATAAAGCCCCCTTCATTCTTTTAGTTGCTCAAACGTACGGTAATGATCAGTTGTTTTATAGATTAAGCCATCATTGGAGTAGAGAATTCGATCGCTCCCCCTAGTTCCGCCTGAGTAATTAATGTCTGCTTCGTACCAAATTCTCCCTTTTTTCTCGGGCAACAAGCCTTCTCGATTTCGAAATACATCACCGCCTATGCTTTTGCCTGGGGCTACTTTTTCCAAATTTCCTTCACTAGGCTCCCAGCCTAATTTCCTGGCCTCTTTCTTGGTTATATAATTCCCGGGAAGATCATTATGCTCCGAAATATATTTAGCGACTTCATCAAATTGCGTTAAAACAGAACTGCTGTGTGTTGAGTCCTTTAATGAGACCGTTTGGAGCGAACAGCCTGTAAACAGGATGGTCACTAAAATAAAAAGCAAGACACCTAAATATTTTTTAACATTCATTACATTTAATCTCCTTTTGACAGTTGCATCCTATGTTCAAACTTATCAATCTCATTGATTTCTTTTATTCATTATTTTTTCTTTTGGTGTATAAAAGTCACCTGTGAAAGTAAATCCAAATTGTTTATATAATTGAATTGCATGGATATTATTTTCATAAACACTTAAATAAATATGGTGGCCAGGGTACTCATTTTCTAAAAATGAAATAAGCTTTTCCATAAAATATTTGCCCAAGCCCATTCCCTGAAATCGCTCATCTATTAGAAACCGATCGAACCAGACTTCGTCTTCAAATTTACCGTACATAGCAAAACCCACTGGTATACCATTTTTATACAGACCTACTGGTACAAAACGAGTATCCTCCCTAGCCTCTTGTAAACATTGTGAGATGGATTCTACAAACTGTCGCTGATCCTTAGCTATGCTTAAGGAAAGTACTTCTTTTTCATTCGAGCTCGTTACAACCCGAATTTCGCTAAACATAATAACAAAACCTTTCCATTTAGTTTGTCTACAAAACGATCATATGGTATATAGTAACTATATAGTCAAGGGAGGCACTCAAAAATGAATGAAAAATACTTTACTCCGAGGGAATTTTCCGATCTATGTAAAGTTAATAAGCAGACATTACTCTATTACGATCAAATTGGCCTTTTTTCTCCGATTTACAAAAACGATAAAGGATATCGTTTTTATTCTATTCGTCAATTAGAATGGTTCAACGTTATTGAATTGTTAAAAGATCTTGGAATGTCACTCAAAGAAATCCAGCAGTATATGAAACACAAATCACCTGCCAGCTTTTTATCTTTAATGCACCAACAGAAAGAGAACATTGTTAAAAAAAGAAAAGAAATTGAAATGACGGAAAGAATCATCGACGCAAAAATAGAACTCATGGAAGAGGCATCACGGTTAGATTTTCACCAGATTTCTCTTGAACAACACACAGAAGCAACACTTTATCTTAGTAAAAATATAAAAAATATTTCGGAAGAAGATTTTGTGAGAGTGGTTTCAGAATTTGTTGACGAATTATATGTATCATTTCTCGATACAGGATATCCTATTGGGGGTATTACAAAAAAAGAGCAAGTATTGAAGGGTGACTATACGAACTACAGTTATCTGTACATAAAGCAACCTAATCCTCGGGAGGACTATCCTTATTTGAAAACTAAGAAAGGATATTTTCTAACGGGCTACCATATTGGTGAAGAAAAGAGCATTCATGAAACCTATGATCGACTTTTTTCGGAAATGGATCGACTAAACTTATCTTTAGGAGATTATGTTTATGAAGAATATATATATGATGCCGTGGTAAAATACCGGGAAAAAGATTATATTACCAAAATTATGATGGAAGTCATATTAGAATAAGGGTAGGCTCCTACTTTACCTCAATCTCTCCTTCATCAGGCTACGAAAAACAATCCCCTAGCGGATATTAGTAACGAGGATAAGAAAGGCGTAAAGAGAACAGAAAAACTATTTTGAGGAAGAAGCAACCAAAGTTATTGATGCGTTAATCAAGAGCGACTCAGTCTGGAGACTTTACCTTTCCATAAAAAATGAAGCCTATGAGGTATGCAGATATCCAGATATGCAGATATGCATATAGAGGAAGTATCCACTCATGTCAAAGCTATGCGTAAATCCAAAAATTCGTCCCCAATCCGTCCCCAAAAGTGAAAATGGCACTCGCCCCTTATGATATGGGTTTTAAATCTCAATCCCTAAAAAAAGCAAAAAGCCCCTGATTATCAAGGGCTTCATGCAATAAACTAGGATGCCGAGGACCGGGATCGAACCGGTACGGTAGTCACCTACCGCAGGATTTTAAGTCCTGTGCGTCTGCCAATTCCGCCACCCCGGCAAGCATTTAGGAACGCTATTTTACACTTACTTGTTCTTATCTTACAAGTATCTGAGAAGCTTACTTACTAAGAAGTGTTCTCGTTATGTAAATGTCGTTCATCTGGGCACCAACTTATAATACGATAATTTCATCAAAATGTAAAGGGGTTTTAAAAAAAAATATAAATTTTCTCTTTTTGTATAACTTGTGCACATTTGAACTACACTAATAAACGTCTTTCCAAACCACCAGAAGGGGTGTTACGAATGCGTGAAGGTATGATTCCAGCTGTTCTTGGGACGGTAGTATCGGCTTCAGGCGCTGTGTTGCTGAGCAGTAAGTACAAACTTGCAGCTACAGGCATTCTCGGTTTCGGACTGGCTCATGTTGTTCTGGGAGCGATTGATTTGATTGAGCATCGCTAGTTGTTTGGAAAGTACCGGGCGGGATTTATCCTTCCCGGTTTATTTTATAAGCGTTTAATATGGAGCATAAGCGTTTATGTAAAGTGTAGAACTGACCATGCCTAAGAAGGAGCGTGTAATGTGCTATGAAAAAACATAATTCCAAAAAAAAGAGTCTTACTGACGATCAAATCGAATATAAACAATCTCTGGATAAGCGTGAACCAGGATTTGATCGGATTCCTGACCCTGGTGCCGATTCACCTGCAGCTACCGATATGATTGATGAAGCCGTAGGCCGTGGAATAGACAAACTACGTAATGATTTTACAAAATAAAGCATGAATTATAAGTCACAGGTTTTTGTTAAGCATCACTTGAAGATAAGCATGATCCAACCAATAATTGAGATCCACAGCACAATGCTGATGAAGAGTCCACACAAGAGACCAAAAGAGAAATTACCTTCACTCTTCGGCATAGCACTGCCAAATTTCAATCTAAGCTTCATTTGATTCCAGTTCATAGAACCCCCTCCTTAAGTTCTATTTCGGAATATGAAGCTTATTTTTGTAGACCTATAGTCATGTTTTTTTAAAAAAAAGGGGGTTTTTGTCCTATCACCCTGAGCGCGGCAACAGAATTACAGCTATACCTACCAAACAAATCAATCCACCAATGAAATCGTACAAGTCAGGTGTCTTTTTATCAATCCACCAGCCCCATGCAATGGAAAGAACAATAAAGACACCTCCGTATGCTGCATATACACGCCCAAAGGAGGAGAAAACCTGGAAGGTGGCAATGACTCCATAGACAGCTAAAATCACTCCGCCGCAAAGTCCGACATACCATGTCTTGCCTTCTCGCAGCCACTGCCAGATCAAATATCCACCTCCGATTTCGGCGATGCCAGCCAAAATAAAAAGTAAAGCTGCCTTTAACACTCCATTTCACATCCCTAATCTTTTTGACTTTTCAGTCATCTCATTAAAGTAATCGGCCTATAATAATAATCAATGCAATTACGCCAACCAGAATAAGCAGATTACTGACCTGACGCCAAAGGCTTGAAGCTCCCTCGGAGTGAAGCTTCCGCTGATTGGCATCAAAGTTTGCTTTGGTTCCCTCAGCATCTGCTGGACTAGAAAATGGTCTGTTTTCTTCATTCATATGAAAACCTCCTTTGCAATCCACTTTAATCATACCAAACTTTTCCGTCGATTTCGCGTTGCTTTATGCTTATACTTTACCGCCATTTCCAAACGGAGCTTCATATGTACGTAGTGTACAAACCATATGTCGATATTTCACTGAATATAAAGTATGATGGCGAATCAAGGTAGAGTGGGTATTTAGACGCCTTTCATTGCAGGACGGTAGTTATGGTATAATTTAGTCAACTTGTTCAAGATCATAACCAGAGCACAACAGTTACTCACCCTGTCCTAAAACTTGCATCTAAGAATCCACATCTGCGGTTACAACCTGCATATTCTTTTTGTAGACCTAGGAGGAGGATACGGATGTCCCCTATTTTTATAGCTAGTTTAATGATAATGGGTATATTTTTATTTCAGGCAGCCATCATTTTGGGCATCATACATTGGGTTTCTAAACGTACCAAGCGTCCAGCACAAACCAAAATGTACCTTATAGTGGGTTTGCTTGTTTTTATATCAGGCTTCCTTGTGTGGGACAATTGGATACAATCGCAGGAACTCAATGGGTGGACTATGATTAGTCTGATAATGATCATGATTAGCGCCTACATACAACTTAGAAAACACAAAGAAAAACACTAATCCCATTACCAGCATCAAAGGAGGAGCGCCATGAAATCTCACTCAACACGCTTTTGGTTACAGAGGGTGCTACTGCTAATGCTTGTTTTACTCTTTAGCGGCTCTCAACAATCGTTCATTGTTGCCGATGCCGCCCCGCCAATTAATGCTCATGCCTCTGCCAAAGCCAGGCAATTACTTGCCTATTTAACTAATGTACCGGATGGTATGCTAATTTCTGGACAGCATGATTATTTAGAGGCACCGGATGAACAAAATAACAAGCTGCAACAAATCAGCGGACAATACGCAGGACTTCACGGCTATGAGTTTGGTGGGTTGACTAATCAGTCCCGTACTGCTTTACGAGAGCAACGTCAGCGCGTTGTGAATAGTGCTATTGAATGGAGCCAGGACGGCGGAATCGTAGCTATCACCTTTCATCAGGCGTTACCGGGCAAGCCAAAAACGTGGAAAAACGTACAAGCAAAAATTACTCAAGCTGAATTTAATCGTTACATCACGCCGGGTACCCCGCAATATAAGCAGCTCATCGCTGATTTGGACGAGGCGGCTCTGTCCCTTAAGACCTTACGGGATGCGGATGTACCAGTTTTATGGAGACCCTATCATGAAATGAACGGCAACTGGTTTTGGTGGGGGAACAAACAAAATTACGCTAAGCTGTGGGATCTAATGTATGATCGGTTCGTACATGTCCATCATTTAGATAACCTATTGTGGGTCTGGAGTCCCAATGCCCCGAACGCATACAGCACGCCCTATAATCTGTCCTTTCCAGGCATTAACCGGGTAGATGTGCTTGCAGCCGATATCTATAATAATGATTACAAATCCTCCTACTACACTGAATTGCTAAAGCTTGCACAAGGCAAGCCTATGGGAATCGGAGAAAGCGATATTCTGCCAAGTGCGAAGGTGCTACAGAATCAGCCAGCCTGGGCCTATGCCATGACATGGGGAAAGGAACTGTCGGCAACTAATTCGCAGGCAACCATTAGACATTTTATGAACCAAAATAATATTATCACACGAGATCTTCTCCATGAGTCCCTCCGCTGAAAGAAAAAAGCTTGTACTTTGCTCCTAGAGCGAAATACAAGCTTTTTTTCATACCCAGTCAAAAGAAACTCTCTAACTATTTCTGATTACCTCTTCAAGATCAAGATCGGCATACGCCTCTTCACCAAGATGTACGGATACAATGGTGTAGATCCGCTTGGTTAATCTAGACATCAGCCGATCACCTGGTGCTACGGAATATTCTTCCCGAAAATCCCCAATCTTGTGAAAACCGCTGGACATATGGATGTACAAGTTGCCCCTACGTGTTTTACCATGTACCAACATCAAATCTCCTCCTGCTGTGTGACCAACCTAATTTCCCTGTTATATCTATATCGGTCAGAACAAGATAGGATATAAGTCCCTGGTCCCTTCTTTCGTTTCACTCGTTAGTGCACATAAACGAAACGGGCCTGTCAGTGGTATGACAGACCCGTATTTGTAAAATTCACTTTTCGAATTAGAAAGAAACTATTATTGATAGGATTCTGCAATCGCATTGGCTGCGATGATTGCATTATACACATCATCAGGACTAACCGGGAACGGCATGTTGATCATCGTATCATTTGCTGCACAAGCAGCTTCAGCCACCTGGCGCCATTCAGCCTCAACAAATTCCTCTACACCCAGGTCACGAAGAGTTAATGGAAGACCTACATCCTTAACCAGCTTAATCACAGTCTCCAGCTCTTCTTTTGGCGCGTTTTCCAGCACCAGCTGAGTTAACAAGCCGAAAGTAACTTTCTCACCATGCTGTGCTTTGTGAAGCGAAGGAACAGCCGTCATACCATTATGAATAGCATGTGCCGCTGCCAATCCACCTGATTCTGCTCCGACACCACTCAGATAAATAGTCGCTTCAATCGTATCCTCAACCGCACGAGTATACACTTTACGATCCACTGCGCGTTTGGCCTTCACAGCATTTTCCAGCAATGTATCATAACAAAGGCGAGCCAGTCCCAGACCTGTAGTGGAAGGCTTGTTCAGCACCAGATTGTCCCCATTGGCCTGATAGCAGGCACGAGCTTCAAAATAAGTGGCCAGTGCATCACCGATTCCTGCTGCAAAGAAACGTGCAGGCGCCGCTGCCAAAATACCTGTATCCGCAAGTACTACATCTGGATTCGTAGGCAGGAACAAATATTCATCAAAGGAGCCATCCTTCTTGTAAATAACCGCAAGTGCGGTACAAGGAGCATCTGTAGAAGCAATGGTTGGAAAAATAACGACCGGCAACTTTTCATAATATGCTGTTGCCTTGGCGGTATCCAGCGTTTTTCCCCCGCCAATCCCTATAATGATGTTCGAACCATGTTTACGTACTAATTCACGGTTACGATCAATCTCTTCTTTTGTACATTCATATTGGAATTTCTCGAAGACCACTTGGTTACCAGCTGCTTCAATCGAAGCACCTGCCTCCTTTTGGGCTCTTTCAAGTATAAACTCATCGCAAATAACATAGGCTTTATCGCCATAATCCTTAATGTAGTCATTTAACGACGAGAGCAGATTTTGTCCAGAAATAAATTTCTTGGGTGAAGTGACGGACCTTACAACATTTGTCATGTAAATTCCTCCTCAGCTTTGACTCATACTCAAATTAATAATGATTTGGGCATGTGACCCCTTAACTATAAACCTCTTTTCACATTATTAAAAGGCTTATTATGGAATATTTTATGAACAAATTGTGTATCTATTATTCTTGAAGAGTCGAAATCCATTCAGAGTACAGGATGCCCATCATGATGCGATCATAGCTGTTGCCATCACGGAGAACAGCGGAACGAACTCTACCCTCCAGCTGGAACCCTGCCTTTTCATAGGTACGGATCGCTTGTGTATTGTACTCAATCACATCCAAGCCGACCCGATTAAGATTCAGCTCATAAAACGCATAACGAAGAATGAGACGTATAGCTTCCGCTCCAAACCCCTTGCCACGGTAGTCTGTATTACCTATACCTACTGCCAGCTGCCCGCAGCGATTATTCCACTCAATCCCATGAATAGCAACAAATCCGATCAAGACATCGTCTGCCAATGTTCTTAACCGAAAATAGATCTCGTTAGAGCTAGGAGATCCTTCCGATTCCATCTGTTTCAACGTGTAGGGGAGTGCCAAATCCGTATCTACATTTCGCAAATACTTCGCATCCTCACCCCATTTGAACATCAGTTCAGCATCTTCTTCCCTGACTGCGGCCAGTTTTATTCGTTCCCCGTAAAACAAATTTTCGATTTTAATAACCCTTCAGCTCCTATTATGAATTGTGTACGATGTTTTCCGTCATCATTGTCATGTTATCCAATGTCCGCAATATGAGCTCTCCCTTATGAATTCAATGTTTAAATTTTACAAAATAATCACCCCTAACACAACCAAATCATTACAATTATCATGGTGGGAAATACAAAAAGACCTTGCAGCTGCAAGGTCTTCGTATTCCTAATATTTGAACAACATAGCAACCAGTTGATATCCAGCTCCGATCGTCCAGAATAGCACATGATCGCCACGCCGGATACGACCTGATCCAATACCTTCATATAGAGCAATGAACGGGCTGCTGGTACCTGTATAACCATAACGATCACCCACATAAATCATCTGATCATCCTCTAGCTCCAAATGATCCTGGATCTTCAACACATTGGCCAATGAAAACTGCGACAGACAATAAGCCCGCACATCCTGAGGCGTCAGCCCATTCTTTTTTATAATGCGTTCAAGCAGCTCGAATGTTGGAGGCAGGGCCATATTGGCGTCGAACGGAAGCCACTGAATATATTTTCCGGGCGCGTTCCTTTGGAGTGTCGCCGCTAACCCCTGAGCCGGGTACAAAATTTTATCTATATTGACGGGGTCCGTAAAATACAGGGAATCTATGAATCCAGTTTCCTCTTCAGTACGCTCCAAAATAACTGCGCACGCAGCATCCCCATAGTTCGCATAAGTAATCTCATCCGCAGGATCGGAAATGAGCGAATTATAATCTGAGCCGATAATAAGCGCTGTCCGTACATCGGGATTAGATAACATCGACCGACTGGCTTGATCGACAGCTACTGTCATCCCTGCACAATTCGCATTGGAATCCATCACTGCCACATCATGTCTGGCCCCAATCGCCTGGTGAACAAACAAGGCATTCATCGGAAACAGCGACTCAGGAACTTGAGTGGAGAACACGATCATATCCACATCACGACCTGTCATACCAGCTTGCTCCAATGCTTTTTGCGCAGCTGCTATCCCCATAGTTAGACCGTTTTCGTTGGGGTCATCAATGATATAGCGGTGTTTTCTTCCCATATGCTCCATGAAGCGTCGAATATCTTTTCCCCGCTCGTCAAAATGGCGAATATAATATTCGTTATTCAACGAGTGGGACGGATGATACACTCCCAGTGCTTTTATTCTGATATGGCTCATCAGGTTTCCCCCTTACTCATACGTCAGCGCATTATTGTACTACAATATCTACGTTGTTTAATCCTGCTTCACGTGCTACGCGACCAAGCTGCATTTTAATAATCGTTTGCTGGAGGCTGATAACAAAAATTATTTTGGCAAATCCAGTTTCTTTATAACGTGCAAAAGAACCCTTCAGTTTCTCTACTTCACCCGGTCCCAAAAGTGCCATTTGGGTGCAATCTACCCTGAGTGTAAAGTTCGATGCCTGAATAGATGAAGTTTTGGCGATATAATCCTTTACAAAGCTGTCATACTCCTCTTGGCTAAAAACTCCATTCACTGCCATATGTACCGTTTTAATGACTTGATCCACTTCGATGGTATAAGGATGTTGACTCATTTTAGAAAGACTCCTTTGATTTCATTTTTTGTCTATTAAGAGTATCGGAATAATAGGTAGAATTTTTAATATAAAACGAGATACATCACCCCTAATATATTACAAATTTGTGAATACACAAAAAGCCGTCACCACTTCTAGAAGAAGCTACTGACGGCTGAAAAAATTACAAATGCTCATATGGAATTAATTCGTAAATGTATGACGACCAAGTGAGATGACAGCCGGACGGCTTTTACTCCATTTGGCTGTGGCAATCGCTGGGTTGTAATAAAACAAGGACCCATTGGTCGGATCAGCCCCATTAAGTGCCTGTCTGGCTGCTCGGTACGCAGTCTTGTTGGGCTTCAGGCGGTATTGACCATCTTGTACAGCGGTGAATTGACCCGGCTGTAAAATAACGTCGGGAATCGAGCTTGGAAACTCGCCGGACTGCACACGGTTTAATACTACAGCGCCAACAGCTACTTGTCCTTCAAACGATTCCCCACGCGCCTCGGAATAAATGATCCGTGCCAGTTGATCCAACGCGGTTACGCGGACCTTTCCGAACGAATCCAGCTTGGCCTGTGTTGCCGCTCCCGCTATACCATCAGGCGTCAGACCGTTATCCTTCTGAAAACGAGCCACCGCTTTACTGGTCAAGGAGCCATAGTATCCCGTAAAACCAGCTTTGAAGTAACCGAGTGAATGAAGCTGCTGTTGAAGCTCCAGCACCCGTTCGCTTTGAATCCCTTTCTTTAAAGCTGACGATTGTGCCTGTGCTTGTCCTGGTGCGACTGATAATACTGTACCTAACATGCATGCGCAGGACAGGATTAAAATAGATAATTTTTTCATATTCCAGACAACCTCCTCTTTCATGTTCTGTCCGGTGCAACCATTCCGGCCTGTACAACTCAGGGACGTTTATCCGATGATGCTTCTTTTGCCATAACTTATGACTAGCTGCGGAAATGACGCGTGGCTATATATGGAATCGGATATTGATGCATTCACACGTCCGTTGCAGTATACCACAAGCCGCATTTACGTATCATCCGGCTCTGGTCCTAAGAATAACTAAGCTAATAAAACACCATTCCTAAGGGGCTGACGTGTATGAGAGGGCAATAGACCACATTTCGACTACACTTGAATACGTGACTTTTTTCGCTATTTTTCGATTCAATCTACCCAGGACCTGAATCTGACATTTGCTTTTTCAAACCACATTTTGTGCACATAAATATAGGCGAATGCATAGGGTAGCGTACGATCATTCATTTCGAGTAACAGAAAGGCAGGAAAGGACACGTGAATTCATATATGGATTACACCTCTCCCACTGTACAGTTCACCTATGATTTAAGCGACAATATTTTGTTTCAGAAAGATGCTCAGAACTCAATCAACGAGCTGTCGATCCAGCAGCTGAATACATTAGCAAATGTATCGCTACTGGATATCCGTCTCAGCACTGCTAATGTTGTAGAGCCTCACTACCATCAAAATGCCACAGAACTAATATACTGTATTTCTGGAGCAGTGACCGTGTCACTGATTAATCCCTTTACCCGCGAGTTACGACATTTTCCGATTACACCTGGACAGGTGGCTAACGTCCCTCAGGGATGGTGGCATTATCTAGTCGCCACGGTGGACAACACTCACTTGTTGGCGATTTTTAACGCTCCAGTCCCTGAATTCATTTTAGGCTCCGATGTTTTGCGGCTAACGCCGAGTAACATTATGGCTCATACTTACTGCCTGGATGAGAAAAAGGTTCAGGAAGCGCTCGCCCCTATTAAAAAACCTGTCATCATCGGTCCTCCCAATGACTGTAAGCAGCAGCCACCTCGAAAACCAGGGATTCATGTAAGGCTAAACGATACTTCATCACATCGTCAAATCGCCCCCCAAAGAGGTTACACCTATACTCATGAATACCCTGGCTTTTCCTTTAATCCCTATCAAGAGCAAGATTAACCCTAGTCAGACCTGAAGTACGCCGGAATCCCCCTTCCCTGTATGTTCGCCGTTACCATAAGACTTTCCCTCTCATAAAATGCCAATGTGTATAAGAGGGGGTGATTGAATGGACGCTTACTACAACTGTTTGAACTGTATGAATAAAAAGGTGCGTATTCTCACCATGGACGGAAAACAGTACGAAGGAACCATTACGGATGTGGATCGTAAAAATGTGTACTTAAAAACCGAGCGGAACGGACGTGTACAAACGTCTGCCTTTTATCCTTATGGGTATGGTGATCAAATCTTAACTTTGAGCCTATTTACCCTATTAGCGATTGCTTTAATTTAATCCTCATCCATCTCCCGTTTCGGCTTATTGATGCCAAAACACCCCATTTGACAGCTCCCCAGCCCTGCACAGTTGTGTTGGGCTTGTGCGCTGTTATTTGGGGTGTTTTATCATACAATCCATTCTCTAAAGCACTTAACCCCCCACCGGTAATATACCAATGAGGGGTTAAGCTACTCAATTGAATTTAGATCCAGAAAGACTTTGTAATGATAACGAGCAGAATGAACAATACCAGAATAGCTCCTGTCGATGTCCAAACGCCTGGGTAGCCCCCTACCGAACCGCCACCGCAACCTCTTTCACATTCACTCATGGATCATTGCCTCCTTTAATTCAAGGTACAACATAGCTTATGTATGGAGCTTTCCTATGGACCGGGCTTTTTGGCAATGTTATGAATATTTTCACGGATGGGCATTAGCCTACACCTTTCCTAGGCAGGAGCATAGGATATCACAACTAATCCTGAAGGAGTGAAGCAATTGAATTCAAATCAAATGTTTAATTATAACGTTAACCAACCTTTTCCTCACCATCCTACCTCCCACCATGTCGTGGTACACCCCGTAGATCCATATGTCGTAGAGACATTAAAATCAATGATCGGCAAGTACGTTGTACTTGAAACAACACGTGGCAGAATTGATGGATGTGTAGTAGATATTAAGCCTGACCATGTCATCTTGGATGTATACGGAAAAAAATTCTTTGTTCGAATCAGCGAAATCGTATGGATCATGCCCAGCTAAACAAATCAGACATTAAAAATCCTCGCAGATCCTATCCGGATTCGCGAGGATTAATCATGACATGAACCTTCTAATCAAGCGAGCCTGCCAATGAAGCACGAAGTTCATCTATCGTTCCATTGTACTCATCTAGATCGACTTGGCCGCTAATACCTGGAACACTGCCTGTGCTACTGTATTGCCAAGCCCACCAGCTATTCCAAGCTGGAACTGCGGTCGGCTTTTGCGTAGTGCTGTATCGCGCTACCCACAATTTATACATAGAAAACGTAGGATCAAACTTGGAAGCAAAGACATTTCCCGTGTATACGATCGGCTCACGTCCGGTAAGCTTCTCCATTTCATCCAAAAATGCATGAGCCACTTCACTGATCTGTGCGGAAGTAAGACCTTTAGGATTATTTTCATAATCCATCACAGGGGGCAGATCCAGCCTTCCTCCTGCTGAATCTAGAGCCCTGGCGAAATTAGCTGCTTCCTGGCGAGCTCCATCTACGGTAGTTGCGTTTAAAAAGTGATAAGCGCCAACCAGGATGTTAGCATCTCTGGCCCCCTGAACATTTGCTAAAAATTGATTATCTTGATACTTGGTGCCCTCTGTAGCTTTAATAAAAGCAAATGTCTTGCCTGCTGCCGCCACCTGCTGCCAATCAATATTGCCATTATGGTGCGAGACGTCAATCCCCTGCGCGTGTCCGTCAGAAGAAATCGTAGGCTCAACAGGTATAGTAGATATAACAGTATCGGTAGATGCTGACTCCTCCGAAGCCTGATCCAACGCTATGACAACTTTACCATCATCTGCATTAATAAGATGAAAGGGTGTGCTGTGATCAAGATCAACCACAATACGTGCCGAGGCTGGGTTTGTGCTAAACATGGAGTATCTTACCTTGGAAGCATCTAGATCTTCTGTGACTAGAAAGCTTCCTTGTCCACCATTGTTAATAGATTGCGAAGCTGGAAATTCCTCGCCAAACTTCGAATCAGGTATATCTATAACAATACGATCTGGTTGAGTCAATGTGGTTACTTTGGGGCTTACCTTTCCATCCACCGTTATCATCAATTCGTGATTGTTGAAGCTAATTTGGTGTATAGCTGTACGCTCACTCTCTGTAGCATCACTTGCAGCTTGAGTAGCAGAGTGATCATGGGTGGTCACGCTGTTTTCGCTTGAAGCAGACGGAGTCGTCAAAAATACGGTTTTAAGTTCGTTGTTCCAGACCACTTCAACTCCTGTCTGTTCAGATACAAAACGAAGTGGAACATAAGTCGTCCCCCCGTTCAGCAAAGGAGCTACAGCCAGCCCCATCGGTTGATCATTAACTGAGGCAATGGGATTGTTGACCTGAAGGCTCAGGTTGAGATTTTGTTTATGTATAGTTATGGTACCTGTCTTGGATTCCCAATTCACACGATAACCCAATTCCTCTACAATAAGACGGAGTGGAACCAGCACATTGCCCTTTACTTCCTGAATCTGCGCACCCTTGCTGACACTTATATCTTTACCGTCCAGCTGAATATGTGAATTTGAAGACGCAGCGTGACTTTCTCCTGGAAATGCTAATAGAAACAGAAACAAAAAAGCAAATAAACTAATTTTCTTCATATATACCCTACCAATCTCTAATTTTTCACTATGTAAATTTTACATTCTATGCACCTCTGAAGCCTCCATTTTGATAGACGCGACTCCTATGTAAAAAGTTACGATTCATTCATTATATATTTCAGCCTTGTAATACGAAAGCACTAAAAAGCTCCGCCAGCTATACGCAAGCAGAGCTCTTTCCAGTTTATTAATCTCATTTGCTACAATCTCATCACAAGCACATACTTCCAATTTATACAGTTACAAACGTTATCCCTACAAGAATGATCGAAGTAACAGACAGTACAAGTAAGGGCAGCATTGCTTTCTCTCTTAAAGTCTTAAAGCTCACATTCAGCCCCATGCCTACCATAGCCATCGTTAACATAAAGGTAGTAAGCTGAGAAAGTTCGTTCATTAGATTAGGTGGAACTAAAATATATTTTCCAAAAACATAACTTCCCAAAATACTTGCCGCAATAAAGCCAATGAGAAACCAGGGGAACTCCACTTTAGTACCTGTACGAATCTTTCCGGTTCGTTTCATCCAATACATTAAAATAAAGCTAAGCGGTATGAGTAAGAAGACACGCCCCAGTTTGGCTAATAAACCCATGGCAAGAGCATCCTGTCCGGCAGGCGCTGCTGCTAAGGCCACATGTGCAATTTCATGTAAGCTGATGCCCGACCAGATTCCATATTGCATATCCGTCAGAGGAAGCCAAGGTCGAAGTACTGTAAACAAAATAGCAAATACCGTTCCGACCAAGGCAATGAGTCCAACTCCTATGGCTGTATCCTCATCGTCCGACTTTAACAAGGGAGATACAGCTGCTATTGCTGCTGCACCGCAAACTCCTGTTCCAATCCCTAGAAGTAGAGAAAGCGAAGCATCTGCCTTACATCGTTTGGCCAGCCAAACCGTAAAAAAAATGGCGAACACCACAGTGCCTACATCACGTAAAAGCAACCCCAGCCCCTGATGAATAACAACATCCATATTCAGCTTCAGTCCATACAACACAATAGCTCCGCGCAGTATTTTCTTAGCTGAAAATTCAATTCCTGAGCGTACAGCTTCAGGATATCCCCACAACTGTCGGTATAGTATAGCGAGAAACATCGCACATGCCAATGGACCTACATAATGAAAGCCTGGTACTTCATTCAGGACGTATCCCGCCAGTGCGAAGATCATCGTTAGCACAATGCCGAATAAAAACCGAAACAATCGACCTTTGTTCAATAAAAGTTTGCTGTGTTGAATATGACTTTTCATGCTGATTCCCTCCAATTCTACATGCATACAGCTTAATATGTATTTTGTCATAAGAAAAATAAATCATTATAATAATGATAATAAGTAAATAGGCATGATTAAATTGGAGGAATAAGCTTTGGATCAATCTTTAGTCGTTTTTGTTAGG
The DNA here is from genome assembly GCF_053006485.1 of Paenibacillus sp. JJ1683. Taxonomy (NCBI): domain Bacteria; kingdom Bacillati; phylum Bacillota; class Bacilli; order Caryophanales; family Paenibacillaceae; genus Paenibacillus; species Paenibacillus sp. JJ1683. The sequence goes on from NZ_CM129820.1 coordinate 3,713,121, forward strand.
GTTGCGGAGAAACAAAATTTTACACGAGCTGCTGAGGCACTACATATGACCCAACCTGCGGTAAGTCAATATATTCAAACACTGGAACGCAGTGTAGGAACCCGGCTCTTGGAGCGAAGTAATAAATATGTGCGCTTAACTAAAGCAGGTGAAATTGTGTATCATCATGCCCAGGAGATTATCCGACTCCATACACGTATGCAGTACTTGGTGGATGAGCTAATGCATACGGCAAAGGGTAACCTGTCTATTGGTGCAAGCTACACGTATGGTGAATATGTACTACCACATGTAATTGCGCAGATGAGAATTCAGTACCCACTCATTCAGCCCTCCATTACCATCGGCAATACATTGGAAATTGAAAAGCTCGTGATCCATAATCAACTGGATGTAGGCATTATCGAAGGAGAATTTCAGCATGACCATTTGCACATTGAATCCTTCGCCGATGATGAAATGGTTATTGTCGTTCCGCAAAATCATCGTTTGGCCGGTAAATCTCAAGTGGATATAAATGAGCTGCATGAGGACATCTGGATTCTGCGGGAAGAAGGCTCTGGAACCCGGGAGGCGGCTGAAAAGATGTTTGCACAGCTTCGATTTTATCCTTCTCATATGATGAATTTTGGCAGTACACAGATCATCAAAGAGTCGGTAGAAGCAGGCTTGGGGATTTCTTTGCTGTCCCAATGGGTAATTCAAAAGGAACTTGCTTTGGGAACATTAGAAGTATTGGATATTCTCAATCTCCCGTTCATTCGGAAATTTTCTTTTCTGACCCCTTCTGCGATATTTGAGACGAAAGCAACCACTGCTTTTTTGGAGATTTTGCGAGATTATAATGTGAAAAGGTAATCTGCGAAAGAAAAAAAGCACCCATTAAGGTGCTTGCAGTATAGTCAGTATTATATTTTTATGAGGAGAGATGGTCCTTACCATGGTATAAGAAGTGGGAGAAATCAGCATGGCTTCCTTGGAATTGTTGCATATCATGAGCTGCAATACCTACAAAATTCCCTGTAAATCCTCCAGACAAAAAGCTGATATCCTGTATTTCAAAAAGTCGCGTCCAGGAAGGTTCATCTCCGACTCCATAATAAAATTGTGCATGGGATGCATGAACCTCTACAGCCAAATGTACAGGAAAATCATTCTGAAGGGCAATCACTTGCGGAATTAGCGTAAATGAATTAGCTTCACAGCGCATCATGCGCAGCACTTTTCCCACTCCCTCTTCATAGCTAACATACGCATACAAATAGTCTTCTTCATTGAGATACAGCAAAAGTCCCGCCATTTGCAAATAGCTGGTTGGCTGATACTCCAGTGCTGTTTCTACCCGGAAATGATGATCCGTTTGCCGAATGGCAAGCACGTGATGCTGGAACAGACTTTGTATGGATTCTCCAGCATGGATTCGAAGATAGCCTGGGCGTTGACTTAATGAACACCAGCTATCGTCCGCCAGGATACGCAATGTGTTCCACGTTTTGTCAAGTGTGGGGCCCTCGAAAAAGTCTTCGAAAATATACTTCTGCTGCTCTTGCTGAACCAAGATTGTCCCTTGAGGCGCAGGCACCTCCAATTGGGGTGTATGGCCCCCGGCGGTTAATCGCAGCCAGCCTTCATCATTCCAATATACTTGCTGTAACGCTGTCTCGCGCCCTAAAATGGCGTATTTCCCCTCCACTGGACGTGTACATAAATGAGCCATATACCATTCTCCGTCCGGTGTTTCCACAAGACTGCCATGTCCTGCGCATTGTAAAGGGAAATTCAGCAGATCACGAGACGTAAGCATCGGGTTATGCGGGTCCACTTCATACGGGCCGGTTATCTGCTTGGAGCGTGCTACGGTAACTGCATGCCCCGTACCCGTTCCACCTTCCGCTGTAACAAGATAATAATAACCGTTCTGCCTGTAGATGTGGGGCGCTTCTGTCTTCTTCAATGGAGTGCAATCAAAAATTTTAATAGGCTCGCCAACAAGCCGCTGTTGACTGCTGTCATACTCCTGCATGACAATACCCGATGACTTATTGCTTTCCAACATGCGGTAATCCCACAACGCGTTCAGCAGCCATTTTCGTCCATCCTCATCATGAAATAAAGATGGATCAAATCCACTACTATTCAGATAAACGGGTTCCGACCACGGTCCGTTGATCGTGGGTGCCGTTATCACAAAATTATGAACGTCCTTGAACGGACGCTTGGTGCTTTTCACATCTGTATAGAGCAGATAAAAAAGGTTATCCGCATAGCTTAATTGCGGTGCCCAAATGCTGCAATTTTTCGGGTTCCCTCTCAAATCAACCTGGTCAGTCAAAATATCCGTGCAGTGCTCCCAATGAGCCAAATCTTTGGACTGATACACCCGTACTCCAGGCAGCCACTCAAATGATGACACTACAATATAGTAAGTATCTTCGACTCGCGTAATACACGGATCGGGATTAAAGCCTTTTAATATAGGGTTTTGGATCAACATGAGACATCACTTCTCCTTACTTTCCAAAATGTGACTCCCTCAAAAACCTGCTCCTTGCTCCATGCTTCTGTCCTCGCTTCAAAGCAATCCGCCCACGGAACACGCTGCTTACGTAATAAAGCTATTTCATCAGATCCGCCATATTCCTGATAGCAGACGGTTTTCTCATTCGCGACATTGTCCCAATTGTCCCAGCCGCGTGGGTCGATATGGTCACCCATTTTACAATCGACAAATACGGTTTTGGCATATTCCCGCCATGGACGGCCCAAAAAAACAGGAGTAATATCAGGCTCTGCGGTTAAATAGCAATGATCGAATACATAGCCGTACGTTTGTCCTTGCGGTGTAGAGGCGGCTGTAACGTAGCTTGTATGGTTCTTATGATGACGCAAACTACGAATCTCGCAATCTTCAAAGTAAGCGGTAGCCCCGCCAAAAATGAAATCTATCGTACCCTCGATGTAACAATGCTGATAAAGCTGGCGATAGTGTGCATGGTGTTCTTTCAAAGGAATTCCACCAAACTTTAATCGTTCTTTGGGTGCAGGAGGCAGAGGGCCTGTAAATAACGTGTCCTGGTACCCTTTAAAGGTGCAGTTTCTAAAGACGGTTTGATCACAATGAGCGTATACCGCAACGGCCTGCCCAATGTGTTCTCCTTGTCCGGCCGTGTTGGAAATGATGAGATTTTCCAAGATCAGATGGCTGCCGCCTATAAATAAAGTCGGTGTCGCAAAGGTTCCTATTTCCTCACCTGCTTCATTCCGCTCCTTGGCATACCGGTCCATACGAATCTCTACCTGTCCGATGCCTATGATATGTAGATTTGAACGGTAAATCCGCACTTCTTCCTCATAGGTACCCGATAAAATAGTTAACGTTTCCATTTCGTTGGAAGGCGATTGCTCCAATACATGAATCGCCTCCTGAATGGTGTGGAAATCACAAAAGGATTCTTTTCCGACTAGCATGGTTACCCCAATCCTTTCATTTGATTTACAAGTGTTCAGCTAAAAATGACTGCCAAGCCGTTCGCATTTCCAATGTCTCCATATGGCCACCGCCCGCAATCACAGGCTGCCAATGCTCAGGGTGACCTGCTTTCTGATAAGCTTCCAACAACCCCTTGGCCAAATGCTCGACTCCTTCTATAGGACACATCCGATCATTTTGACCTGTTATACTCATCCGTGGACGAGGTGCGATCCGCTTTTGAATATCCAGCGTGGTGAAATGCTTCAACAAGCCGGGGACATAGGAATAGAAGCCATGATGATCCAATCCCCTTTTAGCGATCAGCGTATGGGCATCTACCTGTCCGCAGATATCCACCGTGACCTGTATTCGTTCATCTAAAGCAGCCATCCACCATGCCATAAGTCCACCCATCGACATACCGATCGTTGCGATACGGGAAGCATCAATGTCCTCACGCTGACACATATAATCTACCAAACGACGGTTATCATACAGCATCATGCCCCACAGCACCTGACCCTGCCAGAGCATTTCTTTTACCAGCTCGCTCTCGGTTTTGCCTCCACGCTCGTTGAAGCCCCACATGTCGATACAGCACACGCAATACCCCATGTCTGTCAGGGTTGTAGCAAACGAAGGCTGCTGCAGGTAAGAACTGCTATGAAGCAGTTCCTTACGTCCATTCGTATAGTTGCCCCCATGCGAATGGTTAAATACGACCAATGGGAACGGACCGTCCACTTGTAAGGGTGTAGCTACATAAGCGGGTACAGACTCGATCCCGTTCAAGTCCAGCAGGAGACACTCCAGTCGATAACCCTCCCGCTCTTCTTGATTCAGTAGAGTCGCCGTTATAGGGCGATCTGCCGGAAGGTCTCCCAACAATGCTTGCAACTTATCCACGTTTTATGCTCCTTTCATCCCCTCCTATTTCACAACATTTTGTTCAGAAGGTTGTATCGTTACTTGTTCTATCAGCTTTTCAGGCTGAGCTGTATTCTTCGAATGACAACGATTGATTTCAACATCTTCCCCATTTTCAATGTAAAAGGCAGGACCTTCATGATTCTCAATCGTAACTTGTTGAAAACGAATATCCCTTACATTACCTAGATAAAAACCACGGTTGTTCATATCTTCAATCCCTGTCATCATGGCCGGACGACCGGGAATCGCATTTTTAGCCATAGATATATCAATATTGGAAAATGTAATTTCAGCAATATATTGTTCTGCAAGTCCGTATAAGAAACCAGCCGCCGCATGAACCTGACGTGCCGTGATATCGGAAAAATGGATTCTTCTAAAGCACGGAGTTTCATCAGTAATTGGATAGGGATTTTTATCCCACACATATTTGTCCTTGCCCCGAGGTCCGCAGAAATAATACAGGTTTAGAATAAATGGACAAATGACCTCCTCCATCACAATGTTGCTGATACGAATATCCTCGATGATTCCACCGCGTCCCCGTCTTGATTTCAGACGTATGCCCCGATCCGTTTGCTTGAACACGCAATTGCTGATCGTAACATTACGAATATCTCCGCTCATTTCGCTTCCCAGTACGACAGCACCATGACCATGCACCATTGTACAGTTGGTAATCGTAATATTTTCACAAGGAATCCGCTCATGGGTATCTTCGGTTCCTGCTTTGATCGCAATACAATCATCACCTACATCAATATTGCAGTTGCTAATACGAACATTGGAACAGGATTCGGGATTAATGCCATCCGTATTGGGAGAGTCGGCTGGGTTAAGAATGGACAAATTGTCAATCGTAACGTTATAGCAAGCAATGGGGTTTACAGTCCAACTGGGGGAATTTTTTAACATGAGGTCTTTAATGGTGACCCGTTGACAGCGGTCAAAGCTGATTAATTTGGGTCTTGGATACTGCAACTCTTCAGGGTGATTCCGATGCTTTTCCCACCACGGTTGACCATTTCCGTCCAGTGTTCCGCTGCCTGTAATCGAAATATTCTCAAGGTTCTCTCCATAAATGCACGATGCATGTACTTCCCGCTGAACGCCTTCCCATCTGGATTCTACTACAGGGTAATCTGCCAGTTCCGTACTGAAGGAAAGAATTGCGCCGGGGCTTAAATGCAGCTCAATATTACTTTTCAGAATAATAGCACCCGTCAGGTATGTTCCAGACGGAACAAAAACGGTGCCTCCACCAGCATTACTTGCTGCTTCAATGGCAGCCGCAATCGCCTCTGTCGCCATCGTCGTACCATCCTGAACTGCTCCATAATCTACAATGTTATATAATTGCATTTCGTTCTCTCCTGTCTTTATTTTAAGTGAATAAAACGCAGTAGGCGGAATGGTGCTGGACAAGTGTCAGCGATGTTAAGCACCATCCGCCTGCGTAGTGACAATTCATGTACACTAATGTTCAGCCTATATCTTTATTTTTTCGTTTTCTTATACGCTTCTTCATACTCAGTGGTAATTCGTGCTCCGCCTGACTTTTTCCAGTTTTCTACAGCTGCTTTAAATCCGGCTTCATCAATTTCACCCATAATAAATTTGAAGGAGGCGTCGGTAATGATTTTCTCCAGCTCTGTTCCTTGTTCATTAGCGGTGGCTGAATCCAGTGGCACTGTCGGGTCCAGAACAGCAAATTTATTATTTTCTCGCACTAATTCATTAGCCATTTCCTTTTCCGGATTGGCATCCTTTAAGTTATAGGTCACTTCACTTGGTCTGGAGCTTGAAAATGGCTGAACGTCTGCTTGCCACAAATCTGTATTCGTAATTTTAAAGGAACCATCCTTTTCGATTTTATAATGAGTACCTTCAATACCACCGGTCATGTACATATATACATCTTTGTCAATTAAATCATCTACAAATTGCAGCAGTCTCTTCAACTCAGCTTCTGTCTTTACTTCAGATTTCGGAAATGCCAGCAAGCCTCCTACCCCGCTTCCTTCAGACCATACGTGATATTGGCCATCTCCATTAGAAATCTTGTTAACAGGTACCAGCTTCAGCCCTTTTTGTAAGCCTTGAGACAAGGTTCTAAGGTTAGAGATATCGATCATGCCTGTATAAATCCCTGCTTTACCTTGTGCAAATTGTTGTTGCTGGTCCGTTTTAGCGGTTACAGCAAAGTCTTTGGAGAGATACCCATTTTTGTATAATTTATTGGAATACTTTAAGGTCTCCAAATATTGAGGAGTATCAAATTCCGGCGTAAACTTGCCGTTTCCATCTACTTTCCAGCCATTAGGTGTCCCAAAGTAGGAGCTTAATGTTTTGAAGCTGCTGTAACGCAGATCCGATCTGTCAACAAACCCAGTCGTATCATTTTTTCCATTGCCATCTGGATCATCTTCTGTAAACGCTCTCGCAACTTCATACAACTCATCCAGTGTGGTCGGCACTTTCAGTCCTAAGCGATCGAGCCAATCCTGACGAATGACCAGACCCGCCCGAGCCAGATTTTTCTGGAACGGAACACCATACAGTACCCCTTCAATAGAAGCAGCTTCGCGCACTTCAGGCGGGATCTTCTTCAAATTTTCATAATCATCCAAGTATTTGCCTACATCCCAGAATAGTCCTGATTTCAATGAACTACGCACTGATGAATTTGTCATCATCGTCAAAGTCACCATGTCTGCCAATTCACCAGAAGCCAGTGCGGTGGTAATTCTCTCTTCCTTGGAAGCATCCGGCACCCAGTTGAACGTAATTTTGGAATTGGTGTATTCTTCGATTTTGCTTTTAATCGTTTCTGTAGGCGGAGAGGCTGTATGCAATACGTTTAGCCAGGTAAATTCCAGTTTGGATTTGGGATCATAGGTTTGGCTGGCTTGATCCTCAGTCCCCTTGTCACCACAAGCAGTTAGAAAAACACTCATGACCATAAGTCCGGCAAGAAGACCCGATACTCCCTTTTTCATCGCGGTTCTTTTTTTCATCGTGTTTGCTCCTTTTTCGTTTGTATATTCATGCCATATCCTCCTCTTTCACCAGAACCTCTCGCTCTATTTTGCTGAATACCTGATGCGTCATCCACATCACGAGATAACCGATGATGCTCGCTCCGGCAAAAGTTAGAATTCCTGGGTACAAGCCTAGAATCAATGCATAAAGCACGACAATAGCTACAAAAAGAACAAGTGTATATTGTAAATACGAAAATCCAATGACGATCGACATCTTGATCTTCAGCTTGATGCCTTTCCAATCATAGTGAGCCAGTAACGGAAAAATGTATGCCAAAGAGATAAGATACAAAAAGGCACCCATCAGTGTCACCACACGAACATACCAGGATGAGCTGTTGACGATATCCACGTAGAGCACGTAACCCACAAGGCTGTATAGCCCGCCAATGATGGCTGCTTCCTTAAAGCTTTCTTTAAAGTAACGTACAAACGTCGAGAAAATGGCGACTTCCTCATTGCCCCGAATCCACTGCCTTAAAATACTAAGCATAGCAACGGTTGCAGGCCCTACACCTATAAAACCCAAGCCCAGGATTGTCGCAATCGTCCACAGCAAGTTAAGGTAGACCAGGCGTAGCAGGCGCATGCACCATTTGTTCATGTTTTCTACAAATCGTACCATTTTGCATCCTTCCCGTCGTCATTAGTAAACGCCGTCCTCACCAAATTTCTTAGCGAGTCGATTGGAGAACATAATCAGAATTAAGCCTACTACACCTTTGAAAAGTCCTACCGTCGTACTGAAACTTAATTGTCCATTCTTTAAGCCCGCAGTATAAATATAGGTGTCAAAGATTTCGGCAACCTCGCGGTTTAATGAGTTCAATAGCAGATACATATGTTCAAAGCCCAAATCCAGCGTGCTACCGATTTTCAAAATTAACAAAGTAATAATAACCGGGCGGATCGCTGGCAACGTCACGTGCCATGTCTTTCTCAAACGCCCAGCACCGTCCATTTCTGCTGCCTCATACAATTGTGTATCCACCACTGTAATTGCAGATAAATAAATGATGGTAGACCAGCCAAGTTCCTTCCAAATCACTTGCCCGATATAGACCGTTCGCAACCACTGCGGAGATGTCAAGAAGCTGATTTTCTCACCACCCAGCGCGGCAATCAGTTCATTCAGCACACCGCCGTCCACCGTCAGGAATACATAAGAAATCGAAACGATGATAACCCATGACATAAAGTGCGGGATATAGATAATGGTTTGAATTATATTTTTGAAAAACATCTTCCTAACCTCATTCAGCATGAGCGCCAATATGATAGGCAATGGAAAAAAGATTACAATATTCAGTGCAAATAAAACCAGCGTATTGCGAAGCAACATAAAAAACGTAGGCTCTGTAAACAAACGAATAAAATGCTTCATTCCTACCCATGGACTGCCTGTAATTCCCTGAAAGGCTTGATAATCCTGAAATGCAATTACCAATCCTCCCATAGGGAAGTACTTGAAAATAATGAAGTACACCAACCCGGGTAAAACCATCAGATAGAGCAGCTTGTGTTTCTGCATTCGTAAAAGGCTTTCCGTCGTTCTTTTGTTCTTTTTCATTTTCATCTTCATGTTTGGTGCGGGGACACTTGAAACTTTCATTAGTTCGACCTCCTTCAAACGTTCCTGTATACGCTTTCAAGAGTACGTTATTTTCGTCATTCCGCATATAATCATCAAATGATAGCGTTTACAAAAATAGGCCAACAGCCTACTTTACAGCCTTTTCACCTTAGCTAATGATTACTACACAACTTAATGATCATCCTCTTTTTTCCACGCTTAGAGAACACCTCAAGATTTGATTATATACGGAATTCTTTGCTCTTGATAAGGTTTACATGTAAACGATTACAAGGAGGTCACCCACATTGGAACAACCATTAATCAAACCAAAATCACGAAAAAAAGAATCACTGGGCAGTCGTATTTTCAACATTGTAAACAGTACACTTTTGATTCTCATTGCCCTCACTTGTCTCTTACCTTTTTTGAATATCATCGCCAGCTCATTTGCTTCAACTGAGGAAGTAGTGGCCAAGAAGTTCATTTTATTCCCTGTAACTTTTTCACTGGATGCTTATCGCTATATCCTATCCACTCCAACGATTTTTAGAGGACTGGGGGTTTCGGTCGGAGTAACGATCGTGGGTACAGTTGTAAGTATGATTTTTACCGCTTTTATGGCTTATGGATTATCCCGAAAATATCTGCTTGGCCGCAATACGATTAACTTCATTGTCGTGTTTTCTATGTTGTTTAGCGGGGGGATGATTCCGACATTCCTCGTGGTCAAAAGCATGGGACTGATCAATTCGTATTGGTCCTTGATTCTGCCCGTAGCTATTAATGCATTTAACCTGATTATCATGCGTAACTTTTTTCAGGCATTGCCGGATGATTTGGAGGAATCGGCCAAGATGGACGGGTGCAACGATTTTGGTATCTTCTTTAAAATTATGTTGCCATTAGCCCTGCCTTCTATTGCAACCATTTCTTTATTCTACGCTGTTGCCTACTGGAATACGTATATGCACGCCATTCTCTATATCAATGACTCTGCCAAATGGCCAATTCAAGTCTTACTTCGCCAAATTGTTATCGTCTCCAGTGGTATGCAGGCAGAAGGAACTGCGGTAGATGTCATCCCGCCTGCGCAGACGATTAAGATGGCGGTCATTGTTATAGCGACCGTTCCGATGTTAATCGTGTATCCATTTGTGCAAAAGCACTTTGTCAAAGGAGCCTTGCTGGGGGCGGTTAAAGGTTAATTGGCTTGCTTCATCTTTCGATAAGCCCCTGGTGTAACCTGTTCTTTTTTTCGAAAAGAGCGGATAAAGTTTTGCGAATTATGATATTGCAGCCGCTCGGCGATTTCTTTAATCGTCATATCTGTCTCAACGAGCCATTTCTTGCTCATTTGCAGGCGATAGCCCATCAGATATTCACTAAACGTCGTTCCGTATTCTTTTTTGAAAATACTGCTTAAATAATTTGGATTGTAATGCAGTCGATCTCCAATGAGTTCTAATGATAATTCCTGGTCATATTCAGCACGGATAATCGCGGCAATTTTCTCAGAGAGACAGCGGAATTGCTGGTTGGTCTTCTCCTTCATGCTTTTTACCATGGGGAAAATAACCTGTTCCAGCAGCATGCGTTCTATCTCCTCCGGGTTACGGATATCCAGCAAACGGTGATACAAGGCATGATTGTCTTGCGTTAGCAGTACTTCAATCCCTAATAGCTGCTCTAATTGGATGAGGTTATTGACAAAGCGTACCAGCAGCACTTCAAAGTTCATGGAATGGTTGTTCTTTGTCATCATTTCCGCCAATAAAGAGTGCACGGTATGATATACCTGCTCTTCATCTCCTATGCGGATGGCATCAAACAGTTTGGATTCCAATTCCGCAGGATAATGCAGCAGCACCGGACCTGAAATGACCATGGAAATATCCTCATAAAAAATAATCGACTCTTTACCTAGGTTTAAACGGTGATGCAATGCTTGCTTGCTCATCTCACAAGCTTCTTTACTTTCTAATAAGTTATCATACGCTGTGCTAATACCGATGCTGATGGATACATTCAAATACTCTTTTACATTCTGAATCAAAAGGGTCGCATGATCCAGCACTTGCTTTCTCATTTCCTGTGCACTCTTACCTGCCAAAATTAATATGGTAGCCTGGGTGTTATCGTTCAAAATGATGGGAAGCATACGCTGCTGCTCAGGAATCGTTTCTTCTACGATTTTGTTAATAGCCAGCAGTAAAACATCTTTATCCGAAGGTTCTCGATCTCCCAGATTATCCAGTTGAACCAACAAGGTAATATACACTTGATTCTCGATCTGCGGGTAGCCCAAGCGTGGCATTTTTCGTGCCAATTCCTCTGCGGAAACACGTTTGCGAAACAGGTTGAGAATCAATTGCGTTTCCAACTGTGGCATTTCGGACTGAATGAGACTTTCCAAGCTTTCCTTCTCTGTTACAATGTTGTCGATGGAATTAATAATCCACTCAATTTCATTTTTAGAAGGTTCATTTTTGAAAGCGAAATTGGGATTTTTCGGTAAGCTGCGTTTTATTTGCTGGAATGGCTTGGTAAAGTAAATGGCAATGATGTATGCCACCACCACCATTAAAAGCGTTAATACAAGGCCCATCATGATAATCCCAAATTTGGTCGTTTGAAACGCGTTTGCAATCTCTTTTTTATCTAATACCGTTAAGTAAGTCCAATTGTTGTAAGCAGATTTAGCATAAATGATTTGCCGCGCTGGCTGATGCTCCGTTTTCTCCAATGTCAGCATGCCCGTGTTGTTTGATTTAGCAGTAACCTCTGAAATGTGCTGAAGCTGCTGAGTAGACAATAAGGGAGTAGCAGGCTCAGTTTCGTACATTAAGTCGCCTTTTTTATTCAAAATAAACACAGGCATATGATCCTCTGTTTGAATGGTATGGCTTAACGTCTGCGACGAAATATCAGATAGCGCGATGGCCTGTTTCTTTTTGGAAAACACAGGCAAGGTATTCACAAAACGGATTCCTTTATCTGTTTTAATCCAGAATAGTCCCTTATCCTGGTGGTCGATATAGGTACTAATCAGCTTTTCTCGTTCCGTTTTCGTCAAATAAGACAGGCTTCCATTGGAGATTCTCCAATTCTGATTTAGACTTATTAGTGAATACTCGGTTCCTTCTAATCCCATCGTAGCAATATAATTGAGCTGGGTATTTACATTCCGATACGCTACAAAATCTTTTTCTGTAATGGGATTTTTGACAACTTCATTAAAGGAACTGGTCGTGCTATACGTATTAAAAGCGTATTCAATCGTTTGGATTTTCTGTTCCAGGCTATTTCTGATCTGCGCCATGTAGCTTTGCTTGGTATTGGAAACTCTCTCCACAACGGAGCTAATTGTTGTAAAATAGATATAGCTGCCAAAGCTGGCCACCAATCCTATTCCCAAAACCAGAATCGTAATAAAAATAGTGTAGAACATTCTTCCTTTTTTCATTGCGCTCCCCCTTTGGTTCTTGGTATCACACCAAATTATAGCGCTTTCATAACAAGGTTTAAATCATTTTTTTCACGTGTGCATTATTTTTTACATCCGTATCATTCCAATTTAAGTTGATTTTATTTGGTTTGCGGCAGTTAAAAAGAAATTTGGAGGTCTCTTATGTTACATGTCGTTAGTTCTAAAGAACAGATTGTAAAAGAAGAATTTCCGTTGGACACTTCCTTTCTCTCCCTCTATCCCATAGTGGCTCGTGAAGCTCGTCCTTTTGTATTGGTGTTACCTGGCGGTGGCTACGAGCATTTGGCCTCACATGAAGGAGAGCCAATCGCCCGGTGGTTAAATGATCTAGGTATTCATGCGGGCGTGCTGGAGTATCAGGTCGGTGATTTCGAGATTACCTCCTTGCTGGAGGATGTAGAACATGCCCTGCAATGGATTCGCCAAACACCGCATGACTGGCTAGTGATCCCTGATCAAGTGGGTCTCATCGGTTTTTCAGCAGGCGGTCACCTGGCCTCCATTGTCTCCACGATCGGAGCGGAAAAACCAAATCTTCTGATGTTGGGATACCCTGTCATTTCATTTCATGATCCTTATACGCATCTTGGAAGCCGTACGCACTTTTTAGGGGAACAGCCGACCCTGGAGCAGCTTCAAGCCTTTTCATCCGATCGGCAAGTGACTGCACAGACACCTCCGACTTTTATGTGGACAACGGCCAATGATGGCGCTGTACCGGTAGAAAATAGCCTGTTGTTCGCTTTCTCATTATCCAGAGAGCGTATTCCGTTTGAACTGCATGTATTTGAGGAAGGACGACACGGATTGGGACTATCCGAGGACAACCTTGAATGCAGACAATGGCTCGACCTGGCGGAAAAATGGCTACAAAAACATGGATATACGCAGGCAAGACGACAGATGACAACTCGACTGTTTATCGCAGGAGACTCTACTGCAGCCCAAAAAGGAGCAACCGAAAAACCGATGACAGGCTGGGGCGAACATTTGCAAGCTCATTTGGACTCTACTGTTCATGTGGACAATCGTGCCGTCAATGGACGAAGCACCAAATCTTTTATAGCAGAAGGGCGATTAACTGATATTGAAAAAGATATTCAAGCTGGCGATTATCTGTTTATTCAATTTGGACACAATGATGAGAAAAAAGAAGACCCCAATCGCTACACCGATCCTGATGGAGAGTACCGTCTAAACTTAATTCAATACATTCAGTCCGCTCGGGAACGTGGCGGAATTCCAGTGCTGTTAACCTCTGTAAGCCGCCGCCGCTTTACCGCAAACGGTGAACCTGATCCGCTGGCCGTAGGAGCCTATCCCGCTGCCATGAGACAAGTAGCCAAGGAAACCCAGACACCGTTGCTCGATATTTTCGAAGCATCACAGCAGCTTTATCGTTCCATGGGCGAAAAAGAGTCCCAGCTTCTATTTATGCATTTGCCTGAAAAAACGCACCCTAATTACCCAGCTGGTGTAGCCGATAATACCCATTTTTCTGACGAAGGCGCAAGGAAGATCGCCCAGTTGGTGGCGGAAGCGATTCGTCGAAGTACGGAACTGTCTGCATTAAAACACCTTATGGTTCAAAGGAACCTGGACAGCAGTGAGAGGCTTGCGCACCAACTCATCAACTGATATTAAGTGCCTACATGCACATACGAAAAACGGATCTCGGACGAATCACTCCGACGTCCGTTTTTATTTTGTGTTATGCAAAGATGGCCCAGCTATAGAGAATAGCTCAAAAATACAGTATATTAAAATTAATTTCTCTAATTTTCATATTTTAATTATTTTGTATCTTATAGGACTTTAGAATCGTTTTATTGTATTGTTTTTACAATATTTGTCGAATGAAGTGAAAGAAACCATTTTACATGGCATATTTTAGGAGATCATATCATACATAAGGAGGATTTTTTTATGAATACTAAGAAAATATTATTATCAACAGCTATGTCTTTGGGACTCATTGAGGGTATTATTATCCCTAGTGCGTCCGCAGCAGTAGGCCCTTCTCCAGAAATTACACCTGTTGTACAAGTAAACGGAGTATCCTACAGAACGGCTACGTTGCCACGTAATTATTCTTATGCGTTGTCAAATTACCCTGGAGATACTTATAAAGTGGCGAGCGGAAATGTCACCGTCTCCGCTTCCGGCGTAGTAACCACCACCACTGCAACGAATGCAAGAGTTGAGATTTACGCCGGTAACGGTAAATTGAGAATGGTGTATACCCTTAAGGTAAACTAAAAAAAGCGTTAAAAAAGCACTGTTCGTTTATTCGAGCAGTGCTTTCTTTGTTGGACCTATATTCCTACTAGCTATAATGATGTATTATGAGATATTTCAAAATTAATGACTCGGAGACTTATAAAAAACGGACGGGCTGAGGTCACCCCTCTCTTTGCTACTCAATGTCTTGCGAATTCAATAAAACGAGGCCCATAACTTTATCAATAACATTTGTACTCTCTGAGACATTAACCATATACTAACATAATAAAATTTTGGAAAACTAAACCATAAAAAATATATATAAGAAATCATAAGCAAAAAATTGTAGACTTGGATTGTAGTCCGTATAATAAATCGCGGTATAAATGTTAAAAAAATATGAAATTAGTTATCCTTTAAATGTACTTACGGACCATTAGAGAAACCTTATTTTTGTATTTTTTGTTGGTTAGCAAGATTCATTATCTTGATTTAGCCTGTTTTAAATATTTATAGAAAAATAGAACTAGTTCTGATAGACTATTCTATTGCTACTATATTTTTATACTGGAGGATATTGGGTTCGTGAAAAATAAAACTTTTTTCTCTCTTTTTTGTGTTATTATTTCCATAATAGGATTAACAGCATGTGGAGTATCATCAAGTAAAGATCAATCATTACTATCAAAAGAAGAATTTGAACAAATGTATGTAAATGCTGATCAGTTTGAAGACCGTTCTATTAATTTTTATGGACAAATCACCTATGGTCCTAAGGAGAATAGCAATGGAATTTATGTTCAAGTGAATGCTGATCCGAAAAATAATGAAAAAAATACTTTTGTTTACGGCGATAGTTTTTCAAGCTTCTCTAATGTAAAAGAGAATGATTTTATCCACGTAACCGGTACTGTCATAGAAAAATATCGTTATAGAACGACCCACGGCAACTACACCTCAGCTCCTGCCATCTCGGCAAATAAAATAGAAAAATCTATGTTTATTGATCCTACATTGAGCACTATAGAAGTGAATAAGTCAGTAAAACAAAAGGGCTATATCATGACTCTTCAAAAAGTCGAGTTTGCTGAAGAGGAAACACGAATTTATATGGCAATTGAAAACAGATCTACAAGCACTATAAATTATTTTGACTTTTATACTAAATTGGTTCAAGGAAACAAACAATACGAACCAACGCTTGATCGCGTAAGCTATACTTACCCTGAATTACAGTCTGAAATACTACCTGGTATGAAGACAGAAGGAATCCTTACATTCTCAAAAATAGACTCTTCTAAGGATTTAGCCTTAATTGCAAAAGGTTCTTCAGAGGAACTTGAATATAATCCATTCAAGTTTAAGATTTCAAAAAAATAGTCTTTTCGGAACTACTCCTAGCATATTGCATCCCCTAGAATGGATTATGCCCCCTTCGGGTAATTCAATATATTCTAAGGGATGCTTTCTTGAAGGCAATGAAACGTCAAAAAATAAATCGAATTCATATAAAGTAAAGAAAGAGAAGGTTCATTAGCAACTTACAATCCCCTCCTCAGATTGCGATTTTATTCCCGCCCTCTGAAAACAACAAAAAAACCCTTGCTAAGCAAGGGTTTTTGAGGAAATGGGCCCTGAGGGACTCGAACCCCCGACCAATCGGTTATGAGCCGACCGCTCTAACCAACTGAGCTAAGGGCCCTCAAAAAAACATGTATATTCACGCTACATATTCGTAACAGCAACGTTAATTAATATACAACATTTTCTTGTGTTTCGTCAATAGTTTTTTGAAATTTTCTTTTTAAGAATTATTTTTGTAAACCTATGGAATAAATCGGACACCATAACGGCCTTTGCGCGAGCGGTACACCTCCACTGCGCGGGGATCATTGTATCCATACATCCAGCCGTCATGCTCCAGCCTTTTTGCCAAACATCCTGCCTGAAATTTAGTCGTGTACAGTCTGCCATAGTAAACCCAATACATCCGAACTCCCTCTTTTCACATGTATAGTAGGAGTTAGTGTAACCGGATCGAATTCGATTTACACAGCTTGATTACTAACAATCTGCACTGGATGGCAATGAGTCTGTGGCGCACTACTTATTAGCTCCGTTGTCTCTAGTACTCAGCCTTATTTGCCAAAAGAAGCTGGGTCCTGACGCCAGGAACGCAGCAGTTCCATTTCTTCCTCCTGAATGGTTCCTTCACGCAAGGCAACCTCCATCAAGGCGGTGTAATTGGACAAGGTTTGCAGCTTCACACCTGCTTCTTCAAAAGCTTGAGTGGCTTTGTCCAGCTGGTAGCTGAAAATAGCCAGTACAGCTAACGGCTGAGCTCCTGCTTGCTCTACGGCCTGTGCTGCTTTAATGGAGCTTCCCCCGGTAGAGATGAGGTCTTCGATAACCATAACCTTTTGTCCGGCGCTGATACGGCCTTCGATTTGGTTTTCCTTCCCGTGTCCTTTGGCTTTGTCTCTGACATAAGCCATTGGCAGATTTAGCTTTTGTGCCACCCAAGCGGCATGAGGAATCCCTGCTGTGGCTGTGCCGGCAATAACCTCGGTCTCAGGGTATTGTTCACGGATGAGAGCCGCAAAAGAGTCTGCGATTAGTTCACGCACCTCCGGGTAGGACATGGTCAGGCGATTGTCACAGTAGATAGGGGATTTAATACCGGATGTCCATGTGAAAGGCTGCTGTGGACGCAGTGCCACTGCCTGAATGCGTAACAGATGGGATGCAATTTGCTCTGGGATATTGTTTAATGTAGTCATACTTGTATCATCTCCTCAATAATATGTTTTGCTGCGGCGCGTGGGTCTGGTGCCGCCGTGATCGGCCGTCCAACGACAATGTAACTGCTGCCTTGGGCAATGGCTTGTCCGGGTGTAAGCACACGCGACTGATCACCTGTAGCGCTGCCTGCCGGGCGTATGCCAGGGGTTATGGTTTTAAAGTCCGCTCCGCATACCGCACGAATTGCAGGCACTTCTAATGGGGATGCTACCACACCGTCCAGCCCAGCCTCACGTGTCAATTGTGCATAACGAACGACAGCATCCTGCACCGTGCCCGGAATGCCCAACTCTGTATTCATGGTCGTCTGATCCGTGCTGGTCAGCTGTGTGACTGCAATAATGAGCGGCATGGTAAGTGAGCTGTCTGCGGAAATCGCTGCTTCGGCTCCGGATCTGGCGGCCGACATCATACTGCGGCCTCCAGCAGCGTGTACGTTAAACATATCCACCCCTAGACGGGTAATACTCTCTGCCCCTCCACGTACCGTGTTAGGGATATCGTGCATTTTCAAATCCAGAAATACGGAGTATCCTCTTGATTTTAATTGTTCTACAAAAGCTGGTCCTGCGCTATAAAACAGCTGCATACCCACTTTTATATAACAAGGAATTCCCTCCAGCTGCCGAATTAACTGCTCAGCCTGTTGTGCATCCGGGTAATCTAGCGCAACCATCAGCCGTCCTGCCATCTGCTGAAATGCTTCATTCACCGTTCTACCGCCCCTTTTCACATCAATTCGGGTATATTTGCCCGTGATAAAGGACACCCGTCAGCAAATGCTGATGAATGTCCTTCCCATTACCACTTATTTTGCTTATCTATTCATAACGCGTTAGTTGCTTAGAACTGGCATCGATTCGGATGTGAAGTTAATCGTCTCCAGCATTTTTAACAGAGCGCGCACTGTATCCAGCGAGGTCATGCAGACAATGCCGTTTTCAACTGCTTCGCGGCGGATGCGGAATCCGTCACGCTCTGGCGTTTTGCCTTTGGTGAGCGTGTTGAAGACAAAGTTGGCTTCACCTGTACGGATCATATCCAGAATATTCGGATTGCCCTCACTTAGCTTGTTAACAGTGTTCACTGGAATGTGGGCCTGTTCCAAGGCTGCTGCCGTTCCACCTGTAGCAATAATTTTGTAGCCCAGTCTATAAAAGCCCTGCATCAGCTCGACCGCTTCTTCCTTATCCTTATCCGCTACTGTGATGATGATCGCCCCAGTAGATGGAATTTTCATACCTGCGCCTACGAGTCCTTTGTACAATGCTTTCGCATACTGGATATCGCGTCCCATAACTTCACCTGTAGATTTCATTTCAGGCCCCAGTGTCGGCTCTACACGACGCAGCTTGGCAAAGGAGAATACAGGAACCTTAACCGAGACATAATTACTTTCAGGCCATAGCCCTTCTGTGTAGCCTGCATCTTTGAGCTTACCGCCCAAAATGGCCTGTGTCGCCAGGTTCGCCATCGGAATATTCGTTACTTTACTCAGGAAAGGAACCGTCCGTGAGGAACGAGGGTTAACCTCGATGACATACACCTCATCTTGATGAATGACGAACTGAATGTTTACCAGACCAATCGTTTTCAATTCCTTGGCGATGCTGATCGTAATGTCCACGACTTTTTGCTTCAGCTCGTCAGACAAGTGTTGTGGCGGATACACTGCGATCGAGTCACCTGAGTGAACCCCTGCCCGTTCCACATGTTCCATAATCCCTGGTACTAGGACCGTTTCGCCGTCACAGATGGCGTCAACCTCAACTTCTTTGCCCAGCATATAACGGTCGATGAGCACAGGATGTTCCGGATTGATTTTAACCGCTTCTTCCATGTACCGCAGCAATTCCGTATCTGAGTACACAATTTCCATAGCGCGTCCGCCCAGGACGTAGGATGGACGTACCAGAACTGGGTACCCCAATGCTTGGGCAGTTCCTACCGCTTCATCTACCGACGTGACCGTATTGCCTTTAGGCTGGGCGATAGCAAGGCGAGACAGCAGCTGTTCGAACTTTTTCCGGTCTTCTGCTTCATCGATACTTTCCAGACTCGTACCCAAAATATTTACGCCTGCCGCACTAAGTGGAGCTGCGAGGTTAATCGCCGTTTGACCGCCGAACTGGACGATGACACCAATCGGTTTTTCCTGCTCGATGACATTCATTACATCTTCGAAGAAAAGTGGCTCAAAGTAGAGACGGTCAGATGTGTTGAAGTCTGTAGAGACGGTCTCCGGATTGTTATTAATAATTACCGCTTCGTAACCTGCTTTTTGAATAGCCCACACCGCATGCACAGTGGAGTAGTCAAATTCAATCCCTTGCCCGATCCGAATCGGTCCTGAGCCGAGTACGATGACTTTCTCTTTGTTGGATGGAATCACTTCGTTTTCCACCTCATAAGAGGAGTAGTAGTACGGAGTTGTGGCTTCAAACTCGGCCGCACACGTATCTACCATTTTGTAGACAGGACGCAGGTTTTGATTTAGACGGAATTCACGAACCTCGGGTTCGGTTGTCATACTCTTGCGTTGACCCATACTGCGAATCTCAGCAATGGAGCGGTCAGTAAATCCTTTTCGTTTGGCCTGATAGAGTGTTTCATAAGTCAACTCAGACTCTTCTGCGATAGTGGATTCAAATTTGACAATTCCCTCTACCTTGTCGAGGAACCACCAATCAATTTTAGTTATATCCTGAATATCTTGTTGCTTCCAGCCGCGACGGAATGCCTCGGCTACCAAGAACAAGCGTTCATCATCTGCTTTACTCAGACGATCCTTAAGCACCTCATCAGATAGTTGATCGGCACCCTTTAGATGCAGGCGATGTACACCAATTTCCAGAGAACGAACCGCTTTATGGATTGACTCTTCAAATGTACGTCCAATGGCCATGACTTCACCGGTTGCTTTCATTTGTGTGCCAAGTTTGCGGTTGGCAGAAATGAACTTGTCAAATGGCCAGCGTGGTATTTTACTCACGATGTAATCCAATGTCGGCTCAAAGCAAGCATACGTTTGTCCCGTTACCGGATTCACAATTTCATCCAGTGTGTAGCCTAGTGCAATTTTGGCCGCCATTTTGGCAATCGGATATCCGGTCGCCTTGGAAGCCAGTGCCGAGGAACGACTCACCCGTGGGTTGACCTCAATCACGTAGTATTGATAGCTGTGCGGATCCAGTGCAAACTGTACATTACAGCCGCCTTCGATATTGAGGGCGCGGATAATTTTGAGAGAAGCGGAGCGCAGCATCTGATACTCACGATCTGACAGCGTCTGGCTCGGCGCTACGACGATACTGTCACCAGTGTGCACGCCGACCGGATCGAAGTTTTCCATATTGCAGACCACGATACAGTTGTCATTACCGTCACGCATGACTTCATATTCGACTTCCTTCATACCTGCGATACTTTTTTCCACTAAGCATTGTCCGATTGGACTGTAACGCAAGCCAGAGCTTACTGTTTCACGCAATTCTTCTTCTGTGGCGCAGATCCCACCGCCTGTACCTCCCAGCGTATAAGCCGGGCGAACGATAATGGGATAACCGATTTCGTTAGCAAATTCCAGCGATTCTTCCAATGTCGTTACAATTACACTCTCCGGCACGGGCTGTTCCAACTCACGCATCAGGTCGCGGAACAAGTCCCGGTCTTCGGCTTTTTCAATTGAATTCAGTTGAGTTCCCAGCAGCTTAACGTTTTCGCGCTCCAACACCCCTGCGCGAGCCAGTTCCACTGCCATATTCAGACCTGTCTGTCCTCCCAGTGTAGGAAGTAGACCATCTGGACGCTCCTGACGGATAATCTGTGTTACAAAATCCAGTGTAATCGGCTCGATATATACTTTGTCTGCCATATTGGTGTCTGTCATGATGGTTGCCGGGTTACTGTTAATCAGTACTACCTCGACGCCTTCTTCTTTGAGCGCTTGACAAGCTTGTGTACCAGCGTAATCGAATTCTGCTGCCTGACCAATAACAATAGGACCGGAACCGATCACGAGTATTTTTTTAAGTTCTGTATTTTTCGGCATATTAGCGCTCTCCTCTCACTGCGGCGGCGATAGCAGCCTGACGCGGTTGCTTTGGTTGATTTCTTTTGTGTTCACGAATCATATCCAGAAAGCGGTCAAACAGGTAGCCATTATCGTAAGGGCCAGGTGCAGCCTCTGGGTGATATTGCACCGAAAACGCAGGATATTTAGTATGTTTAAGACCCTCGATCGTTTTATCGTTGTTATTAATATGCGTCACTTCAAGCTCAGTTCCTTGGATCGAATCCTCATTCACTGTGTACCCGTGATTTTGTGATGTAATGAAGCAACGGCCGCTCTCCAGTTCTTTCACCGGATGGTTACCACCGCGATGTCCAAATTTCAGCTTTTCCGTATCCGCTCCCGAAGCTAAGGCAAACAACTGGTGTCCCAAGCAAATCCCGAAAATAGGGTATTCTCCTAGCAGTTCAGCCACCGTACGGACAGCATGCGGTACGTCTTTCGGATCTCCAGGACCGTTGGACAGCTGTATACCGTCTGGATCTAAGCGACGAATTTCTTCGGCCGTCGTATCATGCGGAACGACAACCACATCGCAGTCCCGTTTATTCAGTTCGCGCAGGATGCCGCTCTTGGCACCATAGTCAATCAATACGATCCGTTCTCCGTTGCCAGGGCTGCTGTACGGATGAGGTGTAGAAGTCAAAGGAACCTGATTGCGCAGTTCTTCTATGGTCATGTCGGACATCATTTCTTTTAGTTCTTCCACCGGCTGGGAACCAGTCGTCAAAATGCCCTTCATTGTGCCGTGATGGCGAATAATCCGGGTGAGCATGCGGGTGTCGATGTCGCTAATGCCAATGATGCCATATTCCTTCAGCAAATCGCCCACGCTGTATTGAGCACGCCAGTTACTTGGCGCCGGCTCGTAATGTCGAACAGCAAAGCCATGAACATAAGGCCGTACCGATTCAAAATCATCACGAGTAATTCCATAATTACCAATCAGCGGGTAAGTCATGGTTACGATTTGTCCGCAATAAGAGGGATCCGTCAGCACCTCTTGATAGCCTGTAATCCCTGTGTTGAAAACGACCTCGCCTGTTTTTTCACCTTCTGCACCAAATGATGTGCCTGTAAACAGCGTGCCGTCCTGAAGTAACAATCTTGCCTGCATCCCGTCTCACTCCTCTATTTTGTTTCCTGCTATAAGGTTCTATTTTTTAAGTAGTTGTGTATTATTTTGCTTCGTCAGCAGACCATACCAGTTTGCCGTCTACCCAAGTTTTTACCGGCCAGCCTTTGAGCTTCCAGCCTGTAAAAGGAGTGTTGCGTCCTTTGCTGGCAAACGTTTGTGGATCAACTGCCTGCTCCTGCTCCAGATCAATCATGGTCAGGTCAGCGGGTGCTCCCTCTTCCAGACGTCCTGTATCAAGGCGGAAGACACGCGCTGGGTCAGTCGTCATACGGCGCACCAGAAAGTCCAGCGTCCATTTCCCGGTAGCTACGAATTTGGTGTACAGCAGTGGAAAGGCCGTTTCAAATCCGACGATTCCAAATGGCGCCAGCTCCAACCCTTTTGCCTTCTCTTCCTCACTGTGTGCTGCATGGTCAGTTACGATGATATCAATCGTTCCGTCCTCCAGCCCCTCGATGCATGCCTGTACATCACGCGGGGAACGTAGTGGAGGATTCATTTTCCAGTTGGCATCCAGCCCAGGAATGTCCTCATCGGACAGTACCAAGTGATGCGGGCATACCTCAGCAGTGACTTTGATGCCAAAAGATTTTGCATGGCGAATCAACCGCACCGATTGCTCTGTGCTGACATGGCATACATGATAATGTGCCCCGGTTGCCTCGGATAGCAGGATGTCACGCCCAACATGGATCGCCTCGGATTCATTGGGGATACCTTTAAGTCCGTGACGCTTGGCAAATTCACCGTCCGTCACCGCTGCTCCTACAACAAGTGTGTTATCTTCACAATGTGCAATGACTGGCATATCCAGCGCTTTGGCTCGTGACATGGCATCTTTCATCATTTGCGCACTCTGCACTCCGACTCCGTCATCAGTAAAGCCGATTGCACCTGCTGCTTTGAGCGCTTCAAAATCCGTCAGTTCTCGTCCCAGTTCGTTTTTCGTGATGGCTGCGTAAGGAAGTACCTTGGCCAGCCCAGCCTCTTGCCCCTTTTTCAGCACCAGCTGAACCGTGTCTACATTGTCCGTAACCGGACGTGTGTTCGGCATGCAGGCAATCGTGGTAAATCCACCTTTCACCGCAGCGCGGCTACCTGTTTCAATGGTTTCTTTATATTCAAAGCCAGGTTCTCTCAGATGCACATGCATGTCGATCAGACCAGGGATGACCAGTTTTCCCTGGGCGTCGATTTTTTCGACATCGAGCTCTTGCCCAGATGCCCCTTCTTCCACAAGTAGGCTAACTCCGGCATCCGCATTTGCGATAGCTAAAATTTTCCCATCGGCAATTAGGATGGATTTCAATTCAGCCTCGCCCTGCTCGTTCAATACGCTTGCATTCATAATTAATTGTTTCATCTGAAATATTCCTCCGCTCAGGTTTTTTGCAACTTTTTCCCTACGATCCTGCTGACAGCTTCTACAGCTTCATTGCCCGTTCCATAACCGCCATGCGGATCGGAACCCCGTTGGCCATTTGCGGAAAAATTCGCGATTGCTCGCTTTCCACAACTGCACTGTCGATCTCCACATTTCGATTCACTGGAGCCGGGTGCATGATAATTGTTCCGGACTTAAGGCTTGCTGCTCTTTCTTCTGTCAAACCGTACTGCTCTCGGTACTCATCCGCTGAGCGCAACATTCCTTCGGCATGCCGTTCCAGCTGGACCCGCAGCATCATGACTACGTCTGCCTGCAATGCTTCTTGCATCGGCACATAAGGCGCGTACGTTGCAAGATCAGATGCCTGCATATTGTCTGGTGCACAGAAGCTAACCTCGGCTCCGAATTTTTGCAAGGCCCACAGATTCGAGCGAGCTACACGGCTGTGCAAAATGTCTCCTATGATGGATACTCTCAAGCCTTTAAGCTCACCGAAAGTTTTGCGCATGGTGTAGAGGTCTAGCAAAGCCTGCGTTGGATGTTCATTGTTGCCGTCTCCCGCATTAACCAGCGGAACACTGACCTTCTCAGCAAGCTCTTGCAGCACTCCGGCTGGCTTTAAGCGAATGACTCCAGCATCAATGCCCATGGATTCAAGCGTACGCACAGTATCGTAAATGGACTCCCCTTTTTCCACACTGGAAGCCGCAGCGGAAAAGTTCAAAACCTGAGCGCCGAGTCGCTTCTCCGCCATTTCAAAGGAAAAGCGTGTGCGTGTACTATTTTCAAAAAACATGTTGGCCGCGAAGCGTGACTGTAGGACTGGAATCAGTTTTTGCGGCTGTGATTCCCAATACTGAGCACGATCCAGAATCGACTCAATTTCATTTCGGCTAAGTTCTTTTAATCCGAGCAGGCTACGTTCTCTAAGTTGACTGGCTGTTGTGATCATACCTATTCCCCCCGGTTCTGAATGATCGTCACTTCGTCCTTACCGTCCGTCTCCTGAAGTGCAACTACGATTTCCTCAGATTTGGAGGTCGGGATGTTCTTGCCGATGTAATCCGGACGAATCGGAAGCTCACGGTGTCCGCGATCTGCTAGCACAGCCAGCTGGATCATTTGCGGTCGTCCGCAGTCCATCAATGCATCCATCGCCGCGCGAATAGTACGGCCTGTGTACAGCACATCGTCAAAGAGAATGACTTTCTTATCATGAACCGATACGTCAGCGGGATTCATCAAAAGCTCTTTTCCATTTCCTTTAGCCTCGGCAACGCTGCTCCGGTCATCCCGGTAGGCTGTGACATCTAGCTCTCCCCATGGAATTGGTGCGCCTTCAATTTCAGCAATTTTTTCAGCCAAGCGCTGCGCCAGATGAACTCCGCGTGTTCGAATACCTACGAGTACGCAATCGTCAATACCCTTGTTTTTCTCCAAAATTTCATGTGCAATCCGCGTTAATGCCCGACGAATCGCAATTTCATCCATCAGTACATGTGTTTCAATACTCATGCTTCCAGCCTCCTCAGGTGATGTTCCCTTCAGACCTGGTCCCGTGTTCGGATACAAAAAAGACTCCTTGCCCAAGTTTGGCAAGGAGTCTCGTATGAACAGTCTTCCACTGTTCTCCGATCTGTCGGACACACTGAAGACATACCGCCGCAGCGGATGCACTGATCAGTGATCCATTCACGTTACCTTGCCAGCCTCACGGGACTGATTTAAAGGTGCTATTCAGGATTTCCTTTGTCCTGTTTCTCATAGTGTGAGATGGTTAACCATCTCTCGGACAAAGTCCATCGCAACTACAAGAAGTATGACAGATTGAAAATCTCGTGTCAACACCCGTTCAACCGGAACCACCGGAAGCACTTTAATAATTATACATCCTAATTGTATAATTATCCATAGTTGTTTTTACCCATTCCTATTCAGACAATAAAAAAACCGCCATTTAGGCGGTTATACTTAATAATTTATTCAAGTTTTTGAATAGGAAAGCAGAGCAAATCATCATTATTTTAGCGACTACGCAAGGACGTTAATACGTCCTCCATATCAGGAGGGATCGGTCTGCTAAATTCTAAGTACTCTCCAGTAGTTGGATGCTTAAATCCCAGAACCGCTGCATGCAGCGCTTGGCCATCCATACGAACCCCTTTACTGCGTCCATACATAGGGTCGCCAACCAATGGATGTCCAATGAATTTCATGTGAACACGAATTTGGTGTGTCCGTCCTGTCTCCAATTGAAGTTCAAGCAGGGTATAATCACCTAACCGTTCAATGACGAGAAAATGGGTAACTGCATGCTTGCTGTTGCGTTCCGTAACCGTGAACAATTTACGGTCACCTGAATCACGACCAATCGGAGCATCTACGGTTCCCTGATCGTGACTCAAATGACCGTGGACCAATGCTATATATTTCCGAGTCACGCTATGATCCTTCAGCTGTGCTGCAAGTGATGCGTGGGCCTGATCATTTTTAGCTGCCATCAGCAGTCCTGATGTATCCTTATCAATACGGTGAACAATACCGGGACGTAATTCCCCGTTAATGCCGGAAAGGTCATGGCAGTGGTACATCAGTGCGTTGACCAGTGTTCCCGAGGAGTGTCCTGGTGCAGGATGCACAACTAGACCACGTTGCTTGTTAATGACAATAACGTCCGAATCCTCGTATACGACATCTAGCGGAATATTTTCCGGCATAATATCTACACTTTCTGGTTCAGGTACCGATAGTACGATATGATCTCCTTCAGCCAGCTTGTAGTTCGCTTTGACCGCCGCACCGTTCACCAGTACCCGACCATTCCCGATCCACAGCTGGATCTGGGAACGAGACACTTCCTTCATTTCTTCGGCGATGTATTTATCTATACGTGTTTTGACATCCTCTGAATCCGCTGTCCATTCCAGAGATTCACCCTCCAGTTCGTCCTCATAAGACAGACCTATGGCTTCGCCGTTTTCATTCACTTCGTTCATGCTATGACTTCCCTTCAACGCTATCATTGCCATTCCCTTTTTCCCGACGCGATTCCAGCAATGTATCCAAAATAATCAGTGCAACACCGATGACAATTGCCGAGTCTGCCACATTAAAAATCGGGAATGTGTAGCTTCCAAAATTGAACTGTGCAAAATCAACTACTTCTCCAGAAATAGCTCGATCCAAAAAATTACCAACCGCTCCCCCAAGCACCAAACTTAGCGCAACAGGAAGTAGTTTTTGCCCAGCTCTGACCGTTTTTCTCAGGTACCATACGATCCCGATCACAACTACAATTGTAATCACGATAAAAAGCCAGCGTTGCCCTTCCAAAATCCCAAAAGCGGCTCCGCGATTACGATGAGAGGTGATTAAAAAGAAATTGCCGATGACTGGTATTTGCTCGTACAATTCCATCCGCGTAGCCACCAAATATTTGACACCCTGATCAATCAAAAAAATAATTAGCGCAATACCAAAATAAATCACAGTCCTTCGTCACTCCGATCCGCTTATATCCGTTGTCGAACCCATTTATTGTAGCATAAGCCTTCTCAGATCGTCCACGAGTCCTGCAGGCTATCGAGCATAGTCCTTAAATGGAATGAACTCAATCACATTTGATTAGAATTTCCTATGTAAAAGAGGTCTTCCCGGTGCACACTACAAGGAGCATACCTGACACAACGCATGCATGTAAATCTAGAACAAGGAGAGGATTCCATGTCCCCATTGACGGAGCAACAATTGCAGGGCTTGCGTAACGAACTGCTGGAACGCAAAAAGGAAATTGAGCATCGTTTGCAAAACAACGACCATTATGGACTCGGCGATTCTCAACGCGACCAAACCGGTGAGCTTTCTCCCATCGATAACCATCCAGGCGATCTAGCTACCGAAACCTATGAGCGAGCCAAAGATATTTCCTTACTGGAGCATGACGAGTTTCAATTGGAACGTATCAAATCAGCCTTGATGGCTATGGATAAGGGAACCTATGGCATTTGCGCCGCCAGCGGCAAACCCATCCCCTATGAACGCCTGTTGGCTGTTCCCTATACCATTTATTGCAAAGAATACAGTCCTGAGACAGAAGTATCCAACAACCGTCCGGTGGAGGAAGAATTTCTCGCTCCCGCGTTCGGTAGAACAAGCCTGGATGAGCGTGAAGAACAAAACGGCTTTGACGGTGAAGATGCTTGGCAGATCGTTGAAAATTGGGGAACCTCTAACACTCCGGCCATGGCGGAAAGTGGTGAAATCCACCGCTATGATGATATGGAAATTGAAGCTGGCGATGATAATATGGGCTTCGTAGAGCCATATGAAAGCTTTGTCGCTACTGACATTTATGGCAGAAATGTATCCATTGTCCGCAGTTCTATTTATCAGCGTTATATAGAAGATGGCGAGGGTGAAGGTCTGCTGGAGCCAGATTTGCACGAGGACGAATCGGAAGCTTAAAAGTGAAACGCCCTAGTAGGTAGTAAGCTCTAATTGTCGCTGTACGATCCGTACAATATCAGCGATATAATCACCGATAATCGGCAAATTCAACGCTCCGAGCACTTGCAGCACATAAATTATGGTAGCGGCAAAAAAAGTAAACCCTAGCGCAATGCCGATTCCACGGGAAACACCTGATATTAGGTTTAGCCAAAGTAATCGCCAAGGCTTATTCAGCAGCAAAGCGTAATCTGCAATACGTGTTCGTTCCATCTGCTCTGATACAGCTTGCACCAGCTTTTCCACACGACTTAGTTTCTCTGCCTGGTCACCTGCTATTCCCTTATCTGAGGCTATGGCGGCCCCTTCTCCGTTCATCCCTCGGAGACTCCTTCCCAGTCTGCGCCTTGACCGTGCTGTCATATGCACAATCCCCCTTTTCCCATGGCTGCCCCGAAAGCAGCAAACGAGCCGAAGCACGTAACGGAGGAAACCCGTTTCCGATGCTTAGGCTCGTTTTTATATGCTGCCTGTTATTGTATTATGGGACAGGGGGCTTGTAATTATTCCCCAATATGAACGCCGATCGTTTTGCCATTCACTTCTACATGTTCCGCTGGTTCGGCTTGACCGAATGTCACCGTGGTTACCAATACGTTCTCACGCAACACAGAGTCGAAGCTTTCGATCGCCTGACGCAAGTCGTTGTCTACATCCAACGTCAATGCTACATACTTTTCAATCGGCAGATCCAGCTTTTTGCGGTAGTCTTGTACCGCACGAACCACTTCACGTACCCAGCCCTCTTGCTCAAGCTCCGGTGTAATGTCTGTGTTCAACGCTACCGTTAAGCCATAGCCAGAAGCAGAAGCGAAGCCTTCTTTCGCTTTTTTCTCCACCAGCAATTCCTCAGCTGTAACTTGCAACTCTTCTCCTTCTGGAGAAGCCACGTTCAGTACCCCTTTTTCTAAAACAGAACGAGTTTCTTCAGCAGACATTCCCTTGAAAAGATTTTGTAGGAATCCGACATTTTTGCCGTATTTCTTGCCTGCCACTTTCAAATTCAGCTTCAATGTAAAATCTACAAATCCGCTATCGTCCGTCTCAACATGAATATGCTTCACATTGATCTCATCTTTGATGATTTCCTCATAGCCACCCAGGTCAAAATCCTGATCCATAGACAGAATCAACTCAGACAACGGTTGACGTGTTTTCAAACCCGTTTCGTTACGGACATTACGTGCTAATTCAACGACGCGACGTGCCGTTTCCATATCTCGCTCCAGTTCCAGATCAATTAAGGATTCATTGGCAGACGGATAGTCATCCAGATGAACACTTTCCCCATTGCTCAGGTTGAGGTAAATATCCTCAGCAAGCAGCGGTGTGAACGGTGCAAGCAGCTTCGCCGTCGTTAACAGCACCTTCGTCAGTGTGCGGTACGCATCCAGCTTATCTTCTGTAAGCCCGTTACCCCAGAATCGATCACGTGAACGACGGATATACCAGTTACTCAGTTCATCCACAAACGACTCAATCGCTTTGGCAGAGTTCAGGAAGTCATTGACAGACAATGCTTTGTCCACAACCAAAATTAAGCTGTTCAGACGGGACAAAATCCAGCGATCCAATTTGTGTGCCGATGGCTTGAACGGATGCTGTGCCGGATCAAATCCGTCAATATCTGCATACAAAGTCAGAAATGCGTGTGTATTGACAAGCGTATCTACCAGCTTCGATTTAGCTTCGCCTACGATGCCTTTGGAAAAACGTTTGCTATTCCATGGTGCGCTATCGGAGAGCAATGCCCAGCGGAAAGCGTCTGTACCGTACTCGTCAATTACTTCCCACGGATCGATAACATTGCCCTTCGATTTGGACATTTTCTGACCCTGCTCATCCAGTACATGGCCTGTTGCCATGACAGCTTTGTAAGGAGCTTTGCCAGTCAGCATAGTCGAAACCGCAAGCAAGCTATAGAACCAGCCACGAGTCTGGTCAATCCCTTCACAGATCATATCTGCTGGAAATTGCTGCTCGAACGTTTCATTATTCTCAAAAGGATAATGATGCTGTGCAAACGGCATAGAACCGCTATCGAACCATACGTCGATGACTTCCGGTGTGCGAGTCATTTCGTATTTACCGCATTGGCTACGAACCTTGATATCATCTACATATGGTTTATGTAGCTCGATATCCGCCGGCACGTCCCCAATCGCACGTTCTCTCAACTCAGCAATACTGTGGGGTGCGAACTGTTCTCCAGTTTCCTCACAAACCCAGATATTAAGCGGTGTACCCCAATAGCGATCACGACTGATGTTCCAGTCCACCAGTTCCTCCAAAAACTTGCCAAAGCGTCCTTCGCGTACATGACCTGGGTACCATTCAACTTCGCTGTTGTTGGCAATCAGTTGATCCTTGATCGCAGTTGTTTTGATAAACCAGCTGTCCATAGCATAGTACAGTAATGGAGTATCGCAGCGCCAGCAAAACGGATAGCTATGCTCGTATTTTTCCTTGCTGTACAGCAAACCTTTTTCGGATAGCATTTTCACAATATCTACATCGCAATCTTTCACAAAACGGCCTGCAAAATCAGTGATTTCAGCTACATAGTTACCTTGAAGATCCACTACGTTGATAAACCCAACACCATTTTCACGACATACGCGATAGTCATCCTCACCATGTGCCGGAGCCATATGAACGATACCTGTACCGCTGGAGTCTGTTACGAACTTCGCACCCAGAATTTGGTTGCCCTTTTCCACCTGAAAATAAGTAAATGGCGGGGTATAGGTTTGGCCTACCAGTTCAGAACCCGATAGTGTGCCAATCACTTCATGATCACCTTTAATTACGGTCTCAACCAGATTTTTAGCAACGATGTATACACCATCTTCTTGCTTCACACGTGCGTATTCCAGCTCAGGGTTGACAGCGAGCGCCACGTGGCTCGGCAAGGTCCAAGGTGTTGTCGTCCAGGCCAGTACATATTCACCACTGCTATGCAGCTTGAATTTGGCCGTGGCACTCAGATCCTTTACATCTTTGTAGCCCTGTGCTACTTCATGGGAACTTAGCGTCGTCTGACAATCCGGGCAATACGGACTCACACGATGACCACGATACAGCAGGTCTTTCTCATGAATCGTCGCCAAAATGTTCCATACGCTCTCGATATAGTTATTGTCCAAGGTAATGTACGGGTGATCAAGGTCTGTCCAGTATCCGATCGCTTCGGTTAAATCGCGCCATTGCTGCTCGTATTCAAACACGCTCGCTTTACATTTTTTAATAAATTTCTCAACACCATATTCTTCAATTTCAGGTTTGTGGGAGATCCCCAGTTGCTTTTGCACACCCAGTTCCACCGGCAGGCCATGCGTATCCCAACCCGCCTTCCGTACGACACGATATCCCTTCATAGTCTGATAGCGGCCGACGAAATCCTTAATTACGCGACCCAGCACATGACCGATGTGTGGTTTGCCGTTAGCTGTTGGTGGGCCCTCATAAAACACAAAATTGGGCTTTCCTTCACGATTGGTAATGGATTTACGGAATGTGTCCTCCTGTTTCCATTTGCTCAGGATGCGTAGGTCACGTGACCGTGCTTTTTCTTTAACATCCACTCTGTTCATAACGTTATACTTCCTCTCTGCTCATCATTAATTGTTCTAGCGCACTTAAAAAAGCAACAAAAAAAGCCCCATCCCTGTAAAAGGGACGAGACTGTGCTCGCGTTACCACCCTGATTCCGTAAATAGACCAATCTAAAAAGACGATCTTGTCACGACTCTCTGAGCCCTACTCTACTTCAGCAGGGCGCCATTATAACGCATGGCAAACGGTGATCGCTTACACACGCCCCAAGTTTAAGCGCTTCAGCTCACTTCTCCGGGAGGATCTTCAGTCATGTTCTGAACGTTGGCTTGCACCGGTAGGCCAACTCTCTGAGGGACAAATCATGACGTACTCGTTCCCATCAACGAATTAAACATGTTAAATTCATCGAAATCTTAAATCAGCAACATCGTTGCCTTGAATCACAACCATCAACCGATAGACGGATAATCGTTGAATTCAGTATAGTATTTACAGTTATAGCCTGTTTAAAGATAAAAGTCAACCCTAACAAGACCTAATAAAAGCTTGTCAGAAATCAAAATTAGTAAATTTCTTTCATTTCACGCTCGCGCTCCAGCACTTCGCGTTCCCGGTTTTCAAGTGCTTCCCAGCCATCTTGGCTTAACAAGTCGAGCTGCGCTTCCACCAATGTACGAAACCGTGCTCGGTAAATTGAAGCCTGTTTCTTCAGCTCTTCAACCTCCAACGCGATTTTACGGGATTTGGACAATGCTTCGTTCACAATACGATCCGCATTTTTTTCCGCTTCCTTCACGATCAGTTGAGATTCTTTCTTGGCGTTGTTGCGAACTTCATCAGCTGCTTCCTGCGCGACAATAATTGTCTTGCTCAGTGTATCCTCAATTGTCGCGAAATGATCGAGCTTCTCCTGTACGTTCAACAACTGGGTGCTCAATTCTTTATTTTCACGGATAACGCCCTCGTAGTCCTTGATCACCTGATCCAAAAATTCATTAACTTGATCCTCATCATAACCGCGAAGCCGGCGGGCAAATTCCTTATTATGTATATCCAATGGCGTTAATGGCATGCCGTCCACCTCCTATAAGATTGACAAAAAATTCATTTTCCGCGTCACGACGCTCAATATCATCTATCGGTCATCATACCCCGTTTTGTGAATACTGTACAGAGCAAAATCGTTCCAGTTCAACGCTATAGGTTAATTCTTTCGACAGAAATCTCATGAATCCTGCCTTCAGCTATACAAACTTACCAATTTTGACACGGAATCTACCCTTTTTTGTCATCCCGTCTGTTTCAAGCACTTTAAAACGCCCAAATCCCTGCATGGAAATAACGTCCCCAACTTTAAGTGAAGTCGATGGATTCTCCTCCACCTTCCAGTTTACCCGACATCGTCCCGCTCGAATCGGTGTTAATATTTTACTGCGGCTCAATTTGTAGACGTCACTAGCAATCCCGTCCAGGCGCAAAGAAGCCACCGTCAGATCCATCGCCTCTAATGCGACTTCCTTCGTTCGGAGACTTGCTACTGGCAACAGTTCTGTCCATACATGAACACGATGTACCTGCTGCAAATGCATGGTCATAAAATCTCCAATCTCTGACGCCACCAATACATGACACCCATCATCCAGCACATGAATGTCCCCGATTTTGCCACGCTTGATCCCAAGCCCCAAAATGGCACCTAGATAATCGCCGTGCTCAAGGGTATTGATTTTATGATCATCAGAAGTGATGGAAAGGACCTGAATTCCCATTTCCTCATCGTCCAAATACGAATAATCGGGCGCAATCAGCGCCCGCTTTCGTTCCGAAGCCATGTATCCGCCATCTACCCTAATCGTGACCTTGTCTTCCTTCGAAGCAAGTGTCTCCAATATGTACTGTTGCCGCGGATCCAAAAAATCAGTCAGCTTCTGCTCATGATAAGCTCCCGCATGACTGATCCATTCGGAAGCACGATCCACATAATCCCGTTCATCCGGGTGAAAATGCTCATAAATCTCAGTCCGCATAAATCCTCCTAGACGAAATTGCCGATTAAAGAAATCAAACCGTACGATGCAAAACGCAGAGCAATCAGCGCTACGATAGGTGAAATATCAATCATCCCGAAGATTGGCGGTATAAACCTGCGGAAAGGAGACAAATATGGCTCCACAAACCTGGCAAGTAAATCACCGATCACACTCTCTCTGGCATTAGGAAGCCATGACAGCAGGACATATGCAATGATCATGTACGAATAAATCTGAAATAGCCAGTAAATTACCTCGATCAAGAAAAGCTCACCTCATTCTGTTAAGTTCTTGTTCAGTGTCAGCCAGTATCTCCGTAATGGAGCCTTGAATTTCAACCGTATCCGGTGTGCACAGAAAAATATTGTTACCGACCTTCGAAATGCCGCCACTCAGTGCATACACAGTGCCACTCAAAAAATCAATGATGCGTAGCGCCTGATCCTTGCGAATTCGTTGCAAGTTAACCACGACGGTCCGGTGGGAACGGATATGGTCGGCGATTTCCTGTGCTTCATCGTAAGAACGCGGCTCATACAGAACAACTTTCACATTTTTTTGTGAATGGATGCTGACAACATTCGTGCCCTTCTGGTTCTTACGTTTATCAAAGCTTGGGGTTTCAATTTCTTGATCTTCCGGCGTATTCATAACCTCTCGCTCTATAACTTCCTCTTCTTCCTGAAGGCCCAGAAAGTTCATGAACTTATTCATTACGCCCACTGAAAATCCTCCTCTCGTCCGACCAGTACGGAACCAAGCCGCAACCAAGTCGCTCCTTCTTCAACCGCCACTTCAAAATCATTGGACATCCCCATAGACAAGTGAACGATAGGTTCTCTAGTCAAAGCTTGTCCATTTAACCGATCACGCAGTTCACGTAATCCCCGAAACACAGGTCGAGTATGTTCTGGGTTTTCCTCATGAGGAGCCATGGTCATCAGGCCGATTACATCCACATGTTCCAACTCGCGAATTTGTTCCAGGAAAGGGGCAACTGCCTCGGAGGATAAGCCGTATTTTGAAATTTCCCCAGAAATATTGACTTGCACAAAAGCTTTGACTCGCAGTCCCAAAGCGGCTGCCTTCTTGTCCAATTCCTGAGCAAGCGATAAGCGATCAAGCGAATGTATAAATCTAAATTTTCCAATTACATCTTTAACCTTATTCGTTTGGAGATGACCAATAAAATGCCACGTTCCCCGATCACCCAACTTGCTCCATTTATCCGCAGCATCCTGCCAGCGATTTTCGCCCACATGCTCCAAGTCGTTATCCAATACGGATGCCATTGCCGCCGCCGAAACATATTTCGTGACAGCGATCACATTTACTTCATCACGCGAACGTCCGCTACGGGCACATGCCGCTTCGATACGGGCGTTAACTTCTTTAATTCGTTCCTCCAAAGACACGGGAGGACTCACCTCTCTTCCAGACCAATCCAACTCGCCATTCTTCCTGTAACGCCGCCTTCCTTGCGATATGAAAAAAATAAATCGCTGCGGCTACTCGTGCACAAGGTAGTACATTCGATATGGCTCGGCAATATTCCTGCTTTCATCATAATGTGTCGATTGCATTGTTTCAAGTCGAGTAGTGTTTTTCCACCAGTTAAGGGGAAATAAACAGAACCTTCCCATTTATCATTACCCGGGCAATCATGCTCTAAAACCCGGATTTGATTCATCACATGCTCATCTACCTCATAGGATTCAGGACCAATAGAAGGACCAATAGCTGCTAGTATATCGGACGGCTGAGATCCATATTCAGTTTGCATGGTCTGTACCATTTTCAACACAATCTCCGCAACTGTTCCCTTCCAGCCTGCATGCGCCAATCCAATCACACGATGCACGGGATCACAAAAATATAAGGGTACACAGTCCGCATAAAAGGACGTCAGCAAAATGCCTGGTATATTCGTCACAAGTCCATCTGTGTCCTGAAAAGCTGAGGCACGATCCATAAAGCCTCGCCCACGATCGGTAGCCTGGACAGCAGCAACATGATTACCGTGGACCTGCTCGCCGCACGTCCACGCTTCAGCAGCAAAACCAAGCTGCTCAGCAATCAGTCGGCGATTGCGAATGACTTTCACGGGGTCATCGCCTACATGAAACGCACAGTTCAAACTGTCGTATGGCGCTTCGCTGACACCGCCATGACGCCCTGTAAACCCCACTGTTAATCCCTGAACCTGCCGCTCCCAAGATTGGATATATAACAACTCTGGCACGGGACGTCCGCCATCTTGCATGGGCGTAGTCCCTCTAGCCTCGGTATTCACTATAAACGGTTCCATTTCGTTCTCACCTCTACTGCCCAGTGTACCAAAAAGCCGCCGCTGTGTCTTCACAACATACTAAATTACGTGTACCTGCTGTTCAAAAGCCCCGTCGGTCATTCCGTTCCTGACGTTCGATATAAGACTTTTCCTCCCTCTCATCCGGCGGCTCATGCAATCCCTCCAGTCGAACAAGCACAACATCCGAACCAATTTTCACAATGTTGCGCCACGGAATAACCAATTCGCTTCCCCCTCCAAACCAACCCATGAATCGGCTGCTGCCCGGAACCACAATAGCTTCAATTTTCCCTTGTCGTACGTCAATCTCCAGATCACTGATTTGTCCTAGACGTCGTCCATCTACAATGTTAATGACATCCTTGGTTTGAAACTCGGAAATTTTCATGGCTCTTACTGACGTTTCCGGTGCATTCACACGCATCACATCCTTTATTTCACTATATGAGTGGGAGAGCCCAAAAAATGTCCTGCAAACGCAAAAACGATCCGCACGGGATCGTTTTTATCACTGAATCATTCAAGCATTCATTTCATTAGGACTTTACATGTTTTTGCATTTGCTGTATAGCCGACTTCTCTAATCTCGAAACCTGGGCTTGAGAGATACCGATTTCGTCGGCAACCTCCATTTGCGTCTTTCCTTCATAAAAACGCATAGACAATATCATCTTTTCACGCTGGCCCAGGCGATGCATCGCTTCCCGGAGAGCGATTTCCTCAATCCATGAGACGTCTTTATTTCTGTCATCACTGATCTGATCCATCACATAGATTGGGTCGCCCCCGTCGTGATATATCGGCTCGAACAGCGAAACTGGATCCTGAATCGCATCCAATGCGAACACAACATCTTCTTTAGGCACGTTCAGCACCTCTGATATTTCAAAAATCGTTGGTTCCCGCGAGTTCAGATTTGTCAGACTGTCCCGCACCTGAAGCGCCTTATATGCAATATCCCGCAACGAACGGGACACACGGATCGGATTGTTATCCCGCAAATAACGGCGGATCTCTCCGATGATCATCGGCACCGCATAAGTGGAGAACTTTACGTTTTGCGAAAGGTCAAAATTATCAATCGCCTTCATCAGGCCGATGCATCCTACCTGGAACAAATCGTCCACAAACTCCCCCCGATTGTTAAAACGCTGAATCACACTCAGGACGAGCCGGAGATTGCCGTTGACCAATTTTTCTCTGGCTGATCGTTCATTATTTTGCTGAAGTGATGTGAACAGCTCGCGCATCTCTGCATTGGTTAATACCGGCAGTTTGGCGGTATCCACACCGCAAATTTCCACTTTGTTTCGGGTCATCGTGTCTTACCTCCCAAGGAGCAACATTAATGTACATTATCTCCTGAGGGCATTTTTTTATTCGCCGTTTCCATCGCTTCCGGATATCCCCAAGCATTATACCATTTTATTGAATTCTTTTCGTAAGCGCTTTATAATTCGTTTTTCCAGACGCGAAATATACGATTGCGATATACCCAGCAGGTCAGCAACATCCTTCTGTGTCTTCTCTTCTCCGTCTTGTAAGCCGAAGCGCAGTTCCATAATCAAACGCTCTCGATCCGTCAACTTATCCAGTGCCTTATGCAATAATTTACGATCTACTTGCTCCTCAATATTACGGTAAATGGTATCATTTTCCGTGCCCATCACATCGGAAAGCAACAACTCATTACCATCCCAATCGATATTCAGAGGCTCATCAAAAGAAACTTCTGTTCTCGTTTTGCTATTACGACGCAAATACATTAAAATCTCATTTTCAATGCATCGAGATGCATAGGTGGCAAGTTTGATTTTCTTCTCTGGATCAAAAGTGTTCACCGCTTTAATCAGCCCAATAGCACCGATGGATACGAGATCCTCAATGTTGATTCCCGTATTTTCAAATTTACGGGCGATATACACGACTAACCGCAAGTTTCTCTCAATTAGCATCGACCTTACTGCCGCATCTCCAGAAGAAAGCTTTCCAAGCAAATACTCTTCCTCGTCTCTTGTTAATGGAGGGGGGAGCGCCTCGCTACCGCCAATATAATAAATTTCTTCACTTTTCAGCCCGAATAAAAATAAAATACGATAATATTGCAGTTGCCATGCTAGCCTAAATTTCATCTTTAAATTCATTTGTTTCCTCATATCATTCTCCCCCTTTTGGAAATAGTACAAGTCTTACTGGCTCCGTCCAATTTCAGCATCGAATGTTTCTCCTCGTCTTTAAACCTTGTCCTGTACTCTTCTCCATTATCCTGATTCTGTAAAATGATCACTAGCATATGCTTCTCGTTTCAAGCTTGAATCGGCACCCCCCTCTTCGTGTGCCGTCACATCTGGATGGATGATGGCACGGTATTTGCCCTCTGCCGACAACTTTCCCCCGTCCAAGCCAATCAGCACTCGATGATGTACAAAATGAATCCCATTCATCACCACCTCTACTCGATCTGGTTTGAGTGCGAGCATAAAGGAATGACTTTTGTTAATTCCACGATAGGGAACGAGACGAACACGATCCTGCCAGTTGAACGGTTCCTCCCCCAGATCCATCACTAGTTGATCAGCATTACCCTCAGAACATTTTTGGAGCCAGGAAGCGGGTAAATACGATTCCCACAAAGCCGCCTCCATCACCATTACTGGGGTTCGGGTCAAAGGATCATGCAGTTGGTTACCTGTATCCAACAAGCCTGTACACTCAATATGATCCTGCCCAATCCACACCTGTACTTGCCCCAAAAAGCCACTCATCCTTTCTGTGCGCTGCTTCGAGGACTGCACAATACGAAAGAAAAGCATCACTCCGCCAAATGCGCATAAAATAAACCAGAATGCGATTTTCAATTCAAAAGACATTCCACCTGATGCGGTATACCAGATGCCATTAAACAATTCCCCCGTATTTTGGAGAAAATAATGCATCCCCAAAATGCCACCTGCTGCTACAAAATTGATCATGTAAAAGGCACCCATTGTACGAAGATACTTTTGCATGCTTCCAAAACCAAATGCCACCAGCAGCATGATGACCGATAAGGCCAGCTTGATTAGAAACGTAAATAAAAATGACAGTTCCGGCACAAACATCATGACTACATACATTGCGCCAATTCCAGCTGAAGTCATCAATCGCCACCACACTGGACGAATCTTTCTCATCCAGGCGGTGGCCATTAGCAACACAGCATCAATGAACAAATTGGCCAAGAAAATTAAATCGATATAAACAACCAAGGATTCACCCGCCCAGCATTTTGCAGGATAGGCTTAAGTATAGTAGTCATATGGTTCAAAGTCTGTCTAACGGTGGGGACGGTGTCCGACTAATTTTGTCGGAAAGAGGAGAAGCACTGGCCGTGCGGGATGCGGAGAAAACAGAAAGAAGCCCGCATCTCCAAGGAAGATGCGGGCTGTCTAGATATAAACTAGTTATCGTTATTATTATTGCGTGAACGGTTACGTAAGAATGTCGGAATATCCAATTGGTCACTGCTTTGAGTGTTACCGAATGGACGCAAGTTAGGAGAGGACTTTTCCGTTGCTTCGGAAGCCGCTGGGTTAGCTGCTGGTCTACGTCCCGGTGCTGGTTGGCTCGGCTTACCTTCAAAACCAGTGGCGATCACGGTAACCTTAATCTCTTCTTTCAAGTCTTCATCAATGATAGCACCGAAAATCATGTTCACTTCCGGATCGGAAGCTGATGTTACAATTTCAGCCGCCTCATTGACTTCGTATAGAGACAAATTGGTGCCGCCAGTGATGTTCATAATGACACCACGCGCACCTTCTATGGATGTCTCTAGCAACGGACTCATGATAGCCTTGCGCGCTGCTTCAGCCGCACGATTTTCACCCGTCGCTTCGCCAATCCCCATCAACGCGGAACCACGCTCCGTCATGATCGTTTTTACGTCAGCGAAGTCAAGATTGATCAGACCCGGTACAGCGATCAAATCCGAAATACCTTGTACGGCCTGACGCAGAACATTATCTGCTTCACGGAATGCTTCCAGCATTGGGGTTTTCTTATCCACAATCTCAAGCAAGCGATCATTCGGGATTACAATCAAGGTATCTACTTTTTCTTTCAATCCCTCAATGCCAAGTTCAGCTTGATTAGAGCGTTTACGCCCTTCAAATGTGAATGGTCGGGTTACCACGCCTACAGTCAGCGCACCGCACTCCTTAGCAATTTCAGCAATGACAGGGGCCGCTCCGGTTCCTGTACCGCCACCCATTCCCGCAGTTACGAATACCATATCCGCGCCTTTGAGCGTATTCATAATGAGCTCACGCGACTCTTCAGCCGCTTTTTTACCCACGTCAGGGTTAGCCCCGGCACCCAAACCACGAGTCAGCTTATCGCCAATTTGAAGCTTATGCTCAGACTTCGCCAAGTGAAGCGCCTGGGCATCTGTATTGACAGTAATAAACTCTACACCCTGAACTCCATTTTCGATCATTCGGTTAACTGCATTGCTGCCGCCGCCTCCGACGCCGATCACTTTAATTTGAGCCAAGCTCTCCATTTCAAAATCAAATTCCAACATACTATTCCATCTCCCCCTCAATGTGCATGGATGGCCCGTCCATGATTGGCATAATTAGCAATGAACGTTATATAAATTCACTGAACATATTTTTTAAGCGTTCAATCAACCCCTGCTTCTGCTCGCCTTCCGTAACGGGACTGCTGCTCTTGGTTCGGTTAGTCGGCTTCTTGGTACTACCGCCACTGTTGCTAACACTAGTCGATCTCCCGCGATAGTAACGAATAGCATTATGCAAGATACCAACTCCGCTCGTGTATCCCGGATCCCTTACACCGATAAAATCAGGTACAGCGATCCTTACGGAAGCGGCCAGTTCGCTTTG
The DNA here is from genome assembly GCF_053006485.1 of Paenibacillus sp. JJ1683. Classification (NCBI taxonomy): domain Bacteria; kingdom Bacillati; phylum Bacillota; class Bacilli; order Caryophanales; family Paenibacillaceae; genus Paenibacillus; species Paenibacillus sp. JJ1683. The sequence continues at coordinate 3,754,546 of NZ_CM129820.1, forward strand.
TGCCACCTGAAGTACACCAGGCATGGAGACGGTGCCTCCGGTAAGTATATAACCCCCCGGAAGCTCTGTGTAACCCAAGCGCTTAACTTCCGCCTGAATGAGTTGAAAAATTTCCTGTACTCTCGGCTCAATAATAGCAGCCAAATCCTGTTGGTTGAACTCCTTATCTACATTACTGCCGATACGGGTCACTTTAAAGACGACATCGGCTGCTGCATCATCATACCAAGCGCAGCCGTATTTGAGTTTAACTTTTTCGGCTTGATCGGTAAGGGTTCTCAGTCCGTAGGCAATATCATTGGTTACAAATTCTCCGCCGATTGGGAGTGTTGATGTAGCAACAATCGTTCCTTCCTGGAAAATGGCCACATTCGTAGAACCTGCACCAATATCCACCAGCACGGAACCCATCACCTTTTCATCCTTCGAAAGAGACAACTGTCCAGCTCCGAGAGGCAACAAGACGAGATCTTTAATCCTCAGGCCAGCTTTCTCAACGCAGCGCAACAGATTATGTATTGGGGTTTTGCCTCCAGTAACAATCGTAGCCTCTACTTCGAGACGAACACCGATCATACCACGAGGGTCCTGAATTCCTTCAAGGCCATCCACGACATACTGCTTGGCTACCACGTCAATGATTTCTCTCTCCGGTGGTACGGCAATTACTTCTGCTGCCTTCAGTACACGTTCAATGTCCTCCTCACCGATTTCACGGTCCTCGTTGGACACGGCTACTACGCCATGACTATTTTGCAGACCAATATGGTTGCCTGAGATCCCCACATACACTTCTGTTATTTGAATACCAACCATGCGTTCTGCGTGATCCACGGCGTTACGGATTGATTGCACGGTTTGATCAATGTCTACAATTGCACCTTTGCGAATCCCTTCCGAGTCGGCAGATCCAACTCCAATAATATTAAAGGTTCCATTATTCATTTCCCCAATAATAGCCCGAACTTTGGATGTACCGATGTCCAAACTAACAATGATGTCATTGTTGCTCAAGTCTGTGGCACCTCCTGACTCCAAAATGAATTTCGTTCTTTAAACACACTCTGTACATATTCAACATACTCCATGCTTTCCCTCTTTTTTCTACAAATTTTTTAGAAGCCAATTTATGGTTGCAGTCACATAAAAATTTGAAGAAAAAAGAAGGAGGCAAGTCTATTACCCATAAAATCAATTCTAGCATTTTTTCACATCACTGAGTAGTATCTTTTTCTTGGCCCTCTTCGCTCGTATCGGGTTTGAATGGAACGTAGGAATCCGCCTCCAGCATTGTGATCACACCAGGCTCTTCTGTTTCTAGCACTTGGTTCAGATAGCTGATTTTAGAGTTCAACAGTGAAACAGTTGTAATAACCTCAAACTGGGAACGCGTGTACATTTTTATACGGTCTGGAAAAGAAGGAATCGGCGCCGGAATGATTTCCGAAATATCAGCTGTCCATTCTCCCGGAATGCGTGATAAAGCATCACACAGCTTCGCTTTGTAGGGATCATCTGATTTCCATTTAGTCAAAATAGGCTTTTCAACCGCTATCCCACTGCTTCCTACGCCCACGCTTGTCCCATTTGCTAGAATAGCACGCAGGCTACCGTCACTTTGCAACTCGTAAGCTACTGTAGCAAACTCCTTAATGTGAATCGTAATGATGCCCGGAAACTGCTTGTCCACTGTGACTTGCTGAATCGACTGAATTTCCCGCAACTTCTCAGAGACGTCGGATGAACTGACTCCGAAATATTGATCTCCGACAGCGAGACCACTTCGATTGAGAAGTTGCTCCCGGGTCGAAAATACATTACCATCAAAACGAATTTCAGAAACCTGACTCAACGAAGAACGGAAAAAGAGAACAGCGAGCAGTACAATAAACAACAAAATGAGAAGAATAGCAATCTTCCGGCTTGTTCTTTTTTTCGTTCTGTTCTTTTTAAGAACAGGTATTTGAGCATTTGGCATAGCTTCTCTCCACAAAAGCCCTTTGTCCCCCCGTTAACGGAGGGACATTATAGGCATTAATTTACGAAATCCAGCTGCTCGGGCACCGGAGACTGACGGCTCATTCGGGCACCCAATCCCTGGAAAAGACGTTCGATCCGGTCATACCCTCTGTCAATGTGATGAACCTGCTCGACAATGGTACGTCCTTGAGCGGCTAGACCGGCTATAACCAGTGCAGCTCCTGCCCGCAGATCGGTAGCCTCTACTGTAGCCCCGTACAGACGAGAAACCCCTCTTATAAAAGCAGCATTCGCATCGACCGTAATATCAGCACCCATTACATTCAGTTCATCTACATGTTTAAATCGGCTTTCGAAGACAGTCTCTTTCATGACACTGAAGCCGTCCGCCAAAGATAATAGAACCATGACCTGAGATTGCAAATCCGTCGGAAATGACGGATAAGGTGAGGTAACGATCCTCTCCACTGCTTTGGGACGACTCATACAACTTACGGTCATTATATCATTCAAGATGCCAATTTGAACACCAGCCCGCCTGAGGACGTGAATCAGAGCAGACAAGTGGGAAGGATTGCAGTGTGTCAACGACACACTACCTCGTGTAGCTGCCGCTGCAATCATAACCGTTCCAGCTACTATGCGGTCAGGAATGACCTCATACGTACAAGGATTGAGTTGACTGACTCCCGTGATTGTAATTGTGTCTGTTCCAGCACCGATAATATGGGCTCCCATGGCATTCAGAAAGTTTTGAAGATCCTGAATCTCTGGTTCCCTCGCTGCATTGGTAATCGTTGTTCGTCCTTCGGCCAGCGCGGCAGCCATCATAATATTTTCTGTTGCGCCTACGCTCGGAAAATCCATGTGGATGTCCGAGCCGATCAGCTTGCGGGCTCGAAACGTAATTTGCTCGTCTTTCTCCTCGATCTCTGCGCCAAGAGCTTTTAAGCCCTCCAGATGAAGATCAATTTTGCGCTCGCCTATGGCGCAGCCTCCGGGCTGATAAATGGAAACTTCTCCGTATCTAGCGAGCAACGGTCCCATTAGAAAGATAGATGACCGCATTTGCTTCATCAAATCCTCAGGAATTTGGAACGTTCGGACGGACGATGTATCCACATATACCGTTTCCTCTTCATGTCGGCATGTGCAACCAAGTCTTTCTAGGATGTGCAGCATGACCTTAATGTCTAAAAGATGGGGGACATTCCGAATTTCCACCTTACCTTGTGCAAGCAAACTTGCTGCAAGAATAGGTAGTGCCGCATTTTTTGCCCCATGGATACGTATGGTGCCTGACAGGGGACGGCCTCCCTCAATCACCAATTTGTCCAATGTATCACCTCCGAGTTTACCGCTCACCCACTACGAAAACCTCCGGAATTAGCTTGATGCCGGTTTGAGATGATATTGTACTTTGAATATGCTTCATTAGGGTAAGCACGTCCTCTGCTGTCGCTTGACCGGTATTTACAATGAAATTAGCATGCTGTACTGATACCTCAGCGCCTCCCGCCTTCAAACCTTTGAGACCTGCGCTTTCAATAAGCCGGGCAGCATAGTCTCCTGGTGGATTACGGAACACGCTTCCTGCACAAGCTAACTGTAGCGGCTGGGTCAGCCTACGGCGGTCTTTAAAAGCCGCAAGCGCTGTTGAGATTTCCTCTCGGTCCCCCCGCTTCATCTGGAACACTGCCTCTGTCACCATTCCACGTTGCTCATGCAGCACGGAGTGACGATAGCTAAAGTGCATATCCTCGGCATTGTACACAGCCAATTCCCCTGTATCCAGCACAATCTCAGCGGACTGGAATATTCGTGACACATCAGACCCGTGGGCACCGGCGTTCATGTAGACAGCCCCACCGACCGATCCTGGAATACCACCAGCAAACTCAAGGCCTGACAGACCCTGCTTGCTAGCCATAACACATAGTTTAACCAGTGAAACGCCTCCACCAGCAACGATCTGTTCATCCTCAAAACGAACATAATCAAATCCTGGTCCAAGCTTGATCACCAGTCCCCGAATCCCTTTGTCAGAGACGAGCATGTTGGAGCCTCGCCCCAACTGCATCCAGGGAATTCCGTGCTCGCTAGCCAGCTTCAAAATCCTTGCCAACTGCTCTTTGGTATCCGGGATCACAAGAGCATCGGCAGGGCCTCCGATCTTCCAGGTCGTATATTTGGACAGCGGCTCATGCTCCAGCACTTTTCCGATATCATGCTCCGCTAATAATGGCATCCATTGCTGCATTGTACTGAAACCTCCTTGTTGCTTGCCCCGCATCGTTATAAGGCTCTCACCTAACAACCGGCAGCCTGGGTGATGGTCACAATCTATAGGGTATCCTATGTAAATACCGTCCAGTGTGTGACAACCGCCCAAATCTGCGCTGCGGACTACCTATTATGGGCAAGACGCTCCATTTCTTTTACTAAAATATCTGCTGAGTCAGGCTTGCCAAGCGCAGATGCCAGCTCCGCCATTCGGCTCCGCCTTGCCTCATCCTTCATAATTTCTGCTATAGATTGAAACAGAGCCGGGCCACTTAATTCCTTTTCTGTGATCATGACAGAAGCTCCTGCCTTTTCAAGTGTACGAGCATTAGCCTCCTGATGGTTATTCGTCACATTGGGTGATGGAATCAGAATGGACGGAATGCCGAGCGATGTAATCTCTGCCAAGAAGGACGCACCTGCACGATTAACAATTAAAGAGGTACAAGCCAGCACCTCAGGCATATTGTGAATATAGGGAAGCACATGTAGATGATTGGGCAATGAGCCGATCTGATTTCGTATGCTGTCCAGCGTTTGCTCATAATAAGATTCGCCGGTTACATATACAAAATGGACGTCTTTCAGTTGCGAAAGTTGCGGAACCATTGCAATCATGGCATCGTTAATGGCCTTTGCCCCTCTGCTGCCGCCAACCACCAGGACCACAGAGCTGTTCATAGGAACCCCTATAGTTGCAAATCCCCGATCCCGATTAGCCAGACGAACTGTTGTAGCACGTGGGTTCCCAGTGTATAGTACATTTTTAGCTTTGGGAAAAGCTCCTTCCGAGCCTTCAAAGCTAACAGCCACTGTATCCACATAGCGACTCAAAAATGCATTAGTCAATCCAGGAATTGCATTTTGTTCATGAATAATGCTGGGGATTCCCAACTTGGAAGCTGCATAAACGACAGGGCCGCATACATATCCCCCGGTGCCAATAACGATATCTGGCTTAAATTTCTTTAATAATGCTTTGGACCTGCGAACTCCTTTGAAAAAGCGCATGATCGTTTTTATATTTTCCACAGACAAGCTGCGACGAAATCCTGTGATATCAATAGCCTCAAATGGAATTTTTTCCTGAGGAACCAATTTACTTTCAAGTCCTCGTTGACCGCCAATGTATAAAAATTCAGCGTCCGGATCTATTTCTTCGCACTGTCTGGCTACGGCCAGTGCTGGATATATATGTCCTCCAGTACCGCCGCCGCTCAACACGACGCGCATAAACGTTCACCTCGCATAACGTGATAAATTTAATAAAATACCCAGAGCAGTTAACATTAAGGTCAGTGAAGAACCTCCATAGCTGATTAAGGGCAGTGTTATTCCTGTCACTGGCATTAAACCGATAACAACACCAATATTAATAACGACCTGTACCGCCACCATTCCGACAATACCGACTGCAAGCAAACTGCCATAGGTATCCGGGATGGTAATAGCGACACGCATCCCTCTCCAAACAAGGACCAAAAAAAGCCCCAGTACCGTCATTCCACCGATAAAACCAAGCTCCTCCGCCAGTATAGAGAAGATAAAGTCCGTCTGTGGCTCAGGAACGTAGCTGTATTTTTGCCGACTCATGCCGAGCCCCAGCCCCGCCAATCCGCCAGGACCAATAGCATATAGCGATTGAATAATTTGATAACCCGCGCCAAGCGGATCAGACCATGGGTCCAGAAACGCGGTAATACGCTGGAGTCGATAAGGGGCAGCCGCAATCAATGCAGCAAAACCCGCTGCCCCCGACAAGGCTAGTAGACCCAGATGCTTCAAACGCGCGCCTGCCGTAAATACGATAAGCATGGATGCTCCCATCATTACCGTGCCTGTGCCCAAATCGGGCTGGAGCATGATGAGCCCAAAGGCCAGTCCCATGAGCCCAAGCGGAGGCAACAGCCCGCGCGTAAAAGAGCTAATATCATAGCCAGGACGACTGAGCCATTGAGAGAGAAAAAGAATCATGCCCAGCTTCATAAACTCGGAAGGCTGAATGCCAAAAGAGCTAATACCGAGCCAGCTTCGTGCTCCTCCTCTTACTACACCAATGCCAGGAATTAAAACGGCAACCAGTAGAGCCAGACAGATCAACAATACGACCTTGGCATATTTCCGCCAAATCCGATAGTCCGTTCTGGCAGTAAAGTACATGGCTACAAGGCCGAGCCCCGCAAACAGCAATTGTCGTTTAACAAAATAGTAGGAGTCCCCGTACTCGTGAAAAGCGAGGACGGCGCCCGCGCTGTATACCATAACCATGCCGATGGCTAACAAACTTACAATACAGACGAAAAGCCATATATCTGGCGCCGGACGAGATTGCTTCATCAGGAGGCCACCCCTTGCATAAAAGTAGGGGCTTATCCAACCCCCCTACTTACAATTTATGCGCCGCCTCTTTAAAAATACGTCCACGCTCTTCATAGGATTGGAACATATCCCAACTTGCACAGGCGGGTGAGAGTAATACCACATCTCCCGTCTCAGCAAATTCAGCTGCCTTGTTTACAGCCTCCACGAGCGTAGCGGCGGCATCCTCCCCATTATCGACGACCTTGACATGCTCTATTCCAGCCTGACGGGCCCGATCTGCCAGCTTATGCCGTGTCTCACCCAAGAGCACAACGGCTTTCACACCATCCTGCAAGGACGGTACAAGCTCCGCATAATCAGAGCCACGATCCAATCCTCCGGCAATGAGTACGATGGGTTGCTTAAAGGAAGATAAGGCCATCATGGTCGCTTTGGAGTTGGTTGCTTTGGAATTGTTGTAATAAGCTACTCCACCGTGTTCTAAAACATATTCAAGCCGATGTTCTACACCGCGAAAAGAGCTTAATGGTTCCACCAATTTTGCTGGTTCTGCGCCTGCGGCTATGGCGATTGCGCAAGCAGCTAGAGCATTTTCTACGTTAAAACGACCCGGAAGCCCAATATCGGTCACGCCTATAATGGGTTGCAGTACCCCATTTCCATCACGGTATACGATGTTTCTTTCAATATCATCCGTCACATCCGGTATGTATGGCGGGTCAGCGAACACCCCTTCCTGCAAACGTTCCGTCATTGAGAAAGGAAGCAGCTTCGCTTGAATATAGGGCACAAGTTCCCGGCAGACGGGATCATCCCAGTTCACCACCGCGATATCCGATGCTGTTTGATTGGCAAATAGACGTGCCTTGGATGCAACATAGTCCTCCATGCCTCCGTGGTAGTCCAAATGGGTCTCAGCTACATTGAGCAAGCAGGCTACAGCGGGCTTGAAATCCTTTGTTCCTTTTAACTGAAAGCTGCTCAGCTCCACAACCATCCACTCGTCCGACTTGGCGTCCACAGCCGCCTCGCATAACGGCGTACCGATATTACCAGCCACGATCGGATTCATGCCGGATGCCTCCAACAACTTGCCCACCCAAGTAGTCGTGGTCGTCTTTCCGTTGGAGCCAGTAATTCCGATAATCGGAGCTTTACATAGATGGTAGGCGACCTCAACCTCGGTCACGACCTCAATGCCGAGCTCGACAGCTTTCTGTACGGGAGGGGCCGTGTAAGGAATTCCTGGATTTTTGACAACCAGTTTCACTCCAGGGTGAATCAGCCCTTCCGGGTGACCCCCGCATAAAACGGAAATTCCCAAAGCCTCTAATTCAGAAGCTTCGGGACATTGTTCCCTATCTTTTTTATCATTGACTGTGAGCTTTGCCCCGGCCTGATGTAGCACCTTGGCCACTTGTACGCCGCTTTTGGCCAGACCGATAATGACGACTTCCTGATCTCGGTATGCGTCTGGATGATTCATTTGTCTACAACCCCTTGTTGAGATAAAGTCCGAGTCCTGCCAACAGCAGTCCTACAGCCCAGAATGTGATAACTACGCGCCATTCGGACCAGCCGGACAGCTCGAAATGATGATGAATCGGGCTCATTTTGAAAATACGCTTGCCACGGGTTTTAAAGGAAGCTACCTGCAAGACCACGGACAGCATTTCAATCACGAAGACACCACCGATGATGAGGAACAAAATTTCGCTTTTCGTAACAATGGCAATGGCACCAATGGCTCCGCCGATTCCCAGCGAGCCTGTGTCTCCCATAAATACCTTGGCAGGATGAGCATTATATACGAGAAAACCAAGTACAGCACCAATCATGGCCGCTGCGCAAACGGCAGCCGGAAGCGAGGTTGCTTGAATCGCCACAATGGCATAAGCAGCAAATGCAATCGCACTTGTACCGGACAGCAGCCCGTCCAGCCCATCTGTAAAATTGACAGCGTTGCTGATCGCCAACATCATGATAATAATGAACGGATAATAGAACCAGCCGCCCCAATCAAATGACCATGAGGTGCCTGGGATACCGATCGCCGTGCTGTGATCATTGCTAATCAGAAGCCAGCACATAATCGCGCCAAACAATAACTGCCCGAACAGCTTTTGACGCGCCGTTAGACCGAGCGAGCGTTTGAATACGATTTTAATATAGTCGTCCAAAAAGCCGATCAGCCCAAAACCGAGCGTAGCAACCAGTAGAACGTAAAAGTCCGTATTTTTGATAGCTGAAAACTTAAGAAAGGTCAGCGTAAAAGCCAGCAAGATTACGATACCGCCCATTGTAGGCGTACCAATCTTTTTAAGATGGCTTTGTGGCCCGTCATCCCGGACCTGCTGGCCGAATTTCATTCGCCGCAGCAGCGGAATGAGCAGTGGAGCGGCAATGACCGCCAGTATAAACGATACGACGATCGTCAGCAGTAATAATTGAATATCCATGGGAGTCTCCCTCTCGTCAACATCAGTTCTGTAGCGGACCGTTTTTCAGCGCATCCACAATTTCTTCTAATCGCATCCCTCTGGATGCCTTAACCAACACAATATCATCGGCATGGAGATAAGACCGCAAATGCTGGATCAGCTTTTGCTTATCAGTATAAGCGTGTACGTTAGCAGTTGGCATTGTCCCTTGCGCACCCTGCGCAATCGAAGCGCCTAACGCACCATAGGTAAACAGTGCCTCTATGTTATGCTTTGCAGCAAAACGCCCAATTTCCTCATGAAATTGCTTTTCCTCAGCGCCCAGCTCCAGCATATCCCCAAGCACGGCAATTTTACGTCCACCCGTTTGATATGCAGACAACGTCTGAATAGCAGCCTTCATTGAAGCAGGACTGGCATTGTAAGCGTCATTTAGCACGGTAAGTCCATCCGAACACTTCACGACCTCAATGCGCATGCCCGTCAGCTTTAAAGACGACAATCCTTTACGTATATGGTCTGCATCCACATTGAAATGACGTGCTACCGCCAGCGCTGCCAATCCGTTTACAACATTGTGCTGTCCGAGCAAGGGAAGCCGGAAAGCCTCTTGGCCGGATTGGGCTGTTATGAATGAGCTACCTTCTTCATCCGAAGTGATTTCAATTGGATAATCATCATTGTCCGCAGCTAACCCGAACGTGAATAATTTTAATCCTTCAGGCTTGACCGTTTCAGGTTCTGCCAACACTTGTAGAAGTAGTGGTTCATCCCCATTATAAATAAGCAATCCACCAGGTTTAATCCCACTTGCAATTTCCAGCTTTGCACGAGCAATTTCAGCGCGAGAACCAAGCTGAAGTAAATGCGATTCGCCAATGTTAGTTATGACAGCTACATCTGGTTGGGCAATATTAGCCAACAGACGGATTTCCCCGCGTTCACTCATGCCCATCTCCAGAATCAGGATATCTGTATCCTGCGGCATGGACAGTACTGTTAAAGGCAACCCGATATGATTGTTATAATTTCCTTCGGTTTTGTGTACTTTAAAAGTCGTGCCCAATAGAGCATTTACAATATCTTTCGTCGTCGTCTTACCGTTGCTTCCCGTGATTCCGACGACAGAAACGTCAGTTTCGCGCAAGTATGCGGCCGCTAGATGCTGAAGGGCTTCTAACGTATCCTCGACCTCAATAGCATTTACGGACGGAGGTGTTCCATGATCCTTTTGCCATAAATATGCTGTTGCCCCTCCCTCGCTTACTATCTGCTGAACATAATGATGTCCATCAAATCGTTCACCCGCGAGTGGAACGAACAGTCCCAGACTCTGCGGCCTGCGTGAGTCTGTAAAAACGCCCTCAACCATCCGTTCAGCGTCCGCCTCTGCGTGAAGTGTTCCTCCACACATGGATGCAATCTGACCGATTGTTCTTTTCATCACTTGGATAAACCCCTTATCGCTTCTTTGGCTACGATGCGATCATCGAATTCATGCACCGTTTTTCCGATTAACTGGTAAGTCTCGTGACCTTTTCCCGCAATCAATACTACATCGTCAGGGCTTGCCATTTCAACAGCTTTATGAATTGCAGTTCTGCGATCCACGATCAGTTCATAACGTTCGGCAGGTACACCTTCATCAATCAACCCTTGTTCGATGTCTTTCAAAATCAATATCGGGTCTTCTGTTCGCGGATTGTCGGATGTAATAAACGAATGATCGCTGTATCGTGCAGCAATTTTCCCCATCAACGGACGTTTCGTACGATCCCGATCTCCGCCGCATCCAAATACACACCATACTTTACCAATCGCAAATTCCTTTACGGTACGAAGGACATTTTCCAATCCGTCTGGCGTATGGGCATAATCAACGATTACAGCAAAGGGTTGACCCGCATCAACAGGCTCTACGCGCCCATCTACGCCTGCGATAGATTCCAGACTCCGCTTGATATCCACCAACGAGATTTCTTCCAGCAAAGCAGCTGAAATGGCTGCTAGTGCGTTGTACACATTAAACTTGCCTACCATCCGAAGCTCAATATCAGTATCTCCTTTAAAAGTGGAGACATGGAAGGAGGTTCCCTTGGCACTTATAGTGATACGAGACGCTTGCACATCCGAATCCTTTTCCACGCCGTAGGTAATCACTTGGGCCGCAGTTTGAGCCTGCAAATAGGAAGAGGCCGGATCATCTGCATTCAGAACAGCATATTTACTATTGGATGCATCGCGCGAGAAGGCATTTCCCAGTCTGGAAAACAAAAGTCCCTTGGCAGCGCGGTACTCCTCCATCGTGTGGTGATAGTCCAAATGGTCCTGCGTTAGGTTTGTAAATATAGCGGTACGAAAATCTGTTCCTTTGACCCGGCCCTGCTCCAACGCATGTGAGGATACCTCCATGACACAGCATTGAACCCCTTGCTCTGCCATATTCCCGAGATAACGTTGCAGTTCTACTGCTTCAGGCGTTGTGCCGGACATAGGATAAGACTGGCCATTGTAACGCATTTGGATGGTACCAATCAGCCCGGTGTTCACCCCGGCGTCCTTCATAATTTTTTCAATCAGGTATGTTATCGTTGTTTTCCCGTTCGTTCCGGTTATGCCGATCATGCGCATGCGTCGGCTTGGTGAATCGAACATATAATCCGCCAAAACCGCCATGGCATGTCGCGCATCCTTAACAACAAGCTGCGGAACAGGCACATCCAGTTCTCTCTCTACGACCAAAGCCGCCGCCCCAGACGCAACGGCCTGCCCAGCATAGTCATGTCCGTCCACTGTAAAACCAGGCAAGCACAGAAATAAGTCTCCCGGCTGGACACGACGTGAATCCGCCCCGATTCCTCGGCAATCCACTGTACCGTCACCCACCACTCGGGAAACGGCCAGCAGTGAAGCCAATTGTTGAAGCTGCATCTTACATTCCTCCATTGCTCTCTCGTTATTCATAGTATGGTATAAAAAGAACCTATCAATCCCCCATATATATACGGATCGTTGATCCTCGTTCCAATCGAGAGCCTGGCTTCGGTGCCTGACTTACGACCGTCTTGCCTGACCCAGATTTCACGAGCATAAAGTTCATATTCATATCTTCATATAAATCAGCTGCAGTGGCACCTACCAGATCAGGTACCGTTTCAATCGGATTTTCGCCATACTTGTACTCTTTGGCAATTTGATTGGTACGAGGTGGTATTTTCAAGGCAATCAGTGCATCCTTTAAAATATTTTGCACGATTGGAGCAGCAACCACACCGCCGAATTGAATCCCTTTCGGATTATCGACAGCAGTATAGACGACGATTTGCGGATCATCCGCCGGAGCAAAACCAATAAAGGATACAATATGCTCCGAGGAAGAATAACGTCCGTTAATCACCTTTTGTGCTGTCCCCGTTTTACCTCCAACCCGGTAACCCTCAATAAAGGCAGGGCGACCTGTACCTTTAGCGACGACACTTTCCAGCGCTTCCCTTACCTGTCGAGAGGTATCCTCTGAAACAACTCTACGCACCAGTTCCGGCTCCACTTTTTCGAGAACCTTTCCAGTTCCGGGCTGAATCCAGCCTTTTGTAATGTGAGGCTTATAAAGATTGCCACCATTGATTGCTGCCGATACAGCCGTAACCTGCTGAATCGGAGTAACAGATACCCCTTGACCAAAGGCCGTAGTAGCCAGCTCTACAGGTCCGACCTGAGGTAGCTTGAACAAAATGCCATTGCCCTCACCAATCATGTCAATTCCTGTTTTGCTGCCAAAGCCGAAATTGCGAATGTACTTGAACAGTGTTTCTTTGCCCAGACGTTGTCCCAATGTTACAAAACCGGGATTGCATGAATTTTCCACCACTTGAAGAAAGGTTTGGCTGCCATGCCCGCCTTTTTTCCAACAACGCAGACGTGCTCCACCAACTTCAATATATCCCGGATCAAAGAAACGGTCATTTTTGAGATTGACCTTCTTTTCTTCCAAGGCAGCGGCAAGGGTAATAATTTTAAAAGTAGACCCAGGTTCATATGTCATCCAAATCGGCAGATTGCGATTATAAATTTCAGGCGCATATTGCTTGTAAAGCGCTGGCTCATAGCTTGGCCGTCCAGCCATGCCTAATATTTCACCCGTTTTGGGGTTCATCGCAATAGACAACGCGGACTTCGCCTGAAATTTGACCATGGCTTGGTCAAGCTCTCGTTCCATAATGGATTGCACCGATTTATCAATGGTTAATTGTAAATTCAGTCCATCCTTCGGTTCAATGTACTTTTCAGAAGAACCAGGCATCAGACGGCCACCTGCGTCTGATAAATACGCGATGCTTCCATCGATTCCCCGAAGCTTACTGTTTTGCTGCTTCTCTACGCCTGTCAGCCCTTGATTATCAATTCCGGTAAATCCAAGAATATGAGCCGCTAGATCACCATAAGGATAATAACGTTTGTTGTCTTCAGCAACAACGATACCCGGCAGCTTCAAATCACGAATTTTCTGGGCTTTCTCCATCGTAATTTTTCGTCCACCGGGCTGAAGTTTTTGGCTTGCTGTTCGTTTGGTAATCAGCTTGAGCACTTTATCCTCACTCATATCTAGCAACGGCGCCAGCCTGCGAGCCGTTTCTTCCGGCTCCTTAATCTGTACTGGTATCGCCATGACAGTCGGCGAACTGACATTATAGGTCAGCGCAGTACCCTGTCGATCCAAAATTTCGCCACGCTTGGCGGCAAAAGGAATATTGCGGCGCCACGAATCCTCAGCCTTGACTGAGAGCTCGCCTCCTTTACCCAATTGAACATAGGCGAGCCGGATCGACAAGGCCGCAAACAGTACAAACAATCCCAGTAGCCCCCATACCAGCCTACGCCGCATGGTCACGTTAGATTTTTTCAAACGCGCCCCCTCCGTTCCTCAAATACTCATGACATGTCTTACCTCATGAATATTCAAAAGAACGGACATTAGAACAAGCTATCAGTTATCTTCGCCTTTAATCGCGGCAGCACTTTTCTCATCTGCTACAGCAGATATTCCTCCCTTTGGAGTTCCCGCATTTGTTTCAGTATTCGCAGTAGTATCGGCTTTGGTTTTAGTATCGGCTTCCGTTTTCGTTGCATTGCCTGTCTCGTTAGCTGCAACTCCAGTGGTCGAGTCCTGTGTTTCCTCCGGCTTCACTCCGGTCACTGTTTCTTTGGCCGGCTGAAGCGTCACACTGACGACCCGCTTGCCATTTACCATTTGTGCCTTTTGAGAGACAACATACCCTTCCCCGCTTACCTGAACACCAACCTTCATAAGCGTCAGAACTTGAAGTGTGTCACGCAACGAGACACCTGTAAAATCGGGAATCGTCATGTTGGCACTATCCTCAGTCAGCAAATAGATGCGCTGTCCCGGTTTCATTTTGACGCCTGCTTCAGGATACTGACGAACAATTTTGGAGCCTTTACCTACCGTTTCGTAAGCAATCCCCTGTTTGAGCAATGCGTTTTGCGCATCCTTCTTCACTTGGCCTGTTAATTGTGGTACCGTTGGCAAATTCACCGTTTTCGCTGCAGCCCCACCTGATTTATTCGTTTTGGTTCCCGTTTTGGGAACCCCCATATATTGCAGCGATTGGGACACGATTTTTTTAAACACAGGTGCTGCTGCTGTACCGCCGCCTACCGATTTGTTAGGTTCATCCATAACTACCAAGACAGCTATTTTCGGATCATTTACTGGTGCAAAACCAATAAAAGACACGACATCCTTCGAATGATCGTAAACTTTTCCGACGACTTTCGTCGCTGTCCCTGTTTTACCAGCAACACGATATCCGTCAATATAAGCTAGACGTCCCGTACCAATTTCCTGGTCAGACACGACCTGCTCCAGATAGCTGCTTGTCTGAGTTGCCGATTCCTGAGTAATCACTTGGCGGACTTCCTTCGGTTGAATCGTCTGCACTTCGCCTGTATCTGGGTTTATAATTTCCTTCACCAGATGAGGCTGCATCAACTTCCCACCGTTAGCAATCGCCGAGATCGCTGCCACCTGCTGAATTGGCGTTACCTGGACCCGTCCGTGTCCATATGAAGCCGTTGCGACTTCGGATTTGTACTGGGTATGGAATGTGATAGCACCGGTAGACTCACTCGGAAGATCAATGCCTGTTTTGACACCAAACCCAAAGTTATTGATATACTTCTTCAGTCTCTCGCCACCCAGCTTATCCAGCCCCAAATGGACAAAACCGACGTTACTTGAACGCTTGACCCCTTGAAGATAGGTTAATGTTCCCCAGCTACGGCTTACGTCACGAATATCCCAGCCTCCGACACGAATCATACCAGATTGGTAGGTCTCATTCGGATTAAATACCTTTTCTTGAACCGCAGCAGCCAAGGTTACTATCTTAAACGTGGAGCCTGGTTCGTAGATAGACTGAGTAGCATTATTACGGAAATTTTCCAAAGGTGTACTCCCATATGTATTGGGATTAAAATTCGGATAAGTCGCCAAACCGAGAACATCCATCGTTTTGGGATCAGCCGCTACGACAGTCATCGTTTTGGGATTATACTTTGCGATAGCTTCCTGCATGGCATCCTCTATATAATACTGAATCGTATCATCAATCGTCAGCTTTAAATTTTTACCATTTTGTGCCGGCTCATAGACACTTTCCGATCCCTGAAGAGGAACTCCCTTTCGGTCCCGCTGATATAGAAGCTTTCCAGCCGTGCCGGAGAGCTCTTTATTGTAATAAGCTTCCAACCCCATACCTGCTGTACCATCTTTTCGCAAATAGCCAAGGACATGAGAAGCCAGCTTATTTTCTGGATAATAGCGTTTGGATTCCTGAACAGTGTCCACAGCTCCAACTACCTCATACTTATCCTTCAAATACTCTTTGAATGTATCCACCTGTGCCTTCACCTCAGGGTCTACCTTCCAGCCTCCATTACGAATCTCACGGTTTTTTAAATAGTTACCCTTTTTATCCTTTGCAGATAGATGTCTTCTCAGTTCATCCTCAGGCGTTTTGAGAAGCTGATGCAGCTTGGCTACAACCTCATTCTCCAGATCATACTCCTGTATGATGCTAGGGTTGACAACCACCGTGTAAGCCGGTGCATCCGTAGCTAGTACATTCCCTTTACGGTCCATTATAGTTCCACGCTTGGGCTGAATCACCTGGTCTCTTTCTATCTGTGCAACTACCTGATTATGCCAGTATTCCCCACTCACAACTTGAATCCAAAATACTTTAAGTAGCAGAACAAGAAAAAAGAGGGTAATACATCCCCCTATCAGCAGTGTGCGAAGCTTTATTCTTTTGACCATAGCTCAAACCTCTCTGCAAAAAAATATACGTCAGAGCATAGCTTGATGCTATGCTCTTAACTATTTGGCAGCCTGCTTTTCCACACGAATGGGCTCTCTTGTTGGTTCGATATATCCCTGTTCCTTTGCAGTAGGCACAATCTGATTCTCCAGACGTTCCTTCTGAATCTTCAATTGGGCGATATTGGTCTGTAATTTGGAAATGTCCTTGCTGGCTGTATTAATCGCATAATTAATTTGATAAATGTGCGCATATCTGCCAATCAACGTCCCCGCAATGACAATGCATGCTACAAGTGTCAATAGATACAGCAGCTTTTCTCGAATCGGCAGCTCTCTGCGGCGTGTAACGACTTTAGTGGTCTCACGATACCGTTGTTGCTGAACCTGTTCCTGACGGGCTCTTTCTTTTACAGCCAAATTACCGCGTGTATAAGCCATGTCGCCTCTCCTTCTCCATTAAATTTACAATTTTTCGGCAACTCTCAGCTTGGCTGACCGGGATCGTGGATTAAGCTCTAACTCTTCTTCTGATGCCACAATCGGCTTACGATTCACCAGCTTTAAATCGCCTACCATTTTGTCATCCAGAATCGGCAAGTCAGACGGATAGATGCTTTTCGCCAAATACTCCTTGAAAATATGCTTGCATATCCGATCCTCCAAGGAATGAAACGTAATAACCGAAATTCTGCCCCCTGGAGCCAGACATCTTACTGCCTGATGCAAAGTATCTTCCAGTGCACCCAACTCATCATTCACAGCAATCCGCAAAGCCTGAAAACTGCGTTTAGCCGGATGTCCCCCGGTTCTGCGTGCCGCAGCCGGAATTCCTTCTTTGATAATATCGACAAGTTCCCCCGTTGTGTGAATAGGCTTGTTCATTCTACGTTCAACCATGATCTTCGCGATCCGCCTGGAGAACTTCTCTTCTCCATATTGAAACAGAATACGTGCAATCTCCGCTTCCGGCCATTCATTAACAATTTCATATGCCGTAAGCGAACTGCTCTGATCCATCCGCATATCTAGCGGTGCATCATGATTGTAACTGAATCCCCGCTCCCCCTCATCGAACTGGGGCGAGGATACACCCAGGTCGAACAAAATACCCTGGACCTGCGGGACGCCGTCTTTTTCGGGCAATCCCAGTTCGGCCAGCTTGTCCTGCAAGTGGCGGAAGTTGGATTTCACTAATGAAATCTTTCCTTCATAGGCTGACAGCTTCTCTCGTGCATTGTTCAATGCCCAGTCGTCCTGA
Source organism: Paenibacillus sp. JJ1683 (assembly GCF_053006485.1). Lineage (NCBI taxonomy): Bacteria > Bacillati > Bacillota > Bacilli > Caryophanales > Paenibacillaceae > Paenibacillus > Paenibacillus sp. JJ1683. The sequence continues at coordinate 3,772,172 of NZ_CM129820.1, forward strand.
TCAAAGGCAATAAGCCTCCCCTCAGGGCCAAGCTGTGATGCAATGACGGAACTGTGTCCTGCCCCTCCCAACGTGCAGTCCACATAAATCCCGTCCTGCCTGATGTTTAGTGCCTGTGTTGCTTCTTCCTTGAGTACGGTAATGTGGTGAAACAAACGGCTGACCTCCTAAATTACAATTCAAAGTTGAAATCAACCAATTTCTCAGCAATGTCGTTAAATGCTTCTTCTGATTGGTTGAAATATTGCTCCCAAGTGTGCTTACTCCAAATCTCTACCCGGGTGGACACTCCCAATACGACGCACTCTTTTGTAAGCTTGGCGTATTCGCACAAATTCCCCGGTAAATTTACCCTGCCCTGTTTGTCCAATTCGCATTCAGTCGCTCCCGAGAAAAAAAACCGGGTAAACGCACGCGCATCAGCCTTCATCAAAGGCAGTGCTTTAAGTTTTTTCTCCATGACAGCCCACTCATCCATAGGATACACGAAGAGGCATTGGTCCAGCCCGCGGGTAACCACGAACGAGGCACCGAGAAGTTCACGAAACTTGGCCGGGACAGTAAGCCGACCCTTCTCATCAATGCTATGTTGGAACTCCCCCATAAACATTGGTTTCGTCACCCCTTACCCCATTCTCCCACTTTGGCCCACTTTCCACCACCTAAGCATAATAGATTCGCTTTAAAAAATCAAAGACCTCTTTTTCATTACGAAAAAGTGATAAACCTAGAATTCGGGCATATGTCTGTTATTGTTGCCCCACGTCATAAGATGCCAAAAAGCCCCTTATCCCATGAAGTCGAACCCCCGACAATATGCATCAGGTTTCGAAACAACACGGAATAAAGGGCTTATTCTCTATCCATCATGTCAACCTATACAAGCACTTGCTTAAAAATGCACCATTTCTGCAGCGGACATCGTGACCGAAAATAGATTAGGCGTTCCAGCTGTCCAGATAGACCTTTTGGTCTTCTGTTAATGTATCAATCTTGATTCCCAGACTATCAAGCTTGAATCGAGCCACTTGCTCATCAATTTCATAAGGTACATTAATCACAGCTTTACCCAGCTCGTTGTAACGATCATTCACATATTTCAAGCCAAGTGCCTGAAGAGCAAATGTCGTATCCATAATCTCTGCTGGATGACCGTCAGCGGCAGCTAGATTCACGAGGCGCCCTTCTGCGAGCAAATACATTTTACGTCCATCTTTAAAGCGGTATTCTTCGATATTGCGACGCACTGTGCGAATGGATTCGGAGCGTTTAGCAAGCTCAGGCTTGCTAACCTCCACATCAAAATGCCCTGCGTTACACAGCACAGCTCCATCCTTCATAACATCAAAGTGTTCCCCTGTAATTACAGCTTTATTTCCAGTTACTGTAATGAAGAAGTCACCCAGTTTGGCAGCTTCCACCATTGGCAATACATGAAAACCATCCATATGGGCTTCTACAGCCTTGATTGGATCAACTTCCGTTACAACCACGTTGGCTCCCAGCCCTTTCGCACGCATTGCAACCCCCTTGCCGCACCATCCATAACCCACCACAACAACTGTACTTCCTGCCACAACCAGATTAGTCGTACGAATAATACCGTCGAAAGCTGACTGGCCTGTACCATAGCGATTGTCGAACAAATATTTACAGTAAGCATCATTTACAGCTACCATCGGAAAGTGAAGCTGCCCTTCTTTTTCCAAGGCCTTCAAACGAATAATCCCTGTAGTGGTCTCCTCTGCTCCTCCACGGATCGTAGAAATCAGATCAGGCCGTTCAGATTGCAACAGAGTAACCAGGTCACCACCGTCATCTATAATGAGATCTGGCTTAGTTTCCAGAGCCTTGATTTGCAAATTCTTGAATTCCTCTGGATCTGGATTGTATTTAGCTAATACCGTAACGCCATCTTCTACTAATGCAGCGCAAACATCATCTTGTGTCGACAAAGGATTACTACCCGTAATGGTGACCTGTGCTCCACCTGCTTGTACCACTTTAGCCAGGTAAGCAGTTTTGGCCTCCAGATGTAAACAAATCGTTACCTTCAGACCAGCAAAAGGCTGCTCTTGCTCGAATTGTTGACGTATACGGTTCAATACCGGCATATGGGCTTCTACCCAATCAATTTTCAAATGACCTTCAGGGGCCAAGTTAAGATCGTGAATAATGCTATTTTGCAGGGAATGGGAAGTCATTTGTTATTTCCTCCTAAATATTAGTTAAATTCGTTTATGATCATTATACATAAATCACACGATGCGTTCCCGACAGATCCAATGGTACGTTCATAATCATATTCATCAGGTCGAGACCATAACGATTCAGAAAATGATAGATCGTATATGCACGCTCCTGCGGCTGTCCAAATGGGAAAAGCGACCACTCGATATGATCCCAGTGGCGAAGTGCTGTTCCATTTTGCCGAAGCAGCGCTTCCTGCACCTTTGCCTCCAGATAGGAAATCTGCCCCAGAATTTTCTCACAGTTGGTTTCTCCGAGCTGTAGCAAACCTTTCTCTATCATCCCTGTCTGCTGTATAAGCGGTTTATAGATGCGGACAAAAGCATCCTTAGCCTCGGAAAACTGATCCTGCATTCCAAGCTGATCTTGAGTGGCGATCCATTGCTTTTTCCGTTCCTCAAGCCCGTCTCTAACTTGACCAAAAGTTAGCTCGTACTTAAGCATATGCTTCTCCACACCTGGCTCCATCAATGTAAAAGACATACGCGGCAGCAGTATTGGCATCTGCATCTCCAACACTTCGAAAGCATCCCGTGTAATTGCCCAGTAGGCAATTTCTCCTAGACCCAGCACAGATGCCAGTACGGGGAACAGTGAATCCTGCATGAGAGGACGGGTTAGTACATTGTTACTAAAACGTTCGGGGTGTCTATCTATCTCTTCAAGCAGTTCATCCGCTGTAAACGCCACTAAACCGCGTCGATCTGTGAATAATCCAGCTTTTTTGAAAAGCAGTAGGCGTTCCTCTTCATGAATGTAAAAAAGGTTCGCACCACCTTCATGCACATCCGCTTGTAAATGATAACCATAGTCCACGATCCGCGTAGCGGTTGTCCTATACGCTGTCTCCAACTCATCATTGTGCTGAACCAACTGTCTAAAAACGGATGTCTCTAGCTTGCGCAGCAAAGGATCTGCAGAATCCATGAGCACCAATCCATAGGTACCAAACAAACGACCCATCAGCTTGGCAAAGGCATCACTTAGTCCATATGACTCTGTCAAACCCTGCTCAATCATGTGCATAATATCGGTCTTATGTTCTGAATCTGGCAAGCATTGCTCTATATCCGCCATAGCTTGCTTCCACTCAACCGTATCGACTTTAATAGCACTAACTGAAGAACGACGTTCAGGCTGCTTATTCAGCTTGATTTTAACTGCTTGCGGGTCTTTTGCCATTACGTATGTATGATTGACCTCGTCCCAGTCATGATCTTCACCAGCAATCCAGAAAATTGGAATAACCGGACGTCCAAGCCGTTCTTCAGCTTCTCTAGCTGCTTTAATAATCGTAGCGGCTTTATAAATGACCAGCATCGGGCCTGTGAACAGGCCACTTTGCTGTCCGCCAACTACTACTAAAGCATCTGGGCTTTCCAAACGGTCCAATGAAGTATGAACCGCCTCATGCGAATTGTGTTGCTCATTGTATATACGAAGACATGCTACGACATCCTTACGGTTTAATCGCAGATGCTCCGTCTTATCCAGCCACTTCGCCCGTTGGGCATAAGCATCGGCGTGCAGAATATCATATTCATACAAATCGCTTGCGCGTCCTGTACCCTGTATATAGTCTTCTGCCAAAGCCGACCCTCCGCGAAGCGTTTCCGGAACTATTTTCATGGGTCTGCCTCCTGTCTCCACCAAAACCTTACTGCTTGATTGTACCGAAAGCCCATGTCCACGTCAAAGCTTCCTACAAAAAAACCGCCGAATAACTCGGCGGTTGGTGTATAGAACAAAATCAAGCGTAAGGTTCAGCTACAAAATGTCCTTTAGACACTTCGATAAGCGTGGCATTTTCCAGATTATAAGCCCCTGCCTTATTATCGGACGCGTTATGAATCGGTCCGCCTTGATCATCAGGCATAATAATTCGCTTTTTGTTGGCTTCAACTTCCGGATCAGGAAGTGGAATCGCCGACAAAAGCATTTTCGTATACGGATGAATCGGATTGGCATATAATTCAGAGCTTTCAGCAAGCTCCACCATTCTGCCTCTATACATTACAGCTACCCGATCACTGATGTGCTTGACCATCGACAGATCATGCGCAATGAACAGGTACGTCAGACCAAGACGTTCTTGAAGCTCTTTCAACAGGTTGACAACTTGAGCCTGAATAGATACGTCAAGCGCTGAAATCGGCTCATCACAAATGATGAACTTAGGATTAACAGCCAATGCACGGGCAATACCAATCCGCTGACGTTGACCACCAGAAAACTCATGCGGATAGCGTGTTGCATGGTCAGGGTTCAAACCAACCAGATCGAGTAATTCCTCAATCCGTTTCTTACGTTCTGCACGGCTACCTGCCATATTGTGAATATCCAGTGCCTCACCAATAATATCAGACACGGTAAAACGTGGGTTCAATGATGCATACGGATCTTGAAAGATCATCTGCATATCACGACGCATTGCTTTCATTTTCCCCGGTGATAATTTGTAAATATCTGTGCCGTTAAAACGTACGCTACCTGCTGTAGGCTCATACAAGCGCAAAATAGTACGACCCGCTGTAGACTTACCACAACCGGATTCGCCAACCATACCCAGCGTTTCACCCTCACGAATATAGAAATTCAGGTTATCCACCGCTTTGAGCACACGGTTTTTGCCAACATTAAAATACTTTTTAAGGCCTTCAACTTCAATTAAATTGTTGCTACTCACCATGATCTCACCTCCTATTTCTTCAACTTCGGATCAAGCGCATCACGCAAGCCGTCGCCAAAAAGGTTGAACGCAAGCATAATCAAACTGATCAAACCTGCTGGGAAAAGCATCCGCCAAGGGTAATACATCCACCCTGTCAGAGCTGATTCAATCATTGAACCCAGCGATGCCTGAGGAGCCTGTACCCCTAATCCAAGGAAGCTCAGGAATGCCTCGGAGAAAATAGCACTTGGAACCGTCAAGGTCAATGTGACAATGATTGGTCCTACCGCGTTAGGCAACAAGTGACGGAACAACAAACGACCTGCACCAGCACCCATTGAACGGGAAGCAAGTACGAATTCTCGGTTTTTAAGTTGCAGCATTTCACCACGTACAATCCACGACATGTTAATCCACCCTGTTACACAGAGCGCAATAATAATGGTGGTGATACTTGGCTCCAGTACAACCAGCAACAGAATTGTAACAAGCAAGTAAGGAATGGAATACAAGATTTCAGAAAATTTATTCATGATTTCATCAACGCGGCCACCAAAGTAACCCATAATTCCACCATAAATTACACCAATCATCAAGTCAATCATTGCAGCAGCCAAACCAATAATCAATGAAATCCGAGCGCCCATCCAAGTACGTACAAACATATCACGCCCCAGATCATCTGTTCCGAACCAATGTTCCGCCGATGGAGGAAGATTGGTGCTCAACAAATCATTCGTGCGGTCATCGTATGGCGACAGCATCGGACCAATAATTGAAGCAAGCACTATGAGAACCAAAACGCTTAAGCTCGTCATAGCCAATTTATTTTTACGAAGACGCTCCCAAGCATCTCGCCAAGCGGATAAGCTTTCACGCTGAATAACTTCAGACTGCTTTTCATCCGCTCCGACCCTCTGGAAATCTTCCGGTTTCACCTGAAGTTTATCCAAGTTCACAGCATTATCTTTAACAGACATAAAGTTATCCCTCCTTCCCGCCAGTAAGCTTAATCCGCGGATCAATAAATCCATATGCAATATCCGTAATAAAACGTGCCACCATCAACAAAATACCGTAAAAAATAGTAACTCCCATAATCATCGTATAATCACGGGTTGTAATACTATCTACGAACACCTTACCGATACCGCCAATCCCGAAGATTCGTTCAATAACAACCGAACCCGTAATAATATTGGCTGTCATTGGTCCTACATAGGTAACAACTGGAAGAATGGCATTACGTATAACGTGTTTGAACATAATTGTAATGGATTTCAAACCTTTAGCCTTGGCAGTCTTAATGTAATCTGCATGGAGTACTTCCAGCATGCTGGAACGCGTTAGTCGAGCGATAAACGCAATCGGTGAAGCAGATAGAGCCGCAACTGGCAAGAAGTAATCCATCGGGCCTTCAAAGCCCATAACATTAAACCAGCCTAACTGTTGAGCAAAGAAAAATTGAATTAACGATGCCAGAACGAAGCTGGGAACCGCAATCCCCATGATAGCTAATACCATAGCGACGTTATCTATGAGCCTACGATGATACAAAGCTGCTAGCATTCCTAGCAAGATACCGACAATTATCGACACGATTATGGCAACAAAACCGAGTTTGAGGGAAACCGTAAACGTTTGTCCGATAATGTCAGTTACACTTTGATTCAGCTTTTTCATAGAAATACCAAAATCACCTGAAGCAATATCACCTAAGTATTTAAAATATTGGACATATACAGGCTTATCCAGCCCATATTGCTCCATTAACCGGGCTTGAATCTCAGGAGAAGTCGCTTTTTCACTCATGAAGGGGTTACCCGGAATTGCTTTCATGAGAAAAAACGTCGCAGAGATCAGAATGAACAAAGACAGCAACATATAAAAGAATTTACTGATCAAATAACGCGTCATTGCCCGTTTACACCCCCCATAAATTATTTTCGACACCATTCGATTTTATCGAAATAGAATTGGACTGTCCAATCTACTTATTTGCATGGTTACATGATGATGGAAAAGACTAGGACACACAAAAAAAACGGGATATATATGGTTCAATCCACATATATATCCCGAAGTAACTATCAAACTTCAGAATTAAGCTTCAGTTACTGTGTAATATACGCTCTTGTGAAATCAATTGCTCCACTAAAGTCAAGTCCAATGTCTTTTACATTCTGTTTCGTTAAAGAAACATTTGAATAGTAATAGATCGGAAGCATTACCATATCATCTTGAACCAGAATTTTCTCTGCTTTCGCAAAATCTTCCATGCGTTTAGCTGGATCAGTTTCTGTTTTAGCAGCTTTAATCAATTCATCATACGCAGGGTTAGCATAACCTGAGTTGTTGTTACCATTGCCTGTTGTCCACATATCCAGGAATGTCATTGGATCATTATAGTCAGCAGACCAACCACCACGAGCGATTTGGAAATTCAGCTTGTTACGTGTTTGGATAAATACGCCCCACTCTTGGTTTTGAGTTTTAACATCTACACCAAGATTTTTCTTCCACATATCAGCTACTGCCAAAGCAATTTTTTGGTGACTTTCACTGGAGTTGTACAGCATAGTTATTGTAGGAAGCGTAGTCATGCCTTCTTCTTTCATACCTTCTTGAAGCAATTTTTTCGCTTCAGTGAAATCTTCTTTGAAGAAATCATCTTTATGCTCACTACGGAATTCTTGAGAAACTCCTTTGATACCTGGAGGTACAAAGCCGTAAGCAGGAATTTGACCGCCCATTGTTACACGTTCAACGATCGGTTGGCGTTGAATAGCCATCGCAAACGCTTTACGGATTTTAGCATTGTTAAATGGTTTTTCTGTTACATTAAACAGATAGTAGTACGTACTTGCAATTCCTTTAGCCTTAAATTCATTAGGCAATTCGTTTTTCACAGCCGTAATTTGGTCAGTAGGAATTTCACCTGTTGGCATACCTGAATAATCAAGTTGTCCACTTCTGTACGAAGCCAGTTCAGTTGCACCACTGTTTACAAGGGACATTGTGATTTTGCTCAACTTGATCTCGTCTTTACCCCAGTAGTTTTCGTTCTTGGAAACTTCGATCTTTTGACCGCTATCCCAAGTCGTCAATGTGAAAGGTCCGTTAGTAATCATGCTATCTTTCTGAACTGCCCACTTATCATTACCTTTAATAGAAGGGTTTACAGGATAGAAAGTGTAGAAAGAAGTCAATCCCAAGAAGTAAGGAGTTGGATGTTCCAGCTCTACTTGCAATGTATGGTCATCAACAGCTTTGACACCTACATCTTTAAAGTCTGTAACTTTTGTTCCTTTATAAGATTTCGAAGTGCTCAGGTTGTAGCCCTCAGCATTCTTGATATAGTACAATTGGTAAGCATATGGAGGTGCAGGAGCCGTTGAAGGATCCAATACCCGTTGCCAAGCGAATACGAAGTCGCTTGCTTTGACTGGGTCGCCATTACTCCATTTTGCAGTATCACGAAGTTTGAACGTGTAGGTTTTGCCGTCATCGGAAATTTTCCAAGATTCAGCAACGCCAGGGATTTCTTTGCCGTCAGGACCCATACGTACGAGACCTTCATACAAAGTTTTCAGAACCGCGTTGGTTTGACTATCCTGAGCTTGTGCCGGATCGAAGGTTGGCGGCTCGGAAGAAAGGTTAACGCGCAAAATTTGCTTGTCGGCCGGGGCCGGCGTAGTCGAGGTGTTTTCTTGTGCGCCCTTACCATTGGTATCATTCTTGCCGCCGCAACCTGCGAGCAGTGCGCCAACTGCAAGAACGAGTGTCAAAAGGACTAAAAAGCTTTTCCTTTTCATCTAGCGTTTTCCCCCTAGTTCTAAAGTGGTATATGTTTATAGATTATACAACCAGCGGTCAAAAAAATCTACATTACATTTCTTCAAATTGAGCTTTTTTTTCAAAAAAACATGATTAATTCATATTTTTTCATCATTTCATGTCATATTTCATCACATAGAGTTGAATATATTTTTAAATATACCAACAACAGTCAACAAAGTATACGCCAATGTCATCGCCATAAAAGTTAATCTCCAGACCGCTCTACATAATCTTTTACCATCAACCTTTCCTTTTATTCGGTTTTGAGCTCCTCCAATTAAACCCAATGCCAGTAACAAGAGCAGTAGAATCAAATAAAAACCGAATCGGGATGTAAATAGGACATTAAAGAGTGCTGCGACGGAAAATATCAGAAAAAAAGTGGTAATATCCATAGAAGTAAGCAATGATTTCTTCTTTTCCATTTTAAGAATGTAGCGACAAACCGCAAACACGATCAAAAACGGAAAAAAGGGAAGAATACTGAAAGTGATAATAGTACCTTGTATAAGACTCAACTGATCACCCCTCTTTTAGCCGCATTCCTTCAATTAATTGCCACAATACCTCATGAGTTGGCGCACTAATCCCAGCTCGCTTTGCCATCTGCACCAGTTGCCCGTTAATGGAAGCAACTTCGGTCATGGAATGTGCAAGTACATCAGCTAGCATAGACGAGTGATTCTCTGCCGTTGCCTGGCAAACATCCATAATTTGATCCCACCATGCGCTTTCCCAGCGGATACCATGAGCTTCATATACTTGAATGCCTTCATCATACAGCTTACGCATCATATGTATTCGAACAGGCTCCGATAGCAGCTCGCCATTCCGAACTCGCCATACGGCTGTCAGTGGATTGATCACAGCGTTAATCAACAACTTGCGATAAATCCCTTTCTCGATTTCTTTCGACAAGCAAACGTCAAATCCTGCTGCAAGCAGCCGATTTAGCACATATTGTTTGAAATCAGTGTTATGCTCTCCCTCTACTTCCTCCGAATATCCAATTTCAGTCACGCCCAATCCTGCATGCACAATGGATGCTGCGCCTTGTTTCTTGGCTCCTTCGGTTGTCACAGCAGGATATACTACAGCTTTAGGCCACGCCTGCCTGATGCGTTCTATATGACCGATTCCATTCTGCAAACAAATAATCCCTGTACCTGTTTCCGTTTGAGCCGCAGGCTGGATCTGCTCTAATACTTCTTCTATCGCCCCCTGTTTGGTCAAAAACATGATCCACCGTGCCGAAGTCTGTGAATTTAACCGTTGCCAATCTGCCAATGGCGCTACCTTTAATTGGTCCCCCGATACATGAACAGCTACCTGCCCCTCCTTATCAAGCACAGTAATCCCTTCACGAGCAATGATGTGTGCCTGTTCAAGTGTTCGTGTCCACAGCCTTACTGTAGCACCCGAGGCCGATAATCTCCCGGCAAACAGCAATCCCAGCGAACCCGCTCCAATAATATCAATCACTTTGTATCGTCTCGCTTCCATCTTTTTTTCTACTATATCATATGCACTCCAATGTAATAACAAAAAACGCCAACTACGGCCAAGCGATAGTTGACGTTTTATTTAGATAGCTATTGTAATCTTGCTACTCAATGCGTTCCAGATTCCCATTAGCATCCATTTTGAACCTGGATTTAAGCTCTTCCTCATCTTCAGTGATTAAAGCCAAACGCCGGGCACGGTCCATAATCTGAATCAGAGCTTTATAATCATCATTTACAACACGATAGTCGGTCTGCACATCATTCACTTCTTTGGACAGCCGGTCATTAATGGAGCGAAGCTGATTTAATTCTTCTTCCTTTTCCCGCAAATCTTTCTCCAGCATCTTAATCTGCCGATTAGTCTCCTGCACAGATCCCTTCCATTGACGCAAGAAGCGAATTACGGCATCAATAGATAACGTATCTTCACTCGTGCCATCGGTTCTGTATCCCCCTTCGACTGTATCGAGCGTGGCAAAGGCCGCTACCTGCGATACACCTACTGGGCTCTGCTTGCGAATATAACTGCGCTTCTGGCGCTGCGCTTTGGCAATGCTAATCGCTTCATCGTAACGTTTGCGCACGCAGCTATTCCAACGAAAGCCGCATGCCGCAGAGGTTCTACCTATTTTTTGTCCAACCTCCTCAAACGCAGCGAGCTGTGTTCCACCTTCCCGGATATGCCGCAATGTCACCTCCGCCAATATCAAGTCATCTTCCGCACTCCATGCATCTTGTCTTATTGCAGTCATGCCTCTAGCCCTCCTAACAACATCCTGAAATAACCGTCTTCATGAACCGATCTTGCCGGTATTTGAATAGGGTATAAAAGCTGTTTATTCATTCCTATGCCTCTCGTAGAGTTCATAGAATCTATTTGATACTAAATTGTATTTCCATTTCTGCCAGAACTCATACGTGAAGTAAACAGTTTCGGGTTTCACGCATGCTCTGACTGCTGTACAATAAAATGAATGGTTAAAGAATAAAAAAGGATCATATACATTACCATTAGTCTTTTTCTGGAATACATAAAAGGGGAAACTAAATGAATAAACGAATAAAAATCACGATCTGCACCCTGCTGGTCCTCATAATGATGCTGACTTCCATATATGTACGTCCTACTTTGGCCGCTCCCTCTCCTGAAGAAAATCAGATTTTACAAGATAGCCTGTCTATCGTGGAGATCGACCATGAAATCGAGCGGATTAGTCAGGAACAGCAGGCTCTTTTACAGCGTCAGCAGGAACTGCGTAGTAGTCTAGCTGATCAACAGGATCAAATGAACCTACAACGTAAGCGTGCAGGTTCTGTGCTGCGATCTTACTATATGGGAGAAAGGGACAAGCTGCTGAGTGTAGTGCTAGGGGCTAAAAGTATAAAGCAACTTCTCTCTTTGTACGATTATTACTTATTATTGATCAGTCACGATCAGGATGTGCTTCAGGAATACGAAGCCAATTATCAATTTATGCGAAAAACAGAGCAGCAAGTCGCCCAAGCCACGACGGAATTGGGGACGGTTAAAACAAACCTACTGGCACAACGTAAACGGATTCTCCAACTTCAGTCGCGTGTAGATGACGGCGTTAACGCCAGCGATAATCCTGATACTCTACGCAAGTTAATTGGCGAAATGACAGCTTATTGGGAGAATGTAGGGGTATACGAGGTAAATAAACACTTTAAAGCATTAGCTCAAGCAATGCAGGATTTACCCCAATTCATTCAACAACAGCAAGGTGCTATGATTACAAATGGAAAAATCATTACGATAAGCATTCGTGAAGAAGAATTTAACCGTTTTTTAAAGTCAGAGAATGAATTGTTTAATCACTTCAACTTTTCCTTCGTGCAGGATCAGATTGTGGTAGAAGGTCAGCAAGGAACGATGAAATTGAGGGTAGAAGGTCACTATACAGTAGAGAATGAACCCAAAAATGCCATTCTATTTCATGTAGATCGACTGGTATTTAACGGACTGGAATTGCCGGACACGACTCGCAACAAACTGGAAGAAGATTTTGATCTCGGCTTCTATCCACAGCAGCTTATATCATACGTCAAAGCTACAGAAGTACATGCTTTAAAAGGTATTCTTGAAGTTAAGCTCGAATTAAGTTTTAAGTAAGTTTTTGCTCACCTACATTGTTCTGATTTTTGATATGAACAAAACAAAAGACCTCGGGATGTTCCCGAGGTCTTTTGTTTTGTAACAACGATCAGGGGTTATAACAGATCAGCTGCCAACTGCGCGAGCTTGGAGCGTTCTCCTTTTTCCAACATAATATGTCCGCTAATCCCTTCTTGCTTAAACCGCTCCACCACATAGGTCAAGCCATTACTGGCTGCATCTAGGTAAGGATGATCAATTTGCTCCGGATCTCCCATCAGAATGATTTTACTTCCCTCACCTACCCGAGACACAATCGTTTTGATCTCATGTCGGGATAAATTTTGCGCCTCATCGATAATAATAAATTGCCCAGGTATCGAACGTCCGCGAATATAAGTGAGCGCCTCCACCTGAATACTGCCCAAGCCCATCAAAATTTTGTCGATATCCCCAGATTTTTTGGCATCAAACAGATACTCCAGATTGTCGTAGATTGGCTGCATCCAGGGGCGAAGCTTTTCTTCCTTTTCTCCCGGTAAATAACCGATATCCTTGCCCATAGGAACAACAGGCCGAGCAATTAACAGTTTCTTGAAGCGATGCTCATCCTCTACTTTAAGCAGCCCCGCCGCCAGTGCCAGTAGCGTTTTGCCTGTACCTGCTTTTCCAGTAATCGTCACAAGAGGGATATCATCATTAAGCAAAAGCTCCAATGCCATCCGTTGTTGAGCATTACGCGCGCTGATTCCCCACACCGATTCGTTACTTAAGTACAAAGGTTCTAATCGCTCTGCCTCCTGGTTTACTTTCAGCAATGCTGATTTTCCAGTGCCCATTTCATCTTTCAAAATAACAAATTCATGTGGATACAGTGTATAAGGTAGTTTCAGTGGTTTGATTGGTAAGAAACGGTTAGAGTAAAATTCATCTATGATGGACGGATGCACCTGTATCGCTGAGTATCCGGGGTACAACTCACTTGGATCGCCCGTTCTATCGGATAGGTAGTCTTCAGTCAGCAGCCCCAATACATCTGCCTTGATTCTGACTAATACGTCTTTACTAACCAACACCACCGAACGCGGATCAGATCGCTCCTGTTCTTCCAAATGATAATTTAAGGCAACTGCCAAAATCCGGTTATCGTTCGAAACCTCCCCGAACATCTCCTGAACTTTCAAAAAACTCCGGTGGTTTAACTCAACCTTAAGCCTTCCCCCTTGGGGAAGTGGAACTCCACTGTGAAGATGCCCCACTTCTCTCAACCCGTCCAACAATCGCGATACATTACGGGCATTCCGTCCAATCTCATCCGCGTTGCGTTTTTTGGAGTCGATTTCTTCCAGAACAACAGCTGGAATAACAACTTCATGTTCTTTGAAGGTAAAAATGGCTTTCGGATCATGCAGTAGCACATTCGTATCCAGCACAAAAATTTTCTTCATTAAATCCCCTCCAAAGCGGCGTGGACAATCTCATGTTTCATACCTATACCTATTCACTGGCTACCCAATACTTGCTGATTCCCTGAAAAAAGAACCCCAAAACAGCATAATGCAACGAAAAGTGTAGCTGAAGATAGCCTCAGAGCCTGTACATTTTTAAAATTAGACACAAAAGGCCCAGTGATTGCTCACTGGACCTAGACTGGGTTCACTTTAAATTTAGACATACCTCAACCCCCTTATGCTATATAAGAGCTTTACTCGCTGCGAGTATAACATAAGCGGGGAAAAAGATACATACTCAGGAATTGGAAGAAGCTTCAGTGCTGTCGCTTGCTTTTTTGGCTAATTCCTCTTGTAGCGCTTGTTTGGCCAAATCGAGCTGTTGCTCATCAATGTACACATAAGGGCTACGCCACGTTCCTAGTACAGGATTGTATTTTACATTTTGCTTGGAAATATTCCAATAGGTTTGTACGATATTTTTCATTTGCTGTGACTCGATATCAGTCATCATATTCTTATCAACCGATTTAATAATTGCACTAAACTTGGTCAAAGCATTAAAGGATTGCATTTGGTCAATTAGGGAATGAAGCACCTGATTTTGTCGACGATTGCGATCAAAGTCGTCAGATTCAGCCGTTCTCGGACGACAATTCGACTTGCGGTAGCGAACAAAATCAAGAGCTTGGTCACCGTTCAAATGCTTGGCCCCAGCTGTCAAGTTAATATCGGTGCCATCAGCACGGTCTCGATAACACATATTTTTATCAACCGTTACATCTACGCCACCTAGATTATCTACAACATCTCTAAAGCCCTGGAAGTTAATAACCGTTACATAATCAATATTAATGTTTAAATATTTGCCGATCATCTTCTTCATTTGCTCTTCAGCAACTTCACCAGAGTCTTTCTCTCTAGCCTTAAACACCGGATAATACTCATTCAGCTTGCGTGGTTTATACCCATCCATTTCTAGACGCGTATCACGAGGCAAGGACACAATGGTAGACGATTTTGTACTAGGGTTCAATGTAGCTACCATAATAACATCTGACAAATACGTCGGATGGTCAGGGCGATAGTCGGTTCCAAGCAATAAAATAGTCAAAGGCTTAGCCTCAGCTAATTGCGTTTTGGGCACTTCCTTGTTGATTCCAGTATCCAAAACTTCCTCTACCTGATTGTAAATATAGTAGGTATAACCACCTGCTGCCAAGATACCTATAATGAGTAGAAATAAGACAAACTTCATAAACGATCTGAAAAAGCTTTTTTTCTTTTTCGTTTTTTTCGGTTTGGCGGATTTTTTCCCGCTTTGTGTCCGGGGAGGCAATCCATTCGAAAGATTACTCATGCTTCAACACCTTTTCCTGCGTTTTGAGAAATATAGCTTTCTCCAAGTTTACAATCCTAAAACACATACAGCGGCGCATCCCATTTCCGGGCGTCGCCGCTGTGGCCAAAGACCAATCCTATGAATTAACTATTTGCTTGTGCTGTTTTACGTTGTTTCTCCGCACGCTCGCGCTCACCTTTGTTCAAGATCTTTTTACGCAAACGAATGGATTTAGGAGTGATTTCACAATACTCATCATCATTCAGGTATTCAAGCGCCTGCTCCAGAGAGAAGATAACAGGTGTTTTTAATTTAACTGTATCATCTTTTGTTGCGGAGCGAACGTTTGTCAATTGTTTTTCCTTACAGATGTTAACGACAATGTCGTTATCACGGGTATGCTCACCAACGATCATACCCTCATAAATTTCAGTCCCTGGCTCCAAGAACAAAATACCACGATCTTCTACGCCCAGCATACCATAAAATGTAGAGGTGCCGTTTTCCGTGGATACGAGTACACCTTGATGACGTCCACCTACTTGACCGCCAACAAATGGTCCATAGCTGTCAAATGCATGGTTCATTACACCGTAGCCACGAGTCAAAGTCAGGAAGTTTGTAGTGTAACCGATCAAACCACGTGCAGGGATCAGGAATTCCAAGCGAACCTGTCCAGTACCGTTATTAATCATGTTGACCATTTCGGCTTTACGGGAGCCCAAGCTTTCCATAACTGCACCCATGCTTTCTTCCGGAATATCAATGAGGAGACGTTCGATTGGCTCCATTTTTTTACCGTCAATTTCCTTAACGATAACTTCCGGTTTGGACACTTGCAGTTCGTAACCTTCACGACGCATGTTTTCAATCAGGATTCCCAAATGCAATTCACCACGTCCAGATACAATAAAGGCATCCGGGCTATCGGTTTCATCAACACGCAAGCTGACATCTGTTTCGAGTTCTTTCAGAAGACGCTCACGCAATTTACGAGATGTTACCCACTTACCATCGCGACCTGCGAATGGACTGTTGTTAACCAAGAAGGTCATTTGCAGTGTAGGTTCATCAATTTTCAGTACAGGCAACGCTTCAGGATGATTTGGATCGGCAATGGTTTCACCAATGTTGATGTCCTTAATCCCCGCGATCGCCACAATGTCACCAGCGCCTGCTTGATCGGTTTCAATCCGTTTCAGTCCTTGGAAGCCGAACAACTTCTCAATACGCGCTGATTTACTGCTGCCATCACGTTGGATAACTGTGACCGCTTGTCCCTGCTTGATGATACCGCGGTTCACCCGACCTACTGCAATTCGGCCAAGGTATTCGTTATAGTCCATCAGTGTTACGAGGAATTGAAGAGGCTCATCTACTTTCTCAGTTGGAGATGGAATATGCTCTACCACTGTTTCGTACAATGCTTGCATGTTGTCATCTTGCTTTTCAGCATCCAAGCTGGAGGTTCCGTTCAGTGCCGAAGCGTACACAACAGGGAATTCTAATTGATCGTCATTCGCACCCAGCTCGATGAACAGATCCAGTACTTCGTCAATGACTTCTGCTGGACGAGCTGCCGGACGGTCAATTTTATTGACTACAACGATAGGCGTCAGATTTTGTTCCAGCGCTTTACGCAGTACGAATTTCGTTTGCGGCATGCAGCCTTCGTAAGCATCAACGACGAGCAAAACGCCGTCAACCATTTTCATGATCCGTTCCACTTCACCACCAAAGTCGGCGTGTCCCGGTGTATCTACAATGTTAATCAGGTAATCTTTGTAAGTGATAGCTGTATTTTTAGCCAAAATCGTAATACCGCGTTCACGTTCCAGATCGTTGGAGTCCATGGCGCGCTCCTGAACAGCCTCGTGTTCTCTAAATGTTCCAGACTGTTGAAGCAACTTATCGACAAGTGTCGTTTTTCCGTGGTCGACGTGGGCAATAATCGCAATATTGCGAATGTTCTCTCTTGCATGCATGGTTTGTATCCATATCCTTTCCGTATATCAAAATAGTGTCTCTATCCTGAAGCAATGCTCATTCAAGGCTAACAATCGTTCTTTAGGCCCACTCCCTGCCAGCCTTCTATATGTTTCAGGCTTTATACAGACAGCTTCTCTCTCCGATTCGCGTGAAAACCTTAAAATAAGCGTCAGAAATCATTCCGACGCTCTTTTCATATCCATTATATTATAGTAGAAATATGTCATAAAGCAAGACATTATTGCCTGTTCCGTAATTTACCGCCATGAAATCTGCACAGCTTGTCGGTTTACCAGTTGCGTTTGCTACGGTTGTTTATGACCAACCAGATTCCAGCTCCAATCAGCAAAACGGCAATAATATACATGATGCCTGTACTTAGCAAGGTAATAATTAATAATAGCACCGATATCAAGCCTAATAGCACGCTCCCTGTGTATACATTGCGAGATAGCGAAATATCATTAATGGCATACTCCCATAATCCAATCGCCACACCTAGAAGGAACATAGGCCATAAGTAGACCATTAAATGCCATCCCCAAGTATTGCAGAGAAAAAAGAGGAAGCCGTATACCGACAAAATCCCTGCCGGCAGCAACATAAAGGGTGATACCTTGCGCATCATATACATTGCATGCAGCACGATTCCAGGTATTAAAATCAGCAAGGGCCAAAGGTTGCGTCCCAAGAAGGAGAACGTCCCCAATTTCCCCAACAAAATAATCAGTCCTACGGCAACAATGCCTACTCCGATCATACGCTCTTTTCCGGAATTCATCGTGGTCTCCTTTGTTTGCTGGATTTGTTTTTGAGTCATTAAATGTAGTTATTTTTAAGTACACTTTTATGAATATAGAGTTTTTACAAAAACCGAGCAAACTCCCCGGCATCTGCAAAACCCTATGTCTAGTTTAGCCGATGTTTTCCAAAAAAACCACGTTCAAATATGACGGGGCCGTAGCTGTCGATATATTCCTGCAATGACAACTGCTACGGCCAGCAAGAGCGGTAACCATGCATGTATAACCTCACCCATGACTGCTAACCATATGCCCAATTTGGGATCACGCAATAGCATTTCTCCTGCCGTAAAGGCCAGAATGGCAGATCCCAGCAGAACAAGGATCGGGAATCGATGAAGCCAGATTGCTATCACATTGCTGCCCCAGACGACAATCGGAATACTAATTGCGATACCAATGACTATAATAGCAATGTCCCCATTGGCTAGAGCTGCAATAGCTAATACGTTATCTAGACTCATCACAAAGTCTGCTACTAATATCACTTGTATTGCCTTCCAAATGGTTGTTTCCGCTCTTACTCCTACATGATCATCATTCTCATACAGCAACTTGAATGCAATCCATAACAGAAGTAAACCGCCCGCTGCCTGAATAAAAGGTATGCCCAGCAAAATAACAGCTACAAAAGTCAACACACAGCGCAGAAGGACCGCACCGACTGCCCCCCACCATATTGCTTGACTTCGCTGCCTTGCAGGCAAGTTTTTGCTCGCCATGGCTATAACAACTGCATTATCACCGCTTAGCACCAAATTAATCATTAATATTTTCAATAGCAAAATGATATGCTCCATATGTACAAACACCCCCATCCTACATGTATGCGAAATTGGACGAGGCTATGCTTGCAGGCATTTCAAATAAGTCATCATTTATTAATAACTGATATCCAATTTGTTGAGTATATACCTTGAATTCAATAACAAACAGCAATATAATGAATCGTATTTCCGAAAAACGGGTATTAACATAAACAACATGCAATGTTTTTGATGATGTTTAATCAGGGAGATGAGAACGATTGACATGTCTGTACTTCAGTTCTTTTGGCTATTGCTTAATGTAATATTTATTGACCTTCTACTCGCAGGAGATAACGCGATTGTAATTGGGCTTGCCGCCAGAAAGCTGCCTCCTGCAATGCAAAAAAAAGCGATTCTATACGGCACCGGGGGTGCCCTGCTCATCCGCATAGCAGCCACTATTGTGGTACTCTGGTTGCTCCAAGTACCGTGGTTGTTACTCATTGGGGGTGTGATGCTAGTCTGGATCGCGTATAAGTTGCTCGTGGACCAAGAGGATCATGCTGAAGTTAAAGCAGGCACAACGCTATGGGGTGCTATCCGCACCATTATTATCGCCGATGCGGCAATGGGTCTGGACAACGTGATTGCTGTTGCTGGCGCGGCCCAGCAGCATTTGATACTTGTAGTGCTGGGCCTGTTAATCAGTGTGCCGATCGTTGTATGGGGAAGCACTCTTTTTATCAAGCTGATCAACAAATTCCCCTGGATCATCTATTTAGGATCGGCTGTGCTTGGTTATACGGCCTCTAATATGATCACTGAAGAACGTAAGCTGGCACCATACTTTACGGAGCATCCGGCGCTGCGTATCTTGTTTATTGCCACCGTTATGGCTGGCATTTTGCTCACAGGGTATCTTCAAAATCGCAGAGCAGTATCCCGTCGAGAAAAAGCCATCTGAAAGAGGTTCAAAAGAACCTCACCCAAATAAAAACAGACCCCAACATTGTTGCGGGTCTGCCTTTTTTATTAAAACCAATCTTCCTGTATAACTTCCTCTTTACGCCCCTCTACAGCTCCACCTGCCTCAAGGACAACCGTCTCCGTTGTAGCTACAGCCTGATCGATCAAAGCATTTAAATCCCGAATAGAGGCTTCAATCTTCTGCACTACCCACAAATTCGGATTGGTCGTGGGAGATTTGGGAACAAACAATGTACAGCAATCCTCATACGGGAGAATGGATAAATCGTAGGTGCCAATTTGCTTAGCGATTTCTGTGATCTCCTGCTTATCCATCATGACGAGAGGTCGCAGCAAGGGGAGTTCCGTCGAACGACCAATCACATTCATGCTGGATAGCGTTTGACTAGCAACTTGACCCAGACTGTCGCCTGTCACGAGTGCCAATGCTCCTTCACGCTCTGCCAGCATTGTTGCAATTCGCAGCATAGACCGCCTCATTAGCGTAATAATCAAATTATCCTGCCCAGTGCGAGTAAAGACCGTCTGCACCTCTGTAAACGGCACAAGGTGGATTTTGATTCGGCCCGCGTATCCTGCTAATACTTTTGCCAAATCAATAACCTTTTCTTTCGCACGCTCACTTGTAAATGGATAGCTATAAAAATGTACACATTCGATTTCCAAGCCTCTACGCATGGATGACCATCCTGCTACCGGACTGTCAATTCCACCGGACAGCAGCAGCATAGCTTTGCCGTTCGTCCCTAACGGAAAGCCCCCTACAGCCATAATAACATCACTAAAAATATATGCCGCCTGCTCTCTTACCTCCACACGCAGCTCAATATTAGGTTGACGTACATCGACCCTCAGCGCCGGAAAATTCCGCAATATAGGAGAACCAATTAAATGATTCATCTCTTGTGAAGAATGGGGAAACTCCTTCCATACTCTGCGGGCATTTACCTTGAATGTCGTTCCCTCGTCTACGTTCAGCTCATGCATTAAAGCTACAGCCGTCTCAATGATAGCATCCAACTCAACAGGAGCCATTTTGACAGGACTAATCGTCGTGATGCCAAACACCTTTTGCAATACTTGAATGATCTGTTCATAAGGCTCTCCCCCGAGAACCACATAAATCCGTCCAAATTCCTTGCGCAAAGAGGCACCTGGAAAAGGCTTAAGCAGCAGTTTTACGTGTTTCAGTACAGCCTTTTCAAAACGAGCACGATTCTTCCCTTTTAATGTAAATTCGCCGAAGCGAAGTAACAGCATATCATAGTGCATTTTAACGTTTCCACCTTTCAAGGGATTCCAGCTTGGCTACAGCCTGTCGAAGTGCGAGTATGAGCTCGTCGATATCCTGTTCCGTATGTTCATCACCAAAGCTGATACGAATGCCGCCGGCTGCTTCTGCCTCATTGCGGCCCATCGCCAGCAGTACCCGGCTGGGCTCGGCTAATTTTGAAGAGCAAGCCGATTTGGTGGACACTGCCACACCCAATTGCTCCAGCGTATGCAGCAGTACCTCGGCCTTCATGCCCGGATACGAAAAGTGGACAATATGCGGCGCTTCTTTCCCACTGTTCAGCCGCAGTTGTGGGATTGTTTTCAATTCTGCAGCCACTCGTTCTCTCCACTCAATCATGCGCTGTGCTGTCTCTGCTTGTCGTTCGCCCGCCAGCCGTACCGCCTTGGACATACCGACAAGCGATGGTACATTTTCGGTACCCGCACGAACCCCTTGCTCCTGAGAGCCGCCACTAAGCAGTGGGAAAAGCTCTACACCTTCTCGAACGAATAGCAACCCCACACCTTTGGGTCCACGTAGCTTATGCGCTGAAAGGCTATACAGATCAGCTTGCCACCCCCGGATATCAACCGGCAGCTTTCCAAACCCCTGTACACCGTCAATATGAAATAGGACACGAGGGAACTGTTTCTTCAGCGCAGCTCCGATATCATTCAACGGTTGCACTCTTCCCGTCTCATTATTGACATGCATGATACTAACTAAAATCGTATCTTTACGAACAGCTGCACAAACCTGTTCGGCAGTCACATGACCTTCCTCATCCACAGGTAAAAAAGTAACCTCAAAACCCAAATTTGTTAGCTGTTTGCATGCTTCATACACAGACGGATGCTCTGTCGATACAGTAACGATATGTTTGCCTCTAGTCTGATACTGCAAAGCTGCTCCCTTAACGGCAAGATTATTACTTTCCGTTGCCCCGGATGTGAAGACAATCTCTGAAGGAGATACTCCCAAAGCTGCAGCGCATACTTCGCGCGAGCGCTTAATCAACTTATCCGCGTCCTCTCCATACCGATGCATGGAAGATGGATTGCCATAATGGCGTCTCATTACCTCGGCAACGGTTGTAATCACCTCTTCAAAAGGCGGAGTTGTCGCGGCATAATCAAAATATTTCATCAAACTCCCCTTTCTGCCCCACAACTGCTACAACAAAAAAAGACCAAAACAGGGAAAGGCCGCTTCATTACAGCGACACCCTTTCCCCATATTGATCCTGTCTGCGGACCTAATCGAATTGAAATTACGCACTTTTATGCTATAAGCTATAGGGCTTAGATGGTATATTTTTCACGTGCATTCTGAATTTTGGAAATATATCTTTGCGTTTCTACCGGAAGCTTGTCCAGTACAGACATCAACTGCTCATCACTACTTACTCCAAGCCGCTGCACCCGTCCGGGACCTGCATTGTACGCAGCCAGCGCCATATTTTCCTGTCCGTTAAAACGTTTAATCTGGTAAGACAAATAGCGTACGCCAGCATCAATATTTTGTGCAGGATCATAGGGGTCACTAACTCCCAGACCTTGAGCTGTAGCATCCATCAACTGCATAAGTCCTTTGGCTCCGGCCGAAGAAGTAACCGATGGATTAAATGAAGATTCCGTATCAATAACTGCTTTAATCAAAGCTACCGGAACGCCGTATTTCTGACTTGCCTCATTAATCAAACTATCATACGCTGTAGCTTTTGTAGGTCCATCCGTTGCCGCATTGGAAGAAGCCGGATAGACTGCCAATGGCGAAGCCGTTCCCCTCGAAGGTCCCAGTTGTAGCCAGAGCAAGCCGTTTTCATCTCTGGTAACATCGCCTGAATTTTCTTGGGTGACAGCATCATCTGTTTCCAGCTGACCTACTTGTTCCAGCAATCCAGAAAAAGCATCCGCTGTACCCGTCTGGGTCGTAGCACTCATATTATTTAACAGCTGCATGTCTAACATAGATTTGGACACGCGCGGATCAATTTGCATGTGGTGTTCCCAACTTTCTATAGTTGTTATATCCCAAATAGCTTGTCGTTATTGCTATGATACAACTTTTTACTATGTACTTCCATACTTTTTAATGAAAAAAAGCTCCGTTTCTGTCGAAAAGACAGCGGAGCTAAGATATCGGAACCTTTACCCAACAGGGTTAGCGCACAAACGGGATAAAAGCAAAATAACTCAAGGTTGCCAATGCGCCAAGACCAATCGACCAAATACCAGTTGTTTTACTGCCATTTACATAAGCAAAAAATCCTAAAACTGCCGCAATGGGTCCCAGCACAATAGACCACATAAACAATGATGCGATACCAGCAGCCAGCCCAATATAACCGGAAATACGACCACTATTGTTTATAACCTGCTCTTCACCCTTGTTCTCATGTTTGGTCACAACTGGCGAGCCAGGAGCAACCTCTGCGGCATATTCCTCACGATGATGGCGGCGCTTGGCAGAGCGCTCCTGAACGTGACGAGGATAATCTACACGTTCACGGCTAACATGCTCTTCATTCTTATGCTTATCGTTTTCATGATCTTCCATAATTCCTGCACCTCCAAATGGAAATGAATCGCGTAATAAATCTACAGAGACTTCGGCTTAAAGGTGTGGCAACAGGTTGCAGCAGACGTTGCAGCCTTATCACGTTCTTCTGAACTAAAGCTTTCCCCCGCATATTCTTCTTTAAATTTTTTCCCGGCCTGACCATCTACTTCAATCATGATCAAATCTGCCTTGCAAAAGTTGTTTTCTCCCCAATAATGGCAATTGGCTACACTGCACTTTACGATTGGCTTGGCCTCTTGGCTCATGATCATCACCTCGGATTCATTGTCCCCCCGCTCGTCTGCACCTATGCGTTCATGGCATATGGCAGTTGGTGACATACGAAAAAAGCCGCTTCCCTTCGTCTCCTCCAAACTGGCAGGAAACAAGTAGAAAACGGCTTGCTTGTCTTGTTTTAGTTTTTGATTAGAAATGAATTTCTGGATTGAATGCTTTAGGCATGAGTACGACGAGTCTGCATCCGGCGCTGTGTCAAATAATCACTTTCATAATAAGTCAGATCATCACGCAATTCTTCAAAATTTTTCGTAATGTCCATGATCACTTCGCGTGCGGCTGGCACTGGCGTTTTACGGAAGCGGATAGCATCTTGTCCCGTATAAGCATAGCGTCCGTCCTCTGCGTAAGATTCATTTTTGGGATAAAAAAAGCTGTTCACGCAGTCATGGTATACGTTATACAATGCCTTTTCCGCAAAATCGACGTCAAAGTTGGCACGGCGCAAAGCCACACCCAGCTTTTCATAGGATACTTCGGAAAAAACAAGGACATGGCGGAGATCCGACAAAAAACCTTTGTAAAAAAGTACGGACTCCTCATTGCCATCCACAGCCAGTTGCGGCAGAGCATGCTCATTGAGAAATGTTTCCACACGTTTTACGACAGTTTTCAGTCTCTCCTGCGCCGACTCACATAATTTTTGTACGTTGACTGCTGACATCAAGGCAGCTCCCCCTTATTTGTTGCTTGTTCATCAATTTGGTTACCCGAAAATAGTCCCTTCTAACCGAAAGAGCTGTAATTTTCAGTATTTATCCTACCACAAATAAGCATTGAAAGGTATAAAAACATGCCAACCTCCTCACGCTAAACCATAAATTTATGAATACTTAAGGAGGACGGTTCATGTCTCGGCGAAAATGGTTAAAACCCCTGCTTGGAGCAGCTGCCGGGGTGCTTCTGATCACACTGATGCTGCCTTCACGCGATCACCGCCACACACCACAGCCCGAATATACGACCAAGATGGTACCACAGCAGGAGAAGCAGCTTAAAAAAGGAATGTTGGCTTTGGACCTGTCCGCTACAGATACCCTCACACGGATGGACGCAAGACAGGATATTCAATACGTAATGCGGGAGCTGAATGGTAAAACTGGCGATCAGAAAAGACAGTTCACCCACACATTGCAGCAATCACACAGTCATCTTCATACGCTCCAGTGGATTCACATTAGGGACGGAAAGACTAACACCTATACAGGTAGCAAAGCACAGACAAGTCTGCTAAGCCATCCTCAAATTCAAAGCAGCTTGGCTGCAGCTCGTCGTTCTGTCACGCAAAATAAATCCTATGAATCGGCTGCTTTTCAGGTTGAAGGCGGTAAATATTTCGTCATGGCTGAACCATCGGCTGATGGAACATGCGGCGTTGCTGCTCTAGTCAGTCAGCAAGTATTACGTGATGTGGAGAAGCATCAGCGCAAAAATTTGCGTTTGATTCCCTATCCA
This sequence comes from Paenibacillus sp. JJ1683, assembly GCF_053006485.1. NCBI lineage: Bacteria > Bacillati > Bacillota > Bacilli > Caryophanales > Paenibacillaceae > Paenibacillus > Paenibacillus sp. JJ1683. The sequence continues at coordinate 3,797,465 of NZ_CM129820.1, forward strand.
AAAGAAGGTAGCTACAAAATCGAATCCGTACACCCTGACACACTGCACGATATCACTGTCAAAACGGGTCACGACAACGAAAATGCAAGCCATTATTTTGAAAACGAAATTGTCGTTCGCTTCCGTCACAATCCCGATTCACGACAACTGCAGGAAATTGCAGCAGACTTACACTGTGAGCCAGGTCGCAAGCTTGGTTATACTTATGTATTTCATTCGGATAAGATGAACTTTAAAGAGCTAAAGCAATACTTTTCACGAAAGTGGAATCCACTTTATGCTGAGCCTCACTATATGTATCTGACTAATGAGAAAGCACCTATCAAAGCGGACAGCTCTATTCCTAATGATCTGCTTTTTTCTCGCTATCAATGGAACCTGCCTGCTACCGAAACCAACAGAGGTTGGAAACTAAGCAAAGGCAGCAAGGATGTAATTGTCGCGGTTGTAGATACAGGAGTGGATTTGGATCATCCTGATCTAAAAGGTCAAATTCTTTCAGGGCATAACGTGGTCAACCCGTCCGAAAAGCCTTATGATGACGTCGGTCACGGAACGCATGTCGCGGGCATCATTTCTGCGCTCGTAAATAATGGTGAGGGAGTCGCCGGTATGACGTGGTACAACAAGGTCATGCCGATCAAGGTACTTGACCAATCTGGCTCCGGTACGACTTACTCGGTTGCAGAAGGTATTATATGGGCAGCTGATCACGGGGCCAAGGTCATCAATTTGAGTCTCGGCAACTATGCACAAGCTTCATTTTTGCATGATGCAATCAAATACGCTTATGACAAAGATGTTGTATTAGTTGCAGCCACAGGCAATGATAATACGGAGCGACCTGGTTATCCAGCAGCATACCCTGAAGTATTTGCCGTTTCTGCTACAGATTCTTCTATGCACCGCGCATCCTTTTCTAACTACGGCGATTACGTGGACGTCATGGCTCCAGGTGCAAGTATTGCCAGTACGTATCCAGGGAATCAATATGCTGCGCTGTCGGGTACTTCAATGGCCAGTCCACATGTATCAGCGCTAGCTGCTCTGATTCGATCCATTAACCCTGATCTAACCAATAAAGAGGTAATGGATTTAATGAGAGACAGCGTAATTGATTTGGGCACACCAGGACATGACAAATATTTTGGGTATGGTCAAATCGACGTGTATAAAGCATTGAAAGCAGCACAACGTCCGTATGTTCCCCTGCAATTCTATCCACAGCATTTCAGTGACAAGTTAAAATCCCTATTGAGGAAACTGGAAGCCTAGGATACCCCAGAAAAAGCAGCCATGTTGCTCCATGGCTGCTTTTTTAAGCTTTCTTAACGCTTAGAACTGGTACGGACAGGCCGCTTTCCATGACTGCGAGTATGACAGCATGGGTCACCAGGATCCTTGACAACCACCGGAAATACGTGGTGGGGCACAGGTATAACATGCGCCTGATTGATAATTTCAATCGGATGAACAACAGGCACCACCTGTGGGTAAAATTGATGATTTACAAATTGGATCGGCGGGCACACAACCGGGTCGTAATGGCAATGACTCATAATGTGCAACTCCTTTCGGTGAATTAGTACAGCATATTAAGAAGGCGTATGCTGTGCTTGGATGTTTACCCCCTAATACATTTATCCCTTATAAAATAGGCTTTCGTTCCACAATGACCGAATGATCAAGAATTTCGCCCAACATACGACATAGCTTGCGCAGACCTGATTTAAGTGTTTCCTTGTCCGCATACGAAAAAGAAATACGGATATGATTACTATCCATACCACCTGCATAGCACACCGCACCAGGCAAAAAGGAAATGCCTTCACGGTCAGCTACCCGCTCCAATTCTGAAATATCCACCATAGAGGGAAGTTTAATCCATAGATTGAGACCACCTTCAGGAGCATACCAGGCAACCTCTGGCGGAGCATAGCGCTGGAGCGTATTCAATGCGACAGTTAGACGATCACGAATTTGTTCTCGCAATGAAACAAAATGCTGATCAAGTCGATTTCTGATAAAGGGTAGCAGTGCTTTTTGCGTTAATAGAGGGCTTCCCAAATCCGTAGTTGACTTGGCAGCCACTAAACGATCCATTACGCTCCCAGTTGCCGCTACACAAGCTATACGGCAACCGGGAGCAACAGTTTTACTGAAGCTTTTGATATAGACAACATGCCCGGATTGATCATGCGCCTTGATAGAGAGTGGCGGTTTAGTTTTGTAATAGAGATCGGAAAATGGATCATCCTCAACAATGAGACAGTGATAACTTTGAGCCAGATCCAGTAATTGCGTGCGTCTGGCCACCGTCAAAGTTACGCCAGTAGGATTGTGGAAGGTAGGTATCGTATAGATCAATTTTGGGGGATGGGTATCACAGAGACGTGTCAAAATATCAATCCGCATCCCCTGCTCGTCCATCGGAATCATAATTACTTTGGCACCACGACTAGTGAACACATCAATGGCCCCAGTATAGGTAGGAGCTTCCATGTAGACCACATCTCCCGGGCCAACAAACGTACGCGCCACTAGGTCAATCCCCTGTTGAGCTCCGCTGGTCACAAGCAGTTGCTCTGCCACTGTAGGTATACCACGTTCACTCAAGTGGTCTGCAAACACTTCTCTTAGTTCTAAATCACCTTCAAAAGTCCCATATGCAGCCATTACATCGGAATTTTCAGAGGATAAACGTTGAGTATCTGCTATGATTTCGCGCGTGGGAAGAAGCTCCGGTTGTATTGCGGCTATATGAAAAGAATAGGTAGCCTTTCGGCTGTGGTTAAAGTTTCTCCATAATTGTGCGCGCGGCAAATAATCGATGAGCGACATCTGCCAAGACAAATCCTGCGCCCCCTCACGATAAATCGGGACTGAAGCTTCCGCCACATAGCAACCTTTTCCCTGTGTGCACGTAACCAAATTCATGGACTCTAGCTCGGCATACGCCTTGCTTACAGTTACAGGACTCACCGCAAGCAGACTGGACAGATGACGGATAGAGGGAAGCTTCGTACCCTGAGGTAGTAGCCCTGACTGAATGCGATCCGCTAATGTTTTGGTAATCTGTAAATATAATTTGACACTGCTGTTGCGGCTGAGATCAATATGCATCGGAACCCTTCCCTCCAAAAATCAACTGTTACATTTAGACGTTTACTGTTATACTTCATTATCGATATAATACAACAAATTTCTTAGCACAGTATAGAACACAGGAGATGATTGGATTGGAATACAAATTTTCGGGTATGGCTCGTACTCAGGGCTCGTCCATGGTAAGGGACATTTTGAAGCTGACACAGGGAACAGATGTATTATCTCTCGCAGGTGGCCTTCCGGCCGATGCCTTCTTTCCCGTCGAAGCGGTTGCTAAAGCCTATGAGCGGGTATTCCGCCTCGGCGGTACTACCGCACTTCAATACGGCCTAACCGAGGGATACATTCCTCTACGGGAACGTCTGGCAGCAATCATGTCATCCCAAGGCATCTCCGTCACCAGAGATAACATCCTCATGACAACAGGCTCGCAGCAGACCATTGATCTAGTTTCACGTGTGTTGCTTGATCCGCAGGATACTGTATTGGTGGAGTCCCCTACTTATTTAGCAGCTCTTCAGGTATTCAATTCCTATGGCGCTAACATTGTAAGTGTAAATACAGACGCTAACGGTATGCAATTAGATGATCTTGAGGCCAAAATCAAACTGCATCAGCCAAAATTTGTGTATGTCATCCCTACCTTCTCCAACCCAGCAGGAAGTGTATGGAGTATGGAACGCAGAACAGGCGTTGTTGAGCTATGCCGTAAATACGGAACTTTAATTTTTGAAGACGATCCTTACGGGCGACTCAAATTTGATGAGAACCTTAACTTCCCATCCCTATTTTCTATTGATCAACAGCTAGGTGGCGACGGTCATGTAATGTACACTTCTACATTCTCTAAAACTGTCGCTCCAGGTGTTCGCTCTGGATGGTTGGTGGCCGATCAAGCGATCGTCGTTAAGACCGCGAATGCCAAACAATCTGCTGATTTGCACTCCAGCAGTATTGACCAGCGTGCTTTGAATGAACTGTTGGACTTCTTTGATTTGGAGGGACATATACGTACCGTGTCCGCTGAGTATCACACTCGTATGCTGCGTCTTACATCGTTAATGAAAGAACGCCAATGGGAAGGAATCACTTGGAATGATGCACTTGGTGGCATGTTTATGTGGGTTACCTTACCTGAAGGCTTCCGTTCTGAGCAGTTGCTGCAACTCGCGATTCAGGAAGGAGTCGCATTTGTGCCTGGACAAGTTTTCTATGCTGACCTGAGCGGCAGCAACCATATGCGAATCAACTTCACGCATACCGATCCAAGCCTACTTCCAAAAGCAGTTGACCGATTGGATCGGGCGTTGAAGATGTATATGGAGGAAAATGTAGTAAGAAACGCGCGTTAATAGAGTGCTGATTGCAAGTCTCATCCTCGCACGTTTATACGACACAGGATTTGTAAGTCAAAAAAAACAGAATGAAGCCTCCAGTGCTATGCTGGGGGCTTTATTCTATAAATGTACGGATTTTGCGCAATCCGGCTGTACATTAAAAAGGGTGCTTCATCATTCCCACAGGAATATGACGCACCCTTTTTAATGTAATAAATACATTTGGATTAAAGATTTCTCATGCAAACAGGTCATTCATTAATAAAATAGATTCATACATTTTAAGGTGTTGCAGTGGGGAAAGTTTTCCGTAAGCCGGGTTCTGTGCTATTCGTGGTACAGACGGGAACTACCCTCCCACTAAAAGCGACAATCATCTATCTAGGCCGAACATTGCTATCCAGCTCCAGCGACCAACCTAGACACACCTCGGGCTAAGGCTGCTTCGCGAAGAAGCTGTGTCCCTTTAGGTCTTGCTCCAGATGGGGTTTACCAGGAACGAAGTCACCAGCGTTCCTCGGGGTCTCTTACACCTCGGTTCCATCCTTGCCTGTGCCGCAAGCGGCCATCGGCGGTCCATTTCTGTGGCACTATCCTTCAACTCGCGCTGACTGGACGTTATCCAGCATCCTGCCCTATGGAGCCCGGACTTTCCTCTCGTGGCTTACGCCACCAGCGATTGTCTGTTAAACTTTCCGAACAACATTACATAGTATACAGGGAACGCGTGCATGATACAACCCTGAAAATATTGTAAATTATAGAGCACTCTTTTTACTTGCTCAAATAAAACGGATGTACCTTTCTCTGTAATGAATCATCTGCCACGTAATAAGCAGATCTTCCCACGTATAACGGAATTGAAAGCTTACTAAAATCAGGAACGTCCTCATCTAGGAATAGTTCATCATCCCGGTAGGTCTGCTGTATTTCGCCGACAATCCAGTCATGATCTCCGTAGGTATGAATATCCACTACTTTACACTCATAAGCGAGATACGCTTCCAGCAATATAGGCACATCCACTGAAATTCCGTCTTCATATGCAATCCCAAACTGCTGAAACTTATCTACATCTCTACCACTAAAGGTACCTACAGCCTGAATCCATTCCGATCTGTGCGCAGGCAGAAACTGAACACCAAAGCCTCCGCTTTTCTTAATCAGTCCGTAAGAATACGTTTCCTTCCTCAATGAAATGCCATACATGCCCGGTGATGATCCGATATATGTATGCCAGCCTGAGGCCATTACATTATTTACTCCCTCATAACGGGAAGTAACAATTGCAACCATGCCTGGATAGGCATGAATCGCAGAATCGGCTATCATCTTTCGCATACAACCTCTCCCTACGAAAAAATGTAATAGTACCCCTTTATTTTCTCATAGATGTGAAGGTTTTACAAAAATTGAAAAGGTTCGGTGTCCACTTCTGATACATATACTTCCGTTGAGTATCGACCTTCTGCCAAGCGTTTGCGCATCCATTCTGCGGTTTTAGGCTTCATAATCTTTTCTGCGTTATGTCCAGGGTCAATAATAGCAATGCCTGCCATCAGGGCATCGTGAGCCGTGTGATAGTCGATATCCCCCGTCACTAATACGTCAGCGCCTTTAAAAAGCGACTTATTTACATAGCGACTGCCAGAGCCTCCAAGCACGGCTGCTTTTTTGATCCAACGGTCCAAGTCACCCACCACACGTACATGCTCAACGTTGAGACCGTTTTTAACAACATCTACAAACTCCCGCAACGTGCGGGCTTCCTTGAGCTTGCCCACTCGTCCCAATCCAAAGGTACGGCCTTTCAAATCCATAGAGTAAAGGTCATAAGCCACCTCTTCATAAGGATGAGCCTTCAGCATCGCTTGGACAACTTTATTGCGTACACCCTGCGGTACAATAGTCTCAATACGAACCTCTTCACTACGTTCCATTTTACCTGGCTCACCCAAAAACGGCTGTGTGCCTTTACCCGGTACAAAAGTTCCATAACCATCGATGTTAAAGCTGCAATGGCTGTAGTTACCGATATGTCCAGCTCCCGCATTCAGTACGGCATCCAGTACACGTTGATGATGTGTTTTGGGTACGAAAACGACAAGCTTAAATAATTGCTCGGTGTGAACATCCTCCAGCGTACCTTCACTTTGAATACCCAGTGCTTCTGCCATCCAATCATTCATGCCATCCTCTGCCGTATCCAGATTCGTATGACTGATGTAGACAGCAATATCATTCTTGATCAGCTTTTCATACAATCTGCCTGCAGGCTGGTCCGTGTTCAAAGCTTTAAGTGGGCGGAATATAATCGCATGATGCGCAATAATGAGATCAGCTTTTATGCGGATCGCCTCTTCAACAACCTCATCATTGACATCCAGGGCTACTAATATGCTTTTGATTTCCTTTTGCAGGCTACCCAGTTGAAGACCAATTTTATCGTCTGGAACTGCCAAGTATTTCGGAGCCAGCTGCTCCATATAGCTAATTACTGTCTGTCCTTTGGCAAACATGCAAGTACCTCCTTCAGCTGTTCAATTTGCTTGCGCAATTGCTCCTGCTTATGCTGCGCGGATGCCTGATCTGACCGTGCCACTTGCGCCAGCACATCCTGAAGCTTGCGAATCTCCAAATGCCATTTAGAAAAAAAGATTTCATTGGGTGCTTTGACCAATAACGGTCCGAGTAGTATCAACAAATCCTCTGTCAGCACCAGCGAACTACCAGGAAGTTCCCACGGCCGATACAGCTCGTCCTGTTTCAGTGCGCTTTCGGAAGCAGGCACTGCTGTCAGAACTTCATATATTTTACCATCTTTTTCCATAATATGTTCGTTTATTAATACCCATTGATGCTTGATTAGCCAGCGTCGTAAAATATCCTCGCCTACGTTGGGCTGTAAAACAAGCTGTTTCACTGAATCAAGCTTGTCTTTCCCTTGCTCCAAAATGGAAGCGATCAAGGCACCACCCATGCCCGCTATCGTAATAACATCTACCTCATTGACCTTAACTACAGCCAAGCCATCCCCTTTTCTAACCGCAATGCGATCTGTAAGGCCTGCTTCAGCTACCTGCTTTTGAGCCGCACGCAATGGTCCATCGTTGACCTCACCCGCTACGGCTTGTGATACTCTGCCAGAGCGCACTGCAGCCACAGGGAGTAATCCGTGATCCGAGCCAATATCAGCCAGTCTGCTACCGGCAGGAATTTGTTCCAAAATATATTGTAATCGCTGAGAAAGTTTCATGACGTCACCCACGTAATCCATTTTTTTCGAGTCCAAAATAAAATCCCTACGACAAAAGCCAACTTCAGTATGCTAAAAAACATCACTTCCCCTGCTGCTTGATGGCGCAGGACGACCGTGTCTGCTTCCGCCATAAACACAAGGGTCAGTCCTATAGTAAAATAAACCAACGCGAGACGGGGAAAGCGGCGATGTACCCACCAGCTTAATCCAATCAACAATACTGCGTGTAAAATCCAAAATACCTCAAGCATCACTAAAGTAGCTGTAGGCCAATAGCGGCCTATAAGCACCGCATACACTAAAAGCAGCCCAGCAAGACCACAGTAATGAAGCAAGCTGATGCGCAAAGTTAATCCTACGAGACACCATATCAAACCGCACAGGCCCACCAGCACTAGAAACCAAACCTTAGCTTCACCTTGATGAAGCTGAATGATCCATACACCTGAACCCAGCATAATTGCACTGCCTAAAGTGCTCAACATTGCACTCATACTCTTTTCGGAAGACCGCCAAACCGCGGCCATTCCATAGCAAATGGCAGTAACTGCACTTGCCGAGCATATTTGCATTGCCAACGGAAAAGCGGTAAAATAAAAACCGATCAAACAAATGCAGGAAATAATGACAAAACCAAGAAGCCAGGCGATCCCATGCCCGTGTCTAAGATATGTAAGCAGCCCAGTGTTGTTACGGTTCTGGCTTTGTGCCGGATTTTCATCGTCCCGATACAGGTTGGATAGAAAATCGCAATATTGCTCAGGGAGCAGTCGACTCTGCCGCCAATGCTCAATTTCATGTAACAGTATTGTCCGTTTTTTCTCCTGGTCCAAGCTTCTTCCCCTCCACCAAGGCTGCCATGAGATAAAAAAAGACCTTCTGCGCGCTTCAAGCCGCAGAAGGTCCGCAATGTTACGCTTCTATTCGAGGAAATCCTTCAGTCGCTTACTGCGGCTTGGATGGCGCAACTTACGCAGCGCTTTGGCCTCAATCTGACGAATACGTTCACGTGTAACACCGAACACTTTACCCACTTCTTCAAGAGTTCTGGTTCTTCCGTCGTCCAAACCAAAACGGAGACGCAAAACATTCTCTTCCCGTTCGGTCAACGTATCCAGTACATCCTCGAGTTGTTCCTTCAGAAGCTCATAGGCAGCTGCATCTGCAGGCGCCAATGCTTCCTGATCCTCAATGAAATCCCCCAGATGTGAGTCATCCTCTTCACCAATTGGTGTTTCCAATGAAACCGGTTCTTGGGCAATTTTCATGATTTCCCGTACTTTTTCCACGCTTAGCTCCATCTCGGCAGCCACTTCTTCCGGCGTAGGTTCGCGCCCCAGCTCTTGCAACAGTTGACGCGATACACGAATTAGCTTGTTGATCGTTTCCACCATATGCACCGGAATACGGATCGTTCTAGCCTGATCGGCAATTGCGCGCGTAATCGCCTGACGAATCCACCAGGTTGCGTACGTACTGAATTTAAAGCCTTTTTCGTAATCAAATTTTTCTACTGCCTTAATCAAACCCATATTACCTTCTTGAATTAGATCCAGGAAAAGCATGCCACGACCAACATAACGTTTGGCAATACTTACAACCAGACGCAAGTTTGCTTCAGCCAACCGACGCTTAGCTTCTTCATCGCCGTTATTGATCCGTTTGGCAAGCTCCACCTCATCATCAGCAGAAAGCAGCGGTACACGACCGATTTCCTTCAAGTACATCCGGACTGGGTCATTAATTTTAATACCGGGAGGCAGGCTCAGATCGTCATCGAAATTAAAATCATCCCCGTCATTGTTTTCCGGGTCGTCATTTTGACGCAATCTGGTAACTTCTTCGTCGTTGTCATTTACAACCTCAATCCCCAAGTCACCCAGCTGCTCATAAAACTCATCCATTTGCTCGGGGTCCTGATCAAACGGCGACAGTTTTTCCATGATATCTTTGTAGTTCAGAGAGGAACTTTTTTTACCCAACTCAATCAGTTGATCTTTGACCTGATCCAGTGTTAATTCCGTCTCCAGTTCAGTATGCTGATCATTCGCCATCTTTCGACTCCCTCCTCCTAGAAACATCCGACCTCTGTGTGTTCATTGTCTCTCTAGGGCTATAATCTCACTTGCAATTTGTGCTGCACGCAAAAAATCACCTAAGCGCTCAGCGGTTCTCATTTCTTCCCTTTTCAAATCCAGTTGCTCCTGCAATGGAAATTTTCGCACTTGACGAATATAATCATCCAAAATGTGCGGTGCCCATACGCCTGGAGCATCCATCATCATGATCGAACTTACGTTCTTCTCCAGTCGGTCGTCTTGCAAAGATGAAATAAAACGGCTTGTATCCGGTAACTTCCCTTGCGCGTAATAGGCATATAGATAAGCAGCAATTGCTGCATGATCCTCAATATTAAAGGCGTCCCCCAGATGCTTCTCTACATACTCTGCAGCTTCTAAATCCTGCATCATCCAGTGAAGCAGCCTACGTTCAGCCACATGGTAAGCCGGCAACAGATTGGGCGTTGAAACCTGCCCTTTTTTATGCCTACCATTATTCCACCCATTTTCGTTATTATCCCCAAAGTTCTGTTTTTTTTGCAGGGTTTGGCGGAGTAAATTGCATTCTTGCTTTAAGGTTTCAAAATCAACCTTGACTTCGGCTGAAACTTCGCGCAGATACACTTCCCGCTCAGTCGGGGATGACAGAGGTGCAATGACATTTAATGCTTCGCGGGAATACGCGATTCTTCCTTCTTCCTCTTGCAGTATATGGTTTTTTTTCAGATATATAAGCTTAAATTTCACCGTTGAAACAGCACTTTCGATAATTTGGCGCTGAAATCGTTCGGCGCCGTATTGCCGGATAAAATCATCCGGGTCCATACCGTCGCTGACCAACGCTACTTTTACGTGAAGTCCCGCATTTTCCAACAGCGGAAAATTTTTAAGCGCTGCCGCTTGTCCTGCCCGGTCACCATCATAACAAATAATAACCTCGTCGCACAGTCCCTTTAACATCGTAGCATGATGCTCCGTTAGAGCAGTCCCCATAGCGGCCACTCCATTTTGTACGCCAGCTTCCCATGCCGAGATCACATCGCCATAACCTTCAAAAAGAACACTTTGACGAAGCTTGCGAATTGAGGTTTTAGCATGATGGAGATTGTACAGCGTTCGGCTTTTGTTAAATAGCTTGGTCTCCGGTGAGTTCAAATACTTCGGCTGCCCCTCGCCAAGTATACGGCCCGCAAAGGCAATAACTTTTCCGTTTCGATTCCAAATGGGAAACATGATACGATCTCTGAATCGATCTACATATCCGTCACCCTCATGTCGGGGAGAAATAAGCCCTCCCTTCTCCATCTCGACAGGATCAAAAGAACGCTTCTCTAGAAACTGAACGATCGTATCCCATCGGTTGGGTGCATAGCCAATTTGGAATTGGTCAATGATCTTGTCACTGAATCCCCGTGAACGCAAATATTCCATGGCTGGTTTGCCGTGCTCCGTATTTTTAAGCAAAAAATGGTACATCTTAGATGTTAGTTCATACGCTTGCAACAGCCTGTCCAACTCAGGATGCTGATGCGATGAATCACGTCCCTGCCATTCGCCGAGCGGAATATGACTTTCTTCTGCCATTGTCCTGACAGCTTCGGGAAAGGATAGTCCTTCGATTTCCATCATGAACTTGATGGCATTGCCTCCCGCGCCGCAGCCGTAGCAGTAAAAAATCTGACGATCCGGTGTCACGGTGAATGAAGGGGTTTTTTCGGAATGAAAAGGACAGAGGCCTTTCATATATTTCCCCTGTTTGGTCAAATGCACGTACTTGCTTACCGTATCTACAATATCATGATGTTGTAAAACTGACTCGATGATATCGTCCGGTATGTTACCTTGTCCGGCACTCATATTAACCACCTTCATCTCTTTAGCACGTAAATATAATTCGATACCGTTATTCATTCTCCTGCAAGCGAAGTAAAAGTTTTGTCAGTTTATGTTGAAAAACTTCACGATCCTCTAATGTAAACGGTTTAGGACCTTTTCCATAACGTCCTTTTTTCCGTTCTTTGGCAGAAGTGTGGCGTCGGTCCAGCATGAAGTCTATCGAATCGTTTCGATACATCGTTCCGCGAAAAGACATCACTTCACACCCTTTTGCCAAGGCAAGTGCAGCAAGACCATAGTCGTTGGTTGTTACAATATCTCCGCGGCGGATATGATTGGCAATATAGAGATCGGCACTCTGGTCGCTTCGGTCTACTTTAACAACGCTTACGCCTTTGCTGCCCTGAATGAGATGATCATATGAAGATACCATAATAACGTCAATATGAAAACGGGAAGCTGTCTCTGCTATTTCACTTTTAACCGGACAAGCGTCCCCGTCAACAACGATCCGTATATCCGGGAAATTTCCGGACCCTCCCATGAACATCCCCCATCTCGCATCCGCATTCGAGTAAAATACGGAACGGCTGCAAGATCACTCTTACACCGTTCCGTATATTTATACCCATTTTTTCAAGTTGTTCATACTACCACAACCGACGTTTAAACTACAAGCTTGGAAAAATCAGCAAAACGCTTCAATTCTGAGTCAATAGCAGCCAGCAATGCCAAACGATTATTACGTACAGCATCATCCTCAGCCATAACCATAACGGAATCAAAGAACGCCGTCACCGCAGGAGTAATGGATGAAGCAAGCGTCAATGCTTGTGTCGCATCACCTTCCTGTAAAGCTGTACAATAAGACTCATAGGCGCCATACCATGCTTCATATAGGTTTTTCTCGCCCTGTTCCGTAAATTCACCCGTATTCACTGACTTATGAACTGCTTTAGCAGCCAAATTACCTACGCGATTAAAAGACTCGACTGTTGCCTTGAAGGCATCCCCTGTTTGTACAGCAGTCATTAACGCAGCTCCGCGGTTAACAACGGAAGCAACATCGTCATATCCAGCTGAAAGCACAGCATCCACAACGTCATAACGAAGTGTCTCGGACAATAGTTTCTTCACGCGTAATCCGAAAAACTCATGTAATTCTTTACGTATTTCATCTGCGGAACGTTTCATATTTCCAAAGTTGCTGTGCACATCAAGCGCGATATTGAACACATCAGACAACGTAGCCGAAAGCTTACGATCTAACAGGATCTGCACGATACCCGCTGCCTGGCGACGAAGCGCGTAAGGGTCCTGTGAACCTGTCGGAATAATGCCGATGGAGAAGCAGCCTGTAATGGTATCTATCTTGTCTGCGATACTTACAATCGCTCCAGCGTTCGTTGAAGGAACCGTTTCACCTGCGAATCGCGGCTGGTAATGCTCAAACACCGCTCTTGCCACTTCTTCCTTCTCTCCAGCCTTACGAGCATAATCTTCGCCCATAACCCCTTGCAGTTCCGGAAATTCATAGACCATTTGTGTTACAAGGTCAAATTTACAAATATCTGCTGCTCGGCTAACCGATTCCTGTGTATCTTGGGAAACACGTAGCTTCTCTGCCAGAGCATCGGCAATGCGGCGAATCCGGCGCACTTTGTCTCCAACCGTTCCGAGCTCTTCGTGGAAAACGATGCTTTCCAGCTTGGAGAGTGCATCCTTAATTTCCAGCTTCTGATCTTCTTCATAGAAGAATTTGGCATCAGACAGCCGCGCACGCAATACTTTTTCGTTTCCTTTTGCAATGACTTCCAGTGATTGACTGCCACCATTACGTACCGTAACAAAGTATGGCAGCAGCTTTCCTGTGCGATCCAGCACTGGGAAATAGCGTTGATGTTCACGCATGGAAGTAATCAATACATCCTTCGGAATGTTCAGGAACGCAGGGTCAAAGCCTCCGAACAACACTGTTGGAGTTTCCACCAGATACAGCACTTCTTCCAGCAAATCGTCCTTGACCGCAATCGTCCAGTCTTTTTCGGCTGCAAGTGCTTCAATCTGCTTCACAATAAGCGATTGACGTTCCTCAATGTCCACAATGACATGCTGCTTGCGAAGTACTTCGACATAGTCCGCCGGGCTTTCTACAATGGCCTCCTGTCCAAGGAAACGATGTCCTCTTGTCACATTCCCTGACTGTACGCCAGCAATCTCCAAATTAACAATATCGTTGCCAAACAAGGCTACCAACCAGCGGATTGGACGAACAAATTTAAAGTCATAACTCGCCCAGCGCATAAATTTAGGGAATGTCATGGCATGTAAAATGTGTAGTAAACCTTCAGACAGCACATCTGCCGTCGGTACACCTATGCTGCTCTTGGTCGCGTAAATATATTCCACGCCTCCAAGCTCTTTGAACGTGAACTGTTCAGGATCAACACCTTGGCTACGGGCAAAGCCTAGAGCAGCCTTACTCCAGTTACCGGCTTCATCAAGTGCGATTTTGCGGGAAGGTCCTTTAACTTCTTCGTTAATATCTTCTTGCTTCTCTGCCACTTCCTTAACAAGTACTGCCAAACGACGAGGTGTAGCATAAGCCTCTACAGCACTGTAAGCAATACGCGAGCTGTCGAGCCACGCTGTCATACGTTCCTTCAACTGCTGAATCGCATTCGGGATAAAACGTGCAGGCACTTCTTCCAGCCCGATTTCAAACAATAAATCCTTAGACATTTGCCGCACCTCCTTTCTTCAACAGCGGGAAGCCCAGCTTCTCGCGCTCCTCTAGATAGGTCGCAGCGACCTGGCGCGCCAAATTGCGTACTCGTATAATAAAGCCAGTCCGTTCCGTTACACTGATTGCTCCGCGAGCGTCCAGCAAGTTGAACGTGTGAGAACATTTCAGCACATAATCATAGGCTGGGAATACAAGATGCTGCGCCATCGCTTTATTCGCCTCTTCTTCATACATATTAAAAAGAGTAAATAGCATTTTGACATCAGATACTTCAAACGTATACTTGGAATGCTCAAATTCTGGTTGATGGAAAACATCACCGTACGAGATTCCATTGACCCATTCCAAATCGAACACATTTTCCTTGTCCTGGATGTAGGAAGCAAGACGCTCCATACCGTAGGTAATTTCAACCGCAACCGGACTGGCATCAATACCACCCACTTGCTGGAAGTACGTGAATTGGGTAATTTCCATACCGTCCAGCCATACTTCCCAACCTAACCCCCAGGCTCCCAGCGTCGGTGCTTCCCAGTTGTCTTCCACGAAACGAATATCATGCTCCAGTGGGTTAATCCCCAAACGGTTCAAACTCTCCAAATACAATTCCTGAATATTATCAGGTGAAGGCTTCAAAACCACTTGAAACTGATGATGCTGATACAGGCGGTTCGGGTTCTCACCATAACGTCCGTCAGACGGACGGCGAGAAGGCTCAACGTAAGCTACGTTCCACGGCTCAGGTCCAATTGAACGTAAATACGTCATCGGGTTCATCGTACCTGCCCCTTTTTCCGTATCATAAGGCTGTACAATAATACAGTTGTGTTCAGACCAAAATTGTTGCAGCGTTAAAATCATCTGCTGAAAATTCATGGGCACACGCTTCCTTTCCAATTCCCTAAAATGTTGGTGATTTCTAAACATTAAGCTCATATGTACAGGGCTAATTTATCCCATAAGCCTTGCTAGAGACAGCAAAAAGCCCCCGCCTCTACGCCTGTACAGACGTAGGGACGAGAGCTGACTCCCGCGGTTCCACCCTACTTGATTGCGATCCTACATCACCAGTCAGATCGTAATCCTCTTTTCCGTGTCCATTCAGACGCTCCCGAGTGCCATGTTCACGAACAATTCCCACTGGGCTTACACCGTCCCCAACTCGCTAACTACAGAGAATACGTCTCGTTACTTTCTCGTTCAATGCATCTGCTCCCAAAGGAGATATATAGTAGGATATTACACTTTTTCAGGGATACAGTCAAGAGAACACCGTATTTCACATATCGTACTTGTCAAGCTGATCCAGGAAATTACGGGATTTCAGTTTAACCTCCAACTGCATATCCATGAACTGACGCATGACATGTTTGATCTCCAGCTTGGTGGAGTCCTTCACGTCGATATTGCCGAGTCGATTTAGATCCATTCGGGCGAACAAGCGCAGCAACTTCAACGTACGTGGAGCAACACTCAACGCAGCTGGATCAAAATGCTTGTAGCCCCGACACAAAACCCCACCTAACCTCGGACTGATAAACATATCCTCATCAGCACATTGTTGACCGCTTGAAATACAAGCATCAAGCTGAGGTGCATATCCGGCCGCCTGCAATATTTTAAATTCATAAATACTCATGACGATCAGCGGATCCTTGCCACTCTCCAATGCCTCCAAACAGGCTTTGAGCTGCTTAAACCAAAATGCACCTGTTTCCTCATCCTGTAATACCCGATCAAGCAGTTCACAAGCATAGGAAGCGTAAGCAGCCTTTGTAATATCCTCGCGCAGTGTATGGTGGGATTGGATAATTTCACCGGCATTCAGTGTGCCTAAGCCTGTGTTACGAAAAAAAACAAATTCACCGTACGTAAACGGCTGCGTTAAAGCAGCATGACGGCTTTTGGATTTTTTCGCGCCTCTGACCAGCACTCCTACTTTGCCTCCGCTTTCGGTGCAAAGCGTAATAATTTTGTTCCCCTCACCGTAATCCATGCTGCGGATGACGATTCCTTCCATCCTGTAAAGCATGCTTCTTCCCCCAAACATTCGCGAAGAAGCCAGTGGTTCGCTCTATTCACGGGCTTCTTCATGCTCGTCCGACTCTCCTTCATCCGTGTCTTGCTCCCTTGTCACGGCGCTCTCCCTGTATAACAGATACGCACCGACATCTCCAGTCATCGCAAAATACTTCCACGAAAAATCTCGCATTCGTATTCATCCTTTCTTCGGAAATGACGTCTGCATCTCAAAAATAGGATGATGCGAAGAGGGAAGAAGTATGCGATGAAATTAATGGATTACGTTGAAAAAGGCTACTGTGTACGGTCTGGTCACCGCTTCGCGAATGATTTGATCTTACGAACGCTGACGCTTCTTCAGATTCAAATTCTTCGCTCCGCTACAACGTGCATACAGTTACAATAACTCTTTTAAAAAGCACTCCTTATTTCATCGCTGGAAGAAAAGAGTAAAAGAGCAAGAAGTTAAGCGCCGCTTATGCGCGGCGCTCGTAGAGGTCGAGACGGCTTTTTTATGATACTTACAACAGCTATATATATTATTTAATATCAATTTTAGCCTCAATAGACCTTTGATGACCAAAGTGATGGTAGATATCGATATCTGCTTTTAAGCGTCGCGATGGAAGCCCAGGTCACGAAGGACACGTTCCTGATTACGCCAGTCTTTTTTGACTTTAACCCAAAGTTCCAAGAAAATTTTGGAGCCTAGCAAATTTTGGATATCCTGGCGAGCTTGTTTGCCCACCTCTTTGAGCATGGCTCCCTGTTTGCCGATAATGATCCCCTTCTGGGAATCACGCTCTACAAAAATAACCGCCATAATATGCACTACACCATTATCCTGTACTTTCATGTCTTCAATCATAACCGCAATAGAATGGGGTACTTCCTCACGTGTCATGTGCAAAATCTTTTCCCGAACCAGCTCGGCAATGACAAACTGCTCTGGATGGTCGGTAATTTGGTCATCAGGATAATATTGCGGACCTTCTGGCAAGTATTTTTGAATCTGGTCCAACAGAGTGTTTACATTATTGCCCATTTTGGCCGAGATCGGCACAATTTCCGCAAAGTCATACAACTTGCGATACTGCTCAATCAGGGGCAACAATGCCTCCGGCTCAATGCGGTCAATTTTATTCAACACCAATATAACTGGTGTTTTGACTTGTTTAAGCTGTTCCGCAATAAAACGGTCGCCTCCGCCCAAACCTTCAGCAGCGTCAATCAAAAAAAGTACCGCTTCTACCTCACCCAATGTATTAAAAGCGGTCTGATTCATATAATCGCCCAGTTTTGACTGGCGCTTGTGAATCCCCGGTGTATCCAAAAATACAATTTGTGTGTCCTCTGTGGTGTATACACCGTGAATTTTATTCCGTGTCGTTTGGGGTTTGTCTGACATGATGGCAATCTTCTGCCCAATGACATGGTTCATCAATGTTGATTTTCCGACATTGGGTCTGCCAACAATTGCGACAAAGCCGGATTTAAACTGTTTCTTAGCCATTTTTTTTATTTCCTCCAGCGCGATTAAGCACCTAATTTTTATTTTTGTTTTTTTCATTAAAGCAGCTGACTCATTAACGTCAACAAAGGTCTATAAAATACAAATATGCCAATAATTACAGCAAAAACCGCTGCCAGGAGCACGGCTCCGGCGGCGGTGTCTTTAGCCGCTTTGGCCAGCGGATGAATATCAGGTGAGATTAGATCCACCGCTGCTTCAACAGCGGTGTTGATCAGTTCGGCTACCATGACTATGGCAATGGCCATGCACACGAATAACCAGTCGAGCCGGGAGATGCGCAGAGTTAACCCTGCCACAATGACAAGGAGCGCCACGACCGCATGTATCCGCATATTTACTTGCGTACGCAGAGCGTATACCACGCCTTCTGCGGCATAGCGAAAGGTCATTCTCCAAGGCTGACGTCTCATTACCGTGTCAACCCCACTTGAGCCAGCACAGCTTCCTGCTTACCCATCATTTCCGCTTCACTTGCATCGTCTTGATGATCATAGCCTAACAGATGCAGAAAACCGTGAACAAACAAAAAACCGATTTCACGCTCAATCGAATGTCCATATTCTTCGCTTTGAGCTTGGGCTGTCTGTACAGAAATAATAATATCTCCTAGAACATCCGGTACATCGTTTAAAGGATTTTCTTCCGTCGGTTCGTAAATTATTTCAAGCTCTTCATCTAGTGTTTCCTTCATAGCAAAAGACAACACATCAGTAGGACGATCAATTCCGCGATAATCCCTGTTCAACTCATGTATTTGATCATCATTCACGAAAGTAAGGGCAACCTCACCGTCCATAACCCCTTCCGCTTTGCCAGCCTCCTCTAATAAGGTGTTCAGCAGCGTGATCAACGATTCGTTAATTACCATATCGTTTTGTTCATTATTCCAAGCTAATTGAAGGCCCATGCCGACCGCTCCTTTTAATTCTAATGCTTTAGCTGTGCTTCATGCACAAGTAATATTAAGCTTTTCCACTTTCGGGCTTAGGTCTTTCCTCTGGATATTCAATACGGGAATGAAAAATTCCCATTACTGTTTCCTTGAGCGTTTGGGCCACGATATCAAGCTCCCTCATGGTCAGTTCACAGTCGTTAAACTGGTGATCATCAAGACGGCTCTTAATAATTTTTTCAATCATGGATTCTACCTGCTCCACCGTAGGTTTTCGCAAGGATCGAACTGCTGCTTCCACACTATCAGCAATTCCTACTACAGCAGCCTCTTTCGACTGAGCCTTCGGTCCCGGATAACGGAAATCATCCTCTGTGAAGTCAGGCTCCACCCCCCGTTCTTCCGCCTCACGCAATGCCTTGTGGTAAAAATAGTGCAGGAATGTCGTTCCGTGGTGTTGTTCGGCTATATCACGAATCGGCTTGGGTAGCTTGTAATCCAATTGCATTTCCACACCATCACGGGCATGGGCTATAATGATGGATTTACTTAGCTTGGGCTCTATTGTATCATGCGGATTTTCCATCCCATTTTGATTTTCAATGAAGTACGAAGGCCTTTTGGTTTTACCAATGTCATGATAATACGAACCAACCCGGCACAACAATCCATTTGCTCCTATAGCCTCCGCTGCGGCCTCCGACAGATTACCTACCATTACACTATGATGATATGTTCCGGGAGTCTCGGTAAGTAGCTTGCGGAGCAATGGATGATTGGGATTTGACAATTCGACAAGCTTCAGTGCCGACAAGATGCCAAAGGTAGATTCAAAAAATGGCATTAGCCCTATAACAAGGATCGCTGTAACCAGACCGCCTGCAAAAGCAAAGGCTACCCCATAGAGTGTCGTTGTTTGAGTCCAGTTTCCTTGGTCAATCAGCGCCAGAGAAAAAACAGCCAGAGCCCCGAACAGGCATACCATAATAGATCCCTTGAACAGCGTTGAACGCTGGCTGGCCCGGTGGGTAGAAAAAATCGACGCCAGACAGACCACAAGGGCAAAAAACCCAAAATTAAAATCAAAAATTTGTCCCTGACGAACATTCAAAATAACACTTGCCAATATACTGAATATAACGGCACATACGAATGCCAGCGACATATCAAGCAACAACGTTACAAGCATAGCTCCAAGTGCGATAGGTGCCAGATAGCCGAGGTAGGATCGTTCACTAGTCTGCAGTATAGAAATTAACAGCATAGCTCCCACTGTAATCACAAAGATTAACACCAGCATGAGCAACTGTGCATTATTATACTTGAAGTTTCGTGTTCGTGATTGAAATTGACGAATATACATAAACAGACCCAATGCCAGCATCATAGACAGTAACAGCAGGCCAAATTGTGGCCAATAGTTGATTTTATCCTTGAGCAGTTCATTCTCATCAAGCAGTGTATAGATTTCCTGGGTAATAATCTCACCCTTTTTAACAAGTACTTCACCCTGTTTAATGTAAACTGTCGGTGTATCTTCACGAGCCTGTACTTTAGCGTCCTTCGTAGCTGTATCATCATAAAACTTGTTGGCTGTAATCACAAGCCTTGCAAGTTCCTGAACAACCTCCCGAGAGGTACGTTTAGTAAGAGAGCTTGTACTCACCCGTTCAGCTACCTTGGCTCGAGCCGTCTGGGCATCCGTAATTTGATCATTCATCAATCCTGTTACAATCTCACGGGCTACGGGCCGCATTTCGGCAATATCCTCAGATGTAAGTCGCGGAATTTTGATGTACGTCTCCTCTGGGATTCGGTACGTTTGCTCTTTCGTTTTTTCCAGTACCTCATCCAGCAATTTATCTGGGTAGGCATCCGCATTACGGCTGTTGTTCACAAAATTTTGCACGAATTCCCGTGCACGTTGAGGAATCTCATCCTTATAAATCGAAATCTTGTCCGCTCTGGAGACCTGATCATCCTGATTGAGCCGTTCAATTCGATCCAAAATACCGGTAATCAGGTTATCGTTACGGATCGGTACAATAGTATACATGGGCTGCACGCGCTCAGCAGATTCCTCTTGGGCCTTCAAAGTCGCCTTACTGTTAGGAAGCTGCATTGGAGCGACAATTTCCTTTTCACTCGGTTGATTCACCCGGATGTCATAGCGTTCGGGAAGCAGCTTGGACGCAAAACCCACATAAAAAAGAACCACCAAAAATAAAAACAGAAGATAGCGTGTCGCCACGCTATACTTCCATCCATTCATTCTATGCTGGAACGTTTTTCCTTTAGATAATTCCTTCGAGGTCATCTAAAACAATCCCTCTCCATCATCTTTTTCAAGGCAGCTATGCTGCTCATTTTGTTCGTTTTCTGATCATACCCACTATACTCGTGCTCAAGGGCTTATGCTTGATTTTCAGCAACACGGTCATAAGCGACGATGATTTTTTGAACCAGGGAATGACGGACAACATCCTCTTCCGCAAACTGGACAAAGCCTATTTCCTCAATCCCTTTTAAAATCGCATTTGCTTCAATTAGACCGGATTTTTTGCCACGAGGTAAATCAATTTGTGTAACATCGCCGGTAATAACCATTTTGGAACCGAAGCCAAGTCGAGTCAAAAACATTTTCATTTGTTCTGGTGTGGTATTTTGGGCTTCATCCAAAATAATAAATGAGTCATCCAGCGTACGACCCCGCATATAAGCCAGTGGCGCAATTTCTATCAACCCGCGCTCCAACGCTTTTGCCGTCTGCTCAGGACCCATCACATCGTATAGGGCATCATACAACGGGCGTAAATACGGATCAACCTTTTCCTGTAAATCCCCGGGCAAAAAACCCAAGTTCTCACCAGCTTCTACCGCAGGACGAGTCAGTACAATACGCTTGACTGAACCTTCCTTTAGAGCAGCTACGGCCAGCACTACAGCCAGATAGGTTTTACCAGTACCCGCTGGGCCAATCCCAAATACAATATCGCGTTTTTTAATCGTGGTTACATAGTGCTTCTGTCCAATCGTTTTGACACGAATCGGTTTGCCCCGAAACGTTGTCGTAATTTCTCCCTTGAACAAATCAAGCAACTGATCGGCGCGCAGATCTTTTGCCAGCTCAATCGCATAATGGACATCCCTTTCGGTCAGTATATACCCATTACGAATTAACTGGAGCAAAACATCGAACAATTGTTCGAGCACTTCCACTTCGTGAGCATCTCCAAAAACATTAATTTCCGCCTCACGAGATGCTATTTTTGCAGGAATAGCTGCTTCGATCAATTTTAAAAAGGAATCCTGCGGGCCGAATAACGCCTGACCTTCTCCCGCACTGTTCAATGCAATTTGTATGCTGCGTTGTTGTTCTGCCAAATAGCCTCATTCTCCTTGGTTATGAACTAACGGAAGTTCTTCCGCAATATCCTGTTCCACTTCAAAAAGTACTTTCATATAAACTTTACCATTCTCTCTCTTCTCATGCAAAATTTTTTGGCTCATTATTTTCGTTCCTTTGCCGTATTTAGCTAAAATATCCGCGCGTGCGCCTTCTATTCCTGACATTTTGGCTTCTGTTTCCGTTAACTTCTGCTCTTGTATCTTGGTCTCCCTCACACTTTCATTCATCCAACCCATCGGAAGTTTGTAAGAACGCCATGTTAGCGGATCATGTTCAACGGTTGTTTTATGTGTAGAATAAGGTATTTTCCCATATCCCCACAATTGTATCGCACGGTTGCCTAGCACCAGATACAAGCGATCGTGGCTATTCCCCGTATATGTGCTGCTGCGTCGTACCATGGGACTACTAATTTCATATTCATGCCACACAAGCCCCTTAATCTCTCCTTTGGCTACGACCTGTTGCTGATTCTCCTCATCTCCAAGCGTTCCTGAAATGAGAATAGCTCCTTTTTTGACCCGTGTATTTTTATGCACAACAGGACGTCCCTGCTCGGCAAAAATTTCAGTGACTACCGCGTCCGCCTTACTGATGAGATGACGTGGACTGTAGAGCGGCGGGGGAGTAGGCTGTGAAGCTTCAACGACCTGAATTGTCACCAAGGTTCCCTGCCTTTCCACACCGATCCAGGATGCCTCTGGAAGCTTCTGCATGAGTGCGCGCGAAAGCTTGTCCTGGCTGGAAAGGCGAAAACTCCATTGAAACGGATAAAGCCCCTCCTGTCGGGCTGCTTTGAGAACAGCTTCCGTTGGGAGCTTGTCATTCCCCTTCACTTCAATGTCCCAGATGAGCGATGACATCAGCAGGAGTCCTATCCAGAACAAGGCCAGTCCTGCGAGAAAAAATTTACGTTTGGCGAGTCGTACAGCAGTAAAAGGAAGTCCTTGACGTTTGAGAACATGCATTTTGCAGCCTGTCCTTCTCAAAAGCGGACGCAACAGGAAGACGTGCGGCAGCAGAAGGTTCATTTCTGCAAGTCTAGTACCCATCGGCCGCACGTTCCAAACAGGTATATGGTGATCAGTGAGTAAATTAATGAAAGCTTCCACACTTTCGCCCTCGACAGCTAGGGTAACCGTGCCACGCAGCTTTGCTAAAGCGGGATGTTTCACGAGCCTTCCTCCGTTCCTTCCAATTGAATATCCGTAATATGTCCCTCTACACTTACCTGGTCTGGCAGGATAGACGTAATGATTAGATCATGGCCTGACACTCTTAGCCTGCCTTGCGCAAGTGCAAGTACGAGCTGGTCTGGTGTAAAATCCACCACACCCCGGTGATTTTCTACATAAAGCTGGCGGCTGCCGATGAGGGTTAACCGCGGCAGATCAAATAGAATATCCTGCGGAAGCTCCAACGTCTCGCTGGCCCACTTTCGCAGTTTGCGGCTCATCCGGCTCATACGGCGAAATCTCCTTTCCTGTCATCAGAACAACTGTTATCCAACGGCTAATAGTTGTTTTGATGGCAGCTATGCTGCTTTTTTTATAATCTTTTGTTATTACCATTAGCACTCCACAGTTGTTTGACGGCAGCTATGCTGCTTTTTTAATCGCTTGTTATGACTATTCGGTTTATCCTATGTCTCAATCATCACTGGACACTGTTACACCAGCGTCACAGATATCTGTACTGTACATTTTATGATCCAGTCATCGCATTTATGAGGCTAAACTTACAATTCGTAGCAACTGCAATATTAAAGAGGAAAAAGACCATGCTTTATAAAAATTCACATAAAAAAAGACAACCTCGTTTTCATATCAAAACAAGGCTGTCTTTTTAGTTTCACAGTATGAAATGGTTAGTTTTCAGAATCCTGATTCAAAAGAGAGTTTTTTCGGGAGTATAAAAAGTAAATAACCATACCAATAACAAGCCAAATGATAAAACGAATAAACGTTTGACCATTCAGATTAAGAATAAGCACCCCACATGAAATGATAGCCAGAATAGGAATAAATGGAACCCCAGGACATCGGAAGGCTCTTGGCAAATCAGGTTGTGTTTTTCTCATCACTATGACAGCGACTGAAATCAGAATAAATGCTGATAAGGTTCCAATGTTCACCAAGCTTGCTAACTCATCCAGCGGGATCAACCCACCCATTAATGCAGATAAAGTACCAAAAAACAACGTGTTAATATAGGGTGTTTTATATTTGGAATGAACCTTTGACAATACTTTAGGTACTAAGCCATCACGTGACATCGCAAACATAATACGGGTTTGACCATATAACATTACCAGCATGACCGTTGTCATCCCCAAGATGGCTCCGATATCCACAATACCCGCCACCCAATTCTGACCGGAAACCTGCAAAACTAATGACACCGGATGGGAGATACCTTCAAATTGCATAAACGGCACAATACCTGTCATAATCGCGCTAACGATCACATACAAAAGCGTACAAATAGCAAGCGAGAAAATAATGCCACGTGGTAAATCACGAGCTGGATTTTTGGTTTCTTCAGCAGCTGATGAAACAGCATCAAAGCCAATGAAAGCAAAAAACACAAGGGCTGCGGCTCCAAACACCCCACTGAACCCAAACGGCATAAATGGTGTCCAGTTGTCTGGCTTCACATATTTAACAGCAACAATAATAAACAATAAAACGACAACAATTTTTACAATAACCATGATGTTGTTAATTCGTTTGGATTCTTTTATTCCAAAATAAAGCAAGAATGTGATAGCCATCAAAATTAAAAAAGCTGGAAGGTTAAAATAAGTAGTTTGGTCTTTTAAAGCTCCTGGCGCAGCAGTGAATTCAACCGGGATATGAAGACCAATTCCTTTCAAAAAGGATACAAAATAACCCGACCAACCTGCTGAAACAGCGCTGGCAGCCAACATATATTCCAAAATTAAATCCCATCCGATAATAAAAGCCAATAGCTCTCCCATCGTAGCATATGTAAAAGTGTAAACAGAACCGGATACTGGAACGGTGGAAGCAAACTCAGCATAAGCCAATGCTGCGAACAAACAAGCGAGCCCCGCAATCACAAAAGACATTACCAAACCCGGACCAGCCGTAACTGCTCCCGTACCTGTCAAAACAAAAATTCCCGTTCCGATAATGGCTCCAATCCCAAGCATTGTTAAATCAAACGCACCCAATTCCCTTTTAAGTGCTTTTTCCCCACGTGTAGCAGCGATCAGTTGATCAATGTTCTTCTTTCTGAACAAGCTATTCCCCATCCATCCCATCCTCCTAAACATAAATTTTTACTTTTTGTATAACCCTGTGACATCACCTCGATATAAATCAAATTTTAGCTAAATATGGGGTAAATTTTCATAAGTTCTATCGTTGAGAACATTATATATAAAAAAGAAAAAATGAAAACGACTTTTGGAAGGCTTCGTTCATATTGTTACATTTGATCATTTTTTACATAAGTATTTTCACAAATGAGATTCTAAATTAGACAAAATGCCGTCTTTTTAGATGACAGTAAATGTGAGAAGAATGTAGCATATATGAGATCATCACATTCGTTGTTAGGTAATTTGAGCATTTGTCGTTAGGTCTTTTTTTATTCTAGCAAGTTTATGTATTGCTAAAAACATCGCAAAAAAAAAGATCCGCTACAGCCAAAGCCGTGACGGATCACTATCATTTTAACGTCTTCCTCCACCCATGTAACGCTTGGAACGCGGAGGGCCTAATATCTCTGCCCAAATTACACCTCTGCGTAGGTCAGCTGCATTCACGGTACCCCGCTCTTGAGAAGTTTGCTCTAGCCCATCTGTAATTTCCTCCGAATCACTCGCATTGGATATACGATCGAGTCGGGCTAAAACCATCCTTCGCTCTTCTTCCATAATACGAATCCGATCCTCTAAAGTCGTACCGTTATCTAATGAATCTTGGTCCATCTGTTCTTCCTTTTTCAGCCCGTCTCCCACTTCTTCTATAGGACGAGCTTCCATCACCGCCCGTCGCTCATTAGGAAATTGACGTTGCAGCTCTCCAGTAACATCTTGCTGACGTCGCTCTATCTCAGGTTCCGTTGTGAAAGGTCTGGACGACGTCGAGGACCCGCGCGAACCATGATCACCACCAAAGGTAGGCATACCTTGCCGCGGGGAAGATTTCCGATCTCCACCTTGAATGCTTTTCCCCAAAAAGGACACCAGTGCAAAGCCAATCACGATCAAGATATACAAATGGTCAAAGATCCAGCTGATAAAATTCATTACTCACCGCCTAACTGCTATAGTTCATCGGCCCGTCCGTTAGTTAATCCCGGTTCTTGTTATCATTCCCCGAGTTCTCATTCGGTTTGCCTAAGGAACTACGCATTTGCGTATCTGCCTCAATATTTTTTAAATTCATATAGTCCATGACGCCAAGTTTACCGCTACGTAGCGCTTCAGCCATTGCCAGAGGCACTTCGGATTCGGATTCCACCACGCGTGCTCTCATTTCTACAACACGCGCCTTCATTTCCTGCTCCTGCGCTACAGCCATCGCACGCCGCTCTTCGGCTTTTGCCTGCGCAATACGTTTGTCTGCTTCCGCCTGCTCTGTTTGCAGGAAGGCACCGATATTTTTACCTACATCAACATCTGCAATATCAATCGACAGAATCTCAAATGCTGTCCCTGCATCCAAACCTTTGGACAATACGGTTCTCGAAATGGAATCTGGATTTTCCAGCACGTCTTTATGCGAGTTACTTGAACCAACCGTTGTTACGATACCTTCACCAACCCGAGCAATAATCGTTTCTTCTCCGGCACCGCCGACGAGTCGATCAATGTTGGCACGCACCGTAACACGAGCTTTAACCTTCACTTCGATACCATCCTTGGCGACCGCAGCAACAATAGGCGTCTCAATAACACGCGGATTAACGCTCATTTGGACCGCTTGCAGAACATCCCGTCCCGCAAGATCAATCGCAGCCGCACGTTCAAATTCAAGCGGAATGTTAGCGCGCTGCGCGGCAATCAACGCATTGATCACTCGGTCTACATTCCCCCCTGCGAGAAAATGACTTTCCAGCTGATTGATATTCAAGCCCAGACCAGCTTTGGTAGCCTTAATGAGGGGATTGACAATTCGGCTTGGCGTGACGCGCCGCAACCGCATAGCTACTAGCGTAATGATACCGATCCGCACACCCGAAGCCAGCGCCGAAATCCACAGCATCACCGGGAAGAAACTAAAAAACACACTCAATACAATAATCACTACTACGGCAATCAGCAAAATACTGACAATACCCGATTCGAACACTCGCATCATCCTCCATTAATCTAATTCTTCGTTGTTAGCCTGCTAGACGCTCGCGTCTGCCTTGACTACAATCCGCCCGCCTTCTACTTTGGATACGATAATCGGCATATCCGGGGCGATAAACTCCCCATTCGTTACGACATCCACTCGCTCGTCAGCGATTAGCACCGTTCCAGCTGGACGTAATGGGGTCAGACTGACACCCCTCTGACCTAGTAACGTTTCCCGATTCACAACCGAAGAAAACCCTTGGTCAGCCGTTAAACGTTCCTGAAGTATAAAACGGTTCCATATCCCTCGGTCCTTAAAGACAACCGCGATGATCGCCACCACGGCAACAGCCGCTGCAAAAGCAATCCCCAAAGATATAAACGCATGCTGCATGTTGTATGCTGCACGGACTACACCCGCGACAAGGCTGATGGAACCCAAAATACCCAGAATGCCAAAGCTTGGAATGAACATTTCAAGTATAAGCAGTGCCAGACCGATAATGAACAACAGCCACGTCTCCGAACCTGCAAAGCCAGCGATATAATTACCAAAGAAATACAAACCAAATCCAAGTACACCTAAAATTCCCGGTACACCAAAGCCAGGTACAAGCAGTTCAATAACTACACCCGCGATACCAACAAATAAAAGCAATGTCTGCACGATCGGGTTGGTCAATATCTCGGCTGCTTTTTCAGCCCATGTGCGCTCCACATGGATTACATCATCTGTACTGTAGCCCATCCATTGGATAACTTCTTGTTCCGAAGACGCGATGTGATCCGCGTACCCCAATTTCAGCGCTTCCTCACTGGTTAAAGAAATGATCTGGCCATTTTCCTTATTAAAGTTCATCTCCGGGATAGATACAGTCGATTTGGAGTCGACCATGCCTCTAGCAATATCGGGATTGCGCCCGCCAGCTTCTGCGGCAGATGCCATGCTACTCTTCCACCAAGCTATCGTTTTTGGGTCTGTAATAGCATTCCCCCTGCCGTCTACTAACGCTGCTGCTCCGATAATACTCCCCGGTTTCATAGCAATCTTGTTAGCACTCAACGCAATATAGCTACCCGCTGAGGCCGCTTCTCCCTTTATATAGGCTACGGTCGGTATGGGACTGTCTTTAATCAGTTTGCCCAGCTTCTCCGCTGTATCTACCCGTCCGCCGGGAGTGTTAATATCCAGTAAAATCAGACCTGCTTTGGAATCAACCGCTTCTGCAAATCCACGCTCCATAAATTTGCCCAGACCCTGTTCAATTTCCTGATCAACTGGTATAACAAACACAGCTCCACCCTTTGTTTGAGCTGCCGCTGATCCAGAATGAACTAAGGGTAACAACAGAACGGATATCATAATCCACAACGTTAAAAAGACCAATTTGCGGCTGGAGTGGTGATGTTCTCTATGCATTTCTTTCCCCCCTTTCGATCTTTCCTTGTTACAGCATACCAAACTTTGTTAGACAAACTATACAGTTTTCAGGATTTAATGTGAAATTATTGGGTATATTGCTAATCCTGACGCCTGTCAAATACTTTACGCCCCTAATGGACATCACGTTTCACACAATTACAGGAAGCGCTTTCATAAAGGCGTTTTCCACCATTCTCTTTTATGACAGGCGTCACACATATAGAAATAACACCCTCTGTAAACAGAGGGTGTTGTGTTTTCCTGTTTGTCGCAGGGTTTATTGCAGAAATTGCTGAACCGCCTGGTTCACGAGCTTACCGTCAGCACGACCTTTTACCTTAGGCATTAAGGCCGTCATTACTTTCCCCATCTCGGCTTTCGAAGAAGCACCGGTTTCCTGGATGGTCTGCTGTACAATAACTTTAATTTCTTCTTCAGAAAGTTGTTCAGGAAGGTACTGAGCGATGATCTCTATTTCTGCTTTAGTGCTTGTCGCAAGTTCATCACGACCGGCTTTTTCAAACTCATGGAGGGCATCTTTTCGCTGTTTGATCTCACGACTCAGAATATCAAGCACTTCGTTGTCGTCCAAATTCCGTTTCAAATCTATTTCAAGATTTTTAATCGTAGAACGAACCATTCGAATGGTGGAGAGTTTGAACTTGTCCTTACTCTTCATTGCTTGCTTCATATCTTCGTTCAATCGTTCGCTCAAATTCATGATTACTTAGATCCTCCTAGAACTTTCTCTTACGAGCAGCCTCGGACTTTTTCTTGCGCTTTACGCTTGGCTTTTCATAATGCTTGCGTTTCTTCACCTCAGCCAATACGCCATCCTTAGCAATGGAGCGTTTAAAGCGACGAAGTGCAGCATCAATTGTCTCGTTTTTGCGAACTTTAGTTTCAGACACCAGTTTTCCCTCCCTCCGACCAGACCGTCCAAGAGCAATAACACGGTTCATCAAATTTTATTATAGGTGAAACGGAAACCAGGTGTCAACCTATAAGAAAAAATGAGTACATAGAAGGAACTTTTTTTCCCGTCACTTCCGCATTACTGAAAAGACTAGCTCTGTCATTTTTAAGAATGCGAGTCCGAAATACCTGTCAGGGCACCTAATTTGGCGCCGCCCAGCAAGTGATAATGCAGATGGCCTACCGCTTGTCCACTATCCGGTCCACAGTTGTTAATCAACCGATAACCAGACTCAGCGATTCCCAACTTTTTCGCAACCTCAACCGCAACACGATGAATCTCCGCGATAAGAGGAAGATCCTCCTCCGTTACAGCATTCATTGAAGGAATGTATTTTTTTGGAATAATGAGCACGTGTACTGGCGCCGCAGGCTGGATGTCATGAAATGCGAGCACATTGTCGGTTTCCAACACCTTTTTGCTGGGGATGCTTCCATCCACAATTTTCAAAAACAGATCGTCCATTCAAAACCCTCCTTTGGCAGTGAGCCGATCATAAGCAATTAAACATCAGCAGTCCTTGCTCTCGGCATTCAAAGTTATGTATTTTCCACACCAAACAGAAACATAACCAATCATGATTGGTTATGCCTTTGTTTCTATATGTATCATAACGGAAAATGGGGCTTAATACCAGTTTCCCTTACTAACTTCCTCTACTATAGATTTAACTCCTTTATCAATTAGATCCGGCTGTGCACGCGAAATACTTATGCGCAAAAATTTTTCTTGTTCCCTGTAGCTTGATAAATAAAAGCCTTTTCCAGCTACAACTTGGATGCTTCTCGCGTTAAGACTGTGCACCAAACGTTCCAAATTCACCGTCCTCGGCAGCTTAAACTGCGTATAAACACCTGAGGTTACAGCTGGAGTTTGAATGTACCCGGACTGATTGTATCGTTCCACCGCCTTGTTCAGAATACGAACGCGCTCCGAATACAGTTTGGATATCGTGTGTTTATGGCGTTCATACATTCCATTTTTAATATAGATATCAAGTGCTGCCTGAGACAAAATGGATGTGTCAACATATCTTTTATAGGTACTGAACGTCTTTAATAAGTTTTCTGGCAGTACCGCAACCCCTAATCGCAAGCCAGGAAAAATGATTTTTGAGAAGCTTTTCAAGTAAATAGTGTGTTCTGTCTGATCGTATGCATAAATGGGATCAACAAGATGATCAACTCCCAAATCAGCCAAATAGTCATCTTCTACGATGTACACATCATATTTCGCAGCCAAGGCAGCTATCGTTTTTCGTTCCTCCGTGTTATATGAGATACCAAGAGGATTATGATGCCTTGACATGGTATAAAAAAATTTGATGTTACCCTGCTTAAATTGGTTCTCCAACTCATAAAAATCTAGACCTTCCGCTGTCCGTGCAATCGCATTGACGGGTATGCTCTCTTCCTCCAAAAAACGCAAATAAATATCGTAGCTGGGCTGCTCGACCAAAATCTTTTCTTTGCCATTGGGAAACGGCATTTTCGCGAGTATTTCTAATGCTTGTTGAACACCTGAAGTAACGATAATCCGATCTGTTTTTGCAAACACCTGAGTATCAGCCAAATGAGAGACGAGCGTATGTCGCAATGTTTCCAATCCTTGCGAATCCCCATATGTGAACAGATGATATTTGTAAGTGTCAATAGCCTGATTTAGACAATGCTGAAAATCTAGATATGGAAATACATTCAAATCTGGGGATGCTGAAGCAAAATCAACGTAGTCGGAAATATGGCTGTGGTGTACGTCACTGGGGTTTTCCACTACATAGTATCCGCTTTGCGGTATGGAATAAATGGCATGCTTCCTTTCAAGTTCAGCATAGGCTCGCAGAATTGTGCTTTTGCTGCACTTGTATAGCTCCGAAGCATCACGGACCGATGGTAGCTTGTAACCAGATCTATATTGTCCCTCGCGAATTTTAAGCTCTATATCTAATAAAACCGAAACATATTTTTTCACGATATCCTCCTGCCTGTTCAGTACATCCTCTTTATATGCTTATTCCTTCTTATGTTTCTGTACATGCTTGATGTTAACATGGTTTTTAGATAAACAGGATACCTCTTTTCACTAAACTGTACCCATACAGTTTCCATTCATAAATCATTTTAACCTCGCTAAAGGCTGTAAGCGTTATAGCTCATTAACATATTGAGACGGTAGATGTGAAAAAGAGGCTGTTTCTTCATGCTGGAAGAAACAGCCTTACTTAGTGATGATGTATGGATACGCCTATATAGCCACTTGTACTGTACAAGGGCTGTAGGCGGGAGAGAGTAGAACGATGGTCAGGCAACGAAGAAGATCAGATTAGTAGTAAGGCAGTAAACTAATCGCTGTCAACGCAGCAAGTGGCAGAATCAAACGATTAAAGCGGCGACGGCCGTATGGGAATCCATACGCATAGGCGGGTACTGGGACCGGGTAAGGGTACGGATAAGGGTACGGAGGATAAGATGCATAGCCACCATAAGCACGGGAGCCGCATCCACAATTGTTGGGCGGATAGGGGAGATTAACATTCTCCATTTCTTCTCCACCCATAGGAACGGCTAAGTATATCTTTTCCTCATCCACATGCTCTACTATTCCGTCATACATTGTCCCGTCCTTTACCCATACGCATACATAACGATGCATATGCTGTTGACATAGTGTTTTAGCATCCATCTGATGCGATGCTGTAACATTTTCGGTTATCATGCTTTTTTCCATGGTTGTTTCCTCCTAGACTCTTGCATGTATACCGTATGTTATTCAAAAACGGGCTATGTGCTACATCAAATTGGGCGAATTCCGGCTACAAAAAAAAAAGAAGCACCCCGGGAGCTCTTGGCAGAGCCCCTCTGAACGGACGTATGACGGGAAGACTTCTTCCGCAGCATACGTCCGCCGGGGTGCTGTATGATTAACTTGTCGGCTTAGCTGTATTATAACAACAGTTTGAAACTGTATCTGTGATCCGTATCACATTGTTTCAAAATGTTTCCATAACTACACGAGAGCCTCCACCAGCCTGCTCTGCGGGAAGAACAACCAGCTTGCGTGGGAGCCGGGCCCGCAATTCAGGCACATGGCTAATCACACCAACAGATAATTGATCGTGATGCAGCTTTTCTAGCGAGGTAATTACTGTGTCAAGCAGTTCGGGATCCAACGTTCCAAATCCTTCATCCAGAAAGAAAAATTGTAGAGGGTATTGGCCCCGCAATTGAATTTGAGCCGACAGCGCAAGCGCAAGCGACAAAGAGGTCAGGAACGTTTCACCGCCGGACAAGGTCGATACCGGACGTTTGACCCCACCGTTGGCATCATCACTAATGACAAAACCACCGCTGGAATCTACTTCTAGCGCATAACGCTGCTTAGTCAGAAAACGCAGGCGGCGTGAAGCGGATTGGCTGACCTGCATGAGCTGCTCTTCGGCAATATATTCAACGAAAGCATTGCCTCGAAAAACAGACTGGAGCTTGGACATTTTTTCCGCCTCGCTACGCAGATGTAAACGATTGGACTCCAGCTCCATCCAGCGGACGTGCCGACGCTGCAAGTCCTCTAAATCACGTTCGGCCTTGGCGCGATTCTGAAGCGCCTCTTCGTCGCGTGCACGGCAATCACGCAGCCTCGCAGTGGTCGTTTCCCACTGTCCCTCTGTTATTGTTGCTCCATTCAACTGCTCTTCGACATGTTTTAAACGGGAAGACAGCTCCTTCTCCCGTTCTCGGTGCAAATTCACTTCACGCTCATAGCGTGTGGCTTCTTCCGGTCCCAAGCAGCATTCCAAGACCTCTGCTTCCGTAGCAAAAGAGGAAGCTTCCAGACGGATGCCCCAACGGGATGCTGCCGTCTGCCGTCTTTCTTCTGCCGAGTCGGAGGCCTGCCGCGCTATCAGTGAAGCATGAACAGCCTGCTGCTTGCGTTCTTCCGCTTCGGTACGGCGGCGTGCAGCGGCTTCGGCTCCGTTTTTCAGTCCCAACAAGCGTGAGGTCGCTTCTTCCAGCAATGAGGCTGCTTGGCCTTCTCCAACCCACTTACGGAGCTGTTCTTGCTTTTCACGCAGCAAATCATCTTTACTTTGCAGCCCTGTACGACGGGCAATAATGATTTTGTCCTCCTCGATGATGCTTTGCTGTATCTGCTGTACACGCGCTGCCTTTTCTTCGAGGAAAGTCACGCTCGTCTCCAGTCGGGATCGCAGCTCCTCCGCACGCCGGTCGCGCTCCTGCATGGCGCGATAACGCTCCGCAGCTTGGTCGGGGCCGACATCCGGCAGCTGCGCTGCCCATTCGGCGCGCAGCCCCTCGCTGCGCGTGGTACATGCCTCGCGCTTGCTCCGCGCCTGCGTCAGGGCTGCAACCGCCGCTTCCTGCTCGGCGGCTGCACGGATACGCTGCTGCTGTCCGGCGGCGTCCGCCTCACGCAGTGCCTGTGCCTCGGCAGGCAGCGTATGCGCACGCGCTGCCAGCTCAGCCGCTGTACGCTCCAGCGCTGCACAGCGCTCCGCCCATACGGCGACACCACGAGGCACAGCAGCCGCAGGCGTAAAAGGCTCGCCCGTGGCGGCAGCGCCGCTGTCTGCGGCGGCGGGCTGCGTCAGCAGGCTGCGTTGCTCGTGCAACTGCTGGCGCAGTGTGAGACGCAGCTCCTGTAAGCCGAGCCGCAGGCGGTGCAGCTCATCCGGCGCAGCGGAATCCGCGCCATGGGCCGCAACAGCGGCAGGCGCGGGGTGATGCAGAGAGCCACACACTGCGCATGGCTCTCCTTCGCGCAGCTCGGCAGCGAGATGCTGCGCGAGACGTCCGAGCTCCTCCGCACGGAGTTCGTGACGCAGCTGCTCCTCTTCGGCAGCCAGTGCCGACACGTCGGCTGTAATTTCCGCATCCAGCGCCAGCAACGCCTCAATGCCTTCAGCCACCTGTGCAGCAAGGACAGAACGCCGTGCCTCCGTCTCCTGTGTCTCCTGCTCCATTAGCTTTAGACGTTCGTCTGCTAGTGTAAGCCGTTTCTCCTGAGCTAAATACTCCTGTTCAGCTTCACGCCATTGCTCATGCGCTGTCTCCAGCTGTTGTAGCCGCTGCACAGCCTCTTGCAGCATACGCCGCTCATCTGCCCGCACTTCATTTTGCTTCAACTCCTGCTGAAGCTCCTGCTGCCGCTTTAAACCTCGTGTCTGTAACTCTTGTTCCTTTGCGAGACCTGCAGCATGCTCCGCAAGGGTTTGTTCGCTATGCACCAATTCGGCTGCCAAACGTTCTCTTTCGGTCCGCAGCACCTCCGTATCACGTTCCAGTTGAAGCGCCTGCTCCAGTTGGTCGATCCGAAGCAATAGCTTTGGTTCTTCGGCACTGAGTGCTTGCCGCGCCTGCTCATCTGCTTGCACAGATACAAGCGCCGCCTCCGCTGCGGAGGTAGCCAGGACTGCCATTTGTTCAGCATTCTTTTGCCGTTTTTCTGCTTCGGCAACGGCTTCCTTCCAATCTGTCAGTGCAGGCAGCAACGCCTCCGCTGCAGATGCTTGTCGCAGCTTGCGCTCCAGCAAAGCAATGCCTGGTTCCTGTCTTGCCATATCCTCCAGCTCATTCACTCTTTGGCTAAGCTCGATGACCAGTTCCCGTGTTTTGTTCAGCGCCTCCGCTTCCCGTGAAACACGCTCTAGTTCGCGGCGTGAAGCCTCTGCATGGTCAATCGCTTCTTGGAGGCGCAGCTTTACAAGCTCAAGCGCTTCAGCACTCGCATCCCCCAGCCCTTGCTGCTCCGCTTCCAACGAC
Organism: Paenibacillus sp. JJ1683; assembly: GCF_053006485.1. Lineage (NCBI taxonomy): Bacteria > Bacillati > Bacillota > Bacilli > Caryophanales > Paenibacillaceae > Paenibacillus > Paenibacillus sp. JJ1683. The sequence goes on from NZ_CM129820.1 coordinate 3,833,161, forward strand.
TTCAAGGCGATGTCGTTATCCTTCACACGACGGCTCAGCTTCTGAGCAAGTTGATCTCCGTACTTCTCCAGATGGAACAAACGCTGAAGCATCTGTCTACGTTCACTGCCCTTTAAGGATAAAAATTCCGCAAACTTCCCCTGCGGCAATACGACAGCGCGCGTAAAATCGTCCATTTTCAGGCCGATGTACTCCTCCACACAGCGTGTCACATCCTGTACTTTGTCAGCAAGTACTTCCTCGCCGTCTTCTGTATATGCAATAAAACGGCTAAGCGTATTATTAACCGATACGCCTCCTGCACGTTTGAAACGTCGTTCTACACGGTAACGGCGAGGTCCTTGAGCTGACATTAATTCAAATGTAAATGCTACAGACAGCGTATCCTCGGCATGATTCATGATGCCTTGTGTACCATTCACCGCCCGCTCCACTTTACCGTACATGGCCAACGTAATGGCATCCAGCAATGTTGATTTACCACTACCCGTTGGACCAAAAATTCCGAACAGCCCCGTTTCGGTCAAATCGTCAAAGCGAATTTCCTGCGACTCCCGGTAGCTTTGCAACCCCGCCAGTTTCAGAAGGATCGGCTTCATACCTCATCCTCCTCAGCGTGGTCTCTTGTATCATCCTGTTCTACCAATTCTAGAAACAACTGTACTAATCCTTCATCCGGCTGTGCTCCGCCCGTCTGTCGTTGGTAAAACGCCCGGAACAGCTCATGAACCGGCAGTTCTGAACGTTGCTGTTCCAACTGTGCCGCAGCCATTTCTGGGTACACGGGGCGAATATGAATGATGCCTTCACGGCTTTTGCGCAACCGTTGAATATCTCCCATTGACATCGCTTCATCCAGCGTAATTTCCAGGTCAATAAAGGCATCAGCATCCAGTCCTTCATCCAGCCAGCGATATACTTCCTCCAGACCTCCCCGTGCTCGCCACCTCACTAATGGGCGTCCACTGGTAATATACAGTTCCTCAACCTGTGCTGGCTTGCCGGCAATCACGTCAATTAACGTAACTGATTTGGCTTGTCCAGCTTCGGAAAAGCTATAAGCCAGCGGAGAACCACTATAACGCATCAGTCCATCGCCCTTCACATATTGGGGACGATGCAAATGCCCCAGAGCTGTATACTGCGCTCCAATGCTCAAAGCAGACGGATCTACGGTATAGGCTCCCCCGACCTGAATCGGACGTTCCGAATCCGACTCCAGCCCGCCAAGCACATATATATGGCTCATCGACAAATTAACAGTATCGGGCCGAAACGCTGTACCCAGCTGCGACATCAGCATCCCTACACGGCGGCTATATGCCTCGCGTAATATGGTTTCGTCCCCGTCTTCAGACAATAACTCATTCAGACGAGACTCGGAGGGATATGGCAAGGCCGCAATACATGCCATTTCGCCCGTTCGCGGTGTGAGAACGCGCACTGCTTCCCCATGAGGCAGTCCCAGCAATGTAATTCCACGCCCGCTCACCAGCGGGGTGACCGAGGATACTCTTTCCGGCTGATCATGATTGCCGGCAATGACGACTAGCGGTCTTCCTCCAGCCGTAAGACGAGCAGATGCTTCATAAAACAATTGCTCTGCGGCGGCCGAAGGATTGACTGAGTCGTACACATCCCCAGCCATCATAATCAAATCAGCCTGCTGGTCGTCAGCCATTTTCACCAATTCTTCCAAAAACGCCTCCTGCTCCTTCAGACGGCTTCGACCTTCCAATGTGCGACCCAAATGCCAATCCCCTGTATGTAAAATCCGCATGCTATTCCCCCTCTCCCTATCTATATCACTACAGCTGCACACTCTCTCCAGCTTCTATAAAATACAACCATTTCTCAGCAACCTTTTTGCCTGTAATCTCTTCAATCACACGGGCATACAGCTCCAATTGAAAACGATATTGGTCTGTTAAATGTGACAGCGTACGATATTCGGTTATCCGGTCTGTTTTATAATCCAGCAGCACAAGCCCTTCGGGAGTTTCAAACAAACAGTCAATGATCCCGTTCATCAGCACTTTATCGTCCCGCCCGCTTTCCGTAACTGTCTTCTGTTCTGGCAACACCGCAGGCAAACTGTGGTTCCAGTAATCGGTTGCCCGCATGGTATAAGTAAACGGAAGCTCACGCTGAATACGGGATGAACCCAGCATTCTCTCCCCTAGCTCACTAGAGAAAAACCGTAATATTTTATTCGTATCCAGCGCCTTTGCATGAACATCCAGTAAGATACGTTGATTCAGCAAACGAGCTTTGGTTTCCTCAATAACCTCAGCGCTCAAGACTCCATCTAGGGGCACATGCAGCATCAACGTATGATAGACCGTCCCTCGTTCTGTAGGAGTCAGTCGCTGATTCCCCATAAACTTAGGTCTGCGCAAGTGTAATTGACTGCCCCTAGTGTCAGAATCTTCGCGATCCTCCGGTAAGTCTGCTTGTTGGGAGATAGAAGATAGATTCAGCCAATCGTCAGATCCTATCTCCTGCATCTCCAGCCATCTTTTCATCTCTGTGACCGATGTATTGGCTGCTGTCTTGCCCGCCCGTTCATACGGGTAGGTCCAGGAAAGAGCCGCAGCAATATCCGTTTCACTTTCTTCGTCTAATTCGATTAGCTCAACATTTCTCAGTGCTTCTGTTTTTTTTTGGCGTTCTTCGGCCGATACCTCTTCTCCACGATCCGGGTTCACACGAGAGCCAGAAAGTGTTTCTGAGGCTACAATTTTAAATAACCAGTCTGCCCCCGGCATGTGTTCCAGTCTGTGATAGTACCCCTCCTGATCCCCTGCCGCTTCCCTCAGCGAAGTTGCAGAAGGATGACGAATCAATGCAGGACCTACCCAGTCCAGATAGCTGCGACCTGCCGCCAGCATATAGTCTGGTAGTACTGTTTCCGCATGTTCCTTGGCACGTGCCCAACCTGCTGCGCGGGAAGCGAGATCCTTCACGGTTCCGGTCATAATCAGCTTTTCACGCGGACGCGTAAGCGCTACGTATAGCACACGCATTTCTTCAGCCAAAAGCTCCAGCTGTGAGCGTCGACGGATCGCTAAATTAGGCAGCGTAGGGTAGCTAACGCGGTTTTGTTCCTCCACATATTTAGGACCAAATCCCAACTCCTTGTGCATAAGAAACGGCGCATTCAGATCCTGCTGATTGAACATTTTTGCCGTCCCGGCAATAAACACGACAGGAAATTCAAGTCCTTTACTTTTATGAATAGTCATAATGCGGACAGCTTGATCGGGTTCAGTCCCCCCGCTGATGGATCCTAAATCACCGCCTCGCTCCCGCAGACGGGAAATAAAGGTCAGGAATCGAAACAAGCCTCGGTTGGACGTAGAAGTCTCATACTGTCTCGCTCGGTCATATAAAGCCCGTAGGTTGCTTTGACGCTGTGAGCCGCCAGGGAGTCCACCCACCCAATCCAGATATCCTGTTTCCTCCAGCACATTCCAAATCAATACACTTAAGCTGCCTTGTCTGGCTTCCTGCCGCCATGCGTCCAAATTACGCAAAAATGAACGTAGTCGGGTAGACAACGTATTCCCGTCATTCCTATGGACTGGGTCAGGTGAAGATAGCGGGTCCTCACTGAAAAGATCCATCTCCATAACATCAGCAGAGGTCTCTTTTAAACTCTCCTCAACTTGTTCAGTCTGTGCCGCCGCCAGCAATGCATCATAAAACATTCCATCCGGCTTCTCTAGACGAATTTGTGCCAGTTCATCTTCGGTCAAGCCGACAATTGGCGAACGAAGCACGGATGCAAGCGGGATGTCCTGCTGCGGATTATCAATAATGTGCAGCAGGGACAACATTACCTCAACTTCCGTTGCTTTAAAAAAGCCTGTCGTCTGCTCTCCAGAGGCTGGGATGCCCTCAAGCCGCAATTCTTCCACAATTAAGGGAGCCCATACGCTTGCTGAACGAAGCAATATGACAATATCACCGTAGACTGCTGGACGCATCGCTTTTAATCCCCTGTCATAAATCAACAGTGGCTGTCCAGTATCTCCAGTCAGCTCCTTAATCCGTTGAGCGATTGCACGAGCCTCCAACTGAGCCGTTTCAAGCTCCGCAAGCTCGGCCAGCTCACTTTCCTGTAAAGCCGATTCGTTCCCCGTTTCAGACAACTCCGAAACCTCAGAAAGACCACGCCCGCCTTTATCAACTAACAGCAGTTCAGGCGCGTATGCAGAAGCAGCGTCCTCCTCTGTCTTCTCGGGATAGGACGCGCCGTGTACGAGCCAGGCTCGTTCATCATACTCAATTTCCGCCACATCCACACTCATAATCTGGCGGAACACCAAATTCACCGCATCAACAACTTCCTCCCGACTGCGGAAATTACGCGCCAGATCAATCAAAAAGCCATCTTCCTGTTCCTGCATGCCGTATCGTTGATACTTATTCAAAAACAGCCCTGGCTCTGCCAGCCGAAACCGATAAATACTCTGTTTCACGTCTCCCACCATAAAACGGTTACCCGGTTCCTCGCGCGATACCAGTCTAACGATATCTTCCTGTACGGTATTCGTATCTTGATACTCATCCAGCAGTACCTCGTCGAACTGCGCCTTGTATTCAAGTGCAGCATCGGAAGGTAACAGCTTGTACGGAGTAGAGTCGGGGTGTCTTAATATTTTCAAACAATAATGCTCCAAATCCCCGAAATCCACCAGTCCTTTTGACTGCTTGTGCTGTTGAAATCGTTCCCCGAAAGCAATCACAGTCTCCACCAGTTCGTCCATCAGAGGAGCGGTCGCATGCAGTTCCTCCAAATAAGCTTCTGCTCTCCGACCGAACAGGGAAGCCTTCATATCCGTAATCATTTTTTTGGCAGCCTCGCGCAGCGTCTTAACCCGTTCCTGCAATGCAGGCTCGGTTTGATCTTTTTTGACTGGCTTGAGCTTGCCAAAGGATGCTGCCTGAAATTGATCATACAAGGATGCCCACGGCTGTGTCTCGAGCTCTTGCAGTAATTCCTTCACCATCGCCGTATCCTCTTGCAATGTCATGGCATAGGGTGCAGGACCGCCAGGCTGCATAGCTGTTTCATGCGCCTGTTCCAGCAAACTCGCTGCTCCGCGCAACGAAAGGGCAGCATCCGTCAAAATACTACGAACCCAGGGAGTCTCCCCCAAAGCTGCTACATCCTGTACACGAAATGCTGCTGCCGTCTCGCGCAGCCAATGCTCCGGCCAAGGATGACTTTGAGAAAAATCATACAAACGCTGAACAAGCACATACATGGCATCATCGGTGCGTTCTCCACTAAACCAGTCGACCAGTCTGCGGAATGTGCTGCCTTCATCATGAAGCTCATATTTCTCCTCAAACAGTTCTTCTAAAAGCTCTTGGCGCAGCAATTCTGTTTCATGCTCATTCATAATCCGAAAGCCGGGATCAAGAGGAATGGCCTGATAATGCCTGCGGATGACCTCCATACAAAAAGAGTGAAGCGTCGTAATCGAGGCTCGATTCAACAACGATAGCTGGCGACGTACATGTTCACTTTCCGGTTCCTGTTCCAGCACACGTTCCAGCGCTTCGCGTATCCGTTGACGCATTTCTGCGGCTGCAGCCTTCGTAAAGGTCGCCACCAGTAACCGATCTACACTGAAGCCGAGCTGAGGATCAACAATTTTGCGAATAATACGCTCTACGAGCACCGCTGTTTTACCAGACCCCGCCGCTGCCGCAACCAGCATGTTGTTACCGGATTGCGAAATGGCACGCCACTGATCATCGCTCCACATGCTTCCTTCCGGCTTCGGCAAGCCTTTAGCATTTGACGTGCTTATCATTGCTTCATTCCTCCTTTCCCTTCCTGTGTATGACCCAGCAGATCCCAGACCTGATCCTTACCCGGTTTCCCCCATTGGTTGTAACCACTGCCTTCCAGACTGTCGTCAAATTGACAAACAGGCTTAAAAGAACAGAAGGTACATGCCGTTTCTTGCTGGATGCGATAAGGTTCAATGGCAACATCGCCTTCCGTCATCCGTGTGCCAATCGTCCGAATATTGTTGCGCACCGACGCTAACAGGCTATCCCACTGTTCAGGCGAAGCAACGGAAGCACTGCTATAAAAACTGCCGTCTGCTTTCACTGCAACAGGTAAAATAGAGGAATATCCTTTGTCCAATGCTGTATCCATTTGCCCAACTACATCCCGATCCGCGAGCAATAATCCCTTCATCTTAAAACGTTTCAAGAGCTCCTGACGCGCCTGTTCTGCGCTAAGACCGTTAGGCGATTGCAGCATCGGATTGTGGACGTGAAAATACAGTGTACCCGCCGGATAAGCAGTCTCGCCCAACCATTCCTCCGCCGCATTCAGCAGCACGTCCAGGTATGTGAGCATTTGCAGGGATAAGCCATAATACACCTCATGCAGCTTAAGATCCTTTTGGCTAGACTTGTAATCAATGACACGCAAAAGCAATCCTTTTTCTCCTTCTGCCACATCCACACGGTCAATCCGTCCGACAATTTCCATCACCACGCCGTTATCTAACCGGAAGCTTAAGGGAGGAAGCGGCTGACCCGGTCCGAAGTCCAACTCCAGCCCAATCGGCTCAAAGCTACCTCTCCGTGCATGTTCACCCAAAATTAATGAAGCACGGCTCACAATGTCTTTTAACTTGCGCAAAATATAGCCATACCGCTTGGAGCTCATTAAAATCTCGCCTTGCAGTCGAGGAGCAAGACGCTCCACCGTACTTTCCGCCTCTTGGCGGCATTCCTCGGTAGTGAGGCTTCCCCAGCTGACATTGCGTTCACGCAGATTGATCGCCATCTCACCAAGCGCTGCGTGGAACAATTGTCCGATATCCGGAGCCTTCAGACGATACATCTGACGTTCCTTCAAACGAAGACCATGAGAGGCAAAGTGAGAAAATGGACATGCGACAAAACGTTCCATCCGAGATACACTGGTACGCAGCTTGTTGCCATACAGACGGCGGCTCGTTTCCTTCTGCATTTCGGCATGATTCTCGTAAAAAAGTGAGGTCAACAGCTGACGCAACTTGTCCTTCTCACGTCCCTGCTGGCTGGCATACCAGTTATATACCTCCCACCAGGGAGATAAAATATCACCGCCACGCCGCCAATGCCGTAATTGCGCAATGAGCTGCGGCAATGCCTCTGACGGATGGGAAGCATACTCCCATTGCGTCGTCCAAGCGTCTTCAGGCAGAGGGTATCCAGCCAGTGGACGTTCGTTCAGGCCAGGAAACAGTTGCCGCACATGTCGCACTAGCTCTGACGGCAGCAATGGCTTGCCTTCTTCATCAGTCACTGCATAGCTCATCCACAGGCTTTTACCAGCAGAGGTCAGGGCTGTATAAGCGAGAAACCGTTCGTCCAACAGACGTCTTGTCATATCTGGCGCCAGGTCTACGCCTTGTTCGTTTAATGCCGTACGTTCCTGCTCGTTCAGCACCCCATCCTCATGGAACACAGCCGGCATTACACCTTCGTTCATACCTAGCACAAAGGCATGTTGAATACCGGATACACGCGTACGGTCCGTGTTTCCGACCAGTACCTGATCCAGAGCCGGCGGAACAAGTCCCATACGGAACTCAGCTAATCCCGTTTCCAGCACTCCCGCAAACAAAGCAGTATCCAGTCGCTCATCACCCATCATTTCGACGATTTGATCCAGCAGTTCAAGCACCGCCTCCCATACCTGACGGTGCTCCTTCGCCTGCTCGGGATTTCCAGCTTCTTCTGCCTGATGAATGAAGGCGTCCAGCTTGTGACCGATTTCTGCATCCTCCAGCAACAGATATACGGCTTCGCTCTTCTCAAGCGCCGTTCGTGCCTTCCCTATACGCTTCTCAAACGCATGTATAGGTGTCACAATCACATCTCGGCACAGCTCCATCAAATCCAGCGTTTCATCCCGTTGACGGTTCCGTTCCTGTTCCTCCAGCTCGAGCGACAAACTGGGCACAGCCTGCCATGCCCGGCCATCTGTCCAACGGCTACCTTGTATTCCGCAGGCCAGCACATAGTTTTCCAGACGGTCCATCTGCTCGCGGCTCACTCGACCGTCCAGCGGCAATAGAAGGTCTGTTTTGACCGCACGAAATACATCCTCGTATCGCCAGCGTCGCTGCACGATATCCAGTGAAGCCCGAACCAATTCCACCAAGGGATGATGAAGTATACTTCTCCGCTGATCCAAAAATACTGGAACTTCATATTGCTTGAATATCGGTTCCACCCATGGCTCGTAATCTTCAATATGACGCACAAACAGAGCCATCTCCCGATAACGCGCGCCCTCTTCGCGGGCCAGGCGGCGCATTTCGCGTACGGCTCCTTCCAGCTCGGCGCGGCGATTTGCCGCAGCATACAGTTTTATGCCCTCCGGTTGTGTATCTGTCCGTTGTTCTCGCAGTTGCTGTAGCCGCAGCCGTTGTTCCTGATTCCGCAGCCCTGTGCGATGTTCGAAATTAGCCTCCAAATACGCCAACGCTGGACGTTCCTTAAACCTAGGCATTGGATCGGGGCGTAATAACTGTGTCTGCGTTTCAATCATCAGCTCCTCTGCCATTCCTTTAAGCTTGACGTAGGTAGCCGCTGAAGGATGAAACAAATCCAGCTCATGCGGAAGCTGTCCACTTTCGTAGCTTCGGTTACAGGTCAGCGCCACTGTCAGCGAAGAGGCGTGCAGCATAAGCTGCTCCACCACCTTGTATTCATGTGGTGTAAACCTCCGGTAGCCATCCATCCAAATGTCTGCTCCGCGCACGAGGGAAGACTGTGCAATCTGTTCTGTCAGCATGCGAAGCGTATCTTCACCATCGATATATTTAAGCGTCAGCTCCCGTTCAAAATCCTCATAGATTAGACTGATATCCTTGAGCTTGCCTCTTAATATCGGAGTGGACTCCCCCGCAGCATGCATTCTATCCAGTTGCTCCGGTACAGACCGAGCATCATTTCCGTACTGCTTTAGCTCTGTGAACAACGTATTCAACCGATCCACAAAACCGAGTTGGTCTCCCGAATCTTTAAATAAACTCAGTTCATCCTTGCGACGACGAATAATTTTATATAAAAGCATCTTCTTGCCTTCTTCTGTTACAGGCACCAGTGCTGAACCCCCTGTTTCCTGCATGACTAAATAGGCAAGACGATGGAATCCCATCACTTGGGCGCGCACCGACCCCTGAATACCGTTTCCGACTTCGGTGAGCAACGCATGCTCTGAAGCAAATGACGATTGCTCAGGCACAAGTAACAGCATAGGCTTACCTAGCGGCTCCTCGCGTAACATAGAGGTCATTTCATTACGGATTAACGTGCTTTTACCACTACCAGAGCGGCCAATCAATAAGCGGACCGACATGATGCCGCCTCCTTTCTAACCAACAACATTCTATTAAACAGTATAGCATATCAGGCAAAGGAGAAAAGAACGTACGTTTGCCATGTTGTAGCAATTGGGCTCTTCTCAAAAACAAACAGTCCCGCAGGATGGCTTGGTGCAAGCCTTCTCTACAGGACTGATGTATACTAAAAATGAGTTTGTTTTCACCTATTTATCTTTATCGCCTAATAGTAGTTTAACTTTGACAAGGGTATGAAATCTACAGCTGTGTCCGGCTGCGCACCTCAAAGATGGCAAATTTCAAATAATGACCTTCCTCCACACCTAAAATTTGGGGATGGTCCTTCCCTGCCGCTCTCCAATCTACCAGTCGGAGGATTTTGCCAGCATCTGCAGCCGCTTCCTTAATCGTGTCCAAAAACAGCTCCGGCCGCATATGGAACGAACAACTCGCTGTTACCAAATAACCGCCCTCATTGACGAGCTTCATTCCGTGAAGGTTGATATCTTTATATCCACGTGTAGCTCCTTTGACAGCACTCTTCGTTTTGGCAAAAGCCGGCGGATCCAGAATAACGACGTCAAAGGTACGTCCGCCACCCGCAGTCAGCGGCTTAGATGTATCTCCTTTGCCGCCCGCTCGCGCGGTGCGTTCCTCTACACCTTTAACCTGATTACGTAAATATTGAAAAGCATCGTCGACGACAAACTCGACGCGATCCTCAAAACCGTTCAGCTTCACATTATCCCGAGCACTTTCAATCGCATGTTCAGAAATATCCAGACAAGTTACTTTTTTCGCACCATGTTTACACGCATTGAGCGTAAAGCTACCTGTATGTGAAAAACATTCCAATACAGTTGCACCGTCCCAGAATGGGAATTCAACAACCTTACCACTTTTATTCACAGGCTTTATGACCGTTGTGCCGTCATCCCCTGGGTTTGCAGCTACTTCTTGCAACGTAATTCCGCTACGCGCTCCCCAACCTGTCATCAACGGCGCGATGGCTGCACGATTTTCACGCTGGTCAAAGAAATACCCCGTCTTTTGTCCCTCTTCGATATCGACCTTGATTTGTAAGCCATTTTCCGTCACCACCACATGGCGCGGGCAATCGCCGTACAAAGGACCCTTCGTCTGTTCCAACCCTTCCAGCTCACGGATGGATACATCACTACGCTCATATATACCAACTGGCCCCATTACTTCAACAAGTGCATCTCTGATTTCTTCCCTGCGCCGATCCATGCCAAGCGTTAACAGCTGAACGACCAATACATCACCAAAACGGTCTACAATCAGCCCAGGCAAAAAATCAGCCTCGCCGTACACCAAACGATAAGCGTTTCCTCCGGTCACAAAGCGTTCGCGGTGCTCCAAGCAATTGCGGAAACGTTGGGCAAAGAAGCTTTGGTCCATCACTTCTAGCGGCTCATAGGACATCACACGCACTGTAATTTGTGAAGCAGGATTATAGTAACCTGTCGCCAAATAACGCCCCTGATGGTTCAGGATGCTGACCAAATCACCGGCTTCTGGATCACCCTCAATCTTGGCTATTTCATTTTTAAACACCCAAGGGTGTGCTTGCTCCAGCCTTTTTTTACGGCTACGCTCTAATATTACTGAAGGCAAAATCCTTCACTCCTATTCTTGGATTACTCAAAGTGTTAAAACATTTTGTTCGATAGGGGCGCGGCTCCGCCGATTCATTTGGTCTTACGATCGCTGGCGCTTCTCCAGCTTCAAATGAACCGCTTCGCTACTGCCCGCCTGTATGTCGACGTCACGCTTTAAAAGCTTGTGAAGATACTACAAAATGTTCGTTCCATAAAAAACTGCTCGGCCATGCTTGTCATGGCTGTCCTAGGTAGATCATAGGCTGTTACATAAGTATTCTCATTTTCACCTAGAAAAGGGGGGGCTAAAGCCGTGTTTATACATGTTATATTGCCGCTGTGCGGTGGGCTGCTTATTTTTTTAGGTGGAATGAAGCTGATGGAAGCTGCCCTCCGGCATTTGGCAGGCCCCTTCCTTACTCGCTGGCTAAACCGGGCTACGGTTTCCCCTTGGCGGGGTATGTTGTTTAGCTCAGGCATTACCGCCCTACTGCAAAGCAGCACCGCCGTAACGGTGCTGACGATCGGACTGGTCAATGCCGGGCTGTTGACCTACGGCCGCACGCTCGGCATCATTCTTGGTACCAATATTGGTACCTGCCTGACGACCGAGCTGATGGGCCTCCAGCTCGGCAAGCTGGCTGCTCCACTGCTATGTGGATCACTGCTATGCTGGGGCACTGCTGTTCTGTGGGGGGAAACGGTCGCTGGCCGTCAGTATGCAGCTGCCGGAGCTTCAGCCACCTCCAATGGGCTTAGCCGCCCACAGGCTGTACAATTTATCAGCCTCGTCTTTGCCGGATTTTCGCTGATTCTCGCAGGTATCCGCGTGATGCAAGCCGTTGGCCCCTGGATTGAGCAAGCCGGACTATTCCGCTGGTTTCTTGATCATGCTGCAGCCAACATGTGGTGGGCCTTCGCTGCTGGAGCCTGCCTAACCGCACTGGTTCACAGCAGCGCAGCTGTCATTGGTATGGCGATTAGCCTGGCTGCTGCGGGTGCCCTGCCAGCTGATGTAGGGATCGCCATCGTCATCGGCTCCAATGTGGGCACCTGCGTGACTGCCCTGATTGCCGCTGTTGGCGGCAGCGTGTCCGGCAAATTTGTGGCCTGGTCCCACGTGCTGCTGAACGTAGGCGGGGCATTGCTCTTTATGCCGTTAATCCCCGGGCTGGATATGGCCGCTTCTTGGATATCTACTGAGCCCGGAGCCAAGGTAGCGCATGCCCAAACCCTGTTTAACGTCATCAGTTCTCTGCTTGCCTTGCCCCTCTGCTATTTACCTGTATGGACTCGTATAGAGGAGCAAGTGTCTTCCCATAGGATTAAACGTTAACTCCTAGCATAGACAGCGCCTTGCTCAGAATGACATCATTGTTGTCATATCCACCCTGACGCTGGAGACGCCATGCTTCTTCGGGCGTATGCCACGCGACGCCTTTGATTTCTTCTATCTGTGCCTGCAAATTCCCATCCAGTGCCTCTACGAGATAATAATGAACTTCCTTGTCCACTTCCCCATATTCAGGGTGCTGGTACGTATAAGCAATCATATCCACATGCTGAATAATCCGCCCGTTCAGCCCTGTTTCCTCACGAATTTCACGTAGAGCGGTTTGTTCGATTGTTTCACCTGGCTCCATTTTGCCTTTAGCCAGAGATGTCTTGCCATATCGGTCGGTAATCAGCTGAATTTCAAGCTGCTCCCCCTGTTTGCGAAACACTACGCCACCTGCGGAAATTTCCTTTTTTGCTGCCATCCTGTAATCTCCTTTCCTTGCGCAACAAGGATTCCGTCCTCTCTGTAGGGAAAGGCGAAATCCTTGTTGACCATCGCTATTGCCTGTTCAGGCTCTTTTTATTTTACAAAGCTGTTTGCAGCCCGTTCTCCAATACGCGGACCAATTGGCCTTCACTTTCATTAACGCCCGCCTTCGTCAGCTTCACGCGGCACACCTTGCCAACTAGATCCTTATTACCTTCAAACACCAGTTGAATGTAATTGTCACTATAACCATAAAGTATACCGCTATCTTCCGTCCCTTTAGGGGCTACTTCAGGAATAACCTCCAGCACCTGACCAACAAACTTTTCAGCATATGCCAGCTGCATTTGCTCTGACAATGCAATCAGGTCACGCACACGCGCATTTTTCACGTCCTCGTCCACCTGATCCTCCATACGTGCCGCAGGCGTGCCAGTACGCTTGGAATACGGAAACACGTGCATTTCCGAGAAGCCGATTTTTTTCATCAGCTCATAGCCATTACGGAACATTTCGTCCGTTTCTCCAGGGAAGCCGACAATTACGTCTGTTGTAATTGCTACATCTGGCATCGCTTTACGAATCATGAGCATTTTGTTATAAAACTCTTCTGTCGTGTACTTGCGGCGCATCCGTTTCAGCACGGTATCGTCCCCTGCTTGAAGCGGTATGTGGAAATGGCGAACCAGCTTATTGGAGCGTTTCAGTACATCCAGCATTTTTTCATCAATCTGACTGGCTTCAATCGAGCTGATACGGATACGTTCCAGCCCTTCCACTTTCTCCAGATCCCACAGCAGATCGGACAGGTCATAATTATCCATATCGTCGCCATAACCACCAGTATGGATACCCGTGAGTACGATTTCCTTGTAGCCTGCGTGCACCAGTTGACGCGCCTGTGTAATAATGCTCGCGGCATCACGGCTGCGGGATAAGCCCCGCGACCACGGGATAATGCAGAAGGTACAGAAGTTATTGCAGCCATCCTGAATTTTTAGAAACGCACGGGTATGATGAGCAAAATCAGGCACATCCATTTCCTCAAACACACGCGTCTTCATTATATTACGCACAGCGTTTACAGGTTGACGCGACTCTTGGATCTCCTTCACAAACGGAATAATCTTATCTCGATCCTGCGTACCAATAACAAGATCAACACCTGGAATATCCATAATTTCGGCCGGAGAAGTTTGAGCGTAACAGCCCGTCACTGCCACAATGGCATCTGGATTTCGGCGAATCGCACGACGAATGATCTGACGGCTCTTCTTATCACCGGTATTCGTAACCGTACATGTATTAATTAAATAGACATCAGCAGTCTGCTCGTCAAAATCCACCTGCTCATAACCTTCTTTTTTGAACAGCTGCCAGATCGCTTCTGTATCATAAAAGTTTACTTTACAACCTAATGTGTAAAATGCCACTGATGGCATATTAAACCCCTCCCATTTCTCCTGTCTCATATAAAATGCATGCCAATGCAACCATACCTGCGGTTTCCGCACGTAAAATACGTCTTCCCAGTCCTGTAGACTGTGCCCCAGCCTGCTCAGCCTCTAGGCTTTCCACTTCAGTAAAGCCGCCTTCCGGGCCCACCACCACCAGCACACGCGGCTTGTCTGTGGACACCCATTGTCCTGCGAAAGGCTGGATTACATCCCGTAGCTGCCGCCCCTGCTCTTTTTCATAACAATAACATATCAAATCATACCCAGCAAAAGAAGCCAGAAGTTCTTTCCACGTCAGGGGTGCGCTAATTTCCGGAATCCGATTGCGATGGCTTTGCTCAGCCGCTTCCTTCACAATCTTGCGCCAACGCTCCAGTCGCTTGCCTTCCTTTTTGGCATCATACTGTACGACCGTACGCTCGGATAAAAACGGTACGAACCCGGTGGCTCCGATTTCCGTACATTTTTGCATCACCGTCTCCATCTTGTCCCCTTTAGGAAGACTCTGCGCGATGGTGATCTGAACATGCGGTTCAGAGGTCATCTCCAGCGGTTCGATAATCGTCGCCTTCACATGGTCCTGCTCAATCGTATCCAATGCAGCTAGCGCTTCCCTGGATACCCCGTCACTGACTATAATTTTGTCACCACTACGGCCTCGCATGACTTTGGCGATATGTCGCGCGTCCTCACCCGTAACAATTACGTGATCTTCTAGAAATTGCTCTGCCGGAATAAAATAACGCTGCATTCTCTCACACCTATTCTAAAAATAACTATTATCCACTAACGTTCCGTACAAAATCCGATGAAATCACCAAGCACCATCATATCATCTTTTGCGCCTGTATGACCAGTCTGTTCCCTTTTCCGTTTATGTTATACCAATTCTCGTAAAAAAAAGGAGCCCTTAGGCTCCAAACAATCCGGTAATGTAAAAAGAGAACTGTAAAAACTGTATATAAATCATCTGAGACAGCGTGTAAAGAGGTTCAATCGTTACAGCTCGTACTTGCGGAATTACCAGTATAAGCAGAAAAATAAAGATCGACCATTGCTCAAAGTGCTGAAGCTTGCGGCGCACAGGAGTCGGAGCCACGTCCTCCACAATCCGGTAGCCATCGAGTGGAGGCAGTGGGATCAGATTAAAGATAAACAAAAACAAATTTAAATTGATTAGCGCATTGATAAACAAATAGATTGCCTGAGCCACCCGCTGGTTCTCCATTCCCGGCAATACCTGAAAATGAAGAAGCACAGCATAGATCAGTGTAGTCACAAATGCAAGCAGCAGATTGCTCAGCGGACCAGCAGCCGATACAATAATGCCCATAAGGCGTGGGCGGCTAAAATTGTCACGATTGACCGGGACTGGCTTGGCCCAACCAAAGCCTCCGATCAACAGTAACAGCGTACCCAGCAGATCAATATGCACTGCCGGATTTAAAGTCACGCGCCCCAGTAGCTTGGCCGTAGGGTCGCCAAATTTATTGGCATAATACGCATGCGCAAATTCATGCACCGTAAACGATATGATCACAGCCAACAAGTAAAATGGAAGGACATTTAAATTTACACGAAAAATACTTTGTAAAAAATCCATGCTTACCTCTTTCTCGCCACAAACGCCAGCCAATCTTCATCCCGGTTGATTTCGGTAATCTCAAAGCCAGCAGCTTTCAATGCGGTTTCGACAGCCTCTTCTTTGTTCTTCCAAATTCCTGATGCAATATAAATACCGCCTGGCTGTAGGGCATTATATACATCATCAATGAACAACAAAATGATCTCGGCTAAAATATTAGCTACCACCAGCTTGACTGGCAGTTGAATACCCAGCGTTGGATCGCTTGCATTAAGCACGGAGAGCAAATCGCTTTCTTTAATGGTGATGCGTTCCTCCAGTCCGTTCAAACGCGTATTTTCACGCGCACTCGATACCGCCACCGGGTCGAGATCCAAGGCAAGTACATGCTTTGCTCCCAGCTTGACTGCTCCAATCGCTAAGATACCGGAGCCCGTACCAACATCAATCACTTCTTCTCCACCCTGAATCACGGATTCCAGCGTTCTCAGACAAAGGGACGTCGTCGGATGTGTTCCAGTGCCGAAGGCCATACCCGGATCAAGCTCAATAATTTTTTCATCTTCACTCGCAGGCTCATACTCTTCCCAAGTCGGTTTGATGGTCAAACGATCCGATACACGTAAAGGCTTAAAATATTGCTTCCAGGCATTAGCCCAATCATCCTCGTTGACCGTTTTCAGCTCATACTGAACCTCGCCAGGGTCAATATCAAAAGTTCTCAATTGTTCAACCCGCGGCTCAATTTGTGCACGCACGCTGTCCATGTCTACTTTTTCGGCAAAATAGCCCTTGATGATCGCTTGTCCTTCAGGAATGTCGTTCAAAGGACGATCGTACCATTGTCCATAAGACGTGTCCCGGGGCTTATTAAGCGAACCGGATTCTTCAATGGAAACCCCTCCCGCACCTGCTTCGTGCAGAAAATTCGAAATCATTTCGACGGCTTCTTCACTTGTATGTATTGTAATTTCATTCCACAACATGGTTTACATTTCCTCCTCATTTCACATGCATACATTACATTGTACTATATACTCGCATAGGAGTTCAAAAAAGCCAGTATGACAAAGACAATATTAGATTATAATGCTAGTTATTGTTACACCTATCATCTGGTATAAGTCCACTAATGAATAGAACAAAGGAGAAACATAAATAAGACGGGCTATCCCACAAATCACCTTTAATAGGTGGGATACCCGCCTTATTGTATTCTACTCGTTGTCGTTTATGATCCGTTGCTGACGGCGGTCAGCTACTTCACTACGTCGGATCGCTTCCAGATCCTCAGCATCTGCCTGCTCTGCGGAGAACTCAACATCTTCGTTTTTGGCAGATTGCATGCGTTTGATTTTCTCGGTTTTGGTCAGCACTTTATCGAACCGTTTGTTTTTAGACATCGGCCACTGCTCCTTCCAAACTTGTCACAGCATTCCACCCGCTTGTTCCACAATCGACATCGCCTGATGATGAATGGATTCGTCCACCACCGCAGTCAACAAAATATCGCGGCCTGTCGGTCCACCTTGTCCTCCATCACTCATGCCACTGGCAGCAGGATCAGCCGCAGCCAATATCGCTGGAGAAGCATCTGTAAAATCCACGCCCTGTGTGAGTGAGGACAAGCTGCTAATCTGTCCCGAAAACACAGGCAATCCGGCGTTGCCTGTAGACTGCCGCGGATACCGGCTAAAACGATCTATCGACATATCCGTTACCCGGAGAGCCTCCAGTTTTCTCGCGGCTCCCTGTGCTTCCTCAGGACTTTTGAAATACGCCAAAATATTTTTTTCGCCCATCCCAAAATCTCCCTGTGTAGTATTGAGCGCAACTCGTGTTTGAGAACATAGATCGTTACGCTTTGTTATATCCTGCTCATTGGCAAGACTTTATATTCTCCACGAAAGCTTAACGGATACAGACATTGCATTGTCATGAACAGCAGGGCAAGACGGTGAACTAAAGTTTGTGAAGAACATAACTTTTACGGACGTAAAGTAGCAGCCGGAGCTTCACCTGACATGGCTACTCCTGTCTCCCAGGCTGCGTGAATAACAGCATCCCGTACCTTTTGCACCACCTTTGGATTAAAAACATCCGGTATGATATAAGTTTCACTTAGCTCCTCAGGGCAAATTGCATCAGCGATGGCAAGCCCGGCAGCCAGTTTCATCTCCTCGTTAATCGTCTTCGCATGGCAATCCAGAGCGCCTCGGAAAATTCCCGGAAAGCACAACACGTTATTAATCTGATTAGGAAAATCGGAGCGACCGGTAGCAAGCACACGAACATAAGGTGAAGCTATTGCCGGATCAATTTCTGGCTTCGGATTCGCCATGGCGAACACTATAGGATCAGTTGCCATGCTCTGTATGTCTTCCACAGTCAGTATATCTGGACCCGACACACCGATGAACACATCAGCTCCCACAATTACCTCAGATAAGCTTCCACTTAGATTATGCGGGTTAGTCATGTTCGCATACTCTGTCCAATGCGGGTTACTGTATTCCACATCGCGGTGAATGGCTCCTTGCCGATCGACCCCAATCAGATTGCGTACTCCTGCCTTGAGCAGCATGCGCGAGCAAGCCATACCCGCCGCACCGATACCGGCAAAAACTACTTTGACATCTTCCATTTTTTTGCCGCATACCTTTAATGCATTGACCAAACCCGCTAATACCACGACTGCCGTACCATGCTGATCATCATGAAATACTGGAATGTCGAGTTCCTGCTCCAACCGTCTCTCGATCTCAAAACAGCGTGGTGAAGATATATCTTCCAAGTTAATGCCGCCAAAGGCAGGAGCGATCATTTTGACAATTTGAACAATCTCATCAGGGTCCTTCGTATTGAGACAGATTGGGAATGCGTCGACACCTGCAAATTGTTTGAACAGTACTGCCTTCCCCTCCATCACAGGCATAGCTGCCTCCGGCCCGATATCTCCTAATCCAAGTACCGCTGTTCCATCTGAAACGACTGCTACTGTATTTTTTTTGATCGTTAATTGAAACGCTTTGGCTGGATCATTGGCAATTTCCATGCAAATTTGAGCCACACCTGGCGTATAAACTTTGGACAACCCCTCCATCGTTTCAATTCGCTTCTTGGGTAAGGTCTCCATTTTGCCACCTTCGTGTAATTCTCTGATTTCATCTCTTAAACTGCCCATATATTTCTCCATCCTTTCATGACTGTATATGATATGAATTTTATAGCTTGGTCTAAAACTCATCAGCTCCATAATTGTAGTAACAAGGTTGCTAAAATGACGGTGCCTGCTCCACCAATCCGTGTTGCAATTTGGGCAAAAGGCATCAGTTCCATCCGATTGGATGCAGACAGAATGGCTACATCGCCCGTGCCCCCCAATCCGCCGCGACAACTGGTCACCAAGGCAGCTTCTACGGGATACATATGAATCCATTTTCCTGTGAAGTATCCAGTAACAATCAATGCAACCACTACAGATGCACAGGTGATCGCATAAGGAACCGTTAGAATCCCAACTACACTATCTAATGGCACATACAAAATGCCTAACCCCACCATCAAGGGCCACGTCAAACTAGCGGTTATACATTTGTACAAATGAAAAGCTCCCTGCTCCAATGTGTTCGGCATGATCTGAATACACTTTATTAATGCGGCCGCCAGAATCATGAGAATCGGCCCTGGAATATGGAGATACGGCTCTAGCAGCTTACCCACAATAAAGAAAGTACAGGCCAACAGCAGACCACCACCCATTAATGGAAAAGAAACGGATTGCCCCAAATTTACCGGAGCTAACTTGTCTTCGTCCTTTTCTAGTTTCAACAACCTTCCGTTACCAGAAGTTTTTGGTTTTTTCTCCGCTAATCTCTTCAAGACGCCTGCACCTATAATTGCAACAATGTTACCGATAATGGCAGCCGGGATAAACTGGGATACGAATTCCGCAGAATCCTTGCCCAGTACCATTCCATACGAAATGGACAACGGTAAAATACCTTCTCCAATCCCACCTGAAATAATCGGAATGATGATGAAAAAAAATGTATGATAAGCACTGTAGCCAAAAGCCATACCCACCACCATACCGACAGCAACAGCAGCAATAGATCCTATGATAATGGGGGCAAAAATTTTGACAATTCCATTCATCAGCATTTTGCGATCCATGCCAAGAATGCTTCCTGTTACTAGACATGCGATGTAAAAATAAAGGAAATTTGAGGTTTTCATAAGCGTGTGCACAGCCCCCATTGCAGATGGACTGAACATATTCCAAAATACCATTAACGATGGAACCATAAGGGATAAAATGGCTGGCCCGCCTATATGTTTGAGCAGTGGAAGTTTGGCCCCTAGATCACTGAGCAGTATACCTAAAATCATGATGACGGCAAACCCGCCCAATAGATCGTTCGGAAGTCTTTCTGTAATTGCAGCCGCATAAACAATTAGCGCAATCACGGCATATAGTGGAAGAGGAATAACTCCCACCTTTATCCTGCCCAGCATCCTAAACCCATCTACAGTATTTTTACTCCATCTTTGCCCCTTTTGAATGACAGGCTGGTTCGTAGCATTTTCCATAAATCTCCCTCCATAAAGTGAAGAATGATGATCATGTTCCCATTCTACACCTTGGAAAACGCTTTATTTGGTTTTAAAACTAAGAACTAACTTTAGTAACTAAAGTAATCAGAAATAGGGCTAAATATAACTATTCATGATTCCTTCTGCCTGCGGCAACACCCGGTATTGGTAAACAGGACGTCCAATGGTACCATATATAGTTTCCATAGAAAGCACTTCAATCTCTGTCATAAAAGCCAGATACTTGCGCATAGACACCCTGGAGATCCCTGCACTCTCCGCAATATCCTCGGTGGAAAACAGAACCTTATGATGCTGCTGGATACAATTCCATATCATAGCCAGCGTGGATTTCGTTATCCCCTTAGGCAACCGTGCCAAGTCTTTAGTCAAGCTTTTATGATAAATCAGTCGGTCCAGCTCCTCCTGCGACAGTAGACTACGCTCACGAACAATACTAATGTGCTCTCGGTACCCGGTAAGGGCCTCTAAAAAACGGTTAAAGTGGAAAGGCTTGATTAAATAATCCACCGCGCCAAAGTTCATCGCTTTTTTGATGCTACTCATGTCACTTGCAGCTGAGATGACAATAACGTCCACATTCACTCCAGCCTCCCGTATAAATGACAGTAAATCGAGGCCATTACTTTCTTGCATATACACATCCAGCAATATCAGATCAATGGCTTGTTCAGCTATATATTTCTTAGCCTCTTCCACCGAAGAAGCCCAACCACCACATAGGAAACCCTCTACCTGCTCCGTATATTTGCGGTTGAATTCCGCAACCATCGGATCATCTTCTACAATCAGGACATTAATCATGTTCATCATTCCCCGCTATAATGTATGGAATCTTAATCTGAAAACAGCACCCCTGCTCGACTGGGATCAACTTTACACTACCTTGTAGCCTTTTCACGCTTTGCGACACTAGGTAAAGTCCCATCCCTCGCGACTCTCCCTTGGTCGAAAAACCTTTTTCAAAAATGGCCTTCCCAAGGCCCTCCGGTATACCTGGACCATTGTCGCACATGATACAGGTCAGACAGCCATTTTTCTGGTTTTCTTCATAATAAAGTGAAAGGGTAATCCGCTTGTGCTCCAGAGATTCCATCGCCTCCACTGCATTATCAAACAGATTGCCAAGAATAGTAATCAGTTCATGAGTCGTTTGAGTTTGACTGGATTCAGGCAAGTAACTACCCGGAGTCAGTTCAAAATTTACCCCTGCCTCTCTGGCCCGGCTTAATTTCCCTAACACAAACCCCGCCATCACTGGGTCCTTAAGCTGCCGAGTAATGGAGCCAATCTCTACTTGATGATGCTCGACAGCATCCATAATATAGTGCTCCAGTTTATCATACATTCGCAAATGCACCATCCCCATAATGACATGCAACTTGTTCATAAATTCATGAGCCTGCGCGCGTAGTGCTTCCGTGTACAGAGAAACTCCTGTCAAACGTTCAGCAAGCTGTTTCATCTCCGTCTTATCCCGAAAGGTTACAATGGCTCCGACAATTTTTCCTTTGACCCGTATCGGAACACTGGTGGTCAGCAAGGTGATCCCACCCAGCTCCATTTCCTCATCCATCAGTGGAGTGCTTACTTCCAAGACCTCTTGTAATCGGAAAGCAGATAAATACACAGTAATTTCCTGTCCAGAGAATGAGAAATCTTCAATCCCCGCTTGCCTCAGTAGACGGATCGCTTCTGCATTCATCAGCATGATACGACCGCATTCATCCACCGCAATGACGCCTTCCTTGATGGACTGTAACATCGCGCTGCGTTCCTCCAGCAAACGTGCGATTTCCGGCGGCTCCAGACCGACCAGCATATTTTTGATTTTACGAGCCAGCACAACCGCTCCTCCTGTGCCAATCAACATTCCGATCCCAATGGCGATAGCAATAAGACGGGTGTTGCCTTCCTGGGCCCGCTGTACATCCTGCATGGATATACCGACAACAATCGCACCTACCTGTTTTCCCGTCACACTAAACACGGGGGAGAAGGCCCGCATGGACATGCCCAATGTCCCCTTTGCAACGGACACGCTCTCCTGACCATGAAGTGCAGTATACTCGTCCCCTCCGACAAAGGCTTTGCCGATCCTCCTAGCATCCGGGTGCGTTTTACGAATTCCCTTCATATCCATAACCACGACAAATTGGATATGATTCGCCGTTGAGACCTTCTTCACATACTCCTGCATGGAAGGAGAAGAACCTGTCTGTTGCAATTGCTCAATAATAAGCGGTGTATGGGCTAGTGTACGCGCAATGGACATTGCCTTTTCCTCGAGTCCCTTCTCCGTTTCATGCTCAACTCTCTCGGCAAATAACAGTGTTACTGGCAGGAGCACAAGTGCCATAACCAGACATACGAGCAGCGTTATTAGACCTCTAAGCTTTAATAGCGGCTTACCTCGACGCAGACTTGCCCGTATTTTTTCGATGGAACTCACCCCTTTCTAGTTGATAGAAGCTCAATTGTTAACTCTGGTTATACAAAAATGGCTATGTATGTGTTTACGTGAATATAAAAAAAGGGACTATCCCGCAATTGCGGAATAGTCCCTCGGATTCATAATTGAAGCTCCGCGATTTCGACCTTGGCTTAGTCGCCTCGGAAAGCCCGCTTCACACGGTCAAAAAAGGACTGCTCATTCTCATGTGTCTGCTCTCCACTAAGCGAAGAGAACTGACGCAGCAAATCCTTCTGTTCCTCACTCAGCTTACTAGGCGTTACCACAACTACCTTAATATGCTGGTCACCTTGACCTACGCCGCGCAGTTTTGGCACACCCTTTCCTTTAAGACGGAAATAAGTCCCTGTTTGCGTGCCTGCTGGAACTTTCAGCTTCACTTTCTCGGTTAACGTTGGGATCTCAACTTCATCTCCCAAGGCTGCCTGTGAGAACGTCAGCGGAATTTCACAGTAGATATCGTCTCCCTCACGCTCAAAGAAGTCGTGCGACTTCACGCGGAATACGACGTACAGGTCACCTGCCGGTCCTCCGTTGACACCGCCTTCGCCTTCACCGTTGATACGCATTTGTGCGCCGTCGTCCACACCCGCTGGAATGCGGATATGAATTTTACGTTTCTTGCGGACACGGCCTGATCCGCTACAAGTCGTACATTTTTCTTTGATGATTTTACCGGAACCGCCGCAATTGGAGCAGGCGCGTCGGTTAACCATGCGGCCAAACGGTGTATTCTGCACCACTTCTTCCTGTCCACTGCCGTGGCAGACGGAACAGGTCTGTGGTTCAGTGCCCGCTTTGGCTCCTGTACCATGACACGTATCACATGTTTCCGTACGTTCAATTTGAATGTCGGTTTCTTTACCAAACACCGCTTCTTTGAATTCAATCGTCATCGTATATTGAAGATCGTTCCCTCGTTGCGGTGCATTCGGGTCACGTCGACCATTACCGCCACCAAAGAACATATCAAAAATATCACCAAATCCGCCACCGAAGTCGGCACCACCGAAGCCGCCTCCCATGCCCTGATTCGGGTCTACATGACCGTATTGGTCGTATCTTGCCCGCTTCTGACCATCACTGAGGACATCGTAAGCTTCTTTAACTTCTTTGAATTTAGTTTCTGCGTCCGCAGCCTTGTTCACGTCCGGATGATACTGACGCGCAAGCTTACGGTAAGCCTTTTTGACTTCTTCATCCGAAGCGCCTTTTGCGACACCCAGCACCTCATAATAATCACGCTTATCAGCCAATGTTCCACCCCCATGCCTACAACGTGTCTGCACTACATATAAAAGGAAAGCCAAAGGCGCGGGATGACCCGGCTTTGACCTTCCCATCATTTCAAGGCAGTACAACCCGTAATATGCTTATTTATCTTGGAAATAACAGTTACCCTTAGGCTAATTGTTATTTATCAAGGCAGCTACGCTGCTAATTATTGTTCAGTATATCATAACGTACCGGTATACCGTAAAGTTGCCACTATCCGATCCGTTGCTTAGTCTTTCTTCTGGTCTTCATCAACAACTTCATAGTCCGCATCAACTACATTGTCACGGCCTTTGCTGTCTGCTGCTCCGTCTTGAGCTTGTGCTGCTTGAGCAGCTTGCTCATACAATTTCACAGACAATTGCTGAACAATCTCAGTCAGCTCTTCAGTAGCTTTTTTGATGTCTTCCAGGTTATCGGATTCCAGCGTTTTTTGCAGATTTTCTTTAGCTGCATTTGCTTTTTCGACTTCACCTGCATCCGCTTTTTCGCCCAGATCTTTAATCGTTTTGTCTACGGAGTAGATCAGTTGGTCTGCAGCGTTTTTCGCTTCTACCAACTCTTTACGTTTCTTATCTTCTTCCGCATGCAACTCGGCATCCTTCATCATACGTTCTACTTCTTCGTCACTCAAGCCGCTAGAAGAAGTGATCGTAATTTTTTGGCTTTTGCCTGTGCCTTTATCTGTAGCAGATACGTTCACGATACCGTTCGCATCCAGATCAAAAGTAACTTCGATTTGCGGTACACCACGTGGTGCTGGAGGGATATCTCCCAATTGGAAACGGCCCAGTGTTTTGTTGCCTGCTGCCATTTCGCGCTCACCTTGCAGCACGTGAATTTCTACGCTAGGCTGATTGTCGGCATACGTCGAGAATACCTGCGATTTGCTCGTAGGGATTGTCGTGTTACGATCAATCATTTTAGTGAATACGCCACCTGCGGTTTCAATACCGAGGGACAGTGGAGTTACGTCAAGGAGAACGACGTCTTTCACATCACCTGTCAATACACCTGCTTGAACTGCCGCGCCCAAAGCTACCACTTCATCAGGGTTTACGCCTTTGTGAGGCTCTTTACCTGTCAGTTTTTTGATTGCTTCTTGTACAGCTGGAATACGTGTGGAGCCGCCGACCAAAACGATTTTATCGATGTCGCTAGCACTCATGCCTGCATCTTTCATCGCTTGACGAGTAGGTCCCAAAGTACGTTCTACCAGACCTGCGGACAATTCTTCAAACTTCGCACGAGTCAGGTTCAACTCCAAATGCTGTGGAACGCCATCAGCTACTGTGATAAACGGCAAGGAAATTGTCGTTGTCAGCACGCCGGACAGTTCTTTTTTCGCTTTTTCTGCTGCATCTTTCAGACGTTGTACAGCTGCTTTATCTTTGCTCAGGTCAATACCTTGATCTTTCTTGAACTCATTTACGAGGTAATCAATAATCACTTGGTCAAAGTCATCGCCACCCAGCTTGTTGTCGCCGCTTGTTGCTTTAACTTCGAAGAAACCATCGCCCAGTTCCAAAATGGATACGTCGAATGTACCGCCGCCCAAGTCATATACGAGGATGGTTTGGTCTTCGGATTTTTCCATACCATATGCTAATGCAGCTGCTGTTGGCTCATTGACAATCCGCAGAACTTCCAGACCGGCAATTTTACCTGCATCCTTAGTTGCTTGACGTTGACCATCATTGAAGTATGCTGGAACAGTGATAACCGCTTGAGAAACCGTTTGGCCCAGGTAAGCTTCAGCGTCAGCTTTCAGCTTTTGCAAAATCATAGCGGAAATTTCCTGTGCGGAATATTCCTTACCGTCAATGTTTTCTTTATGATTTGTACCCATGTGGCGCTTGATGGACATGATTGTACGATCCGGGTTCGTAATTGCTTGGCGTTTTGCCGTTTCCCCTACAGTACGCTCCCCATCTTTTTTGAAACCGACAACGGAAGGGGTTGTGCGCGCGCCTTCCGGATTTGGAATAACGACGGCTTCGCCGCCCTCCATAACAGCCACACAAGAGTTGGTTGTACCTAAGTCAATACCGATTACTTTGCTCATCGGACAATTCCTCCTTCTGTATATACGAGGCCCTCAGGCCAGAATGGTTGAATCAAAAATGATGTAATTCTAATGTATATAGAAAAAGTTACATGCTAACTTTTACCATCGCTGGACGAAGCACCTTGTCCTTCAGCATGTATCCTTTTTGTACCTCTTCAACGACGATGCCTTCATCATGCTCTTCGCTCTCCACCTGCATAATAGCCTGATGGAAATCAGGATTAAACGGTTGTCCCACTGCATTCATGGCCGTCACTCCCTCTGCCTGAAGCACACTCTCAAACTGGCGGAAAATCATTTCCACGCCTTTGGTGAATGACTCAGACTCCGCTCCTTGCGATGCTGTTGCCAGCGCTCGCTCGAAGTTATCCAGAACAGGCACCAACTCGGTAACAAGCTTCATAGACGCATATTTAGCAAGGTCTTCCTTTTCTTTCAGCGTACGGCGGCGAAAATTATCAAAATCCGCCTGTGCGCGCAAAAACCGTTGCTGATGCTCCTCAGCCTCTGCACGAAGTTTTGCCACCTCTGTGTTTTCTTCCTCGGCTTCCAGTGCTGCCGCTTCATTCACCAGCTCGTCCTGCTGGCTCGTTTCGGCTGCTTCCTCTGTGCTTACATTTTGTTGTTTGTCATCTTGGAACGCTTGTTCTTCCTTCAAAATGTTTCACCTCCTTCAAGTTGTAACTCCCCTTATAAAAGCACGCAACAATGCACCCGCGCAGGATACAAACCGTATCCCAGCGCGGAACATGTAGGACCGCAACCCATGCGATCTTATTTTATTTAAACCGTTGCGTTAGCATTGCGGTCAAATCCTTAGACAGGATACCCAAAATATTAATAACTCTCGCATACTCCATCCGCGTCGGACCCAATATACCTATAGTACCCAACGCTTCTCCGTCTACTGCATATGTAGCAGTAATCAGGCTGCAATTGGCAAATGCTTCATGATCATTTTCTGTGCCGATGCGGACTTGAATTTCAGGTGCTCCGGCTACAGGAGTCATCAGTTTAAGTAGCGTTGGTGTTTCCTCCAGCAGATCGAGAATATGTTTAACCTTTTCTACATCTTTAAATTCAGGCTGATTCAGCATGTTCGTCGCACCGCTTAAATATAGGCGCTGATCTGATTCATTATCGAGTGCTTTATCCAGCACCTTCATAGCGTCCTCAAAATGAGATACATGCTTCTCCATTTCCTGACCCAGCGCGGTGTAAAGGCGTGATTTAAGCTGATAAATCGGTACACCGACCAGCTTGCTGTTCAGTAAATTCACAACCTTTTCCATCTCGGAGATTGAAATTCCAGGCGGAATATCCACCGTTTTATTCTCCACCTGACCGGTATTGGTCACGATAATCGCCACAGCCGTCGTTTCGTTGAGCGGCAACAGCTGAAAATGACGCAACGAAGTATGAAAAACCTCCGGCCCAAGCAGGATAGAAGTATAATTGGTCATATGGGACAAAATGCCTGATGCATGCTGGATCACTTGCTCCATTACATTCAGCTTTTCGGCGTAAAAGGCTTTTAGTTCCCGCATTTCCATAGGCTTCAGTGTATTTAGCGGCACCAAATGGTCCACATAATAACGATAGCCTTTATGAGACGGGATGCGTCCCGCAGAAGTATGGGGTTGCTCCAGATAGCCCTGTTCCTCCAAATCCGACATTTCGTTACGGATTGTGGCTGGGCTGAATCCGACATCCTGCCTTTTGGATATGCTGCGGGAACCCACTGGCTCAGCCGAACGAATGTAGTCATCAATAATCGCATTCAAAATGAGTCTCTGACGTTCGGTTAACAAGCGAATCCCCCCTTGTCATTTATCCATAATAGCATGATTGTTAAATGGAATCATTAGCACTCGTTCGCGATGAGTGCTAACTGATAATACAAAAATACCAAACCGACCTGATCATTGTCAAGTCAGATCAGTATTTTCAATAAACGATATTTATTATATCCATTTTAATTACTATGGCAAAACAGAGGGTTTGCATTTTTTCATGGAAAACCTCTGTTTTACCATATCCAAACCGTATTTATGTATAGGATGCAGAAAACTGAAAAATTTGAGACTGTGCCTACAAACTGTATAACTTTATTGCCTTTAAGGAGGAATGGGATCTGAGAAGCAAGCGCCGCAACCTTTTATACGCATT
Organism: Paenibacillus sp. JJ1683; assembly: GCF_053006485.1. Taxonomy (NCBI): domain Bacteria; kingdom Bacillati; phylum Bacillota; class Bacilli; order Caryophanales; family Paenibacillaceae; genus Paenibacillus; species Paenibacillus sp. JJ1683. Next base: position 3,861,566 of record NZ_CM129820.1, read on the forward strand.
AATCGCTCTTTTACCTACAATTTGTATGTTTTACATTTTAATCGAATTGTTTCCGTACACAGGACTAGGAAGAATACTTGCTTTGCCACTAGTTTTTATTCTGAACGCTGCCCTTATCATTTCGGTGATCCACTTAATTCGTAAATTAAGACCCCTATGGTGTGCCTTAATTTTGGTCCCTACAATTCTGTTAAGCATGTGGAATACCATTTTATTTTACCCACAAGAATTCAGTCCAAGCATTCCCAAGCAAATCAAATATAGTGTGGCAGCTATACTGCATTATGATGATGTAACACCAGCCGACTGGGAAGGATACACATATCGTCCAAGCCGAACCGGAGAATCTGAAAAATATGTTGTCGCCTTGTATAAATACAAACGTCAGGTTCCGTTAGATGGCACTACATACTTTTATAATGATACGGATTACCATAAGGACCATCCCATAAGAAGCTTGAATGATATACCTTCGGAACTGGAGCCTCATCATCAATTCATTTGGTGGTTACTCCAAACATTTGAGAAATAAACAGGGGCACAATAATGTAAGCTGTAACACATACACACGACTACGTCCTGATAAAAAAACACTGAACTGACCTCATTATTGACAGGTCAGTTCAGTACTTTCAACACTGCGATTTCATCACAATTGTTTTGCTTACTGCAGTGAATGCAGTCGGTCCATACCTTCTCAGGAAAAATCTCTTTGCTAACTACATCAAAACCGTTTTTTATAAAAAAGGATACCTCGTAGGTCAGTGCCATAATTTTAGGAATACGTTGCCGCCGTGCTTCTATAATAAGGCCTTCCACAAGCTTGGAGCCTATTCCCATTCCTTTATGCCCCTCAGAGATGCCAAGGGAGCGAATCTCTACCAAATCAGCCCCCAATTTGCATAAAGAACCACAGCCAACGACTTGGCCGTCCACCTCTGCAACAATAAACAGCTCCAGTTGGCGCGTAAGCACTTCCCTTGAACGTGGCAGCATAATCCCCCGCTCTGCATAGCCACTAATCATTTGATATAAAGGCTCCACATCCTCAGGAACCGCACTTCTGCACAATACATCTTTACACACTGAAGCCATCTTGCTCTCCTCCTGCCGCTTGCCGCATATAATGAATAAATATACAACATAACGCATAGAATCGCAATACTCCATTTACCCTGCTGTGGCAGAATGGTGTAATAAAATGATAGCCCAGCTTACGATGTCAAAATGTATTGTATTGAAACCTGCAACTTATGAATTTACCGTGATAGAACCGATGAACTCTGCAAATACGTCATTTCCGAATAAAATACCGCGTTCGCTCAAACGATACCCATCCTCGATTGATTCAATTAATCCCGCATTCAGCATTTTTCTGAGAGGAACTGTAAACGTGTCTTCCAATGTCTGACCAAATTGAGCTTCAAAGCGGGATTTAGACACACCTTCCAGCATTCTCAAACCGACCATGAGGAAATCCTCCATGGCTTCCGCCGTCGGCACCTCAAAACTGTCCAAACGCGGTAAACCATTCCGAGTAGCCTCCACATAAGGGTTAATGCCCTTAATGTTCATATGACGCTCTCTGCCAACATAACCATGTGCCCCAGCGCCAAGACCGTAATAATCCTCATTACGCCAATAAGTCATATTGTGCTTACTTCCCAAACCTGGTTTTGCGAAATTGCTAATTTCATACTGTTCATAACCCGCTTCTTTCATGCGACGCATGAGGAGCAAATACATTTCCAACTCGTCATCTTCATGTGGAAGCGGCAGCTGATTTTTCTGGTACAACGTGTGGAAGAGCGTATTCTCTTCAACCTTCAAACTGTAGATAGAGTAATGAGGAAGTCCCAACTCTAGGGCTCTACTGACGCTTTCATCCAGCATGTCCACCGTTTGGTTCGGCAAACCGAACATCAGGTCAATCGACAGATTGTCCAAGCCGGCCTTACGTGCGTTTTCCAAACTACGATAGACGTCATCTGTACTATGAATACGACCTATGCCTGTAAGCAGCTCATTCTGGAAAGCCTGCACACCAAAGCTGAGTCGATTGACGCCGCCTTCTTTCATCACAGAAAGTTTTTCAAAATCAGTTGTGCCTGGATTGGCTTCCATGGAAAACTCAATATCTTCCGCCCAATTTGGAAAATAGGTACGAACGCTCTTCAGGAAATATTCCATTTCCTTCGGATTGAGGGTTGTTGGTGTTCCGCCCCCGACAAAAATGGTCTTTATCTGTCCTGGCGGGTGAAGTTTGACCGTATGTTCCATCTCCCGTTCCAAGGCATACAGATATTCCATAACAGGCTGATCCTTGAGCACATAAGAGTTAAAGTCACAGTAAAAGCATTTATTCGTGCAAAAAGGTATATGCAGATAAACCGCTTGAGGCGCGGATGAATATTCATGTTTTTGTATGGATGCGGTCATACCGATCCTCCTTGTCGATTCAGGGTTTAGTGAGAAAATGAGCCGAGGTCGAGACCAACCGCTTCGTGTTCCATTTGATCTTCTGATCGCTGTTACTCCCAAATTTTCCATTATATAAGCACTCTTAGGGATAAAATTGGGGAGTAAAGGCGAACGCTACGCTTCTCCAGATTCAAATGGCCCACTCCGCTGCTGCCCACCACGAGTCGGCCCATTTTTGTGGTGTAGGTGTTGCAGTAAAAGAGACACTGCTTTAAGAAATACTCTAAAGTTTTAATGATACTATGCTTTGTTACGCTGATTGTAACTTGAACGAGCTCTCTGTCCTGAATAGCTTGCTCAAATAAAGAACGTCCATTCTCCATGCATGGCAAATGCCCCATGAAAGAATGGACGAATACTTCAAACTGCTTTACTCATCTATCTTCAGTACCGCCATAAATGCTTCCTGCGGTACTTCTACGTTACCGACCTGCTTCATACGTTTCTTGCCCTCTTTTTGCTTCTCAAGCAGCTTCCGTTTACGAGAAATATCGCCGCCATAACATTTGGCCAAGACGTTTTTACGCATAGCCTTAACGGTTTCACGCGCAACAACCTTTGTTCCTACAGATGCCTGGATTGGCACCTCGAACATTTGCCGCGGGATCAACTCGCGCAGCTTCTCACAAATGATACGGCCGCGGTGGTAAGCTCGATCTCTATGCACGATGAACGATAGCGCATCGACCTGCTCACCATTCAACAGAATATCCATCTTCACCAGATTAGATTGGCGATAGCCTGAAATCTCATAGTCAAAGGAAGCATAGCCTTTGGTGCTGGATTTAAGCTGATCAAAGAAATCATATACGATTTCAGACAAAGGAATCTGGTACGTAATTGTTACCCGTGTTGTATCTAGGTACTCCATGTTCACGTACTCACCACGCTTGTTCTGACAAAGCTCCATAACTGTACCTACATAATCATTTGGCACGATGATGCCCGCCTTAACATATGGCTCTTGTACATGTTCAATACGCCCTACTTCTGGGTAGTTGGACGGGTTATCGATTTCGATCGTTTCCCCATTAGTCAATTGTACACGGTAAATTACGCTTGGTGCCGTTGTAATCAACGGAATATTGAATTCACGTTCAATACGTTCCTGAATAACGTCCATATGCAGCAGACCAAGGAAACCGCAACGGAAACCGAAGCCCAGCGCACTGGATGTTTCCGGTTCAAAGCTGAGCGAAGCATCGTTCAGCTGCAGCTTTTCAAGCGCCTCACGCAGATCGTTGTATTCCGATGTTTCAATCGGATACAGACCGCAATACACCATCGGATTAATTTTCCGATAGCCTGGCATCGGTTCTGGTGTTGGATTTTTGGCATCCGTTACCGTATCCCCGACACGAGTGTCGCCCACATGCTTGATTCCGGCCACAATAAAACCAACATCACCGATATTTAGCTCATCCACGATCGTCATACGTGGCATGAAAGCTCCAACCTCGATAACCTCAAACGTTTTGTCAGTCGCCATCATTTTAATTTTCGAACCCGCACGGATACTGCCGTCCACAACACGTACATATACGATTACGCCTTTATAAGGATCATAATGCGAATCGAAAATAAGCGCCTTAAGCGGATTATCCGGATTTCCTTGCGGAGCAGGCACACTTCTGACCACCTGTTCCAAAATTTCCTTGATACCGATTCCAGCTTTGGCTGAAGCATGTACAGTTTCACTCGTGTCCAAACCGATAACATCCTCGATTTCCTGCTTTACCCGTTCAGGATCAGCACTTGGCAAATCAATCTTGTTAAGCACTGGCAAAATCTCCAGATTGTTGTCGAGCGCCAAATAAACATTAGCCAATGTCTGCGCCTCAATCCCCTGCGCTGCGTCTACTACCAGCAAAGCACCTTCGCAGGCTGCCAAACTACGAGATACCTCATAGGTAAAATCGACGTGTCCCGGTGTATCAATCAAATTCAAAATGTACTCTTCGCCGTCATCGGCCTTATAGGTGAGTCGCACTGCCTGGAGCTTAATTGTAATCCCGCGCTCCCGCTCCAGTTCCATCTGGTCAAGCACTTGCTCCTGCATTTCGCGGGAAGTGAGTGCACCGGTGTACTCCAAGATCCGGTCAGCCAGCGTGGATTTACCATGGTCTATATGTGCAATGATACTAAAGTTCCGAATTTTACGTTGTCTTGCCAAAATGTCAGTCATGCCTTACCCCCACACAATGCCTAGTATCAATCAGCTTATTATAGCAGTTGTAAGGGGGGGCAGCAATATTTCTATTCTGTTACCCCGTCAAATACAGATACAACCCAGCGAATACCTTGTCTTGACAGGTTTTGAAGCAGCCCAGCCGTTTTATCGGCCATGGTATCCACCGAAGCCTGCTGCGCCTTTACGGCTAGCAGCTCACGAGGCGTCTCTAGGCCCTGCCGAATATTGTCATTCTGAGCAGTCTTCGTATCCCATTCATGTGTCCAGCGTGCGGTCTGCTCCTCACTTCGTTCGTTTGTTTTTCCTTCATTCGTGTCCGTTTGTGGCTCAAACTCGACCTTTCCACTTGTATTATACGTACGATTATACGCTCGGGCATTAGCTGCCGGGGTATCTTCAATCACCGTCTGCTCATAATCAACTTTCTGTTGATTCACCGATGAAACTGGATTCTCGTCCCATTCCGGGCCATAGACTGAGCGCAGGCCAGAGCCTGCCAGCTGCATGCCAAGTAATACGCCTGCTCCGATCAGAAGCACAAATCCAAGCGCTTTTTTACGAAAATGTCCGGTCATTATATCCCCCCCTAACTGCTACCTTATTTAATTACCGCTGTTGTTCTTTTTGGTGTCAGATACGTTGGTACCCGCCTTCTGTGCTTTCTGATCCTCCCAATACACTTCACTGATCATGTCCGCCAGAACGTCAGAAGTTCGTTTTAACTCCTCCTCGGTGTTGTCAATCCCTCCGATTTCGATCAAAATGCTATGAGAAGACAAGCTTTGATTGTATTCACCATTGTTTCCTTTGCCGCCATCTTTTCCCCATACACCGCGCGATACGCCGTGATATGATTTTTCCAGCTTTTCATGAATGCGAGCAGCAAAAGCTTCATTTTTGCGCCAATTTTTGTTGTCATGTCCGATAATAAAATACACTTTGGCATAAGAAAGTCCATTAATCGTGGCTGTTGTTTTTCCATGACGTTGGGAATCACGATGAATATCGAGCAGATAAGTTAAACCTTTATTTTGAGCCAAAGCCTCCTTGACTGTTGTGCGTGAATATTTATAGGAGTAGTTCCAATTGTAATTTTGAACTGTGGTGGCATAATCCTTGTTTACATGCAGTGTAGATATCCCTTGCTTTTCCAGTCTCTTCTTTACAAAGTCTCCTACCCTTGATACATTAGCTGACTTAGAGCCTGAATTGGGGTTGGAACTGGTTTTGCTCAGTAATGGATTATATGCTTCTCTGGGATGAGAATGGTAGATTAATATACGCTTCTCCCCTTTGGCGGCATCACCTGGATCATCCTCACGTGCAGGGTCTGTTTCCGGTGTTGTCGGAATATCCGGCGTAGTAGACGGCGGGTTCTCAGCTGCGTTTGAGCTCCCAGGGGTATCTGTCGTTCCCTGATCAGGCTGATAATCCGTAGGACCCTCTACCTTGATGTTCCCCGAACCCTTGCGCAGCAAGACAGGCGCTCCAGCAGCCATGCCAGGAATTTCACGAGAAATGAGACTTTTGGGATCTTGCGGATTAATACCTGTAAGCATCTGAAAAACAAATGGCGACCATTGTTCACCCGACAACGAAGAATGCTGTTTTTTTTGTGCCAAATGAGGTACCTCCATACCTAGCATATCCGCGAAAAAACCGCTGGACACCGAGCCTGCCAATCCTTTCATCGAAGAAACAGGAGAAGTTTGCAAACGATTTTCTGCCAGCCCTCCTAGTCCCAAAACGACAAATAAAAGCGCCGAGCCCATGATGAGCAGCACAAGCGTATGTCCCATTGCCAAAATTTCGATACCTTTTCTTCTCCATCTTCCGACGTTCCAGGTCTGAATTTTTTTCATGTGAGCCTTGTCCTCCTTCGTCCCGTCGAAACCCGCTTATTACATTCAGAACACAGGGTTCCTATCTGTTTCGGAAATCTCTTATACTTCAACTCTATGAACGGAGAACAATTACTAGAACACAAAAATCTCTATCTACAGGACAAGCCCATCCCTTTTTGAAAGAGATAGGCTACCTGTTAAATAGAGATTTTCTGTCGTGTCTTAGAAAGATGGTTTTGCTAGCCTTTCATTAATGCGTATAAGCGGCGACATTGTCGGGATCAACAGCTTCATGTAGAGCTGCGTTCAAACCGGTCGCAATGATATTCGCGATATCTTCAATAAATTCATCGATCTCTTTTGGAGTCACAATCAAATCATGCCCCAGCGGTTGAAGTACCTCTCTCACCAGCCCGAGTCTCTCAGGTTCTGAAATATCATCCAACATTCCCAGAATTACTTTGGTAGAAGCCTTTTCTTTGGTAAAATGCGTTTTCATCAGTTCGATTACATTATTGACGATGGTCGAAGCATAGCATACCGTTGGAACGCCGATAGCAATACACGGAACTCCCATAATATCCTTGGTGATACCGCGGCGCTTGTTGCCAATACCTGAACCCGGATGTATTCCGATATCCGCCACCTGGATGGTCGTATTGACACGCTCCAGTGAACGTGACGCCAAAGCATCAATAGCAATAATAAGCTCTGGTTTTGTGCGGTCCACAATACCTTGAACAATCTCACTGGATTCGATTCCCGTGATACCAAGAACACCCGGCGCAATCGCACTCACATCCCGATATCCAGGGTTGATCTGATCAGGTGTCAGTTCAAAATATTGACGGGTGACCATTAAATTTTCAACGACAAGCGGACCCAGCGAATCAGGAGTAACGTTCCAATTCCCCAGCCCTACCACCAGCACCCTTGCCACCTTAGAGATCCCTATTTTTTGTATAAAATGCTCCATTTCTTTTGCAAAGGCAATGGCTACCCGTTGTTGGAGTCCAGTGTCGCCTTCACGCAAGCCAGGTACTTCGAGCGTAACGTAATGCCCTTGTATCCGCCCAATACGGTTGGCTCCTTCCTCATTTAATACATCCAGCCGCGTAATTTTAATCCCGTTATCTTCCTCCACATTCTCATTTATACCCGCCAGCGGTACAGGCTGATTCCGTTCTGCCAGCTCTCTTGCCTCTAATGCCAAATCCGTGCGTACCGCATACTTCTGCAAATCCAGATCCATCTGTTAAACCTCCTTGTATACCATCTCTGGCTATAGTGTGCGAGACACCCAACAGGTTTATGCACATCCATTTTCATCCTGTAATTTGCATCGTCTTAGAATGTTTTCTTATTGCAATTTGAGGTGTGGCATGCTAAAATATTTTAAGTTGTGAAACGTTTGTGTTCATAAGTAATGCCTTTACAGGAGGTGAATGTAATGCCAAACATCAAATCCGCTATCAAACGCGTTAAAACTAGCGACAAACGCCGTGCGTTGAACGCTTCCCAAAAATCCGCGCTTCGTACAGCAGTTAAAGCTGCCGATACAGCGTTGGTAGGTAACGAAGCTGAAGCTGCTGCTGCTGCTTTCAAAGTGGCTTCCCAAAAGCTGGACAAGGCTGTAACTAAAGGTCTGATCCACAAAAATGCAGCTGCTCGCAAGAAATCCCGCTTGGCGAAAAAACTTAACGCTCTTACAGCTCAAGCGTAAGCAAGAGCTACTTTTATACGTTAATGAAAAAATCCTGACCAGCCTTGGCTGATCAGGATTTTTTAGTTTATAACTTTATGAGATTAGATTGAAGCGCCTGCCCCCATTTTCATTAAAAACAGTTCCAGTCCCAGCACCTTGTCAACGACACCTGTCTTCATATGATAATCCAGCTCGCCCAGTTCATAGAGAAGCTGGCGCAGCTGCTCAGAACGGAAGCGTCGTGCTTGATCCCCTGCAACTTTCACCCCATAAGGATGCAAGCTGAGCTGACTCGCAATTTGTTGCTGAGAATAGCTTTGACCTGCCAGCTCTTTGACCTGCAACATAATACGAAACTGCCGTGTGATCAAAGCTGCTATCTTGATGGGTTCTTCTTTTTGCTTAAGCAACTCATAAAAAATACTGAGCGCCTTATCCAGCCGCAAATTAGCCAGATCCTCGACCATCGCAAATACGTTCTGCTCTGTATTACGAGGCACAAGGGATTCAATGTCAGCGGATGAGATCGTTCCCTGCGCTCCTGCGTACAAGCACAGCTTATCTATCTCGGCTGCCAAGGATTGAAGCCCGACACCCGTGTATTGAATGAGTCTCTCAGCCGCTCCTGCTGCCAACTGCACTTCTCTTTCTGCTGCACGCTTATGGACCCAAGCCACAAGATCATCTCCACCCATAGGGGCGAAAGCAATAACTGAGGCATCACTTTTCAGTTTCTTGACGATCTTTTTCCGTTCATCCAACTTTTCAGCCTGAACCGTAAAAACGATGACGCTATAGTCAGTCGGGTTATCCATGTAAGTCAACAGCGTCTCAAGACGGTGCTCTATTTTGCCGTTATCTTTGCCTGCTGCAAATACACTGGTATCCCGTACAATAATTAGCTTCTTTGGCACCAGAAAAGGCGCTGTTTCTGCGTCCTCTACAACCACCTCAATTGGCGTCTCGGTTAAATCATAAGAACTAATGGCGAAGTCACGATGCTCCTCCTCGACCACCTTCTCTTTTAGCATCTCAACAAACTGCTTCATTTGATATTTTTCATTGCCATATAACAGATACACTGGCGAAATATCACCTTTACGAATAGCCTTAGAGGCTGTTTTTACATCCATTTTCCGTTCCCCCCACCCACTGATCGTACCTGACATCCGACCGGAAGGCAAGTCATGACACAAACAAAGGGACCCCACCTTTAGGCAGAATCCCTTCACCACCATCTATATCAACACGGCAGCAGAAAGCTCTAGAAACTTTCGGCCGTCGGGATACGACGTCGGTTCATATAGTTTATTCTCTGTTTCTAAAAAGTGTGCCACTTACGAAAACTATTTTCCAGTGCCACGCGGAACGGTGTACGTATATTTACTTGCAGTCCCATCCTGCTCTGTCTCATACATAAAGGTCTGGCTGTCATCTGACCAGCTTCCTTTGACCCAAGCACCCTTCAGGGTACGGACTTCCAGTGTTGTTCGGTCTACACCGTTATCGGAAAGCTTATACACTTTCAGCTTTTTGCCCTCAATAGCCACCGCATAGCTACCATCAGGCGAGTTGAACTGATCTGTAGAGGCCGACTGGGCACCATAGGTGGAAGCATTATCACTGTCCGGAGAGACCAGCGAATTAGATACAAAGCCTTCTCTACGAACCGGGTCTTGTGACACCGATGATTGCTGATCATTAGAATCGGCATTGCTGCTATCCGCCCCTAAAGAGTTCCCCGCATCCTTGGTGACACTTTTGGATGTCGCATCTTTCGACGTTTCATTTGAGGCAATTCGACTCTGTACCTTTAATTCCTGGCTAAGCGACGAAGATGCATCATTTGTACTTGTATCATCGCTATTATCCTCCTGAGCGGTACTCGTACCCGCTAAAGGTGCCTTTTCCATTTTCGGATCCAGCTGTTCATCAGGAGCAATCGTGGGTTGATCAGATTTTTTCTGTTTTAGCTGTTTGTCATCGGATGTAGGAGCATCTGCAGGCGAGTCATCCTTTGTCGCCTGACGATCGACGTTCGGCTGTCCCTGCTTTTCATCCTGATGGGATGAATGCTTAGTCGGTGCAGACTTTGTTGAAGGTTCCTCGCCAGCTTGCTGGTCATCAACCTTCCCAGCATCCTGTTTGGAAGGATTCTTTTCGCTATCTGAACTGTCTGTTCCCTGGTTGCCCAGGTCAGGTTCCTTATCTGCAGGTGTCAGTGAGGAATCAGCACCTTGTCCCTGTTCAGATGGCTGCTTGGTCGATTCCGCTCCAATGGCTGCATCACGTCCTCCACTCCCATTGGTCGTACCTGGAATTTCCGTCTGAGTCTGCTGGCTTGTCACCTCGGGTGACTGGGATGTAAGTATACCTTCCGCATCCTGCACGGTTTTAGGCTCGAAGTTGAATACTACAATCCCCAGTACAACAGCAGCGGCAGCCACGCCCATGGCAGCACGCCCTCCCACCCGGTTCCACCAAGGTACAGGCTGAGTACGTTGTCTAGGCCCTGCTCCAGACTCTGGATCAGCAGCCACAGGCTGCATTTCCTGAAGCGCGCTTCCCTGCTCTTCACGTGCGCGGTCAATGGCATCAAGCTGAGGCATGATGGAATCCACCAGGCTGAACGCCGGGGAAACCGCAGGCAATTCCTCCAGCTCGCGAGAGAGTGTCTGAAGAATATGAAATTTTTCCGCACAGTCCGGGCAAGTCGCAATATGGTTCATTAATTGGGACGTCTCTTCTTCGCCCAGTTCATGATCCACATAACGCTGCATCCAATCCATCACCTCTTCTCCACACTTCATCCTGATACACCACCTTTCTGATATTCCTGAAGTAGCCCTTGCAATTGCTGTCTTGCACGATACAAGTATGACTTGACCGTATTTAGCGGCAAATCCAGAGAATCGGCAATCTCGTTATAAGAGAAATCCTGCAAATATCTCAGGACAATTACCGTCCGGTGGTGTTCCGGGAGCTGTTGTATAGCCTCACGAACATCCTGTGCCATGTAAGAGGTTAACACCTCAACCTCCACGTTTTGGGGGTCGTTAAATATCATGTCATGCTCGTCAATGGAAACCGAAGGCTTTGTTCTTCTGAATTTGTCGATGCATATGTTCGTTACAATGCGCTGGACCCAGGTTTTAAACTGTGCTTTTTCCTCATAAGAGTTAATTTTGGAATATATTCGTATGAGGGCTTCTTGTGAAGCATCCATGGCGTCCTGCTCATTATTTAGAATGTAATATGCCGTACGGTACACATGCTGTTCTATCTCTCTTAATAGGGTAATGAGAGCGTCGCGATCGCCCGATTGAGCGGCTCGGATGAGTCCCTGCTCTACCACAAAGGATCCCCCTCTCCCTGCAATATTACAGACGTATCCCTTTTGCAAATTGTTGCAGGATAGACGTCTGACGCTAATTTTATTTTTTTAATAAAAAAAATTATAACAAAATGCCCAGAATCCCCATTGTATCCTCCCTTAGAATAACAGAAAAAGGGAAGGTAGTCACCTTCCCTCAGCCCCTACATACATCTAAATACTAGACCTATTAAACTGCATGAAACATTTTGTCACTTCTTAGAAATCAGAAAATCAGATATGAGTTGTAATCGATAAGATAGAGCAATCGGATCTTGAAAATAAAAATCGTCGATTAAGAATTGATATACCTTATCTGATTTAACGGCAGGCAGGTTCTTGGCTGTTACAAGCCTGCTTTTTTGTAGTTGAAGATGATTTTAACAAAATCATTTTGAATTCGTCTGTTCACGTCTGCGTTGATACCGAACACTCAGCTTCCCTTGCTGCGCACGAATCTGTACCTCTCCCATTGTATCTGTTCGATATATGGCAGAATCAACCTCCGCCAAACGTTCCAATACTGCTTGATTCGGATGTCCATAAGTGTTGCTTGCACCAACTGAAATGACGGATACTTTCGGCTGCCAATAGGACAACCACTCTTCCGAGGTGGAATACTTACTTCCGTGATGTGCCACTTTCATAACGTCTACAGCTTTCCTTGCAGCTCCTATTGCTCCCTGAGCTTTCACATGGGATGAAGAATGGGTTAATTCAGAAAGCAACAGCGACTCTGCGGCATCATCCATATCTCCTGTGAATAAAAACGAGACCCCCTCCATCTCTAAAATCATGGCAACGGAATAATGATTTTGTTCCTTCATAACAGGCAACTGCCCAGATTCGTTCTCCTCCAGCTTAAACGGATAGAGAAAGCGAATTGTCGTATCCCGGTCTGGTTCCCACTTCATGCTATGATGTGCACCGTACAGCTTGATCTGCTTGTTCAAAGCCGTGTTTAACAACTTTCGAAATGGAGCTTTGTCTGTTAGGGTACCATTAAAAAACAAGGTGGTTACGGGAATCTGGTCAAATATAGCCTGTAGTCCTCCGGCATGATCATGGTCTCCATGCGTTAAAATGACAGCGTCCAGCCGATGCACCCCACGTTGCTTTAGCAAAGGGACAATCGTATCCGCGCCAACCTCGTAGGGATCTGTACGCTTGCGCCAAGCATTTTTCCCTGTTGCAAAGTCCATCGTACCCCCGCCATCTACCAAAATATGTTTTCCTCCCGGCGTTGTAATTAAAATGCTATCACCTTGGCCCACATCCAGATATTGAACAACTCCCGTGTTTCTTTCACTAGGAGATTGGTACCCTATACATAGTATGCCAAGCCAGGCAATACCACTTAAAGCGAGTGCCGCATGACAATATCCATCCCACTGTCGATGCGCAAATTTCCCTGCACCCTTCGGTTCATGATCCGTTTGCAAAATAGTCGCCCACTCGGCAGAAGCCGCTAGTCCTGTATGCACAGGTGAAGCTATGGGATTAGATTTCACATCGGAAATGTCGCCTGTTTGCCTTCGAGATATCAACCATGTTTTGAGCCAGTACAGAACGCTGTACAAAGCTGCGTAATATGCCAGAACCCACAGAATAGAAGAAGACGGCCAAATACTCACATAAGCATCATCCACATTCATCCATTTCACAAGCGAAAAGGTTAGATCGTTTAATTGCTCCGCTGGCCACGCAAGGATGCGAGCCCCCTCCCCCCATAAAAAGGCCATTCCCATTGCCACCGTACCTAGTGGAAGCACGATATATGTAATCAGGGGGACAAGTAAAAAATTAGCTGCAAATGATAATATCGAAAATTGATTAAAGTAGAACACCGTCATTGGAAACGAAACAAGCTGTGCCGTGATTGTGATCGCAAGTTCACCACCGATCAGGAGGGGCCATTTGGCGAAAAACGGCTTCATAAGCGGCATATATATGAGCAACCCACCTGTCACCAAAAAGGAAAGCTGAAAGCTGACGCTAAGCAGGTAGTATGGATTCCATAGCAGCATAAGCAACGCAGATATACTTAAAATATTAAGTCCGTCTTTGAGCAACCCTCGCCGAGCTGCAAACAAACCGATCATCGCCATAATCCCTGCTCTTACAACAGAGGGAGAAGCACCTGTCAGCAGCACATAAGCCGGAATCAGTACCATCACAATCGTAAGGGAGGTTTCACGGCTAACTCGTAACAGCTTGAGTAAATATAATAATGTGGCCGCATATACCGCCACATGCATACCTGATATCGCCAAAATATGCGTTAAACCAAGCTGCGTAAATTCATTATACGTTGCTGGGTCCAGCTCATCTGTAACCCCAAGTATCAGACCTTTCATATATCCTGCGTGAAGAAGTGATGTAAAAGCAGATTCCATTTTTTGACCTAGCTGCTCTCTAAGCTGATCATTCCATCTCAATAATGTGTAGCGGTTCCACAGTGAAGCCTTCTGCCTCTGTAACGAGGCGGCTCCAGCCCCCTTGATAAGCCAGTGAATTTCCTGCGTGTGCAGGTACTCACTGTAATCAAAGCTACCAAAGTTCCCCGCTTTTGCTGGTGCCTTTAAGCTGCCACGCAGCAGGATTGCATCCCCACGCTGCCATGCTGCCGCAAGTTGCTGTTCCTGCTTCGCAGCCAACTTGATATGAACAATGACCTGTTCAGAAATAGACCCCCGTTGTTCATCCTTATTGGAATGACTAGCAAAGTGATGAATTGAAGTAACTCTCATCTCAAACTGCGCACGATCACCATCAATCTCAACTTCTGAAGCAATAAACCCTAATGCTTGAACAGGCATGTCTTCTATGACAGAAGAAGATACATGAAGTGCACCAGGAATACTGCTCACGTTATGCCCATCATGCCAAAACCAATGAAATCCACCACCACTCAATGCAATCCACAGCAATACCATATGTCGGATAGGAATTTTCATCAATAAAGCTATAAGCGGGAAAACCAGAGTAATTCCCGCCCACAGCACCAAAAGTATACGTCCCGAATACAGACACGCTCCCGCACTTCCTATAATCCAACAAACAGTGAGGCTTAATATAGGCCTAGTAAACACAAGTTGGGCTTGAATACAATCACCTTCCCATTAGCAAACATTGCTTTCTGTCAACACACAAAACAAAAAAAGAACCCCTGACAAAATAACATTGTCAGAGGTTCTTCCTCGTTATTATTTAATCCTTAACATCCATCAGCGTTTCCTGCGGTGGATGATAAGTCTCCAGCATGCGAAAGGCGATTCCCTTTTCCTCCATCATAGCTCGAACCTTGTCGGCATCTTTTGGATAAGGTCGGTGATATACAATCTCCACAATGCCGCTGTTCGCCAGCATATTGGCACACGTCCAGCACGGCTGGTCGGTGACATATACTGAGGAGCCTTCACGGTCAATCCGGTCAGTAAACAGCAGCAGGTTCTGCTCCGCATGAATAGTGCGAATACAACGCTGCTTCTTAACCATTTCCTCCCGTCCATCACGGTGAACGACCTCATATTCCTCCGAGATCATACAGCCTGCCTCAGAACAGTCAGGCACCCCGGATGGTGCTCCATTATAGGCCGTCCCCAATAGCTTCTTACCTTGCACAAGTACGGCTCCAACATGACGCCGCGAGCAGCGCGAACGGGTGGATACCATATAAGCGATATCCATGAAATAGGTGTCCCAGTCCTTGCGTACATCTGCACTCATTTCCATCTCTCCCGTATAAACAAGTTAAACGTAAAACATATCCGTTACAGCCACTCTCAAAGCCTACACCGTAAACTTAAATAAGTTATAAGCTAACATACGGCTTCATTTTCGCTAACATTTTAGCTCCGATTCCCTTTACATGATCCAAATCGTTCACACGTTTGAACAGCCCGTGCTGATTACGATAGTTCAAAATAGCCTCGGCCTTTTTAGCCCCAACTCCCGGCAGCTCCATTAACTCGGCAGCAGTCGCTGTGTTAATGTTCACCTTTTTTTCACCGGAAATGGATGGAATAGCCGAATCATTCACCGTATTTGTCCTACTCGTCGTTGCAGCATTCGAACTGGCAACAGCTGTGTCTGATCTCGAATCCGCAACATCTGACTGCTTTACGGTACTTGAATTCCCCGCCATGGAGTGTTCAGAGTTTTCACTTAAATCAGCAGATACACCCGTAGAACTCTGCTTAGTATTATGCTTCACATTGTCAACAGCTTCGTCATTCGCACTGCGTTCAGCTTGGTCTGAAGCCTCTTTTACAGCATGCTTTCCTTCGGCATACTCACTGCTGCGCTGTGACTCAATTGGCTGCGACTCTATCGCCAAAGCCTGCTCCACCTTATGGTTAAGCAAACTCCACTCTTCTTGTGGCTCAGTTCGCTGCCCTCCAGCAAACAAAATAAGTCCACTCCCGATTACAGCAAGCGTTATTGCCGTTCCTGTCCATACGCGTTTCATTTTTCGTATCGTCCCCTACTCCACATGGATTTCGAGAATTTTGAGCCGACTGAAAACACCGTCTCAATTAAACAGAGCAAGTCTGTTCAATTCCCGTCAAACCGGAGGTTGTAAACACCTCCATACGGTATCGCTGTGAGTATTTATACACAAGGGTGGTACGACCCCAGGCACGATCTAATGTGCTCAGACATAAAATTCGTCATGTCGGCCAAGACCAAGTGCATACACTAAGAAGAATGACAGCACAGCGTCTATACCGCAAAGTATGAAAGGAGGACGTTGAACAATGAAAGTTGGATTTATCGGGACTGGCAGCATGGGAAGTCTGCTAATTGAATCTTTTATTCATTCGGACGCACTCAAACCGCAGCAAATATTAGCAAGCAACCGAACGTATTCCAAGGTAGCCGAGCTAGCCCGTCGTTATCCAGGTTTGCATGCAGCCCAAAGCAACCGTGAGACGGCAGCGGAAAGCGATATTCTATTTATCTGCGTGAAGCCGCTGGAATCAAAAACCGTAACGGATGAAATACGCAACGTCATTACAGAAGAGCAGATCGTCGTTTCTATCACAAGTCCAGTACAGATCCGTATTTTGGAGCATGCACTGAAAGCCAAGGTGTCCAAAATTATTCCGAGTATCACTCACCAGATTGGAAGCGGAGCCTCACTGTGCATCCATGGAAACCGGATTACAGAGGAGGATCGCTCCCTTCTGGAAGAGCTTATGTCCCACATCAGCAGGCCAATTCGGGTTAAAGAGTCTCATACACGGATCACATCGGATTTTTCGAGCTGCGGCCCTGCTTTCTTGGCCTTTTTTATGGACCAGTGGATTCAAGCCGCAGTTCAAGCTACGGGTATAGACCGTACAGAACTATGCGCATTGGCCGGTGAAATGATCATCGGCACTGGAAAGCTGCTCACGGAAGGCGGGATGACACCAGCCGAGTTACAAGCAAGAGTAGCGGTTCCCGGAGGTATAACCGCTGAAGCTCTTGCGTTGTTAGACATCAGCCTGCATAGTGTCTTCCCTGAGCTAATACGGGTCACGCACAACAAGTATGAAGAGGACATGCAAAAGATAGATGCCTCCTTCGGCTTAAAGCCGATTAACCGGCAACAATATTAACCAGCTTACCCGGAACAGCAATTACCTTGCGAACCGTTTTACCAGCCAGTACTTCCTGAACGCTGTCCAGCGACAATGCAAAAGTTTCCATCGCTTTGGCATCAAGATCTTTGGCAATCGTTGCACGCTGTACGATTTTACCATTCATCTGAATGACAATTTCCACTTCAGCGTCTACCGTCCATGCTTCATCATAGGCAGGCCAAGCCGCGTAGGTAATGCTCTCGTTGTGTCCCAGCAGCTGCCACAGTTCCTCGGCTAGATGCGGTGCAAGCGGCGACAGCATTTGCACGAAGTTTTCCATCGCTGCACGCGGCAGAAGGTCTGCTTTGTATGCATCATTGGTGAAGATCATCAGCTGGCTGATCGCTGTATTGAAACGCAATGCATCCAGGTCCTCGGTTACCTTTTTCAGCGTTTTATGCCAGGTCCGTTTGAACTCGTCGCTACCGCCGTCATTTTTAATTTTTTCGTTCAGGCTACCATCCTCGGAAACAAACAGGCGCCATACGCGGGACAGAAAACGATGCGCTCCCTCTACCCCATTCTCATTCCATGGCTTGGTCGCTTCCAGCGGCCCCATAAACATCTCATAAATACGCAGCGTATCGGCGCCAAACGTATTAACAATATCATCTGGATTGATGACATTACCGCGTGATTTACTCATTTTTTCATTATTGTTGCCTAGAATCATACCCTGGTTGACCAGCTTATAGAAAGGCTCTTTCGTTTCCACTACGCCGATATCATACAGCACCTTGTGCCAGAAACGGGCATACAGCAAGTGAAGAACCGCATGTTCCGCTCCGCCAATATACAGGTCAACAGGCATCCATTCGCGCTGTTTCTCTTTGGACACAAGCTCTTTATCATTTTTTGGATCAATAAAGCGCAGGTAGTACCAGCAGCTTCCTGCCCATTGCGGCATCGTATTTGTCTCGCGACGTGCTTTCATACCTGTTTCAGGATCAACGGTTTCTACCCAATCTGTCGCATTCGCCAGTGGGGATTCACCTGTACCTGAAGGCTTGATATTGTCCATCTCTGGCAGTACGAGCGGCAGTTGATCCTCAGGAACTGTTTTAATCGTTCCATCTTCTAGATGAATTACTGGAATCGGCTCGCCCCAATAACGTTGGCGGCTGAACAGCCAGTCACGCAGACGATAGGTTACTTTGCCCTGCCCCTTACCCTCAGCTTCGAGCCATTCAATCATTTTCGGAATAGCTTCCTCATTGGTCAGTCCATTCAGCAGGCCTGAATTGACATGCGGACCATCCTCGGTGTATGGCTCTTTGTCCACGTCTCCACCTTGAACGACCTCAGTGATTTTCAATCCGAACTTCTTGGCAAATTCCCAGTCACGTGTATCATGGCCCGGTACTGCCATAATTGCACCTGTTCCGTAGCCTGCCAGTACATAGTCGGCAATCCAGATTGGCAGCTTTTCGCCGTTCACCGGGTTCACTGCATAAGCTCCTGTGAATACGCCTGTTTTATCTTTGGCCAGATCCGTACGCTCCAGGTCACTTTTCCGAGCAGCTTGTTCACGATACTGTTGTACAGCGTCCTTTTGCTCAGGTGTAGTGATCATATCCACCAATTCCTGCTCTGGGGCCAGCACACAGTAGCTTGCACCGAACAATGTATCTGGACGGGTTGTAAATACTGTGAGTTGTTCGTCATAGCCTTCAATTGGAAAATGAACCTCTGCCCCGGTAGACTTACCAATCCAGTTCCGCTGCATATCCTTAATGCTTTCGGACCAGTCCAGTTCCTCCAGATCGTCAAGCAAACGATCGGCGTATTCCGTAATTTTCAGCATCCATTGACGCATGGGTTTGCGGATAACCGGATGACCGCCACGCTCACTCTTACCATCAATTACTTCTTCATTCGCCAGTACCGTTCCCAGTGCTGGGCACCAGTTCACGGGCACTTCAGCTACATAAGCGAGGCCACGCTTGTACAGCTGGATGAAAATCCACTGTGTCCATTTGTAATAATCAGGATCAGTTGTGCTGATTTCACGATCCCAGTCATATGAAAAGCCAAGTGATTTGATTTGACGGCGGAAGTTATTTACGTTCTTCACCGTAATTTCGCGTGGGTGCTCGCCTGTATCCAGCGCATGCTGTTCGGCAGGCAGACCAAAGGCGTCCCAACCCATCGGATGCAGTACGTTGTAGCCACGCATTCTTTTATAACGTGAAACAATATCTGTAGCTGTATATCCCTCCGGGTGGCCTACATGCAGACCAGCTCCAGACGGATACGGAAACATATCCAAAGCATAAAACTTCGGTTTACCCGGTTCTTCCCCAGTGCGGAACGTTTTGTTCTCATCCCAATATTTCTGCCATTTTGGTTCAATACTTTGCGGTTGATAGCCGTGCTTCGGCTGTGTGTCTGTCATTGTCTTTTCCTCCTCAAACGGTATGCAACAAAAAAACCTCTGCATCCCGTAGCGTGTCAGCGCTAGGGACGAGAGGTTATATTCCCGTGGTACCACCCTAGTTAGCAGAAAGCGTTCTTCGCATTCTACTCCCTTTGCACCTGATAACGGAGGTGATCCGATGCGTATTAATAACAGGATACTGACACCTATATAGGTGCTTTCCTGCGTTGGACGCATATCTCCGAGGTGAGTTCGCTTTGCACTGTCAACCGGCTTGCACCACCCGCCGGCTCTCTACATGTCCAGACAAAACTACTATTCCTCATCAGCGATTATTTAACCGTTAATAATGGCACTATTATATTGAAAACCGCGAAAAAAGTCAAATAAGGACTACATTTGATACGAAGCGCCATCTTCATACTAGTTGTCCATGACACATGAATACGAATGTTTTATAATAACTCCAAGTTGCAATGGTTCAAGTTGAGATGAGATAAGAAAGGTGAGTGGAGACATGGCACAGATTAAAATTTTCGGGACAAAAGAGAAGCTAAATCCGATCAAAAAGCAACTTTCAGAGGTGATTCACTCTGCCGTGGTGGATGCGTTCAATTATCCTCCAGACAAGAGGTTTCATCGTTTTTTCCCTATGAATCATGAAGATTTTATATATGCAGATGGTCGCTCCGACGCATACACCATTATTGAAATCAGTATCTTCGAAGGCAGAACGACAGAAGCTAAGAAGCAACTCATCAATCTGTTATTTCAAAGAATTAACGATCTTTTGGGTATTTCTCCACAGGATCTTGAAATTACTATATTTGAAACCCCGAAACAGAATTGGGGCATTCGGGGTGTACCGGGTGATGAACTTCAGCTGAACTATAAAGTGAATATATGAGAGCAAAAAGACGCCCTTCATGACTTCATGAAAAGCGTCTTTCTTTTTCTATATTAGCTCAATGAATCCTAGCTATTTTACAGCGACATAAAAAAGTCTCGCCGCGTCATCTGCTGCTTCTACCCATTCAAAATCTGCATATACCTTCACATCACGAAAACCCGCTTTGGACAATTCTGCCTTCATCCAGTCTGGATCATAAGCACGCTGTACATGAATTTCCTCAAAACGCTGGTACAGATCGCGTCCTTCATGTTCTGCTTTCGCAAAGATACTGAGATGATGCTCAATTTCACAACGGGGAGTGTCCAATGCGCATGTCCAGATATACGAAATAGAGCGTTCATCCAGTACGAATGGTTGTTCTTCATCATAACGCAAAAATGTCTGGGGATGATGTACATCAAACAGAAAGGTTCCACCAGGCTTCAGACCAGCATACGTTCTGCGAAAAGTAGAAATGATATCTTCTTCCTCAAGTAAATAATTCAGGCAATCGCAAAAAGAAATGACAGAATCCACGGGCTCCGGTAAAATCCATTCTCGCATATCCTGCTGTATCCAGCGAACGCTCCCCTCACGAAACAATCGCTGCCCTTGAGGAGTAGTTTCCATTTTGCGACGGGCTACTGCCAGCATGTCAGAGGACAAATCGATGCCAGCCACCTCGAAGCCTGAGTTAACCAGTGGAATCGTAATTGAGCCCGTTCCGCAGCCCAGCTCGGCCACTGTATGTGGCATACCGTATCGATCCCAAGCTTGCCGTGCAAAGCGCAACCAGTCCGGGTACGGCATGTCCTGCATTAGCTCATCATACACATAGGCAAACTTGCGGTAAGAAGCCATCTTTATTCCCCATTCCCGTCCTTCGGTTTAGGCATCTTCTCCACCAGGTAGGTCCAGTTTTCTTTTTGTGTAACCAGCCCTTCCTTCATCAGCTTGCCCATCGCACGCTTGAAGGCGGATTTACTGATACCAAACCGTTGCTTGATAATATCCGGCGGCGTTGCGTCAGAATATGGCATACCGCCACCCGGACGTTCCTTCAGAAATGCAATCAACCGATCCGCATCCTCATCACGGCCTACTTCCTTGCGTGGCGACATCGCCAGATTGACCCGACCGTCTTCACGAACAAGCGTGACCCGTACCTTAACCTCCTCGCCCAAGCGAAGCATGCGGTTACGTTCCGACGAATGAATCATTCCTATTGCACCAAAACCAAGCACCCCCCCGTCCACCAGGACGAATGTGCCCATCTGAAGCGGCTTGTACACCGTCGCCTGCACCCATGTATTAAGCCACGCACTAGGAGCATGGAAACACAATGGAGCCAGTTCCTGCTCCCCTGCCAGCTTAGCTCGCAGTCTGCCTTGTTTGTCATGCTCCATAATGGCATACACGTAGTCACCCACCCGAGGATGCAGATCACGGTTTTCTGGCAACTCACGAATCGGCAGCAAAAGTTGGCGCCCCAATCCCATCTCCAGGAAGCATCCCAACCGCGGATGCACATCGGCCACCTCAAGCTTTGCCATTTCTCCCAGAGACAAGAACGGCCTTTTCATAGTTGCAGCCAAACGGTCCTCTGTATCGTGGAAGATAAATACCTCCAGCCGTTCACCCACCTCGATTTCACGAGTCAGCTCCGTATAATGCAGCAGAACATCCTGCTCACCGACGGTAAGAAAGTAGCCGAAAGGAGATACCTCACGATCCACCATAATGGTGACATAAGTACCAGCGATCAAACTCATACCTTCTCCACAACCTTAGCATCCGACCAAAGCCGTTCAATGTTATAATATTCGCGTTCGTCGCGATGGAAGACATGCACTACAACATCTCCCAAATCCATTAGAACCCAGCGAGCAGAATCCATTCCTTCGATTCCTTTGATGGTTACACCTTCATCATGAGCGCGTTTGCGAATTTCTGTTACAATCGCCTGTACTTGTGTATCCGAATTACCGTGACAGATTACAAAATAATCCGCAACTAGCGATACTCCACGCAAATCCAGTGCGACAATATTCATTGCCTTTTTATCATTAGCGGCCTCAACCGCCGTTTGCATTAATTTCTCATTCGTTAGGGTCATTCATGAACCTCCGTTTTTTTCTGTTTTAGCTGTCGAATCAAGTCATTGCGCGACAAGACCGTCAGCGGAAAAATAACCTTTTGCTTTTCCAGCAACAAAGAAATCGTAGAATCAAATCCAGCGATAAGGCCCTGCTCCAAACTTTTCTTTGCCTGTTTACGAATATGTTCAACCCCAGGAAAATCCCGCCCCGGTTCGATGTAATCAGCCAGACACACGACTTTATCCAGCAGGCTCATACCTACGCGGCCTGACGTATGCCAGCGGATCGCATTCCTTATTTCCGGATCATCCACTCCGTAATCTCTTGCCGCAACGCAGTACCCTACCTCTGAATGCCAGAGCTGCTTGTCATGCTCCAATAGCGCCTGATCACATTCGGGATAGTTACGAATCACTTCCTCCATCTGCTGAACAGGCCAATATTTCGCTACATCATGCAAAATAGCCGCCAGTTCTGCCTTATCCGGGTCTGCTCCATAACGCTTCGCAAGCTCAACAGAGGTATGCATAACACCCAGCGTGTGCTTCCAGCGTTTTTCAGGCATCTGGCCAGATACGACTTCCATTAGCTGCTCACGGCTGTACTTCATACAAACCGCCCCTTGTAATATAGTCATGAACACGATCAGGCACAAGATAACGAATAGTGCGGCCTTCTGCCACACGCTCCCGTATATCCGTCGAAGAAATGTCTACCACTGGCATATCCGCCAGCAGTACCTTGTCCTGCAAATAATATGGCAACTCATCCAGCGCAAGCTGGAAGCCCGGTCGCCGCACCCCAATAAAACAAATCCGCTGCGCCAATTCCTCAATCCCCTGCCAATGAGGCAAGTAGTTCACCATATCTGCACCAATAATAAAATAAAAATCTACAGCAGGATGCAGCTCCTGAAGCTTCTTGATCGTGTCAATGGTATAGGATACCCCCCCGCGAAGCACTTCAATATCCAGCACTTCAAAAGCAGGATGACTCGCTACCGCTTCACTCGTCATCTCCAGACGCTCCTTGCCGCTTGCCCCCGCTTGATGCTTGTGCGGAGGAATATGAGAAGGCATAAACCATACTTGATCCAGCCCATAGGCATCTCTTGCCGCTTCTCCAGCCAGCAGATGTCCAATATGAATGGGATCAAATGTACCACCCATAATACCGATTTTCATAATTTTCTCCCCGCGTATTATCCTCTAGGCAACTCGATTTGCTTATGATCACGAGATTCCTTGTACAAAATAATGGTGCTCCCAATAAGCTGTACAAGCTCGGAACCCGTCTCTGCTGCCAGTTCTTCCGCAATTTCATGTTTGTCGTCTAAACAGTTGTTCAAAATTTGTACTTTCATCAGCTCACGCTTTTCAATCGCATCATTGATGTGACGCATAAGATGCTCATTCGTACCGTTTTTACCTACTTGAAAAACTGGGTCCAAATGATGCGCCATGGAGCGCAGATATCTTTTTTGTTTACCTGTTAACATGTATATTTAACCCCTTCGTCGCCACATATACAATGCGGCATTTCCATAATTTTAATGTATATCCGACTTACGTTAGGCTTCTCAGCACAGCCGCTCTCATTTGGTCTACTGCAGGGGCCACTCCCGTAAAATACTCAAAAGCCACTGCCCCTTGGTACACAAACATGCCTAAACCTCCATGTACAGTGCAGCCACGCTGTTCACGACTTTCGCGTAAAAGCCTCGTTTCCAGCGGGTTGTAGATCAAATCGCTCACAATGATTCCCTGCGGAATCAGATTCGTTTCCAGTGGAAGCTCATCAGATAAAGGAGACATTCCCACCGAGGTTGTATTAATCAATACATCCACTGTCGTGAGTACATTCTTGGCTTCCTCGTTGGAATAGCCCATTACTGGAATTGCTTCTGTCGTCCACTCCAATGCCAGTTGTTCAGCTTTGTCACGTGTTCGGTTCAGAATAATGACCGATTCAGGTCGCTCCTCCAACAAAGCATGAATCACGCCCCGAGCAGCCCCACCGGCTCCTAGAACAGCAATTCTTGCACCCTTTAACTCAACAGAAGTCTCTTCTTTAAGGGAACGCACATAGCCAATTCCGTCCGTATTATAGCCCTTGAGCCGTCCATTGTCATTCACTATCGTATTGACAGCGCCGATGAGCCTGGCCCCTTCATCAATCTCATCCAGATATTTCATAACCTCAACCTTATGGGGAATCGTCACATTGACTCCGCGGAAATGCAAAGCCCGAATCCCCTTCACAGCATCCTCCAGCTGATCCGGTGTGACATGAAGAGGTACAAAATCTCCCTCAATCCCCGCTGCCTGTAAAGCTATTTTATGCATAAGAGGCGATTTGGAGTGCTTGATCGGATCACCCAATACGCCCAATAGTACAAGATCTCGTTCGGTCGCTCCAGACTCCCCGCTGTTCATCGTTGCTCTCCCCCATATTGCAAAATATTAGGCCGCTCAAATACATGAATGGCGGCAGGAACCCGTATGTGTTCCTTGCCGCCCTATAGCTTGGTTACAGCATTGTTAAATCAACGCAGGCCGCAAAAGCACACGGACTCCCCGAGGAGCATGAACCGCTACCAGAGCTCCGTTCTCACTATTTACCCTAATCCATCCCAAACCGGATATATAGATGTCCGATGGAGATTTGCGTGGAACGCGGAACTCATGTCTGGTCCATTCTGGCATCTCTGCCAATTGATCGCGTGTTGGTGGAGACAATAGCTCCCCGGCATGATCAGCGAACAACTGATCAGCTCGCTCCAGCTTCGTGCGATGTATTTTAAGACCACCGTTAATGTAGCAGGTAAAAGATTGGTGCTGACCGTCTACAAAATCAAATCGGGCCATACCGCCGAAAAACAATGTTTGTCCGGCATCAAGCTGATATGCAGCAGGCTTCAGCGGCTTGTCCGGCATAATAGCACTCAAGTCCTGACGGGAGACAATTTCACTGAACCGCCAAGGGTACACAATACCCGGAGTATCAATAATGTGCTTGCCGTCGTCGAGCGGAATATTCACCATATCGAGTGTAGTTCCTGGGTAACGGGATGTTGTGAGTTCCTGCTCCATATCGCTATAATCACGAATCAAGCGGTTAATGAGCGTGGATTTACCCACATTTGTGGCTCCGACTACATATACATCACGGTTACCACGCAGTTCAGATACCACATCCAGCAGACGGTCAAAGCCCTGATTTTTTTTAGCAGAGCACAGTACGATTTCTTCCGTGCGTAGCCCTTGCTCCTTCGCTTGCTTTTGTACCCAGTTACGTACCTTGTTCCAGTTTGTGACCTTAGGCAACAAATCAGTCTTATTGACTGCCAGTACAACCGGATTCGAACCTACAAAACGCTGTAGGCCGGAAATCAAGCTACCTTCAAAATCAAAAATATCTACAATGTGGATGACGAGCGCATCCTTGTCCCCAATCTGACTAAGCAGCTTCAAGAATTCATCTTGATCTACCGTCACCGAAGAGGTTTCATTATAGTTTTTGATCCGGAAGCAACGCTGACAGATGACCGGTTCACGAGTTAATAATTTTTCCGGAATATATCCCGGAAGGTCCGGGCTAGTGGTCTGCATGGCGATACCGCAACCACTACATTTGACGGCAGTTCCACCGTCAGGTCTTTCAGTCATTCTTCTTTTCCTCCTCAAGCCATAAGCCTTTCTTACGTAACCTTGTGAGCGCGATTCGCTCCAACCGTCGATTAAATCGGGTCATGACTCCTTCATCATGAATGGATATCGGCAGCACCAAAACGGTATGCAAACCCATTCGGTTGCCTCCCAATACGTCCGTCAACATTTGATCCCCGACCATAATAGTCTCTTCCGGAGTAAGCCCCATCATACGAATGGCTCTACGAAAGGACGAGTTGGATGGCTTCCGGGCGGCATGTATAAATTCAATGTCCAAAGGCGTAGCAAACACGGATACACGGTCCATATTGTTATTAGACACGATGACAAGCTTAAAACCCGCCTGTTTGACCTTTTCAAACCAGGCCACCAGCTCGGGAGTTGCGTTCGGCGCTTTTGCACCGACCAGCGTGTTATCCAGATCCGTAATAATGCCGCGATATCCTTGAGCATACAAGCCTTCAAGATCAATATCAAAGACGGTATTCACCCGTAATTTGGGCATCAGCATTTCAAACAACGTCGGTCACCTCAGTTTCATACGACAAACTATACCATATTACTATGGCTTAGTAAAAAGCTATCCGCAACAAACGGACAGCTTTTTACTAAACATATAGATTAAGATTAAAAATTGCGACACCAAACCTAGTAAAAATGACTAGCCTTCATCCTTCTGGTCAGACTTGGCTCTTCGCCCAGCCCATCGTTTTATCCATGGTTCCTTTTGCAACAGGGAAGCTTGCTGGCGAACACTGCGCCAATCCTCGGCGGTTACCGACGAAGGACTATAACGCGCTTGTTCAAAGCGTCCTAGTAACTGATGTAAAATCACAGCGCGTTCCGGTGCTTCTTGTGACCATCTGTCGACTGATTCCCTCAGTGTCTCATGGCTTGCGCGGACATAGCCTTTCCTTCGCATGTACCGTAACCAGTGTTCCGTTTCGACGACCACTTTTTCATCTGGGGTCAGCGGTTTACCTGTGCGTAAACGCAGCAGGTAAAAGTGAATGTCTGCCCGATTACGCCAAATGATATAAGCAGCCCACAGCAGAAGAATGGCAACAGCAGGGCCTATGATTACAGGATGAACCTCTAAGCCTTCCCCTGGATCCGTCTGCGGAGTCTGCTCAGGCTGCTCTGATTCTGGCTGATCCTTGACCTCTGGGGCGTCTGGAGTCTTTGAATCCTCCTGCTCTGTAAGTAACGGCATATCAAAGCCAGGCGTAGCTTCTACCGGAACCCAGCCATATTCGCCTAAATATACCTCTGCCCAGGAATGAGCGTCCGCGTTTGTCACGGAATAAGAGGACATGTTTTCGTCACCATCGCCCGTGGTTGCATCATCTGAAAACGTCTGCTGGCCAGGAGCATACCCTTTGACCCAACGGGCTGGAACCCCAACGGAGCGAGCCATCATGACTAATGAAGTGGAATAATAATCGCAATAGCCCTCCCGAATCTCAAACAGAAAGGCATCCACGAAATCCCTGCTTCTTTTCCGTGAGAGATCCGGATTGTTCGTATATGCATAATTTTGCTGTAGATACTGCTGTAGCAATCCGACTTTTTCATACGGCGTTTTGGCCGTCGCCGTTACATTGCGAGCCAAATCACGAACCCGCTGCGGCAATTCCTCTGGAATTTGTAAGTAGGCTTCCTGTTTATTTTTTCCATACAACTCATTAAAACTTTTTCTACGCAGCTCTTTCTCAGGGATCACTGGAACATGCGATACCAAAGTATACGTTTTAGGATAAGCAGTTCTTCGAGATGCTGGATTCCAAAGCAGTTCTGCCTGTTCCGGATTCCAACGCAACCCGTTTGCCCGTGAATCTCTGTCCACCGATTGAACACGATGCACCGAATAGGCGCCAAACAGAACGGGATAGCTCTGATCATTTTGCATGGTAACGGTCTGCACGACCTGCTCAGTAGAGTGTCTCGTTTCTTGTGCGTTTTCAAGCTCTGCGGTCATCGACACCTCATTTGGTGCTGGATCATCGTTGCCCACGTCGACCCAACCTGTACCGGAATAGGTTCGTTTCGTTTCTCCTCGCCAATAGCTTCGCTGATTAGTTGTGATAGTCATGACAGGCGAATAATCAAAATTAAAACCTCCACCCAATCGATTATCCTGGCGACTATAACCAGATGCGGTGTTCATGCGCTGATTCAGTGCCCCAGATCCATTGGTGGTTCCTGCGGTGGTTGAGCTAATGCGCTGGGTCCACGCTGTATAGGGGTCCGTCAAAGCTGGCTGTACCTCGGGCATATTCACACCCGCCATAATTATAAGCGCAAAAATGACAGCAATATTGGCCGCAATTTTATACGGATAACGCCGAATATGCTTCCATCCTTGAGGATAATGCTTACGAAAATACTGCAGATGCTGTGTCACTAGCCATCCCATACCAGCAAAGACGATCCAGGCAACCTCCTCCCACAGCACAGTTGGTGTGAAGGAATCAAGCACCGCCAGAGCTGCAACGTTGATGCCCACAAAAACTAGAATCCGCTGCTTCGTGGTAACGATGAGCGGCACCATTTCAATGACTAGCCAAGCAATGAGGGAAAACCAAACATAAGGAGACATATTAGATATAAACTGATCCAGACGATTGGCTGCTCCGCCAAAGGGGATAATGATGGAGTAAGACACTAATGTCCGATACAAAATAAAGAACAGCGTTACCGCCTTAACGACAAATTCAATCCATGGACGGAATGGTAGTAAAATCTTCACCAGCGCCAGCATTGTAATGGTCATCAGTACAAGTGCCCTCGTCTCTTCCAGCCATAATTCAGAAGCAAAAGACACCCATTGCATAGCAATAATAATAATCCACAAGAACGTAAAGGCGGGAGCCCAGGAGCTCTTTAACGATTGTAACCAGCTTTTCATTGTGTCCCTCCCCCCATTACAGCCGGGAGCTCTTCGAGGCTCTCAACATCGTAGCCCTTAATTCCCCTTGCACGAAGCATACTCATCCACTTTTCAGCTTCTCCCTCGGCAGAGCCTTCGCCGATATAGACATGGCACGGAGTCATCCCCCGGGTATCGGCCCAGCGAAGAAGTTCCAGCGCCTGATGATCCTTCAGCGGACTAATCAGTATAAAATAACAGCCTTGCGGAAACTGGCGCACACAGCTTTCTACAGCAGTCATCAAGCTGCCTTGCGAAGTGGTGTGGATGTCTACCAAGTGATGCATCAT
This sequence comes from Paenibacillus sp. JJ1683, assembly GCF_053006485.1. Lineage (NCBI taxonomy): Bacteria > Bacillati > Bacillota > Bacilli > Caryophanales > Paenibacillaceae > Paenibacillus > Paenibacillus sp. JJ1683. The sequence continues at coordinate 3,891,048 of NZ_CM129820.1, forward strand.
TCGTTGTCGTTCCATCATCTGCTCACTTGGCTGAAAAACAGTCCCCTTCTCTCCAGCTGTACACAGTCCGACTCCCATCCGCTCCCGTCCACCATATTCCAGCAATGAAGCGGTAGAAGATACAGCTAGCTCAAACTGGTCGGCGTTTACATAATGCTTTGTTTGTACGTCGAGCACAAGCATCGTTTTGGGAACCGTCTCATGCTCAAATTCCTTCGATTTCCAACTACCTGTGCGAGCCGTCGCATTCCAGTGGATACGTGAAAACCGATCTCCATATACATAATCTCGTACACCGTTGATTTGTGTCGTTTCACGGCGCGTTCGAGTTTGAACGGTCTGCGGTCCAGACATCCTTGAGCGGCGATCATTGATCTGCCAATATGGAATGAATGCCGTGCGAGGAAGCACCCGAAATTCACCGCGTGCATTCAACCTGCCCTTGTGCTCCAACAGGCCAAAGATGTCCTCACTCACACATTCGGTTTCCTCAAAATAGTAGCTTCCTCGTTCTAAAGCAGGGGTTTGAAATGTAAGCTGGCCGCCACCTTTCATACTAGGGATAACACTGTCTTCAAACGACCAGGATTCCCCCGTATGTCGCTTGAGCACCTCGCGAACAATGACATAGGGTAACGGAAGAAAGCCAGGAATGCTCAGACTGAGCTTTACTTGTACCTGATCTCCCGCATGCAGCAGCTCGCCAAACTCCGAGCCTTGCGAAAGCTGACGATGGCCCTGGACGCGACGAACTCCACTCAGACCAACCATCCATAAATAAACGATTAACAACGTAACCATAGAAAACAGCATGACCGATGTCTTTCCACCCTGAAACAACAAATAAAGCAGGCACACTACCCATATACATAGCATAAGCCAGATGCGACTTGATAGCCGGGGAAGCCTGCGCTTCCTTTTGACCATGTTCATTCCTTAAGAACGCTCCATTCGTACGGGTACATGAACCTGTCGGAGCACGGACTGCAGCACGGACTGGGCGTTGGAGCTATCGAGGCGTGCTTCGGGACGCAGCAGCAAACGGTGCGTCAGTACATAAGGTGCCAGCGCCTTCACATCATCAGGCAACACATAGTCACGGTTATCCTGAAAAGCGAATGCCTTGGCAGCCATGACAAAAGCAAGTGCGGCCCGTGGACTAGCTCCCAGTAGCACAGATGGATGTTCTCTTGTCGCACGCACGATATCGAGTAAATAGGACGTCACCGCTTCGTCCATATAGATATCTCTGATTTCCTGCTGGATGTCAGCAATCTGTTCCATATGCGCTACAGCCTCCAGACGATCTGCTGGCTGGCCCGTCTGATGATGAAGCAGCATGTTACGCTCTGTCTCCAAATCAGGATAGCCCAGGCTGATTTTGAGCATAAAACGATCTAATTGTGCTTCCGGCAGCATATAAGTACCTTCAAAATCAATCGGGTTTTGAGTGGCACACAACATAAAAGGATGAGGCAACATATGAGTGTCCCCATCCACCGTCACACTTCGTTCCTCCATAACCTCCAGCAGAGCTGACTGGGTTTTCGTCGTCGCTCGGTTAATTTCGTCTGCCAGTAAAATGTTAGTCATAACCGGACCCGGACGGAAATAAAAACGCTCATCCCGTGGATGAAATATAGATACCCCTGTAATATCACTCGGTAGAATATCAGGATTACATTGAACACGGCGATAATCACCACGCATGGATTTTGCAAGAGCCTTGATCATTTGCGTTTTCCCCGTACCCGGAACGTCTTCGATCAGAATGTGTCCACCCGCCAGCATAGCCGTAAGCAATAATTTTATTTCAAAGGATTTCCCTAATATACATGATTCCAGATTAGAACGGATTGCAGATACAATCTGCACAGATTCTTGACGCACGGGCATAACTCTGTAAACCTCCTAGATAGCAACATGTTTCCTATTATTGTACATGAAGGTGGACATAGAGTACACTTAACTCCTTGCCCATATTATTCAAGCTCCATCTTCTCTTATAGGTACATATTTTTTGGAACAGTCAAAAACCCTTCGGTTATCAAATCCGAAGGGTTCACGTATACAATTTATTTTACTTTTTATCCTATTTAAAGCACCCTGCTTTATATGCTTCCTTTTGGACGAACAAACAAGCATGCCAGAAAAGAGAAAATAATCGCCGAGGAAATCCCTGCGCTTGTCAGACTAAAGATCCCTGTAATAACACCAAGCCATCCGTCCTTTTCCAATTCGGTTAGTGCACCATGTACGAGTGAGTTACCAAAGCTGGTAATTGGAATCGTCGCACCCGCTCCAGCAAATTTGATAAGGGGATCATATATTCCGACAGCGTCGGCAATTGCACCTGCTACCACCAACGTACTCATTGTGTGTGCCGGGGTCAATTTGATTACATCCATCATCAACTGACCCACGACACAAATGGCACCGCCCACTAAAAAAGCCCATAGAAATATCATACTTTTCCTCCCGCTTCAAAAGCTACAGCATGTGCAACACATGGAATGCTTTCACCCTGCTGTGTAGTCAAAGGAGACAATAACGCTCCGGTCGCCACGACCAGCACCTTTTGTAGTTCTCCCTTTTCGATCCGCTTTAACAGATGTCCATAGGTTACAACAGCTGAGCATCCGCAACCACTTCCACCCGCAATGACCTTCTTTTGCTTATTGATGTCGTAAATCAGTAAACCGCAATCATTAAATTCCGTTTGATTCATATCGAATCCATCTTTTTTAAGCAGCTCCTTGGCAATCGGCAGCCCTACGGAGGCTAAATCCCCGGTTACAATAAGATCATAGTAGCCTGGGTCCCTGCCTGTATCTCGAAAATGAGACAAAAGCGTGTCCGCCGCCGCTGGAGCCATGGCCCCGCCCATATTAAAGGGATCTTTAATGCCCATATCCATTACACGCCCAATAGTGGCACAATCTACCACCGTACCTGACTTCGCATGTCCCACAATGGCCGCACCGGAACCGGTAACAGTATACTGAGCTGTGGGGGGCTTCTGTGCTCCGTATTCATTAGGATAGCGGAATTGTTTTTCCACAGTACAGTTATGGCTGGTTGTACCCGCCATCACGTAGTCGCCCGCCTCTGAATCCACAATAAGTGCTGCTAAAGCCAAGCTTTCCATCGACGTTGAGCAGGCTCCGAAAACACCTAAATAAGGAATAGCAAGCTTGCTAGCCGAAAATGAGCTGCTGATAATCTGATTCATCAGATCACCACTTATGAAAAATTGCACTTCCTCTTTGTTTAAATTTGAATTAATTAACGCAAGCTCTGTAGAATGCTCAATTAATCTTCGTTCCGCTTTTTCCCATGTTTTCTCGTTTATTTCGATATTGTCATAAATATAATCGAAATCTGTGGACAACGGTCCCTCTCCTTCATCCGGGCCTACAACAGTTGCACTCCCAATGATGCGCGGTCTCGACTCGAACTTCCAGGTTTGTCCTCCCTGTCTTCTCATAAGTGATTGCCCCCCACACCGAGGATTGCGTATATAACGCCCACGATAAATGCGGCCACAACACCAAATACAACAACGGAGCCTGCCAGCTTGAACATATTTGCACCAACTCCAAGTACCAATCCCTCGGAACGATACTCCAATGCAGCTGAACACATTGAGTTCGCAAAACCTGTGATGGGTACAGCGGTTCCCGCTCCTGCCCATTGGGCAATCTTATCGTAGACCCCGATGCAGGTTAATATAACAGACAAGAGGATCATCATGGATGCAGTTGGTGCCGCAGCTTCTTTGGCTGGAATATGCATCCCTGCCATAAAGGCTTCCTGAATCGCCTGCCCAATCACACAGATGACGCCACCAACCAGAAAAGCACGCACACAATTGGCAAATACTTTTCTGGAAGGTTCATGCTTTTGGGAAACACTTTGATAGTCTTTCTCATTTATGGACAACGGCGACGAATTGGTACGAAAACCGCGCTGTCCTGACTTAGCTGGCATCATTCACCACCCCTTATTCAAAAGTTCCGCGCTTGGCGGTTCAGATTGCTTGGCTCCTTAACATTATGAGCTTTTTGGGGAAATGTTATGTCAGGAAAATGATATCGTGGACATTCCGTACAAATCCATTCATACTGAATACATGACGACCACTGGTTAATTAATAAGGAGTGAGGTATACATCATGGAAGCAAAAACATTGGAATTGTTTAAAACCTTAACAGAGTTCCCTTCCATTTCTGGACATGAGCGAGATCTGCGGGCATGGGTTAAAGAACGAATATCCGGTTATACGGATGAAATCGTTCAGGACCGTTTGGGCAGTCTTTTTGGTGTACTGCGCGGGCAAGAAAGTGGCCCACGTGTAATGGTGGCAGGACATCTGGATGAAGTTGGTTTTATTGTGAATGGCATTACGGAAAATGGAATGATTCGTTTTCAGCCGGTTGGAGGCTGGTGGAGCCAAGCCATCATGTCACAACGTCTTCAAGTATTGACCCCAAATGGCCCAATCATTGGTGTAGTTGGATCTGTCTCACCACATTTGCTTGATGAAGCGCAACGCAGCAAACCGATGGACATCAAGCATATGTACCTGGATATCGGCGTAGACAGCAAACAGGAGGCGCAAAATCTGGGGATTGTACCCGGAACGGCGATCGCTCCGATCTGTGATTTCACTCCACTTGCGAATCCCAAAAAAATCATGGCTAAAGCATGGGACAATCGATATGGTGTTGGCCTGGCCATTGAGCTGTTGGAGGCATTACATAAGGAAAAGGACCAGCTTCCAAATACATTGTATGCAGGAGCTACGGTTCAGGAGGAAGTGGGACTGCGCGGTGCACGCACAGCTGCCAATCTGATTCAGCCGGATATTTTCTTTGCACTGGATTGCAGTGCTGCCAACGATATGGGTGGGGATCCGAACGCATACGGACAGCTTGGTAAAGGCGCACTGTTGCGGGTTTTTGATCCAGGTATGATTACACACCGCGGAATTGTGGAGTATGTGCAGGACATGGCGGAAACTCACAAAATTAAGTACCAATATTTTATCTCCACTGGGGGAACGGATGCTGGTCAAGTGCACTTGAGCGGAATTGGTGTGCCATCTACCGTCATCGGCATATGTGGACGATACATCCACACTTCCTCGTCCATTATTCACACCGATGATTATGATGCGGCCAAGGAACTGATCATTAAGTTGGTTCAAAATCTGGATCGCACAACACTGAATACCATTATTGAACGAGCTTAAGAAGTAACAGAGAATAAGAATCTATAAAAAAACAGTCAAGACACATACGTGTGCTTGACTGTTTTTTAATTTAATAGAAGAAAAAATAGAAGTTCTCAAATTAAATGCTTGTACCGAAGCAAAGCAATCACTACAAGTACAGCTGTTAAGGTGATACAGATATTTTCTACCTTTGCTCCCTTCCGGGTTCCGGTGCTCATTAATCTAAATCTTAGCTTCCATTTGAATGGCGGCAAAGGCTTAATTCCGTTATTCGTCAAGGAATCTGCCAATAAATGTAGCAAGTACGCTATACCTCCAGCCAGCCATATACTGTCGCCATGCAAACGTGTCGTGCCGTAAAGCAGCGCGGTCCATGCTACTGTCCCATATACCGTATGCGTCAATCCTCGGTGCGGAACAAGCGTACATATGATCAGCAGACACCCGGCGATATAATTCCACGGTGCATATGATTCCCCATACCAGGCAAGGCCGATACCAATTAGAAAAATGATAACTTTACGCATAGACCGTGACGGCATAAAAGAAGCGCTGATCATCAGCAAAGCCAAAACAAGATTCCAGGGTGGCGGAGCCAAACGGGTGAAAAACACCCAACCCGCAGCCCCAATCATTAGAAGCTGTATGAGCCTAAGCATTTTGTTCGGTAACGCACGGCTCACAAGCATGGAGTTAGGCTCGTCAATATCCGGCAGCAATGAACCAACCACAGCGGCTGCCACGGCAGCCGGAGTCACTTCGAATCCACTTAAGGCTAATACCGATAGGGAGACCCCGGTTCCAATAATTAAATGGGCTCTTCCCATCATGATGCATAACATCCTTTCTTGCAGTATACACAGAGTCGACATTACTCTATTTGAATCAGCATTATTCGATTGTATACGACAATCAAAACGAGAACAATAGTTCGCTTATTCTATTTAAAAGACTTCATCCAAAAGTCCTAGTTTCGCCCTCCATTACTTGACCCTCCCCTTATTCTTTATCTGTACAGCCATTTCTCAAAAAACACGCCATATGACCTATGGGTATGTTGACAAATATCTTCAACATTTTCTTTTTGACTAAAAGTCCTATTGTACAATTTGGAATATTAGGTAATATAGTGTTTATATTTACTATATAAATCTATTAAATGAACAAGGAGGAAATGATTATGCAAGAAAAATCTCTGTTCCGAAAGTTCAAAACGATTGGTCTGACGTCGTTGCTAAGTGTCGTATTGTTCGCACTTCCCGCTTCAGCTGCTTGGAATGATACATACACGGGGTACGCCACATATACAGGATCAGGTTACTCTGGAGGAGCATTACTGCTTGATCCTATCCCTTCTGATGCCAAAATTACAGCGCTTAACCCCACACAATTGAATTATAACGGAATTAAAGCCGCATTAGCTGGAGCCTATTTAGAAGTTCAAGGCCCCAAAGGAAAAACAACCGTCTATGTAACAGATTTATACCCTGAGGGTCCGAGTGGCGCACTTGATCTGTCTCCGAATGCCTTCAACCTGATTGGCAATCAAAAGGATGGAAAAATCAATATTTCATGGAAAGTTGTCAAAGCTCCGGTTAGTGGTAATGTCTCCTACCGCATTAAAGAAGGCAGCAGCCAATGGTGGGCAGCCATTCAAGTACGCAATCATAAATATCCAATCTTAAAAATGGAGGTCCAACAAAACGGGCAATGGCTCAATCTCGAAAAACAGGATTACAACCACTTTCTGGGTACTAACTTAGGAAAACAGCCTCTGAAAATACGGATTACGGACATTCGCGGTGTCGTACTGAATGATACCATCCCAGCTCTAGCGGAAAATGGCACAGGCCAAGCCTATATTGTTAAAGGTAATGTTCAATTTCCTGACTAATTGAAATGCCGCCTCATCTTTGCTTCTTTCATTTGAACCAATAAAACAGGCCGGGAACCGACGCAATCTAGTTTGCGTATCCGTGTTCCCGGTCTTTTTACGAAAAAATCATTATTTTTCACAAAGAATCGGTTTGTTCACTGTCCTGTTCATAAAATCATACGTATAATGAATACATAAATAGGGTGTACTTTACAGCTACGTTCACACAGACAGGAGGCCTGTTCATATGAGCAATTTCAAAAAGCATCACAAGCTACACAGCAAATTGCTGGTCAGCATTACGTTATGTATAACACTAACGTTGCTGGTATCCACCACTGTATATTATTTCTACTATATTCGCGTGGAAAAGGAGCAGGCGTTCGAAGCCAATCACAATAGCTTAACGTTGAGAAGCAAAGAGGTCATCAACATGACATCTATTGCTCAATCGTTGGCATTTCAAATGTATCGCAGCAGTACCCTATCCAAGCTGTTGTATTATCCCAAGCCCAATGTATATGATGTAACCGCTGCCATGACCGAATTAAATAATTATCTTAACTCCATGCCTTATATTGAATCCATCTACGTGTATAACCCTAAAAGTGACACCTTCTACATTGCGTCCTCACAAGGCCAAAACGGGTTATTCAGCAAGCATGAACTGGCTGATACAGACATCATTCGCGTGCTGGATCATTATCAGGACTACAAACCCTTTACGCCTATTCCACGCACGTATCCGTTGCTGTCTGCCTCAGACCCCGAAGCTGGCGTAGAGCAAGCAAGCCCAGACATCGCAGCCTATACGTATTTATGTTATGACGCAATCAACTCGAACGAAGCGATAAATTCGGCTGTGATTGTGAACGTGTCAGCGGCCTGGATGAACAAGGAAATGGCGTCGACCCCCATCTCAGGTGGGACTGCTTATATTTTAGACGATCAAGGCAGATTGTTATCTGGTACAACGTTGACAGACGAAGCTTTGAACGAAAAAGAACAGCTATGGCTGCACACTAGAGTCAAAAAACAGGAAACAGGCTATTTTGTAGAAGACTTTCATGGTAAAAGATCACTGATTTCCTATACTTCCCCGGATGGACTAGGTTGGCAGTATATTAGTGTCACACCTTATGAAAGCGTTATCAAAATGGCGAGTGTTATTCGTAATGCCATGGTACTGATCGCGGCCATCATCGGAATGGCAGGATTTGTAGCTTCCTGGCTGCTGTCCAAAATGCTGTATACGCCTATTGGTCAAATTGTTGTGCATATGAATTCACTGGAATCGGAGAAACGCAACAGTATGTACACAATCCGGCAAAACATTTTACGGAATGTGATTCGCGGCATCCGAAATCTTCCTGCCGGTGAAGAACCGGAAAGACTGCGTGAGCTTGGGATTACATTCCAGTTCGATAAAGATTATCGGCTTGTACTCCTGCGCATAGATGAATATGCCCGCTGGCAAAGCGAGCGCGGACCTGATCTGCTACCCTACAAGTTTGCCATCATGAATATCGCTTCCGAAATATGCGGGCAAACGTATCGGGTGGAGACCGTTGATATGGATGAGGATAGCGTCCTGTTGATGCTCAACATTTTAGACCCTGCAGAACATACAGACACGGTACTACTGGAAACCCTATTACGCCAAATACGCGAAGCCTGTTTTGAATATTTAAAGCTAAGTGTATCACTAACCTACAGCGTAATTACAAGTCAACCAGAACGGCTGCATTTGCTGTACCGCCAGGTAGAGAACGCATCTATGCACCGTTTTTTTCAGGGTCATGGCTGTATTATTAATGCGCGAAACACTACAGATGAAGATGTCCAAAATACTTATGTATTTCCATCGGATAAAGAAAAAAAATTGCTGGATACGCTGCTATCTGGTCATACGGAGGATGCACACCGGATGTTCCAAGATCTGTTGATGCATATGGAGCAATATCCGTTTTCCTCTGTACGGGTGGCAATATCTCGGCTTATCATGAGTGTGAATAATGCCGTTCGGCATATAAGTGAGCTCAATGGATTTGCTATCGAATCTAAACCTGAATTACCATCCGCAGATCGATTAGAGACCGCCGAGGATCTTATTGCTCATTACCAATTGGTCTTTGAACAGGTTCGCTCCAATCTGGCGGAAAAACGAAATACAAAGCAAGAACGATTGGTACAACAAATCAACGAACGAATGGAGCAAGCTTATACGGACCCTAATTTCTGTCTCAATCAGATTGCGGAAGAGCTGGATATGTCTCCAATCTATGTAAGTAGGCTTTATAAGCAACAAACCATGTCCACCATCGTAGACGTCATCCAGCAGCTCCGTATTCGCAAGGCCTGTGAGCTGCTGGAACAGACCGACTGGTCGGTGGCTGACGTGGCAGAACAAACCGGGTTTGCGAGTAGCTCTTATTTCCACCGTATGTTTAAACGCAGTTTGGGCGTGACACCCACAGATTTTCGCCGTTCTAAAGCGAATGCGCAATAGGCGATATCAAAAAAGCAAGCCTCCAACTTTCTGGAGACTTGCTTTTACTTTAGATCACAGCTCTTAACGTTTTACTTGATCCCCTTCTCCTTCACATAGGCTTCCCATTGTTTTGTATATTCGGTTTGAATCTTCTCCAAACCAGCTTGGTTCGCCTTTTGCATGAAAGTCTCAAGACCTTGATCAACGTTGTCGATCAGCCCAGCTTGAAGCGGGTACAGATACTGCTTCTCGACCTGTTCTAATGCCGCCTTTTCTGCTTGGTAGGTCGTATAGTCCTCTGCAAAACCGGTAAACAGGTCAGGCTTCTGGATTTTATCCAGCTCGGCAAAAATCTTCTTCACACGGTCAAAACCTGAATCAAACAGCATGTATTCCGGGTTACGCCAAGCCCAGCTGTTCATACCTTCCCGTGAAAATCCATTCGTACTACCGCTACCTATCATATGATAGTAACCATCTTTGACTTCGTAGTTTTTGCCTTCAACACCATATTGCGTAAGCAAATTATAACGTTTGTCTGTTACCAGCTTTTCATAAAAGGCCAATGCACGGGCTGGGTTCGGGCTGCTTTTTGGAATTGCAAAGCCATTATGGATCGGATGCACCGGAGTTGCATAGCCTGTTGTCAGCGGGAATGGATAGTACTCAAGCTTCCAGTCGGGATGAGATGCTTTGAGCTTAATGACCATATCATTAAACCGGGTTGGGTTGTCGCCAAAAATACTCGCAGCTTTACCAGAAGTGACCTGATCCTGAAGTGTATCTTTTACGTTTAATACGTTTTTAGGAATGAATCCTTTATCAGCCCAGCGTTTATAAGTATTCAGCTCTTCTTTTTGTTCATCTGAGCCCCAATATTTATACACCTCTGTTGGTTTTTCATATTTGATGCCAATGCCATAAGGCAAAGCACCTACACTCTTCGTGACTAATTCGGTATAACGATCATGCAGATTTCCCTTGATATCACTGTTCAAAGATACCGTTTTCATACTAGGCTCATGCTGACGTATCCCGTCCATGTAAGCCTCGTAACTTTTGATGTCTGTCGGTTTAGGCAAATTGTACTTTTCGCGTAAATCCTCACGCCATACAAAACCGTTTGTGACATATTCTTTATACGTGCCAGGCACGGTATAAATTTTTCCTCCGATTTTAACCCCATCCCACATGTCCTGAGGCACGAATTTTTGCAAGGCAGGTGCGGCCTTAGGCAGCAGATCGTCTAGCGGCAGGAATGCCCCCTTCTTGGCATAGGCCTGATACTGCGTCCAATCTGCAGTGAAGATCAGGTCGATAGGCTGACCCGAAGACAATAACAGCTTATATTTTTGATCCCAGTCTGTCCACGTCGTATAGTTAAATTTGACGGTGGCATTCAGATCTTTTTCTGCCAACTTATTAATCTCTGCCTCAATGGTAGACAGATCCTTAGGAGCATCACCCAGCATATAAAATTGCAGCTGTACTTTCTGGGCTTTATCATCCTCTCCATTTGCTTTTTGTGCGCTGTTTCCGCTACCGCCCCCACATCCGGCTAAGAGCGCCATGATAACCATTACTGCAATCAGGATGGACATGCGTTGTTTTCTTTTCTTTGTGAATGTCATGTGAATCCTCCCTTTGAAATGGTAGTCCGTTTAAATAGAACGCTTACAAAAAGTGCTGTTTGGATGGCACAATGTCAGCACATTATGCCATCTCAACCTTTAGTGCCGCTTATCCTTTTACCGCACCAATCGTCAGCCCCTTGACAAAGTAACGCTGAATGAACGGGTACAGTAGTAAAATGGGACCCGTAACCACGATCGCCATTGCCATTTTGGTCGACTCTGTCGGCATATCGTTGGAAAGAGACACGCCGGTGCCTGCACCCATTTGAGCAATAAATTGCATGGAGTTAATGACATTATACAGATAGTATTGCAACTGGTATTTATGCGGGTCATTAATAAAGAGTGAGGATGAAAACCAGTCATTCCAGTAAGCCAAAGCCAGAAACAGCCCCACAGTGGCAATACCCGGTGTAGATAAAGGCAGTACAATTCGATAGTAAATTTTAAAATCACCCGCACCGTCTATTTTAGCGGACTCGAACAGTTCTTCCGGCATGGAGGAACGAATGAAGTTTTTCATCAAAATGATCAGAAATGGAGTCATTAATCCCGGGAAAATAAGCACTGTATACGTATCTAGCAGCCCCAAATACCTCGTGAGCATAATGTACCAAGGTACTAATCCGCCTCCAAACAACGTCGTAAAGTAAATATAGAATGAAAACGCGTTGCGGTATTTAAAATCTTTGCGTGCCAGCACATATCCGGCCATCGTCATCAGGAACAGGCCCAGCGTCGTACCTACAACCGTGGTAAAAATCGTCACCCCATATGCCCGCAACACCTCTTCAGGAAAGGTGAACACCGTCCGGTATCCTTCCAGCGAGAATTGCTGTGGAATGAAGTGATAGCCATCCCTGATAATCGATTCATTACTGGTTAGTGAAGCCGAAATAATAAGTAGGAACGGGAGTAAACAAGCAATGGATGCCACAATGATAATCACATAAGAGATAATTTTAAAAAGTCGAGTGTATACATCCTCTTTGATCGCCATCCGTTTCGGTCCTCCTTTCTAGAATAAGGCATATTCGTCGTTCAGCTTGCGAATGATATAGTTCACGGTCATGATCAGTACAAATCCGAACAGGGATTGATACACGCCTGCGGCCGAAGCCATACCCACATCAAAAGTTACTTTCAAGGAACGATACACATAAGTGTCCAAAATATCCGTCGTATTGTACAGCACACCGTTGTTACCGATTAACTGATAGAACAGATCAAATTGTCCTTTCATAATACTACCCAGTGCAAATAACAGCAGCACAACGAATGTTGACTTGAGCATAGGAACGGTAATGTACCAAATTCGTTGAAAAATGTTGGCTCCGTCTATTTTAGCTGCCTCATAATACTCGTCACTGATCCCTGTGATCGCTGCCAGGTAGATCACCATACTGTAGCCGAGATTTTTCCACAAATAGAACAGGATAATCAGGAAAATCCACACCCATGGTTTGTTATACACATCCACGCGTTCACCACCGAATTGCACAAGCAACGTGTTCAGAAAACCATTATCATAATTAAATATGTTATACACGATGACACTTAGAATGACGAAGGAAACAAAATATGGAAGAAACATCACAGATTGAGTGATCTTTTTAAAGTAGCGGCCTCGCAACTCATTCAGTAAAATAGCGAGGACAATCGCTAACACGTTACCTAGTAAGATAAACGCCGCGTTATATCCAACCGTGTTCAATGTCAATTTGGTCAGCGTACCAGATTGCCATAGAAAGCGAAAATTCTGGAGTCCGACGAACTGGGCCTCAAAAAGGCTGGTATTAAAGTCAAACTGGGTAAATGCATAATAAATGCCGACCATAGGAATGTACGAATTTATGAAGAAAAAGATTAAAGTGGGCAACAACATCAGAAATAATACTCGATTGCGGATCAGTTCATAGAAAAAACCGTGTTTCTTGCCTGTTCCCAGCCTACCGTTCAAGCGGGAATCCGTCGTAAGCATTGCAGAATTTTTGGGCATAGGCTGATTCAATGTGAGTCACTCCCCCTCTATATACATACCGACTGCAAGGTTTGTAGCATCGCCGCCGTATAACTATATATTATGTAAGCGCATTCAAAATGAAAAGTGAAGCCTCTCATGCTTCATGAACAAAGGAGTGTCCAGAGGAGTGAACAATTCTGATATTTGTGAAGTTTTATGTGATATGAGGCGCCTGATCGACGCCTTCAGCCCATTCGTCAAGCATATTTGGACGATCTGCTCTATTCCTTTTGCCCACCCTGAAAAATGGTTTCATCCTGTTTTACTCGAAATCCGTTTTTCTTGGCCTGCTCCAGCAGCTCAGCGGCATTATCCTGCGGCTTATATCCGATTAGTTCTTCCAAGTAACCAATGTCATAATAATTATCCGTATTGGCTGACGTACCGTACAAATTAAGATAACTCATCTCCGAAGGGGCCTCGATACAGCAGACGGTCAGATGGATCATATCGCGCTCGGAGATCCATATATGAGCAGCACGCTCCGAATGCGGCCGATCATCCCCAGGAAAATTACCGATGCGGATATTCATTGAAGATATTTTGCCCTGATCGGCATACAGCCGTCCCAACAGTTCAATATAGCACTTACTCAATCCATAAAAGCTATCCGGTCGGTAGGGATCTTCTACATCTATGGCTTCGCCTACTTTATAAAACCCTGTGGCATGATTGGAACTGGCGAAAATAATGCGCTTCACCCCATTTTTGACCGCAGCTTCATATAGCTTATAGGCTCCGCTTACATTGCCAGACAGCACTTTGCCGAGGAAATCCCCTTCATCCTTAATCCATGCAAAATGCAGTACCGTATCCACTCGATGTGTAAGCTCAGCCAACCTTGCAGTATCATGTATATCCAGTTCGACAATCCCTGCTTCTTCATCCCTCATTACATCGGCAGCGGTTATTTCATATTTTCCTTCCGCTTTTAGCCCTTCATAGAGTACTTTCCCAATTGTGCCCGCCGCCCCTGTAATCAACAATTTTCGTGCCATCGTCCGCATCTCCCTTCTTTATTTGGCAGTGTGCCGTCATTCATAGCTTAACCAACTCCCTAGAGTGGGAACCTTGTTACCATCATTCATTACATTCTGTCACCTATAAAAAAAGGACTCTGCTACCTGAGCAGAGTCCTTACTTGTTGCTATTATTAAGTTATTAATTTCAAGCTTGCCGTACTACCCTCACTCTGCGATTAACCAGATAAATGCTAAAGCCGATTAATACCAGACCGATCAGCAGAAAAGCCGTAATCGATTCGTGAAGCAGCATAGAACTGACAAATACCGAAATCACCGGCACCAAAAACGTATAGGAAGCGACCTTACTAGCATCTCCCGAATTGACCAGCGTGAAATACAGCAGCCAGGATAGTGAAATTCCCAGCACAGTCCCGAACACCAGTCCTGACACATATGGAACATTCCATACGATGTCTGACCAGCTTTCCGTTACCGATCCAGCCCCTGTCAACACGATGCCTCCAAGTGTACATTGAAATGCGACCAGCCACAACGAATCCACACGCTTGTTAACCTTTTTCACATACACGGTTCCTAACGCCCAGCTCACCGCTGTAATAATGGCAATAATTACACCTGCAATAGCCACATGTCCTGAAAAGCCTCCGACACTGACAGCTGCCACGCCCAGAAATCCAATGATCAATCCAATCACTTTGAGCTTGGACATTGCTTCCCCCAGCCACATCCATGCAAAAATGCCAACCAACACAGGCTGAAGATATACCAGCACAGAGAACAGACCTGATGGAACGTACATGAGCCCCACGGTTTGCAAGCCATAAAACAGAACTACGTTAAAAATACCTGAAATAGCATACACCCGCCAATTTTCTTTCCAGCGAATGCGATTCCATCTCGGTGCTAAAATCGCTCCCAATAGCAGGCCACCCAACAGTGTACGTAGCCCTGCAAACAAAAGGGGAGGCGTGAATTCCAGTGCAACTTTATAGATGGGCCAAGAAATGCCCCACAATACGACCAGTAGCGCGATCATCATTATCCGCTTGGCTGTCGTTAACTCTCCCATGATGCACTCGCTCCTCTATGAAAAAAATCACTAGACTTTATATATTACGCCTATGGGACAACTTTATCAAACAAAAATATATAGGGAAAAGCTCCGCTTCTCCAGTGCGTTTGTTCATAGGATAGGTTTTCGAACAGAGGAATCCAGTCTTTGGCCTATGTTACAATGTACCCAATAGATAAAGCTTATTAGGATAGGAGGTTGTCTGCACTTGATTTATTTCATCAAATTTCTATACAGCTTTGTGCTTCCTCCCGGTTTGTTCATCCTCGTGATGGCAGGGCTTGTAATCTGGCTATGGAAACGGGCGCGTAAACCTGCTGTTGTACTGCTCCTTGTTACATTACTCCTGTATGTTTCATCGACCAATTTGGCTGGAGATTTGTTAATCCGTAGTCTGGAAAAGCAGTATCCACAGCCCCGTACTGTTCAAGGCGATGTTATTGTCGTACTTGGGGGCGGAGCTACAGAGGGAACTCCCGACATCAACGGGCAAGGTAATCTGCTAGGGTCTGCAGCCAACCGACTGCTCACTGCGGCCAGACTGCATGAAGCAACAGGTCTACCTATCCTTTTTTCAGGTGGACAAGTGTTTGGAGACAGTGGTAATGAAGCGAATATTGCGCAGAGGCAGCTAGTAGGACTCGGTATTCCGGCAAAGGACATCCTCATCGAAAACCGTTCCTTAAATACACAGCAAAATGCCGTATATACCTCCCAAATTTTAAAACAGCACCAGCTCACAAAACCTATTCTGGTGACCTCCGCATTCCATATGCCCCGTGCTGCACTGGAATTTCAGCGTGCAGGTATGCAAGCCACAGCTTATCCAACCGACTATCTGGCAAGTGAAAAGCTGTCACTATATGCTGCCAAACTTTCACCGTCTGCTGGAGCCATATCTACAACCGGGACAGCCCTCAAGGAGTATTTGGGGATTTTGGCATTAAAGCTCAAATAATGTGATACACAGGTGTAAAACGAACACAGCACAAACAAGCGTCTTGCGCTTACCGCTATAAGCCAGTAAGCGATTAAGACGCTTGTTTTATCATTACATATTCTCATGCAAGAAAATTTCCGATATTGGTTCTTCTGATATGACCTTAAAGCCCTCCCTTTTTAACAAGGCTGAGGTTACCCCATTGCCTGCAATTTTACGGTTTTCGAATGCCCCATTATAGATCGCTGCCGATCCGCAGGACGGACTGTTTTCTTTTAAAACAATAAGTGACGCGTTAACCTCTCTGGCTATATGTAAAGCTTCGTACGCACCTCTAATGTACATATCACTGACATCATTGCCTGAATACTCGATCACCTTGGCGGTGCCAGTCAGCACATCCGCCCCTGTCCCTCCAACAATCTCAGCAGGCTCTCTCGGCGTCATAAAGCCCCCCAGTAGCTCAGGACAGATCGTCATTGCCTTCTTTTCCTCTACCAACTTCTGAATATGTACATCCAGGCTATCCGTCCCGTTATATCGCACCTTCATGCCTGCCAAACATGAACTTACCAGAATCATTAATCCACCTCATATCCATTGCTTTCACTGTTGAGTAATTTAAAGTATAAACAAATTTTCTCGTAGAGTCATCGTACGAAAATTTAGACTCGCCACTACGTCCGCGCTCCGTCAGGATATTCGTCCAGCTGATGACATAATCATAATCCTGTATTCAAATCTCGTTGCCTTCCTTTCAGTCCCTATAGGATCATGGAGTGATACGTCTTTGCGTGTTTTTTTCAGAGATTGCAAATGCATCAGGATCTCATTTTCTATACAACGAGCTGCAAATATTGCTAACTTGGTGCCTTTCCCATTCTGAAAGCTTTTAATGACCTTGATCAGTCCGATGGTACCGATGGATATAAGATCCTTCAAATCTTCGCCGGTGTTATCGAATTTAAGGAAGGCGGAACGTTTAACTCATCCAAAATAATCTGATAAAAACAAGCCTGAGGCGCATATTGGGCAGCACTCCGGCTTATTTTTATATGTTGAGGTTCATCCTGCTCGTAAGTAAAATAAATTAACTCTTGCTATAAGTCATAATTTTAGATATATTATTAATTAAATAATCAATCATTTAATTAATTAAAGTTTAGTTTAAAGAAAGGGGAATACATTTGGCAAGACCCATCAATGAAGAAAAAAGACTGGAGCGGCGTAAACGTATCCTAGAAGAAGCTGTTGTCCTGTTCGCAGAAAGTGGATATTCTAATACCACAATGGCTATCATTGCGCAGAGTGTGGGAGTGACTCCTGGAACCATTTTTCAATATTTTCCTAGCAAAGAAGCTTTATTCTACGCCGCAGTCCTTGAGCCGCTTGCTGATATTCAGGTGAAATCGCTTGCTTGTCTAAAAAAAGAAGGGACACCAGGCGTATTGATTAAGAGCATGGTGGCAGAACAATTCAACCATATCTACTCCTATATAAATGAATTGCGGCTTGTTCAATCTGTCTTAGGACAACGAATAAGATTCCCTGAACTTACACAGAAGGTCCTTGAAAGTGTAAAGGTAATGACAGATGCGATCGAATGCATCTATGCCAAGGGACAGTTAATGGGAGAATTCAACAAATGCTTTTCTCCAGCAATGATCTCTCGTGCCTATATCTCTTTCTTAAATGGAGTGGGCTTAACTCTTGGAGAAAGTATTATTCAGCATCCGGAGTGGGAAAATCTGAAGGAGCATGCCTTTTATTTGTTCGCACCCATACAACCTAAAGAAAACCGGAGGAGTCTGAATGAGTCAAACATCATTACAACCTGATCTGACATTTAACGTTCGTGTGAAAAAACGGAAGAAAATTTTATGGAGCCTAGGAATCGTGCTTCTGCTTGTAATGGCTCTTGTATTTTTTATATCTTATAAAGTAGTAGACACCTTGTTGCACCATCCTAGAGACACTAATGTCAGCTACGAATTGAATATCGATAAAACACCCTACGAAGAGATCGAGTTCAAGAGTTTGAAAAATGATAATACGATTAGAGGTACATTCTTTCCTGCAAGTGGTCTTTCTGGTAAACCAAGTGATAAGACGATTGTTGTCGTCCATGGATATACGAGCAATCGTTTAGTCAAAGGGCGGACCCAAAAGTTAGTAGAGCATTTCGTTCCGAAAGGCTACAATGTATTGGCATTTGACCTCAGCTCGCAAGGTAAATCCGATGGTGACTTGATTACACTGGGCCTCAATGAAAAATACGATTTGCTAGGAGCTGTAAGCTACTTAAAATCCAGAGACCATACGGGTGATAACATTGGAGTTATCGGCTTTTCAATGGGTGCTGCTACTTCTCTGCTAGCCGCAAGTGAAAGTGATGACATCAAAGCCGTAATTGCGGATAGTCCTTTTCGTAATGCTGGTCTATTTCTGAGAGAGGGTTTGCCCTACTTTTCAGGTCTACCTGCATTTCCATTCAGTTATACATCGACATGGATGGCAAATTGGGTCTTTAAGGTTGATCTTGATTCCATATCTCCTATGAATGCGGTAAAAAAGATGCAAGACAAGCCAGTTATGCTCATTCATGGTACTGGAGATCAGCAAATCAGTTATAAAAATACAGAAATTATTTACGAGTCCTTAAAAGATAACCCAAAAGCAGAAGTATGGTACCCGCAAAATACGGAGCACATCGATGCCATCAACCATTACCCCACTGAATATTTCAAAAGAGTAGATCGCTTTTTGGATGAGTATGTAGGAAAATAAATTCAATCCAAGAGAGCCGACTAGCGAAAAAGCTTGTCCTGACGAAGTAAAAATACCCAATAATATCAAGCATTTTTAGCCTGTAGTGCAGAAAACCACTACAGGCTTTTATTTGCGTTTTAAATGAAAATACATAGCAAAATAGCTATTATTTAAGCGAAAAAAAACGGTAGTACGAGTACAGAGCATGTTGATAAAGACAAAAGACAAGTGTATGCTGTTTGCTGGTCAGGAGAAGATCCTTTTTGGAGATCATTTGAATAAAGACTCGGAATTGAATAAATGAACTAGAAAACAACGCGTTCTCTACAAGAGCAGCGCGGCTTCAAATATCTCCTTATCCATTATCCCTTCTGCTTGTAAAATTCATGGTACAACTTCATCAGCGCGCGCTTTTCAATTCGTGACACATACGAGCGTGAAATTCCCAGTTCTCGTGCAATTTCCCTCTGTGTTCGTTCTTCTCCTCCAGCTTCCAGACCAAATCGGCCAATCACCACTTCTTTTTCACGGTCATCTAAAATATCCAGATTGCGATAGATTTTGCTCTTCTCGATTTTGAGCTGTACCTTATCTACAATATCGTCCGCCTCGGAACCAAGGATATCAATTAAAGTAATCTCGTTGCCTTCCTTGTCAGTCCCTATAGGATCGTGGAGAGATACGTCTTTGCGTGTCTTTTTCAGGGACCTTAAATGCATCAGAATCTCATTTTCTATACAACGGGCTGCAAATGTTGCCAGTTTTGTTCCTTTTCCGGTCTGAAAGCTTTCAATAGCTTTGATCAGTCCAATGGTGCCGATGGATATAAGATCCTCCAAATCTTCGCCGGTGTTATCGAATTTTTTTACAATATGGGCCACCAGCCTTAGGTTATGTTCAATAAGTGTGTTACGGGAATGTGCGTTGCCTTCGGCAAACAGCTTTAGGTGTCGAGCTTCCTCTTTCTCAGTCAATGGCTGCGGAAAGGCGTTGTTTTTCACGTAGGAAACGAGTAGCGTCAATTCCTTGATGAACAGAGCGATAGCACTAAATAGTCCGGGCACGGATGACACCTCCTGAGGTAGTTGCGAACTTACCGGCCTTTGTTACTTACCGGGCTTGCGGTCTGTTTATTGTATGTAGGCAGGTGCCCATCCGTGCCTGTACTCCGAAAACTGCTCCGTAACAATTTGCCGGATATCTTTCTGGAGCAATCTCCAATACTTAATTTGAAACTTAGAGACTTGATTTCCCCATTTTCTTTCAGTAGAGTATTAACTTTTTTCTAAATATGACAATGGAAGTGGGGAATAGACTATCGTATCTCCATCCTCATCTCGTTTTAAAATAATAGCGAACTCAGCACCATTACTCTCATCGCCTCTTGGCAACGGGAAGATCATAGCGGGACAACGCAACTCATAATTATAAGGAAATTCTTTTCGAAAATCCTCTAAAGCATAATTCAGAATTGCATCTATTTTATCGGTAAGCACATGAAATCCACCTATTACAAAATCATTGGACTCTTGGGAAGCGGTATACTTCTCAAATAACTGGGTCTTGTATTCCTCAACAGTGCTAAAACAAACTTCCCAATCCAAAGGGAATACGCCATTTGCCAAATAATAAGTGTATATTTTCATATTCTATACATTCTCCTTCTCGCAGCTAAAATAGTTATTTATATTGTTTCTCTCAATCTTTTTCGATATAAATTAGCCTAGCCTTTAGAATGAGCTTGTTAAAGACCCGAAAATAGCACCCTTTTCTTATTTCCTCCTATATCGTTTGAATTTTTTAATTACGTAGGTTCTTATCCCGTCCATTGCTAGTATAGTCATGAAATAACTGGTTGCTATTATAATGCTTGGCCACTCATTTATGATTATGCCTTTTTTAATTAAGGAATACATTCATTGAGAGTTTCATACAAAATCCAGATAGTTATTCGTTTTCCATGGAACCTGTCGTTATAGCTGAAGATAACGTTTCAACGAATGGAGATACCAAAAATACTTTTCCGAAAAATGTTTTGATCGATAATAATCTCTATTGGGAGAGCAGCTTAAGTGGTAAAGGTGGGGAAATCATCTTCAAATTAGATACGGGAAAAACGATCAATGATATCCTCTTAGCCCAGCCACCTTCTCGCGCTTTTATACTTTCGTTTTCGTTTCATGGCTCGAGTGACGGAGAAAACTGGTATAGGTTAGGACAAGTCGAGGCTGTACCAAGCACTGCAAAAATAACCTATCAGTTTAGTAATGAAATTCCTTTTTCATATTATAAAATAGCTGTACTTTCCTCTGGATTGAATAATACAACCACCTATTATGGTATCCGATACATTCAACTAAGAACCGCGCTAATCAATGGCGTTCCTGCCTACAGAGCGTCCAATATAAATCCCGATATTGCGGAATAAGCCAGTACAAAATACAAAAAAGGGGGCTGGACAACGCCCCTATGAGTAAAGGCTATACTTGAGACAAAAGTTATTCTTACATTCCTAAAATTTCTAGTTATAAGTGATACTTTCTTGCTTTATAACTGAGACTTATCCTCCAACAATAACATAATCACACCCTAATATGATCACTCGTCATTCTATAACTGTGAAGAGAAATGAGAACCAGTAGATTCCTTTTAGCTACTGGTTCTACCTGAACCGCAACAGCGACACAACATCCGTTTGAGTAAACTGTAGGCGATCTGCCCGGCTAAAAAAGTCTCAGACATATACCAAAAAAAGTATAGCCAAATTCGTCTCATGTATTACCGTAACTCATACCTGCGTCAATATGCCGGAAGTGTATTCAATAAGATATCCTTTTTCACGAGCATATTTGATTGTGTTTCTAATCCGACGCTGAAACTCCATTGGTGATTTAACCTTTCCGATATGAATTTCTATCGTATTATCCCACCGAAAATAGCCGTAAATATTCGTCCCTTTACCAGGAACTCGTAGCCACCGGACTATTCGTGTTAAAGCTAAGCAATCCAAGAAGAATGCCATAATGTCGATTGACAACCATGAAACCTGGTGCATGACCTAAATACAAGAATAATCCAACGAGAAAACTAAATATAAAACTTATGCAAACAGTTTCAAGCGAACGCCCTTGATAAAGCCTGAAGCAAAATTTGAATCTCTTAAACATTTCATCCCACCAATCCTTAAATCTCTGCAGTTGTCTCCATGCCGTGGATTTTCCACCATTTGATCACAGTAACCGCTGACTCCCCAAGATCCTGTAAGTCAGTAACGTGTACAGCATGACAACATTCAAGCTTTTACCCGGACTAGATGCCCCTCATGGATCGAAATCCATTCGTGCCGAGAGGAGTGAATTCTAATCGGGCTACTTTCTCAAATGACCACTCGTATCTCCCTGGTATCCAGCCGCCCCCAAATTTAACCTCCATGTAGCTACCCGCTTGGATCGGCTTACCGGCAACAAAATGCCGCAGGCCATTGCTGCTGCCTTTGTGTCCAAGTGTAATCAGATCTTCAATCATTCCATTTTTTTTCGGCTGCGGAGTCATCGGGTCCTTCTCCCCAACCCACTTCCTGACTTTCAGTTCCAGCCCAGGGATCGGTTCTATCCAATCCGCATCCTAATAATATGTTCCGGTGTGATTCCGAAGTTATCCGCTGTAAATAGTATTCTAAGCTGACTAAAAGAGGGCACTGTCACAATTTCCTCTCCTACTTCGGGGTACCGTCGTAAGATTAAATCGGACCACATTTCAGATACAAATTCATCGTTGCTTTTCAATTCAAATCGTGGCAGATGACTAATAAACTCGGATCGCTTTTTGCCAACTGCCTCTGCATCTTCTTCTTGCTTCCGGGATGCGTAAGGGTAGAGCAGATACATACCAAAATGATATAGATGAATATCTATCTTATTGTCCATGAGCTCGTCCACCAGGTACTTGAGCATTACGAGACAGTCAGGCTTCTTTTCGGCATTCAAAAAGATATCATATCTGTGTCTCAGGTTTCGAAAGAATCTTTCCGGGTATTGGTATACATATAAAAAATCCCCTTTTCAAGTCCTCAATTATTGGCATACATATCGACCTGCACCCGGCTGCAGGCTAGCCACTTCTCCAATCGATCAAAAACCTTAATTTCAAATCCCGATTCATTTCTCAATACTTCAAACCGGATGTTCTCCTCTACCGCCGGCCCTCCAATTGTAACTTGATCTCCTATCAGCATACCTTCAAGATTAGCTTTTCGACTTAGGCTTAGTTTCATAAAACTCATTCTTTCCTTATTAATTAAGTCCAACTGATCGACTCCACAGCCCGTAGCAGTTGTTCAATCAATCTTTACTTGTTGCAGGTGTAAGGCTTTTGCCGAAGCCCAACCGCCGATGACAAATTGACATCGGACAATTTGTCCGATATAATGAAAACAAAACGGACAAACTGTCCGAATCTATAATCTGAAGGGTGAAACTGGGATGTATATCAAAAAGTTGTATTTTTTACCCGTAGGTGAATGTTTCCTAGATCAATCGGCAGTTAATCGAACCCTTGTCCCCGGGAAATTAGTCGGAATGCCTGTGTGGTCTTTTCTATTGGAAACGACCAGCGGGCCGATACTCATCGATACGGGAATGCCCGACGCTTTTATCAACAATCCCGATTACTACAAGGGGACTAGACGTGAAGGGCGCGTCGTCCCCAGCATGTCTGACGGCGACTCGATCGTAAATGTGTTAAAGCGTGTCGGTTATCGACCTGACGATATTCAAATGGTCATTAGCTCCCATTTACACTTGGATCATTCTGGGGGAAACGGGCATTTCCGCAATACGCCGATCCTTATTCAAAGGGCAGAGTATGATGCGGCCATAAACAATGAGGATTACTCTCCATTAGAGTGCAGGCTGCCCGATTTACAATATCAAATCATTGAGGGTGACCATGAATTAATTCCGGGGGTTCAAATTTTATTCACTCCGGGTCATTCCCCTGGCCATCAATCAGTCCTTGTCACAACGGAAAAGTCGGGCCCAGTGCTACTGACAATTGATGTTGCTTATACTAGGGAGAACTTTGAGAATAGCGTACCGTTCTTGACATTCGATCAAGAGATGGCTGCCAAATCGATTACTCGCATGCAGGAGTTAATTCAGGATGTTAGGCCGTCCTATGTTTTCTTGGGACACGATAGAGATCAGGCGCAAAAATGCCGCACCTTTCCTGACTTCCTGTAATGGAGGGACAGGCTATGGATACTCAATCAATGGCTTTATCCGGCAATGAGCGGAAATTAATGGGGACACTTTGCTTGCTCATTATTTTCGGAAACATCAATATGACCATGTTTAATTTGTCTATACCTTCGATTTCCGCTGACTTTGCCCTGACCTCCTCGCAGGTGAGCTGGGTTATGGTCGGTTACAGCATTTTGATGGCTATCGGCGCCGGTACTTACGGCAAGTTAACGGAGTCCTTTTCCTTTCGCCAGCTGTATGTCATTGGTTTAATCCTTTTAGCTTTCGGCTCTATGATCGGCTTTTTTGCAGCTTCATACTTGCAAGTCATCATTGGAAGACTGCTGCAGGCAGCAGGGGCCTCATCCATCTCTCCCCTGTCTTACGCGGCAGTAACCCTGTATTTTAAGCCTACAGTCAAGGGACGGGTGTTGGGAACCTTATCCGCCACAATTGCCTTTGCTTCCGGCTTCGGGCCTGTGTTCGGCGGTTTCGTGGAGCAATACTTTGGCTGGCGTGCTTTGTTCATCGTGTCCAGTCTGAGCCTATTTGTTATCCCTTTGATATTCAAGTATGTTCCTGACAAGAAACACGACCGCGGTTCATTCGATTTTCTCGGAGCTGTTTTGTTCTCCGCGGGACTGGCGTTGGTGTTGCTAGGGGTTACGAACTATTGGTTTATGCTCATTGCAGGAGCAGCAGTTCTTCTATGGTTCGGTACTCATATTCAGAAAAAAGAACATCCATTTATCGATGCATCTTTCATGAAAAATGCTCCTTACCGACGAATTCTAGGGATTGGATTCCTTACCTTCGTATGCAACACGGGGTTAACCTTTACTCTTCCTGTCATGATGAAGAATTCCTTTCATTTACCAACTAGTAAAATCGGTCTGCTGATGCTTCCCGGTGCCGCCTGTGCAGCCTTGCTCGGATCCCGGATCGGAGGTTGGACAGATCGTTTCGGAAGCTCCCGCGTGCTTGTCATGTCGCAAAGTCTCGTCATCAGCGGATTTATACTACTGGGGGTATCTGTACATTTGCCGCCATGGATCGACGCTTTATTGATCATTATCCTTATGATTGGATTCAACGGTGTCCTCACCTCTAGCAGCAATTTAGTTTCGACGACACTCCGTTCGGCTGAGCTGGGTGTGGGGATGGGTATTTTCACACTGGCCTATCTCCTAGGCGGAGCATTCGGCCCTGCGCTGGTCGGCCGACTGATTGATCTAAAGATGCCTTTTTTTGTTGTTTATTTTACCATTTCCCTGTTGGCAATCCTGACATACTTATTCGCAAGAAAGGCAAATCCTAGCGGAAGCTATGGTAATTAGTTTGGTAGACTTACGACATGTCCGAAAGATATGGAGGATGAATAGATGAGTAAATTAAATTTCCAACTGTCCTTTGCTGCTATTCATGAGCTGGCCGAGGGGATCCGAACAAGGAAAATATCCCCCGTAGAGATTACAGAACATGCGCTTCACCGCATCGAACGTTTGAATCCGAAACTGAACGTTTTCGTTACCCAAACGTCCGAACTGGCGATTGAACAAGCGAAGCAATCGGAACGCGATATTATGCATGGTCGGTACAAAGGGCCCCTTCACGGGATTCCCATCGTTCATAAGGATCTATATTACACTAAAGGGATCCGAACAACTGCCGGTTCAAAAATATTGAACAGCTTCGTCCCCGATTACGATTCGACGGTTGCAGCTAAGCTACATGAGGCTGGAACAGTTCTGCTAGGCAAAGTACAGACTCACGAGTTCGCTGCGGGATTGACAACAACTAGCCCGCACTTTGGTCCTTGCCTCAATCCGTGGAACACTGAACTTGTAGCGGGAGGTTCAAGCGGCGGTTCGGCTTCTGCTTTAGCGGCTGGACTTACTTATCTGGGCACAGGCTCGGATACCGGAGGTTCGATCCGCATACCCGCTGCTTTGTGCGGTGTCGTAGGGATGAAGCCGACGTACGGTCGGGTCAGTCGGTATGGTATCATTCCAATGGCCTGGTCATTGGACCACTCGGGTCCGTTGACCCGCTGTGTCATGGATGCGTCCCTGTGCTTGGATGTGATGTCTGGCTTCGATCCAAAGGATGAATCGACTGTCGATCTGCCTGCGCCAGGTATCAAGATGTATCCGAATGGTCTCAGAGGTGTGCGTATCGGATTGCCGACAAGCTACTATTACGAGGATTTGATGCCGGAAGTGGAAGCTGCGATGAAGGCCGCTATCAATAAATTCCGAGAACTGGGAGCAGAAATCATCGAAGTTAGCCTGCCCCTGATCAAACATGTTAGAAGTGCGACGATGGCCATTATGATGACGGAAATGTACTCGTACCACGAGAAGTGGCTTGAGACAGAATTGGAACAGTATGGACCGGACGTCCGAATGTTTCTTGAAAGCAGTAGAGATATTCCGGCTTCCATTTACCTTCAGTCTCAGCGGGCCCGGCAACTAATTGTCAATGATTTTTTGAATGCATTGTCCGGAATCGACATCTTGTTGACGCCGGCAACACCGATCACTGCGCCGCGTGCAGATGATGATGCTAGTGTATTCAGATTGAACTCATTTACGGTTCCGACCAATTTGACTGGCTTACCTAGCCTGAGCATGCCTTGCGGCTTCTCACCTTCCGGTCTGCCGATTAATATGCAATTGATTGGCCGCCCCTTCGAAGAAGCGACAGTACTAGGTATCGGCAATACTTATGAAATGAATACAGACTGGCACAAGAGACATCCGGATTTGTAAGCCTGACTATATTTGATGGAGGGTAATCTATGGATCAAAAGCAACTTAACTCTGAAGTTAGCAGGGAAGCATCGACCGAAACCGGAACAGATACGACGAGCGACAAGAAAAAAGCATACGAGCAGTTTATTCATACGATCGCAAGTTTAAAGGAACTGGACCTATCGGGCATTGAACCGCATTTGCCTCCAATTTACAAAAAGCACTATACCAAGAAATAAAAAAAAGCTCATCGGTCACCCAAATGAATGTATTTTTAATTTTTCACGAAATGTATTATAATTATGAAGACGGACAACATGTCCTATACACAAAAAACGGACATATTGTCCGTTTTTCGTGTTAAATAACAGTTAAATTAATGATGAAGGGAGATGTTTATGGTGAATTCAGAATCGCAATCTGTCTCTCTGAAAATTCCCAGAGAGGAGTTAAACCGAAGACGAATTTTGGCGGCGGCTAGAGAACTTTTCATCAAAAACGGTGTTTACAATGTCAATATGCATCAGATTGCGAAGACTGCTGGAGTAGGACAAGCAAGCCTATACCGCCGCTACTCGGATAAGGGCGACATATGTCAGGAGATCGCGTATGAAGAATACCAACCTTTGTTTGATGAAGTTCAAGCATTTCTTGATCAATCCCCAGAAACCGCTGCCTTGGACCGGCTTTACCATGTAATCGTAAGATATGTCTCTTTTTTAGAGGCGAAAGTTCCTTGGCTCTGTGAGGTCAGCCGGGCCTCAACCGGGCATCGTCCGTTACAATCTCCGTTATGTCAATGGATGCGCAATATAAGCAGAAATCTGCTAAATGAGGCCATTGAACAGGGAGACGTATCCGGGGTGGACATTTCATATACTATTGAAGCCCTGCTGGCCGTGCTTCACAATATTGATTACCCTCTCCAAGATGAAGGCTTTACAAGCCAACGAGTTCTTGATGGATTACACCGCATATTTATTGAAGGTTTAAGAACTAATAGACATTAATTGAGGGGCTGGCCACAAAGCCACATAACATGGATGAGGGATAGTCCTGCGTAACTCCTCTTTTTATCTCATAATGGTATATTGAATGTACAAAGAAACCATATCCTTTCAAATGGTCGGGTGGTACCTCCATTTTACCCAGGAACGGTTTCTTATTGTTTTACAATTGGAGAATAGGACGTCCCTAGTCATTTTTATGACTTATGGGACAACCCTTTTTTTCTGCCAATGGCTGCTATGCGAGTTGAAGAGATTTGTACAGCACTTGGGGATTTTATTAAAATTTAGTCTATCTTTCTCCTTACGGATATACAGTAATACTTCGGGCATAGATTTATATAAAGTATGGTAAGATACCCCCGTGTATTCTAATACTGTACAAACTGTTATCCGGCCGGCTTTTTGGAGCAAATCAGAAATCACGAAGTCTACATCAGCCTTATACTTATTGATTCTTTCCTGTCTTAGTTTCTCTTTAGTTTCTTCTATTTTTGAAGTTATTTTATTGTTTAATCCGTTATAATTCGTGATTATATTGCTATAAGACATCCCTAAAAATGTGACTACATCCCTTAATGTAATTTGTTCATGATCGTGTGTTTTGATGTACTCATTTGCAAGTGACCAAAGATATTTTTCCTTTAACTTTTTCTTATTGTGGTTTTGCTTTCTAATTGCTTTAGAGATTCTATTACCCAGTCCGTTTACTCCCAAAGCAGAAAATGGAATTTTTAGATATCGAGCAATTGCCTTATGAGATATTTTAAGATTTTCATACACAAATGTTTGAAGAGCTTTCTCCAATTGATCTACAAGTTCAGCACTGTTATAATTCTGACGTTCTATTGTTTTCCTTTGATAATGTTCTTTATTTAAATAGGGCATTAAATATAAAATACCGTTGCACAGAAGGATCAAATAAATAATAGTAGAACGTTAATATTCCAACCTAAAATCGCTCTTGAGTTCTGTAGTAATCCGAGTTTACCCTCCCAATTTAAATCCCCTCTAAAAATCTGTACCAAATCACTACTACATGTTCTGGTTGGACCGAATTTTTTAGATAACTCCCTTGACAAAAGCTTATTTTTGTTTAAATATCCCATGATCTTGTACACAGTATTATTGGACCTTCCTAGTCGACGTGCTATTTCACTCACCGATTGTGTATTCTTTAGAATCTCCCGTGTTCTCTTAATTATACCAACCCAGTCATTAATTGATTTCCACATGTTATCTGAGGTATCAATTCCGTATTCCATCCAACATACTGTACAGACGGAATGCCTATTATATTCCTGACCTTGTACCATATGTTAGCATATATAGGGTAGATATAGTAAATAGAAACACAAAAAAACCAATAGAAACAAGGAGCTTTGTTTCTACTGGTTTAAAAATGTCTCAAACATATACCCAAAAATGTCTCAGTTATCAACCAAATCAGTCTCAATTATTACCGTTACTCACAGCCCCCCTCCCTAATTTTGGTTATTTCATTTGAAGCATATTATAAATCATCTCAGCAGCTTCCGCACGCGTAACTTCCTGTTTGGCACGGAAGCTGCCATCTGGATATCCTTGCACTAAATTAATCTCAGTTAGGCCAAGCACATCCTTTCTGGCCCACTCAACAATTTGAGAAGAATCTGAGTATACATTGCTTTCTTGCTGTGGTGTAGCCTTAATAATGTTATTCACCATTTTAGCAGCCTGCTCCCGGTTTATGACCCGATCTGGACCAAATACTTTGCTACTAAAACCTCGAGCGACTTGATCCTTAATTGCTGTTTTGAGTAGATCAACGTACCACGCCGATGGATTAATATCCTCGAATTCTAGAGCCATATCCGTTTCGAGCGGTAATTTTAGAGAACGAACAAGCATCGAAGTGAATTCCATACGTGTTACAGGTCTGTTTGGTTCAAAAAGCGTGCTGGATGTCCCCTTCACTACGCCCAAATCGGCAAGCGCATTTATTTTCTCTCTATTAAGTACCCGCTCGATGTCACTAAAATGATTTGGCTTCGTCTCGATTGTTAAGCCTTGAAAGAACTCTATTTTTGTTTCTGTCGGCTCCTCTACAACAGTCTGAATCGGTTTTGCACTCCCTGCGCCTCCTGCTCCACCACCTGTATCCACAGTGTTCCCTGTAGTTTTGCCGTTTGCTTGTTTTGCCTCCGTGCGTTTTCCTTGACTATTTTCTGCCCAAAGTTGAACGGTATACAATTGCTTCTCTCTCAGTTGTCTCCAGATAAAACCTCGATCCTTGCCACGATATAGCTCAGTTCCTTCTTCACTGGCGAGGACGAAAATATCTTTTTCATGTTCTGACTCCCAATGGATGATAAATTCTCTATTGGTTGTTTCTATCTTGGAAAACGCAAATGCTGGAGACGGTAGCGTCTCCACCTCACCTTCTGCCCGCTTACCTTCACCGCTTGTGTTCACTGGCTTAACAGTAATACGATACAATGTAGAACTATCTAATCCGTCTACTTTAAACTCTTGAGTAGTCGTATGGCCGATAAGCATCTCGTTTTTGTAGACATTGTAAGCATCCGCACCCGGAGCTTCTGGCCATGTAATAAGCAAATCGGTATCCGTTACGCTTTTCACAACCAACCCATGATTTGGTATTTGACCTGGCAATGTACGATACGTAAAGGGAGCAACGTCGCCTTCTCCCGTAGTATTCATCGCCTGTATACCAAACGAGTAAATTATACCAGGCTGGATATCTGAAAGTATGATGCAAGCTTCTCTAGTGTCAAAAACTTCCCCTGTATCTTTGCGGATTACTGCATATTGGGAAGCACTCTTGATTTCATTCCATGTCAGCGAAATCTGTCCATTCCCAAGTTCCGTAACTTTTACATTTTGTACTTGAGGCGGAAGTGTCAGCAGTTCACCCAACGCTGGCGGGCTGTAACCACTGCTGTTCCCACTGCTCACTTGAAAAGTGTAGTTACTCCCACCTGCTAAACCAGATACAACTATCCGTGGTTCCGTACTATAATAATTTTGACCGTTGATTGTTACCTTATATTGAGTTGCCCCATCAATCGGAGCCCATATCAATGTGGCATCATGCTCGCGAACATCTACAACTGCAAGTTGTACAGCCAAATTCGGTAGTGTTAATACGTTGATAGACGTATCTGGACCCGTGCCACTTCGATTGTAAGCCCGAATTTTTATATTGGCCGGTCTGCCTGATGGCAAGCCCTCAAAAGTATAAGTACGGATACCACGCGGGATCTGCACCTTTGGTCCATCGTTAACATTTAAGATGTACCCTTCAGCCCCCTGCACATCTTGCCACTCTACACCAACAGAATATACATCCTTCGTTACACTTGAAAGTGTAGTCACCTGCGCTGGTAATGTCATAACGCCGAGATGAGCATAGTCTCCGAATCCTGTTTCATTTTCAGCAGATATACGATAGTTATACTCCGTTCCCGCCTGAAGCTCAGTATCGGTGAATTCTGTATATACATCGTTATAAACCGAGACCTTATCTCGCTCTAGAGCATAGTAGGTGGCAGTGATTACAGAATTCCACTTCAAGTCGATTCTATCTTCTCTTACGGTTACATTTCGGAATCCGCTTGGGCTGTCTGGTAGACTTAAAAAAGATACATGTTTTGCTGCCCCCTCTCCCATGGCGTTTATAGCGGATACAGAAACTTCGTAATACTTACCAGGTTCCATCCCCTTAATCGGATTATACACATCCTGTGTAACCGTATCGCTAAATATGATTTCTCCCGTACTTGCGTCCGCTGCTGTAATATTATATTTATTAGCTGAAAAAACTGGCGTAAAGTCGGCCATGATTTCTGCTGAATGACGAGAGACCGGTCGTAACTGAACATGCTCAGGGGCATCAGGTAACGTTAATACACGGACTCGATTAGAATATGCATTGCCTCCTACATAATTACTGCAACGCAGTTCATACTCATATTGATGTCCTCCTAATAGCCCTGTATCTGTAAAAAAATTTGTCGGATGGTTAACATCCCAAACCTCATTTGTTGTTAGATTTCGGACTGTATAGACATAACCATCATCAAGACCAGAGGGGAGAGTCCATTGCAAATCAACCTCTGTGTTGCGTACAGATGTTGCCGAAAGCACAACAGGCTGCGGTTGCTTTTGAATGCGAAGTGCACTGCTGACCGTTTCATACATGTTTCCTGCCTGGTCTTTCACCTTCGCATGGACATACCATTCACCTTCATTTGAAAGATCCAGCTGGACTATGGGATCGACTGCAGCCTCCCAGTTTTCAGGTGAATCGGAGCTGTTCGTGACTTTGTACTGCCTTGAAGATGGTTCAATCCCTGAGTACTGGTCAGCATATCGCATGTTCACATGAATATTAGTATCTTTCCATTCACGCATATTGGGTGTCAGTTGAATGCTCGGCGGCTCCAAATCGATATAAGACATTGCGTTCACCGGAACGCTTCGATTTCCAGCTGCATCTACAGCTTGAGCAGTTACTTTTACAATTCCGGAACTATTTAATATTCCCGATGAACCAGGCACATAAGCGCCAGAACCCAATTGATATTCATAATGCACTGCTGTAGTATCCGTTGCACCCGAGAGTGTAAACTGTACTGGTTTATTGATATATCGGTTAGGATTCGTTACCTCAGAAAACATAACTTTCGGAGGGGTGGGTTTGGTTCGATCAATCATAACCGATTGAGTCACAATGGGACTAGACACATCAAGATTATTGATCGTCCGCGCTGATAGTTCGTAACTCCCTTCTGCATTTAATGTAAAAATGCCATTGTATGTCAGCCACTCCCCAGTTGGACTCAAACGATACTGTGTCTTCTTAATTCCATTTGTAGAGTCACTTCCCGACTCAATGGCAATGTCCACATCACGGTTCGTTGGACCCGTTTCGCTAGCCAGTATAACAGGAGCCGTCGGCCCCTTTTTATCAACGGTGACTTCTTTGCTTACCTCCCGGCTTACATTACCGACATTATCAATGGAACGAGCATAAATTGTGCTTTTGCCATCTTGATTGACATGAAACACTCCACCATAATCCTGCCAAGCCTGATTCACAACACCGGACAATCGAAATTGAGTATGGGCTAGTCCAGAATAATCGTCTGCGCCCGGTTGTAATGAAATGGTATATTCATTACTGTTTCCTGTTGCATCTATAATGGGGGGAGTTGGTGGCATCCTGTCTATTCGGACATTGGCGGAAGAAAGACCACTATACTGGTTATTGACGTCCACTGTTCGGGCATAAATTGTATTTACACCATGATCATTGACAGTGAAGGGACCAATATATTGCTGAAATGCTCCTCCATTCAGGCTATATTCATAGTACTTTAATCCTTCAGGAGCCACATCCCCATCAATCCACACGGTTACAGGCTCTTTGGTCCACCCTGTAACAGCCTGTCCCTCTGCACCAGCATGAATCTGGGGTGGTTTAGGCATCAAGTCTGATTTGGGAATAATACGAATTCCAAACTTGGATATTTCATCACTTGTCTGTTGACTAGTTCCCATCGCTCTGAAATATCGTACATCCCTTAATGTAATAGAGTCGGTGATATCTATCCATTTTCCCTGGTAATAGCTATTGGCATAGAATTTCGTTACATTAGTCCATGTATATAAATTCGTTCCGTTGGGTCTCCAGCTGTCGCCTGCGGCGGCATTAGATGTATATATATCTGTATGATAAGACCCCTCAATGTAAACAAAAATCCTGTAATCCGAAGTCTTAATAGATCTTCCAATATCAACAAAACGATTTGTCGGCTGTTTAGTTCCATCACATGTATACCTTGCCGACCCCATGCCAGTGTATACTTCCGTTGCTCCTACTCCACTTCCTGACCAAGAGCCCCAACTGTCGCCACCACCTGGCAAATTATTTTGGCAAAAAGGACCTCCGATGATTTCCTGGGTAGCAGCTGATACCCTTTCCGGAAATATGGGAATGGCCATTAATAAGAGGAGTAAAGCCAGTACTCCATACACCCATTTATTGTGCTTCCTAACCTTTCGTTTATTTTTTCGATACATACACTTCTCCTTACTTTATTTTATTTTCAAAGAGTTCTACGTACTCGCTTTGGCTAAAATAGAAAAAGCACCTCAAACGAAGGCAGTAATGCCTAAGTTTGAGGTGCTTCCTCAATTTCACGAGTATGTTTTGAAGTTATTATACTTCGTTCCAAACAGGATGTAAACAGAACAGCAAAATGAACTGAAATAAATTTTCGAAACACTCATCCCAGAGACCCTTTTGAAACTTTAATTGGCCTGAACACCCAAGTTCCGAAAAAATCCCCGCATATTCTGCATGTAAGAATCCTCAGGAGCAGAAGATTCCTTAAGAAGATTTTGCATACTATTCATAAACGCGGAAGCTGAGGATGTATCCGCTTTGTCAAACCGATTCGTTAACTGTGGTTTATTTAACAGCTCTTCAGTCTGTTCTGTACGTTCCTTGTATTTATTAATCCAATCGGGGTTTTGAGGAACCTTTTGTGCAAAACTCAACAGCTGGCTTAATCCATTTCCTCCACCCTTAATGTCATTCATGAACGCAGTATATTTTTGAGGATCGACCTGTTTCATCACTTCCGACAGCTTGACGTAGTCCTCAGGGGCACCTATCGGACGATCTGTAGGAGTCGTGTAGCTAATATCTCCGGTCTCTGAATCAATGGTTCGTGTCAAGGCAATACCAGCTATCTGGTTCATGGTTTGCATAAATTCCTTGGCTTTATCGCCTTCCATGTAATGATCCGCAATATACTTGGACTGGGAAACTCCCATCTCCAGCAATACCGCGCGCTGCTTCTCATCCGTTACCGTTCCATCGACGATAAAATTGGATTGAATCATATTGTACACAGCATCGGATACTTCTTCCGGTTGGCCCTCCAAAACCCGGTTTAATGCATCGTTGATCTGAGTTGTGCCAAAATACTTGGCAGCATGTGACACGATATCCCCCTCAGCCAGCTTTCTGCCAGCTTCACTAATCTCCACGGTGTCCTGAACGACGAACCTGGACACTTTTTCTTCATGTAGCTGGGGGGACGGAACTTGCTTGCTTGTCGGATTGATCCGTAAGCTACCAGAGCTAAGAACCGCTTGTTGTGCTTTAAGAGGTTCAAAATTCATTCTACTTCCTCCTGTCATGTTTGTAACAGGCAATCTAAGGCGTATGTACGATGTAATGTAACCCTGTTGCTATATATATCGGACAAAGCATATATGGAATGAATATATGCTTTGTCCTAAAAATGAACAATTTTTGAAGCAAGATCCTGACTCTGAATATAAATTGTTAAAATAAACAATCTGACGTTGTCATTGCTTTATAGACAGTACATCAACCACCATAAATGCTATAAGCAAAGTGATATACAATATCTGTAGCTGTAAGTGAAGTACCTGACACCTGGGCAGCTACACCTGAAAGATCATAGTAATGTGTAAAGCTTATGGGACCAGACAAGTATTCTGCAATACTTCCCGTAGAATGCGGCAGGGAAAGGGTCACACTAAAGGCTCCATTTTGATCCGTATAACCAGTACCTGTACGAGTTCGATTCCCGCTGCTTTCAGTCCAGTTCTGGTTCAACCATGTCACATTAACTGGTGCATTTGCTACTGGATAATTATCCGTTGTAGTAACAACACCCTTTACAGTCAGGCTGGTGTTTCCATTAACCCGATAATGGCGACCGTAAGAGTAGGATGGATAGTCATTCGGACCGTTTTTAGAGTCATAACCGTTAATTACAATTTTTCCAGCCCGAAGTACTGGTTTAAGTGTGAGTGCATATAAATGGTCGGGTGAATACTGGTTTGTGGTGTACACTCGCACATAGTAGGTTCCCGTATTCAAAGTGACATTATGATTGGTTTGCGGCAGAAGCGCCATTTGGTTGCCACTAAGAGCCCCATAAACTTCCGCTTTGTAACCGTAGCTTTCCGAAGTGCTGTCCAGTTTGACATTCAAACCATCATAATTTCGATTCACAGGAATTGTGATTTGATACCAATCATTGTCAATCCCTGAATGAATGGAGCGTGAATTCAGGGTAGATCCCCCTGTACTAAATGTAAAGTTATAGGCATGAAAAGCACTCTCATCCGGTTCATAGGCATCATATTGGGAGTTTACATCCACGGTTAAATAGAAAGGATCATTTATGCTCGATCCCTTTTTGGAATGGACTGCAACTGCGTAAGCTTTCTCAGATCCGGTAGCATTGCGGCTTCCTACGTTTTCAGGAAGTGATGCCGATCCCTGTTCATACTTGTTAAAATAGGTTCCATAGGTGGAGGCGTCAATAGCATTGGGGTTGATATCCCCTGTTGTCATATCAAATTCGTACAAGTATAAGTCATAGTCAAGCTGCTCTGAAAATGGACCATCCAACTGTGCCTGCAACAATTCACCTGGCTTCACATAAATCGGATATAAAAACTGTGTGCCTCCCTCTTCCGTAATTGTACCTGAATACGTAGCAGAAGAAGCTGTGGCTGCCGTTGGACTAGCTTTCAGGGAAGGAAGGGTCTCCCTTTTCAAAGAGAATGTCTCTGGTGCTTTAAAATTGATATTTTCCTGCATGTTATAAACGGAGGATGTAATACCTTTAGGCTTGTCCACCCGGGTTAAATGCTCAATAACATCCTCGTTGTTCGTTGTTAGCTGAAAACTAGAATCAGCTTCAATAGCTTGTTTTTCCTTGTTCATCTCTGTGCCTTGACTCGCGTTTGCAGTCATCCCAAAAGCAAACAGGAGCATCATGCTTAGCATAACTGAAATAGCCTTTCTGAACCTCTTCATACTGAAATCCCCTCTCAAATGGTTTAAGGAATTCCCGCTATTCCCTGGAGAATCAGGGTATCTTCTAGGCTGTTGTCTCTATCATAAAACATTCTTGGTTCTAATGGAATATATTGTAGCAAATATTTTTAGTCGTCATTTCCTAAAATAGAAAGCTCTAGAATCCATAGATTAAATGATAATACTAGGATAATAGACTTACTTTAGACACCTTTTTACCATAAAAACCCTACCATTCTCTTATTCATACGATATAATAAACTGATATGGGTAGTTCTTTTAGACTAAGTAATATATCTAATTACCCATAAACATACATAGAAAAAGGGGAATACAGATGAAAAAACTTAGTATATTTATGTTAGTATTGTGTTGCTTTTCAATTTTGGCAGCTTGCTCTACCGATCCGGTAAAAAAAGATTTAATTACCTATGTGAATGATGGAATGCTTCCGTTAACACAAGATGAAAAAGCAGTAACTGAAAAATATGAATCTGTGACCGGGGATAACTTCACAGATGATGAAACACTATATAATACGTTACGAGATGATATTATCCCAGAATACACCAAATACCTCGATAAAGTTGAAGCAGTAAAGACGGAAACTCCTGAGGTACGGGCCGTCCACGAAACCTACATCAAGGCGGTTAGCACTCAAAAAGAAGCACTCATTACGATGATCGATGCGTTGGAAAAAGGAGATCTAAACTTAATTAATGAAAGTAACACCAAGCTTAGCGAGGGTAAAAAGCTCTTCAGAGATTTTGGTGAACAGGTTAACACACTGGCTAAAGAGCACGATGTGAAGATCAATAAGAAATAAATTTTAAAGCTCCCATCTCGGGAGCTTTTTCTATATCCTAGGAATACTCGAAGCAAATTATCGCTTTCCTTAATTCTCTATCATAAAATAAGTAAACCTTATCGGCTCCAAACGCTTGAAAATAATATCCGGTGAAAGAACCGATATAGGTAAATGTCTCACCATTGGCACGTTTAGGCACATGAAGCAGATTGGTTTGCTCGAACTGGAGCATCTCTTCCAAGGATTCGTCATATTCCTTGATGTAGCTTTGGGCCTCATCAGACTGAAATGCGATATCATCCAGAATACCGTTGACTTCGGGAAAGCTTAGCCCCCAGCCACTGGATTGTTTTTCCTCAAAATCGTGAGTGAGCTCTTCCACAGACTTTTTGGCCTCTCCAAAGGAGGAATATGGATAAATTTTATGGTTTTCCAGGAAAAATGCTTTGCGAGCTTCGTAGTCTTGTTCATTAGCTATGTACACCTGTTCCAGTCCGTCCAGTGCCATGACTTCTCTCTTCATACGTAGGTACGCTTTATCTCCGGTAGATTTCAGCGCTTCATAGGTAGCCTCCAACTGCGCTTTCTGATGAAGACTAAAATAATTCCAGTCTGCTTCGAATTTGTATTTGCCGTCAATTACATCGAATCCCAGCATATCTTCCTTGGTATATAAGGTATGAAATTGCTGAGTATTTTCACCCACACAGCCTTCGTGGATTTCTTTTACGGAAACAAAATGAAGCCACTCGTCCTGCTCTGGAAATAAAAATTGGAGATTAATCGAGCAAATTGGCAGAAAGTGCTTGCGGTGATGTTCAAGATCGCTGGCAAATACGTCCTCGTATGCTGGAAAACGTTTGATAAATCTCTCTGGTATGTTCATGGATGCTCCTCCTAAATTGTACGGTTCTATGGTTGCTTTTCGATCCGAAACGTCCCTTCACTCGAAATCACGCTGTAAATTTCATCAAATCCTTCTTCGTAACTTGGGACCTCTAGTTTACTCATTACACTTTTAATACCGATTTCAGGAATATACTCTTTGCCTGTGCGCTGCTCATTACGCTTAATAGATTCAGCATAATCAGGTTCAAAGTAGTAGCCAATGATTTTAAATCCCTTGTTTTTACAAGCATCTATATATTTCTTTCGTTCTTCGACTGTGGGATTGGTATTGTCCACTACAAAACGCTGCATCGTTTCGATGGAGGTCTGAAGGTACATATTTTCCCTATTCCGTGTTTTAAGCATATCAAGATTTATCCGCATATGTGTTTTGAAGAATCGTTCTTTATAAAAAGTCGACTTGCCCGAAGCCTGAATTCCTATAAAAATGACACACTCCAAACCTCACACATCCTTGTCCAGGTATACATATTGGTTAATATAATCTCTATTTTGTGAAAAGATTGGTGTGTCATGATCAACATCCCACTTGCTTCTGACGGCTTCTCCTTTGTTATACTGTTGTTTGGTAATGCAGACTCCCCGCTTTTGCCAGACCGGAAGGTCATTCCAGTTCAGCCCTTTTTCCACAAAAAGCTTGTCTTGAAGCTGATTTCCGTTCAATCCTTGTAGTTCTGAATGCCTGAAATGAGCTTGAGCTACCATAGAAATGCTGTTTTTAGTAGCGTCTTGTTGTCTCCATAGAAAGTAGTTTGCAACCTCATCGTGAGGCAAAACCCATGCTCTTGCATCAAAAGTGGCTAGAGGCTTATCCGGATAAACTTTCTGGATTTCCTCATTAAATTTGGCAGTAGCCAAAGAAGCAGATATAGA
Organism: Paenibacillus sp. JJ1683; assembly: GCF_053006485.1. Classification (NCBI taxonomy): domain Bacteria; kingdom Bacillati; phylum Bacillota; class Bacilli; order Caryophanales; family Paenibacillaceae; genus Paenibacillus; species Paenibacillus sp. JJ1683. The sequence continues at coordinate 3,930,540 of NZ_CM129820.1, forward strand.
CACCATCTTTTGAAGATTATTTTCAAACCATGATTGTGTCGTTAATTTGTCATAATTCGTAAGAAGCAGAGAGATTTCATCACTCTGATGGTACACCAGTTTACAGCCCATAATATTATAGGCCAAATATTTGCATGTCTCCCATAATGCAAAGATTAGCTTTTCATCAAAAGGTTTCGTCATCTCACGTGTAAAAGTATGAAAATGAGCACCATCGATTCTGATAATTACGGGTAAACGGCGGGGCAGATTTAATCTATAAGCATTTTCATATTCCTTCATTCTATTTCCAAAATCATCTTTTTTCATAAACTATGTAGCTCCTTCGCTTTTCATAGTATCTATTAATCAAAGGTGCTGCTGAACTCTCCAACAATCTACAATCCAATGTCGGTTTCACCTTCTCTTTTTATTTCACAGCAATATTATCCTCAAATACAAAAACGGAGATGGCTATATCTTCTTCCACTTTAATATCTGAAAATAAATGCAGTAAGCGGGAATCCATATAATCCTCCAGTTCTTTATTGAACTGTACAGGATAGATTTTTTGTACCATTTTGGTTCGAGCTGCATGCACCATCTCTCTTCCTGCATCCTCTTGTGCAAGAAACTTTTCGGATGGAGTTAAATTACCGTATAGCATTGTGATGGCCATATTATCTACAAAGGTTGTATGTATGCGTTCCGGGCCTTTTCCAAATAGCTCTTTACGTACTTTTCGAATAATTTCGTTAAAACCCGTTTCCTTTCTCATATCGCACCGCTCTCCTAAATCTACTAAAATCCTTGTTACTATTTCCATCATAACCGATTCCTATCATATAAAACAGAGATGAAGCGAAAGTGATTCTTGGAACATGCTTACCATTGAACGTCATAGAAAAGAAAACGCAGCCCGCCCGATCGGACAGACTGCGTATATTACTGAATCCAAACGGACTAGTCCTTCACCAGTCGATTCGATAGCATCAACATGATAAAAGAGAATAGGATAATGACGGCTACCCAGCTCCAGGAGAGTGTCATATTTCCGACCTCGGACGCGGTGTAAATCGCCGTAGGCAGGGTTTGAGTCTGTTCAGGAATATTACCCGCAAGCATCAGTGTAGCACCAAATTCCCCTAACCCTCGGGCAAATCCGAGAATGTACCCTGAAATGAGCGGTCGGTAGGCAAGGGGCATCGTAATATGGCGAAACACTTGCCATTCGTTGGCACCTTGCGCACGTGCAGCCTGCTCTACTTCGGGTTCTACAGCTTCAAAACCTGCTTTGATCGTCCGATAAGCCAGTGGAAAAGCAACAACTACCGCCGCCACCACTGCGGCTCCCCATGTAAATACAATCGTCTGCTGGAACAGGCTTTCAAAGGCAGCGCCAATCCAACTTTTCCTTCCCAGCAAGATGAGCAATATAAAGCCGACAACAGTAGGAGGCAAAACAAGTGGAAGAAGTAGAACGGTCTCAATCACACTGATTCCTCTCCGCAGCTTGCAGTTCGCCATCATCCGAGCTACCACAGTTGCTAATAAAAAGACAATGATACTGGCAACGACAGCGACTTTAACAGATACGATAACCGGAGGAAGAAAAGCCGACCAATCCAACGGGACCCCCTCCTTTATCTGTGAATTCTATTTCCCGGTTGTTTCTGCTGGAGCTGAAAATCCATCTTTACTAAATACGCTCATGGCTTCATCTGTACGCAGAAAATCAACAAACTCGCCTGCTTCCTTGCTGTGCTTGGTTGCCTTTACGATGCCTTCTGGATACAGGATAGGTGCGTGCAATTCCTCAGGTACTTCTAGCGCTACGACCGTTTTATCGGATGATTTGGCATCTGTCAAATAAACGAGTCCAGCATCGGCATTGCCTGTTTCAACATAATTTAATACCTGTCTTACGTCTTTGGCGAATACCATTTTCGGTTCCAGCTTGTCCCATAATCCGGCCTTTGTCAGCGATTCTTTGGAATACTGTCCGGCCGGAACGGTAGTAGGCTCCCCAACGGCAAGCTTCATATAAGAAGGACTTGTCAGATCATTGAGTGTAATACCCTTGTTGTCTGTGCTCTTGGCTTTATCTTGCGGAACAACCACAACCAGTTTATTTTGAAGCAGTACGCTATTTTTTTCCACTAATGATGCATCGGTTAAAGCCTTCATTTGCTTCATACCTGCCGAAATAAATACGTCAGCGGGTGCACCCTGCTCAATTTGTTTCTGTAAAGTACCGGATGACGCATAGTTAAAGGTAAGCTTGATATCTGGGTGCTGCTTTTCATACTGTTCCTTGAGCGTATTCAGACTATCTTGAAGACTCGCAGCGGCAGATACGATCAACTCTGTTTTGGCTGCAGGCGCTGTCGACTGTACAGCAGCCGGAGACGAGCATCCAGCCAGAACCCATGCCAACAATCCAACGAATGTGAATATGTACCCGAATTTCTTTTTCAACTTGTTCTTCCCCTGTCCTCTAAATTCCGTAATGAGGTGACAGTGCGCAGCTCATTAAGGTCTGAATCTATTGGGTTAACCCAAATATTTGTGATAAATAGATCTCGCCTCGGCGATATCCTTGGTGCCATGGATCAGAACGCGTCCATCCTGAAAAAGAACCAACCGATGCGCTCCAATGACAACGGACACTAGATATGGATTATGCTCCACTTGGCCCCCCTGACGGGATAGCAGACGGGCCGCTTCGTTCAGATTGCGTACAGCGCCCGTGACCGGTCGGATCTGAACCGTATCACGTCCGCACAGTACAGCCGTTTTAGCCTGATGCTCCAATTGTAGAAATGGATACACCGGATGCTCTCCACACGTCGGGCAATCCGTTTTTTTCATGGCGCTGATTTGGATCGCCTGATGTTGATTATTCCATAGATCGAAGGAAATCAGCTTGCCCTGCAAGGCTGAATTGTCCCCAGTGAGCAGCTTCAATGCTTCGGCACTTTGGTAAGCTGCCACCATCTGTACAGCCGGGCTGATCACACCGACCGTATCACAGGTTGCGCCGCCGAGCGGTACGGTTCCGAGCAGGCAATGCAGACAGGGTGTCTGTCCTGGAACGATCGTAAAGGTTGTTCCGTAACTACCTACACACGCTCCATATATCCAGGGGATTTGGTGCTTGACGGCGTAATCGTTAATAAGCAGACGTGTATCGAAATTGTCAGTGGCATCTACGATGAGGTCCACTCCTGCTGCAATGTCGCCGATTTCCTCTAGTGATACGTCTTGGACTAGCGCACGGATGTCCACGTCCGAATTGATTTGCTGCAATCGCCTCTGGGCGGCCACTGCCTTGGGTATCTGTTCACGAGCATCTGCTTCGTCGTAGAGCTGCTGGCGTTGTAGGTTACTCCAGTCTACATAATCTCGATCTACCAGCGTCAACCGTCCGATGCCCGCTCGCACCAGCATGTCCGCGTTGGCCGTTCCTAGTGCTCCAGCACCTACCATTAACACATGCTTGCTGCGGATATTTTGTTGTCCTGTCAGCCCGATCTTTCCGAATAATTCTTGTCTTGAATATCTGGCGTGGGACGCCTGCATGTGTGCTTCTGCATCCGCATCCGTTGTTGGGTCCTTTTTCATTTCAGACATCGTTATTTACGCCCCCATACTTCTAATCCATTAATTGCTGCAAGTCGATCAGACAAGATAAAAGTTCAGATGTCCCGCCTAACTCAAAAGTTATGGGGTGTTATGAGGATTCCAGCCACCCAGCTGGTGCCCCTTCCACTCGGAGCCATCCTCCCACACTTCCTTTTTCCAAATTGGTACGATTTGCTTCAAGCGTTCAATAGCATGGCGACTGGCCTCGTAGCAAGTATCACGGTGTGCAGCAGAAACAGCAATCACGACACTGGTTTCTCCAATCCTTACCGTACCAAGCCGATGTGTAATGGCAGTGCGCGTTGACGGCCAGCGATCAGCAATTTCGTCGCCAATTCGCTTCATCGTGTTCATCGCCATCGGCACATATGCTTCATATTCAAGCAGCACCGTTCGCTGACCTTGTGTAAATTCCCGGGTCGTACCCTTAAAGGTTAATGAAGCCCCATGCGAAGGGTCGTGTACCTTAGAGGTTACCTCATCGGCATCAATCGGGTCGTAGGTAATAGCATATAATCCGCATTTAGAAACGACCGTCTCCATTCCGGGAGCTGACTGATGAAGAGCAATTGCGTCTGTTGGAAGCACAAGTTCATCTGGAGAAGCCAACTTTTGATGATGGGTAAAAAAACAACTAGACAGTTGTGAAGCTATCTCCGGGTACAACTCATTCAGCCTTGTTCGAATGTCTGCAATGGTCACCGTTTCCTGTGAAAGTTCCACAGTGAGCACGTCACCAAATTGCTCCGCCATACCTGCGAATAATTGAATATGGTATTGCATATGCATCTGACCCCCTTTGTTCCCTTATCTATCGAATTCACCTAGCCTGTTACTGGAGCTTATCCTCCTGAAACCGGAGGAATAATCGCAATTTCATCATGTATACTAACCAGATCCTCAGGAGCGGCATAGGCTTGATTTCTGGCAACAAAAGCTCCCTGCAACTGGGCCGCTGCTTCAGGGAAATATTTGGACAGCAAGTCTTTTAATGCGTTGACGGTCATCGTCTCCTGATCAGCAGGCACCGTAATCATAGGCCTTCCCATCAGTTCTGCAAGTCCGGCAAATACTTGAATATGATAGTTCATTAAGTAGGTTCCCCCCTTTCAGTACAAGGACTAACCATCGCATATACACCAAGAAAAACCAACATGAACTAATACCTCGAAAGGTTTTATTCCATGCTGGTTAACTATGATGGTCTACATTGATATTTTTATATTATATTTTAGATTCAACCAGTTCATCAATCCGCTCCGTGTGCGTATACACATTCAAAGAACGACTTCGTATAAAACCGATGGTAGTAATCCCCAGATCCTCTGCCAATTCAAGTGCAAGCTCTGTGGGAGCTGACTTGGACAAAACAACCTCACAACCAATTTTCGCAACCTTCAACAAGATTTCAGACGAGATGCGCCCACTGAATACGATGATTTTATCTTGTAATATAATATCATGCTTTAGGCAGTGCCCATAGATTTTATCAAGCGCATTGTGGCGGCCGATATCCATTCTGGACAGGATTATTCCGTCTTTGTCACACAGCGCAGCATTGTGAACGCCACCCGTCTCCTGAAACGTATGTGCCGAGGTTTGCATCAAATTCATCAGGCGGAAACAGTCATCAAAAGACACCGTAACATGGGCATCATTCATTCTTTTTGCCACTTTAGCATCATTTATAAAGTAAAATCCCTGTCTACTTTTTCCGCAGCAGGAGGTAATGTATCGTTTGGAATGAAAGTTTTGATAAAACTCATTCATCCGACGGGTTTTAATATGAACAAAACCTTCTTTTTCCTGAACCCAAATATCTTCGATATCATCATACCGTTGAATGACGCCTTCAGAGGCCAAAAAGCCTACTACCATATCCTCTACATACTCTGGTGTACAAACCATGGTGGCAAATTCCTGCTGATTGATTTTAATGGTCACTGGATACTCCGTCACCACTGTGTCTTCAAAACGCTTGATCTGACCGTCCCGATAACGTAGGATCTCGCGTTTTACCTCAGCCGGCTTTTCCATGTGCTCAACTCCCTTGTTTCTGACAGGCTGGCTCTTCGGTCACCCGCCGATATGTGACATTTCAATTTTGGACGATGCTTGCTTCGTATGAGTCAATCGTTCCTCTGAATAGCGGTCGGTACGTCCTCTCCAAACACGCTCAATGTAAGATCTAATCTCATCATCGGATTGCTCGGACCGCAGCATCGTGCGAAGCTTGTACCCTTTAGACGCAAACAGGCATGTGTACAAGGAGCCCTCAGCAGAAATTCTCGCCCGTGTACATGTGGAGCAGAAAGCATCCGTAACGGATGAAATGATGCCGATTTCCCCGTCTCTGTCCAGATACCTGTAGCGCGTCGCCACCTCACCTTTGTATTGGGGTGGAACAGGTTCTAACGGCATGTGCTCATGGATGGTTTCGATGATTTGCTGCTTGGAAACAACCTGATCCAATTTCCAGCCATTGGTGTTACCTACATCCATAAACTCAACAAAGCGCAAAATATGCTTTTTCTTTTGAAAATAGTCGGCCATAGGCACAATATCCTGATCGTTAAAGCCCTTTTGCACGACCATATTTATTTTTACCTGCATTCCCGCTTGAGCTGCAGCTTCAATACCTTCCAGCACTGCCTTTACACTGCTTCTCCCCCCGTTCATGCGGCGGAATCGACCGTCATCCAGCGAATCCAGACTAACCGTCACTCTCTTCAGCCCCGCCTCCCGTAGTGACGCTGCATATTTAGGCAAAAATACACCGTTCGTCGTCATAGCAATATCTTCAACCCCATCGAGTTGAGTTAGCGAATGAATGAGCGAGGACAAATCTTTCCTCAGCAACGGCTCACCCCCAGTAATACGCAGCTTTGTAACGCCGAGCGAGACAAAGATACGAGAGAGGCGGGTAATTTCCGCAAAAGTCAATATTTTTTCTTTTGGCAAAAACGGATAGTCATGGCCAAATATTTCTTCAGGCATACAATATCGGCACCGAAAATTACATCGGTCTATGACGGATATTCTCAAGTCCCGTAACGGACGATTCCATTGATCGTCGCTGCGGTTCGCCATCCCGTTCACCTCAATCCGTCTTCATTAATAAATCTCTTTTAACTGTAAACTGAACCAAAAAACCGGCATCACAACAACTTCTTCGCTTATGAATATCGAAGAATCTGCTAAATGCCGGTTAATTTATCTACATCAGGATTTTACGAATCCTCACATCATGTGATATAGAAAAATCAAACTAACAAGCGCTGCGCCAAATAAAATATACGCGATTCCCACGTACACTCCATTCACGAATGCTCTCAAATAGATACATTCCTATTGTTAGCAATCCTGGAACGTTTGTCAATGATTTTTCGCTTTCTCAATTGATAATCATTATCGATTAAAAATTTTAATAAATCACCGTTGAACTATCTTAAATTTTACGCTATAGTTACACCAGATGACATGCAGAAAATGACATATTCAATTTATTGATATACAGGCGGTGCGTACTGTCTGATATTAATACATACTCCAATGGCGGATTGGCCTCCAGGACCTAGAGCTTGGTCACTACTCCACCATAAACACAAGTGCTTAAACACGAGCACTTGTGTTTATGGTGGAGTTTTTTTGTTCCCAATTTTAAAATTCAAAATCTGAAAGGAGCCTGAACCGTGGCGGATAATACGATCAAAATTACATTAAACGGACAGGAACTGAAAACGAATAGCAGCGCAACCATTCTTGAAGTGATCAACGAAAACAATATTGCCCACCCCCAACTGTGTTACGTTCCCGAAGTGGATCCAATCCGCACCTGTGACACATGTATTGTGGAAGTGGACGGAAAGCTTATGCGTTCCTGCTCAACGCTTGCTACAAATGGAATGGATATTCATTTACATTCAGATCGCGCAAAAGCGGCACAAACCGAGGCTATGGACCGTTTGCTGGAGAATCACCTCCTCTACTGCACGGTGTGCGATAACAACAACGGTAATTGTAAACTGCATAACACCGCAGAGCTTATGGAAATTGAACATCAAAAATATCCATATCGACCGAAGGTTGATCCCACAGAAGTGGATATGTCCCACCCTTTTTACCGCTATGACCCCAATCAATGTATTGCATGCGGCCAATGCGTAGAGGTATGTCAGAACCTGCAGGTCAATGAAACACTGTCCCTCGACTGGGAGGCTGAACGCCCTCGCGTGATCTGGGACGATGGAGTTGCAATTAACGATTCCTCCTGCGTCAGCTGCGGTCAGTGTGTAACGGTTTGCCCATGTAACGCCTTGATGGAAAAGTCCATGCTGGGAGAGGCCGGCTTCATGAGCGGCATAAATAAGGATTTATTAAATCCAATGGTTGATCTAATTAAGGAAGTGGAGCCAGGCTACAGCGGTATTTTTGCCATTTCGGAAGCTGAAGCAGCGATGCGTGAAACACGTACGAAAAAAACTAAAACCGTCTGCACGTTTTGCGGTGTAGGTTGCAGCTTTGAAGTTTGGACCAAAGGCCGCAAAATTTTGAAGGTACAGCCTACCTCTGAGGGGCCTGTTAACGGCATTTCGACATGCGTCAAAGGGAAATTCGGCTGGGATTTTGTGAATAGCGATCAACGTTTGACCTCGCCTTTAATTCGTCAAGGAGACGAATTCGTGGAAGCAACCTGGGAAGAAGCCTTGAGCCTGATGGCCAGCAAAATGGGAGCTATCAAAGAAACCTACGGAGGCGAGGCACTCGGTTTTATTTCTTCATCCAAATTTACCAACGAAGAAAATTATCTGATGCAAAAGCTGGCTCGTCAGGTGTTCCAAACGAATAACGTTGATAACTGCTCACGGTATTGCCAATCTCCTGCATCATGGGGGCTACAATATACCGGAGGCATCGGCGGCGACAGTGGCACGATTAAAGACATTGCCTCCGCAGGTTTGGTCATACTAGTCGGCTGTGCGCCGGGAGAAGGACATCCCGTGCTGGCTACCCGCATCAAACGTGCGCATAAGCTGCATGGTCAAAAGTTGATCTCCGTCGACCTGCGCAAGCATGAAATGGCAGAACGCGCAGATTTGTTCATGCGTCCGAAGCAAGGTACTGATTATGTATGGTTATCCGCTGTAGCCAAATACATCATTGAGCAAAACTGGCATGATGCTAAATTCATTGAGAAACATGTAAATTTCTATCCTGAATATTTGAAATTACTGGAGAACTTCACCTTGGAATTCGCTGAGCAGGAAACTGGTATTTCCCAAGAGACGCTCATTCAGGTAGCGACCATGATTCACGAAGCGGATGGCACGGCCATTTGCTGGGGCATGGGCGTGACGCAAAACATCGCAGGCTCTTACACTTCGATCGCGATTGCCAACCTGCTGCTGGTGACTGGCAACTTTATGCGTCCAGGTGCAGGCGCATATCCGCTTCGAGGACATAACAATGTTCAGGGTGCTGCCGATATGGGTACCATGCCAGATATTTTTCCTGGCTATCAGCCCGTAACGAACGATGCCATTCGGTCCAAGTTCGAAGCGGCCTACGGCGTACAAATTCCAAGCCAGCGCGGACTGGACAACATTCAAATGCTGGAAGCCATTGAGACGGGTAAGCTCAAAGGTATGTATATCGCTGGAGAAGAAATGGCATGGGTGGATGCAGACTCCAATCATACCCAAGAAATGCTGGCGAATTTGGATTTCCTTGTCGTTCAGGATGTATTTCTGAGCAAGACAGCTGAATTCGCTGATGTCATTTTGCCAGCTGTACCTTCACTCGAAAAGGACGGTACCTTTACGAACACCGAACGTCGTGTACAGCGTTTATATGAGGCCCTCCGCCCTGTAGGAGACAGCAAACCGGATTGGTGGATTTTCAGCCAATTTGCCAAGCACATGGGATTTGATTGGGATTACAGTCATCCGAGTGAAATTTTTGAGGAAATGGCGACGCTCACTCCATTTTTCTCCCAATGTAATTATGACGTATTGGAAGGCTGGAACAGCTTCCATTGGGGATCGCCGGATGGTAGCAACACTCCGCTTCTGCATACCAACGGCTTTAACTTTCCAGATAAAAAAGCACGCTTGGGACTCTTCGAATATGTACCACCAAAAGAGTATCCCGCTGAATTCGATCTGACCTTAAATAATGGCCGACTGCTCGAACAGTTTCACGAAGGGAATATGACGACAAAGTCAACAGGCCTTCAGCTCAAACTCCCAAAAGTATTTGTGGAAGTGTCCCCTGAGTTGGCAGAGGAGCGCGGAGTTACAGACGGATCGCTGGTTCGACTGGAATCTCCCTATGGGGCGGTCAAGCTGCATGTTCTGGTGACGGACCGGGTACAAGGAACAGAAATTTATGTACCGATGCACTCTACCAGTCATGAGGGTGCTGTCAATCTATTAACTGGTGGAGCATTTGATGTAGTCACCCGTACACCTGCCTATAAACAAACCAAAGTACGGATGCAGGTTTTGGAATTCGATGGTCAAAATCCACTCCCACATATCAATCCACGTTATAAAAAGCGGCATCCGCAAAATGGGGTTGAAGTGAACCGTAAGTGGAATCGTCCCGGTTACATCGATTTGGTAGATCAAAAATAAGGAGGTCGAACCATGGCTAAGCCTATTTCAATTGTGAGAAAACGTATATTGACAGCAGAAGAACGGCAAAAACAATCGCTGGATCAACTTACTGCCGACCTGGCAGACAATGGGGCAGCATTGCAGAAGACGCTTGAAATTGTACGTGAACTGCATAACAGTGGTCTTCTCGAAGCAGCTCAGTCTATGCTAAAAGCCAAAGAAACCATTGCCAAAATCGCTGTAGGACAAGCGACGCGCAAGCCTGTGACGAACATCATCAATAATCTAATGGGTGCAGCAGGGATGCTGTCCGAGGTAGACCCTGAGCTGATGAAAAAACTGGCAAGCAGCGTCACTACGGGCCTGAATGAAGCCGAAGAGCACCTAAAGCAGAATAAAAAGACGCGGCTGCGTGATCTTATGAAGGCAATGAATGATCCAGATGTAAACCGGGCAATGGGGTTCGGTATTCATTTTCTTAAGGGCGTGGGAAAAGGTTTGTCTGATAAATAGCTTAATAGATATGAAAGTGGAAGGCTACTAACCACAGATAATAAAAAGAGCTGGCTCCGAAAAAAACGGGGCAGCTCTTTTTATTTATTTTTTATCTACCTGCAACAAGGTCACTGTTTTAAGAGAAACGGCATCTTTTATTTGCTCCTCCGCGATAACCTTAAGTTTTAGCAAGCTGGAAATTTTTGAAGTGTCCGGCTTGGAAAACAAACGCCATAATTGAGGATCAGGCAATGAATCATACAATTTCGCATGATCGTATTCCTTGCGGTGCTGCTGTACAATCCTGACTCGGTAGTTGCCAATTTCCCAATCGGATACTTCCTGCTCTGCACAATGAGCGGTAATGTCATTGCGCAAATCAGCCAGTTCACCTTCAATTTCCTTTTGCTTTTGCTTTAACTGGTAATAGCGACGCACCTTGTCTTCCAATTCCATCACGCTCCTCTGCTTACATATGTATGTTGGCAGATGCGTTTTAGGACAAGTTTTATCATGTTAGGATGGAAGGTGTATCTATAACTGTAACAGCATTTCCCGGGTAATGGTAACGTCGACCAATTGAGTCCTCATTACTTAAATTTTATTTCAGGATTTTTGCAAAATCCTCATTTAGGTACATTCGCCCCTGGAGTTACAGGCCCCGCTCCTTTGGACTTCCCCTTGCGCTTCATATAATTGGCCCAGTATGCCGTCAAAATAGGCACCAAAATGGAGGTCACTATGACCGAAGCGGCTACTAATGCCGTTGCAGATTGGGCAACAGGTAAAAATTCAGGCTTGATATTGGCAACAATGACTGGATTCGCTACTGCTGCACCTGCGGTGCTGGAAGCTGCAATCCCTGCCGTACCGTTGCCACCCCCAATATATTTGTCCGCCAGAATCAATGGAATACCTGTAAAGATAATTACAAAAACACCCAACAAAATACCTAACACACCTGTCTGGACAATAACACTCAGGTCAATGGAACACCCCAACGCAAATCCAAAAAATGGAATAAGAGCTTGTGTCGCGTTTCCAAAATATTTACGGAAATCATGATCCAGATTGCCCAACATAAAGCCGACCAAAAACGGTAATACGGCCCCGACAAATGTTTGCGGTTCAAAAACGGCCAGCCCGGTACTCCCTAGAATAAGCATAGTCACCAGTGGACCTGATTCCAGTGACATCAGCACGAATGCTCCTGCCTCTTCCTTGGAGCCATACTGCTGCATAATGGAGGCGTAGAGACCGCCGTTCGTCATATCCATAGCCGAGATCAGCGCCAGCACCGACAAACCTGCAAATAGCCCACTTTCCACGCCGCCAACAGGCAGCAATCTAGACGCAATGATCGCCACGACCCAAGCGACCGCGATTTTAGTCAATACGAGCGTTCCTGATTTACGCAATACGGTGCCTGTCGCTCGCACATCTATGGAAGCACCCATACAAAAAAACCACACTGCCAAAATGGGCACCGTACCGGTCATCAATCCCTTGGTAAAAGATCCAAAATAGTCGCCTGCCCATGGAGTAAATGTATGAAAAAGTGCGCCGATAAACAGCGGCACCAGCATAATGCCCCCTGGAATTTTATCGATGTTTTGTTTGATTTTCATAACTTCATTCAACCCTTTCGTTTTTGCCAATGCAAAAACAAGGCCGTTTTACTTGCGGCTTAAGCCGAGCTCAGGAATCAGTTTTGCGAAAGTATCATGACTATCCTTCAGTAGACGCGCGAACGCCTCTGCATCCTGGACACGCAATCCCAATCCATGTTTTCGCATTTCCTCCCTGAATTCCTCGTCTTTCGTCCCCTTGATCAGTGCATCCGCCAGCGTTTGAGCCACTTCATTGGGTGTATCCTTAGGTACAGCCAGCCCTCTCCAGGTACCTATAAAATGGACACGCAGCCCAGTCGCCTGCTGAAGTGTCGGCACTTTTGGAAACGCTTCCGAAATGGTGTCTGCCTGGATCGCCAGTATGCGAAGTTTTCCTTCGTCCACGTATTTCTTCACCTCTGCGGGACTGACAGGTACAGCGTCCACGAATCCGCTCATTAAAGCAGAAACTGCTGGGCCTGCTCCCTCATAAGGGATATGGGTGAAGCGGACTCCGCTTTTCTGCTCCAGCATCGCGGCAGCGAGGTGCCATATACTTCCTGTGCCTGCATTCCCCATTTTCAGCTTGCCTGGATGGGCCCTAGCATCCTCTAGAAATGCCTCCGCTGTCTTCCACGGCGCATCCGCCCGAACCGTAATGGCAGAAGGGTCCATATTGGTTTGAAGTAGCGGCTTAAAACGCTCATAGGTGATGGGTAGCAGTCCCAAATGTGGTAATGTAGTCAGTTCAGCGACCAGATACGTTACGGTGTAACCGTCTGCCTGCGCCTCAGCTCCCTCCATCAGCCCGACAGAACCGCCGCCACCTGTTCGATTAACGACGATGATCGGCTGCCCGAGATGCTTTTCGGCGGCTTTTGCCAACGCTCTTGCGGTAATATCTGTACCGCCCCCCGCCGCATACGGAACGACAAGCGTTACTGGCTTCGCAGGAAATATACGACTGTGATCCTGCAGGGCGCGGTGATCCACATATTCACTGATACTCAAGGCAGAAAGCATAGCCACTCCTGCCGCAACCAGCACATATTTTTGCCATGGCTTTTTCTTCATTACGCTTCCTCTTCTCTACAAATAAACTGGGCCTATTACGCCCGCCGTCACCTCCAACGTTTTCGGTCATTTGTTCGCGCTTACATGAAGTCAATGTACCGCAACGTGGAGGCCCACATCTATCGTCTAATCTTCGTGTTTATCTTCTATTTCACCAAAGCGCCGATCTTTTGACCGATTTGCATATTCATTAGAAGATTTGTTGATTTGTCTGAATTTCCCTGGGGTCACTTGCTTATACTTGCGGAATACACGAATAAAACTGTTCTCGTTTCGGTACCCGACCTGCTCTGCAATTTCACCAATTTTCAAATGCGTTTCACACAGCAATATGCATGCCTTTTTGACACGTAATCCAGTCAAATAATCATATACGGTAGTCCCCGTTTCCTCTTTGAACATACTACTCACCGAAGACACGCTCATGTGAACATGATCCGCAATTTCCTGAAGCCCGATGTTCAAATGCAAGTGATGTTCCATATAGTCGATCATCTCTTGTACACGTACAAAATCTTTGGACTGTTGGCGTCCATGCCATTTCTCTTCAATATCAGTCAACATGATGGCCAGCAGCGCCTCAATGTCTTGAAGGTCTAGCGTCAGAATCTGATTCCAATGATAATCAGCGAGCTGATCTGGCGGAGTCACGCTTTGAGTGGTACACCATTTTAACAAATCTTCCAGTAGTTCATGAACAAATAGGTAGACCTGGTTTGGAGATGTCCTAAAGAGTCGAAGTTCTTCTACCCACTGGCTGACTAGCTTTGCACTTGCACCAGGTTCCTGTGACTCCACAGCACGAATCAGATCCACACGCCGATGGTCCAATAATCTTGCATCTTGAGACTGATCCTGTGGCTGCATATCCACTATGCAATCCTGTTTCACATTTATGTTGCTGCTCAAATTCATATGTGAACGTCCATACCCCTCATACAAACGCAAATTAAGCGCCTCTTTTCCTTTTATAAAAGACGCCCGTGCCTCTTGAATATCTGTGACCCTATGCCCAATCCCTACCGAAATCGTCATAGGAAGATATTCCCCAACAACCTGAATTAGCCTGTCAACGCTGTTGCGAAGCCATGCTCTCTCTTTAGCAGCTCCCTCCGCTTCAACTTCATATGTGCTTTCTCTGAACTGCAGCAGTACAACCAAACCACTCTCTTCCTCCGGCGCGCTAACTGCTTTCCAATGAGGCTCAAGCATCTCCAGCAAAATATTGTTCAGCGCATATTTAAGTAGCATTTTGTCCTCTTCCGGAAAGCTTGCGCTCCACGTAGAATACCGATCAATCGACACGATCATAACAACCAAAGAATTATGGTCCCAATCGGAAAAATACTGTTCCCATTTCGTACGCATTTCCTGTACACCCATTCTACGCTGGAAGACATCTTCTATATATTTGGAACGCAGCTCCGGCAAGCTTCGCTCTACCACCAATGATTTGCGGTGAAATTCTCCAACCAACTTGCTAATCACGGGTTCCAGATCATACAATCCTCCCTGACGCGTTCCCTTGTTGCCTGAATTCAAGAGACTATTAATTTTTTTCATAGGGCGAAAAGCGGCATAACTGTAATAGTACACCGCCGAGCACCCAGCCAGGATAGAGATCAAGGCCAGCCACAACATCATATTGCGCGCCAGTTTTACATTTTTCAGTAGCTTGTCCATCGGTACGAGGGAGACTAGACGCCAGCCTGTGACATCGGAGAAGGTCTGGTTCGCCATATATTCCATATCTCCAATTTCTACATAAGCATAAGGATTCACATCCAACTCTTTCAAAACCCTGCCCATATCATTTAAGGGTATGGACGATCTCAGTTTGGGATAGATCAGCTCGCCCTCCAGATCATAGACGTATTGCGAGTTGGATAAATGAATATACAGTTTGGAGAAAAAACGGTCGTAATCCAGATTGATTAACACCACACCCCTGACCTGTCCATTCTCTACTATAGGTCTAGCCAGCGAGAGCAGCTCTATCGTGCCATGCTGTTGATCAGTACCATACCATCTCCGCTTAATCAATAGCGGCTTTTTTTGAATGTCCTGAATCCAGGGAACCCAGGTTGTATCCGGTGCTTGATTCCAATCGGGCAAATAACCATAATTGCTGGACACGAGAGCATGATTATCCAAAGAAATGACTTCAATCGAATAAATTTCTTCGTGTGAAGAAAGGGTTTTCAAATATTTCTGAAGTCGTTCGATAACGGAGGCTTTGTTGGATACCGATTTTCCATCCGCATAAATACGTATAAAAGACTCTACATCCGGATAATAAGCCGCATCCAGTGCCTTGTTATCCGACTCACGAAAAGCCCGATTAGTCACATCCAGATTGATTTGCAACAATTCTATATTAGGTGTATTCAGCTCGGTATCCAAACCTTCACGGTATCTTGAATACGATAGCAAGCCGATCACGCTGATCACGAGCGACACGCACAGCGTGAGCAGCAGAATCAGTCTTGTCTGCTTATTTTTCAGTATCAATCGAAGCTTAAGTCGCAACATTCCTGTAACTTCATCCTTCCGGACTACGTTGTCCATCTTCCTCTTACTCAATATTAGATGACATATTACCTTTACATCTATTTGACACATGAAGTGGAATTTCCTGCCTTTACAAATCAAACTTAACAGGAGCCATATCATTAATAATAAAAAAGAAGAAGTCTCCCTGTACAAGGTAGAACTTCTTCTTACGTGCTGCTTGCATCCATTGTTCAGCAGCATAGATATTCGTATTACAGTGTTTGGCTCGTCTTTTCCACCTGAAAACGATTCAGTTCCCGCTGCATCTCCTCGCGAATCTGGCGAAGCTCCTTTACCTTCTCAGCCGATTCCTCGAAGGAACGCTTCTGCTCCACCGTGGAAGCCGTAATCTCTTCACTGCCTGCGGCGGACTGCTGAGTGATTGCGCTAATATTCTCAATAGCTTGCTGCACCTGTACACTCAGTTCTCGTGATACATTCATGTCTATGGATAATTTGCTGACTTGGCCGGCAATTTGCTGCACTTTGCCACTAATCTCTCTAAACGATTCTCCGGTGGAGGAGGTTGCCTTCTCCTGCTCGCGGAACAACTCCTGACTTTGCGCCACAGAAGTCTTCACCTTATCCATAGCCTGCGTGATCCTCTCAACAGCGGTATAAATTTTCTTTACAGCAGATTCAGATTGACTCGCCAGCTTTTTCACTTCATTGGCAACAACAGCAAAGCCTTTTCCCGCTTCACCCGCACGTGCAGCCTCAATCGAGGCATTCAAGGACAACAGCGACGTTTGGCTGGCAATTTCAGATACATAACCGGTCATAGTTGTGATCTCAGCTGCATTAGATTCCAGCTCTCTAACGGTTTGTTCCACTTCAGACATTGCCGAACGGTTCTCTGCAACAATTCGCATTTGATCACTCATGACACGCGCACCCTGCTCTATGACACGCAAAGCATCCTCACTATACGTGGTTGATTGCGTAGTCTCCAGCAAATTAGATTCAAACTTCTGCTGCATATCATCCACCACGCTAACTGTCGATGACAGGTCCTCAGCAATTTTCTGACTTCCTATCGCAAGTTCCTCTGTTGATGTGCTGACTTGTGTCACAATTTCCTTCATGGCCTCATTGTGCTGATCAATATCCCGAGCCATCAGATCGACACGATTACCCGCCTGATCAATGGAAAGTACAATGCTGCGCAAGTTCCCGATCATAACACGGAAAGATTCATTGAGCTCGTCCAGCTCGTCTCGGCCCTTTGTTTGAGGAAGTTGAACAGTTAAATTCCCCCCGGCAATTTGCTTCGCTGCATCCGTTAACTTGCGGGTTCTAAGGGCAAGCTGCCTGGAGGTATATGTATTATATAGCCCAACCGCCACCAGAAGTAGAACTGCACCTGCCAAGGCTAATTGCCAAGTAAAACGAATACTTTTGGTCAGGTCTTCTGTGTATTGGTCGTAACGCGCCTTGGTCAGCAGATCCAGCATAAATACATCGTTCTGAATCCCCTGGGCACGCATGGCCTCTCGTTTGGATTCTGGGCTGTTCTGAGCACTCATCGCTTTTTCCGTTGCTACTTTCAATTGGCTGAATTTTATTTTAATCGAATCCAGTCGCTTTTGCTGTGCTTCGGTCTGCATCATGCCCTGTGAAAGCAAAGTAATCGTTTTTTCAGACTGAGTTAGCTGATTTTGCACATCGGCTTTGTTGCTCTCCGTCATGGAAGTAGAATAATTTTGCAGTGCCTGCCCCGACTGAATCAAATAGGCATTAAGCTGCTGTACATTCAACATAGCTGGAACAAGATTACTGCTTTGAGCGTTAATACGTAACAATTCAAAAATGATATAAGCTACTAAAGCCAGGCAAGCGATCAGGGAAATCATCGCGTTAAGCACCAGTTTACCTTGCAGTTTCATCAGCATTCATCCTCCGTTTGCGAAAATTTATTGGGTGGGTACAGTAAGTGTGCCGGATTTGATTTTTTCCATTAAATCATCCATTACCTTTTGCTGATCCGGATTCAGTGTCACGACACGAATAGGCGCCAAACCTATACCTTCTTCCGCAAGTCCAAACACCATATCCTTCTCCGTAAATTTTCTTTGATGGTCTGCAAAGCCTTTGACTACTGTATAAATTGCACTGTCTACGTTTTTAATCATTGAGGTCACCACCGCTTTTTCTGCAATAAAAAACTGGTCGCTATCGACCCCGATGGCGAATTTGTGCTGCTTCTGCGCTTCCTGTAGCGCACCTACACCGGTTAGCCCTGCTGCTGCAAAAATGACATCAATCTGGTCCTGATTGATCATGTCATCCGCAATTTTCGTACCCAGCTCCGGTTTGCCAAAATCTCCTGCATACGTTGCCGTAACTTTGGCATTAGGCTTGACTGATTGCACCCCTGCACGATACCCAATTTCAAACTTTTTCAACAGAGGAGATTCCGCACCTCCGAGAAAACCCACCTGTTCCGTACGACTCGTCAAACCGGCAACAACCCCGGCCATAAAACTGCCCTCTTCTGCTTTGAAGGTAATGGAGGCCACATTCGGCAATTCCGATGTTTCATCCACGATTAAAAACTTACGGTCCGGATTCTTTTTGGCAACAGCCTCCAAACTGTCCTTCACCATGTAACCCAATCCAATGATTAAATCCGCTTTTTCTTGAACAAGCTGATTAAAAGCAGCCTCATACGTCTTGGTCTCAGTTATTTCCCGGTATTCAAAAACAATGTTCCCCTCATCCCGTGCCTTGACCAAACCTCGAAAAGCCGCATCGCTGTAAGATTGATCACCCAGACCAATATCTGACAGCACGATTCCCACCTTAATGGGTTCGGTCTTGGTTTGTACGCCTGATTGCCCACATGCACTTAGCAATAATGCAAAGATCGTGACAATGGGAATCCACCTAAAAGTTAATAATACAGCTCGTTTCTTCATGACATATCACCTCAACATAAAATGCAAATCCCCAACATCTTTATATCGGTTATAGAGGTGAATTTGTTCATAAATTTTTCTGTAAATTCATTGTAAATGGATAATGACAATGGGTTCATCTTTTTCTACATGTAATAAGCGTCTCTTTTCGTACTGCTTTTATTGTACGAACTGTCTAAAATTATTTATTTCGTTTATCTGGAAAGAATAAAGTGTAATTTTTATGGTAAACGTAGGAAACCCCCTTCAACCATCACTCTATGTTGAAACTGAAAGGAGCTACATTTAGAATGACTTCAACAAATTCAATTCCGCAGCCTAAAACATATGGTCCCTTAGGAAATCTGCCCTTGATCGATACCCATGCCCCTGTCCAGTCGCTGGTTAAGCTTGCCAATGAGTACGGTCCCATCTTTCGCATGGATCTGCCTGAAGGAACGAACATTTATATTTCCGGTCATAAGCTGGTCGCAGATGCTTGTGATGAATCCCGTTTCGACAAACAGGTGTGGGCTCCCTTACAAAAAGTACGAGCTTTTGCCGGAGATGGGCTATTCACAAGCTGGACTGAGGAGCCGAACTGGCGCAAGGCCCATCAAATATTGCTGCCAAGCTTCAGTCAGCGGGCCATGAAGGGTTACCACAATATGATGCTTGATCTTGCTGTTCAGCTGGTGCAGAAATGGTCTCGGCTCAATCCAGATGAAAGTGTAGAGGTACCGGAGGATATGACCCGCCTGACTTTGGATACTATCGGGTTATGCGGCTTTAATTATCGTTTTAACAGCTTTTACCGCGACCAGCCCCATCCGTTCGTGACCAGTATGACACGCGCACTGGATGAAGCAATGGGTCAGTTGCAACGTCTCAATTTGCAAAACAAGCTGATGTTATCGAAGAAAAAACAGTTTAAACACGACATCGAAACGATGTTCTCTCTGGTGGACAGCATTATTCAAGAACGCAAAACCACGGGCAACCAAGGTGAAGAGGATTTACTGGCACGTATGCTGGAAGGCAAGGACCCGGAAACAGGTGAAACGCTGGATGATGAAAATATCCGCTATCAGATCATCACCTTTCTCATCGCCGGTCATGAAACGACCAGTGGACTTTTATCCTTTGCCATTTACTATTTGCTTAAAAATCCACGAACACTAACCAAAGCCTATGAAGAAGTAGATCGTGTGCTCACCGATTCGCTGCCTTCCTATACTCAGGTGCGTGAACTCAAGTACATAAGGATGATACTGAATGAAGCCCTGCGGCTATGGCCAACAGCTCCCGCCTTTTCTCTCTTCGCCAAAGAAGATACGCTGCTCGACGGAACCTATCCGCTAAAAAAAGGCGACAGTGTCAATGTACTTATTCCCAAACTTCACCGTGATACCGAGGCTTGGGGTGAAGATATTGAGGAATTTAGACCCGAACGCTTTGAGGACCCATCCGCCATTCCGCAAGATGCCTACAAACCGTTTGGCAACGGTCAACGGGCCTGTATCGGACAACAGTTTGCCTTACAGGAGGCCACCCTTGTGCTGGGTATGGTACTGAAACATTTTGAGCTGATTGACCATACTCATTATGAGTTGAAAGTCAAAGAAACGCTCACACTCAAGCCTGAGGGCTTCACCATTCAAGTACGTCCGCGCAGCACACAGACTACCGTCATGCTGCCAGGTGCCGCTCAAGAACTTCATGAAAAAGAGGAACAAAAAGTTGCAGCCCCCCATGCCGAAAAGCATGATACATCTTTGCTATCTTTGTACGGCTCGAATCTGGGTACAGCTGAGGGACTTGCAGGTGAACTAGCCGATTTAGGCCGGAATTGGGGTTTCAACAGTAGCATTGCAACTCTAAATGATCGTGTGGACCATTTGCCTAAAGAAGGCGTGGTACTTATTACGACTGCATCTTATAACGGGCATCCGCCAGATAATGCAGATGCCTTCGTAGAATGGTTGAAGCAGGTAGACGAGGGACAATTGGCAGGCATAAGGTATGCTGTCTTTGGTTGCGGTGACCGGAATTGGGCCAGCACGTATCAGCGCATTCCAAGGATGATTGATGAACTGATGGCTGCCAAAGGGGCAGAGCGACTGTATGATCGGGGTGAGGGCGACGCCAGTGGTGATTTCGAGAAGAATTGGGAAGTCTGGAACCACGGCTTATGGCCGGAATTGCTGAATGCTTTCGGGATAGAGCACAGTGATACAGAACCTCAGGACACCAGCAGTCTGAGCATAGAGTTTGTAAGCGACGTACTAAGCGCTCCGCTGGCGGCCAACTATGAGGCAGCTACTGCCATTGTTACCGCGAATCGTGAACTGCACGCTGCTGAAAGTGAACGCAGTACACGACATCTGGAGATCCAATTACCAATCGGATTGTCCTATCGCGGGGGTGATCATCTTGGTGTTTTGCCGCGTAATCCTGCTTCGCTGGTTAATAGGGTGATGCAACGCTTTAAGTTACAGGATCAGGACTACATCGTATTAAAAGGCAGTGACCGGGATGCGGCGCATCTCCCCTTGGATCGGCCTGTCAGCGTAGGAGATTTGCTCACTCTCAGTGTGGAACTGCAAGAATCAGCAACCAGAGCCCAGCTAAGGCAACTGACATCCTTTACAGTGTGTCCACCGCATAAGAAAGAAATCGAAGCTTTGCTCGAGGATACTACTTTCGATCAAGAGATACGAAAGAAGCGCGTCACGATGCTGGATATTCTGGAGAAGTATCCAGCCTGCGAGCTGCCATTTGAAAACTTCATCTCGCTGTTACCACCACTCAAGCCTAGATACTACTCCATCTCCAGTTCTCCGCTTGAGTCGGAGAATTCAGCGAGTATAACCGTGAGCGTCGTGCGTGGACCAGCCCGTAGCGGAAAGGGCGAATATCTCGGTATCGCCTCCAATTATTTGGCACAGCTCCAACCAGATGATCCGGTTGTCATTTTTGTGCGAAAGCCTCAGTCTGGCTTCCGTTTGCCGGAAGACCCGACCGTGCCTGTGATCATGGTCGGTCCAGGGACTGGTATTGCTCCATTCCGCGGATTTCTCCAAACACGCCATGTGCTTAAGGAGAGAGGAGAACAGCTCGGCGAGGCGCATCTATACTATGGCTGCCGTGATCCAAAGCTCGATTATCTATACAAGCAAGAGCTGGAGGCCTGGGAGCAGGAAGGAATCGTTACGGTTCATACAGCCTTTTCACGTCTGCCTGGTCAACCCAAAAGGTATGTACAGCATGTCATGAATGAAGATGCAGACACTCTGATTCACTTGCTTGATGAAGGAGCGCATCTGTATGTATGCGGCGACGGTAGCCGGATGGCCCCCGACGTTGAAGACACGCTCTGTGCGGCCTATGCGGATGTACACCATACAAGTAAAGAAGAAGCGCAGCAATGGTTGGAGCAGCTCCAACAGGATAAACGCTATGCCAAGGATGTCTGGACAGGCATCTAATGATAGCGGTATATAAAGATAGATCATGTTAAAAATATGAGGGACTGACTACCAGGCATCGATCTCGTCGGCTAGTAGTTCAGTCCCTTTTATGATTTGCTTTTGTTCCACCATTTAGAGGCAACTACGTCTGTTTTACTTTCTATAAGTTCCATGACCTCTTCACGACGTTTGGCTTTGAACAGGTCAATCATATCCACCAAATCATTGCGGTCCAATAATTTAACCCCGTTGACAGCAGCAAGTGTTTTACAGGATTCCGTGTAACGTCCGGAGGTGATGACAACAGACTTATCGGCCGCATAATAACGCATGGAAGTGTAAATTTCCTGTACAGCTCCCAAGCCGACCGGATGTTGTACAGCATAACGCTTGGCCTGAATTACGACTCTGGCGCCTTCACGGTCTGTAAATACCAGATCTGCTCCAAAATCCCGGCTGCTGGTTGTTTTATAAATGTCCTTATAGCCAAGTGCGGATAATAGCCGCTGCAAATAAAGCTCAAATTCCGAGCCATCCTCCATACGATCTATATCCTGAATTCCGATTTTACGCGGGTCCAGATCACGTAAAATCCGATTCCGACGACCACGTATCATTCCCCTGATGATGAGCACAAGCAGTAATAGTAATACAATAAGTCCTATTCCTAATTCCTTATATGCCGATAATTGCTCCAGCAGCATTCCTCTTCCCCTTTTCTACAGCAGGCATGCAAGCGGTATATTCCTTAGTAGGGTTACCGTTACCACCTATCACACTGACACGGTTTTACACAAAAGCAACCCCGCCGAATTCGACGGGGCTGCCTTCATTTTATCTCAAAGTTGCCTACATTCTAAACTCCGCAATATTATTCACGATTCAGCAAAGATTCTCCGGCAATACCAGGCTGAGTCATTTGGTACGGGTCCAATATAATGTCCAATTCTTCCTCAGTCAGTACATTATATAGCAGACACAGCTCACGTACCGATTTGCCAGTCGTAATTGCTTCGCGGGCAATGCGTGATACGACCTCATAACCGAGGTGCGGATTGAGCGCTGTAATAATACCTACACTGTTCTCCACATATTCACGGCACCGCTCCACATTTGCTTCAATTCCTTCCACACAATGAACACGGAAAACGTGGAAGCCCTGCTTCATAATTTCCAGCGATTGCAGTAAATTGTAGACAAGTACAGGCTCCATCACGTTCAGCTCCAGTTGGCCTGCCTCCGAAGCCAAGCAGATTGTATGATCATTACCAATGACCTGAAAGGCAATTTGATTAATGACTTCACACATCACTGGATTTACCTTGCCCGGCATAATGGATGATCCTGGTTGACGAGCAGGCAGACTCAGTTCTCCCAGACCAGCGCGTGGTCCAGAAGCCATCAAACGGATGTCATTGGCCACCTTGGACATATTCATCATACAAATTTTCAAGGCAGCGGACACTTCGGTATAGGCATCCGTATTTTGTGTGGCATCTACGAGGTTTTCGTCTGCTTCCACAGGAAAGCCACTAACCTCAGCCAGTACCTCAGCGACACGCTGAATATAACGACGGTCTGCATTCAGGCCGGTACCCACTGCAGTTGCACCCATATTAATGGTTAGCAGGTGATCTTTGGTTGCACGAACACGTCCGATATCACGGCCCAGCACACGAGCATAAGCCTGAAACTCCTGCCCTAATCGGATCGGCACTGCATCCTGCAAGTGGGTTCTACCCATTTTGATCACACTATCAAACTCAGTGGCCTTGCGGGAAAAAGCTTCCTGAAGCTCACTCATGGTGACTAACAGCTTATCAATCATACTTAATACAGCCAAATGTACAGCCGTAGGAAAAGCATCGTTCGTCGATTGCGCCATATTAACGTGATTATTAGGACTGATCTCCTGATAGTCTCCTCGCTGCTTACCGATCAGCTCCAGCGCCCTGTTTGCAATCACTTCATTTGTATTCATATTAATGGACGTGCCTGCGCCGCCCTGAATCGGATCGACGATAAAATGATCATGCAACTGTCCTTGAATAATCTCGTCAGCAGCCTGAATAATGGCCTCTGCTTTGGGGCGATGTAAACGGGTTAGTTCCATGTTTACCGTCGCTGCTCCCTTTTTTACGATCGCCATGGCTTTAATCAACTCAGGATGCAATCGTTGGCCTGTAATTGGAAAATTTTCTTTTGCTCTTAGAGTTTGTACACCGTAATAAGCATCTGACGGCACTTCCTTGGTTCCTAAAAAATCATGCTCCAGCCTCATATTCTTTGATTCCTCCGCTGTGTTTGCTACGTTCTTCAATTCAGTACAGTCAAATGACATAAAAAAACCTTTTCTGATTTCCTCTTCATTATACGTTCCGATTCCCGTGCTTTACCAGTCGAATAAACGCGGAAAAAAGTTATGTAATCCTATGACAATTTATGATTACCCGCAAATACCACGGTTATTCGGCAAATGCTCAGCTATGACTGGAATACGGGTTTAATGGCTTATAATAATATCGAGTGGCGTGCAGCTGACCATCGGCTGATTGAGCGTAGTTCGGAATAACACCAGCTTCCACAAACCCGATCGACTCATATAATCTATTAGAAGGATCTCCCACCCGCGTATCCAGCACCAGTAGGGTTCTGTTATGACGCACTGCCTCTTCTTCGGCTGCCTTCATTAACTGTCGTGCGATCCCAAGCCTACGTCCGGACGGATGCACCATAAGCTTTGCAATTTCTGCCCGATGTGTAGCGTTCGCTTTTTGAGCCAACTGAAGCTGAACCGTCCCAACAGGTATTCCGTCTCTCTCGGCAATCCACAGAACTACATCGTCCTCAAGCACACTGTTCCAATAAGCTGCTGACTCCTGATAGCCCAGTGGCGGTAAGAAACCTATAGATGCACCATCAGCAACCACGTCGATCAACAGTCGGCTTAGTGAATCTGACAATACTTCGCTGAGCACTTGAACAGAGTATATTCTCACTTCGTTAGACATTGTAATTCCTCCTGATGAGTTCAATCACATGCAAGAAAGAAAGTAAACTATCTTTTTAGGATAGATTACTTTCCATGATACTTCGTTTGCTTAATCACCCTTACTTCTATGACTGCTCTGCCATATAAAAGAACTCCCATAGATGACCATCCAAATCCTGAAAACTCCAGCCATACATAAAACCATGATCTTGAGGCTCATTTGAGGGTTTTCCGCCTGCTTTCAAAGCTTTGTGGACGATCTCATCCACCTTTTCTCGGCTCTCCACCGATAGGGCAACAATCGCTTCTGTGCTTTTCGTGGCATCTGAAATTCCCTTTGAAGTGAACGCTTTAAAACGTTCTTCAACCAACAGCATGACAAAAATATGTTCACTAACAACCATGCAGGTTGCATGTTCATCCGTGAACTGAGCATTGAATTCAAATCCGATGGAAGTGAAAAAATCAATGGAGTGTTGCAGGTTTTTAACTGGTAAATTCACAAAAATTTGTTTAGCTGTTACTCCCACGACATTTCACCTCTTCATTCTACTTTATCATACTACTTCTCCACAAAAGATAACTTAACTATCTTACAAAGTCAATCAATCTGACATTTACCTAGTTCTGTGATCGTTAAGTCAATTGGCTTTGATCACTCCCCATTTCCCTTATGATTACGCTTACAAACATACCCTATATTTAAGATACCACAAATTAGCCAATTTAGTACCTGAATTATGTAAAATGAATTCTTCTTGCCGTAGCATAATCAGATCATATTATTGTAAACTTGTTCTAATACAGAAAAAGGTGGCATTACACACTATGGAGCATTTGCTTAACGATCAGGTTAAAAATATTCAAATCAGCGGCATCCGTAAAATCGCCAACAAAGTTGCCGCATTACCCGGAACGCTATCCTTAACGATTGGACAACCGGATTTCCCTACCCCTGCGCATATTATGGAAGCTGCCCATCGGGCGATTGATGAAGGTCGGACCACGTATACACCTAATCCGGGACTACCGGAATTACGCGAAGCCGCAGCAGCGTTTGTAGATCGCAAATACGGCCTGAATTACCGAGGACAGGATGAGGTTATCGTGACGAACGGAGCCAGTGAAGCGCTGGATATTACCCTGCGCACGATTTTGTCACCCGGAGACGAAGTCATTCTACCTGTGCCGATCTACCCAGGATATGAACCATTGATCCGTTTGTCAGGTGGCATTCCAGTGTTGGCTGACACCCGCAACAGCGGCTTCAAGCTAACGGCCGAGGTACTAGAGCCTTATCTGACTGAGCGGACAAAAGCAGTCATTCTCGGGTATCCTTCGAATCCAACCGGACGAGTAATGAGCCGCGAAGAGCTGGAAGCCGTCGCAGATTTGCTCAAGGAACGCGATTTGTTTATCATCTCGGATGAAATATACAGTGAACTGATTTACGATACACCGCACGTATCTATTGCAGTTCTTCCAGGTATGCGGGAGCGCACCATCGTCATTAACGGACTGTCCAAATCACATTCCATGACAGGATGGCGCATTGGTTTTACACTTG
Organism: Paenibacillus sp. JJ1683; assembly: GCF_053006485.1. Taxonomy (NCBI): domain Bacteria; kingdom Bacillati; phylum Bacillota; class Bacilli; order Caryophanales; family Paenibacillaceae; genus Paenibacillus; species Paenibacillus sp. JJ1683. The sequence continues at coordinate 3,957,439 of NZ_CM129820.1, forward strand.
CACCTGCTGAAATCACACAGCACATGGTCAAAGTGCATCAATACAACGTGACCTGTGCTAGCTCAATTAGCCAATATGCAGCACTAGAAGCCCTGACCGCTGGGGTGGATGATGCACTTCCGATGCGCGATGAGTACCGCAAACGTCGTGACTATGTACACGGAAGACTGACTGATATGGGAATTCCACTGGAGAAGCCCGAAGGAGCCTTTTATCTCTTCCCTTCCATCGCCCATTTTGGATTAAGCTCAATGGACTTCACCTTAAAGCTGCTGGAAGAGCAAGGAGTGGCCGTCGTGCCGGGAGATGCCTTTTCTTCCTATGGCGAAGGTTACATTCGCTTATCTTACGCCTACGGACAGGATGTGCTGGAGCAAGGGTTGGATAAAATAGAGAGGTTTGTTAGAGGGTTGTAGGGAAGGTGGTTAGGGGCGCTACGCAGTCCATTTGATCTTCCAATCGCTGTTGCTGGGGGATTCTTTAATTGTATAAAACATTTATAGGTAAGAATCCCTCAGCAAAGGCGAACGCTGCCGCTTCTCCAGATTCAATTGGCCCGCTTCGCTCGCTGCCCGCCTTAAAGTCCCACAATTTTCTAAGGTATGTGAAGTGGTAGGGTTAAAGACATTACTTACCGCTTCGCGCGGTGAGTACACAAAAAAGGCCCTAGAACCACCTACGTTGGTGGTTCTAGGGCCTTTTCACTCTTCCCCTACTCCCTTACCGTCGGCGTGGGGGATTCATAGGTACGTGGCTTTAAGTACGGCGTAACGGAGGGGGCGGAATGGTGCTGGACAAGCGAAGCGTTCGCCTTTAAATTCCGATTTTCACCTTTACATATTCAATCATAAAAATCGGAATTTAACAGCGATGGTAAGCACCATCCGCCTCCGCAGCGGCCTCTAAAGCACCACCCCCTAGTCCGCACACCACTCCCCTACTTTAAATGCATTTTGAATTGCAGGAACAATTCATTATAGTGAGCGAGCATTCGCTTACCCAGATTGTTGTATACTTCCAACTTATCTGTAATTTCAGATGGAGGATAGAAACGCTCATCGCCAGAAATATCCTCAGGCAGCAATTTCTTTGCATCCTTGTTTGGCGTGGAGTAACCTACAAACTCGGCATTTTGAGCGGCTACATCGGGCTGCATCATAAAATTGATAAATTTATGAGCCGCGTCCACATGGGTGGCCGTTTTTGGAATAACTATATTATCGAACCACAGGTTGGACCCTTCATCTGGCACGACGTAATCCAGCTTATCATTCTGATCCATGATTTCGGAAGCATCACCGGACCATACAACTCCAGCAGCAGCTTCCTCGTTGGCCAGCAGCATTTTAATCTCATCGCCAACCACTGCCTTGACATTGGGTGCTAGCTTCTCCAGCTTCGTCAAAGCTTGCTGCAAATGCGCCTGGTTCGTATCATTCAAGGAATAGTGGAGACTGTTCAGCGACATGCCCATAATCTCCCTAGCTCCATCAACTAGCAACAGATTATTACGCAGCTTCGGGTCCCATAGGCCATCCCAGCTATGAAAATCAATGCCCTTCGTTAGCTCCGGGTTGAATACAATCCCGACTGTACCCCAAAAATACGGAACCGAATATTGGTTATTCGGATCAAACGAAAGGTTTAGATAATGAGCATCTACATGCTTCAAATTCGGTAGTTTGCTGTGGTCCAATGGGAGCAACAGATGCTCCTGCTTCATTTTAGCCAACGCGTATTCCGAGGGAACCGCTACATCAAATGAAGTTCCCCCCTGCTCGATTTTCGTCAGCATCGCTTCATTGGAATCAAATGTTTGATAAATGACGGTAATGCCCGTCTCCTTCTGAAACCGTTCCAGCAGCTCAGGATCAATGTAGTCTCCCCAGTTGTACACCGTCAGTGTGTTACCACCGGAGTAGCCTTGGCTGGAGTTCAGCCACGCTGCCACGCCCATCAGACCAAACGAGATAATGAAAATGGACAGAAACACGCGCATAAGCGACTTCATCTAGGCACCCCCATTTCCGCCGCAGGCTCTTTTTTACTATTACGATTCGCCTTGCGCATGATAAAGTAGTAGCCCACCACCAGCAGCACAGTAAACAGGAATATGAGCGTGGACAGCGCATTGATGGACAAGGAAACCCCTTGACGGGCACGTGAGTATATTTCCACTGATAAGGTCGAATAGCCACTGCCAGTCACAAAAAAGGTCACCGCAAAATCATCCAGCGAGTACGTTAACGCCATAAAAAAGCCTGCATAAATTCCTGGCTTAATAAAGGGCAAAATCACCTTGGTTAGCACATCCAGCCGGCTGGCACCCAAATCACGCGCGGCATCGACCAGAGATGGACTCATTTCCTGAAGCCGTGGCAAAATCATAATGACCGCAATCGGCACACTAAACGCAATATGGGATAACAAAACAGAGTAAAAACCCAGCTTAATCCCAACCATCGTGAACAAAATGAGGAAGGAAGCGCCGATAATGACGTCCGGGTTCACGATTAATACATTGTTGAGCGACAGCAGCGTATTTTTGACTCGACGGTTCTGCATCTGATGAATAGCCAGTGCCCCCATGATCCCAATTATCGTAGCCAATGCAGACGACAACAAAGCAATCACCAAAGTGTTAATGACAATAATGATCAAACGGGTGTCTGCGAACACCTCTTTGTAATATTGAAGTGTAAAGCCTTCAAACTCGTGCATGGTCCCGCCGCTGTTGAAGGAATAGTACATCAAATACAAGATAGGTGCATACAACACGAGAAAAACAATCACCAAATAAATATTTCCGAATCGGTTTTTATTTGCCATGCCGCACCCTCCGTTTCGTTCGCGAGGTGAGCAGCATAATGATCGCCATCGCCAAAATCAGGAACACAGCAACTGTAGAGCCCATACCCCAGTCCTGAGTAACCAGAAAATGCTGCTCTATCGCCGTTCCCAGCGTAATCACACGGTTACCCGCAATCAGACGGGTAATCATAAACAGCGACAGCGCTGGAATAAACACAGCCATACAGCCGGATCGCACACCCGAAAGTGTTAACGGGAAAATAACCCTGCGAAACGCGGTCCATTTGGAGGCTCCCAAATCACGGGCTGCGTCCAGCAGTGAAGGATTCAAGCCTTCCAACGCGTTATAGATGGGCAAAATCATAAAAGGCACAAAAATATACACAGATACAAACACAAAGCTGGAGCTGGTAAACAATATTTGCTGACCACCCAACCCAACCATTCCTAGCACCGCATTCACCGGACCATAGGTTCCGAAAATGCCAATAAAAGCATACGTTTTGAGCAACAAGTTAATCCAGGTTGGCAAAATAATGAGCAACAGCCACAGCTGCTTATGCTTGGTGCGAGTAAGTAAATAGGCCGCCGGATACGCCACGAGCAGTGAACATACCGTAATCAGAAATGCATACCAAAACGAGCTAAGCGTCATGCTTAAGTAAACAGGTGTCAGAAACTGAGCGTAGTTGCTGAATGTGAGATGACCATCCACATCAAATAGTGAATAGTAAAATACAAGGACAACTGGCGCCGCCACGAACAGCACAATCCATAAATAGTAAGGCAGCAGATACGCTGCTCTTGTATTACCGGACATGCTGATCTACCTCTTCATAGGCTTCCAGACGCCGATCGAATTCTTCCTCTGTCTCCCCAAAGCGCATGACATGAATGGCTTCCGGGTCAAATTTCAGGCCGATTTCACTTCCCAGCTCCGCCTTTTTGGTAGAATGCACGAGCCATTCCTGTCCTGAATCATCATAGCAGCTTATTTCATAGTGAACCCCACGGAACAATTGAGTATCCACCTTTACCCGCAGCTTGCCTTCAGCAACACTCGTAATCTCCAAATCCTCGGGCCGGATCACAATTTCAATCGGTTCGTTCGGACGCAATCCTCCGTCAACACATTCAAACTGTCGACCGTTAAATTCCACTTGATAATCCGCGATCATACATCCAGGAACAATATTCGATTCGCCAATAAAGTCAGCCACAAATCGATTAATCGGCTCATCATAGATATCATTTGGGGTACCGCTCTGCTCGATCTTGCCTTTGTTCATGACAAAAATTTCGTCTGACATGGCCAGCGCTTCCTCCTGATCATGCGTAACGAATATAAAAGTGATTCCCAGGCGCTGCTGCATTTCACGCAAAATATACTGCATTTCTGTCCGCAGCTTTAAATCCAGTGCCGACAAAGGTTCATCCAGTAAGAGAACATCAGGCTCATTGACGATAGCCCGTGCAATCGCTACACGCTGACGCTGCCCCCCGGACATCTCGGAAATTTCCCGTTCACCGTAGCCTTCCAGATTGACAAAGGACAACGCCTGTGTCACCTTTTCCTGAATGTCCTTTTTGTTCATCTTCTTGATTCGCAGACCAAAGGCTACATTTTCAAATACGTTCAGATGTGGAAATAGCGCATAATCCTGAAAAACCGTATTGACCTGCCGCTCATTGGCCGGAACACGATTAATGAGTTTATCATTCAAATAAATAGAGCCTTCTGTCGGCTCTGCAAAACCTGCAATCATACGCAAAATTGTCGTTTTGCCACAACCGGAAGGGCCCAGCAGTGTATAAAATTTACCACGCTCAATCTCAAAGCTGACATCCGCCAGCACTGGGGGATCGTTGTCATATTGTTTGGTCACCCGCTCAAATCGGATGATGGTTTGCTCTCCCATAACACCCTCCTTCAAAAATTCGACTTCATTCCATTACATTCTCTTCATTAAACATAATTATTCAGGCTGTATCATTCACCCTTGAGACTTCCATGTAAAATAGTCTGTCAGCACGCGGATGGCTACCTCAATGGCTTCCTCTGCAGGCTCCAGCTTGGCATGATGCAAGCCATAAGGCGTATCCACGCCAAGCCAGAACATCAGACCGGGAATTCGCTCCAGGAAATACCCGAAGTCCTCTCCCGTCATCGCTTCTCCGCATTCAACGAGCTGCACATCCTTCCGATTACTGACCCAGTTCATGAATTCCTCAGTCACCTTGGCTTCATTGTACACTTGCAAATAATTGGAGCCATAATGAATCTCCGTTTGACATTCAAACCCAGCTTCCACACCGCGCACCAGCGCCTCAATCCGCGATTTAACCAGCGTCATCGTATCGGCAGACAGCGTACGGATTGTACCTTCCAAACGAGCGGTTTCCGCAATAATGTTCTGCTTCGTGCCTCCACTAACCTTGCCAACAGTAATGACTGCTGCATCCAGTGGGTTCACGTTACGGGCTACCACCGTCTGTAATTGCCCTACCAGCTGGCAAGCAGCTACTACCATATCATTCGCCTTATGTGGATAAGCAGCATGTCCCCCCGTACCCTTGAGATCGATGAAAAGCTCTGACGTATTGGCAAACAGGATACCCGGGCGAGTAGCAATTGTGCCTACAGGATATTCTGGTGCAACATGCAATGCGACAATTTCATCCGGCATCCAGTCGGCCAGCTCCGTGCTGTCCCGCATAGGCAAGGCTCCACCAGGTCCTTCCTCCGCAGGTTGAAACAACACGACCAGATCATCCTTAATCGGATGGCTCGCAAAGTGAGTCACAATTCCCAATCCAATCGTCATATGTAAGTCGTGTCCACAAGCATGCATGTAGCCTGGATGAGTCGAACGGAAATCGTAACCCGTCTCTTCCTCGATGGGTAAACCATCCATATCACAACGATATCCATAGCGGCGCTTAGGAGCCGTTCCATGAATGAATACTAACACGCCCGTACGCCATGTACGAATCTCCAGCCGCTCCTGAGGGAGCGTTTCCAAGTAGTTCAGCAAGTATCGTTGTGTTTTATATTCCTCAAACCCTGGTTCGGGAATTTGATGCAGATCCCTTCGTATTTGAACAAAAGAACGATAATCGGCTGTACTCATTTTGCTGCTACGCCTCCTCTTTATAGCTCATCAGCTCTTACCTGGCAAAAGAACAAAAGGACAAAAGCCCGGCGCAGCCGCCGAGCCTTGTCCGTTGTGCTTCGTCCCTAAGTTATGCTGTCAGTGCATCATGCTCCTGACAAGGAATCGTTCACCTTTGGTACATAAAAAACTTTGCCTTCTTACAGAACGCGCAGTTCTTTCAAAATCTCAGTTTTAGATTTGGTCTTGTCATCGACTTGTTTGATTACACGTGCAGGTGTCCCCGCTACCACAGAGTATGGAGGCACATCTTCAGTTACAACCGCTCCGGCTGCAACAACTGCACCTTTACCGATGCGTACGCCTTCCAGTACGACCGAGTTCGCACCGATCAATACTTCGTCTTCTACGATTACAGGCTGTGCGGATGGTGGCTCAATGACACCTGCAAGGACAACGCCTGCACCGATGTGGCACATGTTGCCTACTTTAACACGACCGCCAAGTACAGCATTCATATCAATCATGGTGCCTTCACCAATCGTAACGCCAATGTTAATTACTGCACCCATCATAATGACTGCGTTGTTACCGATGCCTACCATATCGCGGATATAGGCGCCTGGCTCAATGCGTGCATTAATGCCTTTCAGATCCAGCATAGGAACAGCGGAGTTACGGCGGTCATTTTCCACCACATAATCTTCTTCTTTCGCGTTTGCGCTATCCAGTACCGGCTTGATATCGGCCCAATCACCAAATACCACACCGCTGTCTCCAGAAATAAAAGCTTGAACGTTCTCGCCAAAAGATGCGGAAGCCAAAGCCCCTTTTACATATACTTTAACAGGCGTCTTTTTCTTGCTGTTTTTAATCACGTTGATGACTTCTTGTGTATTCATTTCGATGGACATATTAAATCTAACAACTCCTTCATCGCTTCATACGACTTCGCAAGCCGGAATGATCTTATTCTCTCATCCTTTATAGCACAAAAGTGCAGGTCTCGCAATTACAGATTAGACCCTCGAAGCGCTAACCTAGTACCTGAAACAACAAATTTCAGCAGTTTAACTGCCTTAAATTCATAATTATAGGCCAGCGTCCATCTGACTTTATATTAGGATTATTTATTAGCTTGAAGGCTCTCCAGCGATGTATAAATGAAGGATTCAAATCCTTCAGCAGGCTCCCCTTGTGGAATATTCACTTTCACGCTGAAAGCCCCTGTAGTATTTTCCACAACAATATACTGTTGTGTAATCTTCGAGCCGTTCGCTTGCAAGAACAGACGGCTGCTGGTCAGCACTTTAGGCACGTCTGCTTTGTCCAGCTTTTGCACCTTGCCAATGGAAGCCAAGTCCTTCTCGCCTTCTTTTTGAAGCTCATCTAAATTTAAGTTGGAGGGCAACTTCGTAATTTCAGCGTAGTAGTTATCATCTACCGCCAAAGCGACACGGTTTTGATCTGGGAACAGGGACATCGGGTCAAACACATACAGCGAATAGCCCTCTCCCTTTGCCAAGGTTGCTGTCTGCTTTTCCTTTTTCCCTTTAAGGGTAAGGTCAAAAGTTTGAGTTTTCGCACGTTCCCCGCCTACTTGTTGACCAGAACTTCCGTTTTGATTGCCATCTGTTGCAGCCTCTGTCTTTTGTATTTTCGTTAAAGTCAGTTGCTTCGCTGTCGCGTCGCCCTCTACTGCTTGTTCGTTATATTCAAACGCTACTGGATCACCTTCTTTAAGTCCAGCTATTACCGTATCCATCCCCTCCCCTAATTGGAAGGATTGGGCTTCGCCATTCATCTCAATCTCTACTGTATGCGGATCAGCAGCTCCGTTGTATACGCCTGTGCCTTTTTTAACCTGCGGTTCAGCAACCGGCTCTGGTGCGACTTGCGGCTGTTGCGTTTGCGGTTGGTCTGCCCCTGAAGGTGCATTGTTATTGGTTTGCGGTTTCGTACCACAGGCTGATAGAGCCAGCACTGCCACGACAGTCAGTAGTATGATTGAAAATGTGTTATGTTTTTTCATAAAATCCACCTCCACTATGTTAGACGAGCTTGTGCAGCAAAAGTTCTATGCAGCATCTCACTTAAAATCCTCGCTCTCGCTCCCGTTGATTATATTCTCAGTATTTTGCAAAATCCTAATACCATGGGAATGCCAGGTACGGTATAATGAGCTATATTAAACCTCATTTTCGAGATACCGTTAGAAAGAATTTTAACGTATTTATTTTCTTTCATACGGATGGAGCTGCCACATGAATCAAGCACACAAACCGTCGTTTTCCTTTGAATTATTGTACATCATAGGTATTATCGCTATTTCGTTCTCCTCGATCTTCGTTAGATGGTCTGAAGCCGAGGTGTCCGTCATCGCTATGTACCGTTTGTACCTGACCAATCTGCTGATGCTGCCATTGGTCTGGAAATACCGCACCGAGCTATTCAGCCTCACTCGCAAGCAATGGATGCTGATCCTCTGGTCCGGAATCGCGCTAGGGCTGCATTTCTTGCTGTGGATGGGCTCGCTGCGACTGACCACCGTTGCAAGCTCTACTGTTATTATGACATTGGAACCGATCCTTGTCATGCTCGGTTCTTTTTTGTTTTTCCGGACAGGCACGAATCGCGCTATGCTCTTCGGAATGGGTATGGCCTTTGTCGGCTCACTGGCCATCGGCGCAGGGGATTTTCATGTCTCAGGACAAGCTCTGCTCGGAGATGCACTGTCCTTCTTGGGCATGATCGCCGTGTCCATCCACATGCTAATGGGCAAGCATCTACGCGAGCATTTGAGCGCTTTTGTCTATAACTTTTGGGTTTTTATCATCGCAGCCACATCGCTTGCGCTGTATAATGTGGTCAATGCTATACCTTTTACTGGATATGCGCCACGGGAATGGGGGCTGTTCCTGCTGCTTGCCATAGTGCCTACGCTGTTCGGACATTACCTGTTTAACTGGCTGCTCAAATACATTAACGCCACCGCGGTGTCGATGGCGGTACTCGGTGAGCCTGTTATTTCTTCCCTGCTGGCATGGGTGCTGCTCGGGGAAAGGCTGTCTACCTTACAATTTGGGGCAGGCTTTTTTATCCTGTTTGGAGTATGGGTTTTCATTCGATACGGAACGGATTTTAAAAAGCAAGTTGTCCACCAAAGTGAAATGCCTGACAATGAGCACCCCCTGAAGGTTAGCTCTTAGCTTATTACCCCATTTTCATAAACCATACTCAATGGATTAAATTTACTATTAAAAAAAGGAAGGCGGAATCCTCTATGAAATCCATCGTATCTAAGCGCTGGCTGTTGGCCCGATTGTATGAACCCGACATAATCATTGCCGACTGCCGTTCCGTGCTCGGACAAGCCGGGGCTGGACGGACCGAATTTAATGAAGACCACATTCCTGGGGCGATTCACTTCGATTTGGAAGAAGACCTTACCGCTCCTCTAGGCAAGCATGGTGGTCGCCATCCACTACCTGATGTAGATACACTTGCTGCACGTCTGAGCCGTGCCGGGATCAATGCAGGTTCACGCATCGTCGCTTATGATGACCAAGGAGGTATGATGGCCTCCCGCTTCTGGTGGCTGCTGCGCTACCTCGGTCATGAGCAGGTATACGTGCTGGAAGAAAGCTACAGCGCTTGGAAGGAAGCAAAATTCCCCGTTACGGCAGACCAGCCAATTCGCATTCCCTCGACCTTTGTGGCAAATATTCAGCCACAAATGCTCACAAGTATGAAAGAAGTACAACGTATATCCGAAGCTTCTGTTCCTGTTGGCTCCTATATCGGTTTTTCACCTATATTGATCGACTCCAGAGAACGACCGCGCTACCTGGGACTGGAAGAGCCTATAGATCAAGCAGCGGGGCATATCCCCGGTGCGGTGAATTTCTTCTGGAAAGAGGTCTTGGACGAAAAGGGTGTATTTAAAAATGCAGAGCAGTTGAAACAGCATTTTTCTGATCTTGATCAGGATGCTGAGATCATCGTATATTGCGGATCAGGCGTATCCGCCTGCCCGAATGTTCTGGCCTTGAATGAGGCAGGATTTAGTAATGTGAGACTCTATCCAGGAAGCTGGAGCGATTGGATCAGCTATGAGGAAAATCCGGTGGCGACCGGGGAGGAATAATCCGTTTTTAACGGATATAAAGGTTTTAAAGACAAACCCACTGCCTTAAGCGGTTAGACTCATGGCAGTGGGTTTGCTTTATTTATGTAAAGGATCTCTAGGTTTTTTTCGGAATATAGTTATCATTAGCTTTGCATACTAATTAAAATATAGGGTTTAATTCCAACCACTTTTGAAGCAGTTTAATATCTTCATCTACATTTCTGATGACAGCAGAGTCTCCCCAAGTATTTGGAAGATAAGAAATGTATAGAGTGCCAATATTAAAAATTCTTCTGAAGGGAATAAAGAGGGCAATAGAATCTACTTCACTTTGGCTCATAGCTCTAACCTTGTTATATCCATTTAAGAATTGATATTTTCGTTCTTCTCTCTTTTTTAATTTCGTTTCGTCACATCCCATGCCAAATGGGAAAGCATACATAGATATGTCATATGCTCTCCATCCATTTCCACAGAAATCAAAATCAAAAAGGATAGGATTGCTGTTAGCGTCAACTCGGATATTCCCACTATATATGTCGCCGTGACATATACCATATTGCGGTCTTTCAACAGTTAAATACTCTAGTTTATCGCTCACATTCTTTGCAACTTCCTCTAAAAAATGCAGGTCAAAATCATGAATGGTTGAGAACTGTCTGATAGCATCCATAGAATTATCTATAAATGAGGCAGCATCTAGATTCCATCGTTTTTTTCCAAGCTCACATTTGTCCCAAGCATTATGAATTGTAGCGATATAACTACCTAATCTCTCGTTTAATTCAGCCGTTTCCTCAATTTGATTAAACTCAAGTTTTCCAACAGACGTATATAGCACTCCATACCTTATCCCATTTGCAGTGTTGAACTGTGAAATAAATTTTCCATCATGTCTTGTAACTGGTGTAGTGATTTCAATGTCTGATGATCTTAGGTGATTGAGCAAATCTACCTCTGCTTGTATTTCTTCCATGCTTCTGATCCCTTGACGGTATACCTTAAAGAAATACTCTTTTTCGTCTGCATTAACTCTATATATGTCATGTATGCCTCTATAAAATAACCGGCATTTAAGTAAGCTATAAGAAAAATATTCTCTTGAAATGTACTCACGAAGTGCATCGGCAGATAGTAAAGATACCTCCAACGGAAAAAAATCCAAATGAATATCTCCCTTCAATTTTATTTCTCATCGAATTTATCGATCATTTAATCCCTTTCCATTGAGAATGTCCTGCATACATTTTTCAATCCTCGATTCCCGAGTTTTAGATTGTTTGGGCGCAGCAAAATGCATAATGTATGCTCTTTGTCGTCCCGGCGTCAATGCAGCAAAAGCAGTTTTCAAAGCAGGATTTTCATCTAATTTAGCTTGAAATTCTTCAGGAAAAATAAGTTCTGTATTCTTTTTAAAATCCACTTTCAAACCGGCTTTTTCCACTTCAACGGCTTCAATAATATAGGCTTTCAAGATGGTTTCCATCTCAACAATTTCTTCAACATTCGTGAACCGAATCTGCCGCCCTGCCTGCGTATCCTCCCCAGGTTTGATCAGAATACCATTAGGGTCTTTTAACAAAGCACCTTTGAAAAACATAAGCGCACAGTGTTCTTTAAAGCCTTGTATTATAGCTATGTTACTATTCTGAAACATGTAACAAGGTTTACCCCACTTCAGTTCTTCAGTGAGCTGGCAGTCAAGCATGATTGCTCTCAACTTCTCCATTTCCGCCTTCCATTTGTTCACTTTTCCTAAATACACATCAACCTTAGGATTCATTTCCTCTCTATTTGTCATGTTAGCTCCCCCCTTATGTTTTTGCTCATCATGTTTATGTATAAATATTTACAGAAAATTGATTTTCGATACGAATACAGAAGAAATCACGATATCAAGGGCAAAGCCGAAACGTATATTTTTTATTATACGAATTCAGTCAATCGAAGAATAGCCGTCACATTGCTATATTTATTATATGTTCACCTCATCCCATCTATAAATTACATAACCCAAACTTCTTCGTTCACTTCTCTTGTCTTTATTTTCTCACTCCAACTCATTATTCTTGAGAATTCTACCGCACCCAATACTCCCCATAGCAATGGAAAGAATAGAAATATGGCATTTACCAAAGACAATAATATACCCATCCCTACATCATCCATTGTTCTTATTGATTTAAAACAAATGTGCACCACTAGTGTCAGACTAAATAATCCCAAGCCTATAATACTTACTATTGGTTTGTCTTGCATTCTCATTTTTTTATTCCCTTCGGTTCCAATTACATATAACGATCTGTATGCACGATGTCCTAGCGTTTAAGGACTAACAGTCCGGCTGCCACTTGCGGCAGTTAAGCGGTAGGGTGTGTCTGTTGAATTACTTCCCCGAAATGGCTAATCAATATTTTGAACAACTATATATCTTAATTTATATTCTTGTTGTTTTTCTACATGTGTCAGATATTCTTTTATGGAACCCGTTTCTAATATATTCAAATCATTAAAATGTTCAATTAAATTTTCTTCAGTAAAGAAGTGAGCATATTTCCCTTTCTTGTATTCATATGTTCCTTCCTCAACTTTTCTACCCACACCATTATTAAAATCGCGATCAGAAAAACACGTAAAAAACATCACCCCCTGTTCCTTCAAATGCATCACACAATTCTGTATCAGTTTTTTTCGGTCTTCCAACAAAAATAAATGTAATAAATCATAACAATATATGCCGTCATACCTTTTGCTTGTACGAAACTCTAACACCGATTCTCGAATAAAATTCGTTTTTAAATCCCATTCTTTTGCTAGATCTATAGCTGAACTAGATATCTCAATTCCATCAACCTGAAAACAAGAAGAGAGCATCTTAGTATTTCTCCCATATCCAGCACCAGGAACCAATATATGATGTGCATTATTCTTTTTGAACAAATCTATAGCTTGCGTTACAGTTTGACTTGGTTCACAACCCCAAATCATTCCTTCTTCAGCAAACCTTTTGTTCCAATAATCTCTCATATTATTCACCTGCCTATATACTCACATAGCTCTTCTTTTAAGCTCATCAATCTGTTTTATATGATGTTGATCATGCCAGATAAAATCTCTTAAATAAGATATTACAGTAAACTTCCCGTCAACATATTCTTTAGTAAACTTATCATCTTCCATACTCTCTATACTCTGCAATATCATGTTACGGTACTGAATAGTCATTTCAATTAATTCTTCCTTCGTTTTTGTTTTCCCATATTCAACAGCATCCTGATTAAATTGATTAAAATCAATATGTGTTAATGTCAAAGGCGTATTGTTTAATATCGGATGTATGGCTGCTTCATAAAAGTATTTATCCCACAGCAGTATATGACTTACGATATCGTGAACTGACCATTTATCTTCGGCAATCTTTATTTGCCAATCCATTTCACGAATCTCAGAAACAAAACATATCCATTCCTTGAACTCCTCTAGTAACTGCGACTTTTCATTCATGGTTTCCACACCCCTCTTTTCAGATTTGCGTTAGTTAGAATAACGTATTTGTATTCATGAACCCCAAAAGTGGGGTTTGCTAAAAATTTTTATGAATTCTATAATGATTATTTCTTTCAGCATCTATTTCTATCACACCAACAAACTTAAAATTACTTTTTTGAATAACTCTATTGGATGATCCATTCTCAAGTAATGCAATTGCATTTAACTCTTGTTGAAGTTGATATTAATATCCAGTTCACTATAAAGTAATAATTGTTATGATCTTTATTGAACCATCCATTAATGACTACCAAACAAAAAGGAATAATTATGGTTGTTCCCATTGCAGAAAAAAAAGTAACAATCCACAATTCTTCAAAAACATTTATCAACATCCAAATAGGAAACAAAGTTAGATGAAATATAACTATTGGCAATATGTTAATGGTAAAAAGGTTTCTTCGTATTATTGCAACTAGCTTTGTAATTTCTATATCCCTCTTTCTATTGTGTTTTGAGCTAAAGAATTTCTAATTTTTTATAATAGTTTGTAATTTATCTATAACTTCATTCCGATCTTCACCGTTTACTTCACATACTCGAGCCGCTAAAGTTGGTGCCATCCATTCCTCAAGGAATTTTGGATTCATTTCAGATAGCATTAAATACTCTCTTAGATACTCTCTATTAAAAAATTCACGATATTCTCTCTTAATTAGCCAACTGGGAGCATTAGACGGTAGTGCATGTGATTGAATCATCATCGAAGTTCTAGTAACATCTGCCGCTTGATTACCAACCACAACATTCATCCAATCAATAATTATAGGTCCCTTGGATGAAAGGATGATGTTGCCGGGATGAAAATCATAATGACAAAGTGCATTACCTCCAGGCAATGTATTAAGCACATTTATAACTATTTGCTTCGCATATTCTTTAATCACTTCAGCAGTATTAATTTTGTTGGTTAATTCAGTTTTTAGATTTGAGTTCATTTTGATCTCAATGTTATGCAATTCAAAATGAAGTTGCGCCATTAGCTTAGCATAATGAGAAATACTTAATTTCGTTGGATCTATTTGTTTTAGCATTGTTGGCCCATCAATTTTCTCATAAATAAGACACGACGTGCCCTTATACTCCAACAGGCCAGAATAATTAGGTGCTCTAAGATTTAAGCTATTTATAATCTCGGCATTTTTTGCTTCCTTTTTTGCCTCGTGCATTGAGTGGCTCTGATTATGAAAAATCTTTATTACTTCGGTTTTCCCCCATTCATAGACACTTGCAGTATTACCAAAACCAAGTAATTCACCTATCATAATTTGCCCCTTTCTTCGCACAACAGGACGTTGCGTTTGCTTTCTCCAATTAACATTCCAACGCTTTGCTTGCTTCTGTTAGTTCATTATTGGCCTCTAAATATTTTAATATTTTTTCGATATCATCGTGGTCCATTGTCTTCGCTATAATTAGATGTTTAATATTAAATCCTGGTACTTCCATTTTTTCTTTAAAGTGATTTACTAATTTTTGAGGGGTTGTCACCAAACTCCATCGTTCACTTCCATCCGAAAAAGTATGGGTCACCTCCACCAAATCAAACTCCTTTGGATCATCATCAAACTTCCATCTTTCTAAATAAGGCACTTCTATATCTCCTTCGATAAAATGAGCTTTTGATATCCAAACTGCTTTTCCATGGTTTCCAGTAATTCTATACTTGTCCCTATCTTCTTTTTTACGATGTATTTATTGCCCCTTGTAAGTGCATGAGCATAAACGCCTATACTCATACAAGTTATGATTGTTCCCTCCATCAATTCACTTCCATACCATATTTAATTTAAATGAAATTGCCATCTTCCTATATTTTTCTACCGGGCCGAGGGAATTCACAGCGCCCAGCGATCCCGGGTCAGACGATACCAACGCACTTCTGCGAATTACTTACGAACATCCTTAAGCTCTTGCAACAATACAATCCAGTTATCAGAGAGATAACCAATTAAGTAATCAAAAATATCTCTATCTATTGAATATATGTACAGTCCATCGGCCAATTCTTTAATTCTTTCAAGCAGCCATTTATTAATTTCATGTCTCTCTTCAAATGGTGTAACTTGATATTGTTCTAATTTTATTTTTCCATTAAGATTAATACCTTCAATAAGATCCCTTATTCCCTCCATAATAGACGAATCTTCTTCCGCTCTAATTAGCTTTAAAGCAGCAATTGTTCCATTCAAGTACTTTCCAGTGGCATTTTCCAGAAATCCGAAAACTCCATTCATTGATAATTCTGTATCAAAATCTATTAACAAAATAATAGTCCGCAAAGATTCTGGTACCTCATAAATTATGCCTCGTATTGAGCTAGCCTCTTCTCCGTAGATAACACTACCCATGTGTTCCACAAGATCTGTAGCCGAAAAGTTATTATGGGGCGGAATTAATAGCTTTATAACATGATTTAGGGTGCTCATCATATTCACCTTGATTTCATAGTTTTGGTTTCGCATGGTTTCGTCTAATATTTCTGTATTCCTGAACCCCAAAGGGGGCGTCTGCTGAAATCTCTCTTCGAAACCCAACTCGCAGACCTAGGCTCCATTGGAGACGCAGCTTGAATATTATATTTTAAATGTCACTTCCTTCATTGATTTCCTCAACGTTAATTTTTGTTCAACTCCTTTGTCAGTATTATTTCAAGAGGTTCGTTCTCAAGCATTAAACATCCAGCATCTTTATATCCAAGCTTCCTATAAAAATGTTGAGCTCCTTCATTGGACTGTGTTGAGGTCATGACCATCTCAAATCCCTTTTGTTTCATTAATTCCTCCCAATACTGGACAACCTTTTTACCAATGCCTGTTCCTCTGTACTCCTCATCTATCCATATCATATTCATAAATGGTGTGTTGTCCCAAAAAAATCCGTATCTCATCCAACCTATTTCTTGATTGGATTCTCTAATTATTAGAATTTCATTTTCTTTTATTTTTGGTCTTATCAGTGTTTTATGTATGTGCTTGTCTCTTAACGAGATATACTCATAATCTGATTCAATTGCAAAATCAATCTGCATTGTAAGTCCTCCCTTTCATGCTTTTCATTAAATATCTTCTTGGTAACACTTAGCACTGATGTCTCATAACGTTGTACATTACATAAGTTTATAAAGTCTTTTCAAAAATGTATAAGTCACCTTCTTCTCTAACCTTAGTAAACCCACACTTTGAATAGAAGTGATGATTCTTGACACTCCAGCTAGGAGTATCCAGCCACCATTTAGTGCTGTCCGGAAATTTATTTTCAATTTTCTCCATCACCTTCGTTCCGATTCCTTGATTTTTAAAATTTGGATCAATAAAGATCCTTCCTAGATTATGCACTCGATTACATTCTACAAATATCATAGCTCCCCCGATTATTTCTCCATTAAAGAGTACCTTGAAATATTCGCAATTTTGCATCATTTCTTCTTGCCAATTTATGGAATCATATCCTATGGGCCCAACGGTTCCATTAATATTAAAATGCTTTGATTCATCCTCAAAACTGGCCTTTTGTATTTCAGCAAGTTTTTGTGCATCAATTTTTCTAGCTTTTTCTAATGTCAGCACCCAACATACCTCCACTATTTTCTATTTTTTATTTTTTCTTGCACAGGTTTCGTCTAACCTCCTCATATTCATGACCCCCAAAGGGGTTGTCTGCTGAAATCCTCTTCGAACTCCATCCCAGCAGGTCAAGGCTCTGTGAGAATTCTTAAGCTTGAATATTATGTTATCAGAAGTTACCGAACTTCTTCATTATGCATTCAAAATCAATCTGCAATTTTTTGACTCCAAACTGAAATCAGTGCTTAACGTAAAGGATAAGGATGAAAATGGAATAAATTCGTCAAACACTAACTTTTAAGTCGAGCTTTTTTATTTTAAAACTTTTACATATTGGAATTATCTCAAGAATATAATCCTATCGATTAGAACAATCAAAAGAGTGTAATTATCGCATATATGATTAGATATAGAAATTTTTCCTTTGATACAGTAGCCTTTCGGTAGCAAAAAATTTAGTCCATGGTCGATTTTTTGGCAGGAAATAAGTCATAAGGAGATGTAGAAATGGCTGTGATGCTTGAAGTAACATTAATCGGAATTTCTTATGGGCACAACTTGGATGGAGGGCCATTAGAAATATCCGGTGATCTTTATGTGAAAACAATAAATCAAAACCAGACGGAAAAAGAATCTTTTGTTATGTTTTCTACAAATACACCTGTGACAATAGGCGTTGGAGAGATGTATAGAATTGGTACAGCGGTGAGAATTGCTATTTCTCATGATCAACCCACAATATTTGCTAGGTATATAAGACTTGGTGGTTTCTTAAGTATCGGAAGTCCTAAGTATATAGATATAGACTATGTTTATTCTGCAGCTACTCAATATTATAGGGTTATTTTTCCTAATCAAGATGTTAATGAATCTGCTGTAGCTCAATATTCGATTAGATGGTAACATTATATTTGACACTATTGCTCTAATATTAGTATAAAATGAAAACATTCCTTTTTATTATCTTCATTATGGGTGTCAGTCTCAAACAAGCCTCTACATTAGAGGCTCATCTGGACGATGTTCGTTCGTGTCCCTCGACACCACAGTTCAGTAAATTCCAAAATTGTTCAACTATGACCGATGCCGGATACGGCATCGAACGGGTAATCCACCATTCTAATACCCCCACTGCCGCTGAAATTAAAAATTGCACCGTAATGTCCCTGTTCATATCCTGATCGAGGTTGATCGAATCCAGATGCTCGCACAGACTTTGCCGGAACATTGTCTCTATTTGGTTTCGAAAAACCGTACTTCCCTTGTTCGTCAGCATTATAGAGTAGAATGAAGCATGCTGCTCCAAATATTCAAACGTACGCAGTAGTGCGGTTTTGGAAGGGAGATGAAAGAAGTTATCTTCAGACATACAATTGTGTAGTAACTCTTTAATTTGAGCTTCCATGCATTGATCGCGCAGATCGTACTTATCAGCGAAATGCAAATAAACCGTTCCGCGATTGACATTCGCTTCCTCCGCAATTTGATTGATCGTAATTCTCTCGAATTCCTTTTCAGACATCAGCCTCATAAAAGCATCAATAATGGCTTGCCTCGATTTTTGAATACGCCTGTCCATATCCTTCTCCCCTTTGTACCATCCGAAAAAATGAACATTTGGAAGTCCTATGTTGAAAAATCAACAACCACGCTTGTTTTAACCATTGAACCCCCTATACCGCTCTGATACATTCACTTTATAAAATTTATGTTGATGATTCAACATATGTTCAATTTTAGAGGAGCCATAATCATGAAAGCCATTGTTTTAACAATCTTTTAGATGAATTTATTCACAAGAATTAGGAGGGTTTAAAAATTGAAACTTACAGGAAACACAATTTTTATTACAGGCGGCGGTTCGGGAATTGGACGTGCGTTAGCAGAAGCTCTCCACAAGCTTGGAAACAAAGTTATTATCTCCGGTCGATGTAAAGAGCGTCTGGAGGAGACGATCAAAGCGAATCCCGGCATGTCCGCAGTGGAATTGAATGTACAAGATCCTGCCAGCATAAAGGCGGCCGCCAAGCAGTTAATCGAAGAATACCCGGATATTAATGTCTTGATTAACAACGCCGGCATCATACAGTCCGATGACGCAGCGGGCGTGATCGATGAGGATGTTTTGATTTCGACTGTCACGACAAACTTGCTAGGTCCCATTCGGTTAACTTCTGCATTCATCGAGCATTTGAAGTCCAAAGAAGAAGCGGTTGTCATCAACACGACTTCAATACTTGGATTTGTACCGTTAGCGACAACTGCTGTATACTCCGCGACGAAGGCAGCACTTCATACCTATACGCTGTCCCAAAGGTACATGCTTAAAGACACATCGGTAAAAGTAATAGAAATTGTGCCCCCATGGGTTCAAAGCAACAACGATGAACCACGGGCGATGCCGCTTGCTTCATTCATTGATGCAACAATAAAGATACTCGGCACGGATACAGACGAAATTTTGGTGGATGAAGCGAAAATGTTTCGAAATAACCCTGGCCCGAACGAAAATGTTTTTGTGACCCAGCTTAACGATACGATGAATTCTGAACCTCCAAAGATCCATTGATCCATCTGTAATTTAATTTTCAAAAATTTAAGAACATGAAGTAAACACTCTTCTCCGTCTACTATTTCACATAACGTTGGGTATTCCCGAAGTTCAAACAGCTTAAGGCACGTAATGCCGGGTGGCTCTGCCAATTAGCCAGTTGAATTTGTCCGGTGAATTTGCTCTTCCGAAATGCCTCTTCTGGACCAAGGGTCGGGCTTGTCTCGGCCCGATGCTTGGATGTAATGTTATACAAAGGTACCATGAATTCATTGAATCTACTTAGAAATCCTGTTTAATTCACCATCACCATTCTCTCCATTCTTCTGTAATATCTTGATCTTCCTCAATTTCTAATCCAGCTAGTCTTGCTGCCTTATCTATAAATTCAGCCAGTTCTTCACGTTCCATCGTTTCAATAAAATAGTCGTTCTTTTCATTCAATTCATTAATCGTAATTACAATTTCTTCTACAGCCTTCATAATACCTTCAGGATGTTTAGTTTCTTGTAATAATATTAATTGGTTTAGATAGTTATTCAGGACTTTATCAGACATTAATAATCTCTCTTCCGTAAAAAGGTCATCTCCGTATTCAACCATTCTTTTGTTCCACAATTGAGTTGGTTTTTCATTAAATAGGTCCTGTAATGTCATTGGGCATATCCCTCATTTTCTTTTCTTTGTTTTAATAGATTTTTAAAATTGTTGCATAGTATTTCGCATATGAGTTTGCTTACTAACTTGCTTTTCACTTCACTTATCTAATTTTTTCTTTAATTCATCTTTTTTCATCTGTTAGTACACTTAAAGAAAGACCAATTACGGTCAACATCTGGTCATTACAATTGGCTTGGAGGGTTTATTCCCTTCTAAGTCTCAGGTAATAAAAACCAACCTTCGGCTCTCAACCTTTAGGTGGTTTTTTACTTTCTCTTGTTGTTATTGATGCATGTTAAAAGTGCAAGAATAGATGTCCAAAATAGTAACATTAGAGTCACCGCATCTTTTACATCCATGGTCTCACTTTTCGAAGGAAAACCATGCCCACCCAAGAGCTAATTGTATCTATATTTTACCTGTGTTTACTTCTGCGAACCAAGTGTTCCCATCTATTTTCTTACATTTTTCTTTTATTCTATTTGTTGTCTATCATTTCTAGCATATAACGTTTCTGTGTTCACGATGTCCCTCTGACTATGCGAATGAAATGACCGGCCGCGGTGCGTATGTGTCCGCCTGTCCCTCCCTGGCATTCCTTTTTGCCGGACCGAGGAACCGCCAGGCTCCGATGCGTGGATATGATGTTATCTGATGGATTGGCCATAAAAAAACAGTTCAACTTTCCCTCTATGACATAAGGCAAAGATGAACTGTCTTTAGTTCCTGTTAAAATCTCTATGCGCACAAGTAGCAACTCCTTCTCCCATCAAGCCAACAAAGCCTGAGCGATCTGATCCACAATGCCATTGATACCTGTGGGTCCATAACAGCCGATCCATGTCGCGGCATCGACCGAGTGTATGTGCTGGCGCTCAACGGTATCAAGCATTCCCCAGACACGTTGCTCTGTCGCGGATATTCCCTCCTGCATGAGTTCATGGCTAAGCAAGAAGTAATGGCTAGCATGTACAGCCGGTAGTCTGTCAACTGAGATGTGATAGGCCGTGTCGGAGGTATCTGCCACAAATAACGGAACAGGCAGACCTAGATCACGGTACAGTACAGCCCCTGTACGATGAGAGGCAGAATGCACGCGAACCAGAGAATCCAGCGGACGGATCAGTGCCACGCTCTTGCCTGCCAGTACGGGAGCAAGTTCTTCGGACAGCAATGTGGTTCGTCGGTGATAATCCGCTATAATACGCTTTGCCTCTTCTCGTTTGCCTGTCAGTTCACCGAACAGAGTCAGAATAGTCTGCCAGTTTTCATTGCGCTTAAACATGAGAACTGGAGCGATCCGGCTTAACTGTTCATAGTGCTGATCATGCACCTCGGTGCAAATAATCAGATCTGGAGACAGTCGTTCCAATGCAAGCAGGTCGGGATACTCATATGTTCCGAGTAATTCGGTATTCTGAAGTCCTGCCCTGATCATTTGAGGGAAATGTAACACTGCACTTCCTAGTCCTACACTACCTGCTGGAGAGAGCCCCAGCGCAAGCAAATGATCGGCATATTGCACATCGAGTACAGCGATACGCTTCGGAGATCCGATAACATAGTATTCCCCTCGCATATGGCATATCACCGAGCCTTGAGCCGACTCATATGAAGAAGCTGTGTGGTTCCGCTGCAAGGAATGGGCATAGTCTATATCTGTTTTCGAAGCGGCATCAAGCCTATAACGCAGCGGAGGGACGCCATAATATTTCTTAAACGCCCTACTGAAATAATACATGTCGCGATAGCCCATTCTGTCAGCAATTTCACCGATGGGAGCATCCGTATGACGCAGCATCCGCGATGCACTCTCCATGCGCAACTGAATGACATACTCAATCAGTCCGAGCTGCTTCTCTTGTTTGAATCGTCGCTGCAGCTGTCTTAAGCTGCATCCAGCAAGGGCTGCCAGCTCTTTAAGCTTCAGATTCTGGCGATAATGCGACGCTATATATGAAGCGACAACATCCACCATGTCAGACGCTTCTCCTCCATGACCACGTTCGTAATCCATGATCAGTTCGTAGATCATACCCTGAAGCAACGCATTGGCATGAAAACGTTCCATCCCTTCGCCACGACGCCATTTGGCAACGATTTTTTCTGCATTCTCAATCCATTCTGCTTGGGTTACCGAATTTTGCACAAATGAAGTGCGCAACGGGTGTTTGCGATATGAGGGCAAAACAAGAGAGGCTCCCTCCATGGAAGAAGCCTTGTACATGATCACGATATAATAAATGTCGTCTGATCTAGCCGTCAGCGTTAAGGATGTCCCCTTAACAACATGACCAACAAAAGAAGCTCCAATGTGGCAAACCTCACCATTCATTGCAAGCTCCCCTTCCCCTCCGTATGCCAGCAACAACACATTAGAAGTTAATTCCGTTTCGCGAAGAACACTGCCTGTCTGCAAAGTACCGCTATACTCGTCAAGCATCTTGATCGTTGTATCACTCCATAGACTTGTCTGTTCTTGTAGCGGCATTTCTCTCATCTCCTGACAATAGCATCCTTTGCTAGAGTGACTCGCATGACTGGGCTTAACCAATTAACTACAACCAGGCCTGTTAGCAAAAGTAAAATTGTTGCTGTTGTCATTTTAATTGAGATTTATTCTCATTGTCAATTTTCGGACATTTTCTGCAATATTCCCCTGACATCTGGTAATAAAAACAACAGGTGGTACGCTTGCTTTTCACGGCTGGAATGCTGTCCTTATTTTTTGTGAACCGAGTGAACGGATTTCTTTTTACACCGAACAAATGCCCGGGCGCTCCTTGCGTCAGATATGAAAAATCTGCCTGGATGTGCTGACTTTCTTGCTCAGCATTGTCTACTTCAGGAGTATATAATGGGACAATGCGTATCATGATATTCTCCCAAAGGATACTCATCGAAAGAGGAGCAATCGCAGCAAGCGTCTTTAACAGCGGTGCAAGGTGTAACGCAAACATCTCCTTTACCACCTTTTCCCGCCATACTTCCCTGTCTCCCGTTAGTGCTTCTGCCCGAAGCCCGTTTATAGCCAGAAAAGGAAAACGCGTCTCCCCCTCATTAGCTGTGAGCGTCGGATGATAGAGAAAGCTGTTGTCTAGCCGAAAAGAAACATACTGATGATGAACGCTCATCGCGGTCAGTAACGGAGCAATCCACAGGTAGCCGATTCGCTTAGCTAACATCGAAGCGGCTACCCTCATGTCAGGCGCACCAATATACTCTTGAAGCCAGCTTAAATACTCTCGGCATGCAGCTTCTTCATGTAGTTGACTCAAAGCAATAATACGGACATTATCTTCAGACGGCTCACCAAGCCGAATCGAGTGTTCATCCGCCGTTTGCTGCCATAAGTCAGTCGATAGATAATGGTCCATTTTAATTCGATCCCAACAGTGCTTCCAATGCCTGATCTACAATAATATTAATTGCAAGTGGGCCATAATAAGCGATCCAAAGTGTAGAATTAACATCATATGCACGGTTATTTTTGACTGCATCAAGGGATTTCCATACTGAGCTGCTATCCAAAGCCTCTGCCTCTGCCGCAAACAACTCATCAGACAGAACAAAATAATGATCTGCTCCAATCTCAGGAACTTTCTCCATCGAGATTTCAACGGAGGTATCATCTTTGATCTTCTGGACTAATGCAGGCATTTTTAAGCCCAAATCCTCATACAGAATCCCGCCTGTACGATGCTCAAGACCATGAACACGAATGCCTTCTTTTCTCGGTCGAATAAGTGCTACCGTTTCCTCTCCCAACTTCTCCGACAGCTTCTCCTTCAGTCCTGCAATTTTGCCCTCATAAGCCTTACGCACAGTTTCTGCCTCTGCCTGCTTACCTGTGATCGCAGCCACCGTAGCTAACGTATCTCGCCAATCCTCGTAGAAGTCAAGTACGATTGTGGGTGCTATTTTGCTTACACTCTCATACTCTTTCTCTTGAAAATCAGTCATTAAAATAAGATCCGGGTCCAATGCTACAATCGCTTCCAGATTGGGCTTGTCCCGTGTACCTAAAACTTGTACGTCACCCGGCTTATCGCCTAAATATTCTGGAAATGTGGTATTGCCTTCAGCGATAACACTGCCTGCCGGCTGCTCGCCAATGGCTAGCAATTGATCCAGAAATTTGACATCAAGCACAGCAATTTTCTTTGGTTTCTCGTTAAGCGTATACTGACCCTTCATATGCGAGATCGTAACCGGGAAGGCTCCGGCAGTCTGAGACGCTCCATTCGAAGGCGTGTCCGTTGGAGTTGTAGCAGACTCATTGCCGCCATTTGTACCTGCTCCGGCACCGCAAGCCGTCAGTACAAGAACAAGGGCCAGCATCCAGCCCATTAAAAATCGTGATTTATGGTCACCATGTGCCATGCTTCCGGCAGCTTGCCTCTTTGTTCCTTTATTCATGGTGAATCCTCCTTATGTATGATAATGATTTTCATTATCGAAATATAAGGCGAGTATAATATATCTCCACATCGCGTTACCATGTACTTTTGCGACATTTCAGCCGGACTAATGCGACATGTAAACCGCTATATCTTCATTTACAATTCTATCAACTCTTTTACTAATTACTGCATAATCATCGTCTAATGTATCAAGCCAACAAAAGCAAGAATCTCCCCTTTTTTCTTTTCATTGATTTCTACCTCTTGCGTCAATGTACATTCCATATCCATTTGTTCCATTGAAACTACAACAGAGGTTTGTATGATAAATTTGTGGGTACTCTTCATTAAATTCTGAATGTGGGACTCATAAAATGTTCCTTTGGATTCATAAGCCATTTTCGGTGAAACATCTATCTTTAATACCCTTTCATCCGCAGATATTTCTAAATCATTTTGCTTTCTCCTTTTATCAAGTATTTCCTATAACGTCCTTGTATTTATGCACCCGTTAGGGGGTGTCTGCTGAAATAATTTCTCTCCGACACTCTTCTATCAGACCCAGGCTCCAAAGGAGCTGCAGCTTGAATATTATGTTATGTGATGCCACATCTTCTTCGAACTTTCTACCTAACAATTATTTATGGATTTGAACTTTGATTTTAGATATTTGTTTATCTATTAAATTATAGATTTTTTCGATTTCATCTTCTTTGATCTTATTTTTTACCAATTCATTTTTAATTTCTTGTTGAAGTTCAATTAACGCTTTAAGTTTCAATGTTATATACCAGCCTGTCCATTCCGTAACTAGGCTATCGTCAAAGCATTCGCCATCGGTATAAAAGAACATTCTATAATAACCTATTCTCTTTTTTTTGTAGTAAATGTCTAACGTAGATATAACCTGCTGGGAATAGTGACTGTCTACAATCTGATAATCGGAATGAAAAATAGTTTTATACTCAATTGTATCTATTGAAGGCTTAATATCTTCTAGATTCAATTCATCAAAAAACAAACTAATTTCTTCTGGACATTCTTTCATGTAGTTATTGAATGTTACCCAAAAACCTTCTAAGGTTCTATCCATAATTTTATGTGTATTAATCCAGCTCTCTAGCGCTAAATTATCCAATTGAATCATCCATCCTTTAAAATCTTATGTGATTTCACATAACGTTCCTGTATTCATGAACTCCGCTAGGGGTTGTCTGCCGAAATCCCTCTTTGAAATCCAACTCGCAGACCAAGGCTCCAACGGAGCCGCAGCTTGAATATTATGTTATATGACGGAATCGCTTCTTCACTACTGGTTTTCTTCGGGTACATACTCAATTAAATCTGATAATTTGCAGTTAAATGTATCGCATAGCTTGAATAAAGTTTCCAGCTTTGTTGTTTCTATATTCGTTTCCCTATACAACTTGTTGATTGAATTCCGACTTAAGCCCGATTTCGCCATCAATTCTGTTATATCATCTATTCGATGTTCTGCCATGAGTTCTCGTATATTGCACTTGATTACGTTCATCTTTTCCCCTCCATAATTCTATCTTATCTCCCATACCAGCAATCATCAACGAAAAGCGAAGTTTTAACTCTATAAAGTCAAATATTCACCTTGAAATTAACTTTATAAGGTTATATAATAACTCTATAGAGTTAATTAGAGGAGGAATAACATATGATTAATACATTAGAATCATTAACAGAGCCGCTTATAAGAATACGTTTAGAATTACTCTTTGCTGAGCTTCTGGAGTATCATACGGAGTACAATCAGCTTTCTTCGGAAACAGATCGATACTTTAGAACACTTCGTGAAGCGTTACCCGATCAACTTCAACATACGGTTTTTCTGTACGAAGATGCTCAAATATCTCTCCAATCCATCTTAGAAAGAAGCATCTACATACAAGGTTTCAAAGACGCTCTACAACTCTTTAGTGAATTGAAAAATTCTAACATTTAGAGGATCATATGATCCTCTTTCCTATTGTTTTTGATTCTGTCGTATAACGTTCCTGTATTCACGACCCAGCATATGCTGGGTGTCCGGCGTATGCCGGACCCAGGACGAATGTCTAAAGCGTGAATATATTGTTATAAGAATTTACTATTATAATCAAATATATTATAAAGACTTTAATATTCATTAAATCACGGAGTTGTATTTCAAAAGCTTCATCAAGTTATCTCCCATAAGTGTGTGTATTGTCCAATTTAGATTTGCAGTTGCACGTTTGATCGCATTGTAAAATGGTTCTGTTCCTTCGCAAGGAGAAACAAACACTACCACAGCTTTATTACCAAAATTAGCAAATGGTCTATACACTTGATATGTTACATCCTCAGTTACTTTCTTTTTAATCTCTTGTCCAGATTTAAAAGGCATACAAAGATAATTAACTTTATTGGTCCCAACTTTTTTAATAGGCAATTCCATATCTGATATCTCGTACACACCATGAGGCTTAACTTTTTCTCTATCTACAATTGATTTATCTATATTTATAATATATTTGAGCAACTGCCTCTCGAAGCTCTTCGTCGTTATAATTTAAATTTTTTTGTTTATCCTCTTCAGTCAATTCGGTTGCATTATGTTTACCATAGTCCTTGAAATAATTATCCATAGTAAACCATTCGTTAATTTCGTATTCTTCGACAACAGGAATTCTTAGGTTCGTTAATTCAACATTATTTTCGTGTTTGAGAATAGCACTACAATTTCTAAGGACTATAACTTTTTCAATAAACTTAAAATCACTATATTTATCTATAAGAACATTCCAGAAGTCATCTGGGAATTTATCCTTGAAGTACTCGAAGTCAACGTTTATAAGACTAAAGTATCCCCATATTTTTTTAACAATAGAGTTTATATCTTCTAAATTGTTCACCTCTTTTCGAATAAAGTTTATTTCTTTTTTACTATAATCTTCGCAATACTTTATTGTTGATATTAAGAACAAGTTCAACTGAGGGTTGCTATCTAATTGAACTGCCATTTCTTCTTTTTCTACAAACCTTTTAACAATATTCAAGCATTTGACCGCTAAGTCAGTTGCTTTATCTCTATATAATTTCGGCTCTGTTTTAAGATATTCCACCATAGCTTGCAAATAATTAAGAACCGTATAGAAAGCAGGTACAAGTATATCCATTTCATTGTTATGATCAAGTAAGTTATTCATTCCACGTACTAATCCAGAGTCTCCTCTTGTAAAAAAATACTCATCTTCTGAGCTTCCATGTACCATACCTTCCCTCATCTGAAGTCTCATTATATTAATATCAATATTTACGTTATAGGTTGCACGTCCAACTGAATCTGATGTTGCTTTATAAAACTCTTGTGGCAATTTATAAAGACTATGAAAATAAAATATTTTATCAAGAATATAAACTTGATTAGCTATTTTTTTTAAAAATATTGTTAATAAAACTTGATTTTCTGCACTTAAAGTAAAGTTTTCTTGTATATCTTCTAATAAAAATGCAAGTTCACAAAGTTCTTTTATCTGAGCTTTATTTGGCTCCATTTTTAATGTTTTTTCACATAAAAATAGCTGATCATTTAAACTCGTTTCTAAAAATTCTTTCATAATGACACCTCTTTCAATTCATTTAGTGAATCATCTGTTGAAATTTTAAAAATATAAGAATATTCCTTTTGAGAAAGACAAATAGCATCAACTTTTATTTCTACATTCTCTCCTAAGCTCTTAAGTAAGATTCTTTTTCTTGTAACAATATCTAAATCAATAAAATCGTCTGATACTACTAAAATATCAAAATCAGAATATTGATTTTGTAGATTAAATGCATAAGAACCTCTAATAAAAAGTTTCTCACAATTAAAATAAGTATGGCTACTCAGTTGTCTAATTATTGACTCTTCAATACTCATATTTATTTCACTCCATAAAACTACTATTATTTATTTTTTTGATTTCACAGTAATTTTCTTATAACGTTCCCGTATTCACGACGCCTGGCGGCTGCCAGGTGTGTCCGGCCGCTTTTGCTTCCCTGAAGTCATACTCCCGGACCGAGGGCGTATGCCCTAAGCGTGAATATAATGTTAAGCGATGGTAATGTCTTCTAAGTGATACCTTAAAATCAAAAAATAATTGGTCTTAGACAAACAATTCCTGCAATTTTCTTCAACAAATCGTCTTTATCGTTATTCACAAACCATTTATAAGCTTTCTCATTAGAAACTAGTAGTACCGCCTCTGATATATCAAATTGAAAATCACCTTTGACCCTCCATTCTCTCTCGTGAGTCCAGTCAATAATATTTGATCTATCACTTAAGTTAAAATTAACAATTCTCCAATGTTCATCCTTAGGTAACATTTTCTTTGCTATTTCTGTTTGTTCATATATAGCAGGGCGAGCACCTTTTTCATATGCATAGATTTTTCTAAATGCTATACCTGCCGGCAAGTAACGAACTTTTATTTTTTCCTTAGGCATACCGCTTTCTACTTGTTTTTCTCTATAGCCTTGCTCATGTAGTATATTTTGAACTAGAGAAACTGGAGGGGTATCCTGAAAACAAACTGCGGGGTTATCTCCTACAATAAATCCTGGGGAACCGGGTTTACTCCCAATAATTTTTCCCTCCTTTAATATTTTCATTAAGACTTGACCTGTCTTCAATTCACCTTTTGCTCTAGTTAAATGAGTAATATAAGTAGTGAGGTCTGTTCTCCCGCTAATCCTGTTATTCCATTGATCTATTGTATAAGGCATTCAATCACGTCTTTCTTTATAGTGTTTTCACATTACTTTCGCGTAACGTTCCTGTATTCATAAAATCCAAAGGGGTTGTCTGCTGAAATACTCTGAATTCTTTCCCGCAGACCAAGGCTCCATCGGAGCCACAGCATGAATATTATGTTATGCGAAGCTTCTACGAAACCTCTTTTGAACCGATATCTACAATTCTTTGTTTAAAATAAACTCAAAATCTTCATCAGACACTAAATGATTATCTTTTATAAATGTCTCTAACTCATTCAAATAATTATTACAGAGTTTGATATATTTATCTCCATATTGATCTTGAATCTTATTTGAATTGGTTTCAATATTAATGATTTCTTTACGTACGTGCTCTTCTTAAAAAAAATATTGAACTTGTATAATTATCACTTAGACATAAAGAAATTGAATTGTTAATATAGCAGACCAAGCCATAGAATACAGAATTTCTTCTTAAGCCTGTCCATTGCTTATGAATCTCTTCTGTATTTAATTTTTTGGCTAACTCAAAGACATGAGAATTCAAAAAAATCTGGTATTCCTCCATCTTTAAGCAGTTTCGCATAACGTTTCTGTATTCATGATGTCCGACGAAGTCGGATGTGTCTGGCTGCTCTTGCTTCTTTCGATATTCTTCTGCCGGACCGAAGGTGCGTACCCGATACGTGAATATAATGTTATGTAACGTCCATCCATGCTATTCCTCAGTTCCTTTATTGACTGTCATTTCCAAAGATTTTTCTCATCTTCGTAAAATGGTATCCAATGATGTGTGTCACCATGCGAGGTTGAAACCTTGGCCATATCCAAATAATTTTGTACATCAATTAATTCCATCATAATTGACAACAAAAAATCTACTGGAAATGTTGCATTCTTACTCGGATCATCCTTATCCAACAAAATGAATATTGGATAATCATTTTCCTTTACTACTTCTATTGATACACCCTCTTTAATAATGTTAATTACATCCCAGCCTTGACTATTGATATACTGTTCCAATTTATCTATCTTTAATGATGAGATAAAAAATTTCGATCCCATTAATAGATCTACAACTAACCTTGTTTCAATAGGATAAACTGTGAATGGAACAGTAGTTCCGGTATTTTGTCTATAATCCAAGGATGAGATAGTAATTGTTAGTTCATCTCCCTCCCATTCTTTCAAGGTTCCCAACAATATATTGATCTCATTACTCTTTTGAGATTTTGTAAGATTTCCTGCATCTACACAACACACACAGAGGAACTCATTAATTTCTCTAATTGCGGTTCCTTCTGTCTCAGTTTCAATTAGCATTTCTTCTAATACTTTTAATTCATGGCGTCTAGAAGGAAGCCTTAACATATTCACAGGTTTCTCATTAACTTGACCATATTCATTATTATGAAAATCCACCAGAGATTTCATTCTTTCTTTTTGCCTGCTGATTCGTGCTCCCCTACTATTCCCTTTCTTGACTTCTATTATTTCGAAGCTCTCATCCGTTTTTACAATAATGTCCCCAATGTTTGTTACCGAATTAAGATCAGTAATAAGAACCTGAGAACCTGGTCCCTTTCTATCATTTAGAATTGCTGCTAGCTCTAACCCTTCGCTAAACCCTTCTTCTAACAATGCATAAACTGATGTTTTATTTGCTTGTAGCATAGTATAAAGTGAGTAATTATAATCAATGAACCTATATGCAATACCATCTGCAACTTGAATTAGTGCATTCAAAGTTGTTCTTGTGGCGCTTTCATAAAAGTCAAGCAATTCCTTCTCTTCATTCTTATCTCGCATCTCTTTAATAGATTTCAAAGTCTGTATCTCTGTAATCATAGCAGTCATAAGATTTATTTGTAGAGCGATGAAGGAATACCAATGGTCCTTTCTACGTAGTGCCATTAAAGCAAAATCCTCTACAATTGTTTTCATCTCATCGAATCCAGGAAAATACAAGTTTTGAATTGATGTAGTTAAACTTTCTTTGTTCATTCTTACTGTCTTTGAAGATATTCGCATGCTCATTCTCCTTCACTTTTATAGCATGTCACATAACGTTTCCTGTATTCATGAGCCCCGAAGGGTTGTCTGCTGAAATCCTTCCCTGAAATCCTTCTAGCAGACCAAGGCTCCGAAAGGAGCCGCTGCTTGAATACTATGTTATATGACGGAATCACTTCTTCGATTAATCAACATTCATTCTTGATTCTAATCAGTCATTGTTCTGCTATATGTTCCAATAAATCTCCTGGCTGACAACCTAAAGCCGCACATAATTTATCAATCACTTCTAACGACACATATTCGTTCGTATTGAGTTTCGCCATTGTAGCAGACGAAATACCTGTCATTTTCAATAAATCTTGCTTCTTAATCTCCCTGTCGATCAATAATTTTTGAAAAGGTTTATAACTAATCATCTGATATTCCTTTCACACATCAAGTAAATTTTTCTTTAATTATATGAAAGTATATTTTCTTTATCAAAAACATCTTCAACATGTATTGACTTAATTATTTGACATGATAAAATTATATTTAATAAGTTGAACTTTTATTCATAAAATAAAATACATTGGATGGTGTTTAAAATGCATAATTCTTTAGAGATCTTACTTGATTCACTGATTCTTACTCGAATTGAATCTTTATATGACGAGCTTATCAAAAACAACTCCAGCTACAACCAGTTCTCATCCGAACGGAATCTCTACTTCAAGCAGTTACATGAAGGAGTACCGGAGAATATACAGAAGATCCTATTCCTTTACGATGATGCTGAGCTTTCTGTTCAAGCTATTTTAGAACGTGAAATTTATTTGCAAGGTTTTAAGGACGCTCTTCATCTGCATAACGAAATACATATATCTTTAGATTGAGAGCCTTCAGGCTCTTTTTCATTTTGATTCTGTCATATAACGTTCTTGTATTCACCACGTCCGACATAGTCGGATGTGT
Source organism: Paenibacillus sp. JJ1683 (assembly GCF_053006485.1). Classification (NCBI taxonomy): domain Bacteria; kingdom Bacillati; phylum Bacillota; class Bacilli; order Caryophanales; family Paenibacillaceae; genus Paenibacillus; species Paenibacillus sp. JJ1683. The sequence goes on from NZ_CM129820.1 coordinate 3,989,952, forward strand.
CCGGTTGCCTCTGCTTCCCCGAAATCCTTCTGTCGGACCGAGGGCGTATGCCCGATGCGTGAATATTATGTTAGCCGTTGTTAGTTCGTTCTTCAAATCACAGACCTAATCTGAAGTCTTCAATTTTCTGTTTAATAACTTCTTCTGGCTCATTTCCATTCTTTTTTAACATTAACATTTGTTCAAAATCAGTATCATTTACAAAGATAATTAATTTATTATGTGCCATCCAAATTTCTCTTTGAGTGTGAATAGCAGATTCTTTAGGCTCCGTTCTTAATGCTATTATTCCAAACATTCCAGGGCCATAATCCTTTAAGTAATTAGCCATCTGTAGTACACAACTTTTGTCTAGTTTAGATGAATAATTCTTTGAGTCAACGATTATATAATCAGCTCTATACCGTCCTCTTAAATATTTCCAGTATCCTTCATCACAGTAATTAGCCATAATAATGTCCCTTCTGTTGGCCCTTACATGATCTGAAAGTTCAATAATTGGTTTGCCTAAACTAGGATAAAAAAGATGTTCAAGTATACTAGCACATATCTTTTGATAAGCCATCCAATGTTTAGTTCCCTTTGTACATTTATTTAACTGTGTCAATAATTCATCTTCTACTGTCACTCTAAACAATTCGTTTTTTTCAAAGAAATCTTTTAATTCTTTCGATTGTGAGTTTTTTATCTGTGAATAAAAAATATTTGAAAGTTTATCAATGTCCCATACAGTTAACCAATTATATTCGTTTAATTCGCTTTTTTGCTTTGATGATAGTTCACCTGGAAACGCTAAGACTACCTTACCTTTAGATAATTTATATGCCGATAATTGCTTTAAGACTTGTTCTAATCTGCTCAATGAGAAGATAGGACTTGATTTACATTGAATTAATAGTGTTTCCCCACGATAATCTGCAACAATATCAATTCCAGTATCACGTATTGTGCTTTCCGATCTGACATTACTAAAATCTTTATGTTGTTTCATCATATTTGCTAATTCGTATTCAAATATGTATCCTTTTAAAGCATTTGTAGCAGCGTACATATCTTTAGATGGCATCATTAATTTTCTCCTATGTTCTTGTATATGGACTTCGAATTAATTTCGGCTAACGTTCCTGTATTCACGACCCAGCGCAGGCTGGGTGTCCAGCTCATGCTGGACCGAGGACAAATGGCCAATGCGTGAATATTATGTTATCTGAAGGACTATACTAATTTAAAATGTAATTCTCGTAAGTCATTAGCTATGGTCTTATATCTGTGATAATCTCCATTAATAAACTCATCGTAGATAAATCTAAAAACAGTAGCATAGATAAATGCAAGTAAAACAATTGCTGAAATTATCACAAATATTGTCAAAACAGTAGTTAAATCATCAGTATATTTATTTAAAATATTTGTATAGGTGGCTGAAACAATGGGTAAAAGGATAGTCAAAAGAATTCCCCTCCCTACAAAGAACGGAACTTTCTGTTCTTCAGCTTGCTTTTCTACTAGCTTTATCAGCAAATCTATCTTTTTAGGATCTGTATCAATGCTTTCATTTCTCAAAAATGCTCTTAATCCCTCAGTTCTAATTTGATAATAATTTTTCCCTTTATTATCAAATTTAATTATCCGATCTCTTTCTAAAATCAAGTCTCTAAAAAGTATAACAATACAAATTATTAAAGAGACAAAGGATACGTTACTCCAATCAGATTTTATATTGTACTTTATTGCAATAATTAAGATAATGCTTAAAATAAGGGCAATAATAGATCTATTAAACCCTTGCCATTTTATTTTTTTCATCATTATGTGTAACAAGCTTAAGTCCTTTTTATAAAGTTTTAGAAGTTTATCTGTCATTGTTTTCTCCTTTTAGTCTTTCAGATAACGTCTTATTTACGAACTTCCGAAAGAATACTCTCTTTGTCATATTCACGAACTTCGTGAATCCTGCACTTTGTTCCTGATTTCCGTACTTGCTGCGTTTCAATTATCCAGCCCGCCCATCCGATCCAACGGACTTTGAATCCGCCCAATGTCCCGCCTGCTCACATGTGTATACCGCTCCGTCGTTCGCACACTCTGATGCCCTAGCAGTTCCTGAATATAGCGAAGATCAATCCCATTCTCCAGCAAGTGGGTCGCAAAGGAATGCCTTAGCGAATGGATACTCACCTGTTTGCGAATGCCCGCTTCAGCCAGCGCATTTTCAAACACTTTCTGCGCTGAACGTTCCGTCAGGTGGCGGCCTTCCCTCTGCCCTGAAAACAGCCAGTCTTCTGGCTGCTCCCCCCTTTATACTGCTCGACCACCGCAAAAGCCGCTTCGGATAGCAGCGTTTGCCGATCCTTTCTGCCCTTTCCCGGACGAACTTTCAGTACTTTCCGTTCACGGCGCAGTCTTCAAGACGCAACCTCACCACTTCGCTTACCCGCAGCCCGGATGTATACGTCAGGTACAGAATAGCCTTATGCTTTGGATTTTTCACTGCTTTCAACAGCTGCATAACCTCATTCAGGGACAGCACATCTGGCAGTTTACTCTCCTTTTTCGGACGAACATAGGCGGCGGATTTGGGCTGCTTTAGCACATGGCGAAAGTAAAATTTCAGCGCGCTGATCGCTTGGTTAACATAAGCGTGCGAAAGGCCTTTTTCGAGCAGTGCCAACGCGTATTTTTGCACCGTCGTATCATTTATGCTTGCTTCGGTCCCTTGCAATCTTGCAAAAAAGCGTTCCGTTTGCGATATGTATGCTTTAATCGTCTTGCTGCTTTACCCCCTTGCCACCAATGCATCGCGCAATTCTTGCCGCTGATCCGAATTCCATTCACCTCGTTCCGAAGATGAGAGAACCGCATTAGCCTGCGCGTCCCGCCGATCGTTTTTTCATCCCGATAAAGTAGGTTTATCTTCATCTCACTTGCCTCCTTAGTATATCAGCCGTTCAAAAAATTGGAAATCTAATTTTGCACAAAAAAAGGGACTTAAGATGGATATTCATCTTAATTCCCTGATTCTTTCAGAGTGAATTATTGATCCATTAAGTCCAATTTTCATCATCATAAAGTGTCTTGCCTTTACTTGTCCAGTTCCTCCGCGCAGAAACAAAAGAAGAGCCCGATTATTATATTAAGAAAATTAAGCCGCTAAAAAGCCCGCGCTGGACGCGGGCTTTGCTGTATATCTAGCCAACATCATTCCTAGACTTGTTACTCAACCTTAAACTGCTTTAATTCGTCTTGAAGCTTAGTGGACAATTGGTTTAATTGTTTGGATAGTTCAGCAACCTGTTCGAAGCTCTCCAATTGTTCCTGCGTGCTGGCGCTAACCTCTTCGGTTGATGCAGAATTCTCTTCTGTGGTGGAAGAGATGATTTCCAGCGCCTGCAAAATCTCATCTTTGTGCTTGTGGACTTTGGAGGTGTTGTTGCTGATCTGGATCATTCGCAATTTCAAATCTTCCAAATCCTTGTTAATGCTAAAGAATACTTGTTTCGTGTCCTCTACCGATCTGGCATTTTCTTCTGCGATTTTCAGACCGTGAACTGTATGCTCAACCGATACACTGGTTTTTTCTTCAATCACGCGTACCTTCTTGTAGATTTCCTGTGTCGCCCGTGCGGTCTGCTCAGCCAGCTTGCGAACCTCCCCGGCAACTACCGCAAACCCTTTGCCCTGTTCTCCTGCACGTGCAGCTTCAATGGAAGCATTGAGTGCCAACAGGTTGGTCTGCGTTGCAATTTGGTTGACCGTATCCACGATGCCCGAAATCTCATGACGGCTCAGATCGATATCCTGAATGATAGCCGACATCGCTTGTGTGGAATTATGATTTTCTTCCGCCCATTTGGATAGCTGATCTACTACTGCAAGCCCTTGTCCGCTTTGTTCGGCAGAGGTTTGCACCATCGTTTCGATGGTTTTGGCATCATTGGCAATTTCGTCAATTTGGCCGGATAAAGCTCCGGTTTTTTGTAAAATGTTATCCGTTTCGATAGATTGGTAGTTCGTTGCATTGGCAATTTCATTAATTGCTGTCGCAGTATCGTTCATCGTGATTGCGGTTCTGGAAGAAATGGATTGCAAATCATGAGAAGACTGATTCAAGACTTGAGCTGAGCCACTCACCATTTGTAGCATGCCTTGAATTTTTTGAACCATATTGTAAATTCCTTGAGAAATTTGCCCGATTTCGTTGTTGGAATGCGTATCAAACTGAACGGTCAAATCTCCATTTTCAATCAGTTTGATTTTGGCAAGCAATTTTGGGATTGATCTCAACAGATAACGGAGCGTTATATAAGAAATTACAACGAGCAGGATGGTGGCTGCGGCAAAGCCGCCAATGGTAAGCCAGGTAAAGGTTTTTAATTCTGTGAGCACCTCTTCTTCTGAAATGGTTAAGCCTACAGACCACCCCGTATCTTTACTGGTTGCATACCCAATATAACGACGTTCCCCATTATCATTAATTAGCTGTACTCCGGACTCACCAGCAATCATTTTCTTTCCGATCTCCCCAAGATCACCTGTGCTTTCGTTAATCTTTTCTTTCAGCACTTTATTTTGATCGGGGTGATATAAAATATCACCTGTTTTGGATGCAAGAATCGAATAGCCTGTGCTTCCAAGCGAATAGCTTTGCATAACGGCAGGGATGTCTTTGAAAGCAATATCGACAGCAGCAAATCCGATTAATTGGTTACTGCTATCTTTGATCGGATAGAAAATGCCCATGAGCACATTACCCGAATTGACGTCCTTATAGGGTTCTGAGTAGTATAAACCGTTTGCTTCAACTGCCGGTTTAAAGTACGGGCGTGTATAGATATCGAAATCCGGTTTGGAAGCAACACCATCATTCTGAAGAAAGAAGCCTTTACCAGATATGCCTGCAATCCAGGCGTCGGCAAAAGATGGCTCTGCCTTTACAATGGCTGCCAGAGTCGCTACTGTTTCCGCAGCATAAGGAGAAGTTTTCACCATCCCAGCTGATTCGGTGGTTTCTATATATTGCCGAAATAAAGTATTGGTTGACATTTGTTTGACTAGCGAGCCCTTTTCCTTAAATAACGCATCAAATTGACTGACGGTGGCCTGCGTCTTGGTCTGGAGCATGGCCTCTTGCTGCTTGACAAGCATACTTTGCGTGCTCGCATACATGAACGTCCCCAAGGTTGCAAAGACGACAACGATAATAACTAACAAGACCATGGCCAATGTGTTGGCGATACTGGATGATCTGAATACGCGCTTCTTCATATTTTGTGACATGCTGCCATCTCCCCGAGGAATATTGAGCAAAAAGCTCTTAGATAATATGTCGGAAGTTTGCAGTTGTTTTAATAGGTTTTTAGTATACACAATTTAAAGTTTTGCTATCTGATTCCTCATAAATTCCCTCCCAGCCTGCTCGGTAACTCCAGCAAAAAATTAGGGCAGCACAAAGAGCCTCCGTCAGACGCAGGCTCTTTACTAAAAGTTATAAACACGCAGGGTTATGCGGACTTAAAGTGTACGAGCAATCAAGTAAGCTCAACCTCTTTATTCTCTATCGTTAACCCAACTGCATCGTTGTGATACATGTATCGTTTTTCTCATATGTAGAGAATTCCGTTTGGGCCGTTTTACCTTCATGGTTCACACTAATGCGGTAGGTTTTATCTCTTGGCAGCCATAGATCAATAAAACCATTGGGTTGTGATTTCATGGCATTCTCCATGATGATATTCCCTTCGGAGTCGTGAACGGTCACATTGAACGCCCCATTTTTTATTTCGCCTTGGCAACCGGTTAGACTATGAGTTGCACAAGGGTGGGTCTCTTCTACATATGGCGCTATCGAAACAAAAAACTCGTTGTCAGGCAAATCATAAGTTATAGGTTGGGTGTTGTCTCCATTAACAATTAACTGACTGGAATTAATGGAAGCGGACTGGGCTGTTGCCTTGCCTGCGCTGAAATCATGCACCAATTGCTTGATATCGGTTGTCCCAAGCTTGTCCGCTCCTTCTTTTTGCATATTTCCTGCAATCAGGTACGTGCCTAATGCCGCAACAACCAACCCTGAAGCGACCAAGATTCCTTTTTTCATCTGGAGTTCATCTCCTTGTCCGTTTTAAATCATTATAATAGAGAACGCCCCGTAACGGATAAAATACGGCACTGAAGTCACCAGATATTCACATCTTTGCTTGTTTATTCAGACATATCTGGGACACAACTCTTTTTAACGATCCCGGTTCACAATATAATTCATCAGATGCTTCAAAAAAGAGATATTGCGGGGTACCTCTTTTAATGCTTCCATGGCAAGGCAGTAGTGCTCCCACATTTCTTTACTGGCACCTTCGTAACCAAGGATGGACACGAAATTCGAGTTATTATTATCCGAATCCTGGCCCACAGGTTTTCCAAGTAAGAGCGTATCTCCTTCCACATCAAGCAAATCATCTTTGATCTGAAAAGCAATCCCCATATGATAGGCGAATTTCTGCAAAGCGGCAATCTCTGATTCCTCGGCCTGTGCGAGCATGGCTGGCATAACGAGACAAGCCTCGAACGCCACTCCTGTTTTGTAAAAGCACATCATATTCAGCTGCTCCAAGGTCAAAGCCTTTCCTTTGGAATCCAGATCCATCGCCTGACCCATACACATATCCTCTGCCTTACGGGCCGAGTATTGGATCAAGGCAAGCACAGTCTCAGCGTTGAACTGACTCAGTGACGATTGCTCCCCGATGGCCTTCTGGATCAGATATAGTCCGGTTAATTCCGCAGTAGCGCTATTGTGCACCTGATGTAATGTCTGACGCCCTCTACGGGTAGAAGCGTTATCCTGGGAAGGCAAATCATCAAAAATCAGGGAGGCTGTATGCATATATTCCAATGATCGCAGAAGAGGTACGATTGCCGAAGCGTCTAATCCATATTCTTTTACGCCCATGACCCAAGTCAAAATAGGTCGTATCCTTTTCCCATCCCCCTCGAGACTATAATTTGCAGCATCAATAAGCTGTTCTTTCATGACCTCGATCCCAGAAGGCTTGGTAATCTTCAATTGGTTGTTAATCTGATCACGGACTGTTTTGACCGTATTCATAAAGTCTTCCTTTTCCCTCGAATCGTTTTTCAGATGGGTAATCATCTGGTCCCGAAGCAGCTTATCGAAGAAATCTACATCCTCTGCTTTGCCCACCATTTTCTGAATGAGACGATTAAATTCAGGATTTCCAGATGCAAAAATCTCCATTATTTCATTGTACTTTTCTGCACCTACCCGTTCTTTATAACGTTTGAGTCCATTTATTGCACGGTCCAGTATCACCTCGCGAGCCGTGGCATCGGAATGATACACGTTATCGATCAAATTAGAAATGACCGCCCAGTATAGCTCGAAGGGATTGATCAAATCCGATCTTTGATGATGATATTTTAAATAATAGGTATAGGGTGTTACCGCACCGTCTCTCATATCGTCAGCCATATCCGCAAAATCATCAGCAAGCTGGTTATAGATACCATAAAAGAATGTTCGTTGCTCAAACCCTTCATCCTCAGGAGCACTAATCACGGAACGGACAATCAAGCGGGAAGAAGCAGATTTTAAAATCACGGGTATATAAAGTTCTTCATTGGTGTAATTGGCTCTCGCTAGATTCTTATCCCGGTCGATATCTTGAGAATGAAAAAAAACATAGGACTGCTCGAAAAAGGTTTGCTGTGTGTCTGGCCGCTGATGTGCCTTAATATACTCAAAAGCATCCGAGAGCTCCGAATGGATATAGCGAATGAACTTCATATGATCGCCAGTCCAGTCGCCCAGCTCTGGCACAGATCCGGTAAGAAGCGCGGTGCGTATCATGTGGGAGTATTGCTCTTTCTCTTGAACGGTCAACAGCTGAGAATCGAGAAGATCATCAATAAAAGGATAGGTCAACCCATAGAAATACCCAAGCCTAATCGCTTCATCCAGTCTGCGCGACCGCTCAACAGGTGGCACGGCTTCGTCCATTTCTTCCATCACATGCAGAATAACCCCAATGATGATTTTAATCAGTTTGCGCTGGGCGTGCTCTGCATCCATTTCCTCAGAAATATGAGAAGATACAGAGTTAAGCTTGTTGATTAGCCAGATTACAGTGGCTTCGATCCCTTCCTTTTGAGACCACCGATACACCCCGGCTATATTCATAAACTCCGGTTGATTTCTTCTATTAGCACGGGTGGGTTGAAGCAAATATCTTTTCACGTCAGCAATAACGCGCTGAATCCGGGTCTGTGTGTTCGCAGAATCTAGAGCCTTGCCTAGATCCCTCATGTAAATATAAGAGACACTTCGCTTCAGATAATCATCCAATTTGCCTGTGTAACTCAGCCATTGAATGTATCTGTCATAATCCCGAGTATCCGGCTTTCTCTTATTCCGCGAAATGAAGGATAACCATGAAGAAGGACGGATATGATTCCTTTTCCATATATGGATATCTTCTGTAAGAGAAGTCACATAAGTCTTATCCTTGACCTGATTATAGAGTGATGCAAAATACTGGAGCGCCTTCTGCTCAGCCAGCTGGTATCCTGTATCGGCTCGAAATTTTTCATTCATATGATGCATTACCTCAACTTCTCATTTTGTTTAAACATGGTTGCATTTCTCCCTAAGGGAACGAATTTGGATCATGTTTTTATCTTTATACGGAAAAAAATCTGTGAAGTTACGAATAGATTATATCCTTCTATATATATGCTACAATTTCAGAGTAGAACAAAAATAATGATAGGGAGGCATAACGTTGAGTATTAGTCTAGTTAAAGGGCAGAAGGTAGACCTGACCAAAAATAATCCACACTTATCCGTACTAAAAGTAGGGCTTGGATGGGACCCTATGAGGGGTATATCCATGGATATTGATGCGTCAGCACTGCTTCTTAATGAGAACGGCAAGCTGACTCAGACGAAAAATCTAGTATATTTCGGAAACAAAAATAGCCCTTGCGGGGCCGTCGTACATAGTGGTGACAACTTGACAGGACATGGTGACGGTGATGATGAAGTCATTACTGTATCCCTTCAACAACTACCACCTGAAGTGCATAGAGTCGTATTTATTGTGAATATATTCCGTTTTTTCAGCTTTGGTAGACGTAAGGATTTCAGTATGGTGAACAATGCTTATATTCGAGTATTGGATGCGTCGCAAGATGAAGAGATTCTCCGATACAATTTGACAGAGGACTATAAAGGGATGTGTAGCATCCGTGTAGGTGAAGTATACCGCTATGGAGGGGAGTGGAAATTTGGTGCTATTGGGGAAGGCAGCACCATTACCTCCCTGAATGATCTTGTCAAAACGTATGAATAAGTATTTTTGGTGTTAAGGAAAAACCCACGTCTGACGTGGGTTTTTATACTATCTCTTCAACAGCCACCTGATACAGCAGAGAACCTTCACGGAGCAGCAGGCGGTCTTTTCTGAAATCCTGTTCATGCGGTTGAAGGAACTTTTGATCGTCATTTAAAAAGCGAATGTGTTGTCCTTTGCTCAAGTTGCCTGGCTTCACATTCTTTTTCAAGACATATTGTCCATTCTTGCCATACCCGCCGTCGAACAAAAAGTGATACCCATCTGTAGCCACCCCGGAGCAGCCGGAAATCCTCGGATTCACAAACGTAATATTCGTACGGTCGCTACCGGAAATATACCCTAATGAAAAGTCTGAATAGTAATAAAACCAGATTTCCTGTTCGCTGATCACGTTCAAAGCATAGCAATCATGAATATCTGCCGCTTGGTTCTCATATATTTTGTGTCCCTCTTTATTCCAGGCGACAAGGCCGGAGGACCCCACAGGCTCATTCCAACCATAATTCCCGAATATACCTTCATCAAAATAACTGGTCCAGATCGTACCTTCTTTTGTAACCTGAACACTCTGGATACCGTCTCCAAGCAGTAGTTCATTCACAGTACGACCTTCATAATCAATAATTTTACCATTTAGATCGTATTGATCAGGTCCGTAATAATGGCATCGTGCTCCGACGAGTAACAAATAATCTTGTAGAGGCTGTACATAATGATAGTTGAACTGCTGCCCCTCCAAACACACCTCTTGAATGTGATCGTCTAGAATGAGTACCTTGTAAGTACGTCTCTCTTTAAGAGAGGCAGGCGTGAACATCCCCCGCACTCGTTCTGGGACTTTATCAATGAGCAAAATATACACGCGTCCATCAGGACCAAATTGGGTCGAAACGATCTCAAACCCTTCTATATTATTGGAAATATCGACAAATGAATGAAGCTGTTTATCTAGATGTGACAATGTAGTTCCTCCTCTAAAAGATCAGTAAAGTGAAGTATGATTTGTACTTGACTTCATTTTGTCATAACGACATGTAGCTGAGGAGGGCGGAAGTATGGCGATATGAGTAGTAGTCCCAAGAGATGAGTCATCGGCAAAATATAGTAAACCAAAAAAGCTAGGTTCTGCTTCATAAGAAAAGCAACCCAGCTTGATCTTTATAGATGTTCCCCTTAGAGTGTCTGGCCCTTGTCGGCCTTCTGCCATAAAGCCTCAGTCAGCTCATCAATCGTCTCTTTCATTGCCAGCTTCTCGCGCCAGTGACTCGGGATACCGCTTAGCCCGTAATAAGCCCCTGCAATCTGGCCGTACACTGCCCCGGTCGTATCTGCGTCATCCCCCAGATTTACGGCCAGCAGTGCCCCCTCTTCAAATGAAGCCGAATGGTGAAATGCCCACAGCGCAGCCTCAAGGGAACGAATAACATAACCGCTTCCTTGGATTTCAGGCGGCTCCTTATGCTTGTAAGATCCCTGAATGATTTCTTCAATGGCTGCCGAATAAGCTGACTGGTCCTTCCGCCGCCACTTATAGCAGACATCGGGTGATAACATGGATTCTTTGTCCGCTCCCCGCAGACCTGCCACAAGAATTGAAGCAAGCGCGGCACAGGCCTCCACACTTTCGACTGCTCCATGGGTGGTGCGCGAGCTCAGCTCAGCGTACATTACAGCTTCTTCCGGGCGGTTCGCATAGGCCATGGCGACAGGTGCAAGCCTCATAATCGAACCATTACCAGCAGTCATGGGGTCAACGGACCCGCTATATGGATCTCCAGTGGCTTCGAAGCGATGCAGTGCTGCTCTCGTCGCACCACCGATATCAAAGCACGTTCCCGTGCTGCTCATATATCCTAGGTGATACCAATTGGTGTAGCGACGCATTTGGTCTGCTGGATCAAAGCTATCCTTTTGCACCATACTCTGCGCCAAACATAACGCCATAGACGTATCGTCCGTCCACTGTCCTGCCTTCAGCCCAAATACACCACCGCCTACAATATCCGTTACAGGTTCGAATGTGCCTGGACTGCTAAATTCTACTGTGGTTCCCAAAGCATCACCCACAGCCAGCCCAACCAGGCATCCGCAAAAACGATCCTTGATCAGTGCCATTTTGATGTACACTCCTTTGTAATTGTTATAACTAATGCGTATCTTTCCATATGACCAGGATGGAAGAAAATCCGGTAACGCTAATTATTCGTAGCTCAAGGCTTTACAACCGCTATCTGGATGTAATTCAACGAAAATTCCTGCCTCTTGATGGTAAATGAGTGGAAATCGCTCCGTATCTACATGTTCCCGCGCACCGCTTGAAAGCCGCCATACCTGAAGCGGGACTTCTTTTCCCCATAAGAATAATCGGTCGCCGCAAACAGCCATATCCGCTTGGGGATATGGATAAATCTCGTCTTCTTCAGGCTTACAATTTAGAGGCGGGATCGCAGGAAGCACACGTCGGTACCCGGGCTGAGTCATATCGAATAGGACAACCGCCGGTTCCACGCCTTCCTCTCCCCACTCTTCCTCCTCCAGTAAATCGGCATCCATCTGTCCCCATACCGCCAATGTATCGGGTCCTGTCCAGCACACTGGCCCATCCCAATCTATGGTTTGCCAAAGATGGCGAACTGACGGACCATTTTCCGATTCCCATGGGTTCAGCAGCCAATCAGATAATGACCAAGTTCGAACCACTCCTAATGGAGCCCATACCCATCCTGTATCCGCCATCCACTTTCCCTCTGGAGAAGCCAGCAGTCTCCCATGAAAGTAATCTAGATAATGCTCATCTTTGCTTTCGTTGTTATAAACAGGGCTAGGTCTTGCTGTCAAAAGCCTCCCTGTTTCTATATCCGTCAGATCCAGCCGGTTCCATTCCGTTCCATGAACAAGGATACACATACCGTCTTGATGTACAAATGCCAGGGGGAACATACTTTTATCATAGTGGTATTCGTCCCGCGATAATTGCATTTTTTCTTGAGCATAGACTAAATCATACACTGCCGCATGCCGGCCAAAACGATTGGATATGGCTACGTACTTGCCGTCAGGACTGGTCACCATTTGGACAGGTTGCATGGGATTAAAATCAGGGATACAAATACGTGTACATAATTCTGCGTTACCAGAATACAGCTCTAGCCTCCACAGTTCTGCCTGTGTATTTAGTGCTAGCAGGGTTATGCTGCCCTGAGAGCCACCTTTTACAGGATGAATGGCCGTAAGGCGTCCGATAGACGATGGTAAATCAGGTAAAGAAACGTGAGAGAATGGCATCATTTAACCCCTTTTACTCTGGATAAATCATAATGTATACCCGCATTTGCGAAGATAGTATTATCGACAAAAAATCCGAGTTCAAGCAATGCAGTCAATAGTTTCATAAAAACTCCCGGTTTTTTCTTGCAGAATAATTTAAAATATGTAATTTCGCTAGGATTACTTTTGAGAACAAAATAGGAGTAATTCATCAAGATCAAATGGGAGATGAATTGCTCTGTTGGAGATTGATGCTCATTGATACAGTCGATCAGCACCTCTAATACCCTATTTTTATTAGAGTTATAGGCTTGTATAAATATCGTTGCTTCTGCAAACGACTTGTTGAAATCATCATACGGAAAATCATATACATCATGACTGCCCAAGATGAAGTTGACCAACTGGCCTTGCAAAATTTTTATTTTTCCCAGCGTTGCTCGGGTATCCATATCCATCTTATTTTTGTTAATATGCTCATGCAACATGTCAATTAGAATGTGCAAATCATACTGCTGTGCGTCTTCCATCCTGTACATTATCCTATTATTTTCTATCGTTAGACGATCATAAATGTCATCTCCTAAACCCAATTCAAATAAGAGAAGGTGAAGAAAAAATAGCCTATCCTGAGTAAGCGAGAATTCATTCCTTCTCTCTGCTACATGTGAAATCTGATATTGATAATAAACACAACATAAGTTTTTTCTGCAATAAGCAACATCTTTATGTATATCAAACATGTTAAAAATAAGCGCAAGCAATCGAATCAGACGTTCAGCATCCGTTACGCTTAGAATGGGATGATCCATTTTGGTAAATAGCGACCTGTCAAATAAATCATGCCATCGCACTAAAGAAATATGATCCTGCTCATTTATATTCAGAGTTAATATTCTTAAATTTTGCTCTTGATCAGGATAGGAATAAAATAGATCTTCATGATTCAAATCAGAAATGCGCTCATTAAAGTATGCTCTTAATTTGTAATCGTATATTTCAGAAAAAGACATTTCTCTCCTCCTTACACCTTATTTTCGAACTCCTATATTTTAAAATTATTCTGGATCGACTGGCAAGGTAGCATAATTACAGAAACATATGTTCTTCATTTCTATATTATGATATCTTAATGCTAAAAGTAAAACGTGATGTCGCAGGTCATAGCCTACGACTAGAAAGGAATACACACCTATGAAACAGTTAAATGAAGCGCTTACCCGGTTTGTACACCAGCAAAACTTGTATAATGAAGCCTACGGGCTGTTCCAAGACCACGATATCCAGCCCCGTTCAGAGAGTATAACAGATTGCTGGGACAGTCGGATTCCTCTATCTCCTGAGCTTGCGTACATGTATAGCCACTATGAAATGATCGATGCCAAGGCAGCGGGAACACACAAATTAAAAAACGCGGCAGTTGAAGTTGGGGATGCCGCAGTTCTCTTTTTTGTCGCACCAGAACATTTATATCGCCAACAGCTAGGCTATCGCTTCATTACGTCTGGTGAGCTTGTCCAAGAGTCATCTTCGTGGCCATCTCATCATGTCGTAATTGCCACATTTAATGACGATCCACTCATTGTCGATACTAGCACACCCGATTCTCCTGTATATGCTGCAATTGAAGGTGGGACAGCGCAGCAGGTTGCTGACTCTTTAGCTGACTTCTTTACGGCTCTTTCCATCCTGATTGAAGGTGCCTGTACCTTTAAGGGAGAATTGATAGATGAAGATACATACGAAACCAAAGCAGAATATATCGAGCACGTAAAACCATTGCTGCATCATTTGTTGGGCGAAAACCAAACCACGTACTTGCTGAAATATCTATCCTTTTGTTAGAAATCCTATTTGTTAAAGAGAGGTGGGGCTTTTTATGATCTATATCGCATTACTGCGGGGCATCAATGTCGGCGGCAACAACAAAATTGAGATGAAGAAGCTCAAGCAAACGTTTGAACATGCAGGTATGGGACATGTGACGACTTACATTAATTCTGGAAACATTATTTTTTCCAGTCAGGAGCGGTCCAACCAGGAGCTATCGCTCATATTGGAACAGGCGATTCTGGAGGATTTTAGCTTACCCATCCGTGTCATCGTCCGTAATATGAAGGAGATTCAGAGCATTATGGAGGCACTACCGAATGAATGGGCTAATGATACACAGATGAAAAGTGATGTAATGTTTCTGTGGGATGAAATTAACGATATTACCGTTCTGGACAAGCTTCCTTTGAAACCGGGAATCGGGCATGTCATATATACGCCCGGGGCCGTACTGTTTTCTGTCAGCAAGGAACAAGTCACCAAAAGCGGGTTAACGAAATTAGTCGGCACCAAGCTGTATCAGCAAATGACGGTGCGGAATGTGAACACAACCCGGCAGATTTATAAGCTGATGCAAATGGCTGAGCAGGAAGAGTTACGAGATTTGGACTCTTGACTGGATGACGAAAGCAATCTAGTAGAGTCTGCTCAAAAAGGGAGCCTTCTTACGGCTCCCAACTGTTTTTCTTCGTCCTTCATTTAAATACCCATCACCGTATGGTCCTCGTTAAATTTTAAAACCTTCGACCAGTCCATTCAGTCGAGCAGCGCTTTCCTTCACCTGATCAGACTGTTGTGCCACATCAAGAGATTTCTCCGTCGATGAAACCATATTCTCTGCAATGTGCTGGGTAGATATAGCAGACTGCTCGCTGGCGGTTGCAATCTCATGGATCGCTCTCACCATGGTTTGGATGGTTTCATTTACCTGCTTAGAGGTGGCGTTCAAATCATTGACTGTGTTCGTATGCCCAACAGCATCAGTGTAATATTGTCCCGCTGTGTCCTCAAGCAGCTGATAATCCTTGCCCACCTGGGTTTGCAGGAAGTGCAGTAATTCTTCGGCATTGGTAGTCAGGTTTTCTACAGACTGCACAACCTCTTGAGTAACACTCTGAATTTGGTCTACCGCGTGTTTGGAGCCGTCTGCCAACTTACGAATCTCATTAGCTACAACCGCAAACCCTCGACCTGACTCACCGGCACGAGCCGCTTCAATAGATGCATTTAGGGCCAGCAAATTGGTTTGTGCCGTAATTTCCAAGATAGACTGAGAAAGTATACGAATTTGATCTACTGCCTTGGCTCGTTCTAATGCTTCTGTCATCTTTGCATTAGCCTTCTGGTAAATTTCCTTGGCCGCTTTATTGGATTGACTAGCCGCTTGCTTCAACGTTTCGGCCTTTACACTTGTATCATAGGCAGACTGAGCTCTTTCTTGAGTTTTGACTGAGATGTACTCTGCTGCCCGCTGCATTTCATCCGCAGAATGATTCATATTTTCGGTGTATGCTGAAGTCTCCTCCATAGCTGCTGACAGCTGTTCGACCGTGGCGGATACATCGCGAATCCGTTCATTGAGATCTGTCATATTCAGATTCGTCTGATCGCTAAGCTGGTTAATTTGGCGCGACTCATTGATCACTCCCGTAATGACCATTGAGGTTGAATCTGTCATTTGCTGAATAGCACGAGCAATGACAGCGATCTCATTATTTCCTTTGAGCAAGGCAGGATCAAGGGCTGCCGTTAAATTGCCTTGGGTAATTTCTTCACAGTATTTCGTAATGGTGCTCATCCGAGAACGAATGTTTTGAATGGCCACAAAGGAGATTGTGATCAGAACAACCAGCACAAGAGCCAGAACCGTGATCAACACAATTGTGCGCATTTTAATCTCATTTTGTGTATTTTGATATAGGTTGGCGGATTGCTCATTGTTATAATCTGAAATGGTAGTCAGCATCGTAACTATGGCCGTACTAGATTTATTAATCCGACCTCTCTCTTCTGTGTCATAAGTTCCAGTATTTTTTTTGACGGCCATGATCTGTTCAATATCCTGAAAATACGTGTCTATACTGCCTCTTAGTTCCTCATACAATTTCTGTTCCTTTGCATCCAATGTCCTTTGTGAAAATTCATTTAGCCCGGTTGTAACACTATCCTTTCCTTTCTGTACCTGCTTATATTGTTTATCTGTATACTCTTTATTGTCGAGTATTTTTGTATAATTGGCCCGCATATTGTAGAAATCACTTTTGACTTCAAGAATATTGGTTTGGTGTTGAAAGCGATCCACATACAAAATACCTTGACCCTCTTTAGCTTGATACATACCGATAACCCCTACCAACGATACAATGAGCAAACCCACCAAGCTGATCACAATCATGGAGATCATCGTTGTCGTAACCTTTACATCTCTAAAACCTTTTCCTTTTTTTGTCCTGTCCGATAGCTTGTTACTCATCCAAACCCCTCCAGCTCGTCTATGGATAATAGTTCACGCTGCTCTCAACTTTCACGAGTACTCCGATCCCCCCTTGATGCTGCCCTCCAAACAACAATATGAAGTAGATTACAAAACGTGATGCTATATATATCGGTAGAAAGCGCTTAAATTTATAAGTCAAATTACAGTACTGCAAAAATAATGAATATTATAACAGGAAAATTTATACATGGACTTGCTACGTAAATCCACAATTTTAGTACTTATAAGCATGGGGAGTTTGGTAAACTAGAGGGGAATGCCTGCATGAAGTGAGGCACATATGCAAATTAAGTTCTAAACACTGGATGATGGGAGAGAACGTATTGTGACAAACATACAAAATCAAAAGCAAGTATATATAATCCATGGATACACCGCTTCGCCAGCAGATCATTGGTTTCCTTGGTTACAAGACAAATTACAGGAAGATGGGGTTTCGGTAGATATACTAGAAATGCCCAACTCGCAAGCGCCCAAGCTTAATGAGTGGATTGAGTATCTATTGCAAAATATTAAAGTTCTACATAAAGACACCTATTTTATTGGTCATAGCTTGGGATGTGTATCCATATTAAGGTACCTGCAGCAAGTAAATATCTCGGAACCGCTGGGGGGCGCCGTGTTCGTTTCCGGTTTTACTGACCCAGTGCCAAGCCTACCATCATTAGATGAGTTTACAATTGACCATTTGGATGATCAGCAAATTATGGATTCACTAAAGGCACGTGCAGCTATAGCTTCAAAGGACGATACAATTGTCCCCTTTGCACTTAGTAAGAAACTAGCGGAAGATATGCAGGCTGATTTTCACGAAGTAGATCATGGGGGGCACTTTTTGCAAAGTGACGGTTTTACCACCTTACCGATGGTATATCAAGTGTTAATTGAAATGATGAATGCAAATGAATAGCATGTCAGGAGAGCCTTGTGTCAAAAAAGCAACACGGATTGAATCCGTAACCTAGCTACTATTTACTTTTAGCAAACGATAACAAGCCCCGATGATAAGCTATTCCATCGGGGCTTGTTAATTTGCTATGGCCTTCTTTACTTTATTGTTAGGTCTTCAATTTAAAACCCAGTGTGATAATTTCATGCGGCTTTACAGACTGAAGCAACTCATTAGAAGAATCCACTACGATGTCTTCTCCTGGTTCTTCGAGGATATTACTTTTATAAAAATCGTACTGGTGCGGCCCGGGCTTGATAATTAATTCGGCTATACTATTGCTCATATTGTACCAGCGTAACAGCACATCCCCCGACAGCTCATTCATTTTCATAGAGGAAAAGGCAAGCTCCGTGCTTTGCCAATCAAACGGTGCATAATCTGGAGCAACTGTACCCACATGAATCCCCGTTTGTTTTACAATCCAAGGAATTTGGTATTGATAGGCTTCTGTATACGCGCCTGACTGAATACCGTCGCCATCATGTGGAATGATTTCCAGACGAGCGGTGTGCTCACCTGGGCACTGCGCTTCCGGCGTCGGGAACCATCCCCAATCCCCCAGCTCGCCAACTGAGCGAAGCAGCGTTATTGCAATCGTGTTACGTCCATCACGCATGATTTCATATTCATTCAACCCGAGATTGGCTACGGTTAGACCCGCCTGTTCCCCGCTTACATCCACAAACGCCTCCTGATGCTGTGTGTTGCTTGGGTTTTCCCACTCAGGTGCGGTTTCATTGTCCCGGATTGCAATTTCAAACATCGAGTCCACCCGATGCTCACCAGAAACTATATCTGTCGGAAACAGAGCGCGAAGACGGTGATCCTTGGCCTGGTTGTTAAAGGTGGTTTCCATGGAAACCCCCCTGCTGTTCCTAGATAAAGAAATGACGGTCCGTATCGTCAGCGGAACGGTCTGCCAGGAGCGCTGAGCCTTGCGGTACGGATAATAAACCAGTTCTCGCTGCTCCTGCTCCAGCGTTTCATCAGCGGAAGCCGGTATTTCCCAATGATGGATAATCTCGATGGATGCCAGAAAAGGTGTATCTTCAAGCATGCGAATATCAGCGATCAAGTCTTTGGTAGTCAGTGCCTGCTCTCCCTCGGGCTGTCTGAACATATACTCGTTGCCGATATCACCCACATTTTCATATACGCCAAGGTCTTTGTAGCTGCGGCCTGTACGCTTATCTGTCAGGGTAAAAGAGCCGTTATCCGCAATTTCGACGTGAAGTAAATCATTTTCCATACTGCGACTGCCATGAAAAAGGGAAGAGGAGTCCGTATCGATACTACTTCTCAGCCAAGCATAGGTTTTTAAGCCTAGCAGGGGCACACGTTCAACCTCAAAGGTAAGGCGAACCCGACGAGACATGTAAGGCTGGCGGAATCGGTCATCCGGCAAATCATAACCGAACTGTAGCCCGAGGTCCTCCATCTTGCATGCCACCGGACTCCCTTCACTGTCCACCAGTATGCGCCCGGAAAGATCCACGTTCTTCGCTTGATGAGCAGCCTCCTCAAGCGTGTATCCTTCGCGGAAGTACAGACGCACCACTTCTAGTTCTGCCGACACTACACCACTGCGTTCCCAGCCTGACGTATTAAAAATCACGAGTGGCAACGCATCTGCTCCAAAGCGATTGAAGTCCGTCGTATCCACGGTTTGCGCAATGACCTCAATGCTTTCATCCACAATACTCTCGGCTACATGACGGCTCTTATCGAACCGGGTCACCATCTCACGGTGCACCTCGTCCACACTACAACCGCAAATACTGTCATGCGGATGGTTCTGCATCAGTGTTTTCCAGGCATAGGTGAACAAATGGTGAGGATAAGCCTGCCCCAGCAGATGCGCGACGGTCGCAAGCGGCTCTGCCACTTTTTCCAGCATCACTTGTCCCAACTGGTTCATCTGTTTCAAATACACCCGAGTAGAAGCCGTATTCACCAGCGTTCCCCAGCCGTCCGTGCGCTGACTGCGAAGCTCTCCCTTCACTGACGAGAGTTGCCTTTGGGAAGTCCGTTTCAGAGAAGTCAGATAATCGTTGAAATTGGAATGAACAAACTCGATATTTGGATAAAGCTTCTGTGCCGTACGGATTGCTTCCGGTAAATCAAGCTGTAAAGGCTGATGATCGCAACCGTTCATGAACAGCAGTTCACCAGTTGAAGCATATTTTTGCGCATCATCCAGTTTACGCTTCCAATAAATCTTGGCTTCCGCCTCATCTATAGGAACCTCATTGCCGTTGGAATACCAGTTGGCGAATAAAATACCGAGTACCTCTGATCCGTCTGGCCCCGTCCATAACAGTTCCGAAAAGGAAGACTCGTAGCCTCTATCCGACACCGTATTGTTAAACCCTGTCGGCTTTACGCCCCTTCCGAAGAAAACATTCGTTATCCCCGACTGTTGCATGAACTGCGGAGTCTGCCCAACCAGGCCAAACGTATCGGGGAAGTATCCGATCTTGGACGGACTGCCGTAACGTTCGGCATCGCGGTGACCAATCTGCATATTGCGTATATTAGCTTCGCCGCTGGTCAGAAAAGCATCCTGCAAAATGTACCAGGGTCCGATAAAAATACGACCATTGCGAACATGCTGCTCCAGCCGTTTCTTATGCTCGGGCCGAACCTGTAGATAATCCTCCAGAATGATCGTCTGCCCGTCCAGATAAAAGCTTTTATAATCCGGGTCCTGCTCCAGCTTATCCAGCAGAGAATCTATCAGGCTAATCAGGCGCATATGGTGCTTCTCATAAGGCAAATACCACTCCCGATCCCAGTGGGTATGCGAAATAATATGTGCTGTCGTCTTGCTGCCCGTGTATGTGTCTACTTCCCTGCTTATCGCTTGATTGTTGATTGATTCATCCCTTTGCTCGCTCATCGCATATCTCCTCACCGTATGTCTTGACCTGCCATTGTTCACTGTATCACTTCAATCGTCACGTCCTCGGGACGATATACTGCTAGCAACTGACCTTCTCGACCCACAGCAAACAAGATAGAGCGGCTCCTTGGCAACAGAAAAGCGTAGGATAATCCAGTCTCCTTATCCCGAACACGCACTTGGGTATCCCGGGAAAACTCCGATACGAAAATATATAGGCCCCCATTCTTGAAATTCAGCTTACGTCCATATAGCCCCGGCTGATCGCCACCGTCTATCCATTCCAGCTCTCGCTCCACCCCGGCAGCAGTGAGGGCGTAGCGATATAGCTCAGCAATCGGCTCATCCCTACCATTTAACTCCAGTGGAAGCGGACTCCAGATCAAGCGCCCCTTGCCAAGCGACAGGTTCACAACTTCATCCCCCATCCTTCCATCTGCTGTTGGTGATAGTAGTTCCTCTTTAGCGACCTCAGCAATTCGCCGCTGTCCAAATGAGACAGGAAAGGTTTGACCCTCCAGACTCAGTGCTTCCTCCCGTTGGACGTTCCCCAGTGTACGCTGCCCAGTAATGGCATCAACCCGTTCGGTCATTTTCCAGTAAGGATCAAGCCCCAGTGGTCCGGTGACTAGTAGCGTCACACCGAAGGCTCGCACCATGTCCAGAAGATGCTCCAGCGATGTACTATCGAAATTGTGCGCGCTGGGGACCATAATCAGTTTCGGTAACTGCCGCTTGAGCGAGTCCAGATGATACTCGGAGACGGCACGGAACGGCTGCTTAAGATTATAGGACATCACCCGGGTAAGCCGTGTCGTGGCATCAAAGGCAAGTGACCGGTTGGAGAAATCATTGGAATACGGGAATACAACAGCCGTTTCCTCCAGCTTCCGGTCTGTAAACAGATCGCGAATATCACTCATAAAACGCCCAAAATCGTAAGATACCTCTGCTTCTGGCTTCTCGGTCCCATCCGCACGTAACGCACCGATGTGCGATTCATTGGCATTATCCATATAAAAGTTCGTATTCCAGATCCAATGAATCGCACCCGCTCCGCCAGTCGAAAAGGCATACGCATACTTGCGCTCCAGCATGTCGCGCAGCTCCTCCTCCGAACGCTTGGCTCGACCATCCGGCGTCTCAACATACATGATCCCGGTTTCCTGCACGAGATTCGGTTTGTCTGGTGTTTTGGCAAAAATACCGTCCCACACCAAATGATCATTCAGCCACCATGAATGCACCGTCGTATAATCCACCACAGCCTCATAAAAAAACGGAGATGGCCGTTGCGCGCCCAGTGCCTCGTCCTGACCTACAGTTACCAAATGTCCGGGACAAAGCTCCCGAATCGTAGTCGCCAATTGCTCGGCCCACAGATTGTGCATTTCCATCGAAAATAGACAGTAATCCAGCCATTTGGCTCCCTTTTTGGCCTGATGCATATCCTGAACGCCGAAGTTGATCTCCTCCGGCTCGGGGATTGTGGCAGAAGAAAAGCAGGAAAGCTGCTGTGGCGTCATATTCCAGGCTTCCTGCAAAGCCTCAATGCTGCCATGGCGTTGCTCCAGCCATGTACTAAACGCCGCCTGTTCCCATGAGTCCCTCGCAGAGCGTGGACCGTCTGCGAAAATACGCGACGGATCAAACATCGAAGGCTCGTTAATTAGATCCCAATCCACATGGGTTGTAGCCGTGTGCCGACTGACAATACTGCGAATGAATCGCTTTTGTGCTTCCACGCTTTGCGGATCAAGATAAGGGTTAACCCCTTCCCACGTTTCCGGCGTAAAAGAAAAGAACGTGAACGTCACCTGCAAGCCATGCCTTTTGGCTGTCAGCAGAAAAGCATCAATCGCACGAAGCACCTCTTCCGAAGCGTGTCCGTCTATCTGCATCATATTGCGATAAGCCGTCCATACCCCTGTGCGAATCCAGTTGATGCCCGCTTTGGCCATCTGGGCCATATCCCGATCCCAAATTGCTGCATTGGGCAAAAACAAAAATTTCCGTGCCACATCTGAGGTCATATAGGTCATGCCAACAACAGGTAACGGACGCCCGTCCTTTATAAAATAATCCCGACTACGCATGATGATCTGTCCTTCAGCCAGCAGTTCGGCATCCTGCCCCCAAAAGCCCTGTCGCAATATACGTACTTCACCATCCGATGATTCAGCTCGGCAAATGACCCGATATAAACCGCTTTGAATGGAAAAGCCAAGGGGAATACGTACAAAGTTCTGTTCTTTGCTAACCTCAATCTGCAAGCGATTGCTCCATACCTGCTGATTGTACTCATCCAATATTTGCTCCACCGTCAGGTCAAAGCTCCATACCTCGTGATTTCTGGGCGTGGCTCCTTCTCGCTGCAATCTCTGGGTTTGAAGTGTCAGTATGGCTCGTTCCCCGGACTCATAAGCAGCATAGTTTGGCTTGATAGATAGCTCCGTCATCCCCTTGGCGCAAAAACGTGCCCATTGGGCAAGCAGCTGCTCACCATCCTGTTCCCAAAAGGAAGCTATCAACGGCACATGGATAAACATCCAGCGTGCGCCAGCAAACAGACCTCGGGCATGCTCCCATAGCACCCCCGGGGCAGCAATATCCCGTCCGTCCTTACTTACTCCCTTGAGCAAAGGATAAATTTGCGTATTCATCGGCCCGGCAGAGCCCATTTGGTGCGGTAGATCGCTACTTTTGGTCGTATGTGGAACGAGATTCCACGTATCCGCCACCTGGAACAGAGACTCCTGACCACACAGCACAGGAATATCCTCTGATGCGACCAGGGAAGCTACCTTCGACGCATCCACTCGCAGCACCTCATGAATATGCAGCTCCTGATGATACGCAGTCTGTTCAGTCTCAATTATCCAGTCTCCATGCTCATCAGCAGGATTGCGTACCGGATGCTTAAAGGGTGCTCCTCCGACGTTAAGCAGCCCTCCTCCCCTATGGAGAAATGCCACGATTTCGGTCCAGGCGGACTTGGGGAAGTACGGTGCATGCAGATTGACAAAACAGCCGTTGTCCATATGCTTTAGCGTTTCAACCAGTTCATCGGCTCCTACGACTACCACGTCTGCAACTCCCTGAAATGCCTTGTCTGGCAACAGGCTCCCTATAGCGGGAAAGTCTTGCTCACTAAAAACAACGATGGATGGGCTTACTGTGGATTCATTCATAACAAGCCCTCCTTCATGGCCTTATACACAAGCTGGGCAAACAGACTGTTGGACCAGGCAAACCATTTTCTCGTGTAAACTGTAGGATCATCGGCATGAAAGCCCTCGTGCATATAGCCGGTGTCCCCATCTGTCTCTTCCAGCATCCGGATCATTTCCAGCTTTTCTTCTGCGGTCTGGGCCGTTAATCCTTGCATCGACAGGGACATATGCCAGATGTAACCCGGCAGCGTGTGCGGACTTCCGATGCCTTTAGCCGCCTTCCCTTCAAAGTAAAACGGATTCTCCTGACTTAAAGCAAAGCGTCTCGTATTTTGATAGATAGGATCGTCCGCCGTCGTATAGCCCAAATACGGAATGGACATCAATCCCGGTGTACCCGCATCATCCATCAGGCAGTAGTTGCCAAATCCGTCTGTTTCATAAGCATATATAGGTCCAAATACCGGATGGCGGTAAATACCGTACAAGCGGATACCGTGCTTCACCTCAGCCTCCAGCTCCTTCAGCTCGTTCAGAAAGTCCATATCACGAAATACCCACTCCGCAAACTCCTGCATCTGACGCAAAGCAACTACCGCAAACATATTACCGGGTATATTGTAGTGGAAATCGCAGGCATCATCACTGGAACGGAAGCCTGACCAAATCATCCCCGTATAATTTACAGGCATACCGAGTCCCTGATTGCGCAAGGAATCCGTGGGAATGCCGTTATTACGCGTAAACCGATACGCAGACTGCTCTTGGTGACGCTGCTCCGTTTTGAACACATCCACTATTTTGCGCAGAGCCGACTTGAATTTTGAATCAAAAATATCGGTAAGCTCCGTTTCCTTCCAGTACATATAAGCTAGCCGAATGACAAAGCACAGCGAGTCGATTTCAAATTTTCTTTCCCACACCCATGGTGACATCTCCGTCTCATCAGTCGCATTCCAGTGCCAGTCATTCGCTGTCTCATTGAACGCATTCACATACGGGTCTATGAGGACATAATGAATATGGCGCTTGATCAGCCCCCCAATGATGCGCTGTAAATCAGCATCCTCCCTGGCTAACGGCACATAATGAATGACCTGCTCTACAGAATCCCGCAACCAAAGAGCTGGAATATCCCCTGTAATGAGAAACGTTGTCCCATCATCCATTAGCTTGGTCGTCGTCTCCAGTGAATTTGGAAAACAGTTCTTAAACAGCTTCAGCAGCTTCGGCCTGTGAGCCAGTGCTTGCTCTGCTTCCTTAAGTACGTCCTGAACAGCCTGCGGCAAGTCAAGGTCGGGCATTGGTATTTTGGGAAGTCTGAATTGTTCCAATAGTTTTTTCGCTCCTTTATCTGACGGGAAACACCCGTGCGGTTATAGTCTTTCTAATCCAGCATATCTATTGCAAACGTATCGTTTTAATTGCATAAGGTGTAAAAGACAGCGTAAGACATCCACCTTCCAGCTCAAGCAGCTGCACAGGTTCCTCCAGCGCATTCGACACGTAGGCTGCGTTGAACGTGTAAGGCCAGGTCAGCTTGATCGTTTCCCTTCCCCCGGAAGATTCGTACAAACGAAGAATCGTCCCCAGCCCATCTTCGGCCGGCTTGATCGTATCCAGCACAACGTGACGGCTATCAAAATTAATGAACGATCCGCTGCTCGGCAGCACTCCGCTATTGTGCTTTTGCTGCTGCACAACAGGCATATCTTGGTTCAGCTCAGCCGCATGACGCAAAGTATGGGCGCTGCGCCAATCTCCAACATGCGGATAAAGCGAATACGCAAAATCGTGCTCGCCCAGATCGGCTTCTTTATCCGGCCATTTGGGTGCTCGTAGCAGAGACAGACGGATGGTACTGTCTTGAATGTCGTAGCCATATTTGCAATCATTGAGCAGACTCACGCCATATCCGTGCTCGGAAACATCCGCAAATCGGTGTCCACATACTTCATACTGCGCCTGCTCCCAGCTCGTATTCCGATGGGTCGGCCGTTCCAAGGCACCGAACGGAATTTCATAAGTCGCCTTGTCCGTAACCACATCTATAGGAAAGCCTACCTTTAGCAGCTTGTGCGCTTCATTCCAGCTCACATGCGTTTTGAAATCAATTCGCCGCTCATGATGATAAAAGATTACATCCTGTGTCATTTCAGATTGATGGATTCGCCATCGGAAGCGCAGCACATCCTTCGTTTTTCCCTGAAGCACTACTTGTTTTTCCAGCAACTCGGCTTCTCCTGCTACCTGTTCCTCATAGCGGTCATCCAAATCCCAGGCATCCCACAGCGTCGGACGATCATGGAAAAAATAAAAACGGTTTGCCCGTTCCCCTTGCTTCAAAATTTCACGGTTTGCCGCTTTATCCAGCAAACGAATCATTTCGCCCCGCTCGTTAAATTCCACCTTATAAAAGGCCGTCTCCCACATATCCCCCAGCGATCCAGATATCACAGCGATCTCGGGCTTCTCACCTGCTTGGGCCTGTTCTCGCTCCAACCAAATCGTTTTGTAGCCCAGTGCAGGAACATCCGGAATACGCACCGAAATGCCGCCTTCCTCCACATCGGTGTCCAGCCGCTCGGCTTCATCATTAGCGTAGTGGTAGGCATACCATCCCTGTGCCGATTCCGTAGCAATATGAATCACAGCATTACGGCTCCAGCCCAGGCTGTTAAACACCAGATACGGTGTTCCTGCTCTCGATCCTTCCGTGTTCACTTGAGCCGCCAGCGTCGTAATCCCCTGTTGAAGCCCGACATGTCCCCATTCGAAAATTTGCTGATACTCCTTATCCGAAGTGCCGTACACCTCGGTAATCGCCGAGCCAGGGATAATATCGTGGAACTGATTCAACAAAATCAGCTTCCAGCCCTCATGCAATGCCGAACAGATATCCTCCACCTGCTCCGGCTCCAGCTGTGGTAATGCCAGCGTGCTCCACAGTTCTGCCTCGCGGTAGACTCCCTCCGCTTTCCGGTTATTGCGTTTGTTGCGGGCGTGGGTCGTGTAGGTTCCTCGGTGCAACTCAAGGTACAAATCACCATGCCATTTGGGAAGCTTCGGATGTGCCTGATCTATGCCTGCGAAAAACTGTCCCGCCGTGCTGAACCGACCCGCAGGCAATCCCACCATTAGCGAAGAACGCTCTATATATTCCAGCATTTCACGCGTAACTCCGCCCCCGCCGTCTCCATGCCCGTAAAGCAACATGTGCTCAGGATGCGCTGATTTTTCACGATAAGACTGCCAATGGTCATGAATGTCCTGGGGCCGTGTATTTTCATTCACGCCATGATTGAGGTAGGACAACATCGAAGTCCCATCGATGCCCACCCAGTGGAACAAATCATAAGGAAACACATTCGTATCATTCCAGCCAAGCTTAGTCGTCATAAAATAATCTATCTTCCCATGCTTTAAAATCTGCGGCAGGGACGCACAGTAGCCAAACGTATCCGGCAGCCACTCGATATGAGAGATTTTGCCAAATTCCTGTTGGTAAAAGCGCTGACCATACAGCATTTGGCGGATGAGCGATTCGCCACTGGGCAGGTTCAAATCAGGCTCTACCCACATGCCCCCGACCAGCTCCCACCGTCCTTCAGCGACTCTCGCTTTGACTCGTTCATACAGCTCTGGATCATTTTCCTTTACAAAGGAGAACAGCAGCGGCTGGCTCTGTGCATATTGATAGGCCGGGTATTCATCCATCAGCGCATCCACCGTTGAGAAGGTTCGGCTTGTTTTCCGTACGGTCTCGCGCATCGGCCACAGCCAGGCAATATCGATGTGCGACTGTCCTACCATATGCTCCAAAGCTTGCGCATTTCCGCCGATCTCCTGAACCTGACGAATCAGCTCCTTTTCTATGGCTGAGATCGCTCCTCCTGCTCGAATGGCGTCTTCCTCCAGATTCGCAAAGCAATCCATCACCTCATACAGGGCTTTCAGCAAGCGTATGCTACGGATGTCGCCCTCCGGCAGCAGTACAGCGGCTTCGCTAACAACGGTAACGGTATACATCAGGCTTTGCACAGACTTATTGGGCCGTACAAGATAGCTTGTAACAGAAGAAATCGGAGGTTGAATGACAGCCTGCCGATTGAGCGGATCTACGGGCTCAGGTACCGGATCAAACAGCTCAATCTCCAGCTCAGGGGAAGACCCGATGAGCTCTGGATTTAGCGTGACATAGGTATGATTGCGATCAAGCCCGTGATAGGAAGCACCATTGACTCGCAGCAATCCTTCTCCCCCGGACTCAAACACCAATCCAAAAGGCTCTCTCAACCACGTTGTCGGTACGTCCAGCCGCGTTCGAAGAAAGTAAGTCGTCCCCTGACTGCTGGGGAATCGCTTGAGGTCCAGTCCTACCGTTAAAGGCCCGGCGCCTTCGTATTGACCTGGTGTTTGGTAAGTGGAGCGTGTAATGTTCCAGCTCCGCAAATCCAGCTTCTCCAGCCATTGGCATTCCGACAATTCCCGAATCAGGCGTTTGATACGCTCCATTATTCATCCTCCCGTACGATCAACTCGGCACACAGGGTATCTTTGGAGTGCCTGCCTACTTGAATTGAAAATCGCCCAGCCTCAACGACTGGCTGTAGATCATGCCCTATATATTGCAGCTTGTCGGAGCCTACCACAAACTCCACCGTCCGTGTTTCTCCTGGCTGTAATACAAGCTTGCAAAAGCCCTTGAGCTCCCTAATTGGACGGGTCACCGAGCTCACTGCGTCCGAGATATACAACTGAACTACTTCAGCCCCTTCCCGGTCGCCCGTGTTGGTTACATCGACTGTAACCGTAACGGATTCGCCCGCTCGGATCGAATTGGCGCTTAGTGTAAGCCTTTCATAGCTAAACGTCGTGTAGCTAAGACCATAGCCAAACGGATAGCGCGGCTCGGCATCGTCTTCCAGATACCGCTTGCCCCGGGAACGCTTGCCGTTGTAATATACCGGCAACTGCCCCACATGTTTAGGGATGGAAAGAGTCAAACGTCCCGAAGGGTTCACATCCCCAAATAAAATATCCGCGATTGCATGCCCTCCCTCCTGACCGGGATACCATGCTTCCACAATGGCATGTGCGTGCTCCTCCACCCATGGCTCAGCAATCGGTCGCCCGTTCATATAAACGACGACAAGCTCCTTCCCCAGCCTGTAAACTTCCTGCATGAGTTGAAGCTGTACGCCTGCAAGCCCCAACGTCATCCGGTCGATGCCTTCGCCGCATTCCATGTCGTTCCAATCGTGATCCGATACCTTCGAGGCGCCGGTTTTCAGGTCAATCGTCCCTTCCCCGAAATCGCGGGCGCTGGACCCTCCAACCACCATCACCACGGTATCGGCCTCAGCCGCACATGCCAGTGCGTTATCAAAGCCTTCCCGGGACTCTCCCTTGATCCGGCAGCCAGGTGCATACAGAACGCCTGAATGATCCTTGCCCAGCTTGCCACGGATACCATCAAGTACAGTTACTACACGGGTTCTCTGCTGCGGTGATGTATAATCGCCCAGTTGGTTGTAGATCTGATCTGCATTCGGGCCGATGACCGCAATACGCTTGGAGGTTTTCGGCAGGGGGAGCGTGCTATTGACGTTTTTAAGCAGCACAATCCCTTCGGTCGCAAGCTGACGAGCCAACCGAATATGCTCCGCCTGACCAATTACCTGCTCCGCTCGTTCTGCATTCACATACGGTTTGTCAAACAGACCGAGCCTGTATTTTAACGTGAGCACCCTGCGAACCGACCGATCCAGCACGCTCATCTCCAGCTTGCCAGCACGAACCGCCTCGACCAGATGACTTCCGAACATTTCCCCGGACATTTCCATATCAATTCCTGCGCGAATCGCCTGCACAGCGGCATCCAGTCCATTTTCAGCCACATCATGACCGCTCGCTAACATTTCAATTGCGCCACAATCTGTAATGATCAGACCGTCAAATCCCCACGCCTGACGAAGAATATCGTCCAATAGCTCAGCGTTCACTGTACACGGTACACCGTCAATTTCGTTATAGGCTGGCATAACAGATTGCGCCCCTGCTTCCACCGCTTTTTGGAATGGATACAGATCGACCTCCAAAAGCTCACGCCAGCCCATATGCACAGGTCCGGCATTACGTCCGCCTTCCGAGCTACCATATCCTGCAAAATGTTTTAGTGTGGCAGCTACGCTATGTTCGCTGAATAAGCTTTCCCCCTGAAGCCCCTCCACTGCGGCAACAGCAAATTCGCCGATGAGATAAGGGTCTTCGCCAAAGCATTCCTCCGTGCGTCCCCAGCGTGGATCACGCACAACATCAAGCACGGGCGAGTACGTGACCGCCCCGCCCTGAGCGCGGGTTTCACTCGCAACCGCACGGCACATATCGCGGTACAAATCAACATTCCATGTGCTGCCGATGGACAGCGGAACCGGAAACACAGTGCCGTCAATCGCCATATGCCCATGAGAGCATTCCTCACCGATCAGTATCGGGATACCCAGCCGGGAATGCTCTATCGCATAGCGTTGGATCATATTCACAGCCTCCGCCCCTTGTTTGGCAGATAAGCCATTCTCCAAGGTCACTCCGGTCCACGGATCAGCGCGAAGTACCCCGTATAAGGAGCCGACTCCTCCATTTTGTACCTGCTGCTTGAAATCATGATGTAGGGACAATTCCCCGTCTATGTGCTCATACACTTGCCAGCCAAAGGGCTGCACAAGCTGCCCCACCTTTTCTTCTAACGTCATCAAACCGATTAAGTGCTTAACCCGTTCTTCGATCGGTTTGCTTTTGTCTTTATAAATCAACATGTTCATGTCTCTCCTTCCCTGTTATTCCTTCACAGCCCCAACCGTAAGTCCCTGCACAAAGTAACGCTGGAAAAAAGGATAAGCGAATATAATAGGCAGCGTCGCCAGCACCACCATCGCCATCCGCGAGGTATCCTGCGGAATGGATTGAAGTGCAGCCAGACTTATAGAGCTGTTCTGCGAATTTTGCTGGATGAACTGAATACTGGATTCAATCCGCATCAACATAGACTGAAGCGGCACCAGATTGGGATTGTCAATATACAACAGGGCATTAAACCAGTCATTCCAGTAACCAAGCGTGCTGAATAAGCCAATGGTGGCAAGTCCAGGCAGAGAGAGTGGAAGCACGATTTTTAAAAAGGTGTAAAACTCGCCTGCCCCATCTATTTTGGCTGATTCGACAATGGCATCAGGCACACTGGTGCTATAAAATGTGCGCAGGATCATAATATAAAAGGCATTCATGGCAAGCGGCAAAATCAAAGCCCAAATCGTATCCTTAAGCCCGAGCAATTGGGAAACGACCATATAGGTCGGGATCATTCCGCCATTAAAGAGCATGGTTAAAATCGCAAAAATGGAAAAGAATCTCCGGTAACGGAAGCTCTTTCGTGAAATGGCGTACGCATATAACGAAATCAGAATGAGACTGATCACCGTACCGATGACCGTTACAGCAATCGTCACCCCATAGGAGCGCAGTAGCGTATCACTGGTACGAAATATGAAGCGGTAGGCTTCCAGACTCCATTGAGCCGGGAGCAAACGATATCCGTCCCGCGCCAGCGTTTTCTCATCGGTTAGGGAAATAATGACGACAACCAAAAACGGAAACACACATAGGAACGCGAACATCCCTGCTATCCCATTCAGAACAACATTCCAGCCCCGTGAAATATGATGGAAATCTCGTTTTTTTCTTTTTTTTCCAGAAGCCATAGTCCACACCCCTCTCCTCTTTTTTAGAACAAAGCGCTGTCTTTATCTATTTTTCGCACAACATAATTGGATAGGATGACGAGAACGAAGCCAACCACCGACTGATACAAGCCTGCCGCCGTGCTCATCCCGATTTCGCCTGTCGTTTTCAAACCACGATATACATAGGTGTCGATGACGTTCGTTACCGAATACAAGGTACCCGAATCTCTCGGCACCTGATAGAACAAACCAAAATCCGCATAAAAAATCCTTCCGACTGCAAGCAGCGTCATAATGATAATGATCGGCGATAGCAAAGGGAGCGTCACATTACGAATTTGCTGCCACTTGCTGGCTCCATCTATCATGGCTGCTTCATACAAGGATTTGTCGATACCCAAAATCGAAGCCAGATATACGACACTGTTATAGCCGATCGCCTTCCATAGACTGACTAGAATCAAGATATAAGGCCAATAAGCGGCCTCTGAATACCACTGAATGGGCTCGATGCCAAACCCTGCGATAATTTGATTCAGCATCCCCCGATCCATGCTCAGAAAGCTGAAGGCAAAGTAGCCCACGATGACCCACGATAGAAAATATGGGAGAAACATGCCTGTCTGGTACAGCTTCGCCAACCGTTTATTAATCAGCTCGGAGAGCAGAATAGCCATAGCGACTGAAAACACAAGTCCAAGAATAATAAAGACCAGGTTATACAAAAGGGTATTTCGCGTGATGACATAGGCATCATTGTTATTGAACAGAAACTTGAAGTTATCCCAGCCCACCCATTTGCTCGTATAAATACTGGCCCAGAATCCTTCCCTGTTAAAACGATATTGCTTGAAGGCAGCCACAGTACCAACCAACGGCAGATATGAAAAGAAAAAGAACCAGATAGCGCCAGGCAGCACCATGAACAGCATAACTTTGTTTCGAATCACATTTCTGAAAAATGCGGCCATAGGTATCCCCTCCCAATCTGTAATGAGAAAAGCAGCTAAAATAGCTATTGGAAAAAGACCGGGCGTAACTTACACCCGCCCGATCTCGCTTATATTTCACAACCTAAAGGATTATTTGCTGTTTTGTGCCTTCCAGGCATCAAGCTGGGATTGCGCTTCCGCAATCACCTTATCCAGCCCAGCCTGCTTGAATTTCTCAATTACTTTCGGGAGATTCGTTTCCGGGTCCAGCGTGCCTGTCATCAGCGAAGCCCAAAATTGCTCTTTGACGTTCTGCACCGCTGCCATCTCCGTGGATACTTTACTGCTGTCAAAGTTGAAGCTCAGGATGGGAGAGTTTTTTCCTTCCGAGTTGAACTTCTTGAATTGCTCCCATTTGTCAGCGGGATCATTCGGATTCAGATACAGCAGCATATTGTTACCGAGTGAATACGAAGGCATATCATAGTTTTTGGAATCAGCCAGATTTTCGATATATTGGCCATCTGTTTTTTTGTAATGCACTCCTTCAATACCAGAGTCAACCATATTACGTAATACTGGATCTGTATTCAGCAGGTTCAGGAACTGCATCGCCTTTTCAGGGTTTGCCGAGTTAGCAGAGATCGCCATAATGGAGCCCTGTACAGACGTATTGGTCACAATTGGATCACTGGCAGGTGTCGATATCACCGGATAGCCGTAGCTGGCAGACCATAGATTATCGGCTAGTGGTTGAGTTTGCGCACGATCCAGAAACCAGTTTCCGGACGTAGTTAAATCATTAGTCGAGCCTGTAGTTGCAGCTTCCGGTGATACATATCCGGCCTTGTAATACTTATGCATCGTCGTCAGCGCCTGCTTCATTTCAGGTGTTTCCAAGATGTTTACGATTTTATAGTCCGTAGTATCCAGTTTGACAGCCATCGGCAGGTTTTGAATGATATAGTCATATGGAACATAGGGAACATAGTTTTTGTCCATACCGAATGCCGTTACGCCGGGCTCGTTTTCTTTAATCGTTTTGAGTAGAGGCTCCAGGCTATCCAGCGAGCGGACATTGGAAAGGTCCAGCTTGTATTGGGTTAGCAATTTTTTATTGAACCGCCATACCTCTTGCTGTGGAAGCTCCTTGTTGGCAGGAATGCCATAATGATGACCATCCACCTTGGAGCCTTTCAGAAACGCAGGATCAATCGTCTTTTTAATATCCTGACCGTACTTGTCAAGCAAGTCGTCCAGCTCCATGAATGCGCCCTTTCTGGCATTTTGTACATAATCAAAACCACCGGAAGCCGTAAATACAATATCCATTGGCTCTCCCGAAGCCACATTCACCTGCATTTTTTGCGGGTAGTCGCCCCAATCGACCATTTTCATTTTGATCGTGGCGTTGATTTTCTTTTGGGTGTACTTGCTAACCTCTTCCATCACCCGATCTACATCTTTTTGAGGTGTACCAATGGTATACCAGATCAGCTCTACCGGCTTTTCCGCTCCCTCATTCGTCGTTTCCCCGCCACCGCTGCTTCCTCCACATGCACTGAGAATGAACGTTAAAACCATACACATCACTAGAACAAACGAGTAGCTTCTTTTGCTTTTACCCATGTATGATCCTCCCTTATGAAATGGAATCTGACCCTGTCGTTTCATTCATTTCTGTTTCAGGATTTTTGCGAAATCCTCATTGATGAAGCAACTACGTTAACCTTAACTAATGTAAGCACTTTCATAAAGAAGATAAACTTAATAAACCAAGGTACAAATTAAAGAAATCCATGTACACCTGGTATTTATCCCAATCCTTTATAGTCTGTCGGGGAAATGCCCACATATTTTCTGAACTGCTTATAAAAATATCCCGTCTCCCAATACCCTACGTTCCGCGCAATTTCGTTTACCTTGAGATTTGTGCTTTTAAGCTGCTCCTTGGCTTTTTCAATCCGGTATTGATTGATATATTCAGCAAAGGTTTCGCCCGTTTCCTTATGAAATAACTGACCGAGATAAACGGGATGAAGGTGGTACTGGTATCCTAATATTTTTAATGATAGCTCCTTGGCATAATGAACATGGATATAGGACAGCACCTGACTTACAATAGGGTTTTTCATATCTTGCAGTAGTGAATTGACCGTCTCTGTCGCCACATGCTGAAGCGCGCTCACCAGCTCTGCCCATGTCGTACAACATTTTATCTGGTAAAGCCCCTGCTGAAACCGTTCCGACTCATTGGAATGCTTGATGCTTTCTAGCTCCATCTTGAACCGGATCACCAGTTCCAGCGCCATATTCCGCAATTCATCCGGGGTAACCCTTTCAAGATGCTGGATTTGCTCAAAATCACTCTGAATCCGTGCGGTAAGCGCATCTAGGTCTCTTGCTATAATCAGCTTCGCATAATCCTTCCATTCGATGGAACAAGTCTCGCCAGCATTTCCCCCGCCCTCCTCTAGCAACGTATAGTCAATGATCCGGCGGTCATCATATAGCACAAAATATTCCAGTGACCTTTTAGCTTCATTATAGCTGCGTGGAGCAGCAAGAAGCGAGCCGGCGCTGCCTATCCCGATATAAACTGTTTCTTCCCCGTCCGTTGACCACTGAACAGAAAAATCCTCCAACTGCATAATCAAGTCCTGTCTGCCCTCATCATAATTCGGCAGTGCGGCAATGATTACACTATCCGCATCAACATCGCGAAACAATGTTAAATTGGGCTGATGCTGAATGTACTGCCTTAACTGTTGATGCATTCCTACCGAATCCCCCTCCGTCCGTAACACGGCTACCGCCATAAAGGGGATATTTAACGAAAAACCTATCAATTCAGCACGTTCCTGAAATTCTGTAGGCGCAATCTGCCCTGTCAACCAACGGTACAACGTATTTTCCTTAAGCACCTGCACCCCGAACGTCTCATGTCGTTGATCCATCCGGAACCTGTCCAGCTTCTCCTTTGTATTGCATAAAGTGGATTCCAGTTCTTCCACATTAATCGGCTTCAAAAGATAATTTTCGATGCCCAGCTTCATGCCTTCCTTCAAGTAATCAAATTCATTAAATCCGCTCAAAATAATCACCTTCAAGTCAGCATGCAGCTTTCTCGCCTCACGAATCAGCCTGAGACCATTCATCGTTGGCATGGAAATGTCCGTAATAAGTATGTCCACGGGCCTGGACGCCAGCGCTTCCAGCGCCAAAGAGCCATTTTCCGCATGTCCGACAACTTCTAGCCCAAAAGAGGTCCAATTCACAATATCGTATAATCCCTCAATGATAAAAGGCTCATCGTCTACAATAAATACTTTATACATATATGGCATCCATCCCTTCCCTGTTGGGGCAACGTACCCGAATCGTCGTTCCCTCACCGCTGCGGCTTTCCAGTTCAATCCCGTAATCGGCTCCGTGTAGAAACCGAAGTCGGGTGTGCACACTGCGTAGTCCAAACATTTGTCCGTTTTCCTCCTGGCGTTCCAGTTCCTCCAAAATCTCTTTCAAACGCTCCTCTTTAATGCCCTTCCCATTGTCACGGATCTCAACCAGCAGAACTTCCCCCGTTTCCCGCACATCAATGGTCAGCACATTATCATTCCGGTCGCTTTGGATACCATGAACAATATAATTCTCAATGATGGGTTGAAGCATCAGCTTCATGACAGAGCGGGTATACAACTCGGGGTCGACCGTAATCGTGTAATTGAACCTTTCCTTGTAGCGTATTCTGAACAACTCAAGATATAATCTGCAAGCCTCCAGTTCATCTTTAAGCGTGTATATTTTTTTCTGCTGAACCAGGCTTTTGAACAACACCGATAAGTTATAGATCATTTCTCCTACATCCTTGGCTCCCTGGGAAATGGCCCTCATACGTATCACTTCAAGCGTGTTATACAAAAAATGTGGATGAATACGTGCCTGCAAGGCAACCAGTTCCGTTTGCTTTTGTTTGATCTCTGCTTTATACACCCGTTCAATATATAGATTAAGTTCGTCCAGCATATCGTTGAAGCTTCGAGAGATTTGTCCCAACTCGTCCTCTCGGAGGTCCTGAATGCGAGCTGTGAGGTCACCATTTTTTACTTGACGAGTGAATTTAATAATCTGATTCGTTCGTTTAGCAAAGTTAATGACGAAGAATGCAGGGAACAGCACAACAAACAGAATACAGATGACACTGATGGTCAAAATCGTATTACGAATGCCCCGGTACGATTGAGCCATTTCCTCATGGGGGACTGCCCCAATCACGACATATCCTTCGTCCGGAGAAATCAGCTTGTTAATATACATATTTTTCTTCGTCTGAATGATCCCGGCACCGAAATCCACATCGTCATATAATGATCGGGTCACTTCGACATAAGGGTACGTTTTTCCGTAATAGTTATTCCTTGAATCGAACAGAACGGTTCCATTGCTGGACAGAACGATAATTTCTCCCTTCAGGTTGTTCCCGTAGCTGGCAAGTGCATTGGAGATACTTTTGGAATTTAGAAATACTAGAAGCTGACCGGTATTTTTGAGTGTTTGCTTATTGTTAATGGGGACTTGTAACGAATATAACGAGGGGCTCCACTGATCGACCGCCTTCCGAATCCAGTAATTCGGAGTAGAGACGCTTTTGCTTTCTGCAGCCATCACATCCGGTACAAAGGAACGCGCCGCATGCACCGGGAATTGCTTGAATTGCTTGTTCTCATTGAAAGTAGACAGATATTGCTGGTCGGCACTGTACAAAATCAAATTGCTGATGTCGCTATTTTCATCCAACCAATTTTTAAAATAGGTGAGTACATCTGTTGAGTAATCATGACTCTCCATGTACATTTCGTCCATGCGGTGCTGTACATATTCGGAATACGCGTGGTCCATAAAAAAGGAAACATTCATTGAGAGAACCTCATTCCGGTACATATCTCGCACCATGTTCTGGACGGATTCATGCCGGAGATGGATATAACGGTCAACACTTTCCATAGCTGCTTTCTGGGTATCCAGTTCCCGCCGAACAATGGATTGCGAAATGGAAACATACGTGACATATGCAATTGTAATGATGGACAAAATCGCAATACAGGAGAACAACACGAGTATCCTCAGGAACATGTTGTTTTTAAAATAAGCAGTGTATCTAGTACCCCTTTTCATGGTATAAGCCCTCCAGAATCGTGATGCGTAAATAAAGTATACCATGTCCTTCGCAGGAGATAAGTAAGCGCATTCATGAAAAACGCGATTTTCTTTAATTTAAACGCTATATCTTTAATTTATCCTCTATGTAAAAACCGTTTTATTGATTATCTTTAGGGGGATGAGCTATGAAACGTAACAAGGTTCACAAGTTCGCTTTAAAATGGACTGCTCTGGTTTTGACTTCTGTCCTGTTCAGTCAAACCCTCTCTCCATCCGTGTATGCAGGCGATACCCTCCCGTATAAAGGAGAAAGCGCCAAAGGACCGAATCAGCCCTATCAGCATGGATACGCCAGCTCACATATTTTGGACTGGACTCCCACCCAAGATGTCTATGGAGATATGCTTCGCGCCCGTGTCCCACTGCAACAACGAAACAGCCCCTTTGCAGCCACACAGGCTCAGCCTGCTTTAAGCCCTGACACGCAAATGTTTACACTCAGCGGCGATTATGGCAACGCTTTCTTCGATAGCTATCCCTATACCAATAAATTCAGCCAATATTTGTTCAATTACTGGCAGTATACCGACTATTACGGCTACTGGCATGGCATGCCTACCGCCCATGTCCCTGAAGAGCTATACGATCCCCAAAAGGATTGGACGGAAAAGTGGTTTGAGTTCGGCATTCTGAACATTCCAAATCCGGGTTATACGAATGCGGCTCACAAAAACGGCGTTCTCTCCATCGCCTGTATCTTTTTCTCGGATAATGACCGTGGACCGCAAACGTATAAGCAAATGCTCCTACAGGATGCTCAGGGAGAATTTCCGGTAGCCAAAAAATTGGTCGAAATGGCGAAATATTATGGCTATGACGGCTACTTCATCAACCAGGAGGAAGCTTCAAAAGGCGTAGCTACAGAGGACATTCCCCGGTACAAACAGTTTATGAAATACTTACGGGATCAGGGTATGTATGTGCAATGGTACGACTCCACTGTAAACGAAACCGGGAAAATTGCTTATCAAAATGAGTTTAATGCCGTGAACAGCCCGTTTGTCAAAGACAAGCAATATGGACAGGTGTCCGATTCTATTTTTCTGAATTATTGGTGGGACAAAGCGAAGCTGAAAAGCTCCCGCGACCATGCCAAGCAATTGGGTCTGAACCCTCTTAAAACTGTTTTTGCCGGGATTGAGGGCGGGAATGGTGACTTTGGCAGATGGAAGCAAAAATACGACCTTCGTCTGAACATTGGTGATAACGGGCAGCCGATGAACAGTATCGCAACGTTGGGAGCAGATTTCACACATAATGCGCTGGATGAAGAGCTTGGCGGGCAGGACACCAATCGCAGAGCTGACAATGCGTATCAATGGATGACCTTTATCCGCGACCGTGTCTGGTGGTCCGGTCCGAATCAGAATCCCGTCCGTGCACAAAGAAACTCAAGTGTAGATTTGTCTGATGTAAAAGCTTCAGGCGCAAACTGGGACGGTATCGCCGCATATATCGCCGAACGTTCCGTCATCCGTGGCTCCCATTTTAACACCAGCTTCAATACCGGCCATGGCTTGCAGTACGTGGTGAATGGAGTTGTTTCCAATCCGAAGGAATGGTCCAACATCAATATTCAGGATATCCCGGTGACCTGGCAATGGTGGCTCGATACCAAAGGTAAACCGCTC
Source organism: Paenibacillus sp. JJ1683 (assembly GCF_053006485.1). NCBI lineage: Bacteria > Bacillati > Bacillota > Bacilli > Caryophanales > Paenibacillaceae > Paenibacillus > Paenibacillus sp. JJ1683. The sequence continues at coordinate 4,029,472 of NZ_CM129820.1, forward strand.
TCGGTTGACTATGACTATGGTCCGAATTATACCAAAGGCACTCGGCTTACCTATCAGCCTATCGGTGCTTATCAGGGCGGCAGTTCCCTCGTCGTGAACGGAGAGCTGAATTCAGATAACTTTTTACGACTGTATAAAACGGATCTGTCGATTAATCAGAATTCAAACTTATCCATCACGTACAATAAGCCTTCCTCTGATGACAGCTCAGTACTGAGCATCGGACTTATGTTCAAGGATAACCCCAGCCAAGTCGTAAAAGTCAGTATCCCTAACTCTGGTAAACAAACCACGGGCTGGGTTAGCCGCAATTTGGACTTGAGCCCCTATCAAGGAAAAACGATTGCAGCTTTCGGTTTATCTTTTGATAAGGCGAATAAAACAATCAAAAACTATCAGATGAATATCGGCCAAATCAAGATAACAGACGGTTCTGCCCGGGAACCAGCCGCGCCGACAGGATTTAAAATCACCAAGGCACTGACCGATACGAACGAAATGCTCGTAGCCTGGGACCTTGAGGATTACTCCAAAGTTAAACAATACAATCTGTATGAGAACGGCTCCTATATCGGCGGAATTTATGACTCAACCTATTATATTAAATCCCTAAACCATAAATCTGGTGAATTAATGCTTACCGCAGTTGGGGCTGATGGAACGGAAAGCGAACCGGCTCGATTAAGCTACGATCTGAATGCTGCCGTCAGTCACATTAAGGTGGAGACGAAAAAAAACGGGGATGCCACAGTAACGTGGAAAAATCCATCTAAAGCAGACGGAACGGTTAAATTGACCTTAATCACCGACTATACGGACACCGTATTCCAGAAAACCATTACGGCGGACAATGGCGCTGAAACGGCTACGTTTACCGATCTGCCCACAAATGGTGATCGCTACACCCTACGTATCGCCATCGGCAATCATGAACCTGTAGCCTATACCGGGCAGCTCGCAGACACGATGATAGAGCCTTATGCAAAAGAGAATGTGACAGTCACCGGATCAACCTATACGCTTGCTCTACCCACCTTGAAGGACTGGCATTATTTATATGTATACGAAAACGATGTGCCCAAACTATTTGGTGTAACTTATGTATCAAAAAAGTTTCCTTACATTGTCCGGGGAAGAACAAAATTAAGTGAACTCACTTTTACCCCTACTTCTCGTACCAGCTCGCTAAAGATCGTGCTTGAAGATTACGCTGGCAATCAGGCCACCACATATGTAAGATAGCTTGGTGCAAGAATTCCGAGACCGTCGATTCGTTGTTCGAACAACTAGCTCAAATTCAGCTATAGGGACGTGAGCATACGGCACAATAGCGAGAAAATCCAATTCAATGGACTTCTCGCTATTGGCTATATATTGGGCAGAATCATGTACCTATCAATATAATGCCCATTTTTCCGTACACAGCTCTATAAATGAATGGGCAACCTGTTCACATTCGTCATACCCCAAGCTACCAGAATGAGCAAAAAGAATGGGATATTCGTTGTTTCTTTTTTCTTCTCTCATATCAAACATATAGTGATTTCCACTACCATCCATCGCAAACGACACGGCTCCGGCCATATACTCTGGCAGCTCGTAGGCGAGGTTCATTTCTCTCAAATCCTCGGTATTGAAAAATTGAAAATAACGTTCTCCATTTTGAAATTCCCCGCCATTAGAGTATTTCAGCAATTCTATGTAACTATCAGGAAATTGTTCTTGGGGCAGATGCCAGCCCACAGGATCTAGCGGTTTATATTGATCATAAAATGGAGACGATTTCGGGAAAGGATTCACTTGTCTTTGTTGGATTTCGTGAATTTCCTGCTCCGATAGCTTGATGTTCCATGTGCTCAAAAAATCCCCGATTTGTTCACCAGTTGCTTCCGGGCATTTTACAAACTGTTGCTCAAAATGAATTCTCCACATAATAACCAACCTCCCTGCCTTGACGTCTCTAAAAGTTGTTGTTGCTACCTTTTTCAACCTTCTCCATCTTTTTCAACCCATTCAGCCACACTTTCATGAGGTTGAAGGTCCTCACGTTTATAGTAAAAAACGGTCTTGAGCTCGTAATCCAAGCTTTCAGCAGCAATAAAAAATCGAGTGCCGAACGTTTTATCCTCCATACAAATCACAGGCCCCTCATGAAATCCGTAAGAGACGGTTTTTAACATTTCCAATTCCTTGTCAGTAGCCAGTCTAAAGCACTCAATTGAAAATACACCACCCGGACAGGAAAGAAATGAGACCTCGTAAAAAGTGATCTCTATGTTGTGATAATAGCTAAAGTCAAAGCTCCCTGCTAGTACCAGATTGGGGCGACTTGTATAATCATAAATGTAGTAATAGTCAATGTTATTTTGAGAAAGTATTTCATTCAGCTGCATCAGTTTGGATTGAATGGAATAATTCATGATCTTATGTCCCCCTCCCCACTCGCGGCTATTCCCGATCCGTCACCGCCTGCCACGCTTCTGTTATTGCTATAGGTGATTTGTGGCTGGTCTCTCCGCCACCTTCCTGAGTCCATAGCGGCGGATAATAAGCAAATACCTCTCCTGGCTGAAGTTGCTCCATATCCGACTGCCAACCATTCCAACGGAATGTCTGGTAGAACAAGCCCAAATCTCCCTCAGCCAACCAGCTCAAGAAACCGGAATAAGCCAGCTCAGTGGATTCCCACTCCAATGCATCCGGTGCAAAATAGTAGATGTGGCCGCTACGTCCAAACTTCCCTGTATCCAATCCAAAGAAGCCACCTGCTGCATCATAGGCCACAATCAGCATTCCCCCAAGTGCAGGGACGCTTGCTGGCTCTTGCAGCCCGTTCCACGAAGCCAAACTACCGTAAATATCAGGCCCACCTGCACCCAGTAAGGTGATCCATCCGTGGTCAAATATGATCCCTCCTGTTTCATAGGCAACCGTTCCCAAGTACGATTTTGTGCTCACTTGCAAACGGTAGAGCGAATCTCCCCTAGCAGATTCCGATTCTGCCGGTACAATGCGAAATGGATTATTCCCTTCTTGCAGAATGTTTCTGACCTCTTCCCATGCATGGTTGTCCTGATCCACCAGCTCATCAACCGTTAACGTATGCATATCCATTCTCCTTCCTGTATTCCGATATCTATCTTTCAACCTTTGAACTGATTTTCGAAAACCTGCGTTTGCTCTAAAATCACCCACTGATTCAGCTCGTCGTAGCCTTGGACAATCGCCGTGATCTCATGCCTCGGATACATCCACTCAGATGGGGTCTTTTCCGCATATGAATGGGTGTCTGCCAATCCGACTGCATTGTGCTGGAAAATATGAATAAGTGTTCCGTGTGGGAAAAATGCTTCAATATAACCCTTTACCTTAGTCCCAACGGGCAGTACGGTTTTGACTTGATGCCATTCCTTGTTAAAGGTGTGAAGATTGCTAGACCAGATTTCTTCAAACTCTTTTTTTGTAATTTTCGTATAATAGGGCTCTGTATCATCAATTGCTTTCTCGGCTAACAAGAAATGATATTGCTCGTGCTTACGATTAGAAGCAATAAAAGTACCGTCATCTTGGATCACAATTTGCCGATAGGCTACGCCGTCTGAGTCTATTTCAAAATACCAGGTTCCCATGCCTGGTTCCGGACAATCTTTAAGATATTTCATTGGCCCCTCCTAAAAGGATGTATAACCGTGTCATTTCTTCTTTCTTTTTCCGCTATAGATTCTTGTCAAGTATGCGAGATATTCCGAACGCGTCAGGCCTCCCGTTTGGCGGTTGAACTCATCGTACGAAATGTCTTCCGGGAATCCGAATTCGGCCAGTGCTTTTCGACGCTCCTCCCGATACAACGGATTATCCAGCGTTTTGTGCCACTCCCGCTCTTCCCAAGGACCAAAACAGTCCGTAATAATACCTGAATACACACCGTTATTTAAAAATTCCCGCGAAGACTTGAACACTGTCTCCCCTTCCGGTTTGGAAATCGTGCCCGTTCCCCAGGACAGCCTATATATTCTTTCTTTACTGCTATCCGTGCTAATGCCGTAACCCATCGGAAACACAATATCCTCTTCTACCAATGCTTTATGCCCTCCCCACTCGTAGGACCCTCGCATAAAGGAATCATCCATAACAATCCAGGTTGTATCCGATAACGGGGCGGCTGTGATGGATTCCAAAGTTATTGAACGGTCACGACTTGTACACAAATACGGACGTACGAATAAAGGCATCGTCATGACACTGTTCCATATGCTCTCCTTTGCAAACAACTGATCCTTTTGCATTTGGCGCAAATCACCGACGACCAATACATACCCATCTGTAAAAAGGTCTATTTCCACACGAAAGATGTCTCCCGGGATGGTTTTATAACGCTGGTTTTTCATATGCTTTAATCGATCCAGCTTTCGATCATAATCGTTAGGCACAAGTGACGGGTAACGTTGAAGCCAATCCATGATCTCTTCTTTACTATGTAAATGCTCACATCCAGTGATGGGCAATCTCACGCCAGTTTTGCTATTCACAGCAGTAACATAACTAATAGGACGATCTCTTCGAATGCCTGCTGAAAAGGACACACCTTCTGCTGAGATGCTCGAAACACTTGTAAAATTCAGTTTTTTCTCTTTGCCACGAGCCGTTTTAGGCAGAACAAATGCCCGATCACGGGTAAAAATCTCTACATCAGCTTCTCCATAAGCATCCTCTTTAGAAGAAATTCGCTTGCGAATAACATCTCCATCCATACAAACAAAATATCCTTCTTTAATTTCTACCACGTCCCAATGTTCTTCCAGCGTCTCCAGCCCAAAATAGGGTCGTAACGCGTTCGTTAACCAACTATTCATCTGCTCCTCCTGTTCCGAGTTTAATTCAATAGACTTCATTTCTGTTATTCCAGAAATTATAACATAACACGGCATGTAGCTCGTTTATTCATACATTGTTCCAGCTTGGGCCAACTCCTCCTGAATCCAGCTACTGCTGGTAGACAGTTGGAGCAAGTCGGCCGCAATCTGTTGGACCTGTTCTTGCAATACGTGTGGCTGATCTGTTCCTTCCAGAAAGCGACTCACAAAATGAAGAAATACGTCTACCTTTCTAAGCAGCATCAACACAGGCAAAGCGTCGATCTCGGGTTGGCTTAAACGGATCTGGCGGCTGAAGCCCCGACAAAAATCACGAACAGCCGTTGTCTCCTCCGGTTGCCCCAAAAATCCTGATAAGATGACCGCCGGTTCCATCACCCGAACGTCTAACGTGCAAAATTCAAAATCAAGCAGTGCAGCCACCTGGCTATGATCAGAATCTTTTACTAATAAATTAGAAGCGTTCAAATCTCCATGTACAAGCTGATGCGGCAACTCTTCCAATGCTTGAAGTGAATCTGTAATCTCTTCATATACTTTTCCTATCAGGCGCAGCTCTTCATGAAAATTCTTGAGAGGCTCCGGCGGGTTTAAACAAAAGCCTTGGATTACTTCCGGGCTACATAATGGATAGGATTGCTGCAAAGCATAATACGGCCGATAGACTGGGGTCATATCAAGATTAAGTGTTGCAAGCACGGCAGACAATTCACCAGCTGCCTCGCCAAAAGAATGGGCAAAGCTAGGGTCCTGCTCCAAGGGTGATATACCTTCTATGTATTCGAATAGACACACATATTTGCCACTATCCTTGTCAACCTGTGCAAGTGTCTCTCCTGTAATCGTTCGAATTGGCATTGGAACCCTGAAGGATAGAGATTGCTTGCTCAGCGCCTGCAAAACCGCATGCTCAAATTCAATTTTGTCCCGATCCCTGTGTGTATCGTAGACGCGCAGCACCCCACTTCGCCCACCGCTCTTAACAAAATACGTCGTATTATTCCAGCCCCCGGTTCGTCTCTGCAATCTTCCGTTCCACTCTGGCCAGTTCCGTCTTAGTACCGCTTCCAAGGATATCCCCCTTTACTTACTAGCTTATGAATTTGCCGATATTATAACATATAGACGCCCAATTCAAATTGGACGTCCTTGTGTATTCTTCATTTTCTCATTTGTTTGTTTCGGATATTTTGCGGGGTGGCACCATACGCGGTTTTAAATTTTTTATAGAAAAAACTCATGCTGTTATATCCCACCTGCTTAAATATCATTTCGAACGGCAGGTTGGTATTCACAACCAAAGAATAGGCGGTATTAAGCTTAATGTTGGCAATCAGCTCAGTGTAAGTAAGACCCGTAACTTTTTTTAACTTGTTACTTAAATACGTACTATTGTAATTAAAATGGTTAGATAATTGCTGAAGGCTTAAATGCTGATAATGCTCTTCCATGTAATTCAGAATAGAGGTAATATGATTTTCCTGCTGGTTTACATGAATATTATGCTCGCTTTCCAATACACGAACCAATTCTCCAAATACAATTGGCAAATAAGCCTTGACCAACTCCATGGAATCCTCTTGCCTGGAAAAATATTCAATTAAGATTCTACGCAATATATACTGAAGATTCTCATTATGCTGCGACTCAAAAATAATAAAGTGATTATGGTGCTGATGCTGAAGGACTGAATTGGCGAGAAATTCACCGATCAAACTTTTTTTCTTGGATAGCCGCTGTAGAAAGAGGGACGAGATCGTTTCTCTTTGCAGCAGGATATTAATCAGTATATCGTTTTCTCCCAAAGGAGAGATGCTGTGCGGCACATCCTTATCCAGAACACACACTTGACCTTCACAAAGCTGAATCTCTTTGCCTGCTATAATTTGGTTGCATTTACCTGAGTAAACATAGTTTAATTCAATAAATTCATGCATGTGCTCTAGCATCGGAGCAAACCTGTTGTGCTTGCTAATATAAATATCATGTTCTCCGAAAAAGAATAAAGCGGGCATTCGATACATATTCAGATTCATATCAAAAAATCGCTCATTCTCCGATTCTTTGGAGAGATCATTAATCACCTGATTGCTTTGTTGTTGCAGAAGCTCAATTTCAGTTTTACTTCTCAGCAACTGATCCAACTCATGCAGGTTCATAAACACAGACTCCTCCTTCAGACTCCCATTAACTGTGAACTGCCGTCTGTGCTTTGCTTCCCTTTCCTCTAATAGCGATTCCCAGACAGAGGAGCGCAGCAATCGTAAAGACAATTGCTGAAACGAGAAAGGCAAACGAGGCAGTTTCATTCCCAAACAACACCCCAACTAACTTGATGATATAAGGCGAAGCAAACGCTCCCAAATTGGAGCCTACCATTGCAATTGAAATAGATATCGTCTCACTGCCCTTAGGTACGATTTTAGTTAGTATGGTAAAAATATAGGGAATAAACAGTGCAAAGCTAAAGCCAATAATCAGCATGGCAACCGTAACCATCGTCACATTCTGAGCAAACCAGAGCAAGACAAAACCTGTTGCTGTTAATAAACTGGAGATAAAAGGAGCGTAATTTCTGAACCATTTATATATTCTACCAAACAAGAAGCCTGCAATCATGGTTGATAAGGAGAACAGCGTTAAAGCGGTCCCTAAAAATCCTGCATTAGGCATACTCTTCTCAGCAATCATAATGCCTGTTTTGGTATACACAATCATAATAAAAGTCATAAACAGAAAAAGTGCAGCTCCTAAGCCAAGTACAGGTAGGGATACTCCCCTACTCTTGTTACCCGTTCCTGTCGTGCACACTGTAGGCTCCCCACGCTCTGGTTCAGGGATGATAAAAAAGAATAACAGTGCGATCGGAATCGTGATCGCATAGCATAAAAAGGCAAACGGCCAGTCGATTAGGGCAAGCTGTCCTGCCACAAAGGTAGCCAGGCTACTTCCGAGCCCTTGTACAGCGCTTTGAAAGCCTACCAATTGAGCACGTTCGTCCCCTTCAAAAAAATCACTAATTAAACTGACAGCCAGTGAATTGAACATCCCCAGACCTGCTCCTAGCACCAAACGCAACGCGAGAATCCATGTAATGTTCGTAGTGAGCATAGGAAGTATTCCGCCGATGACCACGAGCAGAAGTCCTAGCAGGACTGTATTTTTTTTACCCAGGCGAGAAGAGATCGGACCACTCAGCAGCACAAACAGCATCATCGAGAAGGACGGGATCGTAACTACGCTTTCAATCAGCGAACTGGAGACTCCCGGGAATTGGTTCAGCATCATCGGGATGACAGCCGAAATAGCACTCGCTGATGTCAGGACTAAGGAAATGGACAGCAACGCCGTTTTAAACCATATTTTGTTTTTAATATTCATCAAGCTTCTCACCTCTAGTCTATGTTATTTAGTCTCTGGTTGTATTTGTATTGGAACGTATACTGTCCAGACCCGGCGGTAAACGTCAATTCATGGTCTCCACTCTTTTGGAAAGTCGCCTGTTCTCCGGTAGAACCTAATTTTCCGGCCAGCTCTCGTGGCACAGTACCAGGTGGATACTGAATGGACGGGTATTGTATGGTAATGGTCTGTTGTAGCGCATCCAGCTCCATAACGCCTGGAAGCGTAATCTCAGCCGTCGTATTATGTGGTACGTGAACCGTCATCTGCATTTCTTCATTCACGATTTCCCAATGGACAGCAAGCGCACCATATGGTGTCTCCAACTTGCCATGGGCCGAAGTAAGATTAACAGGCGGTTTGGGTGCTAAACGAGATTTTTTATAGCCCGCTTCAAGCACATCGATTCCGGCAATATTTTGGTACATAAAGTCTCCAACTGAACCGTACGAATAGTGATTGAACGAGTTCATATCAGTGCTCCAGAAGGAGCCGTCCACTTTGATGCTGTCCCAATGCTCCCACATGGTCGTGGCCCCACGTTCAACCTGATAGAGCCAGGAAGGATAATCTTTCTGGAATAAAATTTTATAAGCTACATCTGTATAGCCGTTGTCGGATAAAACTAGGCATAGATAGGGCGTGCCCACAAAGCCGGTATCCAGATGCATATCATTTTTTTCTATCAGCCGTACGAGCTCCTGGATCACTTGCTTTTTATAGCTTTCTGGTACCAATCCGAAGTGCAAAGCCACAACCTGTGCAGTTTGGGTATTCGAAGTCAGCTTGCCAGCGTCATCAAAATAACGGTTCGCAAAAGCGGCTTTAATCCCTTCATGCAGGCTTTGATAGGTGTTGTAATCGGTATAGCGATTCAGCAGTTTGGCCGTCTGCGCCAAAATATGAGTCGAATACGCAAAGTATGCAGTCGCTACCAGCGTTCCATCGGTCGCTCCAAAATAGCTTCCTTCCTCGCTGTCCAGCGCCAACCAATCTCCCAGTTGCAAACCACTATCCCACAGATGCTCCTCAGTCCCCTGGGCACGGATATAATCGACCCATGCTTTCATACTGTCATACTGCTGAGCCAAAATCTGCTTATCCCCATAACATTGATAGATAGTCCACGGACATATAACCGCCGCGTCCCCCCATGCTGCCGTCGTTTTGTCCATATTATCTGCAAAGGTTCCTTTGAGGACGTCCGGCACGACAAAAGGCACAGCCCCATTCTCCAGCTGGTTGTAAGCCAAATCTTTCAGCCACTTTCGGAAGAAGGAAGCACTATTCATATTGAAGCTGGCCGTTCTGGCAAAAATCTGTGCATCGCCGGTCCAGCCTAATCGCTCATCACGCTGCGGGCAATCGGTCGGCACATCCAGGAAGTTCCCCTTTTGCCCCCATACAATATTGTGCTGGAGTTGATTGAGCTTTGGATCGGATGTCTCGAACAAGCCAATTGTCTCCATATCTGAATGCAAAACAACGCCCGTAAAATCTTCAATGTCTACGCCAGCCGGAAAGCCCTCAAGTTTCACATATTGGAAGCCTTGAAAAGTGAAATGCGGCCTAAATATCTCCGTCCCCTTGCCGCTGCAAATGTACGTAATCTGCTGCGCTGCATCCCGAATGTTATCTCGGTAAAAGTTCCCTTGCTGATCCAGCACTTCACCATGTATCAAATTCAGAACCGTACCCTCAGGAGCTTCAACTTTAAATTCCAGCCAGCCTACCATATTTTGCCCCAAGTTAAGGACCAGCTCGCCTTTAGGCGTTTGAATCAGTTCAACAGGCTTTAATCGGTTCATTACACGGACAGGCTCGTTCTCCTGAGCAACCAGATGACTTAACGGAAACGGGACGACCTGCATCATTTTCCGTTCATTCAAGGAGCGATGCTCGCCTGCCTGCTGCTCCAATCGGGCATCATAGATTTCGCCGTTATAAATGTCCGACATCAAAATGGCACAGCTCGTTTCCTCCCAGGAAGAATCTGAGCAAATGAGTTCTGAACGGCCATCTTCATAGCTAATCTTCATTTGAAATAACAAAGCATTCGTGTTCCCATAGGTATCCTTGCGCTTTTGCCAGCCTAGATAGCCGCTGTACCACCCTTCTCCTACCGTGGCTGTGATGCGATTATGTTGTTCTCGAACGGTAGAAGTCACATCATAGGCTTGCACCTGGACACGATCGTTATAATCTGTCCATCCCGGGGTAAAATAGGCATCGCCTACTCTTTGTCCATTTAGCTCCAGCTCATATAGACCAAGGCTTGTGGCATAAATGACTGCTTTTTTCACTTTTCCCTCAACTGAAAAACACTTGGAAGCGGCAAAAGGGGCTCTTGTCTGAAACTGTTCATGGATGCTGCGTTCCTTCACTGTAATCCATTGTGCCTTCCAGTCCTGCTCAGAAAGCAGCCCCATTTCCCAAAAGCCAAACTCACTCCATTCCGATTCCTCCGGTTCGGTGTCACCTGCTCCCTGAGCCCATACTTTTACCCGGTAATAATATCGTTGTCCGGATTCCAGTGGAGGACCTCCATAGGGAAACAAAATGGATTGCTCCGAATAGGAAAAATGATTCCAAATCAGCGGTTCAAAAGTAGGATGTATGGATACTTGCAATTGGAAGCGTTTTTGGAAAACGTATATGTTGTCAGATTCAATTTGCCAGCTTAGTCGCGGCTTTAGGCAGCCCAGTCCAATCGGATTGTTTAAATGTTCACATCTAAGCGCTTTCACTTTTAGCATTCGTATGTCCTCCCTGAGGTCTTCTTTTGTGTTTCTATACTCAAATTAAAACGCTTCCAATAGTTGTGCGCAATGTTGTATCCCTGCATGTTGTATGCTTGATTTACAGGTGTTGAATGTCCAACCCTTATATTGAATCTTAAAATGGGTCTATTAGAAAAATATGTACGTGTATACATCGCTGCTACACTAAGCGATCCCGTCTCAAAAGGAAATCGCTTGTTTTATATACATATGGATTGTAGTATTAAGCCGATCAAGAAAGGAGAATCACAGTATTGGAAACGAACTACAAAAGGCTGCTGGATCAGATGATGGCACCCTATGATGAAATGCTGCAGAGTCTAGTAAGTGATCACGCCGATTTTTCGAAGGTTGACTATTTGGAGCAACACAATGAGGAATATGGAAAAAGTGATGCCAATTATACCAATCGCCTGAAGGTGCTTTTGGCTATGTATAATCGTGAGGATCGAGATGCCCCGCATTACGAACCGATTGTGAGAAGGCTGCTCGTGAATGAGATTATAGACAGGGAAACGAACAGTTTTCAGGGGATTGGCGATGCTCTGTATTACGCCATTTTTTTACTGCAAAAGTATGAGCGTGAGCAGGACCAAATTTTGTTCCAGCAGGCCAAGAAGGCCAATTTCGATACATATGCCGGGTTTGACCCTGAGTTGATTTTGGAAACATATTTGTTCAGCAAAGATACAGCTGATCTTGAGGATTGCATCAATATCGCGAGTGAGCTCGGAGAAGATATGTATCTATCATTATTTATCGATTTGTGGATCAGAGAGCAGACGGATTGGAACAAAGAAAATTTACAGGCACTCGTTTATCATGAGAGATGGCGCAACCATCCAGAAGGTGAAATTGAAGCCCTTAAAAAGCTGGCCGAAATGGAAAAAACAGAAGGAAATCATCATAATTACTGTTCTACTGCATCTAACTTGGCAGAGAAGTTCATTGAAACAGGTCGATTGGATGAAGCGTGGGAAACGATGGTCACCATTATTCCGCTTATTACGAAGGAAAAAGAATGGTTCCTGTACGGACTTGGTCGCAATATTATTACCTCCTGTATCCATATCATCTTGCATTTTGGGGCAGAAAGCCTGCAGGCCTCTTCATTATGGCAAACAATAAAAGGGATTCTTCAACCTGCCGCTAACAATATGGGCACCAATCAATATCAGCTTGCTGTATCTGCCAGCAAATTTATGGCAGATACCGAATTGGAGCAAACGTTAATCAGAAACCAAAAGCACCGTTAATAATCCAGTTGCAACAAGGAGACTGTCGCGTGTACTGCAAAGAACCAGGCACTCGACTCAGTGGCTCGCCGTCCGGTCGCCCCTCGAAGCGAGGGGCAGCAAAAATACGGATTGCAGTGCATGGCCTTCTCTACAGATTTCCGGTCACGATAATACCATCTGCTTGCTTCAGATGCGCTCTGACCCATGCTGTAAAGGAATCGATAAATAGGCGTAATTCTGACTCCTTGGTAGGCCAAGTATCCAATTGTGTTAATATTTCATGCCATACCGACGCCTGAATCGGATTATCCCAGCAGGGGTCAAAAGCCTCATACGTTTCTCCCGTATCAGGATCGACAAGTGGATATTTGGACTTTAACGCAGACAGCACGATATCAAAGTCATCTGCGTAGATGAATATCATCTCCTCCAGCTTCGGTTCATCAGCATCCCCATAACGCAACGGTTCAAAAGTATATCCAATATTGGCTCGTGGACCGCTATAGCGATAGATTAGTGTCTGAATCTCTTTTTTGTCCTTCTTACTCAATCTCACCCACTCCTTTCTTCGGCTATAACTCGAACCAATCCGCAGCGCATTTCTCTTCTTCCAGCACCCTGCACATTCCTTCCCTCAACCTCATCGCATCTCCGCCGCCGATATGAAATAGACAATAGATATAAGGTTCATCATCTTCTAAATCTTCAATATTTCTTGCCTCTTCCAATGAAATCTGGAGCGCTTCAGGCCAATCAGAATTATTCTGAAGCAGGACAAAGCCATCCTCATCCCTTTGCATCCGATATCCGTCAATCCTAGGCAATGCTTCAGCTAAGCGTTCCATTAGCGCTTTAATATCCTTAACATTTGCGACCTTAATTCCATACTCCCAACCTATCTACATTCCTCCAACACGTTTTCAAAAAACCTGACTGAAAGACCTGAGTGCGTACAAGCTGTATTTTTTGTTTAATGCCACCCATTTTTGCCGGATTTCCATAAGCTCTTCACTCCCTTCTGATTTTCCTGAAATTTCTTATAACTTATTATAATAGATATAGGCTTCCGGTGAGTATACTCCGGAAGCCTATGGATTCATCTAACCACTCTTTTATTTATCATGCCTTGTCAGGCACAGGCTTACTATTCCCGTCTCCCTTTTTTACCCCCAGCATAACGATAGCCATACAAGCAACCAGAACCGCTATAAGAATAAAGGGAATATATTTGTCTACTCGATATAAAGTGGTCGTCAAAATAGGAGCAATGATCGCGGAAATTCCCTGTATCGCAGCTACCAGCCCTGCTGCTCCCCCTTGCTGTTCTTGACTGACCGAAAGCGAAGCACCTGCCATAAATCCGGGCATCAGTAAGCCCGTGCCTATGCCAAACATAAAGAACGCTGCATAGTAAAGGACCAAGCTGGCTGAAATCAGAAAAAATGCCATTCCAGCAATCAGGAATAGAGAACCGAGCAAAATCATCGGCTTAGGCTGCCATTTAAGCCATTTCATTTGGATGATCTGCACGATCAGCATCGCTGCTCCGGAGAACATAAGTCCAAAGGAAACAACTCTTGCTGTTTCTTCGGATGTAAGACCTAACTGATCTTGAAAATAAAAACCACCTATAACCTGAATAGTCACAATACTAATCATCGTAACCAAGCCTGCAAACAAATACATTCTTAGACCTGGCTGGAGGGGATTAATTCGAGCAGGTTTTTGCTGAATAACAGGCTGGGCGGCCGGAATCGCCAGTAGAGACACCACGAATGCAACAGCGGCAATGACAATTCCAAAATATAAGGGCCATAACAGTCCTATTAAAGTAAAGGCACCTGCAATCGCGGGGCCAAATACCAGCCCAAGCCCATTCGCCGCACTAATAATAGCCATACCACTTCCACGCTCTTCACCCTCCGTTACATCCCCCATATAAGCTTGGGAAGATGACAACACCGCCGGGATAAAGCCGCCAATTAAGCCGCGTGTAACAATCAGCAGGACTAACAGCAGTCCCCCACTGAGCCAACCCTTTAATCCTGCAAAAAGAGTAAGCGTAAACAACAGACAGCTTACACACATCCCTATAAACCCAAGCAAAATCACAGGCTTGCGGCCCTTTGCATCACTCAGATTTCCCCATACTGGAGCCATTAAGGCCATCGTTATAGAACCAAGCGATATAATTATTCCGGAATGGCTTTCTCTTAAGCCTAATTCACGAATAAGGGGCGGCATAATTGGAGCAATGAGCATGAGCCCTAGCATAGCCACAAAAACACTGAAAAAGATGCTCCCTTTTATTCTATTCATCCTCGCACACTCCTCTGTTATAGATTCTCTCTATGCAGAAGTATACGGAGCATACCAAAAAGCTACTGCCTATAGACGGATAAATTTGCGGTTAAACGGATTTAATTTAGCCTATAAAATAGCAGCCAGGCTGAAAGGGCTTAATTTCCTGACGAGTTTTTACGATATATGATGTACAGTCTTTTTACCTTTAGTAACAAAATGCAGTTGTGGGTTGAGTCTGTATATCGATCTCTAAGGGGGAAATCACAGTGAAAACAAAGATAGGATCAATCATGAAGGTGAGATCGTTAAGGGCGAAGTTAACCATAATGTGCTTGATTATTTTAATTGTACCTACTTTTGTGATTGGAAGCTGTTCTTATGTTGTTTCCAAGAATGAAATGAATGAATCAGGCAAAGTGGCACTTAAGAATAGTGTGCAAATGGTAATTGGTATGATTAGTTTCCTCAATGGGCAAGTCGAAGCCGGTAATTTAACATTGGAGGAAGCACAGGAAAAACTGCGCATCGAACTGCTCGGTGTAAAAGATGCTAATAACAAAAGACCGGTAAAGATTAAATATACTGTAGGTAAAACAGGTTATCCGTGGGCAGTCAACCAAGATGCCGTTTCAGTGATGAACCCTTCAAATGAAGGCCAGGATTTAATAAATGCCGTATCCGAAGACGGTGTGCATGTGGGAAAAGAGTTTGTAAAAGCCGGTACAAACGGCGGGGGATTCGTCACTTATAAATGGGCTTTACCTGGTACAGATCAAGTAGAGACGAAAATCTCGTACGTTGAAAAGGATCCTTATTGGGGGTGGATCATCGGTTCTGGAGCATATTTTAACGAATTTAACAGCGGAGCGACCAAAGTCCTTTATATTGTCCTGATTATTACGGCTGTTGCGGTTATTCTGGGAGCAGTTATCGTAAGCTTTGTTTCGGGACGTTTTACGAAACCTATTATCACGATTGCAAAGCGGCTTAACTCAGTTGCGGACGGTGATTTAACAGTCCAAGAAGTCAAAATGAATTCAAAAGATGAGATCGGTGAGCTTGCACAGGACTTCAATCATATGATTAAAAATATTCGATTTCTGATCGGTGAGGTAAACCTGTCCACCAAGCAGGTCGCTGCTTCCTCGAAAGAATTGACCCTTGGAGCAGAGCACACTGGACAGGCAACCGAGCATATCACCGTCGCAATTCAGGAATCGGCGGCCGGTGCGAAGGAGCAGCAACTGATGCTTCAGAAGACAACCAGCTCGCTTGAGGAAATTTCAATAGGTATGCAACGGATCACGGATAGCTCCTTGACTATTGCTGAATCGTCTGCAGACGCGATGGAAATGGCGAGCCTTGGCGGTACTGCTGTACAACATACAGTGAAGCAAATGGACTTGATTAACCATTCTGTCAATGAAACCGATGCGGTTATGAGAATGTTGGATGAACGCACTCAACAGATCGACACGATGCTACATGCCATTACGGATATCGCACAGCAGACCAATCTGCTTGCCTTAAATGCTTCGATTGAGGCTGCCCGTGCAGGCGAAGAAGGCCGCGGTTTCTCCGTAGTTGCTTCAGAGGTAAGAAAACTGGCCGAACAATCGAATCAGTCTTCCGGGCAGATTTCTGAGTTGATTCAGAATATGCGCAAAGATATGGAGCATTCGCTTCAGACCATGGAACGCGTAAAACAGGATGTCGACTCCGGCATTAAAATTGCCAATGAGACGGAGCAGCAGTTTAACAAAATTGTGGCGTCCACCAATCATATCGCACAGCAAACGGAAGAGCTTGCAAGCATCACGGAGCAAATAACCGCAAGTGTCCAGGAAATTTCAGCAAGTGGAGAAAACGTATCGAGTCTGGCGCTCCAAGCGGCGGACAACTCGCAGAATATTGCAGCGTCTGCAGAAGAACAGCTAGCTTCGATGCAGCAGATCACCAGCCTGGCAACGACCTT
This sequence comes from Paenibacillus sp. JJ1683, assembly GCF_053006485.1. Lineage (NCBI taxonomy): Bacteria > Bacillati > Bacillota > Bacilli > Caryophanales > Paenibacillaceae > Paenibacillus > Paenibacillus sp. JJ1683. The sequence goes on from NZ_CM129820.1 coordinate 4,046,045, forward strand.
GTCGGATATGTCACAGAAATTACAGGATCTAACGGTCAAATTTAAATACTGACGGAATAAGTCTTTCCAAAATATCACGCTAAGCTGTTATTCATATTATGAGGTCAACCATTTCTTTCTGGTTGACCCTATTTGCATTTGCTCTGAGAAATTACGGAAAAGGCTCGCAAATCGTGATCCCCTTCTAGCGATGTGAATTGGGCACGGTTTTTGTCGATTTGGTTCAGAATTGGTTCAGAGGCATTTAGTATAGTAAATCAGTAGTGTAAGAAAGAAAATTATATTAGTAGGTTAGTCATCATGGAGGATCTTAGTAAGTTCATCGTGACACCGGAATTTTATGGAGGAAATTTATGCGTAAAATCAAGTCTTTTTGTTTATCTTATCTTGCTGTTATCGTTTTATTTGGAACCTGGACATGGAGTTTTTCCGAGAGTGCAGTGTATGCAACCTCCCCACCAGTACCTAGTGTAACGGATGCTGTGTATGCTACTGAAACCACAGTAACGAGTTGGACAAATCCTTCTAAACAAGGTCAATCCGTAACGTTTAGCATCAAAACCATCTCAACCCCACAAATTACGAAAGATTTAACCGGCACGGTGGTCCTTATGGATGGTACGGATATATTAGATACGCTGACGATGAGGCCAAATGGCATTGCGAATGGATATGCCACTGCCACTTACACCACAAGTAATCTAAGTGTGGGAAGTCACCCGATTACGGCTTTATATAGTGGGGATGCTCGTTTTATTCCCAGTACATCTGAGCCATACATTCAGGTCGTAAATGCATCTGCACCTGCGCCTACACCTTCACTGAGACCTACAGTAACTACAGTATTGAGTTCGACGAATCCGTCTAGTCAAGGTCAAGAAGTAAGGTTTAGCGTGAGGACAACTTCAAACCCACAAACGTCGGGCGATTTAACTGGAACGGTCATTCTTATGGACGGCACGAATGTATTAGATACGCTGACGATGGAGCCGGTGGGCATTTCGAACGGCTATGCCAATGGGTACTACACTACAAGAGACTTAAGTGTGGGAAGCCACGCGATCACTGCTATATACAGCGGGGATGCTCGATTTGCCCCGAGTACATCTGAAGCGTATATACAGGTTGTAAATGGAAATGCAAGCACTGGTGGTACTGGTGATACTAGCAATAACGACAGCAGCAGTAGCAATAAAAAAGATAAGAAGGATAACACGGATAGCAGTGATTCATCTTCTTCCAGTGAAACAACCTCACCTTCATCACCATCGGTTTCTTCAACGGTTTTACCGACTCCAGAAATCATGCCAGTAGAGCAATCCGAGGTTGCGCATGAAAAATATATAACGGGTTATCAGGATGGTACTTTCCGACCGGACCAGTCGATTACACGGGCTGAAACCGCTGCGATGATGGCTAGGATTATGAAGTTGGAGACAAAAGAAGGCTCAACGACATACAAAGATGTACCTAGCACGTATTGGGCAAAGGATTCGATTATAGCACTTACGACACAGCACCTCATGAATGGGTATGCAGATGGAACATTTCGACCAGAGCAACCCATTACCCGTGCAGAAATGGCAACAATACTCGCATCCTGGAAGCAGCTTAAAGGTACACAAACCACAGCATCTCCTTATACCGATATCGAAAAACATTGGGCAAGAGATTCCATTGTAGCGTTAGCTAATGCAGGATGGATTACCGGCTATAATGATGGAAGCTTCCAACCCAATAAATATATAACACGCGTAGAAACCGTTACAATTTTGAACACAATCTTAAAACGAGGACCCCTGGAAGGAACCATTCAGGCTACATGGAAGGATGTACCAACAGATTACTGGGCATTCAAAAATATTGAAGAAGCGTCTCGTACCCATACTTCAACCATCGATACAGATGGCATTGAAACTTTCGTGAAATAAGCACCAAATAAAAAGGCTGGAGTCCTATCTATACAGGGTTCCAGCTTTTTGTTTACTTAATATTTTTTAACATGGTCAAAATAGAATTTTTAAAATAATTTCTTTAAAGATGATGGCTTCACTCCGTATTCCCGGAAAAACTGCTCTGAAAATGCACTCACATTACTGTATCCTACAGCCATCGCAGCTTCTGTTACATTGCTTTCCTGGCTTTGAAGCAGCTTCATCGCATATTCAAGACGAATTTGGCGCAAATGTTCAAATACAGTTGTTCCAAAACATGCTTTGAATCCTTTTTTTAATTTAAAATCATTTAATCCAACCTTTTTTGATAATGCGATCAGTGAAGGAGGATCAATCATGCTGGATTCAAGGATTTGCCGAGCCATATGCAACTTTCTGACATCTTCTTTAGATAGGCCTTCGGGCATGGGAGTTAAATCAAATAACTGAATCATAAACCTATTCAAAATCTCTAGTGCCGCTGCTTCCATTAATAAAGGCGATCTATGCACACTTTTCAAGTCTTTGATCAAATGTTCAATCATCACTATACTTCTGTGATCCAGTTCAAAACTAAGATGATGGAACGCAGCACCCTTCAGAATTTGATTAAATTCAATAGCTACCTGTCGACGAGCTGCCAACTGTGAAGCTGCATAATTAAACAACGAGACAGGAATGCCAAGCGCAAAGGATTGGTATTGTTCGTTAACAGGAGGATGGAAATATGCTTTGAAATCCTGTAAAAAAATAAGAGCACCCCGCCCTATCGGGAGCGTGTAGTCCAGACCAGCTATATTTACATGACGTTGACCCGAAAGTGCAAATTGAAGTTCAATCATTTGTCCTCTGGAGGCAAAGTTCGTCGGATAAGGCTCGTGATATTGAATATGCGAATACACAATCTCGATTCCGCTGTAAGTCGTAACTCGGTAAATATGTCCGTCGCCCGCTTCCGGTAACATCATATACGTATGCTCGTTTTGTTTTCTAAACGGAGTTTTTTCTAAATAATGCTGATATATTAATGATAACGAATTTGAATTCACTAGTGTCCACCTCAAAGGTTTTCATTCATTCTGATACCACAAATGAGAATCGTTATCATTAATATTAGCTGAATTTGACTGGTTTGACCAGGCTTATTGGAGTATGCTGTAGAGATATTCGGGGAATCTATTAATCCCAATCCATATAAAACGTTGCCTTCAATTTACCCTTCTCACATGCTGGGCAGCTCAAATGAACCGGCACATTGTTTTCAATGAGTTCCTGCTGCATAACACTCGCGCATCTAGGACAAGCATAAGAAATTTTATACTGTGATGAGTCCGATTCCATCTCAATAAACAATTCATTGCGGATGGCCTGACAGACCGGGCACACATACAGAGCGTCATAAGCATCATATCTCGTCGAAGGGTTGCCTATGAATTCCTCAATACGCCGTTTAAGGGCAGCATCCTGTACAAACGAAGCAATGGATTCCAAACGCATATACAATAAACCAAACCCCACAAATATGTTCTCAGTATAAGCACAGATATCACAGTCCAGCTTGTACGCTTCGCCCATTTTATCCTCCAGCTCTTCATATAGTTAATGAAGCCTCTATCTATCTCTTTATAAGACTTGCTGCATGCGTGACCCGGTTTCTCCCGCCACTCTTGGAAGCATACAGTGCCAAATCTGCTTGATGAACTATCAATTGTTCCGTATCCGCTTGCGTAACCGTTGCCACGCCAATACTCACAGTAATGCTGTAATCTCCCCAATCCCTTGAGGCCGTCGTGGAGCGATATCTTTCTGCTGCACGAATGGCTTCCTCTGCGTCGTTGCCCGGAAGAATAATGACAAACTCCTCGCCACCATAACGAGCGACAATATCCATCTCCTGTGACATGGATTGTAGTAACTCAGCCAGATTAGTGAGCACCAGGTCGCCCACCGGATGACCATAAGTGTCGTTAATGTTTTTGAAACGATCAATATCAATGATCAGCAACGAGAAAGGTATTCCGGTCTCTTGAAAGGAGGCTAGGCTGATTTGTAATTGATCTTGAAAATATCTTCTATTTTTAAGCCCAGTTAACGGGTCGGTTGACGCCATCGTTTCTAGCTGGTGATTAATCCGCACTAGTTCCTGCTGTTTGATTTCATATTCTTCGTGCAACCGTTCAAGCTTCTGGTTTGCTTCATTCGTCGCCTGATATAATTCCTGAAGCTTGGTTTTGGTCTGTAGTATATCTTTCTCATGTTCAATCCGCTTACGCATCATAAGCACTACACAATCAATAACAGCTTCTCTATTGCGTTCCTGCCGAATCCCGTTTAGAAGTACAGGCACATCCTGTCGATCACTTGTGCGAAACGAGAAGTACATCTCATCAACATGCCCGTACAACTGGATGTAGGGATAAAAATAAGTATGAAAAAATAGCTTGTTCGTAACAGACATTGTCGTTTCAATCGGCCGCCCGAGCAATTGATCGCGTTCATAAAGAAGCATGTCCAATAAAGTTTGATTTACCGATTGAATGATCCCAGCGTCCGAAATTGAAAAGTATCCACAGGGAGCTTTATCTAATTGAATATCCATTGCACGACTGCCTTTCTTTCAATATTACACACTGGCTAAATATTCTTTGATTAAATCGCTCGTTTCTCCTGGTTGGCTTAAATGAGGATAATGCCCCTTTGCTCTCATCTGCTGAAGTCTGCTATTTCTAAGATGGGTATGCAAATAATCCCCTACCTCAATTGGAGCAATACTATCATCAGAGCACTGGAGAATAAGCGTAGGAACCGAAGCATGCTGAAGATCGACACGGCAATCTGAAAAAAATGTAACCTCTGCGAATTGCCGTGCAATATGAGGATCTCTGGAGCAAAATGCCTTTTCCAACTCTTCGGTTAAGTCCCCTCGCTCGGGATTTTGCATAGCAATGGGCGCCATGTAACTAGCCCAGCCAATAAAGTTCATTTGCATCATATCCAGTAATTCATCAATATCACTCTTATCGAAACCTCCATAATAAGAAGGCAGGTCATTCACATAGCGTGGAGAAGGACCGAGCATGACAATGCGTTCAAAATATTGAGGGCTTCGGATGGATGCGAGCATTCCGATCATGCTGCTAACGGAGTGTCCGACGAATATGGTATTCCGTAATTCTAACGCTTCCATAATATCCAGCACATCTTGAGCATATCCTTGCAAGTCACTGTATTTTTGGGAATCATAGTATTTTATTTGGGAATCTCCAGACCCAACGTAATCAAATAAGACGATTTGGTAGTTGTCGATAAAGCTAGGGACGATATAACGCCACATATCCTGATCGCATCCAAAGCCGTGAGCAAATACAATCGTCTGGCTGCCTGTACCCAACACTTTTACATTATTACGTCGGAGAATATCAACGGTCATTGTAAATCACCTCTCTGAGGTAGTATCTGTTCTATGGCTTCTCTTCCCTATTATATCGGAAAAGATTTGATTATGGATAATGGATCTCATTCATAAATCCAGCGTTTAATGATCCCCTTTACCTTGTGCACATGTTGCTGTGATGGGGAACAAATAATAACTAATTCGTTTTTCCCATTCGTATCTAACCAATAGTGAACGTCATCCCCCTCATTAACCGTTTCATGAATGATTCTGATGGATTTATGACTTATTTTCGATTTAGCCGAAAAAATGGGGTTCATATCCATAACTTTCTGACCATTAGAAAAGGATGTGTTGTAATAAGGAATCACCCAGTTCTCTTTATCCTGATCTTGTACTAAATTTAGAAATACACGCACCCAATAATCCTCTAGTTCTGTGTAACTCTGTTCATTCAACCCATTCAAATTCATATATGTATCCACTCCAAATGATTTAATAAACTTAAAAAAGTCTCGCCCTGTGATCACATTTCCATGACGGAATGCACAATTCACAGACCGAGACTTCTTCCAATCTTTATTTTACATCCACATCATTCGTGATTTTCTCTATTAAACCTCTCAAGCCTTGGTTGGTATCATTTAATTGATCAATAATATTCATGAACTCCGACACAAGCTTGGCCTGCTCTTGGGAAGATACAGTAATCTGCGTAATCTCTTGTTCCATACTATAAACCGATTGTCTGACAGCTTGCAAGGATTGCTCGATTCGCCCAGTGGCTTCCTTGGTGCCCGTAGACATCTTGCGGATTTCTGCGGCAACAACCCCAAATCCTGCTCCTGCCTCACCCACCCGAGCAGCTTCAATGGCTGCATTTAGTCCAAGCAAGTTTGTCTGCTCTGAAATTTCCTTGATGTAGCCAGCCACCTCAGTCACATTACCAGAGTCCTCAACCGCCTTTTTCGTATTGCTTAAAATTTCCTCGGCTGTCGCACTAAGCTCCTCCGAATGAGCTGCTACATGCTGAATCCCTTCCACTAGCTTGCTTGTAACATCCTCTGCTTGGCTCATCAACTTCTTCAGTTGATCCTGATTATCCATACTATAGGTGATGCACATTACTGCCTCAATCTCATTCTGTTCATTCTTTATCGGATGAAAGTAAGAATCAGCAGCAAACCCGAAAACTTCGGCATCATAGCGAACTCGGGTCTTTTCTCCGCCTACTAGCATTTTGAAGTTCTTGTGTACATCAGGGAGAGGGTCGCCTGCCTTGAAGTCATAGACTAAACTTTTCCCCGACTGAAAGAATAGAAATTTTTCTTTATCCATTACAGATATTAAAACATCATGTCGTGCAGCTTCTCTAATAAACGGTATGGCAGACAAAACAGCTTCTACTTGATTCATAATATGTATCCACTTCCTTATATTTTGTTATCCACCCTACCCTTTATTTCGACATTTTCACCCCATGTGTTTAGTAAAATTAACATACTATTGACTATGGTGATCTCCTAATCTGTATACATTCACCGTAGTTTCCTGAAGGGAAACTGGTTTTAAATCCAAACAGCGCATGCCTACTGAATAGGCATGCGCTGACTGTATCACTTTTTGAAGACACACACTAGTATTTAGTCTAGCTGTTCCCCATTAGTTTCGATCACACTCTTATACCAATAGAAGCTCTTCTTTCTGGATCTGGCAAGTGTTCCTTTACCTTCATTATCCTTATCGACGTATATGAATCCATAGCGTTTTTTCATTTCACCGGTTCCCGCACTTACTAGATCAATACATCCCCAAGGTGTATAACCTATTAAATCTACTCCATCAGCAATGGCTTCTTTCATTTGCTCAATGTGCTGCTTTAGATAATTAATTCGATAAGCATCTTGAATGGAGCCGTCTTCTTCCACTGTATCCACAGCGCCCAGACCATTTTCCACAACCATTAACGGGATTTCATATCGATTATAAATGTTATTGAGGGACCATCTCAATCCCTGCGGATCGATTTGCCAGTCCCAGGCGCTTGCTTTTAAATAGGGATTCTTTAATCCCATGGATAAATTCCCACTCACCTTCTCCTGATTGGGGTCTGCACTGACACAAGTGGATGAATAATAACTGAAAGTATAAAAATCTACGCATCCTTCTTTTAAGACGTCCTCATCATTGTCCTGCATCGTAATTTGGATATTATGTTCTTTAAAATATCGTTTGGCAAATCCGGGATAAGCACCTCTTACTTGAACATCTGAACATAGGAAATTACTCAAGTTATCCTTTTGTTGAGCGAGCAAAACATCATCGGGGTTACAGGTAAGTGGGTATGAACACATATAAGCAATCATACAGCCAATTTTAAAATCCTTATTGATTTCATGCCCCAGCTTTACTGCCTTTGCACTGGCTACAAATTGATGATGCAAAGCTTGATACAGGATCTGCTCATCCTTCACTGTAGCATGGGCAAGCTCTCCATTCCCCTCTGGCATCATCGCTCCAGCCATGAACGCCCCAAAAGACAAGGTTAAGATATTGATTTCATTAAAGGTGAGCCAGTATTTTACAACATCTTTGTATCTGTTAAAAAGAACTTCACAATATCTTACATAAATATCTACCACTCTGCGATCTGACCAGCCGTTATATTTTTGGGTTAAATGAAACGGTGCTTCATAATGTGAGATCGTAACCAACGGCTCAATGTTGTACTTTTTTAATTCTGCGAACACACGATCATAGAACTGCAAGCCTTGCTCATTCGGCTCTGTATCATCTCCGTTAGGAAATATTCTGGACCAAGCGATGGACATTCTAAAAACCTTGAAACCCATTTCAGCAAATAATCGGATATCCTCTTTATAATGATGGTAGAAATCAATAGCCTCGTGACTTGGATAGTTCATTCCTTCTTCCAATACAGGCGTAATTCTTCGGGAAATAGTATGCGTCCCGGCTGTTATTACATCAGCAGTGCTTAGTCCCTTACCATCCACGTTATACCCACCTTCAAATTGGTTAGCAGCCGTGGCCCCTCCCCATAAAAATCCTTGTGGAAACTCCTTGGTTATATTATTGTTCATAGTTCATTCCTCCTAAAATATGGGTAGCTTAGACCATGACCGTCAACAAATCCTCTTTATAACCAATCGTCTTCTTCTCCGTTTCAATAACATCCAAGTAACTAGCAGTGTTGGCAACAATTACAGGAGTAGTCAGAACATAACCAGCCTCTTGGATAGCCTCCAGATCAAACTCCATGAGCAATTGTCCCTTTTTGACGGCTTCCCCTTGTTTTACTTTGGGATAAAAATGTTTACCTTTTAATTTGACTGTATCCTTACCTACATGGATGAGAATTTCCACGCCCTGATCACTGGTAATTCCGATCGCATGACCTGACGAAAATAAGGATGTTAAGACACCATCTACAGGTGAAACGACCTTGCCTTCGGAAGGCTCAATGGCAATCCCTTTACCCAGAGCACCTGTCGAAAAGGCTTCATCAGTTACCTCAGATAAAGGTTTTACATCACCCTTTAACGGACTAATTACCGTCTCCTGTCTTATTAATACTTCTCCTCCTTTTGCTGCTCCCGTTGAACTAACTTCTTTTTTCGTTTCTTTCACCTCATCATCTTTAAATCCGCCAAAAAACATAAGCAAGAAGCCTAATACGAAACTTACCAGGATACCAATAACAGCCCCATAAAATCCGCTGTCTATTCCTGACGGATTAATATAGCTGGGAATCGCGAAAATGCCTAAGCCGCCAATGATATATCCTTTCGTTCCCATCATTCCGATAATACCGCCACCTACTGCAGACGCTATACAGCTTAAAATGAATGGTTTCTTACGTGGTAATGTAATCCCGTAAATCGCGGGTTCTGTTACACCAAAGATCCCGGAGATAACAGCTGGAATGGAAAGGGATCTCAGCTTTACATTTTTGGTTTTGAACAAAATCGCCAGTACGACACCTGTTTGAGCAAAGGAGGCTCCCAGCGTTGCAGCAAGGATCGGATCGAATTTGAGCACCGCCAAGTTGTTCATAGCGATAGGAACAAGACCCCAGTGCAGTCCAAAAATAACAAATACCTGCCAGAAAGCCCCCATGATAATACCTTCAATCATCGGGCTTAAGTTATACACAAAGAGGGTGGCTGCGCCAAGCAGTTGACCTGCCCAAGTCGAGAGTGGTCCAATCACAATCAGCGCTAAGGGTACAATAACTAACAAAGTGAAAAACGGAACCAAGAATGTTCTCACTACGCTAGGGATGACCTTTTTAAAGAAATTTTCTATTTTTGAGCCTACATAGGTGGATACGATAATCGGAAGAACCGTTGATGCATAGCTCATCAGAATGACCGGAATACCTAAGAAGGTGATATATACCGGTGACTCAAATATAGTGCCGCTAAATAAAGTGTATAGCGGTTTACCCGAGGCTGTTATCGTGCTAAAGGTTGGATAAACAAGTGACGCCCCGATCGCCATACCTATAAAAATGTTGGCATTGAATTTTTTAGCTGATGTATACCCCAGGAAAATAGGGAAGAAGTAGAACAAGCAGTCTCCTAAAGCATTGAGAATTTGATAGGTACCCGATGTAACAGTCAGCCAGCCTATAGCTACAAACAAGGCCGTAAAACCCTTAATCATACCCGTGGCACTCAAGACACCCAGCGTGGGTGTAAATACACCTGAAATGGTATCAATAAACCTATTGAACAAACTGACTTTTTCACCTGATGTTTCTTCTGAATCGCCTGCCTGGAAGCCGCCTATCGCAGCAACATCCGCATAAACCTCGGGCACATGATTACCGATCACAACTTGGTATTGTCCCCCGCTTTTTACCACAGTGACGACACCATCCATATTTTTCAGAACCTCTGTATTGGCCTTATTTTCATCCTTTAGCTTGAAGCGCAAGCGTGTAATACAATGAGTTAGACTATTTACATTTTCTTTGCCGCCGACATTTCTGATGATGTCTTTTGCTAATGTCTCATACTTCATTGTAACTGCCCCTTTATTTGTATTTATAAAAAAAGGCAAAACCAAAATAGATCAAATTCGATCTAGGTTGGTTTCGCCTGCATTACCAGTAACAATCCAAGGAGTTATTCAATTGGTCATTGAGTTACGCGTTGAATATGAATCGTTATATACAGTTTTTCTTCATCTGACAATACCGTGTCCAAGTATTTCTCAATCTTTAGCATACAGTTGTAAGCTTTTTTGTACTTTGCTTTCACTTGCCTTAATAGAAAATCATCTTCCAGTGCTAATTTTTTTTCTTTTTGAATTAATCGCTGAAAGAAAAACCTTAAATGTGTAATAAATCGTTCATAGCTGGTCGAGTGTTCATCCAGAGTTATATTGTAAGAATATTTAATAATATTTAAGATATCCTGTATTTTTTGAGTTTGCTGAGCGACATCCGCTACTTTATGGTAGGAGCTGTTGACTTGAGCATTGATTAAATGAAGAGCTATATTACCTGCTTCATCTTCAGACAATCGTTTACCTGTTTCGTCTTCAATAAACTCCAGCGCTTTTAAGCCAACTCCAAACTCTTTAGGATAAAATTTTTTAATTTCCCAGATGAGCGGATTTGCATTTTTAAACCCTTCATCAAACATTTTAAATGCATTGTTCATGTGATCTGTAAGCGAAACATATACATAGTCGCTCAGCTGTGCTTCCAATATGCTCTTTCCATATTCAATGATGTCATAGCATAACGAAACATATTCTGTAGGGACATCCTCTAACAGTAATTTAAATTTCTCTGAAGCATCTTTTTGTTTAAGTACAAACACCTTTTCAATTAAATGCTCTTCTACTTGTTCTCCTGCATTCTTTTTGAATGCAATTCCACGACCCATAACAACAAATTCATGCCTTTTTGAATCTTTGGCTATTATGGCGTTATTATTAAATATCTTTGTTATGATCATTCTGGCTGCCCCCCTGATCCCGCAATAATCTAAAAAAGGATTTAGATGCTGGGCGATATTTCAGATAGGTCACAAGACGGTAATAGCCGATCAAGCTTTCGCTGTAAGCCAAACTATAATGTGTAGATTTATAAACCCATTAAAATGAAAGCGTATTCATAAAGAGGAATAAGCCCTACACTATCACTCACCTTTCTACGTTATTGCAAATCTGTATACAAAAAGAAAAGGCAAAACCCAACACATGGAAGTCCAGTTCCATGTCCCGGGTTTTGCCTTTTCAGTAACAATCCCAAGATCATAATAACATCGAATTTAAGTTTTGCCAACAAAAATGTTTGCGCTTTCTTTTCGGGAATATCCACATCGAACACGGCACATTACCAGGATAAAAATGTCAGCCGCCAATGTAGGACATGTTAATTTTTTTTCTGTTGTTTGCAGTCTGTTCTGTACGTTCATCGGAATACCGATCTATGCGTTGTTCCCATACTGAAGTAATCGCATCAAGTAATTCCTGATCATTCGCCCCGTTACGAAGCATCTGGCGCAAATCAAATCCGTCTGAAGCAAACAAACACGTATAAAACTTACCATCAGAAGATAAACGGGCACGCGTGCAGGATGAGCAAAACGAATCAGAAACCGAAGTAATAAAGCCAACTTGCGCGTCGCTGTCTTTATAACGGTAACGTTTTGCCACTTCTCCAAAGTAATTCTGATCTACCGGCTCCAACTCGTACTCATTCTTAAGTCGCTCCATAATTTCTTCTTTTGTTACTACCTTTTTGAAGCTCCATCCGGTATCGTTACCTACATCCATAAATTCAATAAAACGAAGAGTTATTCCCTGGTCCTTAAAATAAGCAGCCATCGGCAAAATCTCAGAATCATTAACACCTTTTTGAACCACCATATTGACCTTAATCTCAAAACCGATTTCTCTTGCAAAATCGATCTGCTTCAAAATAAACGCAGGCTTAATGCCCCGTCCATTCATCTGCCCAAATAGCTCGGGGTTCAGAGCGTCTACACTGACATTAAGCCGTCGCAGTCCCGCGTCATAGAGGCGTTGCGCCTGTTGCCCTAGTAGCAAACCATTTGTGGTCAACCCTATATCCTCAACTCCACTGATAGACAAAATACTAGAGACAAGGTCGGGAAGGTTCGGTCGCATTAACGGCTCACCACCTGTGAGTCGTATTTTTTTGACCCCAAGGCCTACAAAGAGCTCCGTAAGCCGATGAATCTCTTCAAACGATAGGCATTCGCTTTTGGGAAGAAAGGCAAAATCGTCGCCGAAAATTTCTTTTGGCATACAGTAGGAACAGCGAAAATTGCAGCGATCCGTAACAGATATACGTAAATCACGAATCGGACGCCGCAATGGGTCCTTCAGCGGATGTGAACTCATGTGACCACCTTCTTTTTTTCATTAGCTGTATTTGACGTTGCGGACATGGACACATGACAAGCACTTTCACTAGCCGCCGCTGACAGGCGGAATAAAAGCTGCGATATCTCCATCCTGCAGTACATCTGTAAGCAACGCGTACTCCTCGTTTACTGCAATTCGTGTAGAATTGATCGGCATATCCGGGTATTTATCTGTGATCCAACTGTATAATTCCCCTACAGTTTGGCCTGCCAAATCTGCCATTTCTTCGAATTTTCCCGTTACTTCACGGAGTCCCGCAAAATAGTACAGCTTAATCATGACTGATTTCCTCCGGCTTTTTCTTTTGTTGTCCGATCCATTGTGTTCCGTTTTCCCATATCTCTCGCTTCCAGATCGGAACGATTTCCTTGATTCGTTCGATTGCGTATTCATTCGCCTTATACGCATCCGAGCGGTGTGGTGAAGAAACAGCGATGACAACGGCAATATCACCGATCTGAAGCTCACCAATCCGATGTGCGATTGCTACTCTTGTCCCTTCCCATTTCTGTTCAATTTCGTGGCCAATCTCTGCAAGCTTTTTCTCAGCCATAGGCACATAGGCCTCGTAAGCAAGATATAATGTCCGTACGCCTTGGGTCCACTCTCTTACGTGCCCTGTAAACACGGTCACCGCTCCCGCTTCTGGTCTTAAGACATAATCTGCATAAATCTGCGGAAGAATGGGCTCCGTCACGATTTCAAATACACTCATCTTTTCCACCTTCCAGCCACCTGGCAAGCTACTCTGCTATGAAAACTCTGCTCACTATTTATATTTCCTGGATCTATATCCCTTGTTTAACCGAACAACTGATGGTATAGCTTTTGACCTCTGGCAATACTTCCAATACCGTGAATGAGGAGCCTTCCGTTTTTAAATAAAATCATTCGGTGCTCAAAGGCATAAAATTCAACGAAATAAGGGGTCCTTTTTACACGTTCCGCCATAAGCCTGCCCATTTTCTCTGCATCGTCCAACGTAATCGGACGATGAGGGTCTGGAAGAACCTGCACTACATCCCGTCCGCACAGCGAAGCATACGCCGAGCGACGGGATGCGGTCAGTGCAGGAAACACAGGATGTTCTCCACAGGTCGGACAATTCTGATTGCGGATGCGGGAAATCCCTATGTCCATCTGCGTATTTTCCCATAGATCAAATAAATGAACCTTGCTGCGCATTTTATCACGTTTACCGCTCAGCCACTTCATGGCTTCTGCACTTTGGAGAGCAGCCGTCACTTGAACTGCGGGCGAGATAATTCCAGCCGTATCGCAGGTCTGATTGATTGCCGGCAGCGATGGCAGTAGGCAACGAAAACAAGCTGACTTGCCCGGCACGAACGGAAAAACAACGCCTGTGCTTCCAACACAGGCGCCGTAAATCCATGGAATTTCAGCCTTTCGTGCAGCATCGTTTATAAGCAGCCGGGTTTCAAAATTATCCGTTGCATCCATCAGCAATGTGCTTTTACCAGCAAGCTCTTGAGCAAGCCCGGTATCCAAGCTGTCGAGATAGGTATACAAGCGTACGTCTTCTCGTATCGCCTTTAACCTTTTTTCAGCAGCCGTTACCTTGGGGAGCATTTGTGCAGCATCCTGCTCCGTGAATAACTGCTGGCGTTGCAGATTCGACGTCTCCACATAATCACGGTCAACCAGGTGAATCTCTCCGACGCCCGCTCTTACTAATGTTTCAGCGATGGCGGAGCCTAGTGCCCCGCAGCCGATAATGGTAACAACAGCTTCAGACAGATTACGTTGTCCTTCACTGCCGATGGGTCTAAATAAGATCTGTCTTGAATAACGTTCCTTCATCACAATGTCCCCCTAACGTTGAAGAGCGATCGTTAACTTTGTGCTTTTTCCTGTGGCTCTCGCTAGAAACGTTAAAGGTGTCTTTATAATTTCTCCACTCTTAATGCTTTACTGCTGAAGTTCCTTTTGTTTCTCAAAGCGGTTCTGCTCGGCAGCTACAGGGAAACGTCCTTGATAATATAGCCATATGACGAGAATCAGGCTAGCCAGTGCCACTTGGGAGAGTAACATGAACCCAATGGAATATTGGCCAGTAGCCGCATGAATCGTCGATAACAAGATCGGAGGGAAAAAGCCACCCAGGCCACCCATCATGGATACAATTCCGTTCACTATGCCTGCCTGTTTATTAAAATAAAATGGAACTAGCTTGAAAATGACACCGTTCCCGATTCCCGCACTCACAGCGATAGCCAAGCACCCTACTGTATACAGGGTGATGTCTGGGGAAAAAGCCAAAAGAATCGCAGCGACCGTATACACAGCAAACGTACCTACCAGCAGAAACAAGGGCTGAAAACGATCCGCCAGCCAGCCACCGATCGGGCGGAAGAATGTAGCAATTGCGATAAAGCCTGCTGTACGCATCCCTGCATCCACTTTATCCAGTTCGAAATTCGATACGAGAAAATTCGGTAGATACACCGTAAACGCTACAAATGAGCCAAACGTAATAAAATAAAAGAGCGAGAAAAACCAAAGCTTTTCATTTTTGTAAACCCCTTTGATTTGCTCCATAATGGGCGTCTTGACTTTAGCTTCATGACGGTCCCCAAAGAAGAAATTCAAAACGATAAAAACAAGCAATAGGATAAGATACAGCTTGACTGTAAGTGCCCATCCTACCTGTGTCGCTACAATCGGAGCGGAGAAGGTCGTTACCGCTGTCCCTAGGTTGCCCACACCATACATCCCGTTGACAAAGCCATGTCTTTCTTTCGGATAATACTTGGGCAGTGAAGTTACTCCAACCGAGAACACCGCTCCCCCAATCCCAAGGAACAAGCCACCGATAATTAAATCCGTCATCGTCGAAGCTTCACTGATATAGTAGACCGGAAACAAAAGCAAAACAAAGCTAACGAGGAAAACGATTCTCGCCCCGAAAATATTGGCATAATAACCAAGCGGAATGCGCAGAATCGATCCAAGCACGACCGGAATCGCCGTAACCATGGCCAGTTTTCCGGGTGGAATCGCAATATCCTCCGTAATGAACGGCATGAGGGAAGAAATGATGACCCACACCATGAATCCAAGAATCAGGTTCAATGTTTGTAGCGGCAACTGCATTTTTCTAATCATTTAACTCACCTTTTCAACTTTATTCTGTCGAATGTTTGATTTGTATTTTTCTGTTCCCATTGTAGCCGCTAGCCGTTCCTTTCGAATATAGGGGACTCCCCTTTCCCGGTCAGGGGAGTCCCTGAAAATAAAAAAGCCGCTTCTCGTAAGAAGCTGCTTGATTCATTGTAGATATATTATTGGATTAAAAATAATCTTCTTCATAAACTAGAAATCCAGCATTTTTTTCTTTAAAGCATATTGGACCAGCTCAGGCCGGCTTTTTAAGTTCAACTTCTCCATGATTTTAGCTTTATTCGCTTCCACGGTTTTGACAGAAATGAACAGCTTTTCGGCAACTTCCTTGTTACCGTATCCCTTTGCAACCAAAGGGAGAATCTCCAGCTCGCGCTTGGACAGAATCTCATACGGATCTTCGGTTTGTGATGTTGTGTCTTTCTTAATGAACTCACGCACGAGAGAAGTGGCCATTTTAGGATGGATATAAGTCCCGCCCCCATGAATGGTTCGTATGGCAAGCAATAGCTCCTCATCTGGTGCATTTTTCAAAACGTACCCTGAAGCACCATTCTTCAAAATATGAAATAGATATTCTTCGTCGTCATGCATGGTCAGTATCAGAATTTTAGTGTCAGGGTGGTCCTCTTTAATCTTGCCTGTGGCGATCAAACCACTTTCGCCTGGAGGCATGCTGAGGTCCATAATTAGAATATCCGGCTGATGTTTGGCTACCATAGTATACGCTTCAATCCCGTCCGCAGCCGTTCCGACAACCTCCATATCCGATTGGAAGTTGAGAATCATGGAAAATCCGCTTCGTACAATGGCATGATCATCCGCTAATACAATTTTGATCAAGTTTCTATTCCTCCTCGTGTCCAATCGGAATTTGTAAAAAGACTTTGGTTCCTTGGCCAACATTCGAAAGGACGCCAAAACTTCCACCTACCAGTTCTGCTCGCTCCTGCATACCATACAAGCCTAGTCCTGTCCCAATAGGCTTGCCCCCCTTATCAAAGCCAATCCCATTATCCTCTACAGTCAAACGAAGCGCGTGTTCGTGCTCCGACAAAGTAACTTTAACGGTATCCACCTGGGCATACTTCAACGCATTGAGCACAGCCTCCTGACAGACGCGATAAATGACTGTTTCTTTTTCGCTTCCATACCGCTTCTGGGGAAGATCAGATACGAACTCAACCACTAGACCAAAACTTTGCTCGACCCGCTTAAAGTGGGAACGGAATGCCGCCTCAAGTCCAAAATCATCAAGGGTAGCAGGACGAAGATCCACAGACAGGTTGCGGATATCATCCAGCAAGCGTGTCATGGATGCTTCTGTTTGTTTCATGTTTTTAATGAGCTGCTCATCATTCGTCATGTATTTTAATACCCGTAGTTCAACAACCGCGCTCATCAATTCCTGGGCGACGCTGTCGTGCAGCTCTCTGGAAAGCCGTTTACGCTCGTTTTCCTGTGCTTCAATAACATGTTTCATCATTTTGTTCTGATACAATTTCTCCTGCGTCTGAAATTGCGGGGTCAAATCTCTCAGCATCAGCACCCGGATTCCATTTGTAGAATCAATCGTATGAAAAGAAGCTGCATAGGGAACCATTCCGTTGCTTTTCGTCTCCAGATAAACCTGAAAAGAAGCAAAATTGTTGGATTCAGGCACATTGAAATAACAGTCAAGGCAGGTACGGGGCTCTGTGTCGCTTGTATAGCCTCTGCATGTTCCACATAAGGCCCTGTCCTGTCCTTCATAGAGTTGAATGAGAACGTCATCGTCTACAATCTCCTCAGCCGCCGGGTTCATGGCTAGGGTTTTCCCTTCCCTATCAAAAAAGAAGATAGCTTCTGTACTGTTCTCAAACATCTTCACCATTAGCGTACTCAAAGAGTCTGTCCCTATAGACAATGTCAATTCAGATCACTTCCTTCCCGTTCAACTCTCCAATTCCCCTATGTGCCAAGGTTTCCAAATCACGCATCATAGCTTCGGTCATCAGCTGTTCTTCTCGAAATCCACCCAGCAGTACACCCGCGACGCGAGCATCATTCCACAGGGGCACAGCGCCGAGACTCTTGAGCTTCTCGGATTGAACGATTGGATAGTTAAACAGGTTGTCTGCCCCAACAAATTGATGAACAGATGGAATAAAGATAGATTTCCCGGTTTTAAACACGACTCCAGCTATGCCCTTTCCAGATTGCAGTACAATCCGCTTAAATCGATCATTCAAATTGCCAGCGGCGTTTTTCCATTTAATGACGTATTGATATTCGGCCGGTTCAACCAGAGCAAGTGCCATAAAATCATAACCGAAATGTTCGCGTATTCGCTCAAGCTCCCTTTGATAATCCATCTTATTATTCATCACTCTCTCCTAATAAAACTAGGAAAGAAGGCAGGGCCCGCTTTCCTAGTTTGATTTATGTCTTCTGTAAAGGATATAACTTCTGCGCACATAATTCAACGGAACACTCCACACATGTACAAGCCGGGTAAACGGCCAGAATGCAAAAATCGCAAAACCCATAAGGACATGAAGCTTGAACGAGATCGGTACGTCTCTCATCAGTGTAGGGTCAACACGGAATATGAACAAACCGCGGAACCAGATCGAGATAGTCTCCCGATAATCAAATTCTGGCTGAACCGCATTCGTTACGAGTGTGGCAAACATCCCCATGCACACAAGCGCCAACAGCAATACGTTTACAATCAAATCAGAAGCTGTACTTAAACGACGCACATTACGAATTGTAAAACGTCGAGAGGTAAGTATCAACATCCCAAGGAACGTCATGGCTCCAAATATTCCACCAATATAGACCGCTCCAATGTGATATAGATGATCGTTTACCCCCAGTGCATGCATCCAGGTTTTGGGTATACCCAGACCAGACACATGACCGAAAATAACTGGAATGATCCCCAGGTGGAATAAGAGGCTTCCGATCATCAATTGTTTCTTTTCAATAAATTCGCTCGATTTTGCCGTCCAATTGAATTGGTCCGTTCTATAGCGGAAGATATGGCCTACGATAAAAATGACCACACACATATAAGGGAAAATGACCCATAAAAACTGCTCCATCATCATAGCGTGGCTGCCTCCTGTTCTACGCAAGCTTTAAGCGTTTCGCGCAGTCCCTTGACCAGATGAAAATACGGGCTTTCCATTTTTTCCAGCGCTTTAAGCAAATGATAAGTGCCGTCTTCCAAAATCGCGATCGGCATGCGGAAATTTTCTGTCGTCTTTGCATCCTGTACCCATTCGGCGGCATACAGGAATTCACACATGAGCGGTAGGTAATCCGGCAGCTCACCATCTGGCATTTCAAGACCATACATTTCATAGAGAACCTTTAACTTGACCAGCATTTGTCCTCTTTCTTTTGCATCTTCAAACTTGAAGTAAGTCATATATAGTGCACAATTTTTTTGAAAATCGAAGGTTTCTGTATACAGTTCCTGGATCTCTTCCATACTAAACTCTTGCATAAGAGACCAGTACTTATGAGCATACGTATACGCAGGATGATCCGGATCAAATGATGCTTCCAGAAAAGCCGGATGAAAATCCAGCTTTTCCGGGTACATGAGTTGTTGGGCGAAAAACCCGAATGAAGGCTTGAATTCATACAGTTTCGCTACATTAATCACGCCAAATACCCCCGTAGAAGTTTTCTTCATACATTTGCTTGCCTGATTTCGAAGGCTCTTCCATTCCCGTGGAGCTTGCCAGGCTACAACCGCTACAGCCAGCTCCTCCAACTCCACAACCTTCCATATTCCCTAAGGTATCACCGTAACCAGCAGCTCCTTGGGCGCGATATGGATTAGAATAACCCTCTTTATGCGATGTTGGAATAACGAAACGGTCCTCGTATTTGGCAATAGCCAGAAGCCGGTACATCTGCTCGGCCTGACGTGCTGTCATGCCGGTGCGTTCCAGACGGCTTTCATCGAAAGATTGTCCTGTGGACTGGGCACGCATATAGGAGCGCATCATAGCCATCCGCTGCAGCGATTCTTTCACCGTCTGGGTGTCGCCCGCCGTCAACATATTGGCAAGATACTGAATAGGCGTGCGCATTTCTTCGATAGCTGGAAAGATCATATCTGGATTCTCGATGGAGTCTTTCCCTTCAAAGTAATTCATGATCGGACTAAGTGGTGGTACATACCAGACCATCGGCAGCGTGCGGTATTCCGGATGAAGCGGGAATGCCAGCTTATACTCAATAGCAAGCTTGTAGACCGGTGAGTTCTGCGCAGCCTCAATCCAATCTTGCGAGATCCCATCTTTTTTTGCCTGCGCAATTACCGCTGGATCACTTGGGTCCAAGAACAAATCACACTGTGCTTTATACAGATCTTTCTCATCCTCTTTAGAAGCAGCCTCCTGCACCTTATCCGCGTCATACAATAGAACGCCAAGGTAACGAATTCGTCCGGTACACGTCTCGGAGCAGACGGTTGGCAACCCGGCTTCTACGCGCGGGAAGCAGAAGGTACATTTCTCTGCTTTATTCGTCTGCCAGTTGAAGTACACTTTCTTATATGGACAACCCGTCATGCAATATCTCCAGCCGCGACATGCTTCCTGATCCACAAGCACGATGCCATCCTCGTCCCGTTTGTACATGGCACCTGAAGGGCAGGATGCGACACAGCTTGGATTCAGACAGTGTTCGCAAAGCCGAGGAAGATACAGCATGAATGACTTCTCGAAATTGAATTTAATCTCTTCTTCAATTTTCTGAATATTGGGATCGAGAGGTCCTGTCACATGGGTACCTGCCAAATCATCCTCCCAGTTTGGCCCCCAATTCAGATCCATTTTTTCGCCTGTTACAGCAGATTGTGCACGCGCGACCGGAGAATGCTTCTGCTCTTTGGCGTTGGTCAAATGTTCATAATTGTAAGTCCAGGGTTCATAATAATCCTTCATTTCAGGCATATCGGGATTGTAGAAAATTTTACCGAGCGCTATCTTGGACAGCTTGTTCCCTGACTTCAGTTCAAGCTTCCCTTTGCGAAGCTGCCAGCCCCCCTTATACTGCTCCTGGTCTTCCCAGCGTTTTGGATAACCAATACCGGGCTTCGTTTCCACGTTGTTGAACCACATATATTCCGCACCTTTGCGGTTTGTCCAAGTTGTTTTGCACGTCACACTGCACGTATGGCAGCCAATACATTTATCCAGGTTCATGACCATGGCAATTTGAGCTTTAATCTTCAAGCCAGTTAACCTCCTTCATTTTACGTACCGCTACGTACACATCGCGCTGGTTGCCGATTGGACCGTAATAGTTGAACCCGTAGCTAAGCTGAGCGTATCCGCCAACCATCTGGGTCGGTTTGAGATGAATTCTTGTTGGCGCATTATGACTGCCCCCGCGTGTATCCGTGATTTCGGAGCCTGGCACTTGAATGTGCTTATCTTGTGCATGGTACATAAACATCGTTCCTCTTGGCATCCGGTGGCTGACAACTGCCCGGGCGGTGACAACACCGTTACGGTTGTATACCTCTACCCAGTCATTGTCGGCCAGATCGTGGGCTGCTGCGTCTTCGTTATTGATCCATACCGTTGGGCCTCCACGGAACAGCGTAAGCATATGCTGGTTATCCTGATAAGTGGAGTGAATATTCCATTTCCCGTGTGGAGTCAGATAACGAAGCACAAGTGAATCCTGGCCGCCTTTGATTTCCCGATCACGTGTACCGAATACCATCGGTGGCAAAGTCGGTTTATAGATAGGCAGCGACTCCCCAAACTGCTGGAAGATTTCATGATCGATATAGAAATGCTGTCTTCCTGTCAAAGTCCGGAACGGAACGAGACGCTCAATATTCGTGGTAAATGGCGAGTAGCGACGTCCCTGTTTGTTAGAGCCACTGAATACCGGTGTCGGTATAACTTCACGCGGCTGCGCTGTAATGCTTTGGAATGTGATCTTCTCGGCGGCGCGGTCGGCTGAGATGTCCATTAGCTTCACACCGTGATCCTTTTCCGCCTCTGCGTAGGCTTTTTGCGAGACACGACCATTCGTTGCAGACGAAAGATGAAGAATCGTATCAGCCACTTGACGGGCTGTCTGGATCTTTGGCAGTCCATCTTTAATGGACTCATCGTAATAAACCCCGTTCAGCTTCTTCAATTCCTCATATTCATCTGCTACCGAGAAGCTAACGCCATGCGCGCCCGTTTTTCCAGTAGCCAAATTTGGACCGAGCGAGACATATTTATCGTAAATTTTGGTGT
Source organism: Paenibacillus sp. JJ1683 (assembly GCF_053006485.1). Lineage (NCBI taxonomy): Bacteria > Bacillati > Bacillota > Bacilli > Caryophanales > Paenibacillaceae > Paenibacillus > Paenibacillus sp. JJ1683. Next base: position 4,068,208 of record NZ_CM129820.1, read on the forward strand.
AATCGCGTTCTACGATGCTGAAATTAGGCATGGTTTTACCCGGCACAGCTTCGGCCTCGCCTTTCGTCCAGTCCTTTATAAGCCCCATCGGTTGCGCAATTTCGCCTATGGAATCATGCCCAAGCGGTGCAGTTACAAGGTCTTTATATATTCCCGGTAGATGCTCTTTGGCCATGTTCGAGAAGGTTTCAGACAGCTGACGGTAAATATCCCAGTCCGAGCGGGATTCCCAAAGCGGATTCACCGCAGGATTAAATGGATGCACGAACGGATGCATGTCTGTCGAGGACAAATCCGTCTTCTCATACCAGGTCGCCGCCGGAAGTACGACATCCGCGTACAACGGTGTTGTGGTCATCCGGAAATCAAGTGCGACCATCAAATCAAGCTTTCCTTCCACATCTTCCCGCCAGACGATTTCCTCAGGCTTCTGATCTTCGTTCGGCCGGGCAAGCAGCGCGTCGGAGGCTCCAAGCAAATGCTTCATGAAATATTCCTGTCCCTTGGCCGAGCTGGAAATGAGGTTGGACCGCCAAATAAAGAGCGAACGCGGGAAGTTCTCCGCTGCCCCTGGATCTTCAATAGCAAAACGGGTCTTACGCGATTTAATCTCTTCCACAGTGTGGTTAATGATTTCCTCGTTTGACTTCTTGCCTAATTGCGCCGCCTCTTCGGCGAATAGCAGGCTGTTTTTATTAAACTGCGGGTAAGAAGGCATCCAGCCCAACCGTGCAGCAAGTACATTGTAGTCCGCCGGATGTTGGTAACTGACCTCTCCCCCAGTCGGCGATTTCAATGTGTCGGTGCCGCTTTCTTCATACCGCCACTGTTCTGTTGCAAAATAGAAAAACGAAGTAGCATTTTGCAACCGAGCCGGTCCCTGCCAGTCTTTTGCAAAGGCAATCGTTGACCAGCCTTCAATAGGACGGCACTTCTCTTGACCTACATAATGCGCCCAGCCTCCACCGTTAACACCTTGGGAAGCCGTCAGTACGACCAGGTTCAAGATGGAGCGATAAATGGTGTCACTGTTGAACCAGTGATTGATCCCCGCCCCCATAATGATCATGGAACGTCCTTGAGTGTCGATGGCGTTCTGAGCAAATTCGCGAGCAACTTGCACTACGACCGATGCCTTGACTCCCGTGATCTTCTCCTGCCAGGCAGGAGTGTAATGAGAAGCTGCATCGTAATAATCCTTTGCATTATGAGGGCTATCATTGCGAGCGACACCATACTGACTCATCATCAAATCATATACGGTGGCTACGAAGCGCTCTGAACCATCAGCCAGACGTACTTTTTTCGTCGGAATGACACGTTTGAATGTTCCGTTACCTGTGTTATCAAAATAAGGGAATACAATTTCTTCCCATTGCTCGTCATGACCTTCCACCGTGAGCGCAGGCTCAACCTTGGTTCCATCTTCCCGCTCCAAGATCAGATTCCATTTCTTATCCTGCTCCCAGCGCTGTCCCATTGTTCCGTTCGGGACCATCATTTCCCCTGCTACTTCATCGAATATGACCGGTTTCCAATCTGCATGCTGTGAAGCATCCCCCAGATCACTCGCCCGCAGAAAACGTCCGCCTTTCCAGGCTCCTTCGTGGGGATCAAGCAGAATCATGAATGGCATATCTGTATATTGCTTGGCATAGTTAATGAACATGGATTCCTTGCGTTTCTGGTAGAACTCATCCAGAATGACATGGGTCATCGCCTGTGCCACAGCGGCGTCTGTACCCGGATTGGGTGCAAGCCAGTTATCAGCGAACTTTACGTTTTCCGCCAAATCCGGAGCCACGGATACGACCTTCGTTCCTTTATAGCGTACTTCCGTCATAAAGTGGGCATCCGGCGTCCGGGTAAGCGGCACATTCGATCCCCACATGATCAGGTAACCCGCGTTGTACCAATCTGAGGATTCAGGTACGTCCGTTTGCTCACCCCAAATTTGAGGAGAAGCAGGCGGAAGATCGGCATACCAATCGTAAAAGCTCAACATCTCCCCACCAAGCAATGAAATAAACCGCGCTCCTGAGGCATAGCTTATCATTGACATTGCTGGAATAGGGGTGAAGCCTGCAATCCGGTCAGGACCGTATTTGCGAATGGTGTAAATTAATTGCGCCGAAATCAGATGCAGAACATCATCCCAAGCCACACGAACATGCCCGCCTTTGCCGCGAGCCGATTTATAGAGCTTGGCTTTCTCCGGGTCTTCGACAATGCTGGCCCATGCGTCTACCGGATTGCTATGCTCCTTGAGGGCAGCTTGCCAGAGTCGCAATAGCTTACCGCGCATATATGGATATTTCACACGTAACGGGCTGTATTCATACCAGGAAAATGAAGCACCACGCGGGCATCCACGCGGCTCAAATTCTGGCATGTCTGGACCGCAGGAGGGATAATCGATTTGCTGATTTTCCCAAGTGATGATGCCGTTCTTAACAAAAACCTTCCAGCTACAGGAGCCGGTACAGTTAACACCATGCGTCGTGCGAATCACTTTGTCGTGAGACCAACGCTGGCGGTACACGTTTTCCCATTCTCTATTTTTTTCTTCAAGGATTGACCAATTTCCGGAATAGCTCTCGATTGGTTTGAAGAAGTTGAGACTGTATTTCTTTTTCATCGGTGATCAACGCTCCTTTTCAGAATGAATCAGTCCGTCGCAAGCCCATGGGAAAGATTCATTCGCTTACTCTCATTATGAAATTCATTCCTCTCCGTTCCCATTAGGGAATGTCCTATAGCGCTATAGAAAATCCCTCGTTCTAAGGAAAGATACAAAAAAAGCCCCCCTCTACCAGAGGGAAGCTTGTATGAATAGATTAATTGTTCTTTTGGCCTGTTAACAGGAGCATTATAAAGGAAATGAATATGATAGAGCATGTCCAAGCCCAGGCCATAGGAAGATGACCAGAATCCACTGCAATATAGATGGCTGTAGGAATCGTTTGTGTTTTACCCGGAATATTTCCGGCAATCATCAGCGTAGCACCGAACTCGCCCAGCCCACGGGCAAAACCAAGTATAAAGGCCGCTTTAAAAGAAGGGAAAATCAAAGGAAAGGTGATATATCGGAAAACCTGCCATTCATTTGCCCCCATCGAGCGCCCCGCGTTTTCCAAGTCCCGATCCACTGCAGCGAATCCCATTCTCAGTGTCCGATAGACTAGAGGAAAAGCCACAACCACCGCGGCCACAACCCCAGCCCACCATGAGAATACAATAGGCTCGCCAAACCAATGCTCCACCAAACGTCCAAACCCACTTTTTCGTCCGAGTAAGATTAGCAGTAAAAATCCAACTACCGTCGGCGGGAGCACCAAAGGCAGCATAAGCACGGTTTCAACGAGTGTTTTCCCTTTAAATATTCCTAACCGCGACATGGACCATGCCGCAAACAAGCCTAATAGGATCACCAAAACGCTGGATAACAGTGCAATCTGTAACGATAAACGAATCGGAGGCCAATATTCGCTCCAATCTATAGCCTGCATGCTCACTTCGGTATGGTAAATCCATACTTAGCCATAATGTTCAGAGATTCTTGCGATTGAAGGTATTCATAGAAGCTTTCGGCTTCTTGGATGTGTTTGGAAGCTTTGATGATCCCGATAGGGTACTCAACCGTTGAATAAGTTTTAGAGTCCACCTCAAAAGCAATTTTCGCCTTTTGCGAAGTTAACGCATCTGTCTTATACACAAATCCGACATCTGCGTTACCCGTTTCTACATATTGCAGCACTTGTCTAACATCTTTTGCCTGAACGAGCTTGTCTTGTAACACATCCCAAAGCTTAACGTTCGTCAGTGCTTCCTGTGCATATTTGCCTGCAGGAACACTCTCAGGAATACCGATTGCTACCTTTTTCACTTCTTTTTGCATTAAATCCTTTACACTCGTGATGCTCGTCGTCCCGTCAGCAGGGATCACCGCTACCAACTCGTTCGTCAGCCATGTTTTTTGTTTATTGCTCTCTATTAAATGCTGATCTACGAGAGACTTCATGTTTTTCTTCGAAGCAGACAAAAACAAGTCCGATGGAGCTCCTTGCTCAATCTGCTTTTCCAGTGCACCAGAACCACCAAAGTTGAAATTCAATTGAATACCCTTATGGGATGATTCGTACAATGTCTGGATTTCTTTGAGTGCATCTGTTAAGCTCGCAGCCGCGGAAATGGTCAGTTCTACAGTTTCAGTCTTTTTCGATGAATCCTGGCCGGAGACCTCGTTCTGGACCGCGCTGCTACCACTTGAAGCTGATTGTTGCCCCGCACCGCACCCTGCTAGTAATAACACAACACAAAAAGCAAAAAAGAGTGCCTGGCTATGTTTAATAATTTTTTTCATTTTTGTTTGACTCCTTACGTCTAGCCTGTCATGAAGTGATAGGTTTCATTATGAATGGGGTTGTGCCTGTCTGGTACGTTCAACTAGTGTACAATTCTCAAGAAGAATATGATTATAAATGTCCGCTTCCAGATCCTCCAAACGCTTCAATACAAGTCGATGTGTGCCACAAGCTTCCTGTAACGGCTCAAAGCCATTGGTAATCAAACGCAGCTCCTGCAGTAAATCCACAACCGCTTGGTGCTCGTCTTGCAACTCGGATAAGTGAAAAAGAAGTGCGTCCACACGCTCAAACGTCGAGTCCTGAAAAAACGCTTGAATCAACGGAAACAGAAGACTTTCCTTGAATTGAATATGTACCGTTAACTTCTGTTTAAGCAAGGTATAAAGTTCATTCACTCGCTTCAGGTGCGAATAGCGTTCGCTATGAACCCGTGTTAGCTTGGTAATATACGGTGTGAGCGCCGCTAGTTCTTCACACAACTTTGTATGATACTCATCCTGAATATAGGCGATCAGTTCTTTGGGTTCTAGTGAGGAGGGTTGCATTTGCTTATGTTGTGCCTGATTTTCCTCCACTTCATGCACCCGCGCCAGCAGTTCACCAGCGTGCAGCCCCCGGCTGGCAGCCGCTTCACGGAGCGATATTTTTCCGCCACAGCAGAAGTCAATCCGTAGTTTACGGAACAAGTCACTTGTTTTGGGTACTTCTTTTACAATGTCCGCTACCCATGTTTCTTCCGTTAACTGGCTCATTTTCATTCCCCCATCTTACTTCAGTTTTATACTTAACTCTCATTTTATGTCTCTCTCAAGGCTGAACCAATTAGGGCGATCCCTTTTTCACTCGTGGAAAGAGCCTGATTATAAAAAACCTGAGACCAGCTGTTCAGCTGCTTCTTTGCCTTGAGCGATACAATCCGGAATGCCAACCCCTCCATAACCAGCACCACATAAAAATACACGTGGAAAATCCTGTGACAAATCATGTCTCACCTTCGCCATCTGCTCTTTGTGTCCTATCGGATATTGTGGCATGGATTGATTACACCGACTGACTTCAGTTAATTCAGGTTCAGCATCGATTCCCATTAAATCCTTCAGGTCTTTGCGCGCCGCAGCTACAAGTTCATCGTCTGTCATCTGAACCCATCCCTGTGAGCCTGCATGTCCAATGTAAGTCCGTAAGAGTGTATACCCTTCAGGTGCGGTATGGCTCCACTTTGTCGATGACCAAGTACAGGCCGTAATCATTTTTCCTTCTTTGCGGGGAACTAAAAATCCAGTTCCCTCATAGGCAAGATCAAGGTCTGAATTTTTATACGCAAGGGAAATATTCGCTACCGAAACGTAGTTAATCTTATGGAGCCAGCTCACACTTGCGATATCGGAAAATAATGTAGCCGCCTCAAAGGCTGGAACAGCGCAGATCATTGCATCTGCATCTATGATTTGCCCATGGTCTAGCACTACTTGATAACGATCCTCTTTTCTCACCTCAGCCACACGCTGTCCCATCACAAAATGGACGGTGTCGAGCTTTTCCTTTAACCGATCCACAACGGTCGATAATCCATGTCGATAGGAAAGAAACATGCTTTTCTTGGCGATATCCGGCAATTTGTTAGGTGCACCCGACTTTCTCCCCGCTCCTTTAGCCATACCTATAATCAAACTTCCATGTTTTTGTTCCATCTGCTTAAATTGAGGGAAGGTTGACTTGAGGCTAAGAGAATACGTATCGCCAGCGTAAATACCAGATAGCAAAGGCTCAGTAATCTGCTCCAACACCTCTTTACCTAGACGCCGCTTGATAAAATCCCCCAGAGATTCATCCATATCGCCTTGCTTGGCTGGAATAATTAAATCCAGAGCTGCGCGTGCTTTTCCCAGTGGAGAGATTAGCCCTGTCCGAATGAAGGGCGTTAACTTTGTTGGAATGCCTAAAATAAAGCCCATTGGCATAGTATGCAGCTTGCCTTTATGCAAAATGGAGGCCGACTTGGCCTTCGGGTTTGTTGACACCAAATCGGCTTCCAGCCCCAGTTCCATAGTCAGATCCAATATAGCTGTTTTTCTGGCCAGAAAAGCATCCGGTCCTTTTTCGATCATAAAATGGTTTTGGCGAACCGTTTGCAGCTTTCCTCCCAGACGGTCGCTTTTCTCCACCAGTGTAATCTCCACTTCAAGCTGCCTGTCTTCCGCTAACTTTTTCACATAAAAGGCAGCACTTAAACCGCTTATTCCTCCACCAAGGATAACAACTCTTTTAGCATTTTTATTCATGAGCACACGTTTCCTTCCCCACTCCAGGCATATATGCACAATAAGGGTCACTCTCCAAATAGTCTCCTGTGATGGCAAAAGCCCTTGCTCTGGAGCCTCCACAGACTGTATTGAATTCGCAAACTCCACATTTGCCTTTAAGCAGAGATTTATCCCGAAGATGGTTCATAATCGGAGAGTGCCGATAAATATGGGCCAAACTATCCTTTCGTACATTCCCGCAAGTTAGCGGTAGGAAACCACTCGGGTACACTTCGCCAATATGACTGATAAAAACAAATCCATCTCCATCATTTACGCCTTTAGGCGCGCGTCCCAAAACATCTGCCCGTTTAGGTTCGAACATTGCACCGTTCTTCACTGCTTTACGCTTTTCCTGTAGGACAACCCTTCGATAATGAGGTGCTTCGGTAGCCTTTACACCGTAGGGCATCTGTTGCTGTATCTGATACAACCACTTCATTACAGCCTCATGCTCATCAGGAGTAATCATATCTTTTTCCATACCACGCCCGGTTGGAACGAGAAAAAACAAGCTCCATAACACCGCCTGCATTTCCTTTACCTTTTCTGCAATTCGCTCCAGATCGTGAAGATTGTATCGGGACACGGTGGTGTTCACTTGGATAGGGATGTTCAATTCCTTCAAATATCCAATTCCCCGCATGGTCGTATTGTAAGAACCCACAGTCCCGCGAAAATGATCATGAATGTCCGCGCATGAACCGTCCAGGCTAAAAGCCCATCGTGATAAGCCAACCTGCTTTGCTTTTTCGACCGCTGCTCTTGTCACTTTTGGGGTAGCACTGGGAGTCATGGAAACCGATAGCTTTTTCTCCTCAATTGCATATTGAGCCAACTCAAATAAATCAGGACGCGATAACGGATCTCCACCTGTGAAAACCACCAGTGGTTGATTCATTTCAGCGATTTGATCGAGCAGCTTTTTGCCCTCTTCAAATGTCAGCTGACGAGGGTCAGGCTTATATTGGGCTTCCGCTCTACAGTGAAGGCATTTTAATGCGCAAGCTCTCGTTACCTCCCAAATGACGATAAACGGGTCTACGCGATAATCTCGTGGCGTTTGCAAAGATATCATTGATGTCTCTCCTTTTTAAAAATATAAAAACAGCACAGATACATAGAGCATCAATGAAAATCCAATTTCAGCCATGCCTACATGCTTTGCCTTTAACTCGAATTTGGGAAGCCATATAGCTCGTATGAACAAAATTAAAAATGGAATAACCAAAAACACCTTGATCCAGGCGGCCAACAGCACAATGATCAGATGATAGATAATAGACGCATAATAGTAACGTGGATTTTTTCTTTCACGGATGATCGTTTTAACATAAAGAGCCGTTCCTATGAAATAACATACCAACAGCAAAAATAGCTCTGTGGTTAATGTCCAATCTCCACCTTCTCCAATATGAACAACAGGGTATATAAAAGAACAGAAAAGCAGAATCGCGGTAATGTCATTTAACAAAGCACGCTCATTCTTCATTTTGGCGTAATACATATTAGCCATAAAAAAGAACAGGAGCAGAACTCCGTACCAGATCAACGCAGGTTTAACCCATACTAGAGAAGCCAAAAGAGGAAGGAGTATTGCTCCGTATATAACAACAGGTTTACGGTATCTTTTACTGTTTCCCGTTTTGATCCATTGAAGAACAGGAAAACTAAATAAATAGATAAAAAACCAGCATACGAATAGAGGTATATGAATGAATTGTTTTGGAGAAGCAGCTAAGCCAAACAAAAATGGAAGAATGAGCATTGCCCAGGCTCCATGCTGATTGGGGATGTATCTACTAATCCCTTTCAAAGTCTTGATCCTTTTTTCACAATGTGTAACATCTTTATAGCTTCGGTTAATCGACTCATCATCCATTCCCCCAAAATTCAATTTTTCACCCTACTTTAATTCTAAGTATTCTGTCCAATTGAACCAATCAGGGAGTTCCCTTTTTTTTTTTGGGGAATAGCCTAACCTGAAGATAAACCTTCACTTTCTTTATAAAAACGTACCAAAATAATAGTCCAGCGCTTCCTGGGAGTATCCGTCATCTCCTTGCCAGGCTGCTACCGAATAAAAATCATCATTGCCGCCGCGGCGTCTACGAGGTGTGTCCCGTGGTGCCAGCAAGCCAGCATATCCCCATACCTCCATAACCACGTCGCGTTCATTTTTGCTGGATGGGAACACATCTTTCCAGCGCTTCTCCAATTGCCGCGCACCATTCTGAGCCTCACAGTCCTGAACGGCTTCCAGCATGTTATGAAGGATAGCCAGATCCTCATCCGAAACCTGGAACTCCTCTTCTTGACTAAACAATTCAAGGTCCATCCAGCAGTAAAGAAGGTGATTCAGCCGAATACCGCCCCATTTGATCCGTTCAAAATTCAGCACATTCAAATCCTTATTGACGTATTCCTTATCGGACATTAGTTTATGAAAATTACAATCCCCACAGCTGCTGTAATTGGTCAGGACGACAGGTCGCTCCCCATAGGTATGCATAGGCAGTTTTGCGGTTAATGCCCAGCTCGATAAGGCGCTTCGCAAATGAACCTTTTTCGTGGAAAGACTGTGCAGAAACGCCGCTGCCACTCGCTCTTTTGTAGCCTTTTGCTGATGCAGCTCATATAACCTTTTTATCATCTCATCATGTGTAATGGTGATCGGATCGAACATCAAGCCCTTACTTTTGGCATATTCAAAATCCTCACCCGAAAAGGGTCCTCGCTCCTGCTTCCAGCCGCTGGACCAGAAAGTGTTCATGAGTATTTTCTTTGCTTTTTTATCCATCACACTTCTCCTTACTTATCCCAACAGTCTCACCTACAAGATCGCTATTCACCTTTATACTTAAAAGCAACGGCCGTATTTCCCGACCGCGGGTCAAAATAAGAAGAGATTTTCCCCCAGTCAAGTTCATATTCCATATAGGGGTAAGGCTTGGTTTGACGATAGCTTGGCTTTACGGACAAATGTCGTTGTAACAAACGATCATGCTCCCTTTGACGCTTTCTTTCCCCTTCTTCAGACCAATTATCCCATGAAGTTGGAAATTCATTGCCTTGGAGCGAAATCTCCACAACCACTAGACTTGTATCCTTAAAGCATACAGACACAAAAAAATACCGGTGCAGCAGAGGAACTTGATCAAAATGATACCAAATGTAATCATTCCCTAGCTTTCTTACAGAATGAAAATATTTCGTGTACAAATCGGTCCTTAACAACTGCTCTTCTGTTAAAGAAGAATAAATCGCGTGCTCATTATCAACTTGAATGATGCCCGATTCCCAGTCATTCATTGCTGCCACTCCTTAAACTGATATGCCAATCTTCTACAGCTACTCTTTACCCTCGTTTGTCCACATGATGGAAGATGGCCTGCCAGGCTCGATCCAGCACGCGTGTATGTAATCGTCTAGCACAAACATTTCTAACGATACCAAGCACGATCACACCCACAAATACAACACTAAGTATTGTAATAGAGGGAACCCAATATTCGAACATGGCATTTATCAGCACATCCAGCAGATGTCGCTCCGGCTGCAAATATTCCACCACTGCAACAATACATGCTGCCAGCAATACGAGCACAGATAGGGTCATAAGCGTTGCATTGATTACTTTGTATCTGGCAAGCCCTTGCTGAAAAATGCGAGTGCCAGCATATTGCTCCAGCAAGATAATTTGCTTGTGAAAATCATCTTCCACCTGCTCTACAGGCAGGTCGTGCTTTTGAATCAATGCATGTGCTTTCTTCAGTTCGGATTGAATAAATAGGCTGCTCTGGATAGCAGATCCTAACTGACCTAAAACATTCATATCTTTTTACCTCATTTCAATAGTTTCTAAATTACGAGTATATCGTTTCATACTGAACATGACAATGTATGGAACATTATAAACAAATGATAAGATAGGATAGTCTAATATAAAACAGAAGGGAGATTGGTCATGCAGTCTGTTGATCACCAACTCTATCTGGCTGAAAGCCATCGTATTCCTAAATTATCCATGTCACGGTACATTCAATATTTTAATATAAATGTCAAACCATTTTTGGAACAATGTATGGTTGAGCATACGATCCAAGGCTATGAAGTCTACAGATTCAGATTGACGGCAGAAAAGCGCGGAGAATTCGATTCATGGAACTTCCTGCAGCTTCTACAAGTTGAAAGCAAATCGGTCGCCGAGCAATATGTGAAGTTAAAGCAACAGCTGACAAGCTTCCCAAAAGAAATAGAGGTACGCAGCGAATTGATGATCAGCACGCCCCAATCGAATTACCCCACACCACCGCAACATGTACAGCGGCGTGCATTCAAGCCCTTTTTTGCTGTTGAATATGTAGATGTGCAAGCCCCATATTTGGATGAATTTCGGCACATTATGATTCACAATAACAGCCCTGCCATGCGAAACATTCTTGAGCATAAAAAGTGGTGCTACATGATGATTGCCCTTGAAACATTGGAAGTGTGGCACCATCATGACGCCTTTCCAACATGGAATCAAATTCATATCATTGGCCTTTACCCGGAAGCTATGCTCCATTATAAAAAAGATTTCGAAGAAGGCTTGCAACAACATGCCGGAGTTACTTTTCAGGAAAACTTCGATAGACTCAAAAGTATTCGAACCATGCTGTACAAAACGATCGCTTCCAGGCTCTTCCCTACATGAGCTTATTAATAAAAATCAAAGTAACCTCGCCAGGTTCCTTCATTTTGATGCTTGGCAAAATAAAAGCTACCCCCATCGACAATATTCAATTCGGCTTTGGCATCTGACGCAATCTGAAACACAAATTCACAGCCTTCGCCAAAGTCGATGCCTGGTTGAATAAAGCTGGGATAGCCACCCATTTTGTGAACCGCATATATGTCCTCTACGATGTCCTCAAAATAGTCGGGCTCCTCCTCGTCCATATCATTGAGGGCATCGCCGTATTCCTCAGGAATATCTTCCCCGTCCCAGACTGGATAATCATTCTCTTTGAGCTCGGGGAACAGCGGAAATGCTTTGATTTGCATAAATGCCGGACCAAAATCTTTTTCAACCAAACCCTCTACCGACGTATACTCACGAATACACATATATCCTTCCATATCTTCATGATCCAGTACATCGGGAGACAGGAAGACTGTCAACAGCTTGACATCACGCATAGCTTGAGGAACAAAAGGCATAGCAGGCAGATACAATTGCATGATCGGAGCCATAACATTTCCCTGTACATCAATCGGCTGTTCCTCTGTCGGTAAAGCTACTGTGACTCTACCGATCCAGCTCTGATCAAGGGAACCCGACGGTCTGCGTCCCCCTGTATGAAAAATAGTAGCTTTACGTCTTAAAATCGTTCTTAGCTTCTCAATGGAGTTGCTGGACAACGAAATCACTCCTTTCTAACCTAGAATAGAAACATCACAACATCCTCGCCTGCTCTACAACCAAACTCACTTAAGCGGTCTTCCATCTCTTGAATCTGGCGCAGATAGTCTTCCTGTACAGCTGGCAGCTCCTGTTCATTCACTAATGTCCCACCGAGTCTGGCGCGCGCATATTCGGCACCTTTCCACATCGCCTCAAACACAGCTTGCGGCTGCACCGTTCGTACCGCATCCATACTGAAAATCAAATCTGCAAAGCGATCCTCTGCGAGTGTACTCAACCAAAAGAAGCCGGGATCGGTTCCCGTATGTACGCTAAATAGTTCATCATAGCCTCCCGGACCGTGATGGTGTGCATGGAAAATATCCATATCTCCCCACTCCATTCCAAGGCTGAGCATGACATCCCAGATGTCCACTCCACGATAAGATTGACCTTGATCCGCTACCAGCCTAAGCATGACAGTGTGTTCCCTCTCACCTTCCTGATCTACAAATGCTTGAAGTTTTTCCGCTTTTGCACGTGCATGGGCAGCATCCTCCCGAGGAAGCACACGAACGATACCCTTCTCCTCAAATCGCGCTGGCAGTGTGTTCATAAAGTCAGTAACCTTGGCTTCTTCCAATCGAATCTGCATCTCTACATTATCGAATATATCTATACAAATACAGATTTTATCATAATGGCATTCGCCTGCCGGTCTGCGTCCCACACTAGTCCATATCTGCAAATCATGGACATGCCCATACACAATATACCCCTTAAGCAATTGTAAAATATCTTCATCTGACAACGTAAAACCACTGAATTCCACATCAATCAGCCAATAGATATTAGCATCTGGCTCCACTTGATGGATTCCTTTTATGGTCTTCACAGGCTTCTGTACCAACTCTACGGCAAGAATGCTAGATACATCCTCACTCCCATGTTCTGGTAAATTCAAGAATTCCCCTCCTTATTACCTGTTTTCACTTAACAGTTTCCTATAATTCTCAATCTATATTAAACTATAAATCACCAAGCACAAAATTGTATAAAAACGGTGCTGGGTCGTTGAACATGAATCGTAGAAACTCAAAGCTTCGAAAGGGGAGAACTCATGATGCAAAAACTTTGGCAAAAAGGAAAGGCTTTGTCCCTGCCTATTATGGTGTCTGCATCGCTGATTTCTGGAGCGCTGTTGGTAAATATACCTGCAGCGAATGCAGCTGCAACCAAGGAATTGCTTCAGTTATCCGGGCAGGCTACTTACTATGGAGAGGTTGAGAATGGTCAGCCACACGGGCGCGGTACGATCAAATGGAGCGAATATAAGCAGTATTCGGGTGATTTTGTGAATGGCAAGCGATCAGGTACTGGGAAATATATAAATCAATACACGGATGCAGATGGACAACATCATAAAGTCGTATATAGCGGAACGTGGAGCAATGACACCATAAGTGGCAAGGGTACGCAGACTGATAAAGTGACGCAAACGGACGGAACGATACGTTCGAATGAAATCCAAGTCGGTACTTTTCAGAACAATGGATTACAGAACGGCTACCAAGTGATCCATGCTGTAGCCGATCCAGACTACAGCTTTACTTATAAAAATGGTAAAGAAGTGCTAAATATTTTGCACAGTAATCAGGATCTGGTCCAAAGGTGGCAGCAAGGAGAGCTTTTCTCCGTAAATTATAAAAATGGCTCCGTTCAAAAGGAATACTCCATGTTCCCTGAAGAGGTCGCAACCAAAGAACGTCAAAGACAAGCGGCCATCAAATATCTCAAAGGGATTACCACCAAGATCACCCCTCACTTGCAGCAGTTTGAAAAGCTGTCCAAGCAGGTTCCTTTAAAATAAGCTAGAGTGTCGCACATTATATAGTAGCTTCTATGCATGATGGCCTCTCATTCTTATGGAAAGCTCCATTTGAACAGAGAGGCTTTTTTTCATCTTCTTTATGAGTAACATGTAAGAATTTCGAATCATAACAACTCCTACTATTTTCCCTTATACCCCCTCATGAACTCATACAAATGACTTATTTTTAACAAAAACCCCCTCCTTTTTTTGCTAACCACCGCTAGAATCACTAAAATATTAAGTAATTATTTTAATCATCCGAGGTGGACATCATGGCTAAAATTATGGTTCCTCCTGAGAAACTAGAGGCGGTTTCCAGGCAGTTCGCACAGGCACGTGAACTGGGAGCACAAATTTGCGGACAACTGTCACAGCAAATCCAAATGCTAGAGAATAGCTGGGCAGGAACGACACAGCAGCGCTTTTATCAGGATTTTCATAAAGCACGTGGACAAATGGATGCTTTTACTCAAACGGTCGGTTCTGTCAGCACAGAGCTGCGTTCCATTGCAGTAAAATTCAAGGAAACAGATACCCAAGCAGACACAGGGATTAACCAAGGAGATCAGAGCGGACAGATTAAGAGCAATGAAGGAGCAACTTCTGGGAAAAAAGGGAACGACCCAGCAGATATAGCCATTAACAGCCTGTCAGAAGCCAATAAATGGCGGGGACAATTGGGCTTTGCCGGGACAGCGATCTATAGCGGTCTGGCTTCCACACTTGTGCTCACCAAAACAGTAGAATTCAAGAAAAGTCTGAAAAATCCTACTCGAGCGGTTATACATAATGCGGCATGGGTGAAAGGCAAGGGTAACAATGCTTTTATGCGTAATTTGGGCAAAAGCCTAAATCGCCAATTCGCTAAACCAGGTATTGTCATGAAAGGCTTGAAGGGCTTTGACCGTTTAGCCGGAAAGCTTCAAATGGGTAAGCTCGGTCTTGGATTTAACAAAGCTAATAGTTTTCCTCAGTGGACGCGCAACGTCATCGCCGGGGTGGAAAAAGGACGTTACGGCATAGCCACTCGCCAAATTCCCGGCATGATTGCCAAAAAGCTGTACCCTATTAATGCCACCATGAATATTGTGGGCGAGGGCATCAGTCTGGCCGGAAAATGGAAAAGTGGGAAGCTTACCGGAACGGATGTCGCTGTATCTGCTTCTAACGTAGCGATCAAAACTGCCGCAACTTATGGCGGTGCTGTCGTTTTGGGGTCCGTAGGCGGTGCTATCGGCGGTCCGGTTGGTGCAGCCGTCGGTGCATACGTTGGCGGTACAGTGGGAAGCTGGGCAGGTGGAAAAGTCGCCAAGTTCGCCGAAAAAGGGATACGCTGGGCCAGCAAACTATTTAAATAACATACACTTAACAGAGAGAGAAGGAGCCTGACTATGGACAAACAAACGGTAATTTTAACGCTTGAGGAACTAGGGTTTGCCTTGACTGCACTGGGTGCAGAGGATATGGCTTCGGGTCTGCTCCAATCCTATTACGGGGAACTAACGGAGGATCGCTGGGAACTGCTTTTTCATGCTGCAACACATAGCCTGGTATCCAAGGGCTTGTTGGAACAGCAGGATGACGGGCAACAGCAGCTTGAATTTGATACGTTCATTGTTGACATGCTGGCTCATCTGGTACAAAGCCGCCAAATGCTGCGTGGATACAAGGAGCAACAGGACAAGCAAAATACATTAACGATACACCATGGAAATGGCCGTTTTTTGTATCACCTCTCCAGCCACAATGAACTCCATTTCTTTCGCTGGTCTTCCCCAGAAGACTGGCATCACGACATTGATCAATTATTCGACCTGTTTTCCCCAAACTTCAATGCACACTGCCGATACGTCGATCTGACAGAAGAACAGTGGAATGAGTTAACCTCATCCAACTTCACGATGCAGCAAATGGCAACGTGGAAGCTTAAAGAGTCGGCTGAGCAAATGATACAAGACTGGCGAGAGGATTTTAATCGTAATCACTGCAACCTCGATAATTTGAGCCAGATGGTATACACGGACACGGATGAAGAGGGGCCTTCCGTTACAAATCTGCTATTTGTTCTTAAAGGAACGAATGATGTGTGGATCGTAAGAAATACAGCACTGGATATGCAGGCCACCCCATGTCTGCGCATTGAAAGTGTGACTGAATCAGACTGGAGAGAACGGATCACTCATTTCATTCAGGCGTTTGTACCCGACGAGGCGGTATTCCGTGGATAAAATTGTATATCGCAGATCTCTGGCATTTTGGAAAACCCTTGGTAGCTTGATGTTTGTGCTGATTTGTCTGTTTTTACTGTTGCTCATTTTTATCGACGAAGATATCTCTGCTCTGCAAATCTTCTTCTTTATTACGTCTGCTATGATTGGACTTCCTTTTTTTGGTAGTTATTTGGTGGTCTGTTTGAACAGAACGCTTCGTAAGGATACCTTCCTGTTCATCTTTGATGAACACAGTATTTCCGACGGTATTCGAACTGTCCCGTGGTCTGCAATCACTAAAGTTGAATTCGAGGGAGCCTCCATCCGCAAATGGTTGCGCCCTCGTTTCCCCACCTTTATTTTTCATCTGAATGACCGCAGCACCTGGGAAGTCAGCACCGATTATGTGTTGAACGATATGGAACTGAATCAAGCCGGGAAACAACTTCGAACTCTCATTAACCAGTATGGCAAGCCGAAGAAAAAACGTTTTTGATTTGCGCTCTCATTCCATGAATTTCTTTTATTCCAGCTTATTCTTTATGCTTGAAAGACACCCGTTGCTGCGATGCGCTGTACCGCCTCTAGCAGTCTTTCTTCACTGTTCACCAGGCTGACCCTCACATAAGAAGCTCCTGCACGACCAAACCCTTCTCCAGGGGCAACCGCAACATGCGCCTCGTCCAATAAAAAGTTTGCAAAGGAAGCCGATGTATACCCCTCCGGCACCTTGAACCAGGCAAAAAAAGACCCTTGGGGAGCGGCAACATCCCAGCCAATATTTCGTAACGCTGCAATGAGAACATCACGTCGCCGATCATATAACGCCGCGAGCTTCCGTACTGGCTCCTGGGTGCCCAGCAATGCGACAGCTCCCGCATCTTGTACCGCGCCAAAAACAGTACTGTAGGCATGCGTATGATAATGCTTGAGCGCACCAATAACGGACGCATTTCCAACCGCAAAGCCAAAGCGCCATCCAGCCATGTTATACGTTTTGGAAGCTGTATACGTCTCGACACCATATTCCTTGCCGCCAGGGATTTGCAATAGACTAATCGGCTTATGCCCGCCAAATCCAAGAGCGCCATATGCAAAGTCATTCATAACCGGAAACTGGTGCCGAGCAGCATAATCCAGTGTGTTCGTCAGGAAATCTACGGAAGCTACCGCTCCTGTCGGATTGTTCGGATAATTAATCATGAGCAGTTTGACCTGCTTTGCGATTTCTTCAGGTACGGTTGTATAGTCCGGCAAGAATCCATGTTTCTCATCCAGAGGAATCGTATGAATACGAGCTCTTGCCAGCGCAGCAGCGGAATAATATTGGGGATATGCCGGATCGGTGGTCAACAACCAATCACCGGGATTCAGCAACGCCTGCGGAATCCCCATTACACCTATGGCTGAGCCATTGAATACAGCAACTTCCCGGTCAGGGTCCAGCTCCACCTGATACTCCCGTTGATAGAACGCAGCGACAGCCTCCAGCGTGCTTCTTTTCCCATGAAAAGGCGGGTAGCCCTGATTGATCGGTTGATCGACCGCTTTCTTCAAAGCGTTGATGATATGCGGTGGTGTTGGCTGATCTGGGTTGCCGGCTGCCAAATTAATTACATCTATTCCTTTGCTTTTATACAGATTCACTTTGTCATCAATTGCGCTAAAATAGTTGTCAGGCAGAGCCTTGACGAGATCAGAGGATGAAAAAATCACGTTTATCTCCACCTTCTATCCATAAGATACAGACTAGGTAAGTCAGCCCACATAAGATAATACCTCAGTTATTTAAAATAGCTTGGCAGCTTGTAGCCTTCATACACAGGATTCGATTGGATGTACTTTTGGAATTCATCGGAATGATATCCCTCAATAATGTCTTTGACGAAGGGCTTGTCCTTATTCTTGCGGTCCACAGCTACCACATTTGTGAATGGATCTGTCAGTTTTTCAAGCTTTAATGCTGAGGTTAACTTCATTCCATTCGATACAGCAAAATTCCCTTGTATAGCCGCAAAATCAACATCCTCCAATGCACGTGGCCCTTGTGCCGGGTCGGTAGCAACAAATTGTAGATGATGCGGATTAGAGGTGATGTCGTTCACCGAAGTTTGCAATGGATCGATATTGTCCTTTAAGGTAATCCAACCTACTTCCTTCAAAATGTTCAGCGCCCGCAGCATATTGACTGGCTCGTTGGGCAGATTGATTTGGGCTCCAGCACTGATTTCGTCAAGGCTGGTATGCTTGCTGGAGTACAATCCCATTGGAGGAGTCGGAACTTGCACAGCACCAATCAGATCAATATTCTCCCGCTTATTCATTGAATCCAGATAGAGCGAGTGCTGGAACACATTGGCATCAATATCTCCATTAGCCACGGCTACATTGGGCTGAACCCCGTCTGTAAACTCTTTATATGTAATCTTATACCCCTTCTTCTCCAAATATGGAGCCACACCATTCTTAAACTGATCGCTATATGGACCGGGATTAAAGCCGATATGCAGTGTTTTCTTTTCTTCGTCCACAGCGCTGCCCGACGTATTCTTGCTGCCACAGCCTGAAATAAAAAGCACAACTACGCCCAGCAGCAATATAAATGAAATCCATTGTTTCTTCATTTTGATGTCTCCCCCTGCTCCTTGATATGGTCTAGTTTTGGTGATTTAAAATATTTAAAGCTTTTAAAACATAGTAATTTGATATGTTTTGTAGATATTACAATGATTTTTTATTCACTGTCAACAACATTTAAATTACGTATCTTCCGCAAAACTAAAAAGGGGGTCGCTTCGGGCGCTCCACTTGAAAACAAAGCACTTCACAAGTTTGTAAAATAATTCCGTTTCAAACATACCCCCTATGGGTATATTTGAATGTGAGAATATAACCCTAAAGGAGCTATTGAATATGAGAATACAATGGACTTTACTTGCTGGTGCAGTCATGATTATTTTGAGTGGGTGCGGGAACAGTAACACGCCAGCCCAGGAGCATACGACAAGCAGCAGTCAACAGCATGACGCATCAGATATGAACCATTCCACATCCAGTGAGCTTCCTGCTGGACTAAAAGAAGCTGAAAACCCAGCTTTCAAAATTGGCAGCCAAGCGACCATTCAAGCCGATCATATGGCAGGCATGAAGGGCGCTACGGCCACGGTTGTGGGTGCTTATACGACTACTGCTTATACAGTCTCCTATACACCAACCACTGGAGGAGAAAAAGTGAATAATCATAAGTGGGTTATTCATGAAGAGATTAAGAATGCAGGCAGCGAGCCCTATGCACCGGGAACGGAAGTTATCCTGGCGGCAGATCATATGAAAGGGATGGATGGAGCTAAGGCTACCATAGATTCCGCCGAGCCAACGACCGTATATATGGTTGATTACACGCCGACTACAGGAGGAGAGCCGGTCAAAAATCATAAATGGGTGACGGAGAGTGAGCTTTCAGCTAATTAGAACTCTTGTATGACTGGTTGCTTATGACCACTAAAGGGAGCCGGCAACGGCTCCCTTTGTACAGAGTGACTGGGGTTTGGACGTGATCATATGTATTTCCTCGAATTAGTAGATTTAACGCGGCATACGCAGAATGGCTGCCTTCAGTGCTTTGATCCCTTCTTCGGTTTTTAAATAATCCGACGGGGTTTCGTGACCAAGTGCGGGAACCTTTAGATCCATCCAAGTCAGCAAATATTCGCCCATGTCAGGCAGCAGCACAATCTGAATCTCCTTTGGAATATGACTTTGGGCCACCTTTGCCCTGATCGTCGGATCTACCTATCATATCGCTCCTGATAGAGCTGGACCATGTCGGCCCAGCTTTCCGGCTTAAACTCTTTCAAATATATCTCTCTCATCCATGAACCCTCCTTATGATCCCAGACAACGCTTCTCATGCTGAAGCAACCATTCTTTTCTCCACAGGCCCCCTGCATAGCCAGTTAGTTTCTGGTTGGACCCAATAATTCGGTGACATGGAATCACAATGCTCAGCTTATTTTTGCCATTTGCACTGCCAACGGCTCGGATCGCTTTTTCATTTCCAATAGCAAGAGCAATATCTTTATAAGCTGTCGTTGTACCATAGCCCACGTTCACCAGCGCATTCCATACTTTTTGCTGAAAGTCTGTACCTTCATAAGCATAAGGAAACGAAAACTCGAAGCGCTCTCCTTTAAAATATTCGTCAAGCTGGCTAGCGCATTCCTTTAATACTTGGAAGGGAGCCTCTTCTATAACCCTCGTTGAAGGCTCATTCCGATTAGAAAACATAATAGAATAGACAGCCTCATTGGTGCCCTGTATCTCTATCTCTCCAATCGGTGATACATAGTTCAATACAGATAGCTTGCTCATCAAAGGATAACCACCTTTCATTTCTAATTCCTATTCTTGTGCAACTTCCTATACTCACTAGGAGATGAAAATATATGTTGATTTCACGCCCAGAGTTTATATTGGGAAAATATACGCCAAGCTTATGATTATGTCTACTGGTCTGTGATTAATATATTACATTTTATATAAATCGTCGCGCTTATTATCTTCGTTACAACAGGATAAGCAAAACCCACACTATCGGAAACCCTTGTCAACTCAAGGGTTCTTGAAATTCCTTATGCCGTTGGCAGCGTAAAATGAACGGCAGGAACGAAGAACGGTGCGTATTGGCTCTTAGGCGGACGCTCTTCCCGCTATTAAACCATGTTGCATGAGCCTATTTCCCTGCTCTGCCTCTCTTCTCACCAAATCGGAAGCCAGCCTCCTTGCTACAGATGCCCAGGCTTGTTCAAACAAGCCTTTAGAGTTTAACCAGTTCATGAAAAAAAGGGCGTTTTGGAATTACTCCAGAAACACCCTTGCTATCAATTCGTTTAAGTATACATTTTATTCAAGCAACGTATCAGAAAAATTGGTTTTAACACCGTTAATTGTTTTGGCCGTAATGATCTACATCCGGTAGCTCATCGAGCGTGATTACATTTGGATGGTTGAACACTTTGTTCAAATGCTCCCGGCTGTTGTTTACGCCATCGGTCAGGAACTCTCCTGTCCAGGTAGTGAACCAGCTCCAGTTTGTTCCGTCACTGGAGAGCAAATCCGGATCCGGGATTGCGCCGTTCTCGGTTAATGCGACCAGCTTCTGGTCGTTCACAAGCGAGACGAGGGCGTCATATTTGTCAGTGACTGGTCTATAGTCGCCCGCAGACGGATAATGATCCGTACTCACGATGTCTACAACATCGTTTCCGGGATACCACTCCGGTGCGCTAGAATTCCAGATCCAAATCAAATTGTTCAGACCATGCACGTTCGTTAAGCGATCATACACCAGGTGGTAAAGTTTCTTTGACGGCTCCGGACCTTTCGCGCCCCACCAGAACCATCCCCCTTCCGCTTCATGCAACGGTCGGAAGAGCACGGGGATTTTCGCATCTTTTAGCTTTTGAAGCTGTGCCGCAATGGCATCGATATCCCGTAAAATAAGTTTATAATCCTCGGATTCCGGGTGATTCAACGCGTAGTCAACGTCGAAAGTGGTGGAATCCCCGAAGAATCCCTTGTACCACTCTTTACCGGGCTGGTCAATTAAACCCTTCGGCGCGTTCCAATGCCATACGACGGTGACAATACCGCCTTGGCTGTGCCAATCGATCGCATTCTCGATCTCGGAGGAGGAAGCGCCGTGCTCGACTCGAGACGGTGAATAATCCATCAGGTCGAATCCGACAATGGCTGGCTTTTTACCAATCGCGTCCTGCATCCAACTAATGTTAGAACTGTTCTGCTGACCGGATAGCATACTCTTGCCGTATTGATCGACAAGATAGCTCATCAACGATTTGGCTTCAGGCGAAGCGCTGGGATTAACGAGTGTCTTGCTAACCTGATGCTCCTTAGTGACCGTCAATTTTTGAAATTGGGCCGCCCCCACGTTCAGAACCCCTGATCCTGCTTCATACACAGCTTCAGACACGGTAACCGGTTCTTCGGATGCATGGGCAAAATAGTTGGTATTGCTCTCTGCGCCTGCCATCATTGGTAGCGAGAATAATAACGCTGCCCCGGTCAGGGCGCTGATCAAACTCTTCGTTTTTTTTAATGAATTCATATTAGTTATCCTCCTAATGTTTATATGCTGCTGTCTGTTATCGCAAGATAAGGTCTGTTATGTGAGAAACAGGAAGTTATCTCAAAGAACCTAATCCTACGGTCTCAAGTATTTATATTCTGTTTTAGCCCCCTTTTTTTGTGCATAACATAATCCATTTTTCTAGTACACTACCTTCTCTCCTAAGTTTCCGGCTGGTTGACTAAACCCATCAATCGCAACGTACATTATTTTTTTTGCTTAGCGAGTTGATCCCATCTTCCTATATGAAAAGGCTTTTTTGGCGAATCCTCAATTATATCGTCATCAAGGAAAAAAATTGAAATAGTTCTATTTGAGTGAAAATTATTTCATATAACAATGAGCTATCAATTCCTGCAAAGAGTGGTAGAGGCTAAGTGTGTGATAAAGAGAATATTGTTGATTCATTTTTATGAATCTTTAATTCACCCTTATGAATTTTGATTTAAATTATTGTTATTCTTGTACTATATAGAGGATTCATACTCACACACATGTTAAAAACGAATCAGTTTACTTCTTCCACGCAGCTCGAGGATGAACAGATCAAAATGAAGATAGCGAATGCTGTAAAGAGGTAAGAGGAATCTACGATTATCGGGCGAGTCAAAGCATGGATCAAGAATACGCTTGGTGAACGAGATGAGGATTTAAGCTGTCATACGTAAGAAAAATCCTTATTACGCTAATTCATATTTAATGGACAGAAAAACTATCTGCCATCAAAGACCTGTATAACAACGTGATTATCGCCTATTAGATCAACTGTAGAAATGACTTGAAATTACTTTAGCTATTTTCAAATTATCTAATTAACGTTTATTCATAAAAAACTAATATTCGCTTCATAAATTAAACAACCTAAGACCGTTATCGGACTCAGGTTGCTTAAATATTGCTTTTTTTATTATTGTTTACTTGATAGGGATCAGTTCATAAAGAGAGTTCTCTTTTTAACATGAATATTCAGAACAGCTCATTTATTAAGCAGTTTTTTTGTTACCCAAGTTATAGCTGCCGAACATTCCGTCCTCTCTATAGTTCATACTTATCCAGTTCAGGATTTTGCAAAATTCTCATATAAATGTGATGTATTTTGAAGGTTAATTAACTGTTCCGCATTCTTTTGTAAAGCAACTATTATCCTATCAGAAAACGCATTTCCAAAGCTAAACCGTTTGACCCCGAATGATGCTTACATGCTGGTCAAAATCAATAAGTTCTCCATCTGAAAACCCAAGCGTATTGGCAATTCCCCAACTTGTCGTACCTATTGCCTTAAAGCCTGCTTTTTCCAGAGCCAGGGCGATAGCAAATCTCAAGCATTCCCTAGAAATAAGATCTCCCCTGATGTATGTAAATCATTAGATTCTTGTATTTTGTTCAATTTATAACCTTCTGGTAGATGATGTATCTCATGTTATCAAGAGGTTGTATTGGTTTCGTCCTCATTCTTGCATTTATGGTCTGCGTTAATCTAATTAAAAATAGAAGATTTAGGTCTATGTATCTAGTTGTAATTCACAAATTTGGAATAAAAATGGTTATTCAAGCGCTGTTCTATCCTATATTTCTTATCTATAATCTTACTAAATCAATTCGAGTTAGATGCTATTCTACGCTAAGGTTTAAAAGTGCCTTGGTGTTGCTACTTACTACTGACACAGCATCACTTTTTCTAGATGTAACATTTCTTTTAGCCTTTCACAATTACATTATTAAGGAGGAGCTATATGTTTAAAATCAGCAATAAACTTATTTCCCATAAAACGAAGTTTTTTATGATATTGTTAAGCTTTTCTGTAATCGCCTCATTCTCTAGCTTGTGCGGCCCCTCGCCTGCCAAGGCTCTTGCTGAAGAAAACGGAACTCCATTACAGGAAACAACCGAAACACATATACAGCAAATCCCCACCACCAGCGAGGATACTACTAGCCAAACAGCGGTTACAACTATTGATCATGATGCTAATTTCTCACCTTCAACACTTCAGTTTCTGAAGGACAATACAGGACTCGACGGTGAGCAGTGGGATAATATTATGAAGCTAGTGAACAAGCCAGAGCAGGATTCTTTAAAATGGACTGAATTCTATGGCTATGCTGAAGATATCGGCGATGATCGTGGATACACCATTGGTATTTTCGGAGCAACAACAGGCGGTTCCAATGACACGGGACCAGATGGCCCCGCCTTATTCAAAGCTTTTGATGCTGCTAGTGGAGCTAGCAATCCTTCTATTACAGGTGGACTAGCACGTGCTGGACTGAAGGGTAAAATGAGTGGTTCGATTCTAAAGCTCAGCGATAGCGATAGTGTAATCAAAAAGAAGATCAAGGCTCTCCAAAACAATGAAGCTTGGAGAGAAGCCACGTGGCGTACGTTCTACGACACCTATATCGAATATAGTGTACAGCAAGCTAAGAAACGCGGATTTAATACTGCTCTGACGATTGGATCATTTGTCGACACAGCTCTGAATCAAGGTGCTACGGGTGATTACGGTAGTCTTGAAGGAATCCTCTCACGTTCTGGCAATAGTACGAATGAAAAGACGCTCATGACCAACTTCTATGCTAAGCGCACATTAGTTGTCGATACCAACGATTATAACCAACCTCCTAATGGTAAGAATCGGGTGAAACAATGGAGTGCTCTCTTAGCTTCTGGTGAAACCGATCTTAAGGACGCAGATGCAGCTATAATCAAAGTAACTAATTGGGAAATGCAGTGAATAAATAACATATACGTATTAAGGAGAGCATGTCGTATGCCCTCCTTATTTTATTTTCATGCAAATTTAGTTAGTGATGCAAACTAGCAACGTCCCATCCTCCTATGAAGTTCCTCTCATCATTCTATTATGTAGGTCGCGTGTACAAATAGAAAGACTGCTCCTGAAGCCCAAAAGTTGCAAGCTCCTGAAGCAGTCTTGTAAAATGTTTATTGTGTCGAATGGATTCTGTTAGATGATCCGATAGCCGGATGGCAGTCTGCCCGTACTGCGGATATTACGGATTTGCTGCAACGTTAAACGTTGATTGGTAGAGATAATAGATTCCACATCGTTCCCGCGAATCAGATCATCCAGGTCGGCGATGCTGCGATTGCCTCTATACACACGGAAGTTACCTCTAAACCGCGTGCCAGTAAAGAGTACAAGTGTAGCATTGCTGCTGGTAGAAAAGAAACGCAGACTTTCGATGCCGTCGAGAATATTATCGGTGTTGCGGATACCTAGGTTTCCTCTGAATACTCTTCGAGAACCCCGAAAATTTTCTTCATTGTAGACTGTAAGGCGTGGATACGTTTGAGATACGTATGCTTTATTAGTCATGTTGTAATTCCTCCTTTCAACTCTAGCGTATGCTTCCCATTTCATTTGGCGCGGGCTTCACAGTATCCATCTAAAAATGGTTATATGTTGAATAGAGTAGACGCAGACTTGAAAAAGGAACATACGTTCTGTATAATTTATCTTAGTAATTTGGAAAATCCTGAACTAACGGAGATGCAGACATGGACGATAAATTTATTGAGGAACTACGTGAAATTAGCAGGAACGACAAGCGAAGATCCGAATTTCTCATTAAAGGGATGAAGGAAACGCTTCAGGAAAGAAAAGAAAAAAACTTTATCCAAAGATGGATTTGGCGACAAAAGAATAAGAAGCTTATAGCGCAGAAGTTTAAATCCTAGGAGATACAGCAGCAGCTCTTTGTAGCAGTTTAATTTTCATAGCATAAACAAATACGTTAGATCAAACCTCATTTTTAGGGAGGCAGAGCCATGATTGAGCAGCTAGTCCCATACGATGATCTATTAAATCACAATCCATTTTTGATTGATGAAGTTCGATATAATTTGCTTCATCGAATATGTGAATCAGAAGAATCCACATGCCATAAAATATCTGATGGAAATATGATTTTCGCTCAATCACCCGGACATAAGGCAGCAAATCATCGGCAACCATAAATTAACCTATATCGAAGAACTCTTACATTATTTAGAAGGAACCAACCTATCCGGTTTATGTGGTGATGTCGAAACAGCCGAGAAGTTCGCACATGCTTACGCCGAGCGGCATACTGCTCAGGTACATACTCATATGGTTATGGAATCTTATTTCTGTCCTGAATACAACAAACCTACCGGCGTTGAGGGGATTATACGACAAGCCACTTCAGAGGACGTACAGGTAGTTGCCCAGCTTCTAGCAGGTTTTTCAAAAGATGCTTTAGGCCGTTCAGTTGATCCGACTAGTCAAATATCAGCTCCGAAGGCAGCGATCAAGACAGGGAATTTATATCTTTGGATTGTAAATAGTATGCCGTGTCCATGGCTAACATTGCTCATCGTTCTCCGAGGCATGGCCGTATTAATGCTGTTTATACTCCCCCTACCTGGCAGAAAAAAGGTTTTGCCAGCGCAATTGTATCAGGGTTATGTTCCATTTTAAAAAATGAGCAGCTAACCCCCTTGCTTTACGCAGATGTAAAAAATTCAGTTTCCAATCAAGTTTATAAAAATATCGGTTTTAAGGAAGGCGGCAAAATCACGGATATTGCGTTTGAATAAACGCTCATGCTGCATGAGAGCATATGATACTCTTTCAAATCAAAGGAGGCGCAATGTCACCTTCATCACTGGGCCTCCCTCTTCACTTACCTATACTCTTTATTCCGTAACACCCACTTGCGTGTGAACTGAGGATTTTCGTGAAAGTAAATATACAGCTACCATGGCGATAGCGACACCAGCTGCTCCAAACCAAGGGATGGAAGCCAGCGAAACCTGACCAACAACTACACCGCCAATTCCGGCTCCCGCTGCCATAGCAAGCTGCATGGTAGACTGGTTGAGACTCAGCATCACACCGGAAGATTCCGGTACGAGAGTGACCAAGTTATATTGTTGAGTAGGTCCGGTTGTCCAGGCTGCGAACGACCATAGAATCAATAAAGCAAATACTGCCATCAAAGAATGAGCGGCAAAAGGAAGTAAGAGTAAGGAAATACCGTGCAACATCATGCCCCCTAATAATGTAAAGGGTATACCCTTTTTATCCGCACTGTATCCACCAATTTTTGACCCGATTAGACTGGCAATTCCGAAGGCGAGTAATACTGAGCTTAGCATATCCTCTCCTACACCTGATACATTCAGCAAGTACGGTGAGATGTAAGTATACGCGAGTGAATAACCTCCTATCCAAAAAAAGGTAATGCCTAATCCCAAGGCAACTTCAGGCTTTTTCAGAAGTGCAAACTGCTGCAGTAAAGGGATCGGTTGATCTCCTTTCAAGCGAGGGATTGTCATAGCGATAACGATCAAGGCAATAATCCCCGCTAAAGCGATGCCGAGAAATACGGTTTTCCAGCCATATGCAGAAGAGATCATTCTCCCAAGCGGCACACCTATAATCAGCGAGGCTGTAAAACCCATAGTGACTGTAGCAATAGAACTGGCCTGCTTGCCAACTGGGGCTATTTTTGCAGCAATGCTCAGTGCAGTAACCACGACCATCCCCGCCCCGAGGGCCATCATAATACGTGCGGCAATAAACATACCAAAACCAGGCAAGACAAAGGAGAGCATATTGGCTACTGCAAATAATCCTAAGGAACTCAAGAGCAGGTTGCGTCTGTCCCATTTAGCGGTTACTGCCATCAGAATCGGCGTGCCTATCGCGTAAGCAAGAGAAAAGACGGTAATCAACTGGCCCGCTGCGGACACCGTAATCCCCATGGTTGTCGCAATCTGATCCAAAATACCTGAGATAATGTACTCAGATGTACCTACCAAAAAACTGACAATGGCCAAAATGTACACCTTCCACGTGCTCTGCATTTTAAAAAACGCCTCTTTTCTTTTAGTATTTTTATATTTTTGTATTTTTACAAATATCGAAATTAAGACTAAAAAAAATTATGTCAACAGGAACGGGGCATATTTCTGTGCTGCTTCCACATCCAAGCTGTAATAAATAAACGTCCCCTCTTTGCGGTATGTGAGCAGTCCCGATTCTGCCATTTGCTTCAAATGGTGTGATAGCGTTGAAATCGCTACACTGTTCAGCTTCTCGCCCAGTACAGAGCAGCATTGATCACTTTCCTCTTTTAGCAGAAGTGCTATCTTGAGACGAGTCGGTTCTCCAAGTGCTTTATATATTTTTACAGCTTGCTGCATCTCTGTTGTCTCTTTCACCCTGTTCGTCTCCCTTCGGTTCCAGTCTTAATTTCGATGTTTGTCGAAATTAACTTAACACAAACATTGGTAAAAGTAAACCCGCATAAAATAATCCCCTATCCATAAAGGATAGAGGACCAAACAATCTGAATGCAAAGATAAACTACGGATTTCATTTCATGGCGTTAATTCGTGCTTGCCGTGGGTCTGACAATGATTTCATTCACATCTACATCCGCAGGCTGCTCCATGGCATACACAATGGAACGAGCAATGGCATCCGGCGAAATCGAAATACGGCGGTATTCTTTCATTCCCTGCCGAGCCTCTTCATCTGAAATACTGTCGGCAAGCTCGGATTCGGTTACTCCCGGTGATACCAGCGTTACACGAATATCCCCACCAACCTCCATACGCAACCCCTCAGAAATCGCCCGGACTGCATACTTCGTTGCGCAGTATACTGCTGCAGTCGGCGTTACACTATACGCGCCAATAGAAGCAATATTGATAAACTGACCAAATCCTTGTTTTTTCATGATGGGAAGCCCGGCCGCGATCCCATGCAGAACGCCTCGTATATTAACATCAATCATGCGGTCCCATTCTTCTACTTTCAGGGCTTCCAATTTTGAAAGAGGCATCACTCCTGCATTGTTCACAATGACATCCACACGTCCAAACCGTTTTTCAGCGTACTTAATGAACGCTTCCATCTGCTCCCTTTGGGTCACATCCAGTTGCATATAATCAGCCGATCCCCCTTTTGAACGAATTTCGGAGGTAAGAGCCTCCAGTCGTTCTGTGCGTCTGGCTCCTAATACAACATGAGCCCCATGTTGAGCAAGTAAACGAGCAGTAGCTTCACCGATTCCACTGCTTGCTCCTGTAATAGCTGCAACTTTCCCTTTAATATCTAACATGCTTATTCCTCCTTTAGTTAAGAAATTATTGAAGTAGATGCTTTCCCTTTTCACATGTTTATTGAGCATTGTTTCTACATCTTTATTATGAGACGATGGTGATTGGAGATGGTAGAAGAATCAGAGCAAATTATTGCCTAATCCTCCAAAGACACTTAATATGAATTCAAATCCATATCGAAAAACAAAGCGCATCTCAAAGTAAATTTGTCCACTGAAGAGTGAAGATTACTACGGTGTAAAAAAGGGAGGGGCATAGTGAAAGCAACCGAAATTGAGAGTTCTACCACGGAAAAGCAAGCCGAATTGACCAGTCTCATAGAACAATTTACAAGTCACGACGGAGTTCACGCTACAGATATCCCTTCACTTTACTTCGTCCGAAGTTCGACTACCACCGTTCCAATTTATCAGGTCCATGAACCCGCCTTATGCATTGTGGCTCAGGGAAAAAAAGTCGTGATACTCGCAGAGGAAAGTTACTATTACGGCACATCCGACTACCTTGTGGTTTCGGTAGATTTACCAATTTCCGGGCAGGTGATACAAGCCTCAGCAGAAGCCCCGTATTTGTGCTTCCGGCTCAATTTTGATCCGCATCAAGTTTTGGATCTGATCAGGGAAGCTGCTTTTCCTACTAGCCCAATACCTGATTCCAGGCGAGGCTTGTATGTAAGTCAAACCAACTCCCTACTGCTGGATGCCGTGGTAAGGCTCGTACGTCTTTTGGAAAGACCGCAGGATATTCCGGTGTTGGCTCCATTAGTTATACGTGAGATATTGTATAGGATTTTACAGGGGAAGCAGGGAGAGTCCTTAAAACAACTGGTCATGACTGGTAGCCATTCAAACCGGATCGCAGAAGTCATAAAGCGAATTAAACAAGATTATGATAAGCCGTTGCGAATTGATGAATTGTCCCAACTGGCTAATATGAGTCCTTCGTCGCTACATCGTCATTTTAAAGAGGTTACAGCTATGAGCCCAATGCAATATCAAAAACAATTACGTCTGCAAGAGGCCCGTCGCCTGTTGTTATCTGAATCAGCAGATGCGGCAGATGTCGGTTTTCAGGTAGGCTACGAAAGTCCCTCTCAATTCAGTCGTGAATACGCTCGCTTGTTCGGCCTCCCTCCTATTCGTGACATCAAGCGCTTGCGTGTAGATCAGGATCACCTCCAATCATAATCGCAGGATGTACAAACAGCACAAAAAAGCTGCCTCGGGTAGAGAAGCAGCTTTTCATTTTATATACTTCTAGGCAAAGCTCATCACTCATTCAGCATCAGTACGGATTATCCAGCTTGGCGAACAGAGCACGAATAACATCCTTCTCTGCCGTAGTAAGCTGTTGTCCTGCCTGCCATTGTTGAATCTCTTTCTTGACTTCCTTCGGGTCTCTATAGCTGAGAGCATACCCGATGCCCCCTATACCTTGTACGCGGTTGGTTTTGTCCATATTTGCCAATGCTCGGATCATCGTAGTTTTGTCCCTTGTAAACAAATCTTCCATAAGATTATCGTATTCTTCAGTTAGCGCTCCATCCAAGCCAGCAGTGCCCTTGATCACATTCGGGAAACTTTCCGAAGGAACCAAAGCGCGCTGTTTATAGAGATAATCAATGATTTCCATGCTTTGATGTTCACTAATTTCGTTCATCTTCCCCCAATGGATACCTGCCAAATGGTCCGTAATATGACGTACTTTTGCTTCATCACTGAGGGATGAATCCTTATAAAAGGACAGTACAAGTTCCTCTTTACTTTGCTGGGTATGCTGCGTAGTGGTTGCACTGGCCGCACTTTGCTTGGGCTCCTCATTGCTTGCTCCAGACGGCGACGCAGGGTCAGCATGGGGAGTACATCCTAGGATTACAGCCAGCAATAATGTAGTACAAGCTCCAGAAACGAACACGCTACCTTTTGACATGAATCCACTCTCCTATCCATATCTATTACGCCTGCAGCCATTCATCCATGGTTATAACGGAATAGGGTTCAGAGCTAGACTTACTTTACTCGTCATGCCCAACCGTAGGCTTACGGATCACGGAGACGCTGGATTCCCTGACAATCAGGCGAGGCTCAAACTGTATACGCTCATAATCCCCCACGGTCTGTTCCTGAATTCGCTTAAGCAGCAGTTCCGCAGCCAGGCGTGCCACCTCTTCCCCCATGATAGAAACTGAGCTGATCTGCGGGGTCGTTACCGTAGCCCACAAATTGTTATCAATACCGACCACTGCAACCTCTTGCGGTACTTTTACACCCAAATCCTTAAAGCGGTTTACGATTCCTATGGCCACCATATCATTAACTGCATAAATCGCATCCGGCATATTTTTCAAGCTGTAAAAATAATCGGCTGCCCGTAGCCCGGTCTCGAAGGAAAAGTCATCGCCAAAATACACCAGTGAAGGGTCCACATGCTGGAGAGACTGCTCATAAGCAAAGTATCTCTCTTCGATTTTGTCCTTCGCCGCACCTGCATAAGCAATTCTCGTTCTTCCGATTTTAAGCAAATGCTCCATCACAAGTCTTCCCTCTTGCCGGGCCAGACTGACGATATCCGCTTTGACGTCTTCACCCAGCTTCTTGCCATAGTTAATAATAGACACGGGAACGTTCGCTTTGTTAATCAGATCAACCAACATTTTGGGATACGCCAGCGGCATAATGATGAGCCCGTCTACATGCAGCTTCTTAACCTCACGCACCGTTTCAAGCTCCATTCTGGCATTCCCGGCCGTATTGATCTGCACGACACGATAACCGTGCTGCTTGGCAGCCTGTTCTACGGACCAAGCAATCTCTGGAATGATGGCGTTCCGGATATCTGGTACAGCCAGCGCAATTTGGCGTGTCTGCCGCACCTTTAGACTCTGAGCTGAAGTGTTAGGCGTAAAGCCCATTTCTTCAATCACTTGCAAAATAAATGCCTTCGTCTTGGGGCTGATGCCCTCGCTATCGTTAATAGCCCTGGAGACAGTCGCAATACCGACCCCTGCCCGCTTGGCTACATCCTCTATGGTTACTTTCTTTTGCTCTGACACACCCAAAATCCTTTCACGCTCGGAATCGTTTTCTCTCTATGAACATAAACTCTCTAATATAGATATTATACCACAGAATGGGTCTCTAAAAATTGAATTCGTTTTCTTCTAGTCTCTTCCTCGCCTGAATAATTCGTAAAAACTCTTTTGTACAGAGCAGTAAGTCAAATATAGCGCCATAGTCACAAGTGATTATATTCACAAAAAAATCAAGTGCTTTTTGCATTAATTTGGTTTGACAATGTGTAAAAATTGTGACATATTATTTTTCGGAAACGTTTCCTTATTCATTCACTTTTATAGCAGCAATGATCATATATTCATCAAGGAGATGACAAGACATGCAAGCATTGAGATGGCATGGAGTAAAAGATTTACGTTTGGAAAACATTGAGCAACCCGCTGCTCTTCCGGGGAAAGTAAAAATTAAAGTAGAATGGTGTGGCATTTGCGGAAGTGATCTTCACGAATATGTAGCAGGACCGATCTTCATTCCTGAAAACGCTCAGCATCCACTGACTGGCGAAAAAGCTCCGATTGTGATGGGACATGAATTTTCTGGACAAGTCGTTGAAATCGGTGAAGGTGTAACCAAGATTCAGGTTGGCGACCGTGTAGTCGTAGAACCGGTTTTTGCATGTGGAGAATGTGATGCATGTAGACAAGGCAAATATAACCTTTGCGATAAAATGGGCTTCCTCGGTTTGGCAGGCGGCGGCGGTGGATTTTCTGAATATGTCGCAGCTGACGAGCACATGGTTCACAAAATTCCAGAAAGCGTATCCTTCGAGCAAGGCGCTTTGGTAGAGCCTTCGGCCGTTGCTTTGTACGCTGTACGTCAAAGCCAACTGAAAGTCGGCGACAAAGCTGTCGTGTTTGGCGCTGGTCCTATCGGATTGCTGGTTATTGAAGCGTTGAAAGCTTCGGGCGCATCTGAGATTTATGCAGTAGAGCTTTCCGAGGAGCGTAAAGCTAAAGCTGAAGAGCTGGGTGCTATTGTGCTTGATCCTAAAACTTATGATGTTGTGGAAGAACTGCACAAACGGACCAACGGTGGCGTAGATGTAGCCTATGAAGTCACTGGAGTACCTCCTGTGCTGACTCAAGCGATTGAATCCACTAAAATTAGCGGACAAATCATGATCGTCAGCATTTTTGAAAAAGAAGCTCCAATCAAACCGAACAATATCGTTATGAAGGAACGCAATCTGACTGGTATTATCGGCTACCGTGATGTATTCCCGGCTGTCATCAGCTTGATGGAAAAAGGGTATTTCCCTGCTGACAAGCTTGTGACCAAACGTATTAAGCTCGAAGAAGTAATCGAGCAAGGTTTTGAAGGTCTCCTGAAAGAAAAAAATCAGGTTAAAATCCTGGTATCTCCGAAAGCCTAATATCGAAAAAAACAGATGTCTGCCCTGTGCAGGCATCTTTTATTATAAAACCAGGTTGCACGGCAAGCGTCCATGTAAATGAAAAGACAAAACAGCGCTCTCCTACTATGGTCTCTGCCGTGAAGTAAGAATAGCGCTGTTTTATTATAATCTAGATGATTGAGTTACATTATTTCATTACATTTTTCAGAACATCATCAATCATTTGACTGTTTGCGATTGTACCTGTATACAGCCAGCTGGAATCCTTGCCAAAGTCGTATACATGGCCTTCTTTGACTGCCGGAATTCCTGCCCAGACTGGATCTTTAATAATCTCATCCTTGCTCACATTTTTGCTGTTCACGATAAAGATATAATCAGCGTTCAGCTCAGCCAATTTTTCCAGGGATAAATTGCTCCAGTTCGCCTTGGCCGTTTTGGAAATTTCCTGTACGACCTGTGGAATCTTGAATCCCAAATCCTTGTACAATACATCACCGCTGGATAAATTCTGGTTCACCACATATACGTTTTTATCCGTTACCCACAATGCCGCAGCCGTTTTTTGTCCTACCGTCTGACTGAGCTTGGCTTTCGCCTCTGCTGCTTTTTTGTCGTAATTGCTTAATGCCTGCTTCGCTTCACTGCTCTTATTCAGCACCTCACCCACGGTCAGCAGCTCTTGGCGCCAATCATTATTCATATTACTGCCCACAACGTAGGTTGGAGCAATTTTGGAGTATTGATCATATTTGTCGCCTTCCACCATGCTCGCACTGTCCATAATGATCAAGTCAGGCTTGAAGTTCAGAACCGCCTCGAACGGAAGATCTGAAGCGATGGCAGGAACATCTTTCAGTTCTTTTTGCAGGTAAGCTTGAACTGAATTTTTACCCACCGACCATTGGGCTACCGGTTTAACACCCAACGCCACCAGATGATCCTCCAGATAAGAAGCGAGCACACGCTGAGGCTGAGCCGGAACCTTCACCTCATGCCCAAGTGCATCCTTCAGCAACCTTTCCTGTGATGCTGGTTCTGCTGATGTATTATTGTTCCCTTGCGAAGCGCCATCGGTTGCCGCAGGACTGGATGCGCCTGAGCACGCGCTCAGCAGCAGGGTAAAACTAAGCAATACAATAAATGCCATGGAATGCTTTGTGTTTCTATTCATTTGTAAAATCCCTTCGTCATGGTTTTGATAATGATTATTATCCTCAATACCAGTATGCAGGGCACCACCTGTTGAATCAATGGAACATTCAGACAGGCTTGATGGATTATCCAGACGCATATCACTAACAAAAGCAGATGAATATAAGCTGTCCCGATAATGAACCGGGGATACGCCAGTATATTTTTTGAATGCCCGGCTAAAGAAATAGACATCTGAATACCCCACACTCACAGCAATATCCTGCAAAGTGGCATCCGTCTTCCGTAAAAGCTCCTTCGCCTTGTCCATCCGTAATTGAATCAAGTACGTAATCGGGCTACTATCCGTTTGTTTTTTAAATAACCGGGTCAGGTGTCGCGGACTACATTCCAATAATCCGGCCAAACGTTCCAGCGTGATGGACTCCGCATAATGAGCCTGCATAAATCGAATTGCCTGTGCCACCACGTCTCGCGTAGAAGTCCGAGTCTGCGATTCCTGCAATTGGCGCATACACTCATATGCAAAATCATAGAATCGACCCTGCGCCTGAACTTTGGATAACGCCTCTTGATCTTGCCAGGCGTCGGCCAGTAGTTGCAGCTTTTGATATAGTATAGCCGGATAGGGCGGTATGAAACCATAAACTGATGAAGGTTGGTGATACACTGTGTGTCCTGATAAAGAAGTCGCTTTATATAGTACAAGAATATATTCGATCCCGCATGATGAAGGCTTTACATTCAAGTCAAAACCTTTGCTGCCATGCAGTACATATCCTGAATGGGATGCATCCTTCCAATCATCATCCAAATGCACGCTACCCTGTAGCATAAACACAAAAGCATGCGCTGGGAGACGATATAATTGAACCAGCTCTTCCGCTTCCAGTCGAATGTGCCGGACATCCATGACACGGATCGACGAATGAAGCCATACGGACAGCAGCTTGTTCAGCTCATCAGCTTCATGCCCCTTGCTCATCCCGGAATGAGAACCTGTCTGCTTTTGCCGATCCTGCTTCACGTATCAAAGCCTCCACTTCATAAATTCATACTTGTTTCCAAACCAACCTCATTATATATCATCCTTTACTTTGGCTACCATGAAACAATTATTCCCGCGCGAAACAAGGTGAATATAACATAAAGACAGAATGATATCGATATTACAACAAATCGTCAACAATATCATTCTGCCTCTGTTTCTACATTTTTTCCTCTATCTATTTTAATCTCCCTACCAGATCCTATTTCTTTCATTTCCTAATTGGATATTTTCATGTAGTATAAGTCTAATTGAAGTAACCCTGCTTGGGCTATGCTGAAGCTGTACACTATGATGAAGGAGGATTTCATATTGAAATCAAATGAAGCAACTTTACACAAAAAGCTTCGACCACGGCATATTACCTTTATGGCTATGGGTGGAGTCATCGGGACGGGTATTTTTAAGGGTAGCACCGAAACGATTAGCTTGGCAGGACCTGGAGTTATTTTATCCTATGTCTTCGCAGGACTGCTGCTCTTGGTCGTTATGGGTGCGATTGCCGAGATGGCTACCGTCTACCCCAACATGAATATGAAGGATTTTATTCGCAAAGCTTTTGGAGAACGACTTTCTTTTATTATCGGCTGGTTGTATTGCTTCATGTGGCTGGCTGTCTGTGTCATTGAGGTCATTGCCGCGGGAAGCTTCCTGCAATATTGGCTGCCAGATGTCCCTCTATGGCTCCTCAGTTTAGCGAGTGCGGCTTTCATTATTGTCGTCAACATGCTGAGTGTCGGCGGTTTAGGGGAGCTGGAGTTTTGGCTGGCAGGCATTAAAATTGCCATGATTATTATCTTCATTGCCTTGGGTGGCTGTATACTGTTTGGGATTATCCCCACTGAAACTCCACCTTATTTAAGCAACTACGCTCAGCACGGCGGGTTTTTCCCCAATGGCTGGCTGGCAATCTTTTCGGCATTGCTGGTCGTTACCTTTTCTTACGGAGGGTCTGAGCTGATCGGATTGACGTTGACGGAGACTGAAAATCCAGAAAAGGTACTGCCTAAAGTGGTTAAAAGCTTTATTCTTCGCGTTGTTTTGTTCTATACGCTGCCTATTCTCATTATTTGTGGCTTGATTCCCTGGAACCAACTGGATGCAAGTACCAGCCCGTTTGTACAGGTATTGTCTTCTGTAGGGCTTCAAGGCTCAGCTCATGTCATGAACTTTATTCTGATCACTGCTGTACTGTCAGCCGCCAATTCGGGAATTTACGGGGCTACACGCATGCTCCATTCGCTGGCGATTAATGGAGAAGGTCCCAAGTCACTCGCTCGCCTGTCTTCAAATGGAGTTCCGGTGAACAGTCTCAAACTGTGCGCGGTCATCCTGATTGTTGGCTCCATGGTCGCATACGTCGCTCAGGACGGGCTGTTCCGTATTTTGATGGCTGTACCTGGCTTTGTCGTGCTGCTCGTCTGGAGCTGCATCTGCCTGTCCCAATTGAAACTGCGCAAATCTTATCCAGTGGAGCCTACCTTCAAGATATGGGGATTCCCTTATGTGACGGCGGTTACGGTCGGATGCCTATGGGTCATTGCCTTCCTGTTCTTGATTGACCCGCAAAATCGGATTAGCATCAGCGTATGCGTGGCTTTCATGGCATTTTTGGTCATCTGGTCTTTGGTGAAGTTCCGGAGAAAGCAGGCTTAAACAGCTCATGATTCAATCTTATCTGTTTCCCGTTTCATATGCTTTTCTGGCCTTCCCTGTTGCTGCGTTATTGTTTACACTTCCGTTCCTTATCGTGCAATATCGCAGACATGGCTATATTCACAAGGCTAGAGCGTGGCTGCTTTACTTGATGCTTTTATACTTGATGAACGCCTTCTTTTTAGTCATACTACCGCTTCCGGCATCGCGTCATAATGCAGCTTTGGCCGGGGGAGCTTTGCAGTGGATGCCCTTGCAGTTCGTGCAAGACATCATAAGAGAAACATCCGTTTCACCTGCTCATCCTTCCAGTTATTTGCATCTGCTGAAGGAGCGTGCTTTTCTGCAAGTGGTTTTTAACGTAATGATGACCATGCCTTTCGGTATGTTCTTACGTTATTACTTCCGTGCACGATGGGGCTGGTGTCTGATTCTGTCCTTCATCCTGTCTCTCTTCTTTGAGGTGACACAGCTGACAGGATTGTACGGATTTTTTGACCATGCGTATCGTGTATTTGACGTGGACGATCTGATGGCCAATACTTTGGGCGGTATGCTGGGCTTTCTGCTCGGCGAATGGTTTTCACGCTTTCTTCCCCGCTTGGAGCATCTGGACAAGCATGTGGACATTACAACCAAACGGGTGTCCTATACGAGACGAGGAGTAGCCTTCTTAGTGGATTCTATCCTTTGGACAGGGTTACTCGGCATGATGGAGTCCCTGCATGTATCTGCTGCTTTCTGGATTTCCAGCGGGATATACTTTATGGTGGTTCCTTACCTGACGAATGGACGGACTCCAGGGAAATGGCTGGTACGTATTCATCTTACAGGGAGAGGAAAACGAGTTTCCCTGTGGGAGCTCATCAAGCGGTACAGTCTCTTGTACTGGTTGTATTTTGGACTGAATTACGTACTGGGTGGACCTGTGCTGCGGTCTCAAGTGTCCCCTTGGGTAAGTGTGCTGATCGGTCTTGTGCTATTGGTGTTGAACGGATGGTTCTTTCTCCATCTGGTCATACGCCTGTTCAAGAAAGCACCGTTATTTTATGAGGAGCTTAGCCATACTTCTCACCAGATTATATGGCCCAAGCGCGATCATCCACCTCAGAATGACACTGCTGACTATGGACAGACGCCGGGAGCGAATATAGGTCAAGGATCACCCGAAGACTAAAGGACGTCATCAATTCCCGAATCAGCGTTACATCGAGCAAATAAAAACAGGCGGAGCAAAGGAATGTCCTTTGCTCCGCCTGTTTTTTATGTTGCGTATATTTTTTGGTGCGTATAGATATAACTTAACTTATTTCCACTGTGCAATTTGATCAATCGGCAAACGTGTGGACGGGTGCCCCTCGTTGATTCCTTTACCCATCGAAATGAGCATAACAGGAACATAACGATCTTTGTCCATACCAAAGGCCTCGGCAATTTGATCCTTTTCATAACCACCGATAGCGTTGGTATCGTAGCCATGAGCGCGTGCCACCAGCATAAGCTGCATAGATACCAAACCACCGTCGATCAGGACCGTTTCTCTGTTCACAACTGGATCAAGCGCAGCAAAATGGGCTGTTACTTTTTCCTGTTGCATTTCTTTAATGTCTTGTGGCATATAGCCCAGTTCTACAGCTTCTCCGAAGATTTGTTCGAAATTATCAAAGTTGTTCAGATCCCCAAACACAGCGATTACAGCAGAAGATGTCTCCACTTGACGTTGGTTGAAACGAGCCAATGGTGCCAGGGTTGCCTTACCTTCTGGGCTGTCAATCACAAGGAAACGCCAAGGTTGCAGATTAATGGATGATGGTGCACGTGTAGCTTCCGTCAAAATCTCAGTCATTTCCTCGCGGCTGATCTTCACGGACGGATCGTATACTTTTACCGAACGGCGTCCCAATGCGATTTCTTTAAAATCATTCGTTTTTACAATATTGGATGTATTCGTATTACTCATTCCAATCTCTCCTTTGTTCCTCTGTGGGTAAATGTAAAATTACAATGTTGTCAGTCCATACTGGATATATGACTATTCATCACTTGCAGCATATCAGCTAGCTGCTGCCGCTGGGTCTCGTCGAAGCTCTGTAGCAGCTGAGCTACAAACTGCGAGCGCTCCTGCTTAAAGATGACAATACGCGCACGCCCATAATCGGTCAGGCTTACCAAGGTAACCCTGTTGTCCTCTGGCTTCGTGCGTCGTGTGACCATTCCTGTCGCTTCCAGTTGCTTCAAATGACGCGTAACGGCTGCAGCGTCAATGCCAACCTCTTTTTGCAGCAGCGTTTGACTAATCTCCTCCACTTGATACAGCTTGCATAATAGCTGCAATCTGGATGCGCTGACTCCTGCACACCGCTCGAACTTGGAGCTAATCTGCTTGTTCAGTAGCAGCAGCATATCAAAAATATACTCAGCCTCGGATGGTGTCTGGGTGATATCAATCTCTCCTCCCTTTAGCATATCGCTGGGCCTCGTGATCCAACCTTTGATCCATCAATTATTGATCTATCAAGTAATATACATCCTCTTTAGCAATAAATCAAGTCCCTGAGAAAAATAAAGTGCCTCATGCCAAATAAAAGCTGAGCGACTCACACGGAGCCGCTCAGCTTCAATTTTGCTTTTATTAGCTAGGTTATTCAATCATTGTACAATGGAGAAAAGGAATTGTGACGTTGAGTTAGATAATTCCGTGAGACAGCATAGCATCAGCCACACGCACAAATCCGGCGATGTTCGCTCCGA
Organism: Paenibacillus sp. JJ1683; assembly: GCF_053006485.1. Taxonomy (NCBI): domain Bacteria; kingdom Bacillati; phylum Bacillota; class Bacilli; order Caryophanales; family Paenibacillaceae; genus Paenibacillus; species Paenibacillus sp. JJ1683. The sequence continues at coordinate 4,108,653 of NZ_CM129820.1, forward strand.
CCACCAGATTGCCTGGCACGCCGTATTCCTCAGCCGCCTTCACGCTGTTAGCATAGATATTTTTCATAATATCATGCAGCTTGGCATCCACTTCCTCAAAGGTCCATGACAGGCGCATGCTGTTCTGCGACATTTCGAGCGCCGAAACCGCTACTCCACCTGCATTGGCAGCTTTGGCTGGTCCAAACAGAACTCCGTTCTCCAAAAATACTTCAATCGCCTGTAGCGAGGACGGCATATTGGCACCTTCACCGATTGCTTTTACGCCATTGCTTACCAGCAACTGTGCTGCTTGCTCGTCGATTTCATTCTGTGTCGCACATGGCAGTGCGATGTCGCATGGGATTGACCAGATTCCAGAGCAGCCTTCTGTATAGATTGCGCCTGGACGCTCTTTCGTATACTCGCTAATCCGCAGACGATTCACTTCTTTAAGCTGCTTCACCAGCTTGAGATCAATACCGTCTGGATCATAGATATAACCATTCGAGTCACTACATGCCACGACTGTAGCACCGAGCTGCTGTGCTTTTTCAATCGCATAAATGGATACGTTCCCCGAGCCCGACACAACAACACGTTGTCCTTCAAAGGACAAACCTTGAGCTTGCAACATCTCGTTTACAAAATACACACAACCGTAGCCAGTTGCTTCCGTACGTGTGAGACTGCCTCCGTAATGAATCCCTTTACCCGTCAGGACGCCGCCTTCGTGTCCTCCGCGAATCCGCTTGTATTGCCCGAACATGTATCCGATCTCACGGCCGCCTACACCAATATCCCCTGCCGGAACGTCGGCATCTGGGCCGATATATTTATACAGCTCCGTCATAAAGCTTTGTGTAAAACGCATCACTTCGTTATCTGATTTACCTTTGGGGTCAAAATCCGAACCGCCTTTACCGCCACCGATAGGAAGACCCGTCAACGCATTTTTGAAAATTTGCTCAAAGCCCAAAAATTTGACGATACCCAGGTACACAGATGGATGGAAGCGAAGTCCACCTTTATAAGGACCAATCGCACTGTTAAACTGTACGCGGAAGCCACGGTTGACCTGTACATTGCCTGCATCGTCTACCCAAGGTACACGGAAGGTGATGACACGTTCTGGCTCCACCAGCCGTTCCAAAAGCCCCTGCTGCATATACTTAGGATGCTTAGCCAATACCGGAATTAGCGAATCCAAAATTTCTTTGACGGCCTGATGGAATTCATTCTCATGAGGATTGCGCGCGATAACCTTCTCAAAAACGGACTGCACATATTCGGCTGCTGCTTGTTGACTCTGCTCTGGACGGATCATGGTCATTATTTAATACACCCCTTTTATAATTAGCCCCTCTGTTAAATGACGGAATGACTTTTATTCTGCACCTTCGAGAGTGGAACTTTATGTATTCATAAAATTTAGTTAACTATACATGATTTTTTATATAAATACATCCAATTTCCCTATAAAAGATTTTTGTATCCTTCATTAAATAACTCTATGAACCTACCACTGCCTGTTATATTCCTAAAGCCAAATCCCTTGATTTACGGGCTTTTTTCACGATTTCTAAGGCTCTAACACCTTACTCTATGTGGCATTATAATGTGAACAAATTGAAACTAAAACATACATTATATCTGGAAAATATGGATATAAAAAAGGAGGCTAGCGCCCAGGACGCAGCCTCTTTCCCATCCGTAAGAATGTAACAACTCACCATTACGGAAATATTCTGTTACACATAAAAGGCTTCAAGCTGACACACAATTTCGGCCTCGTCATGGTCTACCACCTGCTGGTGTTGCGGCTTGGAGAACAATTGTTCAATTTGCGCCGGGAACTCTTGCTTAATGTCCACCAGACGGATCGCCTCATCGAATTTGGCCGGATGTGCTGTCGCAAAGGTCACACAGACTTCGTCCGCGCCATTATACGCCTCATACGCGGCAATACCGCAAGCCGTATGCGGATCAAGCAAATAATCGTATTCAGCTTTGTACTTTTTGATCAGCTCCAGACACTGCTCATTCGAAGCACCCAGCGCTTCAAAATCCTGCTGGACACGTTTCAAATCCTCTGCACCGATCACAATCCGTCCCTCGGTTTTGAGGTTATTCATGTATTCAGATACCTTGACTGCATCCTCTCCGAGGAAGTAGTACAGGTATCTTTCGAAATTACTTGCCACCTGAATGTCCATGGAAGGACTGTATGTGCTTTTGAAATCGCCCGGCTGGTATTCGCCTGTCTTCACGAAGCGCTCCAAAATATTATTTTCGTTCGTGGCAATGATCAGCTTATGGATAGGCAGACCCATTTTCTTCGCAAGAAAGCCGGAGAAAATATTGCCAAAGTTGCCGGATGGCACGCTGACATTGATTTTCTTCGTACCCGCAGACTCCTGCGCCCGGAAATAAGCATAGAAGTAATATACGGTCTGCGCCAAAATGCGCACAAAGTTAATCGAGTTAATCGCCCGCAGATGATGTTTGGCTTTGAAATCCAGATCGGCAAACAGGTCCTTAATTACTTTTTGACAATCGTCAAAGTTCCCTTTTACTGATAGATTCAGTACATTTTCATCGTCTACTGTCGTCATTTGCAGCTCTTGTACCTTGCTCACCTTTTGATGCGGATGCAAAATACAGATTTTGATGCCTTCCTTGCCACGCACGCCTTGAATCGCTGCTGCTCCCGTATCACCCGAGGTTGCACCCAAAATATGAATAATCTCATTCTGCTTTTTGGACACGTAGGAATAAAATTCACCCATAAATTGCAGCGCCACATCCTTGAACGCAAACGTAGGCCCATGGAACAGCTCCAAAATAGACAGGGAATCGTTGATCTTCTTCACTGGCGTAACTTCCGGATGACGGAAGCTTGCATAACTGCGCTCCACCAGCTGCTCCAAATCCTCACGAGGAATCTCATCATTGATATACAGCGCAAAAACTTCCAGCAGCAGCTCTCTGTAGCTCAATGTCGCCCATTGCTCCAGCGTAGCTGCCGACACGGTCGGAATCTGCTCTGGCACCATTAGTCCTCCATCGTCAGCTAACCCCATGAGCACAGTATCAATAAATCCCTTGGCTTCTACGCGACCTCTAGTGCTTATATATCTCATATACATCCCCCAATAAAAATTCAATTCGAACCTTTTTTCGAATATATTATTGTCTATAATACCCTGTCGCGGTGCTGTAACCAAGCCTTTTTTTCATATTTTAAAGACTTTCTCCTACTTTACCATACCCCGATGCATCAGGCATCTGTCATTGCTAGACAATCAGAACGTCAGGAACAGGTCGTAAGTCTGAAAAAAGAAGGCTGCTCCAGCCATTAGGAGCCTGAAATCGAAAGTGCAGCCAGCTTGAGCGAAGGAGATGTGCAGCTTCCTGTAAAGCGCAAATCGTTGCCAACTTCCTCTACCTGCTGCAGCACATCAAAGAAGTTACCCGATACAGTAATCTGATTGACCGCTCTGACCACCTGCCCCTGCTCAATCCAGTATCCCAGACAAGCCAGCGAAAAGTTACCAGACGCCGTATTTGTACCTGCATGCAGCCCTTGCAGCTCAACGATCATCAACCCGCGATCCGTCTTGCGAATCATGTCCTCCAATGTACACGTGCCTGGAGCCACGTACAGATTATGATACGACACTCCAATTTTACCGTTATAGCTGCCTTTGGAAGCATGAGAGGTACTCTGTACCCCAGCCTTGCGGGCCGTCTTGCGGTTATGGAAATACGTCCGCAGTTCGCCATCCTTAATGATCTCGTTGCGGCGTGTCGCACTGCCTTCCGCATCAAACGTGCTGCCTGCCGGAACGTTTTTCATTAGCGGATCATCAATCAGCGTGATATGTTCGCTTGCCACCTTTTGCCCCAGCTTCCCAGCCAAGCGTGAAAAGCCTTTATCCACCGATTCTGCTGAAAATACCGACGTATACGCAGCCAGCAATTGCGCTGCTGCATCATGACGGAAAATGACCGGATAGTTATCCGATTGGATCGTGTGCGCCCCCAGCTTGGAAACAGCCTCTTTCACAGCTTTATGCGCCACATCTACAATATCGATCTCTTCCACGCTCCGCAGCGAATAATCATGCCAGCCCCCGGTAACGGTTTCGCCATGGTCGGCTGCAATCACATACACATATGCGGTCGCCAGACTTTTGCGACGATGACAGTTCAGTCCTTTAGTATTCACAATCAGGACCTCATTTTCACGAATGCTGACCGAGCAATGCCGAGCCATCACAATCCGTGGGTCTGCGGCAAGCGCTGTACGCTCCATTTCCAGCGCCGCTTCGATCAGAATTTCAGGAACTGTGTCAGCCAACGCTACGGCATAGGCAGGCTGCTCAGGATAGCTCTCAGAGCCTGCAAACAGCTCATCCTGCTCCTCGCTCTCCAATATGTCCGCGTTACTGCGTGCTTCTTCCAATAAAAAGTCGATCACATCCGGTTCCAGCTTCTCCGTAGAGGCATAGCCCATTTTCCCGTTAATAACACCACGGAAGGAAAGTCCGCCATTCTCAACGATGGTATATTGGTCAATTTCTCCCTTCAGTACCTTTACCGAGGTAGAACGTCCATTTACATAGTAGATTTCCATATCCGCATAGCCCATTTCCCGACCTTTGGCAAACAACACTTCCTGAAATTGCTGAATATTCATCGCCTATTCCCCCTTTCGTCCACCGACGGTCATCTCGGATACGCGAATTGTCGGCTGTCCGCAGTTGACCGGAAGACTTCCGCTGACCGAGCCACACATCCCCTGACCATGATCCAGATTGTTGCCGACCATATCAATATTTTGCAAGGTTTCAATGCCTTTGCCGATCAACGTTGCGCCTTTGACCGGCTCGGCAATTTTACCGTTGCGAATCATGTACGCCTCTTCGACTGCAAAATTAAACTCGCTCGTCGAGGTGTTCACCGAACCACCGCCCAGCGATTTGGCATAGATCCCGTACTCCGTATTGGCAATGATCTCTTCACGGGTAGACTCGCCATTCGCAATGAACGTATTGTTCATACGGGATGCAGGCGCGAATTTATAGGACTGTCTTCGTCCTGATCCCGTCGTAGGTACACCCATCTGGCGCGAGCCCATGCGGTCGATCAGATATCCTTTTAAAATGCCGTTCTCGATCAATACGTTGCGCTGTGTCGGTGCACCTTCATCATCGATATTGAGCGAGCCCCACGCATTCGGAATCGTTCCATCGTCTATAGCTGTAACGAGCGGTGAAGCCACCTGCTGCCCGATCTTATTCGCAAACACGGAAGTTCCATGCGCCACCGCCGTAGATTCCAGCCCGTGTCCACACGCCTCGTGGAAAAGAACGCCACCAAAGCCATTCTCAATCACGACAGGCAGTCTGCCACTAGGCGCATATCCCGCTTTGACCATCGTGGACGCAATGCGAGCGGCGTGTCTGGCATTTTCTTCGATATTCAGGTTCTCCAGGAATTCAGTCCCTGCATACGCTCCCGGCCCACGGAACCCGGATTGTCTATGCTCCCCATCAGTCGCAATCGCGCTTATTCTCATGCGGGTATACGTACGGGTATCCTCCACCAGCAGTCCGTTGCTATTGGCGATTAAGACGTTCTGGACCGAGTTGCTAATCCCAACAGAGGTTTGCGTAATGGAAGGATCGTATTGGCTTGCCGCCTCATGCGCCCGTCTCATCATGTCGATCTTGGCGCGTTTCTGCGAACCGTCAGGGATGATCGCAATTGGATGTTGGTTAGGGATGACATGGGGATGAAGTGTAATCGTGTGTGTACCTGGTGCTCCACCGCCACGAATAGCCTTGGCAGCCGATTTGGCCAGTCTGATCAGGCTCTGTTCGCTCATATCACTGGTGTACGCATACACCGAAAAATGCTCCTTCATGATTCGAATGCCAATCCCAAAATCCCGGCCTGACAGCGCCGTATCCACGACTCCCCCAGTCATGCCCAGTTGTCCATTGGTACGGTCCTCGACGAACACCTCTGCAAAATCTCCGCCCGTCTCCAGCGCGGCTTGCAGCATATCCTGAATCTGTGTTGGATGTATCATCACGTTCCTCCTCATTTTTGCCATGTTTCATATTGTACGTCTAAGCGATCAAGATCATATGCAGGCTCATGTTTATTTCCCATAACTTTACTATACATGATGTTGGGAGTGGGTGTAACTATCTGGGCAGCGGTTTGTTTTTGGGGGGTGTGAGACTTATGCGCGGGGATGGAGGGATTGAAATGAGAAAACCCGATTAGACCGTGAAGGGTCATGTCGGGTTATTTGGGCGTTTTGATTACTGGGCGGAATGAGCAAGTACGTGCATGTAAGGCCGCTACGTGCACGGATCATTCTTCCGATCGCTGTTGCCCCCAGATTTTTTGATTATATTTTAACGGTAAAAATCCGGGGTCAAAGGCGAACGCTCTGCTTCTTCAGAACGATTCCGTCCCCTCCGCTGCTATGCTTGGGTTTGTTTCATTTTGTTTCAATCTCTAACTGATTAGTTAAAATACTTTTCTCTAAACGGATATAGTACAAAACATGGTTTAATTCAATCTCCGTTGAGTGTAAATAATAGGTTGCTTCCTTAACTGAATCCATGCTCAACGCTCCTGCTTTGGAGCGATAATGTTAAACGCATCTCCAAGTAATTTAATACAAGTTTGAATCCTCTCTGTGTATTGCTCTTCAAGTTCTACTAACTTTTCATACTCCGCTACCATGTCACTCTGAGAAGTCAAAATATTCCCCACCTTTTGGTACGTATATGAGTACCGGTTTTACAAAAATTATATGTTACGTTTATGCGTATCGTCAAGAAAAATTTGTAAAATAAGGTGGGGACCCTAATGGCAAAGAAAGTAGTTGTGAAAATAAACGAAATTACGAGAAAACACAATATCTCCTTGAGAGAACTATCACGTTTATCAGATGTTCGTCACGCCGCTCTCAGTGAACTTCAATCAGGTAAACGTGAGAGCATTAATTTTAATCATATCGAAAGAATAGCCGAAGCCATGAATATCGAAGATATTCGGGAGATTATTGATCTGGTTGAGATGGAAGAAAAGAAATAGTCATCATTTGCTGAAAGAAAGTTTTTGTGAAGCGAGACCATATAGAGGCCTAGCATCGATTGCTAGACCTTTAAACTTGATCATCAATTTGATTTGGAATAATAAGATCTCTCCCACGCAATGCATACCGAACAATATTTTCTGACCTATCGCTGACAGTGGAGAGATGGGGTCTTGTAAGATAAAAAAATGTGAGCAAAAACCGGGACAAGGCTCTTTTTGAATTTCTTGTTTCACTGTTGAGTGCGCCGTAGCATTCAAGAGCAAAAAAGTGTGACCACGAGGAAACCTATCAAATATTAGCAGCAGTCAGATCTAATATTTTCTCTATTTCGTTTATTTTATATAAAATTTTCTTGTCTGTTCTTGTTATAACCTCAGGAAGAACTCCTACGCTATCAAAAGGTAACAAACCAAGTAAAAAAGATCGATAACCTGCTAAAAAGTTATGAAGATTGGATATCTTGATCTTTATCTCAAGGTTCTTTTCGACCTCAGTTAGTAATTCTTCAAGAGTCTTGTTGGGAGAACATTGATAGTAATAAATGAGTGAAGAAATAATTGCTGTTTTTTTACGAGATAAACGAATGTTTTCACCCACTACAAAGCCATTTAAGGATATCTCAGACTTCGTTTTCCGAACCTTTTTAGGATTTAGTTGAAATCCTTGGCTCTTAAGAATTTTTGTAATTCCATTGATAAATACTCTCTTATGGATAAATAAATTATCAGATGAAAAGAGTAGATCATCAACATACCTAGTGTAATTTATACCAAACTTGCGGCAATATCTAGATATTCTGATGTCTAGGAATCTGAAATAAATATTGGAAAGGACAGGTGAAGTTACTGCACCTTGGGGTAGGAACTCATTAACAGTAACAACTTTAGTAATAAAATCTAAAATAGTTAAACTTTCATTAATACTAACATCATCAACGTAATATTTTAAAACCTCCCTTAATTCCTTTTCTTTGATAGAGTGAAAAAAATCTTTAATATCCAACTTCATATAGTAGCCGTGTTTTACATGTGGTTTAAGATAATCGTAATATGACTTCCCCTTAACATATCCGTATGCATAATTAGAAAGAGGAATGAAATCAAGAAAATTATTCTTCAGTTGTTTTTGAATCTTATATATCAAATGTTCATTATCTATACAATGAATAACTCTATCGGACTTATCCTTCTTTTTAATTATTTTCGTATAATATGCTGTAAGTAGTTGCTCTTCAGTTAGAAGGTCAACATAATGAGATACACTATCACGAAGAACCTTTTTCTCGAATTTACTTAAACTCTCAATACGCATTTAAATTCTCCTAAAAAAAGCAAGGGTAAGTACATCCCAGAACCTCGAAATTAATGCATAGGCCAATAAGCGTATACTAGCGCGACAATTAGCAGGCCTCAAACCATGGATTTTCCCTACACCCGTTACTAAGCACGTCACAAGAGATTTTTAGTTTCTTGTATAAGGGATAAAAAAACTGTCATCATGGCATCTGTAGTCAATAAATAACTACTTCAGATTTTACTACTTACCCTAGTACTTTAGAATTAGTTTATAACAATTTCTCCAGTTTCTCAATAACTTTTCCTAATTCGGGAAAGCTCGCTTGAAATAAGCTTCTATTTACAAATACATCCTCGGACTTTTCTATTTTTAATTTTCTATCGAAGAACCAATTAAGATAGTTAGTAACCCAACCGCTTGTCTTATCTCCAAAATCAAGTGTAGATTCTTTTAATTGCTTGCGTATCTCTTTTATAACTTTTAATTTTTTCACGAACTCTTGATTGTTGTTATTTCCTTCTTTCTCACTACTGAACCAATCTGTTTTCCCAAAAAAGACCAACCTAAGAAAGGTTGCTTTATGATCTTCCGTCTGTAAATCGGAGTACAGATTATCAAAATTCTCTTGGTTCCAATCATGCTCTTTAATCCATTGCAAGAAGAGGTGGTAGCTCCTCTTATTGATAATAGCACCTTCAATAGTTGTCTCTAATGGCATAAAGTTGTACTGATCATAATATTGCTGGATAAGTTCGATTAGTTCAGCTCGTTCCTCACTTTGTTCAATACAAAGTCCTGTGGAATCTACCTCAAATTTATTTGAGTTTAATCTTTGTGTTATCTCGCTTCTGACTCTAAATGTATCATTAAACTTCTTTGTATAGTGATATTTTTCACGTTTAATAATGTTTCTGTTTTTAATCACATTTAAATAAGCACTACCTGAAAGCATATATTTTTTCTTTTTAGGAGAGTAGTTCAATATCTTGTCCATATCAATCATAACTAAATAATTTATTTTAGTTTTTCTATCATTCGGATTAACTAATTTAAGTTTATCCTCCTTTCCATCAAAAGCATATATATCTATTTTATTCAATTTAGGATGCAGAATACGCAAATTGTTGTTTCTAAAAACCTCTAATTCTGTATCCCCTTCTACAAAGAAACAAACCTCTGAGAAGAATAAATTAGCTTCATTATCTGATATTAGTTTATGTTTTTTTTCCTTAAATCCATTTATTCTCGATACATAAGATTTATTAAAAAATTCTGTATTGGTTACGTGAAATATTTCGTAGTTCTCATGTTCAACGATTATGTTCTTTACAAAAGTCGGGGAGTGAGTGGCAAATATCCATTTAGTTGTTGAGAATCTCTCGTATTCTTTGATTTCTCTTGTAAATTGCTCTACTTTTTTTAAGTGAAGATGAAGTTCTGGCTCATCTATCATTATCAACGGGCTCGATAAATGTTTATTATTAAAAAGGCGTAAGATTAATTTCACATATAAGCTCATAAATGAATAAGAATTCATTCCATAAGAACCAATTTTTAAATTATGAGCTTCGTACTCAAAGCCATTACCCCCTAATTGAAGCTGTATAATCTGACTGATTTTTTCATATATATTTGACTGCTTAACTCGTATATTTGATTTTTCAATTTCTGAGATAATATCTTGAATCACTGTACTGTAATTATCTCGTCCCTCATCATCTAATTCAAAAATCCCTTCAATATTTCCTGTTATAGAGACTTTTTTTCTGAACGGAGCTATTTCTCCTATGAGCTTCCAGATGGATTCCCAATTATAAAGGTCAATATTTCTAGACTCTAAAAAAAAGACAGGGAACCTCACAGATATAAATGCTCGAAACTCATAGTCTTTTATATTCCAATTAATTGATTTATTTTGACGGTTGTATTTTAGAGTAAGCGTACACTTATCATTTTTAATATATTTATCAGCATATTTTTTTACTTTCTCTACTATATCATTCAAAGGATCCAAACCACTATGAAATTGACTGAAATTAATGTTTGAAAAAAAGTCATCTAAAAATCCATTATTGACATTGGTATTACCTTGTACTTTATCTAATAACCCTTTGAAATTATACTCTATAGAAATTTCAACTTCATCGTTGTAAGGGTTACTTTTACTAAACATTGAATCATCATAAAATTCCTTAGTTAGATTGATATAAAAAAAATGAATAATTTTCATAATATTTGATTTACCAACATTATTAATGCCTATAAAACAATTGATATTCATATTCAAGTTCAGTTCAAGAAACTCAATTGATTTGCAGTTTTTTATTGTTATTTTCTTAATAGACATCTTAACTACACCCTTTTTCTGATATCAAATGGGATGGGTTCTGATTTTAGTAAAGTCTAAAGTGATTTTTCATTCAAGCTTTTAGGCATAATCACAACTTCACCGACTTGATTTTCCATTTTTCCTCTCCGCTTGCTTCTGAGAACTTTATATTTTTTCGGCTATATTATTTCTTGGTAATGTATCCACCCTAAGTCATTTAACTTTACTTTGTTCTCCAAATAAATTTCTTCATTCAACACAATACACAGTAAATCAGTAGGTCTTGTCATAGCAACATACGCAACACGTATGTGTTTTTCAACGTGTTCCTCAATGGTGGAACTTTGTTCTCCAATCAAAAATTTAATAATACTTTCATTTGTTTTAGAAAAATAAAAAGTTTCCAAATATAAAGTGGCATTATGCGTTTGTCCTTTAACTCCATGAACACTGTCTAACTCAATTCTTAAGTCATCATATCTGTACATGTTCACTTTTTCTTCATTAACAGCTATTGTTGCAACCACAGGAGTTCCGTTCATAAATTCATCCTTATATATGTTAACTTTAAAACAGAATAGTCGATTCACAATAATGGCTAAAATGTAATTAAAACTAGCTAATATACATTTCCCTTTAGCTATTGCTAAAACTATTCTTGCAAAGTATCTATGCGTCGTTTTATATAATCTCTCATCGTTTTCACGTAAATATTTCAAAAATGATATTTTAGAGAAAAGCCTGCCTTCGTCAGTCCTAATATCATTTATTCGCAAGTACTTTAATATTGCTAAAATGAATCTATCATAATACGCCTTTATACCTTCTTTCTCAATTACCGCTTTGTCAAGCATAACTAAGTAACTCTTAAGATCAGAAAAATCTTTGTTTACATTACTCCTAATCTCTAATTTTTCGAATACTGGGAAATAACTCGTAATAGATAGCCCTTCATTTTTGTCCTTTACCATACCAACTGCTTTAAATATCGCATTATCCAGTTCATCCAGCTTATATTTGATAATCAACTTAGCAAAAGATTCAAGTACATGTGATACATCATTATCTTTATAACTGATAATCACTGGCGAAAGTAGGGTTCCTTTTTGCGATTCTCTGCCTAGCATTCCATAAGGTTTTAATGCTACAACATCTGCAACTTTTGCGATACTTTTACTCAGTCTATTACTGTTTTTTATGAATAAAGGATCTTTGGGTTCCCATGAACAGCCTTTATCATCGGATTCATAAATTGTTTGCTGCGGATCACCAAAACATTGGAAAATCATTTTTTCATTATCAAAAATTTTTTCTAAAACTTGCAACTGAAGTAGGCTAGTATCCTGCATTTCGTCTACAAATACAAACGAAAATCGCTCTGAAAAAATACTTTGTAGTTCTCTTGGAAAATCATTTACATACCTATGTGCGAGTCCTTGAAGTTCATTGTAGGAGCATATGCCTTCATTTTGAAGTTGATCAATTAATGTGATGTATTCTTTATAAGCATCCGAGTTTGGATTCTTTAAAACAGTAGTTTTTTTGTTAAAAGCGACTTTTTTTATCGTGTTATCGGTGTAATCCAATTCTAAGGATCGTAGTAAATCATCTTTTGCCTTTGCTATTTTAGAATTGTCTTTTGATTCTTTTATTTTTTTATTGAGTCTTCCATAGAGGAAACCATCTAGTTTACTTCCTGAGAATGGAGGATACAAGGACTTATATTTTTTTATTAATCGTAATTTATAATCTAAAGGTTCAAAAACTCTTGAAATTCTTCCAGAGTAGTAGTTAACAAACGCAGGATTAGCTAAAAACTTACTGATAAATGAATGTATTGTTCCAACAAAGTTTGGATAAGTGAGTAATTCATTGGCTTTATCACCTAGCCGTTCTTTAATTTCGTCAATCGCTACATTTGTATGAGTTAAAATACAAATTCCTTTATTATTTTTTAAAGGTATATGTCTTGCTAGAATTAATAACTTAGCGAGTAATACTGTAGTTTTTCCACTCCCTGGGCATGCAACTACATCTCTACTCTCCATGCACTTTATAACGTTAACTCTTGGGGCATCAAAACCATTTGGTATATTTAAAACTTTAGCTGCGTATTCAATATCTTCATCTGTTACGGTTACCATTTGCATTATCCTTAAGCTCCTGTCACATAATCTATAGCATCAACTAGGTACTTTAGATAACTGTCGCTTCTGATATCTTCTAATTCCTCCAATGTAAAGCTACGTTCATTCAAAATTTCAGAAAAGCATTGAGCAACAACCGCTTTTGAAATGTTTTTCTTCAATACTACATCTCTAACTATGTTTGAAGCTAGCATGAAGGGTTCATAGGTGCTCCATCCACTAATCTGTGTTTCAGCTTCTTTTAAATAATCACCGATTTCCTTATATGTCTTTGCCGCTCTCCCCTCTGTTAATTCCTTATCTTGATTAGCATAATCCCTTGCCATGAGAATTGAGGCGAACAGTTCTTTTTTTAAGCAACTACAAGCCAAATCGAATTCTAAAGTCCACTCATGAGATATATAAGCTTTTACATTTTGATCGCTATATTTGACTTTCTTTTCAGATTTTATTTTTTTGGGTTTTCTAGCTGGAAGCATAACAATACCACCAGACTCTTTATCGATCTTTGATACCGGCTCGTCACAATCGGTAACTATTGCAACAGGTAACTGCATAATAGGACCTAATTCTCTAATAAATATTTTTGAGTATCTCAACAATGCAGTACTCCCTACATTCACAATGGAAACTCCATTTTTAGCAAAAGATTTTCCTAATTTATCCGCTAATGTAGGAAGCAATAGGTTCTCTGCATCACCTTCGACAATCATAACTCCTTTAGCAAAGAAAAAGTTAGCTTTTGTGGAGTCTAGGAATCTTTCTAAAAATCTATAGTCTCCATTGTGTAGTTTAGTATTACCTTCAGCCAAAGAAAACGACTTGCCTTCAGCAAACAAAATTAAATTATTCAATTTGATAACTGAAGCTAATGTGACACTGTGAGTTGTTAATAGTATTTGCATCGGAGATGTGCTACTTTCACTTAATTCTTGAAGGTAATCTATCACTCTTATCTGAGCCTGTGGATGCAAGTGAGCTTCTATTTCCTCAATGAGTGCGAGGTTAATACCTTCAGTTTTTTCAATTTGTAAAAGTAATAACTCAGCCGCAATGTATAGTTGATTAAGGGATCCTAAACCTGATTTCGTAGTAACAAGCAAAAGATCAATTTTCTCTAAGATCATTTTTAGGTTAACTGCTGCAATTTCTATATTTGAACTCAACAAATTTTTGTTATCAGAGAACTTTGATAAGTAAAAATTGATTGATTTTAGAATCTTTTTTTCCTCACTAGTTAGCTCGTCATAATCAAAGTATCTCTTGATTTTTTGATTAGCCTCCTTAATGATTTCAACCAGTCTATGATCTTCCCCCGTAGAAAACTCGGGATGTGAATATAATATTTGAGATAACCGTGAGTTTCGTTTAGCAGCAAGTTCATTTTCTGCATCTCTCAATGGTTTAAGATAAATCGTTCTAAGTAAATCACGTGCTTTACTATGTAGTATTTGCCCTTCGCTATCACTTCCTGCATGCACATCGTCAATTAATATCTTTCCTTTAACATCCTTTTTGGCAGTTAGAAAAACACGAAGACTATATTGTTTATCTGAATCAATAGTAATCCACTCTAAAAAATCCTTTGCTTGGTTTACTGAAAACCCCTTAAAGATGCATTCGATTTTCAGTTCATTTGAATCAGCATGAAAATCATCTTTTTCTAGTCTAGAATATTCTCTGCTTTGTGTTAATAATACAAATTTGATTGCATCAATTACTGCCGATTTTCCTGCATCATTTTCACCAATGAGAACATTCAGACCTTTATTTAAAACGAGAACCAATCCGGGTTCACCGTTTGTTCCTTGACCAAACTTTCGAAAGTTTGTAATTCTAACTTCTAAAAGAAACATAGAAAAGCCACCCCTTTAGTAGATAGTCCACCCACTACATTAGCACTACTGTTTCGTCATTTTCCTTTTTTAAATAAAGTAGAAGACTAATAACCTATAGTGATAAGCAGACAGGAAAAAGAATTCTATATTATACCCCTGATACCTACTATGATAGGCAGTCTTCGCGAGAGACTGTAAAGCAAATACGATTTTCGTATCCAGCATTTTGTTTTTTTTATACTCTAATCTTAGAAGGCTCTTTTACGATCGAATATTAAAACGGATCATTGACCCTCCTATTCCATTATTCTGTCATCGTTTCCGTGTCTACATTGATCCGAATATCTCACTGAGAAATATCCCTTCAGCATAATACGTCCTTGCCACTGACCTTCACCCCATCGCAATATTCCAAATAATATAAAAGGACTATATGCCCATGACCAAAGAAACAACTAAGTCATATTCCTACTAAAACCTGCATAAATTTTCTTTATTTCTTACACTATAGCATATTGATGGAGATATATGGAACAAAAAGACCCTTTAGTAATACCAAGGGCCTAATATTGAATATCGCTTAGATAATATAACTTTTTAGGGAATTTCCTAATTAAATAAAATGAGGATAGCAAATCACCCTGAACAAAAAATCAAAAATTGGTTGTTTTTGTTATCTCCTTCGCTTCTCTAATATCCAACACATTCATAAGCCGTAATAGATATTGGCAATCAGGCGTAGTATGCCCACTCTCCCATTTTTGATATGTTCTTACTGCAGCCCCAATAGAGTCAGCTACTTGCTGTTGAGTTAATTTCTCTCTTTTTCTGATTGACTTTAAAGCTACATGATCAAATTCCATAAGCATTGGAGCAATATAAAGTTCATACCAAACGTCGCTACCATCATTGTCCCTTCCCCAACAATTTCTTCCCCAAATTGCGGTTTCATGATTAGCTTCGACATAAAGAGTCCCCTTTAACTTGTTGTCTACGTTTACCCATATCTTAGCTGCATTTTTAATTTTAACTCCAATCCATCTTAGGATAGGGTCACCCTTCTCATTACACGGAAATGTCCCTTCCATACTAAACCGATTCCCCGATCTGCTGATATAATCGCCGATATATTGCTCGTGAAGATCATAAATAATTGGACATAAGTTTGACTTTTCAAGCACATAGTTATAAGCCACAATTAAATGTTCTGGTGTTCGTTCCTGAATATTTAACTTTTCTGCAAGTTGTAGATAGTGAAACCAATTATATAGAAAATCTATTTGAGAGCAACGTCCTGTCTGCTTAATTGGATATTCGAAAATAGTTTCTATATCTATTTTGTAATAATAAAGGAACTTTTCAAGAGTTGAGTACAGTGTCTCTAAATCTTGTTCAAAATTGTTAAAATTCCTATTTTCTAATACACCATGTATATATTGTTGTAAATCTCCTATATTATGTGCACTTGTATCTGGCTCGTAAAAATAGATAGGAACTCGCTTAATAAAAGTATCTCTTGTTACTGGACGATATACAAATTGTCCATCTGTCTTATAAAAATGCTTTGCTGCATCCCCAATGTAAGGAAATACCTCTTGACCAATGACATCATGTCTAGAAATATAATCAGTTAGCCTATATCGCGCATCTTTATCTGTTATATATTTTTTCAAAATATCATATTCTTCCTCTTTTAACGTCATAAAAAATCCCACCCTCCTTTAGGTGAATTTTAACACGAACATTATGGGTAATTATAGATGTCACATCGTTCATGTTATATACGGATTAATAGCTTCACTTTATTGAAAAATATCTGACTAAATAAAATAAAAGACAATTTTACGAATAGTAGGACAGGTTTGTATTATAGACATGAAAAACTACAGAATTATCTTTAATATATTAAGTAAAGTAATATGTAATATTTCTCATTAAAAACCGATAATGTATATAAAATAAAGGAGACTTTTTATGAAAACTAGATTAGATTCCCATTTATTATTTAGAAAAACAATTTATGATGCTTGTTTCAAAGAACTTTCACCAGGGAAGAGTTTAATGGATAAGATATCAACAATGTTCGCAAAGGTTGCCGCTATAGCAATAATAATTGCAGTTATTTTTGAAACTTCATTTTTTTTCATTTATTCAAGCAATTTAAAATCTTATTCTTTTTGGTGTCTAATAGGGGCTTTATTTTCTTTGATCATATCTATTATCTTCATGATTAAATCTGTTACATCTTCACGTAACTACATTAAAACAAGATACCCTTTTTATATAAAACATATGGAGTACAAAAAATTAAGCTATGAAATTTCGGTACTAAAAGCTATAAGAATTAACAAACTCTCTTATTTAATTCACAAGAAAAAATTAAATAAGAATATTTTAGATACTTATATAGATTATTTCGATGAAAAAAGTGAATCTATCAAATCCAAGAACTGGTTGCCGATATCTTTCCTTGCAGTGTTTAGTTTACCTATTTGGAATGCTCTTATTAATAAGATTATCCCAAACATATTAAAACAAAAAGATTTAGTCCTTATCATTATATTTTTTGTAGCTCTACTATTATTCTTAGTTCTGATATTTGCGTTAAGAACAATATTAACATCTATTCTTTTTAAAAAAGCAGAGGAATATCGCCAACTAAATGAGTTACTGAGGATAATTAAAGAATCTATAGATTAAATTGTATTTTCTAATACACTATCCATAATTGTGTAAAGGTATTACTGAAAAAAGGCTTCTCTGTGCATTGAAAAGAACTACTCTAATTCAGATCCAGTCAAAACATGTTAGCTCATCTAAAGTAAAAACGTATAGCATCGTAAACTATATAAAATAAAATGGCTTCCTTCTAACAAATCGTCAACACAAAGCAACGTACTATGGGATAAGAAACACTCATGCCCTAGAAAATGGTTAACAACTATGGGGAGACTCAACTAATGCTATTGAGTTGGAAAAAGAGGGTCCCCCCTTCTTTACTAATTTACACCGATACATCTCTAATAATCTTCTGCACTACAAAACAACACTGTCGATTACAAATGCCTTGTATATGTAAATAAAATATGTTCCGACACTCAACCCTAAAGCCTTTTTGAATGCAGGAACATATCCAAGTTACTCTTAACCCCTTGTAAATCAATGCTTCTTATCTCGATATATTACTACCACGCACTCCACATGCCTTGAGTGTACAAAAATGATGACCCTAAGGCCTGGTCGCCCCTTGGCGGAAAATCTATCATTTTTAGATCAGAGTCTTTATGTCTTTCTTTCTTTATTTTCTACTGAAAGTGTCCCTCTTGATCCATCTGCCCCAAGGCAGTCTTGGTTTTTCTGACTTTCTGACAATCCTGTCAAACATAAAACCAGTAAAATAATTTATTGCTCAACTACCCCAAAATCATCCACATAAACATATGCTGTACCAGGATTCTTGTAAGCATACACTGTTGCCCTGGTAGCGCCTGCTCCGGTTGTAAAAGGAATGTTTACCATTGTCCAGGATGTACTGTCAGATGTTGCGGATGCATCCGTTCCTTCAAAGCCATTAACGCCAATCTGAATCCGTTCTCCTATGTCTGCCTTAACCCAGGCGGTACACATATAGCTGGTATTAGGACTTAGCCCCGTAAGTACCTGCTCGATACCATCTTCTCCGGGTCCCAATCTAACACTCTTAGAGCCGCTTCTTGGTACCGATACACTTGCAGCAGTATCTGAATATGTTGCTGCCCATGGTGAGATTATCCCTTTCTCGAAATCAGATTGCCTTACGTTATTAACATAAAGTAAGCTGACACTCTCAAAAACCGGGTCCGGAGGTGAAGAAAAATCATGCCCGGCAGTCCAGTCAGTTCCACCGAACTCATATGCTCCAATATCCGGTGCCGAACCAACATAATCATTCGTGATTCCAGATATTACAACCCCTGCATTAATAGCTGGAGAAGTAGACTGCAACCTGAAATCATATGCTGTGGGATTCACAAATAACGGATTGGTTTCTGAGGTAATATTATTTCCCTCTATATGAGTACCAGGCAGTGTAAAGGCTGTAGTAAAGATATTGTTGAAAATTCTGTCGCCGTACATATCTGACTGAAAATTACTTCCCCAATATCCTACATTTCCGTTACTGTAGGTGGTATTGTTATAAATCAGGTTAAAATTACTGGGTGTGTTCAATCTTATCCCTGTATAGTTTCCCCATACAACATTATGATGCACAATATAGCCCTTGCTACCGTTATCCAGATAGATACCAGTGCCGGAATAATTCTTTGCCAGATTATCATGGATGTAATTATGATGAATTACCGTCCCTTGCCCATCCCAGGCAAATTCATAGAGTATTCCGCAGTCTTTTGTCAGCTTTCCTGCATTGTACAGATTATTATATTGTATCTGGCTGTTTTGGGTAGGCATAAATATCAGATGACGCCCAGCGTTATATACCGTATTATGACTGATTAGATGGTTTGCCCCCAATAGATAGATTGCCGGAATATCCGCTGCCGAATAATTTGCTTCATGAATAAGATTATTAATTACCTTATTTCCTGTTCCCTCTATACTCACCAGATTACCGGAACTGTAGGTCAAAGTACTGTCTCTAAGCTCATTATTGGTACCGGACATAAATATCCCTGTACTGTATTGTCTGGTAACATCCGAATCATGACTGACATATTCCGCAATCATATTAGAAACTTTACAGTAATTAGAATTAGACATTTTAATGCTGGAGGCAAAGATATTAATTCCGGTAATATTTATGTAAGAGTGGGAACTTAAATCAAATGCATAAGTCCGCTTCTTTGCTTCTACTGTCAAAGTATTCGGATCAACTCCACCAGGTGCCCATAAATAAAGTCTGCCAGTAATGCTGTCATAATACCATTCTCCCGCACTGTCAAGATCTTCAAGATTACCAGTAATATAATAGCTGTTACCGCCTGTCGCTGCAGTATCTATTTGATCAAAGGTAATGGAGCCGTCACTTGAGCTGGTAATGGTACTTTTATAAGATTTGTAGCCTGTTCCCGGAACACTCCAAACCGTTTTGCCAACCCAGTATCCAGGTGCCTGAGTTAAGTTTCCATCCTTGATGGTTGTAGTGGAACCGGAATCAACTGTTGCATATGTTGAATTTAAGGGATCAAGTGTTGATGAATTGGGCCATCTAGCTTCAAATTGCATTTGCTTATTAACAAATATCTGATTTTTTGTTCCAAGGGAACCCCTCATTTCCGCATAATAGATGGATCCGGAGTAATTTTTCCAGCCAGTAACCGGATCGGCACCGGATACCGTTACGTTCTCTCCTGTATAAGCCTCAAAGTTTATGGGTTTTGCAGAAGTTCCGGAAGTATGAAGTGTTACTGTTTCCCGGTATGTACCACCTCGTATGATGCAGGTATCTCCGGCTTTCATGGTATCTGCTGCCTTTTGTATGGTTTTCCATGGATTTGATAGTGTACCGGTCCCAGTGATGTCATTCCCCGTTGTAGAAACATAATATACGGAATTTGCCTTTACAGTTTCCACACCCAGATTAAAAGTAAATACATAAATCATCATAATTACAACTAAAAATCTAAAGCCTGTTCTCTTATTCATAGCTTACCTCCTGGAATGAATTCTATTTTTAGATACGGCTTCTACGCCTGGGCTTAAGTTCACTGCTAGATATGTTATAATATAGAAATTTGTGTATATATAAGCCCTTAATTATTTAATCGACTTATACCGACTTAAAGTTTATGATTCTTTCGGCGAAGCTTCTCCGATACTGAACCCATCCAGCCATTTCATTGACCATGCATGGTATTATTTTCTTTCCGAAATGGGTGCATGAGCATCCAGAGATTAAAGTACGCTATCAAAATGATTTCATCCCTCTGATGGAAGAATCGCGTGAAAAGTATGAGACTTATCCGAAGCATGTAGTTCCTGAATTCGCATATATTACTTTTATTGAAAATGCAGGTGTGAACAACGAGAAGTTGATTGCCCAGGCACCTTACGCGGGCATGACAGATGATATTCGTGCGGGTAAGTTGCAAGCATAGTCAATCAAGACGAATTGAACTGAAAAGCCTGAGCCTGTGCCTCATAACGTAAGACAAATTAAAACACCTACCAACCTGGTCATACCCTGTCTACTTGACAGGGGTATGACCAGATTGGTAGGTGCCCAGCATCTTTTTTAATGTTCTCTATAACCATCTAATCTCCATTGGCTATTCTTCTTTCTCTTTTTCATCATGAAGCATCATCTCTAATACAACATATACAAACTGTGCTCCGTCCTTCATGCCCTGCCAGTACAAAGCTTCATTCTCCAATGCTTGCTTGTAATGATGCTTATCCTCCCATTCCGAGAATTCAGGTCTGTTCACAATATCCATCTCAGAAAGTCTCTTCGGTTCCTCTGGGCAGGGCATTAGGATCAATATTTACGCTAATTCCCAGTCAGGTCAACAACCAGGTTCTCAATCGTACTTTTATCGCTTCCATTATTCCCCGCAAATACATACATCATTGGTATATGTTGACCTTCCCTGCATCTGTTTTATTAAAGTAATTGAACCACAGCAAGTTGATTGCACGTCACAGAAGGGAATAACCTTATTTTGTTCAACTCCAAATCCTTACGTTCAAAAATGGTATCCGATCTCGGCACTTGCGTATTACCATATTCCTATATTAACTCATGTTACACTTCCCTCTCATCCTCCTACTTCCAAAAATAAACATAGTAAATCCCCCAACCAATGGGTCATTCTGTAAACTAAATCTTTCTTTTAACCGATAAATACATATGCTGGGTTGTTTATTAAATATCACCTCTCGTCCCTTTATAGCGTACAAACCTTGTAATACATATCTATTTTGACTCACTGTTGTACTCATCTGTAGCTTCGATAATTCAGAAGCAAATGCAAGATGACGTGCTTCACTTGGAAATACCCATCGCATCTAGAAAGGAGTCATGAACTCACTTGAGCGTATTATCAGATGGGATCGGATATGAAAGCCTACGCTTTTATGGTCCCTTTCAGCCATTACACATCGAACAACTTCAAATAACACGCACCATTAACGATCATGCCTATTTATATATCAGTGGCATGCTCTCCGAAGAACAAGGAGCTGCATGCGTCGTACAGGATATGGAGCAAGAGCCCATTGTGATTCGTCAGTTGGATGATCAGGGACAATCGCTGAGAAGATTATTTCACGGGATTGTCACGCGTATGTCCGTACATTGTGTGCGAGGCGTGTATACGTTTGAACTAGAGGCCGCTTCCCATTCATACCAGATGGATATTAAGCGTAAAAGGCGCTCCTATCAAGATATTCACCGCACCTATGATGGTCTGGTCACTGCGCTGGTTCGAAAATATCAGTACGGAGATGCCATTGATACGATAAGCAACCATGCCAAATTGGAGACATTTGTTTTACAATATGAGGAGACGGATTGGGCATTTTTAAAACGTCTTGCTTCTCGCTTTGGTTCCGTCCTTGTGCCAGAGGTAACCGCAGCTTCGCCCAAGGTTTTCTTCGGTATGCCAGAAGGCAAGCAGCATAAGGTGGAGCGGGATGTATTTTATCGAGTACGGAAAACGTTTCATGAGTTGGATGCGGAAAAGCCGGGAGAACGTGCTGGCTCGTATGTCACCTATATGATCGAAAGCCTGCAATACTATGCACTAGGCGACCTTATCACGTTACCTATTGGACAAGGCAAAGAACTGGTCGTGGTTCGAGCAGTGACAACCTTAGCAGATGGCTTACTGTACACCCGTTATGATCTTCAAGCCGAACAAGATATCCGCTATGCCCGTTATGAAAACGATCAGGCTACTGGAATTTCGCTGACAGGAACGGTACTGAAGGTACAACAGGATTTTGTACAGCTGCAACTGGATATTGACCCGAAGCAAGATCCTGCCAAAGCCTGCTGGTTTCCCGTCGCCACCCGTTATGTCGCTGAAGAACATAGTGGCTGGTACGATATGCCTGAGGTTGGGGAACAGGTGGAACTGTATCTGCCTACACACCGCGAACAAGATGCCTATGTCACGGATTCAGTGCGACAACAACGCTACATAAATGATCAGCCGAATGTGAAGATATGGCAACATGTGCAAGGTAGCGGCGTAGAAATGTCTGAGCATGAGCTGACCCTATCCACCTCCGGTGAATTTTCCATTACACTGCATGAAAGTAGCGGCATTACCATCGACAGTCCAGGGAATGTGCAGATTCAGGGTGGTCACATGAAGCTTGATGCTGGGCAGGAACTTTCGCTCGAAGCTGGAACGGCGCTGTATCTAAAAGGCGGAGCCAGCAGCATGGTACTAGATGGTGAGACGGATACCAAAGCTCCAGTGATTTATCAGGAAGGTACGGTGAAGGCACCTGTTTTCGTAGCCAACCTCCCTCCTGTGCCTGAGCCGCCACTCATGAGCATAAAAGCCTATGAAGCAGCCCAGTCAGCAGCTAGGGATTCATCTAGCAACCAAGCCTCTACCCCTAAAGCAAAAGTCACCAGTCCAGCAGAGCATCAACAGGCAAATGCCTTGATGGGTACGGTGTCCAAGCTATTAGGCTCCATTCCAGTGATGGGAAAAGTGGTTGGCGTTGTTGCAGGAGCGCTAAGTGGACCTGCGGCGATTGTTGCAGGCTCAGTGCTGCTAGCAACCGCAGCTATTCCCGTTCGTAGCAAAGGAACCCCTACTATTGGAGGCGGTAAGGGGAACGGCATTCATCCGTTGAAACACTTGGCTGGTCTAGCATTACAAGGGTTAATTACTCAGTATGAACATGAGCAAGCGAGACATGCCTACTATAGCAAATGGATTCTGGGGAAAGTGTATACGAGCGCACGTCATATAGCGCTTTCGTGCGGCCCATTGGAACTAATTCAGAACCTGCTGAAAGAGTCAAATGCCATGGCTCATGCATATCAGCAGGTTCCTGTAGATCTGAGACAACGCTGGAGAGCCAATTATGACAGCTACATGGCAGCTGAAAAAGCAAAAGTATCCTATAATTTCGATGAGTATGATAAAAAATTCATGGGTACTATGTGGGTTCTCAGCAAAAATGGAGTTACCGATCAGAAAGCTGCACAAGCTTCTCTTGCCTATAACGAAGCTATCAAAAATGGAGAAATCAAATTACATCACGAACCAGAAAATGTGGATATTTTCGTAGAACAAATTAAAGCAGCTAAAGAAGGAAAAAACTATTGGACAGGCGAAGAAATACCAAAATGGCAGGCAAATGCGATTATTGTAAGCAGCGTATTTTCTGAATTTCAGATGGTAGGAAGTTTATACGGTGCTAAATTTGGCAGGAATATAAAGATACCTTCTAAATCAATTAAAACTCCAGTGTCTATCGTTGAAGAACCAGGAATCGTAAAACCTGCGCCTTCTAAACCTATTGAACCACTCAAAAGTGGGGGAGTGCCTAAACAAAGCCGCTTGGAGGAACTAAGAGCTAAATATGGTAAACTGAGTTCTACTGAACTTCATCAACGAATTAATTTGAGGGGAGCAGTGCACGAGGAACTAGACAGGGTAAAGAAGACAGGATTAAGTAAAAATGAATTAGGTCCAGCATTAGCAGGAGTATTAGATAAGAAAACAGGGCAGTACTATTTTGATATTAATAACCCTAAAGGAGATCTACCTTCGAAACAACACAAAACAATTAACGAAAGAATTACTAATATGCCTGCAAAAATAAAGGAAGAATATATAAAGACGGCTGGAGCAGGATCTCATGCAGAAGTAAAAGCCTTGAACAGAGCTCTATTGAAAAGGCCAGATGCCCAATTATCTGATTTTATGATCTTTGTTATTTCTGCCCGAAAAATAAATAAAAAAATGCCTATAGGGACCCCTATGCCACGTTGCCCTCATTGCGAATATATAACACAGGGAACGAATTTTATACCGGAGGTTTTGAAACATAATCATGGAAAATAAAGATGAATTATATACTTTAGATTATATCAAAAAAAATGGGGTGGATTTTGAAGACCTGTGGTTTTCTTCTACTAGTGATGAAATTTTGGACAACCCTGAAGACGAGGGTGGAACCCCCTTTACAGGATTAACCTATGAATTATACGATAACGGTCAATTACGATATTTTAGTTTTTATAAAGATGGTTTTAAACATGGATTACTTCGAGAGTTTTATAATACCGGGGAGAGAAAATCTGAAGAGATTATGCATTATGGTCAGACGAAAGGAAAAAGGACTCAATGGTATGAGAATGGACAACTTAAATCGGTAAGCGAACATGAGTTGGGGGTGGAGTTAAGTTATCAGGAATGGGATGTTAAACACAATTTGATTAAGTCTAGCAAGTTACAAGAAACAAGTGAGATTTATGATTATTTATTAACTCAAAGAAAGCAGAACAGTAAAATAAGAAGAGACTGAAATAATTTCTAAAAGTAATTATCTTCTCAGAATTCCGCTTGCTATATCAGTTGATCACTCTGTACAAAATTAGCTTTATCTTGATGGGCGTATAGCCCATCAAGTACTTAGAGCTGAATGATGTATTAATATATCTTAGATAACACTTTTTTCACCAGTTGGTCAGCTTGTCGAGTTGTTTCTGGTAAGCGATAACGTGGAGAGAGCTTTAGAATCCAATTGCAGGCTGTATCTAATGAAATACGATGACCTACCGATACAAAAAGAGGTTTAATGTTTTCTTGAGTTCTTAGTACACTTCCGATGATTTCCTCACAATCCACTAATAATGAACAGGCACCTCTTTCTTGAGGTGGTTCCTGGAAATCTCCCAATAACTTCGTTTTACCACAGCCAATTGTGGGAATATCAAAGATAACTCCTAAGTGACTGGCTAATCCAAACCGTCTAGGATGAGCAATTCCTTGACCATCGCAAACTACAAGCTGAGGAAAAGTCTTTATTTGTTTAAATGCTTTAACTATAGGTGGTAGCTCCCTGAATGAAAACAATCCGGAGATATAAGGGAATTGCACAGTATCTTCAACTACTACTGATTCCACCATATTTAAAGAGTTTGCTTCTAAAATAACGATTGCCGCAACTAATAAATCACTTTGTTCACTATATGCCACGTCTACCCCAGCCACGTAATGAATTTCAGAGAATTGATCCTCTTTTGTAACTTTTTTAGATAACTCCTGTTGTAATTTTATCGCTTCCGTTTCAGTTAAATTCCAATTATGCTTTAAGACTGGTTTCATTTTGTTTTCCCCATTTTTAGAATATTAGAATTAAAATTTATGAAAAATGAAAGATGTTAAAAATGTATATATACTGCATGATCATAAGCCAACTTATACAAAGTTGAATCTTGGAACAAAAATGGTGTGTAATTATTCGAATCAACTATGATGAAAAAAGGGATGGATTATGACAACTGCTCATGAGATGGCACTCCAAAAATATGATGTCTCACGCTTCAGTGTGTATCATCCTGATATTATCAAATAAAACCAGAAATTTTCAAGAAAAACTGGGGAAATTTCCAGAAGGTTAGAATAATTACGTTAATCCGAATGGAAAGACTCAGGATATTAGCTAAGTCAGGATAAGCAATCATCTATATGGAAGGAGAAAAATACGGGATTCGCTCGATCCTTCCCGTCATACACTCCACAAATATTCTCTAGCCTATTGAACGCATTATCCTAAGATTTTATTAGGCTTACATTTTAAAAGCAGATCGTACACTGCAACAAACTAGACATAAAACAACTTAACAAGCGCTATTTTTTATTGCAAGAAATTTTAATGGTGATTAAGAATGACGATCCAGAATTATATTAAGATAAGGCGAATTCTCTATTAGAAGAAATAAGTTAAACAATGGGGATCTAGCTGATTTTATATACACACACAATTAGCCCTATAACAGATTTCACAAAAATATTGTCGTGATCACAATCACGGTTTAGGCTGTAAATTTAAGTTAAAATACAAACAATTTAAAATTTATTTTATCTAAAACCAAAGATACCCTGATGGATCACAAAGAAAAAACAAGGAAGTGTACAAAGATGAAAAGAACGGATTTACCTCTTGTCTATTCTTGTTCTGGATGTTCCTCCGCAGCACAAACCGCTAACATGATCGCTATACAAATGGATCGAGAAAAAGTCGCTGAAATGTCCTGCATAGCTGGTGTTGGTGGTGATGTCAAACCACTTGTCAGAACAGCAAAATCGGGACGTGACATCATTGCAATTGACGGCTGTCCCTTGTCCTGTTGCAAGAGTTGCTTAGCAAGACATGAAGTTCAACCCAAACACCATTTCCTGCTGTCTGACTTTGATGTACCCAAAATAATAGGAGAAGATCCTAACCCCGATCATTATAGGAATGCTTACACACAAATCTTAGAACAAATTGGACAATAATTCCCGACCGAAGTTAAGGTGTTGTGTATATATAGTAAAAGTATAGCTGGCTCATATTATGTAACAATATTATAAATTAGTTTGTACTGGTGGCTCCTAACACATCTTTAAGGGCCACCAGTATTTTTTTCTCCCGGTTGAATCAATGGATATAAAAATCCTAAACAATTTGGAGCTCTAATTGGGGTCATTTTTTAAATCATTAAGTAGCTGAGTTGCAACATTTGGCAAAGCGTTTCGAGCACTTTACTTACAAGTGACTATACATTTATTCTCTTTTTTTAATATTTTTCAGATAACTAAGATTCCCCTCCTATATTACAAACTCCCCGCCTCCTTAGCTGCTTGTAAAATTACTCGTCGTTACCATCCAAGCACGCAGCAACTATGTAGCTGCTTACCAGCCTTGATCTGGAGTACTATCTCATTCCCAACATCACATTTCCAGCATTTGCATTGAACGGGGATTTTAAATAGCCCTCTTTGCCTTTGAGAACTACTTTGCGTAATAGCGAAGAGCCTAAAAATAAACGTAATGATGAAATCGGTGAATATCACAATATGACAACAGATGTTATATTATACTTTGGTTGAAGTTAAACAAAGGAGATGGAGATGCTTATGATGAATCAAGAACCAAATCAGCAATTAGGTGAAATTATTGAGCAGTTCATACATTCATACATGGCAGAAAATAACAATATCCGCTCTCAAAAAGTAATCAACACTGCAGATGAGGATACCATAGCTCATTTAAGGGGAATTGGTTTTCCCAAAAAAGGAAGACCGATAAAAGAAGTTGTCAATGAAATGAGGAAAAACGTCTATTCTTATCAAACGTTTATGCAACACCCTCGCTTTTTCGCATTGGTTCCTAGTCCAATGTCTCTTTACTCTTGGCTAGGGGATATCATGACCAGCGCTTATAATACCCACGCCGGAAGCTGGATGCTGAGTTCGAGCGCAAGCCTTCTAGAGGGGGAAGTAATCCGGTGGATGTGTGACCAAGCAGGATATCCCGATACGGCTGGAGGCTTATTTCTGTCCGGTGGATCGTTGTCCAATTTGACCGCCTTGGCAGCTGCACGCAATGCAAAGTTATCCGAGCAGGAATATGGCATTGGAACTGCTTATGTTTCAGACCAAACTCATTCATCGGTCGCCAAAGGGTTACGCATTCTCGGATTCCGTGGTGACCAAATCAGAAAGATTCCAAGTGATACAAATTTTCGTATGGATGTTTCAGCCTTAGAAAAAAAAGTAATGGATGATCAGGCAGCTGGTATGAAGCCTTTTGCGATCATTGCCACGGCAGGCACAACCAATACAGGAAGCATTGACCCGCTAAACGAAATTGCTGACCTATGTGAAAAACATAATATTTGGTTACATGTGGATGGAGCTTACGGTGCGTCAATTTTGGCTTCTTCGAAATATAAGTCCCTTTTGAGCGGAATATCACGTTCAGATAGCATTACTTGGGATGCACATAAATGGTTAATGCAGACCTATTCCTGTAGCGTAGTTTTAGCCAAAGAAAATCAACAGCTCAGAAACTGCTTCAGCACACATCCAGAATATTTGAAAGATGCCGAGACTAATCAAGAACATATTAATTATTGGGATCTGGGCCCTGAATTAACGCGGCCTGCTCGAAGTTTGAAACTATGGGTGACACTGCAAGCTTTAGGAACTAATGCTGTCAGTGAAGCCATAGAGCATGGTGTTCAACTCGCAGAATGGGCTGAAGATGAAATCAAAAAACATAATCATTGGGAAATTGTATCCCCCGCACAGTTAGCGATTGTTAATTTTCGATATGCACCAACTGGATTATCTGAGCAAGAATTAGATTCGCTCAATAAAAGGATTTCCCAAGAAATGGTGACCAATGGATACGCTTCGGTGCTTACGACACAACTTAATGGAAAAACGGTTCTCCGAATCTGTGCAATTCACCCAGATACTACGGAACATGAAATCAGGAATACAATTCAGCTTTTATCGAATATAGCACGCTCATTGAATGAGACAAAAGCCTTTTTGTGATGAAAAATTATGAAATTAAATGCTACACTTTCTGTAAATAAATAAAAATGCTCAACATCACGCAAATAAGAGGGGCAAGCCACCCCTCTTTGGCCCACTCTTTGAAGCAGGTCAAAATATATTTTTGAAATTTTATGTGTATGATGGCTAGTTTCTCAATCGTATTGTATTCGTTCTTCTTAGACAAAGGAAAACCCCCCTTCAAGTAGCAGTTTATTTATTAAACCTGTCTACTTGAAGGGGAGCATATCAAAATCGGTTGCCTGTTCCGTAATTTATAATAGCGAGGTTACGAACTTCACCTCTGGAAAGCGGCTATCCGGTCCTTTCATTAAGATTCCGCCTTGATTTTTCAGATACATATCAAAGAAATCCAGCATGTAGGCATTGATAACGGAATTCGCTCTTTCGGGTGCAATCTTTCCTGTAATGCCCAGCATTTTAAAAATCGGAGAAATGAACTGTACGTCGGTAAAATTCAAATGCTCCGTATTTTCGATATAGAGGACTTGTCCCCCTTCGTCGACCATTTCGCGCATCCGTTCAAGCTCCAACTTTTTATCTTCCGTTACTTGATCCTCCCACTCTCTTGTTGATCCCATACGCTTAAGCTCTGCATCCGTGTAGACCCGGTTATCCATCACCATTTTTAATTTTTCGAAATAGCTTTCCGTGTTGATAAACAAAAACGGCTTTCGCAGACCCTCTCTGTCACGCAGTCGATATAGCCCTCCATCAAAGTCTATTCCAACCGCGATTCGCGGATCGTAAGAAGCGTCATAGGCCGTCGCTCCGCCGATGGAATGGCCGAACACCCCGACATGACCGAGATCAATCTTCCCTTTTAGATGACTTGGAATCTGCCCCGATTGGATGAGCTCGAATTGGTCCAGCGTAAACGCTACATCGCCGGTTAAAACTTTTCCCAACTTGTCACGATTTCCCCTTTCTGTCCGGTAATCATGGTCGGGCGAGAATAAGTCGTTGGTTGTGCTGGTCGTGATTCGACCGTCCGGAAACTCGGTTGCAAATGTATTGTAGGTGTGGTCGATCACTGCCACGATATATCCGTGACTCGCGAGATTTTCGGCTTGCGACGTGTGGAGGAACCTGGACGAGCCGTTGCCGGGATTCGCAAGGATCAGCGGGTATGAAATCTGTGCCGAAGAGACTTCGGCTCCCGAATAAGCATGACTGGATACGTACTTCAGGTGTTGAAACGTGATTCCAGGAAGGCCATAGTTCGCGGCCATATAACGTAAAATCTGAGTATCGGGAATAAAGGGAGCGTACTTGCTGGTGCTAGCTTGAGTCGGATACCAGACCTGAACCATCAATTCCCTCTTACCTGTCTCAGTTTTGCCAAATGTCTCCTCCCGGCTTGGATCGATGAAATGAAAGACTTGTGTGCCTACCTTCAACTCGCCGGTTGGCGCCGGAAAGTTGAATACGGGAAACACATAGAGGAAGCACCCTGTTACGATTAGCCCAATCACGATAAAAAGGCGGCCTAGCATCCTACGGATTCGCGAGGCAGTCCGAACGACTTTCGGCGTTATGAAAACGTTTATAAGCGAAAGCGAAAGTATCAGGATCGTAAATCCGTATAAAAATAAAAGCTGAATCCTATATCCTTCGACAAGCAAATGTATTACTAAAAAAATGGAGCTTGCTCCGCTTGTCAGGAGCAAGGCTGATCTTCGGATACGTTGATTGGTAATGAACATGAGTGCCAACAAACAAGCACTTGAAAAGAATAGCAGCATTTCAAAAATCCTCACGCCAACTCCCCCTTAACAAATAATCCTATCAATGGATTAGTATAGAGGAGCAGCTAGGTTGGTACCATTGATCTAGATGACAATTGCCTAACACTCTTGTAAGGTCGCGTGACGATGGCGCAGAAAACGGCATGTAATGTGCTGATTAATACGTTTTACCAAAAAGTGATCGCATGCATTTATTCTCCACTAAAGCTTTTGGCCCATTCAGCAACCCTACGACTGCTTTCTTCTTCGGACAAATCCTCGATCCTGGTCATAATAGACCATCTTACTCCACAAGGATCTAATATACTTGCGAATCGATCCCCTGAAACAAAGTTTGTAACGGGTTCCCTTACTTTCGCTCCTCTTGCTACTGCCTTTTCAATGATCTGATCCACATTCATAACGTAAATTCCGAAAGAATAACACGCATTATCTCCATCTGGCGGCAAAACCAATTGATATGTCGGATTCGCTGCTCCCAGCTGCAAAAAACCATTTCCAAAATCTAATTCCGCATGAACAATGATTGTATTGCCATTCTCATCAGGGTATTCAGTAATATCCTTAACCCTTGCATTGAAAACACTTTTATAGAACTCTATTGCTTCGGATGGATTTTTCACGGTAATAAACGGGGTAATAGATGTAAAGCCGTTGGGCATTCCATTCTTTGTATATTTGCCTGACACTCCCACATATTCTCTGCTTTCAGTCATTTTAACTCCTCCTTTAAATGCTCTTAACCGTTCAATATAATGCTCATACCTTATTGGATTGAATCCATCAATTCATAGTAATGTTTGGATGCACGAGTCTTATTTAGACTATACCAGGCTTCTAATGTTTTAGAAGAAAACACACCCAGAGCTTTCAAAACATGTACGGTGAATTCCAACGGAGCAGTTCCAGATGCAGTGATCAGTTTTCCATCCGTTACAGCAGACTCCATTTTGTAATACTTTTCGCCTGTGTAGGTGGGACAGGTCATTTGGAGGTATTCCATATCATTGCTTGTATGCCAACGTGAATTCAGCAGCTCTGCCTGAGCAAGTCCGATGGTAGCACCACAAATCGCTGCAACCCATATACCTTCCTCTAAACATCTCTCAACCATTTTTAAGATCGGTTGGTGAATGGTTTCTGTCCATGTATTTCCACCAGGTAGAATCAATGCATCCGTACTCTCAATACTGCACTCGTCCAATTTGATGTCAGGCAGGATTGTCAATCCACCCATGGTAGTGACAGGAGTCTTTTCCATTCCCACGGTAACTATTTTGGATGGGCCCAGCCCCTTTTTATAATATCTTCCTGAGTTCAGTTCGGCAGTTAAGTAACCGATTTCCCAGTCTGCCATGGTGTCAAATACATAAAGATATACCGTACTATTCATTCACAGGTTCTCCCTATTTTATAATTTATCAAGTGATACCAATCCTCGGTAATCCATGATTATCCTCATTATAAAAAAGCTTCACTGACATCTGCTGTCAGTGAAGCTTTTAACGTTGATAATATTCCATTAACTCCGACGCAACCGCAACAAGTTTTTCCTTCAAGCTCTGTGGTTCGATGATCTGAATGGATTTCCCGTAGGGTAGGAGTAAATGAGGGACATATGTATGAAGTGATTTTTCCTCAAGCAAAAAGATGGCTTGGTTAGCGGTTCGCTCTTTCAGATGATGCCCCAAAAACCAATGTAGACATAAGTCATCCAATGCCTCTGACCTGCCTTTGATCATTAAAGAAATTAAACCGTTCTTGCCCACTAAATCAGGTAACAGATTTTGCATAAAAAATTCACGAGCTGAAAAAGCCTCAGGACGCTTAAATAGGATTGGAGTGCGTTTGATCTGTAAAATCCGTTCTGCCCGAAAGCTACGGATCTCATTTCTTAGGTGACAAAATGCAACAGTATACCATTTGTTGTTCCAGTACACCATTCCATAGGGGTCTATCACCCTATTCTTGGGTTGTTCTTCATGGCTCGTGCGATAATCCATTTCGACAGAGAATTGGTTGGCTACAGCCTGCTCCAATTCTGCCAATATCGGCTGAAGAGAAGGATCTCCTATGCGATTTATCACTTCAAATCCGGCTAAATGACGTCTAAGTATACTTTCCTGCTCTTGATTCGAATACATTTTCAATTTTGAGGTCGCACTGCTTAATGCCTCACTCAAAGGAGATCCAGCTTCTTTTGCAAAAACAGCAGCATGAAGGAGTGCCTTTTTTTCCTCCATATCAAATAGTAAGGGTGCTCTAATAAAATTATTCAGCAAGCTATACCCGCCATGATGACCCGTGTCGGATATGATAGGCACTCCACTGGCACATAGAGCATCAATATACCGATAAACTGTTCTTATATTTATTTCTAACTTTTCGGATATTTGTTTCGCCGTCATTTTTACACCTGAATTCAGCATCCATAAAATGGCCAGCATATTATCGTTTTTTGGCATAACCTGACCCCCCCTCTCTCATTAAAGCTCAATCTTTTATAAATATCACTTTATACTCCCTCATACCACCTATTATATGCTTTTTTCCATCTTATACTTCCCTCTCATATCTTCTAATTCCAGATTTACACATAGTAAATACCATAATGAATGGGTCATTCTGTAAACTAACTCTCTCTTTTAACCGATAAATACATATGCTGGGTTGTTTATTAAATATCACCTCTCGTTTCTTAATACCAAACAACCCCCGTAATACATTACATAGATGACGTGCTTTACTTGGAAATACCCATCGCATCTAGAAAGGAGTCATGAACTCACTTGAGCGTATTATTAGATGGGATTGGATATGAAAGCCTACGCTTTTATGGTCCCTTTCAGCCATTACACATCGAACAACTTCAAATAACACGTGCCATTAACGATCATGCCTATTTACATATCAGTGGGTTGCTCTCTGAAGAACAGGGAGCAGCTTGTATTGGTCAAAATATGGATCAAGAGCCGATTGTGATTCGTCAGTTGAATGATCAGGGACAATCGCTAAGAAGGCTGTTCCATGGGATTGTTACACGTATGTCCGTACACTGTGTGCGAGGCGTGTATACGTTTGAACTGGAGGCAGCTTCCCATTCGTATCAAATGGATATCAAACGTAAAAGACGCTCCTATCAAGATATTCACCGTACTTATGATGATCTGGTCACAGCGCTGGTTCGAAAATATCAGTACGGGGATGCCATTGACACGGTAAGCAACCATGCCACACTGGAGACATTTATTTTACAATATGAGGAGACGGATTGGGCGTTTTTAAAACGTCTCGCTTCTCGCTTTGGTTCCGTACTTGTGCCAGAGGTAACCGCAGCCTCGCCCAAGGTTTTCTTCGGGATGCCAGAAGGCAAGCAGCATAAGGTGGAGCGGGATGTATTTTATCGAGTTCGGAAAACGTTTCATGAGTTGGATGCGGAAAAGCCAGGCGAACGTGCTGGCTCGTATGTCACCTATATGATTGAAAGTCTGCAATACTATGCGCTGGGCGACCTCATCACGTTACCCATTGGACAAGGCAAAGAACTGGTCGTGGTTCGAGCCGTGACAACCTTAGCAGATGGCTTACTGCGCACTCGCTATGATCTTCAGGCCGAACAAGATATCCGCTATGCCCGGTACGAAAATGATCAGGCTACTGGAATTTCGCTGACAGGAACAGTACTGAAGGTACAGCAGGATTTCGTACAGCTTCAACTAGACATTGACCCGAAGCAAGATCCTGCCAAAGCCTGCTGGTTTCCTGTAGCGACTCGATATGTCGCCGAAGAACATAGTGGCTGGTACGATATGCCTGAAATCGGGGAACAGGTAGAGTTGTATCTGCCTACCCATCGCGAACAAGATGCCTATGTCACGGATTCACTGCGACAACAACGCCATACAAATGATCAGCCGAATGTGAAGATATGGCAACATGTGCAAGGTAGCGGCCTAGAAATGTCTGAGCATGAACTAATCCTATCCACCCCCGGTGAATTTTCCATTACACTGCATGAAAGTAGCGGAATTACCATCGACAGTCCGGGGAATGTGCAGATACAGGGTGGTCATGTGAAGCTGGGTGCAGGCGAGGAACTTTCTCTCGAAGCTGGAATGGCGTTGTATTTAAAAGGCGGAGCCAGCAGCATGGTACTGGATGGTGAGACGGATACCAAAGCTCCGGTGATTTATCAGGAAGGTACGGTGAAGGCACCTGTTTTCGTAGCTGACCTCCCTCCTGTTCCAGAACCGCCATTGATGAGCATCAAAGCATACGAGGCGGCGCAAGCTCCATCGACAGCTAAGACATCTTCAAGCAGCACTCCTACCGCCAAAGTGACAAGTCCGGCTGCACATCAACAGGCTAGTTCTTTGTTGGGTACAGTGTCCAAGCTATTAGGCTCCATTCCAGTGATGGGAAAAGTGGCTGGTGTTGTAGCGGGAGCGCTGAGTGGACCTGCGGGAGGTGTAATTCTAAAAGCAACCGCAGCGATCCCCGTTCGGAGCAAAGGAACCCCTACCGTTGGAGGCAGTAAGGGGAACGGTATTCATCCATTGAAACACTTGGCTGGTTTGGCCATGCAAGGGTTGATTAGTCAGTATGAACATGAGCAAGCGAGACATGCCTACTATAGCAAATGGATTCTGGGGAAAGTGTATACAAGCGCACGTCATATAGCGCATTCCGGCAGCCAATTAGAGCTGATCCAATACTTGCTGGCAGCATCGAAAACCATGGTTCATGCCTATCAACAGGTACCTAAAAGTGTTAAAGATAGAATGCTGAGGGAATATAAAGAACAAGAAAAAGCTAGGGCTGAAGCTGCTCTTAAAGCAGAAAAAGAAGCTAGAGCTAAAGCCCTTAAAGCGAAAAAAGAAGTTGCGCCGCCAGAGCTTACAGAGGAAGAATATGAAAAAATCTGGCGGGACTATGAAAGGCACATATATACCGAAGACTTTAGACCCAAACTTAAACCAGGGAGTTATCGAGGGAAAGATGGTCTTGTACGTACAAGTGATGGTACGCCAGATCGACAATACTACAGTGAATGGAAACATAATTATCCGGGCGACTTTTTCATGCTAACTAGGAAACAAGGAGTAACCGAAGAAGAACAAAAGTGGATGTTCTATGCTATTATCACAGAAAACCCTCTTATGGTTGGTGGCCGAGGGGGGATGGACAATACTAAAGAATTAAAAGGGATACTTTCAAAACTGGGTAGAGGGAAAGGCTTTTTTAATATTTCTTCTGGAGTAAGTGCAAAAGTAAGAGTCCAGGAATTATTAGCAAGACAGCAAATAGAAGCTACAGAAAACACAGCTTCCCAAAAAATTAACCAAACTCTTGAAACCAAAGGCTACAAGCCACAACCAAATGAAAGGTTAACAACGAAAAACCAATATAAACAACAGGATCAACAGGCAAGGAAAACATTACGGGAGAGCGCCTCCAAGGCAGCTAGAGAAGAAAATAGTCAAATTCAAAAGAAGGTCATATATAATGTAACTAAGAGTACAAATGCAAGAAAAGCTTCAAATATAAAAGAATATTTAAAAAAGGAAAAAGAAATTGTTACATCGCAGGACAATATTCCACCTAGAACACATATAGTCAGTGAAAAATCATTAGACCATGCGAACATGGGTGATTTCACTAGAAATCCAAAAACAGGAGAGATATCGAAAATGAGTGGGGGTGGACATGGCCAGGATAATATAGATTTTCTTGAGAACAACGGAATTGAGTACAATATAGAAAAGACTTATTCCAATGGAGTTAGGGTTGGTAATGTACCAGGACATAAGTCTAAGGGAAAAAGATCAGGTATTGGTCAAGCATGGTTCCCAAAAGAATGGACTAAGGCAGATATAAAGAATGCCGGAGAGCATATTGCTAACATGGCTGAACACAAAGAAACAATGGATGGGATACCAATATTCGGAGAATTTAATGGTGTTAGAGTTGGCGTTATCAAAACGAATGGAGAGATAGGAACCATTTTCCCTGATAATATGCTACAACCATAATTTTAAGGAGGATATTTAATGTTTGAAGAAAAAGTTAGAGCAATCTTGGGGGCACGGGCATTGCTTGATGATAACGATCCAAGAATAGAACATAAATGGGATGAATTAATTAATTTACTGAGTGAAGATGAAAACTCAACTTTAAATTTCTTGCAGATATGCAATAAAACAGAGATTTCATATTTAAGTGAGGTTTTCGAAGAAGTGGCGTATAATTTACAGAGTAAAAAGTATATTGACATATTATATTCTTTAGATAAGAGATATCCAGACTTAGATTTAATCAGACATATTCACACCGCTGAGAGCTACATGGATTAGCTAGCTAAAGCTCGTAATACCAATTACATCAATATTTAATCATAAACATATTTCACTATATAGTACCTACTTCAACTATCACTTCGCATTTTTACGCATACGACAGCAAAATATATCACTTGAACAGTGGAAAGCTGTTACATAAAATAGGTCAATTATGAAGAAAACCATCCATAATTGACCTATTTTTTCTATAGTGCCTTTACTTTTAAACAGAACCATCAGAATGAATATAGTAAAACTAACCATCCTAAAGTGAGCTCCTTTTTCTCACAAGCAAATAGTCTGGAATTCAAAGCCAATGCCTTGTACAATAATGCCCCCTAGCATTCACCGGACAAACCAAGAGGCTTGTTCCAATGTCTACACTAGGGGGTGCTCTTCTAATCAGGGGAATTTGCTTTACCCTTTAACCGACCCGGCTGCGATTCCTTCCACAATCCGGTCACTCATAATGAGGAACACGAGCAAAATGGGCAAAATGCTGATCATCAACGTGGCTCCGATAGCTCCCCAATCGGTCGTATATTGTCCGATAAAGTTCTGAACGCCGACGGTCAGTGTTTTATTTTCGTCCGAGCTGATGAACGTATTGACGAAAATAAACTCGTTCCAGTTGTAGATCATATTAATAATAGACGTCGTTGCCATGACGGGGGTGGTCATGGGCAGCACAATCCGGAAGAACATCCGGTTGACGGAGCAGCCGTCCATAACGGCCGCTTCTTCCACTTCACGGGGCAGGGCGTAATAGAAGCCCAGCAAAATCATCATCGTGGTCGGTAGATTAAAAGCGACATACGACAGGATGATGGATACTGAAGTGTCTGTTAAGTGCAGTTTGAGAAACATACTGAACAGCGGGATCAAGGTCGAATGGACCGGAATCATGAGTCCGACCATAAAGAGCCCGAGGACCAGCTGACTTCCTTTCCAGCTCATACGTGTAATGGCAAATGTAACAAAGCTGGCGAGCAGCACGGTCAGCGCCACGGATATAACCGTAATCCATACACTATTGAAGAAATACCGCCCGATATTGCCACTGGTCCACACATTCATATAGTTTTCCCAATGCGGCTGAGACGGGAACGCGAACGGTGGAAGGTTAAACACTTCCTGATTATTTTTAAGCGAGAAAAGCATCAGCCATACCAGTGGTAAAAGCTGCGTCACCGCCAAGATGATCAACAGTATATACAAAGCGGCATAACCGACCCGAGTTAACAGTTTGCCGCGGGTAGCGACTCCAAGCGGATAGTTGGCGGCTGCCTGGGTTTTCATATCCGTTCCTCCCTCTTTCTGTCCTCTGTTACTCCTGATCTAATTGCATGAGTGTCCTATGAATACTGGATGGTATCACTAGTAGCGGTCACCTTGCGAATCACCCACGTAGCAATCAGGCAGATGAGCAGCAGGGCAAAGGCTGTAGCGCTGCCATATCCGAAATCGAAGCTGCGGAACGCCTGGTGGTACATGTACGAAGCCATCACTTCACTGGCTCCGTTCGGCCCACCGTCCGTCATGACGTAGATCAGGTCAAAATATTTGAGCGAGCCGACAATGGACAATATGATCGTCACGTTAATTACCTCACGTAGTAGAGGCAATTTGATACGAGTCGCAATCTGCCAGGCACTGGCTCCGTCGATCCGTGCAGCTTCCATCAGCGTTTCGGGAATGTTTTTCAGTCCGGCATAATAGATCAGGATATAAAAGCCTGCATATTGCCAAATAATCGGAATGAACAAGGCAAGGAGCACCAGAGACGGATTAGCTAACCACTCGGGCGGGTTGTGAACTCCGACTGACGCCAGCAAGGAATTCAGCACTCCGTTGGTCGGATGATACATTTTGAGCCACAATTGAGCGATCGCTACAGAAGACAGCAGCATGGGAATCAGATAAATTTTCCGCAGCAGGTTCGCTCCCTTGATTTTTCCTGACAAAATCATCGCAACGACCAGATAACCGATCAGACTGATACCTGAAAACAAGGCCAGCAGCAGTGAATGCCAGGCACTTTGCCAAAACGCCGCGTCTGTGAACAAATGTTGATAGTTATCCAGTCCTACGAAAGTCATAGCGCCGATTCCATTCCACTGATTCAGACCGTAATAGCCGGTCAGTACGATGGGCACATAAATCACGGCGAATAACAACAGCAGTGAAGGCAACACATAGAGAGCAATGACGATCTTATTGGACATGACCTTATCCACGGTCAGACCTCCTTAGGTGGTCAATTTCAATTTCCTTTCTCAATGGCAGCCTTATGCTGGTCGGCAAATTGCTGCGGTGTCACCGCTTTACCAAACAACGCCTGAATCATATTCAAATGCACCTGTGCCGCATTCGGCTTCATCTGAACATCAGCGAATAATGTAATGTTGCTGGCTTCGTTCAGCCCATTCAGCAGATCGACATACAGCTTGGGCAATTTTTCTTTGGAGGTATCCACTTTTGTCGCCGGAATAACGCCTGCCTGTGTGACCGATTGCTCTCCCCATTTTTCTACGAAGTATTCAACGAATGCTTTGGCTTCTGCTTTCACTTTGGAATTTTCCGAAACGAACAAGCCTACTCCAGGACCTCCTACCCAACTGTTCTCGTCGCCCTTGCCGCCTGCAACCATCGGGAATTTAAAGAAGCCGATTTGATCTTTAAACGCTTGCGGGATATCAGGATTAGTCGTAAAATTCGGCAGCTCCCAGGTAGCCATCAAATACATCGCCGCTTTGTCGTTCATAAACTCGGATTTTCCTTCATCATTGGACAAGCCGTTAAATCCTTTGTTAAAGGCATTCATATCCACCAGCGTCTGAATTTCGGATGCCGCCTGAATTAAGCCAGGGTCGTCAAACGAGCCTGAGCCATCAATTGCTTTTTTCAGCGTTTCGCTACCTGCTATACGGTCTGCCAGATACATGTACCAAAGCGAACCCGTCCAGCGATCTTTATTGCCCAATGCAATCGGTGCAACTCCATGATCTACGAGTGTTTTCACCACCTGCTTAAATTCATCAAATGTCGCAGGTACCTTCAAGTTGTATTTTTGGAATATGGCTTTGTTGTAATAAATGGGTGTTATGTTCAATTCGATCGGAAGCGCATACGTTTTGCCATCCAGCGCATAGGCATCGGTCGTTCCCGGTACGAATTTGTCCTTCAGCTTGGAACCTTGCAGCAGGTCATCCATCGGCGTAAATAATCCGCCTTTAACGTAAGGCTCCATGAAGCCCGCCGCCCAGGTGATGCCAATATCGGGCAATTCATTGGAAGCTGATAGCACTTTGAGTTTGTTTTTGTATTGTTCATTTTCCAGCACTTCCTGCTGAATGACGACATTCGGATGATCCTTTTGGTATTGATCTATAATCTGAGTTACAAGCTTGCTTTGCTGTGCCGAGCTTCCCTCTGGCCACAGGTGCATCATTTTGAGTGTAACCTTGCCCCCTGCTCCACTGGAACCGCCTTGACCATCCTTACCAACACCACAACCGGACAGCACTAGCATGAATGACAGCAGCAGGGTCAACCCAGCAATCCATTTTCGATGTGAGCGCTTACGAACTGAATACTTGTTGGACATCGTTAGACCTCCGTTATTGTAATTATATTTTTTGTAACCGTTATCATTTGTAAGTTTAGCACTGTATTTCTGCTTCCAACAGGGTACGCTCATTGGGTATAATTCCACTTTTATTGGGTTGTGAGCAGCCTATATGTCAGTCGATATTCTCCGGTCCTTTACGCATCTGCTGCCTATAGCGGCTGGGACTTACCCCCTCGGTCGCTTTGAATACTTTAATAAAATATTTATCTGTCCGGTAGCCTGAGCGCTCACCGATTTGAGCGATCGTCAGTTGGGTATGCAGCAGCAACTCCTTGGCCCGTTGGATTCGCAGCCGGTGCAGATATTCGCTGAAGGACAAACCACTTTGCTCCTTAAATAAAACACTAAAATAGCTCGCATTCAGGTGTGAATGCGCCGCAGTCTGCGCCATCGTAATGGGCTCGTGTAAATGCTCCGCCATATAGGCGAAGGCTTGCCGTACCGGATCGCTAAGCGTAGCCGTTTGGAGGTCAAGCTCCAGCAGAACAGTGTCAGCCAGCTTGTCCAGCCTCTTGTATCGCTGCCGCTCCTCTTCCAGCTGAAGCGCCTCATTTACCGCATTCAGCAGCTCCTGCTTATCAATCGGCTTGAGCAAGTAATTAACGGCTCCGAGACGAAGCGCCTGCTGGACATAATCAAATTCCGCATATCCCGAGATCACAATGATCGCCGGACGATATGACTCCCGTTCCAGAGAGCGGATTAAATCCAGCCCGCTGAATTCCGGCAAACGGACATCTGTAATCAGCAGATGAACCCTCTCCGCTTGCAGCATATGTAATGCCTCCAGGCCATTACCCGATGTCATAATCCGGTATTTCCCGGCGGCCCACTGCTCCAGTGTCTGATGTATCCCCTGACGTGTTCTTTGTTCATCGTCCACAATAACAATGGTCTTGGATGAAAAACTCATTCCTACCGCCCCCCGTATTCATCAGGAATTTCAAAAGCGACCACAGTTCCTTCCTGCACAGCACTGTGGATCAGCACGCCGTCCGTTCGATAAGATGCGCTATCATAATAGAGAGCAAGCCTGCGCTGCACATTAACCAGTCCCATACCAGTTCCCTTGCTCTGACAAGCAGATCCCTCCATCAACGCTGTACGCACAGCTGTAAGTTCCTCCTGTGTCATTCCAGGTCCGTTATCTACAACCTCGATCTTAGTCCAGCCCAACCTCGCCGAAGGAGTGATTCGAATTTCAACACGGCCATTGCCGATGCGATTTTCGACACCATGTAAGATTGCATTTTCTAAAATGGGCTGGATCAGCAGCTTAGGAAGCGGAATTCTTGCTGCCTCTGGTGGCATATGAATTTGCCAGCTCAGGCGTTCGCCCAGGCGCATCTCCATCAGTTCCAGATAACGACGGACTTGTGCTATTTCTTCTCCAAGTGTCACCCAAGAGTCATGGTGAGCCGGTTCGATCACATAACGAAACAGCCGCGACATGGACACCATCAGCCCGGCAAGTTCTTCCTCTCCCTTCTCCTGTAGCGACCAGTTAAAAGCATCCAGCGTGTTAAAAAGAAAATGCGGGTTGATCTGCGCTTGCAGTGCTTTAAGCTCGGTCTGGCTTTGTAAAGCCTCCTTCTCGCAAATGACATGGATCAATTCATTGATATCGACAATCATCGTGTTGTACTCTGCATTTAATTCCCGTAGTTCAACCGCTGCTGCCGGTTCTGGATTCAGGGCCAATGCCCCTTCCCGTGAACGACGCATGGCCTGAATCAATTGACCTATCGGTCTGGTAATCAATGTTGACAACATAAAAGACATGAACAGGAACAATACGGCACCAAGAGACGCCGAAATAATAAGTGTCGTCCGTAAAACCGTAATTCCGTCTGTGACGACGCTAACCGGAATCAGAATCAGCAGTGACCAGCCGGTCCGTTCCGATTGCTGAACTGCCTTCACATACTCGCGCGCTCCAATATGAACCGTCTGTGTCTTGCTGTGCAATACATCTAACAAATTAGTCTGATTCATAGGCTCACCCGATAGCAGCTCGCCTCCACGATCTACAAGCAGCATGGTTTCATTTGCTTCTTCATTGGTCGCTGATGTACCATTTAGCCCAAAATAACTTCGGTCCATGCGGGTAATCAGATATCCTCCGCGTGAAAACCAGCGATCCACCAGGCTCACCTGCCGAATCGCCAGCAGCGACTGGGGGTTTTCAGGATCTATGCCGATCCAGACCAGCCTGCCTTTCATCTCATTTGCTTCCCGAATGTCCGCCTGTCCGATACGGTCCTCCAGACTGCCTTCTCTAATTGGAAACAACATCTTCCCTTCGGCGGTATACAGCTCCAGCGAGCCGACGCTCGGCATATAAGCCTGATAGCTATGCATCACTTGCAGTAGCGATTGACGCTGGCCGAAAGTCACCTTGCCTCCATTGCGCTCCTCCAGCAAAATATGCTGAACAGATGGATGATTCGCCACTTGTTCTGTCAGGCTGTCCATCTGGCCGATTAATGCATCCAGTCTGCCACTTGCTTGTACTGCGGTCTGACCAATATGCCGCTCGGCGCTGTCTTTTAGCAGGTGAGAGACATTGAGGTAAATGAACGCCCCCGCCACACTCATCATAATGAGCATCACCAATATAAAGCCGATAAAAATCTGATTACGCAATGTGTTTAATGGTTGGAACCTTGAACGCATAAGCCTTCTCCCCCTGAATCATTGCAGAAAAGTTGATAATGATAGCGCTTTCTATTTTCTATTCTAGCTCATCGTTCCCCTTTGTTGGCATCTTTTTAGCAGAGATTAATGAAAACGGCCAGCACTCTTTGGATTCATTACGTTTGATAATAACACGTAATAACGATGTATATTAAAAAAGCCTTAACAAAGATAACACCTTATCCTTGTTAAGACTTCGTTTGCATTACCAATAATAATCCTCAGCA
Organism: Paenibacillus sp. JJ1683; assembly: GCF_053006485.1. Lineage (NCBI taxonomy): Bacteria > Bacillati > Bacillota > Bacilli > Caryophanales > Paenibacillaceae > Paenibacillus > Paenibacillus sp. JJ1683. Next base: position 4,152,552 of record NZ_CM129820.1, read on the forward strand.
TTACATTCAATGACAGGGTTCAGACATTATCTTGTGGATAACGAAGCCCATTTTTGCTCCAGCCACTGATCAAATTCAGCACCCTTGTCGCCTTCATATGCGTCATAAATATCAACTCTCATCTTGTGCAGCTTCTCGCGAAAATCGTTATAGGTATGGTCGGCTGGCAGGCTTTTTTTAATCCGCACCAGAATCTTCGTCAGCCCCTTAACAAGCTCACCCTCTTTGCGCACAGGCGGCTGTACGTTTTCTCCCCATTCCTGAAGCTTGTGGTAAGCGGCTTCCTGAACAGCATATACCATATCATTATTCATTCGGTGCGTTAGCAAGTCAATTGTCTGCTGGTTCTTCCATGCACCCAGATCATTCACCGCAGCTAGACGCGCTTTCCAATCGGAGGTTCGGTTTGCAGCCACCTTAAGCTGCTCATATACTTCTGCAAATTCCTGCTGAGTTTCGTTGTTTTCCAAAATAATCTCATCCTTTTCTAAAAATCACTACACTGCTGTTTATCACGATTGCCGTTTGTTAAATATAACATACTTGCAGGTCTTCTTCTAAAAAAGATCAGAATGAAATGTAGCGGATTCCAATTTAATAAGAGCCTTGCTTAGTAAGGAAATTTATAAGAAGTCCGCACGTGCTGGTGTAAATGCATCTAGCAGAATTCCGTCATCCTCCAGCGGGATGCAGCCATGAAGAGTGTCAGATGGAAAATGAATGCTGTCTCCTTCTTTAACAATCTGCACATCCTTGGTTTCGCCATGATCGATCATGAACTTAAAGCTTCCCTTCAATACATAAGTGACCTGTTCATGGACATGCTTATGCAACAGGATCTCCCCAGTTTGAGCTTTAGCAAACATCACTTTGACATACATCAACTGGTCACTGTGGGCCAACACTTTCCGGGTCGTATTACTGTCTACTGTGTCCATTTGAATATCTTGATCGTAATAAAACATGAATCATTCCTCCTCATTTAGAACCCAATCTATTTAAGATGAGTTATTTTTAAAGATTCATAAATCGGTTTAGCTTAAAACCAGCGGAAAATAAGCCAAAGTAATCCGGAAAGGGTAGTAAAGTCGGGATCGGCGAATGTCACTCCTTCGGCACCCAAAAAAGAAAAGAGCGGCAAGGTGAGAGCCGGCAGCAGACAGAGCAAAAATCCATTAAGACAACTGGAAATGACTGCTCCTCTAAAACCACCGCTGGAATTGCCAAATATCGCGGCTGCACCGCCAGCGAGAAAACAGGCCATGATCCCCGGTACAATAACAGGCAGTCCGATAAGCGGGAAAAGAAAGACGCAGGCAACACCTGTGAAAAAGCTGACCAAGAAGCCTACCAACGCGGAATTAGGTGATTTGTCGAACAGTACCAGAACATCTACCCCAGGGATTGCTCCAGGTGCAAACACTTGGGAGAAGCCTTTGAAAGCGGGTACAATTTCAGTCGTGAACAGCTTAACACCTGCTTTTGCGATATACAAGCCGGCAGCAAAAGTAGCTGATTGTTCGAGGATAAAGACGAGGTATTCTTTGCCGTCAGATAATTTGCTGACATAATCAGAACCAGCAACCAGTCCAGATACCAACAAAAGCACCAGCATCGTCAAGGTCGTTGCCACATTGGGATCACGCAAAAAACTGATGCGGTCATTTATTTTTACATTTTCGGTGTCATGTTCACGATTGCCCAAAACTTTTCCTAAATAGGTACCGAGAATGTAAGAAGTCATGGAAGCATGAGCAATTGTATATTCATCCGATTTGATAATATTTTTGCTGGCATTCCGGAGCAGGTAAGGAAACACCGCCATGTAGCTCCCAATGACCAAAGAACCAACGATGATTGTAGTCAGCGAACTGAGACCCAGACCTTTCATAACGGCTGTAGCGGCAAAGCTCATGAACAGAATCAAGTGAAGAGACAAATAAATGTACTTGAACTTGGTCAGGCGCGCAAGCACGATGTTAAGGATCATGGAAAAGAGTAAAATGAGTGCAGCATCCGCCCCGATCTGATCAATGGTCAGTGCCATGATAGCTTCATTACTTGGTACGACACCTTTAAGGTTGAACGCAAAAGAAAATATTTGGCTGAAGTTTGTGAGCACGCCTCCTAAAATTCCGCCGCCGACCTTGATCATGGTGAAGCCCATGAAAGAAAGGGTGGTTCCCGTTATGATCTCGGATACTTTCTTCCTCTGGAATACGAGACCGAGTAATGTCACAATCGCAATAATGATGGATGGCTCCCTGATAATGCTCATAAACATTTCCATAGTGATCTCCGACCTTCTTTTATCATATTTTTCATTCTTACTAAATCGATTTAGTAATGCTTGAAAAAAATTTCCCTTCCGGGAATGTAAAAAGAAGTAGAACTGCCTTTTGTGAATTTTAGTACAAGTTAAATCATAAATTTCCGTTTAGGGTTCACTCCTCCCCTCTTTTAAGTTACAGTCATCACTACAGTCATCACTACACTCAGCAACATACATACATGAAAGGGTATTCATGACTCGAATCATAAGATCATTATAGCTCTTTATTTTCTTTTTACAATAGAATCCATAAAAACGTTTTCAAAAAGAAGAAATACTTATTCCAACTATTCAGTTTAACTTTTGGACAGATTCTCTGTGGTTAATGACCGGATTCAAACGGATGATTTCTGAGGGCTGCTCCTGCTCTTTTTGATCGATTTTATCGAGCAGTAGCCTCGCACTTCTTTTCCCCATTTCAAAACTCGGCTGGGAAACGGTAGTGATCGGCGGATTATAAAAAGATGCAAAGGATACATCATCTATCCCAATCAAGGAAAAATCGTTAGGTATGGTCAGATGATTATTTTTGGCATAGATCAGCACCTGCTCCAAAATCATGTCATTCGTAGCAAGGATTGCGGTAGGCGGGTTCTCCATATGAAATAGTTGTCTAATAAGATCAGGCATTTCATCCAGCCTGCCGCTTTTGATATAGTTTTCATGCACGGATATATCATGTTTGCCGAGTGTATTCCTATAGCCGGATAGCCGCTCACTTCGTGTAGTAATCGCTTTTTTGCCTAGAGGAAACGTGATGATGCCAATGTTTTTGTGACCATGCTCAATCAGTGCTTCAATCGCAAGCTCGCTAGCTTTTTCATTATTCAACAGCACCGTGTCTACGCTGATTTCATCAATTTTTCGGTCCACAAACACGAACGGATAGCCATTTTTGACAAGGGAAACATATAATTTTTTGTTCTCTTCTGTAGGAAAAATAATAAGTCCATCCACTTGCCGAGCAATCATCGACTGGACGTACTTTTTCTCTTTGAGGGAATCATCATCGGTATTGCAGACAATGACCTGGACATTTTCCAGTTGGCATTCATCTTCAATCGCGCGCACAATCTCTGTTGTAAATCTCGACAAAATAGTTGAAGAAATAACCCCCACAATAAAAGTCTTCTTTTGCTTGAGACTGCGCGCCACCTCATTGGGAATATAACTGAGCTCCTCAATCGCTTGCTCAATCTTCTTCTTGGTGCTTTCACTCATATAGTTGTATCTTTTATTCAGAAACTGCGAAACTGTGCTCTTCGACACCCCTGCACGTTCTGCGACTTCTTTCATCGTTGTTACCATGATTCCCCCCCTTTCTATATTTGCGTATTAGGCATGTGCTCATTTTCACTATATCTGTACTCTGCAACCTGTATGTAATGTGAATTTCCTTTATTATATACCTTCTTTTACAGGAGGAAAATATAATAAATATGAGTTGAAACGTGCCTTCACCCCATACCCCTACCCCATAAATGCTGGACTCCTAACCTAAATATACCTTGTTGCAAATCTAATAATTTCGAACAAAATCTTAAAAATATACGAATTTTATGAACTTGTTTGATGGAAGATTTGAACATAAAATGAAAATGTAATCGGTTACAATATCATTTATATAAAGGAGGAAGCAAGAATCATGAAGAAAAAAGGGTTCAAAAAAACATTTTTCGTCATTGCCTCCCTCGTCATGGGCCTTACACTGTATGGGTACACTCCACCTTCGGCAGATGCAGCCAGCGTGAAAGGATATTATCACACCCAAGGAAACAAGATTGTAGATGAATCCGGGAAAGAGGCCGCATTTAACGGTCTGAACTGGTTCGGCCTGGAAACCCCTAATTACACCTTGCATGGACTGTGGAGCCGCTCAATGGACGACATGCTGGATCAGGTGAAAAAGGAAGGCTATAATCTCATCCGTCTGCCTTACAGCAATCAGTTATTTGATTCCAGCTCCCGTGCTGACAGTATTGATTACTACAAAAATCCTGATCTGGTCGGATTGACTCCGATTCAAATTATGGACAAGCTGATCGAAAAAGCTGGACAACGCGGTATTCAGATTATCCTTGACCGTCACCGCCCAGGCTCAGGTGGACAATCCGAGCTATGGTATACCTCTCAGTACCCTGAGTCCCGCTGGATCAGCGACTGGAAGATGTTAGCTGAACGTTATAAAAACAATCCTACCGTCATCGGTGCAGATTTACACAACGAGCCACACGGTCAGGCAAGCTGGGGAACAGGCGATGTCTCCACAGACTGGCGTCTCGCGGCGCAGCGTGCAGGGAATGCCATTCTGTCCGTGAATCCAAATTGGCTGATTCTCGTAGAAGGTGTGGACCATAATGTACAAGGCAACAACAGCCAATATTGGTGGGGCGGCAACCTGACAGGTGTGGCTAATTATCCTGTCGTACTGGACGTGCCGAACCGTGTCGTATATTCACCACATGACTATGGTCCTGGTGTGTCTTCGCAGCCATGGTTCAACGACTCGACCTTCCCGTCCAACCTGCCAGCAATCTGGGATCAAACCTGGGGCTACATCAGTAAGCAAAACATAGCTCCAGTGCTGGTTGGTGAATTCGGCGGTCGCAATGTCGATTCGTCTTCCCCTGAGGGTAAATGGCAAAATGCACTCGTAGACTATATTGGTGCCAACAACCTGTACTTTACGTATTGGTCCCTGAATCCGAATAGCGGCGACACAGGCGGTCTGCTGCTGGATGACTGGGTTACCTGGAATCGTCCAAAGCAGGATATGCTGAGCCGGATTATGAAGCCTGTCGTTTTCGTAGTGGAGCAAGCTAAAGCAGCAGCCGAATAGGCACAGGACTTCAATCCGTTTATTAAAAAAGCTAATTTCCCTCCTTCAGTCCAGTTTGTGCTGGAACTACGAAAAGGTGGAGAAACGGATGAAAACAGGGCAACGCTATCGAATAGAAACCCAGCACAGTTTGTTTTTTATCCCTATGCATTATTGGGGCCCTGCTGGTCTAGTGATCGGAATTGTTTTAATCGTTGCATCTATATTTGTATAACGTGGATTGGAAGACACGAGCGATTCCAAACACCGCAATGCGAGCCAGTCACTCCCATTGCGGTGTTTTTCTTTTTGAAGGTCAATCTAACCTTTTCGTTGCACTCGTCATTTGAGGATCAGCGAAGCGAGCTGATGCCGAGTTGTTAAGGGGAGAGGATCTAGCACTGTGTTTGATTATTTAGCCGAGTCATAGCCTGTTATGGTTTTCGTCTCCAAACATTCCTCCAGCCCATGTAATCCGTATTCTCTGCCGAGACCCGATTGCTTGAATCCCCCAAACGGTGCCTTCATTTCAAAACCTGCCCCGTTAATGAGTACAACACCAGCAGCAATTTGGGTTGCCATTTCATTGGCTTTCTCAATGTCCGAGGAACTCACGTAGGCACCGAGACCATAATCTGTATTGTTAGCCATTTCGATGGCTTCCTCTTCCGTCTCGTAAGTTAAAATTGATAAGACGGGACCGAAGATTTCTTCCTTGGCGATCGTCATGTCTTCTGTCACCTGAGCGAAAACCGTTGGTTTAACAAAATATCCTTGTTCCATCCCCTCTGGATGCCCCAGACCTCCGATGACCAGTTCAGCACCCTCATCAATACCAGACTGAATATATCGCTGAACTTGATTGTATTGCTTCTCTGTTATGATTGGGCCAAGTTCTGTGCCTTCTTCCCAGGGATTACCGACTTTGATGCGTTTCACAGTTTCTTTAGCTATCTGTTTCACTTCTTCCAGCCGTTGCTTGGGAACCAAAAGGCGGGTCCCTGCAACGCAAGCTTGCCCATTATTGTTATAACACTGTCTTACAGCGGTCGGAATTGCCGTGGAAAAATCGGCGTCATCTAAGATGATATTCGGCGATTTGCCGCCTAGTTCCAGCGTGACCCGCTTCATCGAATCTACAGCACCTCTCCGAATTTCTTTCCCTGTTCGAGTGGAACCAGTGAAGGTGATCATTGCAATATCCGGATTGCGGGTCAGTTCGAATCCAACCGTTTGGCCAAGACCATGAACTACATTAATAACACCAGTTGGAATATCAGCCTCATGGAAACATTCAGTGATCAGATGTGCCTGAATTGCGCTAAGTTCACTTGGCTTGATTACCACTGGACAGCCGGCAGCTATGGCAGAAGCAAGCTTTGCAGTAATCTGAGAGTAGGTTGCATTCCAGGGAGTAATAATTCCAATAACTCCAATTGGCTCTGCTACTACTTTCGCTTTCCCGATATACTTAACGAAATTGAATTCCTCAAGTGCTTCTTTCGTGTCCAAAAAATTCATAGCTGCCAGTTTAACTCGGCCAATGGCAGCGGGCTTCGGAGCACCATATTCATTGATATTAGCCTCCATCAGTACTTCTAATTTTCTCATAACTGCGTCATGTAGTCTTTGCAGTATTTGACTGCGCTCTTCCACTGAAGTTCGTGAGAAAGTCTTAAAGGCTTTTTTTGCTGCCGCGATTGCTCGTTTGGCATCCTCTTCGTTCCCTAAAGTGACACGTCCGATGATTTCCCTAGTTGAAGGATTAATAAGTTCTTGTACCTCTGTGCCATAAGGCTTTACAAATTCCCCGTTGATATAAACTCGATTAATTGTTCTCATTTAAATAACTCCTTTTGAATTCATTTAGGAGATGTCCCCTTCGTGCTCTTGCTAAAAAGAATGATAGCACACAGCAAAAACAAAGTAAACAAAATACATATAAATTGTCTATATTGTATAAATCGTTTATATCCTATTGGAAACGTGTATAATAGAAGGAACAGATAAGGGGGAGCGTAAATGTCAATGGAGAATCAGCAAGATAAAGCAAAAAACAAGCTGCTGAAAAAACTGATTCCGTCCCTCATGAAGGACGGGTTTCAACAAATGAGGATGGACGATATTGCTAAATTCATGGATGTTAGCAGAGCAACGATGTACAAGAATTTTTCTTCAAAAGAAGAAGTCATCGAAGGCGTCGTTCGCATTTTTGTTGACTATATAGAACAGCTAGAGGATCGTACCAATGAGGATGACGATCGATCATTCGGGGTTTGGTTTCAGCAATTGTTTGAACAATCGGTATCGTTAGTTGGCAAAATATCTGATGTGTTTCTGAAGGATTTACAAATGGTATTTCCAGAATTGTACGAAGTTTTGAAGACTGCATTGGATAAAAGGGAACAGCAGACCCTTAAATTTTATCAAGATGGGAAGGACAAAGGGGTTTTTAATCCGATTAATGAGAAGTTCATTTTACTTCAAGACGATATTTTGCTCCGGGAAATCATGAATGTGAAGTATTTGCTTTATAACCAAATAACCATTCAACAAGCCCTCAATGATTATTATTATTTTAAAAAAATTCAATTGTTCAAACCGGAAAAGATGTCCTTAGTGGACGACTCACGAATTCACCCCGTCATTGAACATTTTGTCGAGAAATTCAATCGTGCTTTATAAGTCAAGGGGCTGTCCCTAACTACTATGGCTTAACGGCAACCACCATGAATGAAAATGAACTGGGCCTGTGAATCTGTATGTTCCATACTGGAACTGTAGGTCACAGGCCGTTACTTTTGGTTAGGACAAACACGCTGGTCCCAAACCGGCAACCTAGTTCATGCTTCGACCTAGCTGCTCGACCTTGCTCAGCCATTCGTTATGCTGTTGATCTGTCCTCTTATTCATAAGATCAATGGTCGTAGAACGCACTGGCTTGACACCGCATAAATGTAGTGTGGAATCCTTCATCATCCGATGCCCAGGCTGTCCCTGGAAAAATCGATAGTACCAGTGCGGACCGTCCATCGTTGTAATGAGGCGGGCTGTTCTTCCTTTTAGAAGCTTGTCAGGCAGGGGTTTTCCTTTTTGATACTTAAACGCAAACCCCGGCATAAAGGTACGGTCAATGAATCCTTTCATTAATGCAGGCAAGCTGCCCCACCAGATTGGAAAGACAAAAACGAGATGTTCTGCCCATTTAATCGACTCCTGTGCTTGGATCAAATCAGGTTCCAACGGCAATTTATTACGATATCCACCTAATAGATTTGGATTAAAGTCCAACGCGGATAGCTGCAACAAACGAACCTCTGCTCCTGCAGCCTTCGCTCCTTTTACATAGGATTGAGCCAGCGCTTCTCCATAACTACCATCGACCGGATTCCCTTGAATCACCAATATTTTTTTAGACATATAAGCCACTTCCTACCCTCATATTATGACTTTAGTTAGAAAACACTAACTTTATATTTAAAAAGAAAAGGTCATTACTGACCTTTACTTAATAAAGCAGTTAAACGTTGTTTGACCTCTGCTGCCAATGGAGCCAGTTGCTGTGGAAGTTCCCCTTCCAGGCTGGACACGGACAAGCGTGTAATGGCTCCAATGATGAGCACACCGGATAGCTGAACATCCTGCTTCGGCAGTTCACCTTGTTGAATCCCCTGTTCGATGAATTCAGTTAACGCCTCCAGCGGCTGACGCACATTCTGGCTCTGGCTTGCTTCAACATACAGCTCATGATGCTGTGATAGTAGAAGCAATCCATACTGGTCCTCATCATGCATATTCAGCACTTCATCCACCAGTTGATGGAAACGGCTGACGAAGCTCCCACTCTGCTTGCGATAGAAGTCAATTAAGGTGGTGTAGCTATTACAATATTGCCCGAATACCTCCAAGGCCATTGCATCTTTACTCTTAAAATGCTTATAAATCGCGGCATCCGTCACACCGGCAGCCTCTCCAATTTCTTTGACTGAAATCCCGTCAATCCCTTTGATTGCAAATAAGCACATCGCTGCCTGTAGAATATCTTTCTTTTTGCTGTCTACATGTGTTTTCTTGTTCATAAAATTATAGTAAGTGAAAACTAACTAAAACGCAAGTCATATTTATGCATGCTCATCCTGTCTATGTGCTTAATTTAAAATCCATCGTAATAAACCTAAAATACCATATTTTTATAAGTGAATGTTCATGAATACGTTAAATGATACGTGTATTGCCTCATTTTATTCCCATAAAATACATATGTAACCGAAATAAGGCGAGCGTTCTGAACCGTTAATAAAAAGGAGTGAACCCAATAGAGCTTACTGTTTCAACCACTTCAAATACGCGATGTAGAGCTAAAAAATCGGATTATGATGTCTCCCATGGGTACCGTCTCAGCGGCAGAAGACGGAAAAGCAACCGATTGGCATACGCTGCATTACGGCGCTAGGACGTTAGGACAAGTGGGGCTAATCATGCTTGAAGTGCATGCAGTCACCCAGCAGGGAAATGATTCAGGCAGCCTTGGCATATGGAGCGACGAGCACATTTCCCCGCTGCAAAAAGTGGTGCAAGCCATTCATGACCAAGGCTCTAAAGCCGGTCTCCAGCTTTGGCATGTCGGACGCAAGGGCTCGTTGCCTCAAGAAACAGCTGTATCCGCCTCTGGTTTGCCTCACCGCGAACGGGCGACCTCCGCACTGTCTTTAGAAGAATTCCATAATCTTGTGCTTGCCTTCAGAGATGCCGCTGTACGGGCTTCGCAAGCTGGAATAGATGTCATTGAATTTCGTCAGACTGCTGGTATAGCTACCGCAGCCGTAGGCTTGATTACTCACGGTATTCAAGCCGAGGATATTTTGCGTAATGGTCGGGCGGATCTGGTTGCGGTAGGCCGGGCACTGCTGCGTAATCCATTCTGGCCCAGACAGGCAGCCGAACAACTCGGTGTTCGTATTGAAGGACCTGCACCCTATAACCATTTTTGGTTTTAAAATAATGCCCATCACTTGAAGTATTTATCGCGAGCGATGTCATGCACTGTATCGCACACTAAATTGAACAATTTCCACAATAATAGGTGTGCCGGAGGAAATTGTCTCCCCTTCGCCGAGGTGAATCGTCAGCGATGAAGGTGTCAAGCTGAACAACGTTCTTTCTTGTAACATTCCGTTAATATACAGATTAGCATAACTATTGCTTCCGACATGAAACCTCTGAGAAGCTCCCTGCACACCATCTACAGAAAATTGATCCGCCATAATCGTGACTGAAGATTCAATCGGATCAGGAGTAAAATAAAAATACCGCTCAGCCATAGGGACAATTTCAATATTGGAGATGTCAGGTGCCGGACCGGTTGGACCCGTTATACCTTGGGCTCCAGTAGGACCGGTTACGCCCTGTGCTCCGGTAGGACCGGGTGCACCTGTTGCGCCTGCACTACCTTGAGCTCCAGCTGGACCGGGCACTCCCGGTGCTCCCGGTGCTCCCTGTGTTCCTGCAGGGCCCTGTATTCCTGGTACTCCTGGTACTCCTGGCACTCCCGGCACTCCTGGCACTCCTGGCACTCCCGGCACTCCTGGCACTCCTGGCACTCCGGCTTCACCTGGAAGACCTGCTGAACAGGGCATACCTTGCTTTCCTGTATGCTCCATCCTCTTCCGTTTAGCAGGAGTATTTCTGAAGCGCCGTTGTACAATAATTAGCTTTGGATGCTTTTGGGCATGCAATCCCGTTTTTGTTTTACCTTTGAATGGATACCTGGGCTTACACTTTTTTCGTTTGTTGATCTTGCAATGTACTGTTCTCTTTCCTTGCCTTCTTAGTGATGCATCACGTCTCCTCATACCAGCCGTACACACCTCCTCCTCTCATGCTTATGTATTGTATGCACATCTCCCATTAGGGTCTTAGGCATTTGTAATATGCAGATTCCAAGTATTCGCTTTCATTTTTTGTGCAGTAAAATAGGGCCTTCTCCATTTACCCTATTATTAATAGAAAGGTTCATATGCCGTTTCCGAATAGGTTGAAAAATCATTTATTGATTAAGAGCCAGCGAATGGCTCATACCACATACCAGTAAAGAAAGGAGATGAGAACTATGCCAATCATAAAACCTGTATTTACAGCAGTAGCCACGGCTCCAGTGTCAACGGGGGGTGCTATAACCACGACCATAACCCCAGCAACTACCCGTTTTTTTGCAACCATTACAGCCGGGATGATCGGAGCAACAGAAACAACTGTTCCTGCTGCCAGCTTCGTAGATGACGCCGATGCTCCCGTGGTTGCTTTACCGGCATTAACAGCCACAGATTCTTCTAATTATTATATTAACGGAGTCATTCAGCAGAGCTCCTTATTCACCCTCACCACAGCAAGTCTGGTCATTGCCTCCGTAGATATTACACCAGGTGTCCCGGTTGTTATAGAAATAGCAGATTTTAGCGGTACAACCTCTACTATCACCACTCAGCCTACCATCTCGGCCCCTACTGTAACGATTATCACATAAGGCGTTTCAATGATTTTGAACCAAGCCGGACTGAATGGTCATTCACGCTGTACACTACCCCGTATACGCTAGAAAAAGACCGATTCAGATGTCGATATCTGAATCGGTCTTTTAAACTCAAGATTAAGGCAAAATAGCAAAGGAGCGCACCGGAAAACCGGGTGAATCCTGAATGCTCGGAACGATATTATAAATGATTGCGCCCGTCGGAGGCAGCTTGTCCAAATTTGTCAGCACCTCAACTTGATATCGATCCTGCTCCAATATGTAATATTCCCCTACCAGTTTGCCCGCTTTTCGATAAGCTACAGAGGAGTCCGTATCCAGTGTTTCATGCCCGATAGCAGCAACATTCCGTTCTTCTACCAAAAAGCGCAGCGCATCCAGCGACCAGCCTGGGCAGTGTGCATCTCCGGCATTGTCCTTGTTCGAGAAGGCATCTGGATTAGGCCAGCGCTTGCTCCAATCACTGCGAAAGGCGGCAAAGGACTGTTCGGCAATGCGTCCGTGCTCTTTTTCGAAATCCAGAATATCCGCGACCGTAAGCTCATAGTCGGAATTGGCTGTAACGGCTGCTGAACGGTCAATGACAACCAGCGGTAAAACCAGTTCCTTCAACGAAAGCTCATGTAAATAACGTTTCCCCTTCACAAAATGAACGGGAGCGTCAATATGAGTTCCATACTGCCCTGGAAAGCAGTATTGTTTTACAAAAAAGCCATCGTCGTGGGTAAACAAGGTATCCACCTGAACGTTATCGAAAACTGGAAAATGGGGAATTTCAGGATAAAAGGCATGGGACAAGTCCACCCACTCTTTTTGCTTCAACAACTTCAATACATTTGCTAAATCCTCTGCCATGATGCCGATTCCTCCTCAGCTTTATTACAAGCATTGTACCTGAGGGTACTACAAAAATCCATAATTCTCCTGTCATTTTTCATCACTTTTTGGCTTGGAATCGTTAACATTATCAGAAAAACTATTTTATCTTTATTCACTGAAATAACTCCATATAATCATATATACAATTCCCATTTCCTATGATTGTTAACGTTTTCATTTATATATATGCATTTTGATTGGAAAAAGAAGGTCTCTATTGAATTATTTAAAAATTCGACAAAAATTTTAGTATGTAACTTTTATTATATTAACAAATACTGGTACACAAAGTATGATAGAACATGTAGAAACTACAGGAGCACCCGGGACTCCCTCGTTCGTCTACTCCATTTATCCAATATACGGAGGTATTTTATGAAAAAGAGATGTTCACTCGGAATCGCAGCCGTGTTATTGTTCGCTACTCTGGCTCCTATGGGTGCACCTGCTCATGCAGCAAGCGATATTGGCAAGGAGACACTTGGCAGCAAAAACGGTTGGGCCGCCTTTTCTACAGGCACGACAGGTGGAGCTACTGCTACTTCCTCCAATACTTTCACCGTAACGAACCGCAAACAACTTGTCGATGCGTTAGGCAAAAGCAGCAACACTACACCTAAAATTATTTATGTCAAAGGTACAATCAATGCCAATGTCGATGACAATAATAAAGCGCTAGGATTGAACGATTACAAAGACCCTAAGTATGATTTCAATGCGTATCTCAAGGCGTATGATCCGTCGACATGGGGTAAAAAGGTTCCTTCTGGTACATTGGAAGACGCACGTAAGGCATCACAGAAGAATCAAGCTAGTCGTATCGTTATTGAAATCCCATCCAATACAACGATTGTCGGTCTGGGCAACAATGCTATCATTAATGGTGCAAACTTCCAACTGAAAAAGGGTACAGACAACGTCATTATCCGTAATATTGAGTTTCAGGATGCCTACGATTATTTCCCGCAGTGGGACCCAACTGACGGCAGTACAGGCAACTGGAATTCAGAATATGACAGCATTACCATTAACGGAGCTACGCATGTATGGGTGGATCACAATACGTTCAATGACGGGGCTCACCCCGATAGCGGAAACGGCACCTTCTACGGTCAAGAATACCAACATCATGATGGACTGCTCGATGTGATTAACCAGGGTGATCTGGTTACCGTTTCATACAATCACTTTTACGATCATGACAAAACATCCATTATCGGCAACAGCGACAGCAAAACAGCAGATGAAGGGGCTTTACGTGTAACCCTGCATCACAATTATTACGAGAATACAGTACAACGCACACCGCGCGTACGTTATGGACAAGTCCATCTCTATAACAATTACTATACAGGTGATGTAAAACGCTCTGAATACCCTACGCTGTATATATGGGGCGCAGGCAAATCCTCCAAAATCTTTGCTGAAAACAATGTCATTGACGTTGCGGGACTATCCGCAGCCAAAATTGTGACTGTTTTTGGTGGGACTGCCTTGTCAGATACTGGCACACTTCTGAATGGACAGGCCGTAAACGCAGGCTCCAGCGCGGGTCTTAGCTCCTCTGTAGGCTGGAAGCCATCCTTGAACGATAAAATTTCCCCATCCGCCAGCGTGAAGGCAGAGGTCACTTCCCAAGCCGGTTCCGGCAAGCTGTAAGCGCTACCGTATAATACAAATCACCACAGACTCATGCAACCTGTGGTGTTACACCAAAAAAGCTGTTCCTCCGTAATATTATTCCATACGGAGGAAACAGCCTTTTTTTATTTATCATCTGTTTATTTATAAATTATATATTGCTTTAACTGCCGTATTGTTCAACTAAAACCGGCTTTTCAAATGCGTTATCCAGCTTGCGAAGTTTAGCCTTCACCGCTTCTGGTGGCTCAACTGCAGGTGCATCTGGATGAAGCAACCATGATTTCACAAAGTGTGTATCAGACAATTGATAGAGCGGAGGCTCTTTCTCAAAGTCAATTTTCATGGCATAAGAACTGCGGGCTGCAAACGCATCCCCTACAGGTGGGTGAAGCAGATCCGGTGGTGTTCCCGGGATCGCAGCCAGCTTCTGACCATGGCTGTCCAAACTAGGCATGGAAGCAAGGAGTCCCCATGTATATGGATGTTTTGGGTTATAGAAAATTTCATTAACCGTACCTGTTTCCACGATTTGCCCTGCATACATAACAGCAACGCGATCCGCCATCTTCGCCACAACACCGAGGTCATGAGTAATAAAGATGATAGAAGTATCAATCTTTTTCTGAAGATCCTTCATCAGTTCCAAAATTTGAGCTTGAATGGTTACGTCCAGCGCAGTCGTCGGCTCATCGGCAATCAGAAGTTTCGGATTAGCAGCCAATGCCATCGCAATGACGACACGTTGACGCATACCGCCACTAAATTCATGCGGATATTGGTTAAAACGCTGTTCAGGATGCGGAATACCTACCAGATTCAGCAACTCAATACCCCGCTTGCGAGCAGCGTCCTTGGATATCTTTTCATGCTTGAAAAGCACTTCCGTGATCTGCTTACCGACTTTCATCGTCGGGTTAAGTGAAGTCATTGGGTCCTGAGAAATCAGGCCAATTTCCTTACCACGAATTTTTTGCATCTGCTTTTCCGTTTTATTAATCAGCTCTTGTCCGTCAAACATAATTTGACCCTTTTGATAAATGCCTGGAGGGGTCGGGATCAGCTTCATAACAGCTTGTGAGGTTACGCTTTTGCCTGAGCCGGATTCACCGACAATCGCCAGCGTCTCTCCTTTATTGACATGAAAGTTTACGCCACGAATGGCCTGCACTAGTCCCTGACGGGTCTTGAAAGATATCGTTAAGTCCTTCACTTCCAAAAGGCGGTTCATCTCATCACTCTTTCATTTATTATTCATCACTATTATTGACCACTATCTAAAAAAACGACGTTCATGAGTCAAGGTATATACGAATAATTTTACTCATTTTAGTACCTGCCAGTCAAGCAATATCTAAAATATCACCAAAAACCTTTCATGATATGTCATGTTAGTGGTATATACAAGCAAAAAAATGATCATTTTTAACCATTTTTGCCTCATTTATAACATGTGTTGAATGTAACTGAAGCGTGCACCACCTAATGGCGATCGTGTACAAAGTAGTTCTCCATTCAGTCGGGAGGCTATTTGACGGCAGATGGCCAATCCTAGTCCCGTGACGCCATTTGATCCTGTATAGAATCTTCCAAACACCTCGGCTGCTTCAGACTCGGTTAGTCCTCTCCCATCATCATCTACATGCATAACCCACACAACCTCCGCCGTTGTCCCCGTCTCCAAATGAATGACAACCTCCGTAGAGGTGTGTCGAACTGCATTTTGCAGCAAATTCAATATCATGCGAAATAATTGCTCAGCCGGAACGGCCACATGCAGACCCTCTCCCTCCACTCGAAGCGAGATAGAGCGTTCACTGGCCATCGGCATCAATAGATGAACAGCGTCCTCCGCCATACTTCTCAGATCAATCAGAGAGACAGGCCATTCCTCATTCAACGCCTCCAGCCTCGATAGCTGAAGCAACTTTTCCACCATATCAATTAATCGCTGGGATTGCACTTTAATGATGCTCAGTCCCTCGTCCTGGGATACTACTTGATCCTGAATGGCATATACATAACCTTGAATGGACATTAACGGTGTCCTTAGCTCGTGTGATACATTTTGCAGAAATTCAATTTGGCTGTGGTGGTGCTGCTGAATGCGGGCGGACATGGAATGAAAGGTGCCTATTAGTTCGCCAATTTCGCTTTTGTCCGCCTGCGGAAACTCACTATCCTGTGGCTGATTCGGCTCATAGTTGCCTACCGCCTCTTTCAATCGTTTGAGTGGACGCACCAGACGTGAAACAATCATCAGACCAATAACGAGAATCACCAGAAAACTCGCTACGATCGATAGCAACGTAGTTCTCATTAACGGTACATATAGGGCTCTCAAAGAAGATAAGGGTGAGTATACAAAGATGCGGAAAGGTTGTCCGGGCAATTCTTCATTCGTAAACAACACCTTTTTACCTTGAAGCACCGCAACGCCTTCATGTGTAGTAACCAGATCGTGGGCAGAGGGATGAACCGATGCAAAAAATCCTTGGCGGGTCAAAAGCAAATGCTCGATCTTTTTGCCTTCCATCCCAGAGACGCTGGAGTCGATGATGCGGTTATCCGTGCTTAAAATAAAGTAATCGGCAGATAAAAGCACACCCTTGATAACATAGTTAAATTCGGCATTATCCAGTCGATCAAAGCCTCCGTCACTCATAATGTGGACGGCTTTGCGTGCCTGCTCATGAAGCTTGGATTTGGCCTGATTCACCAGAATGTCATCGATGAGCCTAATAAATAAGACCACCGTAATACAGACAGTAATCAGCATGGCAATGGACAGGGACAGCAGAATTTTGGCTCTCATCGTACGCATGGCTACATCTCCTGAACCGTTGCTTTATATCCAAATCCCCATACCGTGTTAATAACAAGCGTGGAGTGGTATTCTGCCAACTTTTTGCGAATACGTTTGACCAGATCATCTACGACTCTCACATCACCTATAAAGTCATAGCTCCACACCTGCTGAATCAAATGCTCTCTGCCAAAAGGCCGTTCCAGATGATTCGCAAGAAACAGCAACAGATCGAATTCACGTGAGGTCAAATTTAACGTTTGTCCGTCTACTGTAACTTTACGAAAGTCAGCAAAAATGCACAGATTGCCTGCATGGCAAAGATTTGTGCTCTCTGCTGCTTGCTTGTCATCAGATGCAGACGTGCCCGCCTTGCTCAGTCTCAGCATCGCTTTGACCCTTCCCACCAGCTCTCTTGGATTAAAGGGCTTGGTCAAAAAATCACTGCATCCCAATTCCAGCCCGTGGATACGGTCACTTTCCTCTCCGCGGGCGGAGATCATAATGATCGGCATTTCTGTAAACTCACGAAGCTGAGTCAATAGAGAAAGCCCGTCAATGCCCGGCATCATAATATCAAGCACGAGGCAATCTGGACGGTTTGTTCGGATATGCTCTACCAATGTTTTCCCACTGGAAAAGGAAGTTACCTCGTAGGACTCTTTTTTCAAATATTCAGATATTAATTGCAAAATGAACACATCGTCATCCACTACTACTATTTTTGTCATGGCCTTAACCCCTTGCCGTTGTTCTGGATGCTAGCATCCTTTCTTTAAGCTTAACAGAAGCCCAGCAGAATAGACAAAAGACGGGTATACCGTTCCCGGTCCCGTCTTTTCTTATCATGAATCGCTGCTGTATATGCCAGGTGAACTGAAAGCTAACTACACTTCTACCTTATTTTCTACCTTATTTCTTAGTTGTTACTACTTTAGCTGCTGCCTTTGGAGCAGTTTTGGCTGGGACTGCTTTTTTTACTGGAACTTTATGGGTTACTTTTTTAGCTACGACATGTTGTGCACGAGTTTTATGTGCTGCTACCTTGTGTTGAACAGCGTTATGTTTTTTCACATGATGTTTAACTGTGCGGTGTTTTGTTTTCACTGCTTTTGCTTTGTGGCCTGCCACTTTTTTCGCAATGGCTTTTTTGGCAGGAGCTTTTTTTGCTTTGGTTGTTGCTTTATGAGCTGTTGCAGCTTTTTTAATAGGTGCTTTCACCACAGGTGTTTTCGTTGCAGGTGCTTTGCTAGCAGGAGTCGTAACCGCAGGAGTTTTGATGGCTGGTGCAGTGGTGGCTGGAGTTGTGGTTGCTGTAGCGGCGAATGCGCTGCTTGCTCCTCCCAGTACGCTTACTACGGTCAATACGGCTGCTGCATTTTTAGTCCATTTTTTCATGATTGAATCACCTCTCCTTTAAAGTATCTTTAGCTTATCAGGAGAATTCGGGATAATTGTGGAGCAAATATGTGAAAAGTATATGAAAAAGCGTGCAGCTCTGTATCTGGAAAATACATGAGTCTGCACGCTATAAGTGTTGCAACCATCATCTCCACTAACCGATGGCAATCCAGGAAATAATACCGTAGTTATGCGCGGTTTCACTCCACTTGGTTACAACGATCACCGCTCCATTAGTCGTCTGGGATTTCAGTGTTGCATGAAAGAGAGGATGGTTCGTCATCGCTACCAACGTGTAGTCCGGGTTCACAAATGGCTCCCCAAATACAATGGTTACTTCCGTCTCTCCTTCGCTTCCTTTTAAAAGAAACGGCGC
This sequence comes from Paenibacillus sp. JJ1683, assembly GCF_053006485.1. Classification (NCBI taxonomy): domain Bacteria; kingdom Bacillati; phylum Bacillota; class Bacilli; order Caryophanales; family Paenibacillaceae; genus Paenibacillus; species Paenibacillus sp. JJ1683. The sequence continues at coordinate 4,171,334 of NZ_CM129820.1, forward strand.
TCTGCCAAACTGCTGTAATGCAGGCTGGTTCGCACAAGTACGAACCGGGGTGATGCTCAAATGCTCAGGTGTCACTGCATTCAGTTCCAGCTCACGTGAGCCAACGGAACCTTCTGCCAGATGATGACCTTCGATGCTCTGCTCTGCCACATGATGACTTTGTACCGCAGCAGCCTGTAGATGCTCTGGACCTACAGCTTCTGGGCTTAGCACCTCACTGTTGACGACCTGATCCTGCAGATGGCCGCGGGATATACTGTTTGCCTGAAGTTTGTCGCCACTGATCCCTTCCTCCGGTAAAAGCCCCGAGAGATGAATATCTGTGGATAATTGATCCAGTGTCACCGAGCCGGGCTTTATGTGGTGCGAATCAATGACTTCCTTTGCAATATGCTGACCTTCAATTGCCTCCTCAGCCACATGGCGGGACTCCACCGTTCCATCTGCGAGTTTGCCGGACGTCACTGCTCCATCCTGTATAGCTTGCTCTGACACCGCCTGCCAGCCGATATGCTGTGACTGAATAGCTCCTGCTTGCAAATGCTCAGATTGAACAGAATCCGGTGAAATGTGACGGGACTGCACAGCCCCCTCTGCCAGTGCTGACTCTTGAATCGCCCCATCGGACAAATGCTGGGAGTGCACGGCATGCTCTGTCAAATGTACGGAGCTTACGCTAGCTTCCGCCAGATTCGAAGCACGCACCGCGCGAAGCGCAAGCTTCTCAGCGTTCACGCTACCTGCCTGGAGCGCGTGAACAGATACACTCCCTGGCGCAATATGCTGGATCGTCACTGCCGAAGGCTGCAAGTGGGCTGAGGTGATAGATTCCGGCGCCAGATGGCTCGACTGGATAGTCTCTTCTGCCAAATGATGGGCTTGCACGGCTTCGTCCGTAATGTGCCATGGCTGTACGGAATGTGGAGATATTTTGGCAGCTGTCACAACCTCATCTGCCAGTTTGTCGGACGTAACGGACTCATCCTGTAAGGCATCGGTCGATATCGACTGGGACGCCAGATGCTCGCCCTGAATGGTTCCAGTGTGCAGATGGTGCGACTGGATCGATTCCGGGGCAATATGCACGGACTTCACTGCACCTTTTGCCAGCGCTGTATCCTGTACTGCGCCAGTTGCCAAATGCAGGGTGTGTACCGAATGTGCGGACAAATGCGAAGGACCCACGCTGCCTTCCGCAAGATTCGCCCCTTGTACCGAGTGGACCGCCAACTTCTCCGAGGTGACGCTTTCCGCTTGTAGCGCACGACTAGACACACTATCCGAGGCCAGATGGCTCGCAAGCACAGTCGAAGACTGTAAGTGGGCTGAGGTGACGGACTCTGGCGCCAGATGGCTCGACTGAACGATCTCTTCTGCCAAATGATTGGCTTGCACGGCTTCATCCGTAATGTGCCATGGCTGGACGGAATGTGGAGATATTTTGGCAGCTGTCACGACCTCATCTGCCAATTTATCAGACGTAACGGACTCATCCTGTAAGGCATCGGTTGATATCGACTGAGATGCCAGATGCTCTCCCCGAATGGTTCCAGTAAGCAGATGGTGCGACTGGACCGATTCCGGGGCGATGTGTACCGACTTCACTGCCCCCTCGGCTAGCGCTGTATCCTGTACTGCACCGTCTGCCAGATGCTGGGTGTGTACCGAATGTGCAGACAGATGTGACGGGCCGACGCTGCCTTCCGCAAGATTCGTTCCTTGCACCGAGTGGGATGCCAGCTTCTCTGAGGTGACGCTTTCCGCTTGTAGCGCACGACTAGACACACTATCCGGAGCCAGATGGCTCGCAAGCACCGCCGAAGACTGCAAGTGGGCTGAGGTAACAGATTCCGGTGACAGATGGCTCGACTGGATGGTCTCTTGTGCCAAATGATTGGCTTGCACGGCTTCGTCCGCAATGTGCCACGGCTGTACCGAGTGAGCCGACAGCTTGGCGGCAGTCACACCCTCATCCGCCAATTTATCAGACGTAACGGACTCATCCTGTAAGGCATCGGTCGATATCGACTGGGATGCCAGATGCTCGCTCTGAATGGTTCCAGTTTGCAGATGATGCGGCTGGATCGATTCCGGGACAATGTGTACCGACTTCACTGCCCCCTCGGCTAGCGCTGTATCCTGGACTGCGCCGACTGCCAAATGCTGAGTTTGTACCGACTGTGCGGACAAATGCGAAGGACCGACGCTATCTTCCGCAAGATTCGTCCCTTGCACCGAGCGTGCTGCCAGCTTTTCCGAAGTGACGCTTTCCGCTTGTAGCGCAAGGCCAGATACACTTTCTGGTGCCAAATGGCTCGCAAGTATCACCGAAGACTGTAAGTGAGCTGAGGTGACAGATTCCGACGCCAGATGGCTCGACTGAACAGCCTCTTCTGCCAAATGATTAGCTTGCACCGCTTCATCTGTAATGTGCCACGGCTGTATGGAGTGAGCCGACAGCTTGGCGGCAGTCACACCCTCATCCGCCAATTTATCAGACGTAACGGACTCATCCTGTAAAATATCAGTCGATATCGACTGGGATGCCAGATGCTCGCCCTGAATGCTTCCAGTGTGCAAATGGTGCGACTGGATCGATTCTGGAGCGATATGCACAGATTTCACTGCTCCCTCTGCCAACGCTCTATCCTGTACCGCTCCGGCTACCAGATGCCGGCTGTGTACGGACTGTGCCGACAAATGTGACGGGCCGATGCTGCCTTCCGCAAGATTCGTCCCTTGTACCGAGCGCGCTGCCAGCTTTTCCGAGGTGACGCTTTCCGCCTGTAGTGCACGACCGGATACACTATCTGGCGCCAAATGGCTCGTAAGCACTGAGGAAGCCTGCAAATGGCGAGAAGTAACGGATTCCGAGGCCAGATGGCTTGACTGGATGGCTTCTGTCGCCAAATGATTTCCTTGCACCGCTTCATCTGTAATGTGCCACGGCTGTACCGAGTTGACCGACAACTTGGCGGCAGTCACACCCTCATCCGCCAATTTATCAGACGTAACGGACTCATCCTGCAAAGCATCGGTCGATATGGCCTGGGATGCGATATGCTCGCCCTGAATGCTTCCAGTGTGCAGGTGATGCGGCTGGATGGACCCCGCGGTAATGTGTACCGACTTCACTGCTCCCTTTGCCAGCGTTGTATCCTGTACTGCACCTGTTGCCAGGTGCCGGGCGTGTACCGACTGTGCAGACAAATGTGACGGGCCGACGCTGTCTTCCGCAAGATTCGTTCCTTGCACTGAGTGGGCTGCCAACTTATCCGAGGTGACGCTTTCCGCTTGTAGCGCACGGCCGGACACACTATCCGGGGCCAGATGGCTCGTGAGCACTGACGAAGACTGCAAGTGGGCTGAGGTTACACTTTCCGGCGCTAGATGGTTCGACTGGATGGACTCTTCTGCCAAATGATTTCCTTGCACCGCTTCGTCTGTAATGTGCCACGACTGTACCGAGTGGGCCGACAGTTTGGCGGCAGTCACACCCTCATCCGCCAATTTATCAGACGTAACGGACGCATCCTGCAAAGCATCGGTCGATATGGCCTGGGATGCGATATGCTCACCCTGAATGGCTTCAGTGTGTAGATGGTGCGGCTGGATCGATTCCGGGGCAATGTGCACGGACTTCACTGCTCCCTCTGCCAGCACTCTATCCTGTACCGCTCCAGCTGCCAAATGCCGCGTGTGTACGGACTGCACAGATAGATGTGAAGGGCCGATACTGCCTTCTGCAAGGTTCATTCCTTGTACCGAGCGGGCTGCAAGCTTTTCTGAGGTAACACTTTCCGCTTGAAGCGCACGACCGGACACACTATCCGGGGCCAAATGTCTCGTAAGCACCGAGGAGGCCTGTAGGTGCACCGAGGTGACCGCTCCAGATGCCAGGTGGGTCGAGTCCACAACTGCCACAGCCAAGTGGTTGCTTTGTACAGCTTCATCCATAATATGCCCGGACTGCACTGCATGGGCTGACAGCTTAGTGGAGGTTACACTTTCCTCTGACAGTTTAGCAGAGGTAACCGCTTCATCCTGTATGGCCGGAGTCGCTATAGCTTGCAATGCAATATGTTCTCCCTGAATGATCCCGCTTTGCAAGTGCTCGGATTGGATGGATTCTGCTGCAAGATGCTCAGACTTCACAGCATTCTGGGCTAATATCGTGTCCTCTACTGCTCCTGCGGCCAAATGTCTGGTGTGTACGGCCTGTGCAGCCAAATGTCCGGGTCCCACGCTGTTTTCCGCCAGGTTGGAAGCCTGCACAGCCCGAGCCGCTAACTTCTCGGAAGTGACGCTTTCCGACTGAAGGGCATGGCCGGACACACTATCCGGGGCGAGATGTTTGGTTTGGATCGAAGCAGACTGCAAATGGTTGGAGGTGACGGATTCCGGAGCAAGATGATTCGCCTCCACTGCCTCAACAGCCAGATGGTTGCTTAGCACCGCTTTATCTGTAATATGCCATGGCTGCACAGAACGAGCAGACAGCTTGGAGGAAGTGACACTGCCCTCAGCTAACTTAGGCGCAGTAATTGCCAAATCATTAATTTTATCCGTAGCCACACTTTCCGGCGATAGTTTCAACGAAGTAACGGCATGATCCTGCAAATGGTGGGAGTATACCGCACCGCTGGCCAAATGCGCGGTTTGAACAGCGCCTTCGCCTAGTATGTCTGCGGTAACGGACTGTTCTTGCAACGCCGCGGTTCCGACACTATCTTCCCCAAGATGCTTGCTCTGTACAGAGCTCTGGGCCAAATGAGTTGAATCCACCGCTTGAGCCTGTAACGCCTTTCCGCCCACACTATTGTCGGCAAGGTGGTTTTCACGGATGACTCCCGTTGCAATGTGTACGTGGGTAATGGCTTGAGACGCAATTTTATTTCCGGTTACCGCCCCTGTGCTAATTTTAGTTTCTATAACCGCCTCGTCAGCGATTTTGTCAGACTTAATAGCGCTCGAAGCAATGTGATTTTCCTTGATAGCCTGATTCGCCACATGGTGATCCAGAACTGCACCCTTCCCTATTTTCTCGCTTGTCACAGCCCCGGAATGCAAATGTTGCTCCATAACCGCCTCTGATGCGATATGATCCTTCCGAATAATTTCGGATTGAAGATGCACGGAAGAGACTGCCTCTGGAGAAATCTGGGGTCCTTGTATGGCTGCTGTTGCAATATGTCTGGTAAGTACCGCCTCATCGGCAATTTTGTGCGGGAGAATACTCTGATCCGATATTTTGGATGAAGTGACGGATTGATCGACAATTTGCAATGAGCCTACAGACTGATCTGCCAGTTTATTGGACTGAATACTCCGATCCGCGATATGCCGTGCTGTCACTTGGCCCGTTCCAAGCTGCTCTTCCCCGATGGAGCCGGGACTGAGATGCTTTCTTTCAATCGCTCCTGCCTGAATGTGCGTACTGGTGACTGCCTCAGACTCCAGATGACGTCCGCTGACAACGCCTTCCTCCAATTGTTCTCGGCCTACAATACCGTTGGATAGCTGCTTGCGATTAATCGAACCCGGAGCTAGATGCCGGGCAAGAACGGCATGCTCGGTCAGGTGTGCGCTCTCAATGCTGCCTGCCTGGATTTTAGCTCCATCCACAGCCCCATCCCGCAGTTTGGAGGTGGTCACAGACTGATCACCCAGCTTGGAGCTATCAACAGCTTCATTCGCCAAATTGTTCGATTGAATCGTACCACTGCGAATTTTATCTGAGGTAACCGACTGATCTTGAAGCATATCTGAAGACACGATCCATTGCTTGAAGTGACGACTCTCAATCGAGCCATTGGCAATATGATCGCCGCTAATAATTTTATCCGCCAGCTTTTCTGGAGTGATGCTGCCATCCCGAAGTTTTTCACCACTAATAGAGCGATCCTGCAATTTACTGCCTGCCACTGATGCGTCCGACAGATGCTCGACCGTAATGGAGTCGGGAGCAATCTTCGAAGCAGTCACAGCACCGTCAGCTATTTTAATGGTATGAACAGCATAATCTGCTAAAGATTCCGTTTGAATACTCTCTTGTTTCAGCTTGCTGGAATCTATGGAAGCGGGAGCGATCTTCTCACCCGTCACAGCGAGATCACTCAAATCGTCTGTATAGATGAAAGCATTGTTTACATGTGGAGCCTTCTTATTGTTCAAAATTTCTTCCACATCAATTGGATCTGGTTCTGGTTCTGGCTCTGGTTCAGGTTCAGGTTCCGGCTCCGGTTCTGGATCTAGTTCTAGCTCTGGTTCTAGCTCTGGCAGTGGAGGTTCTTCCATCAAAGCTGGAGTCTCCTCTACATCTGCAACCTCAATCTCTTTCTCTTGCAGAGCCTCGACTTCAGGCTCGACAACTGTCTGTAGCTCCGACTCCTCTGTAGTTGGGGGAGGCGGAGAAGCAACTTGATGAAGTCTTGCTTCTGTCTCCCTCTCCGCAGGCAGTGGCTTTGAGCGTTGTATCATACTTAACTCATTCATATCCGGGTCAATTACACGATAGAGCGGCTTTTTGTTTCTGTTGGTTTTGCGGCTCTTGTTCTTCAAGCAGCTCTCTCCCTTCTCATGTTTATCGTTACAGCATCATATGCAGACTCTTAGGCACTTGCCACCCTGTACAGGGATTCACTTTTGGGTAAAAAGGATACTTACTGAAATCCACGTTTGAAAAAAAATTGTTAAAAGTTAAAATAGTAAGGGTGAAGATTGCTACAAGAAGAGAGGAATTACAATAACATGATTATCAAACCAAGAACACGTGGCTTTATCTGCACCACTGCTCATCCGGTGGGCTGTGCCCAACATGTTCAGGAGCAAATTGACTATGTACAAGCCCGTCCTGCTATCCACGGACCTCGTAATGTGCTTGTGATCGGGGCATCTGCCGGATATGGGTTGGCTTCTCGAATTACGGCCGCTTTCGGTGCGCGTGCCAATACAATTGGTGTATATCGTCCTAGCAATGCTACGGCTACACGCACAGCATCAGCAGGCTGGTACAATTCTGCTGCATTTGAAAAAGCCGCTCAGGAAGCTGGGCTTAAATCTTTAAGCGTGACAGGAGACGCCTTCTCGGATGAAGTCAAAGCCAAAACGGTGGAAGCCATTCGTGAAGAACTGGGACAAGTCGATCTGGTGGTTTACAGTGTTGCTTCAGGTCGCCGTACCCATCCCCGCACAGGCGAAACGTCTAATTCCGTGCTCAAACCGATTGGTGAGCCCTACACGAATAAGACCGTTAACTTCCACACCGGTGAAGTCAGCAGCGTGACGCTCGAACCGGCTACAGAAGAAGAAGTCCAGGGGACTATAGAGGTTATGGGCGGTGAGGATTGGAAATTGTGGATTGACGCTTTGCGTGCAGGCGGTGTACTCGCTGATAACGCCACTACCTTCTCTTTTTCGTATATCGGTTCAGATATTACCCAAGCCATCTACAGAGAAGGCAGTATCGGAAGCGCAAAAGATCATCTGGAGGCGACAGCACGCCAACTGAACGACCAGCTGAAAACCACAGGTGGACGCGCCTTCGTCGCAGTCACCAAAGGACTCGTTACCCAATCCAGCTCGGCCATCCCTGTCGTTCCTCTGTATATTTCCGCTTTGTATAAGGTGATGAAGGAAAAAGGGCTGCATGAGGGGTGCATAGAACAGAGCTACCGCCTATTTGCCGAGCGTCTGTACGCCCCAGAAACTACTGTAGATGAAGAGGGTCGCATTCGCATTGATGATTGGGAATTGCGCGAGGATGTGCAGGCAGAAGTTGCGAACATATGGGAGGAACTGACGACCCAAAATATCTATGAATTATCCGATCTTGAAGGATATCGTCGCGAATTTTTCCAGCTGTTCGGCTTTGAATTCGAAGGTGTAGAGTATGATGCTGATATTGATCCCATCGTAAATATTCCTAACGTGCGCTAAGTCTTTTAGTGCCGCCATTCGTTTAGAAAAACATAAAAAAGCTGTCTCCGGCAGAAGAACATTTCGTTCTGCATAGGGACAGCTTTTGTTTTTTAATTAAAAGGAACTCTTGTGTCTATTTGGCTCTGCAACATGACGCAAACATTGCAATTTTAAAATTGTTTTGATATTGTACAAGTAGGCATAGCAAAATCCCTCTTCTTACCAAGAGGGTACACACAGCTGGACAAGTCCTACCTTGACTGACTGTGATTGTATTTGCTCAGCCCATCACATTCCTATAAGGAGGTGAACAATATGGCAAAAGACGTTCTGTGCGAAGTCAACTCATGCACGTACTGGGCTCAGGATAATAAATGCAGCGCAAGCTCCATTTATATCGTAAGCAACAAGCCTGCGAACACTCACACGTCCGAAGAAACAGACTGCAAAACCTTTGAAGCAAAGTAGTCCTTAGTTTTCAAGCCAAACCACAGCTTTATCATGAAGGAGCCCCTGCCAGGGTTCCTTCTTTCTTATGATTCTAACAAGAATGATAATTATTATCAAGTTCTTTTTGAGCTATATTATAGAAAATACTACCCGTTCCTATACATTCACTTCCTTGAAGTTTTTCGACTTCGCTTAAGACAAAAAAAGAAGCGTCACCCTGAACGAGTCGCTTCTTGTGCTTGACCTTTTGTAATTGTTCCTGCTTGGTCGGCTTCATTCGCGTGTGCTGTGAAATCTCGCCATAATGATCATTCGTTTTGCGGCTCTGTGCCGCGCAATAGATCCCGGCGCGTTTCGCCTTGCTTAACGCTTTTTGTGTTTGAGTACGTGCCATACAGCTTCACTCTCCTTGATTGGACTCCCTCTATCATAGCATCCAATAGGCAAATCGTGAATGGTTAGTCTGACTCAAGCATTCTTTAATTCATTAAATGTCTGAAAAAATATCCGAGTCGCCACTGGAAGCCGCCACAACAAAAACAATAACCAAGAAAATGATAATCAGTGCATAAATTAGTGTGCCGATAATACTACATACCAGTCCAGCAATAGCCATGCCTCTGCCTTGCTCACCATGACGATTAATTTCCTTCAGGGAAAGACTGGACAAAATAATACCTACAATTCCGATGATCAACCCAAGATAGGGAATGACAACAGATAAAATCCCGAGCACCATCGACGCAACAGCTTTACTATTTGTAGGTGGAACTACTGGGGGCTGGTTAAATGGGGCGTTATAATCGTTCGGCTCCTGAAAGGGATCGGAAGATCGAGGCTCCTTGTACAAGTCACTCATCTGTTTAATTCAACTCCAATAATTATAATAGCAATATATAAGTTCTAGGGTACCACAATCTTACAAATCAGGACAGTACTTATTTCAATTTTTCAAATTAGAACGTTAAAAAGTAGCAACATAGCATCTTAGCACTTTTTGAGATAACCGGGCATACAGTATTGTACCTATTACAGATAAATTGCGCTCCATGAGAGCATCCTGCCAAGGAGGACGGAGCTATGTTATATCGTGGAACATCCCGCAGAAAGGGCTCGCCTCACCAACGTTTACATGCAGAGACACTTCGGAAAATATCCGCCGCCATGCTGCCATTTTACAAAGCTATTGCAACCCGACGTGCTTTTGCCGTCCAATGGTCACGAGCTGTCGTTCAGGGTAATTTGGATCGGATGAAATCCCTTCTCTGCTCAGTAGCGCCATTTGCCGCCAAGCAAGGCTTAGGCACGAATGGGATCGGCTACTTTGTTTCCTTTTTAGCTCAGCCACCAATGCTTTATTATACGAACGGTACGACGATTCCACCCGGGATGGTGCAGTTTACATTTGAACCGAAGGTTCATCGCGCCATTGCCAAAGCCGTTTTTCCGCTGTATCGCGAATTGGCACGCAATGAATGCTTTGCTTCTGCCTTAGCCAAAGCGATCAACAGGCAAGACCAGCGTGCAGTTCAGGTAATGATCCGTAGTTTAATTCCATCCTCTGCGCTAAAATCTGTAGACATTGAGGATAATGGATTTGCATTGCTCTTTAAGTATCCCTTTAGTAAATATCCCTATCGCAATCTACTCTTTCAGGAGTTCACTTAAAAAGGTCGCTACAAGCGTACTTGCTTAAGTTCTTCAATGAGCTCTTTTCCCATTTGTATAGCCATGTCTGTCAACATTCGGATTTCGTCCTTGGTTGCATGATCCAAATGCGTCCCGCAGCAAATGGCGAAGTTACCCGCAAACTCTTTACGCAAGCGAACTGCAATTTCTTCAGTAATATAAAATTCCTTGTGATTTTGCAATTGCACGGTTTGAATCGGCTCAAGCCTAGCCCCTGCTGTAATCGTCCCCAAGTGAGGCTGATCACCGCCTGATATGAGCACAACGATATCTTCTCCCATAAAATAGGCATCGAGTACAAGACGGATACGTCCGCTTTCTTTTTCCAAATGAATCATATGATCCTCTCCTGCTAAAAAATATTATTGTGAAACGATTCACTTTATAGAGTACTATTCATTGTATCGCTTCCTGAACTGTTGGACAAATTAAAAAAGGCCCACAGCAGCCTCTATTAACAGTGGCTTGCTGTGGGCCTGCATTGCATTCTAAAAAATCTTCTATCCCCTGCTCTTACTTGCTGTTAACGGATCGTGATGGTGTGCACTGCCTTACCGTTTGCGCCGTCATTATCCGTCACTGTTAGCTCCACGGTATACGTTCCGGCTGTGGTGAATTTATGCTTCACTTTCGAACCAACCGCCGTATCGCCATCGCCAAAATTCCAACTGTAGCTGACGATCTCACCATCTGCATCACGGGAGGCTTTGGCGTTAAATTGTACATTTTTGTTCTTCTTGGCTGAGTCATTCGCCTGGATAATAGCTACCGGCTTTTCATTCGATGTAGGTGGATTCGGACCAGGGCCCTCTCCTCCACCATGGGTTACATACAATCTTCCCGGCGCCTCCGTTTCCACTTCATTCCCCGCTGCATCCCTTACCCGGATCACGATGACTCCGCCTTCCAGGTTCAGAGAAGATGAAGTGAGATAAATACCTTCATAGTGACCTGATGAAGTTTCATTTAATGGAATTTCATTACGGGCCAAAGTGGACAGGTTAAAGGGCAACTCCACATGGAAGGATGCCTCCAAACCAGATGCACTGTCAAAAGATACCCGTACCGGCTGCCCTGGAGTGATACGTACATCCTCAGCAGGACTAATATTTTCAAGTTTCGGCAGCGCTGTATCGACATACACCGAGCGTGTAACACTCGTTTCGTTTTCGGCAAGATCTTTGGCCGTTACCGTAATTTGGTTTTCACCTTCGTTGATAAGCAAACGTTTGTTAAAGCTGCCGTCGCTTCCGAATTCAGCAGGCTCGCCGTTAATCGTCAATTCACTGAGGAACTCGTCATACACCGTACCGGTTACACTGACCACACCTGCGTTCGTACGTGCTCCCTCACCAGGCGAAGTCAGGATCAGACCCGGTTTAGTCTGATCGAGCGTTACAACCACCGGCTCGGAACGATCCGTTACTTTGCCGTATACCGCCGCTTGAACACTTAGCGGATTAGCACCTGGCTGAAGATCGACCGCCAAACTGAATTGACGATCCTTCACTTTCGTTGTGCCAGCCAACTCTTTGCCGTTAAAGAGCTGAATATCAGCCCCTTCTGCCGGAGAAGTTCCTGTTACGGTAATCGTATCCTCCTGCGTATACGTTGCCTTCGTAGGAGTTGTAATCGTTGGAGCGTTGACCGGATATCTGACGATCGCCCGGATCATGTAGTTCCCTTCCTCTTCAGGGGATTGGCTCCATGTGCCGCTTACACCTTGCCAGCTACGAAGCGCATTGGGGCTGTTTTCATCTGTAGCAAGGCCCGGCGACTGTGTGCCTACCGCAGACTGTGTATATACAATATAGAAATCGCCTTGAACCGTCACCGGCTCTGGAAGCTGTACCGTCGTCCATTGTGTCTCATCCCGTACAGCTGTTCCGTCGAATGGACCAGCCAATAGACGTCCAGGTGCTCCTGCTGCACCAGAGGCGTCATAGACAGAATATTGGAATGCTGTTCCTCCCGGATTCGGGAAAGCAGAGTTCCAGAACAACAGTGATGCTCCTGTCACCTGTGCCACTTCCGACTCAGGTGTCATTCTCACTGCCCATGAATTGCCTGCCGCGTTAAAGGCTCTGGCATTTTCTCCTGTACCGTCATCATAGGCGATGCCTCCTTGAAAACCGATGAAAGGCTTCAACGTGACATTCGCTTCTACACTGCCGTTTGGAGGAGCCGTAACGGAAATACTGTCACTATAGTAATTTTCGGCTGCGATGGACAATGTGTATGTTCCTTCCAGCACGTCCAGCGTAAATTCTCCAGCCTCATTCGTCTCTACAGGAGCAATACGTGCATCCTCCAGCACCAATACTTTCGCTTTTTGGATCGGTTCACCAGATTGCTTGTCGGTGATGACCCCGTGAATCGTACCATGTGGGACAGCCTGGAGACTAAAGTTTGCTCTGATGACTTTGTTATTTTCAATCGTAACTGCCTTCGTCTGAGGCACGTAACCGTAGGCTTCGGCCTTCAGCGTATAGTCACCCGCTACATGAGTGAAGCTGTATTTGCCCGTGGTTGGGTCTGTTTTCACCGAACGTCCGGTTTCCAGTACCGTAACCGTAGCACTAGCTGGAAGACTGTCGAGACCGACACGTCCACGATCCACTGATGCTTCTGCCGGCTTCACTTTTTCCTGAAATTCACTCTTTTCAGTGCTTGTAATTTTGTACAGTGGGAATTGTTCTTCTGCTTTTTCCAGCTTGATATTGGACTCAGGTACGATATCCTTGGTCACTGTCGAAGCTGGAACACCTAGCACACGGAAATCGTCAATATACCAGCCATTCTTGTTCACACTGTTATCCGATTTCAAGCGGAAGCGAACTTGAATCTCATTGCCGGTATAGCTGTCCAGATTGTAATAAACAGGTGCCCATTTTTTACCACTTGTATTATGCGAGAACTTACCCAGCTCACTCCACGTGTCGCCATTGTTTTTGGACACTTCTACATATCCGTAATCATAGCCGCCTTCAATTTCAAACCAGTGGTTGAAGGTCAGTGTTGCGTTGCGTATACCATTCAAATTAATTTTTGGAGAAACCAGTGAAAAATCAGCACCGTTCTCATAGTTGCTATCGAGATCGGTGGCCCACACATTCGGTTTGGACACTGCGCTTTCCGGTCCTACTTCCTTAGGAATGCCGCGTTCCCACTCATCCTTGGTCCCGGAATGAGTCCAACCATTGTCTGAACTGCCATCAAAATGATCGCTATACAGCGTATCCGGCACGTCCACTCTTAATGAAGCCTCGTTCGACTTGACACCTTCGTTACCGCTATAATCCTCGGCCGCCACTGCATAATGATAGGTCGCACCACCGACAGTGATCGTATCCGTGTAGGTCAGCCCAGAGGTTGTACCGATGGAAGTATAATTTTTACCGGACTGGGTTGAACGATACACCTTGTACTGCTTCACATCTTCATCAGAGGAAGCACCCCAGGCGAGTGTAACGTTGCCCACAGTATCTGCTTCAGCAGTCAAATGACCAGGGGCAGCAGGTGCAACGCTGTCTGGTTCCTGAATGGAGAGATCGTCAATATACCAGCCATCTTTCACGATTGTATTGTCACTAGTAAAGTTGAACAGGAGGTATACCTTTTGACCCGCAAACGCTCGCAAATCAAGATATTGTGTTTTCCAGCCATTGCTGGTGCCAGTAAACGATAATACCTGCTCAAACGCATTCTGATTGTTTGTGGTCGCTACAAACACTTTGCCGAAATCAGAATTGTTTTCAAGATCGTACCAATGCTTGAAGCTGACCAGTGCCCCTTTGGAACTCTCAGTCAGATCAATTGGAGGGGCCACAAAATAACTGTTGGAGTTGGTCTGGTATTGGCCTTCGAGATTGGTCGCGATGACCTTTGTACCCGAATGTGCGCCTTTAGGGCCGCTTGTCGGGGTTCCCCATTTCCAAACACTACCCTGACCCCCGATATTAATACCGGCAATGTCTTTTTCAAAGTCTTGTGTGTAGCCTGGTTTAACACCTTTGGAGACATTCACCTTATATACTTCCGTTTCAAAACCATTATTACCGAAATCATTTACACGGATATAGTATTCCAAACCTTTGCTATCCACCAAAAAGGTTGGAATGGACGCTTGATATGTACCATCTTTGCTGTCTCCAGAGGTCCGCTCCAACGGAATATACACATAGTTTGACGAACCCGCTGTTTTGGCAAAGGCCTCAACGGCTGTTACGCCGACATCGTCCGTTACATGTGCAGTCAAAGGGATATCAATACCCTCAAATGCAGCTGCAGGCGGTGTATGCTCAAGAACAGGCGCTTCCAGATCGTCGCCACCCGTTACGACTTTACCGGATACAGAGCCCAGACCCTGCATGACAGATCCGACTGCATCAAGTGCATTAATGACGCCATGTCCATACCCATTGTTTGGCGAAGTAGGATATGTACTATCTGTCCGAGGGGTAGCTGTGTTTTCCAGAATTTCCTCCAGCTGATCCACGGTAAGAGAATGATTCGCTTGCAGCAATAAAGCAGCAAGACCCGCAACATGAGGACCCGCCATGGAAGTACCGTTATATCCACCTTTATAACCGCCACCAGCTACAGATGATCGGATATTTACTCCCGGTGCGGAGACTTCGGGCTTGATCTCACCGTAAGGTGAGGGTCCCAGCAATGAAAAGCTTCCCAGTTTATCATTGATATCGGTTGCCCCCGTGGCAAAGGATTCCGGATAGTTGGCCGGATTGGCTACCGATCCAGGTCCGCCCGGATTGGAGAGGGAGGTATTCCCTGCGGAGAATTCGGGGAAGATTTGAGCATCCCGCCAGGCCTGAACTACAGGCCGGAACCATTCATCAAGACCCGGTCCGCCTCCCCACGAGTTGTTCACTACGTCTGGAGCAAGCTCGGGATGAAGATTACCTTGGGCATCTTTTGGCGCAAGCAGCCATTGACCACCGTCCAGTATAATCGCATCCGTCGTTTCCGGATTAAAAATCCGCACCGCAATCCACTTCGCACCGGGGGCAACGCCCACTCGGTTCGTTCCATTTTCCTCGGAGCCAACCATCGTGCCCATCGTATGCGTACCATGGGAATCGTCTTCCTGATCGACCGGAAGCGCCGCATGACTATGCGGATCATACCAGCTCAATTCTGGATTCACGACATTGCCTGCCGCATCCAGACCACGCCATTTGCGATGCAGGGCCGGATGCGTGTAGTCAACGCCTGTATCGAGGTTGGCGACCACGATTCCGGTTCCGTCGATTCCTTTTTCCCACACTTGTGGTGCGTTAATATGGGATATGTTCCATTCCACTGTGGACGGGTCCACAGCGTTCTTGCCTGTATTACCGGGCAATGCCGATGTTTTGCCATCGCCCTTTTCCGGTTCTACAGCTTTCTGGGCTGTGTCAGACTTTGCCGTTCCTGCTGTTGCTGCCGTTGCGGTTCCAGCCGCTTTGGTGCCTGTGTCCTCTGGCTGCTTATCAACCGTTACCTTTTGCAGATAACGTGTTTCATTCGGTACAATTTTATCGACCTCAGGCAGCTTCGAGATATGATCCAGCACCTCCTTGGTGCTCGTGACAGCCAAAGCATTGACTATAAAATAGCTTTTATATTCCTTTACTCCGCCGCTCTCCGATTCCTTATCCAAATAACTTTCAAGCCCGTATTGGGTTCTGGAAGCCGTTTCACGTAGAGAGCTGATCACATGGCTGCGCACAGCCATTTTGGCAGCGGAAGGTGTTATTTTCTCAAGTGAAGCCTTTTGAAGAGCATTTTTGGAAACCTTGTTCGTATCTACCTGTTCTTTTAATTTGACCAAATAGGTAACATAGTTGTTCTCCTCAAACTGTTTGGTCAGCTTCGCGGATACCTTCGCGGTCGTGACCTTGTGCGAGGCTGATTTCAGCTCCAGCTTGGAGCCATCCGGGGTGTTTTTCGCCAAAGCGGGTTGAACAAATGAAAAGGCCATAAGCAAAGAGAGTCCAATAGATAACGGTTTCTTGAAACGTCTAGGTTTAATCAATTACTTCTCCACTCCTTTTACTAGGTTTAATGATTCTGGAATAACCTGTACAAGAGTCAGACCTCATGCCTTGCACATCAAACACGCGGGTTGCGCAATACGATGTGTTAGCCACCACCTCCTTCATAGATTATAGAGAGGCTCAAAAAGATATTTGGCTGTTCATAGATGGCAGTACTTCATAGATGGCAGTACTTCATAGGTGAGTTTACAATCCCAATAGAGAAGCGATGAAATTCAGTAGATACCTAGGAGAAAAAGCAGAAGCATTTCGAAGGAAAAAAACATGTTATATCATTACATTTTATATTAAAAATTGATATAAAATCATATATTATGGATAGTATAAAGTTATCAAAACAGATATACAAGTCATTTTTTTGCAATTTTCTTGAAATTCTATGACTTTTATATTCATTTATGTAGGAAAACCCCTTTTTAGCAGCTACGCCATAGTGCAACACACGGTTAGCAGGTGCATGCATCCTTGTACGAGCCGCCCAAAGGGATTTTCGGGGATCTTTCTTAAACCTGTATGATTATGATTATGATTATTTTTAGTTAAGTACGGAGTTCACCGCAGCAAGCGCATCGATCAGACCATTTCCATAGCCGTTGTTGGGTGAAGTCGGATACTGACTGTCTGTCAGCGGTGTTGCGGTTTTCGAAATAACATCCTCCAATTGATCCACAGTTAATGATGGTTTAGCCTGAAGCAGTAATGCCGCTAATCCAGCCGTATGCGGACCTGCTATAGAGGTACCGTTCCAGCCTCCCTCATAAACTCCTCCCGGTACAGAGGAACGAATGTTTACACCAGGAGCCGAAATTTCTGGCTTCACTTCGCCATAAGGAGAAGGACCACGCAACGAGAAGCTTGCCAGCTTGTTATTGATATCCGTGGCTCCTGTGGCATAGGCTTCTGGCAAGTTAGCCGGATTGGCCACAGACCCAGGTCCGCCGGGATTCGATAGTGTTGTATTGCCTGCGGAGAACTCAGGAAAAATTTGTGCTGCTCTCCACGCCTTGGTCACTGGGCGATACCATTCGTCCAGGCCAGGTCCACCGCCCCAAGAATTATTCACCACATCCAGTGCAAGCTCAGGGTGCTTTTTGCCGTTTTTATCTACAGGTGCAAGAATCCACTGCCCACCATCCAGCAAGATGGAATCTGTGGTATCTGGATTGAATACTCGTACGGCAATCCACTTGGCCCCTGGAGCAACACCGATTTGATTCGTACCGTTGCTGTCTGAGCCAACGCTTGTCCCCATCGTATGTGTACCATGTCCATGGGAATCTGTTGGCAGCGATGCTCCATTAACCGCATCATACCAGCTCAGCTCTGGATTGACGACTTGACCGGAAGCATTCAGCCCGCGCCATTTTCTTTTCAATGCCGGGTGAGTATATTCAACACCTGTATCCAGATTGGCAACGACAATGCCTTTGCCATCAATACCTTTGGCCCACACCTGTGGTGCTTTAATCTTAGAAATATTCCACTCCACACGACTTGGCGTTACTGCATCTTTATACACGGATTCTTGCACCGATTTTTGTGCATTTTCTTCCGTCACAGCCGGGTCAACAGCAGTTTGATCTGCCACTGCTTGGCCTGCTGTTGATTGCTCCCCTATCGGCTGGGTATCCTTATCGATTTCTACCTTTTGCAACTCGCGCTTTTCATCTGGTAAAATTTTGTCGATCTCAGGTAGGGTGGCGAGATTTTCCATGACCTCTTTGGTACTGGTTACCGCAAATGCGTTTACGATAAAGTAACTCTTATATTTTTTGACGTTTCCGTTATTGACTTCCTTCTTTAAGTATTCTTCCACGGATTGTTGAGTTTTTTCTGCGGTATCCATGAGAGAGTTTACAACCGTTGTACGTACAGATAGCTTAGCAGCAGCGGGGGAAATCTGCTCGGCAGAAGCCTTCTGAAAAGCGTGCTTGGCAACAGACTCCGTGTCTACTTGATCTTTTAATTTAACCAGATAGGTGACATACTCGCTGGCGCTGAATTGCTGGTTCAGCTTGGCTGAAACCTTGGCGGAAATCGACGATGCTCCTGCTGAGGAGGTTGTGCTGGAATCTGCATACACCGGAGAAATCAGAGAAAAAGCAAGAATAGCGGTAAAACCGACCGACAGTGTCTTTTTGATATTTTTCCACTTAATCAATACTTTTCATCTCCCTTTACTTGGTTTTTGTGATTCTCAAAGACAACCTTCCGACAGCAGCGTCAAAAGCTCACAAATAGCCTCTGGTACTCACCTCCTTTAAAAATATAGATTCTGGGGTGAAATCCATAGGTCATATTCTAAGGTGAATAACCTTTGGTGCAGACCGCAAGGAACGACATTCAATTCAGAACTGTGGACAAGTCTGGAAGAAAGTAAGTGAAAAAAATGAAGAAAAGGGTAGGGTAAGATACTAGAAGTGATCGAGGAGGTTGATAAGCATATTATTAAAATACAATTTAAAACAAAAGAATGAATCATTTGGTATCTTTTGAATCTAGTATAGTGTCATAAAAACAGATATTCAAGCATTTTTTTGAATTTTATTCCTTTTTTTCTTGAAGAAGTGAAAAACCTCTTCTATAATCCGCAACCAAATGCACCGAGAAAACTCGCATTTGTTTCGAAAATAAAAGAGGTTTTAGGAGGCAATCAGCAGCAAATGTAGAAGAATGCTATCTGCCGCTATTTACAGGTATGGGAACCGAAACGGCTTCTGGAAAGGAAGATTTGGTTTCCTGGGTTCTGCGACACAGGCTCGTACATTCTCGAAAAGCCATCTGCCTGCATCCCCTGCATCGCTCCTGATTCACCATTGCAAGAGCTGCCGTAAGGGCCTCTCCTGTATGTTCGAAAAAATGATTTTGTCCGATCATGTCGTAGCATCCGGTTTTCCGCAGTAACTCCAGCGGTTGGGGCTGGAGTCCGGACACAAGCACTGTCCCACCAGACTTCCGGTACTTGTGAATTAATGCGGTAAAGTTAGCTTCTCCCGTCATATCCATAAAAGGGACCTTTCCCATTCGCAATAACAAAATCCCTTGCAGGTGGCCAGTCTGTCCCCCTACACCTGAGTTCTCCAACGTCGAAGCTGCGCCGAAAAATAGGGGGCCTTCCACATTGTAAATAGCCACCTGCGGACAATCGTGCTGCTCTGTAACCATATGTGCGCCTACTTTTTCATGCTTCACAGAAGGGTCAGGTAGCACCTTATCGACTGAAAGTGTACTGCTCATACGTTTGACGAACAATACAATTGCCAGAATCAGACCTACCTCTACAGCCGTTGTCAGTGTCGTAAAAACCGTCAGCAAAAAGGTGACGACCAGCACAATAGAATCCGCTGTCCGTGTTTTGAGAATGTGCGCAAAATGCTTGCGCTCACTCATATTCCAGGCGACTACCATCAATACCGGTGCCATACTAGCCAACGGAATATTAGATGCATAAGGTGCAAAAAGCACCAGAATGAGGAGCACCACGATCCCATGCACAATGCCTGACATCGGAGAAACCGCGTTGTTGCGGATATTGGTGGCCGTACGGGCAATGGCACCTGTCGCAGGAATGCCGCCAAACAGTGGTGTCAGCAAATTAGCAATCCCTTGTCCAACCAATTCGCGATTGCTGTTATGCCGGGTTCCCGTCATCCCGTCAGCTACTACCGCTGAAAGCAGCGATTCAATAGCACCCAGCATCGCTATAACAAGTGCTGGCGGCAACAGCTTCACGATCAATTCCCACGTCATCACAGGAATATGCAGCTCAGGCAATGATGCCGGAATTGCTCCATAAGCAGAGCCAATCGTAGCCACCTGCCCTGGAAAAAGCAAAGCTGCCACCAACGTTGACAAGAGCAGGCCGACCAGTGATCCAGGTATCTTGGGCCATTTTTTAGGCACTAGAATAAGCGCAGCAAGACAGATACAAGCTGTCAGGATACTATACACATTGAGTGAAGGAAGTCGATGGACGAGCTCTGCCATCGAAGGCAGAAAAGTTTCATGTCGCTCTACCCCACGCAAACCGAGAAAGTTAGCAATCTGACCACTGAAGATCGTCACGGCAATCCCGGCTGTAAAGCCAATGGTTACGGGCTTGGGAATGAACTTGATCAATGCCCCCAGCCTTAAAACACCCATAAAAATGAGTATGATGCCTGCCATAAACCCTGCTATAAGCAAATTCTCATAGCCGTATTGCATGACAATAGCCAGCAAAATTGGAATAAACGCACCTGTAGGTCCTCCGATCTGAAATTTGGACCCACCCAGCAGTGAAATCAAAATCCCCGCTACAATGGTTGTGTACAGACCATATTCCGGCTTTACCCCCGATGCAATGGCGAACGCCATACCGAGCGGGATGGCCACAATCGCTACAATGCTTCCAGAAATTAGATCCTTTCGTAAAGCCCCTGCGTTATAGCCTTCGAACCTTCCTATCCACTTCATTCCTGTAACCCTTCTTTTCTGTAGTAGCATTACTTCTCGTTACGTATTCCTTCCAGCAACGAGATAGCTTCGACTAAATGATTGTCAAAAATCTGCCGCGCCACTGCTAGCAGCTCCGTTAAGAGCGGATCACGTAGTGAATACACGACCGTTGTGCCTTCCTTGAAGCTGTTCACCAAATTTTTAGCCCGTAAGACAGCCAATTGCTGCGATACGGCAGAACCTTCGGAACCGAGCGCAGTCTGCAACTCGTTCACATTCCGTTCCCCTTCACTCAGCACCTCCAAAATGCGGATGCGCAGAGGGTGAGCCAATGCTTTGAAAAAGTCAGCCTTAAACTTCTGGAGATCTCCTTCCATGCCTGCGCCGTCCTCCTCACAGATTGTTTTCATAACGATCAACAATATCTGAATATTTGAATATTCAGTACAATAACAGTTTTGGGTCAATTGAACTATGATGTTACTCACACTTCACCATGCGTATAGTCACATTTTTCCACACTTTTATCTTTCAGGGTTGACAGCTTCCACAGGTTTCCATTAACATAACAATTAACTTTAAGAAAAGGGGGCCGACAGACATGACAAAGCTTTACACGATAATGACAATCAGTCAGCATGATACAATCACATATTCGAAATTTCGTCTCATCGGCCCCGTTCGGGCGACATGATGGGTATGTCACGCTGTCTGACGGCGTGATGAACCAGGCTTTTTTATTTTTATATGCTATTGAAAGAACAGGTTATTTATGTTTTTATGATGTACTGTATGATGTACTGATCATAAAATGTAATGACACTTTCGGTGCACGAAGCCGTAGACGACAAGTCTGCGGTTTTTTTGTTTTTTTCGAATCTTTTTATAGGATGTTATAAATTTACATGAAGAAGGGAACTACCCATTTATTATGAATATACAACCTACGACCAACTCATCTTTTCATGAAGGACCATACAGCCACCTGATGAAGCTTCCGGCAGGGGATCTGACCGTGTACGCTTCGCAGCAACTCTTCTCCTCACTGGATTACAAAGTGTTCGAGATGGCTAATAACAATTTACAAATTCCAGGTATCCGCTATATGGGATATACACCAGATGTACATGTAGGCGTCGGAACCTGCATCGGTACAACTGCGGTATGGGGAATGGAAGACGGCTATGTATCTCCCTCCATCGTTGGCAGCGATATTGGCTGCGGCATGCGCGTACACCTGACCAATCTGCACAAGGATGCTTTGAAGGAAATCAAGCTGCGCCGCAAGCTGGTTAAGACAATCGACAAATACTTGCCGATGGAAGCCCACCAACGCGGACATTATTCGGATATACGACTGGAGCATATTGTACGTAAGGGTTTGCATGGCTTACCTAATAAATATATTCCAGATAGCTACACTCCTAAGAAATCTACCTCACTGACTCATGTAGAGCACAGTAAGTTCTCCTTTGACGAGGAAGTGCTGAATCTCGTCGAAGACCGTACTTGGCACCGGGCTCATCGGCAGCTCGGCACGTTGGGTGGAGGCAATCATTTTGTCGAAATTCAGGCGATTGAAATTGCGGAAGAAAATAGAGAAGTCGCTGAAGCTTGGGGGATGTTCGACGGTCAGGTGGCTGTGATGATTCATTCCGGATCACGTGCTTGGGGTGGAGCAGTCAGTCAGTCCAGTTCATCTGCCATCGCAAAAGCGATGAGCCGTCTCGGTCTCGGCACCTCCGACCCGAGACTCGTATTCGCACCGCTGGATCATCCCGAGGCAGCACATTATGTGGATATGATGTATTCAGCGCTGAATTATGCTGTGGTGAACCGACATCTGATTGCATACTCCGTGCGAGAAGCCTTCCGCGATGTCTTTGGTACAAAGTGCGAGTTGCGTACGCTGTACGATCTGATGCACAATTATGCTTGGGAGGAATCACATCCGGATCACGGCAGTGTATTTGTGCATCGTAAGGGTGCGACGCGCGCTCTTCCAGCAGGACACCCTGACAATCCGCGGCCTTATCAGGCGACAGGGCATCCAGCCCTGATCCCCGGCTCAATGGGGACTGCCTCTTATATTATGGTAGGTTTACCGGGCGGTCAGGATAACTTTCACTCCATTTGTCATGGAGCGGGCCGTATTCGCTCGCGTTCTGCGACCAAGCGGCTTGTAAGTGTAGACGATTTTGCAGGTGCCCTGGGTGTAGGGACAGACGACGAAATTGTGGTCAACCAGGCATCTCTGGAAAGTATTATCGACGAATCTCCACAAGCCTACAAAAATGTAGATGATATTATTGAAAGTGTTACCGGGGCAGGACTCGCAGCCGTTGTAGCCAAATGTAGACCGCTGGCCGCCCTGAAAGGAGCAAAATAATGTTGAGTATAGACATCCCAGCTATTTATGAATTTGACGAACGAACAGATGGACGCATTACCGGTTATGCCGCTTATGCCCGTCTGATCGACGGTATTAGTGAAGCACTCTATAACCGCTATGGCGTAAAATATGAGCTGTATGCCAGTGATGATCCCAATATTGAATATTGGGATCTGCTGGAGGAGGATATTCGTTCAGGCAGCCCTGATCTGGAGCATGTGGCACGGGTCTTCGATCGTTTGGAGGAACGCACCATTCAATATGACGATGACGGGCCAACGCCTGAATATGGTGTGCATCTGTCGATGCGCAATAATGTATTTGCCTATCCCAAGTGGGGGATCGCACTGGCACGAGTTCCCTTTTTCCGTGAAAATGGCGTATACAATGAAGATTACGTATTTGCCATAGGCGATCAGGAGCTGCAAAGCTTCCTCGCAGGCGTACGCGGTCGTGAACGCAAGCAAAATATGAAGCGTGTCACTGTCTTTACCGATACAAGCCGTGGACTCTCTCGGCAAGCAGAACCGATAACCCGCGCCATTACACGGGATGACGTGATTTTGAAGGCGGAAATCAAGCGGGATATCTTCCGATCACTTGATCAGTTTTTTGAAGCAGATCGTACCTTCTATCAGACTTATAACATTCCTTACAAGCGTGGGATTCTGCTATACGGCCATCCGGGCAACGGTAAAACAACTCTTGTGAAATCAATTGCCAGCAGTGTACCGGGTCCGGCTGCTTACTGGCAAATTACAGAATATACAACCAGCGAATCGGTCAAAGAGGTGTTCGAGGCAGCTACTCGCCTGGCTCCGATGGTGCTGGTCATTGAGGACATTGATTCTATGCCTCAGGAGGTTCGTTCCTTTTTCCTGAATACGCTCGACGGCGCTACATCCAAGGAGGGCATCTTCCTGATCGGAACGACCAATTATCCCGAGAAAATCGATCCGGGTCTGATGAACCGGGCGGGCCGCTTCGATCGAGCTTATGAAATCAGTTTGCCTGATGAAGCGCTGCGACTGGCGTATCTTAAACTGCGTAACTTCCTTGTTTTTGCAGGTGAGACAGGTACACAGAAGGCGGCAGCGATGACGGACGGCTTCTCCCTGGCTCAGCTCGGAGAACTGTATGTCAGTACCGCTCTGGAATGGCATGAGCAAGGAAAAGCCGATATTGAGCTGATTATTAAAGGCATGCGAGGCGAGCTTGATAAAAGCCGCAAGCAGGACTGGCTAAAAAATGTCTCCGAAGGAAGAGTTGGGTTTTTCTAATCCATCCTTTTATTGTTTATTATGAAATTTATGTTACGATGATAAACAATAAAGTACCGAAAGGGTGACCTTAAGCCAATGATCTACTAATCCTATTTCCAAAGAAAAAACGTAATCTTACGAATTTTCTGGATAGGATTAGTGTAGGCTTTTGGGTATTAACGATAAGAGCATTGCTTCTTTGACGGGAGCAGTGTATCTTCTTGTTCGTATGTCTGCCTCCTATCCAGAACTAATGGATAAGGAGGTTTTTTTGTATGAAAAGAATACTCGTAATTCTCATGATTAATATATTCATTGTTATGGTCGGCGTTGGTTTGATTACCCCTATTCTTCCGGAATTGATCATTGAATTTGGTGCCAGTGGGCGAGCAATCGGTTTATTGGTAGCAGCCTATGGAATAACGCAATTCTTGCTCTCTCCCATAACTGGACAGCTGTCTGATCGATATGGGAGAAAAGTTTTTATCGTCGTAGGTGTTATTATTTTTGCTGTAGCTAAATTTATGTTTGCTATTGGGGATGAGCTGTGGATGCTGTACACCTCAAGACTTCTGGAAGGAGTTGCAGCAGCCCTGATTATTCCACCCATGATGGCATATGTAGCTGATATTACAACAACCGAAGAACGTGCCAAAGGAAATAGCCTGCTAGCGGCAGCGATGTCATTTGGATTTGTCATTGGTCCAGGACTTGGCGGCCTTCTTGCAGGATATGGAACGAGAGTGCCGCTGTATACAGCAACAGGTACAGCTATGATTGCAGTTATTTTTTCAATCGTTTATTTACCTGAAAGCTTATCAAAAGAACAAATGAAGGCAGCACGGGCAACAACTCATCGAAGGGAATCTATTTTCAAACAATATGCAAGATCATTAAAGTCAAAATATGCGATGTTCTTTGTCATTGTCCTGGTGATGACTTTTGGACTCGCTAACTTTGAATCCGTTCTTGGCTTATATGTAACGGATCGCTTCCAATTCTCACCGCAACATATTTCAATCCTTCTAACGGCAGGTGCTGTGATCGGTGTCGGTATGCAGGCATTAGTTGTTGCTAAAATGATCAAGCAGTTTGGTGAAAAAAGGTTGATCAAAGGCTCGCTTCTCTTCACCTCTGCTGCTTATATTTTATTTCTCTTCGCCAAAGACTTTTGGAGTATCTTTCTTGTGACCTCCCTTATTTTCTTTGCCACAGCTATGCTTCGTCCAGCTCTTAATACACAATTGTCGAAGATGGCAGGAAATGAGCAAGGATATGTAGCTGGTATGAACAATGCCTATATGAGTGTGGGGAATATTTTGGGTCCTACTCTAGCGGGATTTTTATTTGATGCGAATATGTTCGCTCCATTCCTAACAGGCTGTTGTATTCTTTTGATTACCTTTCTGATTACATTAAAAATTAAAGTGAAATAAAAGAGGACTACTGATAGATAAAAGGTAGCTACTGGCCTGGGCGTTATTTTTAACCCCCGGCTGTAGCTGCCTTTCTGTTCAGTTTATTCAGTTTCCCCACTCAGTCGATTCAAAAACTGGATGGCCCGTGGACTGGTCGGCTGCTCCAGCACCTGATGTGGCGTACCCTGTTCAATGATTACGCCCTGATCCATCAGGATTACATGATCCGCAACCTCTGCCGCAAATTTCATTTCATGGGTGACAATAACCATCGTCATTCCTTCGGCAGCCAATTGCTTTATGACCTTGAGCACCTCACCTACCAACTCGGGATCAAGAGCAGAGGTGGGCTCGTCGAACAAAAGCACCTCAGGTTCGACCGCCATTGCCCGGGCAATACCGACCCGTTGTTGCTGTCCTCCCGACAATTGATGCGGATAGGATTCCGCTTTATCAGCCAACCCTACCTTCTTCAGCAGCTCCAAAGCACGTTTGCCCGCTTCGTCCTTGCTTTTTTTCTGAACCGTGACTTGCCCCTCCATCACATTTTGTATCGCAGTCATATGCGGGAAGAGGTTGTAGGATTGAAATACCATCCCTGTCCGCTTACGCAGCGCCAAAATGTTTTCTTGTCGAGGCTTCGTTCCTTTCGCAAAATTCAGGGCAATATCACCTACCTGAATTTCTCCCTGATCGGGAACTTCCAGCAAATTCAAGCAGCGTAAAAGCGTTGTTTTACCAGAACCGGAAGGACCGATAATCACAAGCACTTTTCCCTTATCGAGCGTCACGCCAATCCCCTTAAGCACTTCCAGCGAGCCGAACGACTTGTGTATATTCCGAATTTGGATCACCGGTACAATCTCCTTTATCTAATGGAAAAACGGCTGAGACGCTTTTCCAAATCATTTTGCAGCACAGTCAATATCGTGCTAAATAGCAGGTAAATAACTCCAGCCTCGGTATATACTAATAGCGGTTCGTAGGTGGTAGCTACAATCTGATTAGCCGTTCTGAACATTTCCACGTAGGTGATGGTGGCAGCCAGTGAGGTATCCTTTACCAAGCTGATGAATGAGTTGGCAAGCGGGGGTACGGATACACGGGAAGCTTGAGGAAGCACGATCCGCCGCAGCACTTGCCAGCGTGTCATCCCCAAGGAATATCCCGCCTCCCATTGACCCTCTTGAATGGAAATAATAGCGGCACGCATAATTTCAGAACTGTAGGCCCCCACGCTAAGCGTAAAGCCGATCACTGAAGCAATAAACGGGTCCAGTGTAATACCAACAGAAGGTAAACCGTAGAAAATAATATACAATTGCACCAGCAATGGAGTTCCTCGAATCACCCATACATAGAAGCCGAAGATCAGCTTGAGTATTCTCCATTTGGACAACCGGGCGAGTGCAGTGATTAGCGCCAGCACAAGTCCCAGAGCAAATGAGATCAGTGTGAGCGGAATCGTAAAAGAAACCCCTGCTTTTAGCAGAGGCAATAATGAATCCATAATAATTTGTATTTGGCGATCATCCATTGTACAGACATCCTTTATTATTTGGACACATCGGCTCCAAAATATTTTTCGGAAATTTTCAGATACGTACCGTCAGCCTTCATATCAGCCAACGCTTTGTTGACTTCCTTGATCAAATCTTCGCTCCCTTTATTAAATACTGCTGCGCTGTGTGAAGCATCCGAAGATTCGTCCACCTTTTTGATTGGAGCATCAGGCTTTTGCTTTTTCAGATCCAGATAGGATAATCCGTCGTTGACGGTCGCATCTACCCGTTTGGAAGTGAGGAGGTCAATAGCTTGGTTGAATCCTTCGGTTGCTACAATTTCCGCCCCGTTGCTTTTTGCGATTTGAGTCAGGTTGCTAGTCAGGGATTGCCCAGCCTTTTTACCTTTTAGATCAGCAAATTTTTGGATGTCCGTATTATCTTCACTCACGATCAGAACCGCCTTGGAGACAATGTACGGATCGGAGAAATCATATTTTTGCTTACGCTCATCTGTAATGGACACTTCATTGAATACTGCGTCAAACCGCTTGGAGTTCAAGCCTGCAAATATTCCGTCCCATTGTGTCTCGATAAATTCCGGTTGCACACCCAGCCGCTTACTTACTTCGGTTGCAATATCGACGTCAAAGCCTGTCAATTTGCCAGCAGCATCATGGTACGTAAACGGAGCATAGGTACCTTCCGTACCAATTCTCAGCTTGCCGCTCGCTTTTACAGATTCAAGGGTAGCTGCAGCCGTTGTATCTGCTTTTCCATTATTAGAACCGTTCCCTCCGGTAGATGCATCATTCGTGCTAGCGCCTTTATCATTGTTGCCGCAAGCCGAAACCAGCAATGCCATCACGATGAGTACAATCGGTAAAAAACTAAATTTTTTCATGTTATCCACACTCTTTCCCTTTTTCTTGATAACCTAGCACAGGCTGGTCATTGAATAGTACATCATTCATTTTCGCACGTCAATGCTTTTATCCAATAATCCCTATCCAAAAGGTAAGTTATATTTTTTTATCATCTAATGCTATTCTAGGTTGACTCCATCATAGGCTGGCTATTCATCTTCACTCCCCTCGCAGCAACTTTTTGTGTACCATTACATAAGAGATTTCGTATAATAGGTTTTAATATACAGATTAGAAATATTTACCGGAGTGTGATCATGGATACCCAAAATACAACTTTATCCCCTGAAGGAAGGCACTCGGCCTGGGCTACCTTTACTTCACCTTTAAAACAATCCAAAGCGTTCACCCTCTTATGGCTTGGACATTGGATCGCGATGTTAGGAAGCTCCGTCACGACAGTCATTTTGCCACTGGTTATCTATTCTCTGACAGGCTCGACCACCATCATGGGATTGGCGATGACGGTTTATATGCTGCCAAATGTACTTATTCTTCCTTTTGCAGGAATGATCGTGGACAGAATTGACCGAATTCGCCTCCTTCTGTTCACGAATGTCGCCCGCTTTGGTCTGATGTTCGTTGCTTCGGTGCTGATGTTTACGGACGGGATGAAGTTGCCGTTCCTATTCGTTGGCCTTGCGTTGTACGGATTGATGGATGGTATCTTTAATCCGGCTTATTCAGCCTTACGTGCACAAGTGTTTACACCGGACATCCGCAATGCTGCCAATGCGCTAAGTCAAATCAGCATACAAGCTGTTCGTCTACTCGGTCCTCCGCTAGGAGGCTTTATTGTATCCTTTTCCTCTCCCGGTGTCGGCTTTGGACTGGATTCTATCGCTTACCTGGTATCATTTGCCTGTTTTTGGATGCTAAGTGCTCATTTGGCCTCCATCATCGGCAAACGTCAGACCGGTTCAGAACAGGAAGATCAGGGTGGACAACATTTTCTCAAGGATTTTATAGCAGGTTTTGCTATTCTTAAAAGCCATCCTTGGCTATGGATTACGATACTCGCCTTTTCTTTCATTAATATCTGTTATTCAGGTATTATCGCTGTGCTCATCCCATGGCTGTTCAAGGTGCATCATGGCTATAATCCAGTCGTATACGGCATCGCAATGGCAAGTAGTGGCATTGGTGCCATGTTGGGAGCCTTTGTGTATGGATCACGCAAGCATTGGAAACACCGCGGTCTGCTCGCTTACTTAGGAGCTTTTGTCAGCGGTCTTGCCTTACTGCTGTTGTCCATAGTCACCTGGATGCCAGGATTGATTATGAGCATGATGCTCGAAGGATTTGGTATTATGATTTTTGCGATCATCTGGGAGACAAGCCTGCAGGAATTAGTTCCCGCTGAATCCTTTGGACGTGTAGCCAGTCTGGATTTGATGTTTTCCTTCGCACTGCTTCCTGTCGGCTATCTGGCCGTAGGTGCCGTGGCGGACAAGCTTGGCGGTATCCTCACCATTGGTATGTTTGCAACCATCGGCATGTGTATCGTGCTGGGCGTGCTAATTGTTCCTCATATCAGACGATTTCAATAGAAACTATGTAACTTTATCTCAAAAAAAAGCTGCTCCCACAGGTTCATTTGTGAACCTTGCGGAAGCAGCTTTTTTCCATTTTTAACTCGCGCCCCATCGGGACGGGTCTATTCAATAATTCGTAAAGTTAGCCTCTGCTCCGTCCAACGGAACGGAAGATCAAGCTCACAATCACGACTAGCACAATCGCACCAATTAATGCAGGAACGATGTAGAACGATCCGATTTCAGGACCCCAGTCTCCCAGAATCAAGCTACCCAACCATCCACCGATAAAACCAGCGATGATGTTACCAATCACACCACCCGGAACATCACGACCTGCGATAATTCCTGCCAACCAACCAATAATACCACCAACAATCAATGCCCATAACCAACTCATTTTGCGTCACCTCGTTTTAGTTTTTATCGTTGTGTTCTATTATTAACCACTCGAACTTCTTTTGAACACACAGAGACCAAATGGTTAATATTACCACTCAATGGTACGCTGATTTGGGGGCTTGATACCATCCTACGTGCCTCCCAGATTATTTATGCTCTTTGTGTGAAAAGTGTGTCTCCTATCCGTTTATCCTTGTATTCCTGCTTTTTTTGTGCCATCCTCACATTATGGCTTCACTGAAGTCACTTCATGCATAGGTTACAAAAATAACAGATTATTAAGGAGTGACCCCCTCTGGAGTGTCGAGTAGGATGTGCTGCATGTTGCATTGCCATTACGATTTCTTCCCCTATTCCCGGCATGCCAGACGGAAAACCCGCTGGTGTTCCTTGCCCTCAACTCACGCCTGATTACCGCTGCCAATTATTTGGAAAACCTGAGCGTCCTGCTGTATGCAGTGGCTTTCATGCGGATAAGGATACATGCGGAGACACTAATGAAAGAGCATTTGAACTGCTGAGCGAGCTGGAGAAATCCACTTTACCGAGTAATGCCTAAGAGAACTCATTCTATATGAAGGAGAATTTTTGATTATGAATGTTATTGAAAAAAGAATTGCCGAATTGAAGCAGTACGTTCCCGATCTTACCACCCCTAAAGATATGAATTTATTTTGGGACAAAACACTGAAAGAAGTTCACGCCAAACCTGTACGTGCATTCAAAACGCCCGTAGAAACACCGTATCCTCATATGATGGCCTATCGGGTCACTTTTGAGGGGAGCGATGATACGCCTCTGCATGCCTGGTATGTACGCCCCCGATTTGCTGGAGATCAGAAGCTGCCATGCATCGTTCTGTTTCATGGCTACACAGGCGGAAAGGGCTATCCTGAAGATTACTCATCTTGGCTAATGCTTGGTTTTGCTGTATTGGCGGTAGATGTTCGTGGTCAGGGAGGAGAAACGGGGGACCGTCGGAATGACCCTCACGGAACCGTTAAAGGCTGGGTCACGAAAGGAATATTGGACAAGGATACCTGCTACTACAAAACGATTACAACCGATGCCCTTAGAGCCGTAGACTGGGCGGCGGAGCAAGCCGACGTCGATTCGGCTAAAATCGCAATCAGTGGCGCCAGCCAGGGAGGTGGACTTGCATTAATGGTGGCTGCGCTCAGCGATAAAGTTGCTACGACGGTAGCGGATATTCCTAATATGTGTCATATGGATTTTGGCATGATGAATTCTACCAGTTCACTGACAGAAGCTGCCGAATTCGCAAACCGCTTCCCCGAGCATTTGGAGCAGGTACTACATACATTGAGTTATTTTGACGTGATGAATCTAGCTCATCGCATTCGTATCCCTGTCATGGTATCTGTAGGGTTGAAGGATACAGTGTGTATGCCAGAGACGATTTTCGCTGCTTACAACCGCATTGAATCACCAAAGACGATTGAAATTTATCCGTTCACGGGACATTGGGTTGAAGGTTTCCACAGACGCAAGACGGCTGAATTTTTAGTTCAAACCTTAGCATTACATTGAGTTAACGGTTTCCTCCGATGCAGTAGAAAGAACACCACGCATCCATCTGCGTAATGTTCTTTCTACTGCATCGGAGCCAATCTCGCTTCCATAGACAAGCTCCTCGACAGTTCACAGCGAAGCACCTCTCCTGTAAAGTTTACGATGCAGTTCTCTGTTCTGCTGTCGAATCCCCTGTCCATTTCCGCACCCAAACAAAATCCATAATCATTAGACCAAACGGAATGAAGGATGCAAACATAATGAAAAGAGGCCGCCGTAAAGACCAATGCAGTGCGGTTTTTCCATAGATTAAAGCGACGAGGAGCAACAGAAAGCTCACCCGGTATATGTTACCAATCACCATAACCGCCTGGGTCATGCCCGCAGCTTGCAGCGGCTGGTGGGTGAATAGTATCGCCAAATACGCTATAGCTTGAATCCAGAGCATGAACCGGACACGCCCTAAAGGTGTTCTTAACACAAATGTAATCCCCTCTCCATGAGCAGAGATGTTCTCTCATCCCTTATGCATCCTTTATTATAACGAAAAGATGCCCAAACTCCAACCTATCCAGTTTTGAATTTTGACCAAATGGGTTGTGTTTGATACAGTTGTGTAAGAGGTGATTGTAAAATGCTTAAACTGGGTATACTGGACCAGTCTCATATTCCTGAAGGCGGTTCTGCTCAAGATGCATTGTCTAATACAACAGATTTAGCGCGTGAAGCTGATCAACTGGGGTACAGCCGTTATTGGGTATCCGAGCATCATGCGTCCAAAACACTAGCACACTCCAGTCCCGAGGTATTGATTGCCCATTTGGCTGCTCACACATCGCGGATTCGTGTGGGTTCAGGCGGCATTATGCTGCCACACTATAGCGCCTATAAAGTAGCTGAAAACTTCCGGTTACTGGAGGCGCTCCACCCTGGACGCATTGACTTGGGAATAGGACGTGCTCCAGGCGGCTTGCCGCTGGCTACTCGCGCATTGCAGGAAGGGAAATACCAAGCTGTCGAACAATATCCACAGCAGATTCTAGATTTAATCGACTATTTCCATGATTCGGTGCCTGACAATCATCGGTTTGCTGGCCTTCATGCCTCCCCGATGATATCAACCGTTCCTGAATTATGGTTGCTTGGCTCCAGCGGGGAGAGCGCCAGATTGGCCGCGATGATGGGTGCCTCCTACGCCTTTGCCCAATTTTTCGGTACTCCGGGCGGCGTAGAAGCTACCGCGCGTTACCACGAGCAATTCATGCCTTCGATTTTAGGAGATAAGCCTCACTCCATGGCGGCAGTTACGGTAGCCTGCGCTGAAACTGAAGAGGAAGCTGAGCAGCTGGCATCCAGTGCTAGTTTGTATTTCCTTTTACTCATGCAGGGTAAAGAAATGAATTCTCTTCCATCGGTGAAAACAGCCATGTCCTATCCCTATACAGAATTTGATCGTGAACGGCTGCGCCAGTCTGCAGCATGGCGTGTTGTTGGTACTCCTGAGCAGTGCAAGGAACAGCTGCTAAGACTGGCTGAGCAGTATCGTACCGATGAATTACTGGTCGTTTCTTCCATTCATGACTTCAATAAACGTGTTCAGTCCTACCGTCTGCTGGCCAAAGCTTTTAATTTGGTATAAACACAGATGAACAGAGGCTAATTTTCATTAACATTAAAACCCCCGCCTGCCTATAAAGGCAACAGCGGGGGTTTGTTGTAATATAGATACCACAAAAGTCGAATGTCATATGGTACTTTAGTAGTATATCCATCGGAACTAAAGTATAAGTTGTTTACTTCTAAAGTTCCATCATCCATATACCAAAGGCGCATAAGCTATACTTCATTTCTTCAAAAGAGTGCAACCAAAAGTCCCATCTCTTTACTCACTCCAGCCAAGTTTGTCATGGCTGAATTTCTAGGGTTCTATACCCCATACCAGCTTACCTTGCTGATATACGGTGCCATGGTCCCAGTCTGCGAATGCTGTTTGGGTAGCACCATAGGAGTAATCGTTGGTCTCATCAAAGTTGCTCCAATTTGCAGCATGAATACGGGATTGAATTTCCCCGGTTTCGCCGCCGGGCTGAATCGTTCCTGCTCCATCTGTGAAAGAAATTTCTACATATTTATCTGCCTTGACCTTCGGCTTTGGCAATGTTACAAAAGTCGCTTTTACCTTTTCGTTGCCAATCTTGGCCCAGTCTACAAAAAACTGCTGAGCTTGTTTGCTCTCATCTGTATAATAGTAGCGAATTTTCAGATCACTCAGCTTCACAGCTGTTTTACCCGTATTTTTGATATTAAATTGAGGTCGGATCGCATTATCCTTGGCATTCGTATCATCGGTGCGATATTGAAGCACGATCCCTTCATTATTACCGCCTGGTGTACTTCCACTGTGATCGTTACCATTGTTTCCACCGCTATTTCCACCATCGTTACTACCGCCATTGTTGCCGTTTCCGCCGGTATTTCCGCCGTTACTTCCTCCTCCACCATAACTGCTGGAGCCTTCCAGAATTGCCTGTTTTACGAATTTGCCGGAAGCTGTTAATTGTGAATCAGGCCATCCACCCTTGCGATCGGCGCCAGGCAACAGCGCAGCCGAGGTCTCATTTTTGTCAGCAAGCGACCAATTGGCCCAACTGATTTTACGGCTAGCCAGAAAGTCAGTCCATACTTTGGATTCATTCAGGAAAGGGCCACCGTTACCCGAAGCGTCGCTTGTCCCCCACTCGGTAGCAAAAATGCCTACACCCTTGTTCAGTGCATAATCAACCCGATCGCGCAAATATTGTCCATGTGTTCCCGCATAGAAATGCACGGTATACATTGTATTTTTGTCTGGAAGTGGATGGTCTGCTGCATCATGTACATCCTGACTCCAGGTACCTGTTCCTACAATAATAATATTATCCGGGTCCTTAGCTCGAATAACCTGAGATACCTCGGATGCATAAGGTCGAATTTGATTGTTCCAGTTCACATTCCCATTCGGCTCATTAGCAAGTTCATAGATTACGTTAGGCAAATGACCATACTTAGTGGAAAATTCATTAAAGAAAGCTTTGGCTTCATTTTTATGAATGTTCGGATCGCCATCTGAGAGAATGTGCCAGTCAATAATGACGTACAGACCCAATTTCTGTGCTGCCTCAATGGCTTCCTTCACTTTATTTTTCAATGAAGGATTGGCAATATAACCGTTTTCTTCAGTGTACAACGCAACTCGAAACACGGAAATGCCCCAATCGTCCCGCAACCATTTCATAGTGTCCTGATTCACCAGATCTCCAAACCATTGCACGCCATGAGAACTAATGCCCTTGAGCTGTACAGGCTGTCCATTTTTATCCACCAGTTTACCGCTCTTTACTGAAAGTTGTCCGTAACGTTCCACAGGGGTCGTCCCGGCCGCCTCTGCTGTTGACGCATTCCAGTTAAACCCATTCGTTAACGTTAATAGCAACACTGCTGTTAGCAGTACTGCTACTCTTTTTGCGATCCTTGGCAGGATCCATTGCCTGTTCATCATTTACACATTCCTTCCTTTTAATAAAATAGATGAGACTTATCAGTACGTTGTTCTCCGCTTTTTCGCCCCTTCCTTCATACAATAAAAGGATCAGGTCCAACCTTCGATGTCACTTACCTGTATATGGATGTTACTACTATTATAGTTAGTTACATGTTACATTTCGACTTTATGTCAGAAAATGAATAAGAAGTCACGGTTTTGGGATATGTACCCCTTAGTTGGCTACTGTAGAGTACTGAAGGGACAAAAGTCTCATTTAGCTATTGAAAAATTTGGCCAATTTTGGCTGGTTAACAGGTTAAAAAGAGTCTTAATTGCAACTCTTTAACTTAAAAAAAGACTGCTTCCCGATGCCTAGGCTCGGTACAGCAGTCTTATCATGATCTTGTATATGATCGGATAATGTTAACAATATCGTCTTAACGTATGATGTCCTTATTACCCCTTAGCGGCAGCTTGAGGTTCTTGGGTTGCCTGATCTTCGTTCATATCGCCGCCATCCGTCGCTTGATCTGTCAGTACAGTCTCAGATGAGTTACCCATTACCTTGTCTATAAGTTGTAGCCAAGGTTCTTCACTGCCTCCACAACTCTCAATATCACCGAGCAGGGACTCTAGCGTGGTTCCTTCTTCTGGCAAATCAATAACTAAACTGTCTTCGTCAACTTGGATGGTGCAGCAGGTTTTCATTGTAAATCCCTCGCTTAATTCTTATTTGAGCATGCAAGTATGCTTGCTCAGATGGGATGAACTCCCACGGATCCAGGGATAAGCCTTTTGAATCCGTCTGAAATTATAAACCTAATACATCCCAATTGCAATGAACAAACCTTGAATTTTTAAGAATTAGCGAATTAGTTCAAACATTCAGCAAGCTCCGTAAAAATCACTCCAAGCGCATAAGCCCCCGCGTCTGGATAACCAAGGCTTCTCTCTCCGACCGCTCCAGCACGTCCCATACGCGCCACGATGTTTTCTGTCTTTTTGGCCCCTAGGACAGCGGCTTGAGCACCTCGCACAAAGGCTTCCTTCACGTCAACATTTGATTTCGCGCTCTCTACCCAGCTATCCGCACATGGCACTAATGCATCAATAAGCGTTTTATCACCCACGACGGCTCCTCTACCGAAAGAACGTTCACCTGTCGATTGTATGCCTTGCACCGCAGCCTGCATCATATCTGCGAATTCGGCAATGGTCAGTTCGCTTCGTTCACCCGCAGATCGTGCTGCCGCGCGAAATGCTGAGCCCCAGATCGGACCCGAAGCCCCACCGCAGTATTCCATGATGACGAGCGAGCATGAATGGAGAAAGCTTCCCATCGTCAAGGAATCTTGGTGTAGGATGTCGCTCCATTCCCGTTTCAGCTGACGGAACCCCTTGGCAACACTCATGCCAAAGTCGCCATCGCCTGCATGAGAATCAAGATCGCAGAAAGGCACCTCATTCTTGATGATAACCTCACTCATTTTGTCAACCAGGTATATCAGATTGTTCAACGTAATCTTGTTATCCTCAATAACTGCAAAAGCAGGGGCAGTTTCCACCTCGAAAGATACTTGCCGATTTTCGTCTGCTACAGTTGATAGATCTGTGAACACGACTTGATCAGCAGGTCCAGACACCTTGAACGCAGGCGTGTTGCTTTCATGGGAAAGTAAGGTTTGCAGTTCGTCGTCCAGCTTCATGATTGAAACTGAGATGCCCGCCATATCGATACTTGTCATATAATTGTTGACGAAAGCTCGATTGAT
Organism: Paenibacillus sp. JJ1683; assembly: GCF_053006485.1. Lineage (NCBI taxonomy): Bacteria > Bacillati > Bacillota > Bacilli > Caryophanales > Paenibacillaceae > Paenibacillus > Paenibacillus sp. JJ1683. Next base: position 4,208,154 of record NZ_CM129820.1, read on the forward strand.
CTTGATTCCCTTCGCTGCTAGTTCGCGAGTGACCGCATAATTGAAAAGATACAGTTCTTGCAGAGGCGTACCGCCAAAACCATTGATCAGCAGTGCAATTTCTCCGCTGAATCCGTTTTCGATCTGCATGTCTCGAAGGAGGTCGGTTACCATTCTGCGTGCCAGCGTATCCGCATCTGTCAGCTTCTCGCGTCTGATTCCAGGCTCGCCGTGAATACCAACGCCGTATTCGATTTCATCAGGCCCGAGCTCAAACGTTGGCGAGCCCTTCGCCGGCACGGTGCACGACGTCAATGCAAATCCGATACTGCGTACATTCGCAGCGGCTTTCTCCGCCACTGCTTTGACTTCTGCCAAACTACGCCCCTCTTCTGCCGCTGCACCCGCGATCTTATGCACAAGTACCGTGCCCGCTACACCGCGCCGTCCGACCGTATATAGACTGTCTTCTACAGCGATGTCGTCTTCGACCTTTACATAGTCCACTTCCAAACCATCTTCAGCAGCCAGATGAGCGCCGTTTCTAAAGTTCATGATATCGCCGCTGTAGTTTTTGATAATCAGCAGTGTGCCTTTTTTCCCAGCTGTTGCTCGGATGGCCTGATACACTTGAATTTGCGAAGGAGAGGCAAAAACATCACCGCAGACCGCCGCATCGAGCATCCCCTTGCCGACAAAGCCGGCGTGAGCGGGCTCGTGTCCGCTGCCACCACCGCTGATGAGCGTTACTTTCTCCGTGTTCAGTTCCTTTTTCTTGAGCACTTTATATTTTGGTAGAAATTCCAACTCGGGATGCGCGAGCGCGATACCACTGCACATCTCAAGAACCAAATTTTCCGTACGGTTGATGACCTTTTTCATGCTATTTTACCTCCGCTTTGTACTGGCTGCCGATCCGGTCGGCCGCGGCAATTGCCGCTGCAACTTGCTCTACCGTGATCGGAAACGGCATGGCATGAATCGATTCCTCCTCAATGCAGGCTTTAGCAGCTACTTCCATGAGTTCTTCCTGGCTGATATGATCGACACCGATATCGGCCAAGCAGACCGGCAAACCGATGGTTAAACAGAAATCCAGTACCTGATGTAATTCTTCCGTCGGTGCGTTTTCGAGCACCAGCTGTGCGATCGTACCGAACGCGACTTTTTCTCCATGGTAATAGTGATGCGTGCCTTCCAGAATGGTGAGTCCATCATGAATCGCATGGGCCGCAGCAAGTCCGCCGCTTTCGAAGCCAAGACCTGAGAGTAAAATATTAGTTTCAATGATATTTTCGAGTGCTTGTGTAACATGATTTTCATCGCATGCCGCTTTTGCTTTGGCACCGTCTTTTAAGAGCATTTCATAGCATAACGTTGCAAGTGCCAACGCCGCATTCGTACCTACGGCTGGCGCACACTGTCCCTCGCGTACTCCATTAGGCAGTCCAGCGTTGACCCTGGAGTAAGAGCGAGAGGTCGCACGGGCTTCAAAGTATGTCGATAGTGCATCACCCATACCTGATACGAGGAATCGGGTTGGTGCATTGGCAATTACAGTGGTGTCAACTAATACGACACTCGGGCTTTGTTTAAAATAGGCGTAATCGTCGAATGCGCCTTCTGGAGTATAAAGAACGGCCGAGTGACTTGTCGGCGCATCCGTCGCAGCAATCGTCGGACAGATGATAAGCGCTTCCCCTTGCGCTACACATTTCGCCGCGTCAATCGCTTTGCCGCCGCCGAGACCAACGATGCAATCACATCCATTCGCAGTGGCGATTTCTTGGAGTCTAGACACTTCTTGTCTGGAGCACTCACCCATAAAACCGCTTTCAATAAAGGTTACGTTATACTTTTCCGTAGTGGAATCAAGCTTATCTTTCACCCGCTCCACATCGGCTGGATGCGCGATCAGTAAAGCAGATTTGCCAAAGGTACTCACATAGTAACCCAAATTCAACAATTCGTTTTCACCTTGTACATATTTGCTTGGGCTGATAAAAGCTTTTCTCATCTATAATTCCTCCCTTTAATGGTGTTGGTTTCGTTCTGATTAAAACTATAAACGAACCATGTGAACTTTACATCGGAGGAATCAAGGAATATATTATAATCTGCAATCGTATTTTTTTGCACTGAAGCATGTGAATTGTACTTTTTTGTTGTTGCTTACAGGATAATTTACTATTAAGGGATGAGAATCTTGATACGTGAACATTTGAGCATCCAGAAAATCTTTGATTTGAAAAAGTGGGAGCAGTTGCAGGATTCATTAGCATCCGTTACCAAATTAGCCATTCTCACCGTCGATTATAGAGGGAATCCCGTAACTAGTCACAGCCAATGTCAATCGTTCTGCAAGAAGGTTCGCCAAGATGAGAATCTCCTTCCCTACTGCCAGAAATGTGACTCTCGTGGTGGACTTGAAGCGGTGCGTTCCAACAAACCTTATATTTATCTCTGTCATTATGACATCGTTGACATCGCGGTACCAATCATTATCGACGATAAGTACATTGGCGCCGTCATGGCAGGTCAGGTTCGCCTAGCCGATCCTTCGAACGCTTTACAGCTGGAACAAATCCTCACATCAAAAAATGAAAAACTGTACAGCTCCAAATGGGAGGAACTTAAGGACTACTATGCCGATCTGCCGACGATGACCTATCAGGAAGTTCAGATGATCTCCAACATGTTATCCTTATTGTGTAATTATATTGTTGAAGAAGCAATGAACAAAAATCTTCTCGCGGAAATGTTCGAAAAGGCTTCGGCCATACAGTCCAGTCCGCAATTGTCTGATATCCTTCCTGGCTACTCGATGAAGCATATCGAAAGCCTTAAGAAAGAAATGAATAATTTCTTAGCAGATGCCTATCTGAACTCCTCAGGGGATGAGGATATTCCGTGCGGAAATCCTGTACTCAAACCCGCCTTTGAATATATTTATGAGCACAAAGGTGAAACTTTCTCTCTAAAAGCCATGGCTGACTTGTGTCACATTAGTCCGAGTTATTTTAGTCGGCTGTTTGCGAAGGAAACGGGTGAGAACTTTTCCAGCTATCTTGCCCGCTTAAAGATGAAATGGGCGAAGCAGCTGCTCGAAGCTACAGATATCCCTGTATCCCAGATCAGTAGTGAGCTCGGCTTTAATGAGCCAGGGTATTTTATTAAAATATTCAAAAAATATGAAGGCACAACACCCGCGGTATACCGAAAGTATTACAAGGGATAAATATAAAAAAACAGATGATTCATGGGTCTATCATTACCATGATCATCTGTTCATAATGTTCTTGCCCATGCTACCTCTTCAGTGTGTACTGATCAGGCTGCCTGACCTTTTTGTTAGTAATTATATTATGGCGTGTTTCTTTAGAGCTACTGTAATGTTTCTGACTGATCCTGAGCATTCGTTTCATTGTGCATAGATTCTGACTTTTTCTTGCGAAATAATTTGGCAAAAAACTTGCCTATCACACCAAACACACCTACACAAGCAGCACCAATGAGGACAAGCACCTTAACTCCCGCGCCCTTAATAAAAGCAAGGATTAATGCTAACAAGCCTACCTTTTTAGCTACTGCCAAGCCGGCCCCTCCCAAAATTAGTCCGGTCAGGCCATACTCAGAAATTTTGTCCGTTGAAGCATTAAAATCTTCGTATCGCTCACCTGATTTGACTGTCAGCTTGGGTAATATTTTCTCATTCAAGAACTTCTTATCCGCGTCCAAATGTGCAGGATCGGACACTAATATGGCAGAGATATAACCCTGACGAGTGAGCACACGAACATTATAATTAATCAGCTTTTCCTTGTTCCCATCTTCCGCCAGCATAGACCAGGTTAAATTATGGGTCGTTTCATTATAAAAAGGCTCCACATCCCAGCCTGTAACATACAGACGATCACTTTCCTCTTTTTCCTTGTTACTCTCTTCCGTACCCTCTTTATAACTATCTAGAATGGCATCTGCATCGATGTCTTCTTTTTCATCATCCTTGATATGTCCAAGTTCATAGTATTCAAAAACAACTTCCCAATTTTGATTTTCATCCTTCGGAAATATACTCCCAATTTCCTTGCCAGATGGCTTTTCGTGATTCATCTCGCTTACCTTCGCAGTGTTAGCCGCATCCAAAAAAAGAAGAGATGAGTCTAAATCAACCGCAGCTACATTTCCCAGGTCTACCTTTCGGCCACCCTCAATCCATTTTAACTGTTCACTGGATGAAGCCCACGCATTTCCTCCACTGAGTAACACCAGACTAAGCGCCAACAGCGCTCCCAAAATCGTTTGCCCCCATCTCATTTTGTAGTTACATCTGTTATCTAGTCTCTTATTCAAAACTCATTGCCCCTTTATAAATTCCAATATCTCCCGTGTTCCCAACCATATTAGCCACTGCTTTATATTTTGTCAATTCACCGTAGCAAAGGGCGTTTCCACGACTTAATACTCATTTTTATACATATGTATGCAAATTTTCTACTCTAATCGGACTGGTTTTACAATGTATGGAGGAGCGATATAAAAAGACTCATCATGGACAAGCACAATTGCGCAATCGCTGCAACTTATCCGTTCAAGTCTCTCTCACTTATAATTTCTTAAAGGACGTATCCCTTGATTTGACAACTCCGTTGACTTATAGCTTAGTCTCGAGCACATCCATCTAGCCTATAAAATGTCGAATTTCAGCAGATTAAGGAATGCATACTTCACCAAACAAGCGACTATAGTCTTAGTGACTTTATGCCTGTTTTTATACATATGTCATCTTTTTTATTTAAAAAAATGTATAGGCTTACACCGGATTGATTTAACAAATGCTGGAGCACAGAAGTAAAGATAGAGGGGATGAACACTCCACTCCTCTATCTGATGTTCTAATCCACAATCATCCGTCCAGCACCACCGCCCTGCCAGCGGCCTGTTGTGCGCTTCCCCCGTCTGGCTCCTTCCAAAATCAGCACTAGCTGCCTATGGAGCTGAGCATGTGAATATTCCTTATATTCCGCACCACTTCGGTTCGCAATATAATGCTGGATAGATTCTCTGTCCACAGCCTCCAGGTTCAGGCACATCATAGCAAACATACAATCCATCGGATCGTTCGTACCGCTTTTGAGCAGCTCGGATGCAAAGTAGCGCAACGTTTCTGGACGTAATGTACTTTGATACAACCCCGCAAACGGGACATGAATATCACTCCATGTATTGAATTCAGTAGCCATATCAGCAAAATCCTGATAATTGGAGCGAAGCACGGCTCCATCTTTGAGTTTGAATCGGCCCAACTCCAGTTCATCCAATCCGATCTCAGCCTCGGCCTCTAGCACAATATCTGCATGATGCACGGTGAAATCCGGGCGATCGGTTTGTTCCAAAAAGAGCAGCTTCAACACCGATAGCCGCCCCGTAGCCACATATGAAACTTCCTGCTCTTGCTCCAGCAGGTATAATCTATTTTTATGCTTTACAATGCCTCTGCCTACGGTCAGCGCATGTTTCCCGACGGTCACATTCATTCCGGTAATAATACCATCCGAATAATCCTGATACCGGATATCCAGAAAGCTACGGGGGTAATCCCGCAGATTTTCCAGCATCTCGGTTTTGAGAATGCGACCTTTTTCAAACTTTGGAACGATATGCGTTAACATGGGGTTTCCTCCTTTCTCTATTCTTCTTTATTTAAGGGAACAGATAGCCGATTCACACCAGGCGCAGGAGGCGGAACAATAACTCCATCATCGGTGGTGGGTGGAGCTTTACTTACTCCAAGTAATGCAGAAAATCGACGAAAATTCTTTTCTAAAAATTTGCGTATATCCATCATGCTCCCCCCTGATTGAAGACTACGATTCATTATCATCTTAGAATCTATTTATACTTTACATCCCGGCTCCGCGCCCAGCCTGCTCGCGCAGTATATAATTCAGCTCGCGCTTGTCCACAACATAGGTACGTGCAATCAGATCGTGAAGAGCCTGTTTTCTAGCTGTAAAGCCTGCCATAATAAAACCGATCCACAAAATGATACTCGATACAATTTTACTCCAGTAGCGGGCACTCGCACGTCCAAAGCTCAGCTTTTGGTTAAATTCATCTACTACAACGATACCAAGAGCCAGCTTGCCCACCGTAGCTCTGCATTTGGACGATTCCATGATCGCAAAATACAACCATGAAGCCCCCAAATTCATCAAAGTTTGTCCTAATAATTGCATAGTAAAAATAGCAGTCGGCCCGTCTGTCAGCATAGAGGTTTCTGCCGGAGATGGCACCCAATCTCCAATGGCCTGAATGATGATCCAGACCAGTCCGATAACCATAAATACAAATCCTAAAATAAGGCTGTCAATGATATAGGCCAAAGTTCGTTTCCAAAAACCTGCATACAGCATGTTATTCCCTCCATGTGTTGTGTGCTTTTCTGATTTCTGCATTTTGCAAAATCCTTAATTTATTATTTCGTGCCGTCAAAGAAATCCAGCTCGGAGAGATCATTTTCGAAGGCAAAAAAGCGCTTCGGACCCAGATACAGCAATTCATCACGGCGAGTAATCGGCACCACGTAAAAGCCCCAACGACTATCCCCGACAAAAACAAAATATTTCGTTTCCTCATTGCGAATGGAGTCCGTATCATCCTGCGGGATATCCCGGCCGTACAGCTCTTCGATTTCCTCATACGGCATGGGTTCAAAAGCATCTGGCCGACTGCGGTACACATGGCGCTGACGAAGCTTGCCCCCGTTGGCCGTCAGGAAAAATTCCACTTCGACCGCTTGAGACGGCCGGGATATAGAACCGCGTACCCGATTGCTTTCCAAACTCGCAATCAGTTCCTTCTCACGCCCCGTATGCGTCCATGCGCTGACCGTATACGGAATCGCTGGAATATGATTGGTAATGACAGGCTCAATGGTTCCCATTTTTTTAGCGTTCAGGTAACGGATAGCCCCGCGCAGACAGGCCATTTTCAACTCAGGTACTCGGCTCAGGTCTTCTGCCTTTTGTCGAAACTCAATACTGCGCCCCGGTACAAATTCCTTGAGTGCTTCGCGGAACACGTCAATCCGGCAGGACTGCCCGGTTAGCTTGATAATCGAATAATCCTGCAAGCGTCCCTCCAAATAAAAATCATCCAGAAACTTGCGCACAATATTGTAGATATCTGCCTTAAGTAGCTGCTGTACTTCACGAATATTAAACACTACATCAGGTAGACCATATTCATCACGGAACCGTCCATTCTCAATGACCGAAACCAGCCAACGATCCATTACGGCAATGTTCAGGTCGCTTTCAGCAGATAATACCTGCTCGGATTCAAAGCGGCTGCGCAATATCCCCGTACGTAGAAAAAATTCCTTTTTCATATTTTCTGCCGCACTCCACAACAGATGAAAATTACTCAGTACCCGTTGATATTCATCCCGTGTAGCATGCTCATACCGTTTGAACGCGGTAGGCAAGATCGCCTCTGCCTCACGATAGCGTTCCTCCAGCCCTGCGTATACAGCATCTACCCCAAACTCATCCACATGACGGTACAAATCTCCCGAAGGAATGCCGATCAGAGCATCAATATCAGTGTCAGGCAAACGCGTCTCAGCAGCATAATAACCTGCAAATACAATTTTCATAAACTGCATAATCCGATAGGTCAGATTATTTCCGCCAAAATTGGTATCCCCATTTTCATACGTTGTGTGAATATCCAGCTTGTAGGCAATACGCCCATCTTCAATCCGGAAGCGGCAGGAAGACAAATCTGTCGTGCCCCCACCACAATCAATGACAAGTGCCTGATACTCCTCACCGTCTGCAAAAGTTCCTCGTTCCATCTGGTCTGCCAACGTGTTGTACAGCACTGCCAGCCCTTCGTCCAGCGCATCCTCCGCTTCAATCCGGTAATCAGGCAAAATATCGCTAAACATCTCAATAAACTGGGGCTGCAGCTTGACAGGAGCAGAAAAGTGTAAATTGCGAAACCGACACTTAAATTGCTGCTCGGCTGTAGCAATCACATAACGGATAAACGCCGCTAAAATATCGCTGCGGGAAGCGGTTGCTGTATTCCCCTCAGAATCCATTAATTCTTCGATTCGCTTATAGTCATTGACCCAACGTTTAATCCCCCGCAATACCGTAGCACGGCTGCCTGCCACATCACTTCCACGTAGTGCCTCCTCCCCAAATACATAAACGATGTGCTCGGGATTGGAGCAGTCCGCGACGCGAATGGCGGTCGGCAGCACTTCGATCCAGTCGCCTTCCGTACCTTCTGGACCAGGGAATGACACATAATTGATAGCGTCCAGCCTTACTGTGCTGCTCATCCCTGTATCAGGGGCCGTAACGTAGGAACTATCCAAATAAGCACCTGCCGTGGTGTTCGAGGTGCCAAAATCAATCGCCAGTACCGCATCGGTTGTTTCCGTGCCCCGAATGATCAGCTCTGCCACCGGGATTCGATGACCCTGAAGTTTCAGCGGTAGCATCGGCTTATCTCCATAGTAGAGGTTATAAAAATATTCTGACTCCTGTCTTCGCAGAAACAGCAAGCTATAGCTATGATTGGACGTCTCTCGTAGTTCAGCATCGCGGTGACGAGAAAGATAATATACGCCTGTTCGTCCCTCATCCTTCACCAAATTTAAAACACCACATAATTCCCCTGTCGCATTCACCAGCAGCACATTAGATGAGCTCAGCCAAGGCAAATCGGATTCGATCCGATAGTTATCCATGCGACCTGTGCGCACACCCTGATACAGCGTGATTTTGGCGGGAACCCGGATACCGCCGTTCTCCTGCGGGCGGTCATTCCAGTTGCGCTGTAGTGCCAATTGCATACGTTCAAAACCGTCAGGATTTGGTCTGGTAATGAGTAGATGCTCCTCCGCGCTTCGAAATCGCAAAATTACGCGAATCAATTCTTCACGTGCCAGACGATTCGCAAAGCCCTCGACCAGTCGCTCTTTATCACATATCCCGCGCAATTGAAAGGTCGTCATTTGCTCCAATTCCGCCCGCGTGTATTTGGTTGTGAAGCGAGCGCTTTTTCGATCGGTGAGCGGGTCTAGCAACCTGTATGTATAGGGTCCGTTCATCGTTCACATGTCCTTTCTTAGCCATTTAGCCTTAATAGAGGGCGATAGCATCTATTTTCATCGTAGGGTCTTCCTCCAAAATGCCGAAATGACTGGTCCAATACAATTCCGTCGTAAACCGTGCTGGAAGAAACAAATCGAGAATCAGATCGACTTTGATTCGTGACAGCATCGTCTCCTCCTGGCCAATATATATGAGTAGTTCGTCTTTTTCCTCACAGTTGGTGTAAATGATCGAGCGATGGAATACGCGACGCATCGTTTGTTTTAGCAGATGAACAGCTTCCCCCGTCTCGTACAGGCGCAGCAGCCCTTCAGCAATCGCGTCCTGTTCCTCACGGTTTAATTGTCCAAAGGCTTCCTTTACCTTCGGGCCAAAGATGCCATCCGCAATATCACGCTGAACAAACCTTATATGATACTCTCGCCGATTCATCCCTTGATACAAATCGATCTCCGCCAGAAAATGCATCATAATATCAAATAGCGATTCTCTCAGCTCCAGATCCTCTGCTGCATCCGGTGGAAACAGATCCCGAAAAATAGAATAAAAGCGGTAGTACGGATTAATCTCCACTACCTGCTCCAAATGGGACGTATTCAGCTCAGCCAAGCTAAGCTCCATATACGGAGAATAGCTGACAGCGGGTACGAAGCGGAATTTATCTACATCCAGCCCCTGTTTCCTTGCGCGCATGAGCAAATCCCAAACGTAATTCACACCCATTCTCCTTCACACTTGTACTCTGGAAAATACATCTGCACTTCCGACACCAGAAAGCTCATTAAATCGGATAAAATGTAAGCAGGTGCGGTTGGCAAAATATTCTCAGAACCACGTCTGAACCCCAATCGCATGATCTGCTTGCCATCCTCTGTCCGTACATTATCGCTGACAAACGGATTTAACGGATACGTCTGAGTTTTGGTTACAAGGTTGCTTATATCATTTCGCCCTGCACCTCCCCAGATGTCCACACGCTCTAGCTCTAGCCCCTGTGCCGCTTCAAACGAATTGACGATGCGCGTGATCTCTGCTTTAGCCCGGACAATCACGGCCTGTTTTCCTGCATAGCGACCCAAAAAGCTGTCCTGCCGCCGATTAGACAATACCGGAAAAGTCTGACGACTAAGCTTGGTTGTAAATGGTTTCGTAACCTTCAACACATTCCATTCGCCAGATTTATCACGTGGTGTGACAATCGTCAGTTCCTCTTCTGTCCGCTTGATATAGCGGATATCACTTTCAGTCCCGTCAATCAGGTAACCATGCTCTGATCCTGTTTTACGCAAAGGCAGCACATGCTCATAGTTCACACGATCCATAGCTGGTATAGGAAAACCGCTGTTCTTTAGAGCCAGTCTTTCAATGTTCCACAGCGGAAAAACATCGGCTTTCTTATAAACGTCGAATTCCTCCAACGAAATCGAGATTTCACGGATTTCTTCATGAGCGGCCGGCTCGCCGTCCCCACCAATCAATACACAGTCCACAAATTTATAAGCGTATGGATGATTAATCGTTTTCCACGGCATGCCATTTTGCATAAATGTATGATACAACTGCTCAATCTCCAACATATAAGAACGATTATGCTCCAGACGAAAACGAATCGGGTATTTTGCAGTTTCCGTGACCAGCATTCCTAAGAAAATTCGTTTGCTGCGTACCAGTGCCGAGATTTGTTCGGTCTCCATTCCGAGAAAAAGCGTAAATAGCGGCATCTCCCCGCCTTCGCGCACCACCTCTGCCACACGACTGATGTCTACCTGTTTTTCTACTGCATCGGAGGGCAACACAGGATATAAAAATTCATGAATCGGGTCATAGTCCTCACGCGATGTCAATGACACATACACATCAAACTTTTCTTCTGTATTCTCAATTTCCTCAAATACCCGCCGTTCTAGCTGGCGGGTCATTTCTTCCTGATATTCGACGAGGTTCATAAATACCCCCGCCATCATATTTTTCAGTAAACGTCTCTGCTCTAAATCGTCCATCTTGCTCAAACGATCTTGTACCAGCTCTTTCACGACGTCTCACTCCCTTCCGGCTCCAGCATTCAATGAACATAAAAACTTATTTCCCGTTCGCAGCAGCCTGATCTTGACTCTCTGAATTAGACGCCCCGGCTGCTTTAGAAGCAGAATCAGCAGTTCCTTGCTCTTTGCTGGTGTCCGCCTTGGTCGAAGCGGCATTGCCATCCCCCGTACCACCACTTTTTGCAGTCGGAGAGGCTTCCCTCTTCGCGGGCGTAGGACCCGCTGAAGCCGTCGGCGCAGCCTTCGCTTGCGATGCTGTGGCAGAGGTTGCCGCAGCGGAAGATGAAGCTTCACTCGCTGCGTCTCCAGCATCTGTGTCGTTCAACACTCCGTCAGACAATCCCAATCCAGCAGGAAGCTGCCCATTTTTCTGCTGCTCCGCGCTCTGCTTTTCCTCCGCCTTGGCTATGCTCCGCTCCAGCGCCAGAACACTTTCGAGCTTATCAATCTCCTGATAAATCTCCTGTGCCCCGCTATAAGCATCAATGGCCCCTTCATAATCGAGATCTTTCATCAGCCGATCCCCTTTGGCCTGAAGCTTGCCAGCTTGAATCTCCTTGAGCTGCTGCTGAATAGCTGTCAATTTATCATTGGTCTCTGTAATCTTCTTCTCCAGCTCTTTTTGCGCGGACGTATAGCCGGATTTCATCGCAGCCTTATTTGCTTTTTTGTACAGCTTGAGTGCATTTGTGTAATCGCCACCCTGGAATTTTAAATCTCCGTCCTTCATCCAGCTCGCCGTCTCGGCATAGCTGTCCAGTTGGTCGATTTTATGCTCAATGTCCTTCACATTAAATGGTGGATATAGCCCGGCGCTTTTCCGTGCTTTATCGTAGCTGGCTTCAGCTTTGGTAAAATCGGCCTTTTCCACATAACCGTCTCCGTCGACCATCAATTGAGATACTTTCTGCTCTGCCGTGTACAACCGCTTGTGAATTTTATCATTAATCTTAACTGCCGCGTTTTTCGCTTCACTGTAGGATTTGAGCGCTTTTGCATAATCACCAGCTCTTGCATAATCATCCGCAGCCTGAGCCGATTCGATCATCGTTTCCAGCGCAGCCGCTTTGTTCGCAGCCATACGCGCCAGTGTAATCCATGCTCCTCCGCCCACGATTACAAAGGCGAGCAACGCAATCAAAATCCGTTTGATCAGCTTACGACGGTTTTTAGGCTTTTCCTGGAAAACTTTGTTTACATAAATGGCGGCAGCCGTGTAATTATTCACCGTCCGGCGCTGTTTGCTCAGCAGGACCTCTTCCAACGTATCCGTCAGCATACCCGGGTCCTTCGCTTCCTCCAGCGCACCCAGCATTTCCGCCAGTTCAACGTCCTCCCACATCCCAGATGTAGCGAGCAGCATGACATCTCCATCTGCAAGCTGTGTCTTTTTGGCGTAATGGGCATGAACCCCATTCGGATTCCCCAAGTATTCCAGCAGATTCCCCCGTTCCTCGTGTGTACTGGTCGCTTCGTCTGGAATACGACCATCATCTGCCAGTGACTGAGCCAGGCTATGATCCTTACTACGAAAATTAAGCCTTCCATTGCGAAAATGATATAGCCGCACATTACCGCACGAAACGTACACCATTTTGTTGTAGTTGGTCACTACCATCAGTAGACTGGCCTTAAGCCGGACACGACGGCTTTCAAATTGCAGCCATTCCTGCGCTTCACGCAGATCTCTCATCAAACGCCGCTTGGACATGGAAGGCTTCTCCATAAAGTTTTCCAGCACCGTTTTGACTACCATTTCTGCGCTGCGCAGCTCCTGATCCGAATCCAGACCGTCTGCGAGGACATAACAGGCCATGTCGTCCGTCTCCATGAATGCAAAATAGTCCCGGTTATCTATATAAGAGCCCGCTTCCGACACAAAGGCGGTACTAAAATCGCTGTTGTCCTTGCGCATCGCTACCCCCGTCTTTCTTGTTTCATCCTATCGCCAAAATAAGCACTGTCGCATTATCCTGACTTTTAAACCCTTTATCGTTAATGGTGTCGATCATGGCATCCGCCATTTCCTGCGGTGTTCCGCCCTTGCGCATGATCTCTTCCTGCTCAATCTCAGTCAGCGCCTCCTGAATGCCATCACTGCACAGCAGCACATAATCACCCGAATACAGGCGAATCGGTGCATTCCCCAGTTCCATGCTCTCAAAGCCTTCATAACCCAAGTAGTTGACCAGTTGATTGCGTACAGGACTCGTTTTAGCTTCCTCTGAGGTCATTTGTCCAGCAAGCACTCGTTCTTCCAGCAGTGTTTCCGCTGTATGCTTGGAATTGACTGTCTGAAAGTGACCATTGCGGTAAATTGTAATCAAGCTGTCGCCCACCGCTCCGTAATACAGCTGATAGCCGCACACAATGACCGCCGCGAGCGTCGTTCCCCCGCCCTGCCCATTCAAATTTTGCAAAATACCGCGATTGCTTTGGGTTGCAGCCTCTGCAAAATATCCGTTCAAATTCGTTGCATCTTCTAACTTGGCAAATGCCTTCGTAAAAGTCGTCACAGCCAAGGTACTGGACATACGTCCATTAGCCAGCCCACTGATCCCGTCTGCAACAACAGCCAGCGTACCCACAGGGGTGGTCATACTGGAGAAATAATCATCCTGCTCGCTCCGGCTCCCGATCGTTTGACCATTTCCAATCTCAATTCCACTCACGGTACGGCTGCCGGAACTTCGCGTCAGTCGTATACGGATGATGAGAAGAACAGCGAACAGCACCGCAGCTCCACATACAACAAAATAAGGCTGCATCTCGTTACCTCCCTGCACCATTGCCCACTTCCGTTCTAATTTTCGTTATCCCACTCGAAATGAGCGCCGCACAGCGGAATAAAGATAAATTTGCTGCGTCCGAGCTGAATCACGTCATAAGCAGCCAGCTCCACTGGTGAATATACCGCCTCGTTATTGTGATACGCCAAGCCTGACGAATCGCCTGGCAGCAAGTAAAAGTTGCGTTTCTTCGGATCATACACAATGACCGCATGATTTCTGCGGGAAATCGTGTTGTCTCCGATAATACGGACATGCATTTCCTCTGCGCGCCCGATAAAGTTTTTTTCTGCCATAATGCGATAGTCCTGACCCACCTGTGCTCCTTCGATACATACCAGCCATCCGGTTACCGGGTGAATCCCTACCGTCTCGCCTAAATACGGCATGGTTTTGTCATCGTCTCCCGCAACGTTTGTTTTCGCTGCTGGTTCCGCGCTCTTGGGTGCGGCTATATTTACTACCGAATTACAATAAGGACACGTATTTCCGTGCTTTCGTGTACTGAACATGTGTCCGTTCGGGCATCTTGTCAAACTCATAGTCGGTTCCTTCCCCCATTGTCTTGATTGTCTTTACAGCGATCTACGTGTTATGCAATTTCTTCTATTTAACGAGCAGCCTAGTATTGGCAATATATAACAAATCTCCTGAGTAAATTCGGTAAGGTTCGCCACTTTCCAGTTTTTTGGTGACACTTTCGTTCGCAGACCGTAGCCCGGTACCGTTGCCGGAATCCACATCCTCCACAAACCAGTCGCTGTTTACCCGGTTGAGTACCGCATGCTCCACACTTACCAAGGAAGCATAATCTGTACCTGCTAAATCAATATCTGCCTCAGAGCGTGATGTTGTTTTGCCGATTAACAATGATGTTTCGCTTTCGATGTACCATTCTTTAACAGACTCACCCTCTTCATCAATCAACACCAGCTTGGCAATCCGTTTACGCTCTGCCTTTGGCTTGGGCACAGGTACCACGGACACCAGATTGCGCAGTATGTATACAAGCACGCTAATCCCAATACCTATCGCGACCACAGTCTTCAAACCGCTGTAGCCTGTACGATTAAACACATAAAAGGCGATCGCCAGCATCAGCCCGAACATGGCAACATCTATGATGAAAACCCATCTGCTCTGCGCCGTTTTCACTGCTTGCTTCCCCCGTTTCTATCCTGAAATCATCACTTTTTACGAATACCAAAAAATTGGTTGAACATGGCTGAGGTATCCGTCGGATCACCGGATTTTTTCGTTTTTTTCCCTGGTGAGCCCTCCTTCGTTTTCGGATGAAAGCCGAAAAATTGCTCAAAATCAGTGCCTATGTCAGCCGGATTGAATCCTTTAGCTGTCCTATGCGTACCGCCTGAAGGTGCTGCCCCTCTCGCTTTATCTTGCTGTTCTCCGCTAGTTCCCGTAGCTTTTCGGATGAGCTCAGCATCGTATGCCTGCCGCAATGCTTCGTCACGCAAGGTATTGTAAGCCTCGTGAATCAGCTTGAACTTGCGCGTTGCTTCCTCGCTTCCCTGGTTGGTATCAGGATGATACTTTTTGGCCAGTTTACGGTAAGCTTGCTTAATCTCTGCCTCCGAAGCATCCCGGCTGACACCGAGCAGCTCATAGTAGTTGGTCATTGTCTGATGTTCCCCTCTCCGAAAAAAATAAATATTAAGAGACCCGTAGGCCTCTTAATATTTATCCACCCTTCACGTATGCCCCGGGTGAGTGTGTGTTTAAGCTACGCTTAACGTTAAGACGTTAAGCTTAAACCGGATATCCGCCGTCGATGGTAGCCAACTCGGTTTTGTCTTTCTTTTGTTTGATGTAGAGTGTAAACGCACCTACACCTTCTGTGTCGCCGAAGTGCTCGTTGTAGTCTACAACGAAAGCATTCGGGAAGTAGATTTTACGCACCACTTGATCGGCTGCGATAACTTCCAGTGTTACTTTACGGTAGCTGTCTGCTTTTTCAGCAGGAACCAGAGACCACAAAGCCAGTTTCAGCGTGTCATCCGCGCTGTCACCATCTACTGCTGTGATGATTTTACCGCTGATGCGCAGCGTGGAGCCTACGTCAGTGGAGCGTGCATTGGAATCGTCCGGTGTATCGGTGTCATAAATAACCGTTTGGATGTTATCCAAGCCCAGCTCGATTGTTTCTTGTCCTTCTACTTTCAATCTGAATCCCATGTGTGTTGCCTCCTTGATATTAGGTAAAATGCTGGCGGAAGAAGCAGGGCTTCTCCGCGATTTATGTATAAAGGCGGTTCTGGATAGAAACGCCTCTACCATCTTTCGTAGTGCTCGGATCATGATTTGACCGAGCTGGTTCCCTTAGTGATCATGACTTCCAGGTTCTTCACATTACCATTGAAGACCAGATCGATATGACACATATTGCTTTTTTCGTCAATAATGAAGCTCATATCATCTCCGTCCTGAATGATCGAGTTCACAGATCCTCTGCTGCTCAGCCACTTGCTCTTCTGGCTGCTCGGATTGTTACTAAAGAAGCGGACGATATTTTCGTGCTTGAAGTCACCTGTTTGGTAGCGCAAAATACGTTCAATGTACGTGCTGACCAGCGTTTTGTAGATGGAGTCAAAGCCGTCCTCGGACATCGCCATGCTTCTTGCCTTGTAGACAGTAATCCGGCGGATATCCTTATCCTGAATCTGAGCATTCTCGGACGAGAATACAAAGCCAAAGTTTTTACGGTTGATGGCATCCTTGATCGTGTTGGTGAACCCAGTGATTTCCTTGGCCATCGTCGTCACCGTGCGCAGACTGTTGTCTCCAGCTTCAATGTCGAAGCGTACACCCGGGAAGTTTTTATTGACCGTTTTGAACGTCTCACGCAGGTATTCAGGACATTGATAGGAAGCGACCAAGCCAGCGGCCACATAGGCAGCGCCCACATATACGCCCTCGATCCACAGCTTGAGAATATCTTCTTTTTCCTTGGAGAGCTGCACACCGTCTTCGGTCTGTAGCATTTTGCTATCAATAATGACACCCGATTTATCCTTCGGAATAATGGTAAAGTTCGGTACACAAGGAATCGCAAATTCGCTATATTCTCTGCGTACAAGACTGGCGCATTTATCGACATATTTATCGATGCCTGCTGTCGCCATACTGTTGAAGGTCGTCTCTTCACCGGATTCAAAGTTAAAGAACATTTGAATTTTGTAATCCTTCACGACTTGCAGCAGCATCGAAAGCGATTCCATCGAATTTCCGCCCTGCTTTACGACCTTCTCGTTGCCCTTAAAGCGTTCACGAGAAACTTTTACCTTACCGGCTGCTTCAAGCTCGATAGATGGAACGATCCCGAACCAGATGGTGTCGCTGAATTCATTTTTGGCATTTACGGTGTTCAGGTACGTTTCCAGACGCGGGATATTGCTACTTTTCACCAGCATGTCCAGCTTGTTATTCGCTACCAGCATTGTCGGCAGCATCCCTTTGCTCTTCGTCGCATATTGATCGAAGAACATTTTGACACCGAGGATTTTTTCTACCAGCGGCTTAACCGCCTTTACGAAATCATCCTTGGCATTTTTATAGAACTCCAGATACGTGTTGTAGTTCTGAACTTCAACCGCTGTGTCAACCTTGGTCTGAACAGCTGGCAGTGGCACAAACGTGCGAACCACCAAGTCTTTTACATAGTCAGAAGGCGTATCTGTAATAGAGTTGTAATCTTCTTCGAATACTTGGGAGAGATCGCCAGTGCTGTTCTCATCCAACAGCATCAGTTCAGTACTTTCGCTCTTCGGCGCTTCAATAATTTTCAGTTCGCCGCTTTCCCCAATGGAGAGCATACCCACCTGGATCAACTCACCGGCGTTTTCCTCTTGGGCCCCACCGAGCAGAAGTCGGGTTTTGATGTCCTCAATGGCCAGTGGCAGCATAGCCATAACGTTGTTATAGTTCTGGCTCGCTTCCTCGAACATGGCATTCAGCTTGTCACCCATATCGAGTTTCTTCGGATCGCCATCATCCAGCTTGTCGTATTCACCGTACATATAGTGAATTTCTTTGCGGACTTGACGAATATCGTCCATAACCTTTTTCGGTGAAATCATATCCAACAGATTTTCGAATTTGAAATCTACATTGGTGATACCTTGACTGCGCTTAGTATCAATGAGCGTAAACAACATTTTCAGAAAATCATTGCTTTGATTAATACGAATTTCAGAAATGCTATCCTCATCAATTCCCTCAGGCTTTTTAAGGGTGTAGACGACCTTTTGATTGGCCGCGTTAAAAAATGAATACACGGTCGGTGAAAACTTATCCAAAAATTCGTCAAAGCTGCGCACCAGAAGGTGCTGATTAATTTCCTTGATCTTCTCATCGCTCAAGCTGTCGATACCCTTCACATCACCTACAATGGTGATCAGGTCCAGCTTTTCCGGGTTAATCTCTTCAAAAAGCATTGTCCGGTTGGTTTGATAAATGATTTCCATCGCTGTCGACAAATGAATAAAGTTTGAGTATAGGTCCATTGCTCCATATTCGGACATGGGATGTCCAATTTGAAACGGACGAATATTCATTTTTAGTTCATTTGCCTCCTCCCCCCTACTTAACATTTAAATTCGTCAAAGGATTGAGCTTATACCACATTTACGGTACAGGCATATAACCTCGAAAATCGGTCCGAAGCGCTATTCGGCTTTTAACGGCAAGGCATTCAAATGAGATAAAATTCAAAATCAAAAATCATATAACACAGAAACTTCAAATTTATGATTTCGTATTCCTAACTTCAATCCCAATTTTTGCCGTTGATACGAGAGCTATCATACAAAGCACCCTTTAGTTTTGTCAATTTCTGTAGTCTCAGATTGAAATAGGGCATTTTGGCTCATTTTATGCGTGATTACGTAATTTTTATGATATGTTAGACCTGTTTCTTCAGGGAAATATTCACAAATGGAATCCAATTGCCGATAGAAGTTCATTGGATATTTCTGATAAGCGTAAAAGTATCAAATTCATGGCTAATGTGAGGGTTTTCAGCTGTTTTGATCCTTTATCCCTTATATCCCAAGGATTAGGAGAGTTGGCACGCCCACATTGGTCTCGCCGATGGAGGAGCTTATGTTCAGAATAAGGAAACTAGGAATTATCATTTTCATGACTTTTGTACTATTTTTCCAAATGAGCTTAAACGGGGTCATTTGCACTGTAAATCAGGCTAATGCAGCATCTTCGGGGACTGCTCCGATTGAGGGTTACGATGCTGTTTTTGTACTGGATACCAGCTATTCCATGAGAGACACGGATCCCGAGGGTATTGCCGCCGAAGTCATTAGTATGTTTATGGACTTAAGTGATGCAGACCGTACACGCGTAGGTTTCGTCGCCTACAACCATCATGTTGTCGCCTCAAAACCACTTACCTCGATTGGCGTGGCAGCGCAAAAATCGCAAATTCAGCAGGAAATCAGAATGTTGAACCGTTCTGGCTATACAGATTTGGGACTTGGGCTGCGTAAAGGCTCAGAACTGCTAGCTGCCGGAGCATCCCAAGGGCGTCAGCCTTTTATGATTTTATTGTCAGATGGAGAGACTGATTTTGGTGCCTCTTCTGGTTCTCGGTCCAAGGGTGACTCGAATAACGATGTATCCTCTGTCATCAAATCTGCACAGAACAAGGGATACCCGGTGTATACGATTGGCCTGAACCATGATGGCACGGTAAACCGGCAAGAACTCGAACGGATCGCTTCTCAAACGGGAGGAGCTTCTTTTATTACGAGTAGTGCTGAGGATCTGCCGGAAATTCTGAATCGTATTTTTGCCAGTCAAATTCGCTCCAAACTCGTTCCAGTTGCTGCAATTACGACCACTGGCGAGATGCAAGAATTAACGGTGACTCTACCGGACTCTAGTATGGAGGAAGCCAATCTGGTGCTTTTGTCGGAGCATCCCCTGCTGGAAACCCAGCTATACTCCAATTCAGAAAATGTCCGTAGGTACAAGTCGAGCCGATATGCAATTTTGAAAATTGAGCATCCACAAGCAGGTAAAGTGAAGTTGAAATTACGGGGCATACGCGGAGATTTGGTTAAAATCAATTTACTTGGCAGCTACCGACTGGAAGCTGAAGCTACTATAGGAGGAACGCAAACAACAGCAACTCATGGCGACAAGCCTATGCAATTGCTGAAGGGACAAGCGACACCATTTCAAGCTCAGCTCCTGTTACCGGATGGCCAAAATCTTACAGATGAGGCCGTATATACATCTCTTCAAGCCCATATTATAGTTACCCCTGTAAAAGGCGGTACAGCTAAAAAGGTGCCTATGACCTATAAGTCAGGAGCCTTTCATACCGAATATGCGTTCCCACAAACGGGTGATTATACATGGCAGCTATCTCTGGATAGTCCGCAGTGGTACCGTAAGGGAATTGTACATAAAGTTCACGCCACCAATGCAGCACCACAAGCTTTAAAAGACCTGACGATACATCTGGTAAAAGAAGACGGTGATTCCCGTCGAAGTTTAGAGGATTTTATTGTTGATCCCAATCATGACAAGCTGAATTATAAGCTGGATTCAGGAGCCTCTGAGGATACAATTAATGCCGAGATTAACGGTAATGATCTGCTGCTATCCAAGCTTCACACAGGTGACACGAAGCTAAAGATTACCGCTACCGATCCAGAAGGTGCATCCAGTAGCGCTACACTGACCGTTTCAGTCCAATCCCGGTATACAGCCATTAAATGGACGATAGCCATCAGCATTGTGATAGCTGCTCTTCTGTATTGGTTCTTGCGACCGAAGCCGCAGTTTGCTGGAAGAATCGAAGGATATTTTCTCGCTACAGCGAGTGGACAGGAGATTCCGGTAAAATCTTGGCCGCTGACCTCCTTTCCGGGTCATAAGGTCAGCTTGCAGGAGTTATTCCGTACGCTTGACGTTCACGAACCATTACCAGAAGCGGAACGAATCCTATTTTCCGCAGGTAAAAAAGGGACTCTGATCGTGAAACATGATACACGTTGCGCCCTGCAGCATGGAAAAATCAGATTGAGCCGTAACAAAAAAGCGGTCATGGCGTATGGTGATAAACTGTACATCACATTTGAGGACGGCGTCACTGAAATTGAGCTGCGGTACAAGGCGATTAAGCCGAACACTTCACTGTACACCGACCATATTCAAGCTCCGACAGGATAACGCCCGTCGGAATAAAAAAGAGAAGCACCGTCTCTTACGATTAACGAACCGTAAGAGTAGGGCGCTTCCCTTTTTTTATCCAATATTCCGCACGTAGTGCGGCTTTAAACCATCGAAGTGAGCGGCAACGCTTGTTAGCCTGTACCTCCAGACCACGCCGAATCACGTACGGCAGTAGTGAAATCCCTGCATTTTCGATCCGAATCCGTTCGGTCCGATCTGCAAATAATCTGCCTGGCACGTCCGGTGGAGGTGATCCTTTTTGGCAATAATACAGCGTGGCGGCCAAGCTATAAATATCCGACACAGGTCCCTGCCGCGAACGGTTAGAGTAAAATTCCAGCGGAGAATAGCCTGCCGTCGTGAAGATCGGATGCTCCTTGCCTTCGAAATGCACAGCAGAGCCAAAATCAATCAGCTTGATGTTGCCATGTTCCCCAACCATAATATTGCCTGGCTTAATGTCCCGATGAATAATTCCTTTGTTGTGTATATACTCCAAGGCATCAATTAATGGCAGCAGCGTTTGGTACAAAAAAGTAGGATCAGACGTTGGCACAGCCTCTTCTTGCATCATTCGATCCAGCGTCTTGCCTGCACAGTATTCCATGACCAGATAAGCAGTTCCATTTTCCTCAAAGTGATCTATATAACCGACAACCCCCGGATGATTTAATTCCTTCAACATTTGCCCTTCACGCAAGAAATAATGCATAAACTCTACATATTTGGATTGCATAGAAGCGCTACAAGTGACCGTTTTTCGATCCATCCCCCGCAAAGCCAGCGCATTCGGAAAAAATTCCTTTACAATCACCTTTTCTCGGTTATCCAACAGCCTTGCCGTATACACGATGGCCAGCTCACTGCGGGACAAGGCGCTTCGAATTTGATATGTATTTCGCAGCTTCGTATTGCGGGCAAGCAGATTCCCGCTTGTATCCACGATCATGACTCGTCCTCCTGTCAGGTTCTTAGCTTATGTCTTTTGTATATATCGGCTTATTACACGTCTTTTTATTATACCGTAAATCAGGTTATTGGAAAAACAAATAACCTGCCATAATCTCCCTTAGAGAAATGATGACAGGTCTTTTGGCATTCATCTGGTCCTATTTTCTCAAATCGTTTAACCTAATTTTGTACCTGGCTTCATACTGCGTACACCGTTGGTGTTTTTCTTCCGTTCGCTGCGCAGTTTGCCTTTACCTTGTTCTGGAGTGCGAATGGTGAGGGCAATCAGGAACGATACGACGCACAGCACAGCAATTGTGGTAAAGGTCGGGATAAATCCGCCGAGCAAGGCAGCGATAAATGACCCCGCCAGCGCACCAAGGCCAAAGCCCTGATACACAATACCATAGTTTTTGCTTTGGTTCTTCAGACCGAAGAAATCAGCTACGATGGCAGGAAAGACGGTAATATTGCCACCGAAGCAAAAAGCAATTCCCGCTACACAGGCAAAGAACAAACCAAAATTCAGGGGTACCAGACTCAGTACTGTAACTGCAACTGCTGTTGTTAAAAGTGCACCTGCTACCACTTTCAGACGACCTACCTTGTCCGATAGCGCACCTAATATAATCCGACCCGCCGTGTTGAAAATAGCGACCATAGCGACCGCATTGGCAGCTGTTGCTACATCCAAGCCAGCCATCCGTACACCGATATCTTTGACCACTCCGATCAGGTAGAGACCACTCATACAAGCGGTAAAGAACATGACGAACAGCAGGTATGCCTGCTTGGTGCGCAGCATTTCTTTAACGGTATAGTCCCGCTGTACAGCCCCATTTTGTTCCGAAGGTTTGTTCACAACTACTGCTTCTTTCACCAGGAAAGAACCACCGACGATCATGATCAGCACGATGATACCCCAATACAAAAATGCCTGCGATACGCCAACAGACTGAATCAGCGAACCGTTAATATACTTGAATATCAGACTGCCTGTTCCGTAAGCCCCAACTGAAATACCGGAGATAAGTCCTTTCTTCTCGGGAAACCATTTAATCAGATTTGACAGTGATGTAATATATGCCGTTCCATCCGCAAAACCTACGACAATACCTGCCAAAATGTACAGCAGGGATAACGAAGTTACCTGTGAACTGAGCATGAGCCCTGCCCCTAACACGACACCTGCACACAAAATCAGACGACGAAGTCCCCATTTATCCTGTAGCTTGCCTGCAAATAATGTAGCAAACGCCAGTGCAAAACTGGTAATTGAAAAGGTAATAGCGACCGAACTGAGGTTCCAGCCAAAGCGGTCCACCAACGGTTGATTAAATAAACTCCATGTATAAATGGTACCTAAACCCATCTGGACAATAATCGTTCCCAGTACGACCAGCAGGCGATTTCCGCTGTTTGATTTCATATTGATCTCCTCTTTTCATTCCGGCTCTACAGCATCCAATTGTTATGATGATAACCGTGAATCCAATACGCTTTGCGCCTATGAAAGAGCAATTCTGTAAGGATTCTGTTTACACGGTTATTATAACCCTGCATGTCAGCCAGAAATCGTTTGAGGAATGAAATGCACATATAGCGGAATGAAATGCCTTTAAAGTCGCATAATTTGCCGAAACTCCTTGGCCTTACTGCGACTCACCGGAATTTCTGCTTCTAGTCCACGCAAGCGCAGGAGATACGTATGATTGAACCAAGGTACAATTTCACGGATTTGCGACAGATTAACCGTATACGATCGGTGACAGCGAAAGAAGTCCTGCTGCGGCAGGCGGGCATGAAATTCCGAAATGCTCATCGGCATCGTATATTCTTCGTGCCTTGTAAAGACACGAGTTACCTTTTCCTGCGCACACGCATAGTAAATATCGTTTGCATCCGTTACGATAATTTTGTCATTTTTCAGCAGATTAATACGCCCCGGAGCAGCAACGGTACTGGTTTCAGCAGCTCGGGGTTGCCCAGCCTGGACAGGTTCCTGTATTTGAGCGTTTCGCTGCTCATAAGCATTTTCGAGCTTATGCAGCATGGATGCGATCCGTTTTTCATCATATGGCTTGAGAATGTAGTCGAACGCCTCCAGTTCAAAAGCCTGCGCCGCATGTTCTTTATAGGCGGTCGTAAAAATAATATAGGGCTTTTTAGCAAATTTGCTAATGTTCTGTGCCAATAGCATCCCGTCCAATGAAGGAATGTTAATGTCCAGAAAGATCGCATCCGTCTCCTGATCTTGCAGAAACCGGAACACATCCAGCCCATCCTCAAAACTATCGGTCACCTCAATGTTGCTATGAGTCTGAATAAGATACTCCAGCTCTTCACGCGCTGGAAGTTCGTCTTCTACAATTATGGCCTTCATGACTTCTCCTTTGGTATGTCAAAATATACTTCGGTGCCCGGATCATGTTTAAGAATAATGACTCCTTCACCGTACATAAGCTTGAGTCTTCTGTGCACATTGTACAAGCCGATCTGTTTAGCCGGAACTTGATCATGATATAGGTTATCCACTACATCGTCGCGTATACCCACCCCGGTATCAGCTACAGAAATACGCACCTTTTCGCCACGGTCTTTTACAGAAATGGTTACTGTACCTGGCCCTTTTTTCTTGAGGATTCCATGATTAATCGCATTCTCAACTAGGGGCTGGATAATTAGGCTCGGAATACGCACGGACACCTCATCCATTACATACTCCACCTGAAGCCGATTGCCGAAGCGAGCTTTTTCAATTTCTACGTAATCCGACACCTGTTGAAGCTCCTTGTGAATTTCGATCAAATCATCATTCAGCTCCAAATTATAACGCAGATAGCCTGACAAATTGATAATCAGCTCTCGCGCCTTATCCGGTTTGGTGCGCGTCGTTGAGGCAATGGCATTCAACGCGTTGAACAGAAAATGAGGGTTGATCTTCGTCTGGAGTGCCTTTAACTCGGCCTTATTCGCCGCTTCCTTAATTTGCTCCACACGCGACACTTCCATTAACGTGGAAATGATCTGAGACAAGCCAATCGCCATCGTCTGCAACGGATACGTGATTTTATAAGCTTTTCGGTAGTAAATCTTTAGGGTTCCGGTTACTTCTCCCCGCTCCTCTAACGGGATAATGAGCAGAGACTGGATTTGGGGCGTTTTGTCGTCAGCAATATGGTTGCGGATCGTGATTTTACCACTGCGGATCGTCGATTTAGTCACATCGCTAATAATTTCATCCCCGATATGATAGCGTTCTTCGCCAAATCCGACGTAAGCCAGTACATCTCGGGTATCCGTAATCGCCACCGCGTCTGCCTTGATGTCTTCTTTTATAATCGAGCAAATCGTATGCAAGGATTCCGCATTAATCGAACGAAAATAAGGCAACGTCTTGTTGGCAATATCCAATGCCAGCTTGGCCTGTCTTGCTGCGATATTCTCCTTTTCCCCCTCTACACTTTGGATCAATAGAACGATTAAACCGATACTGACCTCTCCGATAATCATCGGTAGACCGATCTTGGAAACGATGTCCACACCAAGGCCGTGAGGTTCTGCCATCACCAGAATGAGCAGCATCGTCAACGCTTCACAGACCATACCTGCAGCGATGCCGACCAGCCATCTCTTGGAACGATTGACCCGGCGGCCGATATATCCTGACACCACACCTGCCAGAATACTTGTAATCAAACACGGAATCGAGGTCACTCCCCCGATATCAATTAGATAACGATGGATCCCCGATACAATACCTGTAATGATCCCAACCCAGGGTCCGAACAAAATACCGCCCGCCATAATTGCAATGATTCGAACGTTAACCAGCGAGCCTTCAACTTCAATCCCGGTGTAGGTACCAAACAGGGCAAACATACAGAAAATCAATGTTAGTAAAGTCAGCTCTGCCGGAGAATGACTGTTCTTCTGCAAGGTTTCCTTAAATCGGGGGATACGTGTAATAAAAAACAAACAAATCAGCAACAATGCTGCGCGCTCAAAGAGCTGCATCAGCATTTCCAGCAAGGCGTTCACATGCGTTCCTCCCAAATAAAAACGGATATGGCTACATAGTTGTGTTACTAAAAAACCACTACTCACATATTTCAATTCCTACCCTGCCATTACGGGCACGAATAAGCACCTTCCCGCCAATCGGAATGTAAACTGCGGCGTGGTATGACCAAAATCAGCATCTGCAATCACCGGTATAGAGGCCAATTCTCTTTTCGAACGAATAATTTGCCGCAGCAATTCTTCTGTCATATGCGACGCCTTCTGAAATCGTCCTATGATGATTCCTTTAACCTGATCAAATCCAGGCTGGTGCAACAATGATTGCAAATCCCGGTCAAATGTAGCGGGAGAGCTTTCGTAATCATCCTCAACAAACACTATAGTTCCTTTTAGACTTGGCATGTATGGGGTTCCCTGTAACAAATTCAGAGTACACAAGTTTCCGCCCACAATCGTACCCTCTGCTTCGCCTTCATGAATCGCATATGGACCCGCATTGCGGTGAAAGCTTCTTTGATCCTGATCCTGATACCAAGCATCGTCACTCCACTCTGGCGACGATTGGATTTGAATGCTACCCTCTTCCAACATTAACCTTTGGAAATAAGTCGTCGTATATTCATTTCCTCGCAACATGGCGAACGTCAAAAAGTGAGGTCCTGCATACGTGATAAGCCCTGTTCTGGCATAAATCGCATGGCTTAACGCCGTTATATCCGAATAGCCACATAATCGTTTAGGATGAGCGCCGATCAGATCATAATCCAGATGGGCTAGAAGCTGATTGGCATTATAGCCCCCAATTGAGGTCAGAATGCCCTTTACCTTTGGATCGACAAAAGCTTCGTGCAAGTCAGCTACTCTAGACTCTATCGAAGAAGATGCAAAGTCATCGTTTTCCAGCACATGCTGTGAAAAGCTCACTTTAAACCCAAGCGCCTCCAGTCTACTCTGAGCAATCAGTCGATTTTCCTCAGAAACAATAGACAAGCTTCGGGATGGCGAAAGAATGCGTATCTCGTCTCCTGCTTTTAATTTAGGTGCTTGCTTTCCCATCATCATCGTCATTCCCCCTTGTTCCAAAGCATTTAAACTGCCACAAATTATACCATCAACTTCCATCTAATTATAGCTTCTAAAACTTCCCACTTCATTCCCTTCTTCCCAATAAGAAGTAAAAAACCGGGGATACCGCTTGTTAGCGATAAGCCCCGGATCTCTAGTCCGATGATGATGCTTTTCGGTTATTTACTTTTGCCGATTTCACTAGAGCTGTTGTTCTCATTCTGATCATGGACCAGCTCTTTCAACTGAATAATCAATGCCTCCAGCTCACTAAATCCCGCCACCATATTGGAGGTTATATTTTGCTGCTCTTCTACTCCAGCCAAAATTTGTTCAGACGCTGCACTTGCTTGTTCTGTCACACTGGAAAATTCCATCATCTCTTGAACGACCTGAGACGAAAATTGTTGCATACTATTCGTACTGGACTCTACCTCCACAGCCTGCACCAATACTTTATTGGCATTTTGCAGGATATCTTCCAGTACAATTTCGGTCGAATGTGCCGACTCCATGCTTTGCTGCAATCTTTCCTGTCCTATGTCAAATTGGCTTACGACGGAATCCATCTGAGTTCTCAGCTGTTCTAAAATACCCTCCATCGCCACTGAGGTGTTCCCAACCATTTCAGCCAAATTACGCACTTCTCCAGCCACGATCGCAAATCCTTTTCCATGCTCTCCCGCTCTGGCGGCCTCAATGGATGCATTCAAGGACAGCAAATTGGTTTGCTTTGAGATTTGAGTAATATCTTTAAGCATGGCAGACATATTGTCACTCTGCAATTTAAACTCATCCAATTCTTCTTTGGTGCGACTCATCACCTGACCCAAATCTTTAATTTGAGATGTTAATGCAAGCAGTTGACTGCTACCTCTACCCCCGGCATTTTTCGTATCTTCGGAGAGCTGCTTCAGCTCCCGGGAATGATCGGCAACCTCGCGCACATGCCGGTCAGACTGAGCCAAGTTATCGGTTACCTCAGTGATATTCGAAGCCTGCATCTCTACCCCTTCGGCAACCTCCTGAAACCCGATGGCGACTTCATTCGTCACAATGCCTGTAGCATCCACTTGATTCCTGAATCGTTCTGTAAAGCTATGTAATCCCGCTACAGCTTGCCTCACTTGCTCAAACAGAAATTCAATACGTTGCCTTGTGGCATCCATATTTTTATTTTGTTCCTCCGTTATCTTAAACTGCTTTTGGTTTAACACCGATACCACTAGCAATAGTAACCCAATCAGCCCTACAATAATAAATTCATGTACATAACGCAAAGAACCGGTAGCTGGCAGAGTTGCAGGCGTACCGATCGTAATTTGTATAAAAATATTACATAGATTTAAAGTCATAGCTACCAGAAAATATGGATAAGATGGGTAGAGTAACAACAATGAACAAATAAAGATCGTAGTCACTACCTCCACGCTAGATAAGTTCACAAATATACATATTAATGCACTATAAAATGTAATAATCCAAGGAATAAGCCGGATTCCTATCTTTTGTATATTCAGAATCGTCAAAACCGCCGCGACTACTAATCCTACACCGCTAGATATCCACATCGAGGGATTAGATATTGCCGGGACGATGCTGCTCAAAGTCATAATCCAAAAAATAATGATCACCAATTTGTTTCTTTGCCACAACAATTCATTCGTTCTGTCCATGATTGTGTACGCGCTCCTTAGAGATATATTAGGTATTTATAAAATAAAAATGTAAATGCCATACTATATATATCGTCATATCAGAACGCGTATTGAATGATGGTCGTACTTTAAAGACAAAAACCGTCCCCCTAACAGGGAACGGTTTTAATTCACGGTTTGATCATCTTCTTTAATTGGCAAACGTTTAATGTGCCTGCTGAATCCATTAAGATTCCTTGTTTTCGGAAGCCTCTTCAGCACCTTCAGTTGCCGCTGCATCACCTTCCACAGCAGCATTTTCTACTTCGACTGCACGCGGAACGATCACGGATGCCAGCAACTCCTCTTCAGAGACATGCAGCGTCACGCCTTTAGGAAGCTTCAAGTCGCTTGCGCTCAGCTTGTCGCCAATATCCAGTGCGGATACATCCACTTCAATAGTGGACGGCAAGTCAGAAGGCAAACCTTCAACCTCGACTTCTGTTTCTTGAACTTGCAGAATACCGCCTGATTTTGTACCTACAGGCGTACCCTGATAATCAATCGAAACACGCACGCGAAGCGGTTTGTTTTTGGAAATCTTCAAAAAGTCGGCATGCAACCATTGGTTGTCACGCTGTTGATAATCTTTAATAATGACTGGAATCGTTTCTCCGCCTTCTACTGTGAGATTAAAAACCTCTGAACGTCCGGTTCTGATTACTTTATTAAATTCCTTGGCATCGACATGTACAGGGGTTCCCTCGATTTCAGAGCCGTAAACCACAGCTGGAATCCGTCCTTTTAACCTCAATCCACGAATGGCCGAACCCTTCTTCTCTGTTCTCGGCTGGGCGGTTAGTTGAATACTTCCTCCATTAGAACTCATGATATACAACCTCCTTCAGGTTACCTTACAAATGATTTTCCTCCAAGAATCTTGCTTGTTTACCAGTCGTACTACAGAATATAAGCCAGCAAGCTGGCAAAACTAAACAAGTCCATAATTCTATTTTACCCCTTTTTTCTGAAACTGACGCACATTTGCATAAAAAAATAGCATTTCTCGAAATGATCGAAAAATGCTATTTCTCGTGTATATATGGCAACCAGGCATACAAGTCTATCCCGCCCGGTTATCGTTAACCAGTAATAAATATTCCTCTCTGCCACTATGAATCAATACCTGCATCACAGACTGGGTCGGATCTACATCAATATATCGATCTGCCTCCACATCCTTGGCATCCCAGTGATTCAGTCGGACAATGTAGCCAATTCGCTGTACATCAGGAGCCACCCGAATGCGGGCTACTGCCCGACCATCATCCCAATCGTGAAATTCAACATGTCCGTCCTGGTGTCCGGTTCCCCATACCCACACATTCCAGCCAGAGTATTGCCGGTCTGCACGCTCGTAGATCAGTTCAATCGTACGAAACGGAATAACCGCTCTATCGTTTCCTCGCTGGGCATCTGTCATTGCTGTACCTGCAATCTTTTGATTCGTCCCCTCATCTAAGCCCTTCGTTTCGTTATCCACTTGCTCGTTAGCTTGATCTTGCTCAGTCAAAAAGGGGGCTTGGGGAGGTCCAGCCTGATCATACAACACCATCATCGACCAGCGCGATACAGTCACACGATGGCCTACGACTTCATAGCGTGTCTCATTCCCGGCCCCGTGTGCATCCACGACCACATGCCAACGATCCGATTCCGCAGGCAATGATATTATCTGCTCTGTATCCGAACCGTTATAAATCACCACAATATAATTCCAGGCATCGCCGTTAGCATGATGCCTCAATGCAAAAGCCACCACATGCCCACTGCTTTGCAGGACTTCCATATGCTGCTCCACCAGCTCACGCTGATCCATACGGAATGCCGGATGACTGCGCCGCAAAGCAATTAAGCCCTGGTAGTAATTAAACACGGATCGAAACCTCGCCTTGTTATTCCAACGGATGGCATTCACTACATCAGAGCTTCGGTAGCTGTTATGGTCTCCATATTTGGAACGCAGCAGTTCATCCCCTGCATGGATAAAAGGAATGCCTTGCGATGTCAGAATCATGCCGTTAGCCAACAGAGACTTACGTACAGTTTCGTTTTCAAGTAGGTTACTTTCATCCAGTTCCTGATACGGGTCTGCTTCAGCTACGGCTTGTTCGGCTGTCCTTCCATCTTTGGGGTTCCCCTGCTCCCATTGCGGAAAACGACAGTTCTCCCGCACATGTCTCACCGTCAAAATTTTATCCCACAAATTGAGATTATCGTGGGCCGTTACATAATTGACGGTCTCTGATGGATGAGCTGTAAAATCATAGATAGCTCCAAAAGCACCTTGAAGTACCCGTTCCTCCTGATTTTCCGCCCCCGTGGCAAACCCATTCCCGGTACCGTCGCTATCTCCCTTAATGGCAGAGCGGTAATTGTCGTTAAAAACGGCAAAGCCCTTATCCCGCTGCGTTCCTTTTAATGTAAGCAAAGGCTGCGGGGACTCCCCACCCGTCCAAGGCTCACCATAGATCAGCAGATCGGGACGTATTTCAGCGCGAAGCTCTCGGGTAAGCTGCTCTACAGTCGGTGTATCAATTAACGCCATCAAATCAAACCGGAAGCCATCTATGTGATATTCCTCTGCCCAATAGCGTAGTGAATCCTTGATATACTTGCGCACCATCGGACGTTCGGTTGCCAGTTCATTACCTACACCTGATCCATTGGTGAGCTTCCCTTGCTCATCCGTACGGTAATAATATCCTGGTACAATCGGCTCAAACGGACCCTTTTCCACCGAATACGTATGATTGTACACAACATCCATAATGACACCAATGCCAGCAGTATGCAGAGACTGTACCAGCCGTTTCAGCTCTCGTATACGCATCTCCGGGTCAGCTGGATTGGAAGAGTAAGATCCCTCCGGCACATTATAATGCTGCGGATCATAGCCCCAGTTATATTCAGTTCCTAATTCCGAAAAATCATTCACCGTATGAAAGTCAGCCACTGGAAGCAAATGAACATGTGTAATGCCCAGCTCCAGCAAATGATCCAGTCCGACACTGTTACCCTCGGAATCCATTAATCCCGTATACGTAAAGGCTGCAAACCGCCCCTGAGCAGTAGATAAATCTTTTATACCCGTATTAAAATCGGGGTCCATCGAAAAATCACGCACATGAAGCTCATAGATAATAGCATCTGTCGTACGCTCAAGTACGGGTCCCTCATCCTGTTCCCATCCATCCGGGTTCGTTCGATCCAAATCAATGATAGCCGTACGTTGCCCGTTGGCTGATACCGCTCTGGCATATGGATCGGTAGCATAATGAATGCTGTGGTCCGCCCACTCCAGCCTGTACATGTAATAATATCTGTTCCAGTCGCCTTCCAGCTCTATAGACCATACTCCGTGACCATCACGATTCATGAGAAATTCCTGACCACCGCCGTGCTCCTGAACGATTCCTTCTTGATCGTACACCCCTGCGTCGGTATACAACGCGATATGAACCTGCTGTGCAGTCGGTGCCCATACCTTAAATTTGCTGCCCGCAGGCGTATAAGTAAGACCCAAATCGTAGCCTTCATATATGGGATATGCTGTGTGCTCAAGTCCCTTGAGCTGATTGAAATCAGACATTCCTGTTCACCACCCATTTCTATACATCGGCTTATAGCCTCTGTTCATCCATCATTTATGATGTTTATGACTTGTCAATATACCTCAGGATTTGCAAAATCCTCACCTCATAGGCTATCAAAATAAGACAAGCTTGAAAAGCTGGATGATTTAAATAAGGATGACACTCTCATTTCAACGCGCACACTCCATTTTATGACAAAACGATGAACAGGCTACAGCTTTCGCCTTCAAAGCATCACATTTATTTCCCAGCTTTCATCACGTTCAGGAGAGTCGGCGGTTATCCATTTGAAAAATTTCGTCAGCCATTCGCATAGTGGAGCTTCGATGCGAAACAAGGATAATCGTTTTGTCTTGTTGCTGTTCTTTTAACGATTTTAAAATAATCGCTTCGTTCAAACTGTCCAAATTGCTAGTTGGTTCGTCCAGCAGTAAGAGGGGCGCATCATGAACAAAGGCTCTGGCCAGCCCCAAGCGCTGGCGTTCACCACCAGACAGCCTGTCCCCCAACTCTCCGACCCGGCTGTCATATCCTTGAGGCAATGTCATAATAAAATCGTGTACTGATGCCTTACGGGCTGCTTCCACAACCTGTTGATGTGTAGCATCCGGCTTTCCAATTTTGATATTAGCTGCAATGGAATCGTCAAACAGGAATGTATGCTGATCGACGTAGCTTTGCAAGCTTCTCAAATGTCGGGTCTCAATGTCCTTCAAATCGTGGTCAGATAGTAAAATCCCACCCTTCTGCGGGTCCCTGAATCGCATCAGCAACTTCAGCAACGTTGACTTACCGGACCCACTTTTACCCTGAATACCTATAATTCGCTTGTGTGGTATCGTGAGACTTACATCATTCAGCACCGTTTGACCATCGTATGCAAAAGTCACCTTGTCTATCTGCGCTCCAGTAAAGCCAACGGTCATTCCATTCATATTTTCTTCTACCTCCGGGCTCTCCTCCAGCAGACTTAGCACTCGCTCCCCGCTTGCCAGCGTTTGAAGCAAATTGTTGGACAAATTGCTCAGTGCGACCACCGGACCAAATGAACTAAACAGAGCAATGACTGAAATCAGCATACTTGTAAAATCCATCTGTCCTTTAGACATGCCATACAATCCAGCTAGCAGCATCAAGAATGAAAATCCGACTACAGCTGCATCTGTGACTGCTCTTGTGATGCCTTCATGATGCTTCAAATCCTTCTGCTTGGCATCTAACTGATCCGTACGACGGTTAATTTCATTTAATCGTTGTTCCCCTTGCCCATATTGCACAATTTCCTTCATCCCACGTAAGCTGTCCAAAAAATAACTGCTCAGCTGGCCGAAGCTGCTCCGGTATTCCATCCCTTGGCGCTTGCCCATACGTGTCGTAAGTAGGGGAATAAACAAACCGACGGTTATGTAAGCAAGCGCAGCGATCCAGCCTAGTAAAGGCTCATAAGAGCCTATAAAAAATACCATGAGCAGTGAAGTGATGATGCCAATCATAACAGGCGCTATCGTATGCGCATAAAATACTTCCAGCAGCTCAATATCACTTGTAATCAGCGATATCAGATTCCCTTTGTCCTTGCCTTCAAGCTTGGCTGGAGCCAATCTGCGCAAAGCTTGAAGCACCTTGTCTCGCAGCACAGCCAGCAGCTTGAAAGCGAGATAATGGCCACTCATTTGCTCGCCATAACGAAATACACCGCGCAATACAGCACATAGCACGATGACAGTCAGCAAAAATGTCATGCTGTAGCCTGTCGTGATGCCCGTTGCTGTCAGTAGGGCAAGGGCCCCATATACAATAATGCCAATAGCACACACAAAGCCGAGCACTCCTGTAACAATCGTGATGAGCAGCACAGGTAAAAGAGGTCCTGCCAAGACCAACAATTGACCCATGATTCGTAAACCGGGTCTACGCATATACTGCACCCCCTTTTACAAACTGTTCCATCCGATGCTGACTGAGATACATCTCCGCATAATGTCCCTGCTGGCTCAACAGCTCCTGATGTGTTCCGGATTCTGCCACCAAACCATTTTGCAGCACATAAATACAGTCAGATTGGATCACGTTTTCCAGTCTGTGAGAGATGAGAATCACTGTTTTTTGACCTGCCAGTGCATGTATGACCTCCATGATTCCTTCCTCACTCTCAACGTCAATGTTAGAAGTAGCCTCATCAAAAATATATACATGACTGTCGTGCAGCAACGCTCTGGCCAGTGCTAGACGTTGACGCTGTCCTCCTGACAGATTCGCACCCTGCTCCTCTATCTCTGCTTCCAATCCCCCTTCGGAGAGAATAAAATCATACAGTTTCACTTGCCGCAACGCCTCCAGCATTTGTCGCTCATCCGCGTGCTCATTGCCCATTCTCAAATTTGCTTCTACGGTGCCTTTAAAAATATAGCTGTTAAAACCGATCCAGGTCATACGACGCATGCGGCTTTCTTCCGATATGAAGGTCAGTTCGGTTCCTCCGATCGTTAGGCTTCCTTGATAACCCTCATGATGTCCAACGATCAATCCGGCTACCGTACTTTTACCTGAGCCTGATTCTCCAACAATGGAAACGAAGCTGCCTTGAGGAATGTCCATGGTTATATTACGCAAGGTATCTCTTTCGTCGTAAGCAAAATTTACCCGTTCCAATCGAATATCTGTAGCTTCTATGCTTTGTTGTCCTTGTACAAGATCCTCTGTACTCAACATTTCGAATATTTTGTCACTTGCTGCCATTCCGTTCATGGCAATATGAAAGTAGGAACCGAGCAGACGCAGCGGGATGAAAAACTCTGCCGACAGCAACACAATGATGAGCGCTCCCGCCAAGCCAATGTGACCCGAAGAATATTCGCTAACCGCGACCAGCACACCTGCGGCGGCACCACCAAATGCGATAAGATCCATGACAGCTACGGAGTTTAACTGCATGGTCAGGACTTTCATTGTCATTTTGCGAAAATCCTCAGCCGCTGTGTTCATTTCCTGATGTTTATTCTGGTCTGTCCCATAAATTTTGAGCGTAGTCAGACCTTGTACATTTTCCAAAAAGCTGTGGCCCAAATTGACGTAGCTGCCCCAATATTTCCGAAACAGCTTTTTAGCCATCCGCATAATAACAATAATGGACACTGGAATTAAGGGAACGCAGATCAATAGAATGATAGCCGCTTTGAAGCTGACAAAAGAGAGGGTGATGAACAACGTTACAGGTGCAAGCAGACTATAAAATAGCTGAGGCATGTATCTACCAAAATAGGTTTCAAGCTGCTCCACCCCTTCTACAGCAACCTGAATAACCCCTGAGGTGGAGGTATGATCCGTATAAGAGGGTCCCAGCTTTAACAGCTTGCTGTAAATCTGCGAGCGCAGCGTTTTTTTAGCATTTATTGAAGCCCGATAGGACAGCATACTGGCTGCATAATTACTCAGGAAGCGAACGGCAATGGCAGCAATAACAATGACTGTCATGGATAGAATTAGCTGGCGAGTTACTTGTCCTTCCCATGCTTGCTGCATCACAAAGGCCATAGACAAAACGGCGGCTATACTCCCTAAAAGACCGATCCACTGTACGAGCACACCCAAGATGATATATTTTCGGGAATGCTCCACCAGGCCTAGTAGACGACTGTCGACCATTTTAGACCTTTTTTTCGGAGTAGGGACGGCTTCAGATGAAGACGGAGTTTCCGCCTTACCTTCCCTCACAGTTCCGACTCGAAATATAAAATAATAGTATTTAAAAAGGATGACCAAGACGATGAGCGCCTTGCCCCACACAATGGGTGTAAAGATAAAGCCTGTAATCAGCATAGCTGACGCTAAGCCCAATGACGTAATTTTTGTAGACAGCTTCAACGACCTGGTTTGTACAAAACTCTCCAGATACTTATGATACAAAGTTGTATTCGAAAACCACTGATGAATCCTTTCAGACCCCCGCATAAAGAAAAAGGTTGCCAGCAGCAGAAACGGTGTAGTCGGCAACAACGGCACCACTACGCCAATCACTCCAAGTGCCAAAAATAAAAACCCTAAGGTAATATAAATCGGTTTCACTGTAATCCCCCTAATATATATACTGTTAATGATATTTTATAGATAATGATAATCATTATCAATATATAATAATTTAGTCAGGTTGTTATGTGATGTAAATCACGCATATAAAAATCCTCTTGAAGTTCAACTCTACAGAACACTTTTGTGCTCATATAGATGTTTTGTCTTCAAGAGGATAATCGAAATAAGTGCGTGTTATTACGTTGTTTTATGAACTTATAATATCATATTGCTCCAATACCTGCCGATGTAACGGGTCATCTGCAGGTATGGACGTATAACGTGTCAGCGCTTCACTCACCCCTTGGCTCCGAATCACCTGCTGAAGCTCAACCGCTTCGGGGTCTTCTGTAATATCAAATTTACAGGCGGCAGCCATTCCCAACGCCAGATGATCGGTCGGAATACCATACTCCTGCGCTTGCAGCGCGGGACGTACAAGACGGTCATTGGGAGACAGCTTGCGCAGCGGTGAACGTCCGACCCGAGTAACCTCGTCTGTCAGATTAGGATTGCGGAAGCGATCCAAAATCTTAGCGATGTACTTCTTATGCTCCCCTTGATTCAAACCGAAGCGCTTCACAAGCACCGCTCCTGTTTCCTCCAGCGCCCCGTGTATGGAGTCCACCACCTTGGTATCCTTCATGGCTTCCTGGATCGTGGCATAACCTGCGACATAACCAATATAGGCTGCCACGCAATGGCCCGTATTCACCGTGAACAGCTTGCGTTCAATGTAAGGCTCCAGATCCTGCACGTAAAGAATGCCTTCAATCTCTTGATGATCAGGAGCCATTTGCGAGCGATCCACAACCCACTCGTAAAAAGGCTCTACCTGCACATGCAACGGGTCCTCATGATGCTGAATCGGCACAATCCGGTCTACAGCGGCATTGGGAAAATAAACTGAAACCTCTGCCTTGGCACGAGTCGCCTCATCCAGTAGCGCAAAAACATGCTCTTTCAGTTGGGCGCTGCCTCCAATTGCATTTTCGCAAGCAATCACATGCAGCGGGCCTGCCCCTCGCTCTACCCGCCGTGCTATGCCCTCGGCAATACCTGCTGCAATATGCCTGAGGATGCTAACTCCTACCGCGGTCGTTACCAGATCAGCATGGTCTACCGCGTCTGCTACAGCCGATGCATCTCTGCCGTCAATCGCGGTTACATTCGTAACTGTCTCCGTATCCTTCGTATCATTCGCCAACTCTACCGTATACTGCTTGCGGCGGCGTAACTCAGATACAAGGGTCTCGTTGACATCTGAAAAGACAACCTCATAGCCTGCACGCGACAAAATCAGCCCAATAAAGCCACGACCGATATTTCCTGCTCCAAAGTGAACGGCTCTCATAACTCCAGCTCACTTTCGAACAGATCTATAATTTCCTGTGCGGTCACCGCGTTGCGAAGTTTGTCCATATTCTCTTCCTCCGCACATACCACAGCGATACTCGTCAAAATCTCCATATGATCGCCGCCTTGGGCTGCAATACCGATCACCATGTATGCTTTTTCTTCCCCGAAATCTACGCCTTGCGGGAACTGAACGATGGAGATGCCAGTGGATTGAACAAGCGTCTTGGATTCCTTGGTACCATGTGGAATAGCCAGCCCGTTCCCAATATAGGTGGATACGATCTCCTCGCGTTCAAGCATCTTGTCAATATACTCACTTGTAATATGTCCTGCATCCAGCAGAATTTGTCCTGCCATACGAATCGCCTCATATTTGTCTTTGGCGGTTGCGTTCATTTTTATTTTGTCTATCGTCATAATACTCACGTTAGATTCCTCCCTGTCCCTAATTTACTGTGAAAAAATTCAGCCAGCTCACTCGATATATAATTGGCAATCTGATCCCTGCTACCGTGTTCCAGTAGCGTAATCATGTCTTCCTGCAACAGTAATGCACTAATCTCGCTCAATACCTCCAAGCTTTCTTTCGGCAACTCACGAGGTCCCAACATCAGCAGAACGCATTCTACCTGCTCATCTACATCCGCCAGCAGCGGCTCAGCCAGCCTATACAAGGTCAGCGAAGGCTGGCGAACATAGGGACTGCGCGTATGAATCAAAGCAACGGAGGTATCAGAAATCACCTGACTCCCTTGACGCTCTCTTTCTACAAGTTGTTCAGCAACAACAGAAGGCTCTGTGACAT
Source organism: Paenibacillus sp. JJ1683 (assembly GCF_053006485.1). Taxonomy (NCBI): domain Bacteria; kingdom Bacillati; phylum Bacillota; class Bacilli; order Caryophanales; family Paenibacillaceae; genus Paenibacillus; species Paenibacillus sp. JJ1683. Next base: position 4,246,874 of record NZ_CM129820.1, read on the forward strand.
TTCCCCGCACTGCCTCCAACATGCAGATAGCCTCTATAGTGGCTGACATATCCATCCCTCGATTTTCCAGCGGGTATACTTGAAATTGCTGTACAATGTGTACAATCTCCTCAAGGCTTTTCCGTAGACCGGTAAGCCACTCCATGCCCTGGCCGGGCTGAACAGCCTGTTCCTGAGGATGGTCATTGAGTTGATTGAGTGTAATATGCTGGATAAAATGACGCAGACGGTCACTCTCCTCTTGCGTCAGTAGCGGGCTGATTTTGAGATATCGATCCGGTTCAAGCGGCAGCTCCACTGTCGAAATGATCAGATCATAATCCTCCTTGGGAATTCGCGTCGCCTCGTACCATGAGGACCTATCCACGATTTTGATCTGTGGCAGCTCCTTGGCCAGTCTGGTTGCCAGAAGTCTGGAAGATCCAATCCCGCTCGTGCAGACTACGATCGCCCGCACCTCCCGTTGCAACTGTCTCAGCCGCTCCAGCGAAGCGCCAAAATGCATGACCAGAAATCCGATCTCTTCATCTGGTACTTCCATTTCTGTCATATCCGCCGCAGCCTTTTTGACCGAGTCGAACAAGCTGCCGTAATCCTTGCGGATTTGCTGAAGGAGAGGGTTGCGGATGGACTTTCCTTCCCTCAAACGTTTGAGTACCGGAGCCATATGGGCTATCAGTCCTTCACGCAAAACGCGGTCCTCTGCAAGTGGTGTGCCTGTCTCTGTCTCCACACGACGAATCAACTCATGAACCAACTCCAGCAGTACAAGATCATCCAGTGGCAGCAACCGGGTGGAATGATCCTCAGCATCACGGAACAGCAACCTGAAATAACTTCGTTCCTGGTCTGGAAAGTCAATAGCCAGCGCCGCCGACAACTCTGCGCATATGCGTTCTACCATAGCTGTGCGCAGCATGATATTCTCCTCCGAATCTGTCTTCGAATACGGGAGGGAGGCACGATGATCTACAACGTACCCGAGTCGTAGACGTGCCAGTGACACGCAAATTTGAATCAGCAACTCCATATATTTGCTTTCCACCATGTTTTTCAGCCATTGATCATGAGGCTGCCAGAGGGCGTTCTCCACGGTTAGCAAGTTCTCCCTGCCAATCATCTCCAGCAACTTTTCAGTGACACGTGTCACCGGACGAAGCTCCTCACGACCGGAAAACAGAGCCGATTCATCCAAATATTCGAGAGCCAGCTCAGAAATCGCCCGTCTTTTGTCTATCTCCCGTCCTGTAATCTCGACACCGTATCCCCGTCTGCGCACTAGCACGAGCCCTCGATCTGCAATCCAGCCTCGTAATTCGTCCAGATCATGACTGACCGTAGTTACTGTGACTTTCAAATCCGATGCCAGCGCCAGTAACTTGATCGGCTCCTGTGTATCCAGCAGCATGCACAGCACTACAATCTTTCTCTCCTCAGCCGAGTAATCGTCTGACTTCGTTTGCAGCAACTGCTCCCGTAGACTTGCAAGCTGATTCGGGTCGGCATCCACATAGATACCGATCCCTGATTTTTTCTCCAGCTTTACCTCATGAGCCGCCAACCAGCACTCGACTGCGCCAAGTTCCCGATGGACCGTCCTTGTGCTGACATTAATCTTCTCGGCAATTTCCCCGGCTGTAACCTCATGGGGCTGCTCCAAAAGATACTCCACGATGTCAGATTGTCGTTTCGTAATATTCATAAGCGCATACCGTTCCTTCCCAAGCTCTATTCCCTTTTAGCAGGAAATACAAACTGTACACAGACGGCTGACTTTATAGGGATTAAGAGTCGGATTTCAGACGGTCAACCAGCGCTTCGTATTCAGGGCTTTTCAGAAAATTGTCAATGGAAATGTGCTCAGCATTCGGGGCTACCGTTTTAGCCCGGTCTGTTAATGTTTTTTGCGTAATGACAATGTCCGCATCCTGTGGAATTTCACTGATTGCCGTATTCGTTACCGTAACGCCCACGCCCGCCTGTTTCATTTTTTTGCGTAAAATTGAAGCTCCCATGGCACTTGAACCCATACCTGCATCACAGGAAAAGACAATTTTGTTCACTTCGGATTTATCCTTGAGCATTCGATCTGCGGCAATCTCAGCAGCACGATCAGATGCGTGGTTATCTTCCATTACAGTGGCGTTAGCACTTGCACCCTTGCTTTGATTTTTCATATCTTTCAGGCGGGATGCAGCTTCCTCCAGCCCCTCTTCCTTTTGCTTACCTGTCTTGAGCAATACTGCGGCAACAGCAAAGGATACGACTGCAGCAGCGATCACACCGCTCAGCATCGGCAAATATCCGCCTTTTGGTGTCATCAGGAAATAAGCAATGATACTGCCTGGTGAAGGAGCAGCAACCAGTCCGGCACCTGTCAACATGAAACAGAAGGTTCCCACAACGCCCCCTGCTATAGCAGCGAGAATTAGAATCGGCTTCATCAAAATGTAAGGGAAATAAATTTCATGAATCCCGCCGAAAAAATGAATGATAACTGCACCAGGAGCAGACGACTTCGCAGAGCCTTTACCGAACAGGCAATAGGCCAGCAAAATGCCGAGCCCCGGCCCAGGATTGGATTCAAGCATGAACAAAACGGATTTTCCTGTTCTTGCAGCTTCCTCCAACGCAATCGGACTCAATACTCCGTGATTCAGTGCGTTGTTGAGAAATAATACTTTTCCGGGCTCAATAATGAGGTTGACAAGCGGCAAGAGCCCTGCATTTACGAGAAACTGTACCCCTGCCGACAATACTTGGCTGATGGTTTGAACGACCGGGCCAATCCCCACATGAGCGAGCAGTGCTAGAATGGCACCGATAATCCCGGCCGAGAAATTATTGACCAGCATTTCAAAACCTGATTTGACTTTGCCTTCAATGGCCTTATCGAACTTCTTCAAGATCCATGCAGCCAGCGGGCCAGCTACCATTGCGCCCAGGAACATCGGGATATCGGCCCCCACAATGACACCCATCGTCATAATGGCACCGATCACACCTCCGCGCTGTCCGTGAATCATCGTGCCTCCTGTATAACCAATCAACAGCGGCAGCAAATAATTTTTCATCGGATCAACCAGTTGTGCAAAACCCTCGTTTGGGAACCACCCGGTCGGAATAAAAAGGGCCGTGATTAATCCCCATGCGATAAAGGCTCCCATATTGGGCATTACCATACCGCTGAGAAAACGGCCAAAACGCTGTACGGCGACACGAGCGCCACCGTTTGAACTGGACTTTGTGTCCACTGTGCTCATATTCATATCCTCCTTGTGAGTAAATAGCATCACTACCTTTTCTTAAAATTCATACTAAATGACAGCGCTATCTTCATCAACGAAATGAAAACGTACTTTCGTCATGAACGTTGATGACAAGATTTAAATTTAAAATAACGGACAACGTATTATACCTGCATAATTCTTCTTAATATGACCGATAACAATAGAAATTAGTCGAAAAAACAGTGCTGTAAATCTGCACCTTATGTAGAGGAGCTCACCTCTAAATCTAATAAATCGACGTAATTACGTCTTCTAAGAGACAACAAAAAAATAGCCGCCATGTCAGATCATAGCGACTATTTTATACACAAAACGAGCGGACTAACGATGCTTTTATTCAATTCAATATCCATATAAAAATTTAGAATAAAGCGCTAATATTCCATCTTATATTGCTCATTATTGTTCATCCGAAATCAACTGCTCGTACTGATCCGCAGACAGCAGCTTGCTCAGAGCTTCCTCGACATCATTGCCCATCTCTACTTCAATCATCCAACCCTTTTCATAGGGAGATTCATTCACCAGCTCAGGTGTGCTTTCCAGAGCTTCATTTACTTTCAATACGGTTCCCGCCACCGGAGCAAAAAGGTCGGATACGGTCTTCACCGATTCAATTGTACCAATCTCTGCCCCCTGTTCAATCGTTGCTCCCGCCCCAGGTAATTCCACAAAAACAATATCACCCAGTTGATGCTGTGCAAAGTCTGTAATGCCGATCCTCAACGTCCCGTCTGCTGTGCGCTGAACCCACTCATGTTCGTCTGTATACCAAAGTTCCCGTTTCACTTCACTCATCCTGCTTTCGCCTCACTTCCACATGAATAAAATGCTTTTAATCACCTGTATTAGACAGGTTAAGATTATGACAACATGAACACTCATGTCAATAATACTAACAAAAATACTTCATGTTATCTCATATAGCATAGAATATTAAAAAATGATAACTTGTAACAAACGCTTACATATCCTTATTTATACATTAAATGTTTTTTGGATTGTTTTATATGACATTTTTATTGACATTTTGAATGAATTTGCGTATTAATGGGTTATAGCAAATGCTTTTGGAAATACCCCGACAACTGCAAACGCGGATGAACGCGGAGGGAGAGACTACCCAAAAGATTCGCATAGCTGTTGTCGTATCTGAGACAGTTGTGCACGCGAACTCGGATCAAGTTGTTACCTGCAAAACTGGGTAACCTACCGTTGATCCAAAAGGTAGCGCCGAAGGAGTAAACTTGCATTGCAGGTGAATCTCTCAGGCAAAAGGACCTCTGCCGGACGCATCTCTGGAGAGCATTCGCGATTAGAGCGGATCACCCAAGGGGAAACCTGGTTCACACCGGGGTAACTTTCTGGTATCAAGGACAGAGCTGAAAGAAGAGTATGGACTGCCGTCTATACGTTTCTTTCAGCCTGTCTTTTTTGTTTAGCCGATTACACTGGATAGGAGTGAAAAAATGTCTAATTTGCGAAGAACACCATTATTTTCGTCTTACGGGACGCAGCCCGGGGTTCGTTGTATTGACTTTGGCGGGTGGGAGCTTCCCGTTCAGTTTAGCGGCATCCAAAAAGAGCATGAGGCCGTCCGGCAATGCGCGGGTTTATTCGATGTCTCGCACATGGGCGAGTTTTTGGTTGAGGGCAAAGAAGCCGAGGCTTTTTTGCAATGGGTAACCACGAATGATGTCAGCCAGTTGGAACCGGGCCAGGCACAATATTCACTCCTGTGTTACCCCGATGGAGGCGTAGTGGATGACTTGCTTGTATACTGCAAAGGACCAGAGCGCTACATGCTCGTTGTGAATGCCTCCAACATCGACAAAGATTGGGATTGGCTCATGCGCCACGTACCTGCATCGGTTCATCTGGAGAATGTGTCTGATGCGATCGCATTGCTGGCATTACAAGGACCGGAAGCAGCACATATTGCCGCAGCCGTGACAGATGCAGATATTACGAATCTGGCATCTTTCCGATTCCATGAGAACGTGCAATTGTTCGGAGCAAAAGCACTCGTCTCCCGAACCGGATATACCGGGGAAGACGGTTTTGAATTTTATATACCTGCTGAGGAAGCACCCGCCGTGTGGAATGGTTTGCTTCGTTGCGGTGAATCGTATGGGCTAATTCCCGCTGGGCTTGGTGCTCGCGATACACTGCGGTTTGAGGCACGGCTGCCGCTGTACGGACAGGAGTTATCTGCCACCATTTCACCGCTTGAGGCTGGTTTAGGTTTCTTCGTCAAGCTGAATAAAGGAGATTTTATCGGCAGAGAAGCACTGCAACACCAGAAAGAACAAGGAATTCCTCGCAAGTTGATCGGGCTGGAAATGATTGACCGCGGTATCCCGCGCGCTCATTATCCAGTCTTCGCGGAAGGCCAACACATTGGTGAGGTCACAACGGGGACTCAATCGCCCACCTTGAAGCGTAATTTGGGGCTAGCCTTGGTGGACAGTCGTTTTAGCACCCTATCTACACCGTTAGAGGTCGAAATTCGAGGTAAACGCCTGCGTGCGGAAGTGGTCCCAGCCCCCTTTTATAAACGGTCACGCTGATCTTAATCCTCTTCACTCTAAAAAAGCGATCATGTCAGATACGAAATTCTGGATTTTCCAACTACGATTATGTATTAGCTAATTTACTATCTAAATTTTGCTTTTCGAAAGGAGCCAGAACTTATGAAGCAGCATCGCTATCTCCCCATGACCGAACAAGATCAAACCGAAATGCTGCGTGTGGTGGGCGTATCATCCATTGATGATCTATTCAGTGACATTCCAGAGGCAATTCGATACCAAGGGGAACTCCCTCTTTCCTCTCGGCTCGACGAAAGAGCCCTAACTCGCCACATGGCCGAGCTGGCCGGGCACAATGCCAATACAGATACACATGCCAGCTTTCTTGGTGCAGGTATTTATGATCATCATATTCCGTCCGTCATTCAGCACATCACCTCACGTTCCGAATTTTACACAGCCTACACCCCCTATCAGCCAGAAGTAAGCCAGGGCGAGCTGCAAGCTATTTTTGAATTCCAGTCATATATTTGCGAATTGACAGGCATGGCAGTAGCGAATGCCAGTATGTACGATGGAGCGACAGCTCTGGCGGAAGCGGGCTCACTGGCCGCCGCAGCCACGCGCCGTAAACAGCTTATTGTATCAAGGTCTGTCCATCCAGAGGCACGCCAGGTATTGGCAGCCTATGCGCGCGGATTGGACTTGGACATCGTGGAGATCGGCTGTTCGGACGGCGTAACGGATGTCGATGCGCTTGCCGCGGCCGTATCGGAACAGACGGCGGCTGTCTTGATCCAAAGCCCCAACTTTTTTGGAGCCGTGGAAAATCTGAAGCCGATGGCTGACCTGATCCATGCACACAAGGGGCTAATGGTCGTCAGTGCCAACCCATTGGCACTTGGCTTGCTGGAGGCGCCCGGTAAGCAGGGCGCGGATATTGTTGTAGGGGACGCGCAGCCACTTGGGATCTCGTCCTCCCTCGGCGGTCCGACCTGCGGTTACTTTGCCGTCTCCCAGGCGCATATGCGCCGTATCCCTGGGCGTATCGTAGGCCAAACCACAGACCGTAACGGCAAACGCGGCTTCGTGCTGACCTTGCAAGCGCGGGAACAGCATATCCGCCGCGAAAAGGCCACGTCTAACATTTGCTCCAATCAAGCGTTGCTTGCATTATCTGCATCTGTGTACTTGTCCGTCATGGGGAGACAGGGCATCCAGGAAGTAGCCGAGCTGAATTTGCATAAAAGCCGCTATGCGTTAGAACAATTGCTGAGCTTGAAAGGCGTAACTGCCTCATTTCACGCACCGACCTTTAACGAGTTTGCCCTTAGGCTGCCTGAAGGTACGGATGTGAGCCAACTTCAGGACAATCTGCTAGCTGCTGGATTTATCGCAGGCTATGATTTGGGCCGGGACTATCCGGAACTTGCGGGTCACATGCTGATTGCCGTGACGGAGCAAAGAACCAAAGAAGAGATCGACCAATTTGTACACACCTTGGAGGGATTGCTATGACACACACCGGACCGGACCAGAAACAAGAGCTGTTGAAAGAACACGATCAAGCGCTCATTTTTGAATTGAGCCGTCCGGGTCGCATCGCTTATTCCCTTCCCGAGTGCGACGTTCCTCGTCGCCCGGTGGCAGAGCTTTTGCCGGATTATGCGCTGCGCAGCGAACCTGCGGCATTACCCGAGGTATACGAAGTAGATGTTATTCGCCATTATACCGCCCTGTCCCAGCGCAACTTCGGCGTCGACAACGGGTTTTATCCGCTTGGCTCGTGTACGATGAAATACAATCCAAAAGTGAATGAGGATGTCGCCCGTTACGCAGGCTTCGCTAAAATTCATCCATATCAGCCGGAGAATAGCATCCAGGGGGCTATGGAGCTGCTGCATACGCTCCAAAACGATCTGGCTGCGTTGACCGGCATGGATGCCGTCACGCTCCAGCCCGCTGCTGGCGCCCATGGCGAATGGACCGGGCTGATGATGATTCGCTCGTACCACGAGGCACGTGGTGAGCGACGTACCAAGGTGCTCGTGCCGGATTCCTCGCACGGTACGAACCCCGCCAGTGCAACCGTCGCGGGCTTCGAAACAATTACCCTCCCCTCCACCCCTGAGGGGCTGGTGGATCTGGACGCGCTCCGCCAAGCCGTAGGCAACGACACCGCTGCGCTCATGCTGACCAATCCGAACACGCTGGGCTTGTTCGAGAAGCAAATTACTGACATTGCCGCGATTGTGCATGACGCAGGTGGTCTGCTCTACTATGACGGGGCAAACTCCAACGCCATCATGGGGATTACCCGCCCCGGGGACATGGGCTTCGATGTGGTGCATCTCAATTTGCACAAAACGATGAGTACCCCGCACGGTGGAGGCGGCCCCGGCGCTGGACCCGTGGGCGTAAAGCAGCGGCTGATTCCCTATTTGCCCAAGCCGTTTGTCGTACGTGATCCGCAGGGTGTGTACCGCTGGGATCGGGAGCAGGGAGATTCTATTGGACGGGTCAAAGCCTTTTACGGTAACTTCGGCATTCTCGTCCGTGCCTATGCCTATATTCGCAGCTACGGTCCTGATGGCTTGAAGCGAGTGTCCGAATGCGCTGTACTTAATGCCAACTACATGATGCATCGGCTGGCTCCGCACTTTGACCTGCCTTATCCTGGGCATTGTAAACACGAATTTGTCATGTCAGGGCGAGGTTTGAAGAAATTTGGAGTGCGCACGCTTGATGTAGCCAAACGATTGCTTGATTTCGGTTACCATCCACCTACCATTTATTTTCCGTTAAATGTAGAGGAATGCATCATGATCGAGCCGACGGAAACAGAAAGCAAAGAGACGCTGGATGCTTTTGTCGACACTATGATTCATATTGCGCGCGAAGCTGAGGAGAACCCTGAGCTGGTGCTCAATGCACCCTATACCACTCCAGTCACACGCCTGGATGAAACCACTGCAGCCCGTAAGCCTGTGCTGAATTGCGCATGTAGTTAAGGTTAAATTCAAACACAACCATCCAAAGCATACAAAAAAGCCGGTATCTGTTGAGATACCGGCTGCTGTATGTATACAGCAATTTTTGTTGGAAAAAGATATAACCTTTGAAAATGTGATACCCTTCCTTATGCTTCGATGCTTTGAACCAATTCAACAACCTGCTCGGCTGTTTGCATATCCAGAGCTTTTGCAGCCAATTTCTCCATGTCCGCACGGGACAACTTAGAGATTTGACTACGTGCTGGCAGAATGGAAGTTGCGCTCATGCTGAACTCATCCAGTCCCAGACCCAGCAGCAACGGAATTGCTGTTGTGTCTCCTGCCATTTCACCACACATACCAACCCAACGTCCTTCACGGTGAGCGGCATCAATAACCATTTTCACCAGACGCAAAATGGATGGATTATATGGTTGATACAGGTAAGAAACCCGCTCGTTCATACGATCCGCTGCCATTGTGTATTGAATCAGATCGTTAGTACCGATACTGAAGAAATCCACTTCTTTTGCGAATTGGTCAGCCAATACCGCTGTGGAAGGAATTTCTACCATGATGCCCAGCTGAATTTCTTCAGATACGGATACACCCTCGGCTACCAACTTTTCTTTTTCCTCCAACAAAACAGCTTTAGCTTCACGGAATTCGTTCAGCGTAGCAATCATTGGGAACATAATGCGCAGGTTACCGTGCACGCTTGCACGCAACAAAGCACGCAATTGAGTGCGGAAAATATCCTGGCGATCCAGACACAGACGAATAGCACGGAATCCGAGGAATGGATTCATTTCTTTCGGCAGATCCAGATAAGGAAGTTCTTTATCTCCACCGATGTCCAAAGTACGAACTACAACCGGTTTGCCTTCCATTCTTTCCAGAACCGTTTTGTAAGCTGTATATTGTACTTCTTCGGATGGTAGCTTGTCGCGTCCCATGTACAAGAACTCCGTACGATACAAGCCAACGCCTTCACCACCGTTGTCTAGAACACCAGCTACATCGTTAGGCGTACCAATATTGGCTGCCAGTTCGACATGGACACCATCGACGGAAACCGTAGCTTCGCCGCGCAGCTTACGCCACTCTTCGCGTTGCTTGTCATATGCCACTTGTTTAGCGCGGTATTCTGCAACGATTTCTTCGGTAGGATTCACGAACACGTGACCATCCAGACCATCGACGATAATCAAATCGCCGCTTTTAGCTTGAGACAATATATTTTTTGTTCCTACAACAGCAGGAATTTCTAATGAACGAGCCATAATAGCCGAGTGTGAAGTGCGTCCGCCGATATTCGTTGCAAAACCCTTAACAAATTCACGGTTCAGTTGAGCTGTGTCGGAAGGTGTCAAATCTTCTGCAAGTACAATCGTTTCTTCGGCAATTTCTGCAGGGCTGACAAAATGAACACCAAGCAGATGATTAAGCACCCGTTTGGTTACATCACGCATGTCCGATGCGCGTTCTTGCAAATATGCACTTTTCATGTTCTCAAACATGGAAATAAACTGTGTAGCTACTTCATTCAAAGCATAGTCAGCATTAAGCTGCTCGTCTCTGATTTTAGCTTTAACCGGATCGATCAATTCAGGATCATTCAGGATGAGCAGGTGAGATGCAAAAATTTCTGCTTTTTTCTCACCCAGCTCACGAAGCGTTTTCTCCTTAATCGATTCCAATTCGGTTTGAGATTGTGCCAAAGCCGCATCCAATCTTGCGATTTCAGCTTCAACATCACCAACCGCGCGTCTCTCTACAGCGTAATTCGGATGCTCCAAGATAAACGCCCGGGCAATGGCTATGCCTGCCGAAGCGGCAATCCCGGAAATTTTAAGCATGAATTTCGCCCAGCCCTTCGTTAACGATTACATTTTCAAGAGCTTTCAATGCTTCAGCAGATTCAGCGCCTTCGCAGATAATGTTAATAGTATCCCCTTGTTCCAGACCAAGAGACAATACACCCAGAATGGATTTCAAAGTTACTTTTTTACCGTTAGCTTCGGCGAAAGATTCAGCACCGCTGAATTTGTTAGCTGTATTTACCAGCGCAGTTGCAGGACGTGCATGGATACCGTCTTCATCCGTAATTCTAAAAGTTGTTTGCATAATTTGTTCCTCCCACTTTCCTAAAAATAATATTTGTTTACACGCAGCATACCGGATAATTGATCAGACGGCCTAAGCCGCCTAATCAACTAATCCGAAACACATAGAGTTTATTTTATCGTAATTATACCATCTTCGCCAGCCTTCAATACTCCAGTTTTGTTTAAAGTTACCGAAGATCCTTCTGGAAGGTTGGTAAAAATGACAGGTGAGATGATGGATTTAGCGTTTGCCTTCACGTATTCCAGGTCTACTTTCATAATAGGCTGGCCGGCTGACACAAGATCGCCTTCGTTCACCAAAACGTCAAATCCTTGACCTTTAAGCTTCACTGTATTCACCCCGATATGAACAAGCACTTCTTTACCACCATCGGATTGAATACCAACCGCATGCTTGCTTGGGAATACATTGAATACTTTACCATAAACAGGAGAAACAATGGTTCCATCATTTGGCACAACTGCAAAGCCATCACCTGTCATGCGTTCTGCAAAGACCGGATCGGGAACGGTCGAGATGTCCACCAATTCACCGTTTACTGGCATCACGATATCTTCCACAACGATTGTTTGCTTTTGTTCTCCGGCTTCCTTTTCCTCTTGTGGAGCTGGTTCTGAAGGAGCAGGTGCAGGTGTACGTCCTGCCATGATATCAGCCATTTGGGTTTTAATCGTATCGGAACGGGTACCAAAGATCGCCTGTACATTGTTACCAACTTCAAGGACACCTGAAGCGCCAAGTTGTTTCAGACGAGCTTTATCCACGTTTGATTTCTCATTAACCTCGATCCGAAGACGTGTAATACATGCATCCAGATGCTTGATATTCGATGAACCACCGAAAGCAGCCAAAATGTTATGTGGAAGCTCGTCACTGCTACCGCTTGCTGCACCCTCCACATTATCTGTAGCTTCTTCACGTCCTGGTGTCTTCAAGTTGAATTTCCGTATGATGAATCGGAATCCGAAGTAGTAAATAACCGCCAAAATCAGACCGACGATAATTACATACCACCATGGCGTACGGGTTGGAATAATCCCGAATATCAGGAAGTCAATAAATCCACCTGAGAACGTCATACCGATTTTAACATTCAAAATTTGCATAGTCATAAATGACAAACCTGCAAATACACAGTGTACTGCAAACAGCAATGGAGCTACGAACAGGAAGGAAAATTCCAGTGGCTCCGTAATACCTGTCAGGAACGAAGTCAAGGCAGCTGAACCCATGATACCTGCTACATATTTTTTGTGTTCCGGTCTTGCTTCATGATACATCGCAAGTGCTGCTGCCGGTAATCCGAACATCATGAATGGGAACTTACCTACTTGGAACGTACTTGCTGTCAGTGCCACGCCGTCGCGAAGCTGATTGAAGAAGATCTGCTGGTCACCGTGAATGGTTTGACCTGCTTTGTTCACATATTCACCAAACTCAAACCAGAACGGTGAGTACCAGATGTGATGCAAACCAAACGGAATGAGCGCACGTTCGATAACCCCGAACAGGAACGCCGACAAAGTCGGGTTGGAATACACCATAAAGTGAGATACTGCGTTAAGCCCTTGTTGAACTGGGGGCCAGATCAGCACCAATGCCAGTCCGACAATCAGTGAAGATACTGCCGTTGCAATTGGAACGAAGCGCTTACCCGCAAAAAAGCCCAGGTACGAAGGAAGCTCGATTTTGAAAAATCGATTGTACATAGCAGCGGCCAGTATACCGATGATAATCCCGCCGAACACCCCGGTTTGAAGTGTAGGAATACCCAACACATTCGCATAACCCGGTACTTTTTGAGCAATCAGACCAGGTGTAACACCTACAGCTGTACCCAGCGTAATGTTCATTACGAGGTAACCGATGATCGCAGCCAAACCTGCTACACCTTCGCCGCCCGCCAGACCGACGGCTACGCCGACTGCAAACAACAGCGCCAGATTATCAAAAACAATTTGTCCGGCGTTCATCATGATTGTCGCTACCGATTGAACCCAGCCCGCATTTAACGCAGGGATGTACTGGAGAAAATCAGGATTGACCAGCATGTTGCCGATACCCAATAAAAGCCCCGCAGCTGGCAAAATGGCTACTGGAAGCATTAACGCTTTACCGACACGCTGTAAAACGCCGAAAAGCTTTTTGAACATACCTTCCACATCCTTCTCTGAAATTTAGAACAGAGGCAAAACAACAAAAAAGGCATGAGCCGATTTAAGTATGTTTGAACACAACCTTGGGATATAGCATACCCCAGTAGGCTGTAAACAATCATAACTTAAAACAACTCATGCCTGATCGAATCAGTAACACGTTAAAATGTTTAGTTGTTGTCTTCCTCATTGCAAAATTGATTATAGCACCACGCTAAATGCGAGGCAATACTTTTTTATTCGGGCTTTATCACAGTTTGTTGCTCTCCCTGCTCCTTGCGTTGGGACAAACGCTGCAGATGCATCGTCAAATAGCTAACTTCAGCTGGATACACCGGTTTACGTAGCCTTTTCTCCATAATCTTCGTAAGTTTCCAGGCCAGCATATACATTTCTGGATATTCTTCATTCAAAAGCTTGTCCAATCGGTAAATCTCCTGCACAATTTCTCCTCGTCGTACACGTTCAATCGCAAATCTCAGATGAGTCAGCAGACGAGAATAATCAAGGGATTGGAGAGGAATTCGGTAATCCAGTGTCGTCTCGACGACCTGAACCATGTCAGCAATCAGACGAGAATCCTTCCTAACCTCGGAGATATGTTGGTTTGTCATAGCACTATAAATATGCAGAGCTACGAATCCGATTTCATCTTCTCCCAGATCTACATTCATCTTATCCCTGATTAAAGCAACAGCCTGCTCAGCCATCTTGTATTCCTGAGGATATATTTCCCTAGTCTCATACAAAAACGGATTATGAATCGTAATTCCCTGTTTATGACGGTTGATGGAAAAAGCGATATGGTCAGTTAAAGCAATCAAAATATGCTCATTTAGAGGCTTCTTTGCTTGAAGTTGAACAAGATGAAGTACCTCACCGATGACCTCGATGAGCTTTTCATCCAGCTCAGGAAGCAACCGTTTGTATTGCTCCTGCTCTTCATGGCTTTTTAATATAAATAATTTTTCAACTGAATCCAACGGCATAAGATCGCCGGGTCTGCGATTGAAACCGATTCCTTTTCCAATCACGACAACCTCATCATGCTCGGGATGCATCCCTATAATCACATTGTTATTCAGCGCTTTGGCCACTTTTAGGCTGCTCACATCCGCACCTCTTTTATCAGAACCTTGATCCTAAGAATTATAGCATGAAGCTCAGAGGAATCCACGTTAAAGTACCAAATATTCCGCTAAAGGTCAATAAAAAGAAAACGCTTTTCATCACAATTTCTAGGAAATGCTGTGATGAAAAGCGGTCTTTTGGGGGCTAAGAATCTGCTCCCGAAGGCTTATCGTTATTCTTTATCCGTTAGTGTCACCTCAACCGAGGCTGGATTGTGCAGCTTGTTCGCATCAACGGAGGACGGTACGGAATGAAGACCATTTTTTCCAGTGGTTAGTCCCTTGATCAACTGCTCTACATCAATACCGGATACACTCTTAAGCATCTCAGGAGCCGTCGCCATCAGTTCGGTGACATAATTGCTGACACGCGTTGCTCCTTCCCCTTTCCCCGTATCCACAACAGTCAGTTTATCAATGGATGCAATCGGTTCGGCAATGCGTCCGGCCAGATCCGGCAACATTTTCACGATAATATCGAGCACGGCGGCCTCTCCAAACTTCTGGAACGCCTCCGCCAGTTTTTCCTTGGCCTCAGCTTCCGCGAGACCACGCAAACGGATGACATCTGCATCGGCTGTACCTTTGGCCCGTTCTGCATCCGCTTCTGCTTGCCCGTTTAGACGTTTTTGTTCAGCTGACGCTTTAGCCTGTGTTTCAATCGAGTATTGCAGCGATTCCGCCTCACGCATTTTACGCGATTTGTCGGCTTCCGCCGCTTGTTCTACTGCATACCGATCGGCTTCCGCCTTCTTTTTCACTTCCGCATCATATTGCTTTTCACGTACCTGTATTTCCTTGGCTTGAATATCAATCTCCCGTTCCTTACGTACTAACTCGACTTTCATCTGTTCCTCAACGGCAGTCTGCTTGGCACGGGCCTCCTGAATGTGATAAGCCTGATCGGCTTCTGCCCTGGCTGTATCCTGTTCTTTCTTAAACGAAGCCACCTTCAGTTCCTTCTCCTTGGCTGCCTCGGCAATATTCGTATCCCGCAATAGCTCGGCCTTCTGTCCTTCCTGTTCTGCTTGCGCCTTCTGAATTCGGGCATCCCGCACTGCCTCGGCTTCTGCAATCTCTGCATCCCTTTTCACAGCAGCAATTCTCGGCTTACCAAGCGCATCCAGATACCCATGTTTATCGCGCACATCTTTGATGGTGAATGAAACGATCTGCAAGCCCATCTTTTTCAGATCGCGCGCAGCCACGCCCTGTACTTCCTGCGCAAACCGATCCCGATTACGATATACTTCCTCTACCGTCATGGAGCCGAGGATTGCCCGCAAATGTCCCTCCAGCACTTCTTGAGCCTCTCCTCTAAGCGCTTCCAGCGGCTTTCCGATGAACTGCTCGGCTGCTGTGGCTACATCCTCAATGGAACTGCCAACCTTGATGATCGCCACACCATCCGCAATCACGGGTACTCCTTGCTCTGTATATACTTCCGGTGTAGTTACGTCCAATTTGTGAGACAACAGAGAGATAAATTCGGACTGCTGGAAAATAGGCCAAATGAAAGCGCCCCCACCACGTACAATTTTAATCTTGCGACCAGAATCATCCTCGGAAATATTTTTATTTCCCAGAAAAGAACCTGTCACAATCATTCCTTCATCCGGTCCTACCGTTTTGTAACGGGCCCAAAAAGCAATCCCTAATATGACGATAACAATGACAACAATTCCAGGGATCAACACAATATCTTGCAAACTTGACACTCCCGATCACGCTCCCTTCAAGTTAAGCGAATGCGCCGTCTATGTGTCCAGGTACGCTACGCGGACGACGCCCTCTGCGACCTCAACCACGACAATACGGGTTCCCGCAGCTAGCGGTTTGTGATCAAAGCTAGATGCTGTATGTATGGTGTTGCCTGCACCCAAGCGGATCATAACTTCCCCGTAACCAACCTCAGGTACAGGAATGGTGACCTCACCGATTCTGCCAGTTAGTTCACGCATTGAGAAGCCACTGGATACCTCTGAATTCGCCATAGGCTTGATAAACGCAAAAAACACTAGCACTCCAATCACAAGTGCAATCCCTAAAGCAAGCACAACGACCCAGCCCATGGTCAGCCCAGTATACTTTGTCAGTAGTACTCCAGCCCCGCCAAAAGCAGTCATAGCCCCAAGTAGAACGACAGGTCTGAACCAATCAAGGCCCGGCAGTTCTAACGCCCCATCCAGCCAGCTACCGAGTACATCCCCGATCAACACGCTAACCAAGGTAAAGATTGCCCCTCCTGCCAATAACCACCAAAATAAGGTTTCCATGCGACTCCTCCTTCCATGCACCTTTTCAGTCTGGTTTCCAGTCTATAACTATGTTTACGTATTCAACCTTAAAAAGTTTCAAAATTTACCTCCTATATTCCAAATTAAACCCAAAAAAGCACGTTCGTACGTCTAATGACGCACAAACGTGCCTATTATGCTCCAACCGCTGTTTACAGGGATGCTTTGTAAATTTCGACTACATCTTCGCGATTGAGCTTGTTAAAGCCACCGAAAGGTCCGAATTTCACAGCTTTATCAGCCATTACATCAATTTGGGACGCATCAATATCGTAATCAGCCAGACGGCTTGGTGCACCAATCGAGCTCCAGAAATCACGCAACGCTTGAATACCTTCCAACGCTACTTCTTCATCACTCTTACCTTCTGGGTTTACATGGAACACATTCACAGCCAGCTGTTTGAAGCGTTCAGGCTTCACATGCAGGTTATGTTTCATCCAGTTCGGGAACAGAATAGCCAGTCCTCCACCATGCGGAATATCATAAACAGCAGACACAGCATGCTCAATATTGTGAGTAGCCCAGTCACCTGTCAGCCCCATGTTCAGGAAGCCGTTCAGTGCCATCGTACCACAATACATAATGGTTTCACGCAGCTCGTAGTTTTCCAGATCGTTAACCAGTCCCGGCGCCGCATCTATGACCGTACGCAAAATCGTTTCACACCAGCCCAGTTGAACCGGAGTATTGGATTCCAAATGGAAATAATGCTCGAGCGTATGTGACATCATATCCACAATTCCGTAAACCGTTTGATTTTGTGGCAGAGAGTATGTGTTCACCGGATCAAGAATGGAAAACGCAGGAAACGCATGTACGCTACCCCAGCCCAATTTTTCCTGAGTTTTTTCGTTTGTAATAACAGAACCTGCGTTCATCTCAGAGCCGGTTGCAGCCATGGTCAGAACCGTACCTAATGGCAAGGCTGCTTTGGGAGCCGCTTTACGCTCTGCAAAATCCCACATGTCCCCATCATATTTTGCACCGACAGCAATAGCTTTGGAGCAATCCAGTACACTACCACCGCCCACAGCCAGTACAAGGTCGATTTGATTTGTTTTACACAATTCAACACCCTTATGTACCGTAGACAAGCGAGGATTTGGTTCTACACCCGCCAGTTCTGTTACCTCTGCACCAATTTCACCAAGCAATTTTATTACATTATCGTACAAACCGCTGCGCTTAATGCTGCCGCCGCCATATACAAGTAGTACACGTTTTCCATATTTAGGAACTTCACGCTTGAGAGCCTCCAATTGTCCTTTACCGAAGATCAATTGTGTAGGATTATAAAATTCGAATGCTTTCATCGCAAACGTTCGCCTCCAATAATTCTAAAGTTTAATGTTAAGAAACTACTCTATTATAACCTTTATGGTTACAGGAAACAAATTGCTTTATTTTCAGAAAAAAAACCATACTCCTTAAGGAGTATGGTTACATTTCACATCTTGGGAGGGTTCTCGTATTGTATTATGTGGCAACATAAGCAACTTTATTCTCCCAAGGTATAGCCCAATTGTTTCATAAAACGGCCAAACGCTTGCTGACCGGATGGATTCCGTTTATACACTCCTGCGTGCTCTAAAATTTCACTGAATTTCAGTCCAACCTCATTTTGTACGTTACGAACAGCCGTCTCCTTATCAGACAGGCGACCGAACCGGGTATTCAACTGGTAAATCCAGTCTGCATGCTTAAACAGTGGATGTCCTTCCTGCTGCATAGCCACGGCCAATTCGTCGTCCCCACACAAGATATCAGCAATTCCATCTAGCTCATCCTTGAGTCGACCTGGTAAGATGGCAAGCCCCATCACCTCGATCAGACCGATATTTTCCTTTTTGATATGATGCATCTCGCGATGGGGATGGAAAATACCTTCCGGGTATTCTTCACTCGTTCGATTGTTCCGCAGTACGAGATCCATCTGATATCTTCCTTCAGAATCCCGGCGCACAATCGGCGTTACTGTATTATGCGGAATCGTTTCCCCCTCCAGCTCGGTATGAGAGAGAACGTCTACTGATGGATCACTATAACCCTTCCAGGCTTCAAAAGCAGCATTCCCCGCCTCCAACAGTGCGTCGGGATCTGTTGACGTAAAACGAATGACCGACATCGGCCAGTTTACAATACCTGCCGTAACCTGCGGAAACTCTTCATTATGGTATACGCCGT
Source organism: Paenibacillus sp. JJ1683 (assembly GCF_053006485.1). NCBI lineage: Bacteria > Bacillati > Bacillota > Bacilli > Caryophanales > Paenibacillaceae > Paenibacillus > Paenibacillus sp. JJ1683. The sequence continues at coordinate 4,265,588 of NZ_CM129820.1, forward strand.
CCACACCCGCCTTTTCAATTGGGAATGTATGACGACCGCCTTGAAAATGATCATGAGTTAGGATCGACCCTCCGACAATAGGCAGATCCGCATTAGAGCCAATGAAATAATGCGGAAACGCTTTCGTAAAGGCCAGCAACCGCCGCAGCGTATCCTTTGTAAGCTTCATGGGTACATGATCATGATGGAACACAATGCAATGCTCGTTGTAATACACATAAGGTGAATATTGAAAAAACCACGGTTCCCTATTCAATTCGACCGGAATAATACGCAAATTTTGGCGGGACGGATGGTTTACCCTCCCGGCATATCCAACGTTTTCACGGCACAATTGACATTTGGGGTAAACAGGCGGCGGTAAAAGCTTCGCCATTGCAATTTCCTTGGGACTTTTTTCTGGCTTGGACAAATTAATCGTAATTTCCATATCTCCGTAAGGCGTTGACTGATTCCAGTACACATTGCTGGCTACCCGATCCATTCGAATGTAGTTCGAATCGATGGATAATTGATAAAAAGCATTTGTAGCCGCTTCTATACCACGTTCAGCCTCCGTTTGATGAAAGTCACGGATGACTTCAGACGGTCTCGCCATTAGCTGACCCATGATTTTGGAATCCAGCAAATCACGATACGTATCCGTGTTTTCAGGGATAAGCCCTATGGCAAAACCATAATCTATCAATACATTAAGCACAGGCTGGAGAGCTTCGGGGGCAATAATGCCCCCTGCTTCCCCACCGGAATAAGGCTCCGAAAACCCGAACTGCTCCAATAGCAGATTACGACTGTAATCCGTATCTTGCAGACCAATCAAGCCCTTCTTATGTGCGAAAGCAACCAGTTGCTCCACCGCATATAGAGCCGATTGCTGTACAGTTTCGTCGATGTCATGGGCCAGGTGCCGGGAAAGTTCCCGGTCTTGGCCTTTATCTACGGATTGGCGCTCGCTCATATGTCATCGTCTCCCGTCTATTCGTCGCCGTAGCCTTGAGGGTGCGACTGATGCCATCCCCATGCTCCGCTAATAATATCCTCCAGCTGGGTACGTTTTGGACTCCAGCCCAGCACCGAACGGGCCTTGTCAGAAGATGCAACCAATATTGCTGGATCGCCTGCACGGCGGGGTTCTGTCACAACTGGAATGTCGAGTCCAGTAACCTTGCGTGCCGTTTCAATCACTTCCTTCACAGAGAAGCCCTGCCCGTTGCCCAGATTGAATATGTTGCTGTCATTACCTTCACGCAAGTAATTCACTGCGCGCACATGAGCATCCGCCAAATCACTTACATGAATGTAATCACGGACACACGTACCATCAGGTGTCGCATAATCCTCACCAAACACAGCGATATGTGGACGCTGTTTTAATGCTGTCTGGAGCACCAATGGGATCAGATGGCTTTCTGGTCGGTGATCTTCACCGATTTTGCCGCTCTCATGGGCACCAGCTGCATTAAAATACCGTAAAGACACGTATTTGATGCCTAATACTTTATCAAACCAGGACATCATGCGCTCCATCATCAGCTTTGTTTCACCATACACGTTAGTTGGCTCAGTACGGTCACCTTCTTCAATCGGCACCTTTTCCGGTTCGCCATAAGTAGCGGCAGTCGAGGAAAATACGATCTTGCTTACGCCGGCATCTTTCATCGCCTCCAGCAAGCTCAACGTACCAAATACATTGTTGTCATAATACTTCCCAGGATTTTGCATGCTTTCCCCAACCAGCGAGTTGGCTGCAAAATGAATAACAGCGTCGATTTTATTTTCAGAGAACAGTTTGGACAGAAGTTCTTTATCTCTCAAATCACCTTCATACAACTTGCCTCCAAGTAATGCTCCTTTGTGTCCGGTTTGCAAGTTATCCAGCACGACAACTTCTTCTCCCAGATCCAACAGTTCTGCTACGGTATGTGAACCGATATATCCAGCTCCACCTGTGACTAAAATGGCCATGTTATTCGTCCTCCTTCAGTTCTTTAACTCCGTCTCCTGCCTTGCATACATAAAAGCTGGCTTCCAGCCCTGTACGGGCCTGATAAGCTTCGCCGACTTCCTTCACAAAACGTTCCACATCGTCCTCATGAACCAATGAAACCGTACAACCTCCAAACCCAGCCCCTGTCATGCGAGCACCCAGCGTGCCAGGAATGCGTCGTGCTTCTTCCACCATAACATCCAGCTCGGTGCAGCTGACCTCATACAGGTCACGTAATGAATCGTGTGAAGCGTTCATTAACTGACCGAAAGCTGCAAGTTCATTCGCCGCGAGAGCTTCGACAGAGGCCAGCACACGAGCGTTTTCCTCCACCACATGCTGTGCCCGGCGGCGAACTGTTTCATCTGCAATATGATGCTGAAGCTCTCCAAACCGAGCCTCATCCAGCTGTGCAAGGTACTCCAATGACGACTCCTGCTGCTGCAAAATGGACAGTGCTTCCGCACATTGACTGCGACGCTCGTTATAGGCTGAATCCACCAAACCGCGGCGCTTATTTGTATTGCCGATCACAAGCTTATAAGCTCCCGTGCGGAATGGCACTTTACGGTACTCCAGCGTATCGCACATCAGCAGAATTGCATGATCAGCCGCTCCGTTCGCTACAGCGAACTGGTCCATAATGCCGCAATTGACACCCACGTAATTGTTTTCTGCACGCTGGGATAACAAAGCAATTTCGACTGTGTCGGTTTTCTGCTTCTCGGTAGTCAGGAAAGCGTAGCCGGTCACGACCTCAATCGAGGCTGAGGAGGATAATCCAGCTCCGTTCGGTATTTCTCCATGATAGAGCAGATCGTATCCGCTAGAAGGATACACTCCCTTTTGAGCCAACTCCACCAGCACACCCACCGGATAATCCACCCACTCATCCGTTTTGCTTTTACCTATCTCTCCGCGGGGGATAGACACTTCGTACGACAGGTTTGTCGAAGCAAAATGAATTTGGTCATCATTGCGCGCACGAAGGATCAGCGTCGTACCAAATTCCAGCGCAGCCGGGAGTACATAACCACCATTATAGTCGATATGCTCTCCAATCAGATTGACGCGCCCAGGGGCATGAAATATCAGCAGTTCATTGCTGCTTTCACCATATTTTTCAATAAAATGTTTCTTTAATTCAGTAGAGTTCATATCCGCATCCACCTCATTCACCGTTAGTAAAAGTCTCCCTGATTTCCCTGTAATATCTTAATCAGGTTGACATCTCTTATGATTTCAGTATAAATGAAAGCGTCACACAATGTAATGCATCCATGTGTTTAAGCTATGGATAAATGTGACTTGGACATGTACAATGTAAGTATACCGCATCCGCTAAACTATTCACAAATGCAGGAAGGATGACTCTATTTTGCAAGCGCATTCATATAGTTATGCTGTCGCCTCTAATCCGGTGTTTTATGAAAATAGCCCGCTGCATGTGCTTTTTGCAGGAGAGAGCCAGACCAAATCCGGTCATGCCGTTGGGCCGAAAATCTATGATTACTATCTGCTCCACTTTGTAGAGTCGGGCAAAGGCATCTTTCGAACAGAACAGCACACATATCAGCTTAAAAAAAACGATTTTTTCCTTATTCATCCCGGTCAGCTGGTGAGCTATACCTCTGATGAAGAGGAACCGTGGCGCTATCGTTGGTCTGCCTTTACCGGACACCATACGAAGCAGGTGGTGCAAGAGGCAGGACTGCGTGTTCATCAGCCTGTTTTCCATGCTGTTGATCAAAGTCCTATTCCCGGTTATCTGGAACAAATGCAATTGGCCTTTTACAGCAGAAAATCTAGCTCTCATCTCTCAGCCTTGGGCTACTTGTACCTAATTATGGGGGAAGCAAGTAATTACCTGAGTGACTGGACTGATCCGTCTGGGGCGGATTCGCAAATTCGACGAACAGTCAAACAAATGGTTCAATATATGTCCACTCAGTACGCACATCCCGTATCCATTGAGCAAATGTCTGAAGGGCTTGGTTATAACCGTGCATACTTATCACGAATATTCAAAAAGGAAACGGGCGTCTCCCCCGTCACCTATCTGCTTAAGCTACGGATCGACAAATCACGTCAACTGCTGCGTGAACGTCCTGAGCTGTCGGTCGAGCAAGTGGCTGCATCTGTAGGTTTAACCGATGCTTTATACTTCTCACGTCAATTCAAACGTTTCTGTGGTCAGTCTCCAACCGAGTACCGGAGCAAGGTTAAGCAGTATCCTCAGTTGTAAAGTAAGCTTTGGCAGGTTTCCCTAGCTCCCTGCCAATAACAAACAGCCCGCATCCTTCAAGCGAATGCGGGCTGTTAGAGTATATATCGTACAAGAGAATGTGAAATTAGGTTAATGACTCCAAAATACCTTTTGTCATTAGGCTGTGCCGCCGTCTTGTCCGTTCCCAGCATTTAGAATCGAATCAATCCGGTCCAGCTCCTCCTGTGAAAACTCCAGATTGGATAAGGCTTTAACATTTTCTTCGATTTGGCTTACACGGCTAGCCCCAATCAGGACAGAGGTCAGACGTTCACCGCGTAGAGCCCATGCCAGTGAGAATTGAGCCAAACTTTGTCCACGTGCAGCAGCCATCTGGTTCAAGGCGCGCACCTTGCGAAGAGTTTCAGGCGTCACATGGTTCTCATTCAGGAAAACCGATGTGCTTGCTGCACGTGAATCCTCGGGAATTCCGTTCAAATATTTATTGGTCAGCAGTCCCTGAGCCAGTGGACAAAAGGCAATGCTGCCTATCCCGTTTTCGTCCAGTACATCTTGTAATCCATTTTCAATCCAGCGGTCAAGCAGAGAGTATCTCGGCTGATGGATCAACATCGGTGTGCCAAGCTCCTTCAAAATACGAGCTGCTTCTGCCGTTTGCTCTGCACTATAATTAGACACACCCACATACAGCGCTTTACCGGAACGTACGATATGATCCAGTGCTCCCATCGTTTCTTCCAGCGGCGTATTCGGATCGAAGCGGTGAGAGTAGAATATATCGACATAGTCCAGCCCCATTCGCTTCAGACTCTGATCCAGACTGGATATCATATACTTGCGAGATCCCCAGTCACCATATGGACCTTCCCACATATGGTAGCCTGCTTTGGTGGAGATAACCAATTCATCCCGGTACGGCTTCATATCACTGGCTAACACTTGTCCGAAAAATTCCTCAGCTGAACCCGCAGGAGGACCATAGTTATTAGCTAAATCAAAATGCGTAATGCCCAGATCAAAGGAGCGAGTAATCATGCTGCGACCATTCTCCGCGTTGTTAATCCCGCCAAAATTGTGCCACAAGCCCAGCGAAATAGCGGGCAGTTTAAGACCTGATCTCCCTGTACGGTTATATTTCATACTTTCATAACGATCTTCGCCAGCTAAATAAACCATGCTATCACAGCCTCTCTCGAAACATTGTTATGTCCATCACAACATCATCATAGCGCTTTTATCCGGGCGTTGACAAGAAAACGATTACAACCCCAATTGATGAGCAAGTTTTTCCATAACCTTACCGATCGGTTCAGTGATCAAAAGATCCGCCTTGTGATCATATGAGGTGGGGTCTGTATTCAGCAGCACTGTATGTTTTCCGCGAAAATAAGTAATCAAGCCTGCCGCAGGATGGACTGTTAGTGATGTTCCTCCAATTAACAGCAGATCTGCTTGAGAAATGGCCTGAATGGATTGCATAAGGGTATCTTGATTCAACTCTTCCTCATATAAAACGACATCCGGTTTAATCATTCCTCCATCTAACGGACATTTAGGTACAATCTCGGAACTGTTCATCACTTCATTTAGACCGTAAAAGCGGCCGCATTCCATACAGTAGTTGCGATGTATCGAGCCGTGAAGCTCCATTACATTCATACTCCCTGCAGCCTGGTGTAATCCGTCAATATTTTGCGTCACAACCGCTTTAAGACGGCCTTGCTTTTCCAAAGACGCGAGGAAATGATGACAGCCGTTCGGCTTCGCATCGGGATGCAGCATTTTGCTGCGATAGAAACCGAAGAATACTTCAGGATGCTTCACAAAAAAAGAGCGGCTAAGCATAACCTCGGGAGAATAAGGTAATTTTTCCTCGCTCTGATACAAGCCTGCTGCCGAACGAAAATCTGGAATACCACTTTCCGTCGATGTCCCTGCTCCGCCGAAAAAAACAATATTCTGCGATTGCTGTATCCAATCCGCCAACGTATTAACTTTCATGCTCTACGCACCTCCAGCTCTTTATATCCACGAACCACCTTATCCGCATCCAGCAAATGACCGGAACGCTCCGGTTCCGGAGCAAATCCAATGGCTAGCCGTACTCCGGCACGCTTGCCCATCTGCATATCTCCATTACTGTCTCCGATCACTACCACGTCCGCTGGCGACAGTCCTAGTAACGCGCAAGCTGTTTCAGCCATTTCCGGGTCAGGCTTACCGTATGTAACCCTATCATGTCCGATGATCTCGTCAAAATAGGATGTCAGCCCCATCCACTCCAGATGCTCTTGTGCAGCCTCTGTACTGTCAGAGGTCACAACCGCCAGCTTCAATCCGGCATGGCGACTCTGCTTCAATAAGGTCCGCAACCCCGGAAACACCTTCGCTGCCCGATGTCGGCGGACGTCAGCCATCGCTGTTTTATTAAATTCGCGGACAAGCCGCACAGCTTCATTCCACGGGACACCGGCAGTATAAAGCTGCCAAGCCAGCACACCTGTACTTTCATCCACCGTCCCCATTGCCAGCGGACCAGAAGGATCGTAACCGATCACACGTCCCTCCTGATCGTGAACAGTGCCTAGAATGTTGCCTTTTTCCATCGTAAAACCGGCTCCCGCCACGACAAGATGCTGCTCCATCATATCCAGTATAGAACGAGCCCAAGGGCCCCACAACTGAATAAAATCCAGTAGTGTGCCATCTTTATCGAATAAGATGCCACGGCATGAGTATCGCTTCCCCTGCACGATCAGCTCAGACATGCATCACACCTCCTTTACGGGTTCTTAGAAGCTGAATCTACACTCTCTTTCATCCAGTCCTGTAAAGCCGTTACCGTCTGATTCCATTGCTCAACAGCGCTAATTTTCGCAGGATTATCCCCTTTCTGGGCACCGTAACTGCCAAATTGGGCATGGTTCCCCCCTTCGACTGTAAAATACAGCGTGTTGGCAGGTAAATAAGTTCTCCCACTTTGGACATTTTTCATCTGGATGACTCCATCATCACTTCCTAGTAGAGAAATCACTGGCAGATTTTTATCCTTTAAATTACCCTTGTTATCCGGGTAGGAAGCAAGGAAAAATACACCTTTAACCTGATCAGGATGTGCAGCTGCATATCGGGCCGCCATCACACCACCTAACGAATGTCCGCCAATAACAAAGACTTCCTTCGGGTACGCCTTTAGCACTTCATTCGCCAAATCCGGTGAGATCAATGCAAGGTTCAGTGGCATTTTTACAATAATCACATGATGACCCTTTTCTGCCAGACGGCGTGCCAAGGGCGCATAGCTTTCGGGTTTAACCAACGCTCCTGGGTACAAAATGACTCCTGATCCACTTCCTTCGGCAGGCTCAAAACTTAACCAATGCTCTTGCTCATCTACTTTCACAGTATCTGCTATTTCGGCTAATGCAGCAGCAGCCGTCTCGTCAGGCTGATAAGGCGTAAATACCTTCCATGCTCCCCAACCCGCAATTAGCACAATGACAATTAGGATGCCTAAAAGAATTTTCCATATTTTCCGAGATCCGCGTGTTCCATAGGAGTTGTATGATCTTCTTGTTCTTCTTCTCATCGTATAAGTTCCTTTCGACTTTCGTACATCGTGATTCGTAACTTGAATCTAAATGGTGTCGCTGTATTTGTTAGCATAACTATAACCTTGTTAGGGTAACATCGTTGCCTGTACAGGGTCAAATTAGCACACGTTTCCAGACATAAGCCCATCTTTATTCCGTGTTCAAGCTTTCGCCACATAAAAAGGACATGATAACGCTTACTATTGTGAATAAAATCACAATGTTACAATCCAGAGTATCGTACCTTGTTCCATGTAAAGAATTATTTTTTAAATAGTTTAGTCGGCAGAAGCCGTTCGGAGGGAAACACATGACGACAAGCCATGATGTACAAGGGGAAAGCTTTTTTCTCAATTTGCGATTTCTGTTGATTATATGCGTATTTGCAGGAAACGCCCTGGAGCCATTAGTCGGTTCACTTCATCTTGCCCAACAATGGTTCAGCTGGATATTCATGTTTCATATGCCGTTGTTTGTTCTCGTTACAGGCTACTTTGCCAAAACCACTTTGACGGGTCTCGCAGGACAAAAGGTCCTGCTTCAGATCGGTATGCAATATCTAATTTTCCAATCCCTTTATTCAATTTTGGATGTCGTAATCTTTCACGTTCCCCATATCCATCATTCTTTTTTTGCTCCTTATCTGCTGCTTTGGTTCCTTGCCAGCCACATCTGCTGGAGACTGCTGATGCTATCTTTTCAGAAAATACCACCAGTCTTCCAACTGGGTATATCCGTGCTGCTGGGTATCCTTGTCGGATATCTCCCCGTAGACGGTATATGGCTAAGCGTATGCAGAACCTTTGTTTATTTGCCTTACTTTGTAGCAGGTTATCATTTGAATTATGCCGACGTTCGACGCTTCTTCACAACACCTGTCCGTATCATCGCTGGTATTGTATCTCTTTTACTTATGGTACTGGCGGGAACGTCGTATTTTGGCATCCCGGCAGGCTGGCTATATGGCAACATGACTTATGGTGAACTGGGCCATACCGAATGGTACGCAGGGATTTACCGTATCGGCATTTATGGAGTTCAATGGATAGCATCTATGGCGTTTCTAAGCTTTGTTCCAGCCGTCACAGGACGTATAACCGAGATGGGACGACGTACATTATATGTCTTTTTGCTGCATGGCTTAATCGTCCGTTCCGTTGTTGCAAAGGGGGTCTACGAGTATATAGATACTCCTGTGGAAGTCATGTTGATTCTAGTGTGCGCCACAGGTCTGTGCTGTCTGTTGACCATGCCTTGGGTTCGAACTGCAACACGGCCTCTGATTGAGCCACAGGTAGAGTGGATGTTGAAGCCCGCTCCTTATCTTTTTAGACGGTCTGCGTAACTTTTTATCCATTGATATGTCACAATCAGCACGCGACAACCCACTTACAGACGAGAATGGAAGTGGGTCTCCCCCTCTTTACTTCGCGCATAGTGCCTGTTTCATACAGGAAAGATGTGGTAAGTAAATGATACGCGCAACAAAAAACAACTTTTTAATAAGGAGTGATTTGTAATGGCACGTAATCAAAATCAGGGTAAAATGAGTCGCGAAGAAGCAGGCCGTATGGGTGGGGAAGCTACCTCCAAGAAGCACAATAAGGAATTTTATCAGGAGATTGGCAAGAAAGGCGGACAAGCAACCGCAAACTCACATGATAAAGAGTTTTATCAGGAAATCGGCAAAAAGGGCGGCGATGCTACAGCTGAGTCGCATGACAAAAATTTCTACAGAGACATCGGTCGTAAAGGTGGCAGAAATTAAAATATAGTTTTATATTCCACCCCCCTTTAACATAAAAACAAGCCTGAGCCCTTCCGTTTATTACGGAATGGGCTTTTCCTATTTATCCGATAGGCTAATATATCAGGATATCAGAGTTTTGAAGAATCCAATTCAAATCCTTACAGATGCAATATATAGATAAATAAAACTGTTCCTATCTATATATTGTTGCTTACAGAACACTTCTATACTTTTTTCAAAATCCTCATATATGTAGAAATATGCGCACAACTATGATAGACTCTTTAGAAAACATCTGCGCTATTACGGCGTTCATTGAACGCCATACCATTTTTATACTTTGGGGGGAAACCAGCATCATGACAGCTAAGACGAAAATGCGTTCCGATATGATTAAAAAAGGCTTTGACCGCGCTCCTCACCGCAGCTTGCTGCGCGCAGCGGGCGTCAAAGAAGAAGATTTTGACAAACCGTTTATTGCGGTATGCAACTCGTATATTGACATCGTACCGGGCCACGTCCATTTGCAGGAATTTGGCAAAATTGTCAAGCAGGCCATTCGTGAAGCAGGCGGTGTACCTTTCGAATTTAACACTATTGGTGTAGATGACGGCATTGCCATGGGACACATCGGTATGCGTTATTCTCTGCCAAGTCGTGAAATTATTGCAGACTCTTTGGAAACTGTCGTTTCCGCTCACTGGTTTGACGGCATGGTATGTATTCCTAACTGCGATAAAATTACCCCTGGTATGATGATGGGGGCATTGCGTGTTAACATTCCGACTATTTTCGTCAGCGGCGGTCCTATGAAAGCTGGTAAAGATAAGAACGGACGCTCTATTTCCCTGACTTCCGTCTTCGAAGGTGTAGGTGCATTCCAGGCTGGCAAAATCGATGATCAAAGTTTGCTTGAGCTAGAACAATACGGCTGTCCAACTTGCGGCTCCTGTTCAGGAATGTTCACAGCGAATTCTATGAACTGTCTCGCAGAAGCGATGGGACTGGCTATGCCAGGTAATGGCACCATCCTCGCCGTAGCAGAAGAACGCAAAGAATTCGTCAAACAATCTGCGCGCCAATTGATGGAATTGATTAAGCTCGATCTCAAACCACGTGATATCGTGACTAAAGAAGCCATTGATAATGCATTTGCACTGGATATGGCAATGGGTGGTTCTACGAATACCGTATTGCATACATTGGCACTTGCCCATGAAGCTGAGGTTGACTACCCTATCGAACGCATCAATGAAGTCGCGAACCGTGTACCTCATTTGTCCAAATTGGCACCTGCTTCCGACTATCACATTGAGGATGTTCATAATGCAGGTGGCGTAAGCGCAGTGCTGAATGAGCTATTGAAGAAACCGGGCGCATTGCATGGTGACTGTATTACTGTAACTGGGAAAACCCTTCGTGAAAACGTAGAGGGTCAGGAAATTTTGGACACTAACGTCATCCACAAATTGGACAACCCTTATTCCGAGCGCGGCGGTCTAGCTGTATTATTCGGCAATTTGGCACCACAAGGCTCCATTATTAAAGTCGGTGCGGTTGATCCTTCTGTTGGCGGTTATCACAAAGGCCCTGCCATCTGCTTTGATTCACAGGAAGATGCACTGGCTGGCATCGCTAACGGTAAAATTGCCGAAGGACATGTTGTTGTTATTCGTTATGAAGGTCCTAAGGGCGGACCTGGTATGCCTGAAATGCTCGCTCCGACTTCACAAATCGTGGGCATGGGGCTTGGTGCCAAGGTTGGTCTGATTACAGACGGACGATTCTCAGGTGCTTCCCGTGGTATCTCCATCGGTCATATTTCCCCCGAAGCAGCAGAAGGCGGACCTATCGCTTTTGTTGAGGACGGCGATATCATTGAGCTGGACCTGAACAATCGTAAGATTGAGCTTCACATTACGGACGAAGAATTCGACCGTCGTCGTGCCAACTGGAAAGGCTTCGAGCCGAAAGTGAAGACAGGCTACCTGGCGCGTTATTCCAAGCTGGTGACGAACGCAAGTAACGGCGGAATTATGAAAATCTAAGTGCTTTGCCAAGATAGATTATTGTATGAACCACTAAAAAGCCTCTCGACTCCTACAAAGGATCGAGAGGCTTTTTTTATTAGGTCAACTGCTTGATCCTGTATCCGCTGTTTGTGAAGCCCTGATCGAAGTATGCATAGGCTCCCCTTCTTCGGTCATTTCACTGTTGAGTGTATGAACCACATCCCTTTGATCAGTTGGATCAAAAGCCTGGTCTGCCCGGTGCGAATCCCCCGGTTGAAAACGTTCAAACAAGGTATCAATGGGCATCACGATTAGTTTCGGTACCATGACCTCTTTTTTTTCACTCAATTGTTCTGAACCCGAAGGATGGATGACACGAAATAACAGCTTTAAATATACAGTAGATGCATGCTTAAACAGTCCTTGGGGAAGCTCCTGAATTTGAAAGCCTAATTTTTCAGGCCCTCGATGAATCATACTTACTGCATAGATCGCCTTTACACCCTTCATACCAGAATCATGTACAACCCGTTGGGTAAGATCAGGCAGTTGTCTTTTCACAACCCGAATCAATTGAATCGCTAGATGTACCAAGGACTTTGCCGTCGCTCCCAATTGAAACAACATTTTATTGTCAAAATGAAGCTCAATTATGGGGTCCCCCTTTTCCAGCCACCTACCGTTCTCCATGTTGATATTGGGTCCATGATAGATACGGCGACGATAATAAAAGATCGTGTTATTCTTGCTAACAGGACGAAGGCGGAACAAGGCGTGAAAAAGGCGCTCGTATTGTAGCCATCCGAATACCATCGTTTTTTTCATCCAATCTGTACTGGACAAGCAGGAGACAGTGGAATGATAGCCAGATTGACGGCAAAACAATGTATCCACGCGGACACTGCGTAATTGCCGTTCCTGGGCGACCCTCAATAGCTTCTCTAGCGCAATGAGCATATTCTGTGGCGCTTCTGCGTCTGCCCCCAATGTCGTACCACAGTCATGGAGCAGCATCACCTCGCCACCCCTCAGCTTTTTGAGCATTCTTTCTGCTAATTGTTTCGCTCCAATGCTGGCCTTCCAGTCACCAAACATAGAGGACCATAATACGATTCGACGACCATTGTTTTTGGAAATATCAAAAAAGTTCACAATCCCCCAAGGTGGACGATAAAAGGTCGTTCCTTCGCCAGTTACTCGACGAATGACTGACTCTGTCTGGGCAATTTGTCTTCTAACAGTAACAGGCCGCATAAGCCAATTCGATTTGTGCACATAATTGTGAATACCGATCAGATGACCTTCATCATGCATGCGCTTAAGAAGCTCAGGGTGTTTTTCGGCATTCAACCCTACAACAAAAAAAGTAGCCTTGGCATCAAAACGCTTGAGTAAATCAAGCAACTGTGGTGTATAGACTGGATCAGGACCATCATCAAATGTTAGCGCATATTCTTGGTCACTTTTGCCACGTCTAAACACCCGGAAACCAAATATACGACTCACCAGCGCCGGAATAAAAGCATAAAAAGTTGAAATGTAAAACATCCATAACAGCAAAGTCTGCACGTTTTATCCCCACTTTTCTATTCTGAACTTCCAAGCAGGCCTCCTGAGGAAAACTCACTTACTTATATGTTATCACAATGATGTAAGCATGCCGAGATTTTGCCATTGCTACTGGTCAGCATTGAGATTCAATTTAGTGTACAATAAATAAAAATCTTAAAGGAGTCGTTGTATACATATGCTTCCATTGTACAAAAAATATTGGCGTACTGTCTTTGATATCGGTCTGATCGTATTAACCGTGTATTTAATTATGTTCGTATCCAGCAAACTGTATCAGCTAGCCGCACCTGTGTTCCTTTCATTCGTCGTGTTTTGGTGCATTGAACCTGCTGCCCGTTATTTTCATCGCAAAGGCATGAAAAAGCCTTTTGCCTCCGCACTCTCCGTATTGCTGTTTATCATCTTATTACTGGCTATTTTTTTCGGATTGGGCCTGATCCTGGTTACTCAATTTACAAAAGTCGCGCAAAACCTCCCACATTATACCCAGATTATCCAAACGGAATTCACGCGGATTCTTCATCTTTCTCAAGATAAAATTGCTGCCTTGCCTCCGGGTGTTACCGAACGTGTAAATGATTATTTTGCGACTGCTACCACCATTGCTACGAAATGGGCACAGCTAGGGTTATCTTTTTTCATTCAATTTCTCAGCTCTTTCACTGTTTTTATGGGCAACTTTGCGGTTGCCATCATTTTAGCGTTCTTTTTGAGTATGGAAATTAATCTCTGGAAAGGAATTGCTCGCAGTAAAACACCGAAGACACTAAAAACGGCGTACCTTTTTCTAAAAAATCATGTACTTAAAGCCATTTCCGCCTTTCTCAAGGCTCAAGCCTTACTGGTAGGAATTACCTTTGTGCTCGTATTTATAGGTTTACTCATTTTGCAAGTAGATAATGCCCTATCGTTGGCGCTCGTAGCAGCTTTGTTTGATATTCTGCCGTTGTTGGGTGTGCCTGTTATCTTTATTCCGTGGGCAGTGTATTTGTTCATCACGGGGAATACCGGCTTGGCTGTAGGCTTGCTTATTGTCATGGCTGTCACCGTGATTGTGCGCCAGTTGGCGGAGCCCAAAATTACTGGTAATTCCATCGGCGTCTCATCTGCCTATCTAATGCTTTCCTTTGCCATTATATCGTTATCCATCTTCGGATTGGCCGGATTAATCCTATCCCCCATTCTGATCATTTTGCTCAAGGAATTGTGGCAGCAAGGTTATTTGCAGCAATGGATTCGGTTTCCGACTGAGGAATTTGACGAACCTCCTTTTATCGTCAAAATTCAGGAGGAAGAGCGTGAAGCTACTCGCAGGACTCAAGAGGATTGAGCTAGCAGATCCATGACTTGGCCGAACAGTGCTGTGGCTTGATTTGCAGCATGCGTTGAAGCATTTTGCACAAGAACGGCAACCGCATAACGTGGCCGCTCTATCGGACCGTAACCAATAAACCACTGGTGATTTATGGGGCGACCGTTTTTTAAAGCTTGGGCCGTACCCGATTTACCGGCCAGCTTCCAGGTTTTGTTACGCAAGGAGGCACCTGTACCGTGTGTCACAACTTGTTCCATTGCTTCACGAAGCGTATGAGCCGTGGATGTGCGAATCGAGCGGCTGCCTTGGGGTAAAGGAGCAGCGTGAGCAGGTAGCTCCAGCAAGGTGCTTCCGTCTGCGTAGCTGACGCGTTTTACGATGCGCGGTGCATGTACTTGACCATCGTGCAGCAAGGTGACGATGAGGTTAGCTGCTTGGAGAGGCGTCACCAGCACATCACGCTGGCCGATAGCTGTCTGCACACGTACGCCTGGATCAGATGCATTCGTATGGGAGCCGAATACGGCTCCCTTTTCTTCGTGATCCAGCGGTCTGAATTGAGGTAGTCCTGCCAGATCCCGGTCCTGCCAGCCCACGGTTCGACTCAATCCTAGTGCAGAGGCTGCGGCCTGAATTTGCTCAGCGTTAAGCCGTTCGCCGAGATGGGCGAACACACTATTACAGGATACGGCAAGCCCTTCCTCCAGGTTCAGGGTTCCGTGTCCTTCTTTTTTCCAGCATGACAAGCCGTACTTGCCATAGGCTCCATGACAATGAAATTGCTCCTGCGGTTGAACCACACCTGATTCAAGTGCAGCCGCAGCCGTAACCAACTTAAAAATTGAACCAGGCGTTACTGCTTTGAGAGCACGATTAGACCAGTCTGTTTTCTGCTGCGGATCAACATGAGCGGGATTATAAAAAGGACGAGACACCATCGCCATAACATCCGCGTTACCTGCATCAAGCACAACGACTGCTCCTTCTGCCAAGTGGTTAGATTCTGTCAGCTTCTCAATCTGTTCCTGCAACGGGAGATCAATTGTAGTCTGCACCTGTAATGGATAGTGACTATTGGATGGAGCACTGACACGAAGCGGGGCATGAGTCAATGGACGACGTTGAGCATCTACAAACCGAGAGACGAATGTCTCACCAACGCCGCTTAGCAGCGGCTCTAGCGTTCTTTCCAGGCCAGCTGCCCCCATCGGCAGTTCACTTGCTCGTTCACCACGTTCATACATAAAACCAAGCCATTGTCTGCCATTGGGCAAGTCCCTATAACGTTGCGCATACGGTACAAGCTCTATGAGCGAAGGGGCTAACTTCAGAAGTCTGCCCGCTTCATTCGGATGGATTTGTACAGGCTCTCCACGTCCATCCCTCCATATGAGCGGAGATTGCAGTCCCTTCCATTGCGTCAACAGTTGCCCTTTACTCGTATGCAATAACTTGGCCAGTTCCTGTCCATGCGAAGCTGCTCGGCCATCTACATCGGGAAAAAGCACTGGCGTCCATACGACTCCTCCAGTCAAGGGCTGCCCGTGTCGGTCCGTAAACTGTCCACGCCCAGTATCAATAGCGATTCCTTCCTGTCGCTGACGTACAGACATTTCTTTAAGCGAATGCCCCCCATACAATGACAAATGAATGCCTGCTGTTCCCTGAATCCAAGCCAGTCGGAAACATAAAATCAGTAGCGATACCATGATCCCCAGGGCTATATATGCAATTCGACGTTGACGAATGAAACTGCTATGACGCCTAGACACATTCATCCTTCTTTCATCATTTTTCCAGTAGTATGTCCGGTGATGGAAAAAGAAAACCCACTCAACATGTAATGTTGAATGGGTTACCAAATTTATTGGATATCTAGTGATGAATATGGGCTCCAACCTAATATTTCATCTAACGAATAATAGACCGTTATAAAAATAGTAATGGCTAGAACCACCCAGGCCCACTTTGTGTTTGTATTCATAATCTGCTTTCCTTCTTAAGAGATTTCCCTGATAACCTTGATTTTACAACACCTACACTGTAAACCTTGAAAGCTGTTCTTTCAAATTCACTGAAACTCCTTCCAGCTTATCAGACAAGCCTACCAGCTGATTACCGATATTGGCCTGCTCATTACTGAGAGAAGCGACTTCCTGCGAAGTAGCAGAGGATTGCTCGGCTACCGCACTAACATTGGTCATTGCCTCAGACAAAGTAGTCTGCGATTCACTCAGATGATGAATGGAGGCGGTGACTGTTCCCAACCGAAGCGCGAACTCGCCCATTTGCTGCTGCACCGATTGGAAAATGTCCGTCGTTTCTCGTACGGCTCCCATCTGCTCTCGGAACAGCGGGTACACTTCAGATAACGCCTGTACCGTTTCATTCATCTCATTGACGATATTATTCGTAATACCTGTAGCTGTACGAATGGCTTGACGTGATTGTTCTGCCAACTGACGGACCTCATTTGCAACCACCATAAAACCACGCCCGGCTGTCCCTGCTCGTGCCGCTTCTATCGTCGCATTCAGGGATAGAATGTTCGTTTGTTTAGCAATATCCTGCAATACGTCCAGCACCTTAAAGACATCGGAAGTTGTCTTCTTCAGTTCATCTACTTTGCCTACCAAAGCATGCGTAGTTTCTTCCGTAACCTTAGTCTTGCTCAATAGATTTTTCAGCTGAATTGTCCCTTTTTCACTGGACTGTTCAACTTCTTGTGCGACCAGACTCATTTCATAATTAGAAGTCATAACCGTATCCATTTGCTGGGATATATTCCCCGTTAATCCGCTACCACGTTCCGCCTCTGTTGCTAAACTGGTGGCACCATGAGCAATCTCTTCCGTCGCAGCTGCAATTTCTTTGGCTGAAACGGCTGTCTTCTTCGAGGCATCACTCAGTTCCGTCGCTGTATTCAGTACCTCCTGTGCTGATGCATTCGTCTGTTCTACCAGCAGTGTAATTTGCTCCATCATTGTATCAAAGCTAGCGGACAACTGCCCAATTTCATCCTGAGCCTTATAGTTCGTTCGGATTTGCAAGTTGCCTTTGGCGCCTTCAATCATTAAATCCTTCAGGTGTGTCAGTGGACGAGCCACGAGGCGCACGATCCACAGGCCGATGAACAATGCAATGAGTGCAGCCACCGCAGCAAATACCCATGTCGTAGTTAGAATCCCCTTAGCGTCCCTCACCAGCTCAGATACAGGTACTACACCCACGAGAATCCATTTGGAAGTTCCCAGTGTATTATGAACTGTAAGCACACTTTGCTCTTTGCCATCTGCTACCTGCTCCATAATTTGATTTCCTTCGATCCCTTCAAGCTTGGAAACGTAATCCAGCTTTGTCTTTCCTCCGGCCAAGCTCTCATTGTTAGAACCTACAAACTCCCCCTTGTCTGTCACTAGGCTAATCATACTGCCTGAGCCCAAATTAACACCTTTCAACTCCTCCTCTACCGCACTGGCCTTTAAATCCATAACCAGAACATAAGTCCCTCCCAACCCGGACATGCTGTTCATGGATCGTGCCAGACGAAAGGTCTTGCTGCCATTGTCATTCACCTGCGTAGGTAGCCAAACCATTCCCTTGTTTTTCAAAATATCCTTAAACCATGCTTCCTGCCGTACATCCTTTTGTGTTCCGGTACCCATTGCAGCTAAACTGGTTTCTTCCGGGTACAAATACAATGAATCTATCGCTTTATTTGTAAAAGCAATATTGGTTAATTTCTTGTTTACTTCTCCCATAGCAACAAAAGATGCAAAGGGATTTTTATCTTGCTTTACAGCCTTTTGCAACTGATCACTTAATTCAGTATCGAAAAACACCTGTGTCGATGTGTCTTGAAAGCGCTCTAAAATAATATCAAGCTTTTCCGAAGTTTGCTGAACCGTTTGCTGATACGCTGTAGCTGCATTTTGCTCAATCGTGCTTTTAGCTCTGTAGTACGAGAGCATTCCCAAGCTGACCACAAATAACATAATGGCCGCAAAAAAGATCAGAAACAACTTCATCCCAACCGAACGGATCGGATTATAGTTTTTGACTAAATGCATAAAATCCTTACTGTATCTTTCAGGCTTAAGTAAACGCTTTAAATTGTTTGTGCATTTACGTAAGACCTCAGCTACCCAGGGAGTACCCTTCGAAGACATCACAACCGTCTCCTCCCCTTTATCCGTTGTTACTTTACTTCCTTTTAAACCTTTCATTTGATCCTTTTTCTTGGGTTGCCTTTTTGCTGTATTCCCCTCTTTTTTCCGAAAACCCATTCCTCTCACCTACCACTATATAATTAGTTTCTTGTTCCACGTCATCCATTATGTATCTATTATCTATATAGTCTCTATCGGAACTATTCGACAAGGAATGTAGCTTTCCTTTGAGTACCCACTAAATTTTGTGAAACTTTTTTCCTAGAAAACTATTCAAAAAAAAGCCTCTCCAACCGATAGGAGAGGCTTTTGAATCTTTTAACTTGTGACTTAAGACTTATTTACTTCTTTTTACGCATCATATCAAAATATGATACAGGCTGATCTACCTTCATTTTGATTCGTTGAAGCGGATGACGTGCAGCATCTAATTCGTTGCCTTCCTCATCCCAGATCGTTCCGACCGTTTGCTTGAAAAATGTTCCGTTCGGACCGAAAAATTCAATTTCATGACCTGGTTTAAAATGGTTGCGTTGTTGAATCGTTGCGATGCCACTTGCAGCATCGTAGTCCATGACCAGTCCGGCAAAATCATAAGGGACCGCTTTTTCTTCCGGCTCATAAATATGATCCTCATGATCCGGTGTATCATAGAAGAATCCAGTATTTAACGGACGATTGGCTGCCTTGTTAATTTCTTCAATCCATTCTGGTTTGAGTACATAATTTTCCGGATCAGCCATATAGGAATCAATCGCTTGACGGTAGACATTCACGACCGTAGCCACATAGTGGATGGACTTCATACGTCCCTCCACTTTAAAGCTGTCTACACCCACATCAATCAGATCAGGAATATTTTCAATCATACACAGATCCTTGGAACCCATAGAAAAAGCATTATCGCTCTCTTCAAACAATGGAAGCTGGTTAACGCCAAGCTGGAACTGTTTTAGTACATTGTTGTCCTGTGCCTCTTCCTCAGATATCCAAACCTCACCTGGACGGGCATCCTCAAACAAATCATATTTCCAGCGGCAAGACTGACAACATCCTCCACGATTAGAATCTCGGTCTGTAAAATGATTGGATAACACACAGCGACCGGAAAATGAAGAGCACATTGCACCGTGGACAAAAGCTTCGATTTCGATGTCCACATGCTTTTTAATTTCTTCGATTTCCTCCAAGCTGGTTTCACGTCCAAGTACCACACGCGGCAGTCCCTCGTCTTTCCAGAACTTTACCGCTTGCCAATTCAGCGTGGACTGCTGTGTGCTCAAATGCACTTCCAATCCGGGAACTGCCCGCAATGCCACGGATACAATAGCCGGATCAGCGACGATAACAGCATGAATTCCTACTTCATACAGATTGCGCAAGTATTCCTCAATTCCGGCAATATCTTCATTGTGAGCATAGATATTAGTCGCCACAAGCACCTTAGCACCGTACTTGTTGGCGAATTCCACACCTTCACGCATTTCTTCAAAACTGAAATTATCGGCGTTAGAACGCAGACCGTATTTTTGCCCACCTATATATACAGCATCCGCGCCATAGTGAACGGCAAACTTCAGCTTTTCTAGATTTCCGGCAGGAGCCAACAACTCCGGCTTATCCAAACGATTTCGTTTACCTGTATATTTTCTCGTTTTGGTGATCGTTCCCATGACGTTCCCCCCTCTGTAAATTCATTTTGTAATTAATAAACCTGCTCTTTGTAGAAAAATCCGAAGGAAAGTTCCCGTTCAGGGTCTTGAAGGCGGCGAACCTCATCCAGCCAGCTTTCATCATAAACATAAGCATCCGGGTCGGCTGTATAACTGTCTATAGCTTTACGGTAAGCACGGACAACTGCCTCATTGTAAGCGGTGGGTTTCAACAAGCCCTCGATCTTAAAGCTGTGCACGCCCGCCTCCATCAGAATATGCAGATCCTCCATGATACAAAAATCATCCGAACTCATAATATGTGTCCCGTTGATATCTTCGTAAATGGGGAACTTCTCTTCCTTCCGCTCTGCTTCAATCAGAAACAAGCCACGCCCTCTGCCGAGGTCACCTTCTACCGTGCGACCTTGGTGCAGCATATAGCTTTGAACAAGCTTACGCTTGGAGTGATAAATATTGGTCATTCCATGTACCTGAACCTGTGCTTCTATGTTCAACTTTGGAATCATTTCCGTAATCTCATCCATACTGAGCTCACGAGCCAAGATGACACGTGATGCCCCTTTTTCACCCCAGTAGTTGGCGGTTGCGAAGTTGGTAGAAATCATCTCTCCGTTCCAGAAGAGTTTCAGATGAGGGGCATATTCCTTCACAGCCATGAGCACTGCTGGATCATTAAACTCAATGGCGTCTACGCCGCATCCAGCTATGGTCTGCACATATTCGGGAAGAAGTGGCAATAGCTCATTCGTCATCAAATTCGTCATAGATACATATACCTGCGCCGCATGCTTCCGTGCCTCTTCCACAACCTCACGGATTTGGTCCGGGGTAAAATGTCCTGGCAGTCGCATGCCAAAGCGGTCATCTCCAATCAGCAATGCAGTTGCTCCAGCCTCCAGCATATGGCGGGCATCCTCCGGAGAGCTGGCAGTTGCCAGCAGTTCGGGTTTGTAAGCCATAGGCTCACCTCCTAATTTGTCTTACGGTTACTTATCTGAATGTTATGCAAATGTTCTTTATACGTTTTGGCAAATAAATGTTTATGTGTCCCATCTTTTTTGGTCACATAAAATAAATAATCTGTAGATTTTGGCTGTAGAGCCGCCACCACTGATTTCAGACTGGGACTTGCAATCGGTCCTGGTGGAAGTCCCTGATGCATATACGTATTATAAGGACTTTCTACAGCCAAATCCTTGTAATACAGTCGTTCCTTTTGCTTGTCCAGCATATATTGAACTGTAGCATCAATTTCCAGCTTTTTATCCTGTTGAAGACGGTTATAAATAACGCCAGCTACGATAGGCCGCTCATCGTCTACAACTACCTCGCGCTCTACCAGAGAAGCAACTGTCAGCAGCTGATGCAGTGTTTCACCCCGTTGCTGCAACCCGGCATCCAAGTCAGAAATGGTATCCAGACGTTTTTGCGTCTGCTCCAGCATCGTCTGAATGATATCCTTGGTTGTGCTTCCTTTTTTCAGTTCATAGGTTTCCGGGAAAAGATAACCTTCCAGCGCATAGCGAAGCCCCGTCTGCTTTGGTATGTCCCGCACCAGCGCGACGTCAAAAGCGGACGGATCGTTGGCCAGCTGCAAAAATTGCTGCCGGTCCGCCAGTCCTTCCTTTTGCAGTTTATCTGCCATCTGTCTAATCGTAAAACCCTCCGGGATTGTAAAACGAATCATTTCCTCTTTGACTACATCCCCAGCCGATAGCTTGGCAATCAACTGATCAAAGGTTGCGCCAGGCTGCGCTTCATATTTTCCAGCCTGAAATGCGTTTCCTTGCTGTTTGAATTTTACATAAGCCTTAAACACAAGCGCATTACGTATAAGTCCCTTTTGCTTCAGCGTATCTGCAATAGCCGATGTTCCCGTACCTCTTACCACCGTAAAAGCAACGGGTTGTGTTTTCGGCTGAACAGGCTGCATGGCATTCCATATATAGAGGAGTGCACCTCCTGCTATGCAAACAAGCAGGAGAAGCAACGTAAGCATCCTTGTCCTTCGCTTCACATCCACCCAACTCCTTCACAGCCAAAAAGGGCGGACTGGTCCGCCCTTTCAGGTTTGATCTCCTCGTTATCCAGACTTACAGCTCTTCCGGCAACGTACATTCGTCGTACAGCTCAGAAATATCTTCCCACTCATCATCATCTTCAATGGTGGTGATGGAGATTTCGCCGTCTGTGGATGAGCTTACATGATATAATTCATGTTCGCCAGCAGCAGCGCCAGGTCTACGCAATACGGCGTACCGTTGCTCACCTACCTTGAACTCTGCTTCCAACTCCATGCGTAACGCATGACCCTGTTCATCCTGCAACTCTACGTCACCATCAAAAGCTTCTTTCAAATCAGAGGTCCAGCTCAGGTCTTCACGTGAATAGCTCGTCATTTCCCGTCTTCCTCTTCTTCTTCCTCTACAAATGTATTAAAGGTCTCTTCGACGATTTCCCATTCGGCATCGTCTTGGATCACAAACAATTTAATATCATCGCCTTCTTCCTCGTAACGGAAGGCGTACACATCGGACTCATCAGCTTCAGGGTCCACTGGCGCAACCATCATGTACTTCGCTTCGGAACCATCTACCTCAAACTTCATAATGACCTCGAACTCTTCCTCGTTGCCCTCGTCATCGGCAATATAAATAATTTCCGGCTCTTCTTCCATACCCAATTGATTTTCAGCCATTACGAAATCCCCCTCACCTTGTACTGTGTGCGTCCAAATAATTTTGCAAGATCAGGCTTGCGGCCAGTTTATCTACCACCTGCTTGCGTTTTTTGCGGCTGACGTCGGCCTCCAGAAGCGCACGCTCTGCCGAACGCGTCGTCAGCCGTTCATCCCAAAGGTGAACGGGTAAACCCAGTAACTCCTTGAGCCGGTTCGCAAACTCAATGCAAATCTCACCGCGTGGACCCACGGTTCCGTTCATATTTTTCGGCAAGCCTACAACAACCTCACCAATTTCATGTTCACGAACCAAATTTGCAATTTTACCGAACTCGCTGTCGTCACCGCGTCGTTCTATGACTTCCAATCCTTGGGCGGTCCAGCCGAAGGCATCACTTACGGCGACCCCAATTCGGCGATCCCCGTAATCCAATCCCATTACTTTCATGCCTGTCTCCTAACGATGCTTAGCGAGATAGAAACGAACCAGCTCTTCAATCAATTCATCGCGTTCTTTTTTACGCACCAGGCTTCTAGCATTATTATGCCGTGGCACATAAGCCGGATCACCGGATAGCAAATACCCGACGATTTGATTGATCGGATTGTATTCTTTTTCTACCAACGCATCATATACGGTCAACAAAATCTCCTGAGCAGAAGCTTCCTTCTCATCCGCCTTGACATTAAATTTGACCGTTTTGTCCATGGAATCCATTGTTGACACCTCGCTTCCACAAAACATGTGTACATGTTTATGCCAGCTTATTCTTTTATATCATACCATAAGCAAAGCCCTTCAAGGAAATGTCTAAGTCCGTTTTTTTCCAAAAATCCGCAAAAATTATCGAACTTTATCCTTGTGAGGCTGCTGACACCAATTCATGTGCACGTTGAAGTGCTTCGTCCAGCTTGCTGGCATCCTTACCCCCGGCTTGCGCCATGTCAGGTCGTCCGCCGCCACCGCCGCCGCATACGGCCGCAATTTCTTTCACGAGCTTACCTGCATGAAGTCCTGCCTTGGTATGCTCAGCTGGGACAGCAACGACAAAATTAACTTTGTCGTCCATTGCAGCGCCTAGCACCAGCACAGCTGCAGGAAGCTTACTTTTCAGCTCATCAGCAATTGCACGCAGCGCATCCATGCTGGAGGCCTGCACGCGTGCAGCCAACAACTGCACTCCGCCAGCTTGCACAACCTGATCAGTCAGTTGACCCGCCTCAATAGCGCTCAGCTTGCTTTGCAGTGATTCATTTTCACGACTGAGGTCTTTGATCTGTTGCTGCAAAGATTCGATGCGTTTTGGCACCTCGGACAACTTGGATTTAACCAGCCCAGCCGACACCTTCAACAGCTCTAATTGACCTTCCATGTACTCAAAACCAAAACGTCCGGTCACTGCTTCAATACGACGTACACCTGATCCGATGCCGCTCTCGCTAACAAGCTTGAACAAGCCAATTTGCGAAGTATTGCTGACATGACATCCTCCGCACAGCTCGATGCTGTAATCGCCAACCTTAACGACCCGTACAATATCACCATATTTCTCACCAAACAACGCCATCGCTCCAAGCGCCTTGGCTTCGTCAATCGGTTTCAGTTCAATAGTCACATCCAGTTGGCTCCAGATGGCACGGTTAACCCGCAGTTCAATATCTGCCAGCTCTTCTGGGGTAATGCTACCAAAATGGGAGAAGTCAAAACGCAGACGCCCAGGTTCTACCAAGGAACCCGCCTGATTGACATGGTCACCCAGTACTTCTTTAAGCGCTTTGTGAAGCAAATGCGTAGCCGTATGATTCTTCTCAATTTCTCCACGTGAAGCCTGATCTACTTCAGCTTTTACCGTGTCGCCTACGTTTAGCTCACCGGCTTCTACAACGACCTGATGCACATGCTGACCTTGCGGCGCCTTGAACAGCCCTTCAACCTTCGCGGTTACCGTTCCACCACGCAGTAAGCCATGGTCACTGACTTGCCCGCCGCTTTCAGCATAGAAAGGAGTCACATCCAGCACGACTTGACAGGACTGCCCTTCACTAACACTCTCCACCAGCATATCATTATATACAATTGCCACAATTTTGGACTCAGTTATGAGGTCATTATATCCAACAAATTCACTTTTAACCGCCAGATCGGACAAAGCTCCGCCCTGAATCTTCATGCTGGCATTGTCTTGATGAGCATCACGCGCACGTTGACGCTGTTCCTGCATCGCTTCATCAAAACCTTCACGATCAACTTTCAAGCCCTGCTCGTCCGCATAATCCTCTGTGAGATCAAATGGAAACCCATACGTATCATACAGCTTGAAAGCATCTGCTCCGCTAATGACATTGCGGCCTTCGGCCTTTGCCTGAGCACTGATATCAGCCAAAATAGCTAATCCGTCTGTCAATGTTTCATGGAAACGCTCTTCTTCTGTTTTAATCACCTTGATGATGAAATCACGCTTGTCCACGACTTCAGGATAGTACACGCCCATGATGTCCCCAACGGTTTCCACTAGTTCAAACATAAATGGACGGTTCATGCCCAACATCTTTCCATAGCGAACAGCCCGGCGCAGCAAACGGCGAATGACGTAACCCCGTCCTTCGTTGGAAGGAAGTACACCGTCACCAATCGCGAAAGTCACGGTACGAACATGGTCAGCAATGACCTTGAGAGCCACATCACTGTCCACATTGTCGTTATATTTAACTCCTGCCATGGCAGCCGTTTTCTGGATTAGTGGCTGGAAGATATCCGTATCAAAATTGGAATCGACATTTTGCAAAATGGATGCAAAACGTTCCAAACCAGCTCCTGTATCTATATTTTTATTGGGAAGCGGCGTGTAGCTGCCATCTTTGTTATGGTTGAATTGTGAGAATACGAGGTTCCACACTTCCAGATAACGCTCATTTTCTCCCCCTGGATACATTTCAGGGTCCGTCATGTCGCTGCCGTAGGCTTCGCCACGATCATAAAAAATTTCCGTACAAGGTCCGCAAGGGCCTTCACCGATATCCCAGAAATTGTCTTCCAGTTTGATGATACGTTCAGCCGGAAGTCCAACTTTTTCATTCCACAGCTTGTACGCTTCTTCATCCTCAGGATATACCGTTACAGCCAGACGTTCTGGATCAAAGCCGATCCATTTCGGGTCTGTCAGAAACTCCCACGCCCATGTGATGACTTCTTCCTTGAAATAGTCGCCAATAGAAAAGTTCCCAAGCATTTCGAAAAACGTATGATGACGACGCGTTTTACCGACATTTTCAATGTCGTTCGTACGAATACATTTTTGCGAATTGGCGATACGTGGATTTTCTGGTTTTACGCGTCCGTCAAAATAAGGCTTAAGCGGCGCCATACCCGCATTAATCCATAGCAGGGAAGGATCTTTGTGTGGAACAAGCGGTGCGCTTGGTTCAATCACATGTCCCTTACTTTCAAAAAACTCCAGCCATTTGGAGCGGATTTCACTAGCTTTCATATAAGTAGCCTCCTAATTATGGTGTCACTGGTTTCTGGCACAGGCCATAAAAAAATAGAAAAACGCCCCTGAACGGATCAGGGACGATTGTATCGCGGTACCACCCTGGTTATCGCCGTCCCCTCTGTACGAAATGCCACATGTGCAAGCGCACACCAACATCTGCTTAACGGACGATCGATCGCCTTGTTTTCACTGGTAACGGGAGCATCCCGGCGGGTTCAGCCCGCACTCCGAAATGAGCTTTCCCTACTGGATAAACACATTTAAACATACTCAATTCAGTATATCCGTGTCATTTAGCCGTGTCAACGCGATTTCAGACAGCATGCATCTGGGATATAGACGAAATTAGATTGTTTTTCGCTTCACGTAATATGCAAAAAAATGCTGAAGCCCTACCTTCAAAACAGCCATCACTGGAACTGCCAAGATCAAGCCAGCAATTCCCGCAATTTCCCCACCCACTAGCAGAGCGAAAATAATGGCTAACGGATGCAGATGCAGTGTTCGCCCTACCACCTGAGGGGATATTATATTACTTTCCAGAACTTGAATACAGGAATTAACGACTACCACTAAAAGTACCATTTTTAAGGAAACCGTAGAAGCCATAATTACTGCCGGTGCAGCGCCCAAAAAGGGGCCCAAATATGGAACAATATTAAAAAGAGCCACAACTCCGGCCAGCAATAGCGCATAAGGCATGCCAATCAGCATATATCCAATATACGCCATTACGCCAATAATGACGCACACCAGCAATTGGCCCCTGACATAGTTGCCAAGCGCCTGATCAATTTCCTTAAGCACCGATACAATCGCCTTACGACGAGAACGCGGGAGATAAGAAACAATCGTCCGCTCAAACACGTCGAAATCCTTTAAAATATAAAAAATGAGAAAAGGTACGATGAACACATTAAACAACATGTTGATCATCCCACCGATGTTGTCCATAAAGGTAGAAATCCCAGTAGCCATCCGATTCTCCAGTTGGAAAAACCATTGATTCATCCCCGTACGCACCCCTTGGGGTAAAATACCGCTGTCCATATTCGTCATTAGTCCCTGCGCATGCATGGTCA
The DNA here is from genome assembly GCF_053006485.1 of Paenibacillus sp. JJ1683. NCBI lineage: Bacteria > Bacillati > Bacillota > Bacilli > Caryophanales > Paenibacillaceae > Paenibacillus > Paenibacillus sp. JJ1683. Next base: position 4,293,145 of record NZ_CM129820.1, read on the forward strand.
GCTCTGGCAGATGCTCATTCAGCTCATCCAGTTGTTCAATGAACATCGGAATCAGATTCATCAGGATCACAATAAGACTGGCCAAAAACACAGCGTAAATAAGCAGTACAGCTACACTACGAGGCACCTTTCGACCGCCCAGCATACTCACTACAGGATTGAGTACATAGGAGATGATCATCGCTACCGCAAACGGAGCAATGATTGTTTTCAGAAATTCATACAAATGAAAAAACAAAGGTCTCAGCAGCCAGATAAAATATAGAATGACGAGTCCCAGCAGCGTCCATATGCCGTACCGGAACAGTCTACTTTTCGTTAATTGGTCCATTTTGTGCCCCCTTACCGGACTAGCCTCCTTTAAGTATATGCCTGTACCTGTACTTTAATCCTTCCCGCCAGTCTGAGATGTCCCATTAATAACCATTGTGAAAAATTGATGAAAATGGATGAAAACAATAAACAAAGTCATTCGATCTGACGATATAAGTACAAAGCACTATCCTAAGCTTTCACATTTCTGAAACATCGGGGGTCGTTACATGAACTTAAAAATGAAGCTTATTCTCCTTTTCACTTGCATTGTAATCGTTGCAGCTGGGCCTTTGTCCGTCATTAGCATGACAAGTGTTAAAAATCAGGCCAATCATGATATCCAAGAGCTTATGAACAGCAAAGCTTCCGAAACCGTCAATCAGCTCGACGGATGGACAGGCGGCAAAGCTGAAATTATTGAAACATTAGCTGCGAGTCTGGAATCCAGCGATATTTCATCAGATGCCAAAATAGCATCTCTGAAAGCAGCTTTCCAAAACTATAAGGATCAAAATATTTCCAACATTTATGCAGGGTATGAAGATGGATCATACTGGGATGGATCTGGCTGGTTTGAAGAGGGTTACGATCCTCGCGCTCGTCCGTGGTACAAGGACGCCAAAACCAAGGGAGAAATGTACTATTCCTCACCTTATACTGATGCAGGCAGCAATGACTTCACCATTTCCATTGCTAAACCTCTCAAGGATGCCAACGGCTCGATCACCGGGGTAGTCAGCGAGGATATTATGCTCAACGATATGACAAAAATGATTAAAGGCATAGACTTGAACGGATTGGGCTACGCATTTCTGATTGACCAAAAGGGAGTCGTAATCGCGCATCCAGACAACAAGCTGGCTGGCAAAAACCTCAAGGAAACCCCCGAGTTAGGATCATCGACCGCGACCCTGCTCAGCACAGCTTCGGGAAAAACAGACTATAGCTACAACGGCAGTGAACGTCAGCTTTATTTTAAAAGAATGCCTAGCACAGGCTGGATTGTAGGCCTGTCTATTTCTAAAGATATTGCTTTTCAGGAATATTACTCTACTCGTAATCAGTTGATTATTACTGTTGCTATCATTTTAGTCGTTGCTATGCTGCTGGCGATCTGGGCGGCAAACAACTTTATCAAGCCGATTCGCAGACTCCAAACAAATGTCAAACGGATAGCTGAAGGCGATATGACCGCTCGTGTGGATATTAAGGGTAAAGATGAAATTGCCAGTCTGGGGACAGATTTTAACCTCATGTCAGACAATCTCTCTCACCTGTTGCGCAAGGTATCAGATACAGCTAGCGATGTCAGTTCCGCTTCCCATGATATGCATCAACACGCCAAAGATACAGGAACCATTGCATCACAAATTTCTAGTGCAGTTCAGGAGCTAGCGCAAGGAGCCAGCGACCAAGCCGAGGCGGTATATTCCGGTTCTGAGAAGCTGACACACATGACAGGCTCCATCAACCAGATTGGCGAAAGTGTCAAACGGACCCAAACTGCTGTATTCGAAACTGATTCTGCTGTGCTGGCCGGCTATGAAACAGCAGAGCGTCAAGCGAAACTGGCAGCCGAGTCCAGACAAACAACCACTGCGGCAGGAGAAGCGGTAGATTCGCTCACGCTGAAAACCCAGGATATTGGGCGGCTGGCCGGGGCCATCCACGATATCGCCGCACAAACAAACCTACTGGCCCTCAATGCATCCATTGAAGCGGCACGGGCCGGGGAACACGGACGAGGTTTTGCCGTCGTCGCGGGAGAAGTGAGAAAGCTGGCCGAACAAGCAGGTAGCTCCAGTGACAGTATCATGAGTAAGCTGGAAGAAATTAAAATTGCGGGAGTACAAAGCGCGGAAGAAATGAAGAAGGCTCTTGCTGTAACTGTAGAGCAGGAGCATGCTGCCATTGCAACGAGACAGGCGTTTGAATCCATACGTGGCGCTTCTCAGCACATGCTTGCCCAAATTGAAGATGTTTCTGCTGCAGCAGATCATCTCCGTGTAAATGCCGGACATATTTCTGATGTCATCTCCAGCGTTGTCGCTGTTTCTGAGCAAAGTGCAGCATCTACCGAGGAAGTAGCTTCCTCAGTACAAGAACAAGGTCATGCTATGAACAATATTGCCGACCTTTCTGCCAAACTTGATTCTCATGCAGATCTTCTATTGGAAGAGGTCAAACGCTTTAAATTGTAAAACTAGCCATCTTCACAAGAAAGGATATATAGAAGAGGGTGCCCCCAGGCCAATAGCCGTTCGGGACACCCTCTCCATTTTTTATTAAGCATGATCCAACCCACTTAGCTATATGTTAAGCAATAGGTGGAAGATCACACCTCTTCGTAAACAGCCTGTCCACTTCCCGAGTCAAGCTTAGGAAGAAGCGTGAATTTGCGGCAAGTCCTGTTGTGCCATCTCATCTCCAAAGAATAAGTCGTCCAGCGAACTGAGCGTTCCATCCTCTTCCACTTGGTAGACAGACATTTTTTCACCATTCACTTGAAGTTCGATAAAGCATCCCCAGCAATAAAATTGATGGGAGCCAATTTTTCCGATATCTTTGGAATTACAATTCGGACATCTCAATAAACTCACCCTATCCATTAACAGAATATATGGCTTTTTCCAGACGCTGCTCGCTTAACGGGGGAACCATAACAGCATTTTCCCCGATGGACATATCTTCGGTGCAGGGCAGCCATTTCCGCCCTTCAATAATATCCGATACAAAACCATCACTGATTTCCAAGCCTATTATGTTATTGCCCATTTCCTGGTCAAAATAAACATCCGAGATGTGCCCGAGCATAAGCCCTTCCTCTGTTAGCACGGATAAATCCTTCAGTTTACCGGGTCCAAGCAAGTACGTATGTTGTATATCATGGGCCTCTGTTTTACGGACGGCCTGCTGATTGCGAATCATAATCGCATCCTCACCATAAGCAACGATGTCATCCCAAGCCACCATTTTGACATGAGATGAAAAAAGCCCTTTACCTTCTAGCTCAATCCCTGTAATTCGCCAATCAGCTGTCAACATAAAGTCATGTATTTTACCAATCTGCTTCCCGTCCTCGACATCGAAAACAGCAAGTCCGATCATGTCTTGAAGCCTCATATATAGGGTCCCTCCTTACTATGCAGTCCGAACGAAGGTGCGGTGTTTTTCCTACATGCCTGTCAATACCTTGCTTCCGTTCATGCAATGAAATGGAAACCGCTCCTCCCTTCTTACTAAAATGCGGAGAAATCCCTAGTACCTAGTACGCAGCCGCTTCCATATAGTTTCAATTTTCTTGGCCGTGTATTCCATTTCTTCCGTAGTATTACCCAAACCGAAGCTAAATCGAATCGCTGAATTCAAAACATCTTCAGGAAGATCCATCGCCTGCAACACATGCGATAGCTCTAGAGACCCCGAAGTGCAGGCTGATCCGCTGGCCGCTGCGATTCCTTCCATGTCGAGATTCATCAGCATGGTCTCTGTACCAATGGCTGGAAAGCTAATATTTAGCACATTAGGCACAAAATGTTCAGGATCACCATTAATTATAAACTCATGGCTGCCCAGAGAGCTTTCCAACGCTTTTAGCAGCGTTTGGCGAAGAGCCATATCGTGTGCTCCTCGCTCTTCAATGGAAGCATTGGCAAGAGTTGCGGCTTTAGCAAGCCCAGCAATGCCGGCGATGTTTTCTGTTCCTGCACGGCGTTTCTTCTCCTGAAGTCCCCCATGCATTAGCGGCTGAATGCGTGTACCCTGACGGATATACAATGCACCCACTCCTTGCGGTCCGTTAATCTTATGGCCAGACACACTAAGTAAGTCAATCGGGAGGTTCCCGCAGTCGATGGATATATGCCCGAAAGCTTGAACTGCATCTACATGAAATATAATTCCATGCTCTATCGCAATCTGTCCTACTTCTTGGATCGGCTGAATGACGCCCACTTCATTGTTGGCATACATCATGCTGATCAAAAAAGTATCCGGGCGAATAGCTGCCTCAATGTCCGCAGGATTCACACGCCCAAAGCCATTGACTGGGACATAGGTCACCTGGTATCCCGCTTTTTCCAGCTCATCGCAAGCATGAAGCACGGCGTGATGTTCAATCGCGGTTGTAATAATATGGCCGGAAGTACGACCATCTGCCGTAGCCGTCCCAAACAGGGCCAGATTATCACTCTCTGTCCCTCCGCTCGTAAATATAATTTCTTCAGGCTTGCAGCCCAAAGAGGCCGCAACGGCATCCCGCGCTGCGCTGACGGTGCGCTTGGCATCGCGGCCAAAGGCATGAACGCTCGAAGCGTTGCCGAAGTGGCCGGTCATGATATCCATCATAGTCTGCGCAACCTCAGGATGCATAGGAGTCGATGCGGCATGATCCAGATAAATTCTGTTCATGTTATCCACCTCAAATATAGAACATCTTGTTTTTAGTATTGCCGAAGTTCCATTATATACTTCTTTATTGATATAATGCACTTTAAAAGTTTTTGTAAGAGCATTTCAATTGCAAGTTTTTACGGAGGCCCCCTTGATCCGATTATCGGTGTAAGAAGACAGATACCTCGCAGAGGTCGTACTATAAAAAGCTTTGGCCAAAGCTCAAGCTACTTATGACAAAATCAAAAAAGGGATTGGTCCGTAAAAAATAACTCTCAGACATGCTCAGGCTTGGTAATTTACAGGATAGACTATTTTAATGTATTTTATATAGAATTAAAGCCCCATATAATGGGGCAAAACGTTTGATAAACCAAGATATCTCTTGTTAAATACATAATTGGAAATTAAATATAAAACATGTAGTTATCCAATTCATCATGTTCTTGGTATGTGATCAAGTCCTTGAGTGTAGTTGAATCCAGCACTTCAGCAATGCTGTCACGAATTCGCAGCCAGAGCTGGCGTTTTGCCGGATCGTCTTCTTCCGTAAAATCAACTGGAGAAATCGGGCCTTCCAGCACACGAATGATGTCTCCTGCTGTTACGCCTGACGGTTCATTCGCCAAAATATAACCGCCATAAGCACCACGGATACTTTTTACCAAACCTGCATTACGCAAAGGCGCAATGAGCTGCTCCAGATAATGCTCTGATAGCTGATTTTTTTCGGCAATACTTTTTAAAGAAGTTGGACCTTCGCCAAACCTGGCCGCAAGCTCCATCATAATGGTCAGGCCGTAACGGCCTTTCGTTGATATTTTCAATTGTGGCACCTCGCTTATATTAACAATTCCGTTAAACACGCGGAATAATTGGAGTTGTAAACCTCTCTATTCCGATCCTAACCCTCAGCTTATGTTAACATATTAGGGCAGGTAAAGGGAAACATTACGGTAACAATCTTAAAAAAAGTTGCTTTCGAGCGATTAGCAACAGATTTAGCCCGTTTTATGTAGCTTTCTTGCATCGTTCGCCGTGTCGTTTGTTCATCCAAACATCGTAACTTATTATCGTTTATGTTACAATAGGTGGGTTCTACAACAATATTGAAAGAATTGGGTGATGACCATGGCTAAAGCCAATCATGAAACCCGTGTCGTCGTCGGCATGTCCGGTGGCGTCGACTCATCCGTTACCGCGCTGCTGCTAAAGGAGCAGGGCTATGACGTAATCGGCATCTTCATGAAAAATTGGGATGACACGGATGAATTTGGCCGTTGTACGGCTGAAGAGGATGCGGAGGATGTGCGCCGCGTCTGTGAACAGATCGACATTCCTTACTATACAGTCAATTTTGAAAAAGAATACTTCGATAAAGTATTCTCCTATTTTCTTGATGAATATAAAGCTGGACGCACACCCAATCCAGATGTCATGTGCAACCGTGAAATTAAGTTCGGCGAGTTTCTGAACAAAGCGCTGGATTTGGGAGCAGATTATGTTGCTACTGGACATTATGCACGGGTTGTGGAGGAAGACGGCCGCTTTACTTTGCTGCGAGGTGTGGACAGCAACAAGGATCAGACTTATTTCCTGAATGCATTAAGCCAAACACAGTTGTCGCGAGCCATGTTCCCGATCGGTCATCTGCCGAAACCAGAAGTGCGTAAAATCGCAGAAGCTGCGGGACTTTATACAGCCAAGAAAAAAGACAGCACGGGCGTATGCTTTATCGGCGAACGCAATTTTAAGGAGTTTCTGAGTGGATATCTGCCTGCAAAAGGTGGAGATATGGTGGATATTGCTACGGGTGAAGTCAAAGGACGCCACGATGGTCTGATGTACTATACACTGGGTCAACGACAAGGCTTGGGCATTGGCGGCTCAGGTTCAGGCGAACCATGGTTCGTAGCAGATAAGGATTTGGAGAAGAATATCCTGTATGTGGTACAAGGTGATCGTCACCACAGCCTGTATTCTACCAGCCTGATTGCCACGGATGTAAACTGGATTGAAGGCGCAGATGCACGTCCATCTGGCGAATTCCGCTGCACAGCCAAGTTCCGTTACCGTCAGCCTGACCAGCAAGTCACTTTACAATGGCTTCCAGATGGAACGGTGCATGTCGTATTTGATGTACATCAAAAGGCCATTACCCCTGGACAAGCTGTTGTATTTTATGACGGGGAACGGTGTCTGGGTGGGGGAACCATTGATAAGGTTGAAAAACTTCAGCCTGAAACGGTTTGAATGAATGACAATTAACATTGAATAGCCGTAATAAAAAAGTCGTCTCTCCTGATTTGGGAGGAGCGACTTTTTTCTGTTACATGTTTTTAGCCATAAGTCGAAGGAAATTGGTGATCTGCTCTTTATGATGTCTGTCATGGACAAACATTTCTTGTAAAAAGGTTTCCAAAGTATACAGGCTATTAGGAGTTTAATAATTAGTTTATTGGACAATGATAGCCCATCGAAAAAGACCTTAGAGGCACAAAGCTAATCAAGCAGTAAAACTATTCTTGGACTATTAAGCCCTTTATTTTTTCACAAATTTTTTCGGCGTCACTTTTGTTCTTAGAATTCAATAGAAGATTATCCAAGAAATCTTCAACAAAATTCCTTACAGTAGAATCAAATATACCAATGGGAATATATTCAACTCCAATTGGATTCATGAAAGTGATCCCTTCCGAAGAGTACGTAGACTCATTATCCCATGCAATCTCTATTTTATCGTTAACTCTCCTGAAGAATACATCAGGCAAAAATGAGCCTGCTCTATTTGAAAACCATGAGTGTTTAAACTCCCATTCTTGCTTTGTATCGAACCATTGATCAAATTCAGCGTCATTGTCGGAATCAAACAACAAACAATTATCTATAAGTTCAAGAGAGTTTTGTCCTTCAACTGGAAGAGGAAATGCTTCATCACTCAATATATGCATATGATTTTCACTAAACCATTCAACAATATAAATTAAGTTCCATTGAAAAGGTGCTACAACATTCTCTTTCTTATACTCAAAAATATTTCTTCCTCGAACAAAAATTTCAATTTCTCCCCATGATTCACCAGCTAAACTCTTTTCATTAAAAGGATTATTTACAAGTTCATATTGGATAGCAAAAGTACTTTTATCTCCAAATGTTCTCAGAATAACGCACCTCACTTATTTCTTAATAGCTTATTGTACTCCACTTTCGTAATTTTACCATCCCTTAGGAACTGCCTCAATACATCGGCAGGTACTTCCCTAGCAGGGTTCGTAACCTCATATGGATGCCAACCCGTTTCACCATCTGGTTGAAATTTAACAAGCTTCCCCTCATAAATATTATATAATTGCTTATTTTTTGAAGATGAATAGGCTGCATCCAATAACTTTTGCCCTGTCTCAGCGTCTGGAATGGGGTTAGGACTCCCCCACCCACTTTGAGGATCATGTTTGGGGCTAGGCTCATATGTTCTCTTTTGAATTTCACCCGTTCCTTCAAAACCATCAGGTACCTTTTCTACCTTAACTTCTGGGGAGTTAGACGAACCTCTACCTTCTCCTTTGGCCATCTGCCACAATTCCGCTGAGCTTTCCCCTACTCCACTTGCACTTTTAACCGCAGTTGTAGCTCCATGCGCCGCCAAAGCTGCCGATCCAATTAATCCGGGCACTCCGATTATACTCCCTACGCCTGTAGATGATATAGCAACTGATAATCCTTCTCCACCCAATCCAGCTACTACCTCACCAGCCCCCTGCAATGTTGTAGCTACATTCCCGAGGATTTCACCTACTTTAGCTGCCATGGGATGATCATAATCTCGTTCTTTATCTGGCAGCATCCCCAATGTCAAATTTCCCTGAATAGCTCCTTTTGCTCCCTGTGCAGTATCCCAAAGGATTTCTCCTTGAAGTTTGCTAGCTTCCAATTGAGCTTCAGCCTTGGTAATCTCAGCTTGTCCAATCTGTTCAAAGATTTTATGTAACCAACCTTCACCTGTGGATGCCGTTTTAACAGGGGCACCAAGCCAGGGCACATTCAATACGACTTTTTCTCCATCTACCTGTGTAAAGTTTTTTGAAATAAAAATAAGTTCTTGTGCTACTGTCGATAGTCGGTCAATTGTTACACTCATGGATTGTCGAGAAACCTGAAATTCCTGAAAAAATCTCTCTTGGGTGGCACCATACCAGCCTTGTTGGACAAAATCAATTCGTCCATTCAAGAAATTCAGCATACGTTCCAATTCATGCTTTCCTTGTAAAAACTGATCAGCAACTTCCATCAGTTTGTCAGGTGGAACTAATATTCTCCCCATTTTAACCACGCCCACTTTAATTTTGATGGAAATAATCTTATCAGAAGGGGATGTTTAGGGACATCCATCTATTATCCTGATATTTCCTTTTATATTATGTGACCAATGGACTGAAATAAACAGATTACTATGTCAAAAGTATTATAATCCCTTGTTATGAGTTACATGGATCAAAGTAGAGTTAAATTTCAAGCTGCTTCTAGGAGTGGAAGTGTAACCGTTTCTGTTGATATCGTCTTTCTGCATGACTGTGAGTAATGACAACTTGCTCATTGTGGGCAACTTACGTGAAGAGGTTCATTCATGCGCTCATCGGTTGTTAAACGGATTGCGACACTAAGAAATTTTTGATAACGCCCCCATTTGGGTATATGATGTAGACAAGATCATTACTTCAATTGAAAAGGAGCGTGCCTTTATGTCTGATTCATTAGGAATGCTGACACCGGGTAAGAAAGTTTCTTTGAAAGAATGGGACCCCAAGGATACGAAGAATATTAAAAATAAAGAAGAAATCCGACAGGAAACAGATCAATTGAAGGAACGCTTTGCCGAATTACAAAGTAAATTATTTACAGAGAAAAAACAAGCCGTTTTGTTTGTATTCCAGGGTATGGATTGCAGCGGAAAAGATGGCGTGATCAAGCAGGTATTTTCTAATCTTAACCCTGCCGGGGTGACTGTACACAGCTTCAAATCACCTACGACTGAGGAATTAAGCCATGATTTCTTGTGGCGCGCCCATAGCGTAACTCCAGGACGCGGATATATTGCGGCGTTCAATCGTTCTTACTACGAGGATGTGCTGATTACACGTGTTCACGGACAGGTATCCGATAAGCAGGCCAAGCAGAATATGAAGCATATCAAGCATTTTGAACAGTTGTTGCTGGATAGTGGTGTAAAGGTGGTTAAAATCTTTTTACATATTTCAAAGCAATTTCAGTTGGAAAAGCTGATTGACCGGATTGAGAAGCCTCGCAAAAACTGGAAGCTTGATCCGAGTGATTTGCAGGAACGGAAATTTTGGAAGCAATATACCCAATACTATGAGGAGGTACTAGAGCTAAGTGCAACCAAGCAAGCACCTTGGTATGTTGTTCCTTCAGACAATCGTTGGTACAGAGATTATACTGTACTGCGGATTGCCGTCCAAACGCTAGAGGAAATGAAGCTATCTGACCCTGATCCACGACCTGACCTCAAAGCCCTTTTACCTGAATTATACAAAGAACGAGATAAAAAATAATTAAATAAGCACAGCACTAAGCTTCCGCCCTCCTATTCACGGCTGATACGCCTTGAGTGAGGGTTTGGAAGCTTTTATGGTGTGCTCACATGTCATTTTGAAAATTTATAAGGTATAACTGACCCTGTACCCGATTGCTGCAGCTATAACTCCTACTATTACAGAAGATAATACATACATAGCCATACGTCGGTATTTTTTGTGTTCCATCAGTTGAAGAGATTCATAGCCGAATGTGGAAAAGGTGGTGTAGCCGCCACAAAAACCGGTTCCCAGTAGCATCCAGAGTGCAGGAGACAAATTGTGTTGCGCAAACTCGCCATACAGCCAGCCGAGCAGCAATGAACCGCTAATATTAATGATCCACGTCCCCCACGGGAATACAGTACCCAACCTTTTTCCGGCCCACATGCCAAGCCCGTATCTCGCTAGTGTACCCACCATTCCACCTGCTGCCGCCCACCAAATCATAAATGTTCCTCCTTGGGGGCAACCTGTGTCATTTTTGTGCCTAAACGGATACCTGCCCACGTCAAAAACAAGCCCCCGCCTACGCTAAGCAGCAAGTACAATATAGCCGTCAGCATACGATCGTGAACCGTGAGGCGTACAGCATCCACTGTAAAGGTGGAAAAGGTGGTAAATCCCCCTGTAAAGCCTGTTCCGATGGCAAGTCGCCAGCGGGGGTTGATCCGCCATGATCGCAAGGTCACCGTAAAAAACCAGCCGAGAAACAGGCAGCCAAGCCAATTCATTAACAGGACGCCAAATGGAAAGTCTGCCCCAGCCGCAGGCAATAATAATTGTATACTGTAGCGAGCAGAGGTTCCGAGCGCTCCACCTGCTGCGACGAATAGTACGTCTTTCATTTCTTTTATTCCCTTCTTCACTCTTGCAAGATCATCGTGTAACCTGACAATGTCGTACACACTTCGTATATTAAAGTCACATATATTAAGACTGCGACTCCCGCCAACGTTGGTTTTGCCTGATTTTAGACTCATTTCCCTGCTCAGTGGCCTGGTAAAAGGTCTGGTCTGCTATCGAATCGGGCAAGTATTGCTGCCTTACATAGTGATTCGGATAATTATGCGGATATTGATAGCCAACATGGCCGAGTTTTTCCGAGCCTTTGTAATGTGCGTCGCGCAGATGTAGCGGCACCTCGGCCGATTTTATATCGTCCATGGCCGACATGGCCCGTGAAATCGCCGTGTATACGGCATTCGACTTGGGACTTTCCACGGCGAACAAAATGGCCTGTGCAATGTTCAGTTTGGCCTCAGGCCAGCCGTTATTGCGGTAGGCCTCAAGCGCACTCACCGCTTGCACCATCGCCTGCGGGTTCGCCAGACCAATGTCCTCGCTGCTCGCTGCAATGAGGCGGCGAATAAAAGTCATCGGGTCCATGCCGAGCTTCTCTACGGCATACAGGAACCAGAACAGCGCCGCGTCGCTGGAACCGCGAATGCTTTTGTGAAAGGCAGACAGCACGTCATATTGTGTGGACTCGTCTGCCTTGACAATCGGGCGGCGGATGGATTCCTCTGCCACTTCCAGCGTCACATGAATCGTGCCGTCTGCCAGCGGAGGGGTCGTGAGCGCCGCTAGCTCCAGTGCGTTCAATGCACGGCGGATATCGCCGTTCGCCATGGACGCGATGTGGTCCAGTGCAGCTTCATCTACCTGAAGCTGCATATAGCCGAGCCCCTTGTCCGCATCGCTCAAGGCACGGCGCATAGCAGCCAGCGAATGCTCCCGGGTTAGCGCTTCAAGCTGAAATAACGTAGAACGGCTCATTAAAGCGCCGTTGACGTAGTGAAAGGGGTTTTCCGTCGTGGCGCCGATAAATACGATCGTTCCCTTTTCCACCGCAGGCAGCAATGCATCCTGACGCGAACTGTTAAAACGATGGACCTCGTCAAGAAACAGAATAGTCTTTTTGCCATACATCGATTTATTCGTCTGTGCACGGTCAATGACTTCTCTTACATCCTTTACAGATGCTTCTACTGCATTTAGACGGACGAAATCACCTTGCGTGTGTTGAGAAATGATATGTGCCAGTGTCGTTTTGCCGCATCCCGGTGGCCCGTACAGCAATATAGAAGAAACCTGATCGGCCTCTATAGCTCTCCGCAGTAGCTTGCCTGGACCCACAACATGCTCCTGTCCAATATATTCATCCAGCGATGTCGGACGCAGGCGGTCTGCAAGCAACCGATTGTTTGGCGTTGACTCCTGGGAATATGAAAATAAGTCCAATTCATTCACTTCCTTATCATTTATGAACGAACACTTTCTTTTTTCATTGAAAACAAGTTCGCCCATACAGCTAAAAGACATGAAAATTCAATCGATCTACTGTATTAAAACGATTATAAACCGCCTCTTATTCTACCATATCGGTTAACAAGTTGCAGATAGCCTGGTCACGGTATAACTGTAGCCTTACCTGTGATTCAACTAAAAAGAAAGAACAGCCTAGGACGAAAAATGAATTTCGTGGCTGTTCTTTGGTTGGCATGACCTTCAGCGTTCTAATTACTCCGTTTGCGCCGGTACGTAACTTGGAAGTGGACCGTCATGCAATAGCCACAGCTCATGCAGCGCACGGGTACATCCCACATACAACAGCTTGGCATCCCAAGTCCGTTCTCCATAATGATCCTGGTCGGCATCGGCCACAATAACTGCATCAAACTCCAGACCTTTGGACAGATATACAGGCAGTACAGACAAGCCGCCTTCATATTGCTTTTTACCACCATCAATCAAATGGACATCCAACCCCGCACTGGTGAAAACCTCATGCAGCTCCACAGCTTCTTTTAAGGTACGTGTCAGTACGGAAACCGTACGATACTCCTTGGAGGAAAGCTCTTTTAGAGCGGTAAGTAAACTCTGTTCACGCATGGACGAGTCGTAAGACACAGTACGCACCGGATCACCGCTACGAAATACCGGAACCGCTGTAATGCCGCCACGTACTCCCTGCTCCAAAATTGTATTTGCAAATTCTATAATTTCCAAAGTTGATCTATAACTCCGTGTAAGTGCAAAATACCCCGTTTGTTCAGGCACAAATAGTGAACTCATTTCCTCCCATGCATGTACACCACGATATTCATGAATTCCCTGCGATAAATCGCCCAGTATTGTAAAGGAATGCCCTTTTACGAACAAATCCAGGAGAGCGATATGAAAAGGTGAAAAATCCTGCGCTTCATCAATGACCACATGGTCAAAACGTTGAGATGATTCTACCTCATGAATCAGCACGTGAAGATACACCAACGCAGTCAGATCCTCTTCACGGATGATCTGATTTCGCAGGTCTGACTGTGTGGCCTTAAAGATGGGAGCCGGCAAAGAAGTCTTCATTTCCGCAGCGGTCTCTGCAGGTAATCCTTTAGTTGCCTGAAAAAGCTGCTTATAAAGCGTCAGTGCGTCATATTGTGGCCATTTTTTAGCATACGCCTTTTCCCGAGATCCGGCTTTTTTCTTTCGTTCCTTGAGCGCAGCCGCCGAAGGTGACTTTTTCAGTTCCATTTCAATCCAGCGATGGACTCTTGCCAGCACACGCTCCTTCCGTTTCGCGAGCGGATAGGGCTTATATTCCTCATTGAACCAATTCAAAATCTCAGTTCGCGGCAGCACCGCCCCATCCCAAGGTGAAAAGTCGCCCTCAGGCACCGAGATAGGCTCCAGTCGTTCCACAAAATCCTGAAGCAGCTTCATAAAATGAACCGATCCCTTAAATCTACCCGGCGCCTCATCCATAGATTCCGTTCTCAAGCTGCCACTTTCAAACCAATAAGATAACGTTTCGGTAGGATCTGCCAGAGGTAAATCCAGCCCCAGCAAACCTAGCGCCCAGTCTGCAAATGTACTTTGCTGAATATTTCCGACCCCCAGCTCTGGAAGTACATCTGAAATATAATCGAGAAACATGTGGTTTGGTGCGAAAATAACCATTTTGTCCGCCGACACCTGATCCTTGTATTGATACAGCAAAAATGCGAGTCGATGGAGCGCTACGGTCGTCTTGCCACTACCGGCTACCCCTTGAATAACGAGGGCTGTATTTTTAGCCGCGCGGATGATCTGATCCTGCTCCGCTTGAATGGTAGATACGATATCCCGTAAACGGTTATCCTTGTTCTCTCCCAAACGATAAACGAGAAACTCATCAGAAACGGCAGGCTCGTCACTTTCACGATTGTACGTATCAGCTACCCGTTCCAGGATTCTTTTCCGAATGACAACGTTGCGTTTCAGATACACCAAGCCCTCGACAGTTCCCTCAGGAGCTTCGTAGGACGCCGTTTCTTCACCACCTGTAAACGAATAAAACAAACTGGCAATCGGTGCACGCCAATCAATCACCAGCGGATATGCTGATGTTTCTTCACGCTCCACCCCGATCTTACCGATATAAAGTGGCTTGCGCTGACCTCTACCGCGCTCGTCAAAATCCATACGCCCAAAATAAGGCTCCTGCGAGCTTTTCGCTAAAGCCTGGCGTTTTTCCTCCCGTGCAGATTCCAGTACTTGCTCCGTAAAGTCATGCCCGGTGTACACTGGCGTATTGCGAAGCCGTTCCAATCTCCGATCAATTTCCTCCATAGCAAGCGACAGCCTATGCTGTTCTTCTTGATAGGCACTTTGAAACTTATTCTCCATTTCAGTTACCTCCTAAGAATATCAAGTCTCGATTTCTGCATCTCATCCACTTGCTCCGATACAAAAAAAGGAAAGTAAGCGTAACACATTTGAACACAAAAATTCAACCTTATTTTCTAATACGCCCAATTCCCTACTCTTTCACAAAAGTATGAAGCTTTTCTCCCATCTCCACAAACTGCTTTTGAGCCAACTCGCGGTACACCTGATGGGTTTCTAATAACTCGGCATGGGTTCCTGCACCAGTCACATTGCCTTTGTCCAACACGATAATTTGATCGGAGTGGACCACCGTAGACAATCGGTGTGCAATGACAATCGTCGTGCGTCCTTCCATCAAGTTCGCTAAGGCCTTCTGCACCTCATGCTCGGATGAGCTGTCCAGGCTAGAGGTAGCCTCATCCAGCATGAGGATGTCAGGACTGCGAAGAAGCGCACGCGCAATGGCGATCCGTTGTCGCTGCCCGCCGGACAGCTTCATTCCCCGTTCCCCTACCTCCGTATCGTAGCCTTGAGGTAGATCCATAATAAATGTATCCGCATACGCCATCATGGCAGCTCGTCTGACTTCTTCCAAATCAGCTTCGCGCCCCAAGCCATACGTAATATTATCTCTAACCGTTCCGGTCATCATCGAGCTCTCCTGTGATACATAACCAATTTTCGAGCGCCAGGAGGACAGTGTATATGACGATATCGATTCGTCTCCATAACGAATTTCCCCTGTATCTGGCACATAAAAGCGCTCCAACAATGAAAACAAGGTGGACTTCCCACTCCCGCTCGGTCCCACGAATGCTGTCGTTCGGTTAGCCGGAATGACCAGGTTTGCACGATGAAGAACCTCTTCACCTTCGGTATAGGAAAAAGCGACATCACGAAATACAATATCTCTGCTCTCTTTTGCCGCTTCCTGCTTCAATTCAAGTGGTTCCTCTTCATGGTCTAAAATAGTCTGAATCCGTTCAGTGGCCCCAACCACCTTTTGCAGACGTGAATACAAGGTCGTGAATTGGGCCATCGGTGTAATTACCTGAAACAGTAGCAAAATAAAAGCCACCAAATCACCCGCGGTCAGTACACCCGATGCAACGCGAACACCACCAACACCCAATATAATAACGAGCACCGCAGTCAGCAAAAAGGTAGAAATGGGACCTACAAGGGCCAATATACGCGACTCCTGCAACCCGAAGCGGAACATACGGTAAATGCGATCCTCCCCGGCCTGTGCCTCTCTGCTTTCCGTTCCATAGGCCTTCACCAGCCTGATTTCGCCGATAACCTGACTCAGCACTGAGGTCAGATCTGCCATCTCATCCTGTTGTTTTTTGGAGATACGATACATTTTTCTGCCTACCGGAAATAAAATCAGGGCTGTTAGCGGAACAATGGTCAGAATAATGAGCGTCATCACCCAATCCAGATAAAATAACAATGCAATACCACCAATAATCGCAATCACATTAGAGATCAGATTCACGAGATACTCGGTAATTAAGTTCATAATCAGGCTTGTATCATTAGTGACACGACTCATCGTATCTCCTGACCGATTCCGGTCAAAGTATGGAATGGGTAGAGATAAAATTTTATGCCATAAGCGCTTGCGCAAATTAGCCACTATTTTGTGCCCGGCGTAGTTCAACATATAGATCGAAACTGCCGAAGCTACCGCTTGAAGCACAAAAGCGCCAAGCAAACCAATAATGACCATACGGTTCAGTGAAGAAAAGGTTAAGCCATCGATCAACCCTTTGGTCATCATTGGTACGATTAAACCAGCAATCGTCTGAACCAGGGTCAGTATCAGGGCGATGATCAGAATGGCCTTGGGCGGATGCGCACTCGCAATCAGTTTGATAAACCGACCCATACCAGCCTTGTCCGGCCTTTTACCCGGCTTTTCCTTCATCCGATCTTCCTGCTCATCTTGTCGCCCATGTTGTTCTTTTTCCATAAACCATCAACCTCGCTTCCTGTCTGACCATTCTTGTTCAAACAACAACACCCGCGCTCTGCGCGGGTATGAACAGTACAACCTATCTTCGAGTTTACTACACCAGAGAATGAAGCACAAAGTTAGCCACAAACAGTACAGAAATGATATATAATGCGACAGGCACTTCCTTGCCCCGTCCTGCTGCCAGCTTGGCTACGGGATATGCAATAAAACCAAATGCCATACCGTCTACAATACTGTAAGTAAAGGGCATCATGACCATGACCAGAAACGCAGGAAACGATTCGGTAAAATCACTGAAGTCCATCTCTCTTACGTTTTGTACCATTAAGCCCCCAATAATGATTAATACAGGCGCAATGGCACTGTCAGGAATATAAGCCAATAGTGGAATAAAGAAAAATGTCGCTCCGAATAAAATTGCAGTTACCAGCGGGGTCATTCCTGAACGTCCGCCTGCCGCAATACCAGCCGTCGACTCCGCAGCGGCTACCGCGGGACTGCTGCCCAGAATACCAGCAAAAATATTGGTCACAGCCAATACACGCAAGCTATTCTTAAAAGAATCCGGTCTTCCAATCATGTTGGTCTGTGCAGTAATCATTCCAACATTCTCAAACAACACAATCAGTAACAGCAAAAAAACAGCGATCCAGAAGGCTACCGAAGCGATACCTGAAAAGGAAAGCTCCCCAAACAATTGCCCATACTGTCGCACCGTTTCAGAGGTTTTTACCGTGCTTGTTGGTTCTACAGCTCCCAGTACGTATGCAAGCCCAGTTCCTGCCAAAATGCTGATAAGCAAACCGCCCTGAACGTTACGCACAAATAATACAATCGCGAGTAGCAACGTTACACAGGCCGTAATCACCTTGGGATCATTGAAATGACCAATAGCCACAAAAGTCGTTTGATGTGCAATTACGATCCCACTTTTTTGCAGACCGATAAAGGTCAAAAACAGACCAATACCTACCGTAATTCCATGCTGCAAATTATGGGGAATCGCCTGACTGATCAGCTTGTACAATGATGTAAACGCCACAACGGCAAATATCACTCCTGTGACGGCAACCACCATCAACGCTTCCTGCCAGCTGAGCTTCATGGAATGTACGAGTGTGTAAGTGAAAAAGGCATTAATCCCCATCCCTGGTACAACGACCATGGGAGACTTTCCGCCAAAAGCCATCAGCAGACAGCCGATCATCGAGGTCAGCAGCGTCCCGAGCATTGCCCCTTGAAGAGGGATCCCGGCATCTGCCAAAATGGTTGCATTAACCATAATAATATATACAACGGAAAAATAAGAAATGGCACCCGCGGCTAATTCCTTTTTCCAATGATGCTCGGGCTTGAAACCGAGACTTCTGGACCATAGCCCATCCTTCATACCAAAACCCTCCAGCAAGTTGTTCAATCTGTTTGCAGTAAGCTGCTTTTTTCAAAACAAAAAGAGCTGTAGCCTACTGTGACACCAAGAAGTGATGCACAGAACTACAGGTCTTAGGTTGAAACATACTACTGTAAATCTAACGAATGTACTGTCATGCTACATTTCAAGCTTATACACCAGCGTGCTCTAACAGGTCCTTGACAGCTACGCTGACCATAATCAATCCTGCTACCGGAGGTACAAAAGCATTGCTTGCAGGTGGTTGCTTCGCTTTCCGGATTTCAGGTGCGTTGGCAGGTACAATTTTTTTGGTAATTTCTTCACGCGGCTTCATTGGCTCCTCATCAGAGAATACAACCTTGACGCCTTTGGTAATACCTTCTTTGCGCAGCTTGGTGCGGATGACACGGGCAATCGGGTCCATTCTTGTCTTGGAAATATCGGCAACTTGAAAACGACTTGGGTCCATTTTATTCGCAGCACCCATACTGGAGATCATCGGAATTCCCCGTTTCAAGCATTCTTTAATCAAATGAACTTTGTAAATAATCGTATCCGAAGCATCCAGCACATAATCCAGATCGTACTTGAATAGCTCCTCATATGTTTCTTCCGTATAAAACATGTTCAGTGCAATTGCTTCACATTCAGGATTAATCAGCTTCACACGTTCTACCATCAGATCAGCCTTTTTTTGACCTACTGTTGTCGTCAGCGCATGAATTTGGCGATTAATATTGGTAATATCTACGACATCCTTATCAATCAAAATAATGCGTCCAACACCCGTCCGCGCCAGCGCTTCCACTGCAATCGAACCGACACCGCCGATACCCAATACAGCTACCGTGCTATTTTTCATAACCTCCAGACCTTCCGTCCCGATGGCCAGTTCCGTGCGTGAAAATTGATGCAGCATATGGTAATCCTCCCTCACTGGTTTAAACTCTATGCTTGAACTCCAGCATACAAACCACGAACCCATTATCCATAAAAGGGTAACGGGTTCAAGGCATTTTATAATCTATTTACATGCCAACAGATGGCAACTTGCACTTGCAAAATCCAACGCTTGTTTTAAGCTTTAGGTGGAACAGGCTTCGGAGCAAGACGAATATGAAGCTGATCCAATTGAGCTTGATCCACTTCGGCTGGTGCATCCATAAGTAGGTCTGTCGCGCTGGCCGTTTTCGGGAATGCAATGGTTTCACGCAGATTTGTACGACCTGCAAGCAACATAACAAGACGGTCAAAACCGAAGGCAATACCACCATGTGGAGGCGTACCGTATTCAAATGCATCCAGCAGGTAACCGAATTTATCCTTCACTTCTTCAGGCGGCAGATTGAGCGCTTTGAACATTTTCTCCTGAACTTCACGTTTGAAAATACGCATCGAGCCGCCACCCACTTCGTAGCCATTCAGCACGATGTCGTAGGCCTGAGCACGAACTTGACCTGGATCTGTGTCCAAGAGGGCCAGATCTTCTTCCTTCGGACGAGTGAACGGATGGTGCTCCGCTACATAACGTTTTTGTTCTTCGTCATAGCCCAGAAGCGGGAAGTCTACGACCCAGGCAAATTTGAATTTGTTATCGTCGATAAGCCCCAAATGACGGCCAATTTTCAGACGAAGCGCGCCCAAAACATCAGCAACTACTTTTTTATTATCCGCAGAGAACAGCAACAGGTCGCCTTCTTCGGCTCCCGTACGCTCTTTCAAGGCTTCGATTTCTTCCGGTGTGAAGAATTTAACGATAGGCCCCTTGAATTCGCCTTCTTTCACTTGAATCCAAGCCAAGCCCTTTGCTCCATAACGTGCTGCAAAAGGACCCAGGTCATCAATATCCTTACGGCTCCACGTGCCACATCCTTTGGCATTAAGGACTTTAACTTCGCCACCCTTTTCAATTACGGAAGCAAATACTTTTACCCCACTGGTTGCCACGATATCATTGACATTTATCAACTCAAGACCAAAACGCAGGTCAGGCTTGTCAGAGCCATACTTGTCCATTGCCTCTGCATGTGTAATCCGTTGGAACGGGGTTTCCAGTTCTACCCCAACTGTTTCTTTGAACAATTTCACCATAAGACGCTCCATCATAGGCAGCAAGTCATCCTGTTGCATGAAGGAAGTCTCAATGTCGATCTGCGTAAATTCAGGCTGGCGGTCAGCACGCAAATCTTCATCACGGAAACAACGTGCCACTTGGTAGTAGCGCTCCAGGCCGCCTACCATCAGCAATTGCTTGTACAATTGTGGCGATTGCGGCAAGGCAAAAAATTCGCCTTCATGCACTCGGCTAGGCACCAGATAGTCACGTGCACCCTCTGGGGAGCTTTTCGTTAAAATTGGTGTTTCTACCTCAATGAAATCTTCACCGTCCAGGAAGTCGCGGAATACTTTTGCTGCTTTGGAACGCAGTTTCAACGTCTGATGCATTTCCGGACGACGCAGGTCCAGATAACGGTATTTCAAACGCAGCGACTCGTCTACTTCTACGCCGTCTTCAATGAAGAACGGAGGTGTTTTGGATGCATTCAATACTTCGATTTCAGTGACACGCACTTCAATTTCACCTGTAGGCAGGTTCGTATTGATCGTTTCTGCATCACGTTTGACAACAGTACCAGTAACCTCAAGCACATATTCACTGCGAACACGATCCGCAATTTGCAGTGCTTCACCGGAATAGGCCGGATTAAACACGATTTGTACAATTCCGCTACGGTCACGCAAATCTATAAAAAGTACGCCCCCTAAGTCACGACGGGTCTGTACCCAACCGTTCAATGTAACTGTTTCTCCGATATGCGCATGAGTCAATGCGCCGCATTGATGACTCCTTTTCATAATACACACTCCTGTTAGGTTTAGTAGTTAATGCTATATGACAGCCAGAGGGAAGCTCCCCCTGACTGATGTTACATCATGTTGTTTAGCCTAATTCTTCCACCAGCTGATCCAGCTTAACGGTACGTTGCTCACCGGTTTCCATGTTTTTCAGTGCAATTTCACCTTTAACCAGCTCATCATCACCCAGAATCGCCGTATATCTTGCTTTAAAGCGATCTGCCGATTTCATCTGAGCCTTCATTTTACGCCCCAGATAATCTCGCTCTGCGGAAAATCCAGCTTGACGCAGCTTGAACAGTTGTTTGGTCACTTCCGTTTCTGCCGCCTCACCCAAAGCCACCATATAGATATCCAGCGGCTTGGCTTCGTTCAATTTGACACCCTGATGCTCCAAGATCAGCTGAATTCGCTCAAGCCCAATGCCAAAACCAATCCCTGGCTGATCCGGTCCGCCCAGATCTCCAACCAATCCGTTGTAGCGACCGCCTCCACCAATCGTGTCAATAGCACCAATGCCTTCGGCTTTGAACTCGAATGCTGTCAGCGTATAATAATCCAGTCCTCGTACCAGGCGTGGGTTCACTGTATATTCCACACCCATCGCATCCAAATTTTGTTTCACTTTTTCAAAGTGAGTGCTGGATTCCTCATCCAAACTATCCAAAATCGAAGGTGCCCCGCCAAATTTGTCCTGATCATCTTTGCTATCCAGCACACGCAGCGGATTACGCTCGATGCGCGCTTGGCTCTCCTTGGTCAACGTATCCTTAATGGGCATCAGGAAGTCCACCAAATGCTGCCGATAAGCAGCACGGCTGGCAGCATTACCAACAGAGTTGATTTCTACCTGTACCCCTTTCAGGCCCAGCTCACGACAGAACTGATACCCGAAAGCAATAACTTCTGCATCCAGCGCCGGGTCCATCGCCCCGAATGCTTCAATGCCAAATTGGTGAAACTGGCGCTGACGCCCAGCTTGTGGACGCTCATACCGGAACATTGGGCCGATATAGTACAGCTTAGTTACGTCCGGTTCACCATACAGTTTGTTCTCCACATAAGAGCGGACAACCCCAGCCGTTCCTTCCGGACGCAGCGTCATGCTCCGTTTGCCTTTATCCTCAAAAGTGTACATTTCCTTTTCCACCACATCGGTCGTTTCACCCACACCCCGAACGAACAAATTCGTTTGTTCGAACATTGGTGTACGAATCTCTCGGTAATTAAAGCGGCGGCTAATCTCACGAGCTTTTTCCTCGACCACTTGCCATTTTTCTACACTGCCTGGCAGCAAATCCTGTGTTCCCGTCGGTTTTTGAAAGGCCATTTACGTATCCCCCCGTCATTGTATTTCTTATAAAAACAAAAAATCCCTCGCCCTGTTATCATTAACAGGGACGAGGGATTGTCGTTTACAAATCACCCGTGGTACCACCCACATTCCGGAGTTTACCAGACCACTAGCATACAAATGACTCAGTGTCCGTCAGCATTACACTGACTCCGCTCATACGTATAACGCCCGTAACGCGCAGTACGGCTATTATGCAGGATGGTCCGCTGTTTGGCATATGCCATGCGTTACTCAGCAGAGATTCCTCATTGTTCGCCGCCTGTTCTCGGGGAGGTCATTCGTCCGCTCATCAAGGGAATTTTTACAGCCTGGAAATTCCTCTCTGCGCTTGTGGGTTCGGAGTACTTGGTCCCGTCATCAAATCATTTTTCATTATTTTATGATTTTAATGAACTGCTTCGACAAAGTCAAGACATTCCCCCTAGAATCAGACAAATAAGTCTTATAAAAAGAAAATAACCTGCGGAAACGGTCCGCAGGTCTAAAAGATATATCAAAAGGGGGTCATGCTGTTATTATAAACAACGAATATTAAGGAATGATGTTTCGAATATTACAATTGTATTACAGCCACTCTAGTGTGACTAATTTCCTCGTATTTCGACATTTTTGTGACATTCGCTCCCTTTTTAATCCAGCTGCGCCACATATGCACGATTGGAACGAAGCTTATAAATGATCTCATCATAATCGGCATCATTCACCTTGGCGGACAATACATACCGTAATTCATCATGATCACCGTTAATATACACATCTGTCGCACGGAGCAAACCTCCGTCATGATTCGTTGTTCCGCTCCGATCCTCATTCAGATCCCTTTGGGCTGCGCTAGAATTAATCTCGTCATTCTTCGCATCGGGTAGAATATTCTCGCCATAAGCCCCTGCGGCTGGAATCGCCGCACCCGCAGAACCTCCTGTGCTCACAGTGCCATTATTGTTATAAGGGACCAACGGAATTAAAACCCTCGTCTCCCGACCGAGCGTCTCATCCAGAGCACCTACTTCCAAATGTTCAGTTCTATAAGCCTGAAGCGAAGCTCTGGCGCCCTCAGCTTCATCTTCTGTGCGAAAATAAGCCTGAATCTGTTTAGCCATATCAAATCCTCCTCGTTTGGGAATTGTACTGGCAAAAATCTAGGAAGCATTCACGGAAATTACAATGCCTTTAACAACTCACGCACAAAAGCGGGCTCATCCTTAGGGGTGCGAGACGTAATAAAGTTACCGTCCACGACTGCCTCTCGATCCTCAAAATGCGCACCTGCATTAATCAAGTCATCTTTCAATGGAGGGTAAGCTGTAATCGTCCGGCCTTGTAACAAATCGGCACTCGCCAAAATTTGCGGCCCGTGACAGATAGCTCCGATCGTTTTTTTGGACTCATTTATTTCAGTTACAAACTTCAGAATATTTGCATCCAAACGCAGATTTTCCGGTGATGATCCACCAGGAATAACAACTGCATCATAGTCACTTGATTTCACATCGGCAATGGCTTTTTCAATAGTGTAGCTAACTTTGCCTTGCTTACCGTTCACTTTTTCACCTTGCTTCAGCCCAATAATATCTGCCTCATGTCCAGCCTTTTTCAGTTCATCATAAGGGACCTTCATTTCGGAATCCTCAAATTGGTCAGCCAACAAAAATGCAATTTTACTCATTATCGTTCAGATCTCCTTTCCGGTTATCCTTAAAGCGAGCTTAAAGTTAGGTTTGTTTGTTTACCACGCTTTGTTATTACCCGCTTGATCTGTGTTTATAACAATTCCAAGCAGTGAAAAAGAAAAAGGAGCCCGTTGGCTCCTCCCTGATGCACTGCTACATAATTATTTTCGATCTCTTTATAACCGCTTAAGACAATACGTCGTTAATGCTGCATTTACAAATGACTTACCTACGCGGTAGGGCACCGCGTCCTGGCTTGTCCATAGCTGTAGCAACATGCTGTAATAACGCATCAGCATTACGAGTAAGGTTGATTGCCTCCCGCATACTACCAGGATAAAGTAGCACCGTGCTTTGATATCCGTCCATTTTTGGGGTCTGACGCATAGCTTCGTCTCTCCTGTCACCCTTAAGGCTTTCCAGATGGCTGCTTACCAACCGGGATGACATTATGGTCCCTCTAAACGGCTATTTTATTCTCTTCTACTCATGTTCTCAGATCATACCAAGAATGGATACCTACGAACGTTCGCTGTCCAAAATCAACGTCACTGGACCCCAGTTGGTCAAGGAAACATCCATCATAGCTCCAAAAATCCCCGTCTCGACCTCCAGGCCCTTGGCTCGAAGCTGGCTGTTAAAGAAATCATACAGCTTCTCCGCTTCCTCAGGTTTGGCCGCTCCCATAAAGTTGGGCCTTCTCCCTTTACGGCAGTCACCATACAACGTAAATTGGGAGACAGACAAAATGGCCCCCCCGACATCCAGAACACTGTCGTTCATTTTGCCTTCAGCATCTTCAAATATACGCAATCCCGCTGTTTTATCCGCCAAATAAACGGCATCGGCTGCCGTATCTCCCTGACCAATACCAACCAGCAGCATTAATCCAGTTCCGATTTTACCGACCACCTTTTGATTCACCGTTACCTGAGCGTCTTTACAGCGCTGAATAATGATCTTCATTGCCTATTCGCTGCTCCTTTACTCTTCCCCTTACAAGGTGCTCACAGTCGTACCACGGCTCTTTCAGCCACCTATGAGTCTTTGTACCCAAGATGTATTACAAAGGCTATATAAACCTGCGTGTATGCTTCACAAATTTATTGCATAATCCGATGCACGGTGTATACATCCTTCACCCGTTTGATCCGTTCGACAACAGAATGCAAATGATCCGTATTACGAATAAGAATTGTAATGTGAATCATTGCCATTTTATTTTTATCTGTACGTCCTGTCACGGCCGAGAAGCTAGTTTTATTCTCAGAAATGGCCTGAAGCACCTCGTTCAATAAACCATTGCGGTCATGCCCTGTAATCTCAATATCGACACTATAATTGACCTCGGCTGCTTCTTCCCACTCCACTTCAATCACACGCGCCTGATCTTCGCCCACCCCCGAAGGAATATTCGGGCAATCGGTACGGTGAACAGATACGCCGCGCCCGCGTGTTACGTAGCCGATGATGTCATCACCCGGTACGGGATTACAACATCGTGCAAAGCGAACGAGCAAATTGTCGACGCCTCTGACGCTGACACCGTTGGTCGGTGTTTTTTTCCGATCACCCTGGGGTTTGTACTCCTTAACCTCGGTCGTCAGCTCAATTAGACGTGCCTCTTCTTGTTCCTTGCGCAGCTTCTCTGTCAAACGTGTACAAACCTGCGCTGCGGTTATACCGCCAAAGCCAATCGCAGACAGCATATCTTCAGAATCATTAAAAGAGAACTTTTGTGCCACATCCTGAAGTTTGTCCTCGCTCATCCACACGGATGGCTCAATATCACGCTTCCTTAGCTCACGTTCCAGACTTTCGCGGCCTTTTTCTACATTTTCCTCACGCTTTTCTTTCTTGAACCATTGCTTGATTTTACTGCGCGCGTGAGAGGACTGAGCAATTTTAAGCCAGTCCTGACTAGGTCCATAGGAGTGCTTGGACGTCATAATTTCCACGATATCGCCAGTTTTCAGACGATAATCCAAAGGAACAATTCTTCCATTTACCTTAGAGCCAATCGTTCGATTTCCAACTTCTGTATGGATACGGAAAGCAAAGTCCAGCGGAACCGATCCAGCCGGTAACTCAATGACTTCTCCCTTAGGAGTAAAGACAAACACAAGGTCTGAGAAAAAGTCCATTTTGAGTGATTCCACAAATTCCGAAGCATCCTTCGCCTCGTTTTGCAGCTCCAGAATTTCTCGGAAAAAGGTGATTTTATCCTCAAAGTTTGTGTTATTTGCCCCGTTGTTTTCTTTATAGGCCCAGTGGGCCGCAATCCCGAATTCAGCAGTGCGATGCATATCCACTGTGCGAATTTGTACTTCTGTAGGCTCTCCGTTGGGACCTACTACGGTCGTATGGAGGGACTGATACATATTAGCCTTAGGCATGGCAATATAATCCTTAAACCGCCCCGGCATCGGTTTCCACAACGTATGGATAATCCCCAATGTGGCATAACAGTCTTTAATGTTATCCACAATAATTCGAATCGCAAGCAAATCGTATATTTCATTGAATTGCTTGTTTTTTGTCGTCATCTTTTTAAACACACTGTAAATATGTTTAGGGCGTCCAGACAAATCAGCCTGAATCCCCATCTCTTCCAGCTTCTCTCTGATACGCTGTATGACATTATCAATAAATTGCTCGCGCTCTGCCCGCTTCTTATGCATCAAATTAGCGATGCGGTAATACTGCTGAGGATTCAGATAGCGCAAAGCAATGTCTTCCATTTCCCATTTAATCGCTGAAATACCCAATCGGTTTGCAACCGGACAGAAAATTTCCAACGTTTCATAAGCGATTCGACGCTGGCTTTCTTCCGATTGATATTTCAGGGTACGCATGTTGTGCAGACGATCTGCCAACTTAATGACGATGACACGAATGTCCTGCGCCATGGCAATAAACATTTTTCGATAATTTTCGTTCTGCTGTTCTTCCTTGGATCGGAACTGGATACGCTCCAGCTTCGTCAGACCATCGACAAGCATCGCACATGTATCGCCAAAATGCTCGCGAATCTGCGCCAAAGACACCGTCGTATCCTCCACAACGTCATGTAAAAGAGCGGCGATAATGGAGATGGTATCCATCTGCATATTAACGACGATATCAGCAACCGCAAGCGGATGCAGAATATAAGGTTCACCGGACTTACGAGTCTGGCCGGAATGGGCCTGCTCGGCAAAATCATAGGCGTCCCTGATGCGGATAAGATCTGCTTCTCTGGTATAGGCCCCGGCCTTTTTAAGTAATTGCTCTATCCCCATTCTGCTCTATTCCGTGTCCTTTCTATGCAAAATGGAACCCGCCGATCAATGTCGCGCAAAGGTTCCCTTTTAAAAGTGATTTCCTACAATTATGACGCTTAGCACGCCACACGTCAACTATTACAGGTTTGGCACTGTCGCATTATTTTGTCACACATGGTTAAGTAAAATCAGGATTGTTGACGAAATGAAACGAATTATATTGAAAAAATTACGAAAAGTAATTAATGTATATAAGAATAATTGAAAGAACTAAGGAGTGAACTGCGTTGCAACGCGAAATTCAAGTTAATGAAAAGCTTCCAGCAGGACCTGGGATCCTGCTCAGCGTACAGCATTTGTTTGCCATGTTTGGCAGCACCGTGCTGGTGCCCAATATTTTTGGCGTCGATCCCGGCATGATTTTGCTCATGAACGGTATCGGAACATTGTTGTACATATGGATCTGCCGTGGCAAAATCCCTGCCTATCTCGGCTCCAGCTTCGCTTTTATCGCTCCTGTCAGTCTTGTGCTTAAAAGTAACCCTGGCAGCAATGGCTATGCAATGGCCCTGGGTGCTTTCATCGTTACAGGTATTATTTTCTGTCTCGTTGCACTGGTAATCAAATACGCCGGGACACGTTGGCTAGACATCGTTTTTCCACCGGCTGTCATGGGATCAATCGTAGCCTTGATTGGTCTGGAACTGGTTCCGGTTGCTGCAGGCATGGCAGGCATTATTAATGCCGATCCTACTAAAGCCTGGACGCCAGATCCCAAAACGATCACCCTTTCCCTCGTTACGCTCGGTGTTACTGTTCTGGGTGCGGTGTTGTTTCGCGGATTTGCCAAAATCATTCATATTCTAATCGGTATCGTGGTGGGCTATGTGCTTGCTTATTTCATGGGTATGGTCAATACGCAGGCTATTGCGGACGCTCCTTTGTTCGCTCATCCCGCAATTACCACTCCAACCTTTAATGCTTCAGCTATGCTGACGATTCTTCCGGTTGCTCTGGTCGTCATCGTAGAGCATATTGGTCACTTGCTAGTGACGAGCAACATCGTCGGACGTGAGTTGTCCAAAGATCCTGGTCTCCACCGCTCTTTGCTGGGTAACGGGATTTCTACCATCATTTCCGGTTTTGTTGGTTCTACACCTAATACGACTTATGGTGAAAATATCGGTGTTATGGCATTAACTAAAGTGTACTCTGTATGGGTTATTGGCGGAGCGGCTATTATTGCCATTCTGTTGTCCTTCTCGGGTACGTTCTCAGCGATTGTTTCTAATATTCCGTCTCCAGTTATGGGTGGCGTATCCTTGCTATTATTCGGTGTGATCGCTGCCTCTGGTCTTAGAATCTTCGTCGAGCAAAAAGTTGATTTCGCCAAGCCAACTAACATGCTGCTCGCCACCATCGTGCTTGTGGTCGGAATCAGCGGTACTACGCTCACTTGGGGTGCGGTCACCTTGAAAGGTATGGCCCTGGCGACAATCATCGGTATTATTCTGAGTTTGTTCTTCAAGCTGGTTGATGTGCTCGGCTGGTCGAATGATAAAACGCAGGAACCTTTAACTGAAAAAACACCAGATTAATATCTACTTTTCAATTTTAAAACGCCGCTCCATGTTAGTTATGGATGAACACGCTCAGGCTGTATAGACAAGCGTGTAAGTATCCTTCTTACATGGAGCGGCGTCTTTTTATGCACGGCTTTTTTATTTATTTTTAAAATAAGATATCACACACGAAAACGGGATACGACCTGATTAAGGGTATCAGAAACACCTGTAAGCGACTTGGCAGAGCTATCCAGACCTTTCAGGTCCTTTAGCTGCCGTTCGGATCGTTCCGAGGCTTGCCCTGCACGTTCAGCTGAAGCTTTCGCAATATCTGCAAGATAACCAATAGATGCAGCAACTTCTTCTGAGCCTGCCGACATTTCTTCAGAGGCAGATGAAACCTCCTGCACTTCTATCGCCACCTGCTGAATATCTTGATTCATCGCCATAAAACGTTCTTCCACCTCACGTAAAATAGATACGCCTTCATCCATCTCCAGAGCCCCCTGCTGCATTCCTTCCAAAGCGAATTTGGTTTCTTCCTGCATGGATCGGATTCGACTTGTAATTTGCTCCGCAGACTCGCTTACGTTTACGGCCAGCTTTCCGATTTCTGAAGCCACTACAGCGAACCCTCGGCCATGCTCCCCAGCACGAGCGGCTTCAATGGAAGCATTCAGCGACAGTAACTTGGTCTGCCCACTAATATCCTGAATCATTCCAATAATGCTGCCAATTTGAGCGGACCGCTCATTTAACGAGCTTACTACCCTGCCTGCCTCATCCATAGACATTTTCGCTTTATGCATTCCTTGGCTGACCACGTTTAACCGTTCATTTCCTTGTTGTGCTTTATGTTCAATCTCAGTGGTAGCCTCGGATACATGCTGTATAGATTCAGCAATACGCTGTATGCCAACAGCCATTTCTTCCATTGCAGTCGCACTTTCTGCTGCTGCGGTCAACTGAAGCTCTGCCCCTTCCTTTACCTGCGCTAGT
Source organism: Paenibacillus sp. JJ1683 (assembly GCF_053006485.1). NCBI lineage: Bacteria > Bacillati > Bacillota > Bacilli > Caryophanales > Paenibacillaceae > Paenibacillus > Paenibacillus sp. JJ1683. The sequence goes on from NZ_CM129820.1 coordinate 4,323,177, forward strand.
TCTCCTGTATTATGGTAGGCATCTTTAGTCGCTCCGGAAATCTCCTGAGATATTTTTAAAGATACACCTGAGATCACACCTGACTCTTCGCTCAAGCGTGACGCCATTCCTCTGGTTGCAACAATCACTTTATTGATCCCATCAGCCATTTGGCCAAACTCATCTTTACGATGATGTGGTAATCCAACGGTATAATCACCAAGTGCCATACAATTGGTCATCTGCCTAATTTTTTTAATTTCTTTGATCATGCCTGAATTGTTAATCAATACCGCTCCCATAATTAGTAAAATACCTATAACACTAACAATCAGCAGAAGTTTAAGCATTTCATTCGCAGAGCGATTCAAATCCGATTCTGGCAGTAATACACCAATTTTCCATCCGGTTTGTGGGAGTGTTTCGTACATTATCCGGTAGTCCTCATTATCAATGTGTATGGATAGTTGTCCAGACATACCACTTTGAATAGATTGTGCTGCTTCCGCATTCATCGTGTTTTTTAACGGCTCGCCTGCTTTTAAGGACTGAAGACCGGATGACAGAATGGCTCCATTCTTATCCACTAAGATCGCACTACCTTGAGTACCAAACTTCATTTTTTCAATATACGTCTGGATACTCGTCATGTTTAGGTCGCCTGTAATGACACCTAATAGTTTCCCCTCCCTGTCGTAAAATGCTTTCCCTGCCGTAATCATATTGATGTTCAGCTTGCTATCGTAAAAAGGCTCTGTGAAATTTATATCTTTACCACGTTCCACGGCTTCTGTATACCAAGGCTGCGTTAAATAGTCATATTGCGGATCGTCATATTCAGTCGATTGCTTGACTAGCTCGCCGTCTCTATGCACATATATTGAACGGTATGTCACTCCTGGGTCATACGCATCTTTAGCAAAATAAATCCCTAACCCGTAAGTCATATCATTTAATGTCAGCTCTTGTTCAAAGAGTCGTCCATAGCCCTCAATGTTCATTTCTGTTCCCAGTTGTTCCGCACTCTTAGTCAGCATCGAAACAAGCAAAGCATGACGATCTACGTTAGCTGCAATATCTGCTTGAGCCCTCGACAAGGAATGAGTAGCATTTTGGCTTATTTCCGTATCCAGCTTCTGTTTGGCAAAAAAATAAGACAAAAAGTTGATTAAAATCAGCGTTATAAGTACTAACGGAACCAAGGTAGAAAGTGTCCGTGCTTGTAAACTCTTAAATTGAAATATACCCAATGTATATCCACCTCTGTTTCTTTTTACACTTTTATCGACATTTATTTTATTTTTTTATAACTATTTTCCAATAAACCCCGTGGTAATTTGTTACAATAAGATAATTCAATTTAATTACAATCAAAAAATAGTCCGATGGAGCAACTCTTTAGATAAAGAGATGTTCCATCGGACTATTTAGGTAATCCATGTATAAATATTTCCCGGGAAACCCCGGTTTCTAAACACTTAGTACTTAATTAGGGTGAATACATCTACGTCAGGCAGCTTCGCCCGTCCGTTGAGGTCAGACAGCTCGATAAGAAAGGCAGCCCCTGCCACATTGCCACCAAGTTGGCGTACCAAGTTAACGGACGTAGCGATGGTTCCGCCTGTAGCAAGCAGATCATCAGCAATCAGAACATTTTGCCCCGGCTCAATCGCATCCTTATGCATAGCCAGAGTATCCTTACCATATTCCAAACCGTATGCTTCCTCAATGGTTTCTCCAGGCAGCTTGCCACTCTTACGGATGGGAATAAAACCAACACCAAGCGCATAAGCCAGAGGTGCACCAACAACGAATCCACGTGCTTCCGGACCTGCAATCAAATCAATTTTTAAATCAGATACCAGTTCCTTCATATCGTTGATCGCCTTGCGATACAGTTCACCATTTTTCATTAGGGTCGTAATGTCCTTAAAACTAATCCCTGGTTGTGGAAAATCGGAAATTACCCGAATATATTCTTTGTAGTCCAACTTAGTTCCTCCTACTGTAAACTTCTAATTAGTATATACATTTTACAAAACTGCAAGGTAATATCTCAAGACGCACCTTTCATAAGCGACATGATCCAGCTCGTCATCTGGGTGGTGTCCGCATCCAGTAAATACCGCTCCATCTCAGCCATATTGTACAATTCCTGATAGCGCGGAGAAGCAGTTAAATCCCGCTTGGGCGGATTGGATACAAAACGAAATTGACCATCTGTACGAGTCAAAAATTCAAGATCCTCGAAGATGTCCAATACTTTGGATAACATGCGCACTGAACACGAGCACTGCCTGCTAAGAGCAGGTAGCATTGCTTTTTCATCAATTAGCTGTGTTCCCATTCGAGAAAGCACAATGTAAATACGCTTAAACAGCTCCCTATCGGGGCTCACGAGCCGGCCGCCACGCTCACTGATCGAATGAAGAAGAAACACGTTCTCTACATTCTCAAAGGTAGACCATAATGCATGAAACTGCTCGGGTGTATCTGGCGGCTCCAGTACGAACAGCGACTTCACAGAGTGCTGTGTATCTTTTCGACCATCACTAGGAGTAACGCTGCCATCTTTATCGTATAACCATAAGGATTCAGCGCCCACGGAGCTCGATGTCCGAAGCCGGGATGACGGATGGATCAACACCGCAACATCATTCTTTCGTTCCTCTAAGCTTGGATGGAAGATCCTCAGCCCTCGCTCCAGTTCGGCAAGTGGGTCCGATACTCCACGATAATCAAAAATTTGCGGAGCCTGCACACGAATATCCTGCATCATCAGCTGAAGTGAACGTTTACCGTTCCACTCGTTAATTGATAACTCGCCCAACAGATCTATGTCCGTTTGCTGCTGTAAAAAATCAGCCAAATCGCCACGTCGGAAGGCAATCGCATCCAACGATAAACCATTCTGCTCCAGCAATAGCTTCACATGGTTTTTCTCACGTCCCATTTTACGAGCCTCGCGCAATTGAAGCCCCTGTAATATGAATCGTGGAGAAGGATTTCCCATCCCAAAAGGCTGAAGTAATTCCAGTTCTTCAACCACTTGTAAAGACACCTCATCCAGACGACAGACCATATCAGCCTCAGCTATAGGGATAAAATCCTCCGGTGCCAAAATGGAACCTGCATAGCAGTTAAGCCGTTCTTCGAATAATTCCAGATTGTCACGGGACAGCGTCATCCCCGCTGCCGAAGGATGTCCACCAAAATGCTCCATGAGCTCATGGCAATCTGTAAGAGCACTGTATATATCCAATGCAGGAATAGAACGAGCAGAGCCTTTGCACATGCCTGTCTCCGCATCTATGCCCAGAATAATGGTCGGACGATAATACCGATCCAATAGCTTGGATGCCACAATTCCGACGACACCAACATTCCAGCCCTCACCAGCCAAAACAATCACAGATGGAAGCTTGCCTTCATTTAGTTTGGATGCTAATTGCTGCTCGGCTTGCTCCACTATGTGTTCGACCACTTGTTGGCGCTCACGATTGAGCAGATCCAGCGCATGCGCAAGCTGGTCTGCTTCCTCCTCTTTTTCTGTCGTCAGCAGGGAAACTGCTCGTCCCGCATGATCCAGACGCCCGCTCGCATTAATCCGCGGAGCCAATGCAAATGCGATGTTGACCGAAGTCACTGTGGATATCTCCACACCCGCTACATGAAGCAACGCCCGAATCCCTGGGAATGCAGTGTTTCTCATCGATTGAATCCCTCTACGTACTATCGTCCGATTCTCACCATGTAGTGGCATCAAATCAGCTACCGTACCAATAGCGGCGATTTCAAACCATTCCTCGGGTACTTCACTCAACAGCGCCTGAGCCAGCTTCAGGGCAACACCAACGCCTGCAAGGCCTTTAAACGGGTAGGGACAATCCGGTAGCTTCGGATTGATCAAAGTATAAGCCTCGGGAAGCACAGCAGGCGGCTCATGATGGTCAGTCACAATCACATCGATTCCTAAGGAAGTCGCATAAGCAATTTGCTCTACTGCACTAATTCCGGTATCCACTGTAATGACCAGCGTCACTCCCTGCTGATGTGCCCAATCCAGAGCATGGTTATGCAGACCATATCCCTCATTAGAACGATGGGGAATGTAAATATCATAAGATGCCTTCAGAAAACGCATAAGCTGAATCATCAATGATGTACTGGATACACCGTCCGCATCATAATCGCCATAGATTAATATATGCTCGCCGCGCTCCAGAGCCTGGCGAATTCTCGGCACGGCCTCTTTCATGCCAAGAAGCAGAAATGGGTCGTGTACATCGTCCACACTTCCGTACAAAAAGCGGTTTGCTTCCCCGGCCGTAGTGACGCCCCGGTTCACTAAAAGCCGGGACAACAATGGTGAAATCCCCAGCTCTTCTGTTAACGGTTGAGCCGCTTCCAGGTTAACCTCCGGGGTCTTCCATCTGTACTGCGAATGAAGCAATCCTATTCACCTTTCTTTCATAGTCGGCCTGCCTTATTGAAGCAAGGACGACGCATCATTATCTGGCAGTTCATGATTGGATTTATAAGGATACCCGGCTTGGTAAGAAATGAACTGCATTTGTACATGAGTTACCTGTGGAAAACGGGCTAACAGTAAATTTTTGGCTCGATCAGCAATTTCCTGCGCCTCCTGCACCGTAATCCGCGGGTTAACACTTATCGTCACATCCACTGTTATGAAATGACCCGTTTCCTGAGCATGTAAGTGTTCAACCGTTACAATACCATATACCCGTTGAATCGTCTCCATAAAGCGCTGGGAGTCTTCCTCCTGCAAGGGCTGTGCAGGCACCTGGTAAGCGGTATTCATTACCATGAGATATCCTTTACGCAGCACCAGACAGGCTACCAGCAAAGCTGCAGTTGGATCAAGATATAATAATGCAGGCCATTCCATTGCCTCGCCAGTCATTGCACCGATCATGCCGATCAATGCAATCAGCGATGCATATAGCGAGTACCGTTCATGGTTAGCGTACCGATCCGCTTCCGCTTTATGGCCGTGTTTAATCGAGTAGCGATATTGAAACTGAAACAACGCTTCTCTCAACACCAAAGCAATAAACACGGTAATTAATGCGTACAAACCGGGAGCTTGCGGTTCCGAACTGCTTAATGAACGAATAGCAGAAATAGCTAGTTGAAGTCCGCTCATCAGCACTAAAATAGCCAGCACCACAGATATAACCGTCCGAACTTTTTCACCGTTCCGCAACCGCGCCAGCATTCCGTGATCTGCACCACCCTTGGAAAACAGCATCTCCTGCAAACGGGAAGCACTATCCGCAGCCGTGTGCAGTGCATCCCCCATCAACGCCTTGCTGTTTGCTGCATAACCGACGGTTCCCTTTAGAACAGCCAGCGCGAGATTCCCTACAATTCCGCTCAACGCCGCAGTTTCTAATGATCGGCTGCGTTCGCTATTCACAACGTTTCCCCCTCAATCCTGAACTAACCATTTCCCGATAAAGCTCCAATCCAATATAACCGAATTCTTAAAACCTTAGAAAACCGCGCCCAAGCAGACGCGGCTTTCTCTTTAATTTATACTACTGGTATTTGCGTAACTTAAGACTTTGCAGTTTTGGCTGCTCCACCAGTTGTTGGCGTCTTTTGTTTTCCCTTCAAAGCTACCCACAGTGGGCTGGCAATGAAGATGGAGGAGTAAGCACCGAACAGCAAACCGATAACCATCGCAAGCGAGAACATCCGAATGGACTCGCCGCCAAAAATGAATAGGCAGACGGAGGCAATAAACACTGTAAACACAGTTGCGAGTGAACGCGTCATTGTCTGTGCAATACTGTGATCGACGACTTGCTCCAAGTCGGTTCTGGACTTTTTCTTTGCAAATCGCAGATTTTCCCGAATACGGTCAAAAATAACGACGGTGTCATTAATGGAGAAACCGACAATCGTCAGAATAGCCGTAATAAAGGTCAAATCCACCTCAAGCCGGAAAATCGAGAATATACTAATGACGAGAAACGCATCATGCAGCAGCGAAACAATTGCAGCAACCGCAAAACGCCATTCAAACCGGATCGAAATGTAGATAGCAATAGCCACAGAGGCCAGCAAAATCGCCCAGATTGCATTTCGCTCCAGCTCTTGCGCCATTTCCGTATCCACCGTATTGACCTCAAATGATGCTTTCGGATCAAGCTCTTTGTTAAAAGAGGTTTTGAATTCATTCACTTGCTGATCCGTCAATACCTGTGAAAAACGAATGCCGAAACGCTCTTTACCTGGTGTATAATCCACCTCTTTGCCGATCCCGTTCTTGTTCAGCAAAGCTTGAATCTGTTCTTGTGTAACTGTCTTAGTCAAATTAACATCCACGTTGGAACCGGAACGGAAATCAACCCCGTAATTCAAACCAAATATCGATAAGCTCAAAATACCAAGCAATGTGATAATAATCGAGAACGTGTAAAACCACTTGCTCATCTTGACATATTTATAGTCCCAATTAAAGCGCACTGATATCACTCTCCTTCACACCAAAATACTTGGCCTTCTTCACAGCATCTGCTTTAACCAGCAGATTGAGCAAGAAGCGCGAGAAGAAGATATTTGTCAAAATACTCACGACAATATCAACGATGAGCACGAGAGCGAATCCTCGAACGGAGCCTGTACCCAGACCAAACATGACGGCTGCCGCTATAATTGTCGTAATATTGGCATCCATAACAGTACGGAACGATGCCTTACTGCCTGCAATGACAGAAGAACGAATCGTTTTGCCTGACTTGATTTCTTCTTTAATCCGTTCATACGTAATGATATTGGCATCCACCGCCATCCCGATCCCGAGCACGAAGGCTGCGATACCCGGAAGTGTGAGCACGAAACCGCCCAAATAAAAAATCGCAAGCACCAGCCAGGTATGAACGATGAGACAGAAGCTAGCTATCAGTCCCGGTACACGGAACATTGCAATCATAAAGATCAGAATGATGACCGAGCCGATCAAACCAGCACGGATCGTCTGATCCAGTGACAGCTGACCCAGTGTAGCCCCTACACTCTGAGAATATTTTTCCGTCAGTTTAAGCGGAAGAGCACCCAGGTTGATCGTATCTGCTAGCTTGTTCGCCTCATCACGTGTGTAGCTACCTGTAATCGAAGCACTGCCATCCGTCAATTCACTACGGACTGTAGGTGCAGACAGTAATTCATCATCCAGGAAAATAGCCAACTCTTTATTCATAAGTCGCTTTGTGATTTCTGCAAATTTAGCTTTGTCTTTTACTTTGATACTAATCTCAGGCTTGTTCAGCTGATCATAGCCTACCACAGCACCATTCTCCACAAAATCATTACCGCGGAGCTCAATTTTGCTGTATTGACCCGGCTTTTTAGCATCTGCTGCCGTTGCACTACGGAATGTTAACTCTGCGGGTTTTTTTAGCATGGAGCGGACTTCCGCCTCATTAGAGACACCAGCAAGCCGCACGCGAATACGATTGCTCCCCTCAGTTGTTACTTCCGGCTCAGTCGTACCAAGCGCATTAATACGTCTCTCCAAGCTTTGTGCTGTTTGTATCAGAGACTGGCTGGTTACACGCTGCCCGGCTTCCAAAGGCTGGGCTTCATATAAAATTTCAAAGCCTCCCTTTAAATCGAGGCCTAGTTTTAAACTTTTTAGTAGGCCCGGGCTTGTCCCGACCATAACACCAGTAGTTATGAGCACGACCACGATGAAACTTAGAATTCTTTTCATTCCGTCCCATGTTCCCCTTTCATTCTCAATATTCCTATTATAGCTACCCCTCAAAAAGCAGTCAATTTGAACGCAAAAAAAGACCCCCTTCTATTCGAAAGTGGAGCCCCGTAATGCGGACATCGTCAAATAGTTCATAAAGCTCGTCGCTTTAAGGGAAAGTATATCGTTAACGAGCTTGTGCAGCGGAGGAATACCCTCCTTTTCATATTTATGGCTGACGCAATTCCACACGTCCTTACTGGTGACATGTTCATAACCTACAAGGATCAGCTCGTCTGCCTTACTTTGACAGAGTATCTCAATTGCGTCATCCCAATCCTGCTCATCCAGCTCTTCCATACCCACGATGGCCGTTCCTCCTCCCAGCGACTATCGGTTCCGCAGATCAGCAATTAGCGGGGTTATTGACTGCTTTATAGAACATTTCTGTCCTGATCTTGGAAAACCCTTCTTTTCATCGAAAAATAGCCGTAAATCAACAATATATGCATTCATTTCGCTCGTCAATAGCAGAATTCACCACTCTCCCTCTTGTAGTCTGGATCACCTTGTTTCTAAGCTGAAAAGCTTGTCATGAACATGGACAGGTTCAGCATATCTTCTAAAGAAACACATAGACGCAGAATTTCATTTTGGGGAAGAGGGAGTTGCGATTGAAAAAGCAGACATTCATTCATGGAGCAATTATTTTATTGGCAGCGGGAATCATCAATCGGCTACTGGGTTTTATTCCCCGAATCGCACTCCCGCGTATCATCGGCCCCGAAGGAGTCGGCTTGTACCAGCAGGGGTATCCCTTTTTTATTGTACTAGTGACTCTTATTACCGGCGGCATCCCTCTTGCGGTAGCCAAGCTTGTAGCTGAAGCTGAGACGGCGGGGCAACCCGAAATGTCGCGGCGTATTTTGCACACTAGCTTGCGCTTCACCATTACACTCAGCCTGATCGCCATGGCAATCTGTCTTGTGTTTGCACCTTGGATCACAAGCCATCTCCTGACCGACAGCCGTGTGTATTATACATTCGTGAGTATGAGCCCAATGATTGTCATTGTTGCTGTTTCCTCAGCTTATAGGGGCTATTTTCAAGGAAAACAAAATATGATCCCTTCCGCAAGCTCCTCCATTGCGGAAACCGTCATGCGCATTTTTTGCGTCATTTGGTTTGCTTACTTGTTACTTCCCCATGGGGTAGCCTACGCTGCTGCGGGTGCCATGCTTGGTGCTTTGGCGGGTGAATTCATTGGCATGGTTGTGCTGCTGTGGCAATACGTCTGGAACCAGCGAAAAGATCACATTCTTCAACCGAAGGCGCCTTTACCTTCAGAAGTTCATACCGAGCAATCATCCGTTTTGTCACGTCTTATGTCGATTTCCGTTCCCGTTACTGCTGGAAGGCTTGTCGGTTCCTTATCTTATTTGCTCGAATCTATCTTATGCATGCGTAGCCTCGCCGTAGCAGGCATTGCAACTGGCGTGGCAACTGCACAATATGGAGCCATGCAGGGCATGGTTATTCCTGTGTTATTACTACCTGGAGCCCTTACCAGTTCGCTGGCTGTTTCACTCGTGCCTTCGTTATCCGAAGCAGCAGCAAAAGGGCATATTACCGCCATTCACAAACGTTTGCATCAATCGCTTCGTCTTGCTTTAGTCGCAGGAGCTCCATTTGCCGTAATTATGTATGTATTAGCAGAGCCGCTGTGTCTGCTGCTCTACAATAATGGCGATATTGCGGGCATGCTTAAACTCATGGCGCCCTTTGCACTTTTTATGTACATTCAGGCCCCGCTTCAGGCAGCACTTCAGGCGTTAGACCGTCCTGGAAGCGCCTTATTGAACACCTTTATCGGAGCCATTATCAAAATTGGGCTGATTGTATGGCTTGCTTCCCAGCCTCAGTACGGTATCTACGGAGCTGTCATCGCCATCTGTATTAACAGTGCTATCGTTACCCTCCTACATGGCTTCAGTGTCAGCAGACTGCTTCGCTTTCGTGTACGTTTACTTGACTTCTGGAAAACCGGGATAGGCATGATCATTATGGCGGCAGCGGTATTATATACCTACAGACATTTAACGATTTTCGATCAAATGTGGCTCCAGTTTATTTTTGCCGCAGGCTTGGGAATTATTCTGTACCTTTTCCTGATGACCTTGATCAAAATGATCGACTGGGACAACCTCACACGCATTCCAATCCTGAGAAGATGGTTTAAAGCATAAAAAAGCTTAATCTGAAGATTCTCCATAGACCGGCGGTGTAATATATACATCCCCTCTATGGTTGACCGAGCATAAGAAAACATCCTTAAAATCTTTGTGTCCCTTCGCTTGAATCTGATTTTTAAGCCAAAAACGGTTCATATCCATCCGTTCCAAATTTCGATCCAGCACCTTGCCATCCATAATTAATGGAATCGGCAGTCCCTCATATCTAAACTTTCCACCGATTTGTGGAGAAGGGTGGACTCTATTTTCCTGGTGCTCTTTGCTTATCAAATCATTCTCGCTTTGTTCCTGCTTTATTTTTTCGCGTTTAGCGCCATCGTAAATATCCTTGCTAATCACCGTGAGTTTACCTGTTGTTTCCAGAATGACATATTCAACCTCGTCCAAACTTTCTATATTTTGTTCACGAAGTTGTAACAGCAAGTCATCTAAGTTATAACGCTGCTTCGCCATTTCGTCCTTGTTTAGTTGTCCATTGGAGAACAATACACTGGGCCTACCATCAAATAGTAAGCGCAGACGCCGACTTTTCAGACTGAAATAGGAAATCCCGATTTGCAAAATTAACAGCACTCCTAAAGGAATCAACCCTTCATAAAGTGGACGTTTTATATCCTCCAGGCTGAACACAGCAATTTCCGCAATCATAATGGATATGACGAGATCGAAAACAGACAGTTTTCCGATCTCCCTTTTACCCATCAAGCGCATCACCAGATATACAATAAAATACATGAGCAGCGTCCGAAAAATATGAGCAAAAATATCGTGACTCAATAGGTTCGCCTCCTCTCCTGTACTTGCGACAAGACATTAGTCGTTCATTGTACACGTATTCTGACCGTTCCTCACTTGGCTCATACAAAAAACAAAAGGCTAAATTATTGAAATAAAGAGAAAGACTGCTTACGACTTGGTACTAACCCGGGAAGCTTGGCCATAGAATGATAATAGTTCAAACCTTGGTACAGGAGGAATTATCCATGGAGCTCATTCGCCGCTGGTGTTCGTTTCGTCTGGCCCATCCCATTTTATCCGGCTTATTTTATGCCTTTGCATGGATGCTGTTTGGCGCATTGATTCTTTCAATACTCTTGTGGATGACACAGATGCAAGAACAGGATTTATCATTGTATACGTACATCGTCCACGCATTCGCCATGCTATCTGGCGGCTTCGTCGCTGGTAAAAGATCCACGAACAAAGGCTGGTATCAAGGCGGTATTACAGGCATTCTGTATGGACTAATCGTTCTTCTGGTCGGTTTTTTGGCATTGGATGCAGGCATGAACGGTAAAGACCTGATGCACTTAGGAATCGCGTTTGTCATAGGAGCAGGTGGCGGGATGTTTGGCATTAACTTCAGCAAGTAAGTCGACATGTATGCAACACAAAAAAACCGAGCCTCCTCTAAGGCTCGGTTTTTGCATTACAATCGCATATTACGATTTAGAAACAACTTCCTCAGTTGCAGTGTCTTTTGCAATCGCATTACTAATTGCACTGCGGTCAAAGGTCAGCTTTGTCACATCATTCACACGCAAAACAACCACATCGTCCGTAATCTCCACAATTGTACCGTGAAGACCTCCGATTGTAATTACTTTATCTCCCTTTTTCAAAGCTTGAAGCATCGATTGACGCTGCTTTTGTTTTTTCTGATTCGGACGAATCAGCAAGAAATAGAAGATTACAAACATCAGAGCCAGTGGCCAGATCATTTGAAAAAGTCCGCCAGCTCCACCAGGTGCAGTCGCAGCTGTAGCAAAATGAAACACATTAAATCCCCCTTTCGTATACTCTCCCCTAAAACTTAAAAGCCTTTATCATTATCATGAAGACCGTACTGCTCAAAAAATTCATCGCGGAAATCAAGCAGCCTGTCATCCATAATCGCTTGTCTGACATTACGCATCAATTGTATTAAGAAATGCAAGTTATGATACGTTGTCAGTCGGAGCCCGAAGGTTTCATCTGCTTTAATTAAATGTCGCAAGTAAGCACGTGAATAATTGCGACAAGTGTAGCAATCACAAGCCGGATCAAGCGGGCCAAAATCGCTTGCATAATTCGCATTCCGAACGACAAGACGTCCTTGACTTGTCATCGTTGTCCCATTGCGAGCAATTCGGGTTGGAAGTACACAGTCGAACATATCCACACCACGAATGGAGCCTTCAATCAAAGCATCCGGCGAACCTACGCCCATCAGATAACGTGGTTTGTTGGTAGGAAGCAGAGGAACCGTATAATCGAGCACTTCATACATCAAATGCTTAGGTTCACCTACACTCAGTCCACCAATAGCATACCCCGGGAAATCCATGGAAGTCAAATCTGCCGCACTTTGCTTACGCAGATCTTCATGCATGCCTCCTTGTACAATGGCGAACAGACCTTGATCATGAGGACGCGCATGTGCCTCCAAACAACGCTCAGCCCAACGGCTGGTACGTTCCAGTGACTTTTTCACGTATTCATACTCAGCCGGAAACGGTGGACATTCATCGAAGGCCATCATAATATCCGAGCCAAGTGAGTTTTGGACTTCCATCGCCACTTCCGGAGAAAGAAACTTCTTATCTCCATTTAAATGAGAGCGAAAATGAACACCTTCCTCTGAAATTTTACGCATTTCACTTAAGGAAAACACTTGGAATCCGCCGCTGTCTGTTAAAATAGGACGATCCCAATTCATAAACTTGTGCAGTCCGCCCGCTTCACGGACAATATCATGACCAGGACGAAGAAACAGATGGTACGTATTACTCAAAATAATTTGAGCATCCATCGCTTTCAGTTCCTCAGGGCTCATCGTTTTAACAGTTGCTTGAGTTCCCACAGGCATAAAGGTTGGAGTCTCAATAACTCCGTGGGGGGTGTGTACACGCCCCAGACGTGCTCCTGATTGCTTGCAGGTCTTAATATGTTCGTATCTTATTGCTGGTGCCATATTTTCTCTACCATCCTTAATTAATATATGAACATAGCGTCCCCGAAGCTAAAGAACCGATATTTTTGGTCAATCGCCTCCTGGTAAGCATGCATAATATTCTCTCTGCCAGCTAGTGCGCTGACCAGCATAACCAAGGTGGACTTAGGCAAATGGAAATTCGTAATCATTGCATCCACCACACGGAATTCATAGCCTGGATAAATAAAAATCTGTGTCCAGCCACTGCTGGCCTGTAGCACACCATCTACGAAGTTATTGCCCACCGTCTCCAGCGTTCGGCAACTGGTTGTTCCCACTGCCACGACTCTCCCACCGCGTGCCTTGGTTGCATTGAGTATATCTGCCGTTTCCTGTGACAATGAATAGTATTCTTCATGCATAACATGTTCTTCAATCGTATCCACCGACATCGGTCTGAACGTCCCTAAACCGACATGAAGTGTGATAAAGGCAACCGTAACGCCCTTCTCTTTAATTTGGTCCAGTAATTCTTCTGTAAAATGTAACCCTGCCGTTGGTGCCGCAGCAGAACCTTCGTGCCGAGCATAAACGGTTTGATACCGCTCACGATCATCCAGCTGTTCCTTGATATACGGAGGAAGCGGCATCTGCCCCAAGCGATCCAGAATCTCCTGAAAAATACCATCATATGAAAATGAAAGTACCCTTCCGCCCATATCTCCTTCTTCCTCAATAACCGCCTTCAGCTCATCACCGAAAACAATAACAGCTCCCTTTTTCAGCTTTTTGCCGGGTTTCACCAATGCTTCCCATCGGTCTCCCTCCAGTTGTTTAAGCAGCAGAACCTCGGCCTTAGCCCCAGTGTCTTGCTTGATGCCAAACAAACGTGCAGGAATTACTCTGGTATCATTCAGAACCAGCGTATCCCCTGGCTGAAGATACTGCACAATATCCGAAAATGTATGATGTCCCACTTCGCCGTTGTTTTTGTTTAACGTCAGTAATCTAGAAGCGGTCCGCTCAAGCAAAGGCGTCTGTGCAATTAATGTTTCAGGTAGTTCAAAATCGTAGTCGTTTACGTTCATATATTGGTCAGTCCTTAACTATATCCACATTTTTGTAATAGTGTTGCAAAATTTTCTTGTAATCATACCCCTGCTCTGCCAAACCGTTGGCCCCCCATTGTGATAAGCCCAAGCCATGACCATTCCCTTTACCTGTAAAAATAAAGCTTTGCGTTTTGTCGATGACTCGTGCATGGCGATCTTCATTCATGACGACCACCCCGTTACCACTTGAAGTGCTGGTGCCAGATGCAGACAGAATTTGGGTGCCTTGTGTGCCGCTTATATGAGTAGTAGCTCCATCAGCGCCTAATACAGTATAACTGCCGGTACTCGCAATATCAAACAGTGTGCTCGGCAGTCCCCCCATCGCTGAGCGATACATGTCCGGATATTTCACTTTTAAAGGGGTGCCATCTGCTTCAACCTCCAATACTCGCCCTGACGGACCTCGTTTGGTGACATCAAGGTGATTAATAGAGGATGGTACCGTGCCAGTTATTTTTCCTTGCAAGGACTTAGCAATTTGAGCTGCTGTAAAGGGGCCTCTAACCCATGCATAGTCTCCGGATTGAGGCACCTTTTCCAAAACAATCATCTCTTCGCCCGGCTGCGCCTTTGCTACGGGTGTAACCGTTGATTGGATTTGGGGAATAGGACGCACATTTGTATTTTCCGCAGTGACGGTGATTTTGTCTAACCCTGCTTCTGTAACTCCCTCCAGCTCCTTAGCATTATCCTCGCGAATATAGCCTGTCTTGCCACTGGAGAGAAGTACGTGATACCACTCTTGTGCTCCTTTTTGTGCCGAAGTATCTCCCGAGCTGTCCACGCTCGCAAACGCTTCACCACCACTATTCCACACCTCGGAAGCATCTGCTGTCACACCGCCCGCATTAGAAGAGAATACAGCTTCGACCACTTTGCCGCCACTCTTAATAACTTCACCAGCTGTTGCATCTACAGCCTCGTTGACATTCGCATGTTCTGAGCTCTTACCGTTGTAAGCTTGGCTTAGGGTGCCATCTACCACATTGCCGATCTGAAACCGATTGCCTTGGGCAAGCGCATAACTGCGAGCAGCTACCGCTTGAGCCTTGAGCGCTTCATCTGGCCATGAAGAATAGACCTCTGCTCCTACTACGGAATACAAATACTGCTCCAAAGGGACTTCATTTACAAGCGCCAGCTGTCCTGACGTCATGCCAATCTCCATGTCGCCGCGATATGTACGCTGTGATCTTTCGACCACTTGGATTCCATTATTACCGCCGTTGACAATTACCTTGCTGTTATTAGAGCCACTTAGCATGTAATGAGACATCGCCTGTGAGCCTGTCGTTACTCCTGCTTCCTGTCTTAGAATCAGACCAGTTTGAGTAGTATTCACTTTGGAAAGGGTGAGTCTGGGCTGCTTGCTCTCCAGTTCTGTTTTCAAGGCCGACAGCTTGCTGTCATTACTTTCTTCTCCAACCCATACAGCGTACTGGCCTCTTGATTGAATTACTGTAAAAGCATCAAAGCCTGCGGCAGCAATAGTCGTGCGAACAAGATTAGCCTCCTGCTCGGTTCCGTAGCTTCCCGTCGACCAATGTTTGTTTCCCTTAACTTCGGCCTGTGCTCCGGTTGCTAAGGAAATCCGCTGCACAGCAGCCTGTGCCGACTGTTCACTAGCATATAATCCTGCATACACTTGATAGACAGAGCTACCGTTTTTTGAACCGATAAAAACAGTAGGTTTATCATTAGTCTTTTGCAGAGCTTGAGCCGCTTTTATCGCAGTCGCTTCATTTCCTTCAAATACCTTCACTCGATAGCTGTCTACACTAAAACGAGCCGTACTGTCCGGCAGTCCCATCCAAGCCTGAAAGCTTCCCCCACTGTTCTGGCCGACACTCAGGCTTCCTGATGATTTCAAAGTTACAGCGGGGACTGTCGCTTTATATTTACTACCTAGATCCGCAAAGATCACTACACGAATATCTTCTTGGGCGGCAGCAGCGTGAACGCCCGAAGACCAAGGTATGCAAGCTGTAGCTAATACCATAATAACTGCTGCTCGTTTGAAGCCGCCTGTCCACGCTCCGAAAGTTTTTTTTCGGTTCAATGTTTCTCCACTCATTTCTAGCTCCCCCAATTCTAGCTGACTAGCACTTTTATTACATGATTTATCGGATCTCGACCTGCGTATTTCCCTTTAAATACATCGGCGGAATAAACCAAATTTTGAACCCGCTCGAATCGGACTTACACACTTCTTACCTCAATTTATCTGTCTATCCATTTCATATCGCCATACTTACGAATAGCATTCAATGATTTTTAAAAGTGCACCATGGTTTTCTAGTCACCGTGGGTCTGTTGGCATTGGAATTCCAAGGTGAGCATATGCCGCCGGAGTCACCGTTCGTCCCCGAGGTGTTCTTTGTAAAAGACCAATTTGTAACAAATAAGGCTCATACACATCCTCAATCGTCTGGCTCTCTTCGCCAATGGTCGCAGCAATGGTGTCCAATCCTACAGGTCCGCCCCGGAATGAATGAATCATAGCCTTAAGCATTTTATGATCAATTTCATCCAGCCCGAGTGGATCTATTTGAAGTCTCCTTAGTGCCTCAGCAGCCAACTCTGAATGAATAATACCGTCTCCGGCCACTTGGGCAAAATCACGTACCCTTTTTAACAGTCGGTTGGCAATCCGCGGTGTTCCCCGTGAACGCAATGCAATTTCCTCCGCCGCGTCCCCGACAATCTCAATTTCCATAATATCCGCATTCCTAGACACGATGTAAGCCAGCTCGTCTGTCGTATAAAACTCTAACCGACTAATAACGCCAAACCGGTCACGTAATGGCGCAGAGAGCAACCCAGCGCGTGTAGTAGCACCTATAAGAGTAAAGGGAGGCAAATCCAAACGCACCGAACGTGCACTCGGACCTTTGCCAATCATAATGTCCAACGCAAAATCTTCCATCGCCGGATACATCACTTCTTCCACTGTACGATGAAGGCGATGAATTTCATCAATGAACAAAACATCCCCCTCTTGCAGGTTGGTTAGCAATGCTGCTAGATCTCCCGGTCTTTCAATTGCAGGGCCTGAAGTCGTACGTAAATTAACCCCCAACTCATTGGCGATAATGTTAGCGAGCGTGGTTTTACCCAATCCAGGCGGTCCGTACAATAATACATGATCCAATGCTTCTTTACGCATCTTGGCTGCTTCAATATATACTTTCAGATTTTCCTTAACCTGATTTTGCCCGATATATTCATTTAGATAACGGGGGCGAAGGCTTAACTCCGCCGTCTGGTCTTCCATCATCAAATTGGCGGAAATAATCCGGTCATCCATATTCCATCGCTCCTCTTTTTACCAGAATCCTATCCACGGACATCAGCGTCCTATCCGGCAAACAACAGTTGCAAAGCCCGTTTCATCAAAATATCCGCTGAATCATCAGGTTTCGCATCTTTCTTCATTTTGCTCCATACCTTATCTAGCTCAGCATCCGTGTAACCGAGCGCCTTAAGCGCTTCACGCGCCTCACTCCAATACGAACCTTGACCTTCTTCTACAACAGGCTCCGCAAACAATCCGGTAGCCATTCCCAACGCCCCAATACCGTCCAGCTTGTCTTTCAAATCTAGAATCATACGTTGCGCCGTCTTTTTACCAATTCCCGGTAATTTGGTGAGAAATGTGATATTCTCCTGATAAATCGCCGTCACCACATGAGCAGGCGTACCGCCTCCCAAAATCCCAAGTGCCACACGCGGTCCAATACCAGATACATCGATCAGTTTACGGAATAATTGCTGCTCCTCACGGGTTGCAAACCCAAACAGTAAAATTGCATCTTCCCTTACATGATGATGAGTGTAAATAACCACCGGTCCTTCCGTTTTGGCGAACGCGTAAGGATTGGGACAAAATACCCGATACCCTACACCCTGCACATCCAAAACGACATATTCATTTTCCAAGTGAGCTACAGAACCACGCAAGAAATCTATCATTTTCGTAATACCTCATTTAATTTTGAATTTAGTCCATAGGAATGCGCATGACAAATAGCCACTGCCAAAGCATCCGCTACATCATCCGGTTTGGGCACAGCCTGGAGCTTTAGAAACATTCTAACCATCTCCTGTACCTGCTTCTTCTCCGCCTTGCCATACCCTACAATAGCCTGCTTTACCTGCATCGGCGTGTATTCCCCTATAGGCAAATTACGTTGTTTGGCAGCTAATACCAGCACTCCACGTGCCTGACTTACGGACATAGCCGTTGTAACGTTGCGATTAAAAAAGAGCTTCTCCAATGCTACCGCATCCGGCTTATACTTATCAATTAATTGCAACATGCCTTCATATACATGAAGTAGCCTGTCTTCTTCGGGGGTGTGTGCCTCCGTCTGGATGCAGCCATACTGCACAGGAACCACTTTACTACCAACCTTGTCTACAAATCCGAAGCCCACAATGGCAATACCCGGATCAATTCCTAGAAAACGCAAAAAAATCTCTCCCCTATCGCTCAAACATGACGTAACTAACCAACAGCCAGCACTATCGTCAATATACATGACCAAATCCCATATAAAGCGAACATATGTGTCGTTCTTTTCATTATAACAAAACTTTGTATCTAATAGAGGAAAAAGTTTAACCATGAGTGAAAACATAAAAAGAGACGCTACAAACCTCACCTCGTGGGCAAAGCCTAACGTCTCCGTACTTGGTGTAATCAATAATGCTGCTTTAATACCCTCTGTGTTCGCTCCACTGCAAAATCACTAAAAGTGGAGATTACACTGTTATACTCATTTATATCCTGTACACGGATTCCCTGCTGAAGTTGTTTATATACCCCTTCCGGCAAGGCCGTCTCCATTGACCCTATATCCAATTGAAAAAAGGTACGAATTACTTTTTCCTTTTTAGGTAGCCCTTCAAACAGTGTAAGCTGCCCATCAGTGCTTAAGCCCATATATGCGCGCTCTTTGCATGACTCTGACAAATCTTCCACTCTGCGCTCCAGCCACACTTCTCCTTTAGTATTAAGCCTTCCCTTCCAATCGGGATGTTGCTTCAGCAAATTTTCCAGCTGCTTTGAACTTAACGTTCCCAAGGAAGTGGTCTCCGTGCCACATACGTAGGTAGTTAACAAACGGGTCTTCCTGCTTATACCGGAAGCACGAATACTTTGCAATAGCTGCATCTGTGGGGATCGGTCTTCGGTCGGGCTATATGATAACTCCTCCATTTCCACCTCTGCCATAACGGGAGTAGCCAGTGGGTGCGACAGCATAGCCTGCATATGATTCGAAAACAGAACGCCCAAACCTGCCAGTAAACAAGCCGCACTAAAAATAGTACATGCCCACACTGCTCTTCCCCACTGTTTCCAGCGCCGTTTCATCTGTTTTTTCCAACTTAATCGCTTCACAGTAATCCCTTCCGTCCCACTTTTTGTGTTAGTGTGACCTGAAGATTACTGAATTATACAAAAGATAATAACATAAACAAAAAAGCCGCTGCTTCCAGCGACTTTCTTTTGAATCGGGATGACACGATTTGAACATGCGACCCCCTGGTCCCAAACCAGGTGCTCTACCAAGCTGAGCTACATCCCGAAATAGATGCCGGTGAGAGGACTCGAACCTCCACGGTTTCCCTCACGATTTTGAGTCGCGCGCGTCTGCCAATTCCGCCACACCGGCTTATGAAATTAATGGCGCGCCCTGAGAGATTCGAACTCCCGGCCTTTTGATTCGTAGTCAAACGCTCTATCCAGCTGAGCTAAGGGCGCAAATATTGGAGCGGACGACGGGAATCGAACCCGCGACCCTCGCCTTGGCAAGGCGATGCTCTACCGCTGAGCCACGTCCGCAATACAATTATATTCATGACGTATAAGTGCATGAATGGTGAGCCATGAAGGACTCGAACCTTCGACACCCTGATTAAAAGTCAGGTGCTCTACCAACTGAGCTAATGGCTCCCAACAGGGTAATGTAACTTTGTGAAAATGGCGGAACTGACGGGATTCGAACCCGCGATCTCCTGCGTGACAGGCAGGCATGTTAGGCCTCTACACCACAGTTCCATAATAATTCTCATTAAAAAGTTAATTGGTTGCGGGGGCAGGATTTGAACCTGCGACCTTCGGGTTATGAGCCCGACGAGCTACCGAACTGCTCCACCCCGCGATAATAGTAGGGAAATCTATTGAAAATAAATGGTGGAGGCTGAGGGGATCGAACCCCCGACCCTCTGCTTGTAAGGCAGATGCTCTCCCAGCTGAGCTAAGCCTCCATACTACCTATGACCCGTAGGGGATTCGAACCCCTGTTACCTCCGTGAAAGGGAGGTGTCTTAACCCCTTGACCAACGGGCCATGCTATAAAATAATTCTGGCGGAGAGAGAGGGATTCGAACCCTCGAGACGCTTTTGGCGCCTACACGATTTCCAATCGTGCTCCTTCGGCCAACTCGGACACCTCTCCATATGGCTCCCCGAACAGGACTCGAACCTGTGACAACTCGATTAACAGTCGAGTGCTCTACCAACTGAGCTATCAGGGAATAATAATTATAAAACTCGCTTGGCGACGTCCTACTCTCCCAGGACCCTGCGGTCCAAGTACCATCGGCGCTGGAGGGCTTAACGGTCGTGTTCGGGATGGGTACGTGTGGAACCCCTCCGCTATCGCCACCAAACATGAATTTGCTTCGCAAATTCTTCCGTAAGGTTATTCGGTTCATCACGGATTGTGTGAATGAATAGCCATACGCTTGTCGTATGTACTTCTACATACCTTCAAGGTTACACCCTGAAAACTGGATCCGAAACTTCATTGCGTCTTATCTTAGGATAAGCCCTCGACCGATTAGTATTGGTCAGCTCCATGCATTACTGCACTTCCACCCCCAACCTATCTACCTCGTCGTCTTCAAGGGGTCTTACTAATTGGGAAATCTCATCTTGAGGGGGGCTTCACGCTTAGATGCTTTCAGCGCTTATCCCTTCCGTACATAGCTACCCAGCGGTGCTCCTGGCGGAACAACTGGTACACCAGCGGTACGTCCATCCCGGTCCTCTCGTACTAAGGACAGCTCCTCTCAAATTTCCTACGCCCACGACAGATAGGGACCGAACTGTCTCACGACGTTCTGAACCCAGCTCGCGTACCGCTTTAATGGGCGAACAGCCCAACCCTTGGGACCTACTTCAGCCCCAGGATGCGATGAGCCGACATCGAGGTGCCAAACCTCCCCGTCGATGTGGACTCTTGGGGGAGATAAGCCTGTTATCCCCAGGGTAGCTTTTATCCGTTGAGCGATGGCCCTTCCATGCGGTACCACCGGATCACTAAGCCCGACTTTCGTCCCTGCTCGACTTGTAGGTCTCGCAGTCAAGCTCCCTTCTGCCTTTGCACTCTTCGAATGATTTCCAACCATTCTGAGGGAACCTTGGGGCGCCTCCGTTACTCTTTAGGAGGCGACCGCCCCAGTCAAACTGCCCACCTGACACTGTCCTCGTACCGGATCACGGTACCAAGTTAGAACCTAGATACGATCAGGGTGGTATCCCAAGGATGCCTCCCCTCAAGCTGGCGCTCAAGGTTCAACGGCTCCCACCTATCCTGTACAGATCGTACCCAAATTCAATATCAAGCTGCAGTAAAGCTCCATGGGGTCTTTCCGTCTTGTCGCGGGTAACCTGCATCTTCACAGGTATTAAAATTTCACCGGATCTCTCGTTGAGACAGCGCCCAAGTCGTTACGCCATTCGTGCGGGTCAGAATTTACCTGACAAGGAATTTCGCTACCTTAGGACCGTTATAGTTACGGCCGCCGTTTACTGGGGCTTCGGTTCATAGCTTCGCCCGAAGGCTTACCACTCCCCTTAACCTTCCAGCACCGGGCAGGCGTCAGCCCGTATACTTCGCCTTGCGGCTTCGCACAGACCTGTGTTTTTGCTAAACAGTCGCTTGGGCCTTTTCACTGCGGCCCCCTCGGGCTATTCACCCTACCGAGGCACCCCTTCTCCCGAAGTTACGGGGTCATTTTGCCGAGTTCCTTAACGAGAGTTCTTCCGCGCGCCTTAGAATTCTCTTCTCGCCTACCTGTGTCGGTTTGCGGTACGGGCACCTTCTCCTGGCTAGAGGCTTTTCTTGGCAGTCTGAGATCATGACCTTCGCTACTATAATTTTCGCTCCCCATCACAGCCCAGCCTTAACGATGTGCGGATTTGCCTACACATCAGCCTCACTGCTTAGACGGACATCCATCAGTCCGCGTCACTACCCTACTGCGTCACCCCATCGCTCATAACGGATTACGGTGGTACAGGAATTTCGACCTGTTGTCCTTCGACTACGCCTATCGGCCTCGCCTTAGGTCCCGACTTACCCTGAGCGGACGAACCTTCCTCAGGAACCCTTAGGCTTTCGGCGGATCTGATTCTCACAGATCTTTTCGTTACTCATACCGGCATTCTCACTTGAATGCAGTCCAGCGCTCCTTCCGGTACACCTTCAACCCGCATTCAACGCTCCCCTACCCCTGATGCAAAGCATCAAGCCATAGCTTCGGTGGTGTGTTTAGCCCCGTTACATTTTCGGCGCAGAGTCACTCGACCAGTGAGCTATTACGCACTCTTTCAATGGTGGCTGCTTCTAAGCCAACATCCTGGTTGTCTGTGCAACTCCACATCCTTTCCCACTTAACACACACTTGGGGACCTTAGCTGATGGTCTGGGCTGTTTCCCTTTCGACAATGGATCTTAGCACTCACTGTCTGACTCCCGGAACTAAATCTATGGCATTCGGAGTTTGACTGAGCTTGGTAACCCTTGCGGGCCCCGCACCCAATCAGTGCTCTACCTCCACGATTCTTCTTTCCGAGGCTAGCCCTAAAGCTATTTCGGGGAGAACCAGCTATCTCCGGGTTCGATTGGAATTTCTCCGCTACCCCCACCTCATCCCCGCATTTTTCAACATGCGTGGGTTCGGGCCTCCAGTGCGTGTTACCGCACCTTCACCCTGGACAGGGGTAGATCACCCGGTTTCGGGTCTACGTCCACGTACTCATTCGCCCTATTCAGACTCGCTTTCGCTGCGGCTTCAGCTCTTCACCTTAACCTTGCACGGGAACGTAACTCGCCGGTTCATTCTACAAAAGGCACGCCATCACCCGTGATTTTTCCAAAGGAAAATATCATAGGGCTCTGACTTCTTGTAAGCACACGGTTTCAGGATCTATTTCACTCCCCTTCCGGGGTGCTTTTCACCTTTCCCTCACGGTACTGCTTCACTATCGGTCGCCAGGGAGTATTTAGCCTTGGCAGATGGTCCTGCCGGATTCATACGGGGTTTCACGTGCCCCGCACTACTCGGGATCCGTCTCGGAGGGAACGGGTTTTGAACTACAGGGCTTTTACCTTCTCTGGCGGGCCTTTCCAGACCTCTTCATCTAACCGGTTCCTTTGTAACTCCATGTGAGACGTCCCACAACCCCAAGGAGCAAGCTCCTTGGTTTGGGCTAATCCGCGTTCGCTCGCCGCTACTGACGGAATCACTATTGTTTTCTCTTCCTCAGGGTACTTAGATGTTTCAGTTCCCCTGGTCTGCCTCTTACTCACCTATGAATTCAGTGAATAGTGACTGTCGATGAAGACAGCCGGGTTTCCCCATTCGGACATCCCCGGATCAAAGCTTGCTTACAGCTCCCCGAGGCCTTATCGTTGTTCGCCACGTCCTTCGTCGGCTCCTGGCGCCTAGGCATCCTCCGTGTGCTCTTTGTAGCTTAACCTAGACTTCTCTTTCAGAGAAAGAAAATGTCGATATCTGCTACCTTTATTT
Source organism: Paenibacillus sp. JJ1683 (assembly GCF_053006485.1). NCBI lineage: Bacteria > Bacillati > Bacillota > Bacilli > Caryophanales > Paenibacillaceae > Paenibacillus > Paenibacillus sp. JJ1683. The sequence goes on from NZ_CM129820.1 coordinate 4,346,988, forward strand.
CACTTGTTTACACAAGATCAGCTTAAAGGAATATTCTAAAACGCAATTTCGTTTCGGTATCCAGTTTTCAAGGTGCAATTCGCTTCGTCGAAGCGAAGCCCGATGAATATTTCGGTTCCACACGATGTGTGAATGAAACATTCGTCGAAACTTGAGAGTTTGAACTCTCAAAACTGAGCAACGAGTGAGTAAGTTCAGGATATCCATTTCATTCACACGAATGTGATGAACCGAATTGAATATCCGGTCGCAGGTATATACACCTGCTGATTTGAATGCTTCCATTGCAGGAAACGATTCTCCATAGAAAGGAGGTGATCCAGCCGCACCTTCCGATACGGCTACCTTGTTACGACTTCACCCCAATCATCTACCCCACCTTCGGCGGCTGGCCCCTTGCGGTTACCTCACCGACTTCGGGTGTTGTAAACTCTCGTGGTGTGACGGGCGGTGTGTACAAGACCCGGGAACGTATTCACCGCGGCATGCTGATCCGCGATTACTAGCAATTCCGACTTCATGTAGGCGAGTTGCAGCCTACAATCCGAACTGAGACCGGCTTTTCTAGGATTGGCTCCACCTCGCGGCTTCGCTTCCCGTTGTACCGGCCATTGTAGTACGTGTGTAGCCCAGGTCATAAGGGGCATGATGATTTGACGTCATCCCCACCTTCCTCCGGTTTGTCACCGGCAGTCTGCTTAGAGTGCCCAGCTTGACCTGCTGGCAACTAAGCATAAGGGTTGCGCTCGTTGCGGGACTTAACCCAACATCTCACGACACGAGCTGACGACAACCATGCACCACCTGTCTCCTCTGTCCCGAAGGAAAGGTCTATCTCTAGACCGGTCAGAGGGATGTCAAGACCTGGTAAGGTTCTTCGCGTTGCTTCGAATTAAACCACATACTCCACTGCTTGTGCGGGTCCCCGTCAATTCCTTTGAGTTTCAGTCTTGCGACCGTACTCCCCAGGCGGAATGCTTAATGTGTTAACTTCGGCACCAAGGGTATCGAAACCCCTAACACCTAGCATTCATCGTTTACGGCGTGGACTACCAGGGTATCTAATCCTGTTTGCTCCCCACGCTTTCGCGCCTCAGCGTCAGTTACAGCCCAGAGAGTCGCCTTCGCCACTGGTGTTCCTCCACATCTCTACGCATTTCACCGCTACACGTGGAATTCCACTCTCCTCTTCTGCACTCAAGCTCCCCAGTTTCCAGTGCGACCCGAAGTTGAGCCTCGGGATTAAACACCAGACTTAAAGAGCCGCCTGCGCGCGCTTTACGCCCAATAATTCCGGACAACGCTTGCCCCCTACGTATTACCGCGGCTGCTGGCACGTAGTTAGCCGGGGCTTTCTTCTCAGGTACCGTCACCTCAAGAGCAGTTACTCTCTCAAGCGTTCTTCCCTGGCAACAGAGCTTTACGATCCGAAAACCTTCATCACTCACGCGGCGTTGCTCCGTCAGGCTTTCGCCCATTGCGGAAGATTCCCTACTGCTGCCTCCCGTAGGAGTCTGGGCCGTGTCTCAGTCCCAGTGTGGCCGATCACCCTCTCAGGTCGGCTACGCATCGTCGCCTTGGTAGGCCTTTACCCCACCAACTAGCTAATGCGCCGCAGGCCCATCCACAAGTGACAGATTGCTCCGCCTTTCCTCCTTCTCCCATGCAGGAAAAGGATGTATCGGGTATTAGCTACCGTTTCCGGTAGTTATCCCTGTCTTGTGGGCAGGTTGCCTACGTGTTACTCACCCGTCCGCCGCTAGGTTGATTAGAAGCAAGCTTCTAACTAACCCCGCTCGACTTGCATGTATTAGGCACGCCGCCAGCGTTCGTCCTGAGCCAGGATCAAACTCTCCATTAAAGACGTCACAAAGTAACGTCAACCTGTTTCATTTTCATCCACTCCAATGAGAAGAACCAAAGATGAAACAATATAGAAAGAGCGATTAGCTCATGTTGAAACTGACGAGATAAAATATCTCTTTTGGATTTTGTAAACAAAATCCGTACTCACTCGTTGTTCAGTTTTCAAAGATCAAACTTGCGTAACTCTTTACTTTAACTCACTTCGTTTCTTCACCGCATCTCAGCGGCGACTTAAATAATATATCATGTTTCTTTTATCTTTGCAACACTTTTTTTCAAGAGAATTTTTCAATTAATTCTAATTTGTTTTTATGTTGCTAATCATCTTGTAAAAGACAACTATAAGAATATACCACATGACTAAGCTAATTAGCAACATCTTTTTTAGTGACATTATTCATGTGTAGGATTACTGCATTTAAAAAAAAGAGACTATCATTCTCAACTAGCAGAATAACAGCCTCTTTAACATTTATTCCTTTCACCTTATGACTAACAAATCGGGACGGTAATAGCGTTTACCTCTTTCTTATATTTATCTGCGTCAGTCATTAATCCATGGATTTTGACGTGCACGAGCACTATAGGATGAGGAGCGAGATCTTCCTCCTGTCGATTTACGGGATTTATGCTTCTTAACAGTAGCATGTTCACTTGAAACCTTGGCTTTAGATGTTTCTTCCTTGGATGTACTGCTAGAGTTGTCTTTTGATTTGCCTTTAGACGCGCTATCGTCTTTTTTTGAAGAAGCACCTTCATTTTGCGATGGAATAGTCAGATTGTTACCTACCTCTTGCGTTCCCGGAGAGGCTGGCGCCGACTCGATGTTTCCTTCCCGGCATCCACAGTCTGGCATAAACATATAGGGCGTTGTATATCCCTCTAATGGATACATAGGTGCATTTCCATGTGCGAACGGAAGATATGGATGATTCGCGGCGTGTTGAGCCATTGGTTGGCTAAAGTCGGACACGTATCCACTTGCAGGCATACTATATTGTGGTCCTCCCCATGCGTTGCCCCACTGGCTACCCTGGACTGCACTCTCTGGTTGCTGCTGCGGACCCCCTTGGTGGATAAATGGAGGATAGACAGGATAGGATGTATTTTCAGACGCTTCATGACTCGGATAATATCCAGGGGTGCAGCAGCAATCTGAATAGGCAGGATAAGGTGTGGGATGAGCATGTATGGGTGCTGCTGTCTGCACAGGTCCCCAGCACCATGGATGCTCACAGTCATGATGATAGCCCTGATCTGCAACTACAGTAGGAGAGGCATGTTCTGCAAAGGAAGTATTTACAGGAGCATTCCCCCAATTCTGAGGAGACCCAATCCCCGGATACAACGAGTTCGGCATTGCATTTATTGGCGGACTGTAATCAAATGTCGGTTGCTGTAATGGCCATGAGGAATTTTCCATCGGCTTCGAGCTTGTGCAGCCACAAAACTTTTCAGTTACAGGTTGCTTTTCGATATTAATTGGAAGCTGCGGTTTAGGTGCAATCGGTTGAGTGACTATAGGTTGCATTTGTTGAGGTGGAGCAGGTTGAGTGACTATAGGTTGCATTTGTTGAGGTGGGGCAGGTTGAGTGACTATAGGTTGCATTTGTTGAGGTGGGGCAGGTTGAGTGACTATAGGTTGCATTTGTTGAGGTGGGGCAGGTTGAGTGACTATAGGTTGCATTTGTTGAGGTGGGGCAGGTTGAGTAATTATGGGCTGCAATTGAGGTGGAGCAGGATTTACGGGCGCCATATTGACAGGTGCCATGTTCACGGGTGCCATATTGACGGGCGCCATAGGAGCTTCAGGCAGTTTTAATTCAGGAAGCTTAGGAGGATTCACTGTTTCTTTCGGCTGTGTCATTTCTTCTTTAGGGCTAGGCATATTCTCCGGTTTAGGCTGTGTTAATTCCGCCTTGGGCTGGGTAAGTTCTTCCTTGGTCGGGGATTCGGTTTTAGGCTGTGTCATCTCTTCTTTCACTGCGGTATTTTTTTTATTCATAGAAAGATCAGATGCGTTTTCTTTGTAGTGTGGAATATTAACTGTTTCTCCAACCAGAAGTGCGTTCGGGTTTTTAAGTTGGGAATTGGCATCAATAATTATCTTAAGCGGTACATTCCACGCCTTGGACAACTTCCATAACGTATCACCTTGCTTAACCTTGTGTTGATAGACCGTTGACGGCTGTGTTTCCATCGTAACAGGATCTGTCGGAATTTTGATTTTCTCACCGATGCTCAACTGATTAGGGTCTGCCAATTGGGGATTGGCGGCAATAACTTTCTCTAGTGTCACATTATACTTCTGTGCCAGTAAGTATAGAGTGTCACCTTTTTTGACGATGTGTATTTTCACAGGTCACAAACCTCCTAGACTTTCGTTCGGGCGGGATAAACGCCCGGCTTCTGTTATTACATCCTATGCACCTCCCGGGCGAATGACCCCCTACAAACAAAAAAATCCTCTCAACCGAATACTCTTACAAGCATTCAGTCAAAAGGATCTCGATTATTTTAGTCCTGCCACACTTTATAGCCATCCTGATCCACAATCTTCCGGAACTCAGCCAGAAGCTCCAAAGTCACTGGACCAGCAACACCGGAGCCAATCGTACGACCATCTACTTCATAAGCTGCAATCACTTCTGCCGCAGTTCCCGTAAAAAACACCTCGTCCGCGACATATACATCATGCAATGAAAAAGGTTGCTCCTTAAGCGAATATCCAAGCTTAGCACACAAATCGATGATAGCATTACGAGTAATCCCCTCAAGCGCTCCCAAATAACAAGGCGGTGTGTACAACACTCCATTTTTGACAATGAAAATGTTGTCAGCAGAACCTTCCGTCACATATCCTTGGGAATTGAGCATAATAGCCTCACCTACACCAGCATAGTTAGACTGGATCTTCACCAGGATATTGTTGAGGTAGTTCAATGATTTAATCTTTGGATTCAAAGCATCCGGGATGTTGCGACGCTGAGAGACAGAGATTGTCTTCAGACCTGTCAAATAAGCTTTTTCCGGGTAAATGGCGAGCTGCTCGACGATAATGATGACACTCGCCTTTGCACAACGAAGGGGATCCAAACCTAGATTTCCAGCACCACGGGATACAACCAATCGAATATATCCATTACGCATTTCGTTAAGGCGAATCGTTTCAGCCATGGCTTCCAACATTTCATCAGGAGACAACGGAATGTTCAACTGAATAGATTTCGCAGAATCATACAGACGCTCTAAATGCTCCTTACATTTAAAAATATTTCCGTTATAAATACGAATACCCTCAAATATACCGTCTCCGTACAAGAAACCATGGTCATATACGGAAACCTTTGCGTTCTCCTTAGTTACATGCTGCCCATCCAGATAGATCCATTGTTCTGCCATTACAACCACACCTCCGATTAATGTTCCTTCAAAATAGGTTCGATCGCTGCTTCAACATACTTGTAGCTTGGATAAGAGCCAAGAATGCGTACATGGCACCCCAAAGCCTCGATCTCTGCAAAGGCTGCCGGAAGCAAAACGGAATGCAGAGATTCCAGAACTTCAATGTAAAAATAATAATTCCCCAATTGCTTTTTGGTCGGACGCGATTCAATACGAGACAGGTTTAACCTGCGCCATGCAAATGCAGATAAAACCTGATGCAGCGCTCCCGGGAAATCCTGTGGCGGCGTGACCAAAATACTGGTTCGCTGGCCTTCTGGCGTACGCGGGAACCTTACAGGTTGATGTCCAATCAAGACAAAGCGGGTAAAATTGTTATCGTGATCCGTCACCTTGCTGGCCAAAATGTCCAATCCGTGTTTGGCAGCCGCAAGCTTGGTTCCGAGAGCGGTCCAACCTTTACCTGGGTTATGTTTAACAATTTCGACGGCTTCGGCCGTACTTCCTGCACTCTCCAGCTCAGCTTGAGGAGCGAAAGCTTGTATGAATTCTTTACATTGGGGAAGCGCTACAGGATGGGACATAATCTTGACCACTTTGCTCAAATCCAGCTCGTCCTGATCCCCAAGAAATTCACTACGATGTCCAATAAGATTTTGAATCGAAGGATATACCCATTCCGCCTGCATTGGAATGTCTACCTCATGTACAAGCCAGTCCATATGCAAACTCACAGAGCCGTCAATCGTATTTTCAATAGGAATTACACTATAGTCTGCCTGTCCCTTGTCTATTGCCTGAAATACGTCTGCTATATGTTTGTAAAATAGAAGTTCACAGGGTGTATCTCCTAACAAATATTTAATCGCTTCATGAGAAACAGTCCCCTCAGGAAGAAGTGCAATTCGTTTCATATCGTAAGTTCCCCTTTAATCATATCCATAAAAGGGTGTGTATTCCCTTCTGTATATACTTTAACCCCTTCAACCTCTGGGCGCAATTTCAAAACAGACGCAGTGATCCCTTCTTTGTTCATTGTCTCCGTTAAATACAGTTCAAGCTCCGCTTTGCGATTTTCCCGTTGATCCATCAATGCCAGCAACGTCGGTCCAGCACCACTAAGGGCCACACCCAATGCACCATAATGGTGCGCATCCTGTAGGATCTCTGTCATACCCGGCACTAGTGCCGCGCGGTAAGGCTGATGAAGCTGATCCCGCATCGCTTCGGCGATTAGATCTGTTCGGCCCGATGCCAATGCCGCTACCAGCATTGAAGCATGACTTATATTATATACAGCATCCTTCAAGGATACGTGGGTAGGCAGGACCTCTCTGGCCTTCGACGTAGACAGTTGAAAATCTGGAATAACTACCATTACCTCTAGATTAACATCCGGTTCAATCCGTAAGTGCTTGGCATGCTCGCCATCCCACATAGCAGTAATAATACCACCAAACAGAGAGGCTCCGACATTGTCCGGATGCTTTTCGATAGCGCTTGCCATGTCAAATAGCTTGGAATCCGACAGAGGCGAGCCAATCAGCGTATTAGCAGCCACCAGGGCACCTACAATGGCGGAAGCGCTGCTGCCCAAACCACGGGTAAGCGGAATATCCGAGTACATCGAAATTTCCAGCTCAGGAACAGATACACCTGCTTCACGAAAAACCATTTGTGCTACCTTGTAAATCAAATTGGTTTTATCTTGGGGAACACCATTCATTTGATCTCCGTACAGATGAAAAGATGTCTGCTTGGCCTCTTTTAGTTCAATCCATGCGTATAGAGACAATGCCATGCCCAATGTATCAAAGCCAGGGCCCAGGTTGGCCGTACTAGCTGGCACACGCACTCTTGCTGTTTTCAAAACGGTCATACAGATGATTCCTCCTGCTTTTATTGACTATCCCTCTACCCGGTATACACTCTTGATGCGGCGAATCACGTCTAAAGTTTCAAAATGTTCCAAAACCTTTTGCATACTTGCTTTGCTAGCTAAATGAGTCACAATAATAATTTCAGCATCGGGATTAGTCTCATTCGGTTGCTGCACGACAGATGCCAAACTGACATTGAATTCAGCAAATACCTGCGTAATCTGTGCCAATACCCCCGCTTTATCATCCACGTGCAAAAGCACGAAATTTTTGAAATACACGTCTTCGTCATTGCTAATTTTCTTCGGATTGTAGGGTACGATTGCTTTAAGCCCATTTACGCCGAGTTTGAGGTTTTTCACTACAGCCACCAGGTCAGCCACAACTGATGTAGCTGTTGGCATTTCCCCTGCACCTGCACCATAAAACATGGTTTCACCCACCGCTTCACCATGTACATAAACTGCGTTGAACACCCCGTTCACCGAAGCCAATGGATGCTGCTTGCGCACCATAGTTGGCTGAACATTAATCGTAAATTCATCACCTTGACGCTCTGCAATGCCAAGTAATTTCATTTCATATCCTAATCTTTTAGCAAAAGCAATATCTTCACTGGTTACCTTGGAAATGCCGCTCACGCTTACATCCTTAAGCTCTACATTGGAACGGAAACCAAGGGTCCCAAGTATCGCCATCTTTCGGGCCGCATCCAATCCTTCGACATCTGAGGTCGGATCAGATTCTGCGTATCCAAGCTCTTGGGCTTCCTTAAGAACCTCCTCATACGAGGCTCCTTCCTGGCTCATTTTAGTTAAAATATAGTTTGTTGTCCCGTTCACAATCCCCATAATGCGGGTAATACGGTCAGAGGAGAAACCTTCGATGAGCGTACGAATGATCGGTATACCGCCCGCTACGCTAGCCTCATAAAAAATATCACATTGTTTTTCCTGTGCCTTTGCCAATACTTCAGAACCGTGCAATGCCATTAAGTCCTTGTTGGCCGTTACAATGTGCTTGCCCCTCTCTAGCGCTTCGAGAATGTACTCCTTCGTCTGATCAATCCCACCCATGACTTCGATAATCACATCAATTTCAGGATCTCGAATGACTTCCCACGGGTCCTCCGTAAGCTTGGCGGTGTCCACTTCAATGGCACGATACTTTTCTATGTTTTTTACAGCTATTTTTTCAATGACGATCGGTGAACCGACTTGTCTGCTCAAGTCTTCCTGATTACCCTCAACGATTCGAACGACTCCCGTACCTACAGTCCCCAAGCCTAACAATCCTACTTTGACCGGTTTCATCCATTCCCCTCCTGCTAACTTTTATCTAACGAACTGTATCGCCTCAGCCTTGCCCAATCAGGCGGACCCGCTTGACTCCAGAAATGCTCTCCAAGCCCTCCAGCAGAACACCCAATTCATCACTAAGCCTGGACATTTCTACTGAGATGACTACGTTGGCTCTGCCTTGCAGTGGAATACTTTGCTGGATCGTCAGCACATTACCTCCGTAATCTGCCACTCTGCCGAGCACCCTAGACAGCATGCCGGATTGATGCTCTAGATCAATAGAGATATTGACAATTCGCTCGCGCTCCAACTGGTTAACCAAATGTATGCCATCTTTATATTTATAAAAGGCGCTTCGGCTTAGCCCAACTTGCTCCACAGCATCATGTACGGTTTTAACATCTCCCGAAGCCAGCAGCAGTTTTACCTGTATGGTCTTAACAATAGCTTCAGGCAAAATATCTTCCCGTACCAAGTAATAGCGCTCTTTCAAGAACGTCCTCTCCTCAAAGACTTATGTTTTTGTATAGAGGACATTATATCGAAACTCATGAAAATCGGCAAGCTAACAATACAAAAAACGGCTACTGCCTTCTATAGAATTCCCTATAGTGCAGTAACCGTTCAGGTTTTAAAGCCTTATTTAATTTTTAGTAGTAGCTGCTACCTTCTACAAATTCGAACTCGAAATCAGCAATGCGTACAGATGTACCATCTGTGGCACCACGCTTACGTAGCTCAGCATCCACACCCATATGACGCAACGTTCTTGCTAATTTTAAGATGGCATCATGCGAATTCATCTGCATGCGCTTCATCATGCGCTCAATTTTGGGGCTGTGCACCACGAATGTGTCGTTTTCACGTACGATCGTAAAGCCCTCGTCTTCGGCCGTATCCAACTTAAATACCTTACGTTCATTGACTTCGGCTACTTCCTCAACAATCGGCTCGTCCGGTATTTGATCCAACAGATCAGCAGCCCGATAGAGCAGTTCCTTTACACCCTGACGTGTCAAAGAGGAAATAGGCATGATTTCAAGGTCAGGACGTATCGCAGCAATTTGCTCTTTGAAGTGAGCAAGATTTTCTTCAGCTTCCGGCATATCCATTTTATTGGCCGCCACAATTTGTGGACGCTCAGCCAGAGCTGCATTATATTGCTTTAATTCGTCGTTTATTTTGGTCCAGTCTTCAAACGGGTCACGTCCTTCAGAGCCCGCCATATCCACAACATGGATAATGATTCGCGTCCGCTCAATATGCCGCAGGAATTCATGACCCAGTCCAGTGCCTTCATGAGCTCCTTCGATCAAACCAGGCAAATCGGCCATCACAAAGTTCCGCTGATCCCCCACATCTACGACGCCCAGATTTGGGGTAATCGTTGTAAAGTGGTATGCGCCAATTTTAGGTTTTGCGGAAGTTACAACTGACAACAAGGTAGACTTTCCTACACTAGGAAATCCGACCAAGCCTACGTCAGCCATCACTTTTAACTCAAGTGTAATATAACGTTCTTGCCCCTCCGCACCGTTTTCAGCCAATTCAGGCGCTGGATTGCTCGGTGTAGCAAAACGAATATTACCGCGTCCTCCGCGTCCTCCTTTAGCTACAACGACCTGTTGACCATGACGTGTCATATCTGCCAATACTTCACCAGTGTCATCATCCATGATAACTGTTCCCGGTGGTATACGGACGATCATGTGCTCTGCGTTGGCTCCGTGTTGGCTTTTGTTGCGACCTTTTACTCCACGCTGGGCTTTAAAATGCCGTTGGTATCGAAAATCCATCAAGGTGCGCAAACCCTCATCTACACGGAAAATCACATCTCCACCGTTCCCTCCGTCACCACCAGCTGGGCCACCATTAGGAACATATTTTTCACGGCGAAACGCAATTAATCCGTCTCCACCGTCACCGCCTTTAACAAAAATCTTCGCTTTATCTACAAACATGGTTACACCTTCCTTATGTCTGGCACTGCATTCGAATTTGAAGCATATCTCCTGTAGGGAGCTTCTCTGTTCGAAGGCGTTCACTTCCAAGTACGGATCTGACCTGCTTTAGTATATTTAAGTCGGCAGGTATGTCACTTCCTTCAAAGCGGACGATAACATCATTCTGATCCATACCGAAATAAAGTGTCAATCTGCGCACTTCTCCCCAGGACGACCGGCCCCCGCCATATTGATACGCACGCACCGTTTGTATGACGGCCGAGGCAAGCGACTCGCCGTCTTCGGGAGACATGACAGCGTCTAACTTTAACTCTTCCTCAACCTTTACCGACAATTGTAAATTTCCGGCGTTCACGCGAAAAGACTGCAAATAAAACACCAGCGAGGGAATACCCAGCTTAGATATTTTACTGTCTTCCGACACCCGCCCTTTTATTGTTTCCACATAAGCAGCTGATTTATCATGCTTATTCATACGAATATAGCCATAAAGCACCTGTAAATCATTCATCCAGTCATGCCGATGATGGTTAAGCGTCGCTATCGCTGTACGCTCAAAAGAACGCAAAGCAGCTTTCCGCTCAAGTTCAACCTGTCTATGGGTATACCACATACCAAAACAAGCAGCAGCTACAGCCCACACAGCTAGTATGATAATCGTTAATGCTTTGGGATAGAGCAGTGAAAAAACCAAAGGAATCAGAATGGAACCCAACGCCAGATAAGGCGCTCTTATCCGCTGGAACATGGCTTCTCTCCGTTCTGCGATAATTAAATGGACTAGTCAACAACCTTAATCCAGTATAGCACAGACTAACTTTCCAGTTCATTACCATCATGCAAAAAAGCCTCCGACAAAAGTGCCGGAGGCTTTTCAGCGTGTCTAAGCCGCTATTAAGCTTCTACAGTAGCTGCTACTGGAGCAACGTCGATCGGGTAGATGCTCACCTTTTTGCGATCACGGCCCCAACGTTCGAACTTCACAACGCCGTCCACTTTCGCGAACAGAGTGTCGTCCTTACCGATGCCCACGTTCGTGCCCGGGTGAATTTTCGTTCCGCGTTGACGAACCAAGATGCTACCGCCGGTAACTGCTTGACCGTCAGCACGTTTCACTCCAAGACGTTTCGATCTGCTGTCACGTCCGTTTTTTGTGGAACCTACACCTTTTTTCGATGCGAATAACTGAAGATCCAATGTCAATTTCAACATGATGTCTACCTCCTTCTTTGTTTATTTTCTATTTGAATATACTTACCGTATGATTCAGCAATGCTTGTCAGCATAATCACCATGGATTCCAACAACAGTTGAACCTGTGCGTTCGCATCATGATAACTTTCAGGAGATAGATACGCGCTTAAAAAGCCGTTTTCCATTTCCGTTTCCATTTCAACGTCCGTAAGAGCTACAATCGAATTGACAGTTCCTACGGTTACCGCCGAAACACCAGCACATACGATATCTTCGCCAGATTTAGCAAAATTCGCATGACCTTTAACAGAAAACCCCTGTATGCTGCCATCCTCCAGTCGTATAATACGCACGATAATCAATTATCGCACCCTCTTACGCTTGGATTTTTTCAATCGTCACTTTCGTGTACGGTTGACGATGACCTTGCTTCACATGGTAGTTCTTTTTAGGTTTGTATTTGTATACGATGACCTTTTGACCTTGACCATGCTTCTCAACTTTAGCCGTTACAGAAGCTCCAGAAAGAAGCGGTGTACCTGCTGTCAAGCCATTGTCGCCGGACACTGCCAGAACACGATCGAACGTTACAGTTTCACCATCATTAGCTTCCAACTTCTCGATGAACAATACGTCGCCCTCTTGAACTTTGTATTGCTTACCACCTGTTTCGATAATTGCGTACATTTGCTTGCACCTCCTTATGTCTCAGACTCGCCTAATAGCAGGTGGCAGTTTCTTTAAGATACTGCACTTCAGTACCTGATTGGAGCGGTTACAGCATGTGCAGCCAATCTTACGCATCACACATACTAAATGATTGTAGCACAAGCTTCGTACACATTCAACCTTTAGTTTTGAAATAATTTTGATTACGCACGTTCTATACGAGAGTCTTTTCTTCACGCACTTTTTTGCGGGTCATTTCCAGTAAACCTAACCGCGTCCAACCGACAACATAGGATTTAGTCCGGTCCTTTTTTAATCTTGCCTCCAGCACAGAGGATACTTCCCTACGATTCTCCTCTTGTTCCATATCAATAAAATCAATGATGATAATACCACCAATATCACGGACACGTACCAGGCGGGCAATTTCTTCTGCTGCTTCAATGTTAGTCTGGGTCACCGTCTCTTCCAGATTACTGCCGCCCGTAAACTTCCCAGTATTCACATCAACGACGGTCAATGCCTCCGTATGATCAATGACAATGTATCCGCCACCCTGAAGCCATACCTTTCGCGCAAAATCGCGTTCCAACTGCTCATGAATGCCATAAGCTTTGAAAATAGTTTCTTCTGCACTGCGAAATATACTTACATGAGCTTTCGCAGAACCGATCTGTTGCAGCATTATTTCTGCATCCTTTGCTTGCTCCTCACTGTCAATGACCAGTTCATCCTGCTCAGGTGTAAACACATCGCGAATTAAACGCTGAACGATACTCAGATCCCGGTGCAATTCACACGGTGCAGAGTGTTCGCCCGCTTTACGCTGAATAGCCTCCCATTGCTTACGTAGTTGATTCAGATCATTTTCAATCGCCTCTATACTCATTTCCTCTGAAACAGTACGAATGATGACCCCTTCCTCACCCGTGCGCAGTTGCTCTCCCATTGCTTTCAAACGGGCACGTTCTCCCTCACGCTCAATCTTCTTGGATACGGCCACATAATCAGCACGGGGCATGTAAACAATCCAGCGGCCGGGAAGTGAAAAATGAGTGGTCACCCTGGCTCCTTTGCTACCAACTGCCTCTTTTAATACCTGTACTACGATTTCCTGCCCCACCTTTAACAGTTCAGAAATGGACGGCTTTACCTCTGGCTGCTTGTCCAAATGAGCATGAAGTACGTCATCCACATACAAAAAGGCATTCTTGCGCTGTCCAATGTCAACAAAGGCGGCTTGCATTCCCGGTAGCACATTGACCACCCTAGCTTTGAAAAAAGAACCTAGAATTCCCCGTTTTCGCGGTAGTTCAGCCGCATATTCAACCAACCGTCCCTCTTCCAACAGTGCCATTTGGGTCATCTGCTGTTGGCATTGTACAATCATTTGCTTCATGGTTTTTCAACCTCTCTGAATACAGCCTCTTCCTCAATTCATAAAACATTATTTGGGCTTGGATTCTCCACCATTTGGCGGGCGTGCCGCAAAATAAGAGCGTATAAGTCGTTGCTCCGGCAATACAGCTACAATCCGTCCCTGTTCATTCATAACGTAAACCATATGATATCGATCTCTTCTGAAAAGACGCAAAACAGGCTCCAAATGTTTCACTGGCAGGGATACAATAGGTAAAGCAATGCTTCCTTTAGCCGCTTCGCGGTAAAAAAGCTCGTCCCTCCCCAGCAAAAAACGTATAAAACGGTAAGGGATATTCCGATAATCCACAATATTAGAATAAAGCAAAAAAATCCCTACCGCCAGCAGATTTAAATGTAAAGGCTCATCTTGCCTTAATAACGGCGAAATACCATACAGGCAAAACAGCAGACTGGTTACGATACTGGCTCTAAAAGTCCATACTAATGTGCGATGATAAGAAAAGAATAAGCTAATCAGTGACTGTAATATTTTCCCACCATCGAGCGGTAAAATGGGCAACAAATTAAACAATGCAATAACAGCATTCCCTTGAATTATATAATTTACATAATCATGCTCCAACCCACTCACATGCCTAAGCCACAAAAGGATGATGATCATGATTCCGTTTTGCAGGGGGCCTGCTAGGGCAATGACAATCTCCTTCCACGCATTGAGCTTCCCCTGATCTTCAATGACAGCCACTCCTCCAAAGGGTAACATCTGTATGGAAAGTAAGCGCGCTCCCAGCAACGAAGCAGCTGTCGCATGACCTAGTTCATGTATAAACACCAGTGTAAATAAAGTCATGATCTCGATAAAATGTCCAGTTAACACAGAGGTCAGCATAACTAGTACAAACAGTGGATGCAGTGATAGGGTCACCCCTCGGACATTAATCAAGGGCTACCACTTCCGACGGGTCAATGTATTGATCCCCTCTTTGAATTGCCAAAAATAAAGTTGCCACCTCGCTACCGCTGTGACTTGCTGGCAATACACCGATCTCTTCACCCTCCTGAACCCAATCGTTCACTTTTAAGATAGAGCGTGAAAGTCTTCCGTAAGTTGCTGTGATGCCACCAGTGTGACGAACTGTAACCGAAATCCCACTTTTGGGATGGTTTAATACGTCTAATACACGTCCTGCATCTATACTTTTAACAGCGATTGCCCCGTTATCGGTAACATTCGGCGTAATTTCTACTCCTTTAAGGCTCAGTACAAACGGCTGTGTTATATTGCCTTCAATCGGTGGAGAGCCCTTTCGACTAGCGTCTACCTGGTTCGTTTCATGCTCCTCGCCAAAAATCGGTAAAAAGGAAGGAGCTCCGTCAAAATAAGTTTTATACCATTGTCCGGCGGCTACAAAATCCATGTCCTTATTCAAGGCATCCGCGACAAACATTCTCAAATTTACTGCATAGGGAATATCCCAGCGAAATAAGCCCCATACCACTCCAAATAACACTGTTGCTATGACAGTTCTGCGCCAAAAGGAACTCCAAAAAGACGGACCACGATTTGCCCCAAAAGATTGCTGCCAACGTTGTCGATCATTTTTCCACTCGGTTTCTGGGTCTCTGGGCGAGTTGGCACTGACTACAGGCATCGATTTCATTTCTCTGTACCCGTACCTGTCCTGATCTGTGCCTGAGGAATACGCCTCCGCTTTGTTTCCCTCGATTAGCTGCTGTATACGTTCTTTTCTGCGCTGCTTGATTCCGGAATTTTTGTTCATCTTATTCAGCCCCCTCAGCGAGGTAAGTTTATTACATCTTATGAGGACGGGCTTCAACTTATGTTGTCCGGGTGGGAATTACATACCCTAAAAAATCAAAAAAACCGGCGCTAGCGCACCGGATATGTTTTGTATTTATAACATTTATGTAATGAACTAAATTTACGAACCATTATCATAGAAATTAAAAAAGCAAACCAAAAACACTTAAATAAGTTGCCACTTATTTAAGTGTCTAGTATTACAAATGAACGCTACTGTAACACTTACCTTAGAAATCTTCCTGTTTTCCTTATCCACCCATACCAAAAAATTTCTTAAAGCGTGTCATCACGCTCTTCTTCTGGTCCAGCTGCATAAGAGGCACAGTATCGCCCAAGATTCGTCTCGCAATGTTCCGATAGGCAATCGCTGCCTGTGCATCCGGATTCATAACAGTAGGCTCTCCTGTATTAGCTGCTTTAATTACCATTTCATCATCCGGTACAATCCCAATAAGGTCTATGCTAAGCACTTGTAGAATCCCATCAATATCTAACATATCTCCGGATTTAACCATACTATTGCGAATGCGGTTAACCACTAATTTAGGTGATATCACATGTGAACTTTCCAGTAAACCAATGACCCGATCTGCATCGCGTACAGCAGCATTTTCTGGAGTAGTTACAACAATGGCCTGATCCGCACCGGCAATGGCATTTTTAAAGCCTTGCTCAATACCCGCAGGGCAGTCGATCAATATATATTCAAAATCCTTCTTAAGCTCTAAAATAATATCCTTGACCTGCTCCGGCGTAACAGCACTCTTGTCCTTGGTTTGAGCAGCTGGCAGCATATACAACTCCTCAAAACGCTTGTCCTTAACCAGTGCCTGATTCAGACGGCAACGACCTTCCGCTACATCAACAAGGTCATAAATAATCCGGTTTTCCAGACCCATCACAACGTCTAGATTACGCAAACCGATATCCGTATCCACCAAACACACCTTTTTGCCGAGCAGTGCAAGCGCTGTTCCTATATTGGCTGACGTCGTCGTTTTGCCGACGCCGCCTTTTCCTGAAGTGACGACGATAGCCTCTCCCATGTGCTACACCCCTTTGAACACGTTAAAATCGCGGCCCAGACGCACAATATTGCTCATTTTGTCTATTTGCATAGCGCCATCCTTGAGATACGCAAATTCCATGCCGGATTCACGCGTCTCCCATTCATCTGGTGGACGGCTGATCATTTCGGAAATTCGCAGCTGTGTTGGTGCAAAATAGGAGGCCGCGATAATCGCTTCACTATTTCCCTCCATCCCTGCATGCGCCATGCCCCGCAGAGCGCCAAGGACATAAATATCACCGGTACAAGTTATAATTCCACCCGGGTTAACATCTCCCAAAAAGAGTAAGTTTCCATCGTGATGAAGCACTTGTCCTGAGCGGATAATCCCTGTCACCGTGTGAATGGGGGGCTTGCCCTGCACTACCGCAGGCAATCCGGGTGATTCTACAGACCTGATGAGCAGATTACCCTTCTGCTTTAAAATCTCCAGAATACTTTCCTTCTGCTCCTCCGTTACTTCCCGACTTCCCAGCTTAATATCCACATGAATGATCGGGCCTGTTAAAATATTTTGATGACTGTGCTCCAGCTTAAAACGCAGCTCACCCAGCAAATCCTCAAATTCGCATTGATCGTCCAGCAGGAATACCAGGCCATCTTTGATGCCTTTAATCGTGACATGATTCGATTTCACCGCCATTAGCCTGTCCCTCCTATCTCAATCATTTCGTCCCCGGGACGTCAAATCCCTGCTAACCCGGACAAAATGTGTGTAAAAAGACCTAGACAGTCTCTTCCTTTTTCACACGGGTACCCAAACGCTGTAATTGCTTGCGAACAGGGACATAAATGATGAGGGCGAACAGAAAATGGATAAATAAATCAGGAATCATATACTGAGCAAGTGCCCAATTGAAAGTCTGA
Organism: Paenibacillus sp. JJ1683; assembly: GCF_053006485.1. NCBI lineage: Bacteria > Bacillati > Bacillota > Bacilli > Caryophanales > Paenibacillaceae > Paenibacillus > Paenibacillus sp. JJ1683. The sequence goes on from NZ_CM129820.1 coordinate 4,364,411, forward strand.
TGATTCAGCTGGAACAGCTGATCAATGGCAAAGAGCATAGAATCCAGCAAGAAACTACCAATCAACACGGCCGCCATCATAATGGGCATCGGTGCACGTCTAGCTGTAAACACAAGCCCTAATAAGTATGCAGACAATCCCATTGCAAAAGAATAAGGGCCAATGATAAACCCGTAGTACACTACGTCATGAATAAGTCCAAAAACAATACCTAGCACCAACGCTGTATGACGGCTGTAATACACAGATACAAACAAAATTACGACATACACAAAATTTGGGACCATTCTTGAATGCCAACTATCCGGGAGAAGCCACGGAAGAATCGTTCCTTCAGCTATAAACAGGACAAACAGCAGCAGTATCAAAACCTGACCGCGCATCTTCATTATTCCGGTACCTCAGGAGTGTAGAGGACGAGCAGTTCTTTCCAATCCACAAAGCTGGCTGCCGGTTTAATAATCGCTGTCCGTGTTTTGCCGAACTCTCCAACCTGAATTTTCTCCACCGTTCCAATCATTAGGTTTTTGCGGAACTTCCCGCCTGCACCAGACGTAATAATCTGATCACCCTTTGCGATTGGATCTTTTTCTTCAATGCGAGTCATTTGAAATCTGTTCGTACCCGGATCATAGCTTTCAATCATACCAAACGATTGATTTTCCTTACCCAAGACTGTCGCTGCAATAGCATAAGAATTCGGATTTTTAGGGTCCAATGTAGTCAACAGCGTAACGGTAGACGTAAAATTCCCCGTGCGGCTAATGACTCCAACAAATCCTTCAAGTGAACTGACTTCCTGACCAACCTTGGCTCCATCCTTCTCACCAATATCAATCACGAGCGTTTTGGAATCATTGCTAACACTGTTCACTTGAGCAACACGATAATCATAATTATTTTTCGCCTTTTGCGTTTGGGTGAACTTCAGTTCATTCTGCAATCTGGCATTTGTCTCAACATAATTATGAGTCTGAATCTGGTCACGAGTCAGCTTAGCCACGGCTATTTTTAACCGCTCATTTTCTTCGTAAATACTACGCATATTGCCAATATCTTCAAAGAAGCCCGCTATTGCTGAAGCGGGCCTGTAAAAGATACCTTGCACAAAGCCAATTGAATCTCTGGCGAACTTCTCGGGCCAGGTTAAGGAACTTCTCTGTCCAAGTGTAATCCCCATAAGGGCAATAAACAGAACGATTCCGATCAATAGAACAAATAGTCTTTTATTGCCAAACAGCTTAAACAGTTCCTACACCCCCGATTCAACGTTTGGAACGGACGGCAGAACTGCTGCGCGATTTGAACAAATGGATATTTTCCAGTGCTCTACCCGTACCGATTGCCACACAATCCAGAGGATTTTCCGCTACGATCACCGGCATTCCGGTCTCACCTGCCAACAGCTTATCCAGGTTGCGCAGTAGTGCTCCACCACCAGTCAGTACAATTCCTCTATCCATGATGTCCGCCGCCAGCTCGGGAGGGCATTTTTCCAATGTTACTTTGACTGCGTCCACGATCGCATTCACGGTGTCTGACAATGCTTCGCTAATTTCATCGGAGGTAATCGTAATTGTCTTCGGCAAGCCTGTAACCAGATCGCGTCCGCGGATTTCCGATGTTTCCACTTGCTCTAATGGCATTGCTGAACCAACTTCCATTTTCAACTGCTCAGAAGTCCGTTCACCAATCATCAGGTTGTATTGACGTTTCACGTATTGAATAATAGACTCGTCCATTTCATCGCCAGCCACTCGTACAGAACGACTTGTTACGATCCCTCCCAAGGAAATGACCGCAACTTCGGTTGTACCTCCACCGATATCGACAACCATACTGCCCGTAGGCTCCCATACCGGCAGATCAGCGCCAATTGCCGCTGCAAACGGCTCTTCAATCGTGTACGCCTCTCTTGCGCCTGCTTGCTTGGTCGCATCTTCAACAGCACGCTGTTCCACTGCAGTAATGCCCGAAGGCACGCAAACCATCACGTTCGGATGGCGTGGAAACAATGAACGTTGTGCTTGCGCCTGACGGATGAAATATTTAATCATCGTTGCAGTCGTATCAAAATCGGCAATGACTCCATCCTTCATTGGACGAATTGCACGGATATTTCCCGGTGTGCGACCGATCATTTTTTTCGCAGATTCCCCAACAGCCTCAATGGTTTTTGTATCTGTACGCAATGCGACTACAGATGGTTCACGAACCACGATTCCCTTACCTCTTACGTATACAAGCGTGTTTGCCGTCCCCAAGTCAATTCCCAAATCTTTTGTAAAGCCACCCAGCATGATGTTAATCTCCTTTTCTCTTCCCTGAAATCTGTTATCCCTGTATAAACGGTTTATTCAGGCCGGTTTATCCGGTCGTGTTTAAATGTTTGATTTAAATATTATATTATATCAGACCTTGTTCCTTCAAACTTACAAAGGTCCCGTCCCCGATCACAATATGATCAAGCACGTCGATACCCACGATGTTGCCCGCTTCCATCAAGCGGCGGGTCAACTGGATATCTTCCGGGCTTGGCTTCGGATCACCGCTCGGATGGTTATGAGCGCAAATAATCGAAGCACTGCTGCACTTGATTGCAGCCCGGAATACTTCACGAGGATGCACGATGGCGGAATTCAGGCTGCCCATAGATAGCGTTTCCTGAGCAATGACATGGTTTTTGGTATTTAGAAACAGGCAAACAAAATGCTCTTTCTGCAAATAACGAAGCTGCTCGAACAGCAGATCTGCCACATCCCGCGGGCAACTAATCACCGGGGTCTCCAAGTGGCGTGACAATGCCAATCGACGCCCGAGTTCGATACCCGCTTTTAGCTGTATCGCTTTAGCATTTCCAATACCCTTAATCTGGGTCAACTCGCTCAGACTCATATCCACCAGTTGACGCAGATTCCCTGCCTGCTGCAAAATACGCTGCGCTAAATGCACAGATGATTCTCTTTGTGTTCCTGTACGCAGTAGTATTGCTAGCAACTCCGCGTTGCTCAAGGCATCCGCCCCATATGTCATCATGCGCTCTCTTGGTCGTTCTTCATGGGGGAGGTCGCGAAGCATCAGTATTGGCGACTCCAGCATATGTTTATCCCCTTTTATGGACGCAGCACATTTACTCCAAAATCGGACAGCATGTCCGACAGCAAAGAAAGCGGCAATCCTACGACGTTAAAATAACAACCCTGAATAGATTCCACCAACGTAGCACCCATGCCTTGAATGCCATACGATCCTGCTTTGTCAGACGGTTCACCAGTATTTACGTATGCCACAATTTGTTCTTGGCTCAAAGGCTTCATTGTGACATCCGTTTGGCGATGTCTAACAAGCATCTTGCCGGTTCCGGTATGTATGCAGGCTACCCCGGTGTACACACGGTGTGTTCTTCCCTGCAATGCAGTCAACATGCGAACCGCGTCCGCATGGTCGGCAGGCTTGCCCAATACCGAATCCTCCAGCACGACAATCGTATCACTGCCAATCACCAATCCAGCTTCCTGGGACTGTGCGGCAGTGCGCACGACCGCTTCGGCTTTGCGGGCCGCAAGGGTCTCCACGATTTGCTGAGGCGTCCAGCTCTCAGGCGTGCTTTCATCCGCATGACTCGGCACCACCTCAAAGGGGAGTCTCAAATATGCGAGTAATTCCTTCCTTCTTGGTGAAGTCGATGCCAGAATAATGCGGGGCGTAATTTTCCCGTCCATAAGGGAAGCTCCTTTTCATCAGTTAGAGCCTGCGGTACAGCCAGAATGCGGCGATGATGCCGATCAGACTAAGCAGGCTCAATTCAAAATTTATCGTTATGTTGTAGCTGATAATATCCAGATCCGCTCTCGGTGACCAGGATATCGTAGTGGGGTGGGTCAGAAAGGAAAGGACTTTGACCGATTGAAGGGCCTTAGCAATCCAGGCACCCAAAAGCCAACCGAGCAACAAAAACAGTATAAGCATTCCTACATTTTTTTTCATCCTGATCTTCCCTCGCCATTTTTTGACACCTTCATTATTATACGGTGATTTGTACTGCAATACAAACAGAAATCCGGCATGGGGAACTATTTCCAGTTCCTTGCCGGAAAGTATGGTTAGTCTACTGTTTTATGAATTGAATAAATTCCTTCTCACGCAAAACATATTCCATCATGGAGGACTGAATCTCCCAAATGTGTTCCTTGGCTGTATTCTTGTTATATTCTCCAAGTGCAGAGACTGCGCTGTTCATCGCCTTTTCAAGCGAGGTAGCGGTGGCAGCCGCTTCCTTCGGAAGACCAGTGGGAAGTGCAGCGACATTTTGTGTCCACTGCTGATGCAGGTCGTTCAGCTCGCTCATGTCGGAGGCTGACACCGCATTTGAGCCTTCTTCTCTGAGCAAATTTGAAGAAAGTCCGCTCAGCTTCCCCACTAATGAGTTGCTTAACTGAAAAAAGGTAGTGAGTTTATCACCATTACCTCCGTAAGCCGCTTTTTCGAATCCAGGTAATTCGAGCTCGCGGACATACAATTCCACTCCTTGTGTCTTCAATTGATTACTGAGCAACTTGGCTTGCTCCCTATCCGACGATATTCCTGCATATACCCGGTTTTGATCCTCGCTATCCCCTCCTGCTGCAATGCCTGCCTTCAACAGTTCTTCCTTTGCCTGTAAAGCCCGCTCTGGAGTGCTGAAAACCCCATATTGCAGCAAATAATAGGTTTGTGGAGGCACTTGAGTTGCTACGACGGCGACAGGGGCAGCATTCTCTTTTGCATACGTGTTATCGACATCAACAGATTCTTTAAAAACAGGCACAGCCTCATCAGCAGAAGGATCAGATCCCGGGACCATACCGCCTCCGTTAAACAGTAACAACAAAATATATCCGAACATGCCTCCAGTCACCAACGCGCTGGCTACAGAACCGATTAATCTCCATCTGGAAGGGTGAGGTGGACGCTTTCTATACTCTTGACCGGAATAATAGGTTTCCTCAACCTCAACATCGTCCTCTTCCGGACTTTCCGGTAGAATGTCCGCATCTGACCAGGAAGCTGCCGAACGACCAAAAGGGTCGTCCCATCCCTCTTGTACCCTCAATGTTGGAGTAAAGCGCCGAGTTGCAGTGCGTTTGTTCGTCTCCACAGGCTTACCAAGCTCTGAATGTTGTGTAGTTCGAGTATGTTTCTCCATACTGCTAGTCCGTTCCATACCTTTATGCTGGTTATCCGTTTGATAAAGCTCATCATCGTGATATAACTCCGTATCTCTGATCGTGTCACGCTGTCCGTTCGTAAATGACTCATTTTGGTTCGGAAGCACCTGTAGCTTATCCTCCCGGCTTGTTTCCGGCAACTGTTGATCGAACCGGAATGTCATCTTGGCCTTGTTCATGGATGCACTCCCTCCTTGTCCCATACTTCCTCATAGTCTGTTGTATGAGTCAAGCTGAGAAAATATGCCTCAGCTTTACAAAAAAAGGGTATCCCGAAACACCTTCGTGTTCGGAATACCCTTCAAAGCTATAATACATTGGCGTAACAGCCCATGTTCATACGTATTACACTTATTGCCCGCGAAGATGGCGTGCTAACGCGTCGCCAGCTTTCCAGATATCTCCTGCTCCCATTGTCAGCACAAGATCGCCTGGTTGTAACCGATCTTTCAGCTCTTCGATCACAGCTTCTTTGGTTGGTAAATAGATTGCATTCGCATTGCTGTTTTGGACGATTAAATCCACCAGTTTGGAAGAATGCACACCTTCAATCTGTTTTTCTCCCGCTGGTGAATAAATATCGGTAATGATCACTTCACCAGCCTCGCTAAACGCACGGCTGAACGCATCCAGCAGGAAAAAGGTACGACTGTAGCGTTGTGGCTGGAACACGGCAATAATACGCTTGCCAGTTGCTCTCGCTGCACTGATCGTAGCCTCAATCTCTGTTGGGTGATGCGCATAATCATCAATAATCAAAATGTCATTGCCTTCACCTAGCACTTGAAAACGACGTTTCGCTCCATGAAATTCCACAATAGTTGCAGCAATTTGATCAAATGGAATCCCTGCTTCCAGACATGAAATCACGGTAGCCATCGCATTATACATGTTATGTTTACCAGGTACAGACAATTCAATCGTTCCGAGTGCTGTTCCCTTACGGCTCATCGTAAAGCTTAATCGGCGGTCACCTAGTTGGATATCTGTCGCCATGTAATCCGCTTCATGCTCTACCCCATAAGTAATGACCCGAGTTTGGAGCTGAGGCAGCATCTCTCGGATGTTCTGATCATCTGCGCATACAATAGCTGCTCCATCCGGCCGAATTTGGCTCAAGAATTGCACGTAAGCACTTTTCAGGCGATTGAAGTCCCCATCGTAATTTTCCAAATGATCTGCTTCAATATTGGTTACGATCCCCTGCCAAGGATGATATTGTAGGAAAGAACCATCGCTCTCATCCGCCTCGGCAACGACAAACTCGCTTTTCCCCGCTTTGGCGTTCGTCCCCAAATTCGTGATTTCGCCGCCGATAATATACGTTGGGTCAACGTTACATCTCTCCATAACCAGAGCGATCATAGAAGAGGTTGTCGTTTTCCCGTGCGCACCCGCAACCGCTATACCCTTACGTTCGTTAAGCAAGCGAGCCAGCATCTGCGAACGGTGCAGTGTTGGAATATTCAATTCTTCTGCTGCCACCCGCTCTACATTGTCACGTGACAATGCTGTTGAATAGACGACGATATCTGCGCCCGCAATATGTTCAGGCGTGTGTCCAATATATATTTTTGCGCCTTTTGCCGCCAGTTTTTCTGTCAGCTCCTGTGATGCCACATCTGAGCCAGTCACGGTATATCCCATCTCCAGCATGACCCGAGCAATCGCGCTCATCCCGTAGCCGCCGATACCGATAAAATGAACATGTTCCGAAGTAATCAACAAATTTCACCAACCTTTTTCCGAATCGGTTTGATACATAAGGGTAGCCCGTACATCCGCAATAAGATACAGCGTGCCGGACACCACCCCCAGATCTTCCGCTTCCGTATGTGACTGAAGCAGGTTTAAAGCCTTTTTCCAGTCACCTTCTACAATAATTTTTAAATCCGTTTTGGCATAAGACGGCCGCAGCTTCTCCACGAGATGAGCCAAATCAGCGGCATTCATTTTGCGGCGAAAATCGGGCTCGGTCAGGATAAGCGTATCCACTAGTGGCAGTATATGCTGCAAGTATGCCTCATGATGCTTGTTTGATAGCATCCCCATCATTAAAACCAATTTTTTGTACGAATACACTTGTGGGAGACTCTTGGCCAGCGTTTGCGCCCCTTCTGGATTATGAGCCCCATCAAGGACAATTCTCGGCGAGGTACTGACTTGTTCGAGACGCCCTGCCCAGGCAGCTTGCCTAAATCCCTCCAGCAGATCCTCATCATCCAACACAAAAGCCATATACTGACGTAGGACTTCAAGTGCCATCAGAGCTCCTGCCGCATTAGAACATTGATGCTCACCTAACAACGTGATGTCGATTTCCATATGTCGGAAGGGTCCGGCGAATGAAAAGGTCTGACCTGTTTCATTCCCGTTTAACCGTTCATACGTAAATTGTTCCCCTGCCAGGTACAAGGTAGCTCCTTGCTTGGCCGCCGTTTCACGTATGACCTGAATAGCCTCGGGCTGGGAAACACAACTGACGACAGGTACGCCCGGCTTGATGATCCCAGCCTTTTCTCTTGCAATCTGTTCCAGTGTATCTCCCAAAATGTCCGTATGGTCATAGCCGACATTCGTAATGACCGAAACGATAGGACTCACGATATTAGTTACATCCATCCTTCCCCCGAGGCCTGTCTCCCATACCACAACATCTGGAAAAGCTACCGTAGCATAGTACAAAATAGCCAACGCTGTGGACACCTCAAACATCGTAGGTGATCCCAACTCACTATCTGCGATTTCTTTCACCAACGGATACAAGCGATTGGCCAGTGAAACCAGCGTTTCATCTGGAATATCGGTCCCGTTGAATTGAAAACGGTTCGTAAATCGGGTGATGTACGGAGAAGTAAAGGTCCCAACATCGTATCCACATTTCAGAAGCACAGAGGTTAGAAAGGCACAAGTCGAGCCCTTACCGTTGGTTCCTGCAATATGAATAAATTTCAGATGTCGTTGCGGATCACCCAGCCTACTCATCAGCTGTTCGATTCGTTCCAGTCCGGGTCTAATGCCAAACGGAATCAACCCATTAATCCATTCCACTGCTTCATCATAACTTTGTAAAGGGGCTATGTCGCCGCCCCTGATCGTATCTGACATCCTCTTCACCTTCAGGTCATTTTATTGTGAGTGAAATTATCCCTTGAGTTCTTCAATACGTGCGATAACTTTAGCGCGCTTATCTGAGTAATCGGCTTGCTTGGCCTTCTCTTCCTCGATGACTTTGGCTGGTGCCTTCGCCACAAAGCCTTGGTTGGAGAGTTTTTTCTCCACGCGCTCCACTTCACTGTTCAAATGCTGAAGTTCTTTTTCAAGTCTGCTAATTTCCTGGGCAATATCTAGCAGTCCGGCTAACGGCAGGTATAGCTCTGCGCCGCTAACAATAGATGTCATGGCTTTATCTGGAGCGGTGAACTCTAAGCCTGCGTCGAATTCAGACGTGTTACAGAATCGACGTACATACTCTCCATTGCGGTTAATGATATCAAGAACGGCTTGATCGCCGGGTTTTATGAGCAATTCAATTTTTTTACTCATCGGCACGTTGACTTCAGCGCGGATATTGCGCACAGCACGAATCACGTCGATCAGCAAATTCATTTCAGCGACCGCGTCCTTATCCTCGAAAGCAGGATCGTAAGCAGGCCAAGCGGCCAGTGTGATCGTTTCTCCCTCATGCGGAAGGTGCTGCCATATTTCCTCGGAGATAAACGGCATGAACGGATGAATCATGCGCAGTGTCCGATCCAAAACGTATGCAAGTACCGATTGTGTTTTCTTTTTCGCCTCTGCATTATCGCCATATAGGGAAAGCTTCGCAAACTCAATGTACCAGTCGCACAAATCATCCCAAATAAAGTTATACAGAAGGCGGCCTGTCTCGCCAAATTCATAAGCATCTATTAGACGCGTGATGTCGCGTGAAGTTTCGTTTAGACGGTGCAGAATCCAACGGTCAACGGTGCTCAAGTCACCAGCAATGTCTATATCTGCCGCAGTGACGCCTTCCAGATTCATCAGCGCAAAGCGTGATGCATTCCAGATTTTATTGGCAAAGTTACGCGCCTGCTCCACACGTTCCCAGCGGAAACGAAGATCTTGTCCAGGTGTGCTGCTGGTGGAGATCATATAACGCATTGCATCGGTACCATATTGGTCGATCACGTCGAGCGGATCAACACCATTGCCCAGGGATTTGGACATTTTTCTTCCTTCCGCGTCACGAACCAAACCGTGCATAAGTACATCCTTGAACGGAATCTCTTCCGTGAACTCCAGCGCGGTAAAGATCATACGCGATACCCAGAAATAAATAATGTCATAGCCTGTCACCAGAACATTCGTCGGATAATAGCGTTTGAGATCCTCTGTCTGCTCAGGCCAACCTAGGGTCGAAAACGGCCATAAAGCAGAGCTGAACCAAGTATCGAGTACATCCTCATCCTGTTTGAGTTTTCTACCGGCATATTCAGGCAAAGTGGTAGGGTCCTCCGCCGATACAATAACTTCTCCGGTTTCCTCATCATACCAAGCCGGAATACGGTGTCCCCACCATAATTGACGGGAAATACACCAATCCCGCACATTTTCAATCCAATGCAGATAAGTACGCTCAAAGCGATCCGGTACAAAGTTTACACCGTTGCCAGCCTTCTGTGCTTCAATCGCCTTAGCTGCCAGAGGCTTCATTTCCACGAACCATTGCGTCGACAGATAAGGTTCTACAACTACGCCAGAACGCTCACTATGACCTACTTGGTGTACATGCTCTTCAATACGAATCAGTACACCCTGCTCTTTCAAATCAGCGACGATTTGCTTACGGCAATCGCTGCGATCCAGTCCCTGATATTTGCCTGCTTCAGCATTCATCGTTCCCGTCTCGTCCATCACCGTAATTTGAGGCAACTGGTGACGTTGACCCATTTCAAAGTCATTCGGATCGTGAGCCGGTGTGATTTTAACCGCGCCGCTACCGAAATCTTTATCTACATAGTCATCCGCAATGACCGGAATTTCACGCCCGATGATTGGAAGCACAAGCGTTTTGCCGATCATTTGCTTATAGCGTTCATCTTCTGGATGTACAGCTACAGCCGTATCGCCCAGCATCGTTTCAGGGCGTGTAGTGGCTACAGTAATAAATCCGCTACCGTCTTTCAGAGGGTATTGCAGGTGGTACAGATTTCCGTTCACCTCTTTGTATTCCACCTCAATATCCGACAATGCGGTACGTGCAGCAGGGTCCCAATTAATGATGCGTTTACCGCGATAAATCAGACCCTTTTTGTACAGTTTAACGAATACTTCGCGTACCGCTTTGGACAGTCCCTCATCCAATGTAAAACGTTCACGAGAATAATCGAGAGAAAAACCCATTTTCTCCCATTGATTGTGGATATTGTCCAGATAAAGATCTTTCCACTCCCACACTTTCTCCAAAAACTTCTCACGGCCCAAATCATAGCGAGTCAAACCTTCTTCACGTAGCTTCTGCTCTACTTTTGTTTGAGTAGCAATACCTGCATGGTCTGCCCCTGGCAGCCACAAGGCATCATAACCCTGCATCCGCTTGGCGCGGATAATAATATCCTGCAAAGTAAAGTCAAGAGCATGTCCAATATGCAACATACCCGTAACATTCGGTGGTGGAATAACGATAGTAAAAGGCTCTGCCTCTGGATGTTGCCCGGCGCGGAAATAGCCCTTCTCCATCCACGTTTTGTACCATTTTTGTTCTGCTGATTTGGGATCGTACGTTGTTGGCATTTCCAAGGTTGTCTTGTTGTCTTGTTCTGACATATCAGGATACCTCCATGATTTTCAATTGGCAAATAAAAAAAGCCCTTCATCCTCAAAGGACGAAAGGCTGTTCTCTCGCGGTACCACCTTTGTTTCACCCCTAGTGTATGTATCCACTGATCCATTACACATGGTGTGACACTTTATGCAGATAACGGTTGCGGACCGGCCTTATTCTACCGTGAACCTCTTACCTTCCGAAGGAATGAAATGAGGAACCGTTCAAACAGGCGACTCCCGGGTGACTTCGGCCAGTAGCTTCCTGCGGAACCTCACAGCGCTGCAATTCCACTCTCTGAAGGGCTTGCTGCCTACTCTTCCCGATCTCAGTCTTTCAATAACTATACCACATCATACATTTCCCATTGACTATAGTCAACACCCATTTCTCATTGACGATAGTCAGCACTTCGTCGCATGTTTCAGCAACCGAATCAAGGGATGTACAATACCTGCCCTTCTTCTACATGATGCTCTGCCAATCTATTATACAATTGAAGCTCCCGTGTGCTGAGCTGATAACGGTCTGCTATCGTTTCCAGTGTATCCTCGCGCTGTACAATGCATAACCGCACCTTGCGGAAAGGCGTTTCATCCTGTGTATGGAAAAAAAGATTTTTCCACTTGGCATCCTCACGCTCTTCCTCGGCTTTCTGATCCTGACCTTGCGGTTCATGTTCCAGCTGCTGCTGGTGTTCGGCTTCCTTCACCGAACGGCTGGATTGAAGCAATGATGAGTAGACAACCTGGTCCGGCTCGTCTGCTCCTTCATTCTTTTTACTGTTAAGCGCCACGCGCATCTCTGGCTTTTCCTCAGTAAAGGTATCCTGAACTTCATGGTTTACCTGTTCTGACGCTTCAGGCCTGAAGTCAAAGTCATTCCCCTGACTTGCTTCCAACTGCGGCTCCAGATAAATCTCCGACTCTGTGGCAGAATGTGGCTCTGACAGCAAAGGGTCGTATGCTACATTAGGAGATGCAGAGGATACTTTGGGCTCGTTCCCTTCCGTCTCTGCTTCCTCTTGCTGAAATGCCCACACTTCCGACGCCTCTTGCTCATGCTTAACTTCGGAAGAGCTGTCTTCAACTACTTTTCCCGTCCACGGCTCATAATATCGGTTCGGATCTACTATCGGATCATAAGCTTGATGCTCCAATGATGGCTTCTGTTCCCCTTGATCCTCTGACGACTGTTCCCAGTAAGCTGACTCTTGTTGTGCTGGTACTTTGTATGAAGTTTCCGGGTCTGAAATGTTGTTGTATACCGAGTCTTGGGTAGAATAAACCTCTTCGTGACGATGCTCTCCAGCGCCGTAAAGAGATGGAGCCGGATGTTCAGGTGCATGCACCACAGTAAATTCCTCATCCAGCCAAACCGCCGTCTCCTCTGCATGCGAGCTTTCCACCCCATGCAAAGAAAGCACCCCTGTAATGTTTAGACTACGTAAAGAGAGCAGGTCCACATCAAAATTTTCAATTTCCACTGAGATATCTTCCAATCTTCCTACCCGGTTAAGCGGAATGGTAATTTCCACAGGGATCAAATGATGAAGCTCGCTCGTCATCTGTTCAGGTGTGCGGTACACGCCCTCCAGCAGCAAATGCCCTCGCAAAGCGGCATGGTCGCCGTGGGTTACAACCTGAATGCGTGGCAGAAGCTCAATTTCCTCCAACTCGGCAATCCCGGCAGCTTCCTCCGTCAAATGAATGCGTTCATAGATATCAAAACGCAAGCCTTGCGGCTGATCATTCTGTTGTTTATTCAAGGATGGCATCCTCCTTTGGGCAGCCTCCGCACATCCTCTGACTCGTGTCAGGCGCACGGAAACTCCATATTGCAAACCGTTTCTAGGTTCAAGTATATGCGCCAAAATAGAAGGCATGCCATCTTTTATAGCTGTTTGTGCAGCTTTTGAAAATCATCCGGCCAAGCATCCTCGACGATAATCGTTTCGCCGCTCAGCGGATGACAGAAGGTGAGGCTCTCTCCGTGAAGGGCCTGTCTGCCAAAATCAGCAGCACGACCGCCGTATAATACGTCCCCAAGCAAAGGATAGCCAGCATGACTAAGATGTACGCGTATCTGGTGCGTCCGACCTGTCTCCAGCGTCAGATACACGAGACTGACCGCATTCGGACCACTCCCCCATACTTCACCAACTTCCACATGGGTAACCGCCTTCTGTCCAGTTGGGGATACACGGCGGCGCTGTTTATGATGCCTATCCTTGCCAATCGGCCAATCCAACGTCCGCAGCGATGGAGGTACTTTCCCTCGTACCAAAGCTACATAGCGACGACCGATGTCTTTAGCTCGCATTTGTTCGTCCAGCTTGAGCAACGAAAATTCATTTTTGGCATATAGCACCGGGCCTGTCGTGTCCACATCCAGACGATGTACATGCCGTACTGCTGTATGAATGTCGTTGATTTCATAGTAGGATGCGACAGCATGATCCAATGTTAGCGGACCATCCTTTACACCACCGTCTGGATGGACCGCCATCCCCGCTGGTTTGTGTACAACCAAGCAAAAATCATCCTCGTATAGTATCTTCAAATCATACCAACGTGGGATGACGCCGAGGTCCACTACAGGAAAAAGGGCCAGCCGTAGCCGGTCCCCTGTAAGTTCAATCCCTTTTTCATGCCGTAGCCTGCGCCACAGCTTGTCCGGTAATCCCAGACGGTTCAGCAACCAGCGGTCCACAGCTTCAGCGCGATTTTCATCAGTTGCAATTTCTCGCCCTGGTGTGACTTCCAGCCACGGTCCTCTTCTTTTCCAGCTGCCTTTCCAACTCATAGACGTTTGAGCGCGCGATAGTTCGCTTCAATGGTCGCATCAATATCCTCAACTGTATGCACACCTGATACGAACATGCCCTCAAATTGAGATGGAGCTACACTAACGCCCTCATTGACCATTTCAGTAAAGTAACGGCGGAAGTGGTCCTGATTACTCGTTTTAGCAGTGTCAAAATTGACAACCTTCTCGTCTGTGAAGAACGGACACACCATAGAACCGACACGGTTAATCGTGACAGGAATCCCCAGCTCTCGCGCGTTACGTTCGAATCCGGCTTGAAGCCGTGCTGCCCGCTCTTCCAGACGATCATATACTTCCGGTGTCAGCAATTTTAGCGTCGAATAACCTGCTGCCATAGCCAGCGGATTTCCGCTCAGCGTACCCGCTTGATAGATCGGGCCAGATGGTGCAATTTGCTCTAGAATGTCGCGACGGCCGCCATATGCACCTACAGGTAGGCCACCACCAATCACTTTGCCCAGACACGTAAGATCAGGCGTCACACCAAAGCGCCCTTGAGCAGAATGAAGTCCTACCCGGAATCCAGTCATCACTTCATCAAAAATCAGCAGACTTCCGTACTGTCGGGTTACCTCACGCAAACCTTCCAAAAATCCAGGCTGTGGCGGTACAACACCCATATTGCCGGCTACTGGCTCGACAATAATCGCAGCAATCTCTTCGCCAAATTTCTCAAAAGCCAGCTTCACCGACGCCAAATCATTATAAGGGACAGTGATTGTATGTGTGGCCACGACTTCAGGTACACCCGGACTATCAGGTAGACCTAGGGTCGCAACACCAGAGCCCGCTTTAATCAGCAAGCTGTCTGCATGACCGTGATAAGAACCTTCAAATTTAAGAATTTTACTGCGTTTCGTAAATCCACGCGCGAGTCGGATCGCACTCATTGTTGCCTCGGTTCCCGAGTTGACCATTCGAACAATGTCCATGGAAGGAACACGCTCACATACGAGCTTGGCCATTTCCGTTTCCGCAAGCGTTGGGGCTCCGAAGCTGGTTCCTTTTACAACAGCAGCCTGTAAGGCTTTAACCACTTCAGGGTGCGCATGACCCATAATAAGCGGTCCCCACGAACATACATAGTCTATATAGGATTGACCGTCGATATCATATACACGTGATCCTTCCCCACGATCAATATATACCGGTGTTATACCCACGGATTTAAAAGCTCGAACCGGACTGTTTACGCCACCCGGAATATATTGTTTTGCCTCATCAAAGGCTGCTTTGGAACGCGTATCCTTGCGTACCGTTCGTTGTTCGTCGATCATTCTAATCACTCCTGTCTTCTGAAAAATACACTTATTGCTTCAACCATCTTGCCGCATCCTTGGCAGAATAGGTAATAATCATATCTGCACCGGCACGCTTCATGCTTGTCAGAATCTCCAGCACCATCGCCTTTTCATCAATCCAGCCTTGGAGGGCTGCCGCTTTGACCATTGCATATTCACCACTGACATTGTAAGCCACCATAGGCAAATCAAATTGGTCCTTAATGGTGCGCATTACATCCAGATAAGAAAGAGAAGGCTTCACCATCAGCATGTCTGCACCCTCCATCACGTCAGACTCCGCTTCCCGCAACGCCTCACGTGCATTGGCAGGGTCCATCTGATAGGATTTGCGATCACCAAACTGCGGCGCAGAATCAGCGGCTTCCCGGAAAGGACCATAAAAAGCAGACGCATATTTGACGGAATACGACATAATTGGAATATGCGAAAAACCTTCCAGATCGAGTCCCTGCCGAATCGCCTGTACAAAACCGTCCATCATATTAGAAGGAGCGATAATATCTGCACCGGCTCTGGCCTGAGAAACGGCTGTACGTACCAGCACCTCCAGAGATTCATCATTCAATACTTCACCGCACACTTCACCATCATGCTCATGCATGTGTACCATACCGCAGTGTCCATGGTCCGTAAACTCACACAAACAAGTATCTGCCACGACCAGCAGTTCGGGATAACGCGATTTGATCAAACGAGTAGCTTCCTGAACAATACCGTTGTCCACAAAAGCTGAAGTCCCTACACTGTCTTTGGTTTCTGGTATGCCAAACAGGAGCACAGCAGGAATGCCAAGCTCACTAATTTCTTTCAGTTCTTCCTCCAGCCGATCCAGAGAAAAACGGTATACACCTGGCATGGAGCTAATCTCCTGTTTCACTCCAGTACCAAATGTTACGTAGATCGGTTGGATGAAATCAGACGGATTCAAAACCGTTTCACGCACCATGCTGCGGATGGCAGCTGACTGACGCAAACGACGATGTCTGGTAAAAGGGACACTCATAATTACAAACCTCCATTTTTTTATACATTCATTTGTAAAAAATAAAATTTATAATGTCATAACCGTACTTGATTGTTTCCAGTCACATAGCGATTGAATTAGACTTTCAATGGTCGCCTTCTCTGACATCAAACTGACAGTCAATCCGGCTTGGGTTGCTGTCTCACCAGTTAAGGGGCCGATCACAGCGATCGTAACTCCCTCCAGCAGCGATACTGGATCACTGATCCCCATTTGTCTGAGGGCTTCCATGAAAAAGGTTACGGTTGAGGAACTGGTAAACGTAATCGCGTGAATGGCACGCTCCTCCAGCAGCTTGAGAAGTTCATCATCCTGTGTGTTGGCAGCCAGCACCGTTTGATACAAATCAGCCTCGGTCACATGCAGTCCCATCTCTCTCAGCTGATCCGGCAGCCATGAACGAGCGAGATCACCTCTTGGAAGAAATACGTTTTGCCCTGGTTGCAAATCTTGCTCGAACGTTTCAAGCAATCCCTCTGCCTGAAAAGGACCTTCGATCTGTTCTGCTACAATTCCGTGTTTTCGAAGTGCGTCTGCTGTGGCTGGTCCGACTGCGGCAATACGAGCTTTGTATAGCGCACGTACATCCTTGCCCTGTTCCTTTAAATGAGTGAAAAAGTATTCCACTCCGTTAACGCTGGTAAAAAACACCCAGTCATATTCAGGAAGTCGCGCAAACGCCTCTTTGATTTTCTGTTTTGCCTGCTCGTCCGAAGGGACGACGGTCTGGATAACTGGGAACTCATAAGGTTCGCCGCCAAGCTCCTCAATCCGGTGAACCAGACTGCTGGCCTGCGCGCGTGCGCGAGTAACCAAAATTCGCTTCCCAAACAAAGGCATATCCTCTGCCCATTTTAACTGTTCACGCTGATTGACCACTTCTCCGACAACGATGACGGCGGGCGGTTGAAAATTCGCTGCCTTCACCTTGGCTTCAATATCCGCCAGCGTACCCACTAGCGTATCTTGCTCGGCGCGGGTCCCCCAACGGATCAAAGCAACTGGAGTATCGGACGGCTTACCATGCTTTATCAGTTGATCACTGATATAGCCGATCTTCGCTACACCCATCATAAAGATCAGTGTACCCGTTGCGTTCGTTACTTTATCCCAATGAATACTTTTATCTAGTTTATCAGGACTTTCATGACCTGTAATGATAGACAGCGACGAGGCCATCTCCCGATGCGTAACAGGAATGCCTGCATAGGCAGGCACGCTGATGGCTGATGTGATGCCAGGTATGATTTCATAGGAAATACCGTGTTTACGCAGTAGCCCGGCTTCCTCGCCGACTCGCCCAAAAATAGTGGGGTCTCCCCCTTTGAGCCGGACGACTGTCTTTCCTTCCAAGGCTAAATCCACCAGCAGCTGATTAATTTCCTCTTGCTTCATGGTGTGACGATCTGGCAGTTTGCCGACATATATTTTTTGGGCCCCTGGCTTCATCAGCCCCAAGAGGCGAGGGCTTGCCAGTCTGTCATACACAATGACATCGCCCAGTTGAATGCACTCCCAACCCTTGACCGTAATTAATCTTGCATCTCCGGGTCCTGCACCTACTAAATATACCTTTCCCACCATTCCACTATCCCCTCACCTGCGCCAGAATCTGTTCCGCTCCTTTGGCTATCAAACTGGCCGCCACCGCTTCTCCCAGCTTCTGCGGATCATTTCCCTGGAGCGTTTCCTTCAAAATAACCTCGCCATCTGGCGAACCTACCATCCCTGTGAGGCTGATTTCTTGACCAGCCCAAACCGCATGAGCTCCGATTGGCACTTGGCATCCCCCATTTAACACACCCAGAAAGGTTCGCTCAGCCGCAACCGTAGCCGAGGTATCCTGGTGGTTGTAGAGTTTCAACAATGCCAATAGCTCATCATCGCTCGCACGGCATTCAATACCGAGCGCTCCCTGTCCTACTGCCGGTAAGCATGCCTCCTCTGGTATATAGGACGTAATGCGGTCTTTCCAGCCCATCCGGTGCAAACCTGCTGCTGCCAAAATGATGGCGTCAAAACCTTCCGTCTCCAGCTTTTTCAGACGGGAATCAATATTGCCACGTACTGGCTCTAATTGTAGATCAGGTCGCATGGACTTGATTTGACTGGCTCTGCGCAAGCTGCTTGTGCCCACCTTGGCTCCTAAAGGCAAATCCTCCAGACTCTTGGCGCCCAATGTAATTAGGCAATCGCGTGGGTCCTCACGGCGCGGTACAGCGCCATTGACAAGACCTTCCGGCAATTCGGACGGCATATCCTTCATACTATGTACTGCCATATCAATCTCACCAGCCAGCATGGCCTGTTCAATCTCTTTGACAAAAAGTCCTTTGCCACCCACTTTGGACAAGGTTACATCCAATATTCGATCACCCTTGGTCAGGATTTTCTTCACGACAAATTGTAAATCCAATCCATGCTCCGCGCACAGTGCATTCAAATCCTCAATGACATGCCCGGTCTGAGTTAACGCAAGAGCGCTCTGTCTGCTGCCTACCACAATTGTTCGCATGTTATTCCTCCTGATTTTGCGCAATCCATAGATCTATTTCTTTTTCGGTCCAAGCCATAAATTCATGACGTCGTATCTGTTCCAAAATTCCGCTACTCGCCAAGCGTCTTAATAGTTTGGTCCTTTGCTGTGGGGAACTTATCTTGCGTTTGATGACCTGTCGCATATCGTGCATGAAATCCAGATAAGGCTCGTATTCGCTACCGAACAACGTATCCAAGGCTGATGTAATATCAGCAGTCACAGCGGGGCCTGCCCCTTCGGTGGAAATACTAATCGTCAGTCTCCCTCGTCGGATGATGCCCGGCGTTATAAAATCTCCCTCTTCCGAGCGATCCGCCACATTTACCAGTATACCCCTTTGTCTGGCCTCATGCGCAACCTTATTATTCACTTCTCTCTGGTTCGTAGCAGCATATACAAGAAAGGCTCCCTGGAGGTCACCCTCGCGATATACGCGATTTACCCAGTGGAGCTGCTTGTGATCGGCCAGGATCTGCAAATCCGGCGTTATATTCGGGCTAATGACGGTAATGGATGCCCCACTTTCCATCACCCCCTTAACCTTTCGTTCCGCAATCCTGCCGCCGCCTACAACACAACAGAGCTTATTGTTACAATTCAACGAAATCGGGACAAAATGCTGCAAATGGCTTTTCACTCCCCCGTCCACTGATGAAATACAGACCAGGAATTCAGCAAAAAATTAAGAACTAGCAGCGTGTAGCCAACCAAAGACCACTTTGCCATGACCAGGCCAGAACGCTGGTTCAATCTTTTGCTCACTAAAAATACAATATACACGCATAAGGCAATCGCTGTCATCAGCACTTTGGTATCTAGCAAAAGACGCCAGCGTTCCTCGGCAATAATAGAAATAACAGCAACAACAATAGAAACTCCCAGCAAAGGAGTACCAATTAAAAGCGCCATATGTGTATACCGATCCATCATTTCCAGACTCGGCAGGCGCTTGATCGTGTCATTCCATTTCTTGACTTTCAATTTACGATGCAAAAACAGATACAACCCCGAAAATACAGCCGCTACCGTCATCGCGACAAAGCCAAGATTAGCCAGCGCAATATGAATCAGAAGCAGCCCATGTACGGTATGCCAATTTCCAAGCGGGTTGTCGATCGGCTCCATCCATATATTGTTGAGCACAAGAACAGCAAAACTAATGATATTAAGCAGCAACACCGCAAATTCCGATCGCTGATAACGTGACAGAATCAAAGAAATCAGTACCAGGATAAATGAGAACAGAAACAGAAAGTCGTAGGTCACAAAAATAGGAAGATGCCCTTCATTCCAGGTTCGCATTCCCATAAAAACAAGCTGGAGCATTACAACGACAATAAGAAGCCCTGTACCTGTCCGTTTAGCATTCGCATTGCGACGAATTCCATCCGAAAATACAAACAGAAGGCTCAGGGCAAAAACATAAATCATTGAATCATATATAAGCATGCCTGAGGCCACGTCTGTTCACCCACCTTTACAGGCTGGCCGGCGCAAACGACGCTGGCAAAGCCTGAGCCTGACCGGTTTTTCCATGAACACCAGCCTCCGGTTTTATTAACGCAGATGCATCGCTTTTATCTACTTTCTGAGCGGCGTCCTCCAAACGATCCTCCAGAGCAAAAATGTGGCTAAACATGTCTAGCGCCTCATTTCCCTGCTTTTGGACAGCCAGTTCCTTAACCCGATTGATCGGATCATGCATCATCTGATTCAGCATACTCTTCGTCAAACGGCTTATCACTTTACGCTGCCGTTCATCCAGCTCGGGAAGCTTGTTATACAAGCTTTCCAGCGTATCCTGATGTATAGACTCCGATTTTTCCTGTAATGCACGAATCACCGGACGCACTCCCATCGTTTTCAACCATTGATAAAACTCGCTAAGCTCATCTTCAATCATATGCTCGATTTTTGCAGCTTCAGTACGACGCATTTCCAGATTGCTCTCCACGATCCCTTCCAGATCATCAATGTCATATAGGAAAACATTCTGCAATTCGCCAATAGCCGGGTCCAAATCGCGTGGAACCGCGATATCAATCATAAACAAAGGACGAGACTGACGACGTTTCATACTGGCTTCGACACGATTGCGATCCAGAATATACCCCTGAGCACCAGTCGAGCTAATCACAATATCCACATCCGCCAACCGATTCATGCCTTCCTCCATCGTAACTGGCGTTCCGTTAAACTTGGAGGCCAGATCCTCGGCGCGGGACAAAGTTCGATTTGCTACAATAACCTCGGCAGCTCCGCCGCTGTACAAATGCTTAACGGTAAGCTCGCTCATTTTACCGGCACCGAGAATCAGTACCTTTTTATCCGTAAACATCCCGAAAATCCGTTTGCCCAACTCAACTGCTGCATAGCTAACAGATACGGCGCTTTCTCCAATAGACGTCTCCGAATGGGCACGCTTGCCCAATGTGACGGCCTGCTTAAACAACATATTAAACCACGTTGCTGTAATTTTTTGAGATTGAGCCTGAAGAAAAGCATTCTTTACCTGTCCCAAAATTTGTGTTTCTCCGATGACCATAGAATCCAGACCACAAGTCACACGGAACAAATGCCGAATTGCCTGCTCGTCCTCATATATATATAAATGTTGTGTAAACTGATCACGAGGAATACCAAACCATTGTTCCATAAAACTGCGTATAAAATAACCGCACATGTGAAGGCGGTCAACCACAACATATATTTCAGTCCGATTGCAGGTTGCGACAACTACGCCCTCCAACACACTTTTGGTAAGTTTGAGTTGTTCCAGCGCTTTTGGCAAATCCTGTTCTGCAAATGTAAACCGTTCTCTGACTTCCACAGGCGCCGTACGATAATTCAACCCAACAACGACGATGTGCATTGTAAAATTCACCTGCCTAAACTGTAATAAGAATACTCACTGTTATCATAAACTATGTTAATTATATCACAGAAGTCCGAATCCCCTTCGGCTGTTTTATGAATTGTTTATGAAAATTGGATGGCTTTCATAAACATCCAGCACGTTCTGTATGATTTAGTTTAGTGTAAACCACTTTTAAAACAAATAACCATGGAAATGTTCCATGGTTATGATATAGGACGCACACGGCTCCATAAAGGAGATTTACACCAACTCAGCCAGCTTGCACTCCGGGGATTCCACCTGAAGTTCTCCCAAGCCGCGAATCAGCTTCTTCGCATATGTTTTTTTCGGTTTTAGAACGGATACCAGGTAATCAATAGCTAACTGCGGATCAACAGTCTCACCGCAAGTATAACAATCAATAGCGGCAAACCCTCTCTCAGGATACGTATGAATAGAGAGATGACTCTCCGACAACAGTACAAGCACGGTAGCTCCCTGTGGTTCGAATTGCTTGGATTGAACGGACATCACCGTTGCTCCGCAAGCTTCAGCAGCTTCAACTAATTGAGCCTCCAGAAACTGCGCATCATTCAGTAATTCAAACTCAACACCCCAAGTATCTACGGCAACGTGTCTTCCGAAAGTTGAGTATTCCAATTCCATCTTTCGGTTCCCCCTTCCTAGGAATAAAATGTTCGAAAAAAATTTCATCCGCTAGGACCTACGTCATTCACTTCCCGAGGGATAACCTCTCGCAACATTCAATGTCCTGAGTGAATCCTGGTTCCTATATTCATTTTCAACGAGATTAAAAATAACATCTATGTGCAGCAAATGCAATCATTTTTTTGGAATAAAAAAGCCCCTTTCGGTAAAGAAAGGGACTACACTGTATAACAATTCATTCCATATATTCAGCCTTCTAAGCTTCCAGGGCAAATAATTTGGAGCAACTCATCCGAAGCTTGTGGTCAATCAGTTCCAGCTCAGAGAAAGTACGCGCCAGATTCCGCTCATCAAGTAACGAATTAATGAGATTGTATACATCTGCTATTTCCTTTTCGACGTTCTGATGTTGAAAAAGCTGTTGCAGCTCTTGCGCTGTATTTCTATATTCAAACACCAGCCTGGAGCCTTCTGCATTCTTTTCCATAATTTTGCGAACCGCACCTTCATTATAAAAATACACCATAGTGAATCCTTGATACATGCGGTAAACAATACCTTCACCCTTAAAACGAACAAATAGTTGGCGTATAAACAGGGTTAGCTGTGGATGAACTAAGCGGCAAGTTAATTCACAGACAAACGCTCCCTCTTTGGCTTCAAAAAATAAATGAACTTCCTCACCCGCAATATGCTCCAGAACGATTTCCTGTCTTCCGTTATCCAGAACTTTAATGCGGTAATGCACCTGAGGATCATTCACTGCCTGTAAAAATTCGTCCATTTGGGTTTCTGACAAGGTCAAAGTGGTTTTTACATACTCTGTGGCTAACCGCTGTGCCATACCAATCTCCTCAATTCTTTCCTCAAACCTGTAGTGTAAGCTTTATGCTTTATTATACATCAGACCCGCAGCGCTTTCTTGCGCATCAAATCATAAATATCCGGCATTCATCGGAAATAAACGGAAAATAACGGAGTCGCAGCTGCATTATCCACCATATGCTCACTTTTATGCTTA
Source organism: Paenibacillus sp. JJ1683 (assembly GCF_053006485.1). Taxonomy (NCBI): domain Bacteria; kingdom Bacillati; phylum Bacillota; class Bacilli; order Caryophanales; family Paenibacillaceae; genus Paenibacillus; species Paenibacillus sp. JJ1683. The sequence continues at coordinate 4,387,670 of NZ_CM129820.1, forward strand.
AATCCCACGATTTACTTTGTTTATTATATATTATTCCTACCCATTTAATAAGTTTAATGTTTTTAATCCAACATCACGAAAAAAAGGCGTCCTTCAGGACGCCCCTAACCTTACAATTCCGTCTGCTCTTCGTCGTCATTCTCGATATAGCTGGAGATGACCGACCACAGCTCTTCCTTGCCCATGCCTTCTTCAGATGAAAAGGGGATAAACAAACCCCCGGGAAGTATTCCGAGTTCCTGCTTGATTACCTTATAGTGCTTTTCTCGCCGTGTTTTAGGGATTTTATCTGCTTTTGTGCCTACAACACAGACCGGAAGCCCATTATGACGCAGCCAGTCGTACATCATGATATCATCCTTGGACGGTGGGTGGCGCAAATCTACCATTTGAAGCACCAGTTTAAGCGGCTCACGTTCCAGCAAATAAGACTCAATCATCTGCCCCCAAGCCTTGCGAGACGTTTTGGATACCTTAGCATAACCGTAACCGGGAAAATCCACAAAATAGAGCTCATCATTGATCCGGTAATAATTGAGTTGCTGGGTTTTACCTGGCGTAGAACTGGTACGGGCCAAATTTTTACGGTTAATCATCCGATTAATCAGTGATGATTTTCCAACATTGGAGCGCCCCGCCAGAGCAATCTCTGGCAAAGCGTCCACAGGAAACTGATCCGGGCCAACCGCACTAATTATAAATTCTGCTTTTGTTACTTTCATTGTGTCTTTAATTCCTCTCTAATGTACCCTTGCCTGCTCAACCAAAGCATGCTTTAACACCTGATCCATATGGGCAACGGGGACAAATTCAACATCCTGCCGGATACTGTCGGGAATATCCTTCAAATCCCGTTCATTATCTTTGGGAAGCAGAATTTTTTTGTAGCCTGCCCGATGGGCAGCCAGCGACTTTTCTTTCAAACCGCCAATCGGCAATACACGACCGCGCAAGGTAATTTCGCCCGTCATCGCTACATCCTTGGATACATGACGATTGGTTAAAGCCGAAATCAATGCGGTAGCAATCGTAATTCCGGCAGATGGGCCATCCTTTGGTATCGCTCCCTCAGGAATATGAATGTGGATATCATTTTTCTCATAGAAGTCCAGTTCAATGCCCAGATCGACTGCCTTGGAACGAGTGTAGCTGAATGCCGCCTGCGCGGATTCTTTCATAACGTCTCCCAGTTTACCCGTAAGAATCAGTTTTCCGCTACCAGGCACAACCGTCACTTCAATCATCAGTGTTTCACCACCGACCTCGGTCCATGCCAAGCCTGTAACCGTACCGATCTGATCCTCCAGTTCTGCTACACCGTAACGGAATTTGGCGATACCCAAATAATCTTTCAAATTATCCGGTGTGATTTGAATCGGTCCTTCACCACCGGAAACAACTGACTTCGCCGCCTTGCGACACAGAGAAGCCATTTGCTGTTCAAGATTCCGCACACCGGATTCACGGGTATATTCGCGAATGACACGCAGCAGCGTATCCTCCCCAATAACCAATTGTTCCTCTCCCAAGCCATGCTCTCTCTTCTGCTTAGGCAATAGATATCGATTGGCGATTTCCAGCTTCTCCAGTTCGGTGTAGCCGGGAATATAGAGCGTCTCCATACGATCCATCAGCGGACGTGGGATATTATGTGCAGCATTGGCTGTCGTAACAAACATCACGTTGGACAGATCAAACGGCAACTCAACAAAATGGTCACTGAACGTGTTGTTTTGCTCAGGATCAAGCACTTCGAGCAACGCCGCCGATGGATCGCCCCGGAAATCGGAGGCCATTTTATCAATCTCATCCAGCAAAAAGACTGGATTAGATGTTCCTGCGGTCTTCATTCCCTGAATAATCCGCCCCGGCATCGCGCCAACATAGGTCCGGCGGTGACCACGGATTTCTGCTTCATCGCGCACACCTCCGAGAGAGATGCGGACAAATTCCCGGCCCATGGATTTGGCAATCGAGCGAGCCAGCGAGGTCTTGCCGACCCCTGGCGGACCTACGAGACACAGAATGGGCCCCTTAATGGTTTTCACCAGTTTGCGTACGGCCAAATACTCCAACACCCGCTCCTTGGGCTTATCCAGCCCATAGTGGTCGTTATCGAGTATTTCTTCTGCTTTGACGATATCAAGATCATCATCGGTGAACTTGTTCCACGGCAAGCTTAACAGCCAATCGACGTAATTGCGGATGACACCACCCTCGGCAGAGCTTGCTGGCATTTTTTCCAGACGGTCAATTTCCTTTTCGACCTTCTCTTTCACCGGAACAGGCAACTCTCGTTCACTTAGCTGGTTGCGTAGTTCTTCAACTTCTCCTGCGCGACCTTCCTTCTCACCAAGTTCCTTCTGAATCGCCTTCATTTGTTCACGCAGATAATACTCCTTCTGCGTCTTTTCCATCTGCTTTTTCACACGCTGGTTGATTTTACGTTCCAGCTCCAGCACTTCACGTTCATTGTTCAAAATATCTAGGAGCTTCTCCAGACGCTGAGTTACGTCGATCGTCTCCAATATATCCTGCTTTTCCTTAATTTTGAGCGTCAAATGGCTTGTGATTACATCAGCCAGTCGCCCTGGCTCCTCAATATCAGATACCGCAGCGAGAGTCTCCGGTGTTACCTTTTTGGACAAATTGATATAATGCTCGAACTGAGTTAATACAGTGCGCATAAGCGCATCCGTTTCAGGCTGTACGTTTTCTGCCTCGTGCAGTTCCTTCGCCATTACCTCATAATATTCTTCATTGTCCATATATTGAATAATCTCAGCGCGTTCCAGCCCTTCCACCAATACTCGAATGGTTCCGTTGGGAAGCTTGAGCATTTGGCGTACTTTGGCTACCGTGCCGACTCGAAAAATATCCTCTTGTGTGGGTTCTTCAATATTAACTTCTGATTGAGAACACAGGAGAATCAAATTGTCTTCAACCATCGCTTTTTCCAAAGCCTTGACCGATTTTTCCCGGCCCACATCGAGATGCAGAACCATGCTCGGGTAAACCAGAAGTCCTCTTAAAGGCAGCAAAGGAAAACGACGACCTTTTGTCTTGGTGGGTCCCATCGCTTTCGCACCTCCAGTGATTCTCAGGTTCCGGATTTTACAATCCTCACGTTGCTATCTTTCATATTTTATCAAATGTTTTATAAAAAAACCAATGAAAGACTAGTTCATTAGCAAGATCCCGTATCTGAAATCGTCCCATTATGTGTTCCATCCGCCTGTAACAAGGAGGATTGAGATGGGCGAAAAGTCTCAATTGGCGCATGTACAGGCGCATCCGTGGTCATCTCTTCTCCAAACACATGACGAAACACTTCGGTAACCGACTGTACAGGGATGACTTTTAGTCCCTCAATGCTGTCAAATAGAGCTTGCCAGTTATCCTGCGGAATGATCACTTTTTTGGCACCAGCCTGAAAAGCAGCTTCGACCTTGGCTAATACGCCGCCAATCGGCTTGACTCGACCATGGATGCTAATCTCGCCAGTCATGGCAATCTCATGATCCACCGGAATTCCCCGCATCGCGGAGGCAATAGCTGTTGCCATCGCAATCCCTGCCGACGGACCATCTACTGGCGTCCCCCCTGGAAAATTGATATGCAGATCGTAATTGGACGGAGACAAACCGAGCGTACGCAAAACAGTCAGAACATTTTCCACAGAGCCTTTAGCCATGCTCTTACGACGCAGTGTACGGGAGTTACCTCCGATCTCTTCTTCATCCACAACACCCGTAATATTATAGCTTCCCTTTCCTTCAGGTACCGGAACCGCAGTAACCTCAATTTCTAGCAGCATGCCCATATTCGGACCGTATACAGCTAATCCGTTAACGAATCCAATTTGTGGCAAGCCCGGTATTTTTCGATCAGGACGAGGTTGAATTTGGCTGCTACCCGCTACCCATTCTACATCCGAAGCATCGAGTCGTTCCCTTTTCTCGGTAAGCGCCAAACCAGCAGCAAGCTGGATCATATTGACTGCCTCCCGGCCGTTGGTCGCGTAACGCTGTACAACCTCGACTGCCTCTGGACAAGGACCAAAGCCCAACTTGTGTACAGCATCTTCAGCAATACGAGCAATCTCCTGAGGTTGCAGGGCACGGAAATAAATTTCCATACACCGGGATCGAATAGCAGGTGGCAGCTCATGCGGCGAACGGGTCGTCGCACCTACCAAACGGAAATCCGCAGGCAAACCATTTTGGAAAATATCGTGAATGTAAGCAGGCGTATGCGAGTCTTCTGAATTGTAATATGCACTTTCCAAAAATACCTTTCGATCCTCCAGCACTTTCAACAGCTTATTCATCTGCGTTGGATGCAGCTCGCCAATCTCATCAATGAACAGCATCCCTCCATGAGCCTTCGTTACAGCTCCGGGTTTAGGTTGAGGGATACCCGCTACACCCATCGCTCCTGCCCCTTGATAGATTGGATCATGTACTGAACCAATTAACGGGTCCGCAATACCACGTTCGTCAAAACGGGCCGTTGTGGCATCAATCTCCGTGAATTTAGCATCCCCCTTGAACGGGGAAGACTGATTTTTCTTAGCTTCTTCCAGCACCACGCGCGCCGCAGCCGTTTTCCCTACACCGGGAGGGCCATAAATAATGACATGTTGTGGATTCGCACTGCATAACGCCGCTTTGAGCGCACGCAGCCCGTCCTTCTGACCGACGATATCCTGTAACGTGGCAGGCCGTGTGCGTTCAGCCAGCGGCTTAGTAAGTGAAATAGAGCGCAATTTGCGCAACTTATCCAATTCCTTCCGAGATTCCCGATCCACCGCACTACGGTTCGTTTTCTGGCTCCGCAGAAGATTCCAGAAATACAGACCAATGACAATCCCGAAAAACATTTGCACCAATAACAATATCATAGTCAAGTCCATCGTATTTCCTCCGTTTCTCATCTCAGCAATTTGAAAATGCTGTTCTATGAAAGACAGTATTTCCTTTTCCACGAGAGCTAAACGGCTGTCTTTCAAAAGATCAGAGAGAAATACAAAAACGCCGCGAAAAACAGTTCTGTAGCAGAGCTGCTCTCCACGGCGCTTATACAATGACCATAGTTTATGATTATACCTGTTTTAAAATAACCGCTTTTGCCTACACCTTCTCGGCAGTGTGACGCTCTTCACGTCCCGGTATTTTACCTGTTTCCTCATAAGCCTTGACGATGATATCAATTTCTTTTTTCAATTCGTCAACCATTTCAGCCTCAGGGACTTTGCGAATCATCTTTCCATAACGGAACAATAGACCTTCTCCACGTGCTCCGGCAATTCCGATATCAGCTTCCTTCGCTTCACCCGGACCGTTAACTGCACACCCCAGTACGGATACTTTAATCGGCACCTTGAGTTTTGCAATGTAATCCTCTACTTCGTTCGCAATAGAGAACAGATCAATATCCAGACGCCCGCAAGTCGGACAAGAAATCAATGTAGCTGCATTCGTGATCAACCCAAACGTTTTGAGCAACTCCCGTGCTACCTTCACTTCTTCGACCGGATCGGCACTTAGCGAGATACGCATGGTGGACCCGATACCAGCTGCCAACAGTGCTCCCATACCCGCTGCGCTTTTAACCGTTCCAGTAAAGAGTGTGCCGGCTTCGGTGATGCCCAAATGGAGGGGATACTTAATAATTTCAGCTGCCTTCGTGTAAGCCGCAATCGCCATTGGAACGTCAGAAGCCTTCAGTGATACGATAATATCATGGAAATCAAGTTCTTCGAGTATCCCGATATGGTACAGTGCACTTTCTACCATCGCTTCTGGCGTAGGGTAGCCATACTTATCCAGTAAATGCTGTTCCAATGATCCAGCGTTCACACCAATCCGAATCGGAATCCCTTTTTCTTTACACGCCTTAACGACTGCTTCCACTTTTTCACGTCGTCCAATGTTGCCTGGGTTAATACGAACCTTGTCAATCCCATTTTCAATCGCCAGTAGAGCCAGCTTGTGATTAAAGTGAATATCTGCAACCAGCGGAATATGAATCCGCTTCTTAATTTCCTTAATAGCTGCGGCAGCTTCCTCATTGTTGACGGTAACCCGCACTATCTGACATCCGGCTTCTTCCAAGCGAAGAATCTCAGCTACTGTAGCTTCCACATCTGCCGTTTTGGTTGTGCACATGCTTTGGATGATAACTTCATTGCTGCCGCCAATCGTCAGATTCCCGACTTTAACGGGACGTGTGTCTTGTCTTAAGAACATGTACTTTTCTCTCCCATTAACGCCAAACCTCCACCCCATAAAACCTCATACAGGTTTAGTGAAGTGGAGATCTGGCTTCTCATGTTGTAGAGATCGCGAAGTATCAATCCTTAGGCGCTCTCTTCTTGTTTTTTATCCTTATCTGTACCACCGAGTTCCGGTGCGATTTTGTCTTTTACTACCTGCTCGTTGATGACGCAAGTCGTCACATCATCACGGGAAGGAACTTCGTACATAACGTCGAGCATAATACCTTCGATGATTGCACGAAGGCCACGGGCACCCGTGTTACGCTTGATCGCCTCACGAGCAATGGCTTCCAGAGCATCTTGCTTAAACTCCAGCTGCACATTGTCCAGTTCCAGCATCTTCTGATATTGCTTGGTCAAGGCATTTTTTGGTTCAGACAAAATACGAACCAATGTCTTCTCATCAAGCGGCTCCAGCGTAGAAATAACTGGCAAACGTCCTACGAATTCCGGAATCAGACCGAATTTCAGCAGATCCTCTGGCAATACCATGGAGGTATATTCGCCTGGTTTCAGATCTTTTTGTTCACTAGTCGCGTTAAAGCCGATGACCTTCTTACCGATACGACGTTTGATCATTTGCTCCAGACCATCAAAGGCACCACCGCAAATGAACAGGATATTCGTGGTATCAATTTGAATGAATTCTTGATGTGGATGCTTGCGACCACCTTGCGGAGGTACAGAAGCAACTGTGCCTTCCAAAATTTTAAGCAACGCTTGCTGTACACCTTCACCCGATACGTCACGCGTAATGGACGGGTTTTCGGATTTGCGGGCTACTTTATCAATTTCGTCAATGTAGATAATGCCGCGCTCGGCTTTTTCTACATCATAATCGGCAGCTTGAATCAGTTTCAGCAAAATGTTTTCAACGTCTTCACCCACATAACCCGCTTCCGTAAGGGAAGTGGCATCTGCGATAGCAAATGGGACGTTCAAAATTTTAGCCATGGTTTGCGCAAGTAACGTTTTACCCGAACCTGTAGGTCCAAGCATCAGAATGTTACTTTTTTGCAATTCCACATCATCAATTTTGTTTTGTGTATTAATACGTTTGTAGTGATTATATACCGCAACTGACAATGATTTTTTCGCTTGATCCTGACCAATAACATATTGGTCCAGAATTTCACGGATTTGCATTGGTTTTGGAATGTCTTTCAGATCTACTTCTTCTTCATGACCCAATTCTTCCTCCACAATTTCCGTGCACAACTCGATGCATTCGTCACATATATATACGCCCGGTCCGGCAACAAGCTTGCGAACCTGATCCTGAGATTTACCGCAGAAAGAACATTTTAATTGTCCTTTTTCATCATTAAATTTAAACATAGAGCCACCCCTTTACAGATTAATCGGTTTAGACAGCACCTGGTCAATGATACCGTATGCTTTCGCCTCTTCCGCTTCCATGAAGAAATCCCGGTCAGTATCACGTTCGATTTTTTCGAGGGGCTGACCTGTACGCTCCACATAGATTTGATTCAGCTTGGCACGTGTTTTGATAATCCAGTCCGCATGAATCAGCATGTCGGAGGCTTGCCCCTGAATGCCGCCGAGCGGCTGGTGAATCATAACTTCACTATTGGTAAGTGCATATCTCTTGCCTGGTGCACCGGCTGTGAGCAATAAAGAGCCCATACTAGCAGCCATACCTACACAAATCGTCGATACATCCGGCTTAATGAATTGCATTGTATCATATATACCCATGCCTGCAGTAACAGAACCGCCTGGCGAGTTAATGTACAAATTAATGTCCTTCTCCGGGTCTTCCGCAGAAAGGAACAATAGCTGTGCAATGACGAGATTGGCGACATCGTCATCAATCGGGCCACTTAGGAAAATGATGCGATCCTTAAGCAACCGCGAGTAAATATCGTAAGATCGTTCTCCTCGATTCGTTTGTTCCACAACCATAGGGACGAGACTCATCACGACCAACCTCTTTTCTTTATTAAAATGAACACCTGTATTCATCCGCTTCCTTAAGTCCCATTAAAACGGAAGCGGCAATCATGAAACGTGAACACCTTACAAAATATTTTAACATGTTCAGAGTCTCGTGTCATATTTGCCTGTGCTCATATATAAAATGCAGGCTATTTACAGACGTCCTGCCGAGACCTTCTCATATTTAACCATGTTTCGTATGTATGTGCAAATGTACGGTAGTGACTTATGTAAAACAGAAAACACCATTCACAGCGCTTTCCATAAACGACTAAAATTTGGATTGTCTAAGGTAAAAATAAGGCACGTAACTTTCACTACGTGCCTTATCCTTATCTAATTACTACGTTGCAGCCTGTTACAACATACACCGTATATTTGATCGTTTAAATTATTCAGCAGCTGCAGCTGGCGCTTCAACTTCTTTGCTGTTTTCAACCAGCAAAGCGATTGTTTTGCGCAGTGAGATCTCTTCTTTCAAGTTAGCGAACGAGCCGTTACTTTCCAGAATGCTGCGGATCTCTTCTACAGAACGTTTGTAAGCATCAGCCATGTTTTGCAGCTCTTCATTAATTTCCGCTTCGGAAACTTCGATGTTTTCTGCTTTAGCCACTTGCTCCAGCACGAGGTTGTTGCGTACGCGCTTCTCAGCATCAGCTTTCATTTGCTCTTCCAGGTCTTCTTTGCTTTGACCGGAGAAGCCGAGGAACATTTCAAGATTCATGCCTTGGCTGCGCAGACGGTTGTCGAAATCGCGAACCATGTTTTGCACTTCACTCTTAACCATTGCCTCAGGAATGTCGATTGTTGCATTTTCAGCAACTTTCTCCACTACAGCGCCCTCACGAGCTGCTTTAGCTTCGTTTTCTTTGCGTTCCAGCAATTGCTTTTTCAAGTCTTCCTTGAATTCAGCAAGTGTGTCAAATTCACTTACATCTTTAGCAAATTCATCGTCCAATTCAGGAAGAACTTTGCGTTTCAGTTCATGAACTTTCACTTTAAATACAGCTTGTTTACCAGCGAGGTCAGCAGAATGGTAGTTCTCAGGGAACGTTACTTCAACGTCCTTGGAATCACCAGTGTGCAAACCAATCACTTGATCTTCAAAGCCAGGGATGAAGGTATTGGAACCCAGTTCCAGAGAATACTTCTCAGCTTGTCCACCTTCGAACTGTACACCGTCTACGGAACCGTCGAAGTCAATGATAGCTGTATCGCCGGATTGAGCAGCATCTTCATCAACGACAACCAATTCAGCATGACGTTGTTGCAGGCGCTCCAGCTCTTGAGCCAATTCTTCGTCGCTTACTTCGATTTTGCTTACAGGCACTTCTACGCCTTTGTAATCGCCCAAAGTTACTTCAGGTTTAACCGTAACTTTTGCTTTGAATTTGAAAGTTTCGCCTTTAGCAAATTGATCAATTTCAACATCTGGGCTATCTACTGGGAAGATGTCTGTTTGCTCTACAGCTTGGCTGTATGCTTCTGGCAACAGGAAGTCAATTGCATCCTGGTACAGACTTTCAATACCATAACGTTTTTCAAAGATAGGACGTGGCACTTTACCTTTACGGAATCCTGGTACGCTTACTTGTTTAACCACTTTATTAAAAGCTTTGTCGAGTGCAGCGGCTACACGATCCGCGTCTACCTCAACTTCAAGAACCCCAAGGTTCTTCTCTATTTTCTCCCAAGTTGCTTTCATTTTATGCTTTCCCCTCCAACAAAATCTTCACTTAGTTTTCATTACAATCAACGCACACAAAATAACCACTATAGTATATCTAACATTACTGTCTTTTTCAAGAGCAGCCCTTGAATGCTTTAACAGGTAAACGTTTCCGGTCATTAAGGAGTGTTCATTCCCGCCGCTACGAATAATCGCATCGACCGATATGCTTGCTCAAAACGGAAGCGCAGTGCATCTGTAATGCCATATATAGCGCGGGTTTCTTCTTCATTATTGTTCCCGTTCAAACTTTCCGAAACGGTCTGATGGAGTGCTGCTGCCCAAATATCCGGCATTCCGTCCTCTTCTACCAACATTGATCTATAATCTTTCGTACCGTACACGGCCATCACAAACTGTGACCACAGCTCCTGTGCAAAATAGAATAGTGTGGGCTCATGCACTTCAGTCTGGTCAGCTACCCGTTCCAAAATACGCATAATCGCCTCTGGAAACTCATCAGGCTGTAACGGAACCGTTTCAATATCGATTTCTGTCTTTTCATCCCCTCGTCTGATTTCTATCGTCCCTTCCATTCCGCGGCGTCTCAATGTCTGTAGAACACGGAATTGGAGAAGAGGATGGATTTCCCGTTCAGTAATCCAGCGAAGCAAAGCATCGTCGATCTCCGGCAGTTCCAAGTAGGATAACTGTTCCAAAGCTAGAATCGTCTGTTCGGATAACGGTTGATCCATAGCCATCTGCAAAAGCTTGTTACCGTAGCCTGCATCCTGTTCCTGCTTAAAACGTGCATGACGGCGAGCCAACTCAACTTCACTGACTTCGTCTTCTTCCACATTGTCCGTTACCGCTCCGCTGTCAGCATACTGTGGAAATGCAGCTTCCAACCATTGTGATAGAGCGTTCCATTCATCGTATTGTTTCTGCTCCTGTCCCTGACACTGCATCAAAAAGCGCAGCATCGCCATCGCCTCTCCGTAACGTTCGTTTTCAAGCATCACCGTAAGTTGAATTTGATAGTAGTCCAGTGTCTTCGGAAACAATACGATATTATTTTCTTTTGTCGTCACCTTGGAGTCCTTTATTTTCAAGGCACCCCCTCTCCTCCGCAAGCTAAAGTATTCGTAGATTATATGAGAAACAACAGCCGTAGTTCAACTACTCGTCTTCAACATATTCACCTGTATTCTAACATACCCTTTTATAAGGCAAAAAAAACGATGTGTAGTCTGAATTTATGTGGTGTAGAGCCCGAATAAGCGATATATGTAAAATAAGACTTGAATCTTTTTCATCCATATGATATATTAATATTCGCTTGAATTTTATGTCCCAGTAGCTCAGCTGGATAGAGCAACGGCCTTCTAAGCCGTCGGTCGGGGGTTCGAATCCCTCCTGGGACGTATAGCCGAAGCTTCCTATTTAGGAAGCTTTTTTTATTTTCCACCCACGTAAGATCTACCATGGACGTTGGAGCCAGCATCGTATTACAACCTATTTTAATGTAGAAAAGGCTGTTTCCGTAGCGCTATTCGAGCGCTTGTCTGGGACAGCCTTTTAATCGAGGATATACCCATTACACCGCTTGACTGCGTGGAGTAGTAAGGAGTTTAATCAAATGAAATTAATATCTTGGAATGTAAATGGCTTAAGAGCCTGTGTAACCAAAGGATTCTATACTTATCTAAAAGAAACGAATGCCGATATTTTTTGCGTACAGGAAACGAAGCTTCAAGAAGGACAAATCCTCATGGAGAACATGGAGGAATACATGCAATACTGGAATTATGCTGAGAAAAAAGGGTATTCTGGCACAGCTATTTTCACCAAAATCAAGCCGCTCTCTGTGCATTATGGACTCGAAGAAAATGAAGAACCGGAGGGTCGAACCCTTACGCTGGAATTTGAAAAATTTTATCTTGTCAATGTGTACACACCGAATACCAAACGGGATTTATCCCGATTGCCATACAGGCTCGAATGGGAAGACCGTTTTCGCAACTATCTGCAACAACTAGACACTCTGAAGCCTGTCATCATTTGCGGAGACTTGAACGTGGCTCATCAGGAGATCGATCTCAAAAATGCCAAAGCCAACTACGGAAATGCTGGCTTCACGCCCGAGGAACGAGACCGCATGTCACAGCTGCTCAACGCTGGATTTATAGACACCTTCAGATATTTTTATCCTGATCGAACGGATGTTTATTCCTGGTGGTCCTATATGCCAAAGGTGAGAGAACGGAATATCGGCTGGCGTATTGATTACTTCCTCGTCTCGGAGCGGCTTCGTCCACTATTAATAGATGCGAGTATTGATTGCCATATTACAGGCAGTGACCACTGTCCTGTTATATTAGATTTGCAAGATATTTCCGCGTAATTCCGCACTAATACAAGAAATTAGGGTCTTAAAAAGCCGTCATGCTCTATTTTGCAGCATGACGGCTTAAATGAATTAAAGCGATCTCTCCAGATGCACCTCGATACGAGAAACCAGCCGGTCTCTCACATCCTGAGCCTCTTTTGGGTCTAAAACAGCCTGGTTTATTGTCTTCTGTTCATCATTGCTGTAATGCAGTATATACTGTTTCACTATGCAGTCCGGCGCATAAGTATCCATACGACTTGTATTATAATACGTCACTTGGCAGCTTCCGAGAAAGCAGAAGGATAACTCACCTGTAGCTGTGAACAGCCAGCCTGGCAACTTGGGCTCCAGCTTCAGGGTAAGCCCCCTAGAATCATAGCCAAATGGCTGCCCGCCTGTCATCATCCATAGCCACATATGAATAAATTCTGCTGTAGATCCACTCAGCCTCGCAATATATCCCGTTCCATGCAAACTTGCATCAGGATTAGCACTGCTAGCAATAAAGGAACTGTTTTCCAGCGTACTTCTTCCATAGATCGTAGCATCCATAAAAGGAGGTAGCGCTTTTTGGATGTCTGCAAAAAATTCAGTGTATAGACCCACCTTTAAACACTCAAGTAAATATTTATATTCCATATGCATAAATATCGATTCATTTTCCAGCCACCCTGGCGTGAAAGCTCTGGAACGGCCCAGTTCAAACGGCTGTCCCGCCAGACTCTCATTCACCTTATACATACCCAGCTTTTTGTCGTAAAGCTCGCTCTGTCTGATAAGTCGATACAGCTTCCTCCCATTTACAATGTCGCCAGTTACTTTCATAGCCCGGGTTGGTCCTTCCAGGAAGAACGGTATATCCTTGCGTTTAAAGGAATGTATATTTACAAACACCCCCCCGTTCTCATCCTGCTGTACCTCGAATTCTTTGGCTTCATAATAAAAGAAGGTTGGGTATATCCCCTTTCCTATACGCAGAGCCTTATCCATTCCCTCTTGAATCTTACGTTCAGCCCGCTGCAAAAACACCCGCACATCATCAAAGGATAATGCTGCTTCGGTCCCTTCAAATCCAAAACGAACCGTTTCGCGATATGCTTCTCTAGCATCCGAAATCCGTGACCAGAAGCCATGATCGGCACTACCATTCCCAGGCTCCGCATCATTAAAATCGTGGTAGTACTCTTCAACTGCGAGCCCTAATTCTTGGATCAACCTGGCTACCTCTAGCGGTAGCCTCAGCACAAAGTCTGCCGAAAGCTTCATCTGTACATGTATTAAAAATCTTACGAGTCGCTGTAACTCGCATAGCTCACTAAAGCCCGAAGCAAACAGTCCCGGAAGTCCGTTCATGGAATCATTCCATCCTGGTTTCCCCGCCTCCATCTCAATTCCCAAGCCTTCTGGATCTAATGTAGACAGCTTGATGGCAGCCAAGGATAGCAGCTTCTCGTATAAATTGGACTTGTAAATCTCTCCGTTGCCTCGTCCGGTTCGAACCCAGTGAACATCGCGGGTCCGCATGTGAAGTTGAGCTTTCTTCTCCTTGCTTTCTACAACCGCTCCGTACTGACGAATACGTCCGTCCTTCATCTGCACGTATTTGTTTCGGCGCGGCTGTACCCATGCGGGACTGTCGTAATACATGTACTCCCTGGTCGAGAGCAGGAGTTCTTCTTGTTTGTCTGGAAAGATACTTAAATAGCTTTCGATTAGATCCATATTATAAGTCCAATGGTCGATCCAGAAGCCTTCACCAAAATCAGCCTCATAGCATTGCTCGGAATGCTTGAGGGCTTCGGTCACAAATGTCTCTACCGTTTGCTTTAATCCAATATTGTCATGAATGATGTGCTGAATCAGCTCGCCCGGGGTAAATGATGATTGAAAAAAAGTACACAAAGACGAATGGGCCGCCACTTCCACCTGTTCCAGCAACGGTTTGAGCTCTCGTATTTGAAAGCTACACCCTTTTACAACAAGCGGATTATAGCCATCCGGCTGAATCAGGCTCATAAACAAACGAATATTAAAATCTCCGACGTCCGGGTTAAACCACACATCATTTCTCCGATTCTGGTTCGCATCGCGGAAATTACCATTTCCTTGAGAATAATACCCCGCCTGGAGTTTGAAAAAATTATAGTCTCGTTCCAGATCTCCATGCTTGCGCGAAAATACATGATACACAAAGGGTTGCTCCGTGCCGTTGTCCAGCAATAATGGATAACCCCCACGTAGCAGATTATCCAGATAGCTCTGACGACAGTATTCGTCAAACAACGGAATGGATGTCTGCGTGGCCATTCCATCTGTCAACTCTTCAACTAACGTTCTAGCTTCCTTCGCCTTTTGATCGATATAAGACATCGTTGCAATTTCTGTAATCCGTTTATTGATCAATTGAATATCATTCACATGCCCGATGACCGAACAGTGATTTACAGCTGCACCTGCCGCCAATCGTGCCGTATAACCGCTAAACCCACAAGGCACTTTATTCGTCGTCACTGGCTGCTGTGATATCAGGTCTTCGACACGTGTATGGATAAAGCAGTCAGGGAAGGTCAGGGACGTATTTTCACCAAATATAATGGACGGATCGACAATGGGACGTACTAGTCTGGCCTTGCCATCCTGCTCCACAAAGCTATACATAAAATGTCCCGCCTCAATCTGATGGACCTCACTTGTATCCGCTGTACTTCCACGTACCTTATAGTAAGGTATGCCGTTATTGAGGTTATACACATCCATCCAGCTTTTCAGTGTATATCCAAGCTCCTTGTAAGCCGTATTGTCAATACCGAAGGGCAGCACAGCCGGCATGCCATCCAGCACCTCCAGCTCAAGTTCTTGATCGGAATGATTGACAATCTCAACCTTGCGCACCAAAGCAGCGTAACTTTCATGAGGAAGCGTAAAATATTGCACACGCACCTCCAGCCCTATATCTGAATGAAAGCTATTAATTTCCAGCATATGGCGGGATATTATCATTTTTTGTTGCTCATGCTCCAAAGGACGCACAACCGAAAACGGCTCCATATAGCTCCACTCATCCTGCCTTTTTACCTTTAAAAAGGTACGGAAGCCATGGATCGGTACGAGACTATAGCTGCGGTTAGCCGGAAAAAATTCCATGATCGCTCCATTTTTATCCTCCACACCAAAGCTCGCAATTCCTTGTCCACGATTAACATAATACGCCCACAGGGGAATTCCCTGAACACCAGCAATGCCGGGCAAGAAACTGGAAAAGGGCTTGGCATGCGCAAAATTTTCAATCACAAAACGTCCTTGATTGTCAAAATAATACGGCTGCATCGTATCCCCCTTTTCTGTTTAAAACCCGTTCTTTGCCATCATTTGCTTGAACCATAGCGCACTTTGTTTGGGAGTCCGTTCCTGCGTCTCGTAATTGATATGCACAATGCCAAAACGCTTGCTGTAGCCCCAGGCCCATTCAAAGTTATCAAGGAAAGACCAGACAAAATACCCCTTGAGCTGACCTCCCTCTTCAATGAAGCGATGACAGGCCTTTAAATGCTCTTCAATATAGCGCTGACGCCCGGTATCCTCAATCTGTCCATTTACCACTTCATCCCTCATCGCTGCTCCATTTTCCGTAATCAGAATGGGCAAGCCCTTGCTAAAATCCTTCTCAATCCGTGTCAGCAGCTTATAAAAAGATTCAGGGTGAATCTCCCATCCCATGTCCGTTACTGGCTCCTCCATGTGAACCTGCTCTACTTGCAGCAACGAAGCGTCGTTCGTTGATCGAATGATGCTACGGGTATAATAGTTAATGCCCAAAAAATCCCCCGGTTGCTGAATCAGCTCCATATCACCAGGCTGTACAAAATCCAATCCATTCAGATACGTTCCGTACCATTCCACCATATCTTCAGGGTACTTTCCGTTAAACAATGGCTCCGCAAACCAACGATTAATAAAGCCATCTCTTCTGATGGCAGCGGCCACGTCCTCGGGTCGCTCGGAAGCCGCATCCACATGTTCCATGTTCAACGTAATGCCAATCTTACCCGTTAACCCTTTCTCCTTATGCAAATTGCTGGCAATCCCATGACACATTAGAATATGATGGGCGGCAGTAAAGGCTTCCCTCCAGTTCTCATGACCAGGGGCATGCTCTCCCGTACCATACCCTAAAATAGAGGCGCAATAAGGCTCATTGATCGTATTCCACCAGTTTATCCGCTCGCCGAATCGATCCATGATTACAGAGGCATACGTTTTAAAATGTTGGATAGTCTCTCGCTGTGTCCATCCACCCTCGTCCTCAATCCACTGTGGTAGATCCCAATGATACAACGTCAGCATCGGAATCAGCCCCGCCGACTCTATTTCATCTAGAAGATGCTCATAGAACAGTAGCCCCTGTTCGTTAACCACACCAGGCGCGGGCATAATGCGCGGCCAAGCCACAGAAAAACGATAATGTAAAAAACCAAGCTGTTTCATTAATTGCACGTCTTCTCTAAAGTGGTGAAAATGATCACATGCTACATCTCCACAGTCCCCTCCGATTACCTTCCCGGGGATTTGACAAAAAGTATCCCAAATGGAGGGCGTTCTGCCGCCCTCATCTGTACCCCCTTCAATTTGATAAGAAGAGGTTGAAGTTCCCCACATAAACGTGGCAGGAAATATAAAGGTATTCTCGCTCATACTCGATACCGTCCTTTCAGGAATCAAGACTTCACAGCTCCAGCCATTGCACCGCCGACAATAAAGCGCTGGAGGAAAATATACAAAATAACCAGCGGTAGTGTAACAATCAAGATACCGCAAGCAAGCAGCGGCCAGTTGTTCATGTATTGTCCATAGAAAGAGAACAGTCCCTTGGTCACTGGCTGATAGGCGGGATCAGACAAATAAATGGTAGGACCTATAATGTCGTTCCATGCACCAATGGCTGTCAAAATGATGCCTGTCGCCAACACGGGCTTCATCAGTGGTACAAGAATCGTGAACAAATAACGTGAATAACCGCATCCGTCCATTGCAGCCGCTTCATCCAGCTCTCGGGAGACAGACTTGATATACCCCACAAACATCAGGAAAGCGATGCCGGTACCTGTCGTTTTCAGCAAAATAAAACCAAGCTGTGTATTGTACAGTCCCAGACTATTAATAAGGGCAAATTGCGGAATTAGCGGATTGGGGAGATACATGGAAATCAGGAAAAACACATAAAAGAAGGTGCTGAACTTAACATATCCCCGTGCTAGCGGAAAGGCGGCAAACACGGATATAATCAGGGTTAATAACGTAGAAACTCCTGTATACAAAATACTGTTCCACATATATTGAGAGAAATTCCCTTTATCCCAAGCATCCATGAAATTCTCCAAACGCAGACCCTTGGCTAACGCTACAGGATCCATCAAATACTCGCTTTGCGTCTTCATCGATACATTAAAAAGGTAGAAAAGCGGGAGTACATATAACGAAAGCATGAGCAGTACGATGGTGTAGCTCACTATTTTGGTTCCTTTGCTACTGCTCATTACATTTCCACCTCTCTTCTGCGCAAGTAATAAAGTGCAATCATCGATACCGTAAACACGAATACAAACTGGATCATCGCAACTGCGGAAGCAAGACCATAATCTGATGTCCCGGAGCCAAAGGCTGTGGCATATACATCAAATGCAAGTGTCGTCGTGTTGAATTTACCCCCTGTCAGCACATAAATAATGTCAAAGGTTTGCAAGGCGCCGATAATGGACAGCAGCATATTGACGGTAAAGGACGGTGCAATCATTGGAAAGGTAATATTTTTGAACGCTTTCCATCCAGAAGCGCCGTCCATATATCCCGCTTCATATAAGTCACTAGGAATGGATTGGAGTCCAGCTAAGAAAATAGTCATCGAGTAACCCATGTACATCCAAATTTGCACAAAAATGACCAATTCAAATGCAATATCATAATCCCCAAAGAAGTTGGAGCTGGTTCCAAAAAAGTTCAGCAATGCTTGCGCAGGACCGCCAAGCGGATTGGCAAGCAACTGCCAGATCAGACCGGATACCGTTACCCCGAGCACAACGGGCAGAAAAAATACAGAACGATATAACACATCACCTTTGAGCTTTTTATTAATAAGGATAGCCATGAATAGCCCAACTGCGTTTTGGATCACAACCACCGCTACGGCAAAATATAAGGAACGGCCAATGGAAGCAATGCGATCTCCAGAATCGGAGGAGGTAAAAAAGGTCGTGTAATTCTCGAATCCGATAAAATTCCACGTCTGTCCCGGAACCCCGGTAGCATCTGTAAAGGAAAAAAGCACGGTTACCATAGAGGGTCCAAAACCAAGAAGCAAATAGAGCAGCACCGGAATACTCAGCAGAAGATAGGGCATTATCCGGGCAGCACCCTTTCCAAAGGGATACATGGGTCTCACACCTTTTCACATTATTATGGGAGCTTTGCAGTTACCATTGTGTTCATGTAAAATCTATGGATTATTTAGGAGCTGCCGCATCCCAGTCTGCTTGAGATTTCTGCGCAAGCTCCAAAGGCGTTTTTAACGGACCGGCAGGCGCCAAAAATTCCGCATGTACACTGGCTTCCTTAATGTACTGTCCAACATTCTTACGATTGATAAACAGCTGATCCCAAGAGAGTTTGAAGTTTTCCAATGAAGGCTGGATTTCATTAACGAAATCGCTGCTTATCTTCACATCAGACTGTGTTGGCAAAAATCCAGCAGCGTTCACAAAATCCGTGTAGTTCTGTTTCTCAGAGAGCATTTCAAGCCATTTGATCGCATACTCCTTGTTTGGTGACTTTTCTAGTACCATCCAGGTCATATCATACTTGCCTGCCAGGTTTTTATTTTTGGCGGGGTCGTTACTGCCCGGAATCGGGAAATAACCAAATTTCAGCTCTGGATTGGCTGTCTGAATCGTAGTTGCATCCCACGTACCATCCGCAATCATCGCTACACGCCCGGAAGCAAATAAGCTTGGCAAGGTTCCATAGTCAATTCCCATAAATCCACCAATGGCGTTGTTCATCAAAATTTGTGTTTTTTCCAGCACCTCAAGCTGGACAGGATCAGTCAGTTTGGTCTTGCCTGTCCACAGCCCTTTGATATATTCCAGCTGATCATCATGGATAGAGGCTTGAAGTCCTTGGACTGCAAGATTAATAGGCCATACATCCTTACCGCCGAAACCAATCGGTTCTACACCGTTATCCTTGAGCACCTTCATAACATTCACCAGTTCGTCCCATGTCGTGGGCACAGCAAGATTATATTTTTCAAAAATCTCTTTGTTGTAAAACAGACCTGTCAGTGCTACCTTACCCATGTTTACACCGTATACCTTGTCGTTATAGGTCATGGCATTTTTGACATCTGTAGGATTATAGTTTTTGATAAAAGCTTGATCTGACAGATCTGCAATGAGTCCTCCCTCGATCCACTGCTTCCACATCGGAT
The DNA here is from genome assembly GCF_053006485.1 of Paenibacillus sp. JJ1683. Classification (NCBI taxonomy): domain Bacteria; kingdom Bacillati; phylum Bacillota; class Bacilli; order Caryophanales; family Paenibacillaceae; genus Paenibacillus; species Paenibacillus sp. JJ1683. Next base: position 4,407,450 of record NZ_CM129820.1, read on the forward strand.
CAGCAGCTCCCTTAGACCATTCCTGTGGTGCGCCTACGAAGCTGAATTTCAGAGGAATAATGTCTGCATCACCGGTTGAACCCGCATTCATACGCGTTTGCATCAGTTGATCATAAGTGGAATCAGCAGGAACCGTCGTATACTCCACCTGAACATCAGGATACTTCTCTTCAAACTTTTTATTAAATCCCTTTATATAGTTATTAATATTCTCCTGCTGCCAATGAATAATTTTTAACGTGACCTTTTTATTCCCGTTCTGCCCAGCTTCGTTACCTTTACCGCAAGCGGCTAATACCACGATTAAAGCGGTTACAACAAGTAAAGAAAAACACTTTTTCAGCATTGCAAAATTCCCCCTGTAATCTTAGAATAAATGCACTCACTCTTACGAAAGCGGTTTAGTTAATTACAGCTACTATTATGTATCGAATAGCCTGTATTTGTAAATAGCAATTTGTAAATTATCAAAAAATCATTAACTATCGTTAAATCGAACTTCATTATCCATAATATATTAGGATTTATCCTATAATAGCACGGTTGACTCTCTTCTATGAGGTAGCATAGAATACGAGTAATCATTAATTTTAGAATGCAAGGTCAAATGAACTAAATCAGTTTAGTTACGGAGGATTCCATGAATATAAAAACAATAGCTAGCATGGCAGGCGTTTCAGTAGCAACGGTTTCGAAGATCATAAACAATTACACAGATATCAGTGAGGAAACCCGGCAGCGAGTACTCAAAATTATGGAGGAAACAGGCTATAGACCTTCCTCCTCGGCTAAAACGCTTGCTACCAAAAAATCTAATCTGGTAGGCGTTATATTCGCTGGCAAGCTGAATGTCGATTTTAGTCATCCTTTTTTTGTAGACATCATTAATGTTTTCAAAAAGCAGATTGGCTTGCTCGGTTACGACCTGCTGTTTTTTTCAAATGAGAAATTTCTGGATAATGGAGAGGACTATTTGGCTCGCTCAAAATATTTCTCAGTGGACGGGTGCATTATTATTGCCGGAGACGAAGTGGAGAAGAGTGTTTTTGATCTCGATGCCAGCCCTATCCCCTGCATCGGTGTTGATATCGAATTAACCGGAGCCAGTTCCTGCTACATCATGTCCGACAATCAGAAGATTTCAATGAAAGTTGTTGAGCACTTTTACATGAATGGATACCGCGAAATGGGTTTTATAGGCATAGAACGCCCCTCCTTGGTTATTAAAGAGAGAGAAGAAGCTTTTATCTCATCACTAAAGCGGTTTAGCCTTGATGTCAGACCGGAATGGATCGTGTATGGCAAGGACTATGCAGCAGAGGATGGATACCAGATCGCAAAGGCGTGGATAGAGCAAGAAAATTTACCAAGAGCTATTTTTGCGGCTACCGACCTGCTTGCCTTTGGTGCCATTCGTGCTTTCAAGGAGAGCGGCTTGAAGGTACCCGAGGATATTGCCGTAGTAGGATGTGATGATATTGAAGCCTGTCGTTATACCGATCCTCCACTGACGACTGTAAAACAAGACAAGCAAAAAATAGGTCGTCTGGCTGCTATGGTGCTGTTTGACCTGATGAATAAACAAATGGATACGAAATGTATTAAAGTGGAGCCCGAACTCGTCATTCGCACCTCCTGCGGAGCCCGGCAACATTGGAACCCTACAAGGGTTGAGGGATAGCACATACCTAAAAAAGGTGACTCCTGTCGAATTCAGAAGTCACCTTTTTGCAGTTATATAACAAGAGCCCTTTCGTTTAAGCCATTATTTGTAGGCCATCGTCGCATTCACAGCCTTTTTCCAGCCTTCATACAGGCTGTCACGTGTTGCTTCATCCATCGTAGGGGTAAAAGAAGTTTCCACTCTCACTCGCTTACGAAGTTCATCTGTACTCTTCCAGTATCCTATCGCCAACCCTGCCAGACATGCGGCACCCAGCGCCGTTGTCTCATGGATAACTGGCCGTTCCACCGTCGCATCCAGAATATCGCTCTGGAATTGCATCAGGAAATTGTTCAACACGGCTCCTCCATCCACTCGCAGCATCTTCACCGTAATACCTGAATCAATCTCCATGGCTGTAAGCACATCCTTGGTCTGATAAGCGAGCGACTCCAGGGTGGCACGGATAAAATGCTCCTTCGTGGTCCCACGTGTCAGACCAAACATCGCTCCACGTACCTCGCTATCCCAGTAGGGGCTGCCCAGCCCGACAAAAGCGGGTACAAGATATACTCCTTCTGTGGAGGAAACACGGGCCGCGTAAGGCTCACTGTCCTTTGCTTCACGGAACATGCGCAGCCCATCTCGCAGCCACTGGATCGCAGAGCCCGCAACAAACACACTCCCTTCAAGTGCGTATTGCACTTTGCCTTCCTCCAGCCCCCAAGCGATGGTCGTGATCAGACCGTGCTTGGATTCAACCGGCTGATCTCCCGTATTCATCAACATGAAGCAACCTGTACCGTAAGTGTTTTTGATCATTCCTTTTTCGTAACAAGCCTGACCGAACAAGGCTGCCTGCTGGTCACCCGCTGCACCGGCGATCGGTACATTCTGACCAAAAAAATGATAATCCACGGTGTGCGCATATACCTCGGAAGAAGGCCTTACCTCAGGCAACATGATTTTCGGAACTCCCAGAATATCCAGTAGCTCTTCATCCCACTTTAGCTCATAAATATTGTACATCAGCGTTCTGGCCGCATTGGAGTAGTCTGTTACATGGGCCTTTCCGCCGGATAGTTTCCAGATTAGCCACGAGTCAATCGTACCAAATAATAAGTCACCTCGTTCCGCTCTTTCCCGCGCTCCTTCTACATGGTCCAGTATCCACTTTACTTTAGTGCCTGAAAAATACGGATCGATTAATAGCCCTGTTTTGCTGTGAAACAACTCCTCATGCCCTTGCCGCTTCAGTTCTTCGCAAATATCCGAGGTTTGGCGTGATTGCCATACGAGTACGTTATACACGGGTAATCCGGTATTTTTGTCCCACACGGCCACCGATTCTCGCTGATTGGTAATGCCGATGGCAGCAATTTGTTTTGCTTTTACACCGGATTCGGAAAGACAGGAGGCAATAACGCCCAGAATAGAACTCCAGATTTCATTCGCATTCTGCTCTACCCAGCCGGGGTGAGGAAAATATTGCGGAAATTCCCGCTGGGCCGAGTACACCACATCTCCTTCGCTATTGAACAAAATCGCTCTTGAACTTGTCGTTCCCTGGTCTAGTGACAAAATATATTTTCCCATGTTCATCTCTCCCTGTGTAAATCCATCGTTTTTACGCTGTAAGCTTGTGATCCATTTTATGATTTTTATAAATACGACTAATACGGAAGGTAATCAAGAGTACAACCACGATAACCCCTAATAAAATCCAGAACGCCGGAGTCATACTCCCCTTAAAAACGGCCTGATAAAACGGCCCTGCGAAAGATCCCCCCAATAGCGGTCCTACAATGGGCACCCATGCATATTTCCAGTTGGATGCTCCCTTACCGGGTATCGGTAGTAAATAATGCATCAGACGCGGCCCAAAATCCCTCGCTGGATTAATGGCATAGCCCGTTGTGCCTCCAAGGGATAAACCGATACTGACAACCAAAAAACCAACAATTAGCGGTTTAAGGCCGTCTGTAAACGAATTGGCACCAAACGACAGTAAAGCAAGAACAAAGATAAAAGTACCTATCATTTCACTAAGCACGTTACCAAACGGATGATCAATAGCTGGTCCTGTCGCAAATACACTGAGTTTGGCTGCTGTGTCCTCCGTCTCTTTCCAGTGGGGCCAATAATGCAAAATGACGATCACTGCACCCGCCATGGCTCCAAGAACCTGAGCCACAATATAACCGGGAACATCCTGCCATGGAAAACTACCCTGAAATGCCAACGCGAGTGTAACTGCGGGATTCAAATGCGCTCCGCTGATTTGGCCCACCGCATACACCCCAATAGCTACCGCGAGCCCCCACCCCAATCCGACCACAATCCAGCCGGAAGCGTGGGCAAAAGACTTTTTCAGGGACACCCCTGCGCACACTCCGCCACCTAGGGCAATAAGAATCATTGTCCCTATGAATTCGGCTGCGTATGGCGACATACAACCAACCTCCTCAATAGATCATCCGATTTTGATCGTTTTCATCGCGCAAAAAAAAGAAAAGCCATCACAAACCAACCCTGTGCTGTAACATGGGATGTCTGCGTGGCTCTCTTGTCTCCGTCACGATTATTAACTTAAATTTGATATTATATAAGCATGTAAGCGATGTCAACTGCGGATTTACGTCTTCTGATATCCTAAAATAATCGTTGACCATGTTAGATTGCCCGATTTATGATGTAAAAAAATGGCTGAATGTAAGGATTTCAGGATGAATACAGCACTCCCAAACTTGATGATGAAGGGAAGAATGTTATGCTGAAATTTCTGCAAAAAATCGGCAAGTCATTAATGCTTCCAGTAGCTACATTACCCGCCGCAGGGATTTTGCAAGGGCTGGCTCTCATTAATTATGAAACGGATATTCCGCTTGGCCCTGGAGTTGGTGGATTTCTGAATCATTATGTCACTCCTTTTCTGAATGAAGGGGCGGGTGCTATCTTTGGCAATCTGGCGCTTATTTTCTCCATCGGTGTTGCTATTGGTCTGGCAGGCGACGCGGTAGCCGCACTTTCGGCAGTCATTGCCTATTTGGTGCTGACCCGTATTTTGGCGGCCGTACCGGGTATATTTGCGTATATTCCAGACGACGTCAAGCTGGACATGGGCGTATTGGGCGGTATTTTTATCGGCGGATGGTCTGCTTATCTGTTTAAAAAATATCATAATATTCAACTTCCAGATTGGCTCGGCTTTTTTTCGGGCAAACGTTTTGTCCCCATGATTACAGCCTTCACGACCATGATTTTAGCCATTCTGCTCGGCATGATCTGGAGTCCGATACAAGATGGCATTGCAGCCTTCGGCAACTGGATTGTTGGCTTTGGTGGAATCGGGTCAATGGTGTTCATGATTGCCAATCGACTGCTGATCCCGCTCGGTTTGCATCATGTGCTGAACTCGATCGCATGGTTTCAAATTGGGGACTATACCAACGCTGCAGGTGAAGTTGTTCATGGTGACCTGACACGTTTTTTCGCAGGCGATACATCGGCGGGTATGTTCATGTCCGGCTTCTTCCCCATTATGATGTTCGCTCTGCCAGCGGCGGCTCTTGCATTCATCCATACGGCCAAGCCGGAAAAACGTAAAGCTGTCGCTTCCATCTTTATCGGTTCTGCGCTGGCGTCGTTCCTGACCGGTATTACTGAGCCCCTCGAATTTTCTTTTATGTTCATTGCACCTCTGCTTTACGGCATTCATGCTCTGCTAACAGGTCTGAGCGGCCTAGTCGTATACCTACTGGATGTCAAACTCGGCTTTTCCTTTTCAGCAGGACTCATTGACTATCTGGTCAATATGAAGCTCTCCACCCATCCATTGCGAATGATCCCGATTGGGCTTGTCTTCGCCCTCATCTATTATTTTCTGTTCCGCTTCATCATCCTCAAATTCAACCTAAAGACTCCCGGGCGCGAAGACGATGTAGATGACACCCTTCTATTTGAGGCTAACAAATCCATACCCGTTGGAAAAGCAAGCGCCTCATCCGGCACCCAGTCCAGTCAGGCAGGCCAGGTCCTAACCTATCTCGGCGGTTCAGACAATATCCAAAGCATTGATGCCTGCATCACGCGGCTGCGTCTTGTCGTCAAGGACGACAAAGCGGTTAACGATCAAGCTCTTAAGCAGCTCGGAGCGTCAGGAATTATCAGGCTTGGGAACGGTACCCTACAGGTTATTTTCGGTACTCGATCTGAAGCTCTGAAAGATGAGATACAACGATTGATGTCATGAAGCTAATCCCCTGCCTTAAGCACGTGCGATCTTCCTATAACAGACGCACGTGCTTTTTTTATGGATAAACGTTTCAAATTTTTTGTTTTTGGTTAAGGCAATGCACATAAATGGGTAACATCTTCATATGATGGAGCTAAACCATTTACAACTTGTTCAGCAGGCAGATTATTCAGACAGCAAGGAGGGAAATGATGTGAAGACAGTACAATGGCAATGGCTGGTATTATGTCTTGCTTTTCTCACTATGATTAGTGGTTGTAGTGGGTCCCTATCCTCTAAAGGTCAATCATCTGAAGCTAATTTGTCAAACAGCAAAAAGATAACGCTTACATTGTGGTACTGGAACCGTTCTATTGACGATGAATTGCTCGTCCAAGCCGAAAAACAGTTTCCCAACATTGAATTAAAAACTCAAAAAATAGGCGGTGACTTTAAAGCCAAGCTGAAGACAACGCTCGCAGCTCGTTCCGGTGAACCGGACATCGTAGCTCTGAACGACTGGATGGTGGAGCTATTCCCGAGTGCGGATCGTTTTTATGATCTAAAGGAACTCGGAGCAGACCGACTGAAGGATCAATATTTGGAATGGAAATGGAATCAGGGCATCACTCCTGATGGTAAAATGATTGCATTTCCCATGGATACTGGGCCTACCGCCCTCTTCTATCGAAGCGACCTGTTTGAACAGGCAGGCTTGCCAAGTGATCCTGAACAGGTCAGTGCCTCGATTCGCACATGGGATGATTATATGGCAGCCGGAGAACAACTTCGGCAGAAATTCGGAAGCCATTCATTTTTGGCCGATAATATTGTAAACGTTTACAATCAGGTGCTCGCTCAACATACGAACCTGTACTTCAAGCCGGACGGAAGTTATATCGGCAATCAATCTCCTGATATCCGCCTCGGCTGGAAAACCGCTGTGGATTTCCACAGGAAGCATCTGCTCGCCAATGCAGATGGCTGGACTCCTGAATGGAATGCTTCGGTCAATAACGGCAAAATCGCCTCGTTCGTAGGGGCAATCTGGATGAAGCAAGTTCTCACAGAAGCCGCACCGGATACAGCGGGCAAATGGAGAGTCGCCCGTGCTCCTGGAGGAGACGGCAATCTGGGAGGGTCTTTCATCTCTATCCTCAAATCTAGCCAACACCCCAAAGAAGCCTTTGAAGTTCTGACCTGGCTGCAAAGCCCGGAACACCAACTGGAAGCCTACCATAAAATCGGCCTGTTCCCATCCACTCCCGGCGTCTATGACGATCCAGTCATGGAGACACCCGAGCCTTTCTTTGGTGGTCAGGCCACTGGCCTCATTTTTGCCGCCTCCGCACGTCAGGTGAAAAATAGCTATTTCGGCGAGCGCTATCCTGTCATCCACGGCATTGTGACCCGTCGTCTTGCCAATGTGGCCAAACAAAATGCCGATCCCGACTCATTATGGACGGAAACAATGCAACGAATTGAACGGGAATTACAGCGTTAAAAAACAAAACTTCAAAAAAGGCGTGTGGACAATATGCTGAGAGAAATCTGGAAGCACCGGGCCGTTTATGCTGCGATCTCGCCATTTTATTTGCTGTTTGGCATCTTTGGCTTGTTTCCGATTGGCTTTTCATTGTACCTGGCGTTTCACAAATGGGACGGGATCGGAGACATGACCTACAACGGCTGGGGCAACTTTCGTTACCTTGTGACAGACAACGAATTTTGGCAGGCTGTAGGTAATACGTTTGTGATCTGGGTGTACGCCACGATTCCAATGCTATTTCTAGCACTCATTGTTGCCTTTCTGCTTTATGCCCCTTTTGTGAAAATGCGCACCTTATGGCGAGTTGGATTCTTCCTGCCCAATGTGACATCTATTGTTGCTGTTGCCATCATCTTTGGCGCCTTATTTGCCAACAATTTTGGATTTCTCAACTACCTTTTGCAGCTCTTGGGGCTACCTATGATCCAATGGCTGAATGTGCCATGGGGTATCCAAATCGCCATTTCTTCCATGGTCGTCTGGAGATGGATGGGTTACAACGCCATTATCTATCTGGCTGGGCTCCAGAGTATCCCACATGTGCTGTATGAGGCCGCCAAAATAGACGGGGCAACCGGAGCGCAAGCTTTTTTCCGCATCACCATTCCGATGCTGCGCCCAGTCATTTTGTTTACGGTCATTACGTCCACCATCGGTGGCATGCAGCTGTTCACCGAGCCACAGGTCCTGGTCGGTAATGACGGCGGTGCCGGGGCAAGTGGCATGACCATCGTTTTATACCTGTACCGCGAGTCGTTCATTAACAACTATTTTGGATATGGCGCTGCTGTCGGATGGGGCATGTTTCTCATCATTGCTCTATTCTCCATCATCAATTGGAAACTCGTTCAAGGTAAAAAATAACGATGGAAGGAGCTTTACCACATGATGCAGACACGTGCAAAATCCATTGTTTTATATGCCGGGCTGTTGGTAGGTATCATCCTGTCGATGTTTCCATTTTACTGGCTAATCGTCATGGCAACCCGTACAACCTCAGACATCTATCGTTTTCCGCCACAATTGTGGTTCGGCAGCCACTTCCTGGATAACATCACGAGAGTATTGCAGCAGATTGATTTTGCCGGCGCCTTTTTGAATACGCTTTTTGTAGCCAGTTCGATTACCCTATTGGTGCTGTTTTTTGATTCACTGGCCGGTTTTGCATTCGCAAAGTTTGATTTTCCGGGCAAAAAGGTGTTATTCGTCATTCTGCTAGCTACAATGATGGTCCCTTCACAACTTTCGCTCGTTCCCTCCTTTGTCATGATGGCTTCCTTTGGATGGGTAGGTACGTTCAAAGCGCTCATCATCCCGGGTATGGTAAATGCCTTCGGGATTTTCTGGATTCGTCAGTATGCAGAAGAATCTATTCCCAAGGAGCTCCTGGATGCGGGGCGTATGGACGGGTGCAGCTTTTTTCGACTGTACTGGAATGTAGCACTGCCGATTTTACGCCCTGCGTTCGCTTTTCTCGGCGCATTTACCTTTATAGGAGCTTGGAATGATTACTTATGGCCATTAATCGTTTTAACGGATGAGCGCAAATTCACCCTCCAGATTGCATTGTCGCAGTTGAACGGGATTTACAATACGGATTATGCGATGGTCATTGCTGGCACCCTGCTGGCTGTACTTCCTCTTATTATTTTGTTTCTTTTCATCAGCCGCCAATTTATTTCCGATCTTGCCGCTGGAGCGATCAAAGATTAGCCTTCACTTGATTCCCCTTTTACTTGCTCTAAAGCGTCATCGAAACTGGACTTAAGCTCTGGAGAGGAATTGCACAACTATGAGCTCCGTGCGATTTTATTAATTGGAACGATTGCTCTAAACGGAACACAAAATAGGCTACTTCCGAGGCTGAGTTTACACACGATTGAACATGTACTGTCTACCTGTTATCCATATTTCCTTGTAAATTAGCCTTCATAGTTATCTAACGATTAATAAAAATCGCTTCCACTCATTTAACAGAGTAGAAGCGATTTTTCAAAAATTATATAAGCGTTTCTCTAATAGGTCAACTTAAAGCCATATCATAGTTTGCACTACTATTCATTTGCCTATCAGAGCGACATTTACATGCGCAATTCGAGCCATGTCCGAAGTCATGAAGTATATTATTAGCACCGGAAGAACAAATACAAGATAAAGGAACAATTCCAAGGGTATTTGCCATTAAAGGCTTCCTTCCAAATGGATTTACAATTCTCAATTTATAATCCTCCTTCGACTCATTTTGATTATAGGTTGGAATTACACCAATGTAATATGGTTTAATTCCTCTAATAAATGTGGTTTGTGTTCCAAGATAGTATGATAGCTTATCAATGCATGTTCCAGCATATCTAAAGAACGCCTACAAGCTATTCTCTTTTTTTCGATATTAAACTTATCACTATCGTAACATTCGACGTAACAAACCGAACAAAGGCGTATAGCCCAACATTTGGAACACTGGGACAAACTCTCCTTACCATAGTCGTCTATATAACGATCGATTAATACAGATTCGTCTATACCACTATAAACGTTTCCAACTGAAGGTGATTTTCCAATGCGCTCGCATAAATGAAAGTCTCCATTTACCGTTACATAAATTCTTCTTGAGGCAGGTGAACAGCAGCCGTTTAAGCAATAATCCGGGTAAGGAGTTTCAGTTAAAATCCTATCATGTATTATTGAGAATTGTTTGTGTAAAAAATCGATTGTAAAGGGAGTATTTTTTGATATAGAAGTATTATTTAACATTAGATCAATTGTCCAGTTCCCTACAGGGTTATCATAACAATGCATAGAGCTTTTTTCAGTAATCGTTTTTTCTATGTCAGACGAGTGTCTCACATAAGAAATATTTTTAGTAATATCCTTAGGTACCCACGAAAGAGAATTGAAGAAATTTTGAATTTTTTTCATAACTACACCATTAGCTGGTCTAGGTGTTACCATGCTTAGCGATATAAGAGAATTACTCTTTTCTCCATAAGCATTAATTAGATGTTTAAGACCATTAATTGCCTTGTCATACGTGCCCTCACCATTTTTAAATACCCTCCTACAATCATGTATTTCCTTTGGACCGTCAATACTACAAACTACTCCAAAGTTAGGAACTGTAGATAGATATTCTGCGATTTCAGCAGTCATTAAGGTTAAGTTTGTTGTCATTGAAAATGTTAAATCTTTATCAGCACCATTTTTTAAAGTATAGTCTACACAATGCTTTAATAATTTAAATTCTATTAATGGCTCCCCGCCATAAAAAGTTACCGCTACTTTTTTACCTGAGTTTTTCAGAGTATAATCGATTGCTAACTCTGCTACTTGCCAGGACATGTGCCTGCGTCCAAATTCCCTGAAGTCTATGTTCCCTGAATGATATATACAATAGTGGCATGCCATATTACATTGTTCGGTCAACTCCAGAGTAACCTGTTCTAGATGACTTCTTGCATTTTCTAAAACCTCATCTTTTGATAGTGCAAAGGATAAAAGAGGAGGTGCTTGGAATAAATGCTGTTCCTGCGCAACATGTATTAAGTCAATTAGAATAGTCAATGTATCATCATTAACTTTGGTAGGTTTTATTACCTCTTCGATATCTCCGTACACTTGTAAGTTATTTAGAAATACATACTCTATTTCAGTGCATTCCATAACTTTGCCTGTGCCCACATCATACAAATAGGATTTATTCTTTGTCTGAAACAACTTAAACAATCGTGAGTAATTCCCATACTGTTTTTTGATGTTTCTAAAGAACTCCATAACTGTGGAATCCAATATCATCACGTTCCTCTTGGGTTTCAATATTCAAAATATGGTCACATGCTGCTAATAGTCTCTGGTCATGTGATACTACAATTGTTATCCTTCTTGACTTTTGCTTGGTCAATATTTCTATAAGTCCACTTACACTCTTTGAATCTAAGGCTGATGTGGGCTCATCAAGAATCGTTAAGAAAGAATCTTTACTTAATGCACGAATCAAAGCTAATTTTTGCTTTTCACCACCAGAAAAGTTGCTTCCATTTTCGTTTATTAGTATATTTTCAAGGTTAGCTTTTGTTATTATCTCTTCAAGCCCAAAAGCTGTTATAAGCTCATCTTGATTACTGGCAATCTCTTTTGAAAAAGTAATTCCAAATTTCAAATATTCCTTTATTGGTAGATTTAAAAACTCCGGATTCTGTTCTACATAAGAAATTCTATAACGTCTCATATCAAGCATATCTATATCTTTGATGGAGCAATTATTAAAAGCTATTTCTCCTGTGTAAAGATCACTATAAAGACCTATCAGAGTATTAAGTAATGTTGTTTTGCCTGAACCATTGTGACCACAAATCCCGTAAATTCCCCCCTTAAAAAAATCATAAGAAAAGTCTCTAAATACGCTTTCCTCGGAATATTTAACACCTAATTGTTTAATACTTATTTTCTCTAAATCTTCAAGTGTTGTACTACCATAAATATCATTTTCAGAGTTCATAACGTCATTTAACCGTTCTATCGATACTTTCGTCTCTTGGTATGAACTTGCTAAGCTTAATAAATATGAAGTTGACGAGATGATCATTGAAAGGTACGTGTTAATTATGGTGAACTGCCCTATACTCATTTGGCCAATTACAACTTTATGACCTCCAATTCCGATTACAAATATATAGCAGATGATCAATATAAATTGATTTAGATTGGAGAAAATATAATTAGTTTTTACTTGTGAAGTCGCAACTCTAAATAATGAATTAAATGCTTTATTTAGCCGCTCATTCATTTCATTAAAGAGTACATTCTTCTTTATAAAAACCAATTTGTTAATTTGTTCGACTTTTTTAGAGTAGTATTCATTTGCTTCTTTTTTGTATTTCAGATTTGCTTTATACAATTTTTTTCTAAAAACCACATATGTAAATATATAAAAAGGAATAAGCGAGAAAATTATAACGCATAGTAGTACATCAGCTTTTAAAACAATAATACCACTGATAATTATTGTGATTACTTGCAATACTAAGTTGGAAATATTATTTGAAAAAAAGTCAACTACTGTGGATGAATCATTATTAATTTGGTCAACTAAGTATGCATTATCCTTATCTTTGAAGACCGACAGTTTAGTTTTGAATATCTTTTGATAGATATCATTGCAGATTTCGTATAATAATAAATTATTCAATTTCGTAGAGAAAAGGGCAGTTAAATATTGTATGAGAATGTTTACTATATTTATAATCCCCAGTAACAGTACAAAATATAAAATGATACTTATATTACTTTTTGATACTAAATAATCAATATATATGCCTGTGATGTAAGGAACAATAATTCCTATAATCCACAATACTGAAGTAACAACAATGTAAAAAAATACATACTTGCGCGTTTTTGAAAGGTATTTTTTCAAGTATTCTAGGACTATCATATTCATCACCTATGTTTCATATTAGGTAAATCTTAGCGAGATGCTAAAAACAGCATCTCGCTAAGTAATGTTACTTCTCTTAAGCTACATCTTGTAGGAACAAGAAAGAGTGCAGCCACTTGAACCGTGGAAAGGACAATGTGCACTTACTTGTACAGCACTTTTTACCAATACGTCCATAGTTTTTCCCTCCTTAAAATTTAATTTATATAAATAACATACAGTTTAAAAACTATATGCTACTTATCACTTTTGAGCTGCAATAGAAAATGCACTGTTTTCAAGCGTGATATTTATCTTTGCTTTACCTGCACCATTTATATAGTTATATGTTAAGTTTGGTCTAAACAATGGCCATCCCGCAGGAACACTTAATGCACTTGCAGTCGTCTTAACTGTAACTGTGTAATCCGAAGCTCCTTTACTAAAAGTTAAGGAACCTGAACCTTTTGTATTGTCATAACTAATGGCTTTTGAGTATCCTACAGGCACCCGAACTGACATTGAGGAACCATCTACACCTGTGATATCAAGATTAGTATTTAGCTCTGGAAGTGAAACTCCAGACTTTGTACTTTCTACCGTTATTTTTTCATAACTTTTATCAGGAATTAAAATATTAACTCTGTCGGAAATGCCGTTAGCTGAGCCTTTCCCCTTTACTGTGATGTAAATTGTAGATCCACTTAATGTAGAAGTGACAGTATACAAGGATTTGTTATACTCATAACTAAAATCACTTGCTGAAGTTTTTGTAACGGTGACATTACAATTTATAGCCGTTAGATTGATATTCTTAACATCATTTGAAGCTGCATTACTTGAAGCACCTAATGGCATCCCCATAAGTAAGAAACCACATAAAACAATACACATTTTTTTTAGCATTAACATGATTCAGAAACCTCCTTCTTATTTCCCGTTAATTGTCCAGCCAGTAATACTTTCGTGCACTCGGTAATATACTCCTGCAAATTATAACGATATTGCTCACATATGTTAAAGTCTGCCATTCTATTGTGAGGACATCCTCCTAAACACACAGGTAAGTACTTACAGTCTGAACATTTTTCATCTTCAGTAGGATCATATAATAAATAACAACCAAGAAGCTCAGTATTCCATTTCACTGATGTATCTTCATTTATATTTCCAACACACTGCTCAATAATTCCAATATCGCTCCAACATTTATATAAATGACCAAGAGGATCAATAACGAAACTATTATATTTGTCCGCAGAACAATAATTACCTTTAGGTGCAGGATAAATATAACTAATTGGGATATCATTTTCCGACATAAATTTTAAATTAAATTTTGAATACATCTCGTCTGTCAAGCACTTAGTTCCCTCATACTTTCCATTCGTCGGCGTAACTAATCCTAGATAAGGTATTACATTTTCCAATAAAGAATTTTCCTTTAAGAATCCTACGATTTCATGTAAATTCAACCAGTTGTCTTGGTCAGTATTTATTCTCATAAATATCTTAATCATCCCTTTAATTTGCTTGAGGTTATTCATTATGACATCAAATGTCCCTCTTCCACTTACTAAAGGGCGTCTAAGATCATGTACTTCTTTAGGACCGTCAACAGTGACTTGAATATCATTTACTCCACATGATATTAACGTTTGAACTTTTTCTTTATTTAAAAGATAGCCGTTTGTAATGACACTGGCCGTATATTGTATATTGTTTTCTTTACATATTTCCAAAAAATCTTCCGATATCCTAACTATCTGCTTCATTGCAATCAAGGGTTCACCGCCATACCATGTAACATTAAGAGTGTCAAGTTTACTAGCATTTGTTTTAACAAAATTGACTATACTTTGAGCTGTTTCTTGACTCATAGTTTTGTTATGATATTGGTCTTTCTCAAAACAGTATACACATCTAAAATTGCAGGCCATTGTAGGGGCAATTGTTAGCATTAAATTAGAAGATTCAAACCGATTTTTTAAGAGGTTTACCTTTACATATGCTTTTTCATTCATATTATCTTCTACGATATAGCCACATTCGATAAGATTTTCAAGATAAGTATCATTATTTATTGCCAATCCATTGTTTGTAAGTTCACAAAACTGTTTATAGTACTCCGGTTCAAGAACTGCCAATGCACCTGTTCGAGAATTATAAAGTACCGTTTTATCGGTATTTTCAATAATGTCATTAAAAATAAAGTTATATTGCGAAGCTTTCATTTTAGCCCTCCTTAGAATGGATGCGGTCCCTATGTAATTATGAATCGATTAACTAGTGACAAAATTCACATAAGTTTTAAAAATAAAATGTACGCTCATTCTGAGTTGTAATTGCATTCTCGCAGTGCACACTAGCCACCAAGAATAGATGTCCATCATCCGAAACCGGACTGAATTTAAAAGCCATCCTACACCTTCATAGTTTATTCATATACTTTATTCTCTCTGGACAATATCTATACTAGATAGCTTTTCCTTCTCGGCTTTTAATGTAGCATAAAGCAAAAAGAAAAAATAAGCTTGTATCCTGAAATGCAAAAAAGTCCATCTCAACAACCAAATATGTCAGCTTCATGTGAGATTAATATTTTTGTTACCTATATTTCTTTAATGGCAAAGTACGTTACTTGTTAATTCTTTGTTTATATGTCCAAAGAAAGTAAAGGATTAGACTGCTTGAGACAGCAACAAAGATTAAAAGTACTAGGAGCGTGCAACCGCTTGTTCCTGCCGTTATCGTGACGCGAACTGAACCAGTAGAGCCTTAACTGAATACTTTTATAAAGGCTGAAAATAAGGTTTCTAAGCAATAAAGAAGAACGTATCCATTCCTCGCCTGGGCTACGTCCTCTCCACAGTATAAGTATGCATTTGAACTTTTACTAACAAAAATTCCATAACCTGATGGTAATTTTTTTCATATGTAAAACATCACTTCGAATAGACTTTTTTTACAATATACTGGATTTATATAACATATTTGAGGTGGTCTATTTGTTTCAAGTTGCTGTTTGTGACGATGATCCCGCAATGCATAAAATTTTACAACACTTTTTCATGTGTATGTCAGTAAGTGAATCCTTAGATTTTAATCTACAATTCTTTTTATCTGGGGAAGATCTAATCAAATCTTACAGTTCACAAGAGCGATACCCCTTTCATATTATCTTGTTAGATATTGAAATGAGGGAATTATCGGGAATTGAAACTGCAAAACTTATTCGCCTTTTTCCTGACCGAGAAGTTCAAATCATATTTCTAACTAACTATCCAGAATACATGCTAGAAAGTTTTGAAGTACAAGCATTTCAATATTTACTTAAACCCCTTACTTATAAACTCTTTGTAGAAAAAATAAATAAACTATGTCATTATATGCGTTCTTCAGTATCCCACTTTCTGTCTGTGAAAAATAAAACTGAGCATCTTGTATTGAGACACTCTGAGATCATAGTCATCTCAAAAGGTGAAAACAATTACATCCATAATGAACTTTGTATTGCAACGGATTCACACAACTATTTTATTTCCGGAACGTTGAAAGCGGTTTATGAACAATTAAAATATCCGTTTGTGTTTATACATAGGTCAATAATTGTGAATTTAGTTCATATACGTAAGTTTTCAGCTACTTCTGTTATTATGTCAAACGAACAAGAATTCCCTGTAGGTCGTTCTCACGCTAAATCACTTCGTGAGGCGTATGCTCGTTTTATAATTTCTCGTTTTCAGGAAGGGTGAGTTTTTTGAATCATTGCGTTTACATTAATGTCACCTCGTTTTCTAATTACTCTTTATTTTTATTTAGCACAACAAAGCAAAGTCATTTTTCCAATCCAATAGTTAACCTTTTTTTACTTTTCGCCTCTTTACACTTCATACTTATTACAGTACTAGTAGTTCATTATTTTAAAAAAGGAAGGAAATACAAGATAGGGATTGTGTATTATTTTGTAATATTAATAGGAACATCGTTTAACTTGCTCATACATTACGGTTTATTTTCTTTTATGAAACATAATTTATTCTTTATAATGTCAATCATCAGTATTCTTGGAATGAACGTGATTATTGTCTTTCTAACGGACAAGTTGATAGAAAAGTCAAACCTCTCATGCTTTTTTCAAAAGCAAATGCTGATGCAAGAAAAACGTTATAAAGAAACAACTCGATCTCTTAGTGATATCAAACGAAGTATTCATGATTTCAAAAAACAGTTAATTTTTGTCCGTGCTTGTTTACAAGAACAGAGGACGGAAGAGGGTGTTAATCACATCAACCAAACTCTAAAAAATATAGACTCACCAAAACTTCATATAACAACAGGACATCTCGTTATTGATGCTTTAGTAAATCATACTTTCAGCATCGCTAATAAAAGTGGGATAGCTTTCTTCCATCAAATCCATATTAACCCGGCAAATATTAGTATTGGAAGTCATGATCTATGTATTGTCTTAGGTAATGTTTTCGATAATGCTATTGAAGCTGTAATGCAGCTTCCTAGAAAGAAAGAGCATTCAATTCATTTGGAAATTTTCACCGATAATATTGCCCTATGGATTTATGTTCGCAATTCAAAAAGTAATTATCTCAATACAGCATTCTCAACCAAAACATACAATCCCCCTTTAAAAAAACATGGGTATGGATTACTTAACATCCAGCAAGTGATAAAGAAATATGGTGGTTATTTAAATACAACTATTACGGATTCGCATTTTCAAATTACGATTATGCTCCCATGTAATAACTCTTAGGTTCGTAAACGTTATGGATTAAGAGATATTCAGAATAAATAAAATGTCGGTAATCACCAGTCTTATAACCTAAAAAAAGGAGTACCCTCAAGCCTGTGATGGCTGAGAATACTCCCTTTTAGTATTTATGAATTTACCGTTTGTCCCTTTTCTTCTACTTGGATAGCCGCCCCTACATTGGCACCAGCAAGAATACCCTTGTTCTTATTAGGATACAAAGAATTCATATAAGTCCGGGTTTCTGCAACAACAATTCCCGACAAGCCGAGCAGTGCAATCAGGTTCGGAAAAGCCATCATGGCGTTAAAAATATCTGCCAGCAGCCAAATCGCATCCAGTTTAATGAACGCGCCCCCGCCAACCAGTACAATGAACAAATAACGATAAGGCTTGATCCACTTAACCCCAAGCAAGTATTCAACACAGCGTTCCCCGTAATAGTTCCAGCCGAGCATGGTGGTGAATGCGAACATAATCAGGATGATGGTGAGCAGCTCTGCTCCCAGCGGAAATGCACTGGAAAAGGCTTGCTGAGTCATCAAGCCTGCATCGGTAGGCCCGCTCCACACCCCGCTAACCAGTAACGTCAACCCGGTCATCACACAAATAACCATCGTATCAATAAACACACCCGTCATGGAAATCAGCCCTTGTTCCGCAGGCCATTTGGTTTTGGCAGCTGCGGCTGCAATCGGTGCGCTCCCCAATCCAGCTTCGTTGGCAAAAATACCTCTGGCTACCCCACTGCGCATGGCCAGCATAATCGTAGCTCCTGCAAATCCGCCGGTTGCCGATGTAGTTGAAAATGCCGAATGAAGCACAAGCGCAATTGCGGCAGGAAGTTGGTCAGCAAATCGAATCAGTACAATGATACAAATTAATACATACAGGCCTGTTTTAAAAGGAACGACCTTCGTCGATACCTTGGCAATGCTTTTGAGTCCACCAATGGTCACAAGACCTGTAAGGACAGCAATTGTCAGCGCCGTTACAATCGGCGGAACGCCAAAACTGTTTTCAGTCGAAGATACAATCGCCTTGACCTGAGGGAATGTTCCAATTCCGAACAACGCTACCAGCATCCCTGAAAAAGCAAACAGCATCGCCAACGGTTTAAAACGGCGTCCCAGGCCTTTTTCAATATAATACATCGGGCCGCCGGAAAATTGTCCATTCCGATCCTTCACCCGGTATTTTACCGCAAGTACACCTTCCGCATATTTCGTCGCCATCCCAAAGAAGGCTGCAACGACCATCCAGAACAAGGCACCCGGCCCGCCCAGCTTAATGGCTGTTGCTACACCGACAATACTTCCTGTACCGACGGTAGCCGCCAATGCCGTACTCAAAGCCGCAAAACTACTCACATCCCCGCTACCTTCATTCGGGGCCTTACCGATGAGCTTGATCGCCAGGGGCAGGCGGAATACCTGCAACATTTTTAGACGTATGGTCAGCCATAACCCCGTTCCCATAACAAGGATGATGAGAGGCGCCCCCCATATCCAACTGCTAATCGTTTCTAACACATGTACCAAATTCATTTCAACCCGCTCCTCCAGCATAGTAGAAAACAAAAAAGAGTCAAATCTGTTGATTCGACTCCTGGAGAGGTTAAAGGCACGAAAAAATACAACCATCTTGTGCAGGATTTCACCTCTAAAAGCTTATAAAAAGCCTAGGGCTATCCCTGTCACAGGTTATTCGCGTCTCTGTCCTTTTGCCTGAGAGTTTAAGCAGATGTGATCTGCGGTGCACCTTCGGCGCCCAATTAAGGGTCTCTCCAGAGTTCTGTCCGTTTACGGTCCCTGCTCGTTGCTGTAAATCAGCCTAAGCACCTGAGAGTTTTGCCCCTTCGGTTGGAACTTTCATTCCATCTCCCGCAAACATCAACCAGACATATGAAATTTTTATTCATTATACAGAAAAATTTCAGCTTATTACAAGTGAAAAATTTGTGAAGCCCTCTGAAAGAATCAATAGAGTGTCTATACAAAAAGCGGGTACAGCAGATTGCATCCTGAGGATTTTCTCTGCTGTACCCGCCAAAACGATATGGAATTACAGTTCTTCACCGTTGGTTGCTATCACATTTTTATACCAGTTAAATGAGTCCTTTTTGGAGCGTTGAAGCGTTCCGTTACCGTCATCATCCAGATCAACGTAAATAAATCCGTAGCGCTTGGACATTTCGGACGTAGACATGCTCACAAGGTCGATAGGTCCCCAACTGGTGTAACCAATCAGATCAACACCGTCAGCAATCGCTTCCTTCATTTGGGCAATATGCTGACGCAAGTAATCAATGCGATACGTGTCATGCACAGAGCCGTCTTCTTCTACCTTATCATACGCACCCAAGCCATTTTCCACGATGAACAGTGGCTTTTGATAGCGATCATAAAACGTATTCAGTGTAACACGCAGGCCGATCGGATCGATCTGCCATCCCCAGTCGGAAGACTGCAGATACGGATTTTTCACACCGCCTATCAGGTTCCCTGCTGCCTTTTCGCCTTCTGGCCCTGCCGATACGGTCAAGGTCATATAGTAACTAAATGAGATAAAATCGACCGTGTTATTTTTCAAAATTTCGGCATCGCCGGGTTCTGTCTGGATCACAATATTATTTTCTTCAAAATAGCGGTTCATATAGTTGGGATATTCCCCACGAGCATGCACATCCGTAAAGAACAGGTTCATTTGATTTTCATGCTGTGCTTTCAGGATATCTTCTGGGTTACACGTATGTGGGTAGCTTTCAATGCGGGCCAGCATACAGCCGATCTGAGCGCCCGGAATGATCTCATGTCCCCGTTTGGTCGCCAATGCACTTGCTACAAATTGATGGTGCAATGCTTGATATATCGCTTGTTGCTTGTTTTCTACACGGTCAATAACCACACCGCCGCCTGTAAACGGGCTCATAGTCATGACATTAATTTCGTTAAAGGTCAGCCAGTATTTTACTTTATCCTTATAGCGTGTAAATACCGTTTCGGCATATTTTACGTAATGATCCACGACTTCGCGTCCCAACCAGCCATTATACTTCTGTGTCAGACCTAGCGGTGTTTCATAATGCGACAGTGTTACCAAAGGCTCAATACCATACTTGCGCAGCTCATCGAATACATTGTCGTAGAATTGCAATCCTGCTTCATTCGGCTCGGCATCATATCCATTCGGGAAAATCCGCGACCAGTGGATGGACATCCGAAATACTTTAAAGCCCATTTCTGCAAACAAGGCAATATCTTCTTTGTAGTGGTGGTAAAAGTCCACACCTTCACGCTTTGGAAAACGGGCGTTTACCTTCCCTGCCAAGATGTCCTCCAGTCGTTCGGACGAAATTTCTATAGCATGATCGTTCTTACGTTCTGATTTAGGTACATAGGCTATCATGTCTGCGCTGGACAGACCTTTTCCATCTACGTCAAAAGCACCTTCCAATTGGTTGGCTGCAGTTGCCCCGCCCCAGAGGAAGTTTTTCGGAAATCCTTTTAGCGTCTTCGTCATGGTATGAAAACCTCTTTCCTTAATTTAATGTTTTCACTTTAGTCAATAACCCGTCAGGTGCTGCAATACGAATCCATAACTAACGGTAACCGTTCTTCTTTGAAATGCATCGACAGATGCTTTAAAATAGACGTAATGCCCTCATAAAGCATCCTAATTGTTGTAACGCGTTTCATGTCAAGTATTTTTTTCTCAGGTGAGGAGAAGCATCATGTCGAATCTTGATCAAATTGCAAAACTGGCGGGCTTTTCCAAAGCTACGGTATCCAGAGTGTTAAATCAGTCCCCCCATGTAAGCCAAGAAACCAGAGCTAAAATTTTAAAAATAATGCAGGAATTGGATTATGTTCCTAATCGGAATGCGATCTCTCTATCCAAGGGTCAGACGCTTCAGATTGGTATCATCACTTCAACTATCAATGAAATTGTGCTGGCATTTCTGGACAGCTTTGTGGAAATCGCAGGCCAATATGAATTCCAAACCATTATTTATACTTCGGGAGAAGACAAAAAGAAAGAGCTTCAAGCTTTCGAGGATTTAAAAAGAAAAAGAGTTGATGCGCTGGTCATCATTTCCTGCGTGAATGACACTGATTTTTTGAGTACCTATTGTAAATATGGACCGATCGTGGCATGGCAACGTATGGAGCATACCGATATTCGCTCCGTCGCTATGGATCAATATGAAGGATACATGTTAGCATTAAAACATTTGATACAAAAAGGCTATACACGTATAGCCAATGCTTTTGGTCGTCCGAGTAGCATCAATACTCACAGCAGACAACAAGCCTATGAGCAGATCATGAGTGAACACAATCTGCCGATGCTGCCACACTGGAACTATTCTTCTATTTATAACATTCGTGATGGCGAACAGGTCGTGCGCAATTTGTTACAGCATCGGGAGGAATTTCCGGAGGCTATCTTGTGTGCTAACGATTATGTAGCAGTGGGCATTCTCTGCGAAGCGCGCAGACAATTGCTGAGGGTACCGGAAGACTTGGCGATTGTTGGGTTTGATAACACGGAGCTGGCGCACACCATGGGCATTACAACGGTTCAAAATCCTATTATGGCTCAGGCGGAAAATGCTTTTTTCATGCTTTCCCCTCAGCTGATTGGACGCCAAATGGAGCTTCATTCGCTAGAATACAGTCTCATTGAGCGTACGACCACTTAAGGGCACAATTGACTTGCAAATTAGGCAAATGGGCCTTGATATGAAATATTTTTTGTCGAAAGAGAATAAAATATGTTGAAATCGCTTTTTTTTGTGCTACAATAGCACTATATCGAAGGATTGTGACCGGTGATGCGGGCAATGCCTGAGTTCAATTGAGTGCTATTGCTAACAATAGTGTTGAATTGTGCTTGGGCATTTTTTATTGGTAAAGGATGGGAGGGGGAACTTCAATGATTATTGAGAAGGTGCTCAATAACAACGTCCTGTTGACTAAAAACGATAAAGGCAAAGAGGTCATCGTCATGGGAAGAGGTATTTCCTTCAAAAAGGTGGCTGGCGACCAAGTCGATGATCATAAAATAGATAAGATTTTCATGTTAAATGAAAACGAGTTCACGGCCAGACTAACTGAGCTGCTAAACGATATTCCTGTGTCTCATCTGGAGGTCGTGAATGAAATCGTGACCCATGCAGCCGAAGTGCTGGATACGGAGTTAAGTGATAACATTTATTTAACATTGACCGACCATATTCATTTTGCCATACAGCGGGAAGAAAAAGGATTGGCACTCAAAAACGCGATGCTGTATGAAATTAAACGCTTTTACAAAAAAGAATTTGCAGTTGGGCTGGATGCTCTACAAAAAATTGAAAATACGCTCGGTGTAAAATTGGGCGAAGACGAAGCGGGATTTATTGCACTGCATATGGTGAATGCACGGATTGATGGTAACGAGATGAAGGCTACACTGAAAATGACCGAGATTGTCCAACACATATTGAATATTATTACGTATCATTACGGGATTGTGCTGGATGAGTCTTCTTTTAGCTATTCGAGATTTTTGACCCATTTGCAATATTTTGCAATGCGAGTGATTCGCAAAGAGGTTATTCACAGTGGTGAAGAATTTTTGTACAACCAGGTAAAGCAAACATATACCGAGGCTTTTGCTTGTGCCCAAAAAATTAATGAGTATCTGGAAAAAACATATGATCAATATTTAAGCAAAGATGAGTATGTATATCTAACGATTCACATTCATCGGGTAACTGAGCGTAATAACATATCAGGCTAAAAACTTTATATCCTCATCGTTCATGGATTGTGACTGGTAAGGCAGGCAAAACCTAAACTGATGGTGAAATCGACGTTCCCTTATAGGAGGAGTGCGCAGTTTTCACCACGAGTTTAGGTTTTTCTTGTTTACAAGTTTAAAAAGATGCACGCCGGCGCATCTCAGCAACAAATGTAAACGGTAAATCCTATCAGTAGCAAGAATAACACTTAAGGAGTTCTGAACATGAGTGATAAAGAGCTATCCAAAAAAATAGTGACTCTCGTTGGCGGCGAAGAGAATGTCAATTCGGTATTCCATTGCGCTACACGCTTGAGATTTAAATTAAAAGATCGCACAAAAGCAGACAAAGCTGCACTGGAAGCAACACCTGGTGTCATTACAGTGGTGGAAAGCAGTGGCCAGTTCCAAGTGGTCATTGGTAACAATGTAGGTCAGGTCTTTGAGCATATGATGGCAGAAACAAATCTGCAGGATGCAGATAATCCAAATGCGAAAAAAGAAGAATCTTCCGAAAAAACGAATTTTCTTGGCAAAGCGGTCGATATCATTTCCAGCATTTTCTCACCTCTCTTGGGTGCTCTTGCCGGAGCTGGTTTGCTCAAAGGGATTATGGCCTTAATTGCGTCGCTCCATTGGATTGATACTGCAAGCGGTACGTATCTCATTCTGAACGCCGCTTCGGACAGCGTGTTTTATTTCTTGCCTATATTCCTAGCTATTACATCGTCCCGTAAATTTAAGACGAATGCTTTTGTATCGGTCGCAGTTGCTGGAGCCCTCGTCTACCCGGATGTTATTGCAGCGGTGGACCATCCGGCAAAACTGGCTTTTCTCGGGATTCCAATCATTCTGATAAAATATAGTTCCAGCGTAATCCCGATTATTCTCGCGGTATGGGTACAGTCCTATGTGGAACGTTGGTTTAATTCCTTTGTTCATCAATCGGTTAAAAACATTATCGTCCCTATGCTATCACTGCTAGTTGTTGTTCCGTTGACGTTTTTGGCCTTTGGTCCAGTCGGTAACCTGATCAGCCAAGGCTTGGCGAACGGTTTTACATGGGTGTACAATTTAAGCCCATTGATTGCCGGAGCTGTTGCTGGGGCATTCTGGCAAGTCTTTGTTATTTTCGGCGTACACTGGGGCTTCGTTCCTATTATGCTGTCCAATATTCAAACATTGGGTTATGACACGATGCTTCCAATGCTTACAGCAGCCGTACTTTCTCAAGCGGGTGCAACACTGGGGGTATTCCTGAAATCACGAAATACTCAAATGAAAGCTTTGGCTGGTTCTTCTACACTGGCAGCTGTATTCGGGATTACTGAACCTACGATTTATGGTGTAACTTTGAAATTGAAAAAGCCTTTCATTTACGCTTGTATTTCTGGTGGTATCGGTGGCGCTATTATCGCTTCCGGCGGAGCAACTGCAAAATCCTTCTCCCTGCCTAGTTTACTGGCGTTGCCAACTTATTTTGGAGCTGGGTTCTTGTGGGTTGTTATCGGCTTACTCGTTGCCTTTGTACTTGCAGTTGTATTGGTTATGATTTTGGGCTTTGATGATCCAAAAGAAGAAGCTGCAAAAACAGAAACAGCACCCGTAAAAAAAGAAGTAGCCATCGAAAAAGAAATCCTCGTAAGTCCGCTGCAAGGTAAAGTGCTGCCATTGGAACAATCTTCTGATGTTGCTTTTGCTTCAGGCGCTATGGGGAAAGGAATCTTGATCGATCCTACAGAGGGTGTGCTGACATCTCCGGTTAACGGAACGATTACGACAGTATTCCCGACCGGACATGCCATCGGTATTACTTCCAATGACGGAGCGGAAATTTTGATTCACGTTGGTGTTAATACAGTGAAGCTGAAAGGACAATTCTTTGACAAACGCGTCAAAGAGGGTGATGTGGTGAAGCAAGGACAGTTGTTGCTTGAATTTGATATCGAACAAATTAAAGCGGCAGGCTATACAACGACTACGCCGATCATCGTAACCAATTCCGCTCAATACCTGGATGTACTGAACACTATGGAAACGGAAGTGAAACGTGAGGATTACTTGTTGACCGTTGTAGTCTAACGTTTAACTTTCAGACTAAAAGAAGCTTTCCTAATGGAAAGCTTCTTTTTTATACATCATGAGACAAGTGTTACAGCGAAAAATGGAAATATCATATATTGTAAGTTTGAGATTGTAAAAAAAGGAGGATTTCTGTGAAAAAAGGATATATCGCCGGGTTAAGTGTCATTGTGTTGCTTATCATTGGTATCGCTATTTCAGCTGTAGTTAAATTTCAAGACCTGGAGCAGGTAGTTCAACAGAAAGATAAAGAGATCCAAGCGAGCAAAAGCAATTACCCCGAAATATATGACCACTTGAATGCGGTTACAATGGATGGTTTTAAACAATTGATTCAGCAGGATCAAAGTGTATTTGTCTATGTTGGCAGACCCAGTTGTGGCGACTGCAATCGGTTTGAGCCTAACTTTAACAAGATGATTGAACAGTATAATCTGGGCTCCAAAATTACTTTTTTAAACGTTCACAAAATTCACAAGGACAAATCCCAATGGAATAAGTTCAAAGCAGATTACAACGTAAAATACACCCCCACGATTGCAGAATTCAGGAACGGCAAGCTGGTGGATAAAATAGAATGGACGCCAAAAAGAGATCTCAGTACAGATGCCGTAAAAGAATGGCTAACCTCCAAAAAACTCATTTTATAAGCCTCTTTTTTATCCATTTCATTGAGAATAATAGAGTTGTTCATGCAAAAAAGGTATTCAAGCGAACAACGCATGAATACCTTTTATTAAGAATGTCCAAATCATCAAGCTGATTAAAAATAGTTCCTAGCGCTCTTCACTCGCTTCGGAAAGCCTTGTTTACACCCATCCGTTCCTATATTGCAGGCGATTATACAGTACGAGCATCAATCGAATCGGGAAATTCATATCGAATAATATCCGTTTCGGATACGATATGTCCGATTTGTGACTCAATGAATTCCAAATCTCCCTCTACTGCACCTATAAAATGCTTGGTACCAGGTTCTACAACGATGACCATACCAGGGCTGACTGTCTGTGTCATCCCATTGATACAGACACTTCCGGTTCCTGAAACAATGGTCCAAACCTCTTTTCGGAACTGATGCTCATGATAGCTGATAAATCTCCCGTTCGAAATGACAACACGTTTGGTGACCGTTTGTAACCCGCTTGCCGCTTGTTGATGGGACAAGACCGTTTGCTTACCCCAGAATCGCTCCTCAAAACGCGGTCCAATTTCAATTTCTGCCACCATATCCTTAATTCCTGTTGATGATTGTCGATCCGTAACCAGCACACCATCCGGCCCAGCAACAACAATAATGTTTGGGACATTCCAGATGCTAACCGGAATTTCCAGTTCATTGATGATATGCGAGTCATGTGATGCTTCCGAAATATATCCGGGACCGCTTAGCTTTGAACTTACTTCCCGCACCAACGAATCCCACGTTCCCAAGTCCCTCCACTCTCCATGATATGGGAGCACGGAGAGCTTACGAGTGTGCTCTACTACCGCAATATCAAAGCTGGTTTTAGGCAAGTCTGCGTAATTTGTCGAAAGTGTTTTATAATCGGCTGGTAAACTCATTTGCGCCAGCACATCCAATAAAAAGCCGAGTCTAAAAGCAAACACTCCGCAGTTCCATAAGGCTCCTTCACGGATCAAGGCTTCAGATCGAATCAGATCGGGCTTTTCTACAAATGAACTCACCCTATAATATTCCTGGTCAAGTAAAGGAGCTGAAGGCACAATATATCCATATTTATCTGAGGGCTCCGTTGGAACAGCCCCCATCAATGCGATATGGCTTCCTGATTGCTCTAATATGGAAGGAAGCCTGCGCAGATGCTCGAAAAATTCATCCCCCGCATAGCCATCCACCGGCATGACCCCCACGATCTCGTCACGTGATGCACCTGCAATGTCATGCAAGTAAGCGGTAGCCAAGGAAATGGCCGGGAAGGTATCCCGCTGAGTCGGCTCCTCAATCACTACAGCGTCTCCACCAATTTGTCCCTGAATCAGTTCGACCTGAGTTCCACTCGTAGAAAAATAGGCTTGATCTGCCAAATTCGCCTCATCCAACTGCCTCCATATCCGTTGCAGCATGCTTTCCGGCCGCTCGTCATGACGTAGGATGGAAAGAAACTGCTTCGGACGGTTCACATTGGATAAGGGCCATAGACGTTTACCCGAGCCTCCGGATAATAAAATCATTCGCAAAGATGCAACCTTCTTCCTCTAAATTCATATTTTCTTACATTATTGGACTGTTTGCTTTTCGTGCTTTTGCCGAATACATAAGTATGTATCATCGTAGAACATACATAGTTATGCCATGTTAATGGTATCTTTGTCCGTACAGGAGATGTCAGTCATGCCTATAAAAATACTCATCCTTGAAGATCAAAAAAGTTTGGCTGATATGATTGCTCTTCATCTTCAGGAGGAAGGCTATCATACCGAACTAATCTATGATTGTAAACTCGCAATTCCTACATTAATGCACTTTAAGCCGGACATTATTGTGACCGCTCTAATGTTTTCCGGTAAAGTCGAATCTGAGCTGATCAGTCACATCCGTCAATTCACCACGGTTCCTATGCTCGTCATCTCTAATAACACCCTGCTGAATATAAGAATAAAGGCTCTGGATGACGGAGCGGATGACTTTTTATGCAAACCTTTCAGTCTGAGGGAGCTAAATGCCCGCATCAAAGCCTTGCTGCGCCGCAGTGGTAGCAACATGCTCACTGAATCACGAACGATAACCCAAAAGCTTAAAAAGGTAAGAGTTTGGGTGAATGATTACCGTCATAGCCTGTTGGTCGATGACCAGGAAATCGAAGTTACTCACATCGAATTTTCTATTATAAAAGAGATGTCCAGCAATCCAGGGAAAGTCTTTACCCGTAGCGAGCTGATGGATCGGGTCAAAGGCGGAGATGGCGCTTATCTGGACCGTACCATCGACGTACATATCTCCAGCCTCCGCAAAAAAATTGAACGTGATCCTAAAAACCCTCAGCATATCCGTACCGTTTGGGGCAGAGGCTACAAATACGAGATGTAGCCATATTGTGGCGCCTGTTTCCCTCCGGGCAGCTTGCTTCTTATGGAATTTTCCGCTTATTCCATCGCCGATATGGAAGAAAACAAGCTGCTCCGCCCAGGATCCCTATGACAAACAATACCCAGCCAAAACGGTAGGCTGAAGCCAGAATAACGACAACCTTACCGTTTCCGCTGCCATTCGTTATGAATCCGGTAGTTACTCCATTCACAGACAGACGCGCTCGCTGATTTTCGTTACCCAGCCTGAACTCCCATAGTGGATTGGGTGATTCCGTCTCCCGGATCAGCACCTGCTGATGCATTGGATTATATAGCGTAAAACTACGTTCCATGGAATTTTCACGAGTAGCCTGAATGCTTTCCGCAGCGTGTGGTGCCATAAAAAAGGTATCCATATCCGTTCCCTCAAACAGCGTAAATTGATCCACTGTAATCATCGCTTGATAAGGGATGATGGAATATTGCTTCATTTGAAATAAGCCCGTCTGCTTCTTGTGCGCATGCGCTAAAATCTGAAACTGCATCATGGTGGTTCCTGCCGGAGCCTTTACAATCTGGTCATAATGATTCCATTGCTCCTTATCTCTCTCCTCCACCTCATCAATATAGGAGGTTTGAAGAACCTGGGACGCTTTATTTAAGAAAATGACCTTCATGTGCCGACTTCCAATTTGTTCTGACCGTGCATCCAACTGCACGGCATACTCTTGCAACGGTTCCGCCTTCATTTTTTTGGACGCATAAATATTCCAATCACAGGAATAGCTAGGTGCGTAACGGATGGACAGTTCTGTGTCCTTGATGGATAGATCCGTCTGGCCAGGTCGAATATCTGCTACACAACCAACATCCGTGCTCAATGATTCCTTCGTGTCCTGCCCAGGCATCACGATCACTTCCTGCCCGCCCATTCGATGAATATCTGTAAAATGGCTCAATGACGGCACCTGACTGTCCAGTACAAGGGTTAAGCGATATTTTCCCTTGGTTAAGAACAGATTTTTAAATTCGACTCGGCCATAGTCGTTCAGCAGACCGGGAATTTGTATGCTTTTCTTGGCAAAACCATCCTGATTGGGCACCGTTTCAATAACCTTCTTTTCGGATAAAGAGGTAGCGGGTAATCGCTTATAAGAGTCCTCCGTACGAATCGTTCTGGTCAGTACCTCTCCAGTCTCTTCATCCTTCCATTTCATGGTTAACGATCCTTCATATCCGGCAGGTAAATTAGCCAAAATAGCTGTGGCATAGGTTCCCGTTTTGGCGACTTCCACTTCTCTGCTTAACGTCCCTTTTTGGTAACTGATTCCCCGACCCATACTAAGTCTAGGTAAAGCACGTTCCGTCTGCACATTCCCTTGAGCATTAAAATCGTTCTCTGCCTCCAAGGTGAAAAAGAGCTTGCCCCGCTTCAATGCCTGCTCCACCGGAAAAGATAACCGATCCAGTTGATCCACAGGAACAATCGCAAATTGATTGACCGCATTAAAGCCTTGCAGGTTATTAACCGTGATTGGGTTATCTCCCTTTGGAAAAACATGTTCTCCCAAATCAACCCATTGAAATTGGTTTAATCCCTCATCACGGGTCTTGATGTTAGCCACTCCATCGGGCAGTGTGACTTGTATTTTCCCGCCTGCCTTATTCATGAACACTCTTGCATATACATGCGAGGTTTGAGGCTGGTCCATCTTTTTATGCATCGTAAACGTGTTGGGCTTGCTGTATTTCCCCAAATCACGCAGCTGAATATCGTGAATCCACCAGTAATTTTTTTGCTGCGGACGCTGGAGGGTTAACAAATCCATTCGCATCCAATAGCTGCCAGGCGGCGAGACGTATTCCCCGTAAAATTTTACACTGTCAAAATTATATCCCTCTGAAGGCGCCACAACATAGCTAACCCCCAGCTCACGCATTTGCTTATCATAAAACCTCATTTTTACATGCATTTTGTTCGTCCCACGACCAGAAACGGTGATGTGGAACTGATATGGGTTATTTTCCTTGGCTTCTAGCAATCCCGATCTAGCAACCTGCCATATATTACTCGGATCTCCCTTCATAATCTCACCATGCAGAGTCGGCACGTCGTTCGATTCCTCTCGGGGGTTAGCCTGCACACTGAACAACTGTGGATTATCAGGCTTGAAAAAGGTTTCCGTTCTCAGCATAGAGTCAAAATCAAGCACCGTTTTGCCTTCAATACTACTCATCTGATAGGGTGCCACATCCAGCTTCTTACTGGCGAAGGTGACCGCAATCCCTGCATCCATCTCCATATCAAACGGGAAGTTCCGTATATTTTGGGAGGATAAATACCACAACCAATCGTTGGTTGATGCAAAAGTTTTTGACCATTTCAAAAATGCATTACCATCCTCAATGGCATCAAAAGGCCGCAAGTAATCCTCTGCCGGGAGCTGGGACAACAGCAAGTCATTAAAGGAGGCTGCCTCCACATAATCCCCCTTGTTGACCGTCTGAATGGTGTTTAACTCAGGCTTCAACGCGCTGAACAGCACGCCAAAACGGCTGAAATCAAAACCAGGCAGATGACTGTAGCTCTCCAGTCGGCTAAATCCGTAAGGTGTCACAATTTTACTTGCAAGAATATTCATATAGGGCGGTGTCTGATCAAGATTGAATATGGAAAATAAATCGTTCTTATACGTACGTTTCAACCCGATCTGACCTTCCAGCTGAGACAGGTGGAAATCCTGCCGTTTCTCCTGTCCCTCATATTCGTCATGGTAAACCAACTGGTTGACCCCAAAAGTAGAGAACAACCAGCCTAATCGCGAGCTTAATCCGTTGTCCATAACATACTGCAGAAAATTCATATAGTATGTGATACCGGGATCATTGCCTTCATGATGAAAGATCGTATTTTTAGGAGAAGAGTATACTTGAAAATCCCCGGTTGCCTTCTCGGTGGCCGTCTTGCCTTTATTCCATTTGGGCGTCGCTACTCCGTTATAGCTTTGAATCATATTATCAGCAATCGGAAAATACAGTGCCTTGCTGTCAAAACGATCTGGGTCAGTCAGCTTTTCAGCCATTTGGCTATAAGCCTTCGGCACTTGTACCGGCTTGTAGTACCCCTCAATGAACTGGGTACGCAAGGGAGCAAAATATACACCCAGACACAAAACGACGATAACAACCGCCAGCTTTTTATACACACGCTGTAGCGGCGATGATCCAAACCATTCCATACATTGAATGACGCCAAAGGTCAGCAACACACCAAAATTAAGGGAAAGCAGTCCAATAAATTTGTTAGGATCACGGAAAACCGAACCAATCACAGGGGTTTTCGTAACCAAAATAACAAACCACTTGGCAATGGACGGAAATGTCGTTCCAGTCGCTGCAACCATAAATAACAGCGTAAGGAGCGAGAAGATCAGAATGATCGGATTTTTATGTGAACGTGTCACCATCGCGTATCCGATCAATAGCAATAAGAATCCCCCACCTATATAAAACATCGCAGGCAGTGAGGAAAAGGAAAACATTGGCCACCAATAGCTCAGTAAATAACCCACATTATATAAACTGCTATTACGGCTGAACAGAGACAACGTATCCACGACGTTGATATTATGCTGAGACGCTTGAGCGTCCATCAACATGCTACCTACATACAGGGACAACCAGTAAAAACTAAGCAGTCCGAAAAACACACCAAAAATCATGCCTTTACGCAAAAAATTACTGTATAAGGGCTGTAAATAGGCGCGCCCGGCTTTACGATGAGTCCAGGTCAGTTTGAGCAGGAGCAACATGGTGAACAATCCCAAATAAATCATCCCGAAGAAAAAATAATGAATGGCCGCAGCACTAACAGTGAATACTGCAGCCAGCAGGAACAGGTCAATCCAGTTCCGCTGATACAACTTATGGGGATGATAGTTTTTAATTTGTTGAATTTGAAACTTGGGGTCCACCGCACTGAAAAAGAATCGCAGCATTAACGGAAACAAACTATACCCACAGAGCAAATAAATATGCTGGATGCGAAAAATAACCCACGGATTCAGTGCGTAAAACAACGAACCAACCATGATGGCAAAAATACGGGTTTTCGTAAAACTTGGTGAATAATACACGCTGACCAGTCGCTTGGCAAAGGCATACATCGAAAATGCCGAGACAAATAACAAGCCTGTGATAAACGACTTGAGCAAGACCGGGCCGCTTTCGTCAAATAATAGTGAAAGTCCATAGAAGGGCAAGATGTACAGGATACGTGGAGCATTGAACAAGGTCGAGGTAGACCATCGTTCGTTCCATACTCCGGTTATTTCCTCCAGATACCGATGAGAGGTGGCTCCAAAGGCAATGTCACTGAATACGATTTGTCCTAATCCATAGATGGGGGCAAGATATGCGACAATCGCAGCCAGCATCAATAGGATTGCCGCCATATCGTAGCGGTAGCGAAATATCCACTTTTTCATGCTTGTCCCCCTCTCTTGAACCTCTTGTATCTGTTGGTTATCTTGGGCCTATCTATCTTCTCAAATGAACGATGGCCTGCAATCCCTGATCGGTGTTACGCAGCTTTAAGCGACCACCTATAGTCTTCAGATATGCATCCATGTGATACAGGCTGAACGTATGCTCCTGTGCGTTTTGGGAATAGTCCGGCTGGAAATAGCTCCAACGCATCTTGTCATCAATCCCGCCGCCTGTGTCTTCAATGATAATCATAATTTCAGCTTCTTCCAGCCGTGAGCTAACCTTAAGCATATGAGATTGCCGCTTGGACCGCAGACCCGTTCGGCCCCGTTCCTGATCCTCCAGCTGCTCTCCATCTTGGTTCATGGCCTGCACTGCATTTTCCAGCAGCCCCTGTATCGTTTTGTACAGCATGGGTGCTTGTGCTGCAATGGATGGAACTGGCTCTTGCCGCAAGATCACTTGAATGTGCTTCATATTCAGCGAACGGTTCGCCCATTTCAGCGATTCGGACAATACCTCATTCATATCGGTGAAGCTAATTCCGCTATTATCATGCATTTTCTCTTCCAGCTCATCACGCAAACTACGGACGCCTGTCAGTAATTCTCCTAGTGAGGATTCCTGTCTGAGACGACCCTGAATGAAATTTTCATTCAGCTCGCGGAAATACTCCAGTTCCTCATGAGATGCTCCTTTTCCCTGACTGGAAGACACTTCAAAGCGGTTGGCTAGATCTTGATAAAATCCCAACAGCTTTAAATCATCGCCGCCTGTGAGACGGCTAGTCTGTTCTTGTAGCTCTTGCAGCTGTTGCTCAATCGTCTGCATTAACGGCAAATAATACGTGTCCTGCTGCTGTCGCATATCTTCATCCCGCCGCTGGTCACGCACTTGATTGTTCACGATGGCATCTTTCACAATCCGTTTGCGGAACTGTATGAGCATGGCCCACAAAATAATGAGTATTAGAGCCATCACCATCCACAACTGTTTGCGAAAGGAGCTAATTCGCTGGGCAGTATCCTGACTGATATCCTTAACCGATATGTAAAGGGCCTCTTCCCCAATGCGGCTGAATCCTATTCCGTATTTCTCTCCACGATCTTCAACGATACCCGTATTGCCCTCCAGCAGCCTACGGGTTACACTCGTGATGTCCGTCCGGTTGATATCCGAAGTACTTCGGGAAGCTACGATCTTGAATTGACCGTTATAAAATAAAGTCTCATGCTGATTCACCGGCTTACTTTTAACAATTCCACTAAGCATTTCAGCGTCAACTGTACGCACCATAAAACCGCCCGTCTGCGCCCCTTGAATCCTGCACGCTATGTACTGGGCAGGCTGATGATCCTCAGTCACAAAAGAGCTGACCGCACAACCATTTTGCAGCCATTTAATCTGCTGGACCGCATTCCTCATATCACGATTGTCACGTCCGACCATCACATGATACTGTTCATCCAGCACATAAAAAGACCCGCTCTCACGCTTAAACCCCTCAGCATATTGACGTGTTCCCTGATTCAGCATCTCTCTGCCCAGACTGGACGACAGCTCTTTTAGCTCATCTTGCCATGCGGCATAATGCTCCGTTATGCTGCCAGACAGTTCCTGTACCTCATCCTGGAGCTGCTCGTTCTGAATTTCCGCCAAGTGACCGCTGAATTGCCGCATGACGAACCATTGTAGCACAGCGGCCAAGAACAGTGTCACACACAAAACCATCAGGTACAGGATCAGCTTTTGCCAACTTGGTTTCAACAAAGCCCATTGCTTCATGACCTGGCCCCTCCATTTTGTTCAAGACGGCTCAAAATCGCTTGCATCAGGCATTCCAGCTCGTAGCTGACCAGCGGTAGCCGTGCGCACAGCAACCGGGGAGTGCGGCGCTGGAGTGCGGCAAACCTCGCAGCGGTTTCCGTTGCCCCGTCTGTCAGCAGGATCAACTCGCATGTTTTGGCTATATATAGACGATCCAAATCTTCCTCGCTGTATGCTCGCAGATCAACAACGTAAATATCATGACGATCGTCCATATGCTGAAGTGCACTGGAGACGGCCAGAGTCACCCCTGTATGTCGCGCAGCATGATACTGGTGAAGAAGACGCATTCCTTTTTCCCAGAGCGCGTGTTCAACCGAATCAAATCGTTCACAAAAAAGACGCAACGCCCGTTCTGTACTGACATCTTTTAAAAATGCCAAAACGCTGATATTATACATGTAGTTCCTCATTTCTTACTTCCTGATTGGAGTTGCGCAGTTCTTATGACACCCCAAAACATTCTATTTGTTGACGACAGTCCTATGGTGCTGTCCCTGCTTGAACGGACATTGATGCAAGAAACATTCACCTTACATACCGCTCACACGCCTAAAGAAGCTCTGCAAGTGCTGGAAAAGTACCCGATTGATGTTGTCGTCTCCGATCTGCTTATGCCTGGTTTGGACGGAATTACGTTCCTTCGTATGATTAAGAAAGATTATCCACATATCGTACGCATCATTTTGTCTGGTCACCTGCATACGCAGTCCATTTTATCGGCCATTAATCAAGTCGGCGTGTTCCGTTTTTTGACGAAACCGCTGGAGCTGGATGATGATACGCTTAAAAAGATACTGTATGAGGCGCTTGATCAGGCTAGGCTCAATCGAAACAGCCTGTATGCAGACCAGAACGTGGCAACTGACTTGTCGATATTTATAAACAGCATTTTGAATGCTCCGTACCGACCGTATGTCCTGCTGAATGAACAAGATATCGTAACCGCCGTACATATTGCACTTGCTGAGCTGTATCCTGTCGGCTGCTCACTGCGTCATCCTGCTGGCGAAGGTATTCAGTTAACTCCGCATTCATTATATATACCGTATGAGGAGCCGGAATCTTCCGATCCCGACCTGTACTCGCTGGATACGCTGACCCTCGGTCATTCATCGTTACGCCTTATCCGCCTTAGCGAGATCGCCTGAGTGACGGGTGCCGCCCTTTAACACGGCGGCTACCCCAATCACAGTCAGGCAGGTGTACATCCACAACATCCCCCCCGTTAGCAGCGGATGGCGGATGTAGTTTTTCACATTCCCCCATGTATACAACACCGGACGGAAGAAGTACCAACGTTCCAGTGCCTTTCGCAATCCGCCCTCCTCAGATGACATCGTACGATCCATCACCGAGAAGTAGTAGGCTTTTTTACGTAATACATCCTGCAAATATACCTGTTTTTCATCATGATATACCCGTGTAAAAACCGCCCGGCGAATGACTCCGCCAGACTCTATATAGCGTAAGGTTGGCTGTATTTCTTCAAAAGCAATTTGCTCCGCATTAAATCCGCCTGTTGATTCGTAAGCGCTCGTTCGCCAGAAGCGTGCAGCTTCAATGGAGCGTTTTCCCAAGGTCTCTCCTGCGTTGTTAATTACATTCCGCTCGAAAACCTTTACTTTGGAGAAAAAATTATTTGCTTCCGAATATGCCTCCTCTGGAATAACCAAGGCGCCAATATCTTGATGATCGTCAAAAAAGTCGATGCTTTGCTGAATTAGATGTTCGGCTAAAATCATATCGGAATCCAATACAAATATGTATTCGGCACCCAAGCGCTTCGCTTCCTCAACCGCTTTGACTCTAGCAACTCCCCGCTCTCCATGAGGAAGCTCCAATACGGTAACGGGTACTGAGCTCCCTGCGGACAGCATACGAATCGTCTCAACCGTCCGATCACTGGAGCCATCATCGGCAATTACAATATGCAGATCCCTGTAATTTTGCCCCATACAGCTTCGCAAACAAGGCTCTATTGTACGTTCATTGTTGTACGTGGAGAAGAGAATGACCACTTTGTCCACTCTGTTCCGCCTCCTCTGTCCAATTCTCCATCAACTGCTCAAATGCGGCAGCTGTATGATCAAAATGAAATCTTAGCGCATATTGGTACGCTCGCTCACGGATGGCCATGTAATCTTCGCCACCCTCTGCCGCTCTTTCCATTTGTTCAGACAATCCTCGAATATCGCCGTGAAAGCATAAATATCCGCTTTTTCCGAAATCCGTCGCATCCACCAGACCGGGAGAATTGCTCACAATGCTGGGAGTTCCAACCGCTGCCGCTTCGGTAATCGTCAATCCCCAGCCTTCACGCAGGGAAGGGAATACGAGCGCATGGGCACGGCTCATCAGCTCCAGCTTATACTCTGCTGAAACAAATCCATAAAAGGTAATATCGGCTTGTGATTGTCCCTGTTCATCCGGTTCTCCGTATGTCAATCCATACCGTTCTATAATCGGCAATAATTGTTCTGTCACATAGGTTTTATCGGTTTTTCCGGCAATCCATAACATAGCCTGGGGGAACTTTTCCTTGAGCCGCCCAAAGGCTTCAACGACCAAATCAATGCCCTTATATTTAACAAAGCGTCCGGCATACATGAAGGTTGGGTTAGACTCCTTCGTCAAAAATTGTTCACGCGGCCAATGATCAAACTCAATGCCTTCCGGTAAAAGATGAACGCGATCTGGATGAAAGCCCAGCTTAAGCAGATCATACCGGGTAGACGGGGATACGGTGAGCGTCCGATCCTTCCGTGCCAGCTTAAGCATGAGGGGCTCCATATGAAATCCAATCATATTTAGCGGGAACCTGGCATTTTCATACCATATTTCCCTTGTTAGCTGATGTATGAAAAAAATTCGCTTGGATGCCTCCACCCAAAATCGGGTAAAGAACTGATGCGTATTCGCTTGATTAATTACATAGTCAATCTGCTGCCGATGACGACGGTAATAGCGCATCGCATAATAAATAACACTGTATATGTTTCCTTTTCGAATATACGTAACACCGTCAATGACTTCATGCTCAGGCGTCCCCTCAAATTGAGGTGAGAAATGAATGAACTGAAACCGACCTTGCTGTGAGCGTTTCAGCATTTCATGGGTGAAAATTTCTGCTCCCCCGCTTTTCGGAGAACGAATGTCACGCCAGGAAAGCAATAGAACTACGGTCTTATCGTCCTGCTCTAGTATGGTATTCATGGGGTGATTCCTCCCCTTATCTTTATTTTGAACAAATACATATAGGCATCTATCACAAAGTAGAGAGACATAGCTCCGTACACAATGAACTCTGACAACAAAAAATCGATCGGGTCTGTGTGAGCCATATGAAAGGCTACTAATAAAGCTGCGGCTCCCGCCATCAGGCTGAACATAAAGGTGCGTCTGCCCACTAATACGTGCACATGCACAAAAAATAGCACGATGGAAAAAAGCCAATACACCCAGCCTCCCCATGGAATATAGGCCTCAGCCGCCTGGTAAGAGGCTCCAAATAATATGGGAATAGAGGGTGGGAATATATAAGTTGTGCCCACATATACACACAGCGCGGCTACAGCCATTAATCCAGCATAGATTACAATTAACTTGCCCAAAGCCTGGCGGTCATGCCCCTGCGCACCGATCTTTGGAATAAAGGCAGCAATCAAGCTGTACGAAACGTAATAGACCAACTGGCTGTACTTCAGCGCAATGGCATAGCTGCTGGCCTGCTCAGGAAAATAATGCTGTACATACAACATGTCGATGGATATACAAAACAGAATGAATAAATTCGTCATAAGGCTGTCGGTGAAATCCTGACCTAGTGACTTCCATAACCCAGCAGGGATATGTTCTCCTCTATATGTCAATAGGGACAAGCCTCGGGCCGAAACGATCCAGCCGTGAAGCAACGACAGCAGCATTCCCCCACAGCTCGCTAATAGTAAGGCTTCCAGCCTTAACCCCAGGGCAGCCAGGACAAAAAACAGGCATAGCTTCCCTAATACCTCAATGTAATAGTTCACATTGAGCGCCAGCATGCGTTCCCTCCCCTGTAAATCTCCACGGCACGAACTCACCAGAATATGCAATCCGATCAAGGCATACAGCATGAACAGCGGGCCGGACTCAACGCCCAATAGCGAACGCAGCCACGGATGAAAGGAAAGTAAAATGATCATGGCAAGCAAAGTTAGCACTAGAGGTGCTTTTAGTAATAGAGAACCGAGCGGTAAACTGCGTAGCGGAAGCTTCTGGTCAGCCTTGGACACCAGCTTGGCAGTTAACAGCTGGATGGATAAGCCCAATACGGACAACAGTGCAAAAAGGGCCAACAGCGCGTTCGCCTGACCATAGGCTTGTCCGGTAAGATACCAGCTCGCTGCAATGTGGAAGAAAAAATTGAATCCGTTAAGCAGCACATTAAAGAGGGGGAACATCAACGAACGCAATCGGTTGTTCACGTGGTTATCTCACCCGCCGATCCAGTCGCCAAATCTCAATGATAGAGCGCAAAAAACGAATGGAATCCTTCCAGACATGAATGTGCGAGCCATCTCGGTCAATACATTTGACGGGTAGTTGCAGCACACGGAGCTGAAGTCGCTTGGCAATGAACATCATCTCCAGATCCAGCGCTAGTCCGAGTTGTTCCTTCAAATGTGGAAACATCCGCTTCACGGCAACCGAGCTCATCACTTTAAGACCCGTCTGGGAATCTACTACACCGGTTGGTAAAAAGGGGCGAGAGACGACCCGTTTGCCAAAGCTGACGATAGATCGCAATAGAGAACGATTCTCGGCGGTCATATCTTTGGTTCCAATCACAACATCATAGTAGCCCTGTTGAACAACATTGATCATTCTGGCAATATCCTCAATAAAAAAAGAATCGTCCGCGTCCACAAATACGTAGTAATCCGCACCGATGGTCCGCATTCCTTCCAGATACGTCCCTGCCTTGCGCGTATTGCGTCCCAATTCCCTTGTTTGAAGCAGTGGACTCAAGTTCTGGTTAATCCGGTTTACGGACAAGTCCGTTGCTGCCTCCAGCGCTTTAATCAAGGCATTCGTGCCATCGTGGCTACCATCATCAATGAGATAAATCGAACCCTCTATAATATGGCTGCGGATAAAGGCTTGCAGTCGCTCAGCAAAGGTTTTGACATGAACAAAACGTTTCTCTTCGTTATACACAGACAAGATGAATGCAACATGTTGGCTTTTAGTCGAATACTCGGGATAGAGCAAGCTTTGTATTTCAGAAAGTATTTCTTCGGTATCATTGGCTTGCCAAAATAGCAGACGCAATCGGCCTACTCCGATAATCTGCACCATATGCTGATCACTGAACGGAAAGGTTACATCCGTCACCAATAGCAATGGCATTTGCGGAAATTGGCTACGGATCTGATTAGCTTTCCGCACGGCTTGCCCCGGCTCCCTATAATCTATCAGGCAGCAACTTGCGCCCTCGTAGACTGAAGCTTCCTCCGTGTCCTCGCACTGTATATATTGGTAAAAACAAATCACATTGGGATAATCAATAGCCCTGTTGTTATCGCTAAAAATGGCTATAGGTCCCTGCACACAAACCTCTCCTTTTCCTCCGAATAATTCTATTTTGTTGAAAAAGAATTAAAAATGTTTGCTTAGTAAGATTAAATTAATGTCCAAATACTTCATATTTTCTTAACATAATAGCTCACATCCCTTGATATATAAGCATTCAAGAGAAGAAAAACTAATTTTCATATTTGATAAAAACAGAGCATTTAGACCCGATTCATTAGGACTATTACTATACGAATTACAAGTTGAATCCGAAAACAAAATTAGTTCTATAGGATTAATAAAAAGATACACATATGGTCATTTTGTCATAGATTGATAGGCGAATAAAACCAATTTGTACGTCCATACTATGGACAACATGTCATTTTCATCATGAATAATTATCAAAATATAGGGAAAGAAGGTATTTTTATGGAAGCATTTCATGTCAATCGTGATGGGTCATTATCTACTCCCTTACGAGGAAAGGACGTCCTAGCAAACCCTCTTTTGAACAAAGGGGTGGCATTTACAGAAGAAGAACGCAAAGAACTGGGCTTGGAAGGAATTCTTCCTCCCACTGTCCTTTCATTGGAAAAACAGAGCGTTCGGGCATATCAGCAATTCCTGGCACAACCCACCATGCTGCGTAAAAATGCTTCACTTAACGACCTTCATAACCGGAATGTCGTGCTTTACTATCGGCTGCTAACCGACCATTTGAGTGAAATGCTGCCCGTAGTCTACACACCGACTGTAGGAACCGCCATTCAAGAATACAGCCATGAGTACAACCGTCCCGGGGGCGTATATTTATCGATAGATAATCCGAACGGTATCGGACAGGCGTTCTATAATTCCGGCTTACGTAGTGAGGATGTTGACCTGATCGTGGTCACGGATTCAGAAAGTATTTTGGGAATTGGTGACTGGGGTGTCGGGGGAATTAACATTGCTATTGGCAAACTTGCTGTATATACAGCTGCGGCAGGTATTCATCCCGGGCGGGTGCTGCCCATTGTACTGGATGTCGGCACGAATAACGAGAAGCTGCTGAATGATCCGCTATACATCGGAAACCGCCATAAACGAGTTCGCGGAGAAGCCTATCATCAATTTATTGATACCTTTATTAGTAAAACGTTAACACAATTCCCGAAGGCGCTTTTGCATTGGGAGGATGTGGGCAGCGTGAACGCACGCCACATAATAGGGAAGTACGGTCAAAACATTCTCACCTTCAATGATGACATCCAAGGCACAGGAGCAGTCACATTAGCTGCGATTGTTTCGGCGGTAGGTGTCACCAAAACTCCGCTACGTGAACAAAAAATACTTGTCTTTGGTCCGGGGGCAGCAGGAATCGGCAACGCCGACCAAATACGAGGAGCTATGATCGAGGACGGGCTTCCTGAAGAAGATTCATTCAGGTCGTTTTGGGCCTTTGATTATCGCGGATTATTAACGGACGATATGGAAGATGTACTCGATTATCAGA
This sequence comes from Paenibacillus sp. JJ1683, assembly GCF_053006485.1. Lineage (NCBI taxonomy): Bacteria > Bacillati > Bacillota > Bacilli > Caryophanales > Paenibacillaceae > Paenibacillus > Paenibacillus sp. JJ1683. The sequence goes on from NZ_CM129820.1 coordinate 4,449,351, forward strand.
AACCATATGTGCGTAAAAAGGAAGAAATCAGCTCATGGGCCCGATCGGAAGACGGCAAAATACCGTTGCTGGAGGTCATCCGTCAGGTAAAACCTACAATCTTAATTGGGACTTCCGGTGTAGCGGGTGCCTTTTCTGAAGAGATTATCAAGGAAATGGCAAAGCATGTGGAACGCCCGATCATTATGCCCATGTCCAATCCTACCAATCTGGCTGAAGCGGTACCCGAGGATTTGATACGATGGACTGATGGCAAAGCATTGATTGCTACGGGAAGTCCCTTTGAGCCCGTCAGCTATAACGGTACGAAATTTGAAATTGGACAGGCGAACAATGCCTTTGTTTTCCCGGGACTGGGTCTAGGCGCAATTGTGGTCATGGCCAAACGAATCACCCCTTCCATGTTTACCGCAGCAGCTGATGCCGTTGCCAACGCCGTAGATTCGAATGAACTTGGCGGCGCACTGCTGCCCCATATTCGAAAATTACGTGATGTTTCGTTTGCGGTTGCGGTTGCGGTAGCAAAGGCCGCAATTCAGGATCAGGTAGCTCAGGCACACCTTCCAAATATTGAGCAAGCCATTCGGGATGCAATGTGGAAACCGGAATATGTGAGGGTCAAAGCCGTGGAAAGTGTAATCCAACACCCTCACTAATCCTTCACTAGGCATAAGCAATTTGACATAACATAGGAACGAATGTACAGTATTAGTCAAAAGAATAGGAAAGTCCACTAGGGGAGCCATTATGGCTGAGACAAGAATGAATCTTGGACCCTTTGAACCTGATCTAGTTCGTACTAGCGTAGGAAAGTGGAGCCTTCTATATAGGGTTTCAGGCGTTTTTGCGCATTGAACCTATGTTGAAGCCGCTCCAGTTTTCGGGGCGGCTTTTTGGCATTGTTCCGAGAATTGTATCTTACGGGACTTCTTGTTCTCCATTTTTGTTGGAGGTGGGGAAATGAGTTTTTCGCAAGAGCTCCGTCAGCAGGCGGATGGCATTTTTCAAGCCATTTATGAGCATCCCTTTGTGAGAGGTATTGCTGAAGGAAATTTAACAAGGGAACAGCTGATTCACTATGTAAAACAAGACTTTGAATATTTGAACGCCTACATGCGGATTTACGGCATCGCGATCTCCAAAAGCACGAGCCGGGAGGATATGGCTGTATTTAACGAACAGATCTCTTTTATTCTCAACAGCGAGGTTCATCCGCATCAAAATTTTTGTGCTATCGCAGGTGTCACCTATGAAGAGATGCAGGGATATCCACTCGCTCCGTCCGCTCATCATTATATCCGCCATATGCTGACCGTCGCACATGAGGGTACTCTTGGGGAAATCATGGCCGTGCTGCTACCATGTCCGTGGACATATCTTGAAATTGGACGCAGGCTAATGGACGAGGTAAGACCGGACGAGTCTCATCCGTTCTATGAGTGGATTTGCTTCTATGGCAACCAGATTGAAGATGTAACCTTCAAATATCGAGAGCGTGTGGATGCTTGGGCGAAAGTCGCCACGGCTGCCGAGCGAGGGCGGATGATTGAGCATTTTATGCTAAGCTGCCAGCTGGAATATATGTTCTGGGATATGGCTTATAAGCAGGAGCAATGGCCCGTCCAAATGCACGCTACGGTCTTGGAATAATCAGTATAGATGAGAGAGGATAAACATGATGAATATATGGGAACAAAGTTATTCGGCGCTCCTGACAAAGGTACAAAACAGCAACCCCCTCGTTCATAATATAACCAATGTGGTGGTCACCAACTTTACAGCCAACGGCCTATATGCACTAGGGGCTTCCCCGGTGATGGCTTATGCACCGGAGGAAGTAGCAGATATGGCCAAAATAGCGGGCGCCGTCGTGTTAAATATCGGTACGCTAAACCGTGAGCTGGTGGATGCCATGATCCTTGCTGGACAATCGGCGAATGCTCACGGTATTCCAGTTCTGTTAGATCCAGTCGGTGCGGGAGCAACTAGTTTTAGAACCGAGTCAGCACTGCGAATCCTAAACGAGGTTAACATCTCACTAGTACGAGGCAATGCAGCCGAAGTCGCTCATCTGATCGGAGAAGCCCGAGAAATTAAAGGGGTAGATGCAGGCGACAGCGCTGACAGCAGTAATGTCGATCTGGCAGTTCGGGCTGCGCAAACGCTCCATACCATGGTTGTCATCACTGGAAAAGAGGACGTCATCACCGATGGGGTTGAAGTACGATTGATTAGTGGCGGAGACGCGCTGCTTACGAAGGTAACCGGAACAGGCTGCCTGCTGACCTCTGTGTTGGGTGCCTTTGCAGCAGTTGAACCCAACCTGCTGCTCGCAGGCACAGCAGGTTTGGCATTTTACAGTGCAGCAGCTTCTCGAGCCGCAGCGCATACCGCAAAGCTGGGGCCGGGCAGCTTCCAGATTGCCTTTCTCGACGAGCTTGCCAAACTACATACTGGTTCGCTAGAGGGGCATGTCACGATCCGTGAAGCTGGAACAACTACAACAGGTGGTGCGCGATGAGAGACGTGCATGTACCGAGAGCGCTGACGATTGCCGGTTCAGACAGTGGCGGCGGGGCTGGAATTCAAGCCGATCTCAAAACCTTTCAGGAGCTTGGCGTATACGGCATGTCAGCTATTACGGCTATAACGGTACAAAATACTTTGGGAGTTCACGGTGTATATCCGCTGCCACAGGAAGCAACAGCGCAACAGATCGAAGCTGTAGGATCAGATCTTGGAGTCGACGCCCTAAAGACTGGCATGCTATTTGATGCAGGCATCATCCGCCTAGTAGCCGAGCAGATCCGAAAGTTCGGCTGGGAAAAGGTTGTCGTCGATCCTGTAATGATTGCCAAAGGGGGCGCAAAGCTGCTGCAACCAGAAGCGGTGCAGGCATTGAACGACGACCTGCTCCCCTTGGCCCTGGTCGTCACACCAAATATCCCGGAAGCGGAGGCCTTAACCGGGATAAGCATTCGTACGATGGAAGGGCGCCGTGAAGCTGCGAGACATATTAGCAGCCGGGGTCCCAAATTCGTTGTGATCAAGGGCGGCCACGATGAGGAGAGCGAAAACAGCGGTCAGGTCATTGACCTGCTCTTTGACGGAACAGCCTTCACAGAGCTGGGCGGCAAGCGGGTGCGAACTGTCCACACACACGGAACAGGATGTACGTTCTCAGCAGCGATTACCGCTGAATTAGGGAAAGGCGTGTCTGTACCGGAAGCTATTTTGAATGGAAGAGCCTTCATTCAGGCGGCGATTGAGGATACATTGTATTTGGGCCAGGGACACGGTCCAACCAATCATTGGGCCTATCGCCGTCGTCAGGAGATACTCCAATGAGCGGTCGAATATTACCTGAGATCATGCGGCGGCATTTACAGATGTATCTGGTTGTTGGAAGCGTGAACTGCCTCGCGGAACCAAATCGGGTCGTGCAGGAGGCTCTTGCTGGCGGCACAACCATGATCCAGTTCCGGGAAAAGGGCCGTAGCGCGTTAACAGGGGTTCCTATGTTTGAACTTGCGCGTCAGCTACAAGATCTGTGCCACCACGCTGGTATCCCCTTTATCGTCAATGACGATGTGGAGCTGGCTCTTGAGCTCAACGCCGACGGTGTTCACATCGGTCAGGACGATGAATCGGCTGATTCTGTGCGTACGCGGATCGGAAACCGAATCCTTGGCGTCTCCGCCCATACGATTGAGGAAGCTCGTCGAGCCATTCTGCAAGGTGCGGACTACCTCGGCGTCGGCCCCATCTATCCCACCATCTCAAAGGATGATGCTCATGCGGTGCAGGGTCCAGCCATTTTGCATGAGATGCGCAAAGCGGGAATTGATCTGCCCATCGTCGGGATCGGTGGCATTACGATAGACCGTGTGGAGGAAGTGGTAAGTGCGGGTGCCGATGGTGTAGCGGTGATTTCGGCTGTGACGCAGGCAAAACAGATTCGAGCTGCTGCAGAGGAACTAAAGAAAAAGGTAGTGCTAAGCATCAAACATCCGGGGATGTCCCAAAAGCTATAAAATGCTATGTCCCTTCCTTCACCCCATTATGTCACTTTTATTGTTTACGCAAGAGCCTCATTTCCACTAATAAAGTAGAAATGAGGCTCTGTGTTGTCATAAAATTAATCTTTTACAGCTTGATTTCTTGTGTTCTTTTTCTCAGCAATAAGTAATCCTAGCAAAATGTACCCCCTGTACAATATCCCCATGAACAGAACAATACCAACGATTGAAACAAGAATAAGTAGAATATTCGCTACAAATAAAATAATTGCCATAGTCAAAAATATCCCCCCCAAAAGATACTGATTTTTAAGCTTCCTATCCCCAGTACACTTGAGCTTGTAGAATACCTGATTAACTATAAATATATGTCAATCGTCTTTTCTAATATTCGTATAGCATTCGAAAGCAATTAAAAAACGAAACTTAATTATATTGATTTTTGGTTCCCCATTCACATAACCCTTCCAAAACAGGCAATAGTGTTTCCGCTTTTTCTGTAAGACTGTACTCAACTTTAGGTGGAACTTGGGGGTACTCTTTCCGATTCACCAGACCATCCGCTTCCAATTCTTTTAGCTGTGAACTCAATGTTTTATAAGTAATAGCTCCGATTTGTCTTTTCAGATCATTAAAGCGAACCACTTGGTTTTCGGCCAGAAGGTAAATAATAACCATTTTCCATTTACCACCAATAACTGACACTGTATAACCAAAAGGTGTATCTTGAATGTTTTTAACTTTACCTTTAAATTCAGCCATACTCATATTCACACTATCCTTTCGGGTAGTACCTATCAAATTAGTGCGTACTACGTTTTTATTTGCGTTCAGTTTATACTAACCGTAATTTGAAGTAAAGGAGAGAAAATATGACTAAAACAATACGCCTGTTAATGCCGCAATGGCAAGGAGGAAACAATCCTAACTACTCTTTTGGAGCTGAACTGCTGGCTTGGCTAGCCCCAGACAATGATCAACCCCTTATTCATGTTCCAGTTCAAGCTTATGATGGAACTCCGCTTGCCAACGAGAACGGTATGTATGGGAGAAAACAGCTACTTGAACAATTAGAGGCTGCTCAACATATCATTGACGCTCATAAGCCAGATCGCATTGTAATGTTTGGTGGTGACTGCTTAGTCGAACAAGCCCCGTTTGCCTATTTGAACGAACGATACGGTGGAGAATTAGGGTTAATTTGGATCGATGCCCACAGTGATTTAGTTAGATATGTAGGCTATGATAACGGACATACATTACCGCTTGGAAATCTATTGGGAGAAGGAGATGAGGAGTTCGCAAAATATGTGAAATTACCTCTTAAACCTGAAAAAGTCTTTATCGCTGGTTTAGCAACTCCTACAGAAGAAGAAACAAAAGCATTTTCAGAAACATTTCAAAAACTAGGTGTTACTACTATAGAAACAGATGCTGAAGTAATTCAAAGATTAGGGATTCGAACTGCTGGGACCCAAGAGTTAACGATCAGTACCGAATCAATAAAAGAGTGGATTAAAGAAAGCGGCATCAAGCACCTGGCGATTCACCTTGATTTAGATGTACTTGATCCAAAAGCATTTCGTTCTTTATTATTCGCCAACCCTGAAGCTCCCTATAATCTTTCTCCTGCGGGAACAATGCAAATACCTCAACTACTTCATCTGATTAAAGAACTATCTGAAGAAACCGATGTAGTTGGGTTAGGTATAACCGAACATATGCCGTGGGATTCCATTAACTTGAAGAATCTGCTTGGGGAAATACCTATTTTGAATCATTAATTCTACTTACGATCTATACATGTTTTTTTTGACTTAATTTTCGAAATGGAATTATTAGAAATTCGTTTGAATTAGAGTATTGTGTAAAGAAAGGACTCCTGGGGATTTATGCTGTTATGGAGTCCTTTTTTATTTTTTACTTTTTATTTTCATTTATTAATTTTAGTACTGGATTAAGGAACTCTTCAAAAAAGAAGTCGCCTCCCTCACCCGGAGTTAGTGCTTTATTATGATCAAAAGATTCGAAATCTTCTGGTACCGAAATATGATAGAGCGTGCCATTTTCCATTAATTCTCCTAAATCCTTATAAGCATTTGTTGGACGTGCAAAGCAGAGAACCCTAGAATTCTCAAGTATATATAAGTGAGTATCAGTTAACCTATATTGCATAAAATAACACCTCAATTATGTGACTTGAATAGCTCAGCACCGGATAAAAAGGAATACTCAGGAGATCAAGTAGTCGCTCGCTCTACTAATTTGAATTCCAAGGGATGTAATTCTTCCTGAAGCCCCTCTAGGGCATTTCGAATCATAATGAATGCATTTTCCGCTTGCTTGTCAATCGGGTAATGAATGGTGGTTAAATCAAGCAAATGCGAAATTTCGGTGTTATCAAAGCCCACCACTGCAACATCACTCGGGACAGAAACACCGAGCCTACGTGCTTCGGTCAAAAATCCTGCAGCCAAATAATCGGTAGAACAAGCGAAGGCATCAGGCTTGTTGGATTGTTCGCCCCACCAGTGAGCAATTTGTTCACCCGCTTCTATTGAATTTAAGCCATAAAAATGCGGGAAAGCATCTGCGTTCAAATCATATTTTTTGCAAAAATCATGATAAGCCCGTATGCGCTCCTTCGTATTCAATCCCCTCATATTCCCATATACATTCACAATGCTGCGATAGCCTCTGGCATACAGATGCTCCAGCGCAAGCATGTACCCCTGATACTGGTCCATAAATACAGACGGGATTGCCTCAATGTTTACACGCTGCCATGTCACAATTGGACCATATTTGGTGTAGTGCTCAATCACACTCCACTCATTGACGCGAATCATACAGACCAAGGCGTCCAGTTGCTTTCTCCGCAACATTTCCAGTGCTTCAAGCTCCCGCTCCTTCTCTCCATTCGTAATAAATAGTGCCATATTAAAACCATGCTCCTGGGCATAGGTTGTAAATCCACGCACAAATGAACCCAATGAATCATTAAAAGAAATTGAAATAATTCCTATGAGCTTGGTCATGCCCTTTTTTAATGAAACCGCATTCAAATTAGGTACATAATCCAGTCGGTCTATGACCTCCTGTACACGCTGCCTTGTCGGTTCACTTACGTACGGATGGTTATTAATGACACGAGACACCGTTGCCGAGGATACACCCGCCAGCTTTGCAATTTCATGAATATTTGCCACATTTCTCACCTCGTTCTTTCTATTTTAGCATGTTCGTGTTTAGCATGTTTCGTGGCCCCGCCCTATAATTGTCACCTTCCCCAAATAAGTTTTCTAAAAGCGCTTGACCTGTAATGCATTACAGGGATTACAGTGAATTTGAGCTTAAGAAAGCGGTTTTAAAAAACATACTCAGGAGGCACTAACCATGAAAAAAGGCATAAAAATCGCAACTATTGGCGGAGGCTCCAGCTATACACCAGAATTAGTAGAAGGTTTTATCAAACGTTATGCAGAGCTTCCCATTCGGGAATTATGGCTGGTAGATATTGAAGCAGGACGCGAGAAACTGGAGATCGTAGGGGCCATGGCCCAACGGATGGTGAAAGCCGCCGGCATTGATTGTGAAGTACATTTGACACTGGATCGTCGGGAAGCCTTGAAGGATGCCGATTTTGTAACGACCCAATTTCGGGTAGGCTTATTGGAAGCCCGGATTAAAGATGAAAGTATTCCTTTGAAACACGGTATGATCGGTCAGGAAACCAATGGGGCTGGTGGGATGTTCAAAGCTTTTCGTACCATACCCGTTATCCTCAGTATCGTAGAAGATATGAAAGAACTGTGTCCGAATGCATGGTTGATTAACTTCACCAACCCTGCGGGCATGGTCACCGAAGCAGTGCTTCGTTATGGTCAGTGGGATAAAGTCATCGGATTATGTAATGTTCCAATCGGCGCGATCAAGAGTGCATCGGCTGTGCTGGACAAACCGGAAGAAGAGCTGTTCTTTAAATTTGCAGGAATTAACCACCTTCATTGGCACAAAGTTTATGATAAAACTGGAGAAGAATTAACAGAACAAGTTATCGAAGGACTGTATGCTCCTGGCGCAAAACCGGAGAAGGTCGTTGAAAATATTAAGAACATGCGCTTCCTGTATGATCAGGTTCGTCAATTGAAAATGCTACCTTGTCCTTACCATCGGTATTACTATATGACCGATAACATGCTCAAGGAAGAATTAGAGGAGGCCAAAAACGAAGGAACTCGGGGCCAAGTCGTCAAACGTCTGGAAGAAAGTCTGTTTGAATTGTACAAAGATCCGAATCTGGATTACAAACCAGAGGAATTATCCAAACGCGGCGGTGCGCATTACAGCGATGCTGCCTGTGAAATCATCAACTCTATTTATAACAACAAAGGCACATTGATGGTAGTTAGTACGCGTAACAACGGTGCGATTGATGATGTCCCTTATGATAGCGCCATCGAAGTAACTAGTGTCATTCGCGCGCATGGTGCGGAGCCTGTCAACTTTGGTAAATTCCCTCCAGCACAACGGGGACTGCTGCAAGTCATGAAGGCGATGGAAGAGCTGACCATTGAAGCGGCGGTCACTGGTGACTATGCGACAGCACTGCAAGCCTTCACCTTGAATCCGCTCGTTCCAAGCGGCGATATCGCCCAAACTGTGCTGGATGAATTGCTGGAAGCACACAAAGAGCATCTGCCGCAATTTTTTGCTCATAAAGAGAAGGCGACGGCGACGGTATAAAGCTAGCAGCAATCATCCTGCTGGAACACAAAAAAGCTTCCTACATGCATGTAGGAAGCTTTTTGCTATACGTCCCAGGAGTACTTGCTAGGACGTTGGTGTTATTGGGTTTGTCAAATTTATATGTAGAGGATGTGTAGATTACCTTAATTTTATAATTCCACATTTAAAGCCACCTAGTGTTACTAATATCATAAAACCTTATTATTTCAACATTAATAGGCTTTTTGACTGTTAAAGATGCTCTTATAAATAAAGGTTCAATCTTTATTGGGAACAGTAGCTTCAAACCCTGCTACGATTTGCCAAGAGCTCCGCCGGAATAATGGGTCAGGGGGGTCTTACCGTGCTGAGACATCTCAGAAGAGTTATGTCCAGTGACGTCGGGCTTCAATTCCTGTAGGCAAATGGACGCCAGAGCTTGCTGGCATCATCGAAGACAAGCTTCAAGCGACCTGGTCTCCTGAGCAAATCACAGAACGACACCGTCAAGAAGGACAGGAGTTCGTGTGCTTTAAAACGATCTATCACTGGCTGTTCTCAGGCACAAAGGCAAGCGTCAGAAGCCCTCTGAGACACGGGGGAAGTATGGTGTGGGCAAGTCGATTTTCCAGCATCCGAAAGAAGTACGTTCACGTAAGTGTCTGGGCTGGAGAACCGCTCACGAATCCTTTTCAGAGGAACTGTCGCACTTGGCTTGACAATCCGTCATTAAGCTTATTGATAAATTTGTTAGACTTTTTTAAAGTATGATCTCCGTTGAAAAAGCAATAACCGCTTTCCCCGTAATTTGAACTAATACGGGTTTTCCCTGTTCCTTTTTCACATGAACATGCATTGTTCCCTCTCTTTTGATTGCCTCACCTTGTAAAATATCAAAATCAAAAGACTGCTCATTCTCATTTTGCAAAATGTTATAGTGTACCAAATAGGCTCCAAGCGGTCCATTTGCATTTCCTGTCACCGGGTCTTCAGCTACTCCAATTGCAGGAGCAAACATTCTTCCGTGAACCAATATATCCTCTTGTGGATTTAATGTAAAAACATAATATCCATTACATCCAATATGCTTGCTGATTTCTGTAAGCTTCTGCAAATCAGGTTTTAAACTATGTAGTATTTCATTGGAGTAAATCGGAACCATTACCTTAGAATGACCTGTTGAAGATATCGCAACTGGATATTCCATGCAAATATCTTTACAAGAAATACCTAACGCATTTGCAATCTGACTTCTTATTTCATCATTTAAAGGCTCTGATACAGAAGGTTCTCCCTGTGTCATTACAATAGAATAGTCATCTTCATGCATTATAACATCAACAGGCAATATACCTGCTTTTGTTTTCTGAATAATTCTTCCAGTTTCAGCTTTTCTCTCAATTGCATAAATGTAATGTGCTGCTACTGTTGCATGACCACAAATTGGAACCTCTGTTGTTGGAGTAAAAAATCTTACTTCAACATTATAATTTGAAGAATCTGTTTTAAAAATAAATGCAGTTTCCGAATTATTTAATTCTCTTGCAATTCTCTGCATCTGATCATCTGTAAGTCCATTTGCATTTGGAACAACCCCAGCAGGGTTACCATGAAATCTACTTTTTGTAAATGAGTCTACTTGATATATTCTATATTTTTTCATAATTTCGCCTCTATAAATACTAGTTTGTCTGTCTATTAAATCTGATATTAACATACTTTTTAGGCAGTTTCACTTAAATTAAAAGATGTAATATGGCCCTTTAATGAAAACGAACTGATCCTTATTATAGAATCGCACTCTTTTATGGAAGATTGTTATTAAACTAAAGCCGCAGTTAGCTGAAATGGTCTTCTCAATCCTTATCTAAAAATGGAAAAAATCTTTTATGATTATAGGTACTTTTAGATTCTGCCACGCCTGTTGAGTAACTCGATTCATAAAACAAGAGGTGCACTGAAGAAGAACGTGCTGAATCTGAATCAGCCATTCAACAGGTAAGTTTGAAGAAGAAATAGACGAGAAAATCGCGCAAAGGAAAGAACGGCATGTTGGGGCCATGAGGCCTGAGCAGCACAAACAGCCAATTGAGCAGGACATAGACGATTAGAGCACAGAATAATTGCCCATAGACCGCATTTTCAGTCATGCCCAACAGCGTTGGAATATTCAAATGTTGCTTGATCCAACGAAAGAAGACTTCAATCTGCCATCAAGCCTTATTGATCTGTTTCGACCCCCGGAAGGGGTTGCCCATTTTCTGCTCGTAAAGCGACATGAAGTTTAATAGCTGCACGCTCTCCGTGATAAGGAGCCCAATGGATCGATAGCTACCCCATTGTTCGAACGCAGCCATGCACCAGTATTGGAGTAAATGGTACACCGTAAACTTGCGGGCTTTGTCTTCATAACCTATTAACTTCACAACCCTTTGAACTTCTTCAGGAGTCAGCATGGATTGAAGGATAGATGTAATCGTGATAGAATTTCTCATAAGTTCGTCTTCTTTCGGATTCGTTTGGATGGTACCAACGATTCTACAGAAAAGACAATCCTTTTTCTACCATTTTGTGGTTATTCAACAGGCGTGCTACAATATAGGGGTATTAGTTTATATAGCGTGTAAAAATCGTGTGTATAATTTGTGTAAAGAGGTGTATTAATCACACCTTTTTCTAACGTTTTTTATCGTAACCCCAATAAAAGAAAAAACGCCTCAAACCCTTATATATCAAGGATTTGAAGCAATTTTAATTTCGTTCAAACTTTACATATCTGAACTCTTCGACGTCCCAGGAGGGATTCGGACCCCCGACCGACGGCTTAGCTTACCACTATAGTTATCACTACTTATACTAGGCATATCAAGCGTTTGAGACGTATTTAATTCGTACTAGGGATTCGGTCAAATTACGTTCTAAGACCGAAAGTATCTTTAATGAATACAATAACCCCATTTAATACTTTAATCAAGAAGAATCGTTTCGTTTTCAAAGCCCATTATTCATGTGTGTAGGGAACTATGATCCTTAATATAGGCATCACTAATATCTCTGAAAATACCGTCTATGCATCTATTCTCTAAAAAATTATAACTTTTCTTGAAGAATTGATTTTAACAATTCTATTGCTGGCTCATCTGCTGCATCGTTTGTGCCTAATTCACCTTTGAAGGCTTTTGAGAGAACAGCAGACTTGATTTCATCGACATTTATATTCAATAATTCTTTAACTTGAAGTTCCTTATTAAAGAATTCATCTAATAATTCTACAATTTTCAATTGTTCTTTTAAAGGAGGTAACGGTAATAGAAATTCACTAATCATAGTAGCACTTAAATTCTCTTGATTTCCACCCTTAGCAATACTCCTAAATCTATTATACCCCTCCATAAAATAGTAATATAAATATTCAGGTGTTATATAAGGAGAAGGTAATAATGCACAAACAGCTTGATTACATGTTGCTTCAATATCTAAAATAGCTGCTCGACCTCTGGTTAAACCTTGTCCATACATCGCCACTAATACCGATTTTTTGGGCAACCATTTAGCTGAACTTTTTTCTACACCTAATTGAGTGATATGTTCTTCTGCTTCTGGAATTCTATTCCATTTAATTTCACCTGTTTTTATCCATGGTACTTTACCATCTACATAATATTCTTTAAATGCCTTTTTTGGTGTACCACCAGAAGTTATTTTTAAAACATCACCTAACTTAACCCATTTCCATGTAGAAGGTATAGAATGTCTAATATCAGACTCAAGAATGTCAGGATTAATTTTCGCTTTAAAAGTAGCTTCTGATTTCAATTTTTTATATAGAATATGTGCATCTTCTACAACTTCATTTTTTCTAAATGAAGTTGTCAATTCACCTTTTAATGCTGCTTCTAAAACCCCTGCACGTCTAAGTCCAAAAGTTTCTTTCGCTTCATCAATCAGTTGATTAGCTTCATCAATTTTATCAAATAAAATTTGAATTTTATTTGCAATTCTCTGTTGTTCATTTATTGGGGGTAAAGGAAAAGTATACTTTTTAACATTATTCGCTGATAAATTTGGTTGTGCAGAACCATTATTATGAACGTTAATCATAGAAGTTCCAAGTGGGCTTATTAAATACCAAAACAGATAATTATTATTAATATGAGGTCTCAATATAACTAACGAAGAAGCAATTGCCCCTTTTTCAATTTCCCTTACTATAGCAGTTTTTCCCAAAGTTCCTCGTAAGCAATATAAAACATCATTTTTTACGATTTTTCCACTTGACAATAAATCATACTTTTCATCAGAAATATAGTTCATTTTAGATATATCTATGTTACCATTTTGTATATTCCCCGCATTTATAAAGGGAATTCCATTCTCTAAAAAGTCCTTCTGTGAAGGATAATTTTTACCTCTATCACCATTAATAAAGTTTGTAACTGCCTCTAACTTCACCCATAACCAATTATTAGGTATTTTATAAGGCTGTTCTTCTTCTTGCACTAATGCTTCTCCCAATAAATCATCCAATGTTCTTTTCTTCTTACTCACGATCTTTCACCTCTATCGCTTTCAGTTCTGCTACAACCTCGCCTAACAAATCCATTGCTTGTTGTAATTTGTCAATTGCTTCTTCCGCTGATTCAATTGGGTCTGGTAAATTAGCAAAAGCTGATAATGATTCATCTGCAATTAACCCAATGTCTAAGTTATCTCCTTTAGCCGCAATCACTTCACGTGTAAATACATTCCATCGCTCATCATGTATCTCTGCACGTTTTTCTGATTTGTAAGCTTCAATAAACCCATCAAAATGCTTTTCTGTTAATGGTGTTCGTTTACCAAACGATGGCATATTTGTACGTAAATCATATACCCATACTTCTTTTGTATTACCTTCATCTTTTGTTCCACGTTCAATAAATAGGACATTCGTTTTTACACCTTGCGCATAAAAAATCCCTGTTGGTAATCGAAGAATTGTGTGAAGATTACACTTATTCATTAAGTCTTGACGAATTTTAGCACCTACACCATCTTCAAATAATACGTTATCAGGTAATACAACAGCCGCACGTCCTGTACCATCTGTTACAAGCGAATTATAAATAAGCTGTAAGAAGTTTAACTGCTTATTCGATGTTTCAAATGTTAAATCATCACGTGTTGCACGTTCTCCACCTTTTTTTGTACCGAATGGTGGGTTTGTTAATACAACATTGAAGTTCTTCATCCATTTACCATTTGCTGATAGTGTATCACCTTGCTCTAAACGACCTTCCATATCATGCAGTAATGCGTTCATTAAGGCTAAACGGTGCGTATCTTTTACAAGTTCCATACCTGTGAAAGCTTCTTTCTTTTGAAACTCCGCTTCTTCTGGTGAAATATCAAAATAATCATCCGTTTGCTCTTTTAAGTAGCGGTCTGCTGCAATCATGAAGCCAAATGTACCTGCTGCTGGGTCATTGCATCGTTCTCCGACCTTTGGATCAATAAGCTTAACCATTACATCAATTAATACACGTGGTGTAAAGTATTGTCCTGCACCTGATTTTTTCTCACTCGCATTTTTCTCAAGTAAACCCTCGTATAGATCACCTAGACCTTCTTCCTTTGCGTTATACCAATCTAATTCATCAATTGATTTCAATAACTTTTCAAGATTTTTCGGTTCATCAATACTTGTTGACGCACCATTATAAATTTGGCGTAAGCGTTCATTATTAACTTCTGATGATCCTAATTTTAATAATAATTCTTGATAAAATTCTTTTAGTTGAATTCCTTCTTTATTTAATAAGTTATCCCAACGATAACCTTCTGGAATAACTGATTCACCTTTTCGTTCTCCACCATTATCATCTTGCTCTTTCATCATTTTTAAAAATAGAATATATGTTAATTCGGTTACATATTGCTGGTATGTAATCCCATCATCACGTAATACGTTTGCTAAGCCCCAAAGTTTTGAGACGATTTCTGTGTTATTCATGTTCTTCCTCCATGTTTCCTTTAATCTTTGTACATTATAACCTTTTTAGGTTAATCGCTCTATTAGAACTATCAAAAAAGGAGTTCCAATATAAGAACTCCTTTACACATCATTCAATATTAGGCTCTTCTGTAAGAATAATCCATAAATTACCACGGCTTTTTAACTAGCATATAAACTCTCATTAATTAACTTCACAATTTGATCGACTTCTTCACCTAGTTCTTTCTTCAAACGATTATATCCTCCTCGACTTTTAAACGGCTCTTCTGAAAAAGCATCTTGTGGATTAGGTGAAAGAACAGGCATTTCAATGAGTTGCTTCTCAATACGCTCTAACCATTTACGCTGTCTCGGTGTCCAATCATGCATAGAATACACTTTTTTCATTGCATTTTTCACACGTGATTCAGTCGATACTAATGCCTCTCCCAATGCTGCTTGACGAATAAAGCTAATAATATCAGCCGCAATCTCTTCATTCTTCGCTTGTTTCCATGCTGTTTGTAAATGATCTTGCTTAAAGTGCTTTGTTGCTAAAATAACTTCAATTTCACGTAAGTCTTTACGAGTTAAGTCTTTCGGTCGTGTACACACAATTTGAAGTGCAGGGATTTCATTCATATTTTCTCGAATGAACTGTACAAAACCATCTAAATAATCGGTTGGTCGCTCGTTACCTTCCCCGTACCCACGTTTTACATCCGTCACTTCATCTTCATGATTTGCAATGACTTGTAGCTCTTTCTTCGTTTTATATGTCGCTACATAATCAAACAATACGCTATGATTCTGTGCTTGCTCAGGTGTGTAGGTTTGTAATTCTTTCGCCCATTCATCTACTGTTACACCTTTTGAAAGCTGCTCAAATTGTCGTTTTGCCTCATCATTGAATGTTTGTTTCTTACGTTGCACCTTTGCCACTAATTGATCTAAAAAGTGCTGTGCCTCATCTTGCGTCTCTGCTTGTATAAAGGATTCATGCAGCTCTGCTATTGTTACCTTTTGCTGCCTCACAACAGGTTTCATATCTGTATATTGCTGTAACTGATTATAGATTCCCACCGCATCAAAAATACGGAAATGAGATTTTTCAATCTCTGGACATAAACGAGTAGCACGCCCTAACATTTGATCGTATAGAATACGTGACTTTATACGGCGTAAGAAAACAATGTTTGTAATCTTCGGTACATCAATACCTGTCGTTAGTAAATCGACTGTTACGACAATATTTGGTAAGCGTTCATTTTTGAAACGTTTAATCATTTCATTCGGTTGATAAATCGAACCTGTGATTTTCACAATCGCATCATCTGATACATCATCACCGTTTTCTGCAAATGCTTCCTTTAGTAAACGAACGATTAAATCAGCGTGTTGATCTGTTGCCGCAAAAATCAATGTTTTTTCATCGCTTTCTGGATCAATATAATCAATTAATTTCGTTAAAACTGCTCGGTTAAAGCCTTCTGTAATCACTCGTTTATTAAAATGCTCGACTTCGAATTTCAGTTCATCTTCTAGCCGCTCTAAAATGATTTCGCCTTCTTCTGGATCATAAACCTCTACTTCTTCGCCTTTTTCAAACGAAATACCATGCTGTTGCAATTCCGTTTCAAATAAATAAGGTGGCTCATGGTCGACTAAATAGCCATCTAAAACCGCTTCTGTATAAGAATATTTATAAATCGGTGAACCAAAAATTTCTGTCGTATGAAGTGCTGGTGTAGCTGTCAGACCAAGCACTGCCGCATCGAAATAATCAATAACTCTACGGTATTGGCTTACATAATCACTTTGATCTCGGAATAGTAGCTCATCATCTGTCATTTCTCGGTCACTTGTATAACCTCGGTGTGCTTCATCGACAATAATAAAATCATATTGTCCAACAGAAGGTAGTTGCTCTTGATCGTTATAAAACAAGCGTCTTACCATACCTTGAACTGTTGCAATTTGCACCTTTGTTTCCACATCTGGTGTCATATCTTCAAGTGATTTCACATCATAAATCGATGAAAACGGTAAACCATTTTCCATCTTAGAATCTTTTAAAGCATCTGCCGTTTGTTGACCTAGTGAATTACGATCGACTAAAAATAATATTCGACGACATTTCTTCGCTTTAATTAAACGATACATAAGAGCGATTGCTGTACGGGTTTTCCCTGTACCTGTTGCCATTGCAACAAGCATTTTTCTAGCTCCTTGCATTAATGCTTCTTCTGCTGCTAATACCGCTTTTTGTTGGTAGTCACGTAAACCAAACTTCGTAATATCCTCGTTTTTTAAGCTTTCATTTGCTTGTCTATCATCCACGTCTAATAGCATCTTTAAATCTGATGGTGAGTGCCAACCTTCTAAAGCATGAGATCGCTTCGTTTGATTACGTGCATCCCAAAACCAAATACCCGATTGATCTTCAAGCTGTCTTAAATACGGTCTACCATTAGAAGCAAAAATAAACGGCACTTTATATTCTCCATTTGGTGGCAATAATTCAATACCTTCTATTGCTTGTACTTCACGTGCATATACTTTTGCTTGGCTTTCAAGTGCCGATGGAATATCACGATGCTTTGCTTTTGCTTCGACAATACCGACCAGTTGCAGCCCAATGAATAAAGCATAATCCGCATATTTCGAACCAACTTTCCATTCTGCTATCGCCATATTTTTATTTTTTTCGGGCATCGTTTTATGTTTCTTTTGATTATATTTTTCTGTATCAACAAGCCAGCCAGCTGCACGTAATTTATCATCAATTAAAATACGTGTTTGAGCTTCTGATAAACGATGCTTTTGAATATGTAGCTTTGATTTTTCTTTACGTCTTACACGTACATCTTTTGTAATTTCATCCTTTGTAATTGTATCAAGTTGCGTTAGAAGTTCTTTTTCCTTTTTAGCAATTTCTTCTTCTAAAGCTTGCACCTTCAATTGAAGCTCCTTAGAACTCTCTTCTCTCTCTGGCTCTCTATATGTAGGTGCGACAAATTCCCAATCAATATATACTTCCATAAACCAAATCGAGATTTGATACGCTAATGCTAGTAACTGTTTTGCTTCTTCTGTCGTACCATAGGATGCTTCATGAGAAGCGGTATTCCCTTTTCTGCGTAACGTGTGGAATATATCTAACATTTCTGGCTCTGCTAATCCTTCTTTTTTTATTGTATTTAAACGGTCTACTTGCCTTGTATCATACGCTTCACGAATGTTATCAGATGCTAAAACAGCTTTTGCAATTGATTCACCTAATAAACGTAATTTCATAATGGAAGTATGCGGATCATTATATAAATTATGCTCGGCACTTTCTCCAAGCTTCGCTAATACTTCCCATTCTCCTTTAAAAAAAGAAAAGTTACTCATTATCATCACCCACCACTTTTCTAAGTATTTGATCTAATTGTACTATAATAGGAATTATTGGACTAGGAGAACAAACATTTCAATAAAGCTTATCGTTTCGAAGTTTTAGTCGTGGTATGTGTTCAGAGCGAGTCTGTAAAATATATTGTGTAAACTCTCAAACCCATTAAAATGGAAGTAAGGGAAGGTTAGAGAAACACATAGGACTTTGGTCAAAGGAGCAACTTCGGAAATTTGGTTAAGGTGAACAACTTAATCACTACACAAGATATCGAACGCAACTGGCATCGAAGAGCAAATCATTGCTCTGTATGCCAAAGGCATCAGTACCAGAGAAATTCAGAATCATTTAGGACAGATGTATGGTATTGAAGTGTCTCCTACGCTTATTTCCAATGTTACAAATAAGATTGTCCCTCTCATTAAAGAATGGCAGAATCGGCCTCTTCAAGGTCAAACAAGACGGGGCCATGATCAACAAGGCCGCCTACATGGTCATTGGCATCGATTTGGACGGAAACAAGGATGTGCTAGGCATGTGGATTGGTGAAAATGAGTCCTCAATTCTGGCTGAGTGTGCTGAATGAACTCAAGAATCGTGGAGTCCAAGACATTCTCATTATCTGCGTGGATAACTTGTTCGGGTTCTCTCAGGCAATTGCAGTCTGCTATCCCAAACTGAAATCCAAAAGTGTGTCATTCGCCAAATCCGTAGCTCCACTCGGTAGTTTCGTACAAGGATATTAAGAAAGTAACTGCTGACTTAAAGCCCCGACTTAAAGCCCATTTACAAAGCAACTACCGAAGAAGGCGCCTTACTTAAACTCGACCGTTTTGAGCAGGTCTGTGGAGCCAAATATCCCCTTATTATCCGTTCTTGGCGAACCCATTGGGATGAGCTTGCTACCTTTTTTAAATACCCGCTAGAGATTCGCAGACTCATCTACACCACCAATAGGATTGAGAGTTACCATCGCCAACTTCTTAAGGTGACGAAAGGAAGATGCATCCTTCCTACCGATGAAGCCTTACTTAAGATGCTCTATCTGGCTACCATCGACGTCACTCGAAAATGGACAGGTCGTGTCCAAAACTGAGGCCAAATGTTGCTCCAGATGTCGGTCTTTTTCCCCGATCGGGTCGGTCAACACTTGCGATAAATCGCTACTTCCCCCTCGGGGGAATCTGTGCCTAAAAGAGTTTTCACAAAATTTTTGACAGACCCTCCTTTTCAGAGGAACTGTCCCACTTAGCTTGACAATCCGTAATATAAAAAAGGGATTCTGCATCAGTGACCGAAGCCCTGACCGAAGCCCTAATTTCTCACAAATCCATTTATCAACGGTTTGTGACTGATTTAATTACGTCCCAGGAGGGATTCGAACCCCCGACCGACGGCTTAGAAGGCCGTTGCTCTATCCAGCTGAGCTACTGGGACAAAATGATAATCCATAAAACCTTATGTATTCAGTGCATTAATGATTATATCACATTTTGGGCAACTGTCAAAAGCATTTTTTCATTATACAGGAAAGCAGGCTGCAAAAGGAATCATTTGGACGTTAACAGGGTATTATGTACAAAGAACGATGCCAAAAAGGAGGGGTTAATCCGTGAGAGGCCTTTTGTCTTCACTTTGTTATTTTAGCATTTTTTTCGCACCTTTTCTGGTGCCGGTCATTGTGTGGATTGCAGTCCGGGACGAATATGTTCAGGGACACGCGAAAAAAGCCATTTTATCGCACATTTTCCCCATTATTGCGGCGATTCCGCTAGTTTATTTTATTATCACTGCCAATCATGCAGGTTCGGTTATCGGGTTTGTACTGCTATTCGTAGTGGTCTATCTCGGCGTTTTTGTCTATAACATCTACAAAGGGATCATGACGCTGCGTGAAGCGGCCTAATTCAAAAGAAGCCTCTCGCATTCGCAATTTTGACGAATACAGAGGCTTCTTCAGGGTCATTTATAAATGAGCGTTTCTCAGTTTATGACTGTTTATTTATTACCGAAGCGTCTAGGACTTCTTCGCACCTCATGTCTTACATTTTTCTCCATCACTTCTTCCGCGAACTCATTGTTATGAATATAACTGCTGCCTTTGTTTTTCTTATACTTCGCTTTGCCGTCTATGATTTCCCCCTCCTTTCACGCTGATCTGGCGATGGCGCCGGTGTCCAAATTAACAAAAGCCGAGGTAGTGCACACCATATCCTCATGCCCCGAACTCCTTGGCAAACTCTGTACTAAGCTGCCCATAGGAGAGCAATTCCCTTTTGAACTTTTCCCGTTCCTCACCAGCGGTAATGTGCGTAGAGTCCGTAAAAGCCTTGTCGGTCACTTCTTCAAATGCCGAATGCAGATTATTGTCATACCAATCCAGCTCCAGATCGGCATCATTGCGGATGATCCGTACCATGTCATAATCAGGCTGACCATCCTTCTGATTCGTAGCTGTGATATAAACCAGCAGCTCCGGGTCATCTGCGGCACCGGGACGCACTTCTACCTCGGCACAGCGCACTCCGTCAAGTTCAGTGAAGCGGCGTATTTTGGCATCCTTGATGTAGTACATTGTCTCCCTCCTTCCTTACGTGTAGGCGGGTTGCCCCATCTGTAGTTTTCGGAACGGACAGACATTTTATGCTTCTTTTCGGCATATATACTGATGAACTGGGGATTTAGTTTTTGATTCATTCCAACACTGGATGAACACGACAAAGAGAGGATGAATAGACATGTGCGGAATTACAGGTTTCATACAGTGGAACGGAGATTTAATGCATCAATCTGAGCTGCTGCTGAATATGACGCAAACGCTCTCCGATCGCGGACCGGATGCTGCGGGTACCTGGATATCCAATCCGTGTGCCTTCGGACACCGAAGACTAAGCGTAATGGACCCGGAAAACGGCGCTCAGCCCATGATCCGGCAGCTTGAGGATATCACTTATACGATTGTATATAACGGGGAAATATATAACGCGCCTGAGCTGAAAAAAGAGCTGCAACAACGTGGGCATTTTTTCCGTACACAATGCGACACAGAGGTACTGCTCGAATCTTATATCGAATGGGGCCCGGATTGTGTAGATCGGTTGAACGGCATTTTTGCGTTTGCGGTCTGGGATAGTGAGCGGGAGCAGGTATTTCTGGCACGAGATCGACTGGGAGTGAAGCCGCTATTTTATAGCCAAACTGAAGATGTATTTGTATTTGGCTCCGAACCCAAAGCCCTACTCCAGCATCCAGCGGTAGAGGCAGCAGTAGACGCCGAGGGATTGGCAGAAATTTTTATCATTGGGCCTGCACGCACCCCCGGACACGGCGTCTATTCGTCGATGAAGGAGCTCCGTCCCGGGCATACCCTCACCTACAGCCGCGACGGCGTACGCATTCAAGCCTATTGGAAACTGGAAAGCATTGCGCATGAGGATAACACCGAAGAAACGGCACTCAAGGTACGAGAGCTGTTAATGGATACCGTGGAACGGCAGCTTATTTCGGATGTACCGGTATGTACCTTATTGTCTGGCGGGCTGGATTCAAGTGCTCTGTCCGCATTAGCAGTTGATTATTACAAACGTACCGGGCAGGGACAAGTTCATACGTATTCAGTCGATTATGTGGACAACGACAAGCATTTTAAAGCCCATGCGTTCCAGCCCGGAGCCGATGCTCCCTGGATACAGCGGATGGTCGATGAATTAGGGACAAATCATCACTGGATTGAATTCGATACACCTGAAGTTGTAGCCGCTCTGAACAACTCCACGCTAACGCGGGATTTACCCGGCATGGCGGACGTGGATTCGTCACTGTATCTCTTTTGCCGGGAGATTAAAAAGGGCGCTACCGTTGCCATTTCTGGTGAAGCAGCGGATGAAGTGTTTGGCGGATATCCGTGGTTCCATCGGGAGGATATGCTGAACTCAGGCACATTCCCGTGGGCGGTTGCTCCCGATATGAGAGCGAGTCTGCTATCCCCTGAAGTGCGGGACTGGATCAAGCCGCTGGAGTATTTGAACGACCGTTACTCAGAAGCAGTCGGAGAAGTACCAAAGCTACCGGGGGAAACAGGAAAAGCTGCGCAAATGCGCGTCATGTCCTATTTGAACATCACCCGCTTTATGCCTACCCTGCTGGATCGCAAGGATCGGATGAGTATGGGGGTCGGACTCGAAGTACGGGTGCCGTATTGCGATCATCGGTTGGTGCAATATGTATGGAACATTCCGTGGAGCATTAAGATGACAGGCGGACGTGAAAAAGGTATTTTGCGCAAAGCGCTGGAGGGCGTATTGCCGGATGATGTGCTATATCGCAAAAAAAGCCCATATCCCAAAACGCATAATCCCTCCTATCTTGCCGCTGTGAAAAAGCAGGCGCTGCAACTGCTGGATGATTCCTCTTCCCCACTGCTCAAGCTGATCGATACGAAAAAGATACGGGATATTGCCAGCTCACCGGAGGCATCCACCAATCTGCCTTGGTTTGGCCAGCTAATGTCGGGTCCTCAGTTGTTTGCTTACTTGACGCAAGTGGATAACTGGCTGCGCACTTACAAGGTGGCTATTCGATAAAATGTGCTAACTGCTTAAGCCGTAAACTACGAGGTGGTAACCGCCTGTTTTTCTCGATGCATGCTATACGTGGAACAGAAAGTACCAAAAAGGCTATCCGCGCCTATGACTGACGGATAGCCTTTTTTTCGTATATGACAGGTATATTATTCACCCTGCTGCCAAACTATTCCTGCGGATTCCCCAGCTTTGTTGCCAAATTACGCAGGGCTATGCCTCGATGACTGATAGCCTGCTTTTGTTCCAACGTCAGCTCCGCCATTGTCTTTTCAAACTCTGGCAAATAGAACAGCGGATCATACCCAAACCCACCGCTGCCCGCGGTTTCAGTCGTAATCCAGCCTTCCACGGAGCCCGTCGATTCCAACGTCTCCCCAGTCTGTGGGTTATACAGAATCAAGGTACAGACGAATTGAGCCGGGCTTAGCAAAGGCTGTCCGGTATCATCACCAAGCTGCTTTGATTCCAAAACATCAAGCAGCTTGATATTGTTTTCGTGATCGCTGGCGCCTTCTCCCGCATAACGGGCCGAATATACGCCTGGCGCACCGTCCAGCAAGTCCACGCACAGGCCGGAATCATCGGCTAGCACAGGCAATCCGAGCACATCTCCCACCGCTTTGGCTTTTTTCAGCGCATTTTCGGCAAAGGTTGTGCCATCCTCAACGACATCAGGAATGTCTGGATAATCGTACATACTTCTGACTTCCTTGCCAAACGGCGCAAAAGCATGTGCAAATTCCCGCACTTTCCCTTTATTCTTCGTAGCGACAATGACAACCGGACCATCCAGTCGCATTAGGCCCCAGCTCCTGTACGTCCAGCACCGATCTTATCGGCAATCGGTCCGAGTACTTCTTTTTGGCGCTCGATCATTTGCAAAATCCCTTGTTCACCCAAGCTAAGCAGCTGATCCAATTCCTGACGGTCGAATGGGCTTTCTTCCCCCGTACCTTGCAGCTCGACGTATTTCCCACTGCCAGTCATGACGAGATTCATGTCCACCTTAGCCTTGGAATCCTCTTCATAATTCAGATCCAGCAGCGCCTTGTCACCAACAACCCCTACGCTGACGGAAGCCAGAAAATCCGTAATAGGGAAAACAGGCAACTTGTGCTGGATCGCAATTTTATTTACTGCAATCGCCAACGCTACGAAAGAACCGGTAATGGAGGTTGTACGTGTCCCACCGTCCGCCTGAATGACGTCACAGTCCAACGTAATCGTCCGTTCACCAAGCGCCTGCAAATTGACAACCGAACGCATCGCTCTTCCGATCAGACGCTGAATTTCCATAGTACGGCCTGTCAGCTTGCCGCGCGCCGCTTCACGCTGATTGCGGCTATGTGTCGCCCGCGGAAGCATGGAATATTCGGCGGTCACCCAGCCTTTTCCTTGGCCCTTCATAAAGGGAGGAACGCGCTCTTCCACTGTAGCCGTACAGATGACTTTCGTCTCGCCAACCTCTATAAAAACAGAGCCCTCCGCGTATTTATTTACTCCTGCTGTCAATTTCATCGGGCGCAGCTCATCACCGTTTCGTCCGTTAGATCTACTCATGCTTTTTCCTCCTACGTCGTATGCAACCTGTTCTTATATGTTTATTTTACCAAAGTGTGCAGGCAAAAGCACCCCAATGACGATTCCCTGTCCTTAAAGAGGAATTTCGTTAATGTGCTGCGGCTTGGCTACAGGCTCTCCATAATTTTGATTATTTTGTCCAATCACGCTTTTCTCACCATTCAGTTCAATGCGAATCTTCGTTTTGACCGCATCATCCGAATTGTCCGCTGCTGTCAGTACGACCGATTCCAAAAATTCAGCAGGTACGGCCTCCCCTTTGGCAAACATATCATCCGAGAGTGATACCGTAATGACGTTATCTTTAGAGCGTTCTACCGATTTCAGCGCCGTCTCCCCTGTCATCACTTCCTGCAATCCATCCTTGGTCTGTGGCCCTTGAATTAATTGATGTAGAGCGGACTGGACACGATCTTTTTCCGGACTGACCAGTCGTGTTACAGGTACATAATATTGTACTCCAGCAGGCGAAGATGAAGAGAAATATACGGTGACTGGACTGGAATCCAGAGGGGTCACACCATGACCGACCTCCAAATTAATCCCTACTGCGCGCGTGAGCGGATGGTCCAGTGGTGTGCCGCCAACAGGCATTTCGTTCAGCTTTTTACCATCCACCCAAATCTGCACGCTTTTAATATCGGGACGGTCGGTCAAGGTCCAAGTCAAGCTTTCCATTAATTTGCGTTCTTCCTGTGGCTTATAGTTGGCGAAAGATTTGTTAAATTCGACAACAGCCAGCTTGTTATCCTTGTCCACTGTCACACTTTTCACTTCTGTACCCTGAGGCAGTACACCTTTAAATCCTTCTGGTAATAAGCCGGCATAAGGCCCGCCCTCAACCAGTGTTTCCAGCGCCGACTTGGCATCTGCCTGTACATCGCCTGAAGCAATCGGTAAAGATACAGGGGCCAGCAAGCCGTTATGATCTTGCAAAAAAACAGCCCTCAACTGCCCGGTAGTGGCAGGTGCTTTTCCGGTTACAGCCTTAATCATGGACTGCTCTGTCGTGGACGGCGGAGGGTCAATGGACGCGGCTTCGTTGCCGAAAAGGCTGCATCCGGACAACAACAGGGGCAGGGATAGCAGCCCGGCTACAGAGGTCATACGCCATGGGTGTTTTATGTTCATAAATGAAGTTCCTCCCTAACAATTTTGTACAGATTGTACTAATATGTATACGAGCCCCGCGTAAAAAATAACTACTTTTTTAGCAGACTGGACACACTGGTCATAATTGCAGTAGAAAATTAGTCTACACGAGGAGGGTAACTTCAACTTTATGGACAAGAAAAAAGCACCTTACAGCCTGAATAGTAAAAAGGTAGCCGATGCCACCCGTGAGTGGCTGCACAAGCGTGGTGTAAGTATGACTGAAATCGCAGAACTGGTTATGCTTCTACAGAAAAAATATTACCCGAACCTAACGATGGAAGAATGTATGGACAATGTGGACAAGGTGTTAATGAAGCGCGAGGTTCAAAATGCCGTGCTTACGGGCATCCAGCTAGATATTCTCGCGGAACAGGGGGCTCTTCTTCCCCCATTGCAGGATATGATTGAGAATGATGAGGGATTATACGGAGTGGATGAAATTCTAGCCTTTTCCATCGTCAATGTGTACGGCAGTATTGGATTTACCAATTACGGTTATGTCGATAAGCTCAAACCGGGTGTGCTGGAACGCCTGAACGATAAAAGCCTTGGGCCGATTCATACGTTTCTGGATGACATTGTGGGTGCGATTGCAGCCTCGGCCAGCAGTCGTATCGCCCATCGCAAGCAGGCAGAGCGCGAGCAGGAGCTTGGAGAAGAAAGTGCACCGAATACAACACGGTAACAATGACATGCCAGTTGCAAACAATGCGTTGGATTACAATAGATATATACAGGGTAAGAGGAGAACTAGACATGGCAGACGTAATTGCAGGATATACATTCCGTACGATGCAGGCTGATGATTACGATCAGGCCATTGAGCTGTGGAATGGCTTAGACGGATTGGGATTAAGTGAGGCCGATTCACCGGAGCGGATTGCACGATTTTTGCAGCGGAATGAAGGACTTAGCTTTGTCTGTGAGTACGCTGGAAACATCATAGGCACGATTTTAGCAGGCCATGATAGTCGCAGAGGGTTTCTGTATCATCTGGGTGTAGCCACAGAACATCGTGGTCATGGGATTGCGCCCAGACTGGTGGATAAAGCGTTATCTGCTTTGCTTAAAGAAGGTATTGATAAATGCCATCTGTTTGTGATGGAGCATAACATAGGAGGTCAACGCTTCTGGTCAGCTAACGGCTGGGAGAAGCGAGATGGGATTTTATTATATTCGCGAGATCTGGGATAGCATCTGAACGCCTGATCTATGTAAATTAGGAACGCCGGGGCTGCTGATTCTATTGAACTAGAAGCAATCAGACCCGGCATATAAGAAATCTCAGCTTATTGAGCGGTAATCCTGATTAAAGTATAGGCTATCTTGATTCTTAAATTGCAATCAATTTTGAGGTCGTAGTGTACGTTCCACAATGTTAAGTGTGGATTGACGAGAGAAAAATCGGGATACTTGGGCTACCCAATAGTTTTGTCGACCCGATATCATATGACTGCGCCCTTTTTCAAATGCTCTCAAGGCATTATTGACGACAGTCTGGGGTGTTTCTCTGGAACCTACAGAGGCTTCACTGGAGCCTACCACATCAAAAAATGAGGTTTCGGTTGCACCTGGACAGAGGGCGAGCACTTTGAGTCCCCGTTTTCGATTTTCGGCCCACAGCGCCTCGCTAAACGAAAGTACGAATGCTTTGGTTGCTCCATATACGGCCATATAGGGATCAGGCTGAAATGCAGCGGTGGATGAAACATTGATGAGTCCCCCATCCCGGTTACGCAACAAATCAGGCATAAATGCATGTGTGATATCGACTAAAGCAGCCACATTGAGCATCACTTCCTCATGCTGTCTTTCTCCTGAAACCTGCTCAAAGTACCCGTAGGTGGCAAAACCGGCGTTGTTAATCAGAAGATCTACCTTGAGTTGTTGATTTTGAACCTCCTGATGCAATGTTTGGGGAGCTCCCGATGAGGATAGATCGAGCGCAATCACCGTAGCTTTTACGTTATATTTAGCGGAGAGTTCTTTCGCCAGTGCTTTTAGCTTTTTTTCATTGCGCGCTACCAAAATGAGATTACATTGCTTAGCCGCGAGCGAATAGGCAAATGCCTCACCAATCCCGGATGAAGCCCCTGTGATGAGTGCTGTTTTGTTTGCATACCTAAACATGATGATGACCTCCATAGTATCGTCGTTTTATTTAAGAAACACTGTTACCACTACTCTATAATGAACTGAAGCCATCACGATGACGACCTCAGTACACTTCATATTTACGCTGGAGATGAAGAGGGTTTACATACATCGAGCGTATTCTTCAGTGTAAATGCATACACCTCTTGGGCCATGTCCACAGTCAAAAAATGACCTGCAAATTGTAGATGTATCACCCCGTGTAAAGCTGACCACAGCATTCGGACAACCAGCAGTGGGTCCTGTTCTTTCAGTGCTCCCTGCTCCATAGCATGTATGACGGTTTGTAAGATTCGCGATAATGCCGTTGTGGTACCCTCCAAGCTCTGTTCATCCGGCTTAAAATCAGATAATGCCCCGCCAAACATCATTTTGTAATAGGCTGAATGAAGCCGCGCAAATTTCCAATATGCCCAGCATAAAGCTTCCAGATCAGCGAGTACGTTTTTCGTAACAGGTACTTGTTCAAAGGTTTCAGCCAATAGCCGGCATCCATCCAGATACATTTCATTGGCAAGACCGTCCTTACTGCCAAAAATACTGTAAATGATCTTGGTGGAACAGCTTAATTTCTGTGCAACTCGCCGTACAGTCACTGCCTCAGGCCCTTCTTCTGCAAGAAGGATGCATGCCGCATCAATCACATTTTTACGGAGCAATTGCTGCTGCTGTAGCTTCACCTCAGAATAGGTTTTATAAGGTTGCGATGGCTCAGACATCGTTCAATGCACTTCCTTTGTTCATCTCAGAAACACTGTTTCCTTATAGAATCATAGTATTCCATCCCTAAATGTTTGTCAAATAAAAAAGAGCGCAACATAAGTAGATACACTTACTGCGCTCTGGTTGGATGTTAAAAATGAAGCTATGTTTTGCGTTCCACGATCAATAGGCAATGCCCACCCTTGTGCGGATAAAATCGCAACTTGTCCATTGACGATAGGTAAAATCAGCTGTATCCGCAGTGGAAATTTGTGAGCCGTCTTCAGGCAGAAAATCTTTTTCCACGCGATATACACCTGTACGTCCGCCATCTGGCAAATAGGTTGGACATATGACTGTCCAATCTAGTGCCGATTCACGCAGCAATTCGTACACTCGCCGATGCTCCTCGGCCGCGCGGGTGCTGCGTCGCCGGGTATCGGAGGACTCGTACCGATACAGGCTCGGTTCGGTCCGGCTTTGCAAAATCCCTGCCGTTCCTACTGTTATGAGCCGGTGAATGGACTGCTCCTGCATCAGCCGGATCAGCAGACCTGCACTAACGGATAAGGTGGTGGTTCCATCTGTATTCAGCGCACTGATCACAACTGTTGGCCCGCCTTTCAGCGCTTGTGCTACGTCCTCCGCGTTGGTGGCATTACCTTGTACAATTTGCAGCTGTGTCCCGTATTGGGATGCGAAATCCTCCAACTTGTCCGGTGAACGAACTAGGACGGTTACGGTATGACCATCCGCTAACGCATATTCTAATATAAAACGGCCCACACGTCCGGTAGCTCCCAGCAGCAGCAAATTCATAAAAGCCTCTTCCCCGGCATGCATGCCGTTCATGTTGTTCTGTCATGTTGCATTGTCATATCACTATACTCGCTCGTTAACTCCACGCCATTATTGATAGCAAAGAGGATAAAAGCGCGTGATGGGACTCGTCTCGCTCATAGAGGCTCGTTCACGGCGCACCAGCTCCACCAGGTGGGCCAGTGTCTCGGACATGGCAAACCTTAACTGGTGAATCCCCAGCTTGTCGCCGAACACGGCAATGCACAGCTCATAAGCTGTGCTGCCTTCTGGTGGAATCAGCTGCCAGAATTTCTCCAGCCGTTCTTCATGATGCGCCAGCAATGCTTGCGTCCGTTCGCGAAAATACCCAAACGGATTGCGGTGTCCGGGATATGCCCATGCGACCTCTAGCTCAGCTAGGCGCTGCAAGCCGTCTATATAAGACTTCAGCGGCTGGGCATCACTACCGGGCAGCAGACTGATATTAGGGGAAATCTGCGGCAACACTGCGTCACCGCACAGAATAACTTCGCTATTCGGCTCATATAAGGACACGTGTCCAGGCGCATGCCCTCCAGTCTCTACGGGCATCCAGCTGCGTCCGCCTAATTCCAGACGAGCGTCTATTCCGGTAGGAATGAAGGTAATCTCAGGCTGCGGATTCACTTGCAAATAAGCCTGCTGCATATGTAATTCCAAGGCTGATACCTGTTCCAAAGGAAAGCCATGCTGGACAAAAAAGCTGGGCAGCCTCTTCTCCATAGCAGTCGTCAATTCTGGAGCGTCCCACATCATCATCGCTTCCTGATGGCTGCGAGCTGACATATGTACGCGAGCCTGACCTTGCTGCTGCATCCACCCCGCCAGTCCATAATGATCGGGGTGATGATGAGTCACCACAATGTCTGAAATATCCTCAAAGGACATTCCCAGCTGTTGGAACACATATGCCCATTCCGCCTCTGTATCCAGATTGCGCGGACCTGGGTCTACAATTGTAAAACCGTGCTGTCCCTTGAGCACATAGCTATTCACCCAGCGCAGCGGAAAGGACATGGATATTTTGACCTGAAAGCCTCCGTCTATTCGCTCACACGGCGTAAGCTCTGGCAATTTCATGGCTTCCCCTCCGGCCTTCTGTTTCAAGCCCGCACACCGACAAAAATCATTCGGGGCGAAGCGTCTTCTATATATTGATCTTCATCATAACTTCCGTGCACCTGCTCTACGGATAGCCCGGCTTGTTCTAGCAATCCACGGAACTTTTCATACGGATATAGCTTTACTCGCTCATAGTACACACGCGCAGGTTGTGCGTCAGCACGAGTGGCATCCAGCTCAGAGGCTGCTTCTGTGGTCGTCACAGATGCGGCTGACCGGATGGCAATTTGCTTTTTCACAAATCCATCTTCAATGACCCGATGCTCCTCAATCCAATTTCCCTCATCCTCCCGGGACGAATGCGGTACCAAATGTGCAGCTACGTAGGAAGGGTTCAAATAATCTATAATAAAACGACCTCCCGGTTTCAACAGCCGATAAATTTCCTTTAATACCTTAAGCTGCTCCTCATCCTTCTCAAAATAACCAAAGGAGGTAAACAAATTGACCACCGCATCAAAGCTTTCATCCAGCGGCACCGCTCTCATATCCCCTTGATGCCAGCTTACCCGCCCTTCGGAATCCGCCACATACGCCTCTCTCAGCAGTACATTGGACAGGTCCACACCCGTCACCTTATACCCTGCATCGGCGAGCGCAAGCGAATGACGTCCCATCCCGCAGCATAAATCCAATACGCTGGAACCTTGCGGTAATTTGAGCCAGGAGATCATTTTTTGCACTTCCTGATAGGCTCCCTGAAAGTCGCGATGCTTGTATACCAATAAATAATCTTCCCCAAAGCTTTGCTCGTACCATTCTGCCATATCGTTTCTCCTCCATGAACTCATTTCGCTCTATTACATACTATATTAGCTTTTTTAAACTGGAAACTCAAAAACATTACGAATAAGCATTTTGCAAAAGCACCAAGCTTCCTGACATGAGAGCATGTTACAATAACCGTATTTGAGCTTAAATAATCATAGGAACTTCATACCCACTTCATGTGATTTATCCCATTTTATCATTAAAATGAATCATGGGAATGCCTTTAGAGAGGTTTCA
Organism: Paenibacillus sp. JJ1683; assembly: GCF_053006485.1. Classification (NCBI taxonomy): domain Bacteria; kingdom Bacillati; phylum Bacillota; class Bacilli; order Caryophanales; family Paenibacillaceae; genus Paenibacillus; species Paenibacillus sp. JJ1683. Next base: position 4,480,614 of record NZ_CM129820.1, read on the forward strand.
TGCAGGAAAGGAGCGGCAAAGTTATGATTCAAATTGGACTGACGGGTTGGGGCGATCACGATGACTTGTATCCAACGGGCACTAAAGCTAACCAAAAACTAAGTGTCTATGGAAGCCATTTTCCCGTAGTAGAGATGGATAGTTCTTTTTATGCGGTACAGCCTACGGATCGTATGGCACGCTGGGCGACGGAAACTCCAGACTCCTTTTCATTTCTCGTCAAGGCCTATCAAGGCATGACCGGCCATACCCGCGGCAAACAGCCTTACTTCAAAACCATTGATGCGATGTATGAAGCGTTGCATGCATCCATACTGCCTCTTCGCGAAGCGGGCAAGCTTAAAGCCGTGCTGTTTCAATACCCGCCCTGGTTCGACTGTACACGTGAGAATGTCGCCATATTGCGAGACACGAAAAATAGGATGGGAGAGGTCCCATCCGTACTTGAATTCAGACATCAAAGCTGGTTCACACCAGAATTTCGGAAGCAAACGCTGGCATTTATGCGTGAAGAAGGCTGGATACATAGCGTATGCGACGAGCCGCAGGCAGGCCCCGGGTCAGTTCCCATTGTACCGCTGGCTACAGACAGCAACCTGACCATCGTACGTCTCCACGGACGGAACATATCAGGCTGGAATCAAAGCTCGGCACCTAATTGGCGGGAGGTTCGTTATCTGTATCGGTACAATGAACAAGAATTGACCGAATGGAAAGACAGATTGCTGGAACTGGAGCAGCAAAGCCGTGAGGTATGCGTTATATTCAACAACAACTCAGGTGGAGACGCCGCTGCCAACGCCAAGCAACTCATGACCATGCTGGGCATGGAGCCTAGACCTTTTCCACCTCGCAAGCCACCTGAAGCGGATCAAGGGCCGGAACAGCTTGAGCTATTTTGACGGCCGGGCTGTGGGTGAAAGTTTGGGCATAGCCTCTCTGAGCTTGCGTTCGTTATCCAGCAAATGCGGGTCATCTGGCAAATAACGTAAAGCGACTTGGTTGTGCTCATATGAAGCTTCCAGCTTACCTACATGGGCGTAGCAATGACTGAGTCGTACATGAGGTAACCAAGAGTAGCATGGCAGTGGGACAGGTCTCATACCAGGAAGGTGATGCTGTTGCTCCAATGCTCTTTCATACCAGTATGCGGCAGTACTCCATTGATTCCTTGTGAAAAACCAGTCCCCGATCATGCAGCACAGGTCTGCTTGCGGTACCCCGTATCGAAAAGAGCGTAACAAACGATCCAGCTGTTGTTCGGGCTTCCCGAGATGGAGATAGCATTCAGCCGCTCGCGCACAAGCAGTAATGCGATCCTCCTGGTAGCCGCTCGGCTCCTCCAGCAGATGGTCGAAGCCCTCTGCAGCCTCGGCATATTCCTTACGGTCAAAGCATTCATTGGCGTGAAAATACAGCAGACGCCCTTCCAGCTTGCCGCTTTCGCTGATCCACCGGGCGAGAATACGCTGGTTACGGAGCGTATGGTCTTGCATTCGGCGATGTGTCACTGCCACATCCGCATGCACGATTTGCCCCTGAGGTATCACCAGATCCTCATGCAGACGCCCTTCCCAGCGGTATTGTCGCTCCCGCTTCACAAGGCGAATACGGCGTGAGCTGAACAACGGTTCCCCCCGCTCACCCTCTGCCAAGTGAAGTGGCATCACCACCGCGTCGATATTTTCGGACAAACGCTGTTTTAAGGAACGAAGACGTTCACGATCGGGTTCCAGCAGCACATCATCCGCATCCAGCCACATGATATAGGAACACGTTGCCTTGTCAAACGATTCATTACGAGCGGCGGCAAAATCGTCCTTCCATTCAAACGTATATATCCGATCCGTATAGCGGGCTGCTATCGTCTTCGTCTCATCCGTTGATCCTGTGTCCACAATGATGATTTCATTCATCAGGTCTGCGACCGAATCCAGACACCGGGACAGTGTTAACGCCTCATTTTTTACGATCATGCACAAGCTGAGGGTCATTGGATGCTCAGTCATCACTTCACGTCATCCCCTTTACCGTTGGCTGATTCTTCCGTTGTTTTTCCGGTAGACTTGCCATCAGTATATGCACCTCTCCTCTCAGCCTGCGTCTTGTCTATCTGTTCGACATGCGTAACCCTTTCCAACGGCAAAAGTTGTTCCTCCATATGCCGGATTCGCTGTACCGCCTTGTCGAGTGCGGCCTTTCGCTGATTCATTTTGCGAACATGCTGCTGCTCTACCCGTTGAAACTGCTCCTCATCCAGCTTCATCCATTCATTCAGTTGCTCTGTCCCTGGCTTGGCCTCACGCAGCTCTTTCGGCTTCTTGCGACCTGCAAAGCATAAATATTTATGGTGTACCTCCAGCGCTTGTTCTGTAAAGTAAGGGTACAGCACACGGGAGAGACTTCCGGCATAGTAAGTCCGTTTGTGATCGTGAAACGGATGATATCCATAAGGTACAGACAGGACGAGCGTCCCCTTTTTATTCAACAGGCGGTAAGCATGAGCCAGCAGAGTGTCGGGATGCGCAAAATGTTCCAAAATCTCTCCTAAAATAATAGTGTCAAATCCGCCGGGAGGACGTTCAAATTGTGAAATGTCCTTTAACTGAAAGTGGACTCGTCCCCTGACGGGTGCAGATTCCTGTCGAAGCTCTTTTTTTGCATACGAAATGCTGCCCTCTTCCAAATCAATAGCCGTTACCTCAAAGCCTTCCCGCGCGAGCAAAATGGACGTTATCCCCTGACTGCATCCAACATCCAGCACGGTACGTCCCTGTACATGGCGGCAAATCCAATGAATTCGATTGCGGGTGGCTTCATGGGATTCCTCTGAATTGATCTGCCCGTAATAACGTTCGTTTACCTGATCACGGTTAGCCAATAGAGGCGCCCCCTCCGTCACCAGGTTGCCCCAAGATCACGACATGTCCACCTGTGCAGTGTGCAGTCGCATTACGTGTGTCGAAGACCAGCGGAGCATGGTCAACCAACTGTTGATAGTTCACCACAGAATGGTCTGTCGTGATGACTACGATATCTGCACTTTCCCACAGCTGGGCATTTGCCGTCCGAGATGGAATTTCTTCACCGTTCAGCTTAAAACTCGATACATACGGGTCGGTGAAGCTAACCGAAGCGCCCATTTTAGTTAGATGCTCGAACAAGACAAGCGCTGGGGATTCGCGAACATCATCAATGTCCTTTTTGTAGGCCACACCTGCCAGAATAATATTGGCCTTGTTTATGGCTTTCCCTTCCTGAGCGAGCATGGATTCGATTCGCTCCGCGATATACAGCGGCATACGCCGATTCATGCGGTCTGCCAGATCTACGAATTCCAGCGGAAAACCGTGCTGTTCCGATTTCCACGACAGATATAGCGGATCAACCGGGATACAGTGTCCCCCAATGCCTGGTCCTGGATAGAAAGGCATGTAGCCGAACGGCTTGGTTGCCGCTGCATCCAGTACCTCCCATATATTGATGCCAATTTTCTCACACGCCGCTGTCAGCTCATTGACCATTCCAATGTTGACACTGCGAAACGTATTCTCAAACAGCTTGGCGGCTTCAGCCACAGTTGTCGAGCTAACCGGAACAATCTGATCCAAAAAGGATCCGTAAAAACCTGCTCCTGCTGCCAGACAATCCGGTGTGCAACCGCCGATCACCTTAGGGGTGTTGCGAATGTTAAAATGGACGCTGCCCGGATCGACACGTTCCGGTGAAAAGCACACATAAAAATCCTGACCCACTGTCCATCCCCTGCGCTGCTCTATCACTGGCCGAATCAGTTCTTCGGTCGTTCCCGGATAGGTGGTACTTTCCAGAATCAACAGCGTTTGTCTACGCAAATGAGGTATGGCCTGATCAATGGCTGTCTCAATATAGGACGTATCTGGTTGATGTCCGTCCGTCAGCGGTGTAGGCACACAAATCACGACGATATCCGCATGCTCCAGCACCTTGATATCCGTAACTGGATGCAATTGCTGCCCGATCAGACCTTCCAATGCATCATCGCCAATGTCTATGATGTACGACTTTCCTTGAAGTAGCTTGGCTACTTTGACGGGATCGGAATCCACGCCATATACATCATAACCGGCCTTTGCCATTTCCACTGCCATGGGCAGCCCTACATAACCGAGGCCGATCACTGCCACCTTTACCGTTCCTTTTGTGATTCTTTCCATAAGCTGCAAAATACCCACCTCTTTCATCGTTACTCCATACCTTGCAGTAACTCAGCAATTCCAGCGCGATCCATTAACTCATCGTCCGAGCGATATTGTTCGAAGTTCACCCGCTCCAATCCACCATATTGACTCAACAAACGCTTGTCTGCTTGCTGGGGAAGAATAACAAAATAACGATCATCATAGCGATACGTGTGCGGCACCTCATAGGGCGAAATCAGCACCTCATGTAGCTTTTCCCCACCACGTATACCAATTTCCTTCACTTTTAACTTAGGCTGCCCCGCCTGTTCTTTCATCACTTCTGCCAAATCCGCAATATTGCAACCCTTCATTTTCATGACTAGTATCTCTCCACCAATCGCCGTAACAGAAGCCTTCAGCAGTAAGCCAATCGCCTCTCCGAGCGTGAGGAAGAAACGTGTCATATCTGGGCTCGTCAGCGTTAAATCCTGTCCTTCCGCGATCTGGCGCTTGAACAGAGGCACGACACTTCCACTCGTTCCGAGCACGTTGCCGCCGCGAATACACACAAAGCGAGTACGTTCACTTAAGGCGTTGGCGCGGATCATCAATCTTTCGCCAATCGCCTTCGTCATGCCATATACATTCACCGGGTCTACAGCCTTGTCTGTAGAGACATCAATGACTTTGGCGACTCCCTGCTCTATGCTGGCCCGAATCACATTTTCCGTACCATGTACGTTCGTCTTGAAAGCCTCTTCCGGCTGCTTCTCACACACAGGAACATGCTTTAATGCCGCCAAATGGAACACATAATCTATCCCGCGACAAGCCTCCTGCAATGCCTGAAGGTCCCGAATATCTCCAATCATGAAATTCAGCCGGGGATCAGACTGGAATTGCCGCTGCATGGCAATCTGTGCAAATTCACCGCGTGAAAAAATACGAATTTCCGCTGGTCCCTCCTTCAGCAATTCAGCCGTCAGGCGTTGCCCCCAAGATCCCGTTCCTCCGGTCACCAGCAGTTTTTTTCCTTTGAACAATATAATCTCCTCCTGACCGTTACGAATTGGCAATGCCTGTGCCCAAAAATTCAGCCAGCACCGCGTTCATTTCATTTTCTGAGAGTCGATCCTTTGCCGGCACCTTTTTCACCGATGTATTGGCGGCATGAATGACATTCACATAGTTGCGAAGCGGAATCACCTCATGCGGCAGCTCCGTTACATATCCGTGTGTGCCTTTCCCAGGAATAACGACACGGTAATCATTCAGAAATTCCTCTACTTGATAGCGGAACACATAAAAGGAAGGCGAGTGGTGAAACACAGGTGCCATCTGCCCCTCAACCGCATCCCACAAGTAACCCATTTGATTTACCAGCGCAACCGTATCCGGTTGAAACTTGTAATCATGTAATTGCTGTACAAAGGATTGGTGATACAAATCGTCGGAATCTATTCGAGCAATAAGCAGTTCGTCCGCTCCTTCGATGTACGCATTGATACGACGTTTACTTTCAATGCTCGTACCAAAACGGATGTGCTCAGGAATGGGCTCCCGTTGGGCCAGTTCCTCTTCCACAATGTCGCTGCATCCACCCGCCAGCTTGACGACAGATAAAAAATCCGTATTTGTCTGATTGAGCAGACTACGCAGCGTAAAGGTTCTGAATATATCCAGTCGCTCGCTGATCCACTCACGTGTCAGGCGGTTGGGATTCATCCCATAGTTATTAAAATTAATTTCAATCACAATCTTGCGATTCATTGATCTTCCTCCCTTTCATCCGTCTTCTCTCAAGTTATGAAGACGCTTCTGAAACGGCACGTACAGATGCAACAACTCTCGCAAAAATAGGTAGAATCGAAAAAGAATAGCCGTTCATACAAAAACCTTTTAACTTTCGACATATGATAGAATACGAAGTTTTTTGCTCTATTTGAAAAGTTGAACAAGCAGGACTGACAGGAGGAAACAAGATATGACGGATTCAAAGTATCTGGAGATTGACGAGGTATTGAAACGTTTGAAGCTGGCACTCGATCAGCACCAGCCCTTCTCGCTCATACGTATTGGAGATGGCGAAAATTTGGTATTGGCTCAAGACACCGTCTGGCCGATGGAAAAGGTGTTACAGGAACGCTGGGCGGTCAAAGCCAATCTCGGCCAAAAGGGACTATTTCTGCCCAATACGGAACTACGAGACGCAGTGGCAGAGGCAGTGAACAAAGCCAGCATCGCAGGCATTTTGCCATATGATGACGAGTCTATTAAGGCACCATCCTATATGAAGCGGGAGTTGACCGATCAGGTCTTTGCTCACTACGCTCTTTCCCCTGCGCTGACTTGCCATGCCTGCCTGAATCGATATTTAGCGGAGACACCCGCATTCTGGGACATCTTGAAAAATCGACGCATTCTGCTGGTGACCCGAACGGCCGCTGAAGTAAAGCCTGTTCTTGAAGCCAAGCCGTACGGGCTGCATATCGCGCACACGCTCGCATTTCATCAATATGAACAGATGCCGGAAACACTCGAATGGATCGCAGCACATAAAGATGACTTTGATATTGCGCTGTTCTCTTGTGGTGTCAATGCAGTGGTATTGGCGCAAAAAACAGCAGAATTAACTGGCAAAGTAGGTATAGACTTCGGCAAGGCGATTAATATCGTCATGTTCGGCAAAGCGAATTAAAGAATAATAGTAATGTCTTAAAAAAATTAGCTTCCTTATCTGTGCTCCTCATATCAAAAAAAGCATCAGCAAAATGAAATCTGCTGGTGCTTTTTACTATCCATTGCTGTTCTAAACTTACTTAAAAATAGAATTGAGATTCCCTGTCACTTCTTTTACAATATTACAGAAACTAGCATTCATTCGAGATCATGAGGAGGATGTTGAATATGTCACATAACAAGAGATTGAAGACATATCCAATTGCAAAAACAAAGCATGTAAAGGTTCATGGTCGAACTACGCCAACTCTCACCCCTCTCACTCTATTTTGGACAGGCAGCGGCATTGAATTGAATATGACAGGCTCAGAGCTATGGATTGAAATAGAAGCCGATTATCAGGTGTATGAGCCCTGGATCAGTATTGTCATCAATGGTGTCCCGATGAGTCGTCTGATGGTGACCGCTGGTCGGCATTGGATCTGTCTTTTGAGAGGATTGAACTCTGACACGGTCAAAAATGTCCGTCTCGTCAAGGATGCCCAGCCTATGAGCTCGGACCCGCGCTGCTTGTTGCAAATTCATGCCCTAAAGGTTGACGGAGAATTGCTGCCGGTCCCTGATAAGCCCCTCAAAGTAGAGTTTGTCGGGGACAGCATTACTTCGGGAGAAGGAACGATTGGAGCGAAGGAGGAGACCGACTGGGTTCCTATGCTGTTCACGGCCCTACGCAATTATACAGCCATAACAGCCGAGGCACTGAATGCGGATTACCGAGTATTCTCACAAAGCGGATGGGGTGTGCTAACAAGCTGGGATAACAATCCACATGGGAACATACCGGCATATTATGAGCAAATATGCGGTGTGCTCATCGGAGAGAGAAATGAAGCATTAGGAGCATTTGCCGATCATGATTTTACCTCTTGGCAACCGGACGTGGTCGTAGTGAACTTAGGGACTAATGACGGTGGAGCCTTTTATTCTCCAGCATGGACAGACCCAATAAGTGGGAAAGTGTATAAGCAACGTTTGAATGAGGATGGCACATTTAATGAAGAAGACGTACAAGCTTTTGAAAACGCTACCGAACGCTTTCTTGTCAAGCTTCGGAATTGCAATCCTACTGCCCATATTGTATGGGCCTATGGGATGCTTGGTACTCCGATGATGTCAGCGATCTATCGGGCGGTCGATGCGTACAAGAAAAAAACGAGGGATCGCAGTGTGTCCGTATTCCAACTGCCCAACACGACAGAAGAAACGATAGGATCTCGCAGCCATCCCGGACTCCTCGCCCATACCAAAGCGGCAGACGAGTTGACTCAGTATTTGCGAGAAATTTTAAAGAATTAGCAGCCCGTAAAAGCAAATCAACTCTGTTGTACACACCATGAAGTAATCACAACAACCATATCATTTATGTTCTCGGTGTTGTAAGGAGTACAGACAGCCACAAGCCTGCGGCAAATGTCTACCCCAGGCTGTGGCTGCTAGGCTTAAAGCGCAGCTGCCTAATCATAGGAAAACCATGAACAGGCAGCGAGCTCTGAACCGGAGAATACTTGTATGATATATTTTACAAAAACGGAGTTGAAGCGATGCCCGTGAATACCTCAGGACCATTGCGAACAGTGGTCGATACACCCGAAATATAAGAAGAATATACCGTTTGTATGGCCCAGGGAGCGGACAGATCCTGTGCATTAAAAGCTTGCGTTTCATTAGATCCTGTCACGCCTAATACCCCCTCGGCGCGGTAGACTACCTCGTTCGGATCATAGTCGGCTCCACGTACGATTTCCACCGTATACGTATCACCAAGCTCACCGATCAGGCCAATCGAACCACTAAAAGTCACAATCGGACTCGGCGCAAGAAAGGTTCGCAGCGTAATCATACCGAATCGCTCTGGTACTGGACCCAATTGAATATCGGGACCCTCCCCTGTTTTTGATGAACTGGTGGAGCTTCTCATATCCAGAAAAAAACCCATACCTTATCCCTCCAAGTTGCATGATACTCCATGCTATGCAAGCAATTCTTTGGCGTATTGGACAAATTAGTAATAAATCTATCAATTCAGCTCGAAAAAACCGATAGTAAATACATATGGTATAAGCTTTAGAATGAATATATAGATAGAAAGCAGGGGTTTGATGAAACAACTGAAACGACTGAAAACATTAACACTACGCAAGAAATTGACAGCGGCATTCCTGCTGGTCATGCTTGTTCCTAGTATTATTGTGGGCTCTTTCTCATATCAGGCAGCGTATAACCAGACAGATCGCCAATTACTGGACAGTGCAACATCTAGCGTGACTGCAGCTGATCGCGCAGTTACTCAAACGATTCAAGCCAAACTAGCTGATCTTGAATATTACTCCACAACGTTGACGGCTAGTGATAACAGCGCTGAAGCAGATGATGCCATTCTAAAAAGATTACAAGTGTATTTGAAAATGCATGCGGAAGTTGTTGATATGTTTGTAGGAACTCCCGAAGGTAAACTTATTATTGGCAAAGCCGTAGGCTCCACAAACGATCCTCGGGAACGTCCGTGGTATAAGCAGGCCATGGAGAAACCCGGTCAAACCGTAATCAGCCCTGTCGGGCTCAATACGGCCAAGGTCCCCGTTGTGTATATTTCACGTACACTTCCCGACAACAGCGGTGTTCTCGGTCTTTCTCTGAATTTGAATAATTTAAAAGAAATCACAAAGCTAAGAATCGGACAAAATGGCTATATTGTGATATTTGATAGTACCAAACGTATCGTTACTCACCCGACAGAAGTCAGCGGGAGTACCGAAATGGGAGAAAAAACGCCTGAATTGTTTGACTCCAAGGAGGGTAGCTTTGATTACAATGCTGCTGGTGTAGCTAAACATCTGATTTTCAAAACCAATGAGTTGACAGGCTGGAAAATTGCCGGAACGATGGACAAATCAGAAACCCGTGCCTCCGCCCAACCTATTCTTCTCACGACAATCGTAGTGTTGGTTATTGCAGCCATCATCATTGGTGTGCTCGCAATGTGGCTAATCAACAGTATCCTTAAACCCATCCATAGATTGCGTAATTCTATGGATGCTATCAGCCAAGGTAATCTATCGATTAACGTGGCTACGAACAGCACAGATGAAATTGGCGAGTTATCAAGATATTTCCAACAAATGGTGGATAACCTACGTAACATGATTAGAGAAATTCAAGCAATGACAGGTAATTTGTCAGCATCTTCGCAAGAGCTTGCCGCAGGTGCAGAACAAACGACCCGTGCCATCGAGCATGTGACCATAGCCATTCAAGATGTGGCTGCCGGCAGCGAACGTCAGGTAGACAGTGCTAAAGATAATCAGAAACGAGTTAGCGGCATGTCTGCTGACATTACAGCTATGACCGACACCATGGCAGAAATGACCACTTATTCCGCACAAGCTATTCAGGCGTCGGATGCAGGCAGTGAGCATATCGGCAATAGTGTCATCTCCATCGATGGAATTCGCACTACCGTGGAAGAGCTCGATACGATTGTCAGCGCTTTGAGTGACCGTTCCGGACGAATCGGGACGATTGTCACCGTCATTACGGAAATTGCTAGCCAGACTAATCTGCTTGCACTGAACGCTTCTATTGAAGCAGCACGAGCTGGGGAGCATGGCAAAGGTTTTGCTGTCGTAGCAACAGAGGTCCGCAAGCTGGCTGAAAACTCAGCTTATTCCGCACAGCAAATTCGTGAACAGATTCAAGGGATACAGAGCGGTGTATCTGAAGCCCTGGTCGCTATGGAATCTGCCAAGGAACGCGTAACGGAAGGCATCAATTCCATTGATCTATCCGGTCGCTCCTTCTCACGCATCCGTAGAGCAGTAGTCAAATCAGCGAAGCAACTCGATAACGTGGCCGCTTCTACCGCAGGAGTAGCCAATGGAACGAATGAAGTCGTTAGCAGCATGGAGGAAATTACACGTATTGCTGAAGAAGCAGCATCTCATACAGAGACCGTGTCCGCAGCCGCAGAGGAACAGCTCGCCTCCATGGAAGAGATCGGTTCGTCTGCCGCAGATTTGACCCGTCTGGCAGAGCAGCTTCAAGATTTACTGACACAATTCCAATTGGATGAAACAAAATAACCATTCCTACCGATAAATACAGAGAAAGCGAATTTTCAAAATGAAGGAGGATGGAACATGGATATCGCAGCATTATCCACAGGTATGAGTCAGGCCAGCTTGGCTCAAGCCGTAAGTGTGAAGGTATTGGGTATGGCTAAGGATCAGGCCAGTGAACAAGGACAGGCTTTGGTACAGATGATGGAAAAAAGCGTACAACCGCATCTTGGGGGTCATCTGGACATCCGGGCATAAGTACATCCTATTCATGATGAAAGGCGATTCTACTCAGGTCTGTACAGACCCGGGCAGAATCGTTTTTTTTCTCCCTATTTTTCGTTCAGCATAAAACGTAGTAAACTAGACATATCGTCCACAACCTCGGTTCGGAGGATAGCGCAATATAAACATGATTTACATTTAAAAGGAGGATACATAGTTTATGAGTTATACTGAATATTTTGAAAAAGCCAGAGAACAACAACTGGGCGAACTACAGGAATGGCTGTCCATTCCGAGTATCTCCGCATTATCGGAGCACAAAAAAGACATTAACCAAGCAGCCGAATGGCTGGCGGCCAAACTGACTGCTGCAGGCTTGGAAAACGTTGAAATTATTCCAACCAAAGGCCATCCGTTAGTGTACGCAGACCATTTGCATGCACCTGGCAAACCAACCATCCTTGTGTATGGACACTATGATGTGCAACCTGTGGACCCGCTTCACCTGTGGGAAACGCCACCGTTTGAGCCATCCATTCGCGATGGAAAATTGTATGCGCGCGGAGCGACCGACGATAAGGGGCAAGTTTTCTTGCACATTAAGGCGGTTGAGGCCATTTTGAAGCAGGAAGGCAAATTGCCGCTGAACATCAAGTTTTGCATTGAAGGCGAGGAAGAAGTGTCCAGTCCGAACCTGCTTGAGTTTTTGCACACCGGCGCTGAACGCCTAGCAGCTGATGCTGTACTGGTGTCTGACACCTCTCTGATCGAAAAAGGGAAGCCTGCGATTTGCACAGGTTTGCGCGGACTGTGCTCACTGGAAGTCGCCATTCACACGGCGAACACAGATCTTCATTCCGGTTCCTTCGGTGGCGGTGTGCCGAATGCCCTGCATGCTTTGGTGTCCCTGTTGGCAACCCTGCATGATGACAAAGGCCGCGTTAGCGTCGAAGGATTTTACAACGATGTTGCTCCATTATCGGCAGAGATGAGAGAAGAATTTGCGAAGCAAGGCTTCAATGAGAGCAAGCTGCAACAAGATCTTGCACTTGATTCGCTCTATGGCGAAGAAGGGTTTAGCTTCGTCGAGCGTGTTGGGGCTCGTCCTACACTGGAACTGAACGGCGTATATGGCGGCTTCCAGGGTGAAGGTACGAAAACGGTCATTCCGAAGGAAGCTCACGCTAAAATCACATGCCGCTTGGTAGCTAATCAGAATCCGCAAGATATTCTGGACAAAATCGAGCGCCATTTACGCGCACACGTTCAAGCAGGAGCTACCCTGGATATTCAACAAGGTGAGAAGGCGAACGCCTTTAACATCGACCCGTCACATGCGTTTTTACAAGCAGCAGCGGATGCCTTTGAGAAAGTATACGGTGTACGTGCCCTATTTACCAAGGATGGAGGCTCCATTCCGATCGTGGAAACCTTCTCCCGTGTGCTGAGTGCTCCAGTTGTATTGATGGGCTTCGGCTTGCCAGATGAAAACCTGCATGCACCAAACGAGCATTTTAATTTGGAGAATTTCGACAAGGGTCTGCTGACGATTGTGGAGTTTTTGAAATCTGTGTAAGCATATGACAACTTCTAATGGCTAAGTTACAATAGAGAGGGCGAAAGCCCTTTCTATTTTTTTAGAGGAGCGCTGCACAATATGATTATTCAGTTCATTCGTTTACGGTAATGTGAGGTACAGTTCATGAAAACTCAATCATTTTTTCGAAAAATGGGTTGGGTTTATTTGGCTGTGCCTTTTTTCATTCACCCAATACGAATGAACGAGGTGCTTTTCTATGTCCAAATGGAATAAACACGAGATGAAGGCTAGCCTGATCAGGAAGCATCAACATCTTTTTAGTTGTCCTGTATGTTCTCAACCCATGCGTATGGTGGAAGGTAAAAGCCTCCTATGTATGAATCAGCATTGCTATGATCTTTCAAAACACGGGTATTTACATTTATCCGCCCGATCCCATAAAACCAAATATGATAAACAACTATTTAACTCCAGAAGAATGATGTGCAATAGCGGATTTTTTGATCCTTTAAATGAAGCCATAAGCTGCACGATGATGAAGTTTATGAAACCCCTGTACGATCAAAAATCACATCTGTACTTGCTGGATGCAGGTTGCGGGGAAGGTTCCCCTTCGAGCCACATTCAGGATAAGCTTACCTGGAAGGGAATCACCGAGCTTACAAGCGTAGGTATGGACCTGTCTAAAGAAGGTATTGTGGCCGCAGCCAAAGCATATCCTCATGCCCTCTGGTGTGTTGCCGATTTGGCTCATTGCCCATTTGCAAATGAACAATTTGACGGTGTACTCAATATTTTATCCCCTTCCAATTATGCTGAATTTAAAAGGATTCTTTCGGAGGATGGCTGCATTCTAAAGGTCATTCCCGAACCATATTATCTTCAGGAATTGAGATGCTTGTATGAACAGAAAAAGCCAACTTATTCAAATGACAATATATTAAGCCGGTTTAAAGATAGCTTTAATCTTCTATCCGCCGAACGAGTAACCTATCGCTTTATGCTAAATGCCGACCTTGTGGAGCCTTTGCTCCATATGACTCCCTTATCGTGGGGAGCTACGGAAGCAGACTGGCAGCGAATGCAGGAAATAGATTTACCGTATGTCACCGTAGATTTACTCATCTTATGCGGTAAAAAATAACATACCAAAAAGCATTCACAGCATGTGATTACGCATGCTCGTGAATGCTTTTTTTCGTTAATGCCGTCGCTTAAGGAAAACGAGTGTAGCGCAACAGGTGAACCAGCCGATTCAGCCGTTCTATCTCCCGATCCAGCTCATGCAGTGGCTGCCCCGCCAAAGCAGCGTTCGCTCTCCGATCACGTAGCGGATTTATTTTCCGGCCAATGAGTTTCAGCACGGTGGCCTTCCCCATGTTATTCACCACCACATATTGCGTTAGCGGATCAAGCTCAATCCACAATACATGGTGCTGTTGAAAAAACAACAGTAATTGCTTTTTTAACTCATCCAGCTCATAAGGCTCACCTGCAATTTGCGGCTGATGATGAAAGGCAACATAGCCCATCACACGCAGGTCACTTATGATTTGTTCCAAATGAAGCGTTTCGTTTATGTACACATTGTTCGTGCTGATGCGGTTTCTTGCACCATTCGTACGATTTTCCCGGATGACGTTCACCACCTGACTATCGTTTATTTTAAGGTTTATCTTTCCCCTTTTTCACTGTAGCGCAATCGGTTTTAAAAAATCAGAACGTATACAAACCTTATGAACAAAAAAACAACCGGCTTATACGCCAGTTGTTTCCCGTTCCACAAAATACTTATTGGTCATATAATGAGCCTTGCCTCTAGAAGTATCAACCATTCCCTTTTTGTTGTCGAGAAAAACAATCTCCCGGCATTTGGTGCAGTACCACTTGGTCCGCTTGAAGGGGGATTCTGTTACATACGATGTACCACATTTGCAATCTACTTTAATTAAGGTTTCTGTTGATTTGTAAGCTTGAGACAGCTCTCTTAAGCCAGTATCCGGCTGTTGAATCGGGATAATGACCTCCTGATAGCTTGAATACTGATTGTGCACTTTAAAGTCAGCCACCAGTTCCGCATGCAGTCCAAAGTACTCTTTGCCAATCTCGGTTACAAATTTCTTGCCGATTCTGTAACACTCAAGCCATTCCTGTATCTGTTGATTAGACAAAGGCACCGTGCCCTTGATACCACTATTTAATGTGTAAGTCATGATGTATAAAGTATCATCTTGTCTATGTCCGTACATGAGAAGCCTCCTTATAATACACTTGATAATGTACTACAAAGCGTACAAAACATCAATTTTATTATTTGGCAAAAGATATAGTAGCATTTCCAAGTATGGATTTAATATATGGTGAAAAGCATATAAAGACGCGTGCGAGTCTGTTAGAAAAGCAACTGACAATCTGTCAGTTGCTTTGTCTTTCTACATAGTATTTGTTGGTCATGTACCAGGCCTTGCCTGTATTCGTATCCACCATGCCCTTTTTACGATCCAGGAACACAATATTGTTGCATTCCTTGCATGACCACTTGGTTCTCTTATGAGGTGATTCTTCTATGTAGGAAGCACCACATTTACATTCTACCTGAATTAATGTTTTATACTGACTATACGCTTCTACCAGTGGGTCCAGATCTACAGCTTTACGTTCCATTACAGGCTGTATCATGGATATGTGTTCTCTCTGCTCCGAGTATTCATTATGTACCTTGAAATCTGCTACCAACTCAGGGTTTAAACCAAAATATTGTTTGCCCACAACTGTTACAAATTTGCTGCCGATTCGATATGCTTTAATCCATTCCTGCACCTGTTTACTGGATAGGTCGACTGTTCCCTTTATACCGCTGTTCAGCGTGTAAGTCATTGAGTGTTGGTTGGGTGTCATATGTCTTATCGTTCACCTCCGATCAAGAATATACCACAGGTAGTCCTAAGCAAAAACCCGATTCAACTTCCATCCTGTCGTCATGCTAATTTGTATTTCATTCTTAGACTATCACCAGATGCATTTCTATCTAAATACAACTTTGTGGTACAGCTTCCACCTCAATTATTCATATAACTTATTGGAAAACGCATGGTATTTTCTTCCTTATCTATATAGTACACCACTTATACACAAATTCCCACATATTTCAGCGGTTTAATCGTTTTTTTCGTCATATCCTCAGCATGATCAAAACAAAAGCCTTCCCGACCACCCTTCATTGTTGAAGGATCATCGAGAAGACTTTGTACCCCGCAAGGAACGAGAGGTCAGATTTTTAATTCGCCAAGCCTGATTAATTCTACGACCGCCTGTGAACGACCTTTTACGTTCAGTTTCTGCATTACGTTGGAAATATGGTTACGCACCGTCTTCTCACTAATAAATAGTTGTCCGGCGATGTCACGCGTTGTTTTGTCCTGCACGAGCAGTTCAAATACTTCACGTTCACGGTGAGTTAACAAAAACTTGTTTTTCTGGTCGTTACCCTTCGTCAATTTCACCCCTCCTTGCTCGGGTTTTGTGTGGTGTAACAAGGTTAAGGGATACAGTCAACACATTTTATGTCATGTGCTCAGGTATGGTTCAATGTGCGGATAAAAATGGGCATAGGCACCTTACTTGTAGCTTTAATGACGAGTTGAACTTTGTGTCTAAAATATGTATTGACAGGCATATAGGCCAGCCTTATGATAAGAAAAAATGCGACTGATAATCATTATCAAAAATGATAATTCGTTATAGAGATCGCGCTACAGACTATGGTTCAGGGCCAGTTTGGCCAGAAAGGGTGTTCATTGATTATGAAACTACGTTATGCCGTACCGGCCGGAGTGCTGGTCTCTTCTATTCTGTTTGCAGGTTGCGGACAAGCCGGAACTGCGGATCAGCAGCCTGCTGCAACATCCAAAGATACAGGAGCAACAACACAGACCACGACTCCTGCGGCGACTGCTCCCAATTTTGATCAAGCGGTTGCGGCTTACCGTACCTATGCAACCGAGCAATGCGATACGTTTGTAAAAAAGACGGAAGAATTCACGAACGCAGTCAAAGCTGGCGAGCTGGATAAAGCCAAGGCTTTGTATGCTCCAGCACGTATGTACTATGAACGGATTGAACCGATTGCGGAAGCACTGGGCGATCTGGACCCGAATATTGACGCTCGTGACGGTGATGTGGATGCAGCAGATTGGCGCGGATTTCACCGTATTGAGAAAACATTATGGGAAGAGAACACCACCAAAGGATTGGATGAGTTTTCCGACCGCCTGCTGAGTGATGCCAAGCTGCTGCGTGCCAAAGTAGAAACAGTTAACATTGATGCCAGCTTGATGGTAACAGGTGCAGTCGAGTTGCTGAACGAAGTATCTACCTCGAAGGTAACGGGTGAAGAGGAGCGTTATTCTCATACGGACTTGTACGACTTTGCGGCCAATGTAGAAGGTGCTCAAAAGATTTATGACATTTTGAAAACAGATCTGAACCAAAAAGACGCGGCGTTGGAAAAACAAATTGGTGAGCGCTTTACAGCCTTACAGCAGGAGCTGGCTCCTTTCAAAGACGGCGAAGGCTATGTATCGTATACCAAACTGAAACCGGAAGAAATTAAAAAGCTAAGCCAGAACCTTGATGCTTTGGCAGAACCGTTGTCCCAAATGGGGAAATTGTTAGGAGTGTAATGATATGAAAGGCTTTAAGCGGCAAAAAGGACAAGAAAAGTCGCAGTATGCGGAATCCCGTAATGAACAGTCTGATCTGACAGAAAAGGATGCTCAGCCAGCGGATGATGAGCGATCAGGAAAAGGTAAATCCGTATCACGCCGTGATCTATTGAAGCTGGCCGGGGTAGGCGGATTAGGTCTGCTGCTTGGCGGCGGTGGCGTGGGCGCTGTGCTGTCAGCCAGTCAACGCCTCGAAAGCATGATGACGGAGGCAGATACCAAAGATGTAGTTCCTTTTTACGGCAAACATCAGGCGGGGATTGTAACTCCGGCACAAGATTTTATCTGTTTCGCCGCTTTCGATCTAACGACCCGCGACAAGGAACAGGTGCGGAATCTCTTCAAGGCCTGGACGGAAGCAAGTGCTACAATGACTTCTGGTGTGCTGCTTGGCACCGATAATGAAAATATCAACCTCCCTCCTTCCGATACGGGCGAGGCAGCGGGATTATCTCCGTCCCGGACGACGATCACTTTTGGGGTGGGCCCCTCCTTTTTTGATGGACGGTATGGCCTGGCAGGGCTCAAGCCTGCCGGGTTCCGTGAGTTGCCTCGTTTTCAGGGAGACGCCCTGGATGAGCAATGGTGCGGCGGTGATATCGGAGTGCAGGTATGTGCCAATGACTTGCAGGTAGCTTTCCATGCCCTGCGTAATTTGGCGCGTATCGCCAGAGGAACGGCGGTACTCCGTTGGACGCAGGAAGGTTTCCAGCGGACGGCACAAGCTGATCCTGCGGGCAGCACACCGCGCAATTTGCTCGGCTTCAAAGATGGCACGGGAAACCCGGACACGTCCAAGGCAGACGAGATGAATCGGCTGGTGTGGACACAGACCAATGACGGACCAGCATGGATGGGCGACGGCAGCTATATGGCTGTACGCCGTATTCGTATGCGAGTAGAGGTGTGGGATCGTTCAACATTAGGTGACCAGGAGGATACCTTTGGACGCCATCGCAGCAGCGGTGCCCCACTGGGCAAAAGCAAAGAGTTTGACAAGCTGGATCTGGCGGCTACAAGCCCTGAAGGCAAGCCGCTTACGCCCCCTACCTCTCATGTGGCATTGGCTCATGGGAACGGGAGCATTAATATTTTGCGGAGATCTTATTCCTATTCAAGCGGATTAGACAAACAAACAGGACAGCTCGATGCCGGACTGCTATTCATCAGCTACCAGCGTGATCTGTTCAAGCAGTTCGTTCACATTCAGGAGAAGCTTGCACGCAATGACAAGCTGAACGAATACATTGTACACAAAGGCAGCGCGGTGTTCGCCTGCTTCCCAGGTGTGTCGCAAGGCGG
The DNA here is from genome assembly GCF_053006485.1 of Paenibacillus sp. JJ1683. NCBI lineage: Bacteria > Bacillati > Bacillota > Bacilli > Caryophanales > Paenibacillaceae > Paenibacillus > Paenibacillus sp. JJ1683. The sequence goes on from NZ_CM129820.1 coordinate 4,499,362, forward strand.
CTACATCGGGGATACGTTATTTTAGCAGCAGGCAAGGAAGGGGATTTATATGAATCGGCGCTATAAAAGCTTGGGGTGGGTGTTTGTGCTGGTGGCGGCTCTGCTGCTGACAGTAACTCCCTTCATATCCGGCTATGGGTCGGCCGTTTTCGCACAATCAAATGCTAAAGCTGTCTCTAATGATCAGCTGATGCCTGTGGTCGGCGGAGCACTGGTGGAGGCGGGACAAGACCAATGGACGGAAGCCTCCAAGGACCTAAAGGAATTCCGTGGTTTATGGGAAGCCGCCAAAGCAAATGGCGGGGATTCAGCCCATATCGCGGCCGTAGATCAAGCTCTGACCGATGCAGAAGAGGCGCTTGCCCATGGCGGCGGGGATTCAGCGAAAGCTGCGTTATCCGTGCTGGCGCGCTCGGTCAATGAGTTCGTGACTGCTGCCGAAGGAGATCAACCGGCTCCCGCCGGAGCTAAAGCAGCGGAAAAACTGCTTCCTATGGCGAAGGGCAGTCTGGCTGCCATGCAAAAAGGCGATTGGGCTGCTGCGCGGGTGGATTACGACCGAATCGTTAAAGCCTGGTATCAGGTGGAGACCCCGATTCGTCTGGACCATTTTTCGGTATACAGTTCGCTTGAAACAAAAATCAGCCTCATTCGCATCTCTATGCAAGCAGAGCCCATACGTCAAGCACAGGCTCTCAAGGAAATGCAGGAGTTAACGACGCTGCTGTCTGATTATAGTCAGGGCAAACTTGTGAACACAGATCAAGGGGCAGATGCAGGCAATGCCGCTGCCGGAGCAGCGAATGGTTCAACAGCTTCCCTCGGCGATGCAGTCACCCTGCTCGAATCCGCACGCCAAGATGTTGTAGCTAATCAGCCAGAGCAGGCCGCAGACAAGGTAGGTCAGTTTATCGCTATATGGCCTTCTGTCGAAGGACATGTACAAATTTCCGATCCGGCGTCTTACACTGCGATTGAAAATCAAATGACCGAGACTTCTGGATATCTTCTGTCTTCCCCACCGAATACGGATAAAGCCTTGCAGACTCTTGATCAGATGCTGGACAGGCTCCGTCCGTTGACCGAGGAACGTTCTTATACTGCATGGGACGCCGCACTGATTTTGCTGCGCGAGGGTCTGGAGGCCATTCTCGTGCTCGCAGCTCTGCTCGCGTATGTCAAGAAAAGCGGCGAAGCCGTGGCTGGACGATGGATATGGGCAGGAGCTGGTACAGGACTGGTGCTAAGCGGAATACTGGCGGTGCTGTTCACCTCGCTGGTGGCAGCTGCTGCATCGGGCAGCATGCGTGAGCTGTTGGAAGGTGTCACCGGGCTGGTAGCTGTTGTGCTGATGCTAACGGTCGGTAACTGGCTGCATAGCAAATCCAATGCTGCTGCGTGGAACCGCTTTGTGGAAAACAGCGTGGGCAATGCGCTAGCACGTGGCAGCCTATGGTCGCTCTTTGCGGTTTCTGCGCTCGCGATTCTACGTGAAGGGGCCGAGACAGCTATTTTTTATATCGGTATGGCTCCGGCCATTGAAACCTCGCAATTGCTGATCGGTATTGGCTCGGCAACGGTTATACTGGTCGTCCTTGCTTTAGCGATCATCAAGTTCAGTGTAAGGTTGCCAATTCGCGCCTTTTTCCTGACCGCCACTATACTGATCTACTATCTCGTATTCCGATTTCTGGGCGAAAGTATTCATTCCCTTCAGGTGGCAGGCAAGCTGCCGGGACACACTGCGTCCTCGCTTCCTTCTATTAGCTGGTTGGGAATGTATCCAACTTGGGAAACGTTTGTCCCACAAGCCCTTGTGCTGATCTTTATGGTATGGCAGCTTGTCCGTCAGGAAATACGCAGCTCCCAATCACGTTAAGTCAATACTACAATGCTGAAAATGTAAAAAACGCCAAATCACAGGTCCGATGGATATCGGCTCCTATGATTTTGGCGTTTTTACATACTTACATCACATCCTCAGGCAACGCAATCATACGCTGATGGTGCAGCAGGTCCGTGCGATCACCGTGTTCACGAATGACATGCACTTCTCCGCGATAATCGAGCAGTTCCGCCGGAGTAGCATGTCCCAAAAAATATAATGGGCTGTAGCTCAATCCATAGGCTCCTGCGTTCGGAAAAGCAATATAATCGCCTTCGCGAATCGGGGGCAGCTCTGCTTTTTTCACAATACAATCCTCGGGTGTACAAAGCGGACCGACAATGCTTACCGTCTCCAGCGCCGTGGAAACCTCTTCTCCCACTTGTCTGCGCATAATTCGCACCGGGTAATTGTCCCTTAAGCGGCGTCCCCGAAAGGTAGCTGAGACGTAGTGATTCATGCCGCCATCAGCCACGACAAACTTCTCTCCCTTGGATTCCTTGGTATACAACGCCCGGCAGACATACATACCTGATTGAGCGACCAAATACCTGCCGCTTTCAATGATCAGCCTAACCCCTGGCATACTGGATCGAGTCTGTTCCGCGAGTGCATTGAGTCCGTCAATGACATGATCCATATCGAGCGGCTGTTCATGAGCAAAATAAGGTACACCAAACCCGCCGCCCAAATTGACCGTATGCATCCCCACACCATACTGATTCTGCACCCGTTCTGCCAACTGCAAGGTATTTGCAAATGATGCTAAAATCTGATCCGCTTTCAGCATTTGCGTACCTGTATATACTTGAATGCCTTGAAAATATACGTGCGGGCAATCTTCCAGCACCTTAAAAAAGTGATCCAGCTGCCCTTCATCAACTCCAAAAGGGCGCGGAACACCGCCCATTTTAATCGTTGCTCCCGACAGGTCATTATCGGGATTGATTCGAACCGCAGCTCTGACAAACACGCCTGTTTGGGCAGCAATGTCCTCCAGTAGACGTAGCTCTCTCACCGATTCAACATGGATGCAGCCGATCCCACAGGCTATCGCCTCGCGCAGCTCGGCTACCGTTTTCCCCGGCCCAGCGTACAGCACATCCTCCGCAGCATACCCGGCCTCCATGGCGACGAACATTTCTCCAGCCGAGGCAATCTCCACACCGCAACCTAACGAGCGCAGCAACCCAGCCAAGGCTACGTTACCATTAGCCTTGAGCGCGTAATGTACACGCACGGCCGGATGTAACCGAGCCAGCAACGAGCTGACGTGAGCATGCAGCGCGTCCCCATCATAATAATAAAAGGGTGTCGGATGCTCGCCGAATCGCTCCAGTAAGACTTGATCCTTTTGATCCATCTGCCGAATCCCTCCTTTCTTTGCTTGGATACTCTGTATTTGGTATTACTCGAATTTCACCGATTGAAAACCACAATCATACTCATATGGCATAGATCGCCTCGCCTGAGCGTGCTGCTTGATGAATAGCTGCCAGCAGTCTGACGCGTTCAGCAGCCTCATGAAATGGAATGGGCTCCGTTTCACCCCGGATGATGCTGCAGAAGGCATCCAACTGATTGACATAATAGTTCATGGGCTCAAAAACCGTTTTGCTATGCGAGGATGTCTGTGATAACAAGGACTGTGCTGCCGTATCTGTTATATTCACCGCGATATCCTTCTTTATTTCCGTCTTGAGTGTCATTTTATAAAAGCCTAAATTCGCCCGAAAGCAATCCTTTAAGGTGACTACTGCCGAATCAAAGGTCAGTACATGAGCACAGCGATAAGGTCGCTCAAATGAGAAGAGGGCAGATGCCTCTAGTCCGCTTGGGTAACGGGCTTGTGCACGAAATGTCCAGTCACAGCCATGAGGGCCATCGAAATCCGATTGACTGTGGAATTCCGCCTGCTCCAATCCAACGGTGGCCTGAAGCAATTGGAGCCAGTACACACCCAGATCCCAAAAGCAGCCCCCGCCCTGCTCCGGTCGGGATCGGTAATTGTCCGCATGCCCTTCTTTTGCTGGAATGCACAGACTCGTCTCTATGGAGCATAAGCGACCATAACGACCCGATTCTACAATTCTGCGCAGCTCACGCTGCCAAGGATGATGCTGTACCATGACTCCCTCCAGCAGGTAAGCGTTGCTCTGTTCGACGATAGCTGCCAAAGGAGCCAGATCAGCCGTCTGCAGGCATAACGGTTTTTCCACCAGCACGTGCTTATGAGCTTGTAAGGCTCTGCCAATCCACTCAGCATGTAAATCGTTGCTGAGCGCAATATATACAGCGTCGATGTCTGGGTCTTTTAACATATCCTCAGCATGTTGATAAACGACATTGACTCCATAACGCTCTGCCATTTCTTCCGCCTTGGCAACCGTACGGTTCGCAAGCGCGGTCACGCGTGCTCCTGCAACATGTCGGATCGGTTCCAGCAACGCACGAGGGGCAATGGCAGAACAGCCAATGATCCCAAAACGAATATCTGGCATCGCAGGTTCTTGCGCAGCCGCGGCCGCGTTCATGATCCCTGCTCCATTCCTGATGGCACTTGAATGCTCTTCACATAGGACTCTATATAACGCGGCGTCCGACTGCGCAGCTCAACGATCCTCCGATGCATTTCCTCCAGAATCTGAGCACTGGCGCCATAGGTTCCAATCCACGTCTCGTAGCGCATGCCTAACCCCAGACGTTCCCATAGATCCGCATTATGCTTCTCATGCACACCAAACGGCTCCAGCATAATCAGCGGAGTAGCTGTAGCGAACGAATCGGTCAGGCTACCGCCACCGGGCTTGCTGACAATGGCCTGGGCGTGACATGCTCGGTCCAGCATGCAATGGTAATCCGGTCCGACCTGATACACCGTTTCCTCACCCATTTTCACCTCTCCGAAAGGTGGAAATGTATGCTCCCCGGCTTCATTTCGTTGCCATGTTCTCCACTGCGGGTCCATCCGAAAATAGCGTATACTGTCCCGCTGTTCATCTGGCTGATCCTGATCATACAGCAGCAGATCCAGTTCCCAGCCCGCTTCTTCCAACCGTCCAACCTTCTCACGGTAGGTGCCCATCCCCCAACCGCCGCCATGTACGAATAAGCGGGATTGCCGTGCTTCAAAAGGGATATGCTCCACTGCCGGGATGTCAATATAGTGGCTGACTCTATTTTTATCGTTTTCAAACAGGGTCGTTTCTCCACAGCCATCAGCAAAATGCGGATGATGCTTGGCTAGATTTTTCCAAGAAGGAGAAGGTGTCGAATCCATATACACGATGTCCACATGTACCGACTCCGGCTCTCTGCGCTTGCGATACTCCTCCAGTACATACATCCAATGACCGGATAAGCATATAAAATACCGCCGATCCTCTTCTATCCATTGGTTCAGCAGTACTTCCATTGCTGCGGGGTCCAGTGAATGACGCATATCCTGCGGAACCTTTTGCGACATTAAGGCCACTGCAAAATTGTCATGGTAAGCTTTCCGACTTTTGTCGACCTTGAGACGGGCCGATTCTGGCAGTACATTTTCAAATACATGGATCGCCGTATCCATGCCCAGCCTGCGAAGACCTGCTTGCAGCAGCAAGCCAGGGGTATAAAAGCCCAATCCGAAACCGGAACACAAAATCGTTACCTTCATAAGCTTCTCCGTACTCTTACGCATGCTTATACGCCTCCCGTTTAATTCAGCACTGTAAAATGTCGCTCTGCCAAAAAACGCTCCAGCTTGGTAGTCAATCGCATTTTTTCCTCATCGCTCGCAGCAACCAGTTCCAAATAAAGCCGGCCTTTGCCTCGTGCCCGTTCATTTCCGTCAGCTTCTTGTTTACCATTCAAATCAGGCTGACTCATGCCGTTCCCTTCTGGTCCGCCATCGCTGGCTCCAATTCCACTTACGCGAACCTGCTTGGCAGATGATCTGCCTCCGCGCCCGGTTGTGTTTCTGCTTGGCGTGGTTGTATGACCTGCAGTCTTGTTCTCACCGTCTCGTCCACCTGTGTTTACATATAACGTATTGGCTCCCAGAGGCATGACACCTTCCTCACGCTCACCTGTGAATAGCAATCCCTCGCCTTTCAGCCCTTCCAGCAGTTCTTCATAGGATAGACTCCCATCATGGGACAGCGAATAATTCGTCAACGTGCCATGCATATTTTTCCCGGCCAGATAGGTATCGAGCTGATGCTTGATCAAACTCATCGACTTTCTGGCATTAATTTCGATAATGGGCTCCAGCTTCCCGCCGCGAAGTGTCATGGAGTCAATACAAACATCGCCATAATATCCATCCTGGTACAATTTCTGTCCCACATCCTGCATCAAGCTAAAATAGCCGTCGCGCTCCAAACGTTCCATAAAAGCCTTGTCTGGCGATAGGGATTCCCGATAGGCGAATTGAGTATTAGCCAGCCATTGCACAGATATAATGTCGACACGTCCATCATCGCTAATCGTGAATTGGCATGAAAAATCCTGCTCTTTCTCCAGAAAAGGCTCCAGCAGGAACAGTACCCGTTTGCCTTTACGCTCCTGTCCACGCAAATACGATACGACCCGGTCCAGCATTTGTGTCGAGGTAATGTGTAGATTGCCTTTGCCCGATACGCCAAAATCATCCTTGATTAAAAAGCTTCCATCCCGCAGCAGTTTACGTCCTGCTTCAGCGACATCCGCAAACGAAGTCACAATATGGCCTGGATTGCGCAGACCTAGATTGCGTTTTAGCTCAGAGGAATAGGTTTTGGCATTTACCTTGCGAATGGTTTCCAGCGGTGGCTGATGCAATGTAATTCCCCAAGCACGTGCGGCCTCCTCCACATGCGGCAACCCCGCAAATGGACTAAGCACACAGCCCTCCAGCTGAGGAAAACCTTCATCGGCATCCGTCTTGCGACTGCTCAGCAGCTCAAAAACGGATGCGGCCGACACATTGCCCGCCTGTTCCATTCCGTCGGTCAAATCCCGTTCATTTACAGCCGGATGAAAGCCCAACTGCGCAATATACTGACGATGTACAGGTGAAATGGCATACCGTGTCAACAAGGCGTCTCCCGGCTGGCAAAAGCTAAATAGCAATTCATCCATAGCCGCTACAATGGCCGAAGAAGACCGGTCAGGCAGGGCGGGCAGGGAAGCTAGCTCGGTATCTCGCCAGTAAGCCTCCGCTTCGAACGTGCCCATATATAAATGACGCTGGTTCGGTATCGCATTCATATGATTCGCTTCCTTTCCTGCTTCATTATGAACCTACTACACGGTAGCCCTACTGGCTCGCGCTCGTATAATCACGTAGAGCAAACTGCCATATCAAGCGGATAATCGCCAGCAGCCAGAGAGGTGCGAGAAATGCCCATAGCATCAAACCGGGTTCCATTTTGCCGAGAATGAACATGGGCGGAAAATTACAGATGACAAACACCGGAAGCACAAACAAGCCAATACGCTGAATCAGGTTACTGTATACGGCCATTGGCACATAGTTTGTCTCGAAAATGCTGTTGGACAGCTCTGTAACCCCATTCGTGCGGATAATCCAGAAGGCCAGCAATTGGGGCAGCAAAAACACGGAGTATGCCGTAAGCACTCCGCATCCGAGCAGCACAGCGAATCCTCCCACGGTTTCCACATCAAATGGCAACCCCAGATGATACCAGCCAATGCCTGTCATGATTCCACCGCCCACGACATTCGGCACAGTATAGCCCAGTTCAAATTGACGCAGTGTCACCATAAATTGCAGCGATACAGGTTTGGTCATGAGCACGTCCAGTGAGCCAGTGCGAATTTTGTCAGGCAGGCTTGTAAAATTACTGTAAAATAATCCACTATAAAATCCGCTCATCATCGTAAACACGCCGATATATAAGAGCATGGCATCGGGAGACCAGCCGTTAATGTCCGTCCCAGCGCGATATGGAAGCGATGCGTATAGCAGCTTGATAAACAAATAAGCGGTTTCAACCAAGCATGCACTTATAAAATTAGTGCGGTATTCCATTTGCGACATGACGGAAAACTGGACAAATTTCCAGTACAGTCTGAGGTAACGTCCAACGTTTCGAAAAACATTTTTCATGTTAACCTCCCACCGAGACAAAGCGTTTGACTCCGGCTTGCCACACCCAGCGCGATACGGCCGCCAGCACTGCAATCCAGATCCATTGCACGCCAATGCCTTCAGCGGCTTCCAGCACAGTCAGCTTGCCCGTCAACGCATTCACCGGAAAAAATACGGTATAGCTGAACGGCAGCAGACTGAACAAACGGGCCAACGCATCTCCAAAAATCGTCAGCGGAAACACAGTACCGCTAGCTACATAAATGACAAGCGACACCGTATAAAAAAGTCCCGCCGATTCTGTCATCCAAAAAGCTATGCCACTCAGCGCATAATAGACCACAAAATTAAGCACAAGTGCTCCCGGCAACGCCAATATGTAAAGCAGGATGTACGATAGCTCGAAGCTAATTTGTCCTTCCAGGCTAAGGCATAACAGCAAAATAGCAGCCGCCAGCAGCACAACTGCGGACTGTATGACTTTGCCTCCAATAAACCGGCAAAAACGGTAGGCAAAATAATGTACAGGCTGTACCATGAATTTTGCCAGTCCACCTTCCTTGATATCTGTAGCAATTTCGTATTCAAAGCCTGTAGCAATCAGTTTTCCAGTTACTCCCGCCATAACCACATACACCAGCATTTCCGGCAGAGAATAGTCCACCACTCTTGCTTGTCCTGAAGAACCAAATACCGCAAGCCAGAGAAAAATTTGTGTCATGATCGGTAGCATAAATCCCGCCATTTGTAGCCAATAATTGGCTCGATACTCCATTTCGTTTTGCATACCAAGCTGGAGCACCTTCACATATTTGTTATTTCGCATCGGCCAGCCTGCCCCCATCATACAAATTGGCTATCCCCTCTTCCAGCGGGACGTCCTCAATCGTAAAATCAACGACAGGCAGTGCATCCAAAATCTTTTTGGACCAAGTCAACGTATCTTCTGCGTCCAGCTCAAATACCGCCTCCAGCTCCGAGTTGGAGCGAAGCTTGCCGAGCCCCGCCAACGTCAGGTTGGATACAGGAGTCTCCAGTCGAACCTTGAGCAGTTTACGAGCACCCATGACCTCATTCACCTTGTGCAAGTCTCCGTCATACACCAATCTGCCCCCACTGATAATGATGGACCTAGTGCATAAATCCTCAATGTCCTTCATGTAGTGGCTTGTCAGCAAAATGGTCGTCCGGTGTGTACGATTATAAGCTTTGAAAAACTCCCGAATCCGCCGCTGAGAAACAAGGTCCAATCCGATGGTCGGCTCATCCAGTAAAATGACTCGTGGGCGATGCAGCAGCGCGGCGATTAGTTCCATTTTCATACGCTCGCCGAGCGATAGTCGCCGCACCTGCACATGAAGCTGCTCCTCCACCCCAAGCAGAGTGACCAGCTCATCCAGCGCCTCTTTATAACGGTTATCATCGATTTCGTAGATAAGCTTGTTCAGCTCGAACGACTCGCTTGCAGGCAAATCCCACCAGAGCTGGTTTTTCTGTCCCATTACGATGGAAAACTGACGTTTAAACTCCTTTTGGCGCTTCCACGGGGTAAAGCCGAGTACCGATGCCTCCCCGTCTGTGGGATGGAGAATGCCGGACAGCATTTTGAGCGTCGTTGTTTTGCCCGCCCCGTTTGGGCCAAGAAATCCGACAATCTCACCTTCCTCAATGCTAAAGCTAACATCCTGCACAGCCTTTTTGGTCAACTGTTCACGCTTAAACAAATTTTGTAACGATTTGCGCACGCCCGGCTCCTTTTTGTAGTACGTAAACGTTTTCGACAATTGGTTTAATGTAATGGACGGCAATGAATTCCCCTCCTCTTTCCTCTGTGCGTGATACCTGGATGAACATGCCTGATATAGCCGAATGCTTAGACTACTCGGCTGCTTGCTCAGCTAAAATCATCAATTCCTCCAGCATATGGCGCTGTCTTTCAATCAATTGCAGAGCCCGCTCTGTAATCTCAGGCATCCGATGCTTGCGCAGTTGGAGTCCTGTTTTGTAAATATGCAGATTAAGCTTGTGCCAATCCCTGTGAAGTGCCTGCGCCAATTCAATGACATGCTGGGTTTGCGGCCCAAGCGTATCTTGATGCAGCCGGCAATAATCAGCTGTATAATCTGTCAAATGAAGAGCGCTGCCTAATCGCAGATTGTAATAGATTTCATGACAGTACGTCCGAAACTCCTGATCCTCCATGTCTTCTAACAGATGGAAGTCATCGACAAATGACCGGTAACCTGCATCTCCCCGCTTGACCTGCTGATCTGTTGCAACTTTCTCACCCGTCACATACTGACGAATATGGTAAGCACACGCAGCATGCAGCTCCCTTGGCGAAAGCGGGACAGGCTGCTCCACTAGCCATGCATACTCAATAATGCCCTGCATGAGGTCGTCGAGCCGGGCTGAGCCCACATAAGTCATCGCATGTCCCGAGGAATCGAGCAGGAAGCTATCATTCACCTGTGCCGTCCGTTCTTGCAAGTCCAATCCGCACAACTCAATCACATGGCCCCTTGGGTAATTTTTCACATATACGTCGTGATAGGTTAAAGCGGTGCTGGACGTATGCAGCATCGTACCATAGCCGGATGTGAGCACCTGCAACAGGTCGGTTTCATTGCTGACTCCTTCGATCCACGGTTCTACCCGAATAACCGGTCCGCCACTGGCGGCCATTTCTTGAAGCTGCTCCGGATATTTCTCCGGTCCGAAGCGCTTCAAATCTCCACCATACTCTGCGCACATACTCCCACACAGCATGAACAGCTCAGCTTCCGCCATGTTCACCCCATACCTCCGCAATGAAGTACGCAGGGAAGAATATACACAATGTTTCCCTGGGAGAGCGTTTGCGATTTCTTCTGCACTATGGTCAACTATGGAATCATGACGAGTTCCCATATCGGATTGCAGCCTAGGTCTTGTCTGTTCAGCGCCCTTATGCATATTTGCCCAGCAGACGCTCAATGCCTTGCAATGTAGACAGATGCTCCAGCACCAAATCGTCGTCCTCCATCGTAATATCAAGCTCATTTTCTAATTCAACAATTAATTCAACAGCAGATAAGGAATTCAGCCCCAAGGTTCGCAGATCCTGATCCGGAGTGAGCTGTTCCAGCTCGCCGGGAGCCAGCTTCAAAACCTTTTCCAGTAAAGGTACTACATGGTATACGTCTGTTTTCATTCTCGATTCCCTCCTAATTTATGAGCATCCTAATCCAGCAATGATACCTTCCAATTTGTGCGCATAAGCATCAGCTTCCTGCCAGCTGTCTGCCAAAATAAGTGTAAAAATCCGGTTCACATAGCCCCGCTTCACAGGAATACCAGACAAAGTGCCCGCCGTATAAACAAACACCCCTTCAGGTCGCTCGGGTGTATATAGCAGGCCTTCCTCCGCCAGCAACCCGCACAAACGGCTGTAGGTGAGAGGTGTAGTGGTCACGTTGCGATAATAACGGGACAAGGTCTTATGCTGTTCTCCCAAGACAGAGGACAGGAACGAGATGTAAGTAGACAGGGTAAATCTGCCGTTAATCTCGATCACTGGAACCAGCAAACCATCTTCGTCAACAAAACCGTCAATGGAGGCCATTCCCGTATACCCGATGGAATAGAGATACGTTCCCAACTGATAAGCGCATCGTCTCACTTCTTCCTCCAGCGTTTCGCCAATATCAGCGGGAACCTGGGACCCGATATAGACTGTGCCGTCTACGTTTTGCCTTTTTAGTGAAAACATCGTCACCCCACCGCCCTCGTCAATGCAGAGCTGGTAGTTCAGATCCATTTGCTTATTGTGCCAGCGCTCCACCAGCCAGCCGCCAGAAGACGATGACGAGCCGCCGAAGCGTCTCATCACACTCAGCAGTGTATCCAGCTTGGACAGCTCGTCCAGCATATACATGCCTTGTCCCGAGGCACCGTGCGGCTGCTTAATAATCAGCTTCACGGGCTCGTCCGATAAGCCAGCCAATCTCTCACATTCTCTGCGAATTGCCGCTTCATCTGCACACACAGCGCCTTCGCTGACAGCAAAACCAAGCTTTTGTGCGGTCAGACGGCTAAATATTTTATCATTCACCTGGGCGCACACCGCAGATGGAGCGCCGATCAGCTCCAGCCCGCAACGCTCCGCAATCGCTTCCTCCTGCGGTGTGACCGCATAGGGTACGAGCCATGCTTTGGTACCACCGCTGCTATGGCCTGCATCCGCAACCGCGCGTAATCGTGCCAAAAGCGCGTCATCCGCCAGTACCAGCTCTGAAATCGGCGTTAGCGGATCAGAGGGCTCTGGTACCTCAATACGCGGCAGGGTGAAGCCTAACCGCTGAAGCATGTCCAGAAATGCCTCATCCGGCTGTTCACGGAGTACAATGACATCCTGACTTCGGCATAGCAGGAGATTCATTTCCTCCATCCGGTTTACAACCTGCTGTTCATCCCGGTCTACCATGCCCCCCTTCCGGGGGGATGGATGCCACACTTGCTCTGCGCCGATATTAAACAGCCAAATCAGGACCCCATGATCCCGTTCATGAGCAAGTGCTTCCACAAGGTTAATCGTTTTAGTCGTCACGTCTTGTCATCATCCCTCTCTCTTCCATCTAGTAGCAAACAATATCCATAGGAGATCCATAGGAAACTAAATGTATTTCAGAGAGCCTGCCCCGTGCAGATACAATACACTGCATTTGGAGCACACCGGCGTCAATCCTTCATGGTTAATCTTTTGACGGGTTTTTTCATACGCATCCGAGTTCCATATTTCCTTCAGACTGTGCTCACGCAAACTTCCAATTGTGAACTCACTGAAAAATTTGCAAGGCATAACCTTTCCGTCTGGTAAAATATCTGTTCTGGAGGTGAGCGCCAAGCAATGATTGGAACAACGGCTGACCATTTCCTCGCCATGTATAAATTTATCAATTTCCTCATAATCCAAGCCGGGCTGATAGCGCACGCGAATGTTCCATACCCGCTCATTGATCCGCTGTAATTCCTGCATCAGAGGGTCAATGTTAGCCGGGTTGATTTTATATTTGAAAGCATGCCAGCTACTAATATTTTTTTCTTCAAGTTGTCGGAGCCAGGAGAAATTACGTGTAAAATATTCATCCATTTTAAAGGAGGTTTCTTTGGAAATGTACCAGGGGAACGTCAGCAGCACCAGATCCAGCCTCTTGTCCTCCAACATTTGCAGAAATTCGTACATCCGTCCGATCATGTTATCGTTAATGACCGCATGGACAGTTACCCGTCCCTTGTACAATCCCTGATCGCGAAGTTCAATCAGCTTATCCATCTGCCGCATTGTTTTTTGAAAGGTGCCTTTACCGCGTATTAAATCGTGTTCTCTTTCAAAACCTTCAATCGCTATTAACAATTCCAGATTTTCAGACAAGTCCAAAATCCGGTCCAAATATTTATCAATGAGTAGTCCATTTGTACAAAAGGTCATTTCACGCCGATCTTCCGCCAGCACGTCCAAAATTTCATCAAAGCGCCGGTGAAACATCGGTTCACCACCCCACATGTACAGTCGGGACTTAACTTCCTTCGTTTCGCTCAAAATCTGCCGGAGCATGTCCGGGGCAAGATCCATATTCTGTTCTTCTTTATCCATCTGGTGATGATAGCCTTCCTCGTTCCATTCAAAGCAGTGCGTGCATCTTAAGTTGCAACGGTTGGTCAGCTTAATACCGATCGTCTGGGGCATGTCCGTTTTGAAAGCAGGGTCCTGTGTTGCGTTACGATAAGACACGGAAGCGTTTTTCAGGTTACGCTTGATGAGCTTGAAAGCCTTCTCATCAATCAGCACATTGCTTTTGGGCTGCATGCTAACACCTCGTTTAATGGATTTTCAGGCAAAGTCTACTCTACGTTCAGACTGTCTCCATACCTTCCGGGTGCGGCACTTGCTCCGCATCGCTCATTTCTTGAATGTAACTGCAAAACGCATCTACTGAACGGAGATGTTCCAACTCAAAGGAATCAAAATCAATCTCCACATCAAATGCATCCTCCACTTGCAGCATGAAATGAACCAATTGCAACGAATCTAGTCCTGCATCATGAATAATGTCCGAATGTCCATCCAGCTTAGCGACCAATTCAGGATCTTCCTTGACCGCGCTGATCATTTCAATCACTCGGCTTTGCATAGCAAACTCCTCCTTGTGAATGAGATACTACTCTTCCGTCCAACGATGCCGTCTAAAAAGCTCCTAGAAAATTTCCTTGCTTGGAACTATATTCAATTATACTCCTCCATTGAAGAGACAAGTCAATAGGTTGTTTTGTAAGTAAAAGTCGCAAGATGTAAATTAATGTATGATTACTTCTACAAATTTTTCTGCATTCATTATTCATTTTATAGAAGCTACACTTGAAAGCGATCAGCCTCTCTCCTCTTGTATGAAAAGCGTAATTATTTTACAATATACACGAAAATATTTTTCTTTATTTTATCGAATTAAACGATACTTTTTTTCATAAAAGCATTATATAGCTAAAGGAGCACAGCCCATGTCCCCCATTCTTCATACATTATCCCATCGACTGGAGCAGTTGCCCGTACAAGAGCGTAAGCTGGCGGAATCTATCCTGCAAGCCCCGGAAAATGTGCTGCACCTGGGTATTCGGGAACTGTCAAAGCGTTGTGGTGTGAGTGCCGCAACCGTTACACGGTTTTGTAAATCACTCCATTTTAAAGGGTATCCCGATTTCAAAATGAAGCTGGCCGCTGAGTTGTCCCATTCGAACCTTACAGGTGAAGAATCCTATCAGGACATTGTGGCTGGAAATTCACTTTCACGCATCGTGCAAGCTATTCAGGCAAACCATACGGCCTCCATCGCGGACACGACCCGGCTGCTAGATTTCGACAAGCTGGAGCAGGCCATTGCATGGCTGTCAGCCACAAGCCGTATTGATCTCTACGGGATGGCGACATCCTCGATTGTGGCGCAGGATTTTTACCAGAAGCTGATCCGTATTGGCAAGAATAGCACTGCCTTCGCGGATTCTCACATGCAGATCACCTCTGCCTCCTCGCTCGGAGCGGAGGATGTAGCCTTTGCCGTCTCTTATTCAGGAGAAACCCAAGAGACGATTGCGGCTCTCCGCTGTGCAAAGGAACAAGGTGCCAAAACATTATCCCTGACCTCCTTCGGAAATAATACGCTGGCAAGCCTTGCGGATATTGCGCTATTTTCCTCTTCATTGGAGGAAGGAATGCGACGTGGAGACATGGCCTCCCGCATCGCCCAGCTTCATATTATAGATATCCTGTTTACAGGTATGGTGAGCGCTAATTTTGACAAATATATTCCGAGATTGGAAGGTTCATATCAACAAGTGAGTAAGCTCAAAAAACAACCAGGGGGTCACTAAAGATGAACATTCGCATTTTGAACAGCCGTGAAGACCTGAACGCTACTGCTGCCACTGTGATCGCCAGCTTGCTGCTGTCCAAACCACAAGCTATGCTGGGCTTGGCCACCGGTAGTACGCCGATAGGCATTTACCGACATCTTGCAGATATGTACCGCAAGGGACAGGTGAGCTTTGCACACGCCTATTCCGTCAATCTTGATGAATACGTTGGCCTTGCCCCAGAACATCCGCAGAGCTATCGCAGCTTTATGAATGAGCACTTGTTTCAGCATATCGACATTCCCATATCTCATACACGCGTCCCTAACGGGGATGCACTAGATCTCACAGCAGAATGTGCAGCACACGAGCAGGCCATTCTGGATCATGGACCTGTGGATCTCCAATTGCTTGGCATTGGTCATAACGGTCATATCGGCTTTAACGAACCCGGTCACAGCTTGACCGGAGCCACCCATGTTGTAGATTTGAAAGAAAGAACGCGCTCAGCGAACGCCCGATTTTTTGGTGATATAGATGCAGTCCCCAGACAAGCAGTGACGATGGGAGTTGGCACCATTCTGAAGGCGAAGCAAATTATGCTGGTGGCCTTTGGCGCAGAGAAGGCCGACATTATAAGGCAGGCTTTAACTGGCCCCGTCACAACGGAGTGTCCGGCTTCCCTGCTGCAATGTCACCCCGATGTGCTTATTTTATTGGATCAGGAAGCAGGAGGATGGTTCAAATGAAGTCAGATGAAATAAACGGTAACATACCGCAGCTATTGTATGGTCAAGTCGTCGTTGGGAATGACATCATCGACAACGGAGTTGTCATCATTGAGGGGCAATCCATCGTATACGTTGGATCTGAGGAGGATTTGCCCGTGGATTGGACCTCAGTGGTCTTGGGCAATCCAGAAGAAGGTGCCACAAAAGCGGTGAATATTGTTTGTCTGGAAGGGGGTTACCTGCTACCAGGCTTTATCGATATTCATGTTCACGGCGGCAACGGTGAGGACTTTATGGACTCAGATTCGAGGGTGCTGGATGCCATCACCTCCTTTCATAGTTCACAAGGAACGACGGCTATGCTGGCTACCACGATGACCGCGCCCAAGGAACGAATTGACCGGGTATTAAAAGAAGTTCACACATACATGGCACTTCCCATGCCCCATGCTCAGTTGGAGGGGGTGCATCTGGAAGGACCGTTCATTAGTCCGAACTGGGCTGGAGCACAAAACCCGGAACATATCGTGCCTCCGAACCTCGCTTGGGTGGCAGAATGGGAGCAGTGCTATCCGGGCCTTGTTCGCCAGGTCACACTTGCGCCTGAACGAAAAGGCGCCCTTGAGCTCATCGCATGGCTGCGTAGCCACAGCATTACCGCGGCACTCGGTCATACAGATGCTACGTATGAAGAGGTTGAACAGGCAGCATCGGCGGGCCTGAACCATGCAGTCCACACCTTTAATGCCATGACTCCGCTGCATCACCGCAAGCCGGGAGCTGCGGGAGCTGTACTCGCTGATCCGCGCATTGAAGCAGAGATCATCGCAGATGGCATTCATGTGCATCCTGCCGCCATTTCCCTGCTTGCCAAATTAAAGCAGGACCATAATCTCATCCTCATCACCGATGCCATGTCTGCTACTGGACTGGAAGACGGTCATTATACACTCGGCGATTTGCCAGTGATTGTACAGGACGGTGTCGCACGATTGGAGGATGGCGTCACTTTGGCAGGAAGCACCCTGACGATGATTGAGGGCTTCCGCTATCTCGTTCAACATGTAGGCTTGAGTATTCCCGAGGCATCACAAATGGCCAGCCTGAATCCAGCTCGATCCCTGAACATAGCTGATCGGACAGGTTCACTTGAAGCAGGTAAACAAGCAGACGTCTTGTTGCTGGATGCTGACTTAATTCTGCAAGGGATATGGATTAAAGGAGTTCGCAAATCGTTATAGTTATATAATCCCCGCAAAAGAAAGAGCTATTCCATCAGCGTAATTGCCGAGATGGGATAGCTCTTTTTTGGATATTCACATTTAAGGGTTTGAATTAGCGATGATTCATTGGTACGGGCGTATTATTTTGTGGACGTGTTGGTGTATTTTGCATTGGACGGTTTGTATCTGCCGCTGAAGTCGGGAATACACGTTCAATCACATCCACCATTTCATTGCTCAAACCTCTGATCGGATGACCATTTTGTACACTGCGTGTAAAGTCAGAGGTTTGTTTAACAAAGTCCGGGTTAGCCGATACATGCACCTGTTCAATGGAAGGAGCAAATTGCTTAATCTTGTTAGCAATACGACTCTTGACTGCATCACTTGGTTCATATGCAGTTCTTGCTCCCTCGATGGTGTTGTTGCCGTTATCTGTGCGATTGTTGTTGTTCGTCAAGCCACGCAACATACCATACGAGCCTGTACCCATTGTTCCGTACAAACCGTCGTCACGACGTGCAGGTGTTCCAATCCCGGTAACTCCATTATCTGTCATTCCAGGCGTTGTAGTACCTGTAGTACGGTTCCCTCTAGTGCCATTCACGCCATTCACACTCGGTACATTTCCGTTACCCCCAATACTATTAGCACTTGGAGTACCGTCAATGCTTGGAGCATTGACACCCGTTCCGTTGGCTTGGTCTTTCAAGGAAACGGCTACATAGGCATGTCGTTCACCGACCAGCACTGTCGCAGACTTTACATCCGGCATCTCGGATATACGTTTGGACAAATTGCGATCGACTTGCAGATTACGGATTGGGTGTCCGGTTCTGTTGCCATTTTCATTCAGTGACATTCCGTCCATACCATTGGATTTTACCCCATAACGATTTACACCGTCCATACGGTTTACACCGTCTAAACCATAACGATTCACACCATCCATATTAGGCGTGCTTTGCGCATTATAGCGGGTAGCGTTCGTACGGACGTTATGATTTGCAGTCCCACATCCTGTCAAAGCAGCCATGCTGGCAAGTAAAGCAGCAGAAATCGTCAAACTGATGACCTTCTTAGTTCCTGGCATGAACTCATCCTCCATACATATAAAATGTGTGACGAGATTAGCATGCGCCATCAATCTTAGGGATATCCTGACTAAAAAATGACTAAAAAAATAAAATTTTAATGTAAATATGAAATACAATTGATGATTTACCACAAGATGGCATGTATAATAAGTTTGAAATACTTAATTTTACAAAAAGGAGGATTTACAGTTTGAAGAAGCTCACCGTTTTGATGCTCATTTTTTTGTTATCCGTCACTCTTATCCCCGCCGGTGCTTTTGCAGGCTCCACCACACCTGAAGCACCGAAAGCTCCCGCCGGAAGCTGGACAGAAGGCCCAGCACCTAATCGCGTTGATCCTGCCAAGCCTGCATTATTGTTTGTACATGGTTTGAACAGTAGCGCCGAAGTGTGGACCAAGAATAATAACGATATGCTTCAGAAAGCCCGTGACGCTGGATACCAGACGGCCAGCATTAATCTGTACGATGCGAATGGCACATCCCAGGATATGTGGGACAATGGCAAGCTTCTAGCCGACAAAATCAAAGTCATTAGTAATCATTTTGGAAAAAAACTCATCATCATCGCCCACAGCAAAGGTGGAGTGGATACTCAAACCGCTCTCGTGTATAACGGAGCAGCTCCTTATGTACAACGTGTCATCACCCTCAGCAGTCCCCATCATGGCTCACAACTTGCAGATCTCGCCTACAGCAGCTGGGCCGGATGGCTGGCAGATATCGTCGGCTCACAAAATCCCGGCACCTCTACTTTACAAACATCTTATATGAAGTATTTCCGAACTAAAACCGATGCACTCAGCAACGCGACGACAATTCCGTTCTTCACGTTTGCTGGTGATAACTGGTCTGGTGGCACTGCTTCCTACATACTGGGTGGACTTTATCTCTCATCCTTCGGCAAAAATGATGGAGTGGTCACAGTCGACAATGCTAAAATTCCCGGCGGACGTGTAGTTAAAGTCGGTTCCTGGGATCATGCCAAGGTTCGTACCGGTTCTTACGTCTTCTCCCTGATCCTACCTTACCTCCAAGCGAACACTCCAGCATTGAATCAGGAAACTGAGGCATTTTCAGCAGCATCTTCCCTGACCGCTTCTGCTGTACAATCCACCTATAACGAGATCGATAATTCATATTTTATTCGAGGCGGCGATTATAATGGAAAAGCCTCCGAAACCCTTACGGTTGAAAATGGTGTCCAATCCATTGATCTGGACTGGATCAGTGATAAACGTGTAAGCCAGCTTGAGCTGACCAAACCTGACGGTACTAGCGAATTGCTTCAAGTGAAAGCAGGTCGTGATGAAGAAATCTTTGCTGGTGCCTGGCATCATAGTGCAGTAGTTACCAATCCCCAACCAGGCATCTATAAGTTGAACGCCGTTATTCCTGATCATGGTGCGTATCTCCTGATTGCACGCTATCATGCCGTTCAAGTCCCTGAGCTTAAATACAATCTAAATGCAGTGGGTCCAAGGCTAAACCTGAAGTCCCAGGATTCCCCGGCCAGCGTCACACAAGTCACTTACCAAGTTCAATACTATGGTGATCCGCAACAAGGAATCACTACAGCGTCCAAAGGTCTGACGTTGCAGCAAAAAACCGTTAACCCTACTGGGCAAATTGAGCTTTCTAAAGCGGACAAGCCGGGCATCTATTCCGTAACGTATGAAATTAACGGTACCACAGCAGCAGGATATCCTTACCGCCGCACAGCAGTTCAATCCATCTATATTGATGCTGACGGTAACAAGTATGTTGACTAAATAAAACTACAATTTAATAAGCCTGCAAACACCTATGATAGTATGGGCGTTCGCAGGCTTATTTATCATTCCAAACATCTTTAATAGAGATAATACGATGTAATCTATGCATTGTGTTCTGTTCAATCCGTTGTCTGATTCTTCAGTTTATTTAGCCAATAGTAGCGATGTAGCTCCATAATAAAATGAAAAAGAACAAATGCAAGCATGGAATAAACACACATCAATACTGTAGCAACGAATTGTTGTGTAGCAAAACCAAGGGAAAGATTGGCTATCAAATAACCAGCCCCGGTAAATGTGATCATTGTTACTACAGCTTCTCGCTTGTGTTTTTTCTTCACTTTGGGTTCTTTCTTATAAGTTGAAGGATCTTTGAATTTCGTCAGATGATATTTTATATAGCAGTATAAAGCGATTCCATAAGCGGCAAAAGAACTTATAAAATACCATGGGGTATCCAGACCCAACATACCATAAGCAAACTTTTGTGTCATGATCATGAAGCCAATAGAGCATACCAAACCAAATACACCACGGAATAAAACATAATTTAATTGCAATTTGCTTGGCATGATGACCAGTACAAGAGCCCAAATATTAATCACAACAATCGGTGGCATCAGCACATAAACATAGACTGCAATGTAGGGGTTTCCCATTAAGGGAATAGTTAAAAACAGATCTAACAGCAATAAAACAAGAATGATAACATTGGAACGAATACGGTTAACTGGATACAACTTCATATTTTTTTCAAATAAAGCCCTGCTATCACTCATAAACATACAAGCCCTCCGTCACATAAGTTAAACCTACCGATAAGGATAGACAAGACTATATCCAATGTCCACTTTTCTAGATCTCTGTCTTCAGCTCTTGCCGCAATTCTTCAATAAAATCAACCATGATACTTTGAACAGCATCTTCACGGGACATACGTATATATCGACTCGTCCTCTGAATGTCTTCCTCGAACAAATAAAGTATCCTGCTCATGGCCTCCTGATCCCCACGTTGTGCTAATTTGAGCCATTGGACGAACTCAGCATCCGAAATAACTCTTTGAGCATTTTCTTTTTCCATTTATTCACCGCCTGTTGGGATAGCTTTAACTCTTTTGCAATCTGCGCTTCGGTTTTATCTAGTATGTAAAGGTCAAAGATGATCATTTTTCCGATCTCAGAAGATAGAGAGTTGATAAGCTGTAGTGTGTACATATTAGAGTTTACAGATTCTGCAAAAGATGGGGCGCTGACAGTTTCGTTCTTTTCCATTACAAATTCATGATTGGTTTGTACCCGAGCACGATACTGGATTCTCCAAGCAATGCGGTACAACTTCTTACGGTATTGTTCGACCAATGTTAGCTGAGATTTATCCAATATAAATCACCCTTTCTCTTTGGATTTGACTTTTTCTAAATCCTCATATTATAGGGTAATTTGCAATCCTGTTTTACAACCAAAACAGAACATTTGTTCTTATTTATTATACTATTTTTACAATCAGTTGTATATGGTTCTTTTAATTTACCTTCCTTTATATATGGCTAAAAAGGAGGGAAATACATTGCAGATGGATGATGCTCTTTCTCTGGTTACCAACGTAGGCTTTCCGGCTGGGCTTTGTTTTATTTTATTGCGGCACATCCTGCACACGATGGAAGAAAAGTTGGATAAGCTGGATCTCTCACTTCATGAGCTGATTCAGGTCATCCAAGATTTAAATGTCAATAACAGCCCTTCTTCCAAAAGCAGCAAGCCTGATGAATAACGCACACAAAAAAGCTCCACGCGGCGATTATTCGCCGTTGGAGCCTCTTTGTTCAGCTATTATAAATGTAATGATTATTGGCTAGCCTTAGCCTGGTCATGACCATTCTGTTCAGCATGGTTCACGCCAGATGCTGACAGGCCATAAGCCCAGTTGCTTTGTGGCGGTACAACCCACACGGTATCTGGATCATCTTTAAGTGTCCAGCCCTGATAAACCAGCTCGGGATCATCCTTTCCCAACGATATGCTCAGCGTAAAGCGGTGAACAGGCTTGTTCAGCTCGGAGGCTTTGCGCAAAGCCTGATTGCTGGCCAGGTTTTTGATTTGCTGTGAGAGGGAAGTCGCCGTGTCACCCGCTACCGACTTTCCGTTTAGCGTCCAAGATGCGGAAGCACTATCTCCAGTTCCACTGTTACCGGAGGATCGGAGCATCCATGAGGCATTCTGGCCTTCCCACTCTATCCCGCTCAGCTTGGTATCATCCCAATCAAACGGCGTTGTGTCTGTAAAATCATCAGCATCCAGCAGCAAACCCGAAAGTGTATCTATAGGTACGGAAGCTATCTCTTTTTGGTCTGATAGTACATAAACAGCGTCTCCAGAAGGCAGCGTATCACCGAAGGCAAAGGTGCGAACGTCACCATTCTTGGTCTTAATCTCAATCTGGTCATGGGTAGCGCTGATTCCATATTTGGCTACGTCTTTGGGAGATGATTCCACGACATCACCCAACTTTACATTTTGAATCGCGGCTAGCCAATTGTCTAATGTATATTGATTTAACGGGTAAGATCGCGGCTTACTCATGCTCCATTTGCCATCATGTTGATCAAGTTCCACCGACTTGCCGTCCTTTCCGGTGATCGCAAAAGACGTAATATCTCCTTGCGTAAGCTGAACGAGCTGGCGAGCGGCCGGAGCTTGTTCACGAAAGAAGTTTTGGCTCTTGGCATAGATTATACCCGCTCCCAATACGACTAACAGCAGCACTGTGGGTATCCATTTTCTCATGCACTTCTTCGCCTCCACCATAATAAGATTCCGACAACCGCAAACAGCAGCGGCAATCCGACGACAGATATGGCTAATACCGTTTTCGCTTGTGCAGCAGTCAAATAAGCTACCTTAAAATCCTGCTCCTGACGAGGACGAATAGTAAGTCCATCAGAGTGTTCCTGTACATAATTCAGACTATTCAGCACAAAGTCTCGATTCCCTCCTGTGCTAATCTCCGTGTCGCTTAGGAGGGCTGACGTTCCGAGAATAACCGCTTTGGGCTTGCCGTCTTTTCCTTCTACCGCGTAACCGAGATCAAGCGGCCCCTGTGGGTCCTTGTCATCCTTCTGCGTTTCGTTGTTCAACAGTCCCTGAATATTCGTTTCACCATAGCTAGCTGCAGAAGATTTTAGCAATAGCGTCGTCTTCCAATCCTTCTGTTCTCCTGCCTGCAAAGCAATAGATAGTGAAAGAACAGGATACAGATTAGAGGCCGCCAATTTATCGGTGATCGCATGACTGCCAAAGGTGGGAACCGTCCACAGAGGACCAAGCGTATTCGTCTGTTCCTGATCCACCACGATAGCATGAGTATCTTTCACACCATAATCAGCCGCTAATGCGTCAAGGTTTTTCCAGCTAGACCCCATGTTCGGGTTAAATCCTAACGCCATAAAAAGCTTTCCACCGTCATTCAGATACGTACGAATACTCTTCAGTTCCGTCACGCTAATATCCCGTTCGGGTCCGACAATAGCCAATACAGACGCATCTTTGGGCACACTACCCGCTTGATTGAGCTGAACTTCCTCTGCTTTCACATTATCTTGCGCCAGCGAGCTGCTTAATTCGGTCATTTGGGACAAAGGAATTTCCTCATGCCCTGTCAGAAAAACCACTTTCCCTTGGCGGGTAGACGATAATGCCAGCAGTCCACTGGTCAGCTTTTCCTCCCCTGTAAATTGGTATGCTCCTTCACTACTCCCCTGAGCCTGCGTAAATAGACTCCCAATATCTATAACCCGCTTCTTCTCTCCTTGCACCAACACGATGGATGCTGCTGTAATCCCATATTGCTTGGCCAGTATCGGTTCCTGATTCAAATCATATTGCTCGACCTTGAGCTTGTTGTTACGCTTGGCATACTCATTCAGCATATCCGTAACATCCCGGTTCAGCTTCTGATTCTGCGAAGTGGAGACAGTAAAGGCAATCAATCGTACGTTTTCCTTCACACCCTGAATGGTCGTTAACGTCTGATCAGACAGCGTATACTGCTTGCCTGCCGTCAGATCCAGTTGAAAGCCTCCCAGCGAACGCAGAAATAGCGTCAATAAAATAAAAATCCCTACAGCAGCAATCGATAGTACCATACTATTGGTATGACCCAGCCATTTTTTCATATTCATTACCTCCACCGTTTCCGTTCAACCACTTGGATACTAAATAGCAAAAAGAGCGCCGCCACCGTCACGTAGTACATCACATCGGCTCCATTCAGCAATCCTTTGGTGAAACTGTCAAACCGTGCGGTTAGTGAAAAAGGTTCCAGCCACTGCTGCAGCGCCGCAGATGCGCCCGTTTGTCCACCAAACGAATCCAGCATCCAGAACACGAGCAAGAGAATAAAACTGACGACCGCGGACATCATCTGATGCTGTGAAAGCGTCGATGCGAATAAGCCGATCGCCATCATGGCTGCGCCAAGCATAAACAGGCCGATCACGGATGTAAATACGAGCGTCCAATCCAGCGACCCATAAAAGGACATCACGACCGGATACGCCAGACTGCACAGCACCAGTATGAGCAACATGCCTAGCGATGCCAAAAATTTACCTATCATGATTTCCGTTACACTTACAGGTGAGGTAAGCAGGAGCTCATCTGTACCCTGCCTGAATTCCTCTGCAACCAGCCGCATCGTAAGTAGTGGCACAACAAACACCAGCATGGACAATGTGTCACCGAGTACCAGCCGATAGTCCAAAATACTAGGCTGATACATCACAAAGTTCGTGTAAAATAGTAACCCCGTCAGCAACATGTACACCGCAAGCGCAAAATACGTCGTTGGGGTCCATAGATAGGCTTGCAGCTCCTTTTGACAAACTGCGAACAAACGCCTCATGACTGTTTACCTCCTGTATCCTTGTCTTCATCGACCTTGTTATCGCTGGCCAAGGCTTCTCCATGATCCACCGTGTTGACCGTTGCTTCATTCTTAGAGGTATGTAGAACATGAACCGCTGGATCGCTGCCCCCACCTTCTTCCGTCTCGCGGGTCGTTAACTGCTGGAAGATGTTTTCCAAGCTTATGTTTTCTTTTTTCATTTCCAAAATCGGAAGCTTCGCATCCGACAGCACAAAAAACAGTTCTTCGCGAAAATCCTCATCAGAAGCTCCTGTAAGCAACAATCCAGTCAAATCCTGCTCTGTGACAGTCAGCTTCGTATTCGCTGAAGGCAGAGTAGGCGCCAAAGATTCAACTTGTACTTTTCCCCAAGCTCGTAGGACATCCATTACCTGCTCACGCTTGCCTTTGACCTCCACCTTCACCTTGAATCCGTCTTCCATCGAACCGCCGAGCGCGTCAGGACGCCCGTCCATGACCAGTTTGCCTTCGTGGATGATCAGAACCCGATTGCACAAAGCATCCACCTCAGGCAAAATATGCGTGCTGAGCAATACCGTATGATTTTCACCAATCTCCTGAATGAGCTGACGAATCTCCAAAATCTGATTGGGGTCCAAACCCGAGGTCGGTTCATCCAGCACCAGTAAATCCGGGTTATGAATAATCGCACCTGCCAGTCCTAAGCGCTGTTTGTACCCTTTGGACAAGCTGCGGACCAATTGTTTTTCACGTCCATTCAGTCCCAGTCGGGAAATCATCTCCGAAATACGCAGCTTCTGCTCTCTCGCAGGCACGTCCCGAATACTAGCTACAAACTTTAAGTAGGATCTTACAGACATATCCCCATACAAAGGAGGCGTCTCCGGCAGATAACCAATTTTGGAACGAGCCTGTCTGCCTTTATCCTGAATCGGGATACCGTCGATCGTAATTACTCCCTCGTTTGGCTGAAGATACCCTGTAATCATACGCATTGTCGTCGTTTTACCCGCACCATTTGGCCCCAGGAAACCAACAATTTCACCGCGCTGCATTTCAAAATCCAATTTATGTACGCCCCGGTTGCCCTCATACCACTTGCTCACCTGTTGTACTTTGAGCACATGTTTCACCCTTTCATTGTTCGTGATCTTCCCTATGCTGCTCTCCCACCTAAAATGTTGCATGAGTAGCGGAGCGGTCTCCTCCCTGCTGCTCCCCTCCCCCAAATGTTGCATGGGAGTTGGGTAGCAGCGAAGCGGAGGGTTTGAAGCTGGAGAAGCGCCAGCGATCGGAAGCTCAAAGCCTTCGCGAAGCGGTCTCCTCGCACTTCATGCTACACTTTTAAATTCTAATGATAATCCCCCACATATAGCTTCAGCTTAACGTCACTTAAATAGAAGCTTAAAATAATGTGTCTAAAATGTGAACATGGAAATACACACCTGCCCTCGTCAACTTGTACGGTTCGCCACGGCGTGGATTCGCATCTACTATCATTACAACGTGTGAAGGGAGTGTATAAAAAGCGATGACCGTATTATTTACCAATCTTGTTAATAACGGCGACTTCGAGACCGGATCTACCCTTTTTTGGAACGCCGCAAATGTAACCGTCACTAACTTATCCGTAAAAAAGACAAACTTTTATAGTGCGATCCTAGCAGGAGGCGCGGTAGATGCATCTCTTTCCCAGGTCGTTTTTGCCACACCAGGCGAAAGTTATACGTTGAGCCTGTCAGCTGCAAAAATAGGAAACTTGATTAATCCTCAAATCAACATTTTTCTGTACTACTATGACGCAACCTTTAGTTTCCTCGGTACTGGGCTAACTACCTATCTGAGCGCAGGCACATTACCTGATGCTGTTAATGGGACATGGCAAACCCTGTATGAAGTAACAGCTCCTGTTCCAGCTAACGCAGCCTTTGCCTTTTTGGTTATTAGCAAAAATGCCTTAGCTAACACCGCTAATGTAGCCATTGATTCCGTTGCCCTTGTTAAAGCAAGTGCAACTGGAGCTGTGGGACCAACCGGACCTGCGGGGCCGACTGGTGCTACAGGCGCTAGTGGCGATACAGGTGCTACGGGGCCTGCGGGTGCTACAGGCGCCACGGGCGCTACTGGACCTGCTGGACCTACGGGTGCCACGGGTGACATTGGCGCTACTGGACCTGCCGGACCTACAGGTGCCACGGGTGACATTGGCGCTACTGGACCTGCCGGACCTACAGGTGCTACGGGTAACATTGGCGCTACCGGACCTGCCGGACTTACGGGTGCCACGGGTGACACGGGTGACACGGGCGCTACGGGGCCTGCCGGACCTACGGGTGCTACGGGCGACGTTGGCGCTACCGGACCTGCCGGACCTACGGGTGCTACGGGCGACGTTGGCGCTACGGGGCCTGCCGGACCTACAGGTGCTACGGGCGACGTTGGCGCTACCGGACCTGCTGGACCTACGGGTGCCACAGGCGACGTTGGTGCTACGGGACCTGCCGGACCTACGGGTGCTACGGGCGACGTTGGCGCTACCGGACCTGCTGGACCTACGGGTGCCACAGGCGACGTTGGCGCTACGGGACCTGCCGGACCTACAGGTGCTACGGGCGACGTTGGCGCTACCGGACCTGCTGGACCTACGGGTGCCACAGGCGACATTGGCGCTACCGGACCTGCTGGACCTACAGGTGCCACAGGCGACGTTGGTGCTACGGGGCCTGCTGGACCTACAGGTGCTACGGGCGACGTTGGCGCTACCGGACCTGCTGGACCTACGGGTGCCACAGGCGACGTTGGCGCTACGGGGCCTGCCGGACCTACGGGTGCCACAGGCGACGTTGGCGCTACCGGACCTGCTGGACCTATCGGACCTATCGGGCCTATTGGCGACACTGGACCTGTCGGACCTACGGGCGACACGGGACCGATTGGACCAACTGGACCGACCGGGCCATTTGGTCTTGGCTTTACCGGTCCAATTGGACCGACTGGACCTACAGGACCTATCGGACCTACGGGGCCAACTGGTCCTACTGGACCCACTGGGCCGACCGGACTCTAATCTTCTATTATTACCACATCATGGACTTAAACGACGTATCATATCCTACCGCCAAAGCCTCTTAGCAAGTTATGGCTTTGCCATCCTTGCCCTGCCGCAATTGCGGCAGGGCTTCTATAATCAGGTCTCTTTTAATTCCAATTTTAGGTTTGACCTCAATCCTTAAATGGTTCCCAAAGGAGTGATACTCAATTGATCAGTATCAGCCTGTGCATGATCGTCAAAAATGACCAACATACCATCGGCCCTTGCCTTGAATCGGTCCATCATATTGTAGATGAAATCAACATCGTGGACACAGGTTCACAAGATCGGACCATTGACATATGTCGCAGCTTTACAGATCGGATTTTTCCGTTTGAATGGGTAGATCATTTTGCCCTTGCACGTAACTATTCATTTGAGCAAGCTACGCAGGAGTACATTCTCTGGCTGGATGCCGATGACATTTTGAAGGAGCAGGATGCTATCAAGCTGCTTGAGCTAAAGCATACTCTTGATTCCTCAGCTATATCAACCGTGGATGCAGTGTCCATGAAGTATCATTATGCCTTCGATGATCATGGCAATGTCACCCTGCATTTTCGTCGGAATCGCTTGGTCAGACGGTCGGCCGGGTTCCGTTGGCATGGAGCCGTGCATGAGTATCTCGCCGTATACGGAAATATTCTACATGCGGATATTGCCATAACTCACACCAGAACACATACCCATTCCCCGGGCCGAAATCTGCGAATTTATGAGAAGCAGCTCGCCCAAGGCCATGACTTCTCTCCCCGCGACCGCTACTATTACGCTAACGAGCTTAGAGACAATGGAAGATATGAGCAGGCCGTGCAGGCTTACCGAGACTTTCTAAACACCGAACAAGGCTGGGTAGAGGACGCAATTAGTGCATGTGGCAAAATGGCTGACTGTCTGCAACAACTCGGCAAGCTGGAGGAAAGTATTACCGCGGCTCTACGTAGCCTGACCTTCGATACGCCTAGAGCGGAGCTTTGTTGTCGGATGGGTCATTATTTTTTGCATAAAAATGAGATTCCCAAAGCCGTTTACTGGTACGACATGGCTACCACTCTGAATCCTCCTAACACGCTGGGCCCGGTACAAGACGCATACCAAACATGGTTTCCTCATATCCAGCTGTGCATTTGCCATTTTCGGCTAAAAGACTATACACGTGCGAACTGGCACAATGAGCAAGCAGCCACGTACGTTCCCAATGACCCGCATGTCCAGCATAATCGACAATATTTCAGCTCAATCCTGAACCCTTCCCAATAGAGATGCCTCCCATAGCCAGCCATCATTCTTTAAGTCAATCAAAGGAGGAGCAAACCAATGCAACCACAGAAACGGTACAAGATAGCGGTCTATGCCATCAGCAAAAATGAAGCCCGATTCGCCAAGCGCTGGATGAACTCCATGCGGGAAGCTGATGCTGTCATTGTAGCCGACACCGGTTCTACAGACGACACCGTTGCTCTACTGCGCGAGGCGGGTGCAGAGGTACATCCTATTCAGGTAGTCCCTTGGCGTTTTGACAAGGCTCGCAATGAGTCCCTGCGGCTGGTCTCTGATGATGTAGATATTTGTGTCTGTACAGATCTGGATGAAGTCTGGGAGGAGGGATGGCGGTCGCGCCTGGAAAGCAACTGGAAGGATGGAACGACTCGAATGCTGTATGCCTTTACACATGGACAGCCTGGAAGGGATACCGCTCATACATGGTTCTGGAAAGAAAAAATACACACTCGTCATGGCTACCACTGGGTACGCCCGGTTCATGAAGTGCTTGAATATATCGGGGAAGGCGAAGAACACAGCATCCGATCGGGCCAGCTCCGCTTGTATCATGATCCCGATCCGCACAAGTCACGCAGTCAATACCTTCCACTGCTAGAGCAGTCTGTACGTGAATTTCCCGAGGATGATCGCAATATGCATTACTTGGGGCGAGAATATATGTATCATGCCCGTTGGGACGAATGCATCACTACGCTGCAACAACATCTTGCCATGCCACAGGCGCGCTGGGCCGATGAACGCAGCGCTTCGATGCGTTTTATCGCTAGAGCGTATAAGGCAACTGAACAATGGCATGAGGCTGCACGTTGGTTATACCGTGCTATTGCGGAAGCGCCCTATTTACGTGAACCTTACACGGAAATGGCTCAGCTTGCCTATCATATACGGAACTGGCCCGCCGTCTATCATATGGTCGAAGAAGCGCTGCGCATTTCGACACGACCAGATACGTATATGCAAGAGAATTTTTGCTGGGATGCTACTTTGTATGATCTTGGAGCCCTCGCTTGCTATGAGTTGGGCCTAATACACAAAGCCTGTGAATTTGCGAAAGAAGCAACAGAACGCTCCCCGGAAGATTCTCGCCTTCGCCATAATTATGCGCTAATTCAATCCAGGCTTCCATAGAAACCCACACCCCGTCCTGTAGGTTGAATAACTTGGTATAAGAACTTGTGGTTGGCAAAGGAGGTTATTGAGATCAAAGTTCTATTTACTTTTTATATACCCAGCGGTGGCGTGGAAACCTTGAACCGCCAACGCTGTAAAGCGCTCATTCAGGACGGGATTGAATGTCATCTTCTCTATTATCAGCAGGGTACAGGGATGCAAAACCTGCAAGGCGATATTCCGGTGTTCATGACTTCCTCTGAAGAAGAAATTCGAAAACTGGTGGAGACTCATCGCTACGATGCAATTATCGTCTCTTCGGACTATCCTATGCTCCCTAGACTGCGAATGTTGGGCTATCAAGGGATATTAATCTATGAATCACAAGGCTTTGGCACTCACGAAGAAGCTGCTTGGGTTGTTGCAGATGCATCTCCGTATCTTCAAAATTATGCTGACGCGGTGCTTCTACCCGATACAACTCACCTCGTGCAGCTATTTTCCAGCATGTGTCCATGGCTTGATCGTTATGTATTTCCAAACGTATTGGATACTAGCGTATTTAATTATGTACCTAACACTCCCCCGGTTAATCCGGTCATTGCATGGGTTGGGCGGCTTGAGCCCAATAAGAATTGGCGGCATTTTATAGACATATCTTACTGGATGCTGCAAAATCGTGCCGATCTTCGGATTTGGATGTTCTATGATGACACCTTGTCGCAGACGGAGGATAAAATACAATTCGAGAACATGCTTGCTCAGCTTGGCATGTCCACGATCATTGAGCGTTTTAAAAGCGTGCCTCATGCGAAAATGCCTTTGTATTATTCCATGATTGGCGACTCGGGTGGGTATCTGCTCTCGACTTCACTGGTGGAGGGATTCGGTTACGCGGTAGCTGAGGCCATGGCCTGTCGTTGCCCGGTCTTAAGCTCTGATTCAGACGGAGTACGAGCATTCATTGACCATAACGAAACCGGCAAGTTTTATCAGCAGGGAGACATTTTACAGGCGGTACTGCAAGGACTAGACCTTATGAACAACGTCCCTCATCGCGAATCTATCCGCCAGAAGGGGCGTACACGGATCGTTAACCTGTTGGCGCCAGATAAATATGTGCGCTCCTTCCGGCAGATGATGAGCTCGTTGGGTGTACGGTAACCTGCTATTGTAGTACATGCCGCAAAAGTCTGTTTCATGATCCAAAAAAGCTGACGACAACCCTATTTTTACACACGGGCCATCGTCAGCTTGATGCGTTTGCTGTGCATTACTGAATATTAGGGAACTATCTGATCTTCAATAAGCGTTCTCCTGTATGAATATCCTTCGAGTTTTCAGCTAAGATATCTGTGTACACCGCAGTATTGGTTACTATAACAGAGGTGGTGAGATCATATCCTTCATCCACTATAGCTTTTGGATCAAATTCAACCAGCTTGTCCCCTTTTTGAATCGTATCTCCTTCAGACACAAAAGAAGTGAAATGTTTTCCTTTCAAGCTGACCGTATTAATTCCAATGTGAATGAGCAGTTCAACTCCATCCTCAGAGATCAGTCCAATCGCATGTTTTGTTTTGAAAACGGTAACAACAGTTCCGTTAAACGGTGCGTAAGCTACCCCTTCTTGGGGGATAATCGCGGCTCCCTGACCCATCGCACCACTGGAGAAAGCCTCATCTTTCACTGCGGCCAAACGAATCAATTCACCGTTTAAAGGACTAAATACCGTTTTTTCTTCCGCTTTGTTTTCAACTGCAACCTTAATTTCAGGTGCGGGTTTAGCATTCTTATAGCCGAAAAGATAGGTCAGAATAAATCCGACTACAAAAGCGACAACCAAAGAGATAATAAAGCCAATGAAGCCTGCATCTATCCCCTTTGGATTAATGAATAAAGGGATACCAAAAATCCCGCCTGAGGCAAATCCATATGCTGTTGAGCCGAGTAAGCCCGCTGCAGCTCCTCCTACACCCCCAGCGATCGAGGCTAAAATAAACGGTTTTTTGGTGGGTAGCGTAACCCCGTAAATAGCTGGTTCAGTAACCCCCATCAAACCCGCGATGGTAGCAGAAGTCGCAATAGGTTTTAATTTAGGATCGCGTGATTTCAAAGCAATGGCAAAAGCCGCACCTGTTTGCGCAAACGTAGTACAGAACAGCATACCGTTAATCGGATCAAACCCGTTCGTAACTACATTATTCAGGAGAATCGGAATGAACGCCCAATGCAAGCCAAAGATAATAATCCCTTGCCAGAACCCAGCCAGAACGAGACCAGCTATAGCCGGACTTAACTGGTAAATCCACATGGAGCCTTTGGCTAATCCATCACTGATTATAGTTGCTATCGGCCCGACAACCAGAAAAACAATCGGTGATATAATGACCAAGGTCAGAAAAGGCACAATGAACATTTTAATGGATGCAGGTGCATACTTACTAATAAATTTTTCAACCTTAGCTGCCAAGAACGCCCCAATAATGATGGGTATAACAGAAGAAGTATAATTAATCAGAACGACAGGTATGGTCAAAAAGGACAGCGCCGTTTTATCCGTAAAAGCCGAAGTAATGGTCGGATACACCAAGGCGGCCCCCAAAACAGCAGATAGATACGGGTTTCCTCCGAATTTTTTACCTGCTGAAAACCCTAGAATAACCGGAAAGAAATAAAACATAGCGTCTGCTGTTGCATATAAAATTTTGTATGTGCCCATCTGATCAGTCATCCAGCCCAGAGATGTGCATAAGGCCAGCAGTCCTTTTAGAATCCCCACAGCAGCGAGCACACCCACAACGGGCATGAACACGCCTGAGATCACATCGACAAATCGGCTGAACAGGCTCGCTTTTTCATTCTTTTGATCGTCTTCAACTGTCTGGTCTCCGTGCTTTACTCCCATCGTATCCAAAAGAGCCTCGTATACTTTGGGAACCTCATTCCCGATGACCACCTGGAATTGGCCGCCACTTTCCACGACGGTAATGACACCGTCAATCTGTTTAATTTTTTCTTTATCTGGCAATTGGTTATCCTTCAATTTGAATCTCAAACGAGTAACACAGTGAATGACACTGTTCACATTTTCGTTTCCCCCCACCGATCTAAGCACTTCTCTAGCTGTCTTTTGGTAATCCATCATGATCACTCCTGGATGCGTTTTCTATTTCTCCACTCCACCTGCTAGCTTACTCCTGTTTTTCTCTGGTTTTATTTCGTTCCGATGATCACAACATCGCTTTCAAAACCATGCATACCAATGACGGATTGATCAGCCTGGACATCCACCTCCGTTTGGGCAAATCGTCTCTCCGCTAAATCAATGGTTGTAAACTTGTAGTCCTGCACGTTGATATTTAGCCGCACTTTCGTGTTAACCGGGATATACAAGACGAGGGTATTCTCGTTCCCCGCACCTCTGATCTCCTCTGTCTTGTTTAAAACAATATCCAACGGCTTTATGCCAATCAGGTTGTACATTTCAAACAAATATTTGATAAAGGAATAATCCCATGCGCCCTCAAAACGCAGTGCTGTTCTCCAATCATAGGGACTATCAAAGCCCTCTCCTTCTACAATTCCGAACTTCTTGCCTTTTTTATGCCAACTCCAAATGCCATGCGCTCCATAGGTAATTCCCGCTCCCCCGCCTGCCAGAAGACTGTGCCATGCTGCTTTTCTGGCATCTAGTGCAGTGTATCTTCCATACACATTGCGGCTGTAACTGATCTGTTCATAGCAAGGTTCTCCATTGATGACGGGACGTATCTCCGGCTTGTGATAAAAATGCTGGGCAATCTCATGGGCGACATGCTGAAACTCCGAATTATGTCCTGATTGATACATATAAAATCCAAGACCCTTGTGTTGCTCAAAAGCTTCAGGAATTTCCCTCAATCTCCCTTGGATATGCAGCGTAGTCAAGCTTGCCGTGCTTAATTGTTGTACCGTTTCCAGCGCCTTCAAATAGTACGCATTAGCACGTTCTGTAGGAAAATCAGTGTCCCCGCTGATCAAATAAACAGGCTCGAATCGGGAATAGCGGTTTACAACATAAGTTACATAGCTTTCAACGCAATCCAGCGGCATTTTATTGCCCTTCTGGAACATTTCAGCCCATGTATCCGGTACATAGTTACACCACAACAGAACCAGTGCTGGAATAAAGCCGCGCTCGACAGCCATCTGGATCATGACTTCCGCCCGCTCAAAATAAGCTTCGTTTAAGGTATGGTAGTCAAAATCTCTATTTTCCAGTAATGCAAACGGCTGTAGATTCAGGTCTGATTCGCTGGCATCCCATTGTCGGAGCATATTAATCTGTAAAACGTTGAAACCCTGCATTTTTCGATAGTCCAGGTAATCGCTCCACTCTTCAATAGTGGCGTTGGTAAATACGCTCCAGACGGTATCTGCCAAGTAAAAGAAAGGCTTGCCCTTTTCCACAAAACTTCTTTGATTTTCAGCCATGCTTAAGCTCAAACAAATCACCCTTTCACTCATAAACAAAACTAAACTAATGTATAATTTTATACGATATCGAATAAAATAAGCTAAATAAAGCGTTCACAATTGAATATTAACACTATGTATCCGAAAAGGTCAACTCATTTCATCTGTTGTTTGTTTAGTTTAATTTATAAACTAAACTTTATTATATAATCATGATATAATTTATATAGTTTAGTCCAATGGGAGGTTCCACGTTGAAAATAGATGATATTGCGAAGCTTGCCGGTGTTTCAAAATCAGCCGTCTCTTTAGCATTTAATAACAAACCCGGTGTTAGCGAAGAAACCAAAGAGCATATATTAAGAATTGCCCACGAGCATGGATATAGACCACGTACCATGAAGTCAAATAAGGAATTTACGAAGAATCACCATGTCATTCGTTTTGTTGCATGCAAAAATACAGGCATCGTGACCGAGCAATATGAATCACTTCCATTTTTCAATGAATTGATCCATCATATTACCCATCAGGTGAGAGAACATGGTAATACTTTGATTTTCTCGTCATTTGATAGCCATAGCCTTGAAGAAGAATTGTCTGCTCTGGAGAAGGACCAGCCTTCTTCAGGTATACTTCTGCTGGGCACCAATTTAACATCCGAGACTATTCATTCCTTACAATCCATTCATTCCAATATCGTTATTTTGGATACCTGCTTTGAACACGTTGATGCCAGTTTTGTATCGATTAATAACTATCTTGGGGGGTACCAGGCAGGCCAATATTTAATCCAGTCCGGACACAGAAATATAGGATACGTACAATCCAGTACCAGAATTCTTAACTTTACAAAACGAAAAGAGGGGTTCATGGCTGCTTTAGAGGAGCACAATCTTGCCATAGGTCATGGGCTTACATTTGATATGCACCCGATGCTTGTCATGTCACAGGACGCATTTAAAACAGCTATTCATAAACTGAATGAGCTGCCTTCGGCCCTATTTTGTGAGAATGATTATATGGCGATCAGTGCTATTAAAACGTTTCAGGAAATGAACATTCGAGTGCCTGAACAAATTTCCGTCATGGGGTTTGATAATATTCATGAAGCTAAGGTCATTAGCCCGGAACTCACAACCATTCATGTGAAAAAGGATATTTTGGCCCGAACGGCTGTAAACTTGCTGATGGAAAGGCTTAATCACAATCAGGAGCACCATACTCAGGTTCTTGTGAATACAGAGGTTATTGAAAGAAGGTCTTGTATAGACGCAGAATTATAATCAAGTGAATAGAAAAAGGCCGCCATATAGGCGGCCTTTCAGCTTTTATACTTCTGAATTGTGATTTTATAGTGAATGAATCTAAGCGTTACCGGAAACGATAAATTCTCACTTCTCCTCATTATCTTTAACTATCATGAGAGCTTCAATTTCTCGTCATTCGTTAAAGTCTTCCTCTGTCAAATCCAGGTTTACACTCGCAGCGGTTCGGCTACCGTCGGCCGCAGCAAAAATCAACTGAGAAGGCATGAAGTATGAAGAATCCCCCGCAGCATATACACCAGGAATGGAGGTTCTCCCCGCTCCATCCGTTTGGATCCCGCCCGACTCTGTCCTTTCACAGCCCAAACGTTCTCCAAACGGTGCACTTTGCACAAATTGGGGGGTCACAAAGCCGCCGGCCCTTGGGACTTGAGTACCGTCCGTAAAGGACACATACTCCAGCTGTCCATGGTGACCGATGAACGCTGCAACAGGCTGCTCCATTACCGCGACTCCTTTAGATTGAAGTCGTTCTTTTTGCTCGTCCGACAAGAATGCCTGACCGTTCGTGCAGACAAGCAAATCCTTACTCCAGTTCAGGAGCAGTTTGGCTGTGTGATATATAGCTGGCGACTCAGAGACGAGGACAAGCGGTTGATCCCGTAACTCCCAGCCATCGCAATAAGGGCAATTAAACAAACTTCTTCCGTAGAACGTGTAAAAACCTTCGATCTCAGGGAATATCTCCTTTACACCCATCGCCAGTATCAATTTTCGCGCTTGAACACGAAGGCCTGAAGAATCAAATACCTCGAATCCGGATTCATTTTTCGTAACTGAAATAACCTCGGTTTGCAGATGATGTACAGATGGATACCGCAGTACTTCCTCATAAGCTACGCGGCGGAACTCGGCCGGCGTTACGCCATCTCTCGTAATGAAACCGTGCGACGCATGCGTAACCGCATTTCTGGGCCGGTTATTATCGATCAAAGCCACACTTCTTCTTGCCCTGCCCAGTACAAGGGCTGCATTCAATCCAGCAGGTCCTCCCCCAATAATAGCGCAATCGTACAGCATAACATCCAGCTCCTTTTACAAAGATATTAAAGACTCTTTATATCTATAATTAAAACAAAAAAAAAAACACTTCACATAACTGGCGATCACCTTCTCTCTATTTATAGCCGCTCCCCTTTATACTTGCGCTTGCTTTTGGGCTAAATCGACCAATTTCGTATTTTTAAGATGGCCCTCCATTTTTTCCTCCGCTTCCCTCATTACAGCTTGAATCAGACATTCTGATCCATGGACAAAATCACATTCAAACAAAGAATTCGTCCCTTCAATCGCATGGATAATATCCAAAAAGGTAATATCGTCTTTATTGCGGGATAAGCGATAGCCCCCATTGGCTCCAGAGACCGATTCGATCATCCCCGCCTTCACAAGCCTCGTCAAAATTTTTGAAAGATACGTGGGTGAGACATTTTGGGATTCGGCCAATTGCTGGACACCTACGGGCTTCACCGACGAATCCTCAACGAGCATGAGCATGGTGTGCAGTGCATAATTGGTTGCTTTGGTAAATTTCATAACTACACCTCATTCACAGACTTATTGTATCTATAATATCTCTGAATCTGCAGGAATGTCAAGATTATAGGTTAAGTATAGAAAATCGAAGGGAAAAATTGCATTTTGCCTTCACCTCAATAACATCCGACCTTATAACAGAATGTTTGACTTGGGCTGGCCTGCTAGAGCGGGCGAAAGTATCACTCGCTCCTTCATGTTTTCCAATTGTTATGTAATTTTTTTCAATAAACAAGAAACAAATTCACGATTTCCACGTCTATGTATATAGATTTAATTTTAGGAAAACCTTGGATCAAGTCCTGAAGCCCAATATTTTTTTACAAAGGAGCAATTAAAATGAAAAATCCAAGACTAAAATACGCTACTGCTTTCCTGTCTAGTATAGTGCTTGTGGGAAGTGTAAGTGGCTTTTCTATTGCCAATGCTAATAGCACTTTACGCCCTAATACGCATGTTCAAAGTTCAGTTAATACTATAAACCCATCTGTTTACCAGTCTGTAACCAAATTTAAAAAGAGCGAGACCCCAAATCAGGTGATTTGGAAGGAGAAAAACGTTTCGTTAGTGGCCAAAAAAATGGAGCTAGAAAATGCACCAAGCTCTGAGAAGAGTGTTATTACATCTATAACGATCAAAACAGGAGAACAGAATTACACCATTAAAACAGATGGATATAATGATAAACTGCGTAATATATCGAGCGCAGTATTATCTCCTTCTAATACATGGTTGGCTATCCAGGCACGGCGCAGTGCAGGAGATACGTTATTACTGATCAATCTTAAAACCGGAAAATCTACCATTGTAAATGATCTTTTAAAAGCTAAAGGCAAAAAAAATGTAGAATCCATTGCTGCTTATAACTGGTCACCTAAAGAAGATCAAATTGCCTTTTCGTACGGTGATACATCAAGCAGCTCCATAGCCATTTATAACACCAAGAAGGATGCCTTTATATATCTTCCTAGGGAAACGGATTACATTAGCACAAGTCTGATTTTATGGCATAAAAATGGAAAAAGTTTAGACTATATAAGTGAGTATCCATCTGACCAAAAGAAGT
The DNA here is from genome assembly GCF_053006485.1 of Paenibacillus sp. JJ1683. NCBI lineage: Bacteria > Bacillati > Bacillota > Bacilli > Caryophanales > Paenibacillaceae > Paenibacillus > Paenibacillus sp. JJ1683. The sequence continues at coordinate 4,538,294 of NZ_CM129820.1, forward strand.
TGTACAGATACTCAATGGACAGCAAAAAGGTGAAACCTGTTAAAAAAATTAGCCAGAACGAATTTCAAAAATGGTTCAAACTTGATAAATACAGTACAAATTAATACCAAATAGGGCGGAGTAAATCCCGCCCTTTGATTTTTTTGTTCTAGTTTATTGTGATTTTGCCGGAACTTCCGTTTTGCTCAAGCACTTGAATTAGTGCTCTTTGGTCACTGTTAGAAAGTCGGATGCAACCGTATGTTGGACGCAGAGGATACCAAGTCAGAGATGTGCTTGTAGCAGGGTCTCCGCCATGAATCATAATTTCGTCGCGGCCATTATTTGTAGCAGTCAGGAAGTTCCCACTTACTGCTTGATTCAGCCACACACGCTTATAAGGACCATAAGAATAGTCGGAGTCACCTTTCGCATAAACAATTGTTTTCGCAACCCCCGTAGGAATGTCTGCATATTTAAGTCTCCAGTTCGTATGGTCGTTACCATTCTTCGGATCATTTGATCCACGGCCTAAAGCTTCTACAGGTCCAAATACCAAACTACCACTATCGTTATAAACTTTCAGTGTTCCTTTGTAATCTCGATTAGATGGAAAATTAGCAATAATGTGATAACCCATTGTTAAACGCCTCCATTTAGTTTAGTTGAGAGTAGATTTGATAGAGTCGCTAACATCTAAATGGCTCCACATTCTTTAATGTTAGTCTTCAATTCCCTCTCACTTATGTAGGTGATTTAAGGCTGCGAGTTACAACCAAATCGTGGCGTCACCAGAAGCAGCTTATCGTCAAGGGCTCTTTATTTTTTGTATGATGAGCTCTGGATCGAAATATTGAAAAATTGCGTTCATAGCCTCTACGTTGGATTTGTTTGAGCAAGCTCTACTAATTTCATAAACTCATCATCTCATCTATTTTTCGTTCCTCGAAATTGCCAACAAGCGAACGACTGAATAATGCGCTAATGTAGAGATACCCCCGCAGAGGATCGCTATGGGAAATCTATAGAATGAAAAGGAGAAACATATCATGGCTAAACACACAATACAAATTCCACCGAATTTCATGATGGGGGCAGCGGCTTCCGCCTGGCAGACAGAGGGCTGGAGCGGTAAACAGGAAGGTCAGGACTCGTATCTGGACGTATGGTACAAAAATGACCGCTATGTCTGGCACAATGGATATGGACCCGCGGGTGCAACCGATTTTTATAATCGTTATACCGAGGATATTGCGCTGATGAAGCAGATTGGACTGACTCATTATCGCACCTCTATTAATTGGGCCCGCTTCTTAACGGATTATGAGCATGTGGTGGTGGATGAAACCTATGCGGATTATATGGGCAAAGTCATTGACGAATTAATTGCAAGCGGAGTCGAGCCGATGATTTGTCTGGAACACTATGAATTACCTGCTTATTTGCTCGACAAATATGAGGGCTGGTCTTCCAAGCATGTGGTAGAGTTGTTTGTGAAATATGCAGAAAAGGTGTTCGAACGGTACGGGGATCGGGTCAAGCACTGGTTTACGTTTAATGAGCCCATTGTTGTACAGACTCGCGTCTATCTGGATGCCCTTCGCTATCCCTATGAACAAAACACACGGAAGTGGATGCAATGGAACTACAACAAAACGCTGGCTACCGCAAAGTGCGTACAGCTTTTCAAAGCCAAAAATTATAGTCAGAACGGGGCTAAAATAGGTGCTATTTTGAATCCCGAAGTGACTTATGCCCGATCCAGCGCCCCTCATGACCAGTACGCAGCACATGTGTATGATTTATTTTACAATCGGATATTTCTGGACCCGCTTATAAAAGGCGAATACCCGCAAGAATTGTTCGAGCTCATGAGCAAGCATGATATTGCATTTGAGGCTACAACGGAAGAGCTGGCCTTGATTAAAGAAAATACCGTGGACTACGTTGGGATCAATCTCTATTATCCCCACCGGGTCAAAGCGCAGAGTAAAGCGTGGAACGAAAACAATCCTTTTCACCCCTCTTACTACTATGAGCATTTCGATCTTCCGGGTAAAAGAATGAACAAGTCACGAGGCTGGGAAATTTATCCTAAGATCATTTACGATATGGGCATGCGTATCAAGAACGAATATAACAATATCGAGTGGTTTGTCGCGGAAAATGGCATGGGCATTGAGAATGAAGCTGCTTTCAAAAATGAGGAACACATCATTCAGGACGACTATCGGATTGACTTTATAACTGAGCATTTATACTACACGTTACAAGCTGTAGACGCAGGCTCCAACTGTACAGGTTATATGCTGTGGGCCTTCACAGACAACGTTTCTCCTATGAATGCTTTTAAAAATCGTTATGGACTGGTGGAAATTAATCTGGAAAATGATCGAAGTCGGCATTTGAAGAAATCTGGCTACTGGTATCAATCTATTATCAAGGAGCGCTCATTTGTTGCTGATCTGGATGAAGAGTATAAGTAGTTAAATGGACAAGCTGGCTGGCGAAAACATATAAATTCGTCCAAACCAAAAAGAGGCTGAGAGGTTTTCTCAGTCTCTTGGTTGATTCGCGCGCTCGTTAGCCCTATACGCCTTCTTTGCCTGTGCCCATACTGCTCACGTACGTTTCCTTTAGACCGGCAGAGATACCGTATAGCGGTTCCCAACGAAGCCAATGTCTGGCGACTGCGTTACTCAGACAGCTGTGGTGAATATCTCCCGCCCGCGCTGGAGAATATACAGGGCGCACAGACGAACCGTGCAGCTTTAGTAAATCATAGGCCAGCCGATTGATGGACGTCGTTCGTCCCGTACTTACATGCACCGTGCGTTGGTCCGCTGCATGCATAGCCGCCATATTGGCTCGAACTATATCCTTGACGTACACAAAGTCACGGGTTTGCGTTCCGTCGCCGTGAATGAGCAAGGGGCTTCCTTTTTTCAGCCGCTCTATAAAAATAGCGACGACACCGCCCTCTCCCTTCGCTGCCTGACCGGGACCATACACATTTCCGTAACGCAAAATCGTGTAGTTCAAACCGTACAACCGATAAAAAAGCCGAATATACGATTCTGCGGTCAGCTTGGACAGTCCGTAGCCTGAAATAGGCTCCACGGGATCGTCTTCCTGAATACATTGCTTTTGCAGCTCTCCATATACGCCGGATGTGGAGGCAAATATGATTTTCGACACACCCGCATCACGACAGGCCTGCAACAAATGAATCGTCCCCAGCACATTCACATCCGCATCCTCATCGGGGTGATGGATGGATTGCTGCACATCAGCCTGTGCAGCCAAGTGAAACACAATATCCGGGCTTTCCCGAATCAGCAGCGTCCTGGCTTCAGGGCTGCGAATATCTGCAATATGCATGACCGCGCGCGGGTCTACATTTGCAGCATTCCCGGTCGTCAGATTATCCAGCACAAGCACTCTGACGCCCGAGTCAGCAAGCGCACGTACCAGCTGGGAACCAATAAATCCGGCTCCTCCGGTGACCAAAGCCTTCACTAGCGCACCCTCCTTTTAAACCGAAGCATCTATCTTCCCTTCGCATCATGTTATGCGATGCTCTACAGCTTGGCGCAGGCGCAAGCACAGGTGGAAGACAATCTATACGTGTTCCTATAGTCTCCGCACCTCAGACATGAAGTCTGACGTTGTCCAGCATATAACGCCACATTTCATCCTGACCGTTCCATATATCCTCGGGTGGCAGCGCTACTGAAACCAATCGTTCCAGTCCCCAATTCAGCTCCGTCACACCTTCAGTCCCTGTATAATCCACGTATAACAAGCGAAAATCATGGGTAATTCTCTGTGACAACACATCATGCAGTTCTACCGCCTGCTCCCGGCTGCCACCGACACGAACCAGCAGCAGACGGGAAGCCAATGCGAATTTCTCCAGTAAACGTGCGATGCGGCGATCAAGTGTCGTTTTGAATGTAGGATAAGACGCCAGCTGCTCTGATGTATTCTGGCTAACCGGAAAATGGTGTGCTGCTGTAACCTCATAGGACGCATCCTCAACCAGGAAGTTATGACCTCCGTAATCATGCCCTGTGACACGTAGGCTTTCAACATCCATAAAACGGGCAAATCGCTCATTCAGTAAACGACTGATCTGTGACAAATTGCCAGAAATCATCCAATCCAGCGGACCTGCATACGGACGCAGTCCGTTTTTATCCAGCTGAATCGAAGGTAAGCAATGCCCTCCCAGGCTAAACACTGCGTCATATTCCCCTTGCAACCGTTCAAGCACGACGACCTCCCCTTTTCGACAAGGACATTCCCTCAAAAAGGGTGCGCCAGTGTGGATCACTCTTGTAATTCCATACATCGGCAAAAGGCATTTCCACTGCGCATACATGAGGAAGCTGCCAATCCACCTCCGTCAACTCCGTTACACCGGAACAATTCACCACTAACAACCGAAATTCATTCGCTACGATCCCCGACAAGATCCGCTCCAGTTCCTCTACTTCTTCATAGGTGCCCAGCATACGGACGAACAAGTTGCGCTTGGCCATCTGTGTTTTTGCAAAAAAACGTTCGATACGACGGTCTATCTTTTCCCTGAACTCGGGATAGGTCACCAGATCTGCGGACGTGTTGCGTTCCTGCGGAAAATCGTGTACCGAGATCACATTATAAGCAATATCTCTGACCATATAATTCAGTTGGCTCGTACCAACGACACTTAAATTAGGCAAATCCATAAAACCTGCAAACCGATTCTCAAGCAAGCGGTTCACATCAGAGAGCGTGTCAGACATCATCCAGTCCAGCACCCCGGCAAACGGCCGCAAACGGTTCTTTTCCAATTGAATGGCAGGTGTACAGTTTTGCCCCAGACTGAAGACCGCGTCATACTCCCCTGCCAGCTGTGCGAGTCTCATAGCCGTGCCTCCTTTGTTAAAGCGACCCTTCCCCCCGATCTACTCTTTGCTTTTTCTGTAGTCGAAAAGGGGCTTCAGGCCGCAGATTGTTCCACTCTACATTACATGCACAGCATGGCAAAAAGGGTTGGACACTGGCGCGCTTTTTGTCAAAGAGGCGTACAACTATCCAGTCCACTCGCGGTTATTTTTCATATCATATAAGGCTGGTAACCTAACGGAATTCAAGGAGGCATCATGATATGTCTGTGTTTCTTTTAACTGTCGATCATCATCTCGCTCACCACAGCGCCCATATACAAAGCTGCCATGTAACCTTTTTCAATCGTGAAAAGAGATCCGTTGATGTGCTGTTGGAAATGGGGAATGACAGTGGTGTTTTTAGGCGGCAACTTCTTCGACTGGGCCCTTCTCCCGAAGCTGGCTCTGTACTGGAAATCAAAGATATGGAGGCAGCCCAAAATCCATTTTATCTGCGGGTGGTCACGAATATTTACAATCCCGAAACGCTGTTTATCCTGGCGGAATTTGTGGAGAACGGGAACGTAGTCGCTAAGCGGACAGCCAGTCATTTTACCGTGACACCTTAATGAACAGGCAGAGGAGGAAAATTGTATGTTGTTGAAATATACAGTTCAAAACAAAGCTGAAGCAGGCACATATGCACTGCCTTTTCAGGTTACCGAACAGGAGATCGTGCTCTCTACATTGATCATTCCTGCAGGTGAAGCTGAGGGCCACATTCTCATCGAAGTCTCTTTGGCATGGGAGAATCCGCTGCTCAACTGGGATATTGGGGAGCTGGATATTCGATTGCGCCGCAACGATGAGCAGGGACCCGTGCTGGATTGGCTGCAGGACTCCTGTTATCAGGAGGGATTTGCCGAGTTAAGCTATGAGGAAACAGCACAACAGGCAGAGACTCATGTATACTGCTTGACTGTACAATCAGCTGACCACCGTGCTGTTGTTACGGGACCACTTATGATGCGAGGCTCGGTTTATGTAGACCAAATGGATGACAACCCGGATGAACAATGAGCTGAAATAAACTAAAGGCAGGTGGGAATGTAAGCCCGACCTGCCTTTTTATATGGTCTGTATGCTCATGGCGCAGATTGTTTCAGCCGTTCCAAAATGTCAGCATCCGGCAGCTTATAATCCTCTGGCAGCGAGGTGTTAATTCGGTTCCAGATTGCATAATCGACCATCTGATCTGGATGTGACTGCTGGATTTCAAAAATACGGTTGTACAAGTCTCCAACGATAGGAAAAGTCATGCTCTCCCTCCTAACTATCGAATCAACGCACTTGATTAAGCGCTTGCCCATAAATATTGACGAGCCGTTCAATCATAACATCCAGCGACCAGTGCGCGGTTCCCCATGCCTTGGCACGATTCCCCATAGCTATCCGTACTTCATCCTGAGCGAGTAAATGCTGCAAATGAGCTGCAAGTGCCTCCACATCGCCAACCGGGGAAACCAGTCCAGTGTGTTCATGCTTCACCATTTCCGGCAGTCCACCCGCATCCGATACCACTGCCGGAAGCCCCATAATCTGTGCCTCCATGACCGAAAACGGCTGATTATCCTGTATGCTCGGATGTACAAAAAGGTCCGCCAGTTGTAAAAGGGCAGGTACATCTTCACGATGTCCGAGAAATACCACGTCTTCTTCCAGCCCCAGCTCCTTCGCCTGTGCCTGAAGCTCTTCCCTCTTATCTCCCTCCCCAACAATCCAGCAAACCCAATCCGTACGGCTTGCTTTCAATAGGCCAAGAGCGCTCATTAAATAATGTAGCCCTTTGATATAGACCAGCCGAGAAGGACAAATGATAACTTTTTTCCCCTCAGGTCGTGTCATGTCTGTTCCCCTGGCATGGACTTCCCAGAAGTGTTCGGTGTCTAAGCCATATTGGAAAGTGGCAATCTGCTGCTCAGGCACTTCGAACTCACGCACAAGCGTCTGCTTCATCCATTCTGTAGACGTAATCGTAATATCAGCGGAAATAGCGCCATAATGCTCCAGCGCCCAATAATATTTCCACATCAACGTCTCGCGGTAACCCTCTTCATGATCCCGCTCCAAAGCCATCATGACTTCACGAGCCAGCGAGCCATGAATATTTGCTACCAACGCACTGTCTTTGCGTTTGACCCGACTTAGAGCACGAGTGGCTATGACATCTTGCGTATGAATCACATCATACTGCTCAACCCCGAAATAGGCTGCCGCCAGTTCCATACAGTATCGATCCTTTTCCACCGTCTGCACCCATGAATCCAAATGTAATACAGGGGCAGCCGATTCATTCAGCTTCGTATGCAGCAAGGGCAGCAATTGATCCTTCAGCAATTCCTTATCTTCATAGACAATATGGTATTTAGGGGTATCCGGTCCGTTCCCCATCAAGTCTACCGTGTGACCCAGTAGCTCAAGTCTTCGTTTAATTTGCAGCATAAAGGGCCACACACCACCCAAATGAGGAATCGGCCAGTACGTAGCCAACAAAATTTTCAAAACAGCCCCACCTCCTCTGTCTCGTACGTTAAGCTACATTCCGTTGCTTCCGTAAATTTGCTGGAAACCCGATAATGCGTCTGTCCAGACCGCAAAAAAACCGTTATTCGGCACGATCGTTACATCAATAAAATTGCCGATCGTGACCACTGGAACAGGACTAATCCCGTTAGGATTAAAGGAACTGTCTGTTATTCTGAGGTTCGTAAATGTATTCCCTCCGTCCGATGATTCTGCAACAAATACATCTAATAAAGAGGCTGTGATTTGATTGGTGTAGTACACAATCTTAATCACACCGGTCACGGGCGAAACATCAATGGCCGGGAAAAAATGCTGTGCTCCTGCACTGGCTCCTGTCACCGATTGCGGCGCAGTCCAGCTTAATCCACCATCCACGGACCGGGCAAGCAGCACATCCGCATACCCTGCCCGATTATCCTGCCAAACCGCATAAAGCGTCCCCTGATTCGGGCTGGTGGAACGATCTATGGCAATGTTGGCCGTCGGCAATACATTAAAGCCAAAACCGACCACAGGCAGCGGACTTGGAACTGGGACGACAGAGGACACTGGCAGCGAGGAACTGAACGAAGTCCCCCCATTGAAGGACACAATGACCTGATATTGGTTAACCGGATTCGTCACAATGTACCCGACATAAATCACCCCTGTAATGCTCACGGTGATTTCTCCGCGCGTGATCTGATTGGAACCAGGAGTGAGCACCACAGGTGTATTCCATGTGATTCCACCATCCTGCGAGCGTTGAAAAAACATGACTGAGTCGCCGAAAAAGTCGGGGTTATACTGATGCGTACAACATAAATAGATGTTACCGGTATAGGAGCTGACCTGTGAAGTATCGAATTTCACGCTGACTTCCACATTATTGACAAACGTCCCATACCCTCGTTGGGCAATCACGGGTGGATCAAATGTATTGCCATTGTCTCTGGACACATAGGTAGCGATGGTACCGCTCAAGCCGTCTGCGGTAAATACGTGACAAGCTATGACGAACAAATTGGGAAAACCGTAGCTGACGCTATGGGATTCCGCCCCTACATAGCCGGCTGGCAGCGGTAGAATTTGCTGTGTGAAGGAGGCACCACCGTTATCTGAACGGTATACTGCTGTCAACGGCGGTCCGGTCGTAAAATCAATGGCAGCAGCCACTATGGTACCGTCGAGCAGATTGAAAGCCACACTCGGCTCCTGTGCCAGCCTTCCGTTAGGTGTAAGCTGTACGTTCGGCATCAGGCTTCACCTCCCGGTACGCCCGCAAAAATCGTTAAACTGCCTGTGCGCGTATCCGTCCAGACGGATATATAGCTGTTCGGTGGTACAATGGCGATATCAATGTAGTCGCCGATCAGTTCTGATTCGCCCCCACCTACATTCGGGTTAAAGGAAGTCGTTGTGAGACGACTGTTCGTAAAGGTATTGCCCCCATCCGATGATTGAGCGGCGAACACATCCAGATTAAAGCCGTCCAGGCGATTCGTATAGTAGACAACAACGACCAGCCCCGTCTTGGGCGACACTGCAATCGCAGGGAAGAAATTTTGAGAACCCGGCGGGCTGTCCGTCACAATGACCGGAGCGCTCCAGGTACCGCCAAAATCGCTGGATTTGGACAACAAAACATTACTGTAGCCCTGACCAAAATCTTGCCACACGGCATATAGCGTATTTGTTGTAGAAGGTACCCCCGAGCAGTCTGCTGCCAAGCAGGGAGAATTCAATACACGAAAATCATATCCAGGAACGGGCAACGGACTAGGTACCAGCGTTATGTTGGACACAAGAATATCCCCGCTAAAAGTGGCCCCTCCATCAAAAGACCGCCGGATAAAGAAAGCCGGGGTTTGCGGCCCCGTACGAATCCAGCTGACATATACACTGCCATATTTGTCGACCGCGGGCTCGGGTCGCTCCGTGGAGGACTGGATATTGGAAAGCAACAACGGTCGATCCCAGGTCAATCCTCCATCCGTAGAACGCTGGTAGAAGGCCGCAGACCGAGCATTAAACTCTACGTTGTATTGGCGGTTATACGTAACGTAGACATGCCCTAGATACGGACTTGCCCCTGCGTTATCTGTCGTAATATTGGTCCAGTCATTATTAATGTAATCTCCATAGCCTGGGTTAATGACCACGGGAGAGCCAAAAGTGGCTCCATCATCCGTAGAACGATAGATCACGACAGCCCCGTTCTCATTTCCCGGAAACACGTGTGCGGATACGATAAAAATATTGGGGAACAGATAGGCCACCATTCCTGCCTCTGCTCCTGTATATCCTGGTGGAAGTGGCAGTAAAGTATCGGTCCAGTTCGCCCCGGCATCCAGTGAGCGATACAGCCCAATTAAAGGGGGCCCGCTGCTAAAGTCAACAGCTACAGCCACAACAATATTCGGATTCAGTAAATTAACAGCAACACTAGGTTCAAATTTGGGCAGGCCGCTGGGTGTCACTTGAAAATTCAAAGGCATCGCGAGCATTCCCTTCATTATATATAGATATGCCTGAAGTGTTTCTATCAAAATGTACTTTTTTCGGTGTAGCCTACAGACAACCATACAAGCTTTCCTCTCCATAGATTCATAGTATAGAAGCATCCCTATTGAGGGATTCCATCATACTGTTTTGAGAGGATGATTCTATTGGCTTTTACAACTGGATATATGACCAACACAAGGGATTTCGGTACTGCCTGCTCCAATGTTGTTGTAAATTTGGTCAATGAGGACACAGTGAACGCGGCAACCGTGACCATCCAAATTTTTTTCTCACTCGTACCGGATACCAAGACACCACTGTACGTGACATCGGTTAATTTGCCTGCAAACTCGATTGCACGCCGGACCTTCTTTATACAAGGGGTTCTTGCCTATGAGGTACAATACAACGTAGTCTCCGTCGCACCAGCCAATGTTGTGCTTTCCAACTTTGGATTGGATCAGTTTGGTAATGTTGTACAGGAGCATCGTGTCCTTCAATCTGAGTTGACCACGATCCCAGCTTTGTCTCCTGTTAGCTAAAAGCACCACCCTGCTCCAGTGTCTGATGCAATCTGTGGGTATAATACACGTAATTCCATTCCGGCGGTACGGACTGAACCCCTCGGCCGCTGCCAATGGTCGAATGGTCATCTGTATAGTAGGAAAAGGCATGTGTATCCTGCAAAGGTCGCAGCAAATCCGTAAGATACAACAAATCCGTCACAGCAATATAAGGTTTGATACCGAAGCATACAACAAAGCGAGTTGTCGTTTCACCAATCGCCTGAACCAATGCCTCCTTAACAGAATAATGCGGTCTCGGCGTTACGATTAGCCGAGGGTCAAGCATCATCGTCAGAAAGGAAGCAGCGCTCTGTTCCGGCGTAAGATCAAGCAACCGCACCACGCAATTACTGTAATGCTGCTCCAGCAGATTATCGAGCAACGGCTCAGCTTGAGCCATATCCGTAATAGGCATTAAAATGGTCATTTCAAGTGGGACTCCCCGGCGGGCCCGAGCCTCATACTTGGCAATTTGAAATGCGTGCCGCCAGCGTCGATGTTCTTTTTGGCTGCGCAAGCTGGCCGATACACTAAAAGCAGAATCCACCCGATAATCCATCAGGATCTCCGGAATGAATTTCATGCTGCATGTCTCGGTCAGCCGCAGCCAGTAATCATAATCCTCTACAGGTTGCAGCCGATAGCCGTCGATCAGACGAGCATATTGGCTTTTGTACATAAATGACACCCCGACAATGCTGGCGTTCAACAATTCATGATGTGGCTGACTTTGGTAGCGAATTAATGCTTGTTGATGCTGCTGGTCGTACAACGAATTACCCGCAGCGTCAATCTGACGGAAGGTGGAGAACACAAGTCCAAGCGAATCGGGTCCCTGCTCTAGCTCGCACCGCAATCGTTCGATAAAGGATGAATGATACACATTGTCACTGGATACCCAGGTCACATACTTAATCGCTGGATCTTTAAACAACTCATCGAATCCCCGGTTAAGGGCATGGGATACTCCTTGGTTCTGAGGGAGTGTAACCAACTGAACACGCGGGTCTCCCATTGCTGCGTGAAGCGCCGGCTCTATCATTTCCGGCGCCCCGTCAATAACAATGATGAAGCGAAATGCCCTGTAACTCTGGGCTAGTACGGATGAGATCGCAGCTTGCAGATAACTGATATCCTGTTTGTACAGCGGCATAACAATCCCCGTATCTACCATATCAATCCCCCCTGACACTTTCAGCTTCATGAGGATAAACCGCTCAACATCTGACTGAAGCGATCTCGATAACGTGCTTGGGTGATGTTGTACTCCTGTTCCACAGCAGGCCAATATTTTTTGGTTCCCATTTCATCATGCCAGCGGTAGTTAACCAAGGACTCGTTCAGAAAAGGAAATGGATATCCTGCCAGCATCACTCGGTACCACATATCCAAATCATGGGTGTACGGCAGCAGTTCATCGAACAAACCGATATGTGCAAACAGCTCCTTTTTGAACATCACCGTACATCCATTGACCGGATTCCCCTGCTGGAAAAAATGGTAAAACTCCGTCTGGGACGGAAATACAGCAGCTGCCTGATAGGCTGTGACTTGGCTGTGTTGATTGATAAAATTGAAATTAGTATGAGAGATGTATGCACCCTGTTCGATCATAAAAGAAACTTGGTTATTAATTTTGTCCCTATGGTAGGTATCGTCGGAGCTGAGCCACGCAATATATTCACCGCTGGCATGCCGGATACCATGATTCAAAGCGCTGGCTGTTCCACCGTTAGATTTGCCCAAATAATGTATATAGGGAAGATAGGGCTGAAGCATATTAACATGTGTGGTGGACCCATCATCGACGACAATAATCTCAAGCGGCCCATAGGTTTGTTCCAATGCGCTTTGCAAAGCCTGATCCACATATGCACAGTTATAAAAGGGAATGACGATCGTTACTTTTGGTCTCATATCGTTCCTTCCTTTCCAGCTCGGCGGTATTGAATCATATCCTCCAGTGATTGCCCCAGCTGTATGGTCGGCTTCCAGCCCATCTCCTCCAGCTCCTGCGCCCGATATGCCTCCGTTGCCGCTGGCTCGGCTATATCTCCCCATTGTATGGGAATAGATATTTTCGCCAGCGCAACCATACGTTCCACGATATCTCCCAGTTCCACAATGCGGCCTGTGCAGACCGAGTAAATTCGGCCTGGCACTCCCTTTTCCAATAGCACGCCATAGGCGCGAACTGCATCACGAACGTCGAGAAAATCACGCTGCGCATGTCGGGAAGACACGCGAAACGGAGCTGCCTCCGTTACGAATTGCTCTTTCATGCGTTCTGTCCGAACGATATACCCCGCGAGTAATGCACAAAAGCCGGTGGATGGACCCGGGCCAATCAGGTTGCAAGGCTCTGCCAACATGACAGATTGCTCGAACAGCGCGCCCCACGAGAGCGCGACTGCCTCTTGAATGCTTTTGCTAAGGCTGTATGGATGCGTTGGATGGTATGGTGCCTGTAAAGCCGTCTTTAGCCGAGAACCCGCAACAACAATTCTGGCTTGGGGGAAAGGTCGCAGTACATCGAGCAGATACAGGGTGGACAGTACATTGGATTCCATATATAGCAATGGACTCTGCCAAGATTCAGGTACGGAATTTTTGCCACCCAGGTGAAGCACATAATCCGGAGCAATGTGTCGAATCACTTCGCCCAGACGTTTCTTGTCGAGCAAGTCGCACACATAAGGTGTAATACAGCCACGTGTGCCCGCTTCCAGGCTGAAATCCCCATCATTTTCAGTCTGTGAGGTCAATTTTGTAGCAGAAGCGGCAGTGCGAGTCAGCGCTGCCACCTCCCAGCCAAGTTTTGCAAAATAGCGGCAGGCATGCATCCCGGTATAGCCCGCCGCTCCGGTAATGGCTATGACTGGCCGACGTTGTTCCGCTGTGCTTCTGTCCATTCCAGCAGCTCCTTCAGCATGATGCTGTAGTGAGGAACATCGTAGAGCAGATCGGCCCGGGTAGAACGAAGCGTCCGGTCCTGCACCGGCTCATCCTTCGGCACGATCCGAATATCCTCTCTCTTCCAGATATCTTTGAACAGAAGCAGCAAATCATGCTTGCTGATCGGTTCAGGGTGAACCAGATGAATGAGTCCGTCCAACGGCTCATTCATCAACACTTGTATCGCTTTTGCTAATTCCAGCGTTGTGACTCCATTCCAAAAGACCCGGCGGTATCCGTCAACGTCTCCGCTCTGTTGCAAGAACCAGTGCAGCAAGCCAATCCCGCCTGACCGAATCTCCGGTCCGATAATAGAGGTACGGATGGTCAGATGCCGCGGTGCCTTTACTTCTCCGAGTATTTTTGTCAAAGCATAGGCACTTGTCCCATCAGGTTGATCTGTCTCCTCATATAAGCCAGGAACCCGCTTTCCTTCGAATACGCAATCCGTGCTGATATGAATCAATCGGGCACCGATACTGTCCGCCGTCTGCCGGAGAAGATGCGGCAGCAATCCATTGATTTGGTATGCCGCAATCTGATCTTTCCCGGCATATTGATTGAGTACGCCAACCGCGTTAATAATTACGTCTGGCTGTACACTCCGTACCAGCTGCTCCACCATAAAGCTGTCCTTTACATCCAGCAGGAGACCGCCTTTATTTGCGGAATCACGGGTGGTGTAGAACACGTTATACCCGCTCTGGTTTTGAAAATACTTAACCAGAACATGGCCTGCCATGCCGTTCCCGCCCAAAATAAGCAGCTTCATTTGATGAACCCCCCGCTTTGGAGAATGCTTCGAATCTCCTCTTTTGACATCAAATTGAATTCCGAACTAAAGCTGCTGAACGATACCGGAGGGCACTGATTATAACGGTCCTTTAATTGAGGAATATTCAGTGTCGGGAGAATGACCAAATATTGCTCGTCATATACTACCGTTGTCAGGCTTTCAAAGTCGCTCATCAAAATCTCGTGTATTTTCTCACCGGGACGGACGCCCTTTTCTATGATTTCTACATTTTCCACGCCTGAATCCTCAATGAGCACCTCAGCCAAATCCACAATACGGCAGGTTGGCATGGTCATGATAAAAATTTCGCCGCCCACGCTTTCTACGGAAGCTTTGAACAGTAGACTGATGGCATCACGCAAGGTCAGGAAGAAGCGGGTCATGTTCATATCTGTGATGAAAACCTTGCCCTTTTGGCGAATCTGGCTTTGGAACAAATGCACCACGCTTCCGTTTGTACCCAAAACATTACCGCCGCGTACCGTCACAAAACGTGTATCACTATTCAGCAAATTGGCGTAAACAATCAGTTTTTCTCCAATCGCCTTCGTCATACCATAAAAATTGGAAGGGTTGGCCGCCTTGTCAGTCGATATATATATGACCTTCTTTACCTGATTGGCGACAGCGGCCTCGATTACATTTTGGGTGCCTACGACATTCGTTTTGAGCGCCTCATAGGGCTGATCCTCACAGACAGGTACGTGCTTGAGAGCCGCCAAGTGGAATACATAGTCTACTCCTTGGCAAGCGGTAGTCAGCGCATCCTTATCCCGAATATCCCCAATACAGAAGCTGAGTCGTTCATCCTCAAACTGCCTGTTCATTGCAACCTGACTCGATTCTCCGCGTGAAAAGATAATGACTTCTTTGGGGTTACGCGGCAATAACTGGGCAACCAGCTCATGCCCCCAGGAGCCGGTACCGCCGGTAACCAAGATACGTTTGTTTTCAAACATGCCGTTTCCCTCCAAGCAGAAATTTTACTACCTTATCCGACACATCTTCCGCCAGATAGCCTGCGGGACATTGCCACTTATGAGCTATCCCGGTCATTAAGGCTACCGCATTTGCTATAACCTCGCCATCAAGACCGGACACGATATTGCTGCCGCAATCTACCGTTTCCGGCCTTTCGGTCGTGCGACGCATCGTGACCGTCGGCACCCCCATGACACAGCATTCTTCCTGTACGGTACCGCTGTCCGTCAAAGCGCAGCGGGCATGTCGCTCCAGCAGAACGAAGTCAAAAAAACCGAACGGCTCGTGGAATTCTACCAGCGGATCAAGCTGGATCGGCGGGTGGCTTGCGATCCGGGCGGCCGTGCGGGGATGAATACTGCAAATGACACGCTGCCCGAACTGCCGGGCTACTCGGTTAAGACCATCCAAAATAGCCAGCAAATGCGGCGGATGGTCGACATTTTCAGCTCTGTGGGCAGTGACCAGGAAATATTCTCCGGGCGACAGTCCTAACTTTTTCAGAATTTCGCTGCCGGATACCTCTTTCTCATAGTGTTGCATTACTTCATAGATCGGATTTCCAGTCAGTATAATTCGTTGGCTTGGAAAGCCTTCGCGTAGTAGATGCTGCTTGCTTTGCTCTGTATAAGGCATATTAATGGTAGAAATCGCATCAATGACGCGCCGATTCTTCTCCTCTGGCACATCCAGATCATAGCAGCGGTTCCCTGCCTCCATATGCACAACGGGGTAACCCATACGTTCCGCAAGCAGGGCACATAAGGCGCTGTTCGTATCACCTAGCAAAAGTACATGATCCGGGCGTTCCTTGTTTAAAATGTCCTCCATCTGCGAGTACATGGCAGACAGTTGTTTGCCCAGCGTTCCCGCTTTCTCCTGAAGCACATAATCCGGGGCGCGCAAACCCAGCTCGCGGAAGAATTGTCCGCTCAGGCTTTCCGTATAATTTTGGCCCGTATGCACAAGCACATGTTCATCTGCATAATGGTCCAGCTTCGGAATAATCAGGCTGAGCCGTATAATCTCCGGTCTTGTGCCGAGCACGGTCAATATTTTCATGGTTTTGGAACCCACCTTTGCTGTCGTTGTTTCATAGAACTGTGGAGTTCAATGAATAATAGCCATCCAGCAGACTGGCTGTGCTCCGGCTAAACGTTCATCTCAACGGTCCGTTGTATGTTCACCCGGACCGTTGTTTGGAATGCTGTCTGGCCTTGAGTATGACTCGCTTCTGCTTGTGCGCTTTGGATCGCCGTGACAGGAGTTTGAGTTTCCGCTTGAGCTTCTGTTTGGACTTGGATCTTCGATATAACGGGGACCCGTGAATTTTCTTGAGACGGCTTCTGCCAGCGCTTTTCTTGTACCTTCGATTCCGCAGTCTGGTATGCTTGCGTCCCTTTGGCCATCTTGCCCGAATACTACGCTTGCGGCGAGGCAACTCAGATGGTGCCTCAGGCAAAGGGGGAGCTGGTTGTGGCAAGCCCTGAATAGCTGCATATTCAATTGGCGGCAGGCCCAGCACCGGCAGTTGATTAACCACCGATTCGGGAAATTCTCGAACAGTGTGGGCATAAGCCTCAGGTATAGCAGTGACCTGACGCAGTCCTTCGCTTTCCCTCGTCCATACCGGTCCACCCGGCTGCTGAATCAATGGGAACCAATGCGGATGATGACATACCCATTGACTGACCATGACATGCAGACTGCTTCGGTAGGAATCGGGTCCGTACACACGCGTAGCCGCACTGTTGTTGCGCACACCAATTCGTTCCATTTCCTCGGGATGATCGAGCAGGTAGCCTACTTTTTGCGCCAGGATGTCGCTGTTTCCCGGCTCTACCAAAAAATCTGTATTTCCAGTCGCCTCCATCAATTCCACAAGCCCGCCCTGAGCAAAGGCTACTACAGGCTTGCCGTAAACCAGACCCTCCAGGGCCGTCATACCAAAGCCTTCCTCCACCATGCTAGGGATCACAACAATATCCATTGCGCTATAGGCTGTTGAGACGGACTCCTCAAATGAACTGAACTGGAAGCGGCGGCTATAACGGGACTGGCGAATCAAAGAGACACATTTTACGTAATACTCGGAGTCCACTGAGCTGCCGATGATCCAGAAACGACACTGCGAATTGGTTTCACACAGCTTTAGAGCCATTTGGACAAAAGGCAACAGCCCTTTGGCTTCGTAGATAAAGGATGAAATATAACCAATGCAGATATGAAAATCCCGCAGTCCCAGCTTTTCACGTTTCCTCTTCCGTTCCAGCACATGCTCTTTGGGAGACGGCATTTCCATATCCCGACATGGAGACAACACCGTATGCTGACGTGTCAATCCCCTGCCATACAAAGGACGCATAACCGCTTGCGAAATGCCGATGACCCATTGGCTATAACGCTCAATAATGGAGACAGAAACTGGCGTATGCGCATTTTGATTAATGACCTCTGTTATTTTCCAGATCACCGGAATATTAAGCTCTTGGGCAGCCATAGCTGGCATGACGTTCACACAGGTATTGACCAGCACCACATCAGGCCGAGCTTGCCCAAGCATCTGGAGCAACGGCGCGTACGCCACATGATTTCGCAAATTCTCCGCATCCTGCGCCAATCCCTCGTACGGAGTATACATGCCATGCAGCATGAATAGATTCTGAATCTGGACAGTGATCCCACGCTTGCGGGCCATTGAGGTTAGCCGTCCTTCACCAGGCGTTACCAGAATGCAATCGAAATACGTACGAACGTCTAGGCAAAATTGCAGCAGCAGCTTTTCCGCCCCTGTAATACTGCGAACGTTGCTGACATGGCTGAATAGCATCATTTTCGGCTTGATCGGAGTTCACCTCCTTTAAAAATAACAACCATCGGACGTGTGTGAATGGCCTTATGGGAATATGACCGATAGCAGTTGGTCAATCCGGTGACCATACGTGTGCTCCCGCAGGGTTCGTTCCAGCGCACGCAGAGCAATCTCACGGCGCTCCTTTTCATGCGTTAAATAAAACTCAACCTTCTCCAGCAGTTCCTGCTGAGAACTGTAAGTTTCAATCTCTTCGCCTGGCTTGTAAAAACGAGCCAGATCGTCTCTTGTATCCGTCAGTTGCAACGTGCCACTGGCGGAAATTTCAAACGTGCGAGGATTTGGCGAAACCCCCGGAATTTTCAGTGAGTTGTTGTTCACTGAATCATCCTGGTGGGAACGATGAAGATTAATTACGATTTTGCTGCCGTTATACGTATCATTTGTCTCAGCCGGAGACATCCAGCGTCCCAGCTCAATTCTGTCACCATACGACTGATAATCCGGGAGACGATCCCACCAGATTCCGTTGATTTTAATGTTACGAGCCATGAGCTGCGGCATAATCGGATTGAAAAAATAGATGCGATTCCAGTAGGCTGAACCTGTAAATCCAATCTCACGCCGGACTGAAGCAGGCGAGCTGAGTGGGAAATAGTGAGTCAAAAATGCTCCAAAGGGCAAATAGTGCACAGACGTGCAACCCAACTGACGATACAGTTCTATACAGTTCATTTCTAAGGTGAACACATAATCATAATTCGTCACAATTTTGGTCGTCGTATCGGTGTAATAGGGATCGTCTGTCAGCCAGATGGCAGTGGGAATGCCCAACTGGCGTACTGCAGCCACCTGTTCTAACGGTAGATCCATCCCATCCAGTGCCAGCATCAGATTCGGACGAAGCTGAGCGGCAATATCTCCTACCGGCTGGCGCGGGTCTGTTACGGTAACCTGAGCCGTCATGCTCTGCAACGTGGTAATGACCGCCTCATCCAGCGGAGAATACGGAAGGCCTTTGCCCGAGACGACATACAGTACATGGATCTGTCGAGAAGGGAACGTTGCTTTGGTTCGCGACATAATCGCGTTAGCACGTCCGCGCAGGTATCCCTCGTCGTATCCGTCATGGATTCCCGCAGCTCTCCCCTTCTCCCAGGAGGCCGCCGCCGTCTGGTAAACAGCTGGGTCATACGGTCCTGTCGTAGATATCGTCATCACTTTCACTCCTCACTGTTTATGGTGTTTACTTTAGGCCATCGCCTTGTCCAGCAATTCTTCCATACGATTCGAGTACCTATGCTTTTGCATGGTTGTGTGCAGTGCGCGCCAGGCTATGCGTTCGCGTTCCCAGTCATGCTTGAGATAGTAGTCCAGCTTCACTTTCAATTCCTCTGCTCCCGAGAAGGTCTCAATGTCATAGCCTGGTTGGTAATAACGGCTCAGATCCTTCCGCACATCCGTCATTTGAAGCGTTCCGCAAGCAGAAATTTCGTATGTCCGAGGATTGATGGACTCCGCTGACAACTGGTGTGTATTCCGATTATCGAGTCCGGGGTCTGTCGGGCGGTGCATATTGATAACAATTTTGGAGCCGTTATAGTATTGAGCGGTCTCTTCCGGTTCCATAAAACCCGGACGGATAAAGCGTTCCAGCACATCCCGCCGGGTTAGCCGATCCCAGTGCCCACCTACGATCAGCACTCTTTTATCCGCCAAGAAGGGAGCAAGGTAGTCAAACAGCTTCACACGGTTCCAGAAGGCATTCCCAATGAAGCAAATATCATGCTGATGCTCACGCTCTACCCGACGTGGATAAAAGATACGGGCTGACACAGCAAGCGGCATATAGTGGACCCTCGTTACTCCTTGATCCCGATAAAACGGCAGACAAGAAATTTCATGCGTAAAAACGACATCGTAGGATTGACAGATCAACGCCGTATCCTCCGTAAAGTAGGGATCATCTACAAACCATATGGCCGTCCGAATGCCCATGGCTCGTATTTGTTGTACCTGCTCCAGATGATCCGCTGGAAAAACATGCAGCCCGTTCATGACCAATAAGAGGTCTGGACGGTGAGCCTCAGCGTCAGCCAGCATCGTGGCAGGAGTACCGATGGCGCACGAGCTGCATATTTGGCTCAATGCTTCTTGCACACCTGTGTCTATAGCTGCGAAACCTTGCGGAATATACAACACTTTCAACTGGCGAACAGCAGGTTGTATTGCCACGACCTGTGACAGAGCAGCCGTGCAACCGCCCATTCTGCGCCCTTCCCGATAGCCGCATCGGTGTGCTTCGCGTTCATTTCCGCTTCGTTGATCATTCACATCCTTCACCCTGTCCTGTTGTAGGATAAACTTCTGTCACTCCTAAACTATATGCACAGGGGTCAAACGCATCATGGACGACTGCCACTGCCCGGACAAAATTGGCGTTTGCCCGTCCAACTACCGAAACGCAAATAACCCCGAAGCTGCTAGGCTTCGGGGGGTTAACCGTAATAGATGATTTTCATAGTTTACTGTGCCTTGTAAGCGACCTGGTGGCCATCTTCATAACCTTTGGCAAAGCCTGAATTGAAACCCTCATTGTAAGCAGCATCATATCCCTGCTGGAATGCCTGCGGGTCATGCTCCAATACAACAGGAGCGGGCTGTGGGTTCTCCGCAGAAGGAGCTGCGGCTGGATTAGCTTGAGGTTTTTTCCGCCGCCGCAGAAGAGAACGTCTTCTACGTACTGAATGAAGCCCCCTTTTACGGCGTCTAAGAGCAAGCAGACGTCTTCTTCTCCGTTTTAATCTGCGAATGCTAGAACGCCGGGCATCTTTACGTCTTTTGCGGGCTTTGTCTCGAGTAGTGCGTTCCCACCTTGTACTCATTTTCATTCCTCCTTTGCTTTCTCGTCTGGGTTTCATTTTTTTGAACAGGCACATGGAGCCACGGCTTCGTCGGTTTCCCATATACCTGTCTTCTTAAAGGAATACCTGCCAACATTTTCGTGATTTCTCCCTGATAGTTGCTGAGTATACGGATGGTCTCTTCCAGACGGGGAGCCGACATATCCGCATGGGGCGTCAAGTCCGCAAGACTGGTCAGCATCCGGGCAACGGCGTGCTGGCTGGCAGCAATAGACTCCATCATATCCAGCTTAATCTCACGTTCACGCCTCATGCTCATTAGTTCATATCCCCCGAGCCCATGCCTCCCATCATCCCTTCCATTCCGCCACCCTGCTGCTCATCCTGGTCCAGCAATGCTTTGAGATTGCTGCATAGTCCAGTCTGAAGCCGGGTTAATCCCTCCAGCATTTCCACCATCTGCTCGTGAATTTCCAAAGGCCGCCCCAGCTGCTCTTCATCGGTGTCAAATGCGTGAGGCGCCAGATGGTTCAGCGTCCAATTACGCATTTTTTCTGCTTCGACCG
Organism: Paenibacillus sp. JJ1683; assembly: GCF_053006485.1. Classification (NCBI taxonomy): domain Bacteria; kingdom Bacillati; phylum Bacillota; class Bacilli; order Caryophanales; family Paenibacillaceae; genus Paenibacillus; species Paenibacillus sp. JJ1683. Next base: position 4,559,757 of record NZ_CM129820.1, read on the forward strand.
CCTTGGCCTCCAGGATCATAGACACATTCCGCTGCATCTTGGAGGCTGCGTCCAACATGTGAATCATTGCTTTTTCCCTACTCATGTGTTCACTCCCTACCCTCGATTGTTACACTACTCCTCTTCCGAGTATGCCGTCTCCTTCACGACACGAACGAGCATTTCAGCCATTGCTTCCTGAAGGTCGGCAATACCGTTCAAATAGGCAACAATGCTTTTGTTTACTTGTCCCGAGCTATCAATAATGCCCGGAATTCCATCAAAACGCGGCTCCTCATCCGGCAGTTCATGTATGATCTGTGCCATGCGCACGACCACCTGCCGTTCCGCATCCAACAGCCTAGACATCTGCTGCTGCGAGTGCGAAATATGGATCAGCAAATCATCTAACTCGTTATGCATAAGCCCCTCCTTTATGTGTTCCGCCGTGCGGAACGCACGAAATACCTACGGGCTTTCCGCTACTACAGCGTATGCCGCAGCGAGTAGTCGGTTCCGCCTAAAAAAGCCTATTCGATCATCATAAATGCCCTTGCAACACCGGTGGAGCAATAATAGGCTGCTTCTCCGTCAATGCCGACAATTCTTCGGAGGACAAAAACTGAATTGGATAGTCCTCAGCCCGCCAGCTCATCACAGCGTAGAGGGTAAGGAACGGTCTTTTCCAGCCGTTGCCGATTTGGTACAGTTGCCCACCTTCAGCATACAGTAACTCAATCCATCGTTTGCGTTGAGCCGGGATATGAAGTGTGGGCAACATGGACATGTTCCCCAGCTCAGGAGCCGCCAGCACGGGCAAGGGTTCCTCAGGCGCCACAGCTACAGGGGGGGCGTCAGCGCTGCCGGAGACTGTCGCCTCCGGCTCACCTACCAAGGGAAGCGCCAACAAATCAAGCTGAGACACTCTAACGAGAAGCACATGTTTATCTCCCGCATCACTGGCTCCATGCAGCCGCCGTCTACTTCCCGGCTCTATCCGAAATACTGCACCGGACGGTCCCTGAACAAGCGCTCCGACGGGATAAAAACTTGCTGCTGATAAGTGGGCTTCCTTACTTGATAATCCTTGGCCGTGCGGCTCTGCTGTTCCAAATTCCGGGTCGTGGAACAGCTTATCCGTGTCCCCCCACTTTTGGACAAAAAAGGATCGGTTCCGGCTCCTTTCCTCCGTTGAACCGATGCTTTCGGCCGTTTGAGGAAAACCATAAACCGTATCCCGATCACTTTCTGCAAAATGGATAAACGCATCTCCGGCAATTGCCATACGTATCCCCAACAAGCGTACACGCAGCAGCCAATCTGCATGGGCTTCCTCAATACTGTGGCATCCTTCGTCCCAATATCCCGTCTTTACCAAAGTGTCTCTGCGCAGTAGTAGACAAAATGCGGACAGGCTTTCAGTCTCTCGCCATGCATCCGGGTTGGGAATATTATAGGCCGTGGCAAATGGACGTACTTCATTTTCATTCATATCAGGAACCTCAATCTGCTGTTCTCCGAATGGACCATTCGTTACAGGGCCGACAACTCCCATACGCGAATCGCTGTATAAACAGCCCATCAACCGGTCCAGCCAGCCAGGAGTCACCATCGAGTTTGGGTCCAGTACAACAATAGTTGTACCTTTGGCCATCATCAGTCCCTGATTCAGACTGCCGATCATCTGAACATCCTTTGTTAGCAGCGCATAGCGTACAGCGATGCTTTTACGGAGCAAATAGGTAGGTGTCCCGTCCGTCGAGCCGCAGTCCACTACAATAATTTCGTGAGGATGGCTCGTATTCTCCTCAATATGATGAATGCAAGCACGGAGCTGTTGAAGCTGATTGCAGGACACAATGATAATACTTACGCCTTCAAAAATCTTGCCGAACGAAGCCTGCCCCAACTTCCTGCCTTGCTCCTGGCCCCTGTTATATCCTGACCAATAGCCCTTCTTTCCGAGCCGTTTGCTGTGTTTCCTTTGCGTACTCAGGCGTTTCATGCCGTTCACTCCTCCGGGTGGCATTATGCCTATACTATATGCCTGGCCCGGCTGGATGGTGTTTCATTGAAATCAAGGTAGAAGTCCCTTCATTTTCACTCCAGCTTCCTGAAGGGAATCGAAGGTTCCTGCGTCGCTCCAGTAGCGCCGTAAAATATCATATTCCAGCTTGCCTTCAGCAGCATAACAGTTATTAACATCGGTGATCTCAAGCTCACCACGTGCTGAAGGCGTTATCTCCCGGATCTTATCGAATACGGCAGTATCGTACATATAGATACCCGTAACGCAATATTTGGACTGGGGATGCTGCGGCTTCTCTTCAATCCGCGTAATGCTCTCCGGGCGCTCGGGATCAAACACGGGTACCCCGTAACGACGGGCATCTGCCACCTTTTTCAGCAAGACTCTGGCACTCCCCGGTGGCTGTTGTTTGAAGCGTTCGATGACAGGTCCCAAGTCTTCCTTGAACAAATTATCACCTAATAAAACAGTGAACTTCTCCTCTGACTGCATGTAGCTTCTTGCCAAATCGAGTGCTTCCGCAATGCCGCCCGCTTTTTCTTGAATCCGGTATGTCAATTGGACACCATAATTACTGCCGCTGCCTAAAAAATCAGTGTACAGTCCGGCCGATTGTTTACCAATAATAATGAGCATATCGGTAATCCCCGCTTGTCGCAGCCTTTCAATACCATATACGATCATCGGATACTTGCCGACCGGAAGCAGATGCTTGTTGAGTAATGTAGTCAACGGATGAAGGCGCGACCCGGTTCCTCCTGCGAGAATAACCCCTTTCATATCTTCCTTCCTCCTTCGACAGCATGTTCAGTGCATGGGATTCCCGTTTCGATAAACACTCTGGGATCTACGCTCCATTTTTCTATAAATAATCGATAATTCCGCTCGATCAGCTCTTTGAGCCAGGAAGATTCCGAGCGCGAAAAGCTCGCATTTCCCTGGTGATAGACAAAACAGTCATTGCACATTAGCAGCTTGTAGCCATGCACGCGTGCACGCAGACAATAGTCGTCATCCTCATAATGTCCGGGGCTGAACCGTTCATCCAGCAATCCGATCCGTTCCATCAGCTCACGCCGGAATAACAGGCAAAACCCGACCAACCGCTTGACCTCTTGCCATCTGGAGGGATTACTTGCATTATTCTGCTCCGCATACCTCAGACAGCTGGCCATATCTCCTTCTATTCCGTGAATCTGCTGAATACCGCTGACGTAATTCGTCACCGGTCCCACCAATCCCACTGTGCTTTCACTATGCAAAGCAGCCAACATATTCGATAGCCATCCCCGTGTAACCGTCACATCATTGTTTAAAATGACGAATTGGTCACCCGAAGCCAGACGAATTCCTCTGTTACAAGCTGCCGGAAAGCCCCTGTTTTCAGGAAGACGTATGCTAATTAGCCGCTCAGATGCGCAAAAATCATCCGTCCCGTCATTCGAAGCGTTGTCCACAACAATAATTTCATACGGTGCATCTATGGTATGTGTTCGAATCGCCTCGATACACGGTTTTAATAAATGCAGGCCATTATAAGTCGGAATAATGATGCTCGTCAGACTCATCGTGCATTCCTCCCTTTGGCAACGTCTACCCGTGTTGGAACAGGCCCTAACGGAGAATACCCGGCTACCTGAAACACGGCCGTCAGCGCCTCTGCATGATCGCCGATAATTAATTGCTCCATAGCGTTCCCTTTCCCGACATTGAAGGTCCGCTTGCGGTTTGTTTTAATCACATCGACAGCATGTACGGCTGCCACGATCATGCCATGCAGAATCGCCATCGCATGGGCCTTCGGCGGTACCGCAAGCACGGCTGGCCCAAGTTGATCCAGCACACGCCGAGATAATGCATGCGGTACAGCGGTCAATGAGCTTGCTCCAAGATCCGACCTGCGCAGTACGCGGTTCAGAAACCCTTTGCACCGTGTTACGCTGTCCTGCTGGGTATAAGGCGGCAAATGTCTGCCCAGATCATTAAGCGCCACATCCGTTCCCTGATCCACCGCTTGAAGAAAAGGCAGCAAATCAGACGCTGGGATCGGCAAATCTCCGTCCACGAACAGCACAATATCAGCCTGCGTCAGACGTGCGCCTACCGCACGGCCAACATCATGCCCCAGACGACCCGGTACGTCGACGAGAGTCGCGCCAGGATGACGTTTGGCTACGGCGGAGCGCGTACCATCCGTACAGCCGTTTAATACGACCACGATATCCGCAAGCGGAAGTTTTTCCAGCTCACCCAGTACCCGGTCAATCGTAGTCTCCTCATTACAGACGCTGACCACGGCTGCTGCGGTCCCCTGCAATACAATATCACTGGAGGCTTCACGTTCCTCAGTCAGATGGACTTCGGGCATTTCTTTTGCCCGAGGTGAGAGTTTTCTCACCCTGCGGCTATGCATCGAAGCCGTCGTTTCTCGTTTTCGCTGTATACGTCTTAGCCCCCAGCCCGGGTCTTCACGCTTTCTTCTACGATATACTCTAGTCACGTTTTCACCTCGTCTCTGATCCGTTTGCGCTCCAAATCTGTATATCCCGCACGTGCTCCCAGACGTGATGTAAGCCAGGCAATAGCATCCAGGTGATCCTGGACAATTACATCTGCCAGCGGGTCCTTGCCGTTCTGTTTTTTACGTGTTGCGTTCATTTTACCGACAGCTATTCCATGTACAGTCACCACTCGCAACCCGGAGACGATAGACATCACTTGAAATAGCGGAGGTTTCTCCAAGGACTTTAGACCTATTTCCTTTAAAGCCTTTTGACTTATGGCGTGTGGAATACCAGTCATAGAGGCTCCCCCTAAATCAGCACGATTCGACAAGATATTCAATACATGCTTTGCCTCAACTACAGGATGTATGGGCGTGCGATTCACAGGTCCATGGTAATCATTCAGCACCACATCCGCTCCTGCACTTACGGCCTGTATAAATGGCCGAAGTCTGACGCAGGGAATGACGATATCACCATCCAGAAAAAGCAGGATCTGTCCGGATGCCGCTTCCGCTCCAATACGACGGCCAACATCATGTCCGAGCGGTTCCGGGAAGGAAAGTACACGAGCCCCCGCCGCCGCAGCCACCTTCGCCGTTCTATCGTGTGATCCGTTCTCAACGACGATAACCTCTGTATGTGGATGGACATGGCGCGCTTCGCGAATCACAGCTCCGATTGTTCTTTGCTCATTCATGGCCGGAATAATGACAGATACGATAATCTTTCCCGCTGATGATGGTTCAGATGGCCGCGCTTCGCCGATTTGTGCCCCTCTCTCCGTTTCGAGTACATCGCTCTTGTCAGAGACTATCGGCTTCTTATCCATGTTCGGCATTCGGTACGGCAGCCACATCTTAGAATGATAATAAGCCCTTGAATGCCGCCTCCGATTAATCTTGAATCCAGCTCTTCCACGCTTTTTCATGCTCCCGTCTCACCTCCCTTGCTGCTGTATAGATGAACAGCATGATTAGGACAGTTCAACATAACCTATGCGGTCCAAAAGCCGTGTGTAACGGCAAGCGTGGAGTCTTTTCGACACAGCAATTTTCGACTTTATTTTACAAAACTTATTATTCCTATTAAATAAATGAGTTTTTAGGGTCTAAAGAATCATTTTGGATAAATTTGTTACATAGATCTTCTCGTCCGTCATTCTCTGTGCTAATATCAGAGCCAGATGATGGGAGTTCGAAAAATCAACTTTTGTTTTTTTTGCATAAGGCAACTTTTTTCCATTATCCGCTTTTATTCCACTATCTTTTTATACGACAGGAAGGGAGGAGTTTGTTACCTTTTTAGGCTACTTGCTTCAAATGCAGTACCCTCTTTTCACGCACGCTTCATGAAAAACACTTCGGTATTTCTCTTCATGTTCCATTCTTCTATTCCAGACGACAACACGACCTACATAAATGGCGTAATGCCTTATTCAAAGCAGGATAATTCGTCCTGACATTAATCGAGGAGAGTGAATTTTTATGAAAAAAGTATGGTTTTCGCTTCTTGGAGGAGCTATGTTATTAGGGTCTGTGGCGTCTGGTGCATCTGCGGAGAGTTCCGTTTCGGGACCAGCACAGCTTACACCGACCTTCCACGCCGAGCAATGGAAAGCTCCTTCCTCGGTATCAGGGGACGACATTGTATGGAGCTATTTGAATCGACAAAAGAAATCGTTACTGGGTGTGGATAGCTCCAGTGTACGTGAACAATTCCGAATCGTTGATCGCACAAGCGACAAGTCCGGTGTGAGCCATTATCGACTGAAGCAGTATGTAAACGGGATTCCCGTATATGGAGCTGAGCAAACTATTCATGTGGGCAAATCTGGTGAGGTCACCTCTTACTTAGGAGCGGTGATTAATGAGGATCAGCAGGAAGAAGCTACGCAAGGTACAACTCCAAAAATCAGCGCTTCTGAAGCGGTTTACACCGCATATAAAGAAGCAGCTGCACGTATTGAAGCCCTCCCTACCTCCGACGATACTATTTCTAAAGACGCTGAGGAGCCAAGCAGTGTAAGTAAAGATACTTACGCCGAAGCAGCTAACAACGACAAAACGCTTTCTGTTGATAAGGACGAGCTGAGTCTTGATAAGGCATCTGTCCTGAAAGATAGCAAAATTGAAGCAGTGGAGGCCGAAAAAAGTTCCATTGCCAAAATCGCTAATCTACAGCCTGAAGTAGATCCTAAAGCAGAACTCTACTACTACCCTAAAGGGGATGACCTGCTGCTAGTTTATGTGACAGAAGTTAATGTTTTAGAACCTGCCCCACTGCGTACCCGCTACATTATTGATGCCAATGACGGCAGCATCGTATTCCAGTATGACATCATTAATGAAGCGACAGGCACAGGTAAAGGTGTGCTTGGTGATTCCAAATCGTTCACTACTACCGCTTCCGGCAGTAGCTACCAGTTAAAAGATACCACACGCGGTAACGGTATCGTGACTTACACGGCCTCCAACCGCCAAAGCATCCCAGGCACCCTTTTGACAGATGCTGATAATGTATGGAATGATCCAGCCGGTGTGGATGCCCATGCGTATGCTGCCAAAACCTATGATTACTATAAATCCAAATTTGGACGCAACAGCATTGACGGACGTGGTCTGCAACTCCGTTCGACAGTTCATTACGGCAGCCGCTACAACAACGCTTTCTGGAACGGCTCCCAAATGACTTATGGAGATGGAGACGGTAGCACATTTATCGCCTTCAGCGGGGACCCCGATGTAGTAGGGCATGAACTTACACATGGTGTCACAGAGTATACTTCGAATTTGGAATATTACGGAGAGTCCGGCGCATTGAATGAGGCTTTCTCGGACGTTATCGGTAATGACATTCAACGTAAAAACTGGCTTGTAGGCGATGATATTTATACGCCAAACATTGCAGGCGATGCTCTTCGCTCAATGTCCAATCCTACTCTGTATGATCAACCAGATCACTATTCCAACCTGTATAAAGGCAGCTCCGATAACGGCGGCGTTCATACAAACAGCGGTATTATCAATAAAGCCTACTACTTGTTGGCACAAGGCGGTACTTTCCATGGCGTTACTGTAAATGGAATTGGCCGCGATGCTGCGGTGCAAATTTATTATAGTGCCTTTACGAACTACCTGACTTCTTCTTCCGACTTCTCCAACGCACGTGCTGCTGTGATCCAAGCCGCAAAAGATCTGTACGGGGCGAACTCAGCAGAAGCAACTGCAGCTGCCAAGTCTTTTGACGCTGTAGGCGTAAACTAAATCATATACACGATCCTCCTCATTTTCTCGTCCATAGACCTTTGCCATTGTGCAACTGTCACTTGGCTCTGCCCATACCATGGACGAAAAATAGGGGTGCAGTGTACAAGTCTGCACCCCTTCCCCCCTTATTTATGGCGCCCCCTCAAAGGGGCGTCCTTTTCTCTTATAAAAGTAATCCTGTATCTCTTGCTTTTTGCACAGCTTCTTCTCGATTGTTGACTCCCAGCTTGTCATAGAGAGTGGAGGCGTAATTTCTTACTGTCCCGTTGGATAGGTAAAGTTTCTCAGAAATTGTTTTATAACGGTTTCCTTGAGATAAAAGATTCAAAACCTCTAGTTCACGTTTCGTTAAGCCATACTCTTCTCCATCTGACCTCGGTCCGACTGACTCTTCTTCATCATTTCCGTCCCACATTCTATGGAACAAATCTTGGTTAATTACCGTGCCTCCCCGATAGACGAGGCGAATCGTTTCAGCCAGTTCACGCGATTCTATGGATTTCAGCAAATAGCCGTCAGCGCCGCTTCGCATGATTTCCTTCGCCCTCTCTGTATCCTGAAACGTTGACAGGATGAGGACGCGAATGTCAGGCCATGTCTCCTTGATTATTTGGGTTGCACGAATCCCATCCTGATTGGGCATCTCCAAATCCATTAATATTAAATCCGGATTCAGGCTTCTGCACAATTCCACAGCCTGTTCCCCATCTTCGGCCACCCCCACCACCTCTAGGTCCTCCTGTCTGTCCAAGATGGTATGGAGACTGTCTCGGATAAACGAATGATCATCGACGATACACAAGCGGATTCGTTCATCGGACAATTGTACCAGTCTGGGTAACACGCATGAAATGAACGTCCCTTCGCCTTTTTCGGAGTATACAGTGACTCTTCCTTGTAACTGTGTCGCACGTTCTTTCATTGCAGTTAATCCGAAGCCATCCTTCCACTCCTCCACTCCGCCGCCATTATCCTGCACATCCAATCTCGTCTGTTGCGGTTCAAAATGCAGTGACACAATGATTTCAGTGGATTGTCCATGGCGCACGGCATTAGTCAGCGATTCCTGCAAGCTCCGATAGAACGTCATTTTCGCTTGTTTGGAGACTATGTACTCTTCCCCTATTATTCGAGTGCGTACATTTACTTGTGCATGTTTCTGGAACTCCTCTGCTAATTGTTGCAAAGTAACAGTCAAGGGAAGTGATTCTTGTGGTGAATCTATTTGATGCAAATAGGCTCTCACTTCCTCCATACTGTTACGGGCCAATTGCAATAATGAGTCGATTTTTTGCTCTCCATCTTTTGTCGCTAATTCCGTACGCAATATTTCCAACCCCATAATGATCGAGGTATAGGAATGCCCCATCGTATCATGCAAATCTTTGGAAAGTCTATCGCGCTCCTCCAACAAAGTAATCTGCTCAATCTGAGATAGGTACTGTTCCAGCACAAGCTTCTGATTGCGAATAACTTCATTTTGGCGATAATTAGAAACTAGTAAGTGAAAGGAAAATCCCATCGCAAAAGTCAGACCGATTTGTGGGATAATCGCCCATAGATCTGTTCCTGGGGAAAACATTGCAATGAGCAACGGAAACAAAACAACTGTGATAGAACCCGACCAACGGAATGATTTATGAGCACTATTTGCCGCGATCATGAAAGTTGGCATTAAAAATGCAAGATACGCCCCCGGAAATAATAAGGTTAAGTAGAAGCACACTCCGCCAAACAAAACCATCTCAGTAAGCAGATAGTAGCGATAACTGAACATTAAACAAATCCAAGGTACTGAAAATGAGACAACTTCCCAAAGAATGATGATCCAAAGGGGCACAGTTAAATGGTCTTGGTGTTGGATCGTAGTTATCATCAATGAGAACCAGATGACAAAACGTATACAAAGCAATAACCAGTCATACCAGAGCCATTGTTTCCAAGCTGTAAACAAATTATCACTCCTTAATAGCTTTGAACATAGAGCGCGTGTACATTCCAACGATTTGAACTAGGCTCTTTCCAATGCGGGTATTGATCCAGACGAGAATACACCCAGCGATCATGACACTTATAGCCTTTTCCCATGAATCTACAGCGAATCCCAATAAGTATAGCTCAAGATGTTGAAAAAGTATCGGTGTAACGATAAATACGAGTGGAGCTATGTACAATATAACGGCACATATGAGGCTAATCACCCCAATAAAAAATTTCTGCATAAGCCAAAAAACGGCCCTCCAATTGCTACTACTAAGAATTGCTTCTCTCGCTTTCATCCATTTATCCCTTCCACTGTTTGTCCTTGTCAGGATTGGCTCTATTGATATGTCCGTATAAACCTTCGTCTGAATGCGTTCATATTGGACAAACGTGTGAGTTGTTCGCAACACACGCGCCAACAAGGGAATACCCACGAAGATAACCGTCATCGCTAACGCAAATGTAATGCTGACCAAATAAAAGCAAAAATAAAACAGTCCAGATCCGAAGGTAAACAACAAAAAGTAGAAATCTTGCAACCTTTTTCGAGCTGATTCTTTCGTCATTTGATTCTCTCCTACTCTTTATTTTATTTGCTAATACGTTATGATTGCCCTTCGAATCCTAACTTGTTGTCTGTCACATACGGTAGTGTCAAAGTGTCATGATTTGTAGGTCATGACTATAAAACAAGCCGTACTACGCTCTATTTTTGATGTCATGCATTAGAAGACGAAAGATCACTAGCTACTATGACTTGCCGCTTGCTACACTCGGTTCATACACGGGTGAGTCGACAACTCGGTGTGCTGACAAGAACATTGCAATAAAAAAGGAGAGTTCGAAAATGAAAAAAGCAATAAATAAAGCAAGCCTTGCACTGCTACTCATTTCTACCAGCATGATCTCTGCTTGTTCCCAACAATCATTAGAAGTTGGAGAATTAAAACCATCGACATCTACGGCCAATATTCAAATGACGAAAGCTCCCAATAATGCAAAAGAAGTAGAATCTTTTGCTGATCCGTTATTCGCGAAAAAAATGAAGAAGTACAATGTGAACGGTTCAAGTTTTGTCGTCGTCCATGATGGAAAAGTCGTCGTCAATAAAGGGTACGGTTATGCAGATAAAGAGAAGAAGATTCCAGTCAATAAGGACACGGTCTTCCAAATCGCTTCAGTCTCGAAAACTTTTACCGCCTTGGCCGTGATGCAACAAGTCGATAAAGGAAAGCTTAAACTAGATCAAGATGTACAACGGTATCTCGGTGGATTGAAAATACCCAATAAAACAGGAAAAGCCCTCAACTTGTTTGATATGTTGACCTATACCAGCGGCGTAGATTATCCCGATATCACCACGATAACCGGACCCGAATACGTTAATCGAAATATATCTATGAAGGCGTTTATTCCTAAACATATGCCGACAGTGGTACGATCGCCCGGTGAAGCTTATACGTATGACAACTTCTCATTTTTACTCGCAGGATATGCAGTAGAGAATGTTACGGGCATACCTTTCTCACGATATATGGAAAAGAATATTTTTAAACCCTTAGGCATGAAGTCTACCAGTGTGCGCTTTACGCCTGACCTTCTCAAGAGAATGGCTACACATTACAGTCCCACTGGTGATCCTCATCCAACATATGGGCACGCTCCAACTGATGGACCACAAGGAAGCATTTTGTCTACTGGAGAAGACATGTCAAAGTACATGATTATGCAGCTACAGAATGGAAAGTTTGGAGGTAAACAAATCGTAAGTAAAAAAAGCATAGATATGATGCATGCCTACCAAGTTTTCGCAGATAAGACGATTCCTATTGCGACAGTTGGATTTGAGACATATTTCAACGACTTTGCCAACGGTCAACATGTGGTATTAAAAGGCGGAAACATGCCGGGACATTCTTCATTGATGGTTTTGGTGCCTGAACAAAAAACCGCATTTTTCATGTCCTACAATAATGATTCCATGATGAGTCTAGATGTGTACGATGCGTTCATGGATCATTACTTCCCTCGAGCTATCACTGTGAAGAAACCAACGTACCACCAGTTAGAGGAAAAAGAAGCGCAAAAATACGTGGGTCTGTATCAAAATACACGTGTATTCGCGATTCGTACTCACTTTTCCTATGAGAATGGGGCGTTGGTCATGGAAGATGAAACTGCGGGAAAGCAAGTACTCAAAATGATTCACCCATTGTTGTTTGAAGATGCAGAAGGAAACAAGCTCGCTTTCCAGAAAAACAAAGCTGGAGAAATCGCGTACTTTTATTACACCAGTCCTAAAGGTCTAGGCGTTGTAGCTCAATCTCAGAAAATCAATCTCAAACCGTCTTTTGCAGATGTCCCGCAAAAGAGTAACTATAGAAGCCATATAGACAATCTTCATGCTTTAAACATCATGAATGCTAAAACAGGTAATCTATTTAACCCGAAGGGCACGATGACACAAGGGGAATTTGCTGACGCCTTGTTGCTCGCACATGGAGGTTATATTTTCCCAGACGAAATTGAAAAAATCAAGAAGCAACTCAAAGTAGGCATACCAAAATATGATCGTACGACTCCGATTACCAGACAAGTCGCAGCAACCATGATTCAAAACTTGAAGCAGATTCAACCTGACCAAGCCACTCAGGTGAAATTGCTCGACGCTGCAGATGCCTGGGCGGTCCAGTCCATTCAAGCCCTTGCCTCACAGGGAATCGTAGATCCGGATACCATCATCAATACTGATGGCTCCTTTACCTTCCGTCCAAAGAATTTATTGCTGCGTCAAGAAGCGAGCGCCTTGCTCGATTTGGCTTTTGACTATCATGCTTTGCCTATTAAACAGAAGTAAAAAATGCCTTCACCAATTATCTGACTTCCCTTCTAACTTCTCCACCGCGTTGCCGCCTCCGCCCTTATGTAAAAGGCGTCCCATTATGGGACGCCTTTTTCCATTATGAAGTTGATTTGCAACTTATATTCTGGCCTTTGACTAGTGTCCCATCGCAATCCAATGAACCCATCCCTCACATGTCGAACCCGATTGTCTGCGTTCCACTGTAAGCACTGCCGAATACCTCTGTCGCTGGGTAACAGATACGGTTATTCCTGGTAAGCTCGCATTGGCGGTGATTGCATATTGCGTATCTATAAAAGGCATCTCAAACACAACGTTCACTTTGCTTGTAACTTCTTGTGCAGGAAGATAAAAAGAAGTGCTACCAAATTGAGGTGAAGTCACTTCACTGTCAGTAATCCCGTCATCGGTCACTGAGCCATCATGAATGGCATTCCGACCTAATTCTTTTTCAGTCTGAGAAGCTAGATGGTTTTCTTGCTCTAGCAAGCGCATTCGCTGCTTTGGACGCCGTCTTCCTTCCGCAATGTGAATACTGGTTATGGAACAATCCAATAACGAATCTTGCTCGGTCTGACCTTCCGTCTTCATAGATGCCATGTCGTGTTCCGTTCCGCATTCGGTATCTGAGTCAGGTACAGACAACAGCAGCACAGATGCTCGATTCATCTGCATCGCTTCCTCTAGCGTTTTGGGAAGCTTATGCTTTTTCCATGCCGCTTCCTCTACAGCATGAAGCGAGGTATTCTTCTCTACGGGGACAGGTATACTTGCCGTTCCACGCTGAGTGGGTCTGTGACTGCCAGCGCCAGCAGGCGAAACCGTTTTCTCCTTGTTTACACGGGGAGAGGGGACAGTATTGGAATGGTTACGCCGTGCTATTTTTTTATCCTTAGGGCTATGGTTCGTGCGATGGTTCATGATGACCGCTCCTTTGACACAGGAGTGAAACAGCGGTCGCTCCGCTGCATTCACCCAGGTGGGAATCATGGCCTAATGCCTATGCGATAGCCTATGCACGTAACCACGACCACGTCACTCAATTGCACAGTCTGTTACAATTTGAGCCCAGCGTTCTGCAGAGTGCTGCCATAAAAATTGGCTCCGCACCTCCCCCAGCCCGGCTTCTCCCATCCGTTGCCGTAAGTCAGGCTGCTGGAGCAACCTGATGATGGCGTCGGCCATTTCCTGCTCGCCGTGTGACGGATAAACCAACCAGCCTGTCTTGCCGTGTTGTATAACCTCCGGAATACCACCGATTCGTGAGGCTACCACAGGCACGCCTGCCGCCATGGCTTCCAGATTGACCAGCCCGAAGGCTTCAGCTTCTACTGAAGGAACAACCGCCACATCGGCTAACTGATATAACGAGGCCAATGCCGGATGCGGCACATAACCCAGGAAGTGCACATGCCTCGCCAACCTTAGTTTACGTATCTGCCGATGCAATGCTGCGGTGTATGGCGTGAGGCGGTCGTGACCGTAATAGGCACTCCCTGCTATAAGCAGCAGCACGTCCGGACAGGTATGGACGATACGCCGCAAGGCCTTTAGCAACCGATGAACTCCCTTCCCCGGCACCAGTCTGCCTGCATATAACACGATTCGGCGGCCTGACCAGCCGAAATCTTCCAATCGAGCCGACCTGATCGCTTCTGCTGCAGGAGTCCACCGTGGTAGGAAATCGCCAGGATGAATACCCAGCTTGTTGATGACGATGCGCTCTCTGACCGCATCGGGACTGTCAGAAGCCACAACAGCCCCTAAATACGCACTGTTCACAATAATACGATCCAGCGGCAACAGCAGCCTACCCATGTCCTTCCGTTTGAGGTGAGGCTCCCGGATGAACGTGGTGGAATGCAAAGTCAGCACAATTTTGCTATTGGGCAAAGCCTCGCGAATGGCATAAGCAACTGCGGGGCGGTTGTGTACATCTATAACCGCAGGTAACCATCTTTTCAAATCAACGATTACCTCGGGAATATATCCTGCTCCCCGCGTATAGCGCATACAAGGAATTCCGTCAACATCGCCGTGATCCGGTGTTTCTGCCCCTCTTATGCCATAGATCTGTGCCTGAAGCTTATGGCTAGCCAGTGGTACCATACGAGCAATTACCCTCTCCACTGAACTGCTGCGGGACGAAGGTATAACAAAAGAGCCCGGTGTAATGACTGCTACCTTCAGCCTCTGCATCACCTCACCTACTTTCCTTACCTTATTCCTTCACCCTTCAACACTCATCTTGTATCATATCGTCTCTTGCTCTGAAAGGTGCTTGGCTTATGACTTTGGGCATATCGCAAGGCTAGCGTCCATGCCTGGCCGATCTTTGATACATATGATGGACTAGAATCACAATATGGTCAGTTGGATTGACGATAAGGAGGGCGGACATACTCATGTTGCATGTCGGCGTCATGCTCAACCCGGCAACTTACCGGGGCATTCCCGTCATGAGGACGCGATATGAATCTATCGCCAATTACGAGGAGGCCGGGTTAAGCTACGAGCTAATCCCCTGCTTTCTTCGTCTGGAAGATATTCATATATCGACCGGAACGTGCCGGGCTTTTGTTAAAAACGGCAACGAGTATCGGCAGATGACTCTTCCGTTGCCGCCAGTCATCCACAATCGCACTCTCTATCGGCAAAATGAAAATGCCCGCGATATCAACAGGCTGGTACACAAGGGATTCTATATTTTTAATGAACAAAACCGTTTCGGCAAAGACCATATACATGCAATTCTACAGGAAGACCCTCTGCTACATTCCCACCTGCCCAAAACATTGCAAGGCGATCCTTCTTCCATCCGCACCTTGATGGAGCAAACCGGGGATGTTGTAATTAAGCCCAGTAGCGGCAGCGTGGGTAGAGGAATTATGCGGCTGAGGCATTCCAGCGGAAGCTGGACATTGCAATGTGCTCATCCAACGATACCTGGGCGTTGGTCCACACTACGGTTGAATGTCGGAGAACTCCCTTTATTTCTGCATAAGCGACTGATGCGTGTGCCTCATATCATTCAGGAAACCATTCCGCTTGCTTTATGCGACAATCGTCCATTTGATATCCGTGTGACAGTTCAGCGCGGATATGGCGGAATCTGGGGCGTGACAGGCATGTTTGCCAAAATTGCTCCATCCCACACTTTCGTCTCGAATGTAGCCCAGGGCGGCACGGCCCGTTCCCTACCAGAGGTGTTATCACGAACAGAGACGGTGCAGACCTCAAACATAGCCCGGCTGATGAATGAGCTAGAGAGACTCTCATTGCAAATCGTCCACCGATTGGCACAACACCTACCCCGTCTCGCTGATGTCGGACTGGATCTGGGAATTACCCATGAAGGCAAGATTATTTTTATCGAATGCAACGGTCGTGATCAGCGCTATGGCTTTAGCCAGGCAGGCATGAGTAATGTCTGGAAAGAAACATACGCGCAGCCGATGGCTTACGCTCGTTGGCTTCTCGAACGAATGTCTTCGTCAGGCACCGAACGTTCACCAGGCCGTCCCCTGTATTGATTTACGTCACATTCTGTGTCAATATAGTTCAGAGCGGCCGGACAGGTTCCGGCCAAGACGGCTCGGAAATGAACAAGGGGGATCTGTAATGGCAAAACAGTGGCTGCGGCTTATGACGGAGCTATCATCGCGCAAGTGGGTGTGCCGGATTGTGGGCTCCTTCGCGCAAAGCGGTGCAAGCCGACTTTTTATCCCCACCTTTATACGTACGTACCAGATCCAGACGCATGAGGCGGAACAGGATTGGAAAGAATACCGCTCCCTGAACGCCTATTTTACACGCAAATTAAAAGCGGGCATGCGCCCGATTGATACGAACGCCGAGGTGATGACCAGTCCGGTGGATGCACGGATTACTTTTACCGGCCCAATTACGTCTGGCACTCTTTTGAATGTCAAGGGGCAAGACTATACGCTGGAAGAGCTTCTTAACCGCTCTCCGCGTCTTGAGAAGTACACACACGGCTATGCTTTTGTACTCTATCTCAGCCCGACGGATTATCATCGCATTCATGCACCGGTATCCGGTACACTGGTAGAAAAGGAGCATCTGCGCGGCAAAGTATACCCAGTGAATGACTTCGGCTTGCAGCATATGAGAGGAGTTCTTAGCCGCAATGAACGACAGATTACGTACATGGCCCACGAATACGGTGAGGTGGCGGTCGTCAAGGTTGGCGCAATGAATGTGAGCAGCATCAAATATACGGATGAACAAGCGACTTCCTGGACAAAAGGTGACGATCTCGCCTATTTCGAATTTGGCTCAACCGTCGTTTTGCTGACCGAAAACGGCACATTTGAGCCAGACCCCGCATTGAAGCTGGGGGACGTGGTGAAAATGGGACAACGTCTTGGTAGCTTTCGACACGATCCTAAAGCATAAATAAAGGATTGTAACAAAAAAATAGCTGCACATTTGAGCATGGGGATCGAATGATTCAAATGGCTCATACGAAAAAGGACCCAGCGTAACTGCTTCGGTCCTTTTTGATTTATCCTTTATATTCGTCATGCGTTAATAGCCTTATCGAATCTCAGACGGACTTTTTCCTGTATACTGCTTGAATTGGCGGCTAAAGAAAAAGATGTCGCGGTACCCCAAAGCCTCCGCCACCTCAGTTACATTCATTCCGGCATGCAGCAACAGATGCTGCGCGCGCTCAATCCGCATGCTGATTATATGGGATTGCACGGAAACACCTAGCAGCTCCTTGAATTTTATCGAAAAATAACGCGGTGACAGCCCTGCACGTGCTGCCAAATCCTCGACTCGATGAGGAAGTCCCGGATGCTGGCGCACGTAGTTGGCCGTTTCTCGAATGACCTCGGTGAGCTGGTTACTGGCCTGTTGCTCCTGCGGTTCCTTCCGGTCTGCACGCAGCAGATGAATCATCAGTTGCTTCAGAATCAGCCGGCCCTCCTCATCAGCCCCGTAGGCACGCTCCAGACGCAGACGGACATATCTGGCAAGCATATGCTCCACCTCGAACGTTTCTTCCAGCATGCGGTAGCTGGCTGGAATTTGCTTGGGTTGTTCGGTGAGATCAAAATGAATATAAGTAAGTATGAGCGGCTTTTGCGGATTATGTGTGGCACGGGTATCGTCTCCCGGCTTGAACAAAAAACAACTGCCCTTGCTCACCGGATAGGCTTTCCCATTTAATACAACCGTTCCCTCTCCACTCCATACATAAAATAAATCATAGTTTGGCATCGGCTTCTCGCGTACCTGCCATTTCCAGCCCGGCTCGCACACAATTTTGGCAAAGGCCGGCAGCAGGATAAACGATGACGCAGATGTATCCAGCAAAATCTGTACCTCCTTTGGTTCATCTCTGGTTGTCCTGTTATCCCGTTATTTTATAATATAAGCGCAGCGCCACGATTAAGCAAAAAATACGCTCTTATGGCCCCTAATGCTTGTGCGTGACGCTTACCGTGTGTAATGCTATAATATGTAATCAAAATGACTTGGAAGGATGAAACGGGAATGAATCCACTGGCAGCGCAGTTAAATCAAAACATTCAGACAGGCAACGAGCATGTATATCAAATGCTTTCTCTTTTAGGTAAAGAGATTTATTTTCCAAAAGAAGGGATTTTGAGTCAATCCGCCGAGGCAGGGAAACTTGCCAAAAAGTATAATGCTACGATCGGGATTGCTACTGAAGGCAATGGTCCTATGCATTTGGAGGTTATTCAGGAGAAGCTGTCCGCTTACAGTCCCAAGGATTTGTATCCTTACGCTCCCCCTGCGGGCAAGCCTGAACTTCGCAGCGTATGGCGTGACAAAATGCTGAAAGAAAATCCTTCACTGGCTGGAAAAGGCTACGGCCTTCCTGTAGTTACCAACGCGCTGACCCACGGTTTGAGCATCGTTGCCGACCTGTTTACGGATGAAGGAGATGCTGTCATTTATCCAGATAAAAACTGGGAGAACTATGAACTAACTTTCGGTATTCGCCGTCATGGACGTTTGGTGAATTTCCCGTTGTTCACAGAGGATCACCGTTTTAATAGTGAGGGACTACGCGAGGCGCTACTGGCGCAGAAAGAATACGGCAAAGCGATCGTTGTACTGAACTTCCCGAACAACCCGACAGGCTATACACCGGGCCTTGAAGAAGGTAAAGCAATTGTCGCTGCCATTCAGGAAGCGGCGGAAGCAGGCATCAATGTCGTAGTTGTGACAGATGACGCTTATTTTGGCCTGTTCTTCGAGGACTCTCTGCATGAATCACTATTCGGTCAGCTAGCCGGGCTTCATCCGAGAATTTTACCAGTCAAAATTGACGGAGCTACCAAAGAAGAATTCGTTTGGGGCTTCCGTGTCGGATTTATTACCTTTGCTTCGGAGCATCAGGATGTACTGAGCGCACTGGAACAAAAAACACTAGGGATTATCCGGGCAACGATTTCGAGCGGTCCTCACCCATCTCAAACCTTCGTACTGGATGCTCTCAAATCACCAGAATTTGAACAACAGAAGAATGAAAAGTTCCAAATTATGAAGGGGCGGGCTAATAAAGTCAAAGCGTTGCTCGATAGCGGAAAATACGGGGATGTATGGAGCTACTATCCTTTCAATTCAGGCTATTTTATGTGTCTCAAGCTGAACGGCTTGTCTGCTGAACGACTGCGCACACATTTGCTGGAACAATATGGGGTAGGCACGATTGCACTGGGTGAATACGATCTTCGTATCGCGTTCTCATGTATCGAAGAGGAGTATCTGGAA
Source organism: Paenibacillus sp. JJ1683 (assembly GCF_053006485.1). Taxonomy (NCBI): domain Bacteria; kingdom Bacillati; phylum Bacillota; class Bacilli; order Caryophanales; family Paenibacillaceae; genus Paenibacillus; species Paenibacillus sp. JJ1683. Next base: position 4,579,158 of record NZ_CM129820.1, read on the forward strand.
GACCTATATGACATTGTGTATCGTGGTGCACAAGATTTGTTGAACGCCTAATCTGTCTGTATCAGGTTAGAATATATAATATAACTAGCGGTATGCCAGATATTAGGGCATACCGCTTTTTGGGTCGGCTGACTATTGTCCATCATACGTCCGCACAATTATCCTTCCGCAGCGAGCAGAGATTCCTGTGCCAGTGGCAGCAGGATGACGACCTCCGTTCCCACTCCGGGCTCACTTTCATAGTGTATACTCCCGTTCATGGCTTCAATAATTCGAAAGGAAACGACCGTCCCCAGTCCTGTTCCTACCTCTTTGGTTGAAAAAAACAAAGTACCCACTCGTTCGAGATGCTCCTGGCTCATGCCTTTTCCAGTATCCCTGATACTCAGACATGCCTGCTCTTCCTGTATCGCCAGCTTTATGTATACCCTGCCTCCATCTTCCGCAGCTTCAATCGCATTTTTCGTCACATGTATTAACGCCTGTAGCAGCTGGTTACGATCTGTATGTACATAAATTTCATTCCTTAGCTCTGTATACAGCCTTACGCCTTGCTTGGTCGCCATTGGTTTCAGAAGCAAAACGATCTGTTGAACCATGCCAGACAGATCCATCCGTTCTGTGTTCCCAATCTGCGGCCTGGATAAGTTCAGATAATCGCTAATAATTCTTTCAGCCCGATCCACCTCTGCCAGTGCCAAAGCAACATATCTGCGATTTTTCCCTTCTAATCCTGACTGAACCATTTGCAGGAACCCTTTTACGACGGTTAAAGGATTCCGTACTTCATGAGCCATAGAGGCTGCCAGTTCACCCAACGTATTCAGACGCTCGGCATATTTAATTTTTCTTCTCATTTCTTCCCGCTCCAAACTAAATTCCATCCAGAAAGAAGAGGCTCCAATACTTAGGAATTGAATCACACCGAACCAGAGTATTGAGCGAATCAGCTCAATCTCATCCTCATCCAGTCTGCCATTGATCCAAGAATGTATTAAAAGAAAAATCAGCATAACTCCAGTGATCCATATACTCATTACCATATTCATGCCCACTCGAAGCAACATGCTTTTGAGCTGCATAAATTTTTTTCTTACCAAGAGAGGACCCAAATAACACAACATCATGCTCGGAAGCCCCACCACCATAGACTCGGGGCCTACATACATACGAGCCATTACCATTAGCGTCACATTCATTAGACCTGCCTTGGGACCAAAATATAAAACAGAGAGAATCAAAGGAACATACCGAAGATCCCAATATAATCCGTACCAAATGTACGAAAACATAAGGCAAAGCACCGAAGAAACACCCAGCACCCCTCCCATAAGCAGCGGGGTATGCTTCCTATGCCGATGATCCGACAAAGCGCTATATACGAGTAACGGTACAAACACAAGAAATATGTTCACGAGCAGCTTATCTACCAGCATCTCGTCTTTCCCACTTTCCAAGTGATAATGATTACATACTTCTTCTATTCTCGATAATACGTACCTTTTCCTCTCTCATCTCCTGCATCTGATGAAAAATATAGGGCGATTCGGCAACACACCAGAACATTGGCCCACGCAATCCGGAAACCCACTTCATAAGATACGATGTATCCTTTATCACAATGACCGAGAGGAGAATGAGCATGGGAGCAGAAGAAACAAGAGGCGGTTACGGTGGTTACGGCGCATTCACAAGCACAGGAACAATTTTGGTACTGTTCATTTTGTTAGTTATCATCAGCAAAACGATCTTCGTTTAAGCAGACCGATATCTGCACCCACGACTACCATAAGCAGTGAATGTACAAAAAAGGCTAATCCGCAGGCAGCTCAGCTTTTGCTGCTTGCGAATTAGCCTTTACTTTATTGACACAGATATGGATTACACTTCTTCCTCATCCTGTCCGTCCAAACGCCATTTTTTGGCTTGAGTACCACGGAGCAGGAACACAACAAGGACTCCCCCAACCAGCGTGAGCAATGTAGACAGTAAATCCTGCGTTCCTTTTGCCAGAAAAGGAAGCCACAGCACCACCGCAGCCGGCAACGTCAACCGAACAACAAAGTCAAGAAAAGACGCACGGCGACTATGCGCAGGAATCGGATATAACTGAAGCCACAACGAATCCCTGTGATACTGTCTCAAAGAAGTAATCTGAACACCTATGAGGAATATAAAAAATAAATATACGGCAATACCAATCCAGCTAGCATGGGTGATATATATAATTAACAGACCCAGAATACCTAACCGAATGACAATGCCTGCTGGTTCTGTACGCAAGAACGTCTTAAACAGCAGGTAACGATACGCTCCCTTTCTGTTCCAAGGTATGTTGCCACCCAGCCAGGACAGCCAGCGGCGCGGCGTCACTCTCTGTGTAAGGGCAGGCACATCGACAAACCAGCCCAACGTACGCATCACGCGGGCAGCCTGCATAGCCTCTGTGCGGATCAGTTTTTCCCAAGCCACTAGCAGCTTGACCGGCAAACGCAGAACAAGCACGTACACCACGCCAACCAATACGATAAACGGCAAGCTGTGTAGCGGGGGCTGCCATAGCCATGCGGCTACCATCAGCACAGCCAGCACCCACCGCAGTAGACGATAGCCTATGCTCCCGCCAACCGATACCATACGAAGCTCCTGCCAGCCGCCGTAGCTAAATAGCACCTTCAGTAGCACGAACAGCAGCAGAGTCAGTAGCAGCGACTTAGGTGCAGCATCACTGCGGATATACAACGGCCACAAAATCATGGACAGCAGCAGCAGACCGAATATTTTGTACACCACACCTCGAATCCGGCTGGCCTTAAAATATTGTGGCATCGCGTACTCCTGGGGACGAAGGAAGACTATATCTGCCGCATTCAAATACGTTCGAAAGCTCGCATGCGCAATTGGAATAGCTACAATAAGCATGATCCAGCGGATGGGCAAATCCGGCGGAATATGCATGAGTAGCGACGTGTACCATGCGGCAAAGGCAATCAGCGCAAAGCCGAAGACCACTGCAAGGCCGCTCTGAATGACATAGCCCAGATAAGGCAGCACCTGTCCCCAGAACGCTAGACGTCTTTCTTTATGCAAACGTTGCAAATCCATGCTCATTCCCTGCCCTGTACCAGCTCATAAAATGCATCTTCCAGCGGCATGCCCGGCTTACCCGCCTGTGCTGTCACTTCATCCAGCGTACCCTGAGCAATGATGGCACCCTGATGAAGCACAATGAAACGATCGCAATAATTTTCAATCGTGGACAAAATATGAGAACTGAGCAAAATAGACGAGCCCGATCGCTTCATCTCCAACATAAAGTCAAGCAGAGAACGAATGCCGAGCGGGTCCAAACCCAAAAAAGGCTCATCGATGACATACAACGGCGGCCCCGCTAAAAATGCGCACATAATCATCACTTTTTGGCGCATCCCTTTGGAGAGATGCATCGACATACTTCCGCTTTTATCCCGCATACGAAACAAATCCAGCATTTGATCACTGCGCGTGCGGAAATCTGCTTCGCTGACTCCGTACGCTCTAGCCGTGAACTCCATATGCTCCATCACTGTCATTTCAGGATACAGCTCTGGGGCTTCAGGTACAAAAGCAATAGCTCCCTGATATACCTCGGGATTCTCATCCTGCTTATGCCCCTGTACGCGAATCTCTCCGGCCTGCGGTGTCATCAGGCCCAAAATATGCTTCATGGTCGTACTTTTCCCGGCCCCGTTCAAACCGATCAGCCCCACCATTTCGCCCGGCTTCACATCGAGCGAAATCTGATGCAGCACCGGGCGTTTGGCGCTGTATCCACCAGTCAGTCCGTTAATTTGCAACACAGGCTGTTGTTCCATGGCTCCCCCTCTTCTCCCTTACTCGTTCGGTTTTGATCCTTTTTCCTTCAGCCATCTTGGCGCACCCTTGTTTTTACGATCACGCTCGCGCTGTGCCTTTCCTGCTTTGGATAAGGCTGCTCCTTTGCTCTTGCCTGGAGCTGAACCGTTCACGGAATTCCTGCCTGGACGTCCTGCTTCAGTCCGAACAGGTGTCTTGCGATTTTCCGTCACTGTTCCATTGGAATTAGATCTAGTCTCAGACGGCCTTACAGGGGCACGCTTGGCATCCGCCGGGCGCGGCACCACAACTCGACCTCCGTACAACACACGCTCTGCAATATCGATTCCCAGTTCACGAGAAAACTTACGCATGATGAACGTTTCGCGGTCGGTCACAACCGACACTACTAATCCTTTGCGTCCCATACGTCCTGTCCGCCCTGCGCGGTGAACATAAGCTTGACTATCCGTAGCCGGGTCAAAATGAATGACCATTTCAAGGCCCTCAATATCCAGACCACGGGCTGCTACATCGGAAGCGACCAGCACTTTGAGCTTGTCCTCGCGGAATCGGGCCAACACATTGCTGCGCGTGACTTTATCTGCATCTCCATACAAGGATGCCGTAGTTAGACCCATATGCTTGAGCTTGGCTTCAATTTCCCCAATAGCATTGGTTGTATTCACGAACACCAGCGCTTTTCTCGGATTAAAATGCCGTACCAGACGGCGCAGCATATCCACCTTATCCCGTTCTTCGGATACAAAGTAGTAATGTTCCAGTCCACTGGCCGTCTTCTGGTCAGGATCAATCCCAATTTCTACGTAATCAGGCATCTCCCGTTGTGCCAGCGACTGAATTTCATTATTCAGCGTTGCGGACAGGAATACCAATTGACGGTCGCGTTGGGCAGAGCCCAGTATATTGGTCACATCGCCTGCTCCGCCGAGCTGGAACATCTGATCCACCTCATCGATGACAATAGTTGTAATATTGTGCATCTTCAGCTTTTTTGAAGCGATGAGTTCCCGTACACGGCCTGGTGTGCCTACCACAAGCTGTGGGTGATCCTTTAGCTTTTCGATTTGGCGCTTGATGGCTGCCCCACCAATCAGACCCAGTACACGGATTCCACGATGCTCTCCGTAGCGCTGACCCTCACGTACAATTTGCATGGCCAATTCCTGGCTTGGAGCCAGTATCAGCTTTTGCGTAGCCTTTTTCTGTGGGTCAATCGCTTGTAGCAGCGGTAGCAAATAAGCCAGTGTTTTGCCTGTGCCGGTTTGCGAGCGTGCCAATACATGCTGTCCCTTCATTATTTCCGGTATAGCCTCTGCCTGAACTGGCGAAGGCTGTGTAATTTCATGCTCGGTCAGTTTGTCCAGCAGATCTTGTTCAACGCCGAGCGCTTCAAAATTCAATGTCATGAAAAGGTCCAACCCCTATACGTAAATTCGTTACTCTCCATTATATGCGAAAATAGCCTTGTTACCAAATCACAAAAATAAAAGATGTCCCTCACCACACCTAATGGCTACGGGACATCTATTATTTCTTATTCATCACACCATGCCCCAGCCTGTCGATCAGTCTGGGAGCTAATTGATACAGCTTGAGAAAAGGAGATACCCACTGTGGCAGATTAACCTCCTCCTTACCAAGCTCCATCGCCCTTACGATATGCTGTGCCACCTTATCAGGTTTTAGCATAAACCAGCCAACATTCCGCACATAACCCCCGGAGGGATCTGCCAGCTCAAAAAACGGTGTATCAATCGGCCCGGGGTTAATCGTCGTTACGGTCACTCCACTTCCGCGCAGTTCTTGCCGGAGCGCATTACTGAAACCGAGCAACGCATGCTTCGTGGCCGTATAAGAAGCCGATTTGGCTGTCCCGATTTTCCCAGCCATCGATGCTACATTAACAATCTGCCCACAGTTCCGCTCTGTCATTTGTGGCAGAAATGCCTTGATGCAGCGAACAACCCCTATATAGTTCACGTCCATCATTTGTTCGAACTCTGTCAGGTCGGTCTCATTAAAATACTCAAACTTACCGTACCCCGCATTGTTGAGCAATATATCAACCCGTCCGTATTCTTCCAATACTCGTGCAGCCACAGCCTCTACCTGCTCCTGGCAAGTTACGTCCAGTGGGATCAGCTCGTGCCTGCCGCTGATTCCCGCAGATACTTGCTTCAGTCGTTCCTGCGAGCGCGCTGTTAAAATAGGAATCGCGCCCTTTGCGCTCAACAACTGAGCGCAAAGGGCGCCAATCCCACTGGATGCACCTGTAATCACAATTACCTTATCCTGCAATGTACTCATGGACATCCCTCCACATTAAAGAAACTTACTCCTTTAATATTAAGAGATCATCACCTGAATATCCAGCTCACCGATTCCTTCCACCGAAAGCGGAATACAAAGGGCACGCTGAGGCACAAAAGTGGTTAAGTTTTCTGATTTCATGACCTGCGGAGGGGTGATATCCACGACAATTCCTTGACTGGACAAAATTGTACTGGCATTGCCACTAATCATATTGCCCAATTCCGAAATTGCGCTTTTTCCCATCTCATCAATTTCAGTCAACACAAATCCGCCCATCATCGCCGATACCATACGTAGCGCCACCTGTTCATTCAGGCCGAACACAATATTTCCGCTAAGCTGTCCAGTCATCCCGATCATAATCCAGATATGGTCGTCCACCAGCTCGACATTTTTCACACCGAGATTTCCGGGTAAAGGAGATACTTGGATCAATTGTTCAATGACCCGTCTCGCCGACTCCAAAAAAGGATTTATCACTTCTGCCTTCACGATCATTGCGCCCCTTTACGATGGGCTTTTAGACACACAACAAAAGTCCCATTTTAATTTGAGTTTTTTATTCAAATAATGCTGTATAACGACTCAACCTGCAATAAAATGCTCTCTCTATCACTTATCGACAGCAGTCCGGCAATTTTTTATAGCTAAAGCACAAAAAATGTGAATAATGTCCTATATCTTTACTCCATGCCGAATTTAGACAGGTTAATTTTAAAGTATATCAGGACTTTAGTCTTTATTTCCCAATATACCACACTTTACGATGTACTGCTTCGATTCATTGCCCTTCCTGCTCGAATAACCTATAATCTAATGAAATAAAGCATAACGATGGTTTTACATATAAACAAGTAGATTGGCTAAACTCAGTCTATACAGCTGCGACAAGCTAAAGAAAAGAGAGGAGGAACTTCATGAACATCAGTCAACTTGAAACGCTTATCATGATTTCCAAAACGATGAGCTTCCGTAAAGCCGGAGAACTTCTCAATTTGACGCAGCCGGCAGTGTCCGCCCAAATCAAAAGTCTGGAGGATGAGTTCAAAACCATTCTGATTGACCGCAACCAGCCCGTCACCCTGACCGACCGGGGAGTTGTTTTTTTGGAACACGCCGAGCGCATATTAGAGGTAGTTGAGGAATTAAGACAGAGATTGTACGACTTAAACGAAACACCGCAGGGTCACATTGCACTGGGTACCACAACATCCATCGCCATTCAAATTTTACCGCGTGTGCTCTCCTATTTTCAGGATCAGTTCCCTCTCATCAAAACCTCCATTCAATCGATGGCTTCCTCGATGATCTATCAGCAGGTGGAGAACGGACTTATTGATGTTGGTATCGGTTATCTGATCGAACGTAATCCCAATTTAAGCACTTCAGTTCTGTACTATGATTCCTTTGAACTTGTCGTGTCTCCTACTCATCCGCTGGCCTCGCAACCACATGCTACCATTGAAGCCCTTCGGGAAATTCCGCTCATTCTGCTCTCTCCCGATACGGTGGGACGGAAATTCGTGGACGATGTTTTTAAAAAGCACCAAATCGTGCCCCATGTCGTGATCGAGTTGTCCAGCAGTGAGGAAGTCAAACGGATGGTCGAAATCAATCTCGGGGCTGCCATCATTTCCAGACTGTCAGTCACTTCTGAACTGCGTACAGGCACATTAAAAATGATCCATATTCCCGAGCTGGAAGTTAGTCATCCGGTAGGGGTGATTTATAAATCCGGCCGCTATCTAAACTCAGCAATGCAGCAATTTTTAAGCGATCTGAAGGGGATGCCGGAGACGAATTTCACCAGTTCTGAATAACGTAATTCGCTATGAACAACATACACAATATAAACCTTGGTTACGAAAGGAAGACAGTCCATGAAATTTGATCTGCACACCCATCATTTCCGCTGCGGTCATGCAGACGGCAACATTCGGGATTACATCGAAGCAGGTATTCAATCAGGCTTACAAGCTATTGGTATTTCCGACCATTCCCCCTTCCTATGTAGCGAAAAGGATCAGGCCTTTCCTAAAATTTATATGGCCAAGTCAGAGCTTGCTGAATATGTAAAAGAGGTGCAGGAGCTTAAGAAGGAATACGAGGGCCGCATTGACGTGCTTCTTGGATTGGAAACGGATTATTTCCCTGATTTTGCTGAATTGTATCGTTCTACTTTGGCTCCTTATCCATTTGATTACCTTATCGGGTCGATTCACAATGTTGAAGGGGACAGCATTTTTAACCGCAACCGTTGGAAAAAACTAAGTGACGCTCGTAAAGTCGAGGTCAAACAAGCCTACTATGCGCTCATTCAGCAATCTGCGCGAAGCGGCATGTTTCAGATTTTAGGTCATATTGACGCCATGAAGGGGAATTTCCCTGCCTTTTCAGATATTCCTGCCGATGAAGCCATTGACGAAACCTTGCAAGTGATTGCAGCATCCAATGTGGCGATTGAAATTAACACTTCAGGCAAAACCAAGCTGAGTGGCGGATGGTACCCGTCTGCTTCTATTTTAGAAAGAGCGCACCATTTTGGTGTCGAGGTCACTTTTGGTTCGGATGCCCATAAGCCTTCGCGGGTAGGTGACGATTGGGAAGACGTAAAAGCGATGCTGAAGGATATCGGCTTCCGGGAATGGGTTTACTTTAAAGAAAAACGTAAAATTCCTGTAGCGCTTTAAAAGGCATGAAAGGTGTTAATCGCTGTTTGCAATGGGATGCTTAGGTATTTCTTTATAGAGTAATAATCCCATTGCAAGGGCGAACACTACGCTTCTCCAGATTCAAATCCTCGCTCTGCTACCAATCGCCTTAAACCGTACAGCTCCATTATCTTAAATAAATAACATCTTTGTGTGAGGAGAATTACATATGCAATTGGAAGATCCTATGGACAAGCTCAAAAAGCTAAAGCATGACATCACGCGCTTTATGCTCATCTATAAGTTTGCGCTCGACGAAATGGAAACCAAGATTGAAATATTAAAACAGGAATTTCAAGCGTTGCACGATTACAGCCCTATTGAGCATACCAAATCACGCCTTAAATCTCCTGAGAGCATCATGAACAAAATGCTTCGTAAAAATAGCGAGTTATCGCTGGATGCTATCAAAGATTCTATCAAGGATATCGCGGGCTTGCGTATTACTTGCTCTTTTATTTCTGACATTTATGATGTCAGTAACATGCTTCAGAGACAGAGTGACCTCAAGGTGCTGGAAATCAAGGATTACATCAAGAATCCCAAGCCGAACGGTTATCAAAGTCTGCATTTGCTGATTCAAGTTCCTGTATTCATGTCGGACTGTGAGGAACTAGTCTGCGTAGAGGTGCAGATTCGAACCATTGCGATGGATTTTTGGGCAAGCCTGGAGCATAAGATCTTTTATAAATACAACCAGTCTGTTCCCGAGAGTCTGACACGTGAATTAAAGAACGCAGCGGATTCCGCTAATGCGCTGGATCTGCAAATGGAACGTCTGCATCGTGAAATCAAGGAGATTAAAGATGCCAGAGGTGAAGAAGACTCTATGGAAGAGCTTCGAAAGATTATGATTAATAATCAGCAGATTACGGTGCCAGCCAATTTTTTGAAGCTTCTAGGGGAATAATTTGAATCAACTAATAGCGTGATTATTCAAAAATTGAAGAATAGAATCATTGATTAAGATGGGCTGCTCTCTAAGCATATGCGGTCGATGACTACAACCCAGAGCAACTCGATAACGTGAATCTTGGACGCATGAGCATAATTCCTGAAGCTGCTCTTCTGTGGCAAAGTCGTCATGTTCACCGGCGATAAATAATGCAGGGCACGTAATGCGGCTTAACTCATTACGTGTCAATTGCGGATATTGGCGCCAATCCTGAGCGCTCTGACGCATAAATTCCTGCCAATTACCTTGATGTGCTTCCTCATGGCGTTCCATCATTTGATGGATCATTTCATAGCGTTCGTTCTTAATGAGCCACTCCGGCTCAAACTCATCTGCCCCCTCAGGACATGCGACTCCACTACACCCAATGGTAGTAACGGTTGCGAACATTTGAGGGTGCTTCACCGCACAGTATAAAGCCACATTGCCTCCGCAGCTGTACCCAATAAGATGAGCTTTAGAAATATGTAACGCCTGCATAAAATCAAGCACATCTTCTGCGAGTTGAGGGGTACTCCATTCCAGGCTATCACATTTCGTTCTGCCATGTCCCCGATGGTCTGGAAAATAACATGTATACTTTTGCTAAAAATCAAGTAATTGAGATGAAAAAGCCAGGATTCCCCTTGAATAATGACTGTGCAAAAATATGACGGGGTCTCCTACACCCATTTTTTCGTAATACATTTCTAAATCCCGAGTTTTTACGTATGGCATATGATCCTCCCTTTTTTATTGCGTCCTGTATCTTTTACATTCCTTAGTCCGTCTATCTTAATATAAATGAAAACCATTCCATGAGGAGTGATGTAAGTATGAAAAAGGTACTTGTTTTGGGAGGAACGCGCTTTTTCGGCAAGAGACTGGTGGAACGTCTGCTGGACAGTTCCGAGAACTCCATTACTATTCTCACGCGGGGCCACACAAACGATTCGTTTGGTGACCGCGTTCAACGGATCTGTGCAGACCGTACGGACCCGCAAGCGCTCGCAGAGGCGGTAGGTGAGCAATTGTGGGACGTTGTTTATGATAATATTTGCTATTCCCCAGATGAAGCCAGCGAAGCCTGTCGTATTTTTGATGCTAAAGCCAAAAGGTATATTATGACCTCAAGCCTATCTGTCTATGATCCAAGCCCGAAAGCGGTGACAGAGAATATCTTCGATCCTCAGGCTTATCCAGTTCGCCAGGGCGGAAAGGACGATTTTACATATCAAGAGGCTAAACGGCAGGCTGAAGCAGTTTTTACGCAGCAAGCTACGTTCCCTGTAGTGACTGTTCGTTTTCCGATTGTATTGGGAACAGATGATTATACGAAAAGACTTCATTTTCATATTGAACATGTTCGTGCAGTCCAAGAAATTGGAGTACCTAATCCCGCAGCCCATATCTCATTTATTCGTTCCGATGAAGCTGCAGATTTTCTGCTTTGGCTTGGGTCTGCTCATTTAACAGGCCCTGTAAATGCTTGCTCCGACGGTACAGTAAGGATTGGAGATATCATTTCCATTATCGAGCAGGTCACGGGAAAACAAGCTGTGATCCAAGAAAAAACATCAAACGAGCATATGTCTCCATTCGGTATTACACAGTCGTGGTACATGGATACATCCAATGCCCAGTCAGAGGGATACTCATTCCTCTCCCTAAACGAATGGTTACCAGAGCTGGTAATCAGCCTGAACCGTACCTATGAATCATAAAAAAAGAGGACCCGAAGCTTCGGGTCCCAGCAATATATATGATTCAAAGGGGGTCATGTCTATGTTGTACCCAGTCTATATTAAAGTAGTTTTGCAGTTATATTTCATTTTTGTAACAAAATGAAACATAGACAGGATCTATCCAATCCATATTATCCCGAGTTAAAGAACCAAAAAAAGAGGACCCGAATGATCGGGTCCCAGCAACATATATTATTCAAAAGGGGGTCATGTCTGTATTGTACCCGTCCTGTGTTAGAGTTGCTTTGCAGTTATATTTCATCTTTGTAACAAAATATTCCAATGTCATTTCTAGGCATAATCCCCTTGGGTCATTGAAAATACCAATACACTCGGCACCTCTCCTGAGGGATCATAGGCACCAATGGTGCGCAGCAGGCGCATCTTATTTTTCATAAGCACACGCATAGAAGCCTGGTTATTCTTTTGGCAACGGCTTTCGATCCGCTGGAGCTTCAAAGATTCGAAACCAAATTTCAGCATTTCTCCCACAACTTCTGTAGCCAGTCCCTGTCCCCAAAAAGGCCGATCCAGAATATAGCCCAGTTGTGCCTCGCCCCTTCTTTCATTCCATTGCTGAAAAGAAACGATACCAAGCAACGGTGAGGAGGATCGTTCGTTGAATTCCTCATGCAGATTGCTTTCTCCTGTATTTCTCCGATGCCATTCCACTGCGAAATGCAGGGAATCCAGGGAGTCAGCAGATATTTTAATTTGCGCAACCAGGCGCCTCATTCTTGCATAGACTGGCTTGCGAATTCGATTCACATATTGGATTACCAATGGATCGGATAAGATCCGCTCCAGCGCAGGATAATCCTCCGCTCTGAGCTGGCGCAATCGGACTCGGCGAGTATAAAGCTCCGGCAATCCGAGACGAAGCATTTCTCTGGTCAGCACAATGTTCCCTCCTGCGGATGGATTCTGCTTTTAGCCATGCATATTTCTATACTTAATCCAGGTCCTGAATTCCCCGGTAAATTCCGGTACGCAGCTCTCGAATATAATATGCCAAAGAAGGCACATCTGCCTCCTCTGCTTGTTTTACTGCCAATTCTATATCATAGGGTACACGTACAAACTGAATGGAAAAAGGCGTGAGCTGCTCCTCTCCCCATTGCCCCTCTAAAATGCAGTAGGAAGCCTGGGTGATATCCAACGGATTCCCGACACTCCCAACGTTAAAAAGTGTTTTTCCCTGAAAATGCTGGATAAAAGCATTATGCACATCACCATATCCCACGACCTCTGGAGCAAAAGGTACTTTTCCACTTTCCTCTGCTAGTGGATCAAACATGGCAAGCCTTTTGGTCGGCTCATCCCATGGCTGCACACGGTGATACACGCTTTGCGGCGAGGCATGCACCAAGCGGATACGGCGTCCGCTCATTCTGAAATCATAATGAAACGGTAACTGTGCCAAATACTGTACTCGCTCTGCACCCAAACGTTCGGCTTGCCAGCTAAAATTGAGATCATCCGTTATGCTAACCAACTCATCCCAATTACCTCGAACGACGACTTCACAATGTTGGCGGATAGCATCCAGCACCTCGCACGGGCTAGGCCCTTTGCCGATCAGATCCCCCAAACAAAACACACGGCTAATGCCTCGGGAAGCAATATCCTCCAGCACCGCCTCACAAGCAGGCCAATTGCCATGAATATCTGAAATGACAGCAACACGATCCATCTGAATCTCACTCCTTTGTCCCAAAACGACTACATCTCTACACTACATTCAAGCCAACATTATGTAGTTCCAACATATATGATGAAGATGAAAAAAAGATCATGGCCTATTGGCCAGATTTTAACGTAATGACACTAAGCTCCGGTCTGCACAGCACCCGTATCGGCAAATGTGTCATACCAATGCCACGGCTGACATACAGTGGCATTCTATCCGTTCCCACATGAAACAATCCCTGAATGTACTTGCGTCCACCTGGGGGCGGCATCGGCGCTCCAATGACCGGCAAACGTACCTGTCCCCCATGTGTATGTCCTGACAATTGAAGATCAAAGGACATTTGTGCCGCCACATCTGCATAGTCCGGCTCATGCATCAGCAGCAGCTTGCACATCTCATCAGACAGTCCGTGGATAGCACGCTGCGGATTGGGCTTGCCCATGATGTTATCCTCTAAACCGACAATGGCCACACGTTGTCCCGCGCGCTCTATAACCGCATGCTCGTTTCTCAGCAGCGTAAACCCGGTTTTGGGATATAGCTCCTGAACGCCGGCTGGCAAGCCTCTATAATCATGATTGCCCAGAATAGCAAACTTACCAAGGGTAGCGTGCATGGAAGCCATAACTGGAACAGCAGCCTTCATAGATACGGAATAATCATCTACAATATCTCCTGTAAAACAGAGCAAATCCGGCTCCAGGCCTGCTATCCGGTCCGCAAGCTCGCTCAGATCCTGCTCATCCATGTGAAACCCTAGGTGCACATCACTGAAATGCACCACCCTAATTCCGTCAAATGCAGACGGAAGACGAGGGAGAGACAAGTTGAAGCGTGTAATCTCCAAATGATTAGGCTCCCATAAGGAAGCATATCCTCCAGCCAGAAGTGCAGTTCCTGCAGTGGCCAAAGCCGCTTTCTTCAAAAAACGGCGGCGGGAAGGATTGGCTGGCTCATTTGATAAGGAACGCCGCGAAGAACCGGGAGGGATAGCGGCCTCCTGTTGTAGGCCATCCTGACTCTCGCGGCGGATTTGCGGCGTCTTCTTCATTATGCGTTCCCCCTTGCGTTCTGTCCTTTCTATCTCATTTCTCAGATTTCCCTACTGTCCAGAAGCTCTAGCGATGAGTGGATAACCACTGCTCTGCATAGTCAACCAAATCCCGTTGCCTTGCGAAAAAACATGAAGCCTCTCCAATGTTCACCCGCGTAAAGGATGTGGGACATTCCCGCTCAAAATCAAGTCCCAGCTGCTCAAAATCATCCGAGGTAATATTATAATCCTGAAAAGACACCCACGCTTTGATCCCATCCACCATCATAGGGGCTTGATGCGTGACAACTTCACGTCCATTATAGGCTGTTCGATATTCTGCCAAATGTAAGGAGGTGTTGCTGTCATGTCCGCAGCCCAGCAACAGTACATAGGCATCTGCCTCATACAGCTTTGCCAAGGGCGAATGCTCACCCAGCCCAAAATCAAGCTCATGCGCTTCCAGCAAGCCTAAAGCAGCAGGTCCACGCCCCGCCAGAGAAACGTGCGGATGCCCGCTGCGCACTGTTCCCGGCAGGCCACGGAACGTTTCTACGATGACGCCCATCCCTCCGGTCAGCGTCCAGGCCGGATCATAAGCGGGCATTTCCTCGCGGACCAGTTCCCACCATGACTCATCCAGAGGCGGGTTCATCCAGGTGGACGGATCTGTCAAGTCGTGTGACTGTGTTGGCATCACCAGCGTTCCTTCCCGGCCAATCGCTTCGGTTAATGCGGCAAGAATGGTGGAGGCCCCGCCTGGAACAAAGCGTCCAAAGCTGCGCATCGACGAGTGAACAAGCAATGTCATGCCGCTCCGAACTCCCAGTTCCCTTAATCCTTTCATTACATCCGACCGCGTGACAGGTCGATTCGTTATCGGTTGCACAGTCACCTGTCCAGCCTCCTTTTCTCCAAAACGATACACAATACTCTAATTATACCATAGTGCAGTCCCTCGCTCCTTCCTCCATGTTACCCTCCATCATTCCTGAGCGCAAAAAAACAGGCTTTCTCCGGTTTGGGAAGAAGCCTGTTTGAGTACAACCTATGGGCTGGCTCTGCTACACAGTCAGCCAGCGCTTGAACATATGCTTGGTCGTTTGCTTGTTCATTTCGGCAATGGAAGTTGTCAATGGAATGCCTTTCGGGCAAGAGCGTACACAGTTTTGCGAATTACCACAGCCCTCCAGCCCGTCGTCCGTCATCAATGCATCCAGGCGCTCCTCCTGATTCATTTCCCCTGTCGGATGGCTGTTAAACAGGCGAACCTGAGATATCGCCGCAGGTCCGATGAACGTCGTCTTCTCATTGACGTTCGGGCATGCTTCCAGACAGACACCACAGGTCATGCACTTGGACAGCTCATACGCCCACTGACGCTTTTTCTCTGCCATTCTAGGACCCGGCCCCAGATCGTAGGTACCGTCAATCGGAATCCACGCTTTGACCTTCTTGAGCGCGTTAAACATCCGGCTGCGGTCAATGACCAAATCCCGTACTACCGGGAATGTGCTCATCGGCGCAATCGTAATCGGCTGCTCCAGCTTATCGACAAGCGCCGCACACGCCTGACGCGGTTTGCCGTTAATCACCATGGAGCAAGCTCCACACACTTCCTCCAGGCAGTTCGACTCCCAGCACACCGGAGCCGTCTCTTTACCTTGGCTGTCTACCGGGTTACGCTGAATTTCCATCAGCGCGCTGATCACGTTCATTCCCGGTCTGTAGGCCAATTCGAATTCTTCCGTATAGGAACTAGCATTAGGCTCATCCTGACGAGTAACCACGAACTTCACTGTTTTATTCGACTTCACTGCTTGCTCCGACATCTAAATCCACTCCCTTCTGTTATTTGCTCTTGGAATAATCTCGAACACGCGGCTTGATCAGTGAAACGTCGACCTCTTCATACGAAATTTGTGGTCCTTCCGGTGTCCAATCTGCAATCGTTGTTTTCAGATAATCTTCATCGTTGCGGTCCGGGAAGTCCGGCTTGTAATGGGCGCCGCGGCTTTCGTTGCGCAGCAGCGCCCCTTTGGTCATCGCTTCGGCCAGCTCCATCATGTTCCACAACTGCCGTGTAAACGCAGCACCCGCATTATTCCAGCGCGAAGCGTCATTAATGTTAATGTTTGAGTAACGCTCCTTCAGCTCCTTGATCTTGTGAATCGTAGCTTCCAGCTTGTCATTATAACGAACCACGGTCATATTGTTCGTCATCCACTCACCCAGCTCTTTATGAAGAACATAGGCATTTTCTTTTCCATCCATGTGCAAAATATGCTCGTACTTCTCAGTCTGCTGATGGACTGCCGCATCAAATACCGAAGAAGCTACATCCTGGGCAGACTTTTTCAAGCCCTTGATATATTCCACAGCCTTTGGTCCAGCCACCATTCCACCATAAATGGCCGACAGCAACGAGTTTGCACCCAAGCGGTTCGCTCCGTGATACTGGAATTCACATTCACCAGCTGCGAACAGACCCGGTATATTTGTCATCTGATTATAATCGACCCACATGCCGCCCATTGAATAATGAACAGCCGGGAATATTTTCATTGGGATTTTACGCGGATCGTCGCCGACGAATTTTTCATAAATTTCAATAATGCCGCCCAGCTTTACATCCAGCTCTTTTGGGTCCTTGTGGGACAAATCCAGATAGACCATGTTCTCGCCATTAATACCCAGTCCATCATCAACACATACGCTGAATATTTCACGTGTCGCAATGTCTCGAGGGACCAGATTTCCATAAGCCGGATATTTTTCTTCAAGGAAATACCATGGCTTCCCGTCTTTATACGTCCAAATGCGACCGCCCTCTCCCCGTGCCGACTCGGACATGAGACGCAACTTATCGTCACCGGGTATAGCCGTTGGATGAATCTGTATAAATTCACCGTTCGCGTAGCGAACGCCTTGCTGATACACTGCACCGGCAGCTGTACCGGTATTAATGACGGAATTTGTGGTTTTGCCGAAAATAATTCCGGGACCACCGGATGCCAAAATAACGGCGTCCGCTGCAAAAGTCTTCACTTCCATCGTACGCAAATCCTGCCCGCAAATCCCTCGGCAGATGCCTTCATCATCCAGTACAGCCTGTAAAAACTCCCAGTTCTCGTACTTGGTCACCAAACCAGCAGATTCCCAGCGCCGTACCTGCTCATCGAGAGCATACAGGAGTTGCTGTCCTGTCGTCGCGCCAGCGAAGGCTGTCCGATGATGCTGGGTACCGCCAAAGCGGCGAAAATCTAGCAGTCCTTCTGGTGTCCGATTGAACATAACACCCATGCGGTCCATGAGATGGATAATTCCCGGAGCCGCTTCGCACATCGCTTTTACCGGCGGCTGGTTTGCCAGAAAGTCACCGCCATAGACTGAATCATCAAAATGAATCCAGGGTGAGTCTCCCTCACCTTTGGTATTTACCGCACCGTTGATGCCGCCCTGCGCACAAACAGAGTGGGATCTTTTGACCGGAACCAAAGAAAATAGATGAACGTGGACTCCCGCTTCTGCCGCCTTGATCGTAGCCATTAGACCTGCCAGACCGCCGCCCACAACAATAATGTTGGATGCTGCCATTTCTGCTCACTCCTTCTTTTCAGGATTTGTACTAAATCCCCTTTTACAAATCAGAATAGAATCTCAACACGATGTATCATTTAAATAACTCGTTTACAGTAGCTGTTTAAAGGCGCTGCATTGCACCAAGGCTGTTGCCGTTTCCTGGAATTCCGCGCTGCGAAATGCAAGCAGGGAAGCAACGAAGCCGATCGACACCACCACGAACAGGGTCATACAGATATAGGAAGATACTTTTTGGGCACGTGGTCCCACGGTAATCCCCCAACTGACCATAAATGCCCACAGTCCATTAGCAAAGTGAAATGATGCCGAAACGACACTGATTAAATACAAAATAAAATAGACCGGGTTCGTCACTATACCATGCATTACGCCGCCTAGCTCCTCATGAGTTACATTACCCAGGGCCACCTGAAAGCGTGTGTCGTATACGTGCCAGATAATAAATACAAACGTAATGACGCCGGAAATACGCTGGAACAAAAAGCGCCAGTTACGCGAATAGCCAAACCTTTTGACATTCGGGTCAGCCTGATAAGCGATATACAAGCCATAGATTCCGTGGAACAGTAATGGCAAGTAGATGAATAACGTTTCTAACACAATAACCAGCGGCAAACCATTCAGGAAGGCCACGCTGCGATTAAAACCTTCCTTGCCGCCCTCCACCGCTGTGAAGTTCGTCACCAAATGCTCAACAAAAAATAGAGCCAATGGAATGACGCCAAGAAGCGAATGCAGCTTTCTGGAATAAAATCCTCTCATCTAGGTCATGCTCCCTTCTCCCAATAATAGCGTTTTCAATAGTAATATAACATATAAAATGACAGTTCCCGACAGGGAATGTTCAACAAGGTGTCCCTTATAAGGAAAAACAAAAGTGTGAACATCTTGTGTCGCTTTCATGTTACTCCTTTTCGGCTTATAATGGAATTGCAATATACGTATTAATTATTATGTCTTTTTTGCATATAGAGAGGAAGTGGAAGATTTGTTTGAGGATTTGAACGCTTTTGCCGTCATTGTCGAGCAGTCCAGCCTGAATAAAGCCTCCAAACTGCTGAATTTGTCCCAACCCGCCCTGTCCCGCAAAATTGCCAAGCTGGAGGAAGAGCTGGGTGTCCATCTCTTTGATCGTCGGGGCAAACGGCTCGAAATTACATCGACTGGCCGATTTGTATATACTTTCGCGCTGGAGCAACGGCAACGTCAGCTTCGCTTCTTACAAAAGCTGTCCCAGCACAAAAATGAAGCCCAGAGCATGCTTACACTGGGCGCAAGTCTTACGACACTCCAAACGACGCTGCCTACCCTCGTCGAAGCTTTCATGAGCAAGCATCCTCAGACTGAGCTAAAGCTGCTCACCGGCAAGACGCATGAAATCGTTGCCTTTGTACGCGACAAAAAAGCAGACGCCGGCGTTGTCGGGTCTGCCATTCATGAAGCTGGACTGCGTTGCATTCCGTTATTTGACGATCATTTGGAGCTAGTCGTCCCCATCGGACATGAATTAACTGTCAAGACAGGAACGGCTTCAATGAAGGACTTGCAAGGATTGCCGATGATTATTTTCTCCAAAGGAACCTGGTACCGCAGTCTGACGGATGACTTGTTCCAGCGTAGCGGCATTATGCCGGATATCCGCATGGAAATCGACTCCTTCGAGGCGATTGTACGCCTGCTTCCCACCTGCAAGGCATCCGCTTTGCTGCCCAAATCCTATTTGCGCAGCGAACTGCTGCGAGATAATGGACTTACTGCATTGTACTTGCCTGATTTGAAGGAGACACGCCGAACGACCTCCCTGATCTACTCAGAAACGGCCGATCTCGGCCCAACAGCACGACGCTGGATTAGCGAGACACGCGCATCGTTTGCAGGCTACCGTATGGTATAGAGGATTTAACCCTCTTCATTGACATTAACGACCTCATCCTCAAAGCGGCCGATATTATCATTGGAGCCGATAATGACCATAATATCGTCTGCTTTCAGCCGATCCATAGCTGTCGGTGCGATCAAGATACCATTCGCCGTATGAAGCGCCACGATGCTGCAACCAAAGCGGGTGCGAGCATTTAATTCTGCCAACGTTTTGCCATTCAGACATGCAGGCACATTAAGTTCTACAATGCTGTATTCCTTGGACAGCTCCAAATAATCGAGCAGATTAGGCGTGACCAGCTGATGCGCTACTCGAATACCCATATCCCGTTCCGGATAAATGACTCGGTCCACCCCAAGCTTCTCTAACGCACGCCCATGCAGCACAGATATGGCTTTGGCTACGACTTTTCTCACACCCAGCTCCTTCAGCAAAATGGCGGTCAGGATGCTTACCTGAATATCATCACCAATCGCAACAATGCCGCAATCGAAATTACGTATGCCGAGTGACCGCAACGCATCCTCATCTGTAGCGTCTGCCACGACAGTATGTGTCAGAATCTCACTCATACTGTCCACAACATCCTCATTCCGATCAATGCCCAGCACCTCGCACCCCATATCCACCAATTGCAAAGCCAGGCTTGAGCCAAACCGTCCCAAGCCAATGACTACAAACTGCTGCGTTTTCATATCTACTCGAAAACTCCCTTACCCTATAATTATTTTACCTTCTGGATGACGATACAATTCCTTACCCTTTTTCGGTCCCAGTGCATAAGCTAGCGTGAGTGGACCCAGCCTGCCTGCAAACATCGTCAGAGTAATCACCAGCTTGCCTACAACTGTCAAATCAGGTGTAAGCCCCATGGACAGTCCTACCGTACCAAAGGCAGACACCGTCTCGAACAAGATCATCAGAAAATGATGATCTTCGGTTGCGGACAGAATCATCGTCACCCCAATCACGAACAGCAACCCCAGCAAGGTAATAGTCAAAGCCTTATAAATGCGTGCCTGCGCAAGTCGGTACCGGAACAGCACAATGTCTTCCCGTCCCCGCAGCATCGAAAACACCGCTCCAATGAGCAGAGCAAATGTAGTGGTCTTAATCCCGCCTCCAGTGGAGCCAGGCGAAGCCCCAATAAACATGAGTATGATGATAAAAAACTGCGTAGCCTGCCGCAAGCCTGCAATGTCCAGCGTGTTGGCACCTGCGGTGCGAGGGGTAACGGACTGGAATAAAGAACCCAGCAGTTTACCACCCCAATCAAGCGAGCCAAGCGTCTTCGGATTCGTAAACTCAAATACAAAAATGACAAGCGTCCCGACGACAATCAGAGCAGCTGTCATGCTGAGTACCACCTTGGTATGCAAGGATAGTCTCTTACGCTTGCGATAATCTGCCAGGTCAGACATCACTACAAAACCAATACCACCCGAAATAATGAGAAACATGGCTGTAAAATTAACAATCGGATCATATACATAACCTGTCAGGCTGCGAAATTCACCGAACAAATCAAAACCAGCGTTATTAAACATGGAAATGGCATGCCAGATTCCAAAATAAATCGCCCTGCCGACAGGCATATCAAATGACCAGCGAATCGAAAAAATAGCTGCACATACGCCCTCAATCATCAGCGAGTACCATAGCACCTTGCGGATCAATCCGACAATTCCTTCGACAGAGGTCTGATTCATCGCTTCTTGCAAAATAAGGCGCTCCCGCAAGGAAATCCGACGCTTGAACACCAGCGCGATCAAGGTAGCCATAGTCATAAAGCCAAGTCCGCCAATCTGAATCAGCGCAACGATGACAATTTGACCAAAGGTTGTAAAAAAGAGCCCTGTATCCTTAACGACAAGCCCGGTTACACAGGTCGCGGAAGCGGCAGTAAACAAAGCGTCTATAAACGCAAGTGGTTTTCCTGTTGTATTAGAAATGGGCAGCATTAACAATAAACTACCTATTAGAATGATAATGGCAAAGCCTGCAACGAATATTTGCGGTGGAGAAAGCCGAAGCCAGCTTGCATTGGGATTCATTTATTCATCACTTCTCCTCCTTGGTGAACTATGAGCATGGAGATCGCTCAGCTCATAAAATCACCAATTCTTTTCAGTTTCTTTTATAAATCAGAAAAGTATCCGCAAAGCGGGATACTTTTGCCTTTCAATACTCACTACACTTTATACGTAACTACCTCATGGAACGTTTGATGACTTTAAGGCGGGCAGCAGCGAAGCGGTCCATTTGAATCTGGAGAAGCGATAGCGCTCGCCTTTGACTCTGAATTTTACCCTTATCAAGGTCTAGAAAATCAAAAAAATTCAGTGGCAACAGCGATTGGAAGATCAAATGGAACGCGCAGCGTCCTTAACTCAGCAAACTTTTATTCACACTTATACACACAAAAAAAGACACCGGAAAACCGAGTGCCTGACTTGGTTCCTGCCCACAGCCTACGAGGTTAGCTGACGGATTCGGGCAGTACAGTATGCCCTATTTACACTTCCGATCCATCAGGATCGACTGTAAAATTCACCCCAGTAACATGGTTCCCCCGTTTTCTCACAGAAATTCGGCTTAAATGTTGTCATTACCCATATATTTCATAGGCATTGCCTCAAGATTATAATCCTTCTCTATCCAGATCACAAAACCGATTTCGCCGAAAAAACGTGAAATTGGCTTTAATTTGCGATTGGGCATCGCTTAATCACAGCTTATCTAATTTTATTAAAACTTTAAAGTGCTTTCACTCTGTTTTCATGAATATCGCTGGTCTGTTGGCGGGAACCTGTGCAGTATGATATCTTTAATGGATGTTCTTATTTACAGATTAAGGAGGAAACTCATGAATCCTATCGGGAAACCGGTCGTGCTCACGGCCAACTTCAAAAAATTAGGCTTACTGGGCGGGGTTGGCCTGATTTGCTTTTTTATCTTTCAATTGCTTATTCCCTCGCTTAGCAATCCAAGTCCGGAATCATTGATGAATGCAACGGTCATCAGCAAACAAGAAGCGATCGTACACGCCCTGGACTTTGCCCGTTCCGAGCTGGGTTATACGGAATCACAGCCAGAGAAGCCTGTCGTGACCTATCAGGCTGAAACAGATTTGTACGGTTATTTATCCAGAGAAAAACTGCTTCAAGCGTACGATCGTACATGGAAAAAAAATTATCCTTATGAAACCTTTCGGGTTGATTTGCCTGACTCCTCAGCGAAGGGCAAGCTGCAAATTCATGTGGATTTATCCACTGGGAAGGTCGTTAGCTTTAAGCGGATCACCTCCAGCACCAATTACACACAGGCTGATGTTTCTACAGATGAACAAGCACGAAGCAAGCTTGTACGTATAGCTGAGGGCGACATGACGCTTGAAGCTAAGGAACAGGCTGCAGCAAAATGGATCAAACGCTTTGGCTTTAATCCATCGGAATTGAAGCTTGCGACCACTGAGGGGGAAGGTGGATTAAAATATACCGTGGACGAAAAGAAAATCGGTGCCTCGGTCCTTACGCTGGCTTTTACCTTTGAAGATGGGGATGTTCGCTCATTTACCCAAAGCTTTTCAGCCCCTTCGTCTTATACCGACTATGTTAAAAATCAAACATACTGGGCGAATTGGATGACTTATGCGGGTTATGCCCTATTTAGCTTTGTCCTGGGCGTACTTGCCATTGTGTATGCGTCACTCACCCGACGACATACTTCATTTGTACGCGGTATTGTTCTGTCCATTGTTTATTTTATTGCTAGTATAGCTGGGACCATGAACATGCTGCCTTTATTACAAGCTGAAGCAGGCAGTAAGGGCATGCTTATATTTCTTATGGTATTCCAGGTCGGTGTTACCTTCTTCATGGCTGTAGCCCTCTACTTCTCCTTGGTTGGTGGTGACGGGCTTATGCGTCAGGTTGGACTCAATGCATGGCCACGGGCCAAAGAGCCGGGCTACGGGCTGTATGTGCTTCGCAGTATGTATGTCGGTTACTTGTGGGCCTTCATTTTACTCGGCGTACAATCCATTTTGTTCTTTGTATTGGAGCGTACATTTAATACATTCTCCACTACAGACGCAACGCAATCCCCTTACAATATGGCTTATCCATGGCTACTACCGATTATGGCCTGGATGGCAGGTATTGGAGAAGAGACTGTTTACCGTCTATTTGGTATTCCGATGGTAAAAAAAATAGTCAAAAATACGTTTGTTGCTTGTCTGATCACTACGCTTATTTGGGCACTGGGACATACGCTTTATCCAATCTATCCAGTGATTTCAAGACCTATTGAGCTGACTTTTCTTGGTTTGCTGTTTAGCTTCGTGTTCCTGCGTTACGGCTTTATCGCTGCCATGTTCAGCCACGTTATTTTTGACAGCATATTAATGGGACTTAGTGTGATCAGTTTGGGAGACACCGTGAATGTGAGCGCAGGTCTATTCTGGATCTTACTTCCGGCTATTGTAGGCTACATCATTTACTGGTTTAGTCCTAAAAAACCTAATCGAATCATGTTTGAACCCGTGAAAAAAGAGGAGCCGTATTCTACGACTCCTCCTCCCGAAGGGCAGCTATAATCTGACGAGCAAGTTTATCCCCAATAGAGAGAGGCCGGAAGTCTTCGACGCTGGCCTCTCTTATTTTTTTGAGCGATCCAAAATGCTTGAGCAGCAACTTACGCCGTTTCTCGCCGATGCCTGGAATGGAGTCCAACTGGGAAGTTACCATAGATTTGCCGCGCTGCTCGCGGTGGAACGTAATGGCAAAACGGTGAACCTCATCCTGAATCCGTTGCAGCAGATAAAATTCCTCGCTGTTGCGTGCAAGTGTTACGGCCTCAAATGTATCCCCCATCAGTAATTGGGAAGTTCTGTGTTTGGCATCTTTCACCAAACCACACACAGGAATAAACAAGCCCAACTCATTTTCCAATACATCGGTTGCCGCTTTAATTTGTCCACGCCCGCCATCGACAATGATCAAATCGGGACGCTCTAGATTTTCCTTCAGTACACGTTCATATCGGCGCCGAATAACCTCACGCATCGTTTCATAATCATCTGGTCCCTGCACAGAACGGATCTTGTATTTTCGATACTCTTTTTTGGCAGGCTTACCGTCAATAAAGACGATCATGGCCGACACTGGATCGGAACCCTGAATGTTGGAATTATCGAACGCCTCTACCCGATGCAGACTATCCAGCCCAATGGCACGTCCCAGATTGCTTGCAGCTTTGGAGGTCCGTTCCTCATCCCGCTCGATCAGTTTAAACTTTTCATCCAAAGCAACACGTGCATTTTCCGTCGCCATCCCCGTCATTTGCTTTTTCAGCCCGCGCTGCGGCACAAGTACCTTTACATCCAGCCATTCAGCCAAAGCGAGAGCTGCCGTCGTTGGGTCCTCTAATCCACCGGATAGTTGAGTTTCTGTTTCTGTTTCTGTTTCGGGTTCTTTTTCCCCGGCTGCTTGGTCACCAACTTGGGCTGGATTCGTTCCTTCTGCATAAGCTGCTCGTGCTTCGGCTACCCGCAGTGAGTCAACAGAACGGTCCAACTCCGTTTGTGCTGCTCCCTCATCTGTAATGCTGGCAGTCTCAGCTGTGATCGCACTGTAAAGTTCAGTTTCTGCTGCAATCGGTTGATCGACATCAGTCGATTTTGCTTTCATCAGCTTAGGAGAATCCGGCAACAATATTTCCTGCGGCACTGCCGGATTGTCGCTGTAATATTGCGTCACATAGGACATAAAATCACTGTAAGCTTCACCGTAGAAAGGAAAAGTCGACATATGGCGCTCGATCATTTTACCCTTGCGGACATATAAAATCTGTACACACATCCAGCCCTTATCTACCGAAAAGCCGAATACATCTCGGTCCTTCGCATCAGATGTGGTGATTTTCTGCTTTTCCATCATCGCATCGATGCTTATAATCTGATCGCGCAGCTCCTTGGCACGCTCAAAGTACAATTCCTCTGCGGCCTCCTGCATTTTACGCTGGAGGTCCTTTTTAATTTCCTCATGTCCCCCGCTCAAAAAGGAACCGATCTCCTGACTGATCTGATCATATGTTTCCTTCTCGACCTCTTTTACACAAGGTCCCAAGCATTGATGCATGTGATAATACAGACACACTTCTTTTGGCATCACACCGCACTTGCGTAACGGATACATACGATCCAGCAGCTTTTTCGTCTGATGTGCCGCGTAGGAATTGGGGTACGGTCCAAAATATTTCGCTTTATCTTTCAGAACGCGACGGGTTACCTCCAGCTTGGGGTGTGTCTCGTTCGTAATTTTCAAGTACGGAAAGGTTTTATCATCCTTCAACAGCACGTTATAACGTGGTTGGTGCTTTTTAATAAGGTTGCACTCCAGAATGAGCGCCTCCATATTGCTGCCTGTAACGATATATTCAAAATCACGAATATCAGCAACCAGTCGCTGCGTCTTGCCGTTATGGCTACCTGTAAAATAGGAACGGACCCGGTTTTTCAACACTTTGGCCTTGCCGACATAAATGATGGTGCCTTCGCTGTTCTTCATCAGGTAACATCCTGATGCATCCGGCAACAATGCTAATTTGTGCCGTATGTTCTCCAGCGCCTTCTCCTGGTTCTGCAAGTCCTCCGCATAGGATTTCATTCGCCCGGTTCCTCCTTCCATTCTTAATGACTGCTCAACTTACTACTTATATTATATAGGAATAATGCACAAAAACGCCCCCGGTATATATAACCGGAGGCATTGACTGTTCATGGCGCTCCACCAAGCCCCCGCAGGAGCATGGGTCACATTCCATGATTATTGGTGTTTAGTAAGCATGCTTTTCAATGCTTCTTTGGAGTTCAAACCTACCACTTTATCAACAGGCTGTCCGTCTTTGAAGACGATTAGGGTAGGAATACTCATCACGCCGAAACGAGAAGCAGACTCTGGATTTTCATCCACGTTCACCTTCGCGATTTTGACACTATCGCCAACTTCTGTAGACAGATCCTCCAGAATTGGAGCGATCATTTTGCAAGGACCGCACCATGGCGCCCAAAAATCAACCAAAACGGTTCCTGTGCCTTCGACTTCTGCGTTGAAGGATTGATCGGACACGTTAACAATTGCCATTGTATGTTCCTCCTTTATAGAAAAGTCAAGATTATTATAACCTGTAATGTCTGTTTCGACACCTTTTAATTATATCACAATAGTCTTTTAATTGTAAGATATCAAAAGAGCAGAAGAATGAACGCTTACCCTCGCTGATTTTTCCCCTTGACGGTAATGACATCCACAAAAGGACGAATCCGGTCCATCAAGCGTTGTCCCTTGTACATTTCCTCTCCGTCTTTGCTTGTAAAGCTAAGATGCTTCTCTAGCCCTTGCAGTGAGTAATTAGAAGTATAAAAGGTCGGTTTACGGTTCATTCGGTAATTCAAAATGGAGCCCATTACATGATCCCGTACCCATGGACTCAAATTTTCAGCACCAATATCGTCAAATACGAGCAGATCACAATTTTTAAGCATTTCGGTCGTTTCCTTAAGCTTCTGTCCATCCTGTATCATGGACTTTAAGTCCTCCACAAAATCAGGCATGTAGACAATCACACCGTTGAAACCCGACAGAGCCAACTCGTGCAACAGATAACCCATCAAAAAGGTTTTCCCCGTACCAAACGTACCTTCCAGATAGAGCCCTTTTTTTAATAAACCCTGACTTTTGGTTTCTTCAATATAGCGGAATACCTGATTTACTGCGGGCACGCGTTGCAAATCCTTGCGTGCAATCTCAACGGCATTATATCCTTCCAACAACGCGCGCTCATCCACATAAAAGCTTTTAATTCGTTGACGCACTCGTTGTTCATGCTGGGAGGCAACTAGCTTGGCGCACGGGGTCCGAATGTCCACCATTTCCGCTGTTCCATTGGGATACTCCACGCCCAGCTTGCAAAAGTGACCCTGGAAATCGTTAGGACACTGTTCCAGTCCCGGACAGTTGTCGCAATTTCGGCGATCCCGGGTATACTGAAAGAGCATACTCATATTAAGTCGCAATTGCGTTTCGTCTACATCAGGATGTGCAGCACAAAATTCCTTCACCAGCGGATCATTTAGAACCTGATCGGCTACGCTGCGAGTACGTTGGCGAAACGAAGGGTTCTGCATCTGCTGAAGCAAATCACCGAGTGATTCCAAGAATGCTCCTCCTTTCTAAAATGTGCAGAGTTATGGAGGGCGATTGACGCTTCGCTGCCGACCGCCATAAAGTCGACACATTATTGAATTGGCTTCCATTACACCTTTTTCTGTTTACCGGATTGCAGTCGTTCGGCCAGGCGAAGCAGTTCATCCAATTCCTCCTCGGATACGGATTCCTCGGAAGGCTGATCTTGTACGATCGGAATAGACGGCTTGGCAGGCCCATTGTTTTTGGCATACGTGCGGGATCTGCCCCCGGAGGAAGAAGCAGTAGACTGTTTTCCTTTTACCTTGGCTTGATCCCTTATATATTGAACGGCTTTTTCGTAAGTGTTTACCTGCTTTAGCAGCATGTTGGAGGCAACGGCCTCGACAAAGTTGCGGTTAATCCGCTGATCGCTCCCCGATACGAGCAGTGACATTAAATAATGGATCAGCACATTGATGACTTCTCCAGGCAACTTATAGCTGATATCAATCTTCTCGAATATATCCAGCAGGTTACCGGGAACCGTGCCGGGGAAAAAGGTTTGCAGCAAACGGCGATAAGGCTCGTTGCGCAGCATCATATTATATTGGTGAATGTCACACTTGGCTGTGAATTGTGGGGGAACCTCTACATAAAATTCCATTTCCACAGCCTGCTCTGCAGGCGGCTCTTCAGGTGTGGAAGTTTCCCTCTGGCGCAAGGCAACCACCTTGGCAGCCTGCACCTGCTGTTCCTCCTGACGCTTCCGTTCCTGCCTGGAGTGTTGGCTAGCCCGAAGCTGAAGCTCGTCGAGCAATAAATCGCCTGCTTCGGTAAAAATGCCGTCCTCATCCAGCAAGCGACTGATATCCTGTACAGAGAGATCAAATTTACGGACCACGTAATTGACCATACCCAGTTGCTCGTGTTCAAATCGAAGACGCTCCACGTGCTTGCGATTGGCGGATTCACGCGGAAAACGAAGAATAATATCTGCATAGTTCAATGCTTCCTCCGATTCGGACGCTAATGCTCCAGTCTGGCGGCTCGTGGATACTTCGGATAGCGCCTGTTCCAGTTCATAATCTATAACATGGGTGTTCAGCTCAAACAGCTCATAAAACGGAACCGATATATTCTCTTTATTATGGGAAGATTGCGACCATTCGCTAGATTCCCTGCTCCACAACGATTCTCTCAGAGAAAGCACTGCAAACTTACCGATTTTGTCTCTCAACAAAAGGGTAAGGTGCTGCGTTCTGAAAAATTCAGCAGGTGCGAGCGGTGGTTGCATCTCATATTCATACATATAATCGTCCGTTTCGGGCGCATACAACCTGGACGTCTGCAACAGACCGACAGCCTCCAGCTTGGAGGTCTGTTCAATCAAATACTTGCGTCCCTTCTCACTTGGCTCCAGTCCCAGTGTCAGAAAAAGTCGACGTTGCTGTTCCAACGGCGAATAACCAATCTGTCCGACTGGCACATGCTGGAACAACAGTCGATATAGACTGACCGCAAATGCGCCTACCATCGGCTGATAGACACTTCCCAGCATCAATTCATCCAGTGCGCTCAAGCCAAATTCCCGATAAACGCAGTAGCGGTGGTTCTCAGTATAGTGCAGCAGGTTTTTCATCCGCATTCCGACATTCTTCCTTTCCTGACATAACGTTCTCCAAGATGTTTTTCTATTCTATCATACTTGCCCTCGGGTGGGACCAACAAAATAAGGGCAATTGTCCTCCTTTTTGGCAGCCGTATTCGTCCGAGTTCTTCTTTTTTCGAGAATACTAACTATTTTATGACTTTTGTGACCTGCATCATGGAAAAATAATATTCTTCACACTTCTTTCATTGGTGAAAAGCTCCAAATTGAGCTACAATATAATGGTTAAACATCACGTATTGGATACAGGAACGATATACGGAAGTACACATATTTCGGCTAAGCCGATTACATTTACAGATCGTAAAGGAGTGTAGATCGTGAATCAACATCAACCTCAACAAACCCCAGCAACACCCAACGAAGTAACCTCCACACTGGAAGGCTGGTACGCGCTTCACGATTTCCGGTCCATCAACTGGACGGCATGGAAAACTGCAGACGATGAAGAGCGCGCGGGAGCACTGGACGAGCTTCAAGAGTTTATGAAGGAATGGAGCGTTACCGAGGAAGCAGGTCTGGGCAGCTCAGCTGTCTATACTATAGTCGGACAAAAGGCTGATTTTGTTATGCTGCACCTGCGTGAAACGCTGGAAGACCTCAATAAATTGGAAAATGAATTCAACAAAACAACCTTCGCCAAATATACGACCAAAACATATTCTTATGTAAGTGTGGTCGAACTGAGTAATTATTTGAGCAAGGAAGAAGATCCAATGCAAAATCCACAAATTGTCGCGCGCCTGAAGCCTGTATTAAACAAGGCACGTTATATTTGTTTCTATCCAATGAACAAGAAACGTGATCTGGATGACAACTGGTACATGCTTTCGATGGACGAGCGTCGCACCTTGATGCGCAGCCACGGTTTAATTGGACGCAGCTATGCTGGCAAAGTAAAGCAAATCATTTCAGGCTCCATCGGCTTCGACGATTGGGAGTGGGGCGTGACCCTGTTCTCCGACGACGCACTTCAATTCAAGAAGCTAATTTACGAAATGCGTTTTGATGAAGTGAGTGCCCGATACGGTGAATTCGGTTCCTTCTATATCGGCAGCGTTTTGAATGAAGAAACATTTGAAGACATGCTCAAGCTGTAAGACGCAGACATCAACTCTTTACTGAAAAAAACCGAGGATTTCGTGAACTCCCACTTTCGGGACGACGGAATCCTTTTTTTATAAGATCTAAAACTATAATAGAAGAGAAAAGGCCCCCGCACGGGCGCCTGATACAATGTATTTTTTTTATGATTGCCCAGGTAATAAACCAAGGAATAATAGCTCAGATTATTGCATCACCGGCTCCACCACTACGGATGTATTCTCACTTTTCGCCAGCTTTCTTTTCTCCAGAGCAATCAAAATAAAGATAATAAGCAGCAAACCACTTAGTAAGACCAAAAAGCCTCCCAACTCGGGAATAAAATATTTTAAGCTCCCACCTTTGAAGCCCATACCTCTCAAAAACTTGAAATGCCAGGTCAATGGGAGAATGTTACTTACATATTGCAGCGATGGAGGCAGCATTGCCACGGGCAATTGAGCACCGCTCAGTAAAAACGAAGGCAGTATAATTAGCATGAGGCGTGAGGAAGCTTTTCCAGGATTCGCAGCATTCCACCCTAAAACCATTGCAAACAAACTCAACGTAATCGTGTATAGGAAAAATGGAATACTGAGCTGCCATACATTCGCTTCAAAGCGTAATCCCCCAATTTGCTTAAGTAAACCAATGGACAGGTAAAAGGACACACATCCTACTAACGCATACGGTAACACCCTAAGAATCAAGCTATACGAATGCTGAAGCTCCTCTTTTAATCTTCCTTGCTCCCGCAATCGCGGGACGATTGTCAGTACAGTAGCACCAATCAATGAAATCATGACCGTATTAATGAATCCCATAACCGAGGTCATCAAAGTAGCATTGGTAGGATTATATAACAGGCGCTGCTGAAGCAGCATATTAGAAGTAAGCCCTGTAACCTGGCTGTCACTCATTCCCATGCCCTTTAATCCACCACCAGCCAGCATCGCATTTTCCGTCGCCATAATCTCTGTGACTGCCGAGCGTAGATTTCCAGTAGCCTGACCTACCGTATTATCCACATAAAAACCGATGTTGCTCTGAACTCCTTTGATCCTATTTTCCTCCAACCCAGCTGGGAGGTAAATCACCGCAAAAAACTTTTCATTATATAAGAGTAAATTCGGATCGGCTTCATTCTCTTGCACATGGCGTACATCAATATACTGCGATGCATCTAATTTATTAATAAGCTGTCGGCTATAACTGCTATGATCTAAATCGACTACTGCTATAGAGGCATCGTTAAGCTGATTATTTTTAAAAACAAATCCAAAGGCTAGAGCTACTATGATAGGAACGAGCAGCATAACGAAAACCATCTTACCGCTGATCAACAGCTTCCATTCTTCTATAAACGCCTTCATTTCGTCACAACCTCTACCGTCATTCCAGGTAATAATTCAGATGTGCGCTGAACATCCACCCGTACTTGGAAGGAGCTTATATCCGACAGACCTTTGTCCCGACTCATTCTCATGTTGGTATACTGAGGAGCAGAAGTGATGTACCTCACCTTGCCTTGGACATCTTTATCTAAAGCTACAACGTGCGAAGTCACATTTCCCCCAGCTTTAAACTGTGACATGGAATCCTCACCCACATAAATATCGTAGTATAGCTGACTGGTTTCGATAACGGCGCCCGTTGCCCCCGTAGAAACGATCTCTCCCATTTTAGGTACAATACGCGACACCTTACCATCTGTGGATGCCTTCAGCACCATACGTCCCCGCTGTAATTCCAAAGTTTTGAGTTGAACACTTAATGCCTGCTTTTGTTGAGCCAGAAGATCCACATTGTATTCGCTATTCTTAACATCTTTTCGTGTTTGCGAGGTTTGAGTCAAGGCTTCCTTGGCTTTTTCTGTTTTGATACGAGCCTGCTGGCGTTCCTCAGCCGTTGCGCCAGCCTCCATTTTATCCAAAGTGGTTTGCTGCTGAGCGATCCCATTTCTAGCAATGTCCGATTGTTTGCTAGCCGCTGTAATCTGGTTATTAGAAATTTCAACCTGATCCTTAGCTGTATCCAACAAGATTTGGGCATTATCCAGTTGGTTTTTGGCGTTATCCAGTTCTGCTTTGGTTCCAGCTCCGGCATCATATAACGCTTTGATACGCTTGTAATTCACATTAGCCAAGTCCAGAGCCTGTTGTCTGGATGACACTGTTTTTTGCGCGATTTCCGCATTCCTTTTGGCTGTCTCTACTCCTGTCAAAGCTGCGTCCAACGATTGCTGTGCTGCTTCAATAGCCAGCTTTTGTCTTAGAATATCCTCCGCACGTGTTCCTTGATTTAATAAGGACTCTCCTGCTTGCGCGGCTTGAATGTCCAATTGTCCCTGTTTTTCTGAAGTTGAAATTTTCTCCGACTGATTTTGCAGCCCGTCTTTAGCCTGTTTTATTTTCACATCAACCTGTGCGATATCCGTTTTTAATTTCTCGATTTGCAAATCAAGGTCTACAGGATCAAGAGTCATGATTACATCCCCTTTTTTCACCTGTTGTTCTTCCTTCACCTCAATCGTGTTTACTCTTCCCCCTACACCCTGAAAAGCAACATTCACGGTATCTGCCGTAAGCAGTGTGTTTTTTTGTTGGGCTGCCATACTCACAGCATCCTTGCCGCTCATTGCCATCAGCGTACCTCCAGTACCTAATGCGACAACAAGTAGCACGTACACAATGATCTTTTTATTCATTGCAACAAACTCTCCTTCATGATGATTTAACCAATGGTAGTTAAAAAATAATAGACAAAAAATAAATAAGGGACCTGATAGTACGACGTCTAACTATTTAAGCCAGGAAATTGATTATTCCCGTTTTATCCGCTCAAGTCCTGAGGAAAGCTTATATAATAACGTAGCAAATAGAATATGATCCTCCTGCGTAAATTCATTCATTAACTCCGAAAAAAGCTGGATGAACATCGGAATTTTTTCCGTCATTAACTGTTTTCCTTCGTCAGTCAAGGAGATCGCGGTCATACGTCGATCCGTCAGCGTACTTCTGCGGATGATGCCGTCCCGTTCCAGCTTATCAATTACGCTGGTTACTGTTGAACGAGTAACCCCTGAATATTCAGCCAGCTCTGATGGAGTCAATGCACGTTCATGTAAAAACAATGGCACTAAAATTTTCAGGTTGCCTACAGATAACCCATATTCCGAGAGTCTGGAAGACACTCCATTGTACACTTCATGTGCTGCCTGCACGAAAAGTACGAACGTATTCAACGATTGGGAGTCCACATTTGGAAACTTTTCAGTCAATAAATTTATTCTCTTGGGATCGGCATTGATTTTAAAATCAGAATTCAACGTGAAGCTCCCCCTCTATAATTAGTAACCATACTATACGTCGTCGAATAGTTATGAGTCAATATCTTTTTTTCGTTCACCTAAATAAAAAAGGTCTCCAAGCTCCATTCAAGGAGTCATGGAAACCTTCTGACGTTAGAAAAACCGCCCTTTTTTCAGTACTAGTGGAATGCCGCCAATGATGAACAGATAGCGTAGATCCACAATTTTTTTCAACTGTGCAGCCACCCAGCCTTTGATTTTGCGTTTACCTACTACGGCGACAGCTTCACCTTTTCCAAGAGATGCAACTGTACCCTTGTTGGAGAATACGAACTTGTGCAGCTCCTTTTTGCGGAGCGTAGCGGCCAGATTCTTGGCACAAAGTACTCCTTGCTGCATTGCAATTTGGGCAGTCGGTGGATAAGGGCGGCCTTCCGGATTAAACATCAGGGAACTGTCCCCGATAATGAAAATATCATCATGACCCGGTGCACGCAGAAAATCGTCGATTTTCACCCTTCCACGCATCACTTCGAATCCGGCTTTCTCGATCAATCCGTTTCCACGGATTCCGCCTGTCCAGACGACCGTGCAGGCTTCAATTTTCTCACCCTCACCGACGATTACACCATCCTGCTGGCATTCCTTAATCGGGACTCCAATACGGAAGTTAACCCCTTTACGCTTGAGGACATCCATCGCATATTCCACCAGCTCAGGATCAAACCCTGGTAATGCTGTAGGAGCTGCCTCGACGTTAATGATTTGAATTCGGTTAAAATCGATGTCGTAAGCTTTAGCCAGCTGTGGCAGACGATCTGCCAACTCCGCTACAAACTCAATGCCACTAAAACCAGCGCCCCCTACGACGAAATTTAGGCGCCCTGGCTTACCGTCATTTTTGTACAGGGCGAGCTGGTATTCAATATGCTCTCGAATCAGGCGCACAGAGTTAATACTACGAATCGTCAGTGCGAATTGATCCATCCCTGGAATTCCGAATGTTTCCGGCTCGCCACCTAATCCGATGACCAAATAATCGTAGGATAGCGAGCCATCCTCCAGCACGACTTTTTTCTCATTTGGTATGATTTCCTTCACTGTTCCTTTGACTAAATCCACCTTGAACTCATCGATTAGCTGCGCAATCGGAATCCTCGAATGCTCAATCGTATCCGTGCCTGCCGCAGGCATGTGAAGATGTGTCGTAATATAGTGGTAATCATGACGGTTGATTAGCGTGACAGTTGCCTCATTGTGCTTGAGCTCCTTTTGCAATTGCTGAGCCGTCAATATACCGCCATATCCGGCGCCCACAATGACAATTTTGGGAATACTGCTCATGCTTCTACCCCTTCCGATATACATAATCATTCAATATTCACAGCTTTTCTCTTAACACGGTTAACTTATACTCACCGGAAAGTCTTCATCAAATATTAATCGCTTTAACTTTGCAAGAAGAACCCAGCAGTTTATAATGATAAGCAGTGAATCATACGTTCGGCGGCTATCTGAACCTCTATGCGGCTGATTCAATATCTACAATTCATACTATCCCTTTCGGAGGTGTTTTTAGAGTGACAGCTCAATCCACAGGTGCGGAGATCCGCGATCTGATCATAATTGGAGGCGGTCCAGCCGGTATTTTCGCCGCTTTTTACGGAGGAATGCGTCAGGCATCCGTCACCTTAATTGAAAGTATGCCCCAACTGGGCGGCCAGCTTGCAGCCCTTTATCCTGAAAAATATATTTATGACGTTGCTGGCTTTCCTAAAGTGACTGCACAGGAACTGGTCAACAATTTGGTTCAACAAATGAACCATTTTAATCCAGAGGTGCAGCTAGAAGAGAAAGTCGTATCGTTAGAGAAGAAAGAAGAACGCCACTTCATCGTCAAAACAGACAAAGGTGGCGAGTATCATGGTAAAGCGGTTATCATTACCGCTGGCGTGGGTGCTTTCGAGCCACGCAGACTGGAGCTTCCAGGTGCCGATCGTTTTGAAAAAACGAACCTGCATTACTTTGTCAGCGACCTGAGCAAATTTGCAGGTCGTAAGGTGCTAATCAGTGGCGGCGGTGACTCTGCTGTAGACTGGGCCCTTATGCTGGAACCGATTGCAGAACAGGTTACATTGATTCACCGCCGTGACAAATTCCGCGCGCATGAACACAGTGTCGAGAACCTCCTCGCTTCCAAAGTAAACGTGATTACACCAACGGAAATTGCAGAATTGCATGGGGAAGATACGATTACAAAGGTCACTCTTGCTCATGTAAAAACCAAAGAAACTCAGGAAATCGAAGTGGACGATGTCATCGTTAACTTTGGATTTGTATCCACACTTGGCCCAATTGCTGAATGGGGAATTGAAATCGAAAGTAACTCCATCGTGGTCGATTCTCGTCAGGAGACGAATATTCCTGGCATTTTCGCTGCAGGAGACATCACTACCTATCCAGGCAAGCTCAAGCTGATCGCGGTTGGTTTTGGTGAAGCTCCTACAGCAGTCAACAACGCCAAGGTCTATGTAGATCCAGACGCCAAGTTGTCTCCCGGACACAGCAGTAACATGAAATTGTAGTTAATTTAGACTATGACAAAAAAGGGTATTTTACTCCAGATTTGAACCTTTGGAGTGAAATACCCTTTTTCACGGTGTGCCTATTCGTTGCAGTGATTGTCCGTAAAGTCATCCGAACCCTGAATGACTTTACAGTCGCAGTACGAGAGCTTGTCCGGTCTAATGAAGGACTACGGCTGTATTCATCTCTAGATTTCTTTTGTGAATTTCAGCCAGCAACAGTGCAATGAAGTCACATTCAAGTTTAAGCTCGATTGCCATCTGATAGGAATCCAAAAGCATTTCATCCGTCAGCATAGCCATCCTCGACACAACCTTTCCTTTTATTTCAAAATCTATTCTATCAAAATACCAAAAACGGAACAAGCGTTCTATTATCCACAGTCAATTGTGGAAATCCTGTGTATAAATTGTTGGTAAGTGTCGTTAACCCTTATATGTGACAGGGGATAATGTGGACAATATTTATACACAGAATTTTGGCGATTAAACGCAAAAAAAAATTTTTTTATGTTTATACAAATATATTATATTTAGCATCTTGTTAATAGATTATAATGGAAACTTTTTGAAGAAAACCTGAATTTATTGAGGTCTTGTGTTTACCTCTAAAATCCATACCCGTCCATTCCAATCAAGCCCGTAATCAAATCCCAGTTGTCCGATCCCGGGAAATCTTCTTTCAAGTATAGGAATACAGTGCTGTGTAAGTTCAACGATCTCCCGCCGCTTTCGTCTAGCTAGCCGTCGCGGATATATCATTCGAAGTGCCTCTGTTCCCTTCAGCAAAGTTCCTCCTTTGCACAGATTCGTTATGACCAGTCCGGGACGAGCATGACGCGCCACCACTGCACGAAACTCCCATTTTTCCCCTTCCTTTACGACTTTGACTCGATAGTCAACAGGTCTACCTTGGATACTTGCTAGTTGAATACCTTGCTGAATGAGATACGGACGTTGGATTCGGAGCTTACTGATTCCGGCCACAAGCGCTCTAAAATGGCTGAACCGATATGTTTGTTCCATACGCGTACAGGTGTAGCCGTTCCCCTCCTTTGCCACGCGCATGACTCCGACACCTCCGCCTCCTCTTACGGGTTTTATAAATACAAAAGCATGCCGCCGTAGCATTATGCGCAATTGTTCTTCACTATATAGACAGGTTTCCGGTATATAAACGGCGGTATGTGGATGATGGAGGAGCGCCTTCGTCTTTAGCCATTTGCTTGCAAGTTGTCTCATCTAATTCTCTCCTTTCGCCGTCAGCTATACTTATACATACTCAATAGAGGTGTGCTATTCTTGGGTGATTGTCAGGATCATGTGTCTATTTCGACAAGATCATGACGAACGGTAGCATGCACCGGACAACACTGGTACAATGACAATAATCTGAATACCATTTAGAACGGAGCAGTTAAATTTGCTGCAAATTGTTTCTTTCAACAAGGAGGTCAACTCATGAATAGCAAAATTGGCATCATGGACATTGGCTCAAACTCCATACGTCTCGTGATCTATGAAATGACAGAGACAGGTGCTTATCGAATTGTGCAGGAATGCAAAGAAGCTGCCCGACTGAGCGAAAAGGTTGGGGCCAACGGCCGTATGGAACGAGAAGCAATCCGCAGCATCGCTCCATTGCTACGCCAATTTATGGAAGTTTGCCGTATGCACGGGGTTGTTCGTATGCGTGCAGCAGCAACAGCGGCCATCCGCAATGCGGCCAATTCGGACGAAATTGTTCAATGGATTGCGGAAGAGACAAATTTAACATTGGAAATCCTGAGTGGGGAGCAAGAGGGCTATGCCGGTTTTCTAGGCGTAGTGAATACAATGAATGTGAGTGACGGCATTATTATTGACATCGGGGGCGGCAGTACCGAAATTACGCTGTTCCGGGATCGAACACGGCTGCATACAGTTTCATTTCCCTTTGGCGCAGTCAATATGAATTGGCGCTTTGGACGTGAGGTCAAGAATGGCGAATGGTCTACTGGACAGATTGAAGAAATGGAGAGCTTTGTCCGTTCTTCACTGCAAAACCATGATTGGATCTTCTCCAATCCGGGTCTGCCGTTTATCGGGCTGGGTGGAACCCTCCGTACTTTGGCTAAAATCAATCAGAAACGGCGGGATTACTCGCTTCCTGTGACACACCATTACGAAATGACAATAGAAGATGTCGATTATTTTTATAGCAGTCTGCCTCATCTCCCCTATGAAAAACGCAAAAAAACAGCCGGCCTGTCCAAAGACAGAGCCGACATTATCGTACCGGGTCTCATTATATTGAAAACGATCTTTGAAGCTGCTCAAGGCTCCGCGTATTTGGTCAGTGGAGCGGGTCTGCGAGACGGCCTGTTTCATGAGCTAGTCAACGCTGAACAGCCTGTGGTGGCTAATCCGCTCATCGCGTCCATTCGCAATATTCTGTCGTTTGCTGTCCCGGTTAGCGAAGCGCATGTCAAGCGGGTTAACGAGTACGCCGTCCGACTCTATGACACTTTAGCTGAGGGACCCTCAATCGCTATGGACAAACGCTTGTTACTGACCGCAGCAACTCTTTACAAAACAGGCGCAGCCTTGAATTACTATCACTTCCGCCAGCATTCCGTGTTCTGGATCTTGCACGCAGGCATTGGCGGCTTATCTCACCGGGAAACAGTGCTAGCCGCGCTGATCGCTGATTACCACCCCAAAAACCGGACCCCCCGCTTGCTGCGCACACATGCAGATATTTTGGAGCCTTCCGACGAAGAACGTGTACACCGGCTCGGCTCGCTGCTCCAGCTAGCAATCGGTATGGATCGTAGCGAATCTGGCATCATCTCTGGCATCCATCCCACGACAGGAGACGATGCGCTGCATATTCGCCTGGAAAGCAAGAGTGAACCGATTCTGGAGCAACGGGAGCTGGTGGCTGTCGCAAAAGATTTTCAAAAGGCCTGGAATCTTACGTTGTCGTGGTCCATTCTTCCTTCTTCCAGTTTTTAACCTTCATTGCTTCGAATTGGCTCCTGATGGGAGCCTCTTCGTTGTTTCTGGCTACAAATTGATAGCTGCCATTCGGCAGAAGCTGGCGTGCTTTTACATTATCCTTCAAGGATAAACGTAAAATATCCACTAGCATTTCTTTGATTCGGTCGTCATAAATTGGGCACATCAGCTCAATCCGGCGAGTCAGATTGCGAGTCATCCAATCCGCGCTGGACAAGAATAGCTCCGAATGACCTGCATTTTCAAAGTAAAACAGTCTGGAATGCTCTAGGAAACGGTCGACAATACTGATAACCCGAATGTTCTCGCTAAAGCCCTCCACTCCAGGGCGTAAACAGCAGACCCCTCGAATGATTAAATCAATCTTCACACCTGCTTGAGAAGCCGCATATAGTTCATCAATCATTTCCTGATTGGATAAAGAATTAATTTTAGCAATAATACGGGCTGGCTTGCCTGCAAGTGCTTGCTCCGCTTCCCTGCGGATCAGGTCGAACAGCTTATTTTTCATTCCCGTCGGAGCTACGGTGAAAGCTTGCGGGGTCTTGAGCGCCGAGAAGCCCGTGATTTCATTAAACAGCTCAGAGGCATCCTCACCCAGCACCGGATCCGCTGTGAATAACCCGATATCCGTATATACACGTGCCGTACTTTCATTATAGTTGCCAGTTCCCACATGCACGTACCGTTTGAGCACATTACGTTCATGACGTACTATTAGAATAATTTTGGCGTGTGTTTTCAAGCCGACCAACCCGTATACTACATGACAGCCAGCTTTTTCAAGCGTACGCGCCCAAGCAATATTACGTTCTTCGTCAAAACGCGCCTTCAGTTCGACCACTACGGTCACCTGCTTACCCGATTCGGCTGCACGTGCCAGAGCCGGAATGAGCTTCGATTCTCCATTGACACGGTACAGGGTCATCTTAATGGCCATTACATCCGGGTCCTCTGATGCCTCAATGATAAAATCAGTTACCGCATCGAACGATTCATACGGATGGTACACGAGCACGTCCCGTTTGCGAAGTACGTTAAAGATATCCTCTTGCGGAGGCAGTTCTTCCGGATACAATGGTTTGATTGCCGGAAATTTCAGATGCGAATACCCCTCCAAATGATCGGCAAAAGACGACAAAAACGTCAGATCTAACGGCCCGTCGATCTCAAATACATGATCGAACAGCTTGAATTCGCGTTGAAGTTCCATCAGGGCAAAGGGATTAATCCCTTTTTCCACTTCCAGTCTGACCGGTGCTCCCCGCCGTCTTCGACGCAGTTCTTTTTCAATCTCTTCGAGCAAATCTTCGATCTCTTCTTCATTAATGGACAAATCAGAGTTACGCGTAACCCGAAAGGCATGAACCGCCTCGGGGATATATCCAGAAAACAACGTTTGTATATGATGCTTAATCAGTTCCTCAATTAAAATAAATGATTTCTTCTTGCTATTGGAACGTAACGGCACCGAAACGACACGCGGAATATTGGAAGGCACCTGCACAATGGCAAAAAGCGGCTTATCCTCCTCCGTATCTCCTGGACGTTTCAAGACAACTGCCAAATATACGTATTTATTATGAACCAGTGGAAAAGGACGGCTTTGATCGACCGCCATCGGTGTAAGCACCGGAAATATAATTTCATGAAAATATGCATCCAGCGACTTGCGCTGTGTCGTATTTAAATCATTATATTCAAGCAGCAAAAGACCTTTTTTCGTCAATAGGCGAGAAATATCACGATAGGTCCGGTATTGCTCGGATACCATGGAGACGGTACGCTTGATCAGGCGCTTGTACAAACCGGAAGGGGTATAACCCGTAAAATCCTTTTGCATAAAACCCGCCTTGATCTTCTCGCGCGTCTCTGCAACACGAACAGCCATAAACTCATCCAAATTGCTGGACACAATTGCTAAGAATTTGGCTCTCTCCAGCAACGGTGTATCTGCATCCTGAGCCTCCTGGAGCACACGACGATTAAATTCAATCCAGCTTAAATCTCGGTTAAAGTAACGTTCTGACCCGGCTTTATCCTTCTTCTGACTCTCTATCAACATATGGCCTCCATCAATTTCATGCAGTATAGTTACCCTTTATTGTACTATTAGATGAAACGCACTAGCATCACAGAAGTGTAAACGCAATGTAAAATGTGTGTAAACACACAATGGATGTTGAAAAGGTCAAACGGATGCTTTACAAAAATAGCATTAAGCGGTACAGTGTTTACGTTTGTTTCATAGAGTAGAATGACGAACCGTACCTTTTTCAGTTGATTAAGTTCATTAAGATGTGTAGTAGCCACGTTCAATTGCTGATTTTCAAATGGCATGATATAGGGAGGATTTACATTATGGAACCCAAGAAAACGCCACGCGTACTGCAAAAAAACATCGAATTTTTTACCGCGGCGCTGTCTCAACACCTCGTTTCGGTCTGGCAAGAGGACCCTGCGGGCGTATACTGTGAGATAGGCTGTGGTTATATCGAATTGTTCAGTAGCGAGATGATTCGGGTGCGCAATCAGGATGGGACCCCAAGCCATTATGACCGCAATATCACCATGTTTCAGCTAATCACGAAGGATCAGCCGATATAATTATTATATGCTATGTCTGCGCTGTTCTTCCAGATTAGAATGGTTATATGTTTAATCTACCAATTTTCATATCTGTTGAATCTTGCAGTTTTCTCCGAAAAGCGCCATAGAGCGCTTTTTTTGTCGACTTTTTTTGAACATCGTTTGGAAAAGCAGTATGATAAGAAAGCATATTACCTAAATTTAAAGGGGAATCAACCGATGGAGCATACAACATCAGATGGGCGCATCCTGGTCATGACCGCGGTTGAAGGCGAACGAGAGGCTGTGCTGCGCGGCCTGAAAGGCGACACTCGCTTTGTGGTCGAGCTGGCCGGTGTAGGCGCTCCGTCCGCAGCGGCTTCAACCGCGCTGGCACTGGCCACTGGCGGCTACCGTCTGGTCATTAGCGCTGGAATTGGAGGCGGCTTCGTGAAGGTCGCTGCACT
This sequence comes from Paenibacillus sp. JJ1683, assembly GCF_053006485.1. Classification (NCBI taxonomy): domain Bacteria; kingdom Bacillati; phylum Bacillota; class Bacilli; order Caryophanales; family Paenibacillaceae; genus Paenibacillus; species Paenibacillus sp. JJ1683. The sequence continues at coordinate 4,621,801 of NZ_CM129820.1, forward strand.
GGAGAGCGTCGTCGTTGCTGACGCGATTATTGCCGCCGACTTAGGGGCAGAGACGGCAGAGGGCTTCAGCAGCGTGGACGAGCTGGGTTTTGGCTCCAGCCGCATTGTCGTGAACGCTGCCACCGCGCAGCGATTCGTTCAGGCGTTGCGTGACGCTGGCCAGACGGCCGTCGCCGGACCGATCCTGACCGTCTCGACGGCCACCGGCACAGCGGCTACAGCGGAACGCCTAGCCAAACGCGTTCCCGGAGCTGCTGCCGAAGCGATGGAGGGTTACGGCGTAGCCGTGGCGGCCAACAGGTTCGAGCTGCCGATGATGGAGATTCGCACGATTTCCAATGCTGTTGGTCCACGTGACCGTGCATCCTGGCGAATCAAAGAGGCTTTGCAAGCGCTGGAAGCCGCATTTTCTACATTAACGGAGGTTATATAGATGCAAATTGCTTTTTCACCTTGTCCTAACGACACTTTTGTCTTCCATGCCTTGGCGCATGGATTGATTCCGGGCGCACCCGCGCTGGACATTACATTCGCCGATATCGACATCACCAACAATCTGGCGATCACACCAGACGGACTTGATATCATGAAAATTTCGTACGCTGCACTTCCTTGGGTGCTGGATGAATACGCCCTGCTGCCTTGTGGTGGTGCACTGGGCCGGGGCTGTGGACCGCTCGTGCTGACTAAGGAAGGTTCCACCGTCGAAGGTCCGGAAGCCCTATCCGGCAAGCGTGTAGCTGTTCCAAGTGAACGTTCCACCGCTTATCTGCTGTTCCGTCTATGGGCGGCCAAGCATGTGCCTGGAGGTGTCGGCGAGATCGTCGTGATGCCGTTCGACCAAATTATGCCTGCTGTCCGTGACGGAGAGATAGATGCAGGATTGGTGATTCATGAAGCACGCTTCACATATCCGTCCTATGGACTTAGCAAGCAAGTTGACCTAGGGAACTGGTGGGAAGAAGATACAGGGCTGCCAATCCCGCTCGGAGCTATTATTGCCCGTCGTACACTGGATCTGGATGCGATCACCAACTGGATACGTGCCTCTGTCGAATATGCTTGGAAACATCCCGAAGCTTCGCGTGAATATGTATTGTCTCATGCGCAAGAGCTATCACCCGATGTCGCCCAATCGCATATCGACCTGTACGTGAACGATTTTACCGCCAATTTGGGCGACAGCGGTTATGCCGCCATTGAAACCTTACTCGGTCGCGCTGCGCAGGAAGGGCTGGTGCCTCCGTTTGATTTAGCCAAACTGCGCCTTACGTCCACAACAACACGCTAAAAGGTGCAGACATGCCATGCATGTTATCTCCTAAATAGAGCAGCTTAAGCATATAAAACCTCCCGAACGAGCACATTGCCTAGCCATGCGCCCCATTCGGGAGGTTTTATGATTTCATAATGCAAATTCTCATTGGGTCTCGCTTATTCTTAGCTCTGTTCTTGCTCCACGACCTCGGTCTTAAACACGTTATCCAGTTTGGTACCCAATCGTTTGACCAGCGGCACCTTGATATCCCGACTCAGCTCTTTGAAAAAAGCGTCCATGTCACAATTAATCTTATCCAGCACGACCTTCACGGTGCCCTCTTCCAAAATCTGCTCGTTCAGATCCTCAGGTACCGTAACCGAGATATCATACTTCTTGCATAACGTTTTAATGTAGCGGCTAAAGATTTCGATAAGCTCCTCATTGTTGAACTTCTCAACTGCAACTTGCCCTTTGTTCGTAAATTTCAAATTCACTCTCACGTTAGCATTTCCCCTTTTCCTTTTGACCATTTATTTTGGATAAACGTTGAACCATTCAGAGGCTCTTCAAAGAAAGGGCCTTACCGGTCGTTTTAGACTCTTGTCCTTTGATATACTAAGTATAACACATTAAGTCCGTTTTCATTTCCCAACTTGTCGTTTTATGATAAAAAATGATACATTTTGCGCATTTTCAGCATAATTTCTTTCTTTTCATGCCAATCATTAGGAATAGTTTATACACAAATACACAAGAAAACGCCTATCTCGCAAAAGAAAGACGTCTCCGTGTAGATGCTTAAGCAGTATGCATTTATAAAGGCTTCGTACATTCCCAACCGTGTGAACGATACTCACGCACAGCATCTCGTATATCCTCAATATCATCTGTATGCAGCAAAATCGCAGGTAGAATTACCCAGTACTCATTCTCCGCTAGATCAATAAATACGTCCTCGACATCATAATATTGCATATCGCCAAATGCCGTATCCCTGATTTTCTGTCCAACCAAAGGTGTAAAAGGGGAATCAAATGTTTTCATCACCTTCGTATATTCCTTCACACCCGTTGCCGAGATTTGCTGTGAAATAATGACACTCAATGGTGTTACCTCCCTGACCTAATAATGCTCATTATAACCTTCTCTCAGACCTTCTACAAAACCATGCGCGAAAAAAATCATAAAAATCAATAGGCCAATGCCAATGGCAACGGAGCTGATGACGATAATCAGGATGCCTTGCGTGTTTCTTTGTTCCATCTTTCTAGTCAAAATTCCGAAAACAAGACCTATAAGTCCAAACAAGCCTCCAATGACAAAAAAACTAAATACGAACCCCAAACCTGAAAAAATCCAACCAAATAGAGCGAGCACCCAGCCCTGCGGCTGCGGCTCACTCTGTTTCATCTGCCAGCGTTCCCTCGCTGTAGGTGTGTACCTGTCCATATCCTAGCTCCCCCGCTCAATTTGTATACTTAAGACAAAAATCTGTAAAGTCCAGCATCGGATTAACGTTAGGTTCCTCCTATTGCTGACCAGTGAGCTTAAAAGTGCCGCCTTCCCGCTTACCAAGCGGATAATTTTGAACCGTCATTTCCACCTTCGTATTCTTATCCCATACCGGAAGCTTGTCAGATGTACTGTACTCCTTCATAGCTATGTCGATGACTTCCTCTGCCTTCTTCGTCAATGCAGCAGAAGACATATTATATTTGCCATAACCTTGATAAGCACCGCCAAAACCGAGATTAGGTTGGTTGTTCACATTCAGTAGCACACCCTTCAACTTGCCATCCTCTGCCACATCAAAAGTCACTTTTTCCAATACAAAATCATCTGTAACGACAGATGTCTGCTCTAACAGATGCGTTATGGATGACAGGTTGGCTGCTAATTTAACTTTTCCAAGTAGGGCCTCTGTATCATTTTGTTGCTTGGTTAAGGCTTGTGTTGTCTGTTTTAGCGATGCATTCGCTATAGTTAAAGAATTGACCTTCGTATTCAGATTATAATTCCATACCGCCAAGGCTATACAGCCTAGTACAGCTACTCCAGAAATGACCGTTGCTACAACTGCCAGCTTACGAATAGGCTGTGGTTGTGGCTCCACAGACTGAGTATGACCGCTTAACTCTCCCATACCAAACTTCCTCTCTATTTATATAGTCATATTTTACTATTCCCCTCTCTGATATTCTAGTATATTTTTCCTAATTCTATATTTTCTAAGCATTTGTACAGGAATTCGTTTCATTAGGCTTCGAGCTTTGGTTCGCTCGCTTTCCGGGAGAAGCTGTATTTACCAAATACACACTACCTGCAATCAGCACCAACCCCACTACAAATGTCAAAGTGAGGGACTCTCTGAGCATGACCATACTAAAGAGTGTGGATAGCACCGGAATCATAAACGTATATGAGCCGACGGTTCCTGCATCCCCATTGTCGATTAGCTTAAAATAAATCATCCAGCCCATCGCAATCACGAATACTGAAATAAACAATAGAATAGCGATAAAGGAGGCTGTCCAGTGGATATCGCTCCATTTCTCGGTCGTAAACCCAATCCCGTTGAGTATGATCCCTCCCAAAATGAGTTGCATCGTCACCGCCCAAATGGAGTCCAGTTGTTTACTTTTTTTCTTCATATAAATCGTTCCGAGCGCCCAGCACAGTCCCGAGGCTAGCCCCAGCACAATGCCCAGCACAGACAAATGACCTGCCATTCCGCCTGAGCTAATCACGATCACTCCACCAAAACCGAGTACCAGTCCAATGACCTTCAGAGGAAACATACGCTCTCCCAACCACAGCCAGGAGAATAATCCCAACAAGATCGGTTGAAGGAATACCAAAGTGGAAAATAATCCTGCAGGCAAATAACGCAGTCCTACCGTCTGCAAGCCATAGTAGCCTGCAATATTAAATATAGCCAGCACAAGATATGTCCACGCATTTTGTCTAAGGCGTAAGGTTTTCCGATTACGCATAGCGAACAACAGCAGAATCACACCACCCAGCAGCGTGCGGATTCCCGAAAAAAATATCGGCGGCGTATCTGGCAAGGCCAGCTTGGTCAACGGCCAGTTGATCCCCCATACCATCACTAATATCAAGACAAGCCACAACGTAGCTTTAGGCGTTAATTTTTTCATAGATGTCTCTCTCCTTAGAATTTCATTGCGCATTGCTTACGACTAAACTCTGAACAGCCGTTTGCAAAGTTTTGCTTTACTAGCTTATACTGTGGTCACTAATAAATAAAATGAATGTTTTCAATAAGGGAGATAACTTTTCACTTATGACTATTACTCAGATTATGATCTTTGTTCGCGTAGCGGAAACACTAAACTTTACCCAAACTGCCCATGAGCTGCATATGACGCAACCTGCGGTCAGCCATGCCATCGCCAGTATCGAGAACGAGCTCGATGTCCAGCTATTGCTGCGCGATCGAAAAAAAGGCGTGCTCCTGACAGATATCGGACACAAGGTGCTGCTGCAATTCCGCATGATGCTGCAAAGCATGGAAAAGGTGCAGCAGCAGGTGGCCGCTGAAAAAGGCTTAGATGTGGGTACGATCACGATTGGTGCCTTTCCTTCTGCCTCGGCCTATTTTCTGCCCCCGATTATTGATCATATTCGTCAGCACTATCCGAACCTTGTTTTCGATTTACACGAAGGTTCCACGAATGAAGTCAAGGAGTGGGTACATACCAGAGAAATTGAAGCGGGAATCATCCTGTTGCCAGACCCTGAGGTAGATGTAATTCCTTTATGTCAGGATGACATGGTTATTCTGCTGCCTGACGGTCACCCTTTTCAATCGCACGACAAAATCGCCATCCGAGACTTGAATCAACAGGAGATGATCTTTTGTAAAGGTGGACATGAGGTCGCCATTATGGAAGGTTTTGAACGCGAGCAGAGTCAGTTGCAGGCACAATTCATTACTCACAATATCAGCACGCTGGTCAGCATGGTCCAACAGGGACTAGGTATGGGCATTGTCTCTTCACTCGCCTTATCCACGTTCCCCCATGATCTGACCGTCAAGGAAACCACGCCTCTAATTACGCGTCAAATCGGTATCGCTATCCCCTCTCTACACAATGCTTCACTTGCTGTACAGTTATTTGTGCGTACTGCGCAGGAGCTGTTTACTGATTTGAAGCAATAGGGCATATGTGCAGAATTATCGAATCATCGAACAAGAGGAAAAGTTGCGTAAAGCAATGTAGCTAGTGATGTGAAGATCTTGGATGAGCTTATTCATGATAAGCTTATATTCGCAAATCACTTTGGACAGGTGTAGAACAATATAGATGGGGCGTTGAATATCATTTCAGGGCATTGTAGCACGGTAAAATTAGATTAATCGCGAATCCGCCATGGATACGAAATCTGACTAAGGCATGTAGACAGCCACGGCAAGAATTTTCGTGATTAAATTAAGTGACACGGCGTAAGTGAAAGAGCGCTAGCCTTTTTAGGGATAGCGCTCTTCCTTTTTACAATCTTGTTAAATCACTTCTTGGTTGTGGCATCGTACAAACGCTGTAAAACAGTAACAGCTTCGGCCCGTGTGACCTGCGTTCTTGGGTGAAGGTATCCATTGTCAGCGGTAAAGACGCCCATCTTGGTAAGGGTGTAGAATGCTTCTGCCTTTTGATCCTGGGAATCTCCATCATAGGAGTACTCTTCTCCCGTTTGGTCGATGTACAGTACCGGATAGTAGGCAGAGAAATTGTCTTTGTAATTTGCCTTACGAACTTTGATATCGTTGTACTGCGCAGCTGAGGAAATGACTTCGGCAATCTCAGGATGAAGAGTCTGATTAGTATAGTCTGTTCGAACTGAAGCAATCATCATCATATCCCACCGGGTCAGCGGTTTGTCGGGCTTGACATAGAATTGATAGTTTGGATAATCGGCCCCTACACTTTCAGCAAACGGCCAAACATAATCTCCATTGAATATGGCTGCAAAATCTTTATTCGCCCAGTGCTTGCGCGCATCCACAAACTCTGAAGATTTACCAGCTGAATAATTGATTTCTGGAAAAAGTTTATGAAACATATGGACAAATTCCGCTTTTGTTATAGTTTTGCCTGGCTTGAAGGTCCCATCCTTATAACCGCTGACAACACCTTTGTCGACCATCGAACGGATGGATTCGGCAGCCCATTCATATTTTGTACCGTCCACATCAGGAAACGTTTTTGCCGCCAATGCGGATTGACTGAAAAACAGGGCCACCACAACTATAGAGGTAATCAGCCATTTCTTTTTCAACATCTTTTTTCCACTTCCTTTAGGTAAATTATTATGTACAAAATAGTTCTTTAGACTTAATGTTATATCGGTATATCCTAAGCAGAAGATGAACATAAACAAAAAAAGCACTGCATAATCAGGTTGTAACGCGCCATATTAGCTTCTGTAAACGACACAAAAACGGCCTTCGCAACGAGTAAAATTCGTCACAAAGGCCGTTATCCGTAACCTAAACGCGTGTCTTTAGAGATAGTTCAGGCCACCACTCGAAAAATTAACAAGGTTCTTCGCTTGGTTTCCCTGCATCTGTAGCTGTACGGAAGCTTGAACCGCAGCCGCATGTAGCTACAGCATTCGGATTATGAATCGTGAAACCGCCAGACATACCAGACTCTTCAAAGTCGATTTCCAGACCGTCCAGATAGCGGATACTATCCTTTTCCACGACTACTTTCATATCCTGTACATTCATATATATATCCTGATCCGTCTCGTTGTCGTCAAAGCCCATGGCGTACGAAAATCCGGTACATCCACCTGGCGTAACACCCAGACGTAAAAACATATTCGGCGTTTCCTGCTGCTCCAGCATTTCTTTCAGGCGTTCAGCAGCGGAATCGGTGATGTTAATCATAGCTCCATCCTCCTCTTTTACTTCATGCTCCCCTTCAGTATACTCTCTTATTTGCAGGTGCTCAAGTCATGGAATGTCCTTCCGTTACAGGCTTAAACACCTCTTTTTCTACTCGTTTGTATTGAACACCAGTGGTGTGAGGTTTATAATAGGTGAAGAGTGTGTTAAAGAAACTGTCGGAAATTTGTCATTTCAAAGGCGAAATTATGAGACATCCATCATTGTAGCCTGGCATTGTAACATTTTTCACATATCGTATATCCGCGCTGCCGGATTCTTGCCGACGGAACGGGACATCCTGTGCGCATCAAGCGCTTATGCCGCTAATTCGGCGGACAGCCTCGCACAGAGCAACTTGAAGGAGGAATAGGCATGTCCACATTAGTTACACCTTATACAGACCGCAGAATGGCGGAAATTGTAGAAAAGGTACAAAACGGGATTCGTTTGAACCTCGAAGATGGTATATATTTGTATGAAACTGACGATATTCTCACACTGGGCCAGTTGGCTAACGAAGCTAATTTACGCAAGAATGGTAAAAAGGTTTATTTTATCGAAAACATGAGCCTGTACTTCACCAATGTATGCGAAGCGCGCTGCGCGTTCTGCAATTTCCGCAAGGATCAGGGGGAGGAAGGCTCTTATACGTTGTCTGGGCAGGAAATGATTGATTATGTAGAGCAACATATCCATCCAGGCGTAAGAGAATTCCATATCGTAGGCGGTCATAATAATCATGTGCCTTTCCAATACTATGTAGATTCATTGAAGGCACTGAATGAAAAGTATCCCAACGTTACACTGAAAGCATACACTGCAGCGGAAATTGACTTTTTCACACGCATAAGCGGCTTGAGTGTTAAAGAAGTTCTTCAAGAGCTGCAAAAGGCAGGACTTCAATCTCTGACTGGTGGTGGCGCGGAAATCTTATCCGATGAATATCGGAAGAAGATGCGTGTTACCAAAGCCAATGTGGACCGCTATCTTGAAGTACATCGTACGGCCCACAATCTCGGTATGAAAACTCATACGACCATGCTGTACGGTTCAGTCGAAACTTATCAGGATCGTATTGAGCACATGCTGCAAATTCGTGAATTGCAGGATGAAACAAATGGATTTATGGTATTTATCCCACTGTCCATGCAGCCGAAAAGCAAAAACGCCAACATCATGCGCCGCAACTCTGCTTACGAGGATCTCAAAACCATTGCGATCAGCCGTTTGATGCTGGACAATATCGACCATGTTAAAGCTTACTTCATTAATATTGGTCCGCAATTGACGCAGGTCGCTCTTACCTTTGGCGCATCTGATGTCCATGGCACGATTGTGCGCGAGCAGATCAGCCATGCCGCAGGTGCGTTGACTCCTGCCGGATTGACCCGCAAAGAGCTAATCTGGCTGGTCAAAGGTGCTGGACGCATACCTGTAGAACGTGACACCTTCTATAACGAAATCGAAGTTTTCGAATAAGTGTAACATCGGATTCAGATTTCCCGCGTGCATTTTATCCCCATTACTCACACCAAGCAGCCTCAAGCTGCCCCGGAACACGTCGGTCTGTCTGCTAAAGGCAGGCCCCTTTCCGGGCTTTACAACAACAAAACTTGTGCTATATCGACAAGACACCAGACCATTTGCCGGGGACACGGTAACGAAAGGACGGCGGATTTTGATGAAAAATTTCGTTATTCTAGGGGGCGGCTATGGCGGCCTTACCATTGCCAAAGAATTGCTGGATAAACACATTCCCGACGATATTCAAGTTATTTTAGTGGATCGGATGCCCTTTCAGGGACTGAAAACAGAATACTATGCCCTTGCGGCAGGTACCGTATCTGATTTTGATTTGCGGGTACATTTTCCGGATGAACAACGCCTTATTCGCAAATACGGAGAAGTCACTTCGATGGATCTTGAGAATAAAATGGTTCATTTTCAAGATGGTGATCCTTTGCCCTATGACCAACTTGTCATCGCGCTAGGTTGTACCGACCGTTTTCATAATACACCGGGAGCTGAAGAATACAGCTGTACGATCCAATCCTTTAATCATACCCGCCAAACGTATCTGCGCTTGAATGAAATCAAGCCTTATGGACATGTCCATATTGTAGGTGGCGGTCTAAGTGGGGTCGAGATTGCTGCGGAGTTACGTGAAAGCCGCGCGGATTTGAATATTACGATTATGGATCGGGGCGAGCGGGTGCTATCAGCATTTCCGCAACGTTTGTCTGCTTATGTACATGCCTGGTTCAAGGAGCATCAAGTGAATGCGCTGAATCACGTTGCGGTTTCCCGTATTGAGCCAGGGGCTATTTACAACCGTGATGAGCCAATTATGACCGATGCGGTAGTATGGACAGCCGGGATTCAGCCCGTTAAAATTGTGCAGGATTTAGCTGTTCCTAAAGACCCTCAGGGTCGCATCGTGCTAAATGAATATTATCAAATACCGGATCATCCTGAAGTGTACGTCGTCGGAGACTGTGCGAGCCTTCCTTACTCTCCAAGCGCTCAGGCGGCAGAGGTGCAAGGTGAGCAGATTGCCCACATTGTACGCGACCTGTGGAAAGGACAAACGCCTCACCCGCATCCTTTAAAGCTACGTGGTACATTAGGTGCACTTGGCAAGAAGGCCGGGTTTGGTTATGGCTTTATGGGCAGTACCTCTTTGCGTGGACGAGTGCCGCGTCTGCTGAAGAGCGGTGTGCTCTGGAAGTCCAAACGCCATTTTGGCTAATTGGATACTCAACAACAAAGAAGACCTGCTTCCAGAGCAGGTCTTCTTTGTTTGTTGCATCTATGAATAATACATATTTCCTACAAGAGGAAGCTGGCTTGCCGATGACTTCTATTTTTAATCCAAATCCAGGTTGTCCCATGCTTCGGCTTCTTTAATTTTGTTTAGAATCACTTCGTACAGAAGCTCTGCTGAATCTGCGGATACAATTTCACCATTAACCATCGCATAAGGCTCAGCGTTACACTGACCGCAATTGCTTAGGCAGCCGTATTCAATCACATCATAATCCGGGTTCTGTTCTAGTTTGGACATAATCTCATCGGTACCAAAATGCATATTACTGGTGCAAAATTCAATAATAGGTCTTAACATTTTTTTCACCTGCTTTGGATGACGGGCATTTTAATTTGGCCCGCTTTGTAATATAATAAATAAGGTATAGGAAAGGAGTTGAATTCTAATGAGCGAAGCACAAAGCGTTCAAATGTATGATGAAGTAGCAGACGTACTGGATAAGCTCCGTCCGTTCCTGCAACGCGATGGCGGTGACGTTGAGCTGGTTGACGTTGAAGATGGTATCGTTAAGCTGAAGCTGGTAGGCGCTTGCGGCAGTTGCCCAAGTTCTACAATTACGCTGAAGGCAGGGATTGAACGCGCTCTTCTCGAAGAAGTCGAAGGCGTCCAAGAAGTGGTACAAGTATTCTAATGCTTGATGCATAATGATCAGAGAGTCTTGACTTCGGTAACGAAGCTCAAGACTCTTTTTTGTGTTACAACGTCTAAAGGATCTCTCGATCTTATATGGTTGGCCGAATGGGGTCCAATCCTCCGGACACATCCATAATATTACCCGTTATAAAATCCGAATGCTCCTCACACAAATAGGCGATCACTCGCGCAATGTCCTCTCCGCTTCCTGGACGCCCACGCGGTGTCTCTGTATCCTGCATGCCGATGACATCGGCAATCGACTTTTCCTTGTTCGCTCCTCGGATATCCCCGGGACAGATCATATTGACCGTGATGCCATGGGGAGCTTCCTCTACAGCCAGTGACTTCGTAAAAGACACCAGCCCCACCTTAGCAGCTGCGTAGACGGCGCGATGCGGCCAAGCCCTTGCTTCTCCAGCATGACCAAAGCCAAAATGAATAATACGTCCCCATTGCTGGCTACGCATGTGCGGCAATACCAAATGATCCAGCAACATGGTACCGACCAGATTCCCCTGTATCATGGCATGAATTTCAGCTACACTATAATCCGCAAACAGACGGCGTTCCCGGATGAACGGTCCAGCATTATTCACCATAATATCGACTCCGCCCAGCCGATCCTGCACTTCACCGATCAGCCTGGTGATATCTTCCTGAACCGAGATATCTGCTTGTAAAGACAGGCAGCGTACTCCCTTTGACTCAATTACCCGCTTAAGCGCTTCGGCTTCAGCCTGGCTATGGACATAATTCAGGGCAATGTCACAACCTTCATCAGCCAGACGCAGAGCGGTCATTTTACCTAAACCTTTGGCACTACCCGTTATGAGTGCGACTTTGTCTCTCAACAGTTTTCCTCCTCTTCACAGAGAACGGTCACCCCCAAGTATAAAATATTTAAGCAATCCCTACAACTCCAACCAAAAAGAAACCCCAGTCCTCTTGTTCAAGAGAAGCTGGGGTTTACGTTCAGCGCATTCTTAGTTTCTGCTTAAAATGCAGGGATAATTGCGCCTTGATATTTGTCTTCAATGAATTTTTTAGTTTCTGGAGATTGCAAAGCTTTAAGCAGTTTTTGGATCGCTTCGGAATCTTTATTATCAGGACGTGCTACCAGCACGTTAGCATATGGTGAATCTTTGTCTTCCAGTGCCAATGCATCCTTGGTCGGATTCAGCTTGGCTTCCAAAGCGTAGTTCGTGTTGATCAACGCAATATCCACTTCAGGCAACTGACGTGGCAGCATAGCTGCTTCCAGCTCCTTGAACTTCAGGTTTTTCTTATTTTCAGTAATATCTTTTACAGTAGCTTCAATGTTGCTAGCATCTTTCAGCTTGATCAGACCTTGTTTCTCCAACAGCAGCAATGCACGACCTCCATTGGTTGCATCGTTCGGAATGGCTACTGTTGCACCATCTGGAAGTTCATCAAGCTTTTTATATTTTTGGGAGTAGATACCGAATGGCTCCAGATGAACCGCGCCAACAGAAACCAGATCCATTTTACGCTCTTTGTTCATCACATTCAGGTAAGGTACATGTTGATAAAAGTTAGCATCCAGTTGCTTGTCAAACAATTGCACGTTCGGCTGTACATAGTCGTTAAACTGAACGACTTGAAGACGAACCCCTTCTTTTTCCAACTGAGGCTTGATTGCTTCCAAAATTTCCGCATGAGGCACAGGAGAAGCTCCAACTTTCAGTTCGACTTCACGGGGTGACCCGCCTGTATTTTCGGCCGCATTGTTTGTATCCGATGTTGTGCTCTTTGTACCGCAAGCAGCCAGTACCGCAATTAATGTCAAGCTCAATACAGCCAATACCCATTTCTTCATGTTGTTACCCCTCCAATAATTTGTAATATTCAGGATCAGACGTCCTGATCAATAAGGATATCTATATGTTTTCCCTATTTTCGAGTATAATGCCGCACGAGACGGTCTCCCGCCATTTGCAGCAATTGAACCAATACGACCATCAGCACGACCGCAACGATCATTACAGCCGTTTCGTAACGATAATAGCCGTAGTTGATAGCCAGTGTACCCAGTCCACCGCCCCCGATCATCCCGGACATTGCCGTGTAGGATACGAGTGTAACGACGGTAATGGTTAATGCGGCGAGCAGGCCCGGCAGTGCCTCACGTAACAGCACACGCCGGATAATTTGTCCTGTCGAAGCCCCCATCGCTTGTGCAGCTTCAATGACACCCTTGTCCACTTCACGTAGTGACGTTTCGACAAGACGTGCGAAGAAAGGAGCAGCCCCGATAACCAATGGCGGAATGGTTCCCAGCACCCCGGTCGAGGTACCTACCAACGATCGTGTAAAAGGAATAAGTGCGACGATCAAGATGATAAATGGTACGGAACGCAAAATGTTAACGACGAAAGATAATACAACGTATATCACCTTCATCAGAGTCAACGAGGAACGGCTTGCCAGAAACAACAATATACCGAGCGGCAAACCAATAACGAGGGTGAACAATGCAGATGCCCCGAGCATCTGAAGGGTTTCCAGAGTAGAATTCCCTAGCTCTTCCCAACTCACTTGCGAAAAATCAAGTTCGCTCATTGTCCGATCACCTCCACATCGAGTCCTTGCCCTGACACTTCGCGCAGCGTATGTTCTATATCTGAATGGTTTCCTTCAAAACGAACGATCAGCTGTCCATATGGTACGTTTTTAATCGTAGAGATGGTGCCCTGTAAGATTGCAAAATCAACACCTGTACTTCGAGCCGTACGCGATAGAATTGCATCATAAGTTTTACTGCCCAAGAAGGAGATACGTACCACCTGTGCCGATTCGCCGCTACCTGCTGCTGCAATCGCTGCTTGTAATTCCTCAGGATGTTCTGCCTCCCGCTGGATAAAATCCTTAGTCACCTGATGCTGTGGCTTCAAAAACACTTCCGCCACCGGACCTTGCTCCACGATATCGCCCTCATGAATGACGCCAACTCGATCACATATACTTTGAATGACATGCATCTCATGAGTAATCAATACGATAGTCAAATTAAAGCGCTGGTTAATATCCAACAGCAATTTCAGGATAGACCCTGTCGTCTGCGGATCAAGCGCAGACGTCGCTTCGTCACACAGCAGCACATGCGGATCACTAGCCAGTGCCCGTGCAATCCCTACCCGCTGCTTCTGTCCACCTGAGAGCTGTGACGGATATTTTCCACTGTGTTCTTTCAGTCCCACCAATTCCAGCAGCTCGCGAACTTTCTTGTCTAGCTCCTGCTTTGGGGTATTTACCAGCCGCAATGGAAATGCAATGTTGTCATACACTGTCGCCGAAGACAACAAATTAAAATGTTGAAAAATCATTCCGATTTTTCGGCGTTGCTTCTGTAACTGGGCTTGACTCACAGTCACAAGGTTAACCCCATCTACCCATACTTCGCCTGAAGTAGGGCGTTCCAATAAATTAATACAGCGGATCAACGTACTTTTGCCCGCCCCGGAATGACCAATCACCCCGAATATTTCTCCACGCTTTATAGAAAGGTTCAACCCGGACAACGCATTAACGCGTCGGTTACCTTTACCATAATGCTTGGTTAATTGCTTAAGCTCTATCAACGTGCTGCGACCTCCTTCACTTCTTTCTTACCCTGTTAACCAGTTGTCATCTCTCGGGATTGTATAAAATCACTATTTATTTATACAAAAAAGAGCCCCTTTCACAGAATGAAAAGGGCCCCACCTTGCGAACCTTTTCTCATCTGCCAAAATCGCTATAACTCTAGCGGTTTTGTAGGAATTAGCACCATATGTTCCCTCCCGGTGCATTACACCGGGAAAGAACGGGTTGCCGGGCTTCATCGGGCCAGTCCCTCCACCTCTCTGGATAAGAAAAATATGTTAAACTCCAGCTTTAGCTGTCCGTTAAGTTTATATAAAAAAAATAATTCAAGCATTTTTCTGAAACTAGGTTTCAGTATAGATAGTTTACATTGCTTTGTCAAAGGATATTTTCTGTCATAATTATGGGCGCACTGCCCGGTTCTCCCATTGTTTCGCAGTATAAGAAAATGCTTTTGATAGCGACTGGCATACCATTTCCAAGCCCTGCTGCAAATCTTCCAGATGGTGATCAAGGTCCTCCAGTTGGATTTTTCCATATAAAGCACGGTGACGTTGCCAGAGATCGTCCTGCATTTCCGTGTTCATATAATGTATTTCCGTATTTCGACGCTTACGCAGGCGATTGATGGCATCGTTGTATGTGTCCTTGATATCATTTAAATTATCAGTCAATACAGGATGCATTTTGAGATACTTGAGCTGTCTCAACACGGTAAAATACGAATAATGCGCCTTATACTGCCCTGTTTTTAAATCATACAAATCATTCATCCAGTTACCAAGCTTATCCAAAATAGAGAATACCCGCACAAACCCATCCTTATAAAAGAAAACATACAAAGCATAATCGGATTTTTCATCCTTGCTCATATCTTCAGCGTATCCGGCTTTCACTCTCATACGGAAAAAGGCGGCAGCATGATGGCTCTGCTCCAGTTCATCCAAAGACGACATCAGACCACGTGTTAAAATATCCGCCTTCCGAAAGTCATGGGTAGGATCACCACTGGCCTGGATTTGCCGTTCCAGCAAATGTAACATGTCTGACATGCTATTCATGGCATCCAGCAGGACGCCATGATTTTCACGTGGGGGCTCGCCCAATAGCTTGCGTATCATGCTTCACGCCTCCTTCATATCTGTAAAATCCGGCTGTTAGATGCTTGAATAGGCGTCAAGCGAAATAACTCGTCCACCGTTGATCTACAAGCTTAACTATATCCTCACGCGGTAGCACCTCATCAGGGTAGCCTGGCTTCATACGTGCATCCACTACAATCGGCAGCTTATAGTTCAGGTGATGCAAACGTACTTCGCTGTCGGCGTACATATCTGTAGCCGGGTTAAAGCGTGTGAATACCGTCCACAGGAACGAGGCTTGGGAGCGAACAACTTCTTTGGCATCGTCCACGATAAAGACAAGCGGCCACTCTTGCTCACCCGCAGCTAATCGCTCCAATACACGCGCAGCGAGTTCAGGCTCCTGCTCAAAGGACGAGCCGGATATAACCAGGCAACCTCCGCAATAGGGTTCGATTTCACGAATTCCCGGCAGATCGCCGCCTTCATAAACGCGAGGCAATTCACGCACAGGCTCGCCTACCCCCATCAGAATCGCCTTGCTGCCGTGATTCAGCTTGCGGCCCGTGTAATCGAGTGTATCGTGAGACGTATGGTTAAAAATAAACAAATCTCTGGCTGGATTAAATCGCTCCAAAATGGTTTCTAGCAACAGGTTAAAGTCGGATAAATCGATCACCCGATCCGTCAGCATCAGGAATTTGGTCAACGACAATTGACCTTGACCCAGAATGGTAAAGCCGGATACCAGCGCTTCACGGGAGTAGCTTTCACGTACGACTGCCGCTGCCAGCGCGTGTACACCTGTTTCTGCATATGCCCATAACGACTTGACGGAAGGCATCACAAGCGGATAGGCGGGCGACAACAGACGTTGCAAAAATTCGCCGAGATAGTAGTCTTCCTGCCGTGGCTTACCTACAATGGTTGCCGGATAAATGGCATCTTTGCGGTGATGCATATGTTTGACATGAAACACAGGGAAATCATGTTGTAATGAGTAATAGCCAAAATGATCGCCAAACGGCCCTTCCGGGCGACGTTCATGAGGCGGCACATAGCCGCTGATCGCAAACTCGGCTTCTGCCGGAATGCGATGGCCTCCAAGCGGGTCTTCTGTCATGGGCAGCTTGCCCCCCATAATCAGAGAAGCCAGCAACAGCTCTGGCAAGTTTTCCGGGGCAGGAGCAATGGCAGACGCAATCAGAGCAGGCGGGCCACCGATGATGATCGTCGTAGGCAACGGCTCATTACGCAGCTCTGCCTCATGATAATGGAAGCCGCCGCCTTTATGGATTTGCCAATGAATCCCTGTCGTCTGATCATCATAAATCTGGATGCGATACATCCCCAAATTATGGTCCTTGGAATGGCCTGGCTTTTCGGTATACACGAGCGGAAGCGTAATGAACGGTCCTCCATCCTCGTGCCAACTGGTTACTCTAGGCAGCGGAGCCAGCGGAGCATCCGTACGGCGAACGCCCAATACAGGAGCTTCGTTATGAGATACTGTTTTTAGTCCTACTTTTAGCATGTCCTTAATCAGGCCACGTTCATTCCACAACGCTTTGGGTGTAGGTGGAAGCAGCGTCTTGGTCGCACCTACAATTGCATCCATCAGTTGCTCTGGACGAGGGCCAAAAGCCATGTCCACACGGCGATTCGTGCCGAACAAATTACTGGCTACAGGAAACGGGGTTCCTTTGACATTGGTAAACAGCAGTGCCGGGCCCTCTTCCTCAATGACTCTTCGGTGGATCTCAGCCAACTCCAAATAAGGATCGACAGGTGCTTCTATAATTTTAAGATCATTTTCTTTTCGCAGCGCTTCAATAAATTGGCGCAAATTCTGGTAGATCAACTGGATGATTCCTCCTAAGCAAATCAAGCCCTCGAGAAACTCGTGGGCCTGGTTTGTTTCTTATGATGTTATTATACGTGTTTCAACGCCTCTTGGGCAAAATACGTTTTATAATGATCTACGAAACGCTTAGGTACGCTGTGCTTGGGTCGGAACAAGCTTGCGGTCCGGTGACAATTGCCATACACGATAGCTCAGATAAGCCAAAACGGAGAACAACGATGCAATCACCAGCATATGTCCCAGCACGATAAACATGTAAATTTCAGGTCTGTTGACGTACAGCAAGATAATGCCAATCACTACTTGAAGAATGATCAATACGACCGATACGACACCTAGGGTACGAATATCCCGGTGATTCGGGTGATAACGGTACGAGTAGTGACCCACAGCCAAAATAATGACGAACAGCAGTCCGGCTGAAATCTGATGAAGCAGCAGTGGAGATATGAAGCCCCCAATATTTACAACCTTCTGGATGACCGAATGACTAAGCAACGCTCCTGAATAAACAGCAATATAGGTATAGATCGTTGATAGCCATATAAAGTTACGATAGCCCCGACTGACACGCCCAGGAATCAGACGTGGAGTGTAGCGTGAATCCGCATGCTCCTGCCAGGCTCCCAGCGTCATCATAGTCGCACTGGCAAAAGCGATAAGCGCAAAGCCAAAATGCAGTCCCATGACTGCAGCCGATTGGGAGAAGATGACAGCCAACGCCCCCATCGCACCTTGTATGATAACAAACAATAACGTGAGCAACGAGAATAGCTGTAAATCCTTCCGATGCTTCATAAACAGCAAAAAGCCGACAAACGAGGCAATAGAAAGAATTCCAGCCATGGCACTGACGGAGCGATGAGAGAACTCAATAAGGGATGCGATGGTATGTGCCGGAACCAGCTTACCATTACAAAGCGGGAATTCTCGTCCACAGCCGAGACCCGAATCCGTTCGCGTCACGACACCTCCACCGAAGGTAGCCAAAAACATGACAATGCATGTTACGAGTGCCAGCCATTTTAGTATTCTGATTTTGTTATTCAATGAATTCACCCGTATCCTTCCAAATATAATATTTATTCACTTTAGATGTTGTGAAATGATCACTTAAAGTAATTATAACTGATATATCGTTCCTTGACATACGAGCTTTGTTGACAAAATGTGAACGTGTCCGTAAGAAAGCCGCCTCCTTCGGAAGGAAGCGGCTTTCTGTATATCGTGATGATTAGGTTTCCCTTCGGAGCCCTCATACATACCTTTATCATTTATTTTGCCAAGTTAGCATGGACTTCTACAGCCCGGTCCAAAAACTGCTCGATTTCCTCGCGGGATTTACGCAGCCTGTTCACCAGACGTACCAGTTCTCGCCCTTCACTGTAAGCGATAAAGCTGGGAATCCCTAGAACATTTTGCTCTTGACTGACACTTTCGGCCTGCTCTACATCAATCTCAATTAATGTAAGCTTGTCTGCATATTGTTGTTCCACATCAGGCATGAACGGACCAATAAAATGACAATCCCCGCACCAGTCCGCCTTAAACACAGCTACCGTTACACCTGAAGTGGATATTGCCTTATTAAAGTCTTCATGAGAGACGATTTTTTGCATACATAATTCCTCCTTGAACTTCTTTTATGCAGGAAATCCTGTAGTTTCTATTGTAACGCCAAGTGAAGCTTTTGCACACACCCCTATTATGCTCACATGCCGATTGGAAGCCCTCTCATTGAGGCATACTAAAGATATACTTAAGAATCCACATAAGCGACGACATTCTAACAGCATACCCAACATACTTAGTGGAATACGGGGATGCCTGCACTTGAAAGGAGGTTATTTAAACATGTCTCTCACCGAATGGCTCCATGTGGCATCTCGACAGCTTCAGGGAGGGCTCAAGCTACTGAGCTCCGTTCCGCGTGTTGCGGAGGAGGCATGGGAGGGCAAACGTGCGGCCTGGACCGAATCCCGTAAATTACGCTATCCCTTACGTGAACTGCCGTGGGATTATCATTCGGCACAAGCCGCCATGAATGAAGCTGAAGCATTAATGCTGGTGAACGGACCCGCTACGCGTCCCTCTTCTCTTAATATGCCCTTATGCGAAACAGACTGTGAGCTGCTGGAGCGGATCAAGAACGATACAGCACAGGAGAATCGCAGCAACATCACGCGCACTGCCGCTTACCTTGAATGCTATCGTGGCTACCCGGAATTACACTGGGCATTACTGGCCCATCTGGTTTCTCGTAATGGCGGCTATAATATGACTGATCTGAAAGGAGAGCTCATTGGCGACCTGTTCGGCGAACAGGAAAAGGAGTGGCTGTATCGACTACTTGAGCGCTGTAACGCTCTTATTTTTCAGGATGCTTATCCACAGTTGCAGCTTTACATGCACAGCCGTCATTTGGGACGAAGTTGCTTCCATTTGTTGCCCTATTTTCACGTTTCGCCATTCATGAAGCCCTTTTGGGAACGTTTCTGGGCTTGGCGGGATAGTTCTCTTTTGACGGTGGCGCTCATTATTAATGAACAAAACTATATTGAAGGACGTGTCGTGAAAGATCCGTATTTTCAAAAATTTGTGACACACAAGCCGGGCTTTTATTTGCATGACTGGCTTCAGCTCAATCAAGTTATATTTCCGCTTGGGCTAAACGGTGGCCTTGCCGGACTTGTCATGGAGCGTTTCGGCCATCTGGACGAGCGGATCGGCTTTGGCAAAAGTCTCTACGCTATGTTATTTGGCCATCAGCAGGTACTGGATCAGGCATCCGCATTTGCTGCCAGCGTGCCGCATACCGGTTCTCGCAGCGACTATTGGCCGGGACTGTTCACTCCGAATGAACAAAAAGCGCTGCGCTCTCCAGAAGAGAGTGCAACGCTTTTAGCACATGAATGGCTCCCGCCAAGTCAACGTCTGTACAGCCCGGAACTGAACGCCGTTTGGTCAGATACAGCCTATGATCCGATTCCCCGTTATGACTGGTTTCAGGACGGTTCTACACTTGGGCATATCAGTGAACCAAGACGGCCTCTGTTATTTGCTATGCGCCATGAGCATCGCCACGGCATACAAAAAACAGCAATGGCCCGTGATGCTCATAACAGCTTTAGGTCCTTTCATTGAACAGAGGAAGGATTCTTTTAGCTTCGTTGTCCAGTGGACTCACGCTGTAGGCGCATTAACGGACGCAATACCTTCTGCAACATACGCGGATAGTTGCCCAGCTCGTCCCTGCGCAATACGCGCAATACAACCAGCAATACCAAGTAGCATACCAGTACAACTGCTCCGGCAATACAGCACGCGATCAAGAAGGCTACACGCGCAGGCATCAGGTGTACCAGCAAAATGCAGGCTTCATTTACTCCGTACCCGATAGCTCCCGAGACTACGACAGCGGTTAGGAAGCCTGCCCAGCGACGGCCCATGATTGAGAAAGTAACAATACCTTTCAGCACACGCAAATTCAGCAAAGTAATGACGAGAAAACATAATCCGGTTGCGGCAATAATTCCGTAAATTCCAAGCCAACCAGCCAGCAGCCAGCTCGCTGCCAACTTCACAACGATACCAACCATCACATTGACCATTGAAATACGCGGCTTGCCCATACCGATCAATATCGAATTAGAAGTCATCATCGTAATCTGGAAGATCGTTCCGAGTGTCAAAACAGCGATAATTCCGCTGCCTCCAAGCGAGCTGAACAACAGACCATTAATAGAATATGCAGTTACACATAAAGCCAACACAATCGGCATTCCGGTCAAAATAGAGATACGCAAGGCAAGCGTCATCTGATTTTGTAAATGCTGTTCATCCTTACGGGCAAAAGCCGCCGAAATGATCGGAATGAGCGATTGACTGAGTGCAATGGCCAAAATTGGAGGAATACCTGCCACACTCTGTGCCCTAGAGCCTAGATAACCCAACTGAGTAGTCGCCTGATCCAATCCCACTTGTCCAGACAGCAGTCTAACTACAATCGACGTATCAATAAAATTAACCGCCGGAACCGTCAGAGACGACAATACGATGGGAATAGAGAGCTTAAAAATATCTTTGTAAATCCGCATCATCGGTAACGCGGAGCTTTCCTCTTGGAATTGCTCTTGACGATCTTGGCGATCCTGACGACGCAGTTTCACCGTGTAATACAACATGACCGCCAGAGCGCCGAGACTTCCCATGACACCCCCAAAGGAGGCACCCGCCGCAACCTCACGATCTCCATAGCCAAGCTTCAAAATAATAAAGGCGAGCAGAATTGCGGTTGCTACCCGTGCGACCTGCTCCACAATTTGTGAAATACCGCCTGCGGTCATATTACCACGTCCTTGGAAGTATCCACGCATCATGGCAATAGCAGGAAACAACAGCAAAGCGGGTGCCAAAGCCTGAATAGCCAAAGCAGACTGCGGAACCCCTGCTACATGCTCGGCAAAATAAGGCGCTCCAAAATACAGCAGCGCCGTAATGATAATACCCGCCACGGCCGCAAATATCAAAGCCGCACGATACACACGTCGCGCTTCCGCAGGGCGATCCAGTGCGTAGCGTTCCGAAACCATTTTACTCAGTGTGCTAGGAATACCGGCCGTAGCGACCGTGAGCAACATCAAATAAGCGTTGTTCGCAATGGTAAACGAGGCGTTCCCGACGGAGCCGAGCAAATGCTCCAATGGAACGCGCTGTACCAGACCAAGCACTCTGGCCACCAAAGCGGCAGCGGCTAAAATAAGCGTACCTTTAAGGAATGTTTCTTTATTGGACAAAATGCGTTCCCTTCTTTCTTGCTGTTCACATGCATGCAAAAGCTCCGCGAAAAACAGTCATGGCCTGAGCCATCACCGGTGCGGAGCCGCATGTCGATTCTGTCTCTGTAAATCATAATAAACGAATCTCAGGTTAAAACACCCAAATTAAGAATACAATAATCATGGCAAGCTGCAAAATTACTTTCATCACGGTGCTAGTAAATAGGCCCAAGACGGAGCCAAAGCCCACTTTTATAGCTCGATCCAGCGGGGCTTTACCAATCAGCTCACCCAGCACAGCACCGATAAATGGTCCCATAATCAAACCGAATGCTGGAATAACAAAGGGGCCAATAATGATTCCCACAGTACTAAGGATCGCTGACAGACGCGAGCCGCCAAATCGCTTCACTCCCCACGCATTCACAGCATAATCCGCAATAAAAAGGGCAACGACGATTAGTGTTTGTATAATCCAAAACAATGCATTGTATGGAGCAAACGAGAAAAACCAGCCGTATACAAAAAATGCAAAATAAATGGCGAGCGCCCCCGGCAATACGGGATACACCGCTCCCGCCATGCCTACAATGAACAGTACAATGACAACAATCCAACCTACAACGTCCATGGGCCTCCTCCTTCTCGTCTATTCATCTTGCTTATGCACCATCATTTTATTACACAAGCACATAATCTCGAATCACTTCTACAATGCCGTCCTCATTATTCGAAGCCACAACCACATTAGCGGCTTCTTTTACCGTATCCTGAGCATTCCCCATCGCTACACCCAGTCCAGCCGCTTGAATCACAGCCAGGTCATTCAAACTATCACCTACGGCAACCACCTGCTCCATGGTAATGCCGAGCAGGTCGCACACTTCAGCGATGCCACTGGCTTTGGATATACCAGCTGGATTAATTTCCAGATTCGTCATCGAAGAATTGGAAATTTCAAGTCCCCCCATATCCTGAAGCTTGAGCAAAATTTGATGGCGAATTTCGTCATTTTCCGTATTATAACCGAATTTGAGCCATTCCTGTGTATCCAATGTGTCCGGCCAACGATCTCTGTTGTATAACTCCTCGGTTGAGTAAGCCCAGAACCAGGAGCCTGTTTCTACGGCAATCTGGTGCATCTTGCGAACAAGCTCCTTATCAAGTAAATAGCGGCGCCACAATTCGTGAGGTGATTTCCATACTTCACTGCCGTTTACAGTTACCATTGGCGTCTCCAGGCCGAGTTGCTGACCGTAAGGTAAAGCATGCATCGCTGCACGTCCAGTAGACAAGCATACATGAATCCCTTCCTGAATCGCCTTATTAATCCAATTAATCGTTTCCAGGCTTATTTCATGATTATCGTTCAGTAAAGTTCCATCCATGTCGAGCGCAAGCAGTTTGTATTTATATTGGTTTTCTCCCATGGTCTCTCTTCCTCCTGTTGTCCCTTATGTCCAACGACATTTTACCATGAAAAAGAGAAGCCCACAAAAGTATTCAAGTCCTTAATTCGCTGCCAGAGGCTTTTTGGGAATACCATCAAGCCCGTATACTTCGTCATACGCATCAAATATTTTACGCGCAATGGGTCCCGCGCTCGTCGCACCAAAGCCCCCCTCCGGGATGATCACGGCTACAGCCAGCTTCGGATTTTGACGCGGAGCAAAAGCGATAAATACCCCATTATCTTTAACCGTACGTCCCACCACCTGCTGAGAAGTCCCCGTTTTGCGGGCATAGTCATAGGGAAATCCGTTAAAGGCTTTAACATCGGTAGCCATACCACGAATCACAG
The DNA here is from genome assembly GCF_053006485.1 of Paenibacillus sp. JJ1683. NCBI lineage: Bacteria > Bacillati > Bacillota > Bacilli > Caryophanales > Paenibacillaceae > Paenibacillus > Paenibacillus sp. JJ1683. The sequence continues at coordinate 4,645,567 of NZ_CM129820.1, forward strand.
TATTCCAGTACGTATCTGAAAAAGCGACCTCATTCAGCACCTTCGGCTTAAACTCACGTACGAGATTCCCCTGGTCATCCACAATTTTACTGACCAAATGAGGCTGCAGTCGCTTGCCCTTGGTTGCCAGTACAGTCGTATACTGGGCCAGCTGCATCGCTGTATATTTCCCCTGCTGACCAAAGGATGCCTGTACCAAACGTGTCAGTGCACTTTCATGCTTACTGGTGTACTCCAGTCTGCCTGCCCACTCACCGGGCAGATCGACTTCCGTCGGTACACCCAGTCCAAATTGCTTCATATACTTGTCCCATACATCAATTCCCTGATGCATTCCTGCATTACTTCCGTATTTGGCATACAGCGGCTTGCCGATCATATCGACCATGAACGTATTTGACGAGACCTCAATCGCCCTACTAGGTGTTAGTGAACCATACACATGTCCGCCTGAATTACCGACTCGGCTGGATCGATTTTTGCCATAGTACGCACTTCCTGTATCCTGATATGTTTGTCCAGGCGAAAACAGATTTTCCTTCAACCCGATCAGCACAGTCAGCGGCTTAATGGTTGAACCCAGCAGAACCGAGGATTCCGGGTGCGGACCCACTTTTCCACTAGGTACAGATTTAATCGTTCCGTTCCCCATTTTATGCTGAATATCGTCATACACTGAAGGCGACGCACTTCCCGTTTTCCATACATTCGAGTCATAGTCCGGCATGCTGGCCATTGCTACGATATGTCCGGTCTTTACCTCCATCGCTACAGCGAAGCCAGTAGTTGCATCCTGATGAAGTTTCCCCGATACGGCATGGGTACGAAGCCAGCGGAGTTGATCCATAATCACCTGTTCGGTTTTTTGTTGAATTTCCTTGTTGATGGTAGAGTACAGATGATGACCTTTCGCTGGTGGTGTAATGGATCTAATGCCCTCCGGCATGCTTCGAGGGTTAACCTCTACCGTTTTATAGCCATTTTTCCCTCTTAACTCGTCTTGATACTGAAGCTCCAAGCCATCATATCCGACAGTTTCGCTTTCCGAATACACTTGTTCCGGTCTTAGAACCTCCGAATTGGCTTCATACAACTCTTTATATTTGGGTCGGTTCGCCCGAGCTCCTTTGAATTTGTACATATATCCAATCGTTTGCACTGCCACTCGATCCGAGTCATAATGGCGTACACTTTCTTCTATAACCTCTACACCTGGAAACTCTGTTCGATGCTCCAGAAAATAAGCGATTTCCTTCTGACTCAGGTTGGATTTGACCAAACGTGGGGTGAATCCCCTATATTGAATATAATCCGGGTCGAGTCGTTGTATAATTTCCTTTGCATCAAGTCGCTCTCCTTCGCTATGCCCCAACTCGTTTAATTTGCTAGCAAGTTTGCCAGCAAAAGCATTAAGCTCAGGGAGCAGCTTATCCGCCGGCTTGCGGTCTTTCTCCGTACGTTTGCTGTAATCCTTAGGCAAAGTCACATACAGGGATTGCATTGGAGTCGAATATGCCAGTCTAACCTTACCCGTGGAGTCATAAATCGTACCGCGACTCGGGGTTAGCGGAACATTTTTTGTATTTATGGATTGCTGCTGGCCCTTCAGCTCCTCTGATTGTATAAACTGCAATACAGCTAGTCTGGTAATGATCAGGGCAAACAGCACAAAAACACTAAAAAACAGTAGGTTGGTTCGTAAAACCGTCCGCTGTTTTCGCGTTTCTTCGTCCTCTTCACCAATTTTCTTTTTGAATGAAAATTTTTTATCCAAACTTCCTCTGTCCATATTAGCTGATCATTACTCCTTCCAACAGGTCTCATATTCCTGATCCTACCATATTTGAAACAAGAAACAAGGAAATCCAAGATGACAATTTTGTAAGAAAACGTATAAAAAAACACAAAAAAGCTTTCCTCAGCTCAATGGCTAAGGAAAGCTTACCTGAAATAATATCTGTATAAAAATAATTATGGCTGTTTGGCTGTATTAGGATCGGCTGTCGCTGCATCCTTTTTCTTTGGAACACCGTCCAAACCGTACACTTCGTCGTAAGCATCAAAGATTTTACGTGCCACAGGTCCGGCGCTCCAAGCTCCGAAGCCTCCTTCAGGAATGACAACTGCTACTGCAAGTTTAGGATTCTGACGCGGTGCAAAGGCGATAAATACCCCGTTATCTTTCAGTTCCCTGCCTACACTCTGCTGAGATGTCCCCGTTTTGCGAGCAAAGTCATACGGAAAACCTTTAAATGCGCTAACATCTGTCGCCATCCCGCGTATGACTTCATTCCAGTAGGCATCCGGAAATTTCACTTCATTTAGCACCTTCGGTTTAATTGTTTGAACTACATTACCGTTGGTATCTTTAATTTGGCTGACCAAATGGGGCTCCATCCGTTTGCCCTTGGTAGCCAATACTGCTGTATATTGTGCAAGCTGAAGCGTTGTATATTTACCCTGCTGACCAAAAGAAGCATATGCCAGTTTAGATAATGAGGACTCTTTCGAATTATGAGCATACTCTCTGCGACCAGACCATTCACTTGGTAAATCCACACCTGTAGACACACCTAGCCCAAACTCCTTCATATAGCGGTCCCATACATTCACACCCTGATCTTCCTTGGCATTATTAATGTATTTGTTATACAATCTCTTACCTACCATATCGACCATAAATGCATTCGAGGAATGCCGTATGGCAGAAGCCGGGTCCAACCCGCCATACACGTGGCCAGAAGAGTTCCGTACTCGTGAAGAATTGTTACGCCCAAAATAGGCTGCTCCTGTATCCTGGTAGTAAGATGAAGTACTGAATAAACCTTCCTCCAGACCTATTAACACTGAAAGTGGTTTAATGGTGGAACCGAGCAGGACAACTGACTCTGGATGCTGGCCCGGTTGACCTGATCCAAAGGAGCGGATAGTACCATTTAAATATACATTTTGAATTTTTTTATAGTTATCATTGGATATATTTCCAGTTTGCCAATAATTTGCATCGTAATCCGGCATACTAGCCATAGCTACCACATTTCCTGTATCTACTTCCATCGCTACAGCGAAGCCTGTTTTGGCATAAGGATGAGTCTTGCCAGACACAGCGTGTGAATGGAGCCATCTCAATTGATCCGTAATGGCTTCTTCTGTTTTAACCTGAATCTCTTTATTAATCGTGGAATAAATGTTGTTCCCTTTTTGCGGAGGAGTAACAGAATCTACACCCTCCGGCATGTTTCGAGGATCAATCGGAACCGTTTTATAGCCATTTTTCCCTCGTAATTGTTCCTGATATTGATATTCCAGTCCATCAAAGCCAACAGATTCATTATCCATATAAATGAGGCCCGGATCATTTTCAGCTGACATGGATTTTTGAATATTCTTATATTTATCCAACGTTTCACGCGCACTTTTGTAGCTTTTAATATAACCGACCGCTTGAACAGCTACCGTATCAGGATCGTAATGACGTACCGTCTCTTCAACGACATCTACGCCTGGAAACTCACTCTTATGCTGCATAAAATAGGCAACTTCATCTTTATTAAGATTCGTTTTAATCAGACGCGGCGTAAAACCGCTAAATCGTTGATAGTTCCGATCCATAGCGTCCATAATTTGTTCTGCCGTCATTTGCGGCTCATCTTTATCGCCGTATTGAGCAAATCGATTCGCCAGCTTTTGTGTCATATTCTCCAGCTCAGGCAACAGCTTTTTATCAGGATTACGCTTTTCTTCCAAGCTGTCACTATAGTTTTTGGAGAGTGTGATATACAGCGATTGTACAGGTGTCGAATACGCCAGTCTGTTCTGGCCGGTTGAATCATAAATCGTTCCGCGAATCGGCGTAAGTGGTACATTTTTAGTAACATTACTGGCCTCCTGCTGCTTGAGCTGAGGTCCATCTACAAATTGAAGTATCGCCAGTCTTACAATTATGACTGTAAATATAATGAACGAGCTGAAAAAGAACAGATTAATCCGGAAGCTAAATCTTTTTCGGTCGGATGTCTCATTGTCTTTTCCTTGCTCGTTGTCCATCTTTCTCATGTGCCCTTTTCCACTCCTTCTTAAATCACTTTATCCTTGATATGTGTTTGGGCAAAACCGGGCGGGTTAAACCAGTCTCCACTTTGTGCCCAGGTCGGGTCTAGCGGTACCCACTGATGCTGTCCGCTCAAATATACCTCATTCCAGGCATGAGACCCGTATCCTCCCTGTCCGTTGTATCCAAGACCTGTTACGACCTTGACCTGTAGTCCCTGCGAACGAGCCATCATTGAGTACAGGCGGGCATAATCAATGCACACTCCTTTACGTGTATCAAACGTATCTCGGGGAGTCTGTTCATGCCAGTCACCACGTTGCTCATAGGCTTCCACCTTACTGTAATCATAGCTAATGCGGGTGCCTACCCATTCATACAACGCTCTGGCTTTTTGCTCGTCACCGCTAGCCCCTTCTGTAATCTTGGCCGCTGCCTGAACGATATCGCTTGGAATGTCTCGGTCAATTATTTCGTATTTGCGCTGCATGATACCATTCAATTCCTTGGTAACAGCTTGCGTAAATACAGGGAGCTTATCCTTAATCAGAGTCCCGGACAACGGCTCAATGACCGATTGCGCACCTTGCTTATAAATCGGCGAAGCTTGTACGTAGCTGCTAAACCCGCTGTCTGGGTACAGACTTACGCCTATGAACAGCAGGGCTATGATCATCATGGCGCGAGCACCACCAATAAGAGTACCTATTCCGGCCCCTGCCACCCTGCTGAAAAAGCCCGATTTTTGGGGATGCTCATGGAGAGAGGAATCTGATTTGCCACCTACCATCAGCACATAAATGGCACGCAGTATAAACTGGGCGATAGCATAACTGAGCATGAACAATACGGCAAACCGCAGCAGCGGAAAACCCTCTATCCCCGCCACAAGCGTATAATAAAATTGCTCAATCCCACTTAGTTTTCGCTGTGGCAAATGCTCCATGTAAGCTGCCAGCCATTGCTGCACCTTTGGTGAAAGCCACATGGCTAACCCGAGCGAGCACAAAATACCCGCCACAGTGAGTATGCCATCCACAATGAGACTAAACAGCGCACCTACAGATCTGGAGGCTCCTCGCCTCCACCCCTGTATTAACGACAATACTACGATGGCGATCAGAAACACCGTCACGCCATTCCAATGAAGAATAGACTCCAGCCAGGATGGATTCATTGTGTTCCTCCTGTCTTTACGGCGACTGTGGCGGCTGTGCAGCAGCCAAGTCTTTCGCGCTTTCGATATATTTCTTGACTGTGTCACTCATACTCCATTCGCCCAGCGACATTCCCTGAAACCATACCTTGACCTTGTCCCCCTCAAACGGACCTTTTACTTCCAGGTTGGAACTGGTCACTGTAAATGTACCATCTCCGTTGGAGGTGTATTTGGCATTTTGCCCCTCTTTTATCATCATGTTCAAAGCCTCGCTCTGAACCTTGTTAATTGCGTCATCCTTTGCCTGAGTCACGACCTTGCCAACCTGTTCAAAGGAAATACCACTGTAGACTAGCAAGCCTGCAATCACAATAATGACGATCAGCCATTTTACGAGAGTTCTTACAATCTTCAATATGACTAACAATAGGACAAGCCCAATCACTATATACAGCCAGTTATCCTGAACGATCTGCCAATTATGTTCCAAAAACTCTGACCAGACGTTCTTATCCATTCGCTACACTCCCGTTTCCAACTACATGATTCAAATTGCAAAATTGTCTCTGTAATTATACATGATTACGCAATGTCCTGTCAGCTTAGGTCTTATACATACCTTGTCAATCAATTCTTGTCCATACAAAGTGGTCTATGTTCGTCCAATCTAGCGTACAACTTAGGAAGGGCCAATACGAAGTAACATGAAAGTTTACATTTAGGAAAGGGGGTCAATCACATGAAAACAGCCCTCTGGCTGTATCTCTTCTTGTTCATTGCCTTTTTTGATCTGCATGCACAATATCCTATTTTGACACCATTCGCCATCTCTCTGGGGGCAGCTCCTACCTTTATCGGTTGGATGATGGGAATTTACTCTCTGACTCACCTGCCTGGGAATTTGATGGCAGGTCCCAAAGTCGACAAACACGGCAGTCGCCGATATATTATGTTCAGCCTGACAGCTGCAGGCCTGATCCTGATCATTCAATCGTACATCCATACACCATGGGAATTGCTTTTTCTGCGTGCGATTAGTGGTTATGTGTTGGCCTTTTTATCTCCAGCCTGTCTGGCCATGCTGGCGCAACTGTCCGATCATCCGGTTACGCAGGGCAAATATATGTCGGGACATGGTGTTGTCCATACGTTGGCTTCAGTTCTATCTCCGGCTGCGGGCGCATTTATCGTAGCCAGCTTTGGCTTTAGCGAGACATTTAGCTCCCTTGGTATCATTCTCGTAATCACGGGGCTTATGGCTTATTTCACCTTACCCAAAAAAGCACCCGCTCCGCAGGCCCAATTATCTGATGGTCATACGACACCTGCTCCACAGTCGGCAGTACAGACGCGGTTACCCTTCAATTGGCGTTATCTGCTTCTACCTTTTGTTTTGGCGTGCGCACAAGGCATTTTATTTTACGAGATCCCATTACGAAATAACGGTTCTGCGTCCATGATGTCCACCGGATTGCTCTTTTCCATCATCAGTTTGGGAGCACTCTGTACGCTCAGTTTGCTTTTTCTGAACAAATATTCACCGATGGTAAGGTTAATTTGCGGCATTATTCTGATGTCTTTAAGCTTCTACGCACTCGCCACCACGCCTGAAGCGACCATAGGCATCATCCTGTTTATTTTGGGAACAGCCAAAGGCATCATTTTTCCAGCGCTGGCCTCTCTTTTCATACGAATCGGAGGGGCTCGATTGGGCAAAACCTTTGCCCTACAATCCATTGCAACGTCTATCGGCTCCTTTGCCGGGCCTGTACTGGCGGGTCAGCTTCCGGATCACATATCTCCTTTTTTTATCGCATTTCTAATTTTGATGACTGGTCTACTATTCGTTCCTGTTCAGCGATTATCTCCTACACCACCACTGTCTGCCTCGGGTCCTTATCATTCCTAATTATAACTAAGGGGCCATGCTGAAATGCTACCTTTAAAGCCCAAAATACGTTCTAGAGGGCTTACGCACAGTACCTAATACCCTGCTCCTCATAGACTAATTTGACTGAACAATTCAATACAAAGGGAGGTGCAGCCCATGAGCCACTGTCATCCTGTAAGCCCTTGCCCTGTTTTTGGAACTTCAACTGGTACCATTCTTGTTCTTTATATTCTGCTCGTCATCATTCTTCGTACTTGCTGGTTCTAATGTTCTAATTAGCCCTAACATCCGGCTTTGTAACCCATGCCTGCCACTTACGGCAGGCTGTTTTGTTGTTTTTTGCATGAGAACCCCTTTTAGAGCTAAACTATACACATATTCTTTCATTTCCCGGGGAATTTCGAGCACAGGCATCAAGCAAGGGGTGAGCAAAATGGCGATAACCGTGATTGTCGAAGGAAAAAATGACCGCAGTAAACTCCGCCGATTACTCGATCCGGAGGTCAACATTTTATGCACCTTCGGCACACTAAACTCAATAAAATTAGAATCCCTCCGCCAGCGGACCAAGCATGACGAAATATTTTTATTTATGGACAACGACAGCTCAGGGAAAAAAATAAGAGGTGTGCTTGCAGACGCTTTTCCGGATGCCCTTCATATGTATACACGCAAAGGCTATGCAGGCGTAGAAGGTACTCCAGATGAATATGTAATTGCCCAGCTGGAAAAAGCAGGGCTTGAGGAATACATTGTATACCCTCCTTTTCTTTAGTCCTGCAAATAACAAAAAAGCTGTCCTCAGGTCAATTTCATGCCTGTTGGACAGCTCTATATAGTACAGCTTCTAAGATTGGTATTAGAACTTATGAACCGTATCAACGATCATCAGCAAGAAGCTGAGTGTCAAATGGTTAATGGAAAAGAAAAATACTTTTTTTGCCCACGAATCCGTTTCTTCTTTCTTAATCGTAAAGCCTTTAAAGGCATAAAACGCCCAAAGCACGGACAGTAACACGGACACGATCATAAAAATCATACCGGCATATCCATAAGCATACATAAGGATGGGTACCGGGATCAGCAGCACAATATAAGGAATCATCTGAATCTTAGTCCGATGGATGCCTTTCACGACTGGCAGCAATGGAAATCCTGCTGCGCGATATTCCTCAACTCTGCGAATGGCAAGTGCCCAGAAGTGAGGCGGTTGCCATAAGAACAGTAGTGCGAATAAGAGCCAAGCACCCATGTCAATACGGCCCGATGCGGCCACATAACCAATTACCGGAGGCATAGCCCCAGAAATACCGCCAATGGATGTACTCCATGTAGATGAACGTTTCAACCAGAGTGTATAGATGCCAACGTAGACAAACATACCCAATATGCCCAGTAGTCCTGCCTTCACACCAGAGAAGAAGAATAAAACAGCCAATCCGACAATACCCAAAATAATAGCGTATGACAACACCGTTGTAGGGGTCAGACGTCCTGTTGGCAGTGAGCGATTACGTGTGCGCTCCATCTTCAAATCCAACTCACGGTCAAAGTAGTTGTTAAAGACACAAGAAGACGCCATAACCAGCATTGTACCTAAGAGTGTAAGAATTAACTTTATATAGTCAACGTCCCATTGCGATGCCAACCAAAAACCACCGAAGGCTGCAACCAGATTAGTACGAAGGATGCCTGGCTTGGTAACTGTAATAAAATCTTTCCAAGTTCCCGCCTTACCGGGTGGTTTAGATTTTACAGAATAGGTAGCCGCATCCGAAGAAGTCTTATAACTAATATTATCCATTGTGAGTAACTCCCCCTTAGAGATGTATGAATTCGGGAGTAAGTTGAACTCCGATATAAATTTTATCATATACCTACCCCAAAAAGTTTGACAGAAAACGCACAAAACGTTCACAATTCAGATGGCAAATCACCCCTGCTGATCGTTTACAGTAAATTTGGGTAGTAATAAGTACAGGAAACAATACAAAAGGAGCGACAGATATGGATACAGCCACACACTTTGTCATGGGAGTCGGGTTGGCCGGGCTGGCCTATACTGATCCTGTCGTCGCCGGAGATCCCAAGCTAGCAGCGGTCATACTGCTCGCTACAGTCGTAGGGTCACAAGCTCCGGACTTTGACACCTTGCTTCGGTTGAAAAATAATGCAGCGTATATTCGCAATCACCGTGGACTGTCGCATTCTATCCCCTTCTGGTTGATATGGATCTTGTCCATAACGGGACTGATTTGCCTGATCTTCAGGGATGTGCCCCCAGGTCATGTAGCATTATGGGTAACGATTGCCGTCTGCCTGCATGTATTCACAGATTTATTCAATACGTACGGAACCCAGGCATTTCGGCCGTTTACGAATAAGTGGATATCTTGGAATATCATCCATATTTTTGATCCCTTTATTTTCGGCACCCATGTTGCTGCGATCATGCTGTGGATCACCGGATTGGTTCCGCCCGCCCCTTTATTTATTACGCTGTACGTCATTATTGGCCTGTATTACATTTGGCGAACCTGGAGTCATTTTATTACCAGAAAAGCGGTACGTGATATGGACAACAAGCGTCAGGAAGGCGACACCTATTATATCATTCCCACGGTATCATGGAACCGGTGGCATGTGGTAAAAGCTCATCAGAATGGAAGCTATGACATTGGCGGATTAAATGGCAAGCATTTATTTTGGACGAAACACGCAACTCCATCCACACATCCAGCCGTAGAGGCCTCCAAATCCTATCGCGATGTGCAAGCATTTCGCTATTTTTCCTCCTTTGCCGTTGCCGAGGTGGAAGAACTGGAATGGGGCTATATTGTGCGATGGGGAGACGTCAGGTATCGACACCGGAGGCAATATCCATTTGTGGCGGTGGTCGCGATGGATAAGCAATTCGGACTGATCAACAGTTATATTGGATGGCTCAGTGACGAAAAGATGCAAAAACGTCTTTCCTTGCATACGAATTAAAAATATTTCCAAGCTAACAATAGGCCGAGTGTATTACAGACAGCAAGTCTCCCTTAAACGGGGGCTTGCTGTTTTTTTGACTATTCCCGTAAAAAAAGTATTTCATGAAAGCGCCCTCTTGACGAAGCAGACTAACGTGATTCACAATGGTCATAAACATGCGCAAAAAAATCCGGAGCATGTTTGCTCCGGATTTTCTTCATCACAGCTGCTCATAATACAGCTTCCAAGATGGGAGTGTTTATGTGTATTACTGCAAGCGGCTGCTGCCCGACAAGGATTGTTCTGCTTGTTGGACCAGCTTTTTCGTGATGTATCCCCCAAGAGAACCTGTTTCGCGGGAAACGACATTACCGAAGTAACCGTCCTGAGGGATGGTGATGCCAAGTTCTTGAGCTGCCTCATATTTTAATTGTTGTAAAGCGGCGTTGGCCTGCGGTACTTGCAGGTTGTTTGAACGACGTCTGCTCATATTTGAATCTCCTTTCAGTTCTTTGTGAGTGAGGTTCATTGCAAGCTTGCAAGATTATTATGGCTCACTTACATCTACTTATTCCTGAAATTCAACATTCGAAGGCTGGAGGTTTTTACCATGAGCAAAGGTCTATCCCTATGGTTCGCCGTTTCATCCATTGTTCTGCTGACAGCAGCCGCTATATCCATCAGCTATTCTGCATGGCTTGCTATATTACTGGGACTTTTATCTGTCGGTAATATCGGCTGGGGCTTCGTAATCAAGGCCCGACAACGCCGTTCTTAAGTTAATTTGTAGAAGACCCCATCTGTCTGTCTTCAATTGGCTCTAGCGTAGACGTGGCAAAAAGCCCATGCGCTCTTTGACCGCAGACAGCGTGACTTCAGCAGCTTCTTGAGCACGCTCTGCGGATTGGGCCAAAATATGCCCAATTTCACCGGATTCCCGGATATCGCGATAGCGCTGCTGAATCGGTTCAAGCATAGCTACAACCGTCTCTGCCAGTTCTTTTTTAAATGTTCCGTACATTTGACCTTCATAGCGATCCTGCACTTCTTGGAGCGACAAACCGGAACACTGGCTGTAAATGCCCATCAGATTACTAATTTCCGGTTTATTGGCTGGATCATATCTAACCTCACTGCCCGAATCGGTAGTAGCGCGGCTGATTTTTTTGCGTATGACTTTTGGATCGTCCAGCAGTGCAATAAAACTGCCTGCATTCGGATTACTCTTACTCATTTTCTTGGATGCATCATCCAGGGACATAATTCTCGCCCCTACTTCAGGGATATACGGCTCCGGAACAGTAAAATAATCTCCATAACGGTGATTAAAGCGGCCCGCTAAATCACGTGTCAGCTCCAGATGCTGTTTTTGGTCGTCGCCTACTGGGACAAGGTCCGCATTGTAGAGCAAAATGTCAGCTGCCATCAATGACGGATATACGAACAGCCCTGCTCCTACGGAATCCTTGCCAGCGGCTTTGTCCTTAAACTGAGTCATACGCTCCAGCTCGCCCATATTCGTCAGTGTTGTCATCAACCATCCCAGCTCAGCGTGCTGAGGAACATGGGATTGTAAAAAGACATTGGATTTCTCTGGGTTAATACCCGCTGCGATAAATAATGCCGCTACCGCCTCCGACTGCTCACGTAATTGAGCTGGTTCCTGCGGTACAGTAATCGCATGAAGGTCTACGACCATAAAGTAACATTGATGATCCTCTTGCAATTTGACAAAGTTTTTCATTGCGCCGATGTAATTACCCAAAGTAAGTTGTCCACTAGGCTGAATACCTGAAAGTACGGTTTTCATATTCTTTCTCCTCCGATTATTTCAATATTTTAGAACGCAAAAAGGCCCCGCATCCTCAAGGGACGCGAGACCGTGGTACCACCCTTATTCATTGCTGTCAGCCTATGAGTTGTCGGAGCTATCCTCCGTGGCCGCTGCAATCTTGAAGCTCCGTTAACGAGGAGCAATCGGCCGTCATACTGAGGAAAGTAAAATCCTGTTCTGTGCGGCACTCCAAGGTCCATTCAGCAGTGCAGGCTCGCCGATTCTCATCCACCACCGGCTTTCTGAAGAGCTTATGCAAAAGCTTACTTGTCCTCATCATCGTGTTATCCATGTCATTTCTTTCTAAGCTACATTAATGATAATTCCGCTTACTGTTATTGTCAAATGACGATTGTGCCATATGACCAAAAATCTGTTATCATAATGACACGAAGCTTCAACCGATTATAGTGGACAAAGGAGCATGAATATGAAACAAGTGACCAAAGAACACTGGAACGGTTACGACACGTATGTTTTACATAGTGGTGAATTGGAAGTTACAATGATCCCTCGTCTGGGGAATAATATTATCTCCGTGCGTGATCTGAAGCTGAACCGGGATATCGTACGTCGACCTGGCGAGGAAGAATTGGCATTTTATTTACAAAAGCCATATCATTTTGGCTTACCTATTTTGATTCCTCCTGGCCGAATTCGCAAAGGACAATTTGAGTTTGACGGCGTCCCATATCAGTTTGACCGTAATACAGCCAACGACAATCATATACACGGTCTGCACCGTAATCAATCCTGGCGTTGCAGCGATATTGAAGAGGATGAAGAAGGTTGCAGCGTAACAACCGAGTTTCTGACAGAAAGTGATCCGCACTGGATGGAACAATACCCCATTCCTTTGCGGCTGGAAATGACATATCGTTTGCAGGGAACTGTATTAAGCCAAACGCTGCGCGTCACTAATCTAGGTGAAAAAACAGCCCCATTCGGCTTGGGATACCACACTTGGTTTATGGTGGATGGAGAACCTCAGCGCTGGCGCCTGAAGCTGCCGGTGAATGGAGTATATGAACAGGATGCTGAGCAGCTGCCTACAGGTGTCATTACTTCTTTAGATCATTTGGAACAGCTCTCCTCAGGTTTATCTTTGAAAGGAACAAATTTGGATACTGTGCTGCGAGCAGCGGAAGGCCCTGCTGAAGCTGTTTTGACTCGTGATGATGGCTATCAAATCCGCTACACCGCAGATGAGCAATACTTTAAGTATTGGGTACTATATACCAAAGGCGAATGCGATCAGTATCTTTGCATTGAGCCTTATACCTGGCTATCTGATGCTCCCAATTTTCCTGACCCAGTCGGAGATGGTGGGCTGATTCGTCTGGAGCCTCAACAATCCATCGACCTCAAAACTCAGATTCATATCATATATCCTTAATTTCCCTATAGTCGCTTTTCTTCCTTCGGCGCATATTTTCATAACTCTGTCGCATACTAACCTCATCACAGCCGAAGGAGGTGACTACACATGTATGAAGCCAATCAAGGCAGAGGACGTCGTAGCAATACTCTGGTCGTTCCTCAAGCCAACAACGCATTGCAACAATTGAAATATGAAGCTGCGCAAGAACTGGGCATCACCATTCCGGCAGATGGTTACTATGGTGATATGCCGTCCCGTGAAGCTGGGTCTCTGGGAGGCTATATCACTAAACGCTTAGTACAGCTGGCCGAACAGCAATTATCAGGTCGTTCAGGTCAATAAGCGTCATTATTCCACATGAGCATTCCGTTATCGTAATTTACCAAAATGCGTTATAACGGGTATATAACAAAGGCGGTCTTCCTTCGGAAGGCCGCTTTTCTTTGCTCTTTTTAATGTCGATAGTTATTCAGATTTAGCCGCGCGATATGTAGGCTTGTTATAGCGGATCATGAGATTCGCCATGTTGTAGTTAGACTCTAATGTTGCATCTACCAAGATTGTTCCTTGTCTGATGGCAAAATCGAAAGCAATCTCACCATGAGTCCAGCTACGCTTGTGATTTAGCGTTTCCAGGGCCATACGCCGAAAATGGTCCCGATGCTCTACAGATAAGCCTGGTTCTACTGCTGCAAATGTGCCACCTTTGCCTGCAATTGGATTATGCCGAATCCCAAATTTACCAACCACATTGTTCCGTATTTGTACAAATACGATCCCTGACGATAAACCCGCCAATTCATTATCCAATTCTTTAAAAACAATATCCATCTGCCTCACCAACGACAATTGACCTACTTCATCCATCAAAAACCCTCCTATATACCTTATATGAAAATATTTAATAGGTCTTACGGCTCAATTATATGCGAAGGTTTTTAAGCTTACAATCAAATTCAACATAATTGGGTATTTATAACTATTTTCTAAGTATATCCATCATTTTAAATTTCGCTAACAGGTAGCATCAATTGCACTTCGACATTTTGCGACTTTATTCATCATCCTCTGCAAAAATTACAAAAAAGGCCCCCCTTATGGGAGACCTTCTAAAATGTAACTCTGTTATTTTGTCATTTGCAAAAATTGCTCAATATCCTGAACAGTAACTTGTGCGGCGTTACGCCAGAAGTCAGCCTGTGTTAAATCGGTCCCCAAGTGCTTGGAGGCCAGTTCTTCTACTGTCATGCGACCTGTATCACGCAGCAAAGCATCATATTGGTCAGCAAAGCCATCCGGATTTTCCTTCGCAAAAGCGTAAATCCCTGCACTGAACATATACCCGAATGTGTATGGGAAGTTGTAGAAAGGAGTTTCCGTAATATAGAAGTGCAGCTTGGAAGCCCAAAAATGAGGATGAGCCTCATCCAGAACCCCACAAAACGCTTCACGCTGCGCTTCTTCCATCAACTCGCTTAATTGCTGTGCTCCTACAACACCTTTTTTCCGCAGCTCGTAAAAACGGGTTTCAAACAGGAAACGGGCATGAATGTTCATAAAGAAGGCTACACCACGCTGAATTTTATCCTCCAGCAAAGCTACCTTCTCCTGACCCTCAGCAGCTTCCAGCAGAGCATCTGATACAATCAGTTCTGCCAGCGTCGATGCTGTCTCAGCCACGTTCATAGCATAATTTTGATTCAATGGATGCAATTCATTCATCACATGTTGATGATAACCGTGTCCTAGCTCATGGGCCAGTGTCGAAACGTTGGATGGTGATCCGGCATAGGTCATAAAAATACGGGTTTCTTTGCTTAGACGCAGAGATGTACAAAACCCGCCTGGACGTTTGCCTGGACGATCCTCTGCTTCGATCCAGCTTTTCTCAAAAGCCATCTGGGCAAAGTCAGCCATTCTCGAACTAAATTTACCAAATTGCTCAACAATCGTTGCGGCTGCATCGTCGTAAGGGATTTTAGTGGTCGATGTTCCCAGCGGAGCTTCAATGTCATGCCAGGACAGTTTTTCTAAGCCTAGCAGCTTGGCTTTCCGCTCCAGGTATTTGACTACAATAGGCTTTGTTTCATTAATCACCTGCCACATCGTATCCAACGTTTGGGCTGACATACGACTGATTTCCAGCGGTTCCTTAAGCACGTCTGTCCAGCCCCGGTTTTCATATAGCTTGAGGCGGAAGCCTGCCAGATGATTCAGCGTATCGGCGCAATAGTCCTCCACCTGAGTCCATGCCTCTTCCCAACGTGCAAATACGTCTTTACGTACGCCGCGATCTGCTTCATCCAACTTATTAGCTGCCTGACCTACAGACAAGTGTACAATTTCACCATTTTCAGGCACCGGGATCGTCATATTTTTGACAATGGTATCATAAAAGTCACCCCAGCCATGGTAACCATCCACTGCCAAATCCAATGCAAGGCTCTCCAGCTCAGGAGCCATTTTTTCGCGCGCTTCGTTCCGGTATTCAGTTAGGACAAAGGAAATCGGCTTGATCGCTTCGCGCTCCATCCACTTCTGCCAAATGTCTTCACTGGTTTGTGCCAGCAAGTTCTGGAAAGCGACTAAAGCACTTTTTCCTTGGGCATACAACGAATTGACACGCGCCCCCAGTTGAACAGCCAGCTTGTCATGCTGATTTTGAGCAGTTAAACAAGATACAAAAGAACCTGCCTGCGATGCTCCATTAAACAGCTCCTGTATGCTATTCAGAACACTATCCAGACGTTCGGTATCCAACACCGTTTGTGGCACTTTGGCTACTTTAAGCTGGGATTGCAGCTGTTGGACCTTGCTCTCCAGTTCTTCCAAAAATGCATGAAATGAGGCAGAGGAAGAGCCTCCGCTAAAAATAGATTCCAGATCCCATGTTTGCTTTAACGGTGTTTTCATAATAGTTCCACCTTTCTTTTTTGGCGAATTCATGTGGTTTCATATACAATAAAGCTACATCGTGATGGTACAATCACTACAATTAGGAGGAAAACAGGATGAGACCCTTACAAATTTCGCCGGAAACGGCTGTGAAATTATCCGAAAAACTCGGCATTCCGCTGGAACACCTTATGCATACACCCCAGCACATTTTGATGCAAAAACTGGCCGAACTAGCTAAAGAAGAAGCCGCTGGCTCGAACGGCGGAGAATCGGACAAATCATGATTCCTTTTGATAAAACCTGGCCTTATGACATTGTCATGGGAGATGTTTATGTACAGTCTTGTCCGTTTTGCAACCATGATAACGTCTTGCTGCCCCTGAAGCCCAAAGAGCTTAAGCTCATTCATGAAGGCATGAAAAAGCTGCTTGTGTTTCCATGCTGCCATAACAAGGTTACTTTGGTGGATTGTGACGACGATTATTTGCTGTCAGATACCACGTTGCGCCATCATTAATTCATGAGGCAGTTGCAAGATAACTCGTTTTACAAACAAGGTGTGAACCATGAGCCTAAATTGGTCATAGTGCACACCTTTATTTCTTCAAGAGGAGCTTGCGTTCTGCATTTCCTCAGGTAGCTGGAAGTTTTTTGCCAGCATTTGTTCACGCAGGACAGACCACTGTTCACGAGAAGCTCTAATCATCGCTGCATCCATAATTTTCTTATCATTAATGACACGCGAAAACCAGCGCACTGCTTCGTTAAAGTTCCCCGTACGTCGATGCAGTTCACCAATCAGATAAAGCAGTTTGGCATTATTCGCACCAACGCCCTCCAGCTCATAGACTCGAACATAGGAATCCAAACTAAATTTGAGAAAGCGAAGCTCCTGCTCCTCATTCCCCTGGTATCTGTACATCCATGCAATATGCTGCAATAGACTGGCTACTACGCGTTCCTTTTCTCCGATGACCTGTGCACAGAGTAAACCCAACTTGTACGTTTCTAACGCCTCTTCCCAGCTACGATGCCCGCCATATTCGCGAGGCTGCCAGCGATTACCGATTTTATCCTTAAATAGCTTGGTTTGCTGATCGCTTAACTGAACGGTAGAGTGCTCTGTCGAAGTAAATCCACAATGAGGACAGACCCGTACGACATAAAAATCGGGATTTTCGTTCTTATAATAAGCGCAAAAATCTGAATCGGTACGAATAGCCTTCTTTAGGCTTGGTCTGACACGGGATGTCTGAAATTCTTGTTCGCATTGCGGACAGACGATTTTGATCTGATATAACGGTTCAAGTTCCAATGTTTTTACAACCCTCTCCAAAATTCGGCAATCCCCGAAAGCTTACGGGGTATTTACAAAATGATGCGCAGGACCGGACAAACGACTAAGTATGATGGAACGAAGCGGCTCCTCAATTCCCGTATCCGTTAACGCATCTGCCATACAAGACAACCATGCCTCTGCTCGCTCCTCCGTCACGGGGAACTTCATATGTCTGGCACGTAACATCGGATGACCATATGCATCAGAAAAGAGGGACGGCCCTCCAAAAAACTGGCTCAGGAACATAAACTGCTTTTCCTTTACCGGCTCCATGTCTTTAGGAAACAGGGGACTTAACAACGGATCTTTATAAACTCTCGGGTAGAAGGCCTCAATAATAGCACGAATACCTTCCGCACCCCCAAGGTTGTCATAAATGCTCAGGCTAGGATTCACTTTTCCTCCAACTTTCTGTGCTATGGTAATAAATATACACTCGTATTATAACAAAAAACAAAAAATGACGCTAAAAATAAGCGTCATTTTATCAATTTAACATATGAAGAGGTTTGCTTCACTGCACATCGCTTCGTCATTCCATGAATACCACTAATAACTCCGCCAATCCTCTTCACCGGGATGGACGAGAGAGGCACGAATGACATACACAAAAGCACATACAAACAGACCGGCAACGATACTCATCCTGATCACTCCATCCTTAAGGTTATGGAATCGTTGTTTTCTTATTTTAACATACTCTTTACAAAAAAACAGCATTCCATGTAATCGTTTTCTTTACTTTTTTGTACTCTTTGTCCATCCTCGACATAGGTATAATAGTACAACTCCAAAGGAGGGGCCTCTATGTCGCTGTACCGCCGTTTCTCGCTTCCTTTGCTCATCCTTATGCTGTTATTCCTATTCATACTGATGGCCGCGTATCCGCAATCTTCTTTGAATGCCGGGCTTCGCGGTCTTGCCATCTGGTGGGATGTGCTGTTCCCGTCCCTATTCCCATTTTTCGTTATTTCCGAGCTTCTTCTCGGCTTTGGAATTGTCCATTTCATAGGTGCGCTACTGGACCCACTGATGCAGCCTCTATTCCGTGTACCTGGCTGCGGGGGGTTTGTCGCGGCGGTCAGTTGTGCATCCGGCTACCCTATAGGGGCCAAATTAACCGCTAAGCTGTGGGAACAAAAATGGATCACTCGCATTGAAGGTGAACGTTTGGTCGCGTTTACGACTTCCTCTGATCCGATATTTCTGATTGGTGCAGTTTCTGTTGGCTTCTTCCATCAACCCGAAATTGCACTCGTCCTGGGAGCGGCCCATTACGGTGGCGTTCTCATCATCGGACTACTCATGCGCTTCCATGGTTCCCGTTCAGAGAAAAACGATATTCGCAGCGAACGCTCTCAACCTCCTCAAAAAGCCTGGTCGAAGTCTGCTAACACATTAACAACAGGTCGCAATAAACAGCCTGGGCCACTGCGCCAAGCGTTATATGCCATGCATACAGCACGTTTGGAAGATGGCCGTCCATTGGGTGAGTTGCTTCGTCAGGCGATTGCTTCCTCCCTACGCCTTATTATTGTCGTAGGAGGGCTGGTTGTATTCTTCTGCGTCATCTTAGAAGCTTTGACGAACTCCGGCTTAATGAGCGGGCTTCATCTGCTTACGGCTAGCCTATTGTCTGCCTGTGGTCTTCCTCCTACATTAACAGAGTCCATCGTAGGTGGTATTTTTGAAGTCACTTTAGGTGCGCAAGCTGCGGGTGAAGCCGCAGCAGCGGCATTACCGTTCAAGGTAGCCGCAGCAGCTTTTGTTCTCTCCTGGGGCGGGCTATCCGTCCATGCACAGGTTGCAAGTATTTTAAATATGACGAATCTCCGCTATATGCCATTTTTGCTGGCCCGGGCTGCGCACGGGATCATCTCTGCACTGCTAGCTCTCGTATTATGGCGCCCATTAATGGGGCAGGGAAGCTCTCCAGTCTTTTCTCCGGTCCACGATATCGCATGGTCCCCTGGCTTCTCGTCCGCTATGCTGCTGCAAAGTCTGCTGCTGCTTGCCTGCATACTGGCCGGAATGCTTGCTCTCTCCTGGTTAAGCGTGGGTACAAGTCGCTTATTCATACGATTGAAAGGAACACACCGGCAATGAACGATTGTGTTCTTGCTCATAATTGATTATGATCGATATATACCCATGACAAAGGAGCTTTTCATCTTGAGATATTATGTTCTGGATCGCGGGGATCAGCACTCCATGGACTTGAGTCAGCAATTTCACCGTCTTGCCCAAGAAAAGAATTTCAAGCTGGATGCCGAATCGCCGGAAATCGTCGTGTCTATTGGAGGCGATGGTACGATGCTTCATGCGTTTCATACCTTCATTGACCGCATTCCGGATATTGCCTTTGTTGGTGTACATACCGGTCATCTGGGCTTTTACGCGGATTGGCGTGCGGACGAGCTGGAGGAGCTAATCCACCTGATGAGCCAAAGCGGATCTAAGGGACCGCTTAACCCGAGAATCGTTAAGTATCCACTGATTGAGTTGGAAATTCACAAGAAGTCAGGCAATGCTTCTTTTATTGCCTTAAATGAGTTTACATTAAAAGGGGTAGATGGCACGGTCGTTGCCCAAGTAGATATTAACGATATCACCTTTGAGATGTTCCGTGGTGATGGTATATGTGTTTCTACACCTTCAGGAACAACCGCCTATAATAAAGCACTTGGCGGAGCTATGGTTCACCCTACCATTGAAGCATTACAGTTGACTGAGATCGCTTCCATTAATAACCGTGTGTACCGGACATTGGGATCCCCCCTGCTACTGCCAAAACATCATCATTGTGATATTTTTTCACGGAAAGATCAGCGTCTTTTACTGACTGTAGATCACCTGAACTTTCCTGTGGATGACTTGATCTCTGTTCGATGTCAGGTTGCAAGTCAGAAGATCAGCTTCGCTCGTTACCGTCCTTTCCCATTTTGGGATCGGGTACGCAACGCTTTCCTCAATTAGAATCTGTAAAAGAGCCAAATCCTGGCTCTTTTTTTAATTGATCAGAAGGAAGCGTTAGTCCCATTTTAAAATTTGCAAAAAGTTGATCATAACATGGGCAGTTGTGGAGGACTTACAAACAAAACGGCTCCTGAAAATTCAGGAACCGTTTTGTTGTGGAGATGTGAATGTTTTATTTTTTTGACGCTGGCCCTCGGGTTCACGCGAAACACGAACTTGCCGTCCCTCCCGATTTTCCTTTGGCTGGCGATCATAGCGTGGCCCACGCGATTCCTTTTTATCGAAGTTTCCTTGTGGATTGCGCTGCCTACGTGGTTCCCGGGCTTGCTGCCCTTCCCCCGAACTTCGCCCATCCTTTGCTTCACGCGGTTCCCTTGGCTGGCGCGAATCACGTGCTTCACGCTGCCGATTTCCTTCACGTCCTTCTCTGGATGGGCGACTTTCGCGAGCTTCACGCGGCTGTCGTTCACGTACTTCCTGCGCATCCTTCGGTTCCCTACGTTGCAACTCTCGTGGTTGGCGGGCTTCTGAAGGCTGTTCCACTCTCGACTCCTCTGTAGCTGCGGAATCCTGCTGTGGTTGCGGATATTCCGTTTGTCCAGCTGAAGGTTGCGAACTTTCTTGACGCTCTTCAGTTTCTGACATTTCCGCTTGTTCCCTTTGAGCATCTACCAACTGCTGGATGTCGGGAGGAACGAAGTCATCACTGGTACCGTTCTTATTTTCAACTTCACGGCTTTTTTGCAGCACAAAATAGGCACAGCCAAAATTGCAGTATTCATTAATATAATCGTCCAATACCACAATGGATGTATCTTTATTGGCTTTGGGGTGCCCTTCTCGATAAAACCCCTTCAGACGAAGCTGATTGTAACCCCAATCGCCAATAATATAATCATAGCGATCCAACACTTCACTATATCGATCACGAAAGGCTTCGGGATTCCACCCGTTCTTGTGATCCTGCAACACTTCATAGTTTTTACCACCGATTTGAAACAAGCTATTCTGACCGCCTTTCCCGGATCAAACCTGCGAAAGGGCGCTTTCTTCCTTATGCTGAGCGGCCGACTTCACCTGCTCATGCGCTTGGTAGGAGCTGCGGACCATCGGACCGGATTCGACGTGGCTGAATCCTCGCTGTAATCCCTCTTCCTTTAACTTCGCAAAATCTTCCGGTGGATAATATTTTTGCACATATAAATGTTTCTCGGATGGCTGCAAGTATTGACCAATTGTCATAATGTCACAATCGACTTTGCGCAGATCATCCATGGTTTGTAAGATCTCGTCCCACTCTTCTCCGACACCTAACATGATGCTTGATTTCGTTGGGATATCCGGGTTTAATTGTTTTGCACGTTGAAGCAGCTCCAGAGAGCGGTGATATTTCGCTTTAGCCCGAACCTTGTCGGACATACGTTCCACCGTTTCAATATTATGATTCAAAATATCTGGCTTGGCATCCATGACGATTCGCAGCGACTCAATGTCGCCCATAAAGTCGGGAATCAATACTTCTACACTGCAAAAAGGTAATCGGCGGCGAATCGCACGAACCGTTTCTGCAAATATTGTAGCGCCCCCGTCTTTCAAATCATCGCGGGCCACACTGGTTACGACACAGTGTTTTAAATTCATGTTCTCAGCCGCTTCTGCGACGCGTTCAGGCTCCTGCAAGTCCAGTTCCGTAGGCATTCCCGTATTTACTGCGCAAAAACGACACGCACGCGTACAAATATCACCCAAAATCATAAATGTAGCTGTCCTGTTAGCCCAGCATTCATATATATTAGGGCATCGTGCCTCCTCACATACGGTATGTAATGTCTTGGAACGCATCATGCTCTTGATTTCCTGATAGTTATCGCCTGTCGTAAGTTTAATACGAATCCAATCGGGTTTAGCTTCCTTCACTTTTTTAGACAATGGCATAGACCTTCTTTCTGATAAGCTTAAGCTGTCATTGCCATACATTATAGCATGAAAGCCATGGAAAAACCTCCATTCATTGTTCCCTTTTTGATATGACATTGATGCCGGAAAAAGTAAACTCTTGAGATGGATAAAAGCGGCGGATATGGCTCAATCTAATCAAAAGCGCCCTAATTACGCAAATACGGGCCAAGAATTTACCGGGCGCTTAAGCCCTTTTATAGGAGGTCGGTTCACGTGTCTTACCCTATGCGGGCAGTCCGCGCTGTTCGTCTGTTATCGCTGCTGTTGTGCGCTACTACACTGACAACGGCTTGTCCGCTTCCTGCTCACGCCTTTACCGAGGACACAAAGTCCTCGTCAGCCGGAAATAACCTGACAACAAATATGGATGCTTCACATGCTTCGTCTTCATCGTATACGTCCAGACTTGCCTTATATCACTCCATTGAAGCCCTGACAGGAGTCCCTTGGTACAGACTGGCTGCCATCGACCAGTACGAACGCACACTCACGGTGGCCCATCCCAAGGATCGCAAGCATGCGGAACGGATCATAGGTATTTTTGTGACGGGACCGGTATGGTCCGGTCTGTTGAACCCTGATGCCGAGGATCAAAATCCACGTTCCATTGAACTATTTTCCGGGCTGGGACAAGACGGCTCAGGCGATGGAATCGCTGACCGCAATAATGACAAGGATTTGCTGTTCAGCATCGCTTCTTATCTCGGAAAGTATGGAAATAACGAGGATGAATTTGGTATTGCCATGTGGGAATATTACCATAACAGCCGCTCGGTTCAAAGAGTTCAGCAGTTTGCCAAGCTGTATCAGAGGTATGGCAAACTTGATCTGGTCAGTCAAGCTTTTCCGCTGCCTCTAGGCAGCATTTATAGCTACCGCAGCACTTGGGGAAGCCGACGCAGCTGGGGGGGCTACCGTATACACGAGGGGACTGACCTGTTTGCTGGCTACGGAGTTCCGGTTCGCAGCACCTGCTACGGTGTAGTTGAAATGAAGGGCTGGAACCCCTTCGGAGGCTGGCGAATCGGTATTCGTGATCTCAACAACCGCTATCACTACTATGCACACCTTTCCGGCTTTGATAAAACCGTTCATAACGGAGACATCGTCACGCCTGGTCAGACGGTGGGCTGGGTCGGAAGCTCGGGCTATGGGAAACCGGGTACCCAAGGCAAATTCCCACCACATCTACACTATGGTATATACCGGGACAATGGCTGGACAGACTGGTCCTTTGATCCCTATCCGCTATTAAGACAGTGGGAGCAGAGTGAACGTAAAGCGCTCAAATCAGGAAAAACCAAAGGGACTTCCTCATAGGTCCCTTTGGTTTTTTTGAGTAACTCACACTTATCCCCTCTTGTTTATGGCGTTGGGGACTGATTGAGGGAATTGGGGTCTTCCTGTATCTCTGGAACACTTTCTATGCTGGAACCTACAGCGCCGCCACTCTCTATGGAATGGGAAGGCAGTGCCAACTGCGGAGCGGTTGCACCATTTTTGCCGACTGGTTTCCCCTGATTGTCATAGTAGTACATCGGGACGTTGCCCACTACCAGCAAATAAGAAACCGGAATTTCCGTCTCCACAATCTGAGGTTGCATTTCAAATGGTATAACCACAGACACTTCCGTCGTAATTCGAATGTACACTTCCACCAAGATCATGTTTATGCCCGCATCCTGCTGACGTGTATTTAAATCCACCTTGATTGCTCCATGCGGCTCCACTTTTAGGGGAACCTTGGGTCCATAAGCTGCCAGTAGCGGACTCCCCAATGCCTGACCAATCGGAACACTTTCATCAAAATGACTCATACTGTCCATCGTTGCCTTGACTGCTTTGAGCGTGTCTGACGTAATTCTCATATGCTCCGCATAATTTAGAACAAATCCAGAGGTTCTCCCTTGCGTATCCGTTCTCCATTCGATCAAATTATCAGCAGTCTTCCCCTGCTCTACCTGCGCAGTAATTGCTGAATTAATAGCCTCTGTCGCCATTTGTTTGACCCGCACTTTAGCCAGATGCATCATGGGTGGCTTCAAATGCTGTTCCACATAGGCGGCCACCTGTACGATTCCTACCAGCAGCGCCAATGCCACAATGAGCCACATCCTGCGTCTGCCACGTCGCCTTCTGTTCGGTCTGCTGTGCCATTGCGGTTTTCTATTCATTCTGATCCCCCCGCAGCGATGAGCTTACTTTAGAAGGATATGCCGCAAATAAACGAAAAAGAAGCTGCCCGTCCGGCAGCTCCTCCTGGTGGTAAACATATATGATTTCAAATACGATTCAGTCCAAGCTCAACTCATTATTTGAAAATGTGGTCAATCTTTTCGATATCCGCTTGACTCAATTGGACATTCAGCGTTTTCAGATTCGCCAGAACCTGCTCCGGTCCCTTCGCGCCTGGAATGAGGGCATCAATCGAATCACGGGTCAAATACCATGCAAGCACCACATGAGCAACCTCTGCATTCAACGCATTAGCGATCTCGCGTACCTGCTCCACTTTGTCCAAATTACGAGCAAATGCCTCTCCCTGAAACAATGGATCTTTCGCTCTGATGTCCGTGAAAGTCATGTCTTTCGTATACTTACCACCTAGTAGTCCAGAAGCTAGCGGGAAATACGGCACAAACGAAATGCCATTTTCCTTAGTATAAGGCAGCAGATCCTTCTCAGCTTCCCGTTGCAGCAAATTATAATGGGATTGAAGCACATCTACATAGCCGTCACTATTCGCATCCTTAAGTTGTTCAATGGTAAAGTTAGATACACCAATAGCTTTAATTTTGCCTTCGTCCTTAAGCTTCTTCAGTTCTCCGACTGCTTCTGCCTTCGGCGTAGCTTCATCTGGGAAATGGATATAGAACAGATCAATATAATCCGTTTGTAATCTTTTCAGACTGGATTCGACGGATTCACGTAAAAAAGCAGGCGAGTTGTCAAAAACAACCTCTCCGTTTACAAATTTATGTGCTCCCTTGGTCGCTATAACAGCTTCCTCACGTTTGCCGCGCTCTTTAAGTACCTCACCGATCAACCGCTCTGAGTGCTCAGGCCCATAAATAAAAGCTGTATCCAGAAAATTGATGCCGTTATCCAAAGCTGTGCGAACGACTTCTTTGCCCGTTTCATTGTTCAAACCGGAAAAAAGATTATGTCCTCCTACCTTGTTCGCACCCAAACCGATTGGTTTTACATATAAATCTGTTTTGCCAATACGCACTTGCTCTGCCAATTCACGTCATCTCCTTTTCGAAAGTTACTTCCATTTTATTATTACATTCCAAAAAAAGCAAAGTGCGTACCTGGCTGCTGCTCTTATCCCTTGATCCCCGTTAAGGCAATACCTTCCATAAAATACTTCTGTCCTATGGCAAAAAGAATGATAGCTGGCAACACGACAATTAAAGAAGCGGCCATCAGAACACCCCATTGCGCCGAATATATTCCCTGAAACTGCTGTAGCCCAATCGCCAACGTAAATTTGCTTTCATCATTAAGATAAACGAGCGGTCCCATAAAATCATTCCATGTGTTCAAAAATGTAAACAATCCGATGACCAAAATCGCCGACCTCGACAAAGGCAAAATAATACGGGTGAAAATCGTAAAATGATTGCCTCCATCCACAAATACAGCTTCATCCAGTTCTCGCGGAAGAGTCATATAAAATTGTCTGAGCAAAAAGATATTAAAAACGCCTCCACCAAAAAACGAAGGTAATACCAATGGAACATAGGAATTAACCATACCTAATGCCTGCCAACCAATAAAAGACGGAATCAGCGTAACTGCAAACGGCAGCATCATACTGCTTAATAACACAGCAAATACCTTATCTCTTCCTTTCCATCTCATTCGCGCAAAGCTATAGGCAGAAATGGTACTCGACAGGAGTACACCCGCTAAAGTACCTGCAACGACAATAAATGTGTTCACAAAATAGCGACCAAACGATAACTCTTCAAACGGCTGTAAAAAATTCTCAAGTACAAATGGCTCCGGAATCCATTTCGGTGGGATCAGAAAAATTTGACTTAAATCCATCATGGAGCTTCTCACCAGCCAGTAAAAAGGAAACATGCAAAAAAGTGACCCCACAATAAGCACTGTGTAGAGAAAAACCCTACTCCAACGCAAACCACGTTTTTTCATCGTCATGCCCCCCCGCCTTCGTAGTACACCCATTTGCGGGCTGTCTTAAACAGAAAGGCAGTGAATACCAAAACGACAATAAAGAGCACCCAAGCAATCGCACAGGCATAACCCATATTCGAAAAAGTAAATGCCTCGCGGAATAAATAAAATGTATAGAACAAACTGGAGTTGTTGGGTCCACCCTGAGTCATGACGTAAGGCTGGACAAACACCTGAAATCCACCGATGAAGCCCATAATCGTATTAAAAAAAATCGTAGGCGATGTCAATGGAATTGTAATATAAACAAGCTTATGAAGAGCACTCCCGCCATCAATTTCAATGGCTTCATAATAATGCCTAGGTATATCTTGCAAGCCAGCCAGAAAAATAATCATGGTTCCCCCAACGGTCCATAAACTCATTAAAACCAGTGTAGGAACTACCGACCCTTCACTATAAATCCATTGACTTTCCGGCAAATGCAGCGCACGCAGCACCACATTCAGTAAACCAAGATCGGGATCAAACAGCCACATCCAGATCATAGACGATGCTATGAGTGGCACAATCGTAGGCAGATAAAAAACGGTTCTGAAAAAAGCTAAACCCTTTACCTTTTGATTGAGTAATATGGCCAAAAAGAAAGCCACTATAATTTGCAGGGGCACACTCAGAAACACATAATAAAACGTAACCCCAAGGGATTTATAAAAAAATTGGTCCGTACCGTCAAATAAGTGGACGTAATTATCCAGACCAATAAAATGGGCCTGTGAAGCAACCTTATAATCGGTAAGACTGAACCAGAGACTAGCGATCATCGGTCCCAGAACAAAAATGACAAAGCCGAGAATAGCAGGGGCGGCAAAAAGCCACCCCAACCCATTTTCCTTCTCACGAATAGAAGATAATGATTGCATTCTATCCCTCTCTTTCTGTCAAAACCCTCACCTTATTCTTTCGGATATGTCCCCTTAAATTCAGCGTTGGCCTTGGCGGAAACCTCCTTAAATGCTTGCTCCACCGTTTTCTTGCCCAGCCATACCTGATCCAGCGCCGGGTTAATAATTGCATTGATTTTTTCCGAATTCTTCAAATAATAGTCGTAAGAATTGACACCGTTATGCAGCGTTTGGTTCATGACTGCATCACGATATCCATCCGCATGGCCTGGCTTGACATCTGCCCATTTGCTAATCAAGTCTGGTTCGGTGTACCACTTTTTCATGACAGGCATCCACAATCCGCTGGAATGCATGTCAAGCCCGCTTTCAGCATCCAGCAAGAATTTATAAAACATCCATGCTTCTTTCGGATGTTTGGTTTTGGCAGAAATTACTTCCGGTTCGCCAAACAGGATTGTTTTGCTGCTTTTCAGTTTGGGTAACACGCCTACACCAAAATTCACCTTCGATTCTCCGAGATCCAATTGGACCCACTGCCCATCCAGATCCATCGCTACACGTTTGCTTTGCAATGCTACGGCCGGGGAAGGGATATTTTTGGACTGCGTGGGCGACGGTGCCACATGATACTTGTTGATCAGATCCGCCATCTTTTGCACGGCTTCAATCACATCAGGGTTTTCAAGATTAAGCGAGTCCCCTTTGTCTGAAATGACACTTGCGTTGTTGGAAGGTACTAGCAGATGCCACATCCATGTGTCAAACCGAACTCCATACTGTTTGATGTTACTTGCATCGAAATTGGGGCTAAGCGCATTATTTCCCGCTTTATCAATGGTGAGCTTTTGCGCTGTCTCTAAGAACTGTTCCCATGTCCAAGCCTCTTCAGCTTTGATTGGCGGCAAGGCAACACCAGCCTCATCAAACAAATCCTTGTTGTAATAGAGCGCAAAGGCTTCCTCCGTCACCTTGACCCCTGCCACTTTATCCTTATCCCAATAGATGACTGAATTAGGAATGAGACTCTCCTTCGTTAGCTCCTTATCCTCCTTCAAAAATTCATTTAAATTATATAGTTTGCCTTGTTCAGCCCATTGCAGAGCCTGTGCTTTATAAATAGGAAATACATCTGGTGCCTGATTGGCGGCAAACATCGTCGTTAATTTGGTGACGTAATCCCCGGGGATGTGCATATAGTTGATTTTGATCCACGGATATTTGTCTGTGAATTTTTGGGCGATCTCCTGTTGAACCTTCTTCTCATTGGTGCTCCCCCAACTGGCATAGGTCAGTGTCACTTGCTCGTGCCCCTGCAAATCTGCTGGCTTACTGCTGCTCTCATTTGAACTACAGGCTGACATCAGCCCAACGATCAAGCACATGCAGACAATCCATAACTTTCGTTTTAACATGAGTAACGCCCCCAAACCGTTTATTTTTTATCTTTTCGTTTGTTGCTTCGTCACTAAATTTATTCTAGCAAACGCTTACATTTTTGAAAGTCGTACTCTCATTGGATTGGTGTCATTTGATTAGATCTATGTGTTTCTCCGATTCGGATCAGGACAACTGTCCCTTTATCTTCTGGTGAGTGGAGCGCAACCCCATATTCCATCCCATATAACAGCCGTACTCTTCTGTCTACATTTTTAATGCCCGTTGACCGGATTTCTCCAGCTTGAATGCGGCGTATATGATCTTCTTGAATTCCTAATCCATTATCCTCGACTTTAAAACACACCAATTGCTTTTCGACCCAGGCTGTGATCTTAATCCGACCACCTGATTCCATTTCGGCGAAGCCGTGAATAATTGAATTCTCCACAAAAGGCTGCAAGAAGAGTTTGGGAACCTCCATCTGAAGTAAAATGGGATCAATATCATACTCCACTGTGAACTTGTTCTCAAAGCGATTTTGCATAATATAAATGTATTTTTCCAGCCAATTCAGATCGGTTTCCAGGCTCCAGGTCTCGTTTTTGTTTCGAGTCGTAATTTGCAGCATTTCCGCCAGACTAATGATCAATCGGCCCAGTTCCTGTTGTTTATGTTCTAATGCGATCCAATACATTGTCGTTAAGGTGTTATACAAAAAATGGGGATTAAGCTGTAAATTAAGTGCCATTAACTCCGATTCTTTGGCTCGCAGACGTGATTTGTAATTTTCTTCTATCAAATCTTTAATTTTCTCATTCATTTGATTAAATCGGATCACCAGATCCCCCAATTCATCATAGCCGCGTTCAGGAATTTGAATATCAAAATGTCCCTTTTCCATTACCTTCATCGCCTGTTTCA
Source organism: Paenibacillus sp. JJ1683 (assembly GCF_053006485.1). NCBI lineage: Bacteria > Bacillati > Bacillota > Bacilli > Caryophanales > Paenibacillaceae > Paenibacillus > Paenibacillus sp. JJ1683. Next base: position 4,675,380 of record NZ_CM129820.1, read on the forward strand.
TATCCGTGATGGGCTTACTGATGTATACCGACAGCAAATAAGCAAGGATGACAGCAATGAGCATCATAAAGCCTAAAAAGAACAAGGTGTAGGTACGAATCGTTGACAAATGCCCCAGTACATCTTCCATGGGAATGGCTATATATGATACCCAGCCCGTCGTCTTCATCGCTTCGTAAACCAGTAGTATACTTCGACCCTTCACGTTTACCATTTTTGTCCCTTGTTCCGAAGTAATGGCATTCTTCAGCCAATCCGCCACGGGCTCCCCCGCTTGTTGCTGTCGATCTGAGCTCATGACTATCCCGTTGTTATCGTGAATCATACCGTAGGATAGATGTGCAAATCCGCTGCGGGCTGCATAATCTTCAAAACCATCCTTTAACAAATCAGGCCGGAAATTCAATATAAGTATAGGCTTCTCCTTTCCTTCAGGAAGCGTATGAAAGGTTCCAGCATCATCTAATGCAGTCAAATGAAGCTGCTTAACCACAGCAAATAAAGAACTAAAATCATAGGAACCTTGTTTTAAATCCTGCTGATGAAAGGTATCAGCATACGAATAGGCAGGAATCCACCTGGTAGCCCCCTCTGCTTGTACCGCCGTTGTCGCCAAGGGAGAAGAATAGAACGGCAGAACGGGAATATACATCCGCTCTGTACTTCCGTATGCATACTTTTGCGTCATAATCTGAGAAGCGTATACTTCCTCTATATTGCCAAAGTATCTGTACAAAATTTTCGTAATGCTGCGATCAGCTCGTAAAAGCGATGAAGAATCTGTAGTATCCACGTCTGTGATGGTCTGTAAAAGATCATGATCAATTGGAATCATATCCACAGTTTTTTGAATAGCTGTCAGCTTGTTATCCAGCAGCTGGTTATTGCTACGCAATACACTTGTAACGCTATCTGTTACGTTTGCAGTAATATTTCGCGCACTGGTTTCGAAGTAGACAAAGCCCAGGATCAAAACGATAAAACCAGACAACAAAAAATAGGACAGCATCAACTTCGTACGAAAGCTACTGTCCAAAAATTTTTGATACATATATTTGACTTGGCGCATTGTATCTTCCTTTCACCTAACGATTAAATGAATTTCCTACGAAACTCCTCGGGTGTGTGCTTAACGTTTTTTTTGAACACTTTAAAGAAGTACTTGGTATCTTTATAACCAACCTGTCTACTAATTTCTGCGACCTTGGCGTCTGTATGCAGCAGTAAGTGCTGAGCCTTTTGCATTCTGAGCTTCACCATATATTCCGTGAACGAGAGCCCAAAATAGTTTTTGAACAGAATGCTAAAATAGGACGCATTATAGTGAAAGCGCCGGGCCACAATCTCCAGACTTAGGTCTTCATGTAGATGTGTATCCAGAAATTCCTTGCATTTTTTCATGATGGGTTCACCTTTGGAGCTGCCATCAATCTCAAGAATCAGCTCTTTTAACCATGCTGCAATACGATCCTCAAGATTTTGGAGAGATGTGGCCTCTTCGACAGCTCGGTTCAACTGTTCCGAGTAACGTGAGTAGACTTCCTCACTCCACCCTATATTTAACCGTGGTAAACTAACTAGCAGAAGGTGTATTAATTTAGCTTTAAGCGCATCAGGTGGAGGATACCCTTGCGTCATTCGTCCAATGAAATGTTGCACCCGTTCCAATAGCTGATCGGGCTTCCGATTAGAGATAGCGCTTTCAATGGATTTCTGAAAGGCTATCTGTTCATGAGTGCTCATTTCCTGTATCGACTGTTCATCATCTAAAACGACAAGGTTCAAACATCTGGTGTGAGGTGTATAAAATCGCATGGAGATAAGGCGAACAGCCTTTTCGTGAGATTGGCTTATTTGCATTTCATCGAAATCAAAAGGCTGACCCCAAGCAAACCAAATGGAGATAGCTTGCTGCTGCTCCACCTTTTTCAGTCCAGCTTGAAGTGCGCTTTTGGCCTCCTTGCCTTCAGCCCTTTCCCTCCAATTCACTACAACGACCATATGCTCTTTAGGGGTTTCAAGTGGGAACACGACAGAAGATGCCCACGGTCGCAATATTTCAACAACCGCGTTTCGTAGCTTAGAATCCCACGCATATATATCCTCGGGGCGGGATGCAGATGTCCCCAACGCGAGGACTTCTCCTACCCCCTGCCATCCAAAGTGACTCTTTAATAAGCTTTTCTCGTTAGGCTGTAACTTGTCTGTCACGCATCTGCTAAACAAATGCTCCACAAAGGCAGGCATGCTTTGCTCGATCTGAATCAACGCTGTTCGATTTTCACCGAGTGCTCCCTGCTCCTCTACAATGATCTTCTCCATTTGTTGAATCACTTCAATAAGCTGCTGTGATTGCACCGGTTTCACCAAATAATCATTCGCTCCGTACCGTACCGCCTGCTGTGCATAGCTAAATTCCTGATAGACTGTCACTAAAATAACTTTGGTCTCATGCTGGCCCGATGTTCTCAATTGTTGTAGATATTCAATCCCATTCATAATCGGCATTTGAATATCTGTAAAAACGATCTGGATCGGCTGGGATAATGAAATGGTCAAAGCATCTTTCCCATTCTTGGCTTCCCATACCTCGTATTCTGGACGTAAATCCCGGATCATGGCAGCCAACCCACGACGCTGCCTAGTTTCATCATCTACAACAAGCACTCCCAGCGGGATCGAATTCACAGACTCCCCTCCTGTCGGTCTTATACACGTATGTTTTTTCAGTATAACACTTACAGGCGGGGACCCATCCTAATTTCTTTTTCGCTTCATACTACGAATGGTCGTTTTTGTGGCCTGATCCACCCGGTATGATTCTGTGATTTTTTGCAAAGCTTTATTGAAAGTAAAATCATCTAATGTATTATGACTTAAATACGCCGTCGTTACCTCTGGCAGCTTGATATAACAGATAGATATCGCCCATGCTACCGCCATTTGTACATAATAATCTTCCCGATGGGTCTGATCTAGCAAAGTAAGCACCCGGTTAATATACTGTTCCTCAATAAAAAAATTCAGAAGCATAACCACCCCAAACCGAATCTCATATTCTTTCTTAGAAAACAGATAGGGCTGAATAAAATCCCATACTCTTTCTTTATGTTGCTTCGTAATTTTCAATCCGGCACAGAAACTGTCACATACGGACCAATTATCAATTTTAGGAACAAACTTGGCGGTATAACTCAAGACTTCCTCAATATCTGTTTTAACAGAACCAATCACCATACCTTGCAGCATCACTTCTTCAAAGTGTTCACTTTCAGCGGTCTCCAGATAGAGACGCCAATCTCCCTTGGCAATATCTTGAGCCAGCTTACGTAGCACTGGCAGACGCACACCGAGCACATTATTAATCGTCGGAAGCAATGCAGCCGTAAATTTCTGAAAATCTGTATCTACATGTGACAATATCTGTTCTCTGATGGTCTTCTCCATATTTTCCACTCCCTGTTTGTTAACGAAATGAAATGCTCCACAAATAAATGGAGGCCACTGAACCATAAGGCGAATACACTCGGCGATACTCCTCAAATTGCTGCTTGGTCAGTGTATCTAAATGGTACAACTTCATCATTCCCCGCCGAATAGCCATATCGCCCCAACTGACGACGTCTGGACGTTCCATGCAATTAATCAGCATCATTTCAGCCGTCCAAGGGCCTATCCCTTGCAGCGAGGATAATTTCTGGATCACCTGTGTATCGGAAAACTCATACAACTCCTGTAAATCCAACAATCCCTGCTCGATCGTTTGGGCTATATTCAGAATACATGCTGCCTTTTTCATGGTGATGCCACAGTTTTGAATATCCTAAGCTGTCTGAACGGCTATATTTTGTGGAGTGATCGCTCCTAATTTTTCCTGCATCCTTGTCCATATGGTCTGAACCGCCTTGGCGGAAATAAGCTGCCCCACAATCGCATGAACAAGCGCTGCAAACAGGTCGGGAATGATTACGCGTTCTACCTTGCCCATTTGCGTTATAGCTGTACCAAGTACGGTATCTACCGTCTTCAGGTAGTTGATTTCCTTTTCACCATAGTCAAAGTTTTTGGTCATTACCGTTTCCATTGGTTCTCCCGCTCCCCTTGTAAGGTGCACTCTTCATTTAATGACATAGGTTGCTTTCATATCAGGGTTCGAATCCTTCTTTGCTCACATAGAGCTGTTCTTTCGGGAAAACCTGAAGAAAACGCTCATAAACCGCCTTATACGCAGCAGGGTGATACCATTCCTCCAGCCCCAATGACTCGTACAGCGCACCAATGTTCAAGCTACGCGTCCGCCTTCCCCCGCTGCCGTCTCCCATAAAATAATCATCTATACAGACACGGTTGACCAGAGACACGAGCTTGTCTGCAAAATGCTCACTGCTTGGCAGCATCGGAGCAATGGTAGCTTGCGTCGGTACACCTGCCTCTTTTAAAAGTTGCAGTGTTTGGAGACGAGCCTGGATGGGAGGAGCCTCCGGGGTGAAATGTTTGCGTATATCCTCGCGGTCTGTTTCTACCGTGACGCTCACACGTACACGTTCCTTCAATTGGAGCAATAAATCAATATCCCGTCGTACAAGCGGACTACGCGTCTGTACAAAGAGAAAATCCGGTGGATCTTCCACCATCACTTCCAGCAGAGATCGGGTCACCTCTTGTTTGTACTCGGCCGGCTGATAAGGATCTGTGCTTGACGACATAAAAATCGTAACTTTACCTTTGGATTTGGCCCTGCGAAGCTCCTTACGAAGAATATCTGCCGCCTCTTTTTTAATATCAACCCATGTTCCCCAAGCTTCCTTCCGAAACGTAGAGACTGGCAATTGGCGTACATAACAATACGAGCAACCAAAGGTACAGCCGGTATACGGGTTCAACGAGTGTGTATACCCTGACAAGAAGCCAGTCCCTTTATTCAAAAGAGTCTTGGGGGATTTGTAATACTCATTTTTCATACCAGACCTCACTACTGTATTGGTTTGTGTGTGTGATTCTTTTCAAGCTGCAAAAGCTTCACCTTCATGTCCAGCCCCCCACGATATCCGGTCAAAGCTCCATTCTTACCAATGACCCGATGACAAGGGATGGTGACCAAAATCGGATTAGCACCGATAGCGGTACCAACCGCACGAACAGAGTTCGGCTTTTGAATCGCGTTGGCAATGTCTGAATAGGATTGTGTCTCCCCATACGGAATATTACACAGCGCGTTCCACACAGCCATTTGAAATGCAGTTCCATGAAAGTCAAAAGGGAATGTAAAATGTGTACGCTCCCCTTGGAAATATTCAATCAACTCCTTGGCATAGAGCTGTAAAATGGTATCCTCTTCAACTAAAGGACTGCCGGGAAATCGACTTCCTGCCCATGCAATCAATTCCTCAACAGTTTGATTAAGCGAACCAACATAACATAATCCTTCCGATGTAGCTGCAATATATAAATTCCAATCCTCATGCACCAATAATGACCAATAGATCGTTTTATTCATTTGATATACCATGCTGTGTATCTCCTTTTTGAGTTGCTATGGATTCGAGTTGGCGATATTGCAATGGAGTGTAGCCTATATTCTTTTTAAACAACGTAATAAAGTAAGGGGTATTGGACAGACCTACGTTCTCCCCCACTTCCGCAACAGATTGTTGTGAGCAAATAAGCAGCTTCTTCGCTTGTTCCAACCTCGTACGCTGTATATATTCCATCGGAGTTACATGCATGATTCGCTTGAAGGTACGATGTAAATGGTACGGACTTCCATGACTGATCTCTGCCAGGACGTGCAATGTTAAGTCCTTCATATAATTCGAATCTACGTATTCTGTAACTCCTGCGATCCAGTCGTGATCAGGCAATCGTTGTCCTGTCGGTTTACATCTTTTGCATGGACGAAAATGCTCAGCCAAAGCCTGCTCTGCTGATATAAATAAACGGATGTTCTCTCTTTTAGGAGGTCGGGATTTGCAGGAGGGGCGACAAAATATTTTCGTTGTCTTCACAGCATACAAAAATACCCCGTCATAAGACTTGTCATTTTCTATAATAGCTCTCCACTTCTCGTCTGTTATGGATAAATCGGATGTTCTCATTTCAATCCCCCCTCTTGTGCAATGTACCCTGTCTCATATCTAAATTATAAACTAAACAGTGAACGTATGTACCCCTTTTGGAATGTAAAGGCAAGATAATGAAAAAAGATGACCCACAAGGAGCCATCTTTAAATGTAGTAATCTATCTAATTTAGGCTTGAATCTTACCCGGTTCAACCGTGATCGTCAACTCATCTGAAGGAAGCTGATATTCCCGTGACCAATAATCTGCATTTGAAATTCCCGCCTGCTTCGGATCAAATACCGGGTCTAGCCCCTGCCTCCGCTGCTGCTCGTAATCCTTAAGCACGAGAAGCGCAGGCTTGGCCAGGAGAATCATAGCAATCAGATTGACCCAAAGCATAATACCGACGCCCATATCCCCTAGTGTCCACGCCAAGGCCGATTCTTTGACGACCGTTCCATAAAACGTCGAACCCAGAATTACCAACTTTAACAGGAACATAGGCCATTTGGCTTTACGGTCGGCAACCAGGTAAGCCATATTCGTTTCAGCGATGTAATAATACGCAATAATGGTGGTAAATGCAAAAAAGAACAAGGTTATGGACAAGAGACTTGAGCCAAAACCCGGGAATACCGATTCAATAGCAGCCTGTGTATATTGGGTTCCTTCTTCAACACCCGGGAGATGCTGCACAATATACCCCCCACCTGGTCCCTTCACATTGTACATACCTGTAAACAAAACCATGAAAGCCGTAGACGTACAGACTAAAAAAGTATCTACATATACGGAAAAGGCTTGAACCAGCCCCTGTTTTGCCGGATGGGACACTTCTGCTGCGGCTGCCGGATGCGCACCAGAGCCTTGTCCCGCTTCATTAGAATAAATGCCTCGTTTAACACCCCAAGCAATGGCTGTACCTGCTATACCGCCGAACACTGAATCTACACCAAAAGCACTGCGAAAGATCAGGGCAAATACCTCGGGAAGCGCAGTAATGTTCGTCATCATAATGTAGAAAGAGACAAGGATGTAGCCCAGTGCCATAAACGGTATGACAACCTGAGCCACATTGGCAATTCTTTTGACACCGCCAAAAATGATAAGCGCCAGCAACACGACCACTAATATCCCAGAAACCTTCATATCCATACCAAACGAACTATGAAAGGCTACGGCGATGGAGTTCGATTGAGTTCCTGGCATCAACAAACACATAGCGACCAACGCTACTACCGCAAAAATAACGGCAAACCATTTTAAGCCTGTTCCTTTTTCAATATAAAAAGCCGGGCCGCCTCGGTACTGACCATCACGCTTTACCTTATATACCTGAGCCAGTGTAGATTCTACAAACGCAGTAGCCGACCCGATAAAGGCCATGACCCACATCCAAAATATCGCCCCAGGCCCCCCCATACCGACTGCCAATGCAATCCCAGCAATGTTCCCCGTCCCTACACGTCCCGATAGCGCCATCGTAAAGGCTTGAAAAGAAGAAACGCCTGCCTCTGAGCTTTTTCCTTTAAAGACAAGGCGAATCATCTCTTTGAAATGCCTAATTTGTAAAAATCGAGTCATGATTGAAAATAATAGCCCCACGCCCAAACAGACATATACCACAGGATTGCTCCAAATGACACCATTTACTGCCTCTGCCCACTTCTCTAACATTCCTTGCATTTCCCCCTGATCCATCAATTCATCTAGTCTATGTTTTCAGAAAATTTGCATAATTACAAAAAAATTATAGATTAGTTTTTACAACCGTACAAGCTAATTTAATTGACATATTGTCAATTACAAATAGCCTTATTCGGCATAATAGGACGACAAAAAAGCTCTGATGATCCGAGAATGTGGATCATCAGAGCTTGGTCCTTACTTAAGGCAATCAGGCGATGCCTTCTTGCTCATTATGAGCGCTAGAAAGTTTCAATAACGGTGCCTGCTCCGTTACCTGCCCTTGAGGGATGGGGAGGATTTCCGTATATTCAGAAGAATTTGTAATGATAACTGGCGTAATCGTAGGATAACCCTCTGCCTTGATTTGCTCAACATCAAATTCGAGTAGCAAATCTCCTGCTTTTACTTGATCGCCTTCTTTGATATAGGAAGTAAAATGTTTACCATCCAGCTTAACCGTATCTACTCCGACGTGAATTAGAACTTCTGCGCCATGATGCGAAACCACTGCCAACGCATGCTTTTTCTTGAACGCTACAGTAATAGTTCCGTCAAACGGAGCTACGACTCTGCCTGTTGTCGGCTGGATGGCGATACCTTTACCCATAGCTTCCGAAGCAAACGCAGGATCGGGAACCTCCGACAGAGCGACCACCGTTCCTTCAATCGGGCTTAGCACCTCTTCGTTAGAAACGGTAACTGTAGAAGTCGATTCTTTAGCCGAGTTGTCAGCGGTTTCTTCCTCTTCAACTGGATCTTCGAAGCCTAAAATATAAGTCAAGATAGCCGAAACCAAGAATGAAACAGTAATCCCTAGAATCAATCCTGGGAAGCCTTGTCCGCCAGGGCCGTAAAAGATCGGCAAAGTCAGCAACCCAGGTGCGCCGGAGGCAAATGCTTGCGTCCCCGCTTGGCCGATAATGGCACCACCGACAGCACCGCCGATAACACCAGCAATAAACGGGCGCTTCAGTGGCAGCGTAACCCCATAGACCGCTGGCTCTGTAATACCGAACAAAGCGGTAAGTGTAGCAGAACCTGCCAGCGTTTTCAGCTTTTTATTTTTCGTTTTCAGCATGACACCAAACGCTGCACCGGTTTGAGCAAAGATGGAAGCCGAAGCAGCAGGCTTAATACCGTCTCTGCCGTTAACAGCAATGTTATTAATAAATACAGGTACAAGACCCCAGTGAACACCGAAAATAACGAGCAACTGCCAGCAAGCACCAAGAATTGCTCCAGCCAGCAGCGGACTAAAGCTGAACGCAGCAACGAGCGCGGTAGCGATTGCATTGCCCACATACACCCCAACTGGACCAAAAACCATCAGAGTCAGAGGAAGCATAATTACAAGTAGAATCAAAGGTGTAATAAAGTTTTTGACGCTCTCATGGATCAGTCGATTGCACCATTTTTCCAGCTTACTCATGACGATAACGGCTAAAATAATCGGGATAACGGTTGATGAATAGCTCATCATCACAATAGGAATACCGAAAAAGTCTGTTGCTGTACCTTCTGTTTTCAGCGTGACAATCGTCGGGTAAAGCAGCCCTCCGGCAATGGTCAAAGCAACGAAGATATTACCTCCGAATTTCCGTGCCGTTGTAACCGCTAACAAGAGCGGCAGGAAATAAAACAAGCTGTCGGCCGCAGCATACAAAATCATATAAGTAGTGTCTTTCGGAACCAACCAGCCGAGGTTGCTCGCAATCAGCAGCAGACCTTTCAAAATACCGGACCCCGCCATAACTCCAAGCAATGGTGCGAAAATGCTGGAAATTACGTCAATTACAGCGCCAAATCCTTTTTTGCCTTTAGTTGAGTTCTCTTCTTTTCCAGTTTCATTCAAAATGTTGGATACTTGGCCGATGGCATTGTATACTTCTGGTACTTTGTTGCCGACCACAACCTGGAACTGGCCACCGCTCTGCTTGACCGTAATAATTCCATCGGTTTTCTCCAGCTTTGCCTTATCTGCTTTCGCCTCATCTTTTAGCACAAAACGCAGGCGCGTGGCGCAGTGTACGAGCGATACTACATTTTTTTCGCCGCCTACCAGGTGCACAATTTCTTTAGCCAGTTTTTCATAACTCATGATGGACACCTCCATGTTCTAAGGGGCTTTTTACATATTTAGGCACACAAAAAACCTAAGCCTTGAAAAATGGTGGGCACTTGAGTCCCGCGATTTTTCATGACTTAGGTTTTGCCTGCATAACCAGTAACAATCCCAGTTAAAACTTATTAAATTCCTGTTACTCACATAATACATTTAATCTACCATATTTGTCAACAAAACATTTAAACATATACTTTCGATTCTTTTTCGAATAAAAAGTTTAGAGCTTATCTGTTCACCACTCGTTCAATATGCACAGTCAAATACAGCTTTTCTTCGTTCGTTAATTCATGATTGTATTCTTTCTTTACAAAAGTTCCGATTTTCTCCGTACAAGCGGCTGCATCCTTGTGCTTTTCCTTAATCAAGTCATATAAATGATCATAGTTATTTTCATAGTGATTTCCCTTAAATACGCGCTGAGCGAAAAATTTCAGATGCGTAATAAAGCGGAAATAACTTAGAGAATCCTCGTCAAAATCAACCTTAAAGTGGTATTTTGCGATATTGATAATTTGCTGGATAAACTTCGTAATGCTCATGGTCGTAATGACTTCCTCATTCATTTCAGCATTCACAATGTGAAGGGCAATATAAGCCGCTTCATCCACAGGCAGTTCAATACCGAGCTTTTGTTTAATTTGTTCCAGCGTTCTTAGACCAATCGCGAATTCTTCTCTGTACAGCTGCTTGATTTCCCATAATAACGCGTTTTTGATTTCTAGTCCTTCCCGGTACCTTTCAATAGCGAAATTGATATGGTCGGTCAGAGAAACATAAATATTTTCGTTCAGCTTTCTGTTCAGATTATGCTTGGCGTCATTAATGACTTCCTCCACAATCACAATCAAATCCAGCGGTACCTCGCGCAGCAGCATTTTGAAGTTATCGGATGTCTGCTTGTTTTTCAGCGCAAATACCTTCTGAATTCTGGTTTCATCTACTGTGTCTCCAGGCTTTTTCTTGAAAGCAATCCCCCGACCCATTACTACGAGTTCAGTACCGTCTGTCTGGTAAACACTAATTACATTGTTGTTGATGACCTTTGCTATATTCATCTCGATCCCCCGTTCCATATGCCAGCAAGAGCCACTCATGCTCCATCCACTTTATTGCAAACAAAAAAAACCGAAGCACGCCAAATAAACAAGACTGTAAAATCCGCTTATTCGTGGCTTAGGTTTTGCCTGCTCTGCAGTAACAATCCTAAAATGATGGAATTGCGTCAAGTATAGCCCGAAAAGGAACGATTGTCAACGCTTTCAATTGAGAAACGAGGATCGGAAATTCCCGTTGATTCAGGACGTCCGATCCTATTTTCTTGTCGTACGACTATTCGCCGAGATTTTCACCATCGGAATGAATTACGTTTTTATACCAGTCAAAGCTTTTCTTTTTAATACGTTTCAACGTACCGTTGCCTTCATTGTCACGGTCTACATAAATGTAACCATAGCGTTTTTTCATTTCTCCAGAGGATGCGCTGACAATATCAATAGGTCCCCAGCTGGTGTAACCGATAATTTCGACGCCGTCTAGAAGAGCCTCACCCATTTCAGCAATATGTCGCTTGAGATAGTCGATTCGGTAATCGTCATTCACTTCTCCTTCAGGTGAAACCACGTCATTGGCACCAAAGCCATTTTCCACTACGAAAAGAGGCTTTTGGTAACGGTCATGCAATTGGTTGGCTGTAATGCGGAATCCTTTTGGATCGATCGTCCAGCCCCATTCGGATTTGTCCAAATATGGATTAGCCACGGAACCGAATACATTACCACTGGTCATATTTTTGACAACTTCCGGGTCTGTGCTGGTTGTCCGGCTCGAATAATAGCTAAATCCGATGTAGTCGACGGTATGGTCTTTCAAAATGGCTGCGTCGCCGGATTCCATCTCGATGTTTAGTCCATGATCCTTGAAGAAGCGTTTGGCATAACCAGGATATTCGCCGCGTGACTGTACATCAATGAAGAAGTAGGACTCGCGGTCTTTTTCCATCCCCTGATACACATCTTCGGGATTACATGTATACGGATAGAAGCTTCCAGCAGCAAGCATACAGCCAATTTTCGCATCTGGAATGATCTCGTGACATGCTTTTACAGCCAGCGCGCTTGCAACAAGCTGATGATGCGCAGCCTGGTACTGAATTTGTTTAACGTTTTCGCCTTCTTGGAATACAAGCCCGGCACCGAGAAACGGCAAGTGGAGCAGCATGTTGATTTCATTAAACGTCATCCAGTATTTCACTTTATCCTTGTAACGAGTGAATACGGTTTTGGCATAGGTTTCAAACAGACCAACCAGTTTCCGGTTGCGCCAGCTTCCGTATTTCTCGATCAGAGCTACCGGCACGTCAAAATGAGCGAGGGTTACAACCGGCTGAATGCCGTGTTTATGCAACTCGTCGAACAAATCATCGTAAAATTGCAGCCCCGCCTCATTGGGAGTAGCGTCTTCTCCAGTTGGAAAAATACGAGCCCAGGCAATGGAAACACGCAGTGCTTTGAAACCCATTTCCGCAAATAGTGCAATATCCTCGCGATATTGGTGATAGAAGTCAATGGCTTCATGGGAAGGATAAAATTCGCTTTCAAGTGGGGTTAGCGAAGGAACATTCCCTTTCATTATGCTTCTTCTCTTCTCTCCGGTAGGCAGCAGATCCACCAGGCTCAATCCTTTACCGTCTTCCAAATAAGCCCCCTCGGCCTGGTTGGCTGCAAGAGCACCGCCCCATAAAAAGTCTTTAGGAAAAATATAACTGGACATAAACGTTCTCCTTCCAAATGTGTGATAAAAGGGTGTACAGAAAGGGAGATGAATAATAAAAAAACCCAAACCAGCCTGGTTACACTTGCGGTGTAAACAAGCCGATTCAGGTTATGCCCTAACGGTAACATCCCATGAAAAGGTTATTCATATTTGATTGAAACTCTAACAAAGATTTAGGAGCCTGTCAAATTTAATAGATATGATACATACGCTATTCACTCTAAACAAAATACGAATTTTTAGTTTATTTTCGCAAAATAACTAAACTAAACAACTAATTTTTTATAAACAAGCTAATTGACAGCGGTTTACAGAGGTGATACGATGACTTTGAAAATAAAAATTTATATAATTTATCCACTACAATTTAGTTTTGTTTAGTGAAATTTTAATTTGTTACTTCTAGTACAAGGAGAGTTATTCATGAAAAAGCTGAAACTGGGTTATGCGCCTACTCGACGATTCACCTTCAGTGCTGAAGATGCATTCCGCTACAAAGTTGCCATTCGCCAACAAATCGAGAGCTTCGGAATGAACATTGATATCGTGGATTTGGAAGGGCTTAATGAGGAAGGTTTGCTGTATGACGACCATATTAATGCGGACTTGATTATCAAACGTTTCAAGGAAGAGGAAGTGGACGCCGTTTTCTTCCCCCACTGTAATTTTGGTACCGAGGATACGGTTGCCCGTGTGGGCAAGGCACTTGGCAAGCCGGTTCTATTGTGGGGTCCACGTGATGAGGCTCCGTTGGCCGACGGCATGAGATTACGGGACACCCAGTGTGGATTGTTCGCTAGCGGAAAGGTGCTTCGTCGCTTTAATGTCCCTTTTACCTATATCACAAACAGTCGTGTAGCCGATCCGGTATTTGAACGAGGCTTTAACAATTTTATCTCGGCTGCCAATGTAGTACGACAGTTCAAAAGTTTACGAATTCTCCAGATAGGTCCTCGTCCTGCTTCCTTTTGGACTATGATCTGCAATGAAGGGGAGCTGTTGGAGCGATTCGGTATTGAGATTCATCCAATTACGCTAGTAGATATTCAGCTGCGTTCAAAGAAAATTGCAGCCGGGAGCAGTGCTGAACTTTCAGAAGCGATTGATTATATCAAAGAGAAGCTGGACTACAGTGAAGTCACCGAAGAAGATATCAGACGCATTGCTGCACTTAAAGTAGCCATGAAATCCTACGCTATCGAAACGGGAAGTACAGCCATCGCGATCCAATGCTGGTCCTCCCTCCAGGAAGCTATGGGAATTATGCCTTGTCTGGCCAATGCCATTTTGACAGATGAACAAATTCCGGTCACCTGCGAAACCGATATTCACGGAGCAATTACTTCGGTTATGGTACAAGCGGCTGCAATGAACGAACTCCCCACTTTTTTCGCTGATATTACGGTACGTCATCCTGAGAATGACAATGGAGAGCTTCTTTTCCACTGCGGGAACTTTCCAGTATCCATGTCTATTGAGAACAAACCCAAACTACGCAAACACTTCCTGTTCGATGATCACGCACCAGGCACACATGAAGGACAAATCAAAGGCGGCGGCATGACCATCGCCCGTTTTGATGGTGATCATGGAGATTATTCCATTTTCCTCGGCAAAGCTAAAGGAATTGAGGGACCTTATACCCGCGGCTCGTATGTTTGGGTAGAGGTCAACGACTGGCCGTTATGGGAAGAAAAGCTCGTCAAAGGTCCTTACGTCCATCACTCTGTTGGCATTCATGCTAATGTCATCCCGGCTCTGTACGAGGCCTGCAATTACCTTCCAGGTGTCACGGCAGATCCGGTAGATCCTACCGAACAGGAAATTCAACGCTGGTTGCGTGGTTCCGATCTCGCTGTCACCAAGTCGGGTATTCTGGTTTAACTATATTATTTTAGGAGGGCACTATGGAAATCCTAGACTTGAAAATCAAAGCCGCACAAATCCGTAAGGACCTGCTCACCATTATTCATCGTGCCAAAACAGGGCATACAGGAGGCTCGCTGAGCAATACGGATATACTCACCGCCCTATACTACGAAATCATGAATATTGATATCACTAATCCTAAATGGGAGGAACGTGACCGCTTTATTGCCAGCAAGGGACATTCCGTCGAGTCTTTATGGTGTATTCTGGCAGACCTTGGTTTCTTCCCTAAAGAAGAACTGGAAACCTATAGCCAGTTCGGAACCCGTCTGATTGGACATCCGAACAATAAAGTTCCCGGTATTGAAATGAATACAGGCGCATTGGGCCATGGCCTCCCCATCTCAGTCGGTATAGCACTGGCTGCCAAGCGTGACGGGCGATCCTACCGTGTATTCTGTCTCATGGGTGACGGGGAGCAAGCGGAAGGCTCCAATTGGGAAGCTGCTATGGCAGGTGCCCATTACAAACTGGATAATCTTGTCGGTATCATTGACCGCAACGGCCTGCAAATTAGCGGTACAACCGAGGAGGTTATGGGACTTGAACCGCTGGAGGAAAAGTGGGCCGCTTTCGGCTGGAACGTGATCTCCATTGACGGCAACAGCATGGAGGAACTGATCCATACATTCCGCAATGTCCCTGAAATTGAAGGCAAACCAACGTTGGTGCTGGCAAACACGATCAAGGGAAAAGGTGTATCCTTTGCCGAGGGTGTTCCAGGCTGGCATCACCGTATTCCAAGTGATGATGAACTTGAACGCGCACTGGCGGAACTGACACAAGAAATAGACGAATTATCCGGGGAAGGACAGGTGAGATAAACAATGAACAAAATCCCAAATCGTCAGGTCATCTGTGAAACGCTGCTTAGCCTTGCCAAAGAGGATCGGGATATTATGGTGTTGGCTAGTGATTCTCGCGGCTCTGCTGCTATGGCTCCCTTTGCCGATGCCTATCCGGAACAATTTGTGGAGGTAGGCATTGCCGAGCAAAATATCGTCGGTATGTCTGCTGGACTCGCACACAGCGGTAAAAAGCCGTTCGTCACCTCTCCTGCCTGCTTCCTGAGCATGCGTAGTATTGAGCAGATCAAGGTAGATGTAGCCTATTCCGGAACCAATGTAAAGCTGATTGGGATAAGCGGTGGTGTTAGCTACGGTGCACTAGGGATGTCCCATCACTCTGTCCAGGATATTGCTGTGGCGCGAGCGATTCCTGGTTTGATGGTCTTACTCCCTGCCGATCGTCATGAAACCAAGAAAATGACCGAAGCGCTGGTTCAGCATGAAGGAGGCGCATATGTACGGATCGGACGTAATGCTGTTGAGGATGTCTATCCGTCCGATGATTATCCGTTTGAGATTGGGAAAGCTGTTACCCTACAAGAAGGATCAGATATTACCCTAATTGGCGCTGGTGAGACCGTCCGTATCATTCTGGATGCGGCTGAGTTGCTGGGGCAGATGGGTATTAAAGCTCGTGTTCTCAATATGCACACCATCAAGCCACTTGATGAGAAAGCGATCATCGCCGCAGCCCGGGAAACGGGAGGTATTGTCACCGTAGAGGAGCATAGTGTATTCGGAGGCTTGGGTGCCGCTGTAGCAGAAGTGGTGGTTCAACATCAACCGATTCCTATGAAAATGCTGGGCATACCGGATGAGCCGGCGATTGCTGGCAAAACAGCTGAAGTCTTTGAACATTATGGACTTACCTCTGAGAATATCAGCAAGATTGTGCTCGAATTGATGAACAAGTAAGGAGCTGTAGCTGTAATGAATATCGAGACCTATATTCTGGCGATCGATCAAAGCACTTCCGGAACCAAAACACTGCTGGTTAATCAGCAAGGCGAAGTGATTACCCGTTATTCTTTGGAGCACAAACAATATTACCCACAGCCGGGCTGGGTTGAACACGACCCGCTTGAGATATATCATAATGTACTTATTGCTGCGAAAGGCGTACTGGAGAAAGCAGGGCTTTCTCCTTCCTCGCTGGCCGCAGTAACCATTACGAATCAGCGAGAAACGGCTCTGATCTGGGACCGTTCTACTGGCTTGCCTATCTATAATGCCATTGTATGGCAATGCCAGCGAACGGCAGAGGTCTGCACACGGTTGAAGAATACTGGCTATGAAGATATTATACGCTCCAAGACAGGTCTAATGCTCGATCCTTATTTCTCTGCCGCCAAGTTCAATTGGATTTTGGAACATGTACCTCATGCCCCCCAATTGCTTGCTGAAGGTAAACTACTTGCAGGGACTATTGACAGCTGGCTGCTATGGAAGCTTACGGGCGGTCAAATACATGCAACCGATTACAGTAACGCCAGCCGGACTTCCCTTTTTAACATTCATACTCTGGCTTGGGATATGGAGTTGTGCAGTATATTCGGTGTTCCTTCCTCCCTGCTCCCTGAGGTAAAAGCATCCGATGCCTTGTATGGCTATACACAGGAAGTGGAATTATGGGACGAACAAGTAGCGATATCAGGGATAATCGGAGATTCACAGGGTGCACTGTACGGGCATCGTTGCTTCGATACTGGTGATGCCAAAGCGACATATGGGACTGGAACATCTGTACTTATGAATATTGGTTCGCAACCCGTACAGGGCGGTGAAGGCTTGGTTACAACGATTGCCTGGGGGGCTTCAGGAAAGGTATCTTATGCATTGGAAGCTGTTATACGTACGACCGGAGACAGTATAAAATGGACACGGGATAATTTAGGATTATTCTCTTCATTTGAGGAAATGCAATCCATGATCACCGAATTGCAGGACAATGAGGGCGTATATCTGGTCCCTGCTTTTGTCGGTTTAGGTGCTCCCTACTGGAATCCCTCTGCACGTGCTGCAATTGTAGGTATGACCCGTGGAAACGGCAAAGCACATATTGTACGCGCAGCGCTAGAGAGCATCGGGTATCAAGTGAGAGATGCGGTTCAATTTATACGTGAACAATCCGGTGTCCCCCTTACTAGTTTACGTACGGATGGCGGGGGCTCATCTAACAGCTGGCTCATGCAGTTTCAGGCAGATATTCTGGGTAGCCACGTTACCCGCTCTACCTGTGCCGAGCTATCTGCAATGGGTTCTGTGTATCTGGGCGGTCTCGGTGTCGGATACTGGTCAGATCCTAAAGGCATCATCACGGGAAACACCTCTGATCAGAATCTGTATGAGCACTACACTCCTAGTATGGATGAAGTCAGCCGCCAGCGGCTTTATGCAGGTTGGCAGAATGCAGTGCAGATGGTAATACGTTCAGAACAACCGCTTACACCATCTTCTTCCGCTAATTGTTGATGAATCTTCCTCATTTACTTTTGAGCTCTTACTACAAGCTTCCGATTATTTTACAGGTGTTACACTTGGATAATCGGAGGTTTTTTATGTACACTGCATGTATTCCGCTTTACAGAAAGGGGGAAACCTTGAATGAATGCACGCATGGTTTCAATTCTTCAGCACTTGCTGGCTGCCGATGCTCCTGTCAAAAGTGATTATCTCGCCAAATTGATTCAAGTTACTTCACGTACCATTCGCAGCGATATCCGGGAACTAGATGAATTTCTATCCAAGCACGGGGCAGCAATTGAACCTGTTCGTTCAAGGGGATATGAACTAAAAATTACGGATCATCGTAGCTTTCGTGCGCTGCTGCAGCAGCTGTTCCTGTCCGGCGAGCCCGATGATCCAGGTTCTCCCGGCTATCGGCAATTGTATTTAATCAAGCGTCTCCTGCTCGCTGATCATTATGTGAAGCTGGAAGACCTCGCAGATGAGCTATATATAAGCAAGTCTACGGTGCAGAATGATTTCAAAGAGGTTAAACAAACCCTACAAAGCTACGGAATCACCATTGATAAACGGCCAAATTACGGAATCAAACTGAAAGGTGATGAAGTCCAGCTTCGGTTTTGCTTGTCCGAGTTTATTGTGAGCCGTTCCGAAGAACAAGGCGGAACATTTCATGCAGCGCTACGCATCGTCACCCCGCGCGAAATGACGCTGATTTGTGGGATCGTTCTGGAACAGACTCAGAAATATGAAGTAACACTCTCCGATATCGCCTTCAGCAATTTGTCCATTCATATTGCGATCGCCTGCAAGCGCATCCGTGACGGAAACCAGGTAGCTATGCTCTCGACGGAAATAGGAGATCTGCGGGGCACCGATGAATTTCGGGCTGCCGAGCATATTGTCGAGCTGATCGAAAAGGAATTGCAGTTGTCTTTTCCCGAAGATGAAATCGCCTACATTGCCATGCATCTTGCCGGAAACAAGTGGTTTGTCGGAATTGAAGGACACCAAATAGAGGACATGGGACCCGAGAAGCTGCTGGACTGGAACCTCTTTGAACTGGGCAAGGAAATGCTCGCCGAGATCGACAGGGATTTGAATCTGAACATCAGCTGTGATACAGAACTGCTCATAGGCATCTGCCTTCATCTGAAGCCAGCGCTGAACCGGGTAAAGTATGGAATGAACATCCGAAACCCCATGCTGGATCATGTCAAGAGCAACTACCCTCTGGCTTTTCAAGCGGGAGTTATTGGTGCCAAGCTGATCGAGAGCAAGCTGAATATTGCCATCCCGGAAGCAGAGATGGGCTATCTCGCCATTCATATCGGGGCAGCCATCGAACGACAGCGTATGAACACCCGGCCAAAACGCTGTCTGGTCGTCTGCACTTCAGGAGTCGGAAGCGCCCGGCTGCTCAAGTACAAACTGCAAAGCACTTTTGGCAGCTCGCTTGAAGTGGCGGGTACAACGGAATATTACAAGCTTCAGCAGTTTCCCCTCCATGACATTGATTTCGTGGTGAGCACCATTCCCATTCAGCTGCCATTATCGGTTCCAGTCGTGGTCGTGCAGACTCTTCTTGGCGGCAGCGATATGGATAAAATTGAAAGTTTGCTGGCTGGTGAAGCCGAGTTTGATTTTCACTACATCCGGAAGGAACTCGTATTTCTGAGACAAAATTTTACCACCAAGGAAGAGGTCATCTCATTTCTGGGCCAAAAAATATATGCTGAAGGGCTGATCCGCTCTGCCGAAGGTTTTATTGGACTTGTCCTGGAACGAGAACAGGCTGCACCCACGGCTTACGGAAATCTGGTAGCCATTCCTCACCCTATCATTCCGCAAAGCAATCAAACCGTATGGGCGGTCTGCACCCTTCAACAGCCTATCGAATGGGGCGACAAACCGGTGCAGTTCATCTGTCTCCTCAGCATTGAAAGAAACGGTAAAGAGCCACCCGCTAAAATGTATAACCATCTCATGGAACTGGTCGACAATTCGGATATCGTCCAGCAGATGTTAAATTGCGAAACGTACGAGGAATTCTCCAGGATTATTGTTAAATATAAGCTGTATTGAACCAAGCTCCGCAGTGCATCCAGCTGATAGTCACAGAACAGGTGCTGCTTCGGAGCTTTTTAAATTGGAAGAGTAACAGCAATGAATGAATTTCCGCTACTGGCGGAAAAGACTTGGGTTTAGATCTTGGCAGTAAACCTATACACTGAAACTGTAAGTTAAAGAGAAAAAAGCATGAGGTGAACGAGATGGAGGAGTATCAAGAAATCATTATGGGAATTATCACCAACTCAGGTGTTGCCAAGAGTAAAGCGATGGAAGCAATCGCTCTTGCTCAAAAGGGTAACACCCAGTTGGCGGCAGAGCGGCTTGAAGAAAGCAAAGCCGAGTTGGTTAAAGCTCATAAATCACAAACGAGACTGATTCAACAGGAAGCTGGCGGAACCGCCCACGAAGTCACACTGCTTATGGTACATGCTCAAGATCACCTTATGTCAGCCATCACAACTAAAGATCTGGCGGGACATATGATTGAGCTTTACAACAGATTGAATCGCTATGAAGATATCACAAATCACACTTCCAATGGAGGGAACAACGGATGAAACAAATTACACTCGTATGTGCTGCAGGAATGTCTACAAGTATGTTGGTACAGAAAATGCAAAAGGCGGCACAAGCACAAAACCTTGAGGTTGAAATTAGGGCTACTTCCGAAAGTTCATTTAAAGAATATGCTGACAAGACAGATGTACTGCTAATTGGACCACAGGTCGGCTACCTGCAGGATGATTTCAAGGCAAAATATGAACCTAAAGGCATTAAGGTAAGTGTTATCAATATAGTAGACTATGGAATGATGAACGGCGAAAAAGTGCTAGGAGACGCGCTTAAGCTGTAAAGCTCAGAGTCAGATGCTCATCACCAGACCGAACAAGAAGGTTGGTCAAATCGGGCAACGATATATGATGTTCTGCATGGTGTTTCACCAAATGAAAGCGTTCTCTAAGTCATTATATAGGCGGATGAAAGTCTATAGTAGGAGTTGAATAAATATGGCTAACCAACAAAAATTCTCTTATAAGCTTCAAAAAGTAGCGGGTACAATTCAGCAAAACCGTTACATGAGCGCAATTTCCAACGGGCTGATGTCCACCCTTCCTTTTCTGATTATCGGAGCATTTGCAACCCTCTTCTCTGCACTTGCTTGGGAGCCTTACCAGAATCTTATTGCACCCGTAAAGGCTATAATCGGGTTGGCATCGACAATGACCACTGGCATCATTGCACTGTATGCGGTATTTTTTATCGCCTACAGACTGGCGCAAGCTTTTGACAAGGACCCCCTTGTGCCAGCGGCAACCGCTCTTCTCTCTTTTCTTATCGTTACACCGATCCAAACCTTTGATAAAGTTCGTGCCTTGCCACTTCAATGGCTCGGCGCGCAGGGATTGTTCGTTGCCATGATCGTCGGTTTGATTGCTGCACGGTTGTATATTTGGATTGTTGACCGCAATTGGACGATTAAAATGCCTGACGGGGTCCCGCCTACCGTTGTCAAAACCTTCTCAGGCTTGATCCCAGCTGTCTTAGTAGCCCTAGTGTTTGTTATCGTTGCTGGTTTGTTCATGCAGACTCCATTTGGTACAGTTCACGATTTTATCTACACTTATCTCCAAATACCACTGGAAGGGTTGGGCGGATCACTCGGCGCTTTAATTATCGCGCTAATCATTATGCAGGCTTTGTGGATGTTCGGAATTCACGGTGCAATTGTTATACTCGCTATCGTTAAACCCATCTGGATGAGTCTGGATCTAGCCAACCTTGACGCTTTCCAGGCAGGCGCTCCACTTCCGAACACTATCGGTCTGGCCTTCTGGTCCATCTACTGCAACTATGCACCGATGCTTGGATTTGCTCTGCTATTGGTTTTCCTGGCCAAGAGCAAGCAGCTTCGCACGATCGGCAAGCTTGGTCTTCCGGGTACCTTTTTCTCCATTCACGAGCCGCTGATCTTCGGAATTCCAATGGTATTGAACCCGTTGCTAGCCATTCCGTTTATCGTTGCTCCCATCATTTGTGCGGTACTCGGCTATATTGCCACCAACATCGGCTTGTTACCTGCACCCATCGGAATTTACCCGCCTTTCGGCACCCCTATCTTTGCTCTGGGCTTCATTGAGGGCAGTTGGAAACTAGCCGCCGCACAATTGGTACTCATTCCGATCAGTATGCTGATCTACTACCCGTTCTTTAGAGCGCTGGATAAGCAGGCTCTAAAAAAGGAACACGAAGCGCAGGAGCAACTGGACAAGCAAGCAAGTGAAGCTACAGCAAGTCCTGTTATTCTATAATAGAAAAAAAGCAGAAGCGGCGGACGGATACATGGTCGCCGCTTCTGCCATTACAATCGTTAGGAGAGGAAGCTTTTGATTCAACTGAGTATCGCTGAGAACAAACGATATTTCATGAATGAGGGGAACCCCTTTTTTTATTTGGCGGATACGGTTTGGAGCGCATTTACCAACATTACGCTGGAGGAATGGGCCTATTATCTGGATTACCGGAAAAGTCAGGGCTTCAATGTCTTGCAAATCAATTTGCTGCGCCAATGGGATGCAAGTGACAGCGATTTGAAATATGAGCCTTTCGCATATGCCGAGGATGGCAGCTACAATTTCTATATGCCGAACGAAGAATACTTTACCAGAGCCGAGACGATGATCGAAATGGCTGTGAACAGAGGCTTTGTTCCTGCACTGGTTCTACTATGGTGTAATTATATCCCGGATACCTGGGCTGCCAAGCTTCGTGAGGAGAAAAAAATGCCACTTGAGGCAGTGGAACCTTATGTACGTTACATTGCCGATCGGTTCTCCAAATTCTACCCTATTTATATTATAAGTGGTGACACTGATTTCCCTTCCGAGCGTGCCAACCAATATTACCGACTTGCTCTCCATACCATAAAACAGCACAGCCCGCAGTGTCTGACTACCCTGCATATTCAAGGAAGATTAGCGGCACTGCCAGAGGAATTTATTGATGATCCCCATTTAGATTTTTACATGTACCAGTCAGGACATAATTCACAATTTCAACCAACGGCGTATACACTCGCACTGGATTTCTGCAATAAGCCTGTCACCCGACCACTGCTCAACTCGGAGCCCTGTTATGAACAAATGGGCTACAGTCGAAAAGTCTATGGCCGCTTCAGCCGCGCCGATGTTCGTAAGGCAGCCTGGCAAAGTCTTCTATCCGGGGCGTCTGCGGGCATAACCTATGGAGCCCACGGTATTTGGAGCTGGCATCGAAAAGGCAAAAGCTTTGGTGTAACTGGGGAGGGATTCGACAGTCCATATGATTGGCAGTCTGCACTTAAGTTTGAAGGGGCATGGGATTACGGATTGGCCAAATGGCTCTTCGGGATATATGAAATTACAGATATGCAGCCTTGGAACATAGTGCTTAAAAATACGGAAGAAATTCGTGCGGCTGTAAGCACCGATTACACCAAGGTCGCCATCTACGTTCCAATCAATACGGTGCTGAAGCTAAACGTGGATTTGAGTGAATACGACTTCACGGTCATTGACCTGGAGAATCGTCGTTTTGGCACAGTTTCAATCTCTGTGCAAGAGCAAATCACGATCATTGGGATGCATGATTTTGAAGCTGATGTCTTGCTGATTGGCATAAGAAAATAACCGTGATTACTTACCGCCTTTTTCATCATTTCAACTACTATGTACAACGTACAAACAGCCCCGCAATCGAGATTTCTCATCGGGACTGTTTGTCTTACTTCTTGTTATAAAAAGCAAGCACTCATTGTGGTCAGGAAATATATCTCAATTTAATACGTTTGGAAGCTCTGTGAAGCGAAGATTTCACTGAATTTTCACTCTTATTTAAAATTCTAGCCGTTTCTTTTATGGAGTATCCTTGGACTACACGCAATTTAAGTACCGTCCTTTGCTCGGTATTACTTGCCATCAAAAGAATTCGATCGACCTCATCCTGAATTTCAAAATCGGGGGTATCCCAGTGATAGTAGACGTACTCCTTACGCAAGAAATATTCCTCCATCTTTTTTCGCTTTCTTATTATATCTATGGCTAAATTTTTAGCAATTCTCAAAAGATAAAATCGGATACGATCTTCGGGCAAATCAGGGGAAGCTCTTATAAACCGAATAAAGCATTCATGCAACAAATCTTCGGCATCCTGTTTGTTATGCACTATTCTCAAAAGATAGCCAAGGAGTTCTGATTTATGAGATAAATATAGATCTTCCAGATCGTTAATGTCCATATTATTGCTTATCCTTTCTGTTTCGATGGGTTACGGTGTTCCCCTTGACTTAAAATACACTGGCTACTTTATAGTCTTAAATTCATATCCCTGCTTTTTTAAATATGTTATGATTTCAGGCAAGGCTTTAGCTGTTTCTTCCTTCCCGTAAGTGTCATGCATGAGTACCACTGCTTTTTCTCTAGTCCCAATGCTCTTCATAAATTCGTGTATTAATTCCTCGGCATTCTTAGATGTACCTTCCGCATCTTTAGGCAACACATTCCAGTCAATCTGATGATAATCCTTATCATGTAAAAATTTATCTAACTCTTCCATGCCTTTGGGATCCTTTCTCTGCCACGTCACATGGCCACCTGGAAATCGAATCACTCTTGTGGAAAAATCCTGTCCCAAAATTTGCTTTAAAATTTGATTTGTTTTTTCAATATCGCTCATAAAAATGCTCGAATTCACAGTCTGATTAGGATATAAATAACCATAATCATGTGAGTAGGTATGATTTCCGATAGCATGCCCTTCTTTAACTATTCTTTTGGTTAAATGTTTAGTACCTTCATTTTCTTCGACTGCTTTTCCGACCACAAAAAACGTCGCTTTTACATTTTGTTCTTTAAGAACATCTAAAATCTTAGGCGTCACGGTTACTGATGGCCCATCATCAAAAGATAAATAGACAACCTTTTTACCGTCTATCCCATCGGGCTTTTGACCTTGGATTTGCTGATTTAAGTACTTTTCAACAAATGCAGCATCCTCAACACCCGAAACATTTTTTACAGGGAATTCGCTCCCTTTGGATTCGTTATTTAATTTGTCGGTTGATACGGATTCTATTTTTTCTGCAAATTCAATCGTTTTGACTGGTTGTGGTTTACTACTGAAAATGTCAAAGAGTTTTAAAATAATTAGAACAATACAAATGATAATAATAAACAGTAGTCTTCTTCTCTTCCTCTTCATCCGATGAGCTCTGGTTCTATTTTGCACATAGCTTTTTTCCATAGTATATGTTCCTCCAAAATCTAGAAGCAGTTCACGTTTTATGTTGCGACCATGTGCCAATTCAATTATTCGTATCTCAATGCATCTATTGGCCTCAAACTTGCTGCTTTATAAGCCGGATATACTCCGAATAGGATGCCTGTGCCCGCAGAGCTAAGAAACGAGTATAGGATCGGCGAGATTGTAAATTCAATGGTCATGTGTGCCGTAGCTTCGATAATTTTGGAGGCGCTTATGCCTATAATAACCCCGAGCATTCCCCCCAGCAGACCAAAAATGACAGCTTCGGACAGGAATTGAACCATAATATCTTTCGGCTTGGCACCAATGGCTTTCCGAATACCGATTTCTTTCGTGCGCTCTATAACCGATACCATCATAATATTCATAATTCCAATTCCCCCAACCACGAGCGAGATCGCCGCTACACCTCCCAGCAAGCTGGTCATAATATTATCTACACCGGATGCTGCACCTGCTGCCTCTGACAGGCTCATAATTTGAAATTGATCTGGTTCCGAAGGTTTTAGCTGGTGTGTCACACGCAAGCTTTCCAAGATGTCTAAGCGAGCCTGATCCATCAAGGCTGGTGACTTGGCAGACACGTCCAATCCGGTAATATTCTTCTCACCCAGACGGTTCATCATGGTTGTAGCAGGGATGTAAATTTGTTCATTACTACTGTAGCTTAAGTTCGTAACTGGCTGAGTATCCAATACTCCGACTACCTTGAAAGGGATCTGCTTAATTTGAAACGTCCGTCCCAATACATTTTGGCTATCTCCACCAAAAAGACGTTGAACCGCTTGGCTTTCAAGTATGGCGACATTCATGCGTTTGTCCATCTCATCGTTGGTAAATGTTCTACCCTCGGCAAAGGAAAACTTTTTGACCTTATAAAATGAAGCGGATGTTCCTACAATAGTGGCGTTATAGTTATATCGCCCCCACGTAGCTTTTGAATTGCTCGTTATATTCGGCATTAATGCATCTATAGACTTCTTTTGTTCCAACGCCTCGACATCAGCCCAAGTAAATGATGGTGTGTGGTCATAATCTATTTCACCATCGACCATTGTCATAGCCGGCGCAACCATCAATACGTTATTTCCTAATTTATTAATTTCCGCCTTTATGCGGGCTGTAGATCCGTTTCCGATCGCCATAATGGCAATAACTGCTGCCACCCCGATAATAATACCGAGTATCGTTAAAAATGAGCGTAGCTTGTTAGTGATTAAGCTATTCATGGATACACGGATGGTTTCCATTACATTCATAGGCTTACCTTCCTTGATGAAATTCGTCTATTTGCAATAGGCTCATCTCGTTCAATATTACCATCCCGAAAGCTGATCAACCGTTTGGCATATTCAGCAATCTCCAGCTCATGCGTGACCAAGACGATGGTTTTTCCCAGCTCATTCAAGCCTTGAAATAATTCCATAATTTCGATACTCGTCTTCGTATCCAGTGCTCCCGTAGGTTCATCCGCCAGCAGAATAACAGGATTATTCACCAATGCCCGGGCAATGGAGACACGTTGCTGCTGACCACCAGAAAGCTCGTTAGGCTTGTTGTACATCCGTTCTGCAAGGCCAACGCTGCGTAGTGCCTCTACGGCTCTTTCCCGACGCTCCTTGGCAGGTACACCTGCATACATCATAGGCAGCTCTACATTTGCTAATGCTGTAGTTCGGGGAAGTAGATAGAATTTCTGAAATACAAAACCCAGCTTCTGGTTTCTAATCTCCGAAAGCTCGTTCTCTCTAGCATCCAATATGGAGTACTCATCCAGGTAGTACTCTCCGGTATCGGGATGATCCAGGCAGCCAATGACATTCATCATGGTAGACTTGCCCGAACCAGAGGGCCCCATGATAGCAACAAACTCCCCTTCGCTAATAGATAAATTAACACTGCGCAGAGCCTGAATCTTCTGACCGCCTACCTCATACATTTTTTTCAGTTCTTTAATTTCGATTACAGCTTTATGGGATTGAGTTTCACTCATTGTGCCTGCCCCCCATCAGGGCCTTGACCCTCTGGACTGCCATTCGAACCAGCACTACCACCCTGAGGTGGGATCACAATGGTCTCACCGTCCTTGACACCAGACTTGATTTCCGCCTGATCTGCTGTATAGACACCCAGTTTCACTGGTCTAAACTCATAATCCACCGGATTCGCCGCGTTCTTCGCCACATATACTCCATCCACACCGCCTTCAGATCTCAGTGCAAACAGCGGCACAGATAACGCATTTTTGTGTTCAGCTAACAGAAGGGATACATCCATATTCATCCCTGGTTGCAGCCTTATCTTTTGGCTATCCAAAGACAATTCGATTTTGTATGTAGTCACATTGGATTCGGTAACCGGCTCTGGAGAAACAAAGAGGACTTCGCCTTTAAATTGTTTGTCCGGAAATGAATTCGAGTGCATTGTCGCCTGAAGTCCAGTCTTCAATTTAGCAATATCACTTTCATTAACCTTGGCAAGAACCTTCATAGCCCCTGTGTTTGAATTATTCATTACAATAAAAGGTGCAGTAGGACTGGTACCCACATCGCCGTTGACCTTCAAAATGATCCCGTCCCACGGCGCCGTAACCTGTAATTTACTCAGGACACTTTTTTTCTGCTCTAATGCCGTTTCAGCCTGCAATAAAGAAGCCTGTGCGGATTGTATGTTGGAAGCTTCGGGCGGGGACTGTGCAGCCTTTAATTGTATTAAAGCTGTTTTATAGCCCATTTCCGCCTCTTCGATCGCCTCAGTTTGCTTGGTCTGTGCCTTCTTGTACTGCAGCTCCACATTGCTCATATCCAATTTTGCCTTATCCAGATTTTGCTTGGCTGTTGCCAGGTCACTTTCTGCTGCCGCATCATTCTGAACCAGATAAGCCTGGTCATCATAATCCTTCTGAGCCTTATCCAAAGTCACCTTGGCCGACTCCTTTTGAGCAGCGGCTTCCTCTAATTCCATCGTGTTCTTGGCTGTTTTAATCGCCATCTGTGCCTTTAAGACATTAGCTTTCTGCAACTCTATATCATTCGTTTTGGGTCCGCGCTTGGCTTCCTCCAGTTTGGCTCTTGCAATCGCCACATTCGATTCGGCATCCTTAATTTGCAGCCTGGCATCCGAATCATCTAATCGTGCTAGAACCTGACCTGCTTTGACGCTATCTCCTGCTTTGACATTGACAGCGACGAGCTTGGCACCCTCGACATTTGTAAAATTAATGTTTACTTCCTTGGAAGCCTGAACGGTTCCAGTGACTTTAAGCGACTCGGTCATGTTTGTTTTCTGTACCTGTACGATCTGGTTTGCAGGACCCTCCACAGGCTTTTCCTTACTCCTGTTCATATAAACAGTACCGCCAATCCCCGCTATAATGATCAGGACAAAAATGCCTATAATTCTTTTCAGCCTTCTTTTCTTTCTTACTACCTGCAATGCATCTTTCTTTTCTATTTCTGACAATGTTATATCCCCTTCAAAAGTATTTTTTCTAAATCCTATACGCTCCACGGCTTGTTCAAAGCATGTTGCAGCAACGTCATTTGAACAATCAGTTCATCCATATTCCGTTCGATTTGCTTCACTTTTAATTGATTTGTGGCGACTTCCGTACCTGTAGCAAAACCACGTTCCTTTTTTTTACGAGAAATGTCCAATACTTTATTGACGTTCTGTAGATTACTTTGCATTTGCTCGTATTGTTCAACATTTTGCTGTAAGTTAAAGTACATACTCTTCAAGGTTTCTGCCAGTTGATCCTTGGTATTTTCCAGTCCGCCTTCTGCTGAATCTACATCAATCTGCTTAATTTCATAATCATCAGTTCCTGAGTTCCAGGTGTAATATTTAACTTCCATCTTGGCCAGCTTGACAGCTTCCTCCTGTCTCCACACCGAAGGACTCGCCGAGATTGCACGCGTCACCAACGTATCCAAATTCGTGTTGTCTATTTTGGGGTAAACAGGGCGATCAACCAGTTCATATACCGTACCTTGAGGTTGACCCATTTGCGTATTTAATGAATCCATCGCTTTTCGCAATGCAGTCTTTGCAATGTCTACATTCTTTTGTGCTTCTATACGAGTCTGAATAATCGTGCTCTGGTCACCTGGTGAAATTTTTCCACGGTTGGCCTTCGCTTCAGCAGCCTTTTCCTCTAATAACGCGAGCGAAAGTGCATCCTCACTACTCTTCACTTTGTTATCAGCCAAAAGTACATCGTAATAGTTTTTCATTGCAGCGTAGTCTGTCTGATCTTGGGCAAGTTCAATTTGCTTCTTGGATTCCAGATAAGAAACCGTCGATGAAGCATACCCCTTCCAGGCTGAACTACTAGCCGCATCCTCTTCACCGTTGCCTGTACCTGCCGGAATAAAATCCAGATTCTTACCAGCATTTTTCAGGTTAATCCGGTTACGATCTATCGCTTGCTGGGCCTCCTTCAAGCTAAAGCTATTAGACCGCGCCCATTGCTGGGCTTGGCTCAGTGTTAGTTTCACGCTCGCTTTGGTAACCTGCTGCTGCGCCTCCTCTGCTTGAACAAAGGACTCTGATAAAGAACTGGCCGACAAGGCGAGCAGCAATAAAATGAACATATGCTTTTTCATAGATATCCCCACTTTTAAAATATGGTATCGACTTGAATAGAATTCACTAATGTGTTGTTATATGAATTAAATATCTTCTGATGAACAAATTCGCCCTGCACCTACTCGTCAAGGCTCTCAGTCCATTGAGACCTTATTTTGTATTGGATGAAAAATTCCAGAAAGGAGGAGTCTAATCCTACCCTTCTGCAACTTTTTTTCATGTGGCTTATCGCTCTTTACAGCATCTTTAAATCCAATTGACGAAGGTACAGGAAACGTACAATAAGAAAGGAAAAGAATTGAATTACCCAAAAGCAAATCATAATTTGAATAAGCGTAAGATGAAAGGGTACTACAGATGGTTCTGACATAACTAAACAAAGCACTATTCCTATGGATGAAACAACTAATGGCAGAAGAAATAGAAATGCAATTTGTCTGGATGCAGCTCGTCTCATTTCCCTTGAGCTTAATCCAATTTTGGATAAAGCCCGGTATATTTCCTCATCCCGTTTAAGATCTACATACAATCTGAAATAAAGCAGGCTTACTGTGCTTGCCAACATAATGATGGCGATAAATCCGCCAATAAATTTACTAATATTCAGATCCATCTCCGATGTCAGATAATCCACTGCTCTAGAGTTAAGCGATCCTTTATTCACCTTGTTGGCCAGCAGGGAATACAACCACACCTCTTCTTGGGTCTCAGAAGTTTCCAATGATACTTGGCCACTCTTCCATTTAGGCACAAAATAATAAACAGATTTGTATGCCAATGGAACATTGAAATACTGTTGTTTAACTAAATGTTCGTAAGTTTGATCTGAGACAACAAGCAACCTTCCTAGTTCAGAAATGATGTTTCCATCAAACTTTATGCTATGGTCTATCTTCTGAGTATCCACAATCTGGATACCCGTAATTCGGGATTTCCCTTGATTGTAAGTTAGCCTTTTTTCAAAAAAGGTTTTCTGTTCTTCTAATGACATCTCGTTTGAATCAAAAATGAAAAAGCCTTGATCATCTCGAAGCGCAGGTACCTGTATTTGTTTCTTTAATTTAGAAGCAAGAGGCTCATAGTTGGATTGTTTCATCACAGGTGCCAACTGTTCACGAAAGGGAAAGATCAGTACTTCACTTTTCGAATAATCCACCCCAGCCTTATAAAGATTTTGATCAATCTCATCTTCAAGATCTATGGAACTTACAACATCAGAAAAAAATGCAAATGAATAAGACTGCTCCCTAAGAAATCTATTTTGCTGCTGCATGGAGTCAAAAGTTGAAGCTGCTCCTAGAAAGGAAACGATAGAAATTAGGGTAACCAATGTGAACAGCCCGGCATTATTCCTCATTTTGTATGTGATTTCAGATAGCCATAACAAACGAGTTCCACTCCAACACCATTTCCTGTTGGCTCTAAGCAATTGAATGAACAAAACACTTGATTGGGCGTATAGTAAGTAAATTCCAATAAACCCCATTACAATCGTATATTTAAATGTGTCTCCAACTGAATAGTGCAACATATAAAAGGATAGAGTCCCCAAACGATACGGTGCCAGATAAATATATGGTGGAAAATCCAGCTTCATTAAATACACAGCCGCTCCTATTAGCGCTATTGCAAGAAAGGACAGGCTCCATGAAGCTTTGGGCTCTTTTTTGAGCTGAGTAACCTTGCTAAAAAGCTGCTGTAATTTAGATTGGCGTATGAAGAAAACAGATACAAGTGAGATCAAGGTAAACAAAAACATAAAGCCAACTACGGTGAAAGCCAGTGCTTTCCAAGGAAAATAAAATGTTAAATACAGCCCTGTGGCACTGGAGCCCAAAAGTAGAAAGAATTTTGCGGAAACAAATCCTCCCGTAATCCCGGTAATCAAGGATAAAAAGCCTATAATCAGATTCTCATAAGCAACCAAAAAATAAATTTGTCTGCGATGTGTCCCCAAAATGGTCAGTATACCGAATTCTTTTTTACGTGCAGCAATAAAAATATTGTTTGTGTATAATACGAAGAAAAAGGAAAATACAAAAATCAATAGATCAGCAACTTGTAATCCCTTTTTTACATTAAAGGCCATGATTGCATTGGAGACATCCGGGTGAAAAATAAACATCGCATATACGAAAAAAATTGTAATCATCAAGGAGCTGCTTAAATAATAAGGTACATAAGCACGCGCATTATGCTTGAGATTATTCCATGCTAACAGACGAAAGCTCATGTGCATGTCTACTTCCCCCCAGAAAGGAGAGCATATCTATGATTTCCTGAAAAAATAATTGCTGACTGTGACTACGGTGGATTTCATTAAATAACTCGCCATCTTTAATAAAAATTACCCGATCACAATAGCTGGCTTCCAAGGCACCGTGTGTTACCAGCACGATTGTGGAATTGTCTACGCGATGGATGAGTTCTAACATTTCCATCACAACTCGTGAAGATTTGGAATCGAGATTTCCAGTTGGTTCATCTGCCAACAGGAGTGAAGGAGAATGAATAATAGCTCTGGCTATAGCTGCTCTTTGCTTTTGCCCTCCTGACACCTCAAGAGGCCGTTTGTCTAAAATATCTGCAATATCCAGTTTCTTCGCTACCTCTTCCAGTTTGTGTCCCATTTCCTTTAATCCTTTTTTATTCAGCATCAGAGGAAATAGTATGTTCTCTCCCAGACTAAGAGTTTCCAGCAAATTATAGTCTTGAAATACAAGCCCCAATTCTTTGCGACGAAATAAAGCGAGCTTATCCTTCTTGAGCAGATGTGGATTTTCCCCATTAATGCTAACCTCGCCAGAAGTCGGCATATCAATGGAGGAAATCATATTTAGTAATGTTGTCTTCCCACTACCAGACGGACCCATAATGCCTACAAACTCACCTTGTTGAATCGTTAAATGGATATTGTTGAGAGCTCGGTAGGGAACCTTACCATAGTATATTTTGGTGACTTGATCCATTCGTACAATCTCCATCGTTCATTCCTTTCTTTTTCCTATGTCATGATCATAATTCATCCAGAGGGATGAAGCGATCGATTAACATTACAGAAACCTTAAATGTGTTGTAAGGTTCTTATTTGTGAATTGAAAACAAGATCTCAACCGTCGTTCCTTCACCAACCGTCGATTTCAGTTGAATGTCATGACTCAGCCTTTTGCAGATTTCTGACACCATGTACAGGCCCATTCCGGTAGATTCACTATACTTCCGTCCGTTTTCACCTGTGTAATAAGCCTCAAATACCCGTTCAATATCTTTTTTAGGGATACCGATTCCTTCATCCTGTACTTTCAGCACAAACACTTTATCTCTTATCTCAGATATCAACTTCAGACTGTGGGCATGACCTGAAGAGTATTTCACCGCATTGGTCACCAATTGATTAATTATAAATCTTAGCCATTTGGCATCGGTAATCACACTCAACTGCTCGTCCACTTCATTGGAAGGATAAATTTCGTTACGAATCAATAATCTTTTGTTATCATAAATCACTTCACTAACCAGCTTTCGTAATACAACAGGCTCCACATGAAAGTCAGGTTCAAAGGCCTCCAATCGTGACATATATAAGATCATTTCCAGTCCTTTTCCCATTCGATCAATCTCATCATGAATCTGATCCGACTCGGGATCTATTTTTCCTTTGAGAATTAAATGAATAACAGAGAGGGGAGTTTTCATCTGGTGAACCCACTGGTTAATAAAAGTAATGTGATCACGCTGTTGATGCTCTAACTGATGAATTCGAGACTGATACAATCGGTAAAATTGTAAAAGCAAATTCTGTAAAGAAGAGGCAAGAGGATTAAGTACCTTCATCTGAATGAGTTCATCTAGATCTCTAATATTTGCAGTGGAAAGTAATCGATATAAACTAGAATACATGACGTACCGGAACAGTAAATAGATCAGCAATATGGAGGTCCCAAAAAAGACGGAATAAAGAGCAGTAGACAAGTTATGATAACCATCCATCCAATAAATGCTTAACACAAGAAAAAGTTGGACGATATTGAATATGATCATTGAGAAATGATCACGCCAAAAAAGCTTCACTGTTCTTCCTCCTCAGTCAAGTGCAGCCGATATCCAGCTCCTCTAACCGTCTCTATGATATCCTCCAACCCCAACTCGGCCAGCTTTTTACGGACACGAGTAACATAAACATTCAGTGTATTTTCCCCGACATATTGGTAATCATCCCATAAAGCTTCTAAGAGATGAACTCTCCCTACAACCTGCTTAGGATATGTCATCAGTAGCTCCAGTAGCGCAGCTTCTTTATGGCTCATTTCTACCTGCTTGTCATGAAACACAAGCTCCATAATGTCAGGATATAGAATCAAGCCTGACACTGCTATGGAGCGTGATTTTTGGGCAACTGCATATAAACCATAGGCACGTCGCAGATTACTTTCTATTTTGGCTAACAGTACTTCGGGATGAAACGGTTTAGTAATGTAATCATCCGCCCCGTTCTGCAAAGCTATGACCTGATCCATCTTATCATCCCGCGCGGACACAAAAAGGATAGGACAAGTAGATTGGGTGCGAATTTGTCTACACCAATAAAATCCATCAAAACGAGGTAAATTCACATCAAGTATGACCAAATCAGGCTTTACTTCCTGAAAAGTACTCAATACCTGATCAAAATTTGAAACGACAACTCCTTGATAACCATACTTTTCAAGATAGGATTGGAGTAAAGAGCTAATTTGAGGGTCATCCTCTACGATTAATATTTTATGCATTGTGTTTTCTACCTTCTTAGTGCTTGAATTTTTAATAACATGATTTTCTCTATATAATGCCTTGATTTAATCGTCCAAGCAATAACAACAATCCATTTTCTTTAATTGTAATTAGGAAGATTCAATTGTGATATAGATTGAGTCTCGAATAATATGCATTGTGCCAAGCACCAGAGCAGTTAACGTTATAATCATCATAACGATAACCGTTACTGTAATAATGATCCCTTTATATTTTTTTAACGTCTCATCGAAGTCTTTTTTTGATTTGATTACCTTTTTTATTTTGTTCTTTGAATACTTCATATGCTCACATCTTTCCTTGCCTAGCTATTAAACATACTAACTAGCCTATACATCACAAACAACAGTCAAAGCTTACAAAAACCTTACTTTGTTGTAAGGTATATAGAAAACAGCTCAACAGTAATATATGTATTATGTCCAAATGAAGACCTACCCTTAAAAGTGATTAAGATCATGACAGATATAACATTCTCTAAAAAAATGAGTCGGGCTCTATGACCCGACTCATTTTAGTATTAATTGATGTTATAACCCAGACAAATCCGTGTTCATTCTCTTAGCTTCGCTGTCTCATCGCCTCGAATAATAACACCGTAGAGGCCATGGCTGCATTCAGTGACTCTGCTTGTCCCTGCATTGGAATGAATACTGATTCATCCACCATACTAGCGGTAGCAGCAGAAATACCTTGGCCCTCGTTGCCAATCACGAGCCAGGTGGATACACGCAAATCCACGGCATAGCATGACAAGCTTGCATCCAGCGAGGTGCTGAGCAAGCGGGCCCCTTTACTTTTGGCCTGCGGCAAAAGCTCCTCCAGACTGCCTTCGATGACCGGCAGATGAAATAACGATCCCATCGTGGAACGGATCGTTTTGGGGTTGTACAGGTCGGCGCAGCCATGACCCAATATAACGCCTGCGGCTCCAGCAGCGTCCGCGCTGCGGATAATGGTGCCTACATTGCCGGGGTCCTGTACCCCGTCCAACACCATCACCAGCGCATCTGGCTGCTCAAGTAATGCTGCGAATGCGCTCTGCTCCTGCTTACGCACGATAGCAAAGACAGACTGCGGCGTCTTGGTATCGGTGCATTTGGCAATGACCGCCGTCGACACGGGAATCCATTCCACCGGCTGGTCGGCTGAATCCAGACCATTCAGCTCGGCAGGAATCCCCTTGTCCAAATCATAGGCGACGCTTTCTACTGCCGCGTTCGAACGCAACGCTTCCTGCACTAGATGAATACCCTCAACAATATATTTATGCTGCCGTGTACGATGCTTTTTCTCCAGCAATTGCGACCATTCTTTTACACGCGCATTATTCGGTGAAATGATTTCCATTCGTTTAACCTTCCGTTCTATGGTCCGTTTCTTTAAAAATAAATGATGCATCACTTGTACTTGAACATCAAATCTCTCTAAGCTGCAAAAGCCAGCTCCAGCTTGGTTAGATCGTCCTTGTGACCCACAATGACCAGCACATCACCCGCTTCAAGACGATCCTCAGCATAAGGTGAAATGTTCATCTCCTGGTTTCTGCGAATCGCCATTACATTGCAGCCGAAGCGTGCACGTATGTCTAGCTCCTTCAGATTTTTGCCGATCATGGAATCAGCGGCTCGCATCTCCAAAATACTGTAGTCCTTGGACAGCTCGATATAGTCCAGAATATTGGGAGATGTTAGATGATGGGCTACCCGCAGTCCCATATCCCGTTCAGGATAAACCACTTTATCCGCACCTATTTTTTGCAGCACTTTCCCGTGTAGTTCATTTTGTGCTTTGACCACAAGAGCGGGCACACCCATGTCCTTGAGAATCAATGTTGTTAGAATGCTGGCTTGTATATCTTCACCAATTGCGACTACAATTACGTCAAAATTGCGGATACCCAGTGCTCGCAGTGCTTCCTCATCCGTCGAATCGGCAGACACCGCATGCGTCACAATATTCGACATTTCCTGTGTACGCTGCTCGTCCGAGTCGATAGCCAACACATCAAAACCCATCTCACTCAGCGCGCTGGCAACACTGGAGCCAAAGCGCCCCATGCCAATGACCGCATACTGTTTTTTCGCCATTCCTTCTTTACCTCCCGCTCACCATACTGTCCGTCATAGTATAGCATATCATGCTACAAACATAAATTTTGGCATCCTTATTCCAAATGCTTCTCCATGAATACTGGACCACAGCCCAAGCCATAATACATTCGATCACTATTACAACATACGGGAGGTACACATGCCCATTACAATGGATTTACGACAAGCGATTGTTCACAAAGTTCACGGCAAATCAGAGGCTGATCTTACGGATATGATTATTGGGTCAGTGGATGGACCGGAAGCCGCTTTGCCTGGATTGGGTGTCATTCTTGAAATCGCATGGAAGCATATGAGTCCAAACCAGCAGCATGACTTCGTCCATTTGGCACATGAACAAATCGATAAAATCAAACCCGTGCCCTTAACCTAGCTCTAGCTACTCAACTTCCTGTTATGCTTTAATTGTGCTCATTATTTTTACCCGTATTCGAAAATGAGAATAGTCCACTCGCATTCATGTCGAGTGGACTATTCGTGGTATATATCAAATGACTGAGATCAGACTGCTCTGCATATAAAATTTTATGGAGCCATTTCCAAAAACTTAGCGGTCGGATTTTTTTCTATAGCCGTACGCATGGCATACTCATTTTCGAACAAGGCGACATAATTGCCTTTCTTATCTTTCACAAGCGTAGAGTTGATACGGAACTTGCTCGGATCAATCTGCTCATCCACAATCCAGCGAGCAAATTGGAACGGCATACGCTGAAGCTGTACATCTACCCCATATTCACCCTTCATGCGGTATTCAAATACTTCAAATTGCAGTTGGCCGACTACGCCTAGAAGCGTATCATCGAAGCTTACCGTACGGAACACCTGAATCATACCTTCTTCAGTCAACTGGTCGATACCTTTCAGATACTGCTTGTGCTTTAAAGCATTCTTTACAGTAACCTTAGCAAAAATCTCAGGTGAAAAGGTTGGCAGTTCATCAAATACAACCTCGCCACCTTGACTCAGTGAATCGCCAATGCGGAAAATACCTGGGTCAAACAAGCCTATAATATCCCCAGGGAATGCTTCTTCGACAATATCACGGTCCTGTGCCAAGAACTGCTGTGGTTGGGACAGCTTAATCTCCTTACCCATTCGAACATGTTTAACACTCATCCCGCGTTGGAACTTACCAGACACGATACGCAAAAATGCTATACGGTCACGGTGAGCCGGATTCATATTGGCCTGAATTTTAAATACATAGCCAGTAAACTTCTCGTTCGTTGGCTCAATTTCCCCCACTGTACTGTGGCGCGGTTCCGGCTTAGGAGCAAGCTGAAGGAAGTTTTCCAAAAATGTTTGCACACCAAAGTTATTAATCGCACTCCCAAAGAATATAGGCGTTAATTCTCCACGCTGTACTTTTTCCATATCAAAAGGGTCACCTGCGACATCAAGCAACTCTAAATCTTGGCATAATTGATCATGCAAATATTCGCCCGCCATCTCGCGAATAATCGGATCATTGTAACCTTCCACCTTTTGTACTTTGATCGTGGAATGGTCATCTCCCTGAAACAACTCAACCTGATTTTTGACACGGTCATAAACACCGCACAGATCACGTCCTGTACCAATCGGCCAGTTCATAGGCACCGAACGGATACCAAGCACCTGTTCCAGCTCCTCCATCAAATCAAAGGGACTGCGTCCTTCACGGTCCAGCTTATTAATGAAGGTAAAAATCGGTATTCCGCGCTTCGCACAAACCTGAAACAGCTTGATCGTTTGCGCTTCCACACCTTTTGCTACGTCAATCAGCATGACCGCACTATCTGCGGCTGTTAATGTGCGGTACGTATCTTCACTGAAGTCCTGGTGACCCGGGGTATCCAGAATATTAACGCGATGCCCATTATAATCAAATTGCATCACTGAGGATGTTACCGAAATCCCCCGCTGTTTTTCAATCTCCATCCAGTCACTCGTCGCATGCTTGCTGGCTTTACGAGCTTTGACTGTACCTGCAA
Organism: Paenibacillus sp. JJ1683; assembly: GCF_053006485.1. Classification (NCBI taxonomy): domain Bacteria; kingdom Bacillati; phylum Bacillota; class Bacilli; order Caryophanales; family Paenibacillaceae; genus Paenibacillus; species Paenibacillus sp. JJ1683. The sequence goes on from NZ_CM129820.1 coordinate 4,714,112, forward strand.
GACGAATAGCGCCCCCGAACAGCAGCAACTTTTCCGTCAGTGTCGTTTTACCCGCATCCGGGTGAGAAATAATCGCAAACGTACGCCGTTTGTCGACTTCCTGTTGAAGTATATCTGTTGTTTTACTCATTTCACATATCCCTTCATGATCAAATCCATTGCATTTCTGCTCAAGCTATTATAAAAAGGCCATGATGCACGCCTATTTTCATAAGTTCATCGGCTCATTGCCGTTAGCTCCAGTATTCGGCATACTCCGTCACCATATTCATGATAAATACGATCTATTTACATGTTTTAGCCTGCCTTTAACGTATAATCAGTTGCAAACTGAAAACCTGAGACTAAGCTATTATAGCATACTCCGAACGCAAAGCATCCCCTTACATCCTGAACAGGACATAGGGGGATGCTGGACAAATCGGGATTACTGAGTGCCGCCTACTCGCCAGATGACATTATCTTCATCCTGACCGCTAACCGGCCACCACTTGTAGCCATCCTGCTCCAACAGCTTGTGAGCACCATCAGGTCCCCATGAGCCTGCAGCATAGGTTTCCAGTGTATCCGGGGTTTGCTGCCATGCTTTGGCGATTCGATCAACGAATCCCCACGCTGTAGCCACCTCATCCCAGCGCGTGAAGTACGTCGAGTCACCCTCGATCGCATCCATCAGCAACCGTTCATAAGCTTCCGGTGAGTTGATCCCCACCATACAGCTTTGGCAAAAATCCATCGCCAGCGGCTCAATATCTGACTCCGAACCAGGCTTCTTGGCATTGATTTTAATGTAAATGCCCTCCATTGGATTAACCCGAATGACGAGCAAGTTGGGTTCGAGCTTATGCTTTTGACCGAGATATACATTGGTCGGCATGCTCTTAAATTCCACAACGATCTCCGTAGTTTTTACAGGGAGGCGTTTGCCCGTACGAATGTAGAACGGTACGCCAGCCCAACGGAAGTTATCAACAAACACACGTGAAGCAAAATAAGTCTCTGTATTCGATTGTGGATCAACCTTGTCTTCTTGACGATACCCTGGTAACTGCTGACCGCGATAACTGCCCTCAGTATATTGACCACGTACCACGTTGGTCTTCACATCCTCAGATGATCCAAAAGGTCGTAGTGAACGCAGCACTTTTACCTTTTCATCGCGGATATCCTCTGGCAACAAACGACTAGGTGGCTCCATCGCGATCATCGTAAGCATTTGCAGCATATGGTTCTGTCCCATATCACGCAAGGCACCGGAATGATCATAATAACCTCCGCGTTCCTCTACCCCTACCGTTTCACTCAGCGTAATTTGCACATTGGCAATATGCTTGTTATTCCATAGTGGTTCAAAAAAAGCGTTAGCGAAGCGGATCACCTCGATATTTTGTACCATTTCCTTACCAAGATAGTGATCAATCCGATAAATTTCTTCTTCGGCAAATACTTCACGAATTTCAATGTTCAGTTCTTGTGCAGATTCGAGGTTGTAGCCGAAAGGCTTCTCTATAACCAGACGATTCCAGCCCTTGCCTTCCAACATGCCGCCCTCTTTCAAGCTCTTCGACACACTTCCGAATAATTCAGGAGCCAAGGCCAAATAAAACAACCGATTTCCCGGTATGTTAAACTTACCTTCTATAGCCTCCGTCTGCTGTCTCAGCTCATGAAACCCATCGACATTGTTAATATCCAGCGATTTATATTCAAAATGCTCGGCAAATGCCTGCCATTCTTGATCATTTTCTGCTTTATAGCGACTAAACTCCTGTATGGAAGCGTACAGGTCATTACGGAATTCTGCTTCTGTGCGGGGACGTCTTGCTACACCAATAACAGCAAAATCTTCAGCAAGCTTGCCTTCGCGGTACAAGCTGTAAATAGCAGGAAATAACTTGCGGCGAGCCAAATCGCCCGTAGCACCAAAAATAAACAGAACTGCACCTTGTGTCACAAGAGATTCTTTAACAGGTATGTCAGCCATGAAGTACCTCATTCTTCCCATGTCAAGATTCCGCAATCCACAATCCTCGAAATCCGCATGTAGTATTGTGTATATTTATACAAGATCATACTTGATTTTCGAAAAACATGGAACTAAAGATTTGATGACATTTTAACATATTCCACATGGATAAGCTATCCGATGAATCATAAATTTACCTTATAAGTCAGTATTCAATCGTGATAAGCGGAAAACCAAGTGTTATGCGTTTATCCTGCTGCTCCTTATTTTCATGTACAGCCATCTGCATCTGAACTTGATGCTCACCGCTTTGAACCATTAATGGCAGTTCTGGAGCTTCATAAGATACGGCTACTGTGGTTGCATCTGTGTATCTTTCTTTAGCCTGCATGGAGATGGTCCCTGCTAAGCTCGCTTCTGTTTGTTTCATCAGTTGATCCACGCTTTCCTTTGCTTGCAGCGAACGCTGAACGGAGGTGTTCCACTGCGCTTGAACCCCTATAGAATTTAATTGCTCAGCACAAAGCTTATGAAGCTGAATCAATTGCTCACGTCCTGTGTCACTGCTTTCCAGCTGAACGACTACATACCATTGTCCAGTTTGACGTTCCATCACATTTAAACGAATTTCCAAATCCTCACGATCACGAACAGAACGATAAAGTGTATGTCCATTTTCCACGAGTTTACTTGCTGTGGGTATATTCAGTTGATCAGCTATCTGTGCCGCTATATCTGCCGGATCTTCATGATTAGGAATCCAATCGCCTTGCCATTTTACAACAAGCTTATCCAGTGTACCCGGGGTTTGATCCGATAGGAATAACAACGAGCGTAAAGCCGTTTCTGCCTCGCGGGAATCAGTTCCGTTGGTCTGAAGAGTTCCGTAACGCCAGCCAGCCAGTACCAACACCGTTCCTAATACCAAAATCGCAATAACTCCCTTTTTAATCATCTCTACTTTTAACATGGACGTTCCTTCCCCTCCATAACCATACGTTCTCCGCATATCCACGATAGAATGCTTCTTTTTTCGGCTCGATTGAAATCTATGAATCTATCAATAGCATGCCCGTTGCCAGAGGTTTTATACGCAGAGGAAGTCAGCACAACCGTTCAGAAATATTCATTCGCCTACTGGGTGTTCGACCATACACCGTAGGCACTATAAGAATAGACTATAATCACAACGCATCTTACACCAAAAGAGGTGAAATCATGTTTCCCATTTATCCAGTAAATGAAGCCAGTGTGGCACCTCATGGCGGACGGATGGTCTGTGCCGTCATGCGTGATGGTACACGACACATCGGCATCTTAAGCGGGTGTAGCAAAGGCAAGCTGATGTTAAACGGATATCCATCCTCCTTTCCTGGTAGTCTCTATGCCGGAAGCTACAGTAACAAAGGAAAACAAAAAGCTAAAAAAATCTCCTCTAAAAAGAAAAAAAGGAATTCCAAAAACAAAGCTCGCCCTTCTGCCAAGCTAAATGCCTTTAATAGACCGCCCGACGAACTTCTAAATCCATACTTTCCTTATAACGTAGGCGAATTTGGCTCAAACGGAAATGGAAATTATGCAAATGGCAGAGCAGGCTATCGCGGCAGATATGGATACGGGGGAGGGCTTGCACTAGATCTGGCCTTAATCGCCTTTCTATTCCTCCTTATCTAAACGCCGTATTTCAGAACACAAAAAAACCGGAGGACCATTCATCGCCTCCGGTTCTTTGTATTTGTCGTTTTATAATCTACTCTGCTAAGCCGTTCTTATAGGCATAGATTGCCGCCTGTGTGCGGTCCTCCACTCCTAATTTGGCGAGAAGGTTCGTGACATGGAATTTTACCGTCTTAATCCCGATAATCAGTTCATCTGCGATATCCTGGTTAGACTTCCCTTGTGCCAACAAGCGAAGAACCTCCATCTCACGATCTGTTAGCTCTGTATGTGCGGGCGCTTCAGCCTGTGGCTGGCGGAATCGATTCATCATCTTAGAGGCCACCTGTGACTCGAGTACGGACTGTCCGCGTGCAGCTGCACGGATCGCATCCGCAATCTCGGAAGCACGAGACGTTTTGAGCAAATAACTGAATGCACCTGCCTCAATGACCGGGTACATTTTCTCATCATCCAAATAACTCGTCAGTACAATCACCTTTGTCTCTGGAAGCAGGCGTGTCACTTGGCGTGTCGTTTCAATACCATCCATGCCATCCATGACCAAATCCATTAAAATCACATTTGGCTTGTATTCTGATGCTAACCGTATGCCTTCTTCTCCGCTTCCAGCCTCGCCGACCACTTCAATCCCTTCTTCTGTCCCCAGCACTGCCGCAAGCCCGATCCGCACCATTTCATGGTCGTCTACCAGCAGTACGCTAATCGGTAATTCCGTTTCCATGATCATCGTTCCTTCCGCTTTCATCATAAATAACTGGCACAGACACCTCGATGCGTGTCCCTTTTCCCGGAGCCGTTATATACTGAATAGCTCCCCCAATTTCACTGACCCGCTCCTGCATGGTGGATAATCCATATGATGTCTGCTTTTTCTCATCCATTTCAAAACCAATACCATTATCCCGAATCGTCAGCCTAATGGAATCCGGGCGCTGCACGATACGAATTTCCATACGAGTTGCTTTGGCATGGCGCAATGTATTAGACATCGCTTCCTGAACAATGCGAAATAAGTGATTCTCAATGCCTTTAACCAACTGTACTCCGCTTTCCATCTCAAAATCAATCTCCATTGGTACTTTTGCCTGTAATTCCTGTACCAAATCACGCAAACCCTGCTCAAGCCGTTTTCCTTCCAGATAGACAGGCCGTAAATGAAGGAGTAACGCCCGCATTTCGGATTGTGCCACGGAAGACATTTCTTCAATTAATGCAACCTGACGCTGCGCTTTATCAAAATCCTTGTCCAGTGTCCTGCCCACAGCCGTCGCTGTCATTGAAATAGCAAATAATTGCTGCGATACTGCATCATGCAACTCTCTGGCCAGCCGCTGCCGTTCCTCTACGATCGCAGTCATTCGTGCCTGTTCTGCCAGCTGAGCATTATCTGTAGATAAGCGTTGTAAAGACGTAACTTGTTCCTGCCATTTACGCCCGATTCTTTCCAACTGCTCTCCTAGCCTGCCAAGCTCATCATGCCCTAGGGGTGGCAACTCACGTGCAGGGGTGCCCTTTTCCCACATCAGCAATGTCTCTCTTAACATTTCCAGTCTGCTTTTAAAGCGATAACTTTCATAAAATCCGTACATTGCGCCTGTACCAATCAATACCAGTATAACGGCTCCTGCTACTTTCAGTATCATTCCCCAGGTTGGGAACGACTTCACATATCCATATGTATACAGCATATAAAAGACAACTACGCCCACAACAACACACAGGAGGATACCTTCACCCATACTGCGGGTTACCATGTTGGACGTTTTTTTATGATTCATCCCGGTTCCTCCTGATTCAATAAAATCGAATGCGGACATCACCCGCCAAGTACGAAACGACAAACTTCACTTTATATTCACTCTGCTCAAAATGAGGAGACTTCCACACCAGTCGATTGAGCATCCCTGCCTCATGGTCCCGGTCGAACTGAATCTGCCCGAACAATACGAACATCTCTACCTCTACACCGTAATTATCCGGCAGCGTGATGTCAATGTCACCGAAGATCCCCTGTAAAAATATGACGGGCTCACGTTCCTCTGGAAGAGCCAGCGTCAGGTCAGCATCCACATCCCCAACCACATGCCATATGCTTGTGCTGCGCAAGCTCCACGGCACTTCATCCCATTTGTGATTGGAAATGAAATTGTGTTTGAATATGGAGCTTTGACCTTTATGCAGCTTTCTGGAACGTGAATAGAACACAGCCAGCGAAGCCAATGTGATCACCACAAACAAGAACAAATGATCCAGCACCAGCAGACCAGCACCGATGGCAAGCATCGTATAGCCCTTTTTGATTTTAGAATTGCGAATCTTATATATTCCCGCCAACATTAGGATCAGTGCAAACACGGAGAGGAACCCAATCCACTGACCGAATAAAATAATAATCCCGATGCCAATCCCTGCCAGTGCCAAGGCTGATTTTCTTCTCTCCATGCTGCACCCCCTTTTTTGCTTATACAGGAAGGAAAAGCCATAGTGGCGCAATTTATGGCCATATGGCTTCCCGAACCATACAGATTGAGCACTGTTATTGGTCAGTGTCCATCTATACAGCATATCATAATGTTTGGGTTCCGAGTAGTTAGTCCTTCTTCATATCTACAGGTTTAGCACCTGTCTGAATTTTGGACTTCAATTGTTGAAGCTGCTCATCCACTTTAAATTGTTTTTCAGCTTCTGCGGGATTAACATATGCCTCTCCCGGTGCTTGACGATAAGGGGCACGCAGTACGTCAGCTTCCGCCTCCATTTGCATGATTTTTTCCTCCATGCGGTGGAAGCCCAGCGAAGCAGACCCGCTTTCAATCGTGTGCAAGCTATTGATTTGCGACATTTGCTTTTTGGCTTTTGCCATTTGAGCACGGGATACCAGTTCATTACGCTTATTGCGCATTTTGTAGAATTCATCCTTCATTCCATGAAGCTGCTGTACCAGTTCTTTCGCTTGAAGCTCGGCTTGAGTGTGCAAGTCACGGTATTCATCCTGCTTTTGCACAAAATAAATCTTCTCGCCCAGCAGCTTGCGGGCTACTTCTTCCTGACCATTTCGCAATGCAGATTCGGCCTGCTTTTCGCGCTCATTGGATACACGTACAGCCTCCTCCAAGCGCTGTTTCATACGACGCTCATTTGCCATTTGCTTGGCGACTGTTACCTCAGCCTCGTGAATTTCTGCCTCCATATCACGCAAGTACTGATTTAACATGATAATCGGATCTTCAACTTTATCCAACATTTCATTCACCGATGCTCTTGTCATATCCTTCATTCTTTTAAAGATTCCCATTATTTACGTTCTCCCTTCTCGAATTGCTCCACTTTTTTACGTAACTCTTCCAGTTCCTTTTTCATTGCTTTTTTCTCGATATCTTCCATCATGGAATCCAGATCACTGTTGTGTCCTGCATTAAATTTGGATGAATAGCGGGCATCCTGACCAAACGGGTTCGAGTTGCCGTATGCTCCACCTTGATTGTAACCAGTTCCTTGTCCGTACTGTGTTCTAGTATTACTACCGCCATAATAGCGCGGATCTTGCTGGGTATAGGGACCGCTATCTGGACCGAATCCTCCATCGTAAGGAGATCTTGGTTCCTTGGAAATAACCAACGCTGCAATCACATAAATCATAAATGTGGTGCCTGCTGTAATAAAGAAACTGATCACAACCAGAATACGTATCCAAGTTGAGTCCATTCCTGTTGCGTCAGAAAGACCGCCACATACTCCAGTTAATACTCTATCCCGGCTTGATCGGTAAATTCGGGTCATAATTTACTTACTCCTTCCCGCTGTTGTTCAGCTTGCTTTTCAATCTCGCCCACTCTTGTTCGAGCAGCGATCCACCGCTGTGAGCATCCCTTGTATACTCCTCACCCCGACGCAATTCACGCAGACTCATCGTTTCTGCTTCCATATCGGCTACCCGGTCTTCCAAGCGGTTGAACATTCGGGGAACATTTCGTCCACCGTATGTACCTGCCCGTTCGTTCATTTGCTGCTGGAGTCTCAACGTTTGTACACGTGCAGCGTAATACTGACGCTTACTGTGTACCGTTTGGTATTCTGTCTTTAATGTATCCAGCTGTTGCTCCAATTCACGTAATGATTCACGGCTCTGCTCCCACAGTTCTCTATACTGCTCTTCTTTTTCTGCATACAGCATTTTTTCCTGAAGGGCTAGCTTTGCGACGTGTTCTTCATCTGCTTTCAAAGCCAGAAGCGCTTGTTCCTCCCGTTTGGCCTGCATGGACAATGCATGATCCAACTGCTGCTTCATTTGTCTTGTATGCACTGCATACTGCTGATGAAGCTTTTCCGCTTCGGCGATTTCCTGACGGGTATTATATAGAAACTGGTCAATGAGTTGTACCGGATCTTGACTTTGTTCCAAATGCTCATTGAAGGTTGCTACCGTAATATCACGCATTCTTCGAAAAACACTCATTGGCGTCTACTCCTTTCACAAGTTCGTATTTTCATCATTTCTTGCTCTTTGCTTTCGTGCATTTTTCTTCATCCTCAAACTGTCACATTCAGTAGCGTCTTCTACGGTCACTCAGCATGGATACACCAAATATGATTAATCCGATTGCTAACAGTGGTCCAATAAGCCAGGACAGCTTGCCCAGTAAAATCAGTACCCCGAGCACAAGCACGATCCAACCGAAGAGCGCATTTCCTCTTTTCACACCGTAGTACCCCAGCATAATCATCGCTATCGGAATTAAGTAACCAATCAGATGTCCTACAAAGTGACCGAAAAACGGAGTAAACTTACCGAGCAGCATAATCGAACCCAACACGATCAGTACAATGGCTAACCCATTCCCTTTGTTAACTCTCATCATCTCTCACCGCCTTTCACTGTGTCTTGCTTATGTCCTTATTGTACGCTGACCTAACGTTTGACAAAACGGACCCCAGACGGTTTTTGAACCTAGACCTAAGTCGGGGGTGAATATAGACCTGCGGCTAACCACTTCTACGCTGCTCTGCTGCAAGGGTTGTTGAGTGTCGCTTTCCTGCATGCTTAGAGCGTAGTGAAAGGACGAGACAAGCAAATAAGGCTACCGCTGCCACCATATAAGGCAAATTAATATGAACATCAAACAGCAGTCCTGCAACTAACGGTCCAATTACATTCCCCAAGCTCGTATAGGACGAGTTCATACCCGCTACAAACCCTTGCTCATCCCCAGCCTGCCGCGATAGAGAAGTGCTTACTGCTGGGCGAAGGATATCCATAGCCAGAAAAATGATAAAAGTCGTCAGCATAATCATCACGTACTGCTCGGCAAATAAAGTTAGGAAAATAAACAGTCCTCCAATAGCCAAGCAAAGGTGAATTACTTTTTTCTCACCAAAACGGTTAATGATCCAACCAAATATAGTTGCTTGAACAACTGCCCCCAAAATAGATCCTGTCGTTATAATGATGGCAATATCCATCGGTGTAAAACCATATTTATGGTCAACAAACAGTCCAAATACCGTTTCAAAATTCGCCAATCCAAAAGCAACGACAAATACAATGAGCAAGCCCATGAAATACGGAGATTGATAGGACTTGGCAAATTGCTGTAAAAGGTTTTCTTTTTCACGCGGAAGCTCTCTATTGTACTGTTGTTTTTCCTTGCTCAAAGACTCAGGCAGCACGAACAGAGACAAAATAGCCGCTATTCCTGCAGCACCTGCCGCCGCAAAGAAGGGAATACGTATTCCATAGGCTGCAAGCAAACCGCCAATCCCTGGCCCGATTATGAAGCCTGTGTTAATCGCTGCATTAATCATGCCCATACCCTTGCCTCTTTCCTCAAATGAGGTCACATCAGCGACGTAGGCCATTATAGAGGGAGTAAGCAACGCAGCCCCTACCCCGCCCATGATTCGTGCAACAAACAAGGTAGGAACGGAACCCGCCAATCCAAAAACAAGCTCTGACAGCATGAAAATAAACATCCCAGAAACAATCAACTTTTTACGTCCATAACGGTCAGACAACTTTCCTGACATAGGTGATAATAAAAGCTGTGTCAGCGCAAAGGCTGCAACCATTAGTCCCATTGAAGAACCGTTCATCCCTAGCTCACTTATAAATTTAGGTAAAACAGGAACGACTAATCCAATCCCCATGAATGCTAAAAAAATGTTAAGCATCAATAACAGCATTGCTCCCCGATTTCTTGTTAGTATAGACATATTTCCACCCTTCCTTTTCAGAACCCCTTTTATTTATCAGTAGTTAATTTCAGTATCCTAGCTTCAAAAACAAAAAAACTTTAATTGTTTTATTAGTTTCCATATAAAAAAATAGCCTCTTTTAATATACACATATTATTAGGCTATTTTTGTTTTTCGACTAACCCAAATAACAATATATCTACAATGGAATAAGTTGCTTCCTCTACCGTCACACTGTTATCCAGAAAGAAACGCTGATCAAGCGTTAAATTCACTGAATCAATAATTAGCTTCATGATTAGAGCCTCATTTTTATTCACAATAATTCCTTCTCGAATACCTTCCTGAATTAATGTTCTGATCGGAGACCAATCATTTAAATCAGCATGTACTCTTTTCCATTGCTCAGGATAATACTTTTTCATCTGGTCCAAAATTCTTAAATCATAAAACTTATAATACAGCGGCATAACCCTAATCGACTGCTTAATCTTTTCTAACAAAGATAATTCATTGTTTTGGATAATTTGCTCCGTCTTTTGAATCATATCATCATTTGTACGCTCAATAAGTGTCTCTAAAATAAGCGTCTTAGACGAAAAATTTTCATACAACGTACGCTTACTGATGGCAAGTCTTTTCGCAAGATCATCCATAGTAAATTTCAATCCATTCTCATGAACTTCCTCTACAAAAGCTTCCAAAATTCTTTCTTGCATATGCATTCCTCATTTCTTTTACACTTAATAAACTATAAATGTTTTTCTAGTACCACCATCCTACAACAACATCAAAGTCACAGTCAAATATACTATTTAGAAAAGAAACTATGTGAAGTTCTTATCTTCATTCATCTGACACCCGATTAATTATGTAGCCGAAATTGAGAATGCAATTAATAAAAAGGGTGATAAAATGCCTTTAAGCATTTTATCACCCTTTTGTGTATACCGGCGAGAGGACTGAACCTCCACGGTTTCCCACTCGATACCGAATTAAATCTTGATAATACCTTGTTTGACGAAGTAAAAAAAGCGCTGTTCGTCGATTTCTATCCGCAAGGTAATCTGTCGATGTACTTTGGTATTGAGCAGCGGGATCAACTTCCGTAGCTATGGTCTGCGACAGGACTAACTCAGTTGCTCAGTATCGAGGAATTTTAGAACACTTGTACAACTTCTTTAATATCATCAATTTCCTCAAGAATTGCGCGCTCAATAGCAACCTTTAACGTAATCGTAGCACTTGGGCAACCATTGCATGCTCCCAAAAATCTTAATTTTGCTATACCGTTCTCAACTTCGACCAGTTCAGCATCTCCACCGTCACGCAGTAAGAAAGGACGTAGTTTGAGAAGAACTTCCGATACTTCATCGAATAAAACTCCATTTTCATCCATTATGTTAACTCCTCCCATTGTTTTACCAACCGTCATTCAGACCTTTTTTCATCCTAGATCGTCTGAGTGATCCTTTGCTTTTTGCCTAAGAGTAACCTCTTGATCCGAAAGTTCCCTTATAAGCGTATGAATAGAGTCTAAAGGTATCATCACACCACAACTTGCGCTCAATCCTGACAGCATATGGAGGCAGAATTGAAGTTTTCGTATCTCTCGGGTAATTTGAGCTAGTTCTGAATCGTCCGATTTATTTTTCTTCATTACTAGCACCTCTTTAAAGAATGATAAAGGTTTGATCTATTAAATTAATGAATCAACCGATGCTACCTTCCATCTCAAATTGAATCAACCGATTCATTTCAACGGCATATTCCATTGGCAATTCTTTGGTAAACGGTTCAATAAAGCCCATTACAATCATTTGTGTAGCATCTTGTTCTGTAAGCCCGCGGCTCATTAAGTAAAACAATTGTTCCTCAGACACTTTGGATACTGTTGCCTCGTGCTCCAAAGTAATCTGATCGTTTTTAATTTCATTGTATGGAATCGTATCTGATGTTGACATGTTATCCAATATCAACGTATCGCACTTAATATTGGACTTAGACCCTGCGGAATCGCGGCTGAAGCTGGACAACCCTCGGTAGTTTACTTTTCCGCCCTGCTTGCTGATGGATTTGGATATAATCGTAGATGTTGTCTCGGGAGCAAGGTGTATTACCTTCGCGCCAGCATCTTGATGCTGATCTTTACCGGCTACGGCAATAGACAGGATGGACCCCTTGGCTCCCCGTCCTTTCAATAATACTGCCGGATACTTCATTGTTACCTTGGAGCCGATGTTGCCGTCCACCCATTCCATTGTGGCATTTTCTTCTACCACAGCCCTTTGGGTTACCAAGTTGTAGATATTAGGAGCCCAATTCTGAATGGTCGTGTAACGGACACGGGAATCTTTCCGGCAAATAATTTCAATAACTCCACTATGCAAAGAACTGGTACTATAAATAGGTGCTGTACATCCTTCAACATAATGGACAAAGCTGCCCTCTTCGGCAATAATTAATGTCCGCTCGAATTGACCCATATTTTCAGAATTAATACGGAAATAACCTTGTATAGGAACCTCGCAATGAACACCCTTCGGAATGTATACAAAGCTACCGCCTGACCAAACCGCACTATTAAGCGCCGCAAATTTATTGTCTGCGGGAGGGATGATCGTCCCAAAATATTGCTTAAACACTTCGGGGTATTGCTTTAATGCAGTATCCGTATCAAGGAAAATAACGCCCTGATCCTCCAGTTCTTTCCGCATGCTGTGATAAACTACTTCCGACTCATATTGAGCGGATACGCCCGCCAGGAACTTTTGCTCCGCTTCAGGGATTCCCAGCTTGTCAAAGGTTGCTTTGATCTCGGAAGGAACCTCCTCCCAGGTCTTTCCCTGTTTTTCAGAAGGGCGAACGTAATACTGGATGTCATCAAGATTTAGCCCGGTCAAATCCGCTCCCCATTCAGGCATCGGCATTTTGTAGAATTGATTCAAAGCTTTCAACCGAAAATTGAGCATCCACTCCGGCTCTTCCTTGATCCGGGAAATTTCCCGGACAATCTCTTCCGTCAGACCTTTTCCAGATTGAAAAATAGACTGGTGCTTGTCGCGAAACCCATATTTATATTCGCCCATATCTGGTGCTTTTTTAGCCATTAGTATCACTCCTTTTTAACCTTTCAAGAATCATTTTGATTTGCTATGATCTGCCGAGCTTGCTTTCCACTAAATCTTTTAGGCGACTACGAACACCTTCCAGCGGGATCTCCGAAATGACAGGAGCGAGAAATCCGAAAATAACAAGATGTTCGGCTTCACTCCTTGATATCCCGCGCGACATCAGATAATAGATTTGCTCTGCATTTACTTGCCCCACGGATGCAGCATGACCCGCGGTTACATCATCCTCATCTATCAGCAGGATCGGATTGGCATCGCCGCGAGCTTTAGGACTTAGCATAAGCACGCGTTCTGTTTGCTGACCATCACAATGGGTTGCACCTTTTTCAATCTTTGTAATGCCGTTGATAATGGCCGTAGCTTCTTCAAGCATGACTGCACGCGTAATCATCTGGCTTACCGAGCTTCTGCCAAAATGCTGAGCTTGAGTTGTATAGCTCGATTTTTGATTACCCGTGCCAATAGCAATTACCTTATTGTCGGAGACCACCCCGTTGCCTTGTAACAAAGTCTTGGTATCGCTGGCGGTATAACCATTGTTCATCTCACCGATAATCCATTCCACACCCCCATCAGCAAGAACGACCGCCCGTCGCTGGGTGAAATCTGTTGTAGTTGCAGCAAGCTGATGAACCGAAGCTACTTGCACCTTTGAGCCCGCCCCCGCGAAGACCTCCGTCACACCGTTATGCAATACCTTGACATCATCACCACTCGATACACAATTATCCACATAAGTGATCTTGCTGTTGCTCCCTGCCACAATTAAGACGTGAGGAGCAAAACACACACCGCTTGTATCGTTGAGAAAGATCGCTTGAATAGGTGCTTCAACCTCTACATCGTCTGGGACATATAGAAAAACGCCACCACTCCATAAGGCACTGTGTGCAGCAGATAAACGATGTTCTTCTGGCTTTACTGCCTGAAAGAGATAACGTTGAACCAGCTCCTCATGCTCTTTTGCCGCAGTATGCAGATCCGTTAAAATGACTCCCTGGGCGGCTAAGCTCTCGGACAATTTCGTATACACTACATCCGAGTTGAACTGAACGATTAGTCCGCCTTTCACCGGAGAAGTAACCAAACCTCGAACAACCTCCGGCGCTTCCTCCAAACTAGACCACGCATTCTCAGCTTTGTAATCTCCACTTTCGTAGATATCCCATTTTTCAAGATTGATTTTCTCCACTTTAGGCAACTCCAGCGTCCCTGCCAGTTCGAGTGCATGAACGCGGCGTTCAATCAGCCAACGAGGTTCATCCTTAGCACTTGACCATGCGCGTAAATCGTCCACATTCATTGAAACTCTAGCTTGTATATCCACGTGCTGTTCCTCCTCTCCGGCTTTTAAGCTTCCCTTACCGTCTCATCCGTAATCCCAAGTTCCTCCTTCACCCAATCGTACCCTTCAGCCTCCAAACGGTGGGCAAGCTCCGGACCGCCAGATTTAACTATCTGGCCTTGCATCATGACATGCACAAAATCCGGGGTAATATAATTCAACAGTCGTTGATAATGGGTGATGATTAAAAAGCCTCTATCCGGGCTGCGCATCTCATTTACGCCATTGGCCACAATACGCAGTGCATCAATATCAAGCCCTGAGTCCACTTCATCCAGGATCACAAACTTGGGTTCAAGTAGCATCATTTGCAAAATCTCATTCCGCTTTTTTTCACCGCCAGAGAATCCCTCATTCAAATAACGATGCACAAATTCCGGGTTCATCTCCAGCCCCTTCATTTTGCTCTCCATTTCACGGATAAAACGGATTAAGGATATCTCATCGCCTTCTTCACGCCGTGCATTGATGGCACTTCTGAGAAAATCCGAGTTGGTCACGCCAGCAATTTCACTTGGGTATTGCATAGCGAGGAACAAGCCTGCCTGGGCACGCTCATCCACCTCCATCTCCAGAAGGTCTTCATTGTCCAATGTCACCTTACCGCCAGTAACCTCATATTTGGGATGGCCCATTAAAGCTGAAGCCAATGTACTTTTCCCCGTCCCATTAGGCCCCATAATCGCATGAATCTCTCCGCCATGAATCTCCAGTGTGAGCCCTTTTAAAATTTCTTTCCCTTCAATCTTGGATCTTAATTCCTCAATCTTTAATGTCGTCATTTATCATAAACTTCCCTTCGGAGTATTCTTCGGCACGCGCCACCAAATCACTCATAAATTTTCCAATAGTCTGCAGCTCAACCTCTGAATAGGATTCAATGAATTGGTAAAACCTTTCTTCTTTTTCTTTGTGCAGTTCTTTATGCAAATGATAAACGTGTCTTCCCTTATCCGTTAAACTAAAGTAAATCTCCTTACGATTGCTGTTCAGTTGACTTTTCATAATGAAGCCCATTTCCAGCAGCTTTGCACTAATTTTAGTAATACTAGCTTTGGACAACCCCATCTTCTCCACAATCCCGGTATGATTTATCGGTTCATAATCACCAATGCAATCAATAACGTGTACACTAGTAATATTGTTGGAGAGCATGTCAATCTGGTACTTTCTGGCCTGTTGCCGAAACGAGTTAATTTCTTGTTCAGTATACAGCTCATTCAGATGTAGCATTTTAATATATTGCTCGTAAAGATGACCTTTAAAATGATTTTGAAACTCCAATTTCTCAATCTCCCCTCTTTTGTAGTAGTTGCAGACCAAGTTTAGTGTCACCATTAGATTATTTTTGTTCACTAGTAAACAAAGTTATATTAACACAATTGATATTGATTATCAATATCAATTGTGTTAAATGTGATACAATTTTGGAGGCACTTTTCATCATGGGTTTGTTGTCATTGTCATCGGCCTCAGGCTGTGTTTTGACTAGAGCACGTTCTGGAAATGGTTTTGAATACCTCTGATCAATCCTGCTTTGCGGGGGTTGAACAATGGAACCAATTCGGCACCACCCGGATGGATCTGGTAACCGAAGCCAAGTCCAATACCGTTGCCTATGAACGTCATGGTACACCTGCCAAAGACCGGGGTCGCTATCGTAAAAAGGACAAAGGTGGTGCTTGGCCGAGCTGTTTTAAAGCCGTATCGCCGCGTTTGAGTACGCTATCGTGAGCATGTATAGCAATGAATAATCAGTCAGTTACCTGTGTCTGGATATGTTATGAGGCCAAAGAGTATACCAAAAACTGTGGTTTTTGCTGGTGAATCCGAACAGGCGATGCTCCATTCTAGCCAGCACCGATCTGACACTGGAGATGACCTAGATCATCGAACTTTATCCGCCCAGTTCAAAATCAAATGCACCTTCTGGGCGCTAAAGCAATCCATCGGCGGATTAGCTACCACTTTTGTAGCAAATCCATTCCGAAGCTCAACTGGTATTTGAAAAAGGATCGGGTTCACCCTCTGGAGTTGTTGGAAGAGGAGAAAGCGCAACGGGACATCCGCCTAACTGTAAAGATGAGAATGGTAAACGATAACCAAAATGGATCCCTACGGGGCTTAAGATAAAAGGAACCAAGAAAAGAGCCGAAATCTTGCTTCAGGAAGCCAGAAAGAATTATCATATGGAAGGACAAGCACTCGCGGTTGAAAACGAAGATATGCTGCAAGAGTAAAAGCGGCTACTCCATCCGGTAATCAAAGGTGTCTTCAGCTCAAGCAATGAGTGGGGTACTAAAGCTCAAATAAAAAAAGTTCATTAGAGAATGTCTCTAATGAACTTTTTTAGTTAATACCGGCGAGAGGACTCGAACCTCCACGGTTTCCCACTCGATTTTGAGTCGAGCGCGTCTGCCATTCCGCCACGCCGGCATATTTAATTATGGAGGCGCCACCCAGATTTGAACTGGGGAATAAAGCTTTTGCAGAGCTTTGCCTTACCACTTGGCTATGGCGCCAGAATATAACTAAGCGGACGACGGGAATCGAACCCGCGACCCTCGCCTTGGCAAGGCGATGCTCTACCGCTGAGCCACGTCCGCATAAGATGGCTGGGGATATAGGATTTGAACCTATGCATGACGGAGTCAAAGTCCGTTGCCTTACCGCTTGGCTAATCCCCAATAAGAAAGGGCGGCCGATGGGGCTTGAACCCACGAATGCCGGAGTCACAGTCCGGTGCGTTAACCACTTCGCCACGACCGCCACAGGAAAATAAGTAATTGGCAGGGGCAGCAGGAATTGAACCCACACCAACGGTTTTGGAGACCGTTGTTCTACCTTTAAACTATGCCCCTATAAAACTGGTGGAGGATGATGGATTCGAACCACCGAACCCGTAAGGGAGCAGATTTACAGTCTGATGCGTTTGGCCACTTCGCTAATCCTCCAAAATGGTGCCGGCGAGAGGACTTGAACCCCCAACCTACTGATTACAAGTCAGTTGCTCTACCAATTGAGCTACACCGGCACAAAAACTATTCAATTAAAAGTGGCTCGGGACGGAATCGAACCGCCGACACGAGGATTTTCAGTCCTCTGCTCTACCGACTGAGCTACCGAGCCTCACAATAAGACTCTTTACCAAGCAATGTATTACTAATGGCGGAACTGACGGGATTCGAACCCGCGATCTCCTGCGTGACAGGCAGGCATGTTAGGCCTCTACACCACAGTTCCATAATATATTTAAATTGGTTGCGGGGGCAGGATTTGAACCTGCGACCTTCGGGTTATGAGCCCGACGAGCTACCGAACTGCTCCACCCCGCGACAGTAATAAGTATTTACTTTTTAAATGGTGGAGGCTGAGGGGATCGAACCCCCGACCCTCTGCTTGTAAGGCAGATGCTCTCCCAGCTGAGCTAAGCCTCCTCAACGGAACACTTTTCATATTATACCACAACAAACTTTTTATTGCAACTTTTGTGATTATTTTTTTATGACCCGTAGGGGATTCGAACCCCTGTTACCTCCGTGAAAGGGAGGTGTCTTAACCCCTTGACCAACGGGCCATACTATAAAATAATTCTGGCGGAGAGAGAGGGATTCGAACCCTCGAGACGCTTTTGGCGCCTACACGATTTCCAATCGTGCTCCTTCGGCCAACTCGGACACCTCTCCATATGGCTCCCCGAACAGGACTCGAACCTGTGACAACTCGATTAACAGTCGAGTGCTCTACCAACTGAGCTATCAGGGAATATTAACATTTGTTTCAAGGTTACACCCTGAAAACTGGATCCGAAACTCATTGCGTCTTATCTTTAGGATAAGCCCTCGACCGATTAGTATTGGTCAGCTCCATGCATTACTGCACTTCCACCCCCAACCTATCTACCTCGTCGTCTTCAAGGGGTCTTACTAATTGGGAAATCTCATCTTGAGGGGGGCTTCACGCTTAGATGCTTTCAGCGCTTATCCCTTCCGTACATAGCTACCCAGCGGTGCTCCTGGCGGAACAACTGGTACACCAGCGGTACGTCCATCCCGGTCCTCTCGTACTAAGGACAGCTCCTCTCAAATTTCCTACGCCCACGACAGATAGGGACCGAACTGTCTCACGACGTTCTGAACCCAGCTCGCGTACCGCTTTAATGGGCGAACAGCCCAACCCTTGGGACCTACTTCAGCCCCAGGATGCGATGAGCCGACATCGAGGTGCCAAACCTCCCCGTCGATGTGGACTCTTGGGGGAGATAAGCCTGTTATCCCCAGGGTAGCTTTTATCCGTTGAGCGATGGCCCTTCCATGCGGTACCACCGGATCACTAAGCCCGACTTTCGTCCCTGCTCGACTTGTAGGTCTCGCAGTCAAGCTCCCTTCTGCCTTTGCACTCTTCGAATGATTTCCAACCATTCTGAGGGAACCTTGGGGCGCCTCCGTTACTCTTTAGGAGGCGACCGCCCCAGTCAAACTGCCCACCTGACACTGTCCTCGCACCGGATCACGGTACCAAGTTAGAACCTAGATACGATCAGGGTGGTATCCCAAGGATGCCTCCCTTCAAGCTGGCGCTCAAAGTTCTACGGCTCCCACCTATCCTGTACAGATCGTACCCAAATTCAATATCAAGCTGCAGTAAAGCTCCATGGGGTCTTTCCGTCTTGTCGCGGGTAACCTGCATCTTCACAGGTATTAAAATTTCACCGGATCTCTCGTTGAGACAGCGCCCAAGTCGTTACGCCATTCGTGCGGGTCAGAATTTACCTGACAAGGAATTTCGCTACCTTAGGACCGTTATAGTTACGGCCGCCGTTTACTGGGGCTTCGGTTCATAGCTTCGCCCGAAGGCTTACCACTCCCCTTAACCTTCCAGCACCGGGCAGGCGTCAGCCCGTATACTTCGCCTTGCGGCTTCGCACAGACCTGTGTTTTTGCTAAACAGTCGCTTGGGCCTTTTCACTGCGGCCCCCTCGGGCTATTCACCCTACCGAGGCACCCCTTCTCCCGAAGTTACGGGGTCATTTTGCCGAGTTCCTTAACGAGAGTTCTTCCGCGCGCCTTAGAATTCTCTTCTCGCCTACCTGTGTCGGTTTGCGGTACGGGCACCTTCTCCTGGCTAGAGGCTTTTCTTGGCAGTCTGAGATCATGACCTTCGCTACTATAATTTTCGCTCCCCATCACAGCCCAGCCTTACGATGTGCGGATTTGCCTACACATCAGCCTCACTGCTTAGACGGACATCCATCAGTCCGCGTCACTACCCTACTGCGTCACCCCATCGCTCATAACGGATTACGGTGGTACAGGAATTTCCACCTGTTGTCCTTCGACTACGCCTATCGGCCTCGCCTTAGGTCCCGACTTACCCTGAGCGGACGAACCTTCCTCAGGAACCCTTAGGCTTTCGGCGGATCTGATTCTCACAGATCTTTTCGTTACTCATACCGGCATTCTCACTTGAATGCAGTCCAGCGCTCCTTCCGGTACACCTTCAACCCGCATTCAACGCTCCCCTACCCCTGATGCAAGCATCAAGCCATAGCTTCGGTGGTGTGTTTAGCCCCGTTACATTTTCGGCGCAGAGTCACTCGACCAGTGAGCTATTACGCACTCTTTCAATGGTGGCTGCTTCTAAGCCAACATCCTGGTTGTCTGTGCAACTCCACATCCTTTCCCACTTAACACACACTTGGGGACCTTAGCTGATGGTCTGGGCTGTTTCCCTTTCGACAATGGATCTTAGCACTCACTGTCTGACTCCCGGAACTAAATCTATGGCATTCGGAGTTTGACTGAGCTTGGTAACCCTTGCGGGCCCCGCACCCAATCAGTGCTCTACCTCCACGATTCTTCTTTCCGAGGCTAGCCCTAAAGCTATTTCGGGGAGAACCAGCTATCTCCGGGTTCGATTGGAATTTCTCCGCTACCCCCACCTCATCCCCGCATTTTTCAACATGCGTGGGTTCGGGCCTCCAGTGCGTGTTACCGCACCTTCACCCTGGACAGGGGTAGATCACCCGGTTTCGGGTCTACGTCCACGTACTCATTCGCCCTATTCAGACTCGCTTTCGCTGCGGCTTCAGCTCTTCACCTTAACCTTGCACGGGAACGTAACTCGCCGGTTCATTCTACAAAAGGCACGCCATCACCCCTAAATTGGGCTCTGACTTCTTGTAAGCACACGGTTTCAGGATCTATTTCACTCCCCTTCCGGGGTGCTTTTCACCTTTCCCTCACGGTACTGCTTCACTATCGGTCGCCAGGGAGTATTTAGCCTTGGCAGATGGTCCTGCCGGATTCATACGGGGTTTCACGTGCCCCGCACTACTCGGGATCCGTCTCGGAGGGAACGGGTTTTGAACTACAGGGCTTTTACCTTCTCTGGCGGGCCTTTCCAGACCTCTTCATCTAACCGGTTCCTTTGTAACTCCATGTGAGACGTCCCACAACCCCAAGGAGCAAGCTCCTTGGTTTGGGCTAATCCGCGTTCGCTCGCCGCTACTGACGGAATCACTATTGTTTTCTCTTCCTCAGGGTACTTAGATGTTTCAGTTCCCCTGGTCT
>NZ_CM129820.1:4737500-5017500 GCF_053006485.1 Paenibacillus sp. JJ1683
ATCATTTATCGACCTTTCTTCCTGATAAAATAACCTCCGCTCATCAAAGAAGGGAGTAGCGCAGTTCACGATTTTGTCCGCGATCCCTAAATTCCCCGACGGCTGATTCTCTAATAAGCGAACGATAAACCAGTTTACGGAGCACGACGGTAAGATCTAATTGTAGATTCTTGAGCTCAGGATGATTCATAAGTTCATCTATAGACCAAGGTTCCCGTCTGCTGCCTAATATACGGAATATCGGAGAGGAGCACTCCTCCATTTTCGACATGACTGAAAATTCACAAGCAAGCAGTACCAGTTCAACCCGTTGCTCCAGAGTCTCCGTACTTAATGTGAGCTCGTTATACAGTTTCTCAATTGTTCGATCCAGCGGCTGCACCTGAACCCATAAGTGAACCTTTGGATAAATCCCACGTTCAATGAGTTCAATAGACGCCCAATGATCCAGTGCCTTCAGAACACTTTGATAAGCGTCAATGATCCGCCCTTCTCGCACTGCTTTCTTACCCTGAACGTAATTGACCAGAAAGCGGGAGAACTCATGAAATCGCTTCTGCTCCCGCAGTGGATCGTTAAATTCAATAATTTCCTGTCTTAAAAGACGTACCCTGTCATCCCGTTCCCAAACCATACGACCTTCTAGCACATAATCTATAATGTTGGCTTGTTCACCTGCGATAATCCAACCCTTCAGACAACTAAGCGTTGTGTACAACACTTGGCATTTTAATCCATTAATAAATAAGTGTTGTATAGATTGAACTGGCTCCCGGCCTTCTCCAATAATTAGAATGAGTTCATCAAAGTCATACAACATCGAACCGTGAAAATATTCTCCCGGCTTTCTGTACGAAATAACACCTATTGAATCTTCCTGCAACAATTCATCATGCATCAGGTTTAATTTGGTTAGCTGCACTTCACCCTCCATACCTGCAAGGCGGATATAACCGCTAAATTGGATATTTGGATACATGTGATCATTTCTACATAAATAAGAGACTTCCTTCTTCAATTGTATAATTTTTTATCTTATTTAATTATTTCTTTCAGTGTTATCCAAGCATCTTCATCTGCAAAGCTCCGACTCCACACACCAATTCCGCCCAGGTTCAGTGATTTGGCAAGTTCTACTCTTGCCTTCAGGGATATCTGATCCTCTAGCCAAATCTTTTTGACAACACCATCTTCGGTATATTCGACATAATTCTGACCTTCAGAAGCTCTATATTTGGGCTTCAACTTAAATTGGGCTACGATATCTGCTGCTGACTCCATACCAATTGATTTGGAGGTGACCTTAATCTTCCCTTCTTTGGGAGTCTCGGACCAAACGCGGGTATATAATGGAATACCTAAAACCACTTTTTGAGGCGGCACTTCGTCTTCCTGAATAATCCGCCGAATTGACGCTTCTGTCCATGGTAATGAGGCGACGGAACCAGCTTTTGGACTAGCCGCCCAATGCTCATCATACGCCATTACCATGAGATAATCTGTTATAGCACCCAATGCCTTTCGATCCAAGAAAACAGACCACATCTCACTTTGAGATTTAGGCGTAACATCAATGGACAGTATCAAATCATGTTCCCGGGCCATCGGTTTAAGTTCCCGCAAAAATTGGGTGACATTGGGGCCATCCTTCGTATGGACATTTTCAAAGTCAATATTAATACCATCCAGATCATTTTCTTGGGCAAGTGAGATCATCTGATCTACAATCGATTTTCGACGTTCAAAGGTAGATAGTGCCTCTGTTGTTATTTCGGGGTTAAAGCTGTTGCTCAACAAGCCCCATACCTCCATGCCCTTACGATGTGCCCAGCTGACATATGCCGGGTCCGCCTTGCTTTCTACAGTACCCTCATGATCAACGACGCTGAACCATGTAGGGCTCACCACATTTACTCCAGGCATAGGGTCAAATTTGGAAGGATCAGGCTTACGATTATAGACGGCTTCCCAAGCGAGATTCACAGGTTTACCCTGCCAATGCTTCTCCGAGATTGACAAATCGTCCTTAACCGAAGGTATCACAAGTTCTTCTCCTTCAGAGATACAGTCTGACTTCATGTATCCTGCATAACCATTGTCTAACTGCACAAAATACCAATCGCCCTGTTGAGACCAGATGCGTACTTTCGTCTGCTGTGATACATCTGCCAAAATAAAAGATAGACTAGAGGCTTCTTTGCGTAAAGCAATTCTAGCATCCTGTTGCCCATCTTTCTTTTCTACACTACCTAGCCTGACTTTCTCTCCGGCTTTCATCAGAATGACAGCCCCTGTTACAGGGTCTTCGTGGATGGATATACCATATACTTCACGTACAGCCTCAATGGGGATATACACCTTTCCACTGATTATCTGAGGGGCGGCGCTAAGTGCATATGTTTTACCATTCAGTTCGCCTTGTGTCTTTGCAACATTCATATGGAGCAAGCTTTGTCTCGTTGCCATAATGACGGTTTGGCTGTCATCCTCATAACGAATGGTAGGGTCAATTTGACCTTGTATCAATTTAAGCGGCATCAGCATGTTCTTGCCGGAGCTTTGAGCTTCATATCCGGTCAACTTGCCCTTCATAAAAATAGGTCGGACACTCCCCTGCCAATCGGGTTTCTCGTGAAGAGGATTACCATACCATACGACAGTAATTGCGCATATAATCGCTGCGAATAATAGCAGGCTTGCCGCTCCTTTGAATCGAGAACGTTTACGGCGGCGTCTGGAATGATTTCTGGCCAATATTGAACCTCCATTGTAAGAAATTTTGATTTCTGTATTTTGTAACTTTAACAGATTACCTGAGACAAAAAACAAAGTGATTTAAACAAAAAAACGCGGTAAATCCCCACTTATGGGGAATTCCTCACGTTTCCAATCCATTACAATATATACATACCGCACTAAAAACTTTTATCCCTTGTTTCGCTACGATTGTTTGTTACTACAAGCTTTGCATACTCCGTGTAACTCCATACGATGTCCATGCACCTCGAAGCCTGTTTCCAACGCGGCATGGCGTTCCACATCTGCCAAATACGGATAACTGAAATCTTCAATCTTTCCGCATTTTTCACAAATGATGTGATAGTGCTCCGAAATATTGGCATCATAACGACTGGCGTTATCTCCATAGGTCAACTCATGTACCATACCCGCTTCTATAAACATCTTTAAGTTATTATAAACCGTAGCCACACTCATACTTGGAAACTTGGACTCAAGCGCACGATATATTTCATCTGCAGTCGGATGCCCCATAGATTCCATTAAATAGTTTAATATGGCATGGCGCTGGGGTGTTATGCGTACACCTGTCTTCTTCAGAAGTTCCAAAGCATGCTGGACGCGTGCTGCCATATATGTCCACCGCCTTATCCCTTACTTGCAATCCTATCAATTACCACGCATCTATTTACAATTCACTTCTAAAGCTACTCACATTGTACGGTCTACTCAAGAATCTTGTCAACGCGCCGTATTGTCGCCGGATGTCCGTACAGAAGTATCGGTCGCAGGAACTTCAGGTTCACCCGGAGAACTTCCAGTTGCATCGGGCGCAGTCGATCCTCCAGAATCATCCAAGTCGGGTAACGACGGCATCAGTAACTTTTTAATGGTTAAATTGCTGTTACCCTCTACGTTAATCACATATTTGCCATCCCCGTTTTGACCTGAAATGCTTTTACTGTCTATCTTAAATGGAAAATCAGACTGAAGATTACCATAACTGCTTGAACCCTCTAACTGGAAATCTCCATTTGATGGAAGATCCAATACGATATCACCGACAGCACTGTATATTTTCCAATCTCCACCTATCCTCTCGCTATGCACTTTGATAGCGCCATTAAGCGAATTTGCATTCAGCTTGGCTGTAGAATTCAGCACATTCATGTCACCATTTTGAGTATCAACGGTAATATCCCCTTCCGAACGAGCGACCTGAATGTCACCTACCATAGTGTGGAGCGACAATGCACCTTCAATATCCCCTGCCTGCATATCGCCACGGTTCGTGCGTACATCCACATCTCCGGAAATCCGATGCAATCTAATCTGACCGTTCAGGGTGCCTCCTTTGACATTGCCGATAGCATCATTAACTGTGAGATTCCCATTACCACTCTCAAGCCGGATGCTGTCGATAGCGTCTACTCCATTCAAGGTAATATTCCCGTTGGAGGTTCTAATCTGCATATTGAAGCGCCGATCCTCTGGCACGGTGATCAACATGTTCATTCGAGGCTGACGTTTACTTGATGCTCCGTATGACTGTACCTCCGGACGAATCTGGATGGTCTTGCCATCGGTAGAAGTCAGTGAAGAAGCTTGAGCAATCTTGTCCGCTTCGGCAGCAGGCGCTTGATCCACCCATAGTGTCCCGCGCACCTCTATATTGGACACCGGCCTTCTGATTAGTGTTATATCCCCATTCACTGAATCAACTACTAAATCGGACGTCTGCATAGTTACAGGTATCAGCATACCACCCATATCATACCGATTCTCTTTAGCCTGGCTAAAATCCATAGAAGCCGATGTCAGATTGAGACTAACCCGGTTCCACAGGTACATATAATGGTTTTGCTGGGTCACGATAAAAACCGAAGCAGCCACTACCAAAGCGGACAGAATCCCCTTCAAGTCAGGTCTGAAACGTCGTCCGTTGTCAGGCTTGCCCTCTTTGCGATAATACACGCCAAAAAAAACCAAATACTCCAGACCCCAAAGCACAAAGATTACAGGCCACCACACAAGGAGCTGGAGCATATATTCCGTGTTCTGAAGCACATCTACAATCAGCAAAATGCCTACAGCCATCAACAGAAGCGAAGAGGTGTAGCGGCCGACTCTTATTTTGCGGTGCACGCCTGCTTCACCCTCTTTCTTTCAATTTTTTACGTTTAAAGGATAGAAAGGCTTCCCTTAGAAAAAGGAATAAACCGATCATCATTAATATAATGGCCAGCGTCAGGAACCCATAATCTTCGAAGAAAATGCTTAACCAGCGAGGTTTCATGCGGAACAGAATCATAAGTCCACCGCCTGCCACCAATAGCACAGCAAAAGCAAAGCCTCTTTCCCACGCATAAAATGGACTACTTTGCTGACCTCTAGCATCCATTCGTGCATATTGATCTGGCTTGCGCCGATAACGAACCATGTAATCCGCTGACTGTAAGACATCATATACATTATAAAAATATAAAACGGGTATGAACAAGCCCAGCAAAATTAGTAATGGGATGTTAATCCTCAATCCATCGGAGGAAACATACAGCATCGCAAAAATATCTAGCAGGAGCAATACAATAAATGTAAGCCCCCTAATAAATAGTCCTAAAAAAAGATGTCCCATTCCAGGTATCAGTGCTGCCATGATAATGGCAATTACTTTGCGAAATTTAGCGTATTGCAGACGCCACCGCTGTTTCTGTCCATGTGGCTGTTCAGCCTGTCCGGACTCTCCCGACGGTAACGGTTGTTCCGAGTTCATGCCATCCTCCCCTTTGAATTCCATACGTAGCTCCGCTGTAAAATACTTTGATGGTTACATAGTACCCCAATCAGATTTGATAGTAACTGTAAAAAAAAGGGTTATGATCACTCAACGGAGACGGCAGCTATATCTTCCCATTGTCGTAAATCAGCTGCAATACGCACCGGATTAAAGTCATGTCGGGCCAGCACCTCCAGGGAAACCTCCATACTCTGACGATCCGGGTGCAATTCATGAAATGGAACATTTTCATGTTCTTTAATCATGATTTTACGTATTTCCACTTTTTCCTGCTCTAAATAAGTCGAAATTTGATCGAGCAATCCGTGAGAGGACAATCCGTACAGTGTAATAAGATGAGGCTTGCGTCCACGCATATACCGAAGTTCTAATTTGTTGAACACCCATAAATTTAAAAATACGAGCACAGTTGCCGCTATAGAGGGTAAATAGAAGCCTGCTCCGACCCCAAGGCCAATGGCAGCTACGACCCAAATGGAAGCCGCCGTTGTGAGTCCAGTAATGGATTTACCTGTGAACATAATCGTACCTGCGCCCAAAAAGCCTACGCCAGTAATCACCGCCGTAGCCAAACGAGCTGGATCTATACGCACATTAGCTTCTTTAATAAAATCAGCAAAGCCGTAAATAGAGAGTAGCATAATCAGCGCCGATCCAAGACTGACCATAATGTGAGTCCGCAAACCAGCAGCATGATTGGAACGTTCTCGCTCAAAGCCAATGAATCCACCGAGAAGCATGGACAGTAATAGCCGTAAAATGATATGTGAATCATCTATAATCCACGGATTATTCATTCGAGTCTCTCCTCCCGGTTATGTCGTGCTTCCCTGTCCGGGCACGCGGTTTGTGAGTATTATTCCACGTTATGCAAATGGTAGGTGGTTAATTCCACGCCTGGGGCCACTTCTGCTGCGGAAACAGGACGAAAACCATGTTTTTGATAAAGCGTCACCGCAGGAGTGTTTAAAGTTCCAGTGGTGACGATAAACAGGGGAACATTCCGATATTCATTCAAAACATGCTTCATTAAGGAGTCCGCAATCCCTTTGCGAAAATGATCTGGATGAACCATCATACGTGTAAGGGTAAGCGAACCAGATGACTCAGACTGCACAGCTAGTGCTCCTAGCAGTTCATCATCCTCCAGCCACCCATAAAAAGACTCCCCGCAGCTTCTCAGCGTCTCCAATGTATCCATCAGTGGAGGAATCTCATCAAATCCAATCAGTTCAGCTTCCAGTCTATAAGCGACATGCTGAAGACGCCATATCTGACTGACAATATTATCATCTTCCAATGAACATAGGGTAACCATGCTGTTTGCCCTCCTAAGGAAACTCATCATATGTCATCACGCTTCTAATACGTGTTTGATGCCCCATTCGTGTCTTTGCACCTATGCAAAAGGGGCCTGTCCCTAAAAGACAAGCCCCTGTCATAACTATGCCATTAACGGTTCAACACTTCTGTCAGCAACTTATTAGCGAGGCCAGGGTTAGCTTTGCCCTTGCTCTCCTTCATCACTTGACCGACCAAGAAGCCGATGGCCTTTTGCTTGCCAGCTTTGTAATCCTCGACCGATTGCGGGTTGGCTGCTACAACTTGTTCGACAATTGTCAGAATTGCACCTTCATCACTGATTTGCACAAGCCCTTTTTCTTCAACAATTTGCTGTGGCAGTTTATCACTTTCCAGCATTTCCTTGAAGACCGTTTTGGCAATTTTACTATTGATCGTACCCTTCTCCAGTAGTCCGATCATTTCACCCAAGCCCCGACCTGTCAATTTAACCTGCGACAATTCTACATTGGCACTGTTCAAATAGCCGAGTAAATCCCCCATAATCCAGTTGGATACGGCTTTGGCATCCTTGGTGTACTGAAGACTATCCTCGAACAAATCAGCCAATGGCTTGGAGGACGTAATTACCTGTGCATCATACTCAGGTAATCCATATTCCGAAGTGTAACGTGCTTTACGCTGGTCGGGTAATTCAGGAATCGAAGCACGGATACGCTCTTTCCACTCCTCATCAATATGCAGTGTAACGAGATCCGGGTCCGGGAAATAACGATAGTCGTGCGCCTGTTCCTTACCACGCATGGACAGTGTTTTACCCTGTGCCTCATCCCAGCGACGTGTTTCCTGTACGATCGTTCCACCTTCGTCCAGCGTCTGTTCTTGCCGGAACTGCTCATATTCCAGTCCGCGCTGTACGCCACGGAAGGAGTTCATGTTTTTCAGTTCCGCTTTGGTTCCCAGCTCTTTTTGTCCATGCGGACGAAGACTGATATTCGCATCGCAACGAAGCGAGCCTTCCTCCATCTTCACATCGGATACGTCACAATACTGCATAATGGCACGTATTTTTTCCAGATAAGCCTTGGCTTCTTCCGGCGAAGATATATCCGGTTCCGAAACGATTTCAACCAACGGTGTGCCGACCCGGTTAAAATCAACCAAAGACGCATAGCCACCATCAACGTGGGTTAATTTCCCCGCGTCCTCTTCCAGATGCAACCGGGTAATGCCGATACGCTTGGTTTCACCGTTCACTTCAATATCAATCCAGCCATGCTCACCGATCGGTTGGTCATATTGCGAAATTTGGTAAGCCTTCGGTGAATCGGGGTAGAAATAGTTTTTGCGGTCAAATTTGCTGACATCAGCGATGGTGCAATTGAGCGCCATTGCCGCTTTCATAGCATAATCAACGGCTTGACGGTTCAATACCGGCAATACCCCCGGATGTCCTAGACAGACCGGACATGTATGAGAGTTTGGCGGTGCTCCGAAGGATGTCGAGCATCCACAAAATATTTTGGACTTCGTATGCAATTCCACATGGACTTCAAGTCCAATGACCGTCTCATACTTCGATGTAGTTGTAGACATGAATAGGTTCCCTCCTTTTTGGCAAATTACAGCTGCGGACGCTGCTTGTGAAATTCAGTATTTTGTTCGAATGCATGCGCTACGCGCAGTACAGAAGACTCGTCAAAGGCTTTCCCGATAATTTGTAGTCCGACTGGCATTCCATCTGCAAGACCACAAGGAATACTGATCGCCGGCACGCCAGCCAAACTCACTGGAATCGTCAAAATATCGTTCAAATACATTGTCAATGGGTCGTCTACTTGGGAACCGATTTTGAACGCGGTAGTCGGTGCAGTAGGCCCGATAATCACATCATATTGTTCAAATACACGATCAAAATCCTGTTTGATCAGTGTGCGCACTTTTTGAGCTTTCAAATAATAAGCATCGTAGTACCCGGAGCTGAGTGCATAGGTACCGAGCATAATCCGACGCTTCACCTCAGGACCAAACCCTTGCGTACGGGACTGATGGTACAGATCGAGCAGGTTATCCGGATTGTCAGCGCGTACACCATAGCGCACGCCGTCAAAGCGGGCCAGATTGGACGATGCTTCAGATGAAGCCAGTAGGTAGTACGTTGCAACTGCATATTCCGTGTGCGGAAGAGATACCTCTTCCCATACAGCGCCCAATCCTTCCAGTGTTTTCAGTGCATCAAGCACCTTTTCCTTGACCTGTGGATCTACGCCTTCACCAAGATACTCTTTAGGCACAGCGATACGAAGTCCCTTCACATCTCCGGTTAAAGCGTTCAAATAATCAGGAATGTCTACCTTCGCAGAAGTGGAGTCCTTCTGGTCATAGCCTGCAATGGCTTGCAGGACATAGGCCGAATCCTGAACATTTTTTGTAATCGGACCGATTTGGTCTAAAGATGAAGCAAAGGCCACCAGTCCAAAACGGGATACCAGACCATAGGTTGGTTTTAGGCCAACTACGCCGCAATAAGAAGCGGGCTGGCGAATGGAGCCGCCTGTATCGGAACCGAGCGTGAAATAAGCTTCACCCGCCGCAACAGCTGCAGCCGAGCCGCCACTGGAACCGCCGGGAACACGTTCTAAATCCCAAGGATTACGTGCAGGGAAAAAGCTGGAGTTCTCGTTCGAACCACCCATGGCGAATTCGTCCATGTTCATTTTACCAAGTGTCACCGTTTGCGCTGCGCGTAACTTACCGACAACTGTGGCATCGTAAACAGGATCAAAATTTTTCAAAAACTGACTGCCACATGTTGTGCGCAGCCCTTCCGTCACGATATTATCCTTAATACCGACCGGCAGACCAAACAACAACCCTCGTTCCTCTCCCGAAACCAGCTGATCATCCAGCTGACGTGCGGATGCCCGAGCCCGTTCCTCGTCGACAGTAATATAGGCCCTGATCTTCTCTTCCCGCGCATCAATTGTCTCCAGAGCGTGCCCCACTAGATCACTCACGGAAATTTCCTTTTGATGCAGCTTGTTATGTATTTCCGGCAATGTGTTATTAAACAAGCTCAATTTGCATCCTCCTTTCAAATGTGAAATCTATTCCAGAACAGCAGGAACTTTAAACTGTCCATCTTCTTCTTCAGGTGCATTACGCATCACTTGCTCATGCGTCAAACTTTCGCGAACTTCGTCGTCTCGCATGACATTGCTGACGTGCAGCACATGAGTGGTCGGTTTTACCTGCTCCGTATCCAGCTCATTCAGCTTCTCCGCATAATGGAGAATGGCGTTTAATTGCCCTGTCATGGTTTCTTCCTCAGTCTCGGTCAAATTCAATCGGGACAGCCTGGCTACGTGACGGACATCTTCCTTGGAAATGTTCATTCAAAACCCTCCTCATGTATATATAAAAATCCAATAAGCGACTGGAATCGGATTTTGCAAAATCCTGGTATCAAAAATGTTACACCGAACTTTGAAATAACGTTTTTAATTATAGGATAGAACCCTATACAATTCAATCTTTGACGCGGTACAGAAGCAGACTGTACATCAATGAGGTAAATGTTACTAAAAGAATATAAAAAAAGCACCTCTCGGTGCTCTTTCAAGAAAACTATAGCAGCTGAAATCGTGCCCATTATATATTGTTAAAAAGAGTCGGCAACAGCCGATTCCTATATCCAAGCACGCAAATTAACTTGTTTAATAAAATCAGCCTGTGACAACAATTCTGCCGCGGTTTCTTCTTCCTCAGTCTCTACTGAATCATGACCACCGTTCATCACATGTCTGAACAGCTTCTCATTATGAGTAGCAAGGGCGTAATCTATCAGCGCTTCACGCTCAATCCGCTCGGCTTCCAGCTTGAGAATACTTTCTTCCAGCTCAATGTCCCCGGATGGTACGAAAAAATTGCGATTCACCTTCGGTACGCGAATGACATAGTCAAAAGCATTGTCCGCATTACGGTCGTAAGCAATGATATAACCATGTTCGCCCACAGGAAGATTCTGCTCAAAAGCATCCGCGACGATCATAATTCTAGCTCCTAAATGATGCATCGTTAGCCCCCCCGTTTGTCTGAACTTATCTGCTAAGTCTACTAAAAAAAAGGTAGCTTGTCTATATCATCTATGTATCTTCATAATCGACCGTCTCCACGTCCAAATCTATGCTCATTAAGCCGTATATGCCAGTTTTGCGTAAGGGTTCCGCCCTGCCGTTTCACCTTTTTCCAAGTTATGATCTTCGGTTCGGAACCTACCACAACATCTTCAATATCTACTATTTTGGGAAGACGGAAACTACCTTCTTTCTCACGGTGTACCTCATATATATGTTTTCTTTTCATTCTTGCTCCCCCTTGTGATCTGACGGCTTCATGCCTCTTTATCCTCTTAATGGGCAAAAAAAAGAACGCAAACCGGGATTCATCCACAGCTTGCGTGCTTCGCGAGTTTAGTATGTAACTTCAATAAATTTATGTTAACAAAAATGAAACCCTTTGTCTATACATAATTTATATTTTGTTGTCGAATTGAGGCAAAACCTGTCACTTCTTTGATTTTGCCTCAATTAATTAACGTTTATCAAATTTACCGGATATACGGATTGTTGGCTTTCTCATAACCAATGGATGTTTTGGGTCCGTGACCACAATAGACCGTAACGTCATCTCCGAGCGGAAACAATTTATTCTGAATGGAATCGTACAAATCACGTTCCCGCCCCCTCGGCAGGTCGGTACGTCCGACACCCTGACGGAATAGCACATCCCCGGAGAAAAGATCTTTGCCACACAAGAAGCTAACACTTCCGGGTGAATGCCCCGGTGTATGGAACACCTTGAACGTGTGCCCGATTAGATTTAATTGCTGACCTTCCGCCAAATCATATTCGGCAGGTCCTGTCGAGATCGGTGGAGAAGCCTCTGGCCACATCAGGGAGCCATTCAGCTTAGGAGATGTGAGCCAGTCTTGCTCCAAGGCGTGCAGATACACCGGGCATCCTTTCGCATTGCGAATCTCCTCCACTCCTCCAATATGGTCAAAATGGGCATGGGTCAGCAGGATAGCTTCAATGGTCAGGGATTCAATCGCTCTCAGCAAAGGTCCCGGATTCATTCCTGGATCAATAATAACGGCGCGCTGTGGATCATCCCCTTGAAGCAAATAAGCATTCGTTTGAAGTGGACCCAGATTAAAGCTGCGAATGGATAAGGTCATAAGTTAAAATCCCGAGATCAGCTCGCGTAATTCCTGAACAATCACAGGATGAACCTCGGTTCCCTCCCCATATTTTGCAGCCATTTCTTTGCGAGCAACTGCGATTTTTTCTTGATAATCATCGGCTTCCCGATCTGGATTTTCACGTTTGAATTCGATCATAATTTGTTGGACATGTGCAGGACGTGGTCCCCAGTGACCTAGTACGTGACCCCCAGTATCCGCAAAAATCACAATCGGCACAGCACGTCCGCCCATCGTCAGGAAGTCGTCCATCAGCGCCTGATGATTTTCCAGAATCAATACTTCAGTTGGAATACCGCTATTCTCCAGCGCGCGAAACACAACTGGCACATTGCGTACTACATCCCCACACCAGTCGGCAGCCAATATAAGCACACGCAGATCATCACGATGGTTCAGGCTTTCAAAAAACTCCCGATCCTCTTCGCGGCTCCACACAAACTGATCGTATCCGGAGCGGAAGGCTTCTTTGTTCTTTTCCATGCCCTCCATAAATTGTTCAGGACTCAAGCCCTTGCCGAAATATTGCGATACGTTAGTACGGCTCATGTTATACACTTCCTTTTTTGTTTTTGGCTACAATCCATTTGATAACAAAATAAATGATCAAGAGCGCAAGAGCAACTAGCAAAATGGGTTTGATGTAAGGTGCTGCCACTTCGTCAATTTGCTCCCACTTGTCTCCCAGCAGCATACCTAAATATATAAACAAAACAGACCAAGGTATAATCGCTAGCGTCGTCAAAATAATAAAGCGCCATACGTTCATTCGAGCCAACCCGGCAGGGATTGAGATCGCGTGACGAACAACAGGGATAAAGCGAGCTGTGAAAATGACTCCTGTGCCATATTTATTGAACCAGGCTTCAGCGTGGTCAACATGACTTTTTTTAATGAGTATGTATTTCCCATACTTATCTAATACGGGTCTGCCACCATAGCGTCCAATCCAGTAAATGAACAGTTGGGCCAGCACCCCGCCAATCGTTCCGAACACGACTGCGCCAAAAAAATTAATATGACCTGAGGACACTAAAAAGCCGCCGTAAGCGAGGACAATTTCACTTGGAATGACCTCCACCATCAAGCCTAGCATAATACCAAAATACCCAAGACTACGAATGATCTCAAACAAATAATTAATGATACTAGATATATGGTCCATTTTTTCTTCCCACTCCCTGCCTGTTTCTCTATTTTCATTAGTGTATCACAGCGGCAGAACACGCCGCCACTTCGCTCAAATAGGGAGGTCAGTGACCCCGGCTCCTCTGCCCGCATAAGTTGTGAGAGAGAGGAGGGGGTACAATATGCCTCCCGGCAAATTCCCCAAACATGACAATTCACAATCCCGTTTGCCCACGGCTCGCGGGATCCGCCGCGCATGCTGCAAAGAGCTGTACCGAACCTGCAAACGTCTGCCTGTTCACATTGCTCCTGATCTGGTCAAGCAGGGCGAGGAGCTATATTGCCGCAAGGTCGTCGGCCACCTCATCTGGATTGCGGAAAACCATAGCAATCGCAAACTACTGTGCGACTGGTGGGACGAAGATGTCAGCGAGGAGCTCGCGGCATTGTGGAAGGTGGATCGCGATGTTTTGTGCACCGCTTTTAGAAGTGCCTATGGCGGGTAGAGGTTTGCGTACAGCAACCATGAACTGTAATCTACAAAAAAGTGGAGCCACCCCGCAGTGGCTCCACTTTCACTATATTCTTAGCTGTGTGTCTGCTTCTGCCCCGCTCCTTCTGGAAGCAAATCCGCACAAGCACGTTCCAAATAAGGATCAGCATGTATAAAATCCCGAAATGCTGTGTACTCACGCCACAGAACGGATCGTTCTCCCGCTTGGCCTTTGACAGCACGAATCAGAATATTTTTAGGTGTGTGCTCCATGTCGATAAATTCCAAGAGCTGTGTCCGATACCCCATCATATCCAGCAGCTTGGCCCGGATTCCATCCGTTGCCAGTGCAGAAAAACGCTCCTTTAAAATGCCATGGGAGAGCAAAGGCTCCAAGACCGGGTTTTCCAGTTGGCTAAACAGCTCATGCTGGCAGCACGGAACTGATAAAATGACAGACGCTCCCCAGCGGACAGCCTTTTCCAGCGCTGCATCTGTTGCTGTATCGCATGCATGCAAGGTAACGACCATATCCACCTGCTCCAGTTCATTGTAGTCTGCGATATCTCCGACCAGAAACTCCAACTGTCGATATTGCAGCTTTTGCGCCAGAACATTACAGGTTTCAATAACATCTGCCTTTAAGTCCAAACCGACAATCTGCAAAGGTCGTTTTTGCTGTACTGCCAAATAGTGATACAAGGCAAAGGTCAAATACGATTTGCCGCAGCCAAAATCCACAATCGTCAATGGGCGGCCTACCGGAAGGCTGGGCAATACATCCTGCACCATTTCGAGAAAACGGTTGATTTGACGGAATTTATCGTATTTGCGGGCCAGCACCTTGCCGTCCTCATTCATAATCCCCAGCTCAATCAGGAAAGGAATACGTTCTCCTTCCTCAAGCACATATTGCTTTTTGCGATTATGAGACAGATCGGCTTTACTTTTGCTCGGTGACTTTGTCAGAATGGATACTTTATATTTTTTACTGATCAGCACCTGATAGTCTGCATCCTTGGCACATAGAAGTCCTTGGCGGAATGTGTCCTCAAACAAGACAGTCATGCGCTCATTAGCTTCATCAGGGGTCAGATTTTCATGAATGACTTTGTTGCTGTAATGAAAGGCAAACTGGTAATGCAGTTTGTTTTTCAATTCCACAGGTTTGATTTGCACTTTAGTAAAAGAAGCATCCTCACGTTTGCGCAGCTGACTCAGCGTTGCTGTTATGAGGGAGCCTCCCGTGGTCAATTGGTATACAAGTTCGCGCAGTGAATCCAAAAGGTACATCTCACTTTCTTTCATGTAATTGGGTGATCTCGGACAAACCCTCGATGATTTCCCGGCGTGAAATTCCACCCCGCTCTAGCTCTGCATCGGTCTTATCCAGTAACTGACTGTAAAATGCCTCTGCTTCCGATCCCAGCTCTGGCTGCTCCCATGCCAATCCAAACCAGACATCGGCGGCTTGGTCCAGTCTGTTTTCCCGCTCATAATGAACAGCCAGTAGCTTGCTGGTTTCAGGAGAAAGCTCATATTCATGAACCAGTTGTACGATACACGCTATTCGTTCAGGCAGGACCTGTAGATCACGATTCGCGCCATTCAGATCGCTGTACAAATATAAATGAAGAGATTTCATTAAAATTCGTTTGCCCTCGTCTATTCTGCTGGTCTCCATGTATATAACAGCTTCTTCTTCCAGAATGCGAGCCACTTGCTGAAGCTCATCCGCTTCCATCCCAGGGCCCATTCGGAAAAGCTCAATAATTTGTTCTGGCGGCAATCGTCTGAGCAAATCTGAACGAAGGCGAAACTGCTTGTTGAGTAGGTCATCTAGCTGTTTTAGCGCTTCGACGTGTTTATTTTCACGCCTCAGACCGAGCACTGATGCTACTGCTGATGTCAATTCTTCCATCATACTAAGCAAATAATCTTTTCTAAGCAAGCCGTTCCCTTCCTTTCATCCTGATGCCTAGAGAACCAGCAACCCTGTCCCTTCTGATTGTAAGACATCCTTGTCTAAAAGCCAAATGCCGCCATCATGGCGTAATCCTATTTAGTACAATTACAAATCATTTATAGCATCAATGATCCGGCACTCAGAAAATCACGTATGACACGTAACATTTGGGTAGCACAATGTTTTGTAGCCGATCATGTGATCAACTTCAAATACAAGTATTCGAAAATTTGATATTGATTCTCCGTTAGCCTCATGTTATTTTTGTTTCATAAGAAACAAAAATAATCGTTGTAATGCATTAAATCACAAAATAAAATATAATATTTATTTTCGCAAGAAACAAAATTGTGCATTAATTACAGGAAGGATGTTGAAGTATGGGAAAACAATTTAGTTCGATACTACCGGAATATAAGGAGTTCATACAGCGACAACATATTTTCTTTGTAGGATCAGCACCTGTATCTGAGACGGGGCATGTGAATATTTCCCCCAAGGGATATAATTCTTTTCGTATATTGTCAGATCATAAGGTAGCCTATCTCGACTTGTCGGGAAGTGGCAACGAGACAAGCGCACACATTATAGAGAACGGACGGGTAACCATCATGTTCTGTGCATTTGAAGGCGAGCCCTGTGTATTAAGGCTCTTTGGTACTGGCACAGTCGTGCTGCCCAACACAAAGCGTTGGAATGAGCTGTATCCTCTCTTCAATCCACTGCCTGGAGCAAGACAAATCATTGTTGTAGATGTTCATATGGTGCAACATTCATGTGGTTTTGCAGTTCCCTTCATGACTTACACGAGCGAACGGGAAAAGCTGAAGGACGTAGCGATTCAGATGGGCCAAGAAGCACTTAAAAAGTATGCATACGAAAAAAATTTAGAAAGTATTGACGGTTTGCCGACAGCGTTTGCCTTGAACAAAAACAATATGACTTAGGCATTTTACGCATCAACCGATATGAAGCAACAAGTCAGCAAAAAACCGGATCTCTTCTGTTACCACATCAGAAGGTTCCGGTTTTTAGACTTACCCTACTCTACTTTTTCAAGTTCTGGTCCAAAAATGACAAGATGGCATTCGCTAATAACTGTGGTGCTTCGAACAAGCTCATATGTCCAGACTGCGGTAGGGTAACCTGAGTTACTCCGGCCCGATCTGTTGTAAACGTCCGGGCTGGAGGAACCGCCTGATCCTGCTCCCCTGCTACTAAAAGAGCTGGCAATGCAGAAGCCGACAGCACATCCCGACGGTCCGGGCGCTCGCGCATAGCCAGTGATGCTCCTACGGCTCCTTGTGGAGGTGTTTTGTAACCAATTTCTTTGACTTTGAGTAGTTGGTTTGGCATCGACTCCACATGTTCAGGAGCAAACAACCCCGGTACGAGTCCATCTACAAAGGTTGTAATTCCTTCCGTTTGAATGGTGGATACAGCCTTGTTCCGCTTTTCTTTACCTTCGTCCGTATCTGCATAAGCCGTCGAATGAATCAATCCAAAGGCCGTAAGACGCTCTGCATGTCTCTGGGCCGCGGAAAGGGCCAAGTAGCCTCCTAGGGAGTGACCAAACCATGCAGCCTGAGGAATGTCCAATTGTTCCTGAAGTTTAAGCACATCGTCTGCCATTTGATCAATCGTATAGGCTCCGAGTGGAGCATCGCTGCGTCCGTGTCCACGCAAGTCTGGAACAATACAACGATAGCTTGGGGATAGCAAGGGAACAACCTCATCCCAATAGGAGGAGCTTCCGCAAAATCCGTGCAACAGAATGATCGGATCTCCTTTTCCTTGTTCGGCATAGCAGATCGTCGTTCCTTCGCATAATACCTTTTCCATGTGGAACCCTTCCTTCTCTGTATATAATCTATTGGTTCTGAATATATTAGTGAGTAGAACATGCTGATGTATATTATTAAGCAGACCATCAATATCTGAAACGGTAGCCCGCTGGAAAATCTTGCGAAGCTGTTTTTAAACCAAATTCACAAGCCGCTGCATCTGCAATATATGCAGCCATCGTCATGACCAGGTGAAGCGACGTCATCTGGAGTGTCCAGTAGGGTTTGGGACTGCGCTCATTCACAATCGCGGCCACGCTATAATGCCCGACGGACGGCAGAGACAGCCCGACCGATCGCGCAGGGGTTAGCGGTTCACAGGCAACAAGGAACATCCCCGTTGAGCCATGCTGTCCAAGACAAGCATCGATGGCGATCACATGATGATCTTGGGGAATACGCTCCAAGTATGAAACCAGATGATCCGCATCACAAGGCTCCGTCATGGTGCCAATCACATGCGGAAAGCCTTGCTCCTTGAGCATGGTGCCTACCAGTGGCCCGAGTGAGTCACCCGACGAGCGATCTGTACCGATACATACAAAAGTCAACTTATCTATAGCGTGCTGATGTTGAATTTCTCGGAAAAACGGTGCGAGTCCGTCGCGATCTGTTTTCTCTACATTAGATTCTACGGGCGAGCGACCAGATGTGGAAGCTCGATTATACAAAGACAACTTTGTCCATCCTCCTTCATTCAGTTGTATATCGGTAATCTGGCTATCAGTACATTCTACAACAAAAACATGATACAATACAGGCAACTTCCCCTGTTATGAAAGGATGGAACATTAACGATGGATTTGTCTGTACCGTCTCATGCCAACATTGAGTATATGATTGAGGGCATTAAAACCAAGCTTCGTATGGCGAGTGGTGCTGCTATGCAGGCTTCCGCTTTCTCGCTAGAGCAATACGAGGACATCCATGATGTCTACGATATGGTGATCAGCAAGCCTAACCTCAGCATTTCAGAGGTTGAAGCCATTGTCTCCGAACTGGGTAGATTGCGTAAGTCCTCGTAAATCAGCTTGTAGGACAGACAGCTTGGCTATTTTAAGTGTGTCACCACAAATAAAGCTCGTACCTCCGGTCGTCTTAACAGACGCGCAAGGGATACGAGCTTTATTTTTTTGATGCATATACGTATTTTCATCCACTTCTTTCTTTACCCATGGATGCTTCAAGGCAAATCTACTAATACCAGTTCAGATACTTCCTCATTCCCTGTAGCTAGTATCTTTAATGTACAGCTTTTTTGAATTCGCGCAGCATCGCCAGGTTTTAACTGAAATTCCCCATCCTGACACGTAACTTCGACATGACCGCTAATGATATAAATGTGAGTGCGGCGCTCCTCTTGCTGCGGATACTCAAGCTGCTGTCCCTTTTCCAATCTGCTCAGATACAGATTTATATCCTGTGCAATCGACAGCGCTCCCTCCACCTCTGAACCAGACACTACGGGCTGAAGTCGATTTAGGCGTTCACTGTGCTTGAATCTTTGTACCTGATAAGAAGGCTGAAGGCCAGGACTCTCAGGTAGAAACCACATTTGCAAAAAGCGAACCGGTTTTTCATCCCCAGGATTTCGCTCCTCATGTTCAATCCCGGTGCCTGCACTCATAACCTGAATCGAGCCGCTTTTCAGATCCTGTTCGTGACCCAAGCTGTCGCTATGATGCAGAAGGCCTTCAATTACATAGGTGACGATTTCCAAATCATGATGCGGATGTCTTTTGAACCCTTGCTGCGGTTTAAGCTCATTATCATTATGGGCTAGCATACATCCAAAATGGGCATTGCTCGGATCTTCATAATCTGCAAACGAAAAGCTAAACTCACTATGAATCCATCCCTTATTTGAGGTATGTCTCTCTGCTGATGTCACTATTTTAATCATCCTTAACACCTCCATGGATTCCAGTTCCGTAAAGCAGCCCTTACTTCGTGATTCCTAATCCACTTCCGGCCCTGGCATTGACAAACGCTGTAATACGATCCCTTTACCCCGCACTTATATGCGTCAATCAGCCTATTGTCTCTGTCAGGTTTTGCTCTCCCGTTCATTATTCGTTAAGTTAATAGTACACAAAATGAATCTATCACAGCCATAAGGAGGCGATTTACTACATATGCTATCCCATGAACCTCAACGATTCCGATTCTTACCAAGCTATTTGCGTCGCAGTCTATCCGCATCTATGATCATGATCGCTGTCTTACTTCTCATTGCCTATTCAGTAAGATGGATTGGCACAGCTCCTTTTCTATATTGGGATGAGCGCATTCAGGATATTGTCTTTCCGAACACGGCTGCTGCTCATTACCGACTGCTACCCGTCGCCATCTTCATTACATCGTTAGGCTCATTCCGCATATCATTACTGATAGCAATCGGTACCGCAATCTTGTGCTGGGTCTATCTCCGCTCAAAAGCGTATTCCTTTGCCATCCTAAGCAGCTTTACGGCGATGTGGGTGCTAAATACGATCATAAAAGAATTTTTACAACGGGAACGTCCGTCTCTTCAACATTTGGTTGAAGCAGGAGGTTACAGTTTTCCCAGCGGTCATGCGATGATTTCCATGGGATTTTACGGAATGATATTTGCCATTTGGGCTATAGAACGAAAGGTTCATAAGCGTACATTCTTCCTTCCGTGTGTTCTTGGTGCATTACTCGTTCTCTTAATTGGCCTCAGCCGTGTATATTTAGGAGTTCATTTTCCTACCGACATTGTAGGTGGCTATATTGCAGGTATGATCTGGCTGGTATTTACCGTTCCCGTGGTCTATTGGCGAGCGCGTCTGTGGGGTTCCTCCCCTTCCTCTCTCCCCCGCCCATAAAGCGCTCTAAGATGGTTTTTTGTTTCACTCAGGGTCACAACGTTTATATACGAAGTAAGCAAGGCGAAGAAATAACGAAAGCTCAGCATTCATCAAAAATATTATCGTTGTGTGAACTCAGGATAAAGGAGGCGATCCTTGTGTGGGGAATTGTCCTAAGTATTGTAATGGCTATTATTATCGGATTGATTGGCGATGCACTGGCTGGTCATGAAATGCCTGGCGGCATTGCGGGCTCTATGATTGCTGGCTTTGTAGGAGCTTGGCTCGGTGCCATGATTCTAGGAGACTGGGGTCCAGTCATCGGAGATTTTGCAGTCATTCCAGCCATACTTGGAACCGCATTGTTCGTGTTCTTGCTCGGACTTGTGTCCAAGCTATTAAGAAGGGCTACCTAACATTTATATATATTTTTTATTCTATAAAAGGAGTGATATATCATGAGTAACATTGACAATCAGAATATGGCAAGCACTTCAGGTTTTGCAAAGGGTTTATTCATTGGAGGTTTGATTGGTGCTGCGGCAGCCCTGCTGTTCGCTCCAAAGCCAGGCCGTGATTTGCGTAGCGATCTGTCCGAAAAAATGACTGTTGTCTCCGATAAAACCAAGGATGTTGCATCCGTAGTCAGCAGTAAAGCGACGGATTTGGCCAAAACCGTTTCTACCAAAACAGCAGATGTAGCCAAAACGGTGGCCGAGAGCAAAGACAACATCGTATCCAGCGTAACTAAAGCCTCTGCTGATGTTGCTAATGAAGCGGCTAAAGCAGATAAAGAAGTTATGGATGCAACTGCTCAGGCAGCCAAGGACACTCAGAAGCAATTAAATGCAAATTCCTAATACGAATACATTCCGATTACAACCAAAATGAGCTCCAAACACTGAACAGCCAGCATGCAAGAAGCTGGCTGTTTTTAAATGATAGAAAGGCTGGGATGACAATGAACAAACCAAGCTCCTATGGAGATGATCTTGCTCGGAACAACAAGAGAACCTTTCACCCCCTACAGACACAAGATCAACCAGACGAGGTTTCATCCAAGCAGACCTCACCTACTCATGTTAAAAAGCATGATCATGAAAGAGATTTTGATGTGGATGAACATCCTTTTGAGCTACGTCATGAGGTCAAGCGGCTTAACAAACGTCTAGATCAAATCGCAGATACATTAGAAAAAGCAGAATTCAAAGATATTATAGAGAACTACTCCAGTACGAAAAGAAGAATTATTAGTAATCTGACGGCTGGGATTTCAAGGGGTCTTGGCCTTACACTGGGTACAGTGGTCGTACTCGCCTTACTCGCTTGGTTGCTTACCTTCCTGGTGCAGTTAAATCTTCCAGTCATCGGAGATTTTATCGCCGAGTTGTTAGGATATATCAAAATGAGCCAAGGTACTAAGTGATTGTCTTCTATTTCATATAAAAACGATCCATCGAACCGGTAATGAGCTCCTAAAATGCCCCCGGTTGTGATGGATCGTTTTTTGAATGCACATTGTAACTGCCGTAAGCAGCCGCTACAATTTGTTACGCTTGTTTGTTTTTAATAAATCTCCTGTCCATCCCTTCATCATCAGCCAGCCGTACATCCCCGCCATACTTAACAGAGTAGCCATAATCACGAAGGTAAAACCCCAGCCTGTTTTGATCCAAGGCAGATTTTCAAAGTTCATGCCCCAGATAGCGCCCACTACAGTGGCCGGCGTAAATACAGCGGTCACGATCGTGAGTGTCTTCGTAATCTCATTGCCCCTAAATGCGGAAATGGCGTCATCAATGGAGATTAGTGTGTCGATTTCCTTCTCATAATGGCGGAATAGTCCCTCCATCCGAGTGACACGGTACAGCAACTGCTTAAAAAAGCGATTTTCTTCCAGCTTATCCAGATAGGCTTCGCGGGAAGCCGTGACCAGCTCTGAAAAAGGAATGAACATATTGCTCCAATACAACAGCTCGAAACGCGCATTCAATATAGAATCCATCAGCGTACGTGCGTTCCTTTTCTCCATGTCCTCTTCCAGTCTTCTCAGGTTGATCTCAAACTTATCCATTCCCGTATGAAAATAATGAAGCACAGCTCTCGCCAATACGAACATGCCATCAGCCGCATCCTCACACTGTTGCAGCATGGTTTGGCGTTCTGGGGTATGCATAATTTCACGGGTATTTTGGTCCAAATTTAAGGTCACTAGCTTCTGGTTTAGAACTAGAAAATAAAACTTGTTGCAATTGCGCTGACTGTCGATCTCCTCCTGAACGGAGTAGATCAATGATCCGCACATCAACGGCTGATTGCCATCTGGAAAGCGTACAGAAATAAAGCTGGATGGAATGTCCTCTACCTTATCCAGCCACTCTGCGGCCTCTGGGAGCTTCTCCTTCAAGTGCTGTATGACCGAATCCTGCCAGTCCGCAGCACAGATGTCCCACCATTCCCATCCTCCACGAAAGGTAGAAATCTGTTCAAATGCTGTCATGGATTCCATCCTTTCTTTGTTTTTTCCGCTTTATAAAAAGGACACGCTTCCCTAATTGGAATAACGTGTCCTTACGATGGGACGTCAAATATTATAAGCCATGAATTCAGCGATCTTGTCATGAAATAGAGGAATTAGACATAATCTGCTTCAACTTTTCTGTTGCCCGCTTCTGAATACGGGAAAC
This sequence comes from Paenibacillus sp. JJ1683, assembly GCF_053006485.1. Classification (NCBI taxonomy): domain Bacteria; kingdom Bacillati; phylum Bacillota; class Bacilli; order Caryophanales; family Paenibacillaceae; genus Paenibacillus; species Paenibacillus sp. JJ1683. Next base: position 4,760,551 of record NZ_CM129820.1, read on the forward strand.
GCTCATCTGCGATACGCCCAACGTCTGCGCAATCGCACGTTGAGATTGACCATCCTGAAATGCCAGAAGAAGCACTTTCTGTTCCTGCTCTTTCAGTTGGCTTAAGGCCTGCTGAAGATCCATCCGTTTTTCCACCGTGTCAAAATCGTTAGCATCTGAGCTAATAAGCTCACCTAACGTAGCTGCACTCTCTTCCTGGGATAATGGCGAGTCCAGTGAAACATAGTGGTAGCATTCGCGACCTGCAAGCACCTCGATCGTTTCCTCAACGGTAAGGTCCAAATACTCCGCAATCTCGTTCACATTGGGTGAGCGTTCTAATTTGACGGTCAGCTCATCAATCGCATGTTGAACAAGCGCTCCCTTTTCCTTGATACGGCGAGGGACCTGTATGTACCAGGATTTATCGCGTAAATAATTCTTCATATGTCCCAGCATACTTTTCATAGCGTACGGCTCAAATGGGATACCCAAGCTGATATCGTATTGCTGGAGCAGACGTATCAAAGCCATCTGACCGGTCTGATATAAATCCTCGTATAAGTCCGGGCGGTTGCGGGATATCTTCCCGGCAGCCATCTTGACCATAGGCTCATACTTGCGGATCAGCACGGTAGCAATTTCGTTATCTTTGGTTTGCTGGTACTCCCAGATTAGACCAACGGCTTCATCCATCGACTCCGGGGGAGTTACCTTTTCATTCATACTCTTTCCTCACTTCTGGTCAGACGCTTTACCAACACCACTTCGGTACCTTTTCCTGTCTCATTCAAGATTTGAACATCGTCCATAAGCGCCTGCATGAGATAAAAGCCTAATCCGCCGATTTGCGCATCATTTAACTCCTTGTCATGCAAGGATGCGATACGAGACGGGTCCTCCACACGTTCAAAGCTCTCCCCTTCATCTTTGACACGAATGGACAACGAAGCTTCGTCAAATTCGAATGTTACTTCCACGACTCCTCCCTCATGACCATATGCATAAAGGACAGAGTTATTACAGGCTTCCGATACAGCCACTTTCATGTCTTCGATATCCTCATAAGAGAATCCCATTTTAGCGGCAATACCATATAAATTTAATCTTACAATATCAACAAAGTCAGCTGTGGCCGGCAAATTAAGAACTACTTTTTGAATTTGAGCATTCATTTCTTTTTCTTTCCTTTCCTATTGGGAATTCTCCTGGGGGGCAAAGAATTTGGCAATACCGGTCATATCAAACAGTTTTTGAATCTGAGGCGGTACCTCTTGAACCGTAAACCGGGACTCCATCCCATGCCTTGCTTTTAAAATGGATAGCAAAATACCAATGCCTGTGCTGTCAATGTATTTAAGGTCTCTCAAGTTAACAATCAAATCCTGGCTGGATTCCCCCACTAAAGGCTCCATGACCAGACGGAAATCAGGTGCTACCGAAAGGTCTAATTCTCCACTCAGATAAACGGTATTTACACCATCAGCTGTTTCTGTGATCGCATTGAACTTCTCATTTTTATTTGTATTCATAGGCCTACTCTCCCAAAAAAAGATTTCCCTACATACTAACCCAATATACGAGCGTTTGAATCACGTTATAACTTTTTATACACCTGTCAAATAACACCAGCTAAGCTTCATTGATTCGATCTTTACCTGGCTGCATTGGAAAATGGTCTGGAGAATGCCGGAGCAACGCCTGTTTTACACTGCTGATTTTAACGGGCTTACTAATATAATCGTTCATTCCAGCCTCAATACATCGGGGCTGAATTCCCTCCATGACGTTAGCCGTCATAGCGATAATCGCAGGTTGAGATCTCCCCGCCAACTGTTCACGTACTCTACCCGTACACTCCAGGCCGTCCATTACAGGCATCTGCAAGTCCATAAAGATATAGTCGTAATCCTGATTCGCAGTGACCATATCAAGCGCCTGTTGCCCATCTGCTGCCACGTCTGAAGCCAAGCCAAGCTTATCCAGTATATTGACCATCAGCTTCTGGTTGATGGGATGGTCATCCACAACCAGTACAGGTCTACGGGTTGGGGGCTCCTGTTGTGGAATTTCCCAATCGTGGCTGGACTCCCCCTCTAGTTCATTTTCCTTGGCAAAGCCAAGCTTCATTGTAAAATGAAACGTCACACCCTGTTCTCCACTCGTATCCACACGGATATCTCCGCTCATCATATTCACTAAGGTTTTGCAAATAGCGAGTCCTAGACCTGTTCCACCATATTTGCGTGTCATTGAAGAATCCAGTTGGGAAAAAGGGTGAAATAGCCTTCCAACCTTGGCAGGATCAATACCAATCCCTGTATCCTTTACAGAAAACTCAACCGTAAGCCCATTGTCGCTACGCTCTTTAACCGATGCGAAGACATATACCCCGCCCTGGTCTGTAAATTTGACGGCATTGGACACCAAGTTAATCAGTACTTGGCGCAACCTTCCCATATCTCCATATAACACGGGAGGCAACTGTTCATCGAGAAAATAAACCAGCTCCAAATTCTTGCGGTTCACCTCTACCGTAAACAGGCTGAAAACTTCCTTGATACAGGAAACCAAATCAAATGGATATTCCTCAACCTCCATCTTGCCTGACTCCAGCTTGGTAAAGTCCAGAATATCATTAATGACCGCGACCAGCGCGTCTGCACTGCGGCGGATGATATCGGCATATTCCTGTTGATCGTTTTGCAGCTCTGTCTCCATCAGCAGATCAATCATACCAATGACACCGTTCATAGGTGTGCGAATCTCATGGCTCATCATTGCCAAAAATTCGGTTTTGGCATTGGCAGCAATCTCTGCCGCCTCCTTGGCGGCAATCAGTTCGCTGTTCATCTTTTCCAGCTCCTGTGTCTTCTGATGAAGCAGCATGGACTGTGTTTTCAAGCGCTTGTTTGTCAGATACATTTGTACAAAGCCTTCAATTTTGGACTTGAGAATTTGAGGGATGAACGGCTTCACCATATAATCAATACCGCCCGCTGAATATCCCGCAAACAAATGCTCCGCTTCCTTGCTGTTAGCTGAAATGAAGATAATCGGAATATCCTTCGTCTTCTCTCTGGCCTTGATTAGCTTTGCGGTTTCAATTCCATCCATACCCGGCATTTGCACATCGAGGACAACAAGTGCAAATTCGTCTTTTAATAGACATCGCAACGCTTCTTCCCCTGATGTGGCCTTTACCAGATTATATTGTTCACTCTCCAGCACTGCCTCAAGAGCGAGCAGGTTCTCAGGTCTGTCATCTACCAGCAATATATGAATCGGTTCATGAAGCCCCATGGAATCCTCCTAAGCATCTCTATTTAATCTTCCGGTATATTTTCTCTACCCGGTCCAGCGGCTCGTAGGAATCACTATAATCGGTGAAATGTATGGATTCCTTGGCCCCAAGCACCAAAACACCAAAATGACTCAAGCTATCATAAAACAACCCATGTACATGGTTGCGAAGTTCATCGTTGAAGTAGATCATAACATTCCGGCAAAAAATCACATTGAACTCGTTAAAAGACCGGTCTGTCGCTAAATTGTGCTCAGCAAAAATGATATTTTTTCGTAAGAAGGGATGAAACATCACCGAATCATACTTGGCTGTATAATATTCAGAGAACGATTGTGTGCCCCCAGATTCCAAATAATTTTTGGTATACAGCTTCATTCGGTCGATCCCATATACGCCCTCTTTCGCTTGCTGTAAAGACAGGTTATTCATATCTGTTGCATAAATACGGGCCTTGTCATATAAGCCTTCCTCATGCAGCAAGATTGCCATAGAGTATACTTCCTCACCTGTGGAGCAACCTGCATGCCAGATTCGGATATATGGATACGTTCGTAAAATAGGAATAATTTTTTGCCTAAAAATTAGAAACAGCTCCGGATCGCGAAACATCTCGGTCACCGGAATAGAAAGACTCTGTACCAGTCTATCGAAGGCACTGCGATCATGCAGCACCTTCTCCTGAAGTCCTGATATCGTACTTACATTCTCGGACTGCGCATGATAATAAATACGCCGCTTGATCGAAGGCAGAGCGTAATTACGAAAATCGTAGCCGTACAGCCGATGTATACCTTCCAGCAACAGCTCAATCTCAATCATTTCCCGCTCATTGTCATTCGATTTCACTTCATTAGCAGCATTATCCGCCATATCCTTCGATGTCATAATCTCTCTCCAATTCCTAAATAGGTTTTGCCTGCACCGCTCTCAATCATGTGTCGTTTTATATTACCCATTTTTTTGGGTTACGAATACAACCACACTCGCATTAATGATAAAAGCTGTTCGGTTTGAATCGGTTTTTTTACATAATCGGAAGCGCCTGCCTCAATACACTTGGAACGATCATCTTTCATCGCCTTGGCTGTCAGGGCAATAATAGGCAACTTCTCGAATTGTGGCATTAACCGGATACGTCGCATCGCTTCATATCCATCCATTTCCGGCATCATCATATCCATCAGCACCAGATCAAAATCAGGTGTCTGTTCGAGCATTTCCAGTGCTTCCCTTCCATTTTCAGCAAAGGTAACCTCCATACGATAGCTTTCCAGCACACTGGACAGAGCAAATACATTACGAATATCATCGTCTACCAACAATATTTTTTTGCCTTCAAACAGCTCTTCCTTGTTATAAAGCTTCTGCAAAATTTTACGTTTGTCCTCAGGAAGATTTGCCTCCACCCGATGCAAGAACAATGTAGTCTCATCCAAAAGTCGTTCCGGTGATTTGACATCCTTAATAATAATGGACTCTGCATATTTTCGAAGTTGTGTTTCTTCCTTACTATCCAGATCTTTGCCTGTATAAATAATGATCGGCAGATCGGTGAGCTGCTCATTTTCCCGAATGCGGTCCAGCAATTCAAAGCCTGTCATGTCACTCAACATCAGATCCAGTACCATGCAGTCATACCGCTGGGTGGCCAGCTCGTTTAGTGCTTCTTTACCTGTCGATACCGCCGTAATGGCCACATCATCATGGTCGATGAGCTCAATAATGGATTTGCGTTGATTATCGTCATCCTCAACCACAAGGAGGCGTTTTACCATTTGGTCCGTATACGACTTTATATGTGAAAATGCCTTATCCAGACTCTCCTTCGAGGAAGGCTTTTTGAGATAAGCAATTGCGCCCATCATCAAGCCCTGTTTCACATCATCTATGACTGAGATAACATGTACTGGAATATGACGTGTCGACGAATTGCCTTTCAGCTCGCCCAAAATGGACCAGCCATCCATCACAGGTAACTGAATATCTAATATAATGGCGTCGGGCAAATAGGAATGAGCCATGTTCAGCCCATCGTCTCCTTTGAGAGCAATCAACGCCTTAAAGCCCCGACTACGGGCCATGTCGTACAAAATATTAGCAAAATTAATATCATCCTCAATAATCAGCAGCACTTTATCCTGCGGGGTAATCTCGTTTCGGTCGTCACCCGGATGTATGTCCTCCGCTCCGCTCTTCGCAGGTATCTGATACACAGGTAAGCGTTCAGCTGGCATAATCATTGGAAGATCTGCTTCCGCTGAAGCAGCGGCGCCTTCAAAAGCCGGAGGCACATCTGCACTGTTAAGCGCCTCTCTCGAATGAGAATCCTTATTCTTTTCGGTAGGCGTTTGTTCCGGCAAATACAGTGTAAAGCAACTGCCCTGTCCCTGCTCGGATTCGACTGTAATGGCACCGCCCAACAATTTGGAAAGCTCACGGCTGATCGACAGCCCCAGCCCTGTTCCCCCGTATTTTCGGCTAGTCGTACCGTCTACCTGCTGGAAGGCTTCGAAGATCAGATCTGTCTTATCTGAAGCAATCCCGATGCCGGTATCACGCACAGATAGAGCCAGATAGGATTTTCGTGGATTTAGCATACCCGGAAGCTGCTCTCCATTTGCCCGAGATACCTTGAAACTTATAGAACCTTCCGTGGTGAACTTGAACGCATTGGACAGTAAGTTACGTAAAATTTGTTTGAGACGATAACCGTCACTTATAATAGCATCTGGCAAATTCTCGTCGATTTCGGTATGCAGTTGAAGCTCTCGTTTGGCTGCGACTGGAGCAAAATTCTGTTCTACAAACAGCTCCAGTTCCTTCAAATGGACCGTTTCATGGTTAATATCCATTTTTCCAGCATCCACTTTGGATAAATCCAGAATTTCATCAATCATTTTCAATAAATCCGCGCCCGACATATAAATGGTTTGTGCATATTCGACTTGTTTGGGCTTGAGATTGCCTTCCTTGTTCTCAGACAGCAGCTGAGAAAGAATAAGCAAGCTATTTAGCGGAGTACGCAATTCATGCGACATATTGGCCAAAAACTCGGATTTGTATTTGCTTGTGATCCCAAGCTGCATCGCCTGTTGCTCCAACTGGGCTCGTGCACGTTCGATCTCATCGTTCTTTTCTTCCACTTCTCGAACCTGTTCTTCCAGTGCTCTCGTTTTAGCAATCAGTTCAGTATTAAAATGCTCCAATTCTTCCTGTTGACGCTGTAATAATTCCTCGGAACGCTTAAGCTCCTCTGTTTGCTGCTCCAAATTCTCGTTAGAACGCTTGAGCTCTTCTTGCTGAGTTTGCAACTCTTCGGACTGGCATTGCAATTCCTCGGTAAGTGCTTGTGATTCGCGCAATAGTTGCTCAACCCGCATCCGTCCCTTGATATTGTTCAAAATGATTCCCAAACTCTCCACTAACTGAGCAAACAGCTTCGTTTCCAGATCACTGAAGCGGTCCAGTGACGCTATTTCCACGGCACCAATGCATTCATCATCGAACATAATAGGGAAAATCATAATTCCAACTGGCTTACTTTCTCCTAAGGCGGAGCCAATGGACAAGTATCCTTCAGGTGCCTCTGTGATCAAGATTGGCTTACGATCCAGAACACACTGTCCAAGCAAACCTTCGCCCACCTGGATAGCGTCTCTGATCGAGCCTTCGCCAGTCACCTTTGCATAGGAGCCGTATAACTTGAACCGGTTGTCTTCTACCTCTTTTCCTTGCAGGTAGATGGCTCCATAGCTGCCCCCCAAAATGGGTGTAAACTCACTAATGAACATCTGAGCAACCTGCTCCAGTGAATTCACACCGCGAAACAGCTCAGTCAATCGAGCAGTATTGGCATTAAGCCAAGTTTGGTCCTTCTGCGTTTGAAGGACGGAATGCTCGAATTTCCTTTTTTCATCCAGGTCTCCAGCCAATTGTTGAAACACACGAGCAACCTCTCCGATTTCATCTTTGGAGGCCACACTCATCCGGCTGATAGCCCTGTACTTTCCCTTGCCAAAACCGTTCATCATGAGGTTAACGGTATTTAGACCTTTGGCAATGCTAGGAAGCACCCACAAAATAACCAGCAAGCCCATCATCAGACCGGCCGCCATCAGGATTGTGGTAATCTGCACAGATTCCTCATAAGCCTGATTGGCCTGCTTCATATCGTTATCAATTTCCCGGTCTTGGAAAACAGCTAGGGTATTAATGCTGTCCATTGCCTCCTCTTGAGCAGGCAGACCCGTGCTATTACGGAAAGCATTAGCTTCCTCAATACGATCTTGCTCCAATAAGGAAACGAGTCTCTCTTCATAGTTTAGATAATCTTTCCAGGCGACAGCCACCCGGTCAATCTGCTGTTGCTCTTCACTCGTACCGGAATCCGTTTGCAGACTAGCCAGCACTTTTGTTCCAGTAGCAGAAATATCATCCATCTCGCGCTTGGCCTCGCTGACAGAGGAGCCTGGATTCAAGATCAGATTGGCCATGACTTTAGCCATATCGTTCACCTGTCCGCGTATAGCCGTTGTTTTCCGGACCTTCACATATCGTTCTTGGTAAACCTGGTTCAGCTGTTCATTCAAGCTCCCCATCCGGTCATAGCTGATTAGCGTCAGCACAAGGAGGATCGCCATAAGCGATCCAAAGCCAATCAGCAGTTTATTTCTGATTTTCATGCAAGCTCTCTCCCTCTTTCAATGAAATCCAGATCAGGCACTTATCATCATCGCGATCCTGCGGCCCCTCGTTACGAAAAAACGCATCCAGCATCGCTTCTTCATTCCATTCCTCATACTTGCGCAGACAGGCAGTCAGATACTCCAATTGTTCCTCATATTCACCTTCTACCGTCTCCAGCAAGCCATCTGTATACAAAGCGATATGCCCAGTTCCTTCGTAATAAATCGTGTGCATCTCTGCATCAATTTTATCAAACAATCCGACCGGACTACACGCACGGTCTAATTTGGTTATGCTACCGTCCTGATTGAACAGCAAGCCGGGAGGATGCCCTGCATTTACATAGTCAATTCGCCGTGAACGAGTATCAATCACCATATAAATCGCCGTAAAATAATACTGTACCAGCTGCTTGCCCAGGTCTAGTTGATTAAAACGACGATTCAGCTCTTGTATGACCTTCTCCGGCTCCACATACGTGGTCACCGTATCCTTGAGTACAGATGCAATGAACATGCAAAACAAAGAAGAAGAAATGCCATGGCCCATCATATCGAGCAAAATAATGGCATATCTCCCTTCTCCTAGCGGATACCATGAATATAAATCTCCCGCCAGTTCAAAGGAAGGCTGGTACAGTGCATTCGCTTGCAGCATAGGGTCCTGAATGGCAGGACTTAGCACCGCCTGCTGTACCATCGCAGCCAGTTTCAATTCATCCTGAATTCGCTGATCCCGGTCCTTATGCCAGTCTTTTTCCTGCTTAAGACGCAAGGCAGATCGAATTCGCGCCATTAGCTCTACCTTGTTGATCGGCTTTGTGACATAATCGACGGCTCCCACATCCAGAGCTTCGGCCAATTTTTTAGAATCGCCTACAGCGGTGACCATAATAATCGGAATATCTTTTAAATGTTCATATTCCTGTACAATACTGCAAGCTTCAATGCCATCCATTTCAGGCATCATCATATCGAGCAGCACCAAATCAATATCCGAAGGACGGGGGCGAAGACTAATGGTACGGTCGCCGATTCCCAAATGTTCCAGCATTTCTGCGGCCGAGCTGGCAGAGATCACATCGCGATAATTTTCTTTTTTTAGTATTTCACGAATAATAATGACATTCGTTGGATTATCATCAACAATTAGAATTCTCATTGCTCTCTCCTTATCTGTAACCCATGTATTATACTATACCTGCTTATGGGGCAACACCCTTGTTAATTAGAAATAGCGTTTCCGTAAGCAGGCATTCCAAAAACATAGATAAGGAATGAGGCTAAAACCCCATTCCTTATCTATGTTTTTGGAGGACCCGCGAAACACTTGGGCTGCGGCCAACATCCTCTTTTTCAAATCTAAGTTTGCTTAATCCTATGATGAGCTGGAAAATCACGCTTTTTTCGCAATAACCAGCACTTTACCCTGATCCAATTCTTTTTCATAAAAATCTGCTTCCGTATCGGTAAAACCTAAGGAAGTGATTTTAGCACGAAGCTCATCGCCACGAGAACGGAACAAATTCGCTAAGGAGTCAAAAACGCCCTCTTCTTTAATCCCGATTTCCTTGGCAGCTACCGTATCGGCGATACGATCCGTCCGATCCTGATCATGAGCGAGCACGAACACATCCTCATAACGATAGCCCGTGTTACGCAACTCATTCACAGCTTCAACGGCTTGTACACCGTTCTCTACCACCTTGGCATAAGATTTATGATTGGTCTGATTCATGTTTCTCACGCTCCTTTAAGGATTGACTTCTCTGACTATTACACTTCATTCATCCATTTGAAACTTCCATATGATGTCACGCCTCGAAAAAATCGATTACCACTCCGTTTCATCAAAAAACTCAACATACTTTGGCTTGTCAGACGTCTTATCCGTAAATACTTTGATCGCCCGCTGCCCGCGCACATACACCTCTCCGTCTTCTGCCGTAAATTGCGAGCCGCCTAGCTCTTGATCCAGCGTTTTCCGTTGCAGTGGCAGCCACTTATCATTCACTTTGATTCGACCGGCAGCAGGATCTACATGCACATAGGAGACGACGTCCTCACGCATACCTACGGTGACATCCGGGTATTGATATTCTGTAGAAAGCAGCAGCTTATCCTTCTTAATTCGAAGTGGCTTGCCCAGTTTTTTCAATACATCCGCACGAGTATCATCCAGAGATATGCCATTTAAGGTATGAAAATCAGTTGGCACAGCATGTGGATCAGTTATCGTCTGAACAGCCCTTACCATATGCCCCGCTGTCTGCGGGGAGACGGTTTGCTGAACCGTATCCTGTCCGGAAAAGGGAGTGAGCAAACCAGCGGCTAGTAATAATGTCTTCATCATAATTCTCACCCTTTCAATGAATTTCCTATAGTTTACGGTTCAGCACTATACTACTGACGCATTTTCTGCCACACCCCAGCAGCGATGTCTACATAACCCAGCCAGTTCTTAGCCGGCTTGCCCGCAGGTTCCCCATAAGTGGCATTGTAGCTCTGAACCGTCCGCTCTGTTGCAGTCAAAGGTCTGTTCGATCCCGTTGACTTGATCGCCTTCTCCGTTCCGGAAGTGCTGCTCGCAGTGCTACGTGACTTCTGAAGGCGTGTCATTAACGCTGTTGAAGCCTGCTTGGCGGCCAGCGTCACTTCGCTGAGTACCTCCCCCAGGTTTTTAACCGACTCCATCACAGGTTCCACTTGCTTCAATTTATGATCAACGTCTGCGGTGATGTCATTTGCATGTCGAACCGTTTGTTTTACTTCATAACTTAGTTCATCGACTGTCTTTTGTACTTCCTGCAAGGTTTGAGTTACCTTATCTAGAGAACCTTGAGCTGCTTTCAATGTCTTAATAAGGTAAATAACGAGAACGGCAAATGCGATAGCAATAATAAAAATGCTGACCTGTGTTAACATAGCGTAACCTCTCTTTCGTCTTTCACGATGATGTTTATGATTACTGCATAGTTACCCTCTACATTCCGACACGAAACAACGTCCAGACTGGTATCTTCTTGTGCTCCAAAGGTTATGATTCACGGGCCCTCGCACCGTTTAAAACAACGTATAATGATGGCACAGCCACACTTAATCTGTAGAAGTCACCATCATCTGCTACCACGCTCTATCGGGGCGCGAGTATGCCACATTATATACAATCAAAGGAGGATACAGAACATGCTGAAATGGTCGGCTTTATTCTTAGTTTTTGCTGTGATCGCCGGGATTTTAGGTTTTTTTGGTATCGTCGTCTCCGTAGCAGCTACAATAGCCAAAATGTTATTTGTGCTATTTTTGGTCTTATTCGTTATTTCACTTTTTACCGGAAGAAAACGAGCTTCATAGACGTTGGATGATAGCTACACCCAAACGTGATATGTATCATATGCTTATCAAAAAAGGATGTTCCCACCCTGGTCAACAGAGATGTGGAACATCCTTTTTTGATGCAGCTTTTAACAGTGAACGGCGTTTTTATTGGATCACGCTGCCCCCAAACAGGAAACGATCCTGCCAAGGCTTGCTGAAATCCGTAACTTTTACACCACCGGCCGCTACAGAAAACGTATGGAGAAGCTTGTTGTCTCCCAAGTATACAGCTACATGCGTAATCGTTTGGGAGGAATTATCCAAGGACGTGTACGCCCCGGAAGATGCATTATAATTTGTAAAAAAGAGCAGATCGCCACGCTTCAGTGTAGTCATATCTGTATTCGGCTGACTGTTCTGCTTGATCCACTCACCCTGTGAACGAGAATCTGCCGGGAGCTGGATCCCTACAGCCTGACGGAAAATTTGGCGAGTAAATGCCGAGCAATCAAAAGTAGCCGTACTGTTGCGATCAGAACCATATTCATAAGGTGTTCCAAGGTAAGTCATACCTGTGTCAATAACCTGTTCGATTGCAGCCGCTGCATCACCAGAAGGCAAGCTAACCGTCGAAGCAGGAGACGCTACCGCAGGTAGAGCAGTAGTATCTGAAGCGGGTGCAGCCGAAGATGCCACAGGCTGCTGCACAACAACCCCCTCACCAATACGAATATATTGTGGAGATGAGCTGACATAGCCTACTGTACCATCAGCAGTGGTGATCTTAAACCAATACGCGTTACTGGAATCGGTAATCGTAACGACATCCCCTGTATTCATATAGCCCAGAACCTCGGAAGAAGTGGATGCCTCCGCCCGCAAACGAACGGACGTTTGAATCGTAGCTTTCGTTTGACCGGCAGAACTATTCACTGAAGCCGGAGCCTCTTTAGTTGAAACATTTTTAACTGAAGCTGAAACAGTTTTAGCTGACTCTGAGGCTTCCGTTTTACGGCTGGCAGACGGGGTGACAGCAGCAGCGACGCTGGTAGCGCCAACTTTTATGTACTTGTCGGAGCTGCTTGTGTAGCCGGTTACTCCATCAGAGGTCTTGATCTTATACCAATAGCTATTCGTTTTCTCCAATACCGTTACGGCCTCTCCCTGCTTCATAAAGCTGACTACATCGCCCGTAGTCGAAGGATCGGATCTAAGCTTTACAGCCGCCTGAATAACCGCCTTCTGTCCTGTGGATGCTGTCGATGCCGCTGCGTCAACCTGACCCGGCGCCACATGAATTGCTGCCAACAGCGCGGCTGACGTCATGAGCATTCCCATCACGCGTCTTCTCAATGTTGCACCTCCTGGCTGTTTTTACGAATTTGAAGAGCATAATTCCGACGAATATAGCCGGACATGCCTTCATTATAGTAAAAGCAGCAGGAAGAGAGATATAATCCAAACGTCACAAAAGATAGCGTGTACACCTTTTTTCATATAGGTCTAAAGTCACTTTTAACACTAATTATTTAATAATTAATCTATAATTTAGGTTCTACATGGACATGAACGTGCATCGTATTATGAACCTCTTGTAGACGTTCCTCAATCCGATCGCTGATCCGATGTCCTTCAATCAGACTGAGTTGCGGATTCACCTCAATGACCACATCCACCAGCGCATGGTTACCGTGTACCCGTGCTTTAACGTCTCGAATTCCCTCTACTCCAGGTATAAGAGCAATCGTACTCCGTAAGTCGTTCAGTTCTTGCTCATCAAATCCATCAGTCAAGCTATGTGTGGAATCCCTAAAAATCTCCCACGCCGTTTTGCAAATAATGAATCCTACCACGATCGCCGCCACAGTATCCAACCACGGCAGCCCGAACTGTGCGCCAATAATGCCCACTGCTGCTCCAACACTGACGAGTGCATCTGATAGATTATCCTTGGCCGCAGCCAGCAACGCCTTGTTGTTGATTTGCCGAGCGAGCCTGTTATTGTACAGGTACACCCCGAACATAATCACTGCGCAAATCACAGCCACACCCGCAGAGGTAATATCCGGTATTTGCTTTCCTCCCTTGAAAATGCTTCCGATTCCATCAATCAGCACCTGCAAACCAACGACAGCCATAATAAAGGACGCCAGCAGCGCCGCAATCGTTTCGGCCCGAAAATGTCCATAGGCATGGTCGGAATCTGGTGGTTTTTGCGAAATTCTCAGACCAATTAATACAGCAACCGACACCACAATATCGGTGACATTGTTGAATCCATCGGCCAGCAACGCGCTAGAGGCAAATATATATCCGCTAATCAGCTTAAAAGCGGACAGCAAAAGATAAGCAGCAATGCTTACCCACGCCCCTCGCTCACCTTTTCGTATTTCATCATAGACATTTACCACAACGGAGGACACTCCTTCAAATAGATAGTTCGCAGCGTAAAGATCTGCCCAGAAATAAAAATAGCAGCATAGCTGCCCTTACACTCCCTCTCAAACAAGCAGCACAACTGCCCTTACACTACCCCTCAAACAAGCAGCATAGCTGCCCTTACACTACCCCTCAAACAAGCAGCATAGCTGCCCTAAAAATAACAATTCGCCTGTGGAAAACTGTTATTTTTAGGATAACAGACGAACTTTGTGTGGGTCTAGAGAAACAGTCTTTCCACTCTACATCGCTGTAGGAACAATGAAAAAGTATTGCCAGGCCCCATCCCTGTAGGTTACACAAAACAATTTTTCCTTCATGCAAAAAGCAGACATATCTCCTCTTGCCTCACTCCAGCGATGTGTTATCATTGTTGCCCTTGTCCCTTCTTTTAAAAACGTATAAAATGAGGACACAGCCGCGTTTTTCTTCAATCCAGCATGATTGACATGAATCTGGCGGCAACAGGAGGAATTTATTCATGAGCGATGCTAAGGAACCACGTAAAATTAATCTCGCAGATGCTATTCGCGAAAAGCTGGCACAAAAAAAACAGCAGTCCGGCGCTTCACAGCAGGGCGGCTTTCAAGGCGGTTCCACCAAAACACTGAAAAGCCAAAATACGAAGAAGCCGAACAACCAACGCCGTCGTACAGGCGGATCATAAGCCACCCTCTAGGCTATATAGGGGACCGAGATCAGGCGGGATCTATCTTGACTCACTCTCGGAACCAAGTAAGCTAAGGGTCATGGCACAAAACGAAAAAAGAGGAGTCTCCCGGCCAAGGCAATGGCCTGATGGAGCTCCTCTTTCGTTTATCTATTTGCTGAAATTAGCGGTTCGGATGTTAGCCGATTTCTACCGGATACATGCGTTCACGCAATTGAGCGATTTCTTCATTTTCCAAGTATTCATCATAGCTCATCGTACGGTCGATTACGCCGTTTGGTGTAATTTCCACGATGCGATTCGCGATGGTTTGAATGAACTGATGGTCATGAGAAGTGAACAAAATAGTCCCGTCAAAATCGATCAGACCATTGTTCAGCGCTGTGATAGATTCCAAGTCCAAGTGGTTGGTCGGTTCTTCCAGAAGCAGTACGTTAGCACCGTTCAGCATCATTTTTGCCAGCATACAGCGAACCTTTTCTCCCCCGGACAGCACACTTGCTTTCTTAAGCGCTTCTTCGCCTGAGAAAAGCATACGTCCCAAGAAGCCGCGTAGGAACGTTTCATCCTGATCCTTGGAATATTGACGCAACCAGTCCACCAGATTCAGATCCACACCTTCAAAATAAGTGGAGTTATCTTTCGGGAAATACGCTTGGCTCGTTGTAATCCCCCAGGAAAATTCACCATTATCCGCTTCCAGTTCGTTCATCAAGATCTGGAAGAGCGTTGTTTTAGGGAGACCGTTCGGACCTACAAACGCAATTTTATCGCCTTTGTTCACGACCAGACTGAACTCGTTCAGTACTTGCTCACCTTCCACGGTTTTACTGAGACTATCTACAGTCAGCAATTGTTTGCCCGCTTCACGCTCAGGCTTGAAGTTAATGAACGGATATTTACGGTTCGATGGACGGATGTCGTCCAGCGTAATTTTATCCAGTTGCTTTTTACGCGAAGTTGCCTGTTTGGACTTGGAAGCATTCGCAGAAAAGCGCTGAATAAAGGCTTGCAGTTCTTTGATTTTTTCTTCCTTTTTCTTGTTCGCATCGCGAGCCAGTGTAAGTGCAAGCTGGCTGGACTCGTACCAGAAGTCATAGTTGCCGACATACATCTGGATTTTACCAAAATCAATATCCGCAATATGCGTACATACCTTGTTCAGGAAGTGACGATCATGGGATACAACAATGACAGTGCCTTCATAGTCCATCAGGAAGTTCTCCAGCCACTGAATGGATTCGAGATCCAAATGGTTGGTAGGCTCATCAAGCAGCAAATTGTTCGGACGACCAAACAACGCTTGTGCCAACAGAACGCGCACTTTGTCATTGCCGCTCATTTCAGCCATTTTTTTGTCATGAAGATCACGCGGAATCCCCAGACCGATCAACAATGCAGCCGCATCCGGCTCGGCATCCCAACCGTTCAGCTCTGCAAATTCGCCTTCCAATTCACCAGCACGTAAACCGTCTGCTTCGGAAAACTCCGCTTTGGCGTACAGTGCATCCTTTTCCTTCATGATTTCATACAAACGCGTATGACCCATAATAACGGTTTCCAGAACCGGAAATTCATCGTATTCATAATGGTTCTGCTTGAGGACAGCCATCCGTTCGCCCGGTGTCATGTGAACCTCACCTGAATTGGCTTCAATTTCACCGGAAAGAATTTTCAAAAAGGTGGATTTACCCGCGCCATTCGCCCCAATCAGGCCGTAGCAGTTCCCAGGAGTAAATTTGATATTTACGTCTTCAAAAAGTGGGCGTTTACCATAACGAAGCGTTACGCCGCTTGTACTGATCATATAAGCATACCATCCTTATCATTAGTAAAGTGCTAAACACAAAATTACCGACGGCAATAGTATAACACACAAAAGATCGGATTCGAACCGTAGTCTAAGCAGAACTGCCCCTGAATCTCATCCAATATCTTATAAATAAAATAAAAAAATGCTTCTGTCCTCACGATTGTCACCTGACAAACACCTGGATCAGAACCATTTTTATGTTTTAAATTCAATGAGATAACTCAAGGACAGATACCTTACACTCTCTCTGTGCGTGTAAATGTTCGGAATCTCCGACGCCAATCGGAATAAGATACATGCCCGCCTCCTCGTCCTGTCTTATAACTACCTTCACACCATAGACTGCCTGAATCAGTTCGGATGTAACGACCTCTATAGGCGAACCATTCGCTATTATGCGTCCTTCTTTCATAGCGATCATCACATCACTATACCGAATAGCCTGATTAATATCATGCAGCACCATTACGATGGTCAGTCCATGCTCCTGATTAAGCTGCCGGATCAGCTCTAAAATCTCAAGCTGGTAATACATATCCAGATAGGTGGTCGGCTCATCCAAAAATAAAATCGGCGTTCGCTGTGCCAAGGCCATTGCAATCCACACACGCTGCCGTTCTCCTCCTGAGAGCTGATCCAGTGTATGTGTCCTGCGTTCCTCCAGATTGGTGCAGGCTATAGCCCATTCGACTGCTTCCTCGTCCTCGTCCCGGCTGGATGTGAACATGCTCTTATGAGGCAGTCTTCCGAAGCTGACGAGTTTTTCTACTGTCAGGTCAGAGGGCGCTTCGTTCTGCTGATGAACTACCGCCAATTGACGGGCCAGTTCCTTGGGCTTGTAGTGGGCTATCTCCTTGCCATCCAGAACCACCTGGCCCTTGCGAGGAACGGCATTGTTGGACATCACACTGAGCAGTGTCGATTTGCCGCATCCATTGGGCCCAATAATCGTAGTAATTCGTCCCCGTTCAATAACAGCATTGATCGCATGTAGACGATCTGTTTTCCGATCATAGGAGAAGGTTATATTTTTAATGTCCATAGGTGCGATCCGCCTTTCTGATCAGGAATATCAGGAATGGTCCGCCAATGACTGCCATAATAATAGAGGCCGGAATTTCATTGGGAGCAAGCACCGTTCGCCCCAGCGTATCCGCAAGCAACAGCAGCAAACCGCCGCATAAGGCAGAAAACGGAATCAGCCACTTATGATCCGAGCCAACCAGATAGCGGGCACAATGCGGAACGAGCAGGCCGATAAAAGCAATTACTCCTGCTATAGCTGTAGCCGTTGCTGCAAGCAGCACTGCTATCACAGAAATTAAAAGTCGTGCACGTGTCACGTTAAGGCCCAAATTTTTAGCCGTTTTATCTTGAAGGGACAAGAAATTACACCAAGAGAAGACGAGCATGGCCAAAATTAAACCAATTCCGCCATAAGTCACAATCACCTCGACATCTACCCATTTTTTCATAGACAAGGTTGAGGTGGTGACCTGGTTAATGCTGGTGACCGCATAACTGCCCCGATAGTTAAACGACTGACCTAGGCCGGAAAAGATGGCGTTTACTGCCACCCCAATCAGAATAAGTCGAATAGGATGCAAGCCAGATTTCCATGAAAATCCGTAGACCATTAGGCAGGCCAACGCACCGCCGATAAATGAAAAGAACGGCATCCAGAAATAAAGCGCCGGAAAGAGGGTCACCGCGATCAGCGAGACCAAGGCCGCTCCCGAAGAAATGCCGATCACCCCGGAATCTGCCAGCGGGTTTTTCATGACGGCTTGCAGCAAAACGCCCGCCACTGCAAGGGCTGCACCCGCCATCACAGCTACGATAATTCTCGGTAGTCTAAGATCCTTGACCACATTCACCTGATCATCTGTTCCTGTCCACAATCCGGCCACCAACTGACTCAAATTCACCTTGAGGCTGCCTGTCATCGCTGAGTACAGCATGACACCGACGAGTAAGACAATTACAACAATCAGGCTCCATAACTTTTTGGACATGTCATCAGCTTCCTTTAATTCGAAGGATACAGCATTTTCATCAGCTCATCCAGCGCAGAGCTTGCCGCTAAATTCCCTGTGGTGCCAAACAACGGTTCAGGCAAATCATAAACATGCCCTTTTTTCACAGCGTTGAAATGCTTCCAGATATCGTTAGTTTTGAACTCTTCATCGAACATTTTTACAACCTCATCCGGCATCCCGTGTGCAGCACGCAAAATGATATCAGGATTGGATTGCTGCAAGGCTTCGGTATTGTGGGCTATGAACTCCACCTTCTCACCTTGAACCACATTTGTTCCGCCTGCAATTTTAACCAGATCCCCAATGTAGGAATGTTCGGTAGCCACCAGATAGCTTCCCGGAACACCCAGTAGAATTAGTACTTTAGGAGACTTCTTGCCTTTAATCTTTTGCTGAATCTCAGTAACTTTGGCATCCAAGGCCCCATTAATCTCTTTCGCCTTTTCAGCTTTATCAAATCGGTCTCCCAGCTTTTGAATTTCATTTTGCATATTCGCAAGGCTTTCAAAATTCAAAAACTCAGCATTAATGTTCAGGTCCTTAAACTTAGGCTCCAAATCATATTTGAGTGTGGTCACCGAAAGCACATCTGTAGGTTTCAAGGACATTACTTTTTCCATATCAGGACTCATCGGATTTCCCACATCAGGAACATCCTTGTAACGATCAGGCAATACTTTGGTGCTTGTCGGCTTGCCAGCCAAATCCAAGCCCAGCGCATCCGTAATTTCAGAAATGGCTACTGTAGTCGCCACAATACGTGGAGTTGCTGTTTTATCATCAGGCGACTTTCCGCTTGCAACTGACGCTGCTGTTGAAGTCGAACCATCGCTATGGTTCTGTCCGGCCTGTGCTCCCCCGGAACATCCGGCCAGCAACAAGATCATGATGCCGATTAACACATAGAAACCAAACGCTTTCCTTTGAGCCAAAGCTGCATACTGTTTCATGAAAATCCAATCACCTCAATTCAAAATATAGAGCAACAGCGTGAGTCCCACTTTTTCGGGTATGTAAATGCTGACAAGTCTTGATGCCGGGACACCAAGACTTGCTCGCATACAAACTTTGCTGTTATTCAGGCTTCATTGATGCCATAACCTGAGATTATTTCACCTTTAGGCTTGCTTCATCAAATTGGAACTGAACCGTATACCAGTGATCATACGGTACTCCGCCTAGGACCAAACCAGGCACAATAACGTGTGTGTAAGCACTGATTTTCTGAGACAAGTCCCCTACCTCAAATTGAACGATACGTGTATCACCGGATGTCGAGATCACTTCCACATCTTTTAGGGTACCGTTTTGCTCCACTTGTAGAGTCGGCATCCAAGAGCTGTTTTTCAAAGTGATTTGGATATAGCGCTTGTCTCCCTTTTCAATCAATGTGGCTGGTTTATCGAGATAACCATCCATGACGGACGCTTCATTCGTTTTGTCTTTAAATACGTTGTAATTGATCGTGTATTGCTTCTCGGAAGCAGGTTGAACTGGTTGCTCAACTGCTGGTTTTGCTTCAGCTACCGAGGTGGTCGTTTCTGTTGCTTTGTCCGTAGAAGCTGCTGCCGATTCAGTAGCGGTTGCAGTTGTAGCTGCATTAACTCCTTCACCTTTGAGCGATGCACGGTCAAATTGAATCTGTCCGCCGAATTTCTCATTAAAAATGTATTTCTCAGGCAGATATACCTGTGTGTACACACTCAGCTTTTTATCCAGATCGGGTACTTCGAAGGCAATTGTGTGTGTATCACCTTTTGTGTCGGTACCCACAATCGTCGGATTCGCGTAGCGGCCCTCAAAGTCCGTTTGGAATAATTTCAAAGCCTGATTGTCTGTTACGGTTACATGAGCCTGAACCTTACCATTTTTCACAATCAACTTGGCCAGACTCTGTACAAATGGAGCCACCAAAGAATCCTTGTCCGTTCCGTTTGCAAGCACACGGAAGTTCGCAGTGTACTCTCCATCGGCTAAGTTATTTTTCCCCTGTTCTACTTCGTCTGCTTTTGTTTCGTTGTGATAAGATACATTACTGGTATCGAATTTAAATTCAAAATCATATACCTTTTCTACTCGATCCTCCGCCTTGAAAACCATCGGAGCGCTACTTGCCACTTTTGGAGCATCGTAGACAACCAGTTGACCTTTTACGTTGTTCTTAAAGTCACTTACACTGAAACGAACGTCCTTCGTATTACTTGCTGCATCTTCCCGGGTCACTTCTGCATCCTGATAACCTCCACTTGCGTTATCCCAAATGCGCAGCGCCTTAACTTCATTGCTGTTTTGCAGCTTCAGACCTACAAACCGTTTGTCGCCTTCCACGACCAATTGCGCTGGTTCATTAGTGATGAAGCGTTGAGCCGGAGATTCAGATCCTGTGATGCCATCTGGCAGCACAATGGTGAATTTCAATGCATATTTCCCATTGGCAAGCTTGTCAAAATCCAGTTTAACGATAGGATCAGCCGCCCCTGAAGAGGTAGGCTCAACAAAGCTGCGAATGGTGGCAGGCTCGAATTGGAACTGCACATCATATACGTGGTCATAAGGGATGCCACCCAAATCTAATCCAGGTACGATGACATGCGTGTTCACTGTAACTTTATCTGACAGATTAGGTACTTCAAATTGTACTGTTCTTGTGTCTGCAGAGGTGGACTGTTCAACCACCTGAGCTTCAGAACCATTTACTTTAAACGTTTTAATCCAGCTGCTCTTGTCCATTTTAATTTGAATGATATTTTTACCGGACTGTTTTAACAGTGTGGCTGGCTTTTGCATATATCCATCCATCACAGATATTTCATTGCTTCCGTTTTTGAGTACGGAGAAATCAATGCTGTATCTGCCATTTTCCACTGGAGTTGTGGTTCCGTTATCCGGTCCTTTAGCTGTAATGCTGCTGCGATCAAATTGAAGACGAAGCTTATGATCCATCTCATAAACCCCACCTGGATAGGTCGTGCTCACATGCACCTGTGCATTCAGAATAGCGTCCAAATCGGCCACCTTGAATTTCACAACACGTGTATTCGCATTCTTATCCTCACTAACGATATCTGCATCTGTCAACGTCCCGTTTTGTTCTGTTTTGAACTCTGTCACGGTGGTGCTGTCTTTAATCGTAAAGGAGGCTTCATACTTGCCCTTCGATACCGTCAGCGTAGCCGGAGACAATAAATATTGCGCCATGGCCGATTTTTGATCTTTGGTTGCGTGCAACGCATCAAAATTAATTGAATACGTTCCATCAGCTAAATTCTTTCCAGGCGTGCCTGGTGTACCTGGCGTCCCAGGATCAACCGGGGTTGGAGCATTTGTAATGCTGTTTTTATCAAATTGAAGACGAAGCTTATGATCCATTTCATAAACCCCACCTGGATAGGTCGTGCTCACATGCACTTGTGCATTCAAAATTGCGTCCAAATCAGCTACCTTGAATTTCACAACACGCGTGTTGGCTGTCTTGTCCTCGCTTACAATATCTGCATCCGTTAATGTCCCGTTTTGTTCTGTCTTGAACTCTGTTACGGTAGTGCTGTCTTTAA
Organism: Paenibacillus sp. JJ1683; assembly: GCF_053006485.1. Lineage (NCBI taxonomy): Bacteria > Bacillati > Bacillota > Bacilli > Caryophanales > Paenibacillaceae > Paenibacillus > Paenibacillus sp. JJ1683. Next base: position 4,782,355 of record NZ_CM129820.1, read on the forward strand.
TGGTGAAGGAAACCTCTTTTTGTCCTTTTGCTACCGTTAAAGTCGCTGGAGATAACAGATATTGCGCCATTGCGGATGGCTGATCTTTGGTTGCATGCAGGGTATTAAAGTTAATAGCATACGTTCCATCTGCCAAGCTAGGTGATGTAGGTGCAGAAGCCAATTGAAGATCTACATTATAGGTATGCACGTAGCCCAGTTCAGGCCAGTTGATACTTACCCATGCGCTTAACTTAGCAGGTATTTCTTTAACCTCGAATTCAATAACTCGTGTATTCGCAGTTTTGTCTTCACTTACTGTAGCAACATTAGTTAATACTCCGTTTTGTTCTACCTTAAAACCATCAATTTGTTTACTGTTTTTCAAGGTGAAACGAACATACTTCTTGCCATTACGTTCAATCAAGGTGCCTGGTTTCCCCGTATACCCATCCATCATAGAAACTTCATTCGTTCCATCCTTCAAAAGAGTGAAGTCCAGATTGGATGTCGTTTCTGGAGAGCTTCCATTTTCTGTGATACTATTTTTATCGAACTGAAGACGAAGTTTATGGTCCATCTCATAAACCCCACCTGGATAAGTCGTGCTCACATGGACCTGTGCATTCAAAATTGCGTCCAAATCAGCTACCTTGAATTTCACAACACGCGTGTTGGCTGTCTTGTCCTCACTTATAATATCTGCATCCGTAAGTGTCCCGTTTTGCTCTGTTTTGAATTCTGTTACGGTAGTGCTGTCTTTAATGGTGAAGGAAACTTCTTTTTGTCCCTTCAATACCGTCAAAGTCGCCGGAGACAACAGATATTGGGCCATGGCCGATGGCTGATCTTTGGTTGCATGCAAAGTATCAAAGTTAATAGAGTACGTTCCATCCGCCAAAGTTGTTGGTACAGGTACAGAAGCCAACTGCAGATCTACATTATAAGTATGCACGTAGCCCAACTCAGGCCAGTTGATGCTCACCCATGCATTCAGCTTGGCTGGTAGTTCTTTTACTTCAAACTCGATAACTCGTGTATTCGCATTCTGGTCTTCACTTACAATAGAGGTGTCAGTTAACACTCCATTTTGCTCTACCTTAAAGCCATCAATTTGCTTACTATTCTTTAACGTAAACTGGGCATATTGTTTGCCTCCACGCTCAATTAGCGAGCCTGGCTTCTCCGTATACCCATCCATCATGGACTTTTCCTCTGTTCCATCTTTCAAGAGGGTAAAGTCCAAATCAGCTAACTTTTCTCCTGTGCCAGGAGGCGTTACCGGTGGTGTCACTGGTGGAACGGTTGGATTCTCGGTTGAGTTTTTAAGTCTCAAACTGGAAGGATCAAACTCAATCCATTCCTTCACTGAACGGTCCGGATCGGTATCTACATACCATGGAGAACTGCTGTTAAATCCAAACTCCGTATTTACATTTTGATGAAAATCATAAACATCGAAGCTTACCGTTCCCGAAGCTTTTCCGGAATCTACTTCTATTTTGGCGGGAACCGTTTCCCCGTTTTGTTCAACTAGAAATTTCGAAAGCCCTTGAGCCTCTGCAAATTTAAATGAAAAATGGTATTTTCCATCTTTAATAATCAAATCTCCAGGGTAGGTATAATTTGTTTTAAAACTTGAATCCTTGGTGCTTCCACTGACTGTCTTGCGCAAAGGCTTATAATCAATCAGGTATTCTCCATCTGCATAAGTCGCTTCAGTTGTTGTTATAGCATTCGTAGGCTCAACATATGGACCGGGCAGTTCTACCGGATACTCATAAGTAGCATACGTAGCACTAGTCACTGTAGTGCTTGAGTCAGGCAAATTCGACGAAGTGGATTCATCCTCGGGTGTTGCTCCTGCGTATGGTGAAAATAAAGAAAACAACATTAGAATAGCAGCGAATGTCGTAATATATTTGTTCAATCGGCTTTTCAAGGTGATGTATCCCCCTACTTAAAATATACTCATTTGGAGCTTTGGAACTAAGCTCCAAATGAGCATTCAGTTCAAAATCATTATCTCAAAAAGAAACCCTTAGATATCACTGTCGTCGAATTGGAATTGAACAACATAGTCGTGATCGTAAGGAATGCCGCCAGTGTATTCTTTTGGTACACTTACATGCAACTTAACGTTCAATTTTTGAGCAAAATTACTTACAGGAAACTCTACTATTCTTGTATCACCTGATGTACTTACCACAGTCGCATTCACATACTGGCCGTTTTGTTGCGTTTTGAATTCAGTAACCCAAGCACTTTTAGTAATAGCTACTCGCACTTTGTATTGACCATTCGTAACAATCAGTGTGGCTGGTTTTTTTACATAACCATTGGTATCCATGTAAGAAGGCTCAGTGGTTCCATCTTTATAAACGGTATAAGGCAATTGATACGTTCCATTAGGCAAAGCCGCGTTCGCTTGATTAGCTGAGAATGGGGCTAGTACCACAAAAACAAGCGCAGCCATCAATACAGTGAGCATTACTTTTTTTAGAGACAATTTCTCCATACGATTCATAATCATGTTCATGTTTTAATCTCCTTTTACGTTTTATTTTGGATTAGATTTCGTCGAATTGCAGTTGTACATCGTACTTGCCTGTGTAGCCAATCACTGGGATGGTAATTTCAGCGTAAGCATTTACTTTGGCATTCAGGTCAGCCACTTCGAATTCCACGACACGAGTGTTGTTCGCCGGATTTGTGCTTACTACAGTCGCATCTTGCAATACGCCATTTTGCTCTACTTTGAACGCCGTAATCAGATTGCTGCTTTTCACAGTCAGACGAACAACATTTTTGCCATTAGCTACCGTAACCTGAGCAGGCTTCGTCAGATAGCTGTCCAATCGAGAAGTTTCATTGGTTTGATCCTTCAGAACGGTATAATCTACGTTATACGTGCCGTCGGCTGCTGCTGCTTTAGCAGAAAGTGGAGCCATCAGTGCAAAAACAAGTGCTGTCATGATCAGTGCTACGAATGCCTTCTTGAAAGAAAATTGCTCAAAGCGATTCATTACCATATTCATATCTACACACACTCCTCAATTTTTTATGCTTGAATTTATGTTGATTTTATGAACGATAAAGATGGCTTCAATTTACTTTTTGGAAGATTTGGCTGATTTCGCTGACTGGACGGCTGCAACTTTTTTGATGCTTTTGGAATCAAAAGCGAAGCGGATCGTATAGTCATGATCGTAATTGTAAGCAGGGACAGTAACATGGATTTTAGAGATCAACGGGCTGTTGACACTCGCAATGGGAAATTGCACGGTGCGAGTATCGGCTTTGGCATCCTTTTGGATGACCTTGGTATCAATGATTTTACCTTTGTAATCCACTTTAAACCCGGTTGTCCATTCGCTATGATTCAGCTTAATTTGCATGGTCATTTGACCTTTTTTTACATACAACTTAGCTGGTTTTTCAAAATAATCATTTGCCATGGACACCGAATCATTTTCTGCCTTGAGAATATTGTATTTGAGCGTGTATGTACCATCCGCCAATTTCGGAGAAGCCGCAGCGGCTCCTACAGATGACGAAGTTGGCCAAAAGCTCAGCACACTCACCAGCAGAAACACAGCAATAATTGCAGAATACCCCTTCTTCATTTTGACAGCAGTCCCTCCCCACGAGAATATAACTAATTGATTATCATTCTCAATTAATAATTTAAAAAAAATAGCTCTTTTCGAGCTTGTCTCCCCACCTCTCTATTCCATAATTTCGCAAAATCAAGTAAACCCATCACCAATATATCTTACACTTTTCGAAAATGTCAATATGTATTTGTGTGTACGTAATCCCTTGATATATGCTATTTTTTAATAAAAATTTGTAGTTCCTTCTTCTATAATTCGAATGACTCTCTTTTGTTTTTAGTTCAAAATTTATTTAAAAAATTGCTTTTTTCAATTGACAATACTCAGTGATATTCATTATCATTCTCTTATACATAAATGAAAATGATTATCATTATTGTTTAACTTGAAAATTGCAGGAGGAATAACATGAAATCTTATGTGTTGTGGTCGTCCGCAGCGCTTTTATTGGCAGTTACCGGATGTAGTAATGGTACCTCCGCAGATCACAAACCAGCCAGCGCTTCCGTATCTACCGCTTCAAGCACGACAAGCGGCGCGACGATTCAAGTTACTGATTTTTCAAAACGGACGTTGGCGTTTCAAAAGGTCCCTCAACATATCGTTGCGCTCAGCAATGGCGATCTGGATATTATTTACGCATTAGGCGGGACAGCCGTGGGCAGACCCAACTCCAATGGACCTTCCGTCGTACCTGCTGCTGAAAATGTTCAGCAAATAGGCTCCACCCATGAAGTGGATCTGGAGAAAATCACGATGCTCAAACCGGATGTCGTGCTAGGCAATTATCCTATGAATGAAAAAGACATTCCAGCTATTGAAGGAGTCGGTTCACAACTGCTGCTGACTGGGGCCAATTCCGTTCAGGATATCCAGTCACAAATTACGCTGTTCGGACAATTACTGCAAAAGCAGGCCGGGGCCGTAAAGCTGAACCAACAAATTGACCAACAGGTAGTCAAGCTGCAAAAAGAAACAGCCTCTACCTCCAAACCGAAGGTGTTGCTGGTTTACGGAGCCCCGGCCACGTACATGGCGGCGCTGCCGAATTCTCTAGGCGGAAATATTTTGGAAGTTGCAGGTGGCTCCAATATCGCCGCTGATTTTCCGGGCCTGCAAAATTTCCCGCAATATGCGCAGTTGAACACAGAACGCATCGTACAGGCTGACCCTGATTACATTTTCATCATGACCCATGGTAATACGGAAGAGGTTAAAGCCGCATTTATAAAGGAAATGCAGGAAAATGCAGCTTGGAACGGAATCAGGGCAGTCCAAAACAATCAGGTCGAAGTTTTACCTTCAGATTTGTTCGGGACGAATCCGGGGACACGGGTCACTAAAGCGCTGGATTTGATGCACCAAAAGCTGTATCCGGCGAAATAGGCGATGACGATGAACAAACTACAGCGCACCAGAAGACGCACCATCGCCTGGATTACCCTTCCGATCTTACTGCTAGCTGTCTCTGTGTACGGTCTAGCCTACGGTTCGGTGTCGATTCCACTTCAAGAAATCAATCAGGTTTTGCTACATAATGATGAATCCACATATCGCACGATCCTAATGGATCTCCGACTACCCAGAGTGTTGGTGGGTTTACTGGTAGGCGCTTGTCTCGCAGCTTCAGGAGCACTTCTTCAAGGCGTCATGAAAAATCCATTGGCTGACCCAGGCATTATTGGTGTATCGGCTGGAGGTGGGCTTGCAGCCGTCATTACGATGGTGATGCTTCCACAGCTTAGTTACCTTCTTCCGGTAACCGCCTTTTTGGGAGCCTTTCTGAGTGCGATCGTCATTTACCTGCTGGCTTGGGACCGAGGGGCTTCCCCTGTCAAAATTGTACTGGCTGGTGTTGCAATCAACGCGTTGCTGGGCGCGCTCACCAACGGAGTAATGGTCATGTACAGCGACCGCGTACAGGCTGTACTTCCTTGGCTATCTGGCGGGTTAAATGGACGAAGCTGGCATCATCTGGAGTTCATGGCTCCTTACGCTATCATTGGCTTAATCGCCTCTTTGTTTGCCATTAAGCCTGCAAATTTGTTGCTATTGGGTGATGATTCAGCACAGCTGCTGGGCCAGCGGGTAGAGCTTCAACGGATGCTCATTATCTTGCTTTCTGCCCTGCTCGCCGGCACGGCGGTCAGTGTAGCCGGGCTGATCGGGTTCGTAGGACTGGTCGTTCCCCACGTTATAAGGCTGCTCATCGGGGAAGATTATCGTTTCCTCCTCCCCCTTTCCATTGTGGGCGGCGGAACACTGGTTGTCCTGGCGGATACAGTGGCACGCTCTTGGTTTGACCCAATTGAGCTGCCTGTCGGTATTTTGCTGGCCGTCATTGGGGCACCGTTCTTCTTAATCCTGCTCAAGAAACGGGGGAATTTCGGATGACAGCCATTCAGGGTAAGCATCTTTCCTTACAACGCGGATATTTCCAGCTGGACGATGTGAACATTACCTTGCCCGCCGGACAACTCACTGCCATTGTCGGTCCCAACGGCTCAGGCAAGTCTACGCTTTTGCGGATTTTGACCCGGCTGCTCAAGCAGGATCAGGGCAAGGTTTCCGTACTGGGCAGGCCCGTAGAGGAATATAAACGGCGTGATTTTGCCCAGACGATTACCATGCTGCCGCAAATGAAGGACATGCTGCCGTTATTAACAGTCCGTGAGCTGGTCGCTTACGGAAGATCCCCTCATACCAAGGGTTTGAGGACAAGTCCTACCAGACAAGACCAGCATATTATCGACCATGTCCTAGAAATCACAGGCATCAAGCCCTATGCAGATCGGATGTTCCATACTCTATCGGGAGGTGAACAACAAAAAGCGCGAATTGCAATGGCCTTGGCCCAACAAACGGGTATTCTTTTACTCGATGAACCGACCACTTTTCTGGATATCGCCCATCAATTTGAAGTTATGGATATGCTGCGGCGTATCAATCACGAGTCCGGCTTGACGATTGTTATGGTACTGCATGATTTGCAGCAAGCTGCGGCCTATTGTCATCATATGATTGCGCTTAAAAAGGGACGAATCGCCGTCGCTGGCGAACCCCGTCAGATTTTGACGTCTGCTTTTCTTCGCGACATTTATGAAATGAACGCTACCATCAAATTTGAGGATGGCTATCCGGTTATTATACCGACCATACCACATCATTCAGGAGGAATTTAATATGGTTATCGTTACAAATACATCTAAAATTACACCGGGTAATGCCCACCTGCTCATCGAAAGATTTAACAAAGAAGGACAGGTTGAAAAAATGGAAGGCTTCCTCGGTCTGGAAGTGCTGTTGACGGAAAACACGAAGGATTATGAGGAAGTAACGATTAGCACACGCTGGCAGGAAAAAGAGAACTTCCAAGGCTGGACGAAAAGTGAAGCGTTCCGCGAATCCCACAACCACCGTCAAATTCCAGACTATATTATTGAAAACAAAATCACATTTTATGAGGTTAAAATCGTTCGTCATCCCATCTCGAACAATGATTCCTCTTTGGCGAGTGATATCGAAGCCGTTTAATTCTGGACGGTAGCCTAAAACTAAAAAAAGCGGCTCGGCAGGCAAATTCATTGTCCACCGAGTCGCTTATTTTATATACGTTACTGAACCCTTCAGATTCTGGTTGAGCAACGGCGCCCAATTTTCAGCGTCTCTCCGTGCCCCAGTACATGGATGCGTTCCTTTGCAATCCCCAAGCGCTCTCGCTCCACTTCAAGACGATCCAGCGCCTCTCTCGGCGTATCGTCCGCCAGCTTAAAGGCTCCATAGTGCATCGGGATCATCTGATCTGCGCCGCAATCCACAAAGCCCTGCAACGCCTCCTCCGGTGTCACATGCTGTGAGGTCATGAACCATTCCGGTTCATACGCACCAATCGGCATAAAGGTCAGATCAATAGCAAAGCGCTCGCCAATCTCCTTAAACCCACGGAAATATCCGGTGTCTCCCACAAAATACAACGTAGGTGCCTCCGCTGAGTCTGATTCTGCGTGAGCATCTGAGCCTGCAACAGACGTGGCAGAACCGATCACCTGCTGCTCACTTTGCAGAACGTATCCACCCCAATGTGAAGTATTGGTATCAAACGGCGTACGCCGTGTCCAGTGCTGTGCCGGAACAAATGTAATCCGCACTCCACCTACCGTAAAATGCTCCCACCATTGCAGCTCATGGCAGTTGCGAAAGCCTTTGCGGATCATTTTCGACTTTAACCCCGAGGGGACGAGTATCAATGTATCTGCACGATATAACTTCCGCAACGATGCCAAATGTAAATGATCATAATGCGAATGTGACAGCAGAATGATATCCAGCGGTGGCACATCCTGAATGCGAATGCCGGGCGGAGCCAATCTTTTATCAAAAGCCATACGCTCTGCCCACACCGGATCGGTGACCATATTCAGCCCAAGGTACTGAATGAAAAAGGTTGAATGGCCCACCCAGGTCGCCGTCGCCATTTCCCGATTACTATGCAGAAACTCCAGCTCCGGGAGATGGTTGGGCACAACGAACGTGTAATCCTTTATTTTGCTGCGTCGCTCCTGCCGCCATTGTCTGAATTGCTTGATGGTTTTATCGGTATTTACATGATCCATATTGTTAAAACGCACTTTAGGCATGATGCAGCCCCCTCCCTGACAGACCCGTTCTCCAAAAAACACAACGGTTCAATTTAACTCTATATTGTCACTCAAATGTGATCATGAAATGATGCAACATCCTGAACTATGTAAAGTATAATTCAATCACATCTGTAAAGGAAATTCTGCGATAATACAGCAAAAACAGACCTCCCGGATCTATCAGAAGGCCTGCTCCACATGATTGTCAGTCCTGTGGATTTTTAAAGCGTGCCGAATAAATAAACAAAAACACAATCGCCACCACGATAATGATCGGCGACTCATACATGATCGTAAAATGCTCGAAAGCAACCACTCTAACTCACCCCTTCTTTCCCGCTTGTCCTCGTACATACTTTGCATCGAACAGAAACAATCTCAATATCAGGATCAGCGAAGGAATCAGCACCAGCAGACCCGCAACAAACGCCGTAATCAATGCATACGCCATCGTAGAGTTCGTAAAGCTGTTATATACATTAATGTAGGGATACAGAACATACGGAAGATGTGAGCGGCCATAGCCATACCAGGCAAATGCAAATTGCAGCATCACCAGGATGAAGGAGATACCCAAATGCCGCCGCTGCCAGACCAGATACACTGCTCCCACAAAGCATATGAAGGATGCGACAAACATCCAGGCCATACTAAGCATATTGGCAAAATGGTCTGGATTTTGTTTGTTAATCTGGAAAAATGCGAACAAACTCGCCAAAATCGTAGGAGCACTCCAAAGTAACGCGTACCCTCGTACGATTTCAAAAGCTACCTTGTCCCCTGCCCTTTTGGCATAAAAGGACAAAAACATCGCCGATATATACAATACACTCACCAGCGCCAGAATAATAACTGCCCACGTGTAAGGGTTGCTTAATAGCTGGCCCCATTGCAGATGAACACCTGTGCTGTTCTCTATAATAATGCCGCCTTCTGAAATAGCGAGGACCGTCGACAGTGCTGCGGGAATCAGCAGCCCAGTCGCACCGTACAATGCCATGTAGACGATATTATTTTTACCCGAATGCCCATAGGTATTGTAAGCATAATATACTCCCCGGATCGCGAGCAGCACAATCGCAATACTGCCGGGAACGAGTAACGCCGTACCATAGTAATAAGCCGCATCCGGGAAGAACCCGTTTAATCCCACCACAAAAAAGATGAGAAATACGTTCGTTACCTCCCATACCGGAGACAGATATCGTTGAATGATATTGTGGATTTTATTCTGGTGGCCTGTCAGCACGCTGTAAAAGCTGAAAAAGCCTGCACCAAAATCAATGGACGCCACAAGCAAATATCCAAACAGGAAGGTCCACAATATAGCGATACCTACAATTTCATAGCTCACTTGCCTTCAGCCCCTTCCAGGCCCAGCTGTCTTATCTCTTCCACGGCATCCTTATTACGGAATAGCTTGCTGAGTACCTTGATGGCCGAGAAGCACAACACCAGATACAAAATAACAAACAACACTAGCATCCACCCAACACTTGTAGAAGTGGTTGCTGCTTCGGACACCTTCATATATCCGCGTAAAATCCACGGCTGTCTGCCGACCTCTGCAAACATCCAGCCCAGCTCAATAGCTACCATCGCCATCGGTCCGACCAGAATGAGCGCTAGCAGCAGCCATTTGGGGTAGGGTTTGCGACCTGGCAAACGCTTACGGATCAGATACAGCAGTGGGATGACGAGAATCAGCACTCCTGTGGTGATCTTGAGGTCAAACATATAATGAATAGACAGCGGCGGACGCTCCTCCACCGGATAGTCATTTAACCCCTTAACCTCCGTACTAGGCAAATTACCTGCCAGGATACTAAGTGCATAAGGCACTTTCAGGGCATATTTGATTTCACCGTTTTCGTCCATAAAGCCGCCATATACAAAGGGGGCGTGTGTCATCGTATCAAAATGCCATTCGGCGGCAGCCAACTTCTCCGGCTGATATTTGGCCAGAAATTTACCGGATGCGTCTCCTATCAGCACTGTACTGATGGCAAATACAATGGTACAGGTGGCCGTCAGCTTCAGCGCCTTTTTAAAATAAGGGTGATTACGCCCCCGCAGCATGCTGTAAGCAGCCAGCCCCATCAGCACCCCTGCGCTCAATGTATACGAGGAAGCCAGTACATGGGACACTTTGGTCGGCGTGGCCGGGTTTAGCATAGCCTCGATGGGATGAATATTGGTCATGACTCCATTTTTGAGTGTAAAGCCTTGAGGTTGGTTCATGAACGAGTTCACAGTCGTAATAAAAACCGCTGAGGCAGACGAGGCAATCGCTACCGGGATGAGCAGCATCAAGTGAAAATATTTACTTTTAAACCGATCCCAGGTATACAAATAGATGCCTAGGAATATTGCTTCGATAAAGAAAGCAAACGTCTCTAAAAACAGGGGTAGCGCAATCGCTTGTCCGGCCACCCGCATAAAGGTAGGCCACAGCAAACTGAGCTGTAGACCAATGGAGGTGCCTGTCACGACGCCCACGGCGACAGTAATGACAAACCCCCGAGCCCACCGCCGTGCCAGCAGTGTATAATGCGGATCACCAGTTCGCAGCCCGCGCCATTCTGCAAGTGCAATCATTAAGGGTACGCCAACGCCGATGGATGCAAATACGATATGAACAAACAGGGTAATTCCGGTCAGCATCCGGCTTAGCAATACAGGGTCCAGTGAAGACAAATGGGTTTCACTCCTTCATTTCTCATTTTTAATAGGGAAAACTTCGAATTCACTCTTGATTACCAACTAGGGAGTCAAGCGAGCTATGCTTTTAATTACGGCATATAGCATAATGGCCGCAATTACTATACATACAATAATGAGCGTTCTTTCCTGCTTGCGGAACATAGGAACGCCTCCTTCACTTATCTTTTGGCGCATTTTGGTAACCTATTTACAGTTTGGTTCATTCAGCTGATTTTTAACCCTGCTTCTGTATTGAATGTAGCAGTATTTCTTTCTAGATATTGTTTTATTCATGACAATACGTTATATTGATATATAGTTAGATAACCTAATTATATGAAAAGAGTGAACTTATGCCGCCAAAACATAGTAAGCGGGACTCCATCCAGCAATCTCTTCCTCGTCTGGGACCAGAACCTTATCTAGAGTTAATGGATCAAACTGCCCTTGCAGAAACAGACCGGCGACTTGCTCGTATTGGTCTCTTCTTGCTATGGACAGGTGATAATGTGCTCGACGCGGTAGATTTGGATCTAGCTGCTTACGGCCTGACAGAGAGTAAGCTAGATTTATTGTTGCTATTGAGATTGCACCAATCCCAGGCTCAGATGAGCCCCTCTATGATTGCTGACCGTCTAGGCATCCGACGTGCATCTGTAACATCCCTCCTGGATTGGACAGAGCAACGAGGCTGGATTATCAGAGAACATAGTTCTACAGACCGGCGCAAAATTCATGTACGCATTACAGAAGCGGGTTCTCACCTTGTACAGCAAGTGCTCCCTGTATTTTGGTCTTCCTGTGCTTCCCTAGCGAGTATTTTGGAGCCCGAGGAGCAGATCGTTTTTTCACGGATTATAGAAAAAATCCATCATCATATGGAAGACAAACTGGGGGTGGGCAGGTAATTTTTTTTGAACATATAATTAGGTTATCTAATATATTTAATTGTTTGTATTTCAAATTACTTATTTGATGATGAAGGAGTGTTCTATTGATGAGTAAACTACGAACAAAAGATACCGTTATCCAGAAGGAAAATGTTGCTCTCCCTTATGCATGGATGACTGTAATCCTATGCTGGTCAGCGGTTGTCGTCATGTCCAGCCTGTATGTGACGATCCCTTTGGTCCCTCTCTTTGCTAAAGTATTTGGAAAAACGCTAGCTGAAGCAGCTCTGCCGGGAAGTATCTTTTCCTTAGGCTTTGCAGCGGGATGTCTTATTTATGGAGGATTGTCTGATCGCTTTGGACGCAAGCAGATTATCGTCGCTGGATTGCTCGCATTGACGATCCTTTCGTTATCCCTCAGCTTAACCAGTCAGTATTCTGTATTAGTTGCACTACGCTTGCTTCAGGGCTTGGCGGCAGCCACCTTTTCCCCCGTTGCTCTCGCATACACCGTAGATATGTTTCCAACCGAAAAACGGGTAACAGCCATCGGCTTTATCAGCACCGGTTTTCTAGTGGCAGGTATTGCCGGACAGGTATTTAGTATTATCATCAGCGAACAAATCGGATGGAATATGGTATTTCGGATGCTAGGTGTTTTGTACGCAATCACCTTCCTGATCGTTCTTTTTTTCCTGCCTAAAGCTCCCTCCCCGCAACGAGGGGTTCGCATTTGGGCAGCCTTCGGTCAGTTGGGGACCGTTCTGCGTTCGTATCCTTTATGGTTAAGCTACACGATTGCTTTTGTTCTTCTGATGTCATTTGTGAGCATGTATACGGTTTTGGGAAGCTACCTTGGCAGTCCCGAATTTGGCCTGAATAGTAGACAGATGCTATATGTCAGGTCGGCTGGCATCATCGGCATGCTTCTCTCACCCTTCGCCGGAAAATTGGCCCTGAAATTCGATGTACACCTTGTATTACGTACAGCTCTTCTTCTTTCCATCCTTAGCTTGGCGCTGATGGGAATGACACATTCTCTAATAGCTATCGTGGTATTCAGTGTATGTTTTGTCAGCGGCATTGCCCTGAGTGTCCCTTCACTCATTACAATAGTTGGTCAGCTCGGCGGGGCAGCAAGGGCCATAGCGGTCTCACTATATACCTTCATCCTGTTTGCCGGTACGAGTATAGCTCCTATGCTTTCCATTCGTTTGATGGGGAATGGCGGCAATCAGATGACTACATTTATGCTGCTGGCGGCTGTTCTTTCTGTGGGACTTATCGCCTCCCTGCTCATTCGCCGCCGTCAAAACGATCCACTGGAGCGGGATGCATAATACAACATCAAACTAAAATCGAACTTAAAAGTTACCTATAGTGCCACTGCGCAATCGGATGTTACTTCCCACCGCACCGTCCCCGGATTTCTAGAATAAAACTATGAATAGGGTAAAAATCCGGGGACAAAAGCGACCGCTACGCTTGTACAGCACCATTCCGCCTACTCCGTTTTCATGTTCATTTTTTCGAGTTTGGCTTATATAGCATCCTGTTTTCATTCAAAAATACTCCTATTTAACAGGTATACTCATCTAAATCATGTGATATATGTCATTGTGTTTTCTCTATAAACGAAAACTCTCTCTTTGGAGACCTACGCAGAATGAGGTACAATACAGATAAGCTATATATGATATATGGAGAACTTTTGAACAGGAGGCTGTACCGAGCTATGAAGATAACATCTATCGAGCCAACTCCCAGTCCGAACACCATGATGCTGCATCTGGATGAGCGGCTGGAAGCGGGTATCCGCAGAACATATACACGGGACAATGAGCGTTCGGCTCCCCCATTTATCCGGCGTATGCTGGCCATTGAAGGGGTCAAAAGCGTGTTTCACACGACTGATTTTGTAGCCCTTGACCGTAAAGGAAATGCCGATTGGTCTACTATTCTGGGTCAGGTCCGGGATCAGCTAGGCGAGGAAGGTGCTGACGCTAATTGGGATTTACCAGAGGAAACCTCTGGGGAAGCGTTTGGCGAAGCACAGGTTTTTGTACAATTTTTTCGCGGCCTTCCCATGCAAATTCGAGTTAAAGCGGGTCAGCAGGAGGAACGAATTTCCTTGTCCGACCGTTTCGTGCAAGCCGTTACCCGTGTAGCAAGTGCAACGCTGATCAAGGAACGTAAGCTGAGTGATTACGGCGTCCGCTACGGTGAACTGCCGGATATTGCCCGCGAGGTTGAGCAGGAATTGGAGGCAGCCTTTCCGCAGGATCGGCTGGAACAAATTATCCAGCAGGCGATTGCCCACGGCGCGGACAACAGCGAATTCGTGGAGGAACGCCGCGAGTGGAGCGATGCCGAGCTAAAGCAAGCCCTGCAACACGAGGACTGGCGCACACGCTACGCTGCGCTGGATCGGCTGGAGCCGACGCCCGAGCATTTGCCGCTGATCCGGCAAGCGCTGCATGACGACAAAATGCAGCTGCGGCGGCTGGGAGTCGTCTATCTGGGCGATATTCGTACACCGGAGGCGATGGAACTGCTGTTCGAGGCGCTGCGCGATCCTTCAGCGGCAGTACGCCGCACTGCTGGCGACACGTTGTCGGACATTGGCGATCCCATCGCTACCAGTGCTATGATCGGAGCCCTATCGGACAGCAGCAAGCTGGTTCGCTGGCGTGCAGCCCGTTTTCTATACGAGGTTGGGACCGAGGATGCGCGTGATGCGCTGGAGAAGGCCGTCGAAGACCCCGAATTCGAGGTCAGTCTACAAGCTAAAATGGCGCTGGAGCGCATCGAATCAGGCGAGCAAGCCGCAGGTACGGTTTGGCAGCAGATGGCCAAGCGGAACTCCTGATTTAAGAATCGATAAGTGGATTTTCAAAAAATTGTCGATTGTCAGAAGGTGTACAGGTACGATATACTGTAGTTCGCTATACAATATAATATCATGTCATACACCTCATCAACCTGTTTTATGATGAGGTAGAGGTCGCGGATGTAATCAGTACACTGGAGGAGACGCCAAGAGCCGTCTGAGATTCCAGTAGAAAGGTACACCCGCCGAAGTATGCGGAGCTGACTCTTTGTAAATACTCCGTATGCTGGGGCTGCTAACCGAAAGGAGCAGAACTGTCACGCGATGTCCTAACACAGACACGTGTGTTGAGCTATCTTGTTATAGAAGAAGGTATGGTGCGGAATGCATAGAAAAGACCGCAGGCGTATTCCCTGCGGTCTTTTGATTTATATACTCCCCCTCCTTCTGGCTCTTGCCCTGACATGAAATACAATTTCATGAAGGAGTGTTTGAACGTGCAACACAAAGCAACACCTGACGCAACCTTGCGTAAAAGTCTCAAAGCCCGCCATATGACGATGATCGCCCTCGGCGGCTCGATCGGAACAGGGCTATTCCTCGCCAGTGGAGGCGCGGTCGCCGAAGCTGGACCCGGCGGTGCCCTGCTGGCTTATGCAGCAGTTGGCCTTATGGTCTACTTCTTAATGACCAGCCTCGGTGAGTTGGCTACGTTTATGCCTGAATCCGGCTCTTTTAATACCTATGCAGGTCGCTTCGTCGATCCGGCTTTTGGTTTCGCCATGGGCTGGAACTTCTGGTACAACTGGGCAGTAACGATTGCTGCCGAATTGGCAGCAGCGACCGTGCTCATCAAATACTGGTTCCCAGAAAGTCACTCTGCTTGGTGGAGTCTGTTATTCTTGGCCATAATCTTCTTGCTGAACGCGTTGACGGTCAAAGGCTACGGTGAGTCCGAATACTGGTTCGCGATGATTAAAATTGTGACTGTAATCATCTTTTTGGCCGTAGGGGTGCTGATGATTTTCGGCATCATGGGTGGTCCTGCGGTGGGATTTGCCAACTTCACGGTAGGAGATGCCCCGTTCCATGGTGGATTCTTCGCTGTATTGGGCGTATTTATGGCTGCGGGCTTTTCCTTTCAGGGAACCGAGCTAATTGGGGTAGCCGCTGGCGAAAGCGAAAATCCGCGTGACAATGTGCCACGTGCCATCCGTCAAATCTTCTGGCGTATCTTGTTCTTTTATATTCTCGCGATTCTCGTTATTGGTTTGATCATTCCGTATACGAATCCGAATCTGTTGCGAGGAGATATCAGTGATATCGGAGTCAGTCCGTTCACGCTCGTATTTGAAAAAGCGGGGCTTGCCATTGCTGCCTCAGTCATGAACGCCGTTATTTTGACTTCCGTATTGTCGGCAGGCAACTCGGGTATGTATGCAGCGACTCGGGTACTGTACGCTTTGGCGCGGGAAGGTAAAGCCCCCCGTTTCCTTGGGCGTATCAATCGACGCGGCATTCCTATGAATGCACTTCTGATTACGACTGCTGTTGGTATGCTGGCTTTTCTCGCCTCCCTGTATGGAGACGGTGTAGTCTATAACTGGCTGCTCAATGCCTCTGGAATGTGCGGATTCATTACGTGGGTTGGGATTGCAGTCAGCCACTATCGTTTCCGCCGTGCCTTTACTGCACAGGGTCACAGTCTGAGTGAACTTCCCTACAAAGCCCGCTGGTTCCCGTTTGGACCGTTGTTCGCCTTTGCTCTATGTATCATTGTCATTATTGGGCAAGGGACGGATGCTTTCACCGGACAGGAGATTGACTGGAAAACGATGATCGCTACGTATATGAGTGTGCCGCTGTTCCTTCTGCTGTGGCTTGGCTACAAATGGATTAAACGTACTAAAATCGTTCCATTAAAAGAATGTGATTTGAGTTCAAATCCGCCTTCGGATAAATAATAGAATACCGTGTGTGATAAAAAGCCCGTCTCCACATATCAGGGAAACACGCTGATACACCTGGTCCCAAGACCGTTATCCGCATGTTCCCCTGTATATGCCCGGAGACGGGCTTTTTCTGTTTATTTGGAAGAAGCAGCTACTTCAGCTGATAAAGACATAGATAAGGCACGACGACTAAAAATACCGTATATGACAGCAATCAGCGTCAAGACTGCTGAAAACAAGTACAAATTAACGATACCCAGATGATCTGCAATCCAGCCCATTAAAAGCAGCGAAATACAAAACGTCAGGCTTGTCAGCGTAGCCTGGGCGGACAGCACCTTAGGCAAATCATGTATCGACACACTCATTTGCATCATCGTGCGGCGGGAGACGACCGACATTTCCGCAGGTAGCCCCATCAACAGCACGATAAGCAGCGTTAGTGGCGGTAATGTGTTCAGTGCATACCAAGCTGTCAGCAGTCCATAGCCTGCCATTCCTGCCAGCATGGCGGGCAGCAGTCTGCGCTGCAACAGCTTGACGCAGGCAAGAACTACGATGCCGCCACCAATCGCCCCTGCAAAATACGCGGCATTGATGTATCCCCACCATGCCTCGCTCTTGTGCAAGACCTGCTGAGCGAAGGCAAGCGTGAAGGCGCCTACCCAAACCGATCCCCCCAGCAGGTCAATCATATCCATAAAAATAAGAGCCTTCAGTCTGCGACTGGCTCCGATGAGACTCCAACCTTCTCGCAGTATTTCCTTTTTACGTTTAGGAGGCACCGACGGACTCTCTGATTCCGGACCATACAGCTTATCTTCCAACTGTGCGGGAGGCAAGTCATGGTGCCCTTGTCCCGGCTCGGTTACAGCCTCATAAGCTGAGACATCTCCATTTTGCACCCTTGTTCCAGGCTGAAGCAAATAATGGGCTTTGCCTTCTAGGGGATCTCGAATCAAGCTGGTGAAGATCAGCGCTATCATATACAGACCGCCAGCCACCAGCAATGTTTTTTCCGAGCCCAGCATAGCTACGAGCACCCCACTAAGCCCCCACCCCGCTAATTGCACCGTCTGATCGCTGACCGATACCAGACTGTTTGCCCGCATGAGCCCTTCCCCGGAAGCAAGGCGGGGAATCAGCGCGTTGCGCGCAGGTGTAGTCCAGCCGTCCAGAAAGGACATGGCTGTCACCAACGCAAACACAATCACCCATACGGGCTCCGTGCCCGCTGACCACAAGTGGCCCAGCAGTACAGCGAAGAAGGCCAGTTGTCCGAACTGGGAAATGAATAAAATAAATGGAAGCTGGAACCGGGCCAAAATGAGCGGTGCCAAAAAGCCGCTGATCATCTGTGCACCCATTCGCAGCAACGGAACGAGCACCGAAGAGAAGATCGAATCCGTTTCATGAAAAACCAGAGACACAAGTGCCATAATATAAAGAATGTCGGCCGCATTGGACATCGTCTGCGTGCCAAGCAAATAGGTAAAGGAACGCTTGTGCATATAAATTAGAATACTCCTTTGTTAATGTAGCTTTTTACAGCAAAATCATCAGGTCCATTTTAGGGTTACACGAAGATTGCCGGTACTTCCAAGATCCGTAATCTGATAGGAAATGGACTTCAAGCCAAGTTGATATAAGGATTGCAAATCCTCCTTGAGACTTCGTTCCGTCCCCTGATAGCCGAAGGTAAGTGACGTTCCTCCCTTATTTATCACCTTATGAACCTGCTCCTTGATATCGGCGGATGATTTGACCAGCCCCTTGCCGTCTTGCAATGGATACTCCAGGTTATTGTACAGTTTTTGATACACGGTAGCCTTTGATCCTCCAGTAGCTATCAATGCCGATAAGGTTTCCCGATACGATGTATTCGCCTGAGGGTATTGTTTCACCCATGAGTGATCCCGCCGCATTTCTGAATCCGTCAGCAGATAATATGAAGTGCTTACCTCGTTCGCGCGATCGGGGGTCGGGTCATCCCATGTCGTATCCATGTGATACCATCGGCCATCTAATAAAACAAGATTCCATGCATGCAGCTGTCCCCCTGCTCTACCCTCCACAATCCGATTCGTAATCCCTGCTCGTTCGAGCATTTTATAGGCCAACAGCGAATAACCCTGACACACTGTGCTGCCCGTTTTCAGGCCATCGTAGGCTGTGTACTTTTGCTGTGCTTCATCATACTTCAGGCGAACGACGATCCAATCATGAATGGCCTTCACCTTTTCGTGATCCGTCATTCCCTTCGTAATGATATCCCCCAACACAGCTTGAACTGTGCTATCCACATATGCCGTCTGTTCCTTCGTCTCCCGGTAGCTTAAACGAATCGTAACCTGGGCGGAGGTGGTTGTGCCTGTATAGCTGAATGCGTAGCTTTTGATCGTATAATTCACATACGGATCGCTCTCCATCGCCTGTTGGATGGCTGTCTGTAGCTGCTGCTTGAGACCGTTCACTCGCCCTTGATATGTAAAGGTCAGCGTTTCACTCCGCGTAGCCATTGCCTGTAAAAGCTTGTTCTGAAGCTGCTGCGAGGATACGGAGGAAGTCGGCTTGACCGACGACGCATACACATTGCTGCCCCACTCTACAGCCTGCGGCAGCAACACAGCCAGCGCCGCACCTGCAACCAGACATTTTACAAGCCTAACCCCGATTTTTCTGTTCATACAGAGCGTTCCTGCCCTTCTTAGCATAGTTGTAAACAGCTCTATCTTACCATAAAAACAGTTGCCCCAAACGCTCTAGTTTTGTCGGTTACAGGCGAGTAAGAGTGCATTTAAAGGCAGGTTGTGACACCATGCTCTGCTATATAACAGTTGGGACCTTAGGCAAACATGTCGTTCGCAGAGAATTTTATCACAGCAATCTAGTACTCCTCATGATATGGTACTGGCATCGGAAGTAAATGATATTGATTCTCATTCTAGATCAGAAAGGCTGAGCACCATGCCAGAATGTATCTCGCTCCTTCGTACGCCATTAGGCCAAACTGTGCGTTTGCAATCTCTTGCCCCTCTTCATCCCTCATTGCGCCGACGCTTAACAGACATGGGCATCAACGAAGGCTCCATCATACGCTTAAAAAAGATCAGTCTATTGGGCGGTCCTATTGTTATTGAATGCAACGGACAGCTGGTCGGTCTCCGTCAAAATCAAGTGAAACAACTGGAGGTTGTTCCGACATGGACATGATCGCTCTTTTTGGCAATCCCAATACAGGGAAAACCTCATTATTCAACAAGCTGACTCGTACGTATGCAGAAGTAGGCAACTGGTCCGGCGTCACTGTGGAAAAGAAAACAGGAATTCTGCGTGACAAGTCTGCCGTATTGGTGGATTTGCCAGGTGCCTACTCTTTACTCCCTCTGTCGCTGGATGAAGGCGTCGCTACTCGTTATTTGCTGGAGGAGCCGCCTGCGGCGCTGATTAACATCGTGGATGCCTCCCAACTCCAGCGCAATCTTTATCTGACTGTACAGCTATTGGAATACGGTCGTCCGCTTGTACTCGGTTTAAACATGACTGATGTAGCCGATGCCACCGGTCTTCGGGTAAACAAGGAACTGTTGGCTGATCAATTGAACGTTCCCATTATTCCTATGGTGGCACGTACAGGTAGCGGAAGTAAGCAAATGCTTGCTTCCCTTCGAGAGGTCAGACATACATCCAATGCTTTTCAACTGGATTACGGCCCTGCCGTCGAAGCTGCTATTAAGGATATTTGCAACTTGCTGCCGAATACATCTGTGCCTCAGCTCCGTTGGGCCGCATTACAGTGTTTGGAAAACAATCCGGTCGTCATGGAATGGATGACGAATGAGACACAGCGTGAACAAGTAATGGCACGCATCCAGCGTTGCGAACAAGAGCTTCTCAGGGAAGGGTATGCCATCCCCCCTGCTCAGCATATTCGTTCTGTACGAACAGCATGGATTGCTGATCTGTGCAGCAAGGCAATTGATACATCCAAACTCAGACCTCACAGTCTGACTGATAAGCTGGATGCACTGCTAACTCATCGGTACTTGGGGATACCGATCTTTTTACTGCTGATGTACGCTACTTTCAAGTTTACCTTCGATTGGGCGGGTACAATTCTTTCAGATATGCTAGATGAATTTTTTTCAGGGACACTCAGCAGCTGGATTTCTGAATTACTCGTTCACCTGAACGCGTCCGCTTTTACGCAAAGTCTAGTCGTGGACGGCATCGTGGCTGGAGTCGGGGGTGTGCTAGTTTTTCTGCCTCAAATTGCTATTTTATTTCTGATTATCTCGGTGATTGAAGACTCTGGGTATATGGCACGGGTCACGATACTCATGGATCGCTTGATGCAGGCTGTTGGCTTGAACGGGAAAAGCTTCATTCCCTTCATTATTGGATTTGGTTGTAATGTTCCGGCCATTATGGCGGCACGCACCATCGAACAACCAAGAGAACGCCTCATTACAACGTTGCTGGTACCCTTTATGTCATGCTCGGCCCGCTTGCCAGTCTATGCGTTGTTTGCAGGTGTGTTTTTCCCGTCACATGCGGCAAGCATTATCATGCTGATGTATGTGCTAGGGATCACCGTATCGCTTGTACTTGCCAAAATTTTTTCCAAAGTATCTATTTTATCAGGTGAGCCTTCCCTCTTCATCGTGGAGCTCCCTCCCTATCGGGTACCGCAGGCCCTTACCTTATTTCGCAGCACATGGGAAAAGGTCAAAGGCTTCGTCCGTAAAGCCGGAACGATTATTCTTGCAGGCTCCGTTGGCATCTGGCTCTTGTCCAATTTCGGTCCGCAGGGCTTCGGGGTAGAAATGGATGACAGCCTGCTCGCTACAATTGGAGGATGGTTTGCACCTCTATTGGCCCCTCTTGGTTTTGGTACCTGGCAAGCAGGCGCTTCCCTGCTCACAGGTTTTATGGCCAAGGAGGTAGTCGTATCGACTATGAATATCATTTACCACGTTCCCGATATGCAGGGATTGGAACTGCAAGTCAGTCATGCTTTTACACCGCTTGCCTCATTTAGCTTTATGGTGTTCATTCTGTTGTATGTGCCGTGTCTGGCCACGGTAGCGGTTATTCGCAAAGAGACACTCTCTTGGCGCTGGACTGCATTTTCTGTGATCTATCCTTTGACCGTGGCATATATCATCGCCGTCTTGATCTATCAGTGTGGCAGATTATTAGGTTGGGGTTAATTCAGGCCCTACAGTATATAGAAGGAAGTGGATTCCATGATCAATGTAATTATTTTATTGGCGATCCTCGGTTATAGTGCGTGGGTGTTGGTACGATTTTTGCGAAAAAGCCGCCAAGGCGCCTGTGCCGGCTGTTCATCAAGCAAGTCATGTCCGGGCTGTGCCGTGAGTTCAGTGAATGAAGATACTAGAATAACAACGGTAGCTCACAAAGGTTAACCATAGTTCATCTCAGAATGGACGGATAGCAAGGAAAAACTTGGCGACTGCCCTCTAAATACATTACAGAGAGCATTGTTAGCCAAGTTTTTTCTTTGTTGCTCTATTCCTTGAGAAGTTTTTAATCAAGAGTACAAATAAGCTAATCATGTTGATGTGCTATATATAGGCATTCAAGGTCAATTGTAGATCTTCCTGCATATGTTATCCGACCGTTTCGAAGAATGGCAACCTGGTCTGCTAATTTCTCAGCTAATCCTATAATATGAGTAGATAATAAAATAACTCTGCCTTCTGTTAGATACTCACTTAGTGTACTTCTAACAATCATCACTTGATCAGGATCTAATCCGTTAGTCGGTTCATCTAATATAAGAATTGTAGGTTCATGTAAGAGCGTTGAAGCTAATGCAACTCTCTTTTTAGTACCTTGGGATAACTCTTCCATTTTTATATTTTGATAATCTTCTAATTTGAATCTCTCCAACCATTTAGCGATGCGCTTTTCGAGTTGGTCCTTCGGTACCTGGCGTAATCCCCCAATTAGTCGCATCATTTCTACTACAGAAAGTACGGGATAATAAAAGGGAAATTCTTGTAGATAGCCTACCATTGATTTATAGTTTTGATTCTCAAAATCAATTATGGTTTGATTGAATCGAATTATCCCTTTTTGTACCTGATGAAGACCAGCAATTAAACTTAATAAAGTTGATTTACCCGCTCCATTAGGGCCTAGCAACACAGTAATTTGGTTGTCTGACACACCCCAATTTATTCCATGTAGAATTTCTTTAGAGCCATAACTGAAAGAAACTTGATCTAGTTGTAAAAATGATGATTTATTTTCTTGGGTCATCGTTGGCTCACTCCTAAGATACTTTTTTATAAAAAAGTATAAATCTTATATAGATCATAACTGATATAGCTGCAAATAATACTTTATGAAATTGATGAAGGTACAATAGTATTAGCATACTCATTGCAATGACCCAGCTCCCAAGAAACTTGATTCGGTAATTCCCTAAATAGTCGATGGATAAAAATTTGTAACCCAAAGGCATACCAAAACTAATTAAAGTAGTTGAGAGGAATATACTCCATATTGTTTGAATTAATAAAACCACTGGGCTAATCTGTAAATAAATCCCCCAAAACCACTGATGCATAAAAATAATCCCTATATTTAAAGCACATAAAATTAGCCATTTAGTGCGCAACATCTTCTTCCAAGCAAATAGCGTTGTTTTATATATTAGTAATCCTTTTCCCTCTATAATAAGACTCTTGACAGCCCAAATATCAACAGCAAACCATGATAATACCGCGCTACTGATTGTAAGAATAAACGGACTTTCTCTAATACTATAAGAGTTTAAAACTTCAATTCCCAAAGCTAACATAAAAAAAGAAAACAGATTAACTCGCCTAATAATAAACAACAATTCTTTTTTTAGGAGTGGATATTGAGATAGCCATCCACGTCGACACAAAAGTTTTTTTGGACCATGATACTGTAAAAAAACAGACCAAGAGCGTTGTGCAAAATAGAAAGCTATATATCCCATGCTTATACATAACAAAATCCAAGTCAAAATACGTACCGATAGGGACATTGGCAATATGAAATAGACTACATTCAGTGATAGAACTAAAAAGCTTATTACATATCCATAGAATTTTCTAAATAAAGTTATATACCCAAATATCTCTGCAAAAAGCACACCTAAGATCAATCCTGAAACCATATTAAAAATGTAATTGTGATAAACACCCCATACGATCTGGCCAACTACGATCCATAAAAGTAATATTAGAAAAGGAATTTTTTTTATAATAGTATATTGGGTTAAAAACAAATTTCCCTTTCCTATAGACCACAAAAAACGTATTTCCTCCGTTTTTGAAGCGGATATACTTATACCAATCTGAATCAAAAAACCAATGATTCCATATATGATAGCCCACATCATTGCTTTAAAGCCCAAGCTGTTTAATCTTAAGGTAGCATTAGCTAATCCATTGGGAATTAAAATCAATAAAAAAATGAATAAAGCAACCTCCATTTTAGTTAGCTTTCTGAGTTGCTTTAGATACAATATTTCACATAACTTTATACTTGTCATTTTTCTCGTCTCCAAGTCATAAAACTGGCTCAACCTGAAAATCAGTTTTCTTCAAATTATACAAATTAAAATATTTGCCTTTTAAACTGATCAATTCCTGATGATTTCCTTGTTCTATTATTTCCCCTTGATCAAGCACAATTATTCTATCTGCTCGTTGGACTGTACTAAGACGATGAGCAATAATGATCTGTGTACAATGTCTCTCTTGTAAGAAATCTGTTATCAATTGCTCTGAAACACTATCAAGTGAACTTGTTGCCTCATCCAAAAGAAGGATTTGAGGTTCTGCCAAAAAAGCACGCGCCAATAAAATGCGTTGCCGCTGTCCCCCTGAAAAGTTTAATCCGTTCTCGGAAACAACAGTTTGATAGCCTAAAGGGAGACTCATAATAAAATGATGAATATCGGCTTGCTTTGCTGCCCGAACTATCATATCTATGGTACAATCTCCATTGTCCATGGCGATGTTATCCAATATAGAAACATTGAATAATTTTGTCTCTTGTAGAATAACACCTATTTTTTGACGATATTCTCTCAAATGCCATTGATTCAGCGGTATATTATCGATGCTGATTTCTCCCAATGAAGCCTTATAAAGTCCTAGTATTAACTTTGCCAAAGTACTTTTACCTGAGCCTGATGCACCCACAATTGCAACCTTTTCGCCTGGGAATATTTCAAGATTAATATTTTTTATAACATATTTTCCAAATCGATGATAATTAAAGGAAACATCCTTAAACTTAATATGCCCTCTAAAAGTATGGTTCGGTTTATGGGTACCTGAAGGCTCCTCTACATTTTCAATAACATCTTGAATTCGTTGAATATATGTGCCCACAGTGGCTAGTTCACTAAGAGTCGATCCTAAGGAAACAATCGGTATCATAAAAGCAGTTGATAATGTTTGTAAGGCAAGGAGTCCCCCTAGAGTTATCCATCCCTCAAGCACATAATGGAATCCAATCCATAGAATTAGTAGGGGAAAAATAAACTGGATGCTAACTGTCATAGAATCAAGTGATATATTCCAAATAACACGTTTTTCCGTATTAGTTAGTTGTTTTTTAAAAAGTTCCTCCCACTTCTTGAATACTCTACTCTCAAAGCCTAAAACTTTTATGTCTGTAATTCCATGTATATGTTCTGATAAAAAACCATGCATCTCAGCCTGGCTCGAAGTCTCCTTTCGAGATAAACGGTGAGTAGTAAAAGAACTCAAAACGATAATAAGTAACAATAGAAAACCTACAATTGTAACTAATAATCCAATTTGCCATAGTTGATTAATCATTAAAGCTGCATAAGTTATAAGTAAAAGACCGTCAATAAAAATAGTTATAACTCGATTAGATAATACTCTTCTAATTGTTACGTTAGAGTTAGCCCTAAATACCAATTCTCCCCCTTTTCGATTTTCAAAGAACTCAAAAGGAAGTTTGAAAAGCTTGTCCATAAATTGTGTCATCATAGAAGTATCCATTTGGGATTGTAACTTGGCGATCATGTAGCCCCTCGAAAACTGGAATAACTGTGAAAATAGAAAAATTGTAAAAATAGCCCACCCCAACGTGACCAGAAAAGAATAATTTTTGGATTCTAGTAAGTTGTCAACAGAGAATTGGGTTATTTTAGGTATTAAAACACCTAATCCTTGAAGAATTATTGAGACCAAAAATACAGAAATAAGAAGTTTTCTGCTCTTAAAGGCTAATTTGATATAGAACATCCATCTTGGCCTTTTTCTTTTACTCCGAAAATCCTTTAACGGGGTTAACGAAAGTGCAAAACCCGAATACTTCTCTGTGAATTCTTTGAGGGGAAGAATGAGTCTTCCAAAAGCCGGATCAAGGATTATTACCTTTTTCTTTTTTATTTTCTCAAGAACCACAAAATGCTGGTTATCCCATAACAAAATCAGAGGAACGGTTAGCTCATTTAATTGAGATGCAGTTGCCCGATATCCTCGTGATCTTAAATGATATGTGTTTCCTATTTCTTGAAGTTGTTGCATAGATATACCTGCGCGTACTGCACCAACCTGATTTCTTAACTCTGTTAAAGAAATATTATGTCCATAAAAACCCAAAATCATAGCTATGCTGGCTAATCCACATTCACTATGTTCCATCTGTTCAATAAAAGGTACTTTCTTATTAAAATTCAGAGGAATGCACCTCCATACCTTCTGTCAAAAATACTAAGCCGTAATGATAAGCAAATATACCAATCTCAACTCTTGTTTTTATATTCCATTTCTCTTTAATTGAAGCCACAATTTCGGCAGTACGTCTCATACTGATAGATAAATGCTGGGAGATTTCGCTGTCTTTGTATCCTTGAGCTATACAAATTGCAACTTTTTGTTCTTTTGGAGACAAATTTTGATTTTCTCTCAATTTTCACTCCCCCTATGACTTTTATGAATATTTTTTCATAATTAAGGAAAAAATTCAACACACACTCAATGAATATATTTGTAAAATTAAAAAATAAAATCTTTTTTTGAATTTTTATAGTTTTTTGCATTTAAATGCACTTTTATGAAGTGCAAATTTTTAGGGAATATGATTATCATTAAGTTTGTCTTATATCACTACATTCCCGAGAGGAGTAAAGAATAATGACAAAAGAAGAAATGATCCAAGCATGGAAAAATCCAAAGCTTCGTGTAGCTGGAGAAGGTATTGAGCATCCTGCTGGCGACGCTTTGGTCGAGTTGAGCGCTGACGAGCTTTCTCGTGTACATGGCGGTTTAGGAGTGCAACCAGATTCTACTCCAACTATTACTGTTACTGTTATTGGTGTCACAGTGCTAGTTTGTTTTCCAGGGCATGCCGGATAAATAAGTGAATGCCACTCAGGTATACGCCTTAATTGGCGTATACCTGAGTTATTTTATTTCTTAAAAACTGAGTTTTTTAACTTCATATAAACGAGGACGGGGTAATTATGAAAGAGCAGATCATGCGTGCTCTCTTTTTACAAGAACGTAAAAACCTTTTTGATCAAGCCTTTCAAGGTTTTAATCATAAAATTTGGGAAAAACATAAAGAGGAGACGACAGAACTGATTGACGAATGGTTTAAATTTGCTCTTATTAATACAAAATCCAAAAAAGAAGCTCGATTTAAAGCTTTAAGTATGAATGAAGAGACATTTGGAGCCTTGATTCAATCTACCGAAAATCTTAAATGGGATGAGAATTATTTAACGATTATTAAAGAGTATCAAGCAGAATGGTTCCAAGTTTTGGAAGAGGCTCTAAAAATGAATGAAATTCAACCAGTTTTGCAAAGCGAGTCTCGAACAATGGATATTCTTATTCGTCCATTTATTATTTGGTCAAGAAATCAATTAAGACAGCACTTATCCAATATAGATAATGCTCAGGATTTTATTCTACATGAGAGTACGCTAAATTCGGTCTTGCATACCTTATCTTTTCAATTGGCCCAAATCGCTGGTCGATCATTTGTCTTAGAACTAAATATAGCTAAAGCTTTGGGAGAATTAGAAGGACAAACTCCAGAGGAGCGATTTATCTCTTTCATTGAGAAAAAATTTGTAGGATATAAGCAACTTGTATCATTTTTTTCTGAGTATGCAGTTATTTCCCGCACTTTAACTGAAAGAACTATGCTTTTTGTAAATGTAATAAAAGAGACGTTAGACCGTTATCTCCTAAACCGATCTATGATTATTGATACATTTTCTTTACATTCATCAGAACTTATACGTATAGATGCTGGGTTCGGTGATTCTCACCAGCAAGGTCGCTCAGTAATGCGGTTATATCTTGCAAACGGGCAATCGTTTATGTATAAACCAAAGCCACTAGATATTTCACTCCATTTTCAAGAATTAATTCAATGGTTTAATGATAAAGGGTTTTCCCCTTTTCTCCAAAGGAATTCTGTTATCGCACTGGACGGTTATGGTTATGAAAAATTTATCGAAGCAAAACCTTGTAAAACTGAAGAAGAAATCCAATGTTTTTATACACGTTTAGGAGCGCTTTTAGCTATTATATACTTACTGGATGGGACCGATTTTCATTATGAAAACTTAATTGCTTTCGGGGAGCATCCAATGCTGATTGATTTGGAAACCCTCTTTCACAACCAGGTATATCATAATGTCCCCGATTCCGCAGATATAGAGGCTCAGTTTAGGATCCGTAATTCTCCATTAGGCACTTCACTCCTCCCTATCTTGTTTCACCAAGACGATAAAGGATTTGGAATTGAATTGAGCGGTGTAAATGGAGAAAGGCAAATGACACCTTACCCGGTGTTGAGTTTAGTAGATGTAAATACTGATAATATGAGATACATTAGAAAGACTCAGTCCACTTCAACAGGTAACAATCGCCCTTCATTAGAAGGAGAATTTAAAAATGCAGGTGACTACACTGCTGAAATTATAAATGGTTTCCAATCATTATGTTCCATGCTTCTTCAATACAAAATGGATTTATTAGCCCCAACAAGTCCTCTCTTTAGTTTTAATGATGCGCCAGTGCGTATTGTATTGCGTTCAACACAATTTTATACAAATTTCCTTCTTGAATCTCGACATCCTGATTATGGTCGTGATGCTCTAAATCAAGAGAATTTACTTGATCGGATTTGGTTTTCCTGGTTGGATGATCGAATTATTTCTTCCGAACTACAAGATTTACGTGCAGGAGATATTCCATATTTCACTAGTACTCCTAGTTCTCTTGACCTTTGGGATAGT
Organism: Paenibacillus sp. JJ1683; assembly: GCF_053006485.1. NCBI lineage: Bacteria > Bacillati > Bacillota > Bacilli > Caryophanales > Paenibacillaceae > Paenibacillus > Paenibacillus sp. JJ1683. Next base: position 4,811,273 of record NZ_CM129820.1, read on the forward strand.
TATGGCAAATGTATAAAAGATGTGTTTACCCGAACAAGCATGTCAATAGTAGAAGATCGATTGAGATCCTTAAGTACTGATAGTATTTCTTTATACAGCGATTGGATTTCTTCTTCCATAGCAGGCTCATCATTAGGAAAACATGTACATAAAGTACATGATCCCTCTCAAAATGAAAAAATAATGACAAGCGGCTTCACTCCAAAACCATTACATTCTGAAAAATTTCTTGAGACAGCAAGAATCCTTGGCGATGAGTTGATTGAAAAATCAGTGTTTAGTCAAAGTAAAAGGTATGTAACTTGGATTGGAATGAATTTAAATTATCGTGGACAACTTTATTTGTCTGCCTTAAGCCCTGGGTTATATGATGGTACAGCAGGCATTGCATTATTTCTAGCATATCTCGGAAAAATCTCAAAAGAGGAGAAATACACCAACGTAGCTCTAGCTGCATTTGAAACAGCGCTAAGTAAAATACCTGCACACCTGAAGTTCCCGTCAGCCTTTTATGGCCAAGCTTCACTTTTATATACTCTCTCTCATTTTGAGAGTTTATTAGGTTTTAACGATGCTTGGAGCAAGCGGAAATCAGACATTATAAGCAGTTTGGAACATAGCATAGAAGAGGATACTTTCTTCGATCTCTTAGGAGGCTCTACAGGAGTTATTCACGTTCTTTTAAATGAATATAATCTTACAAAATCGGCTAAGACTTTAGAGGTAGCAATTCAATATGGAGAGCACTTGTTAAAACATGGAGAAAAAAATAATGAAATGATTTCATGGAAATCTAGTGTATCTCCAACCCCCTACGTAGGCTTTGGCCACGGTAGTATTGGTATTGCTTCAGCCTTGTTTCGTCTTGCAGCAGTTACTAAAAATGATTGCTACTATGCTACTGCAGAGAAAGCATTTGCTCACTTAACAGAATCCTATTCTCCAAACTATTTTAACTGGATTGATCAAGGTATTAAGGAGAATCATGATCTTGCTAATTGGTGTCATGGGGCTAGTGGAATTGGCATAGGACTAACCTTATGTATGCCTTATTTAAGACCAAGTCTAATACCTGATATTGTCCAAAATATCGAAATAGCAGTTAATACAACTTTAAAACACGGATTTAATAAGAGTCACTGCATTTGTCATGGAAGTCTCGGAAATATCGAATTATTAATTTTAGCTGGAGAAGCTCTTAACCGTCCAGAGTGGGTTGCGGAGGCAAAGAAACAAGGCAGCATTGCATTAAATTATTATTTCGAACATGGTAAATTTAAGACTGGTTTGCCCACTGCGTTAGATTCCTATGGGTTGTGGCTAGGTTTGTCTGGAATAGGTTATCAATTCATGCGTCTCTACTCGTTAGCTTCCTTACCAAGCATCCTCTCATTACAAGAGCCACTTTATAATGATTCCTCTTGCATCAAACAACTTTAACATTCAAAAGCCATAATAAAGGTGTCCTCATCAGGAACCCTTATTATGGCTTTATTAACTTAAAGTCTATTCAGCGATAGACCGCCAAATGATCACTTAGCTCCCGTGTGTGTAGATACACTTCACGGTATAGCTCGTATAAGCCTTCATATTGTGCCACACGTTCTGGGTTCGGCGAATATCTTGCTGCTTCACGCAGAAAAGCTTGAGCGCACGCTTGCAGCGATTCAAACCACCCGCTACCATAGGCAGCCAGCATAGCTGCTCCCAAGGCAGGTCCCTGCTCACTTTCCAGCTTGACGATATCCGTGTTAAAAATATCGGCCTGCATTTGCAGCCATGCCTCATTACGCGCTCCGCCGCCGATGGAAATCACTTCATTCACCGTTTTGCCTGTGCCTCTAAGAATATCAATGGATTCCTTGAGTGAAAACGTAATTCCCTCCAGTACCGCTCGTGTAAAATGCGCAAGCTTATGCCCTGCATCCATCCCGATAAAGCTGCCTCGAATAGTTGCATCCGGATGAGGCGTACGTTCGCCTACGATATAAGGCGTGAACAGCAGCCCGCGGCTGCCCGGCTCGACCGAGTTCACATCTTCCAACAATGCGTCAAAGGAATGTTCTGGCGCAAAGGTATCCTTAAACCAGGTCAAGCTGTATCCAGCCGCGAGTGTAACTCCCATGATATAATAAGCATCCTGCTCACTATGATTAAAAAAATGGGCTCGCCCCTGAACGTCGATATCCTTGCGTTCCTCATAGGAAAGCACAACTCCTGAGGTGCCGATGCTGCACAAGGTGCGGCCTTCGCTCAAAATGCCAGCGCCAATCGCGCCACATGCGTTGTCTGCTCCACCTGCATAGACCTTGGTCTCAGACGAAAGCCCGCTCTGCTCCGCAATCTCCGGCAATAGTGTACCCGTCTGGTCAAAGGATTCCACCAGTGGCGGGAACAGCGACAGCGGCAGATCAAACGCAGCAGCGATCTCTTCGCTCCACTGCTTGTTCGCGATGTCCAGCAGTAATGTGCCCGCCGCATCCGAATACTCCATCGCCAGTTCTCCTGTGAGACAGTAGCGTACATAATCTTTGGGCAGCATAAAATGGGCCGCACGAGCCAGCACGTCTGGCTCATGCTCCTGCACCCACAGCAGCTTGGGCAGCGTGAAGCCTTCCAGCGCGCGGTTGCGCGCAATACTTAGCAGCGCTGGCCCGAGCTGTTCTTCAATACGGCGGCATTGTGCCGTTGTGCGCGTGTCATTCCACAGAATAGCCGGACGAAGCACTTGGCCTTCCTTGTCAGTCAGCACAAGCCCGTGCATCTGCCCCGAAAAGCTAATGCCGTCCACAGCATCTGTTCCGGCGATTCCAGCCTTCTCCACAAGCTGTTTCAGTGATGCTAACGTGCCACTGACCCAGTCCTCAGGATGCTGTTCGCTATACCCTGCTTTCGGCTGATGGAGAGGATAGGACTGTGAGGTTTCATAAGCCACTTGCCCCTTGCGGTTGACCAGCACCGTTTTAACTGCGCTGGTACCCAAATCCACGCCGATGACATAACGCTCCTGCTCCTGATTTAGCTTCTCCTGCATTGGAGTTCCTCCTTCCCTTTATCGTGAAATCCTTATTTCATATATAAGCTCTGGCATTAATCAGCCAAAATGTATTGATTTAATGTTGCTTTCAGATATTCCTGACGACCGGACACGTTTTTGCGTGGTGCTTCGTTCGCCAGAGCATATTCAGCCAAGGAAGCAAGCGTTGCTTTTCCAGATACGATATCTGCTCCAATGCCTTCCTTAAAGCTGCTATACCGCTTCTCAATAAAGTCCTCAAACACACGATCCTCGATCAGTTTGGCGGCTACCTTTAGCCCTTTCGCATACGTATCCATACCTGCGATGTGAGCGAGGAACAAGTCTTCTGGCTCAAACGATGCTCTGCGCACCTTGGCATCAAAGTTGATACCGCCACGGCCCAGACCTTCATTTTGCAACACTTCATACATGGTTAGTGTGGCATCATACAGATCAACCGGGAATTCATCCGTATCCCAGCCCAGCAGCAAATCGCCTTGGTTGGCATCTAGGGAACCCAACATGCCGTTAACCCGTGCTACACGTACTTCATGATCAAAAGTATGACCCGCCAAGGTTGCGTGGTTAGCTTCCAGATTCAGCTTGAAATGCTGATCCAGATCATATTTTTGCAGGAAGGCAATCGTCGTCGCTGCATCAAAGTCATACTGATGCTTGGTTGGCTCCTTCGGTTTTGGCTCAATCAGGAACTGAGCGTCAAAACCGATTTCACGCGCGTAGTCCACAGCCATATGGAACATCCGTCCCAGATTGTCCTGTTCCAACTTCAAATCTGTATTCAGCAGTGTTTCGTAGCCTTCACGGCCTCCCCAGAATACATAGTTATCTGCGCCCAGACGTTTGCCCACTTCCAGTCCTTTTTTAATTTGAGCAGCTGCGTGTGCGTATACATCTGCATTGCAAGTTGTCGCAGCTCCATGCAAATAACGTGGATGGCTAAACATGTTCGCCGTGTTCCACAGCAGCTTTTTCCCCGTAGCCTTCATGTGCTCCTCAATCAGATCCACGATGGTATCCAGATTGCTGTAAAATTCCTTCAGTGACGCGCCTTCAGGTGCAATATCCACATCGTGGAAGGCGAAATAAGGTAAATTCAGCTTATCCAGCAGTTCAAAGGCAGCTTCCACACGTGCCTTCGCCAAATCTAGTCCAGTAAACTTGGACCATGGACGTTCCGCAGTCTCTACTCCAAAAGGATCAGAGCCACCTGCAACCAGCGTATGCCAATAAGCCATACTAAAACGCAGATGCTCCTCCATCGTTTTTCCCGCTACCATTTCCTGAGGATTATAAAATTTAAATGCAAAAGGATTATCGGATTGCTTGCCCTCGAATTTAATTTTAGATACTTGTTCGAAATAAGCCATTATAAGTTCCTCCTTTATAGTAAACGTTTACAAAAACGATTCTAGCACAGCCAAGAAACTTTGTCTATTGCTTAAACTAAGTTTATTTTTATGATATAATAACGGGAATTACATCAACAGGAAGTGAAAATAACCATGAATGTTACTGGCGATCAGGCGCTTGTCAAAAAGCTGAATAAATCCATTGTATTGGAGCGAATCCGCCTTAATGCCCCTCTATCGCGGGCACAGTTATCCAGTCAAACCGGATTAAACAAGGCCACCGTTTCCAACCTGGTTGCAGAGCTTATCACCGATGGATTGGTGTATGAGACAGGATTAGGAGAATCCAGCGGTGGGCGTAAACCTTTAATGCTGCTGTTCAACAGCCGTGCAGGCTTTGTGCTCGGTATCGAGGTTAGCGTACAGTACATCAAGGGTGCTCTGACCGATCTGGCAGGTACCATTGAAACAGAGCTTACCCTTTCTCTAACCCATCATGATCCTGACTTTGTCATCGAACAAATCCGTAAGCTCATTCAGAAACTCATGCAGGTCACTCCTCCCTCCCCTCACGGTATTGTTGGCATTGGGTTGGGGGTACCGGGTATGGTGGATGAAACCGGAAATGTTTTATTCGCACCCAATCTGGGCTGGGAAGAGGTTCCGCTGCGTCAACAGCTTGAGACAGAGCTGGGTCTTCCCGTAGTGGTGGATAATGAGGCCAACGTCGGTGCACAAGGTGAATTGTACTATGGTATGGACGCCGATCATCGGCAGCTTGTGCGGGATCTGGTCTACATCAGTGCAGGCTCCGGGATCGGGGCCGGAATTATCATTGATGGCAAGCCGTATCAAGGGGCTTGGGGATACGCGGGCGAGAGTGGACATATGTCCATAGACTGGAACGGGCGCCTCTGCTCGTGCGGCAGCCGAGGCTGCTGGGAGCTGTATGCTTCGGAGAAGGCCTATGTAGCATCCACATTGAAACTGCCCGCACATAATACAGCGGGATTACTCCCGTTTGCCCAGCAAGGTGATGCGAGTACATTAAGCGTCCTTGGTGAAATCGGGCGCTATTTAGGTGTAGGTATTACCAATATTGTGAACAGCCTCAACCCCGGCATGCTTATCATTGGCGGTCCGCTTGCGGAAGCCAGACCTTGGTTGGAGCAAAGTATGCGTACAGTGATCGAAGAGCGGGCCCTGCCCTATCACCGTCGGCAATTACAGATTCGTTTCTCCACGCTTGGGAGCCGTTCGACGATGCTAGGTGCTGCCTATGCGGCAACGGCTCCTTTTCTCGGGCGTGTACGTGTATCTTTGTAAAAGACCAAAAAACAGGCCCCCGTCGCAGTATGTAACTGCGGTGAGGGCCTTGTTTAAACCATATGAAAATCACATGCTGTTAGGCTGGATTAAGCGTTCAACACTTTTTCAAACTTGGTTTTGTTCATACCGGAAATACGTTCTTCCCCAATCAGAGTCAATGGAACGGCACGAATGCCCATATCCCAAACCTCTTGCGCAAAAGCTTCATTGGTTTCAATGTTGCGTTCTTCGTATTCGACGCCTTTTTCAGCCAGGTAGCTTTTTACTTGACGACAATGCGGGCAGTTTGTAGATGTGTAAACTATTGCTTTTTCCATGAATATCACCTCATCATTTATTTTGTTACATCATATTTATACACACTTGCAAGTATTACAGGGCCAGTGCACTGTGCTCCAGACTTTCAATGTATTTCTCGCTGTCCATAGCAGCCATACAACCACTACCTGCTGCGGTAATCGCTTGTCTGTAGCGTGTATCCTGTACGTCGCCACAAGCGAATACGCCAGGCACGTTTGTTTCGGAAGTACCCGGATTAACGACGATATAACCGTTCGCATCCGTTGTAATTTGTCCCGCAAGGAAGCCTGTATTCGGATGATGTCCAATCGCCACGAATACGCCGCTCACTGTAATGATTTCCTCTTCACCTGTTGCATTGTTCAGCACTTTCAAGCCAGTTACTCCGTTTTCGTCTGCAACTACTTCTACAGGAGTACGATTGAGCGCCCATTCAATTTTGCTGTTCGCACGAGCACGATCCTGCATAATTTTAGAAGCTCTCAATTCTTCACGACGATGTACCAACGTTACTTTGGAGGCAAAACGAGTCAGGAAATTAGCTTCTTCCAGTGCAGAGTCCCCACCACCGATAACAACGATTTCTTTGCCACGGAAGAAGAACCCGTCACAGGTAGCGCAAGTGCTCACGCCGCGTCCGATGTTATCCTGTTCACCGGGGATCCCCAGGTATTTGGCAGTTGCCCCTGTGGAAATAATCAGCGTATCGGTAACCAGTTCACCCAAACCTTCTACATCCAGTGTAAATGGACGAGCAGCTGTGTCTACCTTGTTCACCCAGCCTGTGCGGAATTCAGCGCCAAAACGCTCCGCTTGCTTACGCATATTATCCATCAAATCGGGTCCCATGATTCCTTCAGGAAAGCCTGGAAAATTCTCAACTTCTGTAGTCGTGGTTAATTGTCCGCCTGGCTGCGGTCCTTCGATCACCAGCGGGTTCATATTAGCACGTGCCAGGTAAATAGCGGCGGTCAAACCGGCAGGGCCGGTACCTATAATAATGGACTTGTACATATCTTGGTTCCTCCTAAAATATCATAAGTATTATATAGCGAGTTTTCGGTACCGGGCGCTGGGCTGCTGCATATACTCTAAAAGTACTGCTGGCAGAAGCTCATCCCAAAAAGTGGACACCCGGATGTTGTAAAAACGAATCACTTGTTTTATAGCTTTTTATGACTTAGACTGATTCTAAATCCTAATTTCATTATGCGGAAAGAGCTGTAAACAGTCAAATGAAGTTTTCATGAAGCGAAGCTTAAAGATAAATGAGGTATGGAGGGATTATCCCGATTATGAATGACGTTTTCGTAGGTAGCTTAATTTCTGCCTTGTCCACTGGACTTGGCGCCGTGCCTATTCTGTTTATGCGTAATATCACGCACCGGCTTCGTGATGTTCTGCTGGCTTATGCCGCAGGAATTATGACCTCTGCATCGGTGTATAACCTGATTCCAGAAGCGATACAGCATTCCAATTGGTTCGTGCTGACTGCGGGGATTTTGCTCGGTTGCCTCGTATTACTGGTGATGGAAATGTATATCCCCCATGCCGATTTGGAGGACCCGGATTCCAAAACTTTTCAATTGGAGTCCAAATCTTTTCTCATCATCGCAGCTATTACGTTGCACAACTTGCCGGAAGGGCTCTCTGTTGGGGTCAGCTACGCGAGTGAGACTCAGAATCTAGGCAATCTCATTGCCTTCTCTATCGGTCTGCAAAATGCCCCGGAAGGCTTTATTGTAGCGTTATTCCTGGTGAATCAAAACATTGGGCGTTTCAAGGCATTGGGCATTGCTACCCTAACCGGGGCTGTGGAAATCATCACCAGTCTGATCGGTTTTTACTTGAGCAGTTGGGTGAACGGACTGGTGCCGTATGGCCTTGCTTTTGCCGCCGGGGCTATGATGTTTATCGTTTACAAGGAACTGATTCCCGAAAGTCACGGGGATGGTAACCAGCGAATCGCCACATTTTCCTTTATTCTTGGCTTGATTACGATGATCGGGCTAACCGAATGGCTATAGCCGTGCAACACAAAAAGGCTGTCTTCTGCCTGTATTCCAGACAGTAAAGCAGCCTTTTTGTCATGTTTAAATGAAGGGATCTCATTTTTTTCGGTTCATGGAACGCAGTGCTTCCCGATACTGCTCGTCCTCACTTTTAGAATTCTCCTTCTCTCCATTAGAGAGTCGGGAATGTCCATCCTTTTCTTCGTCCTTTCCAGCAAAACCACGCAAAGCCGCACGATAATCCTGGTCCCCGTAGGCACCTTCTGTATTCTCGCGATCTTTCTCCACCTTTATATCCGTTTGGATATCAGGCAATTTGTGCTGCTCCTCTGCACGATGTTCTTCAACGCTCGAATTCTTAGGCTGGATCTCTCCCGTATGCTCCGTCAATTCATGCGCCTTGGGTTCCACCTGCACAGGATAAGGACGTTTGCTTCTTTGCCGGGATTCCTCTTGGTTGGGGCGATTCTTGGCCGAGGACTTGCGCGTCATCTTCGTATTAAATACCAGCAAAAAGATAAAGGCAACCACAGCTACTACAATAAAAGCAATGGTCATCGGCGGCCTCCTATTCTCTTTCGGCGTTACGGTACCGTCCCGCCATCTCAGCGACCCGTTTGCCCAAAGAGCGACCTAACGCAAGATCATCCCCCGTTGGAAGGTTGGGCGGCCCATCGGGGTCTGTCTCCACCGGACATGTTACCCCTACGCCGTAATAGGAGCCGTAGAGCGCATTCTCTGTGATGCTAGCGGGCAGGCCTACAATAATCATACCTTGATGAAGCATAGGAGTAATCAAATTCAACAGCGTTGATTCTAATCCACCATGAACGGTAGCGGTTGTGCAAAACACAGCCCCGATTTTGTCCACTAGCTTGCCCTGCGCCCACAGATACCCCAGCCTATCAATCCAACTCTTCAGACCGCTGCTAATGGTACCAAAATGACCCGGGCACCCCCATATGATCGCATCGACGCTTACTAGCTCATTCACATCGGCCTCATTTACATGTTTTAGCATCACTTCTGTTTGATCCAGGCGTGCCCCTTCTGCGATCGAGCGAGCGAGACGTTCCGTATGTCCATTTTCACTGTCATATACAATCATAATTCTGGTCGTCATTATGCACATCATCCTTTGTCAGCAAGATCATCCTTTTGGCATACGCTCTTAACCTTTCCCAAAACCCATCTGAATATTATGAATCGTTTGACGCATACTTTGAACATCCAAAAATACTAGGGAGGCATGCACAATATGAATTCGCGCGCCATATTAGTTAACCTGCTGGTAATCATCATTATTCTGGCAGGAGGTGGAGCCGCCGCCTATTACTACAATCAGTCCGCCAACTACATAAAAACCGATAATGCCCAAGTGAGCGGACAAGCGGTTACCGTTGCCTCTCCAAGCGCGGGCAAGCTCACAGGTTGGAATGCTGAAGTTGGTAAGACGTACACCGCTGGCAGCACGCTGGGCAGTGTTGAAGGAGGCGGAAGCCGAATTAGCGTTACGATTCCAACTGATGGTACCGTTGTGCAGCAAACGGCTGTCAACAACTCGATAGTCGGGGCGGGTACACCTTTAGCGAAAGCCTTTGATCTGAACAATCTTTGGATTACTGCCAATATAGACGAAACGGCCGTGCAGGATCTCCAGGTAGGTCAGACCGTAGACGTGTATATTGATGCTTACCCAGATACGTCCCTGAGCGGTAAGCTCGAAAAGATCGGTTTGGCGACCGCCTCCACCTTTTCACTGCTGCCTACTTCCAATACCACTGCCAACTATACCAAGGTGACGCAGGTCGTGCCTGTTACCATTTCCATTCAAGGTTACAAGGGGCTGGGAATTATCCCGGGAATGAGTGCGACGATCAGAGTTCACAAGTAGGAGGCTGTCATGGATCAAAAAATGTCCGTCGGACGTATTCTGTCCGTGCTGCTGCTAGGCGCCTTCATTTCGATTTTGAATCAAACGTTGCTGAACGTGGCGATTCCGCACTTGATGAATGACTTCAATGTGTCTGCCACAACCGTTCAATGGCTATCCACCGGATATATGCTGACCAACGGGATTTTGATTCCAATCACCGCTTTTCTCATTGAGTCATTCGGGACACGTGCCCTGTTCATATCCGCGATGGGGTTATTTACTGCCGGGTCTGTCGTCTGCGCTGCCAGCACCGGCTTCGCGCCTATGCTGGTTGGACGCGTGATTCAAGCCAGCGGTGCGGGCATCATCATGCCTGTGGTGATGAACGTGTTCCTGACTGTATTTCCTCCCGAAAAACGGGGTGCTGCTATGGGAACCATGGGGATCGCCATGATGTTTGCTCCGGCGGTAGGACCCACTTTATCTGGCTGGATTGTGGAGCACTACAGTTGGCGGCTACTATTTTTGTTAGTAATTCCGCTGGCGATCATTGATATTCTGTTTGCTGTGCGCTGGCTCAAAAATGTGTCCAAGCTGACAAAACCGCATTTTGACCTGCTGGGAACCATTTTTTCCACCCTTGGTTTTGGCCTTCTGTTGTATGGCTTTAGTTCAGCTGGAGACAAGGGCTGGAGCAGCAATACAGTTATACTCTCGCTCGCTTTCGGGATCGTGTTTATTGTGTTTTTTGTCGTGCGTGAGCTGAACATGTTGGAGCCTATGCTGGAATTCCGTGTATTTAAATACGATATTTTTACGGTATCTACGCTGGTTGGGGCTACGGTCAATATGACCATGTTCGGCGGGATGCTGCTACTGCCGATCTATTTGCAAAATATACGCGCCTTTACGCCGCTGCAATCGGGTCTGCTGCTGTTACCGGGTGCGCTGCTGATGGGTGTGATGTCACCGATATCAGGGGCAGTATTCGATCGTATTGGCGCAAGGCCGTTGGCGATCATCGGGCTGATCATTACGGCAGTCACGACATGGGAATTCAGTCTGCTGACCGATGCCACCACCTACGGACATATTATGATCATCTATACGATTCGCAGCTTCGGGATGTCACTGCTGATGATGTCCGTCCAGACGGAAGGGCTCAACCAGTTGCCTCCACATCTCGGAAGCCATGGTACTGCCATGTCCAATACAGTACGGCAAATCGCCGGATCTATCGGTACCGCTTGGCTCATTACTGTAATGAGCAGCCGGACTACGGTTCATATGGCAGATTATGCGAATGTCGCTACCACAGCCAATGCCTCTGTAACGGAAGGCGTATCACAACTGGGACAAACCCTCGCACAAACAGCGGGTATTTCTGTGGAAAGCGGCTCTGCACTCGCGATACAACAGGTATACGGAAGGGCTGTTACAGAATCGACGATCCATGGTATTAATGATGCCTTCATCATTGCAACCGGAATTGCACTGGCGGGATTACTGTTTTCCCTGTTCTTGCGGCGGTCTACACCGCGTCGTAGATAGGCGTACAGCAGTCGCGATTAGAAGTATGAGATAAACTTTGCCTTGCATACAAAATAGACTAACACTACCAAAGAAAGAAGGAGCATTCATCCCCCTTGGATGTAAGAGGGTTGAATGCTCCTGACTGTTTGTAATCTTGTGATTTGTGAATTGGTTTATAGTCTTATGACCGCAATAAGCGCAGGCCGTTCAAAATGACAAGCAGTGTACTACCTTCATGCCCAATGACCCCAAATGGCAGGGCTATATTTTGCACAAAATTACTGATCACCAGCAGCACAATGACACTTACCGCGAAGATCATATTTTGTTTGACCACTCGCTGCGCCTTGCGCGCCAGTGCTATCGTCGGAGCAATCTCCTCAATTCCGTCGTTCATTAGTACCACGTCTGCGACCTCTAGCGCTGCTCCACTGCCATGCATCCCCATGCCTAGCCCTACGGTTGCTGCGGTCAAAGCCGGAGCGTCGTTCACACCGTCGCCGACCATGACGACATGCCCGTATTGCTCCCGCAACATGCGAATATGACTGACTTTGCCCTCCGGCATTAAGCTAGCATATACGGCGTCGACTCCAGCCTGTGCCGCGATCACGGCTGCCGTTTCCGGGCGGTCTCCGGTCAACATGACGACCCGAATCCCCTGTGCTTGCAGGCGTTTCACAGATTCTCGTGCCTGTGGACGCAGCTCGTCACGTAGCGCCAGCATTCCGACAATCCGATCATCCGCGAGAATGATGGATACGGTTTTGCCCTCGGCTTCCAGTCGTGCTCGACTCTCCACCCACTCTGGCTCAGTCAGAAGACCAGGTTCATCCAGCACGTTCGTGCGACCGATTTTCCATTTTACCCCACCTATAATGCCTTCCATCCCCCATCCGGTAAGGGCCTGCACTTGCTCGGCTGTGAGCAGCTCTCTCTGTCCCAATTCAGCTTCGGCTTTGGCTACAATCGCTCGCGCCAGCGGATGTAAGGAATAGCTTTCGATTGTCGCGACAATGTGCAATAGCTCATCAGCATCGTAATCTGGGGCGACAATCCAATCCGTGACCACAGGTGAGCCCTTCGTTAACGTGCCCGTTTTGTCAAAAGCAACAACCGAAGTTAATGCCATATTCTCCACATGCGCGCCACCTTTGAACAGGATGCCCCGCCGGGCACGATTGGAAATGGCCGATAGCATCACCGGCATAATGGATGACACGAGCGCACAAGGTGAGGCTACGACAAGGAACACCATCGCCTTGTAAAAAGCCGCTGCCCACGTCCAGCCTAATGCTAGGGGTGCACCCACAATGACGATCAGCGTGACGGCAACAACAATTCGGGCGTATACCGATTCGAATGTTTTAATAAACCGCTGGGAATCGGGAACCTCGGTCCGTGCCTCTTCTACCATACGAATGATTTTTGAAAATAAAGTATCTTCCGAGGACTGGCTGACCTCTACATATAGCACGCCTTCTCCATTAATGGTGCCTGCATATACTTCGTCACCTGCCTCTTTGTTTACCGGAACAGATTCCCCGGTAATGGATGCCTGATTCACCGCCGACACACCCTTGGAGATTCGACCGTCCGCCGGAATTAGTTCGCCGGGCTTAACCAGCAGCAGGTCGCCTGGTAACAGCTGCTCAATGCCAACCGTTTCTGTTCCGTCGTGAGACAAGCGCAAAGCCGTTTCCGGTTTCAACGCCATGAGCTTGGAAATGTCCTTACTACTACGCTCCGTAGTATAGCTCTCCAGCGCACCGCTGAGTGCAAAAATAAAGATCAGCATGGCTCCTTCATTCCAGTAGCCAATGGCCGCAGCTCCTAAAGACGCAGCGATCATAAGTAAATTAACATCCAGATCATGTTCTCGGATCAGGGTTTCAATCCCTTCTCTGGCTTTGGACCAGCCTCCAAGGGCATAAGACACTACATAGAGAATGATGGATAGCCATTGCCACCAATGTGAGACTCCCCATGCCATCAGCATTAGCATTCCACTGCCTAGAGCAGCCTGCATCTCCTTATTTTTCAGCATGCTTTTGAGCTGAAATTGCGGTTTGCGATTGGGACCGGGTCGTCCGCTGCCACTGTTTTTTGAAAGTGTTCGGTTAGAGGGAGACAACGTATCTTGTAATCGTTGAACTGCTTGCATCTTGTCACGTTCCTTTCCATTTTTGGTTCCTTGTACTTGCATCTCATTGAGAATGATATCCATTGTTAAGTGCCCTAAAATAGCACATGCTGCTTCGGGAAGCCCGAAGCAGCATGTTTGGCAATGAGAATGATAATCATTTTTGCATCTATACAATTATTTTGCTTTAGAGAAACTTTTGTTTTATTATATACCCTTTCTTTTCCACTTGTAAACTGCTAATAGCCTAAATAAAAAAAGATACCCGCGCAAACAACGCAGGTATCCTCTATATTACAAAGCGTTTTATTCAGGATTTGCAAAATTCGATTCCAGTCGCTCCAAAGTGCAATATATAGACGAACTAGACCATTTCGATCTATATATTGTTCATTGAAAGTCGCTTACTGGATCTTTGCAAAATCCTCTATTACATGAATTCAGGTTATCTTCAGACTATAGTGGAAACTTCCACGCATGAGGGTGTGCAGTTTCTGAAGTGTGTTGACGATTGGCTTGCTGTTGCAGTCTCCAACGCGCAGCCGCGAGGCGTACAACAGGAACTGTTGAATCCGAGCAAATGACCCCCGTCAGTTTGTTCTCCCAAATCCAATTCCCATCCAGGGACTGGTGAATTTCATCTATCGCCACCCATATAGGAAGCTCGGGCTTTACACGCCGAACAGCTTCCATTATGCGTTTTATCGTATCATTAGCATTCTCATGACCATCAACAACGGATGGAATCAGCGAATCCCCAGCTCTGTTGTCATCAGATGGAACTGGTATGACTTCTAAAATGATCATATCGGCAAAGCGTGCCAAATCTGCAGCTTGAGCCGCCTGCTTGGTCTGTCGTACGCTCACTTCGAACATGTTATCGGCGTTGGCCGACTTCTCGGACTGTGCGGATTGCTCACTCCATGTATGGCCTGCATCAGGCACCAAACTTGCATCAATCGTCAAAAGTACGCCTACCCGATATGGAACGCACCGCAGGCGCCCACACAACGTTTGCTCGGCAACGCCGTCAATCCAGTCTCGGATAGTCTGAAACTGGTTTACGTCAGCCGGATTGCGCACCATAATCTCCAGCCGTGGTTCTCCCCCTTGTCGCATACTCCGCAACGCTGCACGCAGTAATGCCTCCAGCTGCATATCCTGCAGACTTCCGATGCCCACTGTATTATTCTGCTCAGTCAAAGCTATAGTCAGCGGCAATCCGCCCAGCAACTCAAACAAGCCCTCGTACTCTGTTTCCAGCAGGCCAATGATTCGTCGGGACAGATGCTCACACAATCCAGGCAAACCAGATGCTTTATTAAATGATGTGTACGTCTCGGATGCACGGGAACCTGGGACAAGGATGGGATCGGGCTCCCCGTCAGGGGCATGAATCTTTTGTCCAGACTCTGCCGCTTCCAAATAGGCATAGCATAATTCCCTCACGCGGCCGGATGCCAGTGACAATGGACCATGCAGCAGACTATAACCGTCAAGACTACCTATTCCTGATGCTTCCTCTGTACTTTTACGACTCATACTTGCAGGAGCATCCACATAAAGCCGTATGGAGGTGTCGCTGTATTCATCGCTCCATTTTAGTAGTGTGTCCATGGCTTGCTCTGTATCATTGCCGTTATTCAGCATCGGCTCTCCAAGTAATTCCGGGTTTGCAGCCAGCAATGCTTCCGCTCGACTGATTGCACCCTGCTCGGCTAAACTAACCAGCCAGCCCAATGGATCTTCCTCCTGTGCAGCAGATACTTGATGGCTTCCTGCTCTTAGCGTCTCCATAGCCAATCTCAGTGTAGTAGACTCCATACCTGGCTCTGGAACGTTGCAATCCCGGCTGTTTATGCCACCCAAAAGCTCTGCGAATACCTGCATCAGTTTAGCCTCCATGCTAGTAATCCATCCTTTCTTTCGTCAGCAAGTTGGCACACACGAATTCGAGTACCCCTCCAAATAAAGAAAACGCTTACTAATTACTGACCAACCGAATGTTACATGGGTCTTACTTATAAAGTCCCTACCTTAAACTTATTAGACCCTCCCCACATTTATACATCTCTGCACAACTACTATATATGAGAAAAATAGGTCTCTATACTGCTGAAAGCACATGTCTACACAAAAAAGGCTGCTATAAAAACACCCCCTGTTTTCATAGGATGTCTACATCCAATGTTAACGGGGGTGTTCCCTTTTTATTCGTCAGAACCAACCTTCAGCACACGCATCACATTTAATACGGCTAGCAGTGTTACACCTACGTCGGAGAATACAGCCTCCCACATAGTAGCAATACCAAACGCGCCCAATGTGAGAAATACTGCTTTGACACCTAGCGCAAATATAATGTTTTGCCATACGATACGGCGTGTGCGTTGGGCAATATGAATCGCCGTCACCAGCCTTGAAGGCTCGTCGTTCATGATTACGATATCTGCTGCTTCAATCGCAGCGTCCGAACCCAAACCGCCCATCGCTACACCAACATCTGCCAAGGCAAGTACAGGTGTATCATTAATTCCATCACCTACAAACAAGATTTTATCGCTCGGTTTTTTACTTGCAGACAACTGCTCAATGGCTTCGGCTTTATGCTGAGGCAACAGTTCTGCCCGTACTTCATCCAGACCTAACTGACGTCCTACAGCCTCGGCAACTGTCCGATTGTCACCTGTTAGCATGATGGTTTTGACCACCCCCAGCTTTTTCAGCGAAGCAATCGTCTTGGCCGCATCCTCCTTAACCTCATCCGATATCAGAATGCAGCCAGCATACGTTCCGTCTACAGCCACATGTACGACCGTTCCTTCATCCATTGGCCCTGCTTGCTGCGCCACATTAAAAGCAATACGCTCCCGCTCCATCAGCTTAGCGTTTCCGGCCAATACCTTGTGCCCATCGATCTGGGCCTGAATCCCGTGGCCGGATATTTCGCTATATTGCTGCACTCGCTCCGTTTGAAGTTCATTGCCATGAGCTTCACGCAAGGAAGCTGCGATAGGATGCGTGGAGTGCATCTCGGCCAATGCAGCAGTCTCCAGCAGACTTTCCTTCGTAAAAGCTTCGGCAGGATAAATCCCGGTCACGTGGAACACACCTTTGGTGAGCGTACCTGTTTTATCAAAAACAGCGTATTTTACATGATTCAGGGCTTCAAGATAATTACCGCCCTTGATCAGCACACCTGAACGGGAGGCTGCCCCGATTCCGCCAAAGAAGCCCAGTGGAATGGACACCACCAGCGCACACGGACAAGAAATAACGAGGAAGACAAGCGCACGATATAACCAATCTGCAAACTGTGCACCCGGCACAACAAGCGGAGGAACAACTGCCAACAACAACGCTACAATAACCACTACAGGAGTATAATATCTGGAAAATTTCGTGATAAACTTTTCAGTCGGCGCTTTTTTGGCACTCGCATTTTGCACCAGTTCCAAAATTTTGGAGACCGCTGATTCACTAAATCCCTTGCTGACCTCTACCGTCAGAAGTCCATTCGTGTTCACAAATCCACTCATCACACTGCTTCCCGGCTCAACGGTACGAGGCACAGATTCACCGGTCAACGCCGAGGTATCGACATGCGACTTGCCTTCTACAACCTTACCATCCAGCGGAATCTTCTCACCCGGCTTGATTACGATCAAATCTCCAACGCGAATCTCTTCTGGAGACACCCTCCGTACGGACTCAGCGGTCTTCAGGTTGGCATAGTCTGGCCTAATATCCATCAGATCACTGATGGACTTGCGTGAACGGTTAACTGCAATGCCTTGGAATAGCTCTCCGATTTGATAAAAGAACATGACAGCTACGCCTTCGGGGTATTCCCCAATAGCAAATGCACCCACCGTAGCCAGCGTCATCAGGAAATACTCGTCAAAGGCCATTCCACGCACCAAGCTACGTGCAGCCTGCAAGACAACATCACCGCCAACGATGATATATGCCACTAAAAATAGAGCCAGCTTGCCCACACCTTCAACAGGTAACCACCAGGCAACAGCTGCAATAACCGCTCCTATGGACAGACGCGCAATCATACGGCGCATACCGTCCGTACCATGATCATGCGTATGCCCGGCATGGCTATCATCATTATGCGAGTGCGAATGTGAGTGAGCATGGGTAGCTTCACCATGATCGTGCACTGCATGGTGATTGTGATGTACGTGTGTATGATTACCGTGGTCGTGCCCATCGTGCGCGCCATGCGCTTCATGGCTGTGGCCACCATGACTGTGAGCACCATGCTGTCCATCATTGTGATTATGTCCTTCACCATCATGCTCATGACCACATGCGCAATCCTCTGTGCAGCTTGCCTGTGCGGCACCAACGCTGCTTCGGCTGTCTTCGCGCAGGCGTCCACCGACACTTTTAGCAACCATCCGAACATGAGGCTCAAGTCTATGAACCTTCCGTTCCGTTTGGCGAAAAACCTCTTCTTTTTGATCCGAAGTTGTGGTCATCGTCAACGTTTTTGTTACAAAATTGACCGAGCAATCCAGAACCCCTTCTATTTTACTGACTCCATTTTCAATCTTAAGAGCACAGTTGGCGCAATCCAAACCTTCCAAAATCCATTCATGCCGTTCATTTCTTTTTAGAGCATCCATAATAATTGGCCTCCAATTAGCTATATATGAGCAACTGTTCATATATTATTTGTTAAGGTCATTATATTCAGGTTTAGGGGTAAAAGTCAATGATCATAGCCCTTATTAACAAAAAAAATCGACTTCAATGGACAAGCACCAAAAGAGCGCCAATTGCTTGGCGCCCTGCTGTTGGTTTGTCAAAAATCATTGATGTGATATGTGCTGATGGGTTTGCAAAAAAATCTGCTCCACATGATTATCATCCAGTGAATAAAACACTGTCTTGCCTTCCTTGCGTCGTTTGACAATACGCAGGTTGCGCAAATAACGAAGCTGGTGGGATACAGCAGATTGGCCCATGTTCAACACCTGTGTTAAATCATGAACACACAGTTCCTTTTGGGCCAGGGCATAAATCAGCTTAATCCGTGTCGGGTCACCCAGCGCCTTAAACAGCTCCGACATTTTGTATGCGATGGAATCCTCAACAAGGGAAGATTTTATGCGCTCAATTTCCTGATCTGAACCGTGACAAGCCGGCTCACAATCCAAAGCTTCCGTTTCAGAATTCATCCTTTTCACCCCGTGTATTTCGACTTGATGCTTCTATTATAGCAAATTCGTAGAATTTACGAATAGCTTATATTACAGCTTGCCCTGTAACGGAAATTTTCTTATTCCAACGTTTTTAATACTTCATCACTGTAAGGAATTATTTCTTTTATCTGTTGATCACGCAATTTTACTGCAAATGCCGGATCAACCAGCAATGCACGTCCAACTGCAACCAAATCAAATTCCTCTCGTTCTAGTAACTCCACGAGCTGCTCTAATCTGGCCTCTACATTACTGGATTGCTCAGTCTGACGATTATCATTTTTCTCCAAATCACTTAAAAAGGCCTTCTCCATGCCAATTGATCCCACTGTAATCACTGGCTTGCCGGTTATCTTTTTGGTCCAAGCTGCTAGGTTTAGATCTGATCCTTCAAATTCTGGTTCCCAGAAACGGCGGCTTGAGCAATGGAATACATCCACCCCGGCTCGTACCAATGGTGCAAGAAACTGTTCAAGTTCCTGTGGTGTCTGTGCCAGCTTTTCTCCATAATGGTACATCTTCCACTGGGAGAATCGCAGTACAATTGGAAAATCCGGACCCACTGCACGGCGACAAGCTTCAATAACCTCGACCGCAAACCGGGTCCGCTGAACCAAATCGCCTCCATATTGATCGGTACGCTTATTGGTTTTATCCCAAAAAAATTGATCTATTAAATAGCCATGCGCTCCATGAAGTTCAATGCCGTCAAACCCCACCTGCTTGGCATCGGTAGCGGCCTGAGCAAAGGCTGCGATGATATCCGCAATTTCCGCCTCCGTCAATGGCTCAACTACCTTTTCACCGGCGGGAGAAATACCCGAAGGACCGACAGGCAATGCCTCGGGATTCGGTTGGTTATCCGCACCTATTTTCCGGGCCGTACCCACATGCCAAAGTTGCGGTATAATTTTGCCACCTGCCGCATGGACCTCCTCTACTACCTTGGCCCACCCCTTTAACCCTTCACCATAAAAGTTAGGGATGCCTGTATGCTCCACAGCTGCGGGATGATTAATAGCCGTTCCCTCCGTAATAATCAATCCAACAGCATTTTCCGCACGACGACGATAATACGCAGCAACCTCAGGTCCTGGAACACCTTGGGGAGAAAAATTTCGTGTCATGGGAGCCATAACGATCCGATTGGGAAGCGATAAGTTACCTATCTTAAAAGGTTTAAACAATATTTCGGTGTTCATGACGTTTTCCTCACTCTCCATTAGTATTATCTTTTTCACTCTTCTGTTATACAATTCCATTTTACACACATGCAAACTTGAGTTCAAGAAGCCACAGTTTAATTTCAGCAGGCCCTTTACAAAAAAAGAAGAAGCGGCATAGAGCCGCTTCCTCTTTGTGTTATTTATTAGTGTGCTACCATGTTGTATTCCATAATCCATACAGAACCGCCAACGACGGTCAACAGGATCACTATACCAAAGATTAAAGTCATCACATTCCAACGTGGTCCATTGCTTTCACGAATGTGCATAAAGAAGAATAGCTGAACCAGAAATTGCAGCACTGCCGCGGCTAAAATAACAACCATCGTCGAAGTGCGGCTCAACATATGATTCATAACCACGCCGAGAGGAATGATGGTCAGTACGATGGACAGAATAAATCCGATAACATAGGATTTCACTGAACCGTGAGAATCATCATGACCATGCGAACCTGCTCCTGATTGATGCTGTGCCATCTACATCACCCCCATCAAATAGACAACTGTCAGCAAGAAGATCCAGACAGCGTCCAAAAAGTGCCAGTACAAGCTCAATGCCGAAACTTTGCCCTTCGTCTCTGGAGTAAGTCCGCGTTTTTTCAACTGGAACATAAGTCCAATCATCCAAACCAGACCTAACGAAACGTGAAGTCCGTGTGTTCCGACCAAGGTGAAGAATGCCGACAAGAACGCACTGGTTCCAAAATTAGCACCTTCATGTACGATTTCAACAAACTCGTAAACTTCAAAACCGATAAAACCAAGACCCAGGATTGCCGTCACGATTAACCAGTTGATTAATCCCTTCATGCTTCCTTTGTTCATAGCCAACACAGCCAGACCACTTGTGAAGCTGCTTGTGAGCAAGAGGAACGTTTCAATAATAACGCCCGTCATGTTAAACAGCTCTGCGCCACCTGGTCCTCCGGCTGTGTTGTTCCGAAGGACGACGAAGGTTGCGAACAAGGTACTGAACAGGATTACATCCGTTACGAGGAAGATCCAAAAACCAAGCATCTTCAATTCTTGCGGATCGTGATGCCCGTGGTCATGATCATGGCTGTGATGTGCTGCTGCTTGTGCCATTATACAGACCCCCTTATTGCCGCTTCCGTGCGTTTTACTTCATCCGCAGGGATATAGTAGTCGCCATCATAAGAGAAGAACGAACGGCAAATCATACAAATTGCTACGCCGATCAGCCCTGGAATATAGAAGAACGACCATCCAAATACGAAACCGAAACCTGCAATGAAAAAGAATACCGACATAATGAATGGAATCGCCGAGTTTTTCGGCATATGAATCGCTTCAATTGGCGGTTGCTTTCTGAAGATACCTTTTGCACGTTTATCTTTTTCTGCCCACCAGTCATCGCGTTCTTCTACTTGCGGAATGGTAGCAAAATTGTATTCCGGTGCAGGTGAAGGAATTGACCATTCCAACGTGTGACCACCCCAAGGGTCGCCAGTTGTATCCTTCAGCTTGCGGTAATTTTTGATACCCAGAAGAATTTGAAGAACCTGGAACAAGAAACCAATCCCCATCAGGAATGCCCCAACGGTTGACACCATGTTAAGCGGCTGCCAGCCAGTATCCCAGCCGTAAGTGCTCAGACGACGTGTCATACCCATCAGACCGAGGGAATATTGCGGAATGAAACATACATAGAACCCGATATTCCAGAACCAGAAAGCCCATTTACCAGGCGTTTCAGGCAATGTGAAACCGAACATTTTGGGCCACCAGTAGTACAGACCTGCCAGGTAACCGAACACTACCCCACCAATCAGAGCAGAGTGAAAGTGAGCGATCAGGAAGTAACTGTTATGGAACTGGAAGTCCGCAGGCGCTACAGATAACATGACGCCCGTCAAACCTGCAATCAGGAAGTTCGGAATAAATGCAATAGACCACATCATCGGAGTTTTAAATTCGAGTTTACCCCGGTACATCGTGAACAGCCAGTTAAATACTTTAACCCCTGTCGGTATTGCGATAACCATCGTCGAAATCGCAAAGAATGCATTAACATCTGCGCCTGATCCCATTGTGAAGAAGTGATGCGCCCATGTGAAGAAGGACAGGATCGCAATAATGAACATGGCGTAAACCATGGATTTGTAACCAAACAATTTCTTTTTAGAGAATACGCTGATAACCTCGGAATAAATACCGAAGGCTGGCAATACTACAATGTATACCTCAGGGTGACCCCACATCCAGATCAAGTTGATATACATCATCGGGTTACCGCCGAAATCAAGGGTAAAGAAGTGTCCTCCTCCAAAGCGGTCAAGGAATAGCAAAGCTAAAGTAACCGTCAGAATCGGGAACGCGAAAATGATAATAACACATGATGAAAATACGGACCACGTAAAGACAGGCATTTTCATCCAAGTCATACCAGGTGCGCGCATTTTAATGATGGTAACAATAAAGTTGATCCCTGTAGCCAATGAACCTATACCGGAAATCTGAATACCCCAGATATAGAAGTTCTGACCGACGCCAGGACTAAATTGCAGTTCTGAGAGCGGTGGATAACTCAACCAGCCTGCATCTGGCGAACCGCCAATAACGAAGGACAAGTTGAACAACATCGCACCCATAAAGAAAAGCCAGAAGCTCAATGCGTTCAGGAAAGGAAACGCAACGTCGCGCGCACCAATTTGAAGGGGTACGGCGATGTTAAACAAACCAAACATCAACGGCATCGCCATAAACAAGATCATGATTGTGCCGTGAGTTGTAAAAATCTGGTTGTAATGCTCAGGATGTAAGAGTGTCACATCAGGTGTAGCAAGTTGAATACGCATCAATAATGCATCCACGCCTCCGCGGAATAACATCAAGATGGCCGCAAGAATATACATAATACCGACTTTTTTATGGTCAACCGTAGTCAACCAGTTTTTCCAAAGCCAGCCCCATTTTTTGAAATAAGTGAGCACAAACACGATCCCGATCGTTGCTAGTGCGATGGAAACGTCCGCTCCATAGATCATCGGGTCTCCAGTAACGAAGAAAGTGGATGCAAACTCTTTTATTTTGTCAAGCATTGGGGGCCTCCTTCCCTATAATCATTTTAATTGTGTCCGCTCATATTCATATGACTCATATCCATTTCGGCATGCTCTTCTGTGCCGGTCTTGGATGAATCTTCTGTGGATGTAGCTTCACCATGTCCAGCATGGGGGTTAGAAGAGCCTTCCACTACATACTTGTTGACAATCTCTTTGAACAATCCGTCTGGAATCGAAGAATACTCATCAGGCTGGGACAAACCTGGTTTTGCAAGCGCCAAATAGCCGTCTTTCGTCAGCGGCTTAGACTGCTTCTTGATGTCAGCGACCCAGTTTTTATACTCTTCATCCGACTGGACTTCTACATCAAAACGCATTTGTCCAAAATGCTCACCGCTAAAGTTTGCACCCGAGCCAAAGTAAGTTCCTTCGTGATCGGCCTGCAAATGCAGTTTCATGGCCATGCCTGACATGGTGTAGATTTGACCGCCCAATTGCGGAATCCAGAACGAGTTCATCGGAGCGTCAGCAGTCAGTTCAAAACGGACTGGAACACCTTTAGGAATGTGAACTTGGTTAACTGTAGCTATACCTTCCTCTGGGTACATAAAGAGCCATTTCCAGTCCAATGAGGTTACTTGAATCGTTACTGGCTTTTGCGTGCTTGCAATCGGCTTGGAAGGCTCCAGCATGTAGGTATATCTCGCAGTGATGACCGCAATAATACAGATAACGATAATCGGAATAGCCCACCATGTGGTTTCCAGCTTTTTGCTGTCATCCCAATGGGGTTGATACTTCACCTTGTTTGTTGGGGTGTCGCGATACCGCCAAACGATGAAGAAGGTCAAAATCATAACCGGTACAATTATAAGCGCAGACAATGCAGTTGTAAGAATGATCAGCTCTTTTTGTGCTTGCCCAATTGGTCCTTTCGGATCGAAAACAACGTATTTTCCGCCAGCATAAAAACACGTCCAGATGAGCAATGCTACCGTGAGCACGGTCAAAACCAACGCAATAATCGCTTTTGGTTTTTTGTTCATGTTGTTCCCCTCTCCTTAAAATAGTAAATTACTCAAAACTAACGAACTCCTGTAATGTTGCCCTTATATAAGATAGCAGAAAAGCGGCCACTTTTTTTATTGTTAACAGAATTGTCGATTATTTGTCCGATTTTTGTGAAAAACCTCTCTAAAAATAAAATTTCTCTTGCAAATTCAAAATTTCTTTTTAATTCAAAAATGACATATAAAAACGTTAATTATGCATCTTGAAGTATCTTAAAAAAGCTATATTAAAGCAAAAATCGGGACTCCTTACAGTTATCATCCTACACTGCTCGAAGCCCCGCGCTGTTGTTTTCGTTATCAGTTTTACATCATCTTTTCAATTGTATTAACGATGTCCGTTCTCTTGGTCTTCCTTCTTGCGGGCAATGACAAATGATTTCCCGATTAGAAAAATGAAAATTCCGGCAGCAAAGGCGCCAATGCCTGTCATTAGATAGATATTACGATCGGTTAAATTCCCTATATCAAGCAAAATAAGAATAATACCTACAATGCAAGCGATCAAAGAAATAACAGATACCGTGCGGCTCATTTGGTTATCCCTTGATCCTGATTTTCTAAAATTCGAAGCCATACCCTCCACTCCCTCTAGTTTAAAATGGTTAAAAAGTGCCCTCGCCAGGTATTTTTTTCAGTATGCACATTTTTTATTTTTTTATTCTTGCCGGCCTCTATATACTAGAACCATCTGTAATTCATCTTGGCTATTATTACCCCAGAGGACCTCCTATTTAAACAAACGGGAGCGGAGGCAGACCTAAATTTGCTTTATATTCAGATCATTTCTCTTTGTTTAGCGTCTAGTCTCCAACCAGTTATTACTTACTACATTTCGATACCAATAGTAACTTTCCTTGGGGGTGCGGACCTGTGTGCGAAAATCGACATGAATCATGCCAAATCTCATATTATACCCCTCTGCCCACTCAAAATTGTCCAAAAGTGACCATGCCATATAGCCTTTAACATGAAGACCATCATGAATTGCCCGGTGCACCTGCACCAAATGCTGCTGCATGTAGGAAATTCGACGATCATCTTGCACCTTTCCGTTTACGACCTCATCATTGATACATGCCCCGTTCTCTGTGATGTAAATATCGATGTTACCGTATTTTTGCAAATAATGTAGTACCTCATACAGCCCACGTGACTCCACCGGCCAGCCGATATCTGTTACAGGTAGTCCCATATTGATTTCTTCAGATTGAAGAAATCCTGCCTCCGGATTAAATCGATTAACCGACATACTATAATAATTGATACCAATCATATCAATTGGCTCACCGATAATGTCCATATCTCCATCTTGTATAGGTACGGTGGCTCCCTGTTCCGCAAACCAGTCTACCAAAAACTGAGGATACGAGCCTTGATAAATAGGCTGGAGAAACCAGTCACTGTGCAGGGAAATCGTGCGTGCACAAGCCGCTTTATCTTCCTCAGAAGTGCTGTAAGGAACAGCCCAGGAGACATTTGGGGCGATACCGATCTGGCCACTGGTGCCAAGCTCGCGGAATCGGCGTACAGATAGGCCATGCGCAACCAGCAGATGATGTCCTACATCAATCGCAGTCTGGAGATTCGTCAGACCCGGGGCATGAACTCCCAGCATATTGGATAAAAAGGCGATACACCACGGTTCATTGAATGTCAGCCAATGCTGTATTTTACCGTGAAACTCACGGAACATCGTTTCCGCAAACTGGACAAATGCCTGAATTGTGCGACGATTTCCCCATCCTCCGGCATCCTGTAGCGCCTGAGGCAGATCCCAGTGATACAGTGTACAAAACGGTTCAATTCCGTTGTCATTCAACAAATCAACTACACGATGATAATAGTCCAATCCCTCTTGATTGACTTCACCATCACCATTAGGGAATATACGTGGCCAGGACACCGAGAAACGATATGTACGAATGCCCAGCTCCTTCATGAGACGGATATCTTCTTCGTAACGATGATAGCTGTCACAAGCTACATTGCCGTTGTCACCGTTGAACACTTTGCCAGGCGTATGGGCAAAGGTATCCCAGATCGACAACCCTCTTCCATCCTCCTGGTAAGCCCCCTCGATTTGGTAGGCGGCCGTTGCGGTACCCCACATAAAGTCCTGCGGAAATTGAAAAATAGTCATTGTGTCTCTTCCTCTCCCTCAATTATAATCGTATATTCATTGGTTGTTTCCTGCTTTTTGGTAAAAGTCCATGACAAAATAAATCCTCCGTGCTTGGGATCAGGCTGAGCCCGACGATCATCAACGCTAAACGGATGTGCACTGCGAATCGTACAGCTTCCCGTCTGGACCGATGTGGTAAGCTCCGCACGGACGAGCCGCGAACCGGACCATTCCATGCTGACCGTAATTCCGCCACGCCCTTTCAAGCCGCTGACCCGTCCTTCAGGCCATGCCGATGGCAGGGCAGGCAATAGCGTCAGCTCGCCCGGGCGGCTTTGCAGCAGCATTTCTGCGATGCCTGCCGTCGCACCAAAGTTACCGTCGATCTGAAAAGGCGGGTGAGCGTCGAATAAATTAGGGTAGGTCGATCGCGACAGCAACGTGCGAACATACCGATGCGCAGTGTCGCCATCTTCCAGCCGGGCGTACAGGTTAATCAACCAGGCACAGCTCCACCCGGTATGACCGCCACCATGATCGAGCCGGCGGCGTAGCGATATGCGAGCCGCCTCAGCCAGCTCTGGAGTATCGCGGATATGGATCTGTCGGCCGGGGTAAAGCCCGAAAAGATGCGAAACATGTCGATGCCCAGGCTCCGCTTCCTCAAAATCGACCATCCACTCCTGTAACTGACCGTGACGGCCGATTTGATAGGGTATTAATCGTTCCCGTGTCTCTTCGCAGCGTCTACGGAACTCATCGTCTAACTCCAACAGATCCGCGGCCTGAATACAGTTGCTCAATAGCTCCCGAATCAGCGTCATGTCCATCGTAGAGCCCATGGATATACTGCAATCCTCGCCTTCGGGCGTGATGAATTTATTTTCAGGCGAAGTGGAGGGGGACGTTACAAGCCGACCATCCGGGCCCTCCACAAGCCAGTCTAGGCAAAAGGCCGCCGCCCCCTTCATAAGTGGATAAGCCTGTTCTGCCAAATAGGTTGTATCCAAGGTGAACAGATAACGCTCCCATAGGTGAGCGGTCAGCCATACACCCCCAAGCGGCCAAAATGCCCAACTGGCATGGCCACCTGACGGTCCGGCGTTTCGCCACACATCAATATTGTGGTGAGCTGTCCATCCTTGAGCCCCATAATTGATGGAAGCGACCCTGCGTCCCGTACGACCGACTTCTCCAATCATGTGCAGCAATGGCTCATGGCACTCGGCAAGATTACACACCTCTGCGGGCCAATAGTTCATCTGTGTATTAATATTGGTTGTATAGTTACTGTTCCACGGCGGCTGTACCCGGTCATTCCAGATGCCCTGAAGATTGGCGGGCTGACTGCCCGGACGTGAACTGCCCATTAGCAAATAACGTCCATATTGGAATAACAGCACTTCCAGCCCCTGGTCTGCCTGACCTTTCTGATAGCGTTCTAATCGCAGATCCGTCGGGAGAACGGACTCGTCAGTTAGCGTGTCACTTCCCAGTTCTAATGCAACACGGTCAAACAGCTTCCGGTGATCCTGCTCATGGCGTTGCCGCACCTGCTCACTTCCTAGCGAAATCGCTCCGTCTAGAATGACTTTGCATGCTTCTGCCGACTCTGTTGCATCACTATTCGGCATAGCCTGAAATCCCCGAAATCCGGTAGCCGCTGCCAAATACACCGTGATTTTATCCGCGTCCGAGATGATCAACGCTCCGTCATCCCTCGTCGTCAAGGTTCCTCCCTCGGGAATAACCCTCGCCTGAACTGCAAAAGCCATCCCCAAATCATTTTCGTAAACGACAGACTGTGGATGATCACCGTGATGATTAGATTCCACATGACTGGGCGCTCGTCCAGTCAACGTAATGAAGTCCCTGGTCGGTTCCTCGGATGGATCGTTATCGTTGGCCCCTTTGGAGGAATCACCAAACGCATCCTCTCCAACTTCATCCTCACAAGGATGGGGGGTAGTCATACGCACAGATGCATGGATTTTTCCGACCTTATTCGCAGTCAGTGACACCATAATGACTCCATCAGGTGCACTGGCGATAACTTCACGAGTATAGTGGACTCCATCACTCTGAAAAGTGACCACTGCCGTTCCGGTCTGCATATCCAGTTCCCGTTCATAATGCGCAATCTCCCCTAGGTTCTCCTGTGTAATCCACAAATCTCCTAAAGGCTGGTAGGCTTCTGTATCTCGACCCAGCATGTTCGAATTAATCAGCTGCTCTGCTTCCTTGTATTTTCCATCTGCAATCAGCTTTCTGGCAGGCTCTAAATATCGCAATGCATCATACTGAACGCCATCTCTGGGAAATCCGGACCAGAGCGTATCCTCGTTTAATTGCAAATGCTCCTCTCTGATCCCGCCAAATACCATAGCTCCCAGCCGTCCATTGCCGACTGGCAATGCTTCCTCCCATACCTCAGCAGGCTGGCGATACCATAACCGTAGGGACTGTGGTCTTTCGCCTTTCGTCAACTCAAACCCTCCCTCATCAAGGTCAGACAAAGCGCTGAACCCATATTGCACATGGCGCATGCGCTCTGTCACTCCGAGATTTCAAAGTTTGGAAAATATGGACTCGTTATTTAGCAGCCTTCCCACTCCATAACTCCACTCTGTCCTTCACCAGTTGCGTGTATTGCTGTTCCATTTGGACAGCTCCGGCGGCATCCAGTTCTTTAATCATGTTGTCGTATACCGTATCAAAATTGGAAGCTGGTGTTAAAATGGCTTCCGGTATACGTTTGCGGATTATGTCTGTCGTCTTTTTAAATGTAACGTTATAGTTGGATTCATTGTCTGTCGTCAGGTTATAGGCTGCGCCCCAAGGCTTCACATCAAATTCTTCTTTTCCTGGAAACAGTTCCTTCCACGTTTTTACGCCATACGCTTTCAGTGATTCTTTCTCCGGCTTCGAATAAGCCGCGATAATTTGTTCCGGGAATTTGGCAGTGTAGTAGTTACCCGTAGAGTCCTTCACTCCGTCACCATAGTGTCCGCTCATTAATGTGTACAAGTCTATTCCAGTGGATTTATTGAAGCTGGTTGTATTGTTCGTTTTTTGATCCAATACATCGGCAGGAATGACGCGTTTGCCGTCTTTGATTTCATAGTGCTTGCCTTCGATTCCCCAGTTCACTAGCACCTGTCCTTCATCGGAAGCTAAATAATCCAGAAATTTAATAGCCCGCACCGGGTCCTTGCAACTTTCCGTAATCCCTACACCATAACCGGACGCAAAACCTGTATCCTGAAAGGAACGATCCTTGTACTCCTCTGAGAGTGTAACTGGAAAATGCGCGTAACTGGCATCAGCCTTGCCTGACGCTTTTAATGCATTTTCGGCATCCTGATAACCCCACTCTTGGTCGATCAGACCCAGGACACGGCCACTGGCAATTTTGGATTTGTATTGGTCACTTTTTTGTACAAACGAATCTTTATCGAGCAGCCCTTCATTGTACATGTGGTTTAACCAACGGAAATATTCTTTTTCTTCCGGACGTTTGTAATGAAGCTTGGCTTCAAAAGTTTTGGGATCAATAAAATATTCACCATCATCCGGCGCCCCAGTTGTCTGGAAAGCAGGGTTCGTTACGGTAATCATAATTCTCCAGTCGTCTGCATCCAGCGTGAGAGGGATCGTTTTTTTGCCATTAATCGTCGGATGTTTGGCTACATAGGTTTTGAGCACGTTTTCAAAATCCTGCAATGTTCTTACCTTGGGATATCCCAGTTCCTTGAGCACCTTATGCTGAATTTCAAATCCCCCCGTCGCGTCAAAACTCTCCTGTCCCACCCCTGCATACGTAGGAATAACATAGATGGCTTGATCCTTATTGCTGTATTTCAGCCGATCCATATAGGGGCCGTATAGCTTTTTGAGATTGGGTGCGTGATCGTTGATCAGATCGGTCAGATCAATCATAGCCCCCGCATCCACAAGCTTGCTAATATTTGCTTTAGGAGAGACCAGGTCTGGGTATTCCCCACTTGCTGCCATCAAAGCAATCCGGTCATCCCCACCTCCGCCGCTGACATCAAATTCCGCATTCAAGGTTACACCTGTTTTCTTGGTGATTTCCTTGCCTATTTCATCTTTCATTCCATTCCATTGCGGGCTTGTATCTGCTCCGAAGAAGCTAAACGTAATTGGGTCTGTGCCGCTGGATGAGCCTTCTTTCGCTGTTTTATTGCTTCCACCGCAACCTGCAAGTGCGGCAAGCGATACGGCGAGCAAGGGAATTAGTGCAAATCTGGACCAGTGTTTTTTCATGTTCAAAACCTCCTGCATTTCTAGGATTTTATCGTTGTGGATTGACTGCTACGATTGGATTGTTATGATTTAACAGCTCCCAGTGTCATACCGCCTACAAAATATTTTTGTAGGAATGGATATACGAGCAAAATCGGAAGCGTGACGGTAATCGTGATTGCCATTTTAATCGACTCTGGCGAAATTTGAGCCATTTGCTTAGCCATATCGTTGCTATTTGCCATATTGGCGCCGCCTTGCTGCGTACTTTGCAGTATCTTCATCAGCTCAAATTGCAGCGTTGTCCACTGCGCGGCGGTTCCATTGTACAAGTACGTATCAAACCATGCGTTCCATTGATTTACCGCTAAAAAAAGGGCAATTGTCGCCAGCACAGGCTTGCACAGCGGTAAAATAATCTTCCAATATATCGTAAAGTCATTGGCTCCATCCAGCTTGGCAGACTCTTGTAGCGCATACGGCAAACCATCCATAAAGGAACGAATGACAAAAACATTAAACGCGCTGATCAGCCCCGGAAAAATATACACCCAGAACGTGCCCAGCAAATGTAAATCACGCATCAAAATAAACACAGGCACCATTCCGCCGGAAAAATACATCGTCAACGCCAGAAACGTGGATATGAACTTGCGCGCGCGGAAATCGACCCGACTCAGCGTAAATGCAAGCATAGAAGCACAGATGAGTCCCAGCACCGTTCCAACTACTGTACGTAAAATCGATACCTGCAGACCCCGAAGCAGGCCATCGTACTGGAAAATCGTTTTGTAATTTTCAAGTGTAAACTGACGAGGCCATATATAAATACCGCCACGAACCGTGTCCGTCGAATTGTTCAGGGAAATCGCTAGTACGTTCAGAAACGGGTACAGCGTCAACACCACGATCAGAGCCATGAGGATATAGTTGAACAGGTCAAACAGCTTTTCTGATCGTGTAGCATTAAATGCCTTATTCGTCATTTCGCTTCTCCCTCCCTACATGATGCTTTCTTTGGTCAGTTTTTTGAATATACCGTTCGCCGTAAACAACAACAGAATGCTAACCAGTGAGTTGAAAA
This sequence comes from Paenibacillus sp. JJ1683, assembly GCF_053006485.1. Classification (NCBI taxonomy): domain Bacteria; kingdom Bacillati; phylum Bacillota; class Bacilli; order Caryophanales; family Paenibacillaceae; genus Paenibacillus; species Paenibacillus sp. JJ1683. The sequence continues at coordinate 4,842,873 of NZ_CM129820.1, forward strand.
TGCCTATTGCCGTCCCGTAAGAGAAGCGGCCCAGATTAATCCCGTAATTCAGTGCATACAAATCCAGCACTTCCGAATAATCCGTTACGAGACTGTTGCCAAGTAAGAACTGCTTTTCAAAACCATTGCTGACCAGATGTCCAATCGCCATAATAAACAGAATGGCGATGGTCGAGCGGATACCTGGCAATGTAATATGCCACATCTGTCTCCAGCGGCTGGCCCCATCCACACGTGAAGCTTCATATTGTTCCTGGTCAATTCCGGTGATGGCAGCTAAATAAATAATCGTATTCCAACCTGTCTCTTTCCATATGTCGGAAGCGGTTACAATGTACCAAAACCAACTCCCCTTAGCCATAAACTGAATCGGTTCATCCACAATATGAAGCGCTACCAAAATATCGTTAACAATTCCACCGTCAATGGACAGCATTTTCGTCACCAATCCGGCCACAACTACCCAGGATACAAAATGCGGGAGGTAGGATACTGTCTGCACAACTCGCTTGAACAGCATACCACGCAACTCATTTAGCAGAATTGCAAAAAAGATCGGTACAACAAAACCAAAAACAATACCCATCAGGCTCATTGCCAGCGTATTTCGTAATACCAGATAAAAACGTTCATCCTGAAAAAGCTCAATAAAGTTGTCTAACCCTACCCACTTTTGATCCCAAAACGATTTGGCTGGCTTATATTTTTGAAACGCCATTGTCCATCCCCATAGTGGAAAATAACTGAAAACAAACACCCATATGACGAAAGGAATGGACATAAAATAAAGGTACTTTTGCTGTTTCACACTGTTCCACAGGCCTTTTTCACCGCGTTCGGGCTTCGATCCGCGAGCCTTACGCGGTCTTTCCCGATTGGATTCAGGAATCACAGCATCAGCATTGGAAGCGGTTTCAGTTGAAGATCCCATAACAAGCTCCTCCTCATCTCTAGATACTATTATCATACTTTGCTGGCTCAAAAGCGGGTACCCGACGAATTAGGAGAAAAATCAGTTCAAAATTAGATATATGGGGAGTGGATTAAGATTTACACTCGTGCCACTACACATGCGGATGGTGCTTCCCATCGCTGTTGTCCCCGGATTTCTTGAATTTATTGCACCACAGGTGGGTGATGGTATATATACACTTACTGTCGCAATTCACCTAGTTGGAAGAAAAAAGCTTTCTAGCATCCATGGGGTCAGTCCCCATGTGCCAGAAAGCTTTTTTGATTTATTTTACCGTGATCGTCCCGTAGTACATATACATGCCGCAATTGTACTCATATACCCCCGGTTTTAAATCCTTGACGGTAAAATAATTATTTTCGTGATCCAGGTAAACGTCCATTCCGATCTTCAACGACTGTACTTCATCGATGCAAGTAAAGGATGTCATTTTTTTGAAATTGATCTTGGTTGGAACGCCGGCTTTCACTTCAATATTTTTAGGATAGAAACCGTCCCCTTTTACACCCACTGTAACAATCTCGTATTTGGTTTTATCTGGCTCTTCCTGAGCTTGTTGAGATTGATTGGCCGGAAACGACGACACGCTCCCTTGAAAATAAAACAAGACAAACCCGCCCATGATCAGGGCTACAAAACCAATCAGCATCAAATGCCAATGTTTAGAGATGAGTGTTTTCATTTCTTTCAGCCCCCTCCAGTTGAATGTCTAATGAGCATGTGACGCATCAACTCTAACCAGTATATAAAAGTTAATCGAAATTTTAAATACCTTGTTTCAAAGCTTATAGCAGATGAACCATATTATCCGACACGGTGATCATTACTGTTTTTCCAGACCCGGATGATCCAGCTTATACAGATTACGGTATCGGGTATGATCTCGCCACAGCTCATCATGACTGCCTCGCATGGAGATGGTGCCTTGTTCCATAAAGATCACCTCATCCATATGCTTCATTCCTGTGAGATGATGAGTGATCCAGATCAATGTTTTGCCTTCCAGCACGCGAAACATCGTCTGCATAAGTTCATGCTCCGTCAGCGGATCAAGCCCCACGGTCGGCTCATCCAGCAAAACAATCGGGTGATTTTGCAACAAAATCCGCGCCAGTGCAATGCGCTGTCTTTCTCCACCGGAAAAGCGAAGACCCGTCTCCTGCATTCTTGTATCGTAACCCTCTGGTAAAGAATCAATCAGGGTTCCAAGCCCTACCTGCTCCGTCACTGCACGAACCTCATCCAGCGTGGCGTCGGGTCGTCCCAATCGAATATTGTTTGCTACCGTCGTATCGAACAAATACGGTTGCTGGTTTAGCACCGCAAATAGACTGGAGTATGCTCCACCTGTAAATACAGGTACTCCTGCGACAGTGACGCTGCCTTCATCAGGCTGCAATGCTCCTTGAATCAGATTCAGCAGCGTAGACTTACCCGCACCACTGCGGCCAAGCAATGCAACCTTGCCCCCCTGTGGTACGTGTAGGGAGATATTACGCACACTCCATTCCTGCGTTGCCGCATAGCGGTAGCTTACGTTGTTCAGCAGAAGGTCTCCCCCGTGGCTTAATCGCTGAGCGGTAGCCTGTTCCTTTTTAGTATCTGCTGCATCGTCTGCTGCTGGTTGTCCTGCATCTGATCGTGCTGCAAGTGCAGATGTACCTTTCTCGGAATCCTTTAGCCGTCGAAGTGAATCCTGATACTCCGGCGCATGAACCACCGCTTCCCCAGCGCGAACGAAAGCATCCAGCAACGGAAAAGTTACTAGCGCAAAGGATGCCAGCCATGTCGCTTCAATGCGACCCTGTGCTACCAGTCCTCCGGCCCACACAGTCATAATTACAATTCCTCCACCTACAAAGCATTGTGCGATCCAATGAAAACGCCACTCGTTCCGGCGAAGTGAATTTTCCACCATGGCAACCCTCTTGTGCCGTTGTGTAAAGGTGCTAAGGAAATGCCCAGTTCGTCCGCTCAGCACCAGATCACTCATGCCGAACAAAGCATCCGTCAGTTCCTGATAAGATTTACTCCGTTCCTGCTTGAACGTACGCCGTTTGGCGAGTGAGGTCCAAAGTGAGATAGCTGGGGCGATAAAAAGCAAAAATCCCCCATATAGCGCCATCAGCAAGGCAAATGTTCCATCCATCCAGCCAAGCGCCAAGATGCCTGTTGCATATATCAGCAAAGCCGATAACGCAGGCAGAACCAGCTTCAGATAGATATTTTGAAGCTGCTCAATATCCTCTGCCAGCAATCCCAATAGATCCCCTGTACGAAATTTGCTGCGAATCATCAGCGCCTGCGGTTCCACTGCCCGATACAAGCGTACCCGCATACGAGACACAAGCCGCAGCGCAGCATCATGACCTACCAAGCGTTCCAAATACTGAATGACGGCTTTACTAAAACCAAACGTTCGCACAAGCACAATGGGCACATACACCATTAATATATTTTCAGGTTTTAAGGCCGAGCGGGTAATCAGATGACCGGACGTAAAGAGCAGCGCCCCTGCACATCCAATGGACAGCGCGCCCAAAAGAGCAGCTGCCAGAAAGGCCCAAAAGTATTGTTTTAGATAAAGCAAAAACCAGCCTTGGCTGCTATCGCCTGTTGCTCTCATATCGTCCGTTCCCTCCTTCCGACATTCCCGTCAGCAATCGATAATATTCTCCCTTCTGGGCAACCAGTTGCTGATGGGAACCTACCTCTTCCAGACGACCTTGATTCATCATCCAGACACAGTCCATATCCGGCATCCAATGCAGTCGATGGGTGGCGAGAAACATCCTCTTGTGTTTCAATACGGACAAAATGGTCTGTTTTAATTCCCATTCTGTCTCAATATCCAAATGTGCCGTAGGCTCATCCAATAAAATAACCGGACGGTCACTGAGCAAAGCGCGCGCCAAGGCAATCCGCTGCGCCTGTCCTCCGCTCAATGTCCGACCTGCTTCCCCAATAGGCTCATTCAATCCACCCGGAAGACCATCCACCAGTTCACGTAGGCCGACGGCATCAATCGCCCACTCAACCTGCTGGTTGGATGCTTCCGGCTCATAAAAGCGAATATTATCTGCCAAAGTAGCGCTAAACAGGTAAGGATGCTGTGGAATATAGGCAATATGACGCTGCCATTCAGCTTTGGTATCCGCAGATAATCGGCATCCATTAAGGATCACCTCACCTGAAGTCGGGTCAGAAAAGCCGCCAAGCAGACTAAGCAATGTCGTTTTGCCTGCACCACTCGTTCCGACGATGCCGATCATGTTCATGTGCGGTTCAACACTTGCAGACACATGTTCTAGCCGGGCAGAGCCGTCTTCATTAAGTAAACACACATCAGACAGCTTGAGGATGTCCTGCCCCGTGATGTCTAATCCTTTATCTTGTACTGTCTGTGCATTCGTCTCCGTCGCTTCTTCTTCTGCACCGAGAATCGAACGTATCGCTCCCCAAGCCTCTTTACCATCCAATGAGGCGTGATAGTCTGATCCCAACTGTCGTATAGGCATAAAATATTCCGGTGCCAGAATAAGCACCGCAAGCGCTGCCTCCAGTCCCACTGAACCACTAATCAGACGCAGCCCCAAGCCTACCGCTACAAAAGCGACCGACAGCATACTGAAAAAATCGAGGGCAAATGAAGAAAGAAACGCTACCCGCAGCGTACGCATCGTGGCTGTACGATACTGGTCGCTGACCTTCCCTACGGTTTCCCCATGCGCCCGACTGCGTCCCAAAAACCTTAGTGTCTGTAGTCCACGCAACGAATCCGTAAAATGATGTGATAACAGACGATAGGAACGCCACTGCTTGTCTGCCTGCTTGCGCGCCGCCAAGCCGAGCAAAATAAAGAAGCCCACCAAAATCGGCATCGTAGTCGTCAAAATCACACCTGAAATCATATCTAATGTGAAAACGTACACAAGCACAAGTAAGGTTACAGCCATCATGTCTATCATACGAGGAATGGATATTTCCAAATAATTGCGAACCCGATCCACGCCATCCAGCGCTAGCGTCACCAACTTGCCGCTTCCTTCCCGCGCAGCAAAACCCGGGCCTCGCTCAAACAAACGCGCAAGCAGACGCTCCCGTAAGGAAGCGCCTGCTGCTTCGGCGAAACGACCGGCTGTCCGGCGTTGCAGCCAGATCATCGTATGCCTCACTGCAAAAGCCGCGAAAAACAACGCCAGCGATGGCCAAGCCATTACTAGCGGATTTTGTTTAAATAAAATCGTAACAGCCTTTGCCAAAAAGATGGCTTGTGCAATTACCGCTGCTCCCTGGAGCAGGGAAAGGGCGGCCAGCAGCAGCATTACTGGCCGAATGCCCTTTAATTCAAACCAGGCTTTATCCATTAGTATTCCAGATGATCCTTTTCACTGAGACGCTTATGGAAAACAAAATAGCTCCACGCCTGATAAGCCAACACAAAGGGTAAAAGCGTTGCTGCAACAATCGTCATGGCTTTCAGTGTGTAATGACTGGAGCTTGCATTATATATCGTCAAATCAAAAGCACTGTTGATCGAGCTCACCATAAATCTTGGGAACAAGCCAACGAATAACGAAACGAAGCTTAGCAAAATGATGACACCGGTCATCCCGAAAGCCCATCCTTCACGGCGCTGCTTCAGGAAATACCATGTTAGCACATAGGCAACCATCCCCACTGCAACCGCAACATACATAAAGGGACCGCGACGTGCAAATAAATCCGTTGCAAAATAAGTCCATACCACCATACCAGCAAGCAAAATCCCCAACACCGGAAGAAATTTGGACGCGATCACACGAGCACGATCCCTTACTTCACCAATCGTCCGCAGAGAAATGAACGTCAGCCCGTGCATAAGGCACATTCCGACCACGGTCAGTCCAATCCATACGGTGTATCCATTGAACACATCCAAGAATCCGGCTTTCAGATCCATGTTTTGCTGAATAGGTACACCCTTCACCAAAGCCGCAAAGGCCATGCCAAACAGCATCGGCGGCAGGAAGCTGCCAATCAGAATGCAAGCATCCCACGTTCCTGTCCACCCTTTCCCTTCGGCCTTGCCCCGGAACTCAAAGGAGACTCCTCGCAAGATCAAACCTAGCAAAATAAACACAAATACCAGATAATATCCGCTAAACATCGTTGCATAAAAATGCGGAAAAGCGGCAAACATCGCACCTGCTGCTGTAATCAGCCACACTTCGTTGGCATCCCAGAATGGACCAATCGTATTGATCATCAAACGTTTTTGTTGATCATTACGCGGCACCAATCCTGTAGCCATTCCTACGCCAAAATCAAAGCCCTCCAGAAAAAAGAAGCCAGTAAACAGCACAGCGATCAATAAGAACCATAAATCATTTAGCGACAATGCTGTCACCCCCTTGAGCAAATGGATCATGAATTACCGTATGCTGATGCGGCTCCATATCTGGGCCTTTACGAGCGGTACGAGCAAACAGGAATGCCAATACACCCGTTAAAATGAGATACAACGTCGTAAATGCAATCAGTGAGAACAACACTTCTCCTGCTACAACGGTAGGTGAAACAGAATCTTTTGTTTGCAGCAAACCAAATACAGTCCACGGCTGACGTCCCATTTCTGTCATGATCCAGCCCGCGGTATTGCCAATGAATGGGAGCGATATCCCCCACAGCATAAGACGGAAGAACCAACGATGGGAGCCCTCCAATTTTTGTCGAAAACTCAGATAAGCTCCGTACAGAGCAAGTGCAATCATGGCACAGCCTGCCGCAATCATAATGCGGAAGCTCCAGAAGGTCGTACGGACAGGCGGAATATAATCACCCGGACCGTAGGTCTTTTCATACTGTGCTTGAAGCTCCTTCATACCAGGCACAGAGCCGGAAAACTTGCTATACGACAGAAAGCTCAGTGCAAACGGAACCTTAATCTCAAAGGTATTTTCCTGCTTATCAGGATCAATATTTGCAATAACCGTCCAAGGCGCTGGATCGCCACTGTCTCCCCACAGAGCTTCACTGGCTGCCATCTTCATGGGCTGTGTTTTGATCAAATATTGAGCCTGTCCATGACCAAACAAAGGAATAGCAATGGCACAGATTAATGCAACTATAATGCTCAATTTAAAAGAAGGTTTAAAGAAGTCCATATTCTTTTTATGCATCAGCTTCCAAGCACTAATCCCTGCTACGAGGAAAGCTCCAGTTGCAATAGCAGCAAAGATGGTGTGAGGATACTCCCACAAAAGCTGCTCGTTCGTTAACAAAGCAGCAAAATCTTGCATTTCTGCACGGCCATTTACAACCCCATATCCTACGGGACGTTGCATGAATGAATTAGCAGCCAAAATCCACAAAGCCGAGAGCATCGTACCAATCGCTACTAGCCACATGCAAACTAAATGGACAGTTTTGGATAGTCTTTCCCAGCCGAATACCCATAGGCCGATAAAGGTTGATTCCAGAAAAAATGCAAGCAATGCTTCAATGGCTAGCGGTGTACCAAATACATCACCGACAAAACGGGAAAAGTCCGACCAATTCATTCCGAACTGGAACTCCTGCAAAATTCCGGTAACTACGCCCAGCGCAAAGTTAATCAGCAGAAACGTTCCCCAGAATTGAGCCATTTTTTTGTACAAGTCTTTTTTCTTGATAACATACATAGTCTCCATAATTGCCACCAACAATGACAATCCAATGGAGATTGGCACATAAACAAAATGAAGAATCGTAGTGGTTGCAAACTGCAACCGTGCCAAATCCAATACGTCCATGATGCTGCTCCTCCTCTGTACTTCCCTTAACAATGATTTAATGTTTGTGATCTGAAGTCTTTTATATTTGTGATTGTATTCACATTGTTACATATGAAACCGTCACTTTTTTAGGAAATGACTCACTTAGCTAACTTCCCCATGGTTGCCATAACCGGGCTTCAGATTATCCCCATTATATAGAATAAATTTAAATGAAATAGAATCAAAAATGTGAACATCGTGTCAAAGTTGTGTCATAACGATGGCATTTTTATGAAAATGCCCTAAAATCCATAATCAATGTGACATTTTCTATTGATTCGTCTTTTTTCAATATATAAAAAAAGAGCCTCTCTTCATGCGGAGGATATACCTCCGACATCTGCAAGAGAGACTTCATAACGTTAAACCTAGGGAATCGATCAACAGCCATCTGTTCCTCCGTTCTTTTGGACCTGATTACGGTAGGAGGAAGGTGACATTCCAACATACTTTTTAAATTTACTATGAAAATAATCTGCATTCGCATATCCCACACGGCCCGCCACTTGGTGTACCTTAATCCCCTGTGCAAGCAATTCCCTTGCTCGCTCAATCCTTACCTTATCCAGGTAGGCATTAAAAGCCTCGCCTGTATGACTTTTGAACAGTTTGCCCAAATACCCACTATTGTAATTGAACATATCTGCCAGTAACTCCAGTCGCAAATTTTCATCATAATGACCATGTATAAAGTCAATCATTTGCTTCATGATGATCTCCTTGCCACCCGTATCAGTCTGTCCAATCCACTGCAACACATGTTCGAGCGAGTGATCCACCAGCTCGCCCAATGTTGAATAGGCATATACACTGGTAATCAAGTTGGAATGCTCCTCCAGCACGGTCCGGCTGTGTTCCTGTCCAGCTGCATATTTGTTCAGTGCGAGTGTGAATGTCTGAGCGAATGCCGCCTTAATTGCAGATTCTGTACGATAAATCTGGGGAAATTGGACTTCCATGTCCTTAATGACACGGGTCGCCGCTTTACCATTAGCCATATCCAGCGCGTAGTACAGCTTTTCTGCATAACGCATGGGATCATCTGATGCTCTGTCAGACGCTTCATCCATTTCAGCAGGGACTGTCTCCCATTCATGTAGGTCGCCGGGAAGCATGACTCTTTCTGCCCGGAACAAAAACGTACGCTCCAATAATCGTAACGCCTGCTCAAAAGATTTGGGGATCTCCTTAAGAATGTCTACCGGAGCGCCGGCAGCCCCATAGATTTCATTTACCCACGGTTTTAGCTCCTGTCGCCATGCAGCCAGCAACTGAACAGCATCTTTTTCCGTTTTTAACATGGCGGGAAGCAATAGGCCCGTATATATTCCAGCCTCAAACACAATGCCTCTACCCTGCTCACGACACAATTCGGCCAGCCGCTGCTTTGCTGCCAACTGCCGGGCTTGCCGATCCCAGTCAGGTATACGCAAATCCAGCAGAATCACCTGATAGCTACTCCAGTCCAATGCTGGTAATTCAGGCTGTTGTCCGTGTTTTTCACCGCTACTTTGATGTTCGTCTTGCTTGGATGCACGATGGCTGGGTTCTACAGCATTACGAGCATGTTCTCCATGAACCGGAAACAGCAATGCTTCGATCCAATCGCGCTCATGCGAAGACGGACTCCCCCACTTTCCATCTCCCTTTTCGTTTTCAATGCTTTGCCGTACTCGCTTTAGCTCCAGCGTCATTTCTTCCTCATCAACGGGCTTCAATAAATAACCATCCACCCCGAATCCCATGGCTTGCCTAGCATAATTAAAGTCTGCATATCCGCTTAAAATGAGAAAGTGATACGGCTCCCCATTCATTTGGCGTATGCTTTGTATAACCTCCAACCCACTCATCCCAGGCATACGAATATCTACAATGACCAGTTCCGGTCGATGCTCTCCGAACTTTTCCAAAGCCTCGCGTCCGTTCTCAGCCGTATCGACGATGCGAAAGCCACAATCTCCCCAGTCAATAATGGAAGACAGTCCTTCACGAATCGCAGGCTCATCATCTACAATCATCGCTTTATACATTCGACGCTTCCTCCCTTGGTATGGAAAAGTATACGGTTGTTCCTACCTGTAATGCGCTTTCAATATGCAGACCATAACGTTCACCATACATCAATGTCAGACGTTGATGAACATTGCGTAGACCAATACTGCTCCCTTCCGGCTCCTCCGTACCCGTGATCCGAGCCAACAGACGGGTCAGTTGCTCTTCCTCCATGCCAATTCCATCATCAGCCACTTTAATGTGCAGCTCTCTTTGTTCTATTGTGATATCTACCTTTACGGTAACTGGTTCTTCCTTATTTTCTAGGCCATGAATGACTGCATTTTCCACTAACGGTTGTATGATTAAGGGAGGAATCGACATGTCCTTCGCGCTTTCTTCCAAATTCACTTCATAGACCAAACGATTTCCAAACCTGAACTGCTGAATTTGCAAATAGGATCGCACCATATCCAGCTCCTGTGATACGGTTGTTTTACCACTGCCAATCTCCAAATTCCTGCGCATCAGCCTGCCAAGCAAACGAACCGTCGTTGCTATCTCCGCTTCCCCATTCAGGTGTGCTTTCATTCGAATGGATTCTAACGCGTTAAACAGAAAATGCGGATTAATTTGGCTTGCCATCATTTTTAGCTTGATATCCTTTTGTGCCAATTCAAGCTTATTATTATGCTCACTCGTCTCATAGACCTGGGCCATAAGCTGGCGGATACTGCTCACCATATAGTTGAAACGGCGGGATAAATCACCGATCTCGTCCCTTCCCTCCACACTTGATACCACATGAAAATCACCCGCAGCTACCTGACCCAGCTCATAGCTCAGCCGCTGGAGCCGTTTGGTAATAAGCCAGGAAATGATGGTAATCAGAATCAGCGCCATGATGAGTACCGCTAGTACACATAATGCACCAATCAGGCTGACCCGGTTTGCCCCCTGCACGATATGTTCCGTTGAAAACACCGAAATAATCGTCAATCCGCTCACACTTGAGGTTGGCAGCAGCTCATCCACAATAATGTTCGAGGGCGTTCCGTTAATTTTTGCTTCATATATCCCCTTACCTGCACGCTGGACATCAAAGCCTAAATGTAAATCCGTCAACGTCCGACCTACTGACTGCGGATGGGTAGCTGCGACCACAATTCCGTTACGATCCGTAATCAAGGTTTCAAAGGGCTCCTTGCTCAGCATATGATTCAACTCGGTCTGACTCAGTGCAATCATCAGAACTCCCTTGGAATTGTATTCGGGAAAAGGAATTTGCCGTACCAGGCTGAGGCGATTAACTGGGTTATCCTCCTTATCCTGAATGTAAAACCAGTTAATCGCCGTCCCCTTCAAAGCCGCCTGGAACCACGGCTGCCGCTCAATGTTAGCGTCCACAGGAATAAACTCCAGATTGTTGACCAACGTCGGATTGTAAGAATAGAACCGGATAGTAGCAACCTCTCTATATTGCTGGGTGTACTCATTAAAATCCTTGTACTGATGGTACGCATTCATGAGCTCCACCATGCCGGGATAACGGCGGTTCGCCATCTCCTTTAGCCTTTTATCGAACATTAGCCCATTTGAAATATCTGTTGGTACACGTAATAAATTTGCTGTCTGGCTCTTAATCTTTTCCACATTATTTACCGTCTGGGCAATCGCACTGTCCAGTGCCTGCTCTCGCAAATAAAAAATAACGCAGCCGCCCACCAACAGCACTGGGATCATGACAATCAGTACGTAGGAGAAGAGCAACTTATTCCGCATACGCATATTATTCATCAGATGCCTTACTCCACGATACATGCCATCCCTCCTGTGAGATAAGCGCTTACATGTTTTCAGTTTAAAGCTTCACAACATTTATATCCATATTTTCTTGCCAAATAAAAAGGTGGTGAACGGAGTCACCACACTTTACGGATCACGAACTATTTACGTACAAAAGGTTCGATATGCACTCCCTGTGGCAGCTTATACGGATCTTCCGGGTTGATACGGTCATAGAACATAATGCCATCCAGATGGTCCATTTCATGCTGTACGACAATCGCTGCATACCCCTTAAACGTTAACAGCTCCTGAGTTCCATCCGGTAAATTGGCCTTGATGCGAATCTTCTCGTAACGTGGTACATATCCGGGTATGTACCGATCTACAGACAAGCATCCCTCACCCTGTTCCAAGTAAATCATGGATGTAGAATGGCTGACCAGCTTCGGATTAAACAGGCCATATTCTACCGTTTTGTCTCCATCTTCATAATAAATAGCACACATTCTTTTATTCAACCCAACCTGGTTGGCGGATAGCCCTACACCCGGGCGCAGCTCATAGCGGGTGGCCAGCTCTTCATTTTGGCTATTTTTCAGGTAATCCAGCATCCATTGCATCTGTTGAAGATCCTCTTCAGACAGCGGCAGACATACCGGATCAACCTTTGTGCGCAAAATCGGTTCCCCTTCACGCACGATATCCTTCGTGAGAAGCATGTCCATCGATTGATTGCTCATTCGTCAGCCTCGATTCATTTAAATAAATATTACGATCATGTGATGTACAGCAAAAGCTGGAGAATTCCCCGCTTTTCTGCAAGTTTTATCCCATAAATTATATCTATTCATGAAATGAATTGTCAAAATAGAGCGGTATGGGAGAGAGAAGCCATGATGCGCCCTCTCTATATAAAGCCATTAAATATTCACTGCCTTAATTGTTTATCTAATTAAATTATACTTATGTTCTTATAGCACTGAACCAAAAACCTCCTAAACTGAAGTGTTCAAGAGGTCTTTACATAGCTTTTCTTACGATTAAGACGGTTGCTCTAATGCTTCGGGTGCTTCACTGAACAGCTTCGCCTTCGGATTCGGCTGTGTCCAGGTATTATAATATTGCGAATTCTTGCCGTAAGAATTATCGATGACAACATGCGGCATATCAAGCAGGCAGGCCAGAATATGACCATGCAGCCGTGAAGTGCGAACCTCGCGGTAAGAGCTGAACAGCGTAACCGCCTTGTTCATGAGATGGTCGGTGTACTTGTACCAGAATGTACGCGTAGGCAACGGGCCGCCGATTTTCTTATTCAGACGGTAAAACTTTTGGAAATAGACGATCCCCTTCACTTCCAGCGGAGTGAATAAAGTATCCCAGTCCAGACGGTGTGAGGCATCAGCCTCGTCATCGAATTTCTTTTGTCCTCCTACCGTTTCAATATCTGTACGTAGGAAGTACAATACGTCCTTCACGGTTTCCGTAGTCGGCTTCAATGGCCATAGCTGGTGCGCCATATCAGGACATAATGTGATACTGCACTGGTTCAGTTTATCCTTAGCCCACTGATAAGAGCGTGTATCCCGCACAAACATATGTAGATCCGGGTGGGCATTAAACAGAACCGCCACCTCATTAGCCTTCTGTTCAGACTGGAAGTGGATCGTCTGCGGCATGATTACAATTCGGTGGTTAGGGAAATCACGAACGATGCGTTCCCGCAAATTTTGGTGATTTGAATATAGATCGCCAAAGTTGCCACCGCCGTGGCATACGATAATCCAGTCGCCCGGAATATGAAGCTGATCGGGAATATCCATGGCGCTATAACGGGCACGGACACGAATGCCATTATCCTTAAAGAACGCTTCGGTGCCTTTCATGATCAGTACGTCCCCACCGTTATTATAGACGGGATAATCGACATAAATAATGTTCGAACCTTGAGGGACTACGTCGAGAATGACGCTCAGCTTATTTTTCAGTTTAGCCATGGGATGCGAATTCGGCATCTTTCAGTTCTCCCTTCCTGCGCTTCTTTTGTATAGTCTGCAAGACAAATGTAATATCACTTTTATCAAAAATGATCCGGGATAGCGGAACATTGAAAAACATTGGGAACGAGAACAGCGAGAACGCCAACCGTACACAAGCACCTACAAGCAAAGCAATAGCAATGCCGTCCAGACCGAAGATCGGTGTACAAATAAAAAACAGACCGACGGTGATCGCATAGGCCACAATTTGCCGGAACAATACCAGTCCCGGACGACCGAGTGCGTTAAAAGCCGAAGCCAGAATCCATGAGCCACCACCGATAATACATTCCAGTGATAGCAGGTAGAACGTTAGCGATGCTTCCAGAAAAGCGGGCCCGTACAGCAAACCCAGCATGTATCGACCAATAAAGAGAGCTGGCACAATGACGATGAGCATCGCAGCCATGGAGATGCGAAAAGCACGACCCACCGTTTCGACAATTTTGCTGTGTTCCATCCCTGTCACTTTCGGGAAGGTTACATTAGTGACGGCATTTTGCACCACATTGAACACACGGGACAAGGCGTAGACAACAGAGTACAGACCGAACGCTTTGGGTGACAGCAGCGCCACAATGACGATTTTGTCCGTTTGTGTGGACAGCGTTCCCATCAACTCCATCCCATACACCCGCGCTCCATAGCTATAATAAGGGCGCAGCACTTGGCGGCTGGTCAACGGACGAAATGCGCGTAGGTTCATATGCTTCCGCAAACGGAGGAACGCCCACATGAGCGCAAGGAAACTCGCGGCAAAATTCACTGCCCCCGCCAGTTGTACATTGAGTAAGCCCATCAGCCACAGGGTCACTAGACCGATGAAATTCAGTAACGGATAGTAAAACAGCAGGCCGTTATATACGCTAAACCGATCCAGTCCTTGCGATAATGCCGTCGTAAGTGCTGTAAGCACCGCTAACGGTACTGCTGCCGCACAATAAATCTGCGACAGTTGGATAATGTCTGCACCATAGCCATTCAGCCACAGCGGCATACATATCCAGGCCACCGCTCCCGCCAACAGACTGGCAGGCAACTGAATCCAGAGCGACAACGCCAGCAGTTCTTCCGTCGTGCCTGTTTTCTTCTTAAGGTTATAAATTAACGAGGTTGGCAAGCCGAAGCTCAATACACTGCCGATCAGCGTAGGCCAGAACAGAACAGCCGCCAGTTCACCTTTCCCCTCTACTCCGAGCATACGTGCGGTCAGGATGGAAGTCAGGGTCGTGACGATTAGCACAAAAAAATTGTTAAAGCTCGTGCGCATGATCGTTTTGGCGAGACTGTCACCCGTGAATACTTTCCTTGCTGCTGTCCATGTGCTCATGTTACGTCCAACTCCTGTTCCTTATTAAGCCTCTCGTCTCTATGCTCACATCGCGTCTTTTGACGCACCTCCATCAGCCTACCGTTTTTTTTGAATTGCGTTCAGACAACTGTCCTCCGCTAACAGGCTCCTTCGTACTTGAGAAAATCTCTTTCAGTGCTCTTCTATAGCCTTGAATGGCTTTATGATTTTTTTTGGGTCTCTCCCTTAAAATCTGATACAACGTCGTCCAATATAGTGCTGCATAACCGATCGGCCCAGATCCCTCGTCACGTAGTAGATGAATATGATTCATCACCCGCATATAAGTAACCTGTTCCATATTGTCGCGCGAGGACGGCGATTCATGGTGAAGCAGCGTAAGGGCCGGATTAATATACAATGGACCGCTTTTCATGGCGATACGGGAAAGTAATAAATCCTCGCCGACGCTATAGCTTTGCAACCAAGGTACCGGCTCCAGACTTAGAATCGCATCACGGCGAAATGACATATTACAACCATGAAAAAACTGGGTCTTAAACGTCTTCTTGGCCTTATGCCAGTTGTACATCGAGCCGGACTGACCGCTGAGGGACAATCTCCCTTTGGACAAAGATTGCTGGAACGAAAACAAGCAGCGAATTGTACCCATGAAGCTGTTACTCATTCCCTGTGCTATGCCGCCAACACCAGCTGCCTGCGGATACGCCTCATAGGTGCGCATCAACTCATTCAAGTAGTTGCTCGGCAGCTCAACATCATCGTCAAGGAACAAAATGATGTCACCTTGCGCAAGCTCCACCGTCTTTACACGTGATAACCATAGTCCGGGCTGCTCCTTACGATGATATCGGTAGGCAATTCCCGCTCTGCTCAACTGATGCTCATAACGTTCCAGCACATGCTTTGGCAGTTTTCCGTCATCAATAATCCACAGCTCGGTTTCACATGCCTCTGGTGCTCCCCCCATGGCAATTGAATTGATGCATCGGGTCAGATCGTCAACCCGATTGCGGGTGCACAGAGCAATGGACAAGCTTAACATCATACTCCCCCTTTATCCTGTCAATGTGTATTAAGCAGATTACTGAACCGCCGGGCCTAAATATTCGTTATATTTTTGCTTACGCGGGTTCAGAATGAACAACACCCCCTGCTTGTATCCATCTGCTGCGTTAAAATTACGGCGCAGCGTTTCTTTGAGCATCAAGTAGGTTAAGGTCCATAAAAGAGCTCCATACTGGATAAATCCTGCCTTTTTCAGGGCAAGAAAATAATAGTGGTTAATCGCTGTGGCCTTGGCTACTTTGCCCGCCTTATCGCGCGAGCTTGGAGATTCATGATGGATGATCATTAAGTCGGGATTAATCACCAGTTTGCCGTAACGACTCGCTAACTGGCACATGTACAAATCGTCAGCCACCGCATAGCTGGTCATCCACGGATACGGCTTCATGTCCCGAAGCGCATCCCTCCGAAATGACATATTGCAGCCATGGAAAAATTCAGTGTCAAAAGTCTCGGTTGCTTCGCTCCAACGCAGCAAAGAACCTGCCAGACTACTGGGCGAGAGCTTGCCAAGGGAAGAAGACATCTGAAAAGTCAAAACGCCAAGCAGCTTTCCTGCCCGGCTTGAATGTAGTCCCTTTGCAATCCCTCCAACACCTACAATCGTGTCATCCTGTTCGTAGGTATCGAGCAAGCGCCGGATATAGAGTTTATCGTCCAGTTCGGCATCATCGTCAAAATACAGCACAATATCATACCGTACGAGAGACAAGGCCTCATAGCGGGATAACCAAACGCCGGGACGACTTTTTTTATAATATTTGAGAACACCTTGAGGCAATCCGGACACCATGTGACGGTACTCTTCAATCTGTTGGTCGGAAATATCGCCGTCATCAACAATCAGCAGTTCTACAGCTGTATGCTCCAATTGTTGCTGTGCAGCAATAGATTGTATACAGCGTGTCAGGTCTTCGATCCGGTTGCGGGTACAAATGATGATGGAGACATCGGACATGCCATTACCTCCTGTGTGTGTATCCAGATGCTTTGGAAGAGATATTCAAAGTTTTTCCAATTGCTGGATTATATATGTTTATTGTATCTTTGACAGCGTTTGAGTGTATATACCTCTTTTGTATACTTTTTCAGTCTCCAAAAGGGTAGACAATCCTCAAAAAAGAGCAAAAAAATAGGATCGGCTTCTTGCGCCAATCCTGATCTATCCTTGAAAATCCAGAAACAACGTGGCATTCACATACCGACGTGCCATCGACAAAAAATAACTATTTTGCACCGATACCGCTGCCACCAGCAAAGTATTACGCACTGCTTCACACTGGTTAGGGGTCAAATGCTGCAAACGACAAGTATATTGATCTGCGGCTTGTACCAGCAGTTCTTCTGTCGCAGCTTCCTGACGTTTCTGTCCTGTAGCAGAAATTCCGTTGTCTTTTGCATACCCTGCTCCTGCCACATCAAGCAGTTGGTCTCCGTTCGCATCCAGCTCTTCAAATAAAGTTGAATATGCAGCGTACAAATCGACCGGCTGAATCAGATCATCCGTATCATCTTCTGGCTGTTGGAACAGGATATAAAATAGCTGACGGATAGATTCAAAATCAAGACATGATTTTAAATCTTCCACGATGAGCAATATAGCAGCCTGGTTGACTGAGTATTTTTTGCCGATTTTCGGAGCGCCGAGGAACTCCTTGAAATCACGTTTGACCCAATTTTGCATAGAGGCCAGTGAGACATGACTATATTCCACCAGTTGGCCTAAAGAAACGATCTCCTGCAGCGAAAAGGCTGCGCTGTGCTTGCCCTTGATGATTTTATCCAGCACAGGCGTCACTTCGGTATATAGAAATGTCGGCATGGTACTACCGGAACGGGCAAGATGGCTATGAGTGCGCCTCCAGGCGTCCTGAAGAACAGCCAAAGGCTGCAATTCGCTGCGGCCTTCCATGGCCAGCAACAAATGGGCCATATCACGGCGAGTGAGGGTAAAAGACTCCATCTGCTTTCCTCCCTTTATTGCATTTCAAGTTCATTAGAACTCATCATACGCCCTTAAACTAGGCTTGTAAAGTGAAGCAATGAGCCGTGCGGGTACTATTTTGCCTTATTTTTCGTGTAAATTAGAGGTAGGTGACCTGCTACGATTCCATATGAACCTTGTATATTTTCTTTTAAGTTCTTAAAATAAGTTCAAGTGAACTCAAAATATAGTTCCTTAAAAAATTGAACGAAAAAGGGATGAGTGAAAATTATATGGGTATAGGTGTCAGTCTATTTTTGTTTGCGGTGTTGATTTTATTTAGTGCTTTCTTCGTGGCTACCGAGTTTGCGATTATTAAAATCCGTTCCAGCCGGGTAGATCAGCTGGTGGTGGAGAACCGTAAAAACGCACTGGCGCTACAAAAAGTCGTCAATAATCTGGACGGCTACCTGTCTGCCTGTCAGCTTGGTATTACGATTACAGCGTTAGGACTCGGTTGGCTCGGTGAACCAACTGTAGTCAAACTGCTGGAGCCTCTCTTTCAACAGCTCAACATCAATGGGGAGTTTTCACATATCCTGGCCTTTATTATTTCATTTGTCATTGTAACTTACCTGCACGTGGTGATCGGCGAACTGGCTCCCAAAACATTGGCGATCCGCAAAGCGGAAGCTGTCAGCCTGTTAACCTCTCCAGTCATCGTGTGGTTTAACCGGATTATGTATCCGTTTATTTGGCTCCTTAACGGCTCGGCCAATCGCCTGGTTCGTCTGTTCGGTCTTCAACCGGCTACTGAGCATGAAGAAGCGCACTCTCAGGAAGAAATTCAGATCATTTTGTCCGAAAGCGTGGAAAGTGGTAAGATCAATAACACCGAATATGGCTACGTAAATCGTATCTTCGCTTTTGACGAGACCGTTGCCAAAGAAATTATGGTGCCACGTACAGATATGGTATGCTTGTTTACGAATCGCTCGCTCAAAGAAAACATGCAGACTATTCACGAAGAACAGTATACCCGTTTTCCGGTAGCGACAGACAGCAAGGATCAGATCATTGGTATGATTAATACCAAGCAGCTATTCCTTGAGTATGATCGCAATCCCGAGCTTGTTTTCGATAGCCTGATTCAACCGATCTTGACCGTTCCGGAAGTTATTCCCGTCAACACGCTGTTGAAACGTATGCAGAAGGAGCAGGTTCATATCGCTCTCCTGGTCGATGAATATGGTGGAACCTCTGGTCTGATTACCATTGAGGACATTCTGGAGGAGATTGTTGGCGAAATTCGGGATGAATTTGATAAGGATGAACGGAAGGAAATCGAGAAACTGACGGAGAACAGTTATTTGATGGATGGTAAAGTGATGCTTTCCGATCTGAGTGATCTGACGGGCTTGACATTGGACGATGAAGACGTGGATACTGTCGGAGGGTGGGTGTATAGCCGGGTTCCGGAACCGAGACAGGGCAAGGAATTCATAGAAGATGATGTGAAATTTATCATTCGTGAAATGGGTAAAAATCGTATTCGTCGGGTGGAAATTATTTTACACCACAAATCCCCGATCTCGGAAATGGAGTCGGACACTTCTTCCCAGGAGTGAACTTTGTGATCTGAGCGACCAGCATACTGCACTTGGCACTTGCGTTCACTCCTACTGAAATGACATATTTTTAGGGCAAACGACTCAGGTTGTTTGCCCTACATGCGTGTAAGGAGGAGCTAGTAAATTGGATATTTTATCATCTATTATTATGGGTATTATTGAAGGGCTGACAGAGTTTTTGCCGGTCTCTTCGACGGGTCACATGATCCTTACGGCTGATCTTCTAGGGTTGAACACCGAGAATGATACGGTCAAAACATTTGAGGTTATCGTACAATTAGGTGCTGTGATGGCGGTCGTTGTATTATACTGGCGCAGATTCCTTAGCTTGTTTGATTTCAGACGCAAAATCTCATCCCAGCCACGTCTAAACCTGTTACATATTATTTTAGCCATGATCCCTGCGGGAGTAATTGGTGTACTGTTCCGTGATGTGATCAAGCAATACTTGTTTGGTCCTGAAACGGTTTTGTACAGTTTGGTCATCGGGGGCTTGCTCATGATCGCGGCTGAAAAATTCCATCCGCCTATTAGATCACATACGTTGGATGAGATCACGTACAAACAAGCATTTACCATCGGTGTGTTCCAAGTCCTAGCTCTGTGGCCAGGCTTCTCTCGTTCAGGCTCAACTATGTCTGGGGGCCTATTCGCACGTGTAAGCCATACGGCAGCCGCAGAATTTACATTCCTCGTATCTGTTCCTGTCATGCTGGGTGCATCGGGGATTGATATGATTAAAAGTATGGATCATCTGTCTATGAGTGATTTCCCGGTGTTCGCAGCCGGCTTTATTACTGCCTTTATCGTCGGGATGCTGGCAATCAAAACGTTCCTCGGTCTGCTCAAGCGCTTGAGCTTGACTACGTTTGCCATCTATCGTTTCGTGCTGGCGGCTGTGTTCTTTTTCATTATTTTGTAATCATTGTTTGGTATCCTATAACCAAAAAGGGATATCCAAGTGGCCTTAAGGTCAGCCTTGGATATCCCTTTTGCTATTTTGCGGGCTTGGGTAGATCGTCCTGATCTATCTACCATGCGTACTGATTACTGTTTGGATTCCAGCGTAGTCAGATATTCCGAAACTTGAGCTGGCGTTTTGGCATATTTGCTGTGCAAATGAGCAATTTTCTCGCCATTACGGAACACGAGCAGGCTCGGAATGCCGCGTACTTGATTTTCTTCAGCAATCGGCTGAAACTTCTCGGCATCAAGCGCAAAGAAACGCTTATCCGCGTTCTCCTTCATAATGCCGTCCATAAATTTATCCAGCGTCTTGCAATCTGGACACCAGCTGGTATCAAATTTCACGACGGTTAGACCGTCACCGTTAATTAAATCCTGATATTGCTGCTCAGATTCGATACGTTCCATTCGTTGGTCCCTCCTAGAGTGAATTGATAATATCTTCACATTCACATATGAATGATAAATCAGGCTTATTCCTATATTGTAATGATTCTTTTATATATTGCAACTGGGATGAGTACATGTTCGAGCGTATACTTCACTTATACTATTGTGGCTCGGATCAGCGGTATTGCGCATCATAACGATTGGCTCGGCTGATATGCTGTAGCGTCTCTCGCTCGTGCTCAGTTAGCGGCGCAATGTCGGCAGCGGATATATTATGCTCCAATTGCCCCAAAGAGCTTGCACCCGGGATCACAGCCGCGACAGCCGGATGAGACAGGCTATAACGGATCGCTGTCTGCTCCATACTACGGTCCGCCCCTGCAAATGCTTTTAATTGCTTACGCACGTCCAGCAGCTCTGCTTCTTCGTAGTCTAGGTATCCCTTCGCTGCCTTTTCTTCACCCTTGTCAGCCAATACGCCGCTCGCCACGGGTCCACGTGCAATCACACTAATTCCCCGCTCCTGAAGCAAAGACAGTACTTCTTCCTCTGCACGCCGATCCAGCAAGCTATACTGATTCATAACACTAACGATATTCGAGCGTTCCACATATTCACGGATGACATGCGGGCGAATGGAAGAAATACCATAGTAGCGGATGACACCCTCCTGCTGCAGTTGCTCGAAAGCCTCAATGGTTTCATCGATCGGATCATCAATCGTCCCTCCGTGCAACTGATACAGGTCGATATAGTCCGTTCCCAGGCGGCGCAGACTTTCTTTCACGGCTGACAGGATATATTTCTTCGACGGGTCCCATCCCCAGCCCTCCTGCCCCGGTATACGCCGATTGCCGACCTTGGTCGCCAGGATGACATCCTGGCGCCGTCCACGGATGGCTGCCCCCACAATTTCTTCATTGCGTCCATGCTGGTACAAATCGGCCGTATCCAACAGATTTACGCCCCTGTCTAACGCTTCATGGATCAAGTAAACAGCTTGCTGCTCCTCCGTACCGACCGACATACATCCCAAGCCAATCTCACCTACCAGCAAATCCGAAGCTCCCAGACGGTTTTTCTTCATCGTTGTCTCCCCTCACTTCAATGACGTATAACTTTAAATTTTTAACATTTCTCTATTATACGAAAAATACATACAAAAAAAACAACCCCAAAGACATAGAGACTCCACGCTCTCCAATCCTTTGAAGTTGTTGTATGAAATTCGTATTCCCTTAGAAGCTATCCGAAAAACCATTGAATGGCCTTAGGAAACTGACGCTGAAAACAATCTACACGATGCACCGCATCTTGATCAAGCTCAAGCAGCACATCTTTTGTGTCAAGTCCCTGTGTCAGGAGCACCTCGTGTGCCTGAAGGGTCAGCGGAACCATGTCTTTTTGTACATTCGTCTTCCCTTCCCCTTCACGGGTCCCGACAGAGATATATACCCGGTGTGTCCCGGCCATTACAGTAGCAAATGATGCAGATTGCATATAATCGATCATACCAGGAAACCAATATGAGCCCGAGATCGAACCAATGCGTCCAAATATATGCGTATACTGGAAGGCCGCATACATGGAAATCAGTCCACCCAACGAAGCACCGATCAGCCCTGTATGCTCCAGCCCAGTTTGCACTGGATATTTTGCCTCAACATAGGGCATTACTTTTGTAACCACAAACGCCAGATAGGCATCTCCGCCACCGCCAAAAGCAGGTCTTCCCTCTACTAAAGCAGCTGCCTTCCAAGGCGTATAATCGTCCAGCCGATTCACGGGCTGAATGCCCACCAGTATCACACGGGGCAGCTCTCCCGTAGAAAAACCTCTTTCCAGCTCATCCAACCCGCTTAGAAATAAAGAGCTGCCATCCTGTACATACAGCACAGGATACAGCTCATTATGATTCACAGATACGGGAGGTGTATAGATGTGTAGAAGATACCCATCTAATGAAATTTCATCTACATGACCTTTCATCTTACGCAGTCCCCCATGATGTGAATGTATGCATTACAGTGCAGCATCTATTTCCTTGATCATTTCAGATACGGATTCCAGACCATTACCTGACAGGTACCAGTAGTTAGGATCAAGGTATACAATATGTCCATTTTTATATGCATTGGTTTTCTTCACCAGTTCATTCTCAATGGTTTGTTTACCTGTAACCTGTTCCTTGCCTTCCTCGATCACCACAGCCCCACGGTCAACGACAAAAATATAATCTGGATTTTTTTGCTGTACATATTCAAAAGAAACCTTTTGTCCATGCGTGGATACTTTAATGTCAGGATCTACAGGAGTTACGCCAAAAGCATCATGAATGATACCGAAGCGGGATTGTGAGCCATATGCGCTCAGGCTTCCTTCGTTCGTCAGTACGATCAAACCTTTAGCCTTGCTCGCTACCGCCTTGTCATGTACAGCCTTAATGGAGCTATCAATCGCAGCCAGTTCCTGTTTGGCAGCATCCTCTTTATCGAAGATTTGACCCAAGGTTTCAACGTTTTTCTTAAAGGAATTGATATAATCCTTGGTGTCTACAGCCATCGAAATAGTCGGTGCAATTTTGCTCAACTCTTTATATGCATCAGCTTGTCTGCCGCCGATAATGATCAGTTCAGGAGAGAGATCACTGATTTTCTCATAATCCGGCTCAAACAGCGTACCCGCACTTGCATATTTGGAATCTTTATATTTGCTCAAATACGTAGGAAGATCCTGCTGCGCTACCGCCGCAACGTCTACTCCTAGCTTATCCAACGTATCCAATGAACCAAAATCAAAAACAACAACATTTTTCGGATTGACTTTGACTTGGACTGGATTCTCATCGAGTGCGTGTTTGACCGAGACGGTTTTGGATTCCGTTGTTGCAGTCGAGGAGCCGTTCCCAGTCGCTTCTTGTGTTGCCGGAGCCGCTTTGCCACAGGCCGATACGATCAGTACCAATGCAAGCATCAGTGTTAAAAACATCAAATTTTTCTTCATTTTACATTCCCCCTAAGTGAAGTACACACAAATTTTATGATCACCGATCTGTTGAATCGGAATATCCATATCGTACAAATCTTTTAATACCTGACTATCTATCATCTCGTCAGCCGTTCCTTGCTTTAGCAATCTGCCATTCTTCATCCCGACAATATGGTCCGAATAACAGGAAGCAAAGTTAATATCGTGAAGCACCACCAGAATCGTTTTGCCCAGATCATCCACTAAATTGCGTAGCGTCTTCATAATCTGAACCGAATGCTTCATATCCAAATTGTTCAGCGGCTCATCCAGCAGGATGTATTCCGTGTCCTGTGCCAGAATCATAGCAATAAAAGCCCGCTGCCGCTGTCCTCCACTGAGCAAATCAATATGCTTGTCCTTCATATCCTCCAATCCCATGTAAGCCATAGACTGCTCCACCATTTTACGATCCTCGCTGTTCAATCTGCCCTTGGAATACGGAAAACGGCCGAAGCTGACCAGCTCCTTTACGGTTAAGCGGATGTTGACATCATTGGTCTGTTTTAAAATGGATATCTTCCGGGCTAGCTCCTCACTTTTCGTCAGGCTCACGGCCTGCCCGTCAATCAGGATTTCTCCCTCATCACTGTCAGTTAGGCGACTAATCATCGACAACAAGGTGCTTTTTCCAGCGCCATTAGGTCCAATAAAGGAGGTAATGGTGCCTTTAGGTACAGTGACGGATACCTGCTCCACCACATTTTTATTCCCGTAGCGTTTGGTTACGTTTTTGACTTCTACCATGATTTATTTTCCCGCAGCAAAAGGTACAGGAAGTACACCCCCCCGATAAAGTTAATAATGACGCTGACTGTTGTCGACAAGTCGAATACTCTCTCTGCCAGCAGCTGGCATCCTGCCAATGCGATAACACTAACAAAGATGGAGGCCGGAATTATATAACGGTGTTGATACGTCTTCATCACCTGATAAGCCACATTGGCCACAATTAATCCGAGAAATGTGATCGGTCCAACAAGTGCCGTGGATATGGAGATGAGAATCGCTACAATAATCAGCAATCTTTTGATGATATAACTGTAAGGAAGCCCTAAATTAATCGCATGCTCCCGTCCGAGCGACAGCACGTCCAGGTACTTAATAAATCTCCACGCATAAGCAAATACGAGCACGAGCACGAATACAGAAAGCCATAACAGTTCGGTGTTTACATTACTAAAGCTGGCAAAGCTCTTGTCCTGAATTTTCGCAAATTCGTTCGGATCAATCAGCACCTCCATAAAGGTAGACAGGCTGTTGAACAATGTACCAAACACCAGACCGATCAGCAGAAGTACATAAATCCCCCGTCCATCCTTGCGGAAAATTAACTTGTATAGTAAACCCGCGAACAGCACCATCATCCCCACCGACAGCAAAAAGTTTAATTCTTTGCTGGTCGAAATCAGCGGTACAGAACCAAATGCAAAAATAATCGTCGTCTGAATCAGCATGTACAGTGAATCCAGCCCGATAATACCCGGGGTCAAAATCTTGTTATTCGTGACCGTTTGGAAAATAACAGTCGCAAAAGCAATGGAGCCACCTGTCAGAATGAAGGCTGCGACCTTTTTCAATCGTCGTGGCAGCGCGTAATGCCAGGTGTGCGGAAGATCTATAAACACAAAAGCAGCAATCAACACAAGTGCGGCAGCGGCTAATATTCCGATTTTTAATTTAGGATTCATAAGCCCTTCTCCTCAGCAGCAAATACAAGAACAACGCGCTCCCGATTACACCAACCGTAAGCCCTACAGAAATCTCATATGGGTAAATGATCACCCGTCCCAAAATATCGCAAAACAGCACAAACACGGCACCCAAGATCGCTGTATGTGCTAGGCTTTTTTTCAGATTATCCCCCATGTACATACTGACCAGATTGGGTACAACCAGCCCCAAAAAGGGAATCGTCCCGACGGTTAAGATAACAACAGAGGACACCAAAGCCACGATCACCAAACCAACATTGACAGTGCGCTTGTAATGTACGCCCAAATTGGCTGCAAAATCCTCGCCCATGCCTGCAATTGTAAAACGGTTCGCATATATGTACGCCAACGCGACCAAAGGAACACTGAGATACAGCATTTCGTAGCGACCACTCATAATGAGAGAAAAATCCCCCTGCATCCACGAAGAAATGCCCTGAATCAGATTGTATTTGTAAGCAAAAAAAGTCGTCACCGAATTTAAAATGCCTCCAAACATCAAACCGACAAGCGGGATAAATACCGGGTCCTTAAAACGGATTTTATCCAGTATCTTCATGAAAATCAGGGTTCCTCCTAGAGCAAATCCAAAAGCCGTCAGCATCTTCGTCCAAAATCCCGCCGCTCCAAACACCATAATAGCCATCAGCACACCTAATCGTGCCGCATCCATCGTGCCTGCGGTGGTCGGCGAAACAAACCGATTCCGGGTAAGCTGCTGCATGATCAGCCCGCAGATACTCATACTCGCCCCTGCGATAATGATGCTGACCAAGCGTGGGAATCTGCTAATCAGGAGCACCTGCGTTTGATCGTTGGATAAGTGGAACAAATCAAGTGGAGTTACATCATGCACACCGATAAACACCGAGGCGAAGGCCAGTACGATAAAAGCCAGTATTAAATAGCGCAATTTCATTTCTAACTAAGGGAGCCTGTCCAATAACCTGTACCAAGCTTCGGCCCTGTCCTCCCCTCCAATAATGATAATCATTATCAAAACAACTAGGATAAATTATATCAGTGATATTGTATCTGTCAAATTTTTTGCAATGAATAAGCCATGTCAAAAAAGGTGTTAGCAAAACCTGAATAGTCTGAAGAGTGAATGAGCGAATAAGAGCAATATCCTGTAAAATAGGGATGGAAGATTTAGGATTACCCGTTTCTCATTTTTACTGTAAGCAATTCTTGGAATTCGAGATTCATTAACTTGATGAATTAAAAAAATAGGAGGAGAATGATGAATCACATATTAATTGTCGAGGATGATATCGCCTTGAGTAACGGTATTGTTCTTGCCCTCAAAGAACCTAACAACGTATTTGTGCAAACGTATGACATAGCTGCTGCAAAAGAGCAATTGAACGTCACTACCTTTGACCTAGTGATTCTTGATATAAACTTGCCGGATGGGAATGGACTCGATCTTTTAACCCATTTACGAAAAAAAACAATGATTCCCGTCATCGTTCTGACTGCGAATGACATGGAAACAGATATCGTCACTGGTTTTGAACTGGGGGCTGACGACTACATCACCAAGCCTTTCAGTCTGATGGTACTGAGAGCAAGGGTTGGTGTTCAGCTAAAGAAATCCAGATACTCGCTTGCGGACTCCATTCAGCTAGACAATTTTTCTTTTTCATTCGAGAGAATGGAATTTATTAAGAATGGTACACCTATTGAACTAAGTAAAACGGAGCAAAAATTGTTGCGCATCCTAATCAACAATCGAGGAAATACCGTTTCGCGTGATCATTTGGTAGACAGCATCTGGACAGATGGCGCTGAGTATGTGGGCGAAAATGCGTTGTCAGTCACCATAAAAAGGCTACGTGACAAGCTGGAGGACCATCCTTCCTCTCCTCTGTACATTAAGACTGTGTACGGTATCGGCTACACTTGGGCGGTGAAATGAATGACGATCCTGAATTATGCGTGTTTTGGAATTGCTATTACTGCTCTTTTCATAGCCGGGGTTACCATTCTTCTCTATCGTAAGAACGTACATAAAACAATGAAAACTATGGATCATATGATTGAAGCTGCAATTAGTGGAGAGTTTTCAGAGCATGTTTTTGACGAATCCGTCTTATCAGCAGTAGAGGCCAAGCTTGCGCAATTTCTTTCTATTTGCTCCGTTTCCTCGAAAAATTTGTTGGCAGAAAAAAATAAAATAAACGAGCTTATTTCTGATATCTCGCATCAAACGAAAACACCTATTGCTAACATCCTCCTCTACTCACAACTGCTTAGTGAATATGATTTGCCACCGGAAGGTTCCACTTGTGTAAAAGCTTTATCCACACAAGCCGAAAAGCTTCATTTCCTGATCCATTCCTTATTAAAAACATCACGGCTTGAAACAGGGATTATCAAATTGTCGTCAAGGCAGGAGTCAGTTCAAAGGCTACTAACTACTGCACTGGAGCAAATTATGCCGAAGGCAAACGCTAAAGGGATTTCGATTACTATGGAGAGTAAAGAAATTCAGGCTTCTTTTGATTTAAAATGGACGGTTGAGGCAATCTATAATATTTTGGATAACGCCGTCAAATATACAGAAATGAGCGGGAATATATTTATTAGAGTGAGTGCTTATGATTTATTCTGCCGGATTGATATTACTGATAATGGCATTGGGATTGCAGAAGAAGAACACAGCAAGATTTTCAAGCGTTTCTATCGGTCACAAACTGTAATCTCGCAAGAAGGTGTCGGGATTGGACTATTTTTAGCAAGAGAAATTGTTTCAGCTGGGGGCGGATACATCAAACTATGGTCACGCCGCGGCAGTGGTTCCACCTTCTCGATTTTTCTCCCCATAGACAAGTAATTCTTACAACACTGTTAGATTTCAGAAAGATTGTAGAAAGATTCATATGGTAAAGTCTGTATTGCGAAGTATGGTGATACAGACTATTTTTCATGGAGGAGAAATGAATGACTCTGTTAAAAACTCAGGAGTTGAAGAAGTATTATGGTAACGGGGATACTGCTGTTCATGCCCTAGATGGGGTGAACCTGGAGGTGGAAAGCGGAGAATTTGTGGCCATTGTCGGTACGTCCGGGAGCGGCAAATCTACCCTTCTCCATATGCTGGGTGGACTCGATCGTCCGACAAGTGGAAACGTTACGATTGACGGTAAAGATATTTTCACATTGAAAGATGAAGAATTGACTATATTTCGCAGACGGAAAATTGGCTTCGTATTTCAAAATTACAACCTAGTGCCTGTTTTAAATGTCTACGAAAATATTGTGCTTCCTATTGAACTGGATGGTAAAGAACCGGACAAAACCCACATAGATAAAATTGTACATACCTTGGGCCTTGACCATAAGCTGAATAATCTGCCCAACCATCTTTCAGGAGGCCAGCAGCAGCGTGTAGCCATTGCCAGAGCACTGGCAGCCAAACCCGCCATTGTCCTGGCAGATGAACCCACTGGAAACCTGGATAGTAAAACCAGTCTGGATGTGATGGGGCTCATCAAAGTATCCAGTCAACAGTTCCAACAAACGATGGTGATGATTACGCACAACGAGGAAATTGCGCAAATGGCAGACCGGATTATACGGATTGAGGACGGTAAAATGGTCGGTGGTGAAGGCAAATGATTCAGGTTAGAAATAAAAAAACGATTCGTAATCTGGCAGATAAGAGCTTCAAAGTAAACAAAGCCCGTAACCTCTTTGCCATTGTTGCCATAGCGCTCACTTCATTGTTATTTACAACGTTGTACACCTTGGGGCTTGGTGCTATGGAAAACTTACAGCGGGCAACTATGCGACAGTCCGGTGGAGATGGACATGCCGTACTCAAATATATAACGGATGATGAATTTAATCATGTCAAGGATCATCCATTGATCAAGGAAATAGCTTATAACCGTATATTAAGCGACAGAGTTATAAACGACAAATTCCTAAAACGCCATACGGAATTCTGGTATTACGATGATGTAGGGTTGAAGCTTGGTTTAATTGAACTTAATGCGGGGCACAAGCCTGTGGCGAAAAACGAAGTAATTGCAGACTCCAAGACGTTGCAGCTATTGGGGGTTCCACTGGAGGTTGGAGCACCTTTGAGGCTAAAGCTTGACTTACGAGGTAAAAAAGTACAGCGTGATTTTATCCTCTCCGGCTGGTGGAAAAGTGACCCTGTGGTTAACGTAGGGCAAATATTTGCTTCTAAAGCCTATATCGATGCTCATGCCAAGGAATTACAAAGCAACTATAAAAAGGATCACTTCCATACAGGAACCATTAGTGCGTATATGATGTTCGATAATAGTTTTGATTTGCGAGGAAAGCTCAATAAAGTGATTACCGAAAGCGGTTATTCACTTGACGAAGATGCACCGAACTATATCGCGAATAATGTAAATTGGGCATACATCTCGACTAATTTTAGTTTAGATACAGAGACCATCATAGCGTTAACTTCTGCCCTGTTACTGATCATGTTTACTGGTTATTTGATTATATATAATATTTTCCAAATATCAGTGATGCGAGATATCCGTTTTTACGGTCTCTTAAAGACGATCGGTACAAGCCGCAAGCAAATACGCCGGATTATTCGTAGACAAGCACTGATTCTATCAGCGCTAGGAATCCCGATCGGATTGATAGCAGGTTTTTTTATTGGTAAATCACTCGTGCCTTTTATCATAAATATGAGTGTATATAACGGTACCGAGGTATCGGTATCCCCCAACCCATGGATTTTTATAGGATCGGCTTTGTTCGCCCTCATTACCGTAATGATCAGCACTTTCAAGCCAGGCAGAGTTGCCTCGTCCGTATCGCCGGTAGAAGCAGTCAGATACACAGGTGGAGTAAACAAGAGCAATGGTAAGCTGAAAAAATCAACCGGAGGTGCAAAAATACACCTCATGGCTCGTTCCAATTTGGGGCGTAATAAAAAACGCACTGTTTTAGTGGTTATAAGTCTTTCTTTAAGCTTGGTCCTTCTGAACACTGCCTTCACACTATCCCAGAGCTTTGATATGGATAAATTTTTAGCCAAATTTAATGATACCGATTTTCTCATTGCCCATGCTGAATATTTCCAGGTTCCCACCAGTTTTAGTGGGCAAGAAAATGGGACCACCGAAAGCTTTATTAAGGCTGTACAGGCACAACCAGGCTTCGAAGAAGGCGGTCGATTGTACGGTGACCCAACAGCTTTCACGGCCGAGAATACAAAGGGAATCACGGATGATACCCAGAACACTGACGCTCGCGGCAACTTCCTTGTAGACGTGTATGGGCTCGAAGATTTACCCTTGCATCGGCTGCAATTGATTGATGGCGAGCTTGACTTTAAGAAACTAGCTTCCGGTAAGTATATCCTGGAGGGAGTCGAACTGAACGACAACGACAAACCTTACATGGAAAGCATTCATCATAAAGTGGGCGAGAACGTTATTTTGCATAGTTATGTGAGAACAGTAGATGATGCTCCATTGGGTAGAGAGTATATTACACAAAAGTTTACAGTGCTTGGTCATGTGGGTATCAAATCCACCAATTCGAATCGCCTTTCGAGCTATAATAGCTTTTACCTCCCGGCGGAAATATACAAATCACTTGTAAAAGAGCCTGCTGTGATGAGCTACGCCTTTAATGTATCC
The DNA here is from genome assembly GCF_053006485.1 of Paenibacillus sp. JJ1683. Classification (NCBI taxonomy): domain Bacteria; kingdom Bacillati; phylum Bacillota; class Bacilli; order Caryophanales; family Paenibacillaceae; genus Paenibacillus; species Paenibacillus sp. JJ1683. The sequence continues at coordinate 4,874,140 of NZ_CM129820.1, forward strand.
TCAAATCAGGAAGCGTCAATGCAGAGCTTTTTGAAGCGCTATACTGAAACAATCGAACCGATGATGAACTACGAATCCAAAATTACGTCAAAGGACGCTTTATCAGGTATGCAAACCACTGTTGAGTTGATCGGTGGCACGCTTAGCTTGATTATTAGCCTGATAGGTATCCTGAACTTTGTAAATGCGATTTTAACCAGCATACTGACCCGGCGCAATGAATTTGCTATGTTGCAGAGCATAGGCATGACTAAACGGCAATTGCGGGGAATGCTGATTTATGAAGGACTGTATTATGTTTTCGCCACTAGCCTGACCTCTATTCTATTGGCAATCTTATTTTCTCTTTTGATTGTAAAACCGTTTTGCAGCTTGCTATGGCTTTTAAGCTATCACTTTATACTTTGGCCACTTCTGGTCTTGTTGCCTTTACTGTTCTTGCTTGGGATACTGATACCAGTAGCAGTCTATTCTATGAATAACAAACAAAGTATTGTGGAGCGACTTCGAGAATCAGAGTAGTTGCACCTAAAAATAAGCAAGCAAAATACCCATCAGCGTCAAAAAGATGACTCCTGATCACATTCAGAGGTCATCTTTTTATGCCTAGAAAGGTCTTTTTCACAGAACATGACGACTCCACTCTTCCCGTAAAAGCCCCATTCGGATCGAATCATAATACTTTCCATTATAATATCTGCATTTGCGTAGTCTGGCTTCCAGGGTCATGCCCAGCTTCTCTCCAACCTTCATCATCCGCTGGTTTCCTGACCAGGTTGTAAAACCTACTCTTACTAAAGGCAATGTATTAAACAAATGCGTGATCCACAATCGAAGTGCTCTCGTACCATAGCCACCGCTCCAATACCCCGAATCATAGATAGCTATTCCCATTTCAAGCCATTGCGAAGGCTTATGCTCCCAATAGTAGCTCACAGATCCAATGACCTTGCTTTCCACTTCAATGAGCCAAAAGTCATCTTGCCCGATTCGCTTTTCCTTCTCTTTTAAATAATCATCAAAAGAAAGCGTCTTATGGTCATAATAAGGTGCATCCCATTGCTTCCATTCTGGTGCTTCTTCCTTGTAAGTTAATGTCCAAAGCGCATATAAATCTTCTTCCGTAACAGGTCTAATCGTTAAATCCTTATCCGTATACATCGCGTACACCCCTTTAAATCATAAAATGTCCATTTCTATGTCGGGTTATATGATCCTTTATTGTATCTGCTTTTGCATTATTTCGAATTCAATTTTTGTCCATCAAGAAACTGTATTGTAGCAAGATCGCAATTCATGTTGACAAACAATCAAAAATAATATATCTTAATATCAAGATAATAAATATAAAGAAAAATTTACGACGACGGTTTATTTTGCTTTGAAAAACCTAATCATATAAAAACCAAGGAGGGCAAATAATATGAAACTGTTAGGATTGCATCACGTTTCAGCGATTACAGCGGCAGCGGCTAAAAATGTTGATTTTTATACTCAGGTATTGGGACTTCGGTTGATCAAGAAAACGGTGAACCAGGACGATGTTAGTGTGTATCACCTCTTTTATGGAGATGAGCGTGGAACCGCGGGTACGGAAGTCACTTTCTTTGAAATTCCACATGCGGGACAAACGCGTACAGGGAATAACAGTATTTCAGCGCTCTCTCTGCGTGTACCGAACGACAAGGCGTTGAATTATTGGAAAAACCGCTTCGAGCAGCTGGATGTGAAGCATGGCGAAATTATAGATCAAGCAGGACGCTTGGCGCTTTCGTTCGAGGATTTTGAAGGACAACGCTTCTTCCTCGTTTCAGATGAGCATGACAACGGAGTGCGCGGCGGTACGCCTTGGGAGAAAAGCCCTGTTCCTGCGGAATACGGCATCGTTGGACTTGGTCCGGTTCATCTGACCATTCCCAAAGCGGAAAATACCATTCTTATTCTTGAACAAGTGATGGGCTTCCGTAAAAAAGGCTCCTACCCTTCCCCTGTTGCCGGACAACCGGATGTGGTTATCTACGAAACAGGTGAAGGCGGTACAGGAACTGAAGTTCATCTGGAAGAGCGCAACGATTTGCCACAAGAGCGACCAGGACGCGGCAGTGTGCATCACGTCGCTTTCCGTGTTGAAACCGAGGAAGAGCTCAAACAGTGGGTAGACCGTATTGGGCAACTGCAAATTTCCAACTCTGGTTTTGTAGATCGCTTTTATTTCCGTTCCTTGTACTTCCGTGAGCCGAATGGCATTCTGTTTGAATTGGCTACCGATGGACCCGGCTTTGACACCGACGAGGAATTAGAGTTTCTGGGTGAATCGCTGGCATTGCCTCCATTCTTGGAGCCGCGCCGCGCATCGATTGAAGCCAATCTCAAGCCGCTCAACACCAAACATGAATAAAGTTATATTGGCTCTAAAATGACACAAAGCCGGGACTTCTACATCATGTAGAGGTTCCCGGCTTTTTTCGTGTAATTGCTCTGTTTTCATTTAAAAAGCATCTCATCTACAAGCTTTCCAGCTTTGAGAGGCAAGCGAAATGCCCTTTTTGGCTGTACTTACAGCTTCTTATCATCCACACTGTTCAGCCATGCTTCAATTTCTCCGATCACAGAGGCGATGCAGCCATCTTGGAACGGCGAGATCAGTCCAGCCAGCTCAACCAATCCGGTAAAGGATCGGCTTCCTCCGGCACGACACAGCTTCAAATAATCTTCCCACGTTGCCGCTCGGTCTTCACCCATACGCTTCCAGAACTGGAATGCACATAATTGTGCCAGCGTATAGTCAATATAATAGAACGGAGATTGAAAAATATGTCCCTGCTTGTGCCAGAATCCGCCCTTTTCGAGGTACTCGTTGCCTTCATAATCCAGATGCGGTTTATACTTGCGTTCAATGGAACGCCATGCATTTTTACGTTCGGCCGGGGTCCAATCCGGGTGTTCATATACGGCATGCTGGAATTCGTCTACGGCTACACCGTAAGGCACGAACAGCAGCGCTGAAGATAGGTGTTCAAAGTGATATTTGTCCGTGTCTTCCTCAAAGAACAGCTTCATCCAAGGCCATGCGAAAAACTCCATACTCATCGAATGGATTTCAGCCGCCTCCATGGTTGGCCAGTGGTACTCGGGAATTTCAAAATGTCGGCTTTCATAGACCTGGAAGGCATGACCTGCTTCATGCGTCAATACGTCGATATCACCGGATGTCCCATTGAAATTGGAGAAAATAAATGGCGTGCCGTATTCGCTCAAAAATGTACAGTAGCCTCCGCTTTGCTTACCCTTTTTGCTGATTAAATCCATCAGTCCACGCTCAACCATAAAACTGAAAAATTCATGTGTTTCCGGTGAAAGCTCCTCATACATACGTGCTCCATTACGAAGAATCCAGTCCGGATCGCCTTTGGGCGTAGGATTGCCTGACAAGAAGTTGAAGCCCTCGTCGTAATAGCGAAGCTGATCTACTCCGATCCGCTCGCGTTGGCGCTCTTTCAGCTTGGTCGCCAGAGGAACGATGTGCTTCAGTACCTGCTCGCGGAAATTGGCTACCATCTCTGCATTGTAATCTGTACGTCCCAAGCGGGCATAACCCAATTCTACGAAATTGTCATAGCCCAACTTGTGTGCCATGCGTGTACGAACCTTCACCAATTCATCATAAATCCGGTCCAACTCATCCTCATGCTCACTCATAAATTGATATTTGGCCTCGGAGGCCTGTTTGCGGGTCTCGCGATTGGTTGCCATTTCAAAAGGCAGGAGCTGAGACAATGTGCGTTCTTCCCCCTCGAACGGGATCTTCGCTGAGGCAATCAATTGAGCATATTCCGAGGTCAGCTTATTTTCCTGCTGCAAATCCTCAATGATATCCGGGTGGAACGACTTGAGCGCTACCTCGGCAATACTGAAAAGCTGGCTGCCCCATTGGCTCTCCAACTCAGCTCTAAATGGAGAATCCACCAATGCTCGGTAGTAATCGGTTACATACTCCTGAATAACCGGCATGAAATCATCAGCGTACTCTTGCTCCGCTTTGTAAAAGGCATCCTCCGTATCAATGGAGTGCCGAACTTCCACCAATTGCAATTGCGTTTCCACATTACTGCGCAGCTTGTTAATCGCATGAATAACTTCATTTTGACGTTCTACACTGTCCGCTTCACGAAACTGCTGCAACAGCGTTTTAAACCGCTGTTCAATTTCAGGTTGCTCTGGCCGACTGTAAGCCATTTCGCTGAATAATGTCATTGCTTCATTTCCCCCTTTAATGTAATAAATCTGATGCCTATTATACAGTACGATTAGACCAAACTGGAAGCTGAAATACCAAAATAATACAACCTCAAAAGCCGCAATACCATGTATTGCGGCTTTTAAGCCTAGGCTAACTCCATATATCATAGATGTCGTTATCTAAAGTAACCTCAATATATATACAGTCTGGTGGAGATTTATAAGTCTCCTTCATATGGCAGCCCTTCATGCTTTATTGATTTTGCAAACGATGTGCCACATGCAGGGTCGGACCGACAAATTCATTTAACTTGAAGCCACCTTCAATGGCCTGTGTAATGAATTTCTTGGCCTGATCCACAGCTTCACGCACAGTCAGCCCTTGTGCCAAACCAGCCGTTACCGCAGCCGAAGTGGTACAGCCTGCACCGTGGGTAAAGTTGGTTTGTACAACATCCGCTTCAAACCAGTCAAAAGTGATTCCGTCATACAGCAGATCCATCGCCTTACCAGCGCGAATTTTGCCACGGTCCTTGATCAGTACATGCTTAGCACCACGCTCGTGGATAATAGCAGCCGCTTCCTGCATCTGCTCCAGTGTCGTGATCGGTCCATTCTTCGCCAGCTGCGAAGCCTCGAACAAGTTCGGTGTTACCAGGTCAGCGCCAGGAATCAACAATTCCAGCATGGCCTCTGTATTTTCCGGTTGAAGCACTTCATCCGTGCCTTTGCAGACCATAACCGGGTCAATCACAATCCGTTTCAGATCATGCTTTTTCAAGTAGCTGGCCACCAGTTCGATGATATCTACGGAACCCAGCATACCGGTCTTCATTGCATCAAAACCGATACCTTCCAATACAGTACGCAACTGCGCCTCAACCACGTCCAACGCAACAGGATATACAAGATGGTTCCAGGTTTTAGGTTCCATCGCAACTACGGTAGTCAATACAGTCATGCCATATACGCCAAGCTCCTGGAAGGTTTTCAGGTCCGCCTGAATACCTGCTCCGCCGCTTGTGTCGGAGCCGGCTATCGTTAGTGTTTTGGGAATCGTCATTAGTACATGCTCTCCTTCACTTTCTGTGCTGCATTTATCCTAATCCTGCATGCGAAACTTGTCAACGCGCAAAACGGTCCTTTCCATACGAAAAGTCACAAGAACCAGCAACAGCTAAAAAACGAGAATATCCCCCTTTGAAATGAGAACATCCTCGTAAGTACGTGTTATATGAAGAATTTGAATGAATTTTAGAATTATAAATACCCACCAGCACTGTGATCATAGGCATGGTTTTTTTCGTTTGCCCGTACGCCGAGGCAAAGACTCTGATACAACTGCTGCTGTTCCGGGGTAGCAAAATTTCGATGCTGCTCAAATAAAGCCATACAACCAATGATATGTTCGGTATAGCTGTTATCGACAGACAATTGCAGGCAATGCAGTGTTTGTCCCAAGCCCTTGGGGTAATCGCCTTTTCGAAAATAATATTCCGCATACACCTTGCAAAAAGAAGCAAAACGAAATGCATTAAAGTGCTTGCGATAATGTGTGTCCCATTGCTCCGGTGCAAGCTCCCAGAATCTCTTGAGTTGCTGGTTGAACAGCTCCAGCTCGGCATCTACGAAATAGCCAAACCGGTTCGCCGATTCGAGCAACGTATTCAGGCCTTCCAGTGTCTCATCCGGATGCTCGCGCAGGTAAGTAATATATTCATAGATTGCAGAAGTGTTGCCCATTTTGATTTCAATACAAAGTCGGTTGCCCTGTGCATATACACGATGCAGGTTGACCACTTTCCAACCTTCCTCGTCCAAACCCTCAAACCAGCTCAAATCTGCGTAACCTTCAATCCATTGCTTGGATTCCTCATATCTACCCTGAAACTCATAGCAGCTGGCCTTAAGCAGATGCCCTTGAGCATAGTAATAAACGAGCGGCTTAATCAGCTCCAGGTGCTCATCTCCAAAGCGGTTCCGATTGCGATACAATGCCTGCGCCAACTCTCTTAGCTCGTCCGCATACATTTCCATCTCGGACCATTGCATTTTTAAAGCAAACACTTGAGATAGCATATGTAAGCCTTCCAGTGCATAAATTTCCGGTAGACGACTACGGTACAAATGGAATTGTACAGCAGCCTTCAAGTTCCGTTGGTTATCCTTAATCTGAATCTGGAATATGCGAAAATAGCTAATCGCCAACCGTTCGGAGTGGGTATACTTCTCACTCTCAATGACACAATCATACAAAAGCATGGAGGCTTCATGTCGACCATCCTCAAACATCGCTTCTGCAGTCTCAAAAATAGCCGGAACATTCGATAAATCGTCCATCAAATAACCAAGCACACTGCGTATACAGTCCAGCTTGTTCAACTCTGAGCAACGAAGAAGAAACGGACGCAGCCTCCTCCAGTGTGGCAAGGAATGAATAAAACACTCATCAACATACATCTCGAACAAAGATCCTTCTTCCAATCCCATCGCCTCAGTAATCAGATCAAGCTGATTAACTGAAATAGGCCGTGGTGGGTTTCGGTTAAGTATACCGCTAAGTGTACCCGGATTTACCTTAGAAGCATCTGCAAAACATTGCATCGAAATGCCTTCACTTTGAATATACTTTTCTATCTCTGCGCGGATCGTGGTGTTTTTTTCCAAAGGGACACCCCCTCAAACGAATGATGGTGACTTTTTCATTACCTTTTAAACCAAAATTTGTTTAATCAAAGTATATGTCTAATTATACGAGAGGTCAATAACTTTAAACACGACTCAGGACATATAAAATCACGAGTTTCGTACGATTTTAAATCTGTTTTATGAAAAAAGACCGTCCTCTGAGAGACAGTCTTTTTCTATTATTTTGATGCTGTGGACTTAGAGGACAATAACTTGCAAAATATTTTAAAATTGACGAAAATCAAGAGCAAACTTAGCGTATCCTTCTGCCGTCAGTCCTTCATAGAGCAATTCAGAATAAGCATGGGCAACATTCGTTGCTTGCGATGAGGTTAGGAAGGTCACATGTGGACGACCCGACCATGGGGCGAGGGACCAGTGACCGTCGGCCTTTGGCGTCAACGTCTTCATATGCCGCACATACTCAGTCAGCACATGTCGGTTCTCATCCGGGGAAGCCAGTATAATTCGCTCTCCACCCGGATTAACCAGCGCAGAGGAGAATGCGCGATAGTTATTCGTAACAACCAGATAGCTCCGCTGCATATCCATTGGTTCCCCTTCAAAAGACATATGAATGATTCTGTGCGCTTCTAGGTCCTTTAATTCCCCGGCAGCATCATATCTGGCTGGCTGTGTTACATCAATCTGATACGTGATGCCATCGATGATATCGAAATTAAAGCTTGGAAAATCAGAATTAATCAGCTCTTGCTCCTCCTTTGCCAAAGGGTCAATTTGCCTGAATTGACCGGCCGACCACTCAAGCCATTCCCGAATTTCTGCCCCGCTCAGTCGAACGACATGCAGCGTATTCGGAAAATTGTACAGGTCGGCGATATGCTTGATCGCCAGCGTCCCTGCGGGAATATCGGTATAATACGCCGGACCATATCTGCCACCTGTTTTAAAAGGAGCTGCTGCCGACAGAATGGGCAACCCTTCATACTCGCTCCCTTGTAGCTGCTGTTTCACATACCAAATTTGCGCATCATTCACGAGCTGAACCGAAGCATCATCCATCACCTGGGCAAAAAAGCTGTTCACTGCTACTGTCGTTTGACCTACAGGTGCACGGATGTAATCTAGGGTTCCCGCATGTTCAGCTGCTACCGCCTGCTGGATAGCAGTATCGGGTTGGACGAGGGCTTCCTTGCGTATCGGGTCATACACCGGGCGTACCTCGGCAGCAGATGCAGTCACTTGCCACTTCCCTCCAATAAGGGCCAGATCCAGATCAATAATACCCAGATGATCTCCCCAGAAGCCCGGCTCTACTGCTGGAATGCCATGGATGGTGCCCTGCTCTGTATCCACACCTGCCATACCTAAGAACGAAGGGCCGGGAAATACTTTATGGGCATGACCAAACACAATGGCATCGATCCCTTCCACCCTGCTCAGATGCAGCACCGCATTTTCCATATTGGGAATTTCGGGAATATCCTCAAAGCCTGCATGGGGCATCGCAATGATGAGATCGGCTCCCTCCGCCTGCATTTCTGGAATAAACCGTCTTGCGGTTTCCAGCATATCTTTGACGATAAGTTTCCCTTCCAACCACGCCTTGTCCCATTGCATAATTTGCGGAGGCACAAAGCCGATGACTCCCACCTTCAGCAGATGCTTACGGCCTGCTTCATCCTCAACCGTCTTATCCAGCAATAGATAAGGCGTGAAGTAGTTTTGTTCTTCCTCTCCCGCTATATAGATGTTGGCATTCACATAAGGAAACTGTGCTCCTTGAAGGCAAGTCTGCAAATATTCCAACCCATAGTTAAATTCATGATTACCAATACTGCCTGCCTCGTACCCCAGCAGATTCATGGCTTTATAGGCGGGATGCACCTCGCTTGGGTTCTGATGGAGCCGCTGTACAGCATAATCTCCCATCGGATTCCCCTGAATCACATCTCCGTTATCCAGCAGCAGGTGATTGGGCACCTCTGCCCGAGCCGTGTGAATCAGACTAGCGGTTTGCGCCAAACCGTAATGCAGCGTTTCCTGATCTGTATAATAATCATAATTCCACAAGCTGACATGCAGATCAGTTGTAACCATAATGCGGAATTTCGCCCTCACAACACCTGCATTTTCCTGCTCTGTCTTATCATTAATGTCCAAATTATCCAATCTTGTTCTCTCCCTCAGCTTCGGTCATAGAGCTTGAACAAGTCTAACAGAGCACTGTTAAGAGAATGTTAAAAGATGCAATTCGTATAAATACCGCTTATGGTCTCTAGCAAATGATAAATTTTACATCATTTTTACCAAAGTCAGGAGTGGTTTTTACCCTAGCTGCAGGACTAGCTGTTAAGATTTGGTTTGTCACTGAATTTACAGGTTTTTTAAATTTTTGTTATTACGATGTTTAGGGGGAAATTATTTTGTTCAAAAAAGCACTGACCTTGTGCATGACCTTCACACTGGCAGCGGGTTTAGCCGCTTGTGGCTCAAATGCAAGCAATAACAACAGCGCCTCCACTCCAGGTACAGATGGCTCTAAAAAAGAAAGCACAGCCTATGTCCCTAAGGAGCTAAAGGTACAATTCGTTCCTTCTCAAAATGCAGATACTCTCGAAGCCAAGGCAAAACCGCTCGAAAAACTGCTGGGGGACAAGCTCGGAATTCCGGTAAAAGTAACCGTATCTCCTGATTACAATACGATTGTGGAAGCCATGTCTTCCAAACAGGTCGATGTAGGATTCCTTCCGCCGAACGCTTATGTACTGGCACACGATAATCGTAAAGCGGCCGACTTGCTCCTGCAAGCTCAACGCTATGGCATTGAAGATGCTACAGGCAAAGACACGACTGAAAAAGTAAACTTTTATAAAGCAATGATCGTGGTGAAAAAGGATTCTCCGATTCAAAGTCTGGCTGATCTGAAAGGCAAGAAGGTTGGCTGGCAAAATGTTACCTCCTCCGCAGGCTATGTGTATCCCGCAGCAGAGCTGAAAAAAGCTGGCGTGGACCCAGATACGGATGTGCAGGGTGTGACGATCAAAGGCCACGACGCTGCTATTCTGGCACTGCTGAACGGCCAGGTTGATGCTGTCGCTGTTTTCCAGGATGCACGTAACACAGTGAAGAAGGAAATCCCGGACGTATTTGAAAAAACACGTGTCATTCATTACACAGCTAAAATTCCAAATGACACCGTCAGCGTACGTTCCGATATGGATCAAACGTGGAGAGACAAAATCGCCCAAGCCTTTATGGACATTGCCAACGATCCTGAAGGTGGCGAAATCATTAAAGAAATTTACACCCATGTAGGTTATGAGAAGGGCGACGATAAAAACTTCGATTCTGTGCGTGAATACGCCGAAGCCGTCGGCCAAGCGGTAAAGTAACAGGTACGAAACAGGCTTTACGAATGACAGGGCAGCACCGTCCATGTATTCATGGCGGTGTTGTTTTCATTCCACCCTATCGGGGAGAAAGTTGGGAGCATATGATTGAATTTCGAAACGTATCGAAAACATACCCGAACGGCACCAAAGGGTTGAATAATATTAATTTGACGATTCAGGAGGGAGAAATGGTCGTCATTGTCGGCTTATCCGGTGCAGGTAAGTCCACCCTGCTGCGTTCCATTAACCGACTGCATGACATCACGTCCGGCGACATCGTTGTAGGCGGCAAGTCTGTTACGTCTGCCGGAAGCAGCGAGCTGCGGCGCATTCGCCGTGATATCGGCATGATCTTTCAAAGCTTCAATCTGGTTAAGCGCTCGACGGTGCTTCGCAACGTACTTTCGGGCCGCGTCGGTTATCATTCGACGCTGCGGACCATTCTTGGTCTCTTCCCGAAGGAAGATATCGAGCTGGCACTAACGGCGCTGGAACGCGTAAATATCCGCGAAAAAGCCTACAGCCGAGCCGATGAGCTGTCCGGTGGCCAGCAGCAGCGTGTATCCATCGCACGTGCTCTGGCGCAGGAGGCTAAAATCATTCTGGCGGACGAGCCTGTCGCGTCGCTTGATCCGCTGACCACCCGCCAGGTGATGGACGATCTCCAGCGAATCAACCGGGAAATGCAGATTACGACCATTGTCAATCTGCATTTCATTGATCTGGCGCGCGAATATGCAACACGGATCATCGGATTACGCGCGGGAGAAGTCGTCTTTGATGGCACACCGGAGGAGGCTACGGATGAAGCCTTTGCGGAGATCTACGGCCGGGCCATCAAGCATGATGAACTGCTGGGAGTGGGATCATGAAGCCCGACTCTACTGCCCAGCCGCTCTCTTCAACGCAACCGTCACCATCTGCTGGACCACCGCAGCCAAGCAAGCCGCCTGCAGGGCCACCTTTGCCAGGACGTTATAAGCGTTACGCTACCTGGATGATTTTTATCGTGGTGCTGATAGCCTGCTCCATTCATACGGATGCCACGCCTTACCAATTGATCGTTGGCTTACCGGAGATGGGCAAATTGCTGGAAGAAATGTTTCCTCCTGACTGGAGTTACCTGCCTATCATCTGGAAACCGATGCTGGAAACGATCCAGATCGCTATTGTCGGTACGACACTGGGAGCCATATTGGCAATCCCTGTCGCGTTGCTGTGCGCCTATAATGTGATGCCGCGCAAGCTAATCTCGCTGCCGATGCGCACGATCCTGAACCTGGTACGGACGATTCCCGATTTGCTGTTTGCCTCGATCTTTGTGGCCGTATTCGGCATCGGACCGTTTGCAGGGATGCTCGCCCTGCTGTTCTTCTCCTTCGGGATCATCGCCAAGCTGACCTTTGAGGCGATTGAAGCCATTGATCCAGGGCCACTGGAGGCCATGACCGCTGTTGGTGCGAGCCGCATTCAAGTCATCGCCTTTGGTGTGGTTCCGCAGGCACTGCCTTATTTTGTGTCGTATTTGCTATACACCTTTGAGGTTAATGTGCGCGCAGCTTCTGTTCTGGGGCTCGTCGGCGCTGGCGGCATCGGTCTGCTGCTTGACCGTTCCCTTGGGCTGTTCCGATATGACCGGGCAAGCATTATTATTCTACTGACCCTCGTCATCGTCCTTGCGATTGATTACGGCAGTAACCTGCTACGGAGGAAATTATTATGAATGATCCTACGCTTCGCAGACCTATTGGCTCCCGCCTGCGCTTTTGGGCGTTAGCTATTCTGCTAATTATCATTTACATTTGGGCTTTTCGCGGGATGCAGTTTGAAGGATTACAAGGGACGGCCAAAAGCGTCTCTGTCGCAATATTGGACGGCTTTCTTCATCCCGACTGGTCATTTGTCTACATCCCTGAGGGGGAGGACTTGCTGCGTGGGTTGCTGGATACACTGGTCATTTCAGTGCTCGGAACCTTCGTATCCGCATTTGTCTGTCTTCCGTTTGCCTTTTGGGCATCGAGCAATATGACCCGTCTACGCCCCTTATCAGGCAGCGGGAAGTTTGTACTTAGTGTCATTCGGGTATTTCCCGAAATGATCGTCGCCATTCTATTCATTAAAGCCGTAGGTCCCGGCTCGTTTGCAGGTGTGCTTGCCCTCGGCATTCACTCCATCGGCATGCTGGCCAAGCTTTTCTCAGAAACGATTGAAAGTGTCGATCACGGGCCGCAGGAAGCTTTGATCGCATGCGGTGCCAACCGTTGGCAGGTCATTTTCTTCGCTGTGCTGCCACAGGTGATTCCACAGTTTCTTTCCTATTCGCTCTATCGTTTTGAAATTAACATCCGGTCCGCAACCACGCTCGGCCTGGTTGGTGCAGGTGGTATTGGGACTCCGCTGCTGTTTGCACTCCAAATGCGCAACTGGAACCGTGTAGGCATCATTTTACTCGGCATTGTAGTCTTAATCATTTTGACGGATCTGGTATCTGGCTGGCTGCGCAAACGGGTTGTATAATTAAACATCTCTATCCTAACAAAAGCCTCTCCTGTGTAAAAGGGAAATGCTATGCTCCCATTGACTCGGAAGAGGCTTTTGCTGTTCAACAACCCCCACCTAGTTCATCTAGGACCCGCCGGACTTCCTCTGCCGTATTGTAAAAATGCGGAGCCACACGAATAACATCCTTTCGTGCTGACACAATCATATTTCGGCTCCGCAAGCGCCTCTCTACCGCCGACACATCGGCTACTTCAACAGCGAGCAGACTTGGTATAGTGCCTCCTCCATCAGGTATACGTATGTGTAACCCTTTGCTGCATCCATATTCAACAGAAAAGTCCAACAGCTCATTCATATAGGTCTGAATGTTCGTAACCCCAATTTCCAGCAGTAGCTTTAAGGCTGCATTGGCGGCAAAAATGCTAATGAAGGAAGGTAATCCTGTCTCAAAGCGCCGGGCTCCTGCCGCCGGAACCGGATGAGCAATATCAAACCGGGAGGCTGACTCCTGTCCAAGCCAGCCCGTAAGACGGGGCTTGAAGCGTTCTATTCGCTCCTTACTTATATAAAGAAAAGCCACTCCCGGTATCCCCAGCATATATTTGCGTGCTCCCGCGACCAGCATATCTATGCCCATCGCCTTTACGTCTATCGGAATCATTCCTGCAGACTGATAGGCATCGACGAATAGTAACGCCTGATTTCGATGAGCTATATGTGCAATGGATTTGAGATCCTGCTGAAATCCGTTGGTATAATTCACATGGGATACCATAATGAGCGCAGTATTCTCCGTAACATGCTCCTCATACTGCTCTAGGGTCACTTCTCCCTCCGTAGAAGGGATACAGCAAATATGATCACGGAACATCTCCTGTGCCTGCCAGATGTGGCCCACCGTCGGAAAGTCGGTGTCTGCATACACAATCCCTTCTTTTCCCGGTACATAAGGAAGGGCAGTGGCCACGCCAGCAATTGCCTCAGAAGCTGAAGACAGCACCGCAATTTCGTCAGGCTCCGCCCCGATGAGCTTGGCAAAATGTCCTCTTGCCTCCTCCAACCGTGCCATAGATAGGTCGCCGTTATGACCGTGTTGCAGCAAGCTTCGATGATATTCCTCAATGGCAGCGGAAACCGGTCTCGATATCGCCCCCTGGGAACAGCTTCCTACATGGATATGTGAGGACAGCACCGGAAACAACTGACGGTAGGACTGAAACGGATGTTTCATATTTCCCTTCGCTCCTCCTGGGCACACCAACGTGCCTTGATATGATCATTTTATTATCCATATAAGCCACCTTAGAACAAGGGCCTCTCTTCCCATCTTCTCGCCGTTAACAGACGATAGACACAAAGAGAGGCCCTGTTGGATCATATACACAATTATTAATTAATGCACGCGTTTGCGTCCAAACCAGCTTTTAAGCACCAAGGTTGCCAAAGCAAGCAGCAACAACAACGAGGCCACCGCAAAAGATGCCGAGAACTGATACTCGTTATACAAAATCTCCACATGCAGCGGAAGTGTATTCGTCTCGCCCCGAATATGTCCCGAGACGACGGACACTGCACCAAACTCGCCCATGGCTCTCGCATTACACAGAATAATGCCGTACAGCAAACCCCATTTGATATTCGGCAGCGTCACTTTCCAGAAAATGCGCCAGCCGCGTGCGCCCAGTGTGACCGCCGCTTCCTCCTCCTGCTGCCCCTGATCTTCCATCAGCGGAATAAGCTCGCGCGCCACAAAAGGAAATGTAATGAACAGCGTTGCCAAAATAATGCCTGGCAAAGCAAATATAATTTTAATATCATGCTCGTCCAGCCACGGCCCAAGCCAGCCCTGTGCGCCAAACACTAATACATACATCAGTCCTCCGACGACAGGCGAGATCGCAAAGGGTAAATCAATCAAGGTGACCAGCACACCTTTACCGCGAAAATGAAATTTTGTGATCAGCCAGGCGGCCGCTACACCAAATACCGTATTCAGCGGAACCGTTATCGCTGCCACCAGCAGCGTCAAACGCAATGCGGACATGGCATCCGGGTCCCGTAGCGCTTCAACGTATACGCTCCATCCCTGCTTGAGTGCTTCGGTAAGCACGACGATTAGCGGCAATACCAACACCCAGAGCAAAGCTAAAAAAGCAGCACCAATGAGCGTCCACTTGACCCAAGGGGCTTCGGTTGTAACCCTATTGGGCGGTGCGGATGAAGGCACTGGTGCAGAAGCAAGCTCCTGCCCAGTTATCGCTTGTGACATGATGTATCCCTCCTTGAACACGGGGTTAATGCGCAGACCTCTGCTGTCTGCATGCTAACGTTAGACAGTTGCGTTAGACTGCACGGCGCCGTGACCAGCGCTGAAAACTGTTAATCACGAATAACAGTACGAACGAAATGACCAACAGCATCAATGCCACCGCCGTAGCCCCTGCGTAGTCATTTTGCTCCAGCTTGGACATAATGAGCAGCGGAGCAATCTCGGTCTTCATCGGCATATTGCCAGAAATGAAGACGACAGATCCGTACTCGCCAATGCCGCGGGCAAAGGCAAGCGCAAAACCCGTCAGCAGCGGGGGTACCAGCTCCGGCACAATAACGCTGCGGAAGGTACGCCATCTGCCCGCTCCCAGCGTAGCAGCCACCTCTTCCTCATCCTTGTCCAGCTCCTCCAGCACCGGCTGAACTGTCCGTACGACGAACGGAATGCCAATAAACATCAACGCGAGCGTAATCCCTGTCTGTGAGTATGCCATTTTCCACCCAAGCGGTTCGAACAGTGAGCCGATCCAGCCGTTCTGTGCATATAGAGCGGTCAACGCAACCCCTGCCACCGCCGTGGGCAATGCAAAGGGCAGATCGATGACCGCATCAAACATTCGTTTCCCTGGAAACTCATAACGCACCAGTACCCAGGCGATCAATAAACCGAGAAACAGATCGATCAGCGCCGCGGCTGCGGCACACAAAAAGCTCACCTTGTAGGAAGCCAGCACTCTGGCATCCGTCGCCACGTCCCAAAATTTCTCCCACGTCAGCCCGGTTGAATTCAGGAGCAGTGCTGATAATGGCACCAGCACCACCAGACTGAGATACAGCACACTATAACCCATCGTTAACCCGAAACCGGGAAGTACGCGTTTTCGGGTGGCTTGCATTTGACTCATGTTCTGTCCATCCCTCTCTGCATCCTTTGACTATGGCACTCGCGCCAACTGATCCTCTCGCCTTTACACTTCACTTATGTTATGAACTACCAGGTACATAAATCTGGTCAAAAATCCCCTTGTCGCTAAAATGCTTTTGCTGTGTCTCTTTCCATGTTCCGAATACATCCTTCAAGGTTACAAGCTCCAGATTAGGAAATTGATCCTTGAACTTTGCCGTCACACTTTCTAATGTTGGGCGATAATAATTTTCAGCAGCAATGGTCTGCCCTTCTTCACTGTACAAATATTTCAGGTATGCGTCCGCCACCTCGCGTGTACCTTTTTTATCTACCACTTTATCGACCACCGCTACCGGAGGTTCAGCCAAAATACTGATCGACGGATATACGATATCGAATTTATCCGCACCTAGCTCCTTCACAGACAGCAGTGCTTCATTTTCCCAAGCGATCAGCACATCGCCAATTCCACGCTCTACGAAAGTCGTCGTCGCTCCACGCGCTCCGCTATCCAATACCGGCACATGCTTATACAGCTCCTGTACAAACTGCTGGGCTTTGGCTTCATCGTTGTTGTTCTTTTTGAGCGCATAGGCCCAGGCTGCAAGATAGTTCCAGCGGGCTCCACCCGAGGTTTTAGGGTTCGGTGTAATGACCTGTACATCGCCGCGGACTAGATCATCCCAGTCCTTGATCCCCTTCGGGTTCCCTTTACGTACCAATAACACGATGGTTGAGGTGTATGGGGAACTGTTATGCTCATATTTACTTTGCCATCCTTCTTTAACAAGCCCTTTCTCCTGTAACGCATCAATATCATAGCCCAGGGCCAATGTAACCACGTCTGCATCCAGCCCGTCCTGCACAGAGCGGCTTTGCTTGCCAGATCCCCCGTGGGATTGCTTGATTGTAACCTTCTGTCCTTTCTCCTTCTCCCAATGGGCGGCAAACGCTTTATTATATGCCTCATACAACTCACGGGTCGGATCATAAGAAACATTGAGCAACTCCACGTCCTTGGAGCCGGAAGCAGAGCTACCATCCGCTTGCGTCCCTTCCTTGCTTGCCCCGCAAGCACTTAGCACCATCGTTAAAACCAAAGATAGTCCGAGAATAAGTCCAGTTTTATAATTCCTCTTCATCAAGACACCCCTCATTCTATGTAATTTGTAAATACCCATTCATTTACGCCTGTTATTTACAGACATAATCAAAAAAAAGGGCGGAGAATTCCCTGATGCAGCCCTGATAGGTCAAACCTGTCGCTTGGACAGTGTCTGCCTGCTGTTCCTAGAGGTTCTCCGCCAGAATGGCGAGGTTATACTTTAATACTTTAATTCCTACCTGTTTAATGAGTTATATGGATATAATACGAGAGTTTATGAGGGATGTCAAACCTTTTTTTGGAATGGGATGATCTATAAATCGCTTTCTTCAAGGGGGGACAGTCAGAAACATTGTATACGTTTCCGACCGCCTAGAGGGCATGGGCACACGTGGAATACGACTTAGTTGGCTACCGTTTCAAGATTGATCGAAAAGACTCCAAAATGCTTCGGATTGTCCGTAGCTCTTCTCAGCCACAGCTCACCCGATCCCACCATAACTCCCTGATAATTAACAAACAACTCATCTGTCTTTTGGTTCACTAGCGCTTCACGAATCGCGTCCGTAAAAATCTGATCATATTTAGCCAGAAAATCTTTTTTGTTCGGAATCGTTAGCGACTTTTCACTATCATTGACACGCAGAGGGTACAAAATAAAATTGGCTACCTTCTCCTTATCATTGTCGGCAACAGCCTTCTGCAACGCTTTGAATGTGTTCAAAAATGCTTTAGGATCTTGAATACCTGCTACCTCAAAAGGATTTTGAGATGTATTGGAGGCTGCCGGAGCAGAAGATGTATCCTTTGAAGGAGCTGGGACGGAAGGAGCTGACTTTTTCGCATCAGTACCGCTGTTTTCTGCACTCTCGCTCTCTTTAGCTGCTTTGTCATTTTGTGCTGAACCGCTCTGATTGCCTCCAGCACTGTTCTCGATCATGCTTGTACTGCTTCCAGCATCACTCGGTTCAGCATTATTATCCTGGCCGCAGCCAGTAAGAGCTACAAATGTAAGTGTAAGTAAAATGGCTGTAAGTGACAGCCTCCGTGACATTTTGTGATTATCGGATTCATGTTTTTTGGGCACAACGGGTCATCCTTTCTGCTTTCTACTCTGACCTATTCTGTTCATTAAGTCTTCAACCGTTCTATTGTAACATAAGTAGACTAATGACCGCATGTCGTGCCCATTCTGGAAGGAGCTTACAGTGTAATATATGCGAAGGTTTTGATGTCTCCTCGTGATCCGTCGTCCGTACTTACTTTCAAAATCAGCTCTTTCAAGGAGCCATTTGCAGCCTCATTCTGCCCCTCTGGCTTGATAAACAGCAGATCGTGGCGTTCTCCCGGCTGTAACGTTCGGCTAGAAAAGCCGCTCGTTGTGCCTTGCAAGTCTGATCCATTCGAACTGTTGAGCTTGTATCGTACGGGTTGCCTTCCTGTATTCTTGATACTGATATACAGCTTGCGCCCCTCTTCAAATCTAAATTCTGTTTGTCCTTGTCCTCCGAATTGCATTCTTTGGTCATGTACGATACGCTTCGCTGCTTCCCCTTGCTTATTCTGCATGCTAAGCGGAGCTGTCTGATGCGTGGCACCCGCCGTTGATGTAGTATAGGTGTTCGTCGGAACGCTCATATTGGCAAAAGCGACATAGCCTACGATCACCCCCGCCACACCCATCCAAACCCATTTTTCCACCATTTCATATTCCTCCTTCACAAAATATACTGGAGCTATGCTGTATGAAGTCAGTCGTCACCGTCAGGAAAACAGGCTGGACGCCGCATGCTTTAATACTCTTCCAGCCTCAGGCGTGCATTGGTACTGGTAAAAGGTTCCGGCTGTGTAGGCAATGGAATGCTTTCCCCTTATTTCCTCATAGGAGTGCGTGGACAGCAAAAAAGGATTCAATTGCTGTAACAATTTCTCGAACAAAACATCCTTGTCGGCGACTCCATTGTCATCCTCAGTTACCCAGTTATGTACGCCTAGCATAAATGTATCTGCCCGTTCCATAGCATAATCAATCAGTCTTTCATAAGCTGTCCCACGAACATCGCTGTATAATCGGAACATGTCTCTCCTCCTCTGTGCTGTCCTGCACCCTAACAATAAAAAAAGCCAAACTCATATCTATTATGAGTCTGGCTGTCATATTTTTCAAACTTGTTCAAAGGAATCCATACGGTGGCTCTCTATCTAGATCATCCATATTAGTAGATTACACGTTCAACGTGTTACGAGACTTTTTCTTATCCAGCACACTATACACCACAAAGATAATTAAATAAGCCGCAATCAGCAAAGTGGAAAATAGATACATTGTTTTATAAGAGGTTAATCCGGCAATCATCCCTAGAATCAAAGAACCGCCACCAATCCCCAAATCGAAAAAATTATAAAAGGAGCCTACAGCATCCTCTCGCTCATCTTCTCCGACTACACTGATAGCCCAAGCCTGTAAAGCTGGAAAAATAGCGCCAAAACTCAAACCATACAGCACAGCAGCAATTAAAAATTGTAGCTCGGTCCGTGATGAAGCCACCATAACGATGGCGACGATAAGCACAATTCCTGCGGGGATTAAGATATAAGCTGGACCTTTAGTATCAAAAATCCTACCGGACACCAGCCGAACGAGGAAGCTTGCCATTGCCACCGTAAAGAAGAACCAGGCCGCATTTGTAAAACCCTGCTCCTTGGCAAATAAGGCCACGAAAGACATCACTCCCCCTGCCACCACGCCAATTAGAAGCACAAGACCAGATTGCAGCAGCACTCTTTTTTCAAATAATTTAAATGGAACCTTCTTTTTGTCCTTTGCTGTATCTGCCGTCGTGGGGTTCGCAGAACGGCGACGAACCAATATGCTCATCACAAGCGACAGCAGCAAAATTATAGCTCCCGTGGAAAATAGCCCGCTAAAACCTGCCGCATGAAGCATCCATATGCCAAGCAGGGGGCCGACTGAAATCGCTACGGTTTCACCTACGCCAAAGTAGCCCATTCCTTCCCCCATACGATGAGGAGGCAAATCATCTGAGGCTGAGGTGGCATACAATGTGCTCGCAATACCAAATCCAAAACCATGTACTAGTCGAAAGACTAACAGCAGGACCAAACTGGTGGAAAGCATGTAGCTTCCCGTTGCCAGCATACAAATCACAACTCCAATAATCAGTACATATTTCTTGTCCAAAAGCTGGATCAGTGTGCCTGAGAATGGACGAATCAATATAGCTGAGCACATAAACACGCCTGTCACCAAGCCAATCTGTGACGGACTGCCGCCAAGACTTTCCACAAACAGTGGCAACGTGGGCATAAGCATTTCAAATGCCATAAATAATAGAGCGTTGGATATCATCAAAAATATAAAATTTCTGGACCAAAAGGTTTCTTTCATAGACACAACTCTCTTCCCCCAATACAATCATATTTACTTTAAAGGCTTAGATGATCAGACCTGAACCAAGCCGTGCCAGTAAATATCCCAGGAGCTTTCCAGACGCGGATCAAAACCAGCGGTGCCGTTGTACACCAGTTCTACCAGCATCCCTTCAATCAAATTCATATAGGCTATAGTGGCAGATTGAACTGGAACACGAAGCTTAACTGACGTTTCGGCTGCCAGCCGCTCATATACCAAGCTGGTTTTATGCTGTACATAGCGTGTGACCAAGGCCTGAACCTGGTTTTCCAACGCAGATGGAATCAGAAATCCGACATACAGAATCAAACGCAGATTCATGGCACTCTCATAGCGTTCTTTGAATTCAATAATCAATCCTCGCAGTACAGCTTCAAGTGATTGTTCAGCTTGAGCTTGAAAATAACGATCCAGCTCCAAAATTTCTTGGTCTACCGCATCCGCAAATATGTCTAAGAACAAATCGTCTTTGCTTTTAAAATGAGCATAAATAGACTGCTTTTTGATTCCTACCTCATCAGCAATCAATTGTAGGGAGGCGGCATCGTATCCCTTTCTCGCAAATTGCTTTAGGCTTGCTGTTTTAATTTTCTGTAGTGTCATGTGTTCCCTCCAATTACCTTACGAACGGTCGTCAGTTTATAAATTTAGTATAGTTCCCTCACTAGAATTTGACAACCGCTTTTTTAATTCCACCGCTCAGTTGCCTGAGCTAAGAACAAAAAAAGCCGGATGCCCTCTAATGTAGGGGCTCCGGCTCTATAACTGTTGATCTGCTAACGCCTTATACTATACAGCTACAGCTTACTCTGTCACCGTTCCATAGATCAGCACAGGAGCTTCCGCGTGATCCGCAATACGGATATTTGCGTAGATTTTCTCCAGCACTTGATCTACGTCTTCACGGTTGGCATGGATAGTAACCAGCGAATCGCCTTTTTGAACTGCATCGCCGACTTTTTTGTTCAGCATCAAGCCGACAGCCAAATCAATCTCGGATTCTTTGGTCGCACGACCTGCTCCCAGCAGCATCGCAGCGGTACCGATTTCGTCAGCCACGATTTCAGCTACCACGCCGTCCTGCTTTGCAGGTACTTCAATAAGATACTGCGCCTGTGGCAACCGTTCTGGATGATCCACTACAGAAGCGTCGCCGCCCTGATTTGTAATAAACTCTTTAAATTTCTCCAGTGCTTTGCCGTTACGAATGACCTCTTTGAGCTTCTCTTCAGCGTCTTCGAGAGAGTCTGCTTTCCCGGCCAAAAATACCATCTGACTGCCCAAAGCCATACACAGCTCTTCCAGATCTTTGGGTCCTTCGCCGCGCAGCGTATCGATCGCTTCTTTAACTTCCAGTGAGTTCCCGATAGCCAGTCCCAACGGTTGGCTCATGTCGGAAATAACCGCCATAGTCTTGCGACCCACATTGTTCCCGATGCTTACCATGGCATGTGCCAGTTCTTTGGCATCTTCTACTGTTTTCATGAATGCCCCCGCACCTGTCTTGACATCCAGTACGATGGCATCAGAGCCGGCAGCGATTTTCTTACTCATAATCGAGCTGGCAATCAGCGGAATCGAATTTACCGTTGCTGTAACATCACGCAAAGCATACAATTTTTTATCCGCAGGAGTTAGGTTGCCACTTTGTCCGACGACCGCAATTTTGCTGCGATTCACCAAATCTACGAATTCATCCTTAGTGATCTCCACGTGAAAGCCTGCAATGGCCTCCAGCTTGTCGATCGTTCCGCCCGTGTGCCCAAGGCCGCGACCTGACATTTTCGCTACTGGAATGTCTAAGGCTGCTACAAGCGGAGCCAGTACCAGTGTGGTCGTATCACCCACACCACCAGTGGAGTGCTTATCTACCTTTACACCTTCAATTGCGGACAAATCAATCGTATCTCCTGAATGAACCATTGCCATGGTCAAATCAGCACGTTCCCGTTCGTTCATATCTTTGAAGAAAATAGACATCGCCAATGCACTGACCTGATAATCAGGAATTTCACCCTGAGTATAGCCTTGGATAATAAAGTTAATTTCCTCAGTGCTCAGTTCTTTTCCGTCACGTTTTTTTTCAATCAAGTCTACCATTCTCATATGTCATTTCTCCTCACTGTGCGTATGATCGTTTACAGGGATACTGCTGTATCCAGTGCAACTTCCATCATTTCTTTAAACGTGGTTTGCCGTTCCTCTGCCGTCGTTTCTTCACCTGTCAGCAAATGATCACTTACCGTCAGAATGGTCAGTGCGTTTACACCAAACTTGGCTGCCAGCGTGTATAAAGCCGAAGTCTCCATCTCCACACCCAGCACGCCGTATTCCATCAGCTTTTGTACCACTGATTTGTCATCACGGTAGAAGCTGTCTGAGCTGAATACGTTGCCGACATGCATGTTCAAGCCTTTGGCAACACCGCGATCATAAGCACCCTTTAAGAGAGGGAAGCTGGCAATCGGTGAGAAATCATAGCCGCCAAAGATATGGCGGTTCATGCCGGAATCTGTACAGGATGCCTGTGCCAAAATGACGTCACGAACGTGCACATGCTCCTTCATTCCGCCGCAAGTACCCACACGGAACAAGTTTTTCACACCATACTCGCTAATCAGTTCGTTGACATAAATACTGATGGAAGGCAGCCCCATCCCGGTTCCCTGTACAGACAGACGTTTGCCTTGGTACGTTCCCGTGAATCCGAGCATTCCGCGTACCTCGTTGTAGCAGGTCACGTCCTCCAGATACGTTTCAGCGATAAATTTCGCCCGTAGCGGGTCTCCTGGTAGCAAAATCGTTTCTGCAATTTCTCCAGGTTTGGCTCCTATGTGTACACTCATGTTTTTATTCCTCCGTCCCATTTGTCCATGCTCATATTGTTACTCATATCGTTACTAATCATCCTGCCTGCACTCTTGCTGGCGTCTAGATTACTGAAGCTCTGCCAAAAAGCTAGTTCCGTGTTCAGGCAGTTTTACACCAAAGTTATCCGCTACGGTCGCCCCAATATCCGCAAACGTCTTGCGAACCGCCAGTTCCTTGCCTCCAGCAGCAAAACGAGGGGAATATGCCAGCAAAGGCACATATTCGCGAGTATGATCCGTTCCGCGATATGTTGGGTCATTCCCATGGTCTGCGGTGATGATCAGCAGATCGTCATCATTCATTTTGGCGAATACCTCGGGGAGACGGGCATCGTAATCGTCCAAGGCTTGACCGTACCCCTGCGGATCACGGCGGTGGCCGTATACAGCATCAAAGTCCACCAAATTTAAGAAGCTTAATCCGGTGAATTCCTCGTCCAGCGTAGCCACCAGCTTATCCATGCCGTCCATGTTGGACACTGTGCGCACTGCTTTCGTTACACCCTCGCCGTCATAAATGTCAGAGATTTTACCCAAGGCGATTACATCCAGACCTGCATCCTTCAGCTCGTTCATTGTGGTACGACCAAATGGCTTGAGCGCATAGTCATGTCGATTGGAGGTACGAGAGAAGTTCCCTGCTTCACCTACGAACGGACGGGCAATAATTCGACCCAGCATGTACGGATCTTCCAGCGTGATTTTACGACAGAACTCACAAATCTCATAAAGCTCCTTCAAAGGTACAACTTCCTCATGTGCCGCAATTTGCAACACTGAATCTGCTGAGGTATAGATGATGAGTGCACCTGTTTTGACGTGTTCTTCGCCCAGTTCGTCAATGATTTCCGTGCCACTGGCTGGCTTGTTGCCAATAACTTTACGACCTGTATGCTCCTCAATGCGCTGGATCAGCTCATCTGGAAACCCATCCGGGAATACACGGAAAGGAACTGCAATATTCAACCCCATGATTTCCCAATGACCTGTCATTGTGTCCTTGCCGTTGGAGGCTTCCTGCATTTTGGTGTAATATGCGAGTGGCTTATCGGCCACCGGTACCCCTTCTATGGAACGAATGTTGGACAGACCGAGCTTACCCATATTCGGCATGTTCAGACCGCCGCGTTCGCGCGCAATATGACCGAGTGTATCTACATCATAATCATCAAACTGGGCAGCATCCGGTGCTTCGCCGATACCAACCGAGTCCATAACGACCAAGTGAATCCGTTTAAATTTAGACATCATAAAAATCCTTTCCTGATTCGCTGTTTTTTTTACAAAAACAACCCTGCAATCGTTGCCGACAGCACGCTAACCAGCGTCGCTCCGTACAACAGCTTCAGACCAAAACGGGCCACTACATTTCCCTGTTTTTCATGCAGACCCTTCACAGCCCCAGAAATGATACCGATGGATGAGAAGTTTGCAAAGGATACGAGGAATACCGATACGATTCCGACCGTACGCTCGGACAAGCCTGTTTGCTTGGTCAGATCCAGCATGGCCACAAATTCGTTGGATACGAGCTTGGTAGCCATAATGCTGCCCGCCTGCACTGCCTCATTCCACGGAATCCCCATAACAAAGGCGAACGGTGCAAACACATAGCCAAGCAGCGCCTGAAAGCTGATCCCAAACAACCAGGAGAAAATACCGTTAACCATGGCAATCAGCGCCACAAAACCGATCAGCATCGCAGCTACCGTAATAGCAACCTTGAAACCATCCATAATATACTCCCCGAGCATTTCGAAGAAGGACTGCTTCTCTTCCTCTTGAACCTCCAGTAAATCGTCTTCCTTCTCAATCTTGTACGGATTAATAATGGAAGCGATAATAAAGCCGCCAAACAGGTTCAGCACCAATGCGGTAACCACATATTTGGGGTTCAACATTTGCATGTAGGCTCCCACAATCGACATGGACACCGTAGACATCGCAGATGCACACAATGTATACAGCCGATGTTTTGGCAGCAGACCAATTTGCTTCTTAACGGAAATAAATACCTCGGATTGACCCAAGATAGCCGAAGCTACAGCGTTGTAGGATTCCAGTTTACCCATTCCGTTTACTTTGCTCAAGACAAGCCCGATATATTTAATAATGAAAGGCAGCACTTTTACATATTGTAAAATCCCAATCAGTGCGGATATGAACACGATTGGCAGCAGTACACCGATAAAGAACGGTGCTGCTCCTTCATTCGCAATTCCGCCAAAAACAAAGTTAATCCCTTCCATAGCATAACCAATCAGACTATTAAAACCTTTTGCAAAACCTTTGACTAGAATTTCACCAATCTCTGTATTCAGCAGTACGAAAGCAAGCGCTGCTTGCAGAACAACCATAACTATCAGCGGACGATACCTGATTTTACGTTTGTCACTGCTGGCAACGTAAGTAAGTGCAAATACAACGAGCAATCCCACCAAAGCGATTACATATTTCATTTCAATTCCCCCTCATTACATTAAGCGCTTACATTGCCCATAAAAAGAATGCGCCCCAAAGAGGCATTCTTTTTTTTATTTCCCCAGATCCGCAGGTCGAAAGGCACCCGGCAGTAATTGATCCACCGTCCACTCTTCCGTATTGCCATGAAGGTTTGTCAGATAAATTTTGGTATCTTGATGAGCAAATTCGGAAATGACCTGACGACAGGCCCCACATGGAGACACAGGTCCTTCCGTATCAGCTGCTACCGCAATCGAATCAATTTTTCGGCAGCCTTCGGATACCATTTTGAAAATCGCTGTCCGCTCTGCACAATTACATAAGCCGTAGGAGGCATTTTCCACATTGCATCCGTGATAAATCGTGCCATCGCTCCCAAGAACCGCAGCACCCACTTGAAAATTCGAATACGGAACATATGCCTGATTACGCGCCTCAAGCGCTTTCTGAATCAATTGATCCTTCATCGCGAATCCCTCCATGACTTTAAAATAAACTTAGTAGGAAGATGTTGATTGCTCGCCCTCGATGATTTTCACACCGGAACTTGCACCGATCCGACTTGCGCCAGCTTCTACTAATTTTTGCACGTCCTCCAGGCTGCGTACGCCGCCAGAAGCTTTAACACCAATATCAGGTCCTACTGTTTTGCGCATCAACGCTACGTCTTCCACAGTAGCTCCACCTGTAGAGAAACCCGTCGAAGTTTTCACAAAATTTGCTCCGGCTTTGACGGACAGCTCACACGCCAGTACCTTCTCTTCGTCTGTCAGCAGGCAGGTTTCGATAATTACTTTTACCAGTGTACCCGCAGCCGCTTCCACAACCGCACGGATATCCTGCTCAACGAGCTGTACATCACGCGTCTTCAAAGCGCCTATGTTAATTACCATATCAATTTCAGTTGCACCGTTAGCAATAGCATCTTTGGTTTCGAACGCTTTCGTTGCCGATGTATTGGCTCCCAGTGGAAATCCGATAACCGTACAAATAGCCACGCCTGTGCCTGCGAGCTGTTCGGCTGCATAAGCTACCCACGCCGGATTCACACATACGGAAGCAAACTGGTATTTTTTTGCCTCAGCAGTCAGTTTTGTAATTTCATCCTTCGTCGCATCTGCACGCAACAATGTATGGTCGATTAATGCTGCAATGTTCATATCTAAAGGCTCCTTCATTTAATAAATAGTGTGAAGAAAATGAATCGATTATTTCTCTGTGATGAGATCATCATAGCACGACTCTGAACATATGTAAAACACATTTTGAAATTATGTTCACGCTTGTACACAGGCCGTTCACCTACAATTCATGTTACCCTGTAGGCACACTCCGTAACCATGTTTAATTGGAATTGAGACCCACAGGTTCTATTGCAAAAGTGCTTGTGCTGTAAACTGATCCGTCACCAAGATATTCGCATACTTGCCGCGCAGTGATGCCCGAATGGCCTCTACTTTGCGCTGGCCTCCAGCTACAAGGATGGACTTCTCCTTCTTTCGCAGCTCAGGTAAATCAATTCCAACGGTACGGCTGTTGATTTCCTGACTGCATATGTTGCCCTCATCGTCAAAAAAGCGTGAACAAATATCGCCCTTGCCGATTTTTTGCAGCAGCTTCTGCTCTTCATGGTTAAAATAGCCTAATCGGAACAGCAGCGCATCCTCCTTGACCGTCCCCACCGTAAACACCGCAATGTTCGCCTGCTTGCCAAGTTCAATGATACGCTGGATATGCCGATCCTCCTCGACCATTTTCTTAACAGCTTGACTGTCGAAAATCACAGGCAGCGGCAAATACCGAGCGATGGTGTTAAAGGCTTCTGCGAACAAATTTACGGTTTCCACGGCATAAGTGTTGACATGTGAATGGCTTACGCCTCCTTTGAGCTGAACCACCTCAACTCCCTTGACCTGCTTTTGTTGGAGATGAAGCGCCACCGCATGCATGGTTGTTCCCCATGTCACTCCAATAATATCAGCATCCTGTACCGTTTCATGCAAATAGTCGGCTGCTTTTTTGCTAATATGCTTCTTGATCTCCTGATATTCATTTAATGGCGAATAACAGACCAGCACGGTATCCAGCCCGTATTTCTTCTTCACCTGCTCTCCGAGCGCGTCCATATCCTCCATGGGGTCCACAATACTGATCCGCACGTATCCCTGTTCCTTGGCAGCCTGAAGTAACCGCGATACCGTAGGCCGTGAAACTCCGAGTCTGACCGCGATATCCTGCTGGCTATAGTCGTTCAGATAGTATAATCTGGCTGCCTCGATACTTAACCGCTGCTTTTCATGATCCATTCTACCTCAACCCGCTTATCTTAAAATGTAGTGCATCGGACACGACCTCAGCTCCAAACATTATATATGAAGGGAAATTCGAAGCCACGCCTTGTCCGGTTGGTTGTTATTTTGGAAGATTTAACTGCTCGTTTGTGATATTCTGTGATTAACTAAAACCATTTTACCGCATCCTCCACTTTATCGTTCCGTCTGTTAAAACGCAATAGTTAACCCAATTTATCGCTAGTTCACAACTTGTGATGGACTTATCTGAATATGTAAGGAGAATTGCTATGTCTGAATATATTGTGTGCAGTCTGGCGGACAAGAAGTTCGCGTTAAACTTTCTGGAAGTCGAAGAAGTCATGAATGCCAAAAAAGGGACACCGCTCCCCTTTTCCGAGGCGTGGCATGAAGGAATGGTGACCATTCGTGGCGATGTATTTACAATCCTTAACCTACGCAAGAAACTGTTTCTCCCCGCATCAAGCGACTCCTCCGAGGACAAAATGATTTTGCTCAGTCGTGCGAAGATTGCCCTGCTTGTCGATCAGGTGGAGGATACGGCATCTGCTGAAGACAGTCAGCTACAAAGCAATGAGGAAGAATGGCAACGCGAATTGTTTCCTACTGTGATGGAGCATCGGGGTACTCTCATTCCGGTGATCGATATGGACGCTTTTCTCGCATCCACCAAGACGAATTAAAAAAATACTCCCGAACCTTGAGCCAGCTTGCACTCATCGTTCGGGAGTATTTTCCGTTATTGGAGTCCCTGCCCCTCTTTCATATGAACCAACGTGTTTAGCTGCTCCAGCAGCGTATTTCCGCCAGTCAGCGATATCGTACCAATCTTCTCACAGATTTTTTCCATGAATTCCAGCTCTTTGAGACGATAGAGGGTGGAGTTTTCGTCCATCAGCTTGGCCGTATTGAGCAAACTACGAGTGGATGCCGTCTCTTCACGTCGTGTGATGAGGTTGGCTTGTGCCTTCTTCTCTGCCAATAGCACCGTATTCAGAATATCCTTGATATCCCCCGGCAAAATAATATCCTTCACCCCTGCGGATGTAAAAGTAACCCCATATTCACCGCTCTGCTCATTCAGTCGTGTCAAGACATATTCCGCGATCTCCTGCTTCATTTTCAGCAAATCATCCAGCTTCATTGTGCCCACGTATTCACGCAGCAGCAGTTGAAGCATAATGTATATTTGTTCCTCGTATGCTCTGAATTCCAACGCCCGTAGCGGCTCAATGATCCGGTACTGACAGACGAAGTTAAGACGCAGCGTGATTTTGTCTTCAGTCATGATTTCCTGCCCCATCAGGTCCATCTGCTGCTGTCGCATATCTAATGTTTTGATCTCTGTATTCACCGTGGACAACCAGAAATAATATTTGCCTGGTTTCAGTTCACCTTGCAGCACATTATCGTAATACAAAAAGCCCAATTCATGACTGGCCACCTGAAGGGCTTTCCAGAAGCCCGGTGTCTTGGACAAGAATGCTTGCCCCAAAGCCTTATCAATGGCAGGCTGCCGGGTATCTGCACGAACAAAACGATGCTCCTTGAGCATGTTCCAAAATGCATATTTCCCGGCTGTCAGCAGCTCTACAAACCGATTATCCTCATAATGCAGCACATATTCATGATCCTCTACATCGATGACAGTCAATTGCTCCAGCAATAGAGGATCTGTCAAAAACAAACGAATATCATGATCTGGTACAAAAAATGATTCGGCTACATTCAAAATTTCAACAGCTTCCTGCTGAAATGTCTTCAATAGGTAGGTACCTGGGAGCAACAACTTGTGGTAGCTTCCTTTTTTGAACAACAGTCCGCGCTCATCGGCTTTAATCGTTATCTTCTTAAACATCGTATCACTCCTAGTATTTAAAATCCTCAACTTAAAAATAGGCTTCTTCGTATGTATGGCGGCTCCACGTTCTTCTTCAAGTTCAAATGGACCGCTCCACTTATTCGCACGTTGAGTTAAAACACATTTTTAAAATGAGGATTTTTTATTTTTATCTGTTGTAGTGGGTTAGTGACCCTTGCAGAGCATCCCTCCGTGTGGAGGGCGGGGCCAAGCTTAAGGAAAAAGAAAGGAGCCGCCTGTTCCCGTGTTTCGGGGATGGAATTCACCAGCCCAACATCGACTGTGAATCCGTATTCCTGTAGCCTCGGGTCCTGTCGGCGCTTGCTCTCTCCGGTATCCGCTGACCGCATAGCCATCGCTCCGGCATCTGTCATCAAGACCAGACATGGGATGCTCTTATCGGGGTCTTTTCATTGTTTTATTCGTCCATTCGAATACTCTACCAAAAGTCGCTTGGAAGGCGATTGGGAATCGAACCCTAATTGTTGGTGGATACATCAGATTTACAGGATACCTGATCCGATTAGGGCAGGCACTGCGGGACCTTTGGAAATCCTCGCCTCGGTAATATCTCCCTGTATCAGCCTTTATCATTATTGCGCACCCTTGCACTCACGAACATGGCGAAAGTATTACGACCCCATAAAAAACAAAAAAAGACACGGAGGAAGCATATGTGCTTCCCTCGTGTCGTTCTCTCACCATTCACCTTACAGCTCTTTGTGACATTTGACCATGATAAATTTGAATGGAGGTTTGCTTTCCATATTTTTATGTGGCTCAACAATTTCCGAAATTTCTGTTAATCCATATTTTCCGAATTCTTGTTCTACCGAGTCAGCATCATAAAAAAACATGTTTACCCCTTCCATGATCTCGAAATAGTCTTTACCTAGCTGCTTTCCCTTTCCAAACATCGGAGCTTCCTTTGAAATAGTCGTAAAAACCATATATCCATTTGGCTTTAGCTGATGATAGCAATCCTTAATAAATTTCTCTCTCTCACTTTTATTCAATAAGTGAATAAGCGCATAACAAAATATGCCGTCATAAAGCTTGTTATCAAAAGGCATATCCATTACGGAGCCATGAAAAATACTGATATTGAGCCCTTTTTGTCTTGCCAAATCAATCGCTGTTTTTGAAATCTCAATACCTGTAACATGTATTCCGTTGTCCATAAAAACCTTGGCATTTCTACCATATCCAATACCAGGTATCAATATATTCTTAACGTTCTTTTCAATGAAAAAGTCCTTGGTCAGAATTGCTGAGTCTGAAGGTTCAAAGCCCCACATCATTTGATTTTCTATAAAACTGGATTCCCAAAATTCTGTCATACCTTTATCTCCTCTATAATTATCATATCCATAATTTCGAATTTATTCAGGAGCAAGCCCGGGCTGGAACGTGTCCAACGCCTCGGTCGCGGAAATTTCGGAAACCCCTGTCGTTGTAGAGGCCGTCTGGTGGGTATAGCTGAATGAAGGCGTCTCATATTGCAATCCCGCCTTTTCATAGGTGAACCAATAGCTGACAGCCTTTCCGATGGTGAGGTCTTTAACCCGCTGCTCCCAAACACCGGCGTTGTTGGTCATCCGGTAGTTGAGCTGTTGCCCACCTGCTAAAGTATAATGCACGTCAACATAGACTGAGGCTGTTTTGGGGGTAAATTGAATCAGTGCTTCACGATCGCTGACAAAGCGGGCCCGTACGGTGTAATCTTCCGTTTCTCCGCCACCCTCATTGCCGCCAGATGCTGCCTCCGTAGTTACCGATACAGCACGACTTGCCGCAGACAGGTTACCGGCTGCATCACGAGCCTTGACGGTAAAGCTATAAGCGGTCGCTGCATTCAGTCCTGTAATTGAAGCGGAAGTGCCGTTTATCTCAGCCGCCTGAGTCCCGTCCTTATACACGATATACCCCGTTACGCCAACATTATCTGTAGCTGCCTCCCACTCCAGCGTAACCGCCGAAGCCGTTTTGGCCGTAGCTCGCAGATTGGCCGGGCTGGTTGGGGCCTCTATATCAGGTTGTGGATTGCCGCCGCCGTTTCCATTTCCGATATTAAAGCTGTTCGGCTGCACGGTAATACTATGTCCATCTGAAAAGGTTACTATTTTCTCTTGGTTGGTAAAGTTGTAGGCCACATAGGTTTTTACACCGTTCTTATGAAATACGGCATAAATAGGTGAATTGGCAGTGACGCTACGGTCGATGTTGCCAACAGCATCCAAGTTATAAATCCAGTGGTAGGCATTCGCCTTGGAATTCCCAGCTTCCGGTGTCATCGCCGCTACGCGTGCACTGAATTTGGCCTTGGCATCGGACGGGTCCGAAATCGCTCTGTACATATACACGATATCTTCCCACGGACTGAAATTCCCACCGCTTTTTTGCAGCAGATTGCTAAAATTTTTAGCCGCATATTCCGGATATTGTGTCAGATACAAGGAAGCAGAAGTAATCGGCAGCCAGTTGATGCCATGCACCTCTGCGGGGTTATTGGTCCACCATGTAGCATTCCCCACCGTTTTACCACCCCAGATCATACTTGCCGTCGCACTTTGCATCCCTGAAGGGGTGTTTGTACCTTGTACATCAAACCAGTATTCGTTAATCGCATTCACTTCCGTTGTATATAGATAGATGCCCAGATCACGAGTTTGGGTATTTCCCGTCGCCTCGCCCCATAAAATCAGACCGGCCCAAGCATTCATCGCTTCCGAGGAGGATTCATTGTTGTTGCCGTCGCCAAATTTGGCATGACCGGAAGCCCAGGTGTGGCCGGCATAGGGATCAAAATTACGTAAATACGGAAATTTAGAATCAGACCTGTCTGTATTGGCAATGTCGCGAATGAGCAGCTGCACCATCTGCCCCCATTGTGAATTGGATGCCCAGCTCTTGTCCACCCGTGCAATTTCGGCCGCAGCCTTAATAAAGTATCCATAATGGAAATGATGGTCATTTAATTCTACCGCGCTGCCAAAGCTGTCGGGATAACCGATTAATGTCCCCCAATTGCTATTGTACACAAATAGGTTCGAGCTTTTCAGGTTTCCTGAGCTGTCGCTGGCCTTAAACCAGTCCTGTAGCCGACTTTTAATCTCATTGCGGAACTGGCTCGCTGCTGCGGTATTGCCCACCTGGTCAGCAATTGGCGCCAAGGCTGCCAGCTTGCCCAAACGTTTTCCAGTCCAGTACGTGTCACCATCGCCAGAATAGACTTCCGCTTTCGCTTCGTCTATATAACTATTCAGCTTATTTTTATCATAAGACCCCAAATCGGGCAAAGAAGGGAGCACGCCTGTAAACTTCATCTTCGTTTGAAAAGAAGCCCCTTCCGCTGTTTTCATCAGACCACGTACAGAATTGTACGTATAGCCCAGTAGAGATTGTGATGAGTTTTTCCACTGATGTGGATATAAGGCAAAAATAGTACCCGCTTGTGTACCTTGTTTTGCGGTTGTTGTAACGGTAAAGGTGGTTGTTACCTCGGAAGAGGCTTCGTTGTAGCTGTACTGTGCTTTGGAGTCTGTAACAAAAGAATAGGCATATTGCTGAAATTTGTCCAAGGTCGCCGTTGTATTGTCAGGCAAAGCCGCCACTGTAAAATAGTTTTTCCCGTTCAATTGATTGATCAGAGTACTCGTCCCAAGACCAGACCAGGTGCTGCCGGAAGGAGCAAACAGACCATAGTGTGAGCCATTGATCGTAATGCCAAGCACAGGAGAACTAGCGGAGCCAGACCAGACCTTGGGTACCTCATTGAACGAGAGCTTGGGATTGCCGCCGCCAAACTCAAAAAAGACATAAGGAGAGCCATGTCCATAGGTAGCGCTCATTTTGTTGCTGCCGCTTTGAAATAACGATTTGACAAACCAGTCATTGAAGGCATCCACCTTGGCATCCGGAAATGAAGCGCTTTCAGAATGACCAATGGTAAAATCATTCACATCATCCATCCAGCCTGCGATGTACCCCGGATTGACCGTAATTTTACCGCTTGGGTTAAAGATGCGCAGACCGTTTTGCTGATTTTTCAAGGCAAGTGGATGCGGATATTGAGCCTCGGAGTAGGGCACCCAGGCCAGACTGCTCCACCAGTCGTTAGTAGGCATTGGGCTAGTTACATTCGCTGTCTTATAAATTTCGTTTTGCGGGGTAGCTGCTCCGGCAGGTAGTGTGGTTGAATAGGAGCCTGTGCCTTGTGTGACCTCACCCGAAAAGGCTTTAGTAGAAACCGGTGCAGCTAAACATATCAGACTGGCACTTAACAAGCATAATATCATTTTTTTCACAACCAACATCCTCCTTTGAATTCTCTTATCCCTTTCCCTGCAAGGCTTTTCCCTTTTCTTCCAAGCTGAATTCAACTTCATTGTGCTTGATCTCTATTTCCAGGTCAATCCTTATATTTCTAAAATCTAACTAAACGAGGCGAAAGTCTCTAAAAATACACAAGAAACCAGGACGAAAAACCCAAAAATTATGTCATTTTGTATTAAGTAATTATGTCATTTTGATTTCACCCCATAAGACGTTCACCTTATGAGTTATTCACCCCATTAACCATTCACCCTACTAACCGTTTAGTATATAAAAAAAGACCCTCCAGGCCCTTAGCCCTTCAGATCCTCTGTTCTTTTGAATTTATAAGTTTTTGAATCAATGAGTTTGAGCTTTTAAGTGTTTAGTTTCTCCTGCCCTTCCCATGCTCCACACCATTTCGAAAAATGAGTGACTTTGCGGTGGGCAGCAGCGGAGCGGAGGGGTTGAATCTGGAGAAGCGGAAGCGTTCGCCTTTGCAGTGGGATTCTTACCTTTAAATCTCTTATACAATCGAAGAATCCCACTGCAACAGCGATCGGAAGATCAACCCCTTCGCGGAGCCTCCTTCTCCACCCAAAAACAACTCACTCATTTTTCCCACTCAAAATACCCTTCTATTTTCCAGTCCACACCAACCTGTGTTACGCTCAAATCCTGCAAGGCCACTGCATCGCTCATCGCAGACACGCCCTCTCCCCCGAGAAAGCCCGGGGCTGCGCGCCCTCCAACCAGCTTCGGCGCCATATACAGCACCAGCTTGTCTGCCAGGCCTTGCTGCACGAACGAAGCGTTCACCTCGGCCCCACCTTCCACGAATACGGACGAGACCTCCTCCGCCCCCAGAATGTCCAGCATTTGCGGAAGGTTGACCCGCTCACTGTTTTCATCCTGTGTCGGATAAACCTTTATACCGAGCTGTTCCAGCTGGCTTCGCTTGCCTTCATCATAAGCCCGCCCTGTGAATATCCAGGTCGGCGCCTCTCCATCTGTAATGACACGAGCATCCAATGGAATTCGAAGCTTACTATCCAGAATGATACGAATCGGATTCCGTCCTTCTGGTAGACGAGTCGTAAGCTGAGGATTATCATGAATCACGGTCTGTACACCGACCAGGATGCCTACATGCTCGTGACGAAGACGATGCACATCCTCCCGTGCAGCCTCAGATGTGATCCACTTGCTTTCAGAGGTTCGAGTTGCAATTTTACCGTCCAGCGTTACTGCCGATTTGATTGTAATAAAAGGTCGCTTGCTCACGATATATTGATTGAACACTTCATTCATGCGGATGGATTCCTGCTCACATACGCCGACAATGACCTCAATGCCCGCATCTTTCAAAATCTGTACCCCTCTGCCTGAAACCAGCGGGTTCGGGTCCAGTGCTGCAATGACCACCCGACGAATGCCTGCCTTCACAATCGCTTCCGCGCATGGGCCTGTCCGGCCGTGATGAGAACACGGCTCCAGCGTTACGTAGATCGTCGCTCCCTGAGCGTGTTCCCCCGCCATACGCAAGGCATGAATCTCGGCATGTGGCCCACCAGGCTTCAAATGAGCGCCGATCCCAACGATACGGCCATTGTTAACAATGACTGATCCGACGAGCGGATTCGGTTCTGTTTGCCCTTTGGCACTTCTGGCATTTTCCAGTGCCAGGCGCATATATTTTTCGTGAGTGTTCATAGAACCTCCCTGAGATCGGAATCCCGCAAATGGCCGGATCGTTCTACTTTTGTATTCAAGTACCGTTCATTATATTGTGACACATCGCCCCAGAGCGGCATACGTCCCGCCACATTCATACCCGACTTCTTCAAGGCATCCAGCTTTTTAGGGTTATTTGTAATCAGAGTTACTGGTTTTTGTCTCAGATGTTGAAGCACACTAATGGCATCCGCATAATTGCGTGTATCATCTTCAAAACCCAACTGATGGTTGGCTTCGACGGTATCCATGCCTTCTTCTTGTAGAATATAAGCCATGGCTTTACTAAACAAACCGATTCCGCGACCTTCATGATTTGCCAGATAGAACAATGCACCTGTTCCATGTTCCACAATCATTTTCATCGACTGGTGGAGTTGAAATCCGCAATCACAACGCTTGCTACCAAAAATATCTCCAGTATGACAAATACTATGCATGCGAACTAATGCATTTTCGGACTGTTGGAGATCCCCGTACACCAATACACTTGATTGTTGTCCCTCCGCCAAGTTCAGTGTGGACAATCGCTTCACGATCGTCTCAGCATTGGCATTCAGTAAGTTCTGGCGATCTTCCTCGTCCCGTACAGGTAGCCAGCAATACCATTGAAAAACAACCGTTTCCCCTTCTAAATTAACTGGCAGCTTGATCGGTCCTACCAAAATTGTCGAGGATTGCTCTCCACGAACAGTTTGAATTTTATCGTTAAGTAGCGTAGCTACATCTTTAATATTCATCTCTCTGCACCATCCTTTATATAAACTCTATATATGAAATGCCTCACATTTCTCAGGCTAATCGTTGTTGTCGGGGTTTTATATCATTTAACTATGTGTAAGAAATGTTCATGAAACGTGGACTCCAAGATTAGTTGACGCTCCTGAAGCTCGGTGACAGCCTGCCGTCGTCCATCTTCGAAAGCCTTCAGGTCTTCTGCGGTATATACCTGCTGGCGTAAACGAAGAAGCTCACTGGCCAGCACATCGGCATCCTTCAAAGCAGCGTTTAAGCCAAAAGCTCCCGTAGGTGTCATGGTATGCGCCGCATCTCCAATCAGGACCAGTCCA
The DNA here is from genome assembly GCF_053006485.1 of Paenibacillus sp. JJ1683. Taxonomy (NCBI): domain Bacteria; kingdom Bacillati; phylum Bacillota; class Bacilli; order Caryophanales; family Paenibacillaceae; genus Paenibacillus; species Paenibacillus sp. JJ1683. Next base: position 4,911,265 of record NZ_CM129820.1, read on the forward strand.
CTCTGTGCCCATGTGTCACTGCGGCTGCTGAAAATATCCAACGCTACGAAGTCCTTCCATGAATGAATGTGATCATGCACACTATGCTTTAAATCTGGAAAAGCCTCCGTAAACAGCTGTATAAATGGTTCAAAAGATTGCTTAAACAGGGTGGAAAAGCTCCCCTCCTCCACATTCCAGCCAATTTGAATATAGCCCTCAGCCTGCGAGAATAAAGCCAACTGACCTCCGTTGACCAGAGCCAGACGAGTGACGGGCTCCCACCCGGCAGGTGCCGTGATTTTGGCCCATAGCAGATCATAACCGTGGCGAATGTTCGTCACAGGCATCTGCGCCAGCTTGCGCACAGTCGAATAGCGTCCGTCTGCCCCCACAATCAAAGAACTGTGAATCGTAATCTCATGACCGTTCTTATCGCGGGCCGTCAAGCCCCTGTACCCCTGCTCGCTGTCACCCTCCAACGCAGTCACAGTTGTACCTGCCAGGTAACGGAAAGACTCGTAGGTGGACGCCTGCTTGAGCAGAGCTTCCAAAAATCGAGGTTGTGGAATATGCACCCCTACATTACCATGGATTGAAGCTGGCTCAACCGTCTTGACCTGCTGCTGATGCTGCCAATATTCGATTCTTGTGGAGGCGAGAATATGATCCTCATGAATTTGTTCGAGCAGTTTATGTTTGCGGATCACTTCCTGACCCTCATCGTTTAAAATTTCACCGCGGAAAGCCTTTCCGGGCACGCTCTGCCGCTCAACCAATATCGTTGAAACACCCTGCTCCGCCAGTAGACAGGATAACAAAGTCCCTGCGGGTCCCCCTCCAACTACGCACACTTCACATTCCAGCTTCATCCGACTTCCCCCTGCACCCAAACCATAACCTCAACGATTCGTCCGTATCTGTTCATTTAATTACATCATTAATCATATCAAATCAAGTTCAAATTTTAAGCATTTACATCTTAAACTCCGTATCAAAGCTAACAAGTTACTTTATGTAACAAAGTATATTTATATCATTCGATTTCGTCAAGTAATAAATTTATGTAAAGTAAAATCATTTACTTTTAACAGTGAATCATTAATAATAGGAGCATGAGGTGATCACATGAATATTCCGCAGATGTGCCCACGGTTTGAAAAGGCTATGGAGCTACTGAGCAAGCGTTGGACGGTGTTGATCGTATTTCAACTAACGAATGGTCCGCAACGTTTCGTCGCTATTGAGAATTCAATTCCTAACTTAAGTGGAAAAGTCCTTTCGGACCGTTTGAAAGAGCTGGAGGAAGAAGGAATCATTCAACGTATGGTTTATCCTGAAAAGCCTGTGCGGATTGAATACTCCCTTACGGATAAGGGACGCGATTTAGCTCCTTTATTTGACCATATTGGTACTTGGGCTACACGCTGGATTGAGGTTTTACCAGCACTTGAACAGCAATGATCCATATGGGCTACAGCTATTTTTCCTAGACTAACATGATCCACACACAGACTGCTAACATGCCAAAGAACGCCTTTGCTCTAGGTACAATTCGTACTCATCGTGCAAGGCGTTCTATTTTTTTATATGACGGAGTGTTAAAGGTCCATCTAAGATCGCATCCAAGATTTAAACATTTCCCTCACTGCTGCGTTGCATTTCCTCACGGATGGATTGCACCCGTTTTTTCCCCCAGTCATACATCATCTCCACAATCGGTAAAATCGTCATCCCCAGCTCAGTCATCGAATACTCCACCTTTGGAGGCACTTCGGGATACACTTCCCGGTGTACAATACCGTCCTCCATCAACTCCCGTAGCTGGTTGGTCAGCACTTTATGCGACAGCTTCGGAAACAACCTTTGCAGGTCACTGAACCGGTGCGGCCCTTCGACACCCAGATGCCATAAAATAACAACCTTCCATTTCCCGCTCAGCACAGATAGCGTTAATTCCTTTTCGCAGTTGTAGTCTCCGTTTACAATTTTCTCCCGTATTTCTTCTCTCAGCGTATCAGACATATATCAATTAACTCCTTCGAAATCATCATGATCTTCCACATGAATAGTAACCTGCAGGTAACCTCCGTACTTGAAAGTGCATTCTTCACAGCCCGACGAAGCCACCCTACAATAGTAAATAACGTTACACACTCAAGGAGGAATAGAGTATGAGTAAAAAAGCTCTTTTTATTATACCCCCAGAGCGCTTTAATGAGGATGAATTGTTTAAACCAAAAGAAGCGCTGGAGCAAGCAGGTGTTACTGTAACATTAGCCAGTACAAAAACAGGCGAAATCATGGGTGACTACAACGGTAAAGCGACGGCTGATCTTGTCTTTACAGATGCTGTGCCGGCTGAGTATGATGTGGTATCTGTAATCGGCGGATCAGGAACAAATGATCATCTGTGGAATAACGCGGATCTCCAAGCTCTGCTGAAACAAGCTCATGAGCAAAAGACTTTAGTGGCTGGCATCTGCGCAGGCTCTGTAGCTGTGGCTCAAACCGGTCTGCTCTCTGGCAGAACGGCTACATGCTACCCTGTGGATGTGCAAAAGGACCAACTCCAATCGCATCAAGCCGACTATGTCGCTCAGCATGTCGTCGCTCATAGCGATATTATTACAGCCGACGGCCCAGATGGTGCACAGGAGTTTGGTAAAGCACTCGTTCAAGCTCTGCAATAAGCATATTCTCGAAGTTCCAGATGGCACTTTAAGCAGCACTCCAACAAGCCGCATCACGTCCTTTCTATTGTATGGGACCTGATGTGGCTTCTTTGTGTCATTTTCATGCTTAAGTGATTAATTTAATTGTATGGTCCTGGATTTTCGTGTTAGCTTTAAAGAATCGACGTTTAGTATAGGAGGCTTATATGCCGTGTTTATGAAAGGCAAAATCCATTTACATCAGGTAACGTCCGAATCGTTACGACTGGGCGCCTTACTATCATTAGTAGGGGGCTTTTTGGACACATATACCTTTGTTGGAAGAGGCGGTGTTTTCGCCAACGCACAGACAGGCAATATCGTCCTGCTGGCTGTCAAAGTCATTCAGGGGCACTGGGTTCAGGCATTATCCTATATCCCGCCTCTGATCGCCTTTTCACTGGGGGTTTTTGTTGCTGAAGGGATTAAACGCAAATCAACCCACCGTTTAACTCCAGACTGGACCCGCACAATTCTTTTACTGGAAATCGCGATTTTTTTCATCGTGGGATTGATTCCGCAAGGAGTTCCCAATACGGTAGTAGTGGTGATCGTCTCATTCGTCGCTTCCGTGCAAATGACTTCCTTCCGCAAGCTCATTGATGTGCCGTACACCTCCACGGTCAGCACCGGTAACCTTCGATCAGCTATCGAGGCTGTGTATGTCGCTGTAACGACCAAGGACACGAACGCTGCCATTCGAGCGATGCGTTATGGTGTCATCCTGGCTGCCTTCTTGGTAGGAGCCTTGCTGGGGGGATTTCTGACTTTGACGATTGGGGATAAAGCCGTTTGGGGCGCTGTTGTTGCACTTATTTTTTCTTTTATTTTATTTACAGAAGAGGAAAAGTGGAAGCTACCGCTGCGTCACTAATCCTCCATTATATTAGCCCTGAATGAACTGCCGCTGGGCCGTTTCAAAGAAATTCAAGAGGTTCTCGCGGGACGAAAATGCTGCCTGAGCAGATTGGTTGCTACCGCCCCCCTTGCCCTGAAACGCGCCCAGATTCTCTTTCAAAAACGCTCCGCAGCTAACGGATTGGGTACCATTATGTGCCAGAATGATTTTGTTTTCGGCTGTTGTGGCAAATAAAACAAGCAAATCATGCTCAGCGGTCAGCTTGGCAGCCAATTGCTGCATCTCCTGAATGGATTTTTGTTCAAATACATGAGCAAGAACATGCCCCTGTACAGCAGACAGCAGCTCTTTCGCTTGGTACGATGCATTTTCCTCTTGTAGAAACTCCACTTGCGCCTTGAGCTGCTTATGCTCCTGCTCCCACTTTTCGAATCGAGTCAAAATATCCTTTCGCCCAGTATTGAACTTCGTAGATAACACGTCCAAAATCCGAGCACTCTCATTAAAGTCTTGGAGTGCGCGAGCACCACATTTGAAATGGATTCTCGCCATCCCTTTTTGCTTTTCCCATTTCAAGCATTTAATCATTCCAATTTCCCCGGTTTGAGCCACATGTGTACCGCCGCAAGCATTATATTCAATGCCTTCGATCTCAACAATCCGAATATTTTCTGTTACTTTAGGCATTTTCACAAGCGGAATGTCCTTCAATTGCTCATGGGTTACAAAATAACTTTTTATGCTGCGGTTATTGTAGATTTGCCGATTTGCTTCCTGCTCGATTGCCGATAGCTGCGCGGATGTTATATCAGAACAGTTGACATCAATTGTGGCGTACTCTTGTCCCAAATGAAAGCTTTCTGTACGCGCACCTAACAGTTCCAGACAAATCGCTGACAGCAAATGCTGCCCGCTATGCTGCTGCATATGATCAAATCTGCGCTCCCAATCCAATTGGCAGGCCACTTTCTCCTCCTCCGGCAAACGTTCTACCTGATGCCAAATGTCCCCATCCTCAAGAACCACATCTAATACACGGATGCCCTGAATCGTTCCTGTATCACATGGCTGACCTCCACCATGCGGATAAAAGGCCGTTTCCTTGAGCATAACAAAAAATGCTTCGTCTCTTTCCATGCTCTGTGTAATATGAGTGTCCCACTCCGTAAGATTTGGAGCGGTGTAATATAATTTTGTCGCCATGTCAGGTCCCTCACTTTTGGGTATCTTTGTCTCGTGCGATATCCACTTATTATCAAGCACTTCACTGTAAATATCAATGTAGTGGATAGCTTAAACTACTGCACGGACAACCTCCATATAGTGAAAAATCTGCATGACGATTAACAAAATTTAGCTTGAAATTCATTTTTGAATCGATTAAGATTAGTCGGCTAACTAATTTGTCGACTGGAACACAATGTAAGAAGAAAGGAGAACCTTATGGATTTTGATTTACGGGATTTGCCCACTCGTGAAGCGCTGCAAGAATTTTCTATGCGTATCCCAGAGATTGATGTAAGAGCGACAGAAGCGATGCTATTTTTTATGCGCGTATCCTCCAGTCTTTTTAAAGTGAGCTTTGAAGGCTTTGAGAAGTTTGGTATATCTCACGGAAAATTTTCAATATTAATTCTCCTGTATCGCAACATTCAAACAGGGTTGCTGGCTACAGAGCTTGCGGAGAAAGTAGGGGTTAGCAAGCCTACCGTTACCGGTCTGCTTGACCGTCTGGAACGCGATGGGCTTATTATGAGATCCGTTCACCCTTCCGACCGCCGTATGAGTATTGTTAAACTGACCGAACAAGGAACAGAAATGATGGAGAGACTGCTGCCTGTACATTTTACATGCACTTCCACACTGATGAGCCATCTATCCAACGATGAAAAAGAACTGCTCCTGACATTACTGAAAAAAATAGAAAGCGGCATCCCTCAAGCAAAAGAGATATATGAAGCAGCAAAGCCAGAGTAAGTTTTAATTTTTGCATTTTAGTTAGCCGGCTAACATCTAAATTATTAAATAATAGAATAAATAAAATGTACATAATCAGGATATTTATTCGAGTCTAGGTTGAATCCATTTTATGAACTTAAGGGACATATTACCCATGAATCGCACACAAGTCACCAGCTTTATCATCCCTGTCATTTCTATTGCCTGTCTGATCGGCGGGGGGTTCCTGCTTCAGACTAACGGACAAGATCAAGTCACTGCTTCGCGATCCGTTAAAGGCACAACGCTCAATGCTGATAGCATTCATGTATCTTTTGAACAAGTAGGCGGCAAAGTCCTAAACATCCCGGTAACAGAAGAAACGAAAGTGAAAAAAGGAACTGTCCTTATGGCTTTGGATTCCAAAGATGTGGATTTGCAAATTGAGCAGCTGCGGACACAAATCGCGCAGTTCAATACACAGATCAGCCAACAGCAACAATCCATCCAATTAGGGTACACACGAGCAACAACTCAGGAAAAACAAGCACAGCTGGATATCGCGCAAGCTCAAGTCACTGAGAGCAAAAGCCAAGCGGCACTGCTGCGGGCACAGGCAGCTGAGCGTCAAGCCACTGCTGCGGAACAACAGGTCAATAATGGTGCTCGGGATGAAGATGTTCAGCAGCAACGAATTGCCGTAGCTTCTGCCACCAAAAACGTTCAGACGTCTCAGACTAACTACAAACGTAATAAAGCACTTTATGATGCAGGAAGTGCATCCAAAGCAGTGTTGGATGATGCTGAATCCTCATTGACTTTAGCGACAAATCAGTTGAGCCAGCAAAAGGAGTCTCTTCAAAAGCTGCTCCATGGCGCTACTCCTGAAGAACGTATGCAGGCCAGTGAACAGACCACACAAGCAGCGGTTGCGGTAAAACAAGCCGAGGAGGAAATCCGTGGTGCCCAATTGTCCGTCGATCGTTCCAGAACCCAACTGGAAACCATTCAGCAAAGCCGTCAACAGCTGGCAGATCAGAAGTTGGCTATCGACCTTTTAAAGCAACAAAAAGACACACAGGAAGTTCAGCTTAAAACATTGTTGCTCAAAAAAGAGCGACTGGTATTAAAGGCACCACAGGATGGCAAGGTTACTTCGATTAGTACAAAAGTCGGGGAAAATGTCGCGCAAGGAGCGCCTGTGATTACCCTGGAAACCAACGATTTATATTACGATCTGTATGTCAATGAGGAACAAGCGGGTAAATTCAAGGCCACTCAAGAAGTGAAAACCCGAGTATCTGCTCTCAACAAGGACTTGAAAGGTACCGTACGTTATGTGACCGCTGCGCCGCAATTCGCTAATGTAAAGATGTCCCGTGAAAAAGGTGAGGCAGACACCGCCACATTCCAAGTACGTGTATATGTAACAAGAGAAGCCGCTTTGCTACCAGGCATGACAGTTGAGGTGAATACGAATGAAATCACTTCGTGATGAATGGACGTATCTGGTTCACTCCAAGTATCCGATCATAGCTATCATCTTCCCGCTGATTGCAGTGCTGGGGTACTCCCTGCTGCTCCCAAGCAGCCAAATTAACGACGCTAACGTGGTCGTGGTGGATCAAGATAACACAGCTTACAGCCGTGAGTTCATTCAGAAAATAGATGCTTCTCCATATATGAACGTAGCTGAGATTGTTTCGTATACGGACAACCCTGAACAGTATTTTTATCATGAGCAATATTTGGCTGTTATTTCCTTGCCGCATGGTTTAGAGGATAATCACAATCGTTCCCTTTCTAGCCGCGTGGGTCTCATTCTCGATAATACCAATGTTCAATCTATTACTTCCATTCGTACAGCTATGCAGGAAATTAGCGTTTCTGAGAATATGGAACTGTCTGTTCCAGCTATGTTGAAAACGGGGATGAACGCCGAACAGGCTCAGGGAGCTCTCAATGGTATTGCCTTGGAGGTGCGTTCCCTGTTTAACCCAACCAATGATTATCAGAATACGACGATACTTGCATTCACTTGTATGTTCTCTTTTATGATACTCAATATCAATAGCTTACCTATCGTCGCCAGACTAAGGGTTTCCAAGAGACTGGCTGCCGAACTGCAAAATCCGTTCAACATCCTACTGCGTATTCTTCCTTATACGCTGTTTTCGACGGCTGGCTTAATCTTCTCTCTCGGGATGCTTAAAATGTTTGGGGGAGGTCGTTTCGAAGCCAATCCGATCCTCTTCATGATTCCGGTTGTCCTGTATGTATTCGGTACCGTTTGTATCAATGTTCTGGTTGCATGGGGTGCTGCACATCCGGGAATAGCCATCGGCAGAATGGTGATGATACTCATGCCTGCTTTTGTTTTATCAGGGGCTGTTCTTTCCAGATCACTGTTTCCACCTTTAGCGATTCAAATCGGTGATTTCTTTCCCTTCGTATGGATGTACAAATTCCTCCGCACCATGGGACTGCGCGGTGCATCTTTTCAGGAGATGCTTCCGGAACTCGGATCTTTGTTACTATATGTCGGTGTACTCTCCATGCTGGTGATCGCCAGAGCACTGTGGGAAAAACAGAAGCTGACCAATCAGACTGCAGGCGCTGCTTCTGAAAAGGGATCGCCACATCCCGTTATTCCAGCAAGCTCAACTGGCGGCGGGTTATCTATGCAAGGGGCACCATCAGCACCTATGCACGAGCCTATAAAAGGATAGAGTCTCGTCTGTAAAATAAAAAGGGTTAAGTGTCGTCTAACGAGCTTTAACCCTTTTTCATTAACATGAAGATCTTCTATTTCAAAAATGCCAAACAAACACCGCCCTTTTAAGGAAGTATGCCTGAGTTCGCCCTTCCTAAGCCGTGTACTGGTTTATTCACCGGTCTCCGCAAATTTGCGAATACGAGCCCCTACTTCATCCCGTACACGCTGGAATACGCTCCATTTCTCTTCTTCTGTTCCTTGTGCTTTAGCCGGATCGTCAAATCCCCAATGTTCACGACGAACGTGCGGAGGTGTAGTAGGACATTTATCGGCAGCATCTCCGCATAAGGTCACAACTAAGTCCGCGCTATTCAGCAAAACAGAATCAATAATATCTGAAGTTTGACCGGAAATATCCATCCCAACTTCATTCATCGCTTGCACCGCTTTAGGGTTGAGGCCGTGTGCTTCAATGCCCGCACTGTATACATTCCAACGGTCTCCCAAGTATTGTTTAGCCCAGCCTTCTGCCATTTGACTGCGGCAAGAATTACCAGTGCACAAAAAATAAATTGTCTTCTTGTCCATCATCAGCGTCTCCTTCAATTGTCCATTATGAAATGATTAACCACAGATATAAGCCCAGTAGGGTAATAAAAAGTGTAGGAATAGTTAAGATGATGCCTGTTTTAAAATAAGTCCCCCATGAAATTTTCACGTTTTTCGAACGAAGCACATGCAACCACAATAAGGTAGCTAACGAACCAATTGGGGTTATCTTCGGTCCGAGATCCGACCCTATAACGTTAGCATAAATCAGTGCCTCTTTGACTATACCAGTTGTATGGGTGGCATCAATGGCAAGCGCATTAATCATGACCGTAGGTAAGTTATTCATACCCGACGAGATAATCGCCGCAATAAATCCCATGACCATGGTGGCCACAAACATACCTTGATCAGCAGCCGCTTGAATCACATGGGACAGCAGATCCGTCAAACCGGCATTACGCACACCATACACCACCACATACATTCCGATAGAGAAAAACACGATGGCCCATGGAGCGCCCTTGATGACTTCTTTCATGGGTACCACAGGGCTTCTTCTAGCCATCAGCAAGAAAAAGATGGCAATGATACCGGCCACCACCGAGACGGGAATGTCTAAAAATTCGCTTGCAAAGTAGCCAACCAACAATATTGTGAGAACAACCCAGGACATACGGAACATCTTTGGATCTTTTATCGCATTTGCAGGCGTGATTAACTGTGTCGTATCAAACGTTTTAGGAATTCTTTTGCGAAAAAAGAGATACAGTACCACGATACTAGCCAATAAGGAAAACAGATTAGGTACAATCATACGACTCGCATATTCCATAAAACTGATTCCAAAAAAGTCGGCTGACACAATATTAACGAGGTTGCTGACTACAAGCGGAAGCGACGTCGTATCTGCAATAAATCCGCTCGCAATGATAAAAGGAAATACCATTTTCTCATCCAATTTCAGTGCCCGAACCATCGCCAGTACAATTGGTGTCAAAATTAAGGCCGCACCGTCATTGGCAAAAAAGGCAGCAACTACGGCACCCAGCAGGCTCACATAGACAAACATCCGGGTTCCGCTTCCACGGGCTATCCGTGCCATGTGAAGTGCTGCCCATTCGAAGAAGCCGATTTTATCAAGGACTAACGAAATCAGAATAATGGCGACAAAAGCTAGTGTGGCATTCCAGACAATTTGAGTAACTTCCCAAACATCATGCAAATCCACTACACCTACCAGCAAGGCGAGTAAGGCACCGCCGCAGGCAGACCATCCAATGGACAGATGTTTAGGCTGCCAGATCACCAATACTAAAGTAACTAAGAATATAATGCATGCCAACAAAATCAATGTTCTAAACCTCCATTACATTACCTTATAAACATATACTTATATTAAAAACACCGTTATTCCACAAAGAGATAAACGGAATAGGCTTTAGGATGAACAAGCTGAGGCATCCGGTCCACAAGATGCGATCGGTTCCTCTTTATTTAGCGATTTCAAAATATGCTTGGAGCCTGGCATGCTCTCAAGAACAGCTTGAATATGCGGTTTGTCGTCTACGTTTAAGGAATAGTATACCCACTGACTTCGCCGTTCTTCTTTTACAATTCCTTGCGACTTTAATTTTCTAAGATGTTGGCTGATTGCTGGCTGCGACATATCAAAAATATCTACAAATTCGCAAACACACCATTCTCTTTCTCTTAGCAGGGATAACATGATCAATCGGGTTTTATCCCCCAATAGTTTTAAATGATCGGCTATACAACTTAGTTGATCCAATGTATGACCTCCTTCCAATTAAATATAACAATATGCTTATATACTAATAAATCTTAACTTTAATATCAAGAACGATCAATACTTATTCATTCACCAATTGCAGGAGCCAATCTTTTATGTCCACGATTCGCAGTGTTTTGGGCCGTGTATTCGTCCCAGAAATTATTAACGGGACAAGGGAATCTTGTTCATGCAGCGATCCATGAGCTCCCCCACCGATGTGGGTAGGAGAACTTTCGCTGACGAGTTCATATCCCGATTGGACCGTGACAACAACGTATCTTCCTTCATGTGAATTCATTGCCCCGTGTAGCCTCGCCAAAACGTCTGGATATTTTCCATATTTGATCCGGTTGTTATTGATCGTAATATCCACAAGATTCGTTTCGCCCGATAATGTCCATGATTGTCCATATTCATCGGTAAATTTCCCACCGGGATGATAAGAAAACAGGCTACCATTTCTCCCCTTTGTAACCTGGATATTATTTTTACCGTCTTTCATAGCAATAATGTCGAGCTTATTCTCATGCTGTAAAAGCTTCACCACGTCAGACAAATCTACGTTATTGTCAATTGCATAGATATAGGCCATCCGTTCATTAGCGGCAATCACGATTTGGTCATCACTTCTTACGGGTTGATTTAATTTTGCAATCCGGTAATGGCCCAAAAGAGGCCTTATATCAACAGTGGCTGCCTGTCGATCATTATAAACCGCACTTTGCCCACTGTCCCCCAAGACGATCCATGTAGCATTTTGTACAGCCTCTTCCCAAGAACCGTATGCGTTCAACACAGTTTGCAGTGCTTGATCGGCTTTTTCAATTCCCTCCAGTTGAGTCGGGCCTTTTCTATGCGCCAAATTATCATTCCCTGGAAAGTATGTGATGGTTAGGTTTGGAAGTTTTTTTTGATTGATTAGAAAAGCGGTTTCTTTTGCAGAAAATTCGTCGTTCATCCCAAGTTTTTTCCACGGAGAAGTATTCCAGCTATTCCCCGGATCCAGTTGAGCAAAAGTTGCATATGAAAACCATTTAGGTCCTGTTATTTTCACTTGTTCTGGCACACGGTTACTGTTTGCAATAAAACGAGGCACCTTTAAGGAATGTTCCGTTCTTCCTCTAAAAACAATAGCATTGATGGACGCGGATTCTTTTCCTTTGTCAGCTAATGCTTCATGTATTGTTTTCGTTTTTTTGTTCAATTGAACTTGGTTTAATTGGTAAATAGCATCATTAAATACTTGCAGTTGGTCGATTTTCAAGGCTTCTTTGGCACCATTGCCGTAGAGAATCATGCGTTTCTTTTGATCACTGTACCAAACGAGTCCAGGCACATGATGTTGGTCTGCATACGTCCCCGTTAATAATGTGCTGTCGATGGTCACAGACATTGTGGGAAATGAGCTGACTACCTGCGGGAAATATTGCCCTTGATGAAGGAGAAATCGCATGGCGGGTGCACGCCCCTCTTGAATCGCTTCTTGCAAAGGCTTATCCATTAAAGAATCAATCAAGATTACAATGACAGGTTTTTTGCCCATTTGATTTGCTGTGTGATGTGGGTTCACACTCTGTTGCTTTAGCTGTTGACTGGAGTCCGCTCTACAGCCCAAGATCAACAACAATAAACTTAACATTAGTACAACGGTAACTTTATTTTTCATGCTCATGTGTGTGTCCCCTTCTTAGAAAAACAGTGCCCTTGATCCTCTTATTTTTTCATATACAAAAAAAATTATTCCTACATTGGATCTTCGGGAAAAGAGAGAACTCCTGCATTCAAAGTTACAACTCCATGAATTTTTTGAATCTAATAAGCCAAATTTAAGATCAAAACCATTCAGGGAGAGAGCATAGCAATGACCACAACAAACATACACGAATATTTCATGCACTATATAGATTCCGGGGAAGGAACGGCCATCCTATTCATTCACCCTCCGGTACTTACAAGCTCAAATTTCACATACCAAATCCAAGGGTTATCGCCCTATTTTCGTACTATAGCTTTTGACATCAGAGGACACGGTAAAAGTCAGACTTCCAAACAAACGGTTACTTACCCTCTCATCGCCCAGGATATTAAATATTTGATGGATCGGTTGAGCTTGGATAAAGTATTTTTGTGTGGATATTCTACCGGAGGTTCAATAGTACTTGAATTTCTCTTGACTTATCCGGATCGGGCATGGGGAGGGATTGTTGTCAGTGGAATGTCGGAGGTTAACGAATGGCGACTAAGAAACAAAATTTCTTTGGGCATTGCGCTATCCAAAATCGGCGCAGTCGGTACGATTGCGCTTTCTAATGCTTGGTCACAAACGAAACAATTATCTTTGTTCCGCAAGTTACTCAACGACGCGAAGCAGGGAAACCCTAGGAATGTCGAACAATATTATCGTTACAGCTTGAAGTATAACTGTACCTCACGGCTAGGGGAAATCAATCTTCCTGTTCTGCTCGTTTATGGTGAAGAGGATAAACACTTTCATCCATATGCCAACATATTGCATCAGCATTTACCGAAGAGTGAGCTTGTTTTCATTAAAAAAGCCGATCACCGCCTTCCTACGAAGGCCGCTGGAACATTGAATGAACTGATCAAGCAGTTCATAGATCGCTTCAGCCTTTAAGGCACATCCTACAGGAAAAGTCGCATACACATCTACATCCCACTCCTGATCTTATATCTTTGTCTGTATATGGCCTTGCATATGAGTTGCTCATCAAAGTAAAAAAAATTATATAATATTTTATACAATGTAAATATACAAATTATGCTAAAGTCATATATAGTTTAGGTTGGATAGGTATGTAAGTTCTGCTTCTAAATCTAAAGGGGTGTAAAAATGAAATGCTAAAGCGTATTCAAAATCTTTTCTTTATCCCTAACTACCCACTATTCATGATCTGTATGTTATTGCAAGGTATGGCTATTTCCATAAGCGCACCTTTTTTAGCTGTATATTTTACAAGTACACTTGGCGTATCGGTGGGAACCTTTGGTGTGTTTACAGCGGTGACTTTGATTTGTGGTATATGGATCAGCTCCCTTATTGCCAAACGCTCCGATACCGGATTGGATCGCAAACAAATTTTAGTGATTTGTACGTTATTTAATGCTGTCGCCTTTGCAGGATATCTTGTAATCCAAAACTTTTATGTGCTTTTTATTTATATGACGGTCTTTACAGCGATTGGCGCCCCTGGGATGCCGCAGTTATTTGCCAGTGCACGTGAAGCGGTAGATCGCAGTAAATCTGCGGATCATGCCTTTGCGAATTCAACGCTTCGTTCTATGTTTTCTCTTGGCTTTATTACCGGGCCGCTCTTGGGTTCCTTCTTGATTGCACATACGGGCTTTAAAGGTATTTTTGTTGGTACGACCTCTATTTTTGTACTTATTGCCGTTCTTCTATTCTTTTTTATCAAGCAGCGTCCTGTTCAGGCTAAAAATAAGGATCAACTTTCACTTCATCACATTACATTACATAAAAATATGAAAATCCTGATCCCTTTTGTAGTTCTTACTCTGCTTTATACGTCTCACTGGATGAATAGTTTAAATATTTCCTTGTTCATCATTCACAATTTAAAAGGTGACACGAATGACGTTGCCCTCGTATCCAGTATTTGCGCAATCTTAGAAATACCCCTGATGCTCATGCTGGGCGTACTAGCAGCCAAATACTCCAACCGTTTGCTTATATTTTTAGGGGCTTTAACAGGCGTTGTCTATTACCTCCTCGTTCTTATGTCTACGGAGATGTGGCAACTATTTGCGGGACAGCTTCTCCTAGCCTTCTTTGTTGCAGTGATATCAGCCATTGGTATTAGCTATATGCAGGATTTGTTGCCATCTCTGCCCGGATACGCCTCGACACTGTATTCCAATGCGACAACGATCGGAAGATTGGCGGGGAGCTTGATGGGCGGATTGTTTGCTCAATGGATGGGTTATCGAAACTCCTATTGGATATGCTTATTCCTGATTCTCTGTTGCCTTGGTCTGCTGGCGATATCAAAAAAATTAGAGTTTGACCAATCGGCTGCTCTACAAGAAAGAAATCACAGCCTATAGAGCACCATCAATAAAAGAAACAGCACGTAATCTGGACGAGAACCTAAAGTCCGATTACGTGCTGCTTTGTTATGATTGTGCCACGCATAGCCCAGATTGATTAAAATCGTGAGCCTCCGCACACGCACCCTATTTTTTTATAGTAGAGAAACGGCTCATAATTGCATCGGCCGCATACGTATAACCGCCAGCCTGACGGAGTGATTCGCCAATTACATGCGCCTGTTGTTTATAGATGGCTTGATTTAAAACCTCTACCAAAGCAGCTTTTAAGATAGCAGGGGTAAGCTCATTTTTATTCACAGCAATCCCTGCTCCCAGCTCTTGGACCCGATTGGCCACAAGCGGCTGATCCGATGTCATGGGAACCAGAACCATTGGCACGTTGTAATACAAGGCTTCGCTTGCACTGTTCATTCCCCCATGTGTGATAAATGCATCTACACGCTGGAGCATTTCCAGTTGCGGAATATAGGGCTTGATCATAAAATTGTCCGGGATACCATCCGCCAATAACTCCATCTCCGCATATTGGCCTGATGAGAGTACAAATTGCACAGGCAAATCACGAAATGCTTCAAAGCAAAGCTTGTAAAACTCCAAATCTCTATTAAGAATAGTTCCCAATGATATATAAACAACCTGCGGATACAAAGCACGAAGCTGGTCGAACGGAAAAGAGGGCGCATCTTTACGAGGTACAATAGATGGACCTGCAAAAATATAGCTGTCATCCAGCTTTTCATCTTGCGGTTGAAAATAACGGCTTGTATACACGACCTTTAGGCTGTGGGAATGTGAATCGAGTTCATCAATTGCAGGGACGGCAACCTGAAACTCATCAGCTAATTGATGTACTACTTTCATCGTATCATCATAAAGCGCTCTCACTTTTATGTCATGATCATCCCCGCCTTGGTCAGAACCCAGAGGCTCTACGAAAGCAAACGAACAGACCGTACATACCGCAGGTATTCCCAGCCTCTCTGCTATAATTTTGCC
Source organism: Paenibacillus sp. JJ1683 (assembly GCF_053006485.1). Lineage (NCBI taxonomy): Bacteria > Bacillati > Bacillota > Bacilli > Caryophanales > Paenibacillaceae > Paenibacillus > Paenibacillus sp. JJ1683. The sequence goes on from NZ_CM129820.1 coordinate 4,926,900, forward strand.
TCCCCAACCCATCAAATAGTCATAAATCAAATAATCATACACCTTATTTTCAATTGCTTTCATAACCTTTGGAATAATCGGTTCAATCAAACCTTTAACGATCATATTCACGAATTGATAATGATGTTTATATTCAGCCGGCTTTAATACAGGATTGTGAATAAATGCATCCACACTAAATGGATAGGTGATCAGGTTTGCTCCCGTTTGTTGAATTCTCGTACCAAATTCCTCTGAACACACATAATCTACTTCCTCTCCCCTATCGACCAATTGCTTAATTAATCCTAATGACGGGTTAACATGGCCTTCAGCAGGCGTGATCACAACCAACACACGTGCCATCCTACACCTCCGACAACATAATGTATTTAAGAAAAAATGTTAGTTTTGTCCTTGATGATTTACACACTTCCCTCATTCAATATATAAAATATTTACCATAAAAACAAATGATTTCAATTTTAGATTATGTATGCATCACATCCAAAATTGCTCACAAACACGCACATAAGCGGGGGAAAACGCTTGAAGCGCATCCCCCGCTTATCTATTGAACATACAATTATAGACGCCAATTCCAATGATCTGTCCCGCTCAGAACAGCTTCAACAGTGTACTGGTTTGCTTCGTCAGCCGTAAGCTGTTTGGCCCAAGGTACACGCCCGCTGCTTTCTGCACCTGGTCCAAAGTTATCGTACTCTCCAAATCTTGCAGTCTGCTCATTGGATTCCTTACCCCAATTGTTCCAACCACCTGGCTTGATATGGTCATCCATATAGGTTTTCAAAAAAGTAACATGTGCGTAAGGACGCCATGGTCGCCCAAGATCCACCTTGCCTGTCAAGCCAGCTTCGGTTGTCAGACGACACTGAATAAATACAAAACCTGGCTGGTTCTCTTCCGTTGAAGCGGCTGTTACGTATCCGGCACGCAGGCTGTGTATGATCGAATTATCAAACACGGCAGGGGCATTGCCAAATATAAAATCTACACTGCCACTGATGTAACTGTCCTTAAAATATTGTCTGCCACGGTTCACGAGCAGTGTATCCTGTAGGCCAGTAATTTTGACATTGTGATACTTTCCACGATCACCTTCGGCATATAACGCTACAGCCTGCACCTGCCCGGTCCCTTCTGTGTTGGCGACCGTCACATTTTCCAACACAAAGTCAGGACTTTGCACACGCATAGTATAGCTATTGCTCGTTCCTAATTCTTTTCCGTCCACTACGGTCTTGGCCGTATCATCAAAAGCAATGATCGTTTTGTCCCGATCTTCCCCGATAATACTCAGATTTTTTTTGGAGGAATTCACCTTTATTTTTTCACGGTACGTGCCGTTTTTGAGATGGATAACAGTCCTTGTGTTGCTGTTGTCAGGGACTGCATCAATAGCTGCCTGGAGAGAGGTGTAGTCAGCAGGGCCATAGGTCGATACAACCACACTGGTGGGAGAAGTTCCTCCTGAGTCTGTTAGCTTGCGGACCTTAACATTGCTGAATTCCGACGTATTGTAATTCCACACTTCATTTTGTTGTTTGGATGCATCAGTAGCTAACCCGAACAATAGCGGTTGATGATCCGGCAAATCTATAACGGTTTCACCAACCTTCTCCCAGTTCGTCACACCGTCTGCGGATACCCATCCGGTAAGCTTTTGTCCCTGTCGCACCAGACGAACCGAATATGGCGTTGGAATAAACGTCTCCATTGACGCACGCGTGGTTTTACCATCTGTTTGATCACGACTGATAAGAATCCCCTGTTTACCATATTTAACAAATGCTAAAGACATAAAGGCCATTTTTGATCCAGGCTTCAGCGATTCACGAATCATTACCCCTGCCTCGGCATTATCATCCACAGGGGTAATCTTCTCCACACGAGCTGTAATTTCACCGTCTCCCTCCCATTTCTGATAAGCGTAATGGAAAAGATCAGCTTTTCCGTCAATATCCCCCGCGGATTTCAGTCGGATACTGCTGCCGTTTGCATCTTCTTTTAATACCTGAGTATGCCCTTTGATATAGCCATCGTTACCATCAGAGCCAACCTCTTCGCTGAGCCAGTTCCCCGTTGGTGCAGTCGTGTTGACATGGATGGTGACAGGATTGGAAAATGTAGCAGTCCCCTTGCGGTCTGTCACCCGTGCAATAATGTAATGGGTGCCGTCCGTCACATGATTCCAACTGATTTGATAAGGCGCACCCTCTACTTTTCCAGCAAGTTTACCGTCAATGACAAATTCAACGTGAGCAATGCCATCTTGATCCTTGGCCGTTGCAGTTATGGTCGCACCACGTCCGGCTTCCAAAATATCGTTATGCTTCAGTGAACGTCCACCTTCATCCGATACCTGAACGAAGGCCTCCGGATTATCCACCTCACTGCCATTGGACAGCTTCTCAATGAGATCATTTAAATAAACCTCTAAATTCGTATAGCCCTTGGCAAAATGAGCATACTCGCCTGTACCGGCAAGCTCCTGACCGTTGCGGTCGTCAGCATTATTGGGGTCCAGCCCATGAGCGCGTTCCCATTCATCCGGTATACCATCATGATCACTGTCAGTAAGCTCCGTGGTGGTTACGCTATAATCATCGTAAATCCAGCCTGCTTCACGCGGGGAGTTGATAAACGCACCCGTTCCATTCTTCACATCATTCATAATTCGAGCGTCCACCGCATCTCTTCTTGGCAGCGTGGCTCCTGAGCCGGCGAGCACCTCAGTATATGCGGTCTGCGCATCTGTCGCCTGATATGGTCCATACGCATCTGGTGAAATTCCGTTGTCGTATTCCCCTCTGACTTCAATCGGCTCTGCCAAACGAGTGGAAGGGTCAATAATCGATCCAATGGATGTTCCAAGCTGCCAGTTGTCTTGAGTAACCGATTCGTTGCCGTACATGTAGTTGCCACCAATATAAATGCGTGTTTTATATTTTTTACTCCCCACGTCTACAAAGATTTGACTACGCACGTCCTTATATGTGTTGGGGCCATACTTATAATAGTTATTCAGCACATTATACGATCCTTCACCGCCACCGTAGGAAGAGAAAAATCCCCAGTTATATATGACATTATTGGTCATTTCCACAGCGTCGATTTGTTTTTTATCGGTTGGGAACCGTGGATTGCGACTTGCATTGTGTGCCAGCAAGTTATGATGATAGGTGGAATTCCGACCACCCCATATACCGCCATAGCCGTGGCGGCCTTTCTGGTGCGTAGTCATTAGCATACTTTCGGATGCAATAGACCATTGTACTGTCGTATTTACGTTATCGTACAGACTTAGCACCTCATCCACCGACCAGCTAAAGGAACAGTGATCAATCATAATGTTTTTATGGTACCTAGCTCCTAACGCGTCATCCTCACTGGGGTAACGATCAGTTAATCGAAAACGCAGGTAACGGAGAATGACGTTATCTGCATCAATCCCTGTTGTGTAATCGCTTACAGTTATGCCGTCGCCAGGAGCTGTCTGACCTGCAACCGTCAGATTGTTGCCCAGGATTTTAAGTGGCTCCTTCAGATGAATGGTTCCACCCACCCGGAATACGACCGTCCGATTATCGGAGCTGACCGCTGCACGAAGAGATCCGGGGATCACCTGCTCACCTTTGCCGTAGTCTGCCAGCGTGGTAACTTCGTATACTTCACCTCCGCGTCCACCGGTAACATATTTACCGCCACCTTCAGCCCCCGGAAACGCCGGAATATTCGTCGCTATATTTTCTACTTTCTCCACTTTCCCCATCTCTGTCCCTACCGCAGTCTCTGCTTGGATCAATGGTGGGCACAAGGTCAACAACATTGAACCCACAACCACATTACATAGCACCTTTCTCCATGTACGCTGCTTGCTCATATTCTGTTTCCTCCCTAAGATTTTCTTTCACATCAGCGCATACTTTTATAAAAGAATGATCCGAGACGTTCAGAAGTGTCTTCACCTCCTTTCATCAATCTTTTCCGCTTTTACCGTGGGCAGGTGTCATATATACTATGGATATATGAATGCGCTTACTTATCTTAATTGGCAAAGGAAGAAGCACATGAATGAAATAAAGGAAGACAAATATGTCATCGGAGAACAACAATTCTCCATTCATCACATCTACCGTACCGGCTTCACCGTTATGCCCAGACCTCATGTTCATGACAACTATGAGCTGTATTTTTTGCTGCAGGGCGAACGCATCTACTTTATGAACGGCAAGGTATACACCGCTCGCAAGGGCGATCTGATATTCATCCTCCCTCATGACTTACACTCTACCGCCAGTACACAATTGGAGGAAACAGAACGCATTTTGATTCATTTTTCCCCGACGTTTCTCCCGCAGCAGGATCATGACATTCTGGATCTACCGCCGTACCAGCAATCTGCGTTGCTTCGCTTACCGGCTAGAGAGCAAGTCGAAGTTGAACGGCTGTTCCTACAAATGAATACCGAATGTAGGAATAAGCAGCCTCTGCATGACCGCTGTGTACAGCATTTGCTGCTGGAAATGCTTATCCTGGTGCACCGATCGGAAGCGGCCGAGCGTAGTGAACTTGTTTCCTCTCATCCCATGCATCAGAAAATCACAGAAATCTCGTCTTTTATTCAGGACCATTTCAATGAGCCGTTAACTCTCGAACAAGTGGCCGCCTGCTTTTTTATTAGTCCGGCTTACCTAAGCCGCATCTTTCTAAAATTGACTGGCTTTCATTTCAGCGAGTACATCCGCGTAGTGAGGGTCAGGGCGGCTCAAACCAGACTGCGAACCACCAAAGACAAAATCCAGCACATTGCGGAGGATGTCGGCTTCGGTCATGCCTCCCATTTTAATAAAATCTTTAAAAAAATAACCGGACTCTCCCCTCTTCAATACCGTAAACAGGTTCGATAGGTATTCAGTGTAAATAATTAGGCGTTAATTTTATACATCCACTCTTGTCTTGTTTTTCCATTTTTATATCTGCTTGCTCTTTCATGGAACTAAAGACAAGCCACTTGGATTAGGTAAATTACATAACAAAAAAGCCATACTTCGCTGCAATGTATGCAATGAAGTATGGCTTATTACATCATCTATTCTACAACTTCAAGATGATATTCATCGTTTATCCATGACCTTTATTGTAATGCTTTGATATCCTGTAGCAGCATTTCAATATTTTCTTTCTTTGTGGCCCAACTAGTGCAGAATCGAACAGCAGTATGGGTATCATCAGCCTTTTCCCAAAAGGAGTAAGTATATTTTTCGCTCAATGCCTGTAATATACGATCTGCTATAATCGGAAACTGCTGATTGGTTGTTGAATGATATTGGAAAGAAAATCCTTGCTCGGATAATCCTTTTTGCAGCAGCATGGCCATATCTATGGCGTGTTTGGAAATCTCAAAGTATAAACCGTCTTCAAACAGCGTTTCAAACTGAATGCCCAACATTCTCCCCTTAGCCAGCAGCCCTCCTTTTTGCTTGATCATGTATCTGAAATCTTGTTTCAAAGCATCATTTAGGATAACTACGGCTTCGCCCATCATTGCTCCAATTTTAGTGCCGCCAATATAAAATACATCGCACAGCTTGGCTATATCTGCCAAGGATGCATCACTATCCTCTGCAACCAAACCATAGCCTAAACGGGCCCCGTCTATAAACAGTGGTAAACCACATTCACGACACACTCCACTTAGCACTTCCAGCTCGGATCGGCTATAAATCGTTCCATTCTCGGTAGGTTGAGAAATATAAACCATCCCGGGCTGTACACAATGCTCAGGAGCAGAATCACCCCAGTGAGCGTCGTACAGTTCCTTTACCTGTTCACCCCGGATTTTCCCATCCTCGCTTGGCAATGTCAGTACTTTATGTCCAGTAGCCTCAATTGCTCCGGTCTCATGCACAGCGATATGCCCAGAAGTTGCCGCAATGACACCTTGATGCGGACGCAAAATCGAAGAAATGACCGTTGTATTGGTCTGTGTACCTCCAACCAAAAAGTGTACATCCGCATTTTCGGAGTCACATGCTTTTTTAATATAAGATTTGGCTTTTTCACAATGATCGTCCACACCATAGCCTGGGGTTTGTTCCTCATTCGTCTCCAGTAGTCGCTTTAAAATACGCTCATGAGCACCTTCGGTATAGTCGCATTCAAATCGTATCATTCTGTATCCTCTCCGAAATATCCAATTTCTTCTGAATTAACAACATAGATGCATGTAATTCTGTAATCTCTTCTTCTGAAAGTCCTTGAACTAATCTTAGAATTTGTTCATCAGATCTTTCATTCAATTGGTTGTAGAACGTTTTTCCTTTGGGTGTCAGACGAATTAGATTTGTTCTATTATCCAACGTTGAATTTTCCTTAACAAGAAAGCCCTCTTTGCAAAATTTAGCAATGATCCTGCTCATATAGCTGCGATCAATTTGAAGAGATTCGACCAGAGTATTCGCAATACACGGTTCGATCAACCCGATCTCTATAATGACACGTGCCTCGGTAAAGGAATATCCGCTATCCAGCACATGTCTATCTAAAACACCAAGTAAATTCGTATAGAACCGATTAAAACGCCTCATATCCGCTATGATATTAGCATCGATATTGACCATAACTCCCCCTATTTAGTGGACTTTTGCAACAATTATAGTAATGATATTTGTTGACTCTGTCAACAAATAAAAAGATCGTACATAAAGACATTCGCCTCATGTACGATCCGTATTTATAAGAAAAATTGCAGTATATTCTTATCTGTATTTACCTACATGGTCAATGAGCTATCGGTATTTATAGACTTTTCCTGCTTCTGCTTCCGCTTCAGCTTCAGATGAGCTACGACCATATACAGAGTCGGTACAACAAACAAGGTTAAAATGGTCGAAAAGATCAGTCCAAAAATAATGGTCGTTGCCAACGGTTTGAAGAGGATTTCCCCTATTGTGGCAATAGGGATCATACCCACAATCGCAGTTAGCGAAGTAAGCAAGATCGGACGGAAACGGGCAGAACATGCCATAAGAATTGCGTCTGTCAGTTCGGCTCCTTCACGCCGCGCATCTTCAATAAACTCTATCAACACAATACCGTTGCGCACGACGATACCGGCCAGTGAAATGATACCCATAATACTCATGAATCCAATTGGCATGCCTGAAATAAAGCTTCCAAGAATTCCACCTGCCGCTGCCAGATACACAGTGGTCATAATAATGAGCGGTGTGGAGACGGAGTAAAACTGCATCGTGATCAAGAGCAGGATGAGAAACACAACAATAATAGCTAACTTGCCCAAATCTGTAAAAATATCAGATTGCGCGGATGTTTCTCCGCCCATCTCCCAGGTATAGCCTGGTTCAAACTGTGTATGGGTTAGTTTGCTACGGATGTCATTAGTGAGTTCTGTAGCCGTACGCCCATTTGCATTGGCTGAGATCGTTACTGTCCGCTCCAAATCATAGCGGTGGATTTGCTGAATGGAAAAGTCCGGTTTCATCGTGACTAACTGGGATAAGGGAATTTGCTCTTTTGCCGCATTGGTTACACTTAATTGCTGGAACAATACCTCAGGATCATCGTTTGGTTTATTCATGTATATATTGATATCCAGTAGTTCCTTACCTGTATCAAAATCCGTTACATTAACTCCGTCACCCATTAACAGCAGCGTACGTGTCAAATTGGAATAGCTAACCCGATATTTATCCAATGCTTGTGGATTGACTTGGAAATTCAGATTATAGCTTTGCATTCCCATATTATCGGTCACATCAACAGCTCCGGGGGTCGCCGCAACCATTTCTTTGACTTTAGCTGTCATGTTTTGCAGTTTATCAATGTCTTCTCCCTTCATACGGATAGACACCGCACTGCCGACCGGGATACCTAATTGAGGAACCCGAATGCTGATCAATGCAGATGGATATTTGGCTTGAAGCGTATGAGTCCAGCTATCCACTGTTTTTTGGAGATCGAATAGCCCCTCTTTTCCAACGATAGCAAGTTGACCGTTGACCGCTCCCCCGGAGCCGTGACCGCCTGCAACATCGCTATACATCTGAGGCGCTCCTCCACCTGCCGTTGCCGACAACCGTTCTGTTTCTGGTTGTTTTTTGACCCACATGCCAATCTCGTTAATAACCCGATTGGTTGCCTGCAACGACGTTCCTTCGGGCATCGTTACGCTGATGGTGGCATCTGCTTGATCGGATTCTGGGAATAGTTGAATAGGAACAACCGCAAGTAGTCCATAAGCGGCTGTACCAATCATAAGACCAACCAGCGCTGTTAAAAGTGGACGCCGTAGTATTCTTGGCATCCAGTTTTTAGAGTACACATTGGATAGAGACTGGATTTGATGCCCCAGAAGCCCAGGTGGCTTAACGGTTTGGTTCCTCTCTTTTCCTTTACGACGTTGATCATACCATTGGCGGAAAATAGGAATAATCGTTAGCGACATAATCATGGAAGCCAGCATGGTTAACGAAATAACGGTAGGGATCGGTTTAATAAAGTCTCCGATATTACCCGGCAGAAATAGCAGCGGGGCAAATGCTGCAACCGTAGCTAGCGTAGCTGTAATGATCGATAAGGACACCTCTTTGGTTCCTTTAATGGCTGCCTCCGTAGCATTTTCCCCAAATTCAGAGCGTCGGCGTTCAATGTTGTCATTGACCACGACCGCATCATCAACCAATATCCCTAGCACGATGATGAGTCCGATGACTGATATTTGATTCAGCGTAGTTCCTGTCATGGGCAAGAAAATAAAGCCGATGGCGATGGAAACAGGAATGGCCAACGCTACAAATGCAGAAGTTAGCAAATTCAAACCTAAAGTACATATCACAATGACCGATAAAATAGCAATAATCATCTCTTTGGTCAGATTTCCAAATATTTCACTCACTCGATCATTTTGTGCAAAAAGCAGTTCAAAATGTACATTCTTCGGCAAACTGCTCGCAAGTTCATTGATTTTAGCTGTTGTTGCCTTGGAAACTGTAGGCACGTCTGTGCCTATATCTCCACTCACACTGATCGAAATAGCAGGCTTGGTATTCACATACGTATAACTAGCTGCTTTTTTAAAAACAAGCGAGGCAGTACCTATATCTTTCAAAGATATCGGAAATCCATCGTCATTGCTTGAAATCTGGACGTTATTCAGAATCGATGGGTCCGTTGAGGCATTTACCGTCAGCTGATAAGTACGCTCATTGAAATCCATACTTCCTGTAGGTACTCTATCATTCTCATCCTTGATCGCTTGGACAACCTGCTCCCAGGAGAGGTTATATTGTTGCATCTTTTGCGTGTCTAAACTAACTCGTACCTCTTGCTCGGGTACTCCTTGAATATTGACCTGCGAAATACCAGGGACTGTTTTTAATTGATCTTTCCATTTGTTCATTAATTCATTTAACGAATATAAATCCTCCACCTTATCAGAAGTAATCGCATATGAACCAATGAAAGAGCTAGTCATGCTATCATTGATCATAGGCTGCATCGCGTCCTCTGGAAGCTCAGATTGTGCATCCTGCACCTTTGTACGAAGATCAGCCCATACTTTGGTCGGGTCCGCATCATTCAAAGCTTCTATGATGATACTGGATTGGCCTTTCGATGAAGTAGAGGAAATCGTTTTGACACCTTGTACAGCTTTAATTTTCTGTTCCATGATCTTAGTAATGGTTTGCTCGATTCTTTCAGGTGAGGCACCCGGATAGATCGTTGTAACACTAGCTGTCATAGGAATAACATCAGGCTGCTCCTGTTTGGGTAATGATGTAAAATTGAAGAGCCCTAGCAGTATGCACATGCCAAAGAAAATAAGCGTAATTTTCTGCTTTTTAACAATATATTTAATCATTCGGACGACTCCTCCGATTTCCCAAGCACATCATTCCCAATTAAATCGCCATTAAATAAGGTTCCTGCTCCTTGTGTAACGATTTGATCGCCTGCCTGTAGTCCGGAGAGAACTTCGAATTGATTATTCGTCACTTTTCCCACTTTAATCGTGGTTTTAACAGCCTTACCATTCACAGCTTTAAATATATAAGGGTCACTTCCATTGCTAATCACGGCTTCCACAGGCACTAACAGTGCTTCCGCTTGATTCACACTTTTAGATGCGCTGATGACTTGACCAGGTTTCCAATTCAGTTCAGGATTAGGAATGCTAACTTCCACATTAATACTGCCCGTTTTGGTATTCGTGGATGGATAGATTTGAGTAACAGTCCCTGTTCTAATTTCATCATAGAGAGAAATATTTACTTTTTGGTTTTTCTTCCATGATAAGATTTCGCTGTCCGGTACGGGCAGAAGTACTTTTAAGGTCTTGATATTCCCGACAATGAATGCCTCACTTCCACTGGAGCCCAGTTGACCATCGGCTACTTTTTTTTCAATGACCACGCCAGTGATCGGGGAGGTTAAAGTCGCTTTTTTAAGTGACAAGGATGACTGTTCATAAGCAGCCAATGCATCCTCATAGGTAGCCTGCGCTTGAGCTTTACTGGCTAGCCCTTGCTGTTTCGTAGCAATAGCGGTCTCCAGCCCTGCTCTGGCCTGCTCTATACCAGCTGAAGCCTGGGTACGTTGTTCCTGCGAGGCGCCTGCAAGCAAGAGAGACAGCTGCTCTTGTGCGTCACTTAAACTTTTTTGTGCATTCGTTAATTCCAGCTGTGCATTCTCATTTTCCGACAATGATGCTGCGCCTGCCTGGAACAGGCTCTGTGTCCGTGCGGCATCCGCCTTTTTCTTATTGTAAGCATTGGTTGCCGCAGTAACCGCATTTTGTGACTGGGCAATTTCCTGTTTTTTGGCGCCATTGTTCAATTCCTGCAATTTCGATTGGGCCGCATCGACCTGGGATTGCGAACTATGGATACCCGCCTGTGCCGATTGAATGGAAGCCTCCGCTTGGCTAAGACCAGCCTTTGCCTTCTCCATGGTTGCCTTGGCCCGATCCAGTTGCAACTGGTAAGCAGATGTATCCAACTTCGCAAGGACGCTCCCTTTTTCTACGGAGTCCCCTACCTCCACCATAGTGTTCAATATACGTCCATCCGCTTCAAAGGAAACACTAGCTTCATTACTTGCCTGCAATGTTCCTGCCAAATTAAAATCATTGGCCAAAGGTTTCATTACAAGCTTCTCTACTTTTACCGGGTGACTGGCTTGTGTTACAGAGTTCTCCGCTGCACTGGAGCAACCGGAAGCTACTATAGCTAATGCAATCCCTGTAATCATGATCCTGATTTCTTTTCTCTTCAACTTCATGTCATCCTCCCTGATTCTCTCTTCTAAAGGTGCTATCAGCAACCCGTGGGTCAAGTAATTTTTTTCATTTCTTGTTTCATGTTATAACAATGAACACACAAAAAAATCGTACAAAGGGGCAAGCACCTTATGTACGACTGGGCAATGAAATAACATATATTTAGTTAACATCTCTAAAGCTGTAAAATACCACGCTCCAACGAAACGGCAACGGCTTCGGATCTAGAATCAACACCAAGCTTGTTATAAATATTCGTTAAATGCGCTTTGACGGTACGCTCGGAAATCCCCATATCAAAGGCAATTTCTTTGCTTTTAAAACCGTGTGCAACCGACTTTAATATGTGCCTTTCCTTATCAGTAAGAACTAAGCTACTTTCGTGCGGCTCTGGCTTGGCTTCTTTCTTATTCGTTGCAGCGAACACCCTAGCTGTTATTTCTGGCTGAAGCAACGTTTCGCCTCTAAGTGCTGACTCAATCGTGCGAAATAAGTTTTCCCGACTGGTATCTTTTAATAAATATCCCTTTGCCCCTAAAGAAAGTCCTTTAATCATGAGATCATCTTCGTTATAGGTAGTCAGGATAATGACTGGCGTTTCATTTTGTTTTTCTCTGAGGGCTTTCATAGTTTCCAAACCACTCATTTGTGGCATATATAAATCCAGCAATATAACATCCGGTTGAAGTTCTTCGATTAATTTAAGAGCTGTTATACCCTCTCCGGCCTCGCCAATAACTTCATAGCTGTCATTGGTCTCCAACACCAGCTTTAACCCTTCTCTAACGACCCAATGATCATCGACGATTAAAATCTTGTATTTCATGATAGGTCTCCTTTAGTAAGAGGCGCCTCTATTTTTATAGCTGTACCTTCTTGAACTATACTGTTGATATTTATGTTTCCACCCAGCATCCGTACACGTTCATGCATACCTATAATTCCGTAATGTCCTGTCTGCTTGGCAATAATATCCTTATCAAATCCTTTGCCATCATCGCGAATCTCGATTTCAATCTTGCCTTCGTTATCTAAAATATGAATCCATACGGTATTCGCATGTGAATGCTTTGCTACATTGGTTAAACATTCGCTTATTATAAACAATCCATGTTCGAACAACAGTCTGGGGACGGAAGCTTTAATTTTGATGTTGCGTATTACTCGAATGCTCGTAGCCATAGTAAATCGCTGTATTTCTTCCTCCACGGCCTCTGCAAAATCAACTTCCGAGATGGTTTTCGAACGCAGATTGTCTATAGCTCGTCTCGAATCAGACAACGTCCTTCGCACTTGTGACATCGATTGTTGGACGATCTCCTGAGCCCTTTGCGTACTTCCTTTGCTCAGATGAGCATCAATAGCTTCAAGCTGCATGATTAGCCCAGCAAGCCCTTGAGCCAGCGTATCATGCAGATCACGAGCCATACGTTGTCGTTCATTGGCAATTGTAAGTTCTTCCACCTTTTGATGTGCGGCTTCAAGCTCTTTCAGAACATTTTGCGTGCGGATTCGTGCTTTGACTTGTTTGAGAAAAAGAACGGCATAAGCTACTATAACAACGACAATTAGAAAAAATAACGGGATGAACAACACAAATTGCCTGCCCTCATTGTGAGAGACCACAGCCACACAAAAAAGCACATAGGAGATCAAAAATACAAGAATAACCTTGAGCGGCTTATAATAAATACCTATACTCTGACCCACCAAAACGGGCATTAGCCCAACCAGTACTATGGAGAAACTGTCAGGTAGAAGAAATGCACTTGCAAAGATCAAGCCCCCTTGTACAACAAAATAAGCCCATGAAAAATATTTTGCAACTCTATGAGCATGCAAGTACAAGAGGATGTGCAATATGATGATTACAGTAAACAAGGAACTTTGCAGCAGATATAAACCACCGAACAAATGTTGAAGAATGACAGACTCACTATAAATTATAAAAATCCATATAATAGTTAATATTTTCGAAATGTCCTTGTTCTCAACTTCACCTGCACTTATTTCCGGATCTAGATTTTGAACCTGTACATTGAATTCATCGTTCATAATTCCCTCCTACAATTCTGAATTCATGCTTTTCAACTTATTAGAGACAATGCCGCTATGAGCAGCGGGTCCATTTCGTTTGAACAGAAATCATGTATAACTTATTTTACAAAAAAACGAAAAGAAAAAAACGTACACACGGGCAGCTTCACTTGTACGTTTGGGCATTGAATACTTTTTGTTCGATACAATCCAATTATACGTCATATAAAAAGCACGCAACAGGTTATCCTGTGCGCGCTTGTCCACTCCCTATTCTTCTTCCAACTCATCTGGTACATCATATTTATTGATATGCGAGGTCATTGCTGCAACAGCTTCGCTGGCATCTGTTGTGGCCGGTACTTCTCTGACCACATCGTCCGTCTGATCACGAAAATTCAAACGATCTGCCTCGATCTCTTTCTGTTGATTGGGTTTCACTTTTCATGTCGCTCCTTTCTATTCAAGGGTTTGATCTCGTTCTGTTAACGCGTACAAAGGCACTTCCCGTTCCTCTTCCGGATTGTTCAGCGCATAGATCCGTGCCGTCTCACGTTGTTCGTTCACATGCTGAATGTAGATGGGTAACCCATCGCACAACACATTTGCCATGATGGAAGAGGACGCTATTTCTTGTGCTCTTTGGACATTCATTTAGAAAAAACCTCCCTCGCTAAATAGGTTCGTCTTTACTATGCACGAGGTAAATATTTGTTATACACATTTCATGCCAACATGTCCTTGTCTTATTCTTTTGAATTATGTTGACTGTTTTAAAACGCAATCATGAAAGGATATCATTTGAAAAAATAAATATTATTGTTATTATGGATTGAGAGATTCAGTTAAAACTGCATCTTAAATGAAAGAGAAGGAAAGGAGTAAGGATGGATGTTAAATGTATTAATGGTTAATTTTCCGGCAGAAGGACATGTAAACCCCACGCTTGGGATCACGCAAGCCTTTGCAGCACGAGGGGACCAGGTTCATTACATTACAACTGAGAAATACAAGAATAGACTCGAAGCAGTTGGAGCGAAGGTTCACCTGCATCCTGATCTGGTCAGGACTGCTTCCATTGATACCAACACTCCGGCAGGACTGAACGCATTTTTGAATATTCATATCCAGACTTCGATGGACATCTTAGCCATCACTCAGGAGCTGTCCGAGCGTATTCAATTTGACTTGGTGTTCTATGATCGATTCGGAGCTGGTGAATTAGTAAGAGATTATTTGAATATCCCAGGCATCTCTTCATCCCCATCTTTTCTCATTTCAAATCATCTGATGGCTGCCAATCTCTTCCGCTCCGACGCTAAAGTACCGTTTCAGCCTGATGAACAAGTAACGTCTTCACTGCAACTCATGAAAGAAAGGTTCGGTGTTGCTCCCAAAGATCTGGTTCAATTTATGAACAATTCAGGAGCTTTGAATGTCGTATATACGAGCAGATATTTTCAACCGAATGGTGAACAATTTGGGGACGAGCATCTTTTTATTGGCCCCAGCTTCCCGGAGCGCAAAAGAGAAAATTCATTCCCGCTAGACAGACTACAGGGTAAAAAGGTTTTGTATATTTCGATGGGAACTGTTCTAGACCATACTGAGGACTTTTTTAACACCTGCATTGAGGCTTTTTCCGATTTTGAAGGCATCGTCGTGATTGCAGCTGGCGAAAAAGCTGACTTTACGAAAATTAATCCTGCCCCTGGGCACTTTATCATCTCACCCTATGTACCTCAATTGGAGGTATTACGTCATACAGATGTATTTATTACTCATGGTGGAATGAACAGTGTGAATGAAGGAATTCACTTTAATGTCCCCTTGGTAGTGCTGCCTCAGGACAAAGATCAGCCCATGGTCGCACAGCGGTTAACTGAACTTCAGGCTGGCTATCGAATAACTAAAGATCAAATCAATGCACAATCGTTAAGAGATGCCGTACGTGAGGTCGTGTCAAACGCAGCGTATAAAGAGGGCGTACAAAAAATAAATAATAGCTTCCAGCAATCCGGCGGTACAGAAGAAGCCCTCATCAAAATTGATGCTTATCTTGATGCTTATCTGCAAAATAAGCGCGCCTAAAATCCCACGAGCAAAATGGCCACAAAAAACAGGAGCCTGACCATCAACGGTTAGGTTCCTGTTTGTGATGCGATTCTATGTGAGGATATCCCACTTCTGGAACGAGGACATCGTACATTTTCCGCTCGCAAACGCACGAATACCTGTTGATTCCATTCCGGGATACACTCTTCCTGTGAGGACGTATTCACCGTCACCGATGAATATTTCTACAGAGCTTTTATCGACGAAAATACGCAGCTCCAAACGTCCCTCTTGTAAGCCCAAGGGTACTCTTCTCTCTCCGCCCGGTCCGATACCAGCACGCTCACGGTTAAAACGGAATAGACCGTCATCGGGACGATACGACAGTACCGTTTCCTCTTCGTCGCCCACTCTCAGCTTCAAGCCGAATTCATCAGTATTACCAGCCTCGAACTCAAATACCGCCTTCAGTTCGTAGCTATCTCCGAACGTGTCCATGATCTGCTCGCCTGTCAGCAAGATATCCCGCTGCTCGAACAGATTGGATCGGTAATTTTCAACCTCATCAAGCGGACGGAATAGCAATCTGTCGTGATCGATCACGGCTTGTCGCGGAAGACTCATCGCACCTGCCCAATGATGTCCCTGCTGGGTTGGCATCTCCGACTCCCACATATCCATCCATCCGATGATGATACGCCGCCCTTGATCATCCAAGGTTGACTGCGGGGCATAGAAATCGAATCCGTGATCTACCTGAGCATACCGCTCTGCCGTAAATGTTCCAGCCTCCGCATTGAAATCACCTATACCGTACATGGTGGAATGCAGATTACGGTAAGCTTCTCCCTGAGCAGGCATGCGCTGTGGAGACAACATGAATACGTGCCGATCGCCGAGCGGGAACAAATCCGGACATTCCCAATTATCACCGAAGCGACCGTCACTCACAGCCAGCACATTGACATACGTCCAGCTTCTCAGGTCTTCAGATCGGTAAAGCAGTACAAGCCCGTTCCCTTGGGCGTCATTAGAACCAAGCACGACGTAGTATTGGTCCTCATGCCTGAACACCTTAGGATCACGAAAATCTTTGCGGCTGACCCTGTCCGGTATGGCGTCATAACCGATGACCGGGTTGCCCTCCCACTTTTCGAATGTCACTCCGTCTTCTGATACTGCAATTCCCTGTGACTGCTTGTAATCCTGATCTTTGTCGGGGCCGGTTACAACATGTCCGGTATACATCAGGACAAGCTTCCCGTCCTGCTCAACCGCACTGCCGGAGAAGCAGCCATCCCGGTCGAACTCACCGTCCGGGGCCAAAGCAACCGGTAGATAGTCCCACTTCATAAGATCGCGGCTGACTGCGTGTCCCCAGTGCATCGGTCCCCACACCGATTTATACGGATAATGTTGATAGAACAAGTGATACTGCCCGTTATATTGAATGAAACCGTTCGGATCATTCATCCAGCCAAATTCAGCCATTAAATGATAGTTCAGCCGATAATCCGGCCGAAGCATATGCTTGGATTGGGAAATAAATTGATCAGCATTTTCTCTCGTATACACTCTAGTATGTTTGATAAGGCATCCTACTCCTACAGTTATTTAATCGAACCTTGCATAACACCCTGAATAATATATTTCTGGGCGAACAGATAGATGATAATGATCGGAAATATCGTGAGTACCAAACTTGCCATCAATGGCCCATAATCCACTGTGTAGGTTCCATAAAAGTTGTATGTGGACAGCGGAAGTGTCCTTTGCTCAGGATCGACCAGAATGAGCGAAGGCAGCAGAAAATCATTCCAGATCCACAGTACATTGAGAATGGAAATAGTGGCTGTCGTAGGCATCAATACCGGAAACACGATGCGGAAGAAGGTCTGAATCCGCGTGCAGCCGTCAATCAGCGCTGCTTCCTCCAATTCCTTCGGAATACTCTTTACGAATCCATGATAAATGAAGACGGCCAGCGAGCTACCAAAACCGATATACATGTAAATCAGCGACCATTTGCTGTTCAGCAGATCAAGTGAGCCGTAAATTTTCACCAATGGAATCATGATGGCCTGGAATGGAATAATCATGGAAGCTACCATCAGCATAAATGTATATTGGTTGAACTTGGTGTTGTTTCTGACAAAATAATGAGCCGTCATCGCCGCAAACAGGGAGATAAACAAGACACTTAACACCGTTATGACCAATGAGTTAGTGAATGCAGTGATATAATTCATTTTATCAAATGCATTCATATAGTTGGTCATATTGAAGCTCTCTGGAAGCGATAACGGATTCGAGGTAATCGCCATATTTTCCTTGAACGAATTGATCAGCAGAAAGACGAACGGTACGATGAATAATATGAGTAGGACTGTTAGCACAATGAATTTGATCATGGAGGAAGCGATTTTTTTGTTTGCCATTACGCCTCCACCTCCAACTTCTTGCTAAAATAAACCTGGAGCAGAGTGATGAGAGCAACCATCAGGAACAGTACGAATGCTTCTGCCTGCCCCACACCATAGTCACGGGAAAGGAATGCCTTTTCATACACATGCATCGACACCATTTGAGTACTACTGAACGGTCCACCTTTCGTGAGCGCAAGGTTGACGTCATAGACCATAAATCCACGCTGCAGGGACAAAAATATACATACGATGAAAGAAGGAACCATCAAGGGCAGCACCATTTTCCGCAGTCTGGTCCAGCTGCTCGCCCCGTCAATGCTTGCAGCCTCCATAATATCATTCGGCACACCCGTCAAACCTGCAATATAAATGACCATCATGTAACCCGCGTTCTGCCACACGGTTACAATCACGAGTGTCCAGAACGCTTTGTCAGGATCAGCCAGCCAAGTCGTGCTGAGCGCCTGAATGTCGGCATGTTGTCCCAAATAGACAAGCACGTTGTTGAAGATGAACTGCCAGATAAAACCGAGTACAATACCGCCGACAAGGTTGGGCAGGAAAAACCCTGCCCGAAAAATACTCTGTCCTTTTAACCCTTTAGTCAGCACATAAGCCAGCATAAAAGCGATGACATTGATAAGAACAACGGTATAAAATACATATTTGAGCGTCAAGGCGAACGATTTCCAAAACTCAATATCCCGAAAAACGGCCAGATAGTTTTGGATGCCAACCAGCGTTAGTGTCGTGGAAATACCATCCCAGTTTGTGAACGTCAAATAAATGCCGTACAAAAATGGAATGATCATTACCGTTATGAAGGCAAACAAGGTTGGTCCGGTGAACAGCAGCCGTGTCCGTAGCCGGTTCCATACTCCTTTTTCCGCAATCATGGTGATCCCTCTCTTTGTTTCGGATTTCTCTCTCTATTTCCGGGTAATTTGAAATAAGCCTTATTTTACGCTTTTCCAGTAGTTTTCGATTTCCTTAGCCAGTGTTGCGCGATCGCCCTGCTTCGCCAGATATTTTTGCATGGAAGATCCTAGCTTAGACCAGTGATCGGCCGGCAGCAAGCTCATCGACTGCTCTGACTTGCCTTTTGCAATATAATCCTGAATGGATTTGCCAAGTGGATCGGCCGCAGGCAGTGTAATATTTTTGAACGCTGGGATAATGTTCGCTTTGTTTACGAGGAAATCCTGACCTTTCGCATCATAGACGATCCAGTTCAGGAACTTCTTCGCTGCCTCTTGCTGCTCCGGCGTACTCTTCTCCTTGTCAATGACAATACGTTTGGAAACAGCGGATGAAATTTCCTGATTGCCGTAGTCATCAGCATTGTTGCTGATGGGTACAGGCAAGAAACCATATTCTTTGTTAGCCGTATCAAAACCGCTGATTTGCGGCCATGCCCAGTTGCCCATGAACCAAATACCAACTTCGCCTTTGCCAAGCAGTTCTGGTCCACGCTCATAAGCGCCTGCCAGTGGGGAAGCCTGATCGATATTGTATTTCATCATGACGTCGAATGTATCCATAAGTCCGTTAAATACTGGATTGGTAGCCAAGTTAGCCTGGCCCGCTTTCAGTGATGCCATAAATTTGTCCACTTCAGCCATGTCTTTGTTCTGGCCTGCATAAGCAAGTGGCAAATAATGAGCGCCTAGGGACCAATCCATTGGTGAAATCACCAATGCTTTCTTCCCAGATGCCTCGATTTGCTGAAACAGCTTTTCAAGATCATTTCGGGTTTTAATTGTGGTGGGGTCAAAGCTTCCGCCTACCGCTTTATCAACAACCGCTTTGTTATAGATGAATCCGTAGCCTTCAACAGCCAGCGGAAACGCGTAATTTTTACCGTCAAACGTCGTCGTTGTGGTAGCGTTTTCAACAGTGTCCGCATTCCACTTTTCTCCGCTTAGATCGAGGATACGATCCTTGAATTTCTCCACATCACCTGTATCAAGCATGATCATGGTCGGCGGGTTTCCGGATGCATACAATGCAGAGGCACGCTCAAAAGGCGATCCACCGGCCGGAACCGGCTGGATTTCAACAGTAATGCCGGGATTGTCTTTCTGGAACGCCTTGGCGGCATCCTCAAGTTGTGAAAGGATTTCACCCTTAGAGTTCAAAAGTGTAATTTTCACATTTCCTGAATCCGCTGATCCCCCTCCAGAAGCTGAATTGCCTTCTCCTCCGGAGCCGCCGCATGCAGACACCACCATAACCAAAAGAAGCAGCATTACCATCCATTGAACTCTTTTGAATTTCCTCACTGTTGTCATCCCCCTATTTCTGTAATGGCTCTGAACGCTTAAATAAAACGCTTACAAACGGATTATATGTCAAAGAATCATTCTATGTCAATCGTTTGACATGTTAAACCTTTAACATTCTCTAAAAAAAATCTGTTCCCCTTGTTAGAGGAACAGATTTCATTCAGGTCGTTGCACGCTCAATCAGTTCAACAGGCAGCCGATTAACAGGCTGTACCTGCTCTCCCTCTGCCTGTCTACGAATCAGCTCGACCGCCAACCTGCCGATCTCTGCAATTGGCTGTCTTACCGATGTAAGTTCAGGCGTCAGCCAGGAAGCAGCGCTCACGTCATCGAAGCCTACAATACGCACATTCTCCGGTACATGCCGTCCGGCGCGGATATATTCTTTCAGCGCAAAAGCTGCAATAATATCGCTTGTTGCAAACACCCCATCCACATCTGGATGTTCATGAACGAGTTTGGAGATCAATCGCTCGTACTCCTTTTGGTCGAACACATTCAGGTCTGTTTGAACGATTACATGCTCGACACTATTCTTGTTCACGACATCCCGGAAAGCTGTGGTCCGCTCATTGGACAGCATGTTCAGCTCCAGATTTCCACATATATGCGCAATTTTCCGGCACCCTTTGCGAATGAGCAGTTCCGTAGCCAGCTCACCTCCGCGATAATTGTCCGAAGATATGTACGGGATTTGTGGATCAATCTGTCTGTCAAATGTCACAATTGGTGAATTCAAATGTCGGTACTCTTCTACTTCCAAGGTATGGCTACCCATAATGATGCCGTCTACCCGGTTTCGTTTTAACATATCGATATACACTTTTTCCTTCACAGGGTCCATATGCGAATTGCAGAGTAGAACCTTGCACCCCTGCTGATAGGCGTAATACTCCACCTGATTAGCAAGCTCACTAAAGAAAGGATGCGAGACATTGGGAATAATAAGACCGATGATATTGGACTGCTTGCGTAGCAGGGATCGTGCTATTTCATTTGGTTGATAATTAAGCTCTTCCATTGCATCGAACACTTTTTTGCGTGTAACTTCGCTGATATAGCCCCGATTATTCATTACACGGGATACTGTAGTGACCGACACGCCCGCTTTTAACGCCACATCATGAATTGTTGCCATATAAACCTCTTTCCGAGCAAAATACATACATATAAACTATACCCCCTCCTCATCTTTTCGACAACCTTAGGTATTGTGTGCTTCTCAGACATGAAAACAGCGACAGCCGTAGACGAGAAATCGTCCTCAACTGTCGCTGTTTCATTAACTACCGTATCCCTTTAGTCTCCGTAACAATCCCAACACCATTCCTTTACATTGCCAGACATATCGCAAATTCCTAATTCGTTGGGTTTTCGTGTACCGATCGATTTTGTTTTATTATTGTTGCTCTCTATGATAGCCCAGTTCCAGTTTCCAGATAAGTATTTGTCTCCCGCGTTATTACCTTGTTTATGTTGTAATACGGTTATGAGCCCTCATCCTGCTTTCCCCGTGACGAAATGCCAATCGCTCCCGTTCGTTGAACCGTTTGCAGTTGAGTGGTTACCACACCGTTACGTTAGAGCTTCCACTACTCTGATATCCTTCTGTTGCTAACACTTGGTAAGACCAGTTGTTCCCCAGATGCATTCCTTTGCTCGCCCATGCGTTCACGTGGTTGCTGAAAGTGATCGTGGAGTTGCCCCCGGTCGGTCTCTTCGTCTGTCGAACACTCCAGTACTGAATAAACGTCGTTTTTTGGCCTTCAATGGAAGGTGCGTCGTATCGCATTGTTGTGTAGATGTCATATGTGCCTCCATCACTGGTCACCGTACCTTTATACGTTCCGGTAGGTCGATAAGTTCCCCAGCTATCCACGACGTAGTATTCGATGAGTGAGTTTCTCGTCCACCCGTAGAGAGCCAAATATCCATTACCAGACGGCGCCCAGACACCGGCATTGTAGTTAATCGTTCTGTTGGGCGATCCAGTAGTCCAGCCTTTACCGACAACAAAATTCCCGGTATCCTTCCATGTTACGCTGTAATTACCGCCTGATCCATTAACAGCATTGACCGTCCCACCGCCATCGGTCCAATTTTGCCAATAGTCTGTCGCTGCACTTGAGGTTGTTGCAAACACCCCAAAACTCATGGAAGCTGCAAGAACTACTGTTAACATTTTCTTACTAAATTTAATCATACTTTACCTCCTGAAATTTTTATATTTGCATTCTACACCTGCTTTTCAGTCGATTCTCTGTTGCAGTACATCGCTTATGTGTACCATATTCCGTATTTTCTTACTTTCACCTCCTTTCTAAGTAAAATTATATAATGATAGCGTTTACATAAAAACTCGACAAATTAAACATTAAACTCTATTATGTTTAGATTTCCTTAAGTTTTATAGAGCCCGTCGAGCGTATATCCGATTCTACAACTTAGTAGAGAGTCTTAACTTTAAAGTGACTATTTTCTTGTCCTTCAACACTCTTGCATCTTTGGATTATGAAAACTAACAATGTATAACTAATAGTAAAAATAAAGAGACTGCTTTAAAAGAGTCTCATTATTTTGATAGGTTCTATTCTGAACGGTTTATTACTCGTTTACTCCATTATATGAAGATTAATTCTTTAACCTTATAGATTCCTATCTAATAAAATCTCCAATTTCTTTAGCCATGACTTGGTAGAAGGATGCATTCCATACTATAACTTCGTTTTTAATACTCCTTACATAAGCATTTAAGTGAATTTAACAAAAAACTTTTTTATTTAGACTATGTTTCTTTCTTTTATTATGTCCACTTCATTTTGAATTCCTCACGTTGGAAGCATCCATGATTAATATTGATGTTATGAATTAATAAGAAGCAGTTGTTGGTTGAGCACTCGAAATATATGATATTAGAATGAGCAGTAAGGGTGCAATATACGAATACAATAAACCATGTCATAACTGCTGAAAAATATTATTCTAAGGCGGCAATTAAAATTTGAACTCTTATAAAAAAATGCGTTTCCCTAGAAGAACTGCCACCTCGTTACGCGTAACTGAATTGTTCGTGAGACAAGTAAGATTGCTAGAAGGCTAAGAACACTAATGTCCACAAACATTAAATTTCAATGTATACTGTGGACATGATACGCCATTGGTAACTGTTACAATAATGAAAGGATAATTAATATCTCATTTTTCATAACCATTTTGTTACTTATGCTATAGCCCTTCTAAGCATGGTCGTCTGGTTCAACTCTGCAGTATAACCTAGTCAGGGTCATGTTTAGCCTCTTAGCTTCCTTCATACAGTTAGGCATAACTAAAGCCACTGAAATTTGAGATACTTCCGCACGAAGCACATTAACTCTATCGGTCTGCTAAATTGGGATAAAATCAGTCGCAATTACAGCAATTATTACGGCCATGTCATAGTCATAACAGGAAACTGACGAAATAAGCTAATGGAGAGGTACTAAGCGTATACAGGCATTAACGATTAATGAACATTAACGGATAGTATAAATTTCAAAAAAACTGCTGGGCATATAAAAGAAAAACAACTCAATAAATGAAAACAGATTATGTAGTAATATTAGGCCAGTGTTTATTATTAGCATAGGAAAGCATCAAGATGTAAATATTCTCAAACTATTATGATTTGCGGACTGTGATAAAAGCTTAACGAGGAGTTATTAAAAATTCGTTAGTAAGCATCGCCTTTAATATGCTTTTTAGTCTTTAAACTGAACTGTCATTAGCTTAATAATGGTAAGTAAATAAAAAAACCGATTGTCCTAATTAGGATAACCGGTTTTATGTCACTAAACTGTAACGCATAATTCTTAATCAACTTAATTTTAATTAGTGTTAGAAATGAATCTAAGCTTTTTCTATAATTATTTTGCTAAAAGATTCAACATTTGTTATAACATTTGAGAAAAGTAATTCTCTCTCTTTGCGCTTATTTTGAGCAGAATACTGTAATGAATACTTATATTGAGGAACATCTTTGTAAATATCAATAATTGCTTGATGATAGTCATAAGTAGTTATCCAATGATAGTTATTTATCTGTCTAATAGCTTTATATAAGGCTACATGGTCTTGATGACCAAATGAATTCGTGTACAAGTTCTTTCCTTGCTTATAGTAAGGAGGATCAAAAAAAACAAACGTTCTATTAGGATCAAGATATTTTATATGTTGATCGATTAATATTTTAGCATCAATATTATATAACGTTATATTGTCATACATGGAAGCAATATTTCTTATTTTTTTTATAAGATTTTGCTTATTATAGCGACAATCTAGTTTATATTTTCCTTCTTGATTCCTTCCACCTATAACACCTCCAGAAATAATTCCGCTTCTGTTAGTACGATTCAAAAAGAATGTTGAAAAACCATTTTCTATTGAATAGGGGTTATTCCTATATATTTCGTTTATCTCTTTTTGTCTATTCCAAGATTCCATTGTCACATCTGTATTTTCTATTAGTGAAATAAATTGCTCACAATAATTTAAAATAGAATACCAAAATGCATGTATGGATGGATCGATATCATTAATTACAATCTTGTCCACAAGTCCCCTTAATAATAAAGATATTGAAATTCCAGCCCCTCCGGAAAAGGGTTCAACATAAATTGAATTACTTAAATTATTTCTCATTAACAAATTACTAATAAATTTGAATAATTGCGTTTTTCCACCTGGGTATCTTAATGGGGTATCAGTTACTGGCATATTGTTCACTCTCAAATAAGTACTTTTTTCTTTTCCATGCTGAAGAAGGAATATTATAGGCTACAAAAGTTTTCCTAAAAACACTATGCAAATCATTATAAAAGTCTACTATTTCTTTTCTGTTATCTCGATCATTAAACCATTCCATGAAAATTATTTCGAAAAAATACTTATATTCACGATATATTTTTTTATTTTTTTGTCTTCTGATTCCCTTGATAGTACCTTCTTGTTCTCTAATTTTAGAGATATTATCTTCTAACTCATTTATTTTTTCGAGAATATCTTTTGCATAATCAAATGTATAGCCCTTTTTTACATGTTCTCGGTTTATACTCCAAAATTCTTGATATTTGGGTTCTTTAATAAGTCGCTTTAAATATAAAAAAATAAGTTCTTCAGGATTTTTTTGGCCTGGTAAAGTAATAATATTCCTATTCAATTCCTTTTGTGCATCTCCGTCAAGTATACAAATGGCCTTCAATACACTCTCAGTAAGCAGTGAATCATGAAAGATACTTTTAAGATTATCACAACCCATATTGCCATCTACTAAATGGAAATTACCCTTGATATTATTAAAATTCCCGTCTATATCTGAGTACATCATAAATAATATATTAAGCAAATCTCTTGCTTCCTGATCCTCTGTAAAGACGGGGATTTTATTGTTATCCATTTGCTCCATTGTAATTTGTCTTAAGTACATATTAATAGTAAACATATCTATGTCATTAATTATGTTTACTTTATTTTGTTCATTTAACAAATAAATAACCTGAGCCTTTTGCTTTAATCCATAATCAATTAAATTCAAACTATGAGTTGTACAAACTATCTGTATCCCAAATTCACTAGTGTACTTTTGAAATAGTTGAAATAATTTTATTTGATAAGAAGGGTGTAAGGTAGCATCGAGTTCGTCTATTAATAGTAGACTCTCTATTTTAGAGCTATTCATTCTACTACATTTTTGCAGTTCGTCATAATAATATTGAAGTGATACTAATGCAGTGATAATAATATATAAATTATCCTCACCTGCTGAAATAGTATTAGAATCAATACCCGTGAAACTTGTATTAAATTCCGCTCTTTTTTTGAGATTTCCAATACTATTATATGTTTGATGGCTAACTTCAATATTTGTAAATCCCGCGTATACTTTGTTAATAATTGAAATATACTTATCCGGCAGTTTTTTATTTATTTCGCTGATATAGTTATTTTTCAATTCTCTTTTTAAGATTGATTGTACACTTTTTAATGAAGTTTCATCTAACTTTTTGCTTAGTTTCTCAATAATACTTTCAAAATTAAGCTCATGATATTCACCATATGAAATTAAGCGAGACAACCCCAGATAAATTACAGGTAACTTAGGCAATGATTCTTTCTTTCTATTAGCATATGGTGGCTTGATAGCATATCTTGAATTCTTAGGTGAATTATGCTTTCTAAACTCTAATTTAGTACCGTCAAAATATTCGACTTCTAGTATTGTTCCCTTTGTATTGTTAGTTGGATCATTATACTCTTTATCCCCTCTACTCAATGATTCAATTTTAGGATTCATCAAATTATTAATATTATTAATTATATTTATGCAATCTTTGAGATTATGTTCTCCTTTTATTTCTTGATAAGAATTTGATAATAAGTATAATATTGAGCTTTTACAAGTACCATTAGTCCCAGAAATAATATTAATTGTTGGAGAAAGTTCAAATCCAACATCTATCAGCTTTCTATAACTTTTTACATACAAATGTTTACTCATTCTCCTAGCCCCTTTTTGATATATCAATCCCAATATATTCCTTTTCAAAATAAAAGATTAAAAATGATTTTTATATACTCTCTACTTAGACAAACCCAAAAGTCAAAATGGCATTCTGCTATTCTACTATTTTGGTCTAGCTTAGTCCCATGAAGTGAGCCTAATATACTCCTGTGGATGGCTAAAGGGAAAGCATATAAGAGATGCAGCTCCTCATAATAATACTACTGAAAGTCCCCTCCTTAATATACTATCATTTTAAACAGTAGCCTATTTGCATCAACAAAGAATTTGGTTATTAAGAACTATAATTAGAATTCAAGTAGGACACAATTATCCCGATTCTAGTTTCTGGCTTCATATGCTCCCCAAAAATAAATTTTTCGGTATTCTTAGTGCTTAACAATTGAAGACTATTCAATACCCCTAGCAATACGGCACTCGTGTCGCTAAGCACGAAAATCCATAGATAATCAACTGGTAAAAGTAAGAGCTAGAGCAACCACTTTCAAAATTAGGGAGAACTAAAAGTTTTGCTTTATATTTTTTCAGCGCTTGCGAGTTAGATTAACGTCTGGGGGCGGTTCCCCAGATAAATTAATTAAATAACTAGTGGGCATAATTTTTGCTTTATTAAACTAATAAATATTTGTTCAATGGAGAACCGAAGCAGTAGAAAGCTCTCGTTTCGTAGAATGTCTCCTGCAAGATGAGCAGCAGAAAAGAACTGACCGAGCAGCAATCAGCCGATAGTAACCTTTTTTAAAACACAATAACTATTGAAAATTCGATTTCAATAAGTTTATTAATTTAGGTTTATTTTTTATTTGTCTCCTATAAATTCCATTAACTATCCATATTCAATAGAACACAAGCAATGCCAATATAGAAGCATCTTATAAGAATGTTTGGGTTAAGAAACCATCTTAGCTTTCATGGAAAATTATGTTGTAATATATTTAGAGAATTGAAGGTAATATTATAAATTTACCAATTAATTTGGTTAATTAGGTAAATTCATCTAATCGTAATCATCCAACAGGATAAGTGTAAAAGCTTTTGACTGATATCACGACATGAATTAAGGAAATGGACAGCCTGTCTATATGTGAAAGAGAAGACTATGCGACAAGTGCTGTTTCGTCATCTTTCATCTCTGCCAAGTACATGTTCTCTACTTATATTTAACTAAAGCATTTGCTCCCTGTAAATTAATACAAAAGCCCGATGATACTTATCTCATCGGGCTTTGTTGAATATTTGATTGTCAGGAATGTCTTATTGCCTAACATTAATTAATTATCAGCACACATTTTTAATACTAAAATTCAATTACTTGTCAGGTGATAAAAAAGTCGTGAACCAATTTTGTTGATTTTACTGCGTTTGCCAGAGCACGTGATAAACACGAAAAATAAAAAGTCTGAAACCACCACAATTTACCATAAGAAGAAAAGTTGAAAACTTGTACTATTACGATAATACAAATTTCATAACCATTTCTTCAATATACTGAATGTCGCATATAACGTGCTTAAATGATCAATTTTCTTTTTCAAAGCATTATCTCTAATAATCTGTCCATCTTTAGTCCATTTAGTCCATTGTCCATATATTTGAACTAAAGTTAGGTTATTATCCATTTTTATTTTATTAAATTCTTCTATCAAATCTCTTACTAATTCATTATTCACTTCTTTCAATGAAGCCATTATATCTCTAGCTAGTTTATTAATTCTCTTTTTTTGTTCGAATGATAGCTTGCTTGATTTTACTTAATTCTTTAAATAGTGAACTTATGGAAGGTAGATTACTATTCCAGCCTCCTGATTCTAATACTGAAAAAAACGTTTCGGCATAAAACCAAAAGTCTTCTCCAAGAGCTTCACGTTTCCTTTTTATCTTCTGTTAGCCTGGAAATAAACATACTTCGGGTTGGACATCTTTGTACTCTAATTCAGCAGATTTAATGTTATAAACCAGTTTACCAATTGCAGGTGCACGTATTATATCCTCTTCGTCTGTAATCGTTCTAGCAAGGAGCAACGGTGGTAGAGTCGATAATCCGGAGTGTTTTGCGGTCTGCTATCGAACAGCCATGCCTAGACAAAAAGTAAAAACTCATCTGCAACGATCGGCAATTATTTCTTTTCGTTTTTCGGGTATTCGGATTTTATGGTGGAATTATCTCTGTTTAAATGGTTTGATTCTTAGTGTACCAAAGGTAAACTAAGATTTCTGTTGTGTTTTTCCCCTTTCATTTGGAAAAAAACACCCGGCAGGGTGCGTACCGAAAGAAATACGGCATACACCCAAGCCGGGTAAGGATTAGAAAATAATATCAATGGCCTCTAGCACATCTTGCTCCTGTTCGGATTGCCCGTTCAGGGAAATATCCTTCAACAGCACCGAAGGCTGTTCGCAAATTTGGGTGATGATTACGAGCAGGTCCTGAGCGAAATTGTCGATCAGATTGCGCGTAAACAACTTGGTGGCATATTCAAACTGCCCGTTCATTCCCTCATCCAGCAACGAAATGACCAAGGTAAGATCAAATTGGGAAACCGTATGAGTTTCCGGATAAGATTCGATCTTGATATCCCCGAAGCTTTGAACGTTATCTTCCTTGGTTTCCAGAGCAAACATGACATCGAATACAGGATTGCGGCTTTGATCTCGCGGCGCCTGCAGCTTTTTCACAAGCTCCTCGAACGGATAATCCTGGTGGTCGTAGGCCCCCAGCATCGTTTCTTTGACTTCGTTCAAGTAAGCGAGGAACGTCTTCTCCCCGGACGGATAATGACGAATCGCCAAAGTGTTGACAAACATTCCGATGAGCGGCTCCAGGTCGGCATGTGTGCGGCCCGAAACCGGCATGCCTACAATGAAGTCTTCTTGTCCCGAGTACTTGCTGAGCAGGATTGAATAGGCCGCCAATAACACCATATAAAGGGTAGCACCGTTCTTATCGGCGATGCGCTGCAAGCTGTCGGTCATCTGCTTGTCGATGCTGAAGGGCAGCACATCTCCCTCAAAGCTGCGAGCGGCAGGTCTGACAAAGTCCGTAGGCAGTTCAAGCGTCGGCAGTTCGCCTTCCAGCACTTCCAGCCAGTAGGCTTCCTGACGTTTCAGCCGCTCTTTTACAGGTTCTGACTGCTGCCAAGCGGCGAATTCCTTGTATTGAATCCGAAGCGGCTCCAGAGTCTCACCGTTATACAGGCGCAGCAGCTCTTCGACGAAGATGCCCATCGACATGCCATCCGTGACGATATGATGAATGTCCAGCATGAGTAGATGCCGTTCCGCTTCCCATTCGACTAAGCCCACACGCAGCAGCGGCGGCCGCTCCAAATCAAAGACGCGCACAAAGCCGTCTACGATGCTCTTCGTTTCACTTTCCGTCGCTTTCGTATACTCGACGGCAAACTTCAAGTCCGGATAAATCCGTTGTACCGGTTCGCCGTCGACCATTTCGAAGCCGGTTCGCAAAATTTCGTGACGAGCTATCAATCCATTGAGCGCCGCCTCGAATTGATTCCGTTCCAAGCGCCCGACGAGAACCGTCATGCCGGACATGTTGTAGCTAAGCTCGGCGCCTTCCATCTGCTGCTGGATGTACAGCCGTTTTTGCACGGAGGAAAGCGGATAGTAATCCCTCTTATCCAGAACCGGAATGGAGAGGTGTTCTTGCCGCTCCAATTGGCTGATCGCCTCGGCCATCGCTTCGATGGTCGAGTGCCGGAACACATCGCGCAGTGGCAGGTCCACACTCAGTTCCTTGTGCACCTTGCTGACTAGCGTCGTCGCCCGCAGGGAGTGCCCGCCGAGGTCGAAGAAGTTGTCCGTCACGCCAATCGTGACCGACCCGAGCACGTCCTGCCAGATGGCGACCAGTTTCGCCTCCAGTTCGGTGCGCGGCGCCACGTATTCGCGGCCTCCGCCTGCTCCCCCTTCCGGTGCCGGCAGCGCCTTCCGGTCGATCTTTCCGTTCGGCGTCAGAGGCAAGCACTCCAGCTCCACGAAGTACGACGGGATCATGTAACCCGGCAGCTCGCTGGAGATCGCCCGTTTCAGGTCTGCCACCGTCAGTTCGCCATCCGTTGTGTAGTACGCGCACAGCGCTTTCTGCCCGTTCGCGTCACTTCGAACCAGCACCACCGCTTCGCGCACGCCTTCCACCCGCAGCAGCTGCGACTCGATCTCGCCCGTCTCGATCCGGTACCCCCGGATTTTCGCCTGGTTGTCGATCCGGCCGATGAAGTCCACGTTGCCGTCTTCCATCCACCGCGCCAAGTCTCCCGTGCGGTACAACCGCTCGCCCGCG
The DNA here is from genome assembly GCF_053006485.1 of Paenibacillus sp. JJ1683. Lineage (NCBI taxonomy): Bacteria > Bacillati > Bacillota > Bacilli > Caryophanales > Paenibacillaceae > Paenibacillus > Paenibacillus sp. JJ1683. The sequence goes on from NZ_CM129820.1 coordinate 4,957,864, forward strand.
GCGAACGGGCTGTCTACGAACTTCTCTTCCGTCAACTCCGGACGGTTCAAGTACCCGCGCGCCACTCCGACTCCGCCGATGACCAGCTCGCCCAGCACCCCGACCGGCACCGGATTCAGGTGCGCGTCAACGATGTAGAACTTGGCGTTCAGCCACGCTTTGCCGATCGGCACATGGCCTGTCTGCGGCAGCTTCGCCAGCTCCTCGTCGTAGAAGCTGGAGTCGATCGCCGCTTCCGTCACGCCGTATGCGTTGATGATCCGGAACAACGAGCCGAAGCGTTCCTTCAAGGTCCGGTAATCCGCCACGCTGCAGCTGTCCGAGCTCGTGATCAACAGCTCCATCCCGCTCATATCCAGTTGATGCTCGTGCACGTACTCCAGGAACGGCACGATCAGCGCCGGCGTCGATTCGAAGATCGTCACTTGCTGCTGGCTGATCCAGTAGTGCAGACGAGACGGATCGATCCGGTCGTCCTTCGGCACAATCACCATCGTGCCTCCGTTGTACAGCGTCCGCGCGATATCTCCCACGAACACGTCAAACGAGAAGCTTGCGAGCTGCAGCAGCCGCACCGGGAACTGATCCAACTGGTATTCCCGCCGGTAGCCCGCCGCCGTGTTCACCAGGCTGCGGTGCTCGATCATCACGCCCTTCGGCTTGCCCGTCGTTCCCGACGTATAGATCACGTACGCCAGATCCTTCGGACGGGCTTCATGGAAGCTGTCGGCATTCGCCCGCTCCTCGCTGTACGACGCTTCGTCGTCCAGGTACAGCACCGCTGCCAGCGCCAGCTCCTCTTCGCCGAGCCAGGCTTCGGCGCGCTCTCGCAGCAGCGTTTGCGTCAGCAGCACCTTCGCTCCGCTGTCTTCGAGCATGAACCGCACGCGCTCCGCCGGGTAATCCGGGTCGAGCGGCACATACGCCCCGCCCGCTTTCCAGACGGCCAGCACGGCCACCAGCAAGTCCACCGAACGCTCGGCGAGAATGCCGACGATTGTCTCCCGGCCGATGCCGCTTGCGCGCAGCGTAGCCGCCAAACTGTTCGCCCGCTCGTTCAGCTCCGCATACGTCAGCTGGTCATTCTCGTACACGATAGCTGCCGCTTCCGGCGTGCGTTCCGCCTGTTCCTCAAACAGCCGGTGGAACGCGGCCGCAGGAGCCGCTTCCGGCTGCCCCGGGTTAAACGCGCCGAGAATTTGCTCTTTTTCCGACGGTGTCAAAATGCCCAGCTCGGCAATCGTCGCCGACGGGTTGCGGAGAATGGATTCAAGCAGCTGCAAGTAGTGAGCGGCCAATTTCTCCACTGTTTCGGTTTTATAAAGAGTAGTGGCGTATTCAAACAGATATTCCAAGCCTTCCTCGATCTCCGTGACGTCCAAGCTGAGATCGAATTTAGAAACAATTTCTTCGCTGGCATACGTCGACAAATGGAGTCCGGGAAGCTGGATTTCCAAATTCTCTGTATTCTGCAAAGCAAACATCGTATCGAACAGCGGATTGCGGCTTAAATCGCGAGCCACATTCACCTTATCCACCAGTTCCTCAAACGGATAATTCTGATGTTCAAAAGCGCCCAGCGTCGTCTCCTTGATTTCCTTCAAGTAGTCAAGGAACGTCTTACCGGCAGCCGGATAACTGCGGATGGCCAGGGTATTGACGAACATCCCGATCAGCGGCTGAACGTCGCTGTGATTTCTTCCTGCAATCGGCGTACCGACCACCACGTCTTCTTGCCCTGTATACTTATGCAGTAACATTGTATAACCAGCAAGCAGAACCATGTAAAGCGTTGCGCCGTTCTCGGCTGCAAGCCGTTTCAGACCCTCACTTTTCTCGCTATCCATAAACAATTGCAGCGTGCGGCCCTGGTAGCTCTGCATAGCCGGGCGCGGATAGTCCGTCGGCAATTCCAAAACCGGCAGTTCTCCGCGGAACATGTCGAGCCAGTAGGCTTCCTGCTTGGCAAGCTGAGCTTTCTGCTCGTCCGATTGCTGCCATACCGCATAATCTTTGTACTGAATGCGGAGCGGCTCCAACTGCTCCCCGCTGTACAAGCGGACGAACTCTTCGATCAGTACGTCAACCGAAACGCCGTCAGATACGATATGATGCGTATCGAACATTAGAATGTGCCGGTCCGGCGCCAGTTCAGCAAGGCCTACCCGCAGAAGTGGCGGCTTCGCTAGATCAAACGGACGAACGAATTGGCGCACCGTTTCTTCCGCCTGCTCCCCGCTGATCTGCACATATTCCACCTGGAAGGCGGCTTCTTCGTAAATCCGCTGAACCGCTTCGCCTTTTACCATCTCAAAGCCGGTACGCAGCGTTTCATGACGAGCTACGAGCCCGTGAAACGCTTCTTCAAACCGCTGCCGGTCGAGCTCCCCTTCGAGCAGCATAGCTCCTGGTATGTTGTAGCTCAGCTCGGCTCCTTCCAGCTGGTTCAAGATATAGAGACGTTTCTGAGCGGAAGAGAGCGGATAATACTCGCTAGGTTCCGCAGCCGGAATAGCCGTGAACGAGCCGATCTCCAGCCGCTCCATAGCCGCGGCCATTTCTTCAACCGTCGAGTAGCGGAATACGTCGCGAAGCGGGAATTCAACGCCTAGCTCCTTATGCATTTTGCTGACCAGCGTCGTCGCCCGCAGGGAGTGCCCGCCAAGGTCGAAGAAGTTGTCCGTTACGCCTACCGCCTTCTCCCGAACAAGCACATCCTGCCAAATGGCGGCCAGCTTCGCCTCCAGTTCGGTGCGCGGCGCCACGTATTCGCGGCCTCCTGCCCCCCCTTCCGGTGCCGGCAGCGCCTTCCGGTCGATCTTTCCGTTCGGCGTCAGAGGCAGGCGCTCCAGCTCCACGAAGTACGACGGGATCATGTACCCCGGCAGCTCGCTGGCAATCGCCCGCTTCAGATCCGCCGCTGTCAAGCCTTCTTCCGCTGTATAATAAGCGCACAAAGCTTTCTGACCTTCTTGATCTTCCCTGACGACGACGACCGCTTCCTTCACGCCACCTACACTCAGCAGCTTCGCTTCGACTTCACCCGTCTCAATCCGGTACCCCCGGATTTTCACCTGGTTGTCGATCCGGCCGATGAAGTCCACGTTCCCGTCTTCCATCCACCGCGCCAGGTCGCCTGTCCGGTACAGCCGCTCCCCAGTGGCGAACGGGCTGTCTACGAATTTCTCCGCCGTCAAATCCGGACGGTTCAAGTACCCGCGCGCCACTCCGACTCCGCCGATAACCAGCTCGCCCAACACCCCGACCGGCACCGGATTCAGATGCGCATCCACGATGTAGAATTTCGCATTCAGCCACGCTTTACCGATCGGCACATTGCCTGTTTGCGGCAGCTTCGCTAGCTCCTCGTCGTAGAAACTGGAGTCGATCGCCGCTTCCGTCACGCCGTATGCGTTGATGATCCGGAACAACGAGCCGAAGCGTTCCTGCAAGGTCCGGTAATCCGCCACGCTGCAGCTGTCCGAACTCGTGATCAACAGCTCCATCCAGCTCATATCGAGCCGCTGCTCGTGCACATACTCTAGGAACGGCACGATCAGCGCTGGCGTCGATTCGAAGATGGTGACCCGCTCCCGCTCAATCCAGTGGTGCAGACGAGACGGATCGATCCGGTCGTCCTTCGGCACAATCACCATCGTGCCTCCGTTGTACAGCGTCCGCGCGATATCTCCCACGAACACGTCGAACGAGAAGCTTGCGAGCTGCAGCAGCCGCACTGGGAACTGATCCAACCGGTATTCCCGCCGGTAGCCCGCCGCCGTGTTCACCAGGCTGCGGTGCTCGATCATCACGCCCTTCGGCTTGCCCGTCGTTCCCGACGTATAGATCACGTACGCCAGATCCTCCGGACGGGCTTCATGGAAGCTGTCGGCATTCATCCGCTCCTCGCTGTACGAAGTTTCGTCGTCCAGGTACAGCACCGCCGCCAGCGCCAGCTCCTCTTCGCCGAGCCAGGCTTCGGCGCGCTCTCGCAGCAGCGTTTGCGTCAGCAGCACCTTCGCTCCGCTGTCTTCGAGCATGAACCGCACGCGCTCCGCCGGGTAATCCGGGTCGAGCGGCACATACGCCCCGCCCGCTTTCCAGACGGCCAGCACGGCCACCAGCAAGTCCACCGAACGCTCGGCGAGAATGCCGACGATTGTCTCCCGGCCGATGCCGCTTGCGCGCAGCGTAGCCGCCAAACTGTTCGCCCGCTCGTTCAGCTCCGCATACGTCAGCTGGTCATTCTCGTACACGATAGCTGCCGCTTCCGGCGTGCGTTCCGCCTGTTCCTCAAACAGCCGGTGGAACGCGGCCGCAGGAGCCGCTTCCGGCTGCCCCGGGTTAAACGCGCCGAGAATTTGCTCTTTTTCCGACGGTGTCAAAATGCCCAGCTCGGCAATCGTCGCCGACGGGTTGCGGAGAATGGATTCAAGCAGCTGCAAGTAGTGAGCGGCCAATTTCTCCACTGTTTCGGTTTTATAAAGAGTAGTGGCGTATTCAAACAGATATTCCAAGCCTTCCTCGATCTCCGTGACGTCCAAGCTGAGATCGAATTTAGAAACAATTTCTTCGCTGGCATACGTCGACAAATGGAGTCCGGGAAGCTGGATTTCCAAATTCTCTGTATTCTGCAAAGCAAACATCGTATCGAACAGCGGATTGCGGCTTAAATCGCGAGCTACGTTCACCTTATCCACCAGTTCCTCAAACGGATAATTCTGATGTTCAAAAGCGCCCAGCGTCGTCTCCTTGATTTCCTTCAAGTAGTCAAGGAACGTTTTACCGGCAGCCGGATAACTGCGGATGGCCAGGGTATTGACGAACATCCCGATCAGCGGCTGAACGTCGCTGTGATTTCTTCCTGCAATCGGCGTACCGACCACCACGTCTTCTTGCCCTGTATACTTATGCAATAATATTGTATAACCAGCAAGCAGAACCATGTAAAGCGTTGCGCCGTTCTCGGCTGCAAGCCGTTTCAGACCCTCGCTTTTCTCGCTATCCATAAACAATTGCAGCGTGCGGCCCTCGTAGCTCTGCATAGCCGGGCGCGGATAGTCCGTCGGCAATTCCAAAACCGGCAGTTCTCCGCGGAACATGTCGAGCCAGTAGGCTTCCTGCTTGGCAAGCTGAGCTTTCTGCTCGTCCGATTGCTGCCATACCGCATAATCTTTGTACTGAATGCGGAGCGGCTCCAACTGCTCCCCGCTGTACAAGCGGACGAGCTCTTCGATCAGTACGTCAATCGAAACGCCGTCAGATACGATATGATGCGTATCGAACATTAGAATGTGCCGGTCCGGCGCCATTTCAGCAAGGCCTACCCGCAGAAGGGGCGGCTTCGCTAGATCAAACGGACGAACGAATTGGCGCACCGTTTCTTCTGCCTGCTCCTCGCTGATCTGCACATATTCCACCTGGAAGGCGGCTTCTTCGTAAATCCGCTGAACCGCTTCGCCTTTTACCATCTCAAAGCCGGTACGCAGCGTTTCATGACGAGCTACGAGCCCGCGGAACGCTTCTTCAAACCGCTGTCGGTCGAGCTCCCCTTCGAGCAGCATAGCTCCTGGTATGTTGTAACTCAGCTCGGCTCCTTCCAGCTGGTTCAAGATATAGAGACGTTTCTGAGCGGAAGAGAGCGGATAATACTCGCTAGATTCTGCAGCCGGAATAGCCGTGAACGAGCCGATCTCCAGCCGCTCCATAGCCGCGGCCATTTCCTCAACCGTTGAGTAGCGGAATACGTCGCGAAGCGGGAATTCAACGCCTAGCTCCTTATGCATTTTGCTGACCAGCGTCGTCGCCCGCAGGGAGTGCCCGCCGAGGTCGAAGAAGTTGTCCGTTACGCCTACCGCCTTCTCCCGAACAAGCACATCCTGCCAAATGGCGGCCAGCTTCGCCTCCAGTTCGGTGCGCGGCGCCACGTATTCGCGGCCTCCGCCTGCTCCCCCTTCCGGTGCCGGCAGCGCCTTCCGGTCGATCTTTCCGTTCGGCGTCAGAGGCAGGCACTCCAGCTCCACGAAGTACGACGGGATCATGTACCCCGGCAGCTCGCTGGCAATCGCCCGCTTCAGGTCCGCCGCCGTCAAGTCTTCTTCCGCTGTATAATAAGCGCACAAAGCTTTCTGACCTTCTTGATCTTCCCTGACGATGACGACCGCTTCCGTCACGCCACCTACACTCAGCAGCTTCGCTTCGACTTCACCCGTCTCAATCCGGTACCCCCGGATTTTCACCTGGTTGTCGATCCGGCCGATGAAGTCCACGTTCCCGTCTTCCATCCACCGCGCCAAGTCTCCCGTGCGGTACAGCCGCTCGCCCGCGGCGAACGGGCTGTCTACGAACTTCTCTTCCGTCAGCTCCGGACGGTTCAAGTACCCGCGCGCCACTCCGACTCCGCCGATGACCAGCTCGCCTAGCACCCCGACCGGCACCGGCTTCAGATGCGCATCCACGATGTAGAACTTGGCGTTCAGCCACGCTTTCCCGATCGGCACGCTGCCCGTCTTCGGCAGCTTTTCCAGAGGCTCGTCATAGAAGCTGGAGTCAATCGCCGCTTCCGTTACGCCGTAGCTGTTAATAATACGGAACTGCGAGCCGAAGCGCTCCTGCAAGGTGCGGTAATCCGCTACACTGCACGCATCCGAGCTTGTGATCAGCAGCTGCATCGAGCTGAGGTCCAGATCCTCGGCATGCACATGCTCCATGAACGGCACGATCAGCGCCGGCGTCGATTCGAACACCGTCACGGCGTAGTCGCGAATCCAGAAGTAGAGGCGGGTTGGATCAATCCGGTCGTCCTTCGGCACGATGACCATGGTGCCGCCGTTGTACAGCGTCCGCGCAATGTCGCCGACGAACACGTCGAACGAGAAGCTGGCGAGCTGCAGCAGCCGCACCGGGAACTGATCCAGGCGGTAGTCCCGACGGTAGCCCGCCGCCGTGTTCACCAGGCTGCGATGCTCGATCATCACGCCCTTCGGCTTGCCCGTCGTACCGGAGGTGTAGATGACGTAAGCCAAATCGCGCGGCTTGTTCACATTCGCCGGATTCGACGCGAGATCTGCCGCTAGTACGTTCTTCTCGGCTTCTGCCGTGGCGGACGTTTCGGCAGCAGCCGCTTGCGCCAAAGCCTCCGCCTCTGCGCCTGCTTCGCCCAAAGCTTGTACACCCACAGCCGCTTCCGCCTCTCCGAGGCTGTACGTCGCGGCGTCGTCAAGCGCAAGCACCGTTTGCAGCACTAGAGCTCCGTCGCTGCGCCAAGCTTCCGTCTGCTCCAGCAGGCGGGTCTGCGTAAGCAGCACCGACGCCCCGCTGTCCGCGAGCATATACTCGATCCGCTCCGCCGGATAGTCCGGGTCGAGCGGCACATAAGCGCCGCCCGCTTTCCAGACGGCGAGCACCCCGATCAACAGCTCCGCCGAACGATCGGCCAGAATGCCGACCACCTGCTCCGGCTTCAGCCCGCGCGCCCGCAGTGCATACGCCAGACGATTCGCTTTGGCGTTCAGCTCCGCATACGTCAGCTTGCTGTCTTCGTAGACAACCGCCAGCGCTTCCGGAGTGCGCTCCGCCTGCTCCTCGAACAGCTCGTGGAACGTTCTCTCTCTCCACGACTCATCCGCTTCCAAACCTGTACCCTCTGCGGCGGGTTGCTTCGCAAGAGCCGAAGACGACACGTCAAACCCGACCAGCAAATCATGTTTTTCGCTGTCCGTCAAGACATCCAAATCCGAAATCCGCGCACCCGGCTGAGCCAGGATCGACGTCAAAAGCTGCTCGTAATGACCTGCCAGCCGTACCACCGTTTCCTGTCTAAACAACGAAGTAGCGTACTCGATCTTGCAAACCAGTTCGTTATCGACTTCCACGATATCAAAGCTAAGGTCAAACTTTGCCGTCTTTTCCTCGATGTCGAACAGCGACCATTGCAAGCCTTCCAGGGTTAAATCCAAGCTTTCGTGCTTTTGCAAAGAAAACATGGTGTCAAACAGAGGATTCCGGCTTAAATCCCGGCTCACCTGAAGAGCTTCCACCAGCTCCTCGAACGGATAGTCTTGGTGCTCGTAGGCTCCAAGCGTTGTTTCCTTCACTTCCTGCAAGTAATCCAGGAACGTCCGCTCCGCCGCCGGACCCAAGCGAAGGGCCAGCGTATTGACGAACATGCCGATAATCGGCTGCAGGTCGGCGTGAGAACGGGCGGCAATCGGAGTGCCAACCACTATATCTTCCTGTCCCGCGTATTTATGAAGCAATACGGAGTACGCAGCCAGCAGAAGCATGTACAGCGTCGCCCCTGAATCGCCGGCAAGCCGTTTGAGAGCTTCGCTTTTCTCCGCATCCAGCGTAAACGTGAGCGTTTGACCGTCAAACTGCTGGACGGCCGGGCGGGAGAAGTCGAGAGGCAGCTCAAGAACCGGAAGCTCGGAGCTGAATACCCCACGCCAGTATTCCTCCTGCCGTTTGATGCGCTGGCGCTGCTCCTCGGATTGCTGCCAAACGGCGTAATCCTTGTATTGAATCCGCAGCTCCGGCAATTCTTCCCCATTGTAAAGCCGCACGAATTCGCGCAGCAGCACGTCCATGGAAAGGCCGTCGGAACCAATATGATGAATATCCAGCGCGAGCAGGAATTTCTCTTTCTCCAGTTCGATCAGCAGGGCGCGCAGCAAAGGCGGCTGGGTCAAGTCAAAAGGCTGAATGAAGCCTTCAAGAATGGCCGCAACCTGATCTTCGCTTGCTTGAAGCTTTTCGACCTTGAAAGCTACGAGCGGATGAATACGCTGAACCGGCTCCCCATTCACGATTTCAAAACCGGTGCGCAGCATATCATGCCGGGCCACCAAAGTAGTCAGCGCCTTTTCCACTTTGGCCTCGTTCAAAGCCCCTTCCAACTGCAAGGCACTTGGGAGGTTGTAATTCAGCTCCGAGCCATCCAGCTGGTGCAGGACGTACAGCCTTTTTTGCGCGGAGGAAACCGGATAGTACGCTTTCTCTTCCGCTTTCGGAATTGAGCTGTGCCGCGTTTCTTCCAAGCTGGCAATAGCCCCAGCCATCGACTCTACCGTCGTATAGCGGAACACATCGCGCAGCGGAAGTTCAACGTTCATTTCCTTCTGAATCTTGCTGACAAGGTTCGTCGCCCGCAAGGAGTGGCCTCCGAGCTCGAAGAAATTGTCCAGGACTCCAATGCCGGAGTAGCCCAGCACTTCCTCCCAGATCTTCACAAGCTGGGACTCCATCCGATTACGCGGTGCTACATATTCGACGCCCGTCTGCAAGCTGCCTTGCGGCTCCGGCAGCGCTTTGCGGTCTACTTTGCCGTTGGCCGTCAGCGGCATGCGCTCCAGCTGCACGAAGTACGACGGGATCATGTACCCCGGCATTCCCTGGGCCAGCGAGGTTCTCATTTCGCTGACCGTCAGTGTCCGATCCGCCACAAAGTAGGCGACAAGCGCCTTCTCGCCCCCGCCGTCCTGACGGGCAAGCACCACCGCTTCTTCCACGCCCTCGACGTTCAGCAGCTGCGTCTCGATTTCGTCCAGCTCGATTCGGTACCCGCGGATTTTGACCTGGTGATCGATCCGGCCCAGGTATTCGATGTTGCCGTCCGGCAGCCAAGCCGCCAAGTCGCCCGAGCGGTACAGTTTCTCCCCCTCCGCAAACGGGGAATCGACGAACTTCTCCGCCGTCAGATCCGGGCGGTTCAGGTATCCTCTCGCAAGGCCTTCCCCGGCCACGTACATTTCGCCCGCTACGCCGATCGGCACAGGCCGGCGGTTTTCATCAAGGACGTACACCCTCAGCGTCGGGATCGGCTTGCCGATATTGCTCTTCGCCGCCTCCATTTCGACCCACGTTATTTCCTTATACGTCACGTGAACAGTCGTCTCGGTAATGCCGTACATATTGATCAGCTTCGTCTCCGGGTACTTCGTCTTGAAGCCCTTGAGCAGCAGCGGACTCAGCGCTTCGCCCCCGAAGATGACGTTGCGAATCCGCAAATCGTACGGATGGTCCGTCAAGACCTCGCGCAGCAGCTGGTAGAAGTACGTTGGCGTCTGGTTCAAAATGGTAACCTGTTCGCGGCCCAGCAGCGCCAGGAAATCGGCCGGATTTTTCGCCGTGAACGGCGGTACGATGACCAGCTTGCCTCCGTACAGCAGCGCTCCGTACATTTCCCAAACGGAGAAATCGAAGCAGAACGAGTGGAACAGCGTCCACGTGTCGGACGGCCCGAAGTCGAACAGGTTTTTGTCATTGAACAGGAGGCGCACGACGTTCTTATGCTCGATCAGCGTTCCTTTTGGTCTGCCGGTCGTTCCCGACGTGTAGATGACATAAGCCAGGTTGAGCGGCCCGGAAATCGGCTCCAGGTTCGAAGCGTCCAGCGCACCTTCGGAGTCCGCCCCTCTGTCGCCCCAAACGAAATCGTCCAATTCGAGGCGCGTTCCTACGAAGTCGGTCTTCTCGTGCAGATGCTTTTGAATCAGCAATAACGGCGCACCCGAATCCTCGATCATGAAGCGGATGCGCTCCTCCGGGTAGTCGGGATCGACAGGCACGTATGCTCCGCCTGCTTTGAGAATCGCCAGAATGCCGACGACCATATCGAGCGAGCGTTCGGCCAGAATCGCTACCAGCTGGTCCGCTTCTACTCCCGTCTCCCGCAGCTTCCGCGCAAGGCGGTTGGATCGCTCGTTCAGCTCGCGGTAGGTCAGCTGCCGCTCGTTCATGACGGCGGCCACGTTGTCCGGGTAAAGCTCCGCCTGCTCTTCGAACAAGCCGTGAATCGTCTGCTGCCGCGGGTAGTCCGCCTCTGAATCGTTGAAACCGCGCATCAGCTCGCGGATTTCCTCCTCCGTGAGCATTTCCAGCGAGGCAATATCCCCGTCCGGCGCTGCTGCGATGGTTTCGAGCAGCTTGTCATAATGTCTGGCGAACCGCTCCGCGGTCTCCTGTTTATACAAAGCCGTAGCGTACTCCAACCGACATTCGAGCTGACCGTCCATCTCCGAAATGTCCAAGAGCAGCTCGAACTTGGATGTTCGGTTTTCCAGCGGATAAAACGATTGCTCCAGCCCCTCGATGACAATTTGCTCGTTCTCCGTATTTTGTAGGGAGAAGAACGTGTCAAAGAGCGGATTCCGGCCGGTCGCGCGCGGAATGTGAAGACTTTCTACCAAGTCTTCGAACAAATAATTTTGGTGTTCGAAAGCCCCGAGCGTGATATCCTTGATTTCTTCCAGGTACGAAAGGTACGGCTTGGAACGCTCCGGACGGCTGCGAATGGCCAGCGTGTTGATAAACATCCCTACGATCGGCTGCACTTCTTCCTGCGTTCTTCCGGCAATCGGCGTTCCTACGATCAGATCCTCCTGACCCGAATATTTATGCATAAGGATGGTGTAAGCCGACAGCAGCACCATGTACAGGGTCGTCCCTGTCCGTGCCGCTAGTTCTTTCAGCTTCTCCGTCCGATCTTTCTCGATATAAAACTTCACGGTTCGGCCGTCAAAGCTTTGCACCGCAGGCCGCGGGAAGTCCGTCGGTAGCTCCAAGACCGGCAGCTCGCCCGACAGCTGTTCCAGCCAATACTCCTTCTGCGGCTGGAGCATCTGCCCGTAAGCTTCGGAATGCTGCCAAACGGCATAATCTTTGTATTGAATGCGCAGCGGGGCCAGCTCCTCGCCCCGATACAGGCGGCTGAACTCGTCGAAGAGCAGCGCTGTCGAAATGCCGTCCGAGACGATATGGTGCATATCGAACAGCAGAATGTGGCGATCCTCGGCGACTTCGATCAAGCCGATGCGGAGAAGTGGTGGCTTAGTCAGATCAAACGGGTGATAGTAAGCTTCCACCACTTGCTCCACTTCCCGCTCGCTCGCTTGGAAATAATCTACAGCAAAATCCAACTCGTCATAGATGCGCTGGACAAGCTCGCCTTGAACCTGCTCGATCCCGGTACGCAGCGTCTCATGGCGCTGAATCAGCGCCCGGAACGCGTGCTCGACGCGTGTGCGGTCCAGCTTGCCTTCGAGAAGAAGCGCCGCCGACATATTGTAGCTGCGCTCGGCCCCGTCAAGCTGGCGCAGGACGTACAGACGCTTTTGCTCGGATGAAACCGGATAGTACTCGGCCTCAGCCGCCTTTGTAATCTCATACGTCTCCTGCTGCCTTAAACCGCCGATTCTTTGGGCCAGCTGTTCGATCGTGGTGTAGCGGAAAACCTCCCGCAGCGGAACCTCGACTTGCAGCTCTTTCCGAATCTTGGAAACCAGCGTGGAGGCCCGCAAGGAATGACCACCCAAGTCAAAGAAATCGTCTTGGACTCCTACTCGCGCAATACCCAGCACCTGCTGCCAAATGAGAGCAAGTCTTGTTTCCAGCGTTGTGCGAGGAGCCACATACTCACGGCCTGCTTCTATCTCTCCGGTCGGTTCAGGCAGCGCTTTGCGGTCAATTTTGCCGTTCGGCGTGAGCGGAAGCTTATCAAGAGACACCAGCCGGGCCGGGACCATATGAGCCGGCAGCTCTTGCTTCAATTGGGACAGCAGATCGCTCAGCTGCACGGAAGCATCCGCCGCCACGTAGCCGCACAAATACTTTTGCCCCTGCTCATCCGTACGGTCGGTCACCACAGCCTGCTTGACGCCCGGGAAACGCAGCAGGGCCGTTTCAATTTCACCGAGTTCGATCCGGAACCCGCGAATTTTCACCTGATAGTCGATCCGGCCGAGGAAGTCGACGTTGCCGTCTTCCAGCCAGCGGGCCAAATCGCCTGTCCGGTACAGACGTTCACCCGGCACAAACGGGCTGTCCGCAAACTTCTCGGCGGTTAGGTCCGGACGGTTCCAGTACCCGCGCGCCACCCCGGCGCCGCCGATGACAAGCTCGCCCGGAACCCCTACAGGAACCGGCTTTAACGCAGCATCGACAATGTAAAACCGGGCGTTCAGCCAAGCTTTGCCGATCGGCACATGACCCGACGGCGGCAGCTTATCCAGCGGCTCACCGTAAAAGCTGCTGTCAATGGCCGCTTCGGTAACGCCATAGCTGTTGATGATGCGGAATTGTCCGCCGAATCTTTCCTGCAGCAATCGGTAATCGGTGACACTGCAAGCATCCGAGCTGGTAATCAGCAACTGCATGGAGCTAACGTCCAGCCCTTCTTCATAAATATGCTGCATGAATGGCAGGATGAGCGCAGGCGTCGATTCGAATACCGTAATGTTTTGGTCCCGAATCCAGCCGTATAAGAGGTTCGGATCAATCCGGTCATCCTTCGGCACAATCACCATCGTGCCTCCGTTATACAGCGTCCGCGCGATGTCTCCGACAAACACGTCAAACGAGAAGCTGGCCAGCTGCAGCAGCCGCACCGGAAACTGATCCAACCGGTACTCGCGACGGTACGCATCCGCCGTATTCACGAGACTACCGTGCTCAATCATGACGCCTTTCGGGCGTCCCGTCGTACCCGAGGTGTAAATCACATAAGCCAAGTCTTGCGGGGCGCTGTCGGCAGATTCAAATTCCACGGCTAAGGCATCCCCGTTATAAATCTGTTCATCGTCCATGGCATAGACAGCTTGAAGCTTCAGCCGGTCATCGGCCAACCAACCTCCGGCCCGCTCCAACAGATGACGCTGCGTAAGCAGCACCGATGCATCGCTATCGCTGAGCATATACTCAATCCGCTCCGCTGGATAATCGGGGTCCAGCGGTACATAGGCTCCGCCGGCTTTCCAAACGGCGAGCACCCCGACCAGCAGTTCCACCGAACGCTCCGCCCAGATCCCCGTAATCGTCTCCCTTCCCACGCCCTGTTCGCGAAGGAGAGAAGCCAGCCGCTCGGCGCGTTCGTTCAATTCGCTGTAGGTCAGCTGTTTGTCCATGTAGACGACTGCCGGATGATCCGGAATTTCCCGGGCAAACTTTTCAACATACCGATGAAACGCTTCTCCCTCGCTCAGCCCTGCCACCGGCGGGTTAAAAACGTTGAGAATGCGGTGTTTCTCATCATCGCTCAGCAGAGAAATCTCGCGTACCGGCAGTTCGGGAGTCTGAAGAAACTGGTCCAGAACGGTTACGTACTGTTCCATAATCCGATCAATCTCGGCCTTCTCGAACAGGCCGGTACGATAGGAAGCATGGAGAATTACATGGCCTTCATTCAGCATATGGTCGAAGCGCAGCAGCAAATCGTCCATCTCGTGCCTAGCGAAGTGAGCCTCTAAGCGTACCTTGATTTCCTCGTACTCCACGATTTTCAAAGGCAGATATTCCAGAGACGTGCGGAACAGCCCCGAAAGATCGTTGCGGCCGTGTTGTTCGCGTAAATCCTGGATCAGTTGGTTATAAGGGTATTTCTGATACCGCAGATCCGCCGTATTTTCCTTGGAAACCGTTTGGATCAAGGAAAGTACGTGCTCGTCTGGATTCAGACAAATCCGCGTAGCCACGGTGCTGACGAACATGCCGATCGTTTCTTTTTCCTTCTTGCTGGTACGATTGGCGAAAACCGTGCCGACCGGAACATCGGTGCTGTCGGTCAGTTTGTACAATAAGGCGTACATGGCGGACAGAAATAACGTATATAAGCTGACCTGATATTGTTCGCTGAAGGCCAGAATGCGTTCATACCGGGAACCGTCCAAAGTGATGGACAGTTTATTGGATTCGCTGCCGATCGAGAATGGCGGATACGATTTAATGCCGGTCGTTTCAGGCAAAGTGTTGTACTTTGTCAGCCAGTATTCCTTGCCTTTTTGATAACGCTGCGATTGCTCATATTCACGCTCTGAGGAAATATAATCTAGATAGGAAGGGGGCTGGTAACTGCTGGAGATGCCTTTGCGCAGTTCCAGGTACTTTTCCATCACCGCATGCAGCAAAGCATTGACGGACAAGCCGTCGGCGATAATATGATTTACCGTCAAATTGAGCCATACTTGGCCGTTCGCAAAATGGATAATCGTAAATTGGTAGAGGTGTTCGTCGAACACGCTGGCCGGTTTTTCGCTTACTTCTTTCACCCAAGCATAGAATTGTTCGGTTGTGCCTATTTCGAGGCGGCTTATCCTAGCTTGGACATTCTCCGGCTCTTCGAACCACTGCGTTGGATTTTGCAAATCCCCGCTAATGCGGATTCGGAAAACGTCATAGGTTTTGACGATCTCTGCCGCCGCTTGCTTCAGAAGCTGTGTGTTGATCTCGCCCGTAATCTGGTAGGTCGCGGAAAGCATCGTGATGGACGTTCCCGGATTCATAATTTCCATGAACCATATTCGGCGCTGGGCTTGCGTTAATCCATATTGCTCGTTGGTATCCTCTCTCACATCGACACACTCCCGGTTTAGAGATTCTTTATAGATAGGCTTTGTACCTAGATGTCACTTAGTCACTCTTAGAAGAACCGCGCAGGCCATTCCCGGAACGGCTCCTTCGGACTCTTCCTCCTTTTTCGTGTCTGCGTTTTCTGGTAACTACCGGTTATAAAGTCATACCTTGGATTGCTAAAAGACTCTGTCGCATTCGCGAGCAAGAAGCCGCCCGCCGTAAAGCGGGTCTAGCCGTACAGCCGGGCGTAATAACCTCCGAGCGCAATCAGGTCCTGATGGCAGCCCCGCTCGACGACCGTCCCTTGGTTCATGACGGTAATCAAATCCGCATGTTCCACGGTGCTGAGACGGTGGGCGATCAGGATGGTGGTGCGCCCTTTCATCAATACGTTCAGGGCCTGCTGTACCCAATGCTGGGATTCGTTATCCAGCGCGGAAGTCGCTTCGTCCAGCAGCAGAATCGGGGCGTTTTTGAGAATCGCCCGTGCGATCGCAATTCGCTGCCTTTGTCCGCCCGACAACGACGCTCCTCTCTCTCCCACCGGCGTTTTATACTGTTCAGGAAGTTCCTGAATGAAATGGTGAGCGTACGCCGCTTTGGCCGCTTCGATCACTTCTTCATCCGTTGCATCCAGGTTGCCGTAGCGGATGTTTTCCTCAATTGTGCCGGTAAACAAGAACGGCTCCTGCGGAACGTATGCAATCTGCCTGCGGATTTCGTCCAGCGTGTAATGGCCGAACGGTTTGCCTTGGAGCAGGATTTCTCCGCTGTCCACAGGATAAAAGCCGAGCAGCAGCTTGATCAGCGTACTTTTGCCACTGCCGCTGGCCCCCACGATAGCGGCGACCTGTCCGGGAAACACCTGCATGGAGATGTCGACAAGCACCTTTTTATCCGCCTGATAGGAAAATTCCACATCGCGAAACTCCACCGCAGCCTCCGACACGAGCTCGCTGTGAGGAGATCCCAAACGCTCCGGTTCCTCTTCCTCTTTTAGTACTTCTTGAATCCGGTGAGCGCCCGCGAGCGAATTTTGGGTCATCGACAGAACCGTCCCCAAGTTCAACAAGGCGTGCGTCAGATTCACTTGCAGAACCGCCAGGGCGGCGACGCTTCCCATTCCCATCAGTCCGTAGGCATAAAGAAGACTGCCGATGACGATGATGCCGCAGAACGTGACGTAGCTGATAAAATGATTCACCGCAGCCTGCATGCCGTTCTTCTGCGCGGTTTGCCGAAGCGTCTGCGTCATTTGTTCGTTCAACGCCTCGTACTGGCCGTAAATCGTGCGGATGCGGAACAGCTTCACAATTTGAATGCCGCCCATAAAATCTTTGAATTTTTCGGTCATTTTACCGAGCGTTTGCAAGCCTTGTTCGGACAAGGCGCGAATATCCCGCGCAAATTTCAGGCTGACCACGGAGGACAGCAGCAGAATGACGAAGGATACGCCGGCAAACCGCCAATCGATCAACACCATGGAGACAATGGAGCCGATGCAAAAGACAACTTGAAGCAGCAAAACAAAGTAAACCTGCGAGAATGTAAACTCAACGGTCGTTACGTCGTTGTTCACCCGCGACAGCAAGTCCCCATGGTGCGTCTGCTCCAGGAATCTCGGCCGCACCCGGCACAGCTTTTCATAAAGACGTTCGCGGATATTCAGCACAGTCAGCTCGACACTGCGCTGGTATAAGTAAATGAACCAGGGAGAAATCACATTTTCCAGGAACAAGGCCGCGCCCAAAATAATAAAGGCTTCCACTATCAGGGACGTATCTCGGGACACGGCGAAATCAACCAAGTTATGTACGACCAAGCTGAAGGCGATCAGGAACAATGTCTGGGTGAGCGCCGTCACTGCCAGGCCAATGGCGTACTGGGTTTTGCGCTTGCGGTTCATAAACATCAGCAAGTAGCTTAGTTCTTTCACTTGCAAGAGCCATCCGCCCTTTTTCATGTGTACGCCACCTCCCTGCGTTCGGCAGACTCGGTAAATTCCTGATAGTACGACTGGGCGTACAGTCCCTTCATCTTCAGCAATTGTTCATGAGTGCCCTTTTCAACAATACTCCCCTGTTCCATGACCCAAATTTCGTCGGCGTTTTGTACTGTAGAAAGCCGGTGGGCAATAATCATCGTCGTTCTCTGCTTCATCAATACGCCCAGCGCTTCCTGAACCGCGCTTTCCGACTCCGGATCAAGAGCCGACGTTGGCTCGTCCAGCAGCAGAACGGGAGCATCCTTCAGAAAAGCCCGGGCCATTGCAATGCGCTGGCGCTGCCCGCCGGACAAAAAGCCTCCGCGCTCTCCGACATACGTCTGGTAGCCGTCGGGAAGCTGCATAATGAAGGAATGCGCCTGAGCGGCTTTGGCGGATTCGATAATCTCGTCCATCGACGCTACTTCCCGCCCGTAGCCGATATTTTCAGCGATCGTGCCGCTAAACAAATACGAATCCTGAGTTACCACGGAAAAATGCGACCGAAGCTGCTCCGGATCGGCGCCGTGGATCAGGCTGCCGAACACGCGGATCTCGCCCTGGTCCTTCGGAAGCGGATAAAAGCCGCATACAAGCTTAAACACCGTGCTCTTCCCTCCGCCGCTCGCTCCGACAAGCGCGATCGTCTTCCCTTCCGGCACCGAGAAGCTAACATTCCGCAGGATCGGGGAGCTCTCCTCATACCCGAAGGTTACGTTCTGAAACTCGATGGGGGCGGCGCTCGCTTTCGATAGCGAACGGCCATTTTCCGTTTCGGTCGGCTGCTCGACGATTTCGGAGACCCTTCTCAGGGCACCGGTCATTTCGAACGTCCGCGTGATGAGCTCGGGAATATGCTCCAGCGGTTCCAGACACAGATTCAGCAAGTACAGGAAGGCGATCAGCTCTCCCGCGCCTAGCTGCCCTTTGTAGATCAAATAGCTTCCGTAACTGACGGCGAAAATGATCGGGCTGATCATCAACGTGGAAAGCAGCGGGTTGACCCAGGCTTCCCGCTTTTTCACGGCCAGCTTTTTTTGGGCCGTCAATTGCAGCAGCACTTGGTAGGAGCGAGATAACATGCCGGATAGCAGGTAGCTTTTTACAATAGGCATACCCCCAAGCGTATCCTGGAGGTTGACGTTCATTCGGCCCATGTTCGCCTGGGCTTCCTCCGTCAACCGCTCCAACTGCTTGCCGATCCATTGGGAAACCAGCAGCGCTACGGGAAATAACAGCAGGCTGTACAGCATCAGCTCCCATTGGAGGTAGAGCAAATAAGCGAAACAGCCGATGAACAACAGCGGATGATAAAACCACTGGGCGAGGTCCCGAATCATAAACTGCTGGATGAGCTGCAGGTCGTTGTTGATCCGCGACAATACGTCGCCAGAGTGCTGCTTTTCTAAATAGGAGACCGGGAGTTTACCGATATGACGCATGACATGGTTGCGGATATCCTGCACCGCAGAGGCGCTGCTTCGCTCCACGCCGAAGCTCATGAAAAACTTCGCCGGCACACCGATCAAGATGACCACAAAAACCGCGTACACGATTTGCAGAACGATTGGCCCCGCCCCCTTCTCGGCCTGGGTGGTCAGTTGCTCGATCAAACCTCCCGTCCATATCTCAATAACGGCGGCGGCAATCGCGGACAAGACACCGACGATCATCCAGCCTTTGTGACGGCTTACATAGGACATCAGCCAGCGGAACGCTTTCCAGGCGGCGTAAGCGGTTTGGCGCTTGAAAGGCGCCGCTGTGCCTTGTTCTTGAACAGACGGCTGTCGGTCAGCTTCCATGCAGTACACCGGCCTCCGCTTCAATCTGCCGCTTGACTTGCTCTAAGATGTCCCGGATGACGACGGCCGTTTCGTCCACGCGCGCGAGTTCCAGCAATTCCTCGTGCGCGCCCTCCAGCCGGTAATCAGCGTAAGCTTGCGTCGTTGCCCCCCGCCAGGAAGGCAATTGGTGCTCCAGGCGGAACGCTTCGCTGTCCTTCGCAATCAGTTCGTAAATCCTGGCCGGGATCGTGCCGGAATTAATGAGCTGCGCTTCGTACGCCAAGGTCGCTTTGACCTTCCGATGAACCCGCTCCCGCATGAGCGGGTTGCTCATTAATCCCTTCTCTTCTTCGTCGAAATCGGCAAGCGTTTCTTCAAGCTCTTTCTCCGACGTTTCGGAAGGCGTCAGCGTGTGCTTAATCCACGAGTCCACCATAAGCACGTCTGTTACGGAATACCCTCTTTTCTCCATCGTTTTGGCTACCTCGAACGTCAGGTTTCCTCCGAAGCAGTAGCCGAGCAGCACGTAAGGTCCTTCCGGCTGGATGTGGACGATCTCGTCCACATAACGGTTCAGCATGGCCTCGTAATCGACGGCATCGTCGATAAAATCAATGCCGTGAAGCACGAACCGACCGTCGAGCCTGCTTGCGAGCTCTCGGTAACCGATACCGAAGCCGCTGCCCGGAGGGAAGCAGAACACGTTCAGATCTCCTGCTTTATTCAGCTTAATGAAGGAGTCTCCCCCTTTATCCAGGCCCAGGTCCCCCTCTCCGAAAGCCATGGCTTCAACTGTTACATTGTGGAATTGGCGGTTTAGCGGTATCTCAATGCCCGTTTCATCGTAAACGGCTTGAACGAGCCTCATCAGACTTAACGAATTGCCACCCAACTCAAAAAAGTTATCCTTTACGCCGACCTGCGGAACGCCAAGCGTATCCTGCCAGACGCGGGCGATCTTCATTTCGAGCAGCGTTCTCGGCGCGACATATTCCGTTCCTCGGGCCGCGGCTTCCTCCGGCGCGGGCAGCGCTTTGCGGTCGATTTTCCCATTCGGCGTCAGCGGCATCCGCGCAAGCTGCACGAGGTGCGAAGGAATCATATACCCCGGAAG
The DNA here is from genome assembly GCF_053006485.1 of Paenibacillus sp. JJ1683. Taxonomy (NCBI): domain Bacteria; kingdom Bacillati; phylum Bacillota; class Bacilli; order Caryophanales; family Paenibacillaceae; genus Paenibacillus; species Paenibacillus sp. JJ1683. The sequence continues at coordinate 4,978,091 of NZ_CM129820.1, forward strand.
CTGCTTGGCAAGCTCCTCCTTGAGTTCATGCGCCGCCAGCCTCGTTTCCGCAACGTAGTAAGCGACAAGCTGCTTTTGGCCGTTCGCGTCGTCGCGGTCGAGCACCTTGGCTTCTTGCACGGCGGCGATCTTCAGCAACTGCGTCTCGATTTCGTCCAGCTCGATCCGGTACCCGCGGATTTTCACCTGATGATCGATCCGGCCCAGGTATTCGATGTTGCCGTCCGGCAGCCAAGCCGCCAAGTCGCCCGAGCGGTACAGTTTCTCCCCCTCCGCAAACGGGGAATCGACGAACTTCTCCGCCGTCAGATCCGGACGGTTCAGGTATCCTCTCGCAAGGCCTTCCCCGGCCACGTACATTTCGCCCGCTACACCGATCGGCACAGGGCGGCGGCTTTCATCAAGGACGTACACCCTCAGCGTCGGGATCGGCTTGCCGATATTGCTCTTCGCCGCCTCCATTTCGACCCACGTGATTTCCTTATATGTAACGTGAACCGTCGTCTCGGTAATGCCGTACATATTAATCAGCTTCGTCTCCGGGTACTTCGTCTTGAAGCCCTTGAGCAGCAGCGGACTCAGCGCTTCGCCCCCGAAGATGACGTTGCGAATCCGCAAATCGTACGGATGGTCCGCCAAGACCTTACGCAGCAGCTGGTAGAAGTACGTTGGCGTCTGGTTCAAAATGGTAACCTGTTCGCGGCCCAGCAGCGCCAGGAAATCGGCTGGATTTTTCGCTGTGAGCGGCGGTACGATGACCAGCTTGCCTCCGTTCAGCAGCGCTCCGTACATTTCCCAGACGGAGAAATCGAAGCAGAACGAGTGAAACAGCGTCCACGTGTCGGACGGCCCGAAGTCGAATAGGTTCTTGTCGTTGAACAGGAGGCGCACGACGTTCTTATGCTCGATCAGCGTTCCTTTCGGTCTGCCGGTCGTTCCCGACGTGTAGATGACATAAGCCAGGTTGAGCGGCCCGGAAATCGGCTCCAGGTTCGAAGCGTCCAGCGCACTTTCGGAGTCCGCCCCTCTGTCGCCCCAAACGAAATCGTCCAATTCGAGGCGCGTTCCTACGAAGTCGGTCTTCTCGTGCAGATGCTTTTGAATCAGCAATAACGGCGCACCCGAATCCTCGATCATGAAGCGGATGCGCTCCTCCGGGTAGTCGGGATCGACAGGCACGTATGCTCCGCCCGCTTTGAGAATCGCCAGAATGCCGACGACCATATCGAGCGAGCGTTCGGCCAGAATCGCTACCAGCTGGTCCGCTTCTACTCCCGTCTCCCGCAGCTTCCGCGCAAGGCGGTTGGATTGCTCGTTCAGCTCGCGGTAGGTCAGCTGCCGCTCGTTCATGACGGCGGCCACGTTGTCCGGGTAAAGCTCCGCCTGTTCTTCGAACAAGCCGTAAATCGTTTTCCCCCGCTCGAACCCGGTTTCGGTGTCATTAAATCGCTTCAGCAGCGTCTCCCTCTCGTCTGGGGACAGCACATCGGCTTGTCCAAGCTCCAGATCCGGCTGAAATAAAAGCACGGACAGCAGCCGAACAAGATGGTCGGCCGCCTGTTCTACAAATGCCCGCTCGTACCGCTGCCCGTCAAAGCTTATTTCCAGCTCGATGGAGTGGTTTTTGCGGTCGAAGCGAAAAACCGTATCGGCCGCCACCCGGTTGCCCAGCGGTTCCGGATGAATCGGGGCGAAGGATGCGACGGTGTTGACGACCGGGAGACCGTCCCCCGTATAGTCCAGATGGAGCGGCTCCACCATTTTCCGAAAAGGCAGGTGCTGATGCTCCAGCGCCTCGCCGATGGAGGCTTTGATGCCCCCGAGCAGCGTTCTCAGCGTAGTCTCGCGGCTTACGGACGTCTTGATCACCAAGATGTCATGCGGCGGCGGAGTCCCGTCGGGGTCTGCGCTATAAGAAGGCATGCCGACCAGCACTTGGTCCCGCCCGGTATATTTGAACAGCAGGCTTTTTACTCCTGCCAAAACAATCATGTACAAAGCCAAATCCGAACCGTTGGCAAGGCAAATGATTCTCTCCGAGATTTCGCTCGGCAGAGTACGGTGAAGCAAACCCGGCTCGGCCGCAGCTTCCCCGTCGGCCGATAATTTGGAGGATTGACTGTAGGGAAGGAAGCTCAGGCTGTCATCGGCGTCAAACTTGCCGCTCCAGTACCGTTCTTCCTTTTCAAACAAAGATTTCATTCGTACCTCCCCTAAAAATGAAGTGACCGCATGCCCCGGCGCAGGTCCGAAAAAGCTTGCTTTCGGCCTGCGCGTTTACGGGCTTGGACGTTGTTCGCCGTCTTCCTTGGGATGCGCGCCGCTTTCGTTTGACGGCGGAGGCGCGCTTGTAGGATTAGAACGCGAATTCGATCGTATCGACGGCACTCTTTGCGCCTGCCGCCGGTTTATGATATTCAATCCGGCTTAGCTCGAGTTGTGGATTTTCCGCAATTTGAGACAGTACCCGCAGGTAATCCTCGGTCAAGGTGCGGATCATCGCTTCTTTGAACAGCTTGGTGGCGTAGAAGAAGCCCCCGCTCAGCGCCCCGTTGTTTTCATACATAAACAGCGTCAGATCGAACTTTGCTTCTTCCAAATGGTCAAGCTCGTAAGTCTTCAGGCTAACCCCTTCCAGCTCGGCGTCTCGTTCTTCGATATTTTGCAAGTCGAAAACGGCATCGAACAGTGGGAAGCGGCCCGGCTCCCGCTTCACATTCAAACGCTCCACGAGCTCCTCGAATGGATAGTCCTGGTTCTCGAAAGCACCCAAAGCCGTTTCCTTCACTTCTTCCAGGTAGGACAAGAACGTCTTGTCGCCCGAAGGACGATTGCGGATCGCCAGCGTATTGACAAACATCCCGATGACCGATTCCAAATCGGCGTTCGTTCTTCCCGCCACCGGGGTGCCCACGATCAAGTCCTCCTGCCCGCTGTACTTGGACAGCAGCACGGTATAAGCCGCAAGCAGCACCATGAACAGTGTGCTTTCACGCTCGGCCGCCAATTCGCGTAGCCGCGCAGAGAGAGAAGCTTCGACGTTGAACTCCAGATGCGCGCCTTCGTAGCTGCGAGCCGCGGACCGTTCGTAGTCGATCGGCAGGTCCGCCGTCGGCAGCTCGCCTTCGAAGGTTTGCAGCCAGTACGCTTCCTGCCGCCCGATCCGCTCTCGGTGGGCCTTCGACTGCTGCCAAACGGCATAATCCTTGTATTGAATGCGCAGTGGCGGCAGTTCTTCCCCGGCGTAGAAACTTGAGAACTCATCGATCACAATCGCCATCGATACGCCGTCAGACACCATATGGTGCATGTCGAAAAGGAGAATATGCAGGTTCGGCTCCAACTCGATGACCCCGGCGCGCAGCAGCGGCGGCTTGCCGAGATCAAACGGACGAATGAAGCTGCGGACGATCTGCTCGATTTGAGCCGCATCCTCTTTATCCGCTTGATGATGCTCGATAGCAAAATCGACCTGCGGGTAAATCCGCTGAACCGCTTCGCCCTTCACGATTTCAAAACCGGTGCGCAGCGATTCATGCCGTGTTATCAATTTCCGCAAGGCGGCTTCCAACCGGTCTAAATCAAACTCGCCTTCCACCTGCACCAGCTCCGGCATGTTGTAAAGCTGATCCGCTCCATCCAGCGTGTGCTGAATGAACAGCCGTTTCTGCGCGGAGGACAGAGGGTAGTACTCTCTCTCCTCCGCTTGAGGAATGGCCTCATGCTCCCGCCGTTCCATCCGGGCGATCGCCTCAGCCATCGCCGCAATCGTCGAGTGACGGAATACGTCGCGCAGCGGCAGGTTGACGTTTAATTCCTTAAATACCTTGCCCGCCAGCGTCGTCGCCCGCAGGGAGTGGCCGCCGATGTCGAAGAAGTTGTCGTGAACGCCAATCTCCTTCGCAAGCCCCAGCACCTCTTGCCAAATCGCCGCCAGCTTCGTTTCCAGCTCATTGCGCGGTGCGACGTACTCCGTTCCGCTTCCCGCTTCCCCTTCCGGCGCCGGCAGCGCCTTCCGGTCAATCTTTCCGTTCGGCGTCAGAGGCAGGTGCTCCAGCTCCACGAAGTACGACGGGATCATGTACCCCGGCAGCTCCTGCGCCAGCGCGCTGCGCAAATCGTTCACCGCCAACTCCGCTCCGGTATCCAGCGTGTAATACGCGCATAGCGCCTTCTGCCCGTTCGCGTCACTTCGAACCAGCACCACCGCTTCGCGCACGCCTTCCACCCGCAGCAGCTGCGACTCGATCTCGCCCGTCTCAATCCGGTACCCCCGGATTTTCGCCTGGTTGTCGATCCGGCCGATGAAGTCCACGTTGCCGTCTTCCATCCACCGCGCCAAGTCTCCCGTGCGGTACAGCCGCTCGCCCGCGGCGAACGGGCTGTCTACGAACTTCTCTTCCGTCAGCTCCGGACGGTTCAAGTACCCGCGCGCCACTCCGATTCCGCCGATGACCAGTTCGCCCAGCACCCCGACCGGCACCGGGTTCAGATGCGCGTCCACGATGTAGAATTTCGCATTCAGCCACGCTTTGCCGATCGGCACATTGCCTGTCTGTGGCAGCTTCGCCAGTTCCTCGTCGTAGAAACTGGAGTCGATCGCCGCTTCCGTCACGCCGTATGCGTTGATGATCCGGAACAACGAGCCGAAGCGCTCCTGCAAGGTCCGGTAATCCCCCACGCTGCAGTTGTCCGAGCTCGTGATCAACAGCTCCATCCGGCTCATATCCAGTTGCTGCTCGTGCACGTACTCCAGGAACGGCACAATCAGCGCCGGCGTCGATTCGAAGATGGTGACCCGCTCCTGCTCAATCCAGTGGTGCAGACGAGACGGATCAATCCGGTCGTCCTTCGGCACAATCACCATCGTGCCTCCGTTGTACAGCGTCCGCGCGATATCTCCCACGAACACGTCAAACGAGAAGCTTGCGAGCTGCAGCAGCCGAACCGGAAACTGATCCAACTGGTATTCCCGCCAGTAGCCCGCCGCCGTGTTCACCAGGCTGCGGTGCTCGATCATCACGCCCTTTGGCTTGCCCGTCGTTCCCGACGTGTAGATCACGTACGCCAGATCCTCCGGACGGGCTTCATGGAAGCTGTTGGTGCCAACATTCTGAGGGCTCTCATCGCCGTCGTCCACAGCATCCGTCAGCTTGCCGGAGACCATCGGCGCATTCGCCCGCTCCTCGCTGTACGACGCTTCGTCGTCCAGGTACAGCACCGCCGCTAGCGCCAGCTCCTCTTCGCCGAGCCAGGCTTCGGCACGCTCTCGCAGCGCCGTTTGCGTCAGCAGCACCTTCGCTCCGCTGTCTTCAAGCATGAACCGCACGCGCTCCGCCGGGTAATCCGGGTCGAGCGGCACATACGCCCCGCCCGCTTTCCAGACGGCCAGCACGGCCACCAGCAAGTCCACCGAACGCTCGGCGAGAATGCCGACGATCGTCTCCCGGCCGATGCCGCTTGCGCGCACCGTGGTCGCCAAGCGGTTTGCCCGCTCGTTCAGCTCCGCATACGTCAGCCGGTCGTTCTCGTACACAACGGCCGTCTCTTCCGGCGTGCGCTCCGCTTGTTCTTCGAACAGCCGATGGAACGCGGCCGCAGGAGCCACTTCCGGCTGCGCCGGGTTAAACGCGCCGAGAATTTGTTCTTTTTCCTCTGCCGTCAGCAAGTTCAGCTCGGCGATCTTCGCATCCGGACGGCTTACGATCGTTACGAGCAGCTGTTCGTAATGTTTCGCCAGCCGTTCGATCGTCTCCCTTTTGTAGAGAGCCGTCGCATATTCGAAGCTGTAATCCAAGCCGCCGTTCTCCTCGCCCACATCCAAGCTGATATCAAACTTCGCGGTATCCAGTGCGCTCGGATAAGGAATCAGGCGAAGCCCTTCCAGCTCAAATTCCTCGTTCTCCGTATTCTGCATCGTAAACAGCGTGTCGAAGAGCGGATTGCGGCTTAAATCACGGGTGACTTGCACCTTGTCCACCAATTCTTCGAACGGATAGTTTTGATGCTCGAAGGCGTGGAGGGTCGTTTCTTTGACTTCGTTCAGGTATGACAGGAATGTCTTCTCCGAAGCCGGATAACTGCGGATAGCCAGCGTGTTTAAGAAAATCCCGATCAACGGCTGTACATCTCCATGATTCCTTCCAGCAATCGGTGTACCGACGATCACGTCTTCCTGACCTGAATATTTATGCAAAAGGACGTTATACGCCGCAAGCAGCACCATAAACAGCGTCGTGCCCGTTTCCGAGGCCAGCTGCTTCAGGCCGTCGGTTTTCGAAGCGTCGAAGAAAAACTCCAGCGTTTGGCCTTCGTAGCTCTGCACGGCCGGACGCGGATAGTCGGTCGGCATTTCCAGCACCGGAAGCTCGCCTTGGAACATGTCCAGCCAGTATGCCTCCTGGCGCTGAAGCCGTTCCTTCTGCTTCTGCGAATGCTGCCAAACGGTGTAGTCTTTGTACTGAATGCGCAGAGGCTCCAATTGCTCGCCGCCGTACAAGCGGACGAATTCTTCAACAAAGATTTCCATCGATACGCCGTCGGAAATAATATGATGCATGTCGTACATTAGAATATGGCGTTCCGGAGCCAGCTCGACAAGGCCTACCCTCAGCAGCGGAGGCTTCGCCAAGTCAAACGGACGGACGAAACGACGAACCGTCTCTTCGGCCTCTTGCTTATCCGCTCGATAAAACTCCACGGCAACATTCACGTCCTGATAAATCCGCTGCGATGCTTCGCCATCCACCATTTCGAACCCGGTGCGCAGCGTTTCATGCCGCGTCACGAGCTTACGGAACGCTTCTTCGAACCTTGCCCGGTCCAAAGCACCCTCCAGCAGCATCGCTTCCGGCATGTTGTAGCTAAGCTCCGCGCCTTCCAGTTGATTCAGGATAAAGAGACGTTTTTGAGCAAAAGATTGCGGGTACACCTCTCGGTCATCCGCCACCGGAATGGAAACGAATGTCTGCTCATCCAGCCGGGAAATGGCGGCCGCCATGCTCTCGATGGTGGAATGGCGGAACACGTCGCGCAGCGGCAGATCCACGTTCAACTCTTTATGAATCTTGCTGACCAGCGTCGTCGCCCGCAGGGAGTGGCCGCCGATGTCGAAGAAATTGTCGTGAACGCCAATCTCCTTCGCAAGCCCCAGCACCTCCTGCCAAATCGCCGCCAGCTTTGTTTCCAGCTCATTGCGCGGTGCGACGTACTCCGTTCCGCTTCCCGCTTCCCCTTCCGGCGCTGGCAGCGCCTTCCGGTCAATCTTTCCGTTCGGCGTCAGAGGCAGGCGCTCCAGCTCCACGAAGTACGACGGGATCATGTACCCCGGCAACTCCTGCGCCAGCGCGCTGCGCAGATCGTTTACTGCCAGCTCCGCTCCGGTATCCGGCGTGTAATACGCGCATAGCGCCTTCTGCCCGTTCGCGTCACTTCGAACCAGCACCACCGCTTCGCGTACGCCTTCCACCCGCAGCAGCTGCGACTCGATCTCGCCCGTCTCGATCCGGTACCCCCGGATTTTCGCCTGGTTGTCGATCCGGCCGATGAAGTCCACGTTGCCGTCTTCCATCCACCGCGCCAAGTCTCCCGTGCGGTACAACCGCTCGCCCGCGGCGAACGGGCTGTCTACGAACTTCTCTTCCGTCAACTCCGGACGGTTCAAGTACCCGCGCGCCACTCCGACTCCGCCGATAACCAGCTCGCCCAGCACCCCGACCGGCACCGGGTTCAGATGCACGTCCACGATGTAGAACTTGGCGTTCAGCCATGCTTTGCCGATCGGCACATGGCCTGTCTGCGGCAGCTTCGCTAGCTCCTCGTCGTAGAAGCTGGAGTCGATCGCCGCTTCCGTCACGCCGTATGCGTTGATGATCCGGAACAACGAGCCGAAGCGTTCCTTCAAGGTCCGGTAATCCCCCACGCTGCAGCTGTCCGAGCTCGTGATCAACAGCTCCATCCCGCTCATATCCAGCCGCTGCTCGTGCACGTACTCCAGGAACGGCACGATCAGCGCTGGCGTCGATTCGAAGATGGTGACCCGCTCCCGCTCAATCCAGTGGTGCAGACGAGACGGATCGATCCGGTCGTCCTTCGGCACAATCACCATCGTGCCTCCGTTGTACAGCGTCCGCGCGATATCTCCCACGAACACGTCGAACGAGAAGCTTGCGAGCTGCAGCAGCCGCACTGGGAACTGATCCAACCGGTATTCCCGCCGGTAGCCCGCCGCCGTGTTCACCAGGCTGCGGTGTTCGATCATCACGCCCTTCGGCTTGCCCGTCGTTCCCGACGTGTAGATTACGTAAGCCAGATCCTCCGGACGGGCTTCATGGAAGCTGTCGGTGCCAACATTCTGAGGGCTCTCATCACCGTCGTCCACAGCATCCGTCAGCTTGCTGGAAATGCCGAAGACAATCGGCGCATTCGCCCGCTCCTCGCTGTACGACGCTTCGTCGTCCAGGTACAGCACCGCCGCTAGCGCCAGCTCCTCTTCGCCGAGCCAGGCTTCGGCACGCTCTCGCAGCGCCGTTTGCGTCAGCAGCACCTTCGCTCCGCTGTCTTCAAGCATGAACCGCACGCGCTCCGCCGGGTAATCCGGGTCAAGCGGCACATACGCCCCGCCTGCTTTCCAGACGGCCAGCACGGCCACCAGCAAGTCCACCGAACGCTCGGCGAGAATGCCGACGATCGTCTCCCGGCCGATGCCGCTTGTGCGCAGCGTGGCCGCCAAGCGGTTCGCCCGCTCGTTCAGCTCCGCATACGTCAGCCGGTCGTTCTCGTACACGACGGCCGCCGCTTCCGGCGTGCGCTCCGCCTGTTCCTCGAACAGCCGGTGGAACGCCGCCGCAGGAGCCGCTTCCGGCTGCGCCGGGTTAAACGCGCCGAGAATTTGTTCTTTTTCCTCTGCCGTCAGCAAGTTCAGCTCGGCAATCTTCGCATCCGGACAGCTTACGATCGCCGCAAGCAAATGTCCGAAATGAGTCGACAACCGCCGGATCGTGCTTTCTTTATAAAGAGCCGTTGCGAATTCAAAGCTGCACTCCAGGCCGCCGTTTTCTTCCGTAACATCCACACTCAGGTCGAACTTGGCCGTACCGTATTCGCTAGGGTACGGGGACAATTTCAGCCCTTCCAGCTCAAACTCTTTATCCTCCAAGTTTTGCAGGGAGAACATCGTGTCAAACAGCGGATTGCGGCTCAAATCCCGGCTGACCTGCACTTTATCGACGAGCTCTTCGAACGGATAATTCTGATGCTCGTAAGCACCTAAGGTCGTTTCTTTCACTTCTTCCAGATACGACAGGAAGGTCTTCTCCGAAGCCGGATAATTGCGGAGCGCCAGCGTATTGACGAACATTCCGATCAAAGGCTGCGTGTCTCCGTGCGTTCTGCCCGCAATCGACGTTCCGACGATCAAATCGTCCTGACCTGTGTATTTATGCAAAAGCACGGTATATGCCGCAAGCAGCACCATATACAGCGTCGTTCCTCTTTGAGCGGCCAGTTGCTTCAAGCCTTCGTTCGTTGCCTCGTCCACGAAGGACGTCAGCGTTTGTCCCTCAAAGCTCTGCAAGGCAGGACGCGGATAGTCCGTCGGCATTTCCAGAACCGGCAGTTCACCCCGGTAACGGTCCAGCCAGTAAGCTTCCTCGCGTTTCAACTGCGCTTTTTGCTCGTCCGACTGCTGCCATACCGCATAGTCCTTGTATTGAATGCGCAAAGGCTCTAATGACTCGCCACCGTACAGACGAACGAGTTCCTCGACTAACACGTCCATCGAAACCCCGTCGGAGACGATATGGTGCATGTCGAACATCAGCAAATAACGTTCGGTTGCGAGCTCTACGAGCTCCACCCGCAGCAGCGGAGGCTTCGCCAAGTCGAAAGGTCGGATGAAGGCCTGCACGACTTCAGGCGCTTCTTCCTCGCTCGCATGACGGTACTCGACGGCAAAGTCGACGCTCTCGTAAATGCGCTGTACTGCTTCGCCTTGTACGATCTCAAAGCCGGTTCGTAGCGTTTCGTGCCGTACGATCAGTCCGCGGAAAGCCTTCTCCAGCAGGCTCCGGTCAATCGATCCTTCCAGCAGCAGCACGCCCGGCATGTTGTAGCTCTGATCGGACCCTTCTAGCTGATTCAGGATAAACAGCCGCTTCTGAGCTGAGGAAAGCGGATAATATTCTCTTACGCCTGCCAGCGGAATCGACGAGAATGACTGCTCTCCGATCCGGGTGATGGCGAGAGCCATCTCTTCGATCGTCGAGTAGCGGAATACGTCGCGCAGAGGCAGCTCGACGTTCAGCTCCTGATGCACCTTGCTCACCAGTGTCGTCGCCCGCAGGGAATGGCCGCCCAGGTCGAAGAAGTTGTCATGAACGCCGATGTGCTCCAATCCGAGTACGCTTTTCCAAATTCCGGCCAAGCTGGCTTCCAGCGGAGTACGAGGCGGAGTACGTCCTTCGCCCGGCTGCAAGCTCTCCTCCGGCGTCGGAAGGGATCGGCGGTCGACCTTGCCGTTCGCCGTCAGCGGGAGCCGCTCCAACTGGATCAGGTACGCCGGGATCATGTAGGCCGGCAGTTCCTGGGAAAGCACGCTCTTCAGCTCGGCCGCCGGAAGCTCGTAGTCCGCTTCATAATAGGCGCAAAGCTGCTTCTCGCCGGAGGCGTTCTCCCTCGCGAATACCGTCGTTTTCCGAATTCCCTCCACTTTCTGAAGCTGAGCTTCGATCTCTCCCAGCTCAATGCGGAAGCCGCGGATTTTCACTTGATCGTCCGTCCGTCCCACGTATTCGATCGTGCCGTCCGGAAGCCATTTCGCCAAATCCCCCGTCCGATACATGCGCTCTCCCGGCACAAATGGATTGTCCACAAATTTCTCCGCCGTCAGCTCCGGCCGGTTATTGTAGCCTCGTACCAAGCCTTCTCCGCCGACGCAAAGCTCTCCAGCCACGCCGATCGGCAGAAGCTTATTCCGGCTGTCGACGATATACACCGTCGTATTGCTGATCGGCCGTCCGATGGGTACGGTAACCGCCGACTCATCGACAAAGTCGACCGGAAGGTACGTGGTATAAACCGTGCTTTCCGACGGGCCGTACAGGTGGTTAAGCCTGCCCGGTCCGATATGGGCGAGCGCTCGACGCACATGGCCGACCGACACGCGCTCTCCTCCAAACAAAATCGCCCGGACATCCCGCAGGCAGTCGACGTTCACATCTACAAGGACGTTGAAGTAAGCCGTCGTAATCAGCATGACCGAGATGCGCTCGTGCTGGATGAGATCCGCCAGCCGGCCGATTTCCAGCAAAGTCTCGCGGGGAACCAGCACCAGCCGCGCCCCATTGGTCAAAGCGCCGAAAATATCGAAAATCGCTCCGTCGAACGAATAGCTTGAAAGCTGGAGGACATGATCCCGCTCGGTGATGTCGATATAATTCGTATTTCGCACGATCCGCACGATGTTGCGGTGCGAAACAAGGTTGCCTTTCGGCTTGCCCGTCGTACCTGACGTATAGATGACGCAGGCCAGATCTGTCGCTTCGGTGCCCGGATTAAGATTTGTGCCGTCCTCGTGATAGAAGGACTCGTCATCCAGTAAGATCACGGAGTCTGAACCCGCCAGGCGCTCGCGCAAGCGGCTTTGCGTCAGCATGACCTGCGCTCCCGAATCCTCGATCAAGAAACGGATACGCTCGTCGGGATATTCCGGGTCAATCGGTACATAAGCCGCTCCGGCTTTGTGTGCCGCCAGCATGCCTACCACCATTTCGATGGAACGCTCAGCCATAATGGCGACCAGACGGCCTTTGGATATCCCGTGGCTACGCAAGGTACGGGCAAGGCGATTGACGCGTTCGTTCAGCTCGCGGTAGGTCAGCTCTTGCTCATTCAAGGAGATGGCAGCTGCATCCGGGATGCGCTCCGCCTGCTCTTCGAACAATTGAATGAGCGTCTTCCCGCGCGGAAATTCCGTGATGGTGTCGTTAAAACGTCCAAGAAGGTCGGCCTTTTCCGCCTCCGTCACAAGTTCCAGCTCGCCCACTGTAATTTCCGGGTTATCCGTCACCTGCTCCAGCAGATGGACCAGATGCCCCTTGAGCCGCTCGATGCTGTCTTTATCGAACACTTCGGCGTTAAAGTCGAAACGAATTTCGATCTCGACTCCCGGCACCACGGTCACGTTGAAGTTATAGTTCGTCTGCTCCTCCATCTGAACGTCAGCGATCGTCAGGTCGCCGTGCTGCTGGTCGCCCGCCTGCTCCATCTGCTCGTCCACCGGATAGTTCTCGAAAGCGATGATATGGTTGATCAGGTTCTGCTTTTGCACGCTGTGGGCTTGAATTTCATACAGCGGATAGTAATCATAACGCCCAGACTCCAGCGCCCGCTCTTGGAGCTTCGCCATCAGGTCGGCGAACACGGTGTCCGCTTCGCTCGTGACGCGGACCGGCACCGTATTGATGAACAGCCCGATCATGGACTCGATGCCCGGGATTTCCGCCGGTCTTCCGGCTACGACGCTGCCGAATACGGCATCGTTTGTCCCGTTATATTTTTGTAGCATCACGCCCCATGCGGCTTGCAGCAGCGTATTGACCGTAACCAGGCGCTGTTTCGCCACCCGGTCCATTCGCTCGCTCAAATCCTTGCCGAGCTCGGCGGTGACGTGATCAGCCGTAAATCTGCCGTTTGGCGCCGGTTCCTTTTGTCCTGGGAGTACGGTTTGCCCTTCATAACCTGCCAGGAATGCCGTCCAATAGCCGGATGCCGCCTGATCGTCCTGTTTCTCCAACCATTCGATATAAGCGCCATAATCCGATCCCTTATCTCCCGCTGGCTGCTTGCCGGATGCCAAGGCCGAATACGTCTCAAACAGCTCCTGCGTCAGCTGCGGCAGACACCAGCCGTCCATCAAAATATGCTGGAAACTCCACAGCACATGATAGCTTTGCTCTTCGGTGCGCAGGATCGTAACCCGAACGAGCGCATCATGTTCCAGGTCGAAGCCGCGAAGCTTGTCATCCTCGGCCTTTTTATCCAAATACGTTTGTTTCTCGTCCGCCTGCAAATGGAGCAGCTCTTCATATTCAAAGCCGACCGGCTTGTCGCGGTATATGATTTGCAGCGGCTCGCCCGCCGGTCCTTTCACAAAATTTGCCCGCAGCACCAGATGACGTTTCGCAAGCTCCATCCAGCTCCTCTCGAAAAGCTGGACGTCGAGTGCTCCCCGCATCGTAAACCGCGTTTGCTCGAAGTAAGCGGCCGTCTGCCGGTCAAGCGCGCTGTGGAACCACATGCCCTTCTGCATCGGCGTAAGCGAGTAAATATTTTCGATTTCCCCGAGATGGCCCGAGCGCTGGGCGATTTGCTCCAATTCCGCGATGGTCAAGCCTTTAAATTGCACGTCGCTCGGCGTCAATTCGGTGTTTTCTTTGCCTGCGCAGTGGGTAATGAGCTCTCGGAGACTTTGCTCAAGCCGCTGAGCGAAGGATTCCATCGTTTCCTTGCGATACTGCTTCCGGCTGTAGCTGAGATCGAGCGATAAAGCGCCGTCCAGCACCATGCCGTTGATATCCAGCACAAAGCTGCGGGCCTGCCGGTCGCTGGCCGGGCTGCCGCTGGAATAAGATGATATGCCGATCTCGTCCTGGTTGACATCATCGTCGAACTGACCGAGGTAGTTAAAATTAATTTCCGGCTCTGCACCCCAAACAAAGCCATCCTCCGATTTGGAGAGATAGCGGCATACGCCGTACCCAAGCCCTTTGTTCGGAATGCGGCGCAAGCTTTCCTTGACCTGTTTAATCTGATAGGCCAAATCCCGGTCGGTTTCCGGCTCCAGGACGACCGGAAACTTGGTCGTAAACCAGCCGACTGTGCGCGTGATGTCGATATCCGTTCCGATCGATTCGCGTCCGTGTCCTTCGAGATTGATCCGCACCCGTTCGTGTCCCGTCCACTTGCGAATGGCTATGCCGAGCGCCGTTACCAAAATATCGTTCATTTCGGTGTTGTAGGCCCGGTGAACCCGCTTCAGCAGCAGTTCCGTTTCTTCGGGAGTCAAACAGACGAACAGCGATTCGCTGTCCTGCTGCGTCGTAACGTCCGCCTCCAGATCCTTCGGCACGGCCGGAACCGCAATTTGTTCCACGGCCTGCCAATAGGCCCGTTCCTTCGCCATCTCCGGGCTTTGCACGTAAGCGGCCAACTGCTCGGACCAAGTGCGGTACGCATCCGTTTTCGCCGGGAAACGAATTTCCTCACTTTTGCCGGCCTGCTCGTAACCCAGGGCGAAATCCTCCATCAAAATACGCCAAGACACGCCGTCCACCACGGCATGATGAACCGCGAGCAGCAAATGATCGCCGTCCGCGCATCGGAACAGTCCTGCCTTCACGAGGGGCCCGTTCTCCAGATCGATGCCCGCTTGAATGTCCGTTGCCTTCGCTTCCACAGCCTGCGCGGTATTCTCTGCATCCTTGAAGTCGAACACGTCCAGCGTGAACAGCCCGCCTTCTTGAATCGCACGGTTCCGCGCGCTAAACCCTTGTTCCGTTTTGCGGAACACCATCCGCAAGGCGTCATGATGCTCGGCCAGCTTTTGCAGCACCTGACGCACCGTCTCTTCGTCGAAGCGTTCCTTCCGGTACAGTATCACCGACTGGTTGAAATGATGCGGGTCCGCAAAGGAGCTCTCGAAAAACCAATGCTGAATCGGCGTCAGCGCCGTTTCACCCGTTATTTCGCCTTGATCGATGGTACGTCCGATCGGTTTCACATGCAGGCTGAGCTGTGAGATAGTCGGATATTTGAACAAATCCCGGATTTCCAGCTTGTACCCGGCTTGATGAAGCCGCGAAGATACTTGAATGGACTTGATCGAGTCTCCGCCCAGCTCGAAGAAATGATCCGTTACCCCAACGCGATCGGCGTTCAATACCGCCTGCCACACATCGGCAAGCGTCCGCTCGGCTTCATTGCGGGGAGCTACGTACGCGCCGCCGGTCAGTGCGTTTCCTTCCGGGACGGGCAAAGCCTTGCGGTCGATTTTGTCGTTCGGCGTGAGCGGCATCCGCGGAAGCTGAACAAAATGCGCCGGAATCATGTAATTCGGCAATTTTTGCGCCAGCGCGCTTCTCAACTCGCCGAGCGTAAGCGGGTGGCTCGCGACCAGGTAAGCGCACAGTTCTTGCCCGCTTTTGCCTTCCCGCGCGATTACGATCGTCTCCTGCACGGAGTCGATCTTCAGAAGTTGCTCTTCAATCTCGCCGATCTCGATCCGGAATCCACGGATTTTCACCTGATGATCGATCCGGCCCAAGTACTCAATATTTCCGTCCGGCAGCCAGCGGGCGAGATCTCCCGTCCGGTAAAGGCGTTCTCCAGGCGCAAACGGATGTTCCACGAACTTCTCTGCCGTCAGCTCCGGATGGTTCAGGTAACCTCTCGCAAGCCCCACGCCTGCCACACACAGCTCGCCGTCCACTCCCGGAGGCACAAGCTGCAGGTGGGTATCCAAAATAAATATCCGGTGATTGGCCAGCGGGCGCCCGATCGGAATGACTCTGCGCTCCGACTGCTCCTCATCCGCATCCCAAAGCGTCGTAACAATCGAAGCTTCGGTAGGGCCGTAAGCATTGAAATAGTGGACCTTCGGTTTCCACTGCTGCACGAATTCGGCCGATACCGCAGAGCCTCCCGTTACGAGCTTCGTTAAGCTGGGAAGGCGGTCCGGGTTCAAATAAGCGCTGTACGTTGGAGGCAAAATCGCCGCCGTAATCGCATGCTCGTTCATATAACTCTCGAACAAGCGAGTGTCGAGAATCGTCTCGGCCGTCGGGATGTACAAAGCCGCGCCAAAATAGAGCGCTTTGAACATTTCCCAGCAGGACGCGTCGAACGACAGGCTGGCGAATTGAACGATCCGGTCATGCTCCGTGATGCCTAGCCTATCCGCGAACATCAGCTTCAAGCTGACCAAACCGCGATGCTCCAGCATGACCCCTTTGGGTTTGCCCGTCGTACCTGACGTATAGATGACATAAGCAAGATCATTCGGACCGCTGGCCGGCTCCAAGTTCGAGCCATCGTCGCTGTAGATCTGCTCGTCATCCAGCGCCAACACGGTTCCTTCGAACGGCACCTGCTGCAGCAGCTCCCTTTGAGTCAGCAGCAGCTGCGCGTTCGAGTTCTCCAGAATGTAGCGGATGCGTTCTTCCGGGTATTCCGGGTCGATCGGCACGTAGGCACCGCCAGCTTTCAGAACCGCCAGTATGCCAACGACCGTCTCCAGTGATCTCCTGGCCATCAAGCCTACCAGCTGATTGGGCAGCACACCGACCGATCGCAGCGTCCGCGCCAGCCGGTTCGCCCGTTCGTTCAGCTCCGCGTACGAAAGCCGCCGACCCTCAAAGACAACCGCCGTCGCTTCGGGCACCCGCTTCGCCTGCTCCTCCACGAGTTGATGAATCGTCCGATCACGGGGATAGTCCTTCTCGGTATCGTTAAAGCTTTGCAACAATTGAAATTTCTCGTCCTCCGACAGCATGTCCACACGCACGATGTCAAGCTCCAACTCGTGAAGCCCCACGGTCAGCAGGCGATTCAGATGGCCGACGACCCGAGTCATGAACTCGGAGTCATATAAGTGCTCGTTATATGACAGCGCTAGCTGTATCGCCCCGCCTGTTAAGCTGAATTCAAAGGAACAATCCGTGACCACGTTTTGCCCAATTTCGTCCAGATGCAGCTCCTTAAGGGATACTAGCGTATGGACGGCGGGTATCCCGTCTGCATATTGCAGATCCAGCTTCTCCGTCATTTTCAGGAACGGAATATGTTGATGCTGAATCGCTTCCGGCAAGGAAGTCCTCAGCTCGCTCAGAAGCGTTTTAAAAGTCGCACCCGCCGAAAGCGAGTTTTTCAAAATGATCGTATGATTAACGGATCGGCGCGTCTCCTTCGGTTTCCGTACAACCGGCATGCCGACCAGAATGTCAGAAGCGCCTGTATATTTATGCAAGAGTGACTGAACACCTGCGAGCAAAATCATAAAAGTGGCCAGAGGAGCGCCCTTGCTCATTTGAAGGACGCGCTGCGCCACTTCCTCCGAAAGCGTCCCGCCGACGGTTGTCATAATGGGCGTCAGGGAGCTTGGAGCTTTGCTGTAAGGTAGCCGCGTCAAGGTATAATCGTCGCTACCGAATTTTTCGTTCCAAAACAACGTTTCTTTTTCAAAAGCCATCTGGATCGTTCCCCTCTCTTCATCGGTAAAAGCAATCCGGCGGAGCATATGCAGCAGCAACGCTCCAGCCTCGCTCTCCGCCTTTCAAACATGTGCCAACAATGTCAATGGCTTTCGCCAGGTCACCGCTTCGCTTGCCCGGTTGATCGCATGCGGCAATCCTCTGTCTAGCAGCTGCTCGGCTCCCATGCGTGAAAGACAACAAAGAGCATCGTTCTACGCAAGAGAAGCGCTGCTTCCGGCTCCTCTGCTTCATTATGCTTGCTGCGGACGAGCCGCCCGAAGACGGTCTTTGGTTTAACAATGGGTTCGGAATTGGATTTGGGGGTTGGACAAGGGATGTTCCTCCCATCGATGTAAGGCTTGCTGTAGGGTTCCGGCTGGCCAGCAGGAAGTCGGCCGTACCTCCGGATTCGGCACCGGAGCTGCCTTTGTCGAAGCCTATGTTTAAGGGATATTGATACACTCTATGTACGATTTGTGTATTCCCCCGCCTGGTGTGGATAAGTAAAGATCGGCTGCGGGGTAGTGAGCTTTTCCTGACGATTAGATGTGACGATGGTGCTGCATGAGGCTCAAAGAATGCTCCGTATGGCATGAACGGGACAGCCCTTGGATTGGCGGAGAATTCCAGCTTTTCAAAAATGATCACGCGCTTCATCCTCCATCGGAATTGGGATAAGGTTGGATTTGTCCTTTCTGAACCTTCCGACGTCATGGAGCAACATATTCTCGGCTGTCATTTCCACAATTGTCGGTCCCCGCATGCCGGCTTGCTGGGTAGCCAGTGGACTGGTCTCTCGCGCACAGCTTGGATAGGTATAAAAACCATCAAATTCTATTTTCTATCATAATTGGAAAGTTGACCTATGTAGAATTATATCAAAATTTCCAAGAATGTATAGTAAAACTTCAGTTAAATTTGGTCTGTCCAACATAAGATGTTAATATTTTGCCTAAAAAGAGCGAATGGAGAGGAAACGCTGGGAATGGTTTGCCATCAATGAGGAATTCGACGAATGTCGACATTCAGACGGGGTGCCGGCCGATTTGGGAGATCTTCCCTGTAGATATTCTCTGCCGGTGCTCCGAATCCTTGCACTTTGCGATAACTTAACATGATTACCTGACAAATTTCTGGAAGCCTAGCTGAAAACGTGACTGGATGTCAGCTAGATATTCTGCTGGAAAATCCGCGAAAAAGTCCCTCAAGGTATCTTCCGTCAGATAAAAGAGATACCTCCCGATGGGAAGTCATTTTCTAAAATAATCATGGATTGTAGAGTAGGCTGTATTAGATGAGTCATATCCACTACCCAATAGCGCTTCGCTATTAAATATTTCACGATTTGCATGCAGTACCCACTTGGTAAACCAAATAATTCATCTTGTTCTCTTGTAACTTTCGCAAAAAATATGCAATAAATTTTATACTTTCTTCTTGTTTTATTGTAAGTAACATATCTGTAGTCATAATGATGGGAAGCTTATTCTTGGGGTCAGTTGGATGTTTAATGCCTAACTTTTGTGCAATATAGAGGGTTTTATCTAGGGGTAATAAAGGAAATTGTTCGCGAATATCAATCACTTGCTCTGACCACTCCATTTGGTAATGATGTGTCAATTCAAAGTGTTTAGACAGATAATGGTGAAGTCGACCACTTTTCCAACCAAGAATTCGAGTAACTATCCCTATTGAAGGTACATCATGTACAGTCAACCAAGGTTTATATTCCGAAAAGTGGCCTTGACCTCTTCCTTCTTTTATTTTCCGTTGAATAGATGCTATAGATCTACTCCTAAGATATATTTTAGGTTTACTTCAAAATACAAATGTAGAATATAACAACTCACAGCTTTATACAATAGCAAAGTAATATTTTTTAGCTATATTTTACTTCGTAGCCTATTCATAGGCTACTCGTAGGGTATGAATAAGCTATAATATGGGCTATTAAGTAGGCATAATTAGTAAGCATATGGGTCGGGTTAAAACCTATTTGATATTCTCAATAGAGGTGAACTCATGAATACTTTGGGACACCAATGTAGAAATTTAAGACTACTCCATAAATGGACACAAGAGGAACTTGCTAATAAAATCGGGGTAACTAAACAGGTTGTTTCTAATTGGGAGCGAAATGTAGCACGGCCTGAAATTAATCATTTAAAAATCTTTAGCAAAGGTTTTTGATGTTACAACCGATTATTTACCCTGTATTGCTAATCAAATGCTGTTCCCCTACTGTGTGGACTCAATTGATACAATTCATTCGGACCTTAATAACGAGAAAATCATAAAATCCTTTGATCTTTTAGCATTTCTCTTCGGACAATAAAGTTGTGTACAAAAATCCAATATATGTGATTTATATTTTTTATTAAAATTCTAAAAATATGAACGTTAATTCCTTATAAATATGTTGTCCTGTTGTCCGAAGAAAATAAAGTATTAGACTGGTGAGCACTTCATTAAGCCAACTGGCAGAATAGTGAGAGAAAATGAACATTCTTAAAGCGGTGCCACTGAGGGTAGAGGAATAACTGTGTTGCTATTAAAGCTGGATGGATTACTATACGAAATATAAAGGTCAAATAGCCGGGTTCATTGAAAGGCAGCGGTACTCCCACTCAAACGAGTAAGGGTGTACTACTGCCGTTTCTTTTTCAGATTCGTTTTTAGATTCCTGGGATTATAGTTGCAAACTTATATAATCAATCTAAGTGAAGCACGGCTTTGCCCGAGAATTTCCGTTCCATAAGATTACGGGCAACGGTGTCAATTTCGGTCCAAGGCGCCTCCACTTGGATACGTGGGATTAACCGGTCATCTGTGACCAGCCGGGCCAGCAAACTCAGATCGTCCGCGGCTGATTGACGAGTGAGTTCCTCACCTAAAAAGAAGCTGTACAAGGTTCTTCCTCCGCTGGTCACCATATTCTTCATATCGATCATTGCGGTATTTGAAGAGGAAAATCCTACCGCAACGCAAATCCCTTGGGGCGCTAGCTGCGGCAGCAACGCCGCCAGTGCATTGCCGCCTACTGAATCGATGATCAGATCGTACGGCCCAAATTTGCTGGCTGATGAAATTGCGGAATATCCAATGATCACTTCGTCGGATCCGACCTCCCGAACAAGCTCAGCCTTCTCTTCCGTGCTTGCCGTACCTACAACGTATGCGCCGGATTGGACTGCAAGCTGATGGGCGAATAGCCCAACTCCGCCGCTAGAGCCTGTAATGAAAATCCGTTTGCCAAGCAGCATGCCGCCTTTTCGAAGTGCATAAAGAGCCGTGAGCCCTGCTACGGGGAGGGTAGCCGCCTCCGTAAAAGTGAGTTTGTCTGGGATTTCGGCCAACAACGATACGGGAGCAGCCACTTGCTCGCTCCAGGCTCCCATCGGGAGCAAACCAACAACCCTAGCCCCTTTTTGCGGTCCTGCGCCGTTCTCTGCCGGCTCGATGACAATCCCGGCGAAATCCCAGCCAGGACGGCTAGATATTTCCTGATTTTTAGCGTCACTCACTTCACCGCGGTTGAGTGAGACGGCCTTCACTTGCACAAGCGCTTCCCATGGCTTAGGCTGCGGGGCGTCAACTTCCTTGAAGGCCAAATGAGACGGGGCATGCGGATCAACAACAATAGTACGAATCATATCGGTTTTCCTCCATGTTGGTTATGGTCATTAGATGACCTTCATTTCAATGAGGAGTATACTTTAAATAAAGGTTCGGCCCAAGTGCAGAACTACACTTCATAAGAGAAGGGAAGAGAAGATGGATATAGATACGGAGAATTCCAGACATAGAATCGTAATGGGAGAAATTGAAGCCCTGCGGATAAAACGCCAGCAAAAGCTTGTCGATCGACCTCAACCCTCCTTGAAACGATTTACTCAACAAGAGCTGAACGACGAGGCTTTTCCTTCGTATAAAAATCTGCTGGTTGGACGTACCCGCCGCATACCGACCCGCCAGACGATAATAAATATTGCAGAATATCTTGAGTGTACATCCGACGAGCGTAACGATTTGCTTTTGGCAGCCGGCTTTCTTCCAATTCAGACCGAATTGTATGGACGGTCGTTGGAGCGTGCATTAGAGTGGGCTCAGCAAACGATGAGGAGTATCCCTTTTCCCGCCATGGTCGTAACACATACTCAGGACATCAAGGGATTAAATGAGCCGTTTCATCAATTGTTCGAAATCCCTCTCGACCGCTCATATGACGGTTTAATGAATAGGGTCGATTTACATTTTAATTCTGGTTTTCCTATCCGGTCCCGCTCCACGTTTGACAAGGCGTCGTTTAAGCAGTGGGAGGAGCACATCATAAACGGAATACAAGCCTTTAAGAGTGAGCACATGCTCTCGCGTTATGATGCGTGGTATCAAAAATTGCTGGATAGAGTTCAGAAATATAACGCGTGCGAATATCTGAGTGTGCCGGATGTAGGGGGAAATGTTGATCAAATACAAACAATTCTAGCCAGAATAGAAAGCTCCGGAGACCTTATTCCCGTACGCTACAGACAGGTTTCGATTTCCGCAGGCGGCCGCTTATATCCGCAAATTGAGGTTTTCCTACCGGTAGATTCTGCCGCGCGCACAGTTTTCGAGAACCTGGGATGTCCAGCTGATTGTACATTTGTCTAATCCGATACTTACAAGAAGATGGAATCGAAAAGTTATTGGTAGCTGATAATTCAGAATAGGTGGTTTATTAAACTATTGGGGAACGTTAGTTGAATGACAACAGCGGCAGTCTAAGGCTTTATTTATCAAGTCTTGGTCTGCCGCTGCTTTATATTAATTGTTCAGTCTAAAACTCATTTTTCAAAAGCTGACGATTCTTCAGTTCAAAAACCTCGCTAAATCAACAACTCTAGTCTAATACTTTATTTTCACCGAACACCTGTCATTAACTTTTCTAATATTTCTTTACCATAATAGCGATTTCTATTTAAACCAAAGCTGCCGACCTGATTTTAACAAAGCCTGATGACACTTGTTCATCAGGCTTTTGATTTTACTAAAAGTGATTCTTTTATTATGTTTCCTTAATATTTAGCACACAACTTTATTGTTTAGTACATAACTTTATTGTCTGTAGACAGCATTTCTAAATTCTGGTTTTTGAATTGAATTAAATGGGCAGGTATTAGAACAAGAAGATTTGGATCTAATCGGTAAAAAAATATTACCCTTTTTAATAGAGCATTTTCCATCTCTCCTTTAAAGATAAGATATAGTAAATAGAAAATTTTAGTACCCATTAGTTCGCTTAAAAAAGTGGCGCCTCACACCTTCTTTTACAATTTAATTAACTATGTGATAGCTGATGATTCTTTTACCACCACTCTACATTCTTCATAATCTTCAAATTCATTTCTTATGTAAATTGATTTTAGATCAGTTGGGGTATATCTAATGCTGAGATTCCAACCGCCTTCTTTCAAAGCTCTTTCTAACCATTTCTCACGTACGGCTCTTGAGCAAGTATAAAAAAACTGCTGAAACAGAAACCGTGGGATGTTACAAAAGCAATATGCTAAGTGAATTTAGGGATATGAATTATTACACTCCTTTCTCTATTCATATTATAGTCATTGTTAATTTTTTTATATATAAATGCCAGGAATAATCGGTATACGGATAATTCGTGACTTTTATGTACCAAGATTAAAATCAGTATTTCTAAGACATATTATTAAGAAACTCCCGTGAAAGATTAGTACCGAACAATCTTCAGTTTTATAAAATCAATAATTTCATCTCTATCTTCTTTAGTAAGCTCTCGAAACAAAGAAATAAGTTCTAATTCCTTAGCTTCAATGGCTTAATTAAAAATAGTGTTCTTTGATACAGGCGTATCTCCAAAGATTAACCACTCTATTATGGGAATTGAAGTTTTCTTTAATTGCTATAATTATATCAAGAGAGGGTCTGTATTTATCTTGCTCCAGCTCACTCAACGTCCCTTCAGAAATTCCAATCATTATTTGCAAACTTTATTTGATTTAAGTTGTTTGTTTTTCTAATCGTTCGAATTCGTTGGCCTATTGTAGACATAATTGCCCTCCTAAACTAAAAAGATCCCGATATATCATCGGGATCTTTCTTGATGTTTGTAAAATGACTAGTTCCAGACTTTTTTTACTGGTTCCACACTTTTTTTATCACCAGACAATGAAATTAGAATTTTACTAAAGCTTATTCTACAGTAACACTTTTCGCCAGGTTACGTGGTTTATCAACATCATGGCCTAGTGCAAGCGATGCGTAGTAAGCCAACAGTTGGAGAGCTATAACTGAAATGGCAGCCGACAGAATCGGAAGTGTTTTTGGAATTGCAAATACTTGATCTACGGATTTCAACAGCTCGACAGCATGCTCTTCATATGTGATTGCAAGCACGTCACCGCCACGAGCTTTGACTTCCTTAATGTTGCTCACGGTTTTTTCCAACACGGATTCCTGTGTTACCAAAGCGATAACTGGAATTCCCTCTTCGATCAATGCCAGTGTACCATGCTTCAGCTCACCCGCAGCATATGCCTCGGAATGAATGTAGGAGATTTCCTTGAGCTTCAGGGAACCTTCCTGTACTACAGCATAGTCTTGACCACGACCAATAAAGAATAAGTGCTTGTTGCTAGCAATTTGCTCAGCATAGGCCTTGATCGCATCTGCTTTACCCAACATCTCTTCTACTTGCTCTGGCAGTGATTCCATAGCAGCCAGCACATGAGCTACTTGCTCATCCGTTTGTGTGCCACGTACTTGAGCCAGATACAGACCCAACAGATAAAATGCAATCAACTGGGAAGAATACGCTTTGGTGGAGGCTACGGCAATTTCCGGTCCTGCCAGTGTAACCAACACATCATCTGCATCACGGGCGATAGAGCTGCCGACTACATTTGTAATCGCCAGTACATGAGCCCCGTTTGCTTGTGCTTCACGCAGTGCTGCCAATGTATCAGCAGTTTCACCGGATTGACTCACCACGATCACCAATGTCTCTGGTGTTACGATAGGAGAACGGTAGCGGTACTCGGAAGCTACATCGTTTTCTACCGGAATACGAGCCATACTTTCAATAACCGTACGGCCAATCAAACCAGCATTGTAAGCTGTACCACACGCTACAATTTGAATGTTGCGGATATTTTTAATTTGTTCTTCTGTCAGCTTCAGCTCTGGAAGAACAACTTTTTTAGTATCTTTATCGATACGACCCAACATCGTGTCACGGTAAGCCTTAGGCTGTTCGTGAATTTCTTTCAACATGAAATGCTCATAGCCGCCTTTTTCCGCTGTTACAGCATCCCATTCGACATGAATCATTTCCCGAGAAATAAATTGGCCTTCGATTGTCATTAATTCGACAGCATCACTAGTCAGAACAGCCATTTCGCCATCGTTCAAAATAAATACATTGCGTGTATATTTCAGAATAGCCGGAATGTCGGAACCGATAAAGTTCTCGCCTTCTCCCACACCAATAACCAGCGGGCTGGCTTGGCGAACAGCTACCAGCTTATTAGGCTCGTGCTCGGTCAGCACTCCCAGTGCAAAAGCACCGCGCATAAAGGTAATTGCTTTTTGTACTGCTTTAACAATATCTCCTTCATACTCACGCGCAACCAGATGGGAAATAACTTCTGTGTCCGTTTCGGAAATAAAGGTATGACCTTCGCTGATCAGCTGTTCCTTCAGTTCCAGATAGTTCTCAATAATTCCGTTGTGAACTACAGAAAACTTTTGGCTCTCATCCAAATGCGGATGGGAGTTCTCATCAGAAGGTTTACCGTGCGTTGCCCAACGTGTATGTCCGATGCCTGCATGACCTACTAACGGCGTACCATCCAGTTTAGCTTCCAGGTTTGCCAGACGACCTTTTGCCTTGGCTACTTGCAGTCCTGAATCTGTAAACACGGCAATACCCGCAGAGTCATACCCGCGGTACTCCAGCTTCTTCAGTCCGTCAATCAATACCTCTTGCGTATTCTGATTACCAATATATCCTACAATGCCACACATATTCGTTATCCTCCCGATCATCATTTCACAAGACGACTCATCACAGGACTAACGTGTGCGGTAGATTGTGGAATAAAGTTCATTCATCTATGAAGTTGTCAATGATAACTATAGAATTTACAGGCATCTCTTCACGAATGTAACGAAATTCCCAAACCGCGCACGCCAATGATGATGGCCGCACATTCATGAAATGAATCTTATAATTTAGGTTATAAAATAATTAGGGCATCTACCGGTGCGTTGTGTAAACAGTTGCCTGTTCATTTTCCGCTGCCGGTTTACGGGTTGATGCTTCACCGGAAGGTCCCCGCCGAATGTTTCGAACACCTTCACCTCGTCAGCTTGCTTTGTCGTGAACCGATTGCGAGCAACATCCTCTCAATGGAATCTATTGCTTCTCCACCAAGTTCCCCCGCACAAATCAAGCTCTGGCGCTTGTAATACGTTACCTCACAACCCTCGCTTTCTCTATCTAAGTCACAGCATCCCTATATTATATTCAGCAGAGTATCATTTGGCAATGACACTTTATTCATAATTACACCCTAAAGGCATTAAAGCATTAGTGAATAACCGCAAACGCGGTTGCCTGCTTGTGTTTAACAGGCAACCCACGTTTACAAAATTTTAAACTAATTCTTTTTTCACGACATCTACGATCTGTCCGACAAATTGCTCCAGCTCATCCTTATCCGGGCCTTCGGCCATCACACGAATAAGTGACTCTGTACCTGAAGCACGGACCAATACACGCCCATTATCGCCCAATTGTTGTTCCACCTGTTCAATCGCTTCTGCAATCGCAGGGTTCCCCTCGTAATTACGTTTGTCCTGCACACGTACATTTACAAGAACTTGTGGATATTGTTTCATAAGCGATTTTAGTTCGCTCATCTTCTTGCCAGAAGCTTTCAGGGTATCTACCAGTTGAATCCCCGTCAGCATGCCATCGCCTGTCGTATTGTGATCAAGGAAAATAACATGACCAGACTGCTCACCGCCCAGATTAAATCCACCCCGACGCATTTCTTCCATCACATAACGGTCTCCAACCGCAGTTTTTGCAGTCTTGAGAGCTAGCTTTTCAGTAGCTTTATAAAAACCGATATTACTCATTACTGTCGATACAATAGTGCTGTCCTTGAGTTTTCCAGCCCGGTTCATTGCATCTCCGCAAATACAGAGAATGTAGTCTCCATCAACCTCTTCCCCGTTCTCATCAATTGCGATTAGGCGATCGGCATCGCCGTCAAAGGCAAGACCAATGTCGGCTTTCAAGCGGCGCACTTCCTCTTTCAGCTTTTCAGGATGAGTCGAGCCGCAATGATCATTGATATTCAATCCGTTTGGCTCCGCGCCGATCGTATGCACTTCAGCTCCCAAATCCGCAAAAAGCTTCGGCGCCAGCTCATAAGCTGCTCCGTTTGCACAGTCCAATACTATTTTTAGGCCTTCAAAAGAATGACTGATTGTTGTTTTCAAAAACTCCAGATAATCGTAGCGGGAATGCTCGTCTACAACAACCGTGCCCAATCCGCTGCCAATCGGACGAGGCAATTGGTCTTCTTTCGCATCCATGAGCTCTTCAATTTTCAATTCCGTTTCATCGGTTAATTTAAACCCATCGCCGCCAAAAAACTTAATCCCGTTGTCCTCAACAGGATTGTGAGATGCTGAGATCATGACACCAGCGTCCGCTTTTAATTGCCGTGTGAGATATGCCACCCCAGGCGTCGAAACAATACCTAGGCGAACCACATTAGCCCCAATAGACAACAAGCCGGCTACCAGTGCCGATTCCAACATCAGTCCAGATATCCGTGTATCCATACCAATAACAACTGTCGGTTTCTCTACATTACCTGCTAAAACATATCCGCCGCAGCGGCCAATGCTATATGCCAGTTCGGCTGTTAGTTCCTGATTAGCAACGCCTCGTACACCATCTGTACCAAAATATTTCCCCATGTAAAATGACTCCCTTTTTTTGTCTAATAATCTTGATCATTTACTACAGATAAAACATGTTATGGCTGACCGTTCTCCGAGGTTCCATTCGCAGAAGATTCTGCGCCGTTATGAGGACTTGTTTTATCCTCCGCAGCTGCGTTGTCCCCGGTATTTGCGTCAGAGTTGCCACCTTGATTGCCTTGCCCCTCCTGTGGCCTCTCCTGCCCCTTATCACCACTACCAGAAGGGTTTGATTCATTCTCACTATTCGGATTCGTTACAGCAGGCGTAGAAGGGCTCTCAATGTTTACCGTTGCCTTTAGTTGGCCGGCATTCCCGGCTTGCGTAATGTATTTAGGCAAGCCTACTTTTAGGGTAACCTCGTGTTGACCAGCCGCGAGGCCACTTACATTTGCCACCAAACTAACGTCATCATTGGTTAAATTGTTTACCAAATCCTGCGGGCCCTTCACAGTAACATCCATCGTCTTGCCTGCGGGTGCTATAATAGTCGCGTTAGCTCCATCTGCTGCACCTTGTAAAACGATTGGGATGCCTGACAGCGTCCGTTCCGTATCTGTAACTTCATTAGAAGGAACGACGGTCACCTGAATTTGTATTAACCCTGGCTCGATTTTATCAGAACCTGAGGGAGCTGCCAAATTAGCTTGAACTGTACGGGTCCCCGCTTCTGTAAATTGACTCAGATCGAGTGTAGCCGTGACATAAGAGCTCAGGCTGCTTAATACATCCTGTGATGCATATACCGCTGCTTCCTTCACATTTGCGTTTACTTTAGAAAGCGCCAATCCGTCTGGCAGCTCTCCGGAATAGACTATCTTGACAGGCACAGACTTCGCCTGCTGAGTGACCGGGATTTCAACTGACACAGTGGATGGCTCAATGACCGCACCTGTGAGTTCCTGCCCCTTTTTGTTATAGGCCTTCAGCTTTACCCGTTTCTGTTCAAACTTTTCTGAGATGCCATCCGTGTTAACAGCCCCTTGCACCGCAGTAACGGTATTCAGCTGGCTTTTGGGTAAAGTAACCTTTACTGTTTGAGGAGCAATCACAGGCTTACCGAGCTGTAGCCCCGCATCTGGACTACCCTTAGGTACTATAGATACATTAAATGATTTCGTTTGTTTTTCCTCAATTGTTACTGTAACACGGTTAGGAGTCATGGATACCAATTCCACCCCATCCGGTAAATCCGGTTCAAGTGACAATGTTTTAGTGCCTGCTCCTAAGCCGCTTAAGTTTAATTTTGCCTGATAATTATCCGCGAAAAAAGTAGTCAGGACAGAGCGCTGTCCTCTGACCTCCATCTTTACATGATCAGTGTCCATCGTAGACAGCACATATTTTGAATCATCCAGACCACTGGCCTGAATGGCCACATTATCAATTATTTTATTATTGTAGGAAACGGTCAATGTAGACGAAGGAGTACCTGTATCCAGATGAACCATTCCCCACAGCATTATAGCAACCGCAAGCGCCAATATCTTGGAAATCGTATTATTGTTAATCCATTTGTCCATCATGAATTTCCACGGCCTCCCCTCCGATTCCAGAATGAGCCGCGTTTTTCCTTCAAAGACGGTGTTGGCCGCAACTCCTCATACAGCTTGGAGATTAGGGATTCTTCCTTAATGTCACGCACGACCTGACCATTGATAGCCAACGAAATTTGCCCTGTTTCCTCCGATACCACGACAGTTACGGCATCCGTTACCTCACTCACCCCAATTGCAGCCCGATGACGGGTTCCCAACTCCTTGCTAATGAAGGGATTTTCGGATAATGGCAAATAGCAGGCCGCAGAGGCAATCTGTTTATTTTGTATAATCACCGCACCATCATGCAAAGGCGTATTGGGAATAAAGATGTTAATTAGCAGTTCAGAACTAACTACGGCCTGTGTCTTGATGCCAGACTCCGTATATTCGTTCAGTCCTGTCTCGCGCTCGAATACGACCAATGCTCCTATTTTTCTACGTGATAAATAATTCAGCGCCTTAATCATTTCTCCAATTAACTTATTGATCTCTTCATCATCTACTGACGAACGCCCAAATAGTTTACCACGTCCCAACTGCTCTAGAGCACGACGTAACTCAGGCTGAAAAATAATAAAAATAGCCACTACACCAAAGGTGAACATCTGATTCATCAACCACTTGAGCGTGTACAAATCAAACCAGGTACTAACCGCCCAAATAACGACCAGGAACAAAATCCCTTTTAACAATTGAACCGCTCGCGTTCCGCGAACAAGTAAAATAAGCTGATACATAATATAGGTTACGATTAAAATGTCGATAATATCTTTAATGGACTCTTTCCAAGTCAGGTCCGCAAAATAATCCAACATGCGCATGCCCCCGCAATTTTCTGTAGTGAGTGGGTGTAGTATGTACACAGTATGCTCTCTCTATCTAGGTTATAACGATCAGGCTCACGTTGCAAGCTGTGCGACAAAAGAATCGCCAAAATCAGTAAAATAAAGTACAATTCGCCAGACCTAGATACAAAAAAACGCCTTTTCCAGCGGAAAAAGGCGCTCGATATCGTTCTTGCCATTTCAAGCTTCTTTTATCGAGAAGACGGTCCCCCGAACAAATCGGTAACCTTGTACCAAATCCAGTCCAAGGTTTGATCGATACTTTTAACCTGTCCTGCAATATGGGCGGTTGAAGCTTGATAGTACGAGCCGTCAATCACAGTAAGATTTCCTTCTACATCACCGTATACACGTGCCTCACCATTCTGTACTGTTAAATCTCCGGCAATGGATTTCCCTTCAGGTACAATTACAGTATCGCCCTGAATAACAACTTGATCTAGATTGCTTCCTTTGACTACTAATTGATGGTCCGTGCTAGAAAAGCTGGCCATACTTGAGCATATCACAATAAGGAAGAAGGCGGCGGCTGTTACAGCGGGATGCCTCTTCACCCAAGCTAGCATAGGCACCGCAGGCTGTCGTTTATGCGGCGGCAAAGCATTCATAATGCGAAATGTCAGCTCATCCGATACACACGGCACTTGATGATAGCGTGTACCGTAAAGCATCGCATCCGTCCGCTCCAGCTCTTTAAAACGCATGCGGCATTCCGGGCAGACTAACAAGTGTTGTTCCAACTCATGTTTGTCCTGCTCAGACAGGTCGCCATCTAGATAGTCATGCATAAAAGAGACGGCTTGTTTGCAATCCATATGAGCCAATCCTTTCTAATATTCTTCCGTGTTTCTCAACATAACATGCTCCGGCTTAGAAACTTTGCTCATCTTACATACGTTACAACGAACATTATGTTTCATAAAAACATCTACGCAGGCTCTTTTCCTAGAATGTATGCACAGCATTTATAGCTTGTGCTCCAGTTTTTTGCGTAGAAAATCCCGTCCCCTGTGTACTCTTGTCTTAATTGTGGTAACTGGGAGATTGAGCACATCGCTAATTTCCTGTAAGGAAAGCTCCTGCAAATATCGTAGAACCATAATCGTCTTGTATTTATCTGGAAGGCTGTCAATGGCGTCATGAATTAAAGCTTGCGTTTCCGACAACAGCGTACTCCCTTCAGGGGTAAGCTCTTCACTAGCAAGCATGGCGTACCCATCAACACCTTCTTGATCATTCATTTCAGCATCAAGTGAGTATGTAGGTTTTCTCCTTCGCAGACGATCAATGCATAGATTTGTAGCAATCCGATAAATCCAGGTTGAGAACTTCTGCCCATGGTCATACTTTTCCAGGTTACGATACACACGCAAAAAAGTTTCCTGCACCAAATCCTCCGCCTCATGACGATTACCTAGCATCCGGTAGGAAAGATGAAAAATCCGATCTTTATATAACTCGACTAACTCCGCAAAAGCTCGCTGATCACCTTTCTGCACCAGCCTAACCAAGCGGCTTTCCATATTATCCACTCTATACTCCCCCAGACTTGCTGATGGGTTACTTATTACATGTTTATGATTATTCATCGTAGTTTAATTTTATCCAGAAATCAACTGAAGTGTGGACACAAGTAACAAACTCGCGCTTCATTACTATAAACACAGCACAATCGGGCACTCCATGAGTACCCGATTGCCTGTATCATACGGCCAAACTATATCAGCCTGTGTTTCTCAAGCCTGCGGCAATTCCGTTAATCGTCAACAGTACCTCACGCAGCATTTCAGCGTCATCACCGTTCTGATTACGCAGCTCGCGTAGCTCACTCAGCAATTGAACCTGCAAATAACTTAACGGATCGACATAAGGATTACGCAACCGGATAGATTCCTGAATAACAGGTACATCGTCCAAAATCTCAGATTGTCCGGTTATTTTCAAAATCAATTCAGATGTCAGCTTGAACTCTGCAGAAATCTGCCCGAATATACGTTGCCGTGCTTCTTCGTTATCCGACATCCCAGCATACTCCTCTGCAATCAGCAAATCCGCTTTAGCGATTGCCATTTGGAGTGTATCAATAAGCGACCGGAAGAAGGCAGAGTCTCTAAACATCGTTTGCAGCACTTTAAGGTTATCTTCATTGTTTTGATAGTAGCTTTGCAAACCTGTTCCTGCCGCATACCAAGCAGGTAGCAAGTAACGACTTTGTGTCCACGCAAAGACCCATGGAATAGCGCGCAAATCCTCAAAACGTTCACTGTTCTTACGCTTGGACGGACGAGAGCCAATATTCAGCTCGCCTACCTCAGGCAACGGTGTAGATTCTTTAAAGAAAGTGAAGAAATCTGGATCTCGGAAAATCAAATCCTGATACTTCTCCAGTGATACTTCGGAAATACGGGCAATAATCTCCTCCCAGCTTTCCTCGAACACTTCTTTCTTTCCTGAGCGATGATACGCAGCAGCCGTAATTAACGCTGATGTCGCCTGCTCCAAGCTCCGATATGCAATCCCCTTGAGCGAGTAGCGGGATGATAGCACTTCGCCTTGCTCCGTAATCTTAATTCCTCCACCAATGGTATGAGGAGGCTGAGCCAGAATACTGCGGTTAAGTGGCATTCCTCCGCGCCCCAGCGCTCCTCCACGTCCGTGGAAAAACTTCACTTTTGCGCCATACTCGTTCACTACTTCCGTAATGCTATTCATAGCGACCCGAAGTTCCCAGTTCGCTGTAACCACACCGCCATCCTTATTACTATCCGAGTAGCCGAGCATGATCTCCTGAAGCTCATCCATCGCGGCTACAGATTGTCGATATACAGGCAGGTTCATCAATCTTCTCATAATATCAGGTGCAGCATGCAAATCATCTATCGTTTCAAACAAAGGAACGGATTGCAGCGTACTAATGACAGTGCCATCCTTCTCAATGCGGAACAGGCCTACCTCTTTGGCTAATACCATAACCTCAAGCAAATCACTGGCACCCTGAGTCATACTGATCAAGTAGCTTGTAATGGATTGTTTGCCAAATTCCTCCTGAGCCAAATAAATCGTACGATATACATCAAGACATTCCTGTGTGCTATCGCTATATTTCAAATATGGCGAAGTAATCGGACGGGGTTCATTTAGCAGCTGTTCCAGCAGATCTATTTTTTCTTCCTCTGACAGCTTACTGTAATCTGACACAATATTCATTTTAGAAAGAATTTCAGTCATCGCATTTTCATGCTCCTGACTGTGCTGACGTACATCCAGCGTAGCTGTATGAAAGCCGAATAGCTCTACCTGACGAATCATCTTTTGAATATACGTGTCTGCCACATAATCAGCAAAATGATGACGCAGGCTGCTGGCAATCACATTCAGATCTGCAATAAGCTCTTCTGCGGAGCTATAGCGTTCCTTAGTACCCTGTTTGCTCTCATCCAAAACGTTATTCACCTTAGCAATCATATATGCTAGTTTGATGCGATAAGGCTCTTTTTCGTTATGCCATACTTCCATTTTTTTAAGTGTGATGTGGGCGCGATCTTCTTCAATAGAAGCCAACAAATCATCAGAAACTCGCACAATGCTGGTACTAAAGCTCAAGTAACCCATGAGTTCCTTCAGCGTGTGCTGATACTCTCTCAAAGCCAGCTTGCGTTGCATACACAACGTTTCCCAAGTCACATGAGCTGTAACAGATGGATTCCCGTCCCGGTCTCCACCGATCCAAGAACCAAATCTCAAATAAGTTGGAATGTGCCATTTTTGCTCAGGATAATATTTATCCAAACATCGCTCCAATTCTTGGTATACATCTGGCAATACATGAAACAAGGTCTCATGAAAATAATACATTCCATTTCTTACTTCATCTAATACAGTTGGCTTTCGATCACGCAGTTCATCCGTCTGCCACAGTGTAATTACTTCATTAAGCAGATTTTCCCGTACCTGTTCTCGCTCACGCAAGGTAAGCATCGGATTATCCAGCAGCATGACGTCTTCAGAAATACGTTTGTGGATATCCAGAATTACTCGTCGTGTTGCTTCTGTAGGATGTGCAGTCATGACCAGCTCCAAGGAGAGTTCATTCAGCATGTTGCTAACGTCCTCAGCGGAGAAGCCTCCTTGTTTAAGCTCCTGAACGGAACTTTCGATAGAACCGGGTTGAACCTCTTCACCAGCGGAATGCTCATAATCCCGCTTACGACGAATACGATGGTTTTGCTCAGCGATATTCACCAACTGAAAGTAAATCGCAAACGCGCGAATAACCTGGTGACGAATATCCGTATCCAGTCCACTGACCATTTGTTTAAAATTCTCGTATAACTCCGGCTGATACCCGGCACGTAACGATTTACTTGCCTCACGTATTTTCTCCACGATATCCAAAAGTTCGTTGCCACCTTGATGAACCAAAACCTCACCAAGAATATTTCCTAGAAAACGAACGTCCCGCCGCAGCAGATTGTTGGATTGGTTTTTGTTAGCGGTTAACGTAAGCTCAGTCATGCTTTTCCCCCCATCTGATCTGTTCCACACCATATTCAGTTGTAGCAAAGGTACGTATACACACGAAATTTGACACTTTCTTAACATCATACAATAAAAACGTATGAAAAGCTGCAAAATTTACAGGAAAAAATCATGCTTTTGAAATACTTTTTTGGAGAATATATTGGTCACTTATACATAAAAATGAAATTAATAAATAAAACTGATTTTAAACGCTAAAAATGTGCGAAACATTATGCACAGTCTCTTTTAAAAAGCGTGTTTCCAAAGGTACAAATTCTTGTGTCATGATGTGTATATGTTTATTATTTGTTGACAAAGTGAAATTCATTGCGCTCTATCCACAAAGATATACACAAATAAGCCATAATCTCAGTATTCTAAATCTGTTTACTCATTAATCCCTACGTGTTACCCACATAAATAAAGAAGAGTGTGTAAAACAAAAGGAGCAGGTATAAAGTTATCCCCATGAATTTCGTAACATAATAATTATAGGATTCCTATTTTCAATGGATTTGATCACGAATTTAGCCTTACTACAGGAAAAAGGGGGCCGTAAGAGGGGAAATTCGGGTCTAGGTGATAAATGCCTATGTAGGATATGCACAAGTCATCCCCAACCGTGCATGACAAGAGACATCATTTAATGGTCTATATACATAGAAGTTAATATATTGTGGACAAAATAAAAAGAAGCCTTTCGGCTTCTAGGTAATCGGTAAGCGGGTGATGGGAATCGAACCCACGCTATCAGCTTGGAAGGCTGAAGTTCTACCATTGAACTACACCCGCAAATCAGTATCGGGATGACACGATTTGAACATGCGACCCCCTGGTCCCAAACCAGGTGCTCTACCAAGCTGAGCTACATCCCGATATTATATTTTTTCAAAAATATGGCGCGCCCTGAGAGATTCGAACTCCCGGCCTTTTGATTCGTAGTCAAACGCTCTATCCAGCTGAGCTAAGGGCGCAAATATGGAGCGGACGACGGGAATCGAACCCGCGACCCTCGCCTTGGCAAGGCGATGCTCTACCGCTGAGCCACGTCCGCAAAAACAGGATGCGCGTGGAGGGACTTGAACCCCCACGTCAAAGACGCTAGATCCTAAGTCTAGTGCGTCTGCCAATTCCGCCACACGCGCATGCAATGATAATGGTGAGCCATGAAGGACTCGAACCTTCGACACCCTGATTAAAAGTCAGGTGCTCTACCAACTGAGCTAATGGCTCTTAATGGCTGGGGATATAGGATTTGAACCTATGCATGACGGAGTCAAAGTCCGTTGCCTTACCGCTTGGCTAATCCCCAATATGCATATGATTCACAATTCCCCTATATTTCATCCATGTAAGAGAACAAAATATGGTGGAGGCTGAGGGGATCGAACCCCCGACCCTCTGCTTGTAAGGCAGATGCTCTCCCAGCTGAGCTAAGCCTCCATACTATCCTATGACCCGTAGGGGATTCGAACCCCTGTTACCTCCGTGAAAGGGAGGTGTCTTAACCCCTTGACCAACGGGCCATCCTGTAACAAGCTCTCAACCGGGATCGAACCGGTGACCTCATCCTTACCATGGATGCACTCTACCTACTGAGCTATGAGAGCAAATGGCTCCCCGAACAGGACTCGAACCTGTGACAACTCGATTAACAGTCGAGTGCTCTACCAACTGAGCTATCAGGGAATAATAATTATAAAACTCGCTTGGCGGCGTCCTACTCTCCCAGGACCCTGCGGTCCAAGTACCATCGGCGCTGGAGGGCTTAACGGTCGTGTTCGGGATGGGTACGTGTGGAACCCCTCCGCTATCGCCACCAAACATGAATTTGCTCCGCAAATTCTCCCGTAAGGTTATTCGCTTCAGCACAGATCGTGTGAATGAATCGCCATACGCTTGTCGTATGTACTTCTACATACCTTCAAGGTTACACCTTGAAAACTGGATCCGAAACTTCATTGCGTCTTATCTTAGGATAAGCCCTCGACCGATTAGTATTGGTCAGCTCCATGCATTACTGCACTTCCACCCCCAACCTATCTACCTCGTCGTCTTCAAGGGGTCTTACTAATTGGGAAATCTCATCTTGAGGGGGGCTTCACGCTTAGATGCTTTCAGCGCTTATCCCTTCCGTACATAGCTACCCAGCGGTGCTCCTGGCGGAACAACTGGTACACCAGCGGTACGTCCATCCCGGTCCTCTCGTACTAAGGACAGCTCCTCTCAAATTTCCTACGCCCACGACAGATAGGGACCGAACTGTCTCACGACGTTCTGAACCCAGCTCGCGTACCGCTTTAATGGGCGAACAGCCCAACCCTTGGGACCTACTTCAGCCCCAGGATGCGATGAGCCGACATCGAGGTGCCAAACCTCCCCGTCGATGTGGACTCTTGGGGGAGATAAGCCTGTTATCCCCAGGGTAGCTTTTATCCGTTGAGCGATGGCCCTTCCATGCGGTACCACCGGATCACTAAGCCCGACTTTCGTCCCTGCTCGACTTGTAGGTCTCGCAGTCAAGCTCCCTTCTGCCTTTGCACTCTTCGAATGATTTCCAACCATTCTGAGGGAACCTTGGGGCGCCTCCGTTACTCTTTAGGAGGCGACCGCCCCAGTCAAACTGCCCACCTGACACTGTCCTCGTACCGGATTACGGTACCAAGTTAGAACCTAGATACGATCAGGGTGGTATCCCAAGGATGCCTCCTCTCAAGCTGGCGCTCAAGGCTCAACGGCTCCCACCTATCCTGTACAGATCGTACCCAAACTCAATATCAAGCTGCAGTAAAGCTCCATGGGGTCTTTCCGTCTTGTCGCGGGTAACCTGCATCTTCACAGGTATTAAAATTTCACCGGATCTCTCGTTGAGACAGCGCCCAAGTCGTTACGCCATTCGTGCGGGTCAGAATTTACCTGACAAGGAATTTCGCTACCTTAGGACCGTTATAGTTACGGCCGCCGTTTACTGGGGCTTCGGTTCATAGCTTCGCTCTTGCGAGCTTACCACTCCCCTTAACCTTCCAGCACCGGGCAGGCGTCAGCCCGTATACTTCGCCTTGCGGCTTCGCACAGACCTGTGTTTTTGCTAAACAGTCGCTTGGGCCTTTTCACTGCGGCCCCCTCGGGCTATTCACCCTACCGAGGCACCCCTTCTCCCGAAGTTACGGGGTCATTTTGCCGAGTTCCTTAACGAGAGTTCTTCCGCGCGCCTTAGAATTCTCTTCTCGCCTACCTGTGTCGGTTTGCGGTACGGGCACCTTCTCCTGGCTAGAGGCTTTTCTTGGCAGTCTGAGATCATGACCTTCGCTACTGTAATTTTCGCTCCCCATCACAGCCCAGCCTTAACGATGTGCGGATTTGCCTACACACCAGCCTCACTGCTTAGACGGACATCCATCAGTCCGCGTCACTACCCTACTGCGTCACCCCATCGCTCATAGCGGATTACGGTGGTACAGGAATTTCCACCTGTTGTCCTTCGACTACGCCTATCGGCCTCGCCTTAGGTCCCGACTTACCCTGAGCGGACGAACCTTCCTCAGGAACCCTTAGGCTTTCGGCGGATCTGATTCTCACAGATCTTTTCGTTACTCATACCGGCATTCTCACTTGAATGCAGTCCAGCGCTCCTTCCGGTACACCTTCAACCCGCATTCAACGC
Organism: Paenibacillus sp. JJ1683; assembly: GCF_053006485.1. Taxonomy (NCBI): domain Bacteria; kingdom Bacillati; phylum Bacillota; class Bacilli; order Caryophanales; family Paenibacillaceae; genus Paenibacillus; species Paenibacillus sp. JJ1683. The sequence goes on from NZ_CM129820.1 coordinate 5,015,928, forward strand.
TCCCCTACCCCTGATGCAAGCATCAAGCCATAGCTTCGGTGGTGTGTTTAGCCCCGTTACATTTTCGGCGCAGAGTCACTCGACCAGTGAGCTATTACGCACTCTTTCAATGGTGGCTGCTTCTAAGCCAACATCCTGGTTGTCTGTGCAACTCCACATCCTTTCCCACTTAACACACACTTGGGGACCTTAGCTGATGGTCTGGGCTGTTTCCCTTTCGACAATGGATCTTAGCACTCACTGTCTGACTCCCGGAACTAAATCTATGGCATTCGGAGTTTGACTGAGCTTGGTAACCCTTGCGGGCCCCGCACCCAATCAGTGCTCTACCTCCACGATTCTTCTTTCCGAGGCTAGCCCTAAAGCTATTTCGGGGAGAACCAGCTATCTCCGGGTTCGATTGGAATTTCTCCGCTACCCCCACCTCATCCCCGCATTTTTCAACATGCGTGGGTTCGGGCCTCCAGTGCGTGTTACCGCACCTTCACCCTGGACAGGGGTAGATCACCCGGTTTCGGGTCTACGTCCACGTACTCATCCGCCCTATTCAGACTCGCTTTCGCTGCGGCTTCAGCTCTTCACCTTAACCTTGCACGGGAACGTAACTCGCCGGTTCATTCTACAAAAGGCACGCCATCACCCATAGATCGGGCTCTGACTTCTTGTAAGCACACGGTTTCAGGATCTATTTCACTCCCCTTCCGGGGTGCTTTTCACCTTTCCCTCACGGTACTGCTTCACTATCGGTCGCCAGGGAGTATTTAGCCTTGGCAGATGGTCCTGCCGGATTCATACGGGGTTTCACGTGCCCCGCACTACTCGGGATCCGTCTCGGAGGGAACAAGTTTTGAACTACAGGGCTTTTACCTTCTCTGGCGGGCCTTTCCAGACCTCTTCATCTAACCGGTTCCTTTGTAACTCCATGTGAGACGTCCCACAACCCCAAGGAGCAAGCTCCTTGGTTTGGGCTAATCCGCGTTCGCTCGCCGCTACTGACGGAATCACTATTGTTTTCTCTTCCTCAGGGTACTTAGATGTTTCAGTTCCCCTGGTCTGCCTCTATTCTGCCTATGTATTCAGCAGAAAGTGACTGTCGATGAAGACAGCCGGGTTTCCCCATTCGGACATCCCCGGATCAAAGCTTGCTTACAGCTCCCCGAGGCTTTATCGTTGTTCGCCACGTCCTTCGTCGGCTCCTGGCGCCTAGGCATCCTCCGTGTGCTCTTTGTAGCTTAACCTAGACTTTTCTTTCACAGAAAGAAAATGTCGATGTTCAATAAAGAGTGATTTTTGCCAAAGGCAAAATATCTTTCCTTATTTGCTACCTTTATTTCACTTGTTTACACAAGATCAGCTTAAAGGAATATTCTAAAACGCAATTTCGTTTCGGTATCCAGTTTTCAAGGTGCAATGATAAAACTATTGGTGGAGCCAAGCGGGATCGAACCGCTGACCTCCTGCGTGCAAGGCAGGCGCTCTCCCAGCTGAGCTATGGCCCCAAAAGAAAATATAAAATTTATGGTGGGCCCTAGTGGACTCGAACCACCGACCTCACCCTTATCAGGGGTGCGCT
>NZ_CM129820.1:5020000-5085000 GCF_053006485.1 Paenibacillus sp. JJ1683
ATTGTTCCAAACTTTACCTGTTTTTAAACTCAACTGCTAAGGTTTCAAACTTACTCCAAGTAATCTTTAATGCTTTTCTTTACGCTCTCCCCTTTGTTATGTTCAATTTTCGGGAAATATATAAATAATTGGCCATATTATTTTAATGCGACAATAAACGATAAGTTATGCCGCTCTCAATCGCAGCTGCTATAAATAGAAAGATGACAGACCATATTGACACGGTCAACGTTTGTTTCAAAAAAACCTCCCACGATGGGCCAGTACCTTTGCGTTTTAGTCCTATGCTTGTACCTAGGGTAGATATTATATTGACCCCAAACTTCAAACCGAAGGCACAGGCGATAATCAAAACAGGCAATTCAATTACACCATGAGGCAATAATCCTTTTACGACAATTTCATACATACTTCTTCCCATATCTGTCTGCAGGTGTACTACAAAACCTAAAACCATTCCGTTCACAATCAAAAATATAAACGGTACGATTCCAAAAAGAGCTCCGGTATATATTACTAGCACGCATTTGATTGCATTGTTGAAAAAGATAAACACAAAAAAACTCCATTGTGGATGCTCAGAGTTCTGCAATCGTTGTGCCACTCCCCCCAGTCCCTCCATTTGTCGTGCCAACATAGACTGAATAACACCTGTACTTAGCCATCCCACTACAATACTTGCGCAGAAAAAAAATGCAGCGATCAAAATTAGCCGTCTTGTCGTGCGTAAATCATAAAAAAATGCTCTTAGTCCCATTTGTTGATTCCTCCTATTAGTCCAATGGAATAATTGACAACCCCTGGCATAGCTTTAAGTAAACAAGCACTTCTAGGATGAAAGGGGCATTAACCATGAATTCTTTTTTCTATGTATTGAACGGCAAAAAAATTAAACGATTCTTGATCGTAATGGCAGCGGCCGTCTTTACTGCCGGGGTCATTTATGTAGAAACCGATAATGTTACGGTTTTTTCCGAGGAAGCGCCAACTGCCGTTTACAGTGTGCCTACGGATAAAAAGCTGATCGCTCTCACGTTCGACATTAGCTGGGGTGATAAGCGTACTGCCCCCATTTTAAAAGTTCTCGAAGATAAAAAAGTGACCAAGTCCACCTTTTTTCTTTCTGCCCCTTGGAGCAAAACACACCCAGAACTCGTGAATCAAATTAAAGAAAGCGGATTTGAGATTGGCAGTCATGGCCATAAACACGAAAACTATAGCAGCTTAAGCGATGAAGAGATTCGTAAGCAGATTTCAACGGCTCATACCACATTAACCGAGCTGACTGGACAATCCCCGAAGTTAATCCGTATGCCTAATGGTGACTTTGACAAAAGGGTACTTCAAGTTGCCAGCACTTTAGGCTACAAAACCATTCAATGGGATACTGACTCCCTGGACTGGAAAAACCCTGGTACGCAGGTCATAATCGACCGTGTTGTAAATAAAGCACATCCCGGTGATATCGTCCTTCTTCATGCCAGTGATTCTTGTAAACAAACTCATGAAGCGTTGCCCATCATTATCGACAAGTTGCGGGCACAAGGCTATGAATTTGTGACTGTATCCGAACTGCTTCAACAAGGTACAGTAAAAGGTAAAGAGGTTCGCGATCAAGCTCTGGGTCTTTAAGGAGTTATTTTACATCGTTCTCAGCTAAAAACCAAAAGCAACTCGACATATTTCTCCCCAATCATCCGCATACTATCCACATTCATGATAAAGGAGGAATACGGCCATGAATTGGACTCGTTTGCGATTTGTTAGCATGGTATGCGTACTGGGCGTTGCACTGAGCGGCTGCGGCTCGGATCAGGGTTCTGCACCTCCCCAGAACAGTTATAAAGAGATGAAAACGATGGTGGTTGATATCCTGAAAAGTGATGATGGAAAAAAAGCCGTAGAAGAAGCCTTAACCGGGGAAAAAGAGGGACAATCCGGTCAAAGTGGTGGAGGAGGTGGATCTGGAGGCAGCATGGGAATGAAAATGCTTATGTCCACACAATCCGCTGAACAGATGAAAATTGCAGTAAAAGATACTTTGATCTCACCTGAATATAAAAAAGAAATCGAAAAAATTATGACTGATCCGCGTTTTGCCGGAGAATTTGCCAAAGCCATCAACAGTCAAAGCAAACAGCTTCATATGCAGCTTATAAAAGACCCTTCTTACCAAAAATCAATTGAAGAGATGCTAAAATCGCCAGAACTGACCAAGATGTATATGGACTTAACTAAAACCCCGGAATATCGCAAACAATCTATGACAGTCATGCATGATGCTATGCAGAATCCGATTTTTCGGCTTGAGGTCATGAATTTACTCAAAACTGTTGTGCAAGAAGAACTTCAACCTAAGGTTGAGAAAAAAGGCGGAGAGCAAGGTGGATCCGGGGATCAAAAGCAAGATGGTGGTGGTGGTGAAGGAGAACAAGGTGGTGGTGAAGGAGGTCAAGGAGGAGGTCAGTAAAAAAAAGGCTGGTTCAACAACCAGCCTTTTTTATTATTCAAATTCCATGCGCAACCCGGTAATTTGGGCGGCTATATCATTATAAATAGCTCCTGTCGCCGACTCCGATTTATATACGGATGGAGAAAAATCGGCTTCTGACGGATGATTATCTGGGATACCCAGCGGAATTTGTGCCAAAAGTTTCGTATGAAGTGTTTCTGCCAACATAGCCCCGCCTCCCCGTCCAAAAACATAGTCTTTTTCTCCTGTGGAGGACACATAATAGGACATGTTCTCCACGACGCCTATGACCTTATGATCCGTTTGAAGGGCCATTGCCCCTGCACGTGCAGCTACAAAAGCTGCCGTCGCATGCGGAGTAGTGACAATGATTTCTTCACTCTGCGGAATCATTTGATGTACGTCAAGTGCTACATCACCAGTACCTGGTGGTAAATCGAGTATCATATAGTCCAGCTTGCCCCATTCGACATCACTAAAAAACTGTCTAAGCATTCTCCCCAGCATGGGACCTCTCCAAATAACAGGATTGTTTTCTCTCACAAAGAAGCCCATGGACATGATTTTGATACCAAATCGTTCCACTGGCTGAATGATACCATCTTCGACAGAAGGTACGTCCTCTACCCCAATCATATCCGGCACACTGAATCCATAGATATCAGCATCAATTAAACCCACTCGCTTACCCTGTCTGGCTAGAGCTGCCGCCAAATTCACAGCTACTGTCGATTTTCCGACACCACCTTTTCCGCTTGCAATGGCAATAAATCGTACGCCAGATGCTGGATTAAGCAGCTCATATTCTTCCATACCAACAGCATGTCCTTTGGTCAAAACCGGATCAGCTACCTCCTCGGTATCCTCTCCATTTTGTATAGCTGACTTTTCAGACTCAGATGCCTCACGAATACGAATATGCACGTGACTTAATCCCGCCTTTTCTAACGTCTGCCGGATTTCCCGATCCAGTTCCGTCCGAGTCTCTTCTTGGCTATCCAGGGTAATAGCAGTCAATGATACCCGATCCTCTTTAACAACCACATCCCGAATAAAATGGAGGTCAACCAAACGGCGCCCCGTTTGAGGCTCTCGCACTTGCTGAAGTAGCTCTATAACTTGCTCTCTCGATTGCATGAATAATCAGCACCTCTGCTTTATTGATTTACGTAGTGGTAAACACTTACAGTATACCACTATCTGGCTTCAGGTGCTGATGAGGTTGCCTTTTCCCCGGCACTGTAACGTAAAATCCCTTTATATATAGATGCGGCCACTTGTCTCTGATAGTTCTCGTCACTGAGTCGTCTGGCTTCCTCTGGATGGGACAAAAATCCGACTTCTACAAGAGCTGCCGGCATTTTGAGTGCCTTTAATAAATAGACGGTGTTTACGGTCTTAGCTACTCTGTCCGTATTTTCCAGGTTGCGCTTGATTTCTTCCTGAATTAAGGATGCCAAATTCTCGTTATCTGCATGATTAGGTACGAAAAAGGTCTGGGCTCCACTCCAACGGCTCGACGGGATACTGTTCATATGAATACTTAAAAAGAGGTCCGCTTTCTGCTCCTCAATCATACGTACCCGTTGCTTTAAATCCTCCGTTTTTCTTCTGGAATAGCCTTTTGTTTCTTGCTGCGCCAGATCGCGGTCATCCTCGCGTGTCATGACGACAACAGCTCCTGCTTGCTGCAAATAATCCCGCAAATAAAAAGCGATCGCCAAGTTAATATCCTTTTCAATGACTCCCTCTTTGCTAACTGCTCCTCCATCAGGTCCTCCGTGTCCGGCATCTATAGCAATTACCTTACCAGTAAGCGGTAGACTCCAATGAATCCATGCTCTCGAAGCAGGTATCTCATACAGTGTCAGCATGATAAATAGAACAGCGAGACAACAGCCTAACAGCATTTTTTGCAGCGTCCGATAGCGAATCCACAGTGTGACCTCTTTTTTACGATTGTTTTTTTGCATAACAAAACGCCTCCGTCCTATACAGATACTAATAATCTATATGGGACGAGGCGTGTAGTTAGTACAACTCAGGCATGAACATATTCTTTCATACCTTCAATCAGCACTTGAGCAACCTCCGGTCGTGTAAATTCCGGTGGCGGACAAACCCCAGAGCGTAACAATTCCCTCACTTTGGTGCCAGAGAGCGTCAAATGATGCTCCTTGGGATGTGGGCATGTTTTACTTGAGGCCATATTTCCACATTGGGTGCAGTAAAAGCTGTGTTCAAAAAACAACGGGGTAATCCCCAGCTCTTCAGGTGTAAAGTGCTTGAAAATTTCCTGTGCTTCATAGGTACCGTAATAGTCCCCTACACCCGCATGATCTCTTCCGACAATAAAATGAGTGCAGCCGAAGTTCTTCCGCACAATAGCATGGAAAATGGCCTCTCTAGGACCAGCGTATCGCATGGCAGCAGGAAAGACCCCCAGAAAGGCTCGATCAGCCGGATAATAGTTGTCCAGCAACACCAGATAGCTCTTCATACGCACATCTGCTGGAACGTCATCTGACTTGGTCTCTCCAACAAGTGGATTTAGAAATAAAGCATCCACAATTTCCATCGCGCTTTTTTGGATGTACTCATGTGCCCGATGTACCGGATTTCTTGTTTGAAAACCGACCACTGTCTTCCAGCCCTTTTCAGCAAAATGGCTACGTGTCTGTGCTGGTGTGTAATAAAATTCGCTAAATTGAGTAGGTTTGGGTCGATTCAGCACTTGCACCGTTCCACCTACATAGGTAGCAGGTCGATCTAACAATTTATTTACGCCAGGATGGGCCGGGTCAGCCGTCTTGAATACACATCTGGCTTCCTCTGCCTGGTCAACCTGATAAATACTCTCAATATCAAGTACAGCATAGATGATACCATCTGTTTCCCCCACCAAAGCCACCTGCTGACCTAGTTTCAGTTCACTGGCTATGGTTTCTACTACTGCAAGAGTAATGGGAATACTCCAGACTGTACCATCAGCAAGACGCATATCCGTTACCACTGAACGATAATCTGACTCATTCATAAATCCCGTCAATGGAGAAAAGGCACCTACTCCAATTAAATCCAGATCAGAAATCGTCCATGGGTTTACAGGGATAGGAAACAATTCACCTGCAGCCTGCAACAGTGCTTCTTGCTGCGGTCCAGTTATATTTCTATCAACGAGCGTTCCGCCATGCGGAAGAATTGCAGTCATGATGCACTTCCTTTCTATTCATAAATAAGTCTCAGAGCTACCTACATACCATTTTTTATTGGTGGAGCCCACACTCCGTTTTCTCATTGCCTGACCAACGGCCAGCACGTGGATCTTCACCTGGCAGGACTTCACGTGTGCATTGCTCACAGCCAATACTGGGAAAATTACGGTCATGCAATGGATTATACAATACATCATGAGTGCGAATATAGTTCCATACATCCTCGGAAGTCCAGCTTGCCAAAGGGTTAAATTTAACGAGACCAAACTTTTCATCATACTCTACCTTTTTTGCATTCGCACGCGTAGGAGCCTGATCGCGACGGATACCGGTAATCCATGCATCGTATTGAGACAGAATGCGTGTCAGCGGCTCAACCTTGCGTATACCACAGCATGCATTAGGATTTGATTTCCACAGCTCCTCTCCATGCTCCGCAGCTTGCTCTTCTGGAGTGATTAAGGGAGAGACTCTAACAAAATCCAAATTGTATCTAGCTTTCATCTGATCACGCGTATCATAAGTTTCTTGAAAATGAAAGTCGGTATCCAAGTAAAAAATATCGGTAGAAGGGCTAATTCTTTGTAGCATATCTACTAGTACTACATCTTCTGCTCCGAAGCTACAAGCAAAGGTGAGGTTGGGAAATGTATGAACAGCATATTGGATAATTTCTTCAGGCGTGGCCTCTTCCAGTTCACTTGCCTTGACTCTAATCAACGCTTCTTTCTCCAATAAATTCATTATCAATGCGCCTCCATATGAAGATTCATAAATAAGTGATACTTCAATGCCGACTAAACTAATAAGATTAAGTACAGTATAAAACTTTCATATTCATTGTCAATCCAAGCAAAATCGTCATACTGTAAACATTTATCATCCCGCATGAAGCAGGAACGTTGTTCTGTCAGCATTCTTAAACGCTCTCCTGCATATTCAACCAAGTTCAGTGGCTATATATAAAATATTCTTATACCAAACGTTTAAAAATTGCCTTAGATTGCTTAATAACTAAAAGTAACTAGTCATAGCAGAGGGTATGCCTGAACGTAAGTATTTTAGGTTAGCGAAAATGCTTCCTCTACTCCACCCGAGACAAAGATATACCCACTACTCGGCTGTCATCGTAATCCTGGATAGCTATGGCTATTATGATCAGGTAGAAATATCTGAGGATAAAAGCGTCCTTCCTTAGAGCCATGATTATCCTTGGATTTGGTCAAGGAAATATAATTAGGGTTCGGTCGTCATATTTACATTTGCATTCAAAGATGAAGCATACGTGGTCGTGCTCAGCTCAAGGTAAACTAGCTCTGACTATAAGGTTTACATCTGAAGAATCCCACTACCAAATCGGGAGCTCTGATGCTAATCGTGCTTCTATTAAGGAATATTACAAAGAAATGGTACCCAGATCGATAATAAGCCTCTCAACGCTCCTATAGCGCTCACAGAGGCCCTCCCTGAGAAATTAAAGCATTCAGATATACAGATAGCCCTTAACGTAACTGGAGCCCTATTTTAGCCCATTCTCAATGGTTAAAAAAACTCACATCATCATCGCCGCAATTACGGAAGCCGAGGAGATGGGCAGTACCAAGCTAAAGATTGCTCTGCAAAAGTTCCCTGATCTTTTTAATTAGTCACAGGTTGTGAACATTACAGGATAAACTGTGTTGAAATAGCAAACTATATTTGTGCATAAGTATACCGATCTTAGTTACATCGTGGATAACTTACGTATTCCAGATAGTATATGCACCTTTTTATGTATCGCAGGGCAGACGTAGCCATAAAATTCCAGTGTAGATCCATTTATCCACATGTAGTTAATGTGCAGCAAATGATCTAAATAAAAAAGAACCCTTTCCATAAGGAAAAGGTTCTTCTGTATTCGAAATATTAACGTTTCGAGAACTGTGGTGCACGACGAGCGGCTTTGAGGCCGTATTTTTTACGTTCTTTCATACGTGGGTCACGAGTCAAGAATCCTGCTTTTTTCAAAGCTGGACGGAATTCTGGGTCTGCTTTCAACAGAGCACGGGAAATACCGTGGCGAATTGCGCCTGCTTGACCAGAGATACCACCACCATGAGCGATAACGAGTACGTCATAGCTACCAAGTGTTTCTGTCAGATTCAGTGGTTGTTTTACGATCAGTTTGAGAGTTTCCAAACCGAAATATTCATTAATATCACGCTTATTGATGACAATGCGTCCTTCACCCGGTACGAGACGAACACGAGCTACCGAATGTTTACGACGACCTGTCCCATAGTATTGTACTTGTGCCATGAAACTGTCCTCCCTTTTAATTATCCGCGAAGTTCGTAAACTTCAGGTTTTTGTGCTGCATGTGGATGCTCTGTACCTCTGTAAGCTTTAAGTCTCAGCTTCATTTTGTCGCCTTGACGAGTTTTAGGAAGCATACCGTGAACAGCCAATTCCAACATACGTTCAGGTTTGTTCTTAACCATATCTTGTGCAACTGTTACTTTCAGACCACCTGGGTGCAGGGAGTGACGATAGTATTTTTTGTTCTCCATTTTTTTACCGGTCAATACGATTTTCTCCGCATTGATTACAACAACAAAATCACCTGTGTCCACATGTGGTGTAAACTGTGGCTTGTGTTTGCCGCGAATCAACGCAGCCGCTTCGCTTGCCAGACGGCCGAGCGTTTTGCCTTCGGCATCAATGATGTGCCAATTGCGCTCAACTTCATTTGGCTTCGCCATATACGTAGTACGCATGAAAAGTATCCTCCTTAAGTTCGTTAACAGAAATCATCATTTATCTTCGTTCGTTAAGTTGCTGCATTATCGATGGATTAGATGTTGCTATAAAGTGATTATCTTAATTGGGGCTGTGGGAAAGCCATTAAGAAAACACAACTTTTATATTACAGGATAACCATCAATTCTGCAAGGAAAAAATCAATGTTTTTTGATGTTTTCTTCGTACTCTACATTCCAGAGCGTTAAAGCGTGTCCAACGGCTGTAGGGCCAGCCTTTGAACGGTTTTTTGCTTCCAAAATGGAAGGAATATCATCCGGCGATTTTTTGCCTTCTCCCACTTCCAGCAAAGTCCCCATTATAATCCGAACCATGTGCTGCAAAAATCCGCTACCTGTAATATAAGTATGAATAATTCCCTGATCGTCCGACCCTGGACGTGAAAAGGAATGGTCTACCGTTATATAGGCTTCGTAAATAGTGCGAACATGATTCGTCTTTTGGGAACGTCGAGATGCGAACGAAGTATAGTCAAAGGTGCCCACTAAATGAGCCAACCCCTTTTCCATCGCTCTTACATCCAGACTCGTTGGATGATGGGCCTGTGTACGACGGTGAAAGATGTCTGGAAACCGGTTCGCATTAATACTGTACCGATACGTCTTCCGCTTCGCCATGCGGCGTGCATGAAAGGACAGTGGCACCTCTCTCGCATCCGTAACGATGATATCACGAGGCAGCCAGGCATTAAGTGCCAGACACCAGCGATGTATCGGAATCGGCGATTCAGTATGAAAATTGAATACCTGCCCGTATGCATGCACACCTGCATCTGTACGTCCTGAGCCCGTAATTTTAAGACGTTCGCCCGTCAATGAGTATATAGCATTTTCAAGACAGTCCTGAATGGTGTTGCCACTAGGCTGCGTCTGAAAGCCATCATAGTGGGTTCCATCATAGTTCACCTTCATGCACAAGTTCCGCATGCTTCTCACACCTTTGCAGGGGTATTCTCTGGTCTTACAGGAAATAACCGAACATAACAAAGGAGAAGCCCCTCAAGGACTCCTCCAAGAGAAAAAAAGGGTTGTTCAGAATCAAGCCGATTCTGTCCACCCTTCCCTCATCTTCGCCTGTTTACGCGCGGTCAACCAATTCCAGATATACCATTGGAGCGGCGTCGCCACGACGAGGTCCCAGTTTCAAGATACGAGTGTATCCACCTGGACGCTCATTGTAACGTGTAGCCAATTCGCTAAACAGCTTTTGGATTGCATCCTGCTCACCATCCAAAGTTTCACGGCGAACGAACGCAGCCACTTGACGACGTGCGTGCAGATCTCCTTTTTTCGCTTTGGTGATCAGTTTTTCAGCAATAGAACGAACTTCTTTCGCTTTAGCCTCAGTAGTTTGGATACGCTCATACAAGAACAGATCGGTTACCAAATCACGAAACAAAGCTTTACGGGCACTGGAATTACGGCCCAATTTTTGGTATGCCATGTAGTTTCCCCTCCTTCACAAAAACGTTGCTGTGCTATTCTTCCGTACGAAGTCCTAAACCAAGTTCCTCGAGCTTCTCTTGTACTTCTTCCAAAGATTTGCGACCCAAGTTACGGACCTTCATCATATCTTCTTCAGATTTAGTCGTGAGTTCTTGTACCGTATTGATACCAGCGCGCTTAAGGCAGTTATAGGAACGGACGGAGAGATCCAGCTCTTCGATCGTCATTTCAAGAACTTTTTCTTTCTTGTCTTCTTCTTTTTCGACCATAATCTCTGCATCTTTTGCTTCATCCGTGAGACCCACGAATAGCATCACATGCTCGGTCAAAATTTTGGCTCCAAGGCTCACAGCTTCTTCAGGACGAATAGTTCCGTCTGTCCAAACCTCAAGTGTCAGCTTGTCATAATTCGTAACCTGGCCGACACGCGTATTTTCTACGCCGTAGTTCACGCGTGCAATCGGAGTGTAGATGGAGTCGACGGGAATGACGCCGATCGGCTGGTCATCACGTTTATTCCGATCCTGCTTAACGTAACCGCGACCGCGATTGGCAAAAATACGCATGTGAAGTCTCGAACCCGGTCCGAGCGTTGCAATGTGAAGATCCGGATTAAGAATTTCCACATCGCTATCCGCACGGATATCACCTGCCGTTACAACTCCTTCGCCTTCCGCATCGATTTCGAGTACTTTCTCTTCATCTGAGTGGATTTTAAGCGATAAAGCTTTCAAGTTCAGAATGATCTCCGTTACGTCTTCCTTCACACCGGGAACCGTTGCAAACTCGTGCAGAACCCCATCGATCTGAACCGATGTGACTGCTGCCCCCGGTAACGAGGATAACAGAATACGGCGAAGCGAGTTCCCCAGCGTCGTACCGTATCCGCGTTCCAGCGGTTCTACTACGAATTTTCCATAGGTGCCATCATCATTGACGTCAACCGTCTCAATTTTCGGCTTTTCGATTTCTATCACTGCAATATCCCTCCTTCAAAACGTCGCTCCTATATGAAACATTCACCTTATCCATAGTCTATCATGCAGTATACCTAAACATCCATTCTTGGCAGTTTGTGCCGGATCTATACTACACGCAGAGGAGAAATCTCATTAGACGCGACGACGTTTTGGAGGACGGCATCCGTTATGAGGTACCGGAGTTACGTCTTTGATCAGGTTAACTTCCAGACCAGCAGCTTGCAAAGAGCGGATTGCTGCTTCGCGACCTGCACCAGGTCCTTTAACCATGACTTCGACTGTCTTCATGCCGTGTTCCATAGCAGCTTTAGCAGCAGTTTCTGCGGCCATTTGCGCTGCGAATGGAGTAGATTTACGGGAACCACGGAATCCCATGCCGCCTGAGCTGGCCCAAGAGATTGCGTTACCGTGTGGGTCTGTGATCGTAACGATCGTGTTGTTGAACGTGGAACGGATGTGTGCCACGCCACTCTCGATATTTTTACGGTCACGGCGTTTTGTGCGTACAACTTTTTTCGGTTTAGCCATTGAATGTTATCCTCCCTTCTTATTTCTTCTTGTTCGCTACAGTCCGACGAGGACCTTTACGGGTACGAGCATTAGTTTTAGTACGTTGTCCGCGAACAGGCAATCCACGACGGTGACGAACACCACGGTAGCAGCCAATCTCAGTCAGACGTTTAATATTCAAGGAAATTTCACGACGCAGATCGCCTTCTACTTTAACTTCTTTGTCGATCGTTTCACGTAATTTGCTCACTTCATCTTCAGTCAAATCACGAACACGCGTGTTTGCACTGATGCCTGTTTCCTTCAAAATTTTCTGAGAAGTCGTCTTACCGATTCCGAAAATGTAAGTCAAGGCGATCTCAACGCGTTTGTCACGTGGCAAATCCACACCAGCTATACGAGCCATTTTACGCTACACCCCCTTCTATTAACCTTGTTTTTGTTTGTGTTTCGGATTTTCGCAAATAACCATTACATTCCCTTTGCGGCGAATGACTTTGCATTTCTCGCAAATAGGTTTTACAGAAGGTCTTACCTTCATGTTGATTACCTCCTCCAAGCTTTACCCTGGTAAAACTCGCTTCGTGAACATTCACATCGTTTTGCCGAGCAAAACAAGTTTTTTTAAATGACGTACGTTTAATAAAAACCTGCATGAATTACTTGCGGTACGTTATACGGCCTTTGGTTAAATCGTAAGGCGATAACTGTACAACCACCTTGTCGCCTGTCAAAATACGGATAAAGTGCATCCGCAGCTTTCCGGAAACATGAGCAAGAATTTGATGACCGTTCTCCAGCTCTACCTTGAACGTAGCGTTCGGCAGTGGCTCGATTACCGTACCTTCAACCTCAATGACATCTTCTTTGGCCAAAGTCAGTCTCCTTTCTCTTCAGCTTGGTATTCGGACGAGTCCAGGAAAGTTTTCACTGCATGCCGCAGTTTTCCGTTCGTCACCCGACCGCTTTCGTTTAAACTATTTACAATCTCGCTACTAATCTTTGGCTGAGGTACCAAATGAAGAACATTTTTCTTCTTCGCTTGATCAAACTTTCGTTTATCCCCATCCGCAATATACACAAACCTGCTATCTGCTATTGAAACGACAACCGCAATCTGTCCGGCACCTCTGCCCTTCAGAATCTTCACCAGCTGACCGATTTGCAGGTTTCCTTGCTGATTCATTCCAATCACCTACGCACTCAGTTTCGTGAAAATGTCCATGCCGTCCGCTTCGCACGTCACCACTTGCTCAAAATGAGTACAAGTGATTACGTTCATCGTAACGACCGTCCAGTTGTCTTCCAGCGTCCTACAAGGCGAGCACCTATTGGAATCATTGATTCAATAGCCAGCACAATGCCGATTTTCAGCCTCGGCCCCTGCTCAGGAATACCACGGTTTGGATTCTCAATATATTGCCGAATGGCATGCGACATTGTAAACTGGCGAGTTTTCGTAATGACATCGCCTTTGTTTAACTTGCGTTTGCCGGGAAATCCGTGCACCAGTTGTTCGTTGACTGAAGCGCAAATGCTAGCAGGAAAACCGTTATAACCTTTAAAAGACGGCACAGCTCCCTGACTGCGAATATACCGATCAGCTAAATGATCAAGTTCACCGGTCGTAATACCGGGCTCGATGTGTCCTGCTAAGAAATAACTCGTTGCCGAATTCATTTTCCTAGCTTTCCTCATAAAGCTTGATTCCGTCCCCGACTTGCAAATGATCATTACAGCTAACCCCGCAACAAGGACACGATATTTTGGGAAACCACATCAATATCCTGTTCTCCGTCAATATGACGCAGAAGATTCTGGTTCTCATAAAACGTGAGGAGTGGTGCTGTTTTATTACTATATTCGTCAAGTCGTGTTCTTACGCTATCTTCGTTATCGTCAGGACGCTGATAGAGTTCACCACCGTCTTTATCGCAAATGCCTTCAACCTTAGGAGGATTAAAGACAATATGATAGCTAGCTCCGCAGCTTTTACAAACTCGCCGTCCTGTGATTCGTGCCAACAAGTTGTCACGATCCACTTTCAGGTTGATGACATCATCCAGCTTCGTATTCAAACGGCCCAAAATTTGATCCAAGGCTTCAGCTTGAGCTAAAGTTCTTGGAAAACCATCCAGCAAGAAACCTTTCTTGCAATCAGGCTGCTGCAGCCGTTCTTCAACGATACCGATTGTTACATCATCCGGAACAAGTTCACCCTTGTCAATATACTCTCTGGCTTTAATGCCAATAGGTGTTCCCTGTTTCATCGCTAGGCGAAAAGCATCACCTGTCGAGATATGAGGAATGCCGAACTCCTTCACAATGACATCTGCTTGTGTACCTTTACCAGCCCCCGGAGGGCCCATGATCAAAATATTCACAATCTGTCACTCCTCAAGACGACCCCTACACAAGAAACAGCACAAAAGGTGCCGGTAAGCATGCGAACATCCTATGCCGGTACCTATTGCCTATTTGTTGATGAAGCCTTTGTAATGGCGTTTGATCAGTTGGCTTTCGATTTGCTTCATCGTATCCAATGCTACACCAATAATGATGAGCAATGAAGTACCGCCAATTTGCACGGAACGAGGCAAGCCCGAAAGCGAACCGAAGAATACCGGCAAAACGGATATGACTGCCAGGAACAAAGCTCCTGTCATTGTCAAACGTGACATTACTCGTGTCAAGTATTTCTCCGTGGCTTTACCTGGGCGAATGCCTGGGATATAACCGCCGTTTTTCTTCATATTGTCGGCCATTTGCTGCGGATTCATCTGTACAAAGGTATAGAAGAATGTGAAACCGATAATCATTACGACATACAAAACCATGCCCAGTGGCTTGTCATAATACAAGTAAGTGGTAATCCACTTAGCCCAAGCATGATCTGCCCAGAAACTCGCAATAATTGTCGGGAATTGCAGCAATGATACCGCAAAGATTACCGGAATAACGCCTGCCGCATTAATTTTCATCGGAATATGCGTATTCTGGCCACCGTACATTTTGTTGCCAACTACACGTTTTGCGTATTGTACTGGAATTTTCCGAATACCTTGCTGGATGTAGATAACACCAACGATAATCAGAACAACCACCAAGGCAATGATAATTGCCTTCAGAATATTCATAAACAGCTGATCTGCTTGAATAAACTGAGATTCTACAATCGTCCGAATATGTCTTGGAATACCTGCCGCGATCCCTGCAAAGATTACAATAGAGATACCATTACCGATTCCCTTTTCGGTAATTTGCTCACCGAGCCACATAAGGAACGTAGTTCCTGCAGTAAGCACAATGGCAATAACCAGATAATCAGCAAAAGTAGCACCTGGAATCATCGCTGCACCGTACAGTCGATTAAATCCAATCGACGTTCCGAATGCTTGGATTAAGCCCAGTATTACAGTACCATACCGTGTAATTTGAGCCAATTTCTTTTTACCATGCTCTCCTTGTTTAGCCCATTCCGCAAGTTTCGGAATCACGTCCATTGACAGCAACTGTACAATGATGGACGCTGTAATATATGGCATAATCCCGAGGGCGAAGATCGAAAACTGATACAACGCGCCCCCTGAGAAGGTGTTAAGGAGTCCAAACAACTCGCTTCCTGCCTGATCCTGAGAAGTAAAGACTTGCTTATTCACACCGGGAACCGGCACGAAGGAGCCAATACGATATACAAAGAGTATAAACAGGGTAAACAGGATTCGGGTTCTAAGATCCTCAACCCGCCATATATTTTTCAGGGTCTTGAACATTAGATCACCTCGGTTTTACCGCCGGCAGCTTCAATTTTCTCTACCGCAGATTGAGAGAACTTGTTCGCTTTAACTGTCAATTTCACAGTGATTTCACCGTTACCCAGAATTTTAATTCCGGATTTCGCGTTCTTCACAATACCATTGTTCAGCAAAAACTCAGGGCTTACTTCTGTACCCGCTGCAAAACTGTTCAAATCTTCGATATTCAAAACCGCATACTCTTTACGAGTAGGATTTACGAAACCGCGTTTAGGCAAGCGACGATACAGTGGGTTTTGACCACCCTCGAAGCCCGGACGTACACCACCGCCGGAACGAGCGTTTTGACCCTTATGACCACGACCAGAAGTTTTACCCGTACCGCTACTAGGACCACGACCCAAACGTTTACGTTCTTTGCGGGAGCCTGGAGCTGGGGAAAGCTCATGTAACTTCATCGTTCGTTGCACCTCCTTGATTATTGTTAAAATACTTTATTGCTTAAGCCTCGATTTCTTTAACAGAAACCAAATGGCTAACTTGATTAATCATCCCGCGAATCGCTGCATTGTCGGGTTGAACTACTTTATGGTTGATTTTACGCAAGCCGAGCGTTTTAACAGTCGTTCTCTGAGTACCAGGACGGCCGATCAACGAACGAACGAGGGTAATTTCTAATTTCGCCATGATATTCCCTCCTTAGCCCAGCAGCTCTTCGATGGATTTGCCGCGCAATTTAGCAACATCTTCAGCGCGTTTCAAGCGGGACAAACCTTCCAAAGTCGCATTGACCATATTCATGGAATTCGAAGAACCCAAAGATTTTGTCAAGATATCACCTACACCAGCAAGTTCCAGAACTGCACGAACTGGACCACCAGCGATAACCCCAGTACCTTCCGATGCCGGTTTCAACAGAACCCGGCCAGCACCGAACTTACCTGTAACAAGGTGAGGAATTGTTGTGCCTACGAGTGGAACGTGAACCAGGTTTTTCTTAGCATCTTCAATACCTTTGCGAATCGCATCAGGTACTTCGCCCGCTTTACCGATTCCAGCGCCTACCCAGCCGTTGCCGTCGCCCACTACTACCAGAGCACTGAAGCTAAAACGGCGTCCGCCTTTGACAACTTTAGCTACACGATTAATATTTACTACTCTTTCAGTCAGTTCCAAAGTATTCGGATCTACACGCAAGTCGTTAACCTCCTTTTGAGAAATGTCTTAGAATTCAAGGCCTGCTTCGCGAGCTGCATCAGCCAAAGCTTGAATCCGTCCATGATACAAGTATCCACCACGATCAAATACGATGTTAGCATGGCCTTTTTCTTTCGCACGTTTAGCAACGAGTTCGCCAACCTTACGAGCTGCTTCTACACTACCACCGTTTTTGATTTCGCTGCTCAGTTCTTTATCCATAGTGGATGCAGAAACCAATGTTACACCAGCAACATCATCAATCAGTTGTGCGTAGATATGCTTGGAAGAGCGGAATACGTTCAAACGAGGACGTACAGCCGTACCTTCGATTTTCTTACGTACACGCAGATGTCTTCTGACACGTGCTTTATTTTTATCTTGTTTTGTAATCATCTCAAGTTTTCACTCCCTTCAGTTTGCCTTTTAAAACTTTATACTAAGACGCACTGGGTAAAAAAGAGTACAAGTCTTTCCAGTAGAAAGACCGCACAAAGTCGGTAAGAAACTTATTTCTTCTTACCGGCTTTACCTTCTTTACGGATGATGCGCTCGCCTTCGTATTTAATCCCTTTACCTTTGTACGGTTCAGGTTCACGAACGGAACGAATCTTAGCAGCATAGGCACCTACACGCTCTTTATCAATTCCGCGAACGATAATTTTAGTGTTCGAAGGAACTTCGAACTCGATGCCCGCTTCCGGTGTAATTTCAACCGGGTGAGAGTATCCAACGTTCAGAACGATTTTATCTCCGGATTTGCTTGCACGATATCCGACCCCAACCAGCTCCAGAGATTTTGAAAAACCTTCAGTTACACCACTTACCATGTTATTGACAACGCTGCGGGTTGTTCCATGCAAAGAGCGGTGAAGTTTATTGTCCGAAGGACGAACTACATTAATTTCATTATTTTCCACAGTAACGGACATGTCTTTATGAAGCTCACGAGTCAATGTTCCTTTAGGACCTTTAACTGTGATCACTGTGTTGTTCAAAGTCACGTCAACACCACTTGGTACTGTGATTGGTTTACGACCAATACGGGACATATCTGTTGCACCTCCTATCTTTTAAACGTTAAATTACCAAACGTAGCAAACCACTTCTCCGCCGGCTTTGGACTGACGCGCTTCTTTGTCGGTCATGATACCTTTGGATGTTGAAATGATTGCGATCCCAAGTCCACCCAATACGCGTGGAATCTCATTGCTCTTCGTGTAAACGCGAAGACCTGGTTTACTGATTCTTTTCAAACCTGTGATAACACGCTCGTTGTTCGCACCGTATTTCAAGAAAATACGGATGATCCCTTGTTTGCTATCTTCAACAAATTCCGCATCACGAATGAATCCTTCACGTTTCAGGATGTCGGCGATTTGTTTTTTCATTGTAGATGCAGGCATTTCTACTGTTTCGTGGCGAACAGTGTTCGCGTTACGAATACGAGTAAGCATATCTGCAATTGGATCAGACATAGTCATTGTGTATAAACCTCCTTCCCAAACAGGACTTTTTACCAGCTTGCTTTTTTCACGCCAGGAATCTGGCCTTTATAAGCTAATTCACGGAAGCAAATTCTGCAGATCTTAAACTTTTGCAGCACCGAATGTGGACGACCACAACGTTCGCAACGAGTATAAGCACGAACTTTAAACTTTGGTGCGCGTTGTTGTTTGACTTTCATTGAAGTTTTTGCCACTTAGCCTGACACCTCCTAAATAGTTTCGGAGAACAGGGTGTCTTTAAATCAGACGCCCGAAACGTTATGCCAACATTATTTCGCGAAAGGCATGCCCAGCTGAGTCAGAAGCTCACGGGACTCTTCGTCAGTCTTGGCAGTCGTTACGATAACGATGTCCATACCACGAACTTTATCAACTTGATCATACTCGATTTCCGGGAAGATCAACTGTTCTTTCAGACCAAGCGTGTAGTTACCACGTCCGTCGAAAGCTTTTGTTGATACACCATGGAAGTCACGTACGCGAGGAAGTGTAATGTTGAACAATTTGTCCAAGAAATAATACATACGCTCGCCACGAAGTGTTACCTTTACACCAATCGGCATGTTTTCACGCAATTTAAAACCTGCGATAGATTTTTTCGCGCGAGTGATAACTGGTTTTTGACCAGCGATCAGCTGCATGTCGTTGAGAGCCGAATCAAGCACTTTGGAGTTTTGAACTGCGTCGCCAACACCCATGTTGATTACAACTTTCTCGATTTTAGGCACTTGCATCACTGTTGTATAGTTGAACTTCTGCATCAAAGCAGGAGTGATTTCTTTCAAGAAACGTTCTTTCATTCTTGTTGTTGCCATGAATCATAGTCCTCCTTTCTTCAAAAAATAATTAGTCGATCACTTCGCCTGAACGTTTTGCAATGCGCACTTTTTTTCCGTTGTCCAAAACCTTGTAACCCACACGAGTTACTTTTCCGCTCTTCGGATCAATGTGCATAACGTTGGAAACGTGAATCGGAGCTTCTTTCTCGATGATGCCGCCTTGCGGATTCAGCTGATTAGGCTTTTGGTGTTTTTTAATCATGTTAACACCTTCCACAAGCACACGGTTTTGACGAGGGTAAGCAGCGATAACGCGACCTTTTTTACCTTTATCTTTACCTGTAATCACCAGAACAGTGTCGTCTTTCTTGACGTGCAGCTTGTTGTTATGGGATTCCAGAACTTTTTTCACTTTTGGCATTTCGTACACCTCCTACGGGCACATTTTAAGGTGAATTTAGATCACTTCCGGAGCCAAGGAAACGATTTTCATGAAGTCCTTGTCACGAAGTTCGCGAGCAACTGGTCCGAAAATACGAGTACCGCGTGGGCTCTTGTCTTCTTTAACGACCACTGCTGCGTTCTCATCAAATCCGATGTAGGAACCGTCTTTACGGCGGATAGAACGTTTAGTGCGAACGACAACCGCTCTTACTACATCACCCTTTTTGACAACGCCGCCTGGTGTTGCTTGTTTTACGGAACAAACGATCAGGTCACCAATTTGAGCTGTACGACGTCCCGTACCACCGAGCACACGGATACACATCAGTTCCTTCGCGCCGGAATTGTCAGCTACAGTCAAACGTGTAAATGGTTGAATCATTTATTTATCCTCCTTTCGGAAAAACTACACTACATTAGATTATAACAGCTTTTTCAACGATTTCGACCAGTCTCCAGTTTTTGTCTTTGGACAAAGGACGAGTTTCCATGATTTTAACAGTATCACCGATTTGTGCAGTGTTGTTTTCATCATGAGCTTTGAATTTTTTAGTCACTTTAATGCGTTTATGATAGAGATCATGTTTTTTGTAAGTTTCTACAGCAATCACAATCGTTTTATCCATTTTGTCGCTGACTACTTTACCGACTAATACTTTACGGGCATTACGTTCGCTCATTGTTGGCCTCCTTCCTAATTACAGGCGGAATTTCCACCCGGTCTAATATCTTAGCTAATCCCAAGTTCTCTTTCACGGATCACAGTTTTAGCACGAGCAATTTCCTTACGCACAGCACCGATCCGAGTCGGGTTATCAAGCTGACCGGTAGCGAGTTGAAAACGAAGGTTGAAAAGTTCTTCTTTAAAACCAGAGATCTTTTGTTCGATTTCAGCAGTGGTAAGGTTGCGGAATTCACTAGCCTTCATTTGCTTCACCACCCAATTCTTCACGTTTCACAAACTTAGTTTTGATTGGCAGTTTGTGAGCGGCAAGACGCATTGCTTCACGAGCAATTTCTTCCGGTACACCAGCAAGTTCAAACATGATCTTACCTGGTTTCACTACTGCAACCCATTTTTCTACGTTACCTTTACCACTACCCATACGAACCTCAAGAGGCTTTTGAGTAATTGGTTTGTCAGGGAATATTTTAATCCAAACCTTACCACCACGTTTGATGTAACGAGTCATCGCAATACGAGCAGCTTCGATTTGACGGTTAGTGATCCATGCTGGTTCAGTAGCTTGCAAACCGTACTCACCGAAATTCAGTGTAGTACCGCCTTTTGCACGACCCTTCATATGACCACGTTGTTGTTTACGATGTTTTACGCGTTTAGGTACCAACATGATTAGTTGCCTCCTTCCTGAGGAGCTTGTTTCTTAGCCGGAGGAAGAACCTCTCCACGATAGATCCATACTTTTACGCCAAGACGGCCATAAGTAGTATGAGCCTCTGCTGTACCGTAGTCGATGTCAGCACGAAGCGTATGCAGTGGAACAGTTCCTTCGCTGTATCCTTCGGAACGAGCGATTTCGGCACCGCCAAGACGTCCGCCTACTTGAGTTTTAATTCCTTTTGCACCGGAACGCATAGTTCTTTGAATTGCTTGTTTCAACGCACGACGGAAAGAAACACGACGTTCCAATTGTTGTGCAATGCTTTCAGCAACAAGAATTGCATCCAGTTCAGGATTTTTAATTTCAGAGATATTGATGTGTACCTTTTTACCGCCTGCGATTTTAGTGATTTCATTACGCAGATTTTCAACTTCGGAACCACCCTTACCGATAACCATACCTGGTTTCGCAGTGTGAATCGTTACGTTGACACGGTTAGCTGCTCTCTCGATTTCAACACGGGATACAGCGGAGTCTTTCAATCTTTTCTTCAGATGCTCACGAATCTTAACGTCTTCTAGCAAAAGATCACCGAAATCTTTGCCTGCATACCATTTGGATTCCCAATCACGGATAATACCGATTCGGAGTCCGACGGGATTTACCTTTTGGCCCACACGTTTTCCCTCCTTATTTTTCAGATACCACCAGAGTAATATGACTGGTGCGTTTATTGATGCGGCTTGCACGACCCATTGCACGCGGGCGGAACCGTTTCATTGTAGGACCTTGGTTTACAAAAACCTCAGATACTACCAATTTATTTACGTCCATAGAGTAGTTGTGATCTGCATTTGCGATAGCAGAATTCAGCAATTTCTCAACGACTGGAGAAGCGGATTTCGGAGTGTGACGAAGAATTGCAATCGCCTCACCTACCTGCTTGCCACGAATCAAATCGATAACAAGTTTCACTTTGCGAGCGGAAATCCGCACGGACTTAGCATGTGCTTTTGCTTCCATTGAGTTACCTCCTCTCAAACACTACGCTGTGTTGATTATCTTCTTGTTTTCTTATCGTCATCCGTATGGCCTTTGTACGTACGCGTTGGAGCGAATTCGCCCAATTTGTGTCCAACCATATCTTCCGTTACGTATACAGGCACGTGTTTACGACCATCATATACACCAAACGTGTGTCCGATAAATTGCGGGAAAATTGTAGAGCGACGGGACCAAGTTTTGATCACGACTTTTTTGTCAGACTCGTTCAAAACCTCTACTTTTTTCAACAGGTAACCATCAATAAATGGTCCTTTTTTGAGACTGCGACCCATTTGTGAATCCTCCCTTCGTTAAAACGTAGTCGTTCTTTAATATGTTAACGTGCGACTTAAGCGCACGTTTTATTACTTAGTACGACGACGAACGATGTACTTATCAGATGCTTTGCCTTTTTTACGTGTCTTGTAACCAAGGGTTGGTTTACCCCATGGAGACATTGGAGATTTACGTCCGATTGGAGCGCGACCTTCACCACCACCGTGTGGGTGATCGTTAGGGTTCATAACAACACCGCGAACTTCAGGACGTTGTCCCAACCAACGACTACGACCAGCTTTACCGATCTTAACAAGCTCGTGGTCTTCGTTACCTACAGATCCGATTGTAGCACGGCAAACTTTCAGAATGCGACGCACTTCACCAGAAGTCAAACGAATTGTAACATACTTCTCTTCTTTACCAAGAAGTTGGGCTTCCGTACCAGCAGCACGAACAAGTTGGCCACCTTTACCCGGTTTCAATTCGATATTGTGGATAACCGTACCTACTGGAATGTTTTCCAATGGCAAGGAGTTACCGATTTTAATATCGGAGTCCGGACCGGATACCACTACATCTCCTACTTTCAGACCTTTAGGAGCGATGATGTAACGTTTTTCACCATCCACATAGTGGATAAGTGCGATGTTGGACGTACGGTTTGGATCATATTCGATCGTAGCAACGCGGCCCGGTATTCCATCTTTGTTACGTTTGAAGTCAATAATACGGTATTTACGTTTATGTCCGCCGCCATGATGACGAACTGTAATTTTACCTTGGTTATTACGTCCAGCTTGCTTGCTCAGAGGTGCCAGCAACGATTTCTCGGGCTGATTTGTTGTGATCTCCTCGAAAGTAGATACAGACATTGCACGTCTGGCCGGGGACGTCGGTTTATACTTTTTAATTGGCACTGAGTTTCCCTCCTTACTTTACAGATTCAATTATACTGTTTCAAAAAACTCAAGCGGCTTACTGTCTTTGCTCAGCGTTACGAACGCTTTTTTCCACTCGCTCGTATAGCCGGAATGACGTCCGTAGCGTTTTGGTTTTGCAGGAACACGAAGTGTGTTAACGTTACTTACTTTCACGTTAAAAATCGCTTCGATTGCTTTCTTAACTTCGACTTTGTTGGAACGAATGTCAACTTCGAAAACATATTTCAAGTCATTCATCATACCAGCCGTACGTTCGGTGATAATCGGACGCTTGATAATATCACGAGGATCCTTCATTACGCGAGCACCTCCTCTACCTTCTGAACTGCTTCCTTCGTAATGATCAGTTTGTCGTGTCCGAGCACATCAAGAACATTAATGCCGTCTGCGGCTACAAACTTCACACCAGGAATATTACGAGCGGACAGCGCTACATTATCATCATAGCTAGGAGCTACAATCAATGCTTTACGATCTGCTTTAAGGTTATTCAAAATGGCTGCGAATTCTTTCGTTTTAGGTCCGTTCAGTGTAAGAGCGTCCAATACGATGATTTCATTCTCAATCACTTTGGATGACAGTGCCGATTTGATCGCCAGACGACGAACTTTTTTAGGCAATTTGTAAGCATAGCTGCGTGGAGTCGGACCGAATACAGTACCGCCGCCAACCCATTGTGGTGCACGAATCGAACCTTGACGAGCGCGACCAGTACCTTTTTGTTTCCAAGGTTTACGTCCGCCGCCACGTACTTCAGAACGTCCTTTTACTTTGTGAGTACCTTGACGCAGGGAAGCCAATTGCATAACAACAGCGTCATGAAGAACGTGTTTATTCGGCTCGATACCGAACACTGCATCATTCAATTCAATTTCGCCAACTTGGCTGCCGCTAATATTAAATAGTGCTACTTTTGGCATTTCGTGTTCCTCCTTTCTTCAGTTAATTATTTTTTCACCGTTTCTAATACTTTAACGAAGCTGTTTTTAGGTCCTGGAATGGAACCTTTCACGAGCAATACATTACGTTCTGTATCAATCTTAACAACTTCAAGGCGTTGGATTGTTACCGTTTCATGCCCCATGTGTCCTGGCAGGTGTTTACCTTTAGGAACGCGGTTAGCTTGAATGGAACCCATAGAACCTGGACCTCTGTGGTAGCGCGAGCCGTGTGCCATTGGTCCGCGGCTTTGTCCCCAACGTTTGATAACGCCGGCAAAACCTTTACCTTTAGAAATACCTGTTACGTCAACGAATTCGCCTTCTGTGAAGACATCAGCCTTCAGTTCTTGGCCAACCTCGTACGCAGCAAGGTCGATGCCACGAAGTTCACGAACGTAGCGCTTAGGTGCAGTATTTGCTTTTTTAGCATGCCCTGCTTCAGGTTTATTGGATCTTTTTTCTTTTTTATCAGAGAATCCGAGTTGGATAGCTTCGTATCCATCGTTTTCCAGATCTTTTTTTTGCAGAACAACACAAGGACCAGCTTCGATAACCGTAACAGCAAGTACGTTACCTTCAGGGGTAAACACTTGAGTCATTCCGAGTTTTTTTCCTAAGATACCTTTCATGTTGACACCTCTTTTCTTTTCCTGATTACATATTACAATTTAATTTCGATATCTACACCGGACGGCAGGTCCAAGCGCATCAAGGCATCCACTGTTTGTGGAGTCGGATTAACAATGTCGATCAAACGCTTGTGTGTGCGCATTTCGAATTGTTCCCGAGAATCCTTGTACTTGTGTACCGCACGGAGAATAGTAATGATTTGTTTTTCAGTTGGCAGCGGAATTGGTCCGGAAACACCTGCACCCGAACGTTTAGCTGTTTCAACAATTTTCTCAGCGGATTGATCAAGAATTCTGTGATCGTAAGCTTTCAAACGAATACGAATTTTTTGCTTTGCCATTTTAGTCCCTCCTTCTATCGCCCAATTTGGTATCGGACATACTCCGTGAAAATTTTCCGACAGCCCTCCCATGGCAAAGGGGCCGGGTGTGTCAGTAACCTCTCACATCATCGCACAGTCACAAACAACATTAGTTATTATATCGAATACTTCTGCCTATTGCAAGCAAAAACGAAAAAAACAATGTATCTTATTTTCAAAGATAACAATTGTGCTCGCAGCTCGCGATTTTTCTCAAGAGAAAAGCCCCCGCACCATGGCAGGGGCTCGTTTTGCTTCGTTCCAATACAATGTTACTCGTTCCAGTACAATGTTGCTATATTCAAGGCTCGAAGCCTTATTATTTAGAGATTGTTGCTACAGCGCCTGCACCAACTGTACGTCCGCCTTCACGAATGGAGAACTTAGTTCCTTCTTCAATCGCGATTGGGCTGATCAGTTGAACAGTAACCGTAATGTTATCACCAGGCATTACCATTTCGGAACCTTCTGGCAAAGTAATGATACCAGTTACGTCAGTTGTACGGAAGTAGAACTGTGGACGGTAACCAGTGAAGAAAGGTTTGTGACGTCCGCCTTCTTCTTTAGTCAAAACGTAGATTTGAGCAGAGAATTCTGTATGTGGGTTAACAGAACCTGGCTTAGCCAATACTTGACCACGCTCGATTTGTGCACGATCTACACCGCGAAGCAGTGCGCCGATGTTGTCACCAGCTTGAGCGGAGTCAAGCAATTTACGGAACATTTCTACGCCTGTTACTACGGATTTACGGGATTCTTCTTGAATACCGATGATTTCGATTTCGTCGCCCACTTTAACTGTACCACGCTCTACACGGCCTGTAGCAACTGTACCACGACCAGTGATGGAGAATACGTCCTCGACAGGCATAAGGAAAGGCTTGTCAGTGTCGCGTTCTGGAGTTGGGATGTATGTGTCGATTGTTTCGAACATTTCAACGATTTTCTTAGCCCAGTCGCCATCTGGGTTTTGCAGTGCTTCACGAGCGGAACCACGAGTGATTGGAGTGTCGTCGCCTGGGAAGTCATACTCGCTCAGCAAGTCGCGAACTTCCATTTCAACCAATTCCAGCAACTCTTCGTCTTCAACCATGTCGCATTTGTTCAGGAATACAACGATGTATGGAACACCTACTTGACGGGACAAGAGGATGTGTTCACGAGTTTGTGGCATAGGACCGTCAGCAGCGGATACAACCAGAATAGCTCCGTCCATTTGTGCAGCGCCAGTGATCATGTTTTTAACATAGTCGGCGTGACCTGGGCAGTCAACGTGTGCATAGTGACGGTTAGGTGTTTCATATTCCACGTGTGCAGTGGAGATTGTGATACCGCGTTCGCGCTCTTCTGGAGCTTTATCGATTTGATCGAATGCTACAGCAGCACCACCGTAAGTTTTGGAAAGTACAGTTGTGATTGCAGCAGTCAAAGTTGTTTTACCATGATCGACGTGACCAATTGTACCGATATTAACGTGCGGTTTGTTACGTTCAAACTTAGCCTTTGCCATTTGAACAATTCCTCCTCAATAACATGTTTTATTTTTAGGCTGTCGGAAACCTCTTGGAAAACCTAGAGTATCCGATCAGCTAATACACTGTATTACTCGCCGCCTTTGGTTTTGGCAACGATCTCTTCAGCAATGCTCTTCGGAACTTCTTCATAGTGATGAAGCTCCATGGAGAACACACCGCGTCCTTGTGTACCGGAACGAAGTGTAGTGGAATATCCAAACATTTCGGACAATGGAACCATTGCACGAATAATTTGGGCACCGCCACGGGAATCCATACCTTCAATCCGACCACGACGGGAGTTCAGCATACCCATTACGTCTCCCATGTATTCCTCTGGAACCGTTACTTCAACTTTCATAATCGGCTCAAGCAATACAGGTTTACATTTGTCTTTCGCTGCTTTCAGCGCCATTGAACCGGCAATTTTAAATGCCATTTCATTGGAATCGACATCATGGTATGATCCATCCACGATTGTAGCTTTAACGTCCACAAGCGGGAAGCCTGCAAGGACACCGTTCTTCATTTGCTCTTCAATACCAGCAAGTGCAGGTCCGATGTATTCTCTTGGAACAGAGCCACCGACAACCTTGCTTTCAAACTGGCTACCAGTACCTGCTTCAAGTGGTTCGAACTCAACCCATACGTGACCATATTGACCACGACCACCGGATTGACGAACAAACTTACCTTCAACACGTGCTGGAGCACGGAATGTTTCACGGTATGCTACCTGTGGTTTACCAACATTAGTTTCCACTTTGAACTCACGACGCATACGGTCAATGATAATGTCCAAGTGAAGCTCACCCATACCTGCCAAGATAGTTTGGCCAGTTTCTTCGTTAGTCGAAGCGCGAAGAGTTGGATCCTCTTCGGTCAACTTACCGAGTGCAACTGCCATTTTGTCTTGGTCAGCTTTGGTTTTAGGCTCAACCGCGATTTCGATAACCGGATCAGGGAAGTTCATGGATTCGAGAATAACAGGATTCTTCTCATCACACAGTGTATCACCTGTACCTGTATCTTTCAAACCTACGGCTGCCGCAATGTCACCGGAGTATACTTCAGTGATTTCTTGACGGCTGTTCGCGTGCATTTGAAGGATACGTCCGATACGTTCGCGTTTGCCTTTTGTTGCATTCAATACGTAAGAACCGGATTGAAGAACACCGGAATATACGCGGAAGAATGTCAATTTACCAACGTAAGGGTCCGTCATGATTTTGAAGGCCAATGCGGAGAAAGGCTCTTCATCAGAAGAATGACGTTCAACTTCCGTTCCATCTTCCAGATGACCTTGAATACTTGGTACATCAATAGGAGCTGGCAGGTAATCAACAACTGCATCCAGCATCAGCTGAACACCTTTGTTACGGTAAGAAGATCCACAGATAACTGGGAAGATCTTAACTTCTACAACACCTTTACGGAGAGCGGCTTTAATTTCTTCAACCGTGATCTCTTCGCCTTCAAGGTATTTCATAGTCAAATCTTCATCCAGTTCAGCAACCTTCTCGATCAATTCGTTGCGGAGTTCCTCAACTTTGTCTTTGTAGTCCGCAGGAATTTCGGCTTCTTCGATATTTTGACCAAGGTCATCTTTGTACATATGAGCCTTTTGTTCAACAATATCGATGATACCTAAAAAGTCATTTTCTGCACCGATTGGAAGTTGAATAGCAACTGCGTTCGCTTGAAGGCGATCACGCATATCAGCTACAACGTTCAAGAAGTCGGCACCGATAATATCCATTTTGTTTACATATGCGATCCGTGGAACGCCATAGCGATCAGCCTGTCTCCATACGGTTTCAGACTGAGGCTCAACGCCTTCTTTCGCACTGAAAACACCAACTGCTCCGTCCAATACACGAAGGGAACGTTCAACTTCAACAGTGAAGTCAACGTGCCCCGGGGTGTCGATGATATTGACGCGGTGACCTTTCCAGGCAGCGGTCGTCGCAGCGGAAGTAATCGTGATTCCGCGCTCTTGTTCTTGTTCCATCCAGTCCATTGTCGCAGCACCTTCGTGAACTTCACCGATTTTGTGCGTACGGCCTGTGTAGAACAAGATCCGCTCTGTTGTTGTGGTTTTACCCGCGTCAATATGAGCCATGATCCCGATATTACGTGTATTTTTCAAGGAGAACTCTCTTGCCATGAAATGGGTCTCCCTTCAAAATTGAAGTTATTTTTTTAAGCTGAATCCTACCAACGATAGTGAGCAAACGCTTTGTTCGCTTCAGCCATTTTGTGCGTGTCTTCACGTTTCTTCACGGAAGCGCCTGTGTTGTTGGAAGCATCGATAATCTCAGCCGCCAAACGCTCTTCCATAGTTTTCTCGCCGCGGTTGCGGGAGTAGTTTACGAGCCAACGTAATCCCAGGGACGTACGTCTTTCTGGTTTTACCTCGATTGGTACTTGGTAGTTGGCACCGCCGACACGGCGTGCTTTAACTTCCAGGACTGGCATGATATTCTTGAT
Organism: Paenibacillus sp. JJ1683; assembly: GCF_053006485.1. NCBI lineage: Bacteria > Bacillati > Bacillota > Bacilli > Caryophanales > Paenibacillaceae > Paenibacillus > Paenibacillus sp. JJ1683. Next base: position 5,048,649 of record NZ_CM129820.1, read on the forward strand.
AGCTGCTTCAAACACTTCCATCGGGTCATTACCCGTACGTTCTTGGATAAGCTTGAACGCATTATACAGAATGCTTTGAGCAACGCCTCGTTTTCCGTCGAGCATGATGCGGTTGATCAAGCGAGTAACCAACTTGCTGTTGTATACCGGATCTGGCAACACGTCTCTTTTGGTAACTGGACCTTTGCGTGGCATGGATATCCCCCTTTCTTACATGTTAAACCTGCATACGCGGTTTATATTCATTAGGATTTTTTAGCTTTAGGGCGTTTTGCGCCGTATTTGGAACGAGCTTGCATGCGGTTGTTTACGCCTGCAGTATCCAAAGCACCGCGAACGATGTGGTAACGCACACCCGGAAGGTCTTTTACACGACCGCCACGAATCAGCACTACGCTGTGTTCTTGAAGGTTATGTCCAATACCTGGAATGTAAGCAGTCACCTCTACACGGTTCGTCAAGCGAACACGAGCATATTTACGAAGTGCGGAGTTTGGTTTTTTCGGAGTCATAGTACCTACACGAGTGCAAACTCCGCGTTTTTGCGGGGCACTGATGTCGGTAGCTTCACGTTTCAAGGCATTAAAACCTTTTTGCAAAGCCGGTGATTTCGATTTCTCGATTTTGGCTTGACGTCCTTTACGAACCAGTTGGTTAATAGTTGGCATGTTGGTTGCCACCCCCTTCCTCAATTTTTGCTGTTACTTTACAAACCTTATCTAAGCCCACAGACCCAGGCGGTTCATAAAAGAACAAATGAAAAGTCTTTGCCGCCAAGAATAACGATTCCCTAGACAAAAACGTTCCTTACCCTATTGTTTTACGATAGCAGCCATCGCGGCTCCCACTTCAATCCCGCATGCAGCTCCGAGATTTTTCATTGTATCTACGAGAGTCACTTTGACCCCGTGCTTGTTGCACAAATCAATGATGTTGGAAGTGAAACGCTGATCTGCATCTTCTGCCACATATACTTCCGAGGCGAAGCCCATTTCTACCATACGAATGGTTTGTTTGGTACCGATTTTGACATGAGCATCTTGCAGTCCCTGTTCTTTAGACATATCTCATTCCTCCGAAAAGACCCAATAGCATATAGGCTGCTCACGCACCTTTGCTATATTAGCATTGACTATGAACAATGTCAAGACAATTATCAACTATAATCTATATAAACAAAGTAATACGTTACATTTTTATAAGAAGTACCGGAGCACCGTTGCTACAGCCTTTACCAAAGCTTATATCTACGGTGTTCCGGGCTTATCATATTATTTTTATATTACTACTCAGCTGAAATGGGTTCGAGTTCCTCAGATGAGGATTGCCCCTCTTCAGGCTGGGCAAATTTCACGCTACGGTAACGATTCATACCTGTTCCCGCAGGGATCAATTTACCGATAATTACATTCTCTTTCAATCCAAGCAACTGATCGACTTTTCCTTTGATAGCTGCATCTGTCAGGACACGAGTAGTTTCCTGGAAGGAAGCTGCTGACAAGAAGGAGTCCGTTTCCAGAGAGGCCTTAGTAATACCAAGGAGAACCGGTTTGGCTACCGCTGGTTCTTGGCCGCTGAGAATCGCTATCTTGTTTGCATTTTCATACTCATGCACATCCACAAATGAACCTGGAAGTAGTGTTGTGTCACCCGCATCAATGATACGAATTTTACGCAACATTTGACGAATCATAACTTCTACGTGCTTGTCGTTGATTTCAACACCTTGGTTCCGGTATACACGTTGAACTTCCTGAAGGATATAGTTCTGCACCCCGCGAATACCTTTAATACGCAGCATTTCTTTAGGGTCAATCGAACCATCCGTCAGTTCGTCCCCGGCTTCAACAGTCATGCCTTCGCTTACGCGCAAACGTGAACCATAAGTGACCGAATAGGTTTTTGTTTCAGCTTCACCCTGAATGTCGATTTCGCGACGGTCTTTCCCTTCACGAACTTCTTTAACTACACCGTCAATTTCACTGATGGTTGCCTGACCTTTAGGATTACGTGCTTCAAAAAGCTCCTGGATACGAGGCAAACCTTGTGTGATATCGTCGCCCGCTACACCACCTGTGTGGAACGTACGCATGGTGAGCTGTGTCCCTGGTTCACCGATGGATTGAGCCGCGATAATACCAACCGCTTCACCAATCTCAACGTGTTTGCCAGTAGCCAGATTACGGCCGTAACATTTTTTGCAGACGCCATGTTTGGCACGGCAGCTTAGCACGGAACGAATTTGAACTTTATCCACACCAGCTTTGACGATCGCCTCAGCTTTGTTGGAGTCAATCAATTCGTTGCGTCTAGCCAAGATCTCACCCGTCTCAGGATGACGTACGGTTTCGAAGCAATAACGACCTTCCAGACGATCGTACAGGTCCTCAATGACTTCTTTACCGTCTTGGATGCGGCTTACTGTAAAGCCTTTATCCGTTCCGCAGTCATCTTCGCGCACGATAACATCTTGTGCCACATCAACGAGACGACGAGTCAGGTAACCGGAGTCAGCCGTACGTAACGCTGTATCCGCCAAACCTTTACGCGCTCCGTGAGTGGAGATGAAGTACTCGAGTACTGTCAGACCTTCACGGAAATTCGATTTAATTGGGAGCTCGATAATACGACCCGATGGATTCGCCATCAGTCCACGCATACCGCCAAGCTGGGTAATCTGCGATTTGTTACCACGCGCTTTGGAGTCAACCATCATCATGATAGAGTTGTAGCGATCCATGGATTTCATCAAAATGTCTGTAATATCGTCTTTGGCCTTGGACCAAATATCAATAATCCGATCATAGCGTTCCTCGTTCGTAATCAGACCACGACGGTACTGATTGGTCACGACTTGCGCTTTATCATCAGACGCTTTAAGAATATCCTGTTTCTCTTGAGGTACAACTACGTCTGCCACAGCAACCGTCACACCTGCACGAGTGGAATACGTAAAGCCAAGCTGTTTGATTTTATCCAAAATCACAGCAGTTTCTGTCGTATGGTAAATCTCAAAGCAACGGGCGATGATATTACCAAGGTAATCCTTGCCCACTCCACTAGCTTGCGGAGCGTTCTGGATGGCTTCAGTGAGGTTTACACCCTTATCGTAAACAAAGAACTCTTCAGCAGTACCATAGAGCAGGTTGGCACGAGTAGCGTCATTGATGTACGGGAAGCTTGCCGGGAAAATCTCATTAAAGATAATTTTACCCACGGTTGTAATCAACATTGCATCCTGTTGCTTCTCTGTAAAGCTAGTTTTATTCAAAGCCTTAACCGGAATAGCTACACGAGCATGAAGACCCGCTGTTCCACGTTGATAAGCCGAGATAGCCTCATTCGGGTTGCGAAGGATCATGTTGCTTCCCTCTTCTTCCTTGTTGTCCATAGTCAAATAGAATGAACCAAGGACCATATCCTGGGAAGGGGTAACAACAGGCTTGCCGTCTTTTGGATTCAAAATGTTGCCGGATGCCAGCATGAGCAAACGAGCTTCCGCTTGAGCCTCTGCAGACAATGGAACGTGAACCGCCATTTGGTCACCGTCAAAGTCGGCATTATACGCCGTACATACGAGTGGATGCAAACGAATCGCACGACCTTCAACCAAGATCGGTTCAAACGCTTGAATACCCAATCTATGCAGCGTAGGGGCACGGTTTAGAAGAACCGGATGTTCTTTGATTACTTCTTCGAGCACATCCCACACTTCAGCACTCACACGCTCTACTTTACGCTTCGCACTCTTAATGTTGTGTGCCAAACCTTTGTTAACAAGTTCTTTCATAACAAAAGGTTTGAACAGCTCCAGCGCCATCTCTTTTGGCAGACCGCATTGGTACATCTTCAAGTACGGCCCTACTACGATAACGGAACGACCGGAGTAGTCAACACGTTTACCGAGCAAGTTTTGACGGAAACGTCCTTGTTTACCTTTCAGCATGTGGCTGAGGGATTTCAAAGGACGATTACCCGGACCTGTAACAGGACGACCACGACGACCATTATCAATCAGAGCGTCAACAGCTTCCTGCAGCATCCGTTTTTCATTTTGCACGATAATATCTGGCGCACCCAGATCTAACAAGCGTTTCAGACGGTTATTACGGTTAATAACACGACGATACAGATCATTAAGGTCAGAAGTAGCAAAACGTCCACCATCCAGCTGTACCATTGGACGAAGCTCAGGAGGAATAACAGGCAGTACGTCCATGATCATCCAATCCGGTTGGTTGCCAGAGTTACGGAATGCCTCAATAACTTCAAGGCGCTTGATCGCACGGTTTCGACGTTGCCCTTGAGCTGTACGCAGCTCTTCTTTCAAAAATTCCAATTCTTTGTCTATATCTAAATCTTGAAGAAGCTTTTTAACCGCTTCAGCACCCATTCCTGCCTGGAATCCGTAGCCATATTTCTCACGATAGCTGCGGTATTCTTTCTCGGACAGGAGTTGCTTTTTCTCCAAAGGCGTATCTCCTGGATCGGTTACAACATAAGATGCGAAGTAAATGATCTCTTCCAAAGATCTTGGAGACATATCAAGAGCAAGACCCATACGACTCGGAATGCCTTTGAAGTACCAAATGTGCGATACAGGAGCTGCCAACTCAATGTGGCCCATACGCTCACGGCGAACCTTAGCGCGAGTAACTTCTACTCCACAGCGGTCACAGACAACACCTTTATAGCGTACACGTTTGTACTTGCCACAGTGACATTCCCAATCTTTCGTAGGTCCGAAAATTTTCTCGCAAAATAGTCCTTCTTTTTCCGGTTTAAGCGTACGATAGTTAATCGTCTCCGGTTTTTTGACTTCTCCGCGGGACCAAGAACGAATCTTTTCGGGGGAAGCAAGCCCGATTTTCATATATTCGAAATTGTTAACGTCCAACAAGGAGCAACCCTCCTTAACCAAATCCTGAGTTTTTAGGTTTGATACCGCCCGGCAGCACCGGGCGGTATCAAGAAGCCTGATCCATCCAAAAATAGATCGAGGCATATAACAAAGCTGATATGAGTCAGTCAGCAGTCAAATTACTCTACGCCAACCTCAGAGCCTTCCAGATTCAAACTCAGCTTATCGCCAGTTGTGTCATCTTCATCATCAAGCTCTCTCATTTCGATCTCTTGTTCGTCTTCAGACAGAATCTTCACGTCCATACCCAAGCTTTGCAGCTCTTTGATCAAGACCTTGAATGATTCAGGAACACCCGGTTCAGGGACATTTTCACCTTTGACGATGGATTCGTAAGTTTTAACACGTCCAACCACATCATCGGATTTCACAGTCAAAATTTCCTGAAGCGTGTACGCTGCACCGTAGGCTTCCAGCGCCCATACTTCCATCTCCCCGAAGCGCTGACCACCGAATTGGGCTTTACCACCCAACGGCTGTTGCGTAACGAGAGAGTAAGGACCTGTAGAACGGGCATGGATCTTATCGTCGACCATGTGCGCCAGTTTGATCATGTGCATGACACCGACAGTAACTTCACGTTCAAAACGATCACCTGTACGTCCATCATACAACACCGTCTTACCATTGCGTTGCATACCCGCTTCTTCCATCGTATCAAATACGTCATACTCCTTGGCACCATCGAATACTGGAGTTGCCACATGAATACCAAGACGCATTGCAGCCATACCCAGATGCACTTCGAGCACCTGTCCGATGTTCATCCGTGAAGGTACGCCCAGTGGGTTCAGTACGACTTGTACTGGGGTACCATCTGGCAAGAATGGCATATCTTCTTCAGGCAGAATACGGGCAACGACACCCTTGTTACCGTGACGTCCGGCCATTTTATCGCCTTCGGAAATTTTACGTTTTTGAGCAATGTATACGCGTACCAGCTGGTTTACACCCGGTGGCAGCTCATCGCCATTTTCACGTGTAAATACTTTAACATCTACAACGATCCCGTCGGTTCCATGAGGAACTCTCAAGGAAGTATCGCGAACCTCGCGCGCCTTCTCACCGAAGATTGCATGCAAGAGACGTTCTTCAGCTGTCAGCTCAGTCACACCCTTAGGTGTTACTTTACCAACAAGAATGTCACCTGCGGCAATTTCCGCACCGATGCGAATGATGCCGCGCTCATCTAGATTACGAAGTGCTTCTTCACCAACATTCGGAATATCACGAGTGATTTCTTCTGGTCCAAGCTTCGTATCACGAGCCTCGGATTCGTATTCCTCGATATGGATCGAGGTGTATACATCCTCTTTAACCAGCTTCTCGCTCAGCAAGATGGCATCCTCGTAGTTGTAACCTTCCCAAGTCATGAACGCTACGACAACGTTACGTCCCAATGCCAACTCGCCCATTTCTGTGGATGGACCATCCGCTAGAATATCGCCAACCTTGACAATATCGCCTCTGTTTACGATTGGACGCTGGTTGATGCATGTTCCTTGGTTAGAACGCATAAATTTGTGTAATTTATACTTAACAATATCGCCTTTTACTTCAGTACCATCTACATTTTCAATACGACGCAACCAAATTTCGTTAGCCGAAGAACGTTCAATTACCCCGTTGTACTTGGACACAACGCAAACACCAGAATCTTTTGCAGACTTATGTTCCATCCCTGTTCCTACCAAAGGCGCTTTCGGAATCAGTAGTGGAACAGCCTGCCGCTGCATGTTGGAACCCATCAATGCGCGGTTCGAGTCATCATTCTCCAGGAACGGAATCAGTGCAGTAGCGACCGATACGACCTGTTTAGGCGATACGTCCATGTAATCAACACGGCTACTTGCCATCGGAATAATGTTATCAGACTGCTTGTTATAGCGGACAATAACAATTTCATCCTTAAAGGTGTTTTCTTCCGTCAATTCCGCATTTGCCTGAGCAACGATGTAGTTATCTTCTTCATCAGCAGTCAGGTAATCAATCTGATCTGTAACTTTTCCGGTTTTCGGATCTACCCAGCGATAAGGAGCTTCGATAAATCCGTACTCGTTGATACGTGCGAAAGTGGACAAAGAGTTGATCAAACCAATGTTTGGTCCCTCTGGTGTCTCGATAGGACACATACGGCCGTAGTGACTCGGATGGACGTCACGCACTTCCATGCCCGCGCGTTCGCGCGTCAAACCGCCGGGTCCGAGTGCAGACAGACGACGTTTGTGCGTTAATTCAGCAAGCGGGTTTGTCTGATCCATGAACTGAGACAGCTGGGAGCTACCAAAGAACTCTTTAATCGACGCAATGACCGGACGTATGTTAATCAGCGCCTGTGGCGTGATTACATTAGCATCCTGAATTGACATTCTTTCGCGTACCACGCGTTCCATACGGGACAGACCAATACGGAACTGATTTTGCAGCAACTCACCTACAGAACGCAAACGACGGTTACCCAAATGGTCAATGTCGTCTGTACTTCCGATTCCGTGAAGCAAGTTAATAAAATAACTGATGGAGGAAATAATATCGGCAGGCGTAATGTTCTTAACCGATTTATCGATATTTCCATTGGCAATCAGTTTTACTACTTTACCGTCTTCAATCGGTGAGAATACATCAATCGTTTGAAGCGGAATATCGTTGCTTTCCAATACGCCACTAGCAACATGATACGTACGATGTCCAACCGACTCTTCTAGTTGTGCCAAAATCTCGTCCAACAGGCGGCGGTCTACCATTTGCCCTGCTTCAGCGATGATTTCACCAGTTGTCGTATCAATCAGTGTCTCAGCAAGACGTTGATTGAACAGACGGTTTTTGATGTGAAGCTTTTTATTGATTTTGTAACGGCCTACGTTGGCCAGATCATACCGTTTTGGATCAAAGAAGCGTGCAACAAGCAAGCTCTTTGCGTTATCCAATGTTGGTGGCTCACCCGGACGAAGACGCTCATAAATTTCAATCAGCGCTTTCTCCGTGGAATCCGTGTTGTCTTTATCAAGTGTGTTGCGGATATATTCGTCATTGCCGAGCAAATCCAGAATCTCAGCATCAGTGCCAAAGCCAAGCGCACGCAGCAACACCGTAACCGGAATTTTACGGGTACGGTCAATCCGGACATAGATAATATCCTTCGCATCCATCTCCAGTTCGAGCCAAGCCCCCCGGTTAGGAATTACCGTTGCGGTGTATGTTGTTTTCGCATTCTTGTCGACTTTTGTGCTGAAATAGACGCTGGGAGAGCGAACCAACTGGCTGACAATAACCCGTTCCGCACCGTTAATAATAAACGTACCCGTTTCAGTCATCAGCGGGAAGTCTCCCATGAATACTTCCTGCTCTTTCACTTCCCCGGTTTCTTTATTAATAAGCCGGACTTTTACCCGAAGCGGTGCTGCATACGTAACGTCGCGTTCCTTTGCGTCGTCAACGGTATATTTGGGTTCTCCGAGAGAGTAATCGATAAACTCCAGAATCAGATTTCCTGTGAAATCTTGAATTGGAGAAATATCCCGAAACATTTCCCGTAATCCTTCCTCCAAAAACCAATCATAGGATTTTTGTTGGATCTCAATCAGGTTGGGAACCTCGAGTACCTCATTAATACGTGCATAACTGCGCCGAGTGCGTCGACCATATTGAACAAGATGTCCTGCCAACTTAAACTCACCCCTCATGTCTACTCACTTTAAAAATACATTGCGAACCTCTGTTTGTGACCTTATAATAAGACACATACAGATGATTCGATCTTACAAATACAGAAAAGCCCTTACTCGAATGCATTCGAAAAAAGAGCGACGTATCTGCAGAATCCTCATACCGGAAGATCTTCATCACTTGTAGATTTGCCCAAAATGGTTATATTATACGTAAGAGATATAAATACTATACCCTGTTACGCATAAATCTATTGACATTTCAACAAACTAAAGCCATGGAGGGCATCCTAATACTGACATTTTATAATGATATCACAGACCAGGATTCAAGTCAATGGTCCTATTGCATTTTTCTAAAACTTTTTTCAGCCTTTAAAATCCGATAACCTTTATCCTTCGTAACTTCTTCCACATGACCGAAAAGGCTCTCTATTTTAGCGCTCGCCGAAGGAGCACCCTGCTTTTTCTGAATGACGACCCATAAAGCTCCACCCTCATTTAAATGCTCATACGCAAGCTCAAATATGGTATGAACCGTTTCTTTCCCTGCACGTATAGGAGGATTCGTCAAGATCACGTCAAAACGTTCGTGTTGCACTTCTGCAAACAAATCACTTTGCTTAATGGTGACATTTTTAATTCCATTACGCTCCGCATTCTCTATCGCTAGTTGAACGGCTCGCTCGTTAATATCAACCATTGTAACGTGTCCGTCCGGGACAAGCGTAGCCGCCGTCAAACCAATCGGCCCGTAACCACATCCTACATCCAATACCGAGGCATTTGCAGGAAGTTGCATAGCTTCAATCAACACACGACTCCCATAATCAATCCCCTGTTTTGAAAAAACGCCTGAATCGCTGGCAAATCGATAGGAACGTCCACGCAGCACCGTCTCTAGACTTCGCCGTTCATGTGCCGTCTCTGGCCGTCTGGAGTAATAATGATCAGCCATTCACGCCCACCTCTTTCGGTTGTACGGTTATATTAACATCATAGCCTTTAGAATAATATTTCAGACCTGTTTGTACTACCGCTTTACAGCAACAAACCCCTTGAAGATCACCTCAAGGGGTTTGTTTTAATTCATTGTCTGCTAAAGAGCAGTCAATTATTTTACTTCTACAGAAGCGCCTGCTTCTTCCAATTTTGCTTTAACGGATTCAGCTTCTTCTTTTGCAACTTTTTCTTTCAATGGTTTTGGAGCGTTGTCAACCAGTTCTTTTGCTTCTTTCAGGCCAAGACCTGTAATTTCGCGAACTGCTTTGATAACGTTGATTTTGGAAGCGCCAGCGCTTGTCAAGATTACGTCGAACTCGGATTGCTCAGCTTCTGCTGCGCCACCTGCTGCGCCACCTGCTACAGCTACTGGAGCTGCTGCAGTTACGCCGAATTCTTCTTCAATTGCTTTCACGAGATCGTTCAGTTCCAATACGGACATACCTTTAATTGCTTCCAAGATTTGCTCTTTACTCATGGTTGAACCTCCATTTAAATTCGTATTTTTTTGTTCTTAACTGCTATACAGCAGGTTTAAATCCCAACTTATGCACTTTGCTCTTCTTTATCTGCAACAGCTTTAACCGCAAGCGCGAAGTTGCGCATAGGAGCTTGAAGCACGCTGAGGAGCATGGAAAGGAGACCTTCGCGGGATGGCAGTTCTGCCAGCGCTTTGATTTCCTCAACACCGATCACACGACCTTCTACAACTGCACCTTTCAGTTCCAATGCATTGTTTTTCTTAGCGAAATCGTTCAAGATTTTAGCTGCAGACACTGCATCATCTTTGCCGAACGCGATTGCAGTAGGACCTGTCAATACTGCGTCCAGTTCAGTCAATTCTGCTGCCGCAGTTGCACGGCGGAGCAGTGTGTTTTTCAGCACTTGAAATTCGATTCCGGCTTCGCGAAGCTGCTTACGCAGCTCAGTTACTTGGGCAACATTCAGACCGCGATAGTCTGCAACTACAGTTGTTACGCTCTCGCGCAATTTTGCAGCTACAACTTCAACAGCTTCTTGTTTTGCTTGAATCACTTTTGCATTTGCCAAACTGTACACCTCCTGATCAATTTATCTACTTTGTTAGAAACACCCATTCTGGCGTTCTACCAAAGTCGTTTTCACGAGCATGAAAAAAGCCTCCGTAGAGTACGAAGGCTTGATAAATCCACATGGACGGGACAAGCCCGTCGCATGAAATGTTCTATCATAACACCTCGGTAGGAAATTAAGCCCGAAAGCACCTACTGTCTACGGTAAGCATATTCAACTTTAACGGTCAGTCACAAGGACTCACAACTTTTACAGAATAACAAATTTGATTGAACGTGTCAACCGAAATATTATCTGTAAACAGATGTGTTCACACGTGCACTTGGTCCCATAGTCGAAGAAATAGCGATGTTTTTCAGGTATACACCTTTAGCAGCCGCTGGCTTCGCACGGTTCAAGGCTTCAATCAAGGCTTTAAGGTTCTCGTTCAGTTGCTCAGCACTGAAAGATGCTTTGCCGATTGGTGCGTGAATTTGACCTGCTTTGTCGAGACGGTATTCGATTTTACCGGCTTTAATTTCTTGAACAGCCTTGGCAACGTCGAAAGTAACTGTGCCTGCTTTAGGGTTAGGCATTAAACCTTTACCACCGAGCAAACGACCCAGTTTACCAACCTCACTCATCATATCAGGTGTCGCAACGCAGACGTCGAATTCGAACCAGCCTTGTTGGATTTTGTTGATCATATCTTGATCGCCAACAAAATCAGCGCCAGCCGCTTCCGCTTCTTTCACTTTGTCACCTTTTGCAAATACCAGAACGCGTTGTGTTTTACCCGTACCATGTGGCAGGACAACAACACCACGAACAGCCTGGTCTTGTTTACGGGAATCTACGCCCAGACGAACTGCAGCTTCAACGGTTTCGTCGAATTTAGCAGTTGCAGCCTTTTTCACCAATTCAACGGCTTCCAAAGGCTCATAAGTTGCTTCGCTGTCAATCAGCTTAGCAGCTTCCAGGTACTTCTTACCATGTTTAGCCATTATCTTTTCCTCCTTATGTGGTATTAGCGGATATTCCTCCCACACTTGCCGGACAGTCAAACCGCCGGCACACGTAGATTAATAAAATTAATCTACGATGGTGATACCCATGCTGCGAGCAGTACCTTCAACCATACGCATTGCCGATTCTACGGAAGCTGCGTTAAGGTCAGGCATTTTTTGCTCTGCAATTTGACGAACAGCAGCGCGATTTACAGTTGCAACTTTCGTTTTATTCGGTTCACCGGAACCTTTTTCGATTTTAGCAGCAACTTTCAACAGAACAGCAGCCGGTGGAGTTTTGGTGATGAACGTAAAAGAACGATCCTCAAATACCGAAATTTCAACCGGAATAATCAGGCCTGCTTGATCAGCAGTACGAGCATTGAACTCTTTACAGAATGCCATAATGTTGACACCTGCTTGACCCAAAGCTGGACCTACTGGAGGCGCTGGATTAGCTTTCCCTGCAGGGATCTGCAGTTTTACCATTTTAATTACCTTTTTTGCCATGGATGACACCTCCTTGACTCAATAGTGGTAGACGGACCTATTGATCCTCCCACAAGAAACCTGTAAGAAAAATCTATATTTTCTCCACTTGAGTATAATCCAACTCAAGCGGGGTTTCCCGTCCAAACATGTTGACGTGAACCTTAAGCTTGCTCTTCTCAACCAAAATTTCTTCCACGGAGCCCACAAAATTCGCAAAAGGACCAACTTTAATTCGCACGGATTCCTTAACATCGAATTCAATCTTCGGTTTCGGCTCTACCATGCCCATATGCTTCAGAATCTGTTCAACTTCTTCTGGAAGCAATGGCGTCGGCTTGGAACCCGAGCCTGTCGATCCTACAAATCCCGTAACACCTGGCGTGTTGCGTACAACATACCAAGAATCATCGGTTTGGACCATTTCGACCAAGACATAACCAGGGTAGACTTTACGCATAACGGTTTTTTTCTTACCGTCCTTGGTTACCAGTTCTTCTTCCATAGGAACAAGAACACGGAATATCTTGTCTTCCATGCCCATGGACTCAACGCGTTTTTCCAAATTGGCTTTGACTTTGTTCTCATACCCTGAATAGGTATGAACGACGTACCATCTTTTTTCCATATCAAGCCACCTGGAACCCTTCCTAGATAATCGCTTCGATCACAGCGGAAATGCCGATATCGAGAACCCAAAAATAAATCGTGACGAACGCAATCGTCCCTATGACAATCAGCGTATAGTTGGTCAGTTCTTTACGATTGGGCCAGCGAACTTTCTTGAGTTCAGCCCAGCTTTCAGAGAAAAAGGAAAACAGAGACTTGAAACTGCGTTTCACGCCGACTACACCTCCAAAAACTATCTGGTTTCCCGATGAGAAGTCTGTTCGTTACAGGACTTACAGAATTTCTTCATCTCCATGCGGTCGGGGTGATTACGCTTGTTTTTCGTCGTTGTGTAATTTCTTTGTTTGCAATTTGTACAAGCCAAAGTAATAATTACCCGCATGATGTGCACCTCCCGAAGACATCCAACACCGGAAGTCTCATAATTGATCCTAAAAAAAACCGCGAATTTAGGCCTACCTAAAACACTTTATCACACGGGGTTTTCCATGTCAACGAATGTTTGCATACATTTCGCAGTCCCGGTTGTGGTGCATTTTTACATCTGTCCATCCTTTGAAGCTGTTCTCTGAAATACTGCTTCAAAATCAAAGCGATATCTATTATTCATCTTTTTTAGTATAAATCATTTACAACACTTATAAACCTGCACAGCATACCCAAAACGAATAAAAAAAGACTCAAACTCGAGCCTTTTCCATGTCAGCCTCTACTTTCAACTATCCCTTACTTCCAGATACTTTTCAAGTTTACGTTTGACCCGTTGCAGCGCGTTATCAATGGATTTCACATGACGATCCAGATCTTCAGCAATCTCCTGATACGAACGTCCGTCCAGATACAACATAAGTACCTTGCGTTCTAGCTCGCTCAGAATCTCGGACATTTTGTCCTCAAGACCCACAAACTCTTCCTGATTGATAATCAGCTCTTCAGGATCACTTACTTGTGTTCCGCAAATCACATCGAGCAACGTCCGGTCTGACTCTTCATCATAGATGGGCTTGTCCAGAGATACGTAAGAGTTCAGAGGAATGTGCTTTTGTCGTGTAGCCGTCTTAATTGCCGTAATAATCTGTCGTGTTATGCACAACTCGGCGAAAGCCTTGAACGAAGCAAGCTTGTCTCCCTTAAAATCACGGATGGATTTGTAGAGACCAATCATGCCCTCCTGAATAATATCCTCGCGATCAGCCCCAATCAGGAAGTAGGATCTGGCCTTGGCCCGCACAAAGTTTCGATATTTGTTAATCAGAAACTCCAGCGCTTCCCCATCACCTTCATGGACTGCTCCGACAATGTCTTCATCATTTTTGTAATCAAACTTTGACAACATGATATCCTTGAGGTCCACACTCACTAACAATCCCTCCGGCTGCAACGCAAGGTACCCGTTACTCTCTCAAATATACGACAAGTATACGCGATGTAACCTGATACCGTCAACCACAACAACCTAAAAAAGAAGAGCGCTAACAAAATTGTCAATGGTTTCAAAATGGAGGGTATCCCAATTACTGGATCATTCTCTTCTCCAGCGTTCAAACAACTTTCGAAGCTCCGGACTCAGCTTTCCATCCAGCGAATTGCGGGACAATTTGGCGTTATCCTGCTGGATTCGCTTCTGGACTTCCCTTTCAGATTCCTCAATCTCGATCAGTAATTCTCGTGCCGATACTCTGAGTGCTCCCTGGCCAAAGGCCACATGCTGCTCTACCTGATCACTTGTCGCTACGTAAATGCTTCTCCTCTTGCTGCTCAGCTCACGAACTAATCGCTCGATGCACTCGTCGGCTGTCTCTTTTTCTCTCGTAAAATAAATCTGGACTTTGCTCTGGGCAAAGGTTTTACCTAATCCTGGCACCCTGTAAGCATCAAATACGACGATGACTCTTCTGCCCGAATACGCCTGATGATCCGCCAGTCGTTCAAGAAGTCTGTCCCTCGCTTCCTGCATACCAGATTGTACCAGTGCGGAAAGTTCGGGCCAGGCTCCAATCATGTTGTAACCGTCCACAAGCAGAACATCCCGCGTGTCAGCCATATCGTTAGCCCCGTGCCTGTCGTCCGCGCAAAACTTCGTACATGACGACACCTGCAGCTACAGAAGCATTGAGGGAATTGATTTGTCCCGCCATTGGCAGCTTGACGAGTACATCACATTTCTCGCGGATCAAACGGCCCATTCCTTTATTTTCGTTACCAATGACAATCGCTACGGGACCGGTGAATACTCCATTCCCAAAGACGGGATCGGTTGCTGTAACATCCGTGCCAACTACCCATACACCTTCTTCTTTAAGACGGTCAATGGTTTGTCCCAAATTGCTCACACGCGCCACCGGGACGTACTCCACAGCACCTGCCGATGTTTTAGACACCGTTACAGTTACAGCGGCTGAACGCCTTTTCGGCACTATAATACCGTGTGCTCCAGTGCAATCCGCCGTACGAAGGATAGAGCCCAAGTTATGAGGGTCTTCAATCTCATCGAGCAAAATCAAAAACGGCTCTTCTCCCTTAGCACGAGCACCAGCAAGCAAGTCCTCCACCTCAGCGTAGGCAAAAGGTGCAGCTTGCGCGACCACTCCCTGATGCTGAATGCCTGGAACCATTTGATCGAGCTTACGCTTGTCTACCTGCAAAACAATGATTCCTGCTTTTTTCGCCTCAGCTGTAATCGGCAGTGTCAAATGCTTTTGTGCATTATCCGCAATCCATATTTTATTTATCGTCCTGCCTGAACGCAACGCCTCTGTTACCGAATGCTTACCGGCAATCCATTCTTCTTCCATCTCTAGTTTCCTCCCGGAAAACGGTCGATATCAATTCGTTCAATCCGTCTCCAATTTATGATTTTTCTGCATTTTCCATTTGTGCAATTCCGTACGTAATCAACTCTCTCAATCTGTCCAAATGTCCATCACAATAAAGATAACCAATCAAGCCTTCCAGCGCCGTGGCATGCCGATACTCAAGCACATCAGCATTTTTGGGCAGGCTCCCTGATTTGGCATTTCTTCCTTGTCGGACAATATCACGTTCTTCATCCGTCAGCACCGTTTCTAGCAATCCCAACATACGGCTCTGTGCCTTGGCGGAGACAAGTTTTGTAGCTCGTCGATGTAAATGATTGGGACGCAGGTTGGGCTGTGCCAACAGATATTGCCGGACAGCCACCTCATACACTGCATCACCAATGTAAGCTAACGCAATGGGGGGCATCAAGCGAGCCGGCTTGGACGCAGGATACGGAAACCAGTTTCCCGCGCCTTCCACAGCTCCTGAGTTCAATGGATTATCACTCATTTCCGCCGCCACCGCATCCCCTGCGCCGTATCTTCAAGCACAATACCTTTAGCAGCCAATAGATCGCGAATTTCGTCCGCTCTACCCCAGTTTTTAGTTTTACGAGCTTCGACACGTTCTGCAATTAACTGCTCTATTTCGTCATCCAGCAGTTCTTCACTCGGTTCTGAATAAATGCGAAGTACACTATTCATCGAGTGGAAGGTTTGCAGCACAGCCTGTAGTTCCGCCTGATTGACAACATCACGCTGCAACAAAAGATTGGCTTCGCTGACCCACTCGAATACCGCAGTAATGGCATCAGGTGTATTGAAATCATCATTCATTTTTTCCTCGAATTGCCGTAATATCCCGTCAAGCTTCATTTGCAGCTCAGCCGATACTTCTCCATTACCTTTCAAAGCCATGGATAAACGATGCTTTACATTGGCGACTGCATTGGCAATCCGTTCGACACTATTCTCCGCCTGACTCATCGTCTCTTGGTTGTAGTTCAAAGGGTTGCGGTAATGTGTCGACAGCATAAAATAACGTAAAGCTTCGGGCTTGTGACGAGCTCGCAGATCTTTAACCAAAATACCGTTACCGAGTGATTTCGACATTTTTTCATTATCTATGCGAATATATCCGTTATGCATCCAGTAGCGAGATAATGGTTTACCCGTAATCACTTCGGATTGTGCGCATTCACATTCATGATGCGGAAATTGCAGATCCTGTCCGCCTCCGTGAATATCCAGTGTATCCCCCAAATAGTGACGAGCCATAGCAGAGCATTCGATATGCCAGCCTGGGCGTCCATCCCCCCAAGGACTTGACCAGTAAATTTCTCCCGGTTTCGCTGCTTTCCAGAGTACAAAATCCTCGGCATTCTCCTTGCGTTCATCCACATTGATGCGAATCCCAAACTGGAGTTCCTCCAAATTTTGGCCTGACAGCTGTCCGTAGTCTTTAAACATTTTGGTCCGGTAGAAGACATCACCATCATTTTCGTAGGCATAGCCTTTGTCTACCAGGTCCTTGATAAAATCAATAATCAGATCCATGCTTTCGGTTACACGAGGATTTATGCTGGCAGCAGGAACATTCAATCCTGTCAGATCCTCATGATAGGCAGCAATAAACTTCTCGGCAACTGCCGGAACCTCCATATTAAGTTCCCGAGCTTTGCGGATCAACTTATCATCAACGTCCGTAAAATTCACCACATAGTTTACATCATAGCCCAAATACTCCAAGTAGCTGCGTACCACGTCGAACACAATTACAGGTCGTGCATTACCAATATGAATGTAATCATACACTGTAGGACCACATACATACATTTTAACCTTTCCAGGCTCCAGTGGCACAAAAGGCTCCCGGCTCCTCGTCATTGTATTATAAATTTGAAGCGACATCGTTATGTTCCTCCCTCATGAAAATTATCCTTGTAATTTATTCTCTTGGGTCACCTGATGTTTCTGAGCAGATTGCTCCTCCTTCAAATCAGACAATTCTGCTCGTAATCGTTCTATTTCCATTTGAAGAGACCGTATGGAATCGACGACCGGGTCAGGCAACTGGTGACTAAGTCGATCTGGACGTCTGCCATCCTGTCTGACCACTCGCCCGGGGATACCCACTACCGTACTGTTTGGCGGAACTTCTTTTAGCACAACCGAGTTGGAGCCAATATTGGATTGCGCCCCAATCGTAAATGAACCCAATATTTTTGCACCGGAGCCTATAACGACATTATTCCCAATGGTGGGGTGGCGCTTCCCTTTCTCTTTTCCAGTTCCTCCAAGAGTAACCCCCTGATACAATACGACATCATCGCCAATTTCACAGGTTTCGCCAATGACAACACCCATGCCGTGGTCAATGAACAGCCGATCTCCAATACGAGCGCCAGGATGAATTTCAATTCCTGTCATAAACCTCGATACCTGGGATATAACACGGGCTAGAGTACACCACTTTCGCAAATAAAACCAATGTGCAATTCGGTGTGCCCAAAGGGCATGAACGCCAGAATACGTAAAAATGACTTCCAGCTTACTCCGGGCGGCCGGATCATTATCCAAAACAGTTTGAATATCGGATTTGAAATGCCTGAACATGTCGCCCTCCTATTCCCTCCATATCCTTGCCGCATCACACTTCACATTTCGCCAATTTTCGTAGTCACCAGCATTCTTCGACAATTTTCAGTCTACAGCGAGTCTGAATCTGATAAAAATGAAAAAGCGTCTCCGCAGCCTAGGCTGCAGAGACGCATATACGTGGTCCCACTCTGCTTCGAACATATCTGCTACAAAAAAAGCAGAAAAGTCCGTCTTTGGCGTCCTGTAACGGGAACGAATCGGCAAGCCCTTGCCACATTAGCATCGTAGGCTAACGAGGGTTCGGGCGCACGGCTCCCAGGCGCATTTCCTCCGCAGGTTATCTAGACGGTTCTCAGCCTGGGGTTTCCCCTCGACCGTCCTCTCTGGCAGATGCCCTTATGCAGTGTACTTCTCCTGTTCGCAGCCTTTACACGTAAGTATCAATCCATATCAATGGAGTCATTATAGCGAAAAGACAACAAATTGACAAGAAATATCAGCCTTTAATTTGTGCCTTAAGACGGTCCAATACCTTGTCACGTCCAAGTAGATAGATGGTCTCGTTCAGATCCCGTCCATGAGTTTGACCTGTAAGGGCCACACGAATCGGCATGAACAGCTGTTTCCCCTTAAAACCAGTTTCCTTTTGGACTTCTTTGATCAGCTTGGCCATTTGTGGAGCTGTAAATTCCTCGCTCGTTTCAACCTTAGCTGCAAAGGCTTTAAGTACATCAGGAACCTGTTCTTCAGCCAGAACAGCCGCCGCATCAGCATCCAACTCCAGATGTGAACGGAAAAACAACTCAGACAACGCCACAATATCAGACGCTGAAGTCATTTGTTCTTGGTATAAGCGGACAAGAGCTTTAGCCCAATCCTGTTGTTCAGCCGATAAATCATTCGGCAACAGTCCTGCTGCCTGCAAATGTGGAATTGCCATACTGGCAATCCGTTCAGGATCAGCTTTTTTAATATAATGATTATTCAAATAAGCAAGCTTGTTTGTATCAAATACAGCTGGGCTTTTGGACAAACGATTAGGATCGAAAATCGAGATTAATTGTTCCCGATCATAGATCTCTTCCTCGCCTTCCGGAGACCAGCCCAACAATGCAATAAAGTTGAATATAGCTTCCGGCAGATAGCCCAGCTTATCGTACTGCTCCATGAACTGAATAATGGATTCATTTCGTTTGCTGAGCTTTTTGTGATCCTCGCCTACGATCAGCGTCATATGACCAAAGCGTGGAGGCTCCCAGCCGAGAGCTTCAAAAATCATCAACTGCCGCGGTGTATTGGATACATGATCCTCACCCCGTAGTACATGCGATATTTTCATCAAATAGTCGTCAACCGCTACAGCGAAGTTATATGTCGGAATACCGTCTTTTTTGACGATAACAAAATCGCCGCTTTCTTTGGAATTGAACGTAATTTGACCTTTAACAATATCATCAAACGTATATTCACGATCTTCTGGTACGCGAAAACGAATACTTGGTACACGGCCCTCTGCTTCAAACGCCTTACACTGTTCTTCTGTTAAATCACGGTGTTTTCCTGAGTAACGTGGTGTCTCCCCACGTTCCATCTGTTCTTCACGCTCGCGTTCAAGTTCTTCTTCCGTGCAATAACAGCGGTATGCCAAACCGCGATCCAGCAAGTCCTGCCAGTATGTTTTGTAGATGTCCAAGCGCTCGGTCTGGCGATAAGGTCCGAACTCGCCGCCCACGTCTATACTTTCATCCCAGTCCATACCCAACCATTTCAAATATTTAAGCTGGCTTTCTTCTCCGCCCTCAATATTGCGCTTCACATCTGTATCTTCAATGCGAATAATAAATTTCCCGCCTTGATTGCGGGCAAACAAATAATTAAATAATGCCGTTCTAGCATTTCCAATATGCAGATGTCCTGTTGGACTTGGTGCATAGCGTACACGAACTTCCGTGCTCATATAATCTCCTCCAAATAGAATTACTCAAGATGATAGCATTTACTTGATTAGACAGACAACCGACTGAGCCGCGATTCCCTCGCTTCGCCCGGTAAACCCGAGTTGCTCCGTCGTCGTCGCCTTGACATTTACCTGGGATGACTCCTCTGCTTCCAGCACCCGGGCGATGATTTCATTCATCTGCGGGATGTACGATGCCATCTTGGGCTTCTGCGCAATAATTGTAGAATCGATGTTCCCCAATCGGTATCCCCGCTCTTTAGCCAGCCCCCACACATGCTCCAGTAGCTTAAGACTATCCGCGTCCTTAAATTCAGGGTCATTATCTGGAAAATGCTTTCCGATGTCTCCCAAGCCAAGCGCACCCAGGATAGCATCGCTAATGGCATGCAGCAGCACGTCTGCATCGGAATGACCCAGCAAACCTTTTTCATACGGAATATTTACGCCTCCGATGATGCATGGCCTTCCTTCCACCAGCTGGTGGACGTCAAATCCTTGCCCCACTCTAATCATTTGATATCCTCTCCCTCTGTCTTTACCCATAACGCCGCCATCTCCAAATCCTCAGGCGTAGTAATTTTGATGTTTTTGTAGCTGCCTTGAACGACAGTAACCGGAATGCCTAGCCGCTCCACCAGCATGGAATCATCTGTCCCCAAAAATCCTGTCTGCTCCGCTTCCTCATAGGCCCGCAGCAGATCGGAAAGACGAAAAGTCTGTGGCGTTTGAATACTCCACAGACTACGGCGATCCGGCGTTGCTGTAATGATACCATCCCCGTTCACTTGCTTGATCGTATCCTTTACAGGTACTGCCGCTACAGAAGCACCAGTACGCTGAGCAGCCTCCAGGCATGAACGTACAAGCTCAGGTTGAATCAATGGCCGCACACCATCATGCACCATCACCCAATCTGTTCGCAAGTGGCGCAAACCGCGATAAACCGAATGCTGGCGTTCACTGCCACCAGCCACCACCCGTACATTTTTACCAATCTTGTATTGATGAATCCAGTCTCTGCAGCGTTCCACATCTCCAGCTCCAGTAACCATCACCATTTCATCCACTTCAGGCATTGCTGCGAATATTTCAAGTGTATGTATGAAGATGGGCTTGTCTCGCAAAAGCAGAAATTGCTTGCTCTCCTGCGTTCCCATACGGGAGCCGCGCCCGGCCGCCACAATCACGACTCCTACCTGATTGTTCATTCAAATAACTCCTGCCCTGATCGCACTTGGACGATCCGTATGATAACACATCTACTTCATCATACCTCGTTTATTGAGCTTTTTCCAATAATTTCGGTTTAGCAAAGATCATACGGCCCGCAGAGGTCTGAAGTACGCTTGTGACCAGTACTTCCATGAGAGAGCCAATATAGTCACGTCCACCCTCCACAACAATCATCGTACCATCATCCAGATAAGCTACACCTTGCCCATGCTCCTTGCCATCTTTGATAATCTGCACCATAATCTCCTCACCGGGCAGTACGACAGGCTTCACTGCATTCGCCAAATCATTAATGTTCAGCACAGACACACCTTGAAGTTCGCATACTTTATTCAGGTTAAAATCATTAGTTACAACTTTACCCTGCAACACCTTTGCAAGCTTAACCAGCTTACTGTCGACCTCTGAAATTTCCTCAAAATCCCCCTCATAGATGAGCACATTCACATCTAGCTCTTTTTGAATTTTATTCAAAATATCCAGACCCCGCCGCCCACGATTACGCTTAAGTAAATCTGAAGAATCTGCGATATGCTGAAGCTCCTCCAACACAAATTCAGGAATCACAATGGTCCCTTCAATAAAACCTGTCTTGCAGATATCCGCAATACGCCCATCTATAATGACGCTGGTGTCCAAAATTTTATGTTCCTCCAGCTTTCGTTCTTCTACATCCGTTCCCCGACCAAAAAAGCCTGAACTCCAAAAGGATGACAACTCGTCCCGTTTTTCTAGCCCAACCATCAACCCCACATATCCACATACCAAGGTAACCGCGGTCTGGATAAGTAAACCAGGTGCCCCTAACCCTGAAAAGAGTGGATAAACTGCCAAGGAAAGGATCAACCCCACCGCTAAGCCCATGACACCTGCCATCATCTCATTCATCGGAATTCGTACCAAACCTTCAATACCCTGCTGCAATCGATTCGCCACGGACGCCCCTGCGAATGAGCAGCCAACCATAAATACCACCGCTCCCGCTAACATCCAAACAGCCATTCCTGGTAAAGAACCATCACTCAACCATTGTGGCATCCACGTTACTAAGCCTCCTATCCGCTGGTATAACGTATAGCCAAACCACGCGCCGCACAATCCTGTAAAAGTTAAAATAGCCTTTCTCCACATTGAGTCTCTATACCTCCTTTATTTTCTTTTCAATAGTCTGCTATTTATTGGATACATAGCACTTCCCTTACCAGTATGGTCCATTTCCCACATAACTAACCCTGTGTTTTCACTTTTTATGCATAAAAAAAGCATTTATCCCCTTGAATGAATCAAGGAAATAAATGCTTCTTGTAGTTCTTGTCTGACACTAACGTTGCGAATGACGATATTGATCGTCCTGTTCTTCCTGTTTAGAACGATCCCGCTCACGTCCACGTCTGCGTGATAACTTCCGAATGTTCAGCTTCATACCGTACAACGCATAAAGCACCAGTGGTACAAAAATCAGCTTCGACAGCTGATCAGGAAATTTAACAGCTAGAACCACCGCTGCAATTACGACCCACGGAGCAACCCAGATCGCTTTTTTCGGAAGGCCGACCTTTTTGAAATTTGGATATCTCATGGAGCTAACCATCAAATAAGAGACTAGCAACATGGCAATCGACATGTATAACAATGAAATCTCGTTATGGAATAAGGACAACGTGGCTAATACGCCACCTGCTGCCGGGATGGGTAAACCTGTGAAATAACCTGGTACACCGGGACGTACGTTAAATCGAGCCAAACGCAATGCTCCGCACATCGGAAAAATGGCTGTAACCGTCCAAGCCAAAGCCGAATTCGCATCATGAAAAGCAACCATGTACATAATAACTGCGGGAGCAACACCAAAAGATATCATATCTGATAAGGAGTCCAGTTCTTTACCGAATTCGCTCTGGGCATTCAAAGCCCGGGCCATCCTTCCATCCAGTCCGTCCAACAACATGGCGACAATAACCATAATAGCGGCAAGACTGTATTTTCCGTCTACGGCCAATAAAATGGCGATCATTCCGAGAAACAAGTTACCCAAGGTACACATGTTCGGAATTGATTTGGTAATCATCTCTTCACCTCAATGTATGAATTGTTCCATTATAATCCTTTCACTGTATTACATTTACATTTGTCTGTCAATGAAAACTTGTTCCTGTAAACGTTTAAGCCCTTCTTTAATCGTACGTGCACGAACCTCTCCTATACCATCCACTTCATCCAGTTCTTCTATCGTTGCTGTCATGACATGTGGAAACCGTCCAAATCGCTCCACCAGATTATGAATAATTACATTTGGCAAACGAGGTATTTTGTTCAGCACCCGATATCCGCGTGCAGCAATATATTCTTCTGATGTCGCTGCTGAAGAAGGGTAGCCTAGTAGACGTACAATATGATTCACATCCAACAATTCGTCATCCGTAGAACGTTTGAGTCCCAATATAATTTCACGAATCTTTTCGTCGCTATCGTCTTTGGCATAATCCTTATACAGTAACCATGCTTCTTCCTCAATATTGCTGACAAGCTCTTCCATCTGCATGCTAATCAGCCTGCCCTCATTCCCGAGCTCGTTAATAAATCGTTTGATCTCCATTTTGATGCGCAGCACCATTTCGATCCGTTGAATGACATTAACGACCTCCGGCATGGTAACCAGTTCTTCGAATTCAGATGCAGTTAAATTCGTTGAGGCTTGCCCCAATACGGATCTATATTTTTCTAACGTCTGAATAGCCTGATTAGCTTTCGTTAAAATAACCCCGATTTCCTTGAGCGCATACCGTAAAGTCCCCTGATACAACGTAATAATATTACGACGCTGGGAAATAGACACAACCAGTTTGCCAGTCTGCTTTGCAACTCGTTCCGCCGTCCGATGCCGAATCCCTGTTTCTATGGACGAAATGGAAGAATCGGGAATCAATTGCGTATTGGCATATAAAATTCGTTTTAAATCCTCACTCAATATGATTGCGCCGTCCATTTTAGCCAGCTCATACAAATAGTTCGGCGAAAAGTCACAATTAATAGAGAAACCGCCATCCACGACTTCCATTACTTCCGGGCTATAGCCAACGACCAGAAGAGCACCCGTTTTGGCACGCAAAACGTTTTCCAATCCGTCGCGAAAGGGAGTTCCCGGTGCCACAAGCCGTAGCAAATCGTTCATTTTATCCAGTTGGCTCGCTTCCTTCATCCTCAATGCCCCCTAATCTAATGCGGCTGCCAGTGCATCTGCCACCGTTCCAACTCCTATAATTTGTATCCCTTTTGGATGTGTCCAGCCCTTCAAGCTTTTCTCGGGCATGATCACCCGTTTGAAACCTAATTTCTCTGCTTCTCGCACTCGCTGTTCTGCTCGGGATACAGCCCGCACCTCGCCTGTCAGTCCTACTTCACCAAAAATCACATCGTACGGCTTGGTAGGAGCATCCCTAAAGCTGGAAGCAATGCTCACCGCTATGGCTAAATCCACCGCTGGTTCATCCAGCTTTACGCCTCCAGCAACATTGAGATAAGCGTCCTGGTTTTGCAAAAACATGCCCATCCGCTTTTCTAGTACGGCAATGATTAATCCCATCCGATGATGGTCAATCCCCGTACCCATTCGGCGTGGAGATGGAAAATGCGTAGCCGCAATTAGTGCTTGCAATTCAACCAACACAGGCCGGGTTCCCTCCATACTGGCAACGACTGTGGAACCAGCCACCCCCAGTGGCCGTTCGGACAGGAAGAGCTCAGAAGGATTCGCCACCTCACGCAAACCACTCTCGGCCATTTCAAAAATACCAATTTCATTCGTAGAACCGAAACGATTCTTAACCGCACGCAACAGCCGATACGTATGATGGCGCTCTCCTTCAAAATAAAGTACACAATCGACCATATGCTCCAACAAACGCGGACCTGCAATAGCGCCTTCTTTGGTCACATGCCCTACCAGTACTGTAGCAATACCTAATCCCTTGGCAATCCGCATAAATCGTGAAGTACACTCGCGCACCTGAGCTACACTACCAGGCGCACTTGTCACCTCAGGCAAATATACAGTCTGTATCGAGTCGATGACCAGAAACTCCGGCTTCAAGCTGTCCACTGCTTCTTCAATCGTCTCCAAATTCGTCTCACATAATACGTACAGACTGGGAGACAAAGCACCGAGGCGATCAGCACGTAGCTTCGTTTGGCGGACGGATTCCTCACCAGACACGTAGAGTACCTTTAAACCAGTTAAAGCCAGCTCATTAGAGGTTTGCAGCATAAGCGTAGACTTACCGATCCCCGGGTCACCACCCACCAGAACAAGTGAACCTGGCACCACACCTCCACCGAGTACACGATTTAATTCACCAATTCCCGTCAAAATTCGTGTTTCTTTGCCACTCTCCACTTCAATAATAGGAAGCGGTTTGTCTTTTGTGCTATGAGTAAGAAGGGAAGATCCCATTCCTTGAGTTTTTACAACGCTTTCCGTTTCTTCGACCATGGAATTCCATGCCTGGCATCCAGGACATTTTCCGTACCATTTAGGCGATTCATAGCCACATTCTGTACAGGAAAATTTAGTTTTCACTTTAGCCATACTTTATTCCTTGGCTCCTTCTTGACAACGATGATGTCAATTTTATCTTCACACAGCACCTGAAAGAGCTGTAACAATAAAAGTTTACCATTGAAGCTTGGCGGACGTAAAGCAATATCACAAACTTTCCCAAAGCTTTTACCCTACCCTTTCAAGGTGTTCAATACACAAAAAGGGTGCCTTCGCAATAGCTTTCCAGCCTGCGAGACACCCTTTTCTAATGTTTTATTTACTAAACTGCTTTAGGACTTCGCGGATACATTATCCTTTTTCGTTACTGTCAATGCACCGTTCTCTTCATCAATGTAGAGAGAGTCGCCTTTAGAAATGTTTCCAGTCAACAGTTCCTCGGACAGGCGATCTTCAATATGCTTCTGGATTGCACGACGCAATGGACGCGCACCATACGCTGGATCGAAGCCTTCCTTGGCAAGGAAATTCTTAGCCTTGTCTGTCAACTCAAAGTCAACCTCATACTCATTCAGACGCTTACGCAGCTCCTCAGACATGAGTGAAACAATTTCGGCAATATGTTTTTCTTCGAGAGAATGGAACACGATGATTTCATCTATCCGGTTCAAGAACTCAGGACGGAAGCTCTTCTTCAGTTCATCCATCACTTTGCCCTTCATGTTATCGTAATCCGCCCCAGCGTCCACAACAGCTGTAAAGCCAAGCGTGGAGTTACGCTTGATCGCCTGTGCACCAACGTTGGATGTTAGGATGATGAGTGTGTTACGGAAGTCAACAACACGTCCTTTGGAATCCGTCAGACGTCCATCCTCCAACACTTGCAGCAGAATATTGAATACTTCCGGGTGTGCTTTTTCAATTTCATCCAACAATACCACAGAGTAAGGCTTACGACGTACCTTCTCAGTCAGTTGGCCACCTTCTTCATATCCTACGTACCCTGGAGGCGCTCCTACCAAACGGGATGTGGAGTGTTTCTCCATATATTCGGACATATCAATACGGATAACCGCATTTTCATCACCAAACATAGATTCAGCCAAGGCGCGTGCCAGCTCTGTTTTACCAACCCCAGTTGGACCGAGGAAAATAAAGGAGCCGATTGGACGTTTCGGATCTTTCAGACCGGCGCGTGCCCGGCGAATCGCCCGACTTACTGCCTTAACAGCTTCGTCCTGCCCAATCACCCGTTCATGCAACAGTTGCTCCATATTCAGCAAACGATGTGTTTCTTCTTCCTTCAGCTTGCTGACTGGGACACCAGTCCAGATGGCAACAACCTGAGCAATATCCTCTGGTGTAACTTCGGAATCTGTACGCCCCTGTTGTTCTTTCCATTGGTTTTTAGTGACATCCAGCTCTTCACGAATTTTTTGCTCTGTATCGCGCAGCGCAGCTGCCTTTTCAAACTCCTGGCTTTGTACCGCTGAATCTTTTTCCTTACGGATATCTTCCAGACGGTTTTCCAGCTGTTTCAGGTTTGGCGGTACTGTATAGGAATTGAGCCTTACCTTGGAGCCCGCTTCATCAATAAGGTCAATAGCCTTATCCGGTAGGAAGCGATCCGTAATATAACGATCTGACAATCTTACTGCAGCTTCAATAGCCTCATCAGTGATTTTTACACGGTGATGCGCTTCGTAACGGTCGCGCAGACCATACAAGATTTGAATCGCTTCTTCCGGAGAAGGTTGATCCACCGTTATAGGTTGAAAACGACGCTCCAAAGCAGCATCTTTCTCAATATATTTGCGGTATTCATCCAGCGTGGTGGCACCGATACATTGCAGCTCGCCACGTGCCAGAGCAGGTTTCAGGATGTTGGACGCATCAATTGCGCCTTCCGCTCCACCAGCACCAATCAGTGTATGCAGCTCATCAATGAACAATACGATATTTCCAGCTTGACGAATCTCGTCCATAATCTTCTTCAAGCGATCCTCAAATTCACCACGATACTTAGTACCCGCTACTACAGAACCCATATCGAGTGTCATTACGCGTTTGTCGCGCAACGTTTCGGGAATTTCATTCGCTATGATTTTTTGTGCCAATCCTTCGGCAATCGCCGTTTTACCTACCCCAGGTTCACCGATCAAAACAGGATTGTTCTTTGTACGACGGCTGAGCACTTGAATAACGCGCTCAATTTCCTTGCTGCGCCCAATAACGGGGTCCAGGTTATTTTCCTTCGCAGAAGCCGTCAGATCGCGTGCCAGACTGTCCAGAGTTGGTGTGCTGACATTAGCTGGAGCACCGTGATGGCTGGAAACCGCCTCGCTGCTGCCGAGCAATTGAAGCACTTGCTGACGCGCTTTGTTCAGACTGATACCCAGGTTGTTCAGTACACGTGCTGCTACGCCTTCACCTTCACGAATAAGGCCTAGCAAAATATGCTCGGTACCTACATAGGTATGACCCAATTTACGTGCTTCGTCCATAGACAGCTCAATGACTTTCTTGGCACGTGGAGTATAGGCAATGTTCGTCGGTTGCTCTTGACCGCGTCCAATCAGTGTTTCCACTTCATCCTGGATTTTTTCCAGTCCCAGCCCTAAACCGATTAAGGCTTTCGCTGCTATTCCTTCACCTTCACGAATGAGTCCTAGCAAAATGTGCTCTGTGCCAATGTTGTTGTGTCCCAATCGAACAGCTTCTTCCTGGGCCAAGGCAAGCACTTTCTGTGCACGTTCCGTAAATCTTCCAAACATCATATATCCTGCACCTCCACAGTGTGTATTTCAGTTCATTCTATATATTAAAGGGTTGTGCCTAATTTTTGCCGGATCAGCTTCGCCCGGTACATATCGCGCTCACCGGTATTCATTTTATCCCCAAAGCTTTTTTGTAAAAAGCCGGGTTGCGTCATCACATTAAGCTCATTCATCGCTGCAATGGAAGGACGCTCCAAAATTCCTAAATCTACACCGAGACGTACATCGGACAGCCGCTGTGCAGCCTCCTTGGAATCCAAAACTGCTGCATATGACAAAATACCGAATGAACGCATCACCCGATCTGTAATCCGCAGCATGGATTCATTCATCAATCGTTCTCTGGCAGAACGTTCATGCTCTATAATTTGCAGCACCACGCCATGCAGATTCTCGATAATTTCCGCTTCGGTTTGTCCCAAGGTAATCTGATTGGATACCTGAAACAAATTCCCAACTGCTTCGCTGCCTTCACCATAAATACCGCGAACTGTAAGACCCACCTGTGAAACAGCGGACAATATACGATTGATTTGATGAGTCATGACCAATGCGGGCAAATGCATCATCACCGAAGCTCTCATACCTGTGCCGACATTCGTCGGACAACTGGTCAGAAAACCTCTCCGATCATCAAATGCATAATCAACATGCGCTTCAAATGCATCATCAATGACCATAGCGCGTTCCCAAGCTTCTCTAACCTGACATCCGGGATATAAGCACTGAATACGCAAATGATCCTCTTCATTTATCATAACACTAACTGATTCATCATCACTAATCAACACAGCACCGTTGCGAGATTCGTTCGCCAAATTAGGACTAATCAAGTGCTTCTCAACCAGTACCTGTTTGTCGATCTCATCCAACTCGGATATTTTCAAGGTATGAAAAGTACCAAAACGACGCAAATCATCATACTGAAGGATATCCGTTAAGCGTTGAAGCACTTCTTCCGACTGCTGATTGGTAGCAAGCATGGGAAAAGGCAGATGCTGCAAGTTACGCGCAATTCTTACCCGGCTGCTAATGACAATCTCCGAATCCGCAGCATCACCACGCATCCAATCACTTAGCGGCTTTTCCGTAAATCGGATATTGGGCATCACGCATTCCCTCCTACTCTTCACAAACTTTACTCTTCAGTCATTTCTTTTTCAAGCTTTCTGATTTGATCCCTAAGCTCAGCAGCTGATTCGAATTCTTCCTGTACAATGTGTTGTTGCATCTCTTTTTTCAAATCATCAATTTGCCGTTTAACCTTTAGTCGGCCTCCAGTACGGACCGGAACTTTCCCAACATGACTCGTACTACCATGCACACGCTTGAACAGAGGGTCCAGACGACTATCAAAATATTGATAGCATGATGGACATCCAAAACGTCCTAGCTTACTAAACTGTGTATAAGTCATACCGCAATCCTTGCATTGCAGATTTTGGGGAACACTGTGACCTGAAGACTGGCTCTTTGTGCTGGAGTCAAAATCCAACATCCCCGACAACAAGCTATGAATCGAAAAGCCATTAGGTGTTCCAGGGATCATCTCCCCTTTTTCCTTCGCACATGTCTCACAAATATGAAACTCTGTCTTTTCGCCATTCACAATTTTGGTGAAATGCAAAGTTGCCGGCCGCATATTACATTCTTGGCACAGCATAAAAGCACCTCCTTCAACGTCAGGATTTTTACAAATCCCTACATCTGAATTGCAAATCTCTATTCACTGGTTAATGGATACTAGCTATTTGGCCGCCAGCAACGAGATCAGCATAGCCTTAAGCAATCTTGCTCGCAGTTGGTCACGATAGGGAAGCTTCAGCAATAACGTATCTCTTGATAAAGCAGCCTTTATAAGACCAGCTTCCCTTTTGCTTAAAAAATGAGCTTCCTCTAACTGATAAATCAATCCTTCTGCTGCCGATTGGCTAATTTCCTCCCCGATGCTCTGATGAAGGTGTGTATGGATCGCATGCTGTGCAGGTAATTGAATTCGCTGAATCCGAATATAACCTCCACCACCGCGTTTACTTTCCACCACATAACCTTTTTCCAGCGTAAACCGGGTACTAATTACATAATTAATTTGCGACGGTACGCAGGAAAAGCGGTCAGCCAGATCATTGCGCTGAATCTCCACTAAGCCTTGGGGACTTTCCAGCAGCATGCTCTTCAAATATTGTTCAATAATGTCGGAAACATTGCGCATTTCATCATCCTCCACTAACGGAAACGCAAGTATTCAAGTACATTTCACGCTCCACAGAGTCCGCCGTATATTGAACTTAACCAAACGGTAAAGTCACGAATCTAAGCTGTACTCAGGCCATTACCTATTGTACATCCATTGGAATTGTACCGTTTCGTTTCTAGTGTGACCTTTATTTGCGATAAATCATACACTTCTCTTCTGTCCATAAGAAGCAGCTCCTAACTATACGCAAATCATGTCGTTATGGTTATACTTCTGTAGATACACACTGGTTCTGATTGACTTTGACTTTCTTTGACTATATTCGTATTATAGCACAAATTTCATTTTTGCCAAGGGGTCAATACCATTTTTCGCAATCTAATTATGTTTTATACCCTAGAACAAAAAAACTCTTCCCATTATGGAAAGAGCTTTGAATAATTATGATATCCCACATCCAATTTGGTTAAAAAGAGTTGGGCATTAAGAAAATCTAATTGGGTCTTTATCAGAAAAAATCCAATAGGAACGTTTGTTTTGTTGGTATTACACGTTTAAGTGCAGCCACAGACTCACTGCTTCCTTCAATGCGCCCCCAATTAAACAGGTTATCAGCTTGCTGGTAGCCGAGCATTAAAGTTGTTAATGACTGAATTCCCAGTTCCAAGTCAGCTACTGTATCGTTCTCAGATAAATTACTTGTATCCACTCTTGCCAGATGTCCTTGCCCCTCCGTAGTAATCGTTAATCTCCATACTCCTTCATTCCAAGGGGCATACCGATCTGTCAGATGTAAGGTTAAACTTGTCTCCTCTCCAATCTGCTCAAAAGGGTATCTCTCTACAAAAGCAACAGCATCCACAATACGCCCCATAAAATAAGGCACCGTTTCCTGTTGAATTCGCGGATCATCGAGTAAAAAAGGCAGATTGTCATCTGCTGGAACGTAAATAAATTTACCTTGGGTTATCATTGAGTCATGATTTGCAAAATAAGTCCACAAAGCCCGACGTGCCGTCTCATTTTCATATACTAACTCATCACAATTTAACTGTTTATCTTCTATTTTGTATAGTGCATATCCCTGAGGATCGCCTGCATCTGTGTAATATACTACAGTTCGATAATTCTCATTTAAAATCCGTTCCTGCCACCATGCCTTATCTCGTACCAGCGTACCATTGTAACGTGAAGCATACGATTGATACACTTGGTCTAGTTCTGAAATATTTTTGATATCCCGTTTGACTATACCTTCTGTTTTAAGTTTAGCAGGGAATTTATCAATTGGAATGACGTATTTTTTGTACTCAGTATACGTTTCCCATCCAAATTTACGATAGAAGGCAAAAGAAAATGGATGCAGAAAAGAAAGGCTTTGTCCTGCAGTCTTCATTTCTTCAAGCGCATGCGTCAACAAACGTGAAACCATACCTCCGCGACGCTTTTCCGGCCACGTTGCCACACCAGCAATGCCTCCCATATCAAAAACCTGACCATGTATGTATACCTGTAGTGGTAGCAAAGTCAGTTTAGCGTTCAAGTCAGGTCCGTCGAATATCCCCCATGTTTGTTCTGGTTTGAATTTCTTCTTGGCTTTCTCTAGATCCTCCGGGGTCATTGTAAACTGAAAAGCATACTGGGATAATCCTATAGCTGCTTCAAATTCCTCACTTTGTAATTGTCTGATCTCCATAACTTCGTCACCTCGCTCGTATACTTGGACCTTTAAAAAAATACGCACTTAGAGTGTCGCAAAGCCTCTTCCCTCTGTCAACCTTAGAAGCAGATATCCTTCCACAAAATGCATAAAAAAAGGATGATACCCTCAGTGAGGGTATCATCCTTTTTCACTTTTGCTTGGCGGCGTCCTACTCTCCCAGGACCCTGCGGTCCAAGTACCATCGGCGCTGGAGGGCTTAACGGTCGTGTTCGGGATGGGTACGTGTGGAACCCCTCCGCTATCGCCACCAAACATGAATTTGCCTTGCAAATTCTTCCGTAAGGTTATTCGATTCATCACAGATTCTGTGAATGAATCGCCATACGCTTGTCGTATGTACTTCTACATACCTTCAAGGTTACACCTTGAAAACTGGATCCGAAACTTCATTGCGTCTTATCTTTAGGATAAGCCCTCGACCGATTAGTATTGGTCAGCTCCATGCATTACTGCACTTCCACCCCCAACCTATCTACCTCGTCGTCTTCAAGGGGTCTTACATACTGGGAAATCTCATCTTGAGGGGGGCTTCACGCTTAGATGCTTTCAGCGCTTATCCCTTCCGTACATAGCTACCCAGCGGTGCTCCTGGCGGAACAACTGGTACACCAGCGGTACGTCCATCCCGGTCCTCTCGTACTAAGGACAGCTCCTCTCAAATTTCCTACGCCCACGACAGATAGGGACCGAACTGTCTCACGACGTTCTGAACCCAGCTCGCGTACCGCTTTAATGGGCGAACAGCCCAACCCTTGGGACCTACTTCAGCCCCAGGATGCGATGAGCCGACATCGAGGTGCCAAACCTCCCCGTCGATGTGGACTCTTGGGGGAGATAAGCCTGTTATCCCCAGGGTAGCTTTTATCCGTTGAGCGATGGCCCTTCCATGCGGTACCACCGGATCACTAAGCCCGACTTTCGTCCCTGCTCGACTTGTAGGTCTCGCAGTCAAGCTCCCTTCTGCCTTTGCACTCTTCGAATGATTTCCAACCATTCTGAGGGAACCTTGGGGCGCCTCCGTTACTCTTTAGGAGGCGACCGCCCCAGTCAAACTGCCCACCTGACACTGTCCTCGTACCGGATCACGGTACCAAGTTAGAACCTAGATACGATCAGGGTGGTATCCCAAGGATGCCTCCCCTCAAGCTGGCGCTCAAGATTCAACGGCTCCCACCTATCCTGTACAGATCGTACCCAAATTCAATATCAAGCTGCAGTAAAGCTCCATGGGGTCTTTCCGTCTTGTCGCGGGTAACCTGCATCTTCACAGGTATTAAAATTTCACCGGATCTCTCGTTGAGACAGCGCCCAAGTCGTTACGCCATTCGTGCGGGTCAGAATTTACCTGACAAGGAATTTCGCTACCTTAGGACCGTTATAGTTACGGCCGCCGTTTACTGGGGCTTCGGTTCATAGCTTCGCCCGAAGGCTTACCACTCCCCTTAACCTTCCAGCACCGGGCAGGCGTCAGCCCGTATACTTCGCCTTGCGGCTTCGCACAGACCTGTGTTTTTGCTAAACAGTCGCTTGGGCCTTTTCACTGCGGCCCCCTCGGGCTATTCACCCTACCGAGGCACCCCTTCTCCCGAAGTTACGGGGTCATTTTGCCGAGTTCCTTAACGAGAGTTCTTCCGCGCGCCTTAGAATTCTCTTCTCGCCTACCTGTGTCGGTTTGCGGTACGGGCACCTTCTCCTGGCTAGAGGCTTTTCTTGGCAGTCTGAGATCATGACCTTCGCTACTGTAATTTTCGCTCCCCATCACAGCCCAGCCTTACGATGTGCGGATTTGCCTACACATCAGCCTCACTGCTTAGACGGACATCCATCAGTCCGCGTCACTACCCTACTGCGTCACCCCATCGCTCATAGCGGATTACGGTGGTACAGGAATTTCTACCTGTTGTCCTTCGACTACGCCTATCGGCCTCGCCTTAGGTCCCGACTTACCCTGAGCGGACGAACCTTCCTCAGGAACCCTTAGGCTTTCGGCGGATCTGATTCTCACAGATCTTTTCGTTACTCATACCGGCATTCTCACTTGAATGCAGTCCAGCGCTCCTTCCGGTACACCTTCAACCCGCATTCAACGCTCCCCTACCCCTGATGCAAAAGCATCAAGCCATAGCTTCGGTGGTGTGTTTAGCCCCGTTACATTTTCGGCGCAGAGTCACTCGACCAGTGAGCTATTACGCACTCTTTCAATGGTGGCTGCTTCTAAGCCAACATCCTGGTTGTCTGTGCAACTCCACATCCTTTCCCACTTAACACACACTTGGGGACCTTAGCTGATGGTCTGGGCTGTTTCCCTTTCGACAATGGATCTTAGCACTCACTGTCTGACTCCCGGAACTAAATCTATGGCATTCGGAGTTTGACTGAGCTTGGTAACCCTTGCGGGCCCCGCACCCAATCAGTGCTCTACCTCCACGATTCTTCTTTCCGAGGCTAGCCCTAAAGCTATTTCGGGGAGAACCAGCTATCTCCGGGTTCGATTGGAATTTCTCCGCTACCCCCACCTCATCCCCGCATTTTTCAACATGCGTGGGTTCGGGCCTCCAGTGCGTGTTACCGCACCTTCACCCTGGACAGGGGTAGATCACCCGGTTTCGGGTCTACGTCCACGTACTCATTCGCCCTATTCAGACTCGCTTTCGCTGCGGCTTCAGCTCTTCACCTTAACCTTGCACGGGAACGTAACTCGCCGGTTCATTCTACAAAAGGCACGCCATCACCCATAGATCGGGCTCTGACTTCTTGTAAGCACACGGTTTCAGGATCTATTTCACTCCCCTTCCGGGGTGCTTTTCACCTTTCCCTCACGGTACTGCTTCACTATCGGTCGCCAGGGAGTATTTAGCCTTGGCAGATGGTCCTGCCGGATTCATACGGGGTTTCACGTGCCCCGCACTACTCGGGATCCGTCTCGGAGGGAACAAGTTTTGAACTACAGGGCTTTTACCTTCTCTGGCGGGCCTTTCCAGACCTCTTCATCTAACCGGTTCCTTTGTAACTCCATGTGAGACGTCCCACAACCCCAAGGAGCAAGCTCCTTGGTTTGGGCTAATCCGCGTTCGCTCGCCGCTACTGACGGAATCACTATTGTTTTCTCTTCCTCAGGGTACTTAGATGTTTCAGTTCCCCTGGTCTGCCTCTCACTCACCTATGAATTCAGTGAGTAGTGACTGTCGATGAAGACAGCCGGGTTTCCCCATTCGGACATCCCCGGATCAAAGCTTGCTTACAGCTCCCCGAGGCCTTATCGTTGTTCGCCACGTCCTTCGTCGGCTCCTGGCGCCTAGGCATCCTCCGTGTGCTCTTTGTAGCTTAACCTAGACTTTTCTTTCATAGAAAGAAAATATCGATATATGCTACCTTTATTTCACTTGTTTACACAAGATCAGCTTAAAGGAATATTCTAAAACGCAATTTCGTTTCGGTATCCAGTTTTCAAGGTGCAAAGCTGTGTGATTATCAATCAACTCCTGAAGAGTTAATGATCTCCAAACGGTTATAGATGAAATTGTAATTGGTGGAGCCAAGCGGGATCGAACCGCTGACCTCCTGCGTGCAAGGCAGGCGCTCTCCCAGCTGAGCTATGGCCCCTTACAAGTTCCATCAAAACTGAACAAATGGAATGATGATTTATTGAAGCATACGCTTCATATTTGAATGTTTCCGTTGCAGGAAACGATTCTCCATAGAAAGGAGGTGATCCAGCCGCACCTTCCGATACGGCTACCTTGTTACGACTTCACCCCAATCATCTACCCCACCTTCGGCGGCTGGCTCCTTGCGGTTACCTCACCGACTTCGGGTGTTGTA
>NZ_CM129820.1:5087500-5754485 GCF_053006485.1 Paenibacillus sp. JJ1683
GCAAAATGAGAAATGCGGGCTACAATTTGGGGTTTACAACCTAACTTATTGTCACAAAATAAATGAGCGCCTCGCTGCTGCAGCGGAAACCCACAAGCTGGACAATGATCTGGAACCACAATTTCCTCTCCATCGTTCTCAGATGTTACTTTTCCCAAAATCTCAGGAATAACATCGTTTGAGCGACGAATAAACACACGTGCCCCCAAAGCAAACTTCAGGTTTTTACGCTCGATGTCACCAGCATTGTTCAGCGTACAATTTTGTACAGTGACTCCCGCCAGCTCTACCGGTTCTACCCTAGCCAGTGGAGTGATCTTCCCGGTTCTTCCTACATTCCACTCGACCGAGTTAAGGACCGTAGTCGTTTCCTCTGCTTCGAACTTATAGGCCACCGCCCAGCGTGGGAATTTATCAGTATATCCGAGAACCTCACGTGTGCGCATATCTGTAATTTTCAATACTGCCCCATCAATAAGATAGTCCAATCCCGCACGGGATTCTTCAATCTCAATCAGTTGCTCCATTACATCATCAAAATTATCAAAGTAAGTCAGGTATGGGTTCACCTTGAAATGATTTTCACGCAGGAAGGCCATCATCTCCTGGTGGCTGTTAAACTGGATACCGTCTGCATATCCCACGTTGTAGAAAAATGCATTCAGTCGGCGTTCTGCTGTCACTTTGGGATTCAAGTTGCGCAAAGCACCAGCTGCGGCGTTGCGTGCATTTTTAAGTGGGTCCGCGGCAGTCTCATTATATTTGGACAGTACAGAAAGATTCATGATTCCTTCTCCCTGCACTTCAATTGTTCCATTTCGAAAAGGAATTGTAAGTGGAACGGATTTAATCGTCTTGACCTGTGCCAGTATCCCCTCACCTACCACACCATTACCACGTGTGGAAGCCTGCACCAGTTGTCCATCCGTGTATGTCAGGTTCAGCGTCAGTCCATCAAATTTTAGTTCTATCGCATAGCCGGGGGATGGCAAAGGTTGCTCTGGGTTCTTGGTATTATAATCATTGACTAGCTTCACGACACGCGCATTCCATGCACGCAGCTGCTCCATATTCTGAGCTTTATCAAGGCTCCATAATGGAGCGAGATGGCGATGCGGTGTGAAGCCCTTGAGGATCTCCCCGCCCACACGCTGTGTTGGCGAATCCGGCAGTACAAGACCGCTTGTCTGTTCAAGAGCTACCAGTTCGTCATAAAGCACATCATATTCTTTGTCGCTGATCTGGGGATCATCCAATGTATAGTAGTGATAGTTATATGTGTTCAGTTCAGCAACAAGCTGCTCCATCCTGTGCATTGGGTTCATGCAGGCGTATCCCTCCGGGAACTTCATTAGGGCAGAGGCCTTAGCCAAGCTGCCCTATGAGGTTCGAGATTTAATAATATTTAAGATTATTCTACTTTTGTAATCGGTGCAAAGCCAGCTAACAGTCGTTTAACCCCTACTGGAGCCGGGAAAGCAATCTGAAGCTCCATATCATTGCCCGTTCCTTTTACAGCTACAATGGTTCCAATTCCCCACTTGCCATGCTGTACCTTGTCTCCGGCAGCAAAAATGGATGCCCCCCCTGTCGAAACAGACGGAGTTGGTTTTGCAGGTGAGGAAGTGGTCACTGTTACGCGGGGCGACGCGGAAGCAGACGAGCCACTACGGCTCATCGTATCAAACGAGCGCTCTCCACCAAAGTTGCTGCCACTGCTTTTGCCCAGTCCGCGACCACCATAAGATCCGCCTACATTGCCTGAACGACGGTAACGATCACGCTTGATGACCGTATCCTCTTTTAACTCATCCGGAATCTCTTCGAGAAAGCGGGAAGGCGGGTTAGCTGTGGTACGTCCAAACAGAGTGCGCATCTGAGCGCATGTGAGGAACAACTGCTCCTCAGCACGGGTAATCCCGACATACGCCAATCTACGCTCTTCCTCCAGCTCTTCATTATCCAAAAAGGCCCTGCTGTGAGGGAATACCCCTTCCTCCATACCAACGATAAATACGATAGGAAACTCCAGTCCTTTGGCGCTATGCATGGTCATTAATACAACCGCATCACTCTGCTCCTCTTCATCGTCATTCATGGAATCAATATCGGCAATGAGAGCAAGATCAGTCAGGAAGGAGACAAGCGACTTGTCTTCCGTCCCTTTTTCAAATTCCATAGTTACCGACAGAAACTCATCAATATTCTCCAAACGCGAGCGTGACTCGAGTGTATTCTCGTTTTGTAGTTCCAATCGATATTGGGTGGTTTCCAGCATTTTTTCGGTCAACTCAGTAACTGACAGGTAATCCACCATCCGACTTAAACCTTCAATCATATCGTAAAACTCTACAAGCGCATTGCGCGTGCGTCCAGCAAAGCCCAAATCATCAACCACTTGAAGCACACGGAAAATCGAAACCCCACGTTCCGCCGCGGCTGCCTGTAATTTGCCAACCGTTGTGTCGCCGATGCTTCGTTTGGGTACATTAATGATTCGGATCAGGCTGATATCGTCGTCAGGATTGGACAGTAGGCGAAGATACGCCAGCAAATCCTTAATCTCTTTACGATCATAGAACTTGATTCCGCCCACGATTTGGTAAGGGATATCCGATTTGATCAAAATTTCCTCGACCACCCGAGACTGGGCATTCGTACGGTACAAAATGGCATGATGGCTATAGGTTTTGCCCGCCTTAATATTCTTATGAATTTCTGAGGCGATAAAATAGCCTTCGTCATGCTCGGAGTCAGCACGATAAACCTTAATCTTGGCGCCGCCTTCTTTGTCGGTCCATAGTTTTTTTGGCTTGCGGCCTGTGTTTTGGCCAATGACTTCGTTAGCTGCATTAAGAATATTTGAAGTTGAGCGATAATTCTGCTCCAGCAAAATCGTGCGTGCTTCCGGGTAATCCTCTTCAAAGTTCAAAATGTTGCTAATATCCGCACCCCGCCACCGATAGATAGATTGGTCGCTGTCACCTACAACACATAGCCGATGATGCTTGTCAGCCAGCATTTTGCACAGCATGTACTGCGCGCGGTTCGTATCCTGATATTCATCAACATGAATGTATTGAAATTTCTTCTGGTAGAAATCAAGTACCTCGGGCACTTCTTTAAAGAGCTGAATCGTTGCCATAATCAAATCATCAAAATCAAGAGAGTTGTTGTTTCTGAGCCGTTGTTGGTACTTGGTATATACCTTCGCCACAATTCCTTCAAAATAATCGCCAATCTTGCGCTCATACATTTCGGGAGTGACCAGTTCATTTTTAGCCGTACTCATCATAGACTGAACCGCTTTGGGTTCAAACTTTTTGGTATCTATATTCAGGTCCTTCATACAGCTTCGGATGACAGACAATTGATCCGTAGAATCCAAGATGCTGAAATTGGAGGTAAATCCGATCCGCTCGATATCCCGGCGTAAAATACGCACACACATGGAGTGAAAGGTGGATACCCACACATCTTTCCCCTGCGGACCAATCAGCTTAGATACGCGATCCTGCATTTCACGCGCGGCCTTGTTCGTAAAGGTAATCGCCAAAATCCCCCATGGAGCCGTCTTGCGGGTCGCAATGAGGTAAGCTATTCGGTGCGTGAGCACCCGTGTCTTACCACTGCCTGCGCCAGCCATAATTAGCAGAGGACCATCTACCGCCTCCACGGCCTGACGCTGAGGCTGATTAAGGCGAGCTACCGCCTCGTGTATATCTATTGATTGCATGCGTGCATGCTCCTTTCCCTAAGCTTTCATATATTCACGCTCTATACTTCCAATTTCACAGCTATCGTCTCCAACGCTTTCGCCAAATCACGATAAATAATGTTTCCTACTACAATGGTGTCACAAACAGCTGCTGCTTGTAACGCGGTAGTTTTATCCACGATCCCTCCTCCGTATAAAACACGAGATCGCTCCGTACCGCGATGTATTTGTTGTACCAGTTCCATATCTCCAAAGACACCGCTATATTCCACATATACAATCGGTAGATGCATAAGCTTGTCAGCAATCTGTGCATATGAAGCGGCAGCAGAAGCACTCAGCGAAGTTTCCGCACTAGTAAGCTTAGCGACGGTGGAATCACCGTTCAAAACAATATATCCTTCCGTCACAAGCAAATCCCAAGGGATCATATAACCAAATTGCTCAATCGCACGTTGGTGCTGCCCCATAATCCAATTACTGTCAGCGGTATTCAGCACCATGGGAATCATATATAGATCAAACCCCGGCACCACAGCTTCCAGATCGGATACCTCAAGCACACACGGCACCTCATAACGCCGAACCCGCGACAGCAAATCCACCGTATTTTCATAGGTTACGCCTGATGAACCTCCCACCATAATAGCGTCTGTACCAGACATACACACGGCATCAAGCGCCTCATCATTCAGTTCCTTGTCAGGATCAAGCTTAAATACATGCCTCCATGATTGAATTGAATCTGCCAACACACATTCCTCCAGCATCCATTGCTTTTGTCATCATCCAGACGAGCCGAATTCCAATATCCAAAAGCGTTCTATGCTAAGTCTATGACAGTGCTTAAAAGGTGTCAATGTTCGTATCAAATGGGAACACCGAGTTCAGACAGCTCATGGTCTCAGCGCATACAACCAACTGCGTCTACGAAGTTCTTTTTCCGTTAAAACGTCAGTATAAAAACCTCTTACACCCATCTGTTCGTACTCAGTGGCGTCCTTCAACTCGTTAATCGTATTTACGTAGCACACTGCCCCTGCCTGACGCAAACTTTCCACTAAGGCACCACTCACGCGATTTTCTGGTAAAGTTACTGCTGTTATATCATGCTGTTGGACAAATTGAATGATCTGGTCATCCGTGTCTTCTGTAGCATATAGCGTATAAATGATGGATGTATAAGGATAGATACTCCGCAACGTTTGCAACATTTCTCCATTATAAATTTGAGGGACAATACGAGACAGAAGTTCGGGATTTTTCTCCTGAGCCTGATGGGTCAGTTGTGCAAATAACTGTTTGATTTGGGCAGGGTCCTGCTCTTTCGTATCGGTCACAATATAGGCATCCGGGTAGTTTTCCAATAAATCCAATACATCCTTCCAATCAAGTGGAGTATAAGAACCGTGTATGGGGGTGTTTTTAAACTGATGATAGCTCCAAGGCTTTCCGCCCTGCTCTGTAGCAACTGCGTATTCCTGTTGCATTTGTTTGGTAAAGGATTCTGTCCATTCATGGCGCGCCACCAAATGTCCATCCGAAGTAAACATCAGGTCGACCTCGAATACACGGCTACCTTTTTTGTAATTTTCCACAAACGCTTCACGCGCATTGGTATAGGCCAAACCATCAACGGCTCCCATGGCATGCGAAATCACACGGTGTGTGGTAAAGCCAGTATGTTCTTCAGTAGATTGTCCTTTGTAAGCCAGTAAAAATGTACCGATTATCATTAAAAGAATAACTGCAGCAATCACTCGTTTCATAGGGTGTCACATCCTTTTCGTACAGGTCAATACCCTACATACACCTACTCAAAACAGCCCTATATCAGTTGAACTAAAAAATCAGCTATATAGACACAAAAACACCCTCCGGCTAAGCCGAAGGGTGACTCTGGATTAATATGCGTTTTTGAAACCATTGCGAATCGTGCGAAAAATAATTTTAATATCGAATAAGAGCGACCAGTTCTCAATATAGAAGATGTCATGCTTAATCCGTTCCTCAATAGATGTATCTCCGCGCAAACCGTTACTCTGTGCCCAGCCTGTAATTCCAGGACGAACATGATGCTTCACCATGTATTTTGGAATTTCCTCACGGAACTGATCCACATAATAGGGCCGTTCCGGACGTGGGCCAACGACGCTCATATCACCCAACAGTACGTTGAAAAACTGTGGCAGCTCGTCGAGGCTTGTTTTACGAATAAACGTACCAAAACGTGTGCGTCTTGGGTCATTAGCAGTCGTCCAGCCCGTATCTTCTGTTCCAGGCGGCAGTACCTTCATGGAGCGAAATTTGTACATCCGGAAGGTGCGACGGTTCAAGCCTACTCGCTCCTGCTTAAAAATAATGGGGCCTCTCGACGTGACCTTCACACCAATCGCCACAGCTAGCATAATCGGAGAGGTCAGAATAATCGCAAATAAAGAAAATAAAATATCGAACAGACGCTTAAACAATCGATTCCCTGCTACATCCAGTGGAATATCCCGTACATTAATCATCGGCATACCTGCAAAGTTGTCAAAGTAAGGTCGTGCCGGCAAATAATCAAAGAAATCGGGAATAATAAGCGTGCGCACTCCAGCCTTTTCACACATGTTGATAATCTTGGGATACTTATCATGAGCATCCAGCGGCAGCGCCAGAATGACCTCATCAATCATCAGGCGCGACAGCGTTGCCTCCAACTGATCTAATCCTCCAAGAATCGGGCGAAAATGTGCCTCTTCCTCTTCACTCCAATGCCGTTTATCATCTAGAAATCCCACTACTTCATAGCCTAAATCAGGATACTGTCCAAGATTATGATAAAATCGTTGGCCCAAAGAACCCGCTCCAAGAATGAGCATGAATTGCTTATTGTATCCTTTTTGACGGAGGACTTTAAGAACTTGCTTCAAAAAATATCGATAAAACAAAATAATCAGTACATTACCAATCATATAGATCGCCAGGTAGGACCGCGAAATGTCGATTTGCTTCACGAAGAACATCACACTCAACAACACAAACAAGCCCACAATATGAATCTGTGTGACGCGAAACACGTCATCTGCAAACCTCTTTTTGCGTTTTGGTGAATAGAGCGAGAATAACATTCCCAGTACTACGGCAATCAGACCGTATATTAAGCTCCACCCTCCATATACTTGAATAGGAAGTGGCTCTTTATAAGTGATCCATTCACTTTCAAATTTGAAAAACCAAGCGATCAGAAAGGATAACTGAATGACCGCGAAATCCGCCACAATATATAATTGGGTTAAAAAACGCTGATTTCTGCGTATCATGCTTTCACCTCAGTACGAGATTGTTCTCCGCCGTCCGGCTTAACCGGTGCAGACAACTTATTTTTAAGAAAAGCCATTCCAAACTTCACCGTAATTCCCGCATATACAGCCATGTTGGTGAACCAGCTGTACTGCTGCTTATAATGCTTTCGATGGAATACCCACATAGCTCTATGAAACTCATAAATAATTTTCAAAGGACGACGGCGAGCGCTGCCTCCTTTGATATGAATAATATATGT
Organism: Paenibacillus sp. JJ1683; assembly: GCF_053006485.1. Lineage (NCBI taxonomy): Bacteria > Bacillati > Bacillota > Bacilli > Caryophanales > Paenibacillaceae > Paenibacillus > Paenibacillus sp. JJ1683. The sequence goes on from NZ_CM129820.1 coordinate 5,094,766, forward strand.
GTGTGGGTAGTAGTAAATGCCCCAACCAGCTTGTTTAATCCGGTAACACCAGTCTATATCCTCACCATACATAAAAAAGGTTTCGTCCAATCCGCCAACCTGGTCAATCGTCTCCCGACGCACCAGCATAAAAGCCCCTACCAGCACATCTACAGGATACTCATCATCCGGGCTTAGATGCCCAAGCTGATATTGGTTGTACTTTGGGTTATCCGGGTAACGCTTCGACCAACCGAAAGCATAGTAAAAAGACGCAGACGGCGTTGGAAACCCTCGCTTACAAGCCTTGTCTAGCGAGCCATCTGGCAGGATGACCTTACAGCCCGATGCCCCCATCTCCGGGTGCGTATCCATAAATTGAATCATTGTATCCAGCGTATCCGGCTGCACCAACGTATCGGAGTTCAACAGCAATACATAACGCCCGCTAGCTACTTCCATGCCCTGGTTGTTCGCCTTGGCAAACCCTGTATTATCCTTATTGGCTATCAACATAATTTCCGGGTATGCAGCACGAATAGCCTCAACAGACCCGTCACTGGAGTGATTATCGATAACAATCACTTCATATCGATACTGCGTCTTTGACGCATACACCGACTGCAAACAATCCAGCGTCAATCGACATGTATTATAGTTGACGACCAGTATGCTTACATCCATATTTAAAACGCTCCTGACAAATTCAGTAATCTATTCTACTATCGCCTATTATAGCATACCGTGCAGACCACGGGGCGCAAAAAAGCACATAACTTGTAACCTTGCATAGTTAGTAGAATTTCGCAAAATTCGATTCCAACTGCTCCAAAGTGCAAATATAGACAAACGAAACCATTTGGAACTATATATTGTTCATTGGAAGTCGATTATTAGATTTTTGTAAAATCCTCGGTTGAGGTCTAAATTTCATCGTGGTAAGATATACATGGAAAAAGGGCTGGTGCCAGCCAGCCCCGCGCAACCAACGCTCCAAGAGCGGACGGTTTTGGAACAATCAGGCCGAAAATAGACCCTTCCTTGCGGGGGCGGTCTATTTTCGTTTGTTAAACTCTAACAGTGTGACGATTAACGCCCCGAACGTCAGCATTAAACTGAGCGCCTCAAACACTGTCACAGGCTTCACCCCCCTCCTCGGGAGAGTTAGCCGACCGCCCTTGTCAGCTCTATCGGTTGCACGTTTCAATTATACTATATATTTCCAAAAAAGAACACGCATTCGATGGGTTTTTAGTGAATTAAAGGTACTATGTGCATTAAACCTAATTTCGTTAACAATCTTTCAAATTTGTTCATCTTTTTGTAATACAGCGGGTGCTGTTACATAAAAGCCTGTTTCATTCGCTAAAGATCATTTAACAGTTAGTAGCCAAATAGCCCCTTCTCCATTTTATGAAGAAGGGGCTGGCCTATTTAAAGAATCTCAGTAATTATCCTGACTATCACGGTCGCTTGTCTTTCACTTTCGTCCTAAAGCCTCATTTTTTGGAAGGAACATACTTATCTCTTAATTTTAAAAAAGGAATTTCAATACAATAGTACAAAACAGTTGAAATTATAAGTGTTAAAATAAGAGAACAAAATAATAATAAAAATTTTACTACTATTGAATTATGGGATTCAAGCACAACAGACGAGAATTTAAATATAGGAAAATGCACTAGATATATAGAGTAACTTATTTTGCTTAAAAGTGTAATTGCCTTTCTAAAAACACTGGAACTAGTCCTATTTAATTTACTCTGTTCAAAATAAGCTATAATAACAGCACATGAAAGAGAAACGACAAAAAATAAAAAAGTTCTGCTATAAAACGAATTATTTATAATATTCCGGGTAATACCATCATAGACATATTGCATTCCAAAGTAATATAAGATAATTAGACTTGCTATTAGGTATATCTTGCCTCGAGCAACCTTTGTATAAAACTTTACCCAATAAAATTTTATATTGGCTAATAACACACCAATTAATAGGCTATCCAGCCTAATCGGTATTTGTTTTCTTACTCCTTGATCCCAAGATGGATCGTAATTAATGACGTAAACAATTCTCAATATATTAAAAAATAACAAAATAAAAATACTGGAAAATATCAAAACTTTTTTATTTGAATTACTTAGCTTAGAAATAAACAAAAAGACTATTGGACATAACAAGTAAAACCACTCTTCTATAGAAAGGCTCCATGAAACAGGAAAAAATAATAGCTTCCCCGCTTCAAAATTTTGTAAAAACAACATCGTTTCTAGGTTAAATTGACTTGAATCTAAGATGTATAAAATAAGAATAACGAAATAATATACAGGAATAGTTCTCAACCATCTTCTTACATAAAAGTTAGGGAGAGAGTTCCAACTTCCACTATGAAATATGTCTCTTATTAGAATCGAACCAATTAAAAAGCCACTTAAAACAAAGAATATTTCTACTCCTAAGTAACCGAATACATATAAGATTCCTAGTACATTATAATCCAGAAAAAACCAAGATAGACTATGACATATTAAAACCATTAAAATAGCCGTGACCCTTGATATATCTAAACCAAAATTCCTATTCATTAACTCTAACCTACCTAGCTTCATCAATTGTTGTCAAAATTAAAGTCAATGACCGGATCTCCCCAATTAGAAATTATATTAATACTATGATGAATTACTACCCTATCGTAAAGTTCTGCACAGAAATACTAGCATAGACTATAGAGTTGAAGTGACAAGAATGTACAATTTCACCCTACTAATTAATCTCATATTGACACTTCCTCTGAAGATTTCTTCGGCATTCCGAGTAAAGTTAACATTCAAACCATTCAAAAACAGAGCACATATTGAAATAAAAATTTAGTGGTTATAAAAGAAAAAAGAGGCGTAACCCAGCGCCTATCTCCTAATAAATTCAATTAAAACCTTAGTAAACAAGGAAAGTATGAAAAATAAAAGGACGCCCATTGCAATTCTAACAAAGCTGAAATTTCCCTCAATATTATCCCCAAATCCAGTTTTCAATACGGGGACGATGTAAGGATCACTTGAATTTGAATTTAGCCGGATTCCCTGATCAGTCGTATCCATATTCTTCATTTGATTGATTTGTGAATTATCAATCATATTTATTACTCTTTTAGTATTTGATTTTATTAACCTAACAGGGCCTAAATAAACCTGGCCTGGGTAGGAACCAAAATCAACTCGGAATCTTTCAATATGTGAGACTGGTAACTGAATAACTATTTTTTGAAAATTTTCATTACTATATACCTTTTGAAGTACTGAATTCCTTTCGTCAAACTCCGCTAGCTTTGTTGTATAGTAAATTTGCATATCTATTTCCTTTGATATTTTTGCATATAATTCTAATTTTATGCTATTATCCTTATAAAAATTAGGAAATAAGAATACAGATATTAAAATAATAATCACCGATATGATAAATTTAATCACTATTTGCTTGTAATTATACTTTATCTTATGGATAAGCTTACGAAGTGTAACAGAAATGAGAAGGAGATCAATAAAACCATCTTTAGCTTCTTCTTTAAAAAAGTTTCTGTACATATAATTTGAAAAAGAAACGCTTTTTTTATCTATCCATTTAGCATAAATAACAGATATAAAGAAAATGATTGGAATAGATATACTTATAGTAAAGACAAAACACCAAACATATGGAATTTCACGTTCCAAAAGGAGGTAATAAAAGACATTTTTTGAAAAGTAAAAAATAATCGCATTGTGTATAAGATACATAGAGAAGGATATTTCCCCAATAAAGTTCATAAATTTCGAAGAGAATATCGTTTTTAATGTGGATGAATTAAGCACGACTAAAAGGATAATAAATGCACCTATCGAATGATAAAATGAGTCGGCACCCTCTAACTTACTAAAGAAAGCATAGATTGTGTCATTCAACTTAATTGAATTATCCATTTTTTCTAATTGGTTAGGATAAGAACCTAAAAGCAATGCTAAGATAAGAAGTGTCCACTTTAAAAGTCTATTCTCAATTACACCTAATTTACTAGTATTGTTGTAATGAAAATCACATAATAATAAACCAAGTACAAAACCCAAATAGTATGTTTTCCAGAATAAGAGAATAAATAAGAAATAAAAAAAGATTCGGTTCCTGCTTTTCCCGAACAGTGCACAGAATAAAAATACAATAAAAGAGCCCATAAATTCAAAACTCATCGTCCACAAAACTACATTATAATTGGCAGTGTGAGAAAAAAAACTACCAATAAAACCTTCGTATAGAGCCTTGTAAATATTGGGTTCATCCTTTTCAAACATCCTGAAGCAAAAATAAAAGATCAACACTGAGAAAATCACCGGAATTACTAATCTAAAATATCTTTTTATAGCACTTTCTGTAACTGCACTTAAATCCTTTGTCTTAAAAAACTTAATACTTAATACAAAACCACTTAATACAAAGAAAATACAAACAGCAAAATTCCCATTGTACAAAACATTCAGGGGAGTGCTCACAAAAAGCAATTCTGATTTTGCTGGAGTGTTAATGTTGTTTAGGGTCCCATATATTGACGAGGGATAAAAAGTCCCTAAAAAATGAAATATTACCACGACAAATGCTGCAAATCCACGTAGTCCTTCTAAATACTTTAACTTCATAACTCCCCCTGAAAGTTTAAACAGTATATTCTGTGTTGTATATTCTTTATCTCTAAATCATTGCAATTTACAATGTTTACCTCTAAAATGCAATTAACTCCTTTAAAAATTGTTGCAATCCTTCTCTCCAAGGACGTAAATCGGTTAAACCATTAGCACGGATGCTCATATGATCTAATACAGAATTAAATGGGCGCGGGGCAGGCCTTGGGAACTGCTGGGTAGTGCAGGGTTCTAACTTTGAGGTCATTTTAATGCCTAGTATGTCTTCTGCATCCTTGAATATTGCCTGTGTAAACTCATACCATGAACATGATCCTTTATTTGAAGCATGATACACTCCGTATTTTTCAGTCTTAATTATTTCATTTAGAAAATCCACAAGATCTACCGTATATGTCGGACTGCCTATTTGATCATTCACAACCTGAAGCATAGGCTTCTCCCGCCCCAGTTCTAACATAGTCTTTACAAAATTGCTGCCGTTAATTCCGTACACCCATGAAGTCCTTACAATAAAATAGCGAGAAGATAACGATTGAACTAGTATTTCTCCCGCTCTTTTTGATTTACCATAAACAGTTTGGGGATTGGTATTGTCATATTCTTGATAAGGGAGCTTTGAAAAACCATCAAATACATAATCAGTGCTGATATATACTAACTTTGCTCCCACTTTTTCTGCAGCCAAGGCCATATTGCGGGTTCCGTATGCATTTATTTTATATGCTTTATCAATATCATTTTCTGCAGCATCCACTGCAGTGTACGCAGCACAGTGAATTATTACGTCTGGTTGATAATTCTTCGAAATTCCTATGGCCTGCTCCAAATTAGTAATGTCCAGCTTCTCTCGGTCACACGGCAAGACATCGTAAGCCTGCTGCTTTTGGAAAAACTCACAAACTTGACTACCTAATTGACCAGCTGCTCCCGTAACAAGGACCTTCATATTAAATGTCCTCCAGCCTATGCCCATATTGTTTTTTATAATATTCTTGATAAGCTCCCGATTGGATACGTGTCCACCAATCTTTGTTCTCCAGATACCAACGAATTGTTTCTTTAATTCCCGTTTCAAAAGAATGCTTAGGCTTCCAGCCGAGTTGATTCATCGTTTTGTTTGGGTCTATACCGTAGCGACGATCATGACCAAGACGATCTTCTACATAGCTAATAAGTGATTCCGGCTTACCGAGTTCCTCAAGCACGGTCTTGACAATGTGAATATTGGTTCGTTCATTATTGCCTCCGATATTATACACTTCACCTAATTCACCCTGATGAATAACCAGATCAATTGCACTACAATGATCTTCTACGTAGAGCCAGTCCCGAATATTCATTCCATCGCCATAGATTGGAAGCTGTTGTCCGTTCAATGCACGCGAAATCATTAGTGGTATCAACTTTTCTGGAAATTGATAAGGTCCATAATTGTTCGAACACCGTGTAATATTAACAGGCAGACCGAAGGTCTCATGATACGCACGAACAAGCAAATCACCGCCAGCTTTAGATGCTGAATACGGGCTATTAGGCTGAAGAGGAGTTTCTTCTGTAAATAAACCTGTTTCTCCGAGAGAACCATATACTTCATCTGTTGAAACCTGCACGAACTTAGAAACTCCATACTTTTTGGCAGCCTCCAGAAGCACTTGTGTCCCTACTACGTTTGTTTTCACAAAAATATCAGGTTCCAAAATACTACGGTCCACATGTGATTCAGCAGCAAAGTTAACAACAATATCGATTCCCTGCTGCATTAACCGGTCCATTGCATGTACATCAGTTATATCTGCCTTCACAAAAGTATGATTTTGATTTTTTTCGATTGATTTGAGATTCTCAAGATTCCCCGCATATGTTAGAGCATCTACATTTACTATATGATAATGTGGATATTGCTTCAGCATATACATAACAAAGTTACTACCAATAAATCCAGCTCCGCCAGTGACAAGAAGTTTCATAAAAACCCTCCAATTTTAATTTCCCTTAAATTTCAAAACAAATAAGCTTATCTTTAATTAAAATTTAAATCAGCCTCAGCAAGAACGGGATGTTTCTCATCTTTTTCAGAGAGTATTGCCTGTGAAATAGGCCAATTAATATCCAAAGCTGGGTCATTCCATAGAATCCCACGATCATGCTCTGGCGAGTAATATTCATCAACCTTATAAATTACCTGTGTATTAGGAGTAAGGGTGCAAAACCCATGTGCAAAACCCTTTGGAACCAATAATTGACGTTGATTGTATTCGCTCAAAATCACTCCTATCCATTTACCAAAAGTTGGCGAGCTATGACGGATATCTAAAGCAACGTCATAAATTGCTCCAGAAATAACACGGACTAGTTTAGTTTGGGCTTTAGGTTCAAGTTGATAATGCAACCCGCGTATCACGCCTGGTTCAGCAGATAAAGAATGATTATCTTGAACAAAGGTACAATCGATTCCCTTTTCTTTTAACAATTGCTCATTATAACTTTCCATAAAAAATCCTCTATGATCCCCATGAACTACGGGCTCTATAATTTTTACATCATGTAACTTTAAAGAGTTTACTATCATGAGTAATCCCCCACTTATTTATATTGTATAGATTCCATGCTTAGTTTTTTTATTATATGATACTGCTCAATAATTGTGTTTTTAGGCTTTGAACCATTTATATATGAATAATCATCCTTTTTAATTTATGAAAAGCATAATAGATTCCTTTAAATACAAGCCAGTATTGAATATAAATATAGCGACTGGCTTTTACATGTTGTGTTTTTCTTAGCTTTTTTCTTTCTTTAAGCCCTTCCTGCACTCCTTCAACATAATAATTGGCTAGGCCCTTTTTTTTAAAGAACATATATTTAAATAAGTGTCCTATTATCAAACAAGGCATATTAATAGCCAGTTGAAAAAAGGGCATGTTCTTATATATAAGATATATATTATTTCTCGCCGATAGTCTTACTTTAATAGGAGAGTACCCACCACCAGTAGTTGCACTACCGATATGATATATTTCAGCTGTTGCGCAAAATATATTTTTATAGCCCATCAGTTGTGCCCTGTACCCAATATCTACATCTTCAAGATATGCAAAAAAAGCCTCATCAAATAAACCAATCCTGTCAAACAACTCCCTCCGGTATATCGCAGCACCTGCACACGAACTAAAAACTTCAACATTTTTATTGAAGTGCTTGATTGATTGACCATTCCCTTCTTGGTAAGCCCATCCGAAAATAGTGTATGCGTCACCTGAATCATCTATCTTATCCTGATCATTATACATGATCATCTTACTCGAACAAGAAAAAGCAGTGGAATTCTCCTCCATACATGTAACCAAACATCCAAGCCAATTCTCTTTTGCTACTGTATCGTTATTAAGCAGTACAACAAATTCACCGTTAGCTTCTCGGATCCCAGCATTGACTGCCCGGCTAAACCCTGTATTTCCTTCCATACTAATTATTTGTATTTCATCGAACAATTCCCTTGCGACAGTAACACTATTATCTTCAGAATTGTTATCAACTAAAATCAGTTCATAATCAGTATAAAGTTGTTTTTTTAATGAATTAATACAGCCTGGAAGAAACTTAGCACCATTATAATTAGGAATAACAATTGATACTCTCATTAGATTTTCCTTCTTAAAAAGTTGTAAAGATCGTTTACTCCTTCTTGCAAGCTTACCTGAGCTTCAAAACCTAAGTAGCGTTTAGCTTTCGACGAATCTAGTATACTACTTTTGACATCGATACTTCGCTCACTTAGAAAATTAATATGCGCCTTGATTTTCGATACATTTTCAACTTCATAAATTATATCTAATAGCGATACTCCCACACCTGTACCTATATTAAATATGGGCTCTGTATCATAAGAATCAGGGCTATACTGCAAGGCAGATACGATTGCCTGGCAAACATCTGAAATTTGAATATAATCCCTGACAATTTCCCCATCTCCGTATATAGAAATAGGCTCTTGGTTTAAGACATGCTGCAAAAATATTGAAATAGCCCCTATCTTCTTTTCCGGATTTTGTCCCCTGCCATATGGATTAGCAACCCTAAGTATAATATTTTTCATACCAAATAGTTTATTATACATTAATAGGATTCTTTCTATAGTCAGTTTCATTATTCCATAATGATTCAAAGGTACACACGGCATATCTTCATTTAATAGTTCCGAAGAGTTATTACCATATACCGTTCCTCCTGAAGAAACAAAGACTATTTTTTGGATTCCTTCGTTTTTTGCAGCTTCAACCATTTCCAATGTTTTCACCACATCTTTTTGATAAGAATCTTCAATACTTACCATTGAAGAAAATGGAGTAACACTGCTTATCAAATGTATAATGGTATCATGTCCCTTTAGAATATTTCTGAAGTCAGTCTCTAAAAAAAAATCCCCTTCAATTATATTATAATTTTCATCAGGCAGTTTTTTGCTTTTTAAATTTCTATCATAAAGTGTGGTGCTCACGTTTTCTCTACAGAGTCTTTTAATCAGTTCTGTGCCTATAAACCCAGCTCCACCAAAAACTATCGTACTCATTAGGATTTTTCCTCTCTACATTTTTAAAGTCACCAGTACTACAACTGGTGACTTTAAAAAAAATTTAGAAAACATTGAAATATTCTCGGGCAAAGTTACGCATGCTGAATTGTTTAAAAAGCAGAGCAGTATTACTTTTTAATTCCTCATACTTTTGGGAATCATTTTGTAATGTTAACATTGAAGTGTATATATCATCCGTATTAACTATTCCTTCGTCGTTTAACTCAAGTAATATTCCCGCAAATTTATCAACCTTTTCCGAATAGATCATCTGTTTAATTTCACCAATATTCGTTGTAATGACAGGCTTGTTGTAAGCTAAATATTCTATAATAGAGTTAGGTAGACTCTCAGAGATGAAATAAGTTGGTAATAATGCAACATCAAAAATCTTAACCCAACCGATCCATTCAGAAGGCTCATGTAAATTCATTACAAAATGCAAATAATCAATATCTTTATATTTTTCTTTAAGCATTTTGGAGTATTCACTCTCGCCAACAAGAATAAGATGACTTCTAGATTGATTTTTGTTATTTAATTGAATAAGAGCTTTAATACTCTCTTCCCAGCCCTTCTCTTTAATGGCTCGGGACACTAGACCAAAAACAAATTCCCCTTCTCGTATACCAATACTTTCTTTATTTTTTGAAGGAATACTTTGTAGGTCATATCCATAGTACACTTTTTTGATTTTACTGCTATCACTTATGTTAACTTCACTAAAAATTTTCAAATTTTTATTCGTAGCATAAATGATATGATTTGCACGTTCTAATACATTAGGAACCAACTGCAAGAAGTCATTATCCCAATCAGGGTTCTGCAACAATGCCTCGTAACAACCATGCATAGATAACACCCAATTAATTGATGTCATCTCTTTAACAGCCAAGTAAGTAATTTTATCAGACCACCAAATATGAGAATTAATTGTAGTTATATTAAATTTTTCAATATATCCTCTTAGTTCTTCCGGGTCCCCTTTGCTTGGTAAAATTTCAACTGATGGAGAAACCATTTTTAATACACTTTCCTCCAACAACCAGGGTCTTGCATTATAAATGTATACCTTCTGAAAAGAAGCAAAAAAATTAGCAAGCCTTATAACTAGCATTTGTCCTCCACCAACTTCAAAATCGGGAGTTACAAACAATATTTTTTTCTGTTCACACAAATAATTTACTTGACTACTTTTTTGGAACGCTCTATCTTTCAAGGCTAAATACATTTCTGATAATTCATCATTATCGAGAATATTTTTGCTTCCATATCCTTTACAGCCTAGTCTTTCATAATCCTTAGCCACCTGTTCAACAAAACTTCCTACTATATCCAGAGGCAATTCGTAGTTATCAATAATAAAGTTTTTGATCCTTAATATCTCTTTATAAAGTTCTTGTGTTTGCTCATTTACACTAATTATACTTTGTGAGTGTCTACGATGATAGTTTAACACTTCAGGTGTGAAATAAATTTTACCTTGTCGTAGAAGATAGAGATAAGCAAACCAGTCTCCGCCAATTTTATAATCACTTAGTTTTTCTGAAATCCCCTGTAAAGCAGAAGCCCTCATTAACACTGCACTAGCATTGGGTATCGTATTCTTAATAGCAAGTCCTTGAACTAATTCATCTTTTCCATTAATACAATATGGTACTCGCCATTTTTCTACAGATAAGTCATCAGTATATTGTGTGTAATGATAATTCACTTTATTGGAATGCTCATCTATTATTTGTGACTGGGAATACGCCAAATTCACTTCCTGATCTGAAAATGACGGAAGTAATCTCTCCAAAAGAACAGGTTCGCACAGATCATCTGCCTCAGCAATCCAGATTATATCTCCTGAAGCCTCCTGAATGCCTCTAATCCATTGACCAAAGCATCCAATGTTCTCTTTATTAACGATAATCTTATGCTTTATTGAAGTTTGCTCTAACATTCTTTTAGCCAATTCTACGCTATTATCCTTAGAGACATCATCAAGGAAAATAATTTCATATGGAGTTACTGTCTGATTAATGATGGAACGGAGTCTCTCTTCAATAAAAGATTCATAGTTATAATTAGGTACTATTACCGATACTTTCAAATCAGGAATTCGATAAACCTCAGAGTTGATACTACTTAAAATATCACCAACATATTTAGTGAAATTAAATTTTTCTTCAATAACTTCATGTCCTTTTTGTACAATTGCGTCATAGATATCTTTATTCTTTAATATCCTCATAATCTCCTGAGCCATCAAATGAATATCAGAGTATGGAGTTGCTCTAACCCCTAATTCAGTTATAAGCTCGGCCATTCCACCATTGTTTTCAAAAGTAACTACAGGCGTTGCATTGTCTATTGCTTCTAAGGCTATGGATGGAAAAGGGTCTTCTCTAGATGTGAGAACAAACATATCTGCCGCTTCGAAGATAGGAAGTGGGTCCTTTTGGAATCCCATCATATGAATATTCTTTTCAATCTTCAGAGTCTGTGCATCATGCATTAACCATCTCTCTAATACTTGTTCTGTACCACCCATCCATACAAAATGAATATCTTTACAATTACAATTTAAAATCAACTCTCTAGCTAAGGAAAAAAATGAATCAAGACCTTTTCTCAAGTCACCATAACCACAGCCAAGTAGAATGGTTGAACTTGTACTAATCCCCAGTTCCTCGCATAATTTATCTTTTGCAGAGTTCTTGTTTAACCGATGTAACCTCTTCTTGTATATTCCCTGAGGCTTAATGAGTACTCTGTCTTCATGAAGATCAAAGTACTGTTGAAAGCTATTTTTAACAAATTGATTAGGGAATACAATTTTTGATGCATACCGTGCTGCATTGTTGGCAGCCTGCACAAAATTATAAGTTTGAATAGAAGTAGGAAGTTCATGAATAAGTGAGATGGTTTTAATTTCATTTTTCTCCAAAAGTTCAACAAGAATACTAGAAACCACAGAATTCGCAATACAATAAGTTACTCCACGTTTTCGAATAGACTTAATAATCCGGGATACTTCCGTTTCATTCTCCAAATTAGACAAAGAGTTTTGATGTAAGTTTATTACATCAGCTACATCTGAAAAGTCCTTCTCAAGCGGCCCTCCTTTAAGCAAAATTGCTATGACCTGCTTGTGATAGACCTCTTTTAATACTCGAATCATATTTAAAGAAAGTATAGAAGCTCCAGCATTTTGAGCATCGTGTACAATAAAAAGTATACTATTAGTGGAAGCATAGGATAAAGGACTAAGTATGAGTTCATTACCCATCACTATAATATTATCCTTGGGATCATTGTGATATAACTTCTGCTTAACCTTTTGCAAAGCTGGCTTTAGTCCTGCTGTTCTTATTTCTTGCACAAATTTTCCCCGCAAATGAGGTTGAAATTTCACAAGTCTATTTAATTTCAAAGAATATTGTTTTATTTTATTAAATTTGTATTCGCTCTTTGTGATTCCTATAAGTTCAAGCTGACTGATATTAAAAGTATATTCAGTAGAAATACTTATAATAATTTTTTTAATATTAAAATCTGTCTTCAAATAAAAGGAAATACTCTGTCCCGAAAAAGCTCCTACCTCAAATACCTGAGATTCCCCATTCGTTCCATAACAATTTAACACAATACTACCTTGGTCATTATCATTATATATATTATATATAAACTTCAAAAACTTAATATCTTTTTTCACTTCAAACGTTATTTCTGCAGCTTTATCAGCTTCATTGATATTTAAAGTAGCATCTGCATTAACATTTAAATTATCAACGTCACTGAGCTTAAATATGATGGAACTTCTTAGCATATTATTTTTAACTGTATTTCTATCAATTATAGAAGTTATAAGGTTGATCTTTTCACTCAGTAACATTAACGCACACCCAATTTCTTAATTTTAGAAATTAATTTCCAACTCCTAGAAGAGTGGATTTGATTTAATTGTAAAGACTGTTTTTCTATTTCTTTCTTCAACTCTTCAATTTGAAGAGACAGAGTATTAGTGAGTTTCACATGTTCATCCGCTCTCACTTTGCTCTCTTCATTTAAGAATCCCAGCTCGTCAACAAGATTTATATTTATTGCCTCTAAATTTTCAATTTCCCGCTTACATTGTTCGATTTCATTGATATATTCTTTTTTTTCATTTGATAAAGACGATATTAACCCTTGAGCGGATAGTAATTGATTTTCAACAATCTCTTTATCTTTTATTAAATTTGCTTGGTTATTTAATAATTCCGTAGTGTAATTATATTGGTCTATTTCAACATCTAGCATAGCAACATTCAAAATTAACTTTTCTATGTTAGAATTTCCTCTAGGCTTTTCAAAGATAAATTGAGAGTCTTCGTGAAAGAACAATAGAAAACCATTAAATTGATAGTCGGCGTTATTTTCATAACCTTCCACTTTTAGTACTGATCCATCGCTCATATGAAGTTCAACTCTATCTACTCTCAATGAACAACTCACATTCAATGGATCAAATCTTAGTTTTTTTATTTGCTCATAATCTTTAACATCAAACTCTATTACACCATTATATTGCTGTGTATTAATAATAGTTTGATTTTCACTGAAACCTGCCCCTGTGTCTATATATAACTGAGAATAATAGTAGTTACTTTTGGCGGAAATATTTTTAAAGAATGCTGTACCAGAATGAGTTCCCTTTTTACCCATTACAAAAATATACTGATAGACATCTCCTAAATGCCGATTTTTAAGATATGAAGCTACTGAATTAGGCAAGCCATCAAAGTAACTGCCGATTTCTGTTTCGCCCACTTTTTTTATAACAGCTTCTTCACTTACTGTCATCAGATTGCACTCATCAATCATTCCCAATAATGTATAATAGGTGAAAAAGCGGACATGTGTATCATCAAGAAGCCCAGTACTTCTGTATTTAAACTGATTTTTCATCATATCAATAATGACACTATTATGGGCAATATTTGGTATCGAAAGTAAAATCGCTCCATCATCTTTTAGCAGATTGACAGAAGCGCTAAGAACTCTCTTAGGGTCATACAAATGTTCCAGTACATCTGCAAAAATAATGTAGTCGAACTGGATTTCCCTAAATTTATCCAACCACTTCATTTCTTCAATATCTCCAACAATTCCATCTTTGGCATATTGAAGAGCTCTCTCAGCCGCATCTTGGTCAATTTCAACAATGTATACATCACATTCAAGCTTTTCTTTCATGTAACGGGTAAGACGCCCTGCGGCAGGGCCAAATTCCAATATAGTTGCATGCTTTCTGATCTTTTTTGAAATCAGTGCCAACGAATTATTCGAAGTCAGGTCCAATTCAAAATCATATTTCATTATGATTATCCTTTCGTACTCCAAGAATGGGGTAATACGCAAAGACCTTCAGCAATATAAGCAGCTTTAACAAAGAACTCACAGACCTGGGCCTTATAATCAATCGGAATATGAGCGTTTCTTTCAAATAAAGCTACATCAAAGTAGTAACTCCCTCCTAAAAGATTAAAATCAGTGTATTCTAAATATATGGTATTGTAACCTTTATTATATATAATATTTTCTTCATCCAACAAAGTATTTAAACCACAAACATATATGTTATCTATTGAATGTACTGCAACGCCTATCACAATATCCACTACATCATCATTCATTACATAATCTATTTTAAGGGTACATTTTTTTCCGTATGTTATATCTGATATTTCCTCTGCATTTTCATTTAACAATGTAACCTTTTCAATAAAACCAATTACATCTTTATTTAATACTCTTTCGTTAATATCGGCGCCAAAAACTTTGCCTTTCGCTCTGTCATCGCCATATTTTAAATAATCAGTGTATCGATCACATATGGTCTCCGTGTCACCTTGAGCTTCTATTTTACCTTCGTTTAACCATATTGCCCTGGTACAGTATCGTTTAATGCTATTAATGTCATGAGAAACAAATAGTATAGTTTTACCTCTTTCTCTAAACTCATTAAATTTATCCATACATTTTAATTGAAACTTTAAATCCCCAACCGCTAAAGCTTCATCGACAATCAAAATTTCCGGTTCAACATTAATAGCGACCGAAAATGCTAATCTTGCAAACATACCGCTCGAATAAGACTTTACAGGTTGATGAATAAAATCGCCTATATCAGCAAATTCAAGTATTTTATCAAGTTTTCTCTCCATTTCTTCTCTTGAAAAACCCATGATCATACCATTTAGAAACACATTCTCGATTCCAGTATACTCAGGATTAAAGCCTGTTCCCAATTCAAGCAAAGCGGAGATTTTTCCATCGACAGTAACTTCACCAATTGAGGGAGAGACTACTCCAGTGATAATTTTCAACAGAGTTGATTTTCCAGAGCCATTTTTCCCGACTAAACCAACAATTTCTCCCTTACTTACTGAAAGAGATACATCATTTAGTGCATAAAATTCTTTATGATACTTCTTTTTCCGTATACTTAAAGACTCCTTTAAACGGTTAATAGCAGCATCATATAATTTATAGACTTTTGATACGTTAGTAACTGAAATTACTGATTCACCCATAATTCAACACCATCCCTACAATACATCAGCAAAATGAGGCTTCAATTTTTTCATTATGAACACCCCTACTATGAACAACAAACAAGTAAGTGCCCAATAGTAAACTGACTGATTATACCTATCCCAAAACCAAACTTTATAAATCAGAGAGTCCCTATATCCTTCGGCAATATAATAAGCCGGGTTAATTTTCAAAATCCATCTGAATTGAGTCGGAAGCATATTCTCATTCCAGAGTATCGGTGTAAGCCACATCCCAAACTGCAAAACCAAACTAATAATCTGCCCCAGATCTTTAAAGAAAAGAATTAATGAACTTGTTATTAACGACATGCTATAAACTAAAGCGAATGCAGCTAATGAGTAATATAATAACTGTAAATAATATACATCCGGAAACAAACCGTACACTCCATATATAAGTACAATGATTAAAATGAAAAACAAATGTACGTAAGCACTTGATAGAATTTTCATAAAAGGAAGAACTCTTATCTGAAAAACAACCTTCTTCACAAGATAATTATATTCTAAAAGAGCATTAGTTGAATTACCTAATGATTCAGCAAAAAAGAACCATGGAACAATTCCAGCAATTAGCCAGAGGATATAAGGTACATTTTGAACAGGACCTGAACGAAATCCCACTTCAAATACAAACCAATAAATCAAGACTGTTATAATTGGCTGAACAAAGGCCCAAATAATCCCTAAATAAGAACCAGCATATCTAGTTTTAAAATCGTTCAGCGAAAGACGATAAATCAGTTCTTTGTTCTGATAGAGTTCCTTCAGAAGTCCAAACACTTCTTTTCTTATTTTCAAAAGCAAACATAACAGTATAGATAAAACAAGAGAAATGCCGAGGCAAATAAAGTGCTTTACCAATGTATTATCTTCTAATATCCTCTCCTTATTATTCGGAGGAAGCGAAACATAAACATACGGGTCATTGCCAGCTGTTTCAATTCTTACTGCTGAATCAAGGATATCATATCTAGAAATCTGGTTACTTTTCTTCGTTGAAATATTATTAATGCTAAACTCATAATTTTTAAGCAGTGAGGCTATTTTAAAATCAGACACCGTCAGTAAAGATGGTTTACTTCCTAAATCCAATCTAATCTTATTAATATCGGTATTTAAACGAAACTTCAACTCCTGACTTACACCAGGAGTTGAATAGAGCAATGACACCGAGTTATCTTCGCTTAATACAGAACCTTTTTTTGTATCCATTAGGTAAACTTGGAAACCATCTTCGATTTTGCTTTTAACCGACATCTTTAAGTACATAGTAGTGGGCGTCTGAATAAATAGATTTAGCAGAACGGAGAAGACCAGCATACTGATCACAAATACAAGACCCCACTTCACTTTCAAAGAGAACCGCAAGTAGATAACCCCTTTTTCAATTTTTCATCAGATTGACAATGTCATAAGCTAACTTTGCTACTCTCAGCTAAATCAAGCAGATACTTTCCATAATCAGTTTTCATAAGCGGTCTAGCTAAATCGGAAAGCTGACGATTGTTAATGTAGCCCATACGATAAGCTATTTCTTCAATGCTAGATATATATAATCCTTGTCTCTTTTGTATAGCTTCAACAAAATTGGAGGCTTCTAACAAAGATTCATGAGTACCAGTATCTAACCAAGCCATACCTCTTCCCATAAGCTCTACTTTCAGACTTCTATTATTTAAGTACTTATCTATAACAGAAGTTATTTCAAGCTCTCCACGTGCTGAAGGAGTGACTTGTTTAGCATAAGCCGCAACTTTACTATCGAAAAAATAAAGACCTGGAATAGCGTAATCAGATTTTGGATGCTCAGGCTTCTCTTCAATTGATAAAACGTTAAAATCATTGTCAAATTCTACAACTCCATATGCTCTTGGATCTTTCACATTGCATCCAAAAATTATGGCTCCCTCAGTGAGTTCGGATGCTCTTTGTAGCGTCTTACTAAAGTTTAGTCCATAAAAGATATTATCCCCAAGGACAAGAGCTACAGGATCCCCATCTATAAAAGATTCCCCAATAATAAACGCTTCAGCTAACCCGTTAGGCTTCTCTTGAACGCTGTATTCAATCGAAATGCCTAGTGCCCCGCCATCTCCGAGAAGCTCCTTGAAAAAGGGTATATCCCTAGGGGTAGATATAAGCAAGATTTCCTTTATACCCGCTAACATCAACACAGATAAAGGGTAGTAGATCATAGGCTTATCATAAATTGGAAGCATTTGTTTTGAAACGGCTCTAGTCAGAGGATAAAGCCTTGTTCCTGAACCTCCAGCAAGAATAATTCCTTTCATTAATAACTCTCCTTTTTTAAATTTTCACAACAAGATCCAGTAACATTCTCATTTACTCAACAACGCTTGAGCAAAAAGTACCTCAACTATCATATTTGTGCTAAAATATTGACGTATCTACAAGAAAAGGAGATTGTAAACCTTGTCGAATCCAGTATACGGGAAACAGGCCAAAACGTCGACCCGTGACGATAAAAGGCCGGCTATATTTTGGGTGTTAATTGTTGGCATGATTTTGTTCTTAGCTTGGGCCCCCTTCCAGGCTGCACTTTTTAATGGTCAAATGCTCGACTTTGAGAAGCCTCTGTATTGGGCTTTGATCATCAGCACGATTCTATTAATTTTAGGAATCGTAACCTATTATAAAAAATTCAAGCTAGAAGAGCAAAGGGATTGGCTAGCTGTACTAGTATTACTGCTTCCTCTGACCTATGTGCTCTCACTGACGTCAGCAGCTTCGCATTACCTGGCCATGAATATGGTGGTGGTACAATGCATATATGCTGCCCTGTTTATCATTTCAATCTATCTACTCCAGGATCGGTTAGGCAATAAGATTATTCACAACCTGATTATGACTGTTGCTTATATCATCGTAGGTTTTGGCTTCATTAACTGGTTCGGACAGTGGGTACTTGCCGGCAAGATGGTAGGCTGGTTTAGCCAATATGTGTATCAGTATCGCTATACCAATGCAGTTATGACAGATACAAATGGTCTCCGGCTGACATCGGTGTTCCAATATGCGAATACATATGCGGCCTTCCTAATGGCTTTCCTATTCGCTGCCGTTTTCTGTCTGATGAAATCAAAACTATGGTATGGCAAGGCTATTCATGGCTTTATGTTGGTGCCTATTCTGGTCTCGCTATTTCTGACTTTATCACGGGGCGGTCTGGTTATGCTGCCTGTCGTGTTCGTGCTGCTCTTGCTTTTCCTTAACCCTGCACGCCAAATTATATGGATTTTACATTGCGCCATTGCTGGTGTAGCATCAATATCTATCTTGGCGCCGATTACAAATATGGGATTACAGCTCAACAAGACCTACAACGGTGGAGAGGCGGCCAAAGGATGGGGATTACTTATTGGAGTCTCTCTGGCTGTAGCTGTCGTACTGTGGCTTGTTGAACGTTATCTGGCACCAAAGCTGGAAAATGCCCTCAAAGGGTGGAGCTCAAGGAAGTTATCCAACCTGTGGTTGCCTGTCGGGTCAGTTGTGGTGATTGGCTTGTTAGCTTTTCTGTTAATGGGAACTGGCTTGCGCAGCGTACTGCCGGAGAACGTTCAAGTTCGGTTAGAAAACATCAATTTCCGCCAGCATAGTGTGCTGGAACGACTTGTATTCTATCAGGATGCTGCCAAATCAATTAAAGATCACCCTATTATCGGAAGCGGTGGTGGCGGATGGGCTACTTTGTACGAAAAGTACCAGGATTATCCTTATAGCAGCCGTCAGGCCCATAACTTTTTCATGCAGTACCTGGTTGAAGTAGGCATCTTCGGTTTTATAATTTTAATGTCATTCATCATATATATTTTCTACAAATATATTCGCAGCTATATCAGGCAAAATGATGAAGAGCGGGATTCTCACTTTCTGTATCTTATTCTGGCACTCTCAATCTTACTTCACAGCTTGCTGGACTTTAATATGAGTTACGTGTTCATGGGCATACTGGTATTTGCGAGTCTAGGCGGTATGGCCGCTGCCATGGACAGCAAGCCGCTTAAACGTCTGTCTATGAGTGCTTCAGGATTCCGCATCCTGTATAGTGCAGTCATTGGCATTCTAAGCATCGTTGTGCTTTTTGCAGGGCTCCGCTTCGTGCAATCAGCCAATGCTGCCACAAATGCCAAACAGATTATGGCGGTAAGCACATCATTTGAGGAAATTCAAAGTGCTATTAATAAAGATTTGGAGCTTCGCCCTACACATCCAGATTCGGTAATAAGATTGGCTGCACTATACAAGAATGTGTATGATCAAACAAAAAAAGAGGAATTTTATAACGCAGCGATAGAGGTACTAAATACGGGCCTGAAGGCAGAACCGTATAATAAAATCATGTTAAACTCCAAAGTTAACCTTTTACAAGCAAAAGGTGAGAATGAACAGGCTTTCAGTATTTTGGATAATAATATTTCCAACTTTAACTGGGACAATGACTGGTACAATATGTTGATTACCCAAGCTTATACTATTGGTAATAAGTCACGTGAGCAAAAAGACACCGCAAAAGAACAGAGGTATTTCCAAGCAGGTCTTGCTGCTTATCAGCAGGTTTTGGATAGGGTAGCCCATCTTAAGACGATTCCACCTGAAATTGAGTTGCCACGTACTTTTGAAGTAACACCAGGCATTGCGCTCAGTACGGGCAAAATTGAGTTCATGTCAGGCAAGCCTGCTGAGGCTGCAAGCATCCTCAAAAACGGCCTGAAGGACGACCTGAGCGATTCTACAAATCGTGAGGTTGCTCGCTATTACGTGGCCGCCCTTCAAAAACAGGGCCAAAATGACGAAGCTTTATATAAGAAACTGATTCAAGCTGATCCGAAGGAGAAGGAGCAGATTGAACAGTTGAAATCGGAGAAATAGTAAGAAAAAAGAGACTGGCAGATGATTTTACATCACCTGCCAGTCTCTTTTTTTACATTGAGGAAGCATAGTTTGGTTTAGTGAGATGTTTATTTTTGTTCATCAATCTCTTGAATAACCTGTCTCATATAAGCCAGTACTTCATCCTTAATCTCGTTATGCTGTAGAGCATAATGAATGGTCGTTTCGATGAATCCCAGCTTCTCGCCAACGTCATGGCGATTGCCATCAAATTCATAAGCTAGAATAGGGCTTTTTTCTCCTAGCTTGGACAATGCATCTGTTAACTGAATCTCCCCGCCTACTCCTGCGGATTGCTGACCTAGGATATCGAAAATATCCGGCGTCAAGATATAACGTCCCATGATGGCCAAATTGGATTTAGCCTCTTCCTTCTTCGGCTTTTCCACTAATCGTTCTGCCTCAGAGATTTTGGAAGTAAGTGCATGACCTTCAACAATTCCGTAACGATGTACCTCGTTCCAATCGACTTGTTTTACACCTACAACAGAACGCTGATACTCATCGAACACATCAATCATTTGTTTGAGACATGGATTCTCAGATTCAACAATATCATCTCCTAAAAGTACGGCAAAAGGTTCGTCACCGATAAACTTACGTGCACACCAGATGGCATGTCCTAAGCCTTTAGGCTCCTTTTGACGAATATAGTGGATGTCGGCCATCTCTGATGGTTTACGCACTTCATTAAGCAGGTTCCATTTTTCCTTCGAGGTCAAATTATGCTCCAACTCAAAGGAGTAATCAAAGTGATCCTCAATCGCTCTTTTACCTTTACCTGTAACGATAATGATATCCTCTATGCCAGATGCAACAGCTTCTTCAATGATATATTGAATGGTTGGTTTATCTACAATAGGAAGCATCTCTTTGGGCATCGCTTTCGTAGCAGGAAGAAAACGGGTCCCTAATCCCGCAGCAGGGATAATTGCTTTACGGATTTTCATAGGTTAAAACTCCTTTGTCTTCAATATAACGGATAGGTATACTGTCTATGATTATAACAGGTAGATGGATAAATTTAATAGGTTAAAGAAGAAGACATCTTCTCTTAAAGAGAACATGTCTTCAATCTCTACTTACTATATGATTATATTATGTTTCTAAAATATATTTGGCTCCTGAACAAATATACAGTTATTCATATTTACTTCACCAGTTGCCCACGTGTAACCCCTAGCTGATTCGTCGCTTTCAGCGTCTTCCATACTTGTGTTCCGCTGATTTCACCGCGCAAAGCACGGTTATAGAGATCAATAACCTCATGAACTTGCTCTGGTGTCTCCTCCAAAAATTCCACGCGGTAACGGGACACGCCTAGTTCTAGGAAGTTAGACAGGTATTCCGCGCCTGATTGCTCAATCGCGTTGTACACCGTATTACGGCATCCTTCGTCCACACGAACCGGGTGAGACATCCCAATACGATCACGCAGGGATGCGCGATGATCCTCACATGGACGACCACAGTTGGTGTAGTCTGTGCCTTCACTCATAAAAGTACAATACACGCAGTGTTCGGTATGGAACATCGGTAAATGCTGCTGGATGACGATCTCCAGCTTGTCGGTACGTGTACGTCCCAGCATATCGACCATCTGTTGGATGTTCAAATCATATGACGGTGTCACCAGGTCGCAGCCGGAATCCAGGAACAGGTCAGCCGCTTTATGGTTGGCGATATTCAGCGAGAAGTCGCCAATCAATTGCGGATGATGTGCATCCGGGTTCTCCAAGCGGTGACGCATGTAAAAATACAATGCTCCCGGATTGCGTACCAGCACAGCATCCGGTTGCAGGCGCAGGATATTGTTGTGATATCCGTTTTCGCCTGGCATGTGAATACGCGGAGTCACCAGCGCAATTCGGCGCCCAGCGCCGTGCACAGCCTCTACGGCTGCCGGGAATTGCTTGATGAACTCGAAGTCGGCGTAGATGAACTCCACGCCGGCCTCAAGCGCAGCCTCCACCTGAGGGAGGCTGCGGCACAGCGCGGTCAGCTCTGCCTGACCACGTGCCACAGACGATGCCGGAGCTGCTGCATCGCCATACACCTCTACAGCCCGCTTCGTGTATACGGGCGGTTTGGGACGCTCGCCCGCGAGCAGTTCCACCGCCTGACGGCGGATGCTGTTCAGCTCGCGCATGGGTACGATGACGTCCCCATGCAGATGGACGTCCAACTCCTCCAGCTGGAACACGGTTCCGCCCAGTCGGCCGAACTGCTCTTCGAGCAGTTCGTGCGTCATCGGACGCTTCTGGGCGACTTCAAGTTCCAGCTCAGAGTCCACGCGGACCGTTGTGCCTTTCTGCACGTCGGTCCACCATGTTGACAGCGGCTGTCCTGGGGAGCCGCTGACCCGCACATGTACCGGGAAGACACGGTACGGCTTTTCGGTTTCGTATGACTGGCGCAAACGCTTGTCCAGCGCCGGGTCGTTGGTCTTCCAAATACGGTCGCCCACGTGCACACGGCGCAGATCCACATCGTTGCGTCCCGCTACGATGTCAACGATCCATCCTTCTCCAGCTTCGCCTTCAATCTTCACGCCCTTGCGGCGGATATCGTATACGCGTCCGCCTTCTTCTTTTTGCGTAGGATCTCCTGCATCGAATACAATACCATCGCCACGCTTGAGCGGGGCGTCGATACGGCATACTACACCATCACGTAGGATTTGCTCCACTCGGCCCAGATACACGCCCCGGCTTTTCGGGAACGTACCGTCCACCAGCTTTTTGTTATTCGTTCCTTCCAGAAACCCGTGTGTAAAGCCGCGTGAAAAGCTCTGCTGCAGCTCGCGGATATCTTCTTTGCTCGTCTTGGACGTATCGCCATCAAAATACTTGTCAATGGCTTTACGATATTTGCTAACCACATTCGCTACATATTCAGGCGTTTTCAGTCGCCCTTCGATTTTAAAGGAAACCACACCTGCATCGACCAGTTCTGGCATCAAATCAATGGCTGCCAGATCCTTGGGGGATAGCAGATATGTCACATCGGCCATCGGCTTTTGCTCTCCATCCACCATCAAATCGTAAGGCAAACGGCATGCCTGTGCACATTCACCACGGTTTGCAGAGCGTCCGCCCCACATTTCTGAAGTCAGGCATTGGCCTGAATAAGATACGCACAACGCTCCATGCACGAATACTTCCATCGGAAGCCTTGCTTGATCGCCAATTTTTTGAATCTGTTTTAGATTATTTTCACGCCCCAGCACAACCCGTTCCATGTTGTACGGCTTCGTGAATTCTACAGCCTCCGGCGAGGTAATCGTCATTTGAGTAGAACCATGGATCGGAAAATCCGGCGAAATGTCACGAATCATTTTCACCAAGCCCATATCCTGAACAATTAGGGCATCGACACCGGCATCAATACAGGCATCAACCAGCTCTTTAGCGTCCTCCAGCTCATTTTCAAATACTAGTATATTGAATGTCAAAAAGCCCTTAACTCCGTAGCTATGCAAAAAGGCCATAATTTCGGGCAATTCATCCATGCGAAAATTATTCGCCCGTGCCCGTGCATTGAACTTTTCCACTCCAAAAAAGATCGCATCGGCTCCGTTCGCTACCGCCGCACGCATACAATCCCAGTCACCTGCTGGTGCCAGAAGCTCGACATCTTCTCTTCGTACTGCTGATTTCATTATTGCCCTCCCTATATGCTGAAAACGAATGGTCCCTCATTGGAGCATCGTTGTTTTCAGGGCAGCTATGCTGCTTACTTGGTAATCTCATTAATGTTCCATCCACTCATTCCAAAGCTGGTTATGTTCAGTCAGGGATATGGAAACCTACTAAGAATCTTATTTCTTAAGCCTATCTGTCTCTATCATCTTGTCCGATCATTCACACGCTGAACCATCGGTCCCTTGCCTGAAACGCATCCAACTCAAAAAATCCGCATCACAAACATCTGCGGCAGAAATTATTCTTATCTTGTAACTAATCTAGTGTACCAGACTGCGCCCCAAGCTTCTACACTTTCCAAGCGATTCCTTTAAAAATATAATACTGAAATACAAAAACACCTCCAATCCCGGTCAGCGGTGCATTGGAGGTGCGTCATCATACCATTAACTAGGCAAAGCTATACTTCGCAAGCATTTCTCCCCAGGGTGATATTCCTTCCTCCCTGAAACCAGATTTTCTGTATAGCTTTCTAGCAAGTTCATTGTCTGGTTTATATCCAATCATGATCATATCAGTCCGATTACTGGCTTTCCTTATTTCGTCAATAACCAGCAACATTGCATGGTAACCATGGCCTTGGCCTTGAAATCTTTCGTCAATCATAAATCGGTAAATCCAGTAATTCCCGTCATCCGGGTCTAAACCAAACATCGTAAAACCAATCAATACGTCATTATTATAAATCGCTCTAGATAAAAACCCATCCAAAAACTGACATTCCGCAATTGAGTAAAGGTTAGATACCATAAACCTTTGTTGCTCAGGGCTCGGTTGAAGTTCAGCACATTCTTCCCAATTACTTTTGTCGACTGCCTTTAGCGTAATTATTTTCGGATTCCCCCTATACTTCGCCTTCCATTTTTTCTTATTACCAAAGCTTACTGACCTTGCCGCACGAAACAGCTGCATGTTAAAGCTAGGTCGTATTATAGCAAAAAGGCAGAATAAGCCTCGTAAAAGTAGCAGCCTTCGCACTTCCCTGCTTACTTCACTCTTTAAAAGATTAGGGATATTTGGCGGTGGCCAGCGAAGCGGGCCATTTGAATCCGAAGAAGCGCGAGCGTTCGCCTTTGACCTGGGATTCTTACTATTCAATCCTTACACAATCCAAGAATCCCGGGTCAACAGCGATCGTAGGATCAAATGGCACGCGTAGCCTCTTCCCACTACAACTCACTGATCTTTTACCCACACCTTCTTACTTCACAAAACTAAACGAATTCAACGTCGAATCCAGTGCGTTGGACTGTACACCCGTGTTGTTCGCATCGTTTAATGTAGTTGTTACGGTATATGTTTTACCGTTATGTTCCAGAACGATTTGGCGACCTGTATAACCGATGCCTTCCTCCACACGGTGGAATGTAAAGGACACTGCCGGAACTCCAGCAAACGTTACGTCCTTAACTTCCTCCACTTTGAGGTTTTTATAGTTTTTGGCTTGTTTATCATAGAAGTCTTTAAGCTGGGACACCGTTAATTCAAAGGTTTGGTCGTTGTCGATTTTGATAGAAAAACGTCCTCCGGTAAATTGATACTCTATATCGCCCAATTCAAATTGATCGCTAACCGCGGTCCAATACCGTGGGATATTTACTGTATATTCATATGCTTTAGACGTCTTTTTGATCGTTTTCGTTTTGTCCGCCAGATAGTCATCCTCTTCCAACTGTCCAAAGTTATTCGCTACCGTTTGGAAATCGATTTGAAGCGAAGAAATGAGCGCGTTGAACTGGTCATTTCCCTTGCTTACCTTTTCAGGCACTGCGTATTCAGCCAGGTAGCGATATCCATTTTGCTGAATCAGCACATTGTACTCCTTGACCCATCCATCCCCAAAATTATAGCGGTACTCCTGTACTAATCCCTGAACACCTGCAACCTCCAGCGGGTACGTCTTTTGTGCCTCGTATGCTGTGGACACAAATGAATCGCTCAGCCATTTTTGCAGTTGCTGACCCCAGTTTTCCAATTTTCCATCTGCTGGAGCAGAGGTGATTTTCATGTGGAAGCTTGATCCGTCATTGCTTTCATATTGCATCCGCTGGTCGTCCATTTTCCAGCCTGCAGGTATTTTAAGTGACACACCGTAGTCTGGATTCCCAGCCTCTCGTGTGCCTCCTACAACAGTGGACAAGTCTTTAATACTTTTATCCTGTGCATTAAAAGAGGTTTTAAAGGAGTTCAACAGTCCAGCATACTGGGCCAGATCTTTATAGTTCGTTGCTTTAGCATCGGAAAAATAAACGACATACAGTCGTCCGTTGTCATAGTACTGACGATTTTCCCACAGTACGCCGTCCCCATCCTTCGTAATAACACGAGCATAAGGCACTTTCGCTTTCGGGAAGGATTTTCGGTCCACTACAGTTTCTCCCGTTTCCTTGGCTGCCTGCACCAATTGTTGCAACAAATCGTCTGCATTCAGTGGAACCGGCTGTATTGCTGTGTGTACTTCCATATAGTATGCACTGTTCTCGTCCATAAATGTGGAAATACTCTCATCTCCACCCCCCTGACCGATGACGAGTCCTGTTGGATAGTTCATAGACCAATCGTAGTAACTATTCCCGATCTGCGTCTTGCCCTCATCATTATCAATGTTCGGTGATTCTTCTGCTACCGTGCCCGCCTCTTCTTGGGCTTCCATTCGAATGATGATTCCTGCGCCATTCTTCTCCATCTTACCGCCCAGTCCTTCTGCTACTTGACGCAAAGGCACCATGAGGATTCCTGACGACATTTCCGGTGGAGCCGGAAGTGTCACCTTGTGTCCTCTCACCCAGGCTGTACGACTACCGATTGTCAGCGATACAACGTGAGTGCCGCTGGTGATCTTAACCACATTATCTTCAGCTAGGCGAATTTTGCTGTTAAATGCCTTTTTAAACACACCAGCCGGAACCATCAGTGCTCCACTTTTGGAATAGGGTTTCGTAATATTCGCATTTTGGCCGTTCACGATGGCTGTATTGCTGCCGCTTTGCAGACGCAATTCCAATATGTTTTTATCTTGATCTGCTGCAACTGCTGGTAAAGCGGTAAGCAGAAGGGACAATGCGACAGCGCCGACCCCCAGCTTACGCATCATTTTTCTTTGCATATGCTTCACAGTAAATCTCCCTTTAGCTTTATTTTATAGATTGATGAGCCGTTATCGTTCACTTTCCCGTAGCTGAATCTGACGCTTCCTTCGAAGGCGCTATACCGTCATCTACAGCAGCTCCTGATTCATTCGAGTCTTCAAGATCTTCTCCAGACTGAATGGAATCATAAATTTCACCAGTATCCTGTGTCAATACCAGCTTGCGCTTCACAATATCACCGTCCGACTGCATAAGTACACTCACCGTTTGGCCCGGTTGATAGTTTTTAAGCAGCTCATTGACATCAATGGCGGAAGCTACACGCTTGCCGTTAATACTATACAACTCATCGCCTTCCTTGATTTTAACCTGTACGGCACTGGCTGAGGTGACTTTAGTGACTTTCAAAGGGTCCTCGGTAGGCAACCCCACGATAGCCGACCAGCTCTCTTCAAGCCCTAGACCAAGACTAGCACGTCGAACCTCACCATATTTGAAAAATTGATTGATGACATATTTCACTGTATCCGCCGGAATCGAAAAGCCCATATTTTCAATTCCGACCGCTGAGAACTTCATTGTATTGATCCCGATAACCTCGCCCTTGAGATTGACCAGCGGACCACCGCTGTTACCAGGGTTGATCGCGGTATCACTTTGAATGAGACGATACGCAGCGTTGACACCACGGTTCAGCCCGCTAACAACACCTGAGGTTGCCGAGTTACGAAGTGAAAAGGAGATCGGCGTACCGATAGCTACTACCTGCTCGCCTACCTGTAAACTATTCGTAGAAGCTGCAAAGGTAGCAGGTTTAAGACCGCTTGCCTTAATTTTAATCAACGCCAAGTCACTGATCGGATCGCTGTAGCTGTCGATAATTCCGTAAGATTTTCCGTCCGAGGTTACAACTACGGCATCACCTAATCCTTCGATTACATGCGCGTTCGTAACAATCCATCCATCTGCCCGAATGATGACACCCGTGCCGTGAGCCAGGTTGTATCGGTCTCCCCCTGCTACGGTCTCTCCTGTCGCAGAACGGCCAATGATGCCGACTACCGAAGGAGATACATTTTTAACGACCTGCGGCACACGATCGGCCGATAACGTATATGTACCATTTGCGCTGTTATACGCGCCACTGGTTCCTAATGCTTTATTCATATCACTTACGTTAACATAGACCCCGCCATTAATGACCTTGGCCTTCAACGCAGCTCCACTGCTGGCTGCACCTGCCGTTCCAGAAACACATAGAGCGCTGCCCAAAGCCAGCACAGCTACCCTTTTCCCCATCTTACGCATATACTCACCATTTCCTCTCTAACATGACCCTGTTCTATCAGTTAGTCCAAATCTACCATAGAGGGGACACGCATACAATCGCTTTAAGCCCTATCTTTTTCTAAAAAAGCGCCGTTTGCCACATCCCTATCCTCTCATACTATTTATATTATAAATTTTCCAAATCCTTATATCAAAAAAATAAGCAAAAACAATAAAAAATCGTTATACCCTTTGAACCATTCCTTCGTTTACGGGCATAACCAACTATGATACCATCACATTATATCTTAGTTATATTGTCGGAAATAAAAAATCGTGAGTTCTATATCCAAAATCTCAAGTATAAATAAGACACATGAAGGAGGTTAAAAAGATGGCCTATGAACCCATCTGGAATGCTCATCCCGATAAGCTTAACAAGTTTGAGTTAGTCAAGCTGGAAAAGGATGGTCTCGACGTTATACGTACCATCATCGAAAGCTATGCACACAAAGGGTATGACTCAATCTCTGCGGACGATATGGACCGATTCAAATGGGCTGGGGTTTACCAGCAAAAACCCAAGGATGGTCATTTCATGATGCGCGTCCGCATCAACACAGGGATCATGACTTCAGCCCAGGCACGTGCCTTAGCAGACATCTCCGCACTATACGGGCGTGGTCTTGTGGATGTCACCACCCGTCAGGCTATTCAATTTCACTGGCTGACCGTTGAAAGCTTGCCGGATATTTTCGAACGGCTGGAAAAGGTTGATTTGTATTCCTTTGAAGCCTGTGGGGACTGCCCGCGTACCATTGTCGGCAATCCTCTGGCTGGCATTGATCCTAATGAGCTGGTGGATACTCAGGAGATTGTAGATGAAGTAAACCGCTTTTTCTTATTGAATCGCGACTTTTCCAATCTTCCGCGCAAATACAAAATGTCCATCTCCAGTAATACGTACAATAATGCACAGGCCGAAATTAACGACCTGTCCTTCACACCGGCAACCAAGATCCTTAACGGAAAAGAAGTGGTTGGCTTCCATGTGATGGTTGGCGGAGGACTATCCGCCAAGCCGCATTTGGCACATCCGCTGGATTTGTTTGTCCGTCCTGAGGAAGTACTGAAGGTTGCTATTGCTGTCACCACCATCTTCCGTGATTACGGCTATCGGGAAAAACGGCACCATGCCCGTCTGAAATTCCTTGTTGCCGATTGGGGCCCAGACAAATTCCTGGCCAAGCTGACTGAGTACACTGGCGAAATGCCGGGACGAGGTGAAGATAAAACCATTGGCTGGCAAGCCGCCTATTTTGACGGTATACATCCCCAAGCCCAAGAAGGTCTGAACTATGTCGGTCTGAACGTACCTGTTGGTCGCCTCAGTGCTGACGAGTTGCATGAACTGGCCGACCTGGCTGACCGCTACGGTGATGGGCAGATTCGTACCACGATGTCGCAAAATATTTTGCTGAGCGGTGTGCCGGATGATCAAGTAGATGAGCTACTAAAAGCTCCCGTGCTGCAACGCCTGACACCACAGCCCAAGCATTTTATGAGCCGTACAGTATCTTGCACAGGAAATGAGTTTTGCAATCTGGCGATTGTGGAAACGAAAAAGCGAGCGATTGACGTTGCCGAGTATTTGGATCAGCACGTACAATTGGATGAAAAGGTGCGCATCCATTTTATTGGTTGCCCGAATTCCTGCGGTCAAAAGCATATTGCCGACATTGGACTGCAAGGCTCGCTCCTTAAGACACCTGAAGGCATGGTTGACGCGTTCGACATCGCTGTCGGCGGGGCACTTGGAGCAGATGCCCAGTTCAACAAGGCACTCAAAGGCCGCGTGCGTGGCGATCAGGTTGGTCCTGTATTGGCAGAGCTTATTCTGTTTTACAAAGAAAATAGGATTGCTGGCGAAAGCTTTTATGCGTATGTACAGCGTGTAGGCATTCCGTCTTTCCAAGAGAAGTTGTCTGCAATTTTACAGTCCAGCCACGTTGCATCCTAGACATAAAGCCCATTAACAGCCTGCTTGTATTTTATATACAAGCAGGCTGTTTCTTATGCCACACCACAGTGCCATACCTACTTGCTACTTCTTCGATTTCATAAAAAAAGACACCGGATTACTCCGGTATCAATATTTTCGCAAAATCGAGTACTATTGGCTTCTGAGCGCCTGTTGTAGATGTCACCACCGCGTAGCCTGAAGGAATCTTATATATCAATCCCGTATCATATCGGATGCCGAAGGAGTTATCTTCCTTATAATGAGTCTTCGTTTCCCACACCTTCGTGCCATTTCCTTTTAAGCCTGTGATAGTAATGCCATGCATCTTCGTGGTTTTACCCAGTGGATCATATTGATCACTGAACTGGACGTACAACTGCTCCTCAGGCAGATACACCCGGTCAGCGGCATAGTCCTCTGTATTACTAAACAATTGCAGACCATTACTTAACACCTGGGTACGCTTGCTGTTTCCTTTAAGCCCTGTTACAGCAATATGACCGCTGGACAACTCACGTACCGCCGCAATTTCCTTACCTGATCCTAAGTCTAGATGGACATCACGGATATTACGACCATACACATCGGCTTGTACTCCCACGGGACCATCTGAGCTGTTCAAAAGCGCATAATATCCATTGTGACTGCCAACCAGCCAACCTGAGGTCACCCCGGCCGTCGTTCGATTCCATTGTATGTCGCCATCTTCTGTGTATTTGAGTACAGTGAAGGACTGCTCCGCAAGGTTCAGTGAGGAGACTAGAAAACTGCCATCCTCAAGTGGCTCCAGTCCTACCCGAGAACCCTGCCCTTGAGATATCAAGCCATCAGTCGGTAATGTTTTGGACCACAAGGGGTTTCCATCCGCGTCCAATCGTGAAGCCTGCAAATCCCGCATTCCGTTCGGTTGGGTATAATCAATCAGAAACAACAACCCACCATCTGACGTCTCCCGCTGGACTCCCCTGCTACTTGTTCCCGGTTGTACGTTCAGGTCCTGCTGGTGTTTCCATACAGTCTCCAGAGAACTGTCCAGCTTGCCGTACGTGACGTGTACCACACTTGCTTCTGTAATGTCCTCGACGTTCAGCATTAAAAACCCACCCTTTGCTGCGGGCTGAATATAATTGTGAGCGTTTTCTGAATCTTTAATAGTTCCAATCGCTGCACTGGTTTCGATCTCGGCTTGTATGGGCGCATACGCCTCGGACACCTCGGAGGCATAGGACGGTGCAGCACTATAACCCAATAACCATGCCGCTATAGTGACTCCTGCTGCCCATGAGTATACACGTGTACGTAGAACTTTACTTTGCTTAATCTTCAAACGTTCCAGCTCCCTTCATGACTTCCTCAGAGATGTGGTATAAATCTTAGATGTGATATAACTATAGACGGTTTCGCTTCAACTAGTAATGGTTGTCACGGGGCACGGAACTTCGTATGATGCTAGATAATCATAAGTTATATATTAACCTCTTCAAGCCCGAGCCTAAACATCCAAAACTCCAAAAATTTAGAGATTACTCAGAGACTTTCTGTCGATGAATATACATATAGATTTATTATTCCAGCGCTTGGTAAACTATGTGTCACATGCTTTAACGCAGGAATTTGATAAAAGTTTTCTTTTTTTACAAAAAAAATAAACCCTGCCAACGGGAAAGCATAAATACGCTAATTCGTATTCTGCCTTCCTGCCTGTGCAGGGTTTCTAAAACATACACTAAATAGTATCTAAAGATCGACGGTCTGGAGCGCTTGGCTGCGCTGTGTATCCCGTTCAAGGATCGGCTTTAAGTATCGGCCTGTATAGGATTCTTCGACTTTTACGAGTTGTTCTGGTGTCCCGGTAGCCAAGATCGTTCCACCGCCGCTTCCGCCTTCAGGCCCCAGATCAATCAGGAAATCGGCTGTTTTAATTACATCTAGATTATGCTCAATAACCAGCACCGTTTCTCCCGAATCAACCAAACGATGCAGCACCGTCAACAATCGGTCAATATCGTGAACATGTAGACCCGTTGTCGGCTCATCCAAAATATAAATGGTTTTACCTGTGCTGCGACGATACAGTTCGGAAGCCAGCTTCACACGCTGTGCCTCACCACCGGACAAAGTAGTCGCTGGTTGACCCAACTTGATATACCCCAAACCTACATCCATCAGCGTCTGAATCTTGCGATGAATCTTCGGGATATTTTCAAAAAATGCTGTTGCATCCTCTACCGTCATCTCCAGCACATCAGCAATACTCTTCCCTTTATACTTAACCTCAAGGGTCTCCCGATTATAGCGTTTGCCTTTGCACACTTCGCAGGGTACGTACACATCGGGCAGAAAGTGCATCTCAATCTTGATGATGCCGTCGCCTCTGCAAGATTCACATCGGCCTCCCTTAACGTTAAAGCTAAACCGGCCTTTCTTGTAGCCTCGAACCTTAGCCTCGTTCGTCTGCGAGAATAAATCACGGATATCATCGAACACACCGGTATAAGTCGCAGGATTGGAACGCGGTGTACGGCCGATTGGCGATTGATCGATCTCAACCACCTTTTCGATATGCTCTAGCCCGCGAATTTCTTTATGTTGACCTGGACGTACTCTCGCACGGTTCAGATCACGCGCCAGCGTTTTGTACAAAATTTCGTTGACCAGCGTCGATTTCCCAGACCCGGATACACCAGTGACAGCCGTGAAAACACCCAATGGAATTTTGACATTCACATTTTTGAGATTGTTCTCCTTGGCTCCGCGAATCTCCAGCCACTTATCTGCAGGCTTGCGCCGCTCGGTATTGACCGGAATAAACTTACGCCCGCTCAAATATTGACCGGTCAGGGAATTCGGATCTTCCATAACTTCCTGTGGGGTTCCCTGTGACATGATCATCCCGCCATGGATTCCGGCTCCTGGCCCAATGTCAATGATATAGTCGGCCGCCATCATCGTATCTTCGTCATGCTCCACCACGATCAACGTATTGCCTAGATTACGCATATGTTCCAATGCACTAATCAGGCGGTCATTATCTCGCTGATGCAACCCGATACTTGGCTCGTCCAAAATATAAAGCACACCCATCAGACTGGAACCGATCTGTGTCGCCAATCGGATACGCTGTGCCTCCCCGCCGGACAACGTACCTGCTGCACGGCTTAAAGTCAGGTATTCCAGACCAACGTTAACGAGGAAACCCAGTCGGCTGTTAATTTCCTTTAAAATGAGGTTGGCGATCGACTGCTCTTTCTCACTCAGCTTCAGTGTATGGAAAAATTGAGAAGCCTCCCCGACAGACAAAGCTGTCACATAAGCGATATTACGCTCTTGAATCGTTACTGACAGGCTTTCTTTTTTCAGTCGGTGCCCCTTACAGGTGTTACATGGCTTTGCACTCATAAAGCCTTCAATAAATTCACGTATTCCCTCAGAAGCCGTATCACGGTAGCGACGCTCCAGGTTCGGGATAATGCCCTCAAAGGTCACATAGGCTTCCTTACGTTGACCAAAATCATTTTCATAGCGGAAACGGATCTTCTGGTCACCTGTTCCGTGCAAAATAAGATTCATTTGTTCTGACGTCAATTGGCTTACAGGAACGTCCTGCGGAATACCGTAGTGTTCGCATACGGACTGTAAAAATTGAGGATAATAAGTGGAAGTTCCTCCACTCCATGCCTGGAACGCCCCATCTTCTACACTTTTTTCTGGATCGGGTATGAGCAGATCAGGGTCAACCACCATTTTAACTCCTAGCCCATCACAATCTGGACAAGCACCAAACGGACTATTAAAGGAAAACATCCGTGGAGACAGCTCATCTATGCTAAAACCGCAAATCGGGCATGCAAAGTTGGAGCTAAATCGCAACTCCTCTTGCCCTATAATATCTACAAGCAACTGTCCGCCTGAAAGATTCAGTGCTGTCTCGATAGAGTCGGACAGACGCGCACGTACATCTTCCTTGACTACGATCCGGTCTACGACCACTTCAATCGAGTGCTTCTTGTTCTTCTCCAATTCAATCTTCTCGGACAATTCACGCAGTTCGCCATTCACACGTACCCGTACAAAGCCCTGCTTGGCTATATCAGTGAACAGTGTCTTATGCTCACCTTTGCGGCCGGATACCAATGGAGCCAGGATTTGTAGCCGTGTCTTTTCAGGATATTGCAAAATGCGGTCTACCATCTGTTCGACGGTCTGTGAAGTGATTTCAATGCCATGTTCAGGACAATGAGGATGACCTACTCGGGCAAATAACAACCGCAAGTAATCATAGATTTCTGTAACTGTTCCGACCGTAGAACGAGGATTCCGACTTGTCGTTTTTTGGTCAATGGAAATGGCAGGTGACAGGCCGTCAATCGAATCGACGTCCGGTTTCTCCATTTGCCCGAGGAATTGACGGGCATACGCAGATAATGATTCCACATACCGCCGCTGTCCTTCTGCATAGATCGTATCGAAAGCCAGTGATGATTTACCTGAGCCGCTAAGCCCTGTCAGGACGACGAACTTGTCCCGCGGAATCGTCACGTCAATATTTTTGAGATTATGCGCGCGTGCGCCTTTGATGATGATGCTTTCATTCGCCAAATGTTTCATCTCCTTAGCCGTAATTCACGTTATCCTATATCGCATTGGATGATCCGATGGAAGTGATATATCGCAAAGAGAACGACCACATTGGCCGTCCTCACTATTTCTTAAAAGCAATCAAACATTCTATTATCAATATGTTGTGCTTCTAGCTTATTCCCAATGTTTAATCAGCCCGCAATTCCAGCAAAGCATCACGCAACTCGGCAGCCCTTTCGAACTGTAGATTCTTGGCCGCATCCTTCATTTCTGCTTCTAGGCGCTGAATGAGGGATTGACGCTCCTTCTTGGAAAGTTTACCCGTCTCATTAGGAAGGTAATCATTCTTGGACTCTGCCGTCTTGGTTGCTTCAATGACATCACGTATCTTTTTACGGATGGTTTGCGGGGTAATCCCATGCTCTTCATTGTATTGAATTTGAATCGCACGGCGACGTTCCGTTTCCTTAATCGCTTTATCCATAGAATCGGTAATCTTATCGCCATACATAATAACACGTCCGTCACTATTCCGCGCTGCCCGTCCGATCGTCTGAATCAGAGAGCGCTCAGAACGCAGGAAGCCTTCTTTGTCCGCATCCAAAATCGCAACCAGCGATACTTCCGGCAAATCGAGACCTTCCCGCAACAAGTTGATCCCGATCAGCACATCGAAGGTTCCCAGACGAAGATCCCGCAAAATGGCCATCCGTTCCAAAGTCTTAATCTCGGAGTGCATATACCGAACCTTGATGCCCACTTCTTTTAAGTAGTCTGTCAAATCTTCAGCCATTTTCTTCGTGAGTGTGGTGACCAATACCCGTTCTTCACGTTCTATGCGCTGACGTATTTCATTAATGAGATCGTCAATCTGCCCTTTGCTCGGACGCACCTCAATAATAGGATCAAGGAGACCGGTAGGACGGATAATCTGCTGCACCATCGTATCGCATTTTTCCATCTCATACGGGCCTGGAGTAGCCGATACATAGATAATCTGATTCACTTTGTCCTCGAACTCCTCGAACTTCAGCGGACGGTTATCCAAGGCAGATGGCAAACGAAAACCATGTTCAACGAGAACATTTTTACGCGCCTGGTCCCCGTTATACATCGCACGAATCTGCGGCAATGTAACATGAGATTCGTCGATGACGATCAGCATATCATCTGGAAAATAATCCAACAGTGTATATGGTGTTGCTCCGCGCTCGCGGAATGTCAGTGGACCCGAGTAGTTTTCGACACCGGAACAAAAGCCAACCTCTCTCATCATCTCGATATCATAGCGGGTACGTTGCTCCAAACGTTGCGCCTCTAACAGCTTCCCTTGCTCCTTCAGCTCTGCTAAGCGCTCTTCCAGTTCACGTTCGATGTTGACCAGTGCTACCCTCATCGTATCCTCATGAGTAACGAAGTGAGATGCCGGGAAAATGGCGATATGCTCACGTTCACCGATCAATTCACCTGTAAGCACATTAATTTCGGTAATCCGTTCAATTTCATCTCCGAACAGTTCTACGCGTATCGCGTTTTCTCCATGGGAAGCCGGGAATATTTCAACAACATCCCCTCGTACACGGAAAGTACCCCGCACGAAGTTGATATCGTTCCGCTGATATTGAATATCGACCAAGCGGGACAAAATCTGATTGCGGGGTTTCTCCATGCCGACTCTAAGCGAGAGCAGCAAGCTTGAATATTCTTTCGGGGAACCCAAACCATAAATGCAAGAGACACTCGCTACAATAATAACGTCACGACGCTCAAACAGAGAGCTTGTGGCTGAGTGGCGAAGTTTATCAATCTCCTCATTGATGCTGGAATCCTTCTCAATATACGTATCGGAAGAAGGGATGTACGCTTCCGGTTGGTAGTAATCATAGTAGCTGACAAAATAATCGACTGAGTTGTTTGGAAAGAATTCTTTAAACTCACTTGCCAGTTGAGCAGCCAAAGTCTTGTTATGCGCAATAACCAGCGTAGGCCGATTCAGCTTGGCAATAGTCTGAGCGATGGTATACGTCTTACCTGTTCCCGTAGCACCCAATAGAGTTTGATGCTTCTTTCCTTCTGCAATTCCCTCTACCAATTCAAAAATGGCCTGGGGTTGATCGCCTTGAGGTTGGAATTCCGACTGAATTTCAAAAGTCTTATCGCTAACAACGATATCACTCATTGCCCTGCATCACCCTTATCGTCTAAAATGGAAACATCATGTTTTTACACCAATCGAGCTTTAACGTCTTTGCCTGTAATTCTATGTCGATATTTCCCGAGCAATGATACTTGGGAAATATGGTTGAATAAGAATGTTTGTTCCCGTATTATACCTCTTTCTTACCGTGGATGCAAACGATAAGTCTTGAATAGGAGTGAATTAAATTTTGGATATCACCATCGTATTGGGCATCATCGCCGGAATCATAGCATTAATCGGTGGCTTCTTATGGGAAGGCGGCGAATTCACAGGGCTGCTTCAAGGCACATCCGCTCTGATTGTATTTGGCGGAACTTTCGCCGCAGTTGTGATCAGTTACCCTGCCTCCAAGCTGAAGACGATACCCACCGCTCTGCGGATGGCTTTTAGTCGTGAGGACAATCCTACGGAACAATATATAGAAGATTTGGTTTCCATGGCCGCCACCTCCCGCCGATCCGGTGTGCTTGCGTTAGAACGTATATCATCGGAGCATCCTAATGCATTTTTGCGGGAAGGTCTTCAACTCGTTATTGACGGCACTGAACAGGAACAGATCAAACAAATTTTAGAACTGGAGTTAGATGCTATTGGGCACAAACATGAGGGGTACGCCAAAATATTTGAATCGGCAGGCGGCTATGCCCCTACGATGGGGATTATCGGTACGGTCATGGGTCTGATCCATGTACTAGGCAGCTTAACCGAACCTACTGCGCTCGGGCCGTCGATTGCTGTGGCTTTTATCGCAACACTATACGGCGTTGCTAGCGCCAATCTGATCTTTCTGCCGATCGCGTCCAAAATAAGAGCAGCCAGTGAAAGTGAAATTATCACAATGGATTTGCTGCTGCAAGGTATTCTGGCTATTCAAAACGGAGAGAACCCTAAGCTTGTACGCAAGAAGTTGGAGTTCTTTATCCGCTCAGAGCAAAATATAGATCGCAAACCGCCTCGTCGCTCACGTACAGAGAGCGCTACTCCAAAGGAGGACTTCCATGAGAGCGCGCGCTAAGCGCCGTGGGCGTCAAGGTGGCGGTGGAGACCAACGAGATCGATGGATGATTACCTATGCCGATCTGATCACCCTACTGCTCATTTTCTTCGTCGTGATGTATGCCATGAGCAGTCTGGATGCTAAGAAATACGATGTCGTTGTTCAATCCCTTCAGGATACGTTCCACAAGGGAGATTCTATTTTGGAGCAAGGCTCGGGCATTACGGGTACTGCCGATCGTTACACCAGCAAGAACCCACCCGCGACCAAGCAACCGGCCTCTAATAAAAAGGAAGCGGGATCAACCAAGCTCACCGAGCGTGAACAAGCTTTTCGCAAGCAGGAAAAAGAACTGCAAAACCTAATGGGAGTCATCCAGGAATATATTACAGACAACAAGCTACAAAACCAGATTTTCGTATCCGATCAACCGCGTGGCATTGTCATTACGCTGAATGACCGCTTTCTATTCGACCAAGGCAGAGCGGCACTCAAGCAGGGCTCTGCAAACACGCTATCCAAATTAGCCAGTCTGTTCCGAGATTTAAAAACACCGATTAGCATTGAGGGGCATACGGACAACATTCCATTCACCCGCTCCTCCAACTCATCGACCTATAAGGACAACTGGGAGCTTTCCGGCGCTCGTGCACTGTCTGTACTTCGGTTCTTTATCGACCGAGAGCAGTTATCCCCATCAGGATTCCAGTATGCGGGTTATGCAGATACCCGTCCGGTTGGTGACAATAGCACCGAAGCAGGGCGACAAAAAAACCGCCGTGTCGAAATCACTGTGCTGCGTCAGCTCCAGCAGTAAAACCCAAAAACCTCCCGATTCACGCCATAACGTGAATGGGGAGGTTTTTTTTGAGATGTATCCTCATGTTACATGGCTTCCGCTCTGATGTAGACGCAGAACAATAAACTGTACGAACAACGTGGATAAGGGCGGCGTACGAGATGTAATAGAGATTATTTTGTTTATGCTATATCTCACTATGTATAGAAGCCAAGGTGAAGTTAGGTTTTATCTTGTTATGATGCTTGATGTTAATAAGATAGGACGAGCTCGTGTTGCTTCTCTTGGATCTGTGAACTTTGGGGTACGCTCTGTTGTCTACGATAGCTATATTTCCAATCACTGTACTTATTAAGGAGCCGATCCAACTCCATAGACTTGGTCAACACCCGTCGATCCTTCAATCCCACCTCTTTCGCCAATTCATTTAATTCTTTTCGCTTTTCTTCGATGCACTCCTCCAATTGTTGCCATTTCACATCAATAAACCTCCTGTTCAGTGTGGTATTTACATTAGTTTACAGGCTGATACCTTCCCCACAGGTTAAAAATATAATAAAACCCATTTCATCCCTTTAACGGAATACATCAAAACAGCCAATTCAAAGGAATTGGCTTAGAAAGTACTAGCTCTGCTTTAAAAATCATATATAATCAACCCATACCATGATTAAACACTATAATCATATCAGAAGCTTCTACATTAATTGGATTGTAAAAAGGGAATATACTAAAGAATAGAATACCTAAGGCTAACACCATCAAATAACCTTTTTTCATAGATATTCACCTCCTTTATTATATTTTCATACCTTCTCTTTTGTTCACTAGTAGCAAACTCTCTGTAAACTTCAAACAACGCGACACATTGTTTAAAGTCACTATCGTTCCGACTAATTAATGAAAGAGCAAGACAATCCAGAACATAGTTTGTTCCT
Source organism: Paenibacillus sp. JJ1683 (assembly GCF_053006485.1). Lineage (NCBI taxonomy): Bacteria > Bacillati > Bacillota > Bacilli > Caryophanales > Paenibacillaceae > Paenibacillus > Paenibacillus sp. JJ1683. The sequence continues at coordinate 5,135,095 of NZ_CM129820.1, forward strand.
TTCTCAAAGCTACTATTTTTATACTCATAAATTGCCCGTTGGTATAAAAAACAACAATAATAATTTCTATTCTTTACATCGTCGAGAAACTTAAATTGGTCAATTTCTGCTGAAAAACTTTCAAGTACATAATCTACCGAGAAGTTATATTTGTTCGCTGATTCCAAGATAGTTAAAAGACCAGATAATTTTTCTTCCGGATGTTGATTGAGAAAAGTAATATATTCCACTAAAACGTCCCTTTTTCCTAGAAGCATATCAAGTGTATAAGAGTTTGCCTTTGCCCAGAGACTGAACATCTTTACATATTGCTCGCCTTCTGAATCTAGTCCTTTGAACCAGCTTAGATCTTCATAGTATTTAATATACGATTGTGCTTCCTCAAATTTCTCCATTTTTTGGAGAGCAGTAGATTTAGATAAATATCCGTATCCATAATAAAAAACAAGACTCTTCTCTGTTTTAAATTCGTCCCTAGCACGTCTTTTAGTGTTATTATTTTCATATCGATTTAAATAAACAGTTTTGGCGAGAGTATACAACTCATCTCCATACTTCTCAACGCTGTCCCATTTATGTAGATAAAAATATATGTTGATAATTTTTAAAAGCCCATCTAGCTGATAACTCTCTGGTAAGCGATTACGATAAGGAACAAATCTCAGAACATATTCCAAATTTTTTTCCAAATCTTGACCGACAGAAGCAACAAATAATTTATAATGACTGATCGCCAAACGTTCTGAGTGCTGATATTTTTCATTTTCAATTACACACTCATAGAAAGGAATTGCCTCCTGTAGCTTTCCCCCATCATATAGCTCCTCTGCCAAAGCAAAGATCGTCGGGATGTGATTAAGATCCTCCATTAAGCGTGAGAGCACTTTCTCCACGCATTGCAGGTTTCCTACTTCAACACAGCGTATAAGGAACGGCTTAACTCTTTTCCAATGTGGTCTTCCATCATAAAAACATTCATCCACATACAGGTCATACAACCAGTCTTCGGGATAATTAAGCGCTTTAGTGATCAAGTCCATTTGTCGTACGGAGATAGGCTTAGGCGGATTTCCGTTAAGCATAGCACTAAAAATGCCCCGATTAAGACCCGTAGCTTGTCCAAAACTATTAAAAGTATAGCCACCAAGTTTTAATTCTTTCTCAATTTCCGAACGAATCGTGGTTGCATTTTCCAATAAAAACACCCCCGGCGTATTCAGATGATTTTAAAAAATCACCCTCCTCGACAATCAATTACAATATACTAGAAATTATATGAATAAATTGGATGGGGGTCAACCCTTTATTCTACACCATTTCAATATATTATGGAATTTAATGTGTATAAAAATCCTCACAGCGGATATTCACTAATTTTTTTCAAACAATTTAGTCCAATAAACTAAAAGAGCTATGTGATCTTCTGCTTTAGGTACAGACACATAGCCCTTTTTGCTCTAAGAGGTCATTTGCCTCGTATTATATTCCACTGCTTTTATCGCTTTTTCATATTCTGTCCGTTGTTCTTCAGTCGAATGATCCTTATATTTCTCAAACAATAGCGTGATGGACTTGATATAATAAGTTTTATCGTTCAACTGAGAGGATGCTTCTAAACTAATCAGCATATTGTTTATTGCCTCGGTGTAGCTTCCCTTACTAAAAAAATATCGACTAAGTTCAAGAAAAAAACGAGAATATGTCAGCAGACTGTTGTTGGTATGATAATACGATATATTTGTACGTAGCTCCCTAAATTTATTAATATCCTCGGCGAAAAGGACCAAAGTATCATCTACTGAGTAACTGTAATTATTGGCCGATTCTATAATGGTTAATAGACCTAGTAATATTTCCTGTGGATTATCCCTAATAAGTTCAACATAGGCAGGCAGACTATCTTTATCCCCCATCAGAATTTGTAGATTCAATCGATTGGCTTTCCCCCATATTTCGAATTTCTCTGCTTCTATCATTCCAACCTCATCCAGGCCTTCAATCCGAGTTAGATTTTCATAGTAAGGTATGAACTTCATAGCTGCTTCATATAGTCCTTGTTTTTCTAAGGAATTTCCCTGCATTAAATAGGCTTGACCATAATAAACGATTAGATGTCTTTCTGTATTGAGACGTGTAACTTCACGATTTTTCGCCCTTGCTTGAGCCTGGTCCCAAAAAATACCTGTGACTAATACTTCAAGTTCTTTCGCATAATGTATAGCCATGTCATAATCATAAAATTGGAAATTTGTATTGGTCAACTTCAACAAAGCGTCTAGTTGATAATTTTCGGGAAGGTTCTTTGGAAACGGTGCAAACCTTATAGCTGCTTGCCGATTATTATCCAAATCAGAATTTAGAGAATAACAAAACAGCCTATACTGGCAGATTGCCAGCCGCTCCGAATGGTAATATCTTTCGTTCTCTACCACACACTCGTAAAAAGGGACAGCTTCATTTTTCTTTCCCACTTTATGCAGTTCTTCTGCAAACTCAAATACCGTTGACACATAGGACCAGTCTTCCGTTAATCTCGACAATACCTTTTGAATACAGTCCTTCCTTCCTAAATCTACACAACGCAATAAAAAAGGCTTGATCCGTTTCCAGTGTCCTTTCCCCTCGTGAAAGCATTCATCTATGTATAACTCATACAGCCAGCCATCGGGATATCCTAGTGCCTTGGTAATCAGGTCCATCTGCCGAACCGAAATCGGCTTGGGTGGATTACTGTTCAGCATGGTGCTAAATGTACCACGGTTAATTCCAGATATTTTACTGAAGCTGCTAAATGTATAGCCTCTCTGCTTGAGTTCGGTCTCTATCGTCGAGCGGATCGTAGGTGTATGTTCCATTTCAATCCCCCTCTTAACTAAAAAATATATTTTTCGTCTTTTCTAACATTATGAGGTAATTTTAGTTCGTGATTTCTTTAATCTGAATATAAAAGTCAAACATATCCCTTCCTTCATTATCCATTTTAAAGTTATAGAGGCTCTGTACAAAAAAAATGAGCAGAGGATACAATGCCCCTGCTCATTTCAGCAATGTTTTAGATCGAACATTTATCTTAATTAGCTGTCGGCTCGGTTCCCCAAACAAGTACGCCGTTATGATACAAGGTAACTTTAGGATGATCGGCATATGAGGTTTGCGTGCCTTTATACGAATAATCGTCACTTTCGTTATAGTTCGACCAGTCTGTCTTATGAATACGGGTTTGGATATCGCCCGTGCTTCCTTCAGGTGCTAACACGCCTGCATCCGAATTGAAGCTGACTTCCAAATAATAATCGGCACCCGTTGCAACCTTCTCCATTTTAACCAGTTTACCATTCAGCTTTGAGCAGCTCAGCGTCGCATAGTCGCAGTTGAAAGTCTGCTCACGGTCACCGTCGATTGTGTAGTAGTAGCGAATTTTCAACTCGTTGATCGGTACGGAGGTTGTGCCTTTGTTTACAATTTGGAATTGCGGATTGAGGTGATTATCGTTCACCTTACTATCTGCTGTGCGATATTGGAGCAGCAGTCCTGTCATCGGCTGCTGAGTATCCGCTTTCGGCATTGCGCTAGCCGTGTTCGACAGCGTCTGTCCTGCATCGTTCTTCGCTACCACCTGGTAGTAATACGTCGTGTCTGCTGTTACGGCTGTGTCGGCGTAGCTGCTTCCGTACACATCGCTCGCTACGGTGGCGAACGCGCCGTTTTCAGTCGCCGAACGCTTCACTTCATAGCTTTTCGCATTCGCCGATGCTGTCCAGCTTAGCGATACTTTCGCCGTTTCACCCGCAGCGTTCAGCGTGAAGCTGCCCGGTACGGGCGGCTGCTCAGTAATGCCATACGTTTTTAAGTTCGTTGGGAGCTCATCCAGCGTAATGACGTTCGGATGATTATACACTTTTTTCAGATGCTCAAGGCTGTTTTGTTTGCCGTCTCTCACAAAATCTCCATACCATGTAGCGAACCAGCTCCAATGAGCTTGATACGCCTTCATCAAATCAGGGTCCGGGATCGGTCCATTTTCGCTCATGGCAACTAGCTTTTTGTCCTTGCCCAATGCAACAAGGTCTTCGTATTTTGCAATTTGCGGGCTGTAATCACCGGCTTGCGGATAAGAGTCAAAGCTCAAAATATCCACATACTCGTCTCCCGGATACCAATCTGGAGCAACAGAATTCCATACCCAGATCAGATTGTTCAATTTGTGCACATTCGTCAAACGGTCGTGCATTAAAATATACAGTTTTTTAACAGGCTCAGGACCTTTGGCGCCCCACCAGAACCATTTGCCTTCCGCTTCGTGCAAAGGACGGAACAGGACAGGAACCTTCGCATCCTGCAACTTCTTCAATTGCCCTGCAATCACATCGATGTCGCGAATAAGTAATTTATAATCCTCAGACTCTGGATGATTCATCGCATATTCTATATCGAATGTGGTCGAATCGGCATAGAAGCCTCTCCACCATTCTTTTCCCTGCGTATCGATCAGACCTTTCGGTGCGTTCCAGTGCCATGCAAAGGTAACGATCCCCCCTTGCTTATCCCATGCAATCGCCTTTTCTGCCTCTGTGGAACTAAGACCGTGTTCCGCTCTGCTTGGCGAATAGTCGATCAGGTCAAGCGCTGCAATCGCCGGCTTTTTACCTACATTAGCTTGAAGCCAATCAATTTCATTTATTTCCTCTTGACCAGAGAGCATATTCTTCCCGTATTGATCAACCAGGTAGTTCATCAATGCTTTTGCTTCTACCGTCGCATTCGGATTAGTGAGCGTTTTGGTTACCGCATGGGGTGGGCGATCAGCAGCAGGCTCCAGCCTGACGTAGTCGATATCGTACCAGCCCCAGCCTGTTTCAAAACCGATCGTATTCGCGCCTGCATTCAACAGCACCTTGCCTCCGGAAGTTTCTTTAAAATCAGTCGTTTTCTTAAGCAACAGTTCGCCAAACGCTTTGCCGTTTAATGAGAAATTGGTGCGTTTGTCATCATGAGGAGAACGGTAGCCGATTGTAAGATTGTACAAGCCTGCCGTGGGAGCCTGAATCGTCATCGTCAGAGAATCCCCTGGATTGTGGAAATTCGTTACATAACCAGTACCGGAGTAGCCGGTCCCGCTGGATTCCACAATGGTTCCCTTCAGCGCGCCTTCTTCGGCTTCATAGCGAGCGGGACCGTTTACAGGCGTCTTCGGAACCGCTTTCAAAATATTAGATTCGCTCGATCCCTTATTGGTTTTGGCGGTTACTTTGTAATAGTATGAAGTACCGTTTGTTACGTTAGTATCCGTATAAGACGTTTCGACCAAGTTGGATGCTACAGCAGCGAAAGGGCCGTTTTCATCTGTTGCCCGCTGTACGCTGTAACCTACAATTCCGCCGGAAGCGTCCCAGGACAAATGGACTTTCCCATCACCAGCCTCAGCTTTCAGCTTAAAGCTTTCAGGACCTTCCACTGGAGACGTGTCATTGCCAGTAGTCAGCACAATGTGATATGCCGTCAAAGGCGGTACGGTATAAGTAAAACGGTTGCCTGAAATTTGCGTGATTGGCGCTGCTTCTTTAATTTGCGAGCTGTTTTTATCGAACCCCCATACTTTACCGGAACTGTAAGTCTTCGCGCCGGAAAGATCAAATTGGGCGTCGAATGCGCTGTCCATGCTTTTATTCATGACAACGAGGTGCAGTTCTTTGTCGGATGCATTCGTTACGGAAGCGTGGACCGAGCTATTGACAATATCCGATGTTTGCGCACTAACACTGGTATCACCGAAAGTAGAGTTTTTTCCGTCATAATTGCGATAAAGCTTGTAAGCGGCACTAACGTAGTTGTTGACACCATCCTTTAGCTTCCAGTAGTTTGCCATATAAACATCATTTTTGCCCAAGATACCGAGCACATCGGTCATCGCAATCCCGCCGGAAATATCATTTTCGCCGCCATAGCTATACTCGGTCATTGCCAGCTTGGTTCCCGGATAATATTTATCCACCGACTGCTTCAATCGAGGTAGTATGGGCAAAAACTCGCTGTTCCATTGAGCGATCCAACTATCTTCCTTATAGGTTGGGTCCCACAAGGTGCGAGGTGCCTGCATTCTGGCTTTCTTCGTTTCGTCATTGCCTACCTCATTCGTAATTCGTATGCCTCCGCCCATCGCTTCGGGATACCAGTGTACGTCGAATACATCCAGCAATCTCTTGCCTTCGGCTTGCGAGCTAAGGCGCATTTGATCCAGGTAATAGTCTACGAACCAGCTATAATTGCCTTTTACAGAGTCCCAATCAGGTGCAGTTTGAAGATCTTTATAGGCGCCAAATCCGTAAAGAACCGGCCCAAAAATTTCTGCACCTGCGTCAATCGCTTTCACAGCTTTGGATAAACTGACTGACCGGTCTACCAACTCTTTCGCTCCGACTTTTTCACCATGAATGCGTGGGTGCGTATGCGACCAGAGAGCGGGTTCATTGTCGAGGGCATATCCTTTCACACCCGCCTTTGTTGAAGCAGTGCCGTACTTGTTCACTAAAAAATGGACGAACTCATCCACATAGACCCGATTGTCATTCAGATCAGGCTGTAGTTGGAACGGTGCATTTTTGGCGTTTACGACCTGATTCCAACGAGCGGAAGGGGCCTTTTCGCTTTCCTGCACACTTCCGTTTCCATCCTTAGCCACATAACCGGCCATCGGCAACGTAACTAAAGAATAAGTGCCAAGCTTCAGCGATTGGTCATGAAACGAAGTCGTCACCGCTCCTGGCTTTTCACATTCGGCTTGTGTCAGGCCACCATTACTGCATAAATAGTTATCGCTAGATTGCTGCCAGTCACTTCCTGCATTGGACATATTGTTTTCCCAGTTGTATCCGGTCATTCGATTGCCACCAAGTCGTCTGGCAGCCATATTTTCATCGCCTGCCAAATCCTGATTTGTACCGTATATATAAGGGCTAATAGGCTTACGTTCCTTGGATGTATCTACTTTAATAGTAATAGTCTTTGCCGTTTGACCGTGAACCACAGCTGGAGCAGGTAAAGCCCCCCCTACTATCATCGTGCAGGCCATGACGACAGGCAGCCATTTGGAACGTTTGAACAGAATACTACTACTATTTTTCGCTCTCATACCACTTTCCTCCTTTACATTTGAAAAGAGCAGCCCCATACAAGTACCGCTCCGGCAGGTTTTAAGGCTCCTAAATCCAAACGGGTTTACCGCTCCGGAACAACATCGCCTTACTCTAATCCATAGATTCATTTTTTATAGATTCGTGCTTAAATTCCACCCATCGAAGCTCCAAGTATCTGGTTGATTACACTCTCCTCTCCGTCCGAAATTCAGAATTGCTCGGATCTTCAAATGTTGTAATACAGCTTTGCTATACGTTTTACCGATCAAATCTTCATATCGAACCATTTATGGGACGTAATGTCCATATTCTTAGATTATTCCAAATGGTTATATAGCAGAACATTGACTAGAGTTAACTTATTAAATAACTTTATAGCCTGAATATAAAAAAGCCCCTTAGCAAGGGGCTTTTTTATCTCTACCGTACTTTGTCCTTTTGAATAAGCTCATAGTAGATCCGTGCTGGCTCAGCATCTCCAGTAGATAAAATGTATTCTGCTAAAGGTGCACACAGCTTTTGGAGATAGAAGGAATACAGCAGTTCGGCTGTGTCAAAATGAATGTTCAACACTCGTTTCATCAGTTCTTCAAATTTGTTATAATCCAGTTCTTCCGGGCTAATATCAAAGGGGTATTCTGGAAAGGCTTTTTTTTGAATCTCAACAAATTGATCCTTAATTTTGGGTTGATTGCCTGATCGTGCAGCCGAAAAATTCATCATAAAAAAGGATACAAAATCTGTCTCACGGTCGCTTAACCCATAATACTCACACCAGCGCATGAACATCAGCGGTTTTACCATATATAAATCTCCTTTAACAAAAGTTCAGATTTATTATGAATCCTACAAAAGTCTAACAGGTTCCAACTTATGTAATATATAGGTTAAGCCCCATTTTAAAATATGATTCCTTAAATGAATTTTGCCATTTAACATATCCCTTATCTTATATTTCCATAAAAGTGGACAACAAAAAAGACCGTTTCAACATCTTAATGATGCTGACCCAATCTTCTCATAATCATCCGTATATGGATATTCGTATTTATTCTAATCTCCTACATAGCTGAAGGGTCACAGGCTGCAAGTAAACACATAGGCTGGCGGCACATTATAATTCACCTTTTTAATCTGGATATCTGCAAAGAAAGTACGGAAGAAATTGTGCTTAACTTTGCTATACTGGAACGTAATAAACTTGCCTTCTTGGCCTAACACCTCGGCCGTTTGTCCCAAAATGAGGCTGGATAACGCGGCGGGTAAGCTGGTGAAAGGAAGCCCCGATACGATATAATCCACCTTCGAGACTTGGTACTGTTCCATATACCGCGCTACATGCTCGGCTGATCCATGAATGATGTGTACCCTCTCCAGGTGACCATATTTGCTTTGTAATTTTTTATAAAACGATTCATTTGCCTCAATCACTAACAGTAGTGTATCTGGACGTTTGTTCAAAATCAGCTCCTGCGTAAACACACCGGTCCCTGCCCCATATTCAATAATGCACGAGGCTTTGTCAAAGTAAATCGGTGTCGCTATTTGCTTGGCCAGCTGTCTTGAACTGGGTATTACAGCGCCTACGCTGCGTGGGTGCCTGATGTACTCTCGAATAAAGTGAATCGCGTTCATCTTTTCCTCTCCCTGCTTGACACACATGATAGGCATTCGGTTCATCAATGTTTCCCATTACATTATTCATTGTATACCGATGAGAATATTCATTTCAAGCAGGCTGCTGTCGCCATATACAAAAGAGGGTAGCCTTATTCGATTCTAATCAAATAATGACCACCCTCTTGTTGTAATATCTATTGGTCCATGGTGTCCAAATGCGTACCCTCTGCCTTGGATGCTTGTCCCGCTTTGCGTCGTCGTGCACCTATGTGCATGGCCACAATTCGGTAGATGGAGGCCGGCTGTATGGATACGGCCCAGCCTGCGTCTGCATCCGGTGCAAGCACGACCCCTAACTGATGATGATCGCCATCGTACATGCCTCGCTGTACAAACTTGCTCTCCCCTTGCAGATTGCGTACCTCCAGCTTACAAAAAGCAGAGTTGATCCGCAAGGCCTGATGCAGCTCGGCACGGCTGTTCACAACCATGCCATTCACACGGTATATGGCCTCACCCGGCAGTATGCCCATAGCTGTCGCCGGACTATCTGGCAGCACAGCGAGAACACGCATCCCTTGCTCGGGATGTACAAACATCGGACTAAGACGGCTTTCCTCTATATTTCCGTACCAAATCAGCGCTTCATGGGCCAAGAAGGAGAATAACGCTGCCAGCAAGATTAGCGGACTCCACCAGGCCGCCAACAGGCTTAGCAGAAGCAAAGCCACACTGTACAGAAGCAATCGGTTCGAAGTAAGTACTGCCTTCTGTCGGGGTAGCTGGCCGAGCGTCACACTGCTAAAGCCCATCAGGACTGGCAGAGCTGCTAGCATATACCCTGTTCCGGCATCGCCGCCGAACAAAGGTGTCCAGGGAAGCATGAATCCTCCCTGAGCGGGTACCAGTAATAGCAACGGAATGGGCCAGAGATCCTCCATACGATAGCCACCAACCAATCTCCCCCGTTTGCCCTCGACGAACAGCGGAGTAGCTGCCTTTCCTCCTTGCCAGCGAACCAACAGCGCTTCAGCCACATGCAGTACAGCAACCAACACTAAGAGTGCTGGAATATCCAATCCACGGATAGCTGCTACCGATGTCCCGAGCACTCCCCCAGGCTGCCAGCCACTCGCTATGTTCAGAAAAAATTGAACTACACCTAGCAGACCAACCGAATAAGCAAGACACAGGTAACGGACGCGTACCAGCATGAGCAGTAATGTGGCTATCCACAGGCACACGATGGAAGTCGGGTTCAGATGCACGCTGATGAACATTCCTAGAACGGATAGTGCCATCCCGGCAAGCAAGCCACTCCATACGACACGCCAGGTCTCTGCAGCCCAGCTATGCATTCTAGTATGAAATAGCTTGCGCTCCAGTAGCATTTGCCGACGATAGCCAAGCGCGACAATGAGTATCGAGATATAATAAAACGGCTGCAAAAGCAGGTACAAGCAAGCATTCAAGACGCTCCATCCCCATTGTAATGCCCATTCCAAGTCCATTCACACTCCTTATGCCCCTGGTCCGCTGTATAGCGGAGCACGTACATTTCATATCCATTTATTTTATATGAAATTGCCAATGTAGGGAAGACAAACCGACGGACTGCAAATAAATCCCAATAAAAAAGGAGGCTGTTTCCAGCCCCCTTGTTGTAGCCTCACTATTATTTCGCTACGCCTGTCTTCATTTCCTTCCGAATCTCTTCAATCCCCTGCTTGAGTTGATTATCATTTTTCGGATCACGAATTTTTTCAATCAGCTTGGCTTCCATCGCTGATGCTGTCTTCGCATCAATGATGCCGTTAGCCGTCAGTTTCGCCTCTTTTTGGAAAGCCATAACAGAGCTTTCAGTCACTTTGTCAAAATAGCCGTCCTCGCGACCTGGTTTGTAGCCCAAGCCTTGCAGAATGATTTGTGCATTTTTCACATCGCTGCTATTCATATTGTATTTCAAGGACTTTTCCTTGTTCAGCGGTGCTGCCGTAAAGTATTCAGGCTGGTCCACCGCGATGTCCGGCTTAATCCCTTTTTTATGAATCCATGTTCCATTTGGCGTTAGCCATTTGGCAATCGTGATTTTGAGCAGGCTACCGTCACCCATTTGCTTGTCATAGCTGGTTTGTACAGTACCTTTACCAAAGGAGTTTTCTCCGATCAACACTGCGCCAGCGGATTGCTGGAGAGCACCTGCCAGAATTTCGGACGCACTTGCGCTACCTTTATTCATGAGCAAAGTCACCGGATAATTTTTGCGTGAACCTTTGGACTTCTCTTCCTCACGCTTCTGATTTTTGTCTTCCACTTGTACAATCGTTTTACCGGAAGGTACAAATTGCTGTGCAATATCAATGACAACAGAAAGTACCCCACCTGGGTTATTACGCACGTCAATAACGAGTCCCTTAAGCCCTTGTTTTTCCAGCTTGGCTAACTCTTCCTTGAAACGTTCTGCCGTATTTAAGGAGAACTGGGTGATCGTAATGACGCCTACTCCATCACTTTCCATATGAGCCGTTACAGTTTCCATATCAATGTTGTCACGGGTAATCGTGTATTCGAGTGGATCAGGAGAACCGTTACGCTGAATTTTGACTTTTGCCTGACTGCCCTTTGGTCCACGAATTTTGGAAACGGCCTTGTTCAGATCCAATCCGTCCAGTGTTTCACCGTTAACAGACAATATAATATCCTTAGCGCGTAGACCCGCCTTTTCAGCCGGAGAGCCTTTAATTGGTGTGACTACGACTACTTTCCCATTTTCAGCCGCTACTTCGGCTCCAATCCCGGTAAAAGAGCCTTCTATGGATTGCTCGAACTGTTGTGCAGTTTCTTTACCCATATAAGAGGAATACGGATCGCCAAGCGACTCCATCATTCCATTGATGGCGCCATCCACTAGCTTGGTGTGATCCACATCCTGATAATATTGTCCCTGGATTAGGTCCATCGCTGTCTCAATTTTGCGGATATCACTTCTGGAGGAGGAACTACTCCCCGTTACACTCGCCAGCAGTCCTTCGCCCAGAGCGCTATTCCCTACTGTGGTTGTTCCAGTATAAGCAAAAGTGAGCAGACTGCCGCCAAGCAGCCCGATCACCATCAAGAGTACCGCTGTACTTTTCTTCAACATCTAATCGTCCACCGCCTTCTCTTTATCTTGTATCCTATTTCCTCACAACGCATCCATTCACGAAGTATACGTTTAGCTTGTACGGAATATGTTAATTGTATCCTACTCCGTGTTTCAATGCACATGTTCTTCATTGGATATGAACCATTAAAGCAAAACCCTATCTACAACCGGATTGGTTACAAATAGGGCTTACCTTATCTATTATAAATAGTTCATCGGATTTACAGGTTTGTTATTCTCGCGCACTTCGAAATGACAGTGAGGTCCTGTGGAATTCCCCGTCGAACCCACTTCCGCAATTTTTTGACCGCGTTTCACGGTTTGCCCCGTATGAACCACCGTACCGCCGTTGCGAATATGTCCGTATAGGGTCCATAGTCCGTCTCCGTGGTCAATGACAACCGTGTTCCCATATCCGCTCCACCATTCAGCAACAATGACAACACCGTCCTCGGCTGCATGAATGTCGGTTCCCTGCGGAGCCGCCAGATCAATACCTGTATGGCCTTTAAGCTTGCCGGTTATCGGATGTACCCGCATGCCAAAAGTAGATGAGAGTCGGTAATGGGCTACAGGCGTAGCCAAAGTACCGGATCCGCCCGTATACGTACTGGCTGCCGTATGGCTGGAATTCGAGGCTGCGCCTGAGGATGAAGACGCAATTCGCTTGGCTGCAGCAGCACGTGCAGCTGCTCTAGCGCGTGCTGCTTTGGCAGCCTGCTCCGCTCTGAGCTTGTTCTTCTCCTGCACCAGCGCCACACGTTTGTTCGCGAGGGCTACCAGCATATCGTTTTGCTCTTCACTAATTTCATCCGATTCAGCAATATCATGATCGTAGTTGGCAATCAGTCTTTGCTTCTCTTTTTCCTTCGAATTCAATTGAGCTTTGGCGTCCTGCTTGAGCGCATACAGCTTCTTGGCATTTTTATATTCCGTATCAAGCTGCTTTTTCTTGCTAACGACCAGAGCCTTGTCCTTTTTATGCTCGTCCAACAGAATTTGGTCCTGCTCCACGATCGTTTTCAGGGAATCTACCCGACTGAGAAAATCACTAAAGCTGGTCGAAGACATAAGCACGTCCATATAGGAGACCGTTCCATCCGTATACATGAGACGCACACGAGTTTCCAGCATTTTTTCCCGCGAATTAATGCGATCAATTGCTTCGGCCAAATCTTTTTTAGTCGCACGCAGATTATCTTCCGTTTGATCGATCTGAACCGCTACACGAGTCAGCTGATCACTGACGCTGTTAATTTGAGCAAGTACCGTTTTCAGGTTTTGTACGGTTTTATTTTTGTAATGTTGAGCATACTGTTTATCTTGAGCAGCCTTTTGCTGCTGTTGCTTGGCAGATTTGGCTTGCTTTTCTAATTGGTTCAGTTGCGAATTGATCTCACTCACGCTTTTGGCATATCCGTCAGAAGGCTGGATTAGCAATGCAGCTACCAACGTAGCAGCCAACACAGATCCTATTTTTTTCAACTTGCACTCCCCATCCTTTATCGCAAAATAACACCGGGCTTCCCCGTTCTATTGAATGACTACGACGTTCCACCAAATGCTTCTTAGACTTTCAAGAACTTGCGCATGGACAGGGTACTGCCAATAATTCCGACCAGCATCCCCAAAATAACCAGCAATGCACTCAGCTGAATCCAAATGCCTTCAAGCGGCATAAGCTTCAACATATTGAGAGCGATATCTCCCTGAACGGCTGTCAGCAAACGCTGATAGCCTGTAAATAAAATACCTACAGTAATAAGAGAACCAATAAGACCAATAAGCGCGCCTTCGATAAAAAACGGCCATCGTATGAAAAAGTTGGTCGCACCGACCAGCTTCATAATGCTGATTTCTCTGCGTCGTGCCAATATCGTTACTCGAATGGTATTCGAGATCAAGAACATAGACATGATCGCCAGTCCGGCGACGAATATAAAACCAACATTGCGGATCAGCTTAGTAATGGTAAAGAGCGTCTCTACAGTGCCTTTGCCGTAACGAACCTTTAAGATCGGTTTTTCGGGATGCAATGTATTCAGCTTCTCAATCTTCTCGGCCACAAATGGAACCGTCGTTGGTTCAATAACCTCTACCACGATTTTGTCTGGCAGTGGATTGCTGTCCTTGTCAAAACCCTCCAGCAGATCCTTGCCACTGTCTCCCAAATCTTTGCGAAGCTCCTCCAAACCTTGAGCTTTCGTCACAAAGGTCGTTTTGCTGATCTCCGGCATTGCCGCGATTTCCTTTTGCAGTGTTTCACGCATGCTCTGATCGACATTGAGCTCCAGAAATACGTTAACTTCCACCTGACTATCTGCTTGATCAGCCAAGGAGTTGACGTTAAGCACCAGCATAATAAACACGCCCAGTATGAGCAGTGACACAATAATTGAGGTGACGGATGCTACGGACATCCAGCCATTGCGGAATATGTTTTTGAAACCTTCCCGCATATGACGCAAGAAGGTATTAAAAGTCATATCCGTACTCCCCTCTTACCTGGTCTCTTACGATATTGCCATTTTCGATGGCAATGACGCGTTTACGCATGGAGTTCACGATGTCCTTATTGTGTGTCGCCATCACAATGGTCGTACCCCGAAAATTAATTTCATCCAGCAGCTGCATGATCTCCCACGATGTTTCGGGGTCCAGATTCCCCGTCGGTTCATCAGCAATGATGACCGAGGGATTGTTCACGATGGCCCGTGCAATCGCTACACGCTGTTGCTCCCCACCAGAAAGCTGGGCAGGCTCACGATTCATTTTTTCTTTCAAGCCAACCAATTCGAGCACTTCTGGAACCCGCTTGCGGATCAGCTTCTTGGGAGCCTCTATAACTTCCATAGCAAAAGCCACATTTTCATAGGCTGTCAAACGCGGCAAAAGCCGGAAATCCTGAAAAATGACTCCGATGTTACGACGAACGTAGGGAATTTTGCGCTGCTTGAGCTTCCCAATATTAAAACCATTGACTGAAATTTGTCCCTTGGTCGGTACTTCTTCTCTATAAATAAGCTTCATAAAAGTCGATTTCCCCGCTCCAGACGGGCCGACTACGTATACGAATTCATTACGGTCAATTCTGACCGATACTCCTTGAAGTGCGTGGGTCCCGTTCGTATAGGTCTTCCACACATCCTGCATTTCAATCACTCGATCACTTCCCGCTGCTTAATCATGTTACATATAACCTATTATCCATTCGACATATTCCATGCATTTCCTTTAAAAACTTCTGTATTTCATCATACCGTTTATCATTGTAACAAATTTGTTACCTAAATAGTACCGAAAGTTTTCTGCTTTTGGCACATATATATGAATATTATGGCACACGAAATGCTATCAAGCTTATCAGACAGGAGACATCTGCATTATGAAAAAAATTCATTTATCTGTCATTTGGATATGGTCTGGTGTTCTGGCGCTGGCTATGCTGTGGGGAGGACTTCATCTGTACGCCGATAGACAAACACTACCAGAGGGAGTGCGGATCGGAGGAGTCAACGTAGGCGGCATGGATAAAACGGACGCTCTTCGACTGGTGGAGAAAAAACTGGATGCATTGAAGCAGCGCCCTCTGCTCTTCACGGACAGTGACAGCAGTGCACAGGATATAAAGCTAACACTCGGGGAAGCAGGGTTCAGTTATAAAGCGGAGGCATTCCGAAATGCGGTAAAGGCACTCAGCGCGAAGCATCTATGGACTCGCGTACAGACACGTTTTAGCTTCGAGAAGGAATGGTCTATCACACCTTTCCAGCAAGAGAAGATCTTAAAATCCCAATTTGGAGCTGATTGGGAGGAACAACGATACGGCATGCCTATCAATGCGGTGCGTCAGATTGATGCAAACGATCAGGTTCGTTATATTCCGGGGCGCTCTGCCCGGCGCTTGGATTGGCCCAAACTGGACGTCGTAATGAAGCAGGCACTCCCCAAGGATTTTACGGCTTTCGAGGAGCCGATCCGAGTGGAATTACCGTTCCACCAGTTGGAGCCGAAAATTACGGTCGACAGTCTGCGCAGCGAAGGTATAGAGCGTAAAATTACCCAATTTTCCACCAGTCTCGGCAGTAGCTCGGAAGGACGTGTGTATAACGTTAATTCGGCGGCAAGCACCGTTGATGGTTTAATTCTCAAACCAGGTGACATATTTGACTACGGCCAGGTGATTGCCAAGGCTGAGCGCACCCATGGTTTTCGTGAGGCTCCAGTAATCGTGAACGGACGGCTGGAGTCCGGCATTGGCGGTGGGATTTGTCAGGTATCCAGCACGGTCTATAATGCAGCGCTGCGAGTCGGCTTGGACATTGTCGAACGCCGCAACCATTCCCTGCCAGTCAGCTATCTGCCCAAAGGCCAGGATGCGACCTTTGCTACAGGATCCATTA
This sequence comes from Paenibacillus sp. JJ1683, assembly GCF_053006485.1. Taxonomy (NCBI): domain Bacteria; kingdom Bacillati; phylum Bacillota; class Bacilli; order Caryophanales; family Paenibacillaceae; genus Paenibacillus; species Paenibacillus sp. JJ1683. Next base: position 5,151,396 of record NZ_CM129820.1, read on the forward strand.
ATTTTCGTTTTAGAAATAATACCGGCAAACATTTGCTCCTACGTGCCGCGGTCCAAAATCGAACGCTTACCGTCAAAATTTTTGGTACATTCCCACCCAATATTTCGTATGAGCTTGAATCTCACACCGTTCGCGTACTCCCCATACCCGTAAAGAGAATACGTAACGACTCACTCCCCTCAGGCTTCTATCAAGTCATTCGGCAGGGGAAAGAAGGGTATGTGGTAGAGACCTTTCGAATAAAAAAGGTAGATGGAAAACCCGTCGAGCGCACCCGAATCAGCCGCGATACGTACCGGGCGCAGCAGCGCATTATAGCTAGTTATGGCGGTAGCACATCGTCTGAGCCACAAACACGCGAACTGGAGAAACCTATTGTGGAAGATGGCATAAGCGAATAAACGAAAAAATCCCCCTTCACTACTGGCTGGATTGGTTCCAGACAGAGTGAAAGGGGGTTTTTTTGTTTCTAAATTACTCGCTGCGTTTACTCAAAACCGAGATTTCTACAGGCTCACTTTCATGGCCGTCTGTATCTTTAGCTTTGATCACCAGTCTAACTGTCGCTTTTTGAGTAAGCACACTGATGCTAAATGTGCCGTCATCTTTGGCTACTGCACTGCCGATAGGCAGATCGTTGGAATAGGCAGTTACTGTGGAACCCGCTTTTGCTGTTCCTGTAATTGTACCTTCACCATCGTACACATCGTTGACTTTCAGTGCATTCGAAGTAGCATCCGCGTCAGTAGCTGTGTCTGTAGTCGTATCGGTATTTGTAGTTGTCTCTGTGCTTGTCTCTGTTGTTGTAGAGTTGTCCGTAGTAGTTGTACTATCTGTGCTAGTACTTGTGCTGCTATCTTCTGTTTCACTGCCAGAAGTAGTCGACGTATTACCATAAGTGGAATTTGTCACGTTACTGTATGTGGAATCCGTTACCGTTCCACCAGGAGTCGTCGTCAGATTATCAACAGGGCTCAGGTTATAACCGGATGCAGCATCCAGGATAGCAACCGCCTCTGCACGAGTCAGCGGCTTCAGTGGCTGGAATTTACCATCCGGATAACCGTTGATGATTTTTTGCTCCGCAACAGCCGCTACACTTTTCTTCGCCCAAGATCCGATTTTGTCGGAGTCAATGAATTTAGTAACATCTGCTGCGTTACCCGCAGTCAGCCCAATAGCTTTGCCAATAATCGCAGCTGCTTCCTGACGTGTTACCTTACCATTTGGTTTGAGCTTGTTATCTGCATAGCCGCTTATGTAGCCTGCATTTACGGCACTTGTCAGTTCGTTGTATGCCCAGTGGGATGCCGGAACATCTGTGAACGTTCTGCTTCCATTACCGTTGATTTTCACACCACCTGCATATGTTACGTCTGTCACTGCTGGAAGTTCCTGTGTGAACGTTCCCAAGCTGCGGTTCAGAAGAACGATAAATTCTGCGCGTGTGATCGCCGCATCCGGTTTTACCGCCCCATCCAATTGCCCTGTAGCTGACCAGCGTTGCACCTGATCTCCCGCCCAATGGCCGCTTGTAGTTTGAGGAGCAGCTGCCGCTGCGCTGAATGCGCTAAGAATAAGACCTGTACTCAGTACACCTGTAATTGTGGTTCTTAACTTTTTCCCCATGCTATAAATTCCTCCCTCAGATTGGATTCATCAATCTTTTTTAAACACTTTACCAGAAATCAAACCCAAATAACCCCTAAATTAAAAAAATCGTCCCATATAACCATACCCCCTCCTAATGTAGGATAAAAAAGAAACAGGACTTAATACCTAGCCATTCACTTGGATATGTATATTTGGACAGGTCACAGTATACTGGATGAATAATCAGTTGTATGCTGAAAAAGGTCAATGAGGTCACATCCCCTTAGGAAAAGAGGTTTTCTTATGGCTCTTATTCAATGTCAGTTTTATTCGGAAGTTCTTGGTCTGAGCACATCCATGAATGTTATTCTCCCGCAGACAACCCGATCACAGATTGGAATGGAGGGCAAGCAAGGAATAGGGCCACATCCGACACTGTATTTATTGCATGGCCTGTCAGACGATGATTCAACCTGGCTGCGTCGAACCTCTATTGAACGCTACGTCGCCTCCATGGGCCTAGCGGTCGTCATGCCTCAGGTACATCGGAGTTTCTATACGAATATGGAGCAAGGAGCAGCTTATTGGACTTTTATCAGTGAAGAATTGCCAGCTTTGGCACGTTCATTTTTTCCTCTGTCCGACAAGCGTGAAGACAATTTTGTAGCCGGGCTTTCTATGGGTGGTTACGGCGCCTTCAAACTGGCACTTCAGCATCCAGAGCGCTTTGCAGCCGCTGCCAGTCTTTCGGGGGTCATGGATTTACATGCATCACGCACCGATCCTAAGCAAAATGCTATGAGTCCAGCGGAATGGCTTAACATTTTTGGACCAGATGAAATACGCGGAACAGATCACGACTTGCTGGAGCTGCTACAACGTCATGCCACTGCGGGGACCTCACTCCCCCAACTCTATCAATGCTGCGGTACAGAGGATTTCTTATATAAGGGGAATCAGACTTTTCGTGAAACATGCACCTCTCTTGGAGTTCCGCTGACCTACGAAGAAGGTCCTGGAGCTCATGAATGGGGATATTGGGACGCTAAAATCCAGGACGTACTGGCGTGGCTACCGCTTAAAGGACACTAAAACAGGCAAAAAAATCCCCGGAGCCTTTCTCATCGAACCATGCGAAGGAATTAAGCTCCGGGGATTGTTGTTATACCCATCAGGGATTAGTCGTTGTCTCCGTCGTTAGAGATCCATTAGTTAATGACTTAGGCAGTACTTTATACAGGCGCCACTCGCCGTTAAACTCACGTTCAAGTTGAACCCATGGGGCACCATGTTCATATAAATTCGGATATACCATATTGATCTTACTCAGCGGCATGCCTGACATAATCTTAGGTACAAGGATATAGTCCACATGATTCTCCTGCGGATAACTTAATGCCTTATTGAACGCATAATCACTGGTGATCAGAAAACGTTTGGAATATTGGCTGTAGACGATCATTGTGTAGGCTGAAGCTGAATCAGTCATAATGGTAGACTTCGGCAGATGCTCATCCAGCCAAACGGCAATCTTGCGATCTGATTCCTGTCTCACATAGTTCACATTCCCTGTGCGTGTGAGAAAGCTATTCTCATCCGGTGCAATATCCGGGCGAGTCAACGCATAGGAGAGTAATCCAGCGGTAAGTAGCAGACTGACGGACACTAGACCAAAGGCCGCCCTCCGCCATCGTCCCTGAAGCTGACTCAACTCATAAGGCAACCAGGCTACGGTAATTGGGAATACATACATAAAGTAACGAAACCACCCGTACGAGGATTGTCTCATCATAAGTAAAAATTGCAAGCCCGGCACAGACAGGAACAATAACAAAATAATCAGGGTTCCCCACCGGAATAAGCGTCCACTCAACAGACGGATGAACAGAATAGCAAACAATGGTACAGAGTACCAGATGGTTTTGGAAGCAATAAACTTCAAGGCTACCAGTGGATTGGAGAAAATCTCTACAAATTTATCATCATTCAGCAACTCTGCCGATTGGGCCGTGTTTGAATACTCTGAATTCAGGAAATAAAAGGCATTCCCCATAATGAGATAGTTAAAGAAAATCCACAACAGCCCGGAAAAGACCACAGGAAGCAAAAGAAGTAACCAGGTTGCCTCGACTTTATGCAGCTTTTCCCGCAGGGCCAGCTCGCGTCTACCCAAGTTGCGATGAAGAAATAAGATCGCCAAGACTACGCCAACAGCCATTGCCACGCCTAGAGGCACCGCTTCATAACGAGTCCAGAACGCCATGGCAAGCGCTAATCCAGAAACAATCAGACTTGCCGTCATGCGGTCCTTGAGCCACAGCGCAAATTCAATCACTGTCATCATAATAAAATATATGTATAACGAATCGCTCAGACCGTTGGCACCAAACAGTAAAATAAACGGATTCAGTGCATACAACAAAGCCAACAGCAAGCTCATCCTAGAGCTAAGCCCTGTTCTGACACCTGCCCGATATAGCAACATTGCGGTCAAAGCAGAAAAGGTAGCACTCAGAATAACAGCAGCCAATCCATAGGAGGCTAATGCCGGAAAGATTGGATACAGCAATAGAATTACCATTTCCAGAAGACTGGGTAGTGGATTCCAGATAAATCCGATGGCGCCCAAATGCGGGTCACGGCTGTACAGCACATAAAATGCGTTAGCTACGCGACTGAGCGCGTCTGTGTGCATATATCCCAGAACATAGCTAAAATAGATGCCAGCAGACAGCTCCAATGCAAGTATAAACACAAACAGACCTATAGCCATCCATCTGCTTGCAGACATTTTTCGAAAGGACATTCCTCTCGTTCCCCCTCAAACTTCTTGCGGCGGTGCAGCTGTAGGGAAATTACGCCCGACAGCTGTATCCTTTCCTCCGCTACGATGCACTAACATACAATAAAATTATTGCAGTTCTTCATGCTCTATCTTGTACAATCGCCACTCCCCGTCAAAGTCATGCACCAACGAGGCCCATGGCGCCCCCTTTTCAAACAAATCAGGATAGTTCCGGTTCACCTGATCCAGCGGTACCCCTTCTACCAAGCGCGTAACCAAAACATAATCCACCTTGGAGGCAGGCAGATCCGTTAAAGATTTTCCAAAATCATAATCACTCGTGATCATAAACTTCTTCGGAATTTTACTGCTCAAAATGATCGGATAGGCCGTATAAGAATCAGTCAAAATGAGAGATGAGCCATAATGTTCATCCAGCCATGACCCTATTTTCCGTTCAACAATTTGCCGAGTATAGCTTTCATTGCCACTATGCGTCAGATAGCTATGCTCATCCGCCGCAATTGCGGGGTTCGTCAGTGCGTAGGATAACAAGCCTACTGTTACCAACATTCCTGCCGTTACCAGTGAGATTCCGATCCCCCGCATTTTCCCCTTCAACAGACTAAGCTCATACGGCAGCCAAGCAACCGTAATTGGGAATACATACATAAAATATCGGAACCAGCCAAACGAAGAATGCTTAAGCATCAGTAAAAGCTGAAGCCCGGGTACCGATAAAAAGATAGCCAGCAGCGTTAACGTGCTCCAACTCCACAGACGTTTGTCCAATAGGCGTATAAGCAAAATGGCAATTAACGGAGCCGCATACCATAAGGTTCGTTGCCCGACAAACTTTAGCATCAGCACAGGATGAGCAAACATTTCCACAAAGCGCTGATCCTCCAGCAAAGCCGCTGATTGTGTGGAATTGGAATACTGCGAACGTAAAAAGTAAAGCGGGTCGCCCATGATAATCCAGTTAAAAAAGAGCCACAGCAAACCGGAAAAGACAAGCGGCAGCAACAATAGAAGCCATGTCGCTTCTACCTTGTACAGGCGCTCTTTTAAAGACAATTGCGTTCTAACGCTCTCTCTGTTTGTACGCCACCGATGCAGAGAAAAAATCGTCAGTAATACGCCCAAAGCCAGCGCAACCCCCAGGGGAACTGCTTCGTAGCGAACCCAAAATGCCAATGCAAGCGCAAAACCGGATACGATCAAATTCGCCGCCTTGCGATCCTTAAGCCACATACAGAATCGACTCACTGTCAGCAGTATAAAAAAGATATATGGCGAGTCACTTAAGCCGTTGAAGCCAAACAGAAACATAAACGGATTCAGTGAAAATAACAGCGCAATCAGCAAACTGGTTGCACCGTGAAGCCCTAGTTCTTTTCCCGTCCCGTACAATAATGCTGCACTCGCCCCAGCAAACAGGCTGCTCACAATCACTGCTGCCAGCCCATGGGAAGCGAGTGCGGGAAATAAAGGATAGAACAACAGCACAATGAGTTCCATCAAACTCGGTAGCGGATTCCACACAAACCCAATAGCACCCAAATGCGGGTCACGACTATAGAGTACATAAAATGCATTAGCTACTCGACTGAGCGCATCGGTATGCATATAGCCAAGATGCCATGCAAAATAAACACCCACGGCTAATTCTAGAGCAGCAATACAAGCAAACAATGACAACAACTTTCCATGTTTCCTTACGATCATGAAACCTCTTTCTGACGCTGTTGCGGAACGGAGAAGATCCAATAGCGGTTCCAGATATAATTATGAACTGGCACGATGATGGTAGTTAAGACTTCACCGATCAGATATGACCAACCAATCCAGTGAATGGTTACGTACATCAGAGCGGCATTCAGGAGCAAGCCGCAGGTACAGACCAATAAATATTTAAGAAACTGAGTGCGGCTCCCTTCGCCGGTAGGCTCGAACGTCCAGTTACGATTCAGCACATACGAAACGAGCAGCGTAACGATAAAACCTATGGTAGTAGCCGTTACTGCAGGTATTGCAAACAACTCCACTAGCAGCACAAGCACACCGACGTGAATGCCTGTACCCAGCAGTCCGACAATACCGTATTTAATGATTGGATACTTTAGATACGAACGTCTGATCATGTTGATTAAACTCCCTATCCACCCACAATCGGTCAGCATTCGCCCGTTTGTCTGCAATTAGATAACGGGGTCTGGCTTTGACTTCGTGATATATGGCGGCAATATATTCTCCTACCACTCCAATCGACAGCATGAGTACACTGCCGATAATCAAAAGCAGTAAAATGACAGTGGTAAACCCGGTCACAGCGTCACCCGTTATTTTGTGCATTAAGGTTTGAATCCCCAACACGACCGAAATCAGCATGAAAATGAGACCCATTAAACTCACTACCCGCAAAGGTACCGTCGAGAAAGAAACGATCGCTTCCGCGGCCAATCGAAACAGCCCTAACGGACTCCAGCGGCTTGGACCCTCTTCTCGTGGAGCCACCCGGAATGTAATCTGGGTTTTACGAAAACCGAGCCAGGCGGTCATCCCGCGAAAAAACGGCATACGCTCTGGCATCGCCATCCAGGCATCCACCACTCGTCGATCCAGCAGCTTATAATCGGAGGCATCCTTGAGATTAAAGCCCGTCAAGCGATTCAAAGTCGCGTAGAACAAAGAAGCTCCGAGCTTTTTGCCTACAGACTCTTCTCCCCGAAATTCTTTCACACATTCAACTAAATCATAACCTTCGTTCTGCCACAAACGCACCATTTCCCCGATCATTTCAGGAGGATGCTGCAAATCACCGTCCATGACAATGATCGCATCGCCAGAAGCATTTTCCAAACCTGCGCACAATGCCAGCTCCTTACCAAAATTCCGACTCAGCCGGAGTGCGAGCAAAGAGGGCATACGACGGGACAATTCGGACAACTTGAGCCATGTATCATCTTTGGAACCATCATCTACAATAATGAGCTCATAACGTGAGGTGACAACAGACAGCACCCCATCAATCACCTTAAGAGAACGTTCGAGGTGTGAGCCTTCATTGTACATAGGAATGACGACGGATAAAAAAGGGTTTTTTGTCTCCATTCTTGCTCCTTCTTTCTTCATATTCAGGAGGACTGTGCCGGGGCATCATCCAAGTCATGCATATCGGTCAGACCATGCGTCGTTTTCTCCCAATAGAACGGCTTGGTTATAAGCTGCCAAGCTGCTTTTATCGCAGCTATACTCATAAGTACCCAATATAACGGTGAGAGTAGCCCATATTTGACCATCGCGTATGAAAATGTTCGTTCACCGCGCTCTTCCAGCTCACCGATGACCCAATACATGCCAGCCACATTACTGAATACGAACAGAAAGTTACCGATATAAAATTCCGCGCTGGCTAGGTAGTACACATAACCCGGGAACAGCTTGGGAATAAAGGACAACTCCCAGCCAAACCATAAAATAAGCAAGCCCCAAAAAATCGGGTTCAGCAACGGCAACATCGGAGTCGCCAGAATCATTACCTGAAAACCGAAAAAGCCCTTCCAGCCCACTTCGCGCACTAGCTTAACCGGATTGCGCATATGAACCAGCCATGTCTGCATATATCCCTTGATCCAACGTGAACGCTGACGAATCCAGTTGCCCACGCGGCTGTTCGCTTCCTCCCATGTGCGGGAATCAACAATGGCCGTTTTGTAACCACCTTTATACAGACGAATGCCCAGATCGGCATCCTCGGTTACATTATAGGGGTCCCACGCATTAATATCTTTCAATACAGATACCCGAAAATGATTGGACGTACCGCCCAACGGAATAGGGGTATCTAACTGCATAATTCCTGGCAGCAGCAATTCGAACCACATACTGTATTCTTGTGTGAACCAGCGGGTCAGCAAATTTTGTGTACTGTTAAAATAATTGAGCTTCGCTTGAATACACGCATAATTCTCAGGGAGTGAATCAAACGCTGCAATGACTTTTTTAAGTTGGTCAGCATCGGGACGATCCTCAGCATCGTAAATGACGACAAACTCGCCGCGGGCGCGAATAAGTCCATAATTACATGCCTTCGGCTTGGTTTTCGGCAAGCCATCAGGCACGACCAGTGTCGTGTAATAGGCAGGCAGCTTCATTTCACGCAGCAGCTCAATCGTCTCAATGTCGTCCTCTTCAATCAACAGCCGTACATCCAGTTTGGACTTTGGATAATCCAGCTGTTCCAAATTCCGTAACAACATCGGAAGCACGCCCGCTTCCTTATACATCGGTACAAGAATCGTATAGATCGGCAGTCTTTTTTCATCCATGGCGTCTACCTCTTCCTTCGTGAAGCGAAGCTGCGCCCCACGCCGGGAACCGAGATAGATAATACCAAATTTGAATAGCGTCATAGCAAAATAAAACAGCTGAATCATCATATTAATGATCAGCACCGTTTTCCAACTGTTCCAGAGGAGGCCAAGCAGTGTGATCATTCCCATAGCTGCAAACACCCAGAGCTGTCCCTTGGTAAAGGTGGTCCGCGCCGAATTATGCGGTTCTTTTTCCAATAGCCCGGTCGTGCTCTCTTGCATCATTTCCTCACCGTAGATTTTACCCCAGAGCTGCTCCATCTCTTCCTTCGTTGCAAGTACCTGCTCTACCGGCATACCCAGAATTTCTTCCAGCTTCAAGCGTCGCTCCTCTGGCAGTGGATCACTGACCGCTACAATATAGCGGTTCATATATTGGTGGATGACGACCACGCCATAAGCCATGGCCACTTGCTCGGGTAGCTTGTACGCCGCATCCAGCGCCAACTCCTCACCAATACGCCCGATTCGGTTCTGTGTAGCAATCGCGCGGTACAAATCCGCTGGCTCCAGCATTTGCAATGACAGCAAGATGTCGCCGAGCAGTCCGCCGCTCTTCGCCTGGAACTCGAGCGCACGCTCTAGCTGCTCCGGTGTAATATAGCCGGAACGAACCAGCATATCGCCCAGTCTCTCCTTGGACTCATCACCGTCAATTTGCTCTTGTAGCTGCTCAGCTGTAATGAAACCCATCTCTACAAGAATATCGCCCAGTCTGCCACCGTAACGCTTCTGGTTGCGGATAGCATCTGTCAGCTGATCCCGGGTAATCATCCCGTTCTCCACCAGCTGATCTCCCAGACGGGCCTTGCCGTTTCGTCCGGTCTGCGTTCCTGCTGCCGCCTCTCCGCCTTCTGCACCAGGGATACTGGAAGCAAGACCTATAGCTGCTCCTGCCGCTGCTTGTTCCTGCCCAGATGCATATTGGACTTGCGCCTCCTGCACCTGTCCATCCTGTATTCCTTCATCCAGCAATTGTTCCACAGCTGCTGCTGTATCATTGGCATTCTGTAAAGCCTGAATACGAAGTTCTGTATCCTGAAGTCGCCGTTCCAACTCTTCGATATGAAAATCAAGCTTGTACAGTATCGGGGCCTGCTCTGCACGCTGAGCCTCTAGCTGTTGTTGCAGTTGTTCGATTCGCTGACGCTCTTCTTTTATTCTTCTCTTGGTTTGGCGAATTGAAACTCCTCCAACCTGCCACCTAAGCTTGTCACCCATGAATTCCCGCCCTTTCAATCCAGCGCCGCTCTTCCGCAAGCGCGTCCGTAAGCAGCTGCTTTAACTCGGTATCCCGCTGCTTCTTCCGCTCCAGCGCCGCGTGGAAAAGCTCCCGCTCCTCACGTAGCAACTTCTCTGCCTGGATTCGCTCCTCATGCAATGAGGATACCAATCCATCGGCGTCAGAAGCGCGATAACCGATCCAAGCGCTCTTTAGCTGACGCGTCGTTCGTTTAGTTCTCATAATACCTCCCTGGATCGTCCCGACTCTGCCTTTTGCTATGTCGCTACTTCAATATTTTTAACGGCTATTCTTTCGAAACCAGGGCACACCTGTTTTCTCATTTAGGCTCTTCATTTACACATTTATGAAATTCCCCTGGTCGAAAAAGCCATTAAACACTTGACAATGATTTATCGCATATGCTTCTCGTTCTACTAAATTGGTAATTCAATGAAAAACTTAGTGCTATTCTACCATAATCCTAGTAGGCGTAGTATACAAAAATGTAAATTCTAGAAACTTTCACACTAATGTATGAATGGGTCTATAGAACTACGCGAGTCAAACATCGTAGACGATATACTTCCAATAATTCTATGTAGTTCATGATTATTCCGATCATAAATCTTTCAACCCTCTCGGAAAACACAAAAGACACCGCGAACGGTGCCTTTGAAAACATAGCTGGCAAATATTCTTAAAATCTGATTTTACACAGCATTCCGTTGCTGTGCAAGAGAATAATTTTCTTTACGGATTAATTTTTGGCTTATGATTTTCAAACCATGTTGACGTGTTCACTAGAAGCTGTTCACTACGTCCAATGGCTGCCTGCACCTGACCGGTGGCGGTTCCGCCATACACATTCCGAGCATTGACTACCGCTTCTGGTTGAAGCACCTCATAAATCCGCTCGTCGAACAGATCCGAAAACTGCTGGAATTCATCCAGTTTCAGATCAAGCAAATACTTGCCCTGCTGGATGCAATACAGCACCGTTTTGCCGATAACCTCATGGGCCTGACGGAACGGAAGCCCCTTGCCGACCAGGAAGTCCGCAATATCCGTTGCGTTGGAGAAATCCTGGTTGACCGCTTGACGCATGCGATCCTTGTTCACCTTCATGGTGGCGATCATCGGAGCGAACAATTGCAAGGCTCCCTCCAGCGTAGCAACCGTATCGAACATCCCTTCCTTGTCCTCCTGCATATCCTTGTTGTATGCCAGTGGCAAGGACTTTAGTACTGTCAGCAGACCAACGAGGTTTCCATAGACACGCCCGGTTTTGCCACGTACTAACTCCGGTACATCCGGGTTTTTCTTCTGTGGCATAATGCTGCTGCCTGTGCAGAAAGCATCATCCAGCTCGACAAAACCAAACTCCGTGCTGCTCCATAGCACCAGTTCTTCACTCAGACGGGACAAATGCGTCATAATCAGCGAGGCCCCGGCCAAAAACTCTACGATAAAGTCCCGATCACTAACAGCGTCCAGGCTATTTTCATAGACGCCATCAAAACCGAGCTGCTCAGCTACAAAATGACGATCAATCGGGAAAGTGGTTCCAGCCAAAGCGCCAGCCCCGAGCGGCAACACATTGATGCGCTTGTAGCTGTCCTTGAGTCGGTCAATATCACGCTCTAGCATAGACACATACGCTAGCAAGTGATGCGCGAACAAAATAGGCTGCGCACGCTGCAAGTGTGTGTATCCAGGCACTATTGTGTCCAGATTGTCCTTGGCCTGCCCAATTAATGCAACTTGTACATCATGCAGCATACCTACCAGCGATACCACACGTCCGCGCAAATACAAGTGCATATCCGTTGCCACCTGATCGTTACGACTGCGTCCAGTGTGGAGCTTACCGCCGACCGGACCAATGGCCTCGATCAGGTTTTTTTCAATATTCATGTGAATATCCTCATCCGAAATGGAAAATTCAATTTCCCCACGGCGGATACGCTCCAGAACGGTGTGCAGTCCCCCCTTGATCGTGTCTGCATCCTCCTGCGGAATAATACCGCATTTGCCCAGCATGGCCACATGAGCCAAACTACCTTGAATATCTTCTTCCGCCAACGCCTGATCAAACCCAATAGAAGCCGTATATTCCTCTACCAGCTTGTTCGTTTGCTTTGTAAACCGTCCGCCCCATAGCTTACTCATTGCATGATCCCCTCTCTGCAATAACAAGCCGCCCTCGTCGTTTGGACAAGAACGGCCCGCATTCCGTACAGTGTTAGATTACATCTTATTTATGATTTTGTGTTACGCCCGCATTTACCTTCAAACGCAAAGCATTCAAGCGGATAAAGCCTGTGGCATCGCCTTGGTCGTAGGCTTGCGTCGGATCAGCTTCCATGGTTGCAATGTCTGGGTTGTACAAGCTAACTGGACTTTTAACGCCTGCACCGATAATATTGCCCTTGTACAGCTTCACGCGCACCGTACCACTGACATTTTTCTGACTCTCATGAACCAGTGCCTGTAAAGCAACACGTTCCGGCGCGAACCAGAATCCATTGTACACCAAGGTAGCATAACGGGTAATCAGGCTATCACGCAGATTCATAACCTCGCGATCCATTGTGATGGACTCCATTTTGCGGTGAGCTGTGAACAGGATTGTACCACCTGGCGTCTCATAGACTCCGCGGCTCTTCATACCCACAAAACGGTTCTCTACCATATCTACGCGTCCGATTCCATGCTTACCGCCCAGTTCATTCAGCTTTTCCATCACTTGCAGCGGAGATAGCTGTTCACCGTTCAAAGCGACGCAATTGCCTGCTTTAAATTCCAGCTCCAAATATTCTGCTTCATCAGGCGCGTCCTCAGGCGCGTTACTAAGCAAGAACATTTCTTTATTTTCAGGAGCGCTCGGATCAAACCAAGGGTCCTCCAGCACGCCGCTTTCATAGCTGATATGCAGCAGGTTGCGGTCCATGGAGTACGGCTTGGCTGCAGAAGCGGTTACCGGAATACCGTGTTTTTCCGCATAGGCAATCATTTCTGCCCGGCCCGGGAACTGGTTGCGGAACTCTTCCAGCCGCCAAGGTGCAATGACTTGGATGTCCGGCGTTAGCGCCGCCGCGTTCAGCTCGAAGCGCACCTGATCGTTGCCTTTGCCTGTTGCGCCGTGGGCAATGGCTGTTGCTCCCTCGGCAATCGCAATATCGACCATCCGCTTAGCGATCAATGGACGTGCAATACTCGTTCCGAGCAAATATTGCCCTTCATATAAAGCACCCGCCTGAAACATCGGGTAAATAAAATCCTTGGCGAATTCATCACGCAGATCATCGATGTACACTTTGGAAGCTCCCGTAGCGAGTGCTTTTTCCTCCAAACCGTCCAGTTCTTCCTTTTGTCCGATATCTGCAGTAAATGCGATAATCTCAGCATCATAGGTTTCCTTGAGCCATTTCAGAATGACCGACGTATCCAGACCGCCGGAATATGCGAGTACGATTTTTTCTTTTGCCATTATTGAAGTCCTCCCCGAATGCTTATACCTCTATCTTCTTTACGATCAACTTTATCCCATTAAAGCAACTAGCAACGCTTTTTGTGCATGTAGACGGTTTTCCGCTTCATCAAAAATGACCGAATGGGGACCGTCGATTACTCCTGCACTCACTTCTTCCCCACGATGCGCAGGTAGACAGTGCAGGAATAAATAATCTGGCTTGGCGAGCTTAACCAGCTCCTCATTCACCTGGAAGTCGGCAAAAGCAAGCTCACGCTCCTTCTGCTCTTCCTCAAAGCCCATGCTTGCCCACACGTCTGTGTAGATCGCATCGGCATCTTTTACTGCTTCCTGCGGACTTTGCGTGATAACAATTTCACTCCCTGTCTGTTTGGCAATCTCTCGGGAAACCGCGACCACACTCGGGTCAGGCTCGTATCCAGCTGGACTTGCAATGGAGACATGCACTCCGAGCTTCGCTCCACCAATTAAGAGGGAATGCGCCATATTGTTGCCGTCTCCGATGTAAGCCAGTTTGAGTCCTTTCAGCTTACCCTTTTGCTCATATAAAGTTTGATAATCAGCCAGCACCTGACACGGATGCGCCAAATCGCTCAAACCATTAATCACAGGAACGGATGCATAACGCGCCAACTCTACGACATTATCGTGCCCAAAGGTACGAATCATAATGCCATCCAGATAACGTGACATCACTTGGGCCATGTCGCTAATCGGTTCACCGCGTCCCAGTTGAATGTCATTTTTGCTGAGGAAAAGGGCATGCCCGCCCAATTGATACATACCGACTTCAAAGGATACCCGTGTGCGTGTGGAGGACTTTTCGAAAATCAGTCCAAGTGTTTTCCCCTTCAGCGGCTGATAAGCTTCTCCGTTTTTGTGCTTACGCTTAATTTCAATGGCGAGATCAATTAAATACTGGATTTCCTCTGGCGAGTAATCGTCCAGCTCTAGAAAGTCCCGTCCTTTCAAATTCACCTGTTGCAGTGCGCCGCCCTGGCTCATGTGATCCTCTCCTTTTACGCTCTAATCTCGGATGCTTCTGTCTTTACACTAAGCTACGTGCTCCCGAATCAATTCAGCAATCCATGCTACAGCCTGATCTATTTCGTCTTTCGTTACATACAGGTTAGGCAACAAGCGAATCACGTTCGGTCCTGCTGTAATGAACAGAATGCCCTTCTTCTGTCCTGCCAAAACAAGCTCTGCTACCGGCTCCGCACACTCAATCCCGACCATCAGACCTTTTCCGCGGATATCCTGGACAAAAGGAATATCTGCAAGCTGCTTTTGCAGACTCTGGAAGAGATAATCTCCCATTTCGGCAGCGCGTTCTGGCAGCTTGTCATCAATAATCGTTTCAACGGTCGCTTGAACTGCTGCCATAGCAAGCGGTGTACCCCCGAACGTAGAACCATGACTGCCCGCTGTGAACGCTTCACGCAAATATTCTTTGCCTAGCATTGCACCGACCGAAAAGCCACTGCCCAGTCCTTTCGCCAATGTAAAAATATCCGGCTCAATCCCATAATGCTCAAAGGAAAACAGCTTACCTGTCCGTCCCATACCTGTTTGCACCTCGTCAATGATCAGCAGCAATCCATGTTCCTGGCACAGCTGGGTAATCACGTCTACGAAAGCAGGGTCTACCGGATACATGCCACCTTCGGCCTGCACCATTTCCAGCATAATTGCCGCTGTATTCTCATTGATCGCTGCTTCGAGCGCAGCCTGATCATGAAGCGGAACGCTTTTGAATCCGGCGGGAAGCGGTAAAAAGCCTTCTTTCACTTTGTCCTGACCCGTAGCAGTCAAGGTTGCCAGCGTCCGTCCGTGGAAGGATTGCGTGAACGTAATGATTTCATAGCGACCAGTCTGCTTCACCTTCTGGTGGTAACGACGCGCCAGCTTAATGGCAGCTTCGTTCGCTTCAGCTCCGCTGTTGCAGAAGAACACGGCATCTGCGCTACTATTAGCTGTCAGCAAGGCCGCGGCCCGCTCCTGCCCAGGAATATGAAACAGATTGGATACATGCCACAGTTCATCGATCTGCTTTTTCAACCGCTCCGCTACAGCTTGAGGCGCATGGCCTAGATTGGTAACAGCAATACCTGACATAAAATCCAGATAACGTTTGCCCTGATCATCCCACAGCCAGCTTCCTTGTCCTTTCACCAGTGTAAGCGGGTATCTTGCGTAGTTTGGAAAAAGAGAGCTATCTGCCTGCGTTTTTGCCGTCCCCTTTTGCGCTTGCGCTCCGCTTCCATTCGTACTTGGCATTTCCTCGCTCACCAGCGTATTCGGTTCCTTACTCATGTCGTTCACGCCCCTTTATCGTTTGGTTATATAGGTTGAGCATATATTGCAATTACTGCATGCGCACAATGCGTGTTCCAATTGATTCTCCGCTCAGCACACGGCTGAGTACCTGCGGTTCGCTGCCGTCAACGATGACGACTTCCTTCACTTTTCCGTGAATGCAGGCAATAGCCGCTCTCACTTTCGGGATCATACCACCGTAGATTTCACCCGTGCTGATCATATCTTCAATTTCCTGAATAGTGATCGATTCCAGCACCTTCTTCTCTACACCATTCTTTTTCAAAATACCGGGTACATCCGTCACAACAATCATTCGACTGACGCCGAGATGAGAAGCAACCGCGCCCGCCGCTGTATCGGCATTAATGTTATAACGCTGACCGGATCGATCAATGCCAATAGGCGCAATAACTGGCATATAGCTCATGTCCAGCACACCCGTAATAATCGATGCTTGAACAGATGTTACCTCTCCAACCCAACCGACCTCGGCAGCATTTGGCACAGGCTTTGCTTCAATTAAATAGCCATCACTGCCCGACAAGCCCAGCGCTCGCCCTCCGTGCATCCCTATTCGGCGAACAATCTGCTTGTTAATGCTGCCTGCCAGCACCATTTCCACGACATCCAACACGGGTTCAGTCGTTTTACGCAACCCGTGAATGAACTCCGTTTCGATTCCCAGCTTCGCCAAATTGTCAGAGATCGCAGGCCCGCCGCCATGTACAATGACTGGTTGAAGGCCTTCCGACTGCAGACGGGCCAAGTCGTCAAAAAAGGAATCAGGCAACGCAGCCAGCGTACTTCCTCCGCATTTCATCACAAAATTACGACGTGCCAGTCCCGCTTGTTTCGCTTGATCCGCGTGTCCCACTGCCGATTGCATATCATCTCTCCTTTTCTCCTCTGCACAATTCTGTGCGATTTTCAAATGATGCGAAAAACTATATCCGCTCGCTTCTTCTATTAACTATTAAATATCCATCTGTATTTAAATCTGGTATCTATGTCCGATAAGCCGCATTAATCCGCACATAATCGTAGGTTAGATCACAGCCCCATGCTGTAGCCATTCCGTTCCCGTGATGCAAGTCAACGATAATTTGCACCATATCTCCACGTAAATAGGAAAGTGCCTCGGCTTCATCAAAAGCAACTGGACTTGATTGGTTCAGCACGATAATGTCACCTAAGCGGATGTCTACCGTATCGGGATTCACCGGCTCTCCAGCACGTCCGACGGCTGCAATAATCCGTCCCCAGTTAGCGTCTGCGCCAAAAACGGCTGACTTCACCAGACTAGACCCAATTACGGTCTTGGCTATCGCCTGGGCAGAAGCATCGCTTACCGCTCCGCTTACGGACACCTCTACCAGCTTCGTAGCACCTTCCCCGTCACGGGCAATCGCCTTCGCCAGCTCCCGGCAAATATAAGTGAATGCCTCGGCAAAAGCCCCCCAATCAGGATGCTCTGCGTTCAACTCGCTGTTGCCTGCCAGTCCGCTTGCCATAGCGATTAGCATATCGTTCGTGCTGGTATCCCCATCGACCGTAATCATATTAAAGCTAGTATCCGTGGCCTGCTTTAATAGTTGATGAAGAGCCGTCTGCCCGATGACCGCATCACAAGTTATAAAAGCGAGCATGGTTGCCATATTCGGATGAATCATACCCGATCCTTTTGCCGCCCCGGCGATGTGCACGGTCACACCGTCCACTTCAACTGACACACATGCTTCCTTTTTAACCAAATCCGTTGTCAGAATGGCTTGGCTAAATTGCTCCGCTCCATCGTTTGCCTCGCTCATCCGCTTAGGTAGTGACGATATACCGCCAAGCACACGATCCATTTTCAGATGCTCGCCAATTACACCCGTCGAAGCAACAGCTACAGTGCTCTCTGCCACACCCAGTTCACGAGCAGCGGCCGAACGCATAGCGTAAGCGTCCTGCTCCCCTTGCTGTCCTGTACAGGCATTGGCGTTCCCGCTGTTCACTACTATCGCCTGCAATCGACCGTTTGTCAGGCTCTCGCGAGTCACCTTCAGCGGTGCAGCCTGAAACACATTAGTGGTATACACCGCAGCAGCTGTCGCCTCTACCTCACAGCGAATCGCGCCGATATCGTTGCGGTTCGTATTTTTCAATCCACAGTGCAATCCCCCGGCTGTAAAGCCACCCGGAGTTACGATGTTGCCCCCATGTACTACTGTAAATCCTAATTTACCCATAATTATGTGCCCTCGCCCGCATTATAAGGAATGAATGGCAGCCGGACGCTTGCGTTCTCAAACCTGCCCGCTGTCGTTCTCCTGTACCTGTTGCGTTTACGTGCTACTTACGGATATACCGGTATGAAGCCCAGTCCGAGGTTCTCCTCCCATCCCATCATCAAATTTAAATTCTGAATCGCCTGCCCAGCGGCACCCTTCACAACATTATCAATGACAGAAATAATCGTAAGACGCCCAGTACGGGCATCTGCTGCAAAACCGATGTCGCAGTAGTTCGAACCAAATACTTCTTTTGTTGCCGGCCATATACCTTCGCCACGTACACGGACAAAAGGATGGCCTTTATAATAATCCCGGTATAACCCGATAAGGTCCTGATCCGTATGATCACCTTTCAACGTGACATAAATTGTACTCATGATTCCTCGCGTCATAGGCACCAGCTGTGTCGTAAACGTAATTGTAACGTCCTCGCCCGCAACATCACCCAATACCTGTTCGATCTCAGGGATATGTTGGTGCTTATTCACCTTATAAGCCTTAAAATTCTCATTCATCTCCGCATAATGTGAAACAAGACTTGTTCCCCGACCGGAGCCGGATACCCCGGATTTAGCATCCACAATCAGTGACCGATGGTCAATCCAATCCGCCTTTAAGGCAGGAATAATTCCCAATAGTGTTGCCGTGGGATAGCAGCCTGGATTCGAAATAAAAGAAACTCCAGCAAGCTTTTCTGCATACACCTCGCTGAGTCCGTAAACGGCTTGCTTGAGATACTCGGGTGAAGCCGCAGGCTTTTTGTACCATGCTTCATACGCTTCCCCGCTTCGGAGCCTAAAGTCCCCGGAAAGGTCAATCACCTTCAGTCCGACATCCAGAAGCTGTGGCACTAATTTGGTGCTAACGCCTGATGGCGTAGCTGTGAAAACCAGATCAGCCTTGGCAGCAATTTCATGGATATCGACACCGTCCAAATCCTGTACCACAATATCCGTCAGATGTGGAAACCCATCACTAATCGGGACACCCGCGCTGGATGAAGAAATAACAGATACAATCTCCACCTGCGGATGATGAACCAAAAATCGAATCAGCTCCACTCCGCCATATCCAGTGGAACCGACAATTGCTACCTTTAGCTTGCTGCTCACAGACCTTCCTCCATTCCGTCCCTATGAAATATGTATTATTATACGACTCTATTCATATAAATACAACACCTCATGTCATGTTATTCCTCCAAATTTAAAATATGCACTCTTGCCCATTCTTTTGGCCGCCAAGCTGTACAGGCTACAATTAAGGAAAACAAAAAAGACAGACCCCCTTGCGAATCTAGTCTTCTATTTTGCATAAGAAAAGGAGCGTTCCCTTTATATATTATCTTGTATATTGGTATTCATCCGGTTTATACATTTGCTGCACTTATGTATTCGTTGGACATTGAATAGGGTATAAAGAGTGAGTATGTACGAAAATAAACCTATACGTTAGGGGTGCTACACATCAAAACATATACAGCGAATTTAGTGATAGATGCTAAAGCCAAATTAGGCGAGGGTCCCAGTTGGGATCATCAGTCGCAACGTTTATTTTGGGTCGATATTGAGGGTTTTCAATTACACATTTACGATCCATCTACAGGCACAGATCGTACCATAGATGTGGGTGAACATATTAGTGCAGTCGTCCCTTATCTTAAAAATAAAGTAATCGTGGCCATGATCAGCGGTCTATACTGTTTGGATATTGAAACAGGAGCCAAAGTATTGATCCACGATCCTGAGGAAGGTAGATCAGGAAATCGATTTAATGATGGTAAATGTGATCCTGCCGGACGTTTTTTGGCAGGAACCATGAGTTTAAATGGCGAACGCGCACAAGGAGCGTTGTATAGTCTGAGCACAAAAGGAAGCGTCTCCTTACTGGTTGATAAAGCTTCCATATCTAATGGCTTAGCCTGGAGCCCAGATCATCGTACCATGTACTATATTGATACTCCGACCTTGGAAGTGGTCTCCTTCGATTACGATGTGACACAGGGCACCATTAAGAATAAGCAAGTGGTAGCTAGATTGGATGAAAGTGAAGGATATCCAGATGGCATGACCATCGATGCAGAGGGCATGTTGTGGATCGCGCGTTGGGGCGGTAAACGTGTTTCTCGTATCCATCCTGCTCAGGGAGAAGTAATTGCTGAGGTTTCACTTCCAGTCAATTGTGTGACTTCATGTGCTTTTGGCGGTGAACATCTGGATGAGTTGTATATCACAACTGCTCAAGATGGCGATAATACCGACCAACCACTAGCAGGCGGTTTATTTATGGTCAAAACCGGAGTAAAAGGAGTACCGACCTCATATTTTAATCAAGGACAAGCAGCAGATTGGCTTGATCTGTTACCAAAAAAGGCTTGATAAAGCTGTTCTGAAAAGAGAAAAGCCCACTACATCAGTGGGCTCTCCTACATTGATTCAGTTAAGAGCAGCGTCCAGAAGGCTACATTATGCTAGCCTTCCCTTTTGAACCCTTCACCCAATACCTCACGTGTATTACTAATAATCACAAAAGCTTCCGGGTCTACCAAGCGAACGAGCGTTTTGAGGCGGGTTACCTCGTTTTGCCCGACTACAACCATAAGTACAGGACGTTCTTCGTTCGTGTAACCCCCCCGTCCTGCAAGCTCTGTCAAACCACGATCCAAATCCTGTAAAATAGTTTGCGTGATCTTTTCCTTTTGATTGGATATGATGTAAGCCACTTTGGAGTAACCCAATCCCATTTCTACAGCATCAATGACTTTGCCGGTCACAAACAAGCCAATCAATGCATACAGAGCTCGCTCCGGCGACAGGGCGAAACCAGCTAGCGTGATCACTGTGCCATCCATTAGCATGACACAAAGAGAAAGGCTAAAACCGGTATACTTTTGAATAATCTGTGCTAAAATAGCCAGTCCACCCGTCGAGCCTCTGCCCCGAAACACAGTGCCCAAGCCCAATCCTACTCCGATTCCACCATACAGCGAAGCCAGCAACGGATTGGTTGTGGGGACTGCCCAATCCTTCGTCACATAAACGAATAGTGGCAGCATGATGCTGCCCAGCAGGGAACGCAAGCCATACTTTTTTCCTAACAGCAGTACTCCTGCTATAAATAACGGAATATTCATTCCCCACTGCGTATAGGCCGGTTCCAGGCCAAACAGGTCCTCGCCCAAGATAGACAGGCCAGATACACCCCCGGATGCAATCCGGTTGGGAAGCAAGAACATGTTAAAGGTCAACGCTGTAATGAAGGAGCCGAGTATAATTAGCAAAACATCGGTCACGTTACGCGCTGGTCCACTGGCGGCAATCAGAGGCTTACGCCTTCTTCGGCGGGCAGTGGGAGGGTTCAATTGAGACATCATTCACGTTCTCCTTTAATAAAAATACCGTCACACAAAAATTCCTACAGGCCGCAGGCACGTAGACTGCGGTTCTGTAGGAAAACATACAGACAATTATTCTGCGTCCAGCTTAATTTGGCTGCGCAGGTAACCATCGATGAATGGATCGAGATCGCCGTCCATCACTGCCCCGACGTTGCCAGTTTCCACGCTGGTACGGTGATCCTTAACCATGCTATATGGATGGAACACGTAGGAGCGAATTTGGCTGCCCCATGCAATGTCGGACTGTTCACCACGGATTTCGTCCAATTGCTGCTGTTGTTCTTCGATCTTGCGTTCATAGAGCTTGGAACGAAGCATCGTCATTGCACGTTCACGGTTTTTGATCTGGGAACGTTCATTTTGACAAGTCACGACAATACCGGTAGGCAAATGCGTAATCCGAACAGCCGAGTCGGTCGTATTAATATGCTGACCACCTGCACCGCTGGCCCGGTACGTATCAATTTTAAGATCTTCCGTGCGGATCTCAATATCCACATCATCCGCAATTTCCGGTACTACATCACAAGACACGAACGATGTATGTCGACGACCGGAGGAATCAAATGGAGAGATGCGAACCAACCGATGTACGCCTTTCTCCGCCTTGAGATAACCGTAGGCATTATAGCCTTTGATCAACAGGGTTACACTCTTTATCCCTGCTTCATCACCCGCTAAGTAATCCAGAGTCTCCACCTTGAAGCCCCGTTTTTCTCCCCAACGTGTATACATGCGCAGCAGCATTTGACCCCAGTCCTGCGACTCGGTACCGCCTGCCCCCGGGTGCAGCTCCAGAATAGCATTAAGCTTGTCATAGGGCTGATTTAAAAGCAATTGCAGCTCAAATTCCTCCAGCTTGCTCAGCAGGGATTTGATACTGTTTTCAACTTCTCCAGCCAGCGCTTCATCGCCTTCCTCTTCAGCCAGCTCAACCATCATACCTGCATCTTCATATTCCTGACGCAGCTGTTCATAGCTGTCCACAGAAGATTTCACAGCATTCATTTCAGCAATTACGCCTTGGGCTTTTTCGTTATCATCCCAAAAATCAGGCGCTGCCATCTTTTCCTCAAAGTTCGCGATCATTTCCTGTTTGAGATCTAAGTCAAAGAGACCCCCTAAGGTTTGTTAGTTTCTTGCCTATTTCTCGTAAATCATGTTTTACACTTGGATCAATCATGGTGTCATTCTCCTTTTAATATAGGGTTAGGGGGAGTAAAGCGTTATGAGTTACGGCTGGTGGGTGGGCGCTGCGCGAATGATTTGATCTTACGATCGCTGACGCTTCTCCAGATTCAAATCCTTCGCTTCCCTACCGACCACCGTAAAGTCAAACTGCTTTTACATAACTGGCTCTGGTATGTGAGCCAGATCAACTGCAGAATTGACTGACAAATAAGCAGAGACTTGCTTATTTGTCATAATTGTTTAAAAAGAATTGAGAGCAATCTAGCCATTCATCAATGTTCAGACTGATCCTCCAACAGAAAAGCTATAAGTTGAAGACATCAGTGTCGTCCCCTGATGGCACAAAATGGCCGACGGTCAGTGGTTGAACTGCCGCCTGCCATTATATGCATTGCAGAGGATAGTGTATATCAAGACCTATCCCTTAATTTTAATCCGTTATTTTCTACGCGGACGCGAAGGAGCGGATTTCTTTTTGGGAGCCGCAGGTTCGCCACTCGTCGAGATTTTGTCTTCGTCGATGACAGCCTGACGCTCTTGGTTGGATTCGATTTGTGCTTTCATAATGTAGGTCGCAACTTCCTCTTGGATGCTGGCGATCATAGCATGGAACATTTCGAAGCCTTCAAATTGGTATTCACGCAATGGATCAGTACCACCATAAGCACGCAAGTGAATACCTTGACGCAATTGATCCATAGCATCAATATGATCCATCCATTTGCTGTCAACTGCACGCAATACGATAACCTTCTCGAACTCACGTACCATTTCTTCGCCGATCATCTCTTCACGGCTGTGGTATCTGTTGGTAACTTTTTCGAAGATCATATCGACCATCTCTTCTTTTTCCTTACCCCACAGATCGTCGCGCGAAAGTGTGTTTTCCTCAAGCAGGTTGTTGTTCACATACTCTGCAACTTCTTCCAGTTCCCAGTTTTCAGGGATATCATCACCACAGTGAGCTTCCACTACACGCTCAATGACAGGCTTGATCATGTCGAACACAATTTCCTTGATGTTCTCTGATTCCAGCACTTCACGGCGTTGTTTGTAAATAATAGCACGCTGCTGATTCATCACGTCATCATATTGAAGAACGACTTTACGCTGATCAAAGTTATTCCCTTCGACACGTTTTTGAGCTGATTCGATAGCACGTGAAATCATACGGCTCTCGATAGGTTGATCTTCTTCGAAGCCCAAGCGCTCCATCATATTCAGTACGTTGTCTGCACCAAAACGCTTCATTAACTCATCGCCCAGCGATAAGTAAAACTGCGTGGAGCCCGGATCACCCTGACGCCCTGCACGTCCGCGAAGCTGATTATCAATACGACGGGATTCATGACGTTCTGTACCGATGATGTGCAAACCACCGAGTTCTGCAACGCCTTCGCCCAGTACGATGTCAGTACCACGTCCAGCCATGTTAGTAGCGATGGTAACCGCGCCAGCTTCACCTGCACGGGAAATAATCTCAGCTTCTTCCGCATGATACTTGGCGTTAAGCACTTTGTGACGAACGCCTTTGCGTTTCAACATTTCAGAAAGAAGCTCCGAGTTTTCAATAGAAACCGTACCTACCAATATCGGCTGGTTCTTTTTGTTACGCTCCAGAATTTCGTCTACTACAGCATGGAATTTACCCTTCACGCTCTTGTACACTACGTCAGGCATATCTACACGCTGGTTAGGCTTGTTCGTCGGAATTTGGAGCACTTCCAGACCGTAGATTTTTTTGAATTCTTCTTCTTCTGTTTTAGCTGTACCCGTCATCCCCGCCAATTTGCGGTACATACGGAAATAGTTTTGGAATGTAATTGTCGCCAGTGTCATGCTTTCATTTTGGACAATGATGTTTTCCTTCGCTTCAATAGCTTGGTGCAAACCATCACTGTAACGACGTCCAGCCATCAGACGACCTGTAAACTCATCGACAATCAGGACCTCACCATCAGCCACGACATAGTCCACATCCAAACGCATAATAGCGTTAGCTTTCAAGGCTTGTACGATGTGGTGATTGATTGTAACACTTTCCTGATCGTACAGGTTTTCAAGACCAAAGAAATTTTCAGCCTTGGATACGCCGTTTTCGGTCAAAGCAACTGACTTCACCTTAATATCCAGCGTGTAGTCTTCTTCAACATTCAGACTCTTCACAAAACGATCAGCCGCAAAATACAGCTCGGTCGATTTTTGAGCTTGTCCTGAAATGATCAATGGTGTACGAGCTTCATCGACGAGAATGGAATCCACTTCATCAATGATACAGAAGTACAACGGACGCTGTACCATCTGTTCTTTGTAAAGCACCATATTATCGCGCAGATAATCGAACCCGAACTCATTGTTTGTACCATACGTAATATCACAAGCATAAGCTTCCTGTTTGGCAGCATGATCCATATTGGCCAGGTTCAGACCTACGCTCATTCCCAAGAAATTATAAATTTGTCCCATTTCTCCGCTGTCGCGTTGTGCCAAATAGTCATTGACTGTAACCACGTGCACACCTTTGCCCAACAGAGCGTTCAAATAAACCGGCAATGTTCCCACCAGTGTTTTACCTTCACCGGTTTTCATTTCTGCGATTTTTCCTTCGTGCAACGCAATACCGCCGAGCATCTGTACGTCATAGTGACGTTTGCCCAGCACCCGCTTGGACGCTTCACGAACCGTTGCAAAAGCTTCCGGCAGCACTTCTTCAGCCGTAGCACCTTGTTCAATCCGCTCTCTAAACTCCGCCGTCTTGGCTTTCAGTTCCTCATCCGAGAGCTTCTCAAAATCAGGCTCTATTTTATTGATCAGTTCAACCGTCTTCATTAAACGTTTGACGTCACGTTCATTTGTATCCCCAAAAATTTTTTTGACAATTCCTAGCATGGTTTACCCCTTTCGCGCAAAACAATTAATAGAATCAATTTCACAATAAGAAAGGGTCCATGATGAAATTGATTCCCGATATGTTTGACAGGCCCGGCTATACCAGCCCATCGTGCGATGTTCTTTGCATAAATTGTAACAGTTTGTAGGACATGCCGCAACACAAGCAGCCTCCAGATTTGCATCCGGTTAAAGATACCAAAACAATTGACGCACGAAATACACAATTGGTTACACCTGTCCAAGCTGAAATTTTCAATCATGTTTACAATAAACATATAAAAGAGCCCTATCCCGCCAGGTTCGCAAGGATAAGGCTCGTGTTATGATCATTTTCCTAATATCCATGAAGCATGCTTCAATCGAAAACATTCTATTCACTTTAAAATGTGATGAGTTTCTGCTTCACAGGCTATTCTCGTTCGATCAGACCGTATTTACCATCATTGCGTTTGTAAACTACGTTAACTTCCTCATTATCAATATTAGAAAATACAAAGAAATTATGTCCAACCATGTTCATTTGCAGAATAGCTTCTTCCACATCCATAGGTTTCAACAAGAAACGCTTGGTACGAACGACTTCCAGCTCATCCATTTCCGCATCCTCATCTTCGGCAACAGCCACGCTACCCGCTGGATCTTCCACAAAAAGAGTTTTCAAACTACCTTCCTGCCGGAATTTCCGGTTAAGCTTAGTTTTGTGCTTGCGAATTTGCCGTTCTAGCTTGTCTACCACGGCATCAATGGATGCATACATGTCATCGCTTTCGTCTTCGGCACGGAGTACAAGCCCCGGCAAAGGAATGGTTACTTCTACAGTGTGCAAATCTCTGGTTGTGCTTAACGTTACACTTCCATCAGACGTCGGGGGTGCATCGAAATACTTCTCAAGTCTGCTGAATTTCTTTTCAACGTAGTCCTTCAAAGCGTCGGTAACCTCGATCTGTTGACCTCGTACTGTTAAGTTCATAGGGCACGCCTCCTTTGCCTCTTCAGTATAACACATATGTTAACGCCAAGTAAAAAAACCTATCAACATTTCGACGGATTTTTACAAAATCCCTCATGATTCGATAAAACGCTTCCAATAACGCCATTCTATGAAAAGGGTCATGTTTAATTTTAGCTCGCATACATATGTGAATAATGAAGAGATATTTAAATAGCTACTCCGCTGGTGTCGTGACAGATCCACTATTTGGAGCTCATGCTAATCTATTTTATCGAAGGAGGAGGGGGGGCCATATCAAGCTGAATCAGGTATAGGAACTTATGCCGTATGCAAGACCTGATTATCATGCAGGCAATTTATACGAAAGGATCATTACACCCAGCCCAGCTGGCTCTTCCTCTACGAAACCCCCTAAGACAACTAATTAGGAAGAGATGGAAAGTAGGAAGTTAATCCATGGCTTTTATTCAGCGTTATGCAACGAACCAGACCGGGGCTATTACCTTTATAGGAAATACACTCGGGCTGGCACGTTCTACTTCGGTAGGGGTGCCGGGTACAGCGACCAGCATTGGTGCTTTCATCACAACCAATACATCCTCTCGCTTCGGCACATATCCATTTGGCACGACTTCTGCTTTTGCCAGTAACTCATCGACGGCATTCCTTGTGCTCCCTGCGGGCAGTACAGTGCTATATGCTGAGCTTATTTGGGGAGGAAGCTATGCCAACGGCAGTACCAATGTATTGTCCAGCGCCAGCAATCCGATCACATTTCAGACGCCTGCTTTATCTACTACAGTCAGCCCTGAATCTGCAACATCGGTCAACGTCACCAGTCTCAGTACCTATGTGAGAACCGCAAATGTAACAAATTTGGTCATTCAAGGCGGCGCAGGGGCATACACGGTCGGAAATGTAACGGGCACCATCACGGTCCCCGATTCTACCAACACCAACCACGCTGGATGGACACTGGCAGTGGTATACAATAACCCGTCTCTCCCCTTCCGTAACCTATCGCTGCGTGTAGGCGGTGAAGGGGTTAGCAGCGCTACTGGCTCGGTCAACGTGGTAGTGAGCGGGTTTGCCACGCCTGTACAGGGGACTTTGCGCGGCAGGGCGTTAATTAGCGCCCAAGAGGGTGACGTGGATATCACCGGGGATCGTGCGTTATTTGGACCTACCACATCCAGCTTAACTGCGCTGTCTGGGCCCAACAATTTTTCGACTAATTTTTTTGCGTCGCAAATTAACGGGGATGACGGCACATTGGTCACGACGGGGACCTTCGGTACCACTAATGCGGTGAATGGGACACCTGGGACGCAGGTCACGGGGGGACGGCAAGGCTGGGACATTACCAACGTCGATATCTCCTCCACACTGCTAAACAGTCAAACCAGCGGTGTCCTTCAACTAACCACTAATGGCGATATTTATACCGTTAATGCCAATGCCATTCAAATTGATATCAATGCTCCGCTGGTGACCCTAACCAAAACTGCTAGCTCTACGGGGTTGGTTATTGGCGATACAGTTACTTACACGGTTAACATTTCAAATACGGGGCTTGTCAGCGCGTCTAACACAGTACTTACCGATATCATCCCAGCCGGAGCTACCTTTGTACCCGGCAGCGTTATTGTCGCAGGCACTGCCCAGCCCACAGCCAATCCTGCAACAGGTATTACAGTGGGCAGCGTAGCTCCTTCTTCCACGGTAACCATTACATTCCGAGCAATAGTCACCTCGTTGCCAGCCAATGCGCAGCTAGGCAATCAGGCATCGGCAGCCTTTTCCTTTCAAACCGTGCCTGGCGGGCCTGTCATCTCTGGTAGCGTTCCGTCCAATACTGCGAGTACACCGATCTATCAACCCGTTATTGGGATTGTTAAAAGTGCCAATACATCGGCTGCTACAGTAGGAGACACCATTACGTACACGTTTCAAATATCCAACACGGGTAGCATTGCTGCGAATCTCAACTTTACAGAGAGCATCCCGGCGGGCTCATCCTTTGTTCCGGGCAGTGTGACCATTGGCGGTTCTTCCGTGCCTGCTGCCAATCCTGCTGCTGGCTTTTCAGTAGGAACGATTAATACGGGGTCTACTATACCGGTGACCTTCCAGACCCTCGTCAATGCTGTTCCTGCCTCTGGCAACTTGACAGATCAGGCGACTTACACATACACCTTTACGCCACCTGACGGACGTGTATTGAATGGAAACGGCACATCCAACACGCTCACCATTCCTGTATCCTCGCCGAATGTGACCGTGACCAAAGCCTCTTCCTTAGCGGCTGCTGCTGTTGGAGAAACCATTCAGTTTACGATAACCGCCACAAACAACGGCATTGCAAATGTAACCAATGTCGTGGTGACTGATCCGCTACCTAGCGGAGTTGCCTTCGTACCCGGCAGCGTCACTGTAAACGGAACACCAGCTACGACAGCTTCGCCTGTAAACGGGATTCCAATTGGCACTTTGGCTCCAGGCGCATCGGTAACAGTTGTTTTTCGAGCAGCCATTAATTCATTGCCTTCTCCCTCGCAAATCAACAATCGCGCAACTGTCAGCTTTACCTCCGGTGCCTTTACCGGATCATCGTTGTCCAATCTTGTAGCTATACCTGTCGTGATTGCAGCGCCAACGATTACTAAAAGCGCAAGCTCCAACCGTGCCAGCGTCGGTGGAACGATTACTTATTCATTTCTCATCGCCAACACCGGTACAGCCGTGTTAAATACGACCTTAACGGAAACTGTACCGGCAGGCTCCACCTTTATTCCAGGGAGCGTCATTGTTGGCGGATCTTCGGTTCCGGGGGCCAACCCCAATACCGGAATTCCAGTAGGCACAGTGAATCCTGGAGTACAAATTACAGTCTCGTTTCGCACCACAGTAGACTCTCTCCCACCCGGAGGTGGATTAAACGATCAGGGACAGCTCCAGTATTCCTATCAATTGCAAGACGGGAGAACCCTGTCGGGCACACTTCTTTCAAATATCGTTTCCGTATCCATATCGCTCCCCAACGTAGCAGTAACCAAGTCTGCCGGATTCACATCCGTTAGTGTAGGCGAAACGCTAACCTACAGTGTAAATGCCGTTAATAACGGAATTGATCCCATCACCAACGCCGTGATTACCGATCCGCTCCCTAGTAGTGTGTCATTTGTACCCGGGAGCGTAACCGTTGGCGGTTCACCTGTGAGCACGGCTGACCCCAGAAGCGGTATTCCTGTCGGCAACATCAGCGCAGGCGCATCTGTTCTAGTGTCCTATGCCGTGCTGGTCAATGCCGTCCCGTCCGTACAGCCACTGCAAAACACGGCCAGTGTCAGTTTTACCAGTGGCACCTTTACCGGAACCTCCCAGACGAATACGGTTGCTGTGCCCGTTTATCAGCCGCGTATCAGCGTCGCCAAATCTGCAAGTACAACAGCAGCTACGATTGGCGACACGATTTTGTATACCTTGTCGGTCACAAATAGCGGCAACTATAATGCTTCTGTCACGCTGACTGATGCTATTCCTTCCGGGTCTACTTTTATAGAGAACAGCGTGGTAATCAATGGTGTTAGTCAGCCGGGAGCCAGTCCAGCAGCAGGTATTTTTATCGGAACCGTGTCACCGCAAAGCCCGATCACACTGACATTTCAAACTGTAGTGACCACTCTTCCAACGCCATCTGTGCTGACAGACCAGGCCAACGCCGCCATTTCCTTTACGCTGCCTGATGGGCGGGTGCGAACAGATAGCTCATCATCCAACGTGTTATCCATTCCTGTGTCTGCGCCAAATGTGTCCATTTCAAAGACCGCAGACCGTTCCACTACCATTCCAGGCGATTCAGTGTTATACACGCTGACAGTACTCAACAACGGTATCCAGGCAGTGAACAATGTGGTCGTTTCCGATCCGATCCCGCCTGGCTCCCAATTCACTGCGGGCAGCGTAACACTGAATGGCATCGCAGTGGCTAACGGAGATCCGGCATTAGGTATCCCGGTTGGGAGCATTGCCCCAGGAGGAGGGGCGACGATCACGTTCAGGGTCACGGTATCCTCTCCATTGCCGAGCCCACCGCAGCTCACCAATCAAGCGCGTGTCAGCTATACCAGCGGCGCTTTTTCAGGTGTTTCAGTATCTAATCCGGTGACAGTAGCCGTCAATGCTCCAGTGCTAACTGTAAGTAAAATTGCTGATCCCATACGGGCAACGGTTGGCGATATCGTAACGTATTCTGTGGCAGTGACCAACAATGGAAACATTGCTGCTGCTGCCACATTAACAGACAATATCCCCACAGGCTCGGCACTGGTGCCGAACAGTGTGGTCGTTAACGGTACTCCTGCTCCGGGTGCCAGTCCCGCAACAGGTCTGTCTATTGGCTCCATTGCACCAGGAGCCACAACTCAAACAACTTTTCAGGTGGTGATTACTTCCGTGCCTTTACCTCCCCAACTCACCGACCAGGCGAATATCAGCTTTTCCTTTCAACCGCCCGATGGCCGGATTGTTAACGGCAATGTTTCGTCCAATATCGTCACAATTCCTGTTTCATCGCCCAATGTGCAGGTCAGTAAAAGCACCTCGGCAACTGATGCCGTTCCTGGTGATACGATAACCTATACTATTACAGCTACCAATAGTGGGATCGAAATCGTAACAGATGTCCGCGTGACTGATACCATTCCGACAGGCTCCTCTTTTGTTCCTGGCTCCGTTATCGTAAATGGAACAACGCTGCCGTCAGCCAGCCCCTTGACAGGGATTCCAATCGGTTCTATCGCTGCTGGGGCGTCAGCAACGGTCACCTTTTCCGTATCTGTTAACATCCTGCCTGAGCCACCCCAGCTTAGTGATCAGGCCACGGTTTCTTTTACCAGCGGCACACTGAATTTCACCTCACTCTCCAACACCGTTGTCGTTCCCGTTTACCAACCTATTATCAATCTCGTTAAAACTGCTAATATGAGTCAAGCAACCGTAGGCGATACCGTAGTCTATACACTGACCGCCCAAAATACAGGTAATTTAGCAGCAACAGCTACCTTTACCGATGCCATTCCATCAGGTTCCTCCTTTATACCCAACAGCGTCACTGTAAATGGTTTACCTGTTGCCGGGGCTAACCCCCAAACGGGTGTGGTGGTTGGAAATATTGCAGCGGGAGCCTCTGTCGCTTTAACCTTTCAAGTGGTCATTAATGCTGTCCCTACAGGCTTGGGGCTGTTAAATCAAGGTTCAGCCACATTCACTTTCCAGCCTCCAGACGGTCGAACATTAAATGGAAGCGTCCAATCCAATCCGGTGTTTATTCCTGTATCCAATCCAGATGTGACCGTGACCAAAACAGTCAATCAGACGTCTGTAGCCTTTGGAGACACCATAACGTACACCATTACCGCAGCAAACAATGGCATCACACCTGTGACAGGAACGGTCTTTATCGACCCGATTGCCGACGGCACTACTTTTGTACCTAACTCCGTACAAGTCAACGGTGTCACTATACCGGGAGCCAACATTGCCACGGGCGTGTCCGTGGGCACTGTCCCTTCTGCCAGCTCGGCAACGGTCTCCTTCCAGGCCACAGTAACTTCCTTGCCAGCATCAGGTTTGTCAACGGATCAGGCAACGGTCTCCTTTAATTCGGGGGCTTTCGCAGGCCAATCCGTCTCGAATCAAGTCAGCCTGCCTGTATTTCAGCCGATTTTGAATGTGACCAATACTCTGAGCGCAGATCGTGCAACCGTAGGGAATACGCTTGGTTTTGTCATCACTGTCACGAATACAGGCAATGCGCCCGCAGAGACAGTCGTGCTTGATCTGTTATCCAGCTCGCTTAGCCTGAATCAAAATAGCGTGTTGGTCAACGGTGCGCCTATTCCCGGGGCAGACCCGATTACAGGCATTAATATCGGCTCGGTCGCCCCAGGTGCGACGGTAACCGTCTCATTTAGCGCCGTGGTCATATCGGTACCACCTGGCTCTATACTAACCAACCAAGCCACTGTGAACTACACGTTCCAACTGCCGGATGGACGAACATTGACCGGCAGCGGTGCAGCCTTGCCCGTATCCATTCCGATCTCATCACCGAATGTTACAGTCACGAAGGCTGCTGATGTGGCAGTCGCTGTCGTAGGTGATTCGGTTCCCTACGTCATAACTGCGTTCAATAACGGACTCGATCCTGTTACTGGCGTAATCGTCACAGACACCATTCCTTTCGGAACCGTCTTTGTACCAGGCAGCGTTACAATCAATGGTACTCCTGCTGTTACGGCCAACCCGCAAAATGGTATTCCTGTCGGGACGCTTGGAGCTGGTGGCGGAGCCACTATTCGCTTCTTGCTTAGCGTACAATCGTTGCCGTCACCAGCGTCCATTACTAATGAAGCGACCGTCAGCTTTACTTCGGGTGCATTTAATGGATTTTCTGTATCTAATCCCGTTACCATCCCTGTGTACCAACCCATCGTCACTGTATCAAAAAGTGCAGGAACGGGAAGAGCTACGGTTGGAGATACTGTGACCTACACATTCTCTGTTACTAACTCTGGGAACATTGGCGCCGATACCGTCCTTACTGATCCGATTCCAGCCGGGGCTGCCTTTATCCCTAATAGTGTAGTGATCAACGGCACGGCCGCACCTGGCTCAGATCCAACCGTCGGGATTCCCTTAGGTATTATAGGCGCCGCTACGACCGTCGCACTGACCTTCCAGGCAGTTATTACCTCACTGCCCGCGTCAGGTACACTGGTCAATCAGGCGGCCGCTGCTTTCAGCTATCAGCCACCTGATGGCCGTGTCCTGACCGGAAGTGCAGTATCTCCGGCCGTGACCGTCTCCGTCTCTTCGCCGGATGTGGACGTTATCAAGACAGCCTCTGCCACAGTTGCCGTAGTCGGAGATACCATTACTTATACCGTGGTCGCTACGAATAACGGAATCAGCCCAGTCGTGAATGCCGTCGTATCTGATCCACTGCCGCCAGGCACCAGCTTTGTCCCCGGCAGTGTGACCGTGAATAGCACATCTGTGCCTGCTGCGTCACCAATCTCAGGTATCCCTGTAGGCACCATTGCAGTAGGTGGCTCAGCAGCCGTTACATTCCAGGTCTCCGTTGCCAGTCTGCCTCAGCCGCCGCAAATAACCAACCAAGCGACTGTCAGCTTTACTTCAGGCGCGTTGACCTCGTCTTCGCAATCCGATCCGGTGACCTTGCCCGTTTATCAGCCGATCATCGGCCTGACCAAAACCGCTAATACCATCAACACACAGATCGGATCGACATTGGTCTACACCTTGACGTTAACCAATACTGGAAATATCGCCGTTTTACCTGTTCTGTCGGATAACATTCCTGTAGGTTCTGAACTATTACCTAACAGCGTAGTCGTTAACGGCATCCTGGTGCCAGGAGCTTCGCCAGTTACAGGCATAACACTCGGATCACTGGCCCCTTCAGGCAGTATCACAGTAAGTTTCCAAACCATCGTCTCGTCTCTGCCAACTCCGCCTATACTGACCGACCAAGGGCAAGTGAACTTTACGTACTCACCACCGGATGGTAGAGTGCTGAGCGGTACTGTCACATCCAATACAGTTAATGTCGCTGTGTCTGCACCTAATATTCAGGTGACTAAAACATCCAGTCTGGCAGCCGCTGTAGTTGGAGATACGATCAGATATACACTGAGTATTACGAATAGCGGTGTGGATTCCGTCACAGATACTGTTGTAACCGATACAATCCCAGCAGGTACTTCATTCGTTCCGGGTAGTGTCCTTATCGACGGGGTACCTTTCCCTAACGCCTCGCCCATTGCTGGAATTGTCATTGGAAACGTCGCACCTGGAAATACATTTATCGTGAGTTTCCAAACTTCTGTCCAAAGCTTGCCGCAACCACCACTGCTCACGGATATTGCATCCGTCACATTTACCAGCGGAACGTTCACCGGCACTGCCTTTTCCGATCCACTCATCGTCCCTGTGTTCCAGCCGTTAATTACACTTACTAAAGCATCGAGCACTGTTAACGCCTCCGTCGGCGATACACTAACCTATACGATTACAGCTGTGAATAACGGTAATATTGCAGCTGCCCTTACGATCAGTGATAATATCCCTGCCGGATCATCATTCCTTGCCAACAGTGTCAGTATCGCTGGCAGTCCACAACCTGGTGTGTCCATCGAAACGGGCGTCCCGGTTGGATCTGTGCTGCCGGGCGGAACGGTATCCGTAACTTTCCAAACCGTTATCAATGCTCTGCCTAATCCACAGGTACTGGTCGATCAAGCATCAGGCTCATTCACTTTCCAACCGCCGGATGGCAGAACCGTATCAGGATCAGTTGTATCCAACACAGTTAGTATCTCTGTATCTTCGCCAGATGTGAGCATTGTCAAAGGAACAGCAGCTACAGACGCCATTGTCGGCGATATCATCACCTATACCTTGGCTGTCTCCAACAATGGAATCAGTACTGCCAATAATATAGTGGTTTCAGATATCATTGCGGCGGGAAGCTCCTTTGTGAATGGCAGTGTTACTATAAACGGAACCTCCTTCCCTGATGGAAATCCGGGATTCGGTATTGCCATCGGTACACTCATTCCTGGAGCCGTTACTACCGTTACATTCCAGGTTCGAGTTGATTTCTTGCCTACACCTGCACAATTAACCAATCAGGCATCAGTTAGCTTTACCAGCGGGGCATTTACCGGCAGCTCAACATCTAATGTGGTGACTATTCCAGTCTTCCAGCCGATCCTGACAGCAGTCAAAACAAGCAGCACCAACAATGCCACCATAGGTGACACCATCACCTACACGATTGTCGTATCCAACACCGGAAACATTGCTGCCTCAACTACGGTAAGTGACAATATTCCAGACGGCTCCGTATTTCTTCCAAATACAGTGACGATTAACGGCATCGCTGCTCCTGGTGCAAGCCCAGTTTCCGGCATCCCGACTCCAGCTATAGCACCAGGACAATCGGCAACCGTTACTTTCCAAGTGCTGGTATCCTCCATCCCTACAGCTGTACTACTGGTAGATCAGGCTGAGGTAGGCTATCGCTTTAATGCTCCAGATGGCCGAGAGGCTAGCGGATTCCATTTATCCAACATCGTTGAGGTTGCCGTGTCACCGCTAGATATCACCTTAAGTAAAAGCGTAAGCTCACCTTTCGCCACTACTGGCAATACCCTGACGTATGAACTCGTGATTCATAACGAGGATGCGGACACCGTGCAAAATGCCCGTTTGCTGGATACATTGCCAGAGGATATCGAGTTTATTACAGACTCAGTTCAGATTAACGGGTCTACCGTGGCTGGAATTGATCCTAGTGATGGCATACCGATGCCTTCATTAGAAGCGAATACCAAGACCCTTATATCCTTTGAAGTCCGTATCGCAGCTACCGAACAGCCGGGACCGCGTACCAACCAGGCCCGCTTGTTGCTCACAAATGGTGAAGAATCGAGTGCCATTTTATCCAATCCTGTGACGGTTGCTATACTCCAGCCTGTAGTGAACCTTACGAAATTAACCAATACAGAGATCGCACATCCGGGTCAAAGCGTCACCTATTCCATCATCGCGGAAAACACCGGAAATATTGGGGCCTTCGGCTTGTTGGCTGACTTATTGCCACCAGATCTCTCCTTTGTTCCCGGCTCTGTTTCGGTTAATAGAGTTGCTCAATATGGTGCCAGTCCAGAACAAGGTATTACGCTAGGCGCTATTGCACCAGGAGAAAAAACGACTACTGTCTTCTCCGCACTTGTCGTTCGTGTCCCTGAGTCGGGCTTACTAGAGAATCAAGCTTCGCTGACTTACTCCTACCAGTTACCAGATGGACGGAGCCTAGATCAGCAAACCACTTCGCCTTCCGTCTCGGTTAAAGTAGCCGCTGCCGATCAAGGAGCCTTGTCAGCTGTGCTGCACACGACGGTATCTACTGTCGCATTGGGTGATGCTGTGCCTTATCAGCTGACCCTTGTTAATGATGGAGGTTCCGTCGTTACCGACATCGTATTAGCCGATTACGTACCAAGTGGCACCATCATAAATCCGGACAGCTTGAAAATTAACGGTTCTCCATCTGCCTCTAGCAAGCCGGGTGAACCACTCTTTATCGGCAGCTTACAGGCGGGACAGACAATTAACGTATCCTTCACCGTAAATGTTCAATCTCTGCCGGTCGGAGGACGTCTAAATAATAATGTGCGACTTCAGTATGCTGATAGTGGCGGTGCGAGCGAGGTCACCAGCAATACCGTGACTGTAGCTGTTTTCGATCCGCAGCTTTCCGCAAACATCTCCACAGAAAATAAGGAGGCCCTAGCAGGAGAAACCCTGACCTACACGGTACTGCTCCATAACTTTGGCAACATTACTTCAGAAGTTATTCTGCAGAATTTTATTCCTGCCGGAACCATATACATTCCTGGCAGCATCCAGCTGGACGGTCAATCGTTGGCAGAAGCCGATCCTGCTGTCGGAGTTAGTCTAGGTTCTGTGGAACCTGGTCAGTCATTGACCCTGACTTATCAGGTAAACGTATCCGAGACACCACCATCTGGCTACATCGTAAATCAAGCTGCCTTTACCTACTCATTTACATTGCCTGGAGGAAGAATCGTACCAGGCACATTGACTACCAATACCGTGACGATCCCAGTGGTATTCCCACTGCTCGAATTAGTGAAACAGGTGAACACCCATGACGCCTCTGTAGGAGACACACTGACCTTCACCATTCAGATCACAAATAAAGGGGGAATCTCGGCGCAGTATCCGTTGTTCACGGACCCGTTGCCGCATGGACTTGTTTATGTACCCAACAGCCTGACTATCCAAGAAAAAGCACAGCCAGGCGCAAATCCTGGCACTGGTATTACGCTCCCGGATATTGCACCAGGAGAGACGCTCACCCTTACGCTCCAGGCACAAATCCGTGAAGCACCTGCAGATGGTACATTTAGCAACCAGGCCACCATCGAATATACCTCGCGTCGTAGTGGTGGAGAGACCCTGCAGGAAACCGCTCAAACCAACACTGTAGGCGTGGCCGTCATTGCAGCCATTCCTAAACTTACACTTAGCTCCAGCGCTCTGCGTGTCGGGCAAGAAGATACCCTGTCATTCACCGTCCAGGTGGAAAACATCGGCAACACTCCGCTGGAGGAGCTATTGCTCACAGCACCATTCTCAGCCGAAGATTTCCTTGTACTGAGAACCGTCACCGTGAACTCTGTGCCAATTCCGCATCCTAATCTGCTCCAAGGTATCCCGTTAGGCCAGCTTGATCCTGACCATAAAGCCGTCATCGTCTTCTCCTTCGATATCGAATCTGCACTCCGCGCGTACTTGATCGCCCAGGCCATCCTGCGCTATCAATTCCGTTATCCAGACGGACGCGTAGAGAAACAATCTGCCTCCTCCAATACCATTTTTGTGGAGATGGCTGACTTTGACGGTTCTCTAGAGTAAAGGTTCTGTTATGTTGAGCCCCTTACCACCGTGTAAGGGGCTCTTTTATGTATGTAGAAAACATAAAAAAGCCCTGGAATATATTCCAGGGCAGTTGCTAGCGCGTTATCCATTGCTAACCATCTTACCAATTATGTAGGTCGGCTATGCCGGGGATGATTATAATTTGGTTACGTTAGCGGCTTGTGGTCCACGTGCGCCTTCGACGATGTCGAACTCCACGTCTTGTCCTTCTTCAAGTGTTTTGAAGCCTTCTGTTTGAATTGCGGAAAAATGTACAAATACGTCGCCGCCGTCAGCCGTTTCGATGAAACCATAACCTTTTTCTGCGTTAAACCATTTTACTTTACCTTGCATGCACTAACATTCCCTTCGTCATCAAATGAAGTGAAGCTCTCGCCCACATTTTTGACTATACCACCCAAAGTTATCCATTGTCAATTGGAATTGATAATGTTTTCATGTATAGTTATTCCATATATAATACAATGGGTAAATAGTCAACAACTTTGTTCCTTGATCTTCAGAACTTGAACTAGAGCAGACTTACTAATCATGTTTTAAACTACATTTTAGAGTCTGAAACGATAAATTGATAGATCTTTTTGCTTTTGAGGGTTCTTTTCTTTATTTAGAAACTATTTAATTGTTGAAGAAGCTCTCGTCCACATAATAAAGCGTGTTAGACGAGAGCTTCTAGAATTTATTTTCTACGATCCATCAGAAAGCTATCAGGCGTATAGTTAGATTCATAAGCATTGCGTTGCGATTTGGCTATATTTCTTTGAACAAGCCAATTTTGGGCTTCCTGTTTTAACGATTGCATACGCTGATCAATTAACGCATCATAGCTTAGAATAGACTCTAACTTCATTTTTTGTTCTTCTGTCATCGGTGAATTTTCCAAGGCATTTACCAATTGATCCACCTTCATTTGACGAACTTCGACAAAAATCTCAACTTCCTCGTAATTTGTCTCATTCAGTCGAAGTATGAATTGTTGGGTTAGTTGCTCCAATTGGGATAAAACTTCATTGATCATAGCTTACTGTTCCGTTGACAATGACATACCTGCCGTTAGCTTGTTCACTGCAATCCAAGTTTCACGTAATTCTTGCAGATAACCCAGCACTTCTTCACCTGACTCAATCTTTTTCTTGATATTCGTTTGAATCAATAAATAGTTCATATACTCATATAAAGCATATAAATTTTTGGAAATATCATACGAGTAGTTTAAAGTAGACATTAACTCACTAATAATACTTTGTGCTTTGCCCAGGTTTATGTTTGCTTTAGCAATATCATTAGATGATATCCCTTCCAGACCTGCCTTTACAAAGCGAATAGCACCGTCATATAACATAATAATGAGCTGCCCTGGCGTAGAGGTCTGCACCGAAGACTGTTTATACTTTTCATAAGGAGATGAGATCAAACGAATCACCCTTTTCTAGACTATTGTAAAAAGCTTGTCAAACTGGACGACTGCGACTGGTACTTGCTCATAGCCTTTTCCATAGCCGAAAACTGCTTGTAATAGCGTGTTTCAGCATCAGCGAGTTTTTGGGTCATCTCTTTAATATCGCTGTTATAGTTCTTAAGCTGCTTTCCCATTATACTGTCAGCCTTTAAGGTCATACTAGCATTTGTATCGAATTTTGATGTACCTGCTTTTTTTACAAACATGTCTAACGTAGTATCAAGCTTACTTCTCAACTCGCTAAAGATGGGCTTGCTGTCTACATCAGCAGAGGACCCTTTGAATATATTCATAACCTTATCAGGATCTGTTGTCAAAGCTGCCTTCAGCTTCTCTTCATTAATTTGTAATTTCCCATTCTCGTAGTATTGGCCTGTTGTAATACCAACCGCACTCAAACCGCCTAATTTACTGGAAATAGTCATACGCATTGAAGAGACAGCAGAACTTAAAATTGAATCATTTTTGAGGAGACCACTTTTTGCCTTTTCTTCCCACTGCTTAATTTCATCTTCCTTCATGTCTTTCCTTTGATCGGCTGTCAGTGGAGGAAAATCGCGATACTTTTGTTCACTTAGTTTCGTATTAAATGTACTTAGTAGGTCATTATAAGTATCCACAAAAGATTTAATGGTCTCCATAGCTTTTGTTGGATCTGACTGGGTTGTGATTTTAGCTGGTCCAGTAGTTCCAGTAGTCTCTAACAGAGTCAGCGACACTCCATTAACGACAAGGGAATTGTTATCAGGATTATAAGTTTTGGAACTCGAATCTGCAGTATTCGTTACTATAACTTCCCCTTTTTCAGCCGCCTTTACATCTGTAGAACTAATTTGGAATAAATCCATAAGCGTACTGCTTTTAACCTGCTTATCAGCACCAGTTAATTTAATATTATTTTTATCCCCATAATCTTTAGCTGTAATGGAGAACTTACCACTGATTTCATCAAAAGTCGCTGTTACATTCGCCCCTTCTGAATTGATGCGGCCCATCACTGCAGATATTGTATCAGTTTTCAGAAACGTGATTGTTTTGTCATTAATATTTAACTCATAAGTATCAGACGCGCTGCCACCTGCAATTTGCTCCAATGTTGTATTTTTAGTAGCATCTGCTGTACTGCTGCCCGCTGTACGTAGACCTGTAGAGGTCTGCATATTGGACTTTGTTGCTAACTTGTTAACGACTACAGACATAGGTGTAGAGCTAGCATCAGCATTAGCCTCCGCTTTAATAGCCGTTGTATTACCAGTTAACGTTGCTTTCTGAGTGTTCATTGCCTCTGACTTACTCATGCTCGATAGTTTGTCTCTAAATTGAACAATTTTAGTATTTAATTCGCGGTAGCTATCACGCGTCCACTCTAATGTCTGCTTCTGCTGATTCAGCTTGTTTAACGGGGTTTTCTTGGCAGTCATTAAGGATGTAACCATGCTATCTATATCCATTCCTGAAAAGCCATTTATACGCATCTAATTGCCTCCTTATACCTTTTCATCTATGAGAATTCCTGCAATCTCCATCATCTTTGCTACTAAATCAAGCGTCTTTTCAGGAGGAATCTCCCGGATCAATTCTCCTGTGTCTTTATTGAGGACTTTGACCAATATCTGATGTGTTTTTTCATGCACACTCATTTCCAACGTAGTTGTAGGTCCCTGAAGAGCCTTAACTGCTTTATCTATTGCCTTAATAAGTTGCTCATCCCCCATGGAGAATGAAACTCCCTGCCTTTCAAGTTTGCTTAATTCTGATCCACTTCTTACGGCTTGTATTAGTTGGTTATCCTGATGAGCTACAGCCTCGCTATGTTGACTTATCCCGCTTGTATTACCACTCACCACATTTGTCGAAAGAGAGAATTGCAGATTCATCTTACAACCTCCGATGGGATTATTTATTATATTTATCGGTTCGCAATGCACGAGTTTGAATAGAATATTTAAAAATTGATGACCTCTATATATAAGGGTCATTGAAATTGCAAGCTTTCATTTTTAACATATATAAAATAAAAGGTAGAACCTTCAAAACTTTCCGCTTGAAAGCCCTACCTTATTCATATGATAACTAAAGGAATAACTTTCTGTTATCCACCCAAACAATCTGCTTCATAATCAGCAATCTGCTGCTCACACAGTTCCTTTATATCTCTGCCTTGCAAATAACCAACAACCCATTGAATAGTAGCATCCAATGCTCTATCCAATTGCCACCTTGGAGCCCAGTTAAGCTCTTTCAACGCCTTGGAGCAGTCCAGCTTAAGCATATTCGCTTCATGCATATGATCCTGTCTTATTACCTTATACCCAGGGTGTACATAAGGCCATCTGCTAAGCATTTGTTCGACTATCCATTCAACTGACCTAGCATCCCAGTCTCGCGGTCCAAAATTCCAAGCTTGCGCATATTCCTCGCCTTCCAGATATAGACGTTGACAAAGCATTAGATACCCAGATAACGGCTCCAGTACATGCTGCCAAGGACGAACAGCTTCGGGATTTCGGATTGAAATTTGTTCTCCATTCGTCAAAGCTCTGATTAAGTCAGGAATCAAACGATCTTCAGCCCAATCGCCTCCTCCAATCACATTTCCTGCTCGTGCTGTAGCTACTCTGATATCGGATGATTGAAAAAAGGATCGCCGATATGCTGACGTAATCAGTTCTGAGCACGCTTTACTGCTCGAATAAGGATCATATCCACCTAAAGGTTCATTCTCACGGTATCCCCAATGCCACTCTTGGTTTTCATAACATTTATCTGTTGTTACATTTAAAATCACCCGTACTGAACTACAGGTACGAGCTGCCTCCATTACATTTACCGTTCCCATCACATTTGTACTATAAGTCTGAACTGGATCTTCATATGACTTTCGGACCAAAGGTTGCGCTGCCATATGAATGATAATCTCTGGGTTTACCTTATGCAAAGACCGTCTTAGCATCTCCAAATCAGCCACATCACCGATAGTCGATTCCACCAGAACGTTCTCTACATTACCTAACTCATATAAAGCTGGGCTAGTGGGGGCTGGCAGAGAGTAACCTGTCACCTTTGCGCCCATGCTATGAAGCCACAGACTAAGCCAGCTCCCTTTAAATCCTGTATGTCCTGTAAGGAACACATTTTTCCCAACCCAAAAACTACGATCAACCATGCCTGATTTCATCATAGGTGCTCCTGACTTTTATAAAAATTCTTTTTGATTAAGCCTATTGTAAAGTAGCCTGATAGTCCATTTGATAGATTCCAAAAGTAGAGTGTAATAATGACTCCAAATATTTCGATTCTAATTCTCTGCCGCCAGTTAGAAACTTGGCCAAATCCTCTACGACTTGATTACTCTCAGAGCTGCGTTCTGGAGCAATATTGATAAAAGAGGTTGGTTCAAAACCATGAGTCCTCGCCTGCAAATAAAGCATATCCCGTATATAAATTTTGCGATTGTGTATGGAATTTGAAGAATTGAGCATTTCATATAGAGCCTCTATGCTTATGCTATTGTTAACCATAAAAATTAGCTTCCCATTAGTATTCATAATCTTGGAAAGATTACGGAAAATGGTATCCAAATCGTCAGAGTAACAATCAAGAGGCTTTTCAATATAGACTAAGTCAATCTTACCATCAAGCTCTTCTGGTAAATAACGCAAATTATCCAGCAAGAATACATTTTCTGAAATGGAACTCACATCTGCTTCGTACTTCTGTTCTGTTGTACATATGGATAGTTGTGGTTTAATACCATAAGTTGACCATATATGATTTTTAATTTGGAGCAAAGTAGCTCCGCATTTTACATCAACCCCGAGAATAGACTTCACACTGGACAAATGGCTGAAATCAAGCCTCATATAAGCCGCACTCATACGTGCATCCAACCAAGCGTCCAAACCATATTTATCTATAAAGGTTTGTCTTCCTTCTTCTAAGGAATTCGTCTGATGATCACTGGCGGTGGTTAAGCTCCCATAGTGGTGCGTCACTGTATCCGCACAATAAACGAGCTTGTATCCAGCGCGTCTGATTTTGAAACTGATGTCATCGTCTGAAAATTCACCACGGAAAAAGCGAGTGTCATAATAACCAATTCGATCCAAAAGTGCTGTGGGACAACATAAAACATTGGGCAACAGCACCACACGTTCTTCCCATTTTGTAGGGTCACTTACATTGTATTCTCTGGCTTTTTCTTGAAAATCCTCTTTGGATGAGAAGGGTATTGAAATTTGCTGCATATTGGATATGAAAGTAGCCCCTGGAGACACATAACCAATTTCAGGATCTGATTCAATACAAATCATCAAATTCTTCAACCAGTTTGGCGTAAAAATAAAATCGTTGCATACCGCAGCAGAATATTTACCTTCTGCCGCCATTAGACCTATATTGAAGCCTTTCACAACATGCAAGTTATACTTCAAATGGATGACCTTTGCACCAGGAATGGAATCAAAATACTCTTTTGTTCCATCTGTTGAGCCATTATCTACTAAAATTAATTCAAACTCTACATTGTCTGTGTTCATTAAAATGCTCTCCACACAATCGCGTGTATAATTGAGATTATTGTACGCGACCAAAACGACACTAACTTTACAGCCGGCTTTTTCCCCTAGTGCCGCAATATCACCATGATTAACGATTCCTACTTCTGGATAAAGACGCGGATAGTCCTGCTTGTCAACGAAATCCTCCACGATATAAGCAATTTCAAACTCCAAAATCCGGAACAGAGATCTAACATGAAAGCGAAAATCATATAAAAATGCCTCTACATTTTCATTGATTGCATTCTGTTTAAGATGTTCAATATAGAACATAATATTAGCTTTAATCTCTTTTACACGGTTAGGCACAGACACATTTGACGTGGCATTTTCGAGCGCATACAGCAACTCAACCATATTATCAAATATTATGATGTCAGATAGGTTTAGCTCTCCACGATGGATACAATCTTCCAAATAACAAATTGCCTCATGTCCAGACTGTAAAGTTTCAAGGATCTGTGTTGCCGTATAATTATTCATGTCCTACTCCCTCACACAAAATCATTCCATCGGTACTTATATTAAAGTCTTTCCACTGTTCATCCTTCGAGGAAATAATAAGCCCGTCCTTAAGAGGCCATTCTATTCCAAAGGCTTTATCATTCCAACGAACTCCAGACTCATGAGAAGGAGTATAGTACTCACTGACCATGTAATGAATGCTCGTGTTTTCCGTCAGCGTCTGGTAACCATGAGCAAAACCCTTCGGGACATATAAAGACAAACGGTTTTCCTCAGACAAAGTTAGTCCAAACCATTTTCCGAAGGTGGGGCTTTTACGGTT
The DNA here is from genome assembly GCF_053006485.1 of Paenibacillus sp. JJ1683. NCBI lineage: Bacteria > Bacillati > Bacillota > Bacilli > Caryophanales > Paenibacillaceae > Paenibacillus > Paenibacillus sp. JJ1683. The sequence continues at coordinate 5,196,259 of NZ_CM129820.1, forward strand.
AAGGTCTATAATAACGTCGTAGATGGCTCCATGAAAGCAAGAGACGATCTTGTCCTCGCAGTAGGGAGGTAGCTGAAAATGCATTCCCCTTAGCGTATTAGGATATCGATTGAATGCCATATTGGATTGAACCATATCAAAATAAATTCCATGCTTAGAAAACGTTTTTTTGCAAAAGCTTCTGGCAAAATAACCGCGGCTGTCCTCAATAGGCTCCATTTCAATCACCGCTGCCTGATGCAAAGGTGCTGGCTGAACTAACATGTTTACTCTCCTTATTGCTTTAAATATTTTGAGAGACTCTACTCAATTTTCTATCTGATATATGATTTGATTGATCTTATTGTGCATTTCGTTCGACTCACTAAATCTGTAACTCTTCATTAGTCGGTTGATGTAAATGGGAATTTTTATGTTTTAATAGCTTGGGACTAACGTCATAACATATTTTAAAAGAAGTAGAGTTAAGTATTGAAGTATCTTTAACCGCCAGCATGTTAAAACCATGAGGAGGACCTTCAAGAAACACTCTATCTGGAGGAATGATTTCAATTGGTAAATCTGTCATATCAACATTTGAATTGTAATCTCTTATTGCGAAAACCGAATATCCAAATTTCTTAAGATATTTAATTATTTCACTGTTTTGAAGACCATTACTCCAATCTACATAGCTTCTGTGTACTTCGAAAACAATGGTTGGTGCCTCCGAATCAGGAAGATTCAATTGCTTTTCAGCTCCCTGTAAAACAGAATACTCTAACCCCTCGATATCGAGCATGATTAAATCAAGTTTTCGTATTTGTTCTCTCTCCAAGTAGTCACCAATCGAAACTGTAGAAAAGATATCTTTATTCACCTGCGTAGTTTCGTTCACAACAGATTCAGCATGAGCAAACGAATCTTCTCCTACAAGACGAAAGGAACTCTCACTATCTTTCCAAAGCCCCATTCTCCATGCTTTTAAGTTATTTAATCCATTGATCTTAGCATTATGATTTAACATATTGAATTGATCCAAATTCGGTTCAAATGCATGTACAACTCCATTGTTATTTTTAATTTCGTTAGCCAGCAATATAGCCTGATCACCGAAATAAGCCCCGCCAATTAGGACTTGTTTTAAATTTTTACTCAGCAGTAATAATAATTTCGTTGTTTGAGGTTCCCAAACATGATCAGGTACTTCAGGAGTTGACATTAAAAAGTCCCTTGCAATTTTAGTTCTGTAATAAAAATCAAATACCAACCCATTGGAAAGTTGCTTTCTAAAAATATTATTTTCATTATACATAGCATCTAAAATAGGACCTGTTATTTCATCCCTAATACTCCCTTGTGGGTAATGCAATAGTTCTTCTATTTCCTTAAACCAAGTCAGTGTTTTACTTCTTAATTCTTCATTTTGTCCAATTAGTAGGAGAGTTTGTTGTAATTTGTTTAATAATTCCATAAGTACCTTCCCTTTACTTTTTTATTTAATGATTTATTTAATAATATTCAGAATCTTCCCCATTCTCACCTGTTCTTACAATATCAATTGCAAAATAGTCTGATATATAGTTAAAATAATCTCTAATTATTCCATCATTCTTTGAATATTCTTGCCCCTTCTCTCATCGCAATGAATCTTAATAAAACATTTATCGGAAAACATTGTTCTTTCTATGAATTCCTTATAATGGGTATAATTATAACAGTAAAAATAAATCGCAACTCCGGGAAAATACCCAAGCCGAAGTTCAGCAAATCATAATTGCTATTTCCTTTCTGTTAATGCGCTAGAAGAACTTTAAGCATTTCATTCACAAATATCCCCATATCATCTGTGGGTAAAATTTCGGGATTATTATATAAACTTGTAAACTGAAATTTAACGGCTTGGCTATCTCCTTCTGGGCGAATGATTTGCACAGGAAGATTAAAGCTTTCCAACGCAACCTTTTGAACAAGGTGTGCATAATGCAAAACGCTCATAGTTTCTTTTCCATAAGCATGTAAAATTCGATTAACTGGTCGTTTTTCCAATATCCATAGTATTTTTTTCAACACATCAGAAATACCCACAAAGTTGCGAATCTGGCTCCCTGAAGTTAAAAGAGTTATTTTTTGCTGGTCAACCGCTTCCTTGCAAAATAGAAAAGGTATCAAATTCCATCTCTTGAATCTTTCAATACTTGCTGGGACTCCAAAAAGATTAGACGGACGAACTATCCATGCATTGATCTGTTTGTTGCGATCAAACATTCTAGCAGTCTGTTCAGCTGTATAATGTGCAAGTCCATAGTCATTACTTGGCGTGACGCAGGTATCCTCTCTTAATAGTCCACTTTGTTTTCCGAAGACATGAAAACTAGAAAGATATATAAAATCTCGAATGTTATTATTCTTACAAAAATCAATTGCTGCATGTATTCCAGCTGCATTTTCTGATAAGGCACGATAAGGATCGTGTCTGTAAAGTTCTTCATTTGGTGAAACAGTGTGTATCATCACATCAATACCAGAATAATTTAAGAGTGATACCTTTGATGGAACCGAAAAATCCATCATAATGTCCCCGTCTAAGTCTCGTGTGGCTGTGATAACTTTATAATTATTATTTTTCAGCAACTGTGCTATATGAAGGCCTATATAACCGTTAGCACCGCTGATTAAGACTGTCTTCACTCTCAAAGATCATCTCCATCTGGTATGATTGGAACATTGAAAAACGACTGGGCCCATGGTGTTTTAGCCCTTTTAATAGCATGCTGTCCTGTATCGATGTGGCGATAATAGAGCGATCTGCTATCCAGATTCCTATTTCTAAGTAAGGCTTGGTTTCCAATTGTAACTAGATCGCCCACAGTACAATCTCCGATAATCGATGACTGAGGAGCCAAAATAACTCCTTTCCCCAGCTTAGGATAAATTCCATTAATAGCCCCCACAGTACACCCTTGATAGCACACAAAAAAATCGCTGTAGGATGCTTTACCCAATACAACACCACCATGTAGGATGAGAAAAATGTTGGGCATATTTGCATCGTACATGCATACTACCCCGTTTAAAGCCTTATTTAGATAAAAAAGCTTGGATGCCAACTCAGAATCATCAAATCTCTTCCATACTGAATTAGACAAAAACCATAAAAATAGCGTGTATTGATCTGAATGTAGATGTGAGAAAAATGTATTACCTTGGTGATGGTAAGCTTGTAAGGCTATATGCTGAAAACAATACTCAGTACGTTCAAGCGCATGATCAAACGAATCTTTAAATAATTTATCTTTACTTAACAAGTCATTATCAGGATAAAAATTATTTAACTGGCGAAGAACATAATTATGCAGTTCATCCATCGTTAAAGTTAGTTTAAACATGCTACTTCACTCCATAGAACTTGTTTTACGAACTCGACCATACTTTCCAAGGAGCCTTTTGCTTCTCCCAAAGCTCATCAAGGATAATCTTTTCACGTATAGTGTCCATAGGCTGCCAGAAGCTATGGTGTCTAAAAACGTTCAATTCCCCATCGCGGGCTAAGTTTTGCAAAGGCTCCTGCTCTAAAATTGTTTTCTCCGTGTCTTGAATATAATTGAAAACTTGAGGCTGGCAAACCATGTACCCACCATTAATCCAGCCTCCATCTCCTTTTACTTTTTCAGTAAATCCTCTAACAGACTCACCTTCCAATTCAAGTCGACCAAATCTTCCATCTGGTTGTACTCCGGTAATGGTAGCCAATTTCCCACCTTCCCTGTGGCAATTCACCAGTTCTTCAATATTAATGTCTGCCAAGCCATCGCCATATGTAAGCATAAATGGGTTATTCCCTATATAAGGTTCAATACGCTTTATACGGCTACCAGTCATTGTATTTAAGCCTGTCTCGACCAAAGTGACTTTCCATGGTTCAACTGAATTTTGGTGAACTTCGACAGCGTTGCCAGAGGTGAAGTCGTAGGTAATTGCTTCTGACATATGGCGATAATAATTCGCAAAATACTCTTTAATAATGTATCCTTTGTAACCCAAACAGATAATGAATTCATTATAGCCATAATAAGAATAGGTCTTCATGATATGCCAAAGTATTGGGGCATCCCCTATTTCAATCATGGGTTTAGGTCTTAAATGGGATTCTTCGCTAATTCGTGTTCCCCGGCCTCCTGCTAAAATAACAACCTTCATCCCCGCTCACATCCTTACTTAGATTTCACCCTGTGCAATCTCACCAACTAGGTACACCAAATTACTTTTTTTCACTTTCAAGGAAACATTCCAACCATATATTGAAACTCTCGATAACTCTCGATTCCAGCACAAAAAGAGCTCGCGGAAAATCATTATTACACGTAATTTGAAAATCTAATAAAGCACTCTTTAGCTCATTCGTTTTAATTTTTAAGTCTTTATTATAAAGTTTCTCACAAAGCGGAATCATTACTTTCTCCAGCTGACTTGCTGCCTGTACCGTATCTGCAGTAAGAATTTGAAGCATATCTGATTTACCCTCTGTGATGTTTTTGTATATAAATTGAATTGCTTCCTTCATAGTATCAACCAATTCTAAAGTATCCTCTCGATCCACCGACTCCATTTTTAATAACAAATCTTTGTCTTCTTGAGTAATTCTCTTATACCAGACAAGACTTTGATTGAACCGATTATAGGATCTGCCAAAAATATCTTCCAAGGCTTTAATTACTCCTGTATGATAACCCTCTATACCGTCTAAATGCTTATTATTACCATGCAAAAGATGAGGAGGAAGTTCATCTGCATAGCACTCACAATCATGCCCTATTAATAGTCCGCCTACCTTAATTTTCCTTATTCCTTTGATTATATCCTGATAAACATAGTCATACGTATGGTTAGCGTCCACAAAAATAATATCAAAATAATCATCCTGCAGAATGTCCATACCCACCGTTGAATCACACACAATAGGTTTTATATTGTCGTAAACACCAGCATATCTCATTACACTTTTAAAATGTTCGAATGCATTCTCATAATTTGCAATATTATGGCTTGCTGTATCTGGACTACCTTGCCATGTATCCATACAAAATAGGAAATTACTATCTGAGAACGTTTTAAGACTATTGGCAAAGAAATAACTTGAACACCCGAACCAGCTTCCCACCTCTAAAGCCCTGATCTCCGAATGCTTTCCAGCCATTAATTCATTGTATACAAGGCTTGTAAGTGCCACGATATCAATCATGGTAGTTTCGCCGTAAGTGTACTTTTGTATAGTTGAATAGTTTTCCAGCATATGAATATATTCCTGTAGCAGCTTAGACGAACTTATCGTTGTAAAGTTATTATGAATCCCCCCGAAATGCAGAACAGTTTCCGAAGTGTTATTTTGTGTATTTACCAACTTAACTTCATCATTTTGGAATGTAATTTCGATCACTAGAGTTCCCCCATTAATTTAGATGTAATAAAAGGTCAAGCTTATCGCATATATTAGTCCAGTTAAAATTAGTTTCTGCGAAATTTTGAATTTCACAACACGTCTGCTCCAATCTTATACTGTCATTACAAACCTCAATTAGTAATTCAGACAATCTGTAATAATCATCTATGGGAAAAAGAGTTCCAAACGCGCTTTCATTAGTGATATCAAAAGCCGGGTCAAGTTCGGTCGAGACGATAAAGCACCCGTTTTTAGCAGCTTCCGTGAAAACCAAGGGGAATCCTTCGTATCTCGAAGTCAAACAAAAAATTTTAGCTTGTCTATATTCATTTTCAATAACCTTTCTATTTTCTATAGAGCCGACTAATTCAACCCTGTCTCTCAGCTCTGGATTTTCAGTGAAAAACTCATGTACATATTCGATAAAATGTTCCTCAACATTCCCAACAAGTTTAAGCTTCCAGTCAGGAATTTCTGAAGCTGCTAATTTAAATGCCTCTAACATAGTTTCATTAGCTTTTTGGTGAGTTCCAATTCTTCCAACCGTTAAAATAACATTTTCCTTTTCATTAAAACCCACACTTGGACTTGAATGGAAATTGTAAAATCCATTAGGAACATACTCTATTTTCAAGGGCCACTTTTTGTTTAAATAATGGTATAGTCTCTTGCTTTCAACGCTGATTACATCACATTTTTTAAGTGTCTCAAATAGATCCTCCGTTAAATCAATACTATTCATCCAATATATATTTGCGTCCAACTTTAAATAAATCTTTCCCTTTGGATTTATAGCTTTGTATTTCTCCATCCAACTCAGCGTAAATGGATAAATTCCCATTAAGAATAATATATCAATCTCTTTTGCTCGTTTTGTAAGATAATTATTACCATCAGTTAAGATATCTCCTCCATTTTCAACAGAATCAATCTTCAACCCCTTAACTTCTGCCTCTATATAAGGGAAATCCTCAATACCATAACATGCTATTGCAGAATCATAATTATGATATTTATGAAGAATAAACGGTATCATTCCAAGATCTTTAGTTAGATGGACATTTAAACATTCTGGCCACAGGGCTACCAGACGTGGTTTGTTTTTTACTGTGAAATTATTCATAATAAACTCCTTATTTCGAATATTATATTATCTATTGAAATTATATTTACACCATGCACATAATGGGAATTTATGAATTATTTGACTTAAAATAGATTTCCTCGCAACTTCATCATCCACTTTTTCATATAACTCGTAAGCCCTCTCATACGCGACATAATCATCACTAACTTCAAGTAATTTTGTATAAAAAAGCTGTGCATCTTGATAATATTCAGAACTAAGACAGGCATCACCCAGCATCTTAATAATACTTATATTCCTTGGATGTTGTTCAAACAGTTTAACTAATAGATCAATGGCTATCTCGTTAAAACCGTAGCTCACAAGGTACCCACAGACTTTAATCTTCACATCAACACTACCCTGCCACAAATAATTCAGTATTATTTCAAAGGTTTCAAATTCTTGTAATCGAATTAGATGTATCAGTGTTCTCTCTAATATATTCTCGAGATGTGATGTTAACTTTACATCTTCAGAAAATTCATTCATCAAAATTTTGTATAAATTTTTTTGTTCCTTTTGACTTAGATTGAGCAGTGATTTGAACCTTCTAAATAGAGTTTCATCTCTGAGAATAAAGGATAATAATAAAATGTCCTCCCCATTTTGCTCATCTACATCCGCCATTTTCAACCATAAGGCTTGCGCTCCATTATAATCCCTAGTGTATTGCCTCGCAGTAGCCATGACATTATCTTGAACAGTCACCATATACTCTGTCAGATATCTTTGCAAGAGGGGATGTCTCAACTTATACATCACCTCTAATAGCTTTTCTAGCTGTCCACTGTTTGATATTGGATACAACTGTTGCGTAAATGAAAATACTTCCTCTAATGGAACATTTACCTTCTCCATAATTCTAAAATATTTCCCCATAACTGGTACAAAATCTTTTTTCAGCTTGAAAGCTTCTAAAATATGCTCATAGCTCTTCATCAAATCATTTCGTGATTCATACCATTCTGCGAGTCTGAAATGTGCAATATAGCTGCCGTTGCCCTCAGTGACTGTGATACCTCGATCACCCACTTTAAGGCATTTGTTCATTCTCGCTATTGCATCTCTATAGTAATTAATTTCCATATAAAACAGCGCCTGAAGATGAATTAAATCCACTTCACCAGGATAAATTATTGTGGCCTCTTGTAATATAATTAGAGCCTCTTCATATCTCTTCAACTCACCTAAACTCCTACATAATGTTGAAATCAACTCCGGAGCAATTGTAAGTTCTTTGCTTAAAGGGTATGCTCTTTGTAAGTACTTAATTGCTTTTTCATGTTCTCCCACCCATGTGTACGTCCTTCCCATATTAAAAAGGTTATAGACAGTAGGATTCTCTTCCACTTCTTTTAACATGAGGGGTAAATTTCTGTTTGCCTTCTCTCTGCTCTTCATCATTTCATCTGTGTAACCAGTATGGGAAATAGTCAGCTCAGCATATGCTTCCTTTAATTTATCTTCTTGTTCCATCGTATTTAAGTGTTCATGAAGACGATTACGATAATGCAAGCCCTTATTGTTAGCAAAAATGCGAATGGCTAAATGAGTTATCCCTCTATCAGATGACATAACATTATATATTTTTGTGAAGTAGTAATCCGCTCCTGATGCAATTTCCTTTTGTAAATTAGCGGATCCCTCAAGATATTCATCCCCGTCAAGTACGAGAATATAATCTGTAGTTGCATATTTAATAGACTCATTTCTGGCAGCTGCAAAATCATTGATCCATTCCATATGATATACATCATTAGTGTATTCTCTAGCTATATTAACGGTTTCATCTGTTGAGCCTGTATCGACAATTACAATCTGATTTACTTTATCTTTTACGCTATCAAGACATCTTCTAAGATACTCTTGCTCGTTTTTTACAATCATACATAACGCTATAGTTTTCATCATGCATTCCTCTCATTTCGCATTTACGAATCAGTTAGTATATATATCGGTTAATTGATAATTATAAGTTAGATTCGACTTATAAAATATGAAGGTAACAACAATTCCTTATATGTAAAATATAAACACAAAAAAACTGCTGAGAATATTCTCAGCAGTTCCATTAAAAAATGATTAACGAAGCAATTGAAGAACAGCTTGCGGTTGTTGGTTCGCTTGTGCCAACATAGCTTGAGAAGCTTGAGCAAGAATGTTGTTTTTCGTTTGGTTCATCATTTCTTTAGCCATGTCTACATCACGAACACGGGATTCAGCAGCAGACAGGTTCTCGGAAGTAGTTCCCAAGTTGTTGATTGTGTGCTCCAAACGGTTTTGGTTTGCTCCCAATTTCGCACGTTCAGAGGACACTTTTGTAATAGCCGCATCCAGAACTGAAATTGCAGCATTTGCACCTGATTGAGTTCCAATTGCCACTGTACTAATACCCAGTGATGTAGCACCCATATTTCCAATAGACAATTTAATATTTTGGCCGATATTAGCGCCAATGTGGAACACCGCTCCGCTGACACCAGCACCGTCCAACAATTTTTTAGTATTGAATTCAGTATCTGTGGAGATACGGTCTATTTCTGTTGTCAATTCCCCTACTTCTTTTTGAAGCTCAGCACGGTCAGCATCAGTGTTTGTATCATTCGCAGATTGTACAGCCAACTCACGAACACGTTGCAGAATGCTGTGTGTTTCGTTCAGTGCGCCTTCAGCTGTTTGGATCAAAGAAATGCCATCTTGAGCATTTTTAGAAGCCATATCCAAACCACGGATTTGACCACGCATTTTTTCGGAAATTGCCAAACCAGCAGCATCGTCACCAGCACGGTTGATACGAAGACCGGAAGACAGCTTTTCGATCGCTTTGTTTGTGTTAGTAGTGTTGTTGTTCAATTGACGGTGCGTGTTCATTGCAGCGATATTGTGATTGATAATCATTTTAAATTTCCTCCCTGAAGGTAAATGTCCCACATCCATGTGGTTTATTGTTGTTACAGCTATCCGTTGAAGTCGGCCGCCCCTCCGCAATAGCTTGTACTATATATATCGACATTCTCGTCGAACTTTTAATAGCATTTTAGGATTTTTTTTATTTTTCGTTATTTTTATTTATCATCTTGCGCAAAGCATCTAAATTTGACTGCGTATGGGCAGCAGATTCACGATTGGACTCTTGAATGGATAAATAGATTTCTTTGCGAAAAATGTCCATCTGTTTGGGTGCTGAAATTCCTATACGAACAGTATCTCCCTCTACTCCGAGCACCGTGACCTCAATGTGATCCTGAATAATAATAGATTCGCCTTTCTTACGCGAAAGTACCAGCATGCTTATTCACCTTCCTTTGAGCGGACGGTTTTGTCTTCCTTAACGGGTTGCAGTGAATGCTTGGTCTGATACGGAGACTGGTGCAGAACAACTTGCTTGGCTTGCCTATTATCGGGATTGAACACTAGAGGTGCCAATAGATTAATCGTTGAGTTTTCCACCTGCTCCTGTAATGTTAGTATGCTACGAACGACCAAATTAGATTCAATCTTCAGTTCTTCTGCTTCGCTATCAGGGAGTTCAAACTCATATTCAGGATAAAAAATAAAAGGATCCACTACAACAAAAGAGAGTTCTTTTTGCTGAAGGGACTGGAGATAGTAAAAGGGTGCCTCATCTTGATCAAGCAACACAAATTCAGTCGTCTCCTCAAATCCCGGAATTCCTTTTTCAAAACGATATATTTCTTTTTCATTAACTTCAAGGTCACCCCAAATAGATGTGGATATAATCACTAATATTCCTCCAATATTTAATCAGATCTATACGTACCTTTTATTAAAAAAAGGCTATAGATGGCTTGAACAACCTCTATAACCTTAACTTATTTTACATCATGACATCAATTTCAGGTGGAATATAGGTCACGGATGGATACTGCTGCATATAAATCTCCAGTTTCCCCCGAGTATACTCAATCTCTGGACGATTAACGGTCACATGCATTTCCGATACAGCAGGTGTATATGTAATATCAGGTGCACGCGTTTCAACACGAATATCGACATTATCCATAGATGCCGGGCCCCTAAATTCAGGAAGCACATGCGTTTCTGTATCCTCTCCATAAACATTGGCTACAGTATTGCCAGGAATGTGAATCGCCGCCATTCGGTTGCCTTGCTCCACTTTATGCGCAAGAGCTTGTAAAAAAATTTGCGGCAACCCTGAATAAATTCGATTATTCATCTCAAGGTAATTGCCACCATTATAGGCAGAGAAGGCCGCACTTTGATCTATGGTCAGCTGTGGCTGGTACTGGTGAATTTCAAGTTGAGCACGTCGTGTCTTTAATTCCATATCAGCCGAAGGCTGTCGAATCGAATACTGCCCAGGGTCTGCGTCAATATGCAGGATAGCCGGAGTTTGCCGGATCTGAAGTGTAGGAATGATGGCCATCTCTCCACCTCCTTAGACTATCTTAAGAAATCAACTAATGATGCAGATATGATTTTTGCTCCCGCTGACAAAGAAGCATTGTAAATATTCTCTTGAATCTTGGAATTCATTAAAAGCTCAGCATAATCCGCATCTTCCGTTTTAGATTGCAAGTCTGTTAAGTTTACTTCCAAATCACTCAAGCGATTCTGCATTAACTCCACACGGTTGGATTTAGCCCCCATTTCCGACCGCACTTTCAGCATTTTATCCACACGCGAATCAATATTAGCTAGTTGATCCCCGCTCGTTTTAATATCACCACTTGCCAAAGCTGAAGATAGCTGATTAAAAATAGTAAATAAATTATCAGTATCTGTGCTTGTTCCTACGACTTCGTTACCAGTAACATTAATTGGCAATGCTACATTCTCGCCCACTATAAAGTTAACATTCCCAGTATCCGTAACTATTGATGCTGCTCCAGACGTATCATGCGTATTATCAGCGTTCAAAGGGAGGTCATAAGGCTTCTTGTCATAGGTCTGACCATTGAATATATATTTTCCGTTTAATTGACTGTTCAAAACATCAATCATTTGTTCCTTAAGCTGACCAACTTCTTTATTAATGCTGTCCAACGCAGATTGTGGATTAGTCCCCGTGGAGGCCTGTACTGTAAGTTCACGTACTCTTTGCATAATTTGGCCAGCCTGATCCATGACCGTATCATTAAAATCAAGCCATGACACTGCGCTGTCCACATTCCGCTGGTATTGTTCATTTGAAGACAGTTCAGATCGGTACCTTAAGGAATACGTAATGCCTACAGGATCATCAGAGGGTTTGTTCAACTTACGTCCAGTCGACATCTGGTTCTGCGTATTATTCATACGCTCAGAATTTCGATTTAAATTAAGCAAAAGCTGTGAGCTTAGCATATTGTTAGTAACGCGCATAGTTATATCCCTCCGTAATTAAATATCCAGTGTATATAAACATCAGATATTTAATCCCAATTCTTATCTTCCTACTACACCTGTGGAGTTAATTAATTTATCTAATAATTGATCGAATGTGGTCATAAACCGAGCAGCGGCACTATAGGCATGCTGAAACTTGATCATATTGGACATTTCTTCATCCAGTGAAACACCGCTCACAGATTGACGCATAGTTTCTACCTGAGATACGAGAGCTGTCGAGTTTTGTGTCTGTCTTGTAGCCTCTTGAGCCTCTATCCCCAACTGACCAACCATAGAACTGAAGAAGCTATCAATAGTAGCTGTATTCCCTGTAGAAACCGAAGTGAAATTGCTTAATTTCAAATTGGACATCAAAGATGCCAATGTATTATTACCCTTAACCAACTCCTCAGTAGGAGCACTGCCTGTTACCCGAAGGGATGCTGCAATAGCATTAGGATTATCTACTATAGCAGTGTTTAACGTGATATTACCTGCTGTTATTGTCCCACCATTATTTGAAGTTACAAAAAAAGGTTTACCCGCAACCATATTACCATTAGCATCTTTATCTTCTTGGGTATAACCCAGTTGATGCAAACCATTAAGACCTTTAACTGTAACTGTTAAATCCGATTGAAGTGTTCGGCTGGTCCCTGTGTAAGTCACTCCATTCAGGACAGTGCCTTCTGGCAAAACTGAGCCTTTAGGTAGCGTTACAGTAATATTACCTGTCGCCAAGGTGTTGGCGAGATTATCCATTTGGGCTGTGTAATCTGCTACAAATTGATCTCTAGAGTAGATCATTCCATGCACTTCGCCACCTTGTAAATCATTAGAGGCAAAAGCTGCTTGTAAAAAGGCGCCGTTAATTCCAGTAGTCGGTTCAAATCCAGTTACTAATGCTTGCCCCCCCATATTAACGTTGTAGCCTTGATCAGTATCAGTTACCGTAACATTAACGATTTTTGAGATTTTATCGACAATCAAATCACGTTGGTCACGTAGATCGTTAGCATTATCGCCCAAACCTTCAATTTTAGTAATCGATTGGTTCAAATCAGCTATGGAGTTTACATAACTTTGTAGCTCACTAGACTTAGCCTCCACATTAGAGGTTAAATCCGCAGATAAATTACTCAACTGTTTACTCATATGATTCATTGCATCAGTCAAGGCAAGTGCATTTTCTTTAACAATGGTTCGTGCGGTCACGCTTTCTGGATCTTTACTTAAATCAGACCAAGATTTATAAAAGTTATCTAGAACCTTCCGAATCCCTGTATCGGACGGCTCATTCATAATCTGTTGTAGCTTATCAAGCGTATTACTACGGATTGTCCAACTACCCAATTCAGTATTTTCTCCGCGATACTGGCTATCCAAGAACTTTTCACGAATACGTTCAATAGCGTCAAATTCAACACCTGTTCCCAATTGACCAGGTACATTAGAACGGTTAATACCGTAAGCCTCCATGGGGATGGAAGCCTTCATTTTGACCGTCTGCCGTGTGTAGCCTTCCGTGTTAGCGTTAGCTATGTTGTGTCCTGTTGTATTTAAAGCTGCCGTTTGTGTAAAAAGACTTCTTTTAGCTGTTTCTATGGAATGAAATGTGGATGGCACTCTATTTTCCTCCTCGGCTCAAGCCTTAGTGTCAAACAATCCAGGTCGTGCGTGTTGATTACTCTTCTGATCAGGATGCATATAAGTCATCTCCTGATTAGGACGTCCTACAAGTAGATCTAAAGAGTAATCAATAAACACCAACGATTGCTCGATGAGTTTTTGATTGATTTCATTAATTTCCTTTAATTCTGAAAGAGTGTGGGATAAGCGGCTCTGGACACTGAGGAGTTTGTTCTTATCTTCTAGATCAAAGACAAGGCGCGCCAGCTCGGTTATAGTCAAATTAAGCTGAGACTTAATACCACGTTCACGAAGAAGCTCATACGAAACCTCCATACGAGCTTCTTCCAACTGTTCTACTTGTTTAAGGAGTCTGGATTCCTGGTTCAAATGCTGTACCAGGCTATCCATATCATTTTCCATGACAATCTTTTTTTTACTTTTCGCCAGTTCTAATAAAATAAGATGCTTTTGATCTAGCTGTTCCAGCACACCAATCAAACGTTCTAAAGGCATATCCTTCACCTAGCTTTCGGAAGACTGCTTAAAGAAAGGTAACAGCTTCTCTGCAATTTTATCGGCATCCACACGATAGGTTCCAGAAGCTACTTGTTGCTTAAGCTCCTGAATTTTCTTAACGCGGTCTGCATCACTGCTGCGGTTCAGCATTTCCATTGCTTCTGGAGAAATGGAAACCTCGTCCTTACGGCGGGACTTCTTAAGCTCCTCCTGGCGTCCTGTTTCAATATTTCGCTGATATGGATTAATAGCTCCGATGCGGTTGGTCTCGTTAATTTTCATAACTTCCACCTTCCTTAGTTATTTGATATGGTCAGAATGTATCAGACGACATAGCGTCGAACATGGTTCGTATTATGCCTTACTTCTTTATTTTGGGCATGGTTGCTAAAATAAAAAAACCGATAAGCTCTATAAAGATTATCGGCGGTATTTGAAACTTTTTGAATAGCTGAATGCGTATTTAATTCCCCTGTACTAGTTTCCACGAAGTTTATCAATCGCGCTGTAGGTACCTGAGCCCATATTATTACTTTGATCCTGATTACTACTTTCGCGTATGGCCTGATTCAGGTCTTTAGTCAGACGCGTTCGACAAGAATCGCACATATGCCCTTCACGAATTGGTATCCCGCATACCTCGCAAGGATACGTCATATTAGGCGCATTAGCAATGGAAATACGTCCCTCACGTATAAATGTCGTGATTTGTTTAACGGAGACACCTGTAGCTTCCGAAAGCTCATGCATATGAATACCTTTATTTTCACGTATATGTTTGACACAGTGCTCGTATTCAACCTCAATTTCTTTAATACAGTTCTGGCAGATTCCTCTGACATTCTTAACAAACAACTTTCCACAGCGAGGACAGTTATCTAAATTCATCCTCTGTAGCGCCCCTTTCCAAGTTCCGGTCTTTAATTACTATTATCCTTACATTAACTTATAGTGAAGAGCCTCGTCTAGCAAATATTTCAAAACTCTTTTTTAGTTTTAACACAATTCCACATTTTGTTCGTTATCATAGTAAAAGTATAAGAGAGGAATCAACGGACAAAAATTCTCCCATTATATGTACATTAATATGCAACAACATAAAATGCAGAGGCAAATAAGTACTCATAATCCAGCCTATTACATGTGAGTATTTATCGTCAAACATTACTCCCTACTTTAGAGGAAAAAATAAAATAAGCGCCATTCCAGTTATTCTCGGGAATAGCGCTTCATTATCATTAAACAGCTATATATGAATATGGTTAAAATGTAGAAATAAAATGAGGGAAAAACCGGGCGAAACAATCCTCAGAAGAATTCATGTTCACCTGTGCCCCGAACACAATCAAGAAAATACTATAAATCCGGGGGATCGGCGTCCATACGAATGCTCCGCACATGGAGTGTGGGTATTCATAAATCTCATACACCTAACATCATTTCAACTTATAAGCTATCTGAAATTAAGCTAGACGTACCATTGGAAATTTGCAGCCCAAAAAAACAAGCAATTTTACAAATAATTATTCAAAAAAGCATTGTTTTAATAGAGGCCTTCCCGTATACTATAGTCAAACGCTTGGTTTAATAAATACATTTTATAAAACAGTTTATAATGTTAATTATTTATTTGTGTTTGTTTGTGGCACTTGCAGTTCTTGGCCAACTTTAACCAGGTTGTTGATTTTAACCAGTTCTTCGACAGTTACACCGTATTTTTCAGCAATAGAAGCCAGTGTGTCACCTTCTTGAACATTTACAGTGATTGTTTTTACAGTTGTTGCTGGTGCTTCAGTTGTAGTTGTTGCTGGTTTGGTACTTGTTGTTTGGTTGTTGTTCTCTGTTGTCGATTGAGCAGGTGTTGTAGTTGCTGCACTTTCAGTAGTTTCAGTTTTGAAGTACTTAGCTTCAAATGCTTTTTGCGCTGCTTCTTGTTGTTCTCTCATGATTTGGTCTTCCAATTGCTGTACTTCGTCATCGGAGCTGGATTTCGCCATTACTTGACCTGTTGCAAGTGGACTCAACAAAGATACTGCACCTAAGCTAACTGCCAACATGCTAGAAACTGCTACTTTTTTCATTACGTTTTTCATGATTTTGTTCTCTCCTCTTTTTAGCTTTAAATTTTAATTAACTGCTTTACTACTGAGCGAGACACTCCCAATGTCCGCTCTTTTGTCGTTAGCTGATCACTTATTACCAATCATGTTAGCTATCAACAGATAGAAATTGTACTCCTCTTTTCCAAAAAAATCAACCTCTAAATTGAAATATTCTGATTTCATCCCTCACTTCCTAACTTTTTGTTCGTCTCTATATTTTTATTATATACCTCTCTCTAGCTTGTTGTCAAATTCTGCTGATTGTACGGATTAAAAGGCTTCGGCCCTAGCATTTGATCCTTCTTTCAAAAGAATTATAACCTTTTTTTCATAGTTTCAAGCATAAAATTATGGAATATAATAGAAATTTAGACTCATGATCTCGCTAGAGTCAGGCAAAAGATAGCCAAATGTACTCCTCGTTCTAATGCCTTTTCTCTCAAAACACGTGCACACGCCTGCAATGTACTCCCCGTTGTATAAATATCATCTACAAGCAAAATTGTAACGGAGTGCGTGCACTCCTCCGTAGCACGTCGAGATTCAGCTTTTAAAGTAAAGGATTTCATCAAATTCATCATATTGGGGTGAACAGAAAATGCATTATTCATTGTATTCATGCGTTCATTTTTTGATTTAAAGCTTTGCTTGCCTGTATCTTGCGGGCGAACAAGTAAAGGTAGAAAGGGGAGCTTATTTCGCTTTGCAATCTCTTCTGCCAAAATTTCAGCCTGATTAAAGCCACGCTCTGTCAGCCTCTTTTCACTTACCGGGACACAGGTCACTATATCTACATCCCACAAAGATTGCTTGAAACGATTACATTTATGACCTGCAAACTCATGTCTCATCGCCTGATAGGCACGGTTCATGATTTCGCCCAGCAGGGGGCCAAACTTTTCATTGCCGCGGTATTTAAACTGTCCTATCCATTCTTTCATCATCGGCGTATACCTGGTTGCACTCCGATTACATACATAATAACGCACTAATCGGTCAGGCCTGACACAATCTGGACAAGACGTCGGACGTCCACAATGTGCACAACGAATGTTGTAAACCCAAGGAATTTGGGTCGAACAATGAGTACAAAGCCCAGTAAATTCGGAAAAATGACCTGTGAGAGTGCCGCAAGCAACACATGTTTGCGACTGACGATGGAATAACCAATTCAAAAACAAACGGGTTCTTGGAATCATCCCCATACCAAAATGCACCTTTCTTGGTAGTTTACGTACCAACATTGTTTCAGGTTTCACAGTTCCAAAAAAACTTTTTTTATTTAATGCATTTAATGCTTCACCAATTTCAGATATCCTTTTTTCCGAGCCAGTGCATTCATACGTTTAATCTGTTTAATCGCTCTCTTTTGACCGCTAGTCCATTGAGGGGATATAAAAATAACACTACCACATGGGTCATCCTTAGATCTACCAGATCGGCCAGCCATTTGGACAAGGGACGCTTCATCAAAAAGACTGCTGTCCGCGTCTAGCACATACACATCACTCCGCGGAACAGTCACTCCTCGCTCCAAAATAGTGGTTGTGACCAGCACACGTATTTCAGTAGCCCGAAATAAACGCACCTTAGTGGTTCGTTCTTCATCCTGCGATGAGGTACCGGCGATAGGTATATCAGGAAATAGTCTAATCAGCAGTTCCACAAGACCTTGAATATGTGAGATTCGTGTCACAAATAGAAAGACCTGCGCCCCCCGTTGAATGGATACGTTTAGGCGCTGAATAAATGAAGCAGGAAGCTGACCTTTTTGCAGCCACTGATGCACTGGAGGAGTCCCCAAACGAATTGGGACAGGTAGGGGATGACGATGAAAACGAACGGGAACCTTGGCATGTGGCAGTTGACCACGTGCAGCCTCTTTCTGCAAGGGGCGCGGTGGCGTAGCAGACAAATAAATAAACTTTCCTTCCCGCTTACATACTGCTTGGGCAGCAAAGGCAAGCATTGGATCATTGTGATAAGGAAATGCATCAATCTCGTCAATTACAACCAAATCAAAAGAGTGGCGATAACGCAACAGCTGATGTGTTGTTGCCAGTGTCAGTTGTCCCCTTTGCCACCGTTCTGCACTCCCTCCATAAAGCCTCACCATGCTAACCTGGGGAAACGCAACTGCCAAGCGAGGTGCCAATTCCAATACCACATCACGGCGCGGTGTTGCTACGAGCGCTGTCCCTCCGCGCTCCAACACATGCTGTAAAAGCGGAAACATCATTTCCGTCTTGCCCGCGCCAGTCACGGCCCAGAGCAGAAATCGTTCGGCCGCAGAATCGGGTACTTGCCGGCCAGCAATCTCCCAAGCACGCTCGCCAGATTTGGGCGATGACTGCTCGTTGAGGGCAAGAGTGCTGCCATGCGCAGTGGCAGCACCTAATTCCTGGCGCGCACGCATGCTGCGCCGGAATAATTCGCGCGCTCGTTGCCATTGGCCTGCCGGGCGAGAGCATTTTCGCACCCCTCCGGGTGGTGCGGCCAAAAAGCACAGCGCTGCTTCGGCGGCGGCACGTTGCGCAGGGCTCAGCCCCCAGCGGTCGAGATTCGTCGCCGGGGTTGCCTCTGCCGTGCGCGGCATGGCAAGTTTCGCTGTACCGCGCAGCAGCAATGAGCACTCACGACTGCGTCCAAGCGTCAGACATGTCTCGCAGTAGGCGCACGCCTTACGACCGCACGATGCGCAGCTTGTGCGGTGCACCTTTCCGCTGCCACAACGGTTGCAGCGGAGTTCCTGTCTACGCGCGGCAGACCAGCGCGCACGTGGTGCTGGAGCGAGACCATCAGCAAAGCTGAGTCGGCCTTGCAGATATGCAAGTTGCGCAGCTGAACGCCAAGTATGCTCCAAATCCGGGGCTGCCTCTGCTAGCAATGCTTCAGCTTCAGGAACAAGCAACTGGCGTCCTGCCAACAAATGAGTCAGCTCGTTCGCTTGTCGTGTTAAACATTCCATATCCAATCCATTTACTCCCGTGGCGAGCTTCCGGTTTTGAATAGAACGTACAGTTCCTATTGTTTCTTGTCCCTCATTCCCATGTTGAGTGCGTGAAACCCACCCTTGGTGCCGGTCCCAAATGCATATATTGTCTACTCCTCCAGATAAGATCCGTTCTCCATTAGAAGACTCAAGAACCAGCTCATTCTTTAGCTGTGCAAGAGTATAGGCCCACCATTGTCGATCCCCCCACCGCTCCATATCTGCTAATTCCTTAAATCTTCCACATAGGCTTACTCCCCAAGACAAGGGAAGCTCGTCTCCTAATAACACCCACCTTTCGACAGCATTCTCCTGGTGCTTATCTTGACACCACCACCATGTCATATCTACTCGAATATCCACAGATAATCGAAGATTCCAATTTCCTTTATACCTGACTGCATATACTGCAATTTTCATCTTTGTTCTCTCCTCTCATTCATCATTGTTCCTAGTTCTTATCACCCCAGAGAACAGCAAAAAAGCACACTTCCATGGCTATTAGCCTGAAGTGTGCTTCACATCAAACAGATTTCAACGAAATCCCTATTGTCTTGCATATGCAACTGTCTATAAATATTTATATCTGATTTTAACCACGATGTCCACAGATCCCTGTCACTAAGGAACAAGTGGGACGCCCGCCAACGGGTTTGCTGTTCTAAGATCAATAACAACCTGTTTTTCACCGCCTGACTTCGGCAAAACCGGGTTCCCCGGTGAAAAACGACATGAGATGACTGAAACATCCATATGACTATAGCGCACCAGCCGGGTCAGAATCGGTAGCGTATCGTCTATAGATTCATCATCCAGTACCGTTACATGTAGCGGCCTCCGGTGTAGCCAGGCAAGGATACTCAATGAACGCATCACCCATTCCACACGATCTCCATCATTGGATGTAATCACAATGTAGCGAGTCGCACGACGATTCAGCGATGTCGTGTGAGCATCTTCGCCATTGTGATAAGCCTGAACCGCCTGTCGTATATACATGAGATGCACGACTGCAGCTCCCACACCGTATATAAGCAATATCCAAACCAAGTGAGCCGTCACGAGGGTTCCACCTCCTCCTATAGCGACAATATATGCCGTATAACAGGAAGAGGTGTCACGGTTATGTACTGGACTTCCATACGAGCGGATATCTCGCTCTAAAAGAGAGGCGGTACAGCATTCATATCTAGGCAGCTGCATCGTCTAATACATGAAAAGACTACACTTTACAGCGTAACCCATCCATATTTGATGGAGTTAATAACTGCTTGTGTACGGTCATCCACTTCCATTTTTTGCAGAATACTGCTGACATGGTTTTTGACCGTTTTCTCGCTAATGAATAAATATTCACCAATCATCTTATTGCTCTTGCCTTCGGCCATCAGACGTAACACTTCTGCTTCACGACGAGTCAGCGGATTATTTTCACCTGCGACAAACTTCACGCCTGCTTCCTTAGTATGACCTTCCGCCATAGCCCCTGTTTCATTCAGGTAAGTCATCCGACGAAGCTGCTGAATAAGCTTGCCCGTTACCTTCGGATGAATAAATGCATATCCTTCATGTACTGAACGAATAGCATTAATGAGGGACTCGGCTTCCATATCTTTTAACAGATAGCCATTGGCTCCCTTGCGCAACGTCTCGAATACATAGCTTTCATCATCATGAATGGATAAAATGATCACTTTGACATCCGGGAACATCTCCCGTAGTTTTTCAGTTGCCTCTACACCATTTTCAATTGGCATATTAATATCCATCAGAACAATATCCGGTTTCTCTACGTTGCAGAATTCCAACACTTGAATGCCATCGCCACATTCTCCGATGACCTCAATGTCGTCCTCCATATTCAAAATACGTTTAAGTCCTTCACGAAACAACTGATGGTCGTCCGCTAAGAGAACTTTAATGGGTGCATTACTCATTTCCTGATTTTCCATGTTGTTACTCCTTTCCCTTTTCCACGTTGGTTGGGATATGAATCACTATCTTGGTGCCTTGATTCTCAGCTGATTCGATCTCCATTCTCCCCTCGAGCAGTTCAACCCTTTCCCGCATACCAATCAGACCAAAATGCCCATGGTCTTTGCTTTTTTGCTGAAAAAGCTCTGGCTTAAAGCCCAGACCATTATCCTGCACAACAATTTTTACAAGCTGTGCCTGGTAGGTAATCTCCACAAGCACATAGGTAGGGTAAGCATGCTTGGCAGCGTTAGTCAAAGCTTCCTGGATCAGACGGTAAATGGCTGCTTCCATCGCGGAAGAGAGACGGTGTTCCTTGCCCCTTGTTTCAAAAAGCGCTCTAATCTTCGTTTTTTCTTCAAAATCCTGCACATATTTCCGGAGCGTCGGAATAAGCCCCAGGTCATCCAAGGCCATGGGACGCAAGTTGAAAATGACCTTTCGCATTTCTTCAAGACTGGAGCGAACTTGTTTCTTCAAGTCTACTATTTCGTCCTGAACCATCTTAAATTCCTGCTTGGCGATCATTCTTTCCACAATTTCCGTCCTAAGCACTAGATGCGCAAGGAGTTGCGCAGGTCCATCGTGAATTTCACGGGATATGCGCTTACGCTCCTCTTCCTGAGCCAAAATAATTTTCAGACCAATAAACTGCCGATTTTTGGCCGATTCAATGATCCGCGTCACTTGTCCCAATTCACCCGATAAATATTCCAGCACGACCCCCATCTGCGAACCGATAGTTTCGGCCCGCTCGACAGAAGCCTCGACACTTTTGGCCCGCTTTTGAAGATCATCTCTTCTGGCTTTGAGATACATTTCCTTCTCGCGAAAAATCATCACATCGAGTTGAAGCTGTGTCGCCTTCTCATAAGCCTGTTTGATATCCTCTTCCGAGTAACGGACGAAATCACGGCTGACCTCAGTCAACCGAATTCGGGACCGCCGATAGTTCATTTCCAGCTGGTCCACTTTTTCGATCGTTTCTGCCGTTTCCTTCAATACGCTCTGAAGCTCTTGATTTAACGTAACCAGTTCGGTCCGGGCCGTGTCCAATATTTCGAACATCTGATATTTGCTGTTCTCCATCACCTGGATGGCATTTTTAATGACTCGGTCTATGATATCGGCTTGAAAGTCCACAAATGTTCTACTCCAATCCTAGCATTTCAAGTATATATCATACCATATCATGACTGGAGGGTGATGGTCTTCGTTTCTTGTTCCCATTTTACAGTCATTCCTAACTGTTCAGACACCAGTCTTAATGGGACTAAAGTCCTGCCTCCCAGTACAATAGGTGCAACTTCAGTGCTCTGACGCTTTCCGTTTAGAATCACTTCTTTTTTTCCTACAGTCAAATCCATCAGCACACCACCGCGCATAATGGTGATCCGCTGATCGCCCGCATTCCATTTGGCTTGTCCGCCAAATGCGTCCAGCACATACTTAATTGGAACATATGTCGAACCATTGCGAGTCATCGGAGCTGCATCAATCGTTGTTGGCGTTCCATTTACCGTCATTGATTTTTGACCGATCGTCATCTGAGCTGTTCCCTTTTTAAGTCCTTCTGTGCCGACCGTCCCCGGTGTATTAAAAGAGATATTATCAAAAGCGACCTTACCTGTCTTAGCGCGCTCATCCTGACCCTCGGCTACATTGACCACATAGAGACGTTTCAGCTTCGCCGGATAGGAAATATTCAAACTGCTCATATCTGCGTTAATCGTTTTCCAGCCGTTCCAGTCAATCACTTTGGCGAGATCAATGTATGCCGTTTTGCCTTGAGCATCCTCCAGCTCCGCACGCAGCCAGTTCAGACTCTTATCCCCTTTGACATCAATCGAGATGGATGTAGCTGCCTGCTCCAACGTCTTCCCGGATGTGCCATTTAATTGAGCGTAAGCATACATTTTGCCACTGCCGTTCGTCATGTCGTAGCTTAGCTCCAGCACTTTGGAATTGGCATGGTCTCCATCCCCTTGTACAACAGCCGCTGTACCGGTAACACCTTCCACATTTGAAGTGAAATCAACCGGATACGAAACATTTTCGAAGTTTTCCCAGTTATTTGTACTTGCCCCGCCAGCGGACAGGAAGACAACCGCACTGAAACCATCGTAGCGACCAATAGCATAGCCTGTTTTCACACCCGCATCCACTGTATTTACCGTAAGCTGATTGTCCTTAACGTTTCCCTTAAAGCCGATGAATTCCCATTTGAGCGCATCTGATGTAATGCTGACACTCTGTCCATCTTTCGTCTTGGCCGTTATCGGTACTGCGATTTTAGCTCCTGCAGTAAGCGAGCCTGTCCCACTTCCTGCAGTAAGTGATGAAATTTCATCTGCTCCAAGCACGGTGACCTTGGTTGTCGCACTAGCTGAGCCACTGGATGCAGTTAAAGTAGCAGTTCCCGGTTTGGCTCCCTTCACAACACCGCCGCTCACGGACACAACAGCTGGGTTGCTGGACTTCCACGTCACTTGTACTTTCGAGGTATCAAATGGATTGTAGTAGTTGTCGTAGCCTTTGAAGGAGTAACTTCCGCTCTGACCAATCAGCAGCGTTTTATTGCCCTTGATGGTAAAGCCTTTGAGCGTTCCTTTAGGAGCAGTGGTATATACTCCCACTCCATTTACGATGCTACGTTGCTCTGTACCATATTCTGTATTGAATGTAAGCCCCGCTGTCGTATCTCCCAAATCACGAGTTACCATGGTGGTAGAGCCGCCACCATCGAGGTTCATCCCCTTCCAGACACCAATATCTTTCATCAGTGTTTGCAGCTCGCTCAAGGATACACCAACGCTGTTCCCATTCTTCTCAACGGCGATGACATAGGTATATCGCTTGTCACGGGAATATCCCAAAGCCGTACGCGCACGCGTCCCGCCTATACTTGTCGTACTTCGGGAGAACGAAGTCTTCTGTCCGTCATTTACTAATATGGTATGTCCACCGATCATCATTTGTAGGTTGGAAGGATCTACTTCACTCCCTGTCGATTTGACACGAAGGTGATAGTTCGTTTCTACAGTCTGTCCCACAGTCAGATGCGCTTTGGCATAATCCGCTGCTTTACCGTGTGTACGCAAAATATAGCCATCCTGCGGAACAGTCATATTCAATGTAGCATTTTCGGAGACTTGCGTAACCACGCCATTTTGTACCAATATTTCAGTAGGCGTTGTCGAACTGTTTTTAGGTCGTTCAATTGCTTTCCAAGCAGATGTATAAATATACATAGCATTGGAGTGACTATAGCTGCTCCCACTCGTCTCAGGCGAGTACGAAGCCTTATTCATCCCTGCCAAAGAGAAGGAAGACCCATCACCAGCTTTTACTGTACCTTCAAAAGTAAATTGCTCAACCATCGGTGAGCCATCCTTCGTTACTGCAAAGGCATACATCCCTGTTAAATCAGAGGGAGTAGACATCAACACCCCTTTGGACACCTGTCCACCGATCGGTGCTCCCTCGCTAGAGGTATTAAAATAATCCCCGTTCACACCAGCAACCGCACCGGTCTCTTTTGCCATACCGCCTGTACTCTGACGGGTCGTAAACTGTCCGTTCTTCCCAGTCATGACATCCAGCTTTACGTACGGATTTTGCAGGTCTACTCGAACGATATCAGCCAGCGCTGTTCCCTTGGACCCTTTAAAACGATATTTCAATAATGTTGCGCCCGAAGTAATGATCTCCTCACCCAATTTTACCGTTGAACCGGAGGCAGCACTCGCGATTGGCGCAGATATCCAATTATTTAACGGGACTAGAACCCCAGTTCCGGCAACCGGACCGACCCATAATACTCCTGCCAGCGTTAAAACAGCCCATCTTTTAGCAATTCCTTTGCCATCTACTTTCACTTTGCTCTGTTTTCTATTACTTAAAAACATTTGGATAATAGCTCCCATCTTCTTTGTATTCAAACGGATTAATCCGCGCATGTACTCTACCAATAAACAAAAAAATCCTCTTATGTTAATAGACTTATTATAAAGGCAAAAGTTCCGAAATTCCGCCAACTAATTCATAAAATCCAAAACAGTGAATTGACGAATGCAATATAGGCGCACTATAATACACATGAACTAATGAGTTCATTTTAAACCAATTAGTTTAAACTCGATTTTATGACCCTATCGGAAGGAAGGATAATCATGAATAAACAACGGGCCATCATCATGCTCACCTTATCAATGAGCCTCGCAATTGCCGGATGTTCTACCGAAAAAAAAGATGCTGCTTCAGGTTCATCCGCACAGCCGACCGTTGTGCGCACTACAATCGTCAAAAATACACCACTCCATACCGCCTATGACTTGTCAGGCACCCTTCAGGCTTATGAAGAACGTACACTGGCCTTTCAAAATGGAGGTATCGTCGCCAGCGCAGAGGTCACTACTGGCACTCTAGTCCAAAAAGGGGCAATCATTGCCCGTCTAGATGATGCTGACTACAGGCTACAGGTTGCACAGGCAACGGCCTCTATCCAAGAAGCTTTAGCCGGTATAGATAACGCACAGGCTAACCTACAGGCAGCTGCCTCTGCCATTCAATCCGCCGATGCAGGTATTACGAGTGCTCGTGCAAATGTCAGCAAGGCCAGCAAGGGTGCGCGCGCTCAGGAAAAACAGCAAGCACAGATCACTGTCGATAAGGCACAAAGCGCCTATAACAAGGCCAGGACGGATAGCGAGCGGACGCAAAAGCTGTTTGAGGCAGGTGCAGCTACCGCGTCGGATAACGAGAACGCCCGCCTGAATGCAACTGCTGCTCTTCAAAATCTGGAGCAAGCAAAAGCTTCCTTATCTCTTTTGCTGGAAGGGGCCACAGCCGAAGAGCATCAATCTGTCCAAGCTTCCTTTCAGGATGCGATTGCAGGTAAAACTAAAGCTCTTGCAGCCAGCGAACAAGCAGAGGCTTCCCAGAAACAAGCACGTGCCAACTACGAAAAGGCCCTTGTCGCCAAGGACCAGGCGGAGCTGGCATTGTCACGCACCCGTTTAACTTCTCCCGTGAACGGCGTAATCTTAGACAAAATCGTGAATACAGGTGATTTGGTCGCGTCGGGCCAAGCCGTCTATCGCATAGGCTCCACCGACCGTCTTAAAGTACTCCTTCCCGTACCAGACAGTGAAATTAAGAATTGGAAAAAGGGACAACAGGTGAAGGTGGCACTCTATGATGAGACTCGTCATGGTATGGTGTCCAACATCTATCCTTCAACCAGCACCGATACGGGGCGGGTTAACGTAGAGATTATCATTGCCAATCCACAGCGAGACTGGTTACCCGGCCAGGTCATTAAAGCTGCGCATCAGGTGACAGACAAGAATGGTATTCTTGTGCCTGCTGAAGCAGTCATCAATACGGGAAGCAAGCCTTTTATTTTCAAAGATGTTCAAGGAAAAGCGGTTAGAACCCCTGTGGAGCTTGGCAATCAGGTTGTAGATAATCAATTGCAAATTGTATCCGGGCTTCGTGAAGGAGAACGTATTGTCATTAAAGGGGCAGAATCCCTGTTTGATGGAAGTGCGATTCAGTCGGAGGAAGGCGGACGTCCATGATTGAGTACATCGTAAAAAAGCGAAAAATAACATTGCTGTTTTTTGTCATGCTGATTGTAGTTGGAGCTTTCGGTTTTTTCCAGTTACCACAGCAGGAAATGCCAGACGTGACCATACAGAATGCTATGGTCACAACCGTTTACCCCGGTGCTTCGCCACAAAAGGTAGAACAAACCGTAACTAAAGAGCTGGAGAAACGCATCAAGGAGGTTGAAGGTGTTAAAACGATTAATTCGACTTCTGGCAACGGATTCTCCTCTATTCTAATCGAATCCAAAAATGGAGTGGATCCTCAGACAGTTTGGGATAATATGCGTAAAAAGGTGCAAGATGCACAAGCCGATCTTCCTCAAGGTGCTGAGGTGCCTGTTGTAAATGACAAGCTGACCAGCTCGTTTATCGGCTCTTATGCTCTGACCGCCGACTCATCTGCACCACTGTATAAACTAAATGATTTGACCACCACCTGGAAAGATCAACTTAATACGATTTCCGGCGTATCCAGTGTCAAATTCAATGGTCTTCCTGACCAAGAAGTACGTGTCCATATCGACAATCAGAAGCTCCAGCAATATCAGTTGTCGTGGGGACAAGTGGCACAAGCGATCCAATCTCAGATCGATCGAGTTCCTACCGGTAATATTGAATACAACGGACGTACCTATCAACTCATTGTTCGTGAGACCGAAAAAGCTGACGAATTAAATCAGGTCATTTTGACACGTACAAAGGAAGGTAATCCTGTTTATTTAAGAGATATTGGAACAACTGAGCTGGCACATCCTGAGGCAGAATATTTCGCTTATGTAGAGGGTAAACCGGCCATTACGCTAAGTATTGGAGCGGAAACAGGCACAGACATCCCCTCTATGAGCGAAAAGGTCAATACCAAGCTCAAAGAGCTGGAGAAAACACTCCCCGTAGGTGTTCACTTACAGACTCTCTTTGCACAAAAGGATCAGGTAAACCATATCTTTGACGACTTAAAGCGTGAAACGATTCTGGCAATTGCGGCTGTTATTCTCGTTTGTATGTTGGGCCTGAATTTGCTCACCTCTGCTTTTGTCGCGCTGGCAATCCCTATTTCGGTTTCGATTGCCATTATCTTTCTACCTATGTTCGGCATTACTTTAAATCAGATTTCCGTTGTCGGTCTGATCATTGTACTCGGCATACTCGTGGATGATGCTGTAGTGGTAAACGATAATATTGAGCGCAGACTTACGGAATTAGGAGAATCACCCTCCGTTGCAGCTATAAAAGGTACCAAAGAGGTCATGCTGTCTATTTTGGTTGCAACATTGGCCACCATCTCAGCTTTCGCTCCACTGTTGTTTCTTCCCGGAAATGTAGGTGCCTTTATTAGACCCATTCCCGCCATTGTTTCTCTGACCATGTTAGCCTCTATGATCATGTCCCTCACGATCATCCCTATTTTTCGAGAATGGTATGAAAAGCGCAGACAGACTCGTCATCCTCAGGGGAAATCAAAACCAGTAGGCTTGCTCGGTCAGCAGATTCACTCTTTAAACAAGCTTTATTCACAAAAGCTGATGCCTAAAGTCATTCAGCGTCCCTTGCTGACGGCTATGGTTGGACTCATGCTTGGAACAGCTGCTTATGGATTAGTTCCCTTTACATCCGTTGAGCTTTTCCCTGAATCGGAAGACCCTCATGTTGCACTAAATGTAAAAATGCCTGTAGGCACTTCCATTGCGGAAACCGATCAGGTCGTTAAAGATCTTGCAGGCTGGATCAAGAAGCAACCTGAAACTTCCAAGGTCGTTTACAGTGCAGGAGGGACTGCTCCCCAACTGTTTAGTGACATTAATAGCATGGGTGGAAATATTACTTATAACGAAACCGTAGGTCAGATTGCTGTCGTCGGAAAAGAGAACGTATTCGATCTCAATTCGACAGTTGATGCCTGGGAACAACATGTTAAGAAATCCTACCCTGGCGTCACGGTTACCATGTATGTTCCCCGTCTTGGGATTCCAGTAGGCAAACCCGTTTCTATTCGTATCTCAGGTCAGGATTTGAATGAACTGCAAACCCTTGCCCAAAAAGCAAAGGAGCAGATCGCGACAGTAGAGGGCACAACGGGCATCGTAGATGACATAGGAATTGAACGATATGCCCTCGAGCTTGAGGTCAACAAACAAGCCATGGATCAATATTTAGTAAGCTACACAGATTTGACTCGTACCCTTCTTCTGTTAAAAGAAGGAGCCCAAGTCAGTCAATTCGATACTGGAAGCAGTCTGGTAGATATCAAAATGTATTTGAATCACAGTAACGAGGAGCCAAGTAAGCTTTTCCAACAACTAAGTGTAGTGAATGCAGCCGGAAAGCAAATTCCATTAAACCAGCTAGTACAGATTAAGCCGTCATTTGCTATTCAGCAAATCAAGCATTACAATATGGAGCGGACGATTACAGTCGAAGCCGACTTGAACGGACGAACTGCAAGCGAAGCCATGGTAGATGTGGAAGGCAAACTGGCACAAATGAAGTTCCCTGAAGGCTATAAATGGGAGGTAGGCGGTGAAACATCCGATCAGTCTACCATATTCGCGGATTTAGGGAAGCTGGCGATCGTTGTAGTCTTACTCATTCTACTCTTGATCACAATGCAGTTTTATTCACTCTCCATTCCTATTATTATTATGACAACCGTGTACCTAGCAGCAGCCGGCGGGATAATTGGTATTTTTCTGACTGGTATGCCCATCGGTTTTATGAGCATCATGGGAATTATTGCACTTGCGGGTATTGTTGTGCGGAATGGGATTGTCTTAATTGAATTTATCGAGGATGCAAGACATGAAGGAATGGAATTAAAGGAAGCCGTAATACAAGCGGCCGCTGCTCGTTTCAGACCGATTTTATTGACTTCCCTGGCTGCCATTGTAGGCATGATTCCCTTAGCACTATTGGGAAGCCTGCTCTTTAAGCCACTAGCGTTCACCGTTATTTTCGGTTTGTTATTTTCGACCTTGTTAACTTTGTTTGTGGTGCCGTCCTTGTATATGATCATGGCCAAGTACAAGATGCACCGACAACTCAAAAAACAGCAGCACACAGTTATTACACGTGACCAACCTTTGTAATGTATGAAGTGGTAAATCTGCATGCTGTCGAGTTGGTTCCTG
Organism: Paenibacillus sp. JJ1683; assembly: GCF_053006485.1. Lineage (NCBI taxonomy): Bacteria > Bacillati > Bacillota > Bacilli > Caryophanales > Paenibacillaceae > Paenibacillus > Paenibacillus sp. JJ1683. The sequence goes on from NZ_CM129820.1 coordinate 5,226,112, forward strand.
GAGGGAAGTATGTATGGAAAGTAAAAAAAATGATATTTTACAGGCGGCCATTCGGCTGTTCTCCAGAAAAGGCTATTATTCAACATCTGTTGAGGAAATCGCCAAAGAAAGTGGAATGGCAAAGGCATCCTTCTATAAATACTTTCAAGGGAAAGAAGAACTGCCTTTGGAAATGTGCATCATTCTGGAGAATAACATTGAACAAGACATCCGGGCTCTCTACAGTAAACCTGATCTTTCTAAGCACGATAAACTGCAAGGTTTTATTGTACTTTATTTGAAAAATCTCGTTGAAAACAAAGTGTATCTCATGATGGATCTTCCTGAGCCTTCCATGCTTATTTTTCAGAATGAACAACTCAATGGTGCGTTTGAACAGCATGAATACAAATTGTACAAATGGGTTCACGACTGCCTAATTGATATTTTTGGACCAGGCATTGAAGATCATGCATGGGATATAACCTTTGTACTGAAAAGCATTGTGTTCGAATATATTCGCTTCTTTGCCGATCGGATGAATGATGAAACGATTGAGCATCTAACACAGTTTATCATCTTCTTATCCAGTTCCTTGGCAACCAGCCTGAGCAGTGCTGATTCCGCTCCACATTTGTTCTGGAGCAAAAAGGGCTGGTTACCCGAGAGCGCACTAAGTAATCCCTTTGACCAAGGTCGTCAAATTAACGGCCTGCTCCACTCCCTGGAAGACAGTATACTGCTTTCTTCGTGGAGCACAGAGGAGAAACAGGAGTGTCAGCAAATTTACGCTCAATTAAAGGAAGAGGCTCTGAAATCGAACCCTCAAAAAGGTCTCTTAAAAGCTCTTTTTGCGTATTTGGAGCAATATAAGGAAGTACAAAAGGTGTGTCATTTACTCAGAAATTTATTGGGTCTCGCACCGATATCCGAATAGTGGTGTGAAATTAAGTACACCATGGCAAGTTCATAATTAATAGCAAAGCATATCAAAAAAAGACTGTCTCATGCATAGCATGAACAGTCTTTTTAGGTTAATGCGTTATTCTGATAACTTACGAGGATTATAACCCCGCTTGCTCTCTCAGAATTTCCGCTTTATCTACACTCTCCCACGGTACATCCAGATCTGTACGTCCAAAGTGGCCGTAAGCAGCTGTTTGCTTGTAAATTGGACGACGCAGATCCAACATGCGAATGATGCCTGCTGGGCGAAGATCGAAGTTATTTCGGATCAGTTCAACGAGTTTTTCATCACTAACTTTCCCTGTGCCGTATGTATCGACGTTAATCGAAACAGGCGTAGCTACACCGATGGCATAAGCAAGCTGAATTTCCACCTTGTCAGCCAATCCAGCTGCCACGAGGTTTTTCGCTACATAACGAGCAGCATAAGCAGCAGAACGGTCCACTTTGGTTGGATCTTTACCCGAGAATGCTCCCCCGCCATGACGTGCATAACCACCGTACGTATCCACAATAATTTTACGGCCTGTCAGACCTGCATCCCCTTGAGGACCACCGATAACGAAACGCCCTGTTGGATTAATGTAGTACTTGGTTTGCTCATCCAGCAATTCTGCAGGAACAACTGGCAAAATAACCTTTTCCTTGATGTCTGCTTGAATCTGTTCCAAAGTTGTATCTTCTGCATGCTGCGTAGAAACCACAATAGCATCAATACGAACAGGTTTTCCATTTTCATATTCTACCGTTACTTGAGTTTTACCATCTGGACGAAGGTAATTCAGCGTTCCATCCTTACGCACTTCAGACAAGCGTCGTGCAATACGGTGAGACATAGCGATAGGAAGAGGCATTAGCTCAGGTGTTTCGTTCGTAGCAAAACCGAACATTAATCCTTGGTCACCAGCCCCAATGTTTTCTGTTTCCTTATCTACTTCAGCAGGATCACGGCTTTCCAGGGCAGCGTTAACCCCTTGAGCAATGTCTGGCGACTGTTCATTCAAAGAAGTCAATACAGCGCAAGTATTATAGTCAAAACCGTATTTTGCACGTGTATAACCAATTTCCTTAATCGTATTACGAACAATGGATGGAATATCCACGTATTCCGATTTGGAGCTGATTTCACCAATGACGAGAACGAGACCGGTAGCTACCGATACTTCACATGCTACCCGTGCATTAGGATCATTAGCCAAAAAGGCGTCCAATACAGCATCGGATATCTGATCACAAATTTTATCCGGATGGCCTTCTGTTACAGACTCGGACGTGAACAAATGACGACCTTTTACAGACATGAATTTCAACCTCCCACAATTAAAATACATGAGGATTTTTAATAAATCCTAACATGGCATGGCATTATTCAGTTACCTTCAACTCAACAAATGACGGAAGATATCTTTTACACCTGATTAACAAAAAATGAACCTTTTCCGGTAGGAAAAGGTTGCGTACAAGCCTCAAATGCCATGATATCCTATTTAAAACAAGGTGTCAATTCATGTCATCCAAATAACAAAATTCGAAAATGAAGTGAGTTTACATGCGAACCATTATGATCCACATGTAAATAGCTCCAGTTTATACCTACTATTTGTTTAAAATCTATATCAATAATTACAATTTATAATGTACCAAATTCAGACAAGCTACGTTCAGCGGATTGTATCAATCGTTTAGTAATTTCTCCACCAACGGAACCATTTTGTCTTGAAGTTAAATCGCGCCACTCTACATTTTGATTCCTTGTAAACTCCCCCAATTCTGCAGCAAATTCACTATCAGCATTCGGATGTATATGTGCATATTGAGGATTATAAACAGGTAACCCAAACTCGGCAGCAATTTCATACTTCAAATCATCTAACCTCGCACGGCTTTCGGGAATTAATCGTCTTTGACTTCTTGACGCCATCGTATGCACCCTCCACTCAATGAATTATTTTTCATGAAGTTAGTGTGCAGTGTTTAAAGTCAACTTAGCCAAGAACAATTTGCTATCCCAAGCAGTATTTAAGAAAAAGAGTACCTTAAACAGAGATAGACACCAGTTATTGAACAGTATAACCGCCTCGTACCATAACGACTAGGCCAAACTTCTGCCCTTCTTTTACTTGAATACCTCTTCCTTCTCTAGGAAACGATAATAAATGATTTTTTTCGACAGCCTGGTTATGAACAATTTCAGTTCCAGAAGTAATATCAATAGCACCACTGGCATCCATGCTGTACACAACAGCATTTCCATTACGTAAAATAAATTCTGCCCCAGCTTTGGCAATCAGTTTCTGACCAGGCTTTACATCAACAACCTTCAAAGCCTCTGTCTGCTCCACCGTTGAACTTTTAGCAGCATTAGAGGTTCCTGAAGACGTTGTATTAGAAGCAGTGGTGTTTGTTGCTGGAGCAGTCGAGTTAGTTGTTTTACTACTAGTACTGCTTGCAGTTCCCCCACCTTTGATGGCCTGAGCAATTTTTTGGTCAACGTAGCTTTTGGTTACGACTGGATCATCAGCTGTTCCAGGTTGTCCAGAACTGGAGGCTCCATTAACTGAATTGTTCATCAAAGAGCCAGCCACAATTCCTCCTCCAAGTAAAACAGCAGCCAACGATACTTTATAGCGTGATTTCATGAAAACCTCCTACTGCAGTTATAACAAGTATAGGTAAGCTTAAATTATTGCGCACTTGCTCCAGCGGAACCTTGCATAGCCCATGGCTTATTGAAAGCCAGCTTCAAAGTATCAATACTTGAAACAATATCTTCCGCTTGTTGTTCAGCGGTAGTCACTTTCAAATTAGCCTCGTAAACCTGAAGCTCTGTAGCCAATCCAACATCAAATTGCTTTTTAGCCATATCAGCCGCACTTCTTGCACTCACCAAACCAGCTTGGATCTGTGAGTATTGGCTTTCCAGTGCCTTGATATTGTTATAAATCGTCCTTACAGCTTCTTCCAGTTGTCTCTTTGTGCCTTCTGTAGCATACTGAGCCTTTTCAACATTAAGTTGTTCAGCTTCATAAGGGGTATTTCCTGGACTGCTAAAGTTATAAAGCTTTAAACCCAGTTCAGCCAAATCCACTTTTTGCTCACTCAACCAAATAGCAGTACTGCTAGTGAGTACTTGGCTTACTTTTGTCTCTACATTATCTTTAAATTCAGAATAGACAGGCTTATCCTTTAATTCATAACGTTGCTCTGGTTTGTATCCAATTACTTGGTTCAATGACACATAAGCACTATCCAGATCTTTTTTTGCTTTTTCCAGAGCAGCTTGATTTTGAGTCACCTGATTAGTCGCTTGGGTAACTTCATAATCACTCGACATTTGATTATCTCTCTTGATTTGCGCAACTTTAAGTTTGCGCTCTGCATCTTCAATATTCAATGCTGCCAGTTTAACCGCATTTTGTTTTTGCAGGAGCTTGTTATAAAGATCCTTCACATTATATTCAATACTTTCTTTGGTCATTTCCAGATTCTTTTTGGCAGCCTCATAATTAAGATTGGTTTGGGCATACCCTTTAAAGGCTTTATCTTGACCCTCATCTCCTGCTTCAGCAGGAACAAAATCAATATTTTTTCCAGTTTCTTTCATAATTTTCCCTGCTTGATCGATACTCACTTCTCCTGTTTTAACTGAAGTACTATCAGCTATAGCCAGTTTTACTGCAGCATCATAGGTCAAGGAGTCATTATAGTAAGTATCATAAGTAACTTTGGTCACAGGAGCTGCAAGTGGCTTACTGGACAAGCTAATAGTGTCAGTGGCACTATTAGCTTGATTCGAAATGGTCACTGTTCGTGTAGTTTGATCCCAATTTACTTTGGCGCCTAATGATTGGCTCACAAAACGTAAAGGAACGAGCACTTGACCCTTTTGAATTTGAGTTGCTGCATCCAGCTGTACAGGCTTACTGTTTTTATAAGCAAGTTTAGAACCAATATTTAAAGTTAATGTATCGTCATTTTTAGATGCTATTACTTTTTTGGCTTTGCTGTCCCACTCTACTTGCGCTCCCAAGCTTTCAAAAACACCACGAAGAGGCACTAGGGTTGTATTTTGACTGACTATCGGAGACTGTGTATATTGCTGAGTTACACCGTTAATAATAACCTTTATATCACCTGACTGAGCTCCTGCAAGATTAGCAAACGCAGAAGTAAGAACCAATGTGGATAGTAATGCCACTCCAAAACGTTTCATAATTTCTCTCCTTTGTCAATAAGACTAATAAAAGAAAAGGGCTCCAAAAGGAACCCTCTTCTCATCTAATTCAGTTAACTCAAAAGAGTTGCTCTTAAATTAGTTGTTGTTTTCAACAGTTACTGTTTTAGCAGTTGCATCATAGTTGATGGATGCATCCAAAGCTCTGCTCACCCAGAAGATAGGCAGTACAGTACGGTTTTTGTTAGTTACAGCTTTAACGTCCATACGAATCACAGAACCGTTAACAGTCAACAGGTTAGTGTTCAGTTTGATTTGAGCAACGCGGTCACCTTTAATCAGGGTAACTGTGGAAGTTGCTTTGTCAAACAGGATGTTTTGTGGGGATACACCCAAAGCTTCAGCTGCATAACGTACTGGCAAGTAAGTGCGTCCGTTTTCAGCATAAGCAGCTACATCAGCTGTTTTAGTTTCGCCGTTCACAGTGTAGGAAGTGCTTCCCAGTGTGAAGACAGCTTTAGTTTTAGTAGCACCTGGAGCTGGAGTTCCAACAGTTGCGATTGCTACTTCAGCAGCTGCAGTGTTGTTGTCTTTCCAGTTTTGAGTGTTGTCAGTTGCGCCTTTGTATGCAGTGTAAGAAACTGCGCTACCTTTCAGCTTAGCAACGATGTCGCCTTGTGCTACAGTACGGTCAACAGTCAGCTTAGGAGCGGAGATTGTGATTGTACTTGGAGTAGCAGATTCGCTGTCGATGTAGAAGCTCAGACGGCCTTTGTTGCTTTCGCCGTAAGTATCAGTAGATACGCTCTTCACTTTAACGTCACCAGCTGTAACTTTTACTTCTGGAGTAGAAGCAAAACGTACGCCTGTTGGCAATTCCAAGATTACTTCACGGCTACCGTCTTTCTTAACGAAAGCTTCTTTAGCAGCTTCAGTGATTGTGATATCGCCAACTTGTTGATCGCCCAGACCGATTGTCAGGGTTGGTTTGGAAGCAGCAGCCAGAGTAACTGCTTGTTTCACAGTTGCAACCTTAACAGTACCGCTCAGACCTTGGCTACCAGCAACATCAACATTCAGATCGCCAGAGAAACCTGGTTGCGTAGCAACTTCAACGTTTTTCAGTTTCAAAGTACCAGCGTCTGTTGTGCTGTTAGCGCTATTGAAAGTCAATTTCAAAGTACGTTTGTCAGAGTCAGTGTAGGAAACCTCTGCTCCACCCAAACCGTTAGTGTTCTCCATAGAACCAGAGAAGTTGCTTCCTGGGTTGTTGCTTTCAAAAGTAGACTGCCAACGAGCACCTTCAGGCAGACGCAAAGTTACAGTACGTCCTTTTACGAAAGAACCAGCAACAGTTTCTTTAATTGTTACATCACCAATTTTTTGCTCATCATGACCAGCAAGAATTGTTGTTGGAGTAGCAACGGAAACGCCACCACCGATTTGACCATAGCTACCTACTACCAGGGAGCTAACATCAGTTGTTGCATTACCAGAAATGCTAACTGTTACGTCGCCTTCTTTAGCGCTGTTTTCATCATCAACGTAGAATCCTACAGGCAATTGGAAAGATGTTTGATCACCACTTACTTTATCCAAAGACAAAGTCAGAGTGTCGCCGTCAGTAGAATATTTTACATTTTCAGGTTTGATATCAGTACCAAACAGAATAGTAGCTGGGAATTTAGGAGCGGAATCCCATTTGAAACCGCTTGGCAATTTCAACTTAATGTTGTTGTTACCCAAAGAACCAGCTGTTTCTTCTTTAACTTTCAAAGTTGCAGTAAAATTTTCTTCGCTGGAAACAGTATCAGCAGCACTCAAAGAAACTTGACCAGAAGAAACCACGTTACCAATCACTACTTCACCACTAGTCAAACCGCTTGCGGAAGCAGCATCAACAGCAACTTTGATTGGTCCATTGCTAGGTCCAGTAACATTGATTTTACCAAAGTTCAGGTAAAGATCAGCAGCATCAGCAGAGTTACTGAAATTCAATTCAACTTTTGCAGATTTGTTAGTCAGCTTAGTAACTACAACTGCGTTTGCATCATTGTAACCAGTAGATTCAATGTTTTCAGCGTCGTCGTTATCTTTTGCATCAAGATATACGCCCAAACCATAAGTAGCGTCAGTAGCAGTCTTTACGCGACTAACACCGTTTCCAGCGCCAGAAAATTCAAAACCTTTTGGCAATGTTACTGTAAACGATGCACCAGGTCTGATGGAAGCTTGGCTAATGCTAACTTTTGCTCTACCCAATTCAACATTATTTTGTGCACTGGAGCCAATGCTAGGATTGCTCAGGTTTTGATAGCTAGAAGCTGCATGGATTGCAGTTGGTGCAGTCAATGCTGCGATTGGAGCTGCTACACCAGCAACCAATGTTGCTGTTGCCAGCACGTTGATCATTTTTTTGTTAAACTTTGTCATAACCTTTTTTTCTCCTCCTTGAATATAAACAGAAATATTATTTTTGTCTTTTTGTCGGATCTTGTCACTCATCAGTCGTTACACCTCCTTTCCGAGCTTTATGAGAACCCTTATAAAATGATATCTGTGACAATATCACAGAAGCTTGGAATCTAGTTGAAAGAAAGCGTCCATTTATGACGTACTCCAGTATTATACAATGTGATAACAATGCAGTAAAGATTTTTTTTAGCGAATTTTGTCTTTACGCTTTTGTACCCCTTTGTTTCATACTCACCCAATTAGACGTAGCATGGGTCTAAAAAGTTGCGTCTGTTTCAAAAAAAAATTTATTTTTTTGATTATGTATTCCGCTTTCCACAGTCATAATTATACTATTGAACCTGTTCCTCCGTCATCCTACAACTTTTACCTTCTCAACCTTAAATGTACAAGGGTAATTTATGTACATTAATCAGGTCTTTAATGGAGTATATTCGTAACGAATAATCCATAGAATACATAAAGTACATAAAGACTATAGATTCCTTAGAAATCTAATACTCTAATACACTTTAAATAGTAGAAATGACGGGGAACAGTAATATAATGTAAATATAACAAAATAAATTATTTTACTACATTAATCTTCGCGCCATCAGAAAGCAAACTTACACCCTTAACGACAACATTTTGTCCCTCAGTAAGCCCCTTGGTTATCTCAACCTGTTTGGCACTTTCCTGGCCTGTCTGCACTTCTACACGCTTAGCAACAGAACCCTCCACTACATATGCATACTTCTTACCTGCCTGCTCCGTAATGGCGTCCTGCGATACTAAAATGTTTTTAGGAGCCTCTGTCTTCATATATACAGTTACAACCATCCCTGATTTTAATTCGCCAGAACCATTAGGAACCGAAATCTCGACAGGATATGCCTTAAGGTCATTATCCATTACCGGATTGACGGCCGACACTCTGGCTTCAATGCGCTTGTCTAACGAGTCCACACCTACAGTTACAGATGAACCCACCTGCATCTTCAGAAGCTCTGATTCAGAAACGTTGACCTTAGCAATGATAGGATTGGTATTCGCAATTGTAACAACTGCAGATTGCGCACTAACCATTTGCCCTTGGACTCCTGTTACTACCGATATCGTGCCGGAAATCGGAGCTTTGACTACAGCATCCACCAGTTGACTACGCGCTGTATCTAAGCTTGCTTTGGCTTGATTTACAGAAGCGCGGGCTACATCTATGCCTGTTTTCTGTTGTGCAAGACGTAATGATTTCAGAGCATTATTATATGTTGTTTGTGCACTTTCCTTGGATGTTTGTGCATTGTGAAGTGCAATCTGTGCATTTTCCACCGCAGTTTGAGCCTTTCGGTACGCTATTTGGGACTGCTCTAACTCGGATTGAGATAGAGCGCCCGCACTAAACAACTGTTGGTTGCGGTTAAGCGTATTTTGTGCATCACGTACGGAATTTTGAGCATCAACCAGGCTGGTCTGAGCTTGAGTAATGGAATTGTCTTGCTGTACAAGCGCACTTTTGGCTTGATCCACACTGGACTCTGACTGTTGCACAGATTGCTCTGCGCCTGACTCAGCCTGTTTTAAATTGGCCAAGGCAACCTGATATGATTCCTGGGATTGCTTAATCGAGTCCCGTATATCCTTTTGATCTATAGTAAACAATGTGTCGCCTTTGCTTACCTTTTGCCCCACTGTAAGGTTAATACCTTGAATCTTACCACTAATTTTTGGAGATACTTGAGCCGTCTCCTTGGGAGCAAAGCTTCCAATAATACCTGTTGAGTCGTTAATACTACCTTTGGCCACTTTGGCTACTTGAACCGGAATAGCTTGCTGCGCGGCAGTTGGAGCGGCAGGGGCCTCACCCCCACCGCAACCCGCTAATGCAACTGATAAAAGCAAAGTTGTAGCAATCAGAGCACTTTTTTTATTCATTATGTTTCTCCACCTCACCTTATATATGAACACTTTTTTGTAGTTTCGCTTCTTTTTTCAGTTGTCTCTTTGCCTGTCTTTTCAATTTCCGATTTTTACGTTTTTGTATCATATTATCTAGGATTACGTAGACTACCGGAATAAGAATCAATGTAATAATAGCAGCGAAGGACAACCCGAATACAACAACTACTGCCATCGGTGCTTGTGTTTCGTTACCACTGCCTGTAGCAAATGCCATTGGAAGCAATGCTAGTACAGTTGCCAGCGTCGTCATCAAAATTGGACGTAACCGTTCAGACGCTCCATGAATAATGGCTTCATCTCGATCTTCGCCTTCTTTTCGAAGCTGAATTATAAAGTCAATCATAACAATCGCATTGTTGACGACCAAACCGACGAGCATGATATAACCGGTAAATGCTGATACGCTGAGGCTTGCTCCCGTTACAGCTAAACCGATAAGCACACCAATTACCGTAGGTGGAACTGAGAACATAATAACAAATGGTGTAAGCAACGATTCAAACTGTCCAGCCATAACCATATAAATCAGCACGACTGACAGCAAAATAGCTATCGCTAAGTTCATAAAAGATTCCATCATTTGTTCATTTTGTCCGCCACCCGTATCTGCACTATAGCCTTCTGGGAAGTGAGTACTTTTCAAAAGAGCATCTATTTTTTGATTAATGGTAAGAATATCCCCTGTTCCGTCGATATCAGCTGTAATCTGTACTTGACGGGTTTGGTTTTCACGAGTAACAGTATCGGGTACACTCCGTTTATCAATACTTGTTACTGATGATAAAGGAACATCAATCCCCTGCGAGGTGGTAATACGCAAGGCTTGTAGAGATGACAGATCATGGCGGCTTTGCTCTGGCAATGATATCTTCACATCAATCTGATCATCACCCGTACGATAGCTTGTGGCGGCTGATCCATTAAATGAAGTATTAACTGCAGATAAGATTTGAGTTGCTGACAAGCCATATCGACTAGCAAGCTCCCGATTAACGGTAATTTCATATTCTTCACGAACTGCACTCAAGCTACTTTTGACATTAACGGTACCCGGTATTTTTTTCACATCCGCAACGAGATTGTCCGAGAGTTCACGCAGGACGTCCATATCGTCACCTTTTAAATTAATGTTAACAGCCTTTCCACTCGAAAGACCTGTTGCAGATGCTAGTGTAATCTCTGCATCTGGAATACTATCAAATTTCTTACGAAGGCCTTCAACTACAGCGTCTGTTGGCTGATGCCCATCCTTCAGCGTTACATTTATATCTGCCGAGTTGGATGGGGCTGCACCTGAAAAGCCTGAGTTGCCACCAGAACCAACCGTGACTGTCATTTTATCCAGATCAGGAACTTTCAAAATTTCTTTTTCTATACCTTGAACTACCTTCTCCGTTTCTTCCAAGACTGTTCCATTCGGAAGTTTCACATTAATCGAAAATTCACCAGTATCGGACTCAGGGATAAATTCAGCCTTAACCAAAGGAACCAAAGCACCTGCCGCCACAAACATTAATAAAGTAATGATTAACACAGATTTTCTGTGGTTAATTCCCCACTTCAGTACACGTCGATAGCCACCCTTAAATTTCTCAAATCCGATATTAAACCACACAATAGGGTTAATACCTTTATAAGTACCTGAAGAGTAAATGGATTCATCTGGTATGCTAGGTAACCAACGCGAGCTAAGCATCGGCACAATTAGAAGGGATACCAGCAAAGCAGCGATGTGAGAGAAAATTACAGTTAACGCCAACGGTTTAAATAGGACCCCTGCAATTCCATCAACAAAAACAACTGGTAAAAATACTACAATCTGTGCAAGTGCAGATGCCATAACCGCATTACCCACTTGCTTGGAGCCGTCAATAGCTCCTTGTAGCATACTTTTGCCTTCATGTCGCTGCCTAAAAATATTCTCAATAATAACAACGGCAAAGTCGACGAAGGATCCTAACCCCAAAAGCAAACCGCTCAATGAAATAACATTAATGGTTTGTCCGGTGAAATACATCATCATAAACGTTGCTACGAAGGAAATTGGAATAACGATCGCAGCAATAATAGTAGAACGTATACTGTTCAAAAATAATAGCAGTACAATGGCTGCGATAATAAGTCCCAATATAGCATGCTCTATTAGCGAGTGTACGGAGTCTCTAATAGGCTTAGAAGCATCTGTTACCATTTCCAATTGAGTTCCCGCAGGTAACTCTTTCCGTATTGAATCTAAACTCTCCTTCACTGAATTGGCGATTGAAAGAGTATTTCCACCTGTAGCCTTAGTAACAGAAATATTAATACTTGGCTTTCCATTAAAGGTAGAAATAATAGTAACATCTTCGGTGGAATCTTCAACAGTCGCAATATCCTTTAATTTCACGCTTCCCTTACCTACAGGGATTGGCGTTTCACCCATTTCCGAAACAGCCTGATATTCACCTTGTACCCGAAGCTGAATTTGTGTATTACCACGATATACAGAACCAGCAGACCCAGCAATGTTATTAGCCGATAGCGCTTGGCTGATTTGGTCCAGAGTAATACCATAGCTTTGTAGCTTGGCCTGATCTACAGTGATCTTTACGAGTCGTTCTTGGCCGCCTGACATGTTGGCTGCGGCTACTCCCGCAATTCTTTCAAGTCGCGGCTCAATAATATCTTCAGCAATAGGCTTCAGCTTGTTAATATCCTGGTCCCCTGTAAAAGCGAGGGTTATAACTGGTGTTGCGTTAAGATCCAATTTAAGTACGCGTGGCGAATTTGCCGCCTTAGGAAGAGAGCCTCTAACCCCATCGATTTTATCTCGCATATCGAGGGTTGCCTGATTTATATCTACTCCCCAGTTAAATTGAATCATGACCATAGATGTTCCTTCTGAGGACTCGGACATGATCGTATCCACATTCTCGATAGAAGCCAGATTTTTCTCAATAGGTTTAGTAACCAATTCCTCAACTTCTGTAGGTGTTGCATTTGGAATACTGGTCACCACTGCAGCATATGGCAGCTTCATATCCGGCATCTGCTCTACAGGAAGCCTTAACGCAAAAATACCGCCCCCGATTAACAAAGCAATAATTAACATAAATACTGTTACAGGACGGCGTATTGAAAACTGAGACATCTCATCACTCCCCACTCACTTCTCTATGTAATATTTAAGCACACACATCCTCTACTACGATGAAATAGGCGTAAAGTTTCAGATAAATGCGCAAAAAAAACATATATAAAAATAATAAACACATTTTGAGATAAATCCTTAAAAAAAAGCAATTAATTACAGTCGTTTAAGGCAAATCAAAAATAAAAAAAACGCCGAAATGCTTATCCAAAGTATTCATCTCACTGATATTATGGCACAGGCCCGTAATTCCAGTCAAATAGCTGATTTATAAAAAACATCCCTCTCATGTATATGAAAGGGAATTTCCATTTCGCATGGAGGGATGTTTAATAATTACAGGTTTTTAATTGATTAGATTTTAGGAAGCAGTTTTTTATCAGCCATAACTTTGGCTACAATAATCGCTGCATCTCCGCGCAAGGTCAAGGATGTAGGATTAAACATATAACCTTTTTTCGGATCACTTGCATCTACAGGAGACCCTGTGATAAAGCCTTTCTTGGCGATAGCCAATACAGATGCTTGCGCATAGTAATCGATCTTGTCCGCATCTTTAAAGGTCTTGGACAGATTTTTCATGATCTTGTCATGATCTGTTTCCAGCTTCAAATTCAATGCCTTGGCGATAATGACTGCTGCATCTTGACGTGTGATTACATCTTCCGGCATAAAGATTCTTGGTTGCGAACCTTTGACAATACCGGCACGCGCAGCTGTTTCAATATAACGATAATCGTAGAGCGCATCTGCGGATATCGTGTTTGGAATAGACACATCGTCGAAATGCTTCGCTCCGCTGAAATTAAGCGGAATTTGCAGACCTTTCACAATCATCGACGTGAATTCGCCTCTTTTAATATAGCTGTCAGGTCCAAAGCTATTAATTGGATCCATTGGGTTCATAACACCTTTAGCCAAGATTGCTTCGATGTAATCTCTGGCGTACTTGTGCTTAATGACATCACTATATGTTTCTCCAACCTTAGCAACTACATAATAGCCAAAACGATCAAACGGTACTTTAATGGTATGTTTCTTCGGATCCACCACACCACCAATGTTCTGCCAATCCTTCAAATCAGGATCAAAAAAGAACACCGTCATTTGTTTCCCTGCATCCTGAGCAATACTGCTATCATACGTCAGCGTCAATGTAGCACGCTTGGAAGGTACCAGCTCGTTGGATGGGTCACGCCAGTAGAAGTTTTTAATCTTGCTACTGTCATTTTGCGATTTGTTTGCCAATTGATATGGATCGGCACCATACGTTACCGGGTCGTAAGCATCTGTTTTGATATCATCTGCTGTACCAGGGTCAATCCAGAATACTGGACTGGACTTGGTAAAGCGACTTGGGAAATCTCTGTTGAAGTATCTACTTCCATCTGCAATCAGACTCTGCATATCGGACAATGCTTTTTCAGTTTCAAATTCATGACGATCTACCACACCATCTTCGCTATTCGCGATCGCAAAGTACAAAGTATGACCAGAGAAAACCTGATTTTTGAATTGCTGTGGTTGATCGTAATCCCGACGTATCAGGCTCGTTCCCTTTGCAAAAGCAAGTGTAAGATTACCATCGAACACTTTGTGTGATGTTTTCATCGCTTCCATGTACTGCTCGCCAGGGATATTAGTAGGCACATATTTAACAGTAATGGTCTGTTTTAATTTTTCCTTGCCTACTGTAACCACTACATCAATTTTATTATCTTTGTTGGCTTTTAGACCTGTAACGATGGCTTTGTAAGTTGATGGGTAGTCCACAGTACCATCATAATCAGAGTCGAAGCCTTCTTGAACTGCTGTTTCCTTACCTACTGTAACACTATCTGCATTACCTGCGTTTACAACAACTTGCACAAAGTTTTGATTTACGATCCGTTTTTCAGGAAGCGGACGCAAGATATCAAAAGATGTGGATTGACCGGATACTTGCAGCCGGAAAGTAGCAAACGGCCCGCTCTTGCCGCTATTGTACAAGGTAATGTTATAAGCTACTGGCGTTCCATCTTGCGAAATAGTTTGGTTTTTCAATACAAAACTGAAATACTTTTTGTCCGGATGGTAGTATACGAGCAGATCTTTTAGATCTTTGCTTGTAAACTTATCCGTAGTAGCACCAGAGTTGTATGCCGTTTTGGCATCTTCTGCCGAGAAGAACTCGTTATTCAGCGTCCAGTTAACCTCACTGTCGTCTGATCCCTTAATCTCTAAAATGTATTGATCTTTATTGGCAATATCACTTAATGAACCACTCACCTGATCCGCTTTACCCAAATCAGCAATACTGAAGGTACCAAAGATATTGATATTTTTCAGAGATGTTTTGTAGTTAGTGTCATCTACTTTAGTGAAATTTGCATCTTTTGCTTTCGGTGCAATTTCGCTATACTTCGGCGTATTGCTCAAGCCGCTAACAGGTGTAAAAGGAATAATGCCCTGTGTGTTTGGAACAGGAATTACTGGAATATTCGTTTGTGTAAAGTTTACTTTTACCGTATTGCTATACTCAATACCTGGCTTGAACACAAACTTGATTTCATTATTTCCGTTTGCCAGTGCGTTGGCAGCCGCATCATACGAAGAAGCAGCCAGCTTAAAGTTCGCTCCGGAGCCATCAAGATCAACTAATACGTTGTTCACATACAAAAATACATTTCGGTTACTGCCAGTGTAGTGAATATCCGCTGCATTACTTACATCCAGCAATTTACCTTTAAAATAACCTAATTGATTCAGTTTATACGTATTCAAGTTTGCACTTGATGTATTCAACGGAATTTGTTGACCATCATAAATCGTATCGTATTTCATGAATGGCCCCTGCAATAAGTTTACAGTTGCCTTAATCAATTTGCTTGAGTCATTCAGGTAGAAACTCAGGACGTTTTGTCCTTCTTTAGGCAAAGTATCTACATAAGCGACAACTTTCTTCACTTGTGTTGACTTACCATTGATTGTCCGAATCACATCTTGGGGTGAACCCACGGTATGAACGGATACACCAGAAAGCTCGCTAATTGAACTAGGTGTACCATTAACAATGATAAACTCCATACCTACAGGCACAGATGGAGCATCTGTAGTCTTGTTCTTCATAGAACTTCCCGTTAATTTCATAGCTTCATCTATGGCAGCAGCTTGATCAGACCCACTACCATTAATTCTACTTAACAGCTGATTATTAAAATCAGGGAGAAAGTTCACGTCGTCAATATAAGGCTGAGTGCTGCTGCGCAATGTAAATTGAACCGCAGATGCATTGGAGCTTGTTCCATCTGCAAACCCTACACTCAGGGATGCACGAATCAAGTGGTCAGTTACGATACCATCAGGCACAGTTACCTGGAACGGATATACTTTGTAACCACTAGATGTAACCACATTGGCTGTATCAATCGTAGCATCAATTCCATTGGTATCCCCAATGGCGCTACCGTTATTGCTTACATCCGTAAATCTGGCATTAATTTTGCTCACTACTGGATCAGTTGCCCCGGAAGGAACCAGAACATTACCTTTCAAAACCACACCGCTTGTAGACGATACGGTAAAGTCAGGCGAAGTCGTCAGATCAGCAGACACATTGCCGTCCTTATTCAAGGTCAAATCAGAAAATTCAGGTTTACCGGTATATATCGTAATTTCACGCGTAACTGTAAGAGCCTGAGTTCCGTTATTCACTTTAATCGACACTATATTTTTACCCGGAGTGAGTACAACACTACCTGTTAATTTATAGCTAGTATAAGAGGAAACATTATACGTGTTACTACTTTTTGTAGAAGTGAGCGTTACACTGTCAGCATTAGGCGCTGTACCTTGAATGACTACCTTCACGTCATCTGTGCCGCTATTTTTTGCATCTGTCAGCACCGCCGTCTGATTCTCTAGCAACTGCTGGGTTTGGCCATTCAGCGTAGCAGACAGATCATATAGCTTGGGTCCATCCTGATACTCAATGTAAATGGAATCCTTCATTTCAGCCGAATTTTGACTGCTTTGGAATGTAATTCGGTTCAAACCAGGGAACAGTTTAATATCTGAAATTTGAATTGTAGAGCCATTGACCGTAATTCCGCCCTTTTGACTCTCATTTTTATTAACTACTGTAAGGTTTGTTCCATTTTTGGAGAGTTGGAATACACTATAAGATATAGTACTTCCATTCACTCCGTTAATCGTACCGTTAACTGTAACACGGTCGGTGTTTACCATTCTGGCCGAATCCGCATCATATTTTTCATTTGGAAAAATGAAATAAGTTCCTGTCGCAGCATGAGCCGTACCTACCAGGGCCGCCGGCACCAAGCCAATGATGAGACCAACCGTCAGCAACATGGATAGCAATCGTTTCAAATCATTGTCCTCCTTTGATTCTGTCGCACCTTGGGGTACGTAATCATTCATTACTTTTTTTATCGGTAGCAAACATACAAAAAATTAGTAAATTCTCAAAAAAGGAGGGAGTTTTTTTACAGCAAACATCAAAAAAGCCTTCAAACCCGCGGTATACCGCTAAGCTTGAAGGCTTACATTTAAATTAAAATTATAATTTCGATCGCGTCTGGGAATCTGGCTTAGCCAACAACCGAATTAGTGTGTTAAGAACAGGACGTTTGGTTTTGCCAACGAGCCCAATAACTTCTGCCCCGATCTGTAGGAAGAACATCATGATACATATCACGACAAAGGTGACCCAGTTGGCTTCATTAAGCGCAGCCGACGATTGAATCACGGCTAATATACCGAAAAATACAGCAATACCGTAGATAATCAACACCGTCTGTCTGTGGCTGAAGCCTAGTTCGCGTAAGCAGTGATGCAAATGACCTTTATCCGGTGAGAATATCGGTTTTTTCTGCAACTTGCGACGAATAATAGCAAAGAATGTATCTGATAAAGGCACACCGATAATAATCAATGGCGTAATAAATGATACGATAGCAATTTGCTTGAAACCAAGCATTGAAAGCATAGCCAAAGAAAAGCCTAAAAATAAGGACCCTGTATCACCCATAAATATTTTTGCAGGATGAAAGTTGAAAAACAAAAATCCGATAATACTGCCCAACAGTACAAGGCAAAGCATGGCTACCATGTAATTGCCCATTAGTAGTGACATCACAGCGATCGTTCCAATCGCAATTCCTGAGACACCTGCAGCCAGTCCATCCAGACCGTCAATCAAATTGATGGCATTGGTCACACCTACGATCCAAAAAATCGTAAGCGGAATGGAAATCCAGCTTTCTAAAGAAGAGTATGCATCTTGAAAAGGTACATTTACAAAATCCACACGAATATCAAAAGCAAACACGACCATACACGCCACGGCAATTTGAGCCAAAAATTTCAATTTTGCATTAAGATCAAGACGATCATCGAGAGCACCAATCAATGTAATCAGCGTACCGCCAATCAGAAAGGCTGCAATAAAGTTAATATCCCGCGAGGACAGCATTCCGTCAGGCACAAAAGGTAACATCGCCAATAAGGACAACAGAAATGCCAAGAAAATCCCCAGACCGCCAAGACGCGGCATAATTCGGGTATGTACTTTTCGGGCATTCGGCACATCGACGGCTCCAACCTTCACAGCGAATTTCTTGACGAGCGGTGTCAGTAACAGCGCAAGTCCCAGTGCCATGATGAAACCAATAATATAGATCAATAACATTTGATCATTCGACCCCCAATTTTAAAGCAATGCCTTTTCAGATGTAACCGCATTGAATTATACTCTGATCAAAAATAAATACCAAGCCTCATATTCTGGCAAATTAGCGGGTTTTAAAGGCAGATTCAAGCTATTTATCACACTTTTGTGACGTTTTCTTTTTCACGCATCACTTTCACTGCGAATTTCGGCAACGCAAGCATTCTTTTGTAACGAGTGGGCTCTTTTAGGAGTCTATATAACCACTCGGCTCGTAGCTTTTGAAACAGTTTAGGTGCGCGTTTTGTTTTGCCTGATATAACATCAAAACTACCGCCGACCCCCATCATCACCGGCACACCAAGTTTATCCTTGTATTTACCAATCCAAGGTTCCTGTGTGTCCGCTCCACGTGCTACAAACAACAAATCAGGGTTCGCTTCACGAATAGCCGCAATCACTGCTTCGTCCTCGTTAGGACCAAAAAAACCATCGCGCTTGCCACAAACCGTAATTCCAGGATAAAGCTCATGTACCCGCTGAGCGGTCGCCTGAATCACTTCAGGCGTCGATCCAAGTAAGTAAACTTTCCAATGATAGTTTTCTCCAGCTGCGAGCAATTCATGTAACAAGTCAAAACCCGCCACCCTCTCGGGTACAGGATGCCCAACATAGTTTGCAGCCCAGACCACACCAGTTCCATCCGGAACAATCAACTCTGCCTGTTTCATCACATTCATATACACTGGATCTTCCAATGCAGCCATTACCATAATCGGATTGGCAGTGATCACTTGATGGGGGCGGCGAGACTTCACCGCCTGAATTAATACATTTAATGTATCTTTCATATTAAGCCTTGATACCTGAACACCGAAAATCGGGACGGTAGGCACACTCGTAACCTTATCAACTGTCACTGTATCCATCATCCTTTGCGACACAAGTAATTAACGATATGTTGTGCTGGTAAGCGAGCCTCACTTTTTAACAAAGCAATTGCTGCCCCCTGGCTCTCAATCCATTGACTGCGCTGATCCAGCAGTCGTATGGACTCATTAGCCAACTTTTGCCCATCCAGTGCATCTGTAGTACCTACAGGCTGGCTACCAACACGGCTGAGGAAATGATCAATTTTGGGATCGTAAGATATCCCCAACGGGGGCACCTGATGGGACGCTGCATAAATTAAGCTGTGAAGCCTCATCCCGATCATCAAACTACATCTGCTGACTTCCAAAAGCATCTGTTGCGGATCGGTAACTTGTTCACACATGCTGACAAGGCTTCCCGTCCCCCTAATATCCCCCAACAAATCCATTACCATCCTTGAAGCCTGTACGTCGTCAGGTAAATGGAATGGCAAGAAACGCAAGTGAACACGGCGTTCCGCGGCTAATCTTTTTAAGCCGTCTGCAATAGCCGTTAAATCGCGTTGTTCCTTATCCCAGTAGCGTACAGACACACCAACAACCGGGAGTTTATCCTCATCAGTCTCAGTTGCTGCATTATGTAGCTCGGAACCAGAGGGCAAAGGAAGCCCCATTACAGGGTCAGGAACAACATGAACAACCGGGCGTTTCAGTTTCATGGTACCCAGCAAAGCAGCAGATTGCTCATCTCTGACGGAAACATATTCACAGCGTTGAAACACAGATCGGATCATAGGATAAAATATCTTCCGCTGTACCGGGCCCATGCCCTGAGCGTATACAAACGTAGGCTTTCCAGCCCATTGAGCCAGTTTCAGAATCGCTAGATAATAAGGAATGCTTTTAGGGCTTGTAGCATCCTGGAGCAGACTCCCGCCGCCACTAATTAGCCCATCGCTGTTTTTAATCGCTCTCCGCACTTCTCCTAGGCTCATACGCGGAACAGCTTCTACTCCGTACATTTTCTGTGTCCAAGCAGGGTCAGAAGATAGAACAACAGGCTTGACCGTAATCCCCGCCTGACGACTCTCCTCTTCTAAAGCAGTCAGAATCGACTTGAGCACCGCTTCATCCCCACTATTGCGAAACCCGTAATAACCCGAGATTATTATCGTTTTAGCTGTGGTGACCATTTCTTCCAACATCCTTCCAGCACTTGCCACACGACAATTGCGATGATTCCCAGCACCAGACCCAATCCCAATCCCAACAGCCCGCGACTAAGCGAGAGTGCAGCTGGAGAGTGAATGTGAGCGAAGGTATCCACCATCGAGGCTTGACCAATAGCAGCTATGATCAGCAAATAGATTGCTTTGCGATATTTCAAAGCCAAGAATATCCCTGCAATAAACAGTGGGTGAGCCATTAAAAATTCCTTATTACGCGGGCGTACACCAAACGCATTCTCAAGGAAATTACGGAAAACCAGTTCTGTGTTCGACACCGTACCTGCGTTTCCAGTACGAGTCAAATAGTAGTAGCCTGCCGCTGCGATAACAGCCAATACGATAACCCACAATACAGTAATCGGCGTACGTAACAGTTTGGAGATTTCCTCCCGTATAGAAACGCCACGATAAAAGAAAATATAAATCGCAGCCAAGAAGATCGGCAGAATGTGAAGCAAGCTTACACCTCTAAATTGGTTTAACACCAGACTGTAGGCAATGCTGTTCAACAGTGCAATAACAAAAGGCACTGCAGCCAGCGACAAGATCGCTGTCTGTACGTATAGTATAAGCGTTTGACTCAAACGTTGACCTACAGAAAGTTCAGGCCCCTGTTCACGTTTAATTCTGATCGTACGCACTGCAATGATCATTGCAACCGTAGGTCCGCTAATCGCTGCGAGCAGCGCCAAACCTTGTTCCATTAAGCTGGAGTTCAAAACATAAAGCCCTGCAGAGCCTACCAAACCGAGTGCAAATGCAAGCAGAGTCAATGCCGGAACGAAATAGGACACCATTATGGAGAAGAAAGCTAGTGCACCCAGTACGACGATCATTTTGAGATAGCGCTGAATGGAGGAATCGACCACTTGGAACGGTTCAGCTTGTCCAAGTTCAAACCCTTTTTTCTCCATTCGTTGTATAGCGTTGCCCGGTTTGTCTAAGCTGTGAATCAGGTTGTCAACCGAGTCTTTCACCTTGGCCTCAGCAACACTACGACTAGGCGCGGTATTCAGATACAACATGCGAATATTCCGATCCTTGGTGGCCAGTGCAAAACGATCGGCCAACGTTTCCACATCGAGCGTTGCATCTTTATCACTTAGTGAGTATAGACGCACAACATTATAGTGGATATCGTAAGCAAGCTTATTGAAGCCTGCCTGCGGTTTTTTTAAGTTTTCGATAGCAGCTAGGCCAATATCGTATTTGTTCAGCAATTTAGCAAATGCCGCTAAGCTATGCTCTTTCTCATTATCAGTAAAGCCTTTGACTGAATCACCTTCAAACAAAATGCGTTTTACACCATTTTGCTGAAAGGAAGCCAGCATCTCTTCCGTCAACTCCTGGTTATAGGGAAGGCTGTCACTCATGCGTGGAACAATAAAAAATCCTTTGCTCCGAAGCTGCTTCATAGCAATCGGGTCAGGCTGCATAGGCTTGAGATACGCATCCTCGGGGGATGTTTCCACAACAAGCCCCTCCTGTCCCTGATAACTCCACGGCTTTACGTTGATGCCCAAACTTGTAAACGTACGTAAAATTAACGGCTTTAGTGCCTCAGCATTTTCTTTGTCAGCGAAAACAACGTACGTATAATTCTCATTTGCAGGTGAAAGACGTTTTTCTAGATCCGCAACATTCTGAGTCGTATATGTTACAATACGGCCCGCTTTACGGAAATCATCCAGCGTACTTTCATACATCGCCATGCTGTTCACACCAGCCTGTTGTAAGCGGTCAAGCTGCTCATTCAGATAGTCCTGCGGATGAGCCTGATACGAAGCCGCCTCCGTCAAATCCCGATAATCGAATACAATCTCTACTTTTTTACTTGAGGATTCTGTCTTTACACGATCGGCGATGACTGGAATGGAAGCCAGCAAGCCAACAGCGACCAGAATCCACAACCATTTTCGAGAAGTCGTATTCCAATACTGCCATTTCTGATACACCAAAGAACCTCCTTAATATTCGGGATTTTGCAAAATTCAATGCTGCCCACTTGCCATTCTGCCCTTTAGGTAGGTCACTCATTGAATTTTGCAAAATCCTCCGTTGCCGGAATAAGCCTATTTTTCCAAAGCCTCTTCCAGGTTATTCTGCAATACAGAGAAATGACCTCCACGGCGTACTGCCCTTTGCCGTGAGAGGTCACCGATTACTCATTTCATATCTAATTACCTTAACCTATTCTATTATAAAGGGAATTTTCTCAAGCGTCTACGCGAGCCATAACAGCATCGACCAGCTGACCGATTCTTTGCTCCGCGTCTGACAGCGAGGAACCACGTACTGCAAAATATACTTTGATTTTAGGCTCTGTGCCCGAAGGACGCAGGCAGAACCATGAACCGTCCTCCAATAAAAACTTGAGTACGTTTTCCTGCGGAAGTCCGTCCAGGCCTTGAGAGTAGTCCAGTACTTTGTCTACCTTCACACCTGCAATCTCTTGTGGTGCGTTGCTGCGCCAATCCGTCATTTTGCCCTGAATTTGCTCTACTCCATCCTTACCCTTGAGTGTACGAGACTCCAGCTTCTCAAGGAAGTAGCCAAACTGCTCGTACAGCTCTTGTAAAACATCATAGAGCGTCTTGCCTTGCGTGCTGTAATAAGCAGCAGCTTCAGCGATCAGCATGGCCGCCAAAACAGCATCCTTGTCACGAGCATAATTCCCTGCCAGATAGCCGTAGCTCTCTTCATAGCCAAACAGGTAGGTATACTCGCCAGTTTGGTCAAACTGGTTCATTTTCTCCCCAATATACTTGAAGCCAGTTAGCGTGTTAAACACTGTTGCTCCAAAATGCTCAGCAATGACTGCACCCATTTCGCTAGTAACGATGGTTTTGATAACTGCACCATTATTCGGAAGCTTGCCGGTTTCTTTCAGTTGATTCAGCAAGTAGTAAACCATAATGGCGCCGGACTGATTACCGGACAAGACCACATATTCGCCATCACGGTTTTTCACAACTGCCCCCATACGGTCAGCATCAGGGTCTGTTCCGATCAACAGATCTGCACCAATTTTCTCACCCAGCGCAATCGCCAGTTTGAACGCATCACGTTCTTCCGGATTAGGCGACTTAACGGTTGAAAATTCTGCATCTGGCTGCTCTTGCTCAGGCACAATATGCACCTGTTCAAAACCGATTTTTTCCAGCACACGACGAACAGGTATATTTCCGGTACCATGAAGAGGTGTAAACACAACTTTGAAGTTCTTGCCCGGTCCAGCTGCAATCAGTTCCCGGTTTACACTCACACTGGTTACCGTATCCACAAACGCTTCATCTTCCTCTTCTCCAAGCCAAACCAACAATCCCTGTGCCTCTGCTTCTTCACGTGTCAGACTTTTGATGTCAGCAAAAGAAGGAACCTCACGAATATAGCCAATCACCTTTTCAGCCTGATCAGGAACAAGCTGACCACCTTCATTGTTGTATACCTTGTAACCATTGTACTCGGGAGGGTTGTGACTCGCTGTTACAACAATCCCTCCACTGGCACCCAAATGACGTACACTAAACGAGAGCTGTGGTGTTGGACGCAAGGAAGGGAACAACTTAGCTACGATACCATTGCCCGCCAGCACCAAAGCTGCATCCAGAGCAAACTCTGGCGAAAAATGACGCGAATCATGTGCAATGACAACTGAAGGTTTTCCTTCTTTGCCAGCATGCTGCTCTAAGATATAGCGAGCGAGCCCTTGAGTCGCACGTCCAATCACATAACGGTTCATCCGGTTACTGCCTGCCCCGATCACTCCGCGCAGACCGCCTGTACCGAATTCCAGTTCTTTGTAAAAACGATCCTCTAGTTCCTGGTCGTTGCCTTGCAATGCGCGCAACTCCTGTTTGGTTTCTTCATCAATATAAGGGTCTTGCAGCCAGCTCTCAATGCCTTCTAATGCTTTTTTACTCAACTGCGTCATACGGAATTTCCCCTCTCCATTTTTGGGTTGTCAAAACAGGATCTCTATGTACACATGCACTCGGTTCAGACGTCGTGCTTATGTCGGCAGGGCTTGTCTATTGTGGTGGGTCTGATAAAGCAAACATAATCTCGCCCTCAGCTACTACCGTGTCGCCCACTTTCGCCGTAGCTTTCCCTTTGCCAAAAGCGCCTTTGGAACGAGTAATTTCCACTTCAAGTGTCAGCGTATCCCCAGGGACTACCTGTCCACGGAAACGGAAACCGTCCAACCCTGCCAAAAAGCCGATTTTGCCGCGATTGCTCTCTAGGTGCAGTAATGCGACTGCTCCGACTTGCGCCAACGCTTCAGTGATCAACACACCAGGCATAACGGGATAACCCGGAAAATGTCCAATGAAATGAGGCTCAGTCATCGTTACATTTTTAATGCCTACTGCTCTCTTCCCTTCCTCCAGTTCAATAATACGGTCCACCAACAAAAATGGCGGTCGATGCGGAATAATCTCCTGAATTTGATTAACATCCAATTGCAATTTGTCCATTTAGCTTAATAACTCCTCCCGCTTGCAGATTTCACTCTGTTCAGCCAGAGTTACTGCAAGCATAATATTACCCCGCTAACGCTGTATAAAAACAGCTCATCACGGCAACAATGTTAGATATCCTTCACCTACTGCAGAAGTGAAGGTTGAGATAAGGGGCTTTTTCCGCCGGTTACGCAACCAGAGGCGAGAAGAAGCCCTTTTGCTCGTGCTTGGTTTTACCCCGCAGTGTTATAAACTCCCCATCATTATACATTCATCAGGTGCAAAAAGAAAATTATGCGGAAGTACCATATTTGTTGCTCCTATTATGGAGTGAAGCGAAGTTTCAATTGAGTCAAGGTGAGCAGGCTACGGGGGATGGATCATTCTTCCGATCGCTGTTATCCTCAGATTTTCCATTATATAAAACCCGAAAGGGTTAAAATCCGAGGATAAAGGCGAACGCTATCGCTTCTTCAGAACGATTCACATCCCCTCCGCCAAGTTATTTTTGACTCATAAAGAAAGCTCGCTTCAATAATACTCGCTTGTCGTGAAGGGCAGAGAAACAATCGGAGGGCTCTGCGAATGGCCTACATTGGCCGTAAGCCATGCGTGCTGCGCTGGCGGCTCTTGCCGTTGGAGATAAAACAAAACCCTGCGCCACTGGCACAGGGTTTTGTTTTCTATACTCCCCACACAATCGCGGGTGGTTTATTTTAATAAGAGTGGCCCTAATGGCGGGTAGCTAGCGGAGCGGGCAGAATTGTTTTGGAGAAGCACAGCGTTTGCCTTTATCCCCGGATTCAAACCTTGAATGCCTTAAAATCAAAATGAATCTGGGGATAACAGCAATCGGAAAAACAATCTGCACGCAGAGCGACCTTTTCCCGCCCCCACTCATTAAATTAAACTAAGGCGCAAATATAAGATCAATGACATGCTGCCAGGTTTTCCATTCAAATACGCCTGCCAGCCCTTGCTTACCTACAATTACATATCCTGCAATTAAGCCGCCTAACAGCGAGAACAGAAGCAACAACGGAACTACGAAATAACGTGCAGTGCGCCAGCGGGATTTAGTCTTTTCAGGCATCGGACGGGAATCAGATTGTTCTTCCTTCATCACCAAATCCTTAAGCCCTCAAATTGTTAGCCAGGTTCATCATCGTATCGCTAGAGGTTAATGCCCGTGCTGCCATTTGATACATCCGCTGGACTTGCATCATATCTGTCATTTCGCCCGCTAAATCCACATTAGACTCCTCAAGATAACCGGAACGCACAGATACGTCCGTTGGAACAGCACCTGCCACCCCTGCTGCACCGAATACGTCGGCTTCTGTCACGCCATTTGCTAACACAAACAGGTTATCATCCCGCTGTTGCAAACCTTCTGGACGCTGTACATCCATTAGCTTTATTCGCTGACCAACTGTCGGAGCGCCAGTTCCATTAGCACGAATCAGCAATTCGCCATCGGAGTTAATAGCTACTTTGGAACCCGCTGGTGCAGTCACAGGAACATCGTTATTATCCAGCACAGAATAACCTTCGGCAGTGGTCAACATCATCGTCTCATTATCATTCGGATCAGGAATAAAATGAAAGCTGCCGTCACGCGTCCAAGCTTTTTGCCCATTTCCTTGGATTTCAAACAAAGCATTCCCCTGGATCGCCAGATCGGTAGGAAGTCCCGTCTCCTTGAGCGGTCCTTGCTCCATATTTTTCATAATTGCGGTCGTTTTGACTCCGTAGCCCAAATTATAGCCGAGCGGCATCGCCCGTCCATTTTGGAGATACGTCGAAGGCTGTTGCTGCACATTGGCCAATACATCTTCAAAGGATCCCTGTTTACTCTTATAACCAACCGTATTGACATTGGCGATATTATCGGCAATTAAATCCAAACGCTGCTGCACACTGGCCATAGACACCATTGCGCCAATCATGGAGTTGTTCATCACTTACCCCCTGTTATACACGGCCTACTTCGTTAACGGCCTTGTCCAAGCTTTTATCATAAAATTGAATAACCTTCTGATTCGCTTCATACGCTCTTAACGCAGCCATCATATCCACCATCGACTGAGCAGCATCTACATTAGATACTTCCAGATAGCCCTGGCGAACAGATACAGTATCGTTAGCGGTCATCATTCTAGCCGTAGCACCATCCGTATCATTCAGACGGAAATTACCGTTGCCCTCACGAACGAGCTGGTATGGCCGATCAATAACACTAATTCCAAGCGTCGTTCCGAGCAACTGGTTAGATTGGCTGTCCACCAATTGACCCCGTTCATTTACTTTAAGCGCTGAGACAGGCCCCGTCAATTGAATTGGGTTTCCATTCGTATCCAACACTGCTGAACCAGTCGACGAAAGCAATGCTCCCGTTCCATTTACTTGAAAATGTCCATCACGTGTATAGCGGACATTACCATTATTGTCCCGTACCGTAAAAAACGCTTCTGGACGATAGGTGACTTCACCGTTAGCATTGATGAATTTTCCCGCCTGATCAAAAGCCATAGGTCGACCAGTAGCCGGGTCATTCACATTAATATTGGACTGTATCGCAAAATCCGTAGTTTGTCCACTATCCTTCAACGCTCCCTGAATGTAAGGAGAGAGGCTTTCCTCAGCAAAAACGCCAGTATTAAGCTTGCCGACCGTACGGTCCGGGTTATCAGGGTTTCCCCCCGTCATGGAAATAAGCATTTCGGGGAATGAGCGCTGAACGCTATTCTCCTGTTTATATCCCGTGGTATTCATATTAGCAATATTTTGCGTCACAGTGTCATGACGTCGTTGTTGTGTCATCATTCCGGCGGCCGCAGTATATAAACCTCTCAACATGTATTGTGCACCCCAATCCTATACTCTGCTCATCAATTATATGCTCGCATGGAGGCACTAAAGCCAAAATGCTAGGCAACCTGCCTGACCGCACACGAGTCTCTTATAGTCACTATCGGCAGATTAGAACTTTTTCTTAACCACATGATCCAAATTATCCAGCATAATTCCTGTACCTTTAACGACACAATGCATCGGATCTTCGGCAACCAGCACTGGAACACGCAATTCTTCAGCAAGCAGCTCGTCCAAACCGCTAAGCAACGCACCACCGCCAGTCAAAATGACACCACGGTCAATAATATCGGCTGATAGCTCCGGTGGCGTCTGCTCCAGTACAAACTTAGCTGCAGCTACAATCGCTGACACGGGATCTCTCAGCGCGTCCTGCACTTCTTCCGCGGAAATACTTAACGTTTTGGGCAATCCGGATACCATATCCCGTCCACGGATGTCCATCTCAGCACGTCGTCCGCTCGGATGCACGGTTCCGATAGCAATCTTGATATCCTCAGCCGTACGTTCCCCGATGAGAAGCTTGTACTTCGTTTTCACATATTTCATGATGGCTGTATCAAATTTGTCCCCTGCCATTTTAATAGAAGAAGCTGTTACAACATCTCCCATAGAGAGGACTGCAACGTCTGTTGTTCCGCCACCAATATCTACGACCATGTTGCCGCTAGGCTCAAAGATATCCATTCCGGCCCCGATGGCAGCCGCTTTTGGCTCTTCCTCCAAAAATACTTCTTTCGCCCCGCTACGCTCCGCCGCTTCACGAATCGCTTTTTGCTCCACTGAGGTAATGTTCGTCGGCGCACAAATCAAAATACGAGGGTGGCTGTACCAGCTTTTACCCCCTACCCGATTAATAAAATATTTTAACATCGCTTCCGTTACTTCAAAATCGGCGATGACACCATCACGCAATGGACGGATGGCTATGATATTACCAGGAGTACGTCCTACCATACGGCGTGCTTCCTCTCCGACAGCCAGAACTCTTTTTGTATCGCTTTCTATCGCAACAACGGAAGGTTCGTCAAGAACAACCCCCTTACCTTTGACGTGGATAAGCACGTTGGCCGTACCGAGGTCGATACCAATATCATTACTGAACATATTAAAAAGGCCCCCAAAGTGATATTTTAAAAAGCTAAGATTCGACAAGAAGCGGCAAATATATGTATAAACCTACGGTTACATGTCATTTTTCGTCTTGTACCATCTTTTAACATATCATACTTCAGGGGGTTGATTCAATGGCTTTGCCAGCCAATTCACTATATATTTTTAGGACTTGCCAGAAACAAGAATTCCCCTTCTTTTCCCACTCGTTTTTTTGTATTTAATTTTCGTCGCTTCACCCCCCCGCAGATGGCGGATGGATTTATGGTATTCGAGAATGTGCTTCACCTGATCGGCAAGATCCGGGTTAATTTCAGGCAGCCGTTCGGTCAGATCTTTATGCACCGTGCTCTTGGAGACACCAAATTCCTTGGCAATCGTACGGACCGTATTCCTTGTTTCCACGATACAGCGACCGATTTTGATGGTCCGTTCCTTGATGTAATCGTGCACGCTCCCGCCTCCCTACTGTGGATAGTTTGGTACATTATATGAGGAGCGTGCCTATATATTCGCGGTTTGGTGGTAAGACATGCTTCGGAAGGCCTATTTATTTGGCAAAAGTAGCTTATGTTTACCTTATGCGCTAAAACTACACAAGAAAAAAGCAGGGAATATGAATTCCCCGCTTTGCATGCAAAGCTATGACCCATTTATTTTTTAGGAAGCAGACCTGTTGGATTCACCGGCTTGTCATCCTGGTACACTTCAAAATGCAGATGTGTTTTCAAATCCTTTTCGAGCTCATTGCGACCTGCTGAAGCAATCACATCATTTTGTTTCACTTGATCGCCTTCTTTTACTTTCAGATCGCTCAAGCTTTGGTACACTGTTTTGAGATTATTATCATGCGTGATTTCTACGACGTTACCTACCAGCGGATGTTGTTCCACACGGGATACTTTCCCACTCAGTGCAGCTCTCACTTCAAACGCCTGATCGTCGGACCGAGAAAGGTCAATCCCGGTGTTAGCGGTAAATGTTTTATCGTACTCTACCATAGCTGCCGCTTGCTCATCAGCCGTCGCGTTTTCGTCAAAGAAAGGCTTAACGACCTGCACTGCGCTAGCATCTGCCACCGGCCATGCGATATTTTCCGACTGAGCAACAACCTCCACACTTTCTGGTTGTTGTTCGTTAACATCGGTACTCACTGCGCTTGTGCTTTGTACCGATGGACTAGCTGGGTCAGGTTTGAAAGACTTATGGCTAGCATCCTGATAGACCCACACTAAGGTTAGTATAATGGCTGCTGCGGCAATGTAGGCTGCCGGGTATGCCCACCTTTTGGACAACAGCTTTTTCCACGAAGACGGCCGTGAAGCTCTTCCACCCTGAAAGGTTTTGGGTGTATCTTCATGATTTTGGTTCTGGTTTTTATTTTGTTCACTCATTTGCTCATCACCTCAGTAACCAGTGTTACCGGGCGCAACTCTTTTATACTTCAAAGTTACGAAAAATTTACTAACTTAGAATACGAGAGGCATTCGCAAAAGAAATGCCAGTATAATAGTGAAGAAGAATCTGAGTGGCCGTATGTCCTTCCTTGGCCATTCCATTGGCTCCCCACTGACTCATACCGACGCCATGGCCATAACCGTAGGTCGTTATAGCAATCCGATCCCCTTCGGTCTTCCACGTAAATTCAGCCGATCGTAGCCCTAGTTTGTTACGAATCTCCGGTCCCGTAAAGACCGAACCTCCCACCTCAATCTTTTTGATGCGATGCCCTTCTGTTTTGGAGAGTATACGAATCTCTGGCATACTCCCCCCTCCAGTAGAAGCAGTGACCGCAGCACGACTCAATCCTAATCTATCGAACACGCTCTGACGACTCAGTGTAACGGTTTCTGTAAAACGAGGAGCCCACTGCTTGTCCCATGGACTGGACACACTTCGTAAATAGGGCACGGCCTTCGCCCATACATCCTCTGAATTTTCGGTATAGCCGTTGCTGGTAGAAAAAAAAGAAGCTGTAATGGGTTTGCCATCATATACCATGATTGTATCCTTGGTGTCGCGTACAGCCTGACGAATTTTAGTCAGATCTGCGGATTTACCAGAATGCTCCCATTCTCTAGTAAGTTTAGCTTTGGAGATGTAAGCCTGGTGTTTAACGGTATCTGTCACATCTGCGCCCGCCGGGGCACCACTGGTATCATCAGCCAACAAACGCCGGGTAATGAAGGTACGCGCGGCAATGGCCTGTGCCTTCAATGCCTCTTCCTCAAAGCTGGGCGGCATTTCAGCTGCTACTACGCCGACAATGTATTGCTCCAAAGGCAGTGTCTCCGTCCGGCCAGTAGACGTGACGTACACCCGCACGTCCGGCTCTGCCGCAGCCGGCACGCTGCGCGCTGGAGCAGCCGGTACGGCTGGCATCGGCGGGACACCCGGCAGGCGCGTAACGGGCGCCTCGCTCTTTGCCGCCGTATTAGGCTGCGCGGGTGCGGCTGTGCGGCTCCCAGACGGCAAAGGCTGCACTGCCTGTCGAGGCCATGCCATTAGTGCGGGCACAGCCATGGCAAGCACCAGCACCCCTGCCATGGCGGCAAAGGGCAGCCATGGGCGGCGGCTCCCCCAACGTGGGGCTCGACCGGCTACAGGCCGCAGATGCGGCTGCGGTCCCTGCCGCCTGCTTGCGT
Organism: Paenibacillus sp. JJ1683; assembly: GCF_053006485.1. Classification (NCBI taxonomy): domain Bacteria; kingdom Bacillati; phylum Bacillota; class Bacilli; order Caryophanales; family Paenibacillaceae; genus Paenibacillus; species Paenibacillus sp. JJ1683. Next base: position 5,257,641 of record NZ_CM129820.1, read on the forward strand.
CGTATGTGTTACCGGGAGCTGTTCCAGTGTCAGGAAGCATCGCACCGACAGTGTGTATAGTGGAAGTCAACGCTGTGGTACGCCGATGGGTCTTGGCGATAGGCGGCAATGCGCCTGTTGTGCCTGGTTGCTGCTGCATAAGCTTATTTTTCTGCAACGAAGTTGCTATAGAGCCAGAGCTTTCCTTCGCAAGTGAGGCCTGGCGATGTTCCTTAGGATGATGTATTGGTATACGGATGCGAACCTGTGAATCTTTCATAAGCTGAAACCTCCATCAAAGGGTTAAGTGTCCGGCTAAAGTACACATATACTCCAGCAGATATTCTCAATCATATGAGGTCGTCCACTTTGATAGAACCGTTTTGAGAGAACTGAAAGAATGAAAAAGACAGGCAGCAAAAACACAAAAAAACCAAGTCCTTTCGGACTTGGTTCTAATGGTTCAAGTTAATACCTATGCCAATACGTTAAAGGTTAGGCGAGGGAAGGTTGAATCTTCTTGAACAGATTCCCTGACGTTTCTTCTGCCACAACGCGCTCTGTGCTGGCCGAATGATCCAGTTTGGATTCATCTACAGTCACTCTGTAAATATCCGCTCCCAATCCAGTCAGTTTCTCAGCCAAATGAACGTAACCACGATCGATGTGATGAACGCCAGATACCTCCGTTGTACCTTCCGCAATAAGTCCGGTCAGAATTAACGCAGCTCCTGCACGCAAATCTGTCGAGGTTACTTTCGCACCCGTCAGCTTAGCATTGCCAGTTACAATCGCCGAACGACCTTCGACCTTAATTTCCGCATTCATGAGATGAAATTCATCCACATGCATAAAACGATTTTCAAACACAGTTTCCGTAATGATGCTCGTTCCTTCAGCGGCAAGTTGAAGTGCCATCATTTGAGACTGCATATCGGTCGGAAACCCAGGATAAGGCAGCGTTTTAACATCAACGGCCTTTAGCGGCTTATCCGCAATGACACGAATACCATTTTCATCGGGTTGAATCGTTACACCCATTTCTTCCATCTTGGATATAACCGGTCCCAAATGATCGGATATCGCGCCTTCTACATATACGTTCCCGCCTGTGATCGCAGCAGCAACCATATAAGTACCTGCTTCTACCCGGTCGGGAATGACCGTATGTTTTACACCATGCAGCTTCTCGACGCCTTCTATACGAATTACGCCTGTGCCTGCACCGCGTACTTTGGCTCCCATGCCATTCAGGAAGTTGGCGAGATCAACGATCTCAGGTTCCTTAGCAGCATTCTCAATGGTAGTTACGCCCTCAGCAAGAGTAGCGGCCATCATAATATTCTCGGTTGCTCCTACGCTGGCTACATCCAAATAAACTTTAGCTCCGCGCAGACGACCGTTACTTTTAGCTTCAATAAAGCCCTGGCCCAAGCTTATCTCGGCGCCCAACGCTTCGAACCCCTTCAAATGCTGATCAATAGGTCTTGTTCCAATTGCGCATCCGCCTGGAAGCGAGATTCTTGTACGTCCCAAACGTGTAAGCAATGGCCCCATAACCAAAAATGATGCGCGCATTTTCCTAACCCACTCGTAAGGGGCTTCACAGGAAATTATCTTCCGCGCGTCAACACGAATGACCTCGTCTTGGTATGTAACGCCTGCTCCTAAGGACTCCAGCACTTTGTTAATGGTCATCACATCGTCTAGAGGAGGTGCATCCATAATAACACTTTCTCCTTCTTCTCCTAACAGAGAAGCGGCGATGATCGGCAGAACTGAGTTTTTGGCTCCGCTGACTTTGACACTCCCGGTCAATCTGTTGCCACCGCGGACGATAAATTTGCTCATCTATGGTTCCCTCCGCGCGTCATTTCTCTTTTCCATTTTTGAAAAAAAGAACATATTCCGCTATTTTCATGCCTTGCTTTTTCATTACATAAAAAAACAAGATTTTACTAATACCCTAACTGCCATCATACCACTGATTAAAACAAGTATACAAGCGTTTTTTTGTACTTGACGACCATTGACGACCATTGCGTTCTAACTGATTGAGCCAGTTATACATGTATGGTTCTTTTGTTTACCATTGTTAACAATATGGCACGATGTTATTCGACAATTCCTGCAACATCCACAATCATAAAATCATATAACCCGCCTACTTCATGTTAAAACAAATTCTAGAGCATCTGGCTCCAAGAGATGTAGTTCAACAAGAAACCAGAAACCAACTGTCCCAAAATTATAGCAAGAAACAAGTGCAGCAATCTGCCCTGCGGTCCTTTGGGTTGCCGGATTAACAAATCCAGCTTTAAGCTTTGCAAAGCCCACCAAGCTAACGCTATACAGACGAGCGATACGATCATGGAGATCAGCGCGGTCATACTCGCCGATTGACTTAACTGTTCAGCCAACTGCTGCTTCCCGTTCATCCGTAATTCCTCCCATCTGCGTCACAGACTTCTTTATAATACTCGGCGAGCGCCTAATATGCCAGTGCTATTTCTGTTTCCAGTACATTTATTTCGACAAAATGTGAATAATCACTTCTGTTTCGCGAATTTAAAAGGTACTAAATACCTAGCCATCAAACAAGAAATAGGACTATATTTTTGGAAAAGACAGCTAAAAAAGGGCTCGATCACAGTGATCGAAGGAAGCAAAGGCGTCACTTACCTTCTGCAGGCATTCTTGGGCAGAAGTTATGAAGTGGTCTCTTTGTCATTCCATCCGTATACTATGCCGAACCCTTTTAAAATTCCACTCAAAATCCAATATTAATTCTTATTGGTTCTGATACTTGTAGCATTCAATCGGTTAAGCGCCCGTTGCAGAGCGACTTCTGCCCGATGATGATCTATCTGTTCCTGCTTGCTCTGGAGCCGCAGTTCTGCCCGCTCCCTTGCCGCACGGGCACGCTCCACATCAATATCTTCGGAACGTTCCGCACTCTCAGCCAAAATGACCACTTTATCTTTGCGGACTTCAACAAAGCCCCCATTGACCGCGATCACTTCAGTTTGACCACCGATTTTAATACGTATCGGTGCAATCTTCAAGGGAGTGACCAAGGGAAGGTGTCCTGGTAAAATCCCAAGATCGCCTTCCGAGCCGCGAACACTGATGCTGTTTACCTGTTCCGTATAGACCAGGCGCTCCGGCGTCACAATCTCTAGTAAATACGTGCTCACTTGAATCCCTCCTGGAAGCTGTCCACAGACAGCTCACTTCGTAAGGCTCGGCTATTCTCTGCCTGTATGTTTACAACGTTTTAGCTTTTTCAACTGCTTCTTCGATGGCTCCTACAAAAAGGAAGGCCGCTTCTGGAAGGTGGTCATACTTGCCCTCCAAAATTTCTTTGAAGCTTCGTACAGTTTCTTTAACCGGCACATATTTACCCGGGAAGCCGTTAAATGCTTCGGCAACATGGAAAGGTTGTGAAAGGAAACGCTGGATTTTACGGGCACGTGCTACCAGCATTTTATCTTCTTCACTCAACTCGTCCATACCCAGGATCGCAATAATATCCTGAAGCTCATTGTAGCGGGCCAAAATTTGTTTTACCCCTTGCGCTACATTATAATGCTCTTCACCCACAACGTCTGGAGCCAAAATACGGGAGCTTGATGCGAGTGGATCAACCGCTGGGTAAATACCCATTTCGGAAATTTTACGTTCCAGGTTTGTTGTAGCATCCAAATGGGCAAACGTCGTAGCAGGAGCCGGGTCAGTGTAGTCATCCGCAGGCACGTAGATTGCCTGAATGGAAGTAACTGAACCTTTTTTAGTAGAAGTAATCCGTTCTTGCAATTGACCCATCTCAGTTGCCAGCGTAGGCTGGTAACCTACTGCGGAAGGCATACGTCCCAACAGGGCAGAAACCTCAGAACCTGCTTGGGTAAAGCGGAAAATGTTATCAATAAAGAGCAACACGTCACGGCCTTCTTGATCACGGAAATACTCAGCCATCGTCAGACCTGTGAGGGCAACACGCAAACGCGCACCCGGAGGCTCGTTCATTTGTCCAAACACCATCGCTGTTTTGTTGATAACGCCGGAATCTCTCATTTCATGGTACAAGTCATTTCCTTCACGTGTACGTTCACCTACACCTGCGAATACAGAAATACCACCATGCTCCTGAGCGATATTGTTAATCAATTCTTGAATGGTTACGGTTTTACCTACACCAGCACCACCAAACAATCCGACTTTACCACCTTTGGCATAAGGAGCCAGCAAGTCGATAACCTTAATACCAGTTTCGAGCATCTCTGCTTGAGTTGTCAATTCTTCGAAAGAAGGCGCTTGACGGTGAATCGGATTTCTAGCCGTTTCACTCATATCAGCACCATTATCAATTGGCGTTCCAAGCACGTTAAATACACGTCCAAGAGTAGCTTCGCCGACAGGTACCGAGATAGGCGCTCCCAGATCTATTGCTTCAGCTCCACGAACCAAACCATCTGTGGAAGACATGGCAATACAACGCACACGGTTGTCACCTAGATGTTTTGAAGCTTCGAGCGTCAGATCAATTTTGACTCCGCTCTCCAGCACAGTCCCAATATGAATGGCATTCAGAATTTCCGGAAGCTGCCCACGTTCAAACTCAACGTCGACAACCGGACCCATGATGCTCACTACGCGTCCTTTGTTCATCTTTTGGTTTCCCTCCTACAAGCTTGCACAGCCGCAAATCCGAACCATTCTGATTTGTTTTGCGCCCGCAATTTATACATAATAGTGTAGACCCTGTTATAAAACAGTCGCAAGAAGTCGCATTAAGACTGAGCGTTAGCCCCTGCGACAATTTCCGTAATTTCCTGGGTAATAGCCGCTTGACGAGCACGGTTATAGGTTAAGGAAAGCTCTCCAATCAACTTGGTAGCATTCTTCGTAGCTGATCCCATTGCCGTCATCTTCGCTCCCAGCTCACTTGCTTTACCATCCAGCAAAGCGCCGTAAATGAGCGTTTCCGCGTAACGCGGTAGCAATACTTCAAGCACACCTTCTGGTGAAGGTTCATACTCATAGTTAATTGAGGATGAAGTCGTAGCAGAATCCGGTGTTGCCATCGGTAACAAACGATCAACTGTTGGAATTTGAGTCAATGCGTTGACAAAGCGGTTATAGCATAGATAAAGCTCATCAAATTCTTTAAGTTCAAAGCCTTGTACTGCCTTGCTAGCAATCGTTTTGATATCTGCAAATGCAGGTGTATCTGACAGATCTGTTACCGATTCAGCGATAGGAAATTCACGACGTCTGAAATAATCCCGTCCTTTTCGCCCAATGATGAAAATCATAAATTCATCCTGTGAACGGTGACGTTCAGCAATCGTCTGCGTAACCTGTCGCAAAATATTGGCGTTATAACCACCAGCCAGACCACGATCAGATGTAATGATGAGATAAGCCGTCTTTTTAACTGGACGCGTCTCTAGCATTGGATGCTTGATGTTATTCGCTCCAGAAGCAATGCTACTCACAACTTCTTTAAGCTTTTCCGAGTAAGGACGAGCCGATTCCGCTTTTTCCTGAGCTTTTCTCAGCTTGGATGCAGCGACCATTTCCATTGCTTTCGTGATCTGCTTCGTACTCTGCACACTTTTAATCTGACGTTTAATCTCGCGCATACCTTTTGCCATGATTTCACCACCTTCAAGCTTTGACAAAGCCAAAGCTAACTTCGTAAGATTCAAATCCAGCCGGACATATGTTAAAGGGCCTGTTAGTGAGGGTAAAACATGCCAAGGAAGCCACAACCCAGAGGGTACGCTTCCTTAGGACATCTTTCATCATAAACAGGCAAATTCCAATGTATTAAACCGACGTGGCGAATGATTTTTTGAATTTCTCGATAGCTGCCTTCAAAGCTGCTTCATTATCAGCAACCAAGTCTTTCGTGTCGCGGATAGATTGAAGCACATCCTGATGATCGGACTCCATGAAAGACAGGAAGTCTTTTTCAAAACGTTTTACATCCGCTACAGGAATATCATCGAGGAAGCCTTTTACAGCAGTATACAAGCTCACTACTTGTTGCTCTACAGCAAGCGGTTGGTTAACACCTTGTTTCAAAATTTCCATCATGCGTGCACCGCGATCGAGACGGGCTTTAGTGGATTTATCCAAGTCGGACCCGAATTGGGAGAACGCTTGAAGCTCACGATATTGAGCGAGATCCAGACGCAGGGAACCTGCAACCTTTTTCATCGCTTTAATCTGAGCGGAGCCACCTACACGAGATACGGAAATACCTACGTTGATCGCCGGACGTTGCCCAGCATAGAACAAGTCAGCTTCCAGGAAGATCTGTCCATCCGTGATGGAAATAACGTTAGTTGGAATATACGCAGAAACGTCGGAAGCCTGTGTCTCGATGAACGGCAATGCGGTAAGTGATCCGCCACCGAGCTCATCATTCAGCTTCGCTGCACGTTCCAGCAAGCGAGAGTGCAGGTAGAAAACGTCACCCGGATATGCTTCACGACCCGGTGGACGACGCAGCAACAGGGAAAGTTCCCGGTAAGCAGACGCTTGTTTAGTCAAGTCATCATAAACAACGAGGACGTGCTCGCCTTTGTACATAAAGTACTCACCCATGGCACAGCCAGAGTAAGGAGCAATGTACAGCAATGGTGATGGTTCGGAAGCAGATGCCGTAACGACAATCGTGTATTCCAGCGCACCATGACGACGCAATGTTTCAACAACTTGAGCAACCGTGGATTGTTTTTGACCAATAGCAACATAAATACATTTCATGCCGTTGCCTTTTTGGTTCAAAATAGCATCGATTGCGATAGAAGTTTTACCTGTTTGACGGTCACCGATAATCAACTCACGTTGACCACGACCAATCGGAACCATCGCATCAATAGCTTTAATCCCTGTCTGCATAGGCTCATGTACCGATTTACGGGCCATAACGCCTGGAGCCTGACTTTCAACCGGACGGAATTCTGTTGTAGCAATCGGTCCTTTACCGTCTACTGGTTGTCCCAGCGGGTTAACTACACGTCCGATCATTGCTTCGCCTACAGGGACTTGCATGATCTGACCTGTACGTTTTACTTGACCACCTTCGCGAATGTCGGAGAATTGACCCAAAATAACAACACCGACATTGCTCTCTTCCACATTGAGCGCCAAGCCCAATACGCCAGTGTCGAATTCGACCAATTCACCGGCCATAACTTTTTCCAGTCCGTAGACGCGGGCAATACCGTCGCCGACTTCAACAACAGTGCCGACTTCAACGACCTCGATATCATTTTTATATTGTTCAATCTGACTTTTAATCAATGAACTGATTTCCTCAGGTTTGATACTCAAGTGTGTTCACCCCTATCTTCTATACTCGTCTGTTAAAGGATTTCTCGAGACGATCCAGCTTGCCGGCCAGACTGCCGTCGTACAGTGTATCGCCGATAACCACTTTCAATCCGCCCAGCAGACTCGGGTCCACTATATTTTCCACACGGATTGTTTTATGTTCACGGGTTCCGAATTCCTCGGCTACCGCTGTTTTTTCCTGATCACTTAAAGCATAAGTCGAATACACCTTAGCATGGGCAATCCCCAGCTTGTATTCCTGAATATCGAGATATCCGGCCAGGAGAGATTCGAACAAATCTGCTCTACTGCGCTGAATCAGCAGCTTAATCGTGTTAATCAGCGACGCAGACAACTTGCCTTCAAAATTGCTAGCCAGAACCTGAAGCTTGACTGCTTCCGTAATGTTAGGAGAATTAATGAATTTACGGATTTCAGCATCCCCCGATACAGCTTCTACAAAGGCACGTAGCTCCTGTTCGGTTTCCATAATGGTTTGCTCCTGCTCTGCTACTTCATACAAAGCTTTCGCATACCGTTTGGCAACTACCGTATCTCGGCTCATGCTTTGCCTCCTACCTCTTTAAGGTATTGGTCGACAAGCTCTCCCTGGACTTGGTCTTCCTTAATTTCCTTTTGAATCAGTTTGGAAGCAATTTGTACCGAAGCTTTACCCACTTCGCTGCGCAATTCGGCAACTGCCTTATTACGCTCGCTTGTGATTTCACGAACAGCTTCGTCTTTCAGGCGGACAGCTTCGTCTTTGGCCTGAATAATAATTTGTTCCGCTTGCTTGTTACCTGTTTGTTTTGACTGCTCTATAATATCGTAGGCTTCCTTACGCGCCTGCTGGAGAGCCTGCTTTTGCTCCTCAACATAAGCAACAGCCTGTTCACGTGTTTGTGCCGCCTCATTCATTTGCTGTAACACGAGTTGACGCCGCTTTTCCATAACGGAAAAGAGAGGGCCAAATGCATAGCGCGTCAGTAACCAGTACAAGATCAAAAATGCAATGATAGTGAAAACGATACTTGTCCAATTTAAACTCAATTGAAGTCACTCCTTTCCGGTGAACGTCGGTTCTGGGTCTTTCATGTTCAAACGAACAAAGAAGGCGCGGATGGCTGTGCCTTCCCCGCCAAACCTTGCTTCCATTCAATTAAGCACCTGCGTAGAAAATGAATGCCAGAACGACCCCGATGATTGGCAGGGCTTCGACCAGACCTACACCGATAAACATTACCGTTTGCAATGTTGCTTTAGCTTCAGGCTGACGAGCAATACCTTCAACTGTTTTACTTACGATCAGACCGTTACCAATACCTGCGCCCAAAGCGCCCAAACCTACTGCGATTGCAGCTGCGATATATGCCCAAACTCCCATTTTAAAAAATCCTCCTTAGTGATGTGTATTTGTGTTTTACATGTATTTGCAGTTAAGCGCGAAGCGTACTCCTGAACTTAACTAAAAACCGGAAAACGTGCTTGTCTAATGCTCTTCTTCATGCGTGTCAATGGACTGCGAAATATATACAAACGTTAGAATCGTAAAGACGAACGCTTGGATACTGCCGACAAAAATACTGAATCCCTGCCAGACTACGAGTCCCAATACGGAAGCAACCATACCTCCCACACCAAGTGCTGTCATTTTCAGCAGAACACTAATCAAAACTTCGCCGGCAAAAATATTACCGAATAGACGCATACCGTGTGTCAATAGTTTTGAGAACTGCTCAATCAAGTTAATTGGCAAAAAGAACGGAAATGGCTGAACGTAATGCTTGAAGTAAGCTTTGGTATTACGGAAGATCCCCAGGAAATGAACCAGGACAAAGATCATCAATGCCAGTCCAATGGATACCCCTGCATCTGCGGTAGGTGATTTCCACCAGCTGATACCTACATGGGCAGCTTCGCCCGGGTGAGACGCCTGTGCTTGTTCTAATGCTTCTTTGACTGGAATGATTTCATGTCCAAATACTTGGGCACTTTGCACATTATCGAATTCAGTCACAATGCCGAACGGTAAACCCAGCATATTGCCCACGAAAATGAACATGATCAGCGTCATCCCCAAGGAGAGGAATGGCTTCCCTTTTTTCAAATCCATCGTGCTGGAAATCAGTCCTTGAACGAATTCTACGACCCATTCCATAAAATTTTGCAACTTGCTCGGATTGTCCACAGACAAATTGCGCGTTGCAGCAAATGCCAGTCCAAATACAATCGCGCAGGTCACAACCAGCATAATAATGACGGACAAGTCAATGTTAAACCCGCCCAATTGGATAATCGGTGATTCATGCAACATGTTTTCTCACCCCTTTCTCAGTTGAGCTATCATTTTTCCTGAAGCGCGAATATGATGCCTATAATTAACAGAAGGAATTGTCCGGTCACCAAGCTTGCCATTACAGCGATCTCATGGAAATAGGCCGGGAATTCTATAGCCAGCACCACTGCCAAAATTGAGGTCCCTAATCGAACGCCAAAGCCAATACCAAACACTCTCTTCTTTCTTTCACCGGCGGCCGCACTCGCAACCTGTCGAATTTTGTAGGCCATATACAGCACATTTAGACAGCTTACTCCCGTTCCCAGAATGATTCCGTGAGCAATGTCACGATGTTGGGGCATGAAGGCGGAGACCAGGAAACACAGAGCCATAATACCAAGCGCCACGATCCATAACATTTTTTGCATACGGGTCATCTCATTCATGGTTATCCCTCAATACCTTTCCGATCACAAGGGCAATACTTAATGCGCCTACAACCAAGCCTGCGAGAACGCTTACGCCAATCCAAATTCCGGAGCCACCAAGTTTGGTATCAAGCCATTTTCCGGCATAGAAACCACCCAGTGTGCATATCGTCAAATCAATGCCGATCGCGCTCACCAGTCCTATAGCCTTAAAGGCATTTCCGGTGTTGTTTCGGTTGTTGTTTTGCTTGGAAGGTTTGACCACTTTTCTCATGTCACCCCTGCAATTCCAGTCCATTTTACTTAAATATAAGATGCTTTGTCAATTGAGATATTTTAGCGCCCTAAAGTATAAAAATCAGTCGACAAAGCATCTAAAAGTGCTGTATCCCTTGGTAACCGTACAGTTTAACTGTATGCTTACCTTGTAAAGATTAATTATTACGAACGGACGCCTTTTGTGAACATTGTGTGAAATTCTTCAGGACGTTCTGTTTGAACACCATAATGGTGCAAAATCGCATTGACAATTCTTACAGATGCCTGTCCATCACCGTAAGGATTCGCTGCCTGACTCATAGACTCATACAACGCGGAATCTGTCAAAAGAGCCTTGGTCCGATTGTACACGTTCTCTTCACTTGTACCCACCAGTTCCAAGGTACCCGCTTCAATCCCTTCCGGTCTTTCGGTCGTATCACGCAGCACTAGGACAGGTACTCCGAACGAAGGCGCTTCTTCCTGAAGACCACCGGAATCGGTAAGAATCAGATGCGTGTGTGGATAAAAATTGTGCAGGTCCACTACATCCAGCGGATCAATCAGCTTAATACGCGGATGGTTGCCCAAAATTTCAAATGCAGGTTCCTTCACAGCCGGACTCGGATGAACCGGGTAAACAATTGCAATATCCTCAAACTCATCTGCGATCCGCTTAACCGCATTAAAAATCTGACGATGCGGTTCCCCTTGGGATTCCCGGCGATGTGCTGTCATGAGAATCAGGCGTTTGCCCTGAGCCCAGTCCAGTACCGGATGCTCGTAGTCCTGGCGAACTGTATACTGAAACACGTCAGTTACTGTATTGCCTGTTACATATATTCGCGATTCAGGTTTATTTTCCTTCCGCAAATTTCCAGCCGATAAAGAAGTAGGCGAAAAATGCAGATCGGACAGCACACCTGTGAGCTGACGATTCATTTCTTCAGGATATGGAGAAAGCTTGTTCCATGTCCGCAAACCTGCTTCCACATGCCCTACTTCAATTTGCTGCATAAAGGCTGCATAGCTAGCCAAGAAAGTCGTCAGCGTATCGCCGTGAACCAACACGATATCAGGCTTGGCTTCACGCAATACGGGTTCCAGACCTTGAAGTACACGTATGGAGATTTCATTGAGTGTCTGGCGATCCTTCATTACATCCAGATCATAGTCAGGGTGGATATTAAAAACTTCCAGAACCTGATCAAGCATCTGGCGATGTTGAGCTGTTACGCATACTACGGACTCGATATGCTCCGGATGGCGCTGAAGCTCCAAAATGAGAGGTGCCATCTTAATCGCTTCCGGACGCACACCGAAAATGGTCATCACTTTAATTTTAGACATTTTCTGTTGAACCCCTTTTCATAATAAACGTCTGCTTCCCAGATCTTCCGTGATTCAGATAGATGATCTGTCTTAGCGTCCATAGATTGTGCCGAACCGCTAAAAGCAGTCTACTTAGTTCCGTACAAGCGGTCTCCCGCATCTCCAAGACCCGGAATGATGTAACCATGATCATCCAAACGCTCGTCCAGTGCAGCGACATAAATGTCTACATCAGGATGCGCATCCTGCACAGCTTTCACTCCTTCAGGAGCGGCAATCAGATTCATCATTTTAATTTGAGTACAGCCTCTTTTTTTCAACACATCAATCGCTGCGATCGCCGACCCGCCCGTTGCGAGCATCGGATCAATTACGATCAATTCACGTTCAGTTACATCCGTAGGCAGCTTCGTATAATATTCTACGGGTTGCAATGTCTCAGGATCACGGAACAACCCCACATGTCCTACTTTTGCAGCAGGCAAAAGCTTTACGACACCATCCAGCATACCCAGGCCTGCACGCAAAATCGGGATAAGGCCCAACATACGACCAGAAATCACTTTACCTTCAGTTTCAGCAACTGGAGTCTGTACCGTAATGCTCTCCAGCGGAATATCTCTTGTAATTTCATAAGCCATCAAAGTTGCTACTTCATCAACCAGTTCACGGAAATCTTTCGTGTTGGTCCGCACATCGCGGATAAATGTAAGTTTGTGTTGGATCAAAGGGTGATCGCAAACCACCAGTTTTGCCATAATATATTCCCTCCGGTATTATCGTCACGTTCTTCCGCACCAGCATATCGAACATCCTGATTCGAAAGGATCTATGTAACCTATTTGTACAAACCAAATAAGCACAGATGCAATGCGTGCCTGTAAATCCTGTTTATTATAACATTCCCTTGATTGATTTAACACCTGCCACTGCAACCTTTTGTCAAGGGAAAGATATGACAGGCAAAATACTTGGCAAGGCCCATTTACGTGTGACTTTTGTCATATGAAATCATACTAAAAAGGCTCTGACGGTCCTTGACCGTCAAAGCCTACCAGTTCTAAACTTCCTGCCTGAGATATAGCCTCTGCTATCCCACGCATATATTCTTTATCTATACTTAAGATTATCCCACGCTCCCTGAAATTGCTGAAGCATTTCGTCCTTCGTAATAACGCCTGCGATATAGGCTTGCATACTACTGCTTAAATCCTGATTTAGCCCCTTTGGAAAGCGCTGGAAGTTCCAGCTCCATATCTTGCCTTCCTTCACGTGCCGAGATATTTCCGCACCCAAATCACCTGTGGTCTCGTCACTGGACGTGATACTTTTGAAGGCAGGAACGAACTTAAACTCCTTGGTAATATAATGCTTGCCTGTTTCTGATGTGACCAGCCAGTTGAGAAATTCCTTTGCCTCCTGCTTCACAGGCGAGTTTTTGTTGACAACCCAGTTCGAGGCCACTCCCACAGCCAGTTTGTCTCCAGTGGAAGAATTATTGTCTATAGGCGTAGGAAGAATACCCAAATTCAAGTTAGGATTAATTCCATCTATTTGCGGCTGCGTCCAGTTCCCCTGGTGCATCATAGCGGCCTTGCCTGTTGAAAACAGTGTCACTTGTGTATTGTAGTCCGTCGTGAGCGGATTGGGGTTTCCATATTTTAAAGTCAGGTCAAGCAACTTCACCCACTGATCGAACACGGGGTTACCAGGAATGCGAGCAGTTCCTTGGTTTAAATCCGCAACGTAGCTCTCCGGGTTCGGCTGTCTGGCAAAGGGGATATTGATAAAATGGTTTCCCAGAACCCACCATTCTGCATAGCCGTTAGCAAAAGGGATAATCCCTGCTGCTTTCAGTCGCTTGGCTGCTTCCTCCAATTCATCTAACGTCTGAGGCAATTTGGTTATACCCGCTTTTTTGAACAAATCCTTATTATAAACAAAACCAAATCCCTCCAGGTTCATAGGCTGTCCATAAATCTTACCGTTAACCGTCATCGGCTTACGGGCGAAATCGTCCAGGTCCTTCACCCATGGCTGATCCGACAAATCCTCCAGATACTCAAACCACGTATCGCGATCCTGGTAACCCTCATTCGTGAAAATGTCCGGCTGATCGCCTGAGGCGAATTTAGCCTTCAACGAAGCAGCGTAGTCCGTACCCCCACCGACAGATTGAATATCCAGCTTGATACCAGGGTGCGTTCTTTCATACTCAGCCTTCAGTTTGTTCAACGGTTCCGAAATCTCCACTTTGAATTGATAAATGTGTATCGTTTTGGTCCCACTCTGTTGAGCCTTTGTATTACCACAACCTGCAAGCATACACGTAAGCAGCAACATCAGGGAGATGACAAGCAGCACTGTCTTTTTCATCCGATAACCCTCCCATCAGCCTTTAACCGCTCCGGCCGCAATGCCAGAAACGATATATTTTTGCATCACCAGAAAAAACACAACGATTGGCGTGATTCCGAGCACCAGTGCAGGCAACGCCAAGTCCCATTGCTTGGTATATTGACCAAACAGCATATAGGTCGCAATCGGAATCGTACGCAGCTCAGGATCATTTAAAATGAGCGAAGGCAGCAGATAATCATTCCAGATCCATAACGTATTCAAAATAAGTACGGTCACGAACATAGGGAGCAACAGTGGACAAACGATGCGAAAGAACACCCCGTAACGAGAGGAACCATCTACTCTCGCCGCTTGCTCAACCTCAATAGGCACCGTTTTAATAAAACCATGAAACAGAAAAACCGATAAAGGCGCTCCAAAACCCAGATAGCACAAAATCAGTCCTGGTATGCTGTTGTTCAGGCTCAATACGTTGGACACTTCCATAAGCGGCAACATAATCGATTGAAAAGGTACGACCATCGCAGCCACAAGTAAACCGAACAGGAACCGATTAAAAAGAGTATCATGCCGAACCATTTGGTAGGCGGCCATCGAGCTGATCAGCAGCAAAAGCGCATTGCTGACGATGGTGACGATCAGTGAATTCCCCAGTGCTGTGGGAAAGTTTATTTTATTCCAGGCGTTAGCATAGTTTTCAAAACGGAAGGTTGTCGGCCACGAAGCGGAATGAGCCAAAATGTCTCCAAAAGATTTAACCGAGTTCACGAGCAAAAAATAGAACGGAATTAGAAAGATCAACCCAATCACAATAAGCAATATTTCAGCTACCCATGTGCTCAAACGATAGTTCGATGTTTTTTCCATTACATTTCGACCTCCTTTTTCTTCGTGAGGCGCACCTGAATGCTGGTAATGATCGCAACGACCACGAAGAAAATCATAGCCTTGGCAGTTCCCAATCCAAGTCGATTATTTGTAAACGCTTCATTATATATGTCCAACGCTACAGACTCTGTCGCCTTGAATGGTCCACCCTTTGTCAAAGCCAAATTCAGCTCAAATACTTTAAAGGACCAGGATATCGCCAGGAACAAGCAGACGGTCACTGCTGGCATAATAAGCGGCACCACGATATGACGCAAAACCTGTCTTCGGCTCGCACCATCAATTTGGGCTGATTCAATAAGAGCATGCGGGACATTATTTAGAGAGGATATGTAAATAACCATGAGATAACCTGCGTATTGCCAAACAAACACAATGACAGTTCCCCAAAATGCAGTAGGCCCATCACCCAACCACGGCAGTTTGAAAAAGGAAAGCCCTGTGGCCTCTCCCACCGCTGAAAAGCCGCGTACAAATATAAATTGCCAGATGAAGCCGAGCAGCAAGCCGCCGATCATATTAGGCATAAAAAATACAGTTCGCAGTGCATTGCGGGTACGCAACGGCTTTGTAAGCGCATAGGCCAGGAAAAAGCCCACCAGGTTAGTTAGAATGACACCACATACGGTAAAGCGGACCGTAAACCAAAATGCATTACGGAAGTCCGGATCATCTTTAAAAATATGAATGTAATTCCCTAGTCCGAGCCATCGGACATGTTCAGATACGCCATCCCAGTTCGTCATGGAATAATACAGCCCCAACAGGAACGGAATGACCATAATTAAGACGAAAAACAACGCCATCGGTCCTACAAATATGAGCTGCTGCAATAATTGCGCGGATTTTCTTTGGCTCAATGCAATCACTCCTTTGTCGTAGATCATGAAGGAAAATGCGCATAAATCCTTACTTTAATCGCTTATTACCCAAAAACGTAAGTTTCGAGTCGTCTGGAATCAAAAAAAAGGCTGTTCTCCCTTCGCTAACGAAAGGAAAACAGCCTTATCATATAAAGATTAAAAGGAATGGCGATGAATTAGTATTGTGTTCCTGGATAGATCGGGAACTTATCTGTCAACTCGCCCACCGCTTGGCTTGCTTTGGACAATACAGTATCATCTTTTGGATTTTTAAGAGTATCAGCAATAATTTTACCAATTTTAACCATAGCTTCTTCATCCATACCACGAGAAGTTGCAGCAGGTGTACCAATACGGATGCCGCTGGTAACGAACGGACTCGTTGGGTCGAAAGGAATGGCATTTTTGTTGACCGTGATACCCACGGAATCCAATACATGCTCCGCTTCTTTACCTGTAATATTCAAATTGCGAGTATCCAACAGCATCAGGTGATTATCCGTACCACCGGATACAATGTTGATTCCCTCTGCCAGCAGTGTTTCAGCCAGCACCTGTGCGTTGCGAACTACGTTTTGCGCATAGGTTTTGAATGATGGCTGGAGCGCTTCACCCAGAGCAACTGCTTTGGACGCGATCACGTGCATCAGTGGTCCTCCTTGAGTACCAGGGAAGATAGCTTTATCAATCGCTTGCGCCCACGCTTTGCGAGTCAGAATTAGCCCCCCACGCGGACCACGCAGCGTTTTGTGTGTCGTTGTTGTCACAAATTGGGCATGAGGAACTGGACTAGGGTGAATCCCTGCTGCCACGAGACCTGCGATATGTGCCATATCCACCATGAATAAAGCACCTACATCATTAGCAATGGAAGCAAAGGCTTCAAAATCGATAGTACGCGGATATGCACTTGCACCAGCTACGATGAGACGAGGGCGGTGCTTGAAGGCTGCTTTGCGCACTTCATCATAGTCGATGCGGAAGTTGTCTTCACGTACACCGTAAGCAGCAAAGTTATACAACAAACCGGAGGCATTAACCGGGCTTCCGTGTGTTAAGTGGCCGCCATGCGCCAGATTCATACCCAGTACAGTATCTCCAGGTTGAAGAGCTGCCAGATATACCGCCATGTTAGCCTGCGCTCCAGAGTGAGGCTGCACGTTCGCATGCTCGGCGCCAAATAGTTCTTTCGCACGGTCACGTGCAATATCTTCGACGATATCTACATGCTCACAGCCACCATAGTAGCGTTTGTTCGGATAACCTTCAGCATATTTATTGGTAAGCACGGAGCCCATGGCTTCCATTACTGCTTCACTGACGATATTCTCAGATGCGATCAGCTCGATATTGTGGCGTTGCCGTTTCAGTTCAAGCCCCATTGCTTCCATCACTGCCGGGTCACTTTTACGCAGATGTTCCATCATGATTGATTACTCCCTCTCCATGGTCAAATTGTTGGGTATACAAGCAAATGCCTGCTCCTCTGTTGGGTACCTCATCATCAATGCAAAAAAGATCAGTACAAACATGCCGACATGCCAAATGCTAATCGCAGTTTCCACCGGCTTCTTGTTCCAGACTGTACACTGCCCGTTGTCCGCCAATAAGCGGAGGACGAGTGAACGCAGCCGTCACACGTGCTTCACCAATCCAGCGAAGGCTTGGGCGAAACGGAACGGCAATCGGGCGCAAATGCATGCCAATCAGCGTTTCGCCGATGTCTATCCCGGCATGAGCCTGCACATTCGCCGCCAGACACGCATCGTCCATAGAGCGATAGGCAACGGTAGCCATAGAGCCCCCTGCTGTACGAACAGGAACAGCCGCAACCTCCATCAGGCCTAATCGCTCCAGTAGAGAACGTTCAACGACCAGTGCTCGGTTCAAGTGCTCACAGCATTGAAACGCCACATCAAAGCCATACTCTCTGCGAACGGATTCTACTCCAGACAACACTTGCTGAGCCACATCCAGCGCTCCTGCTGTGCCGATCCGACTTCCAGCCACTTCACTCGTGCTTGCGCCAATAACCAGCAGGCGACCAGCTTTAAGACTGGCCACTTCTGCAATTTCCCGCACGACAGAAGCGGTCTGTGCTTCGAGTGAAATCTCATGATCCAATTGTTCTACCATTGGAACCTCCTTTGGTTGAACAGCCTCTCAGAGACTAGGCATGGTCCCATGCCCCAAGTTCAACACACTCTCTCCTGATCACAATCTGACTATATTATAGCCGATGTTTCAGATTTCGAGCAGAAAAAATGGAAGAACAAGAAGGCAACAGAAGATCTGCTGTAGCTCGTATACGAAAAAAGAGCAGTCCACACCTATGTGGAATTGCTCTTTTGCCCAGGCGACCGGCCGTATATCCGATGCTCCATCGTGGTTAATCCCACTTTTGTCGCCAGTTACATCGGATTCTCATTTTTCCACCTTATCTTAACGGATTAACTGTCGAAAATCAACAGATTCCGTACAAAATAGAGGAATGGTACCGACTTTATTCGGAAGATCCCTTTAGCTTGTCCAGCAACTTATGCAAAGCTACACGGATTTCCGCAGCTGTGACATCGTAGTCCTCCCGCGAACCGCCAAACGGATCTGAGATATCGAAGCCCGGAATCCGTTGATGTAATTCAATCATTCGCTCACGTTCCTGCGCTGATAGCTCTTGTCCAAGTGAAGCCATCAACTGCTGTGATGCATACAAACCATCTAACTCCTGTACGTCATTCAGCACTGCGTCCCGGTCCTCCACATATTCCTTCAGCGTAAATACTTTGCCCGCCGTTTGTGGAAACCGTTGAATGACATGCTGTTTATGTCCTTGCGTCAAGGTTAAGATCAGATGTGCCCACTCGGCAAGCCCGTCGCTTAAAGGGGTTGAAGTGATCTGATCGGATATATCGTGATCACGTAGAACCGCCTCTGCATGCCGGGATATCGACGCCCCGTCCATCGCAGCTACTCCAGCGGAACGCACTTCCAGTTCCAGTCCATGCTCAGCAGCCAACTTACGTAGCATCCCCTCAGCCATTGGACTGCGACAGGTGTTCCCTGTGCATACAAATAAGATATTCTTCAACGTCTTCACCCCCCGTATGTTGAAAAAATATATAAACAGAGGATTACTCAAATCCTGTATTTATTTTACACTGTCTACGTTAAAATCAAAACATAAACATAAAGCCAAATGCCAGCAAAACGGCACCGCCCACCGCCTCTCCATAATCCCCCAGATTGCGGCTGACCTTGCGCCCCAGTAACAGCCCCAGCATCGCCATCGCTCCCCCGCAAAAACCAAAGGCCAGAACAGTCAGCACCAGGTCACTCTGGAACATCCCCAGGGACACTCCCACAGAAAATGAGTCAATGCTCACCCCAAGTGCAAATAGCAAAAGACCCAAAGGCGACCGATGATCCAATACGTGTACGCCGTCTCCCTTGAAGGAATTGTACACCATATGCCCGCCCAAAAGGATGAGTAATCCCCCTGCGAAATAGGTCGTCACATGGCCTAATAAAGAACTCATATAATGGCCTGTGAACATTCCCAGCAACGGCATCAGGATGTGAAAAAAACCAATCACAATGCTGATGCGCAGCACGTCTCGCAGGCGTATCCCCTTCATACCGATCCCTACGCCCAGCGACAGCGCATCCATCCCTAGCGCTACCGCCATGATCAGAATCGTTACAACCTGCCCAGCATCGGCAGAGGCTGCCAGCATACTCCATCCCTCCATTATCCGTCTGTTCTTGTACACGTTATGCGGACAAGGGGCAAATCAGTACAAGCAGGTACTGAAAATACCCAAAACAGAGACGAGGAGAGAGGAGGAATTAAAATAAGAGACTCCATTCTTTACAGAAGCTACAATCGGATAATTCGATGACCTGCCGCTTTAAGCAGTCGATTCATGACGGCGTCTCCCAATCCCTTCGGCGGGCAGGCTTCCGCCAAAATGTAGGTGACGCCGTCTTCATCGCAGCGTCGGAGCACGCCATATAGACGCTGCGCTGCCTCATGAAGCGCGTCCAGCTTGCCCAGCGTGTAGACCCGTTCTCCGGCGTAGCCGGCGGCATGGTCGTCGAACGCGAGCACCGCCGTGCGCTCCCCGCGCGCGGCAGCCTCCGCCAGCGCGTCGCGAATCCAGCCCGTCACTTCAACAGGCGACGGGCCTTGTACCACGCTCAAGCGGCCTCGCGGCGCGTAGTGTGTATACTTCATGCCCGGCGAGCGTGGCGCCAGGCTGTCGACATCCTGCCCCGGTGTGGCAGCCAACGCCGGGTCCAATACGACGGCGCGAGCAACCGCAGCGAGCTGTTCAGCCGTCACGCCGCCAGGGCGCAGAATGGTGACGGTTCCGTCGTCACCCACTTGCACTACCGTGGACTCCAGTCCCACCCCCGTGGGACCTCCGTCCAAAATACCGCCGATGCGACCCTCCAGGTCCTCCAGCACATGCTGTGCTAGAGTCGGACTGGGTCTTCCCGAGCGGTTGGCGCTTGGTGCAGCCAGCGGACAACCGGCTTCCGTGATCAAGCGCAGCGCGATCGGATGATCCGGCATGCGCACACCGACCGTGTCCAAGCCTGCTGTCACACGCGATGACAGTGCCTGCGGCACTACCGGCAATACGAGGGTCAGCGGTCCTGGCCAAAATGCATTCATCAGCGCTCGGGCTGTATCGTTAATTTCCGCTACCATACCTTTTAATTGAGCAGCATCGGAAATATGTACAATGAGCGGGTTATCGGAAGGACGACCTTTGGCAGCAAATACCGCCTCCACCGCTTTAGTGCTGCGTGCATCGGCCCCCAGTCCGTACACGGTTTCCGTAGGGAAGGCTACCGTCTCTCCAGCCTGGAGAAGTACGGCGGCCTCGCGTATGCCCTTTTCCGCTGCGATCAGAGCCTGTCCAGCTGAAAGTTCGTCAGAACCATCCCCGTCAGTGTTGTTCACAGAATCAACGGAATCCACTTTTTCCACCTCAAAAGACGAGGTAGCAGATACAGTCGTGCTCTCTACAGGAACCAGACATCTTACATCCCACCAGTGTGTATGAGAAGGCTGTAACGCCTGCTCCTGCTCTGCTATCTCTTTTTTCACAAAACCTACGTGCATGTCATGCATTTGATTCACTTTATCACTCATATCAGATCATCCCATATCTTATTGTCATACAGGCCATTTCATGGCCCTGATCCCCAAAACCTACTTTAACAAATCAGTTCGATTTGGCTCTGCCCTCTGTATATCTATCGTAAGTTCCATTATAACATATGGGGAAAATTACACTCGTTGTTCTCTTTTCCATAGCACTGACGAAACATTTAGGCAAACAAGCCACTCACCCAGCTCCACAGCCCCGTAAGGGCATCCCACAGGAAAAAACGTACTTCCGGCTCCTTGTCAGCGGCGTTCGTTCGATTGTCTTCATGACTTGTTTTTGCCGATACAGTTTGTGCTGCTGCTTCACCGCTGCCTGCATCAATAAAGCACAACGGCGGGAACAGCACACACCACCAATTTTGCCCTTTCCCTTGCCCCAGTGTAACCCGAAGCGCCTCATAATTCCCTGCCGGGTAGACAAGACCACCGTACATTTTCGTCGGAAAAGGTACACTTGCCAGCTCCACCTGATGATCATACGCTATACCGCGATGAGCCAGTTCTTCACCTACTAAGCGATCAATTTCAGGTAAATGTGCGTCAATCAACACTCTGGCTTGACTTAGGCTTTGTGGATTGTCCAGCTCACCCACCCACGCATTCATCTGCTGCACGATGGCATCCCGTATTTCGCGCTTAACCAACTGATCCTCTGGACGATCTGAATTTGCTAAAATTCGCAGTCGAATGGAATCGTGCGGAATTACCTTCAACCCTGTGGTGGTTACTCCAGACGCTAAAGTTCCTCTTGCTCCCGTGGTCATCGCAGCATCTGTTTTTTGACCTTCCCAAGACATCATTAATATTGAAATACAAAAGAGTATCATTGCAGCTTGCTTTATCCAACTTCTCATCTTCGTCCCCCCAAACCCAAACTCTATCATGTCTATCAGTCTGTCCGGTTTGGGAGAGTCTAAACCTATGAATCTCGTAAAATAATTCAGGCTATTGCAAGCTAGATCGTCACCTAGGAATATAAAAAAGCCCAGATTTCACAATCTGGACTCTTTTGTTGCACCGTTTCAACTCGTAAAAATAACTATTAATATTAAGCCACAACCCACCTGTACTAGGCTTTTTTCGCCTTCGTCAAGCTTACTCTGGAAGGCTGCGGCAGGTCATCCTCTAGCTCCTGACCATGCACCTTAATGCTCATAACTAAGCCAATACTAGCCATGTTAATAAGCAACGAGGTACCGCCATAGCTTATGAACGGGAGCGTAATCCCCGTAAGTGGCATAATGCCCAGAAACGCACCAATGTTCTCAAAAATCTGATATAGCAACATGGACACAATCCCGACAATAATATATGGTCCAGCTCGATCCCGGCATTCCAGCGAAATCAGGATCATTCGATGAATCAAAATAAAATATAGCAACAGCAGAATGGATGAGCCTACAAACCCAAACTCCTCTGCTACAACTACAAAAATAGAATCCGCATAGGTATAGGGAACACGTCCGGACTGTACCGAGGTTCCTTGCAAAAAGCCCTTGCCCATCATACCGCCAGAAGCTATGGCCAGTTTGGCATTTTTCGTATGATAAGATGCCTTCGCAGTCGCTTCTTCTGGTACCAGCCAAGGGTCTAAACGCTCTACCCAGTGACTACGTCCAATGCCTTTCATAAAGGAATCAATCTCATCATGAAACGAAATATACGCTTTGATCCCGCCACCAACGGCGACTGCAAATACGATAAATCCGATTAGCGCATGGGACGCCTTCACATTACCAATCCATAGCATACCAATGACGATGAC
The DNA here is from genome assembly GCF_053006485.1 of Paenibacillus sp. JJ1683. Lineage (NCBI taxonomy): Bacteria > Bacillati > Bacillota > Bacilli > Caryophanales > Paenibacillaceae > Paenibacillus > Paenibacillus sp. JJ1683. Next base: position 5,280,319 of record NZ_CM129820.1, read on the forward strand.
AATGTAACCGAGCGCATTCCCCAAGTCATTTTGTGCCATGACCATGGCAAATGGGACAAAGCTCACCAGAGCAACTGGAAGGACATCCTGAATAAAATACAGCTTGCTCTTGCGCTTTTTAATCAGCATATACGCCAAAAAAATGATAAGAACCAGCTTGAATACCTCAGCAGGCTGGAGATTTAAGCCACCAATTTTCAAAAAGCCTTGAGAGTTATTAACCGTCCCGCCAAAAAAGCCGAGAATCAGCAGAAATATCCCGCCTCCATATACATACAAGGCTTTTTTAATGAATATCCGAAAATCAACTATCGCTAAACCCAAGATCGCTACAAAGCCCAATATATAATACCCGATCATCTTCTGGTAATCGTTGCCGTGCTCTGCCAAGTTCGTAGGACCCCTACCAGCACTGTATACCGTTATGATACTAATCGCCATGAGCAAAACCAGAATAAAAATAACCGGACCATCAATTTTTTTCAATTTCTGAAGCATGATTTCCCCCTGAGCCGTTTCTCGGTCATACTCCTCTTATTCTAAAGGAAAGACTCGCAAAAAGAAAATGCAGCATTACTCCGAGACGCCTAGGACATGTCGCTCGATCCCCGCAAGGTCAGGAATGATTAGAATGTTCTTCCAATGACCTGCCTGTTCCAGCAGGTCAGCCACGTCTCTGGCCTGTCCCATCCCCAGCTCAAACCCGATTAGCCGGGGTGGGGCCTGAAGGAGCCCAAGCTGCTCCAGCATTGCCCGATACGGGCCAAGCCCGTCAGGACCGCCATCCAGCGCCATTCGCGGCTCATGGTCGCGCACCTCTGGCTGCAAGCCAGCGATGTCAGCAGCCGGGATATATGGCGGGTTGGACACGAGGATGTCCACCGCTGTTCCCGCAAACGGCACCAGTAGATCGCCCTCGCGGAATTCTACGGCTGCGCCGTTTGCGGCGGCGTTCTGGGACGCCATTTCGAGCGCAGCAGCAGAAATATCCCCCGCTGCTACGTGCCAGCGCGGCCGCTCAGCCGCCAGCGTCACGGCAATCGCGCCGCTACCCGTGCCAATGTCGAGCGCGTGCAGAGCACCGCTCGACCACAGCCGGTCGCCGTGCTGGAGTATCGCCTCGACGAGCAGCTCTGTCTCGGGGCGCGGAATCAGCACCGACGGTGAAACCGCGAACGGGCGTCCATAAAATTCCTGCCGTCCGATAATATACTGCGCCGGTTCACCCGCAGCTTTGCGGGCGATGATCCGTTCCCACGTCTCCTTAACGGAGGAAGGGAACGGATCGCCCAGAGCGGCGTAAAACCTCGTACCTTCCAGCCCAAGCACATGTTCCAGCAGCAAGCGGGCATTATGCTGCGGCTCCAACACGCCGCAACTTCCTAAAAAAGAAGAAGCCTCAACTAAGGCTTCTCTGACACTCATGTTCCGTTCCGGCGGCATCCGATACACACAATCGCGTTCGTTCCCCAAAACTTAAACCTCTTGTTCCATCAAATCAGCCTGCTCTGCAATCGTGAGTGCTGATACGATTTCTTCGATCTCTCCGTTCATCACCTGGTCCAGCTTGTGCATGGTCAAACCAATGCGATGATCCGTTACACGGCTTTGCGGGAAGTTGTAAGTACGTATACGCTCACTGCGATCCCCGGTACCTACTTTGCTCTTACGCTCGCCTGCATATTTGGCTTCCTCTTCCTGACGCATCATATCCGAAATACGGGCACGCAAAACTTGCAGCGCCTTCTCCTTGTTGGAGTTCTGGGATTTGCCGTCCTGGCAGGTTGCCACAATACCTGTTGGCATATGCGTTACACGCACCGCCGACTTGGTTGTATTAACGGACTGACCGCCCGCACCGCTGGAGCAGAAAGTATCCACGCGGATATCCTTGTCTAAAATTTCGATATCCACTTCCTCTGCCTCAGGCATCACGGACACCGTGGAGGTAGACGTATGAATACGTCCGCCAGATTCTGTTGTCGGAATCCGCTGTACACGGTGTGCGCCGCTTTCGAATTTCATTTTGCTATAGGCACCGCGTCCATTAATCATGAAAATAACCTCTTTAAAGCCTCCAAGGTCATTCATGTTCGCATCCATCAATTCTACACGCCAGCCTTGTGTATCTGCATAACGAGTGTACATCCGGTACAAGTCCGCTGCAAACAGTGCAGCCTCGTCCCCACCCGCAGCACCACGAATTTCGATAATAACGTTCTTATCATCGTTCGGGTCCTTCGGCAGCAGCAAAATGCGGATTTTCTCGTCCAGTTCCCGCTTACGGGCACTCAGCTCTTCGATCTCCATTTTGACCATTTCACGCATCTCGTCGTCAAGCTTTTCAGCCTGCATGGCTTTAGCAGCGTCCAGCTCCTCAACGACAGTTTTATATTCGGTATATGCTTCATAAGCAGGCTGTAAATCAGACTGTTCTTTGGAATAATCTCTAAGTTTTTTGCTATCGTTCGCCACATCCGGATCGCAGAGCAGTTCGCTCAGTTTATCGTAGCGGTCCGCCAATGATTGCAATCGGTCCAACAAGCGATTCACCTCTTCAGTTAAATTAATATGAAACCAGCTTTGAATTCACTGGCTACAGCTCTTTATTATAACAACTAATCGATTAATTAGCTACATAAAATACTTGCTAATTTAGGATTTTGCAAAAATCAACAAATCAATTGAAGTCGAATAAACAAAATTCCGCTAAAGATTTGGTAACAAACTCTCAATCAGGAAAAAGGAATACGAATCAAATAAAAAGTCGCCGCCCGGGACAGGCAGCGACTAAGTAAGTTAGTACATGCGGATAACACATATACAATGACCTAATATGTTTGTATATAAACCCTGTTTGCTATACGCCGAGATGCATCCTAAACATTAAAACGGAAATGCATAACGTCTCCGTCCTGCACCACATATTCCTTGCCTTCCAAACGAAGCTGACCACGTTCTTTGGCCCCGTTCATAGATCCAGCAGCGACCAAGTCATCGTAGGATACAACCTCAGCGCGAATAAATCCGCGTTCAAAATCCGAGTGGATTACGCCCGCAGCGCCAGGTGCTTTTGTTCCTTTGTGAATAGTCCATGCGCGTACTTCCTGCACACCTGCTGTGAAATACGTATACAGTCCCAGCAAGCGGTAAGCTGCTTTGATCAGACGGTTCAGACCAGACTCAGCCAGCCCCAGCTCCTCAAGGAACATTGCCTTGTCTTCGCCTTCCAGCTCAGCAATTTCAGCCTCTACTTTGGCACTGATCGGTACCACTTCAGCATTTTCCGCTACTGCAAATTCACGTACCTTTTGCACATATGGATTGCTGTCAGCTTCCGTTACACCATCTTCACTGACATTAGCCGCGTACAATACAGGCTTCATTGTAAGCAAATGAAGGTCGCGTATAATCAGCTTTTCGTCTTCTGACAATTCTACGCTACGTGCAGGTTTATCGGCATACAGCGATTCCTTGATCCGTTCCAGTACTTCAACCTCTTGGGCATACTGCTTGTTGCCGCCCTTCATGTTCTTACGTGAACGATCAATACGCTTGTCTACACTTTCGATATCCGCCAGAATCAATTCCAGATTAATCGTCTGAATATCGCTGATCGGATCAATTTTGCCGTCCACATGAGTAATATTCTCATCTTCAAAGCAGCGTACCACATGAACAATGGCATCTACTTCACGAATATGAGCCAAAAACTTGTTACCCAAACCCTCGCCTTTGCTGGCACCTCGTACAAGTCCTGCAATATCAACAAATTCAAAAGCCGTTGGTACCGTTTTGTTCGGTACTACCAGTTCAGTCAGCTTATCCAGTCGCTCGTCCGGTACTTCAACGACCCCTACATTAGGGTCAATTGTACAAAATGGATAGTTTGCGGATTCCGCCCCCGCCTGCGTTATTGCGTTAAACAGTGTTGATTTGCCCACGTTCGGCAGACCCACGATCCCCGCTTTTAAAGCCATAATCAGAACAACTCCCGTTTATATAAAATATGCGCTATACCCTCTGTTAGTTTACCAACCCACATTATATAGGAGAACCTATACATGCGGCAAGCATACGGCTGTGAATTTAGGATTTTGCTGCATCCCTATTTAGATAGCTTTATTTAGATTTCCTTGCTCATCTGGATATCCGTAACCCGATAACCAGACTTGCGATATACATGTAAAGCCCGCTCATTATGCCCAAATACATGCAGACCGATGCGAACCGCACCCAGCCTCCGAGCTTCTTGTTCCAACGCCTGCATCGTCAACGTACCCAGGCCTCGCCCCTGATATGAATCGTAAACGAGAATATCCAGCAAAAAAGCTTCTTTGCCTTGCGTACCTTCTGTAATGTTGAACCAGATATATCCCGCTTCCTCGGAGCCTTGACCCACACTACCTGAATACTCAAGCATGTACAGGTGAGCATGGGGCGTATCCAGTCTTTGTGGCAAAAATGTTGCAAAGCTTTCCTTTGCCCGTTCTGGTGCCTCTTCCACCGTCCACGCGCCTGCCTGGATTTTCTCTTCCGCGTAATCTGCGAGCGAGCGTTGCTCAAAGCGATCATACTGCTCTGCGTTCATCGGAACCAACTTAATGAATCCACTCATCCGTTCGCCTTCTTTCTTAGTCTAGTCGTTTCTTTAAGACCTTCGATCCCAGCTACTCCGATGCCAAACATGACTGTACGCAATTCCAGCTCTACTTGCTCCAATCGCGCTTCCAATGCCTCGCTGGAGGTGACCGCCGAGCCAAGTAAAGAGCGACCGAAGCCTGCCATGTCAGCGCCCAAAGCAAGTGCCTTCGCAGCATCGACACCGTTTTTCAATCCACCGCTACCGATCAGAGCGCCATTAGGCTGGGCTGCTCTAACCTCCACGATACAATCAGCGGTCGAATTGCCCCAATCGGCGAACGCCTCTGCCGCTGCACGGCGCACAGGATCAGGATTGCGAAATTTCTCCACTTGGCTCCAGCTTGTCCCGCCCGCACCAGCGACATCAATAAAAGCAGCGCCTGCATCATATAATCTCGATGCCGTCTCACCATCTATGCCCCAGCCTACTTCCTTCACGCCTACAGGCACCGAAAGACGACGACACAACTCCTCAATGCGCTCAAGCAGCCTGCTAAAATCCAAATTCCCTTCAGGTTGGAATATCTCCTGCAAGCTGTTCAAATGCAGCACCAACATATCCGCTCCGGCAATTTCCACTGCACGTTGGCAATCGTCCACACCAAACCCGTAGTTCAGCTGCACTGCACCCAGATTGGCAAGGATCGGGATGCTAGGTGCTAGACGGCGAACTGCAAAGGTTGAAGCCAACTCTTCTTTTTCCACCGCAGCTCGTACGGAGCCGACACCGAGCGCCCAGCCGCGTCTCTCTGCTGTCTCTGCCAACCGCTCATTAATCGCTCCTGTCTCGGCGCTACCGCCTGTCATCGAACTGATGAGCAGCGGTGTCCGTACAGTGCGCCCCATAAAAGTTGTATCTAGACGCACCTCGTCAAAATGTAGCTCCGGCAAAGCGCAGTGCTTAAAACTATATCGCTCCAGTCCGCTGGTAATGCCGTGTCCGGCCACATCTTCCTGCAGACAAAGGCGGACATGCTCAATTTTCCGTTCACCTGTCTGCGTGGCAGGCAACAAAGAGCCGGATCTGTCTGAGCCGTCAGGTGATCCATTTTTATTTTCTGTATTACTCATCTATGTTCCACCTCATCCAAAGTCAATCTGTGCATTCCATCAGGTTCGTGAAGCACAAATAAGACCGTTCCCGAACACGGTAACCGATCTATTTATCATCTCATATATCAAATATCTAGGCCCTTAAAGCACTATTTTAAGATATTTTCATTGTATCATGGATGGAAAAATATATACATGACCGTGAACATTTTTCTTTGCCTATGGGATCGAAAAGCAGCACCTGCTTAAGATGCAGCTTCTCTGCAAAATGCAAAATACCCCTCCGAAAGTGGGACCCCAATCAAGCAGGATTAAGGTCATCACAACCTTCTTTAGCTCTTCATCGAATCAGGTATAGTTGTAATATTTTCTTGTGGTTCCTTTGTACGCCCATGTCCAAATTTGAAAACGAGAATACCACCGATAATGACCAATACACCAATCAACTTATTGAAGGTAAACGGAATCTTCTCTAGTCCAAGCCATCCTAATGAATCCCACAACAAGGCTGTACCTAATTGTGCCGTCAATACGATGGAGATCGCATAGGTAGGGCCAAGTCGCTTCATTCCTTGCACCAGACAGAACACAACGCCGACACCAATCATGCCACTGAACCAGTACCACAGCTGCATATGCTGTAAAGCAAATGTATTTTTCCCTTCAAAAATAAAACTTCCGAGCAAGGAAGCCAAGAACCCTGTTCCCAGTACCAATGTCGTTGTGGCCCATGAACCTGTCCGCTCATTCACCTTATTATTGAATATCGTTTGCAGACTGACCAAAGCACCTGCGATAACTGCCAATATAAGCCCTAATAACATATTTAACTCTCCCTTGATAGTCCCTTTATTGTGCTGCATTTATTCAAAGCACTATGATTACAACGATTCATAAATATTATGGCCAGCCAGTTCACTCAAACCTTTTCTGTCCTTAATGACAATATAGCCTTTTGCCCGTTCAACCAATCCCTCTTCGATCATCTTGCGAATGACACGGTTGAGGTGTCTGTAGCTGGTTCCGATCAAATTCGCCACATCCACCAGACTGGATACCCGTAGTTTCTCATGAAAAGCAGAATTGGATTCGTCAAAAGAAACAGATAGCAGATAGCTCGCAAGCCTAACTTCCACCGGATACATCAGGTTGAAATTGGAGAAATCTGAGTCCAGGCAAAACTTCCGCGTGACAATATCCAATAGAAATTGCAGCAAAGGAGCATAATCTCTGCCGTACTTATTCATCCATTGATGATGAACACCAATCACATAGATCGGCGACACTGCCTCTACTGTATTGATGACGTGACTATTACGAATATATTCAACATCTCCTATGACCTCGATCGGTGTTTTGAAGCAAAGGATCAGAGTCTTTCCTTCTGTAGAGCTGGTAAAAATTTTGACCTTGCCCTGCACCAGAATATACAGATGCTCAATGGCGTCCCCCTGCGAACAGAGCTTTTCCCCTTGCTGCAAACGATGCAGCGACAAATAGGGATGTAGTGGCTCGTAGAGTATGGATTCTAACTGATGCAGATGCAAAAAATACTTTAGCTGCTCTTGATCCTGAATTTCTCTCATTGCTTAGCTCACCTTCATTTTCTACGTTCTAAGCTTTTTCTATAAATAAAGTTTTATTTTAGAGTTTTAATATAATGACACCCGCGATCATCATACCAATACCTATAAATTGTGGCAGCTTCATCTTCTGCTTCACTATGCCGAACCATCCTTTGATGTCTACCAGGAAGGTTAAACATAACTGAGCAATCAACAGCGCCGAGATTGTGAACGTAACCCCAATATGTTGAATGGCTGTGACTTCACTAAATATAATGATAGCCGCAAAAGCACCACCCCAAAGATACATCGGCTTTACCTGTTTCATTTCAGACACACGGCCATCCTTTGTAAACATCCAAACTGATGCTGCCAAAATAAAACCTATTAGCTGAGTAACGGTAGCCGCCTGCCATGTCCCGATATCCTGGCTAATCCGTGTATTCGCTACCCCCTGTAACGTAATACAAGCGCCTCCCAGAAAAGCAAACAAGATTCCTCTCATAAATCGTTATTCTCCCCATATAAATGACTTTTGTATCTATTTAAGTATAGGTCAGCCTGCCTATAAAGGACATATGTCCTCAATTAATAAAACGTTCTTCATTCATTCCGTTCAGCATTCCGCTTCAATCCTGTGGACTTGCGGTAATAATTAGACAGTATCTATATCATAATCTGCATGTTCGGTCACGATAAAATGGAATGCAGCATTCAATGGAGGAGCTGATCGTCGTATGACTAAACAAAATCCGCTGCATTCTGCGCCGGAATCCCAAAGAAAATTCATGTACAAGGGCCGTGCTCTTAAAATCGCCATTTTGGTCCTTATCCTGTGGCTAATTGCCGTTATGCTGTATCAAACCCATAAACCATTGCCTCCGTTCGTCTCTTATGAGAGTCAGGAGTATTCAACGAACGAGGTAAACTTTTGGACGGATTTGACCTACCCTACTGGGGATGGAAGCACTGTACAACATGAAGGACAAATTTTGAATCGTATGCTCGGAATCATTGATGAAGCCCAGCAATTTATCGTCATTGACCTGTTTCTGTTCAACGATTATAAACATAAAGGGCAGCACTTCCCCGAAGTCAGCGCGCAAATGACCCAGCATCTTATCGCCAAAAAGAAAGCCCATCCTGAGATGCCTATCTTTTTCATTACAGATGAAGTCAATACCAACTATAATTCTGCTCCCAATCCTTTGTTGGAGAATATGAAGCAAGTAGGAATTCAGGTCGTGCAGACCGATGTAGATCCATTGCGGGACTCCACGCCCATCTATTCAGCGGTGTGGCGTACCTTTTTCCAGTGGTTCGGGCAGCAAGGCACAGGCTGGATTCCCAATCTGATGGCCAGTGACGGACCTGACGTTACGGCTCGCTCCTATTTAAAGCTGTTAAACGTCAAAGCCAATCACCGAAAATTGGTTACCAACGAGCAAACTGCTCTCATTTCTACAGGCAATGTTCACGATGCAAGTGCCTATCATTCCAATGTTGCCCTAGAGGTGAAGGGGCCGATCATCGGAGATATTTTACAAACAGAGCAGGCGGTATTGGACTTCTCGGGCGGAGGGCAACTTCCTGTCTACACACCTCAAGCAAAGCCCCTAGTCCCATCAGGTAAGGACAGCTACCAGATCAAATATCTCACTGAAGGTAAAGTGTATACCTCCATTTTGAATGGCATTAAGCATACGAAGCAAGGTGACAGCATTCATATGGGCATGTTTTATTTAGCTGACCGCAAAGTATTGAATAGCCTGTTGGATGCCTCGGCGCGCGGTGTGAATATCCAATTGCTGCTGGACCCCAATGAAAACGCGTTTGGTCAGGAAAAAATAGGCATACCTAATCGTCCGGTTGCCCAAGAGTTATCCGATAAATCGGATGGAAACATTCAAATTCGCTGGTATCATACTACCCATGAGCAATTCCATACGAAGCTGATTTATATTGCCAAGGCACAAGGAGAGCATTTGATTTGGGGTGGCTCTAACAATTTGACCCCCCGTAATTTGGATGATTTGAATCTGGAGAATGAACTGTGGGTGGCCGCTCCGGCGGACAGCAAGCTGACCCGACAGGTGGCGGCCTATTTTGATAAGCTGTGGAATAACCGGGGAGCTGAATACAGCCTGGAGCTGGCGGCCTACGAGGATCATTCAACATTTTGGAAAGATATTGTATACCGTCTCCAGGATATTTTGGGCTTTACTACATTTTGACTCTAAGATCTGCTTCCATATCCACAGCTCATCGTTTGTACATTACAGCAGTGGTGAAAGCAGCCGAGCGAGCGATTCCATCAAACGTTTGAACAGACGCTTTTTCATGAATTCCTCACGTACGATCAAGCTGGCATTGTGCAAATCTCGCTCATAGTCGTTCACCATCTGCTGCACACTGTGTGTTTGAATCAACAGAGCGTTCACTTCAAAATTCAAATGGAAGCTGCGCATATCCATATTGGCTGTCCCAATAGTCGCAACTTCCCCGTCAATAATGAGAAGCTTGGAGTGAAGGAACCCTTTTTCATATTCATATACCTTGACTCCCACCTCTAGCAACGATTGGAAGTACGAATGGGATGCGAGAAAAGGCAGCCATTTATCCGGTTTCGCGGGGAACAGAATACGCACATCCAACCCGGATAGAGCAGCCATCCGCAAAGCAGTCAGGATATCTTCATCCGGGATAAAATAAGGAGTGGCAATCCAGACGGATTTCCGAGCGGATGTAATCATGGAGAAAAAGAGATTTTTAAGCACTCTCCGCTCGTTATCTGGACCGCTGGCAATAATTTGTACGCCGCCGTCCGTGATCGGTTCAATATCGGGAGACAGATATTCGCTATCCAGCACCGATTCGCCCGTCATATGAAGCCAATCCTGTAAAAATATAAGTTGCAACGTCCGCACAGCCTCGCCCTTCACAATCATATGCGTGTCACGCCAAAAGCCGTAGGCTTTGTTGCGGCTGAGATACTCATCTCCCACATTTAGGCCACCGATTAATCCAATCTTACCGTCGATAACTACAATTTTACGGTGATTACGGTAGTTTACCCGGCTGGAGAAGAACAAAATCCGAGCGCCGCCGTATGCAACAACCTCGACTCCTGCATCTTTCATTTCCTTCAAGAATGCCTTCGATAATTGTATACTACCGACCGCATCGTACATAAACCGAACCTTAATACCCGCTTTAGCCTTCTCGATCAAAATTTTCTGAATGCTGGTACCAATATCATCCGAGCGGAAAATGTAATATTCCATATGGATATGATGCTGCGCCTTGCGCAGTTCTTCCAGCAGCGTGGAGAAGGTTTCATCCCCATTATTCAGAATCTGGGTTTCTGTCGCAAAATAAATCGGGGAGCGTGCCAGTCTGCGCGCCAGACGCATCAACTGCTGCTGCTCATCTGTAAAGCAGGTCAAATCTCGTTTGACCCGCAAAGCATCCTTTTCGATACGCTCATAAGCCTGTTGGTCACGCAATGCCTTTTTGTCATACTTACGGCGCTTGAATACATTTTGCCCAAACAAAAAATAAAGAGGAAGTCCAACGACTGGCAGCAACGCCAGCAGCAAAATCCATGACATGGTGGTGGAAGGATTACGATTCTCCGTAAAAATAATCAGACTTATGGAAATAACCGTCAGCGTGGAGAAAATACTGATGACAGTTCCTTCATTTTTACCGATGTAATTAAACAAGCCAAAATAATAAATAATAAACACCATAGCCGCGATCAATACGGCCAGTAAGCTTCGCCTCATAACTAACCTCACTTCCAATGGACTGCATTTAAACAGGTATTCCTCATTATATTGTACATGAGCCCCTTATTTCTTCCCACTTTTTTATTTAAATGTTGAATAAAAAAATCCAAAGTACATTACGAAATGTTGATGGGTTGACACTTACTTTTTTTCATGTAAAAATAAACTAACGAACGTTAGGTAGGTGATGATAATGGGAATGGAAGAGATTCGAAAGGCCGCTCTTTTCCAATTTGCTGCCAATGGGTATGAGGGAGCATCCTTGAGCAGTATTGCCGCCGAGGTTGGAATCCGAAAACCGTCTATATATGCGCATTTTCAGGGCAAGGAGGATCTGTTTTTGCAGGTGGCACGTTATGCGTTTCAAGAGCAGAATTTACGTATTTTCGAATACTTTACGGAACGCAAAGAACAGTCGCTGGAGCACACACTGCATGATTTCCTGTTCTGGATGGAACAGGAATATGAGGACAACAACTCAGCCAAGTTTATGCTCCGCTTTTCCTTCTTTCCGCCTGTATCTTTATATAACGAGGTACTGAATATTGTGAATCCTTTTCTGGAGCAAATGGAGCGAAAATTAACTCGTCGCCTCCGAAATGTACGGGATCGGGAACTCTTTGGGCATATGGAACCAGCAGATGTGGCTTTAGCCTACATGACACTGGTGGATGGAATCATGGTAGAGCTACTGTACAGTGGAAGCACCAACTACCACCGAAGGCTGAACGCTGCATGGCCTATTTTTTGGCGTGGGATTACGTTAACTTCATCTCATGAAGGGAGAAGCAGTCGTAATTGAAAATTATACTGAATTAAGGAGAAATTCATCATGAATCGCAGTTGGATTTACGTTTTTGTTGGAGGCCTGATTGAGGTCGTATGGGTATCAGGCTTGAAGCATGCAGATTCTGTACTCACCTGGGCTGTAACTGTGCTGGCTGTGGTGGCCAGCTTTTATTTAATCATGAAGGCTGCAAAGCGTCTACCTGTAGGCACGGTGTATGCTGTATTTACCGGACTGGGGACAGGGGGAACCGTCGTAGGCGAAATGCTGCTTTTCGGGGAACCGTTTCAATGGTCCAAAACGCTGCTAATCGCCCTTTTGCTAGCAGGTGTGATCGGCTTGAAGTTAGTTACCGATCGTGATGCTCAGGAAGGGAGTGGTGCATAATGGCTTGGATTGCATTGGTTATCGCGGGCTGCTCGGAAGTGCTTGGAGTCATCGGCATGAAGGGAGTTACGGTCGGTAAAGGGTGGAAGGCTTTAGCACTTATGATTTTATCCTTTATTCTTAGCTTCTCTCTGCTCAGCTTCGCCATGAAAAGTTTGCCGATGGGAACTTCTTATGCCGTATGGACAGGCATTGGAACCGTCGGCAGTACGATTACAGGCATGTTCTTGTATGGTGAGCAAAAAAGCGTACTGCGTGTTTTATTCATCGCCATGATTCTTGCCGCAGCATTGGGCTTAAAGCTGATTTCTTAAAGGAGTGATGCCTTGTGATTACCACCGTAACGCTTAACGCAGCAGTGGATAAAATCTACACGGTTGCAGGCTTTGGACTGAATGCCGTCCACCGCATTGAAGGGGGCTTAACCGTACCAGGCGGCAAGGGCGTGAATGCCGCTCGTGTCATTCGCACGCTAGGTCAGCCTGTACGGGCGACCGGATTTGTAGCTGGACATACCGGACGGCTGCTCATCGACGGGTTGAGCACGGAGGGCGTAAGCGCCGATTTCATCGAAACGGCATACGGGGAAACCCGTCTCGCCATAACCGTGCTCGACCCGGCTACTCGCACGCAGACCGAGCTGATTGAGAGCGGCCCGACCGTTGGGCCGCTTGAACTAGCCGCGCTGCGGCGCAAAATCGCGACCCTTGCCGAGGATTCGGCTTGGGTCGTTCTCTCTGGCAGCCTGCCACCCGGCTGCCCGCCCGATCTGTACGCCGAGCTGTGCACGCTGGCAAAGGAACGCGGCGCGCGCGTGGCGCTGGACGCGAGCGGCGAGGCGCTGCGCTTGGGGCTGCGCGGGAAGCCCGACCTCGTGAAGCCTAACGAGGACGAGGCCGCCCGCTTCGCGGGGATCGACGCCACGCGCCCAGATGCCGCTGAAGCGGCGGCATCACAGCTACTGGAAGCCGGAGCGCAGCTGGCCGTCATCTCGCTCGGCGCACGCGGGGCACTAGCGGTAACGCGCGATGCACGCTACCGCGTAAGCCTGCCGGACGCGGACATTGTCAGCGCGCTCGGCAGCGGTGACGCCATGGTCGCCGGGCTGGTTAGCGGCGCGGTGGCGGGGCTGGAGCTCCCTGCCATGCTACGACAGGGAGCGGCCTGCGGCACGGCGGCTGCTCTGCACGCCATGGCCGGCAAGATCGAGCTTCAGGACGTGGAACGTCTGAAGCAAGGAATTACGGTGACGCTGGTGTAATTCAGCGTCACTTTTTTTATTTCATCCAATCATTCGCTTAATTTAATGCTACGAATAACAGCTTTCTGAATGATTTATGTTCCAAATATGCGTTGCCGGATGACTTACAACAAAACCCTGTTTTCCAGTATATTTTTCATACAAATATGCGATTTGGAAGGCCCCAGCTTGACTAGTGAATCCTGAAACTCTGCAATTTCCTCTACAGACGCGCTTTGTACCTTAATGAGATAATTAAATTCCCCGCTGATGCGAAACAAATCGGTAACCTCCTTCGCCTCCTTACAAAAATCAATCAGCTCTTGGCAATGTTCTGTCTTTATCAGAATAAACGTAGTTGTCCCCCGATCCAGTTCCCGTAAATTAAATACAGCATTATATCCAGAAATAATCCCTCGTTCTTCAAGCTTGGTCATTCTTTCTTTAACGGACGGTTGTGACATCGAAATTTCTTTGCTGATTTGGGAAATCGTTATTCGCGCATCATGCTGTAACAATTTCATGATTTTGTAGTCTATCTCGTCTATGTGATGCTGCATATCAAGTACCTCCTGATTTTGATTTAAAAAGTAACGTTTTTCGCCAAAAATATTTTCGGTTTCATAACCAATATAGTATAAAAAGCTTATTTTAAATATATATGTAGCACATAATTATTCATATAATAAGGTTTACTTACATATAAGGAGGATCTGAAATGAGTGTGAAGGGACTAGCTCATGTGGCCATCCAAGCCCGTGATTATCAAGCAACCATTGCATTTTATACCGAAGTACTGGGATTTAAAAGAGGACATCACTGGAGTCTTCCATCCTTTCGGATTCAAGAAGCTTCCATGCTGATCTCACCTGACCAAAGAACCTGTCTCGAAATCTTTGATAACGATGCCGTCATTCCTGCCCAAGGGAAAAAGGCTGCATCCGAGGAGGATATTGCTCATGGGGCTTTATTACACCTCGCATTTTACGTAGACAATGTGGATGAAATATACCAAAAAGCCCTTGTCCACGGAGCAAGAACCTTTGTGGAACCCAATCAGCTTACACTTGGCGAACCTCCTCTAGTAGTCACCAATGCATTAGTCCACAGCCCTAATGGTGAGGTTATCGAATTTATCGAGGATGTTGATTTTGACATGTCCCAATCGAGCAAGAAGTAGTCCGCACAGCTATTAAAAAGATCCACTTCCCAGGGAAGCGGATCTTTTTTTATACTCCATTCATCTCCACCTTATTCTCTATGGAAAAATTAAACTATTCCTAAGTATATCCGATATATTGTTTATCACTTGGTTTGAAGGAGTAGATTATCATTTCAATTGATTTCAATGTGTACTGGTTTCATTTTAGCTCCGATCTGCTCATGCCGTTGTTCAGCTTGATCGGTCTGCTGCTCATCTATTTCGGATTCAGAACGATCCGTCGCCACCGTTATCGTAAACGCCACTGGGTCCGTACCAAAGGGCAAATCGTTGACGCGCATATCGAAGTAGACATAGATGTCGTTCCCTTTGACCGTGAAGATCCGGTAGATACCAGCTACACCCGCCGATTAAAGGTACGCTTCTATACCGCTTCAGGTGAAGTCGTGGAATTCTGGAATCCTTATAGTACCAATCTCAGCCTCAACCGAGTTGGCAGCAAGATTAAGGTATTATACAATCCGGCCAACCCTCGGGACGCCCGAATTGCCGGTGGTGTAAATGGTGCCGGCTGTCTGGCCTTTATGTTGTTTTTGATCGGTGTCCCCTTTGCTTTGAGCGGTGTATTCGCTTTATTGAAATTTTTCTTCTAACAAGGCTTGGGTCACATACTAGTCATAAAAGTTATCGCCATATAAATGGCCAGACCCAAAATAATCAGTGCCGATATTTTGTTGAGCATAGTACCAAACTTTCCTTCTGAATCCATACGTCCTACAAGCCGGCCCGCCGTTGCCAGACCCACAAACCATATCCACGATACTGACACGGCAGCCAGACCGAAGGCCCAACGTTCCCCGCCGTTATATTGAAGGGAGCTGGTTCCAATTACACCAACCGTGTCAAGTATGGCATGTGGATTCAGTAGCGATACCGAGGCAGCAAAAATCATCTGGCGTTTCGGCAGCATCGGCTGGCTTTCTCCCGAGGAAGCAGCCTTGGACCTCCAAAGAGTCCAAGCCATATACAGCAAAAACAAACAGCCCGCCGCATAAAGCACATTCGTGAGCCATAGAAATTGCTGCAAAACAAGGGATACACCCCCAACAGCAAGCGTGATCAGAATGGTGTCACAGATACCCGCTGTAATGACCGCAGGCAAGGCATTGCGAAACCGCGACTGGGACGCCCCCTGATTAAACACAAATACATTTTGTACCCCTAAAGGCAAAATCAATCCCAATGCCAATAAAACGGCATGAATAATAGCTTCCAGCATGTTATGTACTCCCCCAAATTCATTGCTTAATATTCTCTAAATGCTTCTAATCCTTCCGGAACTGCTCTAACACAAGCTTGTAATCCTGAGGATTGTTCATGTTGAACACGGCATTGTGCCACATATTCTCTGTCACTCCCGGCATGTCCTCTATAGTGGCATAACGAACATTCAACGTTTCCAACCATTCGGTGAGACGGAGCCGTTTATTCCGCAAACGTTCCTCAGCAGATGGCAGTATGCTCCGATGATACACTCCCAGCAAAGGATGCATACGTCCAGCCACAGAAGCAATTACCGCTTGCAGTGGTGATTCCGCTGCTTCTTTGGGTGCCGCCCACTTTTCAGTTAAAACGAGCAAGGCTTGCAGCACTTCCAGCTGTACAAAAGGCATATCACAGGCCACGACTATTCCCCATTCGGTAGTAGATGCAGATAAGCCTGCATGAATACCACTCAAGGGTCCCATACCCGGATAGATATCAGATATAGTCTCAATACCGCTCAGTCCATATTCTTGATCGTCACGAGTGACTACTACCACCCGTTGGACCGCCTGCTGTAAGGTAATAAATGTCCGTTCAAGCATAGTAGCTCCCTCAATCTCAAGCAGGGCCTTATCCTGTCCCATTCGGCTGGAACGTCCTCCTGCGATGATAATACCAGTCACTTCCACGGAAAACTCCTCCTTTTTTTCTAAAAACAATCACAAATATGCATATGGAA
Organism: Paenibacillus sp. JJ1683; assembly: GCF_053006485.1. Classification (NCBI taxonomy): domain Bacteria; kingdom Bacillati; phylum Bacillota; class Bacilli; order Caryophanales; family Paenibacillaceae; genus Paenibacillus; species Paenibacillus sp. JJ1683. The sequence goes on from NZ_CM129820.1 coordinate 5,296,953, forward strand.
TTTTGGACAAAATTGAAATTTACATAATTGTAATTTTATTGGTTTGTTAACCCTTTCAACACATGATACATTGGAATAAAGAACATTCCCACAGATCGACATCGGTGCGTAGTTCTCTATCGGGCTAAGAAAGGAATGGCTTGTCTTGCAAAAGAGAGAAATTCAAGAGACTCCCCTATATTCCCTAAAGCTATATAACTTTTTTCTATATGGAGCTATGGTCATTTTCTCCAGCTTCTTTCCGTTGTATCTACAAGATATCGGCATGGACAAGCTGGAAATCGGGAGTCTGATGGCCATCGGACCTTTTGTATCTGTATTCGCGAATCCTTTCTGGGGATATACAAGCGACCGCAGCCGAAATCTCCGACGTATCCTACTATTTATGATTATAGGTACACTGTTACTGCTCCAAGCTTTATTTCATGTTCACACGTATGTCATGATTTATGTGTCGATGATTGGCTTTTACTTTTTTCAAAGCCCGTTATTTGCTCAAAGCAATACCCTGATTCTCAGTTATATTGAGGGCACGGACCGGAAATTTGGTTCATTTCGCATATGGGGTTCCTTCGGTTGGGCTGTGACTGCGGCAGTTGCCGGCATCGTTGTTGACCACACAGGAGTATCCAGTATATCGACTATCTTTACGATACTTCTTCTGGCTGCATTGATCTGCACTTTGGCAATTCCACCACTGAAAAGCACTGTGGAGACGGCAACCATTCATTTGCGTGGCTTCGGCAGTATTTTATTAAACGGATACTTCATATCCTTCATTTTGTTAGGCATCCTTGTATCAATTCCTAATTCAATCAACGGCGCCTTTATGTCCTTGTACATCACCGAACTGGGTGGGTCCAAGCTGATGCTTGGTTTTGCCGTTTTTATGTCATCGGTATTTGAAATTATTGTCTTTTTACTGTTTGATCGCTTCTTGAGGAAAAAAATGACCGTGATGGTCGGCTGTTTGGCACTCGTCAGTTTGCTGTTTGCCTTACGTTGGGAACTCATGGCGCTGGCTACAGACCCGATCCAGATCGTGTTCATTCAGGCACTTCATTGTGTCACCTTCGGTGGATATTTCTATGTAGGCACCCAGTTGACCGTCCTGTTCACTCCTGCAGCATACCGATCATCCGGACAGGCCGTATATACCTTGACTTGGAGTGGTATATCCGGTATCGTAGCAGGTTTTGCTGGCGGTTGGCTATTCCAGAACTTCGGCGGTGAAATGATGTACCATGCAGGTGTCTTCTTCGCCCTGCTGGGCTCTGCGGGATTCGCTATCATGTGGTATATGCTGTACAAGAACGGCTACCAGCCAGGGCATGGCGGCGAGCACAAACCAGGCGAGCATAAACCAATAGAAGAAGCACCACAACGACAATAGAGTGTCTCCAAGTCAATGGTCATGCTCTGAAGAACGGTTGTGCGTAAAATAAAGGAGTCTGCCGTTGGCAGACTCCTTTTTCACTTGGTCGCACGAAGCAACCATCCGTCCCACTGTTTCCAACGTCTTATTGCTTAGGCAATTGGAAAGAGCTTTTCAATGATACCACACGGTTAAATACAGGCTCACCCGGTTTGGAAAGCTTCGGATCTACACTGAAATAACCATGACGGAAAAATTGGAACTTGTCCTGCGATTGTGCTTCTTTCATATTCCGCTCCACATAGCCATGAGCAATTTCCAAAGAGTTCGGATTTAATTGATCAAGGAATGTTTTTTCCGATCCATCCTCTTCCAGCACCTCTGGTTCCTCTGCGTTAATCAATGGCTCATACAAACGGAATTCAGCCGGAACAGCCTGAGTAGCCTCAACCCAATGGATTGTACCTTTCACTTTACGTCCCGTAAAGCCCGATCCACTCTTGGTTTCTATATCATAGGTACAGTGAATCTCTGTTACATGACCGTCCGCATCCTTAATGACATCGTTGCATTTAATGAAGTAAGCATGTTTGAGACGCACCTCATTACCAGGGAACAAACGGAAGTATTTGCTCGGCGGATTCTCCATGAAATCCTCACGCTCAATATAAATCTCACGAGAAAACGGAATTTGGCGTGTTCCAAGCTCCGGATTTTCTGTATTGTTCTCCGCCTCCAGCATTTCCACTTGTCCTTCAGGATAGTTCGTAATGACCACCTTCAACGGATCTATAACTGCCATCGTACGAGGAGCCTTAAGCTTCAAATCCTCACGTGCAAAATGCTCCAGCACCTGCAAATCAATGACTCCGTAGGCTTTGGAAATGCCTGTCTCATATACGAAGCTGCGAATGGCCTCTGGCGTATAGCCGCGACGACGCAAACCGGAAATGGTTGGCATCCGCGGGTCATCCCAGCCGTCTACGTGTTTTTCATCAACCAGAAGCTTGAGCTTACGTTTGCTGGTTACCGTTTGAGCTAGATTTAGCCGTCCAAATTCGTATTGATGAGGTACGTTTTCCATCTCGCATTCAGCTACAACCCAATCGTACAGTGGGCGTTGATCTTCGAACTCCAGCGAACAAAGCGAATGGGTTACGCCCTCAATTGCATCTTCCAGCGGATGAGCATAGGAATACATCGGATAGATGCACCAGGTATCGCCTGTATTGTGATGGGCCGTGTGTGAAATGCGGTAAATAACTGGGTCACGCAAATTGATGTTTGGCGAAGCCATATCAATCTTGGCACGCAGCACCTTTTCACCATTCTGGTATTTGCCTGCACGCATCTCTTCAAACAGCTTCAGATTGTCTTCCACACTGCGATCCCGATAAGGGCTGTTTTGTCCCGGTTCTGTCAGTGTTCCGCGCGTTTCACGGATTTGGTCCGCACTTTGGTCATCTACGTAGGCTTTCCCCTTTTGGATCAGCAGGATAGCACGCTTGTACATCTCTTCAAAGTAATTGGAAGCAAAATGTTTTTCTTCCCATTCATAACCAAGCCACTTCACGTCCTCCTGAATGGAGTTCACGTATTCCGTGTCTTCCTTCGCCGGATTGGTGTCATCAAAACGCAGGTTCGTGCGTCCTCCGAATTCATCTCCCAACGAGAAATTAATCCAGATGGCTTTAGCATGTCCAATATGCAAATATCCGTTGGGTTCAGGTGGAAAGCGTGTAACAACCTCCTTGACCTTACCCGTACGTAAATCCTCTTCAATAACATTTTTAATAAAATTGGGGGGAGTAATCGGCTTCTCCACACTAATCAACCTTTCTTCCGTATAATCTGTATACAACCTGTTCCCTTAAATATACCCTTTCACACCGCATAACTCAATAAAATGAAAATCGGGATGCTCTCTTCAGCAAAAAAAGATGCAAGTTATGAAAAAGAGTTAACATTTTCGGCAAATAAATTCGTTATAGTGTATATATCTTTTATTTTACCGGAAAAGGAGACCCACCCGTGTTTAAGCTGTTGATCGTCATCCTGCTGTCTATGCTACTGTCCTCTTCCGTTATGACTACCGATCATCCTTCTTCAAGCATGGTGACCGAAACTGCATTATCTCATCCGCTGGCCAGCGCGCCAGAAGACTCATCTGTCCGCTTATATGCCGTGAGCCCGTCTCAGGGGCTCTTTCATTCAGCCGTACTGGAAATCGGCCAGCAGCGCCGCACATTCCAGTGGTCGGGCTCGGCGGATATTTCCACCGCACCACAGTTATTTTACAGAGATGTAAACGAAGACGGGATCCGTGAAGCCGTTGTCATTCTCACGCGTGCCTCGGGAACGGGTGTGGACTTGCAGGAGTTGCATATTGTTAACGTACAGACAATGGAGGAATATGCCGTTGAATCAGCGGAAAATGCTGTATCCCAGCGAGTACACAGCTCCGTGGAGCTACGTGACCACAACCGCCAGGTACATATCGCTGTTATGATTGACGGTACTACACACACGATGGACCCCAAAGCGTCTGTATTTTACGATGATCCAGCCCAGTTTACAAAGCATCTCGATTTTAGCTCTGTTGTAATGTATGACGCCGAACAATTCCCACTCCATGCCACTGTATCCGGTAGCGTATCGCCAAGCGAATTTGTAGGGGATTTGGATCTGAAATATGTATACGAGCAGGAGCGGTTCCGGGTGGGACCTATAAAATTTGAAGCTTCCTCTCCCTTTTGACGACTCTCGCAGAATAAGGTAGCATGGGATTAAATGCTAGACTGGCTGGTTTAGCGATTTTCCGAGTGAAAGAGGGGATTAATCATGTTTACATATGCGTTGGACGAACGCACAGTCCTTCGGCCGCTCACCAAGGAGCATGTGCAGCCTCTGTTTGAGCTGATCGAAATGTCCCGTGACCGTCTGCGTCAATGGCTTCCATGGGTAGACTCCACCACGGAAATCAGCCATACAGAGCAATTCGTGCAAGGCGCCTTGAAACAAGCCGCAGAGAACGGTAGCCTGACCGCTGGAATTTGGATAGACAACGAGCTTGCTGGCATCATCAGCTACCATGAGATCAATTGGGCTCACCGTTCGGTTAGCATCGGATACTGGCTTGGGCACGGTTACGAAGGACAGGGTCTCATGACCAGTGCCTGCCGCGTATTCGTCGAATATGCGTTGATGGAGTTGGACTTGCATCGGGTCGAAATCCGTTGTGCAACGACAAACCGCCGCAGCCGCGGTATTCCAGAACGCCTGGGCTTTGTGCTCGAAGGCATTGTACGCGAAGCAGAGTTGCTGCCAGATGGCTATATGAACCACGCAGTGTATGGTATGCTCCAGAATGAATGGAAGCAACTTCGATAGCCTTGTACTGCACAACAACGCCGCAGGCCTGATCAGGTCTGCGGCGTTGTTGATTATGAACAGGACATCACAACCGAATGTTGCTGCCTGTCTGTATCCTCCGGTCTATTTTAAGAAATAGGCCATTAGAACATCATCCACAAATTGACCTGCGATATAAAACTCCTCATGCAGTCGCCCTTCAATTGCAAAACCACATTTTTCATAAAACATAAGGGCTTCCGTGTTACAGGAGAGTACACGCAAACTTAACTTGCGTATGCCCTCCGCAGCCGCAATCTCCTTCATGGAGTTCATGAGCGCCGTCCCAATACCTTTGCGATGATAGTCTGGACGCACAGCTATATTTATTTCGAGTACATGACAATTACTAGCCAACAGCGTTGGAGGACGAAATCCAATATACCCGCAGAGCACTTCCTGTTCGATGGCGACCAGTTGAGAGCCTGGAGGCGTATTGCGCAGAAACTCTCCGCGCGACTTCCATGACAGCGAAGCAGGAGCCGTGCGTTCATTCCATACCAATTCATCCAGCGCAATCAGATCAGGAGCATCCTTCATCTCCGAATGACGTATCGTCAAGGGTTGACTTGTAAACAATTCCTTTCAATCCTTCCTGTGAAGGCTTTCCTGAAGCAATAACTGCAACCATTCGTCACTTATTGTACCATAATCGCAGCTCATTACTGAACTTTTATTAGGACTTAAGAACTGGGAACGTCCACCTTGGAAGAAGTGTCAAAATCACCCATATTGTGACGGTAACGATTCAACCAGCTATGCAGGACGAAAAATAGAATCGACAACACCGCTACGCCCGCTGCCAGCCAAAGTGTAGGAGGTAACCCACCGCCATCATACAACTTCCCCATAAAATAAGGTCCCATCACCCGTCCGGCTGCACCAATGCCCCCCACAAGTCCAATGTAAAAGGGGGCGCCCCGACCTCCATGATCAGACAGGAATGCTGGAACCGCAGGTGCAATCAGCATTTCTCCCAGAGTCGCCAGTACCATAGCGAATATCATCCCAGTATAGTTCTGTGTGCCCAGTATGACAATATAAGCTGCCAAATAAAATCCTCCAGCCCATGTCATTTGCGCAGAAGCGTGATGAGCGTACAGCCGTTTGATCCAGAAAATAATAGGTTGTGCGGCAAAAATGAGAATACCATTCAACGTCCATAATAATCCATACATCGTTTTAGGCAAGCCCTGTTCAATAATATGGGGAGAGACTCCCGTATTCCAGATCGAATTGCCGAACCATAAAAAAAGCGAGCCTAACCCCACAAAGAGATACAGCCTGGTATCACGAAACAGCAACCGAGCGGGTATTTCTTCTGTTTTCATCACAGACTTGCTGAGCTGGACTTCTCCCTCTTCCCGATCTACCCTGCTTAGATAAGACCAGAAGAATCCAGCAAATACCGCAGAAGTCACCCCGTTCATCACAAAGCTGAGCTGGTAGGAAAGGTCGGCCAGAACGCCGCTCAGTCCCGTTCCGAGTGCTACCCCAATATTGTTCGCGACATAAATGATATTAAACAGCTCTCCACGCCGGTCAGCAAAACGAAAACCTACAAAGGCCTGAATCGCAGGCACAGATACCACATTAAAAAAGCCGATAAAGCCCATCATGATGACAAAAGCCACCCAATGACCACTGGTAAATGGAAGCGAGAGAAGTCCCAACGCATTCATGGCCAGTGAGCCGACAATCAGTTGCTTGGCTCCAATACGATGATAAAGGGCCCCGCCCAGCACTTGACCAAAAATTCCGCCTAAAGACTGCACTAAAATTGCAATTCCCGCGTCTTCCATACTACGGTTCAGTTCGTCAAATACATACATGCTAACGAGCGGCCACATGAGGGAACTTCCGGCGGAATTAATCAGGCTGGCAATGAGAAATACTTTTACTTCTTTCGGATAAGACTCCAACCATTTCATATGTTTTGCTTCTCCTTTTGCACCTGGCGCCATGAAAGGCAGTTTCTCATTGGCGCTTCACATTCACCACCGTTGAGAAAAAAGTAGCCCCCTGCCCCATATCCGACAGCCGGTCAGAGGTTAACGCATTGGCGCGCTGTCTGCGTCCTTTGCCTTTCCACCATAATCCTTGGCTAATCACCGTGCCGGGCAGCATCAGATCGGTGACCTTGGCTTTCAATTCATACATCCCCCTGTCATTCCAGACGGTAACCGGATCACCATCTGCGATGTCTCTTGCCTGAGCATCCTCCGGGTGAATTTGCAGCAAGGGCTCCCGTTCCAAGCGCTGATGTTTGGGCAAATTAGCAAATGTAGAATTCAAAAAATTATGGTTTGGCGGTGAAACAAACATCAATGGAAAACGGTCATCCGCTTGCGGCCGATGCTCTCCGTCATACCCTTCGACCAGCGGTACATAGGAGGGCAATGCAGGCAGACCTGCTTGTTTCATCTTTTCCGAATACAACTCTATCTTGCCTGAAGGCGTAGTTAAACGCTCCAAATAAGTAGCCTTTGGCGTCATATCGAGCTTTACAAAAGGCGACTTTATTAAGGCATCCAAGGTTACACCATTGAGATAAGGGTTCGTTGGATTATCAAGCGCTCCTGTGATCATATCCTCTTCACTTTCCGTAAAGGCAGCTTCATCAAAGCCCATTGCCTGTCCGAGCAGGCTAAATAGCTCATAATTGCTTTTGCTTTCCCCTAGCGGATCAATAACAGGCTTCTGCATCTGGATATAGTGGTGCCAGTACGATTTGTATAGATCTGTTCCTTCAAAAGAAGACGCAGCAGGCAGCACAATATCTGCATAGCAGGCCGTATCAGTAAGGAACAGGTCATGAACAACCGTAAACAGATCCTCTCGTTCAAATCCCTCCGTTACCCGTTGCGAATCGGGTGCTACAACTACCGGATTACTACAATATACGAATAACGCCTTAATCGGCTGTTCCTTTTGTAGCAGCGCCTCTCCAATCCGGTTCATGTTGATCACCCGGGCATCCGGGTTCTGTCGCAGATCAGGACGCTCCAGATGGGCGCTGTTAATCTTGGCATAAGCGCCATTGGAGCGCGACGCTCCTCCGCCGTGCTTCAACCATTGTCCAGTGAGTGCAGGCAAGCATGTAACTGCGCGTACGTTCATACCGCCATTATCATGGTGCTGAAGCCCATTTCCAATATTGATATAGGCCGCTCGCGCCTTTCCGTACATTTCCGCCAAACGGATAATATCCTCTTTCGGCACGCCGGTAATCCGCGAAACCCGCTCTGGTGTATAGGTCTTAACATGCTCGCGCAGTTCCTCGTGACCTACAGTATAGCGATGTAAAAATTCGTCGTCTGTCAGTCCCTGATCAAACAGTACATGCATAACCCCCAGCGCAAGCGCCGTATCCGTACCCGGATATAACGGAATGAACCAATCCGCCCATTGCGCCGTCCGGTTGCGATGAACATCAATTACGACCACCTTAGCACCTTTTTTACGTGCTTTCTCAGCCAATACGACCTGATGCATGTTGGTGCTGATGACATTTCCGCCCCATACAATAATGAGATCTGCATCCTCTGTATCCTCCGGGCTCGTGCCGCCCTTAAACCCCATAACGGATGCCCAGCCTTCATTCCCAGCCACGCTACAAATCGTCTGATCCAGCTGGCTTGAACCCAGTGCATTGAAAAAGCGACGATCCATTCCATCCACACTCAATACGCCCATATTGCCATAAAAGCTGTAGGGGAGTATGGATTCCGGTCCATCCGTGCGTATCAGCTCCTTGAACCGACCTGTAATGGTATCGACCGCTTCCCCCCAGCTAATTCGTTCAAATTTCCCTTCCCCTTTGGCACCTACACGCTTCAACGGATAAAGCACCCGATCCGGATCATATACGCGCTCGGTCATATTGCGGACTTTGTTGCATATAGCCCCTTTCGTAATGGGATGATCCGGATTACCAGTCACCTTGACTATCTTTCCATCTTCCTTGTGAAGCAGGAGCCCACACGTATCCGGGCAATCCAACGGGCATACAGCCGGAAAAACACCGTTCTGCTGCTCCGTCATTCGCTGTCCTCTTTGTAGATTTTGTTGAAGTGTGGCCTCAAGAGGCGCGCTATTGCGATGATCCATGGTTAAATGCTCCTTTCCGTTACCGTTTCCAAAAATTACACTGTTCTTATCATATCTACAGCTTTGGCCTATGGCAAGAGAAGGATTTTACCACACAGCAGCTCTCCAAAATATATAAAAAATCCGTCTGCTGCATAGAGCAAAACGGATTTTAAAAAGTATAATTATTTTTTTATCATTCTGTTTCATCATTACATACCCAGGGTAAAAGAGATCAAGGCATTATGGACGAGAGCACACTCATCCTCCATGCCAAATCATGGACCACTCCCAAAAAAATCCGCCATGACAGGTTTCGTTCCCCCGGGCCTGTCATGGCGGATTTGCTTTGTTTATTGCTTCATAAAGTAACGTGATTATGCATGATCACTCAACGGCTTGGATGTAACTGAAGAAGTAGTTTGAGGTTCATTCACGGAATGTGTGTTGGCTTGAGTTTTTTTCAGATAGGCCAGCCAGTAGGCTCCAGCCACAAACAGACTGCCTCCTACCAAATTCCCCAACCAGACCGGAATGAAATTCATAACATACTCTGCCCACGAAAAATGACCTGCAAATATAGCCGCCGGAATGAGAAACATATTGGCAACAACGTGCTGGAATCCAATAGCAACAAAGGCCATGGTCGGGAACCAAATTCCCATAATTTTGCCGCCGATAGAGTCTGTGCTATATGCCATCCATACAGCCAGTGCTACGAGCCAGTTACATCCTATACCTGATATAAAAGACTGCAAAAAGCTTTCATGCAGCTTATGCCCTGCCATATCCACCACTTTATCCAGGTAAGGACCCGTTTCGGTCAAGCCTAGAACATGCCCAAAGAAAAACGCAACAAATAATGCACCTGCAAAATTACTGAGCGTAATAATTGCCAAATTACGAAGCATGGCTCCTGTCTTAATTCGTCCTGCCCATCTCGCCAAAGGGACTGCCATCATATTGCCGGTCAGCAATTCCCCACCAGCTATCAAAACTAACACCAGACCTACAGGGAACACCGCAGCTCCAATAAAGGTAGCAATGCTTCCCCATTCTTTAGGTGCACTTGCAATAACGCGTATATCCAGCAAAAACCCGAGTGCAATAAATGCACCTGCCAAAAATCCCAATACCACCGCCACAGTCCACGGGTTATTCGCCTTGGCCACTCCTGTTTCCACCGTCTTTTCGGCAATTTGCCCCGGTTTATAGCTTGCCATCTGCCCCCGCTCCTTTAATATCTTTTAAACAAAATATTCTCCTTTCATATTTTATTTAAAATCAGTGATTTTGTTTGTGAAAAAAATCACTTTCTCAGCTATAAAAAAACAGCCCTCGAAAAAGGACTGTCTTTCTATTTTATTACATCTTTTTATTACATCTACTGCTACTGCGCTGCTATGCGCTTTACATTTAATTATATTCTTCCTTTTCAACGGCTTTCAAGAACCAAAGTACTCCGCCCAGACCGATGGCTGCGACAACTACAAGAAAAAGGATATAAAACAAACCCATTATCTACTTCTCCCCCTAATCCTTATGCTCTCTATATTGTACTATAAGGATTCATCCGTACGCTTTCAGATTGTTGACAAACTTATGAACAATGTCACAGACAAATCGGATTATACAGTAACTGGATTCCGTTCGGATATTGTAGGCAATGCCTGCAAACCTGCCGCGTTCAGGAAATTCCAAGGCTTGTTATAGTGCGGCTGGAAGAAGAAATCGACAAAGGCCAACTGATCAATGGTCATATGATTTTGAATGGCTACAGACAGGGTGTTAATGGATTGCGTCAAATCGACCTTCGACATAATTTGTGCCCCAACAATTCTCCGTGTCTCCTGCTCATATACAACCTTCAGCAACACCTTTTCAGAAGTTGGCATAAACTCAGGACGGTAGCTGTCCTCAATGGTTACAGCTTCTACAGTCATCCCCTCGTCCATTGCTGCGGCTTCCGTCATTCCTGTTCCTGCAATATTGTCTTCGTAAATTTTGATACCCGAGGTTCCTTGGGTTCCCATGTAGGCAATGGTAGGTTGTACCAGATTACGTGCCACCAGCGTACCCATACGAACCGCATTGGTCGCCAATGGGATATAAGCTGTTTTGCCGGTTGGATTATAACGAATTGCACAACTGTCGCCTGCTGCAAACACGTCTGGGCAGCTACTTTGCATATAATTGTCCACAATGATCGCACCGTTAGGCAACATATCTACCTGACCTTTGAGCAGATCCGTTTGAGGTCGGAAACCGATACAGAGTATAACAAGCTCTGTTTCATATTCTCCTTTGGAGGTCACGACCTTACTTACTTTACCGTTAGTCCCCTCAAAACGACTTACTGTCTCGCCAAGTACCAGCTTAATGCCATGTTCTCTCAGGGAATTCTCAATCCGGTCTGTATACTCATGGTCTAAATACTTATTCAATATACGATCAGCACTGTCGATCAGCGTTACGTTCTTACCGTTCATTTGAAAAGCTTCTACCAGCTCAACACCAATGTATCCAGCTCCCACGACAGTAATGTTCTGTACGTGCTGGGCTTTCTCTATGATTTCATTCGAATGATTATAGTTTTTGCAGAGCAAAATATGATCAAGTTCAATGCCTTCCAGCTTCGGAATAATTGGCCACGATCCAGTAGTCACAATCAATTTATCAAATGTATCCGTAAATTCCTCACCGGTTTGGAGATTACGTGCATGCAGCGTCTTGCCCGCTGTATCTACACTCGTTACCTCATGAAGCATCTTGGTCACTACACCCATATCAGCCAGTTGATCTGGGGACGAATAAAACAATCCGTGCGGATCTTTGACGACACCACCTACATACAGTGCAATACCACAAGATAAAAATGAAATATTGTCATTACGCTCATAGACCGTAATTTCGGCATCTGGATAACATTTAGCTGTGTTGACTATGGCTGCCGTACCTGCGTGTGTACATCCGATAACTGCTACTTTCATGTTGAATTCCTCCTTGGTGTGTGGGCATAAAATGTATAATAATTGTGAATGCTTTCACTTAGATAACTCATTACTTCTTGTGATTTATTTCACTTCATGCGCTTATTATAGTGTGATATTTTTCACATTACAATAGCTTTTTATGATATTCACAATTTGTCCACATTTTAAAAGGCAAGGATATCTGAACTCAGCCGTTTGCTGAAATCTTTTTTTGCTCCATTCAGTTTTCCCTACCTGCCTCTTGATTATGCTCCTGGAACAGACTTTCACACGATACGTCAATCTTTAGGCAAATGCGTATGTAGGGAATAAAAAAAGGTCCGTTTCCCCTAAGACAAGCGGAAATCAGACCTTGTTTACACATATACTTTGGAATTACACGAAGCTATTATAATAACTGCTCAATGGCCGTTTTCATCGCTTCCGGTGACTCCTTGGGCTCAAAGCGTCCCACAGGCACACCTTCACGATTCACAATGAATTTTGTAAAATTCCACTGAATTGTACCATCTTCCTGTTCTCCAGGCTGTTGCTTCTTCAAATATTCAAACAGAGGGGCTGTATCTGGTCCGTTCACATCCACTTTAGCGAATACCGGGAAATTAACCCCGTAATTCAATTGGCAAAATTCAGCCGCTTCCTCGCTGCTGCCCGGCTCCTGACCGCCAAACTGGTTGCAAGGGAAGCCTAAAACAACGAGTCCCCGATCCTTATATTCGTCATAAAGCTTTTGCAAATCCCCATATTGCGGGGTAAGTCCGCACTTACTAGCGGTATTCGCAATAACCAGCACTTTACCTGTGTAAGTTTCCAGAGAAACCTCCTGATTGGCTGGTGTTACGGCATTATATGAATAGACAGACATATAGCATCCTCCTTCATGTCGCTTGGTTTAGGTTCTCAACCTATTTTACCCAAAACGTGACGGACATGCCAATATTCACAAACCCTTACCGTGATGCTGCCACTTGGCGCACCCTCTAACCTCTTGCTGCTACTTGTGGTCTAGCATCACGCCGCTCGGCAACAGAACCCACCGTTTGTTTCTCTTCTACATTCATTCCCTTTACTGCTTGGCTTACCGCAGGCTGACCAGCCAAAGCATACGGAAGACAGAGTGGTACCCCCGTACGAGGATCAGTAACAATATCCGCCTCAATTCCGAACACCTCACGCAGCACATCTGGCGTCATAACCTCCGTCGGGGCTCCTACCGCCTTCGCTTTCCCTTTTTTGATCGCAATCATATGCTGAGCATATCGGGCTGCATGGTTCAAGTCATGCACGACCATAACAATGGTGCGTTCTGCCGAAGTATTCAGATACTCCAGCAGATGCAGCACTTCCAGTTGATGCGCCATATCCAAAAATGTAGTCGGCTCATCCAAAAACAGTATATCCGTATCTTGTGCAAGCGCCATAGCAATCCAGGCACGTTGACGCTGCCCCCCAGAAAGCTGATCAATCGGACGATCGTGAAATTCGCTCATTCCTGTTACTTGGATGGCCCACTCTACCATTTTGCGATCGTCCGCTTTCATGGAACCAAAACCTTTTTGATAGGGAAAACGTCCGTATGATACCAGTTCCGTCACGGTCAATCCTTCCGGTGCCGTCGGATTCTGCGGCAAAATAGCTAACTGCTTGGCTACCTCCCGGGTGGATTGCTTATGAATGGATTTACCATCCAACAGAACGCTACCGCCTTTAGGATTCATGATGCGAGCCATCGTTTTCAGAATGGTCGACTTACCGGAGCCATTTGCACCCACCAACGCTGTAATTTTCCCTTGCGGTATTTCTACGTTCAGATCTTCTACTATCAATCGATCTTCATAAGCAATATCCAGATTTGCCGTTTTCAGACGAAACATTTGGAATCATCCCTTTCCCTAATCCAATATATATAATCACGGGCTTAACGCACGACATTCATCAAAACTTCATTCTATCTTTATATAATAAAGATATTGATAATCATTATCAAGTGTTAACGCACAAAAAAAGATCACAGCCCTCAAGCTGTGATCTTCTGATTCTGGCCATTCGCATTAAGCCTGTACAGAGGACAGTCCAAATGCTTCAGCCATGAGACGTATAGATTTCATTTTGGCATCGAAGTCGTGAATAATGCTCGCAACCATGATCTCCTGTGCATTATAGTCCTTGGATAATTGCTCAAGCTGACGCTTGACCTGTGCGGGTGAACCAACCACCATACGCTTGCGATTCTCACGAATGCGCATCCGGTCATATGGCGTATACGGATACGCAAGCGCCTTTTCGACGGAAGGTGTTCCTGCGGAACGCGTTCCCTGTTCCAAAAGCACCAGGGACAAGTCCATGCTGGATGCCAAACGATTGGCCTCCTCTTCAGTATCCGCACAGATCGCAAATACGGAGACAAGCGAACGCGGTTGGTCACTATGCTGGGAAGGCTGGAAGTTTTCCTGATATCCCTTCATAGCACCTGTGCCGCCTTCACCATTAATAAACTGCGCGAACGCAAAGCCTACGCCACGCTCGGCGGCCAGACCCGCGCTATCACCGCTGGAGCCAAGCAGCCACATTTCCGGCACAGTCTCTACGAGCGGCATCGCCTGTAGCGAACCGAAGCGATGCTGGCTGCCTGTGCTATCGTGCAAGTAGGCTAGCAGATCATCCAGCTGCTCGGGGTACAGATCAATGCCGCCCCGCATTTTCCCCTCCTGCAAAGCTCGGGTAGCAATCGGCATTCCTCCGGGCGCTCGCCCCAGACCCAGATCAATGCGCCCCGGATACAATCCCTCCAGTACCCGGAAGTTTTCCGCTACTTTATAAGCGCTGTAATGGGGCAGCATCACACCGCCCGACCCTACCCGAATCGTCTGGGTACGAGCAGCCAGGTGTGAAATCAATACCTCGGGGCTGGACCCTGCAAGATTAGAGGCAGCATGATGCTCGGATACCCAAAAGCGATGATAACCCAAGCGTTCCGCCTCTATAGCAAGCTCAGCAGTCTTTTGTAATGCTTGTGCATGCGTCATGCCTTCCGATACCGGAGATTGGTCAAGAATGCTGAGTTTTATCATAAAAAGTCTGACCTTTCTATTTTGGAATAAGAATAGGCATTAAGTATAGCACGTAAAGCCACAGTTAACCAAGAGGGGCAAAATAGTAGATTTAACGCGCCCATTAGTCATGTTTACTTTTCATAGAGACTGCTTTTTACTTTACTTTATCTGCTTCATAAAGATGTGAACGCTTTTGAAAGAAACTAAACAGATGGGTCACGATGACTTTCAAGACGGCATAACCTGGAACAGCCAGTACAATCCCTACCACACCAAACAAATTGCCTGCTGTCAAAATAACAAAGATAATCGTAATCGGATGTACTCGAAGCGATTTGCCCATAATTTGTGGTGAAATAAATTTACCCTCAATAAGCTGGACAACTGTCCATACGATAACCATTTTGAGCAGCATGATCGGTGAGGTAACTATAGCTACGATTAACGCGGGTGTAATGGCAATTACAGGACCTAAGTAGGGAACCACGCTCGTAAAAGACGCAATGACCGCAAGCGTCAAAGAGTAGTCCAATCCAATAATCAGATAACCTATATATAGCAGCACTCCAATACAGAAGCTAACAATAATTTGTCCACGAATGTACGAGCTGACCTGATGATTCATTTCGGTCATGATACGATCTGTCTCTTTACGAAACATAGGTGGAAGCATTTTTAGAATCCACTGCGGCAGCTTGTGTCCATCTTTCAGCAAATAGAACAGAATGAACGGAACCGTAGCGATCGCAAGCACAGTTTCCGTAATCACACCCAAAAAGCTTCCCACACCCGTCCATGCATTATTGATAAAGCCAGATAACTTTTCAGAAGCTTTGGAGGCCAGTTCAGATGGATCTATTTGAATGGTGTTCTGGAACTGGTTCACAAAGTTACTGCCAATCAGTCGCTCAAACTGTTGTTTGACTTGCTCGGTATAAGCAGGGACATTTTGGATAAGGCCCTGTATCTGATCACGGATCACAGGTACCACCGACGTAACCACAATAGCGATAATCCCTATAATGAGCAAAAACAGAACAACAATGGAGTATACTCGCTTTACCTTATTCCGCTCCAGTACATCTACCAACGGATTGAGCAGATAGTACAATACACCGGACAAAATGACAGGGAGAATAATCGTTTTCAGCAGCACGATGACAGGGGTAAATATGTATGAAATTTTGGTAAGCACTAAGATATTCAAGCCGATCAGCAGCAGTACCAACAGGAATAACACAAACTTGTTGTTCAGAAAAAACTTCTTAAACCGGTCTTTCCATGCCGGAGTTATTTCCACATGACATTCCCCTTCTCTTTAGACAGATGAGTATACGTTCTTCATAATTACGATATATTTTTGGAACAAAATATACAAGGTTATACCCAAATAAACACAAAAGCAAACAAAGTTGTACGTTATTGTACGAACTTCGCTTGCTTTGAATGGTTATGGAGTATCATTTGTCGTGGTGGCAGCCTCCACCGTCGTAGTCACAGGTTTGTTTTCTTGATCAAAAAGATTCTGTATGAACCGCTTGAGCTTCCGCTCATCCACACCCAACACCTGTGCACCCTTGATGGTTTCCCCGCGCACCAGTTCATTTGGCGGGATTTGCTGCTTCGCTACTGTTTTAGCATCGATATTAAAACCCAATGAAGCCAACTGCAGCATTTCCGTTGTACTCAGATTCGTTTCAATATAAGGAGAAATGCTATTTAAAATACTTGGCAGTTTAATGAGCGACGAGGTCGATTGTATTTTACTGCCCAGTTCGGTAATGAATTTGCGCTGTCGCTCCGTACGTGTAAAATCCGAAGTCGCATCATGACGGAAACGTACATATTGCAAGGCTGTTTTACCGTCCATGTGCTGCATTCCCTTTTTCAAGTCAATATCAAACTGGTGTTTGTCTGCCTTGGAAGTGTAATGCATATCTTTTTCGACATCCAGGTCAATACCACCTACAGAGTCAACCAGTGCAATGAAACCATTAAAATCAGTATATACATAATATTGAATCGGTATGCCCAGAAGGTCGCTCACAGTCTGTCTGGTCAAATCCGGCCCACCGTAGGAAAAGGCAGCATTCAATCGACTTTGCCCATGACCCGGGATCTTGACATACGTATCACGAAGAATCGACATAAGTGTGGCCTTTTTCGTAACCGGATCAACAGAAGCAACCATAACCGAGTCAGAACGCCCTGAATCTTCTCCACGGGAATCTCCGCCAAGCAGCAGTATATTTACTCTTTCTGTTCCATCCCATTCCGGTGGGAGTGATACCTCTACAGGTTGTACATTGGTTGAAGTTTGGGTTTGCGGTTTAAATTTCGAATCCTGTCCGGAAGCAACCGAAATTTGGTTCGTAAAATGATATATAGAATAAGCATAATATCCGCCCACTAAAAGGACTGCAGCAGTCACAGAAATACCTAGCCATTTTAAAAATTTTCGCATATTTTCGGGTAACCTCGCTTTTATTCATCATCGTTCGGCTTTTAAAAGCATACCCTTCCGGCAAGTTATCTGTCAATTCGCGTCGTATGTTCTAGGGGCGTTATTCGTATCGGTTATACCTTATCTTCAGAGTCTTTTTGTGTTGATTTTACAGCATGGAGGTCGTCTGCATACCACGGATTCAAATGGACAAGCACCTCATAAACCCGCGGCTCCTGCTTCATGACGGCCCTCTTGATCAGCCGGATAATATCGTGTCCCTGCTGAATCGTCAAAGAGGCATCCACTGAAGCTCGGATATCAACGATAATATAATGACCATGCTCACGGGCACGGATACGATCAATACGCTGAACCTCGACTACACTCAGTGCCGCTGCTGCGTAGCTTTCGATTTCCTCGGTTGCAATGGCCTTCTCCATGAGCACATCTATGGATTCGCGACCCATTTCCCACGCCAATTTCAGAACCAGCAACGCCACTACGAACCCCGCAATGGGGTCGCCGTAAGATAAAATCGGAATATTCCAATGTTCCCCGATCAGTCCTAATCCGATCCCCAAGACAGCCGCTCCCGAGGCATACACATCAGCCAGGTGATCTTTTGCCGTCGCAATGAGACCCTGACTATTGGCCGCTCTGCCAATACGAATCGTGTAGATATACAGCCACTGTTTCCAGAGCAAGGAAATAATGGCGGCCACCAATGCCAGTATATGCTCCTGTGGCATCGGTTCGAACAGTGCGGCAATGGAATGATAGCCGATAAATATGCCTGCCCCGAACAGTATGACCGCCACTACACTAGCACCAATTACTTCTGCCTTGCCATGACCATAAGGATGATCCTCATCCGGCGGCTGGCTGGATATTCTCATCGCTCCCAGTGCCGTTGCAGAAGCAATGACGTCCCCGGCGTTATGCACACCATCGGCCACCAGTACCTTACTGTTGAACATGAGTCCTGCGATTATTTTGATGCCGGTTAAGAGGATGTTGCTGATCAGGCTGATCCATGCTGAGACCATGGCACGCTTGCCCATATCCTGTTCCTGCATGATGTATAACCCCTCCAAATTATCTTTTAAAAAATGTCCTGACCGCTATTCGGTTATCTCAGGGCATCTTTGGTTGCTCTTTATCTTATGATGCTGTTCTTACAGCGGCATATATGAAGATTACAATAGCCCCGGAAGATCAGCCTCCCCGGGGCTATTATGATAACCATAGTGGAGCATTCTATGAGAATACCCCCATTTTATCTACCTGGACCGACCGCGTCGGCCTCCTTGACCTTGTCCACCGCGTCCACCTTGGCCTCCGCGTGCGGAACCGCCGCTGCTACGGTCATATCCGCTACGTCCGCTGCTTTGGCCTGCCGAACGACCTTGACCTCCGCGTGCAGATCCGCCGCTGCTGCGGTCATATCCGCCACGTCCGCTGCTTTGCTCTGCGGAGCGGCCTTGACCTCCGCGTGCAGATCCGCCGCTGCTGCGGTCATATCCGCCACGTCCGCTGCTTTGGCCTGCCGAGCGGCCTTGACCTTCGCGTACAGAACGGCCGCTACTGCGGTCATATCCGCCACGTTCACTGCTACTGCGGTTGGAGCGACGCTCGCCGCTTGCACCGTCACGACGACCCGCCTGTTCGCGGCCGCTGCGGCGGCCGCCGCCAGCATCGTTGCCGCCAAAGGAACGGCGGTCGTTTCTGCCTGAGCGGTCATTTCTACCCTGCCGCTCAGGCGTATCGGGAGCAGATCTACGCTGCCCGCCGCCCTCACTGCTGGTGAATGTGACACCAGCAACTCTTTGGATGTTCCGAAGCTCAGGAACATCCCTTGGCGTGGCGAGCGTCACCGCAACGCCTTTGCCTCCGGCACGACCGGTACGTCCGATGCGGTGGATGTAGCTTTCGGCATCCTGCGGCATGTCATAGTTGAAGACATGCGTGACGCCTTCTACATCGAGGCCGCGTGCGGCTACATCTGTCGCTACGAGCAATTGAAGTTTCGCTTCACGGAACGCCTTCATCACTTGCTCCCGCTTGTTCTGGGACAAGTCCCCGTGCAGCTCACCGCTCTCGAACCCCATCTCCTGGAGTTCTTCATTCAGTTTGGAAGCCCGGCGCTTGGTACGGCAGAAAATAACAGCCAGATACGGACGATCCGTATTCAGCATATCTACCAATGCCTGTTGCTTACCACGGTCTGTTGTTTGCACAACGACCTGACGGATTTGGCTCACGGGAACGGAAGAAGCCGATTTCACTTTGACATCAACGGGTTCGTTCATATAGACACGAGCCAGCTTGCGAATACCAGCTGGCATCGTAGCGGAAAACAGCATGGTTTGTCTTCGGTAAGGAACCTCCTGAAGAATCGTTTCCACATCGTTCAAGAAGCCCATGTGTAACATTTGGTCAGCCTCATCCAGGACCAGCATTTTAATGCCGCCTAAATCAAGCGTGCCACGTCTCAGATGATCCAACAGTCGCCCAGGTGTACCAATAATCAGTTGTGCGCCACCTTTTAGTTTACGAAGCTGACGCTCCACGTCCTGTCCTCCGTAAACAGCTAGCAGAGATAAACTCGGTTCCGCAGCAGCCAAGCATTTTGCTTCCTCTGTAATCTGGAGCGCCAATTCACGCGTAGGTGCAATCACGAGCGCCTGCGGATGCCGCTTGTCCAAATTCAGCTTTTGTAGAATCGGCAGTAAAAACGCAAGCGTCTTCCCCGTGCCCGTATGTGCCTCGGCAATCACATCCTGACCTTCCATCAACAGTGGAATGGACTCCTGTTGTACAGGTGTTGGCGCTGAGATGCCTTGCTCTTTCAAGGCTTCTACCCAATGTTGCTCCACGCCTAATGCTGTAAAATTCTTCAAGTTGTATTCACTTCCCTTATCTGTATTCAATATGTGTCACGTAAAATAGGTTCATGTGCCATATGACATCTATCGTTCCATAGTTCAGAATTCCCATTTTTGTATCGGTTCTCATTCTCCCCTTTTCAGGAAGGGAGCATATCCGTTATCGTTGAATCTGTTCATGTAACTCAACATACGGCCGCAAGGCGGCTCAGGCCGTTCCATATATGACTTTCCTAGTATACGCGAAGTTGAACTGGTTTCCAAACGATTTTAACGAATCCCTCAAAAGGTGAATTCAATCACCATGTCATATATTATGGTAGGATAATTGGTAATTCATGAATAAAGGGTGGATGCTTGTGGTTAACAACCTACATTATAATTTCATAATGACAGGTTCCTTGTCGGAGAAGCACACTTTGTTTGCCGAAGACTGCTTTACTAACCTGTTCGATTGTTTTGAAGCGCTCTTGAATATATCAGGAATCCGCAATACCCGTGTGTCTGTCTATCAATCGAAGAAAGCCAAACACGGCAAGATCCGCTGGGACAAGCAGGAGCTGCTCCGCATTGTAACCGATGATGAAATGACTCCTTTGATGCTGGTTATAGAGGCTCCTAGTATCAAATCGTCCTATAACAAAGGGACGACGCCGGAAGTGTACATTCTTTTGTCCAATGACACCATGTCCCGATCTTCCAACAATTGCGGGATGCTTGTTTCGATTCGTCAGGACGTTTATGAACGTATTGACCGAACAAGCGTGGAAAACGTTATGCTGCAGCTCAGCCAGTTAATAAAGGCAAACAAACTGTTACATAGCTCCCGCAACTTTTATGCTGGCAGTAAAGCAAGAGCTATTATGGATATTCTCCCATTTATGCTCGAAAAGGATACCCCGGATATGAAGTATGTTTTTCAATCGTGGACTCCGTACCCTTTACGTCACACTTAAACTATCCGTCATCCCATTAACCCTAGGAGGCTGCAATTTATGCAAATTCAAGTTCACAATATTGAAAAAAAAGAAAACGAATATCTCATTCATTATCAAGCCGGAGGAGCACTGCCGTTCGTTCCGCATGATGTTGTCCTGATCCATGGCAAACAGTATTTTATTGGTACGATGTTGAAGGTAGAGTCGGAACAGGCCCTTATCCGTATCAATCCAGAATATGAAGACCAACTGACAGGGTCCATCGGACTGGAACTCGCTTTCTCTCCAACCGTTTCTATTCAAGGTGCAGACAGCATTGTCGAAAAGCTCGGCTATTTTCCACCTTTTCACTATGACCGAATCACGGCTGCCAACATGACGAAAGACCAGATTACACTGACGATTGAGCTATCTCCCGCTAGTGTGCTGGTTCCTAAATCACCGGATCTGGAGCCTTCGGCTGAGGCACCTGTGATCCCTGAAGCTCCAGTCCAGGACATTCCACGCTATGCAGTGACGTTTACATTTCTGGAAACCAAAGAGCATGTATTAACCCCTGTAGAAACAGAAAATATCATCTTGCAGCTTGATTTCCGCTATGAAGAAGCAGACATGGTCGTTGATATCGATGCCTTGTCGGGACTGTCAGGTAGCTTTCTGTGCAGAGGTATCCGTGCAGAGATTACGGAACTTCATGAATAAACAAGAAGCCCGTGAGCTGTTGCGCTGTCATTCTTTTATTCACGATGATTTGGAGCATCCCAAAATGCAAAGCGGATTTCTAGGGATGCTTCGTCCCTTTCAAGGCGAACTGATCGAGGACAACTTCCATGAGCTCATGACTATCATTGAAGTTCTGGCAGATGAGTTGGAGAAACCGTCCGTAGAACGGGAGCTTATATCCGCTCTGTGGGGAATTTGCCAATATACACGGGCATGGGCGTTGTATCCTGATAGTATGCTGCAACGGAATCACCTGCTGACCGCAGAGCAGATTAGTACCCTTGACGATTGGATTGATACAATCTCCTATGCGATTATGGTGCTGCTGGAGGGGGGCGGAACGGAAGAGGCTTTATCGAACTATAGACATAAGAGTAGGTAATACACAATGCCAAAAGTAATCTGGCTAAGAAATAAGGAGGGTATATGTCCATACAAACCGATGATGAGGGAAAGACATTTTTATCTATTTTCCCTACACTATCGTATGAAGATCGGTTGGTATCACTACGCGAATTAACAGCGATCCCCCAGCCTGTGGAGGACACCATCGCATTACTTTTGCAGCTTGCGCAGCAATCATCCGCGGATGATCCGCTTCGTATAGAAGCGCTGAAGGTCATCGGACTATATGCAGATCAGAGCCAGCAGCCGACCATCATGCGAGGAATTCGCGAGCTGCTGTCCAAGCCTGATGAAGATGATGATGTGCAAAACGCAGCTTTACAAACTTTGGCATGGATGCCTTATTCAGAAGCAGAGCTACGTTTAGCTTTGGACATAATTTGCAGTGATACATATATCTTAGTCAAGGGGGCCGCTTTTGCACTGCTCCGCGCACATAAAGCCAACCCTTTTGCACAACATGCGCTGAAGCAATTATTGCAACATGAGGAATTCGGCGCATCTGCCCAACGAGAGCTGTCCACATAATCGACAACCAAAGGAGAATTACTCTACTCATGCGTGTAAGAATATTTATATTCATATTGATTATCGGAATTATATGTGTGCCTGCGTATTTCATTATGAGCAGCTTTGGGTTATTCCAAAATGAAAAGGTGCTCGTACATTATAAGGTTGCCGTTGAGGTAAAGGGTAAAAAGTATGATGCCTGGCCTTTAATCAGTAGCTATACCGCGATCGATAAAAAAGGGGATCATCGTCAGCTCTACTATCAAGCAGAGGGCTCAGGCATAGAATACCTGTTTCAACTCGCATATGGACAATATGAACTCAGACCCTCCAAGGATAATCCTTTTCTGGACGGGGGAATCCACTACACCATGGACCATCCCGATTATGTGCGTGAGGAAAAACAGTATGAGAACGCCAACGACTATACGGAGTTAACCCATTACTACAATCAACAAGAGCAGGTTATTTATACTTACAATCCTGAAGCCAAGCTCGACAAAACCTATGTTCGCTCCATCATCACCGCTGGGATGACTCGCACCACTGGTAATTCAAGCCGTGCGGTAAAGGATAACTATATCAATATCAGTAAGCTGTTTAAGGACAAGCTGGGAGTGAACGTGAAGGTAGATGTTGACGAGGACAACAAAATCGTGACCCTGTCCATGTCATAATGAACGAAAAGAAAGGAAGGCGCTACGGATGACAGAAACACATCATGTTAAATTAGGACCCGCTTATTTGGATGGTTGGGTTGTACCCGAAAACCCGGAGGCATGGGTCGAGCAGGAATGGACAGGTAAGCTCCGTTCACAGGCCGGAAATACGAAATTCCACATTTTTTATTATGGAGAGTTCATGGACGAGCTGATTGCTGTAACGGAGTTTGCACCCCAGCTCATTATTGCAGAAGATGCAGTCACAGGTGAGCAGATCGTGATTTTTGATGGAACCCGCCATGGTTACGATGCACTGCTGTGTGAAGTATATACGGAAGAACAGCAGAACAATCGCACTCCCCTGCTACCTTATCTGGACGATGATGGTGAAGATACCTTTGAGGTGACCGTGACTGCTTTTTATAATGTTGATTGGGATGACGAGTTTGCGGATGATGTGGATGAGAACGGGCAGCTGGAGCTGATCAGCGGCGAACGATGTGATTTTGAAGAGGTAAAGCGAAATGGCTTTGATGCGATCAGCATTACGATTACCAGCGCTAAAGGCTTAAAAACAGAGATCATTCAGGAAGAGCTGGCCTGACGATGGTATTGAAAAGAATCAAACATCAGGAAGGCGACATTTTTGTTATCCCCATGCATGACGGCCGCTTTGCGGTATGTCAGGTGATCTGCGCGCTATATGGTCGATTCAAAAAAGCATTCTCCTTTGGTGTTATATCCATAGGTCAGAATCAAGCGTACGAGGGTGAAACCACATATCTTCCGTTCACCAATCACCGTGGCCGATTCGAAGTTATTTTCACAGCCACCCAAAATCTGGCGAAGGGAGTATGGCCCATTATCGATCATCGCCCTCTAACCGAGGAACAACAGCAGCTAAAGTATTTTAATTGTGCGGGCCATCTGTATTGCGGGGATGAATATATACGCAATCTGGAACTGGAAGAATATAATCAATATACTGTAATGGGTGTGGCTGGATATGAGCTAGTACAGCAATATTTAGCCCAAACATAAAAGCTAGAAGAATAGCAACGCAAAGAGCCACCTTAGACTTCGAAAACTAGGGTGGCTCTTTAACGATTTAAAAGGGTTCAAATGTATAAGGGAATGATGTACGATGTGTTCCCAAAACCGACTTTACACGCTCCCCATCCAGCAGCACTTCGACGAAGCTATACAAATCAGGGGCTGCATACCGAAAGTTGCCCCATGTGCGCAGATTCAAAGCATAAATTGGGAATTCCCCCCGTTCATCAGGCGATTGAACATCCCAGACCAGCAGGTCATTTCCTTCACTGGAAGCGAAGGGAACAGCATGCTCCAATAATTCCGGGAAACCGTCTGGCTCCAGCGCCGCTTCTTGTAAAACCTCTTCCGATTCCAGTACATCATCAAACCAGGCTCGCCAGTCATGGTAACGACGAAGCCATGAATCCGGGTGATCGCCGAGAGGAATATGAATGTTCCATAAGCTGCATAATCGTCCGTAGCCAAGAGTTTTGACGTAATCTATATAGGAAGGCGGAAAGCCCCTGTCGTTTTCAAAACGATGCTTTATAAGAAATTCCTCATCATAGTAGGCCTGAAATTGCGGACGCTGCAGTCCTGTAAAAATGCTCATATACCCATTCTCCTTTGCACTACGTAATCCTATTTCCACGCTTCGGCACATTGAAAAGGCCTTTTTCAAGTGTTAAAATGGAAATAAGATGTATATTCTAAAAAAGAGTGAAGATGCGTCAACATCCTCACTCTTTGGCAACAGCCGCTTTTAAGGGCGGTGGCTGCAAGTTTACGGTACATGAAATAGACCGGTTCCTACCACGGGCGGTCTATTTCTTTTTATGGAAGGAAAGAATCAGGACCCTCACCTCCTTCACAGGAAACTAGCCGACCGCCCATCTAAGCCATTCTGTTGTTAAGGAATATTATAACATATGATAATAAAAAGTACGTTTTTACGCTCTTTCCGAAAAGGAGGAACGAACATGGAGCAAAAACGCTTCAAAGATGAATATGGATATAAATATGACTTTGCCGCCGTGATCTGGAGGGGAGAACAGGTAGCTGTCCACTGCCCTCGCTGTCAGAGTCAAGCTTCTATTTCCAAATCAAAGGAAGACTGTTATTACGTTGTTCGTTGCTCTCATTGTTACTACACATTTCAGCAGCCAGAATCGTATAAATTCTATGCACGCAGCGTATGCAGCCATTGTGAACGATATTTTAATATCGAAATTCATGATGACCGAACGGTTACTCACAAAAATACAAATATACACTGTCCGCATTGCGAAACACTTAATCAGGTTCCGGTGCATCGTATGCAGTCACGTGAATGGCATACGGACGTGATCCAAAATGGAAAAGATCCTATTTTCCAGCTCCAGCTGTACTTCCTTGATTACTATCGGGGGAAACCAGTCTGGGCTCTTAACCGGATACACCTGAATTACCTGCTCTCCTATATCTCTGCCGAGTTGCGAGAAAAACCCTCATCCGGTATGATGCGTACGGCTTCCCATTCCATTCCCAAATACATTAAGGATGCCAAAAATCGCCAGGCCATTTTAAAAATATTACAAAAGCTACAGCATAAACAAGCGTCTAAGGGAGAGCATTACCAAACATGAGTATACAAACTTTTGACAGCCTAGAAGCACTGATCCAGGCCGTTTCCCAGACCATCACGTGCAATCTTGGCTGGAAATAGCGACTGTACAGGATGTTATTGAAGTGCTACGCCGCAGTGGAAGCGAGCCAGATATTCAACACATTGCGCAGGGACTGCGATATGATCAAGAATACGATGCTTTTATGGAATAAGCGGCTCCAGTAACTCTTTTACCTCAGGGACAGCCTGCTTCAGGCTGTTTTTTAGTTTCTTCGCGCCACCCCATATACGATAAACGAGCATCTCTTGTTCGTAGTCTTCCAGTTGTAGAAGCACATCTACTAACGCCTGTGCCTGCTCTACACTTTCAATGCCAGCCGATTTTAGTGGTTTGGCGGAATCATTACCTGCCAAAAGAATCCTCGCCCAAACGGGGATCGTATCCGGTGTCAGTCCATGCGCCTCAGCAAATACAGCGGCGTAACCGTCCTGTACCGACTGATGTTCACTGTCTACCAGCTTCATATAACGATTCACCAGCGAAAAATACTCCGTTCCTTTAAGTCCTAATCCCATCACCGCATAGGTTCCTGGCATCGCCGACTTCTCCCCCGGCTCTACATCGTTGTACCACTTGAATTCTTCCATCACGTTCTCGGCATATTCCGCCAGCAACGGAAGCAGCGAAGGGTATTCAAGTGCATTGGCAAAGAAACGATGTAATGCAGATTTGGCCAACTTGGGTACGGGTAGATAGTTTTTCACTTTGCTTTTAAACTTCATCCCATATTCCTTAGTAAAGCCTTTCCGTAATATATCACATAGATATATGAGTGCTTCTCTGTAGCTCTCTTCTTCCTCAGAACGAATCTGAACCTCTAGTGTTTGCAAAATATCATTCGCTTGGCAGGTGACACGCTCGCTTGTATATGACGCTGGAATGCTGCCTGATCCGCTCTTAAGCCACTGAACAGCCTGCTCTGAACCCAATTGTGCAGCAATCTCCAAATACTTCTGCCGTGCATCGGCATCGGTCAGACCCACTCGCATCGCGGTCAGCAGGAACATCTCCATAACCGGGGCGGGAATATCTGAAGGAAGAATATCGGGTCTCACCGTATAATCAAGCCCGTAACTTTTTCCCTGATCTGTATACTTAGCCAAAAATTCATCTTCAGCCCAATGCATTAAGCCTCTGCTCAGCTGATGCCTCCATGCTTCTTCTCGCTTGCGGCTGACCTGCACTTTTGCATCCATTCGATTCAGCAGTTCATTCACCCGCTGGGCGTCTACAGGGTACAAATGAGGATCAAGCAAGTGCCTTACTAAGAAAAAATCGTCCTCTTCCTTTGGCATAGCTCTACTGGCAGGATTGAGCTTCTGCTCCAGAAACTGTTCAATAGAGGCTAACAGGTGCTGCCGCTTATCTTCGTTCAGGAGCGAGAACGTAAAATGACTGGCCTTATTCTCCAAGACCACCTCCAGATGAAATTCCAGCCGATAACGAAAAAACATAGGACCAAATTCTTCCGAATTATACAGAGCCGCTATCCGTTCTTTGAACACTGGCATCCATTCATCCTGCACCTGCTGGAGCGTCACTTCCTCCGTAAAACCAGGAATTTTTGTGTCTGGTCTACGATGATCCCAATCAAACGGTTCGTAGGTATCCACCCATACCCCATCTCTCTTACAGGTAACTTTTAAGTATTCATGAATCCCTTCGTGAAGGACGCTTTTGTTCTTAAATTCCGCGATGCGCTTTTGCTCAGAAGCGTATCTCTGGTCAATCTCTTCAAAAATTGGATCTATGTAGGCCTGTACCCCCGATGTCATACGATGAGTTCCCCTTTCGTACCCTCACAAATTGTAGTTCTTACATAATTGAGATAGACTAATATTTAACTATTTTATTTCCTGATTATAGCATATCTCTCATTTACATTTGGGCTCCATCCCTATAGATAGAGTGCCGGAAAGCAGGTGTATTCTTCATGTATTGGGTTTCCACACGACACACGCCAGTGGCTGCCGATGAAATGACAAATTTCGAACATACCCATGGCATAACTTTACCAACTCCCTATGCTTCATTTCTCACCCAATACGGGCCAGGCACCTATTGCGGCCTGCTGGTGATTGAACCGCCTGATCCTCAACTTTTGCAATCCTATGCAGATTACGAACTGTGGACGCATGATGATAACTGTCCGATCACCGCGCAACAGCTGGGCGAGTGCGTGGTCATAGGCAGTTCCATAGATGGTGATTTTCTAGCGGTGCATCCTCAGGTCGAAGGCTTGCTTTGGCTACCGCGACATTCGGAAGTCATTACTATGAAGCCATTAGATGTTCAAACCCCATTTACAGATACGCTGGAGCATATACTACGGGATGAATTCGGAAAAACAGAGCCATTCCCCCGTTATTTCGAACCTGTCAGTCTGGACAGAACCGCGACATTCCTACTATTTAATCCCCCGGATACGGCAAAAGCTTACGATCCAGCCAATCCGAATGATCAAATTCCGGAAATAGCTCCGGCATCTATACAAGTATTGGCTCAGCGGTTTAAACAGCATTTTGACACAAACCTATGGATCGAAAACGAGCATACCTGCATGGCTTTTTTCCAGCTTCTTGGCGGATATGTGCGCTTCAACTATGCATATGGACGCGAAGTGGCGATCATTTATGAACCCAAGGCGATAGCACTTCATGATGAAATTCTATCATTCTTGCAAAAAGAGCATTGCCGAGTTGTAGAGTAAGAGGAGGACGAATACGAATGACAGTACATTTTGCATATACCTTAGAAAAGCTGGGGGAAATCGCTGATCGTCTGAGACAAGGTGGAATGCCTGACGTGGCATACCAATGCACGAAGGGGATTTCCGAAGAGGAACTGACTGAGCTGGAGGAACGGCTCCAGATCACTTTGCCTGCCTCCCTGTCTGAATTATTAAAGCGGTGTGGCAGCTTACATCTGCTATGGTGCCTCCCTCAACACTGTGTTGTAGTCGATGAATCAGAGTATTCATATGAAGGCAGCCATGACCTTGAACAAGAACCGACTAACCTTGACGATATTACAGGAGAATTTGGCTGGAATTATGAGGATATTAGCTATTTTACACCCTATGAAGAAGATAACGACTCAGCAGCGGACGAACAACGATATCTTATTTTGAACTATAACGGTGCTGGTGATCCGATCCTGCTTGATAGAGCGACATCCGCAACAGAGCCAGCAGTGTTCTGTTATGAGCATGAGTTGGACCAGTTCACGATGCTTGCAGAAAGTCTACCTACCTATATAGAAACCATGCTTACCTTGCACGGACTATGGCTGTGGGACTGGTCTAACGTGTTAGACGAGCATGGTATTCAGCTAAATAGCCCGTCGCTGCAGCTGTGGCAACGCTGGTTGGATATGTTCTGCACGATGAAACTGGAGGATGCCCGGTCGTTGGATACACTGATCCACTACACCACCATGCATGGCGTAGATCATCCTGCTGTACTGCAGGCTTTCCAGGCCTATGATCCAAAGGATATTTTTCTTGCCTGGGAGCAGCGCATTCAGTGTAACCCGGCCCAATTCGCTACATGGGCATTTTTCGTTGGGGAGACCGCAGGTATTGGGGCTGCTGATTGGGTTCGCTCCTTATGGGAGCCGGACACGGATACCGCGCAAGCATGGAGACCTCCCGCTTCAAATAACACACATACTAGGGCCGCATTTATCTCGACACGTGCCTATCTATCCGCCCGCTGCCTGCCCGAGCAGGAAGGGCTTACAAAAGTTTACAATGATCTGATACAGCATAGGGCGAAGGATGGCAAATTAGAAGGATACACCGTTAGCGGGCAGTTACAGCATTTTCATTCCCCCCAGGTCATCGACTGGATGCGGGATAAGGTCAATCATCCGGTTGATGGCTGGGCAGTACTTTTCGCCTACTCACGTCCTACAGATGAGCAGGTGATTGAATGGCTATCCGGTAGCGAGCTTCATCAGAAAATTGCAACCGAGGCGATGGATATCATGATTCAGCGCGATCTTCTGCCCACTCTAGAAGCAGACGCTTGGGCTAGCATCTCAAATCTGCTTCATGCTTCTTTACAGCTCGTGGTGCTCAAAAAAGATAAACGTCGCATTGAAGCCGTGCTTCAGCAGCTTTCACATTTGGAACTTCGTTAACACTGGAATCGACGTATGCAGACTTGCATGTATGGGGTGTAAGGATAAAAAATGAGCCGCTTCATCAGCGGCTTATTCCCCGAATAAAAGTATCTATAGTAAATGAAATCAATTCATCATTTGATTTTGCCATAGGAAGTTCAAAATTCAGGAGCAAAGAAGTCAATCCGTGCAGCATACTCCATACGGATCTAGCCATCAGGCGCTCATCTCCTTGAATGATGCAGCCTTCCTCCATAGCGGCTTTAAGTCCGCCCTCAAGCAACTCAAACCCTTTAAAACTCCCACTGTCTATAAGGGTAACCGAGCTTACAGATTCAAGGTTGCTGATAAACAGGATGTTGTAGTATTCGGGATTAGCCATGCCAAAACGGACATAAGCATCGGACACTGTTTTCAGTGTGTCCAGAGCGTTCAGTCCGGCTGCCTGTGCTTCATCCACGCGCTGCTGGAGAGCCTTCAGGAACAAAGCATTCCCTTCTAACAGCAGTTCACGAACAACTGCTTCCTTATTGGAGAAATAATGATAAATAGTCGTTGGTGAATATTCGATCTGATCCGCAATTTTACGCATGGAGACTTCAGCATACCCTTGGTTCAAAAAGAGGGAGCGGGCGGCCTCAATGATTTTGCGGCGGATCTCACTGCTTTCACGTTCTCGGCGTTTGATATGTTTCATGAGTAGATATACTTGCCCTTTCTGCCTATCTCAATTTGGTGGCGATACGATCAGCTTCCATTATACCCGAGTTCATAGCTCCTTGAAACCCGCCCCCAGGCTGTGTCCAGGCTCCTACCAATGACAGGCGGTTCACTGCTGATTTGCGCTTCAGTCTGTTTATGCCGGACTGCCGGACCGTTTGTGCATAGCCATAAACGGCTCCGCCGGGATTAGCAGTATACCGCTGCATGGTGCGTGGTGTGCCCAACTCTGCCACCACGACTTTGCTGCTAAAACCAGGATATAGCTGTTCAAGACATTCCAGTATCTGCTGTGTTACTGCTTTCTTTTTGGCTTTATATTCGGGACGTGCACTAGGCCAGTTCTCCAATCTGTCCAAAAATGTAACAGCGATGACACCCTTTCCCGCTTCATTGAGTGTAGGGTCCATGGCGTTATAATTTGTGAGCATCCAGTTGCCTTTCATATACTCGCCGCTCATCATGACTTCATAATCCGTCTCCGAATCCGGCTCGTTACACAGGATTAAGTCTTCTTCGCTGATCCCAAGCTCATGAGGCTCGCATGATAGCCCTAGGTACAGTTGAGTGAGAGACGTGCCAGTTTCCAGTCTGGTTACAGCCTCCAGCTCGCGACGGGCGGCATTGTGACTCTCCAGCAGACGGCCATAGGTATGATGAGGACTGATCCCAGACACAACCCAGTTGGCTTTATATACATCCCCTTTTTTCAGACGTACACCAGCTGCTTTACCGCGTTCAAGTATAATTTCAGATACCTGACTGCGCAGGTGGACTTCTCCTTCAGCTGATTGAATAGCTTCGACCAGCGCATTGGACAAGGCCTGTGCACCTCCCTGAATGTAGTACGTCCCCTCCAGATGATAGCCGATCCAGGGAATAAAAAAGTACAAAGCCGCCAACCGCTTCGGGGGCAGCCCATAATAGGGCCAGAGTGCAGTGAAGAACTCCGTGAATCGGTCAGACAAGCCAAACTGACTTACAGCCTCCCAGGTGGTCATTTTCGTCCAGCGGAAGAAGGTGCCTGCTTTGAACAGACCCGCCAGCTTACGCCAGGAAGTAAGGGAAGAAAAAGCGGTAAAGCCTGTCTCAAAACGGCGAATGCCCGCGAATAGCTTGTCAATGGCTGCTACCTCAGCAGGAAACATGCCTTTGAGGAGTTGCACATACTCCTGCACATC
Organism: Paenibacillus sp. JJ1683; assembly: GCF_053006485.1. NCBI lineage: Bacteria > Bacillati > Bacillota > Bacilli > Caryophanales > Paenibacillaceae > Paenibacillus > Paenibacillus sp. JJ1683. Next base: position 5,329,171 of record NZ_CM129820.1, read on the forward strand.
AGATGGGATATCAATGATCTGCCCTTCCCAGCGAATGGAGTAAGGGTGCTTTTTACGGAGAGGAACGATTTGCTGATCCACATGGCAGTCCTTTAACATCCGACCGAAGCTGCCTTCTTCGAGTCCGCCGACGCCGTGCAAGGAGACATCAAAGGTATATCCCTTTCGTGTGAATTCAGTAGCAAAGCCGCCAGCCAAAGTATGACTTTCAAACACAGCTGTCCGGTAACCCAACGCAGAAAGTCTGGCTGCACAAGACAAACCACCCAGCCCAGCACCAATGACAATAACATCATATTGGTTCATGATTTCATCTCCCTTATTAACGTCGTTATATAAGTTAACAGTGTTAAGTTAAAGAGATTATATACTATCGTATCCCGGTTGAGAAGGAAAATTTTTTATAAAAACATCCAAAATTGTAGCGCTTTCACTTGTCAGATTCCAATGAGGATGCTATCCTTCAATTGGGATTGTTACTGAAAAGGCAAAACCCGAGTACACTTGTGTACCCGGAGTTTGCCTTTTTTTGATTTGTATGAGTTCCACAGCATACAGTCAAGCATCCTGAGCATATAGTAAGCGCTTTATAAAAACGCCAAAGGAGATTATCTTATGCAAAAAAGACGTTTCGCCCTTGTTCTACTATCTTTCGTGCTCCTGCTTACGATCTTTTATCCATCCTCCAGCTCTGCCGCAGCAGCCGATGTTCCAGCACCACAGGCAACCGTGCTTACTGAGGTACAGCCTCTGGGTGAGGTTGTTACTGCCGTTGTACTGAAATACAGCACCAATATGGACGGATCATCCCTGTCCACTTCCAGTTTTCAGGTTCAATCTGTGCTTAATGATGTATACGCAGACAGAACTGTGACTGGTGTATACACCAATGATACTGGTGCCATCACCAACCGCAGCACTTATGGCAAATATGTCGTGATCGAGCTGGATACACAGGATAAAAATGCAAACACCCTTACTTACGATTCGACAAGCGCAGTCAATCGTATTAATCCGCTGAACTATTACATTAGCCAAAAGAAAGATATTGCAACTTCGAAGAAAACAGTCGTTCCAGCGACTGCACAGCCTGTAAAAGCAACCGATAAAGTGACACCCATCGTAGACGATTTTCAAAAAAACACTTTTGAAAATAAAGACGGCTTCAAACTGAACTACTTTACGTTTGAGCCTAAAGTAGAACCTGGCAAAACCTATCCGCTGGTAGTATTCCTGCACGGAAACGGCGAACGTGGTGACGGAAACGGGGTTAACCTGTTAGCGAATGCCGGGGCCGTTACTTGGGCTTCTCCTGAGCAGCAAGCCAAGCACCCATCCTTCGTCATCGCTCCTCAAAGCCCGATTGACCTAGAGCATAAATTTATTTGGGCAGATGAACCGCGCAACAGTGCTGTTGCCGATTTGGTACGTGAAACGGCCTTGAAATATCCGATCGACACCAACCGCATCTATATCGTAGGTATTTCTCAAGGAGCCATGGGTACATGGAGATTGTTGGAGAAAAATCTTGATCTGTTCGCTGCAGGCGTACCGATTGCCGGACTGACCAACTATGAAAAGGCTGTTAACATGTATGCCCCTGTTGACCCTGCACACGTTGAAGTATTGAAGAACGTTCCGATTTGGGCCTTCCATGCTGCGGACGATACGACAGTAAGTCCTAAGAACTCAGAAGAAATGGTTGCTGCTATCAAAGCACAGAACGGAAACCTCATTCACTTCACTGAATACGAAGCAGGGATTATCAAACCTACAGGACACTTCTCCTGGGTTCCTGCTTTACAAAATCCAGATATGATTGAATGGCTGTTTGCACAAAAGAAATAAAAAAAGACACCTGCCTTCCTGTGTACCACCATCAGGAAGGCAGGTGCAATATCAAAACGAGGAGACTAAAAAATTTGACACTGGTATTGCCATTTGCAGTTAACTTGAAGCTTGTTACTTCGCGCGCTTCGCAGCTTTGATCGTTCTCAAAGCCCGTCTGCGCGTTACCTTGTTCGGACTGCTGAGCTGTCTTCTGGCAGTGGCTACATCCGTTTTAGCCATGTGTAAAGCACCATCCTATTCACTTAGGCTCATATTGGGAGTCTGCGCCTAAAGACTTAAATGATAATGAGAATCATAATCATTTAAAATTATATAATGAAATTTACGAGCATGCAAGAGATTTTGGGGAAGTATTATCTCGATTAAGACCTTGCAAATCTCCCTTTCCTCATATGCAAGAAGCGTCGGGACAGCAAGCCCAACGCTTCTTTATGCTTAATAGCAACTTATACGATGATTAATTCACCTTTCCGCCCTCCACAACCAATTGATCTGTAAAGCCTTCTCCGTAAACGGAGGTCAGTGTGTCCTTATAGGCTTGATGGACAAAATTTTCTTTACCCAACGTAGCCAGTTCGTTGTTGATCCAATCCAACAGTTCCTTATTTCCCTTCGCTACTGCAGGGGCAATCGTATCTTGACCACCGAAGGCTGGAATGCTTACGGTAAAGCCGGGATTGGCCTTGGCCCAAGCGATCAGCTCTGTATTATCGTTCGCAATGGCGGCACCGCGTTTGTCTTTGAGAGCCGAGAAGATTTCGGTGTATTGATCGAATTTGAGCAGCTTGATGTCAGGATAATTTTTCGTAAAATAGGTCTCTGCTGTCGTTCCCTTGGCAACAATCAGCTTTTGATCCGAGCCCTTCAATTGGTCAATCGTGGTGATGGGAGCACTGTCGGGTGACACAATGCCAAAGGATAATTTCATGTACGGGTTAGCAAAATCGACTTTTTCTTTACGTTCATCGGTCACAGTAAAGTTAGCCATAATGATATCTACCTTGTTGGATTCCAAATAGGCAACCCGGCTGGCGGCATCCACCAGAACGAACTCCACCTTCGACTCGTCGCCCAAGAGGTCTTTGGCAAATCGTTTCGCAATATACACATCAAAGCCTTGATTTTTCCCTTCTGAATCTACGTAGCCAAAAGGCGGCTTATCCGCAAATACACCGATTCGAATCTTGCCATTCTTTTTAATGTCCTCAATTGAAGCAAATTTAGCCGAGCCTGAACTACCGTTGGTATTGCCAGCCCCTGCACATCCTGCCAAGCCGACAATCAGCAAGCTCAAAGCCAGTAATAACGTTGTGAACTTCATTCCTTTTCTCATCTGTATCCATCCCCTTATTTGTCAACATTTTGCATCATTCGGTTTCTTTCGCTTCTGGGTGCAATATAGAGACCAATAGAAACATTTCGATCTCTATATTGTGATTGGAAGTCGCTCATGGGATTGATGCAAAATGCTCATATCGTTTCGTACTGAAATATATCCAGAAAGTGCTGGGCACGCTCTGTTTCCGGTTGGGTAAAAAATTGCTGTGGTGTAGTCATTTCACATATCTGTCCTTGATCCATAAAAACGATACGATCTCCTACCGACTTGGCAAACCCCATCTCATGCGTCACGATAATCATCGTCATCCCCTGTTGGGCCAGCTCTCGCATGACATCCAGCACCTCTCTGACCATTTCCGGGTCCAAGGATGCGGTGACCTCATCAAAAAGCATAATTTCAGGATTCATACACAGGGCGCGCACAATCGCAATCCGTTGCTTTTGCCCGCCTGATAATTGTCGCGGATATGCATCCTTGCGGTCCAGCAAACCGACTCGCTCCAATAGCTGCTCCGCTTGTTTAAGCGCCTCCTGCTTGTTTCGCCGCTGAACTTTAAGCGGGCCGAGCAATATATTTTCCAAGACGGTCATATGCGGAAACAGCTCATAGTTTTGGAACACCATTCCGATATGCTGCCGCACCTCACGCCAATTCACTTTTCTATCCGTCAGATCCTGTCCTCTATAACGGATATCTCCGCCCTGAACTGGCTCCAGACCATTGAGGCACCGAAGAAGCGTGCTTTTTCCACATCCCGAAGGACCGAGAATGACCACGACTTCCCCTTTCCTTACGTCCAGACTAATCTGCTGCAGCACTTTTCGGTCGCCGAAGCTTTTGTCCAGCCCTCGAATTTCCAATAAAACCTCCACAGCCTCTTCCATGACACCACCCCATCCTGCTAATTTTGCCATCTGCGTTCAAATCTTTTGGAAAGTCTGGATAACGGATAGCATACAAGAAAATACAATATAAAAATAAAGCCATACACCCAAAAGGATGCCGAAGGCGCTTTGATTACACCAAGCTCAATAATCTGCTGCCCAACCTTGACCACTTCCACTACACCGATCAGTACCACGAGTGACGTGGTTTTGATCATCCGTGTCGCCAGATTAATAGAACCCGGAAGCATTCGGCGCACCGCTTGGGGAATGAGCACATGACGGTATAATTGCCAATAGGTTAGCCCTAATGCCTGCCCGGATTCCACCTGATGCTTAGGCAGTGATTCCAGCGCACCACGTACGATGTCACCAATCTCGGCTGCTCCCCACAGACTGAATACGATAACGGCCGTTAGTTCCCCGCTGATATTCACATTCAGCAAAGGCGTAAATCCAAAATACACGACATACAACCACACTAAAATCGGAATAATGCGAAATGTCTCCAAATAAAATCTCAGCACAAATCGAATCGGTCTTGATTGTAAAGTGCGGAGCAGACCCATCAAAATGCCTAGCAGCGTACCGATAATAATGGAGAGTAATGCAATTTCCAGCGTAACGAGCAATCCCCCTAACAGACGCTCAAAATTCGAACCCTCAAAAAGCACATTAATCCCCGAACTCAGCATATCGCACCTTCCTTTCCACCCACGTCAGCAGCATCGACAAAGGTAAAAGCAGAACGAGATATGCCAATACCAGCAGAATCAACGATTCTGTCGTTTTGTAGTACATACCGATCAGGTCCTTTGCCACATTCATCAGATCTAGTAAAGCAATGGCACCCACAATGGAAGTCTCCTTGAGAAGAAAAATTGCATTGGCTCCCAAAGACGGAATACTGATGGCAAATGCCTGCGGCAAAATAACATATCTCGCCAGTTGTATCTTGGACAGTCCGAGACTCAGCCCGGATTCCGTTTGGGTTTTACTCACGGCTTCGATTCCACCACGGAACGCCTCAGCCATATAGCCCCCGCCCAAAAAGGTCATGCCCACAATGGCACATGTCATTTCGCTCATATGCAGACCTATTTTGGTAAACCCGTAGTACAGAAAATATAACTGTACAAGCAGCGGCGTATTTCGGGAAAGCTCGATATAGGCTACAATAATTCCACTAATTCCTCTCACCCTGTAATACAGCACTATGCTACACAGCAAACCGACGACTAATGAAAACAGAATAGCAAAAAAGGCAATCTTCAACGTCAGCCACATGGCTTCTCCATATAGCGGCAAGCTTTCTACAATAAACTCCCAGTCTAAGTTCATATGTACATACCTTTCAATTTTCAATTATTCCTATGTATTTGCTATGCTTAATAACAATGATTGTATTCCTGCCCATTTATTACGTCAATACTTTGCTGAAAATTTGTCATATTTATCTATGATTAAGAAAGAAAACTGTTATTTCATTTCAGAAATAAATAAAAAAAGCCCAAAATGGATGAATTCCATTTTAGGCTTTGCTTTATGCTATACGATTCATCACACGATCGGCTCTGTAACTACAGGACCACCGAGCTTTTCCACAATTAAACGACTTTCCTCATTTAACCCTTGTAAGGTAATAGATTTACCTGCGTTTCTGTATTTTTGCAGCACCTTGCCAATGGCAGTAACCGCCGAGTGATCCCACACATGTGAATGGCTAAAGTCCACTACAACGCGCTCAGGATCATCCGAAGGTTCAAAATGATCGACAAAATGAGTCGTTGAGGCGAAAAACATCGGCCCTCTGACATGGTACACCTTTGCTTCCTGATCCTCAGTCGCACTGATACGGATTTTAGCCATTTTCCAGCCAAAATGCAGGGCACTCAACAGTACGCCTACGATCACGCCCTTGGACAAATCGTGCGTAGCCACCACGATGATGACCGTGACCACCATAATAAACGTATCTGCTTTGGGAACCTTGGCGATGTTTCGGAGCGACTTCCAATCCACGGTTCCGATACACACCATGAACATGACTCCCACCAATGCGCCCATAGGTACTTCCTTTACAACACCGCCAAGCACGAGCAGCAGAAAAGCCAAGAACACCCCCGCCGTGAAAGTGGACAGTCGTCCTCTTCCGCCTGAGCTTACATTAATGACGGATTGTCCGATCATGGCACAGCCACCCATACCCCCAAAAAAGCCATTTACAAAGTTGGCAATCCCTTGCCCACGGGCTTCCCGGTTTTTATTGCTTTTCGTTTCGGTCATTTCATCCAAAATACTGGCTGTCAGCAGTGATTCCAGCAGTCCAACCAGCGCCATCGTAAAGGAATATGGCAGCAATATCCGCAACGTGTGCCACGACCACTCAATTTGCGGCAAATGGAATGAAGGCAGCGAGCTGGTCAGCGTACCGATATCCCCTACCGTTTTGACATTCAATCCAAAAACATACGTAATAATCGTCATGATGATGATTGCTGTCAACGGGGCGGGAATGCTTTTCACAAATCTCGGTAAAATATACACAATGAGCAATGTCCCCGCTACCATCGCGTACATGATCCAATTGGCTCCATGAAAGTGGGTTAGCTGTGCCATAAAGACGAGGATCGCCAGCGCATTCACAAACCCGGTCATGACCGGCTGTGAAATAAAGCTAATAAAGCGACCAATTCTCAAAACACCCAGCAGTACCTGAATGATCCCAGCCAAAATAGTAGCTGCAAACAAATACTCCACGCCATAATCTTTGACCAAACCAACAACCACTACAGCTACAGCCCCGGTTGCTGCCGAGATCATCGCCGGACGTCCACCTGCAAAAGAAATGACAATCGCCATCGAGATGGAGGCATATAGTCCGACCATAGGGTTGACACCTGCAATGATGGAGAAGGCAATCGCCTCTGGAATCAATGCCAGCGCCACGGTCATGCCCGCAAGTATATCAGCCCGGATATTACCGAACCATTGTTGTCTAAGATTCATACTGTTTCGTTCCAGCCTCCTATATTCACAGAGAACAGCATTTTGACCCGCAACCCGATCTTGCTTTGGGCATCCGTCCAGCGGTCAAACGCTAAGGCTCTCCTATCATTCAGCTCGTCTCTCTCAAACGAACCCCTTCCGTTACATCCAGTCCATCATTATAACGCAAGGGATTCGCAGAGACGAATGAGTTAAAAGGCTGTTTACAGAATGAAAACGTCTATTTACTTGAAATAGCGCCCGTTTTCTTTATCTAATTCGTTTTCTTATATTTAAAATTTTCGTAATTGCTGCACAAGCTCTGATAGGGATTCAGCAATCTCTGAGTCCGCATAGCGCTGGAGCAAACTCTCAAAATCAGGCAGCGCTTGCTTTAGTAACCGACAGCTATAGACATAATAGCTCCAAAAAGCTACCGGATCATAGCCACGTGCTTCTTCCTCTTCCCACTCCACTTCATCATCTTCTGGAGCGCTGTCTACCGGCCACAAATATTTCTCTTCTAGCAGCATAGTCAAGGATTCTACAGACTTCTGTGAGTCCGCTTGTAGATTTTCCATGTCCAATGCTTGAACAACCGTATGGTACAAATCCAACTCACTCAGCGTGATATCCTGCGGGCTTCTCGCATGCATATTCCGCAATAAGAATAGTAGCGCCCATGGGGTAACCTGCCACAATGTACCTTGATGCTCTATCAGATCAGCGATGGCTGCATACTCCCTATTGGATATCAAATGCGGCAGGTCCGTGCCCCTACCATAAGGAGTAGTCAGGCGGTGCCACGGTACATCTGTAATTTGAAGAGTATTCATTGAGACAGTGTTCATCTTATGAGTGTCCATGACGCCTCCTTTGTTGTCGATATCTAGAATCTTCCTGATTTAAAAATTGAATATAGTAAAAAGGCAACCATCAAGAGCGCTACAACAAAACCAATTTCAATCGCAGGTACGTTCCACAGCATGGTCGCCTGGTGATTTAGCGATGAACCGATAATCAGCCCGACCATAATAATGCTGAATGCTAACAGCACAATACTGAATGACAGGCGATTGCTGATCTGATCCAGCTTGCGCAAAAGCTGTTCCAGCTCTGGTACAGTAACTTCCAGTTTAAGCTTACCCTTGCTGATAATTGAGGCCAGATGCCTCGTCTGTCTCGGCAGTTCCATCAGCGTCTCCATCAGCTCGGTTGCACTCCCCAACAGCTTGCCCCGAATACGGCGACCGCTGAAGCGTTCCTTCAGCAGCTTATTGCCAAAAGGCTCGGCCAAAGCAATAATGCTGAGATCAGGGTCCAGATGCTCTACGACCCCTTCCAGTGTCAGCAGCGCCTTGCCCAGCAGCAGGACGTCTGATGGCAAACCAATCCGATGGCGCTGTGCTGCGCCAAACAGGTCGTTCAAGGCATCGCCAATGCTGACCTGTGAGAAAGGAACGTCCGCGTAATCTTCGCGTATTTTGTCCAGATCGGCTCGCAGTGCATTCAGGTCAGTATCCGGATCGACCAGCCCTAGTCGTTCGATGGCGCGAACCATAGCATCGGTATTTTTGCGCATCAGGGCGATCATGAGAGAAGCGAGATGATTCTTCATTTCTTCGCTTAGCCTTCCCGCCATGCCAAAGTCCAGATAAGCGAGGCTTCCATTATTCAGGACGAGCAAATTCCCCGGATGGGGATCGGCATGAAAAAAGCCCTCTATAAAAATTTGATGCAGCATGCTGTTGACCAGCCGCTGCGCCAGTTCTTTCAAGTTATAACCACGGCGCAATAACTCTTCACGACTCCCTAAGTGAGTTCCGTCCAGAAACTCCATGGTCAATATACGTGAGGAAGTATGGTCCCAGTATATTTTCGGAATATAGATATGTGGGTCCTGCTCAAACTGGAGCGCAATCTTTTCCGTGTTACGAGCTTCATGGTTGTAATCCAGCTCCTGAATGAGCGATCTCCCCAGCTCTTCCACCATCTGGCGAAGCTGATAACGCTCCACCCATTCCCAGCGCTTGGCTGCCATTGCGGTCAGTTCCCGTAAAATGTCCAAATCTCGTCGGATGATGCGATTAACGCCTGGACGCTGGATTTTAATCGCGACCATTTCGCCGCTGTGCAGCTTGCCCAGATGCACTTGCCCGATCGAAGCAGCCGCCAGCGGATCATCGTCAAAACGAACCAGTATGTCCTCTAATGACGTATCCAGCTCCTGTTCCAGAATGCCACGCGCCGTGTCAGGCGAAAAAGGCGGTACCTGATCCTGGAGCTTAACCAGTTCGCGAATAATAGGCTCTGGCAGCAGGTCAGCACGTGTACTTGCCAACTGTCCAAGCTTGATGAATGCAGGCCCCAGGTCCTCCAGCACAAGCCGAATCCGTTCACCTAAGGTTTTGGACTCGGGGGTTTCTCTCGTTAGCCACTTGCGGGGCAGGGATAGCAGCTGGAACAGTCCCATTTCTTCCACCATATAGCCAAAGCCATGACGCGCCAGCGCCATGGCAATTTCCCGGTAACGACCGGCGTGCTTCATGCGAACGGCCATTTTAATCCAACCGGTTCGCTTCTTCAGCGTCACTCGAACCCGTAAGCGCCGCCTTTTCTTTTTCCAGCTCCGCTACCTTTTTTTCCAACAATGCCACACGCTGCTCCAAACTTGTGACATCATTTTCGGTAGGTACTTCCAGCTCCTGCAAAATGCGGCTAACCTGCTCGCGGATCATGGTTTTGAATTGTCCCTGCTCCTCTGCCCCCCGTTCGATCAGACGATCGACCAGCGCTTTGGATTCCGAGGGCGCAAGTTCTCCACGGTTTACAAGATCCTCGACGGCTTTCTCCACCTTTTCTTTGCTGACAACGGTGAGGCCCCACCCCAATGAGATGGCTTTTTTGAACAAATCGCTCATAATATATCCTCCCCTACCTGTGATTACCTATAGTATAACCTGAAAAGGGGAGCCGCATAAAGTTCGCAGCTCCCCCCACAATGGTTGGAATGAATGATTATACTTAACCTGGAAAGCGTCCGGCCCACTTAGCAGCCTGAAGCAGTAGCTTACGGTATCCCTCGTGCTGGAAACTTGGCTGATTATGTCCAGGCATCAGGTAGACGACTCTGCCCAAGCCATAGGACAATGACCATGCAGCTGGCCACCACTGACCTTCATACTCGTATTCCATTAACAGTGTTTTTTCAGTGAATGGATCAAAATCAAAACGATACGGCTCCTCTTGAATCTCGAACGGCTCGATTCCTTCCATAATCGGATGATCCGGCTCTGTTACCTTGAAGGAAAGCTGCTCCGCTGACGGATGCCGCAGGAAACGCGCTCCCATGAGCTGTGCAATTTCATAACGTCCTTGCAATGTGATTCCGTTATGCAGCACAAGCAGTCCACCTCCGCCGCTGACGTAGGACAGCAGTCCTGCTGTTTGTTGAGGAGACAGAACCTCCTTACGGCTATCACAATACGAGATGCATAGATCAAATGAAGCTAGATTTTCCTTGAGCAGCATTTTACGATTCTCACTGCATTGAACCGTCATCCAATCTTGTAAAATATGACTAATCTCTTCGTCCACCCCTTGTAGCGGGTGAAACTCCGGATATGAATAATCTCCTAGCAGCAATGCTTTTCTTTTTTCCATCATAAATCCTCCTTGCCTGACTTGTATATAAGGACTTTAAAGGCGGGTCCCGTACCAACGGTCTCTTGTTTGTGGGATCAAAACGCTCTGAAAAAATCCTTTGGCCCTCATCTATTTCCCATAACACCGCCATCGTTGTCCAAGCTACGGCATATATAATAATTCTACAGACGGCCTATTAAATCCTTTAGCAGAAGATTATAGCATATATGTTCGCTCGGAATAAACTAATTATAAATTTATAAACATGAACGCTGGCGATTCCGCCCGTTTATGGTATACTCGTAAGAAAAAAAGTGCGTCCATGCATGAATAGCAATGAAGGGCCGCTTTTCGTAAGAAATCTATGCTTGCGGTTATAGAATTGATAAGAATTGCCTCAAAGCTTATACATTCTATAAATCTTAAAACACTGGGGAGGTTGCATGAATGAAAAGGACTGGAATGACCCGGCCCTTGGACAGCTTGGGACGAATTGTGCTTCCTAAAGAGTTGCGCATGACGATGGAGATTGACATCGGCGATCCATTAGAGTTTTTTATTGAAGACCAAACACTCATGCTCCGTAAGTACAAATCAACTAATTGTATATTTTGCGGTTCGGTTGATACCAACACCTATTTTAAAGATCAGTTTATCTGCGATGCATGTGCCACCTCGATGAAAACGGAAGATTTACTTCCGGTCACAGCGACTGAAACCCAGTCACCTCCACTGAAGCAAAATATGCATATGAAAAAGATTTATCAGCGCACGGATGTTATTTTGGAGAAAATGAGAGAGCTTATGGAAGAACATCCAGCATCTTCACAAAAACAACTCGCTTCCATGCTTGGCGTGAGTCAGGGAAGGATTTCCCAACTGAAAAAGCTCATGTAGGCGAATCGCCCAAAAAAACAATGTATACGCTTCCATGTTATGTAAGATTTAATTCTCTTTATATTTAGAACAGCCGGACCCTTATAGGGACCCGGCTTTTTTGTGTTTTAGTCGTAAGCTCGGCATTTTTCAACCCAGCGTGCTGCTGCCTTGGGTAGAGAAGCGAGATGAATGTGTGTGTAGGCTGCCAAGAGGTTCCCTTTGGCATAACCTTCACTCTGGAGTCCGCGCATCCCCTTGGTTTGATAGGCAAAGGGATAGGGGGCGGCAGATTCATCATAGCTCATGACCGAATAATGAAATTCATGTCCCCGAATCGTCTCTCCAGCCTCCAGCAGCAAGCAATCTTGCAATGCGGTTGCTTCCCGGTATCCCAATGCAGCCCGCTTCTCCTGCATGCGAACATCCGAAGGGATCACCCCGGCCATGCGATAGGCGTGACCCGCCCGATCCGTAAGTGTCCGGGCCAGTACCATATAACCACCGCACTCGGCGAATACAGGCATATCCCGGCTCACGGCGGTGCGGATATCTTGCAGAAAGCCCGTATTGGCAGCGATATCTGCCGCAAACTCCTCGGGAAAGCCGCCGCCCAGATATAGGCCGTTGGCGTGCTCAGGGACGCATTCTCCCGCCAGCGGACTAAAATAGACAATCTCTGCTCCCGCAAGGCGCAGCAAATCCATATTTTCGGGGTAGTAGAAATTGAACGCCGCATCTCTGGCGACAGCAATGATGGGACGTTCCCCAGTCTCGACTTCATGTCCTGCTGTGGGAGGCTGATCTGGAGGAAATAATGGGTGCTCGGGCAGGGTGAGCGGCGGAGCCGAATCCGCCAATGCCCGCAGTGCATCCAGATCCGTACCCGCGCGAATCAGCTCTGCCGCCCGTCTGAAGAGCGGCTCCAACTCGCCGCGTTCTACAGCAGGCACCAGGCCCAGATGGCGCTCGGGGATATCCAGCCCGTCATCGCGCTTTAACCAGCCGAGCACAGGAATGCCGCATTCCTGCTCGATCGCCTTTTTGACAATGCCGTAATGCCCCTGGCTACCGCAGCGATTCACGATTACGCCTACAATGCGCAGCTTGGGCTCCAAGCGCTGAAAGCCGAGCACAATAGCGGCCGCGCTGCGTGCCATGCTGCGCACGTCGACGACCAGCAATACCGGGCTATCCGTCAGCATGGCAATTTCGGCAGTCGAGCCAATATTGCTGAGCGGGTCCTTGCCGTCATATAGCCCCATGACGCCTTCAATCACGGAGATATCTGCGCCTTCAGATGCGCGGATAAAGGTTTCACGCACCGTATCCGGCAAGGTCATCCAGGAATCGAGATTACGGGAAGGCGTTCCGGTCGCGGCCGTATGATAGGTCGGATCAATATAATCCGGACCGCACTTAAATCCCTGCACTCGCAGGCCGCTGTCGGCGAACGCCTTCATCAGCCCGAGAGTCACAGTCGTTTTGCCCGCGCCGCTGCCCGTACCGGCGACAACGATACGACTTCTGCGTGCCGTGGCAGACGAGTCTGGCTGTATAGCCTGCTTCATATCGTCAGTCATAGGAAACCCGCGCTACAGACAACGTCATATTTCCGCTTTTTTTCTTCTCCAGCAGCCAATGGTCCGCACCGGAAGACAACAGGGCTGATGGTTCGCTGACCCCATAGGCGCCAGTGTATTTGAAGACAGTTTCCGATGGATTGGGAAGCTGCACCGTGTTCAGCTCTGACGGAGTGTACGTCACCAGCTCCCAGCCGTATTTGGCGCAGAGGGCGAGCAAGCCCTCTTCATCCTTTTTCAGGTCAATCGTAGCAATATTCCGTACGCTTTTGACAGACAAACGCAGCTCTTGCAAGGTGTTCAGCACCCCAGCCTCCAGTTCCTCCAATGCAGTTCCCCGATTGCAGCCAATGCCAAGCACCAAGCTTTTAGGACGATACAGCACGCCATTAGAAAGAAACCTCTCCTCTTCCTCAGGCTCTAACAAACGGTCACTTACGACCAACGCGGCGTTGAACGATTCTTGTACCGCTTCCGCCATTGAGGCAAATACCTTGATATGTGCAGGTACTGGCTTGTCATAACGCCACCAGTTCCGTTCGCCTGTCTCTTGTATGAGTACAACGGGCTCCTCGTTCACAACAGCGGCGCTCACAGGCGTGGCCTTGTCGAAGCTATCGACCACCCAACCCAATTCCCGACCCAACATATCCACTGGAATCGTGCCCTGCACGTCCGATGCAGTCGTGATTACCGCACGTGCCCCCAGTACAGCGGCTACATGACGGGTCAATTCATTTGCGCCGCCCAAATGCCCAGACAGTACGCTAATGACATGTTCTCCGCGATCATCAATGACGACCACGGCTGGGTCTACCTTTTTATCCACCAAAATCGGTGCAATCATACGAACCACCGCACCGAGGGAAATAAATAAAATAATACCGTTATATTGTTTGAATAAATCCGGCAAAATCAGTTTGACCGAACCTTCGAACAATTGAATGCCACGCTCCTGCTCGTCTCCACGCTCAAACTTGGACATGTAATACACATCCGTACCCGGAAAGCTGGCTCCCAAATTGCGGACCATCTCGACTCCATGCTTCGTGATCGCCACAGCGGCAAATGGATTACTCACCAGGCTTCACTCCCTTTCGGTAGCCGTGGGTGAACGACTTGTCATACAGCTTGGAACGATGTGCGTCCTTGTCCACTAACCCCGGGTCGAGCGCCCACCCTGCCAAAATCATGGCATGCATCGTAATGCCTGCTGCACGCAGATCGGCTGGCAATTGGGCAAGCGTCGTGCGCACGATTTTTTGGTCTGGCCAAGTTGCGCGCTGCACAACGGCTACAGGCGTGTCTTCGCTCCAGCCAGCCGCCAAAAATTCAACGACTACCTTCTTCGCCAGCGTTGCACTGAGGAACAGCGCCACTGTACAGTGATGGGATGCCAGATCACGCAGCTTTTCACGATCCGGTACAGGTGTACGGCCTTCGGCACGCGTCAGAATGACCGTCTGCGTCAAGTCAGGCACGGTTAGCTCTGCACCCAGCACGGCCGCAGAAGCAAAGACCGAGCTGACGCCCGGTACGATTTCGTAGGCTACTCCGCGCTGCTTCAGCAGCACCATTTGCTCCAAAATCGCACCGTATACTGCCGGATCACCTGTATGTACACGGGCTACACTGCGCCCAGCCTGCACAGCCTCGCTCATAATCTCGACCTGCCGCTCCAAATCCATGCCTGAGCTTTGCAGTACCTGTGCCTCGGGCTTAGCCGTAGCAATCAGCTCATCGTTCACTAGTGAATCAGTGTACAACACCACATCTGCCGTACGTAGAATCCGGGAGCCTTTGACCGTAATCAACTCCGGGTCACCAGGGCCTGCTCCTACGATATATACCTTTGGCTCCAACGTCATTTGCTCACCACCATTAAACTCAAATATTCAAGCTCCTGTCCGCGCAGCTCACGGGCGTTGTGCCATACCATTTCATAAGGAGACGTGACTTTGGTAATGACAGAGGCACGATCGCCAAGATTGAGCTCGTCCAGCACATCCAAAATCAAATCCAGTACCTTGGCGACCTTGATAAATACGACTGTATCGTGATTCTCAATCGCCCGCTTCATCGCTGCCCGATCCTCCGTAGCCGGAATAATACCTACCTGTTGGTCTCCGTCTGCCAAAGGCAATTCCAGGGCTGCCGCTGCTCCCAATACAGAAGAGATGCCCGGAATAGATACAATCGGCACCTCGGGATGAAGATCCTTCATAAGACGCGCCAAGTGAATAAAGGTACTGTACAGATTAGGGTCTCCCTCTGTGACAAAGGCTACATCCTTGCCCTGACTCAGAGCTTCCCAGCAAGCAACTACCGTTTTGTTCCACTCCCGCTCCAGTACAACCGGGTCTTTGGTCATTGGAAAAATGAGTCCCAACATCTCCTTTTCCTCCGGGTTAACGTATAATTCCACAATCTCGTGAGCATACGATTTGCCTCCCCGGCGCTTCTTCGGATATGCCACAACTTCACATTCCTGAATCATCCGGTACGCCTTGACCGTGATCAGCTCGGGATCACCCGGCCCCACGCCTACGCCGTAAAGTGTTCCTACTGCCGCCGTATTCATGCTGTCTCTCCCCCTCTTGATTTACCAGCTTACTCCCCTGCTGCTCCGTCAGCCACGTCTACCGGCGGCTGTCCTGTGATGACATATATCGGATTGAGTCCGTCAAAACGAGTCATATTTAAAATCGGCTTGCTACGCGCTGTTTGCAGTAACGTCACCGAAGTTTCGAGTCCTGCGGCTTGCATCGCCTTCATACCGTCATGCAGCGTCTCAATGGTTGCAGCATTCACTACAATTCGCCCATCCTTACGCAGACGGGAAGCGCACAGACGAATCAGTTCTGCCAGTTCTCCTCCGCTCCCGCCGATAAATACGGCATCCGGGTCTGGCAGCTCGTCCAATCCGGCAGGCGCTTTGGCATGGATCACTGGAAAATCAGTGCGGAATTTGACCTTATTCGCTTCCACATTGGCCAGATCGCCTTCATTCTTCTCAATGGCAAACACTTGCCCGTACTTGGCCAGCCGCGCACATTCCACAGCTACAGAACCGGAGCCTGCGCCGATATCCCATACGATGCTTCGCTCGGTCAATCGCAGCTCGGACAAGCTAAATACGCGCACTTCACGCTTCGTGATCAGCCCTTTTTCCGGCTTGCGCTGGTGAAATTCCGCATCCTCGAAGCCAAATCCCCGGCGAATTGCTGGCACGTCTTCTCCCTTACGGCGACGCAAAACAACCACGTTCAGGGGTTGGAAGGTTCCCTGCGCCATCTCTTCCAGCGTATAATGCCGATACGCCTCATCCGGTCCTCCCAAATGCTCGCCGACAAAGGCATCATATTCCGTCATGCCATAATGCAGTAAATAGGCAGCGACTGCGGCCGGGTCATTCCGGTCGTCCGTTAGCAGCGCGACCTTGTTCTGTCCATCGATCCGCTGCGCTAGTCCGGTCATTGGACGACCATGCACACTTTCCAGCACCGCATCCTGCCAGCTTTCACCAAGACGCGCAAATGCCAGTTGAACCGAGCTGAGATGTGGTAAAATATCCAGGTGCTCAGCCCCCAGCTTGGCAGACAAATAGCCTGCAATTCCAAAAAAAAGCGGATCGCCTGACGCAAGCACGACAATATCCTTGTGCTCACGCAACCGTCCCAATTCTTCCACCACGGCGGATAAGCCGCTCTTTAATGTTCGTTTTTCTCCTGCGGCTGCCTCGAAAAAGGCTAGCTGGCGCTCACCACCCACCAACAGGTCGGCACGCTCAATTTGTTCCAGCGTCTCCTGCGACAGACCTGCCGCTCCATTTTCACCGATACCAATGACACGAATTACTCTACTCACCGACTCTCGCCCTCCCCAGCACGTTCCCTTTCAGCGTTATCAGTACCATTTCCACGGTGATTCCACCACCTGCATGCTCCAGACAATGCTGACACCCATAGGTACATAACTTTTCAAAAAAGCTCAGCGCATTCGCTTCGGTCATCATATCCGCCACCTGCGTAGCTGTATTCGCCTCGGCTACTGCCGTTGCAAGCGACTCATCCACACCTGCCTCACGCGCAACCTGGGCCAAAAATCCAAAATCCACCGGAGCGCTCTTGGAGTGAACCATCATGACACCCTGAGCAACCTTCGACAGCTTGCCGGGCATACCGACGAGAATAATCTTCTTCATTCCCAATCGTTTGCCATGCTTGACTGCAAAGCCGACAAAGTCGCCCATCTGAATAAAGGCTTCTTCCGTCAGCTGATCGTACATTTGCATTGCATATTTTTCACTGCTGCCGCCTGTGGTCAGGACAATTTCCTCGCAGTTCATCGCTTGTGCAACCGATATAGCCTGCACCACGCTGGCTTTATAAGCAGACGTGGAGAACGGAACGACTACACCGCGTGTGCCCAGTATGGAAATACCGCCAAGAATGCCAAGTCGCCCGTTCAGCGTTTTCTTGGCGATTTCCTCGCCGTCCGGCACACTGATAACGACCCGGACACCCTTGGCCGATCCATGCTCCTCAAGCACGCCAGATACGGCCTCCGTAATCATCCTGCGCGGCACCGGATTGATCGCGGCTTGTCCGACAGGCACAGGCAGACCGGGCTTCGTTACCCGCCCGACGCCGATACCGCCGTCCAGCTCAATGCCCGGCTCCTCGCGCCAGCTAACAGAGGCGCTAATTCTCGCCTGATGCGTGGCATCCGGGTCATCGCCACCGTCCTTGATCGTCGTGCAGGAAGCTTCGTCCGCATCCAACACAGGCTCGATCAGTTCAAATGCATGATCGAAGCCCGCGGGCAGCGATATCACCGCTTCCTTCGGCGCTATGCCCGTAATGAGCAGTTGTACCGCTCCTTTGGCTACTGCAGCCGCACAGGCCCCCGTCGTAAAGCCTGACCGCATCGGCTTGTCCGGCGCGGGAGCTTCACCACTTTTCATCCGTTTGGGCCTGTCGGCGGACGCCGCTTCCTTTTCCATGCCAATTCCTCCTTAACCTCTTCTGCTGATCATGCTCTAATTCATTTCATGATACAGCAAACGGACAACCGCATCTAGCGGGCAGCCATTAAGGAGATTGCATTCAATGCTGCTACGACAATCGTGCTGCCGCCCTTGCGTCCAATATTCGTAATGAACGGAATATCCAGCTTGCGTAGCTCGTCCTTGGATTCAGCCGCCGATACAAAACCTACGGGCATACCAATCACTAGTCCAGGCTTAGCCGCTCCTTCTTTCACCAGACGAATCAACTCCAGCAACGCTGTCGGCGCATTACCAATCGCATAGATTCCACCTTCGCCCGCCTGAATCGCTTTGCGCATCGAAATAATGGCACGTGTCGTGTTCAGCCTTTTGGCTTCTTCCATCACGTCCGGGTCAGATATGTACACATGAACATCCCCGCCAAATTGACGGATGCGATCCTTGCTCAACCCCGCCTGAATCATCTGCACATCTGCCACCACCGGCTGTCCTGCGCGAATAGCTGCAATTCCGGCTTCAATGGCTTTTGGATGAAATACCATGCTGCGGCCCAACTCAAAATCAGCAGATGCATGAATGACACGCTGTACGACAGGATATTGTTCAGCTGTAAATGGATGCTCTCCCAATTCTTCTGTAATCATCGCGAAGCTTTTACCCTCAATCTCCTGCGGCTGTACCGTTAGCGGTTTAAAGTCTGTTTTAAAGTCCATGGTATCGACCCACTCCCTTATGGAAAATTAGTTTAGGAAAAATAACTGCTCGTGTATTAAAACAACAGATATTTCTATTAAAACACGCATTTTAAGATGACTATATTTTAGATACATGCCAGCAGTCGTTATGGATTAACTGAACCCGTAGGGACTTGAACCAACTCAAATGGAAATCTTCCCTGTTGCTGTGCGCAATGTATCAATTACTCCGTCGAAATGATCAAATACCGTACCAAACTCTACTTCCGGTCTGGAAATCAAAATGACGTGAATACCCAGATCCAGAGCAGATTGAACCTTCTCATCCACTGCTCCCGTGCGTCCGCTTTCCTTGGTGACCATCACGGTTGTACCAAAGTGCTTGTACAATGCTTCGTTCATCTCACGGGAAAAGGGCCCCTGCATGGCAATAATATTTTTTTGCTCCATCCCCAGTTCGCCGCATTTCTCCATATTGTCGAGGCGCGGCAACATACGTGCAACCAGACGAATCTCCGGGTCTCCGAGTAGATGCTTGGTGAATGTGCCGAGCGTCTTACTGCCCGTCGTAAGCATGACAGAGCCTTTGAGTTGCTTAGCAATTAATGCGGCCTCTTCATAAGAAGACACAATATGGAGCAATGGATGATTGTCATACACCAGTCCCGTCCGCTCGTAGCGAATATAAGGAACTCCAGACTCGCGAGCAGCTGTCATCGCATTCGCATGTGCTTCTTCTGCAAAAGGATGACTGGCATCAACAACGGCCTGTATCCCCTTCTCCCGAATCATTGCACCCATTTCATTGGCTGTCATTCGGCCTGTACGTACGTCCAGCCCTGCTTCGGACAAGCTGGCCGCCGCGCTTTCGGTTACGACCGAAGTTAATACGTTAAAGCCGGTGTCACGGATTTGCAGCGCCAATTCCCTTGCATCGCTCGTTCCGCATAGCATGAAAATCATGAGCCATTCACCTGCCCGGTTACGTTCACTACAGACGGCGCATGTGAATGATCGTGATCATGGTCATTATGGCTGTGAGCATGGACATGCGCATGATCGTGAGCGTGGCTGTGTGTATGGTGCTCGTGATGGTGATCATGCTCATGTGCATGATGGTGGTGATGGTCATGATCATGGTCGTGATGGTGATCGTGGTCATGGTCGTGATCATGGTCGTGGTGATGATGGTGATGCTCCTGCGCTTCCAGACGGAACTGGCAGTTATCGCAATTAGCCGTAACCTTGCCGAACAGGCCTTCGTTAGCTCGCTCCAGCACCAGCTCAACTAATTGAGGATGGAAGCCAAAATATCCGCCCATTTCCACTTGTAATGCAGGGTGAGCCTCGGCGAATTCCTGAGTCATTTCTCCAATGCGCTTAATCAGCACACCCGTGAATAGAAAATACGGAAGCACGATAATCTTTTTGGCCCCCAATCGTACACAACGCTCTAGGCCATCGGGAAAAGAAGGCTGCGTCACACCGATAAAGCTGCTTTCTACCCACGTATAAGAAAGCTTCTCCCACAGCATACGAGTGATTTTGAAAAAGTCACTGTTCGCATCTGGATCGCTGCTTCCGCGTCCTAATACAAGTACCGCTGTTTCTTCGTCAGATACCTCGGTAGATGCCTCTACAGCGCTATTCATCCCTGCTGGAACTGCAACAGGGCGTGCCTCTTTCAAGCGGTTTAGCAGTATGCTAACGATTTTTTCGTGAACGCCAATCGGACGTCCGTATACAAATTCCACCTGCGGGTATTTTGCCTTTGCCCGGTCGATTGCCTTCGGAATATCAATTTTGGCATGCACTGCTGCGAACAAAATAATCGGAATAAAAACGACACGTGTCGCCCCTTTGTCCACACACGCCTGTACTCCTTCGGCAATACTTGGGCGTGCCAACTCCAGAAAACAGGTTTCTACACACGTACCTGGCGCCCGATCTGCCACCGCTTGCGCAAATTCCAGTAGTTCCTGATTACCCTCTGGGTCCCGACTTCCATGTCCAACCAACAATATTGCATCCACTGCTGTGTTTTCCTCCTCATTGATAGGGATAGCCTACATGACGCCCTATTTTATATATATGCTTGTATCCTGTTCATCAAGCCTACCAACCCACTTAATCACCACAAACCGCGTTCACTTCTACTGTTGCTGGTGCATCTTCATGCCGGAAACCCGCAACGATGCCTACACGTTTGAAGAATTTATGAAAACGCTCGTTCGGATGCCCTTTTTCCTTATATTCAGCAATAATGTTCTCCACGATATCCGTAATCTGATCACCCGGAATTCCTTCCGCTACGGGCTGAGCGGCATGAGCATTTCGGCCAAATTTTTTGCCACCAAGGAAAAGATCGTATCCTCCCTTGCGATAGACGATGCCGATATCCTCCAGCACCGCTCCATAGCAAGCCATGCCGCATCCATTCAAAGCAATACTCGTTTCCTTGGGTGCCTGTAATCCGCCAAGTACAACCTGTAGATGCTCAGCCACAGGCACCGCATCATCTTTCTCCATATTGCAGAAGTCGCAGGCCTTCACCTTAAACACATCGCCGATCGGCATGACAATGAATCGTTCATCCCGAAGCCGTCCGACCAGTTCCTCGGGGTCTGCGCACGGCACGCGCAGCACGATCTGATGATCTGGCGTGTATTCCAGCTCGCCATCATCACCCGCTACCTCGGCGAGCAATGCCATCTGCCGAGCAGTGAACTTCTTGTTTCCCACGCCAGGGGAAACCCCCACCTCAAACAGCGCAGGCTTACCAAAGCCGCCTGACGCCTTCCCAGTCGTAGCCACCGTTGCCGTTCCGACGGCGCTCTGGGCAGCAGGCGCTTGCCCGCTCCAGCGAGCGTTGGCTTCGCCCGGAAGCTTGCCGCCGACAGCAAGGCGGCTTAGCGCCTCTGCTGCCAGCGATGCTGGTGATGCCTCAGTCTGCTTCGCAGGCGCAGCCTGCACGGCAGCCATCGCTTGCGGGCGTACCTGCGTGGCAACCGCAGCGCCGCTCGCGGAAGGCCCGGTAGGCGCAGTCAGAGCTCCACCTCCCTGCGGTGTATCCAGCGCGCGATCCTCTTGCGCGCCCAGCGACCACGGCTCCGCTTCCGTGCGAAGCCGCTGATGCGGTTTGAGCACTTGCTCGGTCGCGTCCAGCGTGTATTTACGCTGATAGCCGCGCGGAGTCACGATTAACCCGTCATACACTGTCGTCGAGGAATTGCCGATGATTACGGTCGTCAGCATCCCGATATCATGGTTCAGCATATCTTCCAGCGTCGTTACAATAACCTGCTGACGTTCACGATAAGCACTCTTCACCAGTCCAACTGGAGTTTGCGGATCACGGTAACGGAGCAAAATGGACTGCGTCTCCACAATCTGGCGGGTACGTCGACCACTACGCGGGTTGTATAAGGCAATCACAAAATCAGCCGAAGCCGCAGCTTCTACACGCTTCACGATCGTTTCCCACGGGGTCAGATGATCACTCAGACTGATTGTGCAAGCATCATGCATAACCGGCGCTCCCAACAACGAAGCACAGGATTGAATAGCCGAGATCCCCGGCACAACTTCTACCTCAACCCCGTCCTCGCGACGCCAGCCTTTTTGCATCAGCACTTCGTACACCAGCCCTGCCATGCCATAGACCCCAGCATCTCCACTGGAAATGACGGCTACCTTCTTACCCATCTCTGCTTGGCGAACCGCCTCCTGCGCACGGCTCACTTCTTCTGTCATCCCTGTGCGTACAATCTCCTGTCCGTTCAACAACGGACGAATCAAATCAACGTAGGTATTGTAGCCGATAATGACCTCACTTTCGGCCAGCGCATCCAACGCCCGTTTTGTGATATGTTCCATATCTCCTGGTCCAAATCCAATCACCAGCAATTTTCCTAATGGGCTCATCGTGCTCCTCCTATCATCCTTTTCAGGGCAGCTATACTATCTATTTCAATAATTTGTGGCATCCTTTAACTCAAAAAAACCCCATCCTGCCCGGATGGGGTTCCTATGTACGTATCTCTCTTACCAGACGAAACAGCGTAAGAAGACAGTTCTTGTCTTCCTCCTATCTGCCGTTGTTTTCCATCTGTTTTGTTTACGCTTCAAACGCTGCTGCACGTTCATATCCACGCAAACCTGTAACCAACATGGAAAAAGCAACGTGTGCCTGATTTCCTGATTTCGTACACCCATCCTCTCCGCGAAGGTTAATGGTGCATACAGATCAAGGTAGGTCTCCTGGCTTGGCATCAACGGATTCTCTCGTCTTCCCCGTTTTGTACGAGTGACCATTTAAAAGAACCCTCTTCCTTACAGTGGCGGGACCGCTCGGGACTTGCACCCGATTCCCTGTTACCCTTTGCTCAACCGCAAAGGCACCTTGTCTGTCCGCTATTTGATTATGGGTCTTATCATAACCTTGCCTCAATCAGTTGTGCAAGCACGAAAAAAGCTTTATTTCAAGTTATCTGCTTTATTTTTCAACATATGCAGCAGTTCATCCGGGTCCGCAGATATACTCAGTAGCGCTGGATGATCAGCTCCGGTAAACCCTTCCTGCACGCTATGACGTACCATTTCTACCAACGGGTCAAAATATCCATTCACATTCAGCAGCCCAATGGGCTTGCGATGTATACCGATTTGCGCCCAGCACAATACCTCGAACAGCTCCTCAAAGGTTCCCAAGCCTCCCGGAAGGGCTATAAACGCATCGGCCATCTCGCTCATCGCCGCTTTACGTTCATGCATGCTTGCTACCTCAATAAACTCGGTAACTCCCCGATGAATGATCTCTGCATCGAATAACAGGGTGGGCATAATGCCGGTGACCTGACCATCACCCGCCAACAGTCCATCCGCCACCTTACCCATCAGCCCTCTGCTGGAGCCACCATAAATTAAACGGATATGCTGGCGAGCCATAGCTTCACCCAGCTTGCCTGCCGCCTCAACATATACCGATGAATGTCCAGGTCTGGACCCTGCAAATACACAAATAGAATTCATAAACGTCTCAGCTCCTGTCCTCAATATCATGCATCGAAACTTATTCATTATATTAGATAAATATTTTCGCTATAACAAAAAACTTTGCGATGCATGTCCAACAAAAAAAGATAAAGACCTCGTAGGCCCTTATCTCTATTTTACTCTGTATTAGTAAATATAAGTTCATTTTTAGCTTACTGCATTTATCGGTTCTAGCTCATTTCAAATGACCGTTCACGCTCTTCAGACCACAGCCATGCACCGAATCGCTATGTTCGAAATATTTGCCCAGCTCCACCATCATCGCACCCATGCGCTCTTCAGTTGGAAATACGACTCGTTCAATCCCTTCTTCCAAAATGGATTGTGCAGTCACCTTGCCTACCGATACAGCAATGACATCTTCACGAAAGGCTTCCAGTAAATCCTCCATTCGATTTTGCTCTCTGGCATATTGGGCCAAAAATCGAATTTGCGGACCACTCGTGAACGTAACGGCATCAATCGTACGGTTTATAACATCATCTAGTAGCGCCTGCAATTTTGCTTCTTCAGGTGGGATATGCTTATAAGGAAGTACTTGGCGGGTCACTGCGCCTTGCTCATCCAGCCACTCTACCAACCGGGGAGCCGGGTCTCCATGCAGTTGCAACAGTACTTCCTTCCCCTTCAGATCATATGGGGCAAAAGCCCGTGTCAATCCGATCAAACTTCCGTCCTCGTCCCGTACTGCTGGCGTAAAGCCACGCTTTTTGAGTCCATTGACCGTCTTGTAGCCCCGTGCTGCAACGTTGGAGGATTGCAGCAACTCTATAATCTGCTCGGCCACGCCCATATCCTCTGCCATATCGAACAGAGCATCCAGTCCCATACCTGTCGTGAAGATGTACCAGTCCGGAGGGTTCTTCACCCACGATACAACAGCGTTGCGCAGCTCGATATCATCCAGAAAAACAGTCCCCTGGGCCGGGCGTTCTACTGGCTCGCCCCCCATCTTCATAACTAGCAACGCCATTTCTTCTGCTTTACGGGGACCGGCAAGAGCGACTCTCTTACCTGCCATGCGTTGTGCCATGCTGTTGCCTCCCTTGTAGATGTCGTATTTCTTTCTACCAAGTATACAATCAGAGAGGCAAAAGACAAATAAGAATTACTTTTTCGATAAATACAGTAATCTTATAAGTGGGCGTGTCCTGTTTCGCTTTCCTGCTGGCTTTCCTGCTGGCCTTCTTTCTGATCACTTCTATCCCTCTCCCTGCCAGATGATGAGTTATCATCACCTCTCCCTTTAAATTTGGGTCGGAGCAACATCCACAGCAAGAAGGGCATGAATACAAAAAAGATGACCATCACCGCAGTCCATTCCCGGCTGAAATCATAAATTTGTACGATGTTGGAGAACAGCATAAACGAACAGACATAACCTAACAAACCTAAGGGCCAAACCATCAGACTCCCCCAGACATGGGCAAACATGCGCTTTACCGCCAAACTGGTAACGTACAGATCAATTCCAATCTTCGTAAGAAAGGCTGGTACGGTCAGTGCTGCCACGAACAAGTCGAACCGATCCAGGAAGTCCGTTAGTTGCAACTGACGCACCAGTTCATACGATGGATAAAACAGTCGTGACAAGATAGGAACTCCAATCACCAACTCCGACAGCAACACCAGCATGATTATAATAGCGGTTCCGAGTAAATGCCCCAACCACGCACTACGTCCATTATAGCTCTTCCCAGAAATCACAAAGGGAACGATCATGATATCGGCCATATATCCGAGCATGCGCCAGCTCCCCTTGATCACTCCATCTACCTCCGGATGTAAATAGGGTCTCAGCATCGAAAAATCCATATTACCTCCAAAAAAAAGCGGCATAGTCAACAGTGTCACAATCAACAATGGCACAAAAATCTCGGTCATATTGACAAGGGTACTTATCCCCCCTTTAACCATAAATGCCATAGTCAATAGCACAATAAGAGATACGACCACAATCGGAGTCAGCGGCAAAAGAACCACCTCCACCAGATCGGTAATAATCCTCAAATCCCGCGCAAAAATGATCAGGAATAAAATGAAATAGACTGCAAGCAGCATACGTCCCAGCACAGGGTGAGAGCTTACCATCGCCTCCATCAGATCCTGATCAGGGAAACGGCGTTTGAGTTTCAACATCGCCCAGATCGGCAAGCAGAGCACAATGGCTGCAATTATACAGGTCCAGTAGGCATGCTGATTCGCGTGATCTGCTGCCTGCGCCGGAGCATGTATAAGGGTAATACCGACCTCCATCAATACACTAAACAGCACAATTTGTCTGGTTGTGAACTGTTTCATGCAGGTACATCCTCCTTTTGCCCGCAGGCATCCATTACACGATTTACAACGCGGTGGGGAGCCACATGTCAATAAATCGGGTCAGCCAAGTAGCCACATAAACAGTGCTCTTCGTCGATGTGCCGTAAATCCAGATACCAATGCTAATGACATACAGTACGCGGGAGACCCAGCGATTGACGGCAGGTGCATTGCTAATACGTTTACGGTCAATCAGATACATGAAGAGCATAGCCAGCAATAAAGGTAATAGAAATACTTTATTCATTCTGGATTTGCTCCTTTTTGACCCCGAATGGTTTGGTGACCGCACCGATATTCTCAATATGCACGACCGGATCTATGGTAACCTCCACCTTGGGATACAATTGCGCCCACTGAGGTTTAATCCGTTTCCACTCATCCGGGTGATTGGTAATAATAGCCCGGCCCAGGCCAAGCACGTCTGAATGATACTTTTGCTGAATTTCCTTGACAGCCTCTCCCAGCTCCCTCTTAATTTCCTCGACCGTCTGCTGCTCCAGCCACTTCAAATTCTCCTCTCTGGAAATATCGAAGCTCGTCTCATTTTCCTTCACATTCCCATTGCAGTTCATATGAACCGTCATTCGAATTTCGTCCCCCCGAATAAAGGGCTCGATATGGACTTTATTTTCGATGAGATGCACAGATATGTAACCTCTACCTTTGGGAGGGGGGATAAAAATTTCTGTTTCCTTGGCTTGCTCCATACCCAACAGCAGAAACCGACTGAGGTGATTATCAATAACCCCTGTTAACCTGTCTTGTCGAAAGACAGCCAGTCCATCGACCTGAATATTTGTCTTCTTGTCTTTAAGACTATCAGGCCCATTCTTCACCAGAGACATTACCGGCACTACCGGATCAATGCCTTCCAGCAGGACGGAATTCATCAGCAATTTAACGGAACGAGGTTTCTTCATATAGGAAAAGTTGAGCTCACGCACCATTTCCGCTGGATATTGCTCAATCGGAGCATCTGCCTGAAGCATTTCCATCGCTGACCCCTTTGTAATAACAACAAGGGAAGACAGGCGGTTCTGCGGAATACGTGCAATGACATCCATCATTTTGCTAATCCCTTCTCGTGCCAGCGTCTCCCCGAACAGCAGCACCCGTCGATGAGAGTAATTCAGTGTTCGCGAAACCTCTCGCTGTTCCTCAGTACTTGCTCCCCGGAAGCTTGGACCTGTTTTGGACTCCAGGTAGTAGGACTTCGTACCACTGGTACCTCCCCCTCCTCCTGTGCTACCCGAAGATCCGAGCTGTCCGGGCAGAGCAATTTGCATCGTTACCCGGTATTGATCGCCTTCCTTATCCAGTCCGGTACCCATCACAAAGGCCACATCATTCACTTCACGGCGATCCCAACATCCTCCCAAAAGAACAGAACAAAGCAGTAGACAACAAAGTACAGCTGCTTTACGTATTTGCTGTGTATTTGATGTGGGCTTCATCACCATCCCTCCTCGGTTTTAGGCGATCCATTCATCTCTTTCTTCGCTCGTTTGTTGTTGTCCTTACCAATCCATGAAGGACGTTTGGTCATTTTCCACCAAGGTGCACGGACGATAATATCCTTTTGATCCATATGGTTGTACGGGCTATATCCACTCATATAAGGGACACCAAACGATGTTAGCTTGGTTAGGTGCGTAGCAATCAGCGTTGTCGCAATAATGATGCCAAACAAGCCAAATAAACCAGCCATCAGCATGATTGGAAATCGCAGCAGACGAACCGTAATGGCAAAATTAAAACGCGGTATGGTAAACGAGGCAATACCTGTGAGCGACACAACAATAACTATTGGCGCCGATACGATTCCTGCCTGTACTGCGGCCTGACCAATAACGAGCGCCCCAAGGATACTGACGGCCTGACCAACCGTTTTGGGGAGACGAATCCCAGCTTCTCGCAGCGCCTCAAAGGAAATTTCCATCATCAATGCCTCCACCAGGGCTGGAAAAGGGATGGATTCCCGAGCCGCCGCAATACTCAATATGAGTGTCGTCGGCAGCATATCATGATGATAGGTCGTCACCGCTACATATAATGCTGGCAGAAAGAGAGCCATGATGAGAAAAAGAAAACGAATCCAGCGCACCATATTACTGATGAAGAAGCGCTCGTAATAATCTTCGCTCGCTTGCATCATTTGCCACATCGTGACTGGTCCAATCAGGGCAAAAGGCGTGCCGTCCACAAAAATGGCAAACCGTCCTTCCAGTAATTGCGCGGTGACGGTATCGGGACGTTCGGTGTATTCCATTTGCGGAAACGGTGAATATGGGTGATCCTCAATCAGTTCCTCAATATATCCAGTCTCCAGAACACCATCAATTTTAATATCGCTGAGGCGCTTTTTAACATCCTCCACCAGCTTCGGATCTATGATCCCTTCAACATAGGTAAGGACGACGCTCGTTTGAGTTTCTGTTCCGAGGGTCATGCTGTGCATCTTGAGCTTGGAGGTCTTCAGCTTGAATCGTAGCAGTGCCGTATTCACGCGAAGCGTCTCCGTGAAGCCCTCACGCGGCCCGCGAATAACAGCCTCGGTCTGCGGCTCCTCCACGCCACGGCGGACGCCTCCCTTGGCGCTGAAAATATAAGCACGAGCCGTTCCATCTACGAACAGAGCGGCATTGCCGTCCAGTATCGCTGCCGATACCTGCTTCCATTCGTCCATCGTTTTGGTCTGGGACATGGAAATACGAGTCTCATCCAACGGCTCCAATTTGCCGTTCACTTCAGGGTCCTTGAGCATCATGCCCAAGATGACAGGCCGCAGAATATGATCCTGCAAATCTTCTGATTTTACCGTACCTTCGAAATATGCCAGCAACCCTTTTCGTTCAGGGGAAATCATGAGCTCTCGGTAGACGATATCAGAGCATTCCTTGAAAATATCACGCATTGCGACCCTATTGTCTTCCAGACTGCTGCGCAGTGGCTCTTCCAGCCATGAAGACTCAGGCAGCCCTTTGGGCACACGAGCATTTCGTGTTTTGCGTTCAGCGGCTGGAACCGCTCTCCGGCTCCACGGTAGCTTTGGCAGCTTGGGAAAGCGCCCTTTCTTCATCGTTAGTCCCCCCTTTACGAATAAACCGATCAGTTAATATGACATATAGGATGTACCAGCCTGCAAAGGATTATGTATCCAATGAACTCACCATCTTGAACTCATAACAAAAAGACCCTGCAATGATGCAGAGCCTTCGAAAATCGATTATACATCCGAACATTTATGATTAAGAAGATTTAGTCCCCCCAATACTCCTCGGGGTGGTATTCAATCTCAGAACCGGCTTCAAACGTAAGCTCACCGATCTGAGCATGATATTGTACACTTTCCGGGGTGACGTAATACCAATGCTTTACCACGAATCCGCCGTCTGCGGGTGTTACAAAACGAAATACGTTCAGCTCCTCGCTGAAACGCACAATCGCCTCCGCTGCCTCACTCGGCAACTCTTGAAGCGTGAAGCGAAACACGCCGTCCGCCGATTCCAAACGACAATCGAAACACTGCTTGCGGCTGTCAGCAAAGCTTCGCCCTGTGACGGCATGCTTGATCAGCCATGTTTCCTGCTGCGCCATTGTGCGCACCTCCTTTTAGGGCAAATCAATCAACATATAAAAAACAGAATCCTCTGCCTTTAGTGATAGCTTCGGCTCCTCCTCTATGCGAGCAGAATCTCGCTCTTGCAGAAGATGTTCACCGTTGACACGCAGTGAGCCCTCGATGACGAACAGGAACACGCGCCGACCCTCGGCCTGTGTAAATTCTACTTGTTCCCCGGGCTGAAGCTTGCTTAAATAAATCGTTAAATCCTGATTGATTGAAGCTATTTCACCCTCCGTGCCGGGTACACGCTTTCCAGCAACGACAGGCAGGAGTTGACCTTGCAGACGTTCCGTATTGAACGTTGTAGTCTCATAGGAAGGTTGCAATCCTCTTGTGTGCGGACTAAACCACAATTGCAGCAGACTGACATCCTCGGTTTGCGAAGCGTTGTGCTCCGTATGAATGATGCCGTGCCCCGCTGACATTCGCTGAATGCCTCCAAAACGGGTCACCGCCACATGTCCACGGTTGTCTTCATGACGCAGCTCCCCATACAGCACAATGGAGACAATCTCCATATCGCTGTGCGGATGCGCCCCAAAGCCCCGGCCAGGTGCGATGACATCGTCATTACAGACACGCATAGGACCAAACGCTGTATTGTTCTCATCCTGATACTCCGCGAATGAAAAGCTGTGGCTCCCCCGCAGCCATCCCTTATCGAAGCTGAATCGGGAAGCAGCCGGATATATTGTAAACATAATAGCCCTCCTTCAAGGATGAACAATGAGATCAAATCCCTCTCATTGTACCCGAGCCCAAGCCATAAAGCTACGCTTCTGTCTGAGTGGTAATCTCATCTATAAAAGACTGCAAGGTACTGGTAACGAAGGCCTCCTTACGGCGGATAAACACCGTTGTCACTTCATTGTAAGGCTCAGGGATGGCATGACCGCACACAAGACCTTGAGCCACCAGCCCGCTGATCGAGGATTCGGGGAAAACGGTCATTCCAATGCCTGCCGCTACACTGCCGATAATTGTCTCAAATGTCCCAAACTCCATGATCCGCTTGGGGATAATCCCCTCCATTTTGAGCCAGGTTTCCAGTCTTCCCCGATAGCCGCAGCCTTTTTTATATACCAGGAGCGGACGAGTTGTAAAATCGTCAACCGAAAAGTCATTTCCTTGAGATACGAGGACCAGCTTTTCCTGAAATACATCAAACTGTTCAATGAGCGGATGCTTGACTGGTCCGGTTACAAAGGCTCCATCCAGTCGCATTTCTGCAACCTCCTGCACCAGTGATTCCGTAACCCCGGCCTTGAGGGACAACTCGACATCCGGGTACTTACTGTAGTAAGCATGTAAAATGGCTGGAAGGGCAATGACAGTCTCCACGATACCAATCTCCAGCACCCCTGAAGGTGTAGAGGTATTCTGAAACGCATGCTTCATTTCCTCAAATTGCGATAAAATGCTTTTCGTATATTGCAGCAGACGCTTGCCCTCAGCATTGAGGATCATCCCCCGTTTATGTCTATAAAATAAAGGCGTCTGCAGTTCCTTTTCCAGCAGCTTGATTCTGGCCGTTACATTGGACTGGACGTAGCTAAGCTCGGCTGCAGCCTTGCTGACACTGCCATGTGCAGCCACCGTCTGGAAAATGTTTAAATCGTTCAGATCCACTACTGTTCCCCCTTATTGTGAAGGGCAAGGACCACCAAAATTGACGCGCCTTGTCACTTATCATCATTTTAAATGATCATAATGTTTATTTTCAATCATTTTACCAACAGCTTCCTATCCTTTATGATGTGTCCATAAGATATGTCTGCTGAGACCGGCAAGGAGGAGCTTTTGTACACCATGAACAAACAGATCATGACCGGATCTTTACTATGCCTGATCGCCAGTATGTCCTGGGGGGCGATGTTTCCGGTTTCGCACATTGCATTACAGCATATTAATCCACTGTACTTTTCATTTTTGCGCTATTTATCGGTTACACTCATATTAATAGTGCTATTGTGGCTCAAAGAGGGACGGACTGCATTTCGCTTTGAGGGCAAGGGCAAGGTGTTATTGTTCTTCGGAACTATGGGATTTACCATTTATAATATGGCCGTTTTCCAGGGACAGCACGCGATGGGGGCAGCAGGTACCCTTGTAGCTGCTATTATGGAAGTGCTAATGCCGATGATCTCCATTGCGATGGTGTGGATCATGACCCGTAAAATGCCTCCAAAATATACATTAATCAGCATGTTGATTGCGCTGGCTGGGGCATTACTGGTTATCACGAACGGCAAATGGACCTTTTTCACGCTTGCCGGACAACATCTATTGGCGCTGCTGCTTATTTTCGTGGGTGTCGTCGGTTGGGTCGTATATTCCATGGGAGGCAGTCATTTTGCAGGGTGGTCTACTCTTCGATATTCAACCTTGACCTGCCTGCTTGGAACTCTGGTTTCTTTTGTAGTCGTGACCTTTGCCTCTGCTTTCAACTGGATTGCAGTGCCGGATTGGCAGCACGTATGGTCAGTCAAATACGAAATGAGCTTTATGATCCTGCTTCCAGGGCTAGCGGCCTTGCTGAGTTGGAATGCCGGAATCCGCAAGCTGTCTCCGCTAAACGGTATTCTATTTATTAATTTTGTACCGATTACCACGCTGGTACTTATGTATTTTCAAGGCTATGCCATTAGCCGTTTTGAACTGTACGGGACTGTACTGGTCATTTTCGCACTGATTCTGAACAATATGTTTCAGAGAAGCTCTCTGCGTCCGTCCAACAGCTCACGGGGTGCCCGTTTCCGTCTGAATCGCCGCAAGTCGTTCAACGGTGACTTCTAACCCTGCGAACCAAAGTTATGATAAAACATCAAAAAAAGCGCCTGGATACGGAATATAACCTCCGGTATCCGGGCGCTTTTTATCATTTCAGGATTTTTTTTCAACCTGGAAACGTCCAACCAGTTCGCGCAGCTCCTCTGCCATTTGGCTCAGGTCTGCTGTGGATGAAGCAATTTCCTCGATGGAAGCCAGCTGTTGCTCAGCCGCCGCTGAGATCGACTCGGTGTTGCTCGCTGCCTCGTCCGAGATGTGGGAAATATCGCTCATAATATCTGCGACGCCTACAGTCCCCCGTGCCATTTCCTGAGTCACTCCGGTAATATCATGGATATGCCCCATCGCGCGTTCGACAGCCTGACTGATTTCCGCAAAGGAATGCTCGGATGTGGTTACCGAATCAATACCTTCCGTCACCCGTACCCGCGCTTGTTGCATCGCGCCCAAAGCATGGTTCATATCCACCTGCATCGCTTCAATGCGCTCCGAAATCAAGGTAGCCGATTTGGCAGATTCCTCAGCCAGCTTGCGTACCTCTGTAGCAACCACGGCAAATCCTTTGCCATGATCCCCAGCGCGTGCGGCCTCAATGGATGCATTCAATGCCAACAAATTAGTCTGTTTGGCAATACCAGATATAACACTGATAATATTCACGATTTCACCGGAGCGCTCACTCAGGGAGTCCATAGCTTGTCCAAGATCATGAACAGTCTCGTCGATATCATGCATTTTCTGTACAGCCTGCGTAGCAGCCTTGCTACCTTCCTGTGCTGACTCGGCGTTCATCTTCACATGTTCAGATACACCCACCATACGCTCGGATACATCCGCTGCTTGCTGAGCCAGTCCCTCCATACTCACAGAGCCATGCTTGACGCTTTGCAGCTGACGTTCGCTGCCTACAGCTACTTCCTGAATAGCAATAGTAACATGCTCAATAGCTTGGGTCGTCTGATCTGCACCCGCAGCCAGTTCTTCCGCTGAAGAACTTACCCGATCTGTCGTTTCGCGTACGCTTCGAATCATCGTGCGCAAACTATCCACCATGGTTTGAAAGTGAGCAGATAGCTCGCCTACCTCATCTGTTTTTCCAGTTTCCAAATCACCCGTCAAATCTCCTTCGCTGATTCGTTCTGCTGATTTTTGCAGCTTACGAATCGGTACCAGAACAGAACGGGTAATCAGGAAAATCGCGATAAGCGCAATTACCAACGAGGCAGCCAGCACAAAAATGGTTACATAACGCATGGCAGCGGTGGCATCGCTAATCTCGGATTGATAGAAGGTACCTGCGATTTTCCAGCCGGTATCCTCATTCGTTACATAGGTCAAATATTTCTCGCGGCCTTCATGCATATATTTAAAATTCCCGCTCGGCGCAGTATACAACCTGTCAAGCGAATTCTCCTGAGGAGATGAACCCGCTTTAGCCGTAGGATGGACCACGAATTTCTTCGTATGATCCAAAATGATGATATACCCCTCTTGGCCTACTTTGATGGAGGCCAGTTTACGTACACTTTCCAGATTCAGAGAGATTCCGATCACGCCAGACTGATCGGAAAGCGTCTGAGATACGATAACTACAGGAATACCTGAAGAATTGATGATAACCGGGGTGATCGCTACCTTGCCCGGTTGCTTCATCGCTTCGATGTACCACGGTCGTTTGCGAGGATCAAATGTCCCTTCGTCCTTTTTGGGCACCCCCCGGATCATCAGCCCCTTCGGTGTTCCCACAAAAATATCCTTCGCGTCTTCGTGTAAGCCTATGTATTGGATCAGCTTGGGCTGAATCAAGGGACTATTTGGTCCGTCAATCATCGAACCGTCGAGGCGTTCCGCCAAATATCGCACATCTTCAATTTTACTGGCGATTGCATATTCAATCACGGAGTTAGCCGTCGTTACCCCCTGATTTGCACTGCTGTAAAGCTGTTTTTCCATAGCATTATATGATGATTCATAGGTTGCAATGGAAATACTTAAACTTGGAATCAGCAAAACAAGTAAAAAACCTAAAATCAACTTGTTCCTGAGTGTCCATATGGTCTTTCTTTTTCGCGTTGTTGCCATGTATCTTTCTTCCCCTTTGCTCAAAAAGCGATATTATTTCATTACATTTCATGTAAGTTATATCGGCAGAAAGTAGCAAATCATTTACAAAGAATTTTCATAAAAGAGCAAAACAAAAACCGCATCCTATGAGACTAAGGATGCGGTAATATGAACATTTAGACCTGCACGTTACTATTTTCAGCCTTTTTACGGCCAAACAACTGATCCACCGCCAGAAAACGCCCACCGACAAGGGCTTGCTGAAGACTGGTGAACAAAATCAGGAGATCAAATTCAATCGAGCCAAAAGGCTGTCCTTTTTTTGCAGTCAGCAATACACCGATCATTACGATGGTCAATGCCGCTCCAGCCAGTCGTGTTCCGATACCCAGAACCAGTGCAATCCCTCCAACCAACTCAACCGTAGCGACCACAGGGGCCATCCAGCCAGGGAGTCCGAGGCTCTGGAAGAATCCGGAGGTTCCGTCTAGTCCCTGAAACTTTTGTGCACCGTGAACGATAAAAATAACTCCTGTAAAAATTCGTACCAATAACAATCCAATATTCGCAAGCGTTTGATTCATAAGCTCATCTCCTTTAAGTTGTATACCGATTAGATAATTAACACTACAAAATGTAGTGTTATACATATCAAGAACCGGTAGCGCACAAGGCGCCACCTTCTATGATACATATTGCCAAACTAGATTAACGCCAGTGTAAACATAAGCGTTAACATGACGAGTACATAGCCTGAAAACATAATTGAACGCCAAGGCATCTGAATGGTCGGCTTTTGTTGAGGGTCTAGAATACGTGAGATACGATAATTAATGGACGTCTCTGCAAAAGAGGAACAAGCGGCGGAGTTTACCAGACGGGCATTAGCGGGTGTCATACTCAGAAGCTTGAGCAATGCGCTCCCAATTCCAACCGGTGAACCGGCTCGATGAATCGCTTCGTTGTCCGCCAAGATTTCACGGGCCGTCTTGTAATGGTTGGTAATGTGACGTAGCACCGGCAAGTAAAACAGCTGTGTAGCGCACATTTGCAGGAACCAGGTCTTCAATGGATCATAATGCTTCATATGATAGGCTTCATGGTATATAACCGCTTCTTCCTCATGCTTGTCCAGTACGGACAACAGTGCAGAGGACAATACAATTCGCGGCTTCCATAAACCCATGGTGAAGGCAGCAGGCTTGGCATAATCAATGACCCAAATTCGATCGGTCCCGAGTTCGCGATATCGCTCACCCAGTGCTTCGGTCAACGGCAGGTCGCGCATTCGATGCAGTCTGCGGAAAGCCGCCCTGGTAGCCATGCACTGTCTGACTGCTTCTCCTCCGGCGATACCGAAGGTTACAAAAACCAGTCCACTGAGCGCATCCACCATGTAGCCGATTCCGTAGTGCTGCAACAAACTTCTGCAAATTTGAAACACGTTAAAATTCAATTTCCAGCCGAAAACATGCTGCCCGGCGTACATCCCCATCTGCATAAGGGCAAAACCCGAAATCAAGGCGCCTGCTGTAAACAGTAATTTAGAACGTGTTTTCCACATCGTCTACATATCCTTTTTCCATTGTTTAATTTTTTGTTCCAAACGTTCAATTAAAATCGGATCAGCTACTTCCAGAGCATCAATCATATGGTTGACAGCAAGCGGACCAAATTCATCCACCAGTTCGTGACTCAGCTCTTTGGATTGCTCATCCATAAACTCTTCTCTGCTTAAAACAGGACGGTATAAGGACGTTCTCCCGCGTATACTTTTGCTCAAAATCCCCTTTTCCACTAAACGGTTCATCACGGTCATTACCGTATTGAAGTTAAAGTCCCGATCCCCCTCCAATGCGGTCTGCACTTCTTTGATACTACGATCCGAAGTGGACCATAAAATATCCATGATTTTGGCTTCCAGAGGCCCGAAAAATCGGTTAAGTCCGGTTTCGCCAGCTTTAAAATTCAGTCGTTTCATAAGAAGCACCTCACACTACCGATTGTAGTGTATGTATCCTGATAAAGTCAACTGTCACACCTAGTGTCAGCTTCAGGCACCGTATACAAACCGCCGAATGGTATTCATCCGGCGGAATTTATCGATATTCATAACTTTCCGTTTAATCTGCCAATCTGTATCCTACACCTCTTACGGTTGCTATATATTCAGGCTCCGCAGGTCGATCGTCCAGCTTCTTGCGCAAACTTTTGACATGCACATCTACAACATTGCTGCCGCCGACAAAATCGGTTTCCCAGATATCATGCATCATTTGCTCGCGCGAGATCACTTTTCCTTGAGAATCTATCAGCTTCAATAGCAAATCGTATTCCGTTTTGGTTAGATTCAATAGATTCTCTTCCTTATATACCAACATTTTATCACGGTCAATCCAGATATCCTTGAACACCGTACGCTGACTGGTTTGCGCTGCCTGGCGGGAAATCACCGGATGACGCACAATCATCCGCTCAATGTCATGCACCATTTGGTTGGATGCTAGTGGCCATATCAGTACCTCTTCCGAAGGAAGCAGCTCATGCGCACGTAAAGACATCCGATCCTGAACCACATACATGACTGGTGTGTCTTTCATATATTCATGCTCAAGATCATTGCGGATACTCAGCAATTCACGCCGTGGATCAGTGGCGGTCAAATCGTAAATCAAGAGGTCGCTCCCCAAATGACGCTGCACTTCAGGCTCCCAGCGATGGAAGACCATTACGTCAAAACACGCATCTGACAACGTACGCACCACACCGTGGACTACACCCGGTACGGAACTGATCAGGATGATGCGACGCGTGGTCGGACAATACAAAGGTTCATTAGAAGGAACGGTCTGCACCGCAGGTGTAGACGGGTTAGACAACATTGATGTCCAACTGCCCTTCACCCGTCTAGGCATGTCAGCCACTTTAATACGATTCGTTACTTGATTCGCTTGCTTTGACATTCCTTACACACTCCTCCGAATACGACATGGGCATGGGCAATCGTATATCCCGTTTCATGCGCAACCGTATCAATCCAATCGTGTGGGACTTCACTCATCACTTCATCTACTCGGCCGCATACCTGACAAATAATATGCTGATGATCGTCCATCCGACCATCATAACGACTAGCAGCTTCCCCTAGTTTCAGCTCACGGATTAATTCCTTATCCGTTAAATAACGTAATGAATTATAGACCGTTCCATAGGCCAGATTATATCCGCGCTCCATCAGCCGATTCATAACATCGGCAGCAGTAGGATGATCGTGAGCCTCACGGACCACATCATATACCGCTTGGCGCTGCGAAGTTAAATTTAAAGTTCTCATACCGCATCTCCCTTAACCAACGCAGATTATATTTATTACAAACTTATAATCACAATAAAAATTAATTTAGAATAAGTATAAATCTTAATTTATTTCAAGTCAATGAGATCGGATAAATTGTGCCGCTTTGCAACACAATGTATACATGATATACATTCAGCTCATGGAGGGATGTTTGATGAAAACACTTTGGATATTCATACTTTTTATGCTGCTAATGCTTGGGACAAGTGTGTCGGTAAAGTGGCTTTTTGGTGTTCATCATCCTTGGGAGCCTGTTTCATTGGCTTTTCGCACGATGCGACCATCAGAATATATTGTGCTGGTGGGAATGCTCATGGTGCTCCTTATAAATGTAGGCAAAAAGCCAATAGGAAATGCATTTCGCTTCCTGTTCTCACAATGGTCACGTTTCCTCAAAGTTTCAGCTTCTTCCTCTGCTTCTCCGCAAGAGAGCCAGCAGAAAGAACAAACAAGGAATAACGTAAACAAATAATGGATGAACATAGATGAGGGACAGTCGTCCAAATTCAAAGTGCTCACTCAGGTTTGTTGCCCCTATCTGTGACCATAGTAAAACAATAATACCGCAAGGTAAGAGCACTTTTCGGTACGGTAAACCAAATATATCCGATATCGCCAACACTGCTGCATAAGAAAACAAGGCCACTTTAAAAAAGTCTCCGATAATAATGGACATCAGTACAATAACATCTGGACGCTGCACATATTCCGAAAGCTGCACGTTCTGGAATGTACTTAATAATGGAAAAATAGAACGCTCTGTTATATCGGTCCCCAGCACAGTTACATTTAATATTGCGACTTCAACTAAAATAGTGCCTCCAGCTAAAATACTTATATATCCAGCTTTGGTGATCTGTGAAGGCCTTTTTACAGAAGGGACAAACATCATAAAACAAATCAGCTCACCAAAAGGAAAAGCCAAACGATCCCTTAGGGCTGACATGAGTACAGGTTTAAAACCCTTACTCATGACGGGCATCAGTTCTTCAAGATGAACACTGCCCGATAAGAGCAATAATGTATTTCCCAAAAGCATAACGATGAGGATTACTACAAAAAACACCTGTCCCGTACGGGCCAGTACTTCAAAGCCAAGCCAGAGGACATAGATTGCACAGAGAATCATCAGAAAAGCCACGACTAGGCTCGGTGTTTTTTCCAGTACAGACACACGAACCAGTTCAGTCTCATCACGTAAATTTCTACTGGTCAAATACAAAAAAAACAGAATGTACAGTACCCCTATTGCCGTTCCACCCTTATTCCCTACCAATTGACGAGCATAGGTAGTCAACATTTGGCCGGGGAATCTCTCTGCCGTGTAGGTGTACATCCGGAACAATACCATTCCGACCAGCATAGCAATAGTCTGAGCAATCCAAGTATTCCTTTCATATTCACTATCCATATTAATAATGACTGCATTTCCTAGAATAAAATGGAACATCAGAATGAGCATTTGTCCGGTACTGATGTATGTTTTATTGGCAAGACGATGACTCATGGGGCATTCTCCTCTATTTTTTTATTCCGGGTCTTTTTCAGCCACGATACAATTAGAAGTAAGAGTGGAAAAAACACGGCAAATATCGGAAACAGCCATTTCAGTACAAACTCGCCTGTTTCAAGGTGATCTTGATAACCCAGTGCCATTAATACACAAGAGACTAACATGATCAGCCCAAATGGCAGAATCAGTTTATGGTAGGATATTCTCAATACATCCTCTGCCGCTTTAACTGCGGCATAATAAAAGATGAAGATTTTGAAAAAATCAAAAATTATAACGCTCATCACGCCGATCACATCGACTCTGTCGATAAAATCAGA
Organism: Paenibacillus sp. JJ1683; assembly: GCF_053006485.1. Lineage (NCBI taxonomy): Bacteria > Bacillati > Bacillota > Bacilli > Caryophanales > Paenibacillaceae > Paenibacillus > Paenibacillus sp. JJ1683. The sequence goes on from NZ_CM129820.1 coordinate 5,369,096, forward strand.
TATTTCGACCTTGCTGATCATAGAGAGCAAAGGGTAAGTAGCCCGTCTGAACACGTCCTCTCCTAGTACAAGTACATTGGACAGCGTAACAACAGACAGGAGTAGCCCTCCAAACAATATAGCAGAGACCCCTACCCCATTGGCACGATAGCCTTTTTTTAAGGTGGGAAGAATCATCGCAAACGTAACCATCTCGCCGTACGGTAGCATTACGGCCTGCGAATAAACTACTTGCCATATCCGCTGCCAGCCATGCTCGGCTATGGGCAATATATTGCCCACATCCACAATGCCTGCCAACAAAATCAACATATTAGTAGCGAGACCCAGCAGCAGTAGCAAAATCAACATGATAATGGCCGTCCGGCCTGCAACCTCAATTCCCAAATACACCACATACATGACAAGTACAACCATTAAGCCACAGATGACTGTCAACGGCGTATGCTGAAGTGTACGGTCAGCAATCAGGATCCCCGTGTCCCTAAGATCCCGTGCTCCGCCGTAGAGAAAAAACACGATATATAAAAAAGCAAGCGCGCTCCCTGCTTTCTTGCCCAAAAGAGCTCTGCAGTATTGTGTCATAAGCAAATCAGGAAAACGTCGGTGCAGGCTGCCATAGCATACAAAAAGCAATGCCCCAACAATCGTGGAAATGAGGATGGCGATCCATGCATCCTTACCCGCATCCCTTCCGGGAATAGACATCATGGATGTGCCCAATTCAAACAGCACCATGAGAGAGATCATTTCTTTTGAACTTATCTGTGTCTTCTTCATCGCCTTCCCCCTTCCTGATTTCACTAGTCGGCTTCTCCCCTTGAGTACGGGTTGGTTCGCGACTGTGTATGCTTCAATACCGAAGTCACCTGAACACGAACGGTGCTTTCTGCAAAATAACGGCTCCAATCGGAAGAGAGCCTTTTCCATTGTTTTGGGTATCTCCTCTCAAGTGCAAGACCTAAGCCGAACACATCGCTGCCAGTACGCTGAACCTCTTTGACGGTTGATAAAATGACGCGTTTCGTTTCCTCTGCCCATTGCTCCTGCAATCGTTTGATAACCTCTGAACTTTTCAGGTTAATGGAACATTCAGCTTCCTGTATTGCTCCGGTCTGCTTCAAATGAATTACAAAAACAGGCTCCCCTCGCTCCATCTGACTGTCTATATGGGTTTTAGAGAACAAGGTTTCAATACTAACGGTTTCCCCTTTCTTATCACAACTCAATGTTGTTTCCGCACTTTTCACTTTGTTATTAATCAAAGACAGTCCAACTGCTTGGTCATCGTCCAACCAGCGGACAAGGCGATCTTTTTGGAATACTCCCATCCCATTAATGTGAACAACTGCTTCCGGTAAGACATTGTCCACATTGTCCTTCCGTGAGGCCTGCTCCAAATTGCCGCTCACCTCTACGCCCGTAAGCACAGGACCGCTCCCTTTACTGGACATGCTGCGAATGACATCATCGACACTCACCGCGTAATCCCCAGCGTACAAATTTTGAGATAATTCCAGCTTTCCTGAAATATCATTAGCGGGAATGCGGCCGATCGCAGTCATGGTTGCCAGTACATCCTTTCCAGTTTCACCGCGCGCTATCAGCATTTTCATCGTCAGACGGGTTTCCGTATACCTTTCCAGAAAATCCAGCGTGTCGCCAATTCCATGCCGTGCCAGTTTTTCTCCGATGACGACCAATCTGGCATGCGCCAGAGAAATAGTCCGTGGGATCCTCTGTGAAGCTTTGCGAATCGCTTGAAACAGACTTTTGCCCTTTTCCCGATACAAAACGACAGGGGTATCTCCTCTCGCTTTGGCTCCAGCGATTTCATCTGCCACGATCACCTGCAGGGAGACCTCATATTCTGACTCCCCCGCCATATCAATTCCTATTCCCGCTACTACGGCTCGCTGGTTTAACTCCACAGAATCCCAGCAACCGGATAACAATGGAGCGAACAGAAGCAAGACCAAACACAGTCCTGCTATTCTCCCCTTAAAGGTTACAGCACTTTGTTCATTCCTCTTCCCCTGATACACCCTGATTGCCCCCCTCCTGCATCGGTGTGGTTTTATCAGATGAGGAAATCCTGCTTCCATCCTTCATTCGATTCTGATTCTTAGACGTAATGCTTTTAGGACGTTTCTTCATCATCCAGAATGGGAGTCGCAATACGGCATCCTTTTGACTCTCCAGCACAAAAGGACTAAAAGGTGCCATGTAGGGCACCCCGAAGGAACTCAGACTGTTCATATGAGCAATTAGCGCAATCAGCCCCAATGTAATGCCGTATAGGCCCATGAACGCAGACAGGATCATGAAAATAAATCGGCACAATCTCCCGGCTACTGCCATGTTGTAGGCTGGGATTGCGAAACTGGCTATCCCCGTCAGGGCTACTACAATCGTGAGCAGCGGGGTGACAATTCCGGCTTCCACAGCCGCTTGACCCAGCACAAGCGCTCCTATAACGGATACCGTTTGGCCACCCGCACGCGGCATTCGGATACCTGCCTCACGCAAAATCTCAAAGGTGATCTCCAGAATTAACGCCTCTAGAAATGCCGGAAAAGGAACGGATTCCCGCTGAGCTAATATGCTAATCAGCAATGGAGTCGGTATCATTTCATAATGATATGTTGTTAAAGCAATGTAGAGAGAAGGCCCTAGAATAAGAATAATGAAGCTGATATATCTAATGAGCCGAACAACAGTCGCCATATCGTAACGCTCTTCATAATCCGAAGAGTTCTGGAAAAATTGAGCAAACACTGTGGGCATCACCAATACAAACGGATTTCCGTCTATAATGAGCGCCACTCGACCCTCCATAATATTGCTGCTGATGGTATCAGGTCTTTCCGTGTTAAAGATCGTTGGGAAGGGTGTGAAATGATTTTCTTGTATCATCTCCTCAACCATGCCGGACTCAAATATAGCGTCAATGTTGATGCTTTCTATCCGTTTACGAACCTCCTCTACGACACGTGGATTCGCAATATTCTTCATGTATAGCATGGCCACATTCGTGAGAGACGTGCTTCCCACTTGAAACATTTCCAGTGTAAGATCAGAGCTTTTAATCCGTCGCCGAACCAGAGAAATATTCGTGAACAGAGATTCCACAAATCCATCTTTTGGTCCTCTGACGACTGTCTGGGTTGTTGGCTCGCTGACAGCGCGTGTCTCTCCCCCACGTGTACCGCACGCAATGGCTTTTTCGCAGCCTTCCAATAAGATGATTGTGTCCCCCATTAACAATTGCTTCATCATGGAATTCCAATCATCACAGTCCTTCACTTCTCCAAGTGCAAGCGCGTGACTCTGTATTTTTGTGTACAGCGCCTCTGCGCTCTCCACCTCCACAGCTACCTCAGCAGATGGGCGGCTAAGCATGGATTTCATGATGAGTTCATTCACCGTATCCGTTTTGGCCATACTATCTAGAAACACAATAGCGGCGGGGACATCCGCCCTAAGGCCCACTTTAAAGCGGCGAATCAGAAAGTCTGGGCTATCTGACGTCAACTCCTTAACTTGCTGCAAGTTGGTTTCCAAACAAGCCTCGATTTTTAAATAGCGCGGAGAATTTCCATTCTTCTTATCCACACCCGATTTTCTATTATGTTTGCGATAGGGATAGCGAATCATGAGCAAACCTCCTCTCCAAATGGCAACAGTACACTACCTATTTCCTAATTAATGTATCTTTGGAGTATGCGCAATCTGTTCCCAGTTATGCACCAAGCACTCGATCGAAACGTTTTAAGCAAACCCAGCGTAATAAATTTGAATAAATTTTTAATTTTTTAAGCCTAATGTCAGTTCTTTTTGATAAAATGAAGGAATATGCCTCTCGGGAGGGTTAACATCTTGTTTAGTACGTTTTTTGTAAATACCTGTATCCTTGTCACCTTTTTGTACATAACCGGTCTTGTTTCACAAAGGTATAAAATCCGTCTACACACCTTAACGCATAAGGTACATTGGATTGGTGGCGCTCTTTTTGGGTGCTATGGCATTGTTATCATGTACTACTCCATTCCAGTAGGATTTAATACCATCGCTGATCTTCGACATCTGGCTATCGTAGCTACCGCAACTTATATCGGCGCCCCAGCTGCGCTTATGGCAACGCTTTTTATATGTTTAGGCAGACTATTGCTGTTTGGTATCAACACTCAAGCCATCGTAGGCGCCATTTTTATGCTGCTCGCTGGTCTGGGGTGTGCTGTACTGTCACATTTATCCTGGTCGCGTTTACCCAAGCTGATTATGATGAATGTTTTTGCTTTGGGCATTATATTCTGTCCCCTTATGATAAATTTGAAAAATCTCGATGATGTTCTGCACGTGTATCCGCTCCAATTCTTCATTTCCATGGTCGGCGGATGTCTTCTGTACCTCATTGCTGAATCTATCAACACATCCAATGAGCTGTTACTTCGACTGGAGCATACCTCCTACACAGACCATCTCACTAATTTAAGCAATAGAAGACAGCTTGAGTTCTCATTGGAAGAACAGCTCCCTCAAGCTCGTCAACGTCATGAGCACTTATCTGTACTGGTGTTGGATATTGATCACTTCAAGGAAGTCAACGATACCTACGGACATGCCGCAGGCGATGCAGTGCTGCGTCAGCTTGGGCAGATTTTAATGGAAAAGTGCCGTACTAATGATGTAGTCACCCGCAGCGGGGGAGAAGAATTCACCGTACTTTTGCCGAATTGTGCTTTTCGGCAAGCATTACGCATAGCTAATCAGATTCTTAGCGGAGTAAATCAGTACGAGTTTGTTTTAGCCGACGGACTTATTCTTAAAGTCACCGTGTCCATCGGCGTGACCACCTTCCCTGGTACAGGAGAAGATATATCCGGAGCAGCCCTGCTGGAACAGGCGGATAAAGCACTATATGAAGCTAAAAAAGCAGGACGTAATCGGGTTTGCTCCTATGAAATATAATTTGAGGCATGACCTTTACACAGAAATAGCCGATACAACCCTCTCTTGAGGATCGTATCGGCTATTATCCTTTTAAATGAAAAGATGTTAATCCCTTTGGGAAGGTGAGTTGGTATCCTTATCTTCAATATGATTGCAATTCCCTACCACAAGTGATGTACGCTTGGCGAGCGAAGCAAGCGTATGAGATTCCCATACTTCCAGCATACGACGTTCACTCTCAGCTAAAATCTCAGATACGGATATCGCCAACTCCCTGCAAAAAGGGTTCGTCTCCGGTTCATGCATCATCCCCGGGAAAATGGGATCACATATTTCAATGGCGTGGTATATATCAGCAAGTGTAATATGATCCGCCGAACGGGTAAGCACATAACCTCCCTCGCGCCCTTCACGTGCTGCAATCAAATCAGCCTGCACAAGCCGTGTCAGCACCCTGCGCACCAAAGTGACCTCGCAATCAATGGAGCGGGCAATAGAACCGCTGGCACAAAGCTCCCCGTGTTTTTCCAAATAGACAAGCGCCTTTACCGCAATTCCAAGCCATTTGGGCGTTGCGGTGCGTAGTCTTTTTTCATTATTCAAATGAGATGACACCCCTAAGCTGTAGAAACTTCGTTGAATGCATTGTACGTGATGTCAGATGTAAGTTCAAGCCTGAAAGCCGGAACCCTCTGGATCCCTAACGCCCAAAGTAAAATGACCTAGTCGCACTTCTCCACTAAGTGACAGATAAACATCCCGGATGCCGGAGGCTGACTGTACCTTTTCCGAGAGTGTCACCCATGCTTGTGCCCCTCCTGTATTGCCCACATTGATGCGTGCCACAGCTTGGCTGTCTGGCCCATCCAAATGCAGTTCAATGGCTGCATCACTGCTGTTGCCCGACACGCGGCACTGAAACTCGGCTACACTCACCGTATTCATGTCTACGCCATGAAAAGCAATCCAACCAGAACGTTGCGCTGAACGGGGACGTACACAGGCCTCCCTTTGCTCCTTGCTTTCATCCAGCAGGATGTCGAAGCAATCATCAAAGTTTTCAGCTCGTATCCTTGGTCCAGCTTGCCGTGGTGGAATAACTTCACCTCGAACGTACACAGGATGCTCCAATCGAATATCTGCTGAGGAGGCACCTGCCAGCAGTGTATATTCACCCGATTCAACGCAATAACAATCCCGTGTGACATCCCAAATCGCCCAATCCTTTACCCGAACCGTAAAAGAGACCGTTCGCGTCTCACCTGGCTCCAAGCGAATGCGTTGAAATCCACACAGTGTCTTCAACGGGCGCTTTACGCGCGAGGCTTCAGAGCGTACATACAGTTGTACAACCTCTTCGCCAGCAGCTGCCCCCCGATTCGTCACATCTACCCACACCTGGAGAGTTTCCGCAGCGTCAAGTGCAACCATAGATTTAACGTTATCCTTATGGGCGTCTGTATGCAGATCACTATATTCAAATGGCGAATACGTTAGCCCATGTCCAAATGAATATAACGGTTCCCCTTCAAAATATTGATAGGTACGGCCGCCACGGATAATATCATAATCTCTGATATCACCCAATTGATCCTCATTCTGAACCCAGGTCATGTTCAGACGCCCTGCGGGTGCGTAATCTCCAAACAATACATCCGCTATGGCTGTACCATGCTCTTGTCCCGCATGAGACGTATATACGATCGCTGGAATATGCTCTTGAAGCCAAGGAATCGCAAAAGGATAGCTGCCCGTCAGAACCACAATCGTATTCGGATTGACGCGATATACTTCCTCGATAAGTCGCTGCTGGGAAGCAGCCAGTTCCAAGCCTGGGCGATCATTCTCTTCCTTTCCGTTAATGAGCGGGTGATTTCCAACGAATACAATCGCTGTATCTGCCGCTTGCGCAGCGGCTATCGCCTCCGCCAAGCCATCCGATACCGACTCTATACGGAAAGTCGTATGGTTGGAGTCTGTGGCGCTAAGTGCAGGAGTTGCGGATTCCATCACCTTTAAGGAGCCTTCCGTTCCTGCGATCACTGGCTTACCGTTCCATGTGGTCCACAGATGCTCCCCTGTTTCCACAGGAGTCAGTCCAAAGACCTCTTTAACATACCAGCCATACGCTTCAGCAGCCGTCACGCGAAGCGTCTCCTCATCGCTCGTCACATAGGTACCCAGATGTTCATCATGCAGTGTCACGCTGCCATAGCCCCAATCTGTCATGGTCAATACCGTTGGCTCTCCATCCTGGGACAAGCGCATATCGCCAGAAGAATTAACTATGAGCTTCGCGCCATCAGTCGATGCTGTCAAGGTCACACGATCTTTGGCATCGGAGTACACGACACGTTCCTCCGCGCCCCTGCTTTCCAACTTGGCACGAATCGCCTCCAGCGGTGTAACCCGGTAAGGCAGCGTACCGGAATACCAGTCGCGGAACACCTCATTGCCATGCAAACCAATGACCGCTACTTTGCCACACTGGGCAGGGTTCAATGGCAAAAGTTCCTGCTCATTTTTGAGCAGTACGATCTGCTCCCTCGCCGCACGCAACGACAATGCACGGGCTTGCTCTGTCATTAAAGCCTCCTCCCCGATGGAGGCATAGGGATTGTCTGCCGCCGGATCAAATTCCCCCAAACGAAAACGAACACGGAACGTATGGAACAATGCCCGATCCAAGTCCTCTTCTTGTAGCGAGCCCTGCTCCAAAGCTTCTCGAATCGCCTGCTTGGAGAGCTCTGCATCATCGGTAATGCTGTCAATTCCAGCGCGAATAGATTCAGCCACGCCCGGCGTATGGGAATCGTAATATTGATGGTCGTTTACAATCCCCATCACATCACCCGCATCACTTACGACAAAGCCGTCCATTCCCCATTCGCCTCTGACAATATCGTTAACACCATGGTATAACGTAGCAGGCGTCCCGTTAATCAAGTTGTAAGAAGTCATCATCGACTGGGCTCCGCCCTCCGTAAAAGGCTTCTCAAATGCTCTTAGATAATATTCTCGCAGGTTTCGTGGGTCTATGCTGGAGGAGCCAATACCCCGGTCCACTTCATTATTGTTACCTAGAAAATGTTTTAACGTCGCAACCGCTTTCAAATATACCGGATGATCACCCTGTATCCCTTTGACTAACTCCTTCGACAATTCTCCCGTCAAATACGGGTCTTCGCCGTAGGCCTCCTCATTCCTTCCCCATCTTGGGTCACGCTCCATATCCACTGTAGGCGCCCACAGGGTAAGACCGTTCAATTTTGGATCACGACGATAGTAGACACGCGCCTCATCTGCAATAACAGAGCCGATCTGACGCATTAACTCCGTATCCCAAGTACAGGCCAAACCCACAGGCTGAGGAAATGAAGTGGCCTCCCCCAACCAGGCTATCCCGTGTGCTGCTTCCGTACCGTGCTTGTAAGCTGCAACTCCCAAACGGTCAATGGCCGGCTGGTATTGCAGCATAGATTCGATCTTTTCCTCTAAGGTTAGTCGCGACACGAGATCCCGTACACGCTCATCTAGTTGAATCTTCGGATCTTGAAATAAATATTCGATACCCGTTGTTTCATGACTCAAATCCGTCATCTCCTTAGCTTCATTAAGATGATAAAAAGTTATGCACGAAAGCGCTTTAATATATCATAACGAAAAAGGAGTACACCAGCAACAATACCGAAAACATCCTAAATTGGATGAAATACAAACCGCGGCATACGAGAAAAAAAGTTACAATTTCTTTTTCTTATATAAAGCTAAAAATGATATTTTTTGGTATAATCAGGATATATCATTGAAGGAGGAAGCGCTGATGAAAAATACCGGAATGACACGGCCTCTGGATCAGCTGGGGCGAATTGTACTCCCTAAGGAAATGCGCACCACTATGGATATCAATATCGGTGATTCGCTTGAATTCTTCGTAGATGAAGAAGGATTTGTATTAAGGAAATACACGGGTGTCTCCTGCAAATTTTGCGGCGCAGTGGATCATTTAACTTATTTTCGGGACAGCTTTATTTGCGCTGATTGCATCCAGTTATTAAAGAACGATGAACATGTACATGCCACAAGCAATGATGCCATCCAAGCTCAAGAACATACCAAATCGAACCAAGCCAACACTACCTGGCAGCCCAAGCATTCCAGAGTGCAACAAGGTGAAATGGTAAAAAAGCTCCGCAAGCTGATTCAGGAGCATCCGAACCTGCCACAAAAAGTGTATGCAGAAATGCTCGATATTTCCCAAGGCCGTGTGTCCCAACTGAAAAAGCTGCTCTAAACCTTCTAAAAATTTTTTTCCCAATATCATATACGATGTACTCGAAAACCTACTTATTTCACTGTAACTACAATGGCCAGGTGTAGAGTAAGGTGCATATCTGTGGATGTGTCCCTTATTCTATACCTGGCCTTTTCCTGCTTCTCGCCTCTATCAATGTGACAATAGTCACATACTCTCAATGTCTACGTATATACAATATATAGATCGAAATAATTGGTTATCACTAGATATCATCAATATGTTGTTTTTGTGAAAAATATATATTTTTTACTATATGGAGGGTTTTACGATGAAGGTGCTGGAGGAACATCAATTATACGACATCGGTGAGCGAGTCATTGGGGCACAAGATCTGGACATGCTGCGGGAGAATGCAAATTTAAATGGAGAATCGTTTAGCGGTAAAATGAGCAAGCTTGGCTCGGAATATGCCAAATGGTATGCGCGCCTGCGTGTACTTCCGCCTGAATTAACAGACGCGATTGACCATGGGTATGTATATGTTCACGATTTGGACCAATATGCGCTCGGAACTACAAATTGTATCTTTATCCCATTTGGTCGTTTACTACAAGACGGTTTCAATACAGGCAATGGCTCTGTACGCACACCACAAACAATTATGTCTGCTATGGCACTGGTCGCCATCATATTCCAGTCTCAACAAAATAGCCAATTTGGTGGTGTCTCTGCCAATAAAATAGATTGGGATCTAGCTCCATACGTTGCTCGTTCCTTCCGCAAACATCTGCGCAAAGGACTCCGGCTGTTCGAGGAAGAGCTAGACTCCCGTTGGTCTGACGACGAGCTGCATTTAGCCAATACTCACTTGCAAGAGGTCTGCCCTCGTTCATACTCATTTGCCTATGAGGAAACGGAAACAGAAACCCGGCAGGCCGCCGAGTCGCTCATTCATAACCTGAACACGATGAGCAGTCGGGCAGGGGGGCAAATTCCGTTCACTTCACTGAATTACGGGATGTGTACGTCTGCTGAAGGTCGGCTTGTTTCGCAATCGCTGCTGGAAGCCACGATTCGCGGACTGGGCAGCGGGGAAACTCCTATTTTCCCACAACATATTTTCCAATGTAAAAAAGGAGTCAACCAGGCAGAAGGCGATGTCAACTACGATTTGTTCTTAAAAGCGGTAGAATGCTCCAGCAAGCGGATGTATCCCAACTTTGTGAATGTGGATGCTACCTTCAATCTGCCCTATTACCGCGCAGATGACCCGGATACCATCATTGCCACGATGGGCTGCCGTACCCGTACCATTTCTGACCGTTTCGGCAGAAACCGCCAGAGCGGCAAGGGTAATCTCTCATTTAATACTATTAATCTGGTACGGCTCGGGATTGAATATGGTATTTGCACAGGCAAGCGTCTGACACCTGACCGTGACCGCTTTGACGCGAGACTGGAAGAGGTTATGCGAATTGCAGTAGACGGTCTAATCCACCGCTATCATATCCAGACCAGCCAGCCAGCCAAAGCCTCGGACTTTATGATGCGCGAAGGGGTATGGGAAGGCGGAAAAGAACTGGCACCTGATGAGAAGGTGGGAAGCGTCCTAAAGCACGGTACGCTTTCGATCGGATTTATCGGGCTGGCTGAGTGTATGAAAGCATTATACGGAAAACACCACGGAGAGGATGATTTTGTATACCGTGAAGCACAGCGAATCATCACCTCCATGCGCGTGTATTGTGATCGAATGAGTGAACATCACAATCTAAATATTACACTGTTCGCGACACCTGCCGAAGGGCTGTCGGGCAAGTTCACATTGCTGGATCAACGTGACTTCGGAGTTATTCCTGAAGTAAATGACCGGGAATATTACACGAATTCCTTTCATATTCCGGTGTATTACAAGCTCCCGGCTGCTCGTAAAATCAGCTTGGAGGCTCCGTTCCATAATCTATGTAATGCGGGTGCAATTTCATACATTGAGCTGGACGGTAATGCGCGGAATAACCCGGAGGCGTTTCTTAAAATTGTTCAATATGCGCTGCATCAGAACATTGGCTACTTCTCCATCAACCATCCGGTGGATCGTTGTACGGAATGCGGCTATGAAGGGATTATCGGGACAAGCTGTCCTCAATGCGGCACAGATGAGGAACACACGCATTTTCAGCGTTTACGTCGGGTAACCGGATATCTGACAGGTGATTATACCGTTCGTTTTAATGCTGCCAAGCAAGCGGAAGTTCGCGACCGGGTGAAGCATAAGTGAATTTGTGCGGCTATATTCCAGAATCTCTGAATGAAGGATACGGCCTGCGCACCGTCGTATTCATTAGTGGTTGCCGCCATGCCTGTCCCGGCTGCTTTAATCCAGCTTCGTGGAACTTCCGCGCAGGGGAGCCATTCACGCCCGAGCGTCAACAGGAGGTCATCCGTGATATCATGGATAATCCGCTGTTGGACGGATTGACTCTCTGCGGGGGAGACCCTTTTTTCTCAGCAGCAGAATGCTCGCAATTTGTACGTGACTTCCGCGCGGCTTGTCCCGACCGAACCGTCTGGGCCTACACAGGCTTTGTCTACGAAGATCTGTTCATGGATCAGGAGCGACAGGAGCTGGCGCTATTGTGTGACGTGATTGTAGATGGCCGTTTTGTTGAACAGCAAAAAGATCTGACCCTCCCCTTTCGGGGCAGCCGTAATCAGCGCCTGATAGATGTGAAAGCCAGTACTCAAGCAGGTTACACCGTTTCATTAGCTTAAAGGCGATGTTCTATTTAGCAAGATGCTATACCAAAGACAAGTCCCCCACGATGGGTTGGGCTTGTCTTTTTTGCATATAACTAACAGATTCCACTCCAGTTTCTATTACTGTTTCTATTGCACATCCTGTGAGTTTCACTTATGATGGTGAACAAGTATACGAGTGCATAATTATTCGTCATACCTTAATCTTATAGTTTGGAAATAGGTGTCTTTTCTATTCAGATCAGACTTAAAAGGGAAGCCGGTGCAAATCCGGGACGGTCCCGCCACTGTAAACGGGGAATGTTCAGCTGCTCATACACCCACTGGTCCACAGACCGGGAAGGGATGCTGAACGTCATGATCCGTAAGTCAGGAGACCTGCCTATTTTAACAACATCGCAGTACCTACGGAAGATAGGGAGGTGTTAAGAGCAGTCGCCGTATTTTTGAATTTTAATCGCGGAGGCATTCTTTCCCCTACTTATTTTTAGCCTTGGGGACAGAATGCCTTTTTTGGTACGTAAAAATAAACTGGCTACCACTTAGGAGGAAACCTACATGTCCATTAACGAACGATCTACATTGTCCGGTTTGACTAGCAGTAATCTGGGATATCCGCGTATCGGCGGGAACCGGGAATGGAAGAAAGCACTGGAGCGCTTCTGGCAGGGTAGTATTAACGAAAGTGAACTGCATAGTGAGATGAAAAGATTGCGTCTGGAGCATCTGAGCAAGCAACGTGACAAAGGGATTGATCGCATTCCTGTCGGAGACTTTTCCTATTACGATCATGTGCTGGATACATCTGTGATGTTCGGTCTCGTACCCGAACGGTTCAACTATCGTCCTACAGGTCCGGTTCCTCTGTCTGTGTATTTCGGGATGGCACGTGGGCAGAAGGGAGCTACCGCCAGCGAAATGACCAAATGGATGAATACCAATTACCACTACATCGTTCCCGAATTGGAAAATGCGGCTCCAGTGCTCACTGAAAATAAGCCCTTACTCGCTTATCGTGAAGCAAAGCAGGAGCTAGGTATTGACGGTAAACCGGTTCTCATCGGTCCCTACTCATTTGTTGTTTTATCCAAAGGCTATGATCGTAAGGATCTGGCCTCTATTATACGAACCTTCCTGCCTTTATACGCCCGAGTCCTGTCCGAACTAGCAGCAGAAGGCGTACAATGGGTCCAAATCGATGAACCTGTCCTGACCACCTCATTCCCAGTAGAGGATCTGGATATTATTCAGGAGGTCTATGAAGCTTTGACCCAAGCTGCTCCCTCCTTAAACATCATGCTGCAAACCTACTTTGGTAGCCTAGATCATTATGAGCGTCTGACTGAACTTCCGGTCCAGGGACTGGGTCTTGATTTTGTCTATGATGATGGCGAAAATCTCCAGCATATATCGCGACATGGCTTCCCCAAAGGGAAAACGCTGGGTGCTGGTGTCATTGATGGGCGCAATATATGGCGCAGCGACCTGAATGCCGTGGCTGCGCTGTTGGGCCAGTTAGCAGAACAAATCAATGCAGAACAGCTTATCGTGCAGCCATCGTGCAGTCTGCTGCATGTGCCGGTCAGTCTGGAAGCAGAGCACAAGCTGGACCGAGAGCTGGTGCATGCACTAGCCTTTGCCGATGAAAAGCTGGATGAAATCGCAGTCTTGACGGCTGCACTTGGTAAGCATGATCCATCCGCACTTGCCAAGCTTGAGCAAAGTGCGGAAGCGGTAGCCCGCTTCAACAGCTCAGCGGCAAGGGTACAGACAGCTGCCGATTTGGCCGACCTGTTGGCAAAGGAGCCACTATCACGCAGCGTTCCTTTCGCCGAGCGCCGCATAATTCAGCAAAATAGGCTGAAGTTGCCCCCACTGCCTACGACGACCATCGGCAGCTTCCCGCAAACTGCTGAGGTTCGCAAGGCCCGTCTGCACTATCGCAAAGGAGAATGGTCTGCCGAGCAATATCGGACATTCATCCAGCAGCAGATCAAGGAATGGATTGATATCCAAGAGGACATTGGCATAGATGTGCTTGTACATGGGGAATTTGAACGGACCGACATGGTTGAGTTTTTTGGCGAAAAACTAAAAGGCTTTGCTTTTACACAAAACGGATGGGTGCAATCCTACGGTTCCCGCTGTGTTAAACCGCCGATTATTTACGGAGATGTGTCATTCGATCAACCAATGACTGTGGAAGAGACGGCATTTGCCCAATCGTTAACCTCCAAGCCAGTTAAAGGAATGCTTACAGGCCCTGTGACCATTTTGAACTGGTCCTTTGAACGTAATGATATTCCACGCAGGCAAGTTGCTTTGCAATTAGCTCTGGCATTACGGGCAGAGGTAGAGGCACTCGAACAAGCGGGTATTAGCATGATTCAGGTGGATGAACCCGCAATTCGCGAAGGGCTCCCGTTGAAAAAAGAACAACAGCAGGACTATCTGGATTGGGCGGTTCAAGCCTTCCTTGTGACCACGGCCACTGTTGAACCTGCGACCCAAATCCATACACACATGTGCTATTCCGAATTCCAAGATATGATCCAGTCCATTTCAGACATGGATGCCGACGTGATTTCTATTGAAACCTCTCGTAGTCATGGTGAACTGATTGTTAGCTTTGAGGATCAGGTGTACAACAAAGGCATCGGTCTGGGCGTGTACGATATCCACAGCCCGCGTATTCCTGATGAATCAGAAATGCTAAGCATGATTCAGCGTGCCTTGCGCGTACTGCCAGCAGATTTGTTCTGGGTTAATCCAGACTGTGGGCTGAAAACCCGCACCAAGGAGGAATCTGTCGCCGCGTTGCGGCAAATGGTACAGGCGGCTCAAGCAGCCCGAGCCGTGCTGTCTGTATCCAACTAATATTTTTATCGTATCCAATCACGTTATTATATCCATCATATCCTATTCCCTTTTCGGTCTTTCTATTAGAGACCGGAAGGGAGTTATTTATTCCAAGTCATATAATGTATATAAACCTTGAATATGCTCGATTTTTAGCTGCTTCAGATGTATACCTAAGCCATGCTCTCGATCCCAGGAACAATTAAAATTCAAATATAGTTCATCCTTTTCCGATGAGTCGGAAATCAGTATAGATATAAGCTGCATTCGATCCAGCAATTGCTCTGGTCGCTCCACATAAGGCGCATATTCATTAGGGTTCTCTCCCCATGAGCTGTATGCCTTCCGATACTTTTCCACGATGTCTACATAATGATGGTATATGGACTCCAATACTTGAGGATGGATCGCTGACGAACATGCCATATACTTCTCCCATGTCTTTCTCTGAGGTTCCGTAGGTTCTTCTATAGCCTGTGCCTGTTCTTCAGAGTCGGCTCCCACGATAAATTCGACTTCTACCTCCGACGGATGCCCGCAAAAATCAAGATGTACCACACCACGCAGTACAACCTCCTCCGACACATCCCAAGTCTCATCATCCTGTTCCAATTCCCTATACCAGTGCTTCCAGTCCATCCTTTATCCACCTCTTTATAATAGGTAATCTTTAGCTCTATTGAACACTTTACAATCTATCATTTTAATGAATGAAATTAAAGTAACATTCTGTGGGTGTTTCCAGCCAGAAATCGAGGAATTTCCAAATAAAACTACTTTATTCTACAAGATTTGCTATTCGTGTAAGCCTTCAAGAAAGAAAACCGGCCCATTCTGACCCGAATATTTTATTATTAAAAATTTAGTACCTTGCATTAATCAGTACATGATGTTAAATTATACCTGACTACTGATTTATAATTAGTACCCGTGACAAATTATGCACAAACACACGTTTCTTCCCCTTATTCCGAACGACACCTATGAATTATGATTACATCAGGAAGGGAGCATCGCTCGTGAATGTGAACATCCAATTCAAAAAAGGGGTACTGGAACTATGCGTTCTAGTTCTAATTGGACGTAGAGACCGCTATGGCTACGAATTGGCTCAAGCCGTCTCCCGTCATATCGAAGTAGCAGAGGGAGCCCTATATCCACTGCTTCGCCGTCTGGTATCCGAGGGATACTGCACGACGTATTTACAGGAATCGACCGAGGGCCCGCCCCGTAAATATTACCGGCTGACCGATACCGGCAGCCATTATACAAGATTACTTACACGGGAATGGAATGATTTTGTCCATCATGTCGCAAGCCTACTGAAGGAAGGAGATCCTGATGAATAGAAAACAGTTTCTTACAGAGGTGGAGCAGCGCCTATCTCCTCTCCCTGCAGAGGTACGCCATGAGTTGCTTAGTGATTTGAGCCAGCATTTTGACTACGGCTTGGCCAATGGAAAAAGCGAAACTGAAATTGCCCATGAGTTGGGGAACCCAGAGGATATTGCCCGAGAAGCATTGGATGTTCCCAATGTAGGCTGGAACGCTTCCCCTCCACTTCGCCAAGGAAGCTTCGCACGCAATCTTTTTACTTTCTTAGGGCTGCTGTTTCTCAACTTGTTGATTTCCATCCCGATTCTAGCTACCCTATGGGCGGTATGGGCTTCATTAACCGCAGTGGCGGTCAGTTTCGTTGCAGCCCCTCTACTCGCCGTCACTGATTATGCGCTCAACAGCACCTTTTACCCAACCAAATTCTTCTTCTCCATCACGTTAACAGGTATGGGGCTATTGCTGCTGCCTGGGGTACGTTATCTCCTACTCCTTATGGTAAAGGGCACAGTGCGATACTGGAAATGGAATCAGACTACCCTGAGGGGAGCTTACTAACAACATGAATAAAAAGTGGTTTATTGCAGCTGGATTGTGCATTGTCATCGGTGTAGCCGGAATGGTGGTCTACGGTGCTCCATGGAATCAACAAGTAATGAAAGAAACAACAGCTATAAATAAAAAATGGACAGTCACACGTGGTCAGCTTCAAAACCTGAAAGTGGACAGTTCTGATGATGTTTCTATTTTGTTCACTCCTGGCTCTGGCGACCAAGGTACGATACGCATTAGCGGAGAAGTTCAGACAAAAGTAGCCGACCAGATTCATAATGCCCGAATTGAGAACGGTAAGCTTACCATTCAATCGAAGCCGGCCCCTTCCTTGTCATTCCTTTCGTTTACCCCTGATTTGGATCAAACGATTACTGTAGAGATGCCTGCTGGGGAAACACTAGCTGATCTGCAGGTAGATACACATTCAGGAAATGTAAAACTTCAAGATGCCTCCGTGGAGAATACTTCTATTACTGCTACCTCAGGCACTGCCGAGATTACAAACCTCCGAAGTACCCACCTGATCGCAAATCTAACATCCGGTAACTTTATAGCCAATCAGCTTACAGCAGATATGGAGCTAAAGCTTACTTCAGGAGATGTCACCATCCGCGATTATAGCGGTAACGGCCTTCTATCCCTAACCTCAGGGGAATCTAATATTACGCAACGCACCGTATCCAACTTGGAAGTGAATTCTGATTCCGGTGATGTAAATATTAAGCAGGCTCTCGATTTTAAAGGTGTCTATAATGTCCACTCTGACTCTGGAAGCATAAACACTCCCGAATCTGTGCCCGGCGCCGCGAGCGTGATTAAGGTCGAAACCACTTCAGGGGATATTGATATTTCCAAATAGGAGGCTACTACATAATGTCTCATCAGGCGAAGTTTGGTTCAAGGGGGTTAACCTAGTATAATGTAACCATGTGCTCAGATGCACAACCACGTTATATATTGATAAGGAGGAGACTGGATGGAACTTAAAAACAAAACAGCCATTATTACAGGAGCCAGCAAAGGAATTGGTAAGGCAATTGCCGAGACCTTGGCCAAGGAAGGCGTTAATCTGGGGTTAATCTCTCGCACATTGACCGACCTACAAAAGCTGCAGGATTCACTGGGAAGTACATACGGTGTGAAAGTGGTGAGTGCTGTTGCAGATATATCGGATCGTACACAGGCCGCTGCTGCTGTAGCTTCACTGGAGCATGAACTGGGTGCCGTCGATATTTTGATCAACAATGCAGGCATCGCCACCTTTGGCACAGTCGCAGATATGGACCCCGAAGAGTGGGAACGTATTATTCGCGTAAACCTGATGGGAACCTATTACGTCACACACGCTGCTCTTCCAAGCATGCTGGCGCAACAGAGCGGAAATATTATTAATATTTCCTCCACAGCAGGGGAACGAGGTTTTGCAACAGGCTCGGCATATTGCGCATCCAAATTTGCCTTGATGGGCTTCACGGAAGCACTGATGCAGGAAGTTCGCAAATCCAACATTCGGGTCACCGCGCTGACACCAAGCACGGTCAATACAGAATTGGCGGTAAATGCGGGATTGAATATTGGTGACGAGGACCGCATGCTTCAGCCGCAGGATTTGGCCGATCTGACATTAGCTGCATTGAAGCTGCCACCACGGGTTCAATTAAAAGTAGCCGGCATTTGGACAACCAACCCACAGTAATTCGACATGACATCTTAGATTCATTGGCTGCACCAAGCTCCGGCAGACGTAATTGTTCGTCATGCCGGAGCTTTTTTAGGATAGCTATACCAAAACAAACTGTAATATAAGCGCTTTGTACTTCCAACATACATAATACAATTCCTGCAACCATAAGCGCATTCCAAGAAAGGGGAAAAATGATGAAGAATACAGGAATGACACGACCACTGGACCATTTGGGACGCATTGTGCTACCCAAAGAACTGCGCACTTCTATGAATATTAATATTGGAGATGCCCTCGATTTTTTTATTACACCAGAGGGACTGATGATTCGTAAGTATACGGGGGTTTCTTGTTATTTTTGTGGTGCCGTTGATCATCTAAGCTATTTCAGAGATCATCTGATATGCAAGAGTTGTATTGAAAACCTGAAGAGTGATAATCCCTCCAGTCATTTGAGTGAAGCACGTCCTGCCCAGCCGAAGAAAAGAAGGAGCTACAGAAATCAGAATGAGCTTCTGAATAAACTAAAGCAGCTCATGGAGGAGTATCCTAATGTCTCTCAAAAGGAATTAGCCGAAATGCTGGAATTATCTCAAGGACGCGTGTCACAGCTTAAAAAGCTACTCCTTTGAATCTTTCCGTCCACCTCGTTTGTTAAAATAATAAAAAAAGAGCCTGACGGCTCTGGGATCATTCATTATTACGCAATGTCAGACTGCTCCATAATCGGGACTCGATAGGCAAGCAGGGACTCGTCTATTACAGCAGAAATAAACGTTGCTTCTATTTCAGGCACCAGTCTAAGCGCATAGTTCCATGCGTTTTCCTCAATTTGCAGCGCAAGCCGTTGCCGGGTCCCGCTCCTGTTCTCTTGCTCCATCGCATCGGAGAGACGCTCTAATTCAGTATCGGCGGCGTGCCCGATCTCATGCGCAAGCACAACCGTAAAATATTCCTCAACTCGATCTGCGCTGCCGAACATCTGTAAACATTGTGTTTCGATAACATCCGTATACATGGTAATGGCATGAGCATGCATGGCATATTTGCCCCCAATCAGCCGTTCACCAGGAAAACGTTTCTCCAGCTTCACTGTTACGCCTATAGCAGCTCGTTCCAAAAGCTCAGCGACAATGCGCTCTGCCTGATCTCTCTCCAACTTAGCTTCGCTCCTCAAACCAAGATATATAAAGTTATATTTACGATATAACTTATGAAATTATGAATGTACTCATACAATACACAGTACGATATTATACCTTTTTACAAAGGAGAATACCATGCCGGAAGATTATTATTTAGGCTGGGGAACGCTTGCCCTTATTAATGCTGGCTTGGCACAGTCCAAAAATCGGAGCAGGCTTAACTGGTTTATGCTCTCACTGCTCATAGGGCCGATCGCGACCCTATTGATCGTTGTATGGGATAAACCGGAGTCCTGATCCAGCAATCAGTCTCCCGTTAGATTATCCAGAATGAAAAGGACAGCCTTGCGGCTTCTGCGGCAGCGCTACATCTGTTGTTGGTTTAGCCTGTCTCGTCATATAGGGTTTTTCCTGAACTCCGAAATTCGGCTTCACAAGCCGATTATCATAAGAACTATGAAAAATATGCGTGGTTGCTGGGGATAATGGTGGGATCAGCCACGTCCAATTACCTGTCAGCGCGCGACCAGCCTTGGCTTCCCGTTCCTCAAACAACTTGAATTGTGCCGCTGCGGTATGATGGTCGACAATGCTAACCCCCGCTTTTTTAAAAGAATGCAGCACAGCAATGTTCAACTCTACCAGCGCCCGATCACGCCAAAGCGTTGTTTCACTCGTCGTATCCAGCCCCATCAGTTTGGCCACCTGTGGCAACATATTATAACGGAAGGTATCCGCAAAATTACGGGCACCGATTTCTGTCCCCATATACCAGCCGTTAAACGGAGCTGCTGTATAGATGATACCGCCAATCTCCAGTGTCATATCCGAAATCATAGGCACAGCATACCAGCGCAATCCCAGAGAAGCTATACTCGAAAGTTCCGGATGCTCAATGGGCACCTCCATCACCAAATGTTCAGGAATATCAAAGAGCTCGGGAGGCTGACCCCCCGCTTCCACAACCAGCGGCAATACATCAAAAGCAGTCATCGCTCCTTGCCACCCCATATCCCTACAAGCATTGGTGAAATCCACCGAGATTGGGTCTCCGATGACCCCTTGATCCGTTTCATATCCAGCGTAACGAATGAGTTGATGGTTCCAGATACGAATATTCGGCTGTCCCGGCTGGGAGGCGCGAAATACAGTAAGCGTTGGCTTAATTTTACCGCCGTTCGTTCCTATACGGATATGCTCCAATAGCTCGTGAACTACTTGCGTCGCATCTGACGCTCCACGTGCATCCCTGACCAATAGCTTGTCCCAAAACAATCGCCCGATACAACGATTGCTATTCCGCCAAGCCATAAGTGCCCCGTGTTCCAGCTCTTCATAAGTATGATCGTATGTTCCAGTAGTCTCTATGTCGTGACGAATATGAAGAAGCCGGGCTTCCGCATCATCGCGGCTTCGACCCAGCTCCTCATAACATGTATATATAAACTGCTCCGCTTCATGCAAAAGCTGTTGTTTCACTTCCATAACCTACACCCCATCCCGGCAGCTCACTTCCTTATGAGCCTGTGGTCTTCCATGCTTCTTTGTCATTATACTCCAGTAGCAGGTCGGAACCAACGGGATGTATATCTTGTTCACCTGATCTCCATATCCGTGGAAAACACTCCCAGAAACTTATCCCAGATATGCGCTAAGCATCCAGATATGTTTATCCATTTCTTCTCTCAAGCCATTCAGAAGATCCTCTGTCGCTTTGTCCTGTGCCGCTTCTGCCGCTTCCATACCATTAGCCAGTTCAATAGTAATCGTTTTAAAATCGGCTACAACGGACTTCACCATATCTTCAGCTGTCTGCTCGCCTGCGGACTCCTGAATAGCTGACAGTTGCAAATGCTCCTTCAAGGTCGCAGCAGGACGGCCGCCAATAGCCAACAAACGTTCAGCAATCGTATCTAGATTAGCTGTTGCTTCATTGTAAAGCTCCTCGAATTTAGCATGCAGTGTGAAGAATTTAGGTCCTTTTACATACCAGTGGAAATAATGCAGTTTTGTGTACAATACAGACCAAGTAGCCACGTGTCGGTTCAATGCCTTGTGCAGTTCTTGAATTGCCTCTTGTGTAGGTGCGTTCGTATGATTTAATGTACTCATGTGTAAAATCCCCTCTCGTTATGATTCATAGTATAGTTGAGTGATGCTTGATACTCGCTAGCAGTAGTGTCTGATTTTCTTCTAAATCCCATGCGTAAAGCTAAAAAATATTTAGCGATTAATTTAGACTTAATCTAAATCCTGTTTTAATTATAACACTATGTTACTGTTTTTCAAGCACTTTATTAGAGTTTAATCATGAAGATTATGTGAAGTTGCCAATTGATTAATATTCATCAAGTACTCCCAACGCATCATAAATAGGTTACAACAATAAGCCTCTACAAGATGTTAATTTTGTCTGTTGAATAATGAAAAGAGCCGACCCGCAATGGATCAGCTCTACTTTTATTCTTATATTTCAGAAGGTTCCACGATTAAGGATACAACTTTGCCTGCATTTACATCAATCAAGCCATGATCGGTAATTTTCAAAGCCGGGCTAACTGGCAAAGAATGAGTACTGAGCGACATGATTGGATTGTAATGGCGATAGCCCAGTGACAGTAAGGCTGAACGCAGTTCCTTCACATGGGCAGCAACCATTTCTAGCGGTCCTTCTGTTAAAATTCCGCCCACCGTTAACGGTAAATGGGACAGCACCTTGCCATTTTCAACTACGCAAAAGCCCCCTTGGCTGGATAAAACCGTATTCGCGGCCAATATCATATCTTGCTTGTTATGCCCCACGACCAACAAGTTATGGTTATCGTGCGAATAGGTGGTTGCCACTGCCCCGCGTTTAATCGTATCTCCCCCGATCAAACCGTAAGCACGGTTGCCGTTCTTGCCATACCGCTCAAACGTAGCAATGAGTCCATGTTCACCATGTTCCCATACCAGTTCACCCTGCTCTACTTGTGCAGGTGCAATCCGCTCGCTTGTAAAAGTAGATCCATCCTTGACCATCATAATACGGCATGGATGTGCGCCATCAGCTACATCCAACTTTACAGTAAAGTCCTGCTCCGTAAGCGGATTGAGCTTCACACTTTGATAAAAGTGGGCGGGAAAGCAACTTTTTACCGGTGCCTGATGGTATTCCTCGAATTTATCGAATACCTTGAGTCCGTCCTTATAGACTTGCTCTACATCAAATTGCTCCAGATCCGATAGCAGCACGAAGTCGGCTATTTTCCCTGGCGCAATGGTCCCGCGGTCATGCATACGCATCCGGGCAGCAGGAGTATACGTCGCTGCATAAATCGCATCCTCAGGCTTCATTCCCATCCCGATCGCTTTACTTACGATGTGGTTCAGATGCCCTCGCTCTACGAAAGAGTCCGGCATCACATCATCCGTTACGAAGCAAAAATGTTGTGCCACGTCTTCCTGAATGAGATAGTCCATCACCTCAGGGGTCATGGATTTTTCCTGGATCTCAATAAACATCCCGGCGGCCATTCTGGCCTTCATACCCTCAATGCTTTGGTGGGTATGGTCTGAGCCTATTCCTGCATAGATCAACTGATGCAGATCCAGATCAAGCAACTGCGGCGTATGGCCTTCAATGATCAGCTCTGGGTAGTGCTCACGAACGTGGCGTAAGATGCGGTTCGTCTTGCTCTCCGGATCACGAATGACATCCACATAATTCATAATTTCACCCAGACAGATCATCTCACCTGTTTGCAACAAAGCATCAATTTCAGGGATGTCAATTTCACCCCCTGAGGTTTCCAAAGGCGTCGCTGGAACAGAGCTAGGAATCCCGTAAAACATATCAGCCACGCAATCTTTGCTGGCCTCCATCATTTCCTGAATGCCTTCCAGTCCGAAAACATTCGCCATTTCGTGCGGTTCTGGTACAATCGTCGTGACCCCATTGCGAATGAGTCCATAGGAAAAGGTTGCTGGTGTCACCATTGTGCTTTCGATATGCAGATGGATGTCGATTAGGCCGGGAATCATATATTTCCCGTGCCCCTCCACAATTTCAGCAGCCTCAAAAGACTCCAGACCGCGCTGACCGATATACATAAACTTGCCGTCAAGTATAGCCACATTGCCTTCCTCGAACGTCTTGTAGTAACTGTTATACACCTTAACTTGTAAAATCATTTTGTCTGCACGCATGATGTATCTCCTTCATCGAACCCGCTGATTATTGGACCAGCACCATTTTGTCTGCCGGAAAATGCAGGGTAACCCGTTGACCACTCAAGTAAGGCGTATCCATTTCCTGATTAGCCGTAAAGTTTCCTTTCGCTGTCTCTACCACATACTGATAGCTGCGTCCTAGGTACGTACTTACCTTAATGACACCGGGAAGCTCATTTTCTCCTGTCTCGTTGCCTTCTGTTCGAATGACCAAATCATCCGGGCGAATAGCGCCTTGGCGAGCACCCGGTTGGACTGTACCCTGATTACGCACTACGCTAAACGAAAGGTCGCTTGTATTCAGTCGAATACGTTCCCCTTCTTCAGTGCGCTCGTCAAAGCTTAGAAAATTATTAAACCCAATAAAGCGGGCGACAAATTCGGTCGTCGGATATTTAAAAATGGTCGATGGAGCATCTAATTGCTCGATGTTCCCCTTATTCATAATCGCAACCTGGTCAGAAATCGAAAAACATTCCTCCTGATCGTGCGATACATATACGGTAGTGATGCCCAGTTCCTGTTGAATACGGCGGATTTCTACGCGCATATTCACACGCAGGTTAGCATCTAAGTTACTCAGAGGTTCATCAAACAACAGCAGATCGGGTTCAATCACAAGCGCTCGTGCAATCGCCACACGTTGACGCTGCCCGCCTGATAATTCGCCAGGGAAACGTTTTTCAAATCCCTCCAGGCTCACCGTATCCAGCATAGTCATAACGCGTCGTTTTACATCATCTTCTTTTACTTTACGCAAGCGTAAACCAAAGGCTACATTATCAAAAACTGACAAATGCGGGAAAAGCGCATAACTTTGAAATACAAAACCGAAGTTCCGTTTATTCACTGGAACCCGGGTATAATCCTTATCACCAAACAGAAATGTTCCTTGTTTAGCTTCGAGAAATCCTGCAATAAGACGAAGTGTAGTCGTTTTGCCACAACCACTCGGTCCGAGCAACGAGAGCAATTGCCCCCGTTCGAGCTGCAAATCGAAATCCTGCAAGATCAGTTGGTTGTCATAAGCGACCGAAACGCGATCCAGAGTAAGCAGTGCCATAAGGTTGAAGCCTCCATTACCTTTTAGTGAAGTAAGACAATCCCATCAGTCGTTCAATCAAGAACATCAGGATACCCGTTAAAATCATCAGCATAACCGAGATCGCTGCAATCGTCGGGTCAAAGTAATTCTCGACGTAAGTCAGCATTTGAATAGGCAGGGTGCTGAAGCCCGGTCCTGTCATGAAGACGGAAATGTCGACATTGTTGAATGATTCCAGAAAGGCAATCAGGATAGCCGCAATAATACCTGAGCGGATGTTGGGTAGAACCACCTTGAAAAAGGTTTCCAGCCGTCCAGCTCCCAAACTAAGCGCTGCTTCCTCAATCGCAAAATCAAAGTTAGACAAACTGGATGCAATGACTCTAATAATGAACGGCAGCATAATCACCGTATGTCCGATCAAAAGTCCAGCGTATACCGGCAAATGGTACACAATGATCAAATAACGCAGCAGTGTAAAACCAAGCACAATACCTGGTATAAGCAACGGGGAAAGGAACAAGGCATTCAGCGCATCCTTCCCGCGAAAGGAAAACCGACTAAGTGCATACGCGGCTGGCATACCGATGAGCAGTGCCAAGATATTGCCCAGCAGAGAGACGACAATCGATGTTTTGAATGTGGACATAAACAAATCCACTTCAAAAATATTTTCATACCAGCGCAAGGAAAAGCCCTGCGGAGGAAATTTTAATACCGTGCCCGGCTCGAAAGAAGTGACCGATATGATCAACAGCGGACCGAGCAGAAAGATGAAGACCAGCAGGCTAAAGAAGCCTAGTCCGTAATGTTTCTCCCGCATATCCACCTACCCCTTCGGATTGAGTTTATGGGCCGCCTTATTTAAGAGACCGACCACGATAAATGTAATAGCAATCATAATTGTTGCGATAACAGAAGCTAAAAACCAGTCGTTAAGCGTCATCGCATTTTGATACAAAAATGTAGCGATAACCCGCTGTTTTCCTCCCAGCAGTGCTGGGGTCGTATAAGCTGTCAGGCTGCCCACGAAAACAAGAATGCTTCCAATGATCAGACCCGGAACAGACAGCGGGAATACAATTTTACGAAATGCGCTGAATCTGGAAGCTCCAAGACTCTGCGCAGCATGGACAAGGTCACCGTCGATATTTTCAAGCACACCAATCAGTGAGATGATCATCAGCGGCAAAAACAAATGAACCAGACCAATAATCATCGCTGCCGGAGTGTACAAAATATTCAGCGGCTCATCGACGAGTCCTAAACTGATTAGCACATTGTTTAATAAGCCCTTGCGGCCCAAAATAACCATCCAGCTGAATGAACGCACCACCGGACTCGTCAACAAGGGAAAGATAGCCAGCGCCAACAAAATCCCTTTACGACGCGGGGCCTTTCGTGAAATATAGTAAGCCGTCGGAAAACCGAGCAATACGCATACGAGAGTCGTTACGACACTGACCTCCAGCGTAGTCAGCAATATTTTCAGAAAATAAGGGTCCTTGAAGAAATGGAGATAGCCTTCTAAGGTGAATGAGCTGTTCTGTACGAAGGTCGAACCGATCGTCAACACAATCGGAATGACCATGAACACCGCCAGAAAAAGCAGACCTGGCAGCAGCAGCCAATACAAGTATGTTTTCTTCATGGGTAGCTCCTTGCGGTTATCAAAATGTTAATCCTTGTTCAGGACCTGGATAAACAGCTCCAGAAAAGCTTTGCTGTCTACCTGTTCGCACACATTCATATTGGGACTATGATTGAGGCGGTTCTGTACATCGCCTACCGTTTGTCCGTCACATATGCGACTGGAGGTTTCCACGTCGACATATAACAGCGAGGTATCAACTATCCTCGAATTCAATGCCACACCTACGGCAAGCGGGTCATGAAGCGCACACGCTTTTACGCCGTTGCGTTCTTCATAACGCTTGGTATACACGGCCGTGCTTTCAGCTACATAATTACGAATCTCTGGACGGGTCAGACGAGCAATATGATCGGCAGTCAGCAGCGCCTTCCGTGTTACATCCAGCCCCACTTGTATCAATCGTCCAAATCCTGCGTGAAATACGATCCGTGCGGCTTCAGGATCCGCATACATGTTATACTCCGCTACAGGTGTGATATTGCCGCATCCGTGAATAACGCCGCCCATAAAAATGACCTCATGGACGTGATCCGTCAGATCGGGACACTTCAGCAGCGCCAACGCCAGATTGGTGAGCGGTCCGGTGCAAACCAGCGTTACTTCCCCCGAGTGAGCCATCACAGTCTCAATGATAATATCTGGTGCGAAACCTTCGGATGCAGAGATGGCTGGGACTATTCCGCTCAATGCGCCTCCGATGCCGTCTTCTCCATGAACACGGTGCTCGTGCAGGCCTTTGCGTATTAATGGAGCCTCTGCCCCCCGATAGACCGGAATATCCGGTCTATCCAGCAGGTTGAGGATTTTGCATGTATTCAGTGTTGCTTGCTTAAGTGAAACATTACCGCATACTGTAGTAATCGCTTGGATATCCAGCTGACCACTTTTGGCCGCAAGTAAAATACCCAACGCATCATCAATGCCTGTATCTACATCTAATATGATCTTTTTCATTATTGTGCAACTTCCCGGTTCCAGCGATCTGTCCATGCCTTGATATGATCGTTAACGAATTTCATATCCAGCTTGGTCAGCTTATTCACTACATCTGCACCGTACGTAATTCCCTCTGTATCCGCACCAGACAGTACCACCTGTGTATTCACCGGAGAATCAACCTTTGCTTTGGCAGATTTTTCTTGAACTTCCTTGCTCAGCTGCCAGTTGATAAATTCCTCAGCCAGTTCCTTCTGGTCAGACCCTTTTACTACATTAACTGTGTTCATTACTGCGTAGGCACCCTCGTTTGGGGCCACGAATTTCGCCCCTGGCACAGCTGCCTGCAAATCTTTGAAGTACATTTCCATAATCGGACCGCCCGCAATTTCCTGCTGGCTAAACATATTTACGAACTCAGACGTTTTACTATAAAACTTAACAATATTCGGACTCAGCTCTTTCAGTTTCCCAAAGGCTTGGTCTTCATTAAATTCCTTGCTACCCGCTACCTTGGAGGCCGCATCCACCATCATCGGCCCAGCCGTTGCCGTAATATTCGGCAGAGTCACGTTTCCTTTGAATTCAGTGCCCCACAGATCAGCCCAGGAGGTCACATCTTTTTTCACCAGCTCCGGATTATAGGCAATACCGAGGCGTCCAACTGTATAAGCAGGTCCATATTCCTCACCCAGCGGTGCTTTGGCAATATCATAAATTTGGTTCAAATTCGGCACTTTACTGCGATCCAACTTCTCGAATAGCCCTTGTTGAATCCCCTGTTGGGCATAATAATCAGACAGATAAATCAGATCGACATCCGTGCTGCCTTGACTGATTTTGTTCAATCGCTCCGCATTATTTCCGATTTCTACAACAATATCAACGTTATGCTCCTTTTCAAAAGGCGCGTACACTTCTTTATTAAAAAAGTCCTCGGAGAAGCCCCATGTGGAAATAACTAGTTTCTTTTTCCCATCAGCTGAGCCATCTTTTCCATCTGCCTGACCACCAGTAGCATTGCTGCCGCAACCTGCCAGTACCACAGATGCCAAGGTCACAGCCATAAATCCTTTAAACCACTTTTTCATATGAAACTCCCCCTGTTTTTTATTCTGCACACCTTATGACACAAAAAAGAAAAGTACTCTTGTAAAACAAGAATACTTTTCTTCGTAAACAAAGAATAAGTTGATCCCGCTGCGCGTTATAACAGGTTCTCCCCTCAGATAGATCCGAAGCGAAAAGCCGAATATCCAATTTTATTAGGATTCTTTCAGTATGATGTTCGTAATGGCCCACTGCGTTGCTGAATCATAATCGCGCAGTAAAGCTTCTATATCGAGCTCCATATCCTCAATCAGCTTCTCGCGAAGTCTCTTCTTGTACAGCATGGACATTCGGAAATCCACTTCCAGCTTCAAGCCGGGGGCTTCCACTTCCAATGCCGCCGAGCGTGGAGAACGCCGGTGCTTCGCTACAAAGGTAACAATGTTGTTCTCAACGGTGGCCCGCAACAGCGTGGTCCCGAAGCCGAACAGTTCCTTTGAAACTTCATTGTAAATCTGGCACATCCGCTTCTTGCTTTCGTTACTGTCGAGCAGCGTCATGAACCCACCCTCATCAGCATATTACGTACAATCAATCTTTCAACACGATAGATTATACATAAATATGCGATAAATAGCAAACTAAAATCCCTGATTCAATAGTATACATCGCGAAAAAGCGAACAATATGTCGAACTTTGTAGCTTTAGAACATTTTTTACACTTACCGACTTCAAAAATCTCGGTTTAGATCCATCCTACCAAAGGGCTGATAACAACGAAAGGAAATAAGTAGCTATTTCCATTGATCAGATGAAACCTACAACTGTAGCCCATACAACAATGCTCCAAAATAGCAGCAACTTCAAGCTACAGACTCCAAAGATGCTATTTTCGCATTTCGGGAGATATTTTTTCTTCTACTATATATGTAGTTTTTATGTACACACCATTAAACCGTACCCCGCAGAAGTCCCCTAGCGATAGTACGGTTCTTTTAAGTTATGTAGCTGGCACAACAACATAAAGTTAGCTATGATATACGCCTAATCACCATTGTGCTGCTCGTTTGCGCTTTTCTTCCCGCCGATCAGCTTCTTCCATTTTGCGAATATAACGTTTCAACTGCTCTTTATGCTCATCCAACTCGTGTATCCGTAATGTGGTTCCTTGGAGGAACGCCTCCATTTTGCGTGTTAATTCAGCAGCTGATTCACCCCGCCAGTCTTGCAAACGACTATATATAGTTTTCATCTGTTGCTCCTGATGCTGAAGTCTTTGCTTTAGCTGCTCGCACTGCTGTACAGCCCTCCGCAGATCCCCCAGGCTCAAAGATATTCTGCTCAACTCTTTCGCCTCCCGTTGTGTTCTTCCAGCTGCTCTTTCTTATTGATCCACCATCGTAAATTCCTGACCCTTGCGATCGATGTACTCTGCTATCTCTGTAATCGATTCCTGATACCAGCGATTAATTCGATCCAGTGTCGCCGTAGCACTATGCGCAAGCGGGGTCAAAGACTGACTTTCACTTGTTCCGATATGAGCCTGAAATAACTGAATGGACGCACGGGTATCACTAGAAAATCCATGCAAGCTAGAGCGCATCTGATTAGCCGCATGCTTTAGCTCTTCAGGTGTTAATTGAATTGTACCCCCATTTTTGTTGCCTACAAAATAAGCTCCACCATTAGCGCGGCCATTTTGTTGGCCTGCTCCCATCAAATTCACACCTAGGGCATTAGCAGCAAACTGACCGAAGGCACCCAGTTGTCCACCGTAGCGTTCGACCAAATCGCCCATGACTTGCTTGAGCTCTGCCTGCGCAGCCAGCATTTGCTCGTACGCTTGGACCCGCGGATTTCCTTCTACCAATTGTCCATCCATGGTGTACAGCGGATTGCTAATATTTCCACTTCCATCAAATGTGAAATGATCCATGCTATGCGTCGCTTCACCCAATACCGAATTATAGAACTTCGTAATTGCATCTTGCTGCATCATGGGCAACGTAATTGGGACATAAACAATGGGAGTCCATTTGGGTCCCAAAAAAAAGTTGGCCCATTTATTTTCTCTTTCGACTGGTAATGAAACAGGAACAGTGATTTTGGCTGCATTAGCTGTCTTATAATCATTGTCTATAAAGTAGGTTGTACCCACATGTGGTTTTGCATCTTTAACCCCTGAACCGATGGTATCCTTCGGATTGACATAGGCAACATTCGTCTTTTGAAAATCGCCGTTTTCCACCTTCTTTTGAAGATCATCCGATAAAAGATGGACAATGCTTGGTGCATTATAACTGACTGAAGACAGCCCGTTCCGTACCGCCACATACTCTGCCTCCGCTCCTCCCAGAGAATGGCCTGTGGTAGATATTTCAGCAGAGGGGTATTCCTTTTTTACGACATCATATAGATTTTGGGCTTGTGTGAATTGATTATTCTGGTACTTTTCCTCATATTGAAGAAATGCACTTTGTACTTGTGGTGAGAGTTTAGCCACCTCTGCCTTATTATTTTCATAATAATGATGGACTTCTTCCAACGTTTTTGCGCGTCCTCCGACGACATCGCTGATGTCCGTCCCCCAGTCCATCGCTACGCTCCACTTGGGCCGATCTGGAGGTTCTGTCCCCCTATAACCGATGATCACCTGATTGGTTTTTTCGTTATGGAATACCGTCGCATCGAATCCAGAACCGTTTGTGTCATGCAGCATAGCACCTTCAGGTTCAACAATCTTCCAGTCAGGAAGAATTCTGCTCTTAGCATCTTTAGCAGTCAAATCCCGGTCATACACTCTATCTGCAATGGTCCAATATGTTTTGTCGTTAATGTAGGTCAAGTTATTCCCACCTTGTCTATTGTGTAAATATATTATAGAGTTATGAAAAAAGGTGATTACCAGAAAAGGAGAATTGTAACTTGAACAGAAAAATCCAACTGATTCTGGCACTTATTTTAATTATTATGTATTTAGGAGGTTGTTCCAGCTTGTCCGACAAAGAGAAAAAAGAATTAGTAGACGTCGCCACTCCGATCGGCGTGGAATTTATTAAAGAACACTATAATGCTGATTTCATACTAAAAGATTATGTTGTGGACGATCCGGCTATCCACTCAAGAATATATCTGTATGGGTACATTAAAGGTCACGAAGACAGCAAAATTACTATTTATTACAGTTATAAAACCAAAGAAGTAATCGACGTCTCTGGGCCAGATTGGTTTATCGACAGCGAAGTTCCCAAATACAAGACCCCTTCTTCCTGAGAAGGGCTATTATAAATGTTAACGTCTAATTTTTCCCAAATTAAGAAGTAGTATAATTATAGTGCATCCTATTTACGAGTGATATAGTCGAGAGGAAAAATAAGTATAAAGTCATTGAATTCAGTATTTCTGGTCATAGTACATAGCTTGGGCGGAATAGGTCTTTGTAACTGTATGTTAGGTGAAAGTTGCACAGATGTACATAGAAATAAGGCTCCTAAGGAGCCTTGTTTACTCGTTGCCTGACACATTTACCGTTTTTCACTTTGAGCGAGAGGCTGATTTATATAAATAAAAGGATATTCGCCTTTGCTTATTTTACGTTTCCATTCTTGAACCATATCTTCCTGGGTCGGCGTTTTCTCATTCACGATTGCTCCTGTAGTTACTTTAGCCATGCTTTTCCCCTCCCTTGGTGGTTTTATTTACTGCGTCTTTATCTTTTCTCCAGTCATTTTGATGTTTCCGTCCATTTCGACCAAACTCGTTTTACATTTTAAACCAATGGCATCTTTGGCTGTGACTTGTATGGTGTTACCCGCATTGAGTACTAGGTTTCCATCAGCCTTAACACGGATGTCCTTTTTACTCCGCAATTCGATGCCGTGGTCATCTAGCAGTCGAATCACTACTTCATCGTCGTTCCCCGTGATTAAAATTTCATTTTTCTCAAATATAATGGCTTTGCGGTACTTGGTCATAAAGATCTTCGTGGACGGGTCCTTAATAAAGTCGCCCCCTTTGGATCTCTTGCGGATTGAATGAGTTACGATGGCGTCCTTTTCTTTAGCGGTCGGAAAGTAAATGTCTACAAAGTCAAACAACTCCGGCATACAGTACCATCCTGTATTTCCTTCCGATGTATAAAATGTAGCCGTTGGAAACGCGTAGGTTTCCTTTACGTTCGGCTTGACCTTGTCCATTTCGTAAAAGAAAACCTTCACATGATCCTGCTCGATTCCAATGACCTTAGACTTCAACGAGATGCCACGAATGCTCTCATTTACAATCAAATCCTGCTTCATTCCATCCGCTGTAGTCAGCACATACTCATGCCACAAAGCACTATGACGTATAAACGCCACAGACTGCAGGACGTATAAAGTTTTCCCTTTAAATTTAACCTCAGCCCCAATTTGCAGTAGGACATCTTTGGCTCCTGTCGTTTGCACTTTATAATACAAAAGGTTGTCGTCCTTGCCGGAACCTGGTTTGGTTTTTCTGGTCATGGAGTAGTTATACTGTTTCAGCTCGCCTTGATTCGCACCATCCGGTAATCCAAAATAAAACTGAGGTTTTTCTCCAATCGGATCAGGTATCAGTCCCCAACCGAGTCGAGACGCTATACGCTTCAAAAACGACCAGTCTGTTTCGTCGAATTGCATCGTAAATTCCTGTAAAAGCTGATCTTTTAAGCGGCTCGTACAATTGGCTTTGGGATAGGATTTGAGCACATGCTCGAGCAATACTTGCAGCTTCATCTTTACATTTTGAAAAGTTTGTCTATGAAGCACTTCATCCAGCTGGCTTGTATAGGATAGAGCTTCGACGACCAAATGGGCTACATTGGACACCAACTTGATTCTAAACTGCGCGACTAATCCTCGAAATAATACAATCTGTTTATGATCATCATTCACATAAGATACAACTAACTTCGCCCCTGCTTCCATATGATCTGCATATTCTTCCATTTGGGCACCCGTTAACACACCTGTCAAAAAGACTTTCACATGCTCATTCATTTTCTGTACAACTTTAACTTTCGGGTTTTTAAGAGATAAAACCGTCCCGTTATACTTGATGATTGGATATCCCATGTTACCGCTCCCTTTTGTCGGTTAATTTACGTTTATCCGTTGTTTGCTTACATATTGAACGACATCTTGAATGGTTTGATTATGGCCTGTTTGATTAATATTCTTATCCAATTTAGGAAGAGTAGTGTATGTGTTATCCTTTCTCTGAAAATAAATCCCCGCGACAGGCAGTGTCTCTATTCCGTGTGCATTAACTCCGGTGATATAATCAGCAATAATAACAATATCCGTACGTCCATCCTGATTCAAATCCTTAAAACTTACTGCTTTGATCCTATCAATCATTTTACCGTTGTTACCATAAAATTCGGGGAATTCGTACAGGATCTTGTTTTCCACATTTTTGTCACTGTTAACTTCCAAAAAAAACTTTGCTTGAATCAGATCATTCATATCCTCATCTTTTAAAGTGGATATAAACTTTACTTCTCCCCATCCATTAAGAGGGGTGGTAAATGATTGTTCTCTCTGAATAGTATATGGTTCTAGATCAGGATCGGGCTGAGCATCCTCTTCTACGTAATCACCACTACGTTGCTGCTTAACGGATTTTTCCATGTTATACTCAATAAAAATATTATTTACTTTCTCTGTTTTAGTATCCCAATTAATACTCAAATGTTGGCCATCTTTGGAGTAAATAACATTACCATTTTTAACAATACTTGGTTGTCCGTAAAGTTGTAGTACTTTGCTAAGTGTATCACCAATCTTCAATCCTCTTTTGGTTTTAAACTTGGGATTCTCCAAGCTCACAGCTACTAGATAACTTTCACCATCCACCAATTCCTCCCCTTCAAGTTCAATTTTAGATAAGACTACAAAATCAATTTCTGGATCTTCATATTTAGGATAAGACAAGCTCCATCTTCTATATGTTCCATTTCCACTAACATATCCCCGATTGAAGTTATCGTATCCTTCACCATAACCCCACTTATGGATAAGTTCTTTAATATCCGTATTTTTATCAATCTTGTGCGACCGATATGAGACTTCAAAGTCGTCGTCCTGAAGGAGTTTAGGATCGGCAGATACAACATTTTTGGCTTTGTCTAATTTTTTATCTGGATAGTAGCCAGTGTCTTCTTGCTTAACTTTGGTGGTAGCTGTTTCCCCACTATTAAAATCATGGATAGACGAAGAACTACATGCAGTTAACGCCAATATCATTACAAGCATTATAATGAGATAACCGTAGCCTTGCCTGTACATATCTTTTCCTCGTTTCTCATTATAGTTATCGTTTACCAACGATTGTCCACTCTCCGTTACGTTTTTTTTTGCTATCGTTACCATTTTGCACAGGTTTAAAATTAACATTAGGAAGCTTAATACCTTCGGATGCAGCAATTTTCTGAGCCACACTTTTATCGAGACTCAACAGATATTGTTCATAGTTAGAAGCTTCATTCCCACTAAATAAATTGTAAACTTCCTGCACATGTTCACCCCAATGGTTATCACTAGCATATTCCCCGCAATCAACTTGCTTTGATTTCATTCTAATGATTGGTGTGATCCAATTACAATATTGAAAAACGTTTCCTTTACCCGTAATCCCACTCAATTTATTGTTTTTTACTACGGCCTTTCTGAATTCCTGACCATAGTATATATAGCCCAATATTTTCCCAAATATTAAGCTATTGGCTTTCATCAAATCTTTAGCATAATTAGTTTCAGCACCATGTTCACCATCGGCTGCCCTATTTGTACTGCTAGTATTAAAACTGCCTGTTCCTTCTTGAATAATAATTGCTAACAAAAAACGGGGATCAATCTGAATGTCATACATTTCTTGTATCTTTTTTGTAGCTTCCCACAAACCGTGTATCTTTTCCTGATTCCATTGCATTTTAGTGAATTTTAATGAGCGTCTTTTAAATGTTTTTTCAGCTTTAGAACTACCGTTATACTGGAATTCAGCAGGTATCCATTTTCCAGCCGGAGTCTTTACGTTCGTTTTTATAGGTTCATCTTTCGATTCAGTGGTAATGGGTACTTCTGGTGGTGCTTTAGTACTCGTATCGATCAAACCTAGCTTCTCGCGAATTGCTCGTCCAGCCTTCTCAGCAGCCAGCTTTTCCCTGATATCTCCGCTTGCCTCCGCAGTCATCCAACGAACGGTTTCTTTTTGCATCTGTTCTTGAGCCCACTTGGGGAATGTGGCCATTTCACGTAATTTGCTTCGCAGCCCCTCTGCTAGCTTTTGTGCTTTACGCATGCCAACCTCATCACCGTTGGCTTGAGCAATGTACCAGTCCTCTTTGTATTTACGCAGCCAGGACTGGGCCCAGTCGGGGTAATTCAGTTTCTGTTTCTTCTGTTCTGCCACCAGATCAAAAGCCTGTGC
Source organism: Paenibacillus sp. JJ1683 (assembly GCF_053006485.1). NCBI lineage: Bacteria > Bacillati > Bacillota > Bacilli > Caryophanales > Paenibacillaceae > Paenibacillus > Paenibacillus sp. JJ1683. Next base: position 5,404,989 of record NZ_CM129820.1, read on the forward strand.
TTTTCTGTGTGCATTAGCGGTTGTTAAAGCTTTCAACATAGGGGTTGCACCAAACGTTGGTTCTTTCCACTTCATATGCCTTCTCCTTTGTTAGGGATGCTAGAAGAATCGTATCTCCGACATACAGGTATCGTGATATTTGGTTCCTCGCTCTACGGCCTCAATCGATATTTTTACAAATGAAGTATGAATGGGCTTATCAAGAAATTCGTTTCTTATAAAATCATTATCTACCATTATGGTCTGTCCATTTGAAAACTCCAGTTTCATTCGTTTAACTCTATTATTTGCTTGGAAAGCATTAGATGACTTAGCTAAACCATTGATAAGCTCAAACCCCTTTAGTTCTTGCATAGAGCCGAAATCAATTCTGATCCACTCCCCGATCCCGTCTCCCTTAACTCCTTCACACCAGGCTGTTCTCGCATCTCCATCCATGATGTTACGGGCAGCATAGGAGTTCCCCGCCTGATCTGGAAGTGTAGATGAAGCAACAATTCTCTGTGCCGGAATGTTTTTCCGATATTTCATCAAATCCGTTGTAGTTTGTATCCATTGTGTAGGGGACACGTTATAGCCTATCCTGTGGAACACATTGGAGTATTTTATAGGCAGACCTGTTTGGATGTCTCGTTGTTGGATTTCACCCTTCAAGTTCAAATAAGCAACCCTGTGGTTATCCGAGGTTATAACAGGAGAGTCTGTGGCTTTCATTAGTAACTTCTTCTCCCCAGTCCTGATATTGAGCACATAAGCCTTATCATTATCGTTTGAATAAAGGACCATTTGATCGTTATACAGCCACTGTTCAATCTGTATGCCGTCTAATCCTGACTTGATTTGTTGGATTAGCTTGTTCTTGGACAAGTCATAGATCAATATATTATGGTTACTATCTACAAGGGCAAATTGGTTACTGTCAGGTGAGAACACGGGAAGAACGAGATAGTGACCATCGTATAAATGTCCTAATGCTTTCGTTTTCTGCATCTGATTTATATAATAAAAAAAGGCAGCATCCTCTGTGTAAACACATTTCCGCAAGTCAGGAGACATAACGGCGTAGTCCCTATTCGGCACCTTAAATTCAGTTATTTTCTTTGTGGTAGACAGATCAAAGATTTTGATCACTAAATAATTCAATTCGGTTGACTCTCTACATAAGGCAATACGCCTGCCATCATCCGAGAACCTATCCAGATACAACTCAGATTCAGGATACGCCTCACCTTCACTTGCATGTAATTTACCTATAATGTCGTCTAAATCAATATAGGTATTGCCTGTAGGATCATCCATGTCAGCTAAAAAATCCATAGGCATGTTTCCATTTTCCGCTTCAAACAACAACCAATTTACGGACTTTTTTGGTGGGGGAAGCTTCTTGGACTGAGAGACAGCAGCATGGGTTTCATCTCGCTCTGGTCCTACTTTTTGGCTCTCGTTCGATCGTATACAGCTACATAGCATGGAAAAGATTATGACTAATAACGCGATTTTACTTATCTGCATCATAGATTTTCCTCATTTTCTACAATTCATCACAATAACTTCAGCTCACCTATACATGTATTTGGGAAGTCCGCGCCTTTTTTCACTTCAAGGATAGTAATCTTAACGAAAGAAGTTCGTATAGGTTCATCGAACTTAAAACGTGTGTCATTGTTCTCAAGCACTGTCGACTGTCCGTCCGAGAAATCAAGTTTCATCCTCTGGATGGTATTCATGTCTATATACTTATTGTTAACCCACATAATTCCATCAATCATCTCTATACCTCTGACCTCTTGAGCTGAACCCAAGTCTAAAGTTACCGTTTCTCCTGCTCCGCCTGTCCTCGTTCCTTCACACCAAGGGGTTAAATTATTATCGTCCGTTAAATTGTTCACACTAAAAGAATAGTTACTCTGATTAGGAAGTGTGGAAGATGCCGTGATTTTTTTCACTTCGATCTTGTTGGCATACTTCATATAATTGATTTTTGTATCGATCCATTGTATGGGGACTACCCAGGTTCCTTCACCACTTACAATAGACGAAACATCTTCTTTTTTTCCACTAGCTACATCAATCATAAACATTTTCACAACCTCATCATCTGCCAGTACTATTTTTTTTTGATCTGGGGATAAAATAAATTCGCCTGCTCCTTCGCTGATTTTTCGTTTTTTTCCAGTCTGTATGTTTAATGAATAGATTTCTTCTAAGAACGTCTTTCCACCCTTAGAGATTGTTAAAATTAATTTATCCTCTTGATTCCATTGCAAAAGCGAAGCCTTAGAACTTACAAGTAAACGTTTTGCTCCACTAATACCGGACAGATTCAGCATAATGATACCCGGTTGGTCATTTTCCTCAAAACAGAATCTAGTGCCATCTGGAGAAAATAATCCTGAACTAATGATACTTAAATTTATTTTACGTTTCCCAAGGTCTATTTTTGTCGTTTTCCTCTTTACTGCATCATATAAATATACTTGCCCATTCGACTCATAAAGATATTTCCCTAAATCAGGGGAGACTACTGGGTAAGACGTTGGAGGCAACTCAAACTCGGACTCCTTTTTTCCCGAGTTCAAATCATATACCTCAAGAATGTGTTTTTGGTCCCCTTCTTCAATATCAGAGATTGTCCTTACAATCGCCATTCGACTTCCATCATTTGATACTCTACTGACAGTTACTTGGGAGCCGCGATATTTTATTCGTTCTTCCTTAGTTTGCATCGCATCTATCAAATCATCGATTCGTATATAGGTCTTTCCTGTTGGGTCATCCAAATTAGTCAAGAATTGAGTCGGGTAGGGATCTTCGTTCCCATTTAAAAGCCACCGTGCTTTTTTCTCAATAACGTTTCTAGTATCTTGGGTTACCCTATGTGATGATATTTCTTGGGGTTGAGAAGATGGGGAAACATCCCCTCTATTAACCCCACTATATGCTGATATAAGAGTTACGAAACTAACAATCAGTATGATTTTTATAAAATTCACTTTCTTACCACTTCCTCTTTCGTTCTCATTAAAGCCTACCTAGCTAAACAGGGCAGTACTATTTTCTCCTGAGAGAATCCTTGGAATAAAATATTATTATGCTTTTTAAACTATTGCTTATTTTTTTATTTATTAATTATTGAGCCATCATCTTGTATAATACGTCTAATTGCGATAACGTTTGAATATATAAGACCATAACCCTTTCCCCAATTAGTGTTTAATTTATCTATTGTTACATTGTGAGATGGCTTGCGGTCCCTTTTCATTTCGGCAAGAGTCTGTGCATTACCATGCTCGTGAATGAACTTTCCATCTCCCACATATATTCCTACATGATCCACTTTGAATTTGGTTTTTCCCCCACTCCCCCAATCAAATAAGATTAAGTCACCTAACTTCAGATTTTTATAATTTCCACTAGAGCGTAAATTTTGATGATCAATCTCTGTTCCCCGATGGATTTGATCACTTGTAGTACCGCCTATATGCACATCTAATATGGTCAAGTACACCGAGGAACTAAAATCAGAGCAGTCCATATATATAGGGGGATTATTAGGGTTTAGCTTCATCGTTCTAATTTTGGTATCCATACAATAAGGAATTTTGCCTAAAAACTTCTTGGCGAATTCTACAATGGCTTTCCTTTTCTCCTCGGCAGAACTGCTGGAAGGTGTAGGCTTCGTTTCCTCTTTCGACGGTTTATCAGGAGTAGTCGGCGTCTTCTTGCCCGGTTCCGTTTTCGTTGTTGGAGCTGCTGGCGTTGCAGCCTTATTAACCTTAGGCCATGGAAGAATTCCATTGGCTACTTGATGCAGGTATACGGCCAGTACATCCCGACCATAGCCCTTATTCTCCAGGCCGTATTTTTTCGCAAAATCATGCAGTGCGGCGTTAAGCTCTTTATCCCAATCGCCTGTAGTTGGTAGCTTGTACGAGAAGCTGTCTGGATACTTCTTGGCAAGCTTGTTCAAGTTCTCTCTGGCAAGCTGACTGTTCACCCCGTACTTACTCCGCAGAGCGGCCGCTTCCTTAGCAATAGCCTTTTGGTCGGCAACGGTCAGCTTATGGGCCGCATCTGCGTATTGCCCGGACAGTTCCTCCAGCCGATTCGCATCCAGATAGGATTTGGCTGAATGACCACGAATCAGCTCGTTGATTAGCACGTTGTCACGCAGTTGGTTGGCGAGAAGATGCATCTGCTTTTGCTTGGCCTTGTCGTTTGCACCATGCGCTTCCCACCATTGGGACGTGTATCCATGCATTTGCGCTCTGGCCCAGGCAGGCATACGATCTATTTCTGCCACCTGCTGACGCAATTGCTTGGCCTTGGCCGCTGCTTCCTTGGCCCCCTTTTTGTCCCCTGCTGCCACGGCCTTGTAGTAGTCGGCTTTGTACTGAAGCATCAAATCCTGTACCCATTGTGGATATCCCTTCCCCTTCAATTCTTGAATCAGGGATTGATAAGCTTTCAATTCGGCATCAGGCATCTGATTTTTCATGAACTTACTAGCCTTGATATGAAGTGTTCCATCGGTTCGGATATAGCCGGTTTTGCACGTCAGAGATATTTCGCGAGTAGCGGTCATCTGTACCTTTTTGCCATGCAGCACCAGGTCTGTATCGGCGTGAAAGGTAAGATCGTGATGACTGTACACGTGAATACCAGATGCAGGATTTAAGCGTACAAGTATCTTGTCTTTCTGGGTGGAGAGGGCCAATTCCTTATCATCGAATCTCGCCACTTTTTGTGATTTGGTATGAAGTAGCTTTCTGGATGGCTGGCTGATTTCATCTCCTGTGTAGTCTCTCTTACGCAGGGATTGAACTACACGAGCTTCCTTTTCTTTGTTGGATGGAAAATACAAATGGACATGATCCCCAAGCTCGGGCATGCAATGCCAGCCGATCCCATCACCGGTATACATAGTGGGGTAAGCAAACCAGCACCCTTCAGCTTTGGACTGCGTGGAATCTACGGACAAGTGAAGTTTAACGGATTCGTTTTCGCTATTTAATTCAATAACTTTCCCTTCAATAGAAGCACCTTTGATAAACTGATTATGTATAACCTCCCTCGGAATGCCCGCTTCTGGAACGAGAACGTAGTCATATGTCATAATGCCCTGCTTCATCTCTGCATGAATCTGATCAATAACCCAATGCTTTCGTCGAAACAAGACCACATCTCCAAGTTCAAAACGTTTCGTGTCCTCCACTTCAGCATACGTATACTGGGGGCCTGACTTTGTTTTTTGGAGGGAAAAGTTAATGCTGCTCAGTTCACCTTTCACCTGTTCTTTTGAGGTACCTAACCATAGCCGCGGAAATACGGATGTAATCTCGGCAATCAGTCCAGTGTGCAGATGAGAGGCCATCCTTTTCAGAAACTCCCAATCACTCTCCCTATACTGAATAGTAAAGCCGCCCAGCTTTTGGTTGCTGTCTGTCAGGTCAATAAAATCGCCGTGTGGATAGCTATCTATAAGCTCCCGAAACAATTGATAATACGTCAAGCTGCTGTTTTGAAACGAACGATTTTTCCGTTGTCGATCCAGCATATATGTAAAAGAGGCTGCCTCTATGTACATGTGATATACACCATTTTTGAATCCAATTCTAATATGGGTGACGATTCCTTTAAAGATGCTTACTGTGCCTCGATCTTCATCCATCTCGTATACCTCTAGCACATCCTCATCATGCGCTAAACCATCATATTTCGCATGATCTTCATCCGGTATGAGAGCAGTGATGTACACTTTGCCGTGCTCATTTACCTTCAGTGTCAATTGAACATCCAGTAGACGGACAATTTCATACGGCGCATTCACTCTAATATTTCCATAAGTCAGCACAGTTCCTGCCAGTCCCATCTTACTCCCTCCATTTGTCTTAACATGTGATGTTTCTACAATGAGTAGCTATTCCTGCCCATCTGACGTGAATGAAATTTTTCCGCACCACATGCATAGGTTCGTGGAGCAGCTCATCAGAGCCGGAGATTGATCTACGTATACATCCTTCTTTCCATTCAACCAAGGCATAGACACGCTGGGTATGCAGGGTTGCGGAATGATTCTTCCAGAATTGCCCTTGTTAGCAGAAGAAACTGTAGGATTGTGCATACTACGGCACATGCCGAAAGATGGGATATGCGTCTGCGGGTGAAAATCCTGAATATTCCCCTGCAATTTATCACCAATACTAATCCCCCTGTTAGCTGAAACACTAAACCTGCCCGAATGACTTCCATAGGTACACTGTATCTGTGCCCCGTCCACTACATAGCTCTCACTCATGATCGGACTCTCCTTTATATAGACGGCCTCTCCGTATCAACCTTTTGTAATTTCAAGCCAGCCAGATTAAACTTCAAAATACATTCAGCTACATCTAGGTCCACAATGATATGCTGATTGGCATGCTGAACCCTGAATATCTTATGATTCTCGACTGCATATTCATCTAAAATGATTTTCTTCAGTGTACCGTCCCTATGACATTCGCTAAGTGATGATAAACACATCAGGCTAGGCGGATGAGCCAGCCAATACCTCGTTTGCTGCATACGCTGCATATCAGCAAAAACAATCAGCTTCCAGCGTAATCCGGCTTGGTATATATCAAAGATTTCCTTTAGTTGCTCAGAAACAATGGCTACTGGTTGCTCTATAAAATCAATATAGTCCGCATCGCCTGATACATAACATTGCAAAATAGACTCTTCATCAGTACACAATGAGCGTTCTGCCCATTCCAACATTTGTCTACGATTTGTCTCTACTGGAAACATATACTCTGTAATACGATTATCCTGTTGAATCATGTAGTACTCCATAAGCTGTTGGATACACCACCTCACTGATTCCTTTATACTCTCCTATTCTTATTTCCAAATCGTTCTCGCATTTCAATGCTTGGAATTCAGGGAGTTGTACAGCCTGCTGTATAGCGTCTTTAGCTAATTTCAAAATGTATTGATGAAATTCCCACGCAGCCTGAAGGACATATCGCTCGACATCAGGCTGAATAACCTTATTCATATAAGGTTTTCGAAGCTGATTCAGTTCGTCCTCCAGTTCTGCCAACAAGCTGAACGCCCAGCCTGCATCATAGGTTCCATGCCAAGGTTGAGGGTCAAAGTACCAATCCTTACCATGCACCTCGATGACATAGTTATAATTGCGATCCATCAGATATGTGCGCCGCATAGAATAGGTAATATATCCGATTCTTATTTTGGCCATTTCTGCAGAATTCGCTTGCAAGCAGATCAATTGAAAGGACTGGATAAAAGAGAAGATGAGCTCTTCTTTTCTGTGCTCATACAAAGACGCCACCTGATGTAATTTCTGATTCAACACAGCTTCCCCATAGGTCTTGTGGAAGTGATCTAGGGCTTCCAGTCTATTCATAATTCCACCTCTGAACCTATTATATAGAATATTTACATGATTTTACTGGTTCTATTCTCCTATTTAATTACACTTTTTTCATATGATGAGATTGCAAACGAATGTATAAAAACCCAAAAAAATCATTTTATGATTTCATAAATGTGTACTCGCATACCCCATACCTCTTAGAAAAACTGTAGACTAGACCTAGGAGATGAAGGTTTGTGCAAATGAATAGGTAAATCGAAGTAGAAAGCTCGGTTTATAATGAAATAATCATGTATAATTAACGATACGCTCCAACAACACTTTCAGAGAACCAGGAATGGGGTACACAAACTACTAGAGTTTTGATAACCACCACTTTGCATCAGGATTGGAGACACATGACTACTTCACCTACAGGTTTTTATAATAGTATTCAAGAAGCTACCGCACACGTCATTGATGTGCTGAGTGATATTTTACATGTAAATACCATTTTTATTGCCGCTAATGATGGGGTTACCAATGTGATTTTAGATTCATTTAACCGGGAAGAGGTACTGGTTCGCAATGGTGAGGAGCTTCCTTTTGAGCTTAGCTATTGCAGTCTAGTGCTGAACCATTCCGCCGATTATCTCACCATTTCGGAAACGTCTACTCACCCGCACACATGTGGTTTAGATGTGACTAAAACCATTGGGAACCACTCATTTACAGGAATTCCTATTCGCATGAAAGATGGTCAGGCTTACGGAACCATTTGTGTTTTGGATGCGCCATCTGCCCATTTGACAGAAACGGAAATAAAGGCTCTTCAGGCTATGGCTGTATTTCTGGGTTATGTGGTAGAACTGGAAAAAGACAAGTTCGATGCTGAAGTCTCTTCTATGAACAAGCTGGATTTGATTTCTTCCCTGAGTAATAAAATTCGGTTTTCGCTCACTGAAATTTGGGGAGCCACGGATCTCATGCTGACCACGGAGTTAACAGAAGAACAACAGCAATATATGAGTATCATGGAGTCGAGCAGTCGCTCACTTTTGATGCTGCTGAATAATATTTTGGATTATAGCAATATTGAATCCAGACAGATTGATGATCTTGAGGACCCGTTTGACCTGAGAACGATGATGGAAAATGTGTTGAGCTTGTACACAGAAGTAGCTGTGCAACGGAATTTAGAATTGAAGCTGGATTGGAATCTTGCCAGTTCGCCTATTTTTATCGGGGATGAGGCTAAAATTCGGCGTATGCTGATTAATTTGGTGGATAATGCAGTGAAGTTTACAAGCACAGGATCAGTCATCTTATCTGCAACCACTCAATCTGTGACCGATGCGCCTGAGGTTGAATTGGAAGTACGGGTGAAGGATACCGGAATTGGTATATCTCCGAATAAGCTGAAATTGTGGCTTGAGCATGACCATGGGTACTCTCCCTCATATGACAATCCCGGCTTGGGTTGGCAGATTACCAAACAGCTGTTGAAACGAATGAATGGTAAAATGACAGGGATTAGCGAACCTGGTAGAGGGACGGAGATTACGCTCCAGTTTACCCTGAAAATATACCAGGAGTCAGCCTGAACAAACGGTAGGCTTGCGATCATATTGGGCCAATTAATAAAACCCGTGACGGATAGCGTCACGGGTTTTAGCTATGCATACGCACTAGGCAGTATGATCACTGTATGCCACACGTTTGTGGACAGTTGGACTTAGTAACGTTTGGGAGCAGCCTGCTTGGCCAAATCCGCCATATACGTAAAGAAGGCTTCCGGGTCTGTATCATATACCAGGTTCACAGGGCGTCCATCCGCCTGTTCCACCGTTCTGCCCTGACTTGGGCCTTCTGCGATAACACTGCAATGCACGGTCTTTTTCTTGACAATATCCGGGCGTCCTACAGATGCAGTGGTCAGTACATCCCACAGGTAATATGTTGAGTTGGTCTCGCTATACACGAGCGGAGGACATCCTGCGTAACAATTGCCCAGGAAATCAACGCCTTCATATCGGCGCTCGGCAGCCCAACGATTGCGTACGGCTGGAGTTAAAGGCACTTTGCTTGTGCTTTCCAGCGCTACCAGATCAATTGTGATGCCGCTTTGCCATACTCGATAGGCCGCTTCCGGGTCCCAGAACACATTCCACTCTGCGGTACCGTCATGCTCCGGCTCCTCCACATTCCCTTTTTCAAAGGTGCCGCCCATCCATACCAGCTTTTCAATCTTGGCTTCAATATCCGGTGCTTCATCCAGCGCCCGTGCCAGATCGGTTAGCGGTCCAGTGAATAGCAACAGCGTTTTACCTTCAGCTCCGCGTACCTTTTCAATTAGATGCTGATGAGCTGGCAGGGATGAAAGCGGTGCTTCCATTCGCCCCGATTCATTCAGCACAGGTAATGCATCTACATAGAAGGAATGTAAACGCCAAGCGGCAGGAAACGGATTTTTACCGCGTGAATTAGACTTGGCGACTTCAACAGGCCCTTTATTTTGTCCAAAACGATCAATAATTTTACGGCTGGCATCCGTCGCCGGCTCCAGGTAACCATCTGCTGGAATAACCGATACTCCGGTCAAATGAACCTGTTCCATCTGAAGCAGCATAAACAGGGATACTAGATCATCCACTCCACCATCATGATTAAAATAAACGTTTGTCTGACTCATCTGTCTCTTCCTTCCTTTATCCCCGTAAAACAGGCTTGTTCTTTTATCGGCAACCATCCTTCATTATGCCTGATCGCTACACAGGAGTAAATGTGTGATAGTACGTGCATCAGGGATTTTTTTATCTGCTCCATGCTTAAAAAAGGTAGAATTGTGTGTAATAACAGGGTAGAGGCATGGGTCCTAATCGGAAGCGTAGGAAGGAGAGATGCATATGACAGTCCGAACAATAGAAGAGTTGGAGCAGATCCGCAAAGAGTGTAAATCCATGGTGACGAAAAGGGCCGCAGCTTCAGGGGGAGCTGTATTGGTCCCCATTCCAGGGGCTGACGTTCTTGCTGATGTCGGCATTTTGATGCAGCTACTGCCTGCCATTAATGAAAAATTCGGATTATCTGAGCAGCAGTTGGAGGGTCTGGATGCAGAAACAAAGTCGATGGTGTATGGCTTTATCACTTCAATTGGCAGCAAGCTAATCGGACGACTCATCACCCGAGAAGCCATCGTGAAGATTTTGCAGAAAATGGGCATTCGCATCGCCACCAAGCAGGTTAGCAAGTTTGTCCCTCTACTGGGGCAAGGACTAGCCGCAGCGATTGGCTTTACTGCAATGCGGACCATTGGCAACCGGCATATTGATGAGTGCTACGAAGTGGCCAAACGCCTGCTGGAGCAGCAAACTGCCGCAGATACGGCACGCAACTGGACAGTACCACAGCAGCCTCTAGATCCCGTCGGAGTTGATCAGTTGCCAAATCAAAATCCGGCAGCAGCGATTCCGCTACTGCCGGCATCCCATAAAGAATAATTTTTCAGACTTAGTATTCTCCAATTCTCCAGCACGGGGTAACACAGGTCGAGACAGCCCCTGTATCTCCGTGCTTTTAACCATCTATCTTGGCTCCATAGGAGCGGGCCACTGCTACTGCCTGCTCGATATCTAGCTTGGCTCCGGTGATTTCCAAATCTTTAAAATTCACGCCATCCATCTTCGCACCGCGCAGGTCTGTTCCTTGAAGGTGGGCTTTATGCAGCCTTACCCGAGTAAGATCCGCCTCCCGCAAATCTGCCTTTTCCAGATGGCATTCGGATAAATCAGCTTCCTTGAAGCGTATTTTTCGCAAATCCTGTTTTCTTAAATCTGCATGACGTAAGTTCGTATAGGACCAGTCTCCGCCCGTAATCGTGATCCCATCCATATTTGCCCCTGCAAAGTCTGAACCTACCAGCTTACAGTTATCAAACCGGACTACAAACAGATTCGCGCTGGTGAATAGACAATTGGTAAAAGCGGACTCCTTGTAGTGAGATGCATTCAGGATGGCTCCGGTAAAATCACAGTCCACAAAGGTACAACCTTCTACAAGAGACTCATTCATCTCTACACCCCGAAAGCGACAACGGGTAAACTCGCAATTTCTCCACTCGCCTTCTCTGGCATCCATTGAGCCAAAATCACGGCCTTCATAGACCTCATCTGTATAAAAGAACATATTTCCCTCTCCTATTCCTTATCCCCGACATCAGGGATTCAGCTTTTCGGCAACGACCGCTCAAAACCGTTTTTCATTTTTCCAAGCAAACCCTTCATCATCTTATGATCCTGTGGCGTAAACTCAGACATGCATGACCGAATCAGCTTCGTATAATAAGGGACTATCTTACTTAATAGCTCTCGTCCTGCCTCTTTTATGCCGACAGTCACCATCCGTCCGTCACTCTCATGAGCCACACGTTCAATCATGCCATCTCGCTCTAATCCGTCGATCAACCCCGTCATGGTTCCACGCGTGACATCCGCTTTTTCCGCTAACTCCGATGGTGTCATGCGATGCGGCGCATGGCAATGCAACAGACTAAGAACAATAATCCGGCCCTGAGAAGCCCCCAACTTGGTCAAATCTGTATCCATTTCCTTGAAAATACCGTTAGCCAAGCGCGCAAATGTCACAAAAGTCTCTATATTATCTACTTCGGCATCCTCATGTCCAAAGCTACGCAGCACCCCGCGTATGGAATCATTATGAAAATTAAAATTCATAGTCCATCCATTCCTTCCTTAATCCCGCTTGTTCCGTCAAACGGTAGCTTTTCCATTCGTCTGGCAGCAAAGAAGCATATGGCTCCTTGGCAAAACGATCATCTACCAGGACCAGCAGCCCTTCGTCATGCTCTGTGCGAATAAGTCTGCCACCTGCCTGAAGAACCTTGTTCATCCCTGGATATACATACGCATAGTTGAAACCATTTCGTCCCTGTTCCGAAAAATAATCCCGCAGCACGTCCCGCTCCGCTCCAATTTGCGGCAAGCCGACGCCGACGACCACTACCCCGTTTAAGCGATCACCCGGTAAATCGACGCCTTCAGCAAACACACCCCCCAGTACGGCAAACCCAAGCAGGGTACGCTCTTGCCCAGGCTGGAAGGTGTCCAGGAACCGATCACGCTCCGGTTCGGTCATACCTGGACTTTGTACCAACGTATCTGCAGACACGTCCCGAAGCATGAACTCCTCATATACCTCACGCAGATACGGATAAGACGGGAAAAACACAAGGACGTTCCCTTTCCGCTCAGCAACCAATCCAGCCAGCATATCGGCAATCGCCCCTTTGGAACGCTCACGATCCCGATAACGGATGGAGAGCGGCAGCAGGCGTACATCCCATTGCTCCTGATGGAAAGGGGAAGGGACCTGTAACGTATAGTCTTCCTCGCTTGCTCCGAGCATGTCCCGGTAATAAGCAAGCGGTGTCAATGTCGCCGAAAAATATATAGTTGAGCGGTAGTTCTTTACAGCCTGTCCCAGCAAATGCGAAGGATCGAGACAAAACAGCTTGATCCTCACCTCACTGCGCCCCGCTTCAATATAAGTAATGTAACGTTCATCGTATAGAGCAGCGATTCGCAGCATATTTTGAGCGGTAAAATACGTATCCAGAAGCAATGCGTAGGCCGTCCCCTCACTGCTTGCGCGGCTTGTACTGCTCCCCGTCACCAGTTCACGTTCAGCAGCTTCCACAAAAGGCACTAACAGCTCTAGCACCCCTTGCGGTGCTGATGTTTCCACTGCTTTTCCTGTATCTGCATGCAGCTTGCGCAGCGTAATCATATGTGCGTTTACTGCACTCGCAGCCGCAGCAATCTCAGGGCTAAGCAACTTAAATTCTCTCTTCAGTTCCAAAAAAGAAGATTTAAGGATTTCCGCCGAAAACATGTCCCGACCGCGTTCCACCAGATTATGCGCCTCATCCACCAGCACAACACCTTTTCGCTTGTGCTCCTCCAGCAATCTTTTCAGAGAAATCCGTGGATCAAAAACATAATTATAATCACTGATTATACCATCCGAGGCATACGCCACATCTAGCGAAAATTCAAAGGGACATACCTTATGCTTGCGCGCATAATGCTCAATCACCGCCCGCGTCATTAACGTCTCATTCGCCAAAATATCGGACACCGCACCGTTAATCCGGTCGTAATAGCCCTCGCACATGCTGCATGCTCCTGCATCGCAATCATTTTCATCCTTGAAGCAAATTTTATCCTTCGCCGTCAACGTTACCACATGCATGTGCAGCCCTTGGGCCTGCATTCGGGCATATGCCTCTTCAGCTGCTGCCCGAGTGGTGGTACGCGCCGTTACATAATATACTCGCCTAGCCAGTCCTTCGCCGATCGCCTTAATCGCAGGATACAAAGTGGATACCGTTTTACCAATACCTGTGGGTGCTTTGGCAAACAGGTTAACCCCTTCGGCAATCGTCTTATACACCGAACCCGCTAGAGTTCGTTGACCTGAGCGATACGTGTCAAAAGGAAACTCCAACATAGCAATACTGGTATCCCTCTTCTCCGCATGTGCTCTCAGCAGGAATGCATACGGTGCATAACAAGCAATCATTTCCTGAGCGAAAGCCTCCAGCTCTGCAAAAGCTAGCATCCGTCTGAAGCGGCGAATATTTTCACTGTGTGCTTGTACATAAGTAAGTTGAACTTGCATGGAATGATGCTGTTCCTCACGAGCAATCATATAGGCATACAGAAATGCTTGTGCCCAGTGCACCGGCTGGCCGTCCCCCTGAATATCTTCGAGGGGCTGAGAGATTGATTTAATTTCATCAACCGTCCATACGCCATCCAGCTCAATCAGTCCGTCACAGCGGCCTTCAATGATAAACAATTCACCCTCATACAAAATTTCTGTACGTAAATGCACCTCTTTGCGGTCATGCTCCTTGTAACCTTTCTGGATAACCTGATGCACGCGAGTTCCTTCCTGCATACTGCTATTCGAACGAAAGCCGCTCTGAATGCTGCCACTTCGATGCACATATTCCACAAGTGGACGCACCGAAATGTGAATTGGTTCCTTCATACGATCACCCGTTCCGGTCATAGTCCTTACACTGTACCACGTAGATCAACGAAACGTAAGGGACATAAGAATCGTTTGTGGTCGATTGGTATTCATTCATATCTACTTTTTACCGAAATATAGAAACGAGGCCTTTTACTTTATTCCCACATACTACAACTCACATTACAGCAAAAAGGACAGGGACATGTTAAAAGAATTAATTAACAATTTTGCGTTATTAACGAGCTTCTTATTCTTTGGAAATTTATTTTCCCGGAAATATGAACGTTACCTGAAAAACCACGCACTTATTCATCGGGTAATGAACGGTTTAATGCTGGGTCTGTTTGGCATTCTGTTAATGATGACCGGTTTATGGATTCGTGGGCACTTTGTGGTTGATCTGCGCCAACTGGCGATTATCATATCTGTTTATATGGGGGGATCGGTATCCGGTCTGCTGACCACCCTGATCATAAGCCTGTACCGTATTTACATCACTGGAGGTTGGACGGATATTTCTTTGACTGCTACTGTCAATTGCTTCATGACATTAGTCGTTTCACTTATCTTTATTCGAGAAAAAAGGCTAACACTCAGCAAATGGATGTCAGCCGTGCTTGGAGCTGTTGTTGTGTCGCTGTTATCTACTTTCTTTGTGGCTAATCCTCCGAATTCGGAAACTATTATAATAATCACAACCGTTAAGATGCTTGGCGGCTTGTTCACTTATTTTATGATGTCCCATATCAAAAAAACAGAACGGGCTATTCATCTGCTGGAAGAAGCTGCAAACCGGGATCATTTAACCGGGTTATACAGTCCGCGTGCTTTTGATGCGCTGTTCGAAGAGGTACTTCATGCTTCCAAGACTACAAAAAAACCCTTCGGACTCGTGATGCTAGATATTGACCACTTTAAAAAAATTAATGATACGTATGGTCATTTGAACGGAGACACCGTCTTAAGCCAACTGGGAATTCTGTTAAACCGGGAATCTACAACAAGGGCATATCCCTCCCGTAAGGGCGGAGAGGAATTTGCAATTTTACTCGGAGATTGTGATACCGAAAAGGCGGCAAGCTTTGCTGAGAAGATTCGGAAAGCTGTGGAAAATGAATGTTTTCTCTTGAATGACGGAACCATAATCTCTTTAACCGTATCCATCGGAGCAGGCAGTTCTCCTGTCATTGCATCAAGGCACTTACTCGAAAAAGCAGACGAAGCATTATATGAAGCTAAACGGTCAGGACGCAATCGGGTAAAGTTGGCAAAACCATAATTATTAGTCGCTAAATGTCAGGAAAGCTGGATTAATGTTAATAAAAAGTGGTAAAATGGAAATAACATCGTTATCAAAAAAACTTCTGCCGCTAGTGGAGACATGCCTTACAATCGACATGGGGGGTGGGCTTTGTGAACCTCGAACAATTGGAAAAACTCATGGAAAAAGAACGCCGTGAACTGAATCGCATGGCTGACTTACACGGATTAAGAGATGAACGTGTATTGGACAAATCCTCCAGGCTTGACCGTATTATGGACAAGTACCTTCACACCAAGCGCGCAATCAACCAAACACACTCATAAAAGCAAGCTACTTCGCTGCCCCTCAGGGCAGCTTTTTTATGATGTAAGCCACTTCCGTCCTTCTCACCGACGACTTCCGCCATATTCTGTCCGCAACAATCGCTGTGTGAAGGATATCCACTCTCTGGCAGCAAAGGACAGATACCGATCGTTCCGCCAAATCATCCCCAAATGCCAAGGAATGACAGGGTCCACCAGCGGAAGAACACGCAAACGTTCGGAATCCAAATCCCGGCATATCGCCTCCGGCAATAACGCTACTCCCAGGTTGGCAGCAACCATTTCGCTAATCAAATCCCATTGAGAGCTTTCGTAGACTACACGCGGCTGAAAGCCGGCACGAACACATTCGGCAATGATACGGTCATGCAGCGTAAAATCCTCACGGAACAGCACAAACGCCTCCTCTGCTAACGCAGATAGCGGCACCTCCTTGCACTCAGCCAATGCATGCGTAGGATGAACGAGCAGATTCAGCTTTTCCTCCACAAATAGAAATGTCTCGAACATATCTCCAACCGGTGGCAGCACAATCACCCCGATATCCAGCGCGCCAGCTTCTACGTCCTGTTCCACTTTCTTCGCTCCATCCTCGAACAATTGAATCGTCACATCGGGAAAGGCCTTGTGAAATTCTCCAATGACACGCGGAAAAAAGCTCGATCCGACCATAGGAGGCAGACCAATGCGGATATGTCCTTTTTTCAGGTTCATCAAATCACTCAGTTCCGAGGACAGGCTCTGAAAGGACTTCACAATCGCTTGGGCCTGAAGCTCAATGACCTTGCCCGCATCCGTCAGTTCGATTTTTTTGCCAATCCGATCGAACAGAGTAACTCCCAATTCTTCTTCCAGGCTTTTAATCGTCTTACTGATCGTCGGCTGAGTAATAAACATGCTCTGGGCTGCCTTCGTAAAGCTGCGCAACCGCGCGACTTCCAGAAAATATTGCAAATGTCGGATATCCAAAGCTACACCTTCTTCCATAGACAAACGGAATAGACTTCATTCTTTATATGCATTTTACTCATGAAAGCTTGTGATGTAAAATTTCATTACAGTTTGAAAATAACGGATCTCGAAGATAGGAGACTTTATATATGAAAAGCTTCATACGCGGTGTCCTTCAGATCGCCGTCCTGATGGCCTTTTCGCTCATCCTGAACGCGGTGGTCTCCTGGCTCCACCTGCCTGTACCCGGTAGTATCATCGGTATGCTGATTCTCTTTATTCTGCTGCAAACGGGCGTGGTTCGACTAAGCTGGATCGAGGTTGGCGCTAACTGGTTGCTGGCCGAGCTGCTATTATTCTTTATTCCCTCCGCTGTTGGCGTTATGAATTATTGGCCGATGCTGGAACACGATGGCATGAGCATTATGCTGGTCGTGCTGCTCGGCACCTTCCTGGTGATGGCCTGCACAGGTATGATCGCCAGTCTGCTTGGTAAACGAAAGGAGCATAAATCATCATGACCGGTCTTCTATGTATTATATTAACACTTGCTATTTACTGGATGGCCAAACGCATGTACCGCACATTGCCCAAGGTGTATTTGTCCCCATTGCTCATTACACCTGTGGTTATCATTTTGATTTTGACGCTGACGGGTGTGAACTACCGTTCTTATAATTCAGGCGCTCATTTTCTATCCATGCTGCTACAGCCAGCTACGATTGCATTTGCTGTCCCTTTGTACCGATATTTCCCTGTGTTAAAAAAACACGCGGCCCAAATCGTGCTTAGTGTGTTATCTGGATCTGTCGTAGCCGTGCTGTCCTCTATGGCGCTCGCCAAGTGGATGCACCTGGACTCCTCGCTGCTAAGCAGCCTGATTCCTCGCTCCATTACGACACCTATTGCGATGAATGTATCGCAAACGATTGGCGGTAATCCGACGGTCACGGCTGTATTCGTTATTCTGACCGGATTGAGCGGTCTTATTATCGGCCCGATGATTGTCAAACTGTTTCGGATTGAAAATGAGGTTTCACGCGGGGTATTGCTTGGTACCGGTGCTCATGGTACGGGTACTTCCAAAGCGTTCGAGTTCAGTTCGTTGACAGGTACGATTTCCAGCATCTCGATGGTGCTCGCCGCTCTCTTTACCTTGGCGGCTGCCCCATTCCTGTTCCACCTGATGCTGTAAGCCATCTGTATACAATGAAGCAGCGATTCTCTTATGAATAGAGAATCGCTGCTTTTGTTTTGTAAGACCCTTTTTCGCTTAAAGCAGTGGTGAGAAACGAAACGATTGTAGAGAAGCGGAGCGGTAAAGGATACGCATCCCTCACGTTGTATCAGATGGCTTTAACAGCGCTGGGTTCCGCCTCTACCTCTACAGGTGTCACAGCTTCATACAGATAAGCATCCAGCTCAGTCGTATATTGGCGTTCTTGCTCGGCGCTCCAGCCTGCGTACTCGGACATCCATGCAATGACAGCCTGCTTCCAGCGCTTCACCTCGTCAATCTGAAAGAACAGTGCTCCAGTGCGACGTATGAAAAAGTCAGACGGTGTCACCGTCATTTCCTGTTCCATCGCGTACAATAGCGGAACACGCACTTCTATAGGCAACGCCGCTTCCGTCTCGGTGGCGTTCTTCATGCTCCGTGTCGCTATGGCGAACAGTCGCTCCACATTTGAGCCATAGCGAGCAGCCCATGCTCTGGCGGTTTCTGGCGACAGACCGAGCGCGGCACCCGCTGCGGCTTGCTTGCTCACGAAAGCGTCCCAACCCGCCGAACCGCCTACATTGCCGCCCGAAATCGGGATATGCCTCGTGCGGCATGCCCGAAAGCTTTGCCCATGCAAGCGGCCCAGCCCCCGCACCGCGCGATCCACGACGAGTTCGGACATTTTCCGGTAGCCTGTCAGCTTGCCGCCTGCAATCGTGATCAGACCTGAACGGGATTCCCAAATTTCGTCCTTACGTGAAATTTCTGAAGGGCTTTTACCATCTTCATAAATGAGCGGGCGTACCCCTGCCCAACTGGATTCCACATCTGCAACCGTCAGCTTCACATCCGGGAACATCCCGTTGATCGCTTGAAGCACATACGCCCGGTCTTCGGCGGTCATCCGGGGATGCGACGTATCCCCCTCATATACCGTATCGGTCGTACCTGCATAGGTTTTGCCATCACGCGGGATCGCGAATACCATGCGTCCATCCGGTGTATCGAAGTACACTGCCTGTTGAAGCGGGAAGCGCCCAGCATCGAATACCAGGTGGATACCCTTCGTCAGGCGAAGCACCTTGCCCTCTTTGGAGCGATCCATTTCCCGCAATGTATCTACCCATGGCCCGGCAGCGTTAATGACCAGCGAAGCCCTGATCTCGTATGGCTTTCCCGTGATCCGATCGGTTACACTGGCGCCGCTTATTCGTCCGCTGTCATACAGCAGCTTGTCAGCCTTGGCATAGTTCACGGCCAGCGCCCCTCGTGTAACGGCTTCCTTCATCACCTCAATCGTTAGGCGAGCATCATCTGTGCGGTACTCCACATAACTACCGCTTCCCTTCAGTCCTTCTCTCTTCAGCAAAGGCTCGCGCTCCAGCGTAGCCTGGATGTCCAGCATGCGGCGACGCTCACTACGCTTCACGCCAGCGAGGAAGTCATACACCAGCAGACCAATCGAGGTGGTGAATGCATTAAATGTGCCACCCTGGTGAAAAGGAAGCAACATACGCTCCGGAATGGTCACATGAGGGCCATTTTCAAATACGATAGCTCGTTCCTTCCCGACCTCGGCTACCATCTTAACCTCAAATTGCTTCAAATAACGAAGACCGCCATGCACCAGCTTGGTAGAACGACTGGATGTCCCTGCTGCAAAATCCTGCATTTCCACCAGAGCCGTCTTCAAACCACGATCCGCAGCGTCCAGCGCAATTCCCGCCCCTGTAATGCCGCCACCAATTATTAAAATATCAAAATGCTCACGCCCCATACGTTCCAAAACAGCCGTTCTCTCCTGTGCAGCAAATCCCTGTTCTCCCATCATCTATCCCTCCAATTTCGTACATGTCTGCTTTGCCATCTGACACCGAATCACCAAAAGATACAAAAAAAGACCACGAACATCGCTGCGGCGGATGCCGAGCGGTTCATGGTCTCTCCAAGTCTCCTGACGAGTATTAACTTATCTATATCGTAGCATACACAGTACACGATGAAAAGGGGAATCTGCCTGTTGTCAGCTGACTGCCTACTGTCGTAAAACCACCTTTACTTGAACGCCATCGCGGCATGGACTGCCTTTTTCCAGCCGCCATATCGTTCAGCCCGCACTTCTTCACTCATGGTCGGAGTGAAGGTTCGGTCACTCTGAGCATATCCCCGGACTTCATCCAAACTGTCCCAGAAGCCGACTGCCAGCCCTGCCAAATACGCCGCCCCCAGTGCCGTTGTCTCGTTCACAGCAGGTCGTTCCACGGGCAGATCGAGAATATCGCTCTGGAACTGCATCAGGAACTCGTTCATCACTGCGCCCCCATCTACACGCAATGAGCGCACAGGTACACCCGATTCGCTCGCCATGGCGGTTAGAACATCTTTGGTCTGGTAGGCCAGCGATTCCAGTACCGCTCGTATAAAATGCTCCTTGGATGTTCCCCGTGTTAAGCCAAAGGTCGCGCCGCGCACATCACTGTCCCAATACGGGCTGCCAAGACCCACAAAGGCTGGGACAAAATATACACCCTCCGTTGAGGTCACCCGCGCCGCATACGCTTCACTGTCTTTGGCCTCGCGGAACATACGCAGCCCGTCACGCAGCCACTGAATAGCAGACCCGGCTACAAAAATGCTGCCCTCCAACGCATACTTCACCTGACCGTTCAACCCCCATGCAATGGTCGTAATCAGTCCATGCTTTGATTCACAGGGTTCATCTCCGGTATTCATCAGCATAAAGCAGCCCGTACCGTATGTATTTTTAATCATGCCTTTGTCAAAGCAGCCCTGACCGAACAAAGCTGCTTGCTGATCGCCCGCCGCTCCGGCAATGGGAATTTCCTGTCCAAAAAAATGATAATCCACCGTATTCGCATATATTTCGGAGGATGACCTCACCTCCGGCAGCATAGACGCAGGAACGCCGAGAATATCCAGCAGCTCCTCATCCCATTTCAGCTCATAAATGTTGTACATTAGCGTACGAGCAGCGTTGGAATAGTCCGTTACATGCGCTTTACCGCCAGACAGTCTCCAGATCAGCCAGGTATCGATTGTACCGAACAACAGCTCTCCGCGTTCCGCCTGGGCTCGCGCTCCTTCAACGTTGTCGAGTATCCATTTGACTTTGGTACCCGAAAAGTAGGGATCAATGAGCAGCCCTGTTTTGCTATGAAAAGTTTGATCAAGTCCACGGCCTTTCAAGTCCTCGCAAATCCCGGCCGTTTGCCGTGACTGCCATACCAGCGCATGATATACCGGCAGGCCTGTATGTTTATCCCACACCACCACAGTTTCCCGTTGATTGGTAATGCCAATTCCAGCAATTTGACCGGCTTTTACACCTGATTCCGACAGACAAGAGGCGATGACGGCCAAAATAGAGCTCCATATTTCATTCGCGTTGTGCTCTACCCATCCCGGCTGGGGAAAATACTGCGGAAACTCCCGTTGTGCCTTGTACACCACTTTCCCCTGCCGATCAAACAAGATGGCCCGCGAACTAGTTGTGCCCTGATCCAAGGCAAGAATGTACTGTTCCATCATTTTTCAGTCTCCTTGCTGATTATGTAGGTCGCCCACTTGATTCAAATAGAAGCTATCGCTTATAGTGCTCAAACAGTTGTTTATTGGAGGTGGTAACTGCTGTAGCTCCCGCTGCCAACGCCGCCTCCACATCCTCAGGGGTACGAATAAGTCCGCCAGCCAAAATGGGAATCCCTGTACGTTCACTGACCTCCGCAATCATCGGTGGCACAACACCAGGCAGCACCTCAATATAATCGGGGCGCGTTTTTTCCACCAGTGCGTAGCTTTTTTCCAGCGCAATCGTATCCAGCAGGAACACTCGCTGTACAGCAAAAATTCCCTTTTTTTTGGCGGTTGCAATCACCCCGGAACGGGTCGAGATAATCCCAAATGGCTTAATCTCCTGACACAAATACTCAGCGGCATACTCGTCATTCTTCAAACCCTGCACCAGGTCGGCATGCAGAAGCATCTGCTTGTTGCGGCTCCTTGCCATCTGGTACAAGTTGCGCAACTGCGCTACATGCGTATCCAGAAAAACAGCATACTCATAAGAGCTGTCCAAAATATCCTCCAACTGCTTCATGTGCTTAGCTGCAGGTAAAATGCGTTGTCCCTGAAATGGCATGGATATCCTCCTTAGGCCGAATGGCGGTCAAATTCGTTCAAATTTTATATTATCACTCTGGTCGACGAACGTGAAGCGGTTCCATAAGAATATCCCTTTACACTCCATATATTCCTTTATTTATAAACCACATCCATGGATCATCTCATGTTCTTTTTTTGTACTTTTTGGTTGTCCGTATGTCTATTACTTTTTCAGAGAATTCGCATAGATTGATATTAATCTTTCAAAGAATGGAGTGAATAGAATGGGTTTTTATGTTCGTAACAGTACGTCTAACCCTATTTCAGTTGCCGTTGGATACTATGATTCTGGTTGTAGTCCTATCACCTATGCTAAGAGAGGGTGGTACCGTATAGAACCCGGTAGACGCGCATTTCTTGTAGCTGGATCAGCCGCAAACCAAACGTTTTATGTCTACGGACATGACAGTTTTGGTAATTCGTGGGGCGGTGATTTCTACACAGATGTTCCTAGAGAGGCTTTCACAAGATGCTGGATAGCAAGTTGCCAGGGCCAGGGCTGTAGAAGCGTGGGGTTCGAGGAGATCAATGTTGGCAATTTTGAAAACTACACTCTAAACCTTGTAGATAGTACCCAAAGTGCATCTAAGTCAAGACGTACTCTAGTGGCGAAAAAAAGAAAAACCAATTTAAAATTAGGGAAGTTCAGCTTTATAAAATCACCTGGAAAATTAGGTAAGTTAGGCAAGAATAGAAAACCGCTATATGGTAAACGCAAATAGAATTAAATAAACAGAACCAAAAGAAGCACCTCCCGCCATGAGCTGGGAGGCGCTTCCTTACATACTAACTGTGTATTATTAGCCCCCAAACCCTTGGCGCAGCCACGAGGTAGCAAGCGTGATCGCACCGCGCTTGGCCGCGGTTTCCGACAATGGGTTCAACATCACAAAATCGTGTATGATGCCCTGAAAGCGTACAGCGGTTACATCTACCCCAGCTTCACGCAGCTTGTTCGCATAAGCCTCCCCTTCATCACGCAACACATCAGCCTCGCCTGTAATAACCAGCGCACGTGGTAGCCCTTTGAGCTGATCCGTGGTAGCACGTAACGGGGACGCCGTGATCTGCGCCCGTTCGTTAGGATCTGTCGTATATTGATCCCAGAACCATTGCATCCCTTCACGGCTCAGGAAATACCCTGTGGCGAACTCATGGTACGATTCCGTATCAAAAGAAGCGTCCGTCACCGGATAGAACAGCAACTGTTGCCGAATGGCAGGGCCACTGCGTTCTTTGGCCAGCAGAGTTACAGCTGCAGTCATGTTACCACCGACACTATCTCCGGCGATCGTTAGCGTATCGGGCTTCAGCCCATGCTCGCGCCCATGCTGTGCCACCCATTGAACGACCGCGTAAATTTCCTCAATCGCCGTCGGATATTTAGCTTCAGGTGACAAGCTGTATTCAGGGAATACAACAGCTGCCTGTGAGCCTACTGCCAATTCACGAATCAGACGGTCATGCGTATGAGCATTACCGAATACCCAGCCTGCTCCGTGGATATATACAATCACCGGGAGATCACCTGTCACCTGTTGGGGGCGAACAATTCTGACCTTCACCTCACCGCCAGGGCCACCTGGAATCGACAGATCCTCCAGATCTGCGGCAGGTTTATCTGCTGGACCGGATTGAACCTCATTGACCGTTTCACGTCCTTTTTCAGGACCCAAATCATACAGAAACGGAGGCTTGGCATTATCGTCTGCGAATTTTTGCGCTGCGGGCTCCAGCTGTACTTTTTTACTCATATCGTTTCACTCTTCCTTTCTTATTTGCGGTCTACATGTATTCAATATGGTTTACATTTATTCATTCAGTATCACCTTATATTTAAACGAGTTCCTCTCTTTCCAATCGGAGGACTCTATTTTGCCCAAAGAAGAGCTTGACTTTTATTTTATGTTGTAACTATAATGGTTACATATTAAAGTTCAAGTATGAACATCATACAACGCATGAATTAAGCCAATAAATCATCCAAATTATTTTTTAGGAGGCTATTCTATTATGAAAATTGCAGTTATTGGTGCAGGCGGTAAAGCAGGAAGTAATATCGTAAAAGAAGCATTAGACAGAGGGCATGAAGTAACCGCCATCGTCCGTGACCCAGCTAAAGTAACGGATAATCGTGCAACTGTAGTACAAAAAGACGTTTTTGACCTGAAAACAGATGATCTGAAAGGTTTTGACGCCGTTGTTAATGCTTTTGCCGCTCCGTTCGGACAAGAGCATCTGCATGTAGATGCAGGTAACGTGCTAATTGAGGCTCTCCGCAATGTATCCGGTACTCGCCTGATTGTCGTAGGTGGTGCAGGCAGCTTGTTTACGGATGAATCTCAGACACTCTTGGTCAAGGATACTCCCGACTTCCCTGATTTTGTATATCCAACAGCTCATAACCAAGGGAAGAACCTGGACATTCTACGCGGTACCAGCGACCTGAACTGGACGTTTATTAGTCCTTCCGCGGAATTTGCTCTCGGCCAACGTACAGGCTCTTACCAAGTGGGCAAAGACACACTACTGGTTAATTCCAAAGGTGCAAGCTATGTCAGCTATGAAGATTATGCAGTTGCCGTAGTAGACGAAATTGAAAAACCACAACATTTGAATCAACGTTTCACCGTCGTATCCGAGTCCTAATTCTACGACCGAACCGAACATTCCAACATAAAAAGACCCTTCGATCACTTTCCATCCTGCTTGGAAAATGAATCAGAAGGGTCTTACTGTATGTCTGGTTCGTCCAATCTTCTACTGTTTAACTCGGC
This sequence comes from Paenibacillus sp. JJ1683, assembly GCF_053006485.1. NCBI lineage: Bacteria > Bacillati > Bacillota > Bacilli > Caryophanales > Paenibacillaceae > Paenibacillus > Paenibacillus sp. JJ1683. The sequence goes on from NZ_CM129820.1 coordinate 5,430,130, forward strand.
TTACAGTCTTCCTGTCACTAAAACTTAGCTTAAGAATTGGAGGTGCAGCCAAAGTCGTCAAAATAACGGCAATGATGACTGATGTAAAATACTGTTGTGCCAGCAGGCCTGTTTGCAGCCCGGTGGCTGCGATAATAAGCGCAACTTCTCCGCGAGATATCATGCCAGAACCAATCGCAAGCGAGGAACGGGTATTAAAACCTGTCAGCCGCGCGCCGATGCCTCCTCCGACCAACTTCGTCACCAGTGCTATCAGGGTCAAAACAACAACAAACCCAAGCTGCTGCCCCACTCCCTCAAAAGATACATTTAAGCCAATGCTGACAAAAAATACTGGCACAAAGATGGAATAAGCGATGGGCTCCACCTTTTCTTCTACGACAGGCTTAAAGCTTGTTTGCGAAATGGCAATCCCGGCAGCAAAAGCTCCGATAATGCCCGCCATACCCATCAAATCTGCAAAATACGCAAAACCGAAGCAAATGACCAACGCAGCAGTAATCACAGCTTCGGTCACTTTGAGGGGGGCAAGTATTTTCATAATCCATGGAACAACGAACCAGCCACCCAAAATAGCTACTACGAAGAAAACTAGCTTTTTGCCAACAAGAAGTCCCAGCGAAGTTTCTCCGCCCATACCGAATATACTCATCATGACCGCAAGCAGCACCACGACAAGCACATCATCCAGCACTGCCGCACCCAAAATGGTCGAGCCTTCTCGGGTATTTAGCTTGTTCATATCCTTGAGCACTTGCACTGTAATGCTTACGGAAGTAGCACTCAAGACAATCCCCAAAAACCATCCTTCATGCACGGAAAATCCAAAGGCTTCACCAACGCCAAAACCACAGAGTAACGGCAAAATAATACCCCCGACAGCCACTGCTACCGCAGGCTTCCAGTTGCGCCGAAGCTGATCCAGATCCGTCTCCAGCCCGGCAATGAACATCAACAGCAACACGCCGATTTCAGACATGTCATGAATCAGCGAATCATTTTGTACCCATCCCAAAACTGCCGGGCCCAGCACGATACCAGCGATCAGCTTCCCCAATACCGCAGGTTGACCGAGCTTAACCGATAAATGACCGGCTACTTTTGTAAACAATAGAATCAAAAGAAGATACAATATAAATTGCATAGGTTTATAACCTCCTTTTATTTAATCCTTGAACTCATTTGCGCATCATCTACAATTGAAGAAAACGGATAATCATAAAATGCAGAACAATCGTCCAAAATATGTGTCTGACCTTAACAGACCACAACTCGCAAAATAAAAAGGGAAACCCTACATACAGCACAGGTTCCCCTAAAAAGACATAAAGGAGCCTTGGTGACAGGCTCCTCCGATAATTCATATATTCATTTGATGTTGTCGGTCATCCTTGCGCAAACAAGTAACTTTATCATTTAATTATATCTCTTCTTTAAACCCCTGTAAACGTCATTGAGTCAACTTTTTGTTTTTTCCACATACCGGGCACAGTATTCATGCTGCAGCATACTCATCAGAATCGAATCATGGTATTCATAATTGTAAAATAAAGCATCCCGCTGCACACCTTCACGTTGAAAGCCTACTTTTTCATAGCAACGGATGGCCCGTTCATTAAAATCAAATACATTCAGCTCAATCCGATGCAGGTTACAAATACCGAATCCATAGCCTAGCATGAGCACAAGCGCTTCGGTGCCGTAGCCTTTGCCTTGATCCCCATGCTCATTGATCGCAATACGGATATTGGCGCTGTGATTCAGGCTATCCATATCCTGTAGCGCAATATCCCCGATGACACGATCATCTTCCTGAAGTGCAATGAGCAGCAGCAGGCTTGAGGAATCCTGTCCTTTAGCTTCTATATAACGAGCAATTTGCTCTTTGGTAAAGCTTCGCTGTGTGCCCGTCAGCCTCCGCACTTCCTGATGAAACAACGTATTATAATACAGCTCGGTGTCCTCCACGTTAATGGGACGCAAGTACACTCGTGATCCTTCAAGCAGTCGTGCCACTGGCGTTACGGACGAATAATTTTCAGTCAACATGATCTCTCCTATGCTAAAAATATTGATGCTACAATAATATAAATTTCTTAAATGGAAGCAAACGATTACGCTAGATCGACATTTTGTTCAGTCGAAGGGGGAGGATCAGCAAGAGACTCGCGCCAAATTACAGATTGAAGCAGAAGTCCTGCCAAACCCAGGATTCCAACAGACATCCCGATCCAGACAAAAGCCGTTCCTGCCCCTGCTATTCGGATCAATACTCCCCCGGTAAGCGGCGAAATGACCATGATCGCTCCAATCACGGTACTTTGAATACCGAAGACACGCCCCACCATATCAGCAGGGGTTTTGGCTTGTAATATGTAATTCTGGGTGATAATGTACAGACCATTCCCCACACCTAGCATAGCCCCGATCGTAAGCAGTACGGGTAGTCCTGTCCCGGGCTGCGCCCAGCCTAAAGCGGCAATCGCTCCGCCAATCAGCACATAGCCTCCACCGAGTCCCCAGCCTGCGCTTATACGATTCAAGCGATTAAGCACAAGCATACAACCAACAGCGCCAGCACCTATGGCGGAAACCAGCCAGCCAAGCAGCGATTCGTTGCCCGGAGCGAGCACTCTCAGCAACGTAGGGAACTGGTAGTCGATCATAAGAATGGCGATCAAGCCGAACAGCCCGAATATGAGCGTATGCAAAAGCATTCGACTGCGCCAGAGGAACGCCCAACCCTCCCGCCACTGGCTGAAAAAACGGGATACGTGAGCAGGCTCTCCCTGCATCTTGGCATCATCAGCCCCATGCGCTGTAACCGATGTCGACTTTCCTAGCTGCTCGTCAGCACCAGCAACCGCTTGCTGGTCTGTGCTGGCCAGCGCCGGACCGATTCCGCGCAGCGGCCATAGCAAGAGGCCGGAGCAGAGGCGCAGCAGTGCATTCAGGATAATGCATGCTTGCGGGGACAGCACAGTCAAGGTCATGGCGCCCAGCAATGGTCCCGCCACTTTGGAGGCCTGATTGACCAGGCCATTCAGTGAGGTTGCACGGAATAGGTCGCCACTGGCGACTACTGTACGAGTCAAACCTTGCTGTGACGGCATTTGGAATACGCCAGCCGCCGCGCGCAAGCCGAGCAAAGGCAACAGCCACACCGGACCAGGGACGGCGAGAATCGTCAGCGTCAATAAGGCGACAGCTACATCGCAGCCGATCATCAGTCGGGCCTTATGTACCCGGTCGGCTAACGTGCCTGCAATGGAACCGAGCAGCAGACCCGGTAGCGCCATAACTACCGGAATCAGCGCAATCAGCATGGGATCGGCTTCCCAGCGGTAAGCTACAAGCACCTGAATGGCGATAGCATCAAACCAATCACCAAAGGAAGCAGCGGTATGTGCCGCAAACATCCGCCGAAAACGACCATTACGCCAAATGCTAGGCGTGGATTGCAATTCTTTATTTTCCTTCATTTCTACTCACCCTGCTCTCATTTTCTGCTTCTTTAGCAATAAGAACATTCTAGCGGGCCTATATCAGAGGAAAATCAGACAGCTAAGGAAGTCAGGCCTAAGAAAGGATCTGCTCCAGCCAGTGCCTTAGCACTGAACGATGCAGTGTTAAACTGTTGTCCCGGTCAAGCTGATCATACTGAGTCGCATACTTCTCTTCCAGCCTTGGATACGGGCTGCAAAGCTTTAAAAAACTACGAATTTGACTTATTGCTTTGATTTTTAATAGCTCCTGTTTCGCCATATCAAGGGTGACCAGCCCCTCATCCATGAGCCGCTCGGCCTGGTCTACATCTCCAGTACGCAACAGCATAAGTCCGCGCAGCAAGCGATAACGGCCCAGTTCGCGCAAATACGGAGCCTCTGACAGCATGCCTTCCAGACGATCAGACAGTTCGGCAGCCTTTTCCATATGATTGGCGACCAGATGCATGTACATCTCCATGAGCGCAACCGGCATCTCAAATTTATCAAGATCATCCCGCTCCATAACCTTGAAGGTCAGTGGTAGACCTTCCTGTGCGCGTTCAGGTTGTCCATTCTCCACATAAGCCTCCAGAATATTGAGGATACGTAATTCCCGCTCCTGATCACTGGACAGCAATCCGCTGGCAAGCGCACGTTCACATAGGGCAAGCCCTTGATCCGTTACCCCTGCGGTGCACGTATAAAGCAGCAACATCCAATACAAACGGTCTGCGGGTGCAAAATCCTCTTGCTTCAAAAACCAAGCTACATCCGCCTGTACAAAACGGGTATACATTTGATAATAGGCAGACATTTGAAAACCCATCTGCTCCTGCTGTTCAGCCAGCGCTACGATGGAATCGCCTTGCCCCAGCAGGTGATACTTTCGAAAAAGTCCATGAACGGCGTCCTGTACTTCCTGATCGTGCAAAGAAGGATGATTTCGTGGTTGTATGGCAGTCAGGGTCAAGCTGTAGCCATATCCTCTGACCGTATGAATACGGAGTCCATTCCATGACTTAAGTTTTTTGCGCAATCTATAGATATGATCATCCACTGTACGCTCCACTGGATATTCCAGTGGCCACACACGATCCAGCAGTTGTTCCCGGGTGAACACCTGATTCCGGTTATCGTATAAAAAGCGCAACAATGCAAACTCTTTAGCCAACAACATAACACGATCTGCATTATAGACCACACTGTAGCCATCTGCATCAAATTGCAGCCTGATCATCCACCTCGCCTCCGACATATCGTTTCTTAGCTGCACCCAGCCCTGTAAACATAAGCAGAACACTCAGGCACAAGAGTAAAAGCAGCGGAATTGTCCAGCCTTGTGTCGCATCATGCAAATAGCCGAACAGCGTCGGCCCAGTCGCTGCTAGCAAATAACCAAAGGATTGCGCCATACCTGACAGCTCTGCTGCCTGCTGCGGTGTTCGCGTCCGCAAATTAAAGAACATCATAACTAGCGGAAAAGCAAAACCACCCGCTATACCCATACAAATGACCCAAATCACACTCCACTGTGTAGCCCCGAGCAGAAATCCACCCAGACCTATAAAATAGAGCGCAGCCATAATCAGAACCAATATCCGCTGATTCTTCACTCGCGCCGCCCAAATAGGCACAATAAAAGTAAATGGCATTTGCGAAAATTGCATCACAGACAGCATCCATCCCGCAGTCTCTGAATCCATTCCCTGTCCGCTCATCATTTCGGGAAACCAGGCAGCAGGAACATAGAACAGGGCAGATTGCAGCCCCATAAACAGCGTTACCTTCCAAGCCAAAGACGATTTATACACATTCACCGTTCGGGCAGATACTACCGCTTGACTAGCCGTTCGGCGCGCCTTAAGGAGCTGCGGCACCCAGAGTAAAATACCTAGGACACCGACAATCGCCCAAATCCCCAAAGCACCGCGCCAGCCCATTCCTCCATTCAGAGCCAGCGGTATACTCAGACCGGATGCTGTTGCAGCGACCACATTCATGGATACGGAATATACGCCGGTCATTAGTCCGCTGTTGCGGGGAAATTCCTCTTTGATCAAACTGGGCAGCAAAACATTGCACACAGCAATAGCCAGTCCCAGCATCGCAGTCCCGACAAATAATGCAGTCACCCCCAGCGTCGAGCGCACTACAATACCTGCGGTCAACAGCAGCAAGGCCGCAAAAATAATAAGGGAAGACCCGAAGCGCCGCGACAGTTTGGCTACAAAAGGCGACAACAGTGCAAAAGCAAGCAGCGGGAACGTCGTTAACAGACCACTTAGTGTATTCGAAATATGCAAAGAATCCTTAATCAAACCGATAAGGGGTCCTACCGAAGTAATCGAGGCGCGCAGATTGGCACCTACCAGGATGATCCCTGCGGCAAGCACCCAAGGACCTGCATGCCACAACGATTTGTATACCAAAGCTCGTTGGTGTTGCTGTGAACTCATCTCTCCATTCTCCAATCCATTCTGTATTATGCTCAAAGGCTCCAACCAAGTGTAACGGCTGGAGCCTAGGCAATTTTTATCTCATTAAATTATAAAGGCATTCGTGCCATATGCATAGGACGGATCGACACAACGCCCCAAATCTTCATATTCAGCTTACAGGTTCATCAAACAAATAAAAGCTGCCTGAAAGGACAAGTTCCTTTTGAGGCAGCTTTCAGTTCATAGCTTCGATGTGATTGGCGCTGATTAACGTACCAGCCAGCCGCCATCCACCGCCAAGATATGACCATTCATGTAGTCCGAACCCTGACTGGCGAGGAAAACAACAACCCCCATCAGGTCAGACGGATCACCCCAACGACCCGCAGGAATACGTGACAAAATCTCTTGATTGCGATTCTCATCCGCACGAATTGGAGCCGTGTTCGCCGTAGCAATATAACCAGGGGCAATCGCATTAATCTGAACGTTATGAACCGCCAGTTCGTTCGCAAATGCCTTGGTTATACCAGCTACTGCGTGCTTGCTTGCTGTATATGGCGGAACGAACTTGCCGCCCTGGAAAGCAAGCATAGAAGCGACATTAATAATCTTCCCGCTTTTTTGCTCTACCATTATCTTCGCCACTTCCTGGCTCAAATGGTATACAGCATTCAGGTTGATTTCCATAACAGCGTCCCAATCTTCATCTTTATACTCCAGCAAAGGAGCGCGGCGGATCGTACCCGCGTTATTGACAAGGATATCAATTTTGCCAAATTCCTTGACACACTCTTCTACAAGTTTTTTAATGGATGCTTTTTCAGTCAGGTCAGCCTGGTGAAAAGCAAACTTCACACCCGTTGGCTCCAGCAGACGTCTTGTTTCTTCATAATCATCATTGTTAGCTACAATGAACAGGTTTGCGCCTGCTTTGGCCAAAGCTACGGAATATCCTTGACCTAATCCACTGTTGCCCCCTGTTACAATCGCCGTTTTACCTTTTAGACTAAAAAAATCCAATGAAAAATCGTCCAGACCCATGCCTACGCCTCCATCACAAATTAGTATAAAAACCTATATTTTCTGAAGCCTACAACGCTGCACGTACTTCTTTGTATTTAGCCACATAACGCGCTGCATTTTCTGTGATCAAGTCGTAGCGACCTTCCTTGGCTGGAGCCGTCAAATTGCCTCCAATTCCCACGGCCACACAGCCGTTACGCAGCCAGGTTTCCATATTATCCAGATCAACGCCACCGGTTGGCATAATCTGCACGTGAGGCATTGGCCCTCTCACGGCCTTAACAAAGTCCGCCCCCATCGTATTGCCCGGGAACAACTTCACAACATCACTACCCAATTTCATGGCTTCCTTGATCTCATTCAGCGTCATGCAGCCAGGCATATAAGGAATCGCATACAAATTGCATAGCTTCGCTGTTTCTTCTTCAAAAGAAGGACTTACGACAAATTCTGCTCCGGCCAGAATAGCAATTCTTGCCGTCAGTGACTCCAGTACAGTTCCTGCACCAATAACGGCCCGATCCTTAAATTCGTCTCTCAATCTTCGAATGACCTGATCCGCATCTGGCGTGGTAAACGTAAGCTCAATATTATCCAAGCCGCCTTCAATACAGGCTTTGGACATTTGATACGCTTCCTCCGCTGTGTTTCCCCGAATGACTGCGACAACACCAACCGAAGTAATATGTTCCAAAACTTTCTTTTTCGTCATGTTCCTGATCCTTTCCACGAATGGGATGACCATGGTTCCTCAGCCGCTTGCAGGTCTACGTTCCAATACAATGATTAACGCAACTCGCTCATGGCTACCTGATCCATGTCCTTGTATGTTTTATTTTCACCGGCCATGCCCCAAATGAAGGTATAGCTGCCTGTAGCTGCACCGCAATGGATAGACCAAGGCGGAGAAATAACGGCTTCATCATTTTTCATGACCAGATGGCGTGTTTCGTTCGGCTCACCCATCAGGTGGAACATTCTGGCGTTTTCGTCCAGTTCAAAATAGAAATACACTTCCATGCGACGGTCATGAACATGTGTCGGCATGGAGTTCCACACACTGCCGTTCTCCAACGTGGTCATCCCCATAACCAGCTGGCAGCTTTGAATGCCTTCGTCATGGATAAAGCGACGTAACGTACGGTTATTGGCTGTTTCTTGCGAACCCAGACTTTCAGACGGCACATCGGCAAAAGACTGCTTCGTCGTTGGATACGTGGTATGAGCCAAGGCTGAAACGATATAAAATTTCGCAGGCTTTTCGCTGGAATCGCTTTCAAAGATCAACTTCTTAGCACCTTTACCTACGTAGAGACAGTCTTTTGTGGCCAGCTCGTAAGTTTCACCATCCACCTTGACCGTACCGCTGCCGCCGACATTAAAAACACCCAGTTCACGGCGTTCCAGGAAAGTTTCCGCTTTGATTTGATCGCTACCTTCCAGTGCAACAGATTTATTCACGGGATGAATGCCCCCGATAATGACACGATCTTCATGCGTATAGACCAGCTTTACTTCCTCAGGTACAAAAAGCTCCTGGATCAGATAGTGCTGACGCAACTCTTCAGTCGTAAAATGCTTGGCATGTTCGGGATGAGTTGAATAACGCATTTCCATAAAAACATTCCTCCTGTTTAGATAAACTTTTTTATCAACGGAATTGTTATAAAAGCGGTTTCTAACTCTACTTCTTAGCTAGAATTGTAATAATTATCTAAGAGTGTGTCAACCCAAAACTTCATCATTTCTAGAAAAAGCCTTAATATTCGCGGATTTTTATACGATTTTTACCTTTTGATAAACAAAATCATATTTTTTTATCTACATTGCCCAAAAAGTTTTTAGCAAATATATCAACTTACTCATTGTGAAAAACCGATTTATGTGATAATTTCATTTTATTCAAGCGGTGCATACGCTTACAGATTTAGTTTACTAAACATAAGGAGGAATTCAAATGACCGCAACATTGGATGCTGTTACCTTTGGAGAACCCATGGCTATGTTTTACGCCAATGAAGCAGGCTCTCTGGATGAGGTGCGTTCATTTACCAAAGCGCTGGCCGGGGCGGAGACGAATGTTTCGGCCGGTTTGTCGCGTTTGGGGCTACGAGCTGGACTCGTGACCAAGCTCGGCGAGGATGCGTTCGGCAAGTTCATTGCCGATGCACTGCGTCAGGAGAAGATTGACACCCAAAATGTTATGTTTACCAAAGACCACTCTACTGGGATGCTGATTAAATCCAAAGTTACTAGCGGCGACCCTGAGGTCGAATATTTTCGCAGGCATTCCGCCGCTTCCACACTGAGCATTGCTGATTTTAACGAAGCTTACTTTGCTGGGGCTCGCCACCTGCACTTTACAGGTATTTCTGTCGCACTTTCCCCTGAATGCCGCGACTTCGCTCGACATGCGAAGCAGTTTATGAAAAAGGCAGGCAAAACCGTATCCTTCGATCCTAACCTCAGACCCAAGTTATGGCCTGACACACAAACGATGGTGGAGGCGATTAACGAAGCATCCGAGGGTTGCGATTGGCTGCTGCCAGGCATCCATGAGGGTAAAATACTAACAGGCTATACTTCGCCTGAAGACATCGCTTCGTTCTACCTCGATCGCGGCACCTCGCTGGTGATCATCAAGCTGGGAACCGAAGGCGCCTATTACAAATCCGCAGATGCAGAGGGATATGTCAAGCGTTTCCGCGTAGATCATGTCGTGGATACTGTCGGCGCAGGTGACGGCTTTGCCGCAGGTGTGATCAGCGCGCTGCTGGAAGGATTACCCCTGGCTGAAGCGGTCAAGCGTGGTAATGCACTTGGTGCGCTGGCTGTCATGTCCGCTGGAGACATGGACGGCTATCCGACACGAACCGAATTGGAAGCTTTTTTGCTCAGCGCCAGCACGAATTAGTCTGGGCTCATTCCCCGCATAACCTTCACCGCTACGAGCGCAAGCTCAACAAGGCCGCATCCAAGTCAGCCTTAACTTCCAATAGCCCGTATTCACATTTGTGTGACCTGAGCAGCATGCGCATACTCAGGTCACACAAAGGAATACGGGCTATTTTTATAATATGTGGCATGGTGCTCATCTACAGCGTTTTGACAGATTCTCCTCGATTGATATCCGGCACAAATCGGTAAATAATCGGAACCGACTCGCCGCCTTCCTCAATGCTGGACAGCAGCGTTTTTGCCGCCTGTTTCCCCATATCCGCAATCGGTTGTGTAATGGTCGTAATTGGCGGATTGTAAATATGAGCAAACTCCGCATCGTCAATCCCGATAATGGACAGCTCTGCCGGAATGCGTATACGGCGGGCATTCACATACTTTAACGCCTCAGCCAACACGATATCATTCCCGGCCAACAATGCAGTCGGCGGCTCCGGCAGTTGGAACAGCTCCTTCAACGTCTGCTGGATTTCTTCTCTCGGCACACTGTGCATATATTCTTCACGAAATGGCAAGCCATGCTCCTCCAGCGCCTTCTTATATCCGCTGAGCCGCTCCACTCGTGGAGTAATCCGATTCAAGCCAAGGGGCAAGGTAATCAGCGCAATTCGTTCATGCTTGTGAGCCACAAGTTCCTGAATCGCCAGCTTAATCGCCATTTCGTTATCCAACAGCAGGCTGCGTGTATTGACACCGTCTACCAAGCGGTCCAAAAACACCAATGGATATTTTTCACGAATGAGCTGGTTGTAAATGTCTGCATGCTTTCCTGTCGGGAAAATGATTAAGCCATCCACTTGACGGGCCTTGAGCATCTCAATATACTGACTTTCCTTGTCGGGGTTTTCATCGGCGTTGCAAATAATCACCTGTATGCCAAAGCGCTGCAATTCCTCCTCAATCGCACGGATAGACTGAATCGACAGCGTATAATCAATGTTGGCTACAATGACTCCCACCATAAACGTCCGGTTTTGCTTCAAGCTGCGGGCTAGCCCGTTAGGCTGATAGTTCAGCTCTTGAATAACCTCGGCGATCCGGTCTTTGGTTTGGTCGCTCATATATTTATATCGTTTGTTCAGAAATTGCGAGACAGTGCTTTTAGACACTCCCGCCTTCTGGGCAACATCTTCAATCGTCGGCTTCTTCATCGGTACACTCCTTGTCTTTCATGTACTGCGTTAGTGCAACAAAAGTATATCTTTCTTTTAGTAAATTTACCATACTTCTATTTATGAATGCCATTATGATATATTCTGAGCTTAAAACTTACCTGTGGCGCCACTGCGCGTTTTTTTCATATACAGTTCCTGGTTCTCTGCTATTTCCTCTCTATGCAGCAAAAAGAGGCAGCTCAAGATGTTCTCTTGAACTACCTCCACGTATACAACTCTATCGAAAAGCTAGATTCTAGCTAACCCGAATTATTACTTGGATTAGTGCGCCGGAACAGGCGTTGCAGGCTGATCTGGTGTATCGTGCTCGACCAGCGAATGCTTCTCCCATAACCGGCTTCTCCAGCGGGCATACATGATGACAGCACGAGTCCATTCATCAGCAGCAATCGCCAGCCACACACCAGCCAGTCCCATATCCAGCTTGAATACCAGCAGATAACCCAGCGGCAAGCTCATGCAGACCATGGAGATCAGGCCCATAAAGACCGGGAACTTGGCATCTCCAGCAGCACGCAACGAGTTAATAATGACGATATTCGTCGTCCGGCCAGTTTCCAGCAGAATGCTAAGTAAAATAACCTGTGCACCCAAACGAATAATCTCAGGGTTTTCCGTAAACAAACCGAGCAAGGGTACACGGAAAAAGATAACTATCGCATCAATGATCACAGTCACGAGCAGCGCCCATTTCACACTGCTCAATACACGTTTATAAGCCGTATCCTTCTCTCTGGCTCCCACGAGTCTTCCCACTACGATAGCTGTTCCCATACCAACTGCCATACTGAACAAATAAATATAGCTCGAAATATTATTGGCATATTGACGTGTCGCCATTGCTTCTGCGCCCAGATAGGTCACGTACAGTGTGAATATGAGCTGACACGACTGATACATGATGGACTCCAGCGCGGATGGTACACCAATACGCAATATTTTTGAGATGAATTTTTTGGATAAATGGACGTAATATTTCCACTCGACACGGACCTCAGTTACCCGGTACATCAGCCAGAAGAAGATCAAGAGACAAATAAAGCGGCTACCTACTGTAGAAATAGCAGCACCCTCTACACCGAGTGCAGGCATTCCCCAATGTCCCAAAATCAAAACATAGTTGCCGACCACGTGGATCACGTTCATAAAAACCGATACATACATCGTTTCTTTGGTAAAACCGTGCGTACGAATGGTCGCCGCCAGCGAGTTAATCAATGCCTGAAGGAAAATGGCCCCCCCGACGATACTCATATAGGATTCCGCGTAAGTCAGAATATCACCCTGGACATTCAGCCATTGCAACATATGAGTACCAAACACAAGAAAAATGACGCTTAGCAAAAGACCTACCATTAAATTCAGAGTAATGGCCGTACCCGTCACCTGGGCCGCTTCGACTAGTTTCTTAGAACCGATATATTGAGCTACGACGATAGCAGCGCCGTTGCCGATAACCTCCAGTACAAGGATAGCGATTGAAATAATTTGATTGGATGCGCCCACACCCGACACTGCATTATCAGATACAGAGCTGAGCATGAATGTATCGACGCTTCCCATTAGCATAAACAGGAACAATTCAAGGAAAATAGGCCATGTCAAACGGAACAAATTCAGTTCCTTGGCTTCGGACAATACCGAACCATTTTTTAGTGCTCTGGTTGTCATTCATTCACCTTTCTTCATAGAATATTTAACGATCAAAGGGTATGTTAGCACAGTCATTCTGAAAATACATCCCGTTTACGTAAAATGATTTGAAAAATGCGTAAGAATTCATTTATCACTCTCTTTATAATTGATTATCGAACTTTATTGAAATAGATTGTTGCAAGAATATATCCATAATCCGGTATTTTCGACGTAATTATAAGCTAAAGGGTATAATAGATTAAGAGCTTGTGAGCATTGCCGCTGACAGGCTGTGCAGATTGTTGTATGCTGCATAAGCATAATTTGTATATTAGAGATGGAATATATAGACCATTCATAAGCTTAAACGGTAATAAAGGAGGCTTTTACAGATGGCTCAGTCATTTCAGGCCCTTGTCGTCGATCAGACGCAGGACGGTGAAGTTCAAGCAGAAGTGCGTTCTTTGGAAACTGACAGTTTACCTGCTGGAGAGGTATTGATTCGTGTCGCTTATTCCAGTATCAACTATAAAGACGGGCTTGCCGCCCGCAAGGATGGCAATATTGTCAAAGCCTATCCATTCGTACCCGGCATAGATTGCTCGGGAACTGTCGTCTCCTCGGAGGATAGCCGCTTTAGCGAGGGACAAGCGGTACTCGTTACAGGCTACGGGCTGGGTGTGTCTCAATTCGGAGGATTCAGCCAATACGCGCGTGTGCCTGCGGACTGGGTAGTTCCGCTTCCAGACGGACTCACGCTGAGAGAGGCGATGATTTTCGGGACAGCCGGATTTACCGCAGCCCTGTCGTTATATCGGCTAGAGCAAAACGGCGTTGCACCGGAGAAGGGCAAGGTACTCGTCACCGGAGCAACGGGTGGCGTAGGCGGTGCAACCATTGCCTTGCTGCACAAGAGGGGCTACCATGTCGTAGCCAGCAGCGGCAAAGCCGAATCACATGATTACCTCAAGGCGCTCGGAGCAGCCGAGGTTATTTCGCGTGAGGAGGTCTACGACGGTGCCGAGAGCATCCGACCGCTAGGCAAGCAGCTTTGGCAAGCGGCTGTAGACCCTGTAGGCGGAAAGCCGCTCGCTTCGCTGCTTAGCCAGATCGCCTACAACGGCTCTGTTGCCGTGAGCGGCCTGACAGCAGGCACCAAGCTGCCTACGACGGTGCTACCGTTTATTTTGCGCGGTGTAAATCTGCTGGGCATAGACTCTGTCTTTTGCCCCTATGACACCCGCGTAGCGATCTGGAAGCAGCTCGGCAGTGACTGGAAGCCGGAGCAGCTGGAGCAGCTCGTTGAGCGCGAAATTGGCTTGGCTGACCTGCCAAGCGCGCTCGAAGACATCCTGGCAGCCCGCTCACAGGGTAGAACGATTGTACGGCTAGCTGATTAAGCGGGATTATGCCCGCAAGCTATCCGTTAGCGTGTTTTTGCCCCGAAGGAGTGCTCATCCCGTAGGGGCTAGCAATGAAACATATAAGAAGCCTGTAAATCTGCAGTTTTGAGATTTACAGGCTTCTTTTTTTGTGTGGTACATTGGAGAAAAAGTGGACACATTCGAAGCGGACGATCTATTTTTCACAACCAAATGAACCTTTTGAGGACTCCAGTTGTTATATAGGTAAACTGTACGAGAAAGGAGAGCCATCATTGCAAAGTAATCGAGAGTTGTTTGATCTATATCAACGGGATGTATACCGAACCTGCTATTACATGGTCCATAACGCCTCGGATGCAGAGGATTTAACGCAGGAAGTGTTTATTACTCTGTTTCACAGCAATCGCGAGCATATCGAGCAACTAAAAGCCTGGATCATGAAAGTTACGGTCAATCATTGTCTGAACCATCTTAAACGCCGAAAAAGCCTGCATTTAAAGGTAGCGGCTAATCCCCATCTCTTTACTGGAACAGAAGGCAAGCCTGTGGACAGGCAGGTGGAGGAACGCGAGTCGGCTGAGGAATGGGCCATTTACATGAACCGCCTTCCGGCCAAAATCCGTGCTGTGCTGACACTTCGCTATATGCATGATTTCACGCTAGCGGAAATATCGAAACTGCTGGAAATCCCGCTGGGAACCGTCAAATCCAGGACACACAAAGGACTAAAGTTAATGGAGCAAATACTGCGGGAGGCTGGTGTACAGATTCCCAAGCTGGAAGGAGAGAACTATGAACAACGTAGAAAAGGCATTGAAGCGCAAGTTAAATGAAGATTCGGAATTGGCGTATCCTAACTTCGATGAGATGTGGAATCGGATGGAACAGGCAGGCCATACTGCCCTTACGCCAACCGGCGTTTCGGATTCATTTACTCCGCAACGACATAGAAATTGGCGGAAAGTAGCTATCGCCGCCTCACTGAGTGCACTTCTCGTTGCCGTTCCCGTCTATGCTGCCATTCATTATAACTGGGGCAATTTGCTGCACGGGAGAAGTGGAATTGAGACGGCGTTAGCTCAAGACCTGGGACAGCCATTAGAACAGTCTGTCACCAAAGACGGAATAAAGCTGACGTTGCATACCGCTATTGTCGATGAGAACCGGACTGTAATTCTGTACAGCCTGGAGGTTGGAAAACGCTCAGACAACGAGTTTTGGAATGTCAAAGGGGTATCGCTTAAAAATGCTGCGGGAAAAAGTAGTGAAGGGGAATATAGCTTCCAACAATGGGATGAGAAAAATCAACGCTATAACGGCTATTTTGAAAGCGATTGGACACCGCAGCAAGAAACAGAAAACGTGCGGCTGACCGTGGATCATATTGAGCTTACCAGCGTTCAGGAATTGGATTTGCCGCTCGATATCACATCGCCTCAGAAACAGACTTTCAGGCTAGATCGTAACGGTCTACAAGATATGAAGGTACAGGTATTCGAACAAGGTAAGGACAAGCTGATGCTGTCATCAGCAATTACCTTCGATTCCTCCATACCAAAAGAATGGGACAATCCGCAAATTATTGCCTACAAAGGTGAGAAGCCTGTGAACCCCCAATCTGGAGGGACATTTGGTACACCCGGTGAGAACGGAGAATACACAGCCCAGCAGTATTTTACTAAAGGGGATATACCTGAAGGGCAGACTACTTTTAAACTGCAATATGCACAAACGGAGAAAAGTATACATGAACCCCTAAACTTTGACCTGCAGCTAAGCAAGAAGAAAATGGAGAGCGGGACGATTAAAAGTGTGCTGAATACCCCCTTGGAGAACGGTAATCCGAATTTCATGCTGGAACAAATGATTGTCACACCGACACAAATCCGTGTCACGATCAGAAGCGAAAAGAAATTCGCCATGTTGCCTTATCAAAAATATTTTCTTTCTGTGAACGGCGCAACGTTAGAGGGTAATCGTTGGTCTTCACCAGATCAGGACCACGATCTGAATACGATCCGTTTTGAACGGCCGGCCCATCTTGCGATTACCCGAGATACTCCCATTACTTTTACAGGCAAATACAAGGTTACGACTCATTCGGATGACAAAACGCCGCAGCATTTGACTGATATTTCTGAGCAAAAGCAGACGATAACGACGCAAATCGGCGGCTATCCTGTGAAGTGGACCTACTACAAACAAGGAGCAGATTTATTCGTAGAAACCGAAAGTGAGGATACTCACTTTGGAGGGATCAACCAGACGCATATTGGTCTGGGGAAAGAACGGATGATTGGCAAGCCGATCACAGCCAACTTCGCCGGAGACGGCAATAATAAGGCAGTCGATGTCTACAAGAACTTCAAGGGAAAGGAAGCTTCTATTTATATGTTCTACTATACAACGGACGAACCTGAAGCAGAGACGAGCGTACCCTTGCAGCCACTGACTAGCAACAGCCAAGCATCTAAATAACCATGCTATAAAAGGAGGGTTCTCTATACCTGTGTGATTCACAGTATAGGAACCCCCTTTTTATTCGCCTAGTAAGGCACAGCCTGCTGCTTGAAGCTGTTGTATTCTCATCTTATTTTACAGAACCTTGCGTAACACCATTAATAATCCATTTTTGTGCAATCAGATAGACAATAATCATCGGCAGCAAGGCCATCAAGTACGAGGCAAAGGCCAGATTAAAGTCAGTATTGAACTGTCCCTGGAACACATACTGGACGAGCGGCAATGTATATTGCTCCGCATCGCTGATAATAATGAGCGGCAGCAAAAAGTCATTATATGTGGACAAACAAGTGAGAATCCCCACTGTAGCACTAATCGGCGCCATCAGCGGAAATATAATACGCCAAAATGTCCCCCATGTCGTCGCACCATCTACCGTGGCTGCCTCTTCCAATGCCACTGGAATCGACCGAATATAACCGACATACACGAAGACATTAAACGCCAAGCCATACACCGTATGCAGCACAATGAGGCCCAACAGATTGGTCATATGTAGCCCCGAGGCCAGCTTTACAATCGGCAGCATGATGATCGGGAACGGAATAAACATGGCGCTGACAAAGTAAAAATATAATCCTTTGAAAAAACGCCGCTGCATATTGCGAGCAATGGCATAAGCAACCATCGAGTTGGTGAGCAAAGTGAGTATGACCGTCGATGTTGTCACCATCACACTATTCTGAAAAGCACTGAAAAAATGGGTCATTTCCACTGCACGACTAAAATTTTCCCAATGCAGCTCCGTCGGAAAGGCAAAGGCGGAATGCGCCATCTGCTCGGGATTTTTGAGTGCAATCGTCACCGTCATATAGAGGGGAAACAGGATAAATATTGTCCCCAACGCTACCAGAATCAGCACAGGCCAGTTGGTACGTCTGCTTGTTTTCATCAGTTATCCATCTCCCTTCTTTGGAGGAATCGCAGCTGTAAGATGGAAATGATCGCGATCACAATAAAGTAAATCACAGAGTTAGCTGACTGATAGGCAAATTCTCCTCCTCTAAAGCCTCCGGTGTATATCAGATGAGAAATCGACTGCGTGGCCCGTCCCGGTCCGCCGTTCGTCAAGGCCACGATCTGATCGAATACCATTAGGGAATTTTTCATCGCCAATACCATATTGATCGTAAAAAATGGAGCAATCAACGGAAAGGTAATGCTCCAGAATTCACGCCATTTACCTGCACCGTCCAGGTTGGATGCCTCATACAGACTGGTCGGAATTGTTTGCAGCCCTGCCAGATAGAGGATCGTATTAAAGGCAATGCCCTGCCATACGGCTACAATGACCACCCCCACCCAAGCCAACTGCTCGCTACCCAAGATGTTGGTCGATAGTGAACTGATGCCCAGATTTTGTCCCCAAATCGTAAACACGTTCGAGAACAGGTAATTAAATATGTAACCTACAATTAATACGCTCAAAATATTAGGCAAAAAATAAATTCCTCGAAAGAAATTACGGAAACGTATTTTAGCGTTCAGCCCCATGGCAATCAACAAGCTGAGAATATTAATCGCAATGGTAACCACAATCGCAAATTTGAAAGTAAACCAGTAAGCATTGCCCACATTGTCGTCCTGAAACAAATTAATATAGTTCTTAAATCCGACAAAGTGATACTGATGCCCGAATCCGTTCCAATTGGTAAGCGAATAATAAAAACCCTGCAAGGCAGGTAAGGTCAAAAATACAAAAAACAATAGCACCGCCGGCACCGTCATCCAGTAAAAAGTCGTCAGTCGCTTATTCATGTCTCATCCTCCTCCCCTATCGGCGGTTAGCTACCTTATTCCACTCACGGTCGAGCTTGGCTAGATAGGCGTCGATATCTCCATTTTGCAGGAAAGCCTGCACAATAGAATTCAATTGGACTGCTTTGGGAATATAATGATCGGCAAAATCAATGACACGGCCTGATTTAAAATACGGCAACAACTCTGCCACACTCGGGTCATCCTGTGTGACTCCCTTCACCGCTGAAAACAACGTTTGTTCCGTAATGTATTGCTTGCTGTTCTCTGGCTTCAATAGGAAGGCAATGAACTCTTCAGCTTCCTTTTTATGCGGGGTGCTTTCCGAAACAGCTAATAGCGTATCTATTCCAGACACTAGCTTGACCGCCTTTGCGTCATTCCCTGTAGGGAACGGGAAAAATCCGAGTTCCACTTTCGGGTTGGCTTTGCGAATTTCAGATATAGCCCACGAGCCCTGAATGTACATCAGTCCCTGCCCGTTAGCGAAAGCACGGTTCCCGTCAGCATAGTTTTTGCCGAAGTTATCACTATGTCCGTATTTCAGCAGCTCCAGCTGCTTTTCCGCAACCTCGCGGTACTTGTCCTGAAAGGTGACCTGATTCTCACGCCGTTGCAGGAAAAAATCAATACCCACCAGGTTCGGACCCAGTGCGTTAAAAGGAAGGTTCGTTTGCCAATCATCTTTATATGTAAAATAGAATGGGATCTTGCCAGCAGCCTTGATTTTTTGCGCTGTTGCAATCAGTTCATCCCACGTTTTGGGCACCTGTAATCCCATTTCCCTAAAAAGCTTTTTGTTGTACATCACACCATTCGCATTCGCAGCATAAGGAATTCCATACACAGGATCGACCCCGGTCACATCCTTAAGCATTTTGAGGTAAATCGGGTCCACCGTACGTGGTAATTCTGTATTTGCCAGATCCGTAAAAATACCGCTTTGCGCCAAAATGGAGTAGGTATCTGTGGCCCCAAGCCCCACAATGTCAGGTACATCGTTTTTGACAACCCGTGTCAATAGCACCGTTTCTGCCTCTGGCGGGTTAACCTGTGTCACTTCAATACCAGGATGCTCCTGATTGAATTGAGCGATCAGCTTATCGAATGAACCCTTAGCCTCCGGCTTATTTTGGAAAAACTCAATTTGCACCTTGCCTGAAGCGTCGCCCTTATTGCATGCGCTTACAACGATCGTTAGCAGCAGGATCGCCGCTAGTGCAGACAGCCTTTTGACCCCATTCCACATGCTCATACCTCCTTTTCCCCTATGTCAATCTATGCGGTACTAGACAATTAATACCCGTCTCTGGCGAAAAAGAAACGATACCATAGAGGCAAACGCCTTCCCGAAGTCCAACACCGTTCGTATTAAAAAAAGATCCAGCTAACCTTCAAACGGTCGCGTGGATCCCTTTCGCTTTTATAATGTTCGGGTTACAAACTTATTTCTAAACAATCTTCTTTTGCCATCGTGTAAAACTAATAATCATGCAGGCTATAATCATTCCTCCTGCACACATCCAAAATTCAAATGAGTTGTCAATCCTTAGAGCAAGCAATATTTCCCGAAATGGGTCCATTAACATAATGAGTGGCCTAAACAACTCGAAGAGAAATACGGATAAGATAAGAATCACTATATAAGCAAATAACGGCCGTGACACAAACAAACACACAACGCTACTCAACATGAGCTTTACCAGACAAACCAGCGTTAATACCAAATAAAACCCAAGTATGTAGGGTATAGCGTCCGACCGGAAAGAGGCAACGGATGACCCATATTTAAAAAAAGTAGAGCTGTGCGGAAAAAACAACCATCCAGCGATTACACCTATAAGCAAGCTTGTCCCCATAAAAATGACCGTTATGGCTGATAGTGCTAGCAACTTGGCAAGCCAAAACTGAAAACGTCGATACGGTCGTAACACATATAGCCTATAGGCTCCAGAATAGAGATCCCCGCTTAATTGGTCCACATACAGAATGGGCAGGATTGCTGTAATGAGAAATAAAGCAACCTCACTCATCATCAGCCACGGCAGATTGAGATTATTTACGACCACAGTTCCTTCACCAAAACGTAAGACCTTCGTACCCGTTACTTTATGGCTCCATATAATTGCGATCACGATTAATATATAGGCTATATATAATAAAAGACTGGATTTGCGATTCCAAATTCGTTCCATTTCACTTCGCCATATTCCTAGCACGAGGAAATCCCCCTAATACAGATAATCATCGGTCACAAACCGGCGGTAAGCCCCCCAAGTAAAAAAGATAAGATATAGACTAACAACGGTGATAATCGCTCCATTCACAGACAAATTCCCCATTAAGGACCTATCTAGTCCTGTATGCTGCATATATGGAACAATCATAAATGCAATCACATTGTATAAGTAGGGGATATGAGAAACCAAAGCGGCCAATTTTAAATACAATGAATCAAACAACAGTGAGCCCAGATTGTATACCATACAAAAACCGATTGCATACGTTACACTCTTACTGTACATCGCGACAAAGCAGTAAAAGGAGCTTATTGCCAATAATGAGGCAAGTGCCCAACCATAGTATTCAAGCATCTGTAGTCCCTGAGATCCAGACAGTCCCGCATCACTTATATCATATGAAAGAGTCCATACTTCAACGATCACCTGCGAGGATACTGCAAATGCCATGAGAAGAAGCAAGATAGAAGTATTCAAAACCAACAGCTTACCCCAGAAAATCTGACCGCGGGTAAATCGGCGCATAAACAACAAACGCAGTTGCCCGCTTCGAAATTCCTCTGTGTATACAGCAGCCGCTAAAACAGCCACAGCTATATTACATGCTAAAAACAAATTCTCACGCAGACCCGTAACGACAAAGTTTAGGGATAATACCTCTACAGGAATCTTCATCGTGCGCAAGAAGTATACTCCTGTCGAACAGGCTAGCATTGGTGTACATAATACCATGAGCCAGAACCACTTTCGTCTCCATAATCTCTCGAACTCGCTGTATACTAATAACTTCATAGTCCCATTAATCCCATAAAGGCATCCTCCAGACGTTGGCCTTCCTTTATCAGCTGATCAGCGGGCCCCTGCCAAACTAGCCTACCCTCTTTAATTACAATGAGTTCATCGCACATCTGTTGCAATTCATCCAGTAGATGACTGGAGATAAAAAAGGCATAATTCGCAGAATCACGCAGCTGAAGCACAATATCTCTCAGCTCTCTCATCCCCATGGGATCAAGACCGTTGGACGGTTCATCCAGCAGCAGAAGCTCAGGAGCGCCCAGCATGGACTGCGCAATACCTAGTCTTTGCTTCATTCCCAGCGAGTAGGTTTTCACCTTGTCATCCCCCCGCTTTTCCAGCCTCACCTTTGTAAGCAACTCTTCGATATGTATCTCCCGATCTGAGGGCGCAATTTCAGAATGTAGCCGTGACAAGTTGCGCAAAACCTGCCTACCTGTCATGTAATCAAAAAAGACTGGAGATTCAACAATGGCCCCTACCTTGCATAACGCCTTTTCCCGATCAGTGTGCACATCATATGAAGCTATCTTTACAGAACCGCTGGTTGGCTGCATTAATCCGGTCATGATTCGCATCATTGTAGTTTTACCGGCCCCATTAGGCCCAATAAATCCATATATCTTTCCTTTTTGAAGCTTAAAGGAAACACGATCTAACAAATACCTTTTTCCCATTTTTTTCGTCACCTGGCTGACCTCCAGCAAGGAGTCCGACATACTATTTCCCCCATTCATAACGAATCGTAAAATAGTTTCAACGCGGGCATTGGATATATAAGATTTCTATTGACGACACAAACTTCAGTTAACAATGATCCACATTAACCATACAGTTTAAAAAATACCACATGTTGCGAAATGTAAAAGGTTCGCTTTATATGTAAAATAAAATATAAATAATTTATAAATGTCATTTAATATAATAGATGGTTATTAATTTTGGTGATAATGTCTTTACCATACAAAAATAGCCCCTCGGCAGACGCGCTACCTCAGGGCTATTCTTTATGCAAATATACGTTGCCTACTTCAACAACCAGCCAGTCGCCTACTCCAGTTCAACCCACTCGCCGAGCAACGTGTCCAGCTCCGCTTGCAGTCGCTCACGCACGTCCCACAGCTCCGCCATGCGCGCTGTGTCGCTGCTTGTGCCGAGCAGTTCCAGCTCGGCATCTGTCGCCGCCAATGCTGCTTCCTTGGCGGCAATCGCCCGCTCCAACCGCTCGCGGGACACAGCGGGTGGGCGGGACGGCTTCGCGGACTTCGCTCCGCGTGCCCCACTCCGGACATCGGACGCCCCCAAGTGACCTGCCGCCCCAGAGCAAGCACAGCTCGCATCGGCTCCGGTGGTCGCTCGTGTCCGCGCAGCCGTTCCCGCATCATTGCTCGCTGCACCGGCAGGCGTAGCTAGACCCGAGCCTGAGCCGCCACCAGATGCGGCTCTACCTGCAGATGCCGAGCGTACTCCTGCATCCGCTCCGTGTTGCGAGTGGGCGTTTTCCAGCTCCCGCTTCTTCGCGCGGTATTCATCGAAGCCGCCCAGATAAAAGGACAACTTCCCGTTCTCCAGCTCCCACACGCGCCCAGCCAGCTTGTTCACAAAGTAGCGGTCATGGGAAATGGCTAGCACCGTTCCCGTGTAGGTGCCCAGCGCTTCTTCCAAGGCCTCACGGGAATCGATGTCCAGATGGTTGGTCGGCTCATCCAGCACCAGTAAATTCGGCTTTTTCATAACCAGCAACGCCAGCCGCAGGCGAGACCACTCCCCACCGGACAGCATACTCACAGGTTTAAACACATCCGCACCATAAAATAAATACTTCGCCAGCTGCCCGCGTGCTTCGCCTTCTTCCAGCCCTGCTTCCTCCTTGAAGTAAGCAAGCACCGTCGCCCGGCTATTCCGTTCTCTCTCTTGCTGCGCCAAATATCCGTACTCGACGCGCGCGCCCCATTGGACCGTGCCTGCATCTACGCTTTCCTGACCAAGCAACAGCTTGAGCAGCGTCGTTTTGCCTGCACCGTTATCGCCTAGCAAGGCTACCTTTTCACCAAATTCCAGGCTGCCTGTTGCCCCGTTTAATATTTGACGTTCTCCATAGGCTTTGGTGATGTCCTCGAATTGAAGCACCCTGCGACCGGAACGATCCTCCAACTTTAGGTGAAACTCCGCACCTTGAGGGTCCAGTACAGGTCGCTTCACCAGCTCCATTCGTTCCAGCGCCTTGCGGATTGAGGCTGCTTTTTTGAAAAACTTTTCATTATCGCCATTGCGTCCCCACTCTTCCAAACGGCGAATGGTCTCTCTCATCTTTTTGATCCGCTTTTGCTGCTCCTTATAATCCTCAAATTGCAGCAGCAGACGTTCTTCCTTCTCCTTAACGTAGCCGCTGTAATTCGTATAGTACGTAAAGGCCTCGCCATCCTCCAGTTCGATCATCTTGCCGGCAACTCGATCCAGGAAATAGCGATCATGGGATACAACCACACACGCACCTGCGTAGCCCTGCAAAAATTGCTCCAGCCATTCCAATCCTTTCAAATCCAAATGGTTGGTCGGCTCATCCAGCAACAGCAGATCTGGTCGTCCAATGAGCTGTGATGCCAGCGCTATTTTGGTTTTTTCTCCGCCTGAAAGTGACCCGAAGTTACGCGTATACATAGCTTTGGGAATACCTAGCCCTTCCGCTATCTGATCCATACTGGCATCCATTTCATAGCCGCCGTTACGCTCAAACCGCTCCTGTAGAGAAGCATACGTTTGCAACAGCTTCTCTAACAGCTCGGGATTCGCTGCCACAACCGGATCTGACATTTCCCGTTCCAGTGTGGCCATCTGATTGCGGCAATCCTTCAGTTCACGATAGGCGTAAGCCAGCGTTTCGTATACGGTGAAGCTTTCAAACTCTGCCGGGATTTGCGGCAAGTAGCCGATTCTCGTATCTTTGGCGATGACGAGCTGCCCTTCATCTGGGCGGGACAAACGTGCAATTAGGCGTAATAGGGTGGTTTTGCCGCTTCCGTTGCGACCGATAAGCCCCACCTTTTCTCCCTTATGGATATCAAACGTTGCTCCATCTAAAATCAGATTGGCAGCGTGGTATTTTTTCAATTGTTGACCGTTTACAATATACATGTTCAGGCTCTCCTTTATTTAGGAAGACCCTTACCCAGGTAACACAAAAAGAGCCGCAGGAGCAACCCCGCGACTCTTCGGAAGATATAGCAATCCGTTGGAGTTAAGGTAGGCGTCTTCTCGCGATGTTTACAACCGTATGATTAAAATTGGACAGACTTCTCCCGTTGTATGGAAAAGCATGAACAATGCCAGCCATAGCAATCGGCAGCTGGCTAATACGGTTGTTCAGCATCTCGTGATTCACCTACCTCACCTCCTTCTTCATAATTGGAAGTAGTATAACATGTTTTCTCGTTTTATAAAAGAGGACAATGACCTCCCACCTAAGAAACAGAGTGGTGTCCTCTGACTGTCTGCGATGTCCCCGCTCTTGTAATGGAAAATACGCCGCAGATAAAGGCAACAATCACAAATGCCCCGCCTACCCAAGCGTTTGTGGCAACAGACTCGCTATTCTCAATCACTACCCCTCCCAAAGCAGAACCAAGGGCGATTCCGACCTGGAGTGCGGAGAAATTAAAGCTTTGCTGAATACTACCCGATTCGGGTGCATTTTCAATAAGATAACTTTGCATCGGGGGCGACAAGGCCCAGCTCAGGATCCCCCAGATGATCAGGAGCGGCGCAAACATATACACCGAGTGAATCGAGAAAGGCAGCAGGAACATCACGGCGATAAACACACCCACGACGATGAGGATGCTTTTCGCTGTACCGAATCGGTCTGCCAAAGAGCCGCCAATAAAACCTCCGCTCACTGCCGCCAGCCCAAAGACGAAATAGGCCACACTCACCCACGAGGCGTTCAAGCCCATCAGGTTTTCCAAAAACGGAGTGAAATAAGCATATAACGTGTAGTGTCCCGCCAGTGTCAGCGTTGTTACCAGATGGGCGCTGATTACTTTAACATTTTTCAAGGACTTCAACTGCTCACGCATAGGCACAACATGCTCTGTTGGAATCCGCTCCATAAACAAGTGCATAATGATCATAGAAACTACGGTCAACAAGGCAATGATCAGGAATAGCACCCGCCAGCCAAACGCATTTCCAATCAGCACCCCGGCTGGAATGCCTAGCACAATGGAGGAACTGACCCCCATGGAGATTACACCGAGAACGCGGGCTTGATAAGCTTTGGACACCACTTTAACCGCAATGGTTAGTGACAATGTCACGATCAATGATCCACTGGCTGCAGTAATGATACGAGATATAAACAACACAGCATAGTTCGGACTCCAGAAAGCCAGCAGACTTCCCAGAATAAAGATAAACATCGACCACAAATACAGTCGCTTTCGTTCGATTTTGGCGGTCAACGCCAACAAAGTCGGCCCGGCAATAGCGTACACAAGCGCATAGATCATGATAAGCTGTCCTGCCGTGCTTACAGAGACGTTCAAATCCTGTGCAATCTGGGGCAGCACGCCACCGATAATCAACTCCACCAGACCTACCGTAAAGGTCGCAATGGTTAAAATAACTACTTTGAAGTTCATTACATTAGCTCCTTTGCTATCATGTAAATCCCTCGCATCACGCAAAAAAATCCTGACCACAAGAAATGTACAAGACGTACACTTTTTGTAATCAGGATTTATCGGTTCCTGGTAGAGACCCTCAAACCATATTATTGAGGTTATACAAATGGGGCATTCATTTATTACGCTTCACGAAGGTTATAGCTATTACTATAAAGGAGCCTCTGGTTAAGTTCAACCCCTACAGCCGCAAAAATTCGCTCATGGCACGATCTGACAGATAGGGTAAATACTCATGACCGTATTCGTGATACACAAGCAATTCCTTGTCCGATACGATTTTATTGTACATCGCAAACTGTGTGGAAGGTGGGCAAATCACATCCGATAGCCCTGTCACGAATAGCACCCGTCCTCGAATACGGTCTGCTAAATGTTGAATGTCGATGTAGCCTAGACGGTGAAATACTTCGCTCTCCCGTACATGATTGGGATCAAACCAGCGAAAATAATAAACCAGTTCCTCATAGGCCGATGTCGTTGCATCCAGCGCCCAAGCTCTTTTATAATCCGACAGGAACGGATATACCGGTACCGCCACACGGACACGCGGCTCCAATGCAGCGCAGGCAACCGTTAGTGCCCCGCCTTGGGAGCAGCCAAATGCACCGATCCGTTCAGGGTCAACTTGCTCCATAGACATTAGAATGCGCACCGTTTGTACCGTATCCAAAAATACGTTGCGGTAATACAACCGATCCGGGTCCGGGTCGTCAATTCCGCGAATAATATGGCCGCGAACCGTCGTTCCCTGAACCTGCAAATTGTCCTCAGACAGCCCGCCTTGCCCTCGGCAGTCCATGGCCAGCACAGTGAATCCGTGTGCCGCATAGCTCACCTTGTCGAACCAGTCGCCACTGTCGCAGGAATACCCATGAAACATAGCCAAGGCTGGACCTTGTTCCGTAAGATGCTTGGGACGAGCCAGCTTCCCATGAACCCTCGCTCCGCCCACTCCAGTAAAATACAGATGGTAACACTCCACCAGCGGAGAGACAAATTCGGCAGGCTCCAGTGTATATTCCAATGGCTGTCGTTCCAGCTCCTGTAGCGCCCGTTCCCAGTACATATCAAAATCCTGCGGCTTTGGATTACTCCCCATATAGGACTGTAGCTGCTGTAAAGACATATCCTCCGGCATGTAAAATTCCTCCTACATCCGGCCTGACTCACGATCATCTGCGACTACTTCATCCGTCGCGATGACATACTTCATAATGTCAGATACTGTCGTGTATGCGATACCTACATACGTATCAGCGGCTCCATAATAAATCGCAATTCTTCCGGTGTCTGCATCATGCAGTGTAGCACACGGGAACACCACATTTGGCACAAAGCCACGCTCTTCATACCATTCCTCTGGGGTCAACACGAAGTTGGAGGAACGGTATTTGACTTTGGACGGATCATCCAGATCAAGAACAGCTACTCCCATGCTATATACCAGTCCATTGCACGTGCCTGTCACCCCATGATAGAACATCAGCCAGCCCTCTGTCGTCTCAATCGGTGCTGGTCCGCCACCAATCTTCACCGATTGCCACCAGCCCTGACCACCCTTGCTCATTACATGACGATGCTTGCCCCAATACACCAAGTCAGGACTTTCGCTCAGGAAAATATCACCAAACGGAGTATGACCACTGTCGCTCGGACGGGATAGCAACATAAAGTTTCCATTTAGCTTGCGAGGCAAAAGCACTCCATTGCGATTAAACGGCAAGAACGGATTTTCCAAGCGCACAAAGCTTTTGAAATCCTTCGTTTGTGCGATTCCCAGCGCTGCACCATAGAAATCTGTACACCAGATGATATAATACGTGTCTTCCACTCGAACCAGACGCGGATCGTAAGCATAATTAGGCTGATATTCATTTCCTTCCTCATCGACCATATGCAGACGCTCTGTCTCAATGTCCCAAGCCAGCCCGTCGTCACTCCAGCCGAGATGCAAATGCGGGCGTCCATTAATCGTTTCAGCACGGAATATCCCTACAAACCGTCCTTCATACGGAGCTACGGCACTGTTGAAAATACGGGCAATGCCAGGCACCGGATTTCGTCCAATGACCGGATTCTCAGTATGCCTCCATACTGGAGCCTCACTGCCTTCCGGCTTATCCTGCCAAGGCATTTTCGACAAGCTGTCTCCTACAATTCGTACGTTACCTACATCCAAATCCACATTCAATTTACTCATACTTAACTCTCCTCTCACCTAGACACTTCATTTTATTTTTTTCTATTTCACTGAACCCTGTGCAAATCCGTTATAGATATATTTTTGTAATGATAAAAATGCAACCAGCGTCGGAATAATCGCAATGATGATGCCTGCGCTAATGACTTCCCATTGCGAACCGTATGGCCCTTTAAACTTAAACAGTGCCGTCGATATCACCTGAAGGCTTGTTTTGGGCATATACAGGAACGGGGTGTAAAAATCGTTGTAAATATTAACACCCTTGATGATAATTACCGTCACAATGGCAGGCTTCAGCAGCGGCAAAATAATGCGCCAGTAGATGGTCAGATAGGAGGCCCCATCCAGCATGGCAGACTCATCCAGCGCCACCGCGATGGAATCCAGAAACTGAAGGAAAATATACACCGCGATAATATCGGTTCCTAAATACAGTAAAATGGCTGCCCAAGGTGTGTTAAACAGTTCCAGCTTGTTAATGATCTGGAATGTCGATACCTGTGTCGTCACCCCCGGAATGAGCGTGGCGAGTAAGAACGCACCCAGCATGAGACTTTTACCTTTAAATTTAAAGCGATTCAAAATATACGCGATCATGGAACCGGTCAACGTAGCCCCGATGATGGAAATCAGCAAAATAAAGGCTGTGTTCAAAAATCCGGTTAGCATATTTCCATCCACAAAGGCCTTGGCGTAGTTCGCCCAGTTCAGCCAGTTCACCGGGGGAGTCAGAGGACTGGTTGCCGCATATTCAGCCTTCGTCTTCAAAGATGCAAACAAAATCACAACAATTGGCAGTAGAGCAATGAACGCACCTAGCAATAGCGCACCATACTTGATGGTGTTTGCCAGTAATCTTTTTAGCTTATACATGATTAGTCCTCCTCCCCCCGAATCAGCAACCGCTGAAGCAGTGTAACAGCAACTACGATCAGTAGCAGAACAACCGCCATCGCTGAGGCTAAACCAACCTTGCTGTATTTAAATGCCACATCAATCGTCTGAATGACGAACGTCTTACTGCCGTTGGAGCCACCAGTCATAATGTAAGGAATATCGAATGCACTGATCGCGCCACTAATCGCCAAGATCAGATTCAGCTGCAAAATTCGCTTAATAGTCGGCAAAATGATAGAGCGGAACTGATGCCAGCGGTTGGCTCCGTCGATATCGGCTGCTTCGTACAGATCACTGGATATGGAAGAAATCGCACCTAGAAACACAATAAAGTTAAAGCCCATGTATCTCCAGATCGACGTACCAGCCAGCGAAATATTAATAATCTCCGGGTTGCCCAGCCACAGCTTGACATACGAACCCAATCCCATTGCCTGAAGCAGTGTATCAAGGGTACCGTCTGGCTTAAAAAAGAATAGAAAAATAAAACCAATCGCCACCCCGTTCATCAGGGAGGGAAAGAACAAAATGCCTTTAAAGAAATTTTTAAACCAGGTCTGAAAGCTGAGAATGGTTGCAAAATAAAGGGCCAAACCCATCTGTACAAACGTAGCTACAAAGTAATACAAACTGACCTTAAACACCGAGAAATACTCGGGGTCGGTAAAGATTTTGATATAGTTTTCAAAGCCCACATATTCCAGACGCTTACTATAACCATTCCAGTCCGAAAAGCTGTATTTAAACATATTGATCACCGGCAAGTACGCAAAAGTGACCAGCAGCGCCAGCGGAATAAATGAAAAGGCAACAATAATCGCTAATCTTTGTTTGGAGTAGCTGAGATTCGAAAATTTAAACATGCTGCACCTCCTGGCTATCCGTCCATCAACTGCCACTTCAATCTCTTCTTATGGTCAGTTCAGATGGCTATTTTGCTTCCTTGGCTGCCACTTCAGCACGCGCCTTCACCCATGCATCGTTCAGATCCTTCATAATGGTGTCATACGATTCCGGGCGGTTACCCACCGCTGCCTCAATAATTCGTTTCTTGAAATCAGGTTGCCACAAGCCGATTTCTCCCATTTTGTCGATTTTATCGACAATTCCTTCCTGCCCCTTCGGTGACGGAGTGAGCGCTTCAAAAACAACTCCCTCATTCTCATACTGCTTCAAAATGGCAGGCATTGCGGCACCCTTCAGCGGACTAATGCTGCCTGCCTGCTCTACAGCATAGTTGGACTTTTCGGTAAACCAATCCACCCAGGCACGGGCCGCCTCTTTATTTTCACTGTTTACATTAATACCGAGGTTAAAATCACCAGCCAGCGGTACAAGTACCTTGGAGGCATTCGTTGGGAAAGGCATGAAACCGATATCATCCTTGTTAGAAGCTACGCTTTTGATCTGATCAATCGCCCATGAGCCAAGCACCATCGTACCGATTTTGCCTTGAGCAAGATCCGCCTTGGAGGTCTCCCAATCCGTAGTCGTTGGATCTTTTTCAATCAGACCATTTTTAGCCGCATCGTACAGGACCTTGTACAGCTCATAGTGAGGCTGACCCTTCGTGAAATTATCATCTGTAGTCGGTTGTGTGACATTCACGTATTCCTTCGTACCTGCTACTGTTGCCAGGCTAGACTCCCACTGAGTCAGTGCCCAACCAGAGGCATAGTTGGTAAACAGCGGCACTGCCTTGGTTTTGTCCTTAATTTGCTGTAACGCTTTCAGGAATTGATCCGGTGTTTTAGGAATTTGTGTGATTCCTGCTTCCTTGAACACCTTTTTGTTATAAATCACACCCGAGTAAACCATCGCAATCGGAATACCGTAGCTGTTACCATCCACTGTACGTTCTTCAATGCCGGTATACTTGTTTTTCATCTCCTCATAAGTACCTAGAGGCTCGAAAAAATTGGGTAACTCTTCAATTGGAATGCTGCCAGGAATCAGCAAGACATCTCCGTAATCCCGAGTCCCCATCCGAATTTTAATTTGACCATCATAATCGGCCAATGCCTGAAAATTGACCTTCACGTTCGGATAAATTTTGTTAAATTCCTTGGCGTAATCCTGAAATACGGTATCCACAATATCTGTCCGCTGTGTGATCACCGTAATTTCCCCTTCCGGTCCCTTCGGATCAGAGCTGGTAGCTGGCGCATCCTTCTTTGAGGTACAGCCAGTAAACAGTCCCGCTAACAAAAGCACGGATAGTAATGACATTAAAACCTTGGACAACTTCATGAGACGACCCCTCCTGTTGTTTTGAATAAGGTTATCGTTAAACTAACAAAATCATTTTATTATGTTAGCGCTTACTGTGTCAATTACAATATTTTTTTGTAATAACAACACCCGAATGTTATGCAGAAACACAAATTAAGTATAGTTGACAGTTTATAAATACATAGATAAGATACCTTTTGTAAGGTTAACGATAAGCTAATAATTCATTTTCCGAAGGAGGCTTTGTCTCTTGGAAACACTAGTACACGAAATTAGACAGGAATGGCAGGAACACATACTCCCATTCTGGCTCGGCTTGAAAGATGAAGCGCATGGCGGATTTTATGGCGAGGTAGACGCAGATCTGCACATCCATAAACAAGCGGACAAAGGTGGCATCGCCACTTCGCGGTTACTCTGGTCTTTCTCAGCAGCAGCCCGTGTAACAGGGGAACGTGCCTATGCACATGCGGCACGACATGCCTTTACATTTCTGCAAAATCATCTGCTCGACCCGTTACATGGCGGAATGTACTGGATGGTGGACTACACCGGGCAACCTGTGGATACGTGTAAACATGTATACGCGCAGGCATTTGCCATCTATGCGTTGGCAGAATATGCACGAGCTACGGATGACCCGAATGCATTGCCACTGGCAATGAAACTGTTTCACCTCGTGGAGCAAAAAGGGTATGATCCTGCTCTCCAAGCATACGGAGAACAATATGATCGATCGTGGAACGAGCAGCCTAATGAGCTACTCAGCGAAAATGGAGTTACCGCGCATATTACCATGAATACGCATATTCATGTTTTGGAAGCGTATACCCAATTGCTGCGCGCCTACCCAAACGAAGAGGTTCGAGACGCACTGAAGAACGTGCTGGACATTTTATACCAGCGTGTTTACGATGCTTCCGCCCGGCGGTTGGGAGTATTCTTCGACCGCGAATGGCACTCTCTGCTTGATTTGACCTCATATGGTCACGATATCGAAGCCAGCTGGTTGATGGATGACGCCATGAATGTGCTGGGTTATCATCCATCCGAGTATGTGAATATGGTGGTGGATATTGCCAGCGCGGTAGCTGAGCGGGCTGTTCAGCCAGACGGATCGCTCATCAATGAACGGGAGGGAGAGCGGGTAGACACCACACGTATCTGGTGGGTACAGGCCGAGGCAATGGTTGGTTTTTACAATGCGTTTCAGCGGACACAGGATGAACGATTTTTGAAAATTGTGCGAAATCTATGGACCTATACCCGGCAGTATATCATTGATCCGCGCACCGGAGGCGAATGGTTCTGGTCGGTTCAAGCGGACGGTAAGCCTGACGCGAGAGAGATTGCAGGCCCTTGGAAGTGCCCATATCATAACAGCCGATTTTGCATTGAAATGCTGGAAAGGATGGATAAACAATGATTCATAACAAATACGATGAGCTGCTAGCGCAGCAAGAAGAACTGATTACGCGCCCCAATGAGGTTAAAACCTCCTTTTACAATGGTATCTATGAACGCTACCTCTATCCGGTGCTCACACGCCATCATGTTCCCATTCACTGGCGGTTTGATCTGGATGCACAAACCAATCCCTTTTTCATGGAACGACTGGGTGTCAATGCAGCACTGAATCCTGGAGCGATCTATCATGAAGGAAAATACATTCTTGTTTCGCGCACCGAGGGACTGGACCGAAAGTCATTTTTTGCCTTAGCAGAGAGCGATAACGGCATTGATCAGTTTCGATTCGTTGACGCTCCCTTAGTATGGGATGATATCGACCCGGAAGAAACCAATATGTACGATATGCGGCTGGTGAAGCATGAGGACGGCTGGATTTACGGTATTTATTGCTCGGAGAAAAAGGACCCTGACGCGCCATCCCACGATACCTCCAGCGCTGTCGCTCAGGCTGGACTGGTCCGCACTCGTGATCTCCGCACATGGACCCGGCTCCCCAACATCACTACCCAGTCCCCGCAGCAACGTAACGTTGTCCTGCATCCCGAATTTGTGGACGGCCAATATGCCTTCTATACTCGTCCCCAAGATGGGTTTATTTCGACCGGATCAGGCGGAGGCATCGCGTTCGGTCTCTGCAAAGATATTACACAGCCCGTGATTGAACATGAGACAGTCATTGACGAGCGCTACTATCATACGGTATACGAAGTTAAGAACGGCCAAGGTCCTGCTCCGATCAAAACGAGTCGAGGCTGGATTCATATCGCTCACGGGGTACGCAATACAGCCGCCGGGCTGCGATATGTGCTGTATACCTTTGCCACCAGTCTGGAAGACCCTACGCGCGTCATCGCCAAGCCCGGTGGGCATTTTCTGGCTCCTTATGATGAGGAACGCGTGGGTGATGTTTCGAATGTTATTTTCTGCAATGGAGCAGTCGTTAATGAACGGGATGAAGTCTTCATATACTATGCGTCCAGTGATACCCGTATCCACGTGGCGACGACCACGATTGCCCGTCTGGAGGACTATACTTTCAATACACCATCCGACCCATTGCGTTCTCTTGGCAGCGCCGCTGTCCGCCGTGAGCTGATCCATCGCAATGAAGCGCTATTGCAAGCAAGCAACCGTCCTTCCCAGCGGATCTAAGCCGTAAGCTTTATCATGCTTGCGGAACCATGTATACTATCCATAGAACAATTGTTACCCGCAGGCTAATCGTTGTTCTATGGGCAGCTATGCTGCCAATCCTTGTATCTTTACAGAGCAGCTGCACCGCTAAGCTAATTGAATTTCTACAAGCGGATAAGCTATTCATATTCACCCCAGCATTTTGCAACCGTTATCTGGATGTAGGCAAAATGCTTATCTTTTTACAATTGGAAGGCGGAACAGGAATGAAGAGCAACGTAACGATGCGGGATATTGCAGATAAGCTGGGAATAAGCAGCGTGACCGTGTCGAAGGCGCTCAATGACAAGGATGGGGTTAGCGAGGAACTCAAAGAACGTATTAAAACACTCGCGGGCGAAATGGGTTATCGTTTTAATACCGTTGCCAAGTCCATGAAAGAGGGGCTCACCTATAACATTGGTGTTGTCATCCCTGAACGTTTTACTGGTCCTGGCCAATCGTTTTATTTGCATATTTACCAGCAAATTTCACGGGCACTGGAGCCATACGGCTACTACGGTATCCTTCACATCCTCCATCGCGAGGACGAAGAGCAGCTTAATCTGCCACGTATCTATTACGACCGTAAGGTGGACGGCTTCATTCTTCTGGGCCAAGTGAGCAAGCCATATATTGAGCTGGTACAAACCATGGACCAACCTAAAATGTTTCTCGACTTTTATGATGAGCATGCCGATATCGACTCTGTGGTGACGGATAATTTTTACGGAGCCTACGAGCTAACCAATTATTTGATCGCCCAGGGACACCGGGATATTGCTTATGTGGGAAATATCTATTCCACCAGCAGTATTCAGGATCGTTTCCTCGGCTACTATAAATCCTTGCTGGAGCACAGGTTGCCCCTCCGTAACGAGTGGGTACTCAGCGACCGGGACGACGAAGGGTCCTATGTTGAAATGGCTCTGCCTCAGCTACTACCGACCGCCTTTGTATGCAACTGCGATCAGGTCGCTCACAATCTGGTGCACCAGCTGATTGGTCTGGGATACCGCGTACCCGAGGACTGCTCTGTGGTCGGCTTTGATAACGATGTATACGCCACGCTTATTGTTCCGCAACTGACCACGGTCGGAGTAGACATAGAGCAAATGGCACGTACGGCGGTGGATTCAATAATGAAAAAAATAAGCCATCCCGGCAGTCGTTTTGGTCGAGTCCTTGTACAGGGTCATATTGTATATCGTGATTCCGTGCAGCCCCTTGAGAGGTCATGATCCGTGAATATTCCACAACCAAAAGCCGCTCAGCATGTCGCTGGAGCGGCCTTTGACGTTTATAAACTTTGCAGCGTAATCATGGGCTTACCCCTCAATTAAGAGCGCTGGGCGACAAAGGAATTGCCCGTCCGATTGAGAATCGGCAGCATTCGCATTTCCTGTCCCATCGTGGCTTGGCAAAGTGGACAAGCCGGCTCGCTCAAAAAGGTAAAATCCGTTCTCATCCATCCGTTGCAACCCTCGTTGGTACACGACCAAATAGCCGTATTTTCCTCTGGAATGATTTCCGGGGCCTGGCGTCTGTACATCTATATCCCCCCTTGGTTGTTATAGGGGAACATCCCCTGTCGGCATACTGTTAATTCCGTCCTGTGCGGGTATTAATATGCTCCAACCTACGGAAAATATGCGTATTTTACCAAAATTCTTATTTGCGGATAGCCTTGGTCCAGAAACCACCATGAAATTGCTTTGGCTCCACCGTAATGACAAAAGCCTTGGGATCCAGCTCCAGGATAGACTGATACAGCTTATTCTGGTTTTTACGCTTGGCCAAAATCTCCATTACGAGGCGTTCTCCATCACGTCCACTGCCCAGCCAGGCTGTAACGCCGTACCCTTTGTCTCGCAGCGCATTGGCAATTCCTCCATTGATCTCATTGCTGATCACCTTCACGGTGACATAACCGAGCGCTATTTTTTCCTCAATCCACGCTCCAATAAGAATCCCCACTGCGTAGCCTATAGCGTATACCGCAAGACTTGCCACTTGATCCAGATACTTAAGCACGACATTCAAACCCAACACATAAACTGTAACTTCCACGGTGCTGATGAGTGCAGCAATGTACTTCTGTCCTTTCAGCGTCAAAATCATGCGCAGTGTGTACGCCGATACATAAATAAGTTGAATAACGAGAATAAACAATAAAATTTTGAGCATACGCTCACCCCTTATTTCACGATCTAGTTGACCCCGTCCCCAACATTATGCCCCTGTCTGTGAACTACAGCCTCACGTTTCGTATTACCCTCGCTCGGGTAATGACTAACTACAGCATGCTGAATGAAAGTTTGATTATATGAGGAGGGCTATACCATGAAGGATAACGGAATTAGCGATAAAATCAAAGGTAATGTAAATAAAGCTAAAGGTGAAATCAAGGACCAAATCGGGAACGCCACGGATAATAAGTCCCTTCAAGCTGAAGGTAAATTGGATAAAGCCAAAGGTCACCTTCAGGAAACAGCAGGAAAACTGAAGGATCACAAATAGTCCAACTTTTGATACCCTAACGCACTGTACTCCAAACAAGTCTTGCTGTCTTGTACAGCGGACTTGTTTTATTTTGTTCGGTTACTTTTGGAAAAATATTTACGCAAACAGGGCAACTTTTACAGTCGCTTTTGCGTCTAACTAATATAAGCACAACCAATAACAACCCTTCCAACCTGTTGGATTTTGTATGTATTAATGTTACTCTAGTCTATGTATCAAGCTATAATTCTTAAATAAAGGGGTAGACCAACGAATGAAATCATTGAAGTCCATGAAGAAACCTGTCATCATCACTGCCGTGTCGGCCTTGGCCATCTCCGGGGCTCTGTTCAGCCAATCTACATATGCTGCACAAGTAACTAAGCCGATCCAAGCAGTATATAACAATATTAAAATTATCTATAACGGAACCGAGGTTGCCTCGGATGCTAAAACAGAACCATTTCTGCTGGATGGCGTGACGTATATCCCGCTGAAGCTGGCAGGTACAGCTTTGGATAAAAAAGTAACATGGGATGGCACAAACAAACGCGTAGTCATTGCTGATAACGGCGTTCCTATTGATCAGTCTACGGTTACAGCACTGAACAACCAGATTACGACGCTGACTCAGGAACTGAACACAGCCAAAGCAGCGAACACGACGAAAGACGCTACCATTGCTCAGTTGCAAAAAGACAATCAGACGCTGAAAGATACAGCTAGCAAAAGTAGCACCGATACTTTGAAAGATCTTGAACGTCAATTGAACAGAGACTATCGCGACACAAATAACGCCAATGCAGATATTACTCTGAAAGGTGATAAAAACGATATTACTGTGACTATTGAGTTGACAGAAAGTAGATGGAACGATATTTCGAGTAGCAGACAAAAATCCTACCTAGAAGATATTTCGGAGGATATTTTAAAGACCTTTAAAGATGCTGATATTGAAGGAACCGTTAAAAACTCAAGTAACGGAAACAAACTTGCAACCTTTGACTCCGATAGTAAAGGGAATGTGGATATAGAAAAACTATCCTCCAAAATTGATCTGAGCGAGATCAAAAGGGTCTTGCTCAACGACTTTGATCGTAAATATAACAATGTTTCCATAGACTTTAGCGTAAAGGGCGACTCTAGTGAAGTCACAGTGGATGCGTATGTTAAAACAGATGATTGGAACAGTCTAACCTACTACCAAAAGAATAGAATCCAAGAAGATATTATTTCAGACATTAGAAATAAAAATGTATCACGTGTAAAAGGTGTTGTTCATTCAAACGAAAACAATAGCACACTGGCGACATTCAATTACTAAGTTGAATAAATACTAGAAAATAAGAGATCTTCTAAAAAATAAGACAGGGAAAATAACTCCCCTGTCTTATTTTCATTGTTTCATCTTTAAAAATCTGAACAATTATTGAATCAACCTGCCCACAGAAGTAATGTATTTTATATAATCACTATCCGCATTAGTTGTACCGATATTTTTTGTATA
Organism: Paenibacillus sp. JJ1683; assembly: GCF_053006485.1. Classification (NCBI taxonomy): domain Bacteria; kingdom Bacillati; phylum Bacillota; class Bacilli; order Caryophanales; family Paenibacillaceae; genus Paenibacillus; species Paenibacillus sp. JJ1683. Next base: position 5,468,223 of record NZ_CM129820.1, read on the forward strand.
AATCAAATGACCTGCACTGGTTATTTTGACTTTGTGAAATGAACCGGGTTTAGAATAAGGATCTACACTATAAGTCCCTTTGCTATACACAATCATAGGATTAAAGTCAATTTGTTTGAAGACAGGCGATAAGTCACTCTTATAAGTAGCATAAATATTCAATACACCCTGCTTTTGATCCCAGTCAAAGGAAGTAAGGTCAAACGCATTCGCGTCAATGACTCGGGCTAAGTCTTGTCCCATAAATCGCATAAGAACTGGACTTTCCGTAAAGCTATCATGTCTTAGCTTCAATAAACCACGCTTCGAGTCCCACTCCATCTGCGCATCTGTATCTTTCAACAAAATGGAAACCGGCAAAAACATCGCGTTGCTTTTCATGATGGGGACTGTGTCCATTGTCACCGGCTCACCGTTAACCGATATTTCGGGTGAGCCGATCGTAGCCGTTACATTACGCCCCAACAAATCAACAGCAGCGGTTTTGCTCGCTGCGTTGTAAGTTACTTTACCACCCAGTATATCCCCAGCTACTTGGAGCGGTATAAGCAGTCTCCCCTTTGTATCCACAAAAGGCGAGGCAGGATAGGTGTATAAAACGTAATGATCATTGACCTTCAGGTGTATGGGGGTCTTGGCCTGAGCCGATGTTGAATTGGAGAATGCGGTAGCAAAACTTAGTGCAATCATAATACTGATTAATAACCTGATTTTCATTATGCCCTCCTAGTGATTTTGTTTAGGTTCAAAATCAAAATTACGGCTAAGGATTCCAGTTGAGTAAGCTTAATGTGGAAAAACACCTGTCAAACCACATGTTGTAAGTCCCAGCCAACAACAAAGGAAATGACAGATGCTTTCAGTATATTTTAGCTTGAGCCATCGTTTAGCTATTGTTCTTATCGGTTTGGATTTCTGATCCACACACTTGTATCAAAATGAGTAATATAATCGGTGGGCCAATCAATCGTACCGAACCACTGACTTCCATCCCAAAAAGAGTAATCCCTATAGTTATCCCATGGATAATAATAATCCGAATTGAATTTCGAGACTACCAAATCTGAAAACTCTCCACCGATAGCACTTCCATAAATATTACTACCATCAAAGTTATCTTTCGCTATTGCCGTCACTCTCTTAACAGACATAGACGAGAGGTCCGAGGAGTTAAAAGAGGTTTGCATAACGACAATTTGATTGTAGTAGGCTAACAGATAAGCGTTATAGGTACTATTATCAATATAAAATTTAACTGAATTATACCCCTCCCCATTTACCCACGTCTCTATAGAATATTCATAGCCTCCATTTTTAATGAAGCCTTTGTATCTTTTTTGGCCCGTTTGAAAGGAAAATCCCCCCTCAACCTTTTTCCCATTCTTCGCATCAAAACCATAATATACCCATGGCTGTTCGTTTACTCCTAGATCCCTAACCGTTGGCAAGATCACACGTGCATTAACCCCATCAAAACCGTCATAATCCAATTGAACCCTTGAAAAAGCTCCAGTCGTTCCTCCACTCACTTCCCATGGATTGGGGTTTCTTTTACTTGATATGGATATATCATGTTTGTTCCCTGATTCGCTTATAGAACTTGCTTCTGTATAAGTAGCATCCGTTACACTATCCTCTTTTGATTCAACTTTATCCGCCATACCTACATAACCTTTTTCTGAGCTGTATACTTCTCCATCGAGCGTAAGATATATGTATTCCGATTTGTTAAGCTTCTCCAGATTTTGTTGTAGATCACTATTACTTTTACTCTTTAGTGATGTACTATCCGCTGTATTCAGTAGTTCAGCAATAGATGCTTTTGGATTAACGGCAATCTGGTGTTCTTGAAGTTCATGGACAATGGCCCGCTGTTTGAGATTTTCAAAAAATGCAGCATCGTACTTAGTTGCCTTAGGCTCCGCATAGGCGAAGCTTCCCGAGAATGCGGAACACATGAGGATAGTTGCTAACCCCACGCCAAAAAACTTATTTTTCCTAAACATACACAAACCTCCTAGTTATTTTTCGAAACTAGCATACTCCCACAAATATATAACGTCAACCATAATTTATAATTTTTTCCTAAAAAGATAACATGTCATTTTACATATCATAGTGTATAGAAGATCAACTACGTATCAAAAAAGAAAGTGTGAAATAGCGCAACTGCTTTTGGATGCCGAGACCTTTCCTACAGCTATGTAATTCATAAATACATTAATAATATTTATAAATATAAAGGAATTTTAGCGATGAAAGCAGAATATATCACTGTATTCCACTTTAGAAAGGGGTAAATGTATACGATGAAAAGATTGCTTAAACGTAGAGCCAGGTCGAGCATTGCATTAACAATGACTTTATTATTGGCAATTGCAGCCGTACCATTAGGTACACTGGACGCCGCAGCAGCGGAGCCGAACCAAAACAAGAAGCAGGATGTGCCGACCTTCTCTAATGTATCGGTTCACGATCCTTCGATTGTCAAAGACGGTGACACTTATTATGTGTTTGGGTCGCATATCGCCGCAGCGAAATCAAAAGATCTCACAAACTGGACTTCTTTTGCAAACGGTTACACTACGCCTGGGAATGCCCTTTACGGGGATTTATCGAAGAATCTGGCCGGATCTTTCGCTTGGGCGGGTGAGAATGATGCGGACAGCAAAGGAGGATTCTCGGTATGGGCGCCCGATGTGTTTTGGAATGAGCATTATGTCAATAAGGATGGCACAAAAGGGGCCTACATGATTTATTATAGTGCCTCCTCCACCTATATACGCTCCGCGATCGGCATTGCCGTTGCCCCCAACATTGAGGGACCCTATCAATATGTGGATACCATTGTGAACACTGGTTTTACAAAGGAGACTGCATTCGATAAAAATAGCAAAGTAGATAAAAAGTGGACCAATACGCCGATTCCACAACTCATTAATGAAGGCAAGCTGAAGGGTCCCAGAGCAGGATGGTTTAACGCCGATGGTTCTTATGCGAATCGGGTGTTCCCGAATGCAATCGATGCAGCAGTCTTTTATGATACAGACGGGCGCTTATGGATGACGTATGGGTCATGGTCCGGAGGCATTTTTTTGCTGGAGCTGGATAAAGCAACTGGCAAACCGATCTATCCAGGCCAAGATGGAACGACGGAGGATGGCCGGTTGATTGATCGTTATTTTGGCACCAAGATTGCAGGTGGATACGGTGAGTCCGGGGAAGGTCCGTATATTGAATACAACTCAAAAACGGGTTACTACTATCTGTATGTAACCTATGGCGGACTTGCAGCTGACGGTGGATATAACATGAGATTATTCCGTTCCAAGAGTCCGACAGGACCTTATAAGGATGCCAAAGGGCAGAATGCTGTTCTGCCAGCAAACACCAAAAATTCAGCCTATGGCAACAAATTAATGGGTAACTTCTTGTTCGATAGCCAAATAGGCGATCCAGGTACAGGTGTGGGCTACGGCTATGTATCTCCTGGGCATAACTCGGTGTACACCGATCCTGCTACCGGACAAATGTTTGTTGTCTTTCATACCCGATTCCCTCAGCAGGGGGAGACTCACGAGCTGCGTGTACATCAAATGTTCATGAATAAGGATAACTGGCCTGTGGTAGCTCCTTACCGTTACGGTGGCGAGACGCTTACAAAGCTGGATGAGAAACAATTCATTGGCGATTATCAATATATTAACCATGGTAGTGATTCTTCGGCGACAATCAAAAATACGCAGTTCATTCAGCTGAAAGCAGATCACACTATTAAAGGCGATGTGCAAGGAACATGGCACAAGTCGGGGGATGCGAATATCCGACTAACACTGGATGGCACTGTGTTTGATGGAGTATTCCTGAGACAATGGGACCAGGTAACGAATCAATATATTTTGGCGTTTACAGTTCTATCGAATAAAGGCGAAATGGCCTGGGGTAGTAAGTTCCCTGATATGCCGGATATGACAGTCGTGAACAGTGTGTATCGTGAATTAGATCTTGGCGATACGAGCCGGGTGACGGCTAATCTGACGCTTCCGAAGGAAGGCAGTCGCCAATCCGCGATTATCTGGAAAACTTCAAACCCAAGCGTCATTTCTGATACTGGTGAAGTCAAGCGCCCCGGGATCGGTGAAAAGGCTGTATCCGCTACTTTGACGGCTTCCATCACCAAAGGAGACAGCAGTCGGGATAAAACTTTTAACATTACGGTAGCTCCTTATGAGAAGGCAACATTGACCGCTTCATACCCATTTGAAAATAACCTAAAGGATCAGAATGATGCTTTTGCCAATGGTAAGGTTACTGGTGACCGGATCGATCGTCAGGGAGGAAGTGTATCCTACGCTGAAGGCGTAAGGGGCCAAGCTGTAGTCCTTGATGGACAGTCAGGTATTGCTCTGCCTGAAGGACTCATATCCAGCTCAGCCTATTCTGTGTCACTGTGGGTGAAGCCCAGCGAGTTGACTGTCCATACACCAACTTTTTTTGGAGCTATGGATAGCAACCACTGGGTTAGCCTTCTGCCCAGAGGACCCGAGGAGGATAATACGATGGTCTGGTCCGGCAGCTCAACTTGGTATACTGGCAGTACGGGCCTGAAGATCAAAGCCAATGAATGGACACATCTGGCCTTCACTGTAGATCGTGGGGTATTAGAGGTGTATGTGAATGGCAAAATTCAATTTACCGGCTCAAAGTTCCCGGATGTCTTTACCTCTAAATCTGGAACATTCAGCCTAGGGGTCAATTGGTGGGACCCTGCGTTCAAAGGATCTATAGATGAGCTGAGTATATTTGAAGGCGCGCTCCCTCCTGCACAGGTGGAAGAGTTAGCCATGATGAAGTGAATTAAGACTATTTGTGAAATGTGTAAGCATTGCTAGTTTCGAAGAATGAAAAAAAGAGAGCGCTGAACAGCGCTCTCTTTTAATAAACCATATAAATATTAATAGGCCAGTGCAAAAAGTCCTTTGATATGGGACAGGTAACGGATGTTACTGCCTTCTTTCATCAAAGTAGCTACAGCGCCTTTCAGTTGGGTGCCATTCGCGCCTACAGTACCGATCGCGTCTGTTCTTCCCAAGCTGCCCAGTGTACCGGAGAACACTGGCGTAAAGCGTTCCATTTTCGCTCCGTTGAAATAAGCGAAGATGTTGTAACCAACTAATTCACCCATTTGCCAAGCCAACTGTGCAGTTGGAGGGTATGGACGCTCGCCTTCACCTGGGAACACTACTGCGCTGTCGCCAGCGAGGAAGATGTCTTCGTGGGAAGTCGATTGCAGTGCGCCATTCACAGTTGCGCGACCGCGGTTTACTTCAATACCAGATGCGCCAACCAGTGCATTACCTTGTACGCCGCCTGTCCAGATCAGTGTGTTCGTTTTGATCGAACGTCCGTCTTTCAAGAGAACTTCGTCAGCTTTCATTTCTGTAATCGGAACACCCGCTACGATTTGAACGCCACGTTTTTCAAGGCTTGTTACTGCACGATCAACCAATGGTTGAGGGAAGCCTGCCAAAATAGATGGTCCAGCTTCTACGCAATACAAGTTGATATCTTCGTAGTTGATGCCTTTTTCACGGCAAACTGCAGGCAGTTTGTCAGCATATTCGCCCACCAGCTCAACGCCAGTCAGACCGCCGCCACCGATAACAATGGTAGCGTCCGCTTTGTTACCGGATTGCTTGTAAGCATCCAGACGAGCTTCCACATGTGCACGGATGCGATTAGCTTCTGCCACTGATTTCAGTGTGAAGCTATGCTCTTGCAGCCCCGGAATACCGAAGTATGCCGTTTCACTGCCCAGGGAAATAACGAGAGCGTCATAGCTCAACGTAGCACCACTGGCCAGAGTTACTTTCTTATCGTCCGGTTTGATTTCGGAAACAGTATCCACTTTCAGGATAATATCTTTGTTACGCAGCAGTTTTTCCAAAGGAAGCGCCACAGCTTTTTCGGCAATCGTACCTGCCGCCAAACGGTGCAGTTCCGTAATAATTTGGTGCGACGCAAAGCGGTTTACCACTGTAATGGTTGCTTGGCTAGCGTCCATATGCTGGCGTGCTGTAAGAGCGGCCAGCAATCCGCCGTATCCGCCGCCCAAGATCAAAATTTGCTTCGACATGTCCATCCTCCGTTCTCGATCAGGTAATTATTTGCTTTCGCGTTGGCGCTCATTCAGAATATCCAGGAAAGCCTGGCTGAAACGCAGCGTTTTTTGTACATTAGGATCTTTAAGCATTTTGAGCAGGCCAAACAGACCTACACTGCCGTCCGTAGTTTGTACACGGTCATTTGCTTCAATTGCAGCAGAAGCCAATCCTTTAGCCGAATCTGTAACAGGCTTCACAAACTCTCCCATGGAGTTTTTCATATCTCCGATAAAGACAGGGTCAGTTGCCAGACTGCGGGCTACATCATAAGCATCGGTCATCAAAGTAACCATCTCAGTCAACTTTGGCAGATTCTCTACCAGTACGGTCAGCGATTGCTGAACCTCCGGTTTCATCAATTGGTCCAATACATCCCGAGACTCTTTGGTAGCTTCTTGTGTTACGGCCACCTCTTGTTGGTTTTCAGACATGCGTGAACGTCCTCCTTTACTGTGAAAATAGAAGTCCATTCCTTTCTCGTAACCTGCATCATAAACTCTAGCAATAAAACGTTCAATGAATTCGCCCTTAAACATGCAAGAAGCACAGCTTAAACCGGCCTATACCCTAAAGGGCAAGACTGATGATCGCAGATGCCAATTGTATATTGCTTGGACGTTATTCTGTTGTTGTTACTGCTGCGGAATATCTCACGAAGCGCTCCCTCGTGACTACAACAGGCCGAAACGGAACCCTATACCTCTATATTACACCTTTCACAACCCAATCGTCGAAGAAATTTTAAATTTGCACAAATTTCTGCAAATTTTTTATTGTTATTTTAGATAAAAATTAGAATAAGCACGATTTTTGTCTAATTTTACCTTAAAAAAAGGGGCATTTTATACTAGAGATGGGTAATAGAGAGAGTGAGTTTCTGTTCATTAATATGAAAACCAATACAAAACATATTCCTACGGAGGGTTGAACGATGGCTAAAACATTTGCAGATATGGTTCAAGAAGCGAGGCAGCACGTTCAGGGCATTACTTCACAGGAGGCACGTCAGCGAATTGAATCCAATCCAGATACATTCGTTATCGACGTACAGGATTCTCATGATGCAGGTGCTTGCGGCCTAATTCGCGGTAGCGCCAATATTTCACTGGGTATGCTACCCATCCGCGCTGACCTGGACGTTCCACAAGATTTGCGTGATGAACGCTTACGTGACCGCAACCGCCCGATTATCACCACCTGTGGGGCAGGCGGACAAGCTGCATTGGCAGCTTATATACTGCAACAGATGGGCTTTACCAATGTGGCCTTTATTGAAGGCGGAACAACAGCCTGGAAGGAATCTGGCTTTGAAGTAGAGCTGTATTAAGGGAATGTAGCCAATTCCCCAGCAAATCGTCCTAGGTGCGTAAGGTGTCCTCAGAAGCATCGGAAGCACCAGAAGGTTCAAAATCATCCGGAATCGGCAGTGGCACGCCAGACTCGATAAATTCCTCTACATCACGGGCTGCTTTAACTTGATTGCACTCGTTGCAGGCGCATACGCAATTTACTGGCGTGGTGTGTCCACCTTTAGCCCGTGGAAGTAAATGATCAATCGTGTCGCCATAGCCACCGCAAAAAAAGCACGTATAACGGTCACGTTTAAGCACATATTGGCGAAATTCCTTGTTGCTATAAAGTCTGCGGACCGTGTACGGATTTACAATCACCGCCATGCGTTCTCTGACCAGAGTCATCGCCAAATCAAGCTCAATCTCCTGATGCCAGCGTCTCCCTTGGTCGGTTTTGCCTCTTAGTCGAATCATACCATTGCGATTAAGCCGCAACGCACGGGTATCCGCAGGCTTCAGCCTGCTAAGCAAATGACGAACCCGTTGCCGATGGCGCTCACGCGCTTTGTCCGTGACGGGCTTCCTACGGGGGCGTTGGGAATCATTAGAAGGCTGCGCGGACGCTTCCAGACCGTACGCAGTCGTACCTGCTTCGGAGCTATGCCGCTCCACAGGAGCAGCCAAGGGCTTCATTTCCTCATGGGAAGGAGCGGACGTAACCGCCCGTTCTTGCGGGACTAACCCCCGACAGGAACGACAAGGACCACGCCGGGAATAAGGCCCCGCCCGGCGACCGGTTCTGCGCTGAAAGTCTGTTAATGGTTTTATCTCCTGACAATACGTACATTTTTTCATCAGCGGTTCTCTCGCTTCATCCTTATTCTGCTGCGGATCTGTCACGTTCATCCCTCCTTCCCTTTCTTGTTCGAGCTTATGGTTTGCCCGAAATCCGAACTATAGCTAAGTTAGATTCATTTTACCGTTTTCACGTTTCCTTTTCTAGCCATTGAGTCGTTGTCATCACTCAAGGTATAACAAATTTTAATGATTTAGCATACGTTATATAGCGATCCATGTTCTTCATCAACATCATATTGACCATCAGACGTTTAGCCCCCCTCACTTGGTGGGTAACTTGTTATATATGAAGGAGGGACGCACATGAAAAGGAACCATACGATGATGCAATTTTTCGAGTGGAATGTCGCAGCTGACGGTTCTCACTGGAAAAAGCTTGCCCGCCTGGCACCGGAACTAAAGGCCAAAGGAATTGACGCGATATGGATTCCACCTGTCACCAAAGGTCAATCTCCTGAGGATACGGGTTACGGCGTCTATGACCTTTACGATCTGGGCGAATTTGACCAAAAAGGTGCAGTACGCACCAAATACGGAACCAGGGAAGATCTGCTGGAAGCTGTCGCATCCTGCGTTCGCCACGGCGTAGCCGTCTATGTCGATTTGGTCATGAACCATAAGGCTGGTGCAGATGAAACCGAAGTATTCAAGGTCGTCGAGGTCAACCCGGATAATCGTAATGAGGTCATTTCCGAGCCCTTTGATATCGAAGGCTGGACTAAATTTACATTCCCCGGCCGGCAAGGGAAGTATTCCACATTTCAATGGAACTTCGAACATTTTAACGGAACGGATTACGATGCAAGTCAGGACCGGACAGGAATCTATCGTATTTTAGGTAAAAATAAAAACTGGAGCGATAATGTAGATGATGAATTCGGCAATTATGATTATTTAATGTTCGCCAATATTGACTATAATCATCAGGATGTGCGTAAGGAAATGATCCGCTGGGGCAAGTGGCTGGTGGATACTCTACAATGCAACGGATTCCGTCTGGATGCAATCAAGCATATTAATCATGAATTTGTACGAGAGTTTGCTACAGAAATGATTAAAAAGCGTGGGCAGGATTTTTATATGGTAGGCGAGTTTTGGAAACCGGATCTGGAATCGTGTCAAAAGTTTCTGGATACCATCGATTATAAAATCGACCTGTTTGACGTATCCCTCCACTACAAACTACATAGCGCTTCCTTGGGTGGTAAGGATTTCGATTTAAGCACCATTTTCGAGGATACGCTGGTTCATACCCATCCCCTGAACTCGGTTACTTTTGTCGATAATCATGATTCCCAGCCGCATGAAGCGCTCGAATCCTGGGTGGAGGACTGGTTTAAGCCCAGTGCCTATGCACTCATCCTACTGCGCAAAGATGGTTATCCCTGCGTATTCTACGGGGATTACTACGGTATCCAGGGACAAACGCCTGTGAAAGGCAAGCAAGTTGAGCTAGACCCGCTCCTATATGCTCGGTACCACAAAGCTTATGGTGAGCAAAAAGATTATTTTGATGATCCCCATACGATTGGATGGGTTCGTCAGGGCATTCCTGAGCTGCACGGCTCTGGATGTGCTGTGGTGATCACCAACGCAAATGACGGGGAAAAGCGCATGTTCGTGGGTAAACAACATGCAGGAGAAAAATGGACCGATTTGACTGGGCATCACGATCATGCCGTGAAGATCGAACAGGATGGCTACGGTGTATTTCCCGTTCGTGCTGGCAGTGTATCGGTATGGGCACTTCCTACCGAGGAAGACAGCCTGGAAACAGAGGATACCGCGAACGCTTGATGTATATCAACTCAAAGAGGACAGGATGCAAGGAAGCGCCCTGTCCTCTTTGTATATGGAAAATCACTCCGTCACCTTGCTTTGGTTGGCCACAGCCTGTTTTTTTGCCTCAACATGACTCGGATCCCCAAGATAGAAGCGCCGTATAGGATCGATATGCTCATCCAGCTCATACACCAGTGGGATACCTGTCGGGATGTTCAAATCCAGCAGTGCAGTTTCGTCCAAATTCTCCATGTACTTGATCAAGGCTCGTAAAGTATTACCGTGTGCGGAAATGATAACCCGGTCCTTTTTGAGAATCAACGGCACGATCCGTTGCTTCCAAAACTCACCAACCCGATGCACAGTGTCTTCTAGGCTTTCCCCGAGCGGCAGCTCTTCCGGCTTAATATGGCGATAACGCTCTTCCCGATGTGGACTCCGTTCATCCTGCTCATCCAACATGGGTGGTCGCACCGTCAAACTACGCCGCCAAATATGAACCTGCTCCTCGCCGTATTGCACGGCGGAATCCAGCTTGCTGAGCCCCTGAAGAGCACCATAGTGGCGTTCATTCAGCTTCCATGACTTCTGCACGGGTATCCACAGATGATCCAGCTCATCCAAGATATGATACAACGTGCGGATAGAACGTTTTAGCACAGAAGCAAATGCCAAATCAAACGTATACCCAGCCTCCTTGAGGATACGTCCTGCCTCGATGGCCTCATGAGTTCCCTGTTCAGTCAGATCGACATCCGTCCAGCCTGTGAACAAGTTTTGTCGGTTATACACGCTTTCTCCATGCCTCACCAGCACCACTTGATACATATACCTCACTCCTCACCTATCTATCCTCTATGTTTTACCCAACTTCTATGTATTTAACGTAAAATGCATTTTTTAAACCGCCTTTTTCATACAAAAAAGGACGACATTCAGCCGCCCTTCTCTTCTCATCCTACTTAAACCATATGCAATAGTCGCAGATCTTAGTCCCTATTACTAAGCTTGGCTAACAGATCCAATATTCGTACATATAGCCACACTAACGTTACCAGCAATGCAAAAGCGCCATACCATTCCATATATTTGGGTGCACCTTGATCAGCTTGTTCCTCAATGAAATTAAAATCTACGAGCAGATTCAAAGCGGCAATGATGACGATAAATAAACTAATGCCAATACCCACCCAGCCCGTTTCATGGATATACGGAACATTCATACCGAAAAAATTCAAAATAAAATCAACCAACGTCACCAGAAAAATCGCCATCGTACATAGGACAACAAATGAGATAAAGCCACGTGTCACCTTGATGATTCGTTGTGTATACATAAAGAGCACCAAGAACAAGATACCCACAGTCAGCAAAATGGCATTAACTACAATTCCAGGGTACTCATACTCCATAAAAGCGGAAACGCCACCCAAAGCAAAGCCACTCAGAATCGCATATACAGGAGAAAGCAATGGAGCCGTTTTTGGAAAAAAGGATATCGCAAGTGCTACGCCTGCCATCCCAATAAAGCCTGCCGTCAGCAACGATAGCACCTCTACGGTTCCTTGGTAGGTCATATACCAGGTAATACTGCTAGAAACGATAAGTAGGACCAGCAGAAGTAACGTTTTGTTCACCGTTCCTCCGATGGTCATACGTTGTTCGCTAGCTTCTCTTTCATCTTCACGTAAAAAGATGTCATCACGTAAAACCGGATTGCTAAAGCTCATACAGGGTACTCCTTTTCGATGTGTTATTTACGATGTCATATGTATATATCGGCACAACCTGAAAAAAGTTTCAGAAAATTTCAAACAATAAAAAAACTCTAACCTTGCCTTTCGGCAAAGCTAGAGTTAGAGGGTCAAGTCGTTACAGATTAAAAATCAGCGGTAGCAATTTGGATAGTACCTGTTACTGCTCCAACTGGAGTCGCCTGAAGAGCAGCTACCAGCAGCAAAGCAACTTCTAACGTAAGGCTGTTGCCCGCTGGGATTACATAAGTGATCACAGGAGCATTGACGCGGGTAACCACAAGATCAACCGGATTGGCACCTGTATTATTCACAGTAATCGTAGCATTACTACCGCCTCTCAGGTTTTCAAAGAAGGACTTACCCACACCAGCAGCAAGATTGTAGAATTGCGAAGGTAAAAGAATCGCCATAGTCTTCACCTCCCTTGCGTTTGATAATGTATTCTATGCTCCCAATCTATCAACGTAACGTTAAGTGTCTCAGTAATAAGACACAATTTAAAAGACTTATAGATTAATGTACTCTCTATATATTAAAAGGAGTTGCCCTCTCAGATCCTTTGCCTAATCTGCGGACAACCTGTCATTTTGAAAGGTTAAACCATTTTTTTCATATTATAAGCCTAATCATGATAAAATACGTACCATAATGAAAAAGACCCAAGGAGGATAACCACATGAAACAGGAACTGATTGACCGCCTGACTACATATGTTCAGGTGGATACCCAATCCGACGAAAGCAGCCACACTTGCCCCACCACACCCGGACAGCTCACATTGGGCAACCTCCTGGTAGACGAACTGAAATCCATCGGTATGACAGACGTAACCATTGATGGTCATGGTTATGTAATGGCAACCCTTCCCTCCAATACGGATAAAGAAGTGCCCGTCATTGGTTTTCTGGCACACCTTGATACGGCTACTGAGCTAACCGGCGCAGGAGTGAAGCCACAGTTGACGGAGAATTACGATGGAGGCGATATCACGCTGAATGCCTCGCTGGGTGTAGTACTTTCTCCACGTGAGTTTCCCGAATTGACTCAATATAAAGGCCATACCCTAATCACAACAGATGGTACCACCCTGCTCGGTGCAGACAACAAAGCTGGCATCGCAGAAATCATGACAGCAATCCACTATCTGATTGATCATCCAGAAATTCAACATGGCAAAATTCGCGTTGCTTTTACACCGGACGAAGAGATTGGAAGAGGACCTGAACGCTTTGATGTAGCCGCTTTTGGTGCTGAATATGCTTATACAGTAGACGGCGGACCGCTCGGAGAACTGGAGTATGAGAGCTTCAATGCCGCAGCTGCTCATATTACCATTCATGGTGTGAATGTACATCCTGGTACGGCTAAAAACAAAATGATCCACGCTGCCAAAATCGCTATGGAACTGCACAGTAGATTACCTGCGAATGAAGCCCCGGAATATACAGACGGGTATGATGGCTTCTATCATCTGTTGGAGTCTACAGGCACAGCAGAACAAGCCAAACTGTACTATATTATCCGCGATTTTGATCGCGAGAGCTTCGAAAACCGGAAAGCTTATTTGACAAATATCGTAAAAGAGCTCCAGGCTGCCTATGGAGATAACCGCATCACGCTGGAGCTGAGAGATCAGTATTACAACATGAAAGAGAAAATCGAGCCTGTCAAACATATCGTCGATATCGCACATGAAGCAATGACAAAGCTGAATATTGAGCCCATTATCAAGCCGATTCGTGGAGGCACAGACGGTTCACAGCTGTCTTACATGGGACTGCCTACACCGAATATTTTCACAGGTGGGGAGAACTATCACGGTAAGTATGAGTATGTGTCAGTGGACAACATGGTGCTTGCCACCAAGGTTATTGTGGAAATCGCACAATTGTTCGAGCAACGCGGCAAGTGAACCACTTATACACACACTGACACGTTTAGATTAAACATGAAGGCATATCGTTTCGTAATGGAAACGATATGCCTTTTTTATTGAAGCTCTCATATCCTTTAAATTTTCGATACCTTTATAACTTTTATCCGTCTTCAGACCGACAATTATATAAGACTATAAAAAATATATTTAGTAAAGAAAGGTAGGCAGTCCACTTGAATACAATAGATGCATTAATTGTAGCCATTCCCTACATACAACAGGTTATGCGTGAGAAAGTAACCCTTGCTCTCTTCGACCGCACTCACGTTCTTGCTTACACCCAATCAGAGGGTATGGACCTCGGCTTTGAAACAGGCTCGGAGCTGCTGGAGGACTACAAAAATTTTGCCATGCTTAAAAATGGACATGAGGCCAGCTTGACCCACATTCCGGCTGAAGTCCTGGGATATCCTCTTGATATGATCAGTATTCCTGTCTTTGACGATAAAGGGGACGTCATCGCAGCGTTTGCCGCCTCCTATAATTTGACCAACAAAAATCAACTGGATCAAATCGTATCCGAAAACCTCTCCATTACCGAGCAGCTCATTGAGATGGTGCAACATGTAACAGCGCATTCGGAGGAGTTACAGGCTACCAGTGAACACATTTTGAAGAACACCCAAATTGCCGTACAAAACTCGGGTAAAATTAATCAGGTTGCTGTATTTATCAAAGAAATTTCCGATCAAACCAACCTGCTTGGATTGAATGCTGCGATCGAAGCCGCACGTGTCGGAGAAGCAGGAGCAGGCTTCGGTATCGTTGCTCAAGAAGTACGCAAGCTGTCCGTAGAGTCCAAAAAAGCGACGGTCGATATCGAGGGAGCCCTTAAGGATGTACAGAACTCCATTCGTCAGATGGAGCAGGAAATAGAGCAAATTGTTTCTTCTTCTCAAGAGCAGGCGACTCTGGTAGGCTCTTTCACCGAAGTCATGGAGCGTATGCAAAAGGCGAGCGAAACGATGCAACATCTGGCCGATAACCTGACTTCCTATATTGTAAAATAAATAACATCGTTTCTTTGCATGAGAAAGGGGAGCGCACTGATCCGCAAATGGCGAAAAAGTGCGCTCCCCTTATTTACACAATCCCTACTGGGTCTGACGATCGAAGTCTGAAATCAAGCAGTAAAAGAAAAAACACCATGATTCGAAGGATGCACGGAGTCTAAATCTCCCAATGTATTTCCTATCGGAAGAGCAACACTAAGAAACGCTAAGACCATAGTTATCGAGCTTAATGCCTTTTTCATTATGAAGCCCCCTTAATAAAATGGTTTGGTATTGCTCTTGCTGGGACGGTGTTGCCAAATCTCGGTAAGTCTCGAATAGTGCAATCAGTGTTCTAAAATCGGCATCGGCTTCTACACCAATAGAGAATTGCAGAGAAACAAGGATATAATTCAAGGCAACGATATACTGCTTCTTTTTCAAATAGTAAATAGCTAATTGGTTGACCAGTTTTAAATAATATACGCGGTTGGCTCTATCTTCATAACCTTCAAATATCTCAATATCATCGGCAAACTCGTTCAGCAGTTCATCAATATCCCAATTGTTCAAGTTAGCTGCTTCAGTAATACTAACCAATCCTGGTAGTAGCTCCTCGTCATTGTTGTGAAGAAACTGAACATATTCCGGTAAAAGTTCCTTCTTCCCCGAAAGTAAATCAATCATATATAAATTGGCCTTGGCGAGAAAACGGAATCTCTCTACTTCTTCGTGACCGCTTTGATCCAGCCCCATAAACCAGCCCATTTCGCTATACTTCATAATATAATCTCTGGCTTCCTCATACTGGCCTATATTCTGATAATAAATCGATTTCGCTAGATAACTGTAAGCATAATAAAACACCAGCGGGTGTTTGGTGTCCAATGTCTCATACTTGCCGTCCGCAGCATTTCTCAGTTGGGTGTGATACAGGCTTTCAGCCAACGAATGCAAATAATCCGCAACCTTGTTCGCTTCATCCCAATCATTATGCGTGTAGCTGATTCTAAATAACTCGCAAGCTTTATCAAGCGCGTGGCTGTCCGACAACAAATAAATAGCTCCCCTTTGATTCAGGACCTCTTCCACTAAACCCCGCCTCCCTATCCTGAAAATTACGGTCACCCCTAGCCTTGTGGCTATTCTTCAGGGTAGTTATGCTATTAGCCCCATTTTTACATGCCAGTATATTACAAATATAGTCAAAGCCTAACTTGAAGTCAATTTAATCATCGGTACATTCATATTTTTGCAATCTGACATGGATATGTATATTTACGAGTCACGAATAGAGGATTTTCATTATTGAAATAATGCTAAAGAAGACAAAAGATTGGCTCTCTTATGAGTGGTTTTTATGATCTATAGTATCGTCAGGGTAACTACGTTACGAATTAGTGCGTACTTTTCAACCGAATACCGGGGCCTTACAATCAAACCTGTGCACGAAAGCAAAGTATAGAGTACGACTCAACAAAGCATGTACCTATTCACCAAAATACAAATTCACTTAAGGAGTGAAGTTAATAACATGGAACTTCAATTGGCTTTAGACTTGGTAGATATCCCACAAGGTATTGCATTGGTAAAAGAAGTCGAATCGTATATTGATATCGTAGAAATCGGTACGCCGATTGTCATCAATGAAGGACTTCACGCTGTAAAAGCAATGAAAGAAGCATTTCCCAATCTAAAAGTGCTGGCTGACCTGAAAGTTATGGACGCAGGGGGATATGAAGTGCTGAAAGCTTCCGAGGCTGGTGCCGATATTGTGACGATTTTGGCTGTAGCTGAAGATGCAACGATCAAAGGTGCTGTAGAAGAAGCTAAGAAACAAGGCGGCAAAAAAATCCTGGTGGACATGATCGGTGTTAAAAACCTGGAGCAACGTGCGAAAGAAATTGATGCTTTAGGCGTTGACTACATCTGTGTGCATACAGGCTACGATCTGCAAGCGGAAGGACAAAGTCCGTTCGAAGCATTGCAAACCGTCAAAAAAGTCGTAAAAAACTCCAAAACAGCCGTAGCTGGCGGCATCAAGCTGAGTACATTGGCTGAAGTGGTAAAAGCTCAACCGGATCTGGTTATCGTAGGCGGCGGTATCACTGGCGAAGACGACAAAAAGGCTGTAGCCTCGCAAATGCAGCAGCTCATTAAACAAGGTTAATCCCAATGGAGACCTCTCAATATTTATCCGAGGTAATCAAGGAGCTGCAATTCGTTCCACAGCTAATCAGCGATACCGAATCGGAACAGCTGATCCACTCCATCGCTGCTGCGAATAAGGTATTCGTAGCAGGAGCGGGGCGCTCAGGGTTCATGATTCGCTCGCTGGCCATGCGGCTGATGCATATGGGAATTCAAGCTTACGTCGTTGGGGAAACCGTAACCCCTGGTTTAAGCGAGGGAGATCTACTGATTATCGGTTCAGGCTCTGGTGAAACTAAAAGCCTAGCCTCCATGGCAGACAAAGCGAAAAAACTCGGGGCCTCACTGGCGCTTCTTACCACCTCCCCCGAGTCCACCATCGGCAAACTGGCCGATATCATCGTTAAGCTGCCCGGCGCACCCAAGGACCCATCCAACAAGAATTACCAAACCATTCAGCCCATGGGCTCACTGTTTGAACAAACCCTGCTGCTGTATGGCGATGCGTTGGTACTCAGAACGATGAAGCTGCGCAAGCTGACTTCCGAATCCATGTATGGTCAACACGCCAATTTGGAATAAAACTGCTTTTTCCTTTACGATAACAAAGCAGGCTGTCCCTACATGTCCGAGCATGTAAGAACAGCCTGCCTATTGTGTTTAAATGAAGTAAAATCTTAGTCTTCTACTCCTCTGTCTCAAATCATTTATTCATTACTCCCTACTGGCAGCGGCGGCACTTTGGATGGATCAACCAGCGCCCAATATGCATATTTGGCCTTTAACCGTTCATCGAACAGCAGCGGCTTATCCACCCGGGCAATCGGGAATGTACTGAGCCACGTATTGCCATCATCTGTTCCCCAAATGGTCACATTGCTGAGATGTTTCTGCTGTCTTGTAAACATATCGAACAGCGCCTGATAACGATGAGCCTGCCGGATCAGTAGAGCTTCAGGAATCGTTTCGTAGCGATCCGTATCATTCGAGTAGAGGCCCATATCCAGCTCTGTGATCTGATTATCCAGCCCGAGTGAAGCAAACTTTTCGATGGATTGCTCGATTTCGGCAATAGTAGGGAACTCCAGGCGGATATGCGATTGGTGACCTACGCCATCAATCGGTACACCTTTGGCAAGCAAATCACGCACCAGATTGTACAGAAAATCCCGTTTCTTCGGTTCATGGGTATTGTAATCGTTAATGAACAACCGCGCGTTTGGCCCCGCCACTTCCCTCGTGACACGGAACGCTTTTTCAATATAATCGGTTCCTGTAATCTGATACCACTTGCTACGGCGCATACCGTCTGGCTGATCAGGATCAATGACCTCATTCACCACATCCCAATCGGTAATAACATTTTTATAACGAGCGGCAACAGCACGAATATGCGTCTCCAGGCGATCCAGCAAAAGCTTTTTATTCTCAGCAGTCGGTGTCATCGGCTGTCCATTTTTGTCCTTAAACATCCAATCCCCGGTTTGGTTATGCCACACTAAGGTATGGAAACGAATTTCCAATCCGTGCTGTTTTGCAAATTGCACAATTTGGTCTGCTTCCTCCCAATGGAACTGCCCCTCGGATGGTTGCAAGGAGACAGGCTTCATCGCATTCCCTGCAACGACGCTGTTAAAATGCTTCTGTACCAGTTCCCCGTAAGCCCCTTCGGTCTGGAAAGCCTCAATCGCTGTGCCGATGCTGAACTGTCCCTGATATAATCCATGCAAAGAAGGTATGTCCTTCTCAATCGCCAGCGGCGGCACCAGGGACAATTCGAAATCATCCATATAAAAGGAAGACGTCCCTTCTGGCGATTCCAGGTACATAGAAACGGCATCTGTGTCATGTGCGAGCGTATACGTGCCAGCCAAATGCATCCATCCTCCTGTCGTAATCGCCGTATCGCCTACAATCGTTTCATATGCACTTTGTCCTTGGTAATCACGCTGTACGCTGAGCCTCACCTTGGCAGGCTGCTCACCCGGCGCCAGCTTCACCCAGGTGCTGACCGTATAACGGTTGCCCTTTTGCATCGTGGCAGTCACGTCCAGCTTGGGACCGGCATATGCCTTTTGTCTGCCTGTTGTCAGCAGACTGTATGAGCCGGTCCGTGCATCGGCATTCGAGACCTGCACAGTCTCGGCTCCTAAGCGGGATACCCAACCTTGGGCTGTGCCATCTTCAAACCCAGATACAATCCCACTTGTAGGATTCGTTGGTGTTACTGATACCTGCCTAATTTCCACCTCATCCACATAGTAGGCCTGAGCGGGGTTCGAGTTCTCCACATACAGCTTCAATGCATTCATCTCCCCGGTAAACGTATATCTCCCCTGAAGCTTGATCCACGAAGTATCTGCTGTTTCCGTCTGTGCTACAGTCTTCCATGCTGTAGTCCCCCCTGTCGGCTGCTGCTCCATCGTAAGCTTAATCACGCTTGGAATTGCCGCATTGCCGTCCAGTTTCACATACCCGCTAATTTCATACTCCACATCCGGCAGCAGCAGCGGCTTCACATCCAGCTCTGCTCCGTTCCAAGCCGCCGTACGAGCGGTTGCCTTCAGACTGTGCGTACCGCCATAGGCCGCTTCCGTGACGGATGCAATTTGGGTATAAGCTCCCCGGGGCTTCCAGCCGTCACTGTTTCCTTGCTCAAATCCATACGCTCCAATGATCTTCCCTGCCGATAGCACCTTGTCCGAAACCGACGGAGAATGTTCCATAGACGAAGCTGCCTTCGCTACAGACGTTCCCCACCATCCGATAGGTGATAACAACAGCACTCCAGCCAGCACTAGACAAAAAGGCGTATACCAACATGACCGCACAGCAATCCCTCCTGCACTCAAATTTTTGAATTCATATTTGGCACTCTTGGATTATAGTTATCTGCGGATTGGAAATGGCTCTTAGAATGAATGTAAAATATTCACTATCCTTTGACGCCTCCCAAGGTCATACCCTTCACAAAATATTTTTGTAAAAACGGATAGACTAAAATAATAGGCACTGAAGCAACAATCGTCATCGTGGCACGAATAGAGGTAGGCGTAACCGCCTTCGCCAAATTTTCCGACCCTGCAAATTGGCTGGCATAGTCCTGAGCGTTAACGGACGTATTGGAATTTTGCAGAATTTTCATTAGCTCATATTGGAGAGTGCTCCATTGCTCATACGACGAATTGTACAGAAATACATCGAACCAGGAATTCCATTGCGAGACCGCCGTGAACAGGGATACTGTTGCCAGCACTGGCACACACAGCGGCAAAACAATGCGCATAAAAGTAGCAAACTCGCCAGCCCCATCAATACGCGCCGACTCCAAAATCCCCTCTGGCAATCCCTCAATAAAGGAGCGAATGACTATGACATTAAACACCCCGATCAAGCCCGGCACGATGTACACCCAAAAGGTTCCCAGCATCCCAAGCTCACGAATCAAGAGAAAATTGGGGATCAATCCACCGCTAAAATACATCGTCAAAATAAAAGCAATCGAAACAAATTTGCGCAGCACATATTCCGGTCGGCTGATCGTATACGCCACCATCGCGCAGCAAAACACCGAGGTCACTGTACCTGCGACCGTACGTAATACAGAAATTAACGTAGCATGGAAAATCGTCGCTTCCTTGAATACAAATTCATAATTACTCCACGTGAATTCACGCGGCCACAAATAAATCCCGCCCCGAATCGAGTCATTCGCTTCATTTAATGAAACCGCCAACGTATTTAAAAATGGATACAGCGTGAACACCATTAGGCATAGCATAAACATAACATTGCACGCATCAAAAATCCGATCCGAGGGCGCCCGAAATCGCCCGTGTACGGCCTTCCCTTTGCCCATGACTTCCTCTCCTTTCTAAAAAATAGCCTAGTCCTGCACTTAAATCCGATTGATTATTCTTAGAGTTTGTTGGTACTGTTACTTGGAACTATCATTTTGAGTGGTTATATCTAGTGGCAATTGGAGTGAATTATGTGGATTATTTTTGGGACTATAAGAAGTCGTGTTGTAGTTCGTTGGTAAGGTCTTGATGAGGTCCGCGAAGCGGCCTGTTAAAAATCCACTGACCTTCCCTGTAGAATGGATGAGCAAGTTCCCCTGCTACAACCCTCAGTTCTTAAAAAATGACTTTACGGAGGATAGCAGCGGAGCGGGCGGAATTGTTCTAAAGAAGCGGAGCGTTCACCTTTATTCCCGGATTTTAACCTATGATTTTTATTCCAATAAGAAAATCCGGGGATAACAGTGATCGGAAGAACAATCCGCACGCGAAGCGACCTTCTCCCCCGTAACTCACTCTTTTTTAGAACAACCGCTCCTCCCCTAACCGCTTCGCAATATGATTGGCGCTAAACAACAGAATGAAGCTAACCACCGTTTTGAACATTCCAGCAGCAATGGAAAGCGAAAAGTTCCCCATCTGGATACCATATTTCAGGACGAAAATATCTAAGTTTTCCGAGTAATCCACGTTCATGCCGTTGCCCAGTAAATATTGCGGTTCAAAGCCTGATTCCAGCAGGTTGCCAATGTTCATAATGAGCAGGATGATAAATACAGGCTTTAATCCCGGCAAGGTCACATGCCAAATCCGCTGAAACCGCCCTGCTCCGTCCATCTCGGCCGCTTCATACTGCGAGGGGTCAATCGTGGTCATCGCGGCCAAATAAATGATGGTATTCCAGCCGACATTTTTCCATACCTCCGACGCTCCGAGAATCCCCCAAAAGTAGCTTCCCTCACCCAACCACAGAATAGGTTCCTTAATGAGTCCAAGCCACATCAGCACCTCATTGACAATACCGCCGTCTGCTGATAGCGCCGTACTAATAATACTGGCCGCAACTACCCACGAAATAAAATGTGGCAAGTAGCTGATCGTCTGCACCACTCGCTTAAATACAATCTGACGAAGCTCATTCAGCAAAATTGCTAGTGTTATAGCGGTAACAAATCCCAGCACCAGATTAATAAAGCTCATCGCCAGCGTATTGCGCATCACCCGCAGAAAGTGTTCATCCTGAAATAGAAAACGGAAATGCTTCAATCCAACCCATTGCTGATCAAGCAGCTTGCGGGCAGGCTTAAAATCCTGGAAGGCAATCGTCCAGCCCCAAAGAGGTAAATATTTAAAAATAAGCAGCCAGATTAAAAAGGGGACGGACATCCATACGAGTGCACGCTGCTGATTCAGCTTGTGTATGAATCCCCTAAAGCCGGTTCGCCGTGAGAGCGGCAAATGGCCCGAGGAGGTCGTAACAGGTGGCGGTGACGTGTAGCTCATAGCTGCTTCCTCCTTTATTTTTTCCCGACCGTCTTGATTTTTTTGGCAACCTCCTGCGTGATCAGCTCCTCAAAGGCCTTCACATCCAGCTTGTTAAACTCGGTGGTGTATTCCTTCCAAATGGCATCAAATTGTTCCGGTGCAGACAGTACCAAGCGCGGGAAATATTTGCGCTGCAGGTCTCCTTTCTTTTGCTGGAAAATCTGCGCAGGCGAGCCTTGATCAACCTGAATGCTCCAGGCTGGGAACCATGGACGCTCGTCAGGTGCGGAAAACATCTGCGAGAAGGACTCTACACCGTTCGCTTTAAGCAGCTTTTTATCACCTTCGGTATACGACATCCGCGCAACCTCAGGCTGCCGTCCGGGGCTAGCCGAGTTGCCGTCGGGCAAGGAAGAACCGTTACCGTACCGCGGCCAGCTGTATTCAAAATATTTGAACCCAAATGAGTCACGGAACGCATCCTCACCCGTCTTCTTAATTTGCTCCTTGGTCCGATAAAAGCGCCCATTTTTATCTACATCATAGGTTTCACCTTTGATCCCCCAGTTGGATAATACCTGGTTTTCGTCGGTCAGCAGATTGTTGAAAAATTTGATGATACGTACCGGGTCCTTGGCACTGACTGTAATTCCGATGCCTCGGTTATTAACAAATGACGACGGATCAAGATACTGATCCTTTATATTCCGGTCGTATACAACAGGCAGCCCTACATATTCCAGATCATCATTACCCGAACGCTTGGAAGCCTCCTGCAGGTTATTTAGAGACTGCCCTGCCTGCCAGCGATAATCGAAAAAGCCCAGCACCTTACCCGAGGTTAGCTTCGCCAAATATTGATCGTAATTGTCTACAAAGGAGGATTTATCGAATAGGCCCTCTGCGTTAAGCTGATTCAGTTCCTGGAGATACCGCTTTGTGATTTCCTCATCTCCATAATCCGTCGCCTGGTGTGTTTTCATATCAATAATCGTGCCGCCATCATTGGGATAGCCTGCCAGATGCATCGGTGCATTCGTAAGCGCATAAAACCTATCCTGCGTGGTTAACGCCAAGTACCCGGTTAATCCCTCGTCTGCATGCTTTTTCGCATAGTTTCGAATCAGAGCCAAGTACTCATCTAAAGTTTTTATTTTTGGGTATCCCGCCTCCTTCAACACTCTACGCTGTATCCAAAAAGCTCCCTGCTCTATATTAGGAGCAGACAAATAATCACCGACCACCGCACTGAACGGCAGGAAATAGATATTCCCATCCTCCGCTTTCATCAGATTGTAGTACGGCCCATATACACGCTTGATATTTGGCCCATATTTATCGATCAAATCATTCAGGGGAATAAAAGCCCCGGCATCCAGCAGTTTATCAATCGTGCCATCAGGTACAATCACGTCTGGATAGTCATTACTGGCAATAAACGTGCCGATTTTCGTATTCGAATCCCCTACCAAATGCTCCAGCTTCCAGTTCACGCCGGTCTGATCTTCCAGTATTTTTCCGATCCGCGTTTCATTGGTATTAATGTCTCTTCCCGCCGTGGCATTAAAATACGTGAATGTGACCTTCTCCTTGCTATCTCCCGACGCAGGCTCCTTACCCGAGCTCCCTGAGCAAGCAGCGATCATAGATGCCATCATAACCATTACCAGACTGATGATTCCGAACCTTTTGCTTGTCATGCCAGACCTTCCCCTTTCGGCCTCTTTTGTCGATTGTGTGTGAATACCAAATTGTAAGCACTTTCATTTTATAAAATGCCGTTCATTTTGTTCACCTGTCAATCTATAGGTGTTACTTAGGAAACTATAGGTCCCGATCCGCCGGAATCATTATACGAATTTCTGTACCCTCGCCGGGTGCGCTGCGAATGACCAGCTTAAAGCGGTTGCCGTAGTAAAGTTTTAGACGATAGATGACATTTTGCAGACCTATACGCTCACCCATTTCTTCCTGCCTTTGCATGTAGCCATATAAGCGCTGCACCTGTTCCGCAGACATGCCCACCCCATCATCCCGAACCGTTAGCATCAGTCGTTCTTCCTCATGCTCAAAAAGAATCTCAATGCGTCCCCCATGCTTTAGCGGCTCAATGCCGTGGATACTTGCATTTTCAACCAGCGTCAGTACGACCATTTTGGGAATCAAATTGTCCAGGTCTTCGGAGCGTGCCTGTACATCGTACTGTATTCGCTCACCAAAGCGATATTGTTGGATTTCCAGAAAACAACGGATCAACTCCAGCTCGTCCCGCAAAGTAACCCGATCCTTGTTCCACACCAGCGAATTGCGGAAAATCCGTGCCATATTATGAATAATGCGGGCTGTCTCATCCTCATGCTTCATCAGGCTTCGCATACGAATCGTCTCCAGCGCATTGAACAGAAAATGGGGGTTGATCTGGCTGTGAAGTGCATTCAACTGGGCGTGCCTACGCTGAATCTCCAGATTTTTTCGCTGAATATCGGCCATATAGACATCGTTAATCAGTCGTTTTATTTTTAGCGTCATCCGGTTAAATTCACCTGTGAGCTGTCCGATTTCATCACTCGACTCCATACCCGGAATGAGTTCAAAATGCTGATTTTTCACCTTCTTCACATGTTTCAGAATGCGATGAAGCCGCACGTTCAGCGAACGTGTAATCCAGATAATGATCAAGGTGGGCAGCAGCATATTCACACAGGTTAACAAGAGCGCAAAATTGCGAGGCTCCTGCATTTCATACAACACTTCATCGCTGGATACCGCAGCCACAATGCTCCAGCCGTTCAGATTATTCGTAAGCACATAATGAGTCTTGAATTCCATGGTGTCATTGGGTAGCTTGAGGGTGCTATAGGCCACGCTCTTATGATTTATATCAACCTTGGGGTCATTTGTATATTCGACTTCTCCCCGTTCGTTAAGCAGAAAGAGACTCCCCTGCAAGTTCAAGTTATTGAAAATCTCCCGAATGGATGACATTCGCAGCTCTATTTTCAGTATTTTTTCACGACCATTTTGGGAATAAAAATAGTTCATCCGTCGAATCAGGCTGAAGGGGTGTAGCTGCTCAGCGGTACTGTCGTCAGTACGGACAAATATAGGCTTGGACTGGCGTCCAGGCGGGATTTGGGTATACCAGGGGAAGCTTTTGACCCTCTCATCTATAAAGCTGATTCCCCCGGAATCCATTAGTGTTGGATTATCAGTATAAATCGTAATTCCACCTACGGATTGGTACACAGGACTGTAAGTATTGTTTAAGATACGACGTAAGTAAGAGTCATAGACAGCAATATAGTCAGCAGGGTGGGGATATGTTTCTTCCAGCACCTCATTGAGTCGATAATCGGTATAAAAGATAGACGAGATTTCCATCGCATCTTCAAATTCCCGGTAAAATTCAATTTTAATTTGTTCCAGTGCGCGCGTAATATCCTGAATACGCTGTTCTTTCACATTTTGCGAGGTAACATGGTAAAAGATCAGATTGGTCAGCACGATAGGTGTAAAAACACAGAGGAAATAAAGCAGCAGCATTTTATCTCGCAGCCGTATATGATCCAGGATAGTTCTCAGCCTCTTCATTCGCCGGACCTCTCTGGCTCGTACCCAGCACTTAGGCTATTGCGGTATTCACTTGGCGTGACGTGCGCCAGCTTTTCAAACTGAGTCACAAAATAGTCTGAACTGCCGAAGCCCACTCGCTCCGCAATTTCATAAATACGCAGGTCCGTCTGCCGCAGCAGGCGTTTCGCCTCCTGAACGCGCAACTTCAGCAGGAATTCGTTAAAGTACACCCCGTATGTTTTTCTGAACAATTGACCGAGGTATACCGGATTCATGTAAAAGTGAGCCGCAATACTTTTCAGGCTTATATTCTCGGCAGCATGCTGCTCAATATAAGCACGGATGTGCTGGATTCCTCCCTGCTGACATTCCTTGCGCAGCGTCCCAATATATTTTCCACTTTCTTCGGCAAAGGCTGTAAACAATCGTTGGAGTTCACCCAACGACAGATTCATATCCTGCCAGTTTATCATCGGTTTCAGTGACTGAAGTGAGCGCTCATTTCCCTGCATGTTTTGAATGACCCGCACGATACTAAGAACGCATTGATGCAGACTCATTTTCATAGCCTCAGGAGCATAATACTCTTCCCGAAAGCTGCTAAATAAATAACCTACGGTCGCGCGTAGCTCTTCCAATTGGAGTTCCTCGATCTGCTCTGTCAAGCTATCCAGTACGTCCTGACGAATGGTCCTATAGTGGAGGGATGGCATTTCATCCTGTAAATAGACAACAATACCGCTAGGGTCATGAATGTATTTATGAAGCACTGCTTCCTTTGCACTGGCAAAGGACTGCTGGATATCCCGCAACCGATTCACAGGACTTCCCGCATAAACGAATACCCGAATTCCCAACTGGTTTTTTAGTGACTCCATCCCCTCTATCTCCTGTTGTAGCGCTTTCATAAACAATTCTACTTTGGCTCCAAAACCCTCTAAAAAGAAGTCCGGTACGATAAGACCAACCCGGTTACGATGCTCATGGACATAGAGAGGGTACTTGCCGTCCATTAAACGATGAAGCGCTTGCTCTATAAGCTCCCTGAACTGGAAAAGCGATAGCATGACACCATCGTCACCAGAGCGCCAAGGATGCTGATCATTCAGCTCAACAAGTACATAGTACATACACGTGGCTTCTCCAAGTCGCAGCTGCTGCTCCCAATGTGTCACCACTGCATCATCCACTGGGTTCATCATCATCGTCTCTAACAGCCCGCCTGTAAGGTGGTGTTGATATCGCTGCGCGTTCTGTTGCTCACGGTGCAATCTTTCACTCAGCTTGCGCAGTGTAGCCGAAAAGTCCTCATCATCAACCGGCTTGAGTATAAAATCATGCACTCCATAGCGGAGTGCCTGCTGTGCATAAGTAAAATCACTGTAACCACTCATGATAATAAAAGCAGGATGTTGGGTACCCCGTTCGAGTACGGATCGAATCAGCTCTAATCCATCCAGCACAGGCATACGAATATCGGTAATGATCAGATCCGGGTGAAGACGACTGATTAGCTCCAGCGCATCCTCACCATTATCAGCTTCTCCCACGATTTCAAAGCCACAGGTTTCCCAATCCACAAGTTGAATTAGCCCTTTGCGGGTGAATATTTCATCATCCACCACAATGGCTCGATGCAGCTTCATAACCTGCCTCCTCCTTTCAATGAAACGTTATTTTATTAGGGTTGACTACTTCGCGGGCCTTGCACGATATCCCAGCTGGAGAAATATGGCCTTTGCAACGTATTGTGGCACTTCGAGAGCAGTTTGTACAGACGGGATTTCATCATAAGGTCGCTCCAAAGCGTGAAAACTATTGCCCCCAGCTGCTTCCTCGCCGAACACAACCGTGACCTACAGTGGCTTGTTGATGAACAGACATCCAGCGTTGTCACAGATACAGTCATCCAGCTCAGAGGGGAATGTATAGTCTATTTCGGGGTGTGGCTCTCCAATAAGAAAGCCGCTTGGTCATTTAAACCAAGCGGCTTTCTTATATTTGGATTGCGTTTTCTCTTCTTGTTATTTCTATACTTTATACATTTTGTGCGTAGCTTTCACTTGGCGTTTTGGTCAACACCACATGCAGGCTGGAGTTCGCTCCCGCACCACCACGATAGGAAAAGTGCTCATCTCCGGTAATATGGATCATATCCCCTTGGACAACTTCCGTTTCTTCACCATTTACAGTTACAGTACCGCTTCCTTCAAGAACGAGCAAATATACATTCGCTCCTGGATGATTATGTGTTGGCAGCTCAGCATGAGGGGTGAAGTTGAGAATAAAAATAACATTGTCGGCTTCCTTATGCACAATTCGTTTTGTAAATGCAGCTTCTTTATATTCTTGAAATTGAATAAGGTTTGATTTTTTCATGTGGATTCACTCTCCTGTTTGTAATTGGATTGGGCCTATATAGTCTTATTGTATTTGATTATTACGCTCGTCTTGTGATTGCGATCACAAACATAAATTTAAGTCATAAATACTTTGAAATATTCAAAAATTTGATTTCAATCATCTTTTTCACCATCACATCTAGCTAGAATTAAATTATGTTAGACAAACCAAAACAACAGGAGGTTATTCCTATGAAACCAGGATTTAAGCTGGCAAAGAATATATATTGGGTAGGAAAAATCGATAATCGTGAGGTACCCTTTCATCGGCTTACCCTATCTAAGGGTACAACCTATAATGCATACTTACTAAAAACCGGAAAACCAACCATTATAGATACCGTAGATATGGCGTTCGGTAGAGAATTTGCCGAAGCTGTAGCGGAATTGATCGACCCGTTGGATATTCAATATATAATCGTCAATCACACGGAACCGGATCACTCTGGCGGGTTGGCGGCCCTTGCTTCCAAGGCAGCAAACGCCACCATTGTCTGCACTGAGATTGCCGTTCCAGAAATTCAGCAGATGTACAAGCTCCAGCATCGGAACTTCCTCGTAATCAAGGATGGGGATCAACTCGATATTGGAGGCAAGACACTGCTATTTAAGGAAACACCTTACCTCCATACGGAGGAAACCATGATTACGTATTGCGTGGAAGATAAAATCTTGTTCCCTTGCGATATTTTCAGCACACACGTAGCTGTAGAGCATCTATTTGCCGATGAGGCCGGCTTTGATATTACCGAGGATTTTATCGGATACTACCAGGCTATTATTCATCCACATCGCAGATATGTGCGTACATTAATCGAAGCTGTATCTGACTTGGATATTGAGATGATTGCTCCTTCCCACGGCTTCGCGATCCGACATGATATTGCCAAATTTATTGATTTGTACGCATCGATGAGCACCGAAACCAAGGATGATAAAAAAGTAGCGATTGTTTATGCCACCTTAAAAAATAATACTAAAAAAATGGCAAACATCCTGAGAGATTGCTTTTTGGAGAACCAAATCAAGGTGGAGCTATGGGATGTAGATAAGGCGGATAAAACCGAGATATTAAAAAGTATTGCCTCAGCGGATGCTGTTTTCGTCGGTAGCTCTACCAAATATGCTGACATGACAGGCAAATTGGAAGAGTTGCTGCAACAAATGCAAAAGATGAATTTGGAAGGTAAGCTTGCTGCCGCCTTTGGTTCCTACGGCTGGAGCGGTGAAGCCATTGAGGTCGTACAAGATTACTTGAACGGTACTAATATGAAAGTCCAGAGTACTTCAGATGTAATCAAGTCAACGGGTATGACGCATGTGGAATTTCCGGTACGCATTCGCTTCTCTCCTACAGAAGATGAAAAAGTGAAAAAAATAAAAAATGCTGCTGAATTTGTCTCAGATCTGCTGCTTAGTGTTATTTAGCGCAGAAAGCTAGAGGAATAGGAGAGATGCCGAATGGATAACCAACATTACGTTATAATCGGAGGCGGCGTGGCCGCTATCAACGCGGCAAAAGCAATTAGAGATCATGATGAGTTAGCCGAAATTTCGATTTACGGGGAAGAATCCTCCCTTCCGTATAACAGAGTCAAGCTTTCCAAGGCGCTATTTACTGACTTGCATAGCGACAAAATCCTGATCAAAAAAGAAAAATGGTTTGCCAATCAGCGGATTAAGGTTTATTCCGGCATAAAGATCACCGCGATACACGCAGAGGACTGCACCATCGAAACAATAAATGGACAAACCGTTGCTTATGACAAGCTGTTGCTGTGTACAGGAGCCCATAACCGTAAGCTTGTGCTGGACGGGGCTTCACTAAGGAACGTTCACAACATTCGGTTTCGACAAGATGCAGACAGACTTAAAGCGGAATTGCGAGAGGGAGACCGGATATGTATCGTCGGGGGCGGTATTCAGGGTGTAGAAACCGCCTGGTCCTTCCAGCAAGCCGGATATGCCGTCACCATTCTGGAAGCTTCGCAACGGCTGATGCCCCGTCAGCTAGATGAAAAGGCATCCGCTATTTTGACCCGCCGAGTAATCGAACAGGGCACCCAGGTATGCCTTGGACAAGGCGTAAAGCGTATTACCGGCACGGAGCATGTAGAGGGCGTAGAACTGCAGGACGGCACTGTTATTCCCTGTGAACATGTCGTGTATTCTATCGGCATTGTACCTAATACGGAGCTTGCTCGCCAAATCGGTCTTGATATCAGACAAGGCATTCAGGTGAATGCGCAGATGGAGACCAGCTTCCCCAATATATATGCGGCAGGTGATGTAGCCGAGTTCCACAATAGAGTAGATGGATTATGGGAAAGTGCTATGGAGCAAGGGAAAATAGCAGGCACTAATATGGCGGGTGCCTCCGCAGCTTACCAGCGTCCCATTCCTGCCACCCTGTCCAACAGCTATGAATGCCCCTTGTTTTCCATCGGTCTGGTAGATGAACAGGCCTGCGACAACAGCCTGACCCGTGAAAATCAAGTTTCTTATACACGTATGTTCATACAAAACGGCTCTATCTGTGGCGCGATTGGCTTCGGAGATGCTCTTGCTTCACTTCCATATAAAGCAGCCATTACCCAAGGACTCAGTCCGGACGCACCAGAGCTTACAAAAATTTTAGATGACAAGGAGAATTAACAATGAAAAAATATGTATGTCAGCCCTGTGGATACGTTTATGATCCTGCTATAGGTGACCCTGATGAAGACGTGATGCCAGGTACAGCGTTCGAAGACCTTCCAGAGGACTGGGTTTGTCCAGTCTGCGGTGAGGATCAAAGCCATTTTGCCCCTATAGATGATACAAAATAACAAGAACACACTATACTTTTTAGTTTCCGGTTGATGAATGGAGTGAATGAATGTGAATGAAATGTCCTGCCCCTGCCAGTGCGAACAGGAGCCCTGTGCCCGCAAAGTGCCTATCTTTTCCTCTTTATCCTGCGAAGATTTATGCAAGGTTAGCTCCATGATCCGGCACCGAAAATATCAGAAAGGCGAGGCCTTGATTGTCGAGGAACAGGCATCGGATACGCTGTACATTATTAAAAGCGGGCATGTCAAGCTGCTGAAGATGACACCTCAGGGGAAAGAGCAAATTCTGCACATTCTGACTACTGGCGATTTTTTTGGTGAGTTGAACATATTTAATAACGACGAGCTGAGTAATTTTAGTGCGTACGCCTTAAAGGATACTGATATTTGTATGCTCACCAAGGATGATATGGAGGAGTTGATCCGCAACAATCCCGATATCTCTTTGAGACTGCTTAAAACGATTACCAAACGCTTGGCACATACTGAAAACCTGGCTCAAAGTCTGGCTACCAAAGACCCGGAAATCCGTATTGCCTACATGATTCTCGAACTCGGACATAAATACGGCAAGCCAGACGGCTCCAATATTAAAATAAATCTCCCCCTTTCACGCGAAGAGATGGCTAATTATGTGGGTGTGACACGTGAAACCATCAGCCGCAAGTTCGGAAAATTTGAACAACTGGGGATTATTCATATCAAAGGTACACGAGAGATTACCATCTGCGATGTACAGAAACTGAACGAATATATGGATTGAGACACATAGATATCAGGTTACTCTGGCATGAGGACAAAAAAACCGCCCCTGCAAAACAACAATAGAAACCGTAGGCCTGTTTTTGCGTAGTAATACAAAGTTTATGAGCCTGAAATCAAGCCAAGATTTCTGTTCTTCACGCTCTTTATAAAATAAGCAAAATGGAGAGGAATAGATATGGCGGATCACCAAACCGGCAAAGATATTTTTCGAGAATGTTGCTCTAGGATTGCTGCGGCCTGTGAGCCTTGCGGATTCAAATACTATAAATCCAGGAGAAGCATGGTGCTAATCTCGACGAGGTGCTTGAACAAGCCATCTTGACCGGATGGTTTTTGCCACAGTCGAATCCCATGGAGTTTTATGTGCTGGATGTTCTGAATCTGGTGGTTGATTTCGGATCGCCGGAACAGGTAACCGCATGTGCGCACCGATACATCCGCCATTTACCGGAGGAAATGCAGGACACATTCAGGAAAGAATATGAAGCCTACCAAAGGGATGGACAGGCTGCAAGCACGATAGCATTCCGCAAATTGATCCCTCTTATGGTGGAGAGAAATATTTCCTTACCCGCAGTGAAATGAAAGGATATTGGCACGCCGTATTGAGACTATGCCTTCATCGCTGAAGATGGGCGATCACCTGTGTGGTGACCGCCCATCTCTCATTCTGCGGATAAAGAAGCTATATTGGTGGCCTTGGGAAGCGCAGCCTGATTTGTAGCCGGTCTGGAACAATCCCACACTATCTTGACCAAATATACAAACAACAGCACGTTTAGCAATGATGTCACACACAAAATAATACCGTAATGATCCTGAGAATTGGAGCTATAGAAAATATCAAAGGTGTTCAGGAAAATCGTAAGACTGAATCCACCCGCAAGCCACAAAAATCTGCGATCTCGCAAATACAGGTACGCCAGTACAGCTAACGCGGCCGCAGGGAACAGGTACCGTTCATGCATGCTGGAAGCGAAGGTAAATACACCTGCAATGAGTACCAGTGCAGCTGCTGCTGCGAACTGTGGTTTCCGACTGCGGATATACATCCACCATGTAAACAAAGTCACCAGCACAATGCAGATCATACCCCATGTATGGTAACTGAACAGGAACAGCGTTGTAGTGTCCTGCGTATAATTGCCACCAATGAGTGCGAAGAAGTTATACGCGTTCACCGAAGCATATGGATATTCGCCAACTGTCCCCTTATATAAATCAAGCAGCCATAATGGCTCCTGCCCCCATGAAAATGGCAATATAACCAGAATAGTTGTCACAACGGCGCCGCCAATGGACAACAGCCAAGGCTGTATTTTGCGCTGTCTCAGCAGCTCGAAGAACAGAACCGGCCCATAAATAATCCCCTGTGGCTTCATTAATACCGCTATCGTAAACAATACAGCGGACCAGCCAATTCGGTTTTCCACCAGCAGCACAATCATGCCTACAATCAGCATGGTAAAGAATGAATCTACCTGCCCCCAGAAGGTCGAATTGATAAATACAGCCGGGTTAAACACGTAGAATATGGCCAATCCGAGGCTCACTCCATAGCCGACCCGTTTGCTTGCCAACCGGTACAGCATGTACGCTGTCACGATATCGGCTAATATATTCGGAAGCCGCAGCAATACAGACATATAAGGACTAAAAGCATCCGTAGAGCCGATTTTACCGATCACATATAAAATATAAATATAGAACGGTGGATAGTCACTGGAACCATTCGTGTAAAAGCCTGACAAGCTATTCGCTGCTGTCGTAGCCCAGTTTCGGAATAGCATTAAGTCCATGTGACCCGAGATCCATGGGGCGATCGCCATTCTTAAAAAGAACCCCACACCCAGCACAGTCCATAGCATCAGTCCCCGGTTACGTTCCCCGAGCTTCCATTCTTGAGCCCGAAAACGGTACGCAATAAACACGAACGCACCGAAGAACAAAGCGGCGAAAATCACCATCGGAGTAGCATAGGCAGATGAAGAATTTCCATTTCTTCCACCACCCATACCACCGCCAGGACCTCCCATGCCCATTCCAGATCCTTTACCGGACATACTACCGGAACCTTTATGCTGTCCGTCTCTAGCAACACCACTGCCGCCCGATGCAGACGTATCATTCCCGGCCGTTGTGCCTTTGTCACTTGATATCGATGGATTCTCAGTGGAAGAATTGGTCGCCTGACCTGTCGTTCCCTGATTCTTGCCGTCAGAGCTGTTCGTCGCATCCGTAGATGCTGAGGACAAATTCTGCTGGTCCTGTCCTACATTTCCTGTTCCACGGTTCCCCGCAGTCTGACCGTCAGAGGAACGTTGCCCCGGCCCTCCCATACCTCCGCCTGGTCCTCCTCCAAACCCGCCGGATGGACCTTGCCTCACTGCCGCAGACTGAGACGCGGAACTACCTGAGTAACTCCATAACGACACGATACTAACGGCAGCACACAATATGAGACTAAATAGAAGTATATATTTCAGACCGTTCGCTTTCCAAACGTTCAAATCCGATGCACCTCTCTCTGTTTCTATTTTCCTCATATTGTATCTGCCTTAGCTTAGGACTTTGTGAGTTCTGGCTGAATGTTGGCTGAATACGGAATCATCACACTGAACATTGCTGTTCCATCTCCATGATCGCTCTTTCCAGCTGAGATTGTGGATGCTTCAGCATGTTGCCATGACCGGCTGCTAATAGAGACGGATTGTAAGATGCCAGTTTTTTGGCGCTTGCCAGCGAAATTTCCTTATCCCAGGTAGCTAGTGCCGGAAAAGGAAACAGCGGCTTGAGCCTTCCCGCCACCGCAACACCGCCCCGAATCTGGAAAGCATCACCTGCAATCAACGCACGGGTACGGGTATCCAAAAATCCCATCGAGCCCGGCGTATGCCCCGGTGCGCTGATCGCCAGCAGCGAGCCCACGTTATCCCCATCCTCCAGTAAAACATCAGGCTGGGCAAGGATATTCTTCGGCACGCTACCCCGAATAGGAGTGTCCGGTTCGCCTGCCTCCAACGATACATCACCCTTCAGCAGCCGAGCATCCCGCCTTGAAATGAATACTTGTGCCTCAGGATACCTTGCCTTCAGCTTATCCAACGCACCTACATGATCCCCATGCGCATGGGTAAGTACAATGCGTACAATCGGCTGCCCAATCCGCTCCGCAGCCTGTTCAATACCCTGAGCACTGTATGGCAATCCGGCATCGATCAGGGTAAGCCCCTCTTTCTCCTCCACCAAATAACAGTTCACCGGGAACAGCCGGGGCATAAACGTCAATTGATACAGGTGCTGCACCTGAACGATACGCATTTTGTCTCATCTCCTCGTTTTGATTTTAAACTAATTCTGTTAGTATTATAATTAACATAATTAGTTTTAAGCAAATTTTTTCGTAATATGCCCATCGGAACGTTGGTTTTTTTGTTATACGCAGCGCTAAAGGAAAGGATTATACAAAGCAAAAAGCAGACCCGGAATCCTGCCTCTGGGTCTGCCTTTGTCCTTATTATGCACATATCTTTCAATTCATCAGCTCTACCGGATGGCCTCAGCAATAGGCGTACTGCCGGACACCAAATCAATCGCACGATGATACGTCTGTTTTTCCTCCAGTGCTGCTACCACCGTTGCCGCTACATCCTCACGTGAGATGGTATGGCTGGTGAGATCCCCACCAGTAGCAACCTTGCCAGTACCCTCATCATCTGTCAGCCCGCCTGGACGAAGAATCGTGTAATCCAGATTGCTCGCTTCCAGCAAGCGATCTGCATAATGCTTTGCCACATAATACGGCTTAATCGATTCGGGCCACTGCTCCCGGTTCTCCGCATGTAGAGCGCTGACCATAATAAAGCGCCGGATACCCGCTTGCTCAGCGGCCTCCATCGCCTTGACTGCTCCATCAAGGTCGATGAGCAGTGTTTTATCCGCTCCTGTTTTGCCGCCGGAGCCTGCCGTGAACACGACAGCATCGCTGCCTTTTATAGCTGCAGCAATTTCATCAACTGTCCCTTCAAGGTCAGCTACTACCGTTTCTGCTCCCAAACGTTCAAGCGCTTCGGCCTGATCCGGTTTGCGAATCAACGCCTTTACGCGATGCAATTCATGTTGCCCCAGTAGGCGAACGAGATGTCTGCCTACTTTTCCATTGGCACCAATCACCAATACGTTCACTCTTATCCCTCCTGTATTCACGGTCTCTCATCTACTTTATACTGATATATTTTACCCTTTGAGTCCAGGACGCAATCATATGGGCTATATCAGATTGAACTCAGTTTTTTTCTGAATGCTCCACATCTCGCTTATGCTGTAACACGCGAAGACCTGCCCAAAAGGTGTCCATCATCACTTCGATACTCCGATCCACATCCACAGGTAAACCAAAACCACCCTTTTGTTCAAGCGAGGCAAAACCATGCAGAAGACTACGGAATCCCCTCGCTGCATGAATGCAATCTGCTTCGTTGAAACCGTAGCCACTGGATAGCACGGTAATGACAAGTTCCGCTACGCGATCCGCTGCATGTCTCAGCTCGGTATCATTTCGGTCGGTTGTATACAGCATCGCTTCATACAAACCAGGTCGCTCGCGCGCATACTGCATATACGCTCTCCCCATAGCAGTCAGCGCATCTTCGCCTGCTCTGCCTACGGCTGCGCTCATCAATGCCTCCTCTAACTTTTCGAGGCTGTGTAATGCCAGCACTTGACGCAATCCGTTCAACCCGTCCACATGGTTGTACAAAGATGGAGGACGAATATGCAGCTTTTGCGCCAGCGTAGTGAGCGTGACATCTCCCATCCCTCGTTCATTGGCAATATCCTCAGCAGCCTTCAGGATATCTTGTAGCTTTACTCCATGTCTAGGTGACATCATCCTGTCCCCTTTCGTTGAATTCCTATGTAAGGTGATTTTCGTACTATACAGACTAAATTCTTATTTCATCTTAACTAATCCTGTTAGTTTATACAAAGAAAGTACCGTTTGCAACAGTTCCAACCTCCGGATTTTTTAAGAGAAGAGCCTATAGGATATTACTGATATAATACAAAGAGATTATAGAGCGGATCTGATATCTTTTCCGATTCCCTGCAAAGGAGCTAACTATATCTATGGAACCCAAGCCACTTCCAGCTATTGAATTCAATCACATCACCAAATATTTCACCGGATCGGGGCAGCAACGTGCTGTCCTGAACGGGATTACAGCAAAGGTCCCTCGCGGAAAAATCACGACACTGGTCGGTCCGTCAGGCTCTGGTAAAAGCACACTGCTTTCATTGTGCAATCTCTTGCTAACATCGGATGAAGGAGAAATCAGCGTCCTCGGCAAGCCTATAACCGAGTGGGAGATCCCTGAACTGAGACGAAAGGTAGCATTGGTTTTTCAAGATGCTCCCATGCTTCAGGGGACGGTCCTCTACAATCTCCAGACTGTAGAGCGGCTGCATGGTACGGTACTGGAAGATCCGGTTGGCCTGTTAGAGCGCGTAGGGCTTACCCGTGACCTGCTGGAACAGAAGGCGCAGGAGTTGTCCGGTGGACAAAGACAGCGCTTGGCCTTGGCACGGACGCTCGCGAACCGTCCGAATATTTTACTACTGGATGAGATTACTTCTGCGCTGGACCCCGCCTCAGTCAAAGAGGTTGAGGAACTGCTGCTTCAAATGAACAAAGAAGAGGGAACAACAATGATCTGGATTACACATCATATGGAACAAGCCCGCAGGGTAGGCCACGAAACATGGCTGATGATCAACGGAAGACTGGTAGAGCAAGCGGATACGGAGACATTTTTCAATAATCCACAGCATAGTGAAACCCGCAAATTTGTAGCAGGAGAATGGGTATGACGATTGTTGCCTTGATTCTCTCTCTTGGTTTTGTATTTATCGCCATCGTCATGTCCAAGTCCTTCAAACTCGGTTTGGACCGAGACATTATTATTGCCACGATCAGAGCATCCGTTCAGCTACTGGCGATTGGATATGTATTGCATTTGATTTTCGGGATGCAAAGCTACGGATTTATCGTATTATTCATTCTGCTCATGATCACTGTAGCTTCTCAAAATGTTGCACGCAAAGGACGGTTTATCCCTCGTCTCATGTGGAAGTCATTCCTGACGTTGCTGTGTGTGGAAATCGTTACACAGGCATTCCTGATTGGCCTGCATATCATTCCGGCGACAGCCCGGTACATGATTCCGATTAGCGGCATGATCATTGGCAGCTCCATGATTTTGTCCAGCCTGCTGGTATCACGGCTCAAGTCGGAAGTCCTACTGCGCAAGCCTGAAATCATGCTCATTCTCGCACTGGGGGGAACCCCGAGACAAGCCATCTTCCCTATACTGAAGAATTGCATACGTTCCAGTATGATTCCAACCATTGAGGGGCAGAAAACACTCGGGCTTGTTCAGCTTCCCGGTATGATGACCGGACAAATCATTGCAGGTGCCAATCCGATTGTCGCCGTGCGTTTGCAATTGCTCATCGTATTCACTACCATGACCTCTGCCATTTTGACCAGCGTGCTGCTCAGCCTATTCATTTATCCGACATTATTTACCCGCCAGCAACAACTGCGCACAGAGTCTTGGGAGGTCTGATAGAGACGGATACACCTAGTTATTTACCAACCATTTTCCATATATCAAAATAAAATAGACATGTTTAATTCCTGACACGAAGGTTAATAGATACACGTAGAGGCTTTACTAAAATTCGATGAGGAGTGATTGAACATGGCTAACAACAACCAAAATGGCAAAATGAGTCGCGAAGAGGCAGGACGTTTAGGTGGAGAAGCTACTGCTAAAAATCACGACAAAGAATTTTACCAAGAGATCGGCGAAAAGGGTGGCGAGGCCACATCCAAAAGTCATGGCAAGGACTTCTATCAGGAGATTGGTGAAAAAGGCGGCGAAGCCACTTCCAAAAACCATGGCAAGGAGTTCTATCAGGAAATCGGTCGCAAGGGCGGTGAAGCCCGTGGCAATTCAGACCAAAGTGATAGCGACGGGAAAATGAGCAGGGAAGAAGCAGGCCGCAAAGGCGGCGAAGCTCGCGCCCGTCAACGCAAAAATAACTAAGATTGATTAGGATACGTTGTCGGTGCAGTTACAACGCAAAGGCACAGACTGCATAGAATGCGAAGTAAGTGAATGTTTATGTTATAAAAGCCTACCTGCCGGTGTTCCGGTAGGTAGGCTTTTTGTGTGAACAGTTACTTTTATCAAAAGACCACTTTCAACATCCGATCATACGTCATACAATATACATATTCAGGTTAAATAACCATCCTACATATATTATTACAAATGAATGAATGGAATAGTCAGATTCTTTTCTCTTGTCGTCTTACTTATTACGTGGATTATGGGGTGGTGCGCGAATGTTGATTACAAAGAATAGAACGATTGCATCTATTTTAAAAGTTATATTTTTTTCACTGATTTTTAGTTGGCTTTATTTCAATTCCGGAAGTCACCATGCTGAAACTGCTAAATTAGTTAAAATTACAGACGATTACTTAGTCATACAGAGTGAGGCTTCTAACGGAGGTGAATATAAAGAATTATATATTTCCTCAAAGTCTGTCATCCCTCCGCTGGTTGTAGGAGAACAATATTATTTCGTATCTGATCAAAGGTACTTTCAACACCCATATATCCGTTATGGAGAGAAGTAAATTGGAACGAGCCAAAAGTGTGCATGCAACTCAAGTCAAATACTCCTGCATTCCGGCTGCTAAGATGGAGTCGAAAGGAGGGAACCCCCGTGTACGAATGGAACGAAATGGTCCAGCTTATGATTGATTGGATTGATAATAATCTTACTTCAGCACCATCATTGTTGAGAATGTCCAATCAGTTAGGCTATTCCCCTTACTACTGTACAAAACAGTTTCATTCTCTAACAGGAATGACGTTAAGGGATTATGTATGGATGCGCAGGATTAGTCGTGCAGCCCTTGAACTCCGGGACAGCAATGTCCGCATCCTCGATGTTGCCGTAAAGTACGGGTTTTCTTCACAGGAAGCTTTTACACGAGCATTTGTAAAAGCGTTCGAGGTAACTCCGGCTGTATACCGGAAGGAGCCCCGTCCTATTCCATTAGCCATTCGCGCCGA
The DNA here is from genome assembly GCF_053006485.1 of Paenibacillus sp. JJ1683. Taxonomy (NCBI): domain Bacteria; kingdom Bacillati; phylum Bacillota; class Bacilli; order Caryophanales; family Paenibacillaceae; genus Paenibacillus; species Paenibacillus sp. JJ1683. The sequence goes on from NZ_CM129820.1 coordinate 5,508,161, forward strand.
GGTATTCTCTCCTTATCATTACCATTTGAAGGAGCGGAATAAGATGGTTAAGGAGCATTTACAAGAAGCCGAAGTCAAAATTGAGCATATACCAGCACACAAATTTATTGGAATCTGGGATATCTCTTCTCGAAACTACGGCGATTTCTGGAGAAACGGCCATAATTGTGATGAAATTTGCGGAACCCTGGAAAGTATGTCTCACCTTAAGCTTCCCGGACAATTGGGTCAAACTGCAGGCTGGTTCTATCATAATGATCAAAAGGGCTATCTGTATGGAATACTGGTTGCTGCTGACTACACTGGAGAGATTCCAGCAGGTATGGAGTGCCGAAACATCCCCGAATCAGATTACCTGGTGTTTTTCCACCCGCCCTTCCATTATTTGAAAAACAATGGAGATGTTATGAGAGTGGTGGAGGAAAAAGCTTGGAGCTTTGACCCACGCAGTATGGGATATACATGGGATGAGGAAACGAAGCAGGATTATCAACGGCATTTCCCTGAGGGATACGGCTACGCAGTGTTACGTCCTGTAAAAGAAGTGTAGTAAAAAATCACCAGAAGCCGCCACGATCTCAGGATGCGGGTAATCGTCTCGCGGCTTCTCTTTTAAAAGGAATGGAGGTATAGGCTATGAAGTCCTTTCGCTTTTGGCTGGTCCTAGTCTCTTGTATAGTTATTGCTGTAAATCTTACAGGGTACGACGACTATAATATACTATTGGCTATGATTAGCCCGTTGGTTTGGATGTATGAATCTTTTCAATTTGTGCGAAAAGCACATATCCCTATAGCCGTTGTATACTTTACTACGATAGGTTTCTGGTATCTCATTGGATACGTTGTCGATCGTTTGATTAGAAAATCAAAAAATTAAAATCAATTGAAATTATTTTCCAAATCATCATCTACCTTCTCAGGCTCGTACTCGACTGTTTTATAGTCAGGTGAAGAAGGAATCATATTGACCACAACATTCCTCATTTGTAGCTTGTACTTTCCTTCTTCAAAAGCAAGAATATGCTTGATAGGAGGTAACTCCATATCCTTATACTTCGTTATCGAAGAAACAACAATCTTGGAAGGGTCAGAATCATCCACAGACATGATACGATAATCTATCGGTGTCCCTTGGGCTTTTAGAAAATTAAGTCGTGCCCTCTCTGTTTTAAAACGATAATCATCAGACAGTGAAAGCATCTTATCGTAGTCACGACTCATAGAAGCGTTCATATATTCTGAAAATGTAGAGACAGCAGCCTCTTTGGGCTTATCGGGAAGTTTATAAGGTTCCTTATCCCCTCCAAAACCAGTAGCAACTACGGTCAAAATCCCTCCAAGAACAATCAAACAAGCCAACTTCTTATGTAGCGCAATCTTCAATTGATAAAACCTCCCTCATTGTAAATTTCACCCTTCATTTTCAGTCCTATACAGAGATGCTATTTTTCAGATTAAGTCAATTTTTGCTTGAATGTGTGTTGGTAATGTTTATATGTATAGTTTCGTTTTTTAAAGTACTATCTACGGTCGCGCCCATAGCCTCTGAAACCCATCTGAGAGGCACCATCACACGATTAGGTGAGACTGGCATAACAGGCGCATTAGGCATTATTTTTTCTATATCATTTACATAAGCTACTTTACTGCCAATAGTCAGACGTACGATTTCGCCATGCTCAGAAAAGATTGTAACCTCCTGCTTCTCTCTATTCCAGCTTACACTTCCGCCCAAACTCTCAGATACAAATCGAATAGGAACATATGTTGTATTGGTTGCTCGTTCGATATAAGGGTTTGCATCAGATATGACTTCAACATTGTTTACTGTAAGGACAAAATTGTACAAATATTTAGGAAGTGCAGCATTTGCTCGATCTACGATTACAAAGAAAATCACAGCAAAGAATATGGTATGAACTGCTTTCTTCAACGTATGATATCTCCTTTTTAAGTAAAAACAAATTTATAAAACTCTTTGAAATTTTGTAAGAGGAATGCTTTTGTGAAATTAGCCCTTAGCTGCCTCACATCAAGATTTAAAAATACACACAAAAAAAAGACGAATCGACAAATAACGATGATATCCTAAATAGAATCAGACAGATTGGGGCTATGGCTTTGTAAGGATATAGGTGAGGAAAGAACAATTAGCGTGGCAGAGCGGTCATGTTACCAAATTATCTCTGAATTCCTCCAATCGTCTCATCAATTCCGTCATCTCTTTTAGTAGAAAATCATTACTCGCCACTGTTTTTATGACATTCAATAACTTCGGGAGAGGATTGGCAAAACTCAGCAAATAAATTGCGGTGATTTGCCTCCATGAGCACATAATTTATGGTTTGATTTCCTATTTTCTCAGATAAAAGTTTGGATATCCTTAGAGATATACAGTACGGCATGCTTGGCAGCGAGAATGCTTTGAACTTTAACCCTAGCAGTCTGAGATACGAAAGAGATGAAGGAACAAGCAGGATTCCCAACGGTATTTCCCTGAGGGTTCTCTGTTAGTTTTAATTTCAAATTACATATCAAAAGATAAAAAATATATTTTGTTATCCTCTAAGTTGATAACACTAATTATCACATTATTAAAACTAAAATCATAAACATCACTCCCCATAATTAAACCATTCGTGCGACTATTTCTAATCGTATAGTAACCCTTGGTTGCTTTCAAAGGTAAAAGCTCAGCTATTTTTTCACTTGTGATGCCTTTGATTTTTTCCATTAATGGACCACTTAACTCTGTAGGTAACGGTAGTTTAGACCAAGATTTCAATTTTCCTCTTCTGATTAATTCCTTCATCTCTTCAGAGTTAGTTTGATAAATATACAAACGATATCCATCCCCAAGTGCTCCATAGGATTCATCACTAAACCAGATACTGGTCTCTTCGGGTAATTGAATTCCCAACTTATCGTAAAGCCACTCTACTTCTTTGTTCTTTTTTGAAAAAAAAACATAAAACAATCCGACCAAAATCAGAACGGAAATTAATGAAAATATGATCAGCTTTTTATTTCTCACATTTAACGTCCCCTAGCTAAATAATTCATGCACCATTCGCTTATAGAATGGTGCATTTATATCAACCTTTTTGATCATTCTATTAATTAACTGAACGATCTAGAACCTCATTACTACAGTATAGGGCACGATAACACCCAATGTCTGCGCCAAATACATTGTATTTACAGCAGTCCCAGCTATACCATTATACTCAGGATTAACATCATAATCATATCTATCTGTGATTGTAATACTTCCATTTTTCCAGCTATAATTATATTTATGAAGAGCATAATATAAATCATCATCTTTAGTCGTCGATCCTTTGGAGAAAGTCGCGCTGCCCGAGCCAGAAGGTCCCGATACTTGTACTTTATTTCTCAATCTTGCGTACTCTGATGTTCCATATGTTTGACCAGCGAAATAAGGAGTGTATTGGCCTCCAGTGGATCTGTCTTTCGCATATGTTAACAATTCGGCCGCTAAATAATATTGCCGGACATTGAAATAAGCAATCACTGTGCTCACTGCTGGAGAAAGTACTGGATCTTGAACACCAGATTTTGAAAACTCCCCTTCACTTTTATTCCCCTGAGAAAGATAATTTTCATACTCTGCAATATTTTTAGTATAACTTTGAATTAAATCTGTTAACTGAACCTTACCCTCAGGACTCGTTTCTTTGTCTAAAAGCGATTCGAGTCTTGCTTTCTCTTTCTCCAATTCTTTTAATACACTCGTGCCCTGACTCTCCATGTATTTTTCAACTGAATCTATATTTTCTGTTAATTTTTTTTGAACCTGGGCATTAGATAATTGGTTTGATACAGTATTGTTATTAATGTCTTGATCAACATATTCCTGAGCACCTACTTGTGCAATTCCCGTTGTTGCAAATAATAAGAAAGCACAACCTACGATAAAAGGCTTGACCATCATATTCTTCATCTTTAATTCCTCCATATTATCTAGAATAATTGCACTTAGGACATGGCTCTATTGGAGAGCGGTTACTATAAAACATCCTCCCTACTGAATAGTAAGCGGATGTTCGGTTAGTACCAAGAAAAGCATGAAACTGTTTTTCATCCCATCTTTCCTTTTACACAATGAAGCTGTTGATAAGAAAACTAGTCCTTTTCCATTCCAGCCCTCCCTCAATATACCTTTTTCTAGATACTTATGTAAAAAAACAAAGAAGATATTTTTAATGTATCATTTTTCAATACATTAGTAAGGTTTGGTTATTTTGTTTTATGTCTTACATAATTATAGGTCATCTCACTTCGTTTTGTTAACTGTCCAAGTATCAAAAGTAAAAGAAGAACAATATTAAGCATTTATCAAAGTAGGAAATGCAGAATATCAACGTATCCAATCAGGGGCCTTCATTTTAAGTCCATAGCGCTCCCAATCTAATGGGATAAATAAACTTAGTTGAAACATTAAAAAATCGGTAAAGTGAAGCAAAAGAAAACCTTCATTTAAGCTGGCCAACAATAGAACAGTTGAAACTTAGTTTATTGAATTTGGGGTGTATTTTGAAACATCCCTTTGGGTATGGAGAAGTATACAGAAGTAATTTGTAGCAATACGGTACGGTTAAATGGCTAACGTATTTCAGATCTCTACTGTTACGTACAAAAGTGATCGCAGCTGCCTACCATTAAAAAGACTCCCATACAAAAGAACGAATCAGGCGACCCGAAAAGTTACCGAAATCTAGAATAGTTCATTCAGATGCACTCGGCGCAAGGACGTTAATACTACACCGAAATAGCTTGAACAACCCAAAGACGCGCATCTCAACTTGTAATACGGCAGTTCAGCCAAGCTACGATGATGTTCTAAATAGAATCAGGCAGATTAGGGCTTATAACTTTGTACGGTATAGGCGAAGAAAGGACAATCAACGTGGTAGAGTGTCTCACGCTTTCTGCATTCATTCTCTGAATCCTCCAAAAGGGGCATCGAATCCGTCATCAGTTTTAGCAGAAAATTATGCTCGCCTCTGATTTTATGACATTTAGTAACTTCAGGAGCGGATTAGCAAAACTCAGCAAATAAATTGCAGTGATTCGCCTGCATGAGCACATGAGCCAGGATAGACTTTCCCACTCTCTCAGGTGAAACTATGACCCGATATCCTGTAATCATACCTTTATCCTCCATGCGCCGCACTCGTTCTGTTACAGCCGGCTGAGAAAGTCCAACCTTCTTGCCCAGCTCAGTCATGGCATGCGGACCTGATTTTGCAGTATCTATAGTACTTTATAGCCCACCTAATCCATTCCGCTACTTCTCCTGTAAAAAGAAAACCAGTCCAACACATTGTAAGTGTGTATTGGACTGGTGGATATGCACACGTCAGCTTCCAGCAATTAGATCAGCGTATAACCGCCATCTGCGAACAGCACGCTTCCGGTGGTGAACTTGTTAGTCATCAGGTACAACACTGTATGTGCGTTTTCCTCATTATACCCCACTCGCCGTAGTAAGGTTACTTCCTTGTATTCCTCAAAAGCCTGCGCCCGCTGCTCTCCCTCGGGGCCGTCCCGCCAGATCGTGCCGGGAGACACCACATTGACCCGTACCGGAGCCAATTCTACCGCCAGCACCTTGACCAAGCTTTCAATCGCGTCGTTAGCCGCTCCATAGGTAGCACCAAATCCCACTGAAGGCTCCGGACATTAGAACGATCGAACCAGCCTTGGAAATATGCGGTACTGCATGCTTGGCGGCAAAATACTGCGGCCAGAATTTCCCCTCGAATGGAGTCTTCGCCTTTTCCGTATCTATGGTGATCGGACCACGTGTATAGCTCGCACCTGGAGTAAACAAATGATCGAAAGCGCTGACCCTTTCAAAAAACGCCTGTACTTCCTCTTCTTTTTGATTGTTCAATTAAAAAGTCTTTATGTAAATTCATATCATTATCATCTACTTTATAAGGATTGTATTACAACTATTTTATAAGCATATATATTTTTATTCGGGTGAACTTTCAAGGGCTATATTCTTGCGGTAGGATGTCGGCGACTGACCGGCCCAGCGTTTGAATTGCCTGCTAAAATGTGCAATATCCCCATAGCCGAGCAAATCAGCAATTTGCTGCACTGACCATTGCGGATCAGCCAGCAGCAGCTTCGCCTCATGCAAGACAAGCTCGGATAGATACACCCGCGGAGATACGCCAAAAACGCTACGGAATACACGATTACAATGAGATACGCTAATACCCAGTTCGGATGAAATACCCTCGATCCCATCCTGTTTTTCCAACGAGCCGGCCTGTCTATAAGGCTGATTGACCCTGCCCTGAAGACGACTTGCAATCTGATGGGCAAGCTCTGCCTGCACATATCCACGCCCTGGCAGATGAGCGGCTTCACTGGATACAGCCTCCCACAACGTTGCGAACAGTTCGAACACAGCAGATTGAATCCGCATACGCTTTGCCACTGAATCACCATCTATACCTTTGTCCTCAAGCGCAGAAAGACCGAGCAGCTTGCCTAGCGCTGGTCCCATCTGCTTCGCTACTGTGCCATCCGCTGGAAAAAGTACTTGCTCCAAACGACTCAGGAGCGAAAGAAACAATTTATCATCAATGTCGAAATGCATGCAAAAATACGTAAACCCCTCTCCGTTACTACGGCTGGAGTGGACAATTCCTGGGCGCAAAAGTATCAGATCACCTTGTCGCTGGATGAAGCTGCGACCATCCACAACCATGATCTGTTCTCCCGCAAGCACGATGTTAATTTCATATTGCGGATGTTGATGTGGCGGATAGCTCCAGTCTCTTCCGACACTTCGTGTATGAATGGCAAACAGATTGACCGTAGTCCGCACATCGGGAAAGAAGAATTCCTCTCCGGCGACCGTAAGGCCTGGATCATGGGGCCGCTTTGGTAAACGTGGTGACGACATGTTTTTCCTCCTAGCTTACTTACATCGATATACTTCAGTATATCGTTTCCAGCGCGATTTGGATAAATAGTTGAGCGATTTGACAATGGTTCCTCGGCACATGTCATGCTAGGCTCTAATTAAAGTTAGCCAAAGCCACATTTTATCATGAAAGGGGTTTCAATATATGTCGAAAAATATATTTTATAACACGCAGCATGCACCTATCGGTTCATTCTCCAGCTTTACACTTGGGTTTAAGGGTAATCGCGGCGGACTCGGCCTGGAACTGGGCAAGCCTGCTGATGAAAATGTATACATCGGGCTGCAATCCAGGGATGGAGGATCGTATGAGGCGCTTCCCTTTTTTGCATCCATACAGGATGAAAGTACCCGCTATGATGTGGAGAAAAAGGATAAAAAAACGGAGCCTCTGCTCGTTGCCTTTGCCGATCAGGACATCACCCGTGAGCTAAAAGCAGGAACCGATACATGGCAGGCAGGCGATTTGACATTCCGGCTGTACTCCCCCGTTCGCCCGGTGCCCGAGCCGGGAATTGCGGGCATAGATGAGCTGCGGGCAGCGTTGGTTCCGGCTGTATTTGCCGAGCTGACGATCGATAATACACAGGGTGCTGCTGCACGGAGAGCCTTTTTCGGCTACCAGGGCAGTGACCCGTATAGCGGCATACGCATTATAGGAGAAGATCCACGCAGGGACGCTATGGATTCTACCCGATTGAAGGAAAGACTCACAGGCATCGGCCAAGGACGAAGCACTGCTATTGTGACCAACAGCAGCGAAGCGGTACCTGCCAGCGGATTTGCGATGGAGAAGCTACTTGGGGAGACCATGGCTGATAACTTATCCTTTGGCTTAGGTGCAACGGGTGCGCTCCTGATGGACGTTCCCGCAGGGGAGAAGCGCACGTACGCCTTCGCTATATGCTTTTATCGCGGCGGCATTGTGACAACAGGCATTGAAGCATCTTATTACTACACCCGGCTGTTCAAGGACATCGAAGACGTGGGAAGCTATGCGTTGAAGCATTTTACCAACCTAACCGCAGCCTGTGTTCAGGCGAACGACTGGATCGAATCGGCGAGCTTGAGTCTGGATCAGAAATTTATGCTTGCTCAGGCCATTCACAGCTATTACGGCAGCACTCAATTGCTCAGTCAGCAAGAGGATGGCGAACCGATCTGGATTGTGAACGAAGGCGAGTACCGAATGATGAATACACTCGATCTGACGGCAGATCAGCTTTATTATGAATTGATTTTGAATCCATGGACGGTGCGCAACGAGCTGGAGTGGTTTGTCCAACGGTACAGCTATCGGGATGAAGTACGCTTCCCGGGGGAGGAACAGGCCTATCCCGGTGGGATCACGTTTACACATGATATGGGCGTGGCCAATGTGTTCTCCCGGCAAGGGTATTCCTGTTATGAGCTGGCAGGGATTGACGACTGCTTCTCTTACATGAGCCACGAGGAACTGGTGAACTGGCTTTGCTGCGCCACGGTATATATCGAGCAGACACAGGATCAGTCATTTACGACACGTATGCTGCCTGTCTTGTGCGACTGCTTTGAAAGCATGCTACGGCGGGATCATCCAGACCCGGCGCAACGAAACGGCTTAATGGGTCTAGACAGCTCAAGAACCCAGGGAGGGGCAGAAATTACGACTTACGATAGTCTGGATGTATCCCTGGGTCAATCCCGCAATAACATTTATTTAGGCAGCAAATGCTGGGCGGTATATGTTGCGCTGGAAAAGATATTTGCCTTAAAGGGGCTTAACTCCCTTTCACAGGAAGCTGGCTTACAGGCAGACAAATGCGCAGCTTCAATCACCACTCACATGACTGACAAGGGCTATATTCCTGCAGTCATTAAGGAAGGCAACGACTCGCAAATCATTCCTGCCATTGAGGGGCTGATCTTCCCCTATTTTACAGGATGTGAAGATGCGCTTAAGAGTGATGGGCGGTTCGGTGGATATATCCAGGCACTTCGACGCCATTTGCAAACCGTACTGGTACCAGGAGTTTGTCTATTTGAAGACGGAGGCTGGAAGCTATCCTCGACCAGTAACAACTCCTGGTTAAGCAAAATCTATCTGTCACAGTTTATTGCTCGTGAGCTACTGGAGCTGCCTTGGCAGGAAACGGGGCAGGCGGCTGACGCAGCCCATGTCTCATGGCTCCTCCATCCTGAAGAATCCTATTGGTGCTGGAGCGACCAAATGCTCTCCGGTATTGCCCACGGCAGCAAATATTACCCACGCGGGGTTACCGCTATTTTGTGGCTGTATGAAGGCAAAGGGAATCGGCTGACCCTCCCTCAGCATATGAGTCAAGATGAGAAACAGCATGCCTGAGACGAACGAACCCTCACTCGTCCAAAGGAGGCCCAAATAATATGAGCAAGCGGATGAATATGCCAAGCGAGAGCGGCTATGACGCTTGGTTGCACTACCATCGCGACCAATTTGTAGAAAAGATGCCTGCTTGGTGCAGAGTCATCGTAGTTCATGAAACAGATGATGAAGTGCTTCAGACGGCTGCGAGTGAGCTTCGGCAAGGATTGGCTGCCATGTTCGGACAGCAGCCGAAGATAAGTACCGCTCCTGTCCATGTACCATTCGTTGCGCTGGGTACGTTCCAGGACCATCCATGTGTCGCAGAACGGTTTAGTGCAGAAGAACAGGCAGAAGTGAGCGCAGAAGGCTACCGAATTCGTGGAGTAGAAGTGCCGAAACTTGCAGATTCAACTGGGCAAGATCACGATGATATCAAAGGACAGTGCGTTACAGTCGCGGGTCAGACCTCCAAAGGAGTATTGTACGGAGTCTTTCATTTGCTGCGCTACCTGCAAGGAGGACTAGACGGCAATCTGAAGCCCACTGCCGGGGAATCATTGCACGCTCCCACTCTAGACCTGCTGTCTAATCCGGGTAACTCCATTCGCATGATCAACCACTGGGATAACATGGATGGTAGTGTTGAACGTGGATATGCCGGGGCATCTATTTTCTACAACCATAATACCTTTACTACAAATATGGAGCGCCTTCGAGACTATGCCCGTCTACTCGCTTCTGTAGGCATTCAGGCGTTATCCATTAACAATGTGAATGTCCATCAGGTAGAAACTGAGCTGATCACAGATCGGTTTTTACCTGATGTAGCCAAAGTAGCAGCCGTATTTCGCGCCTATGGTATCCAAATCTACTTGAGCATTAACTATGCCAGCCCGATACAGCTCGGTGGATTAACCACAGCCGATCCTCTGGACCCCGGTGTAGCTGAATGGTGGCAGACCAAAGCACAGGAGGTTTACGCAGCCGTTCCCGATCTGGGTGGTTTTGTGGTCAAGGCCGATTCTGAAAATCGGCCTGGTCCCTTCAGCTATGGGCGCCATCACGCCGATGGAGCCAACATGCTGGCGGATGCGCTACGGCCCTATGGCGGGCGTGTGATTTGGCGCTGCTTTGTCTACGACTGCAAACAGGACTGGCGTGACCGCAAGACGGATCGGGCTCGAGCGGCCTTTGACCATTTTAAACCGCTGGATGGGCTGTTCCGGGAAAATGTCATTTTACAGATCAAAAATGGCCCGATGGATTTTCAAGTGCGGGAGCCAGTATCCCCCCTATTCGGCGCGCTGAAAGCCACTCAGGTACTGCTGGAATTTCAAATTGCGCAGGAGTATACCGGACAACAAAAACATCTATGTTATCTGGTTCCGCAATGGAAGGAAGTGCTCGATTTTGATACCTACTCACAGGGAAAAGGCTCCACCATCAAACGTATCGTGAGTGGCGCTTTGCATAGCAACAGCGGTTCTGATTCTCCTCGCAGGGAGACTATGGTCCATGCAAACAGCGGTAGTTTCCAGGAGGAGCCAACACATCATGTTCCCAAGCACAACAACTTTGGAATAGCCGCTGTTTCCAATATTGGTGCAGACACCAATTGGACCGGGCATTTGCTCGCCCAGTCCAATCTTTACGGCTACGGCCGGTTGGCATGGAACCCGGATCTATCCGCAGATGAAATCGCAGATGAATGGGTTCGGCTGACATTTAACAATAAAGGTAAGGATGACGATGATACAGAGTTGATTCCTACCATTAAGCAGATGCTGCTCGATTCATGGAATATCTACGAGTCCTACACCGCCCCCCTTGGGGTCGGTTGGATGGTTAGTCCCAATCACCACTATGGGCCGGATGTAGACGGGTACGAATATTCGATGTGGGGCACCTACCATTTTGCCGATTGCCAGGGGATCGGAGTAGATCGGACGACTGCAACTGGAACGGGCTATGCAGGACAATATTTTCCTCCTGTTGCCGGGATCTACGAGTCTACAGACACCTGTCCGGATGAACTGCTCTTATTCTTTCACCATGTCCCTTATACGCACACGCTCCACTCTGGCCAAACGGTCATACAGCATATTTATGATACTCATTTTGAAGGTGCAGAACGTGCAGCCCATCTCCGAGATACATGGGTTAGTCTGCGTGAGCAAATAAATGAAAGGGTGTATGAACAGGTGCTGGCGCGACTAGAGCATCAGGCTGAGCACGCCAAGGAATGGCGGGATCGAATCAATACGTATTTTTATCGTAAAAGTGGTATTCCCGACGAAAAAAATCGCCCTATCTATTAAGAAGGTTGTCTCATGCAATACTTGCATACACACTGGGGTTTTCTTTCCCTTATTTTATTGCGGGAATTTACTATCTATAAAAGACACGCGTCTTATTCAGACCTGTGTCTTTTTTGCCTGGTCTAATTTAAGCACACGGTTGCTAACGCAAAATGTCATATTTGTCCACCTTGAGTGTGCAATAAATTCTTCTTTTTATGCAACCGCTTGCTCTATACTATTTTTGTAGACGTTTACAAAATGTTGTCGAATTAGACTATGCTTTGGGGAGGATGATCGGTTTGACCTTGTATCGAAGTCTATGGAAAAAAGGGTGTATGCTTCTACTAAGCCTTGTGCTGTCTCTGACCGCCTTCATTGGCTCACCCTCTAATACGGCGAGCGCCGCGGTTGCAGATGATTTTCAGGCTTCCGTTATGGGACCACTGGCGAAAATAAACGACTGGGGTTCCTTCAAAAAGCAACTGCAAACGTTGAAAAACAATGGCGTGTATGCCATCACTACCGACGTCTGGTGGGGCTATGTAGAAAGTGCAGGAGATAACCAGTTCGATTGGAGCTACTACAAAACCTATGCAGATGCCGTGAAAGAAGCGGGACTGAAGTGGGTTCCTATTATCTCTACGCATAAGTGTGGAGGAAATGTGGGAGATGATTGCAACATCCCACTGCCAAGCTGGCTGTCAAGCAAGGGTAGTGCAGATGAAATGCAGTTCAAGGACGAAAGCGGCTATGCCAATAACGAAGCCCTTTCCCCATTGTGGAGCGGGACTGGCAAACAATATGACGAGTTGTATGCCTCATTCGCTCAAAACTTTGCCGGGTATAAAAGTATCATTCCCAAAATTTATTTAAGCGGCGGTCCTTCCGGGGAATTGCGCTATCCGTCCTACTACCCGGCAGCGGGCTGGAGTTACCCGGGACGGGGCAAGTTCCAAGCCTATACTGAAACAGCCAAAAATGCATTCCGTACAGCTATGAATGACAAGTACGGATCATTGGACAAGATTAATGCTGCTTGGGGCACCAAGCTTACCAGCCTTAGCCAAATCAATCCACCGACCGACGGGGACGGATTTTACACGAACGGCGGGTATAATTCCGCGTATGGAAAGGATTTTCTGTCGTGGTACCAAAGTGTGCTTGAGAAGCATCTAGGTGTCATCGGAGCAGCTGCCCACAAGAACTTCGATTCTGTGTTTGGTGTCCGGATTGGGGCCAAAATTTCCGGTCTGCACTGGCAGATGAACAATCCTGCTATGCCGCACAGCACAGAACAAGCAGGTGGATATTATGATTACAACCGTCTCATTCAGAAATTCAAGGATGCCGATCTAGACTTGACATTTACTTGCCTGGAGATGAGTGACAGTGGCACAGCACCGAATTATTCGTTGCCGTCCACCTTGGTTGATACCGTCTCCTCCATCGCGAATGCCAAGGGTGTTCGCCTGAATGGTGAAAATGCACTGCCGACAGGCGGCAGCGGCTTCCAAAAAATCGAGGAGAAAATCACGAAGTTCGGTTATCATGGGTTTACGTTATTGCGCATCAGCAATCTCGTCAACAATGACGGCTCACCAACCGGTGAGTTGAGTGGATTCAAACAATATATCATCAGCAAAGCCAAGCCTGACAATAATGGCGGTACAGGCAACAAAGTAACGATATACTACAAAAAAGGCTTCAACTCGCCTTACATTCACTACCGCCCGGCTGGCGGAAGCTGGACTGCTGCTCCTGGTGTGAAAATGCAGGCTGCCGAAATTAGCGGCTATGCTAAAATTACCGTCGATATCGGTTCTGCCTCGCAATTGGAAGCCGCCTTTAACGACGGCAATAACAACTGGGACAGCAACAACACCAAAAACTACTCGTTCAGTACAGGCACTTCTACCTACACGCCTGGTAACAGCGGCAATGCAGGAACGATTACATCAGGCGCTCCAGCGGGCACAAATCCCGGGGATGGCGGCGGTACAGCTAACAAAGTAACGGTATACTACAAAAAAGGCTTCAACTCACCTTACATTCACTACCGTCCGGCTGGCGGTAACTGGACTGCTGTGCCTGGGGTGAAAATGCAGGACGCCGAGATTAGCGGCTATGCTAAAATTACCGTCGATATCGGTTCTGCCTCCCAATTGGAAGCTGCTTTTAATGACGGCAATAACAACTGGGACAGCAACAACACTAAAAACTACCTTTTCAGCACTGGCACTTCTACCTACACACCCGGCTCTAACGGAGCCGCAGGAACTATCCGAACAGGGGCACCTTCAGGGAGTGTCCTCAGCGTAGTGACTTCTACCTACGCAACCGACCTCAACGAAGTTACAGGACCTATCCAAACAGAAAAACTTTCAGGTGTATCCTTAAACGTAAGCACTTCTACCTACGCACCCAACTCTAACGGAGTTGAAGTAACAGCTCAAACGGAGGCGCCTTCGGGCGTCTTCACCCCTATGGATCTGGGTACTCTCTCCAAGCCCACCTCCCTCAGCACAGACTGGAGCAAACAGAGCATTTATTTTATCATGACAGATCGTTTCAGCAACGGTGATCCATCCAATGATAACTACGGTGGCTTCAATTCCAACAACAGTGATCAGCGCAAGTGGCATGGTGGCGATTTTCAAGGTATTATTAACAAACTCGACTACATTAAAAATATGGGGTTTACCGCGATCTGGATTACTCCAGTAACGATGCAAAAGAGTGAATACGCTTACCACGGCTATCATACGTATGATTTTTATGCAGTAGATGGGCATCTCGGAACAATGGACAAGCTCCAAGAGCTGGTTCGCAAGGCACATGACAAAAATATTGCTGTGATGCTGGACGTAGTTGTGAATCACACAGGTGATTTCCAACCGGGGAACGGATTCGCCAAGGCTCCTTTTGACAAAGCAGACTGGTATCATCACAATGGTGACATTACAGGCGGGGACTACAACTCCAACAATCAATGGAAAATCGAAAATGGTGATGTAGCTGGACTGGATGACCTAAATCATGAAAACCCCGCTACCGCAAACGAGCTTAAAAACTGGATCAAATGGCTGCTTAATGAGACAGGCATCGACGGGCTGCGGGTGGATACCGCCAAGCATGTACCGAAGGGTTTTCTAAAGGATTTTGACCAAGCTGCCAATACCTTCACCATGGGTGAAATTTTCCATGGCGACCCTGCTTATGTGGGCGATTACACCCGATATCTTGATGCTGCACTAGATTTTCCGATGTATTATACAATCAAGGACGTGTTCGGACACGATCAATCCATGAGAAAAATCAAGGATCGCTACTCCGATGATCGTTACTATCGCGATGCTCAGACCAACGGTGTATTTATCGACAATCATGATGTAAAACGTTTCCTGAATGACGCATCTGGCAAGCCGGGTGCTAACTATGACAAATGGCCACAGCTCAAGGCCGCTTTGGGCTTTACTCTGACATCTCGCGGGATTCCAATTATCTACCAAGGCACAGAGCAAGGCTATAGTGGCGGAGATGATCCCGCCAATCGGGAGAATATGAATTTCAACACCAACCATGACCTGTATCAGTACATCGCTAAGTTGAACTATGTGCGCAACAACCACCCTGCTCTGCAAAACGGTAGCCAAAGGGAAAAATGGGTGGACGACTCCTTTTACAGTTTCCAGCGCTCTAAAAATGGCGACGAGGCCATTGTATTTATCAACAACTCCTGGAATAGTCAAACCCGCACAATTGGCAACTTCGATAATCTGTCCAACGGAACCCGCCTGACTAACCAGCTGAGCAACGACTCCGTTCAGATTAACAACGGCTCGATCACCGTAACTCTCGCTCCAAAGGAAGTTAAAGTTTTCACCAAGTAACAGTCACATTCAGTTACATTGATTATTCAGATGTGCTAAAATAAGTTATAGAAGGATATGCTAAAAAAGAGCAAGGATGCTGGTAACATCCCTACTCTTGGCAACAGCCGCTTTGAAGAGCGGTCGGCTGTTCAAAGGCGATCTAAAGAAATAGACCGTTTTCCCCTTGAGCAGGGCGGTCTATTTCTTTTTGTTTTGGTTCAGCGCAATAACAATCGTAACGATTAACCCGATCAACGCTATTAATAGCGTGCCGAACATCATCATTAATGTCAGAGCATCCTTAACCTCCACAAGCATCACCTCCCTTCCGGGAGACTTAGCCGACCGCCCACCTAAGCCATTCTGTTGTTACTGGAATTATAGCACGTAAATCCGTCCTTTTGCACAACGTTTTACAGCTTTATTAAACTAATCTTATGTGAACACTCATCGTCCTTTGTTGCTTACACTGTAACATCTGTCCATAAATACAAAACAGGCACCCGACGAAGCGTACACTTCGTTCCAGGTGCCTGTTTATATATAAACAACGTGGGAATACTTAGGCCTCAGTAGCCACGTTGATATTGTTCAGGTACGGAGGGCTTTTCGCCGCGCAGCGCCACCGCTGCATGAATCGCCCAATAAGGGTCGCGCAGCAATCCGCGTCCTACAGCGACCAGATCGGCATCCTCATTGCCGATTACAGACTGCGCTAAGGCTGGGTCATCCAGTATGCCGACGGCGATTACTGGGATGTTCAGCGCCTCGCGGATTTGGCGAGCAAACGGCACTTGATAGCCCGGGTAGTTGCCTGGTTTTCTGGCTCCAGCCGGGCCTTCTCCGCCCGAGCTGACATGGATCATATCTACGCCTGCAGCCTGATATGCGCGGCACAGCTCAATAGCATGATCCACATCGTATCCACCATCTACGTATTCCACCGCGCTGATGCGGAAGATTAACGGCATACCCGCAGGCATTTGCTTACGCACAGCCTGAACGACTTCTACGCCGAAACGGGATAAATCCTTACCATACTCGTCATCCCGTTTGTTCGTAACTGGCGAGTGGAATTGGTGAATCAGGTACCCGTGTGCACCGTGAAGCTCGATTGTATCCACGCCTGCTTGAACCGCCCGGCGGGCAGCGTCTCCGAATTTTTGTACCATACCACGGACTTCCTCTGTGGTCAGTGCGCGTGGCTGTTTATAATTTGCATCCGGGTATGCAATGGCCGAAGGAGCCACCGGCTCTGCTGCATCCTCAGCTTTACGGCCTGCATGAGCAATCTGAATGCCAACCTTGGCCCCGTGCGCATGAATACCGTCGACCAGCTTCTTATACGCCGGAATATGTTCATCTGACCAAAGCCCCAGATCGTAATCCGTAATCCGCCCATCCGGTTCCACGTCCGTCATTTCTATAATAATCAGACCCGTGCCTCCAATTGCCCGGCTTAGGTAGTGGACATGATGCCAATCATTCGGAATTCCGTCCTTGGCTGTCACCGAATATTGGCACATTGGGGCCATGACCACACGATTTTTTAACTCCAAATCTTTGAGTGTGTACGGTGTAAACAACGAAGTCTTCAAAACGCTCATCTCCTTTTTATCTCTACCACATAACTAAAAATGCGTTCCAAATTACACGGTCTATTATAAGCATAATCGGCACAGTCCAAACGAAACAAAGAGATTCCCCCAACCAGGGTATCCCTTCGTATTTGCACCTTGCAGTCATTATGTATATCGTAAGATTGTAGATATATTGCACAAAACCTATTATCCACAACTTAATAACTTTTTGCAAGTAAATATTTAAATATTATTAAATATTTTTTTGTCTACACTTTTCCCGGCTCTTAGCCATAACACAAAAAGACGCCCTTACGGGCGCCTCTGCGAAACCAATTTTATTGCGCTGAGCCTAATTGGACCCATGCCTTCTCAATCTCTGCAACCGCCTGATCCTTGTTCATGTTACCACTGATATAAGCCTGCATCAGCTCACCAAATTTTTGGTGGAATGTATCCAGCGAGTAGTTGACAGACAGATCACCGGACTTGGATGTTTTCAAAATGCTATCCATTTCCTTAGGCATTTCCAGATCAGGAAGCGGTGCATCCTTAATTGGAGGAATCACCTTCGCTACCTGGGAGAACCAGTTCTTACCGTATTCCGAAGTGTACAGCCAGTTGAAGAATTCAATCGTTTCTTTGGATACTTCGGAGTCCTTGTTGATACGTAGCGCCTGATCCGCACCGGTAATGATGACCGATTGGTCCGCTTTGTCACTCACCGGATATCCCATGATGCCAATCTTGAGATCAGGGTTAATTTTCTTGATCGCTTCCTCATCCCACGCACCTTTACCCGTCATAAATGCAGCTTTTCCAGATGCAAAATCACTTACTCCCGCATTGCTGTCCCGTTCCAGCGGCTTATCTGTACCATGTTTCACCGTCAGATCAATGAAGCTAAAGAAGTTGTTGTAGAGCACTGGATAGTCCTTGATTTTTGCTTTACCTGCAATAAAATCATCAACGAGCTGCTTTGGCTCTACCCCGGCATCCTGCGCAGCAGCATCTACATAGTGTTGGAAGATATGCTTCCATACCCACCACTCTTTATATGCATTAGCAAATGGAGTAATGCCCTTCGCCTCTAGCTTGGTAACAGCATCCTGCATCTCGGCAATCGTCTTCGGCGGAGAGGTTATTCCAGCCTTGGTAAGCAAATCTTTATTGTAAATCAAAGCAAACAGGTTCCCCTTGACTGGTAATCCCAGCACTTTGCCGTCACTGGAACTCATATTGGCCCGGACGGCATCCGTCATGGCTGCTGCCAGC
The DNA here is from genome assembly GCF_053006485.1 of Paenibacillus sp. JJ1683. Classification (NCBI taxonomy): domain Bacteria; kingdom Bacillati; phylum Bacillota; class Bacilli; order Caryophanales; family Paenibacillaceae; genus Paenibacillus; species Paenibacillus sp. JJ1683. Next base: position 5,526,486 of record NZ_CM129820.1, read on the forward strand.
GGTTCATTGGTCAGATCAGCGCTATAATCAGCATAGGTGTCGATGTCACCTCCGGCCGTGGTCTGGAACACATCCGGTGTACTGCCTGAAGCTATTTTTGACTTGAGAATGGTGTTGTAGTCTGCCTGCATGATCTCCAGATTGATCTTTACATTAGGCTTGACCTTTTTATACTCCTCAATATACGCGTTAAAGGCATCAGTATACTCAGGTGAGGCTGTAAACATGTTAATTGTAACCGTTTTCAAATCATCTTTGCCGCCAGCGCTTTCTTTAGCCGCATCTGTGCCACCACTACTTCCACATCCGCTCAACAAACCGACCGTCAAAAGCAAACTGCCGGATAACGCCATCATCTTCTTTAACATGGATACTCCCCCATCTGTTTGTGATCAACGTTCATGCGCTCATTCTAAAAAATATTGCCTCATTTAAAAAGGCAGATTAGTGAAGCGTTAAGGGTAAAAAAGTGGTTTATTGCAGGCTCACGCGATACTCTGAAGGTGACACCTGATAATAATTGCGAAAAGCCTTGCTGAAATAGTTTTTATCCTTGTAACCGAGCATATCGGAAATTTCCTGAATTTTCAGGCTGGAATCACCCAGGAGCTCCTTCGCCTTGTCCATTCTGACCTTCTGTACATATTCGTGAATGCCGTAACCAAATTGCTGCTTGAACAACTTCATCAGATATTCCCGACTCAAAAAATAGGTTTCGGCAAAAAACGAGATTTTGATATCTTCAAAATAGTATCGCTCGATGTATTTTTTGATCTCTGTAATATCAAAGGGTTGGTTACCCGCCTGTGCATGTTGGACCCCGGCAATGTAGAGCTCCAGTATCTGGTATAGTCTCTGGCTGTAGTCGGCAAAGCTCGCAAAATCAGCAGATAGCTCACCTTCAATCACACGACCCAATTCCCCCAAAGTTCCCTCCTGATTAGACGCGGACATAGGCGTACCCAGCTCAATCGCTGCTTCTCTCAATAAAAAATGGAACTCCCGCAGCAATCGATCCGCATCCTGTAAACGGAAAACAGGACCAGCTGCCAATTGTTTCAGTAGATCGCCCAGAAGTACCTTTGCTCGGTTGGCCTGGCCGGTCTGAGCATCCTTTTGGATCGACAACAGCCGATCCGTCCATGGCATTTCCTCTGACGTCCCCATTTGCCGGGGTACCGTATGGAGAATAGATTCCCCTTCCAGCTTCAACACATCTGTATTGTGAATGAACCTCTTGGCATCCCTATACGCAGAAGCCAGCTCCACTACGTCTGAACAGAGCTTGCCCACTCCGGCTGCTACCACCATACTGAACAGCCCATGCAGGTTCGCAATCGCCTTCTGTGCCACTTGTGCCAGTAGGAGGGACATATGTTCTTCTTGTCCTGGGGCCAGAGTACAGATCGATACGACCTCACGCTCTCTTCGCGGATGGGGGAAGCTAAAACAACGCAACCGTTCATCTGATGTCTGCGCTAATACATTAGTTACCGCAAAATCCATCAGGTCGACATCGCCATGAAAACGAGTCCTGCGAATCTCATCCCTGTTCAGTAACCGTAGCACGATCACCCCAAAGCGGTTCTCCGCCCGATCGGCTCCAATTAGTGGGAGCAACGACGTATTGGCCTGCCTTTTAAAGCTGCCATCCAAAATGGATACATACAGCTTCTCTTTCAGCTTCGGTAGTGACATATTCAGCGTAATGCTCTGGTTGATGAATTCGTCTTGGCTTTGCTTGCGGCTTTCCAGAATGTCCACCGCCTTGCGCAGGGCCTGATTCAGATCCTGGCGGTTGATAGGCTTGAGCAGATAATCTACTACCCGTGATTGAATCGCTTGTCGCGTAAATTCAAAGTCGTTGTAGCCACTAATGACAATGGCCAGCAGATGGGGATATGCCTTTTCGATCACACGAAGAAATTCAATGCCGTTCATCTCCGGCATTTTCATATCCACCATCACCACATCGATAGGGTGCTGACCGAGCAGTTCCATCCCCAACCTTCCATTTGTCGCCTCATAAATATGTTCGATACCCAGACGATCCCAGTCTCCAACAATACGAATGGCTTCTCGTAACGGTTCTTCATCGTCAATAATCAATACGTTATACATGGTCGACTCCTTCCCGGGGAATTTGCATTCTCATTTCCGTTCCCGTTTCATCCGTAAGTATGAATAATCCTGCCTGATCTCCATACAAAAGCTTCAACCGTGTGTTCAAATTCTTCAAGCCAATATGCTCGCTCTCCCGCTCTTCCCATTTTTCGTGGAACGAATCCAACACTATTTTCAGCTTGTCCTCTGAAATTCCAGGTCCGTTGTCCCTGACTGAAATTGTAGCGTCTGTAGCACCCGATTCGGCTGAAATGACGATCAGAATGTCACTTGATACTTTTTCTAATGCATGCTTGATAGAGTTTTCTACCAACGTTTGCACGGATAATCTCGGAATTGGCAGCTCCATCAGCGTGTCCTCCCATACCACTTCGACCTGAAGTCTCGCCCCGAATCTTGCCTTTTGCAGACCTATATATCGTTCAATATGCTTGAGCTCCTCGCGGGCAGCTACGATATCCTTGCCGTTGATGGAATACCGCAAAGTTTGGGCCAATGCATCCACCATATCCGCCATATCGAACATCTTCCGCTTTAATGCCTGTGTAGATATGGCTTGTAAGGCATTGTACAGAAAATGGGGATTAATCTCAGCCTCCAGCGCCTTGAGTATGGCATTCTTTTCGACCAGCTTCATGCGATAGCGCTCATTAATAAGTTCTTCGGTTCTTTGGACCATTTCGTTAAAGTGCAGCGACAAATATGCAATCTCGTCATGCCCCTTCACAGGAGCCCTTGCCTCAAAATCTCCGGTGCTGAACCGTTTCATCTGGGTAGATAGCTTATGTAAAGGTCGGGTAATGGCGTTCGAGGTCAAGGTCACCAAAATAATAGACACACCTAAAAATAAAGCCCCGATGACATAACTCCAATTCCGTGTGGTCGTAGCTGCCTCATAAATTTGGCGATATGGAATCGGCTTGATGAGCTGCCACCCGTCCTTTTCACCTGCATCATACACGACCAAATACTCCTGGTTGCTGTTGCTGTCTGACCACGTTACTTGTCCGCTTCCTCCCTCTCCGATCTGGGCCAATACGCCAGAATCACGCATTCGTTCATACAGCGGAAGGCTGTTCACATAAAAGGGAACCCGCTTGGGGCTGATTAGCATCAGTTGATCCCCTTTACCCAGTGGAATATTCCGCATGATTTCATCTACGGCGCTCGTGTTGTAATAAAAGGACAACACTGCCTGCGGGTGACGGGATGCAATCGATCTCAGCACTCGATGGTAAGCCATAAAGCTGGCTTGTGGCGCCACATAGCCCATATCAGAGCGAGACTCCACAAAGGATTGAAAAGATTCGTTAGCAGTGCTAGCCATCGCCTCTTTATACCAGGGAAGCTTGGGAATATCCGTGTTTATTCCTTTGCGTACTGTAATATTGTACGTTTCTCTAGTCACCACGTAGTATTGATGCCGATCCGCCACATACAGATAAATCGCTTCCAGATCATTGCGGGAATAGAACATGTTGCGCAAGTAATTTTCAATGACCATTCGTGCAGCGTAGTCCCGGTTCTCATTGGCAATCGCGTTCATGATATCGTTATAACGAAGCTGTGGAAGGGCCAACTGCTGCATTCCCTCCAAGTAATCCTCCAAATTCTGATTGACCAGCAGCAGATTATTCGTCGTGCTGGCGATGCTATGATTGACCGACTCCTTTTCAATCATCTGATAGGAAATAATCGTGAGTGAGCCCACCACCAGAATAATCACCGAGGTAAAAAGTAGAATGAGCTTGTTCACTAATTTTTGCGTAATCCGCCTCCACATGGAACGAAGAATTGTTCCTGTATGCCCTGACATCATGATAACCGCTCCTTTTGAAAGCGTACACATTTTTACCCTCAACTGTTTTCTTAAATCCATTGGTCCGGCCCTAGGGGCTATCCTATACTTTCATTATATCTTAAACAGCTTGGAGCGAAAGACCGGAAAATGCTGAGAAAAAGAGGTGCGTTATGCTGAAAAAAAGGGGAACATGGGGCGACAAGGGCAGTAAGCTGGAATTTGGTTTGTTCACACTGCCCGTAATTTTGTGCATTACAATTGCATTTTATATTCCGTTTTTGATGACGATACGCTATTCCCTGACTAAGTGGAACGGCATATCCAAACATCCGAAATTCGTAGGTCTGGATAACTTCAAGCAAATCCTGCTCGGAGACGCTAACTTTGCACATGCAGCCTGGTTTACGATCAAATATGCCATTCTGTACATTGTATTGGTAAACGTGCTGGCCATTTTGCTGGCGCTCGTCCTCGACATGAAGCTCAAAAGCTCGGCCTGGCTGCGCGCGGCTTTCTTTATTCCTTATATCCTCAGCCTCGTCATTGTCGGCTTTATATGGAAATTCATCTTTATGCAAGGTTTTGAGTCACTGGGGCACAGTACAGGCTGGGGCATCTTCCAGCTCAGTTGGCTAGGCGAGGAAGGGCTCGCGTTTATTTCCATTTTGGCGGTATCCATCTGGCAATCCATTGGCTTTTACATGGTCATTTATATTGCAGGCTTGCAATCTGTACCTGAGGATCTAAAAGAGGCTGCCATCGTGGATGGGGCAGGGCCGATTCGGAGATTTTTCAGTATTATTTTACCGATGCTTGCGCCCTCGATTACGATCTCGGTCTTCATGGCACTGACCAACTCGATCAAGGTGTTCGACGTCATTTTATCGCTGACTGGCGGTGGGCCAGGAGGTACGACATACAGCATTGCGTATGATATTTACCGAGATACGTTCCAAAACAATCTGTATGGCTACGGAACAGCCAAAGCCTTGATTTTATTCGTTGCAGTGCTGGTCATTACGATTATTCAATTGTCTATTTTCAAACGCAGGGAGGTTGAAGCCTGATGCAACGCAGCCGTACGGGACGTATTTTGCTGGAAGCGGGCATGATTGTATTGTCGCTGTTATTCTTGTATCCGCTGTTTCTCGCCATTAACAATTCGTTCAAAAGCTTCGCTGAGGTCATGACCGACGTCATTGCGCTGCCCAAGCAGCTTTCGCTGGATAACTACGTATACGTATGGAAGTTCATTGACTATCCACGCTTATTTCTGAATAACACGATTATTACTGTGCTCGGGCTGGCAGGCATTGTGCTAATATCCTCCATCGCTGCCTATAAGCTGGCACGGACGAAAAGCAAGTGGAGCTCCGCCATTTACATGCTGTGCATTATGCCGATGCTGATTCCATTTCAGTCTATTATGCTGACCGTCTTGCGCCTGACGAAAGACTTGAATTTGGCAGATAGCACTTGGGGACTTGGCCTGCTGTACTGGGGTTTTGGAGCCCCATTGGCAGTGTTTATCTATCACGGCTTTGTGAAAGGCATTCCGGTCGAGATTGACGAAAGCGCCAAGATCGACGGAGCCTCAGGCTTTCGGCTTTTCTTTTCCGTCATCTTTCCCTTGCTGAAATCGGTCACCGCTACTATTGTTATTATCGACGTGATGTGGATATGGAACGATTTTCTGCTTCCGCTGCTCATGGTTAACGGCTCACCCAGCACCAAAACGCTTACGCTGGCTGCCTATACCTTCGTTGGCCAATATACATCAGACTGGCAGTATGCCATGACCGCAATGGTAATGGCTGTGCTGCCCTCCATTATCGTATTTATCTTTCTGCAAAAATACATTGTTAAAGGCGTAGTGGCCGGGGCCGTCAAAGGCTGAGGCAACTACACCCCTACAGATGACCCACAGAGGACTTGCGTAAAGTTTACGCAAGTCCTTTTGACTGATTGGCTCCACCTTCCTTGACATTTTTCCACATAAATGATTTACTAATTTCATTATTCGTAATTATTACGATTAAGTTATCAAACAGAAAGTGCTGCTGCTTTCCTATCTCGCATTACAGTTACTACTGCACAGTCAACATTTTATGAAACTTTCGAAGGGATGAGTGATTACGTTGGCAAACGCTATGGAAAGAGATGAGAAAATACCGGTCACGGTACTAAGTGGTTACCTCGGTTCCGGCAAAACTACACTGCTGAACCATGTACTGAATAACCGGGAAGGCTTACGGGTAGCTGTCATCGTCAATGATATGAGTGAGGTTAATGTGGATGCTGATCTCGTTCGCGACGGTGGAGGATTATCCCGTGTGAATGAGAAGCTGGTGGAAATGTCCAACGGTTGTATCTGTTGTACCTTGCGCGAAGATTTATTAAAAGAGGTAGAGCGACTGGCGCTCGAAAAAAAGTTTGACTATATTCTTATTGAATCCACAGGTATAGGTGAGCCCATTCCAGTGGCCCAAACCTTTAGTTATGTAGATGAGCAAAATGGAATTGATTTGACCAAGCTGACCCGATTGGACACAATGGTCACTGTCGTGAACGCGCCAGAATTTTGGAAAGACTTCTACTCTAGAGACTCCCTTAAGGATCGTGGGCAGGAAGTGGCTGTGGAGGATGCACGTGGCATCGTTGATCTGCTCATAGAGCAGGTGGAATTTTGTGACGTGCTAATCATTAATAAATGCGATCTGGTATCCTTAGAGGAACTCGAACGATTGGAAAAGGTGCTGCGCAGCATTCAACCGAACGCCAAAATCATCCGTTCCGAATACGGCAGAGTGGACCCAAAGGAGATTTTAAACACGCATCGCTTTGATTTTGAAACTGCTAGTCAGGCGGCGGGTTGGATACAGGAAATGAACAAGGATGAACATGTACCGGAGACAGAGGAATATGGCATTGCTTCGTTTGTGTACAAGCGCAAAATCCCATTTCATCCCGAACGTTTATTGAAATGGCTGGCTCAATGGCCTACTGAGGTTGTACGTTCCAAGGGATTAGTGTGGCTCGCCACGCAAAACCGTACTGCCTTTACATTCAGTCAGGCGGGTAGCTCCAAACAATTCGCACGCGCAGGACTATGGGTGTCTGCTTTGACTGAAGAAGAACGACAATACTATCTCGGTGAAAATTTTGAAAAAACACCCGATTGGGATGAGAAATATGGCGACCGGGTTACCAAACTCGTATTTATTGGTATCGATATGAACCGGGAAGAAATCGAGCGTAGCTTGGATAAGACACTGCTAACCCCTGAAGAAATGGAACAGGATTGGCGCAAGTTGCCTGACCCGTTTACGAAAAACATATAATGAGTTTGAAAAAGCGCCTAAAGTGAGCAACTACCTCCCATCTTAGGCGCTCTGGCCTTATTTATGCTTAACCCATTGCGCGTTATCGATCGGCCAAAAGATCACATCCGCACGTCCGACAATATCCTTGATGGAAACAAAACCAATTGCACGACTATCCCTACTATTATTGCGGTGGTCACCCATTACAAAAATATACCCATCAGGAACCTTGGAATCGGTTATGGTACCGTTTGGAAAGTCCACATTGTTATATAATTCTCCCTTGGCGTGAGCATCTTGGATAGCCTCTTGAATGTATGGCTCCTCTACTTTCTTACCATTCACATAAAGATGATCACCTTGATACTGAATCGTATCTCCAGCCACTCCAATCACACGCTTAATAAAGTCCTTTTGTTCCTTTTTTACATGAAATACAACAACCTCACTTGCCTTGGGGTCACGAAAATCGTAAATCACCTTATTCACGACCACTCGTTCATCTGTTTTGAAATTCGGTTCCATGGATGCTCCCTCAACAATAAATGGCGCAAATAACAGCCAACGTATAATGAACACGAGCACAATGGCAACAATAATTGCCTTAAGCCAATCGATCATCTCCTTGTTCATTCGCGGTCGCTTTTCCTGCAATGGTTCAGAAGTTGAACTTGTCAAATGCTTCCCGCTCTCCATGCGCTAAACCCACCTTTTCTCACAGTTTTATTCCTATTATATGTATAATGTTTAATTATAATCAAATTTTCCCAGTCTAGCAAAACTGTATTTTTAGTTGAAACAAAAGTGTGAACTTTTTTTCACAATATTAAAAAAACAATAAAAAACTGTTGATGCAAACGTTAACATATATTACACTGTGCATATACTTCTTAGAGCGTTTTGGACTTATGATAGATCAATCTGTCCCCCCAGGAGGTGTCCTGTTTTTTTAATGGAAAGACAGCATGAGCGACTTTTATATGTGCTATCTTCTTTTAAAATATGAGCTCAGATAAGGAGGAATTTACATGTTTAAACGGAATGATCGTTCAAAAAACGGCTTTAACGCTCTAAGACTCGGTGTTTCTTTTGTTTTTGCTTCTTCTTGTCTTATTGGAACCGCTTACGCGGATATTCCATCCAACAACCTCCCCTCTACCACACTCACAGAGGAGGCAGTTAGTGCAACCGATTCAACAACTGTTTCCACCACGTTAGCGGCAGGCGATTTGTATGTGGCTCCAAATGGTAACGTGTCCAATCCGGGTACCATATCTAGTCCTACCACCCTCGAAGCAGCACTGACACAAATTGCTCCTGGCAAAACCATCTACCTGCGGGGTGGTAAATACGCCTACTCCTCAACGATTACAATTCAGCGTGGAAATAACGGCAATAACGGCTCACTCAAAGGATTAGTCGCTTACGGTAGTGAAAAACCCGTACTTGATTTCTCTGCTCAGGCCTTTGGTTCAGCTAATCGGGGACTTCAGCTTAACGGGGACTTCTGGCTGGTGAAAGGTCTTGAAGTCAAAGGTGCCGGAGATAACGGTATCTATATTGGCGGCAGCAATAACCGAATTGAAAACGTCGAGACCCACCACAATCGGGATACCGGGCTCCAACTCGGACGCTACTCCCCTAACGCTTCCACCAGTGAGTGGCCTGCAAACAATTTGATTTTGAATTCCTACTCTCACGATAACGCCGATCCCGATAATGGCGAGGATGCCGATGGCTTCGCGGCTAAACTGACTGTAGGATCAGGCAATGTGTTCGATAACTGCTTGGCAGCATACAACGTAGACGATGGCTGGGATCTGTACAGCAAAACGGAAACAGGCCCTATCGGTGCCGTAACCATTTTGAACAGTGTGGCCCATCACAACGGGCAAACCTCTGATGGAACGTCTACTGCGAACAGTGACGGCAACGGCTTTAAGCTGGGTGGAGACAAAATCAAGGTCAACCATATTGTAAAAAACAGTATTGCTTTCCAAAACAAAAAACACGGTTTCACCTACAATAGCAACCCTGGCACCATTACTTTGACCAACAATACTTCATGGGACAATGGACAAAGCAATTTCGCCTTTGATAAGGGTGAACACGTGTTCATTAACAATCTTTCTTTCGAGGGAACAGCAAGTGATAAAACAAGTGGTACGGATCAAGATAACTCTAACGTCTGGTGGAAAAACAAAAAAACGACGAATGCTAAAGGTCTCGCAGCCAGTGCAGACGACTTTGTTAGTCTCGTGCCTTCCATCACTCGAAGTACAGACGGTTCCATCCAGCTGGGTGATTTCCTTAAGCTGGCCAAAGGAAGCGATCTGATTGGCTCGGGTACTCCGAGCGGAAATATAGGGGCACGGTAAAAGCCCCACCTAATCAGGACGCCTGGCCCATCTACCAACCTAGACCATTCTGCATAATATAGCGACCGGTGATTGTCCTCATAACCAGACAAAATATGAGGTGAACAGATCATGGAACGAAAAATCACATTGAAACATACACTTGCCTATGGAAGCGGTAACATGCTGGGAAGTGGTGCACTTGCTATTAGCGGTGCATGGTTAATGTACTTTTATACAACCTTTTGCGGACTGTCTCCTGTTCAGGCCGCAGCCATTTTCTCTGTTGCCAGCATCATAGATGCGGTCAGCAATCCGATCATGGGCTTTATCAGCGATAACTTTCACCGAACCCGCTTAGGTCGTAAATTCGGCAGACGCCGTTTTTTCATCATGATGGGTATTCCGCTGATGCTCGTGTATCCGATGCTTTGGATAGATGGGTTGGGCTTCTGGTATTACCTGAGTACGTACGTGCTGTTTGAACTAGTGTACACCTCTGTCATGGTGCCGTATGAAGCACTAGCGTCCGAGATGACCCGGGACTTCGGTGCACGCTCCAGATTGACCGGATGGAAGGCCATGTTTGGTAAAATCGCCAATTTTGCCGCCGCTTTTATCCCTGGTCGCTTTATTGCTGCGTACGGCAAAGACTCTCCATTGCCTTTCTTGTATACCGGTCTTGTTTTTGCAGCAATTCTGCTGATTGCCATGGCATTCTTGTACAAAAACTCCTGGGAGCGTCCAAGTGAGGAACTACAAAAGGAACTGGAAGGTGAAGCTCCGCTTTCCTTTATAGATTCCATGAGAAAGTTGTTTGTCGATATTTCCTCTACTTTTCGGGTCAAGACGTTCCGTCATCATCTCGGGATGTACCTGGGCGGCTTTTCCGCTGAGTGGCTGTTTACTTCAGCTTTTACGTACTTTATTGTTTTCTCCTTGTTCCAAAGCTCTGAAATGGTATCCAATCTGAACAGCTTTAACTCTGTCATTCAATTGATTTCTACCTATTTCTTCATCCAATTCTGTGTGCGTAAAGGGTTTCGTATGCCTTTCATCGCCGCACTCGTCGTCGTTTGCTTTAGCGTAGCAGGTTATGGTCTGCTCTATCTCACAGGAGCCTCTAATACGATGATGTGGCTATATGTCATCACACTGTTCATGGGGCTTGGTACGGGTGGCGTCTACTACATCCCTTGGAATCAATACACATTCCTTGCCGATGTGGATGAAGCGCTGACTGGTCGCCGCCGGGAAGGTATTTATGCGGGTATGATGACTTTTGCCGGAAAAATGGTGCGGGCTGTTGTCGTTTTCATTCTCGGCTGGGTGTTACAGCACTTTGGCTTTGTATCCGGAGCTGAAAGTCAGCCAGTCTCTGCTCAGCACGCTATCTTCTATGTACTCGTGGTGGGTACTATTGTTCTCGCGATCATCGGGATGATTGCTTCTGTCGTAATGAAGCTGGATATTGACAGCCACAAGAAGCTAATCGCCGAGATTGACCGCCTCAAAAACGGTGGCTCCATGAAATCAGCCAAGCCAGAAGCTCGAAAAGTGTTCGAACAACTAACAGGCTTCAGCTACGATCGGTGCTGGGGCAACAATAATGTGGGCTTTAAGAACAAACCCGTTGATCCTAAGACACACACTCCGTCTATGTAACAACAATAACATTACAGATTAAACTTTACTGAAGAGGTGACTGTATCATGGCAAATTCAACATCGCAACCAACAACAAATCCTACAAAAACAGATTCCTGGGCTGTACGTATGAGCGATTCCGTGATTAAACGGAGTCCGGAATTTTATGAAAAATGGGAATATGACCATGGCGTGATTTACAGAGGTTTGGAATGGGTTGGCGAATTGACAGGCGATCCCAAGTATATGGAATATATAAAAAAACATATGGATCACTTTGTTGATGAAAATGGTGTGATTCAGCGCTATAAAGTAGATGAGTATAATATTGACCATGTGAATAACGGCAAGCTGCTCTTCACTCTGTATCGTGCCACAGGCGATGAACGCTATAAAAAGGCAGCCTTCCAATTACGCAGTCAGCTGGAAAAACATCCACGCACAAGCGAGGGCGCATTCTGGCATAAGCAAATTTATCCGTATCAAATTTGGCTTGACGGCTTGTACATGGGTGCCCCGTTCTATGCTGAGTTTATTCGCGAATTCGGAGATCCGTCAGAGTTTGACGATGTGACCCTGCAATTCAAGCTATGCTACAAGCATACGCGTGATCCTGAAACGGGTCTGCTCTATCACGCTTGGGATGAGAAGCGGGAACAGCATTGGTGCAACCCGGAAACCGGCTGTTCCAAAAATTTCTGGGGCCGCTCAATGGGCTGGTTTGTCATGGCACTCGTCGACGTGCTGGACTACATTCCAGAAGATCATGCAGATCGTCCCGTCTTGATTGATATGCTGAGAGAAACACTGGAAGCCTTGCTGAAAGTGCGTGATAAAGAAAGCGGCGTCTTTTATCAGGTGCTCAACCTGGGCCATGTGAAAGGCAACTATCTGGAAGCATCTGCTTCCTGCATGATTCTATACGCTATGGCCAAAGGTGTTCGCAAAGGTTATCTGCCAGAGCATTATCGCCAAGAAGCAGAAATCATCCGTAAAGGTATTATTGATGAATTTATTACGATTACTGAAGAAGGACTTGTGAATCTGAACAAAACAGTACAAGTAAGCGGTCTAGGTGGTAAAGATCGCCGGGATGGTACCTTCGCTTACTATATCAGCGAGCCGATTATAACTAACGATCCTAAAGGTATCGGAGCTTTCATTCAGGCGATGGGTGAAGCAGAGCGCATCTAAATGATGCGGACTATGTACTTTTAAATAGCACAAAGGACGGTGGCGATGAGCCCCGTCCTTTTCTCATATATATCTTACTTCATAACCTTAAATTCATATCCCTGTTTCTTCAGATATTCTATAATTTGCGGCAATGCTTTGGCTGTTTCTTCTTTACCATAAGTGTCATGCATGAGTATGATCGCTTTTTCTCGGCCTTTGACTGACCTCATAAACTGATTAATTAGTGCGGGTGCTTTCTTGGATCTTCCCTCTGCATCCTTCGTTAATACATTCCAGTCCACCTGATGGTAATCCTTTTGAAGTAAAACCTTATCCAGAGCAGCCATTCCCTGTGGATCTCTTCTGTTCCATGTCATGTGCCCCCCGGGGAATCGGATCATTCTGGTGGAGAATTCTGGTCCCAGAATGCTTTTTAGAACCTGATTGTTCTTCTCGATCTCCTGCATAACATGATCCGTATTTACTCGTCTGTTCGGATATAAATACTTATAGTTATGTGAGTACGTATGGTTTCCTATCGCGTGACCCTCTTTGACAATTCTTTTGATAAGGTTCCGGGTATGCTCATTCTCATTGGCTTCTTTTCCTACAATAAAAAAGGTTGCCTTGACCTTTTGCTTTTTCAGAATGTCTAATATTTGGGGTGTGACCGTCACAGATGGACCGTCATCAAAGGATAAGTAGGCCACCTTTTTACCATCGGCTCCATCAGGCATCTTTCCTAGCATTTGCTGATTTAAATATTTTTCAACAAAGGCACCGTCTTCTACACCGGGATCATTTTTTGGAGAGGCTGCTTTATCGTTTGCCCCTGCGCTGGCTTTAACTTTGGATGAGTCCTTGGATACAGAATCTGTTTTTTTAGCAAGCTCCTGAGTCGGCGCATGTGGTTTGCTATCTGAGACCTTTATCGCAATAAAAGTAATGCAGCCTGCCACAAATAATACAATAGCAATCAGCATCAGCCTTCTTTTGTTCCTCTTCAAGCGGTGCTCTCTTGTTCTACTATGTGAATAACCCTTTTCCATTAGATTATGTACCTCCACCCTAAAATAAGAAAAACCACCGGAGCAGGGTGAAAGCGCACCTTACAACGAACATTGGAAAACCGGGAGGTTTGGCCGATGAAAGTTTAAGGTTGCACTTCAACCAGGGGACGGACAACCTACTCCCGGTGGTTTCTTATCTTGCATTTGCATAATTTATGAATATCATTGCGGTTCTGTTCATTAAGATTGCTTCGTTAGGGCCTGAGCCAGTAAAGATGCATAGGCTTTAGCGCCTTTAGGTTTTAAATGTACTCCATCATGCTCAAAATATGAGTTTTTACCGGAGCTTGCTGCATACCAGTCAATCATTGTAATTCTTGGGTCTTGGGATGCAGCCTCAGCAAGATGCTTGTTCACAATGCTCTCCCAAGGCCGAGGTACACGGGTATTCACAAGTATAATATGCTTTGTATCCTTCAGACTGGCGAGCAGATTAGATAGCTGGTCCTTGGTAAAAGCGCCGTTCGTACCCAGCTCAATAATAACCGTCTTGCCCAACTGTCCGTTCTGTCTCAGTTGCTCCAGTACGGCAGGCGCTTCCGCCATCTGGCGGCCGATCCGCCCATCTACAACAGCCCCCGGGAAGTATTCCTGAATGTACGACTGTACATCGAGCATGACAGAGTCTCCAATAGCGGTCACGCTCGATCCATCGCCTGTCATAGGCTTAGCTTGTTGGGATGTGGTCGAAGGTTCCGTCTGCGTCGTAACGCCATCCGTAGTACCAGCCTTGACTGCCGTGTCTTTAGGCGTCTGGGCTTGAGATGGAGTCTTACTGTCCTTGGCTCCTTGCGGCTTGGTGGCTGTAGACTCCTTGGAGGCTACGGACACCGTTCCGTGAAGCGGCGGCATCGCCTTTGCCTTGGCAATTGGCTGCTCATCACTAGATGCTGCCTGCAACGTTGCATCAGGGGATACCACGTACAGGTGAACGGTACCCACACCAATACCTATGCAAAGCATTGCTGTTGCGGTTGTAGAGATCCATCTCCACCGCATCTGCCGACGAACCGCTGAACGAATTCCTGCAATCCAGTGCCGGAATCCATCATGCCGAATCGGTTCCTCGATATATTTAAACGAGAGAGACGCCAGCAGTATGGTAGCCAGCAAATGTATAACGATACGCACCACATGAACACCATCGGTATCCACCTGAGGTGTCGTTAGCGTGATAACTGGAAAATGCCATAGATACAGTCCGTAGGAACGGGCGCCGATCCAGCGCAGCGGCTTGCGTCCAAGCAGGCGACCGAGATGGCTCACCGGGTGTGCCAATGCTGCAACCACAATAGCAGTGACCACCGCAATCCCCAGCAAGCCGCCGCGGTACAGAGCTGGGTCATATTCATTCGAGGCCCACGCCCAGTGGCATAGCAGCAGCAAGCTGATTGCACCGACGCCATCTAGAAGCAAGCGCGCCTTCGCCGAAGCATGCTCTTTCAGCTTGCCGCTTGGCCATACCAAGGCCAGCGCCGCACCAATCAGTAGAGCGAAGCCGCGTGTGTCCGTGCCATAATATACCCGGCTCGGATCGCTTCCCGGTACGTAAATCACGGCCATCAGGAGCGCAGATATTAACGCCAGACAAATCACCCATCCGGCCAGTACAATACGCTTGGGCATGTACTTCAGCCCAAGCGCCAGCAGTAAAGGCCACAGGATATAAAACTGTTCCTCCACCGCCAGCGACCACAGATGCCCAAGCGGAGAAGGAGGACCGAAACTTTCAAAATACGAAACCTGATGGAAAATAAACCACCAATTGCTCATATACACCAATGCGGCAGGTACATCTCCGCGCAAGGCCGTAAGCCGTGACGGATCGAAGAGCAACGAGCACAGGACAATGACAGCCACCACCGTCAGCATGGCAGGCAGCAATCTTCTGGCACGACGCACCCAGAAATCTTTCATTTTAAAACTATGATATGTATCCCACTGACTGACTAGAATATCTGTAATCAGATACCCCGACAACGTAAAAAACACGCCTACACCCAACAAACCACCCGGCAACCAATCCGGATTCAGATGATACACAATGACTGCGATGACCGCCAGCGCTCTTAAACCATCCAAACCTGGCATATAACGACGTTGTGGCGACAACCGATTAGACTTCATTTCAGCCGCCGTCCTTCTTGCAAATTCGAACTCTCTGTCTGTTTCAATGCTCTTCTGCCCTTTCCCTCTCCTGCACATCGTCTGTGCGATGCCCTGTAGCCTTTTCATTCATTATATAAAACTTCATAATCGTAATGATTTCATTGAAGTTAAAATTAATGACAATGTTTTTATTATATCATTCCTTTCCACAGTTAGGTAACCACTGATAGATATACAAAAAAAGGTATCTCTTCCCTTAGGAAGAAAATACCTTTTTTTTAATTCGTGTCTATTAAAATTTGATGATCCCTGAAGTATGAAGGAAGACCAACAACATCAGGATCGGTGCAACATACCGAAGGCCGAACAACCATACACGGAACCAGAAAGGCTTGAGATTGGCATGCTCGCCAGCAGTTTTCCAGTAGTACCCTGTGAATATAACTATCAGTAAGCCGCCCAATGGCAAGAAGATGTTGGACGCTGTGAAGTCAACAAAGTCAAAGAAGGATTTGTCGCCCACCTTTAACTCTGGAACCAACCCCATCGACAATGCAGAAGGGACACCCAGCAACAGACACAGGATCGATACGATGACAACCGAGCGTACCCGGCCCCAACGGAACCGCTCCATAACATAAGCTACGGGTACCTCCAGCAGGGATACCATAGAGCCTAATGCTGCAACCGCCAGCAATACGAAGAACAAACCGCCGAAGAAAGCTCCGAAAGGCATGGCAGAGAATGCAGCCGGTAAGGCAATAAAGACCAAAGACGGTCCTTGGGCAGGGTTAATACCAAAGGAGAAGGTTGTAGGGAAAATGATCATACCTGCGATAAACGCATAGATTAAATCCCCGCCACCCACTGCCAGCATAGCTCCCCCCAGCGATTGTCGACGATCTACATAAGCACCATATGTGACCATGATCCCCATCCCCAGTGAGAGGGAGAAGAAGGCATGTCCCAAAGCAACCAATGCAGATTCTATACTTAACTTAGAAAAGTCAGGATTCAAAAAGAAGGATACACCCGCACCAGAACCTGGCAGCATGAGAGCGTTAATCATCAGCACGAGCAACAGGATGACCTTAGCAGGAATCAAAATTTTATTGAACTTTTCAATTCCGTTCGATACCCCAAGGGTAACCACGACTGCTGTAAATGCAAAAACAATTAACAACCACACCAACGGTGCATAGCCGGAGGAAAATGAAGCAAACTGACCAGCAAAATCATTATTCGAAAACAGACTTCCGCTAAATGCCTCTACGGCATAATGCAGTGTCCATCCTCCTACAATGGCATAGAACGACAAAATAACAAACGGCACGATAACAAACATAATGCTCATCTTGCCCCAAATTGGATGTCCGCCTACTTTCACCATTGCAGAGGCAGCACTTCCTCGACCTGCACGACCAAGCGCAAGCTCTGCTAAAAGTACAGGCAAACCAACAAGCAACAAGCAGACAATAAACAACAAGAAAAATGCAGCTCCGCCATATTGTCCGGTAATATACGGAAATTTCCAGATGTTACCTAGTCCTGCCGCACTCCCGATCGCTGCCAAAATGAATCCAGCCGACGAGAAGCGTTCATTCTTATCAGACAGGTTATTCTGCCCCTTGCCCAAATTCATGGTATCCCCCTCATTCTCTCTACTTACGCATAAACTTGAGCATGCGTACATAAATAATTTTTTCTCATTATAGCGTAAGTAGGATGTAAGGTCATGCATAATTTTTCACTATTACCGGATTTATTTTCATAATGTTCGGTATCTACACAATACAACAAAAAACTACATTTTTTCTTCAGTATCCTTCTTTATAATGGTCTCTCCCATACGATTGGATACTTTTTGGTAAATATACGAAATGGCCAGCAATACAACCCCAAAGGAGAAATAGGCTACAATCGTACTTCCCGACGTTAATAGGTGTAGATCGTACAATAGCAGCTTACCTGTAGCTAGCAGAGTCAAGCCCAACCCAAATCGGCGGATGTAGACCACTCGCTTGAGGAAGCCGTATACAATATACAAAATAGCCAACAGCAGATACACCAGACTGAACACAAGACCTGCGTCTCCCAGACGGAACTGAACTCCGAGAAAGGCGGTAATGATGCCCAACAAATATACCCCCATAATGACCGGATACAGCTCATTACTTCTATAATGTCGCGTCATCAGTGCGTTTAGGAAGTCCCTGCTGCTGAAGAATACCAGTACATTAAAGGCTACCAGTACAATTAGCGCAACGTAATCAGCAGCCGTATTCTGCGCATAATCCTCATGCAAGGTTGGAATCGCTACGGTAACCACCAATGCCAGCGCGTAGCCTATGACGTACAATGCCAAGCTATAATATTTAATCACCCGATCGTACAACAGCTTCACTTTAGGCAGGAAATAAGCTAACACCAGGGATACGCAGGTGAACAACAATACCTTGTACAAGGTGTAATGTGCAAACTCATCGGATACGACGATGTTATACCAATGCCCAGCTTCGTACAAAAGATAGAGGTACACGTTCACCAAAGCTACATACTTAAATCCTTGCATGATATGCATTTCGTACAAACGATTGTTTTTGAAAGCATTCGGACGACTATATTCAATCGCATAGAAGACAGTAACGATCAACATTCCCAGTGTAATGAGCGTATATTTAAGCCCAAAATAATCTGTCTCAAATCCTGACAACAGATATATAGGGAAATCAATGAAAAAGAATGCGCCCAGACACAATCCTAGAATGCCCCATCCTGCACGCTCCAATTCTTTCAAGCGGTAGCGATGTCCATACAATGTAAGAAGCACAGCTTCGATTAACCAGCCCATCGACAACCATCTGACTCCAAACTGGAACGGAATCATGAGAATGGCAAAGGTCAATGATGTCGCATAAAACAGTATTTTGGTTTGCTTCTCCTCTGGAATATATCGCCGAACCCATTGGCCCAAGCCCCCATACACCAAGCAAAAGACGAGTGCCAGTAATCCTTTGTAATCATCCAGACCTGCATCGCCGAACAGGGAATACAGAACGGAACAGCTCACAACTGTATTCAGGGCCAACAAGGAGAAATCCAGCCATGATAGTTTTGTTTTGAGTCGGAACGGCACCCACAGTGTCATCCCGAGATACATCGCAAATGTAATGATTGCATATAGCATGCTGGCTATGGTGCTGTCTGATAACCACGCGAGTACAACCATTAATGGGGTATTGAGTAGAAAGCTGATATATTGCACGATGACCCACCGTTTGCGGAAGGATACAAGCAGGATTAGCAGGTTCAGCAGGAATAGATAGCCCATCGCGATATACACGGCGTTTCCTTCCAGCCCGTTTGCTGCCATATAGGAGAACAACGGAAGATATCCCCCTACTAAACCGAAGGAACATATCGTTCGAGATTCATATCTTAAGGACAACAGCACAGCGGTCACCGTAACTAGAACGGACAAGCCTATACCTGTATACATTCCTATGATTTCTAGCAAAAAGTAGCTATAAAAAATGGACCCGTACAGTACAGAAATACCGCCGCCCAAGATACCGAGCGCAAAGGTCTGCTTCTGCTTGCGATACAACCACTCGCCGCCGCCCAGCATCAGCGCTCCTAGCAAAAAGAACGCAACGCCCTTCATATTCCCTGTAAACCAGTTTGAGTATGAGTATTTAAAAGCGGCTCCCACACCCAAGATAATGAGCAAAATCCCCAGCTTGTTAATCCAGTTCAATCCCAGCATCATTTCAAACTGATTCTGCTTCATGCGCTTCTGCATCGTTTCTTCGCTGATCTCTTCTTCTTCGAGCTGATGAAGCTCGTTTTCCGTCTGATGAAGCAATTTGCGCTCTGCTTCCTGAAACCGCCTGCGTTGCTCCATGATCCGGTCACGAATCTCCTCCGAGAACAGTCTCAGTCTAGCGACGATCTCATCCTGATCCTCTTTAAGCTCATGAGTGGTTTGCTGAATAAGCTGGTCCACCCGGTTTTTAGCCCCATATTCAATGGAAGTCAGCCGGTTTTCCCCTTCTGCGGTTCTGGAAGCAAAATAGGTCTCCAGCTTTTCCCGCGAAATGCGAATCATATTCGCCTTTTCGCTCAACATCTGCTCCGTCAGCGCAGTACGCAGCTTTCCATTTTCCTGCTCAATATGTCGTACCCGCTCTTCCAAGTGAATGCAGCGAGCCTGATAATCCTCGAACTTTTTTCGCAGAACCTCGTTTTCCAAAATGATATCTGAAGCTTCGTAATCTGCGATTAATGTTTGATACTCCTTGAGCAGCTTGTTCTGTTCTTGGCGGATCGTATGTAAACGATCTTTAAAATCCTCCATGTTTCCCTCCATCGCTGTCGTTTTGGTAATCATTACATTTTACATGAAATTAAAATAGCATTATAGAGACTATAGCCCATTTTGAACGCTGAATTAAGGCTATTACTTAAATATTCTTCCAGTTTCATTATCACAGATGAAGTAGAATGGAAATACATAAGAAATAAAGCCTACCTTTCCCCTTCGCAAACATGAAATCGGCTTTTTACTTATTTCCACTTATCTTAATCGCATTGTGTATTTATTTTTATTGGAAAGATCATGTTGAAAAAAGGAAGTAATCCAGTGTACTGACTCATGCCCTTGATTAACCTGCCAAAAATTCGTATACTTACAAAAAAGCAAACGACATTGTGCCTGTGAAGAGCATCCAACTCGGAGGCGTTTACGCCAAGGATTATACGTTAGTGTACGATATGGCGATATGTTCCTAAGTAAACCGGACCCGCCCGTTAAAGCGGAGCAAAGTGGATTGGAGAGTCATGACTTCTGTCATGCTGTCCGGTCAATTTGGGTGGCACCGCGAGATCAAAGCGCTCCTCGTCCCATGTGGATGAGGGCGCTTTTTGTATTTTTATCCGAAAAGGAGTGCGGTGTCATGTTAGATATCAAGTGGATTAGAGAGCATCAAGAGCAGGTTCAGAGAGCGGCAGACGACAAAAGAATACAAGTATCGGTCGCAGAGCTGTTAACCCTGGATGATCGGAGAAAGCAGCTGCTTCAGGAAGTGGAGCAGCTTCGCCAGATGCGTAATCAGTGTAGTCAGGATATTGGGGCGCTAATTCAGGCCGGGAAAAATGAACAGGCGGATGAGGCTAAGCGGCAGGTCAAAGAAATTAACGGACGGCTAGATCTTCTGGAAGCCCCGCAACAGGAACTAGAGCAACAATTTCAACAGCTCTTGCTTCTAATGCCTAATATCGTATCCCCGGATACGCCGCGAGGCCAGTCGGATCAAGATAATGTAGAACTGGAACGGGTCGGAACGATACCTGACTTTGGATTTGAACCCAAGGATCATATGATGCTCGGCCAGCTTCACAACCTGATCGATGTGCCTCGCGGTGTCAAAACAGCCGGTACCCGTAACTATTATCTGACGGGAGCTGGGGTCGCGTTGCACCGGGCTGTACAGCAGCTTGCTGTTGATCTGCTGAGCGAACGAGGATTTCAGCTGCTGGACGTACCATTAATGGTACGCTCTGAGGCAATGCGCAGCACTGGCTTTTTCCCGCTTGGACTGGATCAGACGTACCGTATCGCTGGAGAAGATCAATGGCTTGTAGGCACCTCGGAAGTTCCGCTGGTCTCGTATTACAGCGGTGAGATTATGGACGTTACAGACCCGATTCGGCTGGCGGCGGTATCCGTATGCTTCCGCAACGAGGTTGGCTCGGCCGGAAGGGACGTGCACGGACTGTATCGTGTGCACCAGTTTGCCAAGGTGGAGCAGGTCATCATCTGCGAAGCGAGTCTGGAAGCTTCAGAGCAGATGTTTCAGGAGATTACGCGCAATGCGGAAGATCTGCTTCAACTGCTGGAGCTCCCCTACCGTAAGATGGCTGTCTGTACAGGCGACATGTCGCAAAAAACCTACAAGCAGGTGGACATTGAGACATGGATGCCTAGCAGACAGGCTTACGGCGAAACACACTCGTCGTCCCAGTTGCTTGATTTTCAGGCGCGTCGTTCCAACATCCGGTACCGTAATGCGGACGGCAAGCTACAATATTGTTACACACTTAACAATACAGCGGTCGCTTCGCCTCGGATCTTGATCCCGTTGCTAGAGCATCACCAACAGGAGGACGGTTCGATCCGCATTCCAGAAGCTTTACGCCAGTATATGCCGCAGCATATAGAATTTTTGCGTCCTCCCATGTCATGAAAATATGGGCACACTTTGAAGAAGCGTAGAGCCAATGAGTAGGATTTCCTCATAGTCATAAACACAAAAAAGACGAAGGACAACCATCCTTCGCCTTTTTTTAATGTCTCACTGCGCTTCTGCTTCCCATGCACTAGCAGGGCCAAAAAATTCATAGTGGATATCCGATGCAGGGATATTCCACTCTTTCAACAGGCCGTATACCGATTGCATGAATCCCACAGGGCCACAAAAATAATACTGAGCGTTACGTTCCGGTATCACGGATTGCAGCCAGGCCAGATCCAAACGTCCTTCCTTGTGAAAAGCCTGGGCTAGACGATCCTGCTCGGTTGGTCTGCTGTAGCACCACCGAACGGCCGCCTGTGCATGTGTGGCAACCAGCTTTTCCACCTCATTACGCAGAGCGTGGTTATCTCCGCTGACTGCTGCGTGGACAAAAGTGACGGGCCGATTCGGAGCAGTTTCCACCAAGGAAGCCAGCATGCTGAACATCGGGGTGAGCCCGACTCCACCGCTAATCAATACAACAGGTCTGCGATCTGTCTGATCCAGCGTAAAATCACCCGCAGGTGCAGACACCCGCAGCACATCGCCCTCCTGCACGTGCTCATGCAGATACACAGATACTTTGCCCGCTGGACGAGACCCTACAGCATCCTCTCGTTTTACGGATATCCGGTAGTAAGGTTTTCCTGGTGCACTAGAAAGGCTATATTGACGGATATGAGTATTATGTTCACCCGGAATCTCCATCTTCAAGCTGATATATTGCCCAGGCTCGAATGCAGGCAGCACCTGTCCATCCTGCGGCACCAGGTAAAAGGACGTAATTCGCTCGCTTTCCTTAACCTTTTTCTGTACAACAAAGTTCTTAAAGTCTGACCAACCTCCCTGCTGCTGTTCAGCCTCCTTGTACATTTCAGCTTCCACATCTATAAATACATTCGCAATCACACCATAGGCTTCAGCCCATGCGTTGATGATCTCATCTGTTGCTGCATCCCCTAGCACGTCCTTGATCGCAGCGAGTAGATATTTCCCGACGATAGGATAATGCTCTGGCTTAATCCCCAAACTACGATGCTTATGTGCAATCTGGCGTACCACCGGAAGAATTTCCTCCAGACGGTCAATGTGCTGTGCGGCCGCATATACAGCATTGGCCAGCGCCCCCTGTTGACGTCCTTGCTTCTGATTCGCGTGATTAAATATATTGAGAAGCTCGGGATGGGCCTCGAACATCATCTGATAAAAACGCTTGGTGATTGTAGTTCCGTGTACCTCCAAAACAGGTACAGTCGATTTGATCGTTGCAATGGTTTGCTCACTTAGCATTGTTGTATCCCTCTTTTCTCCAAAATAATGATGAACAAAAGGCGTTACAACATAGCTCCCTTTTGTTAACCTTCAATTAAAGCAAGTATACCCACATAAAGTAACCGTTTATGTGATTCCAGTCACTTTAAATTTGAAATAATGTGAACGTGTCAATGACAAAACGCACAATTATATACATTCCCGGTGTAGATAATAGCACATCCACAAGTAGGCAAAGAGACGCTTCTTTTAACTCAGCCGACCAACATTCCCATTTTCATTCAGTACCGATTCCAATTTATGATTCGAAAGACTTCAATTTATTCCACTTGTAAACGCTTCCAATTAAGATAGAATCGTAGATGAGGTACCGGACAAGCTGTTCGGGGCCATCCTATCTATATTAGGGAGGCAGATGATATCGTGAAGTGGATCAACAACAGCAAATGGTTAGCCCCATGGATTTGTATTATAATCGCAGTGGTCGGTGCAGGTCTTCAACCTGATGCAGTACATGCCAATACAACAGGCGTTACGCAAGCAACCTATGGGAGCGAGATGAACCCATCGCTGAATGGTTTGGACGCCGCTAATGCAGAACTGTCCTTGAGTGCAACAGCAAGCACAGCCATTACGAATGGAACGGATTGGAAGGACACCGCAGGAAACCCGATTCAGGCGAACAGCGGCAATATCCTAAAAGTAGGTTCCACTTATTATTGGTACGGCGAGCACGCTGAGAACTGGAAATTTGAAAAAGTGAACGTATATACCTCAACCGATCTGAAAAATTGGTCCTTCCGCAGTAGTATCCTCACCAAAGATTCCGCCCCTGAGCTGAATTCGAGCAAAATCGAGCGGCCTAAAGTCATTTACAACAAATCCACCGGAAAATATGTACTATGGGCACACTATGAAAATGGCACAGACTACTCACTCGGTCGCGTAGCTGTTGCTACCAGCGATACGCCTGACGGGAATTTCACCTACCAAGGCAGCTTCCGCCCGCTGAATTATGAGTCCCGTGATATGACGGTGTTTACGGATACCGACGGTAGCGGCTACCTCATTACAGCTTCCCGTAAAAATGGTGGCGCCAATGATACGATGGCAATCTTCAAGCTGACGGCCGATTATACAGGCGTGCAGTCGTTCGTTGGCTGGATTTTTGAAAATGGCTATCGCGAAGCCCCCGCTGTTGTGAAAAAGAACAATACCTACTACCTGTTTACCTCGCAGGCATCCGGCTGGTACCCGAATCAGGGTGCTTATGCAACCGCCAGCTCCATGACTGGAAGCTGGTCTGCTTTGTCGCCTTTCGGTGATCCAGCAGCTTACGGTTCGCAAATCCATTCCATCGCCACAATTACAGGCAGCGCAGGAACCAGCTACATCTATATGGGCGACCGCTGGAACCCGCTCAATCTGAGCGATCACAAATTCATCTGGTTGCCATTGACCCTGAATGACTCCAATAAAACGGCTACTCTAAACTGGTACAGTAGCTGGGATATGGATGCTGCTACAGGCACAGTCATCCTGCCATCCCTTGTGAATCACGCGCAAGGCAAAACAGCTACTGCCAGTTCAGCCGCATCTGCTTCCCCGGCTTCACTGGCGAACGATGGCAATCCCCAAACCTCATGGAAGGCTACATCTGCATCCTGGCCTGCTTGGTGGCAGGTGGATTTGGGCAGTACCAAGACGATTAACGAAGTGGATATTTCATGGTTTATGTACAAAGGATCTGAGGCATATTACAAGTATAAGATCGAATATAGTACGGATGGCGTTCATTATTCCACCATTGACCGTACGAGCAATACTGCATACGGCTTTACCAGTGACAAAGTTAATTTTCAAGCCCGTTACGTAAGAATTAATCTTGTAAATGCAGTGCTATTTAATAATCCGAACAACTGGTATACTCCGACGGTGCATGAAGTGAGATTGCTTGGCAATTAATTTGCTTCATTAAAAAGAACATGGCAGGAGAGTGCCCACATCAGTTAGGCCTTCTTCTGCCATGCTTGTGCTTTACCATCCGTTTCTTACTCACTGGCTCAACGCATCCGATTCACTGTGGTGAACACAAATTTATCATACCGATGGCGCGAGAATGAGTATTCAAATGGTATCCCCGTATCCAGATAACCCACTTGCTCAATTTCCAAGATTGGGTCATCTGCTGCACAATCCAGATGCTCCCGATCCAGTTCCGTCGACTTGGATGCCCGGATGGTACGATGTGAACCGACAATATTAAGGCCCAGCTCCTCCTTAATATGTTTGTACACCGAGCCATACAACACTTCCTCGGTAATACCGCTAATCAGCTTCGTTGGCATGTACGTGCGCTCGATAACATAGGGTTCGCCCTCCACAACACGCAGACGGATCACATGATATACAGGAGAATTGACGTCAATAAACAGATGAGTCGCTACTTCCTCGGATGGAAATTGAACGTCAAAGGCTATGATTTTACTTTTGATTTCTTTCCCGCGCAGTACGTTGGTCAGCCCCAGCATTTCATTTACAACGACATTAACCGGGCCATTGTAGACCGATTTAACGATAAAGGTTCCGTGTCCTCTTTTACGATTCAGCAGTCCGTCCATCACCAATGTGTCCAATGCCCTCTTAATCGTCATTCGACTTACACGAAACTCTTTTGCCAATGAGATCTCATCAGGGATGGGATCATCACTGCAGTAGGTCTTATTCATAATACGCTCTTTGACCTCTTGTGCAATCCGCTCGTATTTGTTCATCTGTCTACCACCTGTACTAAAAATTGTTTTATGTCAGCATTTTACCAAAATATCGGTAGCGCTGGTTTTTCTGTTCTGCAGGCGGGACGTTAAGGTATGACGGTATAGTAAGTATACCGAACATTATACTTTCTCACCAGCGGTATACAGCACAGCTTCCTTTCAGCAATGAAGAAAAAAAGGCGGTCCAAAGGACCACCCCCCACCTTACCTTAGAATCCGTTATTTTCGATCACTTGTTTGAACCAGTACCCACTCTGCTTAACGGATCTTTTACCCTCGTTCTGAAGATCCACGGATACAAAGCCGTAGCGATTCTTATATGCGTTCGTCCAGGACCAGTTGTCCATAAACGTCCATAAGTGATAGCCTTTCACATTGGACCCTTCTGAGATAGCTCGTTGGACCCATTTGAGATGCTCACGGATAAAATCAATACGATAATCATCGCGGATCATACCCTGCTCATCTCTGAATTTTTCTTCACCTTGAACGCCCATTCCGTTTTCTGAAATGAAGCATTCAATGTTGCCGTAATTTTCTCTGACATTGGTCAGAATGTCGTAAATTCCCTTCTCATAAATCTCCCAGCCTCGCATCTCATTCATCTTACGACCAGGCATGGCATAATAATCGAAGAATCGTTCCGGCACAAAAGGTGCGTCTGGATTTGGGAGACTTTCGCGAGCCTTGACTCTGCGCGGCTGATAATAGTTAATCCCCAGCAGGTCCACAGTACCCTGGCGTATAATCTCCCGATCTCCATCTTCCATGCTCGGTACAAATCCCTCTTGGCGTAACAGCTCCACAAGCAAAGGGTTAAATTCTCCCGTCACAGATGGGTCTAAAAAGGAACGGTTAAAGAACGCGTCGCATATTTCAGCAGCCTGCACGTCTGCCGGATGCTGACTACGCGGATAGCTCGGCGTCAGGTTCAAAATAATACCGATTTTGCCCTTATAGCCGCCTTCTCTGTAAGCCTTAATGGCACTGGCGCTCGATAACAGGGTATGATATCCCACCTGTACAGCTTTACCGAAATCCACTTCATTGGGATAGTGGAAATCGTATAGATAGCCGCCTTCCACCGGGACAATTGGCTCGTTATGCGTAAACCATTTGGCTACACGATCCCCGAACAACTCAAAGCAAGTGTTCGCGTAATCCACGTAAGCTTCGACCGTCTCGCGGTTTACCCAGCCTCCTTTTTCCTGTAAAGCCATCGGCAAATCAAAATGATACAGATTCACAAACGGCTCAATGCCCACCTGGTGCAACTCTTCAATGACGGAATTATAAAATTGAACCGCCTGCTGGTTTATTTCACCTTTCCCTGCCGGAAACAGGCGTGACCAGGAGATAGAGAACCGGAAAGAGTTGTGGCCAAGCTCTTTCATGAGTGCAATATCCTCTTTGTAACGGGTATAGAAACGGGATGTATCAGCAGGACCGACCCCGTCATAGAAACGGTTCGGCTCCTGCTCAAACCAATAATCCCAAATGTTCGGTCCTTTGCCGTCTCCCTCCACAGTTCCTTCTGTCTGGGTAGCCGAAGCTGAGGAACCCCACCAGAAGTCAGTCGGAAAACGGTATTGAATGGCTTGCTGCTCTATATCTTTCATTTCGGTATGATTCACAGCTCTACTCCTCTCTCTTTTGCAAAGAACAAGTCCACTACACTAGCAGCTCATTCATGTTACATTCCAACAGTTTGATCCTTACCTGCAACGGCTGCTTGTTTAAGCTCCTCTTCCTGCTCCTTACGAACGTTCATCCGATCAATAATTTTCAGGAACGGGAACCAGATGACAAAGACGACAGCCATATTAAACAACTGCAGTATGCCTCCCATTAGAGAACCGGTAGCCATCATTCCACTAAAGAACAACGGCATCGTCCAAGGAACCTGTATCCCATTGGGCGGCGGTACAATCCCCGTAGTCATGGCAAAGTAAGTAATCAGCGTAACGATCATTGGAGAAATGACCCACGGAACAAAAATAAGCGGATTCATCACAATCGGCAGACCGAATATGACGGGTTCGTTGACATTAAACAGACCTGGTCCAAGAGCCAGCTTACTGACCTGCTTCAATTGCTTACTCTTCAGGAAGATCAGAATCGAAAGCACGACAGCCAATGTCATACCTGTACCACCGATACCTACTGTATAAATATCAACAAACTGCTTGGTGATAATATGCGGCAGTTCCGCTCCTTTGGAGTACGCTTCATAGTTTTCAAGTGCCAGTGTATTCCAGATTGGGTCCATAACCGAGTTGATAATAATCTGACCATGAAGCCCAAAGAACCATAAAAGCTGAACAAAGAAAATAGCAATTAATGTAGGTATAATACCACTGCCCAAATGCACCAGCGGTGCCTGTACGGCATGATAAATCAGATCATGCAGGTTATTGTGAAGGGTCAGTGTAACTACAACATTAATGATCAAAAATATACCCAATGTAATACATGCCGGAAGCAAAGCGGCAAACGATTTGGCAACGGCTGGCGGAACACCTGGAGGCATTTTAATGACAAAATTTCGCTGTGTCACCCTCCGGTATATCTCAGCCGCGATAAAGGCGACGATCATACCAAGGAACATGCCTTTGGCACCAATCCGGTCCACCGGAATGACACCAGCAATCGTGGCACCGCTTTCTTGTGTCAGTACAAAAGGGGTGAGCATTAAGAAACTGGCCAACGCGATCATACCGCCGAATATGGGCTCGACCTTATAACTTCGAGATAGATAATAACCAATCCCGACGATGACAAATAAGGTCATAATATTCAGTGTGGCATTCGGCGCAATGTTCAGCAGACTGCTAAAAGTCGCATAATTGCCGTCGCCCATCCACCCTTTTAGAAACGGCAGATTAATAATAACTACAATAATGGAGCCAAAAACTGTTAATGGAAATGACAGCATGAATGCATCACGCAGTACAGTAAGATAGCGGTTGTTGTTCAGTTTACCGGCAATAGGTATCAGTATCCGGCTTAATTTTTCAAACAAAGCCTATTCCTCCCCGCGAAGTGACTTGCATCAATAGGGTTGCAAGCATTTCATGTCCCAAAATTCACAAATTTACAGGTCCAGCTATAAACTTCTGGATTTGAACAGCTCCAGCAGCTCTTGAACCAAATCCTTCATGGTAGCCGTGGACATCAAATGATCCTCGGCATGCATTAGAAGGAGCGAGAAGGGAGTTTGGGTTCCTCCCGCTTCCTTCTTAACCATTTGAAAATGGATATCATGCGCGGCACGTAAATCCTGCTTGGCTTGTTTGAGCAAATCGTCCGCACCTTCTACATTTTCATTTCTGTATTCAGTCAGCGCCTGAATCACTTTGCTGCGAGCGCTTCCACTATGCAAAATAAGTTGGAAACTAATTTGTTCTTCCGTGAGATCAGCTATATTAACTTTATCCATTTTTACGTTCCACCAGTTTCACAGCCTGTTCGTAGGCTTTCTTACCGTCAACCATTCCGTAGGCCATCATGTCAATTACTTCTACATGAATACCATATTGGGCTGCTTCCTTTTCCAGCTGTCCTTTAAGAAAACTCATTTGCGGGCCGATCAATACAGCGTCAGCCTTAGCCATGTCTTCTGCGGCTTGATCTTGACCTACTGCCCAAATTTCAGCCTCGTCTCCAATGGACTTAGCATAATCCTGCATCTTAGTAACCAGCAAACTTGTAGACATACCTGAGCTGCACGCCAGTAAAATTTTCTTCATGATTGTTCCTTCCCTTCAAGGTCTGATTGGATGATAACTACTAGAAAACGTTTACAGCGTAATTATAAATCCGCTTTTTGAATTTGTCTATACATTTAACATATATGTATAGACTTTTTTTAAAATGACACATTTTCTTCTTTTTTTTGAAAGTGAACTGATCCCTCATCTTTAATCTCTCAATAATAATCGATTTTCACTATAAGAGATTCTGCCAATGATATGTTATTCGATTCTGTAAATTGTTAACATGAGCTACGGAATAGGCTTGATAGCCCCTCCGTAGCCAAAGAATAGCTGAGGTCAGAAGAAATGAGTAGAGACGAGATGAACAAGCATCCTACATGAAAGTAGAGCTTTCACGCACTAAAAATTAGAAAAATTTTGAATATCAAGAAACATTCCTACATTTTTATCGTCTATATTATGGAAGGCCTTACGTATGAGGGCAGGATTCTTTGAAGCCCGAAGTTAAAAATCAACTCACAAAGGAGCTTATGCATGTTGAAAAAGTTAGGATTAGCTGCATTAATTTTGATTACTGGCATCTCTGTTATTGGAACAGGCTGGGCCGCACCCAGCACAACAACCATTGAAGTCTCTAAAACTGCTGTAGATTACAACATTGCTCGTCCTTCAAGCGATGGTGCTTTTCATGATGGCTTATTGGCTGCTGAAACATCTGCCGGAAACCTTGTGTATTACAATACCAAGGGACAAAAGGCTTTCTCTCTTCCCGCCGAGCTTAAACCTGTTGGTGATTTTCAAGAGCAGCGGGCTGTAGTCAAAAATACAAAAACCAATCTCTTTGGGTACATTAATACGAAAGGGACACTGGTCATTCCTTGCCAATACACCGAAGCCAGTGTCTTTTCCGAAGGCAAGGCCAAGGTCACCATAGCAGACACCAAAGAAAATGCAATTATAGATCGAACGGGAAAAACCCTTTCTCATTTTAAAGAACATGTGGATTCAGAATATGTATTTACAGAAGGGCTGGCCCTTGCCTATGCCCCTAACACTGGGAAGATTGGTTTTGTGAATGCTTCCGGTAAGCTAGCGATTCCTTATCAATACAAATACAGCCGTAGTTTCTCGGATGGCTTGGCTATTGTTCAAAATAGCAAGGGACTATACGGTTATATCAATACGGCAGGAAAAGAAGTCATTCCACCTCAATACAAATCTGGCGGAGACTTCTCGGAAGGATTGGCTCCAGTACAAAATACCAAGGGTAAATGGGGATTCATCAATAAACAGGGAAAAGTCGTGATTCCCTTTAAATTTACGGATGCACAGGATTTTAGCGAGGGCTTGGCCAGTGTGAAAAATGCGAAAAATGAGGTTGGGTTTATTGATAAAACAGGAACATTGGTCATTAAATATCAACAAAAATATGACGTTACATCTCCATTCAAGGAAGGCATTGCTTTAGTTGGTAAACAAGCAAACTCATCTGTCTCGGACGGAAAATTCGGTTACATCAATCGCCAAGGTCAACTGCTGACCAAGCTTGAATACAGATCGGAATCTTCTTCCTTCTCTAATGGTTATGCTGTTGCTTTTGTCAAGCCAGGCAAAGCCTTCATTGTTTCTAAACATTCTGCTTCAAAATAAAAAAATAACCCTGGAGGCAGATCGAATGGATCTGCTTCCAGGGTTATTTTGACTGCTAATATCTCAAAACCACTTAGTCGTGTGTATAGAATTTTACGCCAGGCAGATCAGCTGCCACCCAAGAGTAATTAATAGTATTGCTGTTGTAATTTTTGGTTCCCGCCTGAGCGATCTGTACTTCCTTCAAGATCGTGATCGATGAACCCTTTGGTCTGACGACAACGACATGACCATGTCCGTCCGCTTTTTTGATCCCGATGGTTGGGTACCCGAGGTTTGCTCTTTTCTGAGCATCCTGAAAAGTTACGGAGTACCAGCCCGGCGTGTTGTTACCCAGTAAAGCATCAGCCATTTGATTGGCTAAGCCACTTGGCAAGGAAGCCGACATCGCAGCCATCACGTCTTGTGCAAAAATATTACATTTTGTTCCACCTACCGGCGAATACTTTTTGTTCGTTTCTACCTTAAAACCGTCGATTACAGATGCGTATGTGCTTGCACTTCTAGCCATTGAAAATTCCCCCTGAATATAAGTTGTAGAGGAAATGACGGAGTCGCTTGAACATCTGAATGGCTCCACATTCGATTGATATTAGCTTCAATTCCCTCTCAACTATTAGGGTGATTTCCGGCTTACTTTAACAACGCAATACCACAGAAAACGAACTATATTTTTATAATTTCAATCGAAACCAGAGACTTTGCTCAAAATCAACTTAACAGCAGCCATAATGTGACCCTTATTGTTTAGTCATCACTTAGCTGAAGGCTTTCTTCACTGATTACGGTTGGAACGATAAGCTCAGGAGTAGTCGCAGGCTTAGCTGGTGTAAAATAGTCTGCAACCCCCACCATTATAGCAATGCCAATAAATAGCACGATCCAATTACGATTCTTTTTCATCATCTATACCTCTCATTCTTCACTGCGCCCATTCAACCACTTGAACCAGTGGAGCAAATGACTGAATCGGTATTCATGCTGGGAAGCATACGTCCATACCTCCGGCTCTTCACCAGGTTCCTTCCAGACGAGCATGGAAAAGTGACCTTCTTTCTCGCTTGCGACCGACAGCAGCGAAAGACGATCATCCCCGAATCGGTAAGGGGCCGATTCCACCCAGTAATTTCGCATATCGCTGATCCAGCTGCGAAAATGCTGTGTACCTGCGATCCGGAGCACTTCATCAGGAAGGAGCAGATGCTCATGGATGTCCTTCCAATCCCCTGCATATTGGTACCGCATTGCCAACATTGGACTGAGCGGTCTCACTTTCCCTAGAGCCAACGTGGGCATACAGGTGACGGGAACGACCGGGCCAATACGCTGGATAGCATAAGCACGGGCTTCCTCCTTACTCATTCCATAGGACATAGCCTCCACGAGGAAATCGTTCCGTCTTACACCAAACTGATGCTGGTAGTGTGACATTTCATCCCGTAGCTCTAGTACCATACCTTGTAACGTATCTGTTCCGATCATTCCCAAACACCTCTCATTCCAAAATATAGGCGTGCAATTCCTGTTGCGCTCGATACTTAGCCCAATTGAATTCGGGCCAACTCGATTCTTCTCTCGTCATGCTCATCAAGCGGGCTTGTAAAAACTCATCCAGCGCTCCGTGTTCCTTACGGCTAAAATCAATCAGTAGTGGAATCGCGTCCGCTGATAGCTCACTCAAATATTCCTTGTCTATCACCGATGTTGTACGATACCGTTCGAGATTATTTTCAGCTATCCGTACATCAATACCCACATAATTCACGACGACATAGGCGATTAGAGCGAGTACAATATAATATTTCGCCAGCGGAAGCTGGCGGACATGAATACGCACGGCCGCAACGAGCAGCAGCAAGCCTAGAAAAATCATAAATGCGTGTACCAGATAACGGATATACGTATATCCGTATGCTTCTTCGTACATAACCAGCCGGGTATATCCCGAGTACAGCATCACACCCGAACAACCGACGAGTATGTACAGCAGGCCGCTGTTCAATGTTTGCACTATACCTGAGCCGAATTCAGTCCATTTCAATACACTGATCATCAGCACAAAATTGATACCTGTTACCATAACCAGCTCCCCGAATCCTCTTCTCGCATATTCAGCATACGAGGTTCCTTCTGGCAAAGCACCTTCCCATGCACCAAACAGATATCCGAACTGCAGCACGACGAACACAACATACACCAGATTCATGACAATCAGCACTGTAGCGGTAATGACAGGATCAAACTTGATTGCGACCGGCTCGTGGTAAGGTACTGCTGCTGCTGACTGAGCCTCTCTTTCCGTATTCCGCGGAGCAGGCTGTACGAATCCCCACAAGTAACAGAAAAAACAGAAGGTAAAAAAGCAGGCCCAGATCAGCCGCGGCAAACCACTCCCAAAGGTCAATGTGCCAATCCATTCGGGTATGCCAGATAACAACTCTTCGAACACCCCATCTGCGGAAGCCAGCAGAGATATAATAATGAGTAGCAACGGCAAGGCAATAAGTAGACCGATTATCACTTTACCCAATACACGCTTACGCTCATCCTTTACATTCCGAAAGGCTGCCGTCTTAAATATTCGAAACGGAGTCACGATATGGCGGAAATTTTGATAAAACCAATGGCTTAGCGCCTGACCGATAATACCGATTTCTGACCAGCTATGCCTTTTTTCCCCGAACAGCAACACCATATGTACGCTAATCAGAGCAGATATAGCTAGGGCATTTAACACATAAAAGATCGGGTTATCGAACAGCACATATGTCAGTGCCAGCATCATAATGACCACAAACAGCAGACGTCCTATCCATGTAATGGGCTGGCAACGATCTCGATTAAAGGAATACATATACACGTAAAATACAATAACGAAAATAGGCATAGACACGCCCAGCCCATGTTCGAAGAACAGATATTGATGGACCAGCGCCAACACAATGGCGCCGGCAAAGGCGGACAACAACGACGCTTTCGGCAAAGACGATCCATTCACCTTGTCATGCATGGTAAATACCTCCACAACTATGCTTTATAACCCTTATTGTAGATGATAAAATAAGAAGATAAAGAGAAATTAATCAAAATAAAATTTCCTATTTTATAAAAGCAGTTGCGCTTTTACTCAAGCATAGGGGAAACGGAGCATTCCTGAATGAAACTTCACGCCCAATTTTTACGGCTTCACTCCCACGCAGCTGACGACAGGGACGAGAACCATACCATAGAGACTACGCTGGATGAGCTGGCGGCTATTTTTGACTGCACCCACCGCAATGCCTTGATGATCATTCAGAAAATGGAGCAGCACGACTGGATACAATGGACTCCTCGCCGAGGCAGAGGCCGCCGCTCCAGCCTGCGCTTCCTTATTCAGCCGGAAGACATTGCTGTGCAATCCATGATGCAAGCCATAGACCGCCATGATATCAAACGCGCACTGGATGAAATCCGAGTTCATTCACGCTCCTCCACCATGCAGGAGCATTTGCAGGGCTGGCTGCTGAATTATTTCGGGCATCACGCGGAGGTGCGCAGTGATCAGCAGCAGATCGACACACTGCGTCTGCCTATTCGCCAGCAGCTCTATACGCTGGACCCGTTGTACTTGAACTGGCTCGCCGAGTCCTTCGTATCCAGTCATGTCTTTGACGGGCTGGCCCGCCGGGCGAACGAGAGCGGTGAGATTTTGCCGGGACTGGCGCACGCTTGGGAGGTGGACACTACTCGTACGCAGTGGACCTTTTTCCTGCGTAAAGAAGTGCTGTTTCATAACGGCAAAATACTGACCGCGGAAGACGTCGTCTATACCTTTGAACGACTGAGTCGGGCGCCGGGAAGGAGACTTTACCATTTTATCGTCCGGCAAATTCAGCACGTTCAAGCGTTGAGTCCGACGATGGTACGCTTTGTACTAAAGGAGCCGAACGAGCTATTTTTATCCTTCCTGTGTACCAGCCGGGCTGCAATTGTACCGCGTGAGCTTAATCAGGTGGGTGAAGCCGCCTTTGGCATTCGTCCTATCGGTACGGGGGCTTTCAAGGTCACGGAAATGAACGAAAGCTTGTGCTTACTTGAGGCTTTTGCGCCTTATTTTCAGGGTCGCGCTCATCTAGATCGGGTGGAAATCGTTCAACTCCCGTGGGCGACTAAGCTGGAATCGCCGGATATGGAAGACACCGCTTCTTCTTTTCACATTATCCATAATCCTATACTGGCAAGAGACACGGATACCGCATGGAGCCAGATTCACTCGGCGGCTTCGGTACGCAAATTTATCACATGTAACACACACAAGGATGGACCGCTGCGCAACCCGGAAATACGTGCTCGGATTGTAGCATGTCTGGATCATCGCCCCCTTCCTTCAGCAGTGGATTCATCTAACGCTAACGATTCATGCGAACCACTGGCGGCGTTACAAATTGCCACCATTCCCGAGTATAGAGCGGATGCAGAACGGGTCGCAGCTCAGCTCGAATCCTGTGGATATACGTGTAACATTGTGGCCGCATCCATGAATGAATTCAAAAGTTCATCTATTCGTATGGAGTCAGACTTAATCATCTTTTCTCTGTTTCGTGACCGTGATGAGCAATTGCGTCTGTTTGATCTGTATCTCAATGTATCCGGGCATGTGGAGCCGCATAGCCGTGTGGATATCGAAAGACTGCTGCGCGAAATTGCACGGGAAGCCGATCATACCGTTAGAGCACAGCAATTTGAACATATCGAAACTCGGCTCATGGATGAGCACCAGCTGCATATTTTATATGAAAAGCCCGTTCAGACGGCCTATCTTCCTACTGTTCGCGGCGTATCCTTTAACAGCCAAGGTTGGGTGGATCTTCGTCATGTCTGGTTTCCGCCTGCCCAACCTCCAACTCCTCACACTTGACGGCAAGGACGCTCCTTCAACCTTCAAATGCACTTGCAAATAAAAAAGGTATCCTCTTCATAAGAGAATACCTTTTTTAATGTTATCTAGACCCTCTAAGCCGATGGTTCAGGAGATGACAATGCCCATCCCCCCAGCCCATGACTGTGGACATCGCTAGGGTCTTCTATAGGAGGGGTGACGGGTGGAAAATTCAATAGGATAAAAACATTAAATGCGAGCAGAGAAAAAACGATCTTTTTTATCATAGATGTACTCTACCTCTCCAAGTAAGTTTTTATATTCCTCTTTGTCCTCAGAAGTGGCAGTATGCCGATACTTTTCAAATAGTCCTACACACTTGATGGTGACAGGATTACCATTCAGCACGACAGAATAGGAAAGGCTCTCAAGCAGGAATTTCATACCTTTGGAATAACGATGTTTGTTGAGATCGTAACAAGCCATCTCTGCCAAAAATCGTGCATAGAGATCTGCTGACATTTGCTCGGTATAGGTGCCTACCTTGGCATGCTGATCTGCAAATGCCTCAATTTGTTTTTCAAAGTGCTGCAGTACATGATCTACATTAAAATCATAACGGTTGGCCGCTACCATTATCTTATGTAACCCCACCAGAATTTCGCCCTCATTTTTTTCCAAATAATTTACATACTGTGGAATCACATCCAGGCTACCGGACATCAACTGATACAAATACCTGTTGGCCTCAGCCCAGTTGCTACAAAGGGCCTTCAAATGCCGAGCTTCCTCCGTATCCTCTTGCACCCAGCTCAAATCAGAGTATAGGGATACATATTCCAGTGCCTTCTGATAATCCCCGCGCTCATCCCACACCCCGGCACGGAGTACGTAAGAGTATACAATATACATAAACAAAGGGCCCTTAGGTTCCTTGCCACGCTCTGATTTTCTGGTATTTCCGTATTTTTGCTCGTATTGTACTTTGGCTTTTTGAGCCATTTTTTCAGCAAACCATTCTACTTTATCCCAACGCCGCAAGGAGGCATACGTATTAGCCAAATCTCTTAAGGCATCCAGTTGGTCTGCCTCACCCAATCGCTCTACAAAGCTTTCAAAATGTGTGGCTGCCCATAAATTTTCATCCTGATCATCGCCAACGGTAATCGTAAATAAACGGTATTGGCAGAGCGCCAGCCGCTCCGAATGTTGATACTTCTCACTTTCCGCGACATTTTTATAAATAATGGCCGCAGCCTCCAACCTACCTTCGCTGAATAATTCTTCCGCTGTCTCAAACAAAGCCGGGGCGTATATGAGATAGTCCATGATAAACTCCACGACTTGCTTAATACAATCGAGTTTGTTCAGCTCTGCACAGCGATGCAAAAAGGGCCGAACCCGTCGCCAATTCGGTGCCGTATTCCGTATAAATTCATCAATGTATAGCTCATAGAGGCTTCCTTCTTCAAGCCCCATACCTGCAGCAATCCGATCCAGCAGCAGCATCGCAATTGGCCGGTTACCGTTGATAATGGCACTGATTGTTCCTGCATTAATACCTGTGTTCTCCCCAAACTTACTAATCGTAATTCCTTCTCGTCTGATGTACTGCTCCAGCTCTGCGCGAATAGTGGTTGTTTCCTTCAAATCAGGCACCCCCAGGGATAACTTGCATGATTTCAATACAAAAAAAGAAAATTCCCGTGAATATTCCCTTAATTATACAAAAGAAAGCCCACTTAGCCAACTGCATAAGTACATTTATATCAAAAAATTCAATAATTCTCCGA
Source organism: Paenibacillus sp. JJ1683 (assembly GCF_053006485.1). NCBI lineage: Bacteria > Bacillati > Bacillota > Bacilli > Caryophanales > Paenibacillaceae > Paenibacillus > Paenibacillus sp. JJ1683. Next base: position 5,564,454 of record NZ_CM129820.1, read on the forward strand.
ATTGCCGTATACTACAGGAGGCGAGCTGAACAGCTACAACCAATCGGTCGCAGGAAAGGATACGACAAATGGACAACACCCCAACTATAGAACAACAAATTGCACAATGGATGGTCGCGCAAATCCGTGAAGTGGGCACTCTGAAACAAGAAGATGCCATTGCATATGTACGCTCTGAATACGGAGAGCAGTATGTGTTTATAAGCGAGCATGGTCATGTATCTTTGGAAAAAGAAATCAAAAAGGCATTTCGCAAACTACATGGTGGCCGAATCGCCTGGGATCGTGATGCATTCCTCTGGGCCTGGACTTAACAAGCAAAAGCATCTGCTATAGGCAGATGTTTTTTTGATGATTTAACCGTATATCCTCTGGAGTCGGCTAATTTCCTCCTTCACAAACTGTCGGAGTATTGCAGGCTCCACGATTTCAACCCGGCCGATCCAATCCATCGCATCGCGGCAGGCCGCTTCATAGCTATACATGTTGACGGTTAGAATGAAGTGATTGCCTTCCTGTACAGACTGGATGATTTCCATCCTTTTCGCTAGTATTCCAGCTTGCTTCTTAGTCGCTCGGACCAGAACAGGATAATATTCTTTCTCTCTACAAAGCTGCTTAAACGCGCTTTCTTGCTTCATCCAATGATGTTCCAGCGAGAAATCTCCAGGAACCTCAAAGACTTCGGCAGACGGCTGAATTTCCATAATTCGCTCACACTTAAAAGTCCGAATCTCCTGCCCGACTTCACAAAAGGCAATAAGATACCAATCTCCTTTTTTCACCACCAGTCCATAGGGATGTACATGGCGAGAAGTGCAAGAGCCGTCAGCTTTCTCATATTGTATAGTTATTTTATAGGACCCCCATACTGCCGCTCTCACGGCTTCCAGGCAAGGAATCGCTATACGTTCCGTCCACCACGGTGTATCATCAAAATAAAACCGAGCTTTGGCTTTTTGAATATCGGATTGATAGGGGGCCGGCATCGTCTGTTCCAGTTTGAGCAAAGTATTCTTTAACTTCAAACCCGATTCGGTGGACCCGCCCGTATAAATGCCCATCCCCGTTAAATACAACTGAATGACATCCCCGCCATTCAACTGCTTCAGGTTTGCCGTATAACCCTCCATTAAATAAATTCCGCCCTTCGGACCGGATGCGGTAACAATCGGAACTCCGGCTTCAGCCAGAAGGTCGATATCCCTGTAAATGGAGCGTACAGAGGTTTCCAGTGCCAACGCCAATTCCCTGGCCTTCATTCTCCCTCTAGATTCGATACATAATAAAATCGCGATTAAACGATGCAGTCTCACAATCATACCTCCACATAGATGGTTAACCCGAAATGAAAAGATGATGCAAAGATTGTTGACACCCTGTTGGCAGCAATAGGTGTGTATCATAGAAGTAAAGGGGTGTAATGGATGATGAATATTGGAATTTTGGGGACGGGATTCGGCGCGTATCATGCCTCGCTGTTAAACAACCATCCCAAGGTAAACAGACTCATTGTATTTGGAAGGAACGAAACCAAGCTGCAAAAATTGAAAGAGGAGCTAAACGTAGAAGTCACACAAAATATAGAGGATATTCTGCTGGATCCGGACGTGGATATCGTCGATCTATGCCTGCCCTCCCACCTGCATAGGTCACATGCCATTGATGCGCTAAAGCACGGGAAGCATGTATTTTGTGAAACACCGGTTTGCTTTCATCTCGAAGACGCTCTTCTTATGCAACAAGCTGAGAAGCAATATGGAAAAAAAATTCTGGTTAACCAGTTCATTAAGTTTGATCCTGCCTATACCTATCTGTACGAGGCTTATCGCCAACAAAAATACGGAAAACTCATTTCCTTGTCCTTAAAAAGAGAAACCCCTCCCCTGTGGGGAGACCTTGGACTAAGTTCCATCCCTACGCAGTTCATGATTCATGAACTGGATCTATTCACCTGGCTATGGGGTCCATGTGATCCATATACAGTGTGGGGTACAGAGGTAGTCCATCCCGAACAGGCACAAGTTCGGGCTTATTTTCAGCATCGGGATACATTCACAGAAATTATCGCTTCTTCCCATATGCCGAAAAGCTATCCTTTCACGGTGGCCTATGAAGCTTATTTTGAAAAAGCCAAGCTGGTATTTCATGAGAGTGACGAAAACGATCCCATACCCACCGCATTATTTGAGTATACCGCATCAGGACAGCAAAAAATCAACCTCGAATCCGCCAATCCATACGAAAAAAGTTGGGATCATGCACTTGATTGCTTTGGCGGACATGCGGAATGTCTGATTCCATTGGAGTCGGCCGTACAAGCACTGGAAATGGCCATTGAGATTAAAAACAGACTGGAGCAAGCTCGGCGTTAGCCGGTAGTTAGCCCGTACCTTCGGAAATCAGCTTCCTATCAGGAAGCTGTATCCGCAGGCAGGGACACTTCGTCCGCGTAGTTCGTTGCCATAATCTTGGCTACCTCAGCCGGGTCAGTCGTCTGGCCCAACGCCCACATCATTTTCGTTACCAGCGCTTCTGTTGTCATGTCATACCCCGGAATAACGCCCTTTTCCAGCACCTTCTGCCCTACCTCATAAATCGTCAGGTCCCCGCCCTCATAAGGACATTGAGTGGTAACAACAATACTCATACCGTCCTTCATCAGATCCTCAATTTTACTGATGAGGCTCCTTTCTTTAAAAGGCACGCCGCCCATGCCAAAGCCCTCAATGACGATACCTTTATAGCCCAAGCTCTGAATAGCATCAAAAATCGCCGGGTTTGTACCCGGAATCAGCCTGAGCAGAAATACTTCAGAAGCATACCTGTCATTGTATGGGTGACGAACGGTATCACGATTTGCAAATACGCCCTCCGTATAGACCACCTTGCCGTTCTCCACGAGACCTATGTACGGATAGTTAATACTCTCAAAAGCATTATAGCTGCGTGTTCTGATCTTCGAGCTGCGGCTGCCGTTGATAATCTTGCCATTAAACACGACAAAAACCCCTGCTACCTCGCCACATGCGGTCAGGAATGAGTCAATTACATTTTTTTTGGAATCGCTGTGCTCCGCCAATATAGATACTTGCGACCCTGTCACAACGACGGGTTTGTCCACAGTCCCCAACATAAAGCTCAGGGCTGAAGCCGTATAAGCCATCGTATCCGTGCCATGGGCAATAACAATACCGTCGTATTGATCGAGCGAACGATGTACCATCCGGGCGATGGAAGCCCAATCCTCTGGTTGTGTATTGGTGCTATCAATGCTCATCAAATTGTAGGCATCAATCTCGCAAATTTCCTGGAGCTCTGGAATTTCAGCCAAAATATTTTCAGCCGATTGAGTTGGAGTCAGGCCGTTTTCCTGATAGGAGGAAGAAATTGTTCCTCCGGTATTAATGAACAGAACCTTTTTCATTTGCCAATGTTCCTTCCCGATTACAACTTCACTTTATTGTTCTTAGAATTTATCATGAATAAGGGTGATTAGCTACTTTGCTAAAGAAAAGAAATAATGAAGGATGGTGCATTCATGAATCTGGAGCAGCTAGCAACCGTCATCCCGTTGCTGGAGCATATCGAATACGGCAACACCTCTCAGACCCTGCATCCTGGCTCCGACAGCCATCTCCTGATTGTTGCGCTGCACGGACATGTCATTCTCTCAGCTAAAGACCAAGAGCCGGTTATTTTCACGCAGGGCTTTGCCTTTCATAATCAATATGGCGCTTGCAGCATTCAGGTCCCCAAAACCCGGGAAGCCGAATATATCGTGCTTACCTATCGTGTGCTGCAAGGCGAATCCACGGATTGGACGCTGCATGGTCCGTTGCGTACCTTGAGTGAATACAAAATCAAATATATGCTGGACGAGCTGCTACGAACAACAGCCCCAAGCATTCAGAATGAAGCTGGCGTGGAAAAGGCGGCCCGGCAATTTCGAAAAAGACTACTTCTGGAGCGCTTGCTATTCATTTATATCTATGAGACGCATATGGTGCAGGACAACCACAACTCATCGGTATCTATTGAACAATCCCTGTCTTATATCCATGAGCATTATATGCTCAAGCTGACCTTGCCGCTTCTGGCTGATCGGGCGGGCATGAGTGAAGGACATTACACGGTGTTGTTCAAAAAAGCCACTGGCATGACCATGACCCAGTATTTACGTCATCTCCGTATCCAAAAAGCGAAGCAAATGTTCCAGCAGACCCGACTTCCAGCCAAGGAAGTCGCCCAACGGGTCGGATTTACGGATTATTTTCATTTTAGTCGTATTTTTAAAAAAGAAGTCGGCTGCTCCCCCACCCAGTTTCAAAGAATCTAATAATATAACATGTAACGTCTACAAATCAGACATGGTATAAAAGAGAGGTTGCCGCTAAAATTCAAATGAGAATAATTATTATTATCAGGGGGAAACAGGATGCATCATTGGTTTACACGTATATTGGGTCTCACCTTCACCTTACTGCTCGCTATTAGCTTGGCAGCTTGTAGTTCATCCTCCACGAATCAGACTGCGGCAAACGACAATTCGACGGGTTCCCAACCAGCGAACAGCTCATCTGACGGAGACCGTATCACCGTTCAGGACGCACTCGGAACTGTCACTTTACCAGGCAAGCCTGCACGTATTATTTCAATGGATTTCAGCTTTACGGACATGCTGGTGACTCTGGGTGTGCAGCCTATCGGAATTGCTGATGACGGTACGCCTGAGCTGTTCATGGATTCCGTGAAAAGTAAGCTGAAGGACTACACTTCCGTAGGCTCCCGTTATGAACCCAATATTGAAATGATCAGCTCATTGCAGCCTGATCTGATTATTGTGGATATTAATAAGCACAAAAATGCTTTGACTCAATTGAAAGGCATTGCCCCAGTGCTGGCACTGGACGATTTTCAGGCAGACTATGAGCATATGCTAAAAAATTACACGATCCTCGCTACGGCCGTAGGTAAAAGTGAAGAGGCCCAAAAACGTCTGAAAGAACATCAGGTCAAAATGGATGCAGCCAAAAAGAAGCTGAAGAGCACCTCTCTGACCGTACTGCCTGCTGTCGTCAATCCTAAAGGCTTCTTCGCCCATTCGGACCATGCATATACTGGCTCCATTGTAAAGCTGTTAGGCTTTACCGATCCGGTGCACAGCGACAAGGCATATCCCGAGCTGACGCTGGAGCAATTAGTTGAAGCCAACCCACAGGTACTGTTCCTGATGCCGACAGACCCTGCAACGATCGTGAACCAGTGGGAAGGCAATCCCTTGTGGCAAAAAATAGACGCAGTTAAAAACAACCGTGTATTTACGGTAGAACGACGTAATTGGTCCTTGTCCCGCGGGATGCTGGGAAGTGAAAAAATAGCCGAGGACATCGTAAACAGCCTGGGAGAGAAGTAAAATGATCCATTCCATATCCACCAAGAAGCAGAGCCGTTCGCGGTTTCTGCTCTTCCTGTTTTTAGTGTCTTTGATTTTATTAATCCTGGGCTTGTTATTCAGCCTCAAATGGGGCCCCGCCTCTATATCGTGGGCTGAACTGTATCAGGCATTGACCTATCAGCGCAGCGACAAGGTACATCTGTATATTCAGACGCTGCGCCTGCCGCGCACCCTGACCGCCTGCATGGTCGGTACCCTGCTGGCGCTGGCGGGGCTATTGACCCAGCTCACCACACGAAATCCGCTGGCTTCACCACATGTATTTGGCATTAACGCTGGGGCTTCTCTCGCCGTGGTGCTGGGACTCGTCTTATCCGCACAGCTATCGGCAACATCCACGATGCTGATGGCCTTTGCTGGGGCAGCGGCAGGTGCATGGCTGGTCTGGTCGCTGGCTGGATTCGCAGACAAGCAGCCTGTTCGCTTGGCGCTGGCGGGCATCACCATTCATTTCATGCTGTCGTCACTAACAGAGGGCTTCATTATATTAAATCAGTACTCTACGGAGTCCATGATTTTCTGGCTGGCTGGCTCTGTCAGTCAGGCGGGCTGGACGGAGGTACGAATGATTTTTCCTTTTTTCATCGTGAGTCTTGCGCTGCTCGTTATGCTGTTGCCAGCCCTGCGACTGCTGCTATTGGAGGATGAGATCGCAGCCGGACTAGGGCAGCGCGTCCCTCTTGTTCGAGCGCTGGCTCTGCTGCTGGTTATCGTAATGGCAGGCTCAGCCGTGGCGGTATGCGGACCGATCGGCTTTGTCTGTCTGATCGTACCCCACATCGCCCGGGCGCTGGTTGGAACACGTCTCTCGTTACTCGTTCCGATGACAGCGCTTGGCGGAGGACTGCTGCTGGTGTATGCGGATCTCCTCAGCCGCATCATTTCGTTTCCGTTCGAATCGCCCGTGGGAATTGTAACCTCTGCTATCGGAGGGCCGTTTTTTATCTATCTGGCCCGTAAAAAAAGGAGGGGGACACGATGACCAGAACTTTCCATCTTGTGACCGCCTTGCTTTTGCTGCTCCTGCTCGGCATCGTTTCGGTCAGTGTGGGAGCACTTCCTATTCCCTTGCGTGATGTCAGCTCGGCTCTGCTGGATACGCACAGCCGTTTTCATTTTATCGTATACGAGGTTCGCTTGCCCCGGACGTTGGTTGGACTGCTGGCAGGCATGGGACTAGCCGTGGCAGGAGCTATTCTGCAAAGTCTGTTTCGCAATCCGCTAGCCAGTCCTGACGTGATCGGCATTTCCAAAGGAGCCGGATTTGCAGCGGCGGCTGTGATTTTCCTGTTCCCCCAGTCTCCAGCCTATATCCTGCCCTTGGCGGCGTTTGGCGGAGCCGTGGGAACATTCCTGATTCTGCTGCTGCTCAGCCGTAGACTTACGCTGGCGCCAGCAGCTCTAGCTCTGGTCGGGGTCGCTATGGGGGCCATCCTCATGGCAGCCACGCAGTATCTCATCGTAACCCATCCGACCAATGTGAACACGGCTTTGCTCTGGATGTCAGGCAGCCTATGGGGCCGGAGCTGGCGGGAGGTCATCTCACTGCTGCCCTGGATCATTGTCTTGCTGCCCTTGGTCTGGGGCAGCTACCGAAAGCTGAATATTTACCAGCTTGGCGATGAGACCATCACTTCTCTCGGGGTACATATGACTCGCCAGCGCCTGCTGCTCCTATTGCTTGCCGTTACACTGGCAGGAATTTCAGTCTCGGCGGTCGGCGCCATCGGCTTCATCGGACTGATGGCACCCCATATGGCTCGAAGATTTGTTGGCAGCCACAATCAGTGGCTGATTCCGCTGGCTGCCCTGCTGGGAGCGAATCTGATGCTGCTGGGCGACATCTTGGGCAGAATGCTCATTGTTCCACGTGAAATACCCGTCGGGATCATGACAGCACTTGTGGGCGCTCCTTATTTTGTATATTTGCTGCGGAGGGAACGCAGCAGAAGATCATTCTGATTCCCCGATACCCACAGGAAAAGATCTTTCATCCTACCTGCGGATTCTCCGGGTACATCCACCAGTAACCTGATGCATCTATATATAGCACGCCAAAAAGCACGTCAGACATACGCAGGTTTCCCTTCTCCTGCGATAAGTCTAACGTGCTTTTTACTCTAAGTTCTACCCCTTTCCGCGTCACTTTACGGATTACGGTTGCTCCTGTAACGTTCTTTGTCCCAAAGCTTTGCCCAGGAATTGCCGTGTCCGCTCTTCTTTCGGATGATTGAAAAACTGCTCCACTGGTCCCTGTTCTACGATCGCACCATGCTCCATCAGCACGACCCGATCCGCTACATCCCTCGCAAAACCAAGCTCATGCGTGACAATAATCATCGTATTGCCTTCACTCGCCACCTTTTGAATCACGGACAGCACTTCATCCACCAGTTCAGGATCAAGCGAGGATGTCGGCTCATCGAACAACAGCACCTGCGGATTCAGCGCCAAAGCGCGGGCAATCGCAACACGCTGCTGCTGTCCACCCGAAAGCTGGGCAGGATAATAGGTCATACGATCCTTTAACCCGACCTTTTCCAAAATGCCTTCACTGATCTCCCTTGCCTGCTTGCGATCCATCTTTTTCACACTGGTCAGACCAATCATCACGTTGTGGAGTGCATTCAAATTTTTAAACAGCTGATATTGCTGAAATACCATTGCCGTTGCCATCCGCAGTCCGAGAATGTCCTTTTTTCCGGCCTTGGCCGCATCTACCTTCAGACCATCAATTTCAATGCTACCGCTGGTCGGCTGTTCCAAAAAATTAATGCTGCGCAGCAGTGTGGACTTCCCCGATCCGCTTGGGCCCAGAATGACCACCACTTCTCCCTTACCTACTGTCAGGTCTATGCCCTTTAACACATGATGCTGCCCAAAATGCTTATGAATTTGATGAAGTTGAATCATGCCCTTACTCACTTCTTTCGTAAATTCGAATACGTTTCTCCAGCACAACAAGCCCGCGCTCAATAATGATGCACACCAGCCAGTAGATCAAAGACACCGCAACATAGACCTCAAAAAAAGCCAACGCCCGCGCGCCCATAATTTTGGCCTGCCCCATCATATCGACGACACCAATCATAAAGATAAAAGACGTATCCTTCACTGTACTGATCAGCGTATTTCCCAGATTGGGCAAAGCCACCGTTAGCGCCTGCGGCAATACAATTTTAAGCATAATCTGTGTTTGGCTCATTCCGATGGAATTGGCCGCCTCAAACTGTCCCCGATCGACCGAATGAATCGCTGCCCGGAACGTCTCCGACAAATATCCCCCCAGGTTCAATGAAAATGAAAGCAACGCAAACAGCTCGGGTGGAATGACGTAGACATTGAATTGCTGCAAGAAGCCATATTCGCTCTGAAAATAATACAAAAACTTAGGTATTCCGTAATATACGAGAAACAGCTGCACAATGAGCGGTGTTCCCCGGATGTACGAGACATACAATGTAGACAAGGGTGCCAAGACAGGCACCTTGTATATCCGGATTAAGGCCGTAGCTAACCCGATGATCGCACCCAGCAGCATGGAGACAAACGCAATCCATAAGGTAACGGGGAGATACTCCACGATCTGGGGAAGGCTTTTCAGCATATAATCTAAATCAAACAGCTTTTCCATAGGAACCCCACTCTATTCTTTACATTGTGATTACTGAGGAATAAATTCTCCACCTGTCCACTGTTCAGACAATTTTTTCAGTGTTCCGTCCGCTTTAAGCTCTTTAATAATCGGGTCGATTTTAGCTTTCAGTTCTTCACCCTGCTTATCCTTCTTGAACACTAGATTGATGTTATCGCTTTGCACAGGCTCGCCCACAGCTTCCACCTGTAAGCCTTCCTTCTTGATCGTTGCTGCCGCCATCACTGGATCATTCACATAAGCGTCCACTCGGCCATTTTGCACATCTTGAAGGTTGTCGGACGAAGTTCCTGTATCATTATATTTTAAAATAATTTTGTTCCCGTTCTTCGCATTATACTGCTCCAGCAACTGCGTATAGGAATCGCCTACCGAGGCGGCTACCTTCTTGCCCTCCAAATCCTTGAGAGAATGGATATCCGTTCTACCCTTTTTCACAATAATAACCGACTGAGCCGAGAAATAGGACTCATCCGAAAACAAATACTTCTTCTCACGCTCAGGATTTTTGGCAACTTCATCTGCGATGATCTGCACTTTATTCGCATCCAGCGCAAGGAATATCGCATCCCAGCCCGAAGGTACAAATTCAATCTTATAGCCGTCCAGCTTCTTATCGATCTCCTTGACTACTTCCACATCGTATCCGGTCAGCTCATTTTTATCATTCGTAAAGGCAAACGGCGGGTAGTCATTTTGTGTCCCCACATAGAGTACCTTATCCCCTGATGCCGCTTCCTTCGAGGAACAACCACTCAAGGCACCCGTTATTAACACAAGAGATAGCCCAATCGCTGCTACCCAAGCAGATTTCTTCATAAATGACATCCCCTTTTAAAATCCAAGTAATTTACTATGATTTTATATTATAACGAGTTATTCAAATAATACAACTAGCAAATTTCATTTTGATTATCTAACCAGATGCTGCACAAAAAAAGACCCCTGCGGGTCAGTTGTTATTCATGAAGTGGGAGACGGTCTGCTGGATGCTCCGGCAAAATGGACGAAATTAAACGTTGCACGGCCGGGTGAGCAGATTCAAAAATCTGATCTTTCTCAGCACAGTGCTCGACTAATTTCCCTTGTTCCATCACAGCAATGCCATCACAGACGGCGTAAGCCGCTCGAATATCATGTGTGATAAACAGATATGACAATCCAAATGAAGTTTTCAGCTCTTCCAACAGGGATAAAATGCGCATCTGATGAACCATATCCAGACTGCTGACGGACTCATCCAGTACGATCAGCTTGGGTCTGAGCGCAATCGCCCGTGCAATGTTAATCCGCTGTAATTGTCCGCCGCTGAATTGATGCGGATATTTATTCCGATCCTCCGGCTTAAGACCCACCCGCTCCAGCAGATTTTCTACCGTTCTTTTTTGTTCCTGCACTGATAACCGCTCGTAATTGTCCAAGGGCTCTCCGATAATCTGTCCGGCGGTCATGCGAGGGTTTACAGCAGAATAGCAGTCCTGGAATACAACCTGCATATCCCGTCGCAATCCCCTGCGTACTTGAGGACTTCCATTATAGATGTCCTGCCCCTGAAACAGCACCTGACCCTCCTGCGGCTTCTCCAGCCCCAGAATAACCTTGCCCAGCGTGCTCTTCCCCGCTCCACTGGTTCCAAGCAGTCCTAGGCAAAATCCGCTCTCTATGGTAAGCGACACATCAGTGAGCACAGGGAGACGTGATTCGGAGCGGCCCAGCCATTTGCGCTTTCTATAGCTATGAGTTACTTCCTTCACTTGCAGCACATGCATTCGCTCCCCTTTTGAAAGTATCCAACAGGCAACTCATCGCCCTACTGATTTATGCCCTGAAGGGACAACTTAGGTCTGGCCTGCAACAGCATTTTCGTATATTCATGCTGTGGATGGTCGAACAACTGAAACACCTCTGCCTGCTCAACAATACGCCCCCGCTGCATCACTGCCACTTCATCCGCCATTTGGGAGATGACACCCAGATCATGCGAGATCAGCAAAATAGACGTGTCATATTCCGTACGTAAGCGATCCAACTCTCTCAGCACCTGTAGCTGATTAACCACATCGAGTGCCGTCGTCGGTTCATCCGCAATAACCACTGCTGGCCGCAGGCACATGGAAATGGCGATCATGACCCGTTGCAGCATCCCGCCACTCAACTGAAACGAATAACACTTCATTAGCTTGGCTGGATTGGGCAGATTCATATTTTCCAGAGCCGCTATAGCAAGATCACGCGCCTGTCGTTTACTTAATCCGGTATGCGTGCGGATCGTTTCCATAAACTGATCCCCAATCGTATATACTGGCGTAAAAGCCCTCATCGGATTTTGCATAATAAAAGCAATTGCCTTGCCCCGAATGCGGCGCATCTCCTCGGCTGGCATTCCATTCAACTCACGTCCGTTCAGACGGACACTGCCTTCCACATCCATCGTCTGGCGATCCAGTAGCTGGAGCAGCGCGTTACAGGTTACTGTTTTACCGCTACCACTCTCGCCGACAAGACCCAGAACCCGCCCCTTTTTCAGTTCAAAATGGATAGGTTCCAGCAGAGATACCGCCCCTGCATCAGTTTTGAGCTTTACCTGTAAGCCACTGACCTCCAGCACCTGCGTCTTGGCTGTGTCATCCATCGTTGTCCTCACTCCTGTTTTACTAACGTTTGGCAATTCCATATCGGTCGGACAACGCCTCTCCCAATATATTGAAGGCCATTACCACCACCAGAATCATGAAACCCGGATAAATCATTAATTCCGGATGACTGCGGATGTATCCCGTTCCCTCATGGATCATGGCTCCCCATTCAGGAGTCGGCGGCTGGATGCCTAGACCCAGGAATGACAACGCGGAGATATCCATGATCGCCCAGCCCATCTCCAGCGTTCCAATGACCACAAGCGGCCGCAGCACATTCGGAATGATGTGCCGCCGTATAATGGCCCCTGAGGAGGAGCCGCTAATCCTTGCGGCCGCTATAAAATTCTGCTCTTTCAGACTGACGACCATATTACGGCACATTCGGGCATAGTACACCCACTGCACCAGCATCAAGGCAAACAACACCTGCATGAGACCTGGCCCAAAAATACCGACAATGCCGAGCACAAGCACCAAGTTGGGAAACGCCATAATGCCTTCGCAAAACCGCATCAGTACACTATCGACCCAACCGCCCAAATAACCTGCAACTGATCCGATCACAACACCGATACTAAGCGAGGACAAGAAAATTAATGTCGCAAAGCCGAGCGAAATTCGCGCTCCATACAGCAGCCGGGATAGATTACACCGACCCAGATGGTCCGTTCCCAGCCAATACTCTTTTGAAGGGCCTTCCAGCTTATGCAGTAAATTGACTTTAACCGGATCATGGGGAGCCAGCCACGGAGCCAGCGCCATTATGATAAAAAGGGCTGCCAGCACGATAGAGCAAACCACGATTACCTTTTGACCTTTGAACATTTTACGCAACCTTATCATCACTGCTCTGCTCGTCCCTTCGAAGAAATTCGGGGGTCCATATACAAGTGCACCAGATCAACGAGCAAATTGCATACGATGAACAGGCATGCCGCCAAAAACACATAGCATTGTATGACGGGAATATCCCGGTTAAAAATGGCTTCCACGAAATAACGGCCAAACCCAGGCCATGAAAACACCTGCTCCACAATAATCGTTCCAGTCAGCAACTTGCCCAGGTTCATGCCCATACTTGTTATTAGCGGAGTAATGGCCATTTTGAGTATGTGCCTGAGCATAATCATACGCTCGCGTATTCCTCTGGTTCTGGCATACTGGACATACGTTTCCTGAAGCTGTTCCAGCACACTGGAGCGCAACAGGCGCGTATATAAAGCAATCAGAACCAGCGACAGAGTCAACGTCGGCAACACCAGATGCTGCCACGTTCCCCGACCCTCTACAGGTAGCCAGTCCAATCGTACAGAGAAAAAGAAGATTAACAAATATCCCAGCCAGAACTGGGGAATAGATGCCCCGAAATACGAAATCCCTCGACTCAGTATGTCGATCCAGCCATTTTTACGCATCGCCGCCAACACACCCAGCGGGATGCTCACCACGATGGATAATGACATGCTGCTTAAGGCCAGTTCAACAGTGGCAGGCAATCGAGCCTTCACCTCATCCCACACTGGCTTGTTGGTCAGATACGAAGTACCAAAGTCCAACCGACTGATTCTTTGAAGTGTATGCATATACTGTGTCAGCAATGGCTGATCCAGCCCGAACTCATGCCTCTTCTGCTCCAGAATTTCCGGGGTAGGATAAATATGAGCAGCCGTCAAATAAGCTTCAGCCGGATCAACCGGTGAAATATGAATGAGTGCAAAGGTAACGAGGGTGGCAAAGAGAACAATAGGAATGACCGCTACCATTCGCTTCCCGATATAGCTAATCATAAGTTGTCCTCCTATCCTGTAAATTAACGTTACCTTCCCGTTTCAGCTACTTCCCAATTTCAATTCCCTCAAATGGATTTTCATCCCTATTAGCTGGGAATACAAAGTTAGTAATCTTTTTCTGATACACTGCCGTCTTCTTAATATACGAAATAGGTACAATTGCAGATTGCTCCTGAAGTGTCTTCAAGATTGAGGCATACAGCTCCTGACGCTTAGTTTCGTCTGTCGATGAAAGTGCTTCGTGTACTTGCTGATCCAGATCCTTCTTCATCGGAAGGGCGCTCAGCACCTCAGAAATTCCGAAGCTCTTCTTGGCAATAACATTAATAAAGGAATGCGGATCATAAGGCGCACCGTAGTTGTACCAGAAATACAGATCAAACTGGTTGGATCTAAGCCGCTTGATTTGAACCGTCAGCTCCAGTCCGGTCAGATTCACTTTGACACCCAGCTCTCCCCATTCAGCCTGAATGGTTTCAGCCATCGCCTTTTGGATCGGATCGGTCTTATCGAAAATCAGCTCAAAATCCAGCTGTTGTCCATCTTTCTCCCGTACTGTGCCGCCTGCGGGCAGCTTCCAGCCAGCCTCATCCAACAATGCTTTGGATTTTTCCACATCATAGCCTATTGGCTGTAAGTCGACATTCGTATACGGGTAGTTTTTGGATAAAACCGTATCCGCTGTTTCCTCGAGCCCCGAGGTTACGCCTTCCACCATCGCCTGCTTGTTAAATCCATGCTGGAGTGCTAGACGTACCCGAAGGTCTGCCAGCTTGGGATTGGACGAGTTGAGCAACAGGCTTCTTGTGCCGACAGGCTCGGACAGCGTGGTAACATACTGATTCGTGTCGCGAAGCTGTTTGAAAGCATCCAGGCTAATAACACCTTCTCCATAAATCAGATCCAGGTCACCTTTTTCAAAGGCCATTACACGTGTTTCACCATCGGGAATAATTTTGACCGTAATTTTGTCCACCTTCGGTGCAGTACCCCAATAATTCGGGTTACGCTTAAAGGTTGCATACTCATCCTGCTTGTATTCATCCAGCATCCAAGGTCCTGTACCTACAGGTTTCTTAATTCCTTTGGACGTATCTCCATCATCCGGGAACCCGGCTTCACCCAAAAAACGGAACGGGCGAACGACAGACAGATCCTGAATAACTGGGTAGTATGGCTCTTTGAGCGTCATTCGGAACGTACTGTCATCTACAGCTTCAGTTTTGTCGAGAACGCCTACTATACCAAGCCAGCTATGCGTTTTCTCATTTTTCATAATAGCGTCAAAGTTCTTTTTCACAATCGCCGCATTAAATAGCGTTCCATCGGAAAATTTCACACCTTTACGCAGCTTAAACGTATATGTCTTGCCGTCCTTGGATATGGTCCAAGATTCAGCCAAAGCAGGCTCTAGCTTGCCTCCTTGCTTGTAGCTGACTAACGGCTCATAAATCATGGATTGTGCAAATAGCTGGGAAGGGTTGTATACGTGAGGATTCATTGTACCAATGTCCCGTGGCCACGATAGCGTGATCGACTTTTCATTGGCAGCTCCGTTAGTAGAGGTGGATGCAGGTGTGTTCTCCTGCTTCGCGCAGCCCAGAATAACGGATAATAAGAGGAGCGTCACCAACATAAAGGTGGCAGTCTTGCGGTGTCGAACGGACATCAATGTATTTCCCCTTTTCTATATATGTGATAATGATTATCATAATCATATTTAGAATAGGTACCACATTATATTTTGTCAACAATATTCGACAAGCAAAGCTCTTATTTATTTTGAATTTGTATAATATTAAATTTATGGATTAATCCGCCAACGTTTGAAATAGAGTACGTGTGTATTCATGCTTCACTAGTTTTTCATCCCAATCCTCAAATATTTCCACGATCTCTCCCTGAACCATGACGGCAATACGATCACAGAACGTACGGGTGGATTGAAGATCATGGGTGATGAAAAGATAGGACAACTGACGTTCGAACTGCATTCTTTTGAGCATGTTCAGCACGGAGGACTGGGTTATCGTATCCAGATTGGCGACGGATTCATCGAACAGGATGATTTCTGGTTCAACGGCCAACGCCCGAGCAATGCACACCCGCTGTTTTTGTCCACCGCTTAGCTGCGCAGGGTATTTTTTCAGACTGTCAGCCTCTAACCCTACCGATTCCAGTAAGGAAAGGCAGATATCCAGTGCCCTTACTTTTCGCTCAGGAAAATAGTTGCAGATCGGCTCCATCAGAATATCTCGAATGGTCATACGGGGATGCAGTGAGGAGGCCGAGTCCTGCGTGACTAACTGAATTCGTTTGTACAGATGAATATCTTTCATCCTTCCGGTATGTATGGGCTGCTGATCCAGCCAGATTTCCCCCGAGGTCAAGGACTCCAGCCCCAGGATACACTGCGCCAGCGTACTTTTACCACTTCCGCTTTCTCCAACCAGTCCAAGGCATTCTCCCTGTCGTAATTGCAAACTCACTTTCTTTATTGCCTGTTGCTCACCCCGTCTCGTGTTGAACCAGCCATTTCTTCGTCTGCGGACAGGATAAGCTTTGGTGACGTTCTTCAATTCCAATATCACGGTTGCATCCTTCCTTCCGGGGTCATCTCCAGTACTCGATCTGCTACGCGACTCATACCCTGGCGATCATGTGAAATTAACAAAATAGTGAGCTCGAAATCCTCTCTCAACTGTAAAAGCAATGACAGAACCTTGTCGCGGTTGATCACATCCAGCGCTGTAGTGGGCTCGTCGGCAATAAAGAGGCGCGGGCCGGAGCTTAACATTGCAGCCAGCAGCACCCTTTGGCACATACCTCCGCTTAGTTCAAAAGGATATGATGACAGAATATACTCAGGATCGGCAAAACCGACCTTGCGGAGCAGAGAACACAAATAAGCTTCCTGCCCTGGAGTAGTGTGGCCTCCAGCCAGCTCCGTGGCACGGTTCAGCATCTGTCGCATCCGTGACATTACGCCCTGTCGATGGGTCTGCTGTGATGCAGTGTGGGACGGGGCAAGATCAGCCTGGCCCTGCTCCTTCTGGGCGTGCATTTGGCGCCGCCTGTGCAGTCTAAGCGTATCCGTCAGCTGGGCGCGGACGGTACGGATCGGGTTCAGCCCGCTCAGCGATTGTTGAATGAGCAGGGCAATATCCTCACGGCGCAGTCTTTGCCAGCGCTGTTCATGGAACGGGATAATGTCTTCCCCGTTATAGTAGATGCACCCTTGCGTAACACCAACACTTGGGTCCAGCATACCCGCGATTGCGTGTGCGGTCAGACTCTTGCCACATCCACTTGGTCCAGTCAGAGCCACAATTTCCCCTGGGTAGACGGAAAAGTTCACATCTCGCAGTAGCGGATTGCTCTCGCTTCCGCTTGCTCCTGCACCTGTACGACTAATCTCCAAATGTTCCACGTGTAACAACGGTTTTTGTACGTAAGCTCGCTCTATCGTATCCTTCCACCCTATGACTGGTCGTTTTCCCACTATTTCGCCGCCCCCTTTTCTGAAAAATGATCACCCAGAAGCTGGCAGGCAAGCACAAACAGCATAATCGCCAAACCCGGAAAGATCATAACGTGCGGAGCCACCTGAAAATACGAGGTTGCATCATGCAGCATCACGCCCCACTCTGGCTTGGGCGGCTGTACACCCAGTCCAAGAAAGGAGAGTCCAGCGATCATTAACACCACGTGTCCAATATCCCATACCGCATATACCAATAATTGCGGCCATACTTGTGGCAATACATAACGTCTTAGTATGCGCACGTGTGAATTGCCGGACAAACGGGCATACCGTACATAGTCCTCCTGGCAGGCTTTTTGAACCAAACTACGGATATAGCGGACATAGCCCGCCCACCGTACCGCAATAATCGCTAAGGTCATGTTAACGAAACCCGGCCCCAAAATACCCACAATCGCCACCGTTAAAATAATATCGGGAAAAGCCAGTACACCATCAATTCCCCGCATAATCAGCTGATCCACACGTCCTCGCACATAACCAATGAGCAAGCCTGTGGGCAGACTAATACACAGCGTAGCTACCGTAATCGCACAAGCGATTAACACGCTTGTCCGAATTCCATAAATGAGCCGTGACAGCACATCCCGACCCAGATGATCCGTACCGAAAGGATATTTACGGCTGGGTGGTGCCAAACGGTTCAGAAGGTCCACATGCAGAGGATCATGCGGAGCGGCCCAGGGAGCCAGCAACCCAAGCAGCACGATCAGGCCAAACAGTGCGCCCCCTGCCAGCAAGCTTCCTCTAAAGGAAAGCCGTATCTTTTTCATTTTCAGCTTCCCCCTTAACGCAAACGCAGCCTTGGATCTATCACCGTCTGGACCACATCCACCAAACACTGAACACCTACAATTAAAAACGCGGCAAACATAACATATCCCTGAATCACTGGGTAATCACGCTGCGTAATTGCATCTATAAAATACTTTCCTAACCCTGGCCATGAAAAAATGGTTTCTACGATGACGTTACCTGCCAGCATAAATGATAGATTCGTACCTAACAGCGTGATCATAGGCAGAACGGCATGTTTAAATATCTCAAAAAAGAGAATATGCATACGTGAAAAACCGCGAGCCCTCGCTGCCTTCACAAAATTCCGGTCACTCAGCTCCAGCATCTGAGCACGCAATACACGGGCTTGCACCGTTCCCAATCCTGCACCAAGCGTCAGCGCTGGGAGTACTAAATGTGTCCAGTCCTCCCTTCCCATGGATGGGAGCCAGCCCAAGCGAACGGAAAATAGATAGATCAGCAGAAACCCAAGCCAAAAAGAAGGGATTGACGATCCCAGCAAAGCGAACAGCCTGCCCAGACGATCTAGTGGACCGCTGACTTTTAGCGAGGCAGCCAGTCCCATCCCAAGCGTAAGCACCGTCATGACGGCAAAGCCCGCCAAAGCTAGCTCCACCGTGGCGGGCAGTCTGCTCCATAGTTCGTTTAGCACTGACTCCTTGGACACAAACGAGGTTCCCCAATGTCCTGTGAACACATCCCTCAGCCAGTTCACATATTGAATATGAAGCGGCTCATTCAAGCCCAGTTCGTTTCGCAGCGCGGTTAGCGCCTCCCCAGAAGCAGGAACATTATGCGCGGTGAGCAAAATGAGAGCAGGGTCACCAGGGGCCAGCCTCATCAGTACAAAAGTCAGCGTAGATACAACGAATACAATGATGGGCAGCTGCGCCACACGTTCTAGTATAAAACGAATCATAGGATACGTTGCTCGTTATTCCGCAATATCGGATTGCGCTGTAATGTAGTAATACTCGATCGGATGCGGTGTAAAGCCCTTTACTCCTTTTTTCACACCAAACACATTGTCAGGGTGCACAATGAACGACTGCGGCAAATCTGTATTGATGATTTCCAGCGCTTGCAGTGTTACCGCATTACGCTGTGCGGTATCCTTCGCCAACTTCAGGCTGTGAAGAATATTCTCCAGCGGTTTGGAGGCATAACGGCTTACATTCGCTTCACTTGTAGAAGAGTAGAACATGTCCATAAAATACTGCGGCTCCCCTGTATGGGCCGTGAGCATGCTGTACATAGCAAAATCCCAATCATTTTTGGTCAATGCCTCGTCGATATTTTCCACCTTGCGAATCTTGACCTGGATTCCCTCATTCAGCAATTGGCTCTGAATCACCTCAGCCATGACGGATAGCTCTGGACGCTGAGGGAAGGTCAGCAGCGTAACCTCGAATGGCTTACCCTGCTTGGTCCACGTACCTTGGGCATCCTTCTGCCAGCCATCCTTCGTCAACAACTGCTCCGCCGTTCCGTCCAATGCTTTGCGCTCAATCTTACCGAAGGGAAGAATGCTCGGAAACGGGCTGCTTGCTTCCGTACCGAAGCCTCTCATGACGGCGCTCACAATGGATGCGCGCGGAATCAGACTGTCCACCACCTTACGGTTGGTTGCATCCTTGAACACAGGTGATTCCATGTTGTACACAATCATATGGGTGCGCAAGGATGGAGCCGACAGCACTTGTAGCTTGTCGTTCTTTTTTAATACCTCTGCGTTATCTACCGGAATATCCGTCGCTACATCCACCTCACCAGATTGCAACGCCATCAGGCGCGAATTACCGTCCGTAATGAATTTCATCATCGCTTCGGCCAAGCGCGCCTTTTCGCCCCAGTATCCGTCATAACGCTCGACGACCAAGGATTGATCCTTGTTGAAGGCTTTGATTTTAAAAGCACCTGTCATTGCAGGGTAGCTTTGCTCATCTTTCATGGATGCCACATCCAGTACAATCGTTGACGGATCAGCCAAATTGGATACCAGCGCTGCATTCGGCTGGTTTGTCGTAATTTTCAGCGTCAGCGGACCAGTTACATCAATGGACTTCACATCCAGTAAATCCTTCGCCAGATGGCTTTTTTCGATTGAGCGCAGCAAAGATGCTTTTACACTTACTGCATCCATGCTCTTTCCATTATGAAACGTGACCTTATCCTGCACGCTGAACGACCACACATTAGGACTATCATGCTTCCACTCCTTGGCTAGCCAAGCCACAGGCTCCAGCTTTTCATTCAAACGAATGAGTGTCTCACCGGCACCGGAACGCATCACATCCCAGCTATTGTCTCCATGCGGATCGACGCCTGACGGTTTCCACGTATACGCCATCACCAGCTTTTTATCTGCTTGAGTCTGTTGTGCAGACGTGTTCTCACCCTTGCCCGAGCTATCCTCTGTCTTCGTGGCTGCGCCACATCCCGAAAGAGTCATAACTGCCATCAGCAGCAGCAATCCTGTACATATGAACCATGAACGCCTATTACGATTGCCTATCATCCCACATTTCCCCCTCTATCTTGTAAAATCGTATAAACCTAACACAAAACGCGAAAAAGCATTCCCGACCACCTGATCAGCAGTCAGAAATGCTTTCATTATAAAATGTCAAAACTCACCTCAAAGCCAGCTCCAAAAACATAGAAGGGATCAGATCGGTTTCAGACATTCCGTATGCAGCACGCCTAACCACCTCCCCAGCATCCCGTGGGTCTGACAGTGATGTCAAAACAGGCAGGTCTCCTGACTCCAAGCGTATCTTTCAGGCCTTCCCGGTTCCTCACAGTTCCAGTGGCTTGTTCTGAAAGCTCCAGCAGTACCCTGCTGATGCCTGTATACAGTGGCGGGTCCGTGTCGGAATCTACCGAACTTCCCTTTTAAGTGAACACGCTCAACAACTATCTACATCGTCTCTACGAAACTTCGTATATAGAGTTGTCCGGCTCACACCTGTTTTCTTCCTTTATTCCTTTTTATTACGATTTAGGATTATCTTATTTTGTTGCTACTGGCTTGTCAACAAATGTTGCGTAATAATTTAAATTTGAATGATATAGTGTGAATCAAGACCAAGGCTATTCATTGCTTGCGCGCAATTGAAGGTTGTCTTTAACGTTGCGTGCACGCAATTCACGTGTTAAAATTAGGTATAGAGATAACCACCGTATCCGTATACTAAAAAGAGCCTTCGCCGCTCCAACGGCAAAGACTCTTAGGACTTGAATGGCTGTGGATCACCACCACGGCGCGCTGCATAACTGAATGTTAATGCGAACGAAACCCACCATTAGGGGCCAACCTAATTACGCGGTGGGTTTTCGCTTGTTCCGAAATTTCCGACGCAGCCAGCGATAAAGCTTACGAATACTAAACACCAGGCTTAGTAACGTAACCATCCAACGCAGCACATCATAGCACGACACAAGGTTGACCATCGGCTTCACCCCCTTTCGGGAAGCTGCGCCGTGGTCCGAAAACATCCACCACTATCCAAAGTCCTTAAGGTAGATTATACCATGCCTCTTCCTACCACTCTAGCAAATTCCTCTAGTAGATAAACCAACCTAAGAGTGCAACTGGAAAACGCACCAAACTAAGCTCCCCATTTCGTCCCGCAGCTTTATCTATATGTCTCCAGACAGCAAAGGGGTCTATTATTTAGGCAGCGCCTCCCGAAAAATCAGGAGGAAGGACGCGGCGTGTACTATTATGACTTCACTTCGAAAATCCAAACCCCGATCTTCATACAGAAAGAGGGTTTTATCAATAATTTCATGCTGCTTAATAAATAACTAGTTCTGGATAACCCCATGCCAAACAGCCGGAAAAGAGGCTACGCCCTCTCTCCGGCTGTTTTTGTTTATTTCCTATTCATCAAACCTTCTGTGGAACTTCTGAGACATTAACGCCTTTGACCGATTCACCCTGTTTTCTTGCCAAAACAATGTTCAAAACAATTGCCGTAATCGAGCCAGATACGATGCCGTTTTGCAGCAGCATTTTGGCAAAGCTCGGCAGTTGGTCGAACATTTGCGGCAGAACAGCTGAGCCTAGGCCCACGGCAATACTACATGCTGCAATCAGCAGATTGCTTTCTTTCCGCAGATCCACTTCTGACAAAATAGACATGCCTGATGCAGCAACCGAGCCAAACATGACGATCATCGCCCCGCCCAGCACAGCGTTAGGAATCACTGTCGTCAAGGCAGCCAGCTTAGGCAGCAAACCGAGGACGACCATAATGCCGCCAGCAGCAAAAATAACGTTACGGGATTTGACGCGAGTCAGCGAGATCAGACCTACATTTTGGGAGAAGGCCGTGTAAGGGAACGCATTAAAAATACCGCCCAACATAATTGCAAGTCCTTCCGAACGAAGTCCATTGACGATTTGCTTTTGCTCCACTTTCTGATCAATCGCTTTACCTACTGCCAGATAAACCCCTGTAGACTCGACCATGCTCACAATATTGACGATAATCATCGTACATACTGCCATAATGCTAAACTCCGGCTTACCAAAATAAAACGGCTGCGCAATACTCACCCACGAAGCATCCGCTACGGGAGCAAAATGCACCATTCCCATCGCATAGGCGACTACAGTACCTGCGAACAGACCAATAAGAACGGAAATCGAGCGTAAAAAGCCCTTGGCTACTCGATTGACAAGCAGAATAACCAGTAGTGTAACCAGCGCCAGCAGCAAATTACGCGGCTGTCCAAAATCCGCGCTGCCCTGACCACCCGCTACATTGTTCATCGCCACCGGAATAAGGGATAGACCGATAATCGTAACGACCGAGCCGGTAACCACTGTTGGGAAAAAGCGTAACAGTTTGCCGTACAACGGTGCCGCAAGCACCACAAATATACCGGACAAAATGATGGCACCGTACGCTGTCGCCAGATTTGATGTCGAAGCAATTGCGATAATGGGTCCTACTGCCGTAAACGTACAGCCCAAAATGACAGGCAGTCTACTTCCGAAAAAACGTGTGCCCATAATCTGTAATAATGTAGCAATCCCGCAAGTGAATAGATCAGCAGCCACTAGATAAGCCATCTGGGCTGGCGTCAGGTGCAGCGCTCCCCCTACAATTAGAGGGACAGCAATGGCTCCGGCGTACATCGCCATGACATGCTGGAAACCCAGCGCAAATAATTTTTGTTTACTTAACATCCCACATTCTCCTTAACGGGAGGAATTACCGTGCCAGCTTCCTCTATAAAATGGACTTCGCCCGGTGCCATGGAAGCGATACGCGCTAGAGAACGTACGGCAATACCTCTTTGCTCCAACAGTCCACGGCCTTCCTGAAAGCTCTTTTCAATTACGCAGCCAACTCCGGCCAGCTCTGCTCCTGCTTCCTTCACAATATCGGTAAGTCCGACCAAAGCTGCACCAGTTGCCAAAAAATCATCCACGATCAGCACATGGTCGCTGGCATCGAGATATTTTTGGGAAATGCTCACCTGATAGGTTTCCTGCCGAGTGAACGAGTGAACCTCTGCGAAGTATACCTGTTCATTCAGCGTGATCGCCTTCTTTTTCTTCGCATAAATGAACGGTACTCCCAAAGCAATAGCAGTGGCCATAGCAAATTGAATACCACTAGCTTCAATAGTAAGCACCTTGGTAATTGGAGCACTGCCGAACAGACGTGCGAACTCCTTACCAATCTCCAATGCTAATGCTGTATCCACCTGATGGTTCAAAAATGAATCTACCTTTAACACCGTATCGGATAAAATTTGTCCCTCTTGACGAATACGTTCTTCCAAAGCTTTCATTATGCGAATATCGCTCCTCTGTACTTAAAATAGAATAAAACCTGCAAAAACCAAAAAAGGACAAGCTCCCTTGAGTCGTTTCTCAAGTGAAGCCTGTCCTTGGGGTCGTAATCCCTGACGGATTGGCGCACAAATAAAATGCCCGCATTCATCCGAAGCTGATGCGCTATCACTCATAGTCGGACGATTACAGTGGTCATCCGGTAGAAACTTTTGGGCCATATCCCCAATATTATACGAGTCATATGAAATTGATATCTTGTATACTACACCCTCTGGCGGGCGGTTTCAAGACTATTTTTCATACAAACAGCGGCATTTGGAGAACCTTCCACAATTTGAATATCGCAGCCATACACCGATCCATTTTTGAAGTATATATATAGTAGAAAGCAGATATTAAAAAACGGAAAACAATACAAAACAACATTTAATTTTACTTTTATTTTTAAATTCAAAAATAAAACCAATAATAATACTTCCGTTTATGTTGACTGCACAGACAAACGGAAGTAGTATGGAATTAGTTAAGAAACAAAAGGCAGTCTTTCAGGCTGCCGGGATTTCATCCATGCAAGGAGATTAGATATGAACAACTATCTTGCTGTTGATATTGGAGCTTCAAGCGGAAGACTCGTGAGTGCAACTCTACAAGGTGAACAAATTCACTTGCAAGAACTTCATCGTTTCAACAACTCCTTTACTGAGAGGAACGGGCACGATTACTGGAATATAGACAATTTATTTGATGAGATCATCCAGGGACTACAAAAAGCCAAACAAAACGGGATTGACTCCTGTACGCTCGGCATTGACACATGGGCTGTAGATTACGTGTTACTTAATAAGGAAGGTCATCGCATCCATGAGGTGTACGCATACCGCGATGCACGCACTCTACATGCCCCCGATAAGCTGCACCAGCTCATCAGCCGAGAAGAGGTATATGAGAAAACGGGCATCCAGGAACTAAACTTTAATACCCTATATCAACTGTTCGCCCATGATCGGGAACAACTCGCCCAAGCAGATAAAATATTGATGGTACCCGATTATCTGTACTATCGCCTGACAGGCATTATGGTCAATGAAATGACCAATGCATCCACGATGCAGCTTCTCAACGTGAACACCCGAGAGTTTGATGAGGACCTGCTCTCCCTGCTCCAGCTTCGGCGCAATCAATTTTCGGAGCTGGCTGAGCCTGGACGTGTTCTGGGCTCCATCTTGCCGGAGCTTGTTCGGAAATACGATCTTCCCGACTGTCAGCTCATCCTTGTGCCTACACACGATACCGCCTCAGCGGTTGCAGGTGTTCCATCATCGCGAGAGGAGTCTTGGGCTTATATCAGCAGCGGAACATGGTCGCTATTGGGTATGGAACGATCCCAACCCTTGAATACCAAGACAGCTATGCAGGCGAACTACACCAATGAATGGGGCGCTTACGGCACGTACCGTTTTTTGAAAAATATCATGGGCTTATGGATGATTCAGGAGGTTAGAAGAGAAGGTGGTTCTGCACATAGCTTTGCCGAATTGGCCCAATTGGCTTCAGCAGAGACACCGTTTGTCAGTCTCGTCCTCTGTAACCAGTCCTCTTTCTTAAATCCGGATAGTATGACCCTTGAGATTCAGAGGTTCTGTGAAAAAACCGGGCAGCCTGTCCCACGCACACCTGGCGCGCTCGCCCGCTGTATTTTTGACAGTCTGGCCTTAAGCTACCGGGATGCTTTACATGAGCTACAACATTTAACAGACGAAACGATTACCAGATTGCACATTGTCGGCGGAGGCGCTAACAACGAATTACTATGTCAGCTAACAGCCGACCTTTTAGAAATTGAGGTGCAGGCAGGACCTTCCGAATCGACGGCCATCGGCAATATTGTCGTGCAATTAATCAGCTCTGGTGCTCTTGGAGATCTGAAAGCTGCTGGCCGAACCATAGCCAATTCCTTCCCGACTCGGCTATATGAGCCGCAACCGGTGGAAGGCATGGGAGAGCTTCTGGATCGCTGGGAACGCCTCAAGATACAAGCAACACCCCCTATTCACATATCTCAATAAAGGAGTAAAGCCATGAACGAAGCTATTGAAGCGAGTTATAACGAAGCGAAAAAGCTGTATGCCCGCCACGGTATTCAGGTGGATGACGTTTTACGGAAGCTCTCACAAATCAAAATATCACTGCACTGCTGGCAGGGAGACGATGTGCAAGGATTCCTGTTCAAAGATAAACAGCTTAGCGGGGGAATTGCCGTAACAGGTAGCTACCCGGGCAGAGCAGGTACGCCAGATGAACTACGTCAGGACTTGGAAAAAGCCCTATCGCTCATCCCTGGTAAACACAAGGTTAATCTGCATGCGATCTATGCAGATACTACAGAACAAGTAGATTTGGATCAACTGGAGCCACGCCATTTTCAGAACTGGGTAGACTGGGCCAAACAGCAAGGGCTTGGACTTGATTTTAATCCGACCCTATTCTCCCATCCTAAAGCGGAAGACGGCTTCACCCTAAGCCACAAGGACCCGGGAATTCGCGATTTCTGGATCACACACTGTAAGAAATCACGCAGAATTGCAGAATATTTTGGAAAGGAACTCGGTCAGCCTTGTGTCACTAATCACTGGATGCCGGATGGTTACAAGGATACCCCGGTGGATCGCTTGGCTCCAAGAGAACGTCTGCGGGATGCTCTGGACGAGCTTTTCAGCGAGGAAATTAGTGAAGATTACAACATCGATGCAGTTGAAAGTAAACTGTTCGGCATCGGTTCGGAAAGCTATGTCGTCGGCTCTCATGAGTTCTATATGGGTTACGCCCTGACACGGGGGAAATCTATCTGTCTCGATTCTGGTCACTTCCACCCGACAGAAGTCATTTCGAACAAACTGTCCTCTGTGCTGATGTTCACCGATCAATTATTGCTACACGTCAGCAGACCTGTTCGTTGGGATAGCGATCATGTCGTGACGATGGACGACGAATTGCTGGACATTGCCCGTGAGCTCGTTCGCGGTGAGCTGCTTTCCCGCACTCATATCGGCCTTGATTTCTTTGATGGCAGTATCAACCATGTGGCTGCATGGGTCATCGGAACACGCAACACCATCAAAGCGTTGCTTCGCGCCATGCTGGAGCCGATTGAGGAACTGAAAAAAGCCGAAGAGGAAAGAGACTTCACTACGCGACTTGCCCTGGTCGAAGAGTTTAAATCCTATCCGTTTGGGGCTGTATGGGATTACTATTGCGCTCGAAACGGCGTTCCTGTTCGTGAGGAATGGCTAACCGAGGCTAAAAACTATGAACAACGAGTCCTGCTGAAACGGTAACTACTGCACTGATCATTTTATATTCATATCATCCAAAGGGAGAGATCATCTATGACTACTGTGCTGGAGAATCAAAAAGAACGAAAATCAGGACTGGATATCCCATTTGTTCGCGAGATGGCGGAAATTACGCAAAACATGTGGAAATTCGGCTGGGATGAACGCAACGGAGGAAATGTAAGCTATATTCTGGATGAAGCCGAGGTTGCCAAATATATTGATATTCATAAAGTCATTCGAACGATTAAACCTGCTTTCCCCGTGAATGAACTGGCAGGCAAATATTTTATCGTCACTGGATCAGGCAAGTACTTCAAAAACGTTATTGCCGATCCGGAAGCCAATTTAGGAGTCCTGCGTGTATCCCAAGATGGTGAGCAGCTAGAAATTTTGTGGGGCCTCAAGCATGACGCGGTTCCTACCAGCGAATTGCCGTCTCATTTTATGAGCCATATTGAGCGCTTGAAGGTCGATCCCAACCATCGGGTTGTAATCCATAATCATGCCACCCATGTCATTGCCATGACCTTCATTCATAGTCTGGACGAAAACCAATTCACCAAAACGCTGTGGGAAATGTGTACCGAATGTATCGTAGTCTTTCCAGACGGTATCGGTGTAATCCCTTGGATGGTGCCAGGCTCCAGCGAAATCGGCCGTGAAACAGCGAAAAAAATGAAGGATCATCACGCTGTATTATGGCCTCATCACGGCATTTTCGGAACAGGTAGCTCCATTGATGAAGCGTTTGGCCTGATTGAAACGATTGAAAAAGCAGCGCAAATTTATATGCTGATTGCTAAGCATGATATCCAGCAACGGATTACAGATCAGGAGCTGTCGGATCTGGCTAAAGCCTTTAATGTTACTCCAAAAGAAGGAATCCTGAACGTATAAACACAGGCTAATCGTATAGGGCAGGACTCTATAAGGCTCCACGGCTCGTCTCAAACCAGCCATGGAGCCTTTACCGTTTTAATTTTATAACCCTAAATTCCAATGAATTAACTTGTAATTGTACTTTCCTTTATATACAATAAAATCAAAATTCCCTTATCTCCACCAAAGGAGAGGTGACAATGATGAGAAGAACAAAGAATGAAGATCACTTCGACATCGTGGAAGACCATTATTTCACAACAACCGAACTGGAAAAATCCAGTGCCATTTGGCCAGTCAGACTGGGTATGGATATTTCGAAGGCAAGCTGTCATGTCGGCCCCAAGGCTGTCCCTTATTTTTATTTTATTTTTGTACTTGAAGGTCAAGCTGAGTTCATTTATAAGGAAAAGAAGTATCGTGTGCAAAAGTCTGATGTATTCTGTTTTTTTCCGCATCTTGCCCATGAATTTTACACCGACCAAGAGCACCCGTTACAAAAGGTATGGATTGCCTTTGAGGGACCGAAATCTCTGGCGCTACTGGAGCGGATCGGGATTAACCCCTCTAAGCCATTTATAGCTAACGCAGTGAGCGAGGAAATCCTCGAACTGATCTCCAACCTATTTTCCATCGCCAACGACCACAACAGACAGGGCAGCGATCTGGCCCGCTTAATTACACTACATCAGATCTTCGAGGAGTTGTCCCGCAACACATCTGGTGCTCTGCGCAACTCTGTATGCTCCGATTATTGGCTCCAGCAGGGGAAGGATTACATCGAAATGCATTATTGTGACCGTGTTACAATTGAGCAAATTGCTGAGCATGTAGGTGTGGATCGTGCGCATTTTTCACGTAAATTCCATTCTACCTTCCTTATCTCCCCCGCCAAATATTTGCAAACCCTCAAGATTAACGAAGCGAAAAGATTGCTGGAACAGACCACTTACAATCTGTCGATCATCGCCCAATCTATCGGTTATACCGACATGTCCACCTTTTCCAAGGCATTTAAGAAAACAGCAGGAATCCCACCCCGAGAATATCGCTTCCGGCATCAGTCCCGGCAAGAGATCCGCACTGCCAACGCTTAGTCGGAATCCAGCAACGATACAGGAGAACCACCATCATACGGCGGCTCTCCCTTTTTTATGACCTGATCCTAATTTGTACTTGGTTCTGAGTGCTATCAACGCTATAATAGGCATCAAACCAACAGGAAAGGTACGTGAATTCCATGCTGCGATTTAATGCTATACGTACAGGTTATCTGCTGGGCATCTCACTGATACTGGCTGCGATTATTTATTTTTTCGCCTCCAATTGGGGCGGACTGGATCGGACAGCCAAAATTGTGCTAGCTATTGCGCTTATTGTTTTGTTCTATGGCTTGTCTTTTGTATTTGCACGTGTTCGTGCTGTTCCCGGGCAACAAGCTTTTCTGTCCAATATATTTCTGCTGGCTGGCTGTGTAGCCTTCGGCGTTTCCGTGGCGTTACTCGGTCAAATTTACAACTCCCATGCAGACAGCTATGGATTGTTTCTCATTTGGTCAGTGCCGGCTTTACTGCTTAGCTGGATCACCCGCTATAATCCTTTTTATATGCTGTCTTATGTATTGATTCATTTGGGGGTATGGCTTTATTTTTATCCAACGATGCAAAGCGCGGCTTATAGCCAACTGGAATCGTTATCCATTGCTGGAGTGTTCGCAATATTCAATCTGGTTCTATTTCTATTGACGTTCCTTCATCGTATACATTCTGCTCCACTACAATACATCAGCTTTACTGTTCTCCATATAGCTATGTTGGCGATGACCAACTCCTTTGCATTCGATGGGTATGGCCTGATCATGAATATACCGCATATCGCTGTGATTGCTTTAGGATT
Organism: Paenibacillus sp. JJ1683; assembly: GCF_053006485.1. Lineage (NCBI taxonomy): Bacteria > Bacillati > Bacillota > Bacilli > Caryophanales > Paenibacillaceae > Paenibacillus > Paenibacillus sp. JJ1683. The sequence goes on from NZ_CM129820.1 coordinate 5,594,263, forward strand.
TTATATATTTATCAAGGTTCGGCTGAATAAAACGTTATTGACCTTAAATGCATTGGCGCTCTCGGCTTTTGCTGTCTTTAAATTTATAGAGCTGGCAGAGGCGTACTCTTCATCTTTATTCTTTGTTTTCGGTTTGATTTTTGTGGCACTGCTACTGACGGGTAACGTATGGTTTTTTCGTTATTTAAATCGTTTGGGAAAACCGTCTCTGGAGGCTGGAGAAGTACCCAATGAGAACAAAGAAGATATCGCGAAATCCGATGCACAGACAACTGTTTCCGAAGACCGCAGTAGTGAATGGATCAGCAAAACCGTATCCCGTGTAATCAAAGTGGTTGGAGTATTGATTGGCAGTATATCCCTCATTGGACTGATTATGATTAGCACGAACGTAAATCACACCGAATATGTACTGCTGAGTGTGTCTTTGCTGCTGATGATTACGATGATTGTCATACCGGAGTCCAAGCTGGATTCTGTAGTCCGTTATACACTGCTGACCATCAGCTATATTACCGGTCTGGCGGCCATTCTATGGTCAGACCAGACGTTACTTTCAGTATTATTTCTGATCGTTTCCATCGCCGGATGGTTTCGCTCCAAGGGGAAAAGGCAGCAATTTTTTGCCTATACTTTTGTAAACCTGAATATGGCGACTGTTTTATTAAAGCAGTATCAAGAATGGTATGGTTGGAACTGGACCTATGAATTCATCATCTTCGCCCTATTCGTGCTCAATGCCGTGTTATATGGGGTAAGCTACTTTGTGCTCAAGACAGAGTTAAAAGAACATCTTCGGGATAGCTCATTATTCTTCGGCTTATTGTTCCTGTTTTGGGCGACGTTTTTTGAGGATGTCATTCCACACTCTTATATGTTCATTAATATTTTTTATTTTATTATCGTTACATGGATGGTCTTTGCCTTTATTCGTCACAAACACAAATCGCAGGCCATTACGAGCGTCGTATTCTGGTTTATTTTTATCGGCTTCAAATACTATGATTTATTGTGGACGCTGCTGTATAAATCTTTTACACTGGCGCTGCTGGGGATCATTACACTCGGAATTACCTGGTGGTTCGATCGACGAATGGCTCATAGCGGCAAAGCAGCATTCGACGCCGACCACCGCAGCTTTAGCTTTATGCGCTTAAGCCCGTTACTCATTGCCATCGTCATCGTACTACAGCTGGGGATTATCGGCTATCAGACGGCGAGAAGTGAAACCCTGCTCGCCACAGGTGCCTCCGTTAAGCTCAAGCTGGCTCCTATAGATCCGCGTTCCCTGTTGCAGGGCGACTATGTGGCACTGAATTACGATATTTCTACCCCTCCTTCCAAGGACCCTCTTCAGGAGAAGGATTGGAACCGAGGCAAAGTTAAAGTCGTTCTCACACCAGATAGCCAAGGAGTATACATCTCTGATCGTCTATATCAAGATGGTGAAGTGCTTGCCAATCATGAAATCATTCTTAACGGACAATGGAATGGTTCTCGTATTCTGTACGGTGTTGAGAATTATTTCATCCCTGAAGGAACCGGGCGTACTGTTGAACAGAACGCTCGTTACGCCTATATTCGGGTCAGCCGCAATGGAGATGCGTTGCTGGAACGTTTGGTGGAAAGCTGATCTGGATTGGCAAAGAGATAGAGAGGTAGAGAGGTAGAGAGGTAGAGAAATAGCGAACGAAGCGAGGCTTTAGAAATTCATTCTTTACAAAAAGCAGGCTGAACCAGGTTGCTCCATTACTGGAGTATAACTCGGTTCAGCCTGCTTGTTCTTTTGCGGCAATGGAGGAAAACTCCATGATAACCTTCCCTGAAAGTTTATTCTCGTTTATACCTCTCTCGACCATGCCACGATTTCTCTAATATCCTGTGGCTGAGTCCGACAACAGCCACCAATCATACGCGCTCCTGCTTCATACCACTGACGGGCACTCTGTCCGAACGTCTCTGTACAAGTATGGCCTTGCCATGTTTTGGTGACCGGGTCATATTCCTCCCCCAGATTGGGATATACCACCACCGGCTTATCCGTATGGCTGTGTATTTCGTGAATAAGGGATGGAATGAATTTGGGCAACGTGCAATTGATCCCTACTGCAGCCACCTGCTCGTGCTCATTCAGCCACTTTGCACATGCGGCGATAGACTCACCGTTACTGATATGCTGCTCATCCTTTGCACTAAAGCTGATCCAGGCATACGTGCCGGGGAATTCCTTCAGCAGCCAGGCGATGGCCCTGGCTTCAACCATGCAGGGTATCGTTTCACAAGCTAAAATGTCTGCTCCCGCCTCAATCAAAGCTTTCATGCGCGGCCTGTGAAACTCCATAAGCTGCTCCTCGCTCAGCTTGTAATCACCGCGATACTCTGATCCATCAGCGAGAAACGCCCCATAGGGTCCGACAGAGGCCGCAACCAGCGGCTTGGGACGAGTCTGCTGACTCGCAGTAGCCGTCACATCGGCCCAAAACTCATCTCGTGCCTGTACAGCAATCTGCACCGATGACTGAATAAGCTTTAATGCCTCATTTTCGCTCAGCCCGCGTTGAACATAGCCCTCCACAGTGGCCTGGTAGCTCGCCGTAATCGCACAGTCTGCCCCAGCCTCAAAATAATCTCGATGTACACGCTTGATCGAATCTGGATGTTCATAGAGGATTTTGGCTGACCATAAGCTATCGTTTAGATCATGCCCGTGACGTTCTAGTTCAGTCGCCATTGCGCCGTCCAGCACGATCAGCTGAAATTTGTTCAGTATACGTTGTATCGGATTCATGCGGACCCTCCTACTTGTCTTATCCATTTAACCCACTAACCAGGTTGGAATTAATTTTTTATATTATAGCATGTATATTGATGGGCACCTCACATTTACATCCTGATGTGACGTATAAATTTTTTAAATTAGTTTCATAAGTTAAATTAATTAGATATTGTTCTTTTTTTCACAAAGTTTTTTTACTATAAAGGTGCAAACCAAACACTTTGGCCAAAAGATCAGGGAATTGCATAGTCACATTTTGCATCGTCAATTATGTGAAAAAAGGTACAAGAGAGGGTTTTATCTATGTCTTTACTAGAAATGATTAAAGCGACCTTAACAGATAACAGCATTGTTAGTTCTATCGCTTCTACCGTTTTTATTATCCTGCTCGGCTTCTTTTGCCGCAAGAAGGGGATTTTTACCGCAGCCGTAGGAAAGATGCTATCTAAGGTTGTTCTCACCGTAGCTCTACCGGCACTAGCCTTTAATTCTTTCATGCAGGATATCAATCCTACCATATTAAAACAAGGCATGAATGTCTTAATCTGGGGGATTCTCATTTATATCATTCTCATCTTTATTTCCAAGCCGTTCTTCCTGAGCTACAACAAGGATAAGCAGGATGTGCTGCGGGTACTCACTATTTTCGGTTCTACTACTTTTTTTGGAATTCCCATTGTCGGTGCCATTTACGGTCCTACCGGAGTCATGTACAGTTCCATTTTTAATATAGGCTACCGCATTTTCTTATATTCTTATGGCTATATCAAAATGAGCGGCTTAAAAATGGAGCTTAAAAATCTCAAAACTATGTTTTTGAATCCGATCGTTATCGCGACTTTTATAGGCTTGTTTGTTTGGTTGTTCCAGGGTTATTTACCACAAATGAGTGTGGCTACAGAGGATGGAACCATTCAGCAGTTTGCTTTTCTAAGAATTGACCAAACCGCTGTCTGGCTGTTCAAGCCCATGACCTACCTTGCCGGACTAGCTTCTCCACTGGCCTGGCTATCGATTGGTTCGACTTTGGGTGAGATCAGCTTCAAATCGGCAGCTACAGACAAGACATCATGGTATTACAGCCTTGTTAAAGTTTGGCTAGTACCTATTGTGAACATCGTTTTGCTGGCTTTGTTGACTGTATCTCATATTCTGTCGGTCGATACTGTCGCTTTATCTACTATTGTCATTATGATGGCTACTCCTACAGCTACCGTAGCCGCAGCCTATGCTATCAGTTTTGATAAGGAAGCTGTACTGACTTCCAACGCTTCGCTTCTATCAACTATTACTTCCGTCGTCATGATTCCAGTGTGGATCATTACGCTCAATGTCATCGATAAAATTGGAATTTTCTAAACCAGGGGGAAAACAACATGTTAAAAATCATCTGCTATGGTGCCCGTTCATATGAGAAGCCCTATTTCCATGAGCTTAATAAATATAACTTTCAACTGACGCTGGTAGAAGAGCTACTGACCTCCAGCAATGCAGAACTGGCGCAGCATCACGATGCTGTTTTGTTAAGAGGAAACTGTGCTGCCAATCGAGAAAATCTTACAAAATTCAATAAGTACGGCATTCAATATGTTTTCACCAGAACGGTCGGAATCAACCACATTGATTTGGATGCTTGCAGCGAATTTGGAATGAAGGTCGCACGCGTCCCATCCTACTCTCCGAATGCTATTGCAGAGTTATCCCTAACGCTGGCTATGATGCTGCTCCGTCACACCGCTTATATGACTACCAAAAGCTCTTTCAAAAATTTTATTGTGGACGAGCATACGTTCAGCAAAGAGATTCACAATTGTAAAGTCGGGATTATCGGGGTCGGTCGCATTGGTCTGACGGAAGCCAGATTGTTTAAAGGATTAGGTGCTTCTGTTATCGGCTATGATGTGTACCAATCGGGCGCGGCCAAGGCCGTCGTTCCATTCACAACCTTGGATGAGTTACTGGCAGAGAGTGACATCGTCAGTGTGCATGTTCCTTACCTGCCGGGACAGAACGACCAAATGATTAATGCCAGCTTTTTAGCAAAAATGAAAAAGGGAGCTATTCTCATCAACACCTCACGTGGGGAATTACAAGATAACCAAGCCATTCTGGATGCATTGCTCAGCAATCATTTGGAAGGGTTCGGAACAGATGTCTTTCCTAAAGAGGAAGAACTATTTTTCAAAGCATTTGACCCATGGCAAATGCTCCCGGACCCAACAATCCAGAAGCTTGTGGAGCTGTATCCAAGAGTTTTGGTAACCCCTCATGCGGGCTCGAATACGGTTACTGCGTTATCCAACATGATTGAAACCAGCTACGAAAACTTCCATGATATCATTACAACTCATTCTTCGGACAATCTGGTTCCACTTCCTGTTCTCGCTATGAAATAATGCAGAAAGCCTGGTACACTCATTGGACAATAAAGAACCGCTATCTCCAGATCATACTGGAAATGGCGGTTCTTTTATATCAGGATTGATCTGATAGAGCATTAGTGGTCTTCCAACCTTGTGGTATTCTATCGATTCAATTAGGAAGCCATCGTCTACCAGGAACTGAATATATTTTTTGACTGTAATACGGGACAAGTCCACTTCTCTGGCTAAGGTTTCAACCGAAAAGGGTCCGTCCAGCTCTTGGATACTCTTCAGTATGGTAGTCATGGTCAGTTTGGACAAGTTTTTAGACAGATTTTTTGATAGATTTGGGGATAGATGTTCAGTAGTTTTTTTCGTTTCCACACCCATAGGCTCTTCTTTATTAAAATATTGATCAATGACAGCCTGATTAATTCCGTTCCCTTCCTCCATTACCGTGGCCAGACGCTGGATTTTCTCCACAGCCAGCTTAAAACGTTCAAATGTAAAAGGCTTGATTAGATAGTCCGCCACTCCATAAAAAACAGCTTCCTTCACCGTTTGGATATCCTTTGCAGCCGTAATTAAAATAACCGAAGCATGGTACTGATGCTCCTGCATATGGGATAGCAAGGTTAATCCGCTTTTTCCGGGTAAATACACGTCCAGTAATACCACATCCGGTGTGTGTTTCTGAAGATAATCCTGCGCTTTCTGGACGGTATCTGCTTTACCTACCACATCCAAGTGGTCCATACGCTCAATAAACTGTTGGTTGAGCTCAGCAACCATGGGATCATCCTCAACAATGAGTACCTTCATTCACTCGTCACCTCCAATGTACAGGGCAACTCTACATAGATACTTGTTCCCAGGCCAGGTTGGCTGTCCATTTCAATGATGCCCTGGTGATTATCCACCATGGTTTTAACCAGATTCAAGCCGTAACCCCTGTCCTCTCCTTTGGTTGAGAAGCCATGCTCGAATATTCTTTGTTGCATTTCGGAATCAATCCCCATACCATTATCCTTCACTTTCAAAATGAACACATTTCCCTCGCACTCATAATTTAATTTTAATTCAATTTTGCCGGGTTGCCTTTTTTGTAAAATGGAGTCTATCGCGTTGTCAAAAAAATTGCCCAATATGTGTATGACATCATGAACAATGTCCTGCATCTCTAGATTGGAGACATTTGAGCTTTCTTCCAGTAACACCGAAATATTCTGCTCGCGTGCTTCGTTGATTTTCCCCATAATAAAACCTGCTAACGCCGGAACTTTAATTCTCTCTGTTAGAAAGCCTACTTCATTTTGATACCGGTGATTTAGCTGCTGAATATACTGACTGACCTCTTCATATTTCCTCATCTCAATCAGTCCGGAGATCACGTGCATTTTGTTCATAAACTCATGCGTCTGTCCGCGAAGAGAGTTAATATAATATTTGGTGCCACTTAACTGATTACTAAGATGAATCATTTCGGATTGATCGCGCAGCGTAGCCACTGCCCCAAAAAACTCATTTTCTACATGTATAGGGGTTACTGTCGCAATGACCTCTATACCATTCACATAAAATGAGCGGTCCTTGATCTTCTTCTTATCATCAAACACTTTCTTGAAGAGCGCGTTATAAAAGCTGGTATCGATCTGCTCGCCAATCGGAGCTTTCTTGTCTTGATTCGCCAATTGGTACTTGGCCTTAGCTTCCTTGTTCATAAGCATAATTTTCTTATCAGCGGAAATGGCTATAATGCCTTCAGAGACTTCATTTTCAATAATTACTTTTTCACGTAATCGTGTTGCTATCTCTTGTGGCTCCAGCCCAAATAAAATCGTTTTGATTTTTTGCGCCAGAATGATCGCCCCCAGAACTCCACTAAAGAGCCCCAGCATCAGTCCTCCAAAAATGGTATACTGCGCCTGCATCAAATCATGATTTAGCGTTCTCATGGTCAGTCCTACACATACAATGCCAATGACCTCATTCTGTTGATTGAATATCGGCGTAAAATAACGGTAGCCTTGACCCAAAACACCGATATTCTCAGAAAAATGTCCCTGACCGGATAGCGCCTTTCTGGCATCATTCAGATCAGAGAAAGGCTTGCCAATCATGGTTTCATTCGGATGTGATAGCCGAATTAAATCGTGGTTCAGTATGACTACAAAATCTACATTAACGTTATGCATGACTCCAAGCGAGTAATCCTGGATCTGTCTCACAGGAACTCCCCGCTCAACATTACGAATCACATCGTTGTCACTGGCAACCACCTTGGCAATACCCGAAAGTTTTTCCTTCGTATTATCAAAATGCTTGTTAATCACGAAATTACGAATGAGAAGCAAGGATATAATTAAGGAAATAATAATAACTAAAACAACCAAAATAATAATCATGAATTGTAGCGAAACTTTGAATTGTCTTCTCGGTTTCAACTTGCCTTTTAACCGCAACCCTATCACCCAGCTTCTTTATCAAGCTCTCCATGAGAAGAAGAGCCTATCTTGCCCCTATAATCCCTTTTTATTCGACATTGTTTGACAAATTCCCTTCTTATTCTGCAAGCTTTACGCGCCTCATCGGGAATTAACGTAGTCTGTACCTGAAATAGAACAATATGCTGAATAAGGAAAGATCAATCCTCCATAATAAGGACGTATACCTAACGAAAGGGAGGATAACGGATGATTGACAATCTCGAAAGCAATTACGACTGCTCCCATGCAGGACAAGACCTTCATCAGCTCAAGCAGGAGCTCGCTACGCTTCAGGCACAAGGTGCCAACGACCAGGCATCCAAGGAAGCCATTCATCGGCTGGAAAATCAAATTTCGTTCATCTTGAACAAATGCGATATTAACCATTAGTCGAATCTGGCTGGTTCGGTAAAATAAAATACAAAACCGGCTTGCCTTAAAAGACAAGCCGGTTTTGTATGCTTAAGTTTATGCACAAACGAGTCCAAACTTCACAAAATTCCTCGTATCTCATCCAACGACTGCACCTTTTCCTGCTGCATCCATTGTTCTAGTCCATATACCAGCTCAGCCCCTGCATGTAAATGGACAAAATTATACGTTCCCACCTGAATAGCGGCGGCCCCTGCCATGGTGAATTCAATAATGTCCTCCACCGAGCTGATCCCGCCCATCCCGATCACGGGAATCGATACCGCCTGCGCCACCTGGTGAACCATGCGCAAGGCAATCGGCTTGATTGCCGGGCCGGAAAGGCCTGCATACGTGTTGGCAAAGACACTGCGACGCCGACGTATATCTATTTTCATTGCAGAAAATGTATTGATCAGCGAAACCCCGTCCGCGCCTTCTTCCTCGCACATCACTGCCATCTGCGTGATGTTCTCTGCATTAGGAGATAGCTTGACGATCAGCGGAAGTGCCGTCACATTGCGCACCTGACGCACAACCTCCCGTGCTACCTCCGTCTGGATACCAAATTGCATTCCACCCTGCTTCACATTGGGACATGAAATGTTCAATTCCAGCATGTCAACGCCTCTGCGGTTCATTGTACGGCGTTTTTGCGCGTTTTCCGTAATCATGGCTACGGCCTGAACGTATTCCTCCAGATTGGAGCCGCCCACATTGGCAATAACAGCTGTATTCCAGCGAGTCATGTCATCCAGTTCATCCTTCAAAAAAGCCGCCACACCCGGATTTTCCAATCCTACACTATTCAGCATGCCTGATGCTGTCTCATGTATTCGTTGCCCCGTATTCCCCGCCTTCGGATGAAGGGTTAGTCCCTTGCCGACGATGCCGCCGAGAAGTTCAGGAGAATAGAACTCCGCAAACTCACGCCCAAATCCAAACGTACCCGATGCCATGATAATTGGATTTTTGAACGGTACACCTGCTATATTACACGCCATGGAGATCATCGAACTCCACCTCCTCCACCGGGAATACAGGCCCTTCCTTACATACCCTCCGATTGCCTTCACGGGTACGCATAGTACAGCCCAAACATGCGCCAATACCACAGGCCATGTGTCTTTCTGTTGAAATATATAAACGGGACGCTGTACCCGCCGTTTTCAGCGCGAGTGCTTGCAACATCGGAGTGGGCCCGCAGGAAAACATATTCGCATAACGAGCCGGATCGACCTGTTCGACGATGCTTCCCCCTACTTTGACCTGTACAGATGCTGCCGCAGCCTCGAACGCTTCAACCCCAAAGGCTTGCTGTGCAAAACCCAGATAAACGTCTGCATGTGGGTAATATTTTGCAGCCAACAACAAAGGTGCTGTACCCATGCCACCGCCGATTAAAGCTAGACTGCCCTCGACCTGCGGAAACCCGTTTCCGAAAGGTCCTTCCAACTGAATCTCCTGACCAGGCTGTAATTGGGAAAATAGATTGGTCCCCTCTCCAACAACCCGGTATAAAAAGGAAATGCTCTCTTCCCCGATATCATAAATGCTGATGGGTCTTGGCAGCAGTGGGTAACCATTCCCGCTGCGCAGCATGTAGAACTGACCCATTTTCCCTTTAAATTTGCCCTCTATCTTCATTACATAAATGCCCGGAACGAGCGCCACATTTGAAATTACGTTAGCCATATAACCCCTCCACTAACCACTCACTATAACGTAAAAGCAGCAACTATTACGTGACTATTTTCACATTTATAGTTGGCGTTTTGTTCCATGACTCATGTATAAAAAAAGCGTACTCCTGTTAGAGAGTACGCTCGTACATTTTAACTAATCGCTTCGCGCTCCGCATTGCGGCTGCCGCTCGCATCCTTGCGAATTTGCTTGCTGCGTAGCTGTCCACAGGCCGCATCAATGTCGACTCCGTGCTCCAGCCGAACACTACAGCTAATGCCTTGCTTTTTCAACACATCATAGAAGCCAGTAATCGACTCCGACTCACTCCGCTGGTATTGACTATGCTCATCCACCGGATTGTACGGAATCAGGTTCACATTCGCCAGATTGCGACGATGGCCCACCAGCTCAGCCAGTTCGAGCGCATGCTCCTTACCGTCATTAACATCCTTCAGGAGGATGTACTCTAGCGTAATCCGACGATTGGTTTTGTCCAAATAATAATCAATCGCCTGCATGAGCTTCTCAATCGGGATCGCCCGGTTGATCTTCATAATGCGGGTACGAATCTCATTATTCGGAGCATGGAGGGAGATCGCAAGGTTGACGTGTAGATCGGAATCTGCAAATTCAATAATTTTATCGGCAAGGCCACTTGTGGACACAGTAATATGCCGCGGCCCAATCGCCAGCCCTTTGTGATCCTTAATGACCCGAATGAAATCGGACAGGTTCACAAAGTTATCAAACGGTTCGCCAATCCCCATTACCACAACGTGACTGACCCGGTCGCCCGGACGTTCCTGGTCCAGATACAGCTGCACCTTCATGATTTGTCCTACAATTTCACCACTGGAAAGGTCACGGCTCTTCTTCAACAATCCGCTCGCACAGAAGCTGCATCCAATGTTACATCCCACCTGGGTCGTCACACATACGGATAGTCCAAACTTATGCCGCATTAATACCGTCTCAATCAAATTCCCATCCTGCAAGCGGAACAAAAACTTGACCGTCCCGTCTGCTGATTGTTGCTTCACGTGTTCTTCCAGGATTTCAATAGAGAAGTGCTCTGCCAACAAGCGAGTACAACTCTCGTGAACCTCTGTCATCGCCGCAAAATCAGTAATTCGTTTCCGGTACAATGCGTCCCATACCTGTAATGCCCGAGATTTTTTATGTCCATGCTCCATGAGCCATGCTGTCAATTGGTCTAACGTTAATCCATAAATGGATTCCTTTTTCATGTTCGATCCTCTTTTCACAAACGTTAAAATTCGTATTTCTATATATAAACCCTAGCCATCACGACTCGTCTCAACTATCATTGCATCATAGCATGTTTGAGCGCTCTGCGCTATTCAAACACTTCTTTTATTGTCCCAAATTTTAATTATGAACACAAGGGGGCAGGCTGATGAAATCCTGTTCAACAACAGCACGCAAAGACAGGATGACGGACACCGTGAATGATATGATTACAACCAAGGAAGGTGATGTGGTTGGAATGGTTGGTTCGGATCAAGAACGCACTCGATCTAATGGAAGATAGAATGCAGCAGCCCCTCAATATCGATGAAATTGCAAAGGCGGCCTACTCGTCTCCCTTTCATTTTCAACGGATGTTTTATATGCTGACTGGCGTTACGGTAGCAGAATATGTGCGCAAACGTCGATTGACCCTGGCTGCTCAGGAGTTGAGTCTTTCTACCACCAAAGTACTGGATGTTGCGTTCAAATACGGATATGATTCCCCCGAATCTTTTTCTAAAGCGTTCCGAAAGGTACACGGTATTTCTCCCTCTGAGGCCAGAAACCCGGGAGTGAACCTGAAAGCCTTTCCGCGCATCACCTTCCACCTATCGCTGAAGGGAGATCAGGAAATGGATTATAAAATTGTAGAGAAGGCGGCGTTTACGGTCATTGGGAAGTCCATTCAAGTTACTACTAAGAACGGTGAAAATCTTCGAGAAATCCCAAAATTCTGGGATCAGCTTAACGGAGATGGCACATCAGATCGCATTCATGCCTTGGGGACAGGCGACGATATACTCGGTATATGTCTGGACATGAAGCATGGTGAGGAGACGTTTAGCTACCTTATCGCCGCAGAGGGTAACGAAGACGTAGCAGCCTCGAACGGATTAGAAGCCAGAACCATCCCGGCTGCCACCTGGGCCGTGTTTACATCCACCGGCCCTATGCCTCACTCGATCCAGAAGGTATGGCAAAGAATTTACCAGGAATGGTTCCCTGCCAGCAATTATGAGCATTCAGGCGGTCCCGAGCTGGAAGTGTATACCATGGGGGATGCTCATGCTGAGGACTACCGAAGTGAAGTATGGATCCCGATTACGAAAAAATAAACAAACGAACCGGCTGCCTATTGCAGTCGGTTTGTTATCGTATGCTCAGGACAATTGCCCCAGTTCTTTCTTTAACACAGAATATAGCCTTGCGCTTGCTAGCTTCAGCGGTGCCTCGGTTGCTTTACAAAGAAGACCAAAGGTCATATCGATCAGGCTGCCGCTTAATTGCCTCACCGCTGTTCCTACCGGGACAGGATGGACTAGAATTTGGGGCACAAGGGCAATCCCCAATTCACATTCCACATAAGATTTCAGAGCCGTCATGCTACCAATTTCCATCGTGTCTAACGTGGTTATTCCATGTTCCTTCATGACCATTTCAAGTTTACGCCGATAGGGACAGATGGACGACGTAATAAGTAGGCGATGCCCTTGCAAATCTGCGGGTCCAATGCACTCCTTTTGTGCAAGAGGGTGATGTTCAGGCATCAAAACTACAAAATTCTCCTTAAATAAAGGTTCAAAATATAGTTCTGTACCTAAATCCGGAGCAGAGCATAATGCGATGTCCACATCCCCTTTGAGAATACGCTCGCTTAATGTAGGGGTATTCCCAAACTCAACAGAAATCCGAATGTAAGGATAATGGTTTAAGAATCGCTTTAAAATTTCAGGTAGTCGGTAACTGGCGGTCGGTTCAGTCACCCCTATGCGAATGTCGCCTGCGGTTCCCTTTTGCAGGTTCTCCATATTTTCCTGCAATTGCTCCATATCTTTTACAATATGCAGACTTTGCTCGTGAAACATCCTGCCCGCTTCAGTTAACTTTATTTTCTTGCCCCGTTCAATAAGCTGAACTCCTAGATCGGATTCCAGTCTCTGTATTTGCATCGTCACGGTGGATTGTGCATAATTCAACGCTTCCGCTGCACGCATAAAACTTCCGCAATTCACAATCATCTGAAATGTTTTAAGTGCTTTAATATCCATTCTCCTACTCCTAAGTCGCTCGTTTAATTCAGTTTTATTGAATTTCAAGTTCAGTTAATTCAATTATACATAATATAATACATCCTCTACAATGATCCATATTAGATCATATTATTTTTCACACAAAACTAACGAGTTGGATAAGGGGCGGACATACATGGATTTACATCAAAAAGTAGCACTGGTTACAGGAGGCGGTACAGGAATTGGGAGAGCCATATGTATGGAGCTGGCGGATCGTAAGGCTACGGTAGTCGTAAACTATTCCCGTTCTAAAGACGATGCAGAGGAAACCGTAGGTAGGATACTTGAACAGGGAGGAAGTGCAATTGCATTACAGGCAGATGTTTCCCAAGATCGGGAAGTTCGAGCGATGGTCGAGCAGATTGTTCTGCAATACGGCACGGTTGATGTACTGGTGAATAACGCCAGCATTACACATCATATTCCGATGGATGATCTAGAGGCCGTTACGGAAGCGGTGTGGAATGATCTCTTGGATGTCAATGTGAAAGGCATGTTTCACTGTGCCAGAGCCGTGGCTCCTTATATGAAGCATCGTCAACAAGGAGCTATCGTCAATCTGGGAAGTATAGCTGGACAAACAGGGCTAGGTTCCTCGCTACCCTATGCAGTATCCAAAGCAGCCGTCCACGGGCTGACCAAGTCGTTAGCACGATCGCTGGCACCTGATATTCGAGTCAATTGTATCGTACCAGGCGCGGTGGCCACAAGATGGTGGGCAGGTAGGGAAGAACAAATGAAACAATTGGCTCCCCACTTGCTGCTACAGCGCATTTCCACACCTGAGGATATTGCCAGCATGGTCTGCTCTGCTTTGGAACAGGAAGCCATGACAGGCCAGATCATTACGATAGACAGCGGACAAACGCTATAAAGTTACTGGGCTTCTAGGTAAAAAACAAGCCGCCTTCTTAGACAGAAGGTGGCTGTTAAGCTAGAACCTAAAAAGGAGAATGCTCCCGCAAGTTTGCCGGGGCGTTCTCCTCCTTATCTTATTCATAAATGATTTAAAACACTTTATTCTAATGATGATGAATACGACGTTTATTTCTCAAAATGTTGCGAATCATCTTATGATTAGGGAGCTGCCTGAATAACATATGTCCTGGATGCGGATTGGCCTCAATAATCCAGATTTGACCGCTCTTTTCAATAGCAAGATCGATGCCCAGCTCGCGAACCGGATGATTTTGGTCAATCGTGTCGGCAATGATTCTAGAAAGCTCAATGACCTGGTCCAAAATCTCTTTCATTTTCGCTCTGTCATTTTTAAAAACCCTTAAAAGCACTTTGGACAACGGCGCCGCATGTCCTCCCTTCCGATAGTTGGTAACGACCTTTCGAGGTGCAGCGACACGGCCGGTTATCCCTGAAATGACCCATTCCGATTCCGGCTTCTGCATATACACTCTGGCATCAAAAATCGAACCTTTGTACTTGGCTAACTTAAGTCCTTGCTGTACCAAATAACGACGATGAGGTCTCCGATAGCTTCTAATTGCTCTTCTTACAGCGTGGGATCTAACGACTCTGCGACTGGAGCCGCAACGAACCTCATATCTCCTCCCTACCTTTTTCGCGCGTATGATGCCGGTTCCTCCACTGCCATAATTAGGCTTGATAAAGACAGTGCGGTAGGTATCCAGCATCCGTAAAGTCCTTGCATTCGTAATCCAGCGGGTTTCGGGCAAGTGCGAGCGTAAAATGGGATGTTGTTGCATTTCCTTGTATTGAATCATCTTTCCAATGGGCACGAATATCCCTCGATTCTGTTGGGTTTTTGCACACACTACATGAATATGCATCTATATTCTATCTTGGTAACGGCGAATGCCACAGTTTGCTATGTAAGAGGCAAATCTCCTACTCTCTCTAAGCCAAGTCTTCTTTGATTTCAAAGAGAGAGAGAGGGGTACTATGGGTCTTTACATGACGCAATTATTGTAAATACCTATAAAGTTAATCCCAATAATATATTGGACCAATAACAACTCTAGATATATGATGTATTAAAAAATAACGCGAGGAGGAACGATAACATGTCTGTTTATGATTTTCAAGCAACCTCAATTAACGGGAAACCGATTGAATTGTCAGACTATAGAGGTAAGGTTCTCCTTATTGTAAACACTGCCAGCATGTGTAGCTTCTCCAGCCAATTCGCTGATCTGCAAAAGCTCTATGAAAGACGGAGAGAACAAGGTTTTGAAATCCTTGCTTTTCCTTGTAACCAATTCAATGGAAAAGAGCCGGGTAGCAATTCGGAGGTTCAGGGAATTTGTCAAATTAAGCATGGAGTAACTTTCCCATTATTTGAGAAGACGGAGGTAAGAGGATCTTCCCTTCATCCTTTATTTCAATATCTGACCCAACAGGCACCGTTTCAAGGCTTCGATACCCAGGCCAAAGACGGCCAATGGATGGACGATTTCTTGCAGGATAAATATCCAGAAATATACGTTGGCGACGGTATCAAGTGGAATTTTTCCAAATTCCTGATTGATCGCGGCGGCTATGTAAAAGCCAGATTTGAAGTAACAACGGCAACCTGTGCTATTGACCCTGTCATCGAATCGCTATTGTAGTTTTCCTGGTCACTTCTTTAGATTCTTAAACAAAGAGTATCAAATGACAAAAACGTATATTTGTCATTTGATACTCTTTGTGTTATCCTGACTTCAAGGAGGTGACTCACACGGTAAGTCAACCGTGTCTCTATGGAAAAGTCCTCAGATATACTGACCAAGGAACAGATTCTTATCGCTACAGAAGACACCCTTAGACGTTTTGGTGTAACCAAAAGCTCCGTGACGGATGTTGCCAAAGTGTTAGGAGTAAGTCACGGCACTATTTACCGACACTTTAAAAGTAAAGCCGAGCTTCTTGAAGGCGTGACCGAAAAATGGCTAAATGAAAAGATTATCGATCCGTTAACGGAGATATGCCAGGATTCATCTGTGCTAGGAATATCGCACTTAAAACGATATATACAGACCTTGGTCGAACTTAAGCAGTATTATGCCCGCGATGACGAGGAAATGTTCGAGATGTATACCCGGGTCACCGAGCAAGCCGCGGATTTAATCGACCAACATATCGCCCACATTGTGGATCAGCTCGCTGATATTATTGTGCGCGGGGGTATCACAGCCGATCAGCCGCCCCAACTGGCGCGTACGCTTTTCTATGCCACAGCCCGTTTTCATCATCCCGCACATGCTTATGAATGGAAGAATCCGACGATTGATCAGGAGTTTGCAGAAGTGTGGATACTTTTAGAAAAAGGGATATCTTAAAATATATAGAAAGAAGGCCAAACACATATGAAGCATTTGGAAGGAAAAATAGCGATTATCACTGGCTCCTCCAGGGGAATTGGACGTGCCATTGCCGAGCAGCAGGCTAATCTAGGTGCTAGTGTAGTCGTCAATTATGCCAGTAGTCCGGACAGAGCTAAAGAAGTGGTAGCAGGCATTATTCAAAAAGGCGGAAAGGCCATAGCTCTCCACGCTGATCTGAGCAAGATGGGCGATATTGAAGCCTTATTTACAAATACGATTGCTGAATTCGGCAAAGTGGATATTCTGGTTAACAACGCCGGGCTGATGATTACCAAACCTCTGGCTGAGGTGACCGAAGCTGATTTTGACCAACAATTCGCACTGAATGTAAAAGGTACTTTCTTTGCCTGTCAGCAAGCGATGAAATACATGGAGAACTACGGAAGAATTGTGAATCTG
Source organism: Paenibacillus sp. JJ1683 (assembly GCF_053006485.1). Classification (NCBI taxonomy): domain Bacteria; kingdom Bacillati; phylum Bacillota; class Bacilli; order Caryophanales; family Paenibacillaceae; genus Paenibacillus; species Paenibacillus sp. JJ1683. Next base: position 5,611,048 of record NZ_CM129820.1, read on the forward strand.
TCCACGTCCGTGATCGGACAAATGTTTCCGGCTTATAGCGTATACGCGGGTACGAAAGGCGCAGTGGAGCAATTTACCCGTCAGCTGGCCAAGGAGTTCGGAAGCAGGCAAATTACGATCAATGCCGTGGCTCCCGGTCCTGTCAACACAGAGCTTTTTCAGGCAGGAAAAACAGAGCAACAGATCGAAGGCATGAAGAAAATGAATGCTATGGGTCGTCTCGGTGAACCGGAAGATATCGCTGATGTGATTGAGTTTCTGGTCAGCGCTAAATCGCAGTGGGTTACCGGACAGACCATCCGCGTGAATGGCGGATTCATCTAAAAGCTGGAATACATGAAATGGAGGCTATACACGTTCATGATATTACACAAAGGCGAGACCTTATTTCGACAAGGGGAATCAGGCCCTTTATATCACTTAAAGAGCGGCTTGTTAAAAATTGTCCGAGTCCATGAAGACGGCTCGCAAATTTTAGTTAATGTAATTGTGCCCGATGAAATTATCCCGCACCACTCCCTCATCAGTCCCAATCCCTATTATGGTACCGCGATGGCGCTGGTCACCTCTGAGGTTGAGGTTCTGTCGCAAAAAGAATGGTACCTGAAGCTAGAGCAAGACCCGGCTCAATGTCGAGCCATTGCTTTGCAGCTACAGGATAAGCTGCGCATGATGCAGCAACGAATTGACCAGCTCACGGAGGTATCGCCTGCCGAGAAGCTTCGGAAGCTTCAACGCTGGTTCCACTCCTACATCGCACCCGCTACGTTAACAGACGTGCTGACGCAGGAGGAAATTGGGCAGTTCATCGGGCTGCGCCGAGAGACGATTAACCGGCTATTGCGTGCTTCAAGCGCTCCATCTGCAAAAGATGATGACGATAATGCATCTCGATGAGTCTAAACCACTCTCCCGCATTCAACGCGCCAAATCCGGGATGAGAGACGGTAGACGACCCTGTTGATTTCTCAACGGTCGGCTCAATCTCTCTCATTTTACGGATCACCACGTTTAATCCTTCTACAATCTCTTCTTTGCTCGTCGGTTGGGGGGGAGTATACTGCGGAGATGGTGGAACTTGTATACGTATGGGTGGAAAGCTTCCCAAGTTAAATGCAGCTGTGCCCGCCTCCGTTTTATCCCCCTTCTCCCCATTAGACTGTAGACAAAGATCTATGTTCCTAAGATGCATATAAAGAGCAGAGTTCACCAAATGAAGATACATTTGCCCAAGCGACCATTGTCCCTCCTGCGGTGTGTACTGCAATTGCTCCAAGCTGAAGCTGTCCAATTCAAGAAGATAGTGTTGTACCGTTTCTTCAAAACGCTGTAATGTTTCGCTTGTATTCATATAGTAAATGCCCCTCTCTATCAAAGTAGCTTTACTATACAAGAATGCTACTGACAGCATTATGTCAGTAGCATTTCAACATTTTTTCCACTTCCGTACGGACACGCTCGCGAAGCGATTCAGGCTCCAGCACAACCACGTCTGCACCCCATCCAAGTATCCATGATAGTAACTCCTCTGGCTGTCTGACGCGATAGAGTACATGCAGTCCATCTGCATGCTCCTCCATGGACTCCATGTAAAAATGGTTCGCTTCCTTCACTTTATCTACAATATTCGAATTGGCTTGTATGCGAACATTTACATGGCGGTCATCGGGTTGTTTATAATCCTGCAAATTAAAATCACTAGGCAACTGATAGCTATCCTCCAGCATGATCAGCTCGTCCATACGCGACAAACGGAAATGGCGCAGCTGCTGCCGCAATTCGCATTGTCCAATCAAAACCCACGAACCATGCAGCAGTACAAGACCATAAGGGGCGACCACACGCACACTTTGGCGATTCCCGTCAGCCTCTGGCAATTTTTTGGAGTAGCTAAACCGAACCTTCCGTTTGTTCAATACAGCGATGCGTAGCGTTTCCAAATACGTTTTCTCTCTCTGGTCTGCCCCTTTACCCACCGCCAGCAGTCTGATGGTCGTTCGCACCTGAGAAACTTCCCTGCGAACGCTCTCTGGCAAAATGGCTTCAATTTTTCTACGTGAAGCTTGTGCCTTCATGCCATAGTCTGTATCAAATTTTTGTTCGACAAAATCTGCTCCGATTAGCAGTGCCACAGCCTCTTCTACAGTAAAGCTTACAGGGGGCAGGAAGTATCCCTCCATCAAGGAGTATCCAATGCCCGGTGCCCCTACAATCGGCACGCCCGATTCGCTTAAAGCCTGAATATCCCGATAAATCGTTCTCACACTTGTTTCGAAAATCACCGCTAAATCCTCGGCCCGTAAAATATCGTTACGTTGTAACTCTAGCAAAATGGCCAGCAACCGGTCGGTTTTGTTCATACTACATCGCCCCGTCCTTGAAAGGATCTAAATGCACGAATTTAAAAGAGCAATAAGGGCAGTGCACGACTGCGGCTTATTGCTCTTTTATCATAAAGCAGTTGCTTCTTTACTTAAAAAACACTTTTTCAACGTTATATTTAGCCTTTTGCGAATTGATGATATAGGTCTCATAAATTTCTCGTTCCACCGCATCTTCCACAATACAGACCTCAATAATCGCCACTTCGTTCCGATTGGCCTTGATCGGCGATACGTTATCTTCAAAATGCTTTTTGATTCTTGGTCTTAGCTTTCTTGCTTTCCCAACGAACAGCAATTCCTCCTGTGCGTTGTAGAACATAAAGATACCAGCCTTATCTCTAGGGATCAGGTGGAAATCTGTAAATCCGTAAATATGGCTGAGCTCAGGGTTAACCTGTTTGGTAATCGTGATATCTGGAGTTGGAATCGTTATATTAATCACTATGTCACTTCCTCATTCTATATAGGTGTAAATACTATCATAAATCCTGCGCTAACACCATTTAATAAATCCTTGCCCGTCACTAAACAGATCGGTAGGAATTTTATGAATTACCTACTATGCGAGTAGGTTGGTTTCCGTTACAATATGTCAGTGTGATTCTGGCATCGGCAGATTGACGCGTACTTGAATATTATTGGAGGCTTCTATTTTTTCATGCAAAATGAATCTCATTCTAACGTAAAAATCATAACGGCCGATCCGAGCGCGATCGGCCTGTTTGGCTTGGCCATTGTAACGCTTGTAGCTTCATCCCAAAAGCTTGGTCTCACTGATGGCTTGAGCTTTATTATTCCTTGGGCTATTTTCCTTGGTGCCTTTGCACAGCTGTTTGCCTGCATTCAGGATGCAAAGCATAACAACACCTTTGGCATGACGGCATTTGGTGCTTACGCCTTCTTCTGGTTAGCCGTAGCTAGTAGCTGGATGATTAAAATGGGCGTATTCGGCTCAGAGCTGGCATCAGCGGTGGATGGCAGACAGCTCGGCTTTGCCTTTGCCGGCTATCTCATCTTTACGCTCTTCATGACCATTGGAGCCATGGAGACGCATAAGGTTCTATTTTTTATTTTTGTGTTGATTGATTTTCTGTTCCTCGGCCTTAGCTTCGATGCATTTGGCATCGCCCCAGAGGTGTTCCATACCATCGCTGCTTATGCTGAAATGGGCATCGGTCTACTCTCGCTGTACGGTACAGGAGCTGCTGTCCTGAATGCACATTTTGGCCGTACATTCCTGCCCGTAGGACGACCTTTCGGCATTTTCAAACCACGTCCTTAGTTGCATACGTATATCTCCAAAGCCGCCTTTCGCGCCGATCCGCGTTAAGGATGGCTTTGGGGATATAAGGCTGGAATTACTCGGCTTGCTACTAGATGCTGCTTATTAAAGTTAACTTGAAATCAAGTGTTGCCTTGTATCGCTGTATCTGAACTAAACTGCAAGTGCAGTATTGGTATAATAACAAAGTGAAAGGAGATGATATCGTTGAGAAAACGGCTGAACAATGGAGTTAATTGCACGCCGACTAAAGGCTGTCCGGTGGAAGTAACCTTAAGCATTATCGGCGGAAAGTGGAAAGGAATCATTCTGTACGAATTGCTGGGTGGAACTAAGCGGTTTCAAGAACTGCGGCGAGCACTTCCCACGGCCACCCAAAAAATGCTGACCCTCCAACTGCGAGAGTTAGAAGCAGACGGTCTCATTCACCGCGAAGTTCATCACCTTGTTCCGCCAAAAGTGGAATACTCGCTAACCCCGCTCGGGGCTTCGCTTGAGTCAATACTCACCCAAATGAAGGCTTGGGGAGAACGATTTCAAGCCGAACATCATCTCTCCGACTTTCAAACCTGAAATAACGAACCGGTGTAATAAATGAAACTGAGGATAAAAAAAGTGCCTAATTTACAAATCTCCGCGTGTCGGATTAAGCTAAAGATGCTCGCCGGCGAAATCCTAGGACGTATGATCACCGTCCGACATACAGAGGAGAATGAATATGAGCGCATATGTTATCGTAGATATAAAAGTAGAGGAAGAAGCTGTTTTCAAACAATACGCAGAGCTAGCAGATGCGCTGCTGCAGAAAGTTCCGGGATTCCGCAACCTTACGCTAGATCCACAGCCCGAGACACTGGAAGGCACATGGAAGCCGTCAATAGTCGTAGTTCACGAATTCCCGACTTACGAGGCTGCCAAGCAGTTCTATTATTCCGATGACTACGCGCCCTTAATTAAGCTGCGCCAATCAGGAACTCAAGCTAATGTTATTCTGGTTAACGGAAGAGCATAAACTCCTGTTCTGCTACTTTGCATATATTAGGACAATTCGCATTCAAATTAGGTAACTAGCTTATTTAATTTCATAGTCATTAAATAAAACAAACTGCTACGTCCTATTAAGGACGCAGCAGTTTTTCTAGTACAACGTAAAAAATGTAACCGTACACCTCCGCCAGCATCTTGTTCTCCCCCGGAATGAAGGTAACACCATTCCATAAAATTATAGAGTGTCCCCTGCGACAGGCTTCATCGTTTTCTCCGCCATTCTGTCGATTGTCCAGACTAGTCCCCCCACGGCAAGAGTGGCGATGACCGCCATAATTGCTGTTCCGCCGACATGCAGTAGCAGCACGGGAACCCACAGCAGTCCAAGTATACGATGGATGGTTCGCATCCACTTGTTACGTACTTTATTAATATAGAAACCGTACCCGGAGATAGCCAGTATAATAGCAAAGGCTGCTAGGCCGGAGTAGGTTTTGTGATCTTGAAATTTGGTAATCAGGAAATAGACACCATGAACGGCAATAAGAATCAAGGTCGCCCAACCCAGCAGTTTATGCAAGGAGTGAAACAACTTTCCGGCCTTTTGAACCAACATTGACGGTGATCTCAGTTTCTTCTTAAACCAGAACCAACAGAAAGAGGCCGCCCCAAGAAAAACGGAGATCGTTCCCAAGGTGTTAAATATTTCTCCGTTTCCCCCACCACCTTTTCCTCCGGGACTTCCGCCCATGTGCCCTGGTACATTGCCGCCTCCCGGAGGTCGCATGCCAGGCTTGCCACCGGAAACCGAGGACATGTAGTAATAGTAGATTACGAGTAGAGCCGCTACCGTAACTGCAATGATTGCCGGAATCCAAACCGTCTTTTTCGTCTTTGTTTTCATTAGTTATGCATCCTCCCCGGGAAAATTGCCTTGATTGTACCCAGTCAGGCTGAAAACAAGATGAAGGCTGGCTGAAAGTATCCCTTTTTAGGGTATATAAAATCATACAATGATAACAATGTATACAATAATTGTAGTCAAAGGGGTGCTTGTGAAAATGAAACAAGATGAAAATCATGTCGCCTTTCCGCAATTTCCAGAATCGTATTGGTTAGCTTCAACTGACATCCCCAGTTTTCCCAAGCTCAGTGAAGATATTCAGGTGGATGTTGCTATTGTAGGTGCGGGGATCACGGGTATTACCACTGCTTATTTACTGTCCAAAAAAGGGCTAAATGTCGCAGTCGTCGACGCAGGGCGGATACTTCATGGAACAACAGGCCATACGACCGCCAAAATTACCGCACAGCATGATTTGATCTACAGCGAGTTTCTTTCACATTTTGGCAAGGAGAAAACTCGGCTCTATTACGAAGCCAACCGTGATGCTCTTGAATTCATCAGACAAACGGTAGAAGAGAATCATATTGATTGTCAATTTACAGAAGAAGATGCCTATGTTTATACAAGTGCAGATACGCATGTGGAAAAAATCGCCGACGAGTATAAAGCTTATAAGGAACTTGGCATCCCGGGAAGTTATGTCGAACAAACACCTCTGCCTTTCTCAACTAAAGCAGCTATTATGATGGAAAACCAGGCTCAGTTTAATCCGGTTCCTTTCTTAAGGTATTTGGCAAATCAAGTCATTCGGCAAGGCGGGAAAATCTATGAACAGACTACCGTTGTGGGTGTGGATAAAGGAAACCCTGCCATCATTAAAACAAGCGACGGGCATAAAATTACCTGCAACCATGTCGTATCCTCCTCTCATTTTCCGTTTAATGATCCAAACAGTCTTTATTTTGCGCGATTGCATGCCGAGCGGTCTTATGTCCTAGCCGTCAAGACGGACAAAACCTATCCGGGTGGCATGTACCTAAGTGCGGAAACCCCCAAACGTTCGCTTCGCTCTGTACTAATAAACGGTGAACCGATGGTCATCGTCGGCGGCGAAGGCCACAAAACGGGTCAAGGAATCTGCACATTTCAATACTATGAAGCTTTAGAAAAGTTCGCAGAGCAAACATTTGGGTTAAAAGAAATCGTCTATCGCTGGTCGGCCCAGGACCTGTATTCGTTAGACAAGCTCCCTTATATCGGGCAGGAATTAGCCGATGTTCCTAACATCCTCTTGGCTACGGGTTATAGAAAATGGGGGATGACCACAAGTGTCGCAGCGGCTTTATTAAATACGAATCTGATTACCAGAAAGGAAAGCCCGTATCAGGATCTTTTCTCCCCTTCAAGATTTCATGCGGACCCCGACATTAAAACATTTGTGACACAAAATGCGAATGTAGCTAAACACTTGATTGCCGGGAAGCTGGGAATCAGCCACAAAAAAGCCGAAGAACTCCAGCAAGACGAAGGGGCAGTCATTCGGCTGAATGGCAAAAGGGCAGGCGCTTACCGAGATTTACAGGGGACACTGCACCTAGTAGACACAACGTGCACCCATATGGGCTGCGAAGTTGACTGGAACGAGGCGGAAAGAACATGGGATTGCCCATGTCATGGCTCTCGCTTTTCATATCAAGGCGAAGTAATTGAGGGACCCGCTAAAAAAGCACTTGGCAAGGTTGAAGCCGAATAGAACGATCCTTTCGGAATAAATCTAGTTATGCTGGACAACATACCTTCGAGAATCATAAAAGAAAGGTGATCCTATGATAAGCCAACAGCCTACATTAGCGGCGCATGAGTCCCTAGAGATCCATGAAGTGCTTAACTTCAAAACGTTATGTTTAGCCAAGTCCAAATTAATGCAGGGCTTAGTATTCGATCAAGAGCTAAAGGATTTAATGGAAAAAGATGTTCAGCAATCTATTCAGGCTATTGCTGATTTGCAAGCAATCTACGCTAAAGCACCGTTTCAAGCACCTGTTCCTGACTCCCGTCCAACACCAATTTTAAATTGAGGTGAATGATGTGACACCTAGCCAGACCCAGTCCGCCAAAATGGATTATGTGGACCCAAAAAACTCATTAAATATGCCCGAAATGGCAGACACGACACTTGCAATGGATTTTCTGGTTCGCGTCAAGGAAGGGGTTCGGAACACAGCAGTAGCTTTAACAGAAACCGTCTCTACCGATGCCAGAACCCTATTGCGCCATCAACTGCATCAAGGTATCGCGCTTCATCAGGAAATTACTGAACTGATGGTACGAAAAAAATGGTTTCATCCCTATGATTTGCAAAAGCAATATCAATTGGATCAACTGTCAGCCAATAAGACGGTGGACATTAGCAAGATGAAACTGTTCCCAGACGATACCACACGCAAAGGTATGTTTGACCGCACGCCGGACGAACATATTGGAGGGAAGCAGGCATGAAGGCAGTGACCTACCAAGGTATCAAAAATGTTGTCGTTAAAGACGTTCCGGACCCACGTATTCAAAAAGCCGATGATGCGATTGTCAGACTGACAACAACCGCTATTTGCGGTTCAGATCTGCATCTCATTCATGGAATGATTCCGAATCTACAAGAGAATTATGTAATTGGGCATGAGCCGATGGGGGTTGTAGAAGAAGTCGGCAGCGGCGTGACTAACTTGAAAAAGGGAGATCGCGTGATCATTCCGTTCAACATCGCGTGTGGTGAATGCTTTTACTGTAAAAACCAATTGGAAAGCCAATGTGATCATTCGAATGAAAATGGAGAGATGGGCGGTTTTTTTGGCTATTCCGGAACAACCGGTGGATATCCAGGTGGACAAGCTGAATATTTACGTGTGCCTTTTGCCAACTTCACTCATTTCAAAATTCCGGAGAGTTGCGAACATTCTGATGAGAAGCTTTGCCTGATTGCTGATGCTATGACTACTGCATTTTGGAGCGTCGATAATGCCGGAGTGAAGGCTGGGGATACTGTCATTGTTATTGGCTGTGGACCAGTAGGTCTATTAGCGCAAAAATTCGCCTGGTTCAAAGGGGCAAAACGAGTCATTGCGGCAGACTATCTGGATTATCGTCTGCAACACGCAAAGCGCACCAATCATGTGGAGATCGTGAATGTGGAATCGCAAGAAAACGTCGGCAACTATCTGAAGGAGATGACCAAAGGAGGCGCAGACGTAGTTATTGACTGCTCCGGCATGAGCGGCAAAATGTCTCCGCTGGAATCCTTGGCTTCAGGTCTTAAACTTCACGGTGGAGCTTTGGGAGGCTTAGTCATAGCTACACAGGCTGTCCGCAAAGGGGGCACCATTCAAGTTACCGGGGTATACGGCGGTCGATATAACGGTTTTCCGATGGGAGATATTTTTCAGCGAAATGTTAATTTACGTACGGGACAGGCTCCTGTTATTCACTATATGCCTTACATGTATGAGTTGATAGATACGGGGAAGGTTGACCCTGGTGACGTTGTCACACACGTCATTCCACTAAGCGATGCCAAGCGCGGATATGAAATTTTCGATACCAGACAAGACAATTGCATCAAAGTTGTACTTAAACCTTAACTATATATTGGACTGGAGGCAAATGTTATATGGTGTATGGCCTGCACGAAACACTTGAAGTCCATGAATTGTCAGCATTCAAAACAGTGTGTCTTACCAAGTCTAAAACAATGCAAGCATTGATCTCTGATCCGGTTCTCAAAGCTATTTTGCAAAAGGACGTTGACCTAACAACACGACAATTGCAAGAGCTGGGTAACGTTCTAAATCAAGCCTCGTCATCACAGGAGGTGGAGCAATGAATATACTCTTGGAGTATTTGACCGGACTCAATACGTTAACCGACCAAGTGATTGCTGCTGATTTTTTAAACACCGCCAAAAGCGGTGTGAGAAATTACGCTATGGCCGTAACGGAAGCGGGAACTCCAGAAATTAAAGCTATGCTTACAAAACAACTGGATGAAGCTATCGATATGCATGAGCAAATTTCAACGTACATGATCGAACGTGGCTGGTATCACCCCTGGAACGTAAAAGAGCAGCTGTCGGTGGATCTGCAAAATATCAATACTGCATTGCAAGCTCCTGTTTTGTAAAAGGATGCCTTCGGCATTATACGAAGCACGTTCCTGCTTATATATAAAGCCTTAAGCCGTCTTTCACGCCGATTCGTGTTAAAGACGGCTTAAGGGGTTATCTCGTGATCCTTATTATTCAGCTTGCCAATTTGGCATCCGCTCTGCCGGGTAACGAAGGCCGGCTGCCATTCCTTTAGGAATGATGGCGTTAATCGTCTCCATTTCTTCTGCGGACAAGCCCACATCAACTGCTCCTGCATTTTCCTCTAAATACGTGACCCGTTTGGTGCCGGGGATTGGTACAATTCCCTCTTGTGCAAGTAGCCAGGTCAAAGCAAGCTGAGAAGGCTTGACTCCTTTTTGAGCCGCAAGATCCTTAACATGCTGCACGAGATCCAGATTCTTTTGGAAATTCTCAGGCTGAAAACGCGGCACCGTGCGACGGAAATCATCTTCTGCGAAATCATCAAACTTCTGAATTTGCCCGCTCAAAAAGCCGCGGCCAAGTGGACTGTAGGCCACAAATTCGATGCCCAGCTCCTTACATGTCGGTATAACCTCATCTTCTGCTTCCCGGCTCCATAAGGAGTATTCTGTCTGCAACGCTGTAATCGGGTGTACCTTATGAGCACGTCTGATCAGTGCAGGAGACGCTTCAGATAGCCCCAGATAGCGGACTTTTCCCGCTTGAACCAGATCACTCATCGCCCCTACTGTCTCTTCAATAGGCACATTCGGATCGACCCGGTGCTGGTAGTACAAATCAATCACATCTACACCCAATCTTTGCAAGCTGCGATCACATGCCTGTTTTACATATTCAGGACGGCCACTAACACCCAGGAATCCCCCATCCTCTCCGCGCATAATGGAGAATTTGGTAGCCAACACCACCTCATCCCGGTGGCTCCGCAGGATTTGGCTGATCAGTTTTTCATTTTTCCCCACACCGTAGGTGTCGGCAGTATCCCAAAAGTTGATCCCCAGCTCTAACGCACGATGAAGTGTTTTGATCGATTCCTGATCATTCAACTCACCATAAAACTCAGACATCCCCATGCAGCCCAGCCCTAGAGCAGATACTTGAAGGTCGCTGTTACCCAGTTGTTTCTTTCTCAATTCTATCACTCCTAAATTGTCAGAATAGTTACGTATTTCCTAATCACCACGTTACACCCCGTATGTTACTACTTAAAGTTAACTTTAAGTCAAGTGGTGTCGTATATGATGTTCAAATTTTTTTTAAAAAATTTGATTTCAGGGTTGTAAAAGGCTGCTGTAAATTTCCTATATATATGAGAAACGAATTATCGCGCGAGATTCTGTTTCAAAATCATCTAATTGGAGGTTTCCCATGCCAGCAAACTACTCTTACACCAAAACGTCTGATGGTTTCCATGTGATCATTACGCCAGCCTCGAATATTCAAAATAAAAATATTCGAAGCCGGATCACACAGCAAACCGACTACGGGATTAATGGGGGCTTCTTTTACCCTATCAGCACTACAACGCCGCCGACTCAAGGTTTATCCATTGCGGTGACACCTAATAATACTCACGATATTAAGGCAAATGCCAAAGAGAATAGTCGGGGTACTGCATTTATTTTTACGGAAAGCAACAAAACAAAAATAGGGATTACCCGTACTTCAAGTGTGACGGATCTCAAAAAACAAATGGGAACGGCAATTAAGTACAAATCCATTATTAGCGGCGGTAGTCTATCACTGAAAAATGAGGAAGATGTATGGCTCAAGGAGCTGAAAGAGATTGAAAATTTCGACTTGAACGGAACCCTGCGATACACCGAATCCATCGGACGGACAGGCTTGGGCTTCAAAGTTGTCAATAACATTTGGCAGGTCTATCTGGTTGTTCATGAAAATGCAACACTGAAACAACTTCGCAACTATTTTATCAAGCAGGATTGTTTCGAAGCCATTCTTCTGGATGGTGGAGGCTCGTCCGGCATTCAGGTCAAAAATTCTGCAGGCACTATGGTCAAATATGAGCAAACACGTTATATCTACAACATGGTAAAACTCATTAATATCACCTAAGCCTTATGACGTGCTTTCATAGGTGTAAGGAGGCCCTACCGGCCTCCTCTACAAATCATCCAATACGGTAATTTCCAATGCCAGGAAAACAGGTGTTGCAGGGTACACGTAGGAGATTTCAATGGATTGCCCTGCCTGTAATTTTGCTGGACGGATTAATTGCCTCCGCTGACCATCCATCTGCTTATAAATATGTGTATCTGGAACGGATATATAGACCGATTGAATAGGCTTCTCCGTTGGATCGTCACTTTGGGGTAGTTCTTGAGCAAATTGAACTGGCTGTTCAAATCGGATCAAGTAGTTCATGCTGGGAGCGGCCAATGGTTGCTCGATTTCTTTATCCATTTTTTCGATGCTTTTAATTTTAGCACGCCCCGTATACACCATTGTGCTTTCTAGGCGCTCTAGATCAAAAATGGATTGAACCACCACTTCATTTTTATGAGGTTGTTTAACTGGCGGCGCCGATTCGGTTTTAGCGCATGCGGACAATGATGTTGCCATAAGTAAGACAAGGACAGAAACTCTTTTTTTCATCAGTGATCCTCCCTAATCTGGTTTATCATTTGCGAATTACTAATAAGACGTAACAGGAACAATTTGGTTGCTTTTATCCTGTATTTAACCATTACATTTTGAAAGGTGTGCAATTATATGTTAAAAAAACTCGGTTTAGCAGTCCTCGCTGCATCAACACTTTTAGTAGGAAGCTCTATTACGGCAAGCGCTGATTCTACTGTAAATTACGATCATTTGCTCTCGGCAGGGACCACTAATGCTTACTTGGCTATGGAAGATGGATCTTCATTTTACGCAACGGGAAGTAATGGTAATGGCAAGCTCGGTGTAGGCGATGGCGGTGGAAATAATAAAACAAGCCCGATGCAAGCAGATGTATCTGACATCGCTATGATTGATGCTGGTGATTTGCACTCAACCTTGCTCAAAAAAGACGGAACGATCTGGTCTTGGGGTTTTGCAAGTTACGGCGAGCTAGGGACCGGGAACAAGCGGGATACAGCAAGAGTCCCTGTGAAAAACAAATATATTGATCATGTTAAGGAAGTGAGAGCAGGAGGCCAGTTTACGCTTGCGCTCAAAAATGACGGAACCGTGTGGGCCTACGGAGAAAATAATTTTGGACAACTGGGCATTGGCACAAAAGGGGCTTCCGCCTTTTCCGTGAAACCTGTTCAGGTACAAGGCTTAGAAGATATTGTAGCCATTGACGCTGGTGATAGCTTTGGCGCGGCTCTAGACAAAAACAATCAGTTATGGGTATGGGGACGTGGCTTTGATGGCGCTCTGGGACAGGATGATAAAGAAAACCAGCTTACCCCTGTTCAATACCGAATTGATGATATCAAAAACTTTACCGCTGGAGCTGACCGCATTTATGTGTTAACGAATAGCGGAGAAGTATACGCTTCCGGTAGCAATACTTCGGGTAAGCTGGGGGATGGAACCTCTACCTTTAGAAGATCCCCCGTATTGATTAATATTTCCGATGTAAATAGACTGAAAGCAGGCAAAACCCAAACTTTCGCACTGAAAAATGACGGAACCCTTTGGGGGTGGGGAACCAATAATGAAGGACAAGTAGGTGATGGGACTGATGTGTTTTCGATTAAAGTCCCGACTCAGGTTGTAGATGAGATGAATACGCCTCTAACCGATGTAGTCGCTTTCAGTGCAGCAGGCAACCATTCGCATGCTTTGACAGCCGATGGAACAGTCTGGTCCTGGGGATTTAACAGAAATGGTGAACTGGGCATTGGCAATACCAAGGAACAATATGCTGCTACGAAAACGAATTTCCCGAATCCATTTTCCAAATAAGCTCCGTTCTCTCCAATTCAATCAGGGCAGGTTCAATCAACTGTCCTGATTGCTTTTTTATTTTCATATAGAACCTGCTTTATTATAAAAAAACTATTGTTATGTATGAACAGAAGCGCTTCGCGGCTTCTGAAAGACGGCGAGAAAATTCATTTACAGAGCTAAAGCCTCTTCCGTGATCTTTTTTATATCAATGGATGAAGGCGTTTCTTCCTTAACCATATCCGGCAGGATATTTTCCAAAAAATACTCAACGCATTTCAAATTAATATTTTTGATTTTTACAAGCGCATTGCGATACATCACGATAAATTCCTTTTCAGTATTCCCCCGCTGAAGCTCGGCAAACGCTTCATACACCTGATCCATTTTATCCGCTACTTCTAAAATTAAGCCTTCAACAGAATCATCTTTACCTTCTCTTAGCTGCTTGCGGAAAATTGCTTTAAAATCCTCGGGAATATTCTCTTCTATAAAATACTCTATCATACCCTCTTCAACTTGCTGGATTAATAACCGTAGTTCCTTGGAGGAATGCTTAACAGGCGTTTTAATGTCTCCAATAAAAATCTCGCCGTAATCGTGACTGCTGGTAATCTCGTATAGCTTTTTCCAATCAATATTGAGGCCGTTTCTCTCTTCGATATCAGCCAGGGTTTTGGCATATTGTACTACTTTCCAGGAATGAGCCGATACACTATGTTCCTCGAATTTAAACTTGCCTGGACAACGAATAATTCTTTCCAACTCATTTAGCGATCGAAAATAGGTGTGAATTCCCATCAATACATCCATCCTTTAACGGTATGAAATAGTAGATATAAACCAACTATAAACCTCAACTATTAACAGCAGATTATCGCAATATCAAGTTGATTCTTTCACATATAGCACATAAACAAATTTTGCTATACACTTTATATAAAAAAGTAAAAGTGGTGAAATCGTTGTTTAAAATCTTGCTGATTGAAGATGATGAAACTTTGTTCCATGAAATAAAGGACAGGTTAACTCAATGGGCCTATGATGTGTACGGCATCCAGGATTTTAGTAAAGTCATTCAAGAATTCACAACGATAAAGCCTGATCTGGTCCTGATTGATATTCAATTGCCGAAATTTGATGGGTTTCATTGGTGTCGAATGATTCGATCCCACTCTAACGTTCCCATCCTCTTCTTATCTTCACGGGATCATCCTACGGATATGGTGATGTCGATGCAGCTTGGAGCGGATGATTTTATCCAAAAACCCTTCCATTTTGATGTACTGATTGCAAAATTACAAGCGACACTTCGCCGTGTATATAATTACAATACCGAACCTGTTTCCCTGAAAACATGGCGTGGAGCGACGGTCGATTATGAAAAAAATGTAGTAGCCAATGAGGCTGGCTCCATCGAATTAACCAAGAACGAGATTTTTATTTTGAAGCTGCTGATTGAACAAAAAAATAAAATTGTCACACGAGAGGAATTAATTAAAAGCCTCTGGGATGATGAACGTTTTGTCAGCGACAATACCCTGACCGTCAACTTGAACCGCCTGCGTAAAAAATTGGACGAGCTGGATTTGGGCTGTTTCATTGAAACAAAAGTGGGGCAAGGCTACATGGCTACAGAAGAGGCACCTGCCTATGATTAAAAAATACCTTACAGAGAGGCGGAGCTGGATTCTACTTTTTGTATGCCAACAAATGCTGATCCTTCTCATTGCTTATGTGGATACGGCCATCCCGTTAATGCCGATCCTGTATGTCGTTTTCTTATCTATGTTGGTTTTCCTGGTTTTTTTAATCGTTCGCTATCCCAAGGAAACCAAGTTCTATAGAGCCTTGGAAGAATGGGAGGGGCCTCTCGAATTAACCGGAATGGGCGAACCTGAAAGTCCATTTGAGCGAATCATTGAACACAAAATTGTCTATCAGACCGAACGACTACAACAGATGATCTCGCAAAATCAATTGACTCTGGAACACGAAAAGGATGAGCTGTTATCATGGATTCATGAGGTAAAAACACCTTTAACCGCTATGCATTTGATGATTGAGCGACTGGATGACAAATCTCTTAAGGCTCAGCTAACTTATGAATGGCTGCGAATTCATTTACTGCTGGACCAACAGTTGCATCAGAAGCGCATATCTTTTATTGAAAACGATTTGTACGTCGAGCAAGTAGATTTAAAATCTCTGGTTTTTAAAGAGATCAAAGCATTACAGTCATGGTGCATCCAAAAAGGGATCGGTTTTGAAATCCGACTTGAGCAAATGGAAGTGCTAAGTGATGCCAAATGGCTAGCTTTTATCATCAGACAGCTCTTAACCAATGCCATCAAATATAGCGATGCCAGTGATATTATCATTCACAGCTATGAATATAAGGATCGAATACAGCTTAAGGTTCAAGACTTTGGGCGTGGGATTGATCCGAAGGATATACCTCGTATTTTTGAGAAAGGTTTTACATCCACGACCCAACATTCCGATCATACTTCAACAGGCATGGGGTTATATTTAACGAAAAAGGCAGCGCAGTCCTTGCTCATACATATAGATGTGCACTCCAAACCGAACACGGGTACTACCTTCACTTTAATTTTCCCCAAACGAAATGATTTCGTAAGTATGATGAGCATGTGACAGAGATGTCACATGCTTTTATGTATTGTTCGCCCAATCAAGGGAAAAGCATCGGCACGATTTTTATAATAAGGCTACAAGAACAATAAGGAGTGCATCGAAGTGAATATTTTAGAAGCCCATAAGATTCACAAAAGCTATGGTAATAAGCTAAATATGCAGGAGGTTTTGAAGGGAATAGATATCGTTATTGAGGAAGGTGAATTTGTCAGTATTATGGGAGCCTCCGGTTCAGGTAAAACCACTCTGCTAAATGTCCTTTCCTCCATTGATAAAGTAAGCCACGGTTCCATTAAGATCAATGATATCGAAATGACGAAAATGAAAGAAAAGCAACTGGCTGAATTCCGCAAACAGCATTTAGGCTTTATTTTTCAAGAGTATAATCTGCTGGATACGCTCACCGTGAAGGAGAATATCCTTTTGCCCCTATCTATCACCAAAACGCCTAAAAAAGAGGCCAACCGAAGATTTCAGGAGGTGGCTACAGAACTGGGGATTTATGAGCTCAAGGACAAGTATCCCAATGAAATTTCGGGTGGACAGAAACAGCGTACATCTGCGGCTAGAGCGTTTATTCATGAGCCTACGATTATTTTTGCCGATGAACCTACGGGTGCGCTTGATTCGAAGTCGGCTTCTGATCTATTAAACAAGCTGGGTCAGCTGAACCAAAAGCGCAAAGCAACTATTATTATGGTCACGCATGATCCTGTTGCAGCCAGCCATTGCAGCCGAGTCATTTTTATGAAGGATGGGCAAATGTATACGCAGCTTCATAAAGGCGTGCAGGAAAGGCAAAGCTTCTTCCAGGATATCATGAAAACCCAAGCAGTCTTAGGCGGGGTCCAATATGAACATTAATCTGCTCATTCTAAAGAATTTGAAAAAAAACCTGAAAAATTATTACCTCTATGTTTTTGCTCTCATTTTCAGTGTTGCGCTCTATTTCGCCTTTGTCACATTACAATACGATCCCTCCATGGACGAAGTGAAGGGCTCTGTTAAAGGCGCAGCTTCTATACGGGCAGCATCCGTCTTACTGGTCGCTATTGTATGCATTTTCCTTTTGTATGCTAATAATATTTTTATAAAAAGACGCAGTAAAGAAATTGGCCTATTTCAACTGATCGGAATGACAAAAAGTAAAATTTTTCGCATTCTAAGTGCTGAAAACTTAATTTTATACTTCGGTTCTCTTTTCGTTGGAATTGGGGTTGGATTTTCTTTTTCCAAATTAGTGATCATGATCTTATTTAAGACGACGGGCGTCGAGGCTATTGCCACTCTATATTTCTCGAACCAAGCACTGACTCAAACACTCATCGTTTTTGTTGTCATCTACTTGCTGATTATGGTCATGAATTACTCTTTTATCAAAAGACAAAGTATTTTGTCTTTGTTCCGAGTGACCTCAACCACCGAAGGGAAAATCAAGAAAATAACGATCTTTGAGATGATTATCGGGATCATTGGCGTCTCACTCATCGCGTTAGGTTACTATGTTTCCTCCAGATTATTTGGTGGAGACTTTACATCCCTAAATGAGCTATTTATGGCAATGGTGTTTATTTTGGGCTCTGTCATCATCGGAACATTTCTCTTTTATAAAGGGTCCATCCGCTTTATTTCCAATATCATCAGAAAAAGTAAAGGCGGCTACTTAAACATTCATGAGGTGCTGTCCCTCTCATCCATTATGTTCCGCATGAAATCCAATGCTTTGTTGTTAACCATTATTACGACAGTATCGGCACTTGCTATCGGTTTACTATCCTTAAGCTATATCGCCTATTATTCTGCGGATCAAGCAGCTGAGGATAATGTACCTTCCCATTTTGCCATGACGAATGTGCCGGATGCGGAGAAATTCAAAGCGTTACTTCATGAGCATGATATACAGTATCGAGAAAAGAAAATTGAAGTGATTCAAGTCAGTGTGAAGACAGCGCAAATTATGGAGACTCCTATGGAACAATTAAATAAGGGTGCGGATTTCACGACACTGCCTGTCGTAAGCGACCGATCTGTGGAGGATACGGATGTATCTCCAGGCCAAACGGTTTTAACGGGCTATAATGATATGTTACAGAAATTCATGTCCTTAAAAGACTTTGGACCCTTGGATTTGAAGGGGAAAACAGAAGTCATACCTCAACAATATGTGGGTCTAAAAAAGGATTATGTGATTCCCTACTATTTTGCAGCCGGGGGAGTACCCACTGTCATTGTAGACGAAACCATTTTTGAGCGGTTAAAGAAAGATGTAAATCCAGAGATTCAAAAGAAGTCCTCCTTATATATTGGAATTGATATGCTAAATTCAGCGCAGATTGAAGAAGCCGATCGCCTCTTTGCAGCTGCGAATTTTAATGATCAACAAACATCACAGCTTGAAATGAGCAGTAATCAGAAGAGAAATATGGGAGTGATCATGTTTGTCGTTGGCTTTTTGGGACTCACCTTTCTCATTACATCAGGCTGCATCCTTTATTTTAAGCAAATGGATGAGAGCGAAGACGAAAAGGCCAATTATACTGTATTGAGAAAGTTAGGCTTCACCCAAAGTGACCTGCTACGAGGCATTAAAATAAAACAACTCTTTAACTTCGGCATTCCGTTAGTGATCGGCCTATCACACAGCTATTTCGCCGTCCAATCCGGCTGGTTCTTGTTTGGGACCGAAGTTTGGATGCCTATGATCATCGTGATGGTACTATACACCGCCTTATATTCCATCTTTGGAGTGCTATCCATTCTGTATTATAAAAAGGTCATTAAATCAGCATTATAACTGGCAAAAAATCAAAAAATGCCCTCAGCACAAGTGCCGGGGGCTTTTCCAAATATTTGAGCATTTTTGTTCCTGCGTGTACAATAAAATAACTATCATCGTAACCCCAAGGGGGGGAGCTTATTTTATTATTAATCATCAATGGCATCGGCATCATAGCGAATATTATACTGGGTTCCTTTATAGGCGTGGCTATTTTTATGGGAATCGTTTTTTTCCTGATTGGCTTGCCTGAGTTTAAAAAATCGCCAAAACTTACGAAAAAGGCCAAAAAAGATATCGCCTATATTATGTCAACACTATTAACTCTTCTTATATTCGTAGTTATTGTTTCTTGGAATATTCATACTTCAGGTGACCTGTTTCTTGAAGGTCCGCTAACACCGCAAATGAAGCTTCAGTGGGGGCAAAAGGTATTGATACTAGCGTTACTGGAGGGCTTATGGGCTGTTATCACCCTAAAATGGCTGTTGCCCATCTTTTTTGATCCCCTGGATCTCAGCAAGAAGCAAATCCTTGTTTTAGTGAGCGGAATTGCATTTAGTGTGGTTTCAGGCATCTATGCCATGCTTGATGCCAGTTAAAAAGTCTCGCCCTTCTCTGTTACGGACAGGAAGAGCGAGACTTTGTTATTGATGGCTTCCCTCAATAGAGGCTCGTGTGGATGCTTAGCGCAAAGGCTCAAAACCCTCTGCTTGCTTCAGAATCTGCTCAATTTCCGCGCAGGTCTCCGGTTGCAAAGTCACCTCGACTGCCTTCACATTTTCCTCGATCTGTGCCGGTTTAGTAGCCCCAATCAGTGCAGCGCTGATCCCCGGTTCTCTCAGAATCCAGGCAAGCGCGAGTTGTGACAGGGTGATACCCAAGTCCTTCGCCAGCTGATCCAGCTCCTGAACGCAGTTTAGAACAGTATCGTTCATATAACTGCTGATGACATTATTGACAGAGGCATCAGCCCCGCGGCTACCCGTCGGTATAGGCTGTCCCGGCTTGTATTTACCTGTGAGGACACCTTGGGCCAGAGGTGAAAATACAATTTGGCCGATGCCTACCTGACCGGATACGGGAAGTACCTCATGCTCGATATAACGCTCGAACATATTATAGATCGGCTGATTGGCAATCAGCGGGCGCAGATTCAGCCGTTTTCCAATACCATAGGCATCCGTAAGCTGGGCAGCACTCCATTCACTAACCGCAGCATACAGGATCTTGCCTTGAGCCTGAAGATCATCAAGCGCCCGCAGTGTCTCTTCCAACGGAGTGTCTGGATCATAACGATGGCAGAAGTACATGTCGATATAATCTGTGCCGAGGCGCTTCAAACTCGCCTCACATTGTTCCATAATGTGCTTGCGTGACAACCCTCTGTCATTGGGACCAGAATCCATAGGAAAGAAAACCTTGGTAGAAAGCACATAGCTCTCTCTTCGATAAGGCTTCAAAGCGGCTCCCATAGCCTTCTCGCCTTCTCCACGGTTATACGCGTTCGCGGTATCAAAGAAATTGATTCCAAGTTCAAAGGCTTTGGCAATACAGGTATGAGCTGCTTCCTGCTCGGCGGCTGTACCGTACGTTAACCAGCTCCCCAGTCCGATTTCGCTAATTTTAAGACCGCTATTGCCTACATTTCTATATCTCATATCTACTCCTTCTTTCCTAAGAAGCTCGCATTTTTATATATTTTAGCATGTAAACCCTTTCATTAAAACAAATAATAAAGGACTCATGGAGTTACATGAAGACATCTACCACCCCGACTGCTAGGGTGGTAGATGCTGTAGTCTCATAATCTCAAATCATGTCTACTTGCTTCCTACAGGAAAAAGCGCATCATATGCAGGACAAGGCAGTTTGTCGAGAAACTCCTGAAGTTGCTTCGGCTTATTTTTGTAAATATCCTTTAAGGACGTTCCGTTATAAATATTACCGATGACCACAGGATGACAAAGTTCACAGATCAGAATATCCCCGTTCCCGTGAAGATGAAGCTGTTTCTTACCGTCAACACAGTTGGAAAAATATACACCTGGCTCTTCCTTGAAGCCCAGCGCCTCAGCAAAACGGTCCATACAGGTGAAATACAGCACGGTATCGTCTTTTTTATGAGCGATCAGGTCATGAACGGAACGGACAAGTGCTTCCTTGGTGGAGATCGCGTTCCAATTCGTATGATCCATCACAATGCTGTTTTGGATTTCGTGGATGCGCACACCGAGTTCGTATACTTTTTCACTGATTGCTGGCATATTGTTCTGTGTCTCTGCAAATAGCAAAGTTTCCAGCACCGTTTCCAACTTGGCTTCGGTACACAACCGAATATTTTGAACGATTTTCTCATACATGCGAGGGTGAACATGATAATACTGTGCATATTTATCGGCATCCGTAAAGTTGAAGGAGATATGAATGTTGGAAAGCCCCGCGTCACGCAGCTTCTCAATTCGTTCAGGGCTGAGCAAGCTGGCATTGGTATTGAGCTGGGTAGCGATTCCTTTGCTCGAACAGTGAGCCACAATATCCAGACAGTCCTCATACTTCAAGGTCACTTCTCCCCCGGACAGTCGCACACGTTTTAACGTTGGAATATCATCAATGATACTTTTGACCTCTTTACTGCTAATGCATTGTCCGTCGTTCCGCTGATATGCGCAGCAGTAATCACACTTGAAGTTGCAATTAGAGGTGACCCCGACTTCCAGTCCCTCTAGCTCATAAATGCCCGGCTTCTCCAGCTCAAGTGCTTTATATTTGTTCTCTATACTCACTTTCTTATTGTCCTCCCGATCTCAGGCTTGTGTCTTGAATTCCCTTGAGATTATACAGAATGGGAGCGGTTTGTAGATATGACATTGGTAACGGTGAGCTTACTTTACCGGAGTAAGAAATTCTTTATCTATATACTTATAAGTCTCAAATAAACCTTGAGAGCCATAAGGCACATCTAATTCATGTCCATTTAAAGTAATATAGGATTGCCCTGTTACAGCTAACTCCTGATGAAAGGGATCTATCTTTTTAATGTTTTCTACATTTGTAAATGAAAAAACCCATATCTCAGCATTCGTAGCTAAGTCACCCGCTGCAATGACTAATTCGTTGGTTCCATCATGATCAAAATCGTAAACGCTCGCTTGAAGCCTATAGCCTGCTTTCAATTCACCAAACTCGTCAAAGGCTTCCGATTCTCCAGTTGAAGACAAGTCGAGTGGCCAACCTGTAGACTCGGAAGGGAATACCACCAATGTTTTCACTCCGTTAGGATGATCCATCCCTAATACGAGTTCAGCCTTAGTTGCCCCCATTTGAAGGGGTAACTCCACATCAGGTTGGCCTGACGTCCAATCTGCATGAACTAACGAATTTCCCTCTTCTGAACGTATTATAGCTTTTTCTTTAGATACGACCACTTTCATAGATTGGCCTGCATCAGTTGCATCTTCCTTCTTCTCTTCAGAATTTATCGGTTGCTCGGAGGACATATTTTTGGAGATTGAGGCTTTTGAAAATGAATCCGTATTCTTCTCTTGATGGGTTCCACATGCTGTCACAATCAGCAATAAAAACAAAAACATTATAGACGATGTTTTCCTCATAAATTTCAAAACCCGTTCCTTCCTCATTTGTTCTTATATTCCATAAACAATGGTGCTATGTAATTTCCATAGATAATAATAACATATATTGAATAGTGCTCTTGAATCCGACACATCTCCTACAATTGTGATCAATATGTGAACTGGGCATAGTTCTCCTTTCCAAATCCATACTGAATATATCTGTTGGTAATGGAGGCGGAAGATCGTGGACAAAAGGATGAATCTGCTGATGTTCAGCGGCGATTATGATAAAGCTATGGCTGGACTGATTTTGGCCAATACAGCTCGGGAGCTGGGTGTCGAGGTTACGATGTTTTTTGCATTCTGGGGATTATCATTGGTTCGTGATCCCGATAAAATGACGCTTGAGGACAAGACCATTTACGAGAAACTTATGGATCTGGTGACTCCCAAGGGGCCTGAAGCTTTACCGCTATCCCATATGAATTTTAGCGGTCTGGGCAAGCTGATGCTGACGGAAATGCTGGAAGACAATGAGGCACCGAAGCTGATCCATTTCCTGAAAGGAGCCCGGAAGAAAAACGTCAAATTTTATGCCTGCAAGCTATCGGTGGATATTATGGGTTTTAAACCGGAAGAATTCATCCCTGAACTGGAAATTATCGAGGCAAAAACGTATCTAAAAGATGCGCTTGAGTCGGATATGCAGCTTTTTATCTAATATATCCTCATGCCTTATCCTGCTATTGGATGAGGCTTTTTATTTTGACTAAATGATGACATTCGCCTATTTTTTTTAACCTATTCCAGCCTCCCTACGTACCCTAAGAAGATAGAACGACTTGGGAGGCGCCGTATGCTCATGGCTCGAATCGGAAGTAGTAACTGTAGGTATCAGCCTTCTAACGAGGCTTATTTCCAAAAGTATCGCGAAAATACAATCGGTTATCACCAGACCTTTGAATCTCCATATGGGCTTAAAAAGCTGATTTATGCGGATTGGGCAGCCAGCGGTCGTTTGTATGGCCCCATCGAGTCGAAAATAGTTCATGAATTAGGTCCATTTGTGGCGAACACGCATACGGAGTCTAATTTGACAGGTACTCTAATGACCCAAGCCTATGAAAAAGCAAAACAAATCATTAAGAACCACGTTCATGCCAATGAACATGATATCATTCTATTCGCCGGGTCCGGGATGACAGGTGCGGTGAATAAACTTCAGCGACTATTAGGATTGAAAATACATGAAAAATTAAAGCACCTCTACCCCATCGCTGAAAAAGACCGTCCCGTTATTTTTGTTACACACATGGAGCATCATTCCAACCATATTTCCTGGGCAGAAACCATTGGAGACGTTGTGTGTCTTCCTCCAGGTCCTGGAGGAATGGTCGATCCAGCTCATCTCGAACGACTGCTGCTTCAATTTCAGCATCGCCCGATCAAGATTGGCGCTTTTACCGCCTGCTCCAATGTTACAGGGTTTGAAGTGCCGATTCACCAGTTATCCCGCAAAATGCATGAACATGGCGGCGTATGTTTCGTTGATTTTTCGGCAAGCGCACCTTATGCGGAGATCGACATGCACCCTACAGATCCCCTTGAGAAACTGGACGGAATTGTATTTTCCCCTCACAAATTCCTTGGTGGCCCCGGTACAAGCGGCGTTCTCATTATGGATTCGCGGCTGTGCCTCCATTGTGCTCCCGATCAACCCGGGGGCGGTACGGTGAGTTGGACCAATCCTTGGGGTGGATACGAGTATAAGGATAGTATTGAAGCACGCGAGGATGGAGGGACCCCTCCTTTTCTACAGGCTGTTCGAACCGCGCTCTGTATTCAGCTGAAGGAACAAATGGGATACAGCCGCATGTTGGAGCGTAAAAAGGAGCTGACCTCATTATTGCTAAAAGGCTTGGGCACCATACCAGGTCTGCATATTTTGGGAGGAAGCAGCCAAGATCGGCTGGGAATCGTTTCTTTCGTTGTCGGTCATATTCACTATAACCTGATTGTAAAACTACTAAATGATCGATTTGGCATTCAGGTCCGAGGCGGCTGTTCATGTGCAGGCCCCTATGGACATTATTTGCTGGGCATCGACCAGCAAGCATCTCAGCAAATGACAGACCTGATTCATGAGGGAGACTTATCTCGAAAGCCGGGCTGGGTGCGTCTGTCGCTTCATCCCATGATGACCAATCAGGAAGTCTCCTATATTGTCTCTTCCATACGGGCTATCGTGGAAAACATCATAACCTGGCAAAAAGATTATACCTATCAACCGGAATCAAACGAATGGCGATCTATGAATGAACATCACAAAATAGACATCAGCAAATGGTTCAACTTTAGCAATTAAAAGACTCTTGTCCGTTTCCTTCTTTCAAAATACTCATAAGCTACACTGTAAGATTACTATATGAGGAAAGAAGGGGCGACAATGGGTGTCAATTTTCGCAACAGCACCAATGCGGCTATCTTTCTAGTTTTTCCCTATCCGGACTTCAGCTGTACTCCTGTTAACTACTCTAAAGCAGGCTGGTTTCGTGTGAACCCCGGTCAAACGATTCAAGTATGGAGCGGCTTCGCCGGAGGTAATACGTTTTTCTATTATGCCGAGGATGACTTTGGACGTACATGGCGAGGTTCATACTTCACTCAAGTTCCTGAAAATGCCTTCGATTGGTGCTGGGATACAGGCTGTACCACTTGTAGAAACGTGGGACTGCGGAGAATTGCGGTTAGCCCGTTCGTCTTGAACTATACTATCGACTTTATAACAAGCAGCAGTCAAAGAAAACCTGCATCAACCACACTCCGCATGACGCTGCCTTCCAAAGCAACTCAAGAGAAACCTATCTTGCGCAGAGTTCCTGCAAAACCTAAGAGACTTAAACAAGGAAAGCCTCTCCTGCAAAGACGCATCACGCATAAAAAACGGACCAAATAAACAATGATCTGATTGGCCCCACCTGTACAGATTATTTAGAACCAAAAAAGGAGCGACCTCCTCACATGGTCTGCTCCTTTATCTTTCTCTATACTAAGGTCAATCCGCCTATTTGTTCTCGGATTCCCACTTTGATATCTCTTCACGCACCCGTGGCGCTACCTCTGTTCCCAATAATTCAATAGCTCTCATGACATCATCATGCGGCATCGTGCCGACGGGCACATGCAATAGAAACCGTGTAATGCCTACCTGTTTACGGAGGTGAATGATTTTCTTGGCTACCGTATCAGGATCGCCCACATATAATGCTCCTTCAAAGCTGCGCGCGGCATCGAAGCTGGAACGAGTATAAGGACCCCAACCACGTTCACGCCCAAGCACATTCATGCTCTGCTGAGTGGAAGGGAAAAACTTATCCGCTGCAAGCTCGGTAGTCTCCGCGATAAAACCATGCGAGTGGGATGCAACTGGAAGCAGCGATGCATCATGACCTGCATGTTTAGCTGCCTTTTTGTACAACTCCACCAATGGTGCAAACTGCATAGGGCTGCCTCCAATAATGGCAAGCACCAACGGCAATCCAAGCAAGCCCGCACGAACCACTGATTCCTGATTGCCTCCACTCCCAATCCATACAGGCAAAGGATTTTGCACCGGACGCGGGTACACGCCCAAATTGTTGATTGCGGGCCGATGTCCGCCTTTCCAGGTCACTTTTTCGGATTCACGTATTTTCAATAACAGCTCCAGCTTTTCATCAAACAACTCATCGTAGTTATCCAGGTCATATCCAAACAACGGGAACGATTCGATAAAAGAACCTCGGCCTGCCATAATCTCAGCTCGTCCATTCGAAATACTGTCCAGCGTAGCAAAGTCCTGAAACACGCGCACCGGATCATCCGATGAAAGCACCGTAACCGCACTGGTTAGACGAATTCGTTGGGTTTGTGTCGCAGCAGCAGCCAGTATAACAGCCGGAGCAGATGCCGCATAATCTTTACGATGATGCTCTCCCACGCCGTACACATCCAGTCCTACCTGATCAGCAAGTACAATTTCCTCGACCACTTCACGTATCCGTTGTGCGTGACTGATGACCTCACCGGTTTGGGGATCCGGTGTTGTTTCTACAAACGTGCTTATACCTATCTCCACTTATGCTACCCCCTATTGTATGTTTCATTTTTATTCGGCTGCTTCCAAAGTAAATCATTTTAAAAACCGATATCTTTATATTGAACCTTTTTCGTATCTTTTTCAAGCTCTCCTTTTCTGAGTCTGAAAATCAGGCGAGAGAAGTGCCGAGATCCACGCAGGAAAAGCAGTCTCTTTGTCGAATTTATGGTATGGAATAAATAAGATTTCCATCCCCACACCATGAAAACAACAAGGAGGCACATACATTATGGCTTTTGTCATTAATAATTTAAAGGATAACAGCAATGTTGCCATCACTGACCAATTAGGTGGATTTACGGTACTGGAATACATAACAGATTTGAGTTGCACCTCGGTTGCAGCTGCAAAAGACAATTACTATATGAGCAAAAGTAACATGCGCCGCAAGCAGCTCATGATCGAAATCAATAATAGTGAGATTATGATGAGGGCAGGTGCCATGCAATATACTGTAGGCAGCATGGAAATGACTACCGGTGTAAAAGGCGTCGGAGGCTTAATGCGAAACTTGGTATCCGGTGCTGTAACGGGGACAGGTGCTATTAAACCGCATTATAAAGGCACGGGGACCATTATGCTGGAGCCTACCTACCAATATATTTGGCTCATTGATGTGGATAATGATGACATTGCCATCGAAGACGGATTGTTTTTAGCTTGCGACACCACGCTGGACATATCCGTCGTTGCACGCAGTAATCTTTCTTCTGCTGCACTGGGCGGAGAAGGGTTATTTAATTTAAGCGCCCGTGGAAAAGGAGTGCTGGCACTTCAAGCACCGATCCCTTCTGATGAAGCGGTCGTTATAGAATTGCAAAATGATGTGCTCAAGGTGGATGGCAACTTTGCCCTTATGTGGTCCAACACCCTACAGTTCACCGTCGAAAAATCGGGAAAAACCAAAATGGGCTCGGCCGCTTCCGGCGAAGGGCTGGTTAATGTATACAGGGGAACCGGAACCGTATGGCTAGCACCACTATGACATCTATGTGGGCATGAGCATTGGAAGCCCAATGATGCCAAATGCTAGTAAAAAAGGAGAAGCCTCGGCTTCTCCTTTTTTTAATCCTCATGGAACTGAATAGTTTCTCTGCTGTACACTTTAATTCTTTTTGACAAACTCCGATTTTAGCTTCATTGCTCCAAAACCATCGATTTTGCAATCAATATCGTGATCGCCGTCAACCAAACGGATATTTTTTACTTTGGTGCCGATTTTCAAGACGGAAGAGCTTCCCTTCACTTTAAGGTCTTTAATGACCGTTACAGAGTCACCATCCTTTAGAATGTTACCATTCGCATCTTTGACGACTTTTACATCTTCACTGCTTACGGATTCTGACTCGGCAGACCACTCATGAGCGCATTCCGGGCAAATGAACAGACTGCGGTCCTCATAGGTGTACTCTGAATTACACTCAGGACAGTTTGGCAAATTAGACATGGTATTATGTACTCCATTCATATATTATTTCTATTCCAAGCCTACCTTGGAGTTCCCTACAAGTATATTGGATAGTCAGTCGCGGTTCCACTTATGAATGTAACTAAACAGATGCTAACCTTCCTAGGTAGCATCCGTTCTTGACAGTACGGTTATTATGCTTGAATTTGCTTGACTAGTTCACTAATCCCTTGGTTAAGCGGTGTAAGGGGACGCTTCAACAGCTTCTCTAAATCGTTGCTTGCGACATCCAAGGCTCCTTCGCGAATTGCCTGTTGAATGCCTACCACAATAGGGATGGCACCTTCCGGTACTCCCGCACCGAGCATAATCTCGGCATACGCAGCATCGTCCACTTGCTGTACAGAAACGTCTTTACCTAGGACCTCGGCAAGTATGGCTGCCAACTCTTCTTGGGTAATCGGCTTACCGGAGAGCTCGTATATGGTATTCTCATGCCCTTCGCCAGACAACACGGCTGCAGCCGCTTCCGCGTAATCAGCACGGGTTGCCCAACCTACTTTACCGGACCCTGCCGAGGTTAGCCATGGAGCTCCTGCGAGTACGGATTGGATCGTGCCTGCTTCATTCTCAAGATACCAATTATTACGCAAGAAGGAATAAGGAATACCCGACTCACGTATGAACTCCTCCGTAATACGATGTACAGGTGCAAGGAATAGAGTGCTGTCAGCGGCATTGGCAGCACTGGTATACGCGATGAAGCCCACTCCCGCACGCACAGCAGCATCAACAGCCGCTTTATGCTGACGAATTCTAGTATCATTATCTCCGTCTGCGGATATAATCAACAGTCGGTCTACACCAGCAAATGCCTGATCCAGCGTTTCCGGCTTATCAAAATCGCCATGACGAACGTCAACGCCACGATTACGTAACCCCTCGGCTTTTTCCGGATTTCTTACGCTAACAATAAGATCTTGTGCCGGAACGGATGCAAGCAATGTATCTACCACAATGGCCCCCAGCTGCCCCGTTGCTCCTGTTAATGCGATTTTCATACGAAATCCTCCATTCATATTTTTATTTACTTTTATATAGTAACTAAAAATATGATACATGTCTAATTTAGAGTCTAAAGGTATGCTTTACGGGTAAGGGTTGGTAACCCTGGTAACCCAGACCTTCCACAAAGAGAGGAATATGTGTATGAAGAAAGCTATGGTCATTGTAAATCCCTCTTCCGGCAAAGAGGAGTCCCTCCAACATGTCAGAAACGTAGAAGAAATTCTACGTGAGCAAGGATACGCTGTTACAGTCGAAGAGACGGTACAAGAACTTGATGCCACCCGTTTTTGCGTCACTGCTTGTCAGGAAACTTATGATCTAGTCGTTTCCCTCGGTGGAGATGGCACGCTCCACGAAACCATTAATGGTTTCATGGATCAAGACCATCGTCCAAAACTGGGGGTCATCCCTCTTGGGACGGTCAATGATTTTGCCCGTGCCTTACAAATTCCGCTAAGTCCCGAACTGGCGATCCGTACACTCACTTCTGCTCGCGTGAAAGCCGTAGATATGGGCCTCTTAAACGGTCAAATGTTTGCTAATGTTGTTGCCACTGGCTCGCTTGCCGAATCGCTATCCGCTGTGTCGTCAGACGATAAATCCATGTTTGGCACATTTGCCTACATTAAAGAAGGTATGAAAGAACTGATCAACCATCCTGCCCATCCGCTTATCGTTCGCTATGATGACAAGACTTGGGAAGGCGAATCCCCACTCTTTCTTGCTGCTTTAACCAACTCAGTTGGCGGATTTGAGAAACTGGTGCCCGGGGCAGCAGTTGATGATGGCCTGCTTCACTGCTTTATTTTCAAAAACCTCAATATATTGAATACGGTGACAGCCAGTATATCCTTATTTTTGGGCAACTTGAAGGATCATAAAGACGTCGTTTACTTTACCGCAAAGCATGTAAGTGTCAGCTCCGCAGAATCGGTCAGTACGAATGTAGATGGTGAGGAAGGACCGTCTTTGCCTATTGAGGTTCGTATTCTACCTCGTCATATCGAGGTGATTGTGCCTGAGGAGTCTGAGTAATACGGTGCTTATCCTCAGGCTTGAGGCTCATACTCGCTCAATTTTCCTTCGTAGATCAAATGGAATCGGTCACTTTGCCGAAAATCGTCTGGTGTGATAAGGGCAGGCAACTTGTTCCATATTTTTATGCCGGATCGCTGTAAAATTTCCGCGACGAATTGCGAACAAAAATAAGAATTACTGAACTCGACTGGTTCTTTGAGTGCAACGCCAATCAAGCCCAGTAAGTTATACATATATTTTTGTCGGCTTCGGATAAAAACGTGTAGAACTCTCTTCATTTTTTCGACTTCGCGATTGGTTACTTGAAGCTCGTAGATAACACATGTTGTATTCGGAAATCTGCTGTATGTACCTGTCTTAATATCCTCTTTCACGAAACCACCATCCAGAGGGTTACTGGGGGTCTTTCTCCCGAAGCTGTATAACTCCGAAAGTTCTCGGTCGAAGGAAATGGAGGCGTGATTGTATGGCGCTCTTGTATAGCTTTTAATGACTCTCGTAAGAAACGTTCCCGTATTCGTAAGCAAGATAAAAACGGACTGATCAGCTACCATTTACGAAATTTCCCCTTATCAAGTTTGAATTATTCCTTCATAATAACATAGGACCCCCTTCATGGAATCCTATTTTGCTATAAGTTGGTGAGTCGCAATGGACAGCTCGTTATTCACGTTAACCCTCATTTGTATAGCCTTATTAATCATCCATCTGATTTATATAGTGGTAGCCAAAACACAGCCAAACAAAGACTATGCAGCTATTGGGCTTCGCATCAAGACCTGGTGGGGCATGTTCTTTATCTTTTGCCTGGCAACACTTTTCAATCCGATCGTTTCACTGCTTTCCTTGATGGTGCTTACTTTCTTTGCGTTAAAAGAATACTTCTCCATGATTAGATCTAGAAAAGCTGACCGCAGGTTATTTTTATGGGCATACTTGGCGATTCCTGTACAGTTTTATTGGATTTATATCGGGTGGTATGGAATGTTTATTGTCTTTATCCCTATCTATGTATTCTTGCTGCTGCCGCTCCCTCGATTGATCAATAAAGGAACCGTTGGTTTCTTGCGCAGTGTCAGCTCGACTCAATGGGGACTCATGCTGATGGTTTTTGGACTGAGTCACCTGGCATATTTTCAGTTTGCTACGCCGCAATACGGAGCGAAACTTGTACTTTTTCTAGTGGTACTGACACAACTCAATGATGTCGCACATTATCTGGCATCGCTCTATTTCGGCAAGCGGAAAATCGTCCCGACATCCAATCCCAATATAACTTGGGAAGGCTTTGCATTCGCTTTTCCCGTAACCATAGCGACTTCCTATCTAATCTATCCATACCTGACGCCGTTTGATCTGAAATTTGGGATTATTTTCGGCATGTTGATTAGCTTGAGCGGTTTCTTCGGGAGCTTAACGGTTTCCGTGCTGAAGCGAGATTTATTAATCGGTGATGATGATAAGTTCGATGCTTTGAAAAAAAGCTACTTAAGCCGGGTGGATAGCTTGACCTACACCTCGCCCGTCTTTTTTCACGTAATTCGTTATTTTTTCGACTTTATGTAGCAATTGTCTCCCTGCACTCCGCTTCTCACCGTTTTCATTTTAGTGAGCCGGGGTAAGTACTACTGTACCGCAAGCAGTCCTTATCCTAGAAAACAATCTTGAGGAGGCGTTAGAAATGGCAGAGCACAATCATGTTGTAAATAAGGAAGGCGAAGTGGCACTGAACAAAGTAGATGACGCGTTAAATCGGATAGACGACAGCAAAAAGGATGACATTTTGGGCAGCTTTGATTCATTCAAAAGTTATTTGAGCGACAAAATTGAAATGGCTCAAAAAATCGGCTTGAATGAAGAAGTGATGGCAAAAGCAGCTGAGAAGATCGCAGGCTATCTGGCAGCCAAGGAAGAACCGCGCAATAGCGAGGAGAAGCTTCTTCAGGAATTGTGGAAGGTAGGGGACAAAGAGCAGCAGCACGCGCTTGCTCATATGCTCGTACGCGTGGCTCAATCCTCGTAGAAATATTTAATTGATGAAAAACAATATTTTATTTTTTACTATAAAAGAGCAGTCTATCCTTAAATGAGGATAGACTGCTTTTGCGTTTACTATCGTTGCAGCGCGTTCCGTTAGGGATTACAATATGTTCTGCTTAGCGTATGGAATTAATGTACCTGGGACAACAATTCATATGCATCTTCCTTGGTAGTAACCGCCAGAAGTGCTTCTCTGAAATGATCGTCCATCAGCTTACGAGACAGCATTTGCAGCACCTTCAGATGTGCATTGTCCTTGCTATTACGCGGAACAGCAATCATGAAGATTAGTTTCGCTTCACTGCCGTCCAAGCTTTTCCAGTCCACTCCGCTCCGCTTCAATCCAAAGACCACGCTTGGCTTCAGTACAGCTTCCGATTTACCGTGAGGGATGGCAATATTCATTCCAATGCCTGTGGAGCTTTCCTTCTCTCGGTCCAATATGGCCTGTTTAAAACCACTGGCAGAACTTACGGCTCCATTTCTCTCAAGTGTTCCGATCATTTCATCAATCACGGCATCCTGTGTCGTTCCTTCCAGATCCAGATCAATCAGATCCATCGTTACAATATCTGTCAACTTCTCAATGTGAATGGCTTGCGAAGATACGGCTGGATCGTTATTTGCAGTTGCTACAGCTGATGACTCGGCGGCAGTCGTAGTCATCATAGATTGTTCCGTTACTGCGGCAGAATCTCCAGATGTCTCTTCTCCAGCAACAGCTGGATTTGCAGTTGCAATATCTCTTTTCAGCAGACTCACCAGGATGACCGACACAGCTGCGCCGACAATAACGGCAATGAAGAACATCAATACATTGTCCACTGCACCAAGGACGGCTACGATCGGTCCACCATGAGCTACCTTATCTCCTACATTTCCCAACATCGCAATGACTGAACCGACCATAGACCCTGCCATGATACTAGGAATAACACGCAATGGATCTTGTGCAGCGAAGGGAATCGCCCCTTCAGTAATACCGAATAGTCCCATCGTGAATGTCGCCTTTCCAGCCTCGCGTTCTGCTGGTGCAAATTTACGCTTGTTGATCATTGCTGCAAGTCCCATTCCAATCGGTGGAATACAAATCGCAACGGCGATCGGTCCCATAATTTCGTAATTCCCTTCACCAATCATGGCCGAGCCAAATAAAAATGCGACTTTATTGACTGGACCACCCATATCAAAGGAGATCATAGCACCTAAAATCAGTGCCAATAAAATTGAACTTGTACCTTGCATACCTGCAAGCCAACCCGTTAAAGCTTCAAACAATTGTGCGACTGGAGAACCGATGATAAAGACAAAGATTAATCCTACAATTAAGGATGACAACACAGGGATAATAATAATAGGCATGATCGGCTGTAACGCTCGCCCAACCTTCATTTTCCGAATACCCAGTGCAACATAACCTGCCAGGAAACCAGCGATAATTCCGCCGATAAATCCGGCTCCCGCCTCACTTCCATAAAAACTGCCGTTCGCAGCAATGAATCCGCCAACCATACCCGGTGCAAGCCCCGGTCTATCTGCAATACTCATCGCGATGAACCCAGCGAGGATGGGTATCATAAAGGTAAATGAAGCCGAACCGATATCCTGAACCGTCTTCCAAAATGAACCGTCCGGTATAACCAGACCGCCCGGTGTCTTCTCACCGCCAATCGTCAACGCAATGGCAATGAGCAATCCTCCAATGACGATAAAGGGTACCATATAAGATACACCATTCATCAAGTGGCGGTAGATAGGATTTTGCTTCGGTTTATTCTCCTGTGAGCTAGCTTCGGAGGTACGTGACTCTGCCTGGTACACAGGCACATTCCCCTTCATCACCCGCTGGATCAATTCTTCCGGACGGCGAATCCCATCCTGTACTCCAACGACCAGCAGTTTCTTGCCGACGAAGCGGTCTTTGACCACCGTCTTATCCGCTGCAATAATAATGCCATCCGCTTCACGGATCTCCTGCTCAGTTAGTTGATTTTCTACCCCAATGGAGCCTTGTGTCTCGACCTTCATCTCGATACCCAGCTTGGCTGCTGCCTTTTGCAAATTCTCAGCTGCCATATACGTATGTGCAATTCCGTTAGGACATGAGGTAATCGCTAATATCTTCATAGTCATTCCCCTTCTCTCTGGTGTTTCCGCTTACATTGATAGTATAACCGCCTTTTTTGCTGTTATCGGGCGAACTTTTTACCGGAACTTTCGGAAAAATAGAATAATACGGACAAAAAAACAGGACTTATCTATAAGTCCTGCTCCAAAGCATGGCTTTTAATTTAGTTTATCCCTTTAGCTTCCCTAATAGTCTCATCGCATCGGTCTCCTTGGATAAAGCATGAACTAGAGCTGGCTGCTCACTGATTAGGGACAACTCCTTAAATAACTGCCGCATTTCTTCCCGCCCATCCTGTTTTACCGCAAGCAAGAACACAAGCTCCACTTTCTCGGTTCCCCAAGTAAGTGGCTTCTTTAAAGTAGCGACTACAATGGCTGACTGCCTTATCCACTCTGAGCCGCCATGCGGGATGGCTATGCCTCCCCCGATCGTCGTAGCCGACATTTTCTCTCGCGCCAATACGCTGTCCACATAACCTGTTTCCACATATCCTTTGTCCTCCAGTATTTGCGCCAGCTTGGAAATCAATTGTTCGGGAAGCTGCACTTCTTGCTGAGGAAAGACTAAAAAAGGGGTTGTGTACTTAAAAAATACAGATTCATCTGCGACTCTAGGTTCCGGCTCATCCATTCGTCTGATCACTTGCTCCAGTTGACGCTCATCCTTGGCATCTAGCAATGGAGAGACGAGAATATGCGGAACACTAAGCTCTGGAAGATCCACGGTTGTAATGATCAGATCCAACTCCCGGGTTGCCAGATAGTCCTGGACTTCTGCCTTCGAAAGAGTTGTCTCCACATGTACAGCCGGAAACTTACGTTCCACCTTTGTGCGCAATAGCTGGGACATACCAATGCCCATGTGACACACGATAATGGCCCTCTGAGGATGACTTTCTTTCTGGTGAAGTCGCTCCACAGAAGCCTGAAAATGTAGCGTTAAATACGCCGCTTCCTCCTCGGGGAACGATAACCGAACCAAATTCCCTACCTCTTCCAGCGTAATAATAACCCGGTCGAACATGTAAGGGTACATCTTCTTGATCTCGGTCAGCATAGGATTAGACACCGTCAACCCATATTGAAGCCGATTCAGGGTCGTATATAAATGGACTTTCAACCCTTTCACCAACATCTTATCCTTGGAAAAGTCAATCATATTCAGCTCCGACATCCGCCGGACTAACTGCTCAATCAGTTTAGGCAAAAGCGGATGGCTGTCTGCCAGATCGCTGTGTTTCCCCTTGCTATCCTCCTGCTGATAACGAAACTTTCCACCCAACAAATGCAGGGTTAGATAGGCCGTTTCTTCCTTGGAAAAAGGTACGGAAAACAACTTTTGCAGCTGCCGTAAAAACGCAGTAGCCCATGTAAACTCAACCTTCTCCTGCAAAAAGGCAATGTCTTGTTCGGAGAGAGAAATGGGCTGTCCCAGCTTGGTTCGTTTGACCATTAAGAGAATATGGAGCATGAGACCCTCAAAGGCTTCATCCGTAAAGCTGAGTTCATGATGCTTTTGAAATACTTTTAATTCATGATGGATGGTGGCAATCTCGTGTGGCTCAAACTGCTTGCGCATCATCTGTCCCGTCAACTCAGGACTATCAATCAGCTGATTCATCCGCGCCAAAGCGATCCGCTTGTTTTTCTCAGTGCCTTGAATGGTCAAGCCTACGCGCTGCTTGGTAATCAAGGCAAGATCAAAGCTGTGCAGCCAGTCATCAATCTTTTCCATATCTCTACGGATCACCGTCTTGTTCACATAATACTGAGAGGCCAGATCTTGTATCGTTACAGGCTTGGCATCCATCAAGAGCCGATAGGCGAGATGCAGCACCCTCTCCTCATCCGATTCATGCTGGGCTGTACTATCGCCTGCATACAGCCGGTGAAATAAATCAGCCTGCTCCGCTTCACTGATCTCCAAATAAATGCCACGTCCCGGTCTTCTCACCAGATTGGCATTGGAGTGCTTGACTAGATATTCTTCAATTACTTTTAGATCGTTTCGAATCGTCTTTTCTGAGCAATCCGTTTGATCGGCCAGATCCTGCACTAACCACAGTCGGTTCGATTCAGTTAACAACTTGCGAAAAATTTCTACTTGCCTTTTGTTCATTCCAATCTCCTATCTTCCAAAATAAAGAATGTCCAGGCATACCGGGTTATATTTTGTTAGCCTTATATTAGCTTATCGATATACTCATTGTAACCCTACAGCAACATACGGAGTGTATAATAAGACAATCCCAATATACTGGATTTTCAGGAGGAAGAACAGTGATCACCTATTTGAGATGCAATGAAGTCAGCATGGAGCACATTTTCCAGGCATTTTCGCTCGGATTCTCAGACTATTCCATTCGCCTGACCATGGAACAAGACGATTTCGCGGCACGTTTTTTCGGTCCAGAGGGTAATTCACGGAGCCACTCTTTCCTTGCCATGGATGAAGATCAGCCAATTGGCTTGATTCTAGGCGGTATCCGGCAGTTTGACGGGTATAAGACCATGCGTTGCGGCACGCTATGCATCGGTCCAGCTTACCGTGGCCAGGGTATTAGCAACAGGTTGCTCGAATTGCATAAACAAACGGCCATCTCCGAGAACTGTCAGCAGCTATGGCTCGAAGTCATTACAGATAATGATCGGGCTGTCCAGTTCTATAAAAAGCACGGCTATGAGGTATGCTATACACTAAAATACTACAACGGTACTGTTCCATCAATCTCTCCCGCTCCCTCATCACCGTACATGTTTAAAGAACTAACATTTGATGATGTCGCAGATTCTCGTACAACTCTTACCGACTGTCACATCCATTGGCAAAGTGACACACCTTATTACGCTAACAGCACACAGGAAGTTTTTCTCGGCATCTATGCGGTGAATCAAACCCGAGTCGGTATGATTGCTATGAGTGCTCAAGGTAAAATCAACTTTCTTTGGGTCGATCCCAAACATCGAAACCAAGGCCTTGGACGTACCCTACTTCATAAAGCGGCAGAAATCCAAAAGGTCGAGAAGGTATATATCTGCCTGTCCGACAATCACTCTCTTGAAGGCTTTATCCAAAAAACAGGCTTCTCGAAGGACCCTATTGAGCAATATGAAATGTGTATACCCCTTGATCCAACTACTTCTCTCATTTCTGAGAACGATTGATATATTCTGATTTAACGAGTGCGCACATGCAAAGATCATCATATTTCCCGGATGTAAATTCATACTGGGACAGGATTCCTTCCTGCCGAAAGCCTGCTTTTTCAAGCAAACGCAAGGATTGTGTATTCTCCGGCTCTACTAGCGCCTGAATGCGGTTCAACGGTAGGGTATGAAACCCATAGTTGATCACAGCCGCAAGTGCCTCGGACATTAACCCTTGACCCCAATAGGCTCTGGACAATTCATAGCCCATTTCTGCCCGGTGATGACGTTGATCCCAGTTATGAAATCCGCAAGAACCGATGATTTTACCTTCCTTCGTTTGAAGAGCCCAGCGGATTCCCTGATCTGTCTCCAAAATCCGATCATACCAACGGATCTCATCCAGTGCCTCCTGTTCAGACTCAAATGGGCTCAGCCCGTAAAACTTCATCACCTGCTCATCTGAAAAGTATTCCAACATGTCCTTGCTGTCCGTCGCTACCATTTTTCGTAATACAAGACGTTCGGTTGTTATAACCGGAAACTCACGTTTCATATTCTCACCACCTTCTCCGTTGTTCACTTTCGCAAGCTTTTCCTTGCATACCTATGCCGCTAAGTTCAATATTCGATGATCATTACTTGCTTCTTCCAATTATAAAGTAAATGAAAGAATACCTCTAAAGGGATATTTATAATTACTTCTTTGTTTATAGAATATTTTCCTAATCATGGATGATAAAAAGACCGTTATATAAGGAGTGTGTTTTTAAATTATGGATTATTAAAATGAGGTGTACGATTTGGAAGACCAGCACATACCACAGAATTCACAAGTAGCAGCAAGAGAGAAGTACATTCGGCATGGGCAAAACTATGGGGAAACAAACAGAATGGCCGAAATATCAAAAACCTACGGTTCGTCTATTTTGTTTAGACGTTGGGGAGCAACCCTTTTTGATTTTATATTTTTTATAATCGGGTATATTTGTTTCTTTATCTCAGTCATTCAGATAACAGACAGATGGTTGTTGCCCTTAGCGATTGCTTCCCGTTGCCTTCTGATTATAGCTTTCTTCTGCTATTATTTGCTCTTGGAAGGTTACACAGGCTATACGCTTGGCAAATTCGTTTTTCGTATTAAGGTGGTTAACGGAGAAGGAAGACCTCCTGGTTTTCTTAAATCACTCATTCGTACGCTGCTCAGGTTAATAGACACCAATCCATTGCTAATGGGTTCACTACCTGCTGGTATCAGCGTGTTAGTAACTGCCTCTAGACAACGAATTGGTGATTTAGCTGCAGGCACATATGTGGTAAAGGTGCGGGACTTGGAGCCGATTAGCAAAAAGACAATGAGACGGTCGCTCTTCATATTTTTTACCGCAATGGTGATCTTGGGAGCCTCGTTTGTAAATGCTATTTTTGTACTGGCAAACAGTTACAAGTCCAGTGAAGCTCCGGTAAGCAAGCAGGAGCAGAGCTTTGTAAGTAGAGATGGACATTTTCAGATTTCTGCCCCATTAGACTGGTCGACAGACCCGGACCGGGAAGGAAAAGCAGATATTGCGATATTCAATCCCTACATTCAAAAGTCTGTTATCGTACGATCCAATTCGAAGGAGAAATTGGGTAATGTAACGCGCCAGTACTACACAAAGAAAATTCAAAACAACATGACCAAAGAGTTTAATCTCTCTACGGTAGGACCTTCATCCAACACCACGATTCAAGGATATCCTGCCACTCAGTTCACGATTAAAGGACAGAAAGATATAAACCATTATGTCACCCATGTAGCTATTATTGAGACTGAAAATAATTTCTATCAGATCATCGGGTATACGCCTGCATCAAAATATAGCCGTTTAAAGAAAGAAATTCATGATATTACCTATAGCTTTCGTGAGGTTCGACCTTAGACAGCGTGACGGACCAGGACGAATAATGAAAGAATAAGACGCAAAAGACAGGTGCTCCTTGGAGCCCTGTTTTTTGCATACAGCTATTCTTGATATCTATGATAAAATAGGCTGACATGTTCGGCGCCCTGCTTTATTATATTGTTCAGATGCACAACAAATTGAAAGCCCTTTCAATTAATGTGATACAGTAAAACACCTTACATCACTAGATAAAGGAGGAATCCTGATCTGTTTCCGCTCTCCGAAAGACAAGCCCAAGACATCGTAGACAAAATGATGAAGGATATCCCATACAATATCAATATTATGAATGAACGAGGCATCATCATTGGCAGCGGCGAGAGTGAACGAATCGGAACCATTCACCAAGGGGCTGTTCAGGCGCTCGAAACCGGGAAAATGATTGAAGTGTGGCAGGACGGACATTACGAGAAAAAAGGAACCAATGAACCGATAGTCATTCATCATGAGCTAGTTGGTGTCATTGGTATTTCAGGCAATCCTGACGAAGTGCGTCCTTTTTGCAATATTGTTAAAACTACGGTGTCTCTCCTGATTGAACAGCGTATTTCCTTGGAGCACTTGGCCCATGAGGCCAACCGCAAAAAATCTGTACTGGAAATGCTTTTAAATCATCAGGGAGCCTATACCCAAAAAATAAAAAAAGAAGCTGCTCAATATCACATTGATTTGCTTCTCAAAACTTCGGCCGTATATGTAAAGCATCTTCCTTCCGATCCTGCTCATTTCGCCGAGTTATCCAATATATTCATGCAGCATCCATCCTTTCATATGGAGGAAGACAGTTATCTCATCCTGATGCAAAATCAGGAACCAACGACCAAGCTACTGGAACCACTTGTACGCAGCCATCCTGATGTGCTAATTGCCATCAGCAGACAAGAGCACAGCATTGCGGATGTTTATATGCAAGCCAAGTCCGCTATGAATGTTGTACTAGCTCTGCGTCCACCTGTGCAGATTGTCTCTTTTGCAGAAGTCGAATTCTTGGTCAAATTAAGCCAAACCAACCTGACTAACACAATCCACCTGGTCAGCAAGCTGGAAGATACCGTGGATTTGCTGGATACGCTGCGGAGCTTTATTAATCATAATGGCAGTGTCTCCTTTACCGCAGATGAATTAAACATTCATCGAAATACACTGCAATACCGCTTGAAGCGCATCCATACCTTAACTGGCAAAGATCCCCGGAATCTCCTTCAGCTTTTTGAACTTACGCACGGCTTATTGGCGCTGTATCAATGAACTGCTGTATCACGCCAGATCATGCTGCGATTATATCCTATTTTCGCTCGCCGTCACTCCCGAATTTTTCTGCCAATCTCCATTGGCTAATGAAAACCGGGATTACAGGCGAGCGCTCGTATTCCATTGTAATTATATTATGCCGTTTTATGTTCCTCGCCTATCAATCCGATCATTTCTCACTGATTTGAAGCACTCTCGCGATATTCTCGCATGTACGCTCTACGTTTTGTGGCCCTTCGGCCAGCAGCTTACTCAGCTCCGAGGCTCCCGGCACGATGCCAAACACCGCATCTATTCCTTCCTTGTATAGCGTGTCGATCCCTTCCCCGATATAACCTGCGACCGCAATGACCTTTTTGCCGGATTGTTTGGCTGCCTGAGCTACTCCATACGGAGTTTTACCGAATTTGGTCTGAAAATCAATGCCGCCTTCTCCCGTCAATACGATATCGGCCGTGGCGAGCTTCTGTTTTAAATCGGTGTATTCAATCACGATTTCAATGCCCTTTTGCAGCGCCGCCTGAGTAAAAATCAATAAACCGGCGCCCAATCCGCCTGCTGCACCCGCGCCTGGAAGATCGCGCACATCCTTGCCCAGCTGCTGCTTCACCACATCCGCATAATGGGCAAGATTAGCATCCAGTTGCTGCACCATTTCCGGGGTTGCTCCTTTTTGTGGGCCGAATACACGAGATGCCCCATGCTCCCCACATAACGGATTTGTCACATCACAGGCTACAATCAATTGCACCTGCTGCAAGCGGTCATCCAGTGATGAAATATCAATACTGTCCAGCTCGCCCAAACTGCCGCCGCCGCGTGGAAG
Source organism: Paenibacillus sp. JJ1683 (assembly GCF_053006485.1). Taxonomy (NCBI): domain Bacteria; kingdom Bacillati; phylum Bacillota; class Bacilli; order Caryophanales; family Paenibacillaceae; genus Paenibacillus; species Paenibacillus sp. JJ1683. The sequence goes on from NZ_CM129820.1 coordinate 5,652,590, forward strand.
AGTATTGCCTGCCGCATCCAGAAATCTAGCTCCCAGCGCTTCCGCCATACCTGTACCGCCATCATTCGTCGCGCTTCCGCCAATGCCGATGATAATTTTTCGAATTCCCTGGTTCAGACACTCACGTATTAACTCACCCGTACCATAGGTTGTTGTCTTTAACGGGTTTTTATTGTCCCTATTAACCAGATGGATTCCACTGGCAGATGCCATTTCGATTGCCGCAGTGGTGCCGTCTCCCAGCAAGCCATATGCCGCTTTTACAGGTTCTCCAAGCGGTCCTGTCACCTCCATGTAACGAAGCTGCCCGCCTGTCGCATCCACCAGTGACTGCACTGTTCCTTCACCACCGTCTGCCATCGGAACGTGGACATAATGGGCTGTCGGATAGACCTTGCGCAATCCTTTCTCCATTGCGATGCACACTTCCTTTGCCGTCATGCTTTCTTTAAAAGAATCCGGTGCCAGTACAAATGTTTTCTCTCTCATTTTGTCACCCCATCGTGAATATTAAAGTATGAATCCATACAATATGGTTGCTACAATCGCCATAGTTCCGCCCACAATAGCTTCATAAGGGATTAATCCCATCCGTTGCTTAATGCTCATTTTCATGCTGTCTGCCGTAACGTGGAAATAGTTGCCCTGTGGCAAGGAATCAATGACGGTAGCTCCTGTATGCACCATCACAGCAGCAGCTAACGGGGCTGTCCCCATGTTCAGAATGGCTTCCCCAAACGAGCCAGTCGCCAAAATAACGCCAGTTGAAGTCGATGCTGTGGCGGCCGCCATCAGAATCCCTGCAAGCGGTGCCAAAAATGTGCCAGAAACTCCCGAAGCCTCAATCAAGCCAACTACCTGAGCAGATAAATTAGACGCAGATATCAGACCCGCAATTCCGCCTGCACCGATCAAGATGAGCACGGTTGCCGTCATTTTATTCAAACCGGAAGCCGAATATTTCAGGATATTGCGCCCTTGTCCCATGGCCAGCATACCTACAATCCCGGCGATCGGCAAAATGTACATCGCGTCGACCTTGAAGTTCGACAGTGCTTCAATGCCAGAGATGGAACCAATCGGGTTAATCATCAGCAAAATAACGGCTACCACCGGGGCTACAATTGCCCGTCCCAATGCTGGGTACTTCGACGTATCGACATCACTATCCATAATATCCTGTTCGGATACCTTCACGCCCTTGTTTTTCAACATAGACGCCACCAGAACCGTCATGATTAATCCGCATATCGCAGGTACCACACCCGCCAACATAACGTGGCTTAAATCCAGATTAAACCCACGCGCCGCCGCAATGGTATTGGGATTCGGAGAGATAATGTTCCCCGCCTTTCCGCCTCCAGACAAGGCCAGCAGAAGAGCCAGCTTGGAAATCCCCATTTTGTTCCCAACCGACAAGGCAATAGGTGCCACAATGAGCACTGCCACGGGAATAAATACGCCTACTGCTGTAATAATCATCGTCGCTAACGCTAGTGCAAGGATCGCTTTACTGCCACCAAACTTCTTCACAATAGCCTGTGCAATCGTCTCCGCTGCCCCAGACTCCATCATCACGCCTGCCAATACACCTGCCGCGAGCACACGAATGACCGTCCCCATCACGCTCTGCGTACCACTAATTAATACGCTGATCGTTTGCTCCAGATTGGCTCCGCCCAATAAAGCGCCTACAATAGCTCCCAAAAATAAAGCGTAAACCGGATTCAGCTTTCTCAATATCAAAATAATTGCAATAGCCAGCCCTGCTAGAGCTCCTATCCAACTGATCGTTAACCCTTCCATCTGCCTAACCCCCCGGGCAATTTTTGATTACGCTTTCATTATATCGATTGCAACGTGTGAATTATATTGAAGAACAGACGAAATTGATTGTGCATTTGCACAAAAAGGCCCGAACAGGCTTACAAAATCAATTTAATGAATACGCTTGCAAATTTAAAATTTTAGATTATAATACTTGTATACAAGTATACTTGATTAATGAGAAGGTGAATTTATGGTTCTGTCCAGTGAATTCCTATATCCCTCCAAATGGCTTCTCAAAGCCTCTGCTGGAGACCGTGTAACATCCGAGCTTAGAATGCGCATTATTTCTGGCTCAATTGAAAGCGGTACCATACTATCTGAAAATAAATTAGCTGCTGATTTTGCTGTAAGTCGCTCCCCCATTCGTGAAGCGTTAAAAATATTGGCTTCTGAAAATATCATCCGACTCGAAAGAATGGGTGCGGTCGTTATTGGTCTATCAGAGAAAGAAATAGAAGAAATTTATGATGTTCGTCTACTTATAGAATCCTTCGTATTTGAACGTCTTATAAAGATGGACACTCATGATTTAGCAAAGGAACTTAGTAAAATACTCGAAATGATGAAAGTCGCAGTCAAATATAGTGATGCCGATGAGTTTTCATATCAAGATGTCTTGTTCCATGAAACGATTATTCGTGCAGTTAATCATTCATACATTCTGATGATCTGGAATAACCTAAAGCCCGTGATGGAAAGCCTCATTCTGTTGTCGATGCGTATGCGTTTCAATGAAAAGTATGAAGACTTTACACGGATTGTATCAAATCATGAACTTTATATTGAAGCAATCCAGGCAAAAGATAGAGACCTTATGATTAAGTCTTTACATGAAAACTTTGATGATGTTCAAGGTAAAGTAGAAGACTTATGGATGTCCCAACAACTGCTGTCCAAAGGAGTCGTGCCACAAAATGACTAACTACATGTTAGGTATAGATATCGGAACCACCAGTACGAAAGCCGTTTTATTTAGTGAAAAAGGTGAAGTCATCCAACAAGAAAATATCGGGTACCCGCTTTATACACCAGATATAGCGACAGCTGAACAAAATCCTGAGGAGATTTTTCAAGCAGTCCTACAAGCGACTTCGAATATCATGAAACATCACTCACAAAAAAAACTATCGTTTGTTTCATTTAGCAGTGCCATGCATAGTGTTATTGCCATGGATGAACATGATCAACCACTTACGCCTTGTATCACTTGGGCAGATAATCGCAGTGAAGCGTGGGCACATCAAATAAAACAGGAGTTGAACGGCCAAGAGGTCTACAGACGAACAGGAACACCCATCCACCCCATGTCACCCTTAACTAAAATAGCTTGGATTGTGAATGACCTTCCTGAAATCGCTATCAAAGTTAAAAAGTATATCGGAATTAAAGAATACATTTTCAAAAAATTCTTTGATTTATATGTTGTTGATTATTCCCTGGCTTCAGCCATGGGCATGATGAATCTCGAAAAGCTGGATTGGGATGAAGAAGCATTAAAAATTGCGGGTATAACCCCTTCTCAACTATCTGAGCTCGTGCCCACAACCAAAATATTCACCGACTGTAATTCAGATTTAGCAAAAAAGATGGGGATCGATCCACAAACACCATTTGTCATTGGGGCCAGCGATGGAGTTCTCTCTAATCTAGGTGTCAATGCGATACGAAAAGGCGAAGTTGCCGTCACTATTGGGACAAGCGGTGCCATTCGAACCATCATAGACAAGCCGCAAACAGATGAAAAGGGAAGAATATTTTGTTATGCCTTAACGGAAAAGCACTGGGTCATTGGCGGACCGGTAAACAATGGCGGGATGGTTCTTCGCTGGATTCGTGACGAGCTTGCCTCATCAGAAGTAGAAACAGCGAAACGACTAGGAATTGATCCATATGATGTGTTAACCAAAATTGCTGAACGCGTAAGACCAGGGTCTGATGGATTGTTATTCCATCCCTACCTAGCTGGTGAACGTGCACCCTTATGGAATCCAGACGTACGTGGCTCATTCTTCGGTTTAACGATGTCGCATAAGAAAGAACATATGATTCGCGCAGCCTTAGAAGGAGTCATTTACAATTTATACACCGTATTTTTGGCCCTAACCGAATGCATGGATGGTCCCGTGACCCGAATCCAAGCTACAGGAGGCTTCGCAAGGTCAGATGTTTGGCGGCAAATGATGTCTGATATATTCGCATCTGAAGTCGTCGTTCCAGAAAGCTACGAAAGTTCTTGTCTAGGAGCTTGTATTTTAGGCTTGTATGCCACTGGAAAAATCCAATCATTTGAAGTGGTTTCTGAAATGATTGGCAGTACCAACAAACATGCACCCAAAGAAGAAGCAACCAAGGAATATAGGAAGTTGCTACCGATTTTCATTAACCTATCCAGAGTATTGGAAGAAGATTATACACGGATTGCTCATTACCAAAGAGGCTTAATTAAACACTAAAAGGATAAATACAGGGGGTAATTACAATGCCATTAGTCGTTGTAGGGATTGGAATTTTAGCATTACTCGTTTTAATCATGGGCTTCAAATTAAACACCTTCATTTCCTTAATCATTGTATCGTTCGGTGTAGCCTTAGCCCTTGGAATGCCATTAGAGGAAATTGTTAAAACCATTGAAGCTGGATTGGGCGGAACATTGGGTCACTTAGCGTTAATCTTTGGACTCGGAGCGATGTTAGGGAAGTTGATCGCGGATTCTGGTGGTGCCCAAAGAATTGCCATGACCCTCGTTGACAAATTTGGTGAAAAAAATATTCAATGGGCGGTCGTAGCTGCTTCATTCATTATCGGAATTGCGTTATTTTTTGAAGTAGGGTTAGTATTATTAATCCCAATTGTATTTGCCATTTCAAAAGAATTAAAGGTTTCTATCTTATATCTCGGTATTCCGATGGTCGCTGCTTTATCCGTAACACACGGTTTCTTACCTCCACATCCGGGACCGACTGTTATTGCTGGTGAATATGGCGCGAATCTGGGTGAGGTTTTACTTTATGGCTTCATTATTGCTGTTCCAACTGTTATTTTGGCTGGCCCTGTATTTACGAAGCTTGCCAAAAAACTCGTACCTGCCTCATTTACGAAAACCGGTAATATTGCCTCTTTAGGAGAACAAAAAGTATTTAAGTCTGAGGAAACTCCTGGATTCGGAATCAGTGTATTTACGGCAATGCTTCCTGTCATCTTAATGTCGATTGCTACGATTATTACTTTGCTTCAAAAAACAATGGGGTTTGAAGATAATAGTTTACTGGCCGCGATCCGATTTATTGGTGATGCATCCACTTCCATGTTGATTTCCTTACTGGTTGCCGTCTACACCATGGGAATCGCAAGAAAAATTCCAATCAAAGATGTAATGGCATCATGTACAACGGCTATTACTCATATTGGAATGATGCTCTTGATCATTGGGGGAGGCGGTGCCTTCAAACAAGTACTGATTAATGGCGGCGTAGGTGACTATGTAGCCGATTTATTCAATGGAACTACATTATCACCAATTCTGCTAGCCTGGATCATCGCTGCAATCTTACGTATTTCCCTGGGTTCTGCAACTGTTGCAGCTTTAACAACCGCTGGTTTAGTGATTCCGATGTTAGGACAATCCGACGTTAATCTTGCTTTAGTCGTGCTTGCCACGGGAGCGGGTAGCTTAATAGCTTCCCATGTTAACGATGCCGGGTTCTGGATGTTTAAAGAGTATTTTGGTTTAAGCATGAAAGAAACCTTTGCCACATGGACATTGCTTGAAACCATCATTTCTGTAGCCGGATTAGGATTCATCTTAATACTAAGTTTATTCGTATAAACCATGATTTCCGGGCGGTAGATTCCCCACTTATCATTCTTAGAATCTTCTAAGTCGATAAGTGAGGAACTACCGCCTATTTACGAACTGGAGTGATATCATATTATTTCACTTTTGAACGATTGAACTGGTTGCTTCTGTTGTTCCTTTTGCCTCACCATGTCCTGCACCAAATAGGTTCAATACCACCACGCCAATAACAATTAAAGCAATCCCTACGATACTTCCTGTGTTGATTTTCTCCTTCCAGATCAATACTGAAATCACCGTTGTAGCAACAGCCCCCACCCCTGACCAGATGGCATAGGTCATATTAAGAGGAAGTGTCTTGAGGGTTAGTGAAATAAAGAAGAAAGAGATTACAAACGCGACAATCGTGAATAGAGTCGGATACAGTCTCGTAAAACCTTCTGAAGCTTTTAGCATTGAAGTACCAATAAGCTCACTAGCAATAGAGATTGCCAAGAAAAAATAAGCCATCATTCATTCTCCTTTATATATGTCTTTAATTCTTCTATAATTTTTTGCTTCAATTCTTCATTGGGAAGAGCGAGTCCGAACATTTCGGCAAACCACAAACCGTCTATAGCTAATCGGACGATCGTAGAACGGACTGGGTCCAATTCGTCGTTTTCGATTTTATTTTGGATATTCGCATACTCATCCTGAAGCAGCTTGAGCATGTGAGGGTTCGTAAATTGTGCTGCCGAGAGAGCGGTATACAGGTCACTTGCATCCTGATCCCCGGAAAATGACGTATTCATATAAGCGCGAGTCCATCTACCTTGGGAATGTGTATCGTTTTCTGCCCTTTCATTAAATTCGGCGATAAAGCTGGTCGATAGCTGTTCAACCATTCCCAGAATCAATTCATCTTTATTCGGAAAATGGTAAAGCAATCCTCCCTTACTTACTCCCGCTTTCTTAGCCACCGCTTCTAACGTTAATTTTTCTACTCCTGCTTCTTGTACAATTATAGAAGCCGCTTTAAGGATTAATTCTCTTTTTAATGTTTTTTTAGTTGTGTTCATTCTGATCACCGCCCATTTAACTATACCGTCCGGACGGTTTTATTTCAAGTAAAAAAAACGTTTAAGCTAAATAAAAAGAAGCCTTGGGCGTGTAACATTTCAGCCAAGACTTCTTTAAATAAACAACTACTCAGCCCGGACATTTGGCAAAAGTCCGCATCTGTTGGGTTTTAAGTGCCACCTATAGCTTATCTCTTCAGATACTGTCTCAGCCATTGGAGCGCAGGGCGTTCCGTGCCGTTCGAGTTCAGCAGATGTGTACCATCTTTCCAAGTTTGTCCTTGGATATACCCCCAAAGCGTAACTCCCTTCACTGAGGGGTTTTGCCAAAGGACTGGAAACTTCTCTTTGTATCTGGCAAGTTGGGTGTTATCATTCCCAGTTATATCCAGTTCCGACACATAGATCGGTAACCCGGTCGCCGACAGCTTATTTAGTACAGTATTCATCGTGTTGACTGAGACGTTGTCCATACTGAAATGGTGGCATTGAATGCCAATACCGTCAATCAGGCCTCTACTCTTGAGCTGATTAATAATATTGACATATTGGTCGGCTAAAGAAGGGTCGTTGATAATACCATAATCATTTATATGCAGTTTGGCATTCGGGAAAGCTTGTCTAGCCTGTTGAAACGACCATATGACCCAATCCCATCCGGTCGACCCGTCACCACCAATGGCATTGCGGTAGGACGGCTTCTGATGCAACGGCTCATTCACCACATCTACAAACGCCGCATTCGGATAGCGCTGACCTGCTGCTTTAATCCACTGAGTCACTTCCGCTTTCTGATCAGCAGCCGACAGTCCTTTAACCCATCCTGGCTCCTGGGCACCCCATACCAACGTATGGAACTTGAACGGGAAACCATTGCTACGGGCATAATTGTAGGCGGTATCCGCCTGCGACCAGTTCATGTTGTTACGACTGCCTTCAACCGATTCCCACTTAGTCGAGTTCTCCGGCGTCACTTGATTCCAGTATGTCCCGTAACTAGGAGGGACACTGCCCGCAATGATATTCCCCAGAAATTTGCTTCCATTTGCCAGGCCAGCATCAGCCTGGTTGACCAGAACAGATGATAACAACACACCCGCCAACGCCAAACTGCTCACCAGCTTGCCCACTTTAGTTCTTAACATAAAATCTCCTCCTCACACGTATAATTTGATAATACTCTTCCTCAATAATTTAAGCGCTTACATTTCCAATTATAAGAATGAATAGTTGTTTTCTGCTACATGTGAAAGTATAGATTTTACCCGAAAAATCTTACATCATTGCAGAACAGCCACAACACGAATCCCAAACAACTCTGAAACGATAACAAAAGGCTGCTGCGAAAAGTGATATACTCCCTTCACAGTAGTAGGTTTTATTATTCAACCTGTCTATCTTCTTGGGAGCATATCACCTGAAGACCGCTCCTTAATTATTTAAGGATTAAGCGCTCTTGCAATCGCGTCTACATAACTTTGGCTGGCGCGTTGACTTACTTCTGCTTGAGGAACCATCCCTTCAAAATTGTGGAATGTGCCGGGATACAGATGAAATTCGACGTCAACGCCCGCTTGGGCAAGGCGTGCCACATATTCGATCGTCTCATCTCGGAATAGATCGAGCTGCCCTACGCACGTGTAGGTCGGCGGCAGACCAGCCAAGCTTTCTGCTCTCGACGGCACCGCATATGGGGAAACCTCGCTATCTTCGGTACGATTACCCAAGTACATGTTCCAGGCCGTCAAGTTGTTCTTCCGGCTCCATGGTGCATTATCGGCCGTAATTTCATGACTTGATGCCGTAACATTGCGGTCGTCGATCATCGGATATAGCGGCATTTGGAAGATAAGGGCTGGTCCGCCTTTGTCACGAGCCATTAAAGCAAGTGCTGCGGTTAGACCGCCACCCCCGCTTGCACCAGCAATTGCGACCCGGTCCAAGTCGATGCCCAGCAGCTCAGCTTCATCGGTCATCCACGTCAAAGCGGCATAACAGTCATCGATGGCAGCTGGGTAGGGGTGCTCGGGAGCAAGTCGATAATCGACCGATACGACGACGCAATTAGCCGCCTGCACGAAGCGTTCGCACAAAGCATCGTCCATATCAGGATGCCCCATTACATAGCCTCCCCCGTGAATCCACAGCATGGCCGGAAGCTTAACATCAGTTCGCTGGGCAGGTTCGTAGATTTTGACTAATATCTCGCCTGCAACGCTCGGAATCATCCGGCTTGTCGTGCGTACGTGTTCCGACTGCTCAATAGGCGGACTCGACAAATAACTTCTGCTCAGTTCTAAATTCTCCTCCAGTTGAAAACCGGGAAATTGTGCAATTACTGACCTTAGTTCTGGTAATAAACGATTTTCAAAATCCATGCGAATCACTCCTATGTTAGGTTATTTTATAGTCTTTTTTCCGTCTCCGCTTCCCACTTGGCTATTTCCTTCCGCACTCGGGGTGCTACCTCTGTTCCAAGTAGCTCAATGGCTCTCATCACCTCGGCATGCGGCATCGTGCTTAACGGAACATACAGCATAAAGCGTGTAACACCTACATGCTTGCGAAGATGAATGATCTTCTGGGCAACCGTCTCGGGATCGCCAACATACAGCGCACCTTCAAAGCTGCGCGCGGCATCGTAGCTGGAACGATCATAATGCGCCCAGCCTCGCTCCCTACCCAATCTATTCATACCTGCCATCGTAGAAGGGAAATATGTATCTGCCGCTTGCTCATTATTCTCTCCGACAAATCCTATCGAGTGCGACCCAACCCTAAGCTGCGATTCATCATGACCAGCGTGCGCTGCTGCTTTCTTATAAAGCTGGACAAGCGGTGCAAAATTTATCGGGTTTCCTCCAATGATCGCCAGCATCAAGGGCAGTCCTAACAGACCTGCACGAATAGCAGAATCCTGCCTTCCCCCGCTGCCTACCCATATTGGTAAAGGGTTCTGAACTGGCCGTGGATACACGCCCAAATTGTTAATGGCTGGCCGATGACCGCCCTTCCAGATTACCTTTTCGGACTCCCGTATTTTAAGGAGAAGTTCCAAATGTTGTTCAAACAGCTCATCATAGTCATCCAAGTCATAGCCGAACAGAGGAAAAGATTCAATAAAAGAACCCCGACCCGCCATAATCTCGGCACGTCCATTTGAAATACCATCCAGCGTAGCAAAGTCTTGAAAAACGCGCACCGGATCAGCTGAAGAAAGCACCGTCACTGCACTGGTTAGCCGAATCCGTTGCGTCTGCGCTGCAGCCGCGGACAGCACCATTGCTGGTGAAGATGCCGAATAATCCTTTCGATGATGCTCACCTATACCAAACACATCAAGTCCCACTTGATCAGCAAGGATAATTTCCTCGACAACTTCACGCAACCGCTGTGCGTGACTTATCACTTCGCCTGTCTGAACATCAGGCTTTGTCTCTACAAACGAGGTAATACCTATCTCCATGGTCCATCTCTCCCGTTCTAATAGCTTTCTTTGTGTGCCAATTGAATAACAATAAAATATCGTACCAATCGGTAAGTTATTTTTCCCAGTAAATATAACTCACAAAAAAGAATACTGTCAACAATCATAGTAAATCCACTTTGATTTTCTTTCATATTTACCTCCCCTTTTCGGGAAAGACCAACCTTCATTTGACAATTTCAAGGACTAATTATAAGATAATAACGTACCGATTGGTAATTAAATAAATGTCACTGAACATTATAATCAGATACATGGAGCCATTAAGAATAAAATCATGAGTAACGAGAGGTATTGTTATGGGACGAATCCGCGAATTTGACGAAGAGAAAGTTTTAGATGCAGCTATGCAAATATTTTGGGAAAAGGGATATGAAGCCACCTCATTAAGTGATTTAACTTCAAGAATGGAAATTCAACGCCCCAGTATATATTCCACTTTTGGGGGCAAAAAAGAATTGTTCGAAGCCGCGCTACGCAAATACACGATGTCCCGTGCTTCTCTGATCCGAACCAAACTTCAAAGTATTCCATCTGTAAAAGAAGCATTTCGTACTTTTTTTGAGGGTGTAGTTGAAGAGGAGTATGCGGAAAATCCTAGAAAAGGATGCTTTTGCATTAATACAATGGTTGAACTTGCGCCCCATGATGAGAAGTTTGAAATTCTTACAAGGGAGCATCAAATGTACCTAGCGGTCATTTTTCAAGAAACCATTGAACGAGGTATACAATTAGGTGAGCTTGAGATCGAACTAGATGCGAAGGCTGTATCACAGGCACTAGTTGTATCGTTAATTGGTCTGACCGTCATGATAAAGTCTCGTCCAGAACGATCATTTATTGATAATACAATAGAGGTAACACTGACACTGCTTAAGTAAGTTGAATGGATTCTTTTAGCGGATAACAATCTCTATAAGACAGTTTAAAGGGCACCCAGTCGGGTGCCCTTTGTGCGTAACACATATTTTCACATATGTTGATATAAAACAATGCGTTACAATTGCGGATAAGGATGGAGGTTTTATTAATGTCCACGATGTTTTTCTTTCGCTTTTTTCTCCTTTAATTCCCTTATCCGTGCCTTCATAGATTCCTTTTGTTGTTTGGAGTAAGTACGTTTCTCCAACTTACGCTTCTCATACTCTAACTTTAAGGCCTCTTGTGCGTTGGAGGAGACTCCCTTTCGCCTTAATTCATACGCTGCCTGCCTTGCTAGCCGCTTTGGATTGATCTTCTTCGTTTCAGACCCCTTTACAGCCACCTCTTGTGACAGCCGACTAACAAGTTCACACATTTCCTCTCGGATAAAATGGAGAATTTCTTCGTCTTTAGGCTCTGTACCAAAAATGTACCTGGCTGCCTTCAATTTCCCTTGGTCCTGCTCCTCCACGACTCCAACCCAATACTGTCCATCATGATAAATCGTAAGCTTCATTTGAATCCCCCTCATTTTAAATCGAAACGATGGACATCCCGAGGGGGGAAGGTTACTGACATGGCACTCTTGCTAATATAGAGTCGTCCATGCGTCTGGACTACCAACCAGACTGTGTTTTTTCGTCTCAGAAAAAGTATAGTTGCCTTACTGGAAAACAGCAAGTTAATCGCTGATATGTATTAGAGTGAACCTGGATATAGAGTATACTAGATGAGTATAAGTTCGGTACACGATGACATGATATATGTAATGGTACTTAAATACAGCGCAGAAGAGGTTGAGAATGAGTCAGAAGCATTTTGCAGATTATCCATTAAGTGAAGAAATTGTGAGGGCTCTGAATAGCTTGGGCTATGAGACGCCAACAGAAATTCAAACGGAGGTTATTCCCGTTGCGCTTGCGAAGAAGGATCTTGTGGCCAAATCGCAAACAGGCAGCGGCAAAACGGCAGCATATGGTATTCCACTTTGTGAGCTAGTAGATTGGAATGAGAATAAGCCCCAAGCTTTAATCCTGACACCAACTCGTGAACTCGCATTACAGGTTACTGAAGACATCACGAATATTGGACGCTTTAAGCGGATCAAAGCAACGCCCCTTTATGGTAAACATCCTTTTCATATACAAAAGGCCGAGCTAAAACAAAGAACACATGTGGCTGTAGGTACGCCTGGACGTGTACTGGATCACATTGAACGAGGCACGCTATCCTTAAATCGAATTGCCTATCTCGTGATTGATGAAGCTGATGAGATGCTGAATATGGGCTTTATCGAGCAGGTTCAGTCGATTATTCAGGCGTTGCCTAGTGACCGGGTTACGATGTTGTTTTCCGCTACTTATCCCGAAGATGTAGCCAAATTATCACGTAAATATATGAAAGATCCTGTGGAAATTGAGATTAAGGCAACAGGTGTAACGACTGCTACAATTGATCACTCTCTTATTCAGGTGCGAGAGGCGGACAAACTGGCTCTGCTCCAGGATCTGCTCATTGTTGAGAACCCTGACAGCTGCATCATTTTCTGCCGTACGCAAGAGCATGTAGATACACTATTCAGAGCATTGGCTGACCTCGAATATCCATGTGATCGCATTCATGGCGGCATGGAGCAGGATGAGCGATTTGAGGTAATGAACGCATTCAGAAGGGGACAATTCCGTTACTTGATCGCAACGGATGTAGCCGCCAGAGGGATTGATATCACAAATATCACCCATGTCATCAACTACGATATTCCCCTTGAAAAGGAAAGCTATGTTCATCGTACAGGCCGTACAGGACGTGCTGGCAAAACGGGGAAAGCCATTACTCTAATCACTCCTAAAGATAGCAACCGATTAGCTGATATTGAAGCATATATTGGATTTGCAATTCCGCAAGTAAAAGCCCCTACAGAAGAGGCTGTAGATCTCCGCAGAGAAGATTTCGAGCGGAACCTACATGTAAAAACTGTACTCAAAAACGACAAGCGCGAGCAATTAAACCAACAGATTATGAAGCTCAATTTTAACGGCGGTAAGAAGAAAAAACTTAGAGCTGTCGACTTTGTGGGTACCATCGCTAAGCTTGACGGGGTAACAGCAGATGATATCGGGATCATTACGATTCTGGATAATGTGACAGATGTTGAGATTCTGAATGGCAAGGGCCCACTTGTGCTTGAAATTATGAAGAATACGACCGTAAAGGGCAAGCTGTTAAAGGTACGCAAAGGGCATAAGTAGAAGGTACGCTGCATAAAAAGAGTGAGGCCATCCCGTCAAGAACAGCCGAAGGTTTTCGTAAGCTATACAGGCGGGATGGCCGAGTTCATCTCTTGCTCCTCTAATTCATCTTTCCATTTACCGATATTATAAATGACTTTGAATTTCTCTTTTAACTGAGTAACACCTTCAACTGGCACATAGCTGTCCAATTCTATATGGAAGTCCGAAATATCTTTTTTATGGTTATACATCTCTTCTAGAATATCAATGATTGTGGAAAGTCTAGATTTAAACGATAACTTATAATCATCTTCGTCCTCGAGTATACATAGATTTTCTACCCCTCTAAAAAAGGAGTTCTCTTCAAAATATAGCTTGTTACAGATCATATGGACCTGCATCAATGGTTCGCATATTTGCCAATCTGCTTGCTGCATGGCGGTTTTGAGTGATATATGTGCTCCACTAATGTAATAATAATCTCGATAAAAACACATTGAACAAGAGGCCTTCATTATTTTAATTTTAGAATCTACAGCAGGATACCCTAATACAAATCCTTCAGCTAACAATTTCTTGGAAAAGTAATCTAACGATTTTACGAATAATTGGTATCCAAGCCCCTTACCTTCCTCATCATCTTTATGACAGCAATAATGAATAATATCTTCATTCACTTGTGTATTTTCATATCGATATCCCATTCCAGCCTCTAAACGATCAATATGAATTTCGACTCCAGCAAAGAGGTCATTCAAACTTGTTATTCTGGAATGATTGCCTTTCAAATTTATGTTTAAGTCGGCAGTACATTCTCTATAAAGTATGCAGGTGTCTTTGATATTCAGGTTAACGTCTTGTCTATTCATAAAATTAGCGATTCTCTTGAGATGCAAGTAATCCATTCCTATAAAAATTATGTTCTCATATTCAATAGCCCCAGCATCAGATTGATTAAAATGAACAGCAATACAAACGTCCCCATCGTGTGCTATCAATGTCTCAATACTCTCAATCATCCTATTCCGTAGTGCAGCTTGTCGAGGAAATGGCATGGTTAATCCAATGTATTTTGATTCCAGGTTAGGCAGCAGCTTCATTTGATCATGAAGGTAAAGCATCACACGATCAAAATTATATTTCTTAGCACTTTCATTCATTAGAAACCGTAGACCTCCTTCTTATCAATATCTAATTTCATTTTACCATTCCCTCACTTCCACAATATACCTTTAACTCTATAAAACTAACTACGTGGGTGATAATTGTTCTGCTTTATCGTATTCTCTTAAAGAGTTGATAGAACACTTAAAAAAATTTTAGACAAGGTGTCCCTTTTGGTCATCTTCGTTTGTTATACAGATATAGTTTGCTTTTTGATCAGAGGGGGTGCCTAAATCTTTGAATGAGGACATCGAATACAGAATCAAACGAGTTCAAGCTGGCGAGATCCAGGACTACGCCTACATTGTAAAAGAGTACCAGCGTCAGATTTTTGTGTACTGCTGGAGGCTATTAGGAAGTGAGCAGGAGGCGGAAGAGGCTGTGCAGGATATTTTCGTCAATGCTTTTGAGAAAATCAGCAAGTACAAGCCGACAGTGGGCTTCTCCTCCTGGCTGTATAAAATGGCCTATCATCACTGCCTGAACCTGATTCGCAGGAAGAATCTACAACGCAAATTTAAACTTACCCTGTTCACCTCAGCTGACATGACTTCAGACAGTGCAGCGCAGGTTATGGAACGTCAGCTTTTCAGTGAACCGCTGAGCCGAGCGTTGGACCAACTGAACGCGGAGGAGCGTAACCTGCTGGTGCTGCGCATTTTTGAAGAAAAAACGTTTGGAGAAATCGGGGAAATCATGAACAAAAGCGAGGATGCTATCAAGAAAAAATACGGCAGGACAAAAACAAAGCTCAAAAAAATAATGGAGCCCCTAAAGGAGGACCAAAAATGCGTGAGTTACAAGACAGAATTCAAAAACAAAGCCTGAAATACACCGATCTGCAAGACAGGGGATTAAAAAACATGGACAAGCTAACCGAGCCAGAGAACGCTTTGAAAATTCAGGCTTTTGACGTCTCTGACAAAGTGATGGAACAGGTCTACCAAAAGGCGATGCCCAAAAAAGGAAATATCGGAAAAATCCATTTTCAGCCTCGCTTGACTGTCCCCATCATGATTTTGCTTTTTGTAGTAGGGGCCTCTGTGACCGGATACGCAGCTTCACAATATCTTGAGTTCCGCAACAGTAAGGGCGCCGTTGTATTAAATACCGCCAAACCCCCTACCGAAACGGACGCCTCCAAAGCATATACCTCGACCTACGCACAGTGGGACAAAGAGGTGAAAGGCCGTTTGCAGCCAGGAGAGTATGCTGCCTATTACGTCAAGGACGATTCTATGAATCAAAAAAACCTATCTAATCCGGCCCTGTTTGCGTACAAACCGGCTGAACTCTCAAGTTTCAACAGCTTACAAGATGAAATCAAGCGGACTGAGGCTCCATTACTCAGCAATCCCACTCATCTACCGGATGGCTACAAGTTTGAATTTGGATACGTCTATCCAGTCGCTGCATATCCTGGAATGATGGATAAAAAGGAATATCGCGCTTTAACCGATCAACTGATGCAACAGGCCAAAGCTGCACCGGAGGGTGAAAATCTGTTTATTCAAAAGCTAAGCTGGGACAAGTCAGACTCCTCCTTTGCCCGGTATGCGAAAGGAAACGACTATGTAAACATTACCGTCACCAAATACACTCCTGAAGTCACGAAGACGACCATCATGCAAAATGAACAGGATTCGGCTGAGCAAGTGACAATCAAAGGAACCAAGGTCTATTACATCAGGGCAAGTGAAGCAAGCAAGCCCTTGGAAGCAGGAAAAAACCGACTGGGATGGCTCGATGAAAAAAGACATTTACACTACAACATATCCGATAACCAAGACAGCCCGCTGACCAAAGAAGATTTGGTTAAAATAGCCGAAGATTTGCTTAATGGTTCACCACAATAGCTGCAACGGTAAGATTTAAAAAGAGACTGCCCTTCGCCAAGGGTAGTCTCTTTTTAAAGAATAGTCCCTATACCTTTCCTCACAAACCACTACCGCATACACCATAATCTTTTTACCTCGACTAACTCCTGATCGTTGAACTTCATTCTGTATACATCTGGTTTGGATGTGTGTAGTAGAAAATCCAAGTCGTACTGCTTGTCATAATACCCCATCATTAAAGTCATAACTGCCCCATGAGTGCCTAATGCAACTTTCTGTCCTCGATAGGTTTTTAACAATTCTTTTAGAACTGCTATACTTCGGTTCTGACAAATCGTATTAGACTCTCCTCCCTGTAAAGCAAAGTTTGGATCAGAAAATGACTTATCTAATAAAGGGAATAATTCCTCATCGGGCATTCGGTGGTCTTCATTCAAAAAGATCCTTTCTTTAAGATCCTCGAATACCAAAACTTCTTGTCCTGAACATCGGGCTAATTCTTGGATGGTTAGGATTGCTCGTTGATATGGACTTGAAACGAAGACCCCGATCCCCTCTCCTTTCAGTAATTCCGTTATTCGATAGGCATCTGACTTCCCTTTATCCGTCAACCCTCTAGTTCTTTCATTTCCTTCCGTCTTCGGTGATTCGCCATGTCTCACCATGTAAATGAAAGTTTCCAAAATAGCCTCCTTAAAGGATATCGTTTTGCTCTCGTGATTCCTGAAACCGCCCATTGTTTTAGAGCAAATCTTTCGGTATGACCAATCCAGTCTGCACTCACCATACACGAACTGATAATTGCTGTTACGATGTCATATATTATCTTTTTCTTTCATGCATAATGCTTTACCACGGAAGCTGATCATCCATGTAATAGAATCCGCCTGTTGGACCATCCTCTGGCAGGGTCGCCAGTCGGACCGCCGTTTTTGCTCCATCCTCCACCGACAGTTCCGCCTTTTCCCCACCCATCTGCGTTTTGACCAAGCCGGGGTGTACGGAGTTAACCTTCAGATGCGTCCCACTGTTTTTTTGTGCCCAGTAGGCCGTCAGCATATTCAAAGCTGCTTTGGAAGCTGCATAAGCCGGGGTAGCAAGCCGCTGCACCCGTTTATTGGAAAGTTGGAACTGAATCGAGCCTATAGCGCTGCTTTGGTTGACGATTCTGCCTGCTTCGCTCTTTAACAGTAATGGCAACAGTGCTTCTGTAATCAAATAGGGTGCGAACGTGTTCACCTCAAAAGTATCTCTGAAAGCATCCCCGTCATAACCCGCTTTTTCTGCCAAAATGCCTGCATTGTTGACCAAAATGTCCAGCCGACCGTAAGTCTTCTCAATGAATTGCGCCAATTCCGCGATATGTGCAGAATTCGTAACCTCCAGCTTCACGCCGACTGCCTGAATGCCATCTTGCAATAGCCCGGCCGCTGCTTCATCTGCTGCTGTTTTCGTGCGCGCAGCAACCAATACCGTTATGCCTTGCCGCCCCAATTGTCTGGCAATCTCCAGTCCGATTCCTTTGCTTGCTCCGGTAATTAACGCGATTTTGTTTGTCATGATTTATTTCCTCCTCATTTTTATAAAATTGAGAATGATCGTTCTAATAACATGAAAAAAATTTGTTTTCGTGTATCGTCTATGTCTCTAAAATACGTAGATTTAACTCGGCTATCCGTTGCAGCTTTTCTTTCGGAACGGAAGTCCGCACCATCACCCTCAGTCCCGCTAAGGCATTTTGCAGATACTCAGCCAATTCCTTCGCTTCGTACTGCTGTGTGAATTCGCCATTTTGCTGTCCCCACGTTACGATTTCTGCAAGCAGCTCCTCCGATTTTGCAAAGGCCTTCGTCGCTATCGCATCAATCTCCTCATCCCGAGCTGCTAATTCGACAGCCGAATTCACGAACATGCAACCGGGCGGTACGTCCTCTTCACCATTAATGATAAAGTCGAAAATGAACTGAAGTGCCTGCTTAGCCGTCTGGGATTGCTTGATCCCTGCCGACCATCTACCACTAACTCGCTCTCCGAATCGGTCCATCACTTTAAGAAACAGGGTGTGCTTGTCGGTAAAAGTATCATAGATACTTCTTCGATGGATCCCCATGTGCTCGACAAGATCATTCATCGAGGTTTTCTCATACCCCTGCTCCCAGAACAGCTTCATAGCTTTTTCCAGAACAACGTTTTCCTCAAATTCTTTGCTCCTGGCCATCGTAGCTACCCCCTGACCACTTAGAATAGGTTTGGATTAATTTGCATGACCTTTTGGAAACGATCGTTCTACATTGGTCGCTGATATGTCTTTCTTCTCTGTCTGGCTTTATCCTAACATATCGGGAACGATCGGTAAAGAATTACTTTTCCTCCTTTATAGCCCGCTCCATGATTACTGTAATCGCTTTAGCAAACACCAATAAACACAGAAGGATTACAAAGTTTCGCACTCGTAAGCAAGCATTTTAGCGGTGGGAGCTCCCCACCGCTTCACGTTGTTGCTTATGCGACTGAATACGTATTGTAAGATTACTTTGTATTTTATTAAAATATTTGGATGATCGAGTTACTAGCCATGTAAAATTAACGATGCAGCGGTTCTTTTTCGCCCAGACCCAGCACCTCTGTAGTGGTATTGTGGATCTGTTGGTAAAGCTCTGAGTTTTCCGCTAACGACAATCCATAAGAAGGAATCATCTCTTTTATTTTTGGTTCCCATTTTTCCATATGTTGTGGGAAGCATTTCTCTAATACCTCCAGCATAACGTGAACAGCAGTAGAAGCCCCCGGAGAAGCACCGAGCAATGCAGCCACCGAGCCGTCAGCGGAACTAACCACTTCCGTACCAAATTGAAGGGTTCCTTTACCGCCCTCTGTATCTTTGATCACCTGCACACGCTGACCTGCTACCACGATATCCCAGTCCTCAATTTTGGCGTTGGGAATAAACTCGCGTAATTCCTCCAGGCGCTTTTCATTCGATAACATCACTTGCTGAATCAGGTATTTGGTCAATGCCATCTCTTTTGCCCCTGCCGCCAACATCGTGATGAGGTTATTGGGTTTTACGGAACCAATCAGGTCCAGATTTGAACCCGTTTTCAGGAACTTTGGTGAGAAGCCGGCAAACGGTCCAAACAGCAGCGCTTTTTGGTTACCGATGTATCTAGTATCCAGATGCGGGACAGACATAGGAGGAGCACCGACCTTCGCTTTACCGTATACTTTTGCATGATGCTGGGCGACCACTTTAGAATTGTTACATACCATAAATAGTCCACTTACCGGGAATCCCCCGATATATTTGGACTCAGGAATGCCAGTTCTTTGGAGTAAAGGTAGACTTCCGCCCCCACCACCGATAAAAACGAATTTGGCAGTATGATATTCGATTTTTCCGTTATCCAGATTATGCACTTTGACTTTCCACGAGCCATCGCTCGCACGTTTAATATCCTTTACACTATGCTTGTATTTAATCTCGACGTTTTTGCTTTTTAAATGGTCAAACAACATGCGTGTTAAAGCACCAAAGTTGACATCTGTTCCAGAGTCGATTTTGGTTGCCGCAATCGGTTCATTCAATGTACGACCTTCCATAATTAGCGGAATCCATTCCTTCAGCTTTTCAGGGTCATCGGAAAATTCCATGCCTTGAAATAGCGAAACACTTGAAAGCGCTTTAAAGCGCTTTTTTAAAAAAGATACGTTTTTTTCACCCATTACCAAACTCATATGGGGTATGGGCCTGATAAAGTCCTGTGGATTACGAATCAAATTACTGTTGACAAGAAAAGACCAAAACTGTCTTGAGAGCTGAAACTGTTCGTTGATATTAACCGCTTTACGAATATCTACAGATCCGTCCGCTTTTTCGGATGTGTAGTTCAGCTCGCACAGTGCAGCATGACCCGTGCCTGCATTATTCCATTCGTTAGAGCTTTCTTCTCCTGCACTTGCCAGTTTCTCAAACACTTTAATTTCCCATTCCGGTGCTAACTCTTTCAGCAATGATCCCAGAGTCGCGCTCATGACTCCGGCACCAATTAAGATAACGTCTGTATTTTTCTGAATACTATTCATAAAAACCTTCCTTATCTCTTATATTTGCAAAAAAGAGCAGGCCCTCCTGCTTAACTGACTCAAGAAGCAAGGCTCCACTCAGGAACATACCTTTTCTATCTCCATTATAACTTAAATATAATCATTTAAAAATTATATCTACTTTTATCTGATAATTATAAATCATTTCTGCTAAAAAGTGAGAATTTTCTTGCGAAAATAAAAATTGAACTCAGCTTTTTATAAGAAACATAGCTGATTTTGTTACTCTCGTGGAATACAGCTTCCCAATAATTAAATCAACAGTTTATGTATATGAATAACCAGGAATTGTTATGTAGGATTTCAAGAATTAATGCGCGATCCATCTTGGGACTGTACGCAAACTGTACAATGCATAGAAATCAAGTAAAATAAGGGACATAAGGCGAAGATCCCCCATGACCTGGACTATTGTTGGAATATTTTCTTTTGTCAGGGAAGAACGGTTTTCGGACTGAAATGCTGAAGAAGCAGAATCTGTAATGATTCTGTAAACCTTGTAGGAATGGGGGACTAGAGTGCTATGAGGAAAATAGTAGTTAGTGGGAATACGTACTTGTGGAGTTATAAAACAGTCAGAGATATTTACTGTAGATCCAAGTTGACTATTATTTCTGAAAATAAAGATATAAAATTTATAATTCAGTTTACTACTAAAGATACAATTGTCACTGGTAGCCCTTTGAATGAGGGATTACGGGTGATGAAAGAGGGTAAACAATATTCTATTAATCTGAACCAACCTAAGTATGTTGCTGAAGTGTTGCAGTATATACTTGATATGGAGTTAGATGTGACAGTGAAGAAAGTGCATGAGCTAAATGGTAATGAATTGTTGGTTAGTATGGGGTATCAGGATGTGACTGGACTTTTGATATGAACTAAGCCTGTTCCACATTCTAAATCAAGCAAAGGGCCTCCCCCGAAGGAATGGCCTATTTGTTATGGAAAGACACCTCATTTTTCATGCCTCACTCTTAGTCACTTTATAGAGAACTTGCTGTTATTTAGGATAAGTTACGTATACACCAACTGCTTTCCCTCTGAATCCCAACGCCATGCCAAATCACCTTGTAGCCATAAACCACCATAGCACTCGTCTATTCCCTTTATCTTCACCCAGTCATGTACTCCTGCCACTGTATTCCTCCCTACTTCCGATAATGCAACAACGCATTGGTCAAAGGATGGGGTTGTTTTCTTTTGATGATCAGAAAATGAGTGGCGACCTTGAATCTCCAATAGTGCATGTGGTTGCTCCGACATATTCCTCAAACGATACCAAAATTCCAAATCACCCAGGCCCAAACCACTTATTCGGTTCCCAATCTGCTTAAACAATTCTTGTGGAGTATTTACTCCTTGCTGGATGAGTTCCAAAGTTGTCTGCTCTACGATGCCCAGCCCATTGGCGGTAGAAGGTAGACGAGATAGGTGCAGTTCAAGTGCCGCATGAGCAAAAGGCAGGGCAGATGTGTCTTCGTGCAAAATATCAATATGCCGCGTTATATCCGGGGAGGTATATGCTTCCCAGATTCTTTTGCCCATCTCAAGCTCCTGCTGGCCAATCTGCTGCCACGTGCCTGACAATTTTTCTAACTGCTTCGTTGTAAGCTGTCCCAAGCCCCTAAACGGTTCAATACCTGGGTAGTTGCCGATGCACAGCAAGCTCAGTTTGGTTTGGCCTAGAGTTTGCATTGAAAACCAGTACAACAAGTAACTTAGCATCAGCTGGTCGAACAAATCGTGCTCAAACCATAGCACGACTTCGTCGTACTTATGAAAGTTATGCAGAGTCTGCTCCTGAGCCTTGCAATTGGATACATATTCTTCTGCTGGAATCCCGAGAGTTCTCTCCAAATATTCCACTCTTGCTGCTCTAGATGAGGGCTCGCCCATTTCAAGGAACACCGGACCTACCGGATACACTTCTCTCCAGACCAGGATATCTCCGCGAATGTTCCCTTTCCTCAGCTTGTCACCAACATGGTCACCGTTGACTATATGTAGCACCGATTCTCCTCCTTCGTAAATATCGTTAAACATGGATACAAAGTCGCTGACAAGCAGTGAAGCTCTCAGCTTATTGCGGGCATCGAACAACCGTTTCTTCAACACGGATGGAGATACACATAGATAGCTTGATATTTCACCGATTGAATACCCTTGAAAATAGTACAGCTGAACTGCCAGTTTCAACTTGTCAGATAAACCCTCGACGGATTGATGAAGCTTTTGGTGCCATTCCCTTCTTTCAGCGATAAGCTCCACATCAAATTTTCCTACATCCATGACTATAGTTTCGTCCAACGGCATCATCGTCGGCTTCTTGCGGCGCAGAAGACGATGACATTGGCGTTCGACAATGACCTTGAACCATCCAGGGAACGCCTCTGCTTCCTGTAATTTATGGAGGTTGGCAAAAGCCTCAGCGAACGCCTCCTGAACTGTATCCTCAACCAGACCCCAATCCCCCAACCTCGTATATGCTACTGAAAAAGCCATCCCACTGAAATGCTGTACAATTTGCTCCCATGCGATTTGATCGCCTAGCCGGGCTTCCTCAATCCAACGCTGCACCTCTTGCACCTCCTCTGTATGTAAATTCTATATATAAGTGCCGGTAAGGCTGCAAATGGTTACTTTGTCTAATTAAACTATCGTTTCCCGAGATTATAAATACTTCATCATGATGTTCGAAACAGTCCGCTGTTGATTCTCCCAATCATAATCGGAGTTATCCATTATAAAAGTTTGAAAAGGAAGCTGCTCAATAATGTGCAATTCTAGCTCTCGTCGATGTTCAAGGAACTGTATATATCCATCGTACCCGTGCAACCCCTTATTTTTTCCATAATCCTGCTCCGTATGGTACCAAATCACAAAATCTAGCCACTCTTGAGGCCTCATCGTTTTCACTCGCTCAATCGTCTCACGGACACTAGGTTGCTTCAGATAGAACAAAATTGGATTAAGGTCCTGAATTTGCTCCGCAATCTGTAATACGTGCTGAACAAATCGATCATTTCCAGTATCATGTCGAGCGAGTAATGCACACCCTGGGTTCTGTAAAAAACAGCATTCGAGTATGACCAGCTTATCCTTTTCTCGCTGATTCTTAGCAAAAGAACTCCAACGTTGAACCATCAACTCGCAATATTTTTCTACAGGTATTCCATCGTAGATTTCATAGCGCCGGATTTCCTCATACAAACTAGAAGGAATTTCATTTTGTGCTGATTGCTGCGCAAGCGCGTATGCGATTAATGAGTCGTTACCGCTTAGCGATACAAATGGATCAATATCATGAAATACATCGGCATAGCTAGACCGGAGCCTATCAAGTTCCTCATTCGGCACACATGCAACCGATTCATAATCAGCGGGATGTCGTAAGTTCCCTTCTAAAAATAGCTCTGATTCTATTCGATGCGTGTTTAAGGTGTCCTGTATATATTGGGATAATGTAGATTTTCCAGAGCCAGGTATACCTTCAACCATAACCAATTTTGTTGCCGCAGATGGTAAATTC
Source organism: Paenibacillus sp. JJ1683 (assembly GCF_053006485.1). Taxonomy (NCBI): domain Bacteria; kingdom Bacillati; phylum Bacillota; class Bacilli; order Caryophanales; family Paenibacillaceae; genus Paenibacillus; species Paenibacillus sp. JJ1683. The sequence goes on from NZ_CM129820.1 coordinate 5,676,554, forward strand.
GCCATAGTATCACATCCTTAAGAATTAAAATCCTCTGAGAAACAATAAAAAGCATTGGGTCCTGAGGACTGACCCAATGCTGTTATAGATGATCTATAATTACTTAATAATTACGTATTCCAGGTTAACCAGTTTTGCATAAGCAACAATTTGGTCTGTAGTTAGATTCAAGGAAACTACAGTATGGTGACCACCACCGTTTTCAATCCACGCTTTAACTCCATCTTGGAAGTTTGGCTTCACATTCCACAGTACACGAGCCACTGGAAGTTTGGGAGCAGGAACTGTTGGTTCAAATGCAGTAACCTCATTGATCAGCAGTTTGTAATGTGTGCCAAAGTCAGCCATGGAAACAACCACACCGTCTCCTGCCTTACCGTCAAATACCAGACGGGCTGGATCTTCACGATCGCCGATACCTAACGGAGAAACGATAATTTTAGGCTTGTTGCTTGCCAACGTTGGATCAACTTCAAGCATATGCGATTGAAGGATCGATTCCTGACCAGCCGCTAATTCATAGGTGTAGTCTTCCATAAAGCCAGTGGATTGGTTATGGCTCATGACTTTAAGCAGACGATCCAGCGCTGCAGTCTTCCAGTCTCCTTCACCAGCGAAGCCGTATCCTTGTGCCATCAAACGTTGAACGGCAAGACCAGGAAGCTGTTTCATACCGTAGAGATCTTCAAAGTTTGTAGTGAAGGCAGTATAACCACCATCATCCAGGAATCGTTTAATAGCAATTTCATAGCTTGCTTGCACTCTTACGCTGGATTCCCAAGCTTCCTTGCTGTAAGTACCATAATCAAATTCATACAGTTCGGAATATTCCGCGAACAAAGCATCAATTTCTTCTTCCTTCACAGCATTGACGTACTGAACAAGGTCGCCAATTCCGAAGTAGTCAACGGTCCATCCAAATTGGATTTGGGCTTCGACCTTATCCCCTTCCGTAACACCAACGTTACGCATGTTGTCGCCAAAACGGGCAACTTTGATATTGAAGCTTTCGTTATAAGCAACCGCTACATCCATCCACTCTGCGATTTGCTTTTGCACTTCCGCGCGTTCCCAATACCCTACGACCACTTTATTCTGTTTTTTCAGACGGGCATTGATAAATCCATATTCACGGTCACCATGAGCTGCCTGGTTGAGGTTCATGAAGTCCATGTCAATTGTAGCCCAAGGAATGCTTTCATTATACTGAGTAGCCAAATGAAGCAGCGGTTTTTGCAACAATTTAGTACCGCGAATCCACATTTTTGCAGGTGAGAAAGTATGCATCCAAGTGATGACACCAGCAACCTCATCACGATAGTTGACTTCTTTCATGAGGCTGGTGATTTTGTCTGCACTAACTGCCAGATCCTGCAATACGAGCGGATAAGGCAACACACCGCTTTTATTTAAGGCATCGGTCATTTCTTGTGCGTGTGCTTTCACTTCTGCTAATGCTTCTTCCCCATACAGATGTTGTGAACCTACGACAAACCAGAACTGTTTTGTACCTACTGTTGACATAACATTCATCCTCTTTTCTTCGTTTGTTAGTATAGTTGTCTTATTTTTGCCCGTAGTAAGCGTCTTTCCCATGTTTGCGCAAATAGTGTTTATCTAGAATACGCTGCGGCAATTCTTCAGCAAAATGATTCAATTCCCGTGCGAATAGGTTCATTTTCGAAACTTCTTCCAACACGACGCTATTCATAACTGCGGATTTCGCATCTTTTCCCCAAGTGAAGGGAGCATGACCCTTAAGCAGGACACCTGGCACTGCTAAAATATCCAGCCCACGCTGCTCAAAAGTTTCGATGATGACACGGCCTGTTTCGGCTTCGTAACCACGATCAATCTCGTCTTGTGTCAAGAAACGAGCGCAAGGAACAGAACCATAGAAGGTGTCTGCATGAGTAGTCCCCATTACAGGTACGTCCAGGCCGGCTTGAGCCCAAACGGTCGCCCAGGTCGAATGCGTGTGCACAATACCGCCGATTTCTGCATAGTGCTTGTAAAGTACGGCATGAGTCGGTGTATCCGATGAAGGTCTCATCTCTCCTTCAACAACATTGCCGTCAAAATCAACAACTACCATATCGCTAGGTTTCATCGTGTCATAGCTAACACCACTCGGTTTGATAACGAATAAGCTGCGCTCACGATCAACAGCACTTACGTTACCCCAGGTGTATTTCACGAGTCCATGTTTAGGCAAATCCAGATTGGCTTGAAATACTTCTTCTTTCAGCTGCTCTAACACGTCAATTCCTCCAGTTTTCCACTAGATTATCTACAGCAGCCTGCTCAATCGCCAGGCCTTGTGTGTAGCGTTCCAAGAATGTTTCGAATCCCTTAACATCGGAACCGTCGGGATGAATTTCTTGTCCCTCAACATCTCTGAATACTTTTTGGTCGAGGAAGTCTTCCAGACTTTCTTGCTGATCCTTGTTCATCATGTAAGAAGCCAGAATAGCCATACCCCACGCTCCGCCTTCTCCAGCTGTTGCCATCACGGATACCGGAACATCCATAGCTGCCGCGACAATTTTTTGTCCGACGATAGGAGTTTTGAATAAACCGCCGTGAGCCAGAATGCTGTCAATTGCGACATTTTCTCTCTTCGTCAAAATATCCATCCCGATTTTCAAAGCAGCAAATGCAGTGAACAGATGAGTGCGCATGAAATTGGCCAAATTGAAACGGCTCTCAGGGGAGCGGACAAACAATGGCCGACCTTTCTCTATTCCGGTGATATTCTCTCCTGACAAATAGCCGTAGCTAAGTAAGCCGCCGCCATCTGGATCTGCTTCTAAAGCCTTGTTCAGCAACACGCTGAATAATTGATTCGGGTCCGCCTTTTGCCCCATGGCCTCATAGAACTCACGGAACAAGCCCAGCCAAGCATTGAGATCACTTGAGCAGTTGTTGGCATGAACCATTCCGACTGGATTACCATTCGGTGTGGTCACCAGATCAATTTCCGGATATACCGCCGAAAGATCCTTCTCTAATACGATCATGGCAAAAACTGAGGTTCCCACAGACACGTTGCCAGTACGTTTTCTCACACTATTCGTAGCGACCATTCCTGTTCCCGCATCACCTTCTGGAGGACAAAGCGGAATACCTGATTGCAAATCTCCGGATTTATCTAAGATTTTGGCTCCCGCTGCGGTTAGTACACCTGCCTGCTCGCCTGAGATATGAACTTTAGGAATAATGTCTTGTAATTTCCAATCGTAGCCTTTGGCTGCAATGAGTTCATCAAATTGCTTAACCATCGACTCGTTATAATCATGTGTAGTCTCATCAATTGGGAAGATCCCCGAAGCGTCTCCGATGCCAATGGCTTTGTTGCCAGTCAGCAGCCAGTGAATATATCCAGCCAACGTCGTAATAAAATCAATATGAGGAACATGTTGTTCTTCGTTCAATATCGCTTGATACAAGTGAGCAATACTCCATCGCTCAGGAATGTTGAATTGGAATTTATCAGTTAAAGCTTTTGCTGCAGCACCAGTTGTCGCATTCCGCCAAGTCCGGAACGGAACAAGTAATTCACCTTTGCTGTCAAAAGCCATATAGCCGTGCATCATTGCAGAGAATCCTATAGAACCAACCGTATGAAGGGTGATTCCGTATTTTTGTTCAACCTCTTGTTTCATTTCACGATAAGCCTCTTGTAGACCTGTAATAATGCTCTCTAAGTTGTACGTCCAATATCCATCTACCAAGAGGTTTTCCCACTCATAGCTTCCAGATGCGATTGTTTCAAAACGATGATCAATCAGCACTGCCTTGATACGTGTGGATCCAAATTCGATACCAAGTGAGGTTTCTCCCTTAGTAATCGCTTGTTTAATGTCTTGATCCATGCTCACGTTACTCCTCTCTCTGAACAACTGTTATAATCGCAATAATTGAAAGAAGGCGCTTTCTTTTGTTTACAGCCTTAGTATATTTTTTGTGCGTACATTTGTCAATACAAAACCATAGTTATACTTACAAATACTTTGACGAACCGAGTGTTTTTCTATTTTAACTTTAGTATTTATACAGATAGGACAATAGATTATAATAAACTCATAATTATGCTAAAATATGTACATACAAATATTATAGATACATTAATTAGTATTAGAACAACTTGGAAAGAAGGAATAAAGTGAAACCAAAGTATCAGGTCATCCTTGAGGATATAAAAAGCAACATTCTTTCAGGGGCATACAGCGTAGGAGAACAAATCCCAACGGAATTCGCTTTGCAGGATAAGTATAAAGTTAGTCGCCAGACGGTCCGAAAGGCTATTTTGGAACTATCTAACGAAGGTTTTTTAAGAAGTGAAAAAGGATCTGGCACCTATGTCAGCAACCAATTTCGGTCAAAAACCGGTGGCAATTCCAGCAATAAAACCATCGGAGTCATCACAACCTACATCTCTGATTACATCTTTCCCTCTATTATTCGCGGGATTGAAGCCAGATTGAACGAAGATAATTATTCATTACTATTAGCCAGTACCAATAATGATGTCGCACAGGAAAAGAAAGCTTTGGAGATGATGCTGTCCTTTGGTGTCGATGGTTTGATCATTGAGCCTACGAAGAGCAATCTATATAATCCCAATATCGCTTACTATCTGACGTTCAAGGAACAGGATGTTCCATTCATCATGATTAATGCCTATTATGAAGAGTTGGAGGTTCCTTACTTCTGTCTCGATGACGTACAATCCAGCTATCTGGCAACCAAAGAATTGATCGCTAACGGACACACACAGATTGGCATCATTGCCAAAATGGACGATTTACAAGGGAAGTATCGAATGAAGGGTTATATCAAAGCGCTTGGAGAAGCCAAATTACGCTTTCACCCCGAGCAAGTGCTCTCATTCTATACAGAAACGAAGCAGGATCTGTCCACCAATTTGAAGAAATTCTTGACCGAACAAAGAGACGATTTAACCGCAATTGTCTGCTATAACGACGAGGTCGGACTAGAAGTTGTACATGTATGCAGACAACTTGGTATATCCGTTCCCGAAGATTTGTCCATTATTGGCCAAGACAATTCCTATATTTCCAAAAATGCAAACATCAAACTCACGACATTGACACACCCACAGGAACAAATGGGCCGTGATGCCGCCGATTGGGTAATTAAGAAACTGCAAGGGAAGAAGGATCTAAGCAACCAAACCTATTATCAGCCCGTGTTAATTGAAGGAGAGACGGTAAAGAAGAAATTGAAGTGAAGGGGGAAATTTGTGATATTCACATACTCGTAATATACAAAACGCTACTGACAACGGAATGTCAGTAGCGTTTTGGCCTTTTTTGGATTCCTTGCCAGATGCGAAGCGAAATAACTTATCCACCATTATCACCTGAAAACTAAATCTGTTGACATTTTGTGGGGAATACTGTATATATTCAAAGCCAATATGAAAGGCAGTAGAGGAGGATCTGCGTGCACAGAGTGATCAAGATCAGATTTACGCTTTTTTACGGTGAAGTGCCTGAAGCAAAATATTACGGGTACTTGGAGTTGAATCAGGATGGAAATATAATCGCGCTCTACAATAGGTACGGTGAGGAAATAGACATGTATGGCGGACATGAATTTGTTAGGGTAAGGGCACTTGGCAAATTTGATGACCAAGACCGTGATAATTTTTATTCTTTGTTAGAAAGTGATGGTGTAGGATAATTTGCACGATAGGCTGACGATTCCGGTGCCAAGGCACTACGAAAAATCAGCCTTTTTGATTTTATTTGCCTTATAGAGTTGACCGGCACGTTATCATAATCCCCTAACCTCATCTTGTCAAGAAATAATGCGCGAATGAGCGACACCGTGGCGGACCCCCCTTTTGCTTTCGAAATATGAATGAATTTCCGAGTATGATGAGTAATTTCGCTTTTTCCAATTCATCCCACTCCACGTAAAATGATCTTCAGGCGTTGCGGGATAAGCGATATACAAACAATAGTCGGAACGTCATGAACAATCGGGAGGTAGAAGATGGACAATCAGGCTCAAGATGCAAGAGAAATGAAGAGAGGGGCAATATTAACCGCTCTACTCATCGGTACATTTGTCGCATTTCTTAACGAAAATTTACTTACCAATGCGTTTCCTGCATTGATGAGAGAATTTAACGTTGCTGCTTCGACCATACAATGGTTATCGACCGGTTATATGCTCGTGATCGGCGTACTGGTGCCGGTGACCGCATTACTACAGCAATGGTTCACGACTCGCCAGATGTTTATGTCTGCGATGGCGTTATTTTTGGCAGGTACCTGCTTGTGTGCAGTATCCCCGGCATTCGGAATCTTGCTGATGGGCAGGGTTGTTCAGGCTTGCGGAACAGGATTATTGATTCCGTTGATGATGAATACGATTCTCGCCCTCTATCCTCCAGAACGCCGGGGTGCCGCCATGGGTCTCATGGGGCTGGTCATCATGGTCGCTCCTGTCATCGGGCCAGCTTTGTCTGGCTTGATTATCGATACCTTTCAATGGCGATGGCTGTTCTACATGGTGCTTCCTATCGCACTGTTTTCGATGATTTATGCATTCGTGTACTTAAAGAATGTGACAGAACTGACCAAGCCAAGGGTCGATCTTGTATCCATTGTGATGTCAACCGTCGGTTTCGGCAGCGTCACCTATGGCTTCAGCCAAACAAGTGTCTCACTTGAGCCTGAAGGTTACGGATCGATTGCAATAGGCAGCCTTTTCTTGCTCTTGCTTGTATGGCGCCAGCTTAAGATCAAAGAGCCGTTGATCGATCTTTCCGTATTCCGGCATTACACTTTTTCTCTGGTTGCGGTATTGATTGTAATTCAGATGATGGTTCTATTCGCCACAACAACATTGCTGCCGTTCTATATGCAGGATGTGATGAAGTTGACAGCATTTGCGACAGGCTTACTTCTAATGCCAGGTAGCATTTTGAACGGGATGCTGATGCCGGTATCGGGTAAGTTACTCGATAAATTTGGGCCGAGACCCGTCATTGCGCCCGGACTATTCCTGATCGCCATATCGTTGTGGCTGTTTACCGGCATCGACAGTGATACAACACAAGGTTCCGTTCTGTTCAATCATATCCTCTTATTCTTAGGCATGTCATTCGTCGTCATGCCGGCTCAGACAACAGGATTGAATCAACTTCCACGTCACCTGGTTCCTCATGGCACAGCCATATACAATACGCTCCAACAGATTACAGGTGGAATTGGCATCGCATTGTTCGTCGGCATCATGTCGTCTGGAGCCAATCGTTATCTTCATCATTCGCTCAATCCCACTGCAATGCATGAGAAGACACAAAGCATGGTTTCCGGTCTACAAACAGTTTTTTGGATTGAATTTATTCTTGCAATACTTATTATAGTGCTGGGTTGGTTTATAAAAAAGCCATCTGAACATAATTAATTCATTACTAGGCACAGATTAAATCATGTATAGGATCGCTACTCTATTTTAATTGCCTCGATATAAAGTTCAATTCTCACTTCATTCGCGACAACAATCCCGCCTTTTTCCAGATGGGAGTTGAATGTCAAGCCGAATTCATTGCGTTCAATACTGGCTGTAGAATGAAATCCTACACGTTCCCGGCCGCGAGGGTCTTTGTTAAGTCCTTCAAAAACGGTATGAAAAGTGATGGGTTTTGTTACTCCATGCAGAGTTAGATTGCCCGTAAGTTCATATTGCCTTTCGCCAGCAAGGACGCAGCTGGTGCTTTCAAACGTAATGGTTGGATACTTGTCTGCATGAAGGAAGTCGTCGCTCTTCAGGTGCTCATCTCGTTGCGATTGGCGAGTTGTGATACTATTTGCATCTATGGAAGCCTGAATACCCATGGTTGCTAAATCATTAGGATCAAAACTCAAGATCGCTTGGAAATGCTCGAATACTCCTTTGATTCTATTAATCATTAAATGCGTTACTGAAAACTCAACGGAGCTGTGGTCCGGATCAACTTCCCACTTGATATTTTCCATGAATAAGTTCCACCTCTATAATAAGATTTTGAGAAGGGTCGCTCCCTCTCAAGGCACTGCGATATTCGCATACTCCTAATATACAAAAACGCTACTGACAACGGGATGTCAGTAGCGTTTTAGCATTTTTTTGGCTTCCTCGTTGTCTATAGTCAATAAAGTTATGTACTAAACAATAAAGTTGTGTTCTAACTTATAGTAACTTGTGAGTGACTGGAAGCTTGCGGAAACAACCTGTGAAGCTGAGTAAGGACGAAGATCGATCAAGGTCAGCAGATTGCAAAGCCGTTTTGGGGTAGCTAAACCAGACCCTATATCGAAACTTTAAACCAAACGGACTTTTCTTTGCAATCCACTAAAGAGAAGTCGCCGTATTTGTTATGTGACGTTTCTTAGTTTTAAAAATGAGTTTAATCTCTTGTTTTTTATTTCTGATTAGCACGTTGAGAGAGCCATTCTTTTTTCAGTAATGCATATTGATACGTATTCTCGTATTTCGGCGTGCCGTCTTCGTATTTAACAAATGAAACGAATTCCATGAAGCAGCCTTCCTGGCGAAAGCCCAGTTTATCACACAGCTTCTGGGAACGGAAGTTATCGTCCTCGACATAGGCGTACAGTCTCCTTACTTCCTGTTGCGTAAAGAGATATTCTATGAAGGCGTTGGCGCTCTCACTTGCGTACCCTTTCCCTTCAAATCTGGCATTAAAATTCCATCCAATACCATACGTATCCGAATCTCGTTCTTCCTTCATACCAAATAGTTCTCCGATCAGTTCGTTGCTGTCTTTCAGGCATACCGCGATATGGGAGTCGTCACCGCTTCTTTTTTCGACCTCCTCTGTAGCTTCCTCCAACGTCGAAATCTGGTGATCCATAAAGCAGTTAACTCTTGGATTAGCTGTATACTCCAACAATCCGGCAGCGTCGGTTGCGGCAAAATTCCGCAGGATCAATCGGTTGGTTTCAAGTATTTGCATGGATATACCTCCAATTGTTATTTAAACGGACAATAAAGTTGTGTACGAGATATTAATGAAACATCACGAAGGTGAGCTTGCAGGTGCCAATCAATTGAAGGCTGATACTCTAAACTTATCCGTCAACATTTTATGGATAATTTATACACGCCTTCCTCACGATTCGTCTTTGTCGAAATAATCATTTGGCAAATGCAGTTCTCGCAAACAGCTGATAAATTCTCCTTTGAAATTCGGATTGCTTTTATATTCCGGCCATACCGCCTTATAGTAAGGTAGCAACTTCTCATGTGGGATAATGCCCCAGTATAAAATCAAGTTATTCAGAACCTGCGGGCCGCCCCCCATCAGCATCTGTTCAATGATCTGCCAGCTTCCCAGCTTGTTTTCGCAACTGCGCGCGGCATAGATGGCAGTGGTTTGCATTTTCAGGTCGGCATGACACAAGAAAGGCGCAAAGTTCTGAAGCGTAATCGCACCGTAATTCTCCAAAATATACCCTGCATAACGCAACGCTTCTGGGTCGTCAATCCTGTCAAGCCTTTGCAAGATCACTGAAATAAACTTCGTTAAATCCTCAGTTTTACTGGAAGCGTGCAGAATCTGTAAAGCTTGAAGAAAATCCTCATGTTCATCCGATTGCAACAGCTCCAGAAGATATTTTCTACCCGTGTCAAAGGAAGTTTTGCAGATAAGCCTAATGGCTGTGGTCCGATTTTTGGGGCTTTGTTCCGCAATATTTTTCAAAAAAGCAAGGGTTAGCTGAGAGACCTTCTTAAACTTGAACAATCCATCAAGCGCTTTAGCTTGGATTTCTTCGTTTGGAGCGCTCTGATAAATCTGGATCAGTGCATTCTCATCACCCGGCATTCGACTGCCAAACCACCCGATATCATAATCCAGAATAATTTCATCCAGCCAGCGCTCATACCAATCCAGAAAGCTACCTTCATAGACAAAGAAAAAAGGATGATCGGGATGAAAATCGGAGGTGCACACAATTCTCCCCCTATATTTCCCTTCAAGTACGAGATACATGTCGTATTCGCAACCTTGGGTACCTATGCACAACATGCCGCCCAACACCTTATTACAGGTGTCGTCGTATTCCTCATCGGGAATGTCCTCGTCCCTGGTCAGGGGCTCAATCAGATGGTTCCATTCCTCTTTGGTCATCCCGGGATGCAGAACGGATTTTGCAAGGAGCACCTGGCGCTCGGTGTAGGAAGTTGCCTTTCCAAGTGAATAAATTCCATAGTAGGGTCCGGCGCCTCCGTTGCCGATTTTCATTAAAAACAGCGCGTAAGGCTCAGGAAGTGTGACCTGATTGAGGGTTTGCCAGTCCTCTAGCTCTTTTGCTGTAAGCTTCTCTTTAACCCTATATTGATGTGAGGATGCTCCAAACACCGAGAAGTCCGCGTCCTTGCGCATGGCTTGACTCAGTTTGTTTTTTATTCGATCCAGTTGCGTTTCTTTCTTCCTAAACCACATATTTGAACTCTCCTGTTGACCATAGCCAGGTTTCCTTGTTTGCTTATCCAGCAATTTTATTGTTTTTTCTATGGGTCGTACCTCTTTAAAATGATATGTATCTAGAGTACCACAGGAAAAATCCATATGAATGGAATCTATATGTGGATTAGACTATAATCACCTTGTTATTCATGTAAGCCACTCCTCATTTCTCGGAAATTAACGACATAATTATTTAATTAAACTCATTAAACGCAGTTCATTTTAAACAACATAGAGTGAGGGAGAAAATAATGAAAAGCCAATTAAGAAATATTACGGTCGACGGTTATGCCTTCGTTTATTGGTATTCAGGCGGGTCTCGCTTCATCCTAAACCTATCTCCCAAAGAGAATAAAAACATCAAAGTCACGCTCATCTTCCAGGCAGATCCTCCCGATGAAGAGCCTCGTACTTATTGGGCCTTTTATGATATTTCAGCACAAAATAATAACATGGAAACTGTCCTCCATCTGGGTAAACCCAAGCATATCGCTGAAATTATCTCTTACTTGATGGCAAAACGACAAGAGCTTTTGACCCAGGGGAAACCTCAGGTTCTGGATAATGCCTGGGATTTATTAAAGGAGATGGGCTATTCCGAGCTAAATCCAATCTGGATTAGACAGTGGTAGTCCTAATGGCTTGTGGGCTAGCCCCCTTTGACCTGACCACTCAAAGGGGGCTTAAAGTCCACAGGGGTACGATTATTCGTTATTCGGCGTAGTCGGACTAGCCGAGGGCATCAAGCCTTTAACAGCGCCGAGAAACGGGCGAATAGACTTGATCATGCCGTAGCCCATCTTCACAACCGGGACAAATTTCTGGATCATGCCGAACAGTCGCAAGCCGCCGCCGAGCATACCGCCAAGCCCTCCTGCGCCTGCAGTGGAGCCGCCAAGGCCGCCTAACAGCGAGCCCATCATCGGCAGGAATGCCGACACCTTGGCGTCCGGCTTGCGAGAGCGCGAACGGCTAGACGGTTTACGTGCACCGCTTTTCCGGTTGCCGAGACGGACGCCCGGGGCATGCGAACTGGCTCTGCGTTTGAGAGATCGGGAATCTTGCTTCCTGGAAGGAGCACGCGGGGGAGCCCCAGCACTGGAAAGTACCAACCCGCCGCGATTAACGTCGGTGATGTAGCCGACATAAGTCTCTCCGCTGTGCAGGGTGACACAGACCGGACGGCCTTGAAACTTCTTAGCCCGTGCACGCATCTCTTTCGATTGTGCCATGGAAGTTCACCTCGCTCACTGATTATAATTCAGTTTACGCCAGGGGCGGGCTTCCTGCTTGTGCGAATGGGGCATACGCACGCCAAAAATCGCCTAACGTGCTCGTTAGCCCCACGCCAAATCAAGAGAATTGCCAAAAACCTGCTACTGGATGTTGTATCTCAGTCGTCCCCACGTTGGCGAAAATATATAGTGATCCAAAACCAAAGGGATAATTGTAATCCTCTTGAAGCAACGTTTTGGGATAACCATCTTCATCTACCTGAAATAAAAAAGAGAATGATTCCTCTTTCAACTTCGTAAAATAATAGTCTTCATTTTGAATAAGTCTCGGGTTTCCGCCTACTTTGATCAAAAAAGGCTGATCCATCGATTTTTTGTCATGGCTTAATTCCCCATCTGAAATTGCATGCTTTACAAGCCCTGGGTTAGTAAACATATCTTTGACACTTTCAGTTGAAGTGGGATGCTCAATCACCTTGACCGAGCAATTAGGATAAATGTTGTTTTCTAAATACTCCTCATAGTCTTCAGGGATGAAGATCGAAATCATGCTCTCCGGTTTAAAGGGATGGACGAGGCTCAAGTAAAAAACATATTTTTGGTTATCTTCGTGGATGAGGTCCGATTGATTATCAAAAAATTCGGGCGCATTCCCGCCGATCCAGCCCGCACTATGCTTGTTCGATAGGATCGACCCCGCATAATAAAGAATACATTCCGTTCTCTCAGCTAAAATATTCATTTGATATTCATTAGGCATTTTACAACTCTCCCTCAAGAAACGCGAAACCCCTTACTCCGCTGCTTCCGCCAGCCATGCTTGCATAGCTGGCGACTCTGCCTGATTCAAACGCAGGGCGATTTCGGTATTGATCTCATCTGGCCGCATGATCTCGACAAGGACACATACAGACTCTCGCGGTTGATTCAAGGCAAACACGCCTTCATCATCGAGCATTTTCATCGCCAGCTCCATGGCCTTCAGCCTCGAATCAAATTCACGATTCCATTCATCAGCTTCAAGCTCCACAATGGAAGGACGCTCCATAAATAATTGTTTAACATCATCGAAGTCCTCATCCTCGTAACAACAATAGGGTGAATCGGCTTCTGCCGCCAGCGCCTGTATTTCATGCGTCGGTTCCATGACAATCGCCCCTTAGCCCTATAAAATATATATCTTATTTCCATTATAAAAATTGTTCGTTCTAAATTTACCTACTTTTCGCCTGAATCCTGGAAATGTGTGCGATTAAGGTTCTAATTCAAGGTGCATCTTGGCTTCCGCCTCATCCCATGGCACCGAGTAACCCGCCCCTTTGGCGCAAAAGATAGAGGAGGATGTATACAGTGGGTCTGCCCCTTTGCGGTAGCCCATCCGTTCTATGACTTCCTCCGTATTATGACAGCGATCGTAGCCGCTGAACACGCAACGGATACTGCCTCGTCCATGCGTAAAGGATGCAAATTCGGTACTGTAGTTCATGAAAGTCGACACAGGCACCCTGCCCGTGACCACCGCTTGCGTTCCGGTTGTCTGCGGTGGATTAAAAATACCCGAAGCACGCTGAATATCGGACAGCACCCTGCCCATTTCATCGATAGCGACCTTGATTTTGAAATCGTAATAGGGCTCCAGCAGCACATTGTCCGCCTTCTCCAGCCCCTGCCGTAGTGCTCGAAAAGCAGCCTCACGAAAATCGCCACCATGGGTATGTTCTTTATGCGCGCGCCCCCTCAGCAGCGTAATGTTCACGTCGGTGACCGGCATGCCAGTCAGCAGTCCGTGATGCTCCCGTTCATAGAGATGATTCCGAATCAGATTCTGATAGCTGACATTCAGATCATCGGCATGACATCTGCTATCGAACATAATGCCGCTGCCCCTTTCTCCCGGTTCAATCAGCAGATGCACTTCCGCATAATGCCTGAGCGGTTCGAAGTGGCCGTACCCTTTCACAGCCGATTGAATCGTTTCCTTATACAAGATTTCCGGTTGTCCAAAAGAGATAGCAAAGCCAAACCGCTCTCTAACAAGCTGCACCAGCACTTCCAGTTGAATCAATCCCATGACGCGGATAGAAATCTCCTGCAATTTTTCATCCCAAACGACGTTTAGAGACGGCTCCTCCGCCTCCAGTGTGCGAAAAGCACCGAGCACCTTCTGTACATGTATCGAATTGTCGAATAATACCTTCGATTGTAATGTCGGCTCCGAATCGTAAGCTAACTTGTCCGATATCGACCCCAGACCTTGTCCGGCCTCGGCGGCGGACAATCCGGCAACCGCAAACAAATCGCCGGCCTCCACTTGTTCCACCGGCTGCGATTTAAGTCCGTTAAACAAGAAGAGCCGCGTAATTTTTTCGTCATATTGAACCCCGCCGCTCTCGTAACTAAGCTGTTCTCTCACCTTCAGCCGACCACCCAGCGCCTTAATGAACGTGAGTCTCACTCCGCCTGCATCGTGCCGAATTTTATAAACCCGCCCCTGGAACGAAGCATTCTCGTCATAAGTGGTTGTCGTCAGCAGATGCAGCTGATCCAGAAATTCAACGACGCCTGTATCCTGAAGCGCAGAGCCGTAAGCACAGGGGAAGAGAAGACCCGCCGCTATCATCCTCTGCAAGGCCTCCAGCCAGAAGCCGGAATCCTCTCTCCCCTCCAGGAATGCTTCCAGCAATGCTTCGTCTCGCTCCGCCATGGCCTCCCGCAGCGGCTCGCCGACTATGCCGTCAGCCAAGCTCTGTGTAATGCAACATACTTCCCCCGTTAACTGCTGTCGGATATCTGCCTCGGTTCTGCCTACATCCGCGCGGATCCGATCCGTTTTGTTGATAAAGAAGAACGTCGGAATCCGATGTTTGCGCAGCAGCTGCCAGACCGTCTCCGTATGGCCCTGGACACCTTCAACTGCGCTTACAATCAGGATGGCATAATCAATGACCTGAATCGCTCGCTCCATCTCCGGGGAGAAATCGACGTGTCCGGGCGTGTCTATTAAATAATAACTGTCTCCTTTATATTCCATTACCGCCTGATCTGCGAACACCGTAATGCCCCTTGCCCGCTCGATGTCGTGGCTGTCCAGAAACGCATCCTGATGATCCACCCGCCCACGCGACCGGATACTGTTCGTATGGTACAGCAGCTGTTCCGCAAAAGTTGTCTTACCTGCATCCACATGGGCGAACAGGCCAATCGTTAGTCGCTTCATAGAATCCCACTTTCAACGTTTCTTGTTGATACTACTCATTTTATTAAAGCATAGAAATCGGGAGAGTGGGTAGAAGTTGGTTTGCGCTCACAACTTGCTGGTAAGCCAACATAACTTCAAACTTGGTAGTGGCATCACCACATTAGGGATAGCAAACATAGCAAACATAAGATATCGGAAAGTAAAATAACTCCTCAATTAATGCCGAAAGCGAGTATTGTCAGAAATGGGTCTGAGTTACTGTTTGTTTGAAATAACATTATCGAGAAACTGAACTGCGTCACTATTAAATTTCCAGGAGATCCCAAACTTATCAACCAGCATTCCAAAACACGAAGACCAAGGCGTATTTGTTAACGGCATCACAACATGGCCGCCAACAGACAAATGTTTAAAGTATTCTTCCAATGTTTGTTTATCATGATTAACTAGACTAATAAATACGTTATTTCCTTTCACTAGTTCCCCTGTTACCGCCATCATGGAAGGCAAAACATCCGACATCATGATTTTTCCGCCTGCAAACTCGACTGAGGACTCCATGATCATATTTAATTCATTCTCCGATAATGGATAGTTTGGATCTTGCGAGAAATCCTTAAATTTAACTTTTTTAACTTCTCTCGCGTTTAAAGCCTTCGAATAAAAATCAATCGCTTGTTCTGCAACTCCATCAAAGTTTAAATATACAATAGCTGACATAAAGTAAAACCTCCTTCGTGTTATACATGCAGTATAATGAATAAGAGGTGACAGATGTATGTCACCATTTATAGATATAGTACAAAAAAAGAAGGAGAACCTATGGAAAAGGTCGAGAGGTTAATATCCATCATCATGATATTGCTGAAAAAAGACATCGTTACAACAAAAGAATTCGCACAATTATTTAACGTTTCCAAAAGAACGATCCTTCGGGATATGGAAACTCTGAGTTTATCGAACATCCCGATCTATTCTATTCATGGAATTCATGGCGGCTATGGCATTATGGATGAATACAAGGTTGATAAACGTCTTTTAAGCAACTCTGACTTGGAGAATATATTGACTGCGCTCGGCGGATTAGGACAAATTCTAATTAGTGAAGAAGTTGAAGTGACTATTAAAAAAATAGAAGCCATGGTTAGCCCATTGTCTCCAAAAGGTTCAATCCAACTGTCATTTTATGATTGGGAGGGTCGGTCTGAGATTCTTCAAACCTTGAAGATATGCCAAGAATCGATATCAAAGAGAAAGTTGGTCTCATTTGATTATATAGATAAAAATGGCACCGCGACGAATAGAATTGTCGAGCCATATCAGCTCCATTTTAGCGAAATGAGTTGGTATTTGAAGGGATTCTGTTTACATCGTCAGGGATATAGAACATTTAAATTATCCAGGATCGATCATCTTCTTATGGAGGAAATCACATTTAACCCTAGAGTTGATTCATTGGGACAAGAACATGAAGCAAGTTATCAATCGGAATCAGTCTCTATTAAGGCATTAATTTCGCCTAGCATAAAAGATCAATTTATAGAAAGGTACGGCCGAAAGAGTATTGAAAACTATAGTCCTGATTATCTCTTAGCCACCATCCGTGTTCCTCAAAACACTAATGGATTTCAATTTTTAGCAAGCCTCGGTACAAATCTAGAAGTCGTAGAGCCCAAAGCATATGTTGAAGAATTTCGAAATTATTTAAATAAAATGGTGGCGATATATAATGAAAACCCCAATTAATTCTGATAAATAAAGAGAGAGTGTGGTGGATTCTTTTTATACTAATTCTTTAATTTGGGTGGCCCCGTGAGGGAAAATTTACAGGTTTACGTATCCTCCACTTTCAACGATCTTATTGAGGAGAGACATACCGCTGTTGAAGCCAATGATACGGTTCAGCTTAACGTCGCTATCAGCGAAATTACTAAAGGAGCTGCCGCCGTCAGCTCCTTGTTTTAACTCGTCTGGTGTACGTATTGTCATTTTCTGTCCTGTTTACCCACTGGAATGCTCTGAGCAAAATGAAATACATTATGAGGGTCGTACTTTCGTTTCACTTGCTTCAATCTGCCAAAGTTCACGCCATAATACGCCTTGGGCCAGTTCTTAATCTGCAGATCGGGAAAATTCACATAATTCCCTTTAACAAAGGGACGTAACGCTTTACGGAACCTTTCCACCCACTGAATATTCCGCTCCTGCTCCCCACTATTTCTCCAACGGGCTGACAGTTCGTAGATTGTCTCAGCCTTCCGATGAGGATAGGCCGTTGCAGTAGGCGATACTCGACTCACCGCGCTTCTTGCACCGCCTAAGCTCTGACTCCACACGCTAGAATGCCTGTTGGGTGCTTGAGCTAAAAAGTCGCGTATAATTCGTACTCCTTCAGGCGGTAAAGGTTGGAACCCGTAGGCCCCAGTTATTTTAAACTTTGGTTCCAAATTCAGGTCCGATTCGGCAAAAAAATGGGTTGCTTCAATAAAAGGTACTGTCTTCACCATCACCTTCACCGGGGTGCCTGCTCGCAAGAGCGGTCTAATCAATCGACGCAGCTCCTCTGCACCACCAAGCAATTGCCCGGTAGATACAATGGTTCCCACCTGCTTGGCAGCCACCTCAATGGTTGAGGTTAAGCGGTTTGTGACCGATGGGGCCCAGCGTTGCCAAGCCGGTAATACCTTCTCAAGATCGCTCCATTTCCACGTAATACTGTATATAGAAACCTTCGAAATCGGTCTAACTCGAAATGTAAACTCGGTAGCAACACCAAAGTTCCCTCCCCCTCCGCCTCGCGATGCCCACAACAGATCGGAATGTTTCTTGCTGTTCGCCACAATCGTCTTTGCCCCATACCGCCCCGAAGCTACGACCATCTTCACTTGTTTCAAGTTATCGCACGTAAGTCCATATTTGCGGGAAAGAAGTCCAATGCCTCCTCCCAGGGTGAGCCCAGCTACGCCTACATCGGGTGCAGTCCCCGCCGGAATGGCCACACGCTTATTCCACAGCTTCTTGTACACACGGGCAAGTGGATTTCCTGTTTGGACAATGGCCACTCTATTTTTTCGATCAACTGTAAACTTATTCATCTCGCTCACATCGATAATAATACCGCCATTTACAGTTGAGAAGCCTTCATAGCTATGCCGTCCGCTGCGCACTCGTAGCCGTATGCCCCGCTCACGAGCCCATTTGACTGCGTTGATCACATCCTGAGTTCGTTGGCAAAAAACAATGACCCTTGGAAATTTGGAAAAACGCCTATTGAACTCCATTCTGGCCATATTGTATGACGGATTCCCCGGAATTACGATCCTTCCGGTTAATCGCGTACTTTTCTTTTGCAACTTTTGTGCCATCTACTTTACACCATCCCCGTTCATGACATAAGCCTTTCTCTTCAGCTTATTTCTATGTAGAGACACCTGGCCTAGTAACGGCACACACCCAGTGTGAATCGTAAAATAGTTCAAACCACTATGAACTAAGACATGGTCATTTATCTAAGTTGCCGATTCGCTTTGCGTCTGAGGGGTTACACCTAGAGGTGAGACGATACGCACGCTTTTCATCAACGAGGGCAGAAAAGGAGCCATCCGTAGTCAGATAGCTCCTTTTCTTATTCTCAGTACGAATTATTCTTGTACAATTCGAAATCTGCTAATCCTTTCGCTCACTTGTTGGCTTGATTGTTTCAATTGTTCAGCTGCACTATGCAGATGGGAATACGCTTGACTCTGATCGTTAGAAGCCGAACTTATCTCTTCTGTGGCAGAAGCTGCGTCTCGAGCTACATCGGATATCTTGATAATGGATGAGATGACCTGTTCCCTGCTAACATTCATCTGCCCTATATCCCCATCCATCTCTTGAATCGAACTGATGATTTCCTTTAGCATATCCATAATCGATTCAAAAACCGTTCCCGACTCCTGAACAATAAGAGATTGTTCGGAGATAATCACCTCTGTCTGATTCATGACCTGCAACGTTTGGGAAACTTCTGCCTTGAGGCGTGCAATAGTTGTGTTAATTCTCTCTGTTGATTCATAAGTCATGGTCGACAGCTTGCGAATCTCTGTAGCGACGACTGCAAATCCTTTTCCGGAATCGCCGGCACGCGCCGCTTCTATGCTCGCATTTAATGCGAGGAGCTTCGTTTGCTCAGATACTTCATTAATCGTTTGTACGATTGTGGAAATCGTAAGCATCTGTTCTGCCAGGCCTTCAATATGTTGTACGACTAATTGGTTTGCTTCTGTCGTTTGGAGATTGTGATCCTGTAATTTCTTTACTTTATCCATGCCGCCTCTTAAGACGATTTCCGCCTCCGAAGACAAGCTGGTCATTTTTTTGTTCCTTACATTTACCTTTTCAATCGTGTCCGATAGCGCCATCGTTTCACGGCTCGTTGCCTCTGTCAAGGACGCTTGCTCGGAAGCACCAACTGCAATTTCATTAATGCCTGACGTCATTTCCTCGCCGGTTGCCGTTGTTTGTTCCGCGATAAAGGTAAGTTCATGAGCGGAAGTATTTACACGGCCAATCGATTGGCTTACTGTCGAAATGAGTTCTTTCATACGAGATACCATTATATTAAAATCAGCGGTTAATTGCCCGAGCTCATCCTGGGAGAAGGTACGTATATCGACGGCCAGATTGCCCTCCGCAATCTCTCGCACACGTCCACGCAAATAACGGATCGGATGATGGATGGATCGGATGATCAAATAACCAAGCAACGACGAAGCGATCAAGCCTGCCAATGTTAAAAGGATACTGATCAATCGCAGGAAGCTGTATTGTTTTTGTGTGCTGTCCAACATGATTTGGTTATCATCGTAGTACAGATCGCCTATGTGATCCAAAGCGTCTTCCATCTGGTCAAACTTTTCGCTGCCCTCCTGATAAGAAAGAAGATTCGCCCTTTCACGGACAGTTGAATCCTTTGACGATAATCCGTCAATCACTTTCTTGGAGACCAATTCATACGCTTCAACCGTTGCTTCGTAGTCTTGAATCAACTTTTCTTCATTATCAAAAATAGTTCCAATTGACTTATACTTATTAAGCTTCTTCTTTGCCGACTCCTTTTGTTTCCCGTAATCCTCCAGTTGTTTCGAAAATTGTTCCGACCCTGGTTCATAACTGTACAGCGATCGCTCTGCCAACAGCATCTGATATAGGTCGATATCTGCTGTACGAATGAGATCAATGACTTCCGCCCTAACACTAAGGCTCTCCTCAAGCGAGGATTGTACCCGCTTCAGATTGTAAATCCCAACGCCTCCGATCACAAGGCTAGTGATTACAGTAACGACGATCGTTAGAATTACCTTGTTCCTGATCGTCATCGTGAACTTCCTACCTCTCATTATGCCTCACTCCCATCTAGTCCCTCTCGAGGTAACATAAAATAATATTCGACAAATAATATTCGACATGGTTTGCTAAACACCTTTCTATACAGCAGAGTTATGACGAAATCGTGAAATTGTTAGAAACCAAGAGTCACACACATGGGATTACGTTTCCAAACCCCATTTTTCCTAGAGAGGGAATGCTTAATTTTTAAATCACAATCGAAATACTCTGCCCCTTCATCCTTCGCTTCATTTTGACAGCAAAGGACCCTTCTGCATGGATTGCAGAAGGGTCAACGGTTAAAAATGGTGTGCTGTTACGGTTCACCGTATCGGATCTAACGGCAAATAAAAAGGGTCTGTTTACAGTGTCTCACTTAAACAACCACTTTAGAGTAATCCTGGAGTCATTAATCCGAACGATGAGACGACCGTTACATTCGGATAGGTCCATGCGCTGACGATTTTAGCCATATCCACAACTCACCCACTTGCATTTTTTTACAAATTGGAATCATACTAACATGACGATGTTGTTCATTATTCCATCCCGCTAAAGAAAGGTCACCTGCCAAAATGGAAATAATTAGAGGTTTGGGGCTGGTCGCAGGGAGAATCATTACCATGATCCCGCTCATGTTGTTTGTCACTTTATTTATGGGGAGAAAAGCCATTGGGAACTTCCTGTTTTTGATTTTTTAGTTATTTTAATTTTGGGAGCTCTTGTTGGAGCAGATATAGCCGACCCTGATATTCGCCACATCCCAACAGCCTTCGCTATCGTTAGTATCGGGATCGTTCAAAAGATTTTCTCAGTTGGGGTACTTAAATTTCGTTGGTTCGGTAAATTGGTAACGTTCGAGCCTATCATCGTTATATCTAAAGGTAAGTTCATAGCTAAAAACATTAGAAAAACGAAATATTCCATAGATAACATCCTGCAAATGTTAAGAGAGGAAAAGATTTTTGATGTCACTCGCGTAGAAATTGCAGTCATTGAGGCAAATGGAAAATTGAGCATTCTCGAAAAGGCCAATCGTTCAAGCTCCTCCACCATATCTTATCCCATTGCTCGGGAGGGGAAAATCGAGAAACGAATCCTCCACGAACCTGGAATAAACGAACTTTGGGTTAATGCCCAATTAGCGGCACAGCAAATTCAAATCAATGAAGTCTTTCTAGCGACAGTTGACGATCTGCATCGTGTATCTATTACAAAATATATGGATAGCGATCTTACAAACTTGCCCCCTGTTCATCACTAGCCTAAGGAGAATTTCATTTATGGCTGTGGAGAACAAGGAGCTTGAAGTTAACCTGGTCATAACAAAATGGAATAACTTCAACGGACGTGGCAAATGCTGAATTATCGAGTAACCGCAGAAAGAAGTTTTCTCATTCTTTCAATTGTTGGGGTATCCAAAGGAATATTAACTGTAACCTGGAGGTCAACGGAGTCCATAGCCTGAAAGGAAAGATGACCAAAACGAAGAGAACCGACAACAGGATGATTAAGCAGCTTTTCACCTTCCGGCACATTTATAACTTGATGCAACGGCCACCATTCCCGGAACTCCTTACTTTGCTGGTGCAGGTCCTCAATAAACTCTCCCCACCAAGGATCCCCGACTGTATTTGCATAGTTGGCCCGAAACTGGGCTAACCGATGTTTGGCGTTCGCTTCCCAACTGTCACCCAGCATCCGCTTCGCATTATTCGTAGTGAATAGGCGCCATATCGAATTTCTATCTCTTGCCGACATTGCTTCGTAATCTCCAAAAACAAGAATCGCGGCCTGGTTCCAGGCTACGACATCCCACCTTGAATTTACCACAAAGGCAGGGCTTTCCCCCTGTCTGTCCAAAAAATCCTGCAGTAGCCGGCTTACCTTGTTCTGTGGCGCTTGATTACTCGGGGGTAAGTGTCCTGCAGCGAGCAAGAAGAGATGTTTTCGCTCAATGTCATTCATTCGCAGCGCACGGGACAAGCCATCAAGCACCTGGATGGATACCTGAATATCTCTCCCCTGCTCCAGCCATGTATACCAATCCACACTGATACCAGCGAGTATGGCAACCTCTGCCCTCCTAAGACCAGGTGTCCGCCGTCTTTCACCGGAAGGCAAACCTACCTGCTCCGGAGTCAGACGGGCCCGTCGGGTACGGAGGAATTCAGCTAATTCTCCGGTCTTTTCGCGTTCCTCCTGCATTTCATCTCATCCCTCCAGTATTTCTTTGTATTCTGGGAGTAACACTCCTAGGTTAATTCCTTCTCTCGTTATTCTATATCATCGATTATATACTGATGTAGTCATATTTTATTACAAGATAAGGTTAGGAGGAGATTCTATATGAACCAACTAAATGGCAATCATTTGAAGGGTGGGGAACGAGCACCGTTATTGGATTGGAACAAGACTTCTCTGGTCGTCATTGACCTCCAAAGATGGATTGGCAGTCAGTATGCTCCTTATTCTGCCGAGATGGTCATTGCAAATTCAGCTAAGCTGGCCAATCTTTTTCGTAACAAGGGGGCTTTTGTGAATCTTGTACACGTATCCAGTAAAGACTTCAAGGATATACCTTCTCCCAAGCTCGATATCACGGTACCTAGATTGAACCTGATAGAGGGCTGGGATGAATTTGTTCCCGAGCTCGGAGTGACCGAGACAGACCATATCATCTCCAAAAAACAATGGGGGGCTTTCCATGGAACAGACCTTGACCTGCAGCTGCGCCGCCGAAATATTGATACGATCGTTTTATGCGGTATATCCTCAGGTATCGGAGTCGATACAACCGCAAGAGAGGCATTTCAGCACGGCTATCAACTTATTTTTGCAATTGACGCCATGACCGGGTTCACCAAGGCCGAACATGAGCATGTACGGGATGTTATTTTTCCGAGGATTGGCCGGATTCGCACAACGGAAGAGATTCTAGAAGGGATTTAGGTTCGCTTTAAAAGGGAAACCCGATTGTGTCTAGAATCAAAATATGCTTTTAAAAATATGGTTGGCTATGGCTCAAGGCCATCCATCCCAAGGATCTGGCTGCAGGCATACGCGTGGTTCATGCCGGAGGCACCTTAATAACGCAAGAGATGGCGGGCAAAATGATTAAAAGCATGAGCATGAACAATACCTCCACCGTAAAAAGTAATGAGTACGGGCTCAGCGCCCGTGAACTTGAAGTGCTGCATAAGCTGGCTTCCGGCCTGCGCAATCAAGACATTGCTGAGGCGCTTTTTCTTAGTGAAGGGACTGTTAAGAATTACATCTCATCGATTTACTCGAAGCTTCAGGTCAAGGGAAGGCGAGAAGCTGCCCGCATAGCCCGGGATTCGGGCATATTGGATCACAAGTAACCATAAACCATGTCATGACCAAAGAACACTATCTCTTTATGACTTTTCCAGCATAAACTCATAGCTACCAAACGTTATAGGAGCTGATGAAGGACATGAGGAAAGTAAGGTCCAAAAACATAGAGAGGCTGCTTCGCTTTCCGATAATCTGGATGCTTATGGGTGCGGTTCCCTGCGCTGTCTGTAACGGCAAGTTTTAAGGCCATCCTTTGCTGGATGGCCCTTTTATCATGTCCCATTCGTGGGGGCTCTTCTTTCTGCAGGCAAAAGGCCGCCTTCCTTATTCCGTTTCATTTGGAGATGTTAACGGATTTTTGAGGGCAGGGAGTAGAACGCCGTCGATTAGCGAAGTGTAGAAAAGCTTGTCGAATGTTTTGCGCTGTACGAGTCCGCGATAAGAAGCCATTGAAGTAATAACCTGGCAGGCCATTTCAATGTCCGCACGGGTGGAGATTTCACCGCGGCCGACGGCCCGCTGCATGAGCTCACGATTCACTACAGCCCACGGTTCGAAAATTTCTCCGTTAATTGATTCCCGATTCTGCGAAAAAAAGGAGCCCAGGCCTGCGAGTACTCGAAGTTTGCGTTCACCTTCTTCGAGCGATTGCGGCTTCAATAGCGCAAGCAGATCATCGCGCAACGTTCCCGTATCGGGCAAGAGGTGAAGCTCAAGATGATTTCGATTCATCCAGGTTAAGGCATCTCGGACTAACTCTGTCTTGGAGGACCAGCGGCGATACACCGTCGCCTTTCCGGCCTTCGCTCTAGCTGCGACCATGTCCATTGTCATTCCATCGAAACCGGCTTCGGCGAGGATGTCGATTGTCGCTTCCAGGATTTTAGCATCCCGCGTGTGATCTCGTTTCCGGCCTAATGTTTTCTCTGGCTTTTCCGCTACTTCGTCAGCTAATTTAGACCCGATTGACTCTCTACTTTTCATTTTATTCATTACATTTAACCTTCCTTTTCGGAACTAATTAGTTTCGGAACTTGACGGTATCGTATTGTGGTGCTTTAATTTAAGTATCCCACACAGAACAGGGAATTTAAAGGAGGAGTATACCATGGATAAAAAGGTCTGGTTTATCACGGGGGCCTCTCGCGGTTTAGGACGCATATGGGCAGAAGCCGCGCTCACGCGTGGCGATAAAGTTGCAGCTACCGCCCGCAAATTGGAGGACGTTGCCGATTTGAAGGAACGTTTCGGAGATCTCGCTCTTCCCATGACACTCGACGTAACGGATGCTGAGCAGGTCCGCCAGGTCGTTCAGCGGGCTCATGCCCATTTCGGCAAGCTGGACGTTGTCCTCAACAATGCCGGTTATACTTTGGTCGGAATGATCGAGGAGGCAAGCGAAGCCGATGTCCGCGCTCTGTTTGATGCGAACTATTTTGGTTATCTTCGAGTCATCCAAGCTGCCTTGCCACTACTGAGGAAGCAGGGCAACGGCCATTTGCTCAGCGTTTCAAGCTCCCTTGGGATCGAGGCAAGACCGCTCATCGGCTTCTATTGCTCCTCCAAATGGGCGGTCGAAGGACTCCACGAAAGCCTGGTGCAAGAGGTCAAGGACTTTGGGATTAAGGTGACACTGCTTGAACCCGGTGCCTATGCGACTGAGTTTGGCGCTTCAGGTAGGCGTGTACCGGAAATGGACGTCTATGCCGATGTACGGAAGCAGGTGTTCACGCATCTATCAACCGAGAAACGCGGCAACCCTCAATCGACTGCAGAAGCCGTTCTCAAGATCGTGGACGCAGCGGAACCCCCACTACGATTTGTGCTCGGCTCGGAAGTCCTGCCTATAGCACGCGGCATCTATGCTGACCGTCTAGCCACCTGGGAAGCCTGGGAGACTGTCTCGAATGCAGCGCAAGGCAACCCTATGCAATAAGCCGTTGCAATTGGACTGGAACGGACATCTACATCACTTAGCAGAATATATATCCGATAACCAACCGGCTTTCTATTTTAGCAAGGAGCCTCTCCGAATTTTTTTTCGAAGAGGTCCCTTGTTGTAACTATAGATTTAGCCCTACTTGTGATACGGTTCACCTTATCACTCTAACGGCGAAAAAAAAGCCGTTGTATTTCGGTTCTCCGAGCTATAGGTAATGAAAGTTTTAGGGCCATCCTTAGCCTCCCTCATCTATGAAGAAAGAACAGGGCGGTCGCCCCTGTCCTTTTTTACTTTAACTAAATTTTTCTATTATATATTTTAACTGTAATTGGAGCGACAATCATAACAAGGAGTATGCCGATAAAGATGGTCATTGATGCGCTTGAAGTGAACTGTCCATGATTGGCTAAATCTTTAAAAGCCGTGACCAAATAAGTAATAGGATTATGTTCAGCTACGCTCTGCAAAAAATGGGGCAACGTATCAATAGGCACGAAGGCGTTGGATAGGAACGACATCATCATGGTAACCATTGTCGAAATACTAGAGATCGTTGATGCGGATTTGGATAGCAGACCAATCAATGCAAATACCCAACTGATTGCGCATGCGCCGAATATGGCCAAAAGCGAAGCGACGATCAACCACCCAAACCCGGCTTCCGGACGCCATCCAAGAATAAAGCCCGTACCGATCGAGAAAAAAGCCGCCGCGACATATCGTAAAATATCTGATGCCACTAAACCAGCCAGTGGAGCAATCCGGACAATGGGTAATGATTTAAACCGATCAAAAACGCCAGTATCCAAATCTTCTCGTAATTGCGTGCCCGTTGCCGATGACGACATGACCAGTGTTTGAATTAGAATTCCCGGCACGATGATTGGCAAGTATCCTTGTACACCTCCAGCAATCGCACCTCCGAACAGATAAGAAAAGACGATCATGAAGAAAATAGGTATTACAGTTACATCTATCAATTTATCGGGATTATGTTTGATTTTCAGGATATTTCTTTTTGCCATTACAACAATATCATACAGAGCGCTCTTTAAGTTGTTTTGTTTGCTTATCATGGATTCCATGTTTATCCCCCTAATTATTTAGTTAGTTCCAAAAACACCTCATCAAGCGTCGGTTTTCTAACCGAAAACTCTTTGATTTCTATATCTTGCTGAGTTAAATCTAATAGTAATCTCGTCATCACTTTCGTGTCTGCCAGCTTAACGGTCAATTTGGTTCCTTCGGGTGAGATCATGGCCTCCTGAGCGATCTCCGCCTTGATTAGTCCTTTGGCTCTTTCGGCGTCCCTCATATACTCCAGAGTAATTTCAAAATGGGTATCGCTTAACAAAGACTTCAATTCATTCGGCGTTCCCTGAGAAATGATTCTTCCATGATTAATTATTGCTAGTCGATCTGCTAGTTGATCCGCTTCCTCCAAATACTGAGTTGTCAGCAAGATCGTTGCCCCGTCGCTTGCCAAGTTGCGGATCACTTCCCACATCTCTCCTCGTGTGCGTGGGTCTAAGCCCGTTGTCGGTTCATCAAGAAAAATGAGTGGGGGCTTCACGATTAAACTCACCGATAAATCCAACCGTCTACGCATCCCGCCCGAAAATTCACGAATCGGTCGATCCTTTGCCTCGGTTAATGAAAACTGGTTGAGAAGTTCAAGAGCCCTCGCTTTGGATTGACTCGCTGATAAACCATTCAATTGCCCAAAGAGCTTCAGGTTTTCCATCGCGGTCAATTCCTCATCAACGGTTGCATATTGGCCCGTCAAGCCAATCAAACTTCGAACCTTTTGAGCGTCTTTGGTGACGTCTTTGCCAAAAATCATTGCTTTGCCTTTTGACACTTTAGTAATCGTTGCAAGCATTCGTAAGAAAGTTGTCTTTCCTGCACCATTCGGACCCAGAATCCCGAAGATCTCTCCTTTCTTAATATCCAAAGAAATACCATCGACTGCTCGCTTGTTAGGAAACTCTTTAACGATCTCTTTAGTTGAAACGGCTAGCTCTGTCATTCTGTTTTCTCCTTTGCGCATTTAGTAAGGGTACCTTTCCAATAATATAAGGTACCCTTATTAAATTGTCAACAATATAATTTGAATTACTTCGGTGACCTGATAAAATAGAGGGGGACGGAGAACAAATAAGGGGAAATTATTGTGGATGAAAAACAATTAAACGTCGATATAACCACTAACTTCATGAAATATAATGATTTACTTACGGCGTTCTTAAAAGAAAGCAAACTTAAAGGCAGCAGCGTGTTTACCTCTCCAAATCGAGGGCAAGGGAAAATATTGAGTATCCTTCATCAGACGCCAAGTATTTCCCAAAAGGAATTAGTCAATCAATTGGATATGCGCCCGCAATCTGCTTCTGAAATGATTAAAAAGCTAGAAAAAAAGGGATTCATCGAGCGGTATAAATCTGAAGAGGATCAACGCGCGATGATGATTACGCTAACTAAAGCCGGCAAAGTAGTTTTAAATCAACCCGGAGATTTTCAGCCTGTATTTTTAAATGTTCTAACGATGGATGAAAAACAACAATTTAATCGAATACTCGAAAAACTTGTATCCGAAATTGAACCCGAAGTCGCGAAATTTCGAAACAAGCAATAGGGGCGTCATTTATAGATGCCGAAGGGGGGGTACCAGCAGCACGCTTGAATTTCCGGAGAAGGTAGGTTGCGAAAATCAAAGGGAGCCGTCCCTAAGTCGATGATTTGGGGACGGCTCCCTTTACTGTTTACCTCACTTTTCGCTTGCTATTAATTTTTTTGGGACAATCCAACGTATTGCAGCGAGCAAATTTCGCCCTACTTATGATACGGTTCCCCCCGATTAATCTTCACCGCCCGATAAATCTGTTCCACCAGCACCAATCGCATCAGCTGATGTGGCAAAGTCATTCTTCCGAAACTCAGCTTTTGCTGGGCGCGGCGGAGGACTTCGTCAGAGAGTCCGTGGCTTCCGCCAATGACGAAGACAACATGGCTTGTACCGTAGGTCCCAAGCTTGTCCAATTCCTCCGCAAGTTCTTCCGAGCTCCACAGTTTGCCGTCGATGGCGAGCACAATGACATGTGCTTCACTTTTCACATGAGCAAGGATACGCTCACCCTCTCGCTCCTTGACCTGTCGGACTTCCGCCTCGCTCAGTGTATCAGGAGCCTTTTCATCCGCTACCTCGATCATTTGGAGCTTGATGTATGGTCCTAGCCGTTTAGCGTATTCCTGAATGCCCATGACCAAATACTTCTCTTTTAACTTCCCCACACCTATAAGCTGAATAAACAAATTCCATACCCCTATCTATGTCGAATGATAATGTAAAATCGTATTTACGATCCCTAACTTAAAAACATACCTGTATCATAGTTATTTTAGCACCTGAAACGTCTCTTACCTATCTATTTCCTC
This sequence comes from Paenibacillus sp. JJ1683, assembly GCF_053006485.1. Classification (NCBI taxonomy): domain Bacteria; kingdom Bacillati; phylum Bacillota; class Bacilli; order Caryophanales; family Paenibacillaceae; genus Paenibacillus; species Paenibacillus sp. JJ1683. The sequence goes on from NZ_CM129820.1 coordinate 5,705,569, forward strand.
TCCGTTACAAGCCTATTCCCTGTTCAGATCATAGCGGATCATTCATTTAGGCCTCATCACAATGGAATGCTTTCAGTTCCGTATTCATCAAGACACTGCATTACTATCTGTCGATATTCGCTGATTTGCTCCGCTGTCGCTGACTCGCGTATTGATTCGAACAATGCTGTACATTTCTTGAAATTTCGATCGTTACCCGACTGATCGGCTAATTGCATCGCCTGCACAGTAAGTCCCACTGCATCCTGTAATCTGCCGCACTTCCGATAGTACAAAGCCAAATGATAGCAGTAGCTATAATAGTAAGATATGTTCTCTGCGTCTTCATAACTCTCAAATTCATCAATCTGCTCTGCAAACGTATGTAAGATATCTGCCACATCCAAATGATACATAAGCGCTGCCTGTAATATGGTATTTAGCCCCGGTAATATTTCCTCTAGATTATCCTGCAAAAAGGCTACATATTCCTCGATCAGCTCTATATTTCCAGATAAAATATCTACTGCATATAAATTAGTTTTGGCTAAAAACCTGAATTCCTCGACAACCTGATTGTCTTCTTCCTCTAAATCCTCCATCCACCCTAGCTCAGCATACTTATAGATGCACTCCCTTGCCTGCTCATATGCACCCTGATGCTGGTGAGCCATTCCGCACATCAGGTGACTGAGCCCAAAATAATATACCAACGGACGTTCTAAATTGACATGCGGGATGGGTAATTTCATTGCTTTATAATACTGCCTTTCTTCGTAGATACGCTGGACACATTGATACAAAATATCCGCCGTCTCCATCACCTTTTTCCAATTTTCAAAAGCCACAGCCATCTCCAAAATTTCAACAATGATGTCCGGTTTGAGTGATTTCAGGATAGAAGTTTCCAAGAGTATCCTCTCCTCATATTCCCATGTACAGCCAATTGTATAGAAATTGGAATAGGAGGTCAATATAAAAAGTACTTAAGAGTACAATTTTATGTTTTTTTATTTTGCATAAGATGGTCTGTAACGATATTCTCTCCTCTTCTAACCTTAAGTGGAGGTGATCACATGAGTTTACCAGAAAGTGTCGGAAACCGGATACGGGAGCTAAGAAAGGCTAAAGGATGGACACAGGAACAACTGGCAGAAGCCGCAGGACTTCATTACAGTTATATTGGCGGAGTTGAACGTGGAGATCGAAATATTTCATTGGAGACGTTGGAAAAAATTATTTTAGCGCTAAAAGTTCCAGCCTTTGAACTTTTTCAATTCGATGAGCCTACGGATCGAAAACAAATCATAAATGAACTTATGTTACTCATAAATTCAAGAGAAACAACAGAACTCGAAATTCTTACTACTATTACTAAAAACATTGTTGGTTTAGTTGAGTTACAGCATAAAAAGATTTGAACTATTCCCTTCTACCTGACTTTTACACTTCATCTTCCATAAGCTTGTTATGAGGTGGTTAATATGACAAAATTACGAAATTCGGTTGGGGAAAGAATTAGAGCAATTCGGAAGGCTAAGGGATTAACACAGCAACAACTTGCGGAGCTTTCAGGATTAGATGATGCATATATCGGATCACTAGAGCGTGGCGAAAGGAACTTTTCGATTGATACCTTGGAGAAGGTGTTAACCGCCTTAAACGTGTCTATCAGTGAGTTGATGTTTTCCGAAGAACATATGACTACAGACGAAATGATTCGGCAAAAAGCGATAGATGAGTTTGTTGCGCTCACCAGCAGATTAAATAAAGAACAAATCGGGATTCTTAGACGTGTTAGTAAAGAAATTTCACGCGCGTTCGACTAAGCCATTCCACCCTGAAAAGTCTTAAATAAAACCAAAAAGAGCACCCCACAGGTGCCCTCAAACCTTTTTATATAAAAAACTTAAGCATATAACATAAAAAAGCTCACTTCATGTCCCAGTTGCTTCAAATAATTATAGATCTGGGAACGGTGATGGAACACATGGGTCACAGTCTCAATCTGCCATTGAACCTGTAGATGCCCATGCTCCATATAAAAGGCCTTCGTCGAACGATTCAGATAATCGTCTTCGCTAAGCGAAAGAATGTAAGCCTTATATGCCTCAAAATTCTCCCTAAAAGTCTCAGCCAAGCGCTCGGGATCTTCCACTCCGGACAGGCTATTTTCAATCTCTCCTACTTCTACCTCGGACTTCTCCTGCATAATCGCAAGATCCGAAGCTGGAATAAGCACAAAGTGGTGCACTAACTCCAGCAGCGAACGGAAATTGTCCTGTGGACGAAAGCTCCAATCCTCTGGACGTATTTTACGAATCAAGGCTTCCCCCGTCCGTACCCCGGTCTCCAGCTCATTCAGCAGATGATCGCGAACTTGCAGCGTTCCACTCATATTCTCATCTCTCCTTTGCCATTCTTCTTCCTATTTTGAGTATAGCCGAGGGTTCCGAACGTGTATTGTAAAAATCGGACAACTTCCGAAAGTCCTTAGCCGCAGTAAGCGGGAAAGCTCCATAAAATCTGCGAAAATCACGGATTAGATGCGCTTGGTCAAAAAAGTTATGCTTCAATGCCAACTCCATCGAATCGACAGAATCACCATTCTGAATACTGTGTAGAACGCTCTGGAAGCGGACGACTTCACTGAACTTTTTGGGGCTGATTCCGATCCATTGTCCGAACTTACGATTGATCTGTCTTTCACTGATCGCTTCACGCTCCGCAAGCTCCTTAACCCCCACACTCCCGCCGCTCACAAAGATGCGATGCAGCAGATTTTTCATCAGGTCACAATCGCTTGTCCTACGACGCAGTAGAAGCTGGTTGAGATACTGATCCATTATGCGCACCCGTTCATTAAAGTCTCGTGCCTCCAAAATGCGCTCACCTATGATCTCGACATTCTCGGGCCATATCTCTTCCAAGCGATAATTACCGCCTGTAAACAAATGAGTCGGCATGCCGTGAAAATAGTGTGCTCCACCGGGAAAAAATCGCACTGCAAAAATACGTGTTTCGGACCCTGCTTGTCTGGTAGACACGAACGGATTCGTAAATGTCCCACAGTATGAGAGTTCCTGACGCTTACCCACCGGGTCGTATTCTAATAGAATATCCGTACAACCATCAGGTAATACCCGGTCCACTGCCTCTTCTTCCTCCAGCCAGCCTAATGAAGCTTCGCCTCTATCCGATACTGCCACATTCCGTTCGGAAACTTCTCTAGTAGCTGGACCCGACTCCCAATAGCAGGCTACGTAAGCTCTCAGCGCAGCAGACGGCTTTTGTTCAATATAATATGCATAGGGATCACTTCCATTGACCTGAAGCGGACGAAACAGTGAATGCAGCAAAGGGTCCATCCAACGTTCACTCCTGTCTCAGTACGTGGTGGGGATATATACAAAAAGGACGTTTCTGCCCGAAACGCCCGTGCTTGTTGTTTAGACGACCAAAAACTCTGCTTTTTTCTCACATTCCTTGCACTTCACTGGAGGGTCCCAATCCGAAAATTTCGTTTCTTTGAGATCGACGACATCCGGTGCATCCTCGTATTCATCGACGAACATATCAATTGCCAGTTCCACATGCTCTTTACATACCACGTACATTCCAGTTGCATCCCTTTCCGTTTGAAGCTCTTCCTGTTGTAGGTGTGTCAAAACCGCCTTCTTTTGTTCTACCACACTTGACGCGGAAAGGAAAGGGCTTGCCCACTATCCCTGACGTTTGGTCTTAAAAATGAGAAAATTACTGACGTTCAGGTCTTCACGGAAATGGGGATATTTCTCCAACATGTCAGCAGACGGCTTCGGTTCGACCATCCCATCCAACAACAAACCCGACTCCACAATGGTCTGTACATAGCTGCCCAGCGTACGGTGAAAATACAAAAGCTTTTCCTCCTGATCATAAGGAATGGCTTGCTCCAATGGGCCTTCATTGAAATATTGATCCACTTTCCAATACAGCTTTTTCCCTGTCTCATCCTTCACCCATCCACTCTGCGGCGTCAGAAAGCACGGATGCAGAATAGAAAAAATAAAGCGGCCTCCTGGAACTAATAATCGCCGCATTTCGGCAATCGCCTGCTCATAATGAGCCAAGTCCTGTATGACCATATTGGACACGATCAGATCAAAGCTCTGGTCCCCGAACATCTCCAGCTTCTCCAAATTGCCATGGTGATATGTAATTCCCAACGCTGATGGTGTTCGCTCTTTGGCTAGCCTCAGCATCTCTGTCGAGTAATCGACAGCCTCTACCAAAGCACCCGCCTTGGCCATTTTCCGGCTCAGGTAACCTTCGCCACATCCAGCATCCAGCACTTTTTTACCTTCGATCAGTCCCATACACTCTTGCAAAGCAGGATTTAGCAGCACTTCACGAGAGCGATCCCCTTCTTCAGTGTACTTAGCAGTAAAATTTTCTGCATGCATATTCCAGCGTCGAATGGCCTCTTCGGTGTTCCATGTCCCCATATTTAGCTCCATCTCCCTTCCGTACTCAGTAGCCCTTTGCGAATCCATCTTTCGCGTAGGGTCATAGATTCTACACTCATTTCTGTATTTTTTCAATAATAACGCTTACAATTGTAAAATAACTAATTCACACATGATTTTTACTTGAATTATGCAGGTATTCCATATTGCATTAGTATGATAGTGTTTTATTAGAAAACGCTTTCAAAAATAACTTTGTAAAGGGGCCTGTTATGTTAAAACGAAGACCCATTTCATTGCTGTCGTTGACGCTTGCCATTACTCTATTATTATCCACGTTCGCATCCGTTGCCGCTGCTGCTGAAACGGACGAACAAGCACAACCAACTGCTGCAACAAGCAATATGCAGTCATACGTGGAAGCCATGCAGCCTGGATGGAATTTAGGAAATTCGCTGGATGCTGTCGGGGCGGATGAGACCGCCTGGGGCAATCCGCGCATTACCCAAGCTTTGATCCAGCAAATTGCTGCCCAAGGGTACAAAAGTATTCGGATTCCCGTCACCTGGGATAAGCATATTGGAGCCGCACCCCATTATACCGTTGAGTCTGCCTACATGAACCGTGTGGAAGAGGTTGTTCGCTGGGCACTGGATGCCAATTTGTATGTCATGATCAATGTCCATCATGATTCATGGACGTGGGTAAGCAGTATGGAGCCCAAGCATGATGAAGTGTTAGCACGCTATAACGCATTATGGACACAAATTGCCGACCGCTTTAAAAATCAGCCCAACAAGTTGATGTTTGAAAGTATTAACGAGCCCCGGTTTTCTGAAGGGGGAACCACGGATGAAGCGAAAATGAATCAGATGCTTCATGAGCTAAATGTATCCTTCCACAAAATCGTTCGCGCCTCCGGTGGTAAGAATGCCACTCGTCCCCTTGTTCTGCCTGGATTAGATACTTCACCTGCTCAGGCCAAAATCAACGAACTGTATAACACGATAACCAAGCTGAACGATCCCAACCTGATTGCAACCGTTCACTATTATGGCTTTTGGCCTTTCAGTGTAAACATTGCCGGGAATACAACATTTGATAAAGCGGCCCAAAACGATATTGTTCAAACCTTTGATAATGTCTATAACACCTTTGTAGCCAAGGGAATCCCGGTTATTGTCGGTGAATATGGCCTGCTCGGTTTTGATAAACATACAGGTGTTATTGAACAGGGTGAAAAGCTGAAGTTTTTTGAATTTTTGACTTATTACATGAAAGAGAAGAAAGTAACAGGCATGCTCTGGGATAACGGCCAGCATTTGAATCGGAGCACTTACAAGTGGTCTGATCCTGAACTCTTTAATGTCATTAAGGCCAGCCTGAAAGGACGTTCCTCCAATGCAGCTAGTGATCTCATTCACTTGAAGAAAGGCTCTTCTGTTCAGGATACCAAGATCACTCTAAACCTGAACGGCAACCAGTTGAAATCGCTCAATGCCAACAGCAAGCAGCTGAAACAGGGCACCGACTATACGCTGAGTGGAGATACATTAACCTTCAAAGCCAGCTTGCTCACCAGTCTGACCACTTCCGGTAAGTATGGGGAGAATGCCGTCATTACCGCTAAGTTTAACAAGGGGACAGACTGGAATTTCAAAGTAGTCGTGTATGATACTCCAAAATTAAGTGCTGTCGAAGGGACTACACAAGCCTTTACCATTCCAACAGACTTCCGTGGTAGCCAGCTTGCGACGATGGAAGCCGTGTATACGAATGGAGGCAATGCCGGTCCACAGGATTGGACACCTTATAAAGAGTTTGGCAATACTTTTGCCCCTGCCTATGATACGAATGGCATCAAGCTGCTGCCTGAATTTTTCAACAGCGTGAAGGATGGTGAAGTCACGTTGAAGTTCCACTTCTGGAGCGGCGATGTAGTGACATACAAAATCACCAAGAACGGAACCCGCATGACGGGTACGACATCTTAATCCAAAGCACTGCAGAAATCAAAAAAAGGCGTTCCCGGAAATAAGCCGGAGAGCGCCTTCTTTATAGTTAAGTCTATCATTCAACCTTAGCCTTCCGGCTTATCTGTTAATTTTAACGTCACCGACTCTTCCTTGCCTGCCCGGTAAAAGGTAACTTTAAGCTCATCGCCAATCTTCTTGTTATCGTACAGGTAGCGACGCAAATCAAGCGTAGAGTTAATCGGTTCGCTATCAAACGCTGTAATGACATCGTTCAGCTTCAAGCCGCCCTCCTTGGCAGGACCATGGGCCTCCAGAACAACGGCTCCATCCTTGACGCTGTCAGGCAGCTTGAGTTCCTTGCGCTGAGTTTCATCCAGCGGTGCATATTCATTATTGAGGTCCACCGTGTACACCCCCAGATAAGGGCGGGTAATCTTGCCGTCCTCAACCAGTTCATTCACCGTCTTCATTACCTCATTAGCAGGAATGGCGAAGCCCAGTCCTTCAACACCTGTATCGGCGATTTTCATCGTATTGATGCCAATCACCCGTCCGTCCAGATCGACCAGCGCTCCGCCGCTGTTTCCTTCATTAATCGCTGCATCGGTCTGAATCACATGCTGTTCCCAGTCATATACACCATCCTGATTAATGGAGATCGGAATGATGCGATTCGTATAGCTCACAATGCCGGAGGTCAGGGTGTCTCCCAATCCGAGCGGGTTGCCAATCGCAATGACCGTCTCACCCAGACGAAGTTTGCTGGAGTCCCCGATATCCGCTACTGTGCTAATACCTTTATCATCAACGGCCAGTACAGCGATATCACTAATGCGATCCTTTCCGACCAGCTTCGCCTCTTTTCTGACACCGTCTACGGTTACAATATCCAGATCATCCGATCCTTCAATGACATGGTTGTTTGTCATAATAAAGGCTTTGCCTGAGCTCACACGGAAAATGACGCCCGATCCAAGCGCGGATTGTTCCGTACTTTTACCGTCTTCCCCCTTCAGGTTTACGATGCTAACGACGGCTGGGCGTACCTTGGCTGCCGCCTGCACAATCCGATCATACGGATCGCCCGCTGCTTGCCGCAAGGGATAATGACTTGCTCCGGTTACCGCTGTAGTGGAGGGCAGACCTGTAACAAAGCTGAACAGCAGCACGGAAACCACTGCACTCACCGCACCGCTAATGACAGCAGCCTGCACCGGACTTACCCGACGATTCCTGTGCGGCCAACGTCCTCGTCCTCCGCGACGCGCCTTAAATGCCGTTTTTTTAGCCGCACGTGTGGACACCTTCGTTGAATAAAAATCATCATCAAACAAGCCCATGCTAATCCTCTCCCCTTCGTTGTCATGCACCGACACTCACTAAAAAATTAGGGCTATTCGGGCTTGCGCCAACCTATGCTACAGAGAACCTGCTCCGTTGAACATCTCAAATGGATTGAATATCCCCTACCATCGGAATTCAGCAACTAATCGTTCCGGTCTACTTATTAATCACCACAAATGGAACCTTCCTAAGCAACCAAATCTCATAAATTAGCATACACGCCGAATCTGACCCCGAATAGAGGAAAAAAGAGGAATGATTTCCAAACCAATGGACTACAATAGTAACAAGTCTTCTATTCTATTACAAAATGATCGTCTCATAGAGACGTTCTGGCTTGTTCCCGTCCGCTTAAAGCAGCCTATACTTTCGATGAGAGCCTTCCTTCAGAAAGCTTTCTGTTGTTAGCTTTATTGTATCACAGCACTTGGCAAAACCACAGGCAGAACCAAGCTTATTGCACGCCATTTTAAAAATATTTTTACAGGAGGAATATAGGATGAATTCCCATCGTTCCGCTATGGATGAAGTTCGCATGGCAGCCAAGCTTGCGGATTTGAAAGACGAGCACTACCGTAATACACTGGCGCTAAGTACATTGATTGAGCTACTGGTGGACAAAGGCATAGTGACCCGTGAAGAGGTCGAGCGCAAAGCCGCCGAGCTGGACAGCTTTATGGCTCACTTACCTTATCCCAAGGTGTAGGACGATCATAATACGTATCACACAATCGAAACTCACTATCCTTGTAAAAACAGCCGCGGTCTTCCATTGCCCCGCGTACGGTCAGCTTCGCAAGCTCCATCATATTGTGGTCGCGGCTCAAATGTGCCAGATACGTCCGCTTTGTCCGTCCGGTCAACAGCTCGCTAAGAATCGCACCTGCCATCTCATTGGATAAGTGGCCGATATCACTGAGTATACGGCGCTTGATGTTCCAAGGATAGCGGCCCATACGCAGCATTTCTACATCATGGTTAGCCTCTAGCACCAATACATCTGCATCTGATATCGCTTGTTTTACCTTATCGCTGACATAGCCGAGATCGGTCGCTACGCTAAGCTTCTCTGCCCCATCATAAAAGCTGTATCCTACGGGCTCAGCCGCATCATGGGAGATGCCAAAAGACTCTACACGCAATGACTCAAATTCCCGTGTCGCGCCTGTCTCCAATATTCTGCGGTTATCATCCGCGATTTGCCCAACAGCGTTGCTGATGGCAAACCATGTCTTCTCGTTAGCATATATAGGTAAATTATATTTACGCGCCATGGCGCCTAGTCCTTTAACATGATCGGAATGCTCATGCGTGACCAAAATACCATCCAACTCTTCTCCGCTCAGATCGCGTTCTTTCAGCAATTCGTCAATACGCTTTGCGCTGAGACCTGCATCGATGAGCAATGTCGTGTCTTCGTTCCGTACAACGGTAGCGTTGCCGGTCGAACCGCTCGACAGCACGGTAAAAGAAATCCCCATATCTGTTCAAGACCCTTCTGTATGTTCTGTCTTTGGACTAATGACATCTCCGTTCATCTGTACATAATACACGCCTTTTCCGTTGTCCAGCATAAACCGCCACACCGGAGCAGCCACCTGGCTATCGGAGTTAAAGGTCTGTCCGTAATATCCGAGCCGGATATCCTTCACTACGGAGTCACGCGGCAAATAGCCATCGATCAGCCTCGCCAAGGCTTTGGACGCAGGCAGCATTTTCTTTGCCTCATCCGAGGGCTGGAGCTCTACCTGAATTTTGCGATACCCTGTAATCTTCTGATTGCTGTAAAACAGAGCTAGCTTCACATTAAAGAGCGGCCACTTGCCCTGTACCAACGGATGCAGTACAAAAGCATCTGCCTGTCCGGATACGAACTCCTCCTGGACATCCAGCGGATCATACTGATAGCTATCGATATCCTTGATTTGCGGCTCCAAAGCCTCCACTAGCGCATCATGAGTGAATACCAGCTTGCTGTCCACTGGTCTCAGCAGCTGCACAAGTTCATCTTTCTCTCCACTATGGACATAGGTGTAAGACAGCTTGGGCAGCTGCGGGGTATCTCCGGGAATCGGAGCCAGCACCTGAATGCTTTTCTCTTCCATTAAACGCTGCGTGTTTTCATCCAGTGAAGTAAAATCCAGATTCGGCCCGGCCGTTTCCTGCGCATCATGCCACAGTTGATAACCCAATACCACATTGAGCAGCAAAAATGTACAGATCAGTACGTTTTTAGCGCGGCTCCAATCCATTCCCGTTCCCCCTTCCTATTATCACTTTGTCTCTTGGTCTGACTTTTTTAATGTTGTATTGGATGCTGTCGTTACAGGAACAGCATGAATCTCTGCAACAGAACCGTCGCTGAACGTAACACGCCACTCTGGGATGAGCTTCAATCCGTCATTGATCAGCTCTGGCTGATATACAGGAGTCAGATCTCTAATCGACTTGCCGTCGCCTACCGTTTGCAGTTGCTTCTCCAAGGTCTCACCACCTGGCAGCATCACTTTCTTCGATGATTGCTCCCCGCCCTTGAGATACAGCAATGAACGATCATAGACAGATGCCGTTTCCTGCTGGATTTGCAAGGAGATCGTACCAAAGCGGAACGATGGCGTGTCCAGCACCGGATAAGCGCCATAATACTGCTGGAACATCACACTTGTGCGATTTTCATCGCTGCTTCTCAATTTCATCTGATACGCAGCATCCCAACCGCCATGCTGATTCACAAAATCAACTGCGGCCAACACGTCCCTAATTGGGCTGCTTCCATCCGCTCCCGGTGCACTAGGATCGGTATAGCTCATCCAACGTTGATCCTGCTTGATCTGTAAGCTACGCTTGCTATCTGTATAAATCTGGGAACCGTCTTTTTCCTGAATATTGCGCGTAATGCCCGGATCGAAAAATAAATTCCGCTGCATCTGTTCTGTCGTAAACAACCCGGCATATACCACAGGCTGTACAGTCTCCAGGTCATCCACGGGAATGTAATACTGATTATTCACCAGCTTGTACAACGGGGCATTTTTTCCAAAATTCACATGCTGCCGAATGTCTTCTACCGTCATATCGAACTGGTTCGCCTCATACACCACATCACCTCTGGCACTGAAAAAGAGTGCGTGCGGCTTGGCATTCTTTTCGTCGATATAGATCCAGATGCGGTTAATCGTCTCCCCCTGAAATACTGAATCCGGCGTCAGACGCATGACCCGCTCCAGTAATGAAACCGGAACCCCGCCGGAAAATGATAATTCGATCCCCTCATTCTCACTGCGAATCCGTGCCCAGTCCGCTGACTGGATACTCCGACGTTGGAAATTGTTAAAGCTTCGGCTTTCCAGCCGTGTATAAATCAAATCGTAAAAAGTAACCCCCGGATAAAAAACGGTATGTTTCTTCTCACCTTGATGAATTAGCATCCTATCAGGGAATACAAGATTTTCAATCTTTTTCTCCTGCCCCATGCTTTCAGTTTTGACATAGTTCGTTTCTGAAGTGAGTACAGAATCACTGCCCGGAAGACGGTAGATCAAAAAATAAGTCTGAACCAGACTGGAAGCCACCAGCAAAACAAGCGTCCAGGACTTCAAACGTTCCTTCACTGTGCTTCCCTCCCTTCACCCGACATAGGTAGCGTAAAGGTTGTACAAGTTCCCTGACCATATTCAGACTCCAGGAAAATCTGACCTCCATGGGCCTTTACAATTTCCCGGGCAATCGACAGCCCCAGTCCTGTGCCACCCATATTGCGCGATCTCGCTTTGTCCACACGATAAAACCGTTCAAAAATCCGGTCCAGATCTTTTTTGGGAATACCAATTCCGGTATCCTGCACCGAAATAGCCAGCATCCCCTCATGGTTGCGGCGAGCCTCGATCCGAATACTTCCACCTTCCGGCGTATATTTCAACGCATTGGACATCAGATTGTCCAGCACCTGATCAATCTGATCACGGTCGATCACGACCTTGCCAATCCCCTGCTCTACGAACATCCCTGAGCGAATGTGTTTTTGCTTCATTTGAAAAGAAAACCGATCCGCGACCTCGTCCAGCATCTCCATCACATCGGCAGGCTGCATCCGCAGAGGCGCCTCATTGGAATCGAGCCGCGACAGATGCAGCAAATCCGTAACCAGCCGGATCATACGCTCCGTCTCGTTACGGATGACACCTACAAAACGCTCTGCGAGCTGCGGCTCAGCCATCGCGCCGTCATCCAGCGCTTCAGCGTAGCTGCGGATCGTCGTCAGCGGTGTGCGCAGCTCATGAGATACATTAGCGACGAATTCCCGCCGCGTCGTCTCCATCTCTTCCTGCTCCGTCACGTCCTGAAGCACAGCAATCGTGCCCGTAATGCCAAATTCGCGCCGATGAATGGGTGTAAAGGTCACGCGGATGACGATGGGTTCATCCTGACCGGCCGGCTCCAGCTGCAAGAGCGTAGAAGCGGACGATCCGCTGTACAGGGCCTCAGTTTCCTCCGGGTCGATCCCCAGAAGTACCGCGATATGTCTACCGGTCATTTCATTCTCGTTCACGCCCAGCATGGCGCTGGCCCGGCGGTTGACCAGAATGACCCGGCCATGATCGTCGGTAGCGACCACACCGTCGCTCATATTGGTCAAGATGGAGGAGAGCTTTTCCTTCTCCTCCTCATTCTGCGACAGGGCCTCACGTAGACGTCCTGTCATATAGTTAAAGGCCACACTCAGCCTACCGATTTCATCTTCGCCAAACACTGGCATCTGCTGGTCAAACTTGCCCTCAGCGACCTCCGTCGCATGCCGTGTCATTACTTTGATTGGATGCGTAATCGTGTGGGCCAACACCACGCCCAGCACAGCCGTCAACGCGAGCGCAATCAGCATACCTGAGAGAAACACATTGTTAATGCGTTTCATCGTATCGTACAGCTCAGCCATCGAAGCAGCGATGTACACTGCACCGACAATTTTGCCTTGGCTGATGACAGGCTTGGCGACGACCTTCTTGCGGACGTTATCTTCGTCCACCATATATTCCTCGTTATCACGGATTCCTTGGAGTGCGCGGCTAACCACTGTCTGCGTATTTTTACGTCCGACATAGTCAGCATGAGAGCCTTGAGAAGTAATCAGTACTTTGCCACTGGCATCCAGCACCTGAATTTCCGCGCCGCTGAAGTCAAACAAGTTATTCACGCGTGCACGCAGACTTTCGACGCTATCTTCTTCCATTTTGCCATCACTGCCACTCAGATCCTGCTCCGCCAGCACGGACAGCATCTCCGCCCGTGCTTGCAAATCCTGCGTAAAATTACTCGTCAACGAGTTCTTCATCGAGCTGACAAAATAGACTCCAATCAACTGCATGGCCACCAAGATTAGCAGCACATAGATAATAATCAGCTTGGCATGAATGGTGCGAAAGAAGGACAGCCATCTCATGCCCGCAGGCCACCTTTGCCCCCGCTAACGATGTATCCGAGGCCGCGGCGTGTCAGGATCGTCTCCGGCTTGCTCGGGTTCTCTTCAATCTTCTCGCGCAGTCGCCGGATCGTCACGTCTACCGTCCGCACATCGCCGTAGTACTCAAATCCCCATACCGCTTGAAGCAAATGCTCGCGAGTCATGACCTTGCCTGCATTTTTCGCCATATAGTACAGGAGCTCATACTCGCGGTGCGTCAGGTCAAGTGGAGTTCCGTTTTTATAGGCTGTATACATATCCGCATCAAAAAAGAGATCGCCTACGCGCAGCCCCTGCTTATCCTCCTGTGTGCGACTTTCCGGCGTGCCTGCTACGCCGCGTTGCTGTCTACGCATCTGTGCCTTCACGCGTGCCAGCAATTCGCGTGTGCTGAACGGCTTCGTCACATAATCGTCCGCACCCAGCTCCAGCCCTAGCACTTTGTCGATTTCCCCATCCTTCGCAGTCAGCATAATAATTGGCGTCTGAAGCTGATGTCCGCGCACCTCGCGGCATACGTCCATACCGTCCATGCCCGGCAGCATCAGGTCCAGCAAAATCAGGTCTGGCTGTTGCTTAACCGCGATATCCACCGCACTGATTCCATCAAAGGCGCAAATGACCTCGTAGCCCTCTTTTTCCAAATTAAATTTCAAAATATCAGCGATAGGTTGTTCATCATCCACTACTAGAATCGTCCCTTGCATACAGCGTTCACCTCTTCTCACGGATCATCATCTATTATTAACTTTCGTTTGTCAGTACCCATAAGATGCTTATTCTATTCTATCATACCCGTACGCTATTCCATTACTTTTCCAGACCCTTTTCTTTACGCAGAAAAAACCATGCCTGCACCTGACTGTTAAGCATGCAGAAAACATGGTCTTTCTCCTTGATCCTCATCGAATCACATAACTCTCGATTTAAACATCCAATCTATCTTAAATACGTCATTGGATTTTGTGGCGTATTATTTTTGCGAATCTCAAAGTGAACATGTGTGCCTGTGGAACGTCCGGTGCTTCCCATGATACCAATCGCTTCACCTTGCTGAACAACCTGTCCCACATGGACACCAATACTGTTCAAATGCCCGTATACTGTTTGATAGCCGTTGCGATGATCAATCATAATGACATTACCGTAGCCATTCTGCTGACCGGCAAATGTGACGACACCTTCATCTGAAGCTTGAATCGTATGATCGCCGACCAAGTCAACACCTTCATGCATACGTCCCCAACGTCCTCCGAAGCTGCTCGTCATGATTGCACCCGCAGTCGGCCAGGCAAATTGGCCCGAGCCTTCCCCCTCGACTTTCGTTCCTCTCAGAACCACCTCGGTAACAGACGGCTGTAACACCTTTTGACCGAGCCATTCCTCTTGCACGACCTCACCGTTCTCCTTGGTCAAACGGTAGTCCATTTCTTTAAGACCTGCTTGTCCCGGTCTGACGACTTTCGTAACTCCTGCTTTCAATTCATCGCTCTGGCGAATCTCTACTTCAGGCTCGATAGCAATCTGCTCGACGACCTTTTCTACCGTTCGTACCGTAACAGGTACCTTGGGAGCCGTGACCTTTAACTCGTCCCCAATTTGCAAATACAACTCACGCAGACCGGGATTGTTCTGCTTAATCTCCCAAGCCGTCGTATCGAACTTCGTAGCAATCGACGACAAAGAATCGCCTTCTTGCACCGTATAGGTTGTAGGAGCTTCACGCCCCTCGGTCAATACTCTAACCGCTTCTGCCTCCGTCAGCACCTTGTTCGGATCTGCTTTCACCGGCTCATACGCAATCTTTTCACGGATACTGGCAGACTCCAGCCATGCTTTAGGCGCCTTCGTGCTTGCGCTAGCATGACTACTCCCCACGGATGTTTTGCGAACCAGCCCCTTAATGCCTGTCGCCGTACCTTCACCCGCAGGTGTGTATTTCTTCTGCACTTGCTTTAAAGCCGCTTGTGCAGTCGCTTTGTCCTTTACAATGCCAACCATCTGTCCGTTGACCTTCACTTCTACTCCTTTGGCATAGGCAGTCAGCATGCCGTCCAACTTCTTCAGCGTGGCTGCGCTATCGATATCCGCCTTATATGCCTTTTCTGTGCTCGTCGTGACCGCGCTCGTATTGAGCACCATTTCCACGTCAGGATACTTGTCTTTATACTGCTTGCTCTTCGTTGTATACAGCTGCTTAAGCTGCTGCTCATTCAGGATACTGCCGACCTCAACGCCTTTAACATACACTTTATAATAAGGAACCGTATTGGCACCAACATACTGATTGCTAGCAAAAATAAGACCGCCAACAATCACAATGCCGCCTGCCGTCCAACTTAACCATCTTTTCCGTCCGTTCCACCATGTTGCTATTTTCCCAGCTTTATCGGCAGAATTGCTTTCAACACTTGAATTCCCATTCCTGTGGTCTGGTGATAACTTCCCCTTAGAAACCTCCATGGTTCTCTCCTTTTCAGCATATCCTATCTCTATTAAATGCGTTCATTATTGTCCTTTTACATGATAAAAGTAGCCATTTTACAAGCTTATCTATGATAATAGTCGCTATCTAGCATTGCATAGTTATGTAAAAGGTTTCAAAAATTTAACCTTTTCACAACACAGTTTACTTTAACATAGCTTTTACAAAGAATTCAACTGCACTCCAATTACTTCCTAGCACGCAAAAAAATCCGCGCCCGGCGCGGATTCTACAGTCCTGTTTTGAGCATTAACATTGCCCATACATTTATGCGTTTTATTTATGCATTATTTAAGCATACCCATCAATTTGTTATATTCCTCTTTGGTCAAATACTTCGCAAGCACCTGCTGAATATCTTGCAGCTCCTGCTCGGTGAGACCGCCTTCCATCGCAGCTGATATTTTCTGCATCTCTTCTGGTGGCAGTTTATTCATAAGAATCGTAAAAATCTCCTGCTTCTGAGCCGCCGGTAAATTGTTCTTTTTCTCCGTCAGATGGTCGGGCGTAATGACCAAATCATGGCCTTCGATACTCGTTTCAGGTGTAGCTGTACCTTCTGCCTGCTGACGCGGCTCGCTGTCTGGTGTTCCCGCCGACGTGGTCCCTTCCTGAGATCCCTTGTCATTGGATGCACCACCTGTCTTATTTCCGCTTTCTTCTAAGCCCTGTCCCATGACAGGCAAAGCATTATCAGGCGGTGTTACACTTCCAGAGTCGCTCCCTGTCGTCTTGCTCTTCCCTGTACCTGTACTTTGATCAGTACCAGCGCTGCCTTTTAGCCAGCCCCATCCCCATATCGGCTGATGATCGAGCTGAATGTTAAATTGCCGTAACAGCGATTGAACATAAGCATTCACGACCACACCGGTCACTGCCAGTGTCAGCGCGCTGACCAGCACCACCGTCATTCCTTTTTTAAGCAGCCATCCAAGCCACCTCATATCCCGTTACCTCCTTATACGCATCTTGCCATGTGTACATCATGAAGTGCATATAGACCAGTATTGACGAGATATGACGATTTTTAACCCTTGGAATATGTAAAACTAGCACCAACACATCCATATAAAAAAGAAGAGGGAGGCATGAATTGCCCCTCTCCCCTTGATTTAGCAGGAATAGTTATATGATTAAACAGGCATGACGCCCTCATAGAATCCTACGGATATTTTACAAATAAATCGGAAGCACTTGGTTCGTTTGATCGCGGTTACGACCAACCGAGAAAATAGCGATTGGAATACCTGTCAACTCGGATACGCGTTGTACGTAATGGCGGGTAGTCTCCGGCAGTTCCTCCAGCGTCTTCACGCCAGTAATGTCTTCGTTCCAGCCTGGCATTTCCTCATATACCGCCTCGCACTCTGCCAGCATTTTCAAGCTAGCTGGATAATGCGTGATGATCTCGCCGCGGTATTTGTAGCCTGTACAGATCTTAACTGTTTTCAGGCCTGTCAATACGTCCAGCGAGTTCAGGGAAAGACCAGTTAATCCACTAACACGACGGGCATGGCGCACAACGACGCTGTCAAACCAGCCTACGCGGCGAGGACGACCTGTAACCGTACCGTACTCATGGCCTGTTTCACGAATGTAATCGCCGACTTCATCGTGTAGTTCCGTTGGGAAAGGTCCATCCCCTACACGAGTTGTGTACGATTTAGCTACACCGATCACTTGTTGAATTTTGGATGGGCCTACACCAGAACCGATACATACGCCGCCAGCCGACGGGTTAGAGGACGTAACGTATGGATACGTACCTTGGTCGATATCGAGCATAACGCCTTGTGCACCTTCAAACAACACCTTACGATTGGCGTCAATTGCATCGTTCAGCACAACAGACGTATCCGCTACATAAGGACGAATAAACTCAGCATATTCCAGATACTGTTTCAATATTTCTTCAACATCCAGCGGCTCGCCGCCGTATACTTGCTCAATCACTTGATTCTTTTCCTTCGTTAGATGGCGCAGTTTCTTTTCGAATTCTTCTGCTTCCAGCAAATCAGCAATACGAATACCGTTACGAGCAGCTTTATCCATATAAGCAGGGCCAATCCCTTTACGGGTAGTACCAATTTTGTTAGGACCTTTGCGGTCTTCTTCCAGCACGTCCAACGTCATATGGTAAGGCATAATGACATGTGCGCGGTCACTAATGACCAAATTTTTCGTGGAAAATCCATTATCATGAATATAAGTAATTTCTTCAATAAGAGCGGCTGGATTCACTACCATGCCGTTGCCAATAACACACTTTTTATCTTCATAAAAAACGCCGGATGGAATCAGGCTCAGCTTATACTTTTTACCGTCAATGAGAATCGTATGACCAGCATTGTTTCCGCCTTGGTAACGGGCCACTACTTCAGCGCTTTCCGCCAGATAGTCCGTGATTTTACCTTTGCCTTCGTCTCCCCATTGTGTCCCCACAACGACTACAGTTGACATGTTTCATTCCTCCGTGGAGTGCCCACAGACACTCTGATTTTGAGCTGACGCGCTAACACATATCTGGCTTCAACCGCCTCAGCGGGCAGGTATGGAGCGTTCTCGGACAGCAGGAAAAAACGTCCGTCGCAGACATTCCGTAAGTTCGGAAAGCCCCGGGCGTAATGATCTCCCCACTACGTTGAAGCAGCACTATAAGTGTACCAGTACCATTTTTCAAAGTCAAATAAAAAGCGAACATTATATTACATGAAAATAGTATTGTTCGTAATTGAGAGTTTCAATCGTTCTATGAAAATATATGAATTCTATAAAAAAGGCTCTCTCGTAATCGCGATACCCGCGTCGAAAGAGCCTTTTCTAATCATACAACTATATTAACCGGCGAACGCATCCGAATGGGCACGCTCGTAATTAGCGAATTTATTATAATTTTTGAGAAATACCAGCTCTACCGTACCGACCGGGCCGTTACGCTGCTTGGCAATGATAATTTCAATAATATTCTTCTTTTCTGTTTCCTGATTATAATAATCATCCCGGTACAGAAACGCAACGATGTCAGCATCCTGCTCAATGGAACCCGATTCCCGCAAGTCACTCATCATGGGCCGCTTATCTTGACGCTGCTCCACACCCCGGCTCAGCTGGGAAAGGGCAATTACAGGCACTTCAAGCTCACGGGCGATTTGTTTCAATGTCCGTGAAATTTCGGATACCTCCTGCTGCCGGTTCTCGCCCGCTTTGCCGCGTCCGTGAATGAGCTGCAAGTAGTCAATAACGATCATACCCAATCCCTTTTCCGCCTTGAGACGGCGGCATTTGGCACGGATATCAGCCACAGTGATGCCGGGCGTATCATCGATATAGATTTCCGCCTCTGACAAGGCTGCAATGCCCATCGTCAGCTTCGCCCAATCGTCGTCGCCTTTAAATTCACCTGTCCGCATGACGTTCGCGTCCAAGTTAGCCTCGGCACAGATCATCCGCTGCACGAGCTGAGCCGCCGACATCTCCAGACTGAAGATGGCAACCGTCTCTTTTGCCCGTACTGCAACGTTTTGTGCAATATTCAGGGCGAATGCCGTTTTACCTACAGATGGACGGGCAGCCACAATGATCAGGTCATTGCGCTGGAAACCCGCCGTCATCTTGTCCAGGTCAACGAATCCGGACGGAATTCCGGTCGTGTTTCCCTTGTTCTGATGCAGCAATTCAACGCGGTCGAACACTTCCATCACGACATCGCGGATGGCGATAAAACCACTGCCTGAGCGCCCGTTGGAGATTTCCATAATCTTGCGCTCAGCATCACTCAGCATACCGGCGACATCCTCGCCACTGCTATAGCCTTCACTTACAATCTGTGTAGCTGCACGAATCAAGCGACGAAGCATCGCTTTTTCTTCAATGATCTGGGCATAGTAATCCACGTTAGCCGCTGTTGGCACCCCGTGAGCCAGCTTCGCCAGATAACTGACACCGCCGATATCCTCCAGCTGACCTTTGTCCTGAATTTTCGAGGTCAGCGTAACCAAGTCAATCGGCTGTCCGGATTCACCCAGCTCAATCATTGCTTCGTAAATCATTTGATGAGCTTTATCGTAAAAGTCCTCGGTCTGCACCCGCTCCATTGCGGTAATCAGTGCTTCAGACTGAAGCAAAATAGACCCAATAACCGCCTGTTCAGCCTCCAGATTTTGCGGAGGAATCCGATCAAAAAATTCGCCGCCCATAATTATTCTTCAGTCACCTGTACTTTCAGCGTAGCTTTGACCTCAGGATGAAGCTTGACGGTCATTTGAGTCACGCCCAACGTACGAATCGGTTCTTCCAGCTCGATTTTGCGTTTGTCCAGCTTGATGCCTGTTTTAGCAACAGCCTCTGCGATTTGCTTGCTTGTAATCGCGCCGAACAGACGTCCGCCTTCTCCAGCCTTTGCTTTGAGCTGAATTGTAGTCTCTTCCAGCTTTTTGCCGAGTACTTGTGCCTCTTCCTTTTCCTCTTGCTTGCGTTTCTCCTCAGCAGCATTTTGGTTTTCCAGTGTCTTCATATTTCCTTCCGTTGCTGGACGGGCAATCCCACGCGGCAACAGAAAATTCGCTGCATAACCGTCGGATACTTCCTTAACCTGCCCCTTCTTACCTTGGCCCTTCATATCTTTAATGAATATTACTTTCATTCAAATAACCCCTCTTCCCCATCAATTTCGGCCAGTACGTCGACCACTCTGCGCTTAGCTTCCTCCAGCGAGCAATCCAGCTGAACCGCTGCGTTCGTCAGATGTCCTCCGCCGCCTAGCCGTTCCATGACGACCTGTACGTTCATGCGTCCGAGTGATCGGGCGCTGATCCCCACCAGGCCGTCAGGACGTTCACTGACCACAAAGGAGGCCAGTACATCCGTCATATTGAGTAATGAATCCGCCACCTGAGCAATCAGGAGCTGCGGTATTTTTTGTCCGGGCTCGGTCACCGCAATTGCGATATGCCCATATATCATTTTAGCATGCTTAATAATTTCCGCCTTAGCAATATATTCATCCAGGTCCTCTTTTAACATGCGCTGGATCATCACTGTATCTGCTCCACTACGTCTTAAGAAGCCAGCTGCCTCAAACGTGCGTGAGCCTGTATGCAGGGAGAAATGCTTGGTATCCACCGTAATCCCCGCCAGCAGTGATGTTGCCTCCAGCGGTGTCAGTTGGACCTTTTCATGGATATATTGCAGCAGCTCAGTCACCAGTTCACAGGCCGATGACGCGTATGGCTCCAAATAGATCAGAACAGAATCATTAATAAATTCCTCGCCCCGACGGTGATGATCCACAACCACCACCCGGCTGGCCGTCTGCACCAGACGCGGCTCAATCGTCATTGACGCCTTGTGCGTATCCACCACAACCAGCAGGCTATGCTCGGTCATCACCTGAAGCGACTGCTCCGGTGTCATGAGCGCTTGCGACAGCTTCTCATCCTTGTTTACCTGCTCCATCATTCGGTCAATAGACGGATTGGATTTGTCCAGTACGATATGGGCCTCTACATTGTAAAGTGCCGCAGCCTTCCACACACCGATAGCTGCTCCTATTGCATCCATGTCCGGTATTTTGTGTCCCATAATCAGCACACGGTCGCTCTCCTGCATCAGATCACGCAACGCATGCGCAATGACTCGGGCACGCACCCTGGTACGCTTCTCGACAGCATTGGACTTGCCTCCGTAAAAGGACAGGCGCTGTCCCGCTTTCACTGCTGCCTGATCTCCCCCACGTCCAAGCGCCATATCTAGACTGGATTGAGCTAGCTCGCCCAGCTCCTTGATACTCTCTGCGCCGAAAGACAAGCCAATGCTCAATGTCATCGGTACTTTCAAATCTGCTGTCATTTCCCGCACGGTATCCAAAATGACGAATCGGCTTTGCTCCAGCTCCTGGAGTGCTTTATGATTCAGCATAATAAGATAACGCTCAGATGACAACCGGCGCAAATAAATATTGTATTGATTGGCCCAAGACGTAATCTCGCTGGAAACCTTCGCAATAAGCGCGGTACGCTGCTGATCGTCCATTCCCTGAGCAGCCTCGTCCATATTATCAAGCATGACAATACCAAGCGCTAACCGCTCGTTCTCATACTGCTTGCGCAGTACCGCGAGCTCCGTCACTTCATACAAATATATCAGACGCTCATCAGGCACGATTAGAAACTGATAATGACGCTCATCATGCTGTAATTCCACCTTTAGTTCACGAGCAGACTCTTTCGTTTCCTTTTTAGTGCTTAGCGCGTTTGCGAGTTGAGGAAACAAATCTTGAAGGGGCTCTCCAATCAACGATTGCTCCTCGAACATCTCACTGGCAAAGCGATTGTGCCATTCTACCGTTCGATTTTCACTGTATAAAATGATACCGAACGGCAGTGTACTGATCGCTTCTCCCTCCACCCGCTTGATCCGGAAGGAAAGGCCACTGATATATTGATTCAGTTCCCGACGGAAATCCAGCTCCGTCTTCAACATCAATCCGCCGAGCAAGAATGATAGCAGCAGTCCTATCACACCCAGTTCCCAGTTGTACATGGAAATACATATGACAAGCACCAGCAGCAGTAAAAACGCCCAGACCGTCTGATAGCCGTGCCAGCGTTTTTGTAGAAATTTAGGCATGACTGTTCACCCTATTTCTTTGATCTTGTAATAGCTTCACGCAGCGGAAAGGCCAAATCAATAATACCTATAATGCGGAGCGGCTGGAACACCAGAACGACGAGCGACAGCAGCAACGCAATCACTGGGCTCATTTTACGGCTATGCGTCCAGAAGTATACAAAACCAATTGTCTGGATAATAAAACATGCATGGATCAGCGGTAGCATACTAATGGAAACCGTTTGAATCCAGCTGCTATCGGAGGAATCCGCTATCCATCCAATTACAATTGCCAGCAGATAGTACCAGATCAGCGTGCGTGGTAGCATCCACTCGCGGGCAGGCTTCATTTTACGTACCGGCACATCGAGACTGCTCAATGCTGGACGTGCCAAAGCATGTGTGATCACTGCCAGTATAAACGAGCTGACGATCATCACATATGGAACTTTACCAATCAGCATTGTACCGAGTTTCTGCGTATCTTCAGCTGTCCAGCTCATATTCGCAAACATCGGATTCGCACTTAAAATCTGCTGTACAATACTGGCCGATATCTCAGCCTGATCCCGAAGGGACTGCGAAAGATCAAACCCGAAGGAATACGTAGCGATAAACAGTACAAACAACAATTCGGCTAAAATAATGCCCGTTCCGGTCATCAAAGCCTGAAAAGCAGATCCTCCCTTTTTATATATCCGTCCCATCAATATAGAAGGAATCAGAAAGTAAATCGCAGGAAGCAGCGAATACACATCGAGTAGCGCTATAATTAAAAGCACCGGTATGACGTGAACCAGAAATCCTTTGAAAGGCAGCGATGAAAACAATACAGCGCCAGGCACAATCAGAAAAAATACGGTAATAATTCTAAATGGTGTCAATAGAGTCAGCAGCAGAAGCAAATAAATAACGCTCCATGCTACAGTGGCCAAGCGGAATTTCAACGTTTTCACCTCTTACGCATATGTTCTTCCAGTGCGGAAATGTCCTGATACCAATCCTCCAGCTGGTGTCCTTCTTTTCTGTGCTTTCTTAGCTTGTCGATGAGTAGATCATCCAATTCACGGTAAGACACCCCAAGACGCCTCCCCAGAATATAACTGCTCATCACCAGGCTGGCCAAACAGTCACCAATACGGACTGTACTGCCTTCCCACATCGCCTTAAACAGACGGGAGACTTGGTCAAGCACCTCTGTTTTAAGCCATTCAATAACCTTGGCTCGTTTAACTACATCCATTTCTTTAGGCATATGATGAAGAGTCACACCCCTCTGAAAAAGCTTTATTCTCCATTATAGCATATCCTATTTTGAAAATAACTGTTACCCCATAGGGTAAATCGTTATTTTCAGAGCAGCTTTGCTACTTATTATAAGCCCATGTCAACACTGTTAGCCCCTAGGGTAATAGTAATCTTCAGTGCGGATTTGCTGCTTATTTTAGCTTGAAGTATTAAGCGATTCCTTGGACACAAATTTCTCACAATACTCAATAATTTGGCTGCGGCGCACGATACCGATAAACCTTTCCATATCATCCACAACGGGCACAAAGTTTTGTACCTTCGCCAAATTAATCAGATCCTCCATATTGGCATCAATGGATACAGGTTTCATCGAAACCCGTAGCGGAACGTCCTTGAGCATAAACTTAGAAGCGTTTTCAAAGGTGATTTTCCCCTCAGACTCTTTCATATGCCACAATAGGTCACCCTCTGTAACCGTACCCGTATATCTACCTTCCTTATCCAAAATAGGAACCGCTGTGAATCGGTGATATTCCATTCGTTCCAATGTTTGCCGTAGAGTAGCATCCGCCGTTACACAAGCGACCTCTTGTTTGGGAAGCAAGAAAAAAGCAATATTCATGAGAAACGAATCCCCCTCAAAATCAAATATAAATCCATTGATTACTCACTGAATGTCCTGTTTGTCGGGAAGCCTCAGCGTCTGCGGGGTTGTATCAGAGTCTAGCCAGTTCGCAATCATAAGTCTGGCATATTCAAGTTCCTGTTCATTAGCCCGGTCATAGTACAGGCCCTTCTTCTTGAACCCTTCCCCCGTAATCGTAAAACTTGAGATTTGTGGATTCCCTTGTGAAATAGCTTGCTTGCCAAGCCCAGTAATAAAGGCAGGTTCCATATCCGTTGTGAAATTGGCCCCCATGATATCGAGCAACTCCGGGATCTTGGTGATTCCGTCGATATTCAGTAGCCTATCGGCCATAGCATTCAAAAAAATTTGCTGACGTTTTGTACGGTTGAAGTCGCTATCTTCCCGATACCTAACATAATACATGGCTTCTTCACCATTATAAAGTGGCTTGCCCGCCTCAATACGGAACTTGATATGCAGCGGTTTTTTATTCTCGATGGGCTGGTCGATAGGTAACACTACTCCGCCCACTGCATTCACGGCATCCTGAATACCCTGGAAATTAATCGTAGCATAATAATCGACCTTATGCTCCATCAGCTTCTCTACAGTGGCCATGGACATATTCTCGCCTCCGAACGCATAAGCATGCCCCAACTTATCAAAATCATCCTCGCCATCTCGATTGGAATCATGTCCGGCAATCTGTACATACGTATCCCTTGGGATAGAAATCAAGAGCACACGCGATTCTGCGGGCCGTACAGCAGCATATATCACCGTATCTGAGCGACCACGTGCCTTTTCATTGGGCCGTTGATCTGTCCCCAGTAATAACACCGAAAAAGGCTCCTTCTGGTAAGCAACGGTCTCTTGGGGCTGTTGTTCCTTGGATTGACGAGGCTGGTAGGATTTCTCCAGCTTGCTTTCCAGCGTCGGTGACACAAACCAGTCAAAAGCCACGAGCGTCAGCTGTTTGCGGAATAGATAGCCCCCTACTGCAACTAAAAGCAAGACAATACATGAAATATATAGAGCGGTAAACCTCTTTTTCTTTTTGGGCTTTCCACGGGTCCTTCTCTTATGTCTTCTCTCCATCATGGCTTCCTTCCTTCTTTCGTCCACAAATCCCATCTCTTCATTAAACCGGATTGATCCCTCATGAAGCGGAAACTTCCCCTCAAAGCATAAAAGGTCTGCTACCTTGTTGTCAAAAGTGCCATGGCGTGGTTAGTTCCTCAAACTCATGACAAAAAAGGCTTTGCCCTTACGGTCAAAGCCCTCATTTACGTTTATATAAGTATTCTATGTAGCTTTCAAAGTTATCTTTTATCTTAATGCAGAGACAGTTTCACCAAATTTTGCAATCGTACCGGAAAAGAGGTGGACAGAGAAAAACCATAATCAAACAGCTTCCGTGTCTGTGCGAAACGCTCTTCCTTGCTCGGTGCACCCAGCACTACAGCAACTAATCGTTTGCCATGCTGCTCAGCTGTACCAGTGAAGCAGTATCCAGCATCGCTTGTGTACCCTGCTTTCAATCCGTCCGTCCCCGCATAAGAGTACGGTCCAGCCAAGGAAGGCAGCATCCAGTTCGTATTACTGATGTAAATGCCCTTATCCTTCAATTCCATCTGTGTGCGGCTGGACGTTCTGAGAATCTCAGGATGTGACGTAATCAAGTAAGAGGCCAACTTTGCAGTGTCGCTTGCCGTCATTTTTGTTTCTCCGCGAATATCCTTAGGATGGTTCGGCCCCAATTCACTCTGACCAGCCCCAGAGGCATTACTAAAGCGACTACCGGGTGACAGCCCAATTTGAGCAGCCTTTTCATTCATGCGCTTCACAAAAGCGGACTCATTCCCTGATGAACGCTCTGCCAGCGCTACAGCGGCGTCATTCGCTGAATACACAACCATACTTTGGAACAGTTCAGATACGGTCATTCTTTCCCCATACCGAAGAGACAGATTCACACCACCCACCGTACTGGCATAACGACTAATTCGCACCTCATCATTCCAGCCTAACCGTCCGGTCCGAATATCCTCCAGTACCAATAGCTCGGTCATGAGCTTGGACATATTTGCAGAAGGCATAGGCTTATCGCCATTCACATCCATCAGTAATTCCCCGGTGTGCATGTCCATCAGCACTGCAGCGTCTGCATCCACATTCGGCTTTCCGATCAACAAGCGGGGTCCAAGAGTAATAAAAATCAATATAATAAGTACCGGGACGACAATAGCCCAACGTAACCAATGTTTTTTCATCATCGTAATAACCTCCATATCTTATTAGACGATGAAAAATCCATTTTGTCTGCAATTTTTCGAAAAAAAGATACAATTTTTTTACCTTTTTTTATTTCACGACAAAATATCCGCCAATCCTTGTTACAGGATGACGGATATTTTGCTTCTTCAGTATGTCGTATCAGGCAAAGTGACAGGCTACAAAATGCTGGTCGCCCGCATCTCGGTATACTGGAGCCTCTGTTCTACAGCGCGCTTCCGCCATAGGACAGCGTGTATGAAACTTGCATCCTGACGGCGGATTAGCTGGAGACGGGATGTCCCCTTTTAACACAATCCGCTGCCTTTTGATCGTCGGATCTGGAATCGGTACTGCTGATAGCAGAGCCTTGGTGTATGGGTGTAGCGGATTGCCGAACAGATCCTCCTTGGAAGCCAACTCTACCATCGAGCCCAGATACATCACACCAATCCGGCTACACAGATGCTCGACTACACTCAGATCATGCGAGATGAACAGGTACGTCAGTTGGCGTTCCTGTTGCAAATCGCTTAACAAGTTAATGATCTGGGCCTGAATCGACACATCCAGAGCAGATACCGGCTCGTCAGCCACAATAAAATCAGGATTCAAAATCAAGGCCCTTGCAATCCCGATCCGCTGCCGCTGACCGCCAGAGAACTCATGCGGATAACGATCATAGTGATATGAGGACAGCCCACAAATGTTCAGCGTTTCGTTGACCTTCTGCCGTAGCTCATTACGATCAATCAACCCGTGATCCAGCAAAGCCTCTCCGATCGCCTCACCCACCTTAATTCTCGGGTTCAGTGAACTAAAAGGGTCCTGGAAGACGATTTGCAGCTTTGGACGAAGCGCACGAATCTGCTCCTTGTTTAATGCGTGCAAATCTTCGCCCTTGTACCGTACTGATCCCTCTGTCTTATCCATCAATCTGAGAATCGTGCGTCCAATCGTACTTTTACCGCAGCCCGATTCTCCTACCAGACCAAACGATTCACCCTTATGAATATGAAAGGATACATCATCGACCGCCTTGACATGTCCGACCGTACGCTGAAAAACCCCGCCTGTGATTGGGAAATACTTTTTCAGCCCTTCCACTTGAATTAAAGGCTCGCTCATATTCGTTGCCCTCCTTCTTTCTCATATAGCCAGCAGGCAACCTTATGGCCATTCTCCTTTTCATTCAAGGGAGGGGCCTGATCCTTGCATATTTGCATACAATGTGCGCATCGATCATGAAAATGGCAATTTTCGCCCAGCTCAATGGGGTTTGGCACCTGCCCTGGGATGGAATATAGCCGATCCATTTTCTGATTAATGACAGGCTTTGCCTTTAATAGTCCTTGAGTATACGGATGCTGCGGATTTTTGAACAGCTCAATGACAGGAGCCTCTTCAATAACGTTCCCGGCATACATAACGACCACATAATCCGCCATTTCTGCCACGACACCCAAGTCATGTGTTATCAGCATAATGGACGTTTTAAGCTTATCCTTCAAATCCCGCATTAAATCGAGAATCTGTGCCTGGATCGTTACATCCAGTGCCGTTGTCGGTTCATCCGCAATCAACAGCTTCGGATTACAGCTTAAAGCAATAGCAATCATAATCCGCTGGCGCATACCGCCACTCAACTCATGAGGATAGGAATTGAATATTTCCTCCGATCGCGAAATGCCCACCAAATTAATTAGTTCAATTGCCCGGGCGCGTGCTTCCCTTTTACTCATTAATGTATGCATCAGCAACGGCTCCGTAATCTGTTCCCCGATCGTAAGCACCGGATTCAGAGAAGACATCGGTTCCTGAAAAATAATCGAAATGTCATTGCCGCGAATTTGCTGCATTTGCCCTTTATTGAGTTTTAGGAGATCCTTGCCCTCAAACCAGATTTGTCCGTCTGAGGTGTGGGGAGAATCAATCAACCGCATCATTGTCATCGCAGTTACACTCTTACCACAGCCAGATTCTCCTACCACACAGAGCGTTTCACCCTCACGAATTTTAAAACTGACGTCATTGACCGCTTTGACAGTTCCGTTAGAGGTATGAAAGTGGGTTTTCAGGTTACGAAATTCAATCAAAGCATTTTCCATAAACGTTCGTCTCCTACTTCTTCATTTTAGGGTCCAGCGCGTCACGCAAGCCGTCACCAATCAGATTAATCGCTACAACGGTAATTAGAATACACATTCCCGGTGGTACCCATATCCAGGGCCGTTTGCGGAAGTCAATCAGATTATTCGCAGCCGATATCATGTTCCCCCACGAAGGTGTGGGCGGCACGACGCCAATCCCCAAGTAACTGAGCGCAGATTCTGTAATAATCGCACCAGCCACTCCAAGCGTAGCCGTAACAATAATAGTAGGAATCGTGTTCGGTAGCAGATGTCGGAATATTTTGCGGCGGTCTCTCAAGCCCAGCGCTTCCGTCGCCTGCATGAACTCCTGTTCACGCAGCGTAAGAATCTGCCCTCTGACCAGACGGGACAAGCTCGTCCAGCTCAGGACCCCAATAATAAGCATCAGAAAATAAATACGGTTCGACGGATCAACCTTCAAATCCGATAGAACAGCACCTAAAATAATAAGCAGCGGCAATGTAGGCAGCGCCATAAAAATATCAGCAATCCGCATAATAACCGTATCCACGCCTTTACGATAAAACCCTGCCAGCGCACCCAACGTTGCCCCGATCATGACCGAAATAAACGTGGCGACCAGCCCCACTGTCAAAGAAATACGGCCAGCCAGCATCGTACGCAGTAAAATATCTCTACCGAACTTATCCGTACCGAGCCAGTACTTCGCATTAGGGGATAAGTTTTTGTCAGATAGCTTGTAATCATCTAAATGATAAGGTGAAATCATGGGACCAAATACACAAATGATAACCATCAGAATTAATATAACGAGACCTGCCAAAGCCAAGCGGTTTTGGTTAAAACGGCGAACGGCGATTCTCCATGGAGACGCTTCAGGACGGATCGCCGCCTTTTGATTCGTTTCAATCGTGACTGTTTCTGCGGACAATAGTATCCCTCCTACTTCAAGCGAATTCTTGGATCTGCCATGCCATACAATACATCAGAAAGTAGATTGCCGATGAGCGTGAGAACAGCCAGGAAAATGGTGAAGCCCAACATAAACGGATAGTCCCGCATACTAATGGACTCCAGGTAGACCTGCCCCACACCCGGCCATACAAATACCTTTTCCAGGATCATTGCCCCACCAAATAAGGCTGGAAGCTCGAACCCGAGCAGTGTGATTGCTGGAATCAGGGCATTGCGCAGTGCATGTTTGAAAATAACCGTCCGTTCCTTCAACCCCTTGGCGCGTGCGGTACGGATATAATCCTGACGGATGACCTCCAACATGCCTGTACGGAAATAACGAGTCAGGCTTCCTGTACTCAGCATCGTAAGTACGAGTGTCGGCAGGAACATATGCTTGAGGACATCCACCATATACGCCCACGAACCTGCTTCCATCCCTGCTGTAGTCATACCCCCAACCGGGAGAATTCCCCATTCAAGGGCAAATATTTTGATGACCAATAGACCAATAAAAAATGAAGGCAGCGACATACATAAGAAAATGAATAGCGTCACGAACTTATCGAATAAGGAATATTGAAACTTAGCTGAGAATACCCCTGCAACAACTGCAATGAGCCAGCTAAAAATAAGACTAAAAAAAGCGATAATAAAAGAGTTCCATACATAATTGCCAATGACCTTCGTTACCGGCTGCTTATGCTGTAATGAATCCCCCATATTTCCCTTTAACATATTACCGGCCCATATAAAATAACGTTGGTATTCCGGCTTATCCAGCCCGTAGATATGTCGTAGCTGTTGCGCCTTCTCGGCGGTCATATTCGGGTTCTGCTTGGCTGTAATATAATCACCCGGCACCATGGCTGAAATCGCAAAAACGATAATGGATATGCCAATAAGTGTGGGGATGAGTTGCAGCAGTCTTCGAATAATGTACTGCTTCATATTCATTCCTCCAGACGAATAAAGTGATATGCCCAGCTCGTGAGAGCTGAGCATACGGTTGGCATCCCTTATTGAGCGATTTGAGCGTTATGCAGAGTGAACTCAAAATCTTTGTATGGCGTAATTTCTAGGCCGGATACACGTCCATTCACTGGCCACATATCTCTGCGTTGGTACATAAAGATAGTTGGCAGATCTTTGTTCAACTCTTGATAGAGCTGTTTGTAAATCTGTTTGCGTTTCTCTTGATCCAGTTCATGCTTACCAGCAAGCGTTAATTCATCGACCTTTTTATTAGAGTAGCCGATATCGTTTTGTGCACCATTCGTAATAAAAGTCGTTGTGTCCGGGTCTGGAGTTAAGCCCCAGGCCGCAAAGAACATATCAAACTTGCCTGTATCCTTTTTATCCATAATGGCGTTAAAATCTAGAGTTTCAGAAGTCAGCTTGATGCCTAGCTCCTTATAGTTATTGGACATGATTGGTAGCAAGGCCTCTACTACTGGATTATCAGCAGTTGCGGAGAAGTTAATGGTCAGCTTTTCGCCGTCCTTTTCGCGAATCCCGTCAGCACCAACCTTCCAGCCTGCCTCATCCAGCAAAGCCTTCGCCTTCGCTGTATCAAATTCATATTTGTTGATGCCTTCATCCGTATAAGACCAAGATTCTGTAGATTGTGGAATGTTAATGACATTCGCATATGGGCCATACACGCCCTGTACAATCTCTTTACGGTTTAAACCAATAGTTAAAGCCTGACGTACTTTAGGGTCCTGGAATTTCTTTTCCTTATGATTAAATGCAATATATCCATAGCCATTGGTCGGCATAATATTCACGTCCAAGAAGCCTAGAGCCTTTAATTCCTCTACATTGTCTTCCGTAACTGTGATGTTGTCCATGTCCGTTTCGCCTGTTTGCAGCATAGACAGGTTTGTTTCTTCTGTTGTCGTCTTGAAAATAACTGATTTCACCTTTGGTGCGCCCTTGAAGTAGTTTGGATTCGCTTCAAGTACGACTTGCTGACCCGGGGAAAAGCTCTTCAGCACATACTGCCCGGAGCCGATTGGTTTATTATTAAGCGCCTTGATGCTGTCCAGGTTACCCTTCTTGAACCCTTTTCCGTAATAAGCTTCTGGCATGAAGTATTGCTCACCCAGATAATCCTTCGTATAAGCTGTTGCTTCTGTAACGGTTACCTCTACTGTATTATCATCGATGACCTTGATACCCGAGATATCATTCGCCTTGCCATCGTGGTATTCCTTACCGCCTTTAATCTTAAAAGATAATATATCGCTTTCTCCATCATAATTCGGATCATGCAGCACTTTGAGAACAAAAGCATAATCCTTTACGGTTACTGGAGTGCCGTCACTATACTTCACACCTGGTTTCAGATGGAAGGTGTATTTTAGACCATCCGGCGATACATCAACCTTCTCAGCCAAACTATTTTCATATGTACCATCTGCCTTCACCTGTAAGAAGGAATCAAATACCGTTCTGACTACATATAAATCGTAAGTTGTTTGCCAGAATAGCGGGTTAAATACCCCTTTAGGTGATGTCATACCTACTACAATGTTATCTTTTCGATTTGTTGCTCCCGGAGGATTTTGTGACAAATCCGTCGCTTTAATTACACCCTCTGTAACTGGTGGGCTGCCTTCATTTCCCTCTGTTTTCTTATCCGCATTACCTTGCTGCAGCTGTGCCTCATTAGCACCTCCACTACATCCTGCAAACAGAACACCAACGATCGTAAGCACCATAAGCAAAGAAACCCATTTCTTCGTTTGCACCATCCTGTTAATCCCCCTTAGTCGGTCTTTATTTAACAGCCTGTCTCATTCCTGCGGTGATTCGTTAAAGCTTGAGGTTTGAAAATGAAGTTTGCACATCCTCCTTACTGTTCCTAATGATAGCGTAGAACACATGTTTTAGACCCTTGGTCAATTTTGTGCACCGACAACCATTACATTTTTATTAAGGTTTATCTTAAGTGTAAAATAATATCACGTCAATATCTTTTTTTATGTAATATGCAATTGCAAAACATCTATTTTTGTAAAGTTTATGAAATTTACTTAAGGAAAATGACAAAAAATTCGAGTGTTATGTAATATAAAATAACATTTCGAATGATCGAAATGTGTACTCTGGCGAGTTGGGGAGCTTGAAATTTCCTAAGCCACTAAAAGGCAAATCATACTTAATGGGTAAACATGGATTGTATTATTAGTAAGTTACAATAGATGGCACTTGTTGTCAATAAAAAAAATCATAAAAAAAGATGCCCCCACAATTGGGAACATCTTTTCTTTCCACCCACTACTATTCAGTAGTGTAAGGAAGCAATGCGATTTGACGGGAACGTTTAACAGCGATTGTCAACATACGTTGATATTTCGCGCTTGTTCCAGTCACACGACGAGGAAGGATTTTCCCACGTTCGCTGATGAATTTTTTAAGCAGGTCTGTATCTTTATAGTCAATGTGAGTAATTTTGTTCACAGTGAAGAAACATACTTTACGACGTTTGTTGCGACCACCACGACGAGCTGGTCTTTTGTTATCGTCTCCGCCTTCTCTTTGTCTGAAGCCCATTCTTTGTCAGTCCTTTCCCAATTAAAATGGTAGATCATCATCCGAAATATCGATCGGTTTTCCGTCATCGGAAAAAGGATCCTGATTGTTTCGCGAGTTATTATTCCCGCGCCCACTATTGCTGTTACCGCCTCCGAAAGGAGACTCCTCACGCATACCTCCACCGCTATTGCCGCCACCGTTGCCGCTATCGCGGTTAGATTCCAAGAAACGTACATTATCAGCAACAATTTCAGTCACGTATACACGTTTGCCTTCATTGTTCTCATAATTACGCACTTGTACACGGCCTTCAACAGCCGTCAAACGACCTTTACGAAGATAGTTAGCGCATGTTTCAGCAAGCTGACGCCAGGTTACGATCGGCAAGAAATCCGCTTCCCGTTCGCCGCCTTGACTTGTAAACGGACGGTCTACAGCCAGGGTGAACTGGGTTACTGCTACACCAGACGGTGTATAGCGCAGCTCTGGATCTTTGGTCAAACGACCGATCAGAATGACACGGTTCAACAATCCAATCCCCTCCTTTGAGCGTTGTTCATTACATAATCACGTACAATAATTAAGCTACGTCGTTCGTAATGAGATAACGAATTACTTCGTCAGAAATTTTCATGATACGCTCAAGCTCAGTAACAACAGCAGGTTCTGCTGTGAAGTTTACCAGAACGAAAGAACCATCACGGAATTTCTTGATCTCATACGCAAGACGGCGTTTAGTTACATCGTGACTCGTAATTTCGCCACCGCCGTTAGAGATGATACCTTGGAATTTGTCGACTGTCGCTTGAACAGCTTCTTGTTCAATGTCAGGACGAATAATGTACATCACTTCATATTTGCGCATTCTTTACACCTCCTTATGGACATAAGGCCCTCAATCTCAGTTGAGAGCAAGGAACGAGCCTAAACTCGCACTAAAACAGTTTACCAAATCGAGCACCTGAATGCAACCTGCAATTTCGAGCACAAGGCTAAAAGCTGTTCACACACAACCTATTATTAGCTTTATACATTTTTATATCACTTCACAAATTTTGCATATATAAAGGAAATCATTTTTGATTAACTACTATCTGTGTGCCTTGATTTCGCATGTTTCTGTTTAAGACAGCGCACAATAACCGTTGCAGTCCAAATTCATTATCTAAGGAGGCACAACCGTATGGGTGAAAAGACTGAGTTCGTACCCGGGGATAAGGTCCCAAATGACGGCGTATATATGGAGGTTGGAGAAAAAAGCTTTCATACTGAAATCCAAAACCCGCAGCAAATAACGTTGGAAAGAGGCGATTCTTTTCCGAAGACCACCAACCATAATCGCAAGTGGAAGAAAAAAACGAAAGCTCGTGTCCACTAATGTATATTTCTTCGGAATCCTGGCCATATTATGATTAGGCGATACAACAGAGAGGTGTGGTTCCGTTGGACGACGTAGCCTTACAAACTGTTAGGAGATCCATTCCGGGCATTAGAAGCGTTAGGTTTGTGTAAAAGGACACTGTCTTTTCAACACGGTATTGCTAGTCAGTACACCGAGTTTCATGATGTGATTGGACAGATCGTATCCTGTTAAAAATGTATCGCCTACGATGGAGGACCTTTGTGGTCCTCCTTTGTTGCATTATCGGACTTTTTGCATATGCTGGTAAAATGCAGATTAATTCAGCTCCTTCTGCTAGAATATATCCAAGTACAAAGACCTACTATCTACGGAGGTTTAAAGATGAGCTATTCTCGTATATTAAAGTGGATATCAGGTATATTCGAATTGGTGCTGGCTGTACCGATTGTGGGAGGAGCTATTGTCATGGGGACTGGCTACTCAGCACTGGGGTTTATGCTTGTCCTGCATGCAGTAACACTTATCCTGTCGTTACGCAATCAGGAAGCGATCTACGGTTCTGTCTGGGGAGTACTCACTTCCTTGCTAGCCTGGATTCCTTTTGTTGGCTGGGCACTCCATTTGATCGCTGCCATCCTGCTGATGATCTCTGGCTCAAAGAGAACAAAACGCTATCATTACCCGCCTAACCAGCTATAACAAAAGAATGCTCCTGACGGCAATTATTTCAAACGCTGTTAGGAGTTTTCTTTTACTTTAACACCTTATTCATTCACCAAAAGGTTCTTAATCATTTCTTCGATAACGCTACATTCATTTTTATAACCTAATAATGGTTTATTTCCATAAACCAAAAAATCCCCTACGTCAGCAGACGTAAGAGATTGATCAAGTTCATGAAGTTAGTGGCGGAAAGAGTGGGATTCGAACCCACGCACGCCTTGCGACGCCTAACTGATTTCGAGTCAGCCCCCTTGGACCTCTTGGGTACCTTTCCGCAGCAAGGATAATTATATCATCATTGCTACCATGACGCAAGCTGATTTCTTGTTCACCATGATCCACTTTCTCTGCTCAAATGGTTTCCGAATTTTGCTCGCCAGCGCTGGACTTTGAGCGCAGCACTTTCTTCATATTCTTTTCGAACTTGGCACGCGGAATCAGCACACTATGCTGGCATCCGACACATTTGATTCGAATATCCATCCCCATCCGGATAATTTCCATCTCGTTCGTTCCACATGGATGAGGCTTCTTCATCTGCACAATATCCCCTAGTTCAAACGACTTACGCTCCACCCTTCTCTCCCCCTTTTCTTCCTGACTCATCTTCTTTTTCAAGGGTGATCGCCGTCTCCAGTGCGGCCTGACGATGTTCCTCGTCCTCTAGAGCCCTCTTGATATTATTCTGAATATCACGCTCTACCAAGGCCCCTGTGTTCGGCATACATTCCGCCACAACCCGTACGATATACTCTGATGTAGTCATGGACTGAACGCCTAACACATCCGGCATATTAAGTATCTGCGCATTGGACTCTTCGATGCCTTGGATCGCCTGCTTTACCAAACTGACGGCTTCCTCCAGACTACGCTCCGCCTTCATCGGCACATCTACCACCGCCAACGCGTTGGACATAGAGAAGTTCGTTACCGTCGTAATGGAGCCGTTCGGTAAAATATACACCTCACCTTTCCAGCTCACCAGCCTGGTTGTACGCAGCCCAATCATTTCTACCGTCCCCTTGAAAGTTCCCGTCTGAATGACGTCTCCTACGGCAAATTGATCCTCAAATATAATAAAGAATCCGGTAATTACATCCTTAACCAAGCTCTGTGCCCCAAAACCTACAGCCAACCCAAGCACTCCAGCTCCAGCAATCAGAGGGCCTAGATTTATACCCATTTGCGATAGCACCAGCATAATCAAGATGAAATTGAACACAATATTTGTTACATTTTTCAGCAGTTCGCCCACAGTCGTTAACCGTCTGGTATTCAATCGGAATCTGCCGTTATCTCCCTTTTGCTCCATCGACTTATCTATAATTTTATTAATAACTCGAATAAAGATACGTGTAATGATGAAAATAATTACGATTTTCAAAACCACAAACAAAAAGGTCGACCACATCGCACTATCTGTAAGCCATTTCCATACAGCATCCTTCCAATGAATCGCACCTTGCACTACGTCATCCGTGTCTAAATTACCGGCCAACCAATGTATAAAGGTCATGCTGTACTCCTCCTCAAACCAGGGAACCACTCTTTCTATTTCCCACATTCTATTTCCTATCTGTATAAGCATATCTCCCGACTTCAAACATACGACTATGAATAATCTACTTTTCCCGAGTATAAAAACGCAAGTTTATCCATATACTAGCTACTATCTTGAGAATAATTGTTACCCGCAGGCCAAGTGAAATCTTAAAAGTAGGCGAGCACAACCTGCACGCTCCATTACAGGACGAAAGGAAGATTCCATGACTCATTCTGACTTCATTCCGGGGCAAGAACCCCTAAGCTTAAAAATATCACACACCGATCCCGGGATCCAATCAGCCATCATCCATCGTTTGCTGTTCCATCTGCATCAGGCACGGAGTCTGCAAAATATCGTCATCATTTGCATCGGCACCGATCGTTCTACTGGAGATTGCCTTGGTCCGCTCGTTGGTACCCATTTGTCACGCTATAAAAGCCCCCTGTTTAACTTGTATGGGACATTAGATGAGCCTGTACATGCTATGAACCTTCAAACGACGCTGAACGGCATACATGACCGATACGAACAGCCTTATATCATTGGGATAGACGCATGTCTTGGACAAACCTCCAGTGTTGGATGCATTCAGGTTGCAGAGGGTCCTCTCAAGCCTGGAGCAGGTGTAAATAAAGAATTACCGCCGGTCGGCGATATCCATTTGACTGGTATCGTTAACGTCGGCGGCTTCATGGAATACTTTGTGTTACAAAATACAAGACTAAATTTGGTCATGAAATTATCAGATATCATAGCTAGTAGCTTATACTCCGCAATTAAGGAGTGGCATTACCGGTCTGTCCTACTTGCTGCGCAAGAGTAATAGCTTCTTTCTCTTCAGGTGATAAGGAATAAGAAGATTGTCCCGCTTCCAGAGGCTTGGCATACACATATGAGCCATCCCGGTTATAAATACCGGTCAATACTATTCCGTCCTGATTATCGTCTACAATAGCCAGAGAGAAGCTTAGATCGCTCCCTCTCTCACCAAAGGCATTATAGCGTTTGATGCCTATATGTCCCTTCAAGCCAGTCAATTTGCTGCGTAGTGATTTCATACTTGCACGGTGGGCTTCCTGCTCATCTTCAATCGTGTCCATCTGTACCTTTAAATCAATCAGCAGCGTCTCCAAATTCTCTACCCCGCTGCCTGCCATCATGGTTTCATACTTTCGCCGCATCTTCTTTAGCTTTGATCCCTGTACAATAACAACAATCAACAGGATAAGCAAAATAAGCACGATCCCTGCAACAATACCAGCAAGCTGCTCCATGATTAGTCCATTCAATTCAGCCATATGTTTGTTTCTACCCCTCTACCTCAAAAATCATGTTACTGCTTTGCTTACCTTTTATTTTAAACGTTTGAGAACAGCGAGACAAATAACACAAGGCTATTAGTTTATCCATCAAAACCATTCTAATTCCTGCAATTCCAGACAAAGCAAAGACATATCTCACTTTCCATTTCACTCAAGGAGACATGTCCATATTTTTACAGACTACTGTAATAGCTCCAGTAATCTTTCCAAATCCTGCTGGCTGTAATAATTCAATTCGATTTTTCCTTTATCTTTATTGTGCTTGATCTTCACAGTTGTTTTAAAACGCTCGCGCAGGGACTCTTCCATATGGTCAATATAGGGGTCCTTTTTTCGCACCTTTGCTTTAGCTTTTGTTTCTCCAGGCTTATGATCCAACTGTTGTACGGCTTCCTCAAGTTCACGAACGCTCCACTGTTGCTCAATACATTGCATGGCCAGCTGTTTTACCATGTCTGGATCTTTGAGCCCGACAATTGCTCTAGCATGCCCCATAGACAATGTTCCACGTGAAACATGATCTTTAACCTCCTCAGGCAATGCGAGCAAACGGAGAAAATTGGCAATGTGTGAACGTGATTTTCCCACTTTCATGGACAACTCTTCCTGAGTTAAAGAAAACTGATCCATTAACCCCTGATAAGCCACCGCCACTTCCATTGCATTTAAGTTTTCACGCTGCAAATTCTCAATCAGGGCAATCTCCATTACCTGCTGATCTGTAAAATTGCGAACAACCACAGGTATGGTTGGATTCCCGCAAAATTGAGAGGCCCGAAACCGTCTTTCCCCGGCTATAATCTCATAACCTCTCAAGACACTACGCGCAATAATGGGTTGGATAACACCGTGCTGACGAATGGATTCCGCTAATTCCTTAATGGACTCCTCATCAAACGTTTTCCGAGGCTGGTATGGGTTCGCCCGCAACTGACTGAGCGGAATGTCAACAACCTTATCCTCGTCACTGACTGTAAGGGAGGGAATAAGTGCGTCCAGTCCCTTTCCCAACCGTTTACTCATAAGATACCACTTCCTTTGCCAACTCAATATATACCTCTGCCCCACGAGACCGGGGATCATACGTAATAATGGACTGGCCATGTGATGGTGCTTCGCTGAGTCTCACGTTGCGTGGAATAATCGTCTGATAAACTTTGCTTTGAAAATATTTTTTCACTTCTTCAATCACCTGAATACCCAAGTTCGTGCGGGCGTCAAACATGGTTAGCAACACACCCTCAATTTGCAATGAGGTGTTTAGATGTTTTTGCACTAATCGCACGGTATTCAACAATTGGCTTAATCCTTCCAGCGCGTAATATTCACATTGGATTGGAATAATGACTGAATCGGAAGCCGTCAAGGAATTGAGCGTCAAAATCCCCAGTGATGGAGGGCAATCTATTAATATATAATCGTAATTATGCTTGACGAGTTGAAGTGATCTTTTTAATCTCAATTCGCGAGAAATAGTTGGTACCAGCTCGATTTCAGCACCTGCTAATTGGATGGTTGCCGGGATAATATCCAATCCCTCAACCTGTGTACTGATAATCGCCTCGCTAGGGTCAACTTCGTTAATGAGTACATCATAAATACAATTTGCCACATCCGCCTTATTGATACCCACACCGCTAGTTGTATTACCTTGCGGGTCGATATCCACGAGCAATACCCTTTTGCCGAGGGAAGCAAGTCCGGCGCCCAAATTCACGGAAGTAGTCGTTTTGCCTACTCCGCCCTTTTGATTGGCTACGGCTATTATTTTTGACACTTCATTCACCTCATAATTTAATCGGAATCCTGCTACGTTCCATGATTGCAAAAGCTCTATGAAGACGTTACTTAGTCCTTAACTTACGGATAACGGCAATTTCAAAATAGAATACGAGTATGCTGCGGTTTTATGTTGGCGTTAGACAGAAAAAGCGGCAATTGCTGCCGCTGTACGCTTCATCCCTTACTTACGTTTGGGAATTTGAATGACAATCTCATAGTGATCCTCATGATCAGATTCCTTTGTTTTGATATCCAACCCTGAGCCAGACACCATATCAATGGATTGACGAATCGTATTCAGCGCAAGCCGGACATCCTTGGTAAAGGAAATCCGCTTAGATTTCTTAATCGTGGATACTTGTTTATAGAAGGCAACTCGTGCCTCTGTTTGCTTCACATTGAGTTCCTTAGCAATCACTTCATCTAAAACCTTGTACTGTAGCTCTTCGGTCTCTAACGACAATAATGCACGAGCGTGACGCTCGGACACCTTCCGCTCCATTAGAGCCTCTTTCACTCTCTCCGGCAAATGAAGCAGCCGTATCTTATTAGCAATAGTGGATTGGCTTTTGCCAAGTCGCTGAGCGAGGCTTTCCTGGGTGAGTTGATGCAGGTCAATCAGCTTTTGATAAGCTACAGCCTCTTCAATCGCAGTTAGGCCCTCCCGCTGAAGATTCTCAATCAACGCGATGGATGCAGCTTGTGAATCATTAAACTCACGAACAATGGCTGGAATCGTCTCCATACTCAGCTTGGTGACAGCTCTCCAACGACGTTCCCCTGCTATAATTTCATATTGTCCATTACGGAAACGAACGACAATCGGTTGAATTACACCATGCGTCTTAATAGTCTGGCATAGCTCATCAATCTTTTCGTCGTCAAATATGGTGCGGGGCTGATAAGGACTGCTGACAATATCCCGAACTGGAATTTGTTTTATTTCGTCCCCATTGGAGCGCTCCGTCAAACCAAATAGCTTGGAAAATTGTTCTTTCATTCCGTATAATACCACCTAATTTCATAATAGCACCATACAAACAGCGCTTCGTGAAAAACAGTTCCTTACGGGGATTGTAGACCCTTCTATATGAAACAGCGCCGTAAGCGGGTACACTCCACGTACTCCCCTGACATTTGTTGTCCCACTTCCCTATATGTATATCTGAAATCATGGGTACGGGAAGCAGCCAACTTACACTAAAACGATTATCTCTATTCTATCACTTTTCCAGTCATAATCCTATCGTCTCTAACAGCTTTTCAGAAGGATAAAAGAATAAATTATGTAGAGGGCATTCGGCAAGGAGTCATCTTAAGTAAGGAGTTTATAAACCATAAAAAAAGTGAATGTTTCACGTGAAACATTCACTTTTTTTCAAACATTTACACTAAAGGTGTTTTCAAAGGAGTACCTGGCTTACGCGGGTATTTCCGTGGTGTAGCTGCTCTTTTTTCAATAATAATCATATGTCTGGCTGCATCCTCAACAGGTAGCTGAAAGGCCTGAACATGCTTGATTTTTCCCTTTAGCTCTTTCAAACTGTAGGAGGCTTCCCTGATTTCTTCCGTTGGGTCGCTACCCTTCATCGCTGCAAAGTGGCCCCCTTCACGGACAAAAGGAAGACAAAATTCATTTAGTACCGCGAGACGGGCAACGGCTCGCGCTGTGACCAGATCATAGCTATCACGATATCCTGCTTTGCGTCCCAATTCCTCTGCCCTGCTGTGAATCAGTTCGACATTTTCCAGTCCCAACTGCTCTACAACATGAGCTAAAAATTGTATGCGTTTGTTCAAGGAGTCTACAATGGTCAATTGAATATGTGGAAAGCATATTTTCAAGGGGATCCCAGGAAAACCAGCGCCTGACCCAATGTCAGCCAGGCTCCCCACATCATTTAACGGAACATAAAAGGCAAGTGAAACAGAATCGTAAAAATGCTTGGTGTACACTGCATCTCGCTCAGTAATGCCCGTCAGGTTCATTTTTTCATTCCATTCGACCAGCACACGGTAATACGTTTCAAACTGCTCTAACTGACTGTCATTAATCACAATGCTATGCTCTGCCAGCCGCTGCTTAAACTGCTGTTGTATCGCGTCCATTAAGATCCCCTCGCTGCCGTTACACGGTTATAGTGCTCCAGATAAACCAGCAAAATGGAAATATCCGCAGGAGTTACACCGGAGATACGGGATGCCTGACCAATGGACATCGGACGGATCTTCTCAAGTTTCTGCTTGGCTTCAATGGCCAAGCCTTGAACTTCATTGTATGCGATATCCTCTGGAAGCTTCTTCTTCTCCATCTTTTGCAGGCGTTCTACATGCATTAATTGCTTTTCAATGTAGCCCGCATACTTAATTTGGATTTCCACCTGTTCTTGCTCTTCCTCAGTAAGAGCTACAGGTGAAGGCGAAATTTGTGCCACTTGTGCATAGCTGATCTCAGGTCGACGCAGTACTGTTAACAAATTACTGCCGTCCTGTATCGGTGCAGATCCGCCTTGCTCCAGCATCTCATTTACATCAACCGGACGAACTTTAGCTAAGCGCAAACGCTCAATTTCTTGCTCTACCTTTTGTTTTTTATCCAAAAAGCGCTCGTATCGTTCATCTGTAATCAGACCAATATCATGCCCGATCGGAGTCAATCGCAGATCCGCGTTATCATGCCGCAACAACAGACGGTATTCTGCACGGGATGTCAGCAAACGATAGGGCTCATTTGTACCCTTTGTCACCAGATCGTCGATCAGAACCCCAATGTAGCCTTGAGAACGATCCAGTACAACGGGCTCTTTGCCCTGCACCTTGCGAGCTGCATTAATCCCAGCCATAATTCCTTGACCCGCAGCTTCTTCATAACCAGATGTCCCGTTAATCTGACCTGCTGTGAACAAGCCAGGTACTTTTTTCGTTTCCAAAGTAGGCCACAACTGAGTAGGTACCATCGCATCATACTCAATAGCGTAACCGTTACGCATCATTTCTACCTTTTCCATCCCTGGAATGGTACGCAGTACTGCTAATTGCACATCCTCTGGCAAGCTTGTTGACAAGCCTTGAA
Organism: Paenibacillus sp. JJ1683; assembly: GCF_053006485.1. Classification (NCBI taxonomy): domain Bacteria; kingdom Bacillati; phylum Bacillota; class Bacilli; order Caryophanales; family Paenibacillaceae; genus Paenibacillus; species Paenibacillus sp. JJ1683. Next base: position 5,748,441 of record NZ_CM129820.1, read on the forward strand.
CATAGTATTCAGATGTGTTTTTACCCTCAGGCTCCAAAAAGATTTGGTGCTTCGGCTTATCACTGAAACGCACCACTTTATCTTCAATAGAGGGGCAATAACGTGGTCCCGTTCCTTCGATCAGACCAGAGAACATCGGTGCACGATGCAAATTATCATTAATAATCTGATGTGTTTCCACTGAAGTATACGTCAGCCAGCAAGGCAACTGCTCATTATCCGAGGACTTCGTTTCATAGGAGAAGAACTTCGGCTGGTCATCGCCTGGCTGTATTTCTGTTTTGCTAAAATCAATCGTATCCTTATGCACACGTGGTGGCGTCCCTGTTTTAAAGCGAACGAGATCAAACCCAAGCTCTCTCAAATGTTCAGAAAGTCTCAGCGAAGGCTGCTGATTGTTCGGACCACTCTCATACATCAGCTCACCCATAATGATTTTTCCGCGCAGATAGGTGCCCGTCGTCAGGACAACTGCTTTACTACGATACTCTGTGCCCGTCTTCGTAATCACACCTACGCATTGGCCGTCTTCTATAATCAGCTCTTCAACCATGCCTTGACGTAAGGTCAGATTCGGTTCTTTCTCCATCGTTTCCTTCATCGCATGCTGATAAGAGAACTTGTCTGCTTGTGCGCGCAAGGCATGCACAGCAGGACCCTTACCAGTATTTAACATTCTCATTTGGATAAATGTCTTGTCGATATTCCGACCCATTTCGCCACCCAATGCATCAATTTCCCGTACTACATGACCCTTTGCGGGACCACCAATAGACGGGTTGCAGGGCATGAATGCGACCATATCCAAGTTAATTGTGATCATCAATGTACGACAGCCCATCCGTGCCGCTGCCAAGGCGGATTCTACGCCCGCATGGCCTGCACCGACGATGATCACATCATAGTCGCCTCCTTGATATCCCATACCTCTCTTGCCTCCTTATACATTCGAGTCTTCACCCCGAATATGCTCTTGTGTATCTATGACGATAGCAGGCTTAAAACAGCCATGCTTGAATGTTCTACTTGCCCAGACAGAATTGTGAAAATATTTGATCTATTAACGCATCATGCGCAGTATCGCCTACAATCTCACCCAAATGCTCCCATGCCAGCCTTACATCAATCTGGATCATGTCAATTGGAACAAATTGATCAGCGGCCTCATAGGCATCTACCAGCGATTGGCGTGCTTTCTTCAGCAAAGCAATATGCCGTACATTGCTGACATACGTCATATCCGCTGATTCTAGCTTGCCGCTAAAGAATAAATTCGATATAGCCTGCTCCAGCCGATCTGCTCCCTCATTTTCCTTCACAGACATCGGCACAATAAGCTCTTCAGGAACATAGCGCAGCAACAAATCCCGGTCTATTTGGGCCGGTAAGTCCATTTTATTCATAATAACAATCGCTTGTCTACCGCGGATTTGTTCCATTAATGCCATTTCATCCTCGTGCAGTGGTTCGTTGGCATTCATAACGATGAGCAACAGATCCGCTTCACTAACTGCCGTTCTCGAACGCTCTACCCCAATCCGTTCCACGACATCCATCGTTTCGCGAATTCCAGCTGTATCCAACAGCTTGAGCGGAATATTATTAATCGTCACATACTCCTCGATAACGTCACGGGTCGTACCCGGAATATCGGTCACAATCGCCCGTTCGCCCTGAGCCAACGTGTTTAGCAGCGACGATTTGCCTACATTCGGTCTTCCGACAATCGCTGTAGTCAGCCCTTCACGCAAAATTTTCCCCTGCTCCGCTGTGTGCAACAGCCGATCAATTTCTGCCATGACTTGGCTGCTTTTATCCTTGATTAACTCAGACGTAAAGGATTCTACATCATGCTCAGGGTAATCAATGTTTACTTCGATATGAGCAAGTGTCTCCACCAATACATGACGCAAACGACGAATATTCTGGGACAGCTGCCCATCCACCTGCTTCAGAGCCATCGAAAAGGCTTTATCCGATTTGGAACGAATTAAGTCAATAACGCCCTCCGCTTGACTCAAGTCAATACGACCATTCAAAAAAGCACGTTTCGTAAATTCACCTGGCTCAGCCAGACGTATATTTTGCAGCAGTAACAAATCCATCACCCGTTTAACGGCTACCACCCCGCCATGAGTGCTGATCTCTACCACATCTTCTGTTGTAAAAGAGCGTGGTGCCCGCATCACTGTAACTAAAACTTCCTCCACCTTCTCTTGGCTTTGAGGATCTATAATATGTCCATAGTGTACCGTGTGCGTTGGAGCCTTACTTAAGGGCGTTTTACTACGGAACAAAGCCTCCACTTCCGTGACCGCTTCTGGACCGCTGACCCGCACAACTGCAATGCCGCCCTCGCCGACAGCCGTTGCAATGGCAGCTATGGTATCGCTCAGCATATCGTTCCTACCTCCTATCAAGTAAAAACGGCATTGCCGCCCTTCATCAAGGACGGCACCCGTTTCATTGTGTGAAATATAAGAAAAAAAGCAATGGCTTCTGCAGCTTGCAGAGAGCCATTGCGTCGGATTATTTCTTGGCAATGACAACGCGCCGATTAGGCTCGTCCCCCTTGCTGTATGTTCTAACCAGCGCATGCTGCTGGAGCTTGGCATGAATCAGCTTCCGCTCCTGGGACGGCATTGGCTCCAGTACCACTTCCTTGCCGTAACGAACAGCCTGGTTCGCTAATCGTTCCGCCAAATCCTCCAGCGTTTTCCGCCGACGTGCACGGAATTGCTCGGCATCCAGCACAATTCGGATAAATTTATCAGAATGACGGTTAGCAACAATATTCGTCAGGTACTGCAATGCATCTAATGTCTGTCCTCTGCGGCCAATCAGCATACCGAGCGATGGACCGGAGATATCCAGTGTACTTTCATCCTTGCGATGACGGACATCGACTTCGACGTCGAGTCCCATTCCTGCAGCTGTTTCACGGATGAAACGTACCGCCTCTTCATAAGGGTCTATATGTCCCCTGGATGCTTCCATGTTCATCTGTGCTTCCTGCGCAACAGACCCAGCTTGTGATACAGCCTGTCCCACGTCAGAAGGTGCTTGAGCCGATACATGAGGTTCAGCCGTGTGTGTGGTTTCAGGAGACGGCTCAGAAAGCAGCGTAAGCTCCACCTTCGCCTTTTTGACCCCTAGCCACCCCAGGAATCCTTTTGACGGCTGTTCCAACACGTTTACGGTTACCCGTTCACGGCTTACTCCCAGCTGGGAGAGTCCTTGTCTTACAGCATCTTCAACGGTTTTTCCTGATGTCACGACTTTGGTCATCTCGACTTTTTAGCCCCCTTCGTGTTTTTGCCGCCTTTTTTCTTACTATTATTAGAGGAACCTGTTTTCGCGAGACTCGCTGTTTTTACATTAGCCAATGCTGCGTCCTTATCATTATTCCGATAAAGGAAATAGTTTTGAACAATCGTGTAAATATTACTGAAAAACCAGTATAACGGCAAAGCAGACGGGAAGTTATACGACATGAATAGAATTAGCACCGGATAGACATACAGCAAAAATTGCATAGGTCCTTGCTGCGGTGTCGGATTCATTTTCATCATCATCCAAGTTTGGACAAAAGTCGTAATCGCTGCTAGAATCGGCAGGATAAAGAAGTGATCCGGTTTACCTAACTGGAGCCACAAAAAGTCATGATCCCGCAATGCCGAGTTATAATAAATGGCATTATAAAGCGCGATGAAAATGGGCATCTGTACTAACAAAGGCAGACAGCCCGCCATTGGGTTAACCTTGTTTTCTTGAAACAATTTCATCGTTTCTTGCTGGACTCGCTCAGGTGTATCCTTGTATTTCGCTTGAATTTCTTTTAATTGCGGCTGAATAGCCTGCATTGCTCTGGAACTGCGTACTTGCTTGAGTGTAAGCGGCAAAATAATAGTACGCACAATGATCACCAGAATCAGTACGGCCAGGCCATATTCTCCAGAGAACCATTGGGCAAATGTATCCAGCGCATACGAAAACCAGTAAACGACATATCTTTGCCACCAAGATCCATTGGCCAAGTCTGCCGTCGTGTAAGAATTGTGAGCCGCCTGGGTACATCCGGACAGCACAGCAACAAGTGCCAATAAGGCAATCAGGAGGAACCATTTTCCTCGTTGAGTCTTCAAACGCGACACTTCATAACCCCTTTCTTAACCAATCCATTCCAACGTAAATCATACCATATCCTGTAGGACAAAGATACTGACTATCGGCGCGTAGACTTGAGCAGCGAGGCTTTGCGCAAAACGTGCAGCACGCTTTTCTCCAGCTCTTGATACGACTTAGTAACCGCACCCTTACGAACGATAAAAATCAGGTCAATCTGCTCCACCAATTCCTGCTCATGATGGCGCACGATTTCCTTAACGATCCTGCGCATCCGGTTGCGTACAACTGCATTGCCGATCTTCTTGCTAGCCGAAATTCCGACGCGGAACTGCTCTACCTCTCTGCGGCGGAACCAGTACACCACAAACTGATGGTTGGCAAAAGATTTGCCATGGCGGTATACGCGCCCAAAGTCCGCCCGGTTTCGTAGACGCAATTTTTTTTGCACGGCGCTTCTCCTTGCTCATTCTTTTACACATATCGGTAAGCAATCCTTACCTCTTATATAGTAAGAAGTATGGACAATATTCCAACATGGTAATCTCGCTTATTTTATATCCGTTTTCAAAAACTTCATCTAATATAGAGCAGGATGTAGGACTTGTCCCTCTTTTTACACTACATTTCTACAATAGAAGAAGCATCCGATCCATAAATACTTCAATTATGAAAAAAAGACCACCGTAGTGGTCTTTATGCACGCATTACGCACTCAATACTTTTCTACCTTTTTGGCGACGAGCTGCCAAAACTTTACGGCCATTCTTCGTGCTCATTCTTTTACGGAAGCCGTGAACTTTTTTACGTTTGCTGACATTCGGTCTGAAAGTCGGTCTCATTGTGCTGCACCTCCTTACAAGGAATACGTTTTATATGGAATATACCTAACATAGCAATCTCCACAAAAAACACCTTTGTACATTTAACCACAAATAGCGATCAAAGTCAATGTACTTCTGAATTCTCTCCCTCTTTTTCACATTCACAAGCCCTCTCCCTCTTTTCGCATCACCCACTCTACTCTTTTCTATCCCTTTATTCCCGATTTTTTCGTTTCTTCTCCATGATCAACATTCATCAGCATTTTACTGTAGCTTACGTTCTTATCTAAAAACTGCCCTTTTTTTCATCTATTCATTTACGACTTAAATCCACGCCGTTTCAAATCCCCACTATCAGTTTCGTCAAAAATATTGTCGGAAACGTTACCGGAAATTTTCAACACAAAAACAACCTGGTGTAACCAAAAGGCAACGGATGTTATACACAGATCCACAAAAAGAATGGAATTGTGATTTAAATGGTCATAACCTGTGCATAACATTTTAGAGCAAAAAAGAGTTATTGTCGAAAACTGAACAAATTATAAACAATATCTTGTGTTGTGAATAAAAATTGTACACAACAGATTGAATTTGTGGATAAATAACCACGAGTCATTGAAATACAAGGCTTCTTTTGCTATGATGATATTACTTTTGAATGTGAATATGTTGTTTTACCCTCCATATTATCAACACCCTGTGGATAAAGTTGTGAACAAGTTCAATTTATCCATCTTTTTATTTTTGTGCGGATTCGGGATTCTGGGGATATATTCTACATTTTTCATTTGATTTCGACATATTGCAGTCCCGTTTTGGCCTGCGGGATCAAGAGAACGGATCGTGCCGCACATTCCCTCCTGAGAAATATCGCCTTTCTTCTGCTGATCAGCAGTGGAATTTTCCAATACTATTTTTCAGGGCATTTTGTGCTGCGTTCTCTCACTACACTGCCGCATGATTTAGGCGGCGGTATGTCTTTTTATGGCCTTCAACAATATTTTTGTGATTTTAGGCGTTTTGCCGAAGCGCCGGGAGCAGCTCTCTGCAGCTTAATTCGGCAAAATGTCAGGATTTAAAAGGAGTGACGTCT